>CAWGJT010000001.1:5000-301736 GCA_963822965.1 uncultured delta proteobacterium
CCGATTACTAGCGATTCCACCTTCATGGAGTCGAATTGCAGACTCCAATCCGAACTGAGGCCGGCTTTGTGGGATTGGCTCCCCCTCGCGGGTTGGCGACCCTCTGTACCGACCATTGTAGCACGTGAGTAGCCCTGGATATAAAGGCCATGAGGACTTGACGTCATCCCCACCTTCCTCCGGTTTAACACCGGCAGTCCCGCTAGAGTGCCCAGCCGAACTGATGGCAACTAACGGTAGGGGTTGCGCTCGTTGCGGGACTTAACCCAACACCTCACGACACGAGCTGACGACAGCCATGCAGCACCTGTGTTACGGCTCCCGAAGGCACCCTCAAGTTTCCAAGAGGTTCCGTACATGTCAAACCCAGGTAAGGTTCTGCGCGTTGCTTCGAATTAAACCACATGCTCCACCGCTTGTGCGGGCCCCCGTCAATTCCTTTGAGTTTTAGTGTTGCCACCGTACTCCCCAGGCGGGGTGCTTCTCGCGTTAGCTTGGTCACAGCAGGGGTCAATACCCGCTACGACGAGCACCCAAAGTTTACGGCGTGGACTACCAGGGTATCTAATCCTGTTTGCTCCCCACGCTTTCGGGTCTGAGCGTCAGTCACCGTCCAGGTGGCCGCCTTCGCCACTGGTGTTCCTCCCGATATCTACGAATTTCACCTCTACACCGGGAATTCCGCCACCCTCTCCGGGACTCTAGCGAGGCAGTTTCGAGTGCAGTTCCTGGGTTGAGCCCAGGGATTTCACACCCGACTTGCCAAGCCGCCTACACCCGCTTTACGCCCAATGATTCCGAACAACGCTTGCGCCCTCCGTATTACCGCGGCTGCTGGCACGGAGTTAGCCGGCGCTTCCTTTGGAGGTACCGTCAAGACCGCAGGCTATTCGCCTACGGCCCGTTCTTCCCTCCCGACAGAGGTTTACGACCCGAAGGCCTTCATCCCTCACGCGGAGTTGCTGGGTCAGGCTTGCGCCCATTGCCCAAGATTCCCGACTGCTGCCTCCCGTAGGAGTCTGGACCGTGTCTCAGTTCCAGTGTGGCTGGTCATCCTCTCAGACCAGCTACCCATCGGAGCCTTGGTGAGCCGTTACCTCACCAACTAGCTAATGGGACGCGGACTCATCAACGGGCGATGGCTTTCAAGAAGAGGCCATCTTTGGCCACTGAGCCCGAAGACTCTGTGGTCTCATTCGGTATTAGCTCCAGTTTCCCGGAGTTGTCCCAAACCCGAAGGCAGATTATCCACGCGTTACTCACCCGTGCGCCACTTTACTCATCACCCGAAGGTGACTTTCGCGTACGACTTGCATGTCTGAAGCACTCCGCCAGCGTTCGTTCTGAGCCAGGATCAAACTCTCCAGTTTAAACCCAGCTTGAAGACGAGATCCGAAGACCCCGGCTTCACGCTTTGACGTATTGCGGCGCTGCACGCGTCCGACCCAGTCGAGAGCCGAAGCCCTCCGCAGGGTCGCCACACGCACAGCAACGCCTAAAGGAATTTCTCGAGTTCCTACGTCCGACCGCGCTTCCTCATGCGCAGTCGAACCACACGCTATTCAGTTTTCAAAGATCGGACGAAGCCTGCTGGAGTCTGTTTCGAACTCTTGAGGCGACTACCGTCTGTTTCTTCTTCTTCCGCGCGTCGAAGACCGAAGGTCCCGTCCAATCGAACCGGGCGAGACCTGATTTTACTACCTGCGGCAGCTCGATCCGAAGATGCGCGTTGAATCCCGCTACGACTTTCTACGACCCACGACTCTCTGTCTCTCGGCGCCGTCGACCGGCCCAGGGGCCTGTCCTTAGCGGGCGCCGGAACGTACGAGAAGCCTGCGCTTCGGTCAACCCCTCCGCCACCCCCAAAGCCGCCTCAGCCGCGCCTTGTTGCCCCCGGGGAAATCCGGGCCGCCGGATCCGGCCTCTCGTCAGCCCAGTGTGACGCGGGCGAAACGCCGCTTCCCGCACCGGACGAGATAGCTGCCGGCCGGGAGCTCCACGGTCGGGTCCGCCACGCGCTCTCCGTCCACCGACACCGCCCCCTGCCTGGCCAGCCGCCGCGCCTCGCCGCGGCTGCCGACGAGTTCCAGGCGCTCGAGCACGTCCAGCAGGGAGAGCCCGGCCCGCCCCGCGAGCTCCAGGCGGTGCTCCGGGACGTCCTCCGGCAGCTGCCTGGCCTGCACCACGCGCTCGAAGTGCGCGACGGCGTCGGCTCCCGCCGGCTCTCCGTGATAGCGGCCCACCAGCCGACGAGCGACCTCCTTCTTGAGCCCCATGGGATCGCCGTCCCCGCGCTTGATCGCGTCGCGCGCGGGCTGGAGATCCGTCCACTCGCCCGCCCCCAGGTACTCGACGTAGTCCATGAGCGACACGTCCGAGATGCTCATCACCTTCCCGAAGATCTCGTTGGGCTCCTCGGTGATGCCGATGTAGTTGCCGAGGCTCTTGGACATCTTCTCGTGTCCGTCGGTGCCGACCAGCAGTGGATGCGTGATGACCGCCTGGGAAGGCTGCCCATACGCGCGCTGCACCTCTCGCGCCATCAGCATGTTGAAGGTCTGATCCGTTCCGCCGAGCTCCACGTCGGCCTCCAGCGCGACCGAGTCGTACGCCTGCACGAAGGGGTAGAGGAACTCGTGGGCGAAGATGGGAACCCCTTCCGCGTAGCGCTTCGCGAAGTCGTCCCGCTCCAGCAGACGCGCCACGGTGTAATGAGCGCAGAGACGGACGAAGTCCGCCGGCCGGAATGCGTTCATCCACTCGCCGTTGAACCGCACCTCGGCTCGCTCGACGTCCAGGATGCGCGCCACCTGCGACACGTAGGTGCGCGCGTTCTCCTCGATCTGCTCGGGTGCCAGCGGCGGACGGGTCTTGCTGCGACCCGAGGGATCTCCGATGGCCGCGGTGAAGTCACCCACGAGGAAGATCGGAACGTGCCCCAGGTCCTGGAAGATCTTGAGCTTGTGCAGCACCACGGTGTGCCCGATGTGCAGGTCGGGCGCCGAGGGATCCATGCCGAGCTTCACCCGCAGCGGGCGATTCGCGCGCAGGGCTTCGCCAAGCCGCTCGCGCAGCTCGTCCCGGCCGTAGAACTCGACGGCGCCCCGGTCGAATTCCGCGAGCTGGCGATCGACCTCCGCGGCGAGGGCGGGATCCAGCGGCTCGGCGCTCATCGCGAGCCCGGCTCCCGCCGGGCGGCGGTCGGCCCCGGCTCGACGCGAGCGATCTCGCGCTCGGTCACCACTGCGTCCATCGACTCGTCGTGCGATTCCACGGGTACCTCTTCCAGGAGCTGACTCGAAACGGCCAGCCCGACGACGAAGGGTCCGGCCCCTTCGCCCCGGGGCTCGCCTCGCGCCGCCCGCAGGGCCCGGTCGTAGAAGCCCTGGCCGCGACCGAGCCGCCCTCCCCGGCGGTCGAAGGCGACCCCGGGAACCACCACCACCGCCGACCGCGCCAGCGAGACGCGCTTCGCACCTTCCGGCGGCTCGGGCACACCGTAGCGTCCGGGGTGCAGGTCTTCCCAGTGGAGGACCTCGCAGAACTCGAGCGCACCCCCGCCCGCCGCGCGCGGCAGCTCGTCCGTCATACGCGGCACTCGTCCGTCATACGCGGCAGCTCGTCCGTCATACGCGGCAGAAGACAGCGCTTGCCGGCGGCACGGGCGCGATCGAAGACCGGACGGGCCGAGATCTCATCGCCGAGCGCGGCGTAGACCGCGATGGTCTCGCCCCGGACGAACTCGGGCAGGGAAGCGACGCGTGCAGCGGCAGCCCGTGCGGCATCCGGATCCGGCGGCCGCTCCCGGCGGAGGCGACCGATCGCCTTCCGCAGGCGGCGCTTCTGGACCGCGATCTCTTCCACCGTCTCTCCGGCTTCGGGACCCGAGAACCGGCGAGGAGCACGCGCCGCGGTCTCTCCGGGCGACCGGCCCCGCACGGCCGTCGGCATCAGCCCGGGAGCGGGCCGCGCAGGGCGTCCTCGGCGAGCTCGACGATCTCACGCAGCCGCCGGGTCTCGCCGGCGCCGCCGGCCACGTCCTTCAGGAGCGTCAGCTCACGCGCCAGATTGAGCGCCGTCAGGACGGCCAGGTCGAGGGAGTCGACGGTCTCGGTCCGGTCGCGCACCCGGGCCATCGCTTCGTCCACGCGCAGGGCCACCCGCTGCAGCAGCTCCTCGTCGTCCTCGGTGAGGACGCGGTATTCCTTGCCGCCGATCCGCACCGCGACCGGGCGCCGGCGACGACGCGCCCCCGAGGCGGGTGTCGCCGAGTCGCTCCGCTGCAGCCCGGGCGCCATGCGTCAGCCGCGCTTCGCGGCCGCGCCGCCCAGGCGCGGGTCGAGCTTCTCGAGGAGCCGGACGAGGTCTTCAATGCGCTTGATGGCGTCCTGGCGGCGTTCGCTCTCACCGAGCAGGCGTTCCTCGAGGCCCTCGAGCGCGGCGCGCCCGGCCTCCACGGCATGCTCGGACTCGTCGAGGGATTCCCGCAGCCGCGCGTTCTCGAGCTGCAGGGAGGCCTGCTGATCGATCAGCGCCCGCACCGCGCGCTCGAGTCGATCGAGCTCCGCGACCCGCGAGCCGCCGGGTACCGGGCTGCGATCGGAGGCCTGCTCGTGCGCGTTGGCGACCGCCATGCCGCTAAAGCTAACACGGCCGCTCGCGGTGCGCGGCACGAAAGCGGGCGCTCCTCGCCTGAACTGCTGTTCGATTGTGAACGAGCAAGCCCCGCGCGGCGCGACACGGCGCACGCGCGTGACGGCACGTTCCCGCCGGCGCGAGCCGCCTCAGGCCAGCACGGAGCTCTTCGTCTGCAGCCGCGTCGCGCCCACGAGGTACCGATCCACCGCCCGCGCCGCTTCGCGCCCCTCGGAGATCGCCCACACCACCAGGGACTGCCCCCGCCGGCAGTCGCCGGCGGCGAACACACCCGGCTCGCTGGTCGCATACCCACGGGTATCGGCTCGAACGTTCCCGCGAGGATCCTTGTCGACGCCCAGCTCGTCCACGAGACCGGTGTGTACGGGATGCACGAAGCCCATGGCGAGCAGCACCAGGTCGGCGGGCTTCACCACCGTGGAGCCCGGAACCTCCTCGAGCTTCGCTCGGCCGCTCGCGTCGGGCGGGCCGAAGCGCACCTGAACCGCTTCGAGCTGCTTCACCCGGCCGCTCTCGCCGAGGAAGCGCTTCGTCAGCAGCGCGTACTCGCGCGTGCCGCCCTCGTCGTGCGAGCTGGAGGAGCGAAACATGAGGGGCCATTGGGGCCAGGGTGTCGAGGGATCGCGGCGATCGGGCGGGCGCTCCAGCAGCTCGATCGACGTGACGCTGGCAGCGCCCTGCCGGTGGGAGGTACCGACGCAGTCCGAGCCGGTATCGCCGCCCCCGAGGACCACGACGTGCTTGTCGGTGGCCAGGATCTCGTCCGCCGGATCCAGGGTGTCACCGGCCACCCGGCGGTTCTGCTGCGGCAGGAAGTCCATCGCGAAGTGGATGCCGGCCAGATCCCGGCCCTCGATCGGAAGGTCCCGGGGCTGCTCGGAGCCCAGGCAGAGGAGCACCGCGTCGAAGCTCTGGCGCAGCTCCGCGGCCGACAGATCCACCCCCACGTGCACGCCCGTCTGGAACTGCACGCCCTCTTCCCGCATCTGCTCCATGCGGCGGTCGACCAGCCACTTCTCGAGCTTGAAGTCGGGGATGCCGTATCGCAGCAGCCCGCCGATCCGGTCGTTCTTCTCGAACAGGGTGACGGTGTGGCCCGCGCGGCTCAGCTGCTGGGCGGCCGCCATGCCCGCGGGGCCCGAGCCGACCACCGCGACGCTGCGCCCGCTCCGGCGCTTCGGGGCGCACGGGACGCACCCAACCCTCGTCGAAGCCGCGCCGGATGATCTCCCACTCGACCGCCTTGATGGTCACGGGATCCTGGTTGATCCCCAGCACGCAGGCGGCTTCGCAGGGTGCGGGACAGACGAGACCCGGTGAACTCCGGGAAGTTGTTGGTCGAGTGCAGACGCAGGAGCGCGTCTTCCCACTTGTCCCGGTACGCCAGGTCGTTCCAGTCGGGGATGATGTTCCCCAACGGGCAGCCGTTGTTGCAGAACGGGATGCCGCAATCCATGCAGCGCGCGGCCTGGACCTTCAGGTCGTCCACCGGCATGTCGGTCTGGGCGAGCGCGTAGTCCTTCACGCGCTCCTCGACCGGACGGTAGGGAGTGCCCTTGCGCGGGTACTCCAGGAATCCCGTCGGCTTTGCCATGGTGGGGCTTCCTCCTCGCTGCCTTGCTGCCTTGCCGCCACGTCGCGGCCAGGAAGGAATCGTGCGCTAGCCGTCGCCCGTGTGCGCCGAGATCCGGTCGACCAGCGCCAGCTTCAGGTCCTTCGGGAAGACCTTCACGAACTTCGGCGCGTAGCTGTTCCACTTGCGCAGCACTTCGTCCGCCCGCTTGCTGCGCGTGTACTGGAAGTGCCGCCGGACCAGCCGCTGGATGCGCTCCTCGTCCTCGTCGGTCAGCGGCTCGAGCAGCACGCGCTCGGGGTTGACCCGGTCGGGGAAGCGAGCCGTCCTCGTCCAGCACGTAGGCGAAGCCGCCGCACATGCCGGCGCCGAAGTTCCGCCCGGTGCGGCCCAGGATGACCACGTTGCCACCCGGTCATGTACTCGCAGCCGTGGTCGCCCACGCCCTCCACCACCGCGTCGGCCCCGCTGTTGCGCACGCAGAAGCGCTCGCCCGCGACGCCCTCGAAGTAGGCCTCGCCCGAGGTGGCGCCGTAGAGAACGACGTTGCCCGTGATGATGTTCTCGCCCGGCTCGAAGGTGGAGCCCTCCGGCACGCGGACGATGATCTTCCCGCCGCAGAGGCCCTTGCCGCAGTAGTCGTTGGTGTCGCCGTCCACGACGAAGGTGAGCCCGCTCGTGCAGAACGCCCCAGGCTCTGGCCCGCCGAACCCTTCAGGTTGATGCGTGATCGTGTCCTCGGGCAGCCCCTCCGGTCCGTAGCGGCGGGAGACCTCCGAGCCCGAGGATGGTGCCCACGGTGCGGTCGGTGTTCCGGATGCCCTCGTCGATCACGACCTTCTCGCGCCGCTCGAGCGCCGGCTCGGCCAGCCGCAGCAGCTTCTGGTCGAAGACGTCGTCGAGCACGCTCCAGTCCTGCGAGCCCGTGTTGTAGATGGCGTAGTCGACGGCGCGGCTTCGCGAGCAGATCGGAGAGGTCGACCCCGCGCGCCTTCCAGTGACGGCCGGCGTCGGCGGCCTCGAGCCGATCCACCTGGCCGATCATCTCGTCCATCGTGCGGTAGCCGAGCTTCGCCATCAGCTCCCGCACCTCTTCGGCGACGAAGAGGAAGTACTGGACGACGTGCTCGGGCGTGCCGGCGAAGCGCTTGCGCAGCTCCTCGTTCTGGGTCGCGATGCCGACCGGGCAGGTGTTCAGGTGGCACACCCGCATGAGGATGCAGCCCATGGCGACCAGCGGCGCGGTCGCGAACCCGAACTCGTCCGCGCCCAGCAGGGCCGCGATCGCCACGTCGCGGCCCGTCTTCAGGCCGCCGTCGGTCTGCACGCGGATGCGGCCGCGCAGGTCGTTCAGCACCAGCGTCTGCTGGGTCTCGGCCAGGCCGATCTCCCAGGGGACGCCCGCGTACTTGATGGAGGCCTGGGGCGAGGCGCCCGTCCCGCCGTCGTGCCCCGAGATGAGAACGCCGTCCGCCTTCCCCTTGGAGACGCCCGCCGCGATGGTGCCCACCCCGGTCTCGGACACGAGCTTCACGCTCACCCGGCCCGAAGCGATTCGCGTTCTTCAGGTCGTAGATGAGCTGGGCCAGATCCTCGATCGAGTAGATGTCGTGGTGCGGCGGCGGCGAGATCAGACCGACCCCCGGCGTCGAGTGGCGCGTCTTCGCGATCGCCTCGCTCACCTTGTGGCCGGGAAGCTCGCCGCCTTCGCCCGGCTTGGCGCCCTGGGCGATCTTGATCTGCAGCTCGTCGGAGTTGACCATGTACCAGCTGGTCACGCCGAAGCGTCCCGACGCCACCTGCTTGATCGCGCTGCGCCGCGAGTCGCCGTTCGGGAGCGGGACGAAGCGCGCGGGATCCTCACCGCCCTCGCCGGTGTTGCTCTTGCCGCCGAGGCGGTTCATCGCCACCGCCAGGGTCTGGTGCGATTCGAGCGAGATCGAGCCGTAGGACATCGCGCCCGTGCAGAAGCGCTTCACGATCTCGCTGGCCGGCTCGACCTCGTCCAGCGGGATCGGGCTCGTCGGCGAACCGGAAGCGCAGCAGCCCGCGCAGGGTGCAGAGCGCGCTCGGCCTCGTCGTTGGCGACGCCGCGAGAACTGCTTGAAGGTGTCGTAGCTGCTCCTGCCGCACGCGCGTGCTGCAGCTTCGCGACCGTGTCGGGGTTGAAGGTGTGGCGCTCTCCCCGCTGCCGCCACTGGTAGAGGCCGCCGGCGTCGAGCTCGGGATACTCGAAGGCGTCGCTCGGGAAAGCCCTGCCGGTGCCGCATGGCCGCTTCCTGCGCGATCACGTCGTAGCCCACGCCGGAGACGCGCGAAGGCGTGCCGGTGAAGCAGCGGTCGACCAGCTCGCGGTCGAGCCCCACGGCCTCGAAGATCTGGGCGCCCCGGTAGCTCTGCAGGGTCGAGATGCCCATCTTCGCCATCGTCTTGAGCAGGCCCTTGTCGCTGGCCTTGAGGTAGTTCGCGAGGCCGCTCTCGGCGTCGAGCCTCTTCGGGGACGAAGGTGCCGTCCTCGACCAGCTCGACGACGGTCTCGAGCGCGAGGTAGGGGTTGATGGCACCGGCTCCGTAGCCCGATCAGCAGCGCGAAGTGCGCCACGTCCCGCGCCTCGCCGGTCTCGCAGACCAGACCGCACTGCGTGCGCAGGTTCTCGCGCACGAGGTGGTGGTGCACGGCGCCGACGGCCAGCAGCATGGGAATCGGCGCGAGGTCGGGATTCACGCCGCGATCCGAGAGGATCACGATGTTCACGCCGTCGCGGACGGCCGCGGCCGGCCTCGGCGCACAGCCGGTCGAGCGCGCTCTGCAGGCCGTCGCCCCCGTCCGCCACCTTGAAGAGCGCGGCGAAGGTGCGCGACGCAGAAGCCGGGCGCGTCGAGGGCCCGGATGCGGCGCGAGCTCCTCGCTCGGTGAGGATGGGACGGTCGCAGCGCAGGATCCGCGCGTGCTCCGCGGTCTCCTCCAGCAGGTTGCCCTCGGCGCCCAGGGTCGAGTAGAGGGACATCACCGGTTCCCTCGTTGATCGAGTCCATGGCCGGGTTCGTGACCTGGGCGAAGAGCTGCTTGAAGTAGTGGTAGAGCATCCGCGGCCGGTCGGAGAGGCAGGCCAGGGCCGCGTCCTCGCCCATCGACCCGATCGCCCACTTGCCGTTCGCGATCATCGGCGCCATCAGCAGCTTCAGGTCCTCGAGGGTGTATCCGAAGGACTGCTGGAGCGCGAAGCGCGGTCTCGGGATTGCCCGAACTCCGCCGGCACGCGCGACGGGCGGCAGGTCGCGAGAGCTTGAGCCGCTTGCCCTCCACCCAATCGCGGTAGGGTCGTCGCGACACGTAGCGCCGCCTTGATCTCCTCGTCCTCGACGATGCGGCCTTCTTCGAGGTCGACGAAGAAGATGCGACCCGGCTGCAGGCGTCCCTTGCGCAGCACCCGCTCGGGCTCGATGTCGACGACGCCCACCTCGGAAGCCATCGCCAGCAGGCCGTCCTTCGTCACCACGTAGCGCGAGGGGCGCAGGCCGTTGCGGTCGAGCACCGCGCCGATCTTGCGCCCGTCCGTGAACGCGATGGACGCGGGACCGTCCCACGGCTCGAGCAGGAACGAGTGGTACTCGTAGTAGGCCCGCAGATCGGGATCCATTTGCTCGTGATTCTCCCAGGCCTCGGGAATCATCATGAGGATGGCCTCGGGCAGCTCGCGACCCGAGAGGCACAGGAACTCGAGGGCGTTGTCGAACTGCGCCGAGTCGCTGGCCGTGGACGGCCGCATCACCGGGTAGATCTTCTCGAGGTCGTCGCCCCAGAGATCCGAGCGCAGGGTGCCCTGGCGGGCGCGCATCCACGCGCGGTTCCCCTTCAGGGTGTTGATCTCGCCGTTGTGGGCCATGTAGCGGAACGGCTGCGCCAGGTCCCAGGCGCCGAAGGTGTTGGTGCGAGTAGCGCGAGTGGACGAGGGCGAGCGCCGACACCATCGCCGGATCGCGCAGGTCCGGGAAGAACTGCAGGATCTGCGGGCCCAGACAGCATGCCGGTGTAGACGAGCGTGCGGCTCGACAGGCTCGTCAGGTAGCACGAAGCCGCTGCGCTCCATCGCCAGGTTCTCGAAGCGGCGGCGGATCACGTAGAGCTTGCGCTCGAAGGCGTCCTGATCGATGCCCTGGAGCCGCTCGCCGACGAAGGCCTGGCGCATCACCGGCATGCCGTCGCGCGCGAGCCAGCCGATCGCCTCGGGATCCGTCGGCACGTCGCGCCAGCCCAGCAGCGCGCTGTCCCTCCTCCGCGACGAGCCGCGCGAAGCTGTCCTGCTGCCAGGCGCGCTCCGCGTCGTCCCGGGAGAGGAAGACCATGCCCACCGCGTAAGCGCCGGGCGCGGGCAGCTCGATGCCGAGCTTCGCCGCCTCCTGTCGCATGAACGCGTCGGGAAGCTGGATCAGCACGCCGGCGCCGTCGCCGGTGTCCGGGTCGCAGCCGCAGGCCCCGCGGTGCTCGAGCCGCACCAGCACCTCGATCCCGGTCTGGATCAGGTCGTGGCTCTTCTCGCCGTGGATGTTCGCCACGAAGCCCACGCCGCAGGCGTCGTGCTCCTGGGCGGGGTCGTACAGGCCCTGGCGGCCGGTCGGCCGGGCGGGCGCGGTCGGCGAACCGGTCTTCGACCGATCGGACTGCCGAGGCTCATCGGGTCGATTCATGAAGCATCCATGCCAGCTAGCAGGCTCTCGAGAGCCGGGGCGGGCGTCCGCCGCATGACCTCCGCCGCTGGGTTCAGCGGTCGAACGGCCTGCGGCCCACGGGGGCCCGGGTCACTTGCCCCGGAATTCCGGCGACTTGCGGAAGCCCTGAAATCGGAGTTCCGAACCTACGGGAGCGGCTTTTCACTGTCAAGCAGACTGCGACCAACGGCTGCATGGGCGCAACCTACCGGTCTCGAAGGAGAAAGCCCCCGGCCGGGAGTCCCCTGCGCCGACGGCGGCCCGCCGTCCGGCGGCGTCAGGCCCCGGCGTCGAGCAGGGCGCGCAGCCGATCGGGGTAGTTCGTGAACACCCCGTCCACCGAAAGCTCCACCATCCGGTTCATCCCCTTCAGCTCGTTCACCGTGTAGACGTTCACGGCCAGACCGGCGTCGTGCGCCTGGGCGACCAGGGTGGCGTCCGCCTGGGCCCAGTGCGGGTTGAGCGCTTCGCACCCGAGGGCCCGCGCCTCTGCGAGGGCCGATTCCAGCCGGTAGCTCCGGTCCTCGGGCGAGACCAGCAGCGCCAGGCGGGCGCCGGCATCCTGGTCGCGCAGCCGGCGCAGCACCGAGGGTCGGAAGCAGGAGAAGAGGATGTCCTTGCCCATGCCGCGCGCCACCAGGGCCGCGAGCACCTGCGCCTCCAGCCCCTCGTAGTCGCCGGCCGCCCCCCACTTGATCTCCAGGTTGAACGGGATGCGGGTGGCGAAGCGATCGAGCACCCCGTCCAGGGTCGGAACGTGCTCGCCGGCCCCGACGTCCAGGGCGAGCACCTGCTCGCGCGTGGCCGCACCGATCTCGCCGAGACCGGGCAGCTGCGCGTCGTGGGCCACCACGATCTCGCCGTCGCGCGTCCGGTGCAGATCGATCTCGATCATGTCCGCGCCCATCTCGATGGCGAGCTCGTAGGCCGGCGCCGTGTTCTCGGGGCGATGTCCGGAAGCTCCGCGGTGCGCGATCACCAGCACGTCAATCGTCCTGCGCCCAGCCTCGCGAACGCTCGACGGCCCGCTTCCAGCCAGCGTAGAGGGCGTCGCGCTGGTCGGCGGAGAGCCGCGGCTCGAAGCGGGTGCCGACGCCCCGGGCCGCGTCGAGCTCGCTGCGGTCCTTCCAGAAGCCGACGGCCAGGCCGGCCAGGCCGGCCGCGCCCAGCGCCGTCACCTCGAGCATCGCGGGACGCTCGACCGGCGGTCCCGAGCACGTCGGCCTGGAACTGCATCAGGAAGTCGTTCGCGCAGGCGCCGCCGTCGACCCGGAGCGAGGTCGGCCGCAGGCCCGAGTCGGTGGCCGCGCACTCCATCACGTCCCGGCTCTGGAAGGCGATCGACTCGAGGGTGGCGCGGATCAGATGGGCCCGGGTGGTCCCCCGGGTGAGACCGACGATGGTGCCCCGGGCGCGATCGTCCCAGTACGGAGCTCCGAGGCCCACGAAGGCGGGCACCAGGTACACCCCGCCCGTGTCCGCGCACCGACTGCGCCGCCGCCTCGGTCTCGGCGGCCTGTGCGATCAGGCCGAGCCCGTCGCGCAGCCACTGCACCGCGGCGCCGGCCACGAAGACGCTTCCCTCGAGCGCGTAGTCGACGTGGCCGTCGATGCCCCACGCGAGGGTCGTCACCAGGCCCGTTTCGGACGCGTGCGCCTCGCTCGCCCGTGTTGAGCAGCAGGAAGCAGCCGGTCCCGTAGGTGTTCTTCGCGAGACCGGGCTCGGTGCAGCCCTGGCCGAAGAGCGCGGCCTGCTGGTCGCCGGCGATCCCGGTGATCGGAATCGCCCCGCCGAACCACTCCGGGTCCACCTCGCCGAAGCTCCCGCTCGAGTCCCGCACCTCGGGCAGCATCTCCATGGGCACGTCGAGCTCTCCGGTCAGCAGCTCGTCCCACTGCCGCCGGTGGATGTCGTAGATCATCGTGCGCGAGGCGTTCGAGTACTCGGTGGCGTGGACGCGGCCCCGGGTCAGGCGGTACACGCAGCCAGCTGTCGACGGTTCCGAAGCACAGCTCGCCCCGGGCCGCCCGTTCCTGGGCGCCCGGCACCGCGTCGAGGATGAAGCGGATCTTGGTGGCCGAGAAGTAGGCGTCGATCACCAGCCCCGTGCGCTCGCGGACCTCGTCCTTCCAGCCCACGGGCGCGCAGATCGTCGCAGATCGGCACGGTCTGCCGCGACTGCCACACGATGGCCGGGTGGATCGGCTCGGCCCGTCTCGCGATCCCAGACGACGGCCGTCTCGCGCTGGTTCGTGATGCCCACCGCGACGACGTCGGCGGCCCGGGCGCCGGCCTTCTCGAGGGCGCCGCGGGCGGCGGCGAGCTGGCTGTCCCAGATCTCGTCGGCGTCGTGCTCCACCCAGCCGGGGCGGCGGAAGTGCTGGGGGAACTCCCGCTGGTCGAGCGCTGCGATCCGCCCCTCCGCGTCGAAGAGGATCGCCCGGGAGGAGGTCGTCCCCTGGTCGAGCGCCATCACGAAGCGACCCATGCTGCCTCCTCTTCCTCGTCGAGCCTGGTCGAGCCGGGGACGGGCGCGTGCGGCCCGTCAGTCCGGGTCTGCCTGGAACAGTGCGTCGACGAACTCCTCGGCGTCGAAGTCGCGCAGGTCTTCGACGGTCTCGCCCACGCCCACGTAGCGCACCGGAATGCCGAACTCGTCGGCGAGGCCCACGATCACGCCTCCCTTGGCGGTGCCGTCCAGCTTCGTGAGCACCAGGTCGGTCACCTTCGTCACCTCGGCGAACAGACGCGCCTGGGAGATCGCGTTCTGGCCCGTGTTCGAGTCGAGCACCAGCAGGGTCTCGTGGGGCGCGCCGGGAATCTCGCGCCCCAGCACCCGGGAGAGCTTGGCCAGCTCCTCCATCAGCGGCTTCTTCGTCTGGAGCCGGCCGGCCGTGTCGATGATGGCGATGTCGGCGCCGCGAGCGCGCGCGGCCTTCACCGTGTCGAAGGCCACCGACGTCGGGATCGCCCCCGGGCTGACCCGCCACCACGTCGCATCCCACGCGCTCGCCCCACACCTCAGCTGCTCGATGGCGGCGGCACGGAAGGTGTCGCCGGCGCCCAGGACCACCTGCTTGCCTTCACGCGCGTAGCGCGCGGCGAGCTTGCCGATGGTGGTGGTCTTCCCCGAGCCGTTGACGCCGAGCACCAGGATCACGAACGGGCCCTCGACGTCCGTGTGCAGCGGCGCCGGCTGCACCGCGACGAGTCGCTCCAGGATGGCCTCGCGCAGCACCTCGCGGACCTTGCCCGCGTCGTCGCCGGACGCACGCGTGCGCACCGTCTCGAGCAGGCTCTCGGCCGTGCGCACGCCGAGGTCGGCGGTGAAGAGCAAGGCCTCGAGCTGCGCGAGCAGGTCGGCGTCGACCTTGCCGGCGCCGAGCAGGCCGCCGAGCCGGCCGACGAAGCTCTCGCTCGTACGAGCGAGACGCTCGCGCAGGGACACCCGGGGGCGGGCCGGGGCAGAGACAGGGGCAGAGACAGGGGGCGGCGCAGAGACCGGAGCGGAAGGGACCGGCTCGGGAGTCGGCTCGACGAGCGGTGCGGGCTCGGGCCGGGCGGTGGGCTCCGGAGCCGGCATTGCCGCCGGAGCGACGGGCTGCGGCTCGGGCGCCTCGGCGGCTTCCGGCAGCTCGGCGGCTCTCCAGTGCCTCGGCGATCTCCGGTGCCTCGGCGATCTCCGGTGCCTCGGCGATCTCGTGGCGGACGGGATAGGGGCTCGAGCGACCCCGCAGCGCCTGCACGCAGACGAACAGTACGGGCACCGCCACGGCGCCGAGGATGGTGACGACGGGATGCTGGATCGCCCAGACGAGTACGGCTTCCATGGGGCGGCGAAGCATACCAGCCCGGGCGCCGGGAGGCGCCCGCCGTCCCCACCTGCTCGCGCCCGGGCCGGCGAGCCGGGCGCGGTCCCGACGCCGGGAGCGCCCGGCTCGGCGAGAACGAGATCAGCTGAGCGCGACGGCGACGAGCTTGCTCACGCCCTTCTGCTCCATCGTCACGCCGTACAGCACGTCCGCCACCTCGATGGTGCGCTTGTTGTGCGTGATCACCAGGAACTGGGAGTGCTGCGCCATCTCGGTGATCAGCCCGTTGAAGCGCCCGACGTTCGCATCGTCGAGGGCGGCGTCCACCTCGTCGAGCAGGAAGAAGGGCGAGGGGCGCACCTGGAAGACGGCCACCAGCAGGGCCAGCGCCGTCATCGTCTTCTCGCCGCCCGACAGCAGGTTGACGTTCTGCAGTCGCTTGCCGGGGGGCATCGCCATGATGTCGATGCCCGCCTCGAGCACGTCCTCGGCGTCGGTGAGCACCAGGCTCGCCTTGCCGCCGCCGAAGAGCCGCGGGAAGTTCTCCGAGAAGCGCTTGCTCACCTGCTCGAAGGTCTCGCGGAAGCGCCGGCGGCTGGTGCGATTGATGCGCGCGATCGCCTCCTGGAGCGAACGGATGGTGGCGTCCAGGTCTTCCTTCTGCTCGGACAGGAAGCGGAAGCGCTCGGCCAGCTCCTCGTGCTCCTCGATGGCGCCGACGTTCACGTCGCCCAGGGACTGGACGCTCCGGCGCACCGTCTCGAGCTCGCGCTTGCGCTCGTCGATGGGACGCCGGGCCAGCTCCGCATTGCGGCGCGCGTCGCGGGCCACGTGCGCCGAGCCCATGCCCTCGGCGTCCTCGTCCTCGTCGGACGACCCGACCGCCGCGCCTTCGGAGTCGCCCGCCCCACCCGCCTCGGCGCCCTGGGGCTCGGACGGCTCGCCGTCGGCCTCGAGGGGCGGCAGGATCCAGGTCGCGAGGTCGACGTTCCACTTCTCGCGGATCGCGCCGTCCTGGTGGTCGAGGCGGAGCTGGCTCTCCTTGGCCGTCATGTCCGCGGCCGCGGCCTCGTCCCGGCGCGCGTTGAGGTTGACGCGGACGTCCCGCACCGCGTCCTCGAGCCCCCGCAGCTCCTCGGCCTCTCGCTCGTAGCGCTCCCGCAGCTGCTCGCTCTCGAGACGCGCACGCTCCTCGTCGCCGAGCCGCGCGGCGAGCGCCTCCTCGGCCCCGCGCGCCTGCTCGACCAGGGTGCTCCGACGCTCGCCCGCCGCTTCGATCTCGCGCTCGCGCCGCTCGATCCATTCACGCGTCTCGCGCGCGGCGTGGGCCGAGCGCTCGGCGCTGGTGAGCAGGCGGTTCTGCTGCTCGACGCGTCCGTTGTGCGCGACCTTCAGCTCGGTGACGCGGGTCTCCAGCCGGGTGAGATCCCGCCCCGCCGCGCTGATGCGCAACCCGACGGCGTCGAGCGCCCGCTGTCGCTCGCCGCGCTCCACCCGGGCCCGCTCGATGTCCTGCTCGAGCTTCGCCACCTCGACGAGCAGGGCCTCGCTCTCGGCGAGCAGCTCACTGCGCTCGTCGGAACGCGTCTCCTGCGCTTCACCGAGGGACTTCACGCGCTCCGACGCGCGCTCGAGGTCCTTCTCGTGGTTCGCGACCGCCAGGGCGGCTGTGTGCTGCCGATTCCGGAGGTTGTCCAGCTCCTCCATCGCCGCGATGCGGTCGGCCTCGGCCTGCTCGCGCGCCGCCTGGGCGGCCGCGCAGCGCGTCTCGAGATCGCGCGACCTCGGCCTCGAGCTCGCGCACCTCGCGAACGCGGCCCAGCATGCCGCTGGCCACGGATTCGCCGCCCCCGCGGATCACACCGTCCGGCGACAGCACGTCTCCGCTGCGGGTGACGAACGTGGCGGGCAGCCGCGACGTGCCGCCGTAGACCTCGATGGCCTCGGCCAGGTCGCCGACGAGGTAGACGTCGCCGAGCAGCGCCCGGGCGATGCCCTCGGAGCCCACCGGCACGCGCACGCGCTCGAGCAACGGCACACCCAGGGGCACGATGCCGAGGGAGCTCTGCTCGGCGGGCTCCACCACGAAGACGCCCCGTCCGGCGCCGCTCCGACGCAGCTCCTCGAGGGCGGCCACCGCGCCCTGGCTGCGCTCGGCGACGAGCGCGTCCGCGCGGTCGGCGAGCACGGCTTCGACGGCGGCCTCCACGTCCGGCTCGCTCTGGATCAGCTCGCGCACCAGCCCCTTGAGGCCCAGACCGCGGCGGCGCTCCTCGGGCTGGTCCAACAGGTGCCGGGTGGCCGCCGCCACGTCCTCCCGGCTCTCGATCACCTCGGACAGGGACGTGAAGCGTGCGCGGCGCGACTCGAGCTTCTCTCGCAGGGAGACGAGGTCCTGCACCGCCGTGCGCTCGGCCGCGGTCAAGCGCTCGTGGCGCTGCATGGTCCGCAGCAGCTGCTCCTGCAGACGATCGCGCTCCTGGAGCAGGCCTCGCAGGCCCTCCTGGAGCTGGCTCTGGTCGCGCCCCACCTCGGTCACCGCGGTCTGGTTGACCTCGAGCTGCTGGTCGACGCTGCGCAGGCGCTGGTCGAGCACCGACCGGCGATCCGCGGCGGCGGCCAGGCGATCCTCGGCCCGCGCCGTCCCGGTCAGCACCTCGACGAAGGCGTCGTTGGCGACGGATCGCTCGCGCTCGAGGGCGCGGAGCTGCTCGGCGGCGGTGCGCGCCTCCGCCTCGGCGGCCGCGATGGCCTGCTGCTCGCCGGCCAGGGAGGCTTCCAGACGCTCCAGCTCGTCGCGCGCGGCGACGGCCTCCGCCTCGGCGGTCTCCAGCTGCGAGCCCAGCTGGGCGATCTCCTCCTGCCGGCCCTCGTTGCTCAGGTCGATGCTCTCGCACTCGCGCCGGGAGAGCTCGATCTGCCCCTCGAGCTGCTTGATCTCACTGCGCAGGGCGTAGAGCGCCTCGGAGGCGCGGCTGACCGCCTTCTCGGACTCGCCGAGCGCCAGCCGACGCTCCTGGATGTGCAGCTCGCGCTCGGCCAGCTGGGTCTCCAGAGCGGTGGCCTGGTCGCGCAGCGAGGCCAGCCTGGTGTTCGCTTCGGCGGCGGCCGCTGCCAGCTCGCGTCGCTCGTCCGACGCGATGGACAGCTCGAGAACGCGCTGGGTCTCCTGCAGGCGCTTGTAGCGCGCCGCCTTGCGGGCCTGGCGCTCGAGGGACGAGATCTGCCGACGGATCTCCCCGAGCACGTCGTTGACGCGGTTGAGGTTCTGCTCGGTGGAGCGGATCTTGCCTTCCGCCTCGCGCCGGCGGGCCTTGTACTTGCTGATCCCCGCCGCCTCCTCGATCAGCACCCGGCGCTCTTCGGGCTTGGCGGAGACGATCTCGGCGACCCGGCCCTGCTCGACGATCGTGTAGCCCTTCACCCCGAAGCCGGAATCGCGGAAGAAGTCGTGGATCTCCCGCAGGCGGCAGGTCGTCCGGTTCATCTGGTACTCGGACTCGCCCGAGCGGTACAGCCGGCGGGTGATCTGGATCTCGTTGTAGGCCGCGAACTCGGCGGGGGCGCGCCCGTCGGAGTTGTCGAAGGTGAGCACCACCTCCGCCATGCCGATGGGCGGGCGCGACTCGGAGCCCGCGAAGATGATGTCGTCCATGCCCTTGCCGCGCAGGCGCCGCGGGCGACTGCTCGCCCATCACCCAGCGGATGGCGTCGACGACGTTGGACTTGCCGCAGCCGTTCGGGCCGACGACGGCCGTGACGCCATCGTCGAACGTGAACACCGTGCGGTCGACGAACGACTTGAACCCGTGGAGCTGGAGCGACTTGATTCGCAATCGACCCCTCGACCCGATCCAGAGCGGATCCATCCCCGAGCAGGCGTCGCGCCTTGCACGACGGCCCCCAGGGCCTCCACCCGGGCCTCCGGCCCGGGCTTGCTACTGGGGGGACGGGCTGTGGGCGCTTCTCCGTGCGCGGTTGAGTGGAGATGAGGGGGAGTCGACCCCGTTTCTACCACTCCCGGAGGCCCGCCCGCAAGCCGTTCGGGCCGGGAATGCCTCAGCCCGAGGCCAGCGCCACCCGGGCCTCGGACCCCGCCTCGTGCTGGAGCCGGTAGAGCCGGTGGTAGACGCCCTCGGCGGCCAGCAGCTCGTCGTGGGTTCCCGATTCCACCAGGCGTCCGCGGTGGAGGACGTGGATGCGATCCACGTCCCGGATGGTCGAGAGCCGGTGGGCGATGGCGATGGCCGTGCGACCCTCGAGGAGCACGTGGATGCCCCGCTGGACCAGCGCCTCGGTCTCCGTGTCGATGGAGCTGGTGGCCTCGTCGAGCACCAGGATGTCGGCCCCATGGACCAGGGCCCGGGCGAAGGACAGCAGCTGGCGTTGGCCGGCCGAGAAGTTCGTGCCGCGCTCCCGGACGGGGGTCTCGTATCCCTCGGGGAGCCGCCGGATGAAGGCATCGATCTCCACCGCCCGGGCGGCCCGAACCACCGTGTCGCGGGAGACGTCCGGTCGGCCGAGGGCGATGTTCTCGGCCACGTCTCCGCTGAACAGGAAGACGTCCTGCAGGACGGTGGCCACCCGGCGGCGCAGGTCGTGCTGGCGCATGTCGCGGATGTCCACTCCGTCGATCAGGATGCGCCCCCGGGTCACGTCGTAGAGCCGGGTCAGCAGCTTGATGATGGTGGTCTTGCCCGCGCCGGTGGCGCCGACGATGGCCACCCGGTCGCCCGGCGCCACCCGGAACGAGACGTCCCGCAGCACCCAGCCGTCGCCGAGCTCGCCCGACTCGCCACCCCCGACGCGCCCCGCGGGCTCTCCCGCGTACGAGAACCAGACGTGCTGGAACTCCACGGAGCCGCGCCGGACGGGCGCCAGCCCGACGGTCTCGGGAACGGTCACCGCCACGGGCTCCTCGGGATCGGCGACGCCGACCGGCGTATCGAGCAGCTCCATGATGCGCTCGCTGCTCGCCATCGACGACTGCATCACCGAGTACTTCTGGGACAGGTCGCGCAGGGGCATGAAGAAGCGGCGCGTCCAGTCGATGAACACGAAGAGCAGGCCGGCCTCGGCCACGCTCACGGTGCCGAACCAGACGATCACCGCCACCGTCAGCCCCTGCGCCGCCTCCACCGACGCGAAGAGGAGTGCGTCGTAGTGGATCGACTTCTTCCAGGCGTCCCGGTGGCCCGCGTTCATCACCTCGAAGTCGCGCAGGTTGCGGGCCTCGCGCGTGAAGAGCTGCACCACCTTCATGCCCGTCACCGTCTCCTGGATGTGGGCGTTGATGCGCGCGATGCGCACGCGCACGGCGCGGAACGCTTCGCGCACCTTGAAGCGGAAGATCACGGCCGCCACGGCGAGCACGGGGACGACCGCGAACACCTTCAGCGCCAGCCGGGGGTCCAGCAGGTAGAGGACGACGGCGATGCCGACCATCTTGAAGAGGTCGGTGATGAGGGAGACGACGCCCGACGAGAACATCTCCGCGACGTTCTCGACGTCGTTGGTGGCGCGGGTCACCAGACGCCCGACCGGATAGGTGTCGAAGAACCCGAGGTGCAGGTTCTCGATGTGGGCGAAGACCGCGCGACGCAGGTCTCGCATGGCCGACTGCCCGGTGGTGACCATCAGCACCATGTTTCCGAACTGGAGCGCCGCCCCGGCGAGGGACGCCAGCAGGTAGAGGCCCGCGAACCAGAGGTAGGGACCGATCCACGAGGGCGGCGCGAAGGCGTGCGCGATCCAGGCGGTGGCCCCGTCGGGTGCGGTGTCCGTGGCCCGGTCCAGGGCCGTCTTGATCACCCACGCGGGCGCGAGCTCCATGACGAAGATCGGCACCACCAGCAGCAGGGTGAGCACGACCTGGACGCGGTACGGCCGCACGTAACGCCACAGGCGCCGCATCAGGTGCAGGTCGTAGGCCTTGCCGATGGCCTCCTCTTCGTGGAGGTAGTCGCTCATGCGTCCGCCTCGGGCCGCAGCTCGTCGAGCTCGGCCACCCAATCCCGGGCGCCGGATCCCTCGGACTGCTGCTCCCGGGCGAGGCGCGCGTAGAATCCGCCCGCCGCGACCAGCTCCTCGTCGGTTCCCTGCTCGACGATCCTTCCCTCGTCGAGCACGACGATGCGGTCGCAGTCGCGCACGCTCGAGACCCGGTTGGCGACCACCACCACCGTGCGATCGGCGAACACCTCCCGGAGCTGGGCCTGGATGGCGGCCTCGGTCTCCGCGTCCACGGAGGAGAGGGTGTCGTCCAGGATCAGGATGCTGGGGCGCAGGGCCAGGGCCCGGGCCAGGGCGGTGCGCTGCCGCTGCCCGCCGGAGAGCATCACGCCGCGCTCTCCCACCACCGTGTCGTAGCCGTTGGGCAGCTCGGCCACGTCCTTGTCGAGCTGGGCGCGAACCGCCGCCCGGCGCACCTCCTCCCGGGTCGCGTCGGGCACGCCGAAGGCGATGTTCTCCGCCAGGGTCATCGAGAAGAGGAAGGAATCCTGGGGAACCATGGCGATGCCGGCCCGCAGGGTGGCCAGGGGAATCCGGTTGACGTCGACCCCGTCGAGGAAGAGCTGGCCCGGCTCCACCTCGTAGAGGCGCGGGATCACCGACGCGAAGGTGGTCTTTCCGGAGCCCACGGGCCCCACCACGCCCAGGGTGCTTCCGGCCGGCACGTGCAGCCGCACGTCGTGGAGGGCGGGCTCGCGATCGGACCCGGAATAGTGGAAGTCGAGGCCCCGAAACTCGATCTCTCCCCGCAGCCGCTCCAGCGGCACCACGTCCGCGCGATCGCGGATCGAGGGCTCCACCGAGAGCACCTCGTCGATGCGCTGCATGGCGGCCGCGCCGCGCTGCAGGAGGGCCACCACCCAGCCCAGGATGAAGGTAGGGAAGGTGAGCTGGTAGATGTACATGGCGTACGTGAAGAAGTCGCCCTTCTCCATCAGGCCCGCGTGCACCCGGGGCAGACCGACCAGGATCACCATGAACATGGAGACCGAGGGAAGCATGCCCGTGATGGCAGGCATCCCGGCGTTCACCTTCACCAGGCTCAGGTGGTTGCGGAAGAGCCCGCGGTTCTTCTCGTCGAAGCGCTCGGCCTGGACGTCCTCCATCGCGTAGGCCTTGACCACCCCGATGCCGGAGACGGCCTCCTGCACCTGGTTCGACATGGCGGCGAGGCTCTGCTGCACCCCCAGGCTGCGCGCGTGCATGGCGCCGCCGAAGCTGCGCGCGATGAACACGAAGAACGGATACGGAAGCAGCACCAGCAGGGCGAGCTCCCAGCTCATGGAGAACATGTAGGCGAACGACAGCCCGAACATGAGCGGTGTCTGCAGCACCGAGATCATTCCCGGCCCGAGCATCAGCCGGACCGAGTTCAGGTCGTTCACGCAGCGGCTCATCAGGTCGCCGGTGTGCCAACGGAAGTAGAACGACTGGGGCAGGCGCTGGAGGTGCGCGAACAGGTCGTTGCGCATCTCGTACTCGACTTCGCGCGCCGCGTTGAAGATGAGCGTGCGCGAGTAGTACCGCAGCACTGCGCCG
This sequence comes from uncultured delta proteobacterium, assembly GCA_963822965.1. Classification (GTDB taxonomy): domain Bacteria; phylum Myxococcota_A; class UBA9160; order UBA9160; family UBA4427; genus JAJDAN01. The sequence continues at coordinate 27,304 of CAWGJT010000001.1, forward strand.
GTGATGGCGACGCCCAGCAGCATCCCGCAGCGCCGCAGCACCTCGTCGCGCGCCACCCCCTCGAAGGCGCCGTTCACCGCCCAGCCCACCAGGGGCGGCACGGCGGTGAAGGTCACCGCGTAGGCGATGGTGAGCACCGTGCAGAGCACGTAGTAGCCGGCGTTGGCGCGGACATAGCCCCAGAGCCGCCCCAGGGCGTGCCGCACGGGCGACTCGCCGGGAACCCTCGCGACGGGTGCGACGCCCGCCGTCATCCGCGCACCCAACGCGCAATCCGGCCGCGATCCACGCCCAGCGCCCGGGCGGCCAGGGCGAGCTGGTGCCGCGCCACGGTGCGAGCGACGCCGGCCTGCAGGTAGCGGCGGGCGGAGGTGGTGACCGCCAGCGGCAGCACCCGCAGCCGCCCCCGGGACTTCAGGGCCTTCACCAGATCGAGATCCTCCATGAGCGCCACGTCCGGGATGCCGCCGACCTCCCCGAGGATCTTCCGGCGGACGAAGATCGCCTGGTCGCCGTAGGGCAGTCCGAGCCAGGCGACGCGCACCCGGACCCCCCACTCGATCCAGCGCAGGGCGAAGCCCGGCTCGGCGAAGCGGAGCCGGAAGGCGCCCCCCACCACCGCGGGGTCCGCCAGGGTCTCCTCCACCGCCGTCCACCAGCCCGGCGGCAGCCGCGTGTCCGCATGCAGCAGCACGACCACCTCACCGGCGGTCGCCTCGACGCCCCGACGCAGCTGACGCGCTCGACCCGGCTCGGACGCCAGCACCCGGGCGCCCGCCGCGGCGGCGCGCTCCGGCGTTCCGTCGCGACTGCCGCCGTCCACGACCACCACCTCGACATCGGCGCCCGCGACGGCCCCGCCGGCCGGCCCGGGCCGCCGGCCCGTGCTCTCCGGGGCGGTGACCGCGCTCGCGACTGCGCCGGTGATGTGATGGACCTCGTCGAGCGCGGGAATGATCACCGCGATCTTCACGGGCTCACGATAGCAGGGGCTCCAGGGCTTCCCCGTCCGGGCGGCGGAAGCACGGGGAGCCGCGCCGGGGCGCCGTCGCTCCGCCCTGCGCCCGACCCCAGCGCTCTGGGAGCCGGACGCGATTGACAGGCCGGACCCCGCTCCCCTAACTATGCGCCCGTGCCCTCCTCCCCGACTCCCGACGACCCGGATGCCCCCGACGGCGGCAGCCAAGGCGGCCGATCCGCCGGGGCCGGGTCGCGCAAGCGCGCGCCGAAGACCGCCGCCGCCTACGCGCGCGCCGGGGTCGATCTCGACCACGACGAGTCGTTCATCGATGACATCAAGGAGATCGCCCGCTCGACCTTCCGGCCGGAGATCCTGACGGGGATCGGCGGCTTCGCGGGCCTCTTCAAGGCGCCCGAGCGCTACCAGGACCCGGTCTTCGTCGCCTCGGCGGACGGGGTCGGCACCAAGCTCAAGCTCGCCGCGCAGATCGGCCGCTTCGACACCGTCGGCATCGACTGTGTCGCCATGGTGGTGAACGACCTGATCGTGCAGGGCGCCGAGCCGGTGGTCTTCCTCGACTACCTCGCCATGAGCCAGCTGGACAAGGCCACGGCCACGGAGGCGCTCCGGGGCATCGCCGAAGGCTGCAAGCGCGCGGGCTGCGCGCTGCTCGGCGGCGAGACGGCCACCATGCCGGGGGTGTACAAGAAGGGCGAGATCGAGCTCGTGGGCTTCGCGGTGGGTGTGGTCGATCGCGACCGGGTGATCGACGGCTCGACGATCCGCGAGGGCGACACGCTGGTCGGTCTGGCGTCGAGCGGCTTCCACAGCAACGGCTACTCGCTCGTGCGCCGGGTGCTCGACGAGGGCCTCAAGGCGGGCAAGGTGGACCTGTTCGCCGAGACCCCCGAGATCAACTCCAGCCTGGCCAGCGCCCTGCTCGCACCCACCCGCATCTACGTGAAGCCGCTGCTGAACGTCATCCGCGAGTTCGAGGTGCACGGCCTCGTGCACGTGACCGGCGGCGGCTTCTCGGGCAACGTCCCGCGCATCCTGCCCCAGGGGGTACGCGCCCGCATCGACCCCGAGGCCTGGCCGCGCCCCGGGGTCTACCCCTGGATCCAGAAGCTCGCCGAGCTGCCGGAGGGCGAGATGCTGCGCGTGTTCAACTGCGGGATCGGCATGATCCTGGTCGTCCCCCACGAGCTGGCCGAGGACATCTCTCACCGGCTGCAGGGCCTGGGCGAGCGCGCCTACATCATCGGCGAGGTGGAGCGGAAGCGCTCCGAGAGCGATCCCCCGATCTCCTTCGATCCGGGCTATCTCGGAAGTCCGGAGCGGTCCGGGCACCGCTGATGCCCGCGCTCCGATCCGTCTCCCGGAAGGAGAGGCTCGGTGCGCGCCGCTGGGACGCGCTCGTTCTCGGCAGCGGGCTGCCCGCGCTGGTGGCCGCGACCCGGCTCGGAATGGCGGGACAGCGGGTGCTGGTCCTGGAGGAGGAGCGCGCGGCGCGGGGATTCCCGGGTCTGCGCGAGCCCTTCTTCCTGGCGGGCGCTCGCGACCACGGCCTCCTCGACACCCTGCTGCGGGAGCTGACCCTGCCGCTGATCGAGCGGCGGCGGATCGAGAACGAGCAGCTCTCGCTCCAGGTGGTGGGCCCCGACCTGCGGCTGGACGTCGCGGAGCCGGCCCTGAGCGCGCACGAGCTGGTCGCCTGGGGGCTCGCGAAGCCCGACACCGCCCAGGCGATGGTGCGCTCTCTGCTCGAGGCCTCGGAGGCCGAGCGCCAGGCGATGCTGGCGTCGCCGGTGGTCCGTGTCGGTCGCCGGCTGGCGCGCGCCCGGCCCGGCACCCAGGGCTCGCACGTGCGCGGCCTCCCGGCCGAGGCGGCGCGTCCGTCGGAGGAGGTGGCCCGCGTCCTGGCGGCCCAGGAGAGAGCCTTGTCGAACCTGGCGGAGACCCGGCCCAGCCCCGAGGCTCGGGCCCGGCTGCTGGGATCCCTGCTGGCCGGCGGGGCGGGCTTCGGCGGAGATCCCCCGTGGCTGGCGGGACTCCTGCGACAGCGCGCCGAGTCCGTGCACGTGGAGTTCCGTTCCCTGCGCGGCGACTTCGAGCTGGTGGAGAACGAGGGAGAGCCCGGCGTGATGACCGGCGCCGGCCAGCTCTGGGTGAGCCGGGCGCTGGTGGTCGCGGCGCCGCCGTCCGCTCTGGCGCGGCATCTCGAAGCGGACGGGGCGGCGCGCTCCGGGGAGCCGACGAGCTGGCCGGACTTCCTGGACGCGTCCCGCCCGGCGCGCCGCCGGCTGGCCGTACACCTGCGGTGCAGGACCGGCGCCCTTCCGGAGGGCATGTGGCGCCGGGTCGTGTCGCTGCCGGATCCCGAGGCGGACGACGGCCTGGAGGCGGTCACCCTGTCGCTCTACGCAGCCGCCGATTCCCCCACCAGCGTCGAGATCGTTGCCAAGGCCCTACTGGCCGGCGACGCCCGGGACTGGAGCCCGGAGGCGATGGCCGCCGAGGCGGACCGCATCGAAGCCCGGGTGCGCGGGCTGGTGCCCTTCGCCGACAAGCGCCTGGTGCGGAAGCCCGTCGAGATCCCGAGGTGGGACGACGAGGACTGGCTCGAGGACCCTCCCCCGGGGCAGGGATGGCCGGCGGAGATCGACCTCCGGGTGAACGGCCGCCCGCCGGTGTACCGTCTCGACCGAGCGGGAATCGGAGGCCTGGGGGTGGAAGGCGATCTTCTCCTGGGCTGGAGGGGCGGCGACGCGATCGCCGCGGAGCTGTAGCGGAGCCCGCCCCGCGACGATGAGCGCGATGAAGAACGCGCGGTCGGCGAGCCGAGCGGGCGAGGCGCACCCGGGGTGGTCTCCGGACGTTTCGAACGAGCCGCCGCGACCAGGCAGGACCCCCCCTCACATTCCCAGGTCGGCGAGCGCACCCGGTGGACGGGAGCCCGCCCCTGGCAGCGGTTCAGAGGACGAGCGTGACACTACGACCGATCGCGAGGCGTGCCCGGGTGACCACTCCCTCTGCGGGCGTCTACCGCCCGCTTCGGCGCATGCTGGCCTTCGCGCGCCCGTACATCGGCTTGATCACCGTCGCGGCGCTGCTCAACCTGGTGTTCTCGGGCGGGCGCTACGCAAGGGCCCTGCTGCTGAAGCCGTTGCTGGACGGCGTGCTGCTTCCCGCCGGCCGCGGCGAGACGCCGCCGGGATTCGAATTCGGCGATCTCTTCACGATCGCGCCCGGCGGGCCCACCCCGCTCCAGTGGATCGTGATGGTCTCCATCGGGATCGTCTTCGTCATGCCCGTCACGCTGTTCGCGAAGAGCTATCTGCAGCAGTACGCCCTCGGCTCGATCTCGATGGACCTCAAGAAGACGATCGCGTCCAAGCTGCTGCGTCTCCCCCTCTCCTTCCATCGCGGGACGGCGAGCGGGGACACGCTCTCGCGCGTGCTCAACGACGTCACCGCCGCCGAGCAGGTGCTGAACCTGGTCTTCAGCGAGTTCCTGCTGGCGGTCGCCATGGTGTTCATGGGCATCGCGAGTCTGCTCCTCATCTCCTGGCAGCTCACCCTGGTGTCCATGGTGTCGGCGCCGGCCATCGTCGTCGTGCTCGCCCTCTTCTCCCGGAAGATCCGCAGGACCGCGGCCCGCCGGCAGGCGCAGCTCAGCGAGGTGACCCAGCGCCTGATCGGGATCCTATCGGGCATCAAGGTCATCAAGGCCTTCAAGGGCGAGGAGAACGAGAACCGCGCGTTCGCCGTGGAGACCGACAAGCTCTTCAAGCGCGCCATGAAGGTGGTGAAGAACCGGGTGCTCTCGCGGAGCCTGGTGGAGGTGCTGAACACGGCGGTCGGCGTCGGCGTCCTGCTGCTGGCGACGGTCCTGGTGCTGGAGGGACGCTGGGGGCTCACCACGGGCGACGTGGCGGCGTTCACCACCGCCCTGGCCACCACCTACAAGCCGGTGAAGACGCTCTCGAAGGGGTGGGCGAAGCTGATGGACGCCCTGTCGTCGGCCGAGCGCTTCTTCCACATCCTGGACATGCCCGTCGAGCTGCCGGACTCCACGGGTGCCGTCGAGCTCACCGGGGTGCACGACGAGATCCGCTTCGACCGCGTCTCGTACAGCTACGGGCGCGAGGAGGTGCTGCGCGACGTCTCCCTCGCGGTGCGGGCCAACGAGGTGGTGGCGATCGTCGGACGCACGGGCTCGGGAAAGACCACCTTGATGGACCTGATGCTTCGCTTCGACGATCCCGACGAGGGGTCGATCACGATCGACGGCGTCGACCTCCGCAACATCAAGCGCGACTCGTTCCTCGACCGGGTCGCCGTGGTCACCCAGGAGCCCTTCCTCTTCGACACGACGATCCGGGAGAACATCCGATACGGGCGGCCGGACGCCAGCGAGGAGGAGATCCGCACCGCGGCCCGGCACGCCCACGTCGAGGAGTTCGTCGACCAGCTGCCCGAAGGCTACGACACGCCCGTCGGCGAGTTCGGAACCCTGCTCTCGGGCGGGCAGCGTCAGCGGATCACCATCGCCCGGGCGATCCTCAAGAATCCCTCGATCCTCGTCTTCGACGAGGCCACCAGCTCGCTGGACGCCAAGACCGAACGCACGGTGCAGCAGGCCATCGACACCCTGCGCGGCAAGCGGACGGTGTTCGTGGTGGCCCACCGGCTCTCTACGATTCGCAACGCCGACCGCATCGTGGTGCTCGAGCAGGGGCGCGTCTCGCAGGAGGGCACCCACGACGAGCTGATCGCCCAGAGCGGCCTCTACCGCGAGTTCGTCGCGCTGCAGACCGAGCCGGGAGAGAGCCCCGCGCTGGCCGGCTGACGAGCCCCGGGGCGGCGCCGCGGCGAATTCCCGGCTCACTCCGGCGGCGAAGCCCGGAGCGCGACCCGGGACGAAGTCTTCGGTCGCGGTGCCGGCGCATCAGGCAACCCCGACGGCTCCCTCGGCTAGGAGCCTGACCCAAGACTCCCGTGGAAAGCCCTGGCGTCGAGGCGCGCCACTGGCAAGGCGCGTGAGGAGGCCGTAGCGCGGGCTACGGCGACGCAGCGCAACGCAGCCAGCGGCGATGCATCGGCGTCAGGGCGGCGCGAGGTGTCTTGGGTCAGGCTCCTAGCCAGCAGGCCGGCCCAGGATGGGTCGGCTTGCGCCGCAAACGAATCCTGCGGATTCGTCAGCTAGGGAAGGTCTGTACGCGCCGCCTCGGGCCGGCGCGCACGCTCCCACAGCTTCGCGTACTTGAGGAACACCGCCCAGCCGATGGCGGCCGCCACCACGAAACCGACGACGCCGTCCCGGAAGCCCGCCTTGAGCACGTAGCAGCGCAGGAAGCGGGCGGGCGGGCGCAGCACCAGGTCGGAGATCCGCGTCCGGCGCCCCGCCCGGTACAGCGCCTCCGCGGCCTCCCGGGTGTGCGCCTGGATGCGATCGAGCTGATCCGCGAGGTCGCGATAGCTGTAGTGGAGGAGCTCGCCGTCGAGGCGCTCCACGCGACCGTCCACCTCGGCGCGCCCGTGCGGGTTGTGCCCGACCCAACGCATGTGCGAGCGACGGAAGAGCCGCAGCTTCCAGTCCGGATGCCAGTCGCCGTGCCGCACCCAGCGCCCCAGGTGCCAGGCGACCCGGTTCATCTCGTAGCCACGGGCCCGGGCGGCCTCCGCCCCGCCGGACAGCGCCCCCCGGATGGACGTCGGCGAGCTCCGGGCTCACCACCTCGTCCGCGTCGACGCTGAGCACCCACTCGTGCCGGGCGAGCCCGGTGGTGAAGCGCTTCTGCTCGAGGTCGCCCGGGTAGGCGTGCACGACCACGCGCGTCGCGAGCTCCTGCGCGATCTTCTCGCTGGCGTCGCGGCTCTTCGAGTCGACGACCACCACGATCTCGTCGGCAAACGCGACGGACGCGAGGCAGCGGCCGAGCGTCTCCTCGTCGTCACACGCCATCACGCAGGCGCTGACGGGGAGACCGCTGTGCGGGCTCACGCGTGCGGGCTCATCCGCGCACCCGCTCCACCGAGCGCACGCCCTTCACCCGCTGGATCTCCTTCATGACGGCGTTCAGGCTGTCGAGGTCGGTGACCCACAGCTCGAAGGTCTGCACCGCCTGTCCGCTCTCGTCCGGTCGTGATGGTGGCCGCGCCGATGTTGATGCCCGCCGCGGAGATCGACTTCGGTGACCTTGGCGAGCAGGCCCGGCTGGTCGACCGAGCGTGACGCGGATCTTGATCGGCCGCGCGGCGGCCGACTCGTCGTCCCACTGCACGTCGATCCGCCGGTCGGGATCGAACTCGAAGACCTGCGGGCAGTCGCGCACGTGCACCGTGACGCCCCGGCCGCGGGTCACGAAGCCGATCACGTCGTCGCCGGGCAGTGGATCGCAGCAGCCCGCGAAGCGCACCAGCACGTCCGGCAGGCCGGACACCCGGATGCCCGTGTCGTCCTCGCTGCGCTTCTCCCGGCGGAAGAGGCTGCGCAGGCGCGCGGGCGTGGAGCGCGAGGGCTCGGGCGCGGGCACCGGCGCGCCGCCCGCGAGCTTGTCGAGCAGACTGGCGGCCGCGACCTTGCCGTAGCCCACCGCCGCAGAAGAGCTCTTCGAGCGGTGCCGCGCTGCCCCTGGTCGCGCGCCACGGGCTCGAGATCGCCGCTCTTCAAGAGCTGGGGGAACGAGAGCCGGCGCTTCCGGCACTCCCGCTCGAGGATCTCGCGTCCCAGCTGGATCGCCGCGCTCCTGCCCCTGCACCCGGATGGCGTGGCGGATGCGGGTGCGCGCCTTGCCGGAGACCACGAAGTCGAGCCAGTCCTTGCGCGGGATCTGGCGCGAGCTCGTCTGGATCTCGACGGTATCGCCGTTGTGCGAGCACGTGGCGCAGCGGAACCATCTTGCCGTTCACCCGGGCGCCCGGCGCACTGGTCTCCCACCTCGCTGTGGATCGCGTAGGCGAAGTCGAGGGCGGTGGCGCGCTGCGGCAGGTTGATGACCTCGCCCCGCGGCGTGAACACGAAGACCTCGTCGGGGAAGAGGTCGACCTTCACCGTGTCGAGGAACTCGTGGGGGTCGGCGAGCTCACGCTGCCACTCCAGCAGCTGGCGCAGCCAGGCGAACTTCTCGGCGTCCTGTCCGTCGGTGTCGAAGCGCCCTTCCTTGTACTTCCAATGGGCCGCGATGCCGAGCTCGGCGTTCCGGTGCATCTCGGCGGTCCGGATCTGCACCTCCATGCGCTCGCCGTAGGGAGCCGATCACCGTGGTGTGGAGCGACTGGTAGCCGTTGGGCTTGGGCAGGGCCACGTAGTCCTTGAAGCGCGCCGGCACGGGCCGCCAGGTGCTGTGCACGATCCCCAGCGCCGCGTAGCAATCCGACGGTGAGCCGTTGATCACGATGCGGAAGGCGATCATGTCGTAGATCTCGTCGAGCCCCACGCCCTGGTTCTGCATCTTCGCGTGGATCGAGGAGAAGTCCTTCAGCCGGCCGGTCACCTCCACGTTCATGCCCGCCTGCACGAGCTTCGCGGAGATCTCGCCGATGACCTCCTCGATGTACTTCTCGCGCTCGGCGCGGTTGCCCGCGATCTGCTTTTCGAGCTCTTCCACCACCGCGGGGTGCAGGGTGCGGAAGGCCAGGTCCTCGAGCTCCTGCTTCATCCAGTGGATGCCGAGGCGGTGCGCCAGGGGCGCGTAGATCTCGAGGGTCTCCTGGGCGATGCGCCGCGCGGAGTCCTCCTTCATGAAGCCCAGGGTGCGCATGTTGTGCAGGCGGTCGGCGAGCTTGATGAGCAGGATGCGGATGTCCTCGGACATGGCCAGCAGCATCTTGCGGAAGTTCTCGGCCTGGCGGGCTCGCGGCGAGGTGAACTCGATGCGGGCGATCTTCGTGAGCCCCTCGACCAGGAAGGCCACCTGATCGCCGAAGAGGCGTACCAGCTCCTCCCGGGTGGTGAGGGTGTCCTCCAGGGTGTCGTGCAGCAGGCCGGCCGCGACGGTCACGTCGTCGACGCGCATCTGCACCAGGATGCCGGCGACCTCGAGGGGATGGATCAGGTAGGGCTCGCCCGAGAGCCGCTCCTGGCCGTCGTGCACCTTGGCGGAGAACACGTAGGCGCGCTGGAGCAGCCCGAGATCGACGCCGGGGTTGTACTCCAGCATCTGGTCGGCGATGTCGTTGAAGCGCAGCATCGCGCTCCGGACCCCCTGACCCTTCGGGTCTTTCTCTACCGCTTTTCCCGCTTTTCCCTTCTAGATCGGCGAGTTCCGCCGCACGGGGACGATGGCGAGAGTACCCGGGCGTCCGCGCCCGGGCAAACCGGCCCCCGGCCCGAGCGCCCCCGAGCCCTCCGAAGAGGACAACGCTCAGGTTGCCCTCCGGTTGCCAGTCAGCGCCCCAGCGGGGCGCTGACCGCTCAGGACGCAGCGCCTCCGTCCCCGACATCGACGGCCCCGCGCCAGCGCTTGAACACCCGCGCCTGCCCGAGGCGCGCATGCACCGCCGCGGTGTGACCGCTGCGCTCGGCGGCGACGATCTCGAGCAGGTCGTCGACGGCCTGCTCGACGCGCTCGTTCACCACCGCGTAGTCGAAGAACTCGATGGCTTCGAGCTCCTGCAGGGCGATGGCCAGCCGCTTGGCGATGGTGCCCTCGCTGTCGGTGCCCCGGCCGCGCAGGCGCTCCCGCAAGGTGGCCATGTCCGGCGGCAGCAGGAAGACGAAGCAGGCGTCCCGCCGCCGCTCGCGGAACTGCCGGGCCCCTTTGACCTCGATCTCGACGATCAGGTCCCAGCCCTGGGAGAGCGGCTCTTCCAGGGCGTCCCAGCTGGTGCCGTAGAGGTTGTCCCCGTACTCCGCGTACTCCACGAAGGCGCCGCTCTTCACCAGCTCGTGGAAGCGCTCGTTGCTCACGAAGTGGTAGTCGACGCCGTCGCGCTCGCCCGCGCGCGGGGATCGCGTCGTGTGGGAGACCGAGAAGCGCAGGTTCGGATCGCGGGCGAGAGCCGCGCGGCACACGGTCGTCTTGCCCGTGCCCGAGGGCGCGGCGACGACGAACGGGCGTCCCCGCCGGTCCGCCGGACCGGACGCCGGAGCGCGCTCGGAGGCATCGCTCACGAATCGGCGGCCGGCTCTTTCCGGTCGAGACGCGCGGCGATCGTCTCCGGGTTGACCGCGGAGAGGATCACGTGGTCGCTGTCCGTCACCAGGATCGAGCGGGTGCGGCGGCCCTGGGTGGCGTCGACGAGCTTGCCGCGCTCGCCGGCCTCCTCGCGCAGCCGGCGCATGGGCGACGACTGGGGCGACACGATCGCCACCACCCGGGACGCCATCAAGAGGTTGCCGTAGCCGATGTTGAGGAACAGCGGCAGCGAGGCTTCGTCGCCGCCCGCGCGCTCGGGTCGACGCCCGTTCGCTCGCGGCTCGGCCCGTCGGGGCTCCACCTTGCGGACCGTGCGGTGGGGGGTCTTGCGCGCCGGGCTACTCAACGTTCTGCACCTGTTCGCGCACCCGCTCGAGCTCGGTCTTGAGATCGACGACGAGGTGCGCGATGTCGGCGTCGTTGCCCTTGGATCCGATCGTGTTCGTCTCCCGCCCCATCTCCTGGAGCAGGAAGTCGAGCTGGCGGCCGATCGCGATCCCGGCCCCCGAGCCGTCGAGCACGCCGTGGAACTGGTCGATGTGGCTCCGCAGACGAACGACCTCCTCGGTGATGTCCAGGCGATCCGCGGCGATGACGATCTCCTGGTGGAGCCGGGCTTCGTCGAGCAGGCCCGTCTCGACCTCCAGCTTCTCCATGCGGCGGCGCAGCTTCTCGCGCACCGCCTCGACGACCCCGCCGGCGCGCACCTCCACCGCGTCCACGAGCTGGGCGATCGAGTCCAGGCGCTCGCGGACCTCGCGCTCGAGGCTCTCCCCTTCGCGGGCGCGCATGACGTCGACGGCCGCGAGGGTCGCATCGAGGGCGGCCTCGACGGCGCTCTGCAGGTGCCCGGGATCGATCTCGCGCTCGACGAAGCGCGTCACCCCGGGCAGGGCGAGGAGCTCCGCCGGCCGCAGGTCCCCCTCGAGGCCGTGGGCCTCGGCCAGCTGCCGGGCGGCCGCCACGATCTGGCCGGCGAGAAGGTGGTCGACCTCGAGGGCGGGCGGTGCGGCGGCGCCGGTCGCGGTGGCGATGCCGACGTCGACCTTCCCGCGCTTCAGGTGGTCCTGCACCCGCGTCTTCAGGGCGGACTCGTGCTCCGCGAGGGAGCGTGGCAGCCGGATGCGGACGTCGAGGTGGCGGTGGTTGACGGTGCGGATCTCGATCTCGAAGGGAACGCCGTCCACGTCGAAGGTCTCGCGACCGAAGCCGGTCATGCTGCGGATCACCGGCCTGCCTCCCGGGACGCCGAGCCCCCCCCGCCCACGGGCGCCGCGGCCCGCGCCGCGGCCCGCACGGCGGGCAGGGCGGCGCGCAGCTCGTCGCGATCGGCGGTGGCCGTGCCCGCCTTGCGCACCACCACCGCGGCGGCAGCGTGCGCGAGCACCGTCGCCTCCGCGAGGCTGGCTCCCGCCTGCCGGGCGAGGCTCAAGGTGGCGATGATCGTGTCGCCCGCTCCCTGCACGTCGAACACCTCCTGCCGGACCGTCGGCACGTAGAGGCCCGGACGGCTCCCCTCGAAGATGGCGATTCCCGACTCGCCCTGCGTGATGGCCACGTCGGCCCCGCCGGCGAGCTTCTGGATGCGTCTGCCCACCGCTTCGAGGCCTCCCGGGTCCCGTGCCCGCAGGCCGCTGATGGCTTCGGCCTCGCGCAGGTTCGGCTTCACCAGAGCGGCTCCCGGAAACGGCGCGAGATCGTACTTCGGATCCAGGCTCACCGGGAGCGACGCGGCCGCCGCCATGCGCATGATCGCCCGGCCGACCTCCAGGGAGAAGAGCCCCTTGGCGTAGTCCTCGAGGACGACGGCATCCACCCCCGGCAGGGCGCTCTCGACGGACGCCAGCAGGCGGGAGGCGGCGTCGGACGGCAGCGGCTCGTCGCTCTCGCGATCCACGCGCACCACCTGCTGTCGCCGGGCGACCACGCGTGTCTTGCGGGTGGTCGGTCGTCCGGCGAGGCGCAGGCTGCCGGACGGATCGACGCCCAGGTCCTGGAGCAACGCCACCATCCGGTCGCCGGCGGCGTCGTCCCCGACGACGCAGCAGAACGCGCAGCGACCGCCGAGGGCGACGACGTTGCGGACGACGTTGCCCGCGCCGCCGAGCACCGTCGACTCGCCCGAGACGTGGACCACGGGGACGGGCGCCTCGGGGCTCACCCGGGACGCGTCGCCGTAGAGATACTCGTCGAGGAAGGCGTCGCCGACGACGAGCAGGCGTGCCTTGCCGAAGGCATCGAGCAGCTGCTCGACCCGATCGTCCCCCAGGCTGTCCGCCCCGCCCTGCATCGTCGAAACGCTCCTCCCACCCGCGGCGCCCGCCCCCCGGCGCACGCCGGCCCTCAGCTTCCCGCGTTCTCGACGCCGCGTCGACCTCCGTCGGCCGGCGGCGCGGCAGGCGCCTCCAGCCAACGCTCGACGCCCGCGATCACGCGGTCCGGCGTGAGCCGGGTCATGCAGCGGTGGTCGATCGGACAGACCCTCTCGTAGCACGGCCGGCAGGCGACGTCGGTCTCCACCACGTGCACCTTCTCGAGATTGCAGTCGGTCTTCTCCAGGCTGGTGGGTCCCAGCAGCATTACGCAGGGAACCCCCAGCGCCACGGCCACGTGACGGGCCCCGGCGTCGTTGCACACGAGCACCCGGCAGCGGCGGATCACCGCCTTGAGGGCGCCCGGATCGAGCACGCCGGCCAGCCGGACCGCCGGCCGCTCCATGGCGCCGGCCACCCGGGTGACGAGATCCTCCTCCCCCGGCGCTCCCAGGATCGCCACGGGCAGCCCTCGACGCGCGGCGTCGTCCCCGACCCGGGCGAAGGACGCCGCCGGCCACAGCTTCGAGCTGCCGTAGGACGCACCCGGTGCCAGCGCGACGAACCCCGTCCCGCCGGCCGCTCCCGCCGCGGACAGGGCGGCGTCGGCACGCGCCTCGTCGGCCGCCGTCGTGAAGAGCTCCAGCTGGGTGCCCCGGCTCGCCGCGCCCGCCCGCTCCGTGAGGGCCAGCGCCCAGCGCTCGCGGGCCATCCAGCGGCGACGGCCGGCGGGGTGCGCGTCCCGCACGGAATCGTGCAGCAGCAGCCCCCGGCCGGCGCGGGCATGCCCGACGATCCGCCGCACGCCGGCGGCGCGCATGAGCAGCACCGACGACCAGGAATCCGGAATGCAGATCCCCAGGTCGAAGCCGCCGCACGCCCGCAGGGCGCGTCCCTCCGCGAGCATCGCCCGGGCACCCGCGTGGTACGAGCGCACCGGAGCCAGCGCGTCGAACCAGGGCGCTCCGGAGAGAGCCGGCAGCAGGGACTCGCGCGCGTGCAGGGTGATGTGCGCCGAGGGAAAGCCGCAGCGCAGGGCGCGGAAGGCGGGCGTGCACATCACGAGATCGCCGAGCCAGTTGGGCCCGCGCACCAGGATCGCCCGGGGTGCCGGGGTCACGCCGAAGCGATCTCCGGCTGAGCGTCCGCGAGCATCTCCCGGGCGGCCGCCAGGACGGCCGCGGGCGGCAGCACGTTCATGCAGGTTGCCGCCGCACAGCCCCGCCGGCACGGACTGCAACCCACGGGCACCCGCACCTGGCGCGCGGGCGTCCCCGGCCAGGGCCGGTTCTCGACCGGATCCGTGGGCCCGAGCACCTGGACCACCGGCGTCCCCACCAGCGACGCCAGGTGCAGGGGCCCGGAGTCGCTTCCCAGGAAGATGCGGCAGGCGGCGAAGAGGGCGGCCAGGTCGGCGGGGGTCGGCGTGGCCGGCGCGAGCACCGCCGCCGGGCCGCCGACCGCCGCGCTCGCGTCGACGACCGCCCGGGCGAGCTCGCGCTCGCGATCGCCGCCCGCCGAGACGACGCACGCGAGCCCCTGCTCGCGCAGCCCGCGGGCGACGGCCGCCCAGTGCTGCACCGGATAGCGCTTGTAGGGCGTCCGCTCGCTGCTCCCGGGATGGATGACGGCCACGCCGCCGCCCGGCCCGCTGCGGGTGGCCTCGGCCAGGCGCTCCCGCATGCGGGCGGCCCGGATCGGATCGACGAGCCAGCCCGCCCCCCGGCCCGCGCTCGCGCACGGGGCGGTCGGCAGACCGGCGCCCAGGAAGTCGATCAGCGCGGCATTGCGAACGAATCGGGAGACGCGGTCCGGCGACACCCGAACGCGACGGTTCGCGAACGCCGAGGAGAACTCTCGCGCGAAGGGCCGGGCGTAGCCGACCCGCAGCGGCGCACCCGACGCGCGCGCGAGCAGCCCGGTCTTCAGGATGCCGTGGAAGTCGAGCACGAGATCGAAACGCCGGCGCCGGAGCGCCACCACGAATCGAGCGACGTCGCGGGCCAGCGCGAGCACCCGGCGCTGGCGCCAGTGGTCTTCGAGCGTTTCCCGGGGAAACACGATCCGCTCGTCCAGGCCGGCGAGGCCGTGCAGCACGCCCTCGGATCTCGGCTCCACGAGCCAGGCCACGTGCGCGGCGGGATAGCGGTCGCGAAGCGCGGCGAACGCGGGCAACGTTCGCACCACGTCGCCCATGGCGCCCAGGCGGACGACGAGGATGCGATCGGCCGCGGGCGGCTGGGAGAGCGGGTTCTGACAGGCAGCCTGCACCGTGCTCTCCCGGACCCCCGCCTGGACCGCGGCTCCCGCCCGGTCCGGACGTCGCCGCCGGGCTTCGGCCGCCGAGCACCGGTCGTGCGGAGACAGCCGTTTCAGCCCGCCTCGCCGGCGCCCAGGGGGACGGATACGATACCGCGGCATGCGAGCCTCGCGCACCCTCGCCGCGTCCGTCGCGCGCGAGATTCTCCAGTACTCGCTCGTCGCCTTCTTCGCGACGAGCGTCGTGCTCGTCAGCCAGAACCTGCTGCGCCGGATGGACGAGCTCACCGCCGTGGGCTTCACCCTCGCGGATCTCGGCGTCATGCTGCGCTGCCTCCTGCCGATGCTCACCGTGTACACGATCCCGATCGCCGTGCTGCTCGGCAGCGTGCTCGCCATCCGCCGGCAGGTCGCCGACTCGGAGATCCTCGCCATGCGCGCCTGCGGTCTGGGCGCGACGACGCTGCTGGCGCCATGCCTGGCGATCGGCGCCAGCGTCTCCCTGATCTCCGGATGGCTGCTGATCGGCGTGGAGCACCAGGCGCGCCGCGACCTCATCACCCTGTTCAACACCGTCGCCACGCGCGGCGAGGTCGTGCAGGCGGGCGAGTTTCGCGGGATCGACCAGCGCGTCATCTACGTCGCCGAGCGAGGAGACGACGGTCTCCTCGGCGGGATCATGATCTCGGACCGGAGCCAGGATCCCCCCTTCCTGGTGTTCGCGGAGAGCGGCCGGCTGTCCCTCGACTCGGGCGCGGCACGCATCCACCTGCGCCTGGCGCGGGGAGAGATGCACCTCGAGTCGCGGAGACCTCGAGCCCGACCGCTACCGACGCGTGCTCTTCGACCACTTCGACTACTCGTTCGACGTCGGCCGGACTGCTGCCCGGAAGAAGCGCGTCCGGTGCGCCCCAAGCAGATGAGCCTGGCCGAGCTGCACGAGGTCGCGGCCCGGGGCCGAGCCGGCGACCCGCTCCTCGAGCTGAAGAAGCGGGAGCCGGTCCTCTACGAGCTCGAGATCCAGCGGCGCTTCGCGCTGCCCGTGGCGCCCCTGCTCTTCGCCCTGGCGGCCGTCCCCCTCGCCCTGATGGGCCGGAGCGGATCGCGGTCCTGGGGGCCCGTGGCGTGCGTGCTGCTGGCCTTCGCGTACTACGCGGTGCTGACCTTCCTGCAGTTCCTTGCGCGGACGCACTGGATCACCCCGGTCCTGGCCTTCTGGATCCCGAACGCCCTGCTGCTGCTCCTCTCCGTCGAGGGTCTCCGGCGGAGCCGCCTCGGGTTGGGGCCGTGAGGGAGCCCCCGGGCTTCCGCCGCCGGGGCGGCGCGGGCGCGCTCGTCCTCGTCGCCGACGCCTTCGCCGACGAGATCGAAGCGCTCTCGCTGACCGAGACCGGGGGCCTGGCGCGCTGGCTCGAGGACGCGCGGGCCACCGCGGTCGCCGGCGGCCGGGCGCGGGGCTGGCGCGCGACGCTTCCGTCCGGCCGCGTGGTGCATCTGCGGGAGCTCGCGCACGGAGGCTGGCTTCGCCCCCTGACGGGCCGGCGCTTCCTCGCCCTCGACGCGCGGCAGGCGCGCCCTCGAGGCCGCCGCAAGGCTACGCGCCCGGGGCCTGGACGTGCCCGAGCCGGTGCTGCTCCGCGCGGTCCGGCACGGCCCGTTCTGGCACATGGAGCTGGCGACCGGCTTCGTGGAGGCCTGCCTTCCGGCCGGGCGCTTCCTGCTCACCCAGTCCGACCCCCGGCGTACCCTGGCGGCGGCGCGCGCCGCGGGCCGGGCGGTTCGGGCCTTCCACGACGCGGGCGGCTCCCACCCGGACCTGCACGTGGACAACCTGCTCGTCCGCGTGACCCACGAGTCCCCGTCGGTGGTGGTGACCGACCTCGAGGGCGTGCGGGTGGGCGGGCCGCTCTCGCCCGCGAGGCGAGCCCGGGAGCTGCTGCGGCTCCATCGCTCCCTGCGCAAGCGGCGGCTCCGCGACTCCGTTCGTCGGCGACACGCCGCGGCGTTCCTCGCGGGCTACGTCTCCAGGGACCGGTCTCTGCTCGCGGCCCTGCTGGCACAGCCCTCTCTGCGCGTCCATCTGGCGCGAGCACCGCGAGAGGACCGCTCGTCCCGCGCGTCCGAGGGGGAAGACGCGCCGAACGACGGAGGCTCGCCCGAGGAGCTCAGGAACGCGTAGCGCCGCCCACGGCCCGGGCCGGGTCGGCCACTTGCGGCCCGCGCCGCACACCCGTGTCCGAGGATTCGAGCGCGGCCCGGAATCGCAGCAGCTCGAAGACGTTCTCCGACGTCAGGATGCCCAACAGTCCGCGCGAGTCGGCGACCGGCAGCATGCGGCATCCCGGCTCCTCCAGCCGCGCCAGCGCGCGCTCCACCGGCTCGTTGGGACCCACCGCCGGGGGGCCCGGCTGCATGGCGCTCGCCACGCGGCTCCCGGCGCCGCGCTCGGCCAGACCGGAGACGAGCGCCTCGTGGGTCAGGATGCCCTGGAGCGATCCCCCGGCTACCACGGGGAAGTCCCGTTGAGAGCCCGCCAGCGTGAGCTGCACCGCCCGGGACAGGGGGTCGTCCGGCGCCACGGCCTGGAAGTCGGTGAGCATCGCATGCGCCACGGGAATGCCCGCCAGCGCGTGTCGCACCTCCACCATGCCCACCTCGGCACCGGCACCGATCCAGACGAAGAGCGCGATGAAGATCAGGAACGGATTGGCAACCAGGCCGACGGCCCCGAAGAGGAGCGCGATGGCCTGGCCGAGACCCGCCGCCACCCGGGTGGCGCGCACGTAGGGCAGTCGGATGGCGAGCAGGGCGCGCAGGGCCCGGCCCCCGTCCATGGGGAAGGCGGGGATCAGGTTGAACGCGAAGAGCAGGACGTTCACCCACATGAGACGCTCGGCGAAGGAGGCTTCGACCAGGGTCGGTCCAGCCGCCCCGGTGTGGACGCCGAAGAGCGCGAGGCCGCCGAAGAGCAGCGCGGCGAGCACCACGTTGACCGCGGGACCGGCCATGGCCACCAGCCATTCCTGCTTCGGGTCTTCGGGCATGCGCTCGAGGCGCGCCACGCCGCCGATGGGGAGCAGGGTGATGTCGCGGGTGCGAATCCCGAAGCGCCGCGCCGTGAGCGCGTGTCCCAGCTCGTGCAGGACGATGCAGCCGAAGAGCGCCAGCACGAAGGCGATCTCGGCGGCGAAGGCAGCCGGGCTCTTCTGCTGGCTCCAGGCACGCAGGGCGAGCCAGAGGATCAGGATGGCGAAGGTGGCGTGCACCTGGACCTCGATCCCGGCGACGCGACCGATCTTCCACGCCCACTTCATGGGAGCACCTCGATGGCAGCCGCGGCTGCACCCGGTCGGATGGTACGCGGCCCGCGACCGGTCGGTCCTGCTCGCGCCGTCGCCACCGTGCATTGCACCGTGGAATGCGGAACTCTACCGGGGTTCGATTCCGGGATCACTGGGGCGGGCCGACCCCCATGCGGGGCGATCGGCCCCGAGCGCGCAGCGCGGAGGCGGCAAGGAGACCGCGCGGTGCCCCTGGCCTCGAGCCTGGAAGCGCGACGAGAAACGGCACGCGGCTTGCGTTCCGCAGCTGGAAAAGGGGGGGTGTTCCGTGCATCTGGACGACGAGAGGGACGAGACCTGCCTTGCGGCGGTGACCCCGTGACGCGTGGCGGCACGCGCGCAGGCGGCAGAGGAACGGGAGCCCGAGGTTGGCCGGCGGCCGCGGTGCTGCTCGCTTCACTCGTGTCGGTCGCGGCGGGACCCGTCGGGGCCACGGCCGAGAAGGCTTCCGGCGCGAAGGCGCCGGCCGAGAAGCCTTCCGCAGCCACGGCACCCGCGGAGGAGCAGCCGCGGGCCACGATGGATCGGGTCTTCGCGGCGCTCCGGGTGCTGCTGCCCCTCAGCCTCGACCCCAAGCGCTTCTCGAGCAAGGAAGAGCAGGCCGTCATCGCCGCGCAGATCGAGGCCCTGGCCGGAGCGGCCCACGCCCTCGAGAGCCACGGCGCGAACCGCGACCGCGGCTTCCGCTTCCTCAGCGGATCGCTGGCTTCGGACGTCGAGGAGATCCGGCAGCGCTACCGCTTCGGACGCCTGGAGGAGGCGCGCTTCTTCGTCCTCGAAGCCACACGAAACTGCGTCGCCTGCCACTCGCGCCTGCCCAGCGCGAAGGACTTCCCGTTGGGGTCGAAGCTGCTCGAGAACATCGACATGGAGTCGCTGTCGAGCCACGAGCGGAGCCAGCTCTACGTCGCGACGAGACAGTTCGACAAGGCGTTCGAGAGCTGGGAGAGCCTGTTCGCCGACGATTCGATCGTGTCGGCGTCGCAGCTCGACGTCGGCGGCTACCTCAACGACTACCTCGCGATCGCCATCCGCGTGAAGGGCGACTACGGCCGGGCCCGCCGGGCCATCGAGGTGGTCCGGGCGCGCAAGGACGTGCCGGACTATCTGAAGCCCCAGCTCGACGCGCTGGGTGCGGGATCTCGCCCGCTTCGAGCGCAAGCCCCCGGGTGGAAGGACCTGACCACCGCCCGGGAGCTGGCGGATCAGAAGTCCGACGGGCGACGTGGAGGGCGACGCCCTCTCCGCCACGATCACCGACCTGGTGGCGTCCTCGCTGCTGCTCCGCTTCATCGACGAGATGGGTGGCGCGCCCGGCCACGATGCCCAGCTCGCGGAGGCCTACTACTGGCTCGGCAAGGTGGAGTCGCGCAGCGCCGACTCCTTCTGGGTTCCCCAGGCCCCGTTCCACCTGGAGATCGCGATCCGGCTGGACCCGAAGGGCCCCCATGCCGAGGAGGCGCTTCGCCTGCTCGAGGAGCAGATGGCCTTCGGCTACGGCGGGATCGAGTCCGACGTGCTGCCGGTCGACCTGTGGACCAACCTCGAGGAGCTGCGGGCGCTGGTCGAGACCGGCGGCTCCTGAAGCGGGCCGGACGGAGGCCCGTTTCAGGCGAGCCGCGCCTCGAGCCAGTCCAGCAGCGCGTGCTCGGCCTCGACCACGAGGTCGATGCCGAGCACGCGCAGGTCGATGCGCCGCGTCCAGCCGGGCCGGATCTTGACGGCGTCCTTCTCGCGTGGTGACCCAGACCGCCGCCTCGCGATGCAGATCGCGCAGGTCGCGCGCCCGATAGCGGTGGTGGTCGGCGAAGGTGCGCCGGGCGACCACCGTGGCGCCCTGCTCCTCCAGGCTGCGGCGGAAGGCCTCGGGTCGGGCCGAGGCCGGCCAGCATGCCGACGCGCATGCCCGCGAGCGCGCTGGCGGGCTCGCTGCGCGCCGGGGCTCCCGCGTGCGGCCGCCACGGACCGATCGCAGCCGCCAGGGGCCGGCGGCGCGCGGCGAAGCGGAAGGGTTGGATGGCGTGGCGCTCGAGCAGCGCGAGGTCGCGCTCGCGCAGGGGTCCGTCCACGACGGCCACGGCGTGCGCCCGGGCCAGGGCCGCCGGCGAGCCTCGCGCAGCGGACCCCGGGGCAGCACGCGAGCGTTTCCGAACCCGAACTCCCCGTCGAAGGTCACGATGTCGACGTCCCGGGCCAGCCGATGGTGCTGGAAGCCGTCGTCGAGCACGAGCACCTCGGCGCCGAATGCGGAGACCGCGCGCAGTCCCGACGACCCCGCGATCGCGTCCCACCAGCACCGGGACGCCGGGTGCGTGGGCCGCCAGCACCAGCGCCTCGTCCCCCATTCCCAGCACGTCCCCGGTGACCCGCCGTCCGTCCGAGAGCACGTGGACCGCATCCCGGCGGATGCGCCGGTAGCCCCGCGTCGCCAACACCACGCGATGTCCCCGCGCGTGCAGGCGAGCCGCCAGCCAGGCCGCCAGGGGCGTCTTGCCGGCCCCGCCCACGACGAGGCTTCCCACGGAGACGACGCGGCAGGGCAGACGGCGCGGGTGGATCCAGCCGCCGGCGTAGATCCCCCGGTGCAGACGCGCGGCGAGCGCGTAGCCGTGGGAGGCGAGGCCGAGGGGCAGGAGCAGCGCCCGCTGCAGGGCGCTTCCGTCACTCGGGGTCGCAGGCCGCGAGCCAGGGTGCCTCCACCGGTCAGGCGCCCGGATCCCCGGAGCCCGGGCGTCCCGCCGGCAGGGCCGTCCGTCCGCGCCGGTCGAGCACGGCGTCGATCAGCTGGGCGGTGCGACGTGCGGTGCCGCGGTGCGCGGCGAGCGCCTGCTGCCCCTGGGTGACGCGTGCGCGCCGGCTCTCCGGATCGCGCAGGGCCCCGACGATCGCCGACGGCGAGGCCTTCCGCGTCGGCCACGCGCACGCCCGCGCCGCTGCTCTCCGCGAGCTCCGCGTGGACGCGCACGTTGTGGACGTGGGGACCGAACACGACCGGGCAGCCCGCGAAGATCGGCTCGATCAGGTTGTGCCCGCCCACCGCGCCCAGGCTACCGCCCACGAACGCCACGGACGCCGTGGCGTAGACCGCCGAGAGCTCGCCCAGGGTGTCCAGCAGCAGGATCTCCCCGCTCTCGAGGGGCGGTCCCTCGAGCCGACTGCGACGTCGCACGCGGCGGCCGGCGGCGCGAAACTCCCGCTCGAGCTGGTCGGCCCGTTGCAGGTGCCGCGGTGCGATCACGAGGCTGGCGGCCAGACCCGCCTGCTCGCACGCAGACAGCGCGGCGACCGCGGGCTCCTCCTCGCCCGGGTGGGTGCTGCCGGCGACGATCACCGGCACCTCGGAGAGGGCGCGCACGAGATCGGTGGCCAGGCTGGCGACGCCCTCGGGCGGCTCCAGCTTGAGGTCGCCCGTCACCGAGACCCGCTCCTCGGCCACGCCGAGCTCGACGAAGCGCGCGGCGTCCAGGTCGCTGCGCGCGCCCACGGCGTCGAGGCGCCGCAGGGTGGGCGCCAGCAGCCGCTGCAGCCGCCGGTAGCGGGGAAACGAGCGGTCCGAGAGCCGCCCCGAGACGATCACCACCGGGATGCCCCGGCGGCGGGCGGCGGCGATCCACGAGGGCCAGAGCTCCGTCTCGACCAGCGCCAGCAGCTCGGGCTCGACCCGCGACGAGGGCCGATTCGACGCACCAGGGATGGTCGAGCGGGCGCCAGCGACGACGGCAGCTCGGGCATCGCGGCGCGCATCATCTGGCGACCCGTCGGCGTGGACGCCGAGGCGAAGACCGTGCGTCCCGACGCGCGCAGGGAATCGACCAGGCGCAGTGCGGCCAGCGCCTCGCCGACGCTGGAGCCGTGGACCCAGACGCGTCCCGGGCTGGGCGGGCGGCAGCAGCCCCAGGCGCTGGCGCAGGCCGACTCGCAGGTCGCGACGCAGCGCCATCGCCCCCAGCAGCAGCGGCGCCGCCGTCACCGCGGACAGGGCCGCCAGGCTATGTGCGAGCGCTCGCAATCATCTCCTCCGCGATGCGGCAGGCCCGGTCGACCGCGCCAGCCGGGCCCAGGGCCGCGCGCACCTCGGCCAGGCGCGCCAGCTGGGTCTCCCGAGCGGGACCCTCCAGCAGCGACGTCGACGGCCGCGGCGAGCCGGGAGGGTACGGCATCGCCCTGGAGAAACTCGGGCACCACGGCCTCGCCGGCAATCAGGTTGGGCATGGTGAGCGAGGAGACCCGGAGCGCACGCCGCAGGATCCAGGCCGTGAGCGCGTTGGCCCGGCCCATCACGACCATCGGCCGGCCCAGCAGGGCACACTCGAGGGTGACGGTGCCCGGCTTCGCGAGCACCACGTCCGCGGCGACGATCGTCTCCCTCGCGCCGCCCTCGCAGAGTCGCAGGGGCAGTCCCTCCGCCACCCGGCGCGCGCAGGTCGCGTGCAGACGATCCGTCGCCCTCGCGGCGTCGTCCCCCGCGGCCAGGGAGGGCGCGACCCCCAGCAGGAAGCGCATCCCCGGGTCCGCCCGCGCCAGCAGCACGTGCCGTCTCGAGCTGGACGTCCAGGTGGGCCGCGATCTCGTTGCGCCGGCTGCCCGGGCAGCAGGGCCACCACCGGGGCGTCCGGATCGATGCCCAGCGCCCGGCGCGCCGCGTCCCGCTCGGCCGGCCCCGCCGGCGCCGGCAGCGCGTCGACGAGCGGATGGCCGACGAAGTCGACCGGTCACGCCGCTGCCGCGATAGACGTCGGGCTCGAAGGGGAAGAGCACCGCCAGGCGGTCGACGCGCGCTGCGATCTTGCGGATGCGCCCCGGGACGCCAGGCCCACACCTGGGGCGCCACGTAGTACAGGACGGGCGCTCCCAGGCGCCGCCGGACCCGGCGTGCCAGCGGCAGGTTGAAGCCCGCCGAGTCGACCAGCACCACCAGGTCCGGGCGCTCGCGCTCCAGCGCGCGGGCGACCGCGCGCCAGGCCCGGGCCAGCCGGCGCGGCGCTGCCCAGCAGCTCGAGCAAGCCGCCCACGGCCAGGTCGCGCTGGTCGGCCACCAGCTCCACGCCGGCGGCCTCGCATGGCCGGACCGCCGAGGCCGACGAATCGGGTGCCGGGATTCCGTCGCCGGTAGGTGGTCGGCGAAGTCCGCGGCGTGGAGGTCGCCGGAGGCGTCTCCGGCCGACACCAGCAGCGTGGCCACGGCTCCATCACAGCTCTTGGAAGGGAAGCATCGCGTCGACCACCCGCACCGCGGTGCGCAGGGCGTCGAGCCCGCCCACTCCGTCGACCTTCGGTCGCTCGCGGGTGCGGACCGCCCGGATGAAGGCGCGCAGCTGGGACAGCAGCGCGTCGGCCGCGGTTCACGGTCAGCTCCTCCATGAGGATCTGCGGCGGCTCGCCGTCCGGCTGGTGTCGGCGGAACACGGTCGCCGACTGCGCGAGGAAGTCGATGGCCACACAGCCGTCGCGCTGGAAGAAGCGCAGCTTGCGCTGCGGGGCGTTCGAGATCCGGCTGGCGGTGAGGTTCGCCACGCAGCCGCTCGGGAACGTCAATCGGGCGTTGGCGATGTCGATGTTCCGCGTGAGCACGGGGATGCCCACCGCCTCGATGCGCTCGGGCTGCTCGCCCAGGATCTGCTGCAGGATGTCGAGGTCGTGGATCATCAGGTCGCGCACCACGTCGATGTCCGTCGCGCGGTCCGAGAAGGGGCCCATGCGGTGGGCCTCGACGAAGCGCGGCTTGCGGATGCGCCCGCCGATGCACTCGAGCGCGGAGTTGAACCACTCGAGATGCCCCACCTGCAGCACGCGCCCGCCGGCGTCGGCGAGGGCCAGCAGCTTCTCGGCCTCGCGCAGGTTGGCGGCGATCGGCTTCTCGACGAGCACGTCGAGGCCCGCCTCGAGCGCCTCGCTGACCACCGCGTAGTGGCTCTCGGTGGGCACGGCGACGATCACCGCGCCCGGCGCGCGGCCGCGGGAAGGGAGCGTCCGGGTCCCCGCCCGACCAGAGGGACCGCAGCTCGGTGTGGGCGGTGGAGCCGACCTTCGAGGCGAGCTCCTCCGCGCGGCCGCGGTCGAGGTCCACGATCCCGGCGACCTCGACCCCGGCCCCGTCGTCGCGCAGGGCAGCGACCTTCTCCGCGTGCAGCCGGCCCATGTGTCCGGCGCCGACCACTCCGATCCGGAGCTGTCTCAATCCGCTTCTCCGTCGACTTCACGGGGGACCGCCCAGCCGGCCCCGAGCGTGCCCTGCGCTGCGCCCTGCCCGTCTGCCCTCCCCGGCCGGGGACCCGCTTCCGGGATTCCGACCAGGGCGATGCCCACCTGGTTCGCGTGCCTTACGAGCGCCTCTGCGATCGAGGACCAGGGTTCGACGGGCCTCGACCGCCAGAACCTGCGCACCGGCCTCGGCGGCAGCTGCCAGGGTCGCCGGGCCGATGGTCGGAAGATCGAAACGCGGGTCCTGCTCGGGTCGTGCGACCTTGACGATACAGAGCCCGGGCCGTCCGAGCCGCCCGCCCCTTCGAATCGTTTCGTCCGTCCCCTCGATCGACTCGACCGCCAGCACGGTCCGGTCCTGGACGACGACGGTCTGGCCGATGTCCCAGGCAGCCAGGGCGCGCGCGATGGGCCAGCCGAAGGACAGATCGCCCCACTGACTCGGGGTGGGATGCACCCGCCCGAGGACGCCTTCCGGCGCCAGCAGCTCGGGGACCCACTCGGCCTGGGGCCGCAGCGCGGAACCCCTCCGCCTCGAGGGCGCCCGCGAGCGCCCCCAGCACGCTGGCGTCGCGCAGGTCGGGGAGGCCCGCCAGAAGATCTCGCGCGCCCGCGCGTCGAGCTCCAGGCGCCCGGAGAGCAGCTGCTGCTTGGAACCTTGCCGGCCATCACCGCGTCGCGTACGCCGGCACGGTGCAGGAAGGCGAGCGCGGCGCCGACCTGCCCCGGGCCCAGCCACTCGACGTGCGCCACCCCGTCCGCGAGCGCCGGATCGGTGATCCCGGGAAACGCCACCGCCACCAGCTCCCGGCCCGGCCGCCCGGGCGCAGCGGGCGATGTGGACGGGAAGCGCCCCGTCGCCGGCGATCAGCCCGAGGGGCTGCGCGGGGCTCGCAGCACGCGTCCCCATCGACCTAGCGGCAGAAGCCGCGTTCGGAGCTCTCGAGGAAGCAGACGAGGCGCACCACCTCGGGCGAGCTTCCCAGCTCCTCACGCACGCGCCGCAGCGCGGCGTCGAGCCGCAGCTTGGAGTGGAAGACGATGTGGAAGGCGTGCTTGACGCTGCGCACGGCTTCCTCGGAGAAGTTGCGACGCTTGAGCCCGACGTGGTTCACCCCGACGAGGCGGGCGCGATCGCCGGCCACCATCGAGAAGGGCGGAGCGTCCTGGGAGAGCTTCGCGTTGGAGGCCGCCATCACCGACTCCCCCACCCGGGCGTGCTGGTGGACGCCGGTGTAGGCGCCGAGGACCGCGTGATCCTCGACCCGCACGTGACCGGCGAGGCCGCAGAAGCTCGCGACGATGCAGTGCGAGCCGATCTGGCAGTCGTGGCCCGATGTGGGCCGTGTTCATGATGAAGTTGTCGTCGCCGATGCGCGTGCAGCCGCCGCCGTCCGGCGAGCCGGTGTGGATCGTGGCGTGCTCGCGGATCACGTTGTCGCAGCCGATCTCGAGCCGGGTCGCGCCTCCCGACAGACCCTTGATCTGGGGCTCGCCGCCGAGGCAGGCGTACGGGAAAGATCGCGGGTCCGGGCGCCGATCCGCGTGTGGCCGACCACCGTGGCGTGCGCGTCGATCCGCACGCCGGCGCCCAGCTCCACGTGCGGCCCGACGACCGCCAGGGGCCCGATCTCCACGTCGTCGGCGAGGACGGCACCCGCTTCGACGATCGCCGTCGGATGGATGCGGGGGGGCATCAGCCCTTCTTGTTGAACTTCTCGATGATCAGATCGGTGACGTCGAGCGCTTCCTTGGTGTACATGATGCCCGGCGCGTTGCGGTGGATGATCAGGGAGAAGCCCTCGTCGCGACCCACCTGCTCGACGATGTCGATCAGCTTCGTCGCGCAGCGGGCGCGATCAGCCGCTCCCGGTCCACCTGGAGCTGGCCCTGGATCTCCTTGCGCTTGTTCTCGATCGTGTTCTGCAGCTCCGCCATGTCGAGCTGCTTCTGGAAGCGGGCGTCGTCGGAGAGGACGAACTTCTTCGCCTCGAACTCCTTGAGCCCCTCCTGGTACTGCTCCATCAACGGGATCAGCGTGTTCTCCGCCTGCCGCTTCTTGCGGTCGAACTCCTCGCGCGCCGCACGCCCTTCGTTGGTGGACGTGATGGCCTGGTCGAGGTCGACGACGCCGATCTTGAGCTTCTCCTCCTTGGCGCCCATCCCCCACAGCAGCAGCGCGAGGGCGGCGGCGCCGATCAGGAGGCGGTTGACGGATCGGTTCTGCATGGCGATTGCTCCTGCCTTTCTCAGTCTCGCGCGTTCTGTGCTCGTCAAGGCCCACGTTCCGGGCCGTCCTGCGACGAGGTCGACGCAGCCATGTGCCCGTGCCGGTTCGACGCTGGACCGGCTGGCGGCTTCTTCGGGCGGGTCGCGGTCCGTGCAGTCCAGGGCATCACTCGGCGAACCCGCCCACCGAGAACTCGAAGACGGGGCTCTTCTCGACCGAGAGGGGGTCGACCGGGAAGCCCAGCACGACCTGCAGGGGTCCGAAGGGGGAGAACCACAACACGCCGCCGCCGTAACCGTAGCGCCACTCGGCTAACGTCGAACAGGTTCTGCCTCTCGTAGAAGGCGTTGCCGCATGTCGAGGAAGAGGATGCCCATGAGGCCCGCGTCCTGGGAGATCGGGAACCGGTACTCGAGGCTGTTGGTGATGAAGCTGTTCCCGCCGATCACGTCGGTTTCCTTGAGGTCGTCGAAGTCGTCCGATCTTCTTGTCGCCGAGGCTGTTGCACTTGCCGTTCTGGTTGCCCTGGTTCGGGTTGAAGCCGGGGTGTCGGGATCCTTGCACGTCGTTGCAGACCGCCACGAGGCGCCCCTGCCCGTCGGTCGTGAGCTCGGTTCCCACGGGGAAGAAGAGCGGCCCGTCGCCCGAGCAGCTGATTCCGTCGCAGGATCGGTCGGCGCGGCCCCACCGAGCGCGCCTTGTAGCCGCGAAGCTGGAAGGAGCCGATGCCGCCGAGGAAGTAGCGATCGGACAGCGGCAGCTTGACGTCCGTGTCGATGTCGTCGAGGTTCGCGACGTTGACGCAGCGCGACTCGTTGTCGCAGGGGGTCACCTCGGGCAGGTCGAGGTTGTAGTCGCCGATGGTGTTGAACGGCAGCGCGTAGCCGATCTTGCTGGACCACACGAAGGCCGAGCGCTCGAACATCCAGGTCGGGCGCCGCCAGGTAGTACGCGAAGCGGCCCTCGCCGCGCAGGTAGTTGGCGAAGCCGCCGAGCCCCGCGTACTCGAGGGTCGCGCCGTAGCTCGACCCGGAGGTCGGCGCGAAGCGGTCGTCCCGTGTGTCGCTCCGGAACGAGAGACCCACCAGGCTGGTGCTCTCGTTCTTCTGCAGGATCTCGCGGAACAGCGGCGCCGACGTGTTGACGTTGGACTGCTGCTTGACGCGTCGCTCCGCGAAGCTGTAGTTGAGGAAGCCGCGGGCGGTGTTGTCCTCGCGCAGCGCGTGGCCGAGGGTGAGGTCGACGCCCTGCTGGTCCTGCTCGAAGTCCTGGAAGCGCACCGTGGTGATGAAGCCCGTGACGCCCAGGCTGAAGGTCGGAGTCGAGGAAGTAGGGATCGGTCAGCGAGAGGAAGAAGCGCGAGGTCCGCCCGCCGTACTCCCCGGTCAGGTTGACCCCGTAGCCGCGTCCGAAGGCGTTGGTGTTGTTGAGGGACGCGCTGAGCACGAACTTGTCCTGGGACGAGAAGCCGGCGCCGAAGCTGAAGGCGCCGGTCGGACGCTCGACCACGCCGACCTCGAGGTCGAGCTGGGCCGGATCGTCGGTGGGCTTGGGGTCGAAGGAGACGTCCTCGAAGTAGCCCAGGCGGCGCACCCGCGTATTGGAGAGCTGGATCGCGCGGGCCGAGTAGAGCTGCCCCTCGACCATCCGCATCTCGCGCCGGACCACCGGGTCGACCGTGCGGGTGTTGCCGGCGATCTCGATGTGGCGGATGAAGTAGAGGGGCCCCTTCTTGACCTGGAAGTCCACGTCCACGGTGAGCGCTTCGGGGTCGAGGCGCGTCGCCGGGGTGACCCGCGCGAAGTAGAAGCCCCGATCCGTGTAGAAGCGCTCGAGCCCCTCGACGTCCACGGTGAGGTACGAGCGGTTGAAGGTCTTCCCCTCCTCGAGGCGCAGCTTCTTGCGCAGGGCGTCGAGGTCGATCGTGGGGTCGCCGGTGACGGCGAGTCGCCGACCTGGAACTGGGGGCCCTCGTGGATGCTGGACCTGTCACGTAGAGGCCGTCCTCGCGCGGCTCGACGTCGGGCTCGCCGACCTCGACCTGCAGGTAGCCGTGGTCGGTGTACAGCTTCTCGACGCTCTGGATGTCGCGGATGAAGATCGGCTCCGAATAGGTGCCGGCCTTGGTGAACCAGCTCGTGAGCGTCGACCACACCGGGATCCAGGTCTTCGTCTCGAAGCCCTCGGTGAGCTCCTTGGCGGTGAAGGCCTCGTTGCCCTCGAAGATGATCTCCTCGAGGTGCAGCTTCTCGTTCTCCTTGACGTCGAAGTTGATCGAGATGCTGCCCTCGCGCAGGGGCTCGATCTCGTAGCTCACCTCGGCGAGGTAGTAGCCCTCCGCGCGGTAGAGGGCCTCGATGCGCGCGGTGTTCTCGCGCAGCAGGGGATAGTCGAGGGTCGAGCCGGTGGTGAGGGTGAGCGCGTCGCGGATCTTGTCGCTCTCGATCTTGTCGTTGCCCGAGATCGAGATCTGCCGGATCACCGGATTCTCCTCGACCTCGAAGGTGAGGATGATCCCGTCCGGCCCCTTGTCGGAGTAGACCTGGACGTTGCGAGAAGAAGCCCAGCCCGAAGACCTCCTGGACGTCCGAGGCGACCTGCGCCGGGCGGAGGGGGCTGCCGGGCCGGGTGCCGATGCGGGCGCAGGATGGCGTCCGCCTCGATGCGCTTGTTCCCGCGCACCCGGACCTCGGCGACCACCTCCCCCTGGTCCTCCACCGCCTGCTCGCCGAAGATCATCTCGGCGCGCACGACGTTGAAGCGGAGAGTCGACCCCTTCGGCCGCGAGGTCCGTATCCAGGGTGACCGACGCCACGCCGGGATTGCGCGACCAGCCTGGCGCGGGCCGCCTCGGCCTGCTCGGGGTCGTAGAGGTCACCCGGCAGGATGCCGACCTGCTGCTGCAGCTCGCCGGCCAGGTCGCCGGCGCCCAGCACCTGGACCGCCGTGACGAGGCTCGGGGCCACGCCCGCCAGGGTGGACGTGACGCGTCCCGCCAGCTCGTCGAGCCGGCCGAGCAGCTCCTCCTCGTTGGCCGTCGTCATGACGATGGTCTGGCTGCGCGGCCCCTCGCGCGGGAGTGACCCGGGCGTCGAGGCTGAAGCGCCCGGCCAGCTCGGTGAGGCTGCCGCTCACCACCGCGACGGCTCCCAGCCGATTCGCGATGTTGCGGAGCTGGGCGTCGGAGAGATCGGACTCCGGGCTGCCGACGAGCACCGACTTGACCTCGTTCGGCCGGCACCGCGGCGAACTCGCCGGTGGCGTCGAGACGCGTGCCGCGAGCAGGTCGGACAGCGATTCCGTCAGGTAGCCCAGGGGT
This sequence comes from uncultured delta proteobacterium, assembly GCA_963822965.1. Classification (GTDB taxonomy): domain Bacteria; phylum Myxococcota_A; class UBA9160; order UBA9160; family UBA4427; genus JAJDAN01. The sequence continues at coordinate 57,070 of CAWGJT010000001.1, forward strand.
CGCGCGCTGTGGATCCGGAACGGCAGCACGGCGATGCGCCGGACCGGCGCGGCCGGCAGCCCGCGTTCGCGGGCGCGTCCGAGGCCGGCAGCCGGGGCGGCCGAAGTCCCGCGGCCGGAGCGGCCGAAGCCCCGGCGGCCGCAGCCGGCCGACGCCTCCGCGGTCGCAGCCGGCGTGCCCGCCGTGCGTCGCGCGTCGGGGCGTCCTCGCGGTGGCTGCCGCGTGGCCTCGGTCGGGGCGCGGGAACGGCCGCGGGCGCCTCGCCCTGGGCCGCCGCGGGCCCGCATACCAGCAGGCTGCCGAGTACCAGCGCCGGAACGAGGATCGCGCGAAGACCGACGAGGGCCCGATGATCGGTCTGGCGGGCACGCATCAGTCGACCGCTCGTCCCCCGCTCACACGCTCGCCCCCCAGGAGAGCGCCGGACGCAAGGGAGCCGAGCGAGGCCTCCTGCAAGGCGACCCTCCTTGAGCACCAGGGTGCGGCCCAGCTGCTCCGCCATGCGCGCGCTGTGGGTTACGACGATCAGGGTGGTGCCGTGGTTCCGGTTCATCTCGAGCAGCAGCCTCGCGACCTGGTCGCCCGGTGGTCGGATCGAGGTTGCCCGTGGGCTCGTCGGCCAGCACCAGCGGCGGGTCCAGCACCAGCGCCCGCGCCACCGCCACCCGCTGGCGCTCGCCGCCCGAGAGCTTGCCGACCTTGTGCGCGAAGCCGGTGGTCGAGCCCCACCTCCGCCAGCATCTTGCGCGGCCCGCTCCCGCATCTCGTCGAAGCTCCGCCGCTGCGAGCAGCCCGGGCATCATCACGTTCTCCTGGGCGGTGAACTCGGGCAGCAGGTGGTGGAACTGGAAGACGAAGCCGACGAACTCGTTGCGCAGGCGGGCCAGCTCGCTCGGAGCTCTTGCTGAACACGTCCTCGCCCCGGAAGCGGACCGTGGCCCGCCGTCGGGTGGTCGAGGGTGCCCAGGATGTGAAGCAGCGTCGACTTGCCCACGCCGGACTGGCCGACGATGGCGATGCGATCGCCCGCCTGCACCTCGAGGTCGAGGCCGCGCAGCACCTCGATGGAGCCGTCGCCGGTCTCGAAGGACTTGGCCAGGCCCTCGATCGAGATGAGCGGCGGTGCGGCCGCGCGCGCGTCACTCATAGCGGAGCCCCTCCGCGGGATCGATGCGCGCGCCCTGGCGGCTGGGCAGCAGGGTGGCGCCGAGCGACAGCACCATCGCGATCACCGCCACCAGGGCCACCTGCGCCGGATCCACCTCCGAGGGCAGCGTCGAGAACTGGTAGACGCTGGCCGGCAGCGCGTCGATCGCCGGTCACCATCTCGATGCGGTCCTGGATCCAGCCGAGCTGGTGCGTGACCGCCACGCCGGCCACCATCGCCCAGCGCGGTCCCGGCCAGGCCGATCAGCGTGCCCTCGATGGCGAAGATGCGCTCGACGGTCTGGTCCTCGGCGCCCATGGCCTTCAGGATCGCGATGTCGCTCGACTTCTCCATGATCATCATCACCAGGGTCGCGACGATCGAGGAAGGCCGCCACCACCATGATCATCGTCAGCAGCACGAACATCATCACGCGCTCGGTCTTGAGCGCCTGGAAGAAGGCCGGGAAGAACTCCTTCCAGTCGCGCGTGAAGAAGCCCGGGCCGAGGCGCGCGGCCACCGCCTCGCCGATGGCCGCCGAGCGGTAGAAGTCGGTCGGTGCGGGCCTCGATGCCGTCGACCACCGGCCCGGCGCGCCGGAACGCCTGCGCGGCCGCGAGGGTCGTGTAGGCGAAGACCTCGTCGTACTGGAAGAAGCTCGACTGGAAGACGCCCGACGACGCGGAAGCGCTCGAGCCGCGGCGCCGGGCCCAGGGGCGTCGGCGGGCCGCCGAAGGGCGAGATCAGGGTGATCTCGTCACCGATCGTCGCACCCCAGCGAGATCGCCAGCTGGTTGCCGATCACGATGCCGGGCACCGCCGGGTCGCGACCGCTCGGGCGAGCGAGATCGTCGAAGCGAGCCCAGGATGAGGTCCTCGGGCAGGTCCGTCACCTGGCCGATGCGCATCGGATCCACGCCGCGCAGGCGCACGCCGAACGACGTCGCCGCCGCGCCCCCGCACCATGCCGTCGGCGTCGAGGTACGGGGCGGCGCCCACGACGCCCGGAACCTCTCGCACCGTCGCCACCACGTCCGCGTAGTTCGCGATCTCGCCCTCGCGCGGCCCCTCGGCGCCCGGCGTGGGAGCCGCAAGCGCGTGCACGGTGAAGTGCGCGCGGTTGCCGAGGATCTCCTCGCGCCAGGTCTGCTCGAAGCCGTTCATCACCGAGAGCACGATGATGATCAGCCAGACGCCGGCCGCGATGCCGCCGATGCAGATCGCGGTGATCGCCGAGATGAAGACCTGCCGGCGCTTGGCGACGAGATAGCGGATGGCGATGAACCACTCGGCGGAGTGGCGCGGCCTCGACGAGCCCGGCCGCCGCCAGCGGGACCAGACCGAGCAGGATGAAGGCGAAGACGACCTGGAAGATGCGCTCGCCCGCTGCGGCCAGGCGCGGATCGGCCGCCGGCAGCACCGCCGCCAGGAGCGACCCGGCGAACAGGCACGCCGCCACGGCTGCCAGCTGCCGCTCCAGCCCGCTCGCCGGGGCCGAGGGCCCGCCTCGACGACGAAGCACGCCCGCAGCGACAGCGAGAGCCAGGAGGGAGAGCGCCGGCGCGACCACGAGCAGCACCCGACCCGTCGAGCCGAGCCAGAGGCCGCCCGCCAGCGCCAGTCCGACGAGCACGACGGTGCCGCGGACCGGTGCCGGCCACGCGCGAGCAGCGCGAGCCGGCAGACGCGCGATCGCGACCGCCGTGGCCACGCCGGCCGCGACGAGCGCCGTGAGCCAGAGCGATGGGCCCGCGGGCCCGAGGAAGTCCTCGAGCCAGCGAAAGCGCAGCACGAAGACGGCGCACAGGCCCGAGGCGACGGCGGCAAAGAAGAGGATCCAGCCCGGGTTGCGGGCGGTGCGCGCGAAGCGCTCGAGCACCACCACCGAGGAGCCACGTAGAGCAGCGTCAGGGCGAACACCCCGACCGCGAGCGCGACGATGAAGGTGAGGGCCAGCCCTCCCCCTGCGGCCGTGATCAGGTGCCACACCTTGGCGCGTTCCGCGCTCACGTCGACTCCGGTCGCGGGGACTCGGGGCGCATGTGAGGGAACAGGATCACCTCCCGGATGCTGGCGACGCCGGCGAGCAGCATGGCGATCCGGTCGACGCCGAGCCCGAGCCCGCCCGTGGGCGGCAGGCCGTGCTCGAGGGCAACGAGGAAGTCCTCGTCGAAGGGCTGGGCCTCCTCGTCGCCGGCCGCCTGGGCCCGGGCCTGCTCCTCGAAGCGCACGCGCTGGTCGACCGGATCGTTCAGCTCGCTGAAGGCGTTGCCGAGCTCGATGCCGATCGCGAACACCTCGAAGCGCTCGACGAAGCGCGGGATCGTCCGTCGAGCGCTTGGCCAGGGGCGAGAGCGCCACCGGGTAGTTCGTGATGAAGGTGGGCTGGCGGAGCTCCGGCTCGACGAAGTCGCTGAACAGGTCGTCCACGAGCTGCGCCCAGGTGGGGGCGTCGCTGGGCTCGTGGCCCGCCGCGCGGATCGCCCGCCGGAGCGACTCCAGGTCGTCCGTGCTCCGTGATCGTCGACCCCGCAACGCTCGCGGATCGCATCGTGCATCGCGATCCGCGGCCACTCTCCACCGAAGTCGATCGACCTCGCCCAGGTAGTCGACCCGGGCGCTCCCCGTCACCTCCGTCGCGACGAACCGCAGCATCTCCTGGGTGAGGTCCATCATGTCGCTGTAGTCCGCGAAGGCCTGGTAGCACTCCATCATGGTGAACTCGGGGTTGTGCTTGCGCGAGATCGCCCTCGTTGCGGAAGTTGTGACCGATCTCGTAGACGCGATCGAGGCCGCCCACCACGAGCCGCTTCAGGTAGAGCTCGTCGGAGATGCGCAGGAAGACCTGCTGGTCGTAGGCGCGGTACTCCGTGGTGAAGGGCGTCGCCGAGGCGCCTCCGTAGAGGGGCTGGAGCACCGGGGTCTCCACCTCGAGGAAGCCGCGGTCGTCGAGGAAGCGACGCATGGCACGCAGGGTGAGGCTGCGCTTCCGGGCCATCTCCCGCGTCTCCGGGTTGACGAGCAGGTCGAGGTAGCGGCTGGCGGAAGCGCGCCTCGACGTCGGTCAGGCCGTGGAACTTCTCGGGCAGCGGCCGCAGGCTCTTCGCCAGCATCTCGACCCGGCGGGCGTCGACGGTCAGCTCGTCGGTCTTCGTGCGCCAGAGCACGCCCTCCACCCGCACGAAGTCTCCCAGGTCGAGGGACTTCACGAACTCGAAGGCCGCGGGATCCATCTCCTGCTTGCGGGCGCTCACCTGCAGGGTGACGCCGTCTTCCTGCAGCTGCAGGAAGACCAGCTTGCCGAAGGAGCGCCGCGCCAGCAGACGGCCCGGCGATCGCCACGGTCTGCGGGTCCGCCTCGAGGCTCGCCGCGTCGACCGACGCGAAGCGCGCGCAGACCTCGCCGATGCCGGTACGGGCGCCCGACCCGGGCCGGATAGGGGTCGACGCCCGCGGCGCGGAGCTCCTCGAGACGCTGCCGTCTCGCCTCTCTCTCGTACTCGCTCATCCGTCTCCTCGACCCCTCCGCGGGGGACGACCCTGGCTCCACTTCAGGAGCGCGACTCGGCGGACTGCTGCAGGAGCGCGGCGCGGATCAGGCGCTCGAGATCGCCGTCGAGCACCGCGTCCACGTTGCCGGTCTCGAAGCCCGTCCGGTGATCCTTGACGCGCTGCTGCGGGTGGAGGGTATACGAACGGATCTGGCTTCCGAACCCGATTTCGCGCTTCTCCCCTGCGATTTCCGCAAGTTTCGCGTCCCGCTCCAGCCGCTGGCGCTCGTACAGCTGCGCTCGCAGCACCTTCATGGCCGTGGCCTTGTTCTTGTGCTGGGAACGCTCGTTCTGGCACTGGGCGACGATCCCCGTCGGCAGATGCGTGATGCGGACCGCGGAATCGGTCTTGTTCACGTGCTGCCCGCCCGCGCCGCTCGAGCGGTAGGTGTCGATGCGCAGATCCCCTTCGTCGATCTCGACGTCCCCGGCCTCGTCGATCTCCGGCAGCGCGGAGACGCTCGCGAAGGCGGTGTGGCGGCGTGCCTGGGAGTCGAAGGGAGAGATGCGTACCAGCCGGTGCACGCCCTGCTCGACGTTCAGGTAGCCGTAGGCGTACTCGCCCTCGACACCGAGGGTGACGTGGCGCACGCCGGCCTCCTCGCCGGGCTGGATGTCGATGATCTCGGTGCGGAAGCCACGCCGCTCGGCCCACCGCAGATACATCCGCAGGAGCATCTCGGCCCAGTCGCAGGCGTCGGTTCCCCCGGCGCCGGCGTTGATCGAGAGGATCGCGTCCGAGCGGTCGTGCTCGCCTCCGAGCAGCTGCCGCAGCTCCGCGTCCTCGAGCAGCTCCTCCACGTGCTCGAAGCGCTCGGCGGCCTCGCTCCGGGCCTCGGCGTCGTCCTCCTCCTCGGCCAGCTCGAGCAGGGTGGCCGCGTCGTCGAGGTCGGACTCCAGCTCGTCGAAGAGCGCGAGCTCCCGCTCCAGGGAGGTCTTCTCGCGGCTGGTCTTCTCGGCCCGGGCTCGATCGTCCCAGAGGTCGGGACTCGCCATCTCGGCGTCGAGCTCCGCGAGCCGCGAGCGAAGGCCCGTCAGGTCAAAGACGCCCCCGGAACTCGTCGAAGCGGGTGCGCAGACGGCGCAGCTCTTCGGCCAGCTCGTGAGGCTCTCGGCTTCCACGGGTGTTCACGCTCTCGCTCATGCGCCTCTCTCTTCCTCTTCCTCTTCCGTGTTCTCGCGTCTTCGTCCGTCTTCGAGGCTCGCCGCACCCCGGCGCCCCAGCCGGACCCCGAGCCCGAGGCCGAGCAACGCCAGCCAGCACCCGTACGCGAAGACGTCCCCGTGGCGCACGTAGAAGGTGCTCGCCGGAACCCGACTCGAGCGGGACGTCGGCGACGAGCAGCGTGCGTTCGAAGATCGGCGTCTGCTGGCGGACCCACCCCCCGAGTCGATCACCGCCGATACCCCCGTGTTGGCCGCCCGGACGAGGACGACACCGGTCTCCGCCGAGCGCATCGCCGTGATCGCCAGGAACTGGTAGGGGGCCCCGGTCCTCCCGTACCAGGCGTCGTTCGTGATCGCCGAAGAGCAGGCTGCTGCCGTCGGCCACGAATCGCCGCACCAGATCCGGGAACAGCAGTTCATAGCAGATCGGCACGCCCACCTTCACGACGCGCTCCCGCGGCGTCCCCTCCCACAGCCGCACCGGGATCGCTCGGGGCGCCGGCCCCGGCGTCACGTCTCCGCTGGTGATGCCGCTGGCCACCGCGCCGAGGAATCCGCCGAGGAGGTCGCGCAGGGGCACGTACTCCCCGAAGGGTACGAGATGGCTCTTGTCGTAGCGAAGCACGAAGCCTTCCTCGGGCTGCACGAGGAAGGCGCTGTCGTAGAAGCGGGCGATGCGGCCCGCGTCGTCGACGTCGACCCCGACGCTGCCCACCACGAAGGTCGCGCCGGTCTCGCGCGCCAGCGCCGCGATGCGCGCCCGCAGCGCCGGCGTCGACCTCGACGGCGCCGGGGACCGCGGTCTCGGGCCAGACCACCACGTCGGCGCCCTGGGCGACGGCCTGGCGGGAGAGATCCTCGTAGACCTGGAGCGTGCGTTCGACCCACGCCGCGTTCCACTTCACGCCCTGGTCGATGTTGCCCTGGATCGCGGCCACGCGGACGGTCTCTCCCGCCCCGCCCGGCTCCTGCGGCCGGACCCGGGTCGCGAAGCCGGCGACGTGCAGCAACAGGACGGCCGCGAGCGCCAGCAGGCTCGACGCGTGCGGGCGAAGCCCCCGGCGCAGGTCCCGCGCCGCCTCGCCCAGGGCGACACCGCCGAGCACCACCGCGAAGGACAGCCCGTAGACGCCCGTCCACTGGGCCAGGCCGAGGAGGGCGGGGTTCAGGTGCTGCGCGTAGCCCAGGGTCGCCCAGGGCCAGCCCGAGAGGGCCATCGAACGCAGGTGATCGAGCGCCGTCCACAGCAGGGCCGCCGTCCAGGCGTTGGCCGCCTCCCGGGCGCGCAGCCAGGCCCAGCCGGCGCCGAACAGGGCGGCGAGGCAGGCGGCGTACGTGGCGAGCAGGAACGGCGCGACCACGCCCACGAGCGCGGGGGCGTGGCCGTAGTAGACCGTCACCACGTAGATGAAGTGCAGGACGGCCCCGTGTGCGAGCACGGTCCACCCGAAGGCCGCGGCCGCGGCGGCACGAGGCGCCCGATCACCCAGCCCGTTCACCAGACACAGGGGCACCAGCAGGCTCGCGAGAAGGCCCAGGTCGAGCACCCGGCCCCCGGCGAACGGGAGGGGATGCGGAAACGCCAGGAAGGTGGCCACCACGTAGCCGATCATCCATGCGCGGCGCGCCCGGGTCGGCGTCGTCACCGTGCCCCTCGCAACGCGCGGCGCACCCGGCGCTCCTCGGCCCGCATCCGCCGGGCCTCGCCGGGCGCTTCGTGATCGTGTCCCAGCAGGTGGAGGACGCCGTGCACCAGCAGCCGCTCGAGCTCGTCGGCGAGGGACCGGTGTCGTTCCCGGGCCTGGCGGGCGGCGGTGTCCACGTCGATCACGACGTCGCCGAGCAGGCGCCCCCGATGTTCCGCGGCCTCGCCGGACACGAGCGAGAACGAGAGCACGTCCGTGGGGCGGTCGATTCCCCGGTAGTCTCGATTGAGCCGCTGCATCTCGTCGTCGTCGACGAGGGAGAGGGAGAGCTCGGCACGGGAGTGGCCGACCGCGCGCAAGACCTGCTGCGCGCGGGCCCGCAGTGCGCCCGGGTCGACCCTCGATCCGCACGCCCCCCGCGGCGGACCACTCAGGCGAACGCTCATCCGGATGCTTCGCGGTCTCGGCGTTCTTCGCGGGCGGCCTCTCGCTCGCGCTTCAGCCGTCCCTCGTGCCGGTCGTAGGCGCGGATGATGGACTGGACGAGCGGATGCCGTACCACGTCCGCCTCCTCGAAGCGCTGGAACGCCACCCCTTCCACGCCCTCCAGCACGTCGATCACCTCCAGCAGCCCGCTGCGCGCGTCCTGGGCGAGGTCGGTCTGGGTGACGTCGCCGGTGATCACGGCCTTCGAGCTGTAGCCCAGCCTCGTGAGCAGCATCTTCATCTGCTCCGGCGTCGTGTTCTGGGCTTCGTCCAGGATGACGAACGAGTCGTTCAGGGTGCGCCCGCGCATGAAGGCGAGAGGCGCCACCTCGATCACGCCCCGCTCGAGAAGACGCTCGACGCGTTCGAACTCCATCATGTCGTGCAGGGCGTCGTAGAGCGGCCGCATGTACGGGTTGACCTTCTCGGCCAGATCGCCGGGAAGGAAGCCCAGGCGCTCGCCGGCCTCCACCGCCGGACGCGTGAGCACGACCCGGGACACCTCGTGCCGGTTCAGGGCCGCGATGGCCATGGCCATCGCGAGGTAGGTCTTGCCCGTGCCCGCCGGACCGACCGCGATCACCACGTCGTGCGCGCGCATCAGGTCGACGTAGTTGCGTTGGGCGAGATTCTTGGCGCGCAGCTTCCGGCGCGAGCCGACGGAGGCCAGGATGTCCTCGGTGACCTCCTGGAGGTCGACGTCCGGCACCGCCGTCACCATCCGGATCGCCTCGCGCACGTCGCGCGCGGAGACGTTCTGTCCACCCCGGAGGCACGCGTAGAGCTCCTCGAGCACCTTCCGGGCGGTGGCGACCGCCGCCTCCGGACCGACGAGGCGCACCTCGTTGCCCCGGGCGTGGGCGTCGATCCCGAGCTCCTGCTCCAGGATCCGCAGGGTGCGGTCGCCCTGGCCGTAGAGCTCCGCGGCCATGTGGTTGTCGTCGAAGACGAGACTCTGTCGGGTGCTGGCTCGGGGTTGTGCCAGGGGTGGCTCCGCAGCTCGGATGGCTTGGCCTGGGGGCGTTGGGCTCAGCGCGCCGGAGCGAGTAGCACGTAGCCGCCCCCACGCCGCGCGTAATAGTAGGGATCGCGGTCGGCGGACGTCAACGCATCCCCGTCCAGCAGACCGGTCGGATCGTCCCCCGAGATGTCGGCGGGCCAGCTGCCCGTCAGCAGCCTTCCCGCCTCGAGGGCCTGCTGCACGCGGCGCTTCTCGAAGGCCACCCGCGCGTCCTCGAGGGGCGTGCGAACGATCGGGAACACCGTGGCGACCTCGGCCGTGGGCTGCACGTGCACGATTCCCGAGACCACACCCGCGAGCAGCGCCATGGGGACGGACGCCGCCACCAGCCAGCGCACCCGGGACAGGATCGGCGCAAGCGACTCCTCGCTGCCGCGACGTCGCGCCCGCGCCTGCCGCTTCGAGAGGGGCGCGATGACGTTGTGGCTGTGCAGCTCGGCCAGGGCCCGGGTCGCGTCGAAGAGTCCGAGCCGCGAGAGGTCGATGATCCGCTGCGCGGTCAGCCGGCCGTCCACCAGCCCGTAGACGCGCTCCACGGTGGGGAAACGCCGCTTGGCCTCGCCGGCGAGGTCGCGCTTGTAGAGCGTCAGGGGGCCGCTGCGCTCGAAGACCGTGTCTCCGTCCGGCACCAGGGCCGCGAAGGTCTGCCACTCGTCGACCATGCGCAGGCCGTCCATCAGGATCTGCTCGGCGGCCAGCAGCTTGTCCTCTGGGCGGTCGTGGCGGACGGGTTGGGCGGAGAAGTCGAACGAGCCCTCGGACCAGCGCAGCACGATGAAGATCGTCTCGTGGGTGACGAGCTCGTCGATCTGGCTGGCGTCCTCCGCGCTGACGTCGCCCGAGTCGACCGCGAGCGAGGCGACGGTGCGGGCCGAGCCGGTGCTCTCGGCACGCAGGGCCTCGAGCCTCGCCTGGGTGATCAGCCCGCAGCGGACCAGCCGCTCCCCCAGCACCGCGTCCTCGCCCCCCTCGACGGGGCGTCCCCAGACGACCCGGCCGGCGTCGAACGCGAGTCGCACCGTCTTGCCGCCGTGGGTGACGTCGAGCAGACCCGTCTTGCGCTGCTGGCCGATGAGCTGGAAGACCTCGGCGATCCCGAAGTCCTGCAGGTTGCCGCGCAGAGCGACCGACATCAGAGGTTCCTCCGGATCAGGAGCCCGACGAAGACCACGAGCGCGTAGCCGACCAGCGAGCACGCTCCCGCCACCGCGAAGAGCAGCGGGCCCGCGCCTCCGATCGCGAGGGGGTCGACGACCACGCCGTCCCGACACAGATACAGGATCGCCGCCCACGAGAAGAAGAAGAGGCCGAGGAAGGAGAGATCGGGACGCCGCGCCAGCAGGCCGCCGACTCCGGGCACGAGGAGCGAGGCGGCGACCGCCATCTTCCCGATGCGGGACTCCCGCTTCTTCAGCTGCGACAGCCGCGCCATGCGCATGCGCGGGTCGGTCGTCTCGGGTCGGTGGAAGAGGTGGTGGCAGCCGTCGCAGATCTGGCTGTTCCACACCGTGCCGTCGCAGCGGTTGCAGATGCGACGCCCGCAACGGCGGCAGCTGCTCGAGTGCTCCCAGCGCCCGCCGAAGAGGAGGCCGAGCAGTGCCGCGGCGCCGAAGCCCCCCGCCGTCCAGGTCCAGTCGCGTCCCAGCCGGCCCGGCATGACGGCGCTCGAGACGGGGTCGACGAAGCGATCCCCGCCCGCGCTCTGGATCATGCGATCGCGGATGGGACCCAGCGGAAAGGCCGGGTCGGCGACGAAGTCGGGGGCGGCCGTGCGCGACAGGTCCGCCACCACGTCGGGATCGACGACCTGCGCCTGGGCCATCGCCCCTTCGAACTCCTCCATCTGGAACGAACGGGCGTACACCTGGGAGAGATTGAAGAGGACCGTGGCGGAGCGAACCAGGGAGGCCGCACGCTCGCCCAGCTCGATGGAGCGCTCGTTCTCGTCGCGCTCGAAGTGCATGTTCGAGAGCACCGCCAGCACGACCGGGTCGGACGGCCTCTCCTTGTGGAGCTGCTCGTAGCGCGCCATGGCCGCGTCGGCGTCGCCCGCCCGCCGCTCGTGGAGGGCCAGCGCGGCGGACGCCAGCCAGTCGTCGTCCGCGTGCTGCAGGATGTCGAGGTCCGAGGGCGAGGTCATGCTGCGCACGACGGCGTACGCCGCGGAGGCGACGGGATCCGAGTCGAGTGCGGTGAGCGCCATGCCCGCCAGGCGCGTCACCGGATAGAGACCCAGCAGGAGCATCACCGCGGCCAGGGCCAGCGCCCGGCGGTAGCCCCGCTCGCGGTACGCGAAGCCCAGCAGGAAGAAGCCCAGCACGAGACCCAGGAAGGCTTCCCCGAGCAGCACCGGCACGAGCAGCAGGGAGGCGAGCAGCGCCGCGCGCGCGAACTCCGGCATCTGCTTCGAGAAGAGATCGCCCAGGTCGTGGGACGCTCGGTGGAAGCAGCCCGCACCCACCCAGAGGATGAAGGCGAACGACCCGAGGGTCAGGACCGCCGCGAACATGGCGAGCAGCGAGCCGACCAGCCAGAGCGTGGCCTCGAGATTGTTCGGAATCGCCCGCACGCCCGCGACCACCTCGCGGCCGGCGTCGAGGTACTGCCCGTTCCGCCGCAGGGCGTTCGCGAGCCGCATCCGCGCCAGCGGCAGGTCCGGCGCCATGCGCACGGCGAGCCGGGCGTTGGCGAGCCGGACGTCCTCGCTCCCGGGTGCCGCCAGCAGGGCTCGCGCGGCCGCTTCGTAGTTCGTGGCGCCGAGCCGGAGCGCCTGGGTACGCGCCTGCAGGGCGCGGCTCGAGAGATTCTCACCGCCGGCGAACCAGGCGCGCTCGACCTCGGATCGATAGCCGTCCTGACGAACGGCGACCGGGGGCAGGCCCGCGTCCGGGGACGCTTCGACCGGCGCGGCGACGGCGACGCTCGCATCCCCGGCGCCGGGCGGCTCCTGGGCGGGCGCGGCTCCCGCCAGCACCATTGGCAGCGCGAGGAGGATCGGGAACGCCAGCGTTCCCGGACGCCGGAGAGGTCCTGCGAACACGAGCCGGGCCATGCTTCGAGCTGCTTCCAAGGTCGAGATCCCCTGCCTGACGCGCACCCCCGGCCCCTCGCGAGGGAGGCGCGTGCAGCGCGTATCGGCGCACCGGCCCCGGCGCTGAAACACCCGGGGGGAAGCGCCGCGTGGAAGTCGGGGGACCTCGAGGCGGGGATCGGGCCGCTGGCCCCCGTGAGAATGGAGGCTAGACTCCGCCGCCCTGCCCGACCGTTCGGGCCGAACCACGGAGTTCCGCCTTGGCCAATCACAAGTCCGCGGAGAAGCGCATCCGCCAGTCCGAGAAGCGCCGGGTGCACAACAAGAGCATCCGGACCGCCATGCGCACCGTCGTGAAGACCTGCCGCACGGCCCTCGAGTCCGACGACGCGGAGGCCGCGCGCGAGAAGTTTCGCGCCGCCGAGCGCTCCCTGCAGCAGGCCGCGAGCAAGGGAATCATCCCCAAGGCCCGCGCCGACCGGACCGTGAGCCGCCTCGCGAAGCGCCTGCACAGCCTGGGCTCGCAGTAGGCAGGCCCCGCGCGACGGCTCCCAGGCCGCCGCCGACCCCCGATCCGGGGCCCGCCGGGTCCGCTTCAGATCGAGAGACCCAGCACCAGCCGCTCGATCGCCATCTCCGGCCGCATGCTGGATGCGCCCTTCAGGGCGGTGTCCGCTTCGTGGATGGCGTGCAGGCACGCCATCAGCCGACCCGGCGGATAGCGGCGCGCCTGGCTCTCGAGCTTGCGCACGACGAAGGGCGGCCCGGGGACACGCCCCCCCGAGCCCAGCCTCAGCAGCTTGCGGAAGTGGGCGGCCAGGGTTCCCAGCACCACCGGGGCGGGTGCCCCGCCATCCAGCATGCGCCCGAGCAGCGCCAGCGCGTCCGCCGTGCGGCCTTCTCCGATGGCGTCGGTGAGGTCCCAGATCGGCTCCTCCGCGACGTGACCCGTCGACGCCTCCACGTGCGCGAGCTGGATCTTCGAGCCCTCGCCGCCCAGCAGCGCGGCCTTCGCGATCTCCTGCCGCAGCAGCAGGAGCTGGGGCCCCACCCGCTCGCACAGCAGCTCGGCGACGCCCCGCTCGAGCGACAGTCCCTGACGCTTCGCCTCGGCCCGAACGAAGGCCGCCAGCGCCCTGCCCTTGCTCGGCGCGGTGCAGTCGACCGTCGCGGCCGGGTCGGAGAAGGCCTTCACCCAGCGCTGGCGCTTGTCGGCCTTCCCGGCGATCACGACGAGAACGGTCTGGTCCTGGCCGAGCACCTCGGGCACCAGCTCCGCCAGCCCGTCGGTCAGCGCGCGCGCGGAGCCGCGCCGGGCCTCGGGCTCGCGCAACACGACGAGCCGCCGCGGGGACATCATCGGTAGGGCGGCGACGGCGTCGCGCACGACGGCCGGGGTCGCCGCGTCTCCACTCAGTCGGTCGAGATTGAAGTCTTCCGGGCCCTGGGCGAGCACCGCCCGCCGCAGGGCCGCCAGGGCGTCGTCGCGCAGCAGGGCCTCCTCCCCCGCCAGCAGGTAGGCCGGCCGGATGCGGCCGGCCTCGAGCTCGGCGCCGAGCTCTTCGAGATTCACGAGGCGCCTCCGCTCGCCTCGCCCGCAGCGGGTTGCGCCCCTTCCGCTTCGCGCTCCGCGAGCTGCAGACCGATCGCATCGTGGATGCGTCCCGCCAGCACGTCGGCGATGCGCCGCAGCGCCTCCAGGCGGTTCTTGCGCGCCGCCTCGGCGTCGGCGCTGGCGAGGTACAGCTCGGACTCCTTGAGCGCGGCGGAGTCGATGCGCAGGGCCCGACCGGCGCCGTCGGTCACGTCGAGCGCCAGGCTGAGCTCCACCCGGTACTCGAGGGCGAGGGCCACCGTGTCGAAGCTCTCGGGCTGCGTGGTGAGCGGCAGCACGCGTCCCCGGATCACCCAGTCCGCCGCGGCCGGATCGGCCACGAGGCGCGGCGCGGGGCGACGCAGGAACTCCTCGCGCAGTGCCCGCGTCACGGTCAGCTCGACGCCCGGCTCGACGGAGTCGTTCGCGAGGGTGACCACCGAGATCCGGAGGTCGCCGGCGTCCGAGGGGCGAAGCAGGCGATAGCCACACCCCTGCGCGACGAGCGCACAGCCCACCACCGCGAGAGCGAGGGCGCGGCCGAAGCCGAGCACGACGCAGCGGCCGAAGCCGAGCACGACGCAGCGGCCGAAGCCGACGCGCTCTGGATGCAACGACGCGAAGCGGGGCACGAGCGAGATATAGCACCCGCGACGGCGCGCACGGAAGGCGCAGCACGCCGGAAGCGCGCGGAGCGACGCACTGGGGCTAGAGGCCCGGCCGGAAAGCGCGACCTGCATTCGAGCGCTCCCGCGGCGCCCTGGCTGCGTTCCGCTCCCGTCGCCGTAGCTTCGGCTACGCCTCGGTCGCGCGCCTTGCCAGGACGCCGCAGATCACGCTCTCGGTGCCGCGGTACACTTTCCGGCCGGGCCTCTAGAGCCGGAAGCGCTCCACGTCCTCCCGCAGCGCGTTGGCCTGCTCGAGCAGCTGTCGCGCCACCTCCCGCACGCGACGGGCCGACTCCTGATTGCCTTCGCCCCGGGTCGACAGCTCGTCGAGGAAGCCGCCGACCTGCCCGCTCGACCGGGTCTGGGACTGCAGGGCGCCGTGGATGGTCTCCGCGGCGCGGCGCACGCCCTCGACGCTCTCCCGGATGCGCAGGGTGCCGCGGGCCTGCTCGACGGTGGTCGCCTGGAGCTGCTGGGCGATGTCGCGCATGGCCTCCGTGGATCGCACCACCACCTCGTTGCCCCGATCCTGCTCCGCCGTCGCGCGCTGGATCGCGTCGACCCCACGCTTGACGGACTCCATCTGCTCGACCACGTAGCTCGAAGCCCGGGTCTGCTCCTGCACGGCCGACAGGATGTGGTCGATCCGCTCGCCGCTCTCCCGGGAGACCCGCGTGATCTCCTCCAGGGAAGCGCCGGCCTCGGCCGACAGGCGCACGCCCTCGGCGACGTTCGTCGACCCCGCGGAGATGGCCAGGGCGGCGTTCGCGCTCTCCTGCTGCACGGCCCGGATCAGGTCGCCGATCTCCTTCGTGCTCGAGAGCACCCGGTCGGCGAGGCCCTTGATCTCTTCGGCCACCACGGAGAAGGCACGCCCGTCCTCACCGGCCTGGGCGGCGATGATCGCCGCGTTGAGCGCGAGCAGGTTCGTCTCGTCGGCGACGTCGCCGATGACGTCGACGATCGTGCCGATCTCCTGGGCGCGCGCGCCGAGCCCCCGGATCACGCTCTCCGCGGAGTCCGTCGCGCTCCGGATCGACTCCATGCTCTCCACCGTCTGCCGGACCGTCTCGCGGCCGCGCTCGGCGGTCTCGACCACGCGGCGCGAACGCTCGGCGCTGTCGGCCGCCGCCGCATCCACCTCACGCATGGCGCCGGCCATCCGGCTCATGCTCGACGAGGTGTTCTCCGCCGCCTCGGCGAGCGAGCCCGTGTTCCGGGAGACCTCGCGCATGCTCTGGACACCCTGCTGGATGGCGCTCGACACCTCGTCCACCTTGCCGAAGAGCACGTTCGCGGTCTCCGCCAGCTGCTCGCCCGAGGTGCCGAGCTCGAGGATCGAGCTGCTGGCGTCCTCCACCAGCAGGTTCAGCTCCTGGGCGGAGGTGGCGATGTCCCGGCCCTGCTCGGAGAGGCCCTGGATGGCGCGCGCGCTCTCCACCACGCCGCGTCCCTGGGATTCGGCCGCGGCGGCGACGCTCTCCGAGACCGTCGCGGCTTCGGTCGCCGTGGCCTCCACGCGGTCCGCCGCCTCGGAGACGCGTCCGACGGTCGCCCGCAACGCGGCGGACATGCGCTCGAAGGAGCGCGCGAGCACGCCCAGCTCGTCCTCGGATTCGAACACCTCGCGGAACCGGAGGTCCCCCGCCGCCACCCGCTCCGCGCTGGCACCGAGCTCCTGGGTGCCGGCACCCAGATCGCGCGAGAGCTCCTGGGCGAGGGCGAGCGCGATGGCCGCCGACAGCCCGAGGGTGAGACCGAAGCGGAGCCAGCCCGCGAGCGGCGAGGGCGAGATGGCCTCCCAAGGCTGCACGGCAACGACGACCGGGCGTCCTTCTCCCAGGGAGCGCCAGGCGAACGCGTGGGGCGAATCGAAGGTCAGGCTGTTTCCCGCCGCTCCGCGAACCTCGGCCAGCTCGGAATCGAGCAGGGCGGCGGCTTCCCCGTCCACCACCCGACCGCTCTCCGGGTCGACGATCAGGAGCTGCGCCGCGATACCGAGCGCCGCGGCCTCCTCGTGCAGCCCGGCCAGCGCAGCGGGGTCTGCCTCCAGGGCTGCGGCCCGATGGTCGAGCCAGGCCGCCTGGATGCGGACGGCGTTCTCCTCCAGGGGCTGGCTGCCGTGGATCAGCGACACGAAGAGCGCGAAGGCGACGGTCACGAAGGTCACCCCGGTGACCGACCAGCGCAGCTTGCGGCCCACGTCGATGCGGCGCACCAGCGCCTGGCGCTCTCCGGGGTCGGGGATGCGCCGTCCGAGCTCGCGCAGCAGGCGCGCGTTGATCCGCTTCAGGCCGAAGAAGACGAAGACCGAGCACACGAAGCCGCCGCCCGTCGCCGCGAGACTCATGGAGGCGAAGCGAAAGGCGCCGAACGCCTCGAAGCGCCAGGCCATCACCCCGGCGGTGAAGAAGCCCGCCGCGGTCCACCAGAAGAGTCCGCTCCGGAAGAACTGGAAGGGAAGGTCGGAGAGCGCCCGGAACGCCTCGCGCAAGCCGTCGGGCGTGGCCTCGCCCGCGACCTCGGCGTCGAGATGGCGCTGCACGGGGCGAACCAGCGGGCGGTTCAGGAGACTCGTACCCACGAACATCAGGGGTCCGACCACGACCAGAATCCAGAGGAAGCCCCGCCACTCGACCGAGGACAGACGCACGAGTGCGTGGAAACACGCCGAGATGAGCCCGACGGCTACGGTGGACATGACGCCCAGGAAGAGCATCTGCCGTCTCAGGAATTCCGATCCCGAATCGAGTCGCCGATCTCCCACGAAGAACCCGCCTTTGGAGCTCCAGCCCCCGCTGCGCCGGCCGGAACGGCGCTTCCCGCCCTACTCGAGCTTGAGCAGGCTCTTGGCCACGGCGAGCACCTTGTTCGACTGGATGGGCTTCGTCAGGTACTCGTTGGCGCCGAGGGAGAGCGCGCGCTCCCGATCCTCACTGGCTCCCTCCGTGGTGATCACGCAGATCGACATGCCTTCGAGGCTCTGCTCTCCGCGGATCAGGGAGATGAGCTTGAGTCCGTCCATCACCGGCATGTTGATGTCCACGAAGGCGAGGTCGAAGTGGTCGCTGGTCACCTTGCGAAGACCGTCCATCCCGTCGCTGGCTTCGACGATGTCCACGTCCTTCAGCCGTTTGAGCGCGAACAGGAGCAGCTGCCGCATCGTCGGGCTGTCTTCGACGATCAGAATTCGATGCTCGGCCATGATGAACTCCTTGCAGGCGCCGCCCGGTGGCGGCCACGAATCACTTCGTGAGAAGGTCGATGAATCCCTGGATGGTGGAGAGCTTCCGCTCGGACTGCGCGTAGAGCCGCGACGCGAAGATGGCCGTCGCGGCGTGCCCCGCAAGCAACGTGAAGAGCTCGTGATCCAACGCCGAGAAGCCGGACTTCTGTTGCAGCAGGCTGTGGACCGCGATGGCGCCGACCGGCAGGTCCTCCACCTTGAGCGGAATCGCGACGATCGGCACCGACTCGACCGGATTCCCCGCGTCCCGGGACGTCATGTCGTGGCAGACCACGTTCCCCGTCTCCACCGCCTCTCCCACCGGCCCCCGCCCGATCTCCAGCTCGGGGAACAAATCCAGGTCGGCGCCCTCCGAAGCCACCGGCTCCAGGGAGCGCGAGTCATCCTGGCAGACGTAGACGCAGAAGACCTCCGCACCGATCAGGTTGATCACGATCTCGACGATCACCCGCAGGACCTCGCTCGGGTCGAGCGTCGAGTGGAGCTGGTAGGACGCGACGTAGAGGTTCGCGAGGTTGTTGTTCTCCTCCTCGATCTCGATGTAGCGATCCGCAAACTGCTGGTTCTCGGACTCGACGGCCCGCAGCTGCTCCATGATGTCGCGATTCTCGGCCTCGAGGTTCTCGATGCGGTTGATCAGCTCGTAGCGGAGCTTCTCCCAGTCTCCGGGAGACTGCGCCGCTTCGTGCTGCCGCGCCTCGATGGCGTTGATGCGACCCCGCAGGCGCTCGTTCTCCGCCAGGAGCTCCCTGGTGAACTCGGCGCCCCGGTGGAAGATCGCGAGCACGGCTTCGCCGCGATCGACGCTGTCTCCCTTGCCGTCGCTCATTGCGTTTCCTTTCCGGGTGCGGGGCCCTGGGAGTCCCGCGCGAGGCCCGACTGGATCGCCGTCGGGATCTGGCCCAGCGGGAGCACCCGGTCCACGAAGCCGGACCGGATCACCTGCTGGGGCATGCCAAAGATGACCGCCGATTCCTCGGACTCGGCGATCACGGTTCCGCCCGCCCGCTTCACCGCCTCCGCGCCGCGGCGGCCGTCGTCTCCCATTCCGGTGAGGACCACGGCGAGCAGGTCCGCACCGAAGTGCTTCGCGGCCGATTCGAAGAGGCGATCCACCGACGGGCTGTACTTGTCCCCGGGCTCGCTGCCGGACACGCGCGTGACCACCCGCCCCTTGCGATTCTCGAGCTCGAGGTGATGGCCGCCGGGTGCCACCCACACGGAGCCGGCGACCAACGGCTCGCCGCCCGCGGCCTCGCGCACGAAGAAGGGCGTGAGGCGGTCGAGGCGCTCCGCGAACCCCTTAGTGAAGCCTTCGGGCATGTGCTGCGCCACCAGGAACGAGCAGTGGGGTGGCTCCGAAAAAGCCGCGAAGGTCTGCATCAGCGCGCTGGGCCCACCCGTGGACGACCCGATCACCACCACGGGCGCGGCGGGCACCTGCACCACCTCGCTCGCCGACGACAACCGGGGCAGTGCCGGAGGCGGCGCCACGATGCGATCGCGGACCTTCTCGATGCGCAGGTCCCGGATGGCGTGGACCTTCCGGATGAGCTCGGAACGGATCGTCTGCAGCTCGGGCGTCGCGCGGGACGTCGGCTTCGCCAGAAAGTCGACGGCGCCGAGATCGAGCGCCTTGAACACGTCCTGCTCGCCGGCCTGGCCGCTGATCACCATGACCGGCGTCGGGCGCTTGTTCATCACCAGCCGCAAGAACGTGAACCCGTCCATGCGCGGCATCTCGAGATCCAGGGTGATCAGGTCGGGATGCAGGTCGAAGGTCTTGCGCAGGGCGTCTTCGCCGTCACGCGCGACCCCCACCACCTCGACGAGCGGGGAGGTCTGCAGCATGCGCGTGATGGTCTGACGGCTGAACGCCGAGTCGTCGATCACGAGGACGCGGATGCGGTCGCGCTGCGTCATTCGCGCTCCCTCCTCGAAACCGAAGCGGCGGCGGCCTCGGCGATCTGGTGCCAGCTGTCGGGCCGCTCCTCGCCGGGCACGGGCCGCCGGTAGACCAGGTCGCGCTTCAGGTGCGAGAGCTCGAACGCGCTCGAAACGTTGATCAGGGACTCCGAATGCCCCAGAAGCAGGTATCCGCCCGGGCGCAGACGGTCGTAGAAGGTCTGGATCACGCGACGCTTCGTCTCGGCGTCGAAGTAGATGATGACGTTGCGGCAGAGGATCACGTCCATCGCGCCCAGCAGCGCGATCTTCGAGTCGTCGAGCAGGTTCAGGTGGATGAAGTCGACGTGCTTCTTCACGTCGTCGCAGATGCGGAAGAGCCCGTCCTTCTCGACGAAGTAGCGGGCGCGCAGGGCGTCGCTGGTCTCCCGGAACGAAGACTCGCGATAGACGCCCCGGCGCGACTTCGTGAGCACCGGTCGCGAGATGTCCGAAGCGTAGACCCGCAGGTCCCGACCCGGCTCGAGGCCCGCCTCCATCGCGAGCGCGATCACGCTGTAGGGCTCCTCGCCGCTGCTGCAGCCCGCGGACCAGATGGAGACGGGTCGCGTCGAGCCCGGCGCCCGCTGCAGGAGCAGCTCCGGGATGATCTCGCCGACGAGGGCCTGCAGCTGGCCCCGTTCCCGGAAGAAGTAGGTCTCGTTGGTCGTGATCAGATCGACGAGGGTCGCCATCTCCTCGTCTCCACCCGTGCTGCGCAGGGCGTAGAGATAGGCGGTGAAGCCGCCGAGCCCCAGCTCGCGGATCCGTCGGCCGACGCGCTTCTCGAGCAGGAAGCGCGAGGACTCGTCGAAATGCAGCCCGCAATGGTTCCGCAGGAGCTCGCCGAAGAGGCGGAACTCCGCGTCGCTGATCACGAGCGCTTCGTTCGGATCCGGCATCACCGGCGCCTCACTCCTCGAGCCTGCGCAACGCACGCACGATCACGTCGCGGACGAAGGAATCCTGCTCGGTCTCGAGACGCCGGAGGATGGCGGGCAGCGCTCGGGCCACACCGCGATCGGCGAGGGTCTGGATCGCCTCTCCGCGCACCGCCCAGCTCGGATGCTGGACCACGGCGATCAGCTCGCACAGCGTCTCCCGATCGCCTTGACGCCCCACGCAGCCGACCGCGGCCTGCACGATCTCCGGCTCGGAACGCTCCAGCGCGACCGCCGCAACGCGCGCCGCCTCGGGTCCACCGATGGCCTCGAGCGCGTCGAGCGCGGCCAGCGCGACCACGCCGTCCCGCCCTTCTCCGGGTCGATCCGACGCACGCAGGGAATCCTCGAGCAGGCGCAGGGCCAGCTCGAGATCCTCCGGATGGCTCTCCTGTCCGGCCGCGCAGTGCGTCCCGATGCCGCGCAGCGCGGCCGCGGCCACCCGGGGGTCTTCGTCCACGAGCAGCCGTTGGAGATCGGACAGGACCGACGGCGAAGGCGCCGCGCCGAGGGCGAACGCAGCCGCCACGCGCACCAGGGGAGACTCGTCTGCCAGGGCCAGGCGCATGGGCTCGGCCGCGGTCTCCGGATCGAGTCGCACGAGCCCGCCCACCGCCAGCCGCCGCACCCGGGCGCTGGGATCGCGAAGCAACGCGATCATGCGGTCCGCGTCCTGGGGGCGCGCGATCTCGGCGAGCACCGCGGCAGCCGCCCGGCGCACCGACTCCACCGGGCTCTCGAGCCGGGGGCCGAGCTGCTCGACGGTATCGTCCACCAGGTCCGCGCGGCACGAGTGGCCGAGCTCGATCAGGGCACCCACCAGGGCCTCGACCTCGTCCTGGGCCTCGAGCTCGTCCTCCTGGGCGGCGACCTCGAGGCGGTGCACCAGGTCGGCGAGCGACTCGCCGGAGCACCGTGCGCCCAGCGCCCGCGCTGCCTCGGTACGAAGCTCGGCGTCGGAATCCTTGAGGGCTTCCAGCAGCCGGTCGTTCGCGGCGTCCCCCGGCAGCCGTGCGAACAGCGCACAACAGCTGCGGCGCAGCTCCCCGTCGAAGCCCGGCCAGGCGTCGTCGAGCGCCCGCTCGGCAACCGTGCCGAGGGCCTCGAGGGTGGCGTGCGCCACCTCGGCGATCGCCTCGTCGCGCCCCGCCTCGAGGATGGGACGAACGCACTCGGGCGTGCCGGCCAGTCCCAGGAACTGCACGATCATGAGACGCGTGGCGAGGTCCGCTTCGCCGAGTCGCTCGACGGCCGCCTCCAGGAAGCCCCCGGTCGAGACCGCGGTCTCCCGGATGCGCAACGTCAGATGCTCGGCGGCGTCGGGACCGCCGCGCCCGAGCCGAGCCAGCAGCGCTTCCATCGCCGCCTCGCGGCTCGCGCGCGACGAGCTGGCGAGGCCCTTGAGGAGCAGGTCCTCGGCGCCATCGTCCTCGCAGGCGCCGAGCAGCGCGAAGGCGGCGGGTCGCAGGACCGGATCGGCCACCACTCCCTGCAGCTCCGCGGACGGCACCGAGACGTCGAGACGCGCGAGCGCCCGGAGCGCGGAGAAGCGGACGAGCAGCTCCTCATCGCCCCGGATCGCGGTGGCGTGCAGCGCCGCGGCGCTCTCGTCGCCACCCAGCACCCCCAGCGCATCGGCCGCAGCGGCGCGCACGTTCGGGTCCTCGTCGGCGAGCGCCCCGACGAGGGGACCTCGCGCGGAGACGTCGCCGATTCCCGCCATGGCGTCCACGACCAGCTTCCGGACGTCGATGTCGTCGGTGCCCAGGGCCTCTACGAGCCGCGGGACCACCACCGGACCGCAGGCCATCAACGCCTCCACGGCCGAGTTCCGCCGTCCGGGATTGTCGCCGTCGGCGAGCGCCTCGATCAGCGCGGCGGCGACGGCGTCCGCCTCGGCCGAGCCGACGAGGCGTTCTACGGCGGCCTTGCGGACGCGCCAGCTCAGGTCCCCGAGGCTCTCGACCAGGCGCGGAATCGCCTCGCGCGCGGGGAGGGAAGACAGCCGCTCCACCGCCAGGCGCCGGATCTCCTCGTCCTCGCTTCGCAGATCCTCGAGGATCGCCGTGCGCTCGCGATCGGCGCTCATCTTCCGGCCCGCTCGCGAGCGACGCGCTGCAGCTCGTCCATGATGAAGTCCCTCTCGTCTCGAACCCGGGGATCGACACGCTGCGCGAAGAAGCCGCGGCCTTCGTGCAGCGCCGAATCGAGGGCCTCGGCGATGCGCCCGGAAGCCAGTCCCGCCTGGAACTCCTCGGGGTGGTAGAGCAGGATGTCGGACACGATGATGCGTGCGAGCCGCTCGGCGTTCGCACGCTGCTCCGCCAGGGCGTCGTCTTGCGGCGCGGCCGGCTGCGCGGGCGCGACCGGCTGCGCGGGCGCGGCCGGCTGCGCGGGGGCCGCCGGCTGAGGCTGCATCGGCTGCGGCGCGGGCGCCTGCGGCGGGGCCGCAGCCGGCGGGGCGGGGGCGGCGGCCTGGCCGGCCAGGCGATAGCCGAAGCGCTCGAGCACCGGCGCGAGCCCGTCGGGCAGCTCGGGCTTCTCCATGTACGCGTCCGCACCATAGAGCTCGCTGGGCGGGCGGCGGTATCGATCCTGGTGATGCACCGAGCCCACCAGGACGACGTGCATCGGGCGCAGACTCTCGTTGCGCTTCACCATCTCGCAGATCTGGAAGCCGTACATCTTCGGCAGCGCCGCATCCAGGATGGCGGCGCGCGGCAGCATGCGCTGGATGGTCAGCAGCGCTTCCACACCGTCGTGCACCAGGACGGGCTGGAGGCCCCAGGAGGCCAGCGTGCTCATCACCCGCTTGCCCGTCTCGACGTCGGGATCCGCGACCAGCACCAGGCGATCCCGATCCACGGGCGTGGCAGCGTCCGCGTATCCGGACGGAGCGACGGGCCGGGTCTGCGGCGGCGCCGGGGCCCGAGCCGGCTCGGGAGCCGGAGCGGTCCGGGGCGCCTGCACCGGGGCGGCCGGCGGAGCCGCGGCGGGGGCGCGCACGCGGAAGACCGCCTGGCACTTCGCACAGCGAAGACGCGCACCTTCCGGCGACAGACGTTCCGCGTCGACCCGGTACTTCGCCTGGCACTTCGGACAAGCCGCAATCATTGCCACACTCCTTCCTGCGTTCCCTCGAGTCGCCCGCGCCCACGCGACGCCCGCTCAGATCTGGAATCGTGCCACGTCCTCGCGGAGCGCGTTCGCCTGGCGCGTCAACGACTCGACGGCGGCGCTCATGCCCTGGGCGGCCTGCTCGTTGCCGCGGGTGCGGTCGACCACTTCCTCGAGAAACTCCGCCACCTGCGAGCACGCGCTCGACTGCTCCTGCAGCGAGGCGTTGATCTGTTCGACGGCGTCGCGCACCCCCTCGACGCTCTCCCGGATGCGACCGAAGCCGCGCGCCTGCTCCTCGGTCGTGCGTCGCACCTGCTGGGCCACCTCGCTCATGGTGACCGCCGATCGGTACACCGTCTCGTTGCCGCGATCCTGCTCCGCTCCCGCGGACGCGATCTGCTCGACGCCGGTGCGCACGCGCTCCATCAGATCGACCACGTGGCCCGCCGCCTTCGTCTGCTCCTGCACGGCGAGCACGATCTCCCCGATGTGACGACCGCTCTCGCGCGCCTTCTTCGTGATTCCCTCCAGGGAGACGCCGGCCGCCGCCGAGAGCTCGACGCCGCTCGCGACGCTGCGGGATCCCTCCTCGATGGCGCCCACGGCGTTGGTGCTCTCGCTTTGCACGGATCGGATCAGCGATCCGATCTCCTTGGTGCTCGCGAGGACACGATCCGCCAGCTCCTTGATCTCCTCGGCGACGACGCCGAAGGCGCGGCCGTGCTCTCCCGCCTGGGCCGCGATGATCGCTGCGTTCAGCGCCAACAGATTCGTCTCGTCGGCGACGTCGTCGATCACGTCGAGGATCGCCCCGATCTCCTTCGTCGAGTCTCCGAGGCCGCGGATCACGCTCTCCGCCGTGTCGGTGGCGTCGCGAATCGCCTGCATGCCGCCGATGGTCTGGCTCACCTTGCCCTGTCCGCTCTCGGCGCTGTCCACCACCTCGCGGGACAACGCCGCAGTCATCTCGGCGGTGTTGTCGACGGCGCGCATGGCGCTCGCCATCTCCTCCATGCTCGACGAGGTCTCACTCGCCGCTTCGCCCAGGCCGTCGCCGATGGAGCGCACCTGCTTCACGCTGCGGACCATCTCCTCGATCGACGTCGACACCTCGTCGACCTTGCCGGAGAGTACCGAGGCCGTGTCGTTGAGCTCCTCCCCCGCGGCGCCCAGCTCGAGGATCGAGCTGCTCGACTCCTCGACCGAGACGTTGAGGGCCCGGGCGGAGGCCGCCACCTCGGCAACCTGGCCGTTGATGTTCACCATCAGCTGCATCGCCTGCTCGATGCGGCCCCCCTGCTCGCTGCTCGCTGCTGCCACGCTCTGGGCGACCTGCGTGATCTCGCCCGCCGCCGCATCGACCCGATCCGCGGCTTCGGCCACCCGTCCCACCGTGGCCCGCAGGGCGCTGCCCATCCGCTCGAAGGAGCGTCCGAGCTCGCCGAGCTCGTCCTCCGACTCGAAGACGAGGCCGCGCCGGAGGTCGCCCCGAGCCATGCGCTCGGCAGCCGCGGAGAGCACGTTGGTGGCGCGCTGCAGATCGCTCCACAGGAGCCAGCCGACCCACACGGCGATCGCGGCGCACACCACCAGCACCACCGCGAGCAGGATGCGCAGCGACTCGAAGCCCGGCCGCAGGACGTCCTTGGGAATCGAGCTCACGAGCAGCCGATCGCCGCCCACGTCCTGCCAGCGGACCAGCGTCGCACCGTGGTCCTGCACACCCGAGGTGACGCCGGCGGCGAGCTGGGCCGAGACCTCGTGGGCATCGACCCCGGGCATCTCGAGGAAGGCACGGGGGTCGCGAACGACGAACTCCGCGGGGAAGGGCATCAGCTGCTCGGCCCCCAGCGTCTGGCGCAGCAGCATGCGATCGAGGGAGGCGTCCTCCTCGCCGAGCGCTTCGGCCAGGGTATCCACCGCCTGCATCTGCCAGCGCGACGCGTAGTCGTCCAGGGCGGCCCCCGCGCGCGAGTACGAGAGAGCCATGGCGAAGACCAGGGACGTCACGACCGTCCCGGCCACGGCGAGCTGCAGCTTGCGCGCCAGCGACACGGGACGTACCAGGGAGCGACGCTCTTCCGGGTCCGGCAGCCGGACCGCAATCGCTTCCCGCACCGTGGTCAGCTCGCGCTTGGAGAGGAAGAAGCACGAGATCGCGGAGACCACGGCGCCCGAAGTGGCGGCCGCCACGATCACGAAGAGCTGGAAGCCGGCGCCCCAGCTCCCGTGGCCGAGGGCCACCATGCCGCCGGGGATCACCACGGCGGCACAGAGCCAGATGGCCCCCACCAGACGCTGCATCACGGAGGGAAGCGCGATCACCCCGGCGAAGGCGAGCCGCAGGTCCTGGGGCGCGAGCGTGCCGTCGTGCTCACCGTCGAGGAAGCGCATCACCGGCTTCTGGGCACGTCGGCGCACGGGCTCGAGGCCGACGCCGGCGAGCACCGCGAAGAGGGCCGTCACGCCCGCGAAGGCCTGCCACTCGGCGCTGGACACGTCGAGCAGCGCCAGCAGGTAGAGCACGATCAATACCATCGTGCCGATCGGCAGACAGGCGTCCAGCAGCGCGAGACGGATGCGGAGCTGCCGGGCGGTGGGAAGGGACGCGCTCATGACGGGCTCCCCTGGCTTGGAAGTTCGGAGCGATAGACGCTCTCGAGGATGTGTTCGACCGAAAGCACCAGAACCGGCCGCGCCTGGGGCCGGCGAACGACCGCGCGCACGGCTTCGTAGCCCGCCTGGGTGGCGAGATTGGGGGGATCCTCGAGCCCGACGGCGTCGAGGGAGAGGACGTCCTCGGCCTGCTCGACCAGCAGCCCGAAGACCAGCTCGTCCACGTCGAGCACGGCGATCCGCGCCTTGCCGCCGATCTCGCACGGCTCGCCTCCGAGCGCGCGAGAGAGATCGATCACGGGCACGACGCCGTCGCGCAGCTCGACCACGCCCTCGATCAGCGCGGGGGACATGGGCAACGGCGTAATTTCCTGGGTGCGCACGATCTCGCGGACGTGCGCCACGTCGATGGCGTACACGCGCCCCTTCACCTCGAAGCAGGCGAGGTTGACGAGGTTCGCTCCCGAGACCCCCACGGTCCCGGCCGAGCCGGTGGATTCGCGGTCAGACGTCTGCACGAAGCTCCAATACCCGGTCGAGGTCGAGGATCGAGACGAATTCCTGCTCGGACAGGAAGAGCTCCGACACGGCGTCTCCCTCCCCTCCCGTCGCGGGCCGGAGATCGTCCTCCGGCACGCGTACGACTTCCCGCACGGCGTCGACGAGGACCCCCGTCACCCGGTCGTCGTCGCCGTGCAGCACGATGATCCGCGTGCGCCGCCCGATCTCCGGGGTCGTCAGCCCGAGACACATGCGGAGGTCCACCACCTGGACGACCTCGCCGCGCAGCGCGATCACGCCACGCACCTGCGCGGGCACCCGGGGAACCGGCGTCATGGGGCGCATCCGCACGATCTCGCGAACCCGCTCCACCGGAATCGCATAGGGCGAGTCCCCCAGCAGGAAGACGAGCAGCTCCAGCAGGACGACCGGCGCCTCGGCGTCCCGTCCGCCCGAAGCCGACCGCGCCAGGGCTTCCCAGCTCTCGCGCCCGGCGGTCCCGGTGCCGTTCGAGGTCTCGGGCTCGCTCATGCGTCCCTCCGCCGGACCGCATCGTCGACGATCGAGGCGACGTCGATCACGAGGATGGCCCCGCCCTCGCCCTGCTCCGTCGCCCCGGCGATGCCGCGCACCTGCTGGATCGGCCCCTTGATCGGCTTGATGACCGTGTCCTGCTGGCCCTCGAGGGTGTCGACCAGCAGGCCCATGCGGCGGTCGCCCAGGCCGAGCACCACCACGAAGCTCTTGGCGTCCTCGCTCGCTCCCGCCAGCTCGAACTCGTCGGCCAGGCGTCGCAGCGGCAGGGCCTCTCCGCGCAGGTTGAGCAGCTCGCGGTTCTCGCTTCGCTGGATCGCGTCCACGTCGACGTTGAGGGTCTCGAGGACCGAGTTGAGGGGAATCGCGAAGCGCTGGTCCGCCACCCCCACGATCAGGGCCTGGATGATGGCCAGGGTGATGGGCAGGGTCATCGTCACGCAGGTCCCGCGCGAGAGGTCCGTGGACAGCTCCACCATGCCGCCCAACGCGCCCAGGTTGGTGCGCACCACGTCCATGCCCACCCCGCGACCGCTCGTCTCCGTCACGGCCTCCCGGGTGGAGAAGCCGGGCTCGAACACCAGCTCCAGAACCTCCTTGTCGCTCAGGGCGGCGTCCGGCTGGATGAGTCCCCGGGATTCCGCGATTGCGCGCACCTTGGCGACGTCGATCCCGCGCCCGTCGTCGCGCACCTCGATGAGCACGTGATTGCCGCGCTGGTGGGCGCTGATGAAGATCCGACCGTGCCCCGGCTTGCCCGCCGCGCGCCGCTCGGCCTCCGACTCGATGGCATGGTCGAAGGCGTTGCGGACCACGTGCATCAACGGGTCCACCAGCTGCTCGACGATCAGCTTGTCCAGCTCGGTGTCGGCGCCGCTGAACTCGAGCGTCACCTCCTTGCCGAGCTCGCGCCGCAGGCGCCGCACCACGCGCGAGAGCTTCTCGAAGACCTGCCGCAGCGGCACCATGCGCACGTCGAGCACGCCCGTCTGCAGCTCCTTCAGCTTGCGCTCGAAGAGCTTGTGGACGCGTCCCAGCTCCTCGCCCAGGCGCGAGGTCGCGACGTCTCGCGCGAGGCGGTTGGCGATGTGCTCGAGCTGCGTGCGATGGATCGCCAGCTCGCCGACCAGGTTCATCAGCTCGTCGAGCTTGCGGATGTCGACGCGAACGGTGTCGCTGATCGAGCGAAGCGAGTCGAAGCCCGCCGTCTCCGGCGCCGCAGGGACCTCGTCGGCCACCTCCGGCTCCTGCTGGAGGATCGGGGCGGCCAGCTCCACCGGCGCGTCGGGGTCGGGCCCCGCCACCCGGCGAATGCTCGTGTCGGAGAAGTCGAGGCGGTTCGAGATCTCGTCGAGGGACAACCCCGAGGCGACGAGCAGCGAGAAGCGGATCTGCGACTCCGGCGCCTCACCCGGGGAAGGCAGCGTCGAGACCAGCTCGCCGGCCTCCTTGATGGCGCCCGACAGCTCCGCGAGCCCCTCCTCGAAGGACAGGATCTCGAAGCTCGTATCGACGAGGAACAGCTGTCGACCCCGGCGCAGGTTCTCGCGCAGGCGGTGCTCCTCGTACTCGGTGAGGGCACGCAGCAGCGAGGGGTCCAGGTCGAGCCCCACCAGCTCGTCCGCCGGCGCGGGCGCCTGGTGGACGGCCTCGTCGATGCGACGGATCAGGTCCTCGATGGGGCCGGTGCTGGCGGCGTCGAAGTCGTCGGACCCGACCCGGTCGAGCATCGAGGCGAAGAGCGCAACCGCTTCCTCGAGCAGGGACACGGCGGGCGACTCGGGGGCGATGCGGCCGAGCCGCAGCCCGTCCAACACGTCCTCGAGGTGATGGGCGAGGTTCGAGAGGCCCTCCAGGCCGAACATGCCCGACAGGCCCTTGAGCGAGTGCGCCGCGCGAAAGATGCCGTTGATGAGATCGGGATCGATCTCGCCGTCCTGCTCGAGCCGTCCCCGCTGATCCATGAGATCGGCGAGCCCCTCGCGCATGCCCTCGATCGTCTCCTCGGCTTCCGAGACGAACTCGCGCTGCGCCTTGCTCTTCTTCGTCTTGCTGCGTCGTGCGGCCACGACTTCGGGCTCCTAGCGGGACCGGGCGAGCAGGCCGGTGACGACCTCTCGCAACGCGCCCGGATCGAAGGGCTTGACGAGATACGCGTCGGCGCCGAGCTCGAGCCCCTTGTCTCGATCACGATCGGAGCCCTCGGTGGACACGATCACCACGGGCATCGACCGGAAGCGTTCGTTGTTGCGAACGAAGGACAGCAGCTCAAGGCCGTTGATGTCCGGCATGTTGATGTCGGTCACCACCAGGTCGAAGTCCTCGCGCGGCAGAACGCGAAGCGCCTCGAAGCCGCTCGCCGCCTCGGAGATCTTGACCGGCACGTCGAGCTCCTCGAGGGACGACGCGAGGAGCGATCGCATCGTCTCGGAATCTTCCACGATGAGAATTCGCTGCACTGGTCTCCCCTGCGCGAGATTCGCGCTGTTCGAATCGCAGGACGTATCGGTCGCCGGGGGCGATTCTTGAGGCGAGGGAAGGACTTTGACCCCACCGGCGCGCCCCTTCTTCACCCGGGGGCGGGGGCCCGAGAGACGCCCGGGAGGGGGGGCACGAACGGCTCGGGGAGTCTCCGGATGCGGCTCGAGGCGGCGCGCGCGGCCTTCGACCGACGCGGGCGCCTCAGGCGGGGTCCGCCTCGGCCTGGGCCAGCGCGCGCTCGAGCATGGCCCGCTCGAGCGCCAGACCGGCGTGCTGCAGGACGACCTCGAGGGCCTCGGTATCACCCAGGGGCGTGTGGTCGGGCAGGTTGTCGGCGTAGAGCAGCGCCACGACCTGGCCCCCGCTCTCGATGGGGGCCAGGTAGATCTCCCGGGCGGCCGCGTTGCCCAGCAGCGCAGACAGCGTGTAGTCCCCCCCGTCCGTGGGGCCGCCGCGCACGGGACGACGCGTTTCGAGCACGGTGCGGACCCAGGACGAGCTGCGACCGCTCAGCTCCACCTGACGCAGGCCGGAATCGTCGGGCCCGCCGGCGCGCGTGAGGCCCTGCTGCGCCATGCCGGCGACCGTGTCTCCCCGCACCATGAACATCGCGACCCGGTTGAAGATCTCGGAGGCGAACTGGATCGCGAGCGGCAGCACTTCGCCGCGGTTCGAGGCGTCGGCCAGCGCCTGGGTCGCGTGCTTGAGGCGCCGCAGCGATTCGGGAGAGCCCGTCGGACGCGGGCCGGGCGCCGGCGCGCTGGACTCCACCTCCCGGGCCAGCACGGCAGCCAGCTCCTGCCGCAGTCCCGCGGCCAGCTGCTGCACGTGGGCGGCCCAGCGGGGGCTCCGCAGCTGCTGGGAGCTCGGTCGGGTCAGCACGCCGTCCGCGGCCGCCAGGTCCGTCGGACGCGGCCCTTCGTCCTCGCACAGCCACAGGATGGGGAGCCGCGGCTGCTGGGCCTTGAGGCGGGAGACGAAATCCTGGCCGTTGCGGATGCCGCTCAGGGGATCGCCCGCGGCGTCGGGACGCAGCAGCACCACCGGCCGCGTGGCGCGCGCGAGGTACTGGCGGATGGGATTCAGCCCGAGGTCCCAGCGCTGGAAGATGTGGATCCGCGGGAAGGCGTCCTTGAGGGTCTGCTTCATCCACTCGAGGGCCGCGAGATCCGGATCGATCACCACCAGCGGCGCGTTGGGAAGAGAGGGCGCCACCGCTTGCGCGGGTGCGGTCGCCGCCTCGGGAGCGTTCGCCTGGGCGGGAACGGCCGCCGGCGGCGCGGTGATCTCGTCCGACGACTCCACGGGCAGGGCGGTGGCGAAGGGCTCGGCGTCCACGGGCTCGCCGATCGCGTACGGCTCGTCGTCCGAAGCGATCTCCGTCTCTGCCGTCTCGAGCTCCTCCTCGGGCACGTCGCCGAGCCGCTCGGCGACCGCCAGGCCCAGCGCTTCGACCCCCGAGAGCGGCTCGCCGTCCACCAGGGTGTCTTCGTCGGGATCGTGCTCAACCGGCCGCGGATCGCCGAAGCCCGGCCCGCTCGCCAGGGCGTCCCCGACGTCGACGCCGAACATCTCGGCTGCGGACATCTCGGGCGCCTCGCCCGGCAGCTCACCCCCGGCCTCCCCGCGCCACTCCGCCTGGGTGTGCGCGGACTCGTCCTCGATGCGCGACCCCTCCATGGCGAGGTACTGGGCGTTGATGCCCATGGGCAGGAAGAGCGGCGGATCGTGCGCGTCCGTTTCGCTGCGGACGTCGAAGCTGAACTCGCCCGATCGCCACGCGAACATCGACATCACGGCCGCTTCGACACACTCGCGCCGCAGGGAGTCGATGCGCTCGGCGGTCATCGACGTGTGGGCGGAGAGCGCCTCCTCGACGGTGGTGCCCTCGCGGCGCGCACGCTCGCACGCTGCATCGAACTCCTCCGCGGCGAGGAAGCGCCCGTCGACCAGCACACCGCGCAGATCCACCGGCCCGCCCTTGAGGAAGGCGCCGCGGACGAGCCCGTCCCGCAGGACGATGCTTCCCTCGCCGTCCTCGCCGCGAATCGTCAGCACCCCCGATTTCTGCGAGAGGCTGATGATCTGCAGGATGTCCCCGAGTCCCAGGTCCTCGAGGCTGCCGATGAGACTCATTCCACTCCCTGCCGGATGGACGCCCTGCCCGGCGGTCTCCCCACGAGACCACGACCCGAAACGCGGACGCGAGCCGGGCGCTGCATCCGGCGGAAACGCCGCGCACACGAACAGAATCGGGCCGAAGGTGGAGCGACTTGAACCCGAGATGCACGGGAAGGACCGGGCGGCCCGGTTCCGGGGTCAGGAAGTGGTGCGCGGAGCGGCCCCGATCCCTGCGGGGACCGAGCGCTTGGCCCGGCTCGGGGCGGCCGCCCCGACTCCGAGCCAGCGGACCTCGTCGGCCGAGTCCGCTGCAACCGCCTTCTCCAGGGACACGAGGGCCTCCCGGGCCTCGGAGGCCGGCATGGCGACGGTGAGCCGCAGCCGCCCCTCCCCCTGGCGCGCTGCCTCGATGGCGCCGCGGACGAAGCCGCTGGCCTGGCGCGAGAAGGCCTCGGGGCCTCCCAGGGGCGGGGCGATCACGACGGTCTCCGCGGCCAGCAGGAGGCCTCGGGCGATCGCGGCGTGGCTGGTGTCCCGGGCCCGTCCCACCCGGAAGCTCGCGCGACGGCCGACGCCCAGCAGCAGCACGCAGCGGGCCCCCAGGCGGCCCATGGAGGGCACGAGCGCCGCCTCGCCCATCCGCCCGCGCAGCCGGCCGGTCTCCACGAGGTCCGAGACCGCACCGCAGAGCCGCCAGTCGGCCCGTCCGGCGGCGCCCCGCAACGGACGCTCGTCGAGGAAGACGCCGGCCACGCCGAGGTCGGCCTCGATGCGCTCGAACGGCGCGGTGGCCACGCACAGCTCGATGAACGCGCTCACGGGCCGTCTCCCGCGGCGGAGCGGGTCCCGTCGTCCGGGCGCAGCAGCACGGCCAGTGCATCGAGGATCCCGTTCACGAAGGCCGGCGAGGCGTCGCTCCCGTAGCGCCGCGCCAGCTCGACCGCCTCGTCGAGGATCACCGGGATGGGCGTCGTCGTGTAGCCGAGCTCCCAGGTTCCGAGTCGCAGGATGTTCCGATCGACGGCCGCCATGCGCGAGACGCGCCAGTTGCGCGCGCGCGAGGCGATGTGCAGGTCGATGGCTTCACAGCTCGCGCAGACCTGCGAGACCATCTCCCACGCCAGCTCCCGGGCCCCCGGCGGCGCCTCGAAGTGCGCGGCGATGCCGTCGAAGACGACGCGCGCGCGATCGGCGGAGACCTCGGGACAGGTCGGCTCGGCGGGCATGCCCCGCTGCGCGACCTCGCGCTCCGCCGCCACGAGGGTCCGCTCCACCTCCCGGGGCGTCGCGTCCAGGGGAACGCTGAGGAGCGGAAGCTCGGATCGGGCCGGACGACGAAGCCCCAGGTCGACGGCGTAGAGCACCTGGAGCGCGAGCTCGCGGGCGCGGTGACGTGAGCTGCTCCCCCGGCTCTTCACGACCCGACCTCGCGTGCGGGCTCCGCCTCGGGGACGAGGTGGGACCGCAGCCGCGCCATCTCGATCGCCGCCAGCGCGACGTCGCTTCCCTTGTTGCCTTCCTCGCCGCCGGCGCGTTCGAAGGCCTGGTCCACCGTGTTGGTGGTGAGGACGCCGAACGCGACCGGCACGCCGGTATCGCGCATGACCTCTCGCACGCCGTCGGTCAGGCCGTGGCACACGAAGTCGAAGTGGGGGGTGCCTCCGCGGATGACCGCGCCGAGGGTCGCGATGGCCGCATAGCGTCCGGTGCCGGCGAGCAGGCGCGCGGTCTGCGGGATCTCGAAGGCGCCAGGCACCCAGAAAACGTCCACGTCCTCGGGTGCCGCACCCCGCGCCTCGAGCTCGTCCACGCACGCCTCGAGCAGTCGCACGCTCACCAGGTGGTTGAAGCGGGCCACCACCACCGCGAAGCGGAGCCCGGAGGCCTCGAGGTTGCTCGGATGGATGTTCACGAGACCTCCCGCGGCCGGCGGCGCCTGGCGCTGCCCCCGTCGAGCCGCGCCTGCCAATGCCAGTCCGGCCCCAGGGCCCGTCCCTGGATCGATCCGAGCCGGACCGCATCGGACAGGTGCTCGAGCCCGAGATCCCCCAACGCCGGACGGGCATCCCCCCCGAGCAGCAACGGCGCCTGGATCCAGTGCAGCTCGTCCACCAACCCCGCACGGAGTAGCGCGGCCGCGAGCTTTCCGCCGCCTTCGACGAGGAGGGTCGTGAGTCCGGCGGCCCCGAGGGCCTGCAGGGCAGCCCCGAGATCGAGGCCGTCGCCCCGGGTCCGCACCGGCAGGAGCCTGGCCCCGAGCGCCTCACGGCGCCGACCGCCCCGGGCGCCCCGCCGGGTGAGGACGAGCGTGGGAACCCCGGGCAGATCGCGATAGAGCGTGGAGTCCGGCGGCACGCGCAGGCGCGAGTCCACCAGCACGCGCACGGGGCGGTGGATCACCCGCTCGCCCCGGCGGGCCGTCAGGGCCGGATCGTCGGCCAGGGCGGTGCCCGAGCCCACCATCAGCCCGTCCGTGCGGGAGCGCAGGCGGTGCACGAAGCGGCGCGCGCAGCGGCCCGGTGATCCAGCGCGACTCGCCGCTGGCGGTGGCGATGCGGCCGTCCAGGGACGTGGCGAGCTTGAGAGTCACGAAGGGACGGCCGCGCTCGCACAGGCTGAAGAAGCCGCGGTGCAGCTCGTGACAGGACTCTGCCAGCACACCCGTCTCCACCCGGATCCCCGCTCGCCGCAGCCGCCGGATGCCGCGGCCTCCCACCCGGGGATGGGGATCCCGGCAGCCCACGTAGACCCGGGAGAGCCCGGCTTCGATCACCGCCTCGGTGCACGGCCCGGTGCGCCCCGTGTGGCAGCACGGCTCGAGGGTGACGGCCAGCGCGGCGCCGCGCAGGGAGTGCCCCGCCCGGCGCGCCGCCGCGATCGCCACCACCTCGGCATGCGCGCCCGGCGGCGGCCGCGTGCGCCCCGTGGCCAGCACCTCGCCGCCGCGGAAGATCACCGCGCCGACGCTCGGGTTCGGGAAGGTGCGGCCGAGGCCCCGCCGCGCCCGGGAGATCGCCAGGCGCATGGCCTCTTCGGGGCTCACCCGGAGCGTCATTCCTCGGGTTCGGGCGCCGGCGGCCCCACGCCCGGCGCCTTCTCGGAGCGCTCGACGGACTCGAAGAACGCCGCGTACTCGTCCGGGGTCTGGAAGCTGCGGAAGACCGACGCGAAGCGGACCGCGGCAAGGGGATCGATGGCGGTCAGCTCCTCCATCACCCGCTCGCCGAGACGGTGGCTCTCGATCTCCTTCTCGCCCGTCTCCTGGAGCCAGCGCTCGATGCGATCGATCACGCGCTCGATGGCGTCGGTCCGGATCGGCCGTTTGACGCAGGCATGATCGATGCCCCGCAGCAGCTTCTCCCGCGCGTAGTCCTCGCGGCGTTCGTCGCGCTTGATGATCCGCGGCAGCACCAGCTCGGCGCGCTCCCGGGTCGTGAAGCGACGACCGCACTCCTCGCACTCCCGCCGACGCCGGATCTCCTCGCCGCCCGCCGCCATGCGGGTATCGACGACCCGGCTCGCGTCGTCACCGCAATAGGGGCAGCGCAAGCGAACTCCTCTCGCCCTTGGACCTCTCGCCCTTGGACCTCTCGCCCTTGGACCTCTCGCCCTTGGATCAGTCGTCCTCGGACCAGCGCGACGTGTAGAGCGGGAAGCGCCGGCACAGCATCTCCACCTCTTCGCGCACGGCGTCGAGCTCCTCCACGTCCCCCGGATTCGAGAGCACCCGGCGGATGAAGCTCGCGATCTGGGCCATCTCGGGCTCGCGCATGCCCCGGGTGGTCACGGCGGGCGTGCCGATGCGGATGCCCGAGGTGACCATCGGCTTGCGCGGATCGAAGGGCACCATGTTCTTGTTCGCGGTGATGCCTGCACGGTCGAGCGCCGTCTGCGCCATCTTGCCCGTGGTGTCGCGGTCGACCAGCGAGAGCAGGAAGAGATGGTTGTCGGTGCCGCCCGAGACCACCTGGAAGCCGCCTCCCACGACGGCTTCGCACAGCGCCTTCGCGTTGGCGACGATCTGCTGGCAGTAGCCCTGAAACTCGGGCGACAGCGCCTCCCGGAACGCAACGGCCTTGCCGGCGATGACGTGCATCAGCGGCCCGCCCTGCAGTCCCGGGAAGATGGCGCTGTCGATGCGCTTCGCCCAGTCCTGGTCGCACAGGATCAACCCGCCGCGCGGACCGCGCAGGGTCTTGTGGGTGGTGGTGGTGACGATCTGTGCGAAGCCCTTCGGGCTCGGGTGCACGCCGGCCGCGACGAGGCCCGCGATGTGTGCGATGTCCGCGAACAGCACCGCGCCCACCTCGTCGGCGATCTCCCGGAACTTCGCGAAGTCGATCACGCGCGAATACGCAGTGGCCCCGCACTGGATGAGCTTGGGGCGGTGCTCCCGGGCGAGCCGCCCCAGCTCGTCGTAGTCGATGCGCTCGTCCGCCCGCGAGACGCCGTAGGGGACGATCCGGTAGTTCTTGCCCGAGAAGTTCACGGGGCTGCCGTGGGTGAGGTGACCGCCGTGGTCGAGGTTCATGGCGAGGATCGTGTCCCCGTGATCCAGCGCGGCCTGGTAGACGGCCGCGTTCGCCTGCGAGCCCGAGTGGGGCTGCACGTTGGCGTGATCCATCCCGAAGAGCTGCTTGGCCCGCTCGATGGCGAGCCCCTCGATCTCGTCGACGATCTCGCAGCCGCCGTAGTAGCGGCGGCCGGGGTAGCCCTCGGCGTACTTGTTGGTGAGCACCGAGCCCACCGCTTCGAGCACCGCCTCGGAGACGAAGTTCTCGGACGCGATCAGCTCGATGGAGAGCCCCTGGCGCTTCGCCTCCTTGCGGACGAGGGCCGAGACTTCCGGATCCGTGCTCTCGAGGTGGGGGGTGTTCGTTGCCACGGTGCTTCTCCGGCTCGCCTGGGGGGAGAGCTTTGGGACCAGCAGACTGCGGGCCGGGTGCACGGGCAGGGTCCGGAGGCACCTCGTGTCCGGCTCCGCAGGGTCTACGCTTCGATGGCTTCCTTCAAGTAGTCGATCGCGTCTCCGATCGTCTGGATCTTCTCCGCGTCCTCGTCGGGGATCTCGATGTCGAACTCTTCCTCGAGCGACATCACGAGCTCCACGATGTCCAGGGAGTCTGCGCCCAGGTCATCGATGAACGATGCTCCGAGCACCGCCTCCTCCTTGGAGACACCCAGCTGCTCGACGATGAGATCCGTCACCCGGTCTTCCAATGCCATCCAGAGAGCCTCCACGCCGACGGGGCGCGTCGTTCAGGTTGCCAGAGCCTCGGCCTTTCGGAAAACGGCCGCAAGCAGATTGCCAGGGCCGTCTCAGTCGGGCTCCCCGGCCAGAAACGCCTGCACCTCTCCCAGATCCCCCAGGCCCCCGAAGGCCGCTCGTCGGCTCCGGCGGTCGATGCGCGCCACGAGTCCGGAGAGCACCCGGCCCGGTCCCACCTCGAGGAACCGGTCGACACCCAGGGTCGCGAGCTTCTCCACCATCTCGGTGAAGCGTACCGGGGCCGTCACCTGCTCCTCGAGCAGCGCCGCCATCCGGCCCGCGTCCGCGTTCGGCTCCGCCTCGACGTTGGTCACCACCGGCGGCTGCGCGCCGCGGAACGCGATGGACTTCATCTCGGCCGCGAGCTGGCGGGCGGCGGGCGCCATCAACGAGCAGTGGAAGGGCGCGGAGACCTTCAGGGGAACGGACCGCTTGGCACCGCGCTCGGCGGCGTTGCGGCACGCCAGCTCCACGGCGGCGGCGCTTCCCGCGATGACGGTCTGCTGGGGCGAGTTGTAGTTCGCGGGCGTGACCACTTCGCCGGTCGCCTCGGCGGCGTCCCGGCAGGCGGCCGCCACCGCCTCGGGGCTGGCGCCGAGCACCGCCGCCATGGCACCCCCACCTTCGGGCACCGCCTGCTGCATGAAGCGGCCGCGCGCGTGCACGAGGCGCACGGCATCCTCGAGGGACAGCGCCCCGGCGGCCACCAGGGCCGAGTACTCGCCCAGGCTGTGTCCGGCCACGTAGGCCGGCGCCAGGCGGGCGGACGCGTCCGGGGCCCCTCCGCCGACACGCTCCTCCAGGCAGCGGTACAGCGCGATGCTCGTGGCGAGGATCGCGGGCTGCTGGATCTCGGTGGCGACGAGGGTGTCCTCGGGCCCCTCGAAGCAGAGGTGCGAGAGCGAGAAGCCCAGGGCCTCGTCGGCCGCTTCGAATACGGCGCGGGCGGCGGAGGACGCCTCGAAGACGTCGCGCCCCATCCCGACCTCCTGAGCGCCCTGCCCCGGAAACAGGAGAGCCAGCACGATCGCCTAGTCCTCTTCGGTCTCGACGATGGTCCGACCGCGGTAGCTCCCGCAGTTCGGACACACGCGGTGCGGCTGCTTGGGCGCACTGCACTGGGGGCACACGCTCATGCCCGGTGCGGTGAGCGCGTGGTGGCTGCGGCGCTTGTCGCGCTTGGCCTTCGAGGTCTTTCGCTTGGGAACGGCCATCAGGACCTTCCTCCACTGCCTTCGTCGGGGTAACGGTCGCGAAGCGCGGCCAGGACCGCGAACGGCGACGGGGGTTTCACTTCTTCGCAGCCGCACTCCTCACGATTGCGGTCCGCACCACAGCGCGGGCACAGCCCCCGGCAGCTCTCGTCGCAGAGCGGCTGCAGGGGGAGCGCCAGCGAGATCAGCTCCGTGAAGAAGGCATCGAGGTCGATCTCCTGACCACGATACCAGCCGAGCTCGAGGTCATCGCCGAGGCACATCCCGTCCCTCTCGAGAGCCAGGGCACCCTCGGGATCGGACGGCTGTCGCTCCCGAGCCGGCTCCAGAACCAGCCGAAAGCGCTCGGAAAGCGCGTGACGATAGCGCCGCAGACAGCGGCCGCACTCCACCTCGATGGCCCCCTCGAGCTTCCCCGCGAGGAAGACGTCCTCCCCCACCTGGTAGGCCTGCATCTCGAAGCGAAACGGCTCGGCCACGTCGTAGGCGAGCTCGCGCGACTCGACGACCTGCTCCTGCCACCAGGCGGGCGACGCTTCGAACTCGAGAGCGACCGGGGTCTCGTCGAGTCGATCGACCTGGAGCTTCATGGGACTTCCTCGGGATCCGTCCGGCCCCGCATCGGGGGCCCAACGGGACTGCAGTCGGGAACGGGCCGGGTGGGGGATCCAGCCTGGGGCCGGGGTCGGGAGGCTAGCAGGCCGCAAGCGAGCCCGAAGGGCCTCGCCCACGGCTAGCAGGCCGACCCCCAAGATGGGGGTCGGCATGCGCCGCGCGCGAATCCGGGCCGGATCCGCTGCGCGCGCCGGGAGCCGAGCCTATGCTCGCCGCCCCATGACCTCCGACCACCACCCCGTCCGGGTCCGCTTCGCGCCCAGCCCCACGGGGTTCCTCCACATCGGGAGCGCGCGCACCGCGCTCTTCAACTGGGCCTACGCGCGCCACCAGGGCGGCGTGTACGTGCTGCGCATCGAGGACACCGACCGGGACCGCTCGACCGAGGAGTCGGAGCGGCAGCTTCTCGAGGGCATGGCCTGGCTCGGTATCGACTGGGACGAGGGACCGTACCGGCAGAGCGAGCGGGGCGAGCGCCACCGGGAGGCCGTCACCCTCCTGCTCGAGAAGGGGCGGGCCTACCGCTGCGTGTGCACGCGCGAGCAGCTCGAGGAGCGCCGCGAGCGCACCATCGCCGCCGGGGGCAAGTGGACCTACGACGGGCTGTGCCGGGACCGGGACTACGGACCCGACTGCGGCGAGCACACGGTACGGCTTCGCCTTCCCGCCGCCGGCGCGCTGGCGTGGGACGATCTGGTGTTCGGACCCAGCGGCCAGGACGCCAGCGAGATCGGCGACCGCATCATCCAGCGGGCCGACGGCACCGCGCTCTACCACCTCGCGGGCGTGGTGGACGACCTCGACATGCACATCACCCACGTCATCCGCGGCGCGGACCACCTGCCCAACACGCCGTTCCACGTGGCGCTCTACCAGGCCCTGGACGCGACGCCGCCCGTCTTCGCCCACGTGCCGCTCATCCTCGGCGAGTCGGGAAAGAAGCTCTCGAAGCGGCGCGACCCGGTCTCCGTGCAGCACTTCCGCGCCGAGGGCTTCCTGGCGGACGCCCTGCGCAACTGGATCGTTCGGCTGGGCTGGTCCCACGGCGACCAGGAGGTGTTCTCCCGGGACGAGATCGCGGCGCTCTTCGGCCTGGAAGGGGTGGGGCGTTCGGGCGCCCGGGCCGACGCCGCCAAGCTCGCCTGGCTGAACCACCACTACATCCAGACGCTGCCGCGAGACGAGCTGGTCGACCTGGTGGAGCCCTTCCTGGCCGCCGAGCTCGGTCACCCCGTCGAGCGCCGAGAAGCGCTGGCCCGGCTGGTCGACCTGAACCGGCAGCGAGGCCATACCCTGGTCGAGCTCGCCCGACACACGGCCTGGCTCGACCGGAAGCCCGTCCGCTTCGACGAGAAGGCCGCGCGCAAGCACCTCGCCAGCGAGACCGCCGCCCTGCTGAAGGAGCTGGGCGAACGCCTGTCGGCGCTGGCGTCCTGGGACGAAGCGGACCTGGCGGGCGTGTTCGAGGCACTGTGTACCGAGCACGACCTCAAGATGGGCAAGCTCGCCCAGCCGGTCCGGGTGGCCCTCACCGGGGGCACGATCTCCCCCGGAATCTACGAGACCCTGGCCGTGGTCGGCCGCGACGAGAGCCTCGCCCGAATCGCCGCCGCCGCCACCCGAGCCACCACCCCGCCGTAGCGGCCGCGGACGGCGAAGCACGGCCCAAAGCCACCCGAAAGCGAGCCCTCAGCGCAGCGAAGCGGCGGCCCACGGCCGCGCCGAGCGGAATCGAGCCTTCAGCCCAGCGGAGCGCGGCCATCGGCCGCGCGGAGCGAAAATGGTTCCCCAGCGAGGATTCGAACCTCGATTCGCGGATTCAGAGTCCGCCGTCCTGCCGTTAGACGACCGGGGAACAGGCGCAGGAGATTAGAGGACCGGGCCACGATCCTCAATCCGCACCCGGCTCACAGCAGCCACCCGCGGAGCGGGAAG
This sequence comes from uncultured delta proteobacterium, assembly GCA_963822965.1. Lineage (GTDB taxonomy): Bacteria > Myxococcota_A > UBA9160 > UBA9160 > UBA4427 > JAJDAN01. The sequence goes on from CAWGJT010000001.1 coordinate 97,919, forward strand.
AGCAGCGCCGCCAGGGCCCCGGCGGCCAGGGCGGGGCCGAAGCCGAAGGGCGCGTTCAGCTTGCGGGTCACCGCCGCGAAGCCGAGGCCGAGGACGAGGCCCAGGATCGACGCCGCCACGATGGTCTCGAGGACGCCCCAGGGCCCTAGAAAGGCGCCGATCATGGCCAGCAGCTTCACGTCGCCCAGCCCCATGCCGGGAAACCACAGCCAGTAGTCGGCGCTCGTCGGCCCGGGAGGCTCGGCGCCCTCCCCCGGCCAGTGCTCGAACGTGCGGCCCAACCCCACCGAGAGCCGGGCGTGGACGAAGGCGACGGTCCACAGGAGCCCGCCCCCGAGCGCGGCCCCGACGACGCTTTCCTGCAGCGCCTCCACGTAGGCTCCCCCGTCCAGGGTCGCCGCCAGGGGGACCGTCAGCAGGCCCGCCACGAGCCCGCCCACGGAGATCTCGTCCGGGATGATCTGGTGGTCGAAGTCGATCAGCGCGGCGGCGACCAGCGCCGCGGCAAAGAGGGCGTAGAGCGGCGCCTGCCATCCCGGCCCGAAGCGCCACGCGACGGCGGCGAACACGAGCGCCGTGAACAGCTCGACGGTCGGGTAGCGCAGGGAGATGCGCGCGCCGCAGCCGCGGCAGCGCCCGCGCAGCAGCAGGTACGAGACGACCGGGAGGTTGTCCCACGCGCGGATCGGCGCGCCGCAGCCCGGACACCGGGAGCCCGGCGAGACGATCGAGTGGCCGGTGGGGAGCCGGTACACGACCACGTTCAGGAACGAGCCAATGGCCAGGCCGTAGACGAACGCGAACCCGATCCACCAGGCCGGCTCGACGGTCGCTTGCACCTCCACCTCCCTCGCCCGGCCAGCCTAGCAGCCCGAACCGGGATGGGTCGGCTCGCGGAGCGACCGGATCCCGCGGATTCGTCGGCTCGTCGAGGGAGCCCAGGGACCCTCCCTCAGCGGAAGTCGCGCCGTGAGAACAGGTAGCTCGCAAAGACGAGCAGCCCCGTCGCGTAGGCGAAGCCGTAGAGCACCGCCCAGGCCACCTCGCTCGTCGCGATCGGCAGCTGGTGCACCGCCTCGGTCGTGACGTTGAAGCTCTCGAGGTCGGGCAGCACCTCGAACAGGAAGCTCGCAATCGGCTTGAGGGCGTCGATCTGGGCCTGCAGACCGAGCTGGCGCAGGTCACGCGAGAGGTGTCCCAGCAAGTACACGCCCACGGTGAAGAGAGAGGCGAGCATGGGCGTCGTGAAGGACGAGAAGAGCGTCGCAATCGCCACCATCACGACCAGCTCCATCGCGATCAGCCCGAACGCCGTCAGGTGCCCGCCGTCGAGGGGCGCGCCGTAGCCCAGGGAGACGACCGCGAAGGCCACCCCCATCACCCCCAGCATCAGCCAGGTGGTGAAGACGAGACCCACGTACTTCCCCAGCAGGAACTCGACGCGCGAGACCGGCTTCGACAGAATCGTGTAGATCGTCCGGCGCTCCACCTCGCCGTGGATGAGCCCGACGCCGACGAAGACGCCGATGCCCACGCTCATGAGCCGGATCGCGGCCAGGCCGACGTCCTGCAGGATGCGCTCGCCTTCGACGTACGAGAGGGTCGAGACCAGCACGCCCGTGGCGATCAACACGATCGCGAAGAAGAGCAGCGTGTAGAGGAGCTTGTTTCGGATCGCCTCCCGGACGGTGTTCGCGGCGATCGCGCCGATTCGAAGCATCATGATCGCGGGCCCTCCGTTCCGGCCGCGTCGCCGCGCCGGAACGAGGGGCGTCCCGCCGGCGCAGGATCGTGCGGCGCGTGCACCGGCCGAGCGCCCTCGCCCGGCGAATCGTGCTCGCCCTCCTCGACGGCCGTCATGAAGATCCTCTCGAGGGACGCGCGCTCAGGGGTGAGCGACACGACGTCGGCCCCCGAGGCGAGCACGAGCTGCAGGGCTTCGCGCACGTGCTTCTCCTCGAGGCGCACCGCGATACGCTCCCCGTGTCCGCGAAGCTCGCCATCGAGCTCTTCTTCGATTCGTTGGGCCACCTCGGGCGCGATGCCCGCGATCACCAGCTCGTTCATGTGCGCTCCTTCGCGGATGAACGCCTCGATGCGTCCCTCGTAGCGGATGCGACCGTGGACGATCACCGCCACGCGATCGCAGACCATCTCCACGTCCGAGAGGATGTGGGTGTTCATGAAGACCGTCTTGCCGTCGCCGCGCAGCCGCAGGATCAGGTTGCGGATCTCCATGCGGCCGATGGGGTCGAGCCCGCTCATCGGCTCGTCGAGGAAGATGACGTCCGGGTCGTGCACCAGCGCCTGGGCGATGCCGACGCGCTGGAGCATGCCCTTCGAGTAGGTGCGCAGGCGAGCGTCCGCGGCCTGGCCGAGACCGACCCACTCGAGGAGGGTCTGCACGCGCTCGTCCCGACCCCTGCCCGGCACCCCCGAGAGCTTCGCGTAGAAGCTCAGGATCTCGCGCCCGGTCAGGAAGTCGTAGAAGTAGGGGTTCTCCGGCAGGAAGCCCACGTGCCGGCGGAACTCCCGCTCGCCCACCTCGTTGCCGAGGATCTCCGCGCATCCGCCGGTGGCCCGGATCAAGCCCATCAGGATCTTCAGGGTGGTCGTCTTGCCGGCGCCGTTGGGACCCACGAAGCCGAAGATCTCGCCGCGCTTCACCTCGAAGGAGATCCCGTGGAGCACGCGCTTCACGCGCAGCCCGAAGCCGGGACGGAAGTCCTTCACGACATCCTGAATTCGAACGACGACCGGTTCCTCATGTGCCATCGGGGGGCCCTCCTTTGCGACCCGCAGCCTCATCCCCGGCCACCGGCCCCGAAGCGTCTTCACTTCGCATGGCTTCGAGCTTGCGCCGGTCGTACGCGCCGATGTGAACCTCGTAACGTCGGCCGTAGTAGCTCGAGACGATCTGGCCGGTCTCCGAATCGAGCTGCCACGTCGAGCCACGGCGCAGAGCCAGGGGTACCGAGGAAGGCGTGGCGTCGGGGAGACCGCGGAGCACGGCGTGAGGCCCCTGGGCGAGCTGCTCGACGGACTCGACGTCCCGCCCGTAGCGCTTCCGGTACGTCTCCCGGGCCCGGTCGAGCAGGCGGGCCCGCGACTCCACCTGGATCTCGTCGAGGGCCGCCTGGTAGCTGGCCCGAGCCGCCTCGTCCTCGGTGGTCTGGACGAGCTGTTCGAGGAAGATCTCGGCCGCCGCGAGGTCCGCGCTCTCGGATCGCAGACGGGCGATGAGGCGAGGGAGATACATCGGGGCGCCGCTCATCCGGCTCGCCGCCTCGAGGGCGTCCGCCGCCGCGCCGGGGTCGTCCAGGTAGTAGAAGAGGTTGAAGCCCAGGTAGAAGCGGTTCCGCCACTCGTCCGGGTGGTACGGAAACGAACGGCGGAGCAGCATGTTGCCGAGACGCACGTCCTCCAGCGTGTTCGTGAGCCACACGGCCGCAAAGCGATAGGGGTGGTCGACCCAGGGGTCCAGGGTCGTCACCACGTCCACGAGGCGCCCGAGCCGGGTCGACTCCGCGGTCGGGTTCGGGCTCTCGCCCGCCAGCAGTACCGCCTGGAGCCAGTAGTAGTCCGCGAGGATCGCGTCGAAGCCGAGGGACATCGTCTTCGCGAACTCGGGCCGCGGGATGTACTCGTCGCTTCGCTGGGCCCGGACGTCGTGAGGCAGGTGTCGATGCGCCACGGCCGTGAAGATCACCACCGCAACCAGCAACGCGGCCATTGTCGATCGCCGAGCCAAGTCCCCTCCAGGATTCGGAATCGGATGCCTTCCGTTCGTGGTCGTCGATGGAGAGGCGCAGCGGATCCCGCCCGCCCCCCCTGGAGCTCGCCGCTCAGAAGTCGTCGTTCGCCTGGTTGAGCGCGACCTCGTCGTAGATCGGTTGACTCGCCGCGTCGACGGGAGCCGTGTAGCCGAACATCGAGGAGGCGCAGGTGCCGCCGACGCTTCCGGGGTGTACGTACATGACCGAGCTCAGTCGCCCGTCCCCGTCGATGTCGCCGTAGGCGGTCGAGGTGAAGCACTGCACACAGACGCAGCCGAGACCGAGATTCGGAGAATTGGTGTCGTAATCGAAGTAGACCTGCCCCTCGGCCGCCCAGCCCAGCACGCTGAAGGCCGTGCGGACCGCGCCGCTGTCGCGCGGGACGGAGGTCGGGACGTTCGAGTCCGTGGTCCCGGGCTCGGCCGGCGCCACACCCAGGAAGGCCTCGGAGATGGCGAAGTAGGCCTTCTGCGTCGTCGCGAGGCTGCCGAGGTTCACGTAGGCCTCGCTCCGCTTCGCCTTCCACTGGTAGGTCCGGAAGGAGGGAATCGCCACCGCGGCGAGCACGCCGATGATCGAGACGGCGATCATGAGCTCGATCAGGGTGAAGCCTTCATCTCTGCGTCGGGCTCGGGGTTCCATCGCTTGTCTCCCGTTTCCTTTCTTTGCTCGCGTCGAGTGGGTCAGCCTGGGGGAGGCGGAGGCGGCCGGGGCTCGAGGTGTGCTGCTCGTGTCAGGGGCTCTTGTGGTACCAGGACAGTCGGGAGGGCCGGACGAATCCGGCCCTCCCCTCTGTCTGCTTGCGTGACTAGAAGACGCTCTGCCCGGACGTGCCGTCACACGGACCGACGGTGTCGAGCAGGCTGGCCGAAGGCGTCGCCAGCGCGGCGTCCCAGACGCCGGTGTTGGCGCAGGCGCCCTGACCGGCAACGCCGGAGACGCCGTTCGCCGGATCCGGCTTCACGTAGCCCCAGCTCTGGGTAAAGGTGTCACCATCGATGTCCGCCATGGCGGAGGCCGTGAAGTGGTTCGCCGGCGCGCCCGGGGTGTTCACCGCATACACGAAGTACACGTTGCCCTCGGGCGCCCAGCCCAGGGTGTCGAAGCCGGGGTCCGGCACACCGAACGGCTGCTTGGCGCCGTTCGCCGCGATACCGGCGGTCGGCGTCACGAGCGCGGTCACGAAGGTCCCGAACTCCGAGTTGTAGGCCACCTCGGCGGTGCGGATGGCCGCGACGTTCACCTTGCCTTCCGAGCTCCGCGCCTTCAGCTGGAAGCGGAGGAAGTTCGGAATGGCGATGGCCGCCAGGATGCCGATGATCGCAACCACGATCATCAGCTCGATGAGGGTGAAGCCCTCGTTGCGCTTGCCGTGCAGTCTGCTCATAAGTGGTTCCTTTGCGCCTTTCGGGTTGTCGCCGGGATCGCTCGCTCCCCCGACGATGGGGAGCGGACAATCGCCGTGATCCCCGGGTTCGCTATCTGACGGGGACCAGAGCAACCCACGTGCCAACCTCGCCAATGCCGCCTCACGCATCGGCAGGAATGGGCGGCCGACTTGAGGGCCGCAGGGCTATTTCGATCGCCTGCCGGTCCCTGGCGCGGTCCCACATCGTCGGGGCAGACAGGCCACAGTGACGAATCGCGTCGCTCGGGACGACGAATCGCGTCACCCTTCGGCCAAGTTGATAAGCCCCCCTGGGCTGGCTAAGTTGCCCGCGCCCTTCACATGCTCCCATCGTCTAGCGGCCTAGGACGGGGCCCTCTCAAGGCTCAAACACGGGTTCGATTCCCGTTGGGAGCACCATTACCGCTACGGGCGCCCTTCGGGCGCCCTCCGCTTTCCCGGTGCTTGCTCGTGGCCGGAGCTCCCTTCTACCGCTACGGGCGCCCTTCGGGCGCCCTCCGCTTTCCCGGTGCTTGCTCGTGGCCGGAGCGCCCTTCTACCGCTACGGGCGCCCTTCGGGCGCCCTCCGCTTTCCCGGTGCTTGCTCGTGGCCGGAGCGCCCTTCTACCGCTACGGGCGCCCTTCGGGCGCCCTCCGCTTTCCCGGTGCTTGCTCGTGGCCGGAGCGCCCTTCTACCGCTACGGGCGCCCTTCGGGCGCCCTCCGCTTTCCCGGTGCTTGCTCGTGGCCGGAGCTCCCTTCGGGCGCCCTCCGCTTTACCGGTGCTTGCTCGTGGCACGTGGTTGTCGACGCCGTCCCGTCGCCGGGCTTCGCAGCTGGGACTCCGCTGTCCCCGGCAGTCGGGTCCCGCAGCGCTTCGAGGCGCTAGGCTCGGTCGTTTCGCCCCATCCGCCCGACGGTCACGGGGGGGCATCGGAGGCACGGTGAGTCCCTTTGCGTTCGCGTTTCTGGATTGTGAGTTCGGCGGACTCGATCCCGAGCTCCACGACATCACCGAGATCGGCGTGGTCTTCACCGACTACCGGCTGCGGGAGCTCTCGCAGGCGGAGTGGAAGGTTCGGCCCCGACCCGAACGCGTCTCCGAGGAGGCGGCTCGCATCTTCGGCTACGACGAGGCCGTCTGGGCGCAGGCGCCCGGTGTTCGACAGGTGCTGGGCGAGCTCGCGGCCATGCTGCCGAAGAACCATACGGTGGTTCCCGCCGGTCAGAACGTCCGCATGGACGTGACCTTCCTGGAACGCGCGTACGGCAAGTGCGGCATCCCCTACCCGTTCGACTACCACGTCATCGACCTGGCGACCCTCTTCTACGCCTGGTCGCTGGTCGCGGGGGAGACCGTCTCCGCGCTCTCCCTGCGTCAGTCCGCCACGACCGCCGGGCTGCTGGACGCGAACGGCGTGGCGCATCGCGCCCTGGCCGACGCCCGGCTCACCCTCGAGACCTTCCGCCACTTCATCGGACGCCTGGCGCCTCGCGAGCCCAGCGAGGCGCTCGCCGGCGCCCGCGAGCCGGGGCCCGCGGCTCAGCGCACGGGCGAGGCCGGCTGAACGGCGCCGAGCTGTCGGGCCCACTTGTCCACCGCGCGCCGGTCGATCCAGGCGAGCAGGGGCAGGAGGAATCGCGCGGGCCAGCCGCCGGGCCGGAAGCAGAGGGCCGACGTGAAGTCGAGCAGCACGGGATGGCCGTCCGCGTCCGCCAGCGCGTTGCTCCGGTGACGCAGATCGAGATGGACCACTCCCCGGGCGTGCATCGCGGCGACGGCCTCCCGAAGCTCCCCGACGAAGCGCGACGACACCCGGGACGCCAGCCGCGGTCCCAGGATCTCGCCGGGGCGGTACTCGACGGCGAAGGCCAGGGCGTCGAGGCGCCCCAGCACCCGGGGCACGGCGGGATGGTCGCGGAGCTGCCCGTAGGCGCGCAGCTCGCGGCGCACCAGCCAGGGCGCGATCCAGCGGATCGGCCCCCGGCGTGCCGAGAAGTCCTTCACGACGCACTCGCGACCGTCCACCCGCACCCGCAGCACGTCGGCATTGCCGTCGCCGCCCCGGCTCAGCACCTGCACCTCCGCGCGCGCGAGGTCGGCGCGGGAGAGCGGCTGCGTGCGGAGGGGACTCACGAGCCGCCCACGGCCACCCCGAGCCGCACGCCGAAGGCGGCGATGCAGGCCAGCAGTGCCAGCAGCGTTCCGAGCTCGTTGTTCTCCAGGTAGCGCTCCAGGGACCAGCGCCGGGCGAGGTCGAAGTCCGCGACGCGAGAGGCTTCCGGCTGCCAGGCCGTGAGCCGCGGTGCCAGCGCCGGGACGGACTCGAGATAGCAGCGATACGCCTCGCCGTGCGCCTGCAGCAGGCGCGCGGACTCGCTCCGCTCCTTGCGGGGGAAGTAGTCGAGGAAGAACCACGGCACGAACAGCCCGGCGAGCCCCAGCGCCCACCATCCCCCCACCATGATCGCAATGCCGAGACCCGCCAGCAGGGTGCCCAGATAGAGAGGATGGCGAAGCCGGGCGTAGGGGCCGCTCACGGTGAGCCGGGTCGTCTTCTCCAGGTGGCCCGCACCCCAGGCGCGCAATGCCGCCCCTGTCGCCACCGCCACCACGCCGATCCCGTAGCCCACCGGAGACGGCGGGACGCAGACGAGCAGCAAGCCGCCCAGCAGGTAGAACGGGGCGAACCGCAGCCGCAGGTTCTTCACCCGAATGGGGTTGCGCATGCGCCAAACGTAATTCGCAGTCGGGTGCGGCGCCCTCCCCTTCGCGGGGGGACTGCTCAGCGTGGATCTTCCGAGTGCCAGCCGTAGCGCAGCTTCATCATCCGCCAGAGCTTGCGGCGGAGCTGCTCTTTGAAGCCCGGCCTCACGGGAACGTCCATCAGGTCCGCGGCGAGGAACTCCCGCAGCTCGTCCGGGTCGAAGCCCATGGGATCGTCGAGAACCTCCTGCCAGTCCGACTCGCTCATGCCACCCGTCCCTGCCGGCGGTCGAGCTCGCCGCGGATCGTGTCCCAAGCTGCCCCCCTCTCGCTTCCCCGCCACGCTTCGCCCGGCTCAAGCATGGCCGCGTCCCTCCGGTCCCGGGGTCGGATCCCCGGAGTCCGCCTCCGCGGCCTCGAAGAGCAGGCGCTTCACGCGGTAGAGGCTCGACCGGATCGCGTCGCTGCTGCGGGCGGTCCGGTCGGAGATCTCCTGGATGCTCATGTTCCGCAGGTGGCGCATGACGAAGATCTCGGTCTGCCACTCGGACACCGACTCGAGCCGCTCTCCGATGATCTCGGTGTAACGCCGCAGGCTCAGGTGCTCCTCGGGCGTGCAGTCGCCGAACGCCGACGGGGGCCGCAGAACCTCGGGGCGCAGGGCGTCCAGCCGCTGGCTCTCGGTCTTCGCGCGCCGGAGACTGTTGTTGAGGGTGTTCCTGGCGATGCCGTAGATCCACGACAGCAGCGAGGACGTACCGCGGTAGCTCTCGAACGAGCGGAACACCGCGGTGAAGGTCTCCTGAACGACCTCCTCGGCGTCCGCGTGGTTGCGCATGCGCGTGTAGACGAAGCTGTAGATGCGCTGGAAGTAGCGCTGGTACAGCTCGTTGAAGTGGAGCTCGCTCCCAGCACGCAGGCCTTCCAGCAGCTCGAAATCGCTCTGCTCGCGCAGGGGTGCCTTCTCGGCGCCGATGACGGCGACGGATCTGCGGGCGCGCGAGACGCCCTTCGTCCGGGACGTCCGGGAGGTGCGGGACGTCCGGGAGGTGCGGGACGTCCGAACCCTGCTCGTCGCCGTCTCGGTGACGTCGCAACCTTCTCTTCGCACGTCCCCGTGCCCCGAAACCTCGCTCGGGGCGTCCGGGACGCCGGCACCCGATTGATCCCGTCGGGCGCCCTCAGCATGTGCAGCTCGGGGCAACGCGGTCACTCCCGCAGTTGTCCCTTCCCAGGTCCCTTCCCAAGGACCGCTCTCGTCGAGGCCCCTTCCCAAGGAAGTGGATCTCTTCCCCTCCTAGGTGGCCCCCAGGATCATCGTGTGGCAAAGAAAGTGCGGAGACGGCCCGGGGGGAGGGCGCGCGGCCTGCGCGCCTCCTCCGGCCCGACCATCGCCCGCCCCGCTGCCCGGCGGGAGCCGGGACGCGCGGCGGCCGGGGCCGATCCGCAGGATCCCCGGATCAGCTCTGCAGCAGGTGCTCGAGCCCGGGCGTGCCGTCCGCAATGGCCCGCCGCATGCGATAGAGGTTGGCCTTGACCGCATCTTCGGACTTCCCGAGCACCTCGGCGATGGAGCGGATCGGCTGCCGCCGCAGGTGCTTCAGGTGAAAGATCCGCCGCTGCAGCGGGGTCAGCTCCGACTCCACGATCTGCTCGCAGCGACCCAGCATGCGTCTCGCGTCGACGCTCTGATCCGCCGGCGCCCCGCCGCCGGCGACGTCGAGAGCACCCCCTTCCTCGAGGGGCTCCAGCCGGGGCCGCGGCCTTCGAAAGCGGCGGTTCACCGTGTTCCGGGTGATGCCGAAGATCCAGACCAGCAGCGACGACTGGCCTTCGTACGAGGGCAGCGCGGACAGCAGCGTCATGAATACGTCCTGCGCGACGTCCTCCGCCTCGCCCGGATCGCGCAGCCGCTTCAGTGCAAAGCGATACACGCGCGGGAAGTAGCACTCGTAGAGCATGTCGAAGTGCTCGCGGCTCCCGCCCAGGATCTCGTCCACGAGCTCGCGATCCGACGGCCACGGCTTGGTATTGCGCTTGCGCACGGCTTCTCCCCCGCGTTGCGTTCCGCGGGGGATCGACGTCACCCTGGCTGGGGCGGGATGTCACTCATCCCGCGCCCCGAACGATGAACCCCTCGATCGAGTCTGGTGGTGCCATTCCAGCCGATGCTCCGGCTGATCCTGTGCTGCTCATGGGTCCCCGGTTCCGGGCCGGTTCATTGCTCCACTGCCCGGAACGCCTCATGAGCGACTCGACCGATCGTGTCGTCCTCCTGTCGATCCCCGCGAAACCGTTCGGCTTTTCGAAAGTCGGGGCTAGTGCCCCACGGAAGGGGAATCGAGCAAGCTCCATGCCATGCCGGAATGAACGTGCAACTGCCTCCCAAAACGATCCGGATCGCAAGGGTTTTCACGTATCGAATCCAGGTTCGCTTCGGGGCGGCTCTCGGTGGGGAGGGAGAAGAATTTTTCTCTTTATGGGGCGGCGGATTCTCCGCTGTCGCGGACGGAGGCATTCACCAGGTCGCGCAGCCGCTTGCGTGTCTTCCCTGCGCTCTCGTCACGGTCCCCATGGTGGAAGAGCACCACGAAGCCGGGGCGTGTGCCCGTATCCCTCCGGAGCACCCGACCCGTCAGTCGCAGGATCTCGGGGTTGCCGGGCAGATCCAGGACCAGTCGTGCGGGCTGGCCCACGTCAGGAGGATCGGGCGCGAACAGATAGATCCCGTCCTCGGAGATGTCCCGGGTCTCCAGGAACACCTGCCGCTCGGCGTCCTCGTAGGCCGCCTCGACCCGGATCGAAGCCCGGGGTTGAACCCGACGTTGACTCCAGCCCATGCGCAGCTCATCGGCAACTCGTGGTCAAGGCCTGAGCATGGGGCCTTGCCACCCCGATCTCGTCACAGCTTTCCGGGGATGATCCACCAGCGCCCGTCGCTGCGCTCCCAGCGGTCTGTGCGGGTGAGGTCCACCGTCCACCAGCGCAGCGGCAGCGAGTTCTCGCCCCGGTAGCGAACGGTGACCAGGGCAACGTCGGGCTCGAGCACGTCGATCTGCTCGAGGTCGAGCGAGGTCGGCCGCAGGGCGTCGAAGTGGGCCTCCTCGAGGGCGTCCGCGAGCGCGGCGAAGTAGTCGGCGAAGGCCTCGGGGGCCCCGAAGAGCTCTCGAAGGGCCGGATCGTGGTAGGTGGCGATGCTGTTGAAGCGGCGGTTGAGGATGCGCGTGTAGAAGACGCGCGCGAGCCTCTCCACGTCCTGCGAAGCCTCGCCCGCCGTCCCCGTGACCACGGGAGGCGGTCCGTCGTACTCGCCCCGCTCCACCGGGTCCAGGGGACGCGGCTCGAAGTCCGAGGGAAACGGCGACCCGCAGGCCAGCAGTCCGTGCCAGGCGACGCAGCACGCGAGCAGCGGGCCGAGGCGAAACCTCACCGCCGGCGCGGCTCCGACCCGTCTCCCAGGAGCGCGGCCTGGGCGGCCGCGAGCCGGGCGAGCGGCACCCGGTAGGGCGAGCACGAGACGTAGTCGAGGCCCACTCGCGCGAAGAAGCGGATGCTCTTCGGATCTCCGCCGTGCTCGCCGCAGATGCCCAGCTTGAGGTCGGGCCGGGTGGCGCGACCGCGCCGCGCCCCCAGCTCGACGAGCTGCCCGATCCCCTCCTGGTCGATGGAGACGAAGGGGTCGTCCTCCAGGATGCCCATCTCGAGGTAGTCCGGCAGGAACTTGCCCACGTCGTCCCGGGAGAGCGCGTAGCCCATCTGGGTGAGGTCGTTGGTCCCGAAGGAGAAGAAGTCGGCGTGCCGCGCGATGACATCGGCGGTGAGGGCCGCGCGCGGCACCTCGATCATCGTCCCGATGCTGGGGCGGACCCGGGTGCCCGGGAAGGCCGTCCGCACCTCGGCGATCGTCTTCTCGGCCTGCTCGCGCAGGCGCGCGAGCTCACCGTCGTTCGAGACGAGGGGGATCATGATCTCGGGCTTCACCCGGCATCCCTGGGCGGCGACCGCGCAGGCGGCCTCCGTGATGGCCCGCACCTGCATGGCGTAGATCTCCGGATAGGTCACGCCGATGCGGCAACCCCGGTGGCCGAGCATGGGGTTGAACTCGCGCAGGGCCTCGAGCTTGGAACGCAGCATGGCCAGGCTGATTCCCAGCGCCGACGCGAGCTCCGCGATGTCCGGCTCCTCGTGGGGCAGGAACTCGTGCAGCGGCGGATCGAGCAGGCGAATCGTCACCGGCAGCCCGTCCATGGCCCGGAAGATTCCCTCGAAGTCGCTTCGCTGCATGGGCAGCAGCTCTTCCAGGGCGGGGGCCCGGTCGAGCTCGTCCGAGGCGAGAATCATGCGCTGCACGGCGAGGATGCGGCCGGGCTCGAAGAACATGTGCTCGGTCCGGCAGAGCCCGATGCCTTCGGCGCCGAACTCCCGGGCCACGTAGGCGTCCTGGGGGGTATCGGCGTTCGTTCGCACCTTGAGCTTGCGGCAGCGGTCGGCCCACTTCATGAGCTCGTCGAAGGCGCCTCCGAGCTCGGGCAGCACGGTGGGCGCGCTGCCCAGGATCACCTCCCCGCGGCTCCCGTCGAGGGTGATGGCGTCTCCCTCGCGGACGACGACGTCGCCCAGGCGCATCAGGCGCGCCTCGTAGTCGATGTCGAGGGCGTCACAGCCCACCACGCAGCACTTGCCCATGCCCCGGGCCACGACCGCCGCGTGCGACGTCATGCCGCCGTGCTTCGTCAGCACACCCTCCGACGCGTGCATTCCGAGGATGTCCTCCGGCGAGGTCTCCTTGCGAACCAGGATCACCTTCTCGCCGCCCTTGGCGCGCGCCTCGGCGACGTCCGCGTCGAAGACGACCTTGCCGACGGCGGCGCCCGGCGAGGCGCCCAGCCCCTCGGCGATCACCTGCAGCTCGCCGCTGCGGTCCAGGGTCGGGTGGAGCAGCTGGTCCAGGGCGGAGGGGTCCACCCGGAGCAGGGCCTCCTCGCGGGTGATCAGGCGCTCCCGGGCCATGTCGACGGCGATCTGGACGGCAGCGGGAGGGGTGCGCTTGCCCGTGCGCGTCTGCAGCAGCCACAGCTTGCCTTCCTCGATGGTGAACTCGATGTCCTGCATGTCGCGGTAGTGCTTCTCGAGCACCTTGTAGATGCGGACGAGCTCGCGATACGCCTGGGGCATCTCATCTTCCAGGGTCGGGAGCCGCGCGGCATGCCCCTTGCGGCTGGCGGCGTTGATGGGCTGCGGCGTGCGAATGCCGGCCACCACGTCCTCGCCCTGGGCGTTCTTCAGGTACTCGCCGTAGAAGTGGCGCTCCCCCGTAGCGGGATCCCGGGTGAATGCGACGCCCGTCGCGCAGCGATCGCCCATGTTGCCGAACACCATCGCCTGGACGTTGACGCCGGTACCCCACTCGTCGGCGATGCCGTTCAGGCGGCGATAGGACCGCGCGCGCTCGTTGTTCCACGAGTGGAAGACCGCGCCCACGGCACCCCAGAGCTGGTCGGCGGGATCCTGGGGGAACGGCGTCCCCGTGTGCTCGTGGGCGATCTCGAGGAAGTCCGCGACGACCTCCTTCCAGGCTTCGGCGTCGAGCTCGGTGTCGAGCTGGGCGCGCCGCTGCAGCTTCACGTCGTCGATCCGCTCCTCGAATCGGCCACGCGGCACGCCGAGCACCACGTCCCCGTACATCTGGATGAAGCGCCGGTAGCTGTCGTAGGCGAAGCGGGCGTCCGCCCGCGCCGCCAGCCCGCGCACGGTGACGTCGTTGAGTCCGAGGTTGAGCACGGTGTCCATCATGCCGGGCATCGACACCCGGGCACCCGAGCGAACGGAGACCAGCAGCGGGTCGGCGGGATCACCGAAGCCCTTGCCGAGGGCCCGCTCCACCCGGGTCAGGGCGGTCAGGATGTCCGACTTGACGGCGCGCGACAGCGCGCCCCGCCGGGCGTACTCGCTGCACACCTCGGTGGAGATCGTGAAGCCCGGAGGCACCGGAATGCCCAGGCGCGACATCTCGGCGAGGTTTGCGCCCTTCCCGCCGAGCAGGTCGCGCATGGCGGCTCCGCCGTCCGCACGTCCGTTGCCGAAGGAGAAGACCCGCCGCGCCGGACGCGCCCCCCGACTCGACGAGGCCCGGTGGGACGCGGGCTTGCGCTCGCGCGACGTGGCCTTGCGAGCCCCCTTCTGGCTCTGCGCCCGCCGCGAGGGGCCCTTCTTGGCCGGCGCCTTCTTGCGCGCCGTCTTGCGCACGGGCTTCTTCTTGCGAGCGGACTTCCGGGCCGGCGTCTTCTTGCGGACGCTCACCGGCCGCCCTCGAGCCGCCGGCGCAGGACGTCCGTCAGCTCGGTCGCCGGCACGCGCTCCTGCTCCATGCTGTCGCGCTCGCGCACCGTCACCCGGCCGTCGTCCTGCGAGTCGAAGTCGTAGGTCACACAGAAGGGAGTGCCCACCTCGTCCTGGCGGCGGTAGCGACGGCCGATGTTGCCGGACTCGTCATAGGCGCAGTTCCAGTACCGGCGCAGCTGGCTCTCCAGGGCGCGCGCCGGCTCCGCGAGCTTCTTCGAGAGGGGCAGCACCGCCACCTTGATCGGCGCGACGGCCGGGGAGAAGCGCAGCACCGTGCGCGTGTCCCCATCGCCGAGGTCCTCCTCGTCGTAGGCGTCCACGAGCAGGGCCAGGCAGGTGCGGTCCACCCCCATCGAGGTCTCGATCACCATCGGCGTGAAGCTCTCCCTCGTCTCCGCGTCGGTGACCGCCAGGTCCTTGCCCGAGTACTCGGTGTGCCGCGAGAGATCCCAGTCGCCGCGATCGTGGATGCCCTCGATCTCCTGCCAGCCGAACGGGAACAGGAACTCGACGTCCTCGGCGGCCTTCGCGTAGTGCGCCAGCTCGGAGGGCTCGTGGGGGCGGCTGCGCAGCGATTCCTTGGCGAAGCCCAGATCCAGGTGGAACTGCATGCGCTCGGCCCGCCAGTGCTCGAACCATCGCTCCCGCTCGGAGGGGTGCACGAAGAACTCGAGCTCGGCCTGCTCGAACTCCCGCGAGCGGAAGGTGAAGTTGCGCGGCGTGATCTCGTTGCGGAACGCCTTGCCGATCTGGGCGATTCCGAAGGGAATCTTCTGGCGCGCCACCTCTCGCACCCGCTTGAAGTCCGTGAAGATGGGCTGGCAGGTCTCCGGACGCAGGTGAGCCACCAGGGAGGCATCCTCGGAGGCACCCACCCTCGTCTGCAGCATCAGGTTGAAGTGCCGCGGGGCCGTGAAGTCGTGCTGGGACGTGCCCTCGCGCGAATCGCAGGGACCGGCCTCGTCGAGCTGGTCCGCCCGGAAGCGCTTCTTGCACGCCTTGCAGTCGACCATCGGGTCGCTGAAGTTCTCGGTGTGCCCGGACGCGTCCCAGGTTCGCGGATGCGTGATGATCGCGGAATCGATGCCCACGACGTCGTCCCGCTCCCGAACCACTCGCTGCCACCAGAAGGCCTTCAGGTTGTTCTTGAGCTCGACGCCGAGCGGGCCGTAGTCCCAGAACCCGTTGATGCCCCCGTAGATCTCGCCCGACGGGAAGACGAACCCCCGCCGGGCGCACAGGGAGACGATCTTGTCCATGCTGACGGGAGAGGTGACGGGAGAGGCGTTGCGGCTCATGGGGGTCGAGGCGGTTCCCGGGCGGTTTCGGAACGAGCGACCGCGACGTCTGGCGGCGGGCGCCGAGTATCCCTTGCGGCGCCCCCAGGGTCAACCCGAGCGGATTCGCAGCACGTCCGCCAGGAAGCGCTCGCTCCGGAGCTCGATCCCCAGGTGGTAGCGCTGGAAGCGAGCGACGATCTGCTCCGCCTCCGCGAGCGCCGGGGCCGGGAGGCTCAGGCGCGACAGCTCGCCGAGCGGAAAGCGCAGGCCCTGCTCCAGGGCGCGCAGCGTCCCCAGGTGGGCGCGAAGCGGTAGGGGCTCTCCTCCCGCACAGCGCGCGCAGACGACGCCGCCTTCGCCCACGTGGAAGGAGACGGGCCCCGGCCCCTGGCACTCGCGCCCGCAGCGAACGCAGTGACGAAGCTCCGGACGAAGACCCAACGCGTCCAGGGCGCGGAGCTCCACGAGCACGCGGGTGCGCGCGTCCGGCTGTATGCACTCGAGCGCCCGCAGGGCCTCGAGAGCGAAGTCGAAGATGCCGTGCATCTCCGGCCCGGCGCCCTCCTCCGGTGCCAGACGACCGAGGAGCTCCGCCACGTAGCAGGCGATCGCGTAGCGGACCGGGTCGTCGCGCAGGGGAAGGAACGGCGACACGAGGCGGGCCCGGTCGAGCAGGGGCATGCCGCCGCGGCGCCGCGGGTGGATCTTCACCTCGAGATGGTTGAACAGATCCAGACACCCCGGAAAGCGCCGGACGCTGCGGCGCGCGTGCTTCGCCATCGCCGTCACCCGGCCACGCGCGGGGGTGAGCAGGTGCACGATGAGGTCGGCCTCGCCGAACTCCACGGTGCGGAGCACGATCGCCGGGGTCTCTTCGAGGCTGCGGCGGGACTCGGAACGGCCCCGCGGTGCGCGAGGCGCGGCCGACGAAGGCGCCCTACTCACCCGTCGGCTGCGCCGCGGCCTTCGGCGCCGCGTCCGGCGAGGCCCCGGGCTCCTCGGGCTTCTTCGGGATCGGCGCGGCCGCCGGGCTCGGGGACGACGCGGTGGCCGGCTTCGGGGACGACGCGGCGGCGAGGGAGAGCGCGGGGGCCGGCGACAGAGCGGCCACGCCCTGGGCCTCCGCGAGCGCGCGCACGGGATCGCGGCGGACGACGATCGGTCCCGACCTGCCGGCGGCGGGCGCCTTCGCGATCGAGATCGCCACCATCTGCACGGCGAGACCGAGGGCGCCCAGCAGCACCAGGAAGGCGGCGGTCGCCAGCACCCGCTTCACCGACAGGCGCGGGGCCTGGCTGCTGGCCTCGCTGCCTCCGGGCTCGTGCAGGGTTCGGTTCAGGGCCTCGTCGGCGTCGAGCCCGAGGGCGGCGGCGACCGTCCGGACGAAGCCCCGCACGAATCCGTCCACGTGACCGTCGAAGGAGCCGGCCTCGAGACGCTCCAGGGAGCGCAGCGGAATGCGGGTCTGGCGCGCGAGCTCTTCGACGGTGATGCCGCGCAGCCGCCGCTGGGTGGCGAGATAGGCGCCGATCGACTCGGGATGGGACGAGCTCACGGATCGATCCTCGCGCCGTGCTGCCTCGCGCATCGATCCGGCCATGATCCCCTCCAGCGGGGCCCGCCCTGGATCAGTAGAGGAGCTTCAGGTACTCCTCGGACTGCTTGCCCCAACGTTCGTACGGCGCCCGCTCGGCGGCGAGCTTGAAGTACCCCACCGCCTTGTCCCGTCGACCAAGGGACACGTACGCCTCCCCCAGACGATAGTTGGTCTCGGCCTCCGCGCTCCTGCCGACGTCGCGCTCCAGCACCTTCTCGAAGTTCACGATGGCCTGAAGCTTGTGGCCTTCCTGGAGCTCGAGGATGCCCAGGTTCAGGCGCGCCGGCCAGTAGTTCGGGCGAAACGCCAGGGCCTCCTCGAGGCAGCTGCGCGCCTCGCTGTTGTGTCCGAGCTGCAGCTCCGCCCAGCCGCGATTGGTATAGGCCTTCCAGGGGGCGGCGAAGGTGGGATCGTCGATCAGCACCTGGGAGGCCTCGATCGCCTCGGGGAAGCGCTTGAGCTGGATGTAGAGCCCCGCCAGGTTGAGCAGCAGGTCCGGGTCGCTGGGGTTCATCTTGCGGGCGATCTCGAAGTGCTCCAGGGCCTTGTCGAGCAGGCCCCGGCGGCGGTAGGCCTCGCCCAGCCAGTGGATGGTCACCGGGTCCTCGGGGTTGAGCTCGTAGGCGAGCTGAAGCTCCCGGATGGCCATGGGCGTGCGCCCGTTGGCGAGGTGGTCCAGGCCGACGTTCCGCTTGGCGAGGGCGATCCGCAGGTCCTGCTCGTGCTCCTCGGGCGTCACGTCGGGCGTGGCACAGCCGGCGATCGCCAGGGCCAGGGGCAGCAGGCACAGGGCCGCCAGCACCCGGCGTCCGCGGTACGGCGTCTTCGCTCGCGAGGGACTCGGTCTCGTAGTGGGCAGCATTTCTCTTTCCTTTCCGACTCGTCGCCCGGGGCGGCGAGAAGAAGCCGGGCGTCTTCAGAACCGGGCCAGCAGACGCGTGAGCAGGGCCGGCGCCTCGTCCTGCTCCTCGGATCTGCGCCTGCGAACGATCGGAATGCGGCCGAGCCGGGCGGACATGCCCTCGGGATCGTCCGCGGTGTCTTCGGGCGGCTCCGGCGACCGCCGGAACTTCGTCAGCACACTGGCACCCGCCGTGGCGGGCTCGTCCGCCGTGGCCTCCGGGGGATCTGCCAGGGGCTCCATGTCCTCGGACGCGACCGCGAGGAGGGGATCGCTGGAGAGAGGCGCGAAGTCGAGCTCTTCCATCAGCTCGTCCAGCGGGTCCATCAGGTCGTCGAGCAGCAGCGGGGCCTCCCCGACCGGCAGCCCGGGCTCCGCCGCCGGAGGCTCCTCGCCGACCAGCTCGTACCAGCAGGTCAACGCCCGATCGCGGGCCGCAGGATCGCCCGATTGCAGCATGTCGTCGTCGAACAGGAAGCCCATGCTCTCGGCGAAGGCCAGACCGGCGTCCATCGCCGGCCCGACCGACCCGGACAGTTCCCCGCGGAAGGCGAACAGCGTGACCGCACCGGAATGCTCGGCCCGCAGCGCCACGGACAGCCCCGGCCGGCCCTGGTCGTCCCGGTGCAGCGCGATGAGCGCGCGAGCCGGCCCGACGGGCAGGTCCTCGATGTCCACGACGGGACGGTTCAGGGACGCGCAGAGCCCGTCCAGGCCGTCTTCGGTGAGCAGAAGGGGCTCGGATCGCCGCACAAACATGCGCTGCTCATCGGCAGCCGAAGCGGGACGCTTGAGCGATCGAGGACGCGCAGGAAAACCCGCCAAGCCCCAGCGGCGCGGCGGCTTTCGCGAGACGCGAAGCCGGGCCTGAAACCGGCCTGGAAGCCCCTCAGGCCCTTTCGAACCCACCTCAGAGGGATACAATGCCTCCCGCTCCGGGCGGATTTCGCGGGCGCCCGCGGGCTGACACGACCTGCGGAGGAGGAGGCAACACACCTATGGGGGCCGTCGACGGCGGTTCTTCCAGCTCATCGGCCGGCGCCAAGGCATCGAGCAAGCCCGTCAGTGAGGTCGAGCACGTCGCCATCCGCTTCGCGGGGGACTCGGGCGACGGCATGCAGATCACGGGCAGCAAGTTCACCGACACCACCGCCCTGTTCGGCAACGACGTCGCGACCTTCCCCGACTTCCCGGCCGAGATCCGCGCTCCCGCCGGCACCCTCGCCGGCGTGTCCGGCTACCAGGTCCACTTCGCCGCCGAGGACATCTTCACCCCGGCGGACCAGGTGGACCTCCTGGTGGCGTTCAATCCCGCCGCCCTGCGCGCGAACGTCGAAGACGTGCGTCCGAAGGGCATGGTGATCATCAACAGTGACTCCTTCAACAAGAAGTCGCTGCAGCGCGCGGGCTATGCGGACGACCCGCTGCCGGCGCTGCGCGAGCGCTTCGAGATCGTCGAGATCCCCGTCAGCACGCTCAACCGCGAGGCGTTGCACGGACTGTCCCTGTCGGCTCGCGAGGTCGACCGGTGCAAGAACTTCTTCGCCCTCGGGCTGCTCCTGTGGCTCTACCACCGGGATCTCGAGCCGACGCAGCGCTGGCTCGCGTCGAAGTTCAAGGGCGACGTGCTCGAGGCCAACGTCCGCACCTTGAAGGCGGGACACGCCTTCGGCGAGACGACGGAGCTGCTGCCCAAGTCCTACCTCGTCCCCGCCGCGAAGATCGAGCCGGGTCCCTACCGGAACATCACCGGCAACGAGGCGCTGGCCTGGGGGATCGTGGCGGCCGGGGTCCAGATGAACCGCCCGATCTTCCTGGGCGCCTATCCGATCACGCCCGCGAGCGACGTCCTGCATGAGGTGGCCCGTCATCGCCACTTCAACGTGAAGACCTTCCAGGCGGAGGACGAGATCGCCGCGGCGAGCTCCGCGGTGGGCGCGGCCTTCGCCGGCCACCTGGGGGTCACGGTGAGCAGCGGTCCGGGCTTCGTGCTGAAGCAGGAGGCGCTGGGTCTGGCCGTCATGGTGGAGCTGCCCCTGGTCGTGGTGGACGTGCAGCGCGCCGGGCCGGCCACCGGCTCGCCGACGAAGACCGAGCAGGGCGATCTGCTGGCGGCGCTGTGCGGGCGCCATTCCCAGTCTCCCCTGCCGATTCTCGCGCCGGCGACTCCGGGCGAGTGCTTCCACGTGATGCTCGAGGCGTTCCAGATCGCCGTGAAGTACATGACCCCGGTGGTGGTGCTGTCGGACGGCTACCTGGCCAACAGCGCGGAGCCCTGGCGGATCCCCGAGGTGGAGACCCTGCCCCGGACGTCGGTCCACTACGCCAGCCCCGAGGACGCCGAGGGCTTCGAGCCCTACCGGCGGGACGAGGAGACCCTGGCGCGCCCCTGGGCGATCCCCGGAACGCCCGGGCTCGAGCACCGCATCGGCGGCCTGACCAAGGCCCCGGTCACGGGAGACGTGGTCTACGACCCCGACAACCACGCTCAGATGGTGGCCCTGCGCCAGCGCAAGATCGAGGGCATCACGCGGGACATCCGGGCCACCGAGGTGAACGGGCCGGACCGCGGGGAGCTGCTGGTCCTCGGCTGGGGGAGCACCCACGGCGCCATCACCGCGGCCGTCAAGGGCGCCCGGATGCGGGGGCTCGACGTATCCCACGCCCACCTGCGGCATCTGAACCCACTGCCGCCCGATCTCGGCGACCTGCTGCGGCGCTTCCGCCAGGTGCTGCTGCCCGAGCTCAACCTCGGGCAGCTCTCGATGCTCCTGCGCGCGAAGTACCTGATCGACATCCAGTCCTTCACGAAAGTCGCCGGGCAGCCCTTCAAGGTGCACGAGCTGCAGGCGCGCATCGAGCAGATGCTCGAAGGAACGCAATAGGCGTAGGTGTGGCCGAAGCCTCCGGTTTCGGCTGCCAGGAACACCAGAAGTTTCGGCCGCCCGGAACGCCAGGAGTAGAGAACATGGCTGCCGCCCCCGAGCTCTCGCGCAAGGACTTCGTCAGCGGCCAGGACGTGCGTTGGTGCCCCGGTTGTGGTGACTACTCGGTGCTCGCCAACGTCCAACGGGTGATGCCCGAGCTCGGCGTACCCCGCGAGAACTTCGTCTTCGTGTCCGGCATCGGCTGCTCGAGCCGCTTCCCCTATTACATGAACACGTACGGATTCCACACGATCCACGGGCGAGCGCCGGCCTTCGCCACCGGCATCAAGGCCAGCCGGCCAGAGCTCTCCGTCTGGATCGTGACGGGGGACGGAGACGGCCTCTCGATCGGCGGGAACCACCTGCTCCACGCGATCCGCCGCAACCTCGACGTACAGATCCTGCTGTTCAACAACCGCGTCTACGGGCTCACCAAGGGCCAGTACTCGCCGACCTCGACCCTGGGCATGCGGACCAAGACCTCGCCCCAGGGATCGATCGACCATCCGGTCGATCCGATCACGTTCGCGCTGGGCTGCGGCGCCACCTTCGTCGCCCGCACGATCGACGTCGACGCCGCGCACATGCAGGACATGCTCCGACGCGCCCACGAGCACAAGGGGACGGCCTTCGTCGAGATCCTCCAGAACTGCCCGGTCTTCAACGACCACACCTGGGAGGAGCTCGAGGACCGCAAGTCCCGTGGCGACACGGCTCTCGTGCTCGAGCACGGCAAGCCGCTGGTGTTCGGCGCGGCGGGCAAGCGGCGGGGCATCACCCTGCCCCACGGCGTCCCCCAGGTGATCGAGCTCGGCGACGAGGAGGACCCCGCGTCCCGCGGCGTGGTGGTGCACGACGAGAGTGCGCCGGTCTCCTACTCGTTCGCCCTGGCCTCTCTCGCCCGCCCCCACTTCCCCCTGCCCGTGGGCGTGCTGCGCGAGACCAGCAAGCCCTGCTACGAGCAGATGCTCGAGCACGAGGTGCAGAGCGCGATCGAGCAACGCGGGGCCGGCGACCTGCGCACGCTGCTCCACTCGGGCGATACCTGGGACGTCACGGCCTGAGCGAGGCACGGGGAGTGCGCCGCCGCGCGGGCTCCCCCGTTCGAGGCGGCACCCGCCCGGTCCTGCCGTTCGTCACCTTCCCCGTCCTGATGGGCGGCTTCGTGGCGCTGGCGGTCTGGGGACCCGCCCGTCCTGGAACGACATGGGCCACGGCCTGCTGCCCGGATTCGCCGGCTCAGCCCGCAACCTGGGGCGCGTGCTTGGCGAGGGTCTCGCCGATGGCGCCGGGGCTCATGGAGACCGCGACCCCGCACCGCTCGAGGGCCGCGATCTTGTCGCTGGCCGCGCCCTTGCCCCCTGCGATGATCGCGCCGGCATGCCCCATCCGCTTGCCCTTGGGCGCGCGCTGCCCGGCGATGAAGGCGGCCACCGGCTTCGTCATCTCGGACTGGATGAACTCGGCGGCCTGCTCCTCGGCGCTGCCCCCGATCTCGCCGATCATCACGACCGCCTTCGTATCCGGGTCCGCCTCGAAGAGGGTCAACGCGTCGATGAAGTTCGTCCCGATGATCGGATCGCCGCCGATGCCCAGACAGGTGGACTGGCCGATTCCCAGCCGCGAGAGCTGGTCGACGGCCTCGTAGGTGAGCGTGCCCGAGCGCGACACCACGCCCACGGGCCCGGGCCTCGTGATCTGCGCGGGCATGATGCCGATGCGGCACTGCTCCGGCGTCACCACGCCCGGACAGTTGGGACCGATCAGGCGCATGGAGAACGCGGACAGGGCGCGTTTGGCGCGCGCCATGTCGATCACCGGAATCCCTTCGGTGACGCAGATGGCCAGCTCGATGCCGGCGTCCGCCGCCTCCAGGATCGCGTCGGCAGCCCCGGGCGGCGGAACGAAGATCACGGAGGCGTCCGCGCCCGTGTCCCGCACCGCCTGCTCCACCGTGTCGTAGACCGGGAGCTCGGCGATCGTGCTGCCCCCGCGACCGGGGGCGACGCCGCCCACCACCTGGGTGCCGTACTCGCGCGAGAGATTGGCGTGGAACTGCCCCATCCGGCCCAGGCCCTGGACGAGCAGCTTGGTGTTCTTGTCGCACAGGATCGCCACGAGTCGCTCCTCCTACCTGCCGCTCGCGGCGGCGACGACCTTCTCTCCCGCCTCCGCCAGGGTTTCCGCGGGGATCAGCGCGAGGCCGGATTCCTCGAGGATCTTGCGGCCCTCGGCGGCGTTGGTGCCCTGCAGCCGCACCACCACCGGAACGTCGACCGAGAGCTCCTGGGCCGCCGCCACCACGCCCTGGGCGATCAGATCGCAGCGCACGATGCCGCCGAAGATGTTCACCAGGATCGCCTTCACCTGCTCGTCCTGCAGGATGAGCTTGAAGGCCGCTTTGACCTGCTCCTCCTGTACGCCGCCGCCGGCGTCCAGGAAGTTCGCCGGCGAGCCGCCACAGTGGGAGATCATGTCGAGGGTGGCCATCGCGAGCCCGGCCCCATTCACCATGCAGCCGATGTTCCCGTCGAGCCCGACGTAGGACAGCTCGATCTCCCGCGCGGCGCGCTCGCGGGGGTCCTCTTCCTCGGCATCGCGCAGGGCCGCGATGTCCGGATGCCGGTAGAGGGCGTTGTCGTCGAAGCCGAGCTTTCCGTCGAGCGCGAAGAGCTTCCCGTCCTCGCTCACCACCAGCGGGTTGATCTCCACCTGCGTGCAGTCCTTCTCCATGTAGAGATCGAAGAGACCCCGAACGAAGGACACGAAGGCGGGAATCTGATCCACTTCGAGGCCGAGGCCGAAGCCCAGCTTGCGCGCCTGGAAGTCCTGCAGGCCCGCGTTCGGATCGACGAGCACGGTGAGGATCTTCTCGGGCGTCTCGGCGGCCACCACCTCGATCTCCATGCCGCCCTCGGTGGAGGCCACGACCGCGAACTTCTCCGCCGCGCGATCCAGCAGGATCGCCAGGTAGAGCTCCCGCGCGATCTTCGAGCCGGCCTCCACGTAGACCTTGCGGACGAGCTTGCCCTCGGGCGGGGTCTGGGGCGTGTGGAGCGTCATGCCCAGGATCTCGCTCGCGGCCTTCTCGGCCTCGGCCGGGGACTTCGCGAGCTTCACCCCGCCGGCCTTGCCGCGGCCCCCCGCGTGCACCTGCGCCTTCACGACGACGACGTCGGTGCCGAGCTTGCGAGCCACCTGGGCGGCCTCCGCGGGGGTGGTTGCCAGCTCGCCCGCGGGCACGGGCACGCCGTAGTCGCGGAAGAGCGCCTTCGCCTGGTACTCGTGGACGTTCACCGGCTAGCTCCCGCTCTCGATCTCGTCCACGAGGCGCTGGACGTGGGCCACCGACGCCTCGAAGAGCTTTCGCTCCTCCGCGTCGAGCTCCGCTTCGATCACGCGCTCGACGCCGTCGGCGCCGAGCACACAGGGAACCCCGACGTAGAGGCCGTCCACACCGTACTCCCCTTCGAGCAGGCACGCGCACGCGAGCACGCGCTTCTTGTCCTTGATGATCGCCTCGGCCATCTCGAGGGCCGAGAGGGCCGGCGAAACGAACGCGGACCCGGTCTTGAGCAGGCCCACGACCTCGCCGCCCGCACCCTTGGTGCGCTCGACGATCTCGTGGATCTTCTCCTTGGAGAGGAGCTGCTCCACCGGAATGCCGGCCACGGTGCAGTAGCGGATCAACGGAACCATGGTGTCGCCGTGCCCGCCCAGCACCAGCGCCGTCACGTCCTCGACGGAGACGCCGAGCTCCCAGGCCACGAAGGTGCGGAAGCGGGTCGAATCGAGCACCCCGGCCTGGCCGACCACGCGGTTCTTCGGGAAGCCCGAGATCTTCTTGAAGGTGTACACCATCGCGTCGAGCGGATTCGACACCACGATCACGTAGGCGTTCGGGGCGTTGTCCCGCACGCCTTCGGCCACCTGGGTCATGATCTTCAGGTTGGTGGCCAGGAGGTCGTCCCGCGACATCCCCGGCTTGCGCGCCAGGCCGGCGGTGATGATGACCACGTCCGCGCCGGCGATCCCCTGGTAGGTGTTCGTGCCCGTGACCTTCGCGTCGGAGCCGGCGAGGGGAGCACCCTCGGCGATGTCCAGGGCCTTGCCCTGGGGCATGTCCTCGACGACGTCGAAGATGACGACGTCACCCAGCTCCCGGTAGGCGGCCTGCTCGGCGAGCACGCCGCCGATGTTGCCACCACCGATCAGTGCGATCTTGGTTCGCGCCATTGGGGGATTCCTCTTCCTTCCGGGTTCGTTCTTCTCTTGGTTCCTGGTTCCGCGCCTGCGAGATCCTCTCGCGCGCGCCGGTCTGGTCGCCGGCTGCGGCCCGACCGTTCAGCTCATGTTCCCGATGATCGCGTCACCGAACTCCGAGCACTTGAGGAGGGTCGCGCCCTCCATCAGGCGCTCGAAGTCGTAGGTGACCGTCTTTCCGGAGATCGATCGGGAGATGCCCTTCTCGATCAGGTCCGCGGCCTCCTGCCAGCCGAGGTGCGTCAGCATCATCACGCCGGAGAGGATCACGGAGCTCGGATTCACCTTGTCGAGCCCGGCGTACTTCGGCGCCGTGCCGTGGGTGGCCTCGAAGATGCCGTGTCCCGTCTCGTAGTTGATGTTGGCGCCCGGCGCGATGCCGATCCCGCCCACCTGGGCGGCCAGCGCGTCGGACAGGTAGTCGCCGTTGAGGTTCAGGGTGGCGATCACGTCGAACTCCTTCGGGCGCGTCAGCACCTGCTGGAGCGTGATGTCGGCGATCGCGTCCTTCACGAGGACCTGGCCCGCGGGCGGCTGGCCGCCGCACTCGTCCCAGCCGATGGCCTGCCCGGCGAACTCGCGCTTCGCGAGCGCGTAGCCCCAGTCCCGGAAGGCCCCCTCGGTGAACTTCATGATGTTGCCCTTGTGGACGAGGGTGACCGTGGGCCGCTTGCGCTCGATCGCGTAGTGGATCGCCGCCCGCACCAGGCGTTCGGTGCCCTCGCGCGAGACGGGCTTGATGCCGATGCCCGACGTCTTCGGGAAGCGGATCTTGTCGACCCCCATCTCGTCGATCAGGAAGGCGATGAGCTTCTTCGCCTCGGGGGTCTCGGCCGCCCACTCGATGCCCGCGTAGATGTCCTCCGAGTTCTCCCGGAAGATCACCATGTCCACGTCCTGGGGCCGCTTGACGGGGCTCGGCACGCCCTCGTACCAGCGCACCGGCCGCAGGCAGACGTAGAGGTCGAGGATCTGCCGCAGGGCCACGTTGAGGCTGCGGATGCCGCCGCCCACGGGCGTGGTGAGGGGCCCCTTGATGCCCACCAGGTAGTCGCGGAAGGCCTGCAGGGTGGCTTCGGGCAGCCACTCCCCCGTCTCGTCGAAGGCCTTCTGCCCGGCGAGCACCTCCTTCCAGGCGATCTTGCGCTTGCCCCCGTAGGCCTTCTCGACCGCGGCGTCGAAGACCCGCACCGAGGCGGCCCAGATGTCGGGGCCCGTCCCATCGCCCTCGATGTAGGGAATGATCGGGTGATCGGGGACGTCGAGGGCCCCGGAGCCTCCTGTGATCTTCTGTGCTTCGGTCATGCGGATCCCCCGATGGGCTTCCCTTCTGGTTGTCGGCTCGGCGCGCGGGAGCGGATCGGTGGGCCGCGGCCGCGCCCCCGGACGACCCCCTCGTCCGGTCCCAGGGTTTACGGAATCGAAGGCCCGCCGTCGACCGATCCGCCCCGATCGGAGCCGGCCGCCCGGGTCATTCCGGCCCGCCGGGCCCCCTCGTCTCGCCCTTGCGCGTGGGACGGATGCGGATGGCGAGCTCCTCCAGCTGCTCCGGCGCCACGGTCGAAGGCGCCTCGAGGAGCAGGTCCTGGCCCCGCTGGGTCTTCGGGAACGCAACCACGTCCCGCATGTTCTCGCTGCCGATCAGGACCATCACCCAGCGCTCGACGCCGAACGCGAAGCCGCCGTGGGGCGGTGCGCCCGTGTCGAGGCTGCGCAGCATGAAGCCGAAGGCGTGCTCCTGCTGCTCGGGGGAGTAGCCCAGGATCTCGAGGATCCGGCGCTGTACGTCCACGCGATGGTTACGCAGGGACCCCGAGCCGAGCTCGACGCCGTTGACCACCACGTCGTAGTGGCTGCCGCGCACCTTCTCGGGGGCGGTCTCGAGCATCGGCAGGTCCTCTTCGAGGGGCGCCACGAAGGGCATGTGCATGTGGGTGAGACCGCCCTTCTCGTCGCGCTCGAAGAGCGGGAAGTCCACCACCAGGAGGGCGTCCCAGGCGCGACCGTCGGTGCGCCCCAGGCGGCGGCCGAGATCGACCCGCAGGCGCGCCAGGATCATGTTCGCGCGCTCGGGGGCGTCGGCCTGGAAGAAGATGAGCGAAGCCGCTTCCGCGCCGGTGCGCTCGGCGATCCGCTTCTTCTCGTCGTCGGAGAGGAACTTCACGATCGGCGACTGCCACTCGCCGTCGGCCTTGATCCGGATCCAGCCCAGCCCCTTGCCCCCGAGCTCCTTCTTGACGAAGGATTCCAGGCGGTCGATCTCGCTCCGCGACAGCTCGTCCGCGTCCGGGATGTGGAGGCACTTGACGATGCCGCCGGCGTCGACGGCGCCGCGGAAGGCCTTGAAGCCGCTCTCCGCGAAGACGTCGGTCAGCTCGGTCAGCTCGAGCAGGATTCGCGTATCGGGCCGATCGATGCCGTAGCGCGCCATCGCTTCCGCGTACGAGATGCGCCGGAAGGGGCGTTCGAGGTCGACCCCGATGGTCTCCCGGGTGCCGCGCACCGTCACCTCTTCCAGGATCGCGAGCACGTCCTCGACCCCGACGAACGACATCTCGAGGTCGATCTGGCTGAACTCCAGCTGCCGATCGGCGCGTTGGTCCTCGTCGCGGAAGCAACGCGCGACCTGGAAGTAGCGGTCGAAGCCGGCGACCATCAGCAGCTGCTTCAGGATCTGCGGCGACTGCGGCAGGGCGTAGAACTCGCCCGGCTGCAGCCGGCTCGGCACCAGGAAGTCGCGGGCGCCTTCGGGGGTCGCGCGCGCGAGCATCGGCGTATCGATCTCGAGGAAGCCGTGCTCGCTGAGCGTGCGGCGCGCCGACTGGTAGAGCTGGTGGCGTACGCCGAGGGCGCGCTGCAGGGGGGGCCGGCGCAGATCGTGGATGCGGTGGCGGAGGCGCACCGCCTCGTCGACCCCGGTCTCCTCCTCGATGGGAAACGGCGCGGGCGTGGCGGTGTTGAGCAGACACAGCTCGTGGACCTCGACCTCCACCTCGCCGGTCGGCATCTTCGGATTGACGGTGTCCTGGGAGCGCCGCGTGACCCGGCCGCGGACCAGGATCACCCACTCGCCCCGCAGATCGCCTGCGCGCTCGTGGGCCTGCGCGGCCACTTCGGGCTTGAAGACGACCTGCACGATCCCCTGGCGGTCGCGCAGGTCGATGAAGATCACCCCACCGTGGTCGCGGCGCCGGTGCACCCAGCCCGCGAGCACGACCTCCTCACCGACGAGAGAAGACGTGACGGCGCCGCACGCGTGCGTGCGGCGAAGCGTTCCCATCCCGTCGAGCGCGGGGCCCGTCCTGCTCACCAAACCCTCCGACCGTTCCGTTGCGACGAGCCCGCCGCGGACCCCTCTCCCGGCTCCTTGCCGGACGGGTGTGAGCCGCGGCGAGTCGTGCAGGCGGGGCAACGTGGCTGGGAAGTCCCGGACGCGTTCCCGGGAAGCCCGGGGAAGTTCCGGCAAAAGCCGAGCGAAAACGAACGGTTGGATAGCGAGGGGCCGGTCGCGTGTCAAACCCGCCCGCGGAGCGCCCGGAGGGCGCGCCGACCGGGGCTGGAGGTCGCTCGGCGAGGCCGAGGGGCCGGCGTCACAGGTCCGACGCCGAGCAAACGCGGTTCCGCCCCAGCGACTTGGAGCGGTACATCGCCTTGTCGGCCACGTCGAGCAGGGAGTCGCGCTCTCTCGCGTGCTCGGGGAAGGTGGCGACACCGATCGAGATGGTGAGCTTCAGGTGGCTCTCGCCGCCGGCCTCGAACACGTACTCCTCGACCGTCCGCCGGATGCGCTCGGCGATGGCGAGCGCCGCCTCGTGGGGCGTATCCACCAGCAGGATCGTGAACTCGTCGCCGCCGTAGCGAGCCAGGGTGTCGACCTGGCGGACGCACTGCAGCAGCAGCTGGCTCAGCTTGCGCAGGGTCTGGGAGCCCACCAGGTGCCCGTAGCGATCGTTCACGAGCTTGAAACGGTCGAGGTCCAGGAAGAGGACCGAGAGCGGATTCTCGTAGCGGTCCGCCCGCCGGATCTCGTTCTCCGTCGTCGAGAGCAGGTAGCGGACGTTGTAGATCTCGGTGACGTCGTCGATGAACGCCCGGTCCTTGGCGTTCTGGTAGCGCTCGGCGTTGCGGAGGGCCGCGAGCGCGTGCTCGGAGACGATCTCCGCCTGCTCCACCTCCGCGTCCACGAAGGGCCGGCCGTCGTCGAAGATCCACAGCACGCCGGCCTCGTCGCCGTCGCCCCGGATGGGAACCGAGAGGAGGCCTCCCAGGGTCACGCCGGCGTCGCGCAGGGCCGCATGCAGCGGGCCTCCTTCCACCCGGTCCACGCCGTGGAAGCGCGCCGGATCGACGGGCTTCTGCTCCGTCAGCACCGCGTGGATCCGGCCCGACTCGTCCTCCGAGAAGCCCCGGAAGGCCAGGGCCTGACCGAGCGGGGACGGGCGGCGGAAGAGCGCGATGCCCCGGTAGCGATGGAGCAGCTCGAGCAGCAGGCCGAGGGCGGTGGGGTAGACCTCGCCGGGATCGAGGCACGGCGCCAGTTCGCGACAGCGGTCGGTCGTGCGCATGCGGGCGGTGAGCTCGCGGTTCTCGGCCAACAGGTGTCGCCGCTCGAGCACGCGTTCGACGGCCTGCCGCAGCTCGAGCGCCGCAGCCGGACGAACGAGCACGAAGGCCGCCGCCGGGTCGGCGGCGCGCAGGTCGTCCGCGGCGGTCTCGGAGGCCAGCAGCACCACGTCCACCGACGGATGCTCCCGGTGCATGCGTTCGACGAGTCGTGTGCCGGAGCCGGCCTCGTCTCCGGTTCCCCAGACCACGGCGTCGACCGGGCCTTGCTCGAGTGCCTCGAGGGCGCCGGCGGGCGTGTCGCAGGTCTCGAGGCGCGCCACTCCCGAGAGCACCTGCTGCAACCAGGTGCGTTCGGCCTTGCGCTCATCGACCACCAGGACGCGCGGGTCTCGTCGGCTGCTCACCTGCCCGGCTCCCCCCTCATGGGGTGGGTGACGCCTCCGCAGGCACACGTGCCCCGCATGCCAGCGAATTTCGCCTGCATGACAGTCCTTCGGCGACGGGAGTTGCCGCCTTGATAGGGGACTGAGCGGGTCGCGGGCGAAGGAGAGCCCGAGGCCCCCCACCCCCCGACGAGGCGCGCTCTCCGCGCCGGGACCATACCGAAAGCCCCGGGGGCGGCCGCCGGGGCCGCATCGATTGTGGGCCGGCCGCGGGTCCGCGCGCTGCCGGGTGGGATTCGCCCCTCCGGGCTACCGCTCCGGGTCGAGCCGCGCGCCGGAGGCGAGCGCCGGCGCCCTCAGGCTTCCGGAGCCGAGCGGGCCTCGGGGGGTGGCAGCACCTGGCGCCACTGGATGCCCGCGTCGGTGCTTCGCAGCACCCGGCCGCCCTGCCCCACGATGAAGCCGATGCGACCCGACGGCGAGAAGCCCACGTCGCGCATGAACGTGAACAGCTCGGGGAAGTCGCCGCCGGGCGGCTGCCGCCAGGTCTCGCCGCTGTCGGACGAGACCCGCACCAGCCCCTTCTCGCCCACCGCCACGGCGCGCCCGCCCTCGACCGAGCCCACCGCGAAGAGCGCCTGCTTGCGGTCGATCTTGCGGTACCGCCAGTGGCGGCCGCCGTCGTCGCTGCGCAGCACCACCCCGCCGAGACCGGCGATGAGGCCGTTCTGCTCGTCCCGGAAGCGCACCGTGAAGAGGATCGGGTTCTGGATGACCTTCACCCGCATGCCCCCCTTGTCGGCACGCCGACTGGCCAGGTAGCGCTGCAGGAACTGCGGATCGTCGTCGAGGTAGTCCTCGTAGTCCCAGGGCGGCTGGCCGCGCAGGCGGATGCGGGACGAGTCGATGCCCGCCTCCTCGATCACGATCCGCGCCTCCTGCATGCGGGCCTCGAGGATCTCGAAGAGCTCGGTCGGGTCTTCGGGCCGGCCGAAGTTGCGGATCTCCTCGGGGCTCGCGTACGCCTCGATGGCGACGTTCAGGTGCAGGTCGTTGATGATGCTCTTGGCGAAGTTCCGCAGCGCGGGCTTGCGGTCCTCCGGCACGCGCAGGGTGTTGTAGGGCACCTCGATGGGATCGAGCACCACCGAGCCCTCGATCTGAGAGGGCTGCCAGGTCGCTCCCGCGTCCTCCGAGTAGAAGAGGTAGCCGAACTCTCCGATCAGCCAGCACTTCTGCGAGCCGTGCAGGCAGTTCACGTCGTTCAGGGTGACGTCGTCGTAGACGTTCTCGCCGTTGCGAACCTTCTCCTGCTCCTCGGGGTTCAGCCAGACGAACATGCGGTGGTTGACGTCGATGGTGAACGACTGGTCCTGCCAGGTCTTGCCTCCGTCCGTCGTGCGGATGCGGGTTCCCCACTCCCCGACGGCGAGCGCCGTATCGGCGTCGATCGCGGACACGGAGAAGAGGTGCGTACCCTCCTCCTCCTTCACGTTCGGCTGCCGCGTCCAGTGGCGTCCGCCGTCCTCGGTGCGCAGGATGAGACCGCGCTGCCCGACGGCCCAGCCGTGCTGCGAGTCTCCCATGGAGACGCTGTAGAGCGACCTCAGGGTGTCGGTGGTGCCCTGGACCCAGGTCTCGCCCCCGTCGGCGGTCGCGTAGGCGGCTCCGTAGTAGCCCACCGCGACGGCCTGCTCGTCGTCGACGACGGAGATCGCATAGAGATCGTCGTAGATGACGATGTCGCCGCCGGTCCCGCGGCTGAAGTCGAGGTGCGTCTCGTGGCAGCCCAGGCTCGCGACCAGCAGCAGTGCGGCGCAGGAGAGGGACGAGCGGAGACCATGCGTCATCGGGGGGGTCCTTGGTGGAGGGGCTCGAGATCGGCCGGAAGCCAGACGGAGCCGGGGTCGGGAGCATCGCTCCCGACCCCGCCCGAATGCGTACGAACGCGCTAGCGGCCCTTGGTGAGGCGGCCGACGTCGATGTAGCGCCGGATCTTGCCCTTGCTCTTGAGCGGCGTGCCGTAGATGTCCCAGAACTCGATCCGGTTGCCGGTACCCGTCTGGACGTTGGTGATGATGTCCGAGACGATGCGCAGGTCCCGGGGCTCGGGCACGCCTTCCCAGCCGGGGTAGTAGTCGGCCGTCAGCTTGTCCTGACTCCAGCGCTTGTTGTGCCAGATGATCTTCCAGAGCTCTTCCTTCTGGTCGTAGGCGAAGGAGTAGAGCGCCTTGACGGTCTGCTTGTCGAGGTAGATGTCCTTGTGGTGGTAGGGATGGTCCGGGTTCTTGGGAATGAAGCGGACCTTCACCGCATGGCGCATCTCCCAGCGATCGTCGGCGAAGGAGAGCCCATAGGGGCCGAAGTTGTGGTCCCGGTCGTAGGGATAGCCCTTGACCTTGGTGTTCGTCGGCGCGAGCAGGTCCATCTCGCCCAGGCACTGCCACTCGTACTGCGGCGGAATGCCGGCGAAGCTGCGGAGGTCGTCGAACGTGAAGTCGGTGCCCGAGATGGAGTCGGTCCGCTGTGCGGAAGAGATCCGCCGCACGCGGCGCAGAGTCGGCACGTAGACCCAGGTGTCGTCGTTCTTCGCGTCCGCCCGGGGCAGGTCGGCCGACTTGTATCGGTAGCTCATGAGCATGATGCCGCGGGCGTCGAAGGGGGCCGTCACGTCCACGCCGAAGGCCATCTTGCGCTTCTCACCCCGGAAGACGTCGCCGCCGTCCTTGGCGTACTCCGGCTCGACGCGGTGGGAGAGCTGGATCGACTTCGAGGTGCCCTCGTAGTAGAGGGGCAGCTCCTCGCCCCGGTCCCAGTACGAGTAGTAGAAGCTCGCCTGAGCCCCGGCACCCACCCACGTATAGTCGAAGTCCCACATGATCTTGGTGCCGGCCTGGGGATCACCCAGGCAGTCGATCTGGTCGATCGGGAAGGGCCGACCCGAGGTGTAGTTCTCGAGGCTGCCGTCGGGACCGATGCGGGCGGTGCCCTCGAACTTCTTGGTGGCGGCCTTGTAGGCGTCGGCGGGGCTGTAATCCCGGAAGGAGGGACCGATCTCCAGCCGCATGCCCTCGTAGAAGAAGAAGTCGCGGTTGTTCCAGAACTCCTCGGGCAGGTAGCGGCGAAGGGCGTCCAGCTTGTCGAACGTGATGATGTCGCCTTCCTTGAAGGTGGGCCCCGCACCGCCGGCGTCCTCCTGGGCCAGGGCCGGCGCAGCGGACAGCACCAGCGCGGCCATGCCGAGCCAGGCGATCCAGTTCGTTCGGGATCCGTTCATTTCGTTGCTCCTCGCTTCCGATTTTCGGGACGGCGACGAACGGGCCCGGCGAGACGCAGGCGCGACCCGGGCCCAGCTCGAAACTCGTGTGCAGAACGTGCCGTATCGTGGTGTTTCTAGACTAGGGCGGGCAGAATTGTAAAGGCAAAGATCCGCGCCCGCCCCCACGTCCTTCGCGTCCCGTCCACCCAGCCCTTCGATCCGGGGTAAAATGACTGCCTCCTTGACGCCTCCCACCCCGCCCGATCCCCGAAGCGATTCGGAGACGGCGGGCGGACCCCACGGCGGCGAGCGTGCCCCCGTGGGGCCCAACGCTTCGTCGGACTCCGGTGGGACCGGCCAGCCGAGGCGCCTGTCCGCGTTGAGACAAGCCACGGATCGAAACCGTTTCATGCTGCGGACGAGCGGCGTGACGGCGGCGCTCGCCCTCATTTGCTTCCTCGCGGCCGCGGCGCTGCGACACGGCCTGGGCGCCGTGCTCGATCGCCTGAAACCGCGTGCCGCACGTGCCGCACGCCGCACCGCGCGCCGTACGGCGAGCGTCCGCGCGCTCGTCGCGCGGCTCGGCCGGCTCAAGGGCGCGTTCGTGAAGGCGGGCCAGTTCGCGGCGGTCCGCCACGATCTGGTTCCGCAGGGTGCTGCCGAAGCGCTCGCGTCCCTGCAGAGCCGCGTGCCCCCCCTGGCGTTCGCTCACGTCCGCGACGTCATCGAGGCCGAGCTGCGGGCGCCCGTGGACACACTCTTCGCCGAGATCGATCCCCTGCCCCTCGGCGCCGCGTCCGTCGCCCAGGTGCATCGCGCCCGCCTGCTCTCGGGCGAGAGCGTCGCGGTGAAGGTGCAGTATCCCTGGGTGCGCGCGTCGCTGGACGCCGACCTCGCGCTGCTGCGCGCCGTCCTGCGCCTGGCGGAGTGGTGGAGCGGGCGCCGCATCCCCGACCGGCGCGGGCTCTTCGAGGAGTTCCGCAACGGGCTCCTCGAGGAGCTCGACTTCGTCCACGAGGGTCGGGTCGCCGAGGAGATCGCTCGCAACCTGGCGGGCGATCCCCAGATCGCGGTGCCCCGCATCATCGCGTCGCACTCCACCGGGCGGGTGCTCACCATGAGCTACTGCGAGACCATCCCGATCACCGACGCGGCGGCGCTCGTCGCCCGGGACGTCTCGCCGGCCGCGGTGCTCGAGGTGCTCGGTCGAGCGTACGCCAAGCAGATCTTCGTCGACGGGCTGTTCCACGCCGACCCCCACCCCGGCAACCTCTTCGTGGTGGACGAGCCCGAGGCCCGGTCGCGACCCCGGGTCCTCTTCGTCGACTTCGGACTCTCCCGTCGGCTCTCGCCGGCGCTGCGCAGCAACCTGCGCCACGGCCTCTACGCCGTGCTTCGATCCGACGTGGACGCCTTCGTCGAACGCATCGACGCGCTGGGGATGATCGCGCCCGGCGCGGAGGCGGGCGTGCGGAGCGCGGTGACACGGATGTTCGAACGCATCCGCGAGAGCGGCGGCGGACTGGCCGTGCCGGGTCGGGCGATCCTCGGGCTGAAGGACGAGGCCAAGGTGCTGCTGCGCGAGACGCCGGGCCTGCAGCTGCCCAACGACCTCCTTCTGTATGCGCGAACCCTCACCTACCTGTTCGCGCTCGGCGACCGGCTCGCCCCCGAGGTCGACCTGTTGAAG
This sequence comes from uncultured delta proteobacterium, assembly GCA_963822965.1. Classification (GTDB taxonomy): domain Bacteria; phylum Myxococcota_A; class UBA9160; order UBA9160; family UBA4427; genus JAJDAN01. The sequence continues at coordinate 132,996 of CAWGJT010000001.1, forward strand.
CTCGCCACCCCCCACCTCCTTCGCTTCCTCGCCGAGAAGGACTGAGGGAACGCGGCGGCGAACAACCACCGGGGCAAGGCGGCGAAGAACCCACGCAAGGCGGCGAAGAACCGAGGCGACCCTCCCGACCGGATCAGGAGCCCGAACGCGTCCCCGAGAGCCGAAGTCCCTGGAGCCGGATGAAGCCGCCGGCGTCGGCCTGGTCGTAGACGCCCCCGTCCTCCTCGAAGGTGACGAGATCCTCGGAATAGAGCGAGAGCGGCGAGCGACGGCCGGTCACGCGGACGGCTCCCTTGTAGAGCTTCACGCGGACCTCGCCCGTCACGTTGCGCTGCGACTCGTCGATCGCGGCGCGCAGGAAGTCCATCTCGGGCGAGAACCAGAAGCCGTTGTAGATCAGCTCGGCGAAGCGCGGGACCAGCCGGTCCTTCTCGTGCATCACCTCGCGATCGAGGGTGATGGACTCCATGGCCCGGTGCGCCACGTGGAGCACGGTGCCGCCCGGGGTCTCGTAGACGCCGCGCGATTTGAGACCCACGAAGCGGTTCTCCACCAGGTCGACGCGCCCCACCCCGTGGGTCCCGGCGATGCGGTTCAGCCGGGCGAGCAGCGCGGCGGGCGCCAGCGACTCACCGTCCACCGACACGGCGTTGCCGGCCTCGAAGCCGATCACCAGCTCCTGGGACTCATCGGGCGCGCGCTCCGGCGACTGCGTGAGCAGGAACATCTCCTCCTCGGGGGCGCGCCAGGGGTCCTCGAGGATGCCACCCTCGAACGAGCAGTGCAGCAGGTTGCGGTCGATCGAGTAGGGCTTCTTGAGCGTGGCGGAGACCGGAATCTCGAACTTCTGCGCGTAGCTCATGCAGTCCGTGCGCGAGCGCAGGTCCCACTCGCGCCAGGGAGCGATCACCCGCAGCTCGGGCGCGAGCGCGCGGAAGGTCAGCTCGAAGCGGACCTGATCGTTCCCCTTGCCGGTGGCACCGTGGGCCACGGCGTCGCAACCCGTCTCCCGCGCCACGTCCACGTGGTGCTTGGCGATGAGCGGGCGCGCCAGCGCCGTCCCCAGCAGGTAGACGCCTTCGTAGATCGCGCCGCCGCGGACGGCCGGGAACACGTAGTCCCGCACGAACTCCTCGCGCACGTCGCGGATCACGCACGTCTCGGCGCCCGTCGCGCGCGACTTCTCGGGCAGCCCGGAGAGCTCCTCCTCCTGCCCCACGTCCGCGCAGTAGGCCACGACCTCGCAGCCGTACTCCTCGATCAGCCAACGCAGGATGACGGAGGTGTCGAGACCCCCGCTGTAGGCGAGGCAGACGCGCTTGGGAGGGTTGAGGCTGGCCTTCTTTCCGGGCATGGCGGCTCTCCGGGGATTCAGGAGGCCGGATTCTACCCCGTCGCCGGGGATTTTCAGGCGGGTCGGCCGGCGAGCGGGAGGCGGATGGCGGTGGCGCGGCCCGCCTTCGCGAGGCGCACGGTGTGAACCCGGCCTCCGTGCGGCGCGACGGCTTCACACAGGGACTGGGGCTCGCGGCCCTCCGGCTCGTCGTCACCGCTGCCACGGGGACGATCGACGAGCGTCACGAGCACCGCGCGCTGGCCGCCTCGACCCATGGTCCGGGCACTCAGGGTGAGGGTGCTGCCCGCCTCGGCGGTGGCCAGCCGCAGGCGCAGCAGGCGCACCAGCGCCGCTTCCAGCACGTCGGGGTCGCCGCTCGCGGCGGGAAGCTGGGCGGGGACCAGCAGGTCCAGGCGCAGGCCGGCCACCTCGAAGGCTTCTCCCACCCGGGCAGCCACCTCGTGGACCGTCCGCACCGGGTCGAGCTCTGCGTTCGCAGCCACCTCGCCGCCCCGCCCGTCGAGCGCGGCGCCGAGCTCGTCGCTCCACTTCCGGGCGCGGCTCAGCGCCGAGATGCCTCGCTCGACGGCGCTGCGGAAGGCCTCGTTGCGCCGGCCGCCGGTCTGGTCGATGAGCTGCTCGAGGGACGCCGTCGCCTCTTCGAGGGGCTCCTCCATCTCGCGGTGGACCGCCTGCAGCTTGGCGTCGATGGCCGGCTCGTCGAGCAGCAGCACGACCACGCCCACCCGATCCTGGCGCTCCTCGCCCGGCGCCTCGATGGGCGAAGCCAGCCCCAGATATCCGCGCCGTTCCTCGCGCATGCGGAATCGCGCGGTGCGACCGTTGGCGCACACCTCGGCCACCGCCGTCAGCACCGCCTCCCGGCCGCCCCCCTCGAAGAGCGCGGCGAGCTCCCGGCCCTGCACCGGCTCGCCATCCTCCGCGAAGCGGCGTTCGAACGCCGGGTTGGCGTAGACGACCCGGCCCTCCGGATCGATCACCAGGCAGGGCGCGTCGAGGAACGAGAGCAGCGAGACGCCTTCCATCAGGCCTGCATCTCCACGATGTCCGCGTCGAGCAGGTGGCCCACGATGCGCAGCGCCTCGAACGCGTCCATGCCGGACAGCGAGATGAGGTCCGAGATGGGGGTGATGCCGTCGATCAACGACAGCATGAAGCCGGCGTCGGAAGGCAGGTTGTAGCCCTTGAGGTCGCCCGCGGCGCCCCGCAGCGTCGGCACCCCGTCCAGGCGACCGACGCGCTCGGTGTACTGCCGCAGCAGGCGGCTCCGGACGATCTCGAGGGTGGCCTCGAACTCGAGGGCGGCCGGCTCCGAGTCGCCGGGGCTGCGCAGGAGGTCGAACGCGCCCTCCCAGTCGCCCTTCGTGACCAGGTCGCCGACGGCGTGCACGATGTGGCGGCAGGTGTCCGACATCTGCTCGTCGAGCGGCAGACGACGCTGCTCCCGGCGATCGGCCGTCTGGATGTAGTCCAGCGCCTCCGGATTCTTCGGGTCGATCGCCAGCACGCGACGCCAGGTCTGGATCGCCTTCCCGATCGCGTCTTCGCCATACTGGTCGAGCCCCTCCGCCAGGAGCCGCGCGATCTCGGCCTTCTTGGCTTCCTCCATGCTCGCCTATTCCTTGAGCTGGACTTCGTAGAGGTCGTGATCCTCGATGATCCGGCTGATCTCCTCCTCGGAGAGCGTGCCGGTGGTGTTCACCGTGATGGACTGCTCCTGTCCGGTGGCGAGATCGCGCGCCGAGGCGCTCACGATGCCGTTGGCGTCGATGTCGAAGTTGACCTCGATCTCCGGCTCGCCCTTGGGCGCCGGCCGGATGCCCTGGAGGACGAACTCGCCCAGCAGATCGTTCTCGAGCGCCGTGTCGCTCTCGCCCTGGAGCACCCGGATCTTCACCGCCGACTGGTTGTCCCGGGTCGTCGTGAAGACGTGGGACTTGGAGACCGGGACCGTGGTGTTCCGCTCGATCAGGCGCGCGAAATGCCCGCCGTAGGTGCCGATTCCCAGGGAGAGCGGGGTCACGTCGAGCAGCAGCTGGTCGTGGGAGTCGTCCACGAGGTTGCTCCCCTGGATGGCGGCGCCCAGGGCCACCACCTCGTCGGGGTTCACGCCCTTGTGCGGCCGCATGCCGAAGAACTCCGTCACCACCCGCTGCACCATCGGCATGCGCGTCTGGCCACCCACCAGGATCACCTGGTCGATGTTCTCGACCTTGACGTCGGCGTCCTCCATGCACTGCCGCACGCTCTTCAGGGTGCCCTCGATGATGTCCCCGACGAGGCCCTCCAGGGTGTCCCGGGTGAGCGTGTAGTTGAGGTGGCGCGGGCCCTCGGCGTCGCTCGCGATGAAGGGCAGGTTGATCTCGGTGGTCTCGCGCTGGGAGAGATCGCACTTCGCCTTCTCCGCCGCGTCCTTGAGCCGTTGCAGGGCCATCGTGTCGGTCCGCAGGTCGATGCCCTGGTCCTGCTGGAACCATTCGACGAGGTGCGCGACGACCCGGCGGTCCAGGTCCTCCCCGCCCAGGAAGGTGTTGCCCGAGGTGCCGAGCACCTCGATCACGCCCTCCGAGAGCTCGAGGATCGAGATGTCGAAGGTGCCGCCGCCGAGGTCGTAGACCACGATGGTCTCGTCCTCTCGGCGTCCCATCCCGTAGGCCATGGCCGCCGCCGTGGGCTCGTTGATGATCCGCAGAACCTCGAGACCCGCGATCTTGCCGGCGTCCTTGGTGCACTGCCGCTGGGTGTCGTTGAAGTGGGCCGGGACGGTGATGACCGCCTCCTGGACCGGCTCGCCCAGGTACTCCTCGGCGACCCGCTTCATCTCGCGCAGGATGATGCCGGCGATCTCCGGGCAGGTGAAGGTCTTGCCGCCGATCTTGACGCGGGGGTCGTCGTTGGGACCGCGCACGATCTCGTAGGGGCAGAGGTCGATCGACTTCTGCACCTCGGCCGAGTCGAAGCGCCGTCCGATCAGCCGCTTGGCGGCGAAGATCGTGGCCTTCGAGTTCGTGATCGCCTGTCGCTTGGCGAGGTGCCCGACCAGACGCTTGCCGTCCTGCGAGATCGCGAACATGGAGGGCGTGGTCTTGTAGCCTCCCGTGTTCGGAATCACCGCGGGCTGTCCGTTGTCCACCACGGCGACACAGGAATTGGTCGTCCCCAGGTCGATTCCGATCACCCGACTCATCTCGTCCCCCCATGCACTGCTCGACGCGGCTTCAGCCTGCCCAGCAATCTGCGCGCTTCCTCGTCGCCGGCGTCGAGCTCGAGCGCCCGCTCCAGCTCCACGATCGCGTGGCCCTGGTCACCGCTCTCGGCCAGTGCCTGCGCCAGGCTCGTGTGATACCGCCCCACTTCGGGGCTGTGCTCGACGGCGCGCTCCGCATACTCGCGTGCCTCTACCTTGTCGCCCAGGGCGAGCGCGCCCCGCGCGGCCATGTCGTTCAGCTCCGGATCGTGGGGCCGGTGGAGCAGCGCCTCCTCGCAGCGCTTGAATCCCGCCTTCCAATCCGCGACGTCCTTCCACTCCTTCGCCTCGCGGAGCAGCGCGTCCACACGCGCGGTCGAAATGCCCGACTGGATGTCCGCGAAGGCCTGCTTGTAGGTCTCTTCGTGGGGGTCGAAGGCGATGGCCAGCCGGATGCTCGAGGCGGCCTCGAGGTGATGTCCGTTCTCCGCCCACGTGCGGGCCGAATCGTAGAAGCTGCGCGCCTTCCGCCGCCGTTCGTTCAGGATCGATTCGGGAATCTTGAACGGCATGCGCTGGCGGAGTCGCTCGAGGGGTGTCTGCGGGACGGGCGCCGCGGTCCCCGACGCGGGTGCCGCCGCCGTCCGGGCCTGGGCGGTCACCATCGCCTTCTGCACCTCGGCCCGGGTCGCCGGGTCGGAGAGGAGCTCGTAGGCCTCGAGCACCTTCTTGAAGATGGCTTCGAGGTGCGCCTTGTACCCGCCGATCTCCTTGCGGAAGTAACGGTCCGGGTGGAAGTCCCGGGACAGGGCGCGGTAGGCCTTCTTGATCGCCTTGCCGTCGGCGTTCGACGAGACGCCGAGGATCTCGGCGTAGCCGCAGCCCAGGCGGCCGCGCATCTCGAGGATCCGGCGCTGGCTCTCCACGTCGATGTCGAGGCTCGGATCGAGGGCGCTCTCGTCGAGCGCGCCGGGCACCGGGTCCGGCGCCTTCACCCGGGCGGACGGGGGCGCCACGGGCCGGGGCCGGCGCTCCACGCCGCCCATCTCGATCACGCCGTCCGACAGCCACATCTCGATGCACATGTCGACTTCGTCGGTGGTCATGCCGCCGATCTCCCGCAGCAGACGCCACGGGGTATGTCCGTCGATTCGGGAGAGCAGGTATCCCTCCGCGGCGCTGAGACGAAGGCTCGTCGGATCGCACCCCGCGCGCAGGCACGGAGTCCGTCCGAGGTCTTCCTCGGAAACAGCACCCAGATCCATATCGTCCTCGCGAGAGCGGGCGCGCGAGCCCGTCCCTCGACGCATCTGATCGGAGACACGCAGGCAAAAGCTGAGGATCCAGGCGCGATGCGGTGGGATACCCCCGCAGGGAACACCTCGTCCTGGAAGACCTCGGGAGTGAGGGGAAGACCCGAGGCTCGGTGGTCCGCCAGGACCGGACGGAAGACGACCGATTCTGACGGGTGGGGAGGCCGCGGGCAGGCGGCTGGGCGCGCGCGGTCGCCAGGAGGGGCGCGGGCCGCCCCGGGGCCGAGCGCGTCAGCGCGGGACCATCAGCCGCTCCATGATCGCCTTCTGGGCGTGGAGTCGGTTCTCGGCCTGGTCGTAGATCAGGCTGCGGGGTCCGTCGAGCACGTCGGCGGTGACCTCTTCGCCGCGGTGGGCCGGCATGCAGTGCATCACCCGAGCGTCCGGGGCGTTCTCGAGCAGCTTCTCGTTCACCTGGTAGGGGGCGAAGATCGCCCGGCGCTGCTGGGCCTCGTCCTCCTGGCCCATGCTCGTCCAGGTGTCCGTGTAGACGAAGTCCGCGCCGCGCACCGCCTCCTGCGGCGACTCCGTCCAGTCGATGCTGGCCCCGCTGTGCTTGGCGAGCGCCTGGGCCCGCTTCATCACGCGGGCGGAGGGCGGATGGCTGCCCGGCGTGGCGATACGGATCCGCAGCCCCAGCACCGCGCACAGCAGCACGAGCGAGTTCACGACGTTGTTGCCGTCGCCCACGTAGGCGAGGGTGGCCTCCCGGACGTCGGCGTTCTCGGCCATCGTCTGCAGATCCGCCATGGCCTGGCAGGGATGCAGCAGGTCCGTCAGGCCGTTGACGATGGGGATCGAGGCCTCGGCGGCGAGCTTCTCCACCAGGGCATGGCTGAAGGTTCGCGCCATCAGGCAGTCGACCCAGCGGGACAGCGTCCGGGCCACGTCCACCGCGCTCTCCCGGGTTCCGATTCCCACCTGTTCCGGACGCAGCAGGATCGCGTGCCCACCCATCTGCGTGATGCCCGCCTCGAAGGTGACGTGGGTGCGCAGCGACGGCTTCTCGAAGTACATCGCCAGGGTGCGCCCCTGCAAGGTGCGGGGCCGCTCCCGCTCGGTGTTGAGCCGCTTGAGCTCGCGCGCCCGCTCGAGGATCTGCCAGAGGGATTCGGCGGACCAGTCGGCGACGGAGATGAAGTCCTTGGGGTCGGCCATGGGCTCAGGGGACCAGCAGGGTTCCGACGCCGGCGTCGTCCGTGAAGATCTCGAGCAGCACGGCGTGCAGCACCCGTCCGTCGATGATGTGGGTCCGGGCCACGCCGCCGGCCAGCGCCTCGATGCAGCAGTCGATCTTGGGAATCATGCCCTCGCGGATCGTGCCCTCGGCGATGTGCTTGCGGGCTTCCTCGACGCTGAGCTGGCTCATGACGGCGCCCGCGTCGTCCTTCACCCCTTCGACGTCCGTCAGCAGCATGAGCTTCTCGGCCGAGAGCGCCACGGCCAGGGCGCCCGCCGCCTCGTCGGCGTTCACGTTGTAGGTGAGGCCCCGGGCGTCGGCCCCGATGGGCGCGACGACGGGCACGAAGCCGGCGTCCTCGAGGGCCGAGATCACGTGGGAGTCCACGGCGACGATCTCGCCGACGCGCCCCACGTCCCCGCCCTCCACCCGCTTGGGGCGGACGCGCAGCATGGCGCCGTCGCTGCCCGTGAGACCGACGGCACGGCCCCCGGCCTGTTGGATGAGCTCGACGATCTCGCGGTTCACCTTGCCGCCGAGCACCATCTCGACCACCTCCATGGTGGCGTCGTCGGTCACCCGCAGGCCGTTCACGAAGGTCGATTGGAGACCGAGCCGCTCGAGAGCGCGGCCGATCTGGGGGCCGCCTCCGTGGACGATCACGGGGCGCACGCCGATGTACTTCAGCAGGACCACGTCCACCGCGAACGACGCGCGCAGGGAGTCGTCCTTCATGGCGTGCCCGCCGTACTTGATGACGATCGTCCGGCCCACGAAGCGCCGCATGTAGGGCAGCGCCTCGACGAGCACCTCGGCCTTGTCGACGAGATCCTTCATGGGCTCCGTATCGCGGCTCGCAAGCCGGCTTTCGAGGCGGGCTCTGCCGCGCCCGTGCGAGCAGAGGGTTGCGTCGACCGGGCAATCCCCTCAGTGGCGGGCCTGGCGTCGCGCCTCGGCCACCTCCTCGATCGACTCGACCAGGCTACGGTACAGGAGCACATTGCGGACCGCAGCCGAGAGGGCCGCGGAGAGCATCTCGCCCGTCGCCGACGAGGCGACGGCGTCCACCGGCAGGAAGGCGCGGCACAGCCCCACCACCTTTCCGCGCAGGCGCAGGGGAACGCACAGGAAGGGGCCGGTGGTCCCGTCCTCGGGCGTGTCCACGTCCGGGTCGTAGCGGCCGTCGAGATCCGGCGCCTGGGTGGCGATGAGATGGCCGCTCTGCAGCACCGTCCCGGTGAGCCCGCTCGCGGGAGGCAGCACCTTGCGATCCGCGCGATAGCCGCCGTCGAGCTGGGCTTCACACACCAGGTCTCCGGTGGCACCGTCCACCAGATAGAGCGATACGGGCAGCGCCCGCAGGCCCCGCTCCACGGGCTCGAGCACCGCCCGCAGCACCCGATCGGGCTCCACCTCGTTGACGAGCGCGTCGCAGATGCCGCGCATGAGCTCCGCGTCCGCGGGCCCCGAGCCGGCCGCCAACGCCTCGAGGGGCTCCGGCGCGACCCCGACCGCCTCGAAGGAGGGCGGCGCCGGCTTGCGCTCGCGCAGCCCCGAGAGCAGCTCGGCAATGCGTCCCGCCAGCAGACGCAGCAGGGCCAGATCCTCGGCGCCGAAAGCCTGCCCCGTTTCGGGCTCCGTCGCGCACAGGACGCCGAAGGTCTGCTGGAAGGCTTCGCCTTCCGCCAGCACGGCCTCCGCGAGGGAGCGCGCCGCCTCGTCGATCTCGACCGCGACCGGCGCTTCGCCCTCGTCGCCCGCGCCCTGAAGGTCACCTGCGGCCGGCGGAGCATCGAAGATGCTCCGTTGCAAGAGCGGGACGACCACGAAGGTCTCCGAGCCGTAGCGCCCCGACGACTCCGGCTCCCCCGTGAAGCGATCGTCCTGGCTGCGCGCCGCCACCAGGATCGCCTCTCCGCGCTCGGCCACGCGCCCGGCCACCCCCTCCCCGACGATCGCGGGCGACATCTCGGCGGTCGGCGTGGTGGATCCCACCGCGGCGATCACGCGCAGCTGCCAGGGCTCGCCGAGGCCGTCCGGATCGCCGCTGCTCTCGTCGCGCAGGAGCAGGGACGTCCGTCCCGCCTGGAGGAGCTCCGCCGCACCCTCCACCGCCGCGCGGCACAGGTACTCGCGGCGATCGCCGCGAGCCATCCGCGCGGCGCCGAGGGAGATCTCCTCCGTCAGCGTCACCACCCGGGCGAGCCGGCGCCGCAGCCGCTCGGCCTCCGCCGAAAGGGCGTGGCTCTCGGCCGCTCGGCGCACGGAATGCACCAGCTCCTCGTCGTGCAGCGGCTTGGCCAGGTAGTCGCTCGCGCCGAGGCGCAGCGCCTCGAGCACGGTCTCCTGGTCCGTCGAGGCGGAGAGGACCAGCACGCGCAGGGTCGGCCGCACCTCGCGCAGGCGGCGCAACACCTCGATGCCGTCCATCCCGGGCATCCGGATGTCGAGCAGCATGACGCCGAGGGTCTCGTCCTCGGCGAGCGCGAGGGCCTCGCTCCCGTTCTCCGCCGTCACCGACTCGATGCCCGCGGCGTCGAGCACCTCGCTGATGGCTTCGCGGAAGAAGAGCTCGTCGTCGACGACCGCCACCCGAACCTGCACGCCGTACCCCCCTGCCAAAGCTGCGTCGCGGACCGATTACAGGATGTACTGCGAAACGTCCGCGTTCTCCACCAGATCCGAGAGCCGCTCGCGGACCAGGGACTCGTCGATCACCACCTTCGTGGCCCCCATGTCCGGCGCGTCGAAGCTCAGCGGCTCGAGCAGGCGTTCCATCACCGTGTGTAGACGCCTCGCGCCGATGTCGGCGCTGCGCTCGTTCACGGCGGCCGCCAGATCCGCGATCGCCCGGATGCCTCCCTCCTCGAACTCCAGCGTGATGCCTTCGGTCGCCAGCAGGGCAGTGTACTGGCGCACCAGCGAGTTCGTGGGCTCGGTGAGGATCCGGACGAGATCGTCCTTGTCCAGGCTGCCGAGCTCCACCCGGATCGGGAAGCGCCCCTGCAGCTCGGGGATCAGGTCCGAAGGCTTCGCGAGGTGGAAGGCGCCGGCAGCGATGAAGAGGATGTGGTCGGTCCGCACCGGGCCGTGCTTCGTCTGGACCGTCGAGCCCTCCACGATGGGGAGCAGGTCACGCTGGACTCCCTCGCGCGAGACGTCCGGCCCCTGCTTGCCGCCCGCTCCCACCGCCACCTTGTCGATCTCGTCCACGAACACGATGCCGCTCTGCTCCACGCGTTCGACCGCCCGCTCGCGCACCCGTTCCGGGTCCACCAGACGGGCGGCCTCCTCCTCGATGAGGGCCTCGCGGGCCTGGGCGACGCGCATCTGCCGCCGCTTGGTCCGCCGCGGCATCATGCCGCCGAGCAGATCCTGGAACTGCACCCCCATCTCTTCGACGCCCTGGGGCGTCATGATGGACAGGGAAGGTCCCTTCGCCTCCTCGGACAGCTCGACCTCGACCGACCGCTCGTCCAGCTCCCCCAGTCGCAGCAGCCGGCGCAGCTTCTCCCGCGTCTCCCCCGCTTCGGGGGACGGGGCGGGGGGCGCCGCGCCGGGGCCGGCCACCGGCGCGGGCAGCAGGGTGTCGAGCAGCCGCTCCTCGGCCAGCTCCTCCGCGTGGGCGCGCACCAGCCGGCGCTCTTCTTCGGTCACCATGCCGATGGCGAGCTCGCACAGATCGCGGATGATCGACTCGACGTCCCGCCCCACGTAGCCCACCTCGGTGAACTTGGACGCCTCCACCTTGATGAACGGGGCCTGCGAGAGCTTCGCCAGGCGCCGCGCGATCTCGGTCTTCCCTACACCCGTGGGCCCGATCATGATGATGTTCTTGGGCGCGATCTCCTCGCGCAGCTCGTCGGACACCTGCTGACGGCGCCAGCGGTTGCGCAGGGCGACGGCCACCGCGCGCTTCGCGTCGCGCTGTCCCACGATGTAGCGATCCAGCTCGGAGACGACCTCCCGCGGTGTGAAGGCGTGGCTCGGCGCCTCGTTGGGGCTCATGGCAGGGTCACCACGTTGATGCGGTCATTGGTGTAGATGCAGATCTCGGCGGCCACGAGCAGCGCCTCGCGAACGACGTCCTCGGGCGGCAGGTCGGTGTGGCGGACGAGGGCCCGGGCCGCGGACAGGGCGTAGGATCCGCCCGACCCGATGGCGGCCACGCCGTCGTCGGGCTCGATCACGTCGCCGCTCCCCGAGACCACCAGCAGGCTGTTCGGATCTCCGACGAGGAGCATCGCCTCGAGGCGGCGGAGGATGCGATCCGTGCGCCAGTCGCGCGCCAGCTCGACGGCGGCGCGGCGCACGTTGCCCGGATAGGCCTCGAGCTTCGCCTCCAGCCGCTCCACCAGGGTGAGCGCGTCGGCCACGCCTCCGGCGAAGCCGACGACCGCCCTGCCCTTCGCCACCCGGCGAACCTTCTCGGCGCCGTGCTTCATCACGGCTTCGCCCAGGGTCACCTGGCCGTCGGCGCCCATGGCGATGCGACCGTCGCGCAGGGCGGCGACGACGGTCGTCGAACGGATCGCCTGCACGGCGCTCATGCCTCCTCCCGATCCCGCTTGCCGGGCCCCTGCTTGCGGGCCGCGCGCGGGTGGGCGCGATCGTACACCTGTCGCAGGTGCTCCGCAGACACGGCGGTGTATTTCTGCGTGGTGGACAGGCTCGCGTGCCCCAACAGCTCCTGGATCTCCCGCAGGTCGGCGCCCATGTCGAGCAGGTGGGTGGCATAGCTGTGCCGCATGCGGTGCGGGTGCACGCGGTCGCGCAGCCCGGCCGAAAGCCCGCGTTGCTTGAGGATGCGGCGCACGTCGCGGTCCCCGAGACGGCGGGGCACCCCGTCTCGACGCGGACGCAGGGACACGAACAGCGGCTCGCCGAGGATCCCCGGGCGCGTGCGCGCGGCGAGCCAGGCCGAGAGCGCCTCCCGGCACAGGCCGGGCAGGGGCACCACGCGCTCCTTGCCGCCCTTGCCCACGACCCGGACGTCGCCGGTCCGCAGGTCGAGATCGCGCACGTCGAGGGCCACCAGCTCACCGACCCGGATCCCGGCGCCGTAGAGCAGCTCGGCGAGCGCCCGATCGCGCAGCCCCCGAAGCGCCTCACGGCGGAGGGCGGCGTCTCCGGCGGAGCCCGCCGGACGCCGGTCGTCGCTCTTCACGAGCGCGTCGCAGTCGTCCACCGAGAGCGGCCGGGGCAGGCGCGCGGGCGTCTTCGGGAGCGGCAGACCGGCCGTCGGGTCCACGGCCACCTCCCCTTCCCGCTGCAGGAAGCGAAAGAAGGCCCGCACCCCGGCCAGCTTGCGCGCGCGGGTCGCCGGGCCGCAGCTCTGCTGCAGCTCCACGAGCCAGGCACGCACGAGGCGCGGCGTGGTCTTGCGCGGAACGGTCCGCTCTCCCGCGAAGGCCGCGAGCTGTCGGACGTCCGAGAGGTACGCGCGGCGCGTGTGGGCGGACTGGTTGCGCTCCGCCCGCAGGAAGATCTCGAACTCGCGCTGGGCGCGGGCCCAGCTGAGCTCGCCGGCGCTCATGCGGTCCCGACCGCCACACGCCGGCCGTAGCCCGCAAACGACTCCAGGGCGTGTCGGGCGATGCGCTCGTTGCGTTCGCGCTTGGGCAGCTTGCGCCTGCCGCCAGATTCGGGCAGCGGCGGGAACAACCCGTAGTTGACGTTCATCGGCTGGAAGTGCCTGGCGCCGGCGTTCATCAGGTGGGCGACGAGCGCACCGTGCGCGGTGTCCGGCGGCGGCGGCTCGAACGTCTCTCCCCGAACCGCCCGCGCGGCGTGGATTCCGGCGATCCCACCGAGGGCCGCCGACTCCACGTACCCCTCGACGCCCGCCATCTGCCCCGCGAGGTAGAGCCCCGGACGGGCGCGCAGCTCCAGGCTGGGGGTGAGGCGCTTCGGCGCGTTCACGTAGGTGTTGCGGTGCACGGAGCCGAAGCGCGCGAACACGGCCTCTTCGAGCCCGGGCAGGCCGCGCAGCAGGCGCTTCTGCTCTCCGACGCGAAGCTTCGTCTGGAATCCCACGAGGTTGTAGAGGACACCGGCCTTGTCCTCCTGTCGCAGCTGGACCACCGCGTGGGGACGCCGCCCGGTCCGCGGGTCCACGAGCCCGACGGGCTTCATCGGACCGAAGGCCAGGGTCTCGGGGCCGCGGCGCGCGAGCTCCTCGATGGGCAGGCAGCCCTCGAAGTAGAGCGCGGCCTCGAAGGGGTGCAACGGGACGGTCTCGGCGGCGAGCAGCCCCGCTACGAAGGCCTCGTAGCGATCGCGATCGAGGGGAACGTTCAGGTAGTCGCCCTCCCCTTCCTCGGGCGATCCGTAGCGCGAGGCCCGGAAGACCACGTCGTGGTCGATCGAGTCCGCGTAGACGGTGGGCGAGATGGCGTCGTAGAAGTACAGGTACTCCTCCCCGAGAAGCCCCTGCAGGTCGCGCGCGAGCTCGGGGGCCGTCAGGGGACCGGTGGCCAGGATGACGACCGGATCGTCCGGGATGCGGGCGACCAGCTCGCGGCGTACCTCGATCCGGGGGTGCGCGTCGACGGCATCGGTCACGAAACGGGAGAACGCGATGCGATCCACGGCCAGCGCGCGGCCCGCGGGCACCGCCGTCGCGTCGGCCGCCTCGAGGACGAGCGAGCCCATCCGACGCATCTCCTCCTTGAGCAGGCCCACGGCGTTGGCCAGGGTGTTGGCGCGCAGGGAGTTGCTGCACACGAGCTCCGCGAGGTCGGGGGATCGGTGGGCCGGCGAGAGGCGCTCGGGCTTCATGTCGTAGAGCACCACCGGGACGCCCCGACGGGCGGCCTGCCACGCCGCCTCACAGCCCGCCAGTCCTCCGCCCACGATCGTGATCGCGGCAGCGGACGTCGCATCGAATCGCTGGGTCGTCACGGGCCCCTCTCGCAGGTGGCTGGCAGCAGGCTCGAAGCACGGCGCGGCCGACGTCCCGAGCCGGGCCTCGCGGATCTCGGATCGCCGCTCACTGCGGCGCGGGGGCAACCCACCATAGCTCAGGGTGCGCCCACGACTCGTAGAAGCCCGTCTCGATCGGTCGCCACGCGCCCGCAGAGCTCGAGCTCCGTGAGCGCCAGGGCCAGGCGGCCGGGCGCCAGAGCGAGCCTCGCGGCCAGCTCGTCGGGCGTCGCGGGATGGCGCGCGAGCGCCTCCAGCACGGCTCGCTCGTCGGGACCGGGGGGCGGGCCGGCGCCCTTCGTGGCCGGCGCGGCCTCTCCCGGCGGAGCGGGAAGGCGGAGGGCCCGGAACACGTCCTCGACGGCCGTGAGCGGTGCCGCACCGTCGCGCAGCAACCGATTCGGTCCCTGGCTGGTCGGCGCCCCGATCGGCCCGGGCACGGCCATCACCTCGCGGCCCTGTTCGAGCGCGCAGCGCGCCGTCACGAGCGATCCGCTCCGCAGCCGGCCCTCGACCACGACCACGATCTCCGACAGCCCGGAGATCAGTCGATTGCGGAGCGGGAAGTAGTGAGGGAGCGGGGGCGTTCCCAGGGGCATCTCGGTCACCACCGCCCCGGAGGCCGCGATCTCCGCGGCGAGCAGCGCGTGCTCGGCCGGGTAGGTGGTCTCGGGTCCACAGGCGGAGAACGCCACCGTGAGCCCGCCCGCCGCCAGCGCGGCCCGATGGGCGGCGGCGTCGATCCCCCGGGCCAGGCCCGAGACCACGACGACGCCGGCCGACGCCAGCGCGGTCGCCAGCCGCCGGGCAACGTCGAGCCCGTAGACCGTGGGCGCCCGCGCCCCCACGATCGCCACGGCGCGACCGAGCAGCACGCCGGGCTCGCCCCGGACGAGCAGCAGGGGAGCCGCGTCCGGCAGGCGCCGCAGACTCTCCGGATACACGTTCGAGAGCCACGGGACCGCGCGCACCCCGAGCCGTGCGAGGGCTTCGAGGTTGCCGGGCCGATCGCGTCCCGCACGTCCGCGCCCGGTCCGCGGCCGGCGGACCCCGGCCAGCCGGAGGACGGCCGCGGGATCGTGCGTCTGCGCGAGCCACGCCGCCGCCTGCGCGGGTGCGAGATGCAGGGCGGCCTGGAGGTCGAGCCAGGTCGCGAGCAGCGGCCGGTGCTCGGGATCGCTCGGGTCGAGAACGTCCGGAATCGCCAAGAGAGGCTCCCCGGGACCGGGGAGACCCTGGAATAGCAGAGGGGGGCCGCCACGGCGGCCCCCCTCGTGGTCCTTCGTCCCGGACGGGTCTCAGCGCGCCGCGAAGTGGTCCGCCGGGGTGCTGCGCACAGTGTCCCCGATCTCGAGCTCACGGTTCGTCTCGGTCACGTAGGCGACGCTGCTCTCGGGCTCGACACGGATCACGATCATCCGAGCGACCACGGAGTCGGGCATCTGGGTCGCCTCGCGCACCTTGCCCCGGTCGTAGACCTCCATCAGGGTGCCGACCTCGACGCCGTGGATGCTGCCCACGTTCAGGTAGACCGAATCGGTGGAGCCCACCATCCAGCGGATTCCGGGCGTGAAGACGATGGAGCCCTCGACGTCGTCCAGGGCCTCCCGCACGGTGACCTCGCGCGGCAGGACCGCGCGAGGAACGATGTGATCCCCGCGCTGCAGCTCGCTGTTGGCGCCGCGCACCGTGGCACGGCTCGACTCTCCCTCGACCTGGGTGACCTTGAGCCATCCCAGCTCGTCGAAGTGGTAGCCGAGCACGGCGCCCGTCTCGACGTCGCGAATCTTCTCCACCTCGCGGAAGATCGTGAACTCGTCGCCGACGGAGACCTGGCCTTCGCCCAGGTTCAGGTAGACCTCGTCACCCTGGGTGAGGAAGGCGCGCAGCGAAGGACTGTCGACGATCATCGCGGCGTTCTCGAGCACGTCCGGCCGGGTGAAGTTCGCGTCCTGCTCGGTGGGGATCAGGATCGTTCCGCCGCTTCGGCCGGTCGCGGTCGCGAGCGGCACCGGCACCGAAAGCTCCGTCTGCTCCGCGGAGGCGGGCGGCTCTACGGGGAGGCTCTCGTCCTCGGCCACCGTCACGTCCTGGAGGATCTCGACGTCCGGCGCCTCATCGGAATCGGCGGCGCTCAGCATCTGCTCCGCCTCCTCGTCGCTGACCCGTCGCATCTCGTTGGAGGTGATCCAGATGCGGTCGCCGGGCTCGATGAGGTGGGGATTCTCGATCTCCTGGTTCTCGTTCCACACCGACGGCCACACCCAGGGCGTGCCGAGGTAGGCCTCGGAGATGTCCCACAGGGTCTCTCCCTTGCTCACCGTGTGGATGCGACCCTCGACGCCCTTGGCGTCGACGCCCATCGGGCCGAGGGGGATCGCCGCAGCGCGCCGGCTCATCTTGGCCTTCGCGACGGCCGGTGTGGGCGCGGGCTCGGTGGCCGTCGCGGGATCGAAGCCCGGATCCTCGAAGTCGTCCCAGCTGACGTCGGGAGCCGGCTGCGCGGCGGCGTCGCCGGCGGTCGCGGTCGCCTCTTGCGACGGATCCGACGGCGCCGGCGCCTCGGCGGCGGCGACCTCTTCCGGGGCTTGCGGCGCCGCTGCCGCGGACGCGTCCGGCGCGGGCGTCTCGGGCGCGGGAGCCTCCGCCGCGGGAGCCTCCGCCGCGGGAGCCTCCGCGTCCGCCAGCACCGAGACAGGGGCGACGACCCACACGAAGGCCGAAGCCAAGACGAGAGTCCAGAGCCTCATCGAATCCCTCCACATCGGTGCCCACACGAACGCAGGCACCCCCGCGCGTCACGCAGGTGTACCCCGACCGTATCGGCCACCGGAGGCAGGGCCTTTACGGACCACGGGGACGTGTGGGCGGGACGGGGGGGCGACGCGGGCGGGAGCCGAGTGGGGCTCAGCCGGCCGGCTTCAGCCGGGAGAGCATCTGCCGCGCCGACCGCGACCATTCGGGCTCGATCGGCTTGTCGCCTCGGGCCCGAATGGCCGTGAGCCGCTGCTCCAGGTCCGCCAGGGCCACCTCGAGGGTCTCGATGGCTTCCTGGGTCTGGTCGTTGGCCGCGTAGGCCTGGGCCAGATGGTGACGGACGACACCGAGATTGGGCGAGTCCGGATCGATCGTCGCCACCGCTTCCTTCAGATATCCGACGGCAGCGGAAGAGATCCCCCGCTTGTAGAGCACCCAGCCCAGGGTATCCGCTGCGTTGCCGTTGTTCGGCATGGCGGCCTTGGCCTGCTGGGCGAGATCGAGCGCGCGGTCCAGCTGCTTGCCGGACTCCGCCAGCAGGTAGGCCAGGTTGTTCTTGGACTGCGCGAGGTCCGGGTCGAGCTCGATCGCCCGTTCGTACTCCTTGATGGCGTCGTCCACGCGACCACCCACCTCGTAGAGCACGGCGACGAAGTGGTGGAGCTGGGCGTCCTTGGGCCGCTGGACGAGCGCCCGCTCGTAGGTCTCGAGGGTCTCGTCGAGACGGCCCGAGGCCTGGTAGAAGGCCGCGAGCTGCTGGTAGGCCGCCATGTTGTTCGGGTCGAGCTGGGTCGCCTTCTGGAGGCTCTCCTCGGCGAGCGCCAGGTTGCCCGTGGCGATGGCCAGCGCGCCGTTCAGCCGCGCCAGCTCGGCGTTGTCCGGCTCGGCGGCGACCGCCGCCTCGATCAGCGCCCGGGTCTCGGGCAGGCGATCGGTGCCCCGATCCAGGGCCAGCAGGGTGCCCAGGATCTCGGGCTGGCGCGGGCTCTTCTGCGCCGCGCGCAGGAGCAGCTTGCGCGCGGCCGCCGGGTCGCTCCGTCCCAGGGCGAGCCGCGCCCGGGCATAGAGGACCTCGGCGTTCCAGTCCGACTCGGGGATGCGGTCGAGCTCGGCCTGCGCCTCGTCCCGCCGGCCGAGCCGCACGAGGCTCTGGGCCACCAGGATGCGTGTCTTGAGGTCTTCGGGATGCTCGGCGAGATAGGCCCGTCCCTGCTCGACCGCGTACTCGTGCTCCCCGAGCGAGGCGTGCAGGCGTGCCAGCATCTTGCGCGCCTCCAGCATTCCGGGGTCGAGCTCCACCGCCCGCGCCACCTCGGCGCGCGCCTCGGTGAGCTGCCCCTGGAGCATGAGCGCCGAGCCGAGCACGAAGTGCGCCTGGGACCACTCGGGACGCGAGTCGATGGCCGCGCGCAGGGCCTTCTCCGCCTGGGGGATGTTCTGCTCGGCGAGCTCGAGCTTGCCCCGCACGAAGAGCGCTTCCGGATCCGTCGGCTCCGCCTCGAGAATGGCGTCCACGATGCCCCGGGCCTCGGCGACCCGCTCGGGGTCCTTTCCGCGATAGCCGAGGTCCACCAGCAGCTCCGCCTTGCGAAGCCGCGCCTTGGTGTCGTCGGGGGCGATCGCCAGCGCGGCCTCGGCCGCCGCCAGGGCGCCGTCCAGGTCTCCCTGGCGGCTGCGATAGGCGGAGAGGATCAGCTGGGGCTTGGGATCGTCGGGGGCCGCGGTCGTGGCGGACTCGATCAAGCGGTCGGCGCCCTCGAGGTTGCCCTGGGCCCGGTAATAGCGCGCCAGCAGGTAGATCAGGTCGAGCTTGTCGGCGGCGTCCCCGGGCGGCCCGGCGATGGTCTTCTCGAGCAGCGCGACGGAATCCTTGGGGCGGCCGAGCACGTAGTAGTAGGTCGCCAGGTTCTGGACGGCGGCGTTGCGGTCCTTCGCCTCGGCGGTCTCGATGGCCTGCTGGAAGGCGTGCAGCGCGTCGTCCACGCGCTTCGGGTCCTCGGCGAGAAAGCGCGCCAGCGACGTGTAGGACAGGAAGCTCGGCTCGCGCTGCACGAATTCCTGCAGCAGGGGCTCGGCCTGCTCGCGGTCCCTCTGGCGCGCGTAGTAGCCCGCCGTGACGAGGAGATAGGAACCCTCGTCGGGATCCTTCTCGATCGCCATGCGGTACTGCGGCTCCGCCTCCTCGACCCGGCCGAGACGCTCGAGGGCCTGGCCGGAGAGGACGTACGCGCTCGCCCGGTCGGGGTCGAGCTCGATGCACCGCTGGGCCTGCTCGAGAGCCTCGTCGAAGTTCTTGGTGAGCAGGCTGAGACCACCCAGGGTGAGCCGGGCGTCGACGTTCGAGCCGTCGAGACGCACGGTCTCCGAGAGCTCCCAATACGCCTCCTTGCCCCGCTTGAGGTCGAGGTAGGCCTTCGCGAGTGCGTAGTGGGCGTCCGCGTCGTTGGGATCGATCTGCAGCGCGTTCCGGTACTCGATCACGGCCTCTTCGAGCGCGCCCTCCGAGACGTAGGCGTCGCCGTTCTTCATGAACGCGGCGAGCTTCTCGTCGTCGCTCTTGCAGGCGGGGAACGCCGCCGCGACACACAGCAGCACGAGCAGCGAGGAAATCGCCGAGCGGCGGCCGGTGGCGAGCGCATGCGGAAGCGGGAAGCGCATGATGCGAGAACCTCTGGGCGATCGGCGATCTGCCGGCGGGGCCTGGATGGGCCCGCCGTGAGCCGGGTTGCGGGAACGCGATTATACGCCGCCTCGGCCTCGAGGCTCGCGACGCAATGCCTCCGGCTCGTCTTCGAGCTTCTCTTCGACGTCCGGCCCGGGACCCCGGTTCCGCCGCCACGACGGATGCGTGAGTCCCATGCGCCGGATCATGTAGTTCAGCTTGCGTCGCGACACCCGCAGCAGGCGTGCCGCCTCCTTCTGCACGTAGTCCGCCTGCTCCAGGGCGAGCAGGACGAGCTCGCGCTCGACGTCGGCGAGCGCGATCCCGTCGGGGGGGAGTAAGATGCGCCCACTCGACGTCGGCGCGAGGGCGGGCTCGGGCAGGTCCTCGGCCTCGATCCACTCGCCGTCACCCATCAGGACGGCCCGCTCCACGGCGTTGCGCAGCTCGCGCAGGTTGCCCCGCCAGGGATGCCGCCGCAGGCGTTCGAGCGCCGCCTCGCGGAAGCGCCGCGACGGCCGGCCTCCGCCGCTCGGGTCCGGCCGTGCGATCCGATCCAGGAAGTGGACCGCCAGGGGGACGACGTCCTCGGGCCGGCGCCGCAAGGGCTCGAGCTGGATCGTGATGACGTCGAGCCGGAAGTACAGATCCGCGCGGAAGCGACCCTCGCGAACGGCGCGCGACAGATCGCGATGGGTGGCGGCGACGATGCGCGCGTCGGTCCGGAGGGTCTCGACGCCTCCGAGCCGGTGGAACTCCCGCTCCTCGAGGACCCGCAGCAGCTTCACCTGGGTGGCGGGCGACATGTCGCCGATCTCGTCGAGGAAGAGCGTGCCGTGGGAGGCCTGCTCGAAACGGCCGATGCGGCAGCGGTCGGCTCCGGTGAAGGCGCCCCGCTCGTGACCGAAGAGCTCGGACTCGAGCAGGGTCTCGGGCAATGCCGCGCAGCTCACCTTCACGAAGGGGCCGGACGCGCGCCCCGACAGCCGATGCAGGAGCTCCGCCACCCGGTCCTTGCCGGTACCCGTCTCGCCCGTGAGCAGGACGGTCGTGGGAAGCGGCGCGATGCGCCGGACGCTCTCCAGCACGTCGCGCATCGCCGGGCTCATGGCGACCACGTCGCGCAGGTCGTCGCCAGTGTCGGCTTCGGCCAGGCGGGTTCTCCCCGGGGAGGGAGTCTCCCCCATCGGCCGCGGGTCGCTCGGGCTGGAGCGGATCCGGGGCGCGGCGGGTCGGTCGGCGTCCCCGACACCGAGCCGCTGCTCGAGCAGCGCGTGGGCGAGGTCGCGCGACGAGGACATGGGAGGAGATGCCGGAAGCCGAAGGGCGCTACGGCGCGCGTTCAGGGCACGAGGTAGCGCTTGCCGCGCTGCTGGAGCCAGCCGCTCTCCTTCAGCTCCTTGACGGCCCGCGTCACGGTCTCGCGCGAGGTGCCGATCATGTCCGCGATCTGCTGGTGGGTGAGCGCGGGTGTGATGCGTCGGTTCTCGGTACCCGAGTCGTTCCGCGCGATGCGTGCCAGCAGGCCCTTGGCCCGGTCCTTGACGCGCTGGAACGAGACCGACGTGGCCTGCTCGTCGGTCTCGCGCAGGCGCCGGGTGAGCTCCTGGATGAGCGAGAGCGCGAGATCCGGGCTGTTGCGAAGCAGCGCCAGGAAGTCGCGGCGCGAGAGCGCCGCCAGCACCGAAGGCTCGAGGGTCCGCACACTCGCCGAGCGGGGCGAGTGGTCGAGCAGGGCCATCTCGCCGAAGAAGGCTCCGGCCTCGAAGAAGTCCAGGATCTTCTCGCGCCCGTCGTCGGACAGCTTGGTGACCTTCACGCGGCCGCTTCGGATCACGTACATGTAGTCGCCGGTGAGCCCCTCCTCGACGATGATCGAGTTCTTCGGGTAGCGGCGCTCGATCAGCAGCGCGGCGATGTTCTCGAGATCGGTCTCGCCTACCCGGGAGAAGAGCGGAACCACCCGCAAGGAATCCAGCACGTCGGCACTCACTCCGGATTCGGCCATTTCCCCATCACCCCCCGTCTTCAGTGGTTCCGTTCGCGCAGGCCCGGCTCAAGTGAGCTCGTGGCGGCCGACCTGCCGCAGCCTGGCTACCAGTGCCCGAACGTCCGAACCCGCGTCCAGCTTGGTGACCAGGATCACATCCCCTGTATCGACCACGACGAGATCTTCTACACCCAGCAGGACGGCCAGCCGGCCATTCGACCAGACGAGGTTGTTCCGGGCGTCCTCCAGGATCGCCTGCCCCCCGAGGACGCGGTTTCCCGCTGCCTCGCTCGGGGAGCCCCGCCCGGGGCGTCCCACCCCCAGCTCCTGCGCCAGGGAGGCCCAGGTGCCCACGTCGCTCCACCGGAAGGAGACCGGCAGGGTCCACACCCGGTCGCTGCGCTCCAGCACCGCCACGTCGATGGGCAGGGAGGGTGCGCGGCGGTAGGCGCTCTCGACGGCCACCCGGCTGTTCGGACGCGGACGCCGATCGCCCGCGGCGCGGCCACCGGGGGCGCGCCCGGGGCGCAGCGGTGCCAACGCGCGGTGCAGCTCCGGCGCGTGGCGCTCGATCTCCACGAGCAGCACGTCCGCCCTCCACAGGAAGATGCCCGAGTTCCAGCGATAGTCGCCTCGACGCAGGTAGCGTCTCGCGGTGGCCAGCGGCGGCTTCTCGACGAAGCGCCGCACCACCTGCAGGCGCGGGAAGCCTGGAGCGGGCTTCCCGCTCTGGATGTAGCCGTAGCCCGTCTCGGGCCGCGTCGGCTCGACGCCGAGGGTCACGAGCACCTCCGCCTCCGCCGCCGCTCGGGCCGCGAGGCGCACGTCCTTCACGAAGGCGCGCAGGTCCGACACGTGGTGGTCGGCGGGAAACACCGCCATCACGGCGTCCGGGTCGACGGCGTGGATGCGATGCGCCGCCCAGGCCACGGCCATGGCGGTATTGCGACGTCGCGGCTCGACGAGCACGCGTGCCGCCGGCAGCCCCGTCTCCCGACGCGTGGCAGCGGCCTGCTCCGCGCCGCACACGATCCAGATCCGGTCGTCCCGCGCGACGCGACGAGCCCGGTCGAGGGTGGCGTCGAGCAGGGTCCGATCGCCCAGCACGCGCAGGAAGTGCTTCGGGCGCGCGCGCCGGGAGGCGGGCCAGAACCGCTCGCCGGCTCCCCCCGCCAGGATCACCGCGTGAACGGGCGGGGCCCCCTTCCGCGTCACGCGTCCCCCGGTCGCGGCACGCTCAAGGCGCACTGCCGGCGCGCACCGGCGGCCGGCGCCGACGGAACCGCGAAACGACACGGGCCGCCATCAGCGACCGACGCTGACATAGTGGAAGCCGGCGGCCTGCATGCTCTTCGGATCGTAGATGTTCCGCAGGTCGATCAGGATCGGCTCCGTGAGCAGCTCCTTGATCCGGTTCAGGTCCAGCATCCGGAACTCGTTCCACTCGGTCACGATCACCAGCGCGTCGGCACCGTCGCAGACCTCGTAGGCGTCCTTGCAGAGGGTCAGCTCGGGGATGCGGACGCTGACCTCCTTCATCGCAGCGGGGTCGTAGGCGCGCACCTGACCGCCCCGCTCGAGGAGCCCCCGCACGATGTCCACCGCCGGCGCGTCCCGGATGTCGTCGGTCTCCGGCTTGAACGAGAGCCCGAGGATGCCCACCTGCTTGCCCGCCAGGTCGCCCGACAGGGCGTTCGCGATCTTGTCGAGCATGCGAGCCCGTTGGCGCGCGTTCGCCTCGATGGTGGCCTCGACGATGCGGAAGTCGAGACCGAGCTCCCGCGCGAAGAAGGCGGCCGACAGGGTGTCCTTGGGAAAGCAGGAGCCGCCGTAGCCCGGCCCCGCGTGCAGGAACTTCGGGCCGATGCGCCGGTCGAGCCCCATGGCGCGGGCCACGTGCTGCACGTTCCCGCCGATCTTCTCGCACACGCTCGAGATCTCGTTGATGAAGGAGATCTTGGTGGCGAGGAAGGCGTTGGCGGCGTACTTGGAGAGCTCGGCGGTGGGCACGTTGGTGAGCACGAAGGGGGTCTCGTTCAGGAAGAGCGGACGGTAGAGATCCTTCACGATGGCGAGCGCCTGCTCGTCCCCCGGCTCGGTGCCGATCACGACGCGGTCGGGGCGCATGAAGTCACCGATGGCCGCGCCCTCGCGCAGGAACTCCGGATTCGAGGCCATGCTGAAGCGAAAGTCCTTGCCGGCCGCGTCGAGCTCCTCCTGGATCCAGTTGCGCACCTTGAGCGAGGTCCCCACCGGCACCGTGCTCTTCGTGACGACCACCTTGTAGCCTTCCATGTTGCGGCCGATCTCCCGGGCGACCGTCTCGACGAAGCGCAGGTCCGTGCTGCCGTCCTCCGCCGCCGGCGTGCCCACGGCGATGAAGACGACCAGCGCGGACTGGATCGTTTCCGCGGTGTCGGAGGTGAAGGCGAGCCGCCCGGCCTTCACGTTGCGCGCCACGAGCTCCTCGAGCCCGGGCTCGTAGATGGGCATCTCGCCGCGGCGCAGGGACGCCACCTTCTGCTCGTCGTTGTCGAGACACACGACGTTCACGCCGAACTCGGAGAAGCAGGCTCCGGTCACCAGACCGACGTAGCCGGTCCCGATCACTGTACAGTTCACTGGGAAACCTCCCGTATCTCCTGCCCGCGGCGACGGGCCTTCCCCGGACCGTCGCTCGCAGCCGTCATCCATCCCACCATGCCGCGGAGGCCCGCGACCAGGTCCACCCGCGGCTCGAAACCCAACTCCTCGCTCGCGGCCTCGACCCCGGCCCAGCTCCGGCGAACGTCTCCCACCCGAGCCGGCTCGTGCACGATGCGCGGCTCGCGCTCGAGCACCTCTGCGACCCGTGACGCCAGATCGACCACCCGGGTCCCGCGCCCGCTCGCCACGTTGAAGCAGCAGCCCGAGGCGCTCGGCGCATCCGCCGCCAGGCGGTTGGCCCGCGCCACGTCGGAGACGTGGATGAAATCCCGGGTCTGCGCGCCGTCCCCGTGGATCCGGATCGGCGCCCCCCGGCGTGCCGCGTCCAGGAAGCGCGGGATCACCGCGGCGTAGTCGCCGTTCGGGTCCTGACGCTCGCCGTACACGTTGAAGTAGCGCAGGGCGACGGTTTCCACGCCGTGGACGGTCGCGTAGAGACGCGCGTAGTGCTCGGCCGCGAGCTTCTGCACCCCGTAGGGCGAGATCGGGCGGGTGGTGTCGTGCTCGCCCAGGGGCGGCGCGTTCCCGTCGCCGTACACGGCGGACGAGCTCGCCAGCACGACGCGCCGGCAACCCTGGCGACGTGCCGCCTCCAGCACGGCGAGGCTGCCGCCGAGGTTCACCTCGTGGGTGTGGACGGGCTCGCTCAGGCTTCGGGGGACCGACGCGATCGCGGCCTGGTGGAAGACGACCTCGACGCCGTCCGTCGCCGCAGCGAGGGCCTGCTCGTCGCGGACGTCGGCTCGCAGGATTTCGATCCGGTCGCGAACCGCGGCGAGGTGGGATTCCCGCCCGGTGGAGAAGTCGTCGAGTACGCGCACCCGCCAGCCCTCGCGCAGGAGCTCATCGACCACGTGGCTTCCCACGAAGCCCGCCCCGCCGGTCACCAGCGCGCGGCGGGCCGCCCCACCGACGACGACTCCCGTTCCGCCGGCCACTTCAGCCCTTCCCGTCGAGCCAGGCCACGAAGCGCTCGAGGCCTTCCTCGAAGCCGACCCGCGGCGCGTAGCCCAGGGCCTTCCGGGCCGCCGTGATGTCCGCCAGGGTGCGGGGGACGTCGCCCGTCACCGGGGGTTGGAAGTCCTTGCGGGCCTTCGTGCCGAGCGCGCGCTCGAGCAGCTCGATCATCTCCAGCAGCTGGATCGCGCGACCGGCACCGAAGTTGAGGATCGCGTAGCCGAGGGGCGTATCGACGGCGCGAACGAGACCGTCCGCCACGTCTCCCACGAAGGTGAAGTCGCGCAGGACCGAACCGTCGCCGTAGATCGGGATGGGATCGCCCCGGCGCATGCACTCCGCGAAGTGCCGGATCGACAGGTCGGGACGCTGCCGCGGTCCGTAGGCGGTGAAGAAGCGCACGCAGGTGACGTGGAGCCCGTGGGCGCTGTGGAAGGTGTGGGCGATCAGCTCCCCGGCCTTCTTGGTCGCCGCGTAGGGGGAGATGGGACGGTCGACCCGGTCCGTCTCCAGGAAGGGCCCGCTCTCGCGCTCCCCGTAGACGGAAGACGAGGAGGCGAAGACGAAGCGCGGCACGCCGTGCCGCACGGCTGCCTCGAGCAGCACGGTGGTGCCGTTCACGTTGACGTCCGCGTAGGCGGCAGGCCGTTCCAGGCTGGGCCGCACGCCCGCCAGGGCCGCGAGGTGCACGATGCAGTCGAAGCGGGTCTCCCCGAGCACCCGGGCCAGGGCCGCCGCGTCGCGCACGTCCCCGCGCACCAGTCGGAAGCCGGGTCGAGCGAGCGCCCCTTCGAGGTTGCGGAGCTTCTCGTGCTCGGGATAGAAGGGATCGAAGGAGTCGAAGCCCGTCACCTGCCGTCCGTCGGCAAGCAGCAGGTCGACGAGGGTGGATCCGATGAAGCCCGCCGCGCCCGTCACGAGAACCGATTCGGCGCGACTCAATGTCCTTCTCCCTGGGCCGGCTTCGCGTGCGTCCCGTGCGGCTCGGATTCCTCCTCGGCGTTGCCCTCGTGTGCGTGCAGGAGGCCGAGGTTCCGGAGCAGGCGGAAGGTCAGCAGGATCACCGCGACGAGCAGCGCCAGGGCCCAGTAGCCCGAAACCGAGCGAAAGGCGACCGCGATGATGCAGAAGCAGCTGGTCAGGAAGTAGAGCGAGAGCACGGCCTCCCGCTGGCTTCCCCCGGACACCTCCAGCAGGTGATGGTGCATGTGCATGCGGTCGGCACCCATGATGCGCCGGCGGTTGCGGAAACGCCGGACCACGGAGAGCGCGGTGTCGAGGAAGGGCACCGCCAGCGCCATGAGCGGGACGATGAAGGTGAGTAGCGCCGTCTTGCGGTAGCCGGAGAGCCCGACGACGGCGATCGCGTACCCGATGAAGTAGGCGCCGGCGTCGCCCAGGAAGATACGCGCCGGGGGGAAGTTGAAGGGCAGGAATCCGAGCTGGGCGCCCACCAGGGAGACTCCGATGACCACGCCCAGGTACTGGCCGGACCCCCAGCAGATGATCGTGAGCGTCGTGACGATGATGGTCCCGAGCCCGGTCGCGAGCCCGTCCAGTCCGTCCATCAGGTTCATGGCGTTGGTGACGGCCACGATCCACAGCACGGTCGCGGCGAAGGCCAGCCAGAGGGGCAGCTCGAAGGTCATGCGCGAGATCGGCTCGGTGAGGAAGTCCAGCCGGAACCCGACCCCGAAGGCGATCGACGCCGCGACGATCTGGAAGACCAGCTTCACCCGGGCTTCGAGGCCGAAGCGATCGTCCCAGGCCCCCAGAGCGAGGAGCAACACGCCGCCGACGAAGAAGCCGCCCAGGCGGAGCAGATCCTCCGGGCTCGTCCGGCCCAGCCAGGCGAAGGCGCTCAGCCCGACCGCGCACCCGACGACCACCGCCACGCCGCCGAGGAGGGGGATGTTGGGGCGCTTGTTCACCTTGCGCGCGGAAGGCCGGTCGACGACGTCGAGCGCGAGCGCAATGCGAGCCACGAGCGGCGTCGAGAGCGCAGACGCCCCGGCCGCCAACATCAGCGGAATCACGATCTCGAGCGCTTCCAAGCCTTCCTCACGGTTCAGACGGAGCGACCCCGGCCCGGAACGGGACGGGGTCGGGGGAACAGGATCGATCAATAGTACGCGTAACGCTCGTGACCCATCTCGGCGCCGTTCAGCACGAGCCCGACGGCTCGGCGCCGGTCGAGCACCTCCAGGGCCGCCTCCACGTCCTCGCGCGCCGTCTCGCCCGCGCGCACGACCATCAGGAAGCCGTCGCAGAGCCCCACGACGATCTTCGAGTCGGGCAGCCCCAGGGTCGCCGGGGTGTCGAGGATGATCCAGTCGTAGCGCGGGGAGACGTCCTCGAGGAGCCTGCGCATCTCCTGGGAGGCGAGCAGCTCGGAGGGGTTCTGCGGCTGCATGCGGACCCCGAGCAGGTCGAGGTGGGTGCCTTCCACCTTCACGATCGCCTCGGCCGGCGTGCACCGCCCCATCAACACCTCCGCCAGCCCCTGTTCGGGCTCCACACCGAGGGAGCGGTGGATGGTCGGCCGGCGCATGTCGCAATCGATCAACAGGACCCGCCGCCCCACGCTCAGTGCGGTCACGATGGCCAGGTTCACCGAGACGTTGCTCTTGCCTTCGCCTGCGTTCGCGCTCGCCACGGCGATCGTGCGCAGAGGCGTCTCGGCGGCCAGCGAGTCCAATCGGCTGCGCAGCATGCGGAACTGCTCCGCGATGAACGAGTCAGGCTCGAGCAACGCGATACGGCGCTTGTTGGCCTCGGCGCTGGCCGTCGATCGCGACAGGCGCTTCTCGGCCGAGGTCCGGCGGCGAAGGAGATTCGCAATCCGCCCCTTCGGCCGAGGCGCCGTCTGCGGCGTCGGATCCCAGTCGACGGCCGGGATGGACGCACCGCCGCCCGCGACCCTCCGCTTGCGCTCTTCCTCGGCACGTCTGAGTGCTTCGTACACCTTCGCCATGAGTACTCCCCCGACCCCTTCAGCCTGACTACCCGCTCAGCGGGAGAAACCGAACCATCGTCGGCGCGGCTTCGCCGCGTCGCCGGCCCGGCCACCGCCCGCATCGGCCGGAACCAGCTCCATTTCGCCCGCCACCTCGCAGATCAGCGCCGCGTCGAGCATCGGCTGCTCCCGCGAGTACGCCAGCAGGAGGGCCGAGTCGCACACGGCGTTGACCAGGCGCGGCGTTCCTCCCGTGACCGCGTACAGCTCTCGCAGCGCACCTCGCTTGAAGAGCCCCCGCCCGGTGTAGCCGGCCCGGGCGAGCCGCTCGTTCACGTACTGCCCCAGCTCCTTCTCGTCGAAGGGGCGGAGATGATGGCGCAGACCGATGCGCTGGCGCAGCTGGCGCAGCTCCGGCCGGGCCAGGAGGTCCTTCAGCTCCGGCTGGCCGACCAGCATGATCTGGATGAGCTTCGAGGTGGGGGTTTCCAGGTTCGAGAGCAGGCGGATCTCCTCGAGCAGCTCCGGAGACAGGTTCTGGGCCTCGTCCACGATCAGCAGGGTGGGCTCGTTCTTCTCCAGGCGCCGGATCAGGAACTTGTTCAGGGCCAGCAGATAGTCGGCCTTGGTCCGGCAGGGGGTCTCGATGCCCAGCTCGTCGAAGAGCACGTGGAAGAAGTCCAGGGGCTCCAGGCGGGGGTTGAAGATGAACGCGCAGGCGGTGGTCGCGTCCAGCCGGCCGAGCAGGGCGTGCAGGAGGGTCGTCTTCCCCGTCCCGACCTCGCCGGTGATCAGCACGAATCCCTTGCCGGACTGGACGCCGTAGACGAGGGTCGCGAGCCCCTCCCGGTGCGCCTCCCCCAGGAAGAGGAAGGCGGGATCGGGCGTCAGCTCGAAGGGTCGCTTCGCGAATCCGAAATATTCGCAGTACATCGCTTTCCCGCTCGTCTCTCTCCGTCCGCCCCGGGCTCAGGCCCGGTCGCCGAGATCCGTCCCGTGCGCCGCCGCCGGCCCCGGCGCCTCCGTCGGCGCCTCGACCTCGTCCCCCTGGACGATGGCCGAGAGCCAGCCCGGCAGTCCGTTCACGTACATGTAGGTGACCGCGCCGCCCACCAGGCAGAAGAACACCACGAAGCCCGCCGCCAGCAGACTCCTCACCATCCGCCGCCGGGTCGCCGCCCGATCGGACTCGAGGACGATCTCCGGGATGGCGGCCAGCACCGGAATGCTGAGGCTGGTCTGCACGTCGCGGATGACGTGGAACGAGCTGTCGGTGGCCTCGGCCAGCACCGCCCCGCCCACGCCCAGGGCGCCGCCCACGATCAGGCCCATCACGATGATCAGGAGGCGGTTCGGCGAGCTCGGCGTCGGCGCCGGGAAGGCCGCCTCCAGGATGCGGAACTGCTCGCCCAGCTGCCGCCGCTCGACGTTCACCTGGGTCTTCGCGTGGAGCTGCCGCTGGGAGAAGAGCTCGATGCTGGTGGCGAGCTGCTCGGCCCGCTGCTGGAGCTGCGAGAGCTGCTCGGCCACCTTCGGCGTCTCGGCCAGCTTGCGCTCGACCACCTCCACCTGGGCGGCGATCCGCTCGACCTCCTTGGAGGCCATCTCCGCGTCGAGCGCCGCGCGCTCCCGCTGGGCGTCCGCGTTCTGCTGCGCGACGGTGGGCGCGCGCCCGTCGCTCTCTTCGCCGTCGCTCGCCTCCACCTGCGCACGCACCTCTTCGATCTCCTGCTGCACCTGGATGACGTCGGGGTGACGCTCGGTGAAGCCCCGGGCGCGGTACTCGGCGAGCTGCAGCTCGAGGATCTGGAGCCGACGCATCGGGCTGGCGTCGTCCCGGGGGTCGCCCAGCGCCGCCGCCGACAGCAGCTGACTGTCCCAGAAGGACTTGTCGCTGCGCGCCATGTCGAGCTTCCGGTGCGCGTCCCGCAGCTCGGACAGGGTGCGATCGAGGATGCGCTGATTCGACTGCTGGTCCTCGGGCAGCCGCCCCAGGTTCTCGTTCTTCACCTGTCGGATCCGATCCTGGACCTCCCGGAACTCCGAGTTCAGGCGCTCGAGCTCGCCGTCGATGAATTCGAGGCTCTTCCGGGTCATCCCGACCCGCTCTTCGATGTGCTCCTTGACGAAGTCGTTGGCCAGGCGCTGCGCCACGTCCGCGGCGACCCGGGGGTTCTTGTGGGTGAACGACACCATGAAGGTGTTGAGCTCCGGCTCGTCCCGTCGCTTCGAGTTCGCGGCGACGCCCGTATCCACGGGCAGGACGGTGATGCGCGACCGCATGAGGTCGATCACCTCCTCGCGTAGCATCGTCTTCGACTCTTCCTGGTAGAGACCGAGCTCGTCGATGACCCGGGAGAGACGCGGTCGACTCAGGATCTGCGCGGTCATCAGGCTCAGGCGGTACCCGATGTCGTAGGGGGCGACGCCCGACTCGACGAGCTGCTGGTTCACGGCCTGGGGCTCGACGAAGATGGTCGCGGAGCTCTTGTAGTAGTTGGGGAGGGCCATTGCGATCCAGTACGCGATCAGGAGGGCGCTGCCCACCACCACGACGATCATCATCAGCCGGCGCTGGATGGCTCCGAGGAGGTCGATTTGGAGTCCGGGATCGAGGTTCATGCTGCTGTCCGTCCTAGTAGCGAATCGGGTCGAGCTCGTAGTCGAGACCCACGATGATGCTATACGTGTCGTAGTTGCTCGGAAGCCTGCTCTCGTTCTTGATGTCCTGCTTCTGCGTCCGGTAGGAGGCGTTGAGGAAGACGGACAGCCGCTCGAGCACCCGGTGGCGCAACGCGCCTGCCGCGATCCAGGTCGTGGTGTCCGTCGACGACCGGCCTCCGTCGAACTGCCGGACGCCCTGCTGGGTGCGCTGGATCCAACTCCCCCGCACGCCGACGTCCCAGAGGCGCGCGAACTGCCAGCTCACCCGGGCCACCAAGGAGTCGTTGACCGTCGAGGACCCGGCGTTTCCGAGGCCCTCGGACCGCGAATAGCGCACCGACGAGGCGACGTGCTGCCACCGCTTCCCCAACGACCCCTCGGCGAACCAGGTCGTCTGGCTCTGGTGAACCGGCCGGAAGATGCCCTTGCTCGGGTCGCACGAGAAGACCGTCGTCTCGAGCTGCGCTGGACCGGCCCGCAGCTCCAGCTTCGCGGTGGGGTCGATCTGGTAGCTGCCCGACGCGAAGAACGAGTAGGCCAACGTACGCGACCCGGGCCCGTGGGAGTTGCAGACAGGCGCCACCTCGCTGGGATCGTCGAAGCTCCGGTAGGAGACCGAGCCTCCTCCCCCCAGGCTCAGGCGCGGGGTGATGGCTCGATAGACACCGGCCTGACCGGCCAGGTAGTCGTTGTCGTCCTCGTTCGAGCGCTTGTACCGGTTGATCGAGTACTGGGTGTTGCCCCAGAGGGTGGTGAGGGGATCCAGCAGGTGTGTGCCGGCCAGCGAAGCGGTGTTCGTGAGGATGCGCCGGTTGCTGTCGTCCACGTTCGCATCGGGGGGCGGATTGTCGGGGCCGTAGACGATCTGCTCCAGGAGAGAGAAGTCCTCCGCCACGGTGAGACGGGTGCGTGGCGAGAAGACGTAGGTGCCTTCCGCATGGGCGCGCTGGTTCCAGAGGTTCTTGGCCTGGCCGGCGGTGTTGACGATGTACAACGGCGCATACCGCACCCGGTAGGAGCCGAACTCGAGCTCGTCCTTCGCCTCGCCCCAGGCCTCGAGGTGGATCACGCCCGAGTCGACCCGCTCCGAGTTCCGCCGGTTGAAGACGTTCGAGTTGTACCCGGTGCTGAGGCCCGCCCCGAGGTCCACCTCACCCGCCGCCACGAGCCGCGGCGCCAGCATCCCCACCAGGAGGAGCCACACCGCGAGCGCGCTTCTGCATGTCGTCTCCGATCCCATGCGCGTCCGATCAGTCCGGTACCACGATCGTGTCGCCGGCGCGGAGCACGATGTTGGACTCGGGCGCCTTGCCGGCCAGATAGGCGCCATAGTCGAAGCGATACTCCACGAGACCCTGCGGCGTCGGTCGCAGGATCTTCACGTCGTCCTTCTTCGCCCAGACCGAGAAGCCGCCGGCGCGGGCAATGGCCTGCAACACCCGGGTCTCCCGCTGGAGCGGGATCTCGCCGTTGCGCGCGACCGCGCCCATGATCGAGACGGTGTTGCTGTTCATGCCCTGCACGATCACGGTCACGTCCGGGTTCGCGATGTACTCCGAGAGCGCCTCGGTGAGGACCTCCTTCAGCTCCTGGGCGGTCAGGCCCTCGGCCTGGACGTCGTCGAGCAGGGGCACCGAGATCATTCCGTCGCTTCGCACCACGACCTGGCTGGTGAGCTCCGGGTTCTTCCACACGGTGATCATCAGCTGGTCGGTCACGCCGATCACGTAGGGCTCCCGCTCGCCGACGCTGGGCGGCGGCTCGGGCAGGGGCGGCGGCTCGACGCACGCCGTCCCGGCGAGCAGTGCGAAGACGATCCCCAGCTGCAAGAGCGCTCGTCCTCCCCTCTTCATCGTGGCTTCCTCCCTTGCGACATGCCTAGCGCCCCTCACTGAGCCCGTTCTCCTTCATCTTGTAGAGGAGCGCCTTGTAGGAGATCTGGAGGCGCTCGGCAGCCTCCTTCCGGTTCCAGCGCGTCTGGTGGAGCACGCGCTCGATCACACGCTTCTCGGCGATCTGCGCCGCCCGCTTCGAGATCGCCTTGAGGTCGAGGCTCTGCCCGGTGGAGAAATCGGCTCCCAGGGCGGCGAGATCCAGGCCGTCGCCGTCCGATTCCTCCTCGATGGATGCCTCCCGCATCGCGATCTCCTGCAGGACGGCGGACTCGTTGCCGAGCACGACCATGCGCTTCACCATGTTCTCCAGCTCTCGGACGTTGCCCGGCCAGTGGTAGTTCATCATCACTTCCAGGGTCTTGTCGGACAGCTGGGGCTGATTCTTGCGGTACTGCTCGTTGTACTTCCGCAGGAAGTTGTCGACGAGCAGCGGAATCGTGTCCGTCCGGTCGCGCAGGGGCGGAATGTGGATGGTCATGACGTTCAGCCGGTAGTAGAGGTCTTCGCGGAACGCCCCCTCGCGCACCGCCTGCTCGAGATTCCGGTTGGTCGCCGCGATGATCCGTGTGTCGACCTTGACGTCGCTCTCGCCGCCGAGCCGGGAGAACTCGCCGTCCTGCAGCACCTGCAGGAGCTTCGCCTGCAGCCCCGGGTGCATCTCGCTGATCTCGTCGAGAAAGATGGTGCCGTGGTTCGCGTACTCGAACTTGCCGAGCTTGCGCTTCTGGGCCCCGGTGAAGGCCCCCTTCTCGAAACCGAACAGCTCGCTCTCGAGCAGCTCCGAGGGCAGCGCCGCACAGTTCACCTTCACGAACGGCCGGCCGCTACGGCCGGAAATCTGATACAGACCGCGCGCGACGATCTCCTTACCGGTGCCGCTCTCCCCACGGACGAGGACGGTGATGTCGGTGTCCGCGACCTGCTCGATGATCTCGCGGACCTCCTGCATCTTCGGGTTGTCGCCCAGGAGGCCCAGGGTGTCGGTCTCCGTCCGCACGCGGCCGCGGAGGTTCTCGACCTCTTCCTTGAGGGCGTGGGTCTCCAGCGCCTTCTGGAAGGCCAGCTCGAGCTCTTCCACCTCGAAGGGCTTGCGCAGGAAGTCCGACGCGCCGAGGCGCATGGCCTCCACGATCGTTCGCGCCTGGCCGTGGCCGGAGAGCATGATCACCGGGATGTCGGGGATGAGCTTCTTCATCTGGCGCAGGGTCTCGAGACCGTCCATCCCCGGAAGCACCGCATCGAGGGTCACGATGTCGGGACGCGAGTCCGAGAGGCTCGCGATCGCCTCCTCGCCGTCGGCCGCGGCACTCACGTGATACCCCTGCCGCTCGCCGAGCGCGGTGAGGTACTCGCGGATACCGGGGTCGTCGTCGATCACCAGGACTCGGAATCGTTCGGCCATGAATTTCCCCACCCCTCCCCGCCCGCAAGCGGGGGGCCTCGGCACTCACGCTCCGCGCGCGAGCTCGGATCCCACCGCGATGCGCGGCCCCGCCGCGACACCCCCCCCCGCATTGCGCGAGGGGCCGCTCGTGGCGCCGCACGAAGGATTGCCCGGTCGAACGCCGTTGCGCGGGTCCGCTCGAGAGTGTTCACTCAATGTGTAATAAACTTCCTCAATTGAGAAGAACAATCCCAGTATGGGAAAGTATGTTCCCTCTTCGACCGACGGCGTGGCAAGCTATTCCTCTTTTTTTCTCGGGCCGGCGGGACGATCCCTCAACGGATGCCGGATGAATCCCCGAAGGGGCGACACATTGGGGCATGAGGCGGCCACCAACGAGTCGAGTGGTGGACCGGGTTACCCCGGGGGACGTCGATCCCCGGCCGGGACACTCCCCTAGAATCGCGAATCGCCCGACGATCGCGGAGAGCCGGACGCGGCGGCGCGCGGCTCCGAAACGGAGAAGCACACGAGTGGAACGGTCGAAGATCCACATCCTCGCGGTCGTCGGCGCGCGGCCGAACTTCATGAAGATCGCGCCGCTGCTCCGGGAGCTGCGCGGGCGGGAGCGATTCGACACCACCCTGGTGCACACGGGCCAGCACTACGACGCCGCCATGTCGGCGGACTTCTTTCGCGACCTCGGGATCCCCGAGCCCGACGTGAACCTCGCGGTGGGCTCGGGCTCCCATGCCGAGCAGACTGCCCAGGTGATGGTCGGAATCGAGAAGCTCCTGATCGACCGGCGACCGGACGCGGTCCTCCTCGTCGGGGACGTGAACTCGACGGTGGCGGCGAGCCTCGCCGCCGCGAAGCTGCTCGTTCCGGTGGCCCACGTGGAGGCGGGGCTGCGATCCGGGGACCGGACGATGCCCGAAGAGATCAACCGCCTCGTCACCGACGCGCTCTCCACCTGGTGCTTCACCACGGAGCCCGCAGGCGACGAGAACCTGCGGCGCGAGGGCGTGGACGCCTCGAAGATCCACCACGTCGGCAACGTGATGATCGACAGCCTGCGTGCCAACGAGGCGCGCGCACGCGACCTCGACACCCTCGAGCGCCTCGGCCTCGAGCCCCGGGGCTATGCGCTGCTCACCCTGCACCGTCCGAGCAACGTCGACGACCCGCGCAAGCTGCGCGCCCTCTTCGAGGTGCTCGAGGAGATCCACCGCGAGCTGCCGGTGGTCTTCCCCGTGCATCCGAGGACGAGCGCGGCCATCGAGCGGCTGCTGGGCGGTCACGCGCCGGTGCTGCGCCTGCTGGCACCCCAGGGCTATCTCGACTTCCTGCGCCTGATGTCCGAGGCGCGGCTGGTGCTGACCGACTCGGGCGGCATCCAGGAGGAGACCACGGCCCTCGGTGTGCCGTGCCTCACCCTGCGCGACAACACGGAGCGTCCGATCACGGTGACGGAGGGAACCAACCTCCTGGTCGGCTCGGACGCCGAAGCGGTGCGCCGGGCCGCCCGGAGGATCCTCGACGGCGAGGCCTGCAAGGGCCGCGTGCCGGAGCTCTGGGACGGACATGCGGCGGTCCGCATCGCCGACGTCCTCGAGCGGGACCTGGGTGGCGGAGCGAGCGCGGGATGAGCACCAGGGCGACGCCTGCCGCCCCGACGACGCTCGACGCCGGGCGAGGGCTCTCCCGGCACGCGCGCATCCGGATCGGCTTCGCGCTGATCGCCCTGCTCGTCCTCGTCTACGCCCCGATCCTGTATCGCATGGTGCTGCACTGGAAGATCGTGCCGGACTATTCGCACGGGTTCCTGGTGGCTCCCCTCGCTGTCTACTTCGCCTGGGAGCACAAGCGCGAGCTGGCCCGGGCGCGGATCGAGGGCAGCTGGTGGGGAGTGCTGCCGCTCTCGCTGGGCGTCACCTCCCTGGCGATCGGACGCCTCGGCGTGGAGCTCACCGCCATGCGATCGGGCTTCGTGCTGAGCCTGGTCGGCCTGGTCCTGCTGCTCTTCGGGCGGGAGGTGTTCCGCATCCTCTCCTTCCCGTTGTTCTTCCTCTTCCTGATGGTGCCGCTCCCCCAGTCCCTGGTGAACGTGGTGGCCTTCCCGCTGCAGCTCGTCGCGGCGCGCGCCGCCGTGGGAGCCCTCCACGTCCTGCAGGTGCCCGCGCTCGTCGAGGGCAACATCATCCACCTGGCCCACGCGAGGCTCTTCGTCGAGGAGGCCTGCAGTGGGCTGCGGTCGCTGATGGCCCTCCTCACCCTGGGCGTCGTGCTCGCGCACTTCTTCCGGCGCAACAACCTGGACCGCTTGATCCTCGTCGCGTCGACGCTCCCCATCGCGATCGCCGTCAACGCGGTGCGCGTGGCGCTCACGGGCATCCTCACCCACCGCTACGGCGAGGCGGCCGCCTCCGGGTTCATCCACGACTTCCAGGGCCTCATCACGTTCGCGCTGGCCTTCCTGGTGCTGCTGGGCGAGGCGAGCGCCCTCGGCTGGCTTCGCGGCGACGACGGCAGCCCTCGCCTGGCGCCCCGGAGCGTCACATGACCCGGATCGCGGTCGCTCTCGCCTTCCTCGGCCTGAACTTCTACGTCTACCGGTTCCTGGCGAACGACGAGGTGATCCCGGCCCGCCAGCGCTTCGCCGACTTCCCCCTCGAGATCGGCGCCTGGCACTGCCCCGGACGCGACGAGATGGACCCGAAGTCGCTCCGCATCCTGGGGGCCACGGACTACCTGCTGTGCAGCTACTTCGAGGGCGAGGGCCCGGAGAGGGCCGAGGCCTTCGAGCCCGAGCCCGAGGCCGTCTCCGTCTACGTCGGCTACCACGAGTCCCAGGTCCGCCAGGCCGACGGCGGCGGCGAGACGGTGATCCACCCGCCCGAGCACTGCCTGCCGGGCGCCGGATGGGGGATCATCGACTCGAGCCGCCGGCCCATCGGCTTCGAGGGACTGCCGGAAGCCCACGGTCTGCGCGACGACGGCCCCCGGGCCAAGCGCTTCGTGATCGCCAAGGGCGATGAGCGGCAGCTGGTGTACTTCTGGTACCAGGGCCAGGGGCGGGTCGTCACGGCGAACGAGGACGTCATCCTCTTCCGCTTCTGGGACCGGGCCACCGCGGGCCGCACGGACGGCGCGCTGGTGCGCTTCACCACCCCGATCTACCGGGACGACCTCGAGGGCGCCGAGGGGCGGATCGCCCGCCTGGCGTCGGTGCTCGTTCCCCTGCTTCCGCCCTACGTGCCCGAATGAGCCGCGACCCGAACGAGCAGCAGAGCCCGCCCTCCCCCATGCGCATCCTCTTCATCAGCCACTACTTCCCGCCCGAGGTGAACGCGCCGGCGAGTCGTACCCACGAGCACTGTCGGGAATGGGTGCGGCAGGGGCACGAGGTCACGGTGATCACGGGGGTGCCCAACCATCCCCGCGGCGTGCTCTTCGAAGGCTATCGGAACCGGCTCCTGCAGGAGGAACGGGTGGACGGCATCCGCGTGATCCGCACCTGGATGTTCCTGTCCGCGAACGAGGGCTTCGCGCGCCGGATCGCGAACTACCTGCTCTTCGCCGTGGCCGCCGTCCTCGCGAGCTTCAAGGTTCCGCGCCCCGACCTGGTAGTCGCCACCAGCCCCCAGTTCTTCGCCGGCGTCGCGGGCATGGTGGTCTCGCGGCTGCGCCGCGCGCCCTTCGTGCTCGAGATCCGCGACCTGTGGCCCGAGTCGATCGTGCAGCTCGGCCAGATCGGACCGGGCGCCCTGCTGCGCTGCCTCGAGTGGCTGGAGACCGTTCTGTACCGGTCGGCGGCGGGCATCGTGGTCAATACCGGGACCTTCATGGACCACATCGCGGCCCGGGGAGTGCCCCGAGAGCGAATGGTGCTGGTCTACAACGGCATCGATCCGGCGCTCTTCCGCCCCCGCGCCCGGGACGACGCACTGCTGCGCAAGCACGGACTCGAGGGCAGGTACCTCGTGGCCTACATCGGAACCCTGGGCCTCGCCCACGGCGTCGCCACCCTGCTCGACGCCGCGGAGCGCCTGAAGGACCAGCCCGACGTCCACTTCCTCATCATCGGAGACGGCGCCGCCCGCGCGAGCCTGGAAGCCGACGCGGCCCGCCGCGGCCTCTCGAACGTGACCCTCCTCGGCCTTCAGCCCCGGGCGGAGATCCCGGCGTGGATCGCGTCGATCGACCTGCTGGTGGTGCTCCTGCGCGATCTCTCGATCTTCACGTCGGTGATCCCGTCCAAGATCTTCGAGTTCTGCGCCCAGGAGCGACCCGTGATCCTGAGCACCCCGAAGGGCGAGATTCGCAGCCTGATCGAAGCCGCGGGCGCGGCGCGTTCGATCGAGCCCGAGCGACCCGACCTGCTGGCGGAGGCCGTCCTCGCGTGCCGCCGGGAGCCCCAGGAGACCGCCGCCATGGCGCGTCGGGGCCGGGCCTGGGTCGAGGCCGGGTTCGTGCGCGACGACCTCGCAAGGCGCATGCTCTCGTTCATGGAACGTGTCGTCGCCGAGTCGTCGTCCGGGAGGATCTCGTGAGGCCGATCCTCTCGACCGTCTACTCGACGCTGCCCATCGGCCTGCAGAGCCTGGCCTGCACCGCCGACGGCTATCGCCGCGCGCTGGGGAGCTTCACCCCGTACTTCCACGAGACCCTCGAGGCCTGGGAGGAGCGCATCGCCGACCCCGTCGACGACCAACGGGAACGGCAGTGGAACCTGCTGGCGCAGCTCATCGAACGAGCGCGGGAGCACGTGCCCTACTACCGCTTCTTGCCACCCGTGGTCGACACCGGCGATCCCCAGACGTCGATCCAGAAGACCCTCGCCACGATCCCGCCCCTCGAGAAGGCGGTGTACCGTGCCCGCAGCCGCGACTTCGTCGCACGCGACGTGCCCGCACGGCGCCTGCTCCAGCGCTCCACGAGCGGTACCACCGGGACCGCCCTGCCCGTCTGGCACACCCCCGAGCGCATCGCCGAGGGCCTGGCCGCGGTGTGGCGGCAGCGGCGGACCTTCGGCGTTCGCATCGACGACCCGGTCATCAACTTCACCGGGCAGGTCATCGTGCCCCTCCGGCAGCAGAAGCCGCCCTTCTGGCGCCACGACTATCTCTCGGGCATGACCCTCTTCTCGATGTACCACCTCTCGCCGCCAAACCTGAGCGCCTACATCGAGGCGATCCACAGGGCTCCCGCGACGTACATCCACGGCTACCCGTCGGTACTCCACCTGGTGAGCCGCGCGATGGTGGAGGCGAACCGCTGCATCCCGCCGGGCCAGCTCCGGGGCGTGTTCACCCACTCCGAATCGGTGCTCGCGTTCCAGCGCGAGACGATCGAGGAGGCCTTCGGGGCGCCGGTGCGAGACTACTACCACTCCACCGAGGAGACGGTCTCCATGACGGCGTGCCGCCTGAACCGTCTGCACGTCGACATGGAGTACGGCATCGTGGAGGTGGAGCCGGTCGAGGAGACCGCGGAGTACGTTCGCGGTCCGCTCCTGGTGACCGGCATCGGCTCGGTGGCCACGCCCTTCATCCGGTACCGGATCGGAGACGTGGGCACGCAGCTCAAGCAGCCCTGCGAGTGCGGACGCCCCGGGGACGTGTTCCTCGACATCGACGGCCGCATCGAGGACTACGTGGCCACGCCCGACGGTCGGCTCGTCGGGCGACTCGATCACATCTTCAAGGAGCAGTACGAGATCGAGGAGGCGCAGATCGTGCAGGAACGCGGCGACGCCATCGAGGTGCTCGTCGTCGCGGGCACTGGGTTCGGGGAGCGGGACCGGAAGAACCTCGAGCGCGAGGTGCACGCGCGGCTGGGTGAGTGCATCCGCGTCGACATCCGACTGGTAACGACCATCGCGCGCGAGCCGAACGGGAAGTTCCGCGCGGTGAAGTCCAAGGTGGCGGGGATCGATTCGTGATCCGCGCCGCCCTCGCCCGCACCGCCGCCAGCTACGAGGGCCTCGAGGCGCCCTGGGCGCCGGACACCGCGTACCCCGAGCTCTCGGCGCTCTACGGCGACGCCCTGCGGACCGGTCCCCCGAACCCGGCCTACGCGGGGGTGCGCGCCGCGCTGCACGCGCTCGGGCTCGATCAGGCGCGCTTCGGCACCCGCGAATGGAACCCCCTGGGCGACCTGGTGCCCCGCGGCGGCACGATCGTCCTCAAGCCCAACTTCATCCGCCACTGGAACCCGCTGGAGGAAGAAGGCGTGGCCTGCGTGATCACCCACGGCGCCGTGCTGCGAGCCGCCGTCGACTACGCGGCGATCGCGGCGGGTAGCGAGGGACGGGTGACCGTCGCCGAGGCGCCGCAGATGGACTGCGATTGGGACCGCATCCGGGAGATCGCCGGCCTCGACCGGCTGGTGGCGGAGCTGGCGTCGGCGGGTCGCGCGCTGCGCGTCGTCGACCTGCGTCGCGAGGCGGCCACGTTCCAGGACGGCATCGTCGCCTCCCGCAGGGCGCTCCCGGGCGACCCCGCGGGCTATCGCGTGGTGGAGCTGGGGGAGGAGAGCTTCTTCGCGGGCTCCGGACTCGATCCGGCGCGCATGCGGGGCGCGGACTACGACCCGGGACCCACCACGCAGCACCACCAGGACGGGCGCAACGACTACCTGCTCTCGGAGACGGTGCTGTCCGCCGATCTGGTGGTGAACCTCCCGAAGGTCAAGACGCACAAGAAGACGGGCGTGACCCTCTCCCAGAAGAATCTCGTGGGCATCAACGGCGACAAGAACTGGCTGCCGCACCACTGCGTCGGGACCGCGCACGAAGGCGGGGACGAGTTTCCGGCGGCCCGCCTGGTCGACCGCCTGCGCAGCCGCGCCACCGAATGGGCGCGTCCGCGGCTCCAGCAGGGCAAGGGCGTACGGCTCTTCCGGTGGGTGCGGCGGGCCGAGAAGGCCACCCGGGGAGACGACTTCATCCGCGCCGGAAACTGGTACGGAAACCGGACCACGTGGCGGATGTGCCTCGACCTGAACCGCTGCTTCCTCTACAGCGACGCCAAGGGGCTGCACCTCGACGCGCCGCGCCCCGTGCGCAAGGCGCTGCACCTGCTCGACGGAATCGTCGCGGGCGAGGACAACGGGCCCCTCGCACCCCGCGCCCGCCCGCTGGGCGCGGTGATCGCCTCCACCGACCCGGTCGCGGCCGATCTCGTGGCCGTCCGCCTGATGGGATTCGACGAGGAGCAGCTCCCGATCCTGCGCGAAGCCATGCACGAGCTCGAGTGCCCCATCACCGCCGTCCGGGACGGAGCGGACGTGGAGGTGATGGAGATCGACGCCCGGGCGGGATCCGCGGCAGGCGCGCCGGTCGCGCGCCGCCTGAATCAGATCGAAGCGCCGCAGCCCTTCGTGGCCCACCCGGGCTGGCGGGGCCGCATCGAGAGGGCCAGACGATGAAGCAGATCCTGCAGAGTGCGCGATCGGGCGAGCTCGAGCTGCTCGAGGTCCCGGCGCCGATGCCCCTGCGCGGGCAGGTTCTCGTGCGCAACCACTTCTCCGTGATGTCGCCGGGAACCGATCGCCTCTCGATGGCCTTCGCGCGCAGTTCGCTCTTCTCGAAAGCGCGTTCGCGGCCCGACCTGGTGAAACAGGTCGTCAGCAAGTGGAAGTCCGACGGCGCCCTCGCGACCTACCGCACCGTGACCACGCGACTCGACACCCCCCAGCCCCTCGGATACTCGTCCGCCGGCGTGGTCGAGGCGGTCGGGCCCGGCGTCACGAACTTCGCGCCCGGCGACCGCGTCGCCTGTGCGGGCGCGGGCTACGCGAACCACGCGGAGCTGGTCTGCGTGCCCGAAAACCTGGTGGCACCCGTCCCCGCGGCCGTACCCCTCGATCAGGCGGCGTTCGCGACGATGGGCGCGATCGCGCTGCAGAGCGTGCGCGTCGCCGAGCCGACCCTCGGCGAGGCGGCCGCCGTCGTCGGCCTCGGCCTGATCGGACAGCTCGGCGTCCAGCTCCTCCGCGCGAACGGCTGCCGGGTGCTGGGACTCGACCTCAACGCACGCCGGGCCAAGCAGGCCCTCGACCAGGGCGCCGAGTGGGCCGAGACGCCGGGCTCGCTGCCGAGCACGTGGAAGGAGGAGGCGACGGGCGGCCACGGCGTCGATCTCGCGCTGGTCGCGGCCTCCGCGTCCACCTCGGCGCCCCTGCAGCTGGCCGCTCAGCTCTGTCGGCACAAGGGCCGGCTGGCGGTCGTGGGCGCCATGCCCCTCGAGATCGAGCGCCGCTCCATGTACGACAAGGAGCTCGACCTGCGCATGAGCATGTCGTACGGACCCGGCCGCTACGACCGCAGCTACGAGGAGCTCGGAAACGACTACCCCCTGCCCTACGTGCGCTGGACCGAGAACCGCAACCTGCGCGCCTTCCTCGCCCTCATCAACTCGGGCAGCCTGCACATCGACCGGCTGGACACCCGGCTCGCGAGCTTCGACGAAGCCGTACCCGCGTACGAAGAGCTCGTCTCGGGGAAGTCGGAGAGCCTCGCCGTGGTCTTCCGATACGACGCGGAGGCGTCCACCGAACGGACGGTCTCGCTGCCCGCCCCGCGAAGGCGGCCCGCGTCCGACGTACTGGGCGTCTCGTTCGTCGGCGCCGGCAACTACGCCAAGGCCCTGCTCCTGCCGTTGCTGGATCGTCGCAACGACATCCACCGGCTGACCCTCGTGACCGCGACGGGAGCTTCCGCACGGCGAACCGCCGAGAAGTTCGGCTTCAGCGGCTGCGGCACGAACCCCGAAGCGGTCTTCAAGGACCCGAACGTGGGGCTGGTCTTCATCGCCACCCGACACGATACCCACGTCCCCCTCGCCCTGCGGGCGATGGATTCCGGCAAGGCCGTGTGGCTCGAGAAGCCGGTGGCCCTCACCCCGGAAGACCTGGAGCGGGTGACGCGGCGGGTCGTCGATCGCGGCGCCTTCCTGGCCGTGGGCTACAACCGCCGCTTCTCCTCCCACGTGCGCGAGATCGATCGCTTCTTCGCCAATCGATCGGGCCCCCTCTCCATTCACTACAGCGTCGCGGCCGGACCGCCGCCACGAGACACCTGGAGCATGGACCCGGAGGAAGGAGGCGGACGGGTGATCGGCGAGATCTGCCACTTCGTGGACGTCGCAAACCACCTGGTGGGGCAGCTGTGCAAGACGGTCTACGCGCGCTTCCTTGCGACCGACTCGGAC
Source organism: uncultured delta proteobacterium (assembly GCA_963822965.1). Lineage (GTDB taxonomy): Bacteria > Myxococcota_A > UBA9160 > UBA9160 > UBA4427 > JAJDAN01. The sequence continues at coordinate 176,143 of CAWGJT010000001.1, forward strand.
GTGGACGACTCGCTGCTCTCGGTGCTCGTGTATCCCGATGGCTCGATCTGCACGCTGGAGTATCTCGCCCACTCGGACCCCGGTCTCCCCAAGGAGCGCTTCGAGGTCTCGGGCGAGGGGCGCACGGCGCGGTGCACGAACTTCCGCACGACCGAGCTCTCCGGCCGCCGCACGTTCCGCAGCCTCTCTCAGGACAAGGGACAGGCGACGGAGATCCGCGAGGTGGTGAACGCCGTGCAGAAGGGCGATCCCTCTCCCTTCACGCTGGACGAGATCGTCAACGTCTCCCGCGTGACGTTCGCGATGCTCGAGTCGGCGGCCACCGGCGCGCCCATCGCCATCGAACGCTGAGCGGACGCACGCGGACGGATCCCCCGGATCCGAAGGCGCTGCCCATCCGCTCCGCCCTGGCCTTGCGGAAGGCGGCCGGCGCCGTCAGAGGCTTCGGGCCAGCCCCGGGGAGGGCGGGGGCCTGCGAGCGCTGGCGGCGCGCTGCTCCTCGAGCCTCTCGCGCATTTGCCTGGAACGGGCGGCCAGGGAGCAGGCTTCGAGGGCGACGGCGAAGGCGGCGGTCAGCCAGAAGTAGCGCTCCCACAGGTAGTCGTTGCCCACGTTGTGCACGAGCTGGGCAACGAGCCCGCAGAAGAAGTATGGGCGCCAGAACTCCAGCTCGGGCGAGAGGTGCCCCACCTTCACCAGGCTTCGCCGCACGACCGCGAAGAGCCAGATCATCAGGGGGACGAACCCGAGCAGCCCCGTCTCCGCGAGCACCCTCAGGTAGGCGTTGTGGGCGCTCTTGCCACCCACCCGGACGTACTCGGGGGAGTACTCCGTGAACTTTCCCCAACCCACCCCGATGAAGGGATGCTGCGCCCAGATCTTGAAGGCTGCGACGACCCGCTCGAGGCGGCCGCCGGCGCTTCCCGTGAAGTGCCTCGCGTCGAAGCGCTGGGCGATCGCCTGGTCCGCCGAGGTCAGCGACAGGCCGTACCAGGCCGGCCCGGCAAGCAGCCCGATGACGAGCACCACGCCCGCCACCTGCCGGATCGAGAGACGCAGGGCCATGGGAAGCATGACCAGCACCCCGGCTCCCATCGCCAGGATGCCGGCGCGTGAAATGGTGAAGAGCTCGCCCAGCACGAGCACGGTCGTCGACGCCGCCGCGAAAGCACGCTGGAAGGTGGACCGCACCGACATGAACCAGCCGACGCCGAGAAAGATGACGAGAAGGAGATAGTTCGCGAAGCGGTTCACCGGATACCCGACGCCCGTGAACCGCCACTGGGATACCTCGTAGGACCGGAACTCCGTGTCGAGGGCGGCGCCCCCCATCCTCCCGGCGTGCAGCGGGAGCAGGTGGATGCCCAGATAGAAGTCGATCATCGAGAGCAGCGTGAAGAAGGCCATCGAGAAGACCAGCGTCTTCACGAGGAGTGGCAGGTAGCGCGTCTCGCGGAACGAGTAGGCGAAGAGGCTCATCAGGATGAAGAGCGTCGCCTTGCGGAGCCAGTCGTAGATCTGGGTCACGCCGAGGTCGACGACCGATGTGGCGTGGGCATAGAGAAGCGCGACGATCAGCAGCGCGGCGAGCTGCTGGATGCGGGTCCCGAAGAAGGCGTGCCCCCAGCGGCCGGGATGCACCTTGACGAGGAAGATCAGGATCGGGATGAAGGTGATGGCGTTGCCGATCACCCCGAAGAGATTGTACGGGATGGCATCGAAGGGGGTCTCCATAGCGAGCATCAGCACGGGCCCGATGGGGTGGGCAAATGCGATCGCCGTCAACACAACGCCCGCAACCAGTGCTGCGATGATGCTGCCGTTCACGACTCCCTCTCCATCCCTGCAGACGGGACGAGGCGCTCGGACCGTCGCCACTCGCCGCGGACCCTTCCGGAGGGGATTGCCGCGGCGAAACCCGCGGACGGAGTCAGTCGGCGACCAGCCCGCACTCCCGGATCTTCTGCAGGAGAGTCTTGTAGCTCACGTTCAGCAGCTTGGCTGCCTGCTTGCGGTTCCAGCCCGTATGGCGCAGCACGCGTTCGATGGCCTCGCGCTCGACCTGCTGGGCGACCCGACGCCCCACCTCCCGCAGCGGAACGTCGCCCGCGGTCTCCTCGATCTCCTCGATCAGGCTCTGCAGTCCGGTGCGACCCCGCGGATCCCCCGCCTCCCGCCGGGCGATCTCCTCCAGGATCGAGTCCTCGCTCTCGAGCACCACGACGCGCTTCATCATGTTCTCCAACTCGCGCACGTTGCCGGGGAAGGCGTATCGCTCGAAGGCGCGCAGCAACGAAGCCGAGGTTTCGAGCTCGGGCTTGTCGTACTGGAGGCTGTAGCGGCGGAGGAAGGTCCGGACCAGGTCGGGAATCTCCTCGCGTCGCTCGCGCAGGGGCGGGATCTCGATGTTCACGACGTTGAGGCGGAAGAAGAGATCCTCGCGGAAGAGGTTCTGCGAGACCATCTCCACGAGCGGACGGTTCGTCGCACTCACGACCTGCACGTCCACCCGGATCTCGTCGTGCCCTCCGATCCGCGTGAAGACGCTGTCCTGCAGCACCTGGAGCATCTTGGCCTGCAACCCCGCGCTCATCTCCCCGATCTCGTCGAGGAAGATCGTCCCCTTGTGGGCCAGCTCGAAGCGACCCTGCTTGCGGGCGTTGGCTCCGGTGAACGAGCCTCGCTCGTAGCCGAAAAGCTCGCTCTCCAGCAGATCTTCCGGAAGCGCCGCGCAGTTTACCTTCACGAAGGGACCGTGCTGGCGGGTCGAGGCCGCATGGACGGCCCGGGCGACGATCTCCTTGCCGACCCCGCTCTCGCCCTGGATCAGGACGGTGACGTCGGTGTCCGCGATCTGCTGGATCACCGCCTGGATGCGCCGCATGGACTCGCTCTTCCAGACCGAGTCGGCGACCGGGTCGCCGACGGCCGCACGCAGGTGGGCGCGTTCGCGCTCCAGCCCGCGCCGGATGGCCCACTTCTCGAGAACCGCTCCGAGCTCGTCTTCGCCGAACGGCTTGTTGATGTAGTCGACGGCGCCGAGCTGCATGGCCCCCACGATCGTCGCCGCCTTGCCGACCACCGAGAGCATCACCACCGGCAGCTCGGGGTCGAGGGCACGGATGCGACGGAGCGTCTCGATCCCGTCGATGCCCGGCATCATCACGTCGAGGATCACCACGTCCGGCGCAGCGCCGCCCTCGATGAGAGCGAGAGCGCTGCGGCCGTCCTCGGCCGTGTCCACCTGGTAACCGCGAATCTCGAGCAGGCTCGCGAGATAGCTCCGCATCACCTCCGCGTCGTCGACGACCAGAATGCGGCGTCTGCGTTCGCCCTCGTCTCCGGTCTTTCGCTTCGACTTGCCGACCGCAGCCATGGACTCAGCCCACCTCCTCGGCTTCCGCTCCGGGCAGCGTGAAGGTGAAGCGGCTGCCCCAGCCGGGTTCGTCGCATACCGCGATCGTTCCGCCGTGGGCGTCCACGATGCGCTTGCAGATGGCGAGACCGAGCCCGAGACCGCCGCTCTTGTGGTCGTCGGCGGCGCGCACGTAGGGCTCGAAGATGCGTTCGCGGTCGCTGGGAACCACCCCCGGTCCGGTGTCGACGACCGCCACCTCGACGAAGTGATGGCCGGCGCCGACGATCGACCGACCGCGCACGCTCACCGACGTGCCGGGCTTCGAGTAGCGGATGGCGTTGCTGAGCAGGTTCGTGACGACCTGCTCGATGCGGGCCGGGTCGAAGAGAGCCCAGGTCGCGTCCGAATCCAGGCGCAGCTCCACGATCAGGTCGCGCTGGTCGAGCAGCGGCCGCAGGAAGGCGATCACGTCGATCAGGAGGTCCTGCAGGGACCCGCGCTTCAGGTCGAGCAGCCCGTTGCCGCTGGCCTCGCCGCAGGCACTCAGCAGATCGGAGATGAACCGGTTCAGCCGCTCGCAGCTCTGGTTGCTCTGCACCAGGAACTCGCGCTGCTGCGCGTTCAGCTCGCCGACCCCGTCGCCGAGCAGCAGGTTGTTGTAGCCCCGGATGACGGTCACCGGTGTCCGCAGCTCGTGGCTGACGACGCTCAGCAGCTCGTCCCGCTCGTCGATGGCCGCGACGAGCCGCTCGCGCAGACGCACGATCTCGCGGTTGGCGTCGTGGAGCGCCCGGCTGGCGCGGTGCAGGTCCTCCTCGGCGCTGCGCGTCGGCACGATCTCGCGCATCAGCCAGAGCGAGTCGGGCGCCGCGTCCGCGACGCTCTCCCGGTAGCGCGACACCTCGACCTCGCGCAGGCCCCGGCGCGTGCGCAGCCGGCACTTGGCGCCCTCACCGGAGGGCGCGACCGCGCCGGCGCCCTCGAGCACGTCCTCGATGGGGGTGCCGGCCACGTCGCCGCCGTCGCGGGACTCGAGCAGGTGCGCCAGACGCGGGTTCGCCCAGACGATCCGGTCGTCGCGGGTCAGGGCGACGGCCAGATCGGCGGCCGTCGCCAGGGCGAGGAGGTGCCCCGCGGGCGCCAAGTTCGAAGGCTCTCGCTTCACGATCGGATTCGATCCCCTCACCACCGAGCTGCCAAAGGGCCAGGGAACGAGCCGTGGTATGCTCGCGCCGGCCCCGGTACGACTCCCTCATCGCCCTTCTGGCGGCCGGGCTTTAATGGGGTTTTCCCTGCGGAGACGCGGATCTTGGAGCGTTCGGAGCTCGCGGCGGCCCGCCGGCGCATGCGCGCCCTCGTCGACGAGCTGAACCGGCACAACCGCCTGTACCACGCCCTCGATCGGCCCGAGATCAGCGACGCCGAGTACGATGCCCTGCTCCGGGAGCTGCAGGCGCTCGAGGCCCGGCTTCCCGATGAAGTCCAGGCCGACTCGCCGACCCAACGCGTCGGCGCGCCCCCGGCCGAAGGCTTCGAGACCCTGCCCCACCTCTCGCCCATGCTGTCCCTGGACAACGCCATGGACGCGGACGAGATGCGGGCCTTCCACGACCGCGTCGGCCGCCTGCTGCGGGAGGCCGGGGCGGAGGTCGCCGACCGCGACGAGGATCTCGCGAGTCTCGCCTACGCGGGGGAGCCGAAGCTCGACGGCGCCGGCGTCGAGCTCATCTACGAGGACGGCGTCCTGGTTCGCGGGCTGACCCGCGGCGACGGACACACCGGCGAGGACGTGCTGGCCAATCTCCGCAACGTGCTCTCGATTCCTCTGCGGCTGGACGGCGAGCGGGGACGGCCGGCGCCGCCCGTGGCGTCGATCCGGGGCGAGGTCATCCTGCCCCTGGCCGCCTTCCAGCGCCTGAACGAGGCCCGTCGCGAAGCCGGCCTCGAGCTCTTCGCGAATCCGCGCAACGCGGCCGCCGGCTCGCTGCGAATGCTCCACGACGTCGACGTGCGGCGCCTGCGCTCGCTCGAGTTCCGCGCCTATGCCATCGCCGAGGGCCGCCCCGACGGCGTCGAAGAGCAGATGCAGGTGCTGGAGACCCTGTCGGCCTGGGGATTCCTGGTGTCGCCCGAGTCTCGTCTCTGTCACGGCCTCGCGGACGCCGTCGCCTTCTACGAAGAGATGCGGGCGAGGCGCGCCGAGCTGCCCATCGAGATCGACGGCACGGTCTTCAAGGTGAACCGCATCGCCCTGCAGGAGCTGCTCGGCACCCTGTCGCGGTCCCCCCGATGGGCCATCGCGTTCAAGTTCCCGCCGGAGCAGGCCACCACCCGGGTGCTCGCGATCGAGGCGCAGGTGGGCCGGACGGGCGCGTTGACGCCCGTGGCGAAGCTCGAGCCGGTAGCCGTGGGCGGCGTCACCGTGTCGAACGCGTCTCTGCACAACCAGGACGAGATCGATCGCCGGGACGTGCGCGAGGGCGACACGGTCGTCGTGCAGCGCGCGGGAGACGTGATTCCGCAGGTCGTGCGCGTGCTCGTCGGCCGGCGCGAGACCGGCCCGCCGCCCTACCGGCTGCCCACCCACTGCCCGGTGTGCGGCGCCGAGACCGTCCGTCTCGCCGGCGAGGTGGTGACGCGCTGCCCGGATCTCGACTGCCCGGCGCAGCTCAAGAACAACCTGCGACATCTCGCGGCTCGCAGCGCCCTGGACGTGGACGGTCTGGGCGAGAAGCTGATCGACCAGCTCGTCACGACGGGCCTGGTGAAGCGTCTCTCCGACGTCTTCACCCTGGACGCCGGCCAGCTGGAATCCCTCGAGCGGATGGGGGCGAAGTCCGCGGCCAATCTCGTGGCCAGCCTCGAGCGATCGCGAGAGACCACCTTCGCTCGCTTCCTGATCGCCCTCGGCATCCGCCACGTGGGCGAGACCCTGGCGGAGCTGCTGGCCCGCCACTTCGGCGACATCGAGCCCCTGATGACCGCCTCGCCCGAGGAGCTCGCCGCCGTGGAGGGCGTGGGTCCGACCATCGCCGAGAGCGTGAGCCGCTTCTTCGCCGACGCACGCAACCGCGGGGAGGTCGATCGGCTCCGGGAGCTGGGGATTCGATGGCAGCAGATCACGCGGGCCGACGCCGAAGCCTCCGGTCCGCTCGCGGGCAGCACCTTCGTGCTGACCGGCACCCTGAGCGTTCCGCGCGAGCAGGCGAAGCAGCGCATCGAAGCCCTGGGCGGCCACGTCTCGGGCTCGGTGTCGAAGAAGACCGACTACGTGGTGGCCGGCGAGAACGCGGGCGGCAAGCGCGAGAAGGCCGAGAAGCTGGGCGTGGAGATCCTCGACGAGGAGGCCTTCGAGGCCCTGCTGGCGCGGTCGGAGAGCGGCTGACCCGAAGCGGGCCACCGCCGGCGCGCCGGGGATCGATCAGGAGGCCGGTGAGACGGGCTCGGGAACGAAGCGCCAGGTTCCGCGCCGGAAGGCGTCGCTCTCGCCCACCAGGCACCAGCGCCACGCCACGCGACCGAACTCCGGGTACGCCTCTGCGGGCTCCAGACGCCAGCGCACCTCGCCCGTGTCCGGCAACGTCACCCGCAGCGCGCTCCGCCCGCCCCCCACCCAGAGGCTCCGCGCCGCACCGGGCTCGCCCTCGAGGCGGGCGCGGCGTCCCGGGGCGAGGGGCAGCGTGAGGCGCACGGCGGCCCCACCCTCGATCACCTCGTGCACCAGCAGCGCGCCCTCGGAGAGCTCGAAGCGGCGCCGGTGCACGACGTCGCGCGTGTCCCAGCCGATGCACTCCGCCTCGCACGCGACACCCGGCTCGTAGTCGAGCACGCCCACGATGGGCCGGCCTCCCACCCGGTGGGCCGCCCAGATCTCCGCCTGCTCCTCGCCATCGACCTCGACGGTGGCGTGGCTTCGCGTGGCGCGAGAGGCGTCCCGACGTCTGCCGGGGACGTACTCGAACACCCCCGGATCCGTGACGACGCGCTCACCGTCGACCGACAGCTCGAAGGACAGCGCGTCGCAGTGGGCGTGACCGGGCTGGTGCTCGGGGGCGGGACCGGCGACGGACACGATCCCGTGGAGCCGCTCGTCCGCGAGCCGCACGAAGCCCCCTCCCGCGAGACGGCCGGCCGGCTCCGGGGACACCACGGGAACGCCGAGCGCACCGGCGTAGTCGGCCAGCCGGGCGGGCCGCTGGGCGATGCCCAGGGCCGAGTCCGAGAAGAGCGCGATCTCGCCGTCGGGGTGCGTCCAGAGCTCGAGCGCCCCCGCCATGCGGGCGGCCGCGTCCACCAGCTCGTCCACCAGGCCGACCGGGACGCCGGCCGGGCGCGCACGGGCCAGGTTCAGCAGGTCGAGCACCTGCTCGAGCAGCAGCGCGTGATACATCGGGCTTCGCTCTTCGTGGCTGCCGTCCCGGTGCAGCTGGTCCCGAAGCTCCGCCCGGAAGGCGTCGCTGCGCTCGAGCCAGCGCGCCGCGGCCGGGCCTTCGAAGAGCAGACCGCCGAACACCAGGGCGAGCAGGTTGGAGAAGAGGTGATTCGCCTGAAGCCGGACCTCGAGACGAGCAGCCAGCGTATCGAGCTGGCTTGCCAGGGAGCCGCGGACGCGCCCGGATCCCTCGTCGACCAGGGTCAGGGCACCCGGCGTGAGCAGCAGCTTCCCCCACGCGAGCACGCGATGGGAGATGGGGTGCGGATCCCAGCCGATGCCCCGGGGATGAGCCTCGATCCAGTCGAGCATGAGCTCCGCCCGCGCGAGCGGCGAGAGCCCAGGGCTCCGGGCGTGGTCGAAGTGGTGCAGGTGGTAGGAGAAGAGCGGCCCCTCCGCGTCGTAGTCCCAGTCGACACCGTCGTGGAACAGCACCTCGCGGTTGAGCAGGCGGACCGCCGTGTCCCGGCCCCGGCAGATGCACCGCGCGTGCCGCGGCGGCGGCAGGAACGGCACGGACGCCTGCTCGACCGCCAGGGGGGGCGGATCGCCGGAGAAGACCCGCGGCGCCCCCAAGCCGGGCGCGAGGGCATGGCGAAGCTGCGCCAGCGCCTGGCTCGGGCGCAGATGGCGCAGCGTGCGAAGCGCCCGCGCGGCATTCGAGAGAGCGGAACGGCCGCTCACGCTTCCTCCTGGAGCGCGACGGCCCGGGCGTACAGATCGCGCTTCGGGCGGCCCGTCGAGGCCGCGAGACGCGCCGCGATCTCCTTCGGACGCAGCCCGGCGGCGCACAGGTCGCGGATCCGTTCATCGAGGGTCGCGTCGTCGACCTCGTTCGCCGTCTCGCCCGCCGGCGCGCCGGCGACCACCAGCGTGATCTCACCCAGGGTGCCCTCCGCGAAGACCCGCGCCAGCTCGGACAGCGTCCCGCGACGGGCTTCCTCGTGGACCTTCGTCAGCTCGCGAGCCACGCAGGCCGGTCGCTCTCCCAGGGCTTCGGCGAGCTCGGCCAGGGTCTTCCCCAGCCGTTTCGGCGACTCGAAGAGCACCAGGGTCTCGGGCCGTGCGCGGAAGCCCGCGAGCAGCGCGCGGCGCGCCCCCGCGCGCCGGGGCAGGAAGCCCAGGAACGAGAACGGCTGGGCGGGCAGGCCCGAGACCGCGAGAGCGGCCAGCACCGCGGACGGTCCCGGCACCGCCTCGACCCGATGGCCGGCGCCGATCGCGGCCGCGACCAGCCGCTCCCCCGGGTCGGACACGAGGGGCGTCCCGGCGTCGGAGACCAGGGCCACCCGCCCGCCCCCGGCCAGCGCCGACAGCGCCCGCTCGATCCGCGACTCTTCGTTGTGGGCGTGCAGCGACAGGGGACGGGCGGCGATGCGGTGTCGCTCGAGCAGGATGCGGGTGCGCCGCGTGTCCTCGGCGAACACCAGGTCTGCCTCGGCGAGGACGCGCAGGGCCCGCAGGCTGACGTCTTCCAGGTTGCCGATCGGCGTGGCCACCACGTGGAGGGTCCCCATCGTCCCCCTGCTACCCTACGGACTTCTCCCGGTCCCGCGGAGAACCCAGGGCCATGGATTCCGAACGACCTGGACGAGCGGCCGGCGCCGCGGCACGCCCGGACCGTGGCGACGATCGTCGTGCCCTCGGCCGGGAGGGCGAGGAGCGCGCAGCGCGGTTCCTGGCGCGGCGAGGTTATCGCATCGTCGAACGCAACGTCCGGCTCGGCGGCGTCGAGGTCGACCTGGTGGTGCGGCGCGGACGCCTCGTCGCCTTCGTCGAGGTGAAGACGCGCCGGAGCGCCGCCTTGGGCCCGCCGGAGGAGGCCGTGGACGCCGCGAAGCAGGCGCGACTGGTCCGGGCCGCATCCGCCTGGCTGCGCCAGAACCCGGGGGCCGCCGGCCGCATCCGATTCGACGTGGTGTCCTGCCGGGCGCCGGGACGCCGGCAGGAGAGCTGGCGCATCGAGCACTGGCCGGGGGCGTTCGACGCGAACCGCTAGGACCGATCGGAGAAGACCGTCGGCCCGACGAACGGAAGCCGTCTAGCTAGGAGCCTGACCCAAGACACCTCGTGCCGCCCTGACGCCGATGCATCGCCGCTGCCTGCGTTGCGCTGCGTCGCCGTAGGCCGCGCTATGGCTTCCTCGCGCGCCTTGGCATCGGCGCGCCTCGACCCCGGGACTTCCCACGCGAGTCTTGGGTCAGGCTCCTAGGCGGTCTGCTCCTCGCTCGCCGCTTCGCCGCTCTCCTCGGACGCCGCTTCCACGGGCGCCTCCTCGGACGCGCTGTCGCCGGCCTCGAGGGCGGCGAGATCGTCCTCGGACAGCAGCCCCGAGAGATCGCGCACCTTCGAGTGGAGCCTCGCCTTCTTGCCCGAGAGGTCGCGCAGGTAGTAGAGACGCGAGCGCCGCACGAAGCCGCGGCTCTTGATCTCGACCTTCTCCACCAGCGGCGACTGCACCGGGAAGATGCGCTCGACGCCGACGCCGTTCGAGACCTTGCGAACGGTGAACGTCTCGGCGTGACTGCCGCCGCGGCGCCGGATCACCACGCCCTCGAAGACCTGGATCCGCTCCTTGTCACCTTCCCGGATCTTCGCGTGAACCCGAATGGTGTCACCGACCCGAAAGGGGGGCAGATCCCGACGCAGGCTCTCCTGCTCCACGAAGTCCATGCGCCTCATCGTTCTTCTTCTCCGTTGCTCTCGCTGTGTGCTGCGCCGACAGGTCCACCGCGGATGCCTCCTGGCTCGCGGGGATCGCGCGCTGTTCGTGACTCTTCCGTCTTCGGGTCCGTCTTCGGGTCCGTCTTCGGGGTGTCGTCCGAAGGCGACCGGCCCGATCGCGCCAGCAGATCGGGCCTCCGCTCCCGGGTGAACTCTCGTGCCTGCTCGGCCCGAAAGCGGTCGATCGCGGCGTGATCTCCCGAGAGGAGCACCTCCGGGACGGTCCGGCCGCGAAAAACCGGCGGCCGAGTGTACTGCGGTCCTTCCAGAAATCCTCCCCCAAAGGATTCCCGGCGCGCAGATTCAGGATTGCCCAGGACTCCCGGCAGCAGCCGGACGACGCCCTCCACCAGCCCCATCGCAGGCACCTCGCCCCCGAAGAGCACGTAGTCGCCCAGGGAGACCTCGTCGTCCACGGCCTCGTCGATCACCCGCTGGTCGACCCCTTCGTAGCGGCCACACACCAGCAGCAGGGCCTCCTCGGCTGCCAACTCCACCAGCAGCTTCTGATCGAGCACCCTCCCCTGGGGGCTCAGGAGCAGCACCCGCGCACGGCGCTCGGGGCCCCGGGGCCCCGCGATGGCCTCGATGCCGGTCACCAGGGGCTCGGGCTTCATCACCATCCCGGGCCCGCCGCCATAGGGCGTGTCGTCCACGGTGCGCCGGCGGTCGCTCGTGAAGTCCCGCAGGTCGTGGGCGGCGAGGGTCACGATCCCCTTCTCCCGCGCAGCCCCCACGAGCGCCTCCGCGAAGAAGCGCTCCATCAGGTCGGGGAAGATCGTGAGGACGTCGATGCGTTCGAGCACGCGGGGGATCCTACCGCCCGGCTCTCGCGTCACCATCCGGCGGGGGGTGGGCACGCCGGAGCCGGTCACGGCTCGAGCATGCCGGGCAGGACCTCCACCACGATCCGCCGGGCGGCCACGTCCACCTCGGGCATCAGCTCCCGGGCGGTCGAGAAGAGCAGCCGCTTGCCCCGGTCGTCCTGGACGACCAGCACGTCGTGGGCGCCGGTCTCCCAGATCTCCCGCACGGTGCCGAGCTCGTTGCCGTCCCGGTCGTAGACCCGGCAGCCCACGAGCTCGTGCCAGTAGAGCTCACCGGGCTCGAGCGGCGCCAGCTCGGCCGGGTCGGCGAGCACCAGCCGGCCTCGCAGCGCAGCGGCGGCCTCGCGGTCGGTGACGCCCTCCAACGCGAGCCGCACCTCTCCCGTGCGGCCCAGCCCCGCGGCCACCACCGGGTAGCGGAGGGCCGCCGGATCGCTGCGCTCGTCGGACAGCCACACCCCGGAGACCCCGAGCAGGTTGTCCGGCCCGTCGCCGAAGAAGTGCACGCGCACATCTCCCCGAAGGCCGTGTGCTCCGACCACGCGCCCCAGCACCACTCGTTCGGGCATGGCTGCCCGGATGTCAGTCGATGATCTCGAGACGGCTGTCCGCGCCGACCGCCGAAGCGGCGACGACGGCGCGCATGGCCTTGGCGACCCGACCCTGCCGGCCGATCACCCGCCCGCGGTCATCGCCGGCCGTCTCGAGCTCGAGGACGCCGTCCTCGGTGATGCTGACCTGCACATCCTCAGGCTGGGTGACGATCGCCTTCGCGATGAACTCCACCAGCTCCGCGGCCGGGTCGGAATTCGCCATCAGCCCGCGCTCGCGGCGGCTTCGCGCTTCGCACGCCGGACCAGGGAGGCGACGGTGTCGCTCATCTGTGCGCCCTTGGCGAGCCAGGCGTCGATCGCCTCGGTCTTGAGATCGAGGGCAGCCGGCTCGACGTTCGGGTCGTAGGTGCCCAGGTACTCGAGCGCGCGGCCGTCGCGCTGGCGGCGCTCGTCGATGGCCTGGAGGCGGTAGAAGGGCTTCTTCTTGGCGCCGACGCGTGTCAGCCGGATCTTGACCATTCGCAGGTTCTTCCTTTGCAGTCGCATCCAGCGTCGGTCGGAGAGGGTCTCTCTACTCCGCCTCGCGGGCGACAGGAGGCCGCGGACTCTAGCAGGATGCTGAAGAACCCGCTTCCGTCGCGAGGCACGCACCTCTCCGCCGAGCTCGGTCCGGGGTTCTCCAGCACCCTGCTAGGAGCCTGACCCAAGACACCTCGCGCCGCCCTGACGCCGATGCATCGCCGCTGGCTGCGTTGCGCTGCGTCGCCGTAGCCCGCGCTACGGCCTCCTCACGCGCCTTGCCAGTGGCGCGCCTCGACGCCAGGGCTTTCCACGGGAGTCTTGGGTCAGGCTCCTAGGAAACGGCCGATCGGGGGTCAACGGGCCGGCCGTCAGCGACCCCGGCGCCCGAGCCCCTGGCGCTCGCGCTCCTTCTTGTCGGAGCAGGCCGGACAGGCGAAGAGCTCCTTGTGGGGGGTACGAAGGCGCTCGTACTCCCCGTCGAGGGCCACCCGCCGGACCGCCGGGACGATCGCCTGGCAGAAGTCGCAGCGGACCCCCGTCTCGGCCGGGCTCTCGGAAGGGGGCTTGGCGGGCGGGTGGAGATCGGCCATGGGTCCCTCTCGCTGGATTCTCGCTGGGTTCGCTCGCTGGATCGACGGTGCCTTTCGCCGCCGGGACGATCAGGGCCGCCGATTGTAGCCGACGCGGAAGCGGAGATCCGTCGGCGCCGCGGGCCCCAGCGCCTCCCGGAGCAGCGCGAGCAGCCGCTCCCGATCCATCTGGAGCTGCTGGCACCAGACGCTCGAGTCGACCTCGGCCTCGAGCACCCCGCCGCGCACGGACACCGGCCGGCAGTGCCGCGCCACCTCGGGCCCCACCACCTCCGGCCACCGCTCCAGGATGCGGAACGCGGCCTGGGCGGCGTCGAGCCCGAGGTCGCCCAGGACCTGGCTCACGACCGTCCCGATCGCTCGCGGCTTGCTGCGCCGACGCGCCACCGCCTCAGCTCTCCTCGTGAACGCGGAAGACCATCCCGGTCGGAACCTTCGGCGAGAAGAAGGTCGACTTCTGGGGCATGCGCTCGCCGGCCCGGGTGACCCGGAAGACGTCGTCCGGCTCGAGGGGATTCAGGTAGAGGGCGACGACGCCGTCGCCGTTCCGCACCGACTCGGCGGCCCGGGGCGAGCTCTTCGGAAAGCTCACCGCTCCCTCGCGGATGTCGGTCTCGTCGAGCCCGAACACGCCGCCGAGCACGTCCCGCTCCAGGATGCGGACCATCAGCTCGTCTCCCAGGGGCGCGTCCCGGAAGAAGACGCGCAGGGTGCCGGAGCCGTCGTCTGCCGCGAACGCCGGGTGCCCGGCGCGCGGCGCGAGGTGCTTCTCGAGCAGCTCGGGGATGTCGCGGCCGTCCGCGGCGACCTCCGCAGTCTCCTGCTTCCAGCCCGGCAGCCGTGCCGCGTACTCCGCCGCGTCCGGTGCGTGTCCGCGCCGGACCACCCGGTGGATCGGCAGCAGCAGGCTGCCGCTCGCGTAGACGTTGGCGAAGTACGCGAGCGTGGAGCCCGCCGCGCCGGGACCGTCTCCCCGGCCCTGCTGCCGGCACTCGCGCCGGTACTCGAGCGCCGTCTCGTAGCGGTGGTGACCGTCCGCGATGACCACGGGCCGCTCGGCGAGGAACGACTCGATGGCCCGGACGGGCTCCGGCTCCGTAATCGCCGCCAGGGTGTACTCGACACCCGCATCGTCGACGGCCTCGCCCAGCACGTCGTTCTCGAGGGCTCGGGCGAGGACGCCCGTCAGCACGTCCTCGCGGTCCTCGTAGAGCATGAACACGCTCGAGAGGTTCGCGCGCGCCGCCCGCAGCAGGCGCAGGCGATCCTGCTTGGGCCCGGCCAGGGTGTTCTCGTGAGGCAGCACCACCCGCTCGTCGTACTCGGCGAGCGCGAGCTCGGCGAAGAAGCCGATGCGCTCCAGGGTGCGTCCGTCCGGTGCCTGGAAGCGCTGGCGCATCACGTAGAACGCGGGCCGCTCGTCCTGCACGAGCACCCCGCCCGCCCGCCAGGCGTCGAGGTGCTCGCGGATCTCGGCATAGTCGGTGGTCGCCTCGGCGGCCACGTCCCGGGTGAGCTCGAAGCGAATGGCGTTGTGCGGGTCGCGATCGAAGAACGAGCCCCGCTCGTCCCCGGCGATCACGTCGTAGGGAGGCACGATGACCCGGGACAGATCGACCCGGGCCGGGTCGTAGCGAACGGCTCGAAAGGGACGTACGGCGGTCATCGGCGGCTCGTCTCCGCGTCGGGGCTGGAAGCGTCTGGGCTGGAAGGAATGGAGCTGGACGAAATGCAGGTGGAAGGAACCGGATCATCGGCGACGGCGGAATCGGCCGCACGGGCCAGCACCTCGGCGGCGGGAATCGCGCCCTCGCGCACCAGCGCGACCCGCGCTCCCGAGGCGTCCACCACCGTCGAGGGCTCACCGCCGCCGGCCTCACCGCTCGTCACGACGATGGGGATGGACGCGTCGGCGGCCGCGATGCGAAGTGCCGCCGCCCGGCTCCGCGCCGGCTCGTCACCGCTCCGGTTGAGGCTGGTGGCCGTGACCGGACCGAGGCCCCGGGCGAAGGCACCCGCGGCCAGGGCCTTCGCCACCGGGTGCGGGCTGCAGCGGACGCCCACCCGGCCGTCGGCACCCGCGATGCCCGGCGCCAGCGCGCGGCGGCACCGCAGCACCAGCGTGAGCGGACCGGGCCAGAACGCCGCCGCCAGGCGCCGGGCGGCGTCCGACGGCTCGGCGCCGAGATCGTCCAGCCGCTGCGGGACGTCGATCAGGACGGAGACGGGCTTGTCGGCGTCGCGCCCCTTGAAGCGCCGCAGCCGCGCCACCGCGGCCGGCGACCCGGCCCGGCAGGCGAGCCCCCAGACCGTCTCCGTGGGGAAGGCGACCAGACCGTCCTCGGCCAGGGCGTCCAGCGCCGCGGCAAGGCCGGCCGGCGCGCGGGGCGGCGACTCAGCGACCGAGGGCACGGCTCGCGATGTCCCGGCGCAGGTGGGCGCCCTCGAAGTGGATCTTGTCGGCGGCCGCGTAGGCGCTGTCGCGCGCTTCGCGAACGCTCGCCCCGCGAGCCGTCACGCCGAGCACGCGCCCGCCCGCCGTCTCGAAGCCGCCCCCCGCGGCGCGGCGGGTACCGGCGTGGAAGACCACGACGTTCGGGTCCTCGGCCGCCGCCTCGAGCCCCGTGATCGGCTTGCCGGTCTCGTACGCCCGCGGATAGCCGCCGGACGCCATCGCGACGCACACCGACGCATCGGCCCAGTCGACGGATGCGCTCGCGTCGAGGGTCCCGCGCGCGGCGCGGTCGAGGAGCGGCACGAGGTCACCCTGCATCCGCAGCATCAGGCACTGGGTCTCGGGGTCGCCGAAGCGCACGTTGAACTCCACCACCCGCGGAACGCCGGCCTCGATCATCAGCCCCACGTAGAGCACCCCCTGGTACGGGCAGCGGTCGGCCTCCATGCCGCGGATCGCGGGATGCACGATCTCCTCGAGCACGCGCTTCTCGACGGCTTCCGTGAAGACCGGAGCCGGCGAGTACGCCCCCATGCCGCCGGTGTTCTCGCCGCGGTCGCCGTCGAGGGCGCGCTTGTGATCCTGGGCGGCCGCGAGACCCACCACGTGGCGACCGTCGGTGATCGCGTAGTAGGACGCTTCTTCGCCCTGCATCCACTCCTCGATGACGATGCGGTCCCCGGCGGCGCCGAAGCGCCGGTCGCGCATCATCTCGCCGATGGCGCGCTCGGCGTCGGAGGGCGTCTCGCACATGGCCACGCCCTTGCCGGCGGCGAGCCCGTCCGCCTTGACCACGCAGGGGCCGGCGACCTGCCGGACGTGGACCAGGGCGGCGTCGGCCTCGTCGAAGCACGCCCAGGCCGCGGTCGGGATGCCGTGCCGCTGCATGAACTCCTTCGAGAAGGCCTTGCTGGACTCCAGCCGGGCGGCGGCCTGGCTGGGCCCGAAGACCGCCAGGCCCGCGTTGCGCAGCCGATCGGCGAGGCCTGCGGCGAGGGGATCCTCCGGACCGACCACCACCAGGTCCACGGCCTCTCGGCGAGCCAGCGCGAGCACCGCGTCCGCGTCGCCCGCCGGCACCTCGGCGAAGCAGCGCGCCACGTCCGTCATCCCGGCGTTGCCCGGCAGGGCGATCAGGTCGTCCACGAGCGGGCTGCGCGCGATCTTCCACGCCAGGGCGTGCTCCCGTCCTCCCTGTCCCACCACCGCGACCCGCATGCGCGCTCCCCGCGAAACCGATCAGTGACGGAAGTGACGGACGCCCGTGAACACCATCGCCACGCCGAGGCGGTCGGCAGCCTCGACCACCAGCTCGTCGCGGTTCGAGCCGCCGGGCTGGATGACCGCTCGGGCCCCGGCGGCGACGGCCGTCTCGAGCCCGTCCGGGAACGGGAAGAAGGCGTCGCTGGCCAGCACCGAGCCGGCCAGGGAGATGCCCGTACGGGCCGCCTTGGCGACCGCCGCGTGCACCGCGTCCACCCGCGACGTGCAGCCGCCGCCGACCGCGAGCGTCCGGCCGTCCGCAGCGAACACGATGGCGTTGCTCTTCACGTGCTTCACCACGCGCCACGCGAACTCGAGGGCGCGCAGCTGCGCGGCGTCCGGCCGCACCTTCGTGACGACCTCGGCGGCGCCGAGGTCCTCGAGCGCCGCGTCCGGGTCCTGCAGCAGCACGCCGCCGTAGATGCGCTTCCACTCGAGCTGGTGGCGATCGATGCGGGACGCGTCGAAGGCCAGCAGCCGGCGGTTCTTCTTCTTGCGCAGCAGCGCCAGCGCGTCGTCCGAGAAGCCCGGCGCCACCAGCACCTCGGTGAAGATCTGGTCGACCTCCTGGGCCAGGGCCAGGTCGAAGGGGCGATTGCAGACGATGATGCCGCCGAAGGGCGACTCCGGGTCCGTCGCGAACGCCCGCTGGTAGGCGACGAGCGGCGCGTCCCCAGCGCCGACCCCGCACGGCGTGTTGTGCTTCAGGATGCCCACCGCGGCGCCGTCCTCGGGCGGGAAGTCCAGGATCAGGGCCAGGGCGGCCTGCACGTCCACCAGGTTGTTGTACGAGAGCGCCTTGCCGTGCAGCTGCTGGGCGATGTCATCCAGGAACGACCCGTACAGCGCCGCCTGCTGGTGCGGGTTCTCGCCGTAGCGCAGCATCTCCCGGCGCTGCAGCCCGGTGAGCAGCACGGCGGGGAAGTGGTCGGCGGCCGGGGCCGGGCGCTCGTCCGGAGGCGCGGGCTCCACCTGGCGCCCCAGCCACTCCTGGATGGCGGCGTCGTACGCGGCCGTCCGCCGGAAGGCCTCCAGGGCCAGGCGGCGTCGTGTGGCGGCGGTGAGGCCTCCCTGCTCGCGCAGCTCGGCGAGCACCACCGGGTAGTCGGCGGGAGCCACCACGACACCCACGTCCGCGTGGTTCTTCGCCGCGGACCGGAGCATGGAGGGCCCGCCGATGTCGATCTTCTCGACGATGTCCTGGTAGGAGGCCCCGGGCGTCGCGACGGTCTCTTCGAACGGGTAGAGGTTGCACACGACCAGGTCGATGGGGGCGATGGACTGCGCGAGGAGATCCGCGCGATCCTGCTCGAGGCCCCGGCGGGCCAGGATGCCGCCGTGGATCTTCGGGTGCAGCGTCTTCACCCGGCCCCCGAGCATCTCCGGGCTTCCCGTGAGAGCGTCCACCGCGATGACGGGCAGGCCGGCTTCGGCGAGCGCCGCCAGCGTGCCGCCCGAGGCGACGAGCTCGATGCCCAGCTCGACCAGGCCGCGCGCGAGCTCGACGAGCCCGGTCTTGTCGTAGACGGATAGGAGTGCGCGCGCCACCGGGCGCGTGGAATCTTGGGGGGTCATCGGGCCGGGTCTTCCTCCTGGCCGGGCTGTCGAAGCGCCTGACATTCGTGCGGCCCCCCTGCCGGGAGGCAGCGGGACCTGCAGGACTCTGCGAGCGGAGCGCATGCTGGGGAGGACGCCAGGAAGGGTGTACCGAGGGCCCTCTCCCAAGTCAAACGCGCCTCGCAGCGAGCGTCGCGTGGGCCGGAGGGCCGCGTCGCTTCAGTCGCGATAGACCCGCGGCACCCGGGCTCCCACGCGCACCAGCAGCTCGTAGTGGAGCGTGCCCACGGCCGCGGCGACCTCCTCGACGGGCAGCGCGGCCGGCGTCCCGGGCGGGCCCTCGATGGCGCCGAACACGATCGCCTCGTCGCCGACGGCGACCGCGTCCCCGAGACCGACGTCCACGCCGATCGAGTCCATCGACACGCGGCCCACCAGCGGACGCCACGCACCCGCGAGCCAGACGCGGGTCCGGTTGGCGGCGTTCCAGGGGATGCCGTCCGCATAGCCCACCGCGAGGGTCGCCACCCGGCTGCCGCCCGGCCCGGCGCGCCAGGTCGCCCCGTAGCCGACGCCGGCGCCGGCGGGCACGTCGCGCACGGTGAGCACGCTCGCGCGCAGGGTCATCACCGGGGTGAGCTCTCCCTCGAGGTGCGGCGCCGGGCGAACGCCGTACAGCATGAGCCCGGGGCGAACGGCGGTTGCCTCCGGCAGGGCCTCCGCCAGACGCTTGCCGCACATGAGCGCCGCCGAGTTGTCCGCATGCACCACCTCCGGCTCGATGCCCCGGGCCCGAGCGTCCGCGAGCACCGCCCGGAAGCGATCCACCTGCTCGCGACTGGGGGCGAGGTCCGGCTCGTCCGCGTGGGCGAAGTGGGTCATCACGCCCTCGAGCCGGAGATGCGGCGACGACGACGACGCTTCCAGCAACGAGACCGCGTCCGAAGCGGGAACCCCCATGCGGTGCATCCCGGTGTCCACCTCCACGTGGACCCGGATGGGGAGCGAGGGGGAGGCGACCGCCTCGAGGCGGCGCAGACCTTCGCGCGTGTGCAGGACGGGCGTGAGCCCGCGGGCGGCGGCGGTATGCGCCTCCCCGTCGTTGCGGGCCCCGGCCAGCGCGAGGATGGGCGCCTCGATCCCAGCGTCGCGCAGCGCCACGCCCTCGGGAACGGTCAGCACGGCGAGCCGGGTGCAGCCGGCGGCCAGCAGGCAGCGCGAGACCGGCACGGCCCCATGGCCGTACGCATCCGCCTTGACCACGCCGATCACCTCGCGGCGGCCGGCGAGACGCAGCGCCAGCCCCAGGTTGGCGCGCAGGGCGCGCAGATCGATGGTGGCCTCGCAGGGATGCCCGCCGCTCGTGCCGCTGCCTGCCGTCATGCGCCCCCCACCTCGCCGCTCCTCGCCGCCGGGCCGTGCGTTCCCAAGGGTATCGGACATCCGGCCATTCGATGGAGAGGCGCGACTCGCTACGATGCGTGGCGAATGGAGACCGCGACCCGAGAAGCCACCACCTCGATCTTCGTGAACGGCGAGGCCCGCGAGGTGCCGCTCGGCTGCACGATCGAGCAGCTGCTCGCGCGCATCGACATGGCCGGCCGGCGCGTCGCCGTCGCCCGGAACCGCGACGTCGTCCCGCGCAGCAGCTTCGCGCGGGCCACGGTCTCCGCCGGGGATCGCATCGAAATCCTCGAAGCCGTAGGAGGAGGCTGAACCATGGCCCAGCAAGAGAGCAACCCCCAGGATCTCCCCGCCTACCGCCTGGGCGCGCACGAGTTCCGCTCGCGGCTGATCATCGGATCGGGCAAGTACGAGTCGTTCGAGCAGAACCTCGAGTGCCTGATGGCGAGCGGCGCCGAGATGATCACCGTGGCGCTGCGCCGGGTGAACTGCGATCCGAGCAAGGGACCGAGCCTGCTGGACGTGATCTCTCCCCGGCGCTTCACCATCCTGCCCAACACCGCCGGCTGCTACACCGCCGAGGACGCCATCACCACCGCGCGTCTCGCCCGGGAGCTGATCGACACCGACCTCGTGAAGCTCGAGGTCATCGGCGACGAGCGCACCCTCTTCCCGGACGTTCCCGCGACGATCGAGGCCGCCCGGGTGCTCGTGCGCGAGGGCTTCACGGTGCTTCCCTACATCACCGACGATCCGGTGGCCTGCCAGCGGCTGGCGGCCCTGGGCTGTGCGGCGGTGATGCCGCTGGCCGCCCCCATCGGATCCGGACTCGGCATCCGCAATCCCGCCAACCTGCGGATCATCCTCGAGACGGTGGAGGTTCCCGTCATCGTCGACGCGGGGGTCGGCACGGCCAGCGACGCCGCCATCGCGATGGAGCTCGGGGCGGCCGCCGTGCTCATGAACTCGGGCATCGCCGGCGCCAAGGAGCCCGTGAAGATGGCGCGCGCCATGAAGCTCGCGATCGAGGCCGGACGGCTGGCCTACGAGGCGGGCCGCATGCCGCGTCGGCTCTACGCCTCGGCGTCGAGCCCGATCGAGGGAACGGCCGTCTTCTGACGTGGGTCCGCCCCACGGCGGCTCGCGCCCCGTCTCGCAGCCTGTTTCGCAGCCCATTTCGCAGCCCAGCTCGCAGCCCATCCTGTGCCTGGTGGTAGACCGCCGCTGCGACCGGCATCCGCTTCCGGGTGCCGTGACTGCCGCGGTCCTGGGCGGGGTCGACTGGCTGCAGGTCCGGGACCGCGAGCTGGGGGGGCGGCACTGCTCGCGTGGGCGGAGAGCCTCGCCGACGCTGCGCGGCAGGCAGCGGCGCGTACCGGCCGGGCCCTGCGCATCCTCGTCAACCGGCGCATCGACGTGGCCCTCGCCATCGGTGCCGACGGCGTACACCTGGGCTTCGACGCGCTCCCGCCGGCCGAGGCCGCGGCGCTGCTGGCGCCCGGCGCGATCGTCGGGGTGTCCGCCCACACGCCCGCGGAGGTGGAGGCTGCCGGCCGGGCCGGCGCCGGCTACGCGCACCTCGCGCCCGTCTGGAGCCCACTCTCCAAGCCCCCCGAGCGCGCGCCGCTTGGCCTCGAGGGGCTCCGGGCCGGATGCGGTCACGGAATTCCGGTGCTCGCACAGGGGGGCCTCACCGCCGCCCGCTGCGCCGAGGCGCTGGCGGCTGGAGCGGCGGGCGTGGCCGTCACCGGGCACGTGCTGCAGGCGGACGATCCGGGCCTCGCCGCCGCCGCCCTGCGCGCCGCCCTCGACGCGGCCCGCGGCGCCTGAGCGACCGGCCTCCGGTCAGCCCTCCGCGCCGAGTCCCACCGGACCGGCACCGTCCGCGGTCTCGATGCGAACGATGGGGGGACGCCGCCCGAAGCGCCGGGCGAACCCGCCGGCCAGCCTCGACGCGACTTCGCTCGCGGCCTCGGGCTCCACCAGGTGGAGCGTGCAGCCCCCGAAGCCGGCCCCCGTGAGGCGCGAGCCGTGAACCCCCGGCAGGGCGTCCGCCATCTCGCACAGTGCGTCCAGCGCCGGGATGGAGACCTCGTAGTCGTCCCGCAGGCTGCGGTGCCCCTCTCGAATGACGGCGCCTGCCGCCGCCAGGTCGCCCGCCTCCAGGGCCGCACTGCAGGTGCTCACACGCTCGTTCTCGCTCACCACGTGGCGGACGCGCCGGAACAGGGTCGGGGGGAGCGCCCGCTCGAGCGCCGGCAGATCCGCGGGCGCCAGGTCGCGCAGGGCGCGCGCGTCGGCCGGCGCGATCCGCGCCCCGCGCGCGGCCTCCAGGGCGGCTGCGCACTCCGCCACGCGGCGGCGATAGCCCGAGTCCGCCTCCGCCAGCGATCGCCGGACGCCGGAATCGGCGACCAGCACGCAAGTGCGTCCGGGAGGCATCGCGATGGCCCGGACCGCCCGGGAACGGCAGTCGAGGAGCAGCGCCCGATCGCGGCGGCCGAGGGCGCTGGCGAACTGGTCGAGGATCCCCGAGCCGACGCCCAGGTACTCGCTCTCCGCGCGATGGGCGATCTCCGCCCGCTCCTCCGGCGACAGCGGCCGCTCGCCCACCAACGAGAACAGCGTCGCGAGCGCGACGGTGAAGGCCGCCGAGCTCGAGAGGCCGGCGCCGATGGGCACCCGGCTCGCGACGGCCAGGTCCATCCCCGGCACCGGGCCGGCGCGCTCGCCGAACGCGAACACGACTCCCCTCACGTAGTCGCTCCAGTGGCCGGGGCCGCGCGGTCGCTCGTCCCCGACGCTCGTCACCTCGAAGCCGGACGCCTCGTTCCGGTTCGCAGACCAGACGACCACGCGATCGTCGTCGCGCCGGGCGGCCAGCGCGAACGTCTCCCGATCGATCGCGAACGGAAGGACGAGGCCCTCGTTGTAGTCGGTATGCTCGCCGATCAGGTTCACGCGCCCGGGCGCCCGGGCGCCCTGCTCGGGCGCCCGCCCGAACCGCTCCGCGAAGGCCGCCCGTAGGCCGTCCAGCAGCTCCCCGGGCCCGGCGGCCCCGAGGAATCCCGCCTCCGCCGACTGCGCCAAGGGCTCCTTCCTCCGCCGCCGCACCGTTCCCACGTTGCCACGGCCACCCCGGGGCGTGCCCGCGAATTCGCCCTGGGTGGTCCGGTCACCCCAACCCGCGCGACCTCCGGGGCCGCTGCGGTGTCACACTCCGCGTGATACGACCCTTGCGAGGATCCCCGATGTCGCGTCTCGAGACGAGTGGCCTGCGGGCCACCCTGCCCGCCGTCCTGCTCACCCTGCTGGCGAGCCTGGCCGTCGCCACCCCCGCCACGGCCGCGGATCCCTTCCTGCGGCGCACCCCCACCGTCCAGGCGGTGGAGCGCGTGGGTCCCGCGGTGGTCAGCATCACCAGCGCCCGGCTGGCCCAGGGCAACCCGTTCCGGCCCCTCGGCGAGGATCCCATCTACGAGCGCTTCCTGCGCGACTTCACGGGACCCCAGCGCCGTCCCACCGAGACCGACGTCGAGCTCGGGTCGGGCGTCATCATCGATCCCGACGGCCACGTGCTGACGAACGAGCACGTGATCTCCCGGGCCACCCAGATCCGGGTCAAGCTGGCGGACGGCCGCAGCTTCGAGGCCAGCGTGGTCGGCGCCGACCCCAACAACGACCTCGCGGTGGTGCGGATCGAGACGGACGAGAAGCTTCCCTGGGTGGCGCCCGGCAGCTCCGACGACCTGCTCGTCGGCGAGCCGGTCATCGCCATCGGCAATCCCTTCGGGCTCTCGAACACCGTCACCACCGGCGTCATCTCGGCGGTGGATCGCTCGTTCTACACGCCGCAACAGTCCTTCCACGGCTTCATCCAGACGGACGCCTCCATCAACCCCGGCAACTCGGGCGGCCCGCTGCTCAACGCCGAGGGCTCGCTCGTGGGGATCAACTCGGCGATCTACGGGGACGGCCAGGGCATCGGCTTCGCCATCCCGATCGACGTCGCCAAGAAGGTCGTCTCGGAGCTGATCGACCACGGCGAAGTGACACCCATCTGGGTCGGCGCCGAGTTCCGCGACCTCGACCCCGGGCTGCACGAGGTGCTGCGGGTGCCGCTC
Organism: uncultured delta proteobacterium; assembly: GCA_963822965.1. Classification (GTDB taxonomy): domain Bacteria; phylum Myxococcota_A; class UBA9160; order UBA9160; family UBA4427; genus JAJDAN01. The sequence goes on from CAWGJT010000001.1 coordinate 199,953, forward strand.
GAGCAACGGGGCGTGCTCGTGACCCGCGTGCGGGAGAACAGCCCGTCCCAACGGGCCGGCCTCCAGGCGGGAGACGTGCTGCTGCGCGCCGACGGACGGGACCTGGCCGGCGCCCAGGACCTGTTCGACTTCCTCGAGACGGCCCTCGTCGACCAGGAGATCGCGGTGGACCTGTGGCGCGACGGCAAGTCCCAGCAGATCACCCTGCGCACGGAGCAGATTCCCCCGGAGCACGTCCGCGCCCTCACCCAGGAGCGCCTCGGCCTGCAGCTCGCGGAGCTGCCGGGCCCCGAGGGCTTCGAGATCACCAAGGTCGAGCCGGACAGCCCGGCGGGGCAGATCGGATTCCGCTCGGGGGACCGCTTGATCGCGGTCAACGGGCGCCCGCTCGGCGGCAACGACGATCTCCGCCGCGCCATCGTCGAGCTGCGCGGCCGCCGTCGGGCGGTCGTCGTGGTTCAGCGCGGCGCCGGCCGGTACCATGTGACGATTCCATTGGCCTGAAACACCGTGCTCCCTCGGGGCACGGGATGGACCGCTGCCCATGCCCCGATTCGCGATCCTGCTGCCCGTCGCCGTCCTCGGCCTGGGCCTGGCCATCGCCCTCGGCTGGGTGCGCATCGAGGTCGGCCCTCCGCCCGGTCCGCTGGCAGAACGCTCGCGCCCGGCGCCTCCCTGGGCGGGCCCCTCCGCGCCGGCGCGTCCCGAGGTCCATCCCGAAGCCCGTCCCGAAGCCCGTCCCGAAGCCCATCCCGAAGCCCAGGCCGTGCCGCCTCGGGCAGACGACGAGGCGAGCTCCGCGCCGATCCCGCGCGACCCCAGCGTGGCGGAGAGCGAGCGGCGATCGCCGCAGCGCGAGCCGGGGGGCGGCCCGGACCGGTCGGCCGCCGCCAGCACCGAGCCCTTCTGGCACGACGGCACCGGGGAGCGGGCCACCTGGAATCCCGTCCCCACCGGCTTCGCCGAGCTCGCCGAACGCATCAAGCCGGCGGTGGTCAGCATCCAGGCGACGGCGAGCATGGACGACGACGGTGCGGATTCGTTCGAGGATCTGCTGCCCCTGCCGATGCCCTTCGAGCTCGATCCCCATCACGGCACTCATCCCCTGCCCTTGCGCAGCGCGGGGAGCGGCTTCGTGATCTCCGAGGACGGCTACATCCTGACCAACAGCCACGTCGTCGAGGACGCGGAGACCATCACGGTCTCGTTCGTCGACGGCAGCGAGCTCGAGGCGGACGTCGTGGGCCTGGACCCGAACACCGACATCGCGCTCATCCAGGTGCACGCGGATCGGCGCTTCTCGGCGCTCGCGCTGGGCGACTCGGATCCCGTCCGACCCGGCGACTGGGTGGTGGCGGTCGGCAACCCCTACGGCCTGAGCCACACGGTCACCGCCGGCATCGTGAGCGCCAAGAACCGCCGCGACGTGCTCGGGGGCCGCTACGACGATTTCATCCAGACCGATGCCGCCATCAACCCCGGCAACTCGGGGGGACCGCTCGTCGACCTCAACGGCGAGGTGATCGGGATCAACACGGCCATCAAGCCCGCCGCCAACGCCATCAGCTTCACCGTGCCGATCAACATGGCCAAGAAGATCCTTCCCCAGCTCCGGAACACCGGGAAGGTCACCCGCGGCTGGCTGGGCGTGGTGATCCAGGACGTTCCGGAGCCCCTGGCCCGGGAGGCCGGGCTCGAGCGGCCGCGGGGCGCCCTCGTCCAGCACGTCCAGGCCGACGGGCCCGCCGAGCGGGGGGGCATCCGCCGGGGCGACGTGATCCTCGTCTTCGACGGGCAGGTCCTGGAGGACCGGCGGCACCTGTCGCGGGTGGTGGGCGACACCGCCGTCGACAAGCGGGTGGAGGTCGTGTTGCTGCGCGACGGGGAGCAGATCACGGTCACGGTCACCGTCGGTGAGCTCGTCGAGCGCCGGCTGGCCCGCAACGCCGCACCTGCACCCCGCCTGCGACCCGCCCGGCTGTAGCTCGAGGGCCCCCGAACGCGTCGAGGCCGGCCCGCGGGGTGCGGGGCCGGGAGAAAGACCGTCCCGGCCCGAACTTTCTTGCGGCGCCGGTTGCCAGCCCCGAACCCGTGCCTAGTTTCGGGGGCCATGCAGTTCGAAAAGCTCACCATCAAGAGTCAGGAAGCCGTCAGCGAGGCCCAGTCGCAGGCGAGTTCCCGCGGTCACTCCAGCATCGAGCCTGCGCACCTGTTGCGCGCGCTGCTCGCCCAGCCCGAAGGCAGCACCATCCCCGTGCTGCAGAAGCTCGGTGTTCCCATCGAGCCCCTGCAGCAGGCGATGGAGAAGCGCCTCGAGCAGATCCCCAAGGTCACGGGAGGCGCGCAGCCCCAGATCTCCCACGCCCTGGGCAAGGCACTGGACGCCGCCTTCAAGCAGGCCGAGAAGCTGAAGGACGAGTACGTCTCCACCGAGCACCTGCTCCTCGCGATCGCCGCCGACAACTCGGACCCCGCCGGCCAGGCGCTCCAGGCCGCGGGCGCCACCCCCGACGCCATCCTCAAGGCCCTGGCCTCCGTGCGTGGCAGCACCCGCATCACCGACCCGGACCCCGAGTCGAAGTACCAGGCGCTCGCGAAGTTCGGCCGCGACCTCACCGAGATCGCCGGCAAGGGCAAGCTCGATCCCGTGGTCGGTCGCGACGAGGAGATCCGACGCGTCATCCAGGTGCTCTCGCGCCGCAGCAAGAACAACCCGGTCCTGATCGGTGAGCCCGGCGTCGGCAAGACCGCCATCGCGGAGGGCCTGGCCCAGCGCATCGTGGCGGGCGACGTCCCGGACACCCTCAAGGACCGCAAGCTCGTGGCCCTGGACGTGGGCGCCCTCATCGCCGGCGCCAAGTACCGGGGCGAGTTCGAGGATCGGCTGAAGGCGGTGCTGCGGGAGATCGCCGAGGCCGAGGGCAAGATCGTCCTCTTCATCGACGAGCTGCACACGATCGTGGGCGCGGGAGCCGCCGAAGGCGCTGCCGACGCCGCCAACATGCTGAAGCCGGCACTGGCCCGGGGCGAGCTGCACTGCGTGGGCGCCACCACCCTGGACGAGTACCGCAAGCACGTCGAGAAGGACGCCGCCCTCGAGCGGCGCTTCCAGCCGGTCTTCGTGGGCGAGCCCAGCGTGGAGGACACGATCTCCATCCTGCGCGGCCTGAAGGAGCGCTACGAGGTGCACCACGGCGTGCGCATCCACGACGCCGCGCTCGTGGCCGCCGCCACCCTCTCGAACCGATACATCACCGACCGCTTCCTGCCCGACAAGGCCATCGACCTGATGGACGAGGCAGCCAGCCGCGTGCGCGTGCAGATCGACTCGAAGCCCGAGGACCTCGACCAGCTCGAGCGCCGCCGCACCCAGCTCGAGATCGAGCGCGAAGCCCTCAAGAAGGAAGACGACGACGCCAGCCGCGCCCGGCTCGAGAGCGTCGAGCGCGAGATCGCCGAGCTGCGCGAGCAGCAGGACGCCCTGGAGGCGCGCTGGAGCAACGAGAAGGACGTGATCGCGGCCGTCCGCGGCGCCAAGGAGCGCAAGGAGACCCTCGAGGCCGAGCTCGAGCGCATGACCCGCCAGGGCAACTACGAGCGCGCGTCGGAGATCCGCTACAAGGACATCGTCGAGTGCGACCAGGAGATCGAGGCCAAGCAGGAGGCCCTGAGCGTGCTGCACGAGCAGGGCTCGGTGCTCTCCGAGGAGGTCACCGCGGAGGAGATCGCCGAGATCGTCTCCAAGTGGACCGGTGTTCCCGTCTCGAAGATGCTCGAGAGCGAGCAGCAGAAGCTCGTGCACATGGAGGACCAGCTCTCGCAGCGGGTCATCGGGCAGCGGGATGCCCTGGTCTCGGTCTCGAACGCGGTGCGTCGGGCGCGCGCGGGCCTGCAGGACCCGGATCGGCCGATCGGCTCGTTCATCTTCCTCGGCCCCACCGGAGTGGGCAAGACCGAGACGGCGCGCGCCCTGGCCGAGTTCCTCTTCGACGACGAGCACGCCATGGTGCGGATCGACATGAGCGAGTACATGGAGAAGCACTCCGTGTCCCGCATGATCGGCGCGCCGCCCGGCTACGTGGGCTACGAGGAGGGGGGTGCCCTGACCGAGGCGGTCCGGCGGCGGCCCTACTCGGTGATCCTCTTCGACGAGATCGAGAAGGCCCACCCCGACGTCTTCAACGTGCTGCTGCAGATCCTCGACGACGGCCGTCTCACCGACGGCCAGGGCCGCACGGTCGACTTCCGCAACGCGGTCCTGATCATGACCTCGAACATCGGCAGCCAGTACATCATCGAGCTCGGAGCCGGTCAGGAAGAGGAGATCGAGCGACGCGTGATGGAGGCGCTGCGAGCCCACTTCAAGCCCGAGTTCCTGAACCGCGTGGACGACGTGATCATCTACCACCAGCTGCAGCGAGACCAGATCCATCGCATCGCGGAGATCCAGCTCGCGCGGGTCCGGAAGCTGCTGGCCGAGCGGCGGATCAGCCTCGAGCTGACCGAAGCCGCCAAGGACCTGCTGGGCGACCGGGGCTTCGACCCGCAGTACGGCGCGCGGCCGCTCAAGCGGGTGATCCAGCGCATGGTGCAGGACCCGCTGGCGATCCGGATCCTGGAGGGCGAGTTCCCCGAAGGCTCCAAGATCGTGGGAGACGTGAACGAGGCCGGCGACGGCCTGGCGTTCCGGAGCGCGTGAATTCCGTCGGGTCAGAGCCGGCGGTGCTGGTAGAGGTCTCCGTCCACGAAGCCCAGGCGCCGGTACCACTCCCGGGTGCCGACGGCAGAGATGACCGCCAGGCTCGCGTAGCCGGCGTCCGCGGCCCGTCGCGCCGCCTCCGCCATGAGGCGACCGCCGAGCCCGCGGTGCTGGGCCCGGTCGCCAGCGCGATCGCCCAGCGCCAGCGAAGCGCCGTACACGTGCACCTCGCGGATCACCGCGCTGCCCGCCAGCTCGGCCACGACCGCCCCGTCGCCGTCGGGCAGTGGAGCGTGCGGTAGGGCGAGCCGCGCGAAGCCCACGATGCGGTCGTCCGGCGTCACGAACTCCAGGAAGTGCTCGCTGGACACGGCCGCGTCGTAGACCGTGGCACGCAGGACGAGCGACGCCTCGTCGAAGTCGTCGCTTCGGATCTCCCGGGCGCGGATGTCGCGGCAGCGGCCCCCCCGCCGGACCACCTCGCGCTCGGCGAGCTGGCGGAAGTTCGTGAGCTTGTTGCCCGTCACGATGTCGTCCGAGGAGATGTCCCGGACCACCCGGGTCACGCGACACCAACCGGGCACCCGGGCGAGGGCGCTCGCCAGCACGTCGAGCAGCTCGGCGTGCGTGTACGGACGCCATTCCCCCCGCGCGTGGTGCTGTATCAGCTCGGCGCTCTCGACCAGGCTGCAGGGGTAGATCTTCAGCTCGTCCGGACGGAGGGCGGGATCGTCGAAGAGCCTCGCGAAGTCGAGGACGTCGCGCTCGGGGGTGGAGCCCGCCAGGTTCGGCATCCAGTGCGCGTGGATCTTGAAGCCGGCGCGTCGCAGCCGCGCGACCGCCTGGCGGGTCGTCGCGACGTCGTGACCCCGCCGGTTCGCGGCGAGCACCGAATCGTCGAGGCTCTGGATGCCCAGCTGCACCTTCGTGGCTCCGAGACGGCGGATGCGCAGTACCTCCTCGTCGATCACGTGATCCGGGCGCGTCTCCACCACGAAGCCCACGCTGCGACACGCGGAGCGCTCGTTCCCACGCTGGGCGAGCGCGAGGCGCTCCCAGCCGGCGCTCTCGGCCTCGGGCACCAGCTCGCCCTGCTGCTGCTCGCGCAGGAACGTCCGCACGATGCGGTTGTAGGGGTTGGCGCGCGGCTCGCGGCCGTCGAGCCGCGCGGGCAGCGCTTCGAACCGGGGCGCCGTGGGTACGGCGCCGGCGCGACCGTCTACGCCCCGGCCGAAGTCGTTCAGGGCCTCGAAGCAGCGGGTCGCGAACCACACCTGGTACGGCTCGGGATAGAACGACCAGGTGCCGCCGAGAACGATGATCTCGACCTTGTCCGTGGGGTGGCCGATGGCCCGGTAGGCGGCCAGGCGGTTCCACGTCTGCAGGTAGGGATCGAAGCGGTTGGCGGTGGCGCGCTGGGCACCGGGCTCGTCGGCCAGGTAGCTCTTCGGCATGCGCACGTCGTTGGGGCAGAAGATGCACTCGCCGGGGCACGGGAAGGGCTTGGTGAGCACCGTGAGGGGCGTGACGCCGCTCTGGGTTCGTACGGGACGCCGCTGCACCCCGGCCAGGAACGCGTCCTCCGCCACCCCGAGCGCCGACTCCGTGAAGAAGGCGCGGTAGCCCGCGATGATCTCCGAGCGCGAGAAGAAGCCGCGGCCCTCGCGCGGGTAGCGGCGGAGGATGGCGTCGAAGGCGGTCGCGTCGAGCGTGCCCGCTGCGACGCGTTCGGCCAGCGCGCGCACGATGCCCTCGAGCGCCGGACGGTGGGGCACGGGATCGAAGTGCGAGAGCGACGGAGGGTGTGTGGTCACGGGCTCACGACGGCGCGGCGTCGCGCGTACACTAGCAGAGCCATGGACGAGGCCACGCGCGCGCGCCTGCTGCAGCTGAACCGCGACTTCTACGAGCGCGAAGCCGACGCCTTCGGCGCCACCCGGGACCACCCGTGGCCGGGCTGGCAACGCGTGTTGCAGGCGCTTCCAACGAAGACCGAGCCACTTCGCGTCCTGGATGCGGGCTGCGGCAACGGCCGCTTCGCGGTGTGCCTCGACGACGCGTACCCGGGCCGCCTGGACTACGTCGGTGTCGATGCGAGCCCGGCGCTGCTCGCCGCCGCGGCACGGCGCGCCCGGGGCGGGGGCAAGGACCGGACCTTCCGCTTCGTCCGAGCCGATCTCGTCGAGGGCCCCGACGCGATCCCCCGCGGCCCCTTCGATCTGGTGGTGCTCTTCGGCGTGCTCCACCACGTGCCCGGCTTCGAGACGCGCGTGCGCCTGGTCGCGCGGCTCGCGGAGCGGCTGGCCGAAGGGGGCCGGCTCGCGGCCACGATCTGGCGCTTCGGCGCGGACCCGCGCGTGCGCGGGCGCACCGTGCCGATCCCGAGCCGCCTGACGGAGATCGCGCCGGAGAGCCTCGAGCCCGGCGACGAGCTGCTGCGTTGGGGCGATTCCGACGAGGTGGTCCGCTACTGCCACTTCGCGGACGACTGCGAGATCGATCGGCTGCTCGAGCGAGTCCGGGCGAGCGGTCTCGCCCTGGAGGCGCGCTTCCGCAGCGACGGCCGGGGCGACGCCTTGAACGAGTACCTGGTCTGGTGGAAGCCCGGAGGCCCGGCGTGAGCGGACCGGCGCGCCGACAGCTGGCAGGTGCCGACGCCATCGCCGCCGCCCTCGACCGAGGCGCGACCGTCCGCCTGCTGCTGGTGCGGGAAGGGGGTCTCTCCGAGCCGGCGAGAGCGGTTCTCGCGCGCTGCCACGACGCGGGCATCCCGGTGCGCAAGGCAGGACAGCGAGAGACCCGGCGCCTGGCCGCGCACGGAGAGCCCGAGCTGCTGGCCCTCGTGGGCGCGTCCCCGGCCGACTCCCTCGACGCAGTGCTCGCCGCCGGCGGTGCCCTGTGGCTGCTCACCGGGGTGGGCTATCCGGGCAACGCCGGCTTCGCCATCCGCACGGCGGAGGTCTCGGGCGCAGCGGGAATCGTCGTCGATGCCGGCTTCGACCATACGGGCCGGCGGCAGGCCCTGCGGGCGGCCATGCGCGCGGATCGCTTCTTCCCGGTGCTGTGGGCGCGCGCGGAGGACGTGGTCGAACGGGCGCAGCAGGCCGGACACCGCCTCGTCGGCATCGAGGATCGCGGCACGCGCGCGCCCTGGGAGGAAGACCTCACGACGCCTTCGGTGTTCGTGGTGGGCGGCGAGGCCGGCGGTGTCCCCGAGGCCCTGCTCGACGGCTGCGACGTCGTCCTGCGCATCCCGATGACGGGCTTCATCCCCTCGTACAATCTGCAGGCCGCCGTCGCGATGGTGGCGGGCGAGAGACTGCGCCAGCTCGGGTCGAAGTCCGTGGAGGCGCCGGAGTAGACCGTGACGCGGACGCCCCGCCGGCGGTCGAACACCCGACGAGCGGGGCAGGACGCCTCACGGGCGGACGGAACGCCGGCACCGGGCAGCCGACTTCCCGGGCGAATCGCGATTCGTCGGGCTCCCCACCTCGAAAAGACGCCGCGGCCCTGCCACACTCGGCCGGGCGCACGCACCGCGACCGCGTCGGTCTGGGGAGACCCGGCCGGCGAGAGCGCGACGGAGACCCGGCGAGCCACCCAGAAGACGAGCCATCCAGAGAGAGATCGGGGAGAAACGATGGACGAGATGGAGGCCGACCAGCTCGCGCGATGCGCCGACTGCGGCACCGAGATCACGGTAGGGATCGATCGCGGCTTCTCGAGCGGAGCCAACCTGGTGCTCTGCTACGACTGCGCGGAACGCCGCGGCGGCACGTGGAACGAGGAGCGCGGGGCTTGGACCAGCGCGCCCGACCTGATCGGCCTGCGCGACCTGGATCCAGCCGAGCGCTGAGCCGGAGCGGCCCGATCGCCGCCGCCCAGCCACTTCCGACCCGGGAGCTCGAACGGGCCTGAAGGCCCCGCCCGCGGGGCCCGCGGAGCCTCGTCGCCGCCCTCGCCGGGGGTCCGCAGCCCCGCTCCTCGACCCTCAATCCGATGCGCCTTTGCACCGAAGAAGGTCGAGAACACATGCGTATCGCGAGGCTCCATACCGGCCTGGCCGCGGCCACGGCTGCCGCCTGCTTCTGGCTGCCGACCCTGGCGGGCGGCGCCACGCTGCCCGAGGACCCGGCAGCCGCCTCTCCTGCGACCCCGCTCGCAACCCCGCTCGAGACCCCGGAAGACCCGGAAGCGCGCTGGAACCTGCAGTCGCGCCTCGACCGGATCGTCAGCGAACGCGCGAGCCGGCAGGAGAATGCGCGAGCCGCTCGCCCCGCTCCCGGGTACACGGATCCCTACACGAGCCACGCGTCGATCTTCGACGATCCCGAAGCCCGGCGGTCGCGCATCGACCTCCATCGACCGCCCGCGGTGGACACCGGCTTCCTGCCCCGAAGCCTGGTTCGACACTCTGCCCTGCGTTGGGGCGCCCTGCTGTCGTGGCTCGGCAGCTACGAGTCCGCCAGCCAGACCTACGGCCGGGCGGTGGCCCTGGGCACCGACGATGCCGCCACCTGGCTTCAGCTGGGAAGGGCGCGCGCCCGGGCCGGCGACCTCGACGGCGCCGAGGGTGCGCTGCTCGCGGCCTTCGAACGCGCCGAGGACAAGACCTCCCAGGCACGGGTGTTTCGCAGCCTCGGCGAGGTGTACCTCGCCATGCACCAACCGCGCGAGGCGCTCGACGCGCTGGAGCGAGGGCTCGACCTCTCTCCCGACGCGCTGCGCATGCTCGCGCTGTACGCGCGCGCCCGCTACGAGATCGCGCCGCACTGGGAGCCTGCGCCGCCGCGTCCCGTCGTGCTGTGGAGCGAGACCGAAGGCGACCTCGAACGCGCCGCCGGGGAGGCGTGGCTCGAAGCACGTTATGCGTCGCTGCCGCCCGCACTGCAGCGCGCCGCCAGCTGGGTGTCGCGGCACGCCACCCAGGAGAACGGGCGCCTGGCGATGTTGGGCGGAATCGTGTTCCTGGCGCTCGTCTGGCTGGCGGTCCGCCGCCTGAAGGGACGCGGCGACCTGGCGGTCACCCTCGCCTACCCGCCCGAGCTGGCCGGCAGCTTCAGCGTCCGCATCGCCAACGCACCCGGCCGCTACAAGCGCCAGCCGCGCGCCGCCAAGCTCGCCGCCGTGCAGGGGCTCGCGCCCGCTTCGACGCGCAGCGAGCACTTCGCGGTGAGCCGCGAGACGAAATTCCAGGGCCTGCGGCCCGGCCTCGTGTACGTGACCGTGGAAGGCGTCCTGCAGGACCCCGGCAGCACGGAGATCGTGACCGATCCCTTCGACGAGCAGGCCATCCAGATCCTCCCGAAGCAGACGGTGCACCTCGACTTCGAGGTGGCGCCCCGGGAGAGCGTCGTCGACGTCCGCGTCACCTGGGACAAGCGACCGGCTCGCGACGCCGCCGTCGCGGCGCGCGGGCTGCCGCAGTCCCTGCGCTACGCGCGGGAGGGCGCCACGCGGCTGCGCCTGCGTAAGGGCCTCCACACCATCGTGGCGGGCAGCGGCGATCGCGTCGCCCAGCGCGACGTGGAGCTCGATTCCTTCCGCGCGGCGAGCGTCGAGATCGACCTGGGCAGCACCGACAACCTCATCTTCAAGGGCTGCCCGCCGGCCGTCGAGCCCTACCTCCACGGCGACATCAGCGCGGCCGCGAGGGCCCTGGAACGGGATGGTCACCACGACCTCGCGAACCTGCTGCTGGCGCGCCTGCATCACGAGCACGGGCGCACCGAACGCGCGGCAGACCACTACCAGCGCGCGCGGCACTGGCACGAGGCCGCGGAGCTGCGGGCCGAGCTCGAGCAGTGGGAAGAGGCGGCGCTGCTCTTCGAGCAGGCCGGCCTACCGAGGCGCGCCGGCGAGATGCTGCGCCGGGCGGGCGAGATGCTGCGGGCGGGCGCGTTCTTCGAGCAGGCGGGCGACTTCGAGAACGCCATCGACTGCTACAAGCAGGCCGGCGAGATCGGCAAGTGGATCGACGCGTTGGAGCGGAGCGGCGCGGTCTTCGACGCTGCGAAGCTGGCCGTCGAGCACCAGGACCAGAGCCGTTCCATCCGACTGCTGCAGCAGATCCAGCCGGAGCACCCGAACCACGTGCTGGCCTGCGAGATGTTGGCGGCCGCCTACCTGCGCGAGGGGCATCGCGACCTGGCCGCCCGAAAGCTCGAGGAGCGCATCGCGGCGGTGCCGCCGGACGAGACGCCGACGGACGTGCACTGGCAGCTCGCCTCGCTGCTCGAGCAGGACGGCGAATTCGACCGCGCCCTGGGCGTCCTCCAGGGGCTGCGCGAGCGCGACCCCACCTACCCGAACATCGCCACCCGCATCGAGGGACTGCGCAAGAAGCAGAGCGCGCGCGAGCTGGGCGACTCCCGAAGCGGCAGCATCTCCAAGCCCACCGCCTTCCTGCCCGAGAGCCGCTACGAGATCCTCGGCGAGATCGGCCGCGGCGGCATGGGCGTGGTGCTGAAGGCCCGGGACAAGCGGCTGGACCGCGTGGTGGCCCTGAAGCGCCTACCGGAGACCCTGCGCGACCACCCCAAGGCCATCCAGCTCTTCCTGCGGGAGGCCCAGTCGGCGGCGCGCCTCAACCACCCCAACATCGTGACGGTGCACGACACCGACCAGGAGGACGGCAACTTCTTCATCACGATGGAGCTGCTCGAAGGCTCCCCCATCAGCAAGATCCTGAAGCAGCGCGGGCGCATCAGCCCGAAGAACGCCGCCCAGCTCGGCGTCCAGATCGCCGCCGGTCTCGAGTACGCCCACAGCAAGGGCATCGTCCACCGGGACATCAAGAGCGCAAACCTCTTCTTCACCGTGGATAAGGTGGTGAAGATCATGGACTTCGGGCTCGCCAAGATGATGGAAGAGGTGCGCCGCGGGACGACCGTGATCGGCGGAACCCCCTACTACATGGCGCCCGAGCAGGCGGCCGGGGAGACCGTCGACGCCCGAGCCGACATCTACGCCCTGGGCGTCACGCTCTACGAGTTCGTGACCGGCAAGGTCCCATTCGCCGACGGGGACGTCACCTACCACCACCGCCACACGCCGGTCCCCGACCCGCGCACGAAGGCCGAGGGGATCCCCGACGAGATGGCCCAGCTCATCCTCGAGATGATGGCCAAGAACCCCGAGGAGCGGGTGCGGACGGCCGCCGAGGTGGCCGAGCGCCTCGCCCGCCTGATCCGCTGACTCCGGCGGCGAATCGGAAGGATTCGCGCGCTACGGGCAGGGAATCGAGCCCGCGCAGGCGAGACCCGACGGACCGGGCGTGACCACCGCGATGGCGTCGTCGAACACCTGGCTCACGTCGTCGAGACCGATCCCGCCGTCGCAGTTGAAGTCCTAGATGGGATCCGTGCTGACGATGACGGCCGCCGCGAACACCTGGTTCACGTCGTCGAGGGCGGTCGCGCCGTCGTTGTTGACGTCCGTGTCGCAGGGGTTCCCGTAGCCGTCCATGTCGCCGTCCAGCTGCGTGTTGCAAAAGCCGGTCTGGAGGTCCGGACCGTTGGGAACCAACAAGCAGTTGTCGGCCTCGTCCAGCACCCCGTCGCCGTCGCCGCAGTCACAGAGGACGCCAGCGAGGCCGCTCACCGACAGCCCGAGGGCCAGAACTCCGGCAGCTCCCAGGGCAATCGCACCTCTCACGATCCAACGCCGCTTCTCGCGCCCGCTCGTCGCCATCGCCATCGTCGTCACCTCCTGGTGTCCTTGCCTCCGTCCCTTTCTACCACGTCACCGGCGCGACGTGGAAACTCGAAAGCAGCGGCGGCAGCCCGGGGACGCGGCACCCCGTGGGACGACGCGCGACGAGATGATCGAAGGCATGCGCGAGGTCGACTAGGATGCGTGCGTTCGAAAGCGAATCGGAGGCGGAAACGATGGCGCTGAAGCTCGGAATCCAGCTCGGCTACTGGCAGGCGCAGCCGCCCGAGGGGTTCGTCGACACGGTGCAGGAGGCCGAGCGCCTGGGCTACGACGTGGTCTTCACCGCGGAGTCCTGGGGATCGGACGCGTTCACGCCGCTCGCGTGGATCGCCGCCCACACCGAGCGCATCCGCCTCGCCACGGGCGTCGTCCAGCTCTCGGCGCGCACGCCGACCGCCACCGCCATGCACACGCTCACCCTCGACCACCTGTCGAAGGGCCGGGTGAGCCTCGGGCTCGGGGTGTCCGGGCCCCAGGTGGTGGAGGGCTGGTACGGCCAGCCCTTCTCGCAGCCGCTGGCGCGCACCCGGGAGTACATCGACATCGTTCGCCAGGTGCTGCGTCGCCAAGCGCCGGTGACGAACCCGGGTCCCCACTATCCCCTGCCCTACCACGGGCCGGGATCCTGGGAGATGGGCAAGCCCCTGCGGCCCATCACGCATCCCCTGCGCGCGGACGTCCCCATCCTGCTCGGCGCGGAGGGCCCGAAGAACGTGGCGCTCGCCGCCGAGATCGCCGACGGCTGGCTGCCCCTCTACTACTCGCCGTTCCGCCAGGACGTCTACGCCGAGTCGCTCGCCGGCGCGAAGCCCGGCTTCGAGATCCTGTGCGGCTGTCAGGTGAGCGTCACCGACGACATCCAGCAGGCGTTGCAGCTCTCGAAGGCGACCCTCGGCTTCTACATCGGCGGCATGGGAAGCCGGAAGCGGAACTTCCACAAGGAGCTGATGGCCCGCATGGGCTTCGAGGCCGAGGCGGATGAGATCCAGGAGCGCTTCCTGGCGGGCGACCGCGCGGGCGCGATCGCCGCCGTGCCCGACGCCTTCGTGGACGAGATCTCCCTCGTGGGTCCGAAGGAGCGCATCCGCGACCGCCTGCAGGCGTGGCGGGAGACACCGCTGACGCACCTGCTCGTCGCCGGAACCGACCGCACGAAGCTGCGCGAGATCGCCGAGCTGGTGCTCGGCGCTTAGTGGCGCCCTGATCCGCAGACGGATCAGGGCTAGCTGTCCGAATCGGCGACCAGCTCACGGAGCGCATCCCGGAGGCTTCCCAGGGCTTCGACCGCCCCGCGGCGGGCCTGCGTCCACATGCTCTCCCGCTCGCGGTCCGCATCCCGGGTGACGTCGCGGACCGCGTGGCCCGTCTCTCGGGTCACGTCGCGAACCGCATGGCCCGTCTCTCGGGTCACGTCGCGAACCGCGTGACCCGTCTCCCGAGTCACGGTCCGGGCACTCTCACCGACGACACGCAAGGCCTCGCCGACCGGCGTATCACCCTCCGCGCAGATGGGGGTCGCGCTCAGCAACAGCAACGGCAGCAGGAGCGTGCACCGCCAGGCCACGCTCGACGTCAAACGCTGTCGTCCTGCGTGTCGTCTTCCCGAACCCCGGCCTCCACCGTGCCCTGCCGGGCGTCCGCCGGGGTCGACTCGAGCAGTACGAGCTCCTTGCGGGCGCGCCGGTGCCCCTGGGAGGCCGCCTGGGCGAGCCATTGCACGGCTTCGTCGCGCGAGAGCGAGTCCGAGAGCTGTCGGCTGTACATGCCGCCCAGGTTGTACTGGGCCGGGGCGTAGCCCTGCTCGGCCGCCTTGCGCCACCAGGACTCGGCCTGGGCCAGGTCCCGCTTCACGCCCTGCCCTGAAAAGTAGAGGTTGCCGAGCATGTTCTGGGCCGAAGCGTGTCCCTTCTCGGCGGCGCGCCGGTACCACACGAGCGCCTGGCCGAAGTCCTGCGCGACACCGAAGCCCTTCAGGTAGAGCACCGCGAGATTGTTGCAGCCGTCCGCGTCTCCCTGCTCGGCGGCCATTCGCGACCAGCGCTCCGCCTCCGCGTACTTGGGCGAGACGCCGTCGCCGGTGGCGTACATGTACCCGAGCTGCGCCTGACTGGGCGCATAGCCCTGCTCGGCCGCCTGGCGGTACCAGCTCACCGCCTTGGAGGAGGACTGCGGCACGCCGCGGCCCTCGCGATACAGCCCCGCCAGCATGTGTTGGGCGAGCGGCTGGCCGCGCTCGGCCGCCTGGCGATAGGAGCGCACGGACGCCTCGTCGTCGGCCTCCACGCCGAGGCCCTGCTCGTAGGCGACCCCCAGCGCGTACTCGGCGTCCGCATAGCCCGCGTCCGCCGCCTTGCGCCACAGCTCCACCGCCTTCACGGGATCGGGATCGACGCCGCGACCCTGTCGATAGAGCTCTCCCAGCCGGTACCACGCCGACGGATCTCCCTGCTGGGCGGCCTGCTCGATCCACCGCACGCCCTCGGCCACGCGGGCTTCGGCGCCGTCCTCGCTCACGAGCAGGTGGCCGAGGGCGCTCTGCGCCCGCGCGTGTCCCTGCTCGGCCGCCCGCTCGTACCAGCCACGCGCGCGGTCGGGATCTCGAGCCGCGTCCTGCCCGGTCTCGTAGGCGAGCCCGACGCGGTACTGGCTCTCGGCGTCCCCGCTCTCCGCGCGCTCGAGCAGCGCAGCGTCCGGCTCGGCGGCGTCGGCGGAAGACTCGGGGCCGTAGCCGATGCGGTTGCAGCCGGCGGATGCGAGCAGGAATCCGGCGAGCAGGAGAGCGGCAGCTCCGGAGGCGATTCCGAAGACGCGGCGGCTGGCTTTCAGGGGCATGTCCTTCTCCGAAGCGGGGGGCTCACGACGTGTTTCGGGCGGATCCCGGCTTCGGTTGAGCGCCCGGGCCCGAAACCCGGGCGAGCGGCGCCTGAGGCCCTTCCGGGTGCCGCAAACGGGTGCAGGGGCTGACGGCGCACGAAGGGCCACGGCTACGCTGGCCGCCGGGGGAGACGCGCTCGAGCGGAGGGCACACAGTTGCCGATCGAACGGGTCCTGATCGTGGGTGGAGGCATCGCCGGCCTGGCAACCGCCGCGGGGCTCTCCCGCGCGGGCATCGCGTGCGAGGTGGTCGAGCGGACGGATCGCTGGGCGCCGGTCGGGGCCGGCATCGTCCTGGGCGTGAACGCCATGAAGGTGATGCGGGGGCTGGGGCTGGCGGAGAACATCGCCGCCCGGGGAGCCCGTCTCGGGCGGGGTGCCATCACCGACCAGCGGGGCCGGGACATCGGCCGCACCGACTTCGGCGTGCTCGAGCCCGAGCTCGGCCCCACCATCGCCCTGCACCGGGCCGCCCTGCACGACGTGCTGCTCGGCGGCGCAGCCGGCGTTCCCGTGGCCCTGGGCACCAGCGTCGAGCACCTGGAGCTGCACGATTCTCACGTGGACGTGCGTTTCACCGACGGGCGCGAGGGGCGCTACGACCTGGTGATCGGCGCCGACGGCCTGCGCTCGCGGGTGCGCGAGCTCGTCTTCGGCGACATCGCGATCGCCTACGCGGGCTACACGTGCTGGCGCCTGGTCGTGAAGGCGCCGTTCGACCGCGCCGACATGCGCGAGATGTGGGGCCGCGGCAAGCGCTTCGGCATCGTGCCCGTGGGAGACGACCGCGTCTACTGCTTCGCGGTGGCCAACGCGCCCCGCGGCGAAGCCGACCCGATGGAGGGCCGACTCGAGCGGTTCCGCGCCCGCTTCGCGGATTTCGGAGGCCAGGTTCCCGAGATCCTCGCCACGCTCCAACGCCCCGAAGAGCTCATCCACAACGATCTCGAGGAGGTGCCGGACGGCCCGTGGTACCGGGGCCGCGTGGTGCTGGTGGGTGACGCCGCCCACGCCATGACGCCCAACATGGGGCAGGGCGCGGCCATGGCGCTCGAGGATTCGGCGGTGCTCGTCGAGCTGCTGGGGGCGGGCGATCCGCTGCCGGCCGCGCTCGCCGCCTACGTGGCCCGGCGCAACGACCGCGTGCGTTGGGTGCAGACCCAGTCGCGCCGCATCGGCCGCATCGGACAGCTCGAGGGCGCCGTGGTGTGCGCGCTGCGCAACGCCGCCCTGCGCCTCGTCCCCGACAGCTCCAGCACGGCCGCCCTGCGACGGATGGCGAGCCAGCCCATCTGACGGTCCGGGGACGGCGCGCGGCGGTCCACTGGAGTGGACCCGATCCGCCGACGGGTCCACTCCAGTAGACCGCCCGTCGCGGGGCCCCGCGTCGAAGCCGCGAATCCGCAGGGGATTCGCGCGCGCCCGGGCGCCGTCGCGCTGGCATGTCCCTTGCTCTCCCTCGTCTCGAACGCATCGACGCGAGAAAGAGGGAGCCTGCCATGCCGGGGTCCGACTTCGAACGAACCGCAGGAGGGGCGTCGGCGACACGGGCTCGCGCGCATGCTCGGGGGCCGGCATGAACGGCCCCGTTCGCGAGCGGATCCTCCAGCTGCATCCGACGCGCCACTGCAACCTGCAGTGCTCGCACTGCTACTCGATCTCGGGTCCCGACCGACACGAAGCGCTGCCCCTCTCGCTGCTCTGCCGGGTGCTGGCGGACGCCCGGGAGGAGGGCTTCGACACGATGAGCATCTCGGGCGGCGAGCCGCTGCTGTACTCGCCGCTGCGGTACCTGCTGCGGGAGGCGCGCGCGCTCGGCTTCTCCACCAACCTCGTGACCAGCGGCATGCTGCTGACGGAGCGGCGCCTCGCCGAGCTCGTCGGCTACGTGGACGCCCTGGCCATCAGCCTCGACGGCCGCCCCGCCTCCCACGATCGCATGCGCGGGTCGCCCCGCGCCTTCGAGTGCATGACTGCCCGGCTCGACGCGCTGCGTCGCTCGGGAATCCCCTTCGGATTCCTCTTCACGCTCACCCAGTGGAACCTGGACGAGCTTCCCTGGGCGGTGGAGTTCGCCCTGGAGCAGGGCGCATCGCTCCTCCAGGTGCACCCGCTGCAGGCGGTCGGTCGCGCGGCGCTTCACCTGTCGGATTCGGTCCCGGCCGCGCGCGAGTGCCTCGCCGCGTTCCTGGCGGTAGCCACGTTGCAGATCGAGGTGGGCGACGCGCTCGCCCTGCAGATCGACCTGTGCGACCGCGGAATCGTCGACGCGGAGCCGGCACGAATCTACGCCGACGAGCTGGCCAGAGAGCCGTGGGAGCTGCCCCTCTCGGAGCTGGCCTGCCCGCTCGTCGTCCAGTCGGACGGCACGGTGGTCCCCTTCCAGCACGGCATGCCCGAGCCGCTCTGCCTCGGAAACCTCCGCGACGAGCCCCTTGCCGCCATGGCCCGGCGCTGGAAGCGCGGCGGCGTCTACGCCGCCCGGGACGTGTGCCTGCGGGCGGCGGAGACCGTGGTCGAAGACGTCGGCCGGCCCTTCTTCGACTGGTACTCGGTGGTGCGGGCCGTCGCCGAGCAGCTCTCCCAGCACGGCTTGCCGCCAAAGCGCGCGCTGGAAGCGATCGGATGAAGACGCGCGCTCGAGAAGGCCCGCAGCGGAGCGTCCAGGCTCTGCGTGGACGTGACCGCCGGGAGCCAGTGAGTCGATCCCGCGACCGGGCGCCGAACGACGGCCCCGGTAGGTCCGGACGAAAGGAAACAAGGAAGGGAAAAGGAGAAGTGCCATGGCCGCTCGATCCCCCTCGTCAGGCAACCCCCAGGGCCCCGACAAGACCCGCTCGAAGCTCGCATCCGCCCACGCCGCCCGCGCCGGAGAGCGCCCCGGCTATCTCGTCTACTTTCGCGAGCGCAGCGAAGAGAACGAGTCCCTGCTCCGGGACGTCATGTCGCTCAAGCGGGCGGGTGGAGAACGGGCCGCCTCCATGGCCAGCTCCATCTGCATGCTCGAGACGACCGCCGTCACGGAGGCGGTGCAGGCAGCGCCCCAGGCGCCGCCCCGGCTGCTCGAGAAGCTGGCCATCGGCGTGGTCAGCCCCGACGACGCGCAGCTGCAGCAGCTGCGCAGGAGCCCGCTGGTCGCCGCGGTGGAGCCCAACGAGCGGCGCTACGTGCAGATCGAGAGCCAGAGCGAGCTGCTGGCCGGGGGCGTCGCCGCAGTCCGACGCGTGCACGAGGATCGGATGGCACGTCTCGCCGCGGCCGGTCCCCTCTGGTCGGACCCGTTCGCACGCAGCGGGGGCGCGGAGATCGGGGCCTTCGCGCCCAGCCGCTACGACGGCTACGCGCCCCCGCCCGACACGTTCGGGCCGTGGAGCAGCGCCGGCCCCATGCGCAGCCCGGGCGGCTCCAACGGCCATCGCTTTCCCTGGTGGTCCCAGCGAGTGGATGGTCCCATGGCTTCCCTGGACGCCACCCACAGCTGGTGTCTGGACCATGTCGGCGTGCACCGGGGATACGCCCGGGCCACGGGACGCGGCGTCACGGTGGCGGTGCTCGACACGGGGATCGACCTCGACCACGGCGACTTCCAGGGACGCTTCCGAACCGACTCGGGCGACCCGGGCATCGACACCGCCGTGAGCTTCGTGGCCGGAGAAGACGTCCGCGACCACCACGGCCACGGAACATTCTGCGCGGGCGTCGTCGCCGGACCGACGCAGTCCGCCGGAGGCATGCGCTACGGGGTGGCGCCCGACGCCACCCTGCTGGTGGGCAAGGTGCTCGGCAACGACGGCGGAGGCTGGGACAGCGACATTCTCGAGGCAGTGGAATGGGCGGCCGACCGGGGCGCCAAGGTGGTGTCCATGAGCCTGGGGTCCAAGCGTGGCGTCGAGCGGCCGTTCAGCGAAGGCTTCGAGCGGATCGGCAAGCGCCTGTTCGAAGAGCAGGGCGTCCTGCTGGTGGCAGCGGCGGGCAACGAGAGCCGGCGGCCCACCGAGGTGGCTGCGGTCGGCAATCCCGCCGCCTGCCCGAGCTTCATGGCGGTGGCGGCCGTCGACGACGCCAGCCAGGTGGCCTGGTTCAGCTGCGGTCAGCGCGACCTGGTGGGTCTGGTCGACCTCGCCGCGCCCGGGGTGGACGTGTACTCGGCGGTAGCCGGCGGCTATCGGCTGATGAGCGGAACCAGCATGGCCACGCCCCACGTGGCGGGGATCGCGGTGCTGTGGCTGAGCCACGATCCGTCGCTGGATCCCTACGAGCTCTGGTGGAACCTCGAGCAGCACGCAAAGCCGCTCGGCGACGTTCGCGACACCGGGCGCGGGCTGGTGCAGGCGCCGTAGATCGGGAGTAGCTTTCGTGTGTTCTGGAGGTCGTTCCCTTGCGCATTCAGCTGCTGGTCCGCCCGTCGGCCGCCCGCGACGAAGGCGCGGTGGAGCGGCTGGTGGCGGAGGCCGAGGCGCTCGGGTTCCGGCCGCGGCGGGATCGGCGGCGCTCGTGGCGTCACGGCGTCGTCCACGGTGAGGTCGACGAGGAGGACGTGGTCGAAGCCATCCGAGCGCTGCCCGACGTCGAGAGCGTCGAGCTCGAACGTCGCCACCAGATCTAGAACGCCGCGTGCACTCTCCGATGGACCGACTCGAGCACGCCGTGACGACGCCGGAGCCCCGATCACGGCGCCGGAACGCACACGCGCGTCGCGCCGACCCGCCCTCTTCTTCGTGCCGCCTCGAGATCTCTATGGATTCTCGACACGGGTCTGTGATAAGTCTCGCTCCGTGACGGACCGTGATCGCGAGCTCGAGCGCCTGCGCAAGGAGCGCACGCTCTACCAGCGGCTGCTCGAGCTGGGCGAGGTGGACGACCTCGGCCCCTTCCTCGAGGAAGCGCTCGCGCTGGTCGTGGAGGTGACGGGATCGGCGCAGGGCTACCTCGAGGTTCGCGACGTGACCGGCGGAGACGACGCCTTCTCGCTCGCGCGCGGCTGCTCCGAGGACGAGGTCGAGGCGATCCGCGCGCGGATCTCCCGCGGCATCATCGCCGAGGCCATGGCGACGGGCCGGACGATCCTCACCCATTCGGCGCTGCTCGACGAGCGGTTCCGCGCGCGGGAGAGCGTTCGATCGGGCCGCATCGAAGCGGTGCTGTGCGCGCCGCTGGGCCGGGACGCCGCCCTCGGCGTGGTGTACCTGGAGGGCCGCTCCGGCGGCGGCCAGTTCAGCGAGGAGGACCGCGAGCTGGCCGAACGCTTCGCGCGTCACCTCGCGCCGTCCGTCGACCGGCTCTTCGTGCGCCGCCGCTACGCGGAGAGTCGGGACGCGACGCGCGAGCTCCGCCGCCTCTTCAAGCTCGAGGGCATCGTAGGGCGGAGCCGGGCGCTCGCCGCCGCCCTCGAGCAGGCCATGCTCGCCGCACCGCTGGACGTCACGGTGCTGATCACCGGCCCGTCCGGGTCGGGCAAGACCCAGCTGGCCCACGCCATTCACGCCAACAGCCGGCGAGCGGCGGGTCCGTTCATCGAGCTGAACTGCGCGGCGATGCCTCCCTCACTCATCGAGAGCGAGCTCTTCGGCGCTCGTGCCGGAAGCCACAGCGAGGCGAAGCGCGATCTTCCGGGCAAGGTGCAGGCAGCAGAATCGGGCACCCTCTTCCTCGACGAGATCGGCGAGCTGCCGCGCGAGGGGCAGGCGAAGCTCCTGCAGCTCCTCCAGGACCGCCAGTACTTCCCGCTGGGTGCCACCCGGCCCGTGCGGGCCGACCTGCGGCTCATCGCCGCCTCGAACGCCGACCTGGAGGCGCGGGTCGCCGACAAGCTCTTTCGCGAGGACCTCTTCTACCGCATCAACGTGATCCCGGTGGCGATGCCCGCCCTGCGCGATCGCAGCGAGGATCTTCCCGATCTCGCCCGCGACCTGCTCGAGCGGGCGGTGCGGGAGCTGGGGCTCCCGGCCCTGGATCTCTCCGCGGGCGCGCTGCGCGCGATCGAGGCCTCCGAATGGCCGGGCAACGTGCGCCAGCTGCAGAACGCACTGCGCGCCGCGGCGATCCGCGCCGCCGGCGCGGGACGCACGGACGTCACGGCCCAGCACGTCTTCCCGAGCTCGGCCGACCCCGCAGGCGAAGAGGAGCACGGGCTCACCTTCCAGGCGGCCACCCGGGCGTTCCAGCGCGAGCTCCTTGCCCGCACCCTCGAGGAGACGGAGTGGAACGTGCGCGAGACCGCGCACCGCCTGGACATCGCCCGCTCCTACGTCTACCAGCTCATCCAGACCCTCGATCTGCGCCTCGGCTCGGAGCAGCGAGGCGACCGCAAGCACGACCGCACGAAACCCTGATCGAGAACGGCCACGCGGCCACACGAGGAGGACGATCGGATGGAGGATTCGAACGCGCCGACGAGCGGAGGGCGCTCGCAGGCGACGTCGCTGGAGGACGCGCTCTCGCAGATGGACGCGGAGCTCTTCGCGAGTGGCTCGACGTCGACGGTGACGCCGGGTGACACCTGCCCCGACACGTACGAGGCGGCCCTACCCCGGTACGACGAGGACACCCAGGTGGTGATGGGGCTCCTCTGGATGGCGTTCGCCTCGGGCGCCGCGACCGCGAGCTCGGGAATCGGAGCTCTGGACGTCACCCATCGCGCCCTGGAGCTCGGCAGCGAGCGGATGCGCAGCTACGTGTACGACCAGGTGGTGACGAACGGCGGCACCGGGGGAGGCTGGGTGCCCGCTCTCGAGAGCCGCTGGCGAAGCCTGGGGGCTCGGGCGATGGCTCGCGCCGAGCTGGATGCGAGCAGCGTGATCGATCGCGGGCACTTCGACAGCGCCTGGATGACTTCGAAGCCGGTGCCGGACCGCCCGCCCCGCCCGCTCTCGAATCCCCTGGAGACCGCCACGGAGCTGATCGGGACCCACCTCTGGTTCCACTTCCAGCTCGGCGCGCTGTTCGGGAGCGATCTGCCCTACGATAGTCCCGAGGGAATCGTGCGACGCGGCCGGGCGCTGAGCCGCTACTGGGTCCGACACAACGCCGTGAAGTGGGACGTCGTCGATGGACAGCAGGTCGACTACTCGAAGTGGCCTTGGGCGATGGTGGCCGACTGTGCGATCAAGGCCGGCCGCCGGGCAAACCGCGACGCGGTGCTCGCCGGGTCGTCGAGCATCACCTCCGATCACCTCGAGTCCGCCTGGTGCTCGGTCCACTCGGGCATGCTGCGAGTGGCGGAGCGCGCCGGTCGGGACTTCCGCCTGCTCTCCGGCGCCTGCGGCTGACCGCGGTCTCCCGGGACCGCGCGGCCGCGCGGTCCCCTGAGACCCGGGCGCCGTGCTCGCCAGCCGCCTCGTCGTCCCGGTCGTTCTCGTCGCCTCGTGCCAGGTGGCGGTCGGTCTTGCCGGAGTCCTCGTTGGCGCGGCCCTGGGCTGGCCGATGGGCTCGCCCCTGCCGGCATGGGTGTTCGTCGCGCAGATGCTCGCCTTCGGCGGCACCTGCGCGGTGCTGCTGCTCGGCGCCCGCTCCGATCCCCGGATCGCGTCCCTGGCGGTGGTCTTCGCCCTGATCGCGACCTCGTTCGCGCGCGTTCCCATCGGACTGCTGGAATCGAGGCTCGACGCGCCGATCGCGCTCGTGGCGCTGCGCTCGGTGCGGGTGGACGCCCTGCTGCCGCTCTTCGTGTGGGGCTTCTTCGGGGCGTTCCCGCGCTCCATCGACTCCCAGCGCGTCAAGCTGCTGTTGCGGGCGGCCGGGGTCGTGTCCGCCGTCGTGGGCGTCGTGCTGATGGGCGTGAACTTGCTGCTCCCCTGGCTGGCGGACGCACCCGCTGCCCTGCGCGTCCTGGACGTGGGCAATCGCGAGAGCCCGTACTGGGCGCTCGTCTACGGCGTCATGCTCCCCGCCTTCCCCGTCGCCGCCTGGCGGACCCGCACCGCAGAGCGCGACGAGCGGCGGCGCTCGGCGATCTTCGCGGCGGGCATTGGTGCTGCGGCCCTGCCGGTGGTCCTCTACGTGGTGGCCATGGGAAGCTGGCCGGCCTTCGCGAGCTGGTTCGAGCGGGGCGGTCGCAGCGTGGTGCTGCCGGTGATCGAGCTGCTGATCGTGTCGATCCCGCTCACGACGGCCTATGCGGTGCTCGTGGACCGGGTGCTGCCCGTTCGTCTCATCCTGCGCGGCGCGGTACAGCATCGCCTGGCGGGCCTCGTCGCCAGCACCGCCGCCGCCCTGCCCTTCGTCTGGATCGCGTGGTACGCCTGGCGACTCCGCGACGAGACCGTCCGGAACCTCGTCTCGGACGAGCGCGCGCTCGCCCTCGTGTCGGCGCTGGCCGTGGGCGTGGTCACCGTGCGGGTGCGGGGACGGGCGCGGGACGCCATCGATCGGACGTTCTTCCGCGACCGCTACGACTCGCGGACGCTGCTGCGGCACGTCGCGGAGCGCTGCCAGCGCGTGGAGCGGGTCGCCGACCTGGCCGAGCTTCTGTGCGAAGAGCTCGACCGGGCGCTCCACCTGGAGTCCATCGACGTCTACGTCGCCGACCCCACCCGGGGAGCGCTGCGCTGCGCTCGAGGACGGGGTCGGACCCTGGATCCGAGCCCGGCCTTCGTGCGAACCCTCGAGCAGGCGAGCGGCGCCGTCGAGGTGGACCTCGAACGCGCGACGTCTTCGCTGCGCGCGCTGCCCGAGCCCGACCGCCACTGGCTGGCGGACGGCGGCTACCGCCTGCTGCTGCCCCTGCGATCGTCTTCCGGAGAGCTGCTCGGCCTGGTGGCCCTGGGCGAGAAGAAGAGCGAGCTGCCCTACACGGGCGAGGACCGACAGCTGCTCGAGACGATCGGCGCGGCCGGCGCCCTGACCCTCGAGAGTCGGCTGCGCCTGGGCTCGATGCCGTTCGCCGGGCCGCCGGGAGACACGGACGCGGAGGCAGACTCCGCCCGACCCGCGCGGCTGTGCAGCGTCTGCGGACGCATCGTCGGGCGGGATGCGGCCGGCTGCGATTGCCCCGACGGCGAGATCGTCGCGGCTCCCGTTCCGGAGATCCTCTTCGGGAAGTTCGTTCTCGAGCAGCGCGTGGGCCAGGGCAGCATGGGCGTCGTGTTCCGGGCCCTCGACCGGACCCTCGACCGCACCGTCGCCATCAAGACCCTGCCCGCCACCTCGCCCGAGGAGGGGCTTCGGTTGCGTCGCGAGGCGCGCGCCATGGCCGCGGCCCTCCATCCCCACCTGGCCCTCATCTACAGCGCCGAGAGCTGGAAGGGAACGCCGATCCTCGTGACCGAGTTCCTCGCCGGAGGCAACCTCGCCGATCGCATCGCCAACGGGCGGCAGCCCGTCGACGTGGTGGCCGATCTCGGACTCCGGCTCGCCGCGGCGGTGGAGCGACTCCACGCCGCGGGCATCCTCCACCGGGACATCAAGCCCAGCAACATCGGCTTCGACGGGGAGGGCACGGTGAAGCTGCTCGACTTCGGCCTGGCGCGCGTCGTCGGGGCGCGGGTGCCGGACGCCGATCGGGAAGGTGTCACCCGGGTCGGGGCGACCGAGCCGTTCGGGCGATCGTCCACGATCGTGGAGGGGATCGTCGGAACGCCGCTGTACATGTCGCCCCAGGCCCTGGCGGGGGCGTCGCCGGACGCGCGCTTCGACCTCTGGAGCCTGGCGGTGGTGCTCTTCGAGGCGCTGGCCGGGCGTCATCCCGTCGAGCGGGAGTCGTGGTCGGAGACGCTCGCCGCCATCCAGGAGGCGCACATTCCGGACGTGCGCACCTGGGCCCAGGACTGTCCCGACGCCCTGGCGGTGTTCCTCGCCGAGGCCCTGGGGCCGGAGATCCGGCGCCGACCCCAGACGGCCCGGGAATTCCGGGATCGCTGGGCGTCGGCGATTCCAGGGGGCGCGGGAGCCGCGAGGTCCGCTGCCTGACGGACGGCGTCGGCTCAGTCCGCGTCGGCGAGCACGCGGGCCAGGGTGCGCGCGCCTACGGCGTGCATGCGCGGATTGTCGGCCGAGCTGGCGAGACACGCGATCGCGTGGGACAGGGCCCAGCCGCGCGCCCGCGCCCAGGTGGCGTCTTCCGCGCCGCCGGCGGCGGCCCGGAAGACGGGACGCGCGTCCGCGTCGAAGAGCATCCAGGCCACGGCCAGGTCCGTCGCCGGGTCACCCCCGGTCAGGTCGCCGAAGTCGAGGACCGCCGCCAGCCGGTCGCCCTGCACCACCAGGTTGGCGGGATGCAGGTCGCCGTGGAGCCACACCCGCCGCCCGGCGCGGGGTGCGTCCAGGGCCCGCCGCCAGCCCGCAAGCACGGCCTCGCCGTCGATCGCGTCACCGAGCAGCGCGACGCGCTCCTCGAGCATGGCGGTGCGCCCGGCGAGCGGGCCGCCGCGGAGCTCGTTGGCCGGCGCGTCGTCGGGCGCCGGCGCGTGCAGGGCCGCCACGAAGGCGCCCAGGTGGCGGGCCGCCGGCTCCGGGTCGAGCGGGGCGTCGGCCGCGGTCTCACCCTCGAACCAGGGGCAGACGCTCCACGCCCAGGGGAAGCCACGGCCGGGACGCCCGACGCGCACGGGCGCCGGGATGGGGAGCGGCAGGCGCGGCGCCAGCTCGGGCAGCCAGCGCTGCTCGTGCGCCACCAGCCGTGCGCCGAGCGCGCGCCGGGGCAGCCGCACCACCCGCTCGCGCCCCAGCCGGTAGATCGCGTTGTCCCAGCCCGGCGCGCAGGGCTCCAGGGGGAGCGCGGCCAGGTCGGGGTGCTGGTCGGACAGCAGACCCCGCACCAGCGCCGCGTCGATCTCCACCTCCGCCGCGGGCATGCGGTGGGCCATGCCGCCTCCGTCTCCACCTGCGACGTCCGTCGCGAGCCCGGGCGCCGGAGCCCCGGGACCGGTTCAGGGCCGGAAGCCCGCCGCCTCCCGGCAGCGGGAGAGCACCGGACGCGCCAGGTCGCGAGCTCGCGCGGCGCCAGTGAGCAGGATGTCCTCGACGTCGTCCGGCCGCTTGGCCAGGTCCTCGCGCCGCTCGCGCATGGGACCGAAGTGCTCGAGCAGCCGCTTCAGGATGTCCTTCTTGACCTCGCCGTAGCCGAGCCCGCCCTTGGCGGCGCGCTCCTTCATCTCGGCGCGCTCGGCCTTCGTGGCGAAGAGCGACCACAGCTGGAAGACCACGGCGCCGAAGTCCTTCGGATCTTCGACGGGGGTCGAGTCGGTGACGATGCCCATCACCGCCTTCTTGATCTGCTTCTCGCTCGCGAACATGGGGATCACGTTGCCCGTGCTCTTGCTCATCTTGCCGCCGTCGATCCCCGGCACCACGGCCACGTCCTCGAGGATGTAGGGCTCGGGCAGCTTCAGGGCGTCCTCGCCATAGGCCTGGTTGAAGCGCTGGGCCATGTCCCGGGTCATCTCCAGGTGCTGCTTCTGGTCCTGGCCCACCGGCACGGCGTCCGAGTCGTAGATGAGGATGTCGGCGGCCATCAGCACCGGATACGCGAAGAGCCCGTGATCCGCGGGCTGCCCGTGGGCGACCTTGTCCTTGTAGGCGTGGGCGCGCTCGAGCATGCCCATGGGCGTCACCGTCGAGAGCAGCCAGGCGAGCTCGCACACCTCGGGGACGTCGCTCTGGCGGAAGATCGTCGAGCGCGCCGGATCGACCCCGGCGGCGAGGTAGTCCAGCGCCACGTTGAACGTATAGGTGCGGCGGATCTTCGCGTCGCGCAGGGTCGTCATCGAGTGGTAGTCGGCGATGAAGTAGAGCGCCTCGTCGTACTGGTCCTGCAGCGTCACGTACTGGCGCAGGGCACCGAAGTAGTTGCCGATGTGCAGGTACTCGTGGGTGGGCTGGGTGCCCGACAGGACGCGCGTCATGTCCCTCGTCTCTCTTCTCTCGCTTCTCGGTTCGCTTCAGGGCTCTGCTCGGCGCGGATCGCGCGCCAGCTCAGGCTTCCGGGCTCGCGGGCGCGAGCCAGTGGGCGAAGGCCGGGTCCTGGCCCGACGCCACCCGGCGGAAGCGATCCTGCAGGCACTTCGAGATGGGCCCGATCTCGCCGCCCCCCAGCTTCTCGCCGTCCACGGAGACGACGGGCCACACGCCTGCGGTGGTGCCGGTGAGGAAGGCCTCCCGGGCCCGGCCCAGCTCTTCGGGGCTCACGTCGCGTTCCACCGCGCGGATGCCCTCGGCGGCCGCCAGCTCGAGGATCGAGGCGCGGGTGACGCCCAGCAGCACGCGCCGCGGGAGCGGGGTCACCAGGGTGCCCTCCGCGTCCACCAGGAAGAGGTTCGTGGTGGGCCCCTCGGCGACGTGGCCGTCCTCGTCCACGAGCACGATCTCGTCGTAGCCCGCGGCCCGGGCCAGGGCCTTGGCGACCATGGGCGAGGCGTAGTTGGCGGACACCTTCGCCTGGGCGGGCATGATGTCCTCGCGCCGGTTCTTGCGCTCTTTCTCCACCCAGAGGCGCACCTCGCGCACCTTCGCGGGCGGCGGGCCGGGCTTGCGCGCGATGACGTCGGCCTGGGGGTCGTAGGCGGCGATGGCCAGGGCCACGTGGCCGTCCTGGGGCACCACGTCCACCTCGATGGACGGGATGTACGCGCAGGCCTTCACGGCCCGGGCCCCGGGGTTGCGGCGCACGGTCTCCAGGATGGCCGCCTCGATCTCGTCGCGGCCCTGCTCCAGGGCCAGACCCACCATCTCGCACGAACGCAGGAAGCGCAGCACGTGGAGGTCTAGGCGGAACACGCAGGCCCCGCGGGGCGTGTCGTGCACGCTCATGTAGTCGAACACGAGCGAGCCCCGCTGGAGGCTGTGGGAGAGCACGTGGACGGTGGCCCGCTCCCAGGGAACGAGCTCGCCGTCCAGCCAGATGAGTCGGTCTACGGGCGTCTGCACGGCCGGGACTGTACCCGACGGTCGCGCCGCCGGAAGCGGGGGACCGCCCCGGGGTGGGACCGCGAAAGAAATCCTGCCACGAGAGGGGTCCTCGAAGCCACTCCCCCTACGACGGATCCGGACGCGTTCGGGGTCACCCCATCCCGACCGCCGACCCCGCGATCAGAGGAGTCCATACATGACCCGCCGCAAGAGAGCGCTCTCCAGGGCCACCGATTTCGTCGTGCTGGGGCTCGTCTTCACCGCCCAGCTCTACCGCGAGCTCGCCCAGTCCGCCCTCACCCTGCTCCCCGGCCGCCGCTCGGAGTGGGAGGTCTAGGGGCCGAAGCCGAAGGCTTCGGCGTCTTTCGAGATCCAGTCGGCCCTGGCTGCCAGCCCGACTCGCTTCGGTGTCCGAGCGAGGCCGGGTTCGGTCTCACGCGAAGCCGGACCTGGTGTCGGCTTCGTCAGCGGATGCGCTGCCAGTGGGCGGGCTGCGGTGCCGTCGACGGATCCGAGCCTCCGACCGTCGCCTCGCGGCGGGTTGCTGCAGCCTCGAGCACCTCGTCAGCTTCCAGCTGGTCCTGCACCCGCGACAGCGCCGCACCGCGCGCAGAGGCCCGCCGGCTGGCGGTGAGCTGCGGCTCGTTGAGCCGCACCCAGGTGCGCGCGGCGAGGGTCAGCGCCAGGCCGAGGAACGCGAGCGCCACCAGCAGCAGGTCGGCGGGCGACAGGCTGAAGAGCGTCGGTCGGTACGAGGTGGCGATGTAGATCGCCTTCAAGATCCCGCCCGCCGCCAGGGTGGTCCAGCCCAGGAAGATCAGCAGATCGATGATCGGAAGCACGGGCATCGCGGTCGCTCCTCGGTCGTTCGGTCCCGCCCGATCCCGCTGTGCGAGAGAACGCCCCTCCATCGGGGGATGAGCCATCCTACGCTCATCGCATCCCGTGGGTCAAACATCCCAGCGACCACTTCTGACGTTTGCAGCGCGCCAGCGGCCCGACCGCCCCCGAAGCACCTGCAACGAGGCAAAGCTGCGTCGTAGCTGCACATTTCCGGCCGGAAGCACTGCGCGAGCACGCGTCCATCCGTCCCCGTGGAAATCCCGACCCCCGCAGCTAGACTTCGCGCCCCGCCGCACCCCGTGCGGCCCGCCCGCCCGCAGCAGCTACCGCGGCCGGGAAGCCCGGGAAGCAAGCCGACGTAGCTCAGTTGGTAGAGCAGCTCACTCGTAATGAGCAGGTCTCCGGTTCGAGTCCGGACGTCGGCTCCACCCGGTATCCCCGAAGCAGAGAGCCTCGGATTCGCAGGACCGCGCCAGCGACGCGCTCACTTGCGGGTCCGTGGCTCGGGCTCGAGCTCGCCCTCTCGGTCCAGCCATGAGCGCTACGCGCGTCGATGCAGCACTGCGTGCTTGCGACGGAGGCCGCGGGGTGGCGTGACCCGGCCGCTTCAAGCCGTTCCGCCGTTCCGCCGATCCACAGGGATCGGGGGCCGCGACGGGCGGCCTGCTGCTGGCGGGGGAGCCGGGTCATCGACGGAATCTTCTCGTGGATCGCGCGGTGGGAATCGCGGCTGATGTTCCAGCTGGCGCTGTCCGCGGTGTGTGGCGGCATCGTCGGGCTCGAGCGGCAGCGTCGGGGCAAGGCGATCGGGATCCGCACCAGCATCCTGATCTGCCTCGCGACCATGGTCTTCGTGCGCCTGAGCGAGGATCTGTCGGTCCCGGGGTCGGGCGCGGACCCCACCCGGGTGCTGGGTCAGGTCG
Organism: uncultured delta proteobacterium; assembly: GCA_963822965.1. Taxonomy (GTDB): domain Bacteria; phylum Myxococcota_A; class UBA9160; order UBA9160; family UBA4427; genus JAJDAN01. The sequence goes on from CAWGJT010000001.1 coordinate 229,851, forward strand.
TGACGGGGGTCGGGTTCCTGGGCGCGGGCGTGATCGTCGCCCGGGGCGGCGAGGTCTTCGGCGTCACCTCCGCCGCGGTGGTGTGGACCCTGGCGGCCATCGGCTGCACCATCGGCATGGGTCGGGCGGTGGAGGCGCTGATCCTCTCGGGCATGGTCGTCGTCGTGCTGATCGGCGTGCGCATGCTCGAGCACGGCTTCCAGCGGCTCGCGGGCGGCTCCGACGAGCCGGACGACGATCCCACTCCTCCCGACGGACAGAAGTAGTCGGGGCGAGCGGGCGCCACCGGCGCTCCTCTACCCGCCATCCGCTCGCATCACAGCACCAGCTCGAAGCAGGTTCCGTCGGCGCCGGTCTCGAGGCGCACGTTGCCGTCGCGGGTCTCCGCCACGGCCTGCACGATGGCGAGGCCGAGGCCGGTGCCGCCCCGGTCGCGCTCGGTGGTGAAGAAGCGCTGGAAGACGCGCTCGCGGTTGCCGGGACGGATGCCCGGGCCGTGGTCGCGGACGCGGAAGACGACCCGGCCGTCGCGCCCGGAGGCCGAGAGCTCGACGGGCTTCCCGGCGCCGTGACGCACGGCGTTGTCCAGCAGGTTGCGCAGAGCGGAGTCGAGATGGTCGCGCGGGATCCGCAGCCGGGCGGGAATCCCGTCGCGCCGGAGCCGCACCGTCTCTCCGTACTCTGCCGCCAGTCCTTCCAGGTAGGCGGCCAGCGCCAGGGGCTCCGCGGTGTCGGGCGCGCTCTGGATGCGCGCCAGGTGCAACAGCTCGGAGACGAGGCGCCCCATGCGCTCGGCGTCCGCGTCGATGTTGGCGATGAAGCGTTCGCGCTCGGCGGGCTTCATCTCGTCCCACTGGTCGGCCAGCAGCTCGGCGGCGCCCCGGATGCCCGCGATGGGCGTCTTCAGCTCGTGGCTCACGTTGGCGGCGAACTCGGCGATGTACTCGGCCCGGTCCGAGAGCTGCACCAGGGTCTGATCGAGCGCGGCGCTCATCTGGCGCAGCTCTTCGGGCGAGAAGCGCGAGAGCCGGGGCGGCCGGTGGCCCTCGCCCCGGGCGATGCTGCGCGCCGCGCGCGTGATGGCGCGCAGGGGGTGCTCGATGCTGCGGGAGAGGAAGAAGCTCAGACCGACGATGAGCAGCAGACAGCCGCCCCCCGCCGCCAGGATGCGATCGCGGTCGATCCAGAGCGCCTTGGCGGCGTCGATGGCCGTGCGCGACATGCGCACGACGCCGATCACGGCGCCGTCGGCCTGGATGGGAATGGCGACGTCCACGCGCACCCGACCCCGCCGGCCGATGCTCTCGAGGGCCGGTGTGGCGCCCGTCTCCGTGCGCGCGCGCAGCACCACGCCGTAGTGTCCCGCCAGCGCGGCTTGTACCTCCTCCAGGTGATCCAGGCACGCGCCCGGCGGCTCGCCGCTGGAGGCCACCACGCAGCCCTGGGCGTCGAGCACCCGGGCGCCGGCCAGGTTCACCCGCACGGCGCGCGCGAGGATGGGCTGGACGGCGAGACCCGCCCGCCACGCCGGTCCGCCGTCGTCGCCCCGATAGCGCGAGGGAGCAGTTGCGGGCGGCAGCACGCCCTGCCCCAGCCGGGCCCGGGGCTCGATGGGGAAGTAGCGGTCGTCGCCGGCCTCCACGGGCATCCAGCGCGGCATGTCGTCGTGGGCGACGTGCATCTCGGCCAGCCAGGCCTCGCGCCAGGCCTCGCCGATGAGCACGCCCTGGGAGATGAGCTGCGCCTCGGTGCGGCGGATGAGCTGGTCGTCGAAGAAGCGCAGGCCCACCACCGCCAGCAGCGGAAGCGCGAGACAGAAGCCGTTGACGGCGAGCAGCAGCCCCCGGATGCCGATCCGGCGGCGGGCGCTCACGCGCTGGCGTCCCGGGACCCTTCGCGCAGGCGGTAGCCCAGGCCGTAGATGGTCTCGATGGGGTCGCCGCCGGCGCGCCGCAGCTTGCCGCGGATGCGGCGGATGTGGCTGTCGATGGTGCGGTCGGTGATGTGGTGGCCGGCGCCGTACGCGCGATCGACGAGCTCGTCCCGGGTGTACACCCGGCCGGGCATGCCGCACAGCGACCGCAGCAGGCCGAACTCCTTGACGGTGAGCGACACCGGCAGGCCGGCCCAGGTGCAGCAGTGGCGGTCCAGGTCGAGGCGCAGGCAGCCATGCTCGATGGTGCGCTCGGCCTGCGCATCGGGCTCGGCCGCCAGGCTGCGGCCCCGGCTCAGGATGCGCTTCACCCGGGCCACCAGCTCGCGCGGGCTGAAGGGCTTCACCACGTAGTCGTCGCCACCCAGCTCGAGCCCCAGCACCCGGTCGAGCTCGTCGTCGCGGCTCGACAGGAACAGGATCGCCACGTCGCTGCGTCGCCGGAGGACGCGACACACCTCGAAGCCGTCGGTCTCGGGAAGCCCGATGTCCAGGACGACGAGATCGGGACCGTGCGCGTCGAAGCTCGCCAGCGCGGCCGCTCCCGTCGGCCGCCTCGTCCACCACGTGGCCCGCCTTCGCGAGCGCGAAGCAGAGCACCTCACGAATGTGTGCGTCGTCGTCGACGACGAGGATCCTGGGCATCTCGGGCTTGGATCCCCCGCAGCCGACGCCGGTTCCACAGCCGCGAGCCCGACACCGGCGGTGGCCATGAAGAGGAGCGCCACCCCCGTGGCAGGCTCCGGCGCGGCGCTTCCCGCGAAGCCACCGGCGCTTACGAGCTGGGCTGCACCCGGGAGCGCGACGGTCGCCGCCTTCCGCAGGGCCTCCGGCGGGTACGCAAGCGGCGAGACCCCGGCAACCGGCGGAACCGCGACGTCCGACTCCAGGGCCTCGCCGCCGGGATTCACGATCTCCTTGGCGACGGCCACGAACGAGGTCCACTGGGTGACGAGCCGATGCTCGAGTCCCAGGGCCACGACCTCTTCCTTCAGCTTCTCGCGCTCGTCGCCGGACAGGTCGGGCCGGCGGTAGCTGGTCATCCGATCCTCGACCCAGGCGCGCGCCCACAGGATGGGCAACGCCTCGCCGGCGGTGCCCCGCGTATCGTCGGGCAGCACGAGGTCGAGGGGCAGGCTCACCGGACGTCCGGCGACACGGCCGTGCACCTGGATGCGATAGGTTCCGCTGGCCGCGTAGCGCCCCATCACCCGGAGCGAGCGACCGAGGAAGAGATCGGGGACCTGCGACGGGAAGACGTCCGCCACGGGCGCGTCGCCCCAATCGACCCACACGTCCGTCAGGACGGGCGAGGCGAGGCGCGCCGCCAGCTCGTCGGCCGCCGCCTCGGCGTCCTCGTCAGGCAGCACGATGCGCGCGGCGCCGCGTCCCACCCGGGCCATCTCCTCCAGCAGATAGCGGTTGACGCCGTTTCCGACGCCGAAGGAGAAGAAGCGCGCGTCGCCCCGGCGCGACTCCACGAGCCGCACCACCTCGACGTCGTTGCCGATGTAGCCGTCGGTCAGGAAGACCACCAGGCGCAGCGCGCCTTCGGGAACCGGCGGTGCGAGCGCGGTGCGGATGCCGCTGGTCATCTCCGTGCCGCCCGATCCGTAGAGTCGATCCACGTAGGCGAGCGCACTCTGCACGTTCTCCGGGGTGGCGGGCAGCGGGCGCTCGCCCCACTCGCTCGCCGCCTCGCTGAAGCGGATGATGCGGAACGAGTCCGTCGGCCGTAGCTGCGGCAGGGCCCGGCGCATGAAGCGCTTGGAGGCGTCCATGGGAACGCCCGCCATGCTGCCCGAGCAGTCGAGCACGAAGACGAGCTCGCGCGGCGTGATGCGATCGTCGGTCGCGTCCGCCGGCGGCTCGAGCAGCAGGCTCAGGAAGCCGACCCCGTCCTCCGCCTGGGTGGTCACGCCGGCGGCCACGTCGTCGCCGGCCAGGCGGTACTCCAGGATGAAGTCCCGGTTGTCGACGGTCGGGCCCTCCGCGAGGGAGATGCGGTAGTCGCTCTTCGACCGGCGATCGACCGCGATGTGGTGGCTGGGGCTCGACACCCGGCGGATGGGCAGGCCGCCGTCCAGGACGATGCGGAGCTGGACCCGCTCGCGATCGATCTCGTCCGGGGCGGCCACCGGGGCCGAAGCCGGCAGGTTCCAGCGGCCGATCTCCAGCGCCTCGGGCTCTCCCGGCTGGCGGGTCGGCGCGCCCTCGGATCCACCCGGAGGCGCGACGGGCACGTAGCGGGGACCGACCACCATGGGGAAGTGGAACACGTAGTCGCCGTCGAGCCCGCGAGCGCCCTTCTCCACCACGTGCGCGTACTCGAGGTCCACGCGGACGGGCCTTCCGGGCATCAGGTTCGCCACCTCCTGGCTGAAGACGTTGGGCCGATGCTGCTCGAGGAGCGCCGCCTGGTTGCCGCGCTCCTTGGCGTTCTCGAAGATGGCCCGGGCCTCCTGCTTGCGGTGGATCTCGGCCTCGATCACCTGGTCGCCGCTGGTGATGCGCATGGCGTAGACGACGGCGTTGGAAGGCAGCGGGAACACGTACCTCGCGTGGATCGGCTGCGGGTGGGGGTTCGCGAAGAGCTGGGTGAGCTTCACCGTCGCGAGATCGCCCTGGATGCGGACGTCCACGAGGGTCTTCAGCAGGGGGAGCGGCACCCGGTGTCCGTCGAGATCGGCCTCCAGGGCGACCGGCGGTGCGTCGACGTCTTCGGCGGCGATCCGCGCAACGGCGATCCGATCCGCCGCGACGGCGGCGAGTCCCACCGAGACGACGAGGACGAGCCAGAGCCAGGGAGCGGTGCGGTTCGGTTGCTTGCGGAGCGGCTTCATGGGATTCCTTTCGGGTCCGATTCGCGAGGCGGGACCTCAGGAGCGGGGTCTCGCGGGAGAAGGAAGGTCGAGGGCGGCGAAGAGCGCCGCGTCGAAGGTCGTGCAGCGTCCGGGCTCGGCGTCACACACGGGCCACGGCGTGATGCGCTCCACCAGGCTCCAGGCCTGCCGGCGGGCGAGCCAGCGCCACAGCACCTCCGAGACGCTGGTGGCGCTCTCGCCCGAGTCGCTCACGAACGACGCCTCCACCCGCCAGGCGCGCCCGTCGGGTGCGACGCTGCGGTAGACGACGGAAGGCGCGGCCGCGTGGCGCACACCGATGCGCGTCACCGTGTGGCCCGCTCCGATGAGGCAGCGGTCGGGGCCGTGCAGGTGACGCAGGGGTGCGCCGGTTCGGACCAGCAGGACGGTGTGCGCGACACCCGCACCGTCCTGGTAGACGCGCTTCTGGAGCGAGCCGCCGTACTGCTCGTAGTAGCGGCGCTCCAGCGCGGACGGGGGCAGCGGGCCACCGACCGCGTCGCCGAGGGCCGCGGGCAGCGCCCAGCCCGACAGGGGCCGCGACACGTCCAGAGGCTTCTCGGGCGTGAATGCCACGAGCCCCGCCGCGCACGCGAGCACCGCCGCCGCCACCGCGGGCCGCGCCGTCGTCCGACGCGCGGGGCGGAACGACGCCGAAGGGACGCTGCCAGCGCGCCTCGCGCGGGGGAAGCCGGAGCCCCACCCCGAAGACGGGCAGCGAAGCGACGGCGAGCACCGCGGACCCCAGCAGGGTGTGCCAGGGCTCGTCGTGCAGGGGAATGCCGCCGAGCGCCCCCTCGAACAGCACGACGACGCGCAGAGCGTTGGCGACGAGAGCGCCCCCGACGACCGCCGCCGCGCCCCACACGGCCTGCCGTGGGGTCGCCCGGCGGCGACACCAGAAGGCGAGCGCCAGGCCCGAGAGCAGCAGCAGGCCGCGGGCGCCGCTGCACGGGAGGTCCACCGCCAGCTCCACACCCGGATGCACCAGGAGCACCCCCTCGCGCACCAGCCCGGGATGCAGGGACGCGAGCACCGCCTCGGCAATCGCCGCCGCCGCGAGCTGCAGCGGATGGCCAGCGAGCCGCTGGAGGACGTGCTCGAGGGGAAGCGCGAGCACGCCCAGGCAGGCCACCGCCAGCGGTCGCAGCGCGAACGGACGGCGATCGACGCCGAGGGCGATGGCGAGGGCACCCAGGTCCACCACCAGCGCCAGGGCGCCGATGGTGTCGACGGCCAGCAGGTGCCCGACCACGCGCACCGTCGCCGTCCCGAGCAGGAGCCTCCAGGCACGTAGCCCCGCCCGCGGGTCGGGCTGCGCGGGCCCGCTGGCCACCGAGGCGGCCCCCAGCGCCGCGATCCCGAGCGCCAGCCAGCCTCCCTCGCTCTGATAGGCGGGATCGGTCCAGGTCGTCGCGAGCCAGCGAGCCGGATGCACCGCCAGCACGATCGCCGCCACGCCGGAGACGACGCCGGGCCAGCCGAAGCGGAAGGCGCGCTCCCGGCCGGTCCGGAGCACGCTCGCGATCGCGGAGGGATCCATGGCGCGAAGGATCCCGTCCGAGCGTGCCCTCGATGTCCCCGCCGCGTGGCAGGCTCGGGGCGGAACCGTGCAGGTCCCGTGCAAGCCGCAGGGTCAGGTCCGGTCGCTCGAGCCCCGCTGTCCCGGGGCGACCGTCGCTTCGCTCAGCGAGCCCGCAGCGCGTCTCGGATCTCGGTGAGCAGCACCTCTTCGCGGGAGGGCGCGGGCGGGGCCGCCGGGGCCGCCTCTTCCTTCTTGCGCGCCGCCGCCATGGCGGAGTTCATGGCCTTCACCACGAGGAAGATCGCGAAGGCGATGATGAGGAAGTCGAGGACCGTGTTGATGAACACGCCGTAGTTGATCGTGACCGCCTTCGCATCGCCGACGGCCTCCTTGAGGGGAATGGACAGGCTCGAAAAGTCCACACCGCCGAGCACCAGCCCGATGGGCGGCATCAGGATGTCGTTGGTGAACGAGGCCACGATCTTGCCGAAGGCGGCGCCCATCACCAGACCCACCGCGATGTCGACGACGTTGCCCTTCACCGCGAACTTCTTGAACTCGGACAGCATGCTCATTTTCGATGGTTTCCTTCGTGCCCGAGGATCGGGTAGGCGACCAGGGCTTCCGGGGCCCCGGCTCGACGGGCAGGCCAGCCCACGACGGGTCAGCCCGGGGCGCTGACGAATCCGGAGGACTCGAGAGCGAGCGCACCATCCCACCGGAACGGGGGCGGCGTCAAGGAGCTCGATCTTCTTCCGGCCGGACGATGCCCGGGCCCGACTCCCAGGACACCCGCGTACACCGGATGGGCTTCTTCGCCCTCGACGAACCCGTACGGATCCTGCGGTGGGCGGCCACGACCGGCCCGTCATCGGGCTGCGGGGGTCAGCAGACGTCGACGACGGTCCACTCGCGGTCGCGACCCTGGATGACGACGTCCACGGCATCACCCGCGCGGGCGCCCTGGAGGGCCCGGCCCAGGGGTGACTGCGGCGTGATGACCGAGACGAAGCCGTCGCCCCCCGGTCCGTTCAGCTCGCTTCCGGCGCCCACCGGCAGGATGAAGAGGGTGCGCTCCTCGCTCTCGCCGTCCGTCTCGACGCTCACATCCACCAGCGCGCCGACGCCAACGGCGTCCGTGGGCGCGAAGGCGCGAAGGCGCGGGCCGAACGCGATCAGGGTCTCGAGCTCGCGGGCCGCGTCCTCCCGCCGCTTGCGATGGCCGGCGGCGACACGCTGCAGGTCCAGCGCCCCCTTGGCGTCCTCGGATCGGCGCGCCTCCTGCTGGATGGCCCCGGCGCCCTCGGCGGCGTCGGTCTCGGCGCGGCGCGCCCGGGAGATGACCTCCTGGTACTCGCGCTTCAGCGCCTCGACGAAGAACCGCTTGCGCTCGAGGATTCCCGGGGCCATGGCGGAAGAGTAGACGCGAAGCGCGCCGGCCCGCGAGTGCCGACTGGGCAGTGAAGAACCCCGGAGCGGGCGAGGTGCCCGGTGCTTCTATTCGGGTGGCGCGTTGCAGGCGCCGAGGGCGACCACTTCCGTGGGCTCGTGGTCCATGCAGGCCGTCCGCCCGAAGTAGTGCTCGACCGATTCCCGGATCACCGGCAGGTGGGTCGAGCCGCCCGCGAGCAGCACGGCGCTCACGTCGCCGGCTCGAAGACCCGGCCGCATTCACCGCCTCGTCGCAGATCGAGCAGCGCCCGCTGCACCAGGTCCAGGCAGAGACCGTCGAGGGTCGAGCGCCGGAGGACCAGACCTTCCTGGGTGATGGGGCAATCGGGATCGACCTGCGCCAGGTCGATGCGGGTCTCGTCGCTGGCGGCGAGTCGGATCTTCGCCGCCTCGCATTCCGCCAGCAGCCGCGCCGATACCTCCCAGCAGCTCGCCAGGTCCCAGTTGTGGTGCTTGAGCACCTCGAGGGTCGCCCAGTCGGCGAGCTTGCGGTCGATGTCGTTCCCGCCCAGGAACAGGTCACTGGCCATCCCGATCACTTCGGGGCTGCGGGTGCCACAGTCCACGATCGCGACGTCCAGGGTCCCGCCTCCGAGGTCGTACACCGCGACCGGGCCGCGCAGATCCGGGTCGTCCAGGTACGCATAAGCGGTTGCCATGGCCTCGTCGAGGAGACGGAGACCGCGCAGGCCGGCGTGCAGCGCGGCGGTGACGGTCTCGTCGCGCTGTCTCTCGTTGAAGCCCGTGGGAACCGTCAGCACGACCTCGAGATCCTCGTCCACGCCCTCGAGTCGCTCGGCGATCCGGTCGAGCAGGATGGCCGCGATGTCGGTGGGACTGTGCAGACCCGCCCGCGTCTTGAAGGCCGGTCGGTCGCCGCCCGCATCGACCACCTCCACCGGGTAGCGCTCCCGGAACAATCGCGCCTCCCGCTCGGAGTAGAGGCGCCCGATCAGACGCTTCGACGAGAAGATCGTGTTGGCCTGGTCGATCGCGCGCCGCCGCGCCGCGCTGCGACCCGTGGCGACGCTGCCGTTGGGGAGGAACGCGACCACCGAGGGCAGCCCGGACTCTCCGTGCTTGTCGATGCCGAGCACCCGCTGCTCGACCGACGCAACCGTGTTCGTCGTGCCCAGGTCGATGCCGATCCGCCTCAAGAGTCGATCCTCCCGAGGAAGCGCTGCAGGATCGACAGGGCCCCGGGGTCGATGCTCGAGACGCGAGCCGTGTAGATGAGGTCGTCCTCGTCTCCACAGCTCTCCACCCGGCACTGGAGCGAGACCTTCTCCCGCGGCGCATCGGGTTCCGCGCTCGGCAGGAAGAAGTCGAGCGAGAGCACCGTCTCGAGCTCGAAGGCGCGGTCGCCCTGGAGCAGGAGGCTCTTCTCGTCCAGGTCGAGCACGATCACGAAGCCCTCGCCGGGATGCTCGGGCGTCGGTTCGGTAGTGGACGAGCAGGTCGAGCGTCCCGACCAGCTCCTCGCAGAGGGCGAGCAGCTCCGTCACGACGTGGACCAGGTCTTCGGCGCCGCAGATCACCAGCGTCCGGTCGTCGACGGAAGGTGGGCGCGGGGTCGGCTCCAGGGCGTCGGAGGCCAGGACCACGCGCGTCCCGCGACAGCCCCCGCGCTCCAACGAGTCGATCAGGTTCTCCGCCTCCTCCAGACCCGCTTCCTTGCCGAAGACGACGATCGCGGGACGCTCCAGCTGGGCCAGGATCCGGCCGCCCTCCAGGGTGGGCGTCTCCACCAGATCCACCGCGCTGACCCCGGAGAGGTGCCGGTTCAGGTGGATCCAGAGCCCGACGCTCTGCGCGACCAGGACGCGTCTCACGACGCGCCTGCGAGCCGGCGGCGCAGCCCGGTCGGCCCGGGACTACGCATCGTCGATGACCTCGGACACGACCACGTTGGGGGCCCGTTCCCCTCCCGCGAACCGAGGCAACGAGGCCACCATCTCCTCGAGGGCCGCGGCGATGCTCGGCCCCACCTCCCGGAATTGCAGCACGCATCCATGGGGGCCGTCGTTGCGAGCCACGACGGCCTTGACCAGCAGCGGCGTGCGACCCGCCCGGCCGTAGATCACGAGCTTGAACTCGTCGCCCTTCTCCAGACGCTCGTCCGGAGCGACGCGCATCCCCCCGGTCGAGAGATCCCGCCCGACGATGGTGTGGACCGCGCCCTTGGCGGCGGCCAGCACGGGACGGCAGTAGCTCTTCCGGGGCGAGCGGCGCCGATCCGGCTGCGACCCGGCTTCGGCGGGCGGTGCTTCGGAGGCAGCCGGGCTGCGGGGGGCCGCCTTCACCTTCCGGGGGCGGATGGTCGCCGACCCGATGCCGTGGCGCGCCATCAGCGTCCGCAGCCTTTCCCGGACCGCGGCGGGGGGAGGTCGGAAGGCGACCGAGATCTCGTGCTGCCCCGGTCCATCGCCCTCGCTGGGCTGCGATCCGACGACACGACCCTCGAGCGACAGGGTCCGCCCGCGCGTGAGGCTCCGGGGGAACACGACCTGCGTGCGATCGCCCGGCGCGAGCGCCTCGGCGCACAGCAGCCCGCACCCCTTCTCGGAGAGCTGGGTCAGCGTGGCGCGCCGCGGACGCAGCCCGGAGCCGAGCTTCACCTCCGCGCTCATGGCGACACGTTCGTTCGTCCTCCGCTCGGGACCGCTGTAGAGCGCGTGCAGGATCAGCAGGCGCAGGGCGATGGGGTGCACCGGTCGTTGGACGATGAAGTCGAAGCACCCCGCCTTCAGCGCGCTGCGCAGGGCCGGCGAGTCCTCTTCCAGGATCACGATGTGGAACGAGCGGCGCTCCACCTCGGCCGCCCGCTCGGCAGAGGCCTCGAGGGCATGACGCGCGTTGCTGATCCAGAGCGCCTCCGAAGGCACGTCGCCGTGCCACGCGTCCAGGAAGCGTAGATCCAGCTTCTCGAGCAGCTGCCGGACGTCCTCCAGATCGCCGTCATCGGCGAGGGCAATCGGCGGCAGCTCGGCGTTCACGCGTTCCCCCAAGGAAAGGGCCCGAGAGCGAGGCAGTGGGACCCTGGAGATCGGTATCCCACGACACTTGCTTGAGGCGACACGACTCGGCGTTCTCCCCGGCGAGAGCGAGGAGAGGGAGTCCCCTTGCCCCCGAAGTACGACACTTTCGGACGCATCCGGGAGCCCGAGACCAGCGCTCCTAGCCCGAGCCTTCGGGCTCCGGGTCCGACTCCGGGACCCAGGCGAAGAGCCCCGCCGTCGCCACCACGGCCAGCCCGGCGCCGAAGTAGAAGGGCGCCGCCGGACCGAACCCCGCCCAGGAACCGAGTCCCTGCCAGAGCAGCCCGGCGATCAGCGAAGCGGGCAGATCGAGCACGCCCAGCAGGGCCGCGTGACTGCCATAGGCCATGGCCCGGCGCTCGGCGGGAACGAGATCGGCCACGAAGGCCCGGGCCGTGCCCGTCGCGAGGCCGTAGTAGACGCCGTAGACGGCGTAGAGCCACGCGATGGTGGGCGCGCCCCCGGCGCGCGCGAAGCCCAGATAGATGGCCGCATAGACGAGCCAGCCCATGGCGAGCACCTGCCGGCGGCCGATGCGATCCGAGAGGCGGCCGGCCGGCGTCGAGACCAGCGCGTAGACGACGTTGAAGGCGAGCAGCATCCAGAGCACGTCGGTCACTCCCGCGCCGCGCTCCTGGGCGCGCAGCACCAGGAAGGCGTCCGACGAGTTGCCGAGGTCGAAGAGGCCGGCCACCACGAGGAAGCGCGCGAACGGACGCCCGAGACCCCGCACCCCCATGCGCAGCGGGCTGCCGGGCCCCGAGGCTCGCGCTTCGCGCGCCGCGAAGGCCAGCACCGCCACCGCCAGGACGGCGGGTGCCAGGCTCAGCAGAACCAGGGTGTGGAACGTGTCCCGGGTGAGCCGGTCGGCACCGCCCTGCACCGCACCCACCACCGCGATCGAAACCGCGATGCCGAGCACGGCGCCGCCGGTGTCCGCGGCCCGGTGCAGCCCGAAGGCCAGGCCGCGATTGCGCTCGTCGATCGAGTCGGCCAGCAGGGCGTCGCGCGGCGCCGTACGGATTCCCTTGCCGACGCGATCGGCCCAGCGCGCGCCGGCCACGGTGCCCCAGCTGCCCGCGAGCAGGAAGCCCGGCTTGGCGAGGGCCGACACCGCGTACCCCAGGACCGCAGGCCACTTGCGGCTGCGGAATCGATCGGAGAGGGCGCCGGAGCCGAGCTTCAGCAGGCTCGCGGCCGACTCGGCCACCCCCTCGATCAGGCCGATCACCGACGTGCGCGCACCGAGCACGTTGGCGAGGAAGAGAGGCAGCAGGTTCAGGACCATCTCGCTCGAGAGGTCCATCAGGAAGCTGGTGATGCTGGCCGCCCAGATGTTGCGCGGGATCGGTCGGCCCGGCATCGGTGAGCTCCCCCCGGCGCGGGAGTGTCGCGGCGCGGGGGCCCCACCGCAACGAGCGGCAGACCGGGCCGGACCTCCCGCGTGCGCCCCGCCGAGAGCAACTTTCGCGAATCCGGCGGACCCCTGCGAGCTAAGTTTCGGGCTCACCGACGAGGATGGGCCCATGCCGCCGAAGGGCGAACCGGCCTTCGATGTACGCGCGGCGGAGCGACATCTCGCTCGGCGGGACGAACGTCTCGCCGAGCTGATCGCCACCGCCCCGCCCTTCCGCATCGATCCCCGTCGGTCGCCCTACGACGCGTTGCTCGAGTCGATCGCCTACCAGTCCATCTCGGGCCGGGCCGCGGCGACGATCTTCGCTCGGGTGAAGGCTCTGGGGCGAAACGGCTCGCCCCCCGCGCCGGAGGCGATGCTGAAGCTCTCGCCGGCCACGCTCCGAAAGGCCGGCCTGTCGGGCGCCAAGGTCACCGCCATGAAGGACCTGGCACGCAAGCGGATCGAAGGCGTCGTCCCGACCCTCGGCCAGGCGCGCCGCATGTCCGACGAGGAGCTCGTCGAGCGCCTCGTGTCGGTCCGCGGCATCGGCGTCTGGTCGGTGGAGATGTTCCTGATCTTCCGCCTGGGCCGGCCGGACGTGCTGCCGATCCACGACCTCGGCGTGAAGAAGGGCTGGGCGGTCACCTACGGCAGGAAGCACATGCCGACGCCGAAGCAGCTCCTCGCCTTCGGTGAGCGCTGGCGCCCGTACCGGACGCTCGCCAGCTGGTACCTGTGGCGCGCCTTCGAGCGTGCGGGCCCCGCAGCGACGAACTCGATCCAGGCGCCGCGAAAGCCGCGCTAGATGGCTTCGAGCACGATCGGCTGCCCGGGCCGGGCTCAGCCCTCGCTGCGCTCCTTCGCAGGCCGCCGGATCGCGAGCGGTCGCCACAGCTCGCCGTGGCTGAAGCAGTCCCAGCCCCAGCGCAGCCAGCGCAGCAGCGCCTGGGCGAGCCAGAGCGCCCAGGCCAGCATCGCCAGCCGGTAGACGAGCAGGGGCACCGAGACCACCCACGCAGCCGGCAGCGTGGCGTCGGCGCGATCCGCGTACCAGCGCAGCAGGTACCCCGACGATCCGTTGCCCTCGATCTGCATCTCCGGCAGTCCCAGCAGGCCCGTCCGGATGGAGACGAGCAGCGCCAGGAGGGCGACGGCCGTCAGCACCGCGAGCCCCACCTGCGCCAGGTCGAACCAGCGACCCGGCAGTCGATTGCCCCGGGACCCGCGCCAGCCGAGTGCCAGCAGCCACACGACGACGGTGGCCGCCGCGCCGAGGGGCGCCTGGGTGAGACCGAGCCCCAGCAGGAGCCAGTGGTGGAAGCGCAGCGGCGTCACGGGAATGCGACCCAGGCCGACGGCGATTCCCACGAGGACCACGAGGAAGGACCAGAAGAGGACGGCCGGCCCGAGGCGCGGCCCGCCGGCCGCCAGGATCCAGCGGCTCTGGGGGACGTGCAGCTCGATTCCGGCGTTGACGCTCGGCATGCCGAGATCCACGACCGGGGTCCGCAAGCGAAGGCCGAGGAGCTGGGGCTCGCTCCAGTCCAGGGAGAACTTCTGGCTGCCCGGAACCAGGGGGAGCACCACCTCCCTTCCCTCCTGGCGGAGGGGCTGCTGGGTTCCGTTCACCGAGACGCCGCGAAGGACCGCACCCTCGGGCAGCGTGATCCGCTGCTCGCCGCCGCGACTGCTTCGCAGGGACACCGAGAGGCTGGCGTCCATCGACCGGAGGCCCGGCGTGGCGACCAGCGCGCTCGCGTCGACGGTCGCGGTCGGTCCCTCGACGCCCGCAGGCCGCGTCACCTCCAGCCGCACGGACTCCCCCGGCCACGGCTGCCAGCGTCGCACCCGGGCGGCGCTGGCCTCGGCCTGGTGGACGCGGGGGAATGCCCGAGGCCTCGACGTGCCAGATCGGGCTGGCGTCGAGCGTCCACACCTCGGTCCAGGCGCTCGTCTTCGCCGCCTGCAGCTCGATCGCGGGCGCGAGGGCGAGGGTCGACGTCCAGCCGGTGGCGGCCACGCCCGGCTCGAGGACGATCTGTGCGCGCTGGTCCTGCACGCGGATGCCCGCCGTGGTGACCGCCTCGCCGGGAAGCAGCGGAACCTCCAGGCGGATGGACGGCTGGATCGGCGTCAGCCGCCGCACCTTCGTCTCGACCTGCCAGGTGATGCCGAGGTGCAGCTCGCGGACCACCTCGACGAAGAACGGCAGCTCGCCGGCTTCGAGCGGCCGTTCGCGCGTGCCGCCGGAACCGGTGCGCGCCACCCGGGTCAGCTGCAGGGTGCGGTCGGCGCGCCCGTCCTCGAGGAGGCCGTGCAGCACCCAGCCCTCGACGGAGGCCTCCACCCGATGGGGCGGCAGGGGCAGCGGCAGCTCCACCGCGTCGCGGTCGGGCAACGGCCCGCTCATCTCGACGCGGTGGGTCCCGGCAGACAGGTGGATCCACAGCACACCGTCCGGCGTCGCGTAGAGCCCCGTCGCGTCCCGGCCGTCGACCCGGACCCTCTCCGGCAGCCAGCTGCGTGTCCCGCCCGGCAGCGGCGCTCCGCCTTCCGCGAGCATGTCCACCCCGAAGTCGAGCCGCAGGGAGTCCGGGCGGGCCTCGACCACGATGCCGGGGCTCTCCGCACAGTCGGGCGCGCAGTCTGGCGGAGCCAACAGGCGCTCCCGCAGCTCGTCGAGCAGCTCCTTCGAAGGCAGATCCGCACGCGCTGCGGGTGCCGCCAACGAGGCCAGCAAGGCGAGCGCCAGCGCGGCCGCCGTCGATGCGCCCCACAATCGTCCCTTCGGAATCCAGCCGGGACCGGACGAGCCCCGCAGAACGACGCAGACCAGGAGCGCGGCCAGGGCCGCTACCCGCGCGAAGGCGAGCACCCCGGTAGCCCACGGCGGCGCCAGGAAGAAGCGCAGCTCCTGCCCCCGAGCGACCGGCCCGTTCCAGGAGAGATCGACGTTGCGCCAGGTCCACTGCGGCAGCCCCGGTCCCGTCGTGATCCGCGCGAGCGGATCGGGCTGGTAGTCGTAGACGCTCGACTTCGGGGAGGGCAGGCCGAGGGTTCGCTCCGCGACGGCGGCGCTGGAGCGAAGGCGCTTCTCGGCGAAGTCGGCCTCCTGCTCCAGGGCGGCCCTAGGTTGGGCCGGAGGCGGCGAGGCCGGCGGCGGGCGGACGGCACCCCCCGGATGCTCCAGCGCCGGATGCAGCCCAACACGCACCTGCTGCACGGCGAACGGCAGGCCCACCAGCACGAGGCACGCCAGCGCGAAGCCGCGATAGACGGAGATCCAGCTCGCGAAGCGCCCGGCCGGGAGGGCGCGCGCCAGCGCCTCCCCGACGAGCACGAAGAGCCACGCCCAGCGCGGCGCGCCGGGCTCGGTATAGGAGAGCAGCATGGCGACGCCGGCCACGAGGCCCCACCGCACGCCCCACAAGCGCCCGGTCGCCAAGACGATGATCAGCGCCGTGAAGATGTCGAGCAGGTTCCAGCGGTTCACCCAGGTCGACTGCACCGAGTCGACACCGGTGGCGTGCAGCAGGCGCCAGCCCGGCGGCAGCTGCAGCCGTCCCTGCAACGCCTGGAAATCGTGGTCCCAGCCCACCGCCGGCAGGCGCGAGCCGGCGTCGTCGATGCGGCTGTCGGCGACGATCTCGACGGCGCCGCGTGGCACCTCGATGCCGACGCGTTGGGACCCACCGGCTTCGTTCGGGAGCTGCGTGATGAACTGGTCGCGCCCGTTCAGGGCGACGCGACCCAGGTGGGTGGCGGCGTCCATCTCGAGGCGGCTGCTGCGTCGGATCTCACCCTCGATCCGATCCTGGATCGTGTAGCCACCCCCGTCGAAGTCGAGCCACCAGCTGCGCTGGAGGGAGAGCAGGTCCGGGGCCGGCTCCGCATCGCCCCGACGCTTCTCGCTGAGCATGAGCGCGTCTCCGGGGTGCAGCAGATAGGCGGGCAAGCTCTTCCACTGGGGGGGCAGGTTGGTCTGCTGGGGATCGATCGGCGAGCCGCCGGAGACGGTGACGAGGCGCAGGTCGGGTCGCGCGGCGAACACCCAGATCTCGCTGGCCGCCCAGGGACCCCCGGGCTCCACCGCAGCGATCCGGTCCACCGGCCCCTCGTGGCGCGCGTCGAGATCGATCTCGAAGCGTCCCGGGCGCACCTGGACACGCAGGCGGCCGTCCGGGTCGAGGCGCGCGGGAAGCGCGCTGCGCAGGTCCATGGCCAGGAAGCCCTCCGGCAGCGCGCGCCCCAGCACCACCTCGCGACTGCGGCCGGAGACCTGGAGCGAGACGCGGGTCTCGAGCCGGAGGGGAATGGCGTCCACGAGCCGCCGGTGGACGACGATCTCCAGCCGACTCTTCTCGCCGTCGTCACCGCTCCGCTTCCGGAGCCAGAGCCGACCCTGCTCGTCGCGCTGGGGTGTGGTGACGGTCTGCCTCCCCTGCGCGCCCTGGAGGACGAGGGAGAGCAGCGCGGTCTGCGGGGGAACCTGGAGCAGCTCCGGCATCGCGTCCCAGCGGAAGCGCCCCTGCACGCGATGCTCGCCCGGGCCGAGCTCGACGGCGGGACGCCCGTCGGTGGAGCCGACCGCCGCCGGCCGGCCGTCGACCTCCACGTCCTGGGGCCAGTAGCGCGAATCGCCGGGAAGGGGCACGGACAGCCGTCGTTCCACGCGCCAGCGCTGCTCGAAGCGACCCGTTCGCTCGCCCAGCTCGAGCTCGAGCCGGGTCGGCCACGCGCACACGCGGCGGCCCGCCTGGGACGAGAGGAGCGAGCACTGCTCCGCCTCGTGGCCGCGAAGCACCCACCCGGTCCAGGGGCGGAGCGGCTCGGGAACCTCGTCGGGCGGGAGCGGCGCTCCTCGGGCGACGCCGGCCGCCAGCAACACGAGGCCGATCCAAACGACACGAAGCGCGACGCGCATCCCCACCCCCCTGTCGTCGACGGCCCCATGATACAGGCTCGCAGCGACCCGCGAGGATCCAGCTGCGCTCACATGGGTCGACACGCCCCACGGTGGCTCGCGGTAGGGGATACGGGGCGTGATCCCGACGGCACGATCGCGAGCTCGAGCTGCGCCCACGCGGCACACCCGGCGGTGCGGGCGACCCGCACTTCGATCTCGGCGGATTCGAGCTCGGCCTGGGCAGTCGCTCGGGCCGTCACGAACCGGCCTCCAGGGCCTCCAACACCTTCGCCGGGTGGTCGGCCGCCTTGGCGACCCGCGCCCAGTGCTTCTTCACCTTGCCGTCGGCGCCGATCCAGACGGTGGAGCGGATCACGCCCGTCGTCTTCTTGCCGTACATCATCTTCTCGCCGAAGGCTCCGTAGGCGGTCATCACCTTCTTGTCGGGATCGCAGAGCAGCGTGAACGGGAGCCGGTACTTGCCGATGAACTTCTGGTGGGACTCGGACCCGTCCGGCGAGACGCCGAGCACCACCGCACCGTGCTTCTGGATCTTCTTCCACAGGTCGCGGAAGCCCTGGGCCTCCTTGGTGCAGCCGGGCGTATCGTCCCTGGGATAGAAGTAGAGGATCACGTCGCTGCCCTTCAGGTCCTTCAGCGACACCTTCCCGCCGTCCTGGTCCTTCAGCGTGAAGGCCGGCGCGGCCTTGCCCTCCTGGATCGCCACTTCGCTCTCCTCCTGGTCGCTCCCTGCAGCGCCCCGCTCCCGTGCGCGCGATGGTCGTGGATGGCCGAGACCCGGGTCGGACGCCGGGGGCTCGAGAGAAGTCTAGCGGCCGAAGGCCCGGGACAGCCCCGGCAGGAGCGAATCCGGGGCACACCTCGACCCCGAGGCAGGCCGCGACCATGACGGCCGAGGCCAGGGCGGAGGTCCGATACAGTGCCAGCATCGAAAGCAGGCTGCGCTCGAGCAGGTGGGCGCTGCCCAGCAGGAAGACGGGCAGGACGACGAGGCCGCGCGCGGCGATCACCCCCGGCCACCGCGACGAGCCCGAAGCGGTACACGAGGGCGATGCCCACGACGGTCACGAGCGCAGACGCCACGCTGATCTGCATCATCCAGTCGGCGCGGCCCCGGGCCACGAGGATCGGCGCGTTGACGGCGTAGATCGCCTGGCACACCCCGAAGACGGCGAGAATTTGCATGATGGGAACGCTGGCCATCCACTGCTCGCCGGAGGCCAGGGGAACGAGGTTCGGGGCCACGACCATGAGACCCGTGGCGGCGGGCAACGCGATCAGGCCGTTCAGCGCCGCCGCGCGGTCGACCCCGGCGCGCATGCGCGCCAGGTTGCCCTGCAGACGCGCGAAGACGGGCAGCGAGATCGAATTGATGGGCGTGGAGACCAGCTCGATCACCATCCGGAGGGCCCGGAAGCCCACCACGTAGAAGCCGAGCGCGGTGGCACCCATGAGGTGACCGATCATCAGCCGGTCGAGACGGTCCGTCAGCACCCGCAGCAGGTTGCTGCCGGTCATCGCCATGCCGAAGCCGAGCATCTCGCGCAGATGGCTTCGCGAGATGCGAAGGCCCGGTCGCCATTCGGCCGCCTTCCACAGCACCAGGGTCGCCATGACGCTCGCGCTCAGCTGCTGCCCCACCAGGCTCCAGACGCCGAACCCGGAGAACGCCATCGTCGACCCGACGAGCCCCCCGAACAAGCTCGCACTCAGGGTCCGCAGGGCCAGCGGCCGAACCCGCAGGCGACGGCGCATGAACGCCTGCTGCGTCGACGAGAGCGACCCCACGACGAAGCCCACCGAGAGCCAGCGCAGGATCGGGCCGAGCGCCGCGTCCCCCATCAGGCTCGCCAGGAGGTCGGACCCGAGCACGATCGACGAGGCGATCACGATCGCGATCCCCACCTGGGTCCAGAACGCAGTGTCGAGATAGGCCGGGTCCAGGCGCTCGTAGCGGATCACCGCCTGGCCCAGGCCCGCGTTCGCGACCACCTGCAGCAGACCCGTCACCACCGACGCGTAGGCGACGAGGCCGAAGGCTTCGGGCGGGAGCAGCCTCGCCAGGATGACGAAGACCACGAGGTTGCAGATCTGACCGCCCCAGGACTGGACGAACATCCACACCGCGGCCGAGATCGCCCTCTCGCGCAGGTTGTCGCGCCGGCTCATGTCGGGTGGCTCTCTGTTCGAGATGCGTCCGCAGCGCTCCGGGGAGGCTCGACGGCTCCCGGTGGCGGGTACGTCGCGAACCCGAGCAGGCTATCACACGCCCGGATCCGGGGTCAGAAGTCGCGACGCGCCGTGACGAGCGCGAGGCGCCTCGGCCGGCCGGCGTGGAACTTCCGCGGACGCCGATCGGGTAGGATCTCGTTCCGCCGGAAGGGGGAGACATGGATTTCGAGATTCCGCAGGACATCCAGGACCTGCTCGAGCGCCTCGACGGCTTCATCGAGGACGAGATCAAGCCGCTCGAGCAGCAGGACGACAACATCCGCTTCTTCGACCACCGCCGCGAGGACGCGCGCACCGACTGGGAGCGCGGCGGCCTGCCGAACGAGGAGTGGGAGGCGCTGCTGCACAAGGCGAAGCGCCTGGCCGACGACGCCGGCTTCTACCGCTATCCGTTCCCCAAGGCGTACGGCGGGATGGACGGCAGCAACCTCGGCATGGCCATCATCCGCGAGCACCTGGCCGCGCAGGGGCCTCGGACTGCACAACGACCTGCAGAACGAGCACTCCATCGTCGGCAACAACGTCGGCCTGCTGCTGATGCTCCACTACGGCAGCGAGGAGCAGAAGGCGGAGTGGGTCGACGACCTCGCCCAGGGCAAGCGCGGCTTCGCCTTCGGCATCACCGAGCCCGAGCACGGCTCGGACGCCACCCACATGGAGACCCACGCCGAGCGCGACGGCGACGCGTGGGTGATCAACGGCGAGAAGACCTGGAACACCGGCATCCACAAGGCCCAGTACGACATGGTGATGGCGCGCACCAGCGGCCAGGCGGGCGACGGCGACGGCATCACCGCCTTCCTGGTGCCCATGAAGGCGCCGGGGGTCAAGATCGAGGAGATGCTCTGGACCTTCAACATGCCGACCGACCACGGCCGCGTCTCCTTCACGAACGTGCGCGTGCCCCACGCGAGCATCTTCGGAGGCGAGGGCCGCGGGCTCCAGGTCGTGCAGCACTTCTTCAACGAGAACCGCATCCGCCAGGCCGCCTCGAGCCTGGGCGCGGCCCAGTACTGCATCCAGCGAATCGGTGGAGTACGCGAAGCAGCGCAAGCCCTTCGGCAAGCCGCTGGCGAGCAACCAGGGCATCCAGTTCCCGCTGGTGGAGCTGCAGTCCCAGTGCGAGATGCTGCGGGCGCTGATCCACAAGACCGCCTGGCAGATGGACCGCTACGGCGCCTTCTCGGTCTCGGACAAGGTGTCGATGTGCAACTACTAGGCGAACCGGCTGTGCTGCGACGCCGCCGACCGCGCCATGCAGGTGCACGGCGGACTCGGCTACTCGCGCCACAAGCCCTTCGAGCACATCTACCGCCACCATCGCCGCTACCGGATCACCGAGGGCGCCGAGGAGATCCAGATGCGCCGGGTCGCCGGCTACCTGTTCGGCTACATGAAGCAGAACGCGCCCAAGGGCGTGCGCGCGGACTGAGGCTCAGGCCGTGCCGGCCGCGCGCCGCAGCTCCTGGAAGGAGCTCTCGGTCGCCGTGACCAGGGCGTGCAGGTCGGGCACCAGGTCCCAATCGCCGGTGAAGCCCCAGGAAATCGTGCCGTCGTAGCTGAACAACGCGATCCCCAGCCCCAGCGTCCCCATGAGCGGCACGTGGGGATGGATCGACTGCATGCGCGACTCGAGCAGATAGAGCGGGGTGCGCGGCCCGGGCACGTTGGTGATCACCGTGTTGAAGGGCGTGCCGTAGGTCATCAGCCGCGCGCCCAGGGAGAGCAGCGTCGAGCCGGTCCACTCGGTCACCTGGGTGAGCGTCTCCGCGCCCAGGGCCTGCTTCGATCGCTTGAGGTTCTCGGTCTGGTTCCGGATGGAGGCGAGCCGCGCGAGCGGATTCGGCTCCGCGACGGGAAGCGAGACGGTCCAGGCGGAAACCCGGTTGCCCAGGCTGCCCCGCTGCTCCGCAGTCCGCACGCTCACCGGCGCCATCACGCGGAAGTCCACGCGATCGAGATCCACGCCGCGATCCCGCGAGAGGAAGCGGCGGAAGGCGCCCGCCGCCGTGGCCAGCACGATGTCGTTGATGGTGCCGCCCGCAGCCCGACGCACGTCGCGAATCTGGCCCAGGGACATGGGCAGCCAGTCGATGCGGCGGTGCGGCCCCACGGGCCGGTTGAACGGCACCGGCGTGGCGATTCCCATGTCGCCCAGCAGCCGCGCGAGGGCGCGCAGGCGCTCGGACGCCTGGTGCCGCGCGTCGTCCTCGTCGCGCAGGAGACGTCCCAGCGCGGACCCGGCCTGCAGCGGCGCGCGCAGGGCCCGGGAGATCTCCCCCACCCCGAGCTGCACCTGCGACGGGAACCGGACGGGGCCGCCAGCGCCGGATGGGATCGGGCTTCTCCCGGGGCTCGGGGGTGAGCAGCGCAGCGATCAGCTCCGAGCCGGACACGCCGTCCACCATGCAGTGATGCACCTTGGAGAGCACGGCGATGCGATCGCCCTCGAGCCCCTCCACCACCCACAGCTCCCACAGCGGCTTCTCGCGGTCCAGCCGCTGGGAGAAGATGCGACCCACCAGCCGCTTGAGCTGCCGGTCGCTCCCCGGACGGGGCAGCCGGGTGTGTCGCACGTGGTAGCGGATGTTGAAGGCCCGATCGTCGACCCACACCGGGTGGCGCTCCAACGGGGTTCGCGCCAGACGCTGTCGGTAGCGCGGGATCCGATCCAGGCGCGAGAGCACGTACTCCTCGATGCGCTCGATGTCCAGGCGACCGTCGGCGCTGCGCAACGGAGCGGCGTCGTGGATCTGCGTCGAGGCCGACGTGCATCGCGCCGGCGGGAGACGCGTCCTCGTAGACCAGGAAGGAGTTGTCGATGGCGGTGAGGCGGTCGTAGGTCGGGCGGTCGGACGGGGCGTCGGAGCTGAGCTCACTCATGGGACCCTCACAGCTTGCGCAGCACCTCGAACTCGCGATCGACGGCGAGCACGAAGTCGTGGAGATCGGGAATCGCGTCCCAATCGGCGTTGAAACCCCAGTGGATGGACTCGTCGTAGCTGAAGAGCGCGATCCCCAGCGCCTGGTTCTCGAAGAGGGGCACCAGGGGATACGACTCGCAGAGCCGCGCCCCGCTGAGGAAGACCGGGAACTGGGGACCGGGAACGTTGGTGACGACCATGTTGTAGGAGCGACGCGTCGCGGAGAGGCGGCTCATTCCCGTCAGCAGCGAGGTCAGCGTCCAGTCGCTGAGCTCCTCCAGCAGCTCGGTCCCCTCGGAGCGCCCCGAGCTCTTGCGCGCCGAGGTCTGCTCGATGATCCGTTCCATGCGAACACGCGGGTCCGGCTCGCTCACCGGAAGGGGAACCATCATCATCGACACGCGGTTCCCGAGCTTTCCCCGCTCTTCGGAGGTCCGGGTGGAGACGGGGATGAAGACCCGGAAGTCCAGCTCCGAGACGTCCAGCCCGCGGCCTTCCAGGAAGCTGCGAGCCGCCCCGGCGACGCAGCCGAGCAGCACGTCGTTCAAGGTCCCGCCGAAGCGCGTCTTCACCTCCCGGGCGACGCCCAGGTCGAAGCGCGTCCAGTCGAAGCGCCGGTGCGGGCCGATGGGCACGTTGAAGGGCGTATCGCTCGCGGGGCTCAGCGAGTCGGCCACGCCTTCGGCGAACCCCACGGCGGTGTGCCTGGCTTCTCCCAGCGCGTCGCTCGGTCGGCGCAGGGAACGGACCATCGTGCCGGCCAGGCGACGCGGCAGCGAGAGCCGTCGCGTCACCTCGTCGGAGAGCAGCTTGAGCGGGGCCTGGCGCCGGCCGCGGCAGCCAACGATGGTCGATGACTTCCGGGCGGTGGCTGGGGTCCGGCCCCATGAAGGCAGACAGCAGATCGACGCCCGAGATCCCGTCGATCAGACAGTGGTGCACCTTCGACACCACCGCGCAGCGTCCGCCTTCGAGACCCTCGACGAACCACATCTCCCACATCGGCTTCGAACGATCGAGCTTCTGCGACATGATGCGGCCGACCAGCCGCTTCAGCTGACGTTCGTCGCCGGGCATCGGCAGCGAGGTGTGACGCAGGTGATAGAGGACGTTGAAGTGCGGGTCGTCCACCCAGACCGGGTGATCCGTGACGGGCGTGGACCCGAGCTTCTGGCGGAACCGCGGCGCCCGGAACAGACCCGCCTCGGTGACACGCAGGATCTGATCGAAGTCGAGGCTGCCGTCGTCGCGCGCGAGCGGGCCCGGATCGAGGATGCCGACGGATCCGACGTGCATGTGGACGCCTGGCGACTCGAGCGCCAGAAAGCTGGCGTCGAGCGCGGTGAGACGATCGTAGTGGGTGTAGGCCATGATTCTTCTCCCCGACCCACCATCATAGTCCTCACCCTCGCCGCGCGCGTCGGGCCGCGCGCGGCGAGGGCCCGCAACGGGCTCCCACCGCCTCGGCCGAGCGGCTGGGGCAGTCTGACACACGCCGCCGACGGGTCGTGAAGGCGCGGATGGGCGCCGGCGGCACGCGCCTGGCGGCCAGGTCCAGGAGCGACGAGAGGGGCCTCCGGGGATGCCAGCCGAGTCTCGGATCGCTGGGAAGCCGCAGGGGAAATCGGGAAGCTCGCGACGGGCCGGCGAGTCCTCCGCGTTCGGCGCAGGCCGACCGATCCCGGGGTCGGGCGGCTAGGAGCCTGACCCAGGACTTCGTCTTGGGTCGCCCTGCTAGTCGAGCGCGACGTCCTGGCAGGTCTCGCCACCGTCTCGCTCGACGCAGAACGAGATATTGGGTCCCAGGTGTGCGATCAGGGAGGGGAGCTGCGAGGGGTCCCGCAGCTCCACGCCCTGGATGCGGCTCAGCCGGTCTCCGATCCGGAAGCCCGCTCGGGCGAGGGGATGATCGTCACCCATCTCCTCGATGACGAGCCCCTCGATCGCCCCGCCCTCCGCATAACGCGGCTCGAGTCGCACGGACGCGAACAGCTTGCGTACCGCCGGATCGACGTCGTCGGCGGTGAAGCCGGACTCGCTCACCGCCTCGTTCCAACGGGCGTCCGCCTTCGGCGCGAGCTCCAGCTGCTTCGCGCGATCGAGCAGCCTCGCGTCGGATTGGATCGCTGCGAGTCGGGCGGCCTCGAGCGATGTGGCTTCTTCCGCCACCGGCTCGTCGGCCGCCGGCGAAGGCGTCGGGAGGGGCTGCGCCGCCGCGGGCGTGGGCAGACGAGCGGGGGCCGTGCCGACGGGCGGCGGCTGCGAAGATGCCGCGGGCGCGGCGTCGGCTCGAATGGCGGCCTCCGGCCCGGGCGCCGTACGCGCGGACCACATCAGCCCGGCAAGACCCATGCTGACGATCAGTACCCCGATCCAGATCCCTCGCTGCACGCCGTCTCTCCTCGGAGCCGTTCCACGGAATCATCGGCGGGCGTCGTGGGAGGGGGCGTCTCCCGTCAAATCCGCCCCCTCCCACGATCCCTGCCACACTTCCCTAGCGTCGGACTAGAAGCACCAGAAGTTCGTGATGCAGAAGTCCTCGTCCAGATACCCGATCATGATTCCCATGTCGTGATCGGTGTCGTCCGGCCGATTGATCTGCGCGTGCACACGCATGGTCTGGTTCTTCTTCGTGTGTGTGTGTGGATCACAGACCGTCATGTCCGAGATGTGACCCGCGTAGTTCGCGAGCCCGATGGGATCCGACGAGACGGTGTTGGAGCTCACCGGATGGGCAGCGTCCGCGCCGCTGCCCGGACCAACCGGAACGTAGGGCGAGCCCGCCGCATAGCCGGCCACGGACGTGCAGGAGTTCTGGCCGTTGCTCTGGTTCTTCCAAGCGATGCTGACGCCGTAGTCGTGGATGTGACCACCCAGCGTCACCATGGTGTGGGAGCGGTCCGCCTTCCAGTCCCAGTGCAGGTCGTTGTAGCCCGCGACGGCGTCCGCCTCGGAGTCGTCGCACTGGTCGATGTCGATCCAGATGGGACGCGTTCGGTCGATCCCGCTACCGCTCGCAGGCACCCAGTGGAACGTGTACTCGAAGTACACGGTCTTCTGGACCGGCTGCATGTTCATGAGGTGGTAGACGAGACCCCAGTTGTCGTTCGATCCCACGTAGTAGCCGTAGCCATCGTCCACGTGCATGATGGTGCGCTCGTTGCCCGCGGCGAAGAACCGCTCGTTGCCGCCGGCCGCGCCACCGAGCAGCTTGATGGGCTCGGAGCTGAAGAGGTTCGGACGACAGGTGATGTCCGGTCGCGAGTAGTTCATGTTCACGACGTGGTGGAGCATCGTGCCGTTGTTGAAGTTCGCCGTCGTGCCGTCCTCGAGCACGAGGTTGGGCTGGATCTGCGTGATGTAGCAGTCACTGCACGGACGCGGGACGTCGTAGCTCGCCACGGACTGGAACAGACCGATCAGGAAGGCCGACAGGCCGGAGACGCCCGCCACCTCGTTCTCGACCTGGCCCGGACCGTTCGGCCCCGCTGCCGGAAGTACGATCGGTCCCCAACGGATCGTCGTCACGTTGTCGGCCGCTGCCGGCCCCGCGACGAGCGCTGCTGCGATGCACCCCGCTGCGATTGCACTGATCTTGCGTTTCACGGTGGTTCCCTCCGTTTCGGTGCCGACTCGCGGCACACGGTGAGCGACGTCCGTCAGCGCAGCAGGCCGCGGCCCGTGAGCCTCTGGACGAAGTTGTGGAGCTCCTCGCGCGAGCACGCATCCCGATGCTCGAGCCACCATCCCGCCATGTGCTGGATGAGCCCGATCATCGACTGCGCGAGAAGCTCCGGGTCCTCGTTGCGGAAAGTCCCTGCCTCGATTCCCTCCTCGAGCAGGGGACGCAGGTCCTGGGCGTGCTGGTTCATCGCCCAGGTGGCGAGCGAGCCGGACTGGGTGCGGATGTCCCCGGCCTCGCGGAAGTACAGGAAGCCCTTCTCGTTCTCCTCGACGAAGGCGAGATAGGACTCGAGGGCGCGCGAGATGCGCTCGGCGAGAGTGCCGGGGCCGCTGGTGGCCTCCTGCATGCGCTTGCGCAACCGGGCCGTGTGCTCGATGACGAGCTTCGCGAAGAGGTCTTCCTTGCCCTGGAAGTAGATGTAGAAGGTGCCCACGGACAGGCCCGCACGACGCGCGACGTCCTCTACGCGAAGGCCCGGCACCCCCTCTTCGCTGATCAGCTCGTTGGCGGCATCCAGGAGCCGGCGCAGCGCCTCCGGATTCGGCGTCCGGGCCGGCTTGCGGGGCCGACGGCGGCGGGGAATGGGACGCAGATCATCCATGGTCGAGCGATCTCCTGGCTGATGAATGTAGTTATATTCACTGAATTGAGTTCACGTCAACGAAAAATGCGCTCTTGGCTTCCAAATCGGGCAGTTCGTGGCGCGATCCCCCCGATCGCGCCACCTGCCGCGGCCGCTTCGGCGACATGGGGCTCTCAGAACGCGTCGTAGAGCCCGGGGGTTCGGCGTGGTCGATCACCGCGCCCCATGGGCAGCCGAGATCCGCGACCGGCTGGGTGCGGAGCAGGTCCGCAAGGAGGTGGTGGCGGCGGCGGGCTTCGTCCTGGAAGACGAGAGCGATCTGCTGAGCCACCCCGAGGACGACCGGAAGAGGCGCGTCTTCGACGAGACGAGCCGCGGCCGGGCCGACCGCTTCGTCTACCGCTTCCGCAAGCCGGCCGGCTGAAGGCCCCCCGGAGCGCGCCCGGTCTCAGGCCTCTTCGGCGAATCGCTCGGGCAGCTCCATGCGGAAACGGACCTGGTCGGGGCTCAACCGCTTGCCGGTCCAGCGGCGCTTCGATCCCTGGCGCAGGTTGATCTGGTTCATGAAGCCGACGGTCGTTGGGATCAGCGCGTCCACGAACGACCGCGCGTTGCCGTAGACGATGTCGAGGCTGCGCGAATTCAAGGAGACCTGGAAGTCGAGGAAGTCGTAGAGGCTTCCGGTGATGGTGGTGATGAGCTTGGCCTGCCGGGCGAGACCCGTGCGGGATTCGACCCGGCCCGTTCGCTCGGCGTAGTCGAGCTGCTGGTACATGCGGCTGTCGAAGAGACGGTCGGCCGAGACGGCCCCCTGTCGCTCGAGGTACATAGGGTCGCGATGGCCCGAGACCTCCCAATCCAGCTCCAGCAGCTCGCAGAAGACCCCGATCGGGTACCAGCGGGCGATCTCGATCTTCTGGTCGATCAGGGCCAACGCCGGACCCGAGAGCCGCACCTCCAGGGCGTCCGGCGTAATCCGTCCCCGGTCCCGGAGGCGGCGCACGGCGACCGCCACGCCCAGCACCAGGCTCCCCTTGACCGACTCCGAAGCCATGGATGGACCTCCCAGAAGCGCTCTTCGGCCGTCTGTCAAGCAAACTTGACGAAGCGTCACAGGACTCCCCGAGGAGCCGTCCCAGCGGTTCCGACCGGAATGGCCCACAATCGCCGGCCGGGAGGCCCCATGACCGAGAGGATCCTCAGGCGCGACCGCGGCGGCGTGCGCACGATCACCTTGAATCGTCCCGAGAAGCTCAACGCCCTGGACGAGGCCCTGTTCGAGGCGCTGGCCGACGAGATCACGGCGCTCGAGTCCGCGCAGGACGTCCACTGCGTGGTGCTTCGAGGCGCCGGGCGCTCGTTCTGCGCCGGCAACGACCTGGAGGACATCGCCGCCGGACGTCGATCCCCGGACCCGCACTTCCGGGGTCGGACCATCGAGCGGCTGTCGCAAATCCCCCAGCCCCTCGTCGCCCAGATCCACGGGCACTGCTACACGGGCGGCCTCGAGCTCGCGCTCGCCGCAGACCTTCTGATCGCGGCGGAGACCGCGCGCTTCGCCGACACCCACGGCAAGTGGGGTCTCACCCCGCTCTGGGGAATGAGCCAACGGTTGCCCCGCCGGGTGGGCATGTCCCGTGCCAAGGAGCTGATGTTCACCAGCCGTACCGTCTCCGCCCCGGAGGCCCTCTCGATCGGCCTGGTGGACGGCTGCGTCCCGGACGACCTCCTGAACGAGGAGATTGGGGGACTCACCGGCGCGATCGTGGCGAACTCGGAGTTCAGCAATCGGGCCATCAAGCGGCTGCTTGCCGAGACCGAAGGCCTCGGGCTCGCCGAGGGCCTGCGCTACGAGCGGGAGAAGAGCCCGGGCATGGCGCCCGACGCGGCCGAGCGGATCGCCCGCTTCGGCCAGCGCCGCCGCTAGCAGGCCGACCCGGGATGGGTCGGCTTGCGCCGCAAGCGAATCCTGCGGATTCGTCAGCTAGGACCGCGACCCAAGACGAAGTCTTGGGTCGCGGTTGTGCCGCATAGTCTTGGGTCGCGGTTGTGCCGCATAAGGGAGCCCGAGCCCGTTGGGCTCAGAAGACCGCGGCCTCGAGGGTCACGTCCGCCCGGGCCCACACCTCCTCCAGCTGCGCCTCGGTCTTCAGCGCGTCCTGCGTCCTTCCCTGGGCGCGCTGGCTCGCCGCCAGGCCGCGCAGGGACCAGCCGTTGCGGGGTGTGTACTCGAGCTGCTCCCGGAAGACGGCCTCCGCCTCGGCCGGCTGGCCCGCCTGGAGCAGCGCCTGCCCCAGGGCCTCCCGGATCGGGAAGTACCAGGGCGGCGGCTCGGTGTACGGCAGGGCGTCCTGAAGCGCGACCGCCTCGCGCAGCAGGGGCACCGCCTGGGTCCAGCGGCCGGACTCGCCCTCGATGCGGGCTTCGAGCACCCGAGAGCCGATCGACAGCAGCTGCGAAGGCGTGGCGCCGGACGCGAAGACGAGCTCGCTCAGGGCGGGCTCGGCGGCGATCCCGCGAAGCGCTGCGAGCTCGCCGCGCGCGGCCCCTTCGTCGCCCTGGGCCGCCCGGGCCATGCCACGGCCGTAGTGCCAGACGCCCGTCGCATAGCGCCACGCCGTGGGGGGCGCCGGCATCGCCACCAGATCGTCCCAGCGTCCGAACCGCGCCAGGGCGAACACCTCCATGGGCGCGAACTCCTCGCTGAGCGGCACCTCGAGGACGATCTCCGGCGTGATTGCGGCCGAGAGCTTGCGCGCCGCACCGATGGAGACGGCGCTGCGACCTTCGAAGGCACTGGACGCGTACAGGAAGTGGACGTTGTGGGGATAGTAGGCGGCGGGATAGAAGCCCTGGGCTCGACACTGGGTGATGTAGGACTCGTCGGCAGCCGCGGCCTGCTCGTTCGCCGCGGAGGCATCGTCGTAGCGACCGACCCGCAGGTAGATGTGGGAGGGCATGTGGACCAGGTGACCCGCGCCGGGAGACAGGGAGCCCAGCCGATCGGCGGCCTGCTCGCCCCGCTCGGGATCGCTGGAGGGCTCGACGGTGTGGATGTACAGGTGCAACGCCCCGGGATGCTCGGGATCGCGGGCCATCACCGTCTCGAGGGCGGCGAGCACCTCGCGCGTCGCGGGCTTGGGCGTGGTCGGATCCACGTAGTAGTCCCAGGGCATGGTGTCCATCAGCGCCTCGGCGAACAGCGTCTGGACGTCGTCGTCCTCCGGATGCCGACTCGCAACCTCGCGCATGGCGTTCGCGTAGGCGAGATCGAGCGATGCGCGATCCGCCACGGGCTCCTGTGCGTAGCGCACGGCCAGCGCCTCGATGAGCTCGCGCTCCACGGGGCTGGCGCCCGGGGCGAGGGACAGGGCGCGCCGGGAGGCTTCCCAGGCCGCCGGCACGTCGGCGTCGTCCATCGGCTTGTTGATGTTCGGACCGAGCACGTACGCTTCGCCCCAGGCGCAGATGCCGCAGCTCGGGTCCTGGCGCGACGCCTCGACGAACGAGCGATGGGCCTCGGCATGGTTGAACCCGTAGGCGAGCACGAGGCCCTGGGCGAAGTAGCGTCCGGCCAGCTCGGAGCCGCTGCTGATGGGGCGGCGATACGCCCCGAGGTCGTTGAAGAGCGGTGCGCCCGCTCCCTCCGGCACCACCCGGCGGGGTACGTGGGTATGCGCGTGATCGTGGGCCTCGTCCGCAGACCCCGGCGCTTCGCCGTGCCCCGTCGCACAGGCGAAGAGGGACAGGGCGGCGATCGACGCGATGACTTCGAGAACGAGGGAGAGCGAGGTGCGCATGAGTCCTCCGGCCCGCTATCGCTTCGGGGGCAGGCGGCGGAGAGCCGCCGCAGGCGAGAAATCCTAGCCGAGCCGGATGCGCGCGCAGCCCGCGGCCGGGGGGCGGGTGGGCGTGCCCGCCGACGAGCCCGTCGATTGCGACGCGAGCCGCCGCCTTCCGGCTTCGGCCCGTCAGCGCCGCGCCCTCCGGGATCCGCGCGCCGGTGCGGCGGGCTCCGCGGGAGCGGGCTGCATCCAGAAGTCCCACAGCGCGGCGACGGTGGCGGGCACGTGGTGCCCCATGACGGCGTCCACGTGGGTGCCGCCCGGAAGCTCCACGATGCGTCGCGGCCCCGCCTGGCCGCTCGCCTCGAGGGGAGCCACGGCGGCCCGGGGTGCGAAGATGTCCGCCGTGCCCACCACGGCCGCAATCGGGATCGGCGACTCGCGAACGGCGCGGGCGAGGTCCACGCCTGCGACGGTCGTCTCGAGCGACACCGCATTGCGTGCCAGCTCCTCCATGACGGCGGGCGATTCCGGGTCGGCGTTCGCGAGGATCGCGCGCAGAGCCGCGGGCGCGGCCGCCTCCGGGTTCGCGAGCCGCGTCAGCCGCTGCAGCCAGCGCAGGGGACCGCGCGCACCCTCCGCAGAGAGGGGGCCGGCGAGCGCCGCCAGGAACAGGTGCATCGGAACCCGCCGCGGACGCGGGGCGATCGTCGCGAACGGGCCGAGCACCAGCGACGCCACTCGCACGAGGGGGCGCCCGGCGCCGAGCACCAGGGGCGTCGCCATGGCCGTGAGCGAGGCCAGCGGCGGGCGACCGGGCAGCAGCGCGCAGCCGAGCAGCCCGCCCATGGAGTGCCCGATCCAGTGCACGCGATCGACCCCGGCTCGAACGCGAACGCCCTCGATGAGCGCCGGACAGTCGAGCTCGAGGTGGGTCTTCAGGCTCCAGGAATGGGCGGGGTCCACCCGGCTGTCGCCGTGGCCCCGCAGCTCGCCGAGGAATACCCGGGCCCCGCGGTCGACGAGGGTCTCGGGCAGGGGCCCGAGCGTGAACCCCCGGCGATTCTGGGCGAACCCGTGCACCAGCAGGAATGCCGGCCCTTCCCGGCGGCCAGGCCGAGCCCCGCGACGGACCTCGGTGAGCGCGAGCCTCTGGCCATCCGCGGCCTCGACGAGCTCGACCTCCTCGTGCAGACGGACGAGCGTGGTCGGGCCCTGCGTCCCGCGACGCGAAGCCTCGGAGCTCGACCGGCCGCCTCCACTCGCCCGTGCCGCCATCGTGTCCGCCCTGCCCTTCCGGCGTCGCGCTTCCCGCGCGCCGGCGTCCCGGTTGCGTGCTAACTCCTCTCGAGCCGTGACCTCTCCGACCTCCGACCCTACCGTCGAGCACCTGGCCGCGCTCTTTCGAGACCACCCGGCCTGGGTGGATGCCGCCGACCACATCTCGCGCCGCGCAACCAGCAACGTCTACTTCCGGCATCGGCCCGGAGAGGTCTGGCACCTCTGCCAGCAGGCCGGCCGGACGCGGCTCGTCCCCGGCCCGACGCCCGACCCGGACTTCGTCTTCCGCTTCACCGCCGCAGCGGTCGAGCGACTGGGCAACGTGCAGGGCGGCGTCGGCCCCTTCGCGATCGAGCTCTTCTCGTGCGTGCTGGACGACGACCCCGAGCAGGGGATCGAGCTGCGCATCGCCGCCGGCTTCACGAGGCTCGCCGCCCGCGGCTACGTCCGTCTTCTTCTCGCCGCGGGGCCCCAGGTCGTGGCCTTCGGCCAGCGCCACGGCGTCCCGACCCTCGGCGCCCTGCGCCGCTTCGTCGCCCAGCTACGCGTACGCGGCCCGGCCGAGTGGGAGACCGCGCCGGAACGCCGCTGATCCCCGCGCCGGTCAGCGCTTCCGGCCCCCCTTCGGCCCCAGACGATCGACCAGGTCCTGCAGCTCGTCTCGCAGGAAGTCCCGCGCCTGGCTCCCGATGCGGGACGCTTCGCTGCGAATCTGCTCGAGGGCCTGCTCGCGCGCCTCGCGGCGGCCGCGCAGACGCGCCGTCCTGACGCCACGGGTGAGCTCGACCCGGATGGCCTGTCCCAGGTTGAAGAGCTCGTCGCTCAGCCCCCCGACCACCTCGTCGAGGGAGAGGACACGGGTGACGCGCCCGTGCTCGTCGATGATCGGCAGCCGCCGCACCCGGCTCTGCTTCATCTGCTCGAGCGCCTCGAGCGTACCGATGCCGGCGGGCGCGCAGACGAGGGGCGCCGACATGATCTCCTCGGCGGTGGTCTCCGTCTCGTTCCGCGACTCGGCGACCACGCGGCACAGGATGTCGCGGTCGGTCACGATGCCGACGGGCACCTGCTTGTCGTCCACCACGACCACCGTGCCCACGGCCTCGGCGTCCATCTCCTGGGCCAGCTCGAGCACCGTCGTCTCGCGTCGGGCGGTCACGCACTCCGGGTGCAGCTCCTGGGTCGCCATGTTCAAGCTCCCTCCGGCGGCGCGGGCTCGGGGAACTGGGAGCGCGCGACCGCCGCCACCGCGCCGGCACACTCGGCGAAGGCCTGCAGGGCGTCGTCGATGGAGAAGACCCCGACCAGCTTCCGCGTCTCGTCCACCACCGGAAGACGCCGGACCCCCTCGGCACGCAGGCGTCGGATCGCGACCTCGCGCTCGAGGAACGCGGGCACCGTCGTGACGTCCCTGGCCATGATCTCGGAGACGGGCGTCGTATCGAGATCGAGTCGCCGGCGGAGACCCTGAAGGACCACGTCCCGGTCGGTGAGGACGCCGACCGGATGCCGACCCTCGTCCACCACCACCAAGCAGCCGACGCCGTCCTCCGCCATGCGCCGGGCCGCCGTCCGAAGCGTCTCCTCGGGCCGGACCACCGTCGGGGTCCCGCGACAGTACTCGCCGATCGACATGTGCCTTCCTCCCTGCCTCCCGTTCGCGGGCTGCCGTGACCTGGCAGGGTGCACTTGCCGTGCCAGCCTCGTGCCCGCGTCGAACCGGCCGGGGCGCCCGACTGGGGCAGCCCGCCTCGGGGATCCCGGCGCGACGCCCCGCCTGCCCCAGCCGGGAGGCCGGGGAAGATGCCTCGGGTGGGGCTGCGGAGGGGGCGCGGCGGCGGGGCGCGGCTGGATGGGTCGGCTTGCGCCGCAAACGAATCCTGCGGATTCGTCAGCTAGGAGCCTGACCCAAGACTCCCGTGGAAAGCCCTGGCGTCGAGGCGCGCCACTGGCAAGGCGCGTGAGGAGGCCGTAGCGCGGGCTACGGCGACGCAGCGCAACGCAGCCAGCGGCGATGCATCGGCGTCAGGGCGGCGCGAGGTGTCTTGGGTCAGGCTCCTAGGAGTGCGACCCAAGACGAAGTCTTGGGTCGCAGTTCCGCCGCAAAGGGAGCCCAACGGGCTCCCTTTGCTAGCGGTCCCCGCCGCGGAACCGGTCCTCGTCGTCATCGGTCTCGCCATCGGCAGACGACCTGCCGATCCAGCCGCGCAGGCGGAACCAGCCGAGCAGCCCCACGCGCCAGGAGCCACCATCACGGCCCACACGGCCGGGTAGCCCCAGCGCCACTGTAGCTCCGGCATGTAGCGGAAGTTCATCCCGTAGACGCCGGCGAGGAAGGTCAGCGGGATGAAGATCGTGGCCACGATCGTGAGCGTCTTCATCACCTCGTTCAGGCGATTGCTGGCGCTCGAGAGGTGCAGGTCCATCAGACCCACCACCATGTCCCGATGGGTCTCGATCGCATCCAGGGTCTGGAACGCGTGGTCGTGGGCGTCGCGGAGATAGAGCCGCACGTTCTCGCTGAACGGGAACTCGACGTCCCGCAGCAAGCGTGCTGATGGCGTCCCGCTGCCGCCACTGCACGCGGTGCAGGGTGAGCAGCGTGCGGCGGGTGGCGTGGATGCGGGCGAGACACGCGCGCGTGGGACTCTCGACGACCTCCTCCTCGAGCGCGTCGATCACGTCGGCGAGCGCTTCGACGACCGGGAAGTAGCCGTCGACCACGGCGTCGATGAGCGCGTAGGCCAGATAGTCGGCGCCCATCGTGCGAATCCGCGTCACGCCGGAACGGATGCGCGCGCGGACGGGATCGAAGACGTCTCCTGGGCTCTCCTGGAAGGTCGCCACCCAGTTGGGTCCCAGGACCAGGCTCACCTGCTCGATCTCCACGTGGCCCGCCTCACTCACCCGCGCCATCTGCAGCACGATCAGCAGCCGCTCGTCGTAGAGCTCCGCCTTCGGCCGCTGGGGCACGTGGACCACGTCGGCCATCGCCAGGGGATGGATCCCCAGCGACCCGCGCCACCTCCTCGAGAATCGCCCGATCCCCGAATCCCTCGATGTCGAACCAGCACGGTTCCGGCCCCGGCGGCGACCTCCTTCACCTGCGAGGCGGATCTTCGAGGGTCCGCTCCTCGAGAGCCTCGGAGCCGTAGGCCATCGCGCGAATGACCGGTCGCGCGGCGTCCTCGGGCACCACCATGTCGCCCGGCGAGGCGCCCGCGGGCGGCCGGCGTCGCCGGCGCGATGACCGGCCGAGGAAGCGCAGGGCTTCGACGGGAATTTGCGCGGAAGCGCGCACGAGGCGCTCTCCCGCGCCGAGGGGTGCCCGGCCGCGGAAGCTCGATCAGCCATGGCGGGCCAGCGCCTCGAGCGCGCGGTCGTGGGCCTCGTGGTACGCGGCAGCGAGCTTCGACCAGTCGAAGGCGCGCGAGTGGGCCTCGACCTGGTTGCGAAGGGCGACGCGCCCCCCGCGGTCGAGCCGGCAGAAGGCGAGAACCCGTTCGGTCAGATCCGCCGCCGCGTCGTGATAGCGCCGATCGCGCCGTTGCAGCACGCCGAGCCCCCACTGGTCGTGGTCCGGGAACGTCTCCGCGACGTAGCGCCCGAAGCCCGCCAGATCGCTCGTGATGGCCGGCACGCCCATGGCCACGCACTCGAGCGGCGTGTAGCCCCAGGGCTCGTACTGGCTCGGGAACAGCCCCAGGTGACAGCCGCGCACGAAGTGCTCGTAGTCCATGCCCCAGAGCGGGTTGGTCGAGCTGATGAACGCCGGGTGATAGACGATCTTCACGCGGTCCTCGGGGGCATTGCGCAGCCCCAGGTGATGCAGATGGGCCAGGATCGGGTCGCGGTCGGGATCGTCGAGCACGTGGGTGCAGAGAAGCGGCGGCTGCTTCGACTTGAAGGCGTGCTGCAGGCGACGGTGTCGCAGCCGCCAGTAGTCGTCGACGAGGTCGTCGAGGCGCGGATTCTCCCCCGCGGCGCTGCTCCGGAAGAGCCGCTCGCCCACCTCGCTGTCCGATGCGCTGGGCAGCCTCGTCGAGGTCGTCCAGCACGCCCCGCGCCTGCAGCACGCTCGGCTCGAGGGAGCGCGCCGACCGGGAGGTCACGATGAAGAGGACGATGGTCGTCTCGGAACGCGCCTCCCGCAGCTCGGCGTTGATGCGCGCCGCCGCCTCCAGGCACAGATCGAAGCCCTTGTTGCGCGGCTCGAAGCGACCGGCGTTGAAGAGGTAGAGGGTCTTCTCGAGGTCGAAGGAGTAGCTCGGGAAGAAGTGCCCCATCACGAAGCGGTGGATCTGCTCCTTGTAGGCCGCGTGGTGGGTCTGGAAGTCGTGGCCGAGGTCGAAGCGCGCCACGTCGAGGCCGTTCGGGGTGACGAGATCGGGCCGACGGCCCAGCAGGTGCTCGCACTCCTCGGCGGTGATGGGCGAGACGGTCGTGAAGACGTGGGCGGCCGCCGCGGATAGACGCTCGATGGCGTGCTGGGCCTCGATCCCGAAGCGCTCCGCCTCGCGGTCGGCGTCGAGGCTCTCCAGTCGCTCGTAGAGCTCGTCGCCGCTGGAAGCCACGTAGCGCCCCACCGAGGTGGCGTGGGTGGTGAAGAGGGTCGCCACCGGCGCCTCTTCCTGCCGCAGCGGAGAGCAGCGCCGTTCCCGCGAGCCACTCGTGGAAGTGCGCGACGACGCGCTGGCCTCCGGCGTGGCGCTGGACCGACGACAGCATGGCATGCACCGCCTCGCCGAAGCCCAGCACGCCGTCCACCAGCTCGTTGCCGCGTGCCGGCGGAATGCCGTGGTCGCGCTGCATGCGGTGCCGGACGACCTCGATGCGCTCGGCGGGAAGCACCGGATCGAGCAGCAGGACGCGCGGACGGCCCGCCACCAGCCAGCGACCGTGCACGCTGCGGATCCCCCGCTGCGTCAGCTCCTCCATCACCGACTTCAGCCAGTCGTCCGCGGGCTCCGTCTCGAGCTCGATGTCCACCATCTGGGGAACGAGCGGCCCCACCAGCAGGTAGCGATCGTCCCAACGCGCGCGCATGGCGCGGGCCTTCGAGCGCAGCACCTGGTAGATCCCGCCGACCTGGTTCGCGACCTCCCACGAGATCTCCAGGAGCACCGCGTCGGGAAGGGACGGGAAGGATGCGGCGGGCGCGGGTGTGGAGCTCTGGACCATCCCCGCGAGTCTACGCCAGCCCCGACCGGGACGGTCGTCCGGACGCCCTGGCCGTCCGGCGGGTGCGTGCGAGAATCCAGCCCGCGGGCCCGGCCCGACCGCCTCGCGCCGAGCGCGCCGCTCCGCACGGGGGCGCAGGAGTCCGCACGAAGAGGGAGGTCCCGTGAGCCAAGCGAA
Organism: uncultured delta proteobacterium; assembly: GCA_963822965.1. Taxonomy (GTDB): domain Bacteria; phylum Myxococcota_A; class UBA9160; order UBA9160; family UBA4427; genus JAJDAN01. Next base: position 266,837 of record CAWGJT010000001.1, read on the forward strand.
CGCGAATGCCCAGCAGATCGAGTACTGGAACCAGGTCTCCGGACCGCGGTGGGTGTCCCTGGCAGACACCATCGACCGGCAGATCGAGCCGATCGGGGTGGAGGCCATGGCACGGGCCGAGGTGGCCCCCGGCGAGCGGGTGCTCGACGTGGGCTGCGGCTGCGGGCAGACGAGCCTCGCGCTCGGGGCGCGGGTCGGGGCCGCCGGCCGCGTGCTCGGCATCGACATCTCGGCGCCGATGCTCGCGGAGGCGCGGGCGCGCAGCCGCACGCGTCGGCGTGGGCCGCGTGGAGTTCCTCCAGGCCGACGCCCAGGTGCACCCGGTCGAGCCGGGCACCTTCGACGTGCTCTTCTCGCGCTTCGGCGTGATGTTCTTCGAAGACCCCGTGGCGGCCTTCGCGAACCTCCGCGGCTCGCTCGCAGAGGGCGGCCGCCTCTGCTTCGTGTGCTGGCAGAGCATCGCGAGCAACCCCTGGATGCTCGTTCCCGCCCAGGCGGCGGCCCAGCACGTGGCGCTGCCTGCACCCGCGGGTCCCGAGGCGCCCGGCCCCTTCGCGTTCGCCGACCCGGAACGCGTGCGAGGCATCCTCGACCGGGCGGGCTTCCGGGACGTCTCCTGCGACGACCACTCGGGCGAGCTCGCCGTCGGCCAGGGGCGCGCGCTCGGCGAGATCGTGGAGTTCCTGCAGCAGATGGGGCCCGCCGGGCGCGCGCTGCTCGACGCGTCGGCCGAGCAGCGCCGCAAGGCGACGGAGACCATGCTCGGCGCCCTCGCGCCCTACTACACCGGCGACGCCCTCGTGATGGGGTTCGCCACCTGGATCGTCACCGCCCGGGCCTGAGGGGGAGCGGGAGCTCCCCCCGACCCCGGGCCGCAGCGCGCCGTCGCGAAGCGACGGCGCCGCGCGACCGCTCAGTGCCCGTGCCCCTTGTCGCGGCACGCCTTCCGGTGCCCCCGGTGCATGGCGCGCGTCCAGCAGGGACCGATCTGCGGTGTCTCGAAGGGGCCGAGCATCCACTCGACGCCGTCGAGCTCCACGCCGATCCGTACCCCGGCGGCCGGCGCCTCGTCGGTCTGGGTCCGCAGGCGGAAGTGGCCCGCGAAGCCCGCGCGACCGAGGGCGAGCAGCTCGTCGGAGGCGTCGTCGTAGAGCCGCAAGGTCGCGCCGGAGGGTGCCCGGTCGCCCCACACCTGGAGCGAGCCGTTCAGGCAGATCCAGAAGGCCTTCCACACCCGCAGCCGGGCTTCGCCGCTGCAGTCTTTGGGCGCATTGCGAACCTCCATGGCGGGAGCGCTCGCTTCCGCGGCGTGGGCGTCGATCGAGCAGGGCGGGAAGAGCGTCTGGAAGTCCGCGGCGAAGCTTCCGTCGGCGTCCGCGACGAGGGAGTGGAGAACCATGCCGCTGATCGCGTCGCGGATCTCGACCGGTGCTCCCGGCGGCGCGCCGTGACCCATCACCTGCAGGGCCGGACGCGGCCATTCGGTCCAGCTCGCGTCGTCGAGCTCCAGCTCGAAGACGGGCGGCGGCGTGAGGACCTCGACGGTGAAGGTCTCCGAGGCCGCCTCGGGAGGCACGCCGTCGTCGGTCACCGTCACGGTCAGCTCGAAGAGCCCGGCCGCATCCGGTATCCACTGCAGGAGCGCGGTTCCGTCTCCCGCGTCTTGCAGCACGGCGCCCTCGGGCAGACCCTCGACGTCGAAGACGAGGCCGTCGTCGTCCGCGTCGCTGGCCAGGAGCGCGATCTCGAGCGTGCCCCCGACGTCCACGGTGCGGTCTCCGATGGGCTCGAGGATCGGCGGCACGTTCACGTCGCCGATGGTGACGACGATCGTCTCCTCGTCGGTCGCCAGGCCATCGCTGACCGTGAACGTCAGCACGTGGTTTCCGACCTGGTCGGAGCTCGGCACCCATTCGAAGGTCGACTCACCGGGAGCACCGGGCTGCAGGAGCGACCCGTTCAGGATCGGGTCGACCGAGAAGGTCAGGGGATCGCCGTCGGGATCGGTCGCCGAGAGCGGCACCGAAACGGGCATGCCGACGATGCCCTCCTGGTCTCCGATCGGGTCGAGGACCGGCGGCCGATTGCCGCCGTTCACCGTGATCGTGACCTCCGCATAGGCGCTCATCATGGGCGTTCCACGGTCCGTGGCGATGAAGGTGATGATGTGCGAACCGCCCTGGGCATCCGTCGGAATCCAGAAGAAGGAGCCGTTGCCGTTGCCGTCCACGTCGAAGCGGGCGCCGGCCGGCAGGCCCGAAACCGTCAGGTCCACGCGCTGCCCCTCCGGATCCGTCGCGTGGACCGCGAACAGGACCAGCTGCCCGACGTCCACCGAGAGATCGGAAAGCGGAGCGATCTCGGGCGGGAGATTCACCTGGGCGCGCGCTGGACTCGGGAAGGATGCGAGGGCCGCGAGCGCGAAGAAGGAGAAGAAGAAGGAGGGGACGAGGGGGGCTCTTGTCTTCATCGTTGTCTCCCTGTCGGCGGAACACGTCCGCTCGCTCCATTCATCGACCGGAACGTGAGGTTCGCCACGTGACCTGGGTCACGAGTTCGGCAGCTCGTGTGACACACATCTGCAACGGCCGCGCAGACAAGCGGCAGGCTGCCGAACGACGCATCGCCGTCGGTCCGCGATCGCGAACGATGCGCGAGAACCGCCGAGAGCAGTCGTGCGCGCCCGCGCACCGCGGACGAGACGGAAGCCCACCGTTCAGCGGCCCGTCAGGGGACGCTGGCGTGCGGCTTTCGGACGGGAGAAGAGCGGAGAACGGGAACGGATCGCCTCAGCGACCGTACGATCCGCCCAGATGATCGTAGGGATCGACGTTGCTTCGCAGCTGCTCGTCGAATCGAGAGCGTTCGATCAGCTTCTCGAAGCCCTCGGCCACGGCGTTGAAGAAGTCGCGAGCCGACAGGATGCCGATGGGCCGCCCGCCGTCCACCACCGGAAGGTGTCGGATCCCGCGGTCGCGCAGCGTCTCGGCACAGGCGCGCAGGGGCGCCGCGACGTCGACGCTGATCACGTCCCGGGTCGCGACGTCACCCACCGGGGTCCGGGACGGGTCGAGTCCCTCGGCGACCACCGCCGTGAGGAGATCGCGTTCGGTGAAGATGCCGGTGACGGTCTCGCCCTCCACGATGACGACGGCACCCACGCCGGCCTCCCGCATGCGGCGCGCAGCGGCCCCGACCATCTCGTCCGCCTGGGCGGTGACCAGGGGCTTGTGCATGATGGAATCGATCGAGACCATGCCTTCTCTCCTCCGTTCCTCGGGAATGGAATTCCTGCGCTTCAGCTGCCGAACCACCGCCCCGCCCGCTGGCGCCCTACCCGGCTCCTCGGGCGAGTGCACGAGGCATGCCCGCGGTCGCCTCGCCCTGGGCCACCCCAGCGCGGGGCGGGTGACAGGATGGCACACGTCGAGGCGATTCTCCGCAGGACTCTTCGGGCTTCCAGCTCCCGGCGCGGGTCAGCCGACGAACTTGTCGCCCTTGTGCCACTCCACACCGCAGAGACCGCCGCTCTGGAGCGCCTGCGCGGTGCGCAACACCTCGCCGGGGCTCCGGCCGACGCTGAGGTCGTTGACCGCGAAGGCGCGGATGGTGCCCTGGTCGTCCACGATGACGGTGGCGCGGTACGCGACCCCGTCGGACTCCTTGAGGACCCCGAAGCTCCGGCTCACCGCGTGGCTCGTGTCGGCGATCACCGGGTGGGTGATCGCCTGGGGGAAGGTGTCCCGATCCTCGAACCAGTGCTTGTGGCTGTAGAACGAGTCGGTGCTCGCACCGATGACGTCGATGCCGTCGGCTTCGAAGTCCCCGAGCAGGGCCTGGAACCCGCGGATCTCCGTGGGGCAGACGAAGGTGAAGTCGAGGGGGTACCAGTAGAGGACGTGCCACCGACCCCGGTAGTCCTTGCTGCCGATCCGCACCTCCTCACCCTCTCGATAGGCGGTGGCGCTCCACTCGGGCTCCCGTCGTCCGACCTGCATGGCTTCCTCCCTCCCGTGTCGCGTTCTGCTGGACGCGCTTCCGACCTTCCCGATGCCGTCGGGGAGGCGGAGGTTCCATCCTGCGCGGGGACGGACTCACACGGGCGCCACCTCCACGGGGATCCCGTTGACGACGGCGTTGCCCGATGCGACGTCCACGAGATCGCCCGGAGCGAGCACGTTGTTGCACACCCCCGGATGCTGCGACGCCACCGACAGCCGCACGCCCGCCTTGTCGTGTCCCCAGCCGTGCGGCAGGCAGACGACGCCCGGACGCATCTCGTCGCTGACCTCCACCTCCACCTCGAGCTGGCCGGCGCGCGACGTCACGCGCGCCAGGGCGCCGATCCGAAAGGCCGCGGGAGCGCGCGTCGTCCGGGTGGACCAGCAGCGTGCAGCGATCGCGACCGGTCATCAGCGCCGGCACGTTGTGCATCCAGGAGTTGTTGGAGCGCACGTGGCGCCGGCTCACGAGGACGAGTCCCGCCTCGGCATCGTCCAGCGCGGCGCGCAGGCGCGGCACGTCGGCCACGATGTACGCGGGGGCCAGCTCGAGCTTTCCCGAGGGCGTGGCCAGGATCTCGTCGAGCCGGGGCACCATGCGGGCCGAGGTCGATTCCGTCCGGCTGGGCCGCGATCTTCGCGAGCGTGAGCCCGTCGGGATCGCACCCCGTAGCACTCGCCCCAGGGTCCCGTGCGGATCTGGAAGTCGAGCAGCCGGGACGGCCCACGCCCGGGGGTCGCCGCGACGATCTCGGCCGGATCGCGCCCTTCGATGCGCGAGCCGGGAATCTGGCACACGCCCGCCACCAGACCGGCGAAGAAGAGGCGGTCGAGCGCGTCCACGTCGACGTCGGCCGCCTTCTGCCCCTGGACCAGCGCGGCCAGAACGAGCAGCACCTGCCACTCCGGCACGTGCTCGGGATCCGGGCTCGAAGACCGGGCGGCGAGAACTTGGCGGCGCTGCGCCCGGCCCAGCTCCACTGCATCTCGTCGTAGTGGGGCTGCTCGAGCACCGAGTGTCCGGGCAGGATCACGTGGGCGTGCCGGCTCGTCTCGTTCAGCCAGTTGTCGATGGCGATCATGCACTCGAGCGCGGGCAGCGCCGCGTCGAGGCGGTCGCCTTCCGGGCGCCGACAGGACGGGATTGCCGGCAATCGTGAGGAGCGCCTGGATCTGACCCTCTCCGGGCGTCGCGATCTCCTCGGCGAGGCACGAGATCGGCACCTGACCCAGCACCTCCGGAGCGCCCGCGCACCCGGGACTTCCAGCGGTGGAACGTGAAGCCGTCGGCGAACTCCGGCGGCCGCAGCGAGATGAGCGACCACGCGATGGGCTTCGAGAACATCGAGCCGCCGGGTCGGTCGAGGTTGCCCGTCAGCACGTTCACCACGTCCACCGCCCACGAAGCGAGGGTCCCGAACTCCTGGTTGCAGGTACCGATGCGCCCGTACACGGCGGCGCGGTCGGCCGCGGCGAGCTCCCGGGCGATGCGCCGCACGTCGTCCGCCGTGAGCCCGGTCCGCACCTCCACCGCCTCGGGCGTGAAGTCCGCGCACAGCGCCTCCACCTCCTCCACGCCGGCCACCCGTCCCGCGAGATTGCGCAGATCGACGAGCCCCTCGGCGAAGAGCACGTTGGCCACGGCCAGCAGGAAGCGCCGCGTCGCCGCCGGGACGGATCGGCAGCCACTCGTCCGCGTGCTTCACCGTTCCGGTGCGACGCGGATCGACGACCACCACCTTGCCGCCGCGCGCGCGGATCGCGTCGAAGCGCCCGAGCAGGTCCGGGCAGGCGAGCAGGCTGCCCTGGGAGGCGTGCGGGTTGGCGCCCATCACGAGCAGGTACTCGCAGCGGTCGACGTCCGGGATCGGGAAGGTCCACATCCCGCCGAAGAGCAGCGCGCTCGAGACGTTCTTCGGCCACTGGTCGACGGTGCCCGCAGAGTAGATCACCGGAAGCCCGGCCATCGGGCGTGAAGGCGGCGGCGTAGCGGGAGAGCGAGTAGTTGTGGGCGACGGGATTGCCGAAGTAGGCGGTCATGGCGCCGCGGCCGTGCGCTCGAGCACCGGGTGCAGCAGCCGCTCGATCTCCTCGAAGGCCTCGGACCAGGTCACCGGGACGAACTCGCCGCCCCGGCGCACCAGCGGCGTGCGCAGCCGATCGGGATCCTCGTGCAGGTCGCCGAGGGTGGTGCCCTTGGGACAGATGTAGCCCCGGCTCCAGACGTCGGCCTCGTGGGGTCGGATCTTCGCGACGCGGCCGCCCTCGACGGTCACCTGCAGGCCGCACATGGCCTCGCACAGCGGACAGGTCTTGATGAAGGTTCCGTCGGCGGTCACCGCGCGGCCTTCCGCGCCATGCCGGCCTGCTCGGCGCGGGCGCGGAGGAACGTGATGCAGGTGGAGTCGGCGGGGATCTCCTCGAGGGGCTGCCGGACGAGCTCCGGGGTGATGCCGACCGCCTCCGCCTCCGGACGCAGCGCCTCGAGGTCGAACCCGTAGAGCGCCGCCGCGTTCTCCCCCAGCATCATGCGCACCTCCTTCTCGTCCACGTCCGCGAACGCGAAGCGCATGTTCTCCCGGGAGTACGGGTAGCAGCCCTCGTAGTGCGGGTAGTCGTTGCCCCACAGGATCCGATCCACGCCCACGACGTCCCGGTCCCGGATGTCCCGGGGCGACGGGAAGCTGGCGCCGTACCAGCAGTTGCGCTTCGCGTAGAAGCTCGGGAGCTCCGCGAGGGCCGGGTCCAGCGAGGTATCGATCTCACCGATCGCCCCGGCCTTCCAGGCGAGGTACATGGCGTCCATCTGTCGCATGACGCCCGGCGCCCACGCGCAGCCCGACTCGGTCAGGATGTACCGGAGCCGCGGGAAACGCTCGAAGACGCCCCCCATGATGAGATGGGTGAAGCCGCGCTGGACGAAGAACGACATCTCCATCGCCCACAGGGCCTTCGCGCCCTGTCCGTCGCAGTACACCGGCGACCCCTGCCCGGAGTGCTGGTTCAGGACCAGGTCGCAGTCCTGGATCGCCGCCCACACCCGGTCGTAGTCCGGGTGGTTGAGGGGTCGCAGGTGCACCTCGGAGGGGGACGGCAGGGGCAGCAGCACGCCTCCCCGCAGCCCGTTCCGGGCGATCCACTGGACGTCCTCGATGGCGTCGTCGATGTCGTTCAGGTGGATCAGCCCGATCCCGGCCCGACGCGCGGGCTCCTCGGCGCAGAACTCCGCGAGCCAGCGGTTGTGGGCCTGGGCGCCCGCGCGCGCCCGTTCGTACTCCTCGGGCGAGGGCGGCGGCGAGATGTGGAAGGCCTTCGCGTAGAACGGCGGCACCGTGTTCGGGAAGATCACCTCGCCCACCACACCGTCGGCCTGCAGATCGGCCCGACGCACGGCCGAGTCCCAGTTCTTCGTCTTCTTGCCGCCCACGTGCTCCTTGGAGGGGTTCCGGTATCCGCCCCGCCAGTCGTCGAACGCCTTCCGCCACCCCGGATCGAGGTAGGCGCGATAGCCGTCGATGGAGGCGCCGGCATGGGTATCCGCGGTGATGGTGATGTAGGGAGCGGCTTCCGAGCCCATGATCGAGTCTCCTGCAGAGCGAGTACGCACCGGTTCCCGCCGGGGCTGGCAGTCTAGCCGCGGCCCGAGGCGGCCCGCATGCGGCGCTCAGCCAGCGAAGCGAGACGCCGGCCTGCCAGGCTCCGGGGTCCCCTCCCCTGCCCGGGCCTCACTCGACACATCAGTCTCGGACGTGCCCGTCGCCGTGGCGACGCCTGCTCGCGCGCCCGGAAAACCCTCCCCGAGGGTGGACTCAAGGTGTCGGAACGCCCGCCGAAACCCAACCCATGGGCGCCGAGCGACGCAAGGATCCCCGGGTTTCGTGCTTTCTCGCCTCCGAGGTGCGCCGCGGGAGCCAGGTCGTCGCGGGCACCGTGCGCAACCTGTCGGCCGGGGGAATGTCGCTCCACGTCGAGCTGGCCGTCGAGCAGGGCGAGGTCCTGCACCTGTCCTTGCAGCCCGACCGCCGCAAGCGCATCGAGGTCGAGGCGATCGTCTGGCACGTCCAGGCGATGCGCGAGCGCAAGACCGGCCGCATGCTCCACCGGCTCGGGCTGGTGCTCTCGGAGGCGAGCGACGACTACGCCGACCTGCTCGAGTCGAGCGGGAGCCCGAAGTCCCCGAGCGGGCGAACGCGCCGGGCGCACGCCGGATCGCCGCCCGCCGACTCTCCGCCCCCGGAGCCGCAGAGCAGACCTCGTGGTTCCGCCGAACCGAAGCGCGGGGCCACGCCGCCGCCGAAGCCCGCGAAGCACCGGGTCCGGGTGAAGCAGGACCTGAGCCCGCGCACGCGCACCATCCTCGTCTTCGCCGTGGACCGAGAGGCGGCGCGCGCCGCCGCCCAGACGGAGATCGATCCCGGCTGGCACATCCTCGAGGTCGAGCGCGCCTGAAGCCCGGACGCCGTCGGCGAGCTTCTGGCTCGGGACACTAGACCGTCGCCAGCAGCTCCCGCACGCCGTTCTCGATGCCCTGCGCGAGCACGCCGATGTCGGGCGCCCCGTCGTAGTCGCCGGTGATGCCGAACGTGAGGTTGCCCGCATACGAGAAGATCGCGATTCCGATGCGCACGGAGCCGGCGAGCGGCACGTAGGGGTAGCAGGTGCGCATCGCCCGCCCCGCGGCGTAGAGGGTGCGCTGCGGGCCGGGCACGTTGGTCGTCACGGTCTGCACCGCGTGCTGCTCGACGTCCGCAAAGAGCCGGGCCCCGAGCGCCAGCAGCAACGGCGGCGCGAAGCCCGTGAGTGAGGTGAGCGTCTCGGCCGCGACCGCCTGGTGGTGTTCCTTCAGGTCCTGCATCTGCAGGTGCAGCGAGGCGAGCCGCTCGACGGGATCGTCGAGACCCACCGGCAGCTCGGCGAACATCGCGGACACGCGGTTGTTGTAGGTGCCGCGCTCTTCCTCGCGCCGGACGGAGACCGGGACCAACGTGCGGACGAAGCCGTCCGCCACCGACTCCCCGCGGCCGAGCAAGAGGTCCCGGAATCCGCGGGTGATGATCGCGAGCACGACGTCGTTCACGGTTCCGCCGTGCTGACTGCGGATCTTCTTGATCTCGGCGAGCTGCGTCTCGGCCCAGCACCAGCGCCGGTGGGGCGAGATCGGACCGTTGAGCGACGACTCCGCCCCTTCCGCAGCGAAGCCCCGGAAGGTTCCCAGGCCCTCGCCGAGGTCGCTGAGCTGGCGCATCAGGTTCTTCGGTGCGGCCAGCGAGTGGCGCAGCGCCCGGAAGCCCGCGGCGGGGCTCTGCAGGCCCTCCCAGACCGCGTTCTGCAGCAGCCCGAGCGACGAGGGGGACTCCGCGGGCTTCCAGGGCGTGACGGGCGGATGCGTCACGTCCGGCGCGTCGTCCAGGAGGGCGCTCAGGAGGTCGGTTGCCGAGACGCCGTCCACCATGCAGTGGTGCGTCTTCGACAACAGTGCCCAGCGATCCTGCTGCAGCCCCTCCACCACCCACATCTCCCACAGCGGCTTCGCGCGGTCGAGCTGCTGCGACATCACGCGGCCCACCAGAGTCTGCAGCTGCTCGTCGTTTCCCGGCGAGGGCAACGCCGTGTGACGCACGTGGTAGCGGAGGTTGAAGTGCGGGTCGTCGCACCACACGGGCCGTCCCAGCTCGAGGGGAACGAAGCGAATGACCTGCCGATAGCGCGGTACGCCTTCGAGCTTCGAGGAGACCATCCGCTCGATCTCGTCCTGCTGCGGCGGGGGGCCTTCGAAGAGGCTCACGGACGCGATGTGCATGTGGTTGCACTCGTTCTCGATGTAGAGGAACGAGGCGTCCTGCATCCCCAGTCGGTCGAAGCGATCCATGGCAGTCAGCGCTCCTTGCCCCGAACGGTAGCAGGGCAGCGCTCCGCCGTGTGCAAGCCGAGCGACGCGGACGCGTCTCGGCGGCTAGAGCATGCGGGCTTCACCGTCCCGCGCCAGCGGCTCCCAGAACTCGCGCCCCTTCTGGTGGGGATCCTCCCGCAGGGAGCAGTGCTCCTGCAGGGTCATCGTGTAGCGACAGAAGCGGGAGTAGGCGGGCCAGTCCGGCAGGTCGGCGTGGCCGGGATCGCCGGTTCGCGCGAATGCCACCCAGGCGTCCTGGATGCGGTCGCACAGGCGTTGGGCCGACGGGTTCGCAACGAGTCCCGCCCGCATGAGCGCCGTCCGCACGCCGCCGAAGACGAAGGCGATCTCGAGGCCGTGACACGAGCCGAGTGCCCGACCGACGAAGGGCGGCGACCACTCGAAGAGGTAGGAGTAGGTGTGGGACTGGTGGTCGGAGTGCACGTCGGCCAGCCGCGTCGCCGGGTAGTGGAAGATGCGATCCCCCTGGAAGGCCGCCCAGCGCTCCGACGCCTCGCGCCCCCGCGGCCCCACCGCATGCGCATAGGTCTCGAGGGCGCGGTCCGCCAGGGAGTTGCCGTCTTCGTCGACGCCCGGCAGCAGCCGGTGGAGCCGTTCCCGGAGCCGCCGATCGTCGAGACGGATGCGATCGGCGGCCATGAAGAGCTTCCACTCGTCGCGATTCGAGCCGATCAGCATGGGCACGTCGGCGCCGACGCCGCGACCGACCGCGCGCAGGGGCTGCTCGGGGACCAGGTCGTCGTCGACGCACGGCTGCCACGCCATGATGCCGTCCTCGAGCCCCACCCGCGCGGTGGTCCGAGCCTGGGCGCGCATGAGATGCGTGACCGGCAGCTCGAGCAGCTCCTTCTCCGGGGGACTCGTGATCTCCAGGGCGTCCAGGAACTGCTCGCCGATGCGGGCCGCCACGTGCGCGCTGGAGACGTTGTGGGCGGCGCCGCTCTGCAGGATGACGCGGTGGAAGAGGCCGCGGGCGGCAGGAACTCCGAGCAGCGTCCCCGCGCTCATGGCTCCCGCGGACTCGCCGAAGACGGTGACGTTCTCGGGATCGCCCCCGAAGCCCGCGATGTTCTCTCGCACCCATTCGAGCGCGGCGATCTGGTCGCGCAGGCCCAGGTTGGCCGGCCGCCTCGCCCCGGCGTCGCAGATCCCGTCCCAGCTCAGGAACCCGAGGGCGCCGAGCCGGTAGTTGATCGTGACCACGACCACGTCGCCGCGGGCCGCCAGCCGCCAGCCGGCATACAGGGGCGTCGACCCCGAGCCCAGGATGAAGGCGCCGCCGTGGATCCAGACCATCACCGGGCGGCGGCCCCGGTCGGGCGCGGGCGTCCAGACGTTGAGGTACAGGCAGTCCTGGCTCTGTTTGCTCCCGGCTGCGCCGATGATGGCGCGAATCAGGCGATTGACGGGTCCGATCTGCGGCGCCGCGGGTCCGTAGGCGTTGGCCCGGCGAACCCCGCGCCACTTCTTGGGCGGCTGCGGCGCCTCGAAGCGAAGCGGTCCCACCGGCGGCTGGGCGAAGGGAATTCCCTTGAAGACGGCGACCCCTCGCTGCTCCTGCCCTTCGACGCGTCCCTGTCGTGTGGAAACGACCGTGTCCACTCGCGCGCGCTCTCTCCCGGCCTCGTTGCCGTGTCGTCCTGCGGATCGTTGGGTGCGCGTTGCGTCGGCAACGACACGGATCGCTTCGCGCGGTTAAAGTCACCCAAGAAGAGGCGAAGTTCAACGCCTCGTACGTCGCGAAGGCCCTCCAGCAACGAGATCCGAGGAAGGCATGCGAAACGGGTCCGATCGCCCCACTCCGCCTCCCGCAGAGCGTCTCGTGAGGCGTCGTGTCCATCGCCCGGGCGCCTTCAGAGCTGGATTCCGAAGGCCTCGCGGAAGCGGCGGTTGTACTCCTCGTCGGTCAGGTCGTCTCCCAGCGCGACGCAGTCCTCGTCGCTCATCGTCGGGCGGCCCGCCGCGATTCCCAGAGCGTCCTTGCCGACGGGCCAGCGCAGCCGATAGGCGTCCGTGGTGATCGCCTCGAGGATCGTCCGCGCGACGTCCTCGGGCTGGGCGGGATCCCGAAAGCCCGCGGCGAAGAGCTTCCCATTGCGCCGCATCAGCGGCTGGTAGGGGGAGCCCTTGTCGTAGCGCGTGGCCTCCGCGGAGTTCTCGAAGATCTTCGTCATCACGACGCCGGGCTCGATGTTGACGACGCGCACGCCGAAGCGGCGCACCTCCGCCGCCAACGCCTCTCCCAGACACTCGAGGGCCCACTTCGACGCCGAATAGGCGATCTGGTTCGGCGTGGCCAGGATGCCCGCGACGGAGGTGATGTTGACGATCGCCCCGCGGCCGCGCTCGCGCATGGCGGGCAGCACCGCCTGGATGCAGCGCACCGCGCCGAAGTAGTTCGTCTCGAACATCGCGCGGTGCTCGCTCTCGGGGGTGAGCTCGAGGGGGGTCGCGCCGCCGATGCCGGCGTTGTTGACCAGCACCTCCACGGGCCCGCGCGCGGCAGCGGCGGCAAAGGCATTGCGCGTCGACGGCTCGGACGTGACGTCGAGCTCGACCAGCTCCAGGGGCAGCTCCTCGGCGGCGGCCGCCTGCCGCAGCGGTCCGGCCTTGGCGAGGCTGCGCATTCCCGCGAACACCCGGTAGCCGTGGCGCGCCAGCTCGAGGGCCGTCGCATAGCCGATGCCGCTGCTGGTCCCCGTCACCACCGCGATTCCGCTCAAATCCCCTCCTCGGGCACGCGGGCGCATCGGGCGGGTGCGTACCGCCGGTCCGTCACCTTCCCATCCGACGGGCCAGGTCGACGACCCGATTCGTGTAGCCCCACTCGTTGTCGTACCAGGCGAAGACCTTCACCGTGCGGGCGGCGACACGGGTGAGGGGTGCGTCGAAGATGCATGAGTGCGGATTGCCGATGATGTCGCAGGAGACGAGGGCCTCGGTGGAGTACTCGACGATTCCCTTCATCGAGCCCACCGCGGCTTCCCGCATGGCGTCGTTCACGGCGTCCACGGAGACGTCCCGGGACACGGTGGTCACCAGGTCGACGATCGAGCCGTCGGGCACCGGCACGCGCATCGCCATCCCGTCGAGCTTGCCGCGCAGCCTCGGGAGCACCTGGCCGACGGCGCGGGCCGCACCCGTCGTGGTGGGAATGATGTTCTCGCCCGCGGCTCGCGACCGGCGCAGGTCCTTGTGGAACCAATCCGCCAGACGCTGGTCGTTCGTGTAGGCGTGTACGGTGGTCATCAGCCCGCGCACGAGGCCGAAGCGCTCGTCGATGACCTTGACGAGGGGCGCGAGACAGTTGGTGGTGCACGATGCGTTCGAGACGATCCGGTGCTCGGGCTGCAGGTCGACGTCGTTCACGCCCAGCACGATGGTGGCGTCGATCTCGTCCTTGGCCGGGACCGTCAGCAACACCTTGCGGGCGCCCGCCGAAAGGTGCCCCTCGAGCTCCGCACGCTCACGGAACCGCCCGGTGGCCTCGATCACGACGTCGACTCCGAGATCCTTCCAGGGCAGGTCCTCGGGACGCTTGCACTTGGTCAGGAGGCTCCGCTGTCCGCAGGCGATCAGACGATCGCCCTCGAGGCGCACGTCGTGCTCGAAGCGTCCCATCACGGTGTCGTACTTCAGGAGGTACGCGAGGGGCTCATTGGCGGCGATGTCGTTGATCGCCACGACCTCGATCTCCGGGTCGTCGGCGACCAGGCGGTACACCGAGCGGCCGATGCGACCGAATCCGTTGATGGCGATCTTCATGGCAGAACCTCTGGAGCCGATGGGTTGCTACTTCGGCGCGAGCTGGCGGATCACCTCGGCGATGCGGTGCGCGAGTCCGCCGCCCTGCGCGTACCAACCGAGGGTCTTCACCATGGTCCCGTCGACGACCATCGTGGCCTGGGAGTCGAACGTGCAGGACGCGGGGGATTCCGTCACGTCCGAGGACACGATGGGCTCCTCGGTGTAGTCGACGATCCCCTTCAGGGTGCTTCCGGAGACACTCCGGAACACCTCGTTGATCTCCCGCGTGCCGGCCGGCAGGGCGAGCGTCGCGACCAGATCGGCGCACGAGACGTCGGGAACGGGCACGTTCAGCTTGCAGCCACCGAAACGTCCGGCGAGCTTCGGGAAGATGCGAGGAATCACCTCCTCGGTCCAGCTGTCCACCGGAACGATGTTCTCGACCGCGGCCCGCGAGAGCCGCAGGTTCACGTTGCTCGGCACGTCGATCAGGCTCTGCTCGGTGGTGTAGGCATGCACGGACGTGAAGAAGGCCTCTTCCACCCCGAACGCGTCGTCCAGGGCCTTGAGCATGACGGCCACGCAGTTGGCCGTGCTCGAGCCGCAGGAGATGATGCGATGCTCGCGCGCGATGGGGCCCGGGCTCACGCCCCGGATGTGCACCGAGTCGATCTCGTCGCGTGGCGGTGTCGTCAGGATCACCCGGTCGGCCCCGGCTTCGAGATGGCGCTCCAGCTCGGCCCGGGTGCGGTAGCGCCCGGTAGCCTCGATCACCACGTCGGCGCCGTAGTCGTACCAGGGCACCTTGCCCGGCTCGGCCTGGTGGAGAACGGGAATCCGCTTGCCGCCCACGTAGAGGTGGTCGTCCATCACGCGGACGGGCTCGCCGAAGTGGCCGTGCAGGGAGTCGAACTGGAGCAGATACTCGAGCGCGTCCGGGGGGGCGATGTCGTTGACGGCGACGATCTCGATGCTTGGGTCGCGATAGACCGCTCGGAAGAGATTCCTTCCCATGCGGCCAAATCCCATGATCGCGATGCGGATCGCCATCCTCCTCCCCCCGGTGCCCGTGCAGACGGGCTGGAGTCTAGCCGATTCACCGCGCGGATCAGGTCGCAGGGTCCGCGGGCGCACCGCTCCACGCGAGCGGCGGGAGACCGCCGCCGCGGCGAATCGCGGAGCACGCGCGCATCGGCACGCCTGGGCAGCTTCCCCCGCAGGCGTTCGGCGGCGGGGCGCGCGGGAATCAGCTCCCGATGCACTCCGGCGGCGGCGGACCGAAGACCTCGCTGATTTCGCCAATCACGTCCGCCGTCGGCCAACTCGACCGCTCGGTCGCCGCTCGGATGCGTTCCTGCATCGGCCAGGGCCAGAGCGGAACCGGCGTCTCGCGTCCATCGACGTAGCGATGACAGATCGAGGCTCCACCCCCGGTCCCCCGGTAGATGTCCACCTGCTTGCGCTGACTCCAGGGCACCAGGCGGACGTCGTCCAGGCTCCAGTCCTTTCCGATGCGAGCCACCGGCTCGTGGCCGGCCAGCAGCGTGACGTGCCGCAGCAGCACCGGCGAGCGGGCACGGTCGTCCTGGAGCTGCCACGAACAGCCGTCCGGGTGCTTCTGGGGATCGTCGTCGCAGTTCGCCAGGTTGGCCGCGAACATCTTCGCACCGGAGATGGCCGCGACGCTGTCCTCGATCAGCGCGCCCTTCTGGCCCTTCGACGGGTAGGTGCCGCCTCCAACGCGGAAGCCGGCGATCCTCGTGAGAGGGCTGCTCGAAGGCGCGTACGCCAGGCTGCCGTAGATCCTCAGGTTGATCGCGTGGCGGTCCCGATCCCCGGGCTCGAGCCAGCGCGCGTCCGGGCCCGCGCTCCCGTCGGTGGCGATCAGGCCGACGCCCGGCTGGTAGTCGGCGGGCTGGGCGGCGGCGACGCGAGAGCCGCCGACCGTGGCGATCAGGTTCTCGCAGATCGCGTCGTAGCTCTGGTTGGAGCAGGAGAAGGCGAACTTGTTCCGGGCCTCGTAGGGGTAGCGGCCGTCCCAGCGCGCCCAGATCCGGCGCATCACGACCCGCTTCGAGCGATAGTTCTCGAAGATCTTCCGACCCCAGCCGAAGCCCGCACAGTCCTCGAGCAGCACGTCGGATACGTCCGCGATGCTGAAGACGTGCTGGTTCTCGCCGCCGATGGCGTCGTAGTCCCGGGTCGACCCGTACGGGAGGAAGTCCCGCCAGGCCACCACACGGCGCAGGACGACGTGGTGTGCCGGGACCTGGTCGTGTTTGCCTTCCTGCTTGCGACCCCCCACCCGCACGGGCGCACCACGGCTGTTGTAGGCGTTCAGTCCCTCGACGGTCCAGTAGCTCAGATTCAGGAGACGGAGGGTCGCCCTCTCGAACTCCCCGTCGATCCAGACCGCGCCGTCGTTGACGGCACGGATCTCCACGGGCGCCTCCGAGGTCCCGGAGAACATGGCTTCGGAGGGCGGCTTGAGCATCGAGCGATCGCCGCGGTAGACGCCGTCCTTGAGGCAGAGGACGGTGCCTGGCTTCACGAGCTTGCGCTTCCAGAAGTCGCTCACGGGAATCGGAGCGTCGGGGGTGCCGACGGCATAGCGCGCGGCGAAGGGCTCACCCTCGGGGACCCGCCCCCCGTCCGACGCCATCGGCGCGGCGTAGTACGTGCAGGGCATCTGGGCCTCGGCTCCGGTCGCAACGACCGTGAGCGCAGCGAGAACCGGAATCGCCAGACGCCCCCAGCGGCGTCGATCCGGACGTCGTCGCATTTCGCTTCCCCCGTCGACTCCGTTCCCTCATCGGACGCCGGCCACGGGAGGCTGAGGCCCAGCCCTCCCCCGGTGTTCCGGGCAGAGGCTTCCGGTGGGAACGGAATCGCGTGGCTGCGGCCGCCTGGCGGGGCCTTCCGCCGGCCGGGCAGGGCTCTCCGGCGGGACGGGGCGGTCCGGACGGGCCGACGGGTCAGCGCGCGTGCGAGGAACGCTCTCGCACCTCGGCGGCCATCTGCTGGCGTTCCTGCTCGACCCGCGCCCGGAGATGGACGATTCCGTCGATCACGGTGTCGTTCATCAAGCTGTTCAGAAGCCAGGCGGGAATCGAGCCCCCGATCTCCGTGTGGCTCTCGTAGGCGGCGTGGGTGCGCCCGTCCGGCAGCGGGGTGAACACCCAGGAGCCGCTCGACCTCTCGAGCCGCACGACTCCCTCTCGGGGCGCGGGACCCTCGTCCGTGGCGTTCCACTCCACGCGGTAGACGCCGCTGGCAGGATCGAAGGAGCGGACCGCGCGGGTCGTCACGTCCCGATCGGAGACCAGCGGCATGTCGATGTAGGAGTAGACGACCGTGACGTCCCCGTCGTCCCGCAGGATCGTCTTGGTCATGTTGCGAGGACCGGCCGCGGGATCCGCGGCGTTCTTGCGGGCGGCGTCCGCGACCAGGGACGCCGGGGCGTCGACGGTCGCCTCGAGGCGGAAGGCGGTGGAGTCGGAGCCCGGGAGCTCGCGGCGGTACAGCACATACCCGTTGTCCGGGTCGTCGTTGCGCTCCCGCACGATCCAGGGCGAGCGAGCGCTGACGTCGGGAAGGCTTCCGGCCCGCGCCGGGCCGGCCGCACCCGCTGCCATGGCCAGGCCGAGCAGCCCGGCGATCATCGCCGTCGACGATGTCGACGCTGCGTACCGCCGCCCTGCCCTTCGTCCCCACCGCCGACGCCCGTCCGCGCCCTGCATCTCCAGCTCCGCACCCGCCTTCGCCCGTCCGGCCACGACCCCTCGGCCCGCGCGCCGTGCAGGCGGCTCGCCGCCCACGCAGGAACGAGTAGCGCAGCGACCCAGCGTCGAAAACCAGCGACCCGCTGCGAGCGCACCCGTTCGCAAGGCGCGATGCGAAAACGAAGTCGGCGTTCGTTCGGGCGCTGAACCGGTTTCGTGGCCACCGAACGGAGGGCCGGGAATCAGGACGAGAAGAGCTTCTGCTGGGCGTAGAGCGTGTCGAGGTGCTCCCGGACCTCGCGGATGCGACCGCCCCGCACCCGGAACGCGAAGTGATAGTGATTGTGGTACGGCTCGCCTCGCGCGGTCCGGGCCTCCAGCGTCAGCTGCACCGACACCCAGTCGTCCTCGGCGATCATCCGGGAGATCTCCACGCTCATCGGGTGACTCGTGTCGTAGAGCCCGACCCCGCTCGCCATCAACGCGAGCACCGCCTCCTTGCCGGCGTGCAGCCCACCCAGCGCGGAGCTGGGCGGGGCCCACCAGCTCACGTCGTCCGCCAGCAGCTCGGACAGCCCCGGATCCCCGCTGCGCATGGCGTCGAAGTAGTCCCGTACCAATCGCTTGTTGTCGGCGGCACTCATGGCATGTACGCGCCTCCCCCGACGCTCACGAGCTGCCCCGTGAGGTGGGCGGACAGGGGCGAGGCCAGGAAGACCGCCAGGTTGGCGACGTCCTCCGGCCGGCCGAGGCGCTGCAGGGGCTGCCCACCCGCGTTGAAGAGCTCGCCCGTCTCGGCCTGCTTCGCCATCTGCTCGGGAGTGCCGAAGAACGCGTAGCCGTATTTCTTCCAGAAGCTTCCCGAACCCACGTGGTCCGCCTCCCAGGGGACGATCCATCCCGGCGACACGCAGTTGATGCGCACGCCGTGGGGCGCCCACTCGTGGGCGAGCGCCTTCGAGAAGGACATCACGTAGCCCTTGGTGCCCGCGTAGTTCGCCACCTGGTTGCCCGCTTCGCCGAGGAGGGCCGAGTTGGAGGTGATATTGACGATACTGCCGGCGCCCCGGGCGACCATGCGTTCGCCCACGGCGCGCGTGCAGTTGACCACCCCGTGGATGTTGAGCGCGATCTCCCAGTCGGCCTCTTCGTCGGGCTTCTCCAGGAAGGGACGCGGATAGGCGACACCACCGGCGTTGTTCACCAGCACGTCCACCTCGCCGAAGCCGTCGCGGGCCGCCTCCACCAGGGCTCGCACCGAGGCGCGGTCGGTGACGTCGGTGGGGACCACCCGAACCTCTCCGCCCCCCGAGGCGGCGGCGGCGGCCACCTCTCCGCACTTCTCCGCGTCCCGACTGGCGAGCACCACCCGGGCGCCCTCCCGGGCGAAGGCGAGCACCAGGCCCCGGCCGATCCCGCCGCTGGCGCCGGTCACGATCACGGTGCGTCCTTCGAGTCCGACGTCCAAGGCTTCCTCCGCGATGCCCCCCGGCGGGCGGCTCCCGGGGCGACGATAGCCCGACCCGCTTCAGCCAGCGGGGACGGCGACAATCGCGGCGAGCTCCGACAGCGCCGCCTGCATGCGGTCCACGTGGTCGCTGTACACGCCGTCGACCCCCAGGGCGAGCAGATGCCGCAGGTCGGCGGACTCCTGGAGGTCCCAGGCGAACGCGAGACGACCCCAGGCCGCGAGGTCGGCGCGCAGCTGCTCGTTCCAGTGGCTGTGGTGCAGGTTCAGGGCGTCGATGCCGAGCCGCGCCATCCGCGCCGCCCGTTCCCGACCGGAGGTCCGCATGTGCGCGGGGCTCGCCGAGTCGACCAGGCGGACGCGGGTGGACGCCTGCCTCCAGGGCAGCAGCTGTCTCCAGTTCCAGTGGCAAAGCCAGAGGCGCTCGCTGGCGCCGGCCGCGTCCGCCACCCGCAGCACCTCGGCGGCGGCCGCTTCGTGCTTGACGTCGAGGGAGAGCTCGAAGTCCGTCCCGCACTCGGCGTAGAGCTCGGCGAGGGATGGGATGTGTGCCGGGAGCGCCGCACGCGCCAGGGTGGGAATCGGAACCCCACCCACGTCGCCGTCGTGATCGAGCACCGCCACCCCGTCGGCGGTGAGCCAGACGTCCGACTCGAGCCCGCGAGCGCCCATCTCGAGGGCGAGCGCAAAGGCCTCGAGGGTGTTCTCGCGCGCGTGAGCGCGGGCGCCCCGATGGGCGAATCCGATGGGTCCGGTCACGGCGCCTCCGGCGTTCCGCGCCGGGCCCGGCGTGCCCCGGGCTGAACGGGCTTCACGCAACCGGCCGGCGCCGACGTCAGGCTAACGCGCATCCGACGGCGGGTCGCGTCGCCCGCGAGCCGGCGCGGAACGGCCGGCTAGAGCCCATCTCACAAACCCCGACCGAGCCAGGCGAGCGAGTTCGGCCCGAGATCGAGGCGTCGAAAGCGAAGGCGTGGTGTCGCTACGGCGAGGTTTCGCAACGACGAGATCGGGGCGATGACGCCGCCTGGCGACCGAGCGGGCTTGTGAGATGGGCTCTATGGTCCCCGGGGCAGGACAAGACGGAAGGAGACCCGACATGCCCCTCGGACCGATGGACGAGCTCCTCGCGCACCAGACCTGCGAGACCTTCGACCACGTCTTCACGAGCGATCGCAACTTCTACGACCGCTACTACTTCAACATGCATCCGTCGAGCGACGAGCTCTTCCTGGTCGCCGGCATGGGCCAGTACCCGAACCTGGGGACCATGGACGCCTTCGTGTCGGTCTCCCACGGCGAGCGGATCGACGTCGTTCGCGCCTCCCGCGAGCTGGGCTCCGATCGCATGAGCACCCGGGTGGGTCCGCTCGGGGTGGAGATCCTGAAGGGGCTCGAGAAGGTGCGCGTCTACTGCGAGCCCAACGAGTGGAACCTCGCCTTCGACCTGGTCTTCGACGGCACTGTCCCCGCCATCGAGGAGCCCAAGACCTTCCAGCGCCACCCCCATGGCCGGGTCCACATGGATACCTCCCGCTACTCGCAGGTCGGCACCTGGAGCGGAACCCTCGAGGTCGGCGGCCGGCGCTACGACGTGACCCCCGATCGCTGGCAGGGTGTTCGCGACCACTCCTGGGGCATCCGGGGCGTCGGCGAGCCCGAGCCGCCGGGCATCCGCGTGAAGCAAGCCAGCCAGGGCTTCGGGTTCTACCACGTGTGGATCCCGCTGCAGCTCGACGACGCCCTGCTGAAGCTCTTCGTCGAGGAGGACATGCATGGCAACCGGCTGGTCGAGGAGTCCATGCGCATCCCGACCTTCGCGGCGGGCGGCGACCCGGAGCCCATGGGCTCACCCCGCTTCCGCTATCGCTACCGCCCGGGATCGCGGGAGATCGAGCACGTGACCGTCCACGTCGACGACCCGTCGGGCAAGCCTCTGACCATCGAGGCGACGCCGCTTCGCACCCTCTACCTGGCGGCCGGCTCCGGCTACATCCCGCAGCCCGACTGGACCCACGGCATGTACCAGGGCGAGCTCAAGGTGGAGGGCAGGAGCTACGACCTGTCGACGGCGGCCGAGCGCGCGAAGTACGGGCCGCTCTACGAGACCCTGTCGCGCTTCGAGGTGAGCACGGGCCAGGTGGGCTACGGGCTGCTCGAGAACCTGTGCGTGGGCACCTATCACCCCCACGGCTTCGACCACCCCGGCGCCGTCGCCTGACGAGCCCGACGAATTCCGGAGGGCCACCTCGACCCGGGACTCAGAGAGCCTCCTGCTCGATCTCGTCGCCGTCCCCCGGCAGCCGGAAGTGCATGCCGTCCTCGCCGAGGACGACGGTCACCTCGCCGCCGTCGTCCACGCCGCGGAAGAAGACGTCCCGGGCCAGGACGGACGGCAGCGGCGGTACGCGGTGGGAGAAGACCACGAGATCGACCTGGGCCTCGCGGGCGACCTCCACGGCCTGGGCCGGTGTGGTGTGATACTCCAGCACGTCGTGCGCGATCTTGCCGATGCGGTCGCGCCCGGACGCGTAGGCAGATTCGCTCAGGATCTTCATGACGCTGTCCACCAGCACCTCGTGCACGAGCACGTCGGCGCCCTTCGCGAGCCGGACGAGGTTCTGCGAAGGGACCGTGTCGCCGCTCACGACCACCGAGCGTCCCGCGTAGTCGAAGCGGTATGCCACCGCCGGCACCACGGGGCGGTGGTCCACCGCGACCGAGGTCACCTTCACGCCGTCGGCCTCCAGCACGGTCACGATGCCGCCGTCGTCGGGCGGAACGAAGGTGTGTGCGACCAGCTCGCCGCCCGCGGGCGGAACGATCTCCGGGCCATGGTGCGCCACGCGGTACTCCGAATCGAGCGCGTACGCGGCGCTGAACCCGTCCACCACCCGCTGCACCCCGGGCGGCCCGAACACGGCGAGGGGCTCCCGGCGGCCCCCTCCCGCCCAGCTCTGCAGGTTCAGCTCACCGAGCTCGCCGATGTGGTCGGAATGGAAGTGGGTCAGGAAGACGCCTCGCAGCGCACCCAGCGGCAGGCGGTCGACCTGCAGCCGCTCGCTGGAGCCGGGACCGGTGTCGACGACGTACATCGCTCCCCCGGCGACCACCGCCGTGCAGGGGCCGGCCCGGTCGAGGTCGGGCAGCGGGGAGCCGGTCCCGCACAGGAAGACGTGCAGGGCGCCGTCGGTGAGCCAGTCGTCGTGCCCGGCCGACGCGGCCGCGGTCGCCGCCCGACGGATGATGCGGTCCTGCACGTTCTCGCAGGCGAGTGCCGACAGCAGGAGCCCTGCGAGCAGGGCGGTCCCGATCCTGGTCATGGCGATCTCCGTTGGCGCGGTTCGCACGAGAGACTAGCTCCGGCCGGACGGGTCGAGCACGATCCGTCCCTCGAGCGCGGCGTCGCGCGGTGCGTGGAGATCCCGCCACCCGGTGCGGCGTGCTGGGGCGGCGGGCGGCCCGCCGAACCGATCATTCGGGGCTCGCCTCTCCCCGCCAGCGACCTCGCCCCCGCCAGCGACCTCGCCGTCCCGGGCTAGACCCCGACCACGAAGCTGCAGCTCGTCGTGCCGCTGCCGCCGATGTTGAGGGTCTGGAAGTTCTTCGCTCCATCGACCTGGTAGTCGCCGGCCTGACCGGTCACCTGCAGGTAGGCGTCGAGCAGCTGGCGAACTCCCGTGGCCCCCACCGGGTGCCCGGCGCCGATCAGCCCACCGCTCGGATTGATGGGATACCGGCCGTCGATCTCGAGCCAGCCCTCTTCGACGGCCTTCCAGCTCTCGCCCGGCTCGGTGATCCCGAAGTGGTCGATCGCCATGTACTCCGAGGTGGTGAAGCAGTCGTGGGTCTCGATGCCGTCGACGCCGTTCACGTCGGCGATCCCGGCCCGCTTCATCGCCGCGACGACGGTGCTGCGGACGTGGGGCAGGACGAAGCGGTCGTCCCGGCTCTCGAGAACCTTGTCGCTGAAGCGCAGGCGGGCGGTGTTGTGCCCCCAGCCCTTGATCCGGGGAATCTCGGAGAGCGAGATGCCCTGGCGCTCGGCGTACTTCTTCGCGAAGGCCCGGGAGGCCAGGAACACCGTCACGGCGCCGTCGGTCACCTGGGAGCAGTCGGCGATCCGGATCCGCCCACCCACCGCGGCATTGTCGTCCGTGCGGCAGAGCGCGTGCTCCTTGTTCATGTACCAGGTGCGGGTCTGGGCGTTCGGGTTGAGCTTCGCGTTGGCGTAGTTGATCTTGCTGATCTCGGCGAGATGCTCGTCCTTGAGGCCGTAGCGCTTGTCGTACTCGTCGCCGAGACGTCCGAAGAGCTTGGGGAAGGGGAACTCGACGCCCTGTGCCTCCTCCTCGTACCAGGCCGCGGTGCCCAGGAAGGAGCCGCCCTCCGAGGCCGAAACCGTCTTCATCTGCTCGATGCCCACCACGGCCTGGAGGTCGTAGCGGCCCGCCTCGATCTCCGCCGAAGCCGCGAGCAACGCGATGCTGCCGGAAGCACAGGCGGCCTCGTGGCGGCTGGTCGGCAGGCCGCTGAAGGCCGGGTGCACCTCGGTGAAGAACGCGCCCAGGTGACCCTGCATGCAGTAGAGCTCGGCGGCGAAGTTGCCGACGTGGGCGCTCTCGACCTCTTCCGGGTCGATGTTGCAGCGCGCCAGCGCGGCGAGAACGGACTCGCGCATCAGCGCGACGAAGTGCTTCTTCTCCTTGGTCCAGTTCCGCGCGAAGTCGGTCTGGTATCCGCCGAGCACGTAGACTTCGGGAGTCGCCATCGTGGGGGTTTCCTCTTCTTTTCTCTGGAATCTCTGGAATCTCGATTCCGTGGGCCCGGACCCTACGATGCAGGATCCGGGATCTTCGTTTCAGGGCGCCTGCGAGCCCGCCGCAATCGTACCGAAGCGGGGCGAATCAGCCCGCCACGAAGTACTTTCCGACGTTGATCACCGGGTTCGTGAAGAAGCGCCGCGGCTCACCGCTGGCGGCGGCCTTGGCGAGGACTTCGGGAACGGGCAGGCCCGCGTTCTCGATCATCTGGACCGCCGAGGCGGCGCCCATGGTGTCCACCAGCACGCTCGGCGGCGCCCAGTTGAAGCCCGCGCCCATGATCAGGTCGATGCCGGTGATCGTCTCGGTCACCTCGCCCGCCCGGTGGAACGCGTAGCTCACGTAGCCGGCGACCACCTTGCGCGCAATGGCGGCCTCGTCCCCGTCGGCCTCCAGAAAGACCTGGATGCCCTCCCGGTAGCGGGCCTGGGCGTAGAGCTTCGCCACGTCCTCGATGTAGCCGAGGTCCGGCAGCACGATCTCGCTCACGGGCCGGTAGTCGCCCGATGCGACGTCGAGGCAGAGGCGGGTCTTGCCGTCCCGCTTGAAGAAGCCGGCGCCGGACTTGTCGCCGAGCACGCCCCGGTCCATCAGCTGCGCCATGTAGGCCGGCAGCTCGAGGGTCGCGTGGGCCTCGTCGTTCGTGTTCTCGAAGACGTTGTCCACGATGGCACGGTGGATGTCCCACCCGACCAGGTCGATGGTGGCGAGCGGCGTCAGCGCCCGGCCCGTGTAGGGGCCGATCAGGCGGTCCACCAGCACGGGCCCGAGCTGCTCGGCGAGCTGGGCCGCCTCGTTGAGCACCTTGAAGCCCACGCGGTTGCCCGCGAAGGCGGGCGTGTCGGCCGTGCGGACCATCTCCCGGCCGAGCCGCACCCGGGAGAACGCCTCGACGAAGTCCAGCACCGCCGGGTCGGTATCGTCCCCCGCGATCAGCTCGGTCCCGGTGATCACGTTCGGCGGATTGAAGAAGTGCAGCCCCAGAAAGTTCTTCCGGAAGGAGTCGCTCCGCCCCTTGCACAGGGCGTTGATCGAGAGGCCCGAGGTGACGGTGGCCACGATCGCGTCGTCGCGGCGCGCCTTCTCCACCCGGTCGAACATGTCCTTCTTGATCGCGAAGTCCTCGGTGAGGGCCTCGAACACGAGATCTGCCCGGGAGACCGCCGCTTCGAGATCCTCGTCGTAGCTCCCGGTCTCGGCGCGGGACGCCACGGTGGGGGAGCGCACCTGCTTGATCGCCGCGGCCAGCCCCTCCTCCGCCTTCTCCCGGGTACGCGCCAGGAACGTGACGTGGGGAACGGCCTGGGTGAAGAGGGCGGCGCTGCCGTATCCCATGGTGCCGTTGGCACCCAGCACGACGACTCGTTCGAGGTTGCGACTGGCGAGGATCTTTCTCACGTCCGCCGCGCGGGGGGGCGTATTCGAAGACATGCTTGCTCCCATGGCTGGGTCTGGTGGATGCCTCCCGGATTCTCGCTGCAGGCCGGGAGTGGTTCTGGGGTGAGTGGTCTTCCTTGGAAGGGTCGTGACGAAACGTCGTGACGCTGCCGCCCCGGACCTGCCCGCACGACGCGGCGGCCGCACGCTGGGCCGGGCATTCTACTTTCTCGCATGTAAGGCAGTCAGTCAATACAAGCCCCCGGTTTTGCTACCGAAGTGGGCATAACCCCCATGCGGCGGCGGCTCCGGGGGGCTTCTGCGCGCCGGCTGCCGGCGGGATTGGGAGGCAGCTCGGGTGACCTGGGGTCAGCGGCTACCTTCCGGCGCATGATCGACATCTACGTGGACGCCGACGCCTGCCCGGTGAAGGACGAGGTCTACCGGGTGGCCGCGCGCCACGGGCTGTACGTCATCCTGGTGGCCAACTCGCGGATGCGGATCCCGGAGGGTGCGGGGGTCGAGCTGGTGCTGGTGGACGACGGCCCCGACGCGGCGGACGACTGGATCGCCGACCACATCCGGGAAGGCGACGTGGCCGTCACCGCCGACATCCCGCTGGCCGCCCGCTGCCTCGCCGTGGGCGCCCGGGTGCTTGGAACCAGCGGGGTCGCCTTCAGCGAGGACTCCATCGGCGGTGCGCTCGCCACCCGCGAGCTCAAGAGCGAGCTCCGGGAGGCGGGGATCGCGGCGGGCGGACCGCCGCCCATCTCCTCACGCGACCGCTCGCGCTTCCTGGCGAAGCTCGACGAGCTCGTCCAGCAGGGCCGTGCGAGGCACTAGACTCGAAGCTCTCCTCCTCACCTGGGAGCCACACCATGACCCCCGCCCCCGTCCTCGAGATCGTCGATCGCGGCTTCGTGCGCCTGCTGAGACTCAACCGCCCCGCGCGCAAGAATGCGCTCAACGAGTCGCTGGGCTGGGCGATCGTTTCCGCCGTGCGGGAGGCCGCGCGCGACGACGCCGTGCGCGTCGTGGCGGTCACGGGCGCGGGCGACGCCTTCTGCTCGGGGCTCGACCTCGGTCCCGGAGACCCTTCCGGCGAGCCTCCGCTCTCCGCCCAGGAGCGGATCGTCGACGACCTGGGCTGGGTGAACCGCTTTCCCCTCGCCATGCGGGTGGAGTGCGAGAAGCCCGTCGTCGCGGGGCTGAACGGTGCGGCGGTGGGTGCCGGCTTCTCCCTGGCGATGTGCGCGGACATCCGGCTCGCCAGCCCTGCTGCCCGCTTCCTCGCCGGCTACGCCCGGGCGGGAACCTCGCCCGACGGCGGGCTCACCTGGACCCTGCCCCAGGCCATCGGCTACGAGCGCGCGATGCGCTTCCTGCTGGAGCAGGAGATGGTGTCCGCGGAGCGCGCGCTGGCCCTCGGAATCGTCGGCGAGGTGGTGACCGGCGAGGACTTCGAGGGCCGCCTCCTCGACTACTGCGAACGGCTCGCGAGCGTCGCCCCCATCGCGGTGCGACAGACCAAGCGGATGCTCGGCCGCGCGTCGACGAGCACGAGCCTCGAAGCGCATCTGCGCGAGGAGATCGCCAACGCCCGGCGGGGCCTCGCTACCGAGGATGGACGCGAGGCCGTCCAGGCCATCCGCGAGAAGCGACCTCCGGTCTTCCGCGGACGCTGACACCGGGCGGATCGATCGGGCCCGCACCGTCGGGCGTGGGGTCGGGCCGGCTGGACCCGCCGCTGACGCCTCCCCTACCCTGGCGGCAGATCGCCACCGGACGAGGTGCCCCATGACGACTCCCTACGCCCGCAAGCGCGTCTGCTGGGACGCCGACAGCCACCTGATGCCGCTGCCGGACTTCCTCGCGAGGCACGCCGACCCCAAGCACCGCGAAGCACTGCGGATCGACGGCGGTCGGAACGGAGGAGAGGGCTTCGAGAAGTGGTTCGGCAAGATCGTCGCGAGCGTCGAGGAGCGGAGGGCCGACCCCGAGGCGACCGCCGCCCTCGAGCGCGACGTGATCGCGAGCGCCAAGGGCTGGGCGGCGCACGGGGCGGTCCACGGCGAGGAGCGAAGCCGCACCCTGGAGCTGCTGGGCTTCCGCGGACAGCTCGTCTTCTCGACCTTCGCCGGCCACTTCCTCGCGAGCCGCGACGTCGATCTGGCCTACGCCGGCGCCCGCGCCCACAGCCGCGCCATGGCCGAGTTCTGCAGCCACCATGAAGGCCTGCTGCCGGTCGCGATGATTCCGCTGATCGACCCGGCCCGGGCCCTCGCGGAGCTGGACGCCGCCCTCGACCTGGGCTGCCGGGCCGTGCACGTCCCCTCGGATGCGCCCGGCGGCAACACCCGCGGCTTCTCTCCCGCGCATGTCGACCTCGACCCATTCTGGGCCCGCCTCGAGGAACGCGGCACGCCGGTGGTGCTGCACATCGGCGGGGGAAGGCTGCTACCCCGAGCCTACCATGAGAACGGCCGGCCGCGTCCCAAGGACTGGCTCGGAGGCGGCGAGAACCTTCGCGCCAAGGACTTCCCCGCGGTCCACCACTCCCCCGCCAACTTCCTGACGGCCATGGTCCTCGACGGGATCTTCGATCGACACCCGGGGCTTCGCTGCGGCGCGATCGAGCTGGGAGCGTCCTGGGTCCCGGGGCTGCTCCGCAACCTCGATCACGCCTACGACAACTTCCGCCGCAACGAGCCGCTGGTGCAGGCCCTGTCGCTCCGGCCCTCGGAGCTCGTCCGGCGGCAGGTGAAGTTCACGCCCTTCCCCTTCGAGGACGTGGGATGGCTCGTGCAGCAGGCCGGAGAGGAGCTCTTCCTCTTCTCGTCCGACTACCCGCATCCGGAGGGGGGTCGGGATCCCATCGGACGGTTCGAAGCCAGCCTGGACGCGGCCGCGATCGGCGCCGACGCCCGCGAGCGCTTCTACGCGGGCAACTTCGAGGAGATGATGGGGATCGGCCGGTCCTGAGATCCCGGCGCCGGTGGATCCGGCACCACTCAGGACTGGATGCCGGCCTCGATCTCGGCGCGCACGAAGCGGCGCCGCACCCAGAAGACCACGCCGCCCACCACCGCCAGCGGCAGGAACGTCATGAACGCGGTGCTCGCGATGAACGCCACGCGAGTCGCGCCGCTCTGGGACTGGAAGCAGACCGCGCAGGCGTGGGCCGCCCCCGGCAGCAGGACGAGGGCGACCGCGAGCCCGACGAGAGCCCCGGTCCGAACGAAGTCGCGAGTTGCCATCATGCTTCCCGTCATCCCAGATACACCTGCAGGTAGAGGATCGGCCACAGACCGACCACGAAGTACCAGAATACCTGCCCCGCCGCGAACGTCCCCGCCGGCAGACGCGCCTGGGAGAGGCGGAGCCAGTGCTGGCAGAGCACGCAGATCGCCGCCACCGCGTGCAGGGCGTGCATGCCCACGATCAGGTAGAAGAAGGCCCCCAGCGTGCCCGAGGTGAGCGTCAGCCCCTGTCCGATGAGGCGAACCCACTCGACCCCCTGGAACACGACGAAGAAGGCGCCGAGACCGATGGCGATCGCGAAGGGCTTTCGGGCGCTCAGGGGCCTCCGCTTGAAGGCCCGCTGGGCGAAGAAGAGCACCACCCCGCTGGCCAGCAGCATGGCCGTGTTGAAGGCCGTCGCTTCGATGGGAAGACGCGGCTGGTCGGGCGGCGGCCAGGGACCCAGGTTGTTCGCCTTGGCGATGGCCAGGGCGCTCATCAGGCCTGCGAAGAGCATCGTCTCGGCGACGATGAACACCACCGTTCCGACGACGGCGCTCTCGATCACAGGCTGCCGCCGGGGCGGGGGAACGACCTGCAGCGAAGGGCTCATGCTGACCAAGAACGACCTCGCCTGGCTGAGGGAGCCCTCGGGCCCCGTTCGCGGCGTCCTAGTGGTGCGACTCCGACTCCTGGTGCGACTCCGACTCGTGCCTCGCGAGCGCGGCCTCGACGTCGGCCTTGACCATCGGCTTCTCCCACTGCCAGCCGTCGTGCTTCATCACGTCGGGCGCGCTGCCCGCGAAGAACAGGAACATGAAGACGAGCACGGTGGTCAGCATGTAGGTGGCGAACCGCTTCTCGAACTTCAGGTGCATGAAGTTCGCGGCCACGAGATACGCCTTCACGATCGCGATGCCGAAGGCGGTGATCAGCGTGAGCGAGCCGGATCCCGAACATCGGACCGATCACGGAGATGCAGAGGAGACCCACCAGGATCGCCCACACGCGGACGTAGTTCGGATGATGGTACTCACCGGACATGGCGCGTCTCCCTACTTGGCGATGTAGAGCAGCGGGAAGAGGAAGATCCAGACGAGATCCACGAAGTGCCAGTAGATCCCGATCAGCTCGACCCGGTGGAGCTCTCGGTTGTGATAGGCGTCGCGCGAGACGATGCCCATGATGATGGCGCCGCGCGATCACGTGCAGGGCGTGGAGACCCGCGGCGGTGTAGTAGAACGCCCAGAAGGCGTTCGCCGTGATCGTGTAGCCCTAGATGGATCTCGTGGGTCCACTCGATGCCCTTCACGACGATGAAGGTCGCGCCGCCGCCCATGGTCATCCAGAGGAACCGCGCGGCCTTCTTGCCGTCGCCCTCTTCCGCGGCCTTGTGGCCGAGCACGGCCGAGAGGCGACGACGTGAGCAGCACGAACGTATTGAAGGCGCCCGCCCAGGTGTTCGTGTGGCTCGCGAAGCTGCGCCCACTCCGGGTGGGCGAGACGGTGCATGATGTAGGACGCGAGCAGTCCGCCGAAGATCACGATCTCGGACGCGACCACCCACCAGACCGCGAGGCGTCCGGTGGGGATACCGGTCACCGAGCGTGTCGTCGCAATCGGTCTCACTGCCATTGCCTTGCCATCCTCGAAGCCTGCGCTCTGAAGGGTTGCTTGCCTTCCGCCGGAACGATCAGCTCGGCGCGTTCTGCGGCCAGAAGTCTTCGGCCCGACCGGGCGTTGCGTACTCGTAGGGGCCGCGGTAGACCTTCGGCATCTCCTTGCCGAAGTTGCCGTGGGGCGGCGGTGAAGCCGTCTGCCATTCCAGGGTGTTCGCGCGCCACGGATTCCGCGGCGCCTTCTTGCCCTTGAACATGCTGTAGAAGAAGTTCGCCAGGAAGACGAACTGGAAGGCCAGCATGATCAGGAGCGAGACGGTCGCGAAGATCGCGCAGGTCCTGCATGCCCGGCGAAGCCAGCTCCGGGAAGTTCTGGAAGTTGTAGATGCGGCGGTGCTGTCCACCCATCCCCAGCAGGAAGAGCGGGATGAAGATGCCGTTGAAGGGGATGATCGTCCCCCAGAAATGGATCTTCCCCAGGGTCTCGTTCATCATGCGCCCGAACATCTTCGGGAACCAGTAGGTGACGCCCGCGTAGGTGCCGATGATGGCGATCGGGAAGAACGTGTAGTGGAAGTGGGCGAGCACGAAGTAGGTGTCGTGGAAGTAGATGTCCGCGCCGCTCGCGCCCAGGAAGATGCCCGTCACGCCGCCGATCAGGAACTCGCCGACGAAGGACAGCGCCCACAGCATCGGCGTGGACAGCGTGATCGAGCCTTTGTACAGGGTGGCGATGTAGACGAACATCAGCTCGGCGATCGGGATCGAGATGAGCAGCGTCGTGATCGTGAAGACGTGGGCCATGCGCGGGTCGATGCCCGCGATGAACTGGTGGTGCGCCCACACCATGAAGCGAGAGCACGCCGGTCGCGAAGGTCGTGTAGAGGATCGTCTTGTAGGCGAAGAGCTTCTTGCGCGCGAAGGTGGCCAGGATCTCCGCGGTGATGCCCATGGCGGGCAGCAGCACCACGTAGACCTCCGGGTGCCCGAAGAACCAGAAGAGGTGCTGCCAGAGGACCGGGTCCCCGCCGCGGTCCGGGATCGTAGAAGTTGGTCCCGATGAGCTGGTCGAAGAGCAGCATCACGGCGCCGGCGAAGAGCGGCCCCACCGAAGCCATGAAGAGGATGCTCGCGATCACGATCATCCAGACCACCACCGGGATGTCGTACATCTTCATGCCCTCGGCGCGCGAGTTCATCGCCGTGGTCACGAAGTTGATGCCGCCGAGCAGGAAGGCCACGAATTCCAGCGCCACCGCGATCACCCAGATCGACGATCCGAGCGGCGTCAGGTTGTACTGCGCCTTCGCCGAGAGCGGCGGGTAGGCCGTCCAGGCGCCGCCGAAGCCGCCGCCCTGCACGAAGAACGAGGAGATCAGCACGATCGCCGAGAGCAGGAAGATCTGGTACGAGAGCCGGTTGATCCGCGGGAACACCATGTCGTCGCAGCCGCACATCAGCGGGATGAGGAAGTTCCCGAAGGCCGCGATCAGCACCGGCATCGCCACCCAGAAGATCATGATGGAGCCGTGGTTCGTGATCAGCGAGTTGTACTCGGCCGGCGAGACGACTCCCCAGCCCGGGACCGAGATGCCCGGAAAGGCGAGCTGCATCCGGAAGGCGTAGGAGAAGAAGCCGCCGATCATCGCCATCGGCCATGCCGGTGAACATGTACTGCATGGCGATCATCTTGTGGTCGGTGGAGAACAGGTACTTGGTGACGAAGCCCTGCTCGTGATGCTCGTGGGCGTCGTGGGCGTGTGCACCCGAGACGGGAATCGATTCAGCCATCGTTGCTCCTCCGGCGCGGCCGGTGTAGCGGGCGGCCAGGGCCGTCGTCGAGTGTGTCCGCGATCCAGGCCGCATGCTGCTCGGGCGTCTCGATGACGATGCTTCCCGCGCATGATGCCGTGCCCGATGCCGCAGATCTCGGCGCACTGGATGTCGAACTCACCGGTCTCCGTGGCCTGGAACCAGCCCTTGATGACGCGGCCGGGGATCGCGTCCTGCTTCAGGCGGAAGACGGGCACCGAGAAGTCGTGCAGGACGTCGCGGGCCTGCAGCTCGTAGATGTAGGGCTGGTTCGCGACCGACGTGCAGCTCGTCCACCGTCTTGATGTCGTCGTCGGTGTCGAGCTTCCCGTCGGCGCCCGGGGTGCACGAAGCTCCAGGCCCACTGCTGCCCGATGATGCGAACCGTCGCGTAGGGGGTCTCGGGCAGGGTCTGCTTGACGTTCACCCACACCCGCACGGCGCCGTAGATGATGAAGAGGTCGCACACGAGCACCAGCAGGTGGGGGATGGTCACCCAGCGCTTGAGCTCCTTCTCCTCGCCGGTCACGTACTCGCTGGGCCCGTTGCGAGGCCCGGTACCGGAAGATGAAGTAGAAGAACACGCCCTGGCAGAGCAGGAACCAGAAGCCGACCAACGCACCGATCAAGAGGATCAGGTGGTCGATGCTTCCCGAGTAGGTCGATATCGAAGGCAGATACTTTTCGATCATTTTCGCTGTGCGCTCCTGCTGCTGCGCTGGGTGACCCGGTGGATTCCCGCCTGGACGTCCGGGCGGCGGCGCAGGCCCGCCCGACCGACCCGGGCTAGAGGACGAAGATGATGACCACGCCGATGAAGGCTGCGATCCCCGCCATCGAGATACCGAAGGCGCGGAAGGCGAGATCTTCGGGCGTGTAGCTCTTGGCCATGCTGGGACGTTCCTTTTGGTACTGCTGCCTGTTGCGTGTTGCGATTCGTGGCGATGAGGCGCGGGCCCTTCACTCGCCCAGGGTCATGATGTACGCGACCACGTCCCGCACGGACTGGTCGGTCGTGAGGGTCGCCGCCATGGGACTGTTCGGCCCCATGAGCACCCCGTACGGATCGCCGGGCTGCGTGCCGCGCACGCCCGCCTTGAACTTCTCGAGCTGGGTGACGAGGTACCAGTCGTTCAAGGTGTGGAGGGGCGGCGCCTTCATCGCCTCGATGCCCTGGGCCGCGGGGCCGTGGCACGCAGCGCACAGCGTATAGAGCGCCTTGCCCGCCTCGGCGTTGCCCTCCAGGGTGGGCTTCGGATCCACGGCGGGCAGGCTGGCGACGTAGGCCGCCACGTTCACGACGTCCTGGTCGCCGGCAGCGTGAGCGACATGGGGCGCATGCGCATGCCCGAGATGTCGTCGAAGTGGTGCCCGCGGTAGCCCTGCCGGAACTCGTGGAGCTGCATCACGACGTACCACTGCGGGAGCCCCGCGATCGACGGCGCCAGGAACATCTCGTTGCCGTGGGCCTCCGCACCGTGGCACTGGGCGCAGAGCTGGAAGAGCTCGGCGCCGCGTGCGAGATCGGGCTCGGCCGTCGCCTCGGCGCGCGCCTCGGGCCGCGCCCGAAAGCACGGTGCCCGCGGCCAGCGCGATCCCGGCGACCGCAATCCCGATCCTGGTTCTCAATTCCATCGAATCATCCCCAACCCGGTCGTACGCCGGGCCGTCACGCACTCGTGTCGGCTGCGCGCCCTCGTCGCAGCGGACGTCCGGCGAGACCCTGGCCGATGCATCCGGGCCCCGCGTGCACTCGAGCGCCCGAACCTGGGCGAAAGCTCGCTGGGAGCGTGGCGGAAGCGCCCGATCCCCCTCGTTCCGAACGCGAAGGGGGTAGCCAATCCCCCGAGGATACTCAATGGGGAAAACAACTCTGCAGCGCCTCGATGCGCGCGCGCCGACGGGCCACGCGTCCCGGTGCCGGTGCCCGATCCCCACGCGGGGCAGATGGGCGCACGCGTCCGCAACGAATCGTTGCACGCCCGACTCCCGACTCCCGACGCCGGGCGGCCGGGTCCGCACCCGTGGATCAGGATGCGGTCGGGTTCAGGTGGTAGAGGAGCACGTAGATCAGCACCCCGGTCACGGACACGTACATCCAGACGGGCCAGGCGATGCGCGCGAGACGCCGGTGCCGTTCACGCTCGTCGCGCAGTCCCAGGCGGATCAGCAGGATGGCCAGCACCGGCACCGCCATCGCCAGGGTGACGTGCGAGAAGAGCATCAGCAGATAGGCGACCTTCGCCATCCCGCCGACGTGCAGGGTGGTGCTCTCGAAGCCTCTCGACGCCTTGTGGACCAGGTAGCAGCCGAGGAAGATCGCCGAGACCCCGAAGGCCGAGAGCATCACGCGTCGATGCGCGTCGATGCGGCCCTGCCGGGCGAGGCGACGGCCGACGACGAGGAGGACCGCCGCGCTGCCGTTGAGACTGGCGTTGACTGCCGGCAGGAACGAGAGATCCAAGGCGGCCTCCTGTGGAGGGCGGTGGTAGCAGGCTCCGTCGCCGGAAGCCCGGCCGCGGCGCCCCCGCCGGGCCGCGCCCGCGCCCGCGGCCGGCGGGGACGGGACGATGCCGCTCGCCACCATGTGGGACCGACCGTATCCTGCGGTGCGGCCGACCGACGTGCGCGCCGCAACCGTACAGGGCCCCTTCCGGCACCCCGGCGGTCGCTGCGCGCTCGGGGCAGGCCCCGGGACCGGAGATCTCGCTTGAAGCTCTACTACTTCAGGGTCGCCCCCAATCCCACGAAGGTGCGCGTCTACCTGGCCGAGAAGGGGATCGAGCTCGAGACGGTGCGGGTGAACCTGGCCGAAGGCGAGCAGCGCGCGCCCGAGTTCCTGGCCCGCAACCCCCTGGGCAAGCTGCCCGTGCTCGAGCTCGACGACGGAAGCTTCCTCACCGAATCCCTGCCGATCATCGAGTACCTCGAGGAGCTCCACCCGGAGCCCCCGATGATCGGCGAGACGCCCGAGGAGCGGGCCCGCGTGCGCTCGATCGAGCGCCTGGCGGACGCGGGCGTCCTGATGGCGGGGGGGCGCGCCGTCCACGCCACGCGCTCGCCGCTGGGGCTCCCGCCGGTCCCGGAGATCGCCCGGGCCGCCCTGCAGACCGTGGAGACCACCCTCGGCGTGGTGGACGCGCGGCTCGCCAGCAACCGGTTCCTCGCCGGCGATCGGGT
>CAWGJT010000002.1:0-28771 GCA_963822965.1 uncultured delta proteobacterium
CTGTGGATCGCGTCGCTCACCGGGCTCTGGAATCTGTCGCCGACGGTCGTCTGTCCTGCGCGCACCCGCGCCGGGCGAGGCGGCGCAGGTGGCGCGACGGGTGGCGACCTCCCCGGGCGCGGTGGCGGTCGCCACGGACGCCGGCGCATGGGTGTCGCTGGACGGGCGCTCGTGGCAGCGGCTGTCCGACGGGCTTCCCAACGATCCCGTCTCGGCCCTGGCGTGGCGCCGGAGAAGCACCGACGGCCGCGGGTGAGCGCGAGCTGTGGCTCGCCGTCGGAAGCGACGTCTGGCGCACACTCCTGGTACCGGACGGCCCGCGGCTCGTGCTGGCGGACGCACGCCGCGTGTCGGTGGCCGGCGCACCCACCGGCGAGGTGCCGAGCGACGTCGTCCTCGACCTGCCGGACGCGTCCGTGGCGGTCGTCTACTCGCGCGTCCTCGCCGTACTGCCGCCCGAGGCCGGCTCGTTCACGCTGCTGCGCCCGGTGCTGCCGCCGGGGAGCGTTGCGCGCCGACTGGTGGCGGGGGCCGGGCGCGTGTGGCTCGCGACGGACCAGGGGCTGCTGCAGGCGCCGCACGTCCGGGGTCCGTGGCGGCGCACCGGCGCGCCGGCCGGCAGCGCCTCGATCCATGCCGTGTCGGTCACC
Organism: uncultured delta proteobacterium; assembly: GCA_963822965.1. Taxonomy (GTDB): domain Bacteria; phylum Myxococcota_A; class UBA9160; order UBA9160; family UBA4427; genus JAJDAN01. The sequence goes on from CAWGJT010000002.1 coordinate 651, forward strand.
CGCGCCGGGGACGGACTGCTCGCGGTCGGTCCGCTGGGGCTCCTCCAGGGGGCACCCGTGCTGCGCGCGGAGACGCGCCGCCCGAACGGCCAGGGGCCGGCCGCGCCCGGACGATCCCGGAAGACCCGGACATCCGGGAGGTGCAGGCGGCCGCGCTCCGCTACCTCGATCTCGGGCCGGAGCGCATGCGATCGATGTGGGACGGGCTCTCGCACCGGGGGTGGATCCCGAGCGTCAGCCTGCGGGTGGCGGGCGCCCAGGATCGGAGCCGGACGCGGGACTGGGACGACTACGTCAGCTCGGGCAACCGCTACCTGCTCACGGACCACGACAAGGACCACAGCCTCGCACTCGACGCCTCCCTCGTCATGACCTGGGACCTTCCCGGCCTCGCGTTCGACGACGACGCCATCGAGATCTCGCGCGAGCACCGCCTGGTGGTCGGGCTGCGTGACAACGTGATCGACGAGATCGACCAGCTCTACTTCGAGAGGCGCGGGCTGCTCGTGAAGCTGCGCGAGGCGGATCCGAGCCAGGACGCGCGTGCCCTCGAGCTGCGAGCCGCCGAGCTCGCGGCCGGCCTCGACGCCTGGACGGGCGGCTGGTTCAGCCGCAACCGGCCGGATGCCGGCGAGACCCTCCCTTCACCCCCCGCTCGGGCCGCGCCCGAATCCAGAGGAACGACCTTGAACCGCTGCTTCCCCTCGCCTCTTCGCTCGCTTTTCGCATTCTTCCGCTCCCTTCCGCCTCGCTTCTCTCGCGCTCCGTCCGCACTGCCTGTTCGCGCTTCCGCTTGCCGTGGTGGTGCCGGCCTTCTCTCGCCGCGGGCCCGGCCCACGCGTTTCCGCTCATCTCCGAGCTCTTCTACGACGGTGTCGGCAGCGACGACGGGCAGTCGTTCGTCGAGCTGTACGGCGACCCGGGCAGCCCGCTCGACGGGCTGGTGCTCGAAGGCGTCAACGGCTCGGGGGGCGGGGTGACCGTCAGGTCCCGCTCGCGGGCGTGTTCCCCGCCGACGGCCTCTTCGTGCTCGCCGACGTGGACGCCGGCGGGGGGACCCTCGTGCCGGACCCGGACGCGCTCGCGGACTTCGACTTCCAGAACGGCCCCGACTCGGTGGTGCTGCGCGACGCGAGCCGAGGTGCTGGACGCCGTGGGCTACGGGGCTTTCGGCGCGGGGGACGTCTTCGCCGGCGAGGGCAGCCCCGCCGCGGATCCGGCGGCGGGCAGCAGCATCGCCCGCTGGCTCGCGGACGTGGACAGCGACGACAACGCCCTCGACTTCACGGTGCTGGACGTCCCGACGCCGGGGACCGCGCCCGTGAGCGTGCCCGAGCCCGGGACCGGAATGCTGACGGCGACGGCCCTCGCGGCCGGGCTGCTGCTCACCCGTCGCGGCCCGACCGCCGGCCGCCGGCGCGGCGACGGGCCATCTCCCCCGGGGAGATGGCCCGTGGGAAGCTTCGCCCGTGACACGCTCTCGCGCACGCCGTGACCGGATCCGCGCCGGGCGGGGAGTCTTCCGGGGAAGACTCCGCCCGCCCGAGTCGGTCCGGCGCGACCGTCCCGCCAGCTACGGGTGGAACGCCTCGAGCGCCGTCACGCGGCTCTGCAAGATCCGCGATCGCGTCCGCTACCGGGTCGGTGGTGTCGTTCCGGCAGCGTCCGGTGATCGAGTCCAGCCACGGGTTCGCCGAATCAAGTGCAGACGGTGCCGTTGTACACCATGAGGTGCGACTCGCTTCCGCCGGTGCAGTCGCCGTCCGCCTGGCAGTCGGTCTCGATGAAGGTGTCCTGGCCGTCGTCGCTGATCAGCACGTTGGGCTCGCTCGTCGCCACGGGCGGCAGCGGACCCGACTGCCACTGGAAGGGCGACAGGACCTTGGCTCCCGAGTTCTCGAAGACGCGGTAGATCGGGTTCGTCGTGGGGACGTTCAGGGCGAAGGCAGTGTCGATCACGTGGATGAGCGAGCCGCTGCTGTAGCCCCACAGGCTCGTGACGTCGAAGTTGCTCTTCAGGGAGGCGTCGGCGTCGACGGTGATGTTGATGATTCCCCCGTGCATGTGGAAGGTGGCGGGGCCGCCACCCGTGTTGAAGGGGTGGAGTCCGTCTCGACGGCGACGAGGCTGCCCCCCAGCGGGTTCGCGGTCGAGTCGACCCGGACGTTGAGCGAGGCTCCGAAGAGGTGGACGGTCGAGTCGTGGCCCACCAGCACGGCGGCGCCGCGCGCTGCTGCGAGGCCCACCGGTCCGCGAAGCCCGACGCATCCCAGAAGATCTCGCCCCCGTAAACCAGTGATCAGAGCACTGGCCCCAGAAGACGAAGGGGGGATAGAGGGTCGACCTCTCCGCGCGCGCGCGCATCCGCACCCCGAAGAAGTAGTGCGTGGCCATTCCTGTCGGGACTGCAGAGGTCGTCGGCCCAGGCTCCCTGGATGCCGGGGTCGCCCCCGCCCGTCGAGATGAGGTTCACGTCCGTCCACGTCGAGTTGCCGATCCCCAACCATCGCACCGCGAGGTCGGGACCCTCGAAGGTGAGATCCGAGAACTCGAGATCCGGGCATCGCACGATATCCGCCGGAGCGACGTCCGTGGCGCCGATGATCTTGGTGGCCTCGCGGCCGGATCCGCGGACCGAGACGAAGCCCTTGTCCTGGCAATGCCACTGCTCGTTCCACTCTCCGGGGCCGATCTCCATGTCGACGTGGTCACGGACGGTGCCGGGACGCGCGTACCCCAGATCCACGCCAACGCATCGGGAATGTGATTGAAGCAGTTCTCCGGCGTCGTTCCGCCGTTCAGTCGGCAGTCCTTTCGGACCAGGATGGTCTTCTCGTTCGCGTCGGGTATCGCGAAGCTGCTCGACGCGTGAACGAGGCAGACCGCGAACGCGACGAACATGCTGATACGACTGTACCTGCCCTTGTCATCTCCTTGCCTGTTGGAGTTCGGAGATTCCATCTTCCGTGCTGGCGCAGTCCGTCCGCAAGCACAATCCGATTCGATCGACGAACATCTTGCGGTGTCGTGATTCGACCCCTGGCGAATCCGCCTCGGGTCGTTCGACGCGGGGTGCAAGCGCGCTTGCGATCGAAGGCGTCACTGGACGCTAGTCCATCTTCGACAGGTTCCCGGTTCGATTGTGAATTGCACGTCGTATCGTCTCGAGACTGTGTCACCTCCGTTTTCGGATGGAACGCTCTCGTGATTCGCTTCGCGACGGAACGCGCCACGTCGGTCCGGGATCGACCGGGCGCCCGTCGCGTCGGCGACGCTCGGCGGGTCCGGCCGCGGGCTCCGGGTCTGCGTCGGGGGGACGTGCGGAAGCGGTCCGCCCCGCCGCGGTCCGGGTCGACCGCTCGCGCGCACGGGGGTCCGTGGCCCATGGGGCCGGTCCCCGGCCGGCGCTGGCTCCGGAGGGACCGGCCTCCCCGAGGGGTGGGCGCGCCGGGGGTTCAGCCGGTCACGCGAATTCCCGATAGGCGAGACGACGGGGTGCCCGTCCGCGCGCGGACGGCATCCCGCATCCCGGACCCGGCCGGCAGAGGAGCGGGGAGAGGATTGTCGCGAGGATTGCTTAGACTGGCGCGCGCCGGTGCTCGTCCGGGCCGGCGCGGATCCGGTCTGGCTCGGTCTTGGGGGGACGAGTTCCGGGATGCTCTCGGGGTTCAACAACAATTTCCGCTACCGCGGGGTGATGTTCCACGTCCAGACCGAGGACAGCGGGATCTCCAATCCCCACGTCATCACCCACCTCTTCCACGGCGGCAACATCCTGGCTTCCGAGAAGCTCGACTACTCGGACAAGCTGGGCGCCGCCGATCTCGAGCGGGTGGTGCGCGAGCTGATGGAGACCCAGCACAAGGCCATGCTCAAGCGCCTCCAGCGCGGCTTGCACGACAACGTGATCCTCGAGCGCCTCGGACCCGAGGTCTTCTCCCAGAACGCACCGTCGGATCGCAGCGATACCGACGCGGCGGAGCTCTGCCCCGACGAGAGCGAGACCGACACCTCTGCGCGGCTCGCTCCGCCGGCGCCCGCCACGGCGCCGCCTGCGCGGCCGGCGGCCCGGGCGGCCAGCCCGCCGCGGGTGCTACGGAACGCCTCGATCGCGCATTCGGAGAAGGCGTCGTGAGCCAGAAGCCCCTCGACGAGGTGGTTCTCGAGTATCTCGTGGAGAATGCGCGCAAGCGGAAGCGTCGCGGCTCGTGAGCCGGTGGGAGCGCCCCGCGCCCGGAGTCGGGGGCGACGGCGCGGTCCGCACGTACCACGTCTCCAAGTCGTACATCGCGGGCACCTTCGCGCTGCAGGACCTCACCCTCGAGGTGAAGAAGGGCGAGTTCGTCTTCCTGACCGGCTCGAGCGGTGCCGGCAAGACCACCCTGCTGAAGCTGGTGTTCGCCGCCGAGCGGCCGAACGAGGGACAGATCCTGGTGCTCGGCCGCAACATCGCGCGCCTGCGCGAGTCGGCCATTCCGGCCCTGCGCCGCCGCATCGGCGTGGTGTTCCAGGACTTCAAGCTGCTCAACCGGCTCACCATCGAGGAGAACGTCGCCATCGCCCTCGAGGTGGTGGGTACGCCGCGCCGGGAGGCGCGCGCCCGGGCCTTCCGCCTGCTGAAGCAGGTGGGGCTGCAGCACCGCCGCTACCACCACCCGCTCTCGCTCTCCGGCGGCGAGCAGCAGCGGGTGGCGATCGCCCGGGCGCTCGTCAACGAGCCCGAGATCCTGCTGGCCGACGAGCCCACCGGCAACCTCGACGCCCAGCTCACCGTCGAGATCATGGATCTGATCGCCAGCGCGGCCACGCGCGGCACGACGGTGATCGTCGCGACCCACGACCTGAGCCTGATCGAGCGCTACGGCAAGCGCACCATCCGCCTCGAGGGGGGCCGCATCGTCGAGGACACCCCGGACGTGGGGGCCGCCCTGTGAGGCGCTTCTTCGCGATCGCGCTCACCCTGCTGCGCTCGGGCATCCACGGCCTGCGGTCGAGCCCCGTGACGAGCGCCGTCGCGATCCTGACCATCGCCGTGGCGCTCCTGCTCGGCGGCGCCTTCGGTCTGCTCGTCGCCAACATGGGCGACGTGCTCGAGCGCTTCGGCGAAGAGCTGCAGGTGGTGGCCTATCTCGACGAGGGCCTGTCGCCGGAGGCCCAGCGGTCCCTGACGAAGAGCGCGGCCACGGTGGAAGGCGTCGCGACGGCGCGTCTCGTCACCAAGGAAGAGGCGCTCGAGCGCTTCCGCGAGAGCATGGACGGCGGCGCGCTGCTCGAGGGGCTCGACGAGAATCCGCTGCCGGCCTCGATCGAGGTGAGCCTGGTGCCCGCGCACCGGACCCCGGAAGGAATCGCCATCGTGGTGGCGGCGCTCTCCGGGCTGCCGGGCATCGCCGAGCTCGCGCACGGCCAGGAATGGGTGGAGGGCTACGCGCGCTTCACGTCGCTGGTGCGGGCGGGGGCACTGGCCCTGGGGCTCGTGCTGGCCGTGGCGGCCCTGATGATCGTCGCGAACACGATCCGGCTCGCGGTCTACGCCCGGGAGGACGAGCTCGAGATCCTGTCCCTGGTGGGCGCCAGCCGCACGTTCATCCGCATCCCGTTCCTCATCGAGGGAACCCTGCAGGGCGCCCTGGGCGGCGCAATCGCCCTGGCTCTGCTCTTCGCGGGATTCGAGGCCGTGCTGCCGCGCATCGAGTACGGCCTCGAGCTGCTGCTCGGCAACACCCAGCCCCACTTCTTCTCCAGTACGGGATCGGCGTTTCTCGTGGCGGCCGGCAGCGCGCTCGGGCTCCTGGGCTCGATCACGGCCCTGCTCGGCTGGCGGACCGGATCGTGAGCCGTCGCTTCGCCGCGCTGCTGCTGCTGGTCTCGCTGCTCGGGCCGTCGTCTTCCCGCGCCGCGGACGAGCCCGACCTCGACGAGCTGCGCAGCGCCATCCTCGAGGCCCGCGAGCGGGTGGGAAGCCACGAACGCCAGGAGCGGGCGCTGCTGGTGCAGCTCGAGGAGAGCGACCGGCTGCTCGACGCGCTCACCCGCGAGGTGCGTCGGGTTCGGGAAGAGGCCCGCGAGGCGCACGAGCGCGCCGAGCTCTTCCTGCGCAAGAGCCGCGAAGCGCGCAAGAGCCTGGACGTCACCCGCCGGGCGATGTCGCGCCGGGTGGTGGCTCTCTACAAGGCCGGCGAGGTGGGTCCGGTGCGCTTCCTCTTCGCGTCGGACACGGTGCCCGAGATGCTCGAGCGCGCGTCCGCGCTGCAGACCTTCGTGGCGTACGACGCGCGGCTCGTGGAGCGCTATCGCACGGAGCTCGTGGCCTACGAGGAGCTCGAGAGCCAGGCGACGGTGGCCGCGAAGATGCGCGACGAGACCGCGTCGAAGCTGGCGGCGCGATCGGACGAGCTGCGCGCGGAGCGCCGCGTGCGACACGACCTGCTGGCGCGGGTGCGCCACGACCGAACCCAGGAGCGCGCCCTGCTGGTCGAGCTCGAGAAGGCCGCGCGCGCGCTGGAGGAGACCCTGGCCGCCCTGGGCAGCGCCGCCCGCGCGCCCGACCAGCCCAGCGCGGGTCACGACTTCGCGGCGCGCCGGGGACATCTGGCCGCGCCGCTCGACGCGCGCATCGCGCTGCCCTTCGGTCGCGTGGTGGACGACGTCTTCCGCACCGAGACCTTCCGCAAGGGCGTCGAGTTCGAGGCCGCCGGCGGCGAGTCGGTGCGCGCGGTGGCGCCGGGTGCCGTGCGCTTCGCGGGCTGGTTCCGCGGCTACGGCAAGCTCGTGATCGTCGACCATGGCGACGACTACTTCACCGTGGTCTCGCACCTCGAGGACAGCTTCGTCGAGGTGGGCGACGTGGTGGAGGAGGGAGACACCCTGGGCTCCGTGGGCGATACGGGTTCGCTCACCGGGCCGAGCCTCTACTTCGAGATCCGTCACGGCAGCGAGCCGCTGGATCCCGCCGCGTGGCTCGCGCCGCGCGGGCTCGCCGGGGGGACGCCCTGATCCCCTGCTAGTGTCCTGAGTCAGAAGTTCGCCGGCATTCGGCCGCCCGTGCGACCCGCCGGCTGCGTTGCGCTCCCGTCGCCGTAGCTCGGCTACGCCTCGGTCGCGCGCCTTGTCGGCGGGCCGCACGCGCGGCCTCGGTGCGATCGAGACCCGCTGCCATCGAGCATTTCCGACGCCGAACTTCTGACTCAGGCTCCTAGCTCGGTCCGGGGTTCTTCAGCACCCTGCTAGACTCGCCGTCTCGTTCAATCGAGCCCGGCCGCGGAGCGGTCCGGGTCTGGAGTCCAAGGTCCATGTCCCACCCCAGGCCGGGGCCCGCCACGCGCACCCGGCGCCGTCTGCTCGCCTCCTTCCTCGCCGGCGTGGGCACCACCTTCGCGGTGCTGTCCGTGACCGCGGCGGTGCCCGATTCCTCCGCGACCCGCTACGAGGACCTGAGCCTCTTCACCCACGTGCTCTCCCTCGTCCGTTCCAGCTACGTCGAGCCCGTCGACGAGCACGACCTGCTGCGCGGCGCCCTGCGCGGCCTGGTGCAGGAGCTCGATCCCCACTCGTCGTTCATGGACATCGACGCCTACACCGAGATGCAGGTGGACACCCGGGGCGAGTTCCACGGCCTCGGCATCGAGATCACGAAGGCCCAGGACGAGGCCATCGAGGTGGTGTCTCCCATCGAGGGGACGCCGGCGGACCGCGCCGGCATCCGCGCCCGGGACCGCATCGTCTCGATCTGCCCGACCGAGCGTCCGGAAGGCTGGACCGAGGACTGCCGGCCCACCAAGGACATGTCGCTCTTCGAGGCCGTGTCGCTGATGCGCGGGCGCAAGGGGACCGAGATCACCATCTACGTGTTCCGGGAGGGCTTCGAGACGCCGCAGCCGTTCAAGATCCTGCGCGACGTCGTCAAGGTGGCCTCGGTGGACGGCCGCCTGCTCGACGGCGGCATCGGCTACGTGCGCGTCCGCTCCTTCCAGGAGAACACCGCCAGCGAGCTGCAGGAGGCGCTGGCCGAGATCAGCGTCGAGGCGGGCGACGACTACAACGGCCTCATCCTCGATCTGCGCGACAACCCGGGCGGGCTGCTGGACCAGGCGGTGCAGGTGGCCGACGAGTGGCTGGCCGACGGGCTGATCGTCTACACCGAGGGGCGGGACGACTCCCAGCGCCAGGAGTACCGCGCGCGTCCCGAGCGCGGAAACAACGACTATCCGATGGTGGTGCTCGTGAACGAAGGGAGCGCCAGCGCCTCGGAGATCGTGGCCGGCGCGCTCCAGGACCACCGGCGCGCGCTGGTCCTCGGCGTCACCACCTTCGGCAAGGGCTCGGTGCAGACGGTCTTCCCGCTGGAGGACGGATCCGCGCTGCGCCTCACCACGGCGCTCTACTTCACGCCCGCCGGTCGCTCCATCCAGGAGGTGGGGATCGTGCCGGACATCGTCGTCCACGCCGTGCCGCCGACGGTGGTGGCGCGGCGGACGCGGATGCGCGAGCGCGACCTGCAGGGACACTTCACCCACGAGCAGGCCGACCCCGACGGCGAGGAGCCGTCCGCGCCGCCCGAGGACTCCGACGCGGACGACACCGCCGCCACGGAGACCGTGAGTGAGGACGTCCAGCTGGCGCGCGGGATCGAGGTGCTCAAGAGCTGGACCTACTTCAACCGCCTGCGCCCGGAGCGAGCCGTGGCGAACGACGCGGCAAGCGCCTCCCGGGCCGACGCTGGCGCGCCCGCGCGCGTCCCCGACGACGCGTCCCAGGACGCACCCCGCGAGTAGGTCCATCCGGCATGCCCGCGCCCGTAGGAAGAGATCTCGAACGCACCCGGGTGCAGCTCGAGGGCTGGCTGCCCGATCGTCTCGCGGAGCGCTTCGGGCCCGTGCGCGACGTGCGCGTGGGAGAGCTGCACGGACCCGAGGCGACGGGCTTCTCGAGCGACACCCTGATGCTCGACGTGAGCTTCGCGGGCGGCGATCCGGCCGGCGATCCGGACGTCGTGCCGGACGGGTCGGGGCGTCACGCGCTCGGGCTCGTGGCGCGCATCCGGCCGAGCCGCATGTTCCTGTTTCCCGAGTACGATCTCGAGGCGCAGTACCGAATCCTCCAGGCCCTCGAGCCCACGTCCGTTCCCGTGCCCCGGCCGTTCTGGCAGGAGACCTCCGGCGACGTCATCGGCGCGCCCTTCTACCTGATGGGACGGGTCGAAGGGCGCGTGCCGGCCGACAACCCGCCCTACAACGCGGCGGGCTGGGTGACGGAGCTCGAGCCGGAAGATCGCGCCGCCATGTGGCGCAGCTACCTCGAGACCCTGGTGGCGATCCGCCGCCTCGACCCGCAGGAGCGCGGCCTCGCGTTTCTCGCGAAGCCCGAGCTCGGCGACACGCCCCTGGCCCAGGAGCTCGGCTACTACGAGCGCTATCTCGAGTGGATCTACGCAGGCCGCGAGCACCCCCAGGTCTCGGTCTCCCTGCCGTGGCTGCGCGCGAACCCGCCCGCGCCGCAGGGGCCTCCCGTGCTGTCCTGGGGCGACGCCCGCATCGGCAACATCCTCTTCCGGGAGAACCGCTGCGTGGCGGTGCTCGACTGGGAGATGGCGCGCCTGGGCGATCCCCGCATGGATCTCGCCTGGGGGCTCTTCCTCGATCGCTACCACAGCGAGGGAAGCGGCCTCGCCCGGCTGCCGGGCTTCCCCGATCGCGAGACCACGATCCGGCAGTACGAGGAGATCAGCGGAGAGCCCGTGCGCGATCTCGAGTACTTCGAGGTGCTGGCCGGCATGCGCTTCTCGGTGATCCTCACGCGCCTCGCCCAGCAGCTCATGGACCAGGAGTTCCTCCCGAAGGACAGCGACTTCGAGTGGAACAACCCCGTGGCCAACCTCCACGCCCGCCAGCTCGACGAGCTGGGAATCCGCTAGTGTCCCGTTCCAGAAGTTCGCTGTCGAAGTCGACGCGCCTTCGATCCGTCTCGGCATGCACCGATGACGCTTCCGCGGCCCGCTGCCAAGGCGCGCGACCGAGGCATAGCCGCGCTACGGCGACGGGAGCGCAACGCAGGCGGCGGGCCGCGGGGGCGGCCGAATGCAAGCGAACTTCTGGGACGGGACACTGGCTGCGTGCGGCTCCGTGCGTGCTGCTCGGACTCGCGCTCCTCGCCTGTGGCGGCGCCCGCGAGCCGGCGAACCTCGTGCTGATCGTGGTGGATACGCTTCGCCTCGACCACCTCGGGGTGTACGGTTCACCCCGCGACACCTCACCCGCCATCGACGCCTTCGCGAAGAGCGGCGTCCGCTTCGACCGCGCCTACGCGACGGCGCCCTGGACCCAGCCCTCGATCGCCTCGATCCTCACCGGGCTGCCCCCGGAGAGCCACGGCGCCGACCTGCTGCTGCGGTCGCTGCCGGACTCGGCCTACACGCTGGCGGAACGCCTCCGGGACGCGGGCTACGAGACCGGCGCGGTGGTGAGCCACTACCTGATCGGTCCGCGCTTCGGCTTCCAGCAGGGCTTCGACACCTTCGTGCACGGCACCGCGCTCGGGCCCGGGCGCTTCTCGACGCCGGGGGTCTCGGCGCGGGCGACCGAGCTGCTCTCCCGCTACGCGGTGGAGAAGCGTCCCTTCTTCCTGTTCCTGCACTACTTCGACCCGCACTACTCGTACGAGCGCCACGAGGGCGTGGGCTTCGCGGCGAAGGAGGGCGCGGGCCGCCTCACCGGTCGCGAGTCGGTCGAGGCCCTGCGCGATCTCGACCCACCGCCCGACGCGGGCGAGCGCGCCTTCGTCCGCGACCTCTACGACGAGGAGGTGCGCTTCACGGACACCGGCATCGGCACGGTGCTGCGCACGCTCTCGCGCCTCGCGCTCGACGAGAAGACGGTCGTCGTGCTCGTCGGGGACCACGGCGAGGAGTTCTGGGACCGGGGCTGGCTCGGACACACGCGCACGCTCCACGAGGAGCTGGTGCGGGTCCCCCTGGTGATCCGGGCGCCGGGCGGCGCGCCCGGCGTCGTCTCGCAGCCGGTCTCGCTCGTGGACCTGCTGCCCACCCTGCTCGATCTGCTGCAGGTGCGCGTCTCGGAGCGGCACCTCGCCGCCCGCTCGTTCGCACCGCGCCTGCATGCGGGCGGGGAGGCGAGCGGCTCGCCGGGCCCCATCTATCTCTCCACCGCGTACCGATTGGAGGCGGGAAGCGGGGGCGAGGGCGCCGTCGAGGATCGTCCCGGCCTCGCCGGCCGTGAGGTGCTTCGCAAGCGCGCGGTGGTGGACGGCGGCTTCAAGCTCGTCGAGGATCGCAACCGCGGCACGCTCTCCCTGTACGACCTGGATCGCGACCCGCAGGAACGTCACGATCTGCTGCCGTCGTCGGATCCGAAGGTCACGGCCGAGCGCGAGCGCCTGGTGAACGAGCTCGCGTCTTCGTCCCGGCGCTTCGAAGCCGAGCGGCTCGCCGGCGCCGAGGAGGCGGCGGCACCCTCGCCCGAGGAGGCACGGATGCTGCGCGAGCTGGGCTACGTCGCGGAGTAGCACGCCTCCGTTCCCCCGGTCGCGGGGCTACGCTTCTTGGTGGCCCGCGGAGGGCCGAGCGGCCGGATGCGGCGCCGCGGTCGATTGTCCTTGGCCCGACGCGACGCTCCATGAGATGCTGCGCCCGATTCCGTCCCGAGGAGATTGCCGATGCGTGTATCCCGGACCGGGCGCGAGCCGTTGCGACGGTCTCTCCTGCTGCTGGCCCTCCCCTTGTCCTGTCGATGTGGACCGCTCCCGCCGCCCGGGCCGTTCCGCTGCTGCTCGAGATCACCGCGACGCGCGTCAGCGTGAACGTGTCCGACGTCGAGTTCCCGGACGGCTCGACGGCCGGCACGCCCGGGCATGCGGACGTGGACCTGACGATCCGGGCGACCTACGACAGCGGCGACGTCGGTGTCGACCTGTCCGGCCTTCCCTTCCTCCCCGGCGACCTGGCGAACATCACGCTCGAGTTCACGGGCGGGGCCGGAAGCTACCCCGTGACGGGCGGGTTCATGGGACTCGTTCGTCCCACCGCCGCGGGCTTCGAGGCGCGCGTCGGGGTCGAGGACGACAGCGGGTACTACGGCTTCTCCCTGATCCCGCCGGACGGAGCCCTCTCGCCGATCGACTTCGCGGCCCCGTACGCCAGGACGACCGTCGCCCTGGACCGCGTGGCCGGCGGCTACTTCCCGACGGACTGGGCGAGCGGCTCGCCGCCGCAGGGTCCCTGGCTCTTCGTCCAGGCGGCTTCCTCGGTGGGCGCCACCTACTCGGTGGAGATCCGCGCCGTTCCCGAGCCGTCGACGGGGGTCCTCGCGGCGCTGGGCCTGGTCTGCATCGCCTGCGTGCGCACCGCAGGGGCCCGGGTCGGCGCTAGCGCTCCGGGGTGAAGCGCACGGGCAGGCTCTTGATGCTGCTCACCACCGTCGAGCGCAGGCGACGCACGGGCCCGGACACCTCGATGTCCGGCAGTCGGCGCAGCAGCTCGTCGAACATGCACTGGATCTCCATGCGCGCGAGGTTCGCACCCAGGCAGTAGTGGGGCCCGTAGCCGAAGGCCACGTGCGGGTTCGGGTCGCGGGTCACGTCGAAGTGGTCCGGGTCTTCGAAGACGGCGGGGTCGCGATTCGCGGCGGGATAGCAGAGCACGACCTTGTCGTCCTCGGCGATCTTCCGGCCGCGCAGCTCCACGTCGCGGGTCGCCGTGCGCCGCATGCTGATCACCGGGCTCACGAAGCGCAGGATCTCGTCGGTGGCTCGCGGCAGCAGCCCCCGGTCGCGAAGCAGGCGCTGCTTCTGCTCGGGATGCTCGGAGAGGGCCAGCATCCCGCCCGAGATGGCGTTGCGGGTGGTCTCGTTGCCGGCCAGGATCAGCAGCACGAAGAACATGTTGAAGCCGAGCTCGCCCAGCTTCTCGCCGTCGACCTCCGCGTGCAGGAGCACCGAGGTGAGGTCCTCGCGCGGATCGTCCCGGCGCAGCTTCGCCAGCGCACCGGCATACTCGAACATCTCGAGCATCGTGTCCTGCTGTCCGGTAGGGGCCCCGAGGTCGGGGTCTTCGAAGCCGATCAGGCGGTTGCTCCAGTCGAAGAGCTTGGCGCGGTCCTCCGCCGGTGCGCCCACCAGCTCGGCGATCACCAGCAGCGGCAGCTCGGCGGCCACGTCGGCGACGAAGTCGCACTCGCCCCGGCCGGCGACGCGGTCGACGACGCTCCGGGTCAGGTCGCGAATGTGCTGCTCCATGCGATGGATCATGCGCGGCGTGAAGCCCGCATTGACGAGCTTGCGCAGCCGCGTGTGGCGCGGGTGGTCCTGGTTGATCATCCACAGGCGCAGTCGATCCAGCAGGTCGGGCGAGATGTCGCGCACGACGTGGTGCCCGCGCTCGGAGGAGAAGGTGGCCTGGTCGCGCGAGATGGCCTGCAGGTCGTCGTAGCGGGTGACCAGCCAGAAGCCGCGCGGCTCGGGCCAGTCCTCCATGCCCGAAGGCGGGGGACGGGGCGCCGCCTCCTGCCAGTAGATCGGGTCGTTCCGGCGCACCCGCGCGAAGGCGTCGTGGGGCATGCCGCGCTCGAAGGTCTCGGGATCGGAGAAGTCGGGGATCCGGGCGTTGCGCAAGGCCAGCCCTCCGGTGGGCGCGTGCAGAACGGACCGGAGCCTACACCAGCGCCCGATCCGTCGCGCCCGGGGCGGAGGCCGGAGGAGGACGGCGGAGGCCGGAGGAGGCGCGGATCAGTCGCCGTCGTCGCGCACCCGCTGGGCGAGCTCGTGGTAGTAGGCCTGCAGCACCCCGAACGCCTGCTTGCGGTGTCCCCGCTCGGAGACGAGACCCTTGCGGTTGTAGTAGTCCTGCACGTCCTTCAGCACCCGCCGCGGGGAGCGGAAGTCCTTGAGGATCCACGGGGAGAGACCGGCCAGGAACGGGATCTGCTTCATCATGGCGATCTGCTCCTCGTAGACCCGAGCCTGGTGGATCTCGGTGAAGAGCGTCTTCTCGTCGCCCGGCACGCCCTGCACCGCGCCCGCGCCGAGCTCGCTCATGACGAGCGGCTTGTCCCAGCTCGAAGACCACCGCACCGATGCCACTTCGTCGAGCTCGCCGTAGTACCAGCCCAGGTACTCGTTGCACCCCATCACGTCCAGGTGGCGGCCGATGGGATCGTCGATGTGCATGCCGTCGCCGGTCATGCGCGCCATCAGGGCCGCAGTGAGGAGCCGGGTGCCGTCGAGCTCGCGCGCGTGCCGGGTGAGCTCTTCCAGGAAGGCCAGGCGGGCGTCGGTGGAGGGGCTCTCGTTGGAGACCGACCACAGGATCACCGCGGCGCGGTTGCGGTCGCGCGCGATCAGCTCGCCGAGCTGGGCCTTGGCGTTGGCGAGGGTCTCGGGCACGTCCCACGAGATGTTCCAGTAGACGGGGATTTCGGCCCACACCAGCAGCCCCATCTCGTCCGCCACCCGGGTCATCGTCTCGTCGTGGGGATAGTGGGCGAGGCGCACGAAGTTGCAGCCGAGGTCGCGGGCCCAGCCGAGGAGCGTGCGAGCGTCGTCTTCGCCGAAGGCACGGCCCGGACGGTTCGGGGCCTCTTCGTGGAGGCTGATGCCGCGCAGGAACACGGGCTCGCCGTTCAGCAGGATCTCGTGGCCCCGGACGCCCACGGTGCGGAAGCCGATCGCCTCGCACACCCGGTCCGTGCCGGCGTCGATCACCACCTCGTAGCGACGAGGGCTCTCGGGCGACCAGCGCTCGGGGGAGGCGTCGAGCGCGAAGCGGCCGCGTCCCGACCTCGTCCGTGCGCAGCCGCGCCTCGGCGCCGAGCTCGGGCAGGCGCACCGTCACCTCGCGCGCCGCCGCCTCCGGTCCGTCCAGCGCCACCCAGCCCTCGACGCCGCCCGAGGCGCCCAGCTGCACCGCGTACTCTCGCACGAACGTGTCGGGCACGCGGACGAGCTGTACGGCGCGCGTGAGACCGCCGTAGTTCCACCAGTCGGTGCTGGTGGTCGGGACGGCGTCGCGGTGGCGCTTGTTGTCCACCTTGGCGATGACGAAGTTCCGGCCGCTCTCGGCCAGGCCGTCGGTGATCTCGAACTCGAACGGCGTGAAGCCCCCTTCGTGGCGTCCGAGCCGCTCGCCGTTCAGCCAGGCGATCGTCTCGTAGTTGGCGCCGCCGAAGTGCAGGAAGACGCGGGTGCCCGGGGTGCGCGCCAGCCGGAAGTCGCGCTTGTACCAGACGGTGCCTTCGTAGAAGAAGAGCCGCTCGTCCTGGGAGTTCCAGTCGCCGGGCACGTCGAGCAGGTCGGCGCGGTCCCAGTCGTACTCCGAGAGGGCGGGGCGCATGGGCAGGTTGCGGAACCAGCCGTGGTCCCAGGGCTGGCCGTGGAAGCCGTAGTAGCCCGCCTCGTAGGGATCGACGATCACGCGCCAGCGGCCGGAGAGGTCGACACGGTCGCGGTCCGGGAGGTTGGCGATCATGGCCGAACGGTATCGCAGCGGGGGATGCGCTCGCGGGGTAGGCTGACCGGATGGATCGCCCTGCCTCGCCCCAACCGGAGTCGTCCCGCGAGCGGCGCGTGTTCCGGGTGGGCGCGCTGCTCGAGGGTCTCTCGCGCCTGCTCGAAGACCAGGTGGGCCGCCTGTGGGTGATGGGCGAGGTGAGCAATCTGCACCGGGCCGGCTCCGGACACGTCTACTTCACGCTCAAGGACGAGAGCGGGCAGGTTCGGGCGGCGCTGTTCCGCAGCGCGGCGCGCCGGCTCCCGTTCGAGCTGGAAGAGGGCGCCGAGGTGCTCGTGTACGCCGACGTCTCGATCTACGCGTCGCGCGGCGACCTGCAGCTCATCGTCCGGCAGGTGGAGCCGCGAGGGGTGGGCGCGCTGCAGCTCGCCGTCGAGCAGCTGCGCCGGCGCCTCGAGGCGGAGGGCCTCTTCGATCCCGCGCGCAAGCGCGCGCTGCCCAGGCACCCCCGCCGCATCGGGGTCGTGACCTCCGCCCATGGCGCGGCCATCCGCGACGTGATCGAGGTGGCGGGACAGCGATCCCCGGGCACGCCGCTCCTGGTCTCGGCGGCGCGCGTCCAGGGCGCGGGCTCCGAGAGCGAGATCGCCCGGGCCCTGGATCGCGTCACGAGCGCGGTCGGACGCGCCGACGTGGACGTCGTGCTGCTGGTGCGCGGCGGTGGCTCGCTGGAAGACCTGATGAGCTTCAACAGCGAGGTCGTGGTGCGGGCCATCGCGCGCTGTCCCGTGCCGGTGGTCTCGGGGGTGGGCCACGAGGTGGACGTGACCCTGGCCGACCTGGTGGCGGACGCCCGGGCGCCGACGCCGTCCGCGGCCGCGGCCGCGGCGCTGCCCGATCGGGCGGCACTCGCCGCGAACCTGGCGCGCGACGGGCGCCGGCTCGCGGCCGCCATGCGCGCCGTGCTCCTGGAGGCGCGCCGGAGCCTGGCTCGGGAGCGGGACGCCCTGCGGGTGCTGGCGCCCACGGCCCGTCTTGCCTCCCAGCGCGCCAGGCTGCAGACCGCGGTACGCGGGCTCCTGCGCGAGGGCCGCGGCGGCCTCGCCCAGCGGCGCACGCGACTCGCGGGTCTGCTCGGCCGTCTGGACTCGCTCTCGCCCCTGGCGGTGCTCGCCCGGGGCTACGCGATGGTGCGGCGGGAGCGCGACGACACCATCGTGCGCCGCCCGCAGGAGGCGCCGTCCGGAGAGCGGCTGCGCATCCGGCTGGCCGAAGGCGAGATCGTCGGGGTGTCGGCGGGAAGCCCGGACGCGGCTGCGGACTGAGCGCGCTCGCGACCGCCCGGCTCTCGATGCTGAAAAACCTTTCTAGATCAGGTGTTTTCGCGTCCACAAGCGATTGACTCGCCGGTCGCCTGCCAGTAACTTCGCTCCTCTCATGGCCAAGGCCAAAGCGTCCCCGCCGAGAGCCGGGAGCGACGACGGAAGCACCGGGACAGACGAAGGCGGGGAGCCGCTCGCGTTCGAGGCGTCGCTCCAGCGTCTCGAGCAGGTGGTGGACCGGCTCGAGCAGGGCGACCTCGAGCTCGAGACGTCTCTGGCGGCGTTCGAGGAAGGGGTGCGGCTGGCGCGCCGCTGTGCGTCCCAGCTCGAGGCGGCGGAGCAGAAGATCGAGATCCTGATGCAGGAGGGCGGCAAGTGGCTGGCCCGACCCTTCTCGGGGGAACAGACCGGCGAGGTCCCCGAAGCAGCGCTGGATCTCGACCCGGACTCCTTCGACGAGGGTTGAAGGCGGGCTCCGGGCCCGAACCGGGGCGCGCCGGCGGCGGAGCGGCGGCGCGAGACGTGCCGAGCGGGTGAGCGTGGACGCGGAAGCCTACATCGCAGCACACGGCGCCAGCATCGATCGCTGGCTAGACGACTTCGTGCCCGCGGCGAACGAGCCGCCCCGGAGCCTGCACGCCGCCATGCGGCACCTGCTGTTTCCCGGAGGCAAGCGCCTGCGGCCCATGCTCGCCCTGGCGGCTGCCGAGGCGGTGGGTGGGCGCCTCGAGGCGGCGCTGCCCGCGGCGGCGGCCGTCGAGCTCGTCCACACGTATTCGCTCGTGCACGACGATCTGCCCTGCATGGACGACGACGCCGTGCGACGCGGCCGGCCGACGGTGCACGTGGCCTTCGGGGAGGCGACCGCGGTGCTGGCCGGCGACGCGCTGCAGGCCCTGGCGTTCGAAGCGGTGACCGCGGCCGCCCCGGTCGCCCCCGAGCGGGCCCTGCTGGCGGCACGCGATCTCGCCCGGGCGGCGGGCTCGCGGGGGATCGTCGGCGGGCAGGCCGACGACATCGCGGCCGAGACCTCTTCCCGGCAGCTGGCCCCAGCCGAGCTCGAGTCGATCCACGAGCGAAAGTCCGCCGCCCTGATCGCGGCGGCCATCACCACCGGCGCACGGCTCGCGGGCGCGGACGAGCAGCTGCTGGCGCGCCTGCAGAAGTTCGGCCGGGACGTGGGCGTGGCCTTCCAGATCGCCGACGATCGACTGGATGGCGACGGCCTCGCGGCTACTCTCGGGAACGACATGGCGGCACGACGCGCAGAAACGCTCCTGGCGGGAGCCCTGGCCTCGATCGACGATCTCGGCGAGCGGGCCGAGCCCCTGCGCGAGCTGGCCCGGTTCGCGGTGAGGCGCAGCGTATGAGCGAGCGGCTCCTGCACGGGATCGAGAGCCCCGCCGACCTGCGCCGGCTGCCGCGCGAGCAGGTGGAGCAGGTGGCCGCCGAGATCCGCGCAGGAGATCCTCGAGCGCGTCTCCCAGACCGGCGGGCCACCTGGCGTCGAGCCTGGGCGCCGTCGAGCTGATCACCGCCATCCACTACGTGTTCGAGACGCCCGAGAGATCGCCTCGTGCTCGACGTCGGCCACCAGGGCTACCCGCACAAGATGCTGACCGGCCGGCGACTGGCCTTCGACTCCATCGGGCAGCAGGACGGCATCTCCAAGTTCCTGCGGCGCTCCGAATCCGAGTACGACCACTTCGGTGCCGGCCACGCGGGCACCTCGATCTCGGCCGCCCTCGGCATGGCCCGGGGCAAGCTGCATCGGGGCGAGGACGGCATCGTGATCGCGCTGATCGGCGACGGCGCCATGACGGCCGGCATGGCCTTCGAGGCGCTGAACCACGCCGGGCACCTGAAGGAGGAGAACCTCCTGGTGGTGCTGAACGACAACGAGATGTCCATCGACCCGAACGTCGGCGCGCTCTCGTCCTACCTGTCGCGCAAGCTGTCGGCGCCCATGGTGCGCACCATGAAGGGCTGGGCGAAGGAGTTCCTGGGCACCATGCCCGGCGACATGCTCCACTGGGCGCGCAAGGCCGAGGAGTCGCTCAAGGTCTTCTTCTCGCCGGGCCTGCTCTTCGAGGCGCTGAACTTCCGCTACGTGGGGCCCATCCAGGGCCACCGGATGGACGTGGTGCTCGAGACCTTCGAGAACGTGAAGGAGATGCTCGCGAGCGGGAGCGGCCCGGTTCTGGTGCACGCCCTCACCGAGAAGGGGCACGGCTACGAGCCGGCGGAGCGCGATCCCCTGAAGTACCACGGCGTGAGCCAGTTCGACGTGGCGTCCGGCGCCTTCGCGCCCACGAAGCCGGGGAACCCCAGCTACACGAAGATCTTCTCGGACACCCTGATCCGGCTGGCGGAGGAGGACGACGCGCATCGTCGGCATCACCGCGGCCATGGCCCCCGGCACGGGGCTCGACCGGTTCCAGCGCCGCTTTCCCAAGCGCTTCTACGACGTGGGCATCGCCGAGCAGCACGCGGTGACCTTCGCGGCGGGCCTGGCCACCGAGGGCATGAAGCCCGTCGCCGCCATCTACTCGACCTTCCTGCAGCGCGCCTACGACCAGGTGGTGCACGACGTGTGCCTGCAGAATCTCGACGTGACCTTCGCGCTGGATCGCGCGGGGCTCGTGGGCGCGGACGGGGCCACCCACCAGGGCATCTACGACTACGCGTACCTGCGCACCCTGCCGAACATGGTGGTGATGGCGCCCAAGGACGAGAACGAGCTGCAGCACATGGTGCGCACCGCGGTGGAGTACCCGGGTCCGGCGGCGGTGCGCTTCCCGCGCGGCGGCGGCTTCGGCGTGCCCCTCGATCCGGACGTCAAGGCCGTTCCCGTCGGCGAAGCCGAGCTGCTGCGCGACGGCGACGACGTGGTGATCGTGGCCGTGGGCGAGCTGGTCCACCCGTCCCTCGAGGCGGCGGACCTGCTGTCGGCGGAAGGGATCTCGGTCGCGGTCGTGAATGCCCGCTTCGTGAAGCCCCTCGACACCGGGCGCATCCTGCCGCTGGTCGCCCGCTGCGGCGCGGTGGTCACCGTCGAGGCGCACACCGGCCCGGCGGGCTTCGGCGGTGCGGTCCTCGAGGCGCTTGCCGCCGCCGGCCTCACGCCGCTCGCGCGCAGCCTGGCGCTTCCCGATCGCCTCATCGAGCACGGCAGCACCCTGGCCGCGCTCGGGCTCGACGCCGAAGGGATCGCCCGTGCCGTCTCCGGGCTGGTGCGGCGGCGCGAGGGCTCGGACCCGGCCCCCTGAGTGATCCCCCGACCCCGGCGCCGGTCGCGTCTCGACGAGCGGGTCGTCGCCCTGGGCATCGCCGAGACCCGCAGCCGCGCCCAGGCGCTGATCCTGGCCGGGCGCATCCTGGTGGACGACGTGCCCGTGGAGAAGGCCGGCACCCGGGTGCGCGCCGACGCCCGCATCCGGCTGCGGGGGGAGCTTCCCCGCTTCGTGTCCCGGGGCGGCGAGAAGCTTGCCGGCGCCCTCGACGATCTCGACCTGGACGTGGCGGGTGTGCGGGCGCTCGACGTCGGCGCCTCGACGGGCGGCTTCAGCGACTGCCTGCTCCAGCGCGGCGCCGTGTCCGTGGTGGCCGTGGACGTGGGGCGCGGGCAGCTTCACGAGAAGCTCCGTCAGGATCGCCGGGTGGTCTCCCTGGAGCGCACCCACGTGCGCGACCTCGAGCGCGAGCCAGCTGCCGGCGCCGGTCGACCTCGTGGTCGTCGACGTCTCGTTCATCTCGCTGCGGCAGGTGCTGCCCGCCGTCCTCGCCGTGGCGCCGGGCGCCGAGTGCTGGCCCTGGTGAAGCCCCAGTTCGAGGTGGGACGGGAGAAGGTGGGCAAGGGCGGCGTGGTGCGGGACGACGCCCTGCGCCGCCGTGGCCGTCGATGAAGTTGCCGCATTCGCGCGCAGCCTCGGCTATGCCGAGCGGGGGCGCTGTGAGAGCCGCATCGCGGGGCCCAGGGGGAACCGGGAGGTCTTCCTCTGGCTCGAGCCCGAAACCCGGTCGGACGATGAAGCATCGTAGACGTTTGCGGGAGGCGGTCTGCTACCCTACCCGCCGCGATCGAGAGACCAGAGAGGACCAGGCAGAGAGCCAGGAGAACCGCCATGATCCAGGTCACCGAAGCCGCCGTGAACCGCCTGCAGGCCCTGCTCGAGGACGACGGCAAGCTCGCTACCCACGGACTGCGCATGAAGGTGGTCGGCGGTGGCTGCTCGGGCCTTCGCTACGAGCTGTCCTTCGACGATCAGCGTGGGCGAGGCCGACACCGAGATCGAGGCCGGACCGGTGCGGATCATCGTCGACGAGAAGAGCGCCCTCTACCTGGTGGGCACCACCCTCGACTTCATCGACACGCTGCAGGAGTCGGGGTTCAAGATCCAGAACCCGAACGCCAGCAACACCTGCGGGTGTGGCGAGAGCTTCGCCGCGTAGCGAGCTCGGCACGCGGGCCGACCTGCCCGCCGCGAGCTCCCGGCTGCCCGCTGTGACCCCGCGCCAGCCGACTTCGGCCTCCCAGCGTCCCGGCGTGGCCTCCGAGCGTCCCGACGTGGCCTCCGAGCGTCCCGACTCGGCCTCCGAGCAGCCCATAGTGGCCCCGCGGCAGCCGGTTTCGGCTGGACGCCCGCCCGTGATCTATCTCGACCACCACGCCACCACCCCCCTCGACCCGCGGGTGCTCGACGCCATGCTGCCCTTCTACCGGGAGGACTTCGGCAACGCGGCCAGCGTGAGCCACGCCTATGGGCGGCGCGCGGCGGCCGCCGTCGAGGACGCGCGCGAGCGCATCGCCGCCGGCATCGGCGCGGAGCCGCGCGAGATCGTGTTCACCAGCGGGGCCACCGAGGCCAACAACCTCGCCATCCAGGGCTCGGCGAGGCTGCGTCCCCGCCAACGCGATCGGCTCGTCACGGTGGCGACCGAGCATCCGGCGGTGCTCGACGTCTGCGAGGCCCTGGGGTCCGAGGGGATCTCCACCACCGTCCTTCCCACGGGCCGGGACGGTCTCGTCGACGCGGACGCCGTGGCTGGCGCCATCGACAACCGCACCGCGCTCGTCTCCGTGATGCTCGCCAACAACGAGATCGGGGTGCTGCAGCCGCTGCGCGGGATCGCGGCGGCCTGCCGGGCGCGGGGCGTTCCCTGTCACACCGACGCCGCCCAGGCGGTGGGGCGCATTCCGGTGGACGTCGACGCCCTGGGCGTGGACCTGCTGTCGCTGTCGGCCCACAAGCTCTACGGGCCGAAGGGGGTGGGTGCGCTCTTCGTGCGGCGACGGCGTCCGCGGGCGCGTCTCGTGCCGATCCTGCACGGAGGGGGCCACGAGCAGGGGCTCCGCTCGGGAACCCTGCCGGTGGCGCTCATCGTGGGCATGGCCCGGGCCCTGGAGATCTGCCTCGAGGACCTGGAGGCGGAGGCGGCCCGCCAGCGCGATCTGCGCGAACGGCTGTGGCAGGCGCTCAGCTCCGTGCCGGGCGTGACCCGCAACGGCCACACAGAGGCGAGGCTCCCGGGCAACCTGAACGTCACCTTCGCCGGCGTGGACGCCGACCGCCTGCTGCTGGCACTCCACGACGTGGCGATCTCCTCGGGCTCCGCCTGCAGCACCGCGAAGCCCACGCCGAGCCACGTGCTGCTCGCGCTCGGCCTGAGCCCCGCCGAGGCGAAGTCCTCGGTCCGCATCGGAATCGGCCGGCCCACGACCCAGGGGGAGATCGACACGGCCGCCCGGCGCATCGTCGCCGAGGTGCAGGCCCAGCGTTCGGCCTAAGCTGCCGATCTGAATGCCATTATCCGGGCCGAGCGCTAACGTCTGCCGTCCCGAAGCCATGCGAGCGGGGCGCGACGCGTCGAACGCTCCGGCCGCTCTCGAGGGGAACCCTCCCTCGTGAAGGTCGCCGGCGGGTCCGGGAAGAACGGAATGGGAGCCCCGGGACCGGAAAAGCCGGGTCCCGAAGGCGCCTCACTCCCAGGCAATCACTCCAGGGAACCACTCCAAGGAAAGGAAGGGTCGAGTCCGTGGCAGAGCCGAAGTCCAAGAACCTCACCTGGCACGAGGGCCAGGTTTCCCGAACCGATCGCGAGAACCTCCTCGGCCAGCGTGGTGTCACGATCTGGCTCACAGGTCTCTCGGGGTCGGGCAAGTCGACCATCGCCGTCGCCGCCGAGAAGGCGCTGTCCGACCAGGGGCGCCTCACGTACATCCTCGACGGGGACAACGTCCGTCACGGGCTCAATCGGAACCTCGGGTTCTCCCCCGACGACCGGACGGAGAACATCCGGCGCATCGGCGAGGTAGCGAAGCTCTTCACCGATGCGGGAGTCATCGTCTTCACCTCGTTCATCTCCCCCTACCGCGCCGACCGCGACGCGGTGCGGGAGATCATGGGCGAGGGCGACTTCGTCGAGGCCTACGTGGCCGCCGACCTCGGCACCTGCGAGGACCGGGACGTGAAGGGGCTGTACAAGAAGGCCCGGGCGGGCGAGATCCCGGAGTTCACCGGCATCTCGGCCCCCTACGAGGAGCCCGCCAAGCCCGAGCTGGTGATTGATACGAACGGGCAATCGGTCGATGAGAGCGTGAACCAGCTGATCGCCTTCCTGGGCAAGGGGGGCTACCTCGGCTGAGGCGGAACGAGGAGCCGATGGACCGAACGGAGCAGGCAGCGGGTCGCGTGAGGCGGCACCGGAAGGCGGCAGGACCGGGGCGTGGCGCGCGGGGCTCCGTCCGCGGGGGTGTCCTCGCCGTCCTCGTCGCCGCGATGGGGCTGCCGGGCTGCGCGTTGCTGGGGAACGGATCGCCGCCGAAGGCGGCCGCGAGGCCCCTCCACGCCGGCGCCGCTCGCCCCGACGAGTCGGCCGACTACGACGTCCTGGTGGGCGAGATGGCCGCCCAGGACGGGCGCTTCCTCGAGGCCCGGGATGCCTACCTGCGCGCGGCGCGGAAGGACCCGGCCTCTGCCCATCTGCAGCGCAAGCTGGCCCGGCTCGCGCTGAAGCTCGACGACGTCGACGCGGCCGTGGAGCTACGCGACCGAGGCCTTCCGGCTCGACCCCGACGACGAGGACACCCGCATCTTTCTCGCGCGCATCCACCGCATCCGGCTCGACCTGCCGGCGGTGGAGTCCGTATTGCTCGACGAGAACGGCGAGCCGGTGAGCGACCAGGCGGTGCTGCTGCTGTACCAGGTCTACATCGAGCGCGGGCAGGCTGGCCGACGCACTCCGCATCACCCAGAAGCTGGTCGAGGAGGAGCCCGATCTGCTGGACGGCCACATGGCCCTGGCGACCGTCTACGAGCACATGGGCCAGCCCGATGCCGCCGTCCAGGTGATGCGCGACGCCATCGCCCTCCACCCGGACCGGCCGATCCTCTACAGCCGTCTCGCTCGCATGCTGCGCGCGATGGACGACCGCCAGGCGGAGATCGAGCTCTATCGCGAGGTGCTCGAGAAGAAGCCCGACCACTTCGGCACCCTGGTCTCCCTGGGCGAGGCGCAGATCGCCATCAACGATCTCGACGGCGCCCTCGAGACCTACTCGAAGATCGTCGCGCTGCATCCCGACGATCTGCAGGCCGTGCGTCGCTACGCGTCCCTGGAGTTCGCGGCGGGCCGCTACGAGCAGGCGGCCGCGCGGCTGGAGGCCGCCTTCGCGCGGCATCCCGAGCACTTCGAGCTGGCCTACTCCCTGGGCCAGGTGGTGCGCAACCTGGGCGAGGACGATCGCGCGATCGCGCTCTTCTCCCTGATACCGGAATACCACCCGGCCTACCTCGAGGCGCGGCTGCAGCTGGCGTCGATCTACGAGGACCGCGAGGACTACGCGGCGGCCCTGGTCGAGGTGGAGCGGCTGCGCGTCCTGCGGCCGAGCCGGGCCCTCGAGTTCCACACCGCCGAGCTGCTCACCCGCACCGAGCGCTTCGACGAGGCCGTCGCCCTGCTCGAGAAGATGCGCGCCGAGAACCCGGACGACGACGAGGTGCTCTACCAGCTCGGGGTCTGCTACGGCACGGAGAAGCGCGTGGACGAGGCGCTCGAGTACATGCGCCTCACCCTCGAGAAGAATCCGGACAACCCGCACGCGCTGAACTACATCGGATACACGTGGGCCGAGCGGGGCGAGAACCTCGACGAGGCGGAGAAGATGATCCTGCGGGCCCTCGATCAACGGCCCGACGACGGCTACATCGCGGACAGCCTGGGCTGGGTGTACTACATGCGGGCGCTGCCGCTGATGGGTACCCCCGAGGCCACGACGGGCCTGTCCTTCCTGCACAAGGCCCGGGACGAGCTGTTCCACGCCGCAGAGCTGACCGGCGGGGATCCGGTGATCTCCGAGCACCTGGGCGACGTCCACATGGCTCTCGACGAGCACCGCCGCGCCTACGAGTTCTACCAGGAGGCGGTGCGCCTCGAGCACCGGCAGGACGAGCAGCCCGAGCTGCTCGAGAAGCTCGAACGGCTCCGCAAGGAGCTGGGCGAAAAGTGAGCACCGCCCACGCCCGCTCGGCGGCGGGGCTCGCGGCAGCATGCCTCGCGCTCGCGGGCTGCGTCTCGATGCCGCCGCCGGGAACCCTCGAGCCCCTGGATTCCGCCCGGCCCGTGGCGGTGAGCGATCCCCGGGTGGTCTCCCTGGCGGAGGGCCTCGAGGCCACGTTCCGCGACCGACGCTCGCTCGTCGCCAGCGCGCGCGTCTCGCTCACGGCGCCGGACCTGCGCTTCAGCCGGCCCCAGCGGGTGGCCCTGCAGCAGCCGGCGAGCCTGCGCGTCGAGATCCTGGGCCTGTTCAACCAGGTGGCCGCCATCCTCGCCACCGACGGCGTCCGCTATCAGCTCTACCAGCCGGGGTCGGACGGCATCGAGGAGGGTCGCGTGGACGCGCGCCTGTTGTGGGACGTGGCGCGGGTGGATCTCGAGCCGGAGGAGGCCGTCGGGCTGCTGCTGGGCGTGCCGCTCGCTCCCGGGTCGCATCTCGAGGGGGCGCGCAGGCTGGAGGACGGCCGCCTGCTGCTGGCTTTCCGCCAGCCCGAGGACGGCTCGCGCCGCATCTTCGAGTTCGACCCGTCCGTCCCACCTCGCCCGGGTGCGCAAACGTTCGGCCGGCGACGCGCTCGTGTGGGAGGCCGTCTACACCGACTACCGGCCGGTGGGAAGCCGCTCGTTCGCGCACCAGATGGACATCGATTTCCCGCGCCTCGAGGCGAACGCCGACTTCCGGTTCACCACGGCCGAGCTGAACCGGGAGCTGCCCGCCAGCGCCTTCGTCCTGCGGCCGGGCTCCTGAACGGCCGAATCGCCGACTTCCTCCTCGCTGCGACTCGCCCCGTTCGCGCCCTTCAGTCGATGAGCTTGGGATCGAGGGCGTCGCGCAGGGCGTCTCCGGCGACGTTCAGCGCGTAGATGATCAGGAACATCGCGACGGTGACGCTCGCCAGCGGCCACCAGATGCCCGTCACCAGCTCGCCCGTCGCGTCGGTGATCATCGTGCCCCAGCTCGAGCCGTCCTGGATGCCCACCCCGAGGAAGGTCAGGATCACCTCGGACTTGATCGCCGAGAGGATCGTCAGCGACGCCGTCACGATCGCCAGGTGGATCACGTTCGGCAGGATGTGGCGGAACATGATGATCCCGTCCCTGGCGCCGAGCAGCCGGATCGCGAGCACGTACTCCCGGTTGCGGTGCTTCAGCACCTCGCCCCGGATCAAGCGGCAAAGGCCCACCCAGGAGACGGCTCCCAGGGCGATGCAGATCGCCGCGATCCCCTTCTCCAGCACGTAGGAGATGCCGACGATCAGCAGGATGGAAGGTACCGCCGAGATCACCGAGTAGATCCACACCACGAAGGCGTCGACCCGACCGCCGTAGTAGCCGGCGATGGAGCCCAGGAAGATTCCGATCGGCAGGCTGATGCCGGTCACGATGAAGCCGATGGTCATGGCGGTCTTCGTCCCGGCCAGGATCTTGTAGAGGATCGAGCGGCCGAAGATGTCGGTGCCGAAGAGCAGCGCGGGATCGAAGGAGGGGGACGCGTAGCTCTCGCCGACCCGGGTCTGGAAGTCGGGCAGGACCCCGACGTAGCCCAGCAGGGCGATCGCCACGTACACCGCGATCACCACGAAGCAGGCGACCACCGTACGATCTCGCCGCAGCGTGCGCAGGGCCCGCCGGCCGAGACTCTCCCCGCGCGCAGCGGGTGGCGCCACGCTCGTGTCCGGGACTGCGCCATCAGGAGAGCTGCACCCGCGGGTCCACCCACGCGTAGAGGAGGTCCGTGATCAGGTTGAAGAGCGCGTAGGCGATCGCGATCAGCACCGTGAGCCCCTTCAGGATGGGGAAGTCGCCGGTATTGATCGCCGTGATCATGATGTCGCCCACGCCCGGGATGCTGAAGAAGCGCTCCATCAGGAACGCCCCCAGGATGAGGAACGGGATGCCGATCACCACGTGGGTGAGGATCGGGATCAGCGCGTTCTTCAGGATGTGGCCGAAGATCACCTTCGACTCGGAGGCGCCCTTCGCGAACGCGGTCCGCACGTAGTCGGCCTTCGCGTCGTCGAGGAAGACGGTGCGGAAGATCCGGATGTCCGGTCCCGCCGTCACCACGATGATGATCACCCACGGCAGGAGCAGGTACTCGATGCCGGCGATCCCCGACTCGAAGCCGTTGATCGGGAACCATCCCGCCTGGTAGGCGAGCAGGTACTGGAAGGCGATGATGTAGACGAGGTACGAGATGCTCATCGAGCCGACGAAGAGCGCCGTGGAGAAGCGGTCGAGCCAGCCGCCCCGGAAGTAGGCGATGAGCAGCGCGATCGAGACGTTGGTGACGGTGCCGAATACGTACGGGAACACCGTGAGCGAGAGCGAGACCAGCGCGCCCTGCCGGAACATCGCCGTCAGGGGCTCGCCGGTGTTGAACGAGCGCCCGAAGTCGAGGGTGACGATCTGCTGCAGGAAGTGCAGAAACTGCAGCCACAGCGGCTGGTCGAGCCCCCACTCCGCGCGAAGGTCGGCCACCGCCTCGGGGGTCGCGTGCTGACCGAGGGCGACGAGCACCGGGTCCTCGCCCACGCTCGTGAAGAGCAGGAAGACGAGCAGCGCCACCCCGAGGATGATCGGGATCATCTGCAGCAGTCGCCGGACGACGTAGGCGGCCATCTACCGGGCCTCCGGAAAAAGCCTCCCGGCTCACAGCACCGGGCTCCCGACCTTGTCGAAGTACTTGTAGGGCTTGTCGACGAGCATGTTGCGCTTCATGTTGCGGACGTTCTTCTGGTAGAT
The DNA here is from genome assembly GCA_963822965.1 of uncultured delta proteobacterium. GTDB lineage: Bacteria > Myxococcota_A > UBA9160 > UBA9160 > UBA4427 > JAJDAN01. The sequence goes on from CAWGJT010000002.1 coordinate 28,731, forward strand.
CCCGAAGGCGATGCCGTCGTAGCGGAGCAGGATGGGCACCT
>CAWGJT010000003.1:0-13983 GCA_963822965.1 uncultured delta proteobacterium
CTTTTTTATGTAGCCTGAGAACAGTTCACCGTATTGCTTTCGCTCTGCTTGAATCCAGGCTTCGGAACGGCGAGGACCACGTCGGGACCGACCCGGTAGTATGCCCCCGCTTCCGTCCCGGGGAGCAGCCCCCACTCCGGCTTGATCTCGAGTGCATTCATGGGACGACAGGTTACCGGGGATCCAGGCTCGAGACCCACGCCCTCGCCGAGGGCCGAGCACGCGCATGCACCGCCCCCTGCTTGCGACCGGCACTGACGGAGCCCTCCCGGCCACGACACCATTATCCCACGATTCGGCGAGCGAGAACAAGACTGGTTCTTCACCGCGGATGGCGCACGCTCCGGCCCCTTCGAACCGCCAACGAGAGTGCCGCATGCCCTCGCCTCTGCGTCGACGTCCCATCCACCGGACGCTCCTCGGTCGGATCCTCGAGGACCCTGAGCTGCTTCCCCAGGTCCGCGCGCTTCCGGCACCCGCCCTCCGCCAGGCCATCCTCCAGGTGGGCCTGGAGGACGCCGGCGAGCTGGTCGCCCTCGCGAGCCTCGATCAGCTCCGGGAGGTCTTCGACGAGGATCTGTGGCGCAGCCCGCGGGCGGGACAGGACGAAGCCTTCGACGGCCCCCGCTTTGCGCTGTGGCTGGAGGTACTACTCGAGGCAGGGGGCGCATTCGTGGCCGACCGCCTGGCCGAGCTCTCCGAGGACTTCGTGGTCTTCGCCTTCTCCCGGCTCGTCCGCGTGATCGACACCGCCGCGTTGGCGGCCTCGATCGCCGACGCCGACGAGGCCAACCTGCTGGACAAGGCACTCGACTCCCAGCTGTGTCAGGAGCTGGACGAGTACCTGGTCGTGTCCCGTCTCGAGGACGGATGGGACGCCGTGTGGACGACGCTGCTCGCCCTGGACGAGCGCCACGCCCCGCTGCTCCGGCTGGTCCTGCACCGCTGCTGGCTGGCCACCCAGGAGCAGGTCGACCGGGCGGGCGGGCTCCACGCGGCGCTGAACGACGCGGAGCTGCTGCTCGAAGACGCCCGTGCCGAGCGTGAGGATCGCCGAGCCGAGAGCGGCTACGTCTCGCCGGGGGACGCGCGCGCCTTTCTGGCGCTCGCCTCCCAGCCGCCGGAGTCGCCCGAGCACGACCCGATCACCCGTGCCTACTTCCGCCACCGGAGCCCTGTCGCGGCGACGAGCAAGCTCCCCCCGGCCCCGCCGGGCGAGGGCCGCTCCGCACCCCTACGGCGGCTGCTGGCCGCCGCGGGCGTCGAGCCTCCGGCCACCACCACGCCGGCCCCCGCGCTCCCGCCGTTCCGCCAGGCCCTGGGCCAGCTCCTCGCTCGCGATCCCCAGACGCACCAGCGGGTGGTCGACGAGCTGGCGTACCTCGCGAACGCACTGGTCGCCGGCGACACGTCCCGCACCTGGAGTCCCGCCGAGGCGGCGGAGCACGTCCTGGGCGCATGCGACACGGGACTCCGTCTGCTCCTCGAACGGAGCCCCGCGGCCGACGATCCGACCTCGCTGCCGGAGACCCTCCAGCACTGGGGCGCCGTCGGGCTCTTCCGCATCGCGTGGTCCCAGCGTCAGGGGCCGACCTGACGCGAAGGACAGACCTGCGCGGCAGCTGCCAGCGCCTCGACATCCAAGTGCTCCCCGTCGAGCAAATGGATTGACCTCGTCCTGTGTCGCGGAATAGGATCGACGACATGTGTAGGAGGCCCTGGGGACGACGACCACGCACTTCCTCTTCGGGCCCGAGTGGCAGAACCTGGTCCTCGTCGAGCTCGACAGCGAAGGTCCCTTCGCGATGGACAACATCGAGTACGCGCTGCCCGAGGCCGCGCTCGGCAATCTGCTCGGGCTCGGACTCCTGGTCGCGGGTGGCTGGGGGCGGCATGCCCGTCGGCCGCCCTCGGGCTAGCATCGCGTGGTCGTTCGGACAGATCTGATGCGGATTCTCGACTGCCTCTCCGTCCTCGCAAGCGCGCTGCTCCTCGCCGGCCCCGCCGGCGCGACGACGGTGACCCTCTCCCAGGAGCAGCTCCTCGCAGCCGAGGAGATCACCGGCTTCTTCGGCGGCAACGGGCAGATCCTGAGCCGGACCGCGGACGGCGACGGCGTCCTCTTCGAGATCGAGGGAGGCACGATCGACTACGGCAAGGTCGCCGCCCGGCTCCGGCTGGGAGGTGCCGACCTGACCGCCTACAGCGATTTCGGTCTGCACGTAGACGTCGTCTCCGCGCCGAACCCCATCGAGCTCAATGCCTTCATCCAGACCGGCATCACCGGGACGATCTTCCACGAGGACGTTCCCGGTGAGTTCGGGCAGGGTGCCGTCTTCGACAGCGTCGTCCCGCTGCTCGACGTGGAGCAGCTCGACCAGACCTTCGCGCTCGGGTTCCAGTACTTCACCGCGAGCGGGGTCATCGATCCCCTCGCCCAGACCGTCCTGCTGCGGATCTCGCCGCTCGCGGGGGCCGAATACGCCGTTCCGGCCTCCGACCCCAACCCCATGCCCGAGCCCACGACCGGGCTCCTGATGACGCTCGGCCTCGGTGCCCTGTGTCGACAGAGACACAGCGGCCGGCGCCGACGGAGACACGGCGGCTGAGACCGACGGAGCGCGGAGCCCGAGCAAGCTCCCGCGGGCCGGAGCCCGGTGAAGAGGTTGCAGCTACCTTGCGGGCATGTCCGATTCTCCGAACGAAGGCATGCGCCCCAGCGTCGTCGGGGACGAGTCCCGCTGGCCCGCCGCCCTCACCGTCTGCGCCGTACTCGCCGTACAGCTCCTGCTCGAGCGCGACCTGTCGATCCAGCCTCGATGGCTGATGCCCGGAGCGCAGCTCGCCGTGGTCCTGGGGCTGCTGCTCGCGGATCCGGTCCGGCGCATCGAGCTCTTCCCGAAGTGGCCGCACCTGCACCTCGTCCCCGCGGCGCTGCTGAGCCTCGCCACCGCCGTGACGGTCTGGCACCTGCTGGACTCCCTGATCCACGGCTCGAGCCTGCCCGCGGTTCGTCTGCTCGCCGACGCCCTGGCCGTCTGGCTGTCGAGCGCCGTCGCGTTCTCCCTCTGGTACTGGGAGCTCGACGGTGGAGGGCCGGCGGCGCGCACGCTCCAGCCGACGAGCCGCTCCGTGGCCTTCCTGTTCCCGCAGCAGCTGTCGCCGCATCTCGCACCCGGCTGGCGGCCGACCTACCTCGACTATCTGTACCTCTCCTTTACCAATCAGACGGCGTTCTCGCCGACGGACACCATGCCGCTCGCCCGCTGGGCCAAGGGCCTGATGACGGTCCAGGCCGTCATCTCACTCGTGGTCGTGGCCCTGGTCGTCTCCCGCGCCGTCAACATCATGGCCAGCTGAGACGCCCGCGCGCAGATCCGAGCGCGCTCTCGACTGCCGTCCGGGCGGGAGGAGCGTCCCGGCGTGCGCCCACCGCCGTCGTGCGCGAAGCTCCACCTCGATGAAGCGCATCGGGTGTCTGACGGAGGTCCGGCCCGCGACCCAGGCGATCGAGCGTTACCTGCCCGTCGTCGGGGAAGAGCGGGTGCGCACGCTGGAGAAGTGCGTCGGGCGCCTCGAGGAGGATCTGGGGGGCGCCTCGGTCTGGAACGTCAACTCCACCGCCGCCGGCGGCGGGGTGGCCGAAATGCTGCGGTCCCTGGTCGGCTATGCGCGGGGCGCGGGGGTCGACTGTCGCTGGATGGTGATCGACGGCGATCCCGACTTCTTCCGGCTGACGAAGCGCATCCACCACGCCCTGCACGGATCGCCGGGGGACGGAGCGCCCCTCGACGACGCAGCGCGCGCTGCGTACGAAGCGACGCTTCGCCGCAACGCGGTCGACCTCCTCGCCGGCGTCGACCCCGGGGACATCGTCATCCTCCACGACCCGCAGACCGCCGGCCTGATCGAGCCCCTGCAGGAGGCGGGGGCTCACGTGGTCTGGCGTTGCCACGTCGGCCACGACCAGACCAACGGTGAGGTGAGCCAGGGCTGGGCATTCCTCGCGCCCTATCTCGAGCGCGCAGAGGCGACGATCTTCTCGCGGGACACCTACGTCCCGGATTGCTGCGACGACGGTCGCGCGCGGGTGATCCGGCCCGGGATCGATCCCTTCTCGCCGAAGAACCAGGAGATGCACCCCGAGGTGGCCGCGGCGATCGCGATCGAGATCGGAATCCTCGAAGGTCCACTGCCCGCCGGCGTCGCTCCAACGTTCACGCGACCGGACGGATCGCCCGGTCGGGTCGAACACGCCGCCGACGTGCAGCGTCTCGGTCGCGCGGTTCCCCGGGACGTGCCGCTGGTCGCGCAGGTCTCCCGCTGGGATCTGCTGAAGGACCCGATCGGCGTGCTCGAGGGGTTCCGCATCCTGCTCGAGAGCCATCCGGGGCTCGATGCCGAGCTGCTGCTCGCCGGGCCGAACGTGACGGCCGTCGCCGACGATCCCGAAGGCGCGGAGGTGTACGAGTCGGTCGCGGCCACGTGGCGGGCCCTGCCGCACGCCATGCGCAAGCGGGTGCACCTCGCCATGCTCCCGATGACCGACGACGCGGAGAACGCCGCGATGGTGAACGCCATCCAGCGCTGCGCCCGGGTCATCGTGCAGAAGAGCCTGCACGAAGGCTTCGGGCTCACCGTGACCGAGGCCATGTGGAAGAGCCGCCCCGTGCTCGCCAGCGCCGTCGGAGGCATCCAGGACCAGATCGAGGACGGCGTCTCGGGCGTACTGCTCCGCGACCCGGCCGATCACGACGCGTTCGCGAATGCGCTCGACGAGCTGCTCTGCGATCCGGAGCGAGGCGAGTGCATCGGCGCTGCCGCACACCGGCGCGTCCGGGACGACTTCCTGGGAATCCGCCAGCTCGAAGACTACACCGGGCTGCTCGAAGACCTCCTGCAATAGGCGCGCGACCCGAAACGAAGTCTTGGGTCGCGCGCCCGCGCTCCCTCAGCCAGCGCAGTCGGGCCCGCCTTCGGGCCCGTGTTGGCTGGCGTCGCGGGCAGGACGCTTCCGCTTGACGGCGCCCGTGCCCTCGTTCAGGATCGAATCCATGGGGGCTTCCGCGAAGCGATCGCGCGCCTGGCGCGCGCTTGCCATTCTGGCTGCCGGCCTGCTTCTGGCCGGCTGTGCGAGCGTGCGTCGCCTCGACTCGTCGGCGGATCTACCGGCTCTCGAGAAGAACGAAGGCGTCCTCGTCGTCCACATCGACACGAACGTTGCGCTCTCCAGCGTCGTCACCAGCGCGGGAACGGTCGCCACAGACTTGTCCGTGGGTGACCACGTATTCTTCGTCGCCGTCAAGTCCGGAACCTACAGCTGGACGAAGGTCTCCCGGAAGATCGCCTCGAACGAGTTCATCTGGCGTCTGGACGTGCCGTACGAGAGTCGGACGTTCGATGTCGAGCCCGGCGCCATCAACTATCCAGGCATGCTCGTCGTGAGGAGGGGCCCCACCGCGAGCGCCTACGAGTTTGCGTACCGGAGCGATCTCCGGCTCGGTGCCCGCATTCTCAACCGCTCGGCGAAGACGCTCCTGGACCTGGAGCGCGAGCATCCATCCTGGCTCGCAGCCCTTCCGGTTCGCTACACGGGCCTCGCGCGGGACGACTTCCTGACGCGCTATTACGAGATTCGAGACCAGGCATCGCGCGCGGACCAAGCAACGGAAGCCGCCGAGTGACGCGAGCCCTCCCGCTCGTACTGGTTGCGGTCTCGATCGTCGGGGCGCCGCTCGGATCGAGCGCCGCGGGAAGAACGGGGGTTCGACCCGAGGTTCTCTGGCGGGAACCTTCCATCGGCTCCGTGTCGATCAGCCCCAACGGAGACTGGGTAGTCGGAGTCGCACAGCACGAGCGCACCTGGGGAGTCTTCGTCCAGCGACGGGGCCAGGCCATCCCGCGTCCCGTCTACGCCTCGAGGCAATCGGTCGCCTGGACGACGTGGGTGGGGCGCGACTCCCTCTTCATCCGTCACTCCTTCCAGGGCTCGGTAAGAGCCGTAGTCCTGCGGCTGCGGTTCGACGAGGGCAAGATCCTCCACGACACGATCGAGATCCAGAGCCCGGGCTGGTTGGTCGACCCCCTTCCGGACGAGGACGAGTTCGTGCTGTGGGGCGATGCCTTCGACGGGAAGTACGCGGTCCGCCGCGGACCCGTCTCGGCCCTCGCCCTGGGACCGAGTCGAAAGAAGGCCCGCCGCTGGGTGGAAGGAGAGCTCGAGGTGGTCGCGAGCCAGCCGAATCCGGTCGTGCGCTGGGTGACGGACCGAAAGCACGTGGTTCGCGCCGCGCTCACCGTCGAGGGAAGGTGGAATCCGCACTGGGCGCTGCGCTATCGACGAGGTCCCGACGATGGCTGGCAGACGGCGTGGGAAGGGGATATCGAGGGCCCGGAGGATCTGATCCCGGTCGGTATCACCCGGGACGACCGGCACCTGATCGTGCTCGCTTACGGCTCGCACGATACACGCGGGATGGAAGAGCTCGATCCGGAGTCCGGCGAGCTGGTGCGGGAGCTCTACCGCCGACCCGACGTCGACCTCTCCGACGTGCTCTTCGACTACGACGGCATCGACGTCATCGCCGTGGCCTACGACGACGGGGGACAGCGCCGCTATCACTATTTCGACGAGTTTCGCGAGAAGCACCTTCCAGACACCGCAAAGCTGGCCCCCGGAGAGCGAGTAGCGGTCGCCAGCTCGAGCCGGGATCACCGCTTCTTCGCGCTCAGCGTTCACGGCGATCGCGAGCCCGGTGAATTCTACTTCCTCGACAAGGAGAGGAACGAGCTTGTCAAGCTCGGTCGCATCAACGACGCGATCCATCCGGAGAAGCTCGTACCCGTCCAGTGCCTCGAGGTCGTCTCGGCTGACGGTACGAAGCTCGAGGCCTACCTCGCGCGTCCGGATCGCGCCGACGGCAGGCCGCCTCCCCTCGTCGTGATCCCTCACGGCGGGCCGATCGGGGTCCGGGACTCGGGCTATTTCGATCCCCTGACCCAGTACCTGGCGACGGCCGGACTCGCCGTGCTCCGCGTCAACTATCGCGGATCCGCGGGGTTCGGCCGATCGTTCCTCGAGGCCGGCGCCAAGGAATGGGGACGCGGAATCGAGGACGACATCGACGCGGCCGTCGACGCCGTGATCGAGCGGGGATGGGTCGATCCCGCTCGCATGTGCATCGCGGGCGGGAGCTACGGCGGCTACTCGGCGGTGATGAGCACGATCCGCCGGCCCGATCGCTATCGGTGCGCGGTGACGATCAACGGGGTCAGCGATCTCCCGCTGATGATCTGGAACGACTCCGCTGCACCCTGGGCGGCGCGGTGGCTCGTCGAGCACGTGGGCGATCCGAAGGAGGAGTTCGACCGTTTGATCGAGGTCTCTCCTGCGTACCACGTCGACCAGCTGAAGGCCCCCATCTTCATCATCCATGGCAGCGAGGATCAGCGGGTCGATCCGGAGCAGTCCTATCGGCTGCGAGCGATGATGGAGGCCCAGGGCAAGCCCTACGAGTGGCTCGAGATCCCCCATATGGAGCACTCCCCGTCCACCGTGCAGTGGCGCATGATCGGCTACGCGCTCAAGTGGTTCGTCCAATGCCACCTGGGCGAGATCGACCCGCCCGAATCGCGAAAGTGGCACGGCCGCTCCTGCAAGCCGCTCCCGCGCGGCTGAGCCGCTCCCGAACGCCAGGGCCGCGGTCGAACGCGAACGTCAGCGCGGGTCGACCGGCACGCCTTCCGCGTCCCAGCCCGCGGCTTCCAGGAAGCGGCGCAGGCCCGGATCGTCCTTCGAGAGGGCCGGGAGCCAGGGGCCGATCCGCTCGCGCCGCCACCAGGCGCCCCCGGGATCGTCCCAGGGAGCGAAGCGATAGCGGTAGAGATCGGCGCGGATCCAGCGCGGCGGGGCGTCCGGGAACGGGTTCTCCTCGAGCAGGGACAGCGCGCCGGGGTCGGCGTGCAGGAGCTTCCACACCAGGTGGATCGTCCAGGGGTAGTGCTCGGGGTCGGACATGGCCGCGAACCAGAGCTGCCAGGCGAGGCGCGGCTGGTACGGCGCGACCACGCAGGGGCGCCGCATCGGGATCGCCGGGCTTGCAGGGAAACTCGTACTCCTCCCAGCGGGTCTCCGCGCCCACCTCCTCGTCGCGCGTCCCCTCGAAGACGATCTCGTAGCGCTCGCGTCCCACGCTGCCAAAGGCGCCGTAGGTGTTCACGAGGTCGAGCGGATCGAAGGAGGTGTTCATGATCTGCCGGGGAGAGAGGAGGTTCGCGACCGGGCCGATGCTGAGAATGCCCACGACCACGGCGAGCCCCACCGCCGCGAACTGTTGCCCCCGCGACGGCTCGGCCTCCGCGGCGGCACGCTCGGCTCGCGCGACGAGCCGCCGCGGCAGCACCCGGCGCAGCGACGAGTCGTCGAAGCAGGCGAGGACGGGAACGATCGTCAGGTAGTTCAGGAACGACAGGTTGCCGCCGAGGATCAGCATGGCCTGGAAGAGCAGCATGACGCCGCCCGCGACGTGCCGGAACGTGCGCGGTCCCAACGCGAACCACGGCGAGACCAGCTCGGTCAGCGTGGTTGAAGAGCACGCCGACCCGGTGCACGAAGCGCGGCAGGAAGTGGAAGACGGGGCTCAGCGGGTTCGGGATCGGCTGGGTCTCGTAGAAGAAGTCGAGACACGTGAGATCGCGCCAGCACGGGTCGCCGCGGATCTTGATCAGTCCCGCGCCGAGCATGATCCGGAACGCCAGCCAGCGGAAGAGCCAGAGCACGAGCGCCGGGGGCGGCCGCCGCGGGAACGGGCGCGGCCGTCGAGGAGCGGGACACAGGAAGATCGCCAGGAAGCCCGTCTCGAGCAGCTGGATCTCCCAGCCGTAGCCGTACCAGTCCTGGCCGATGTGGACGAAGGACATGTAGACGATCCACAGCACGGCCATGGAGATCGCGTTGGCGAAGCCCAGCAGGAGCGCGATGGAGAGCGCCGAGCCCGAGCCAGGACAGCACCAGCAGCGCCGGGTCGGAGAGGTGGAGCCAGAACAGGCTGGGAAGCGCCGCGGCCCCTGCCGGCGCGGGAGCCGAAGTGGGCGGCGACGCGCTCGAGGAAGGCCCCGGCGGGCAGGAGCCCGTCCGATCCGATCAGCGGCAGCACCTGGGTCGCGAGCGAGAGGAACGCGAAGGCGTAGACGAGGCCCAGCAGCCGCAGGATCGAGAAGCGTGTGAGCCACCACGTCGAAGCGGCCGAAGAGCCCGTCGATGTCGGAGTCGCGGCTCCAGGCAACCCCATCCGCCACCTCCGCTGGCGTCGAGAGAGGGAGAAGGACCCTCTGGAGGATACCCGTCGTCGCGCCGTGCTTCCCGGCGAGGGTCGCATCATGTTCGGGCCCGACCCGGATTGGGGCTTCTTCGACTTCCGACGAGGAATCCAGGGCGGTCGGCGCCTCGCGGCGGGGGCCACCCGATCCGATCGACCTCGGCGCGCTCCCCGTCCATCCGGGCCTCGAGGGTCTCCCTCGGATCGGGGGGGGAGCTTCCCGAGGCCGCCCCCTGGACCGCACGCGGCCCTTCTCGGCATCCCGTGGCTCATCGCCCCCTCCCGGCGGCGCCCCCGGACCGCGGCGGGACCACCCACATCGGGCCCCCTACTCGCGAACTCCGGAGACCCATGCCACTCTCCTCCCCATGACGAACAACGCCAAGCTCGTGCTGGACGGGAAGGAAACGGACCTGCCGGTCGCCGTGGGCAGCGAGGGGGAGGTCGGCATCGACATCTCCAAGCTTCGCGCGCAGACGGGGGCCATCACGCTCGATCCTTCGTTTGCCAACACCGGCGCCTGCGAGAGCGCCATCACCTACATCGACGGCGAGCAGGGGATCCTCCGCTACCGGGGCTACGACATCGCGGACCTCGCCGAGAACGCGACCTTTCCCGAGGTCTGCCACCTGCTGATCTACGGCCGACTGCCGACGCAGGCGGAGCGCGAGGAATTTCGCACGCGGCTCACGCGCCATTCACTCGTGCACGAGGACATGAAGAAGTTCTTCGAGGGCTTCCCGCCCACGGCGCACCCGATGGGCATCCTCTCCGCGATGATCGCGTCGCTCTCCGCCTACTACCCCGAGGACGATACGCCCGAGGAGATCGACCTCAACATCGTCCGCCTGCTCGCCAAGGCCAAGACGATCGCGGCGTTCTCCTACAAGAAGTCGATCGGCCAGCCGTTCATCTACCCGCAGAACGACCGCACCTACCTCGAGAACTTCCTGCTCATGATGTTCGCGGTGCCCTCCGAGCCCTACGAAGTCGATCCGGTCGTGCGAAGCGCACTCAACAAGCTCCTGATCCTCCACGCCGACCACGAGCAGAACTGCAGCACCACGACCGTCCGCGTCGGTGGGCAGCGGCGGCGCGAACCTGTTCGCGTCGATCTCCGCGGGGGTCAGCGCACTCTGGGGACCGCTCCACGGCGGGGCGAACCAGGCCGTGATCGAGATGCTGGAGCTCATCCGGAGCGACGGCGCGAACTATCGAGAAGTACGTCGACCTCACGAAGTCGAAGGACTCGAACTTCAAGCTGATGGGCTTCGGGCACCGCGTCTACAAGAACTTCGATCCGCGCGCGCGAATCCTGAAGCAGTCTGCGGACGAGGTGCTCGGGCGGCTCGGCGTGGACGACCCGCTGCTCGAGATCGCCATGCGGCTCGAGGAGGTGGCGCTCGCGGACGACTACTTCATCGAGCGCAAGCTCTACCCGAACGTCGACTTCTACAGCGGCATCCTGTACCGCGCGATGGGCATTCCGACGGACATGTTCACGGTGATGTTCGCCCTGGGACGCCTGCCCGGCTGGATCGCGCATTGGCTCGAGCAGCGGAACACCCCGGGCACGCGAATCAGCCGTCCCCGGCAGATCTACACGGGCGAGACCGCACGCGCCTGGATACCGCTCGAGAAGCGCCAGCCCTGATCCGTCGTACGGATCGGGGCTATGCCGCGGCCATGGCCTGGATCGCTTCCCAGTCCAGCACGAACGAGGTGTTGTCGTCCTCGTCGAGGAACTGCACGGCGCCGTGGTTCGTGAAGAGGAGCTCGGTGGCCTCGGGGAAGTGGGTGACGTCGTGGATCACGCTGACGGGCTCCCAGCCGTAGTCGCCGGCCACCGCGGTGATGCCGCCGGCCTGCGCGCCCCCGCGCACCTCCATCCTGCCCGAGAGCATGAAGTACTCGCCGGCCCCCAGATGACGGTGGCGGACGAAGGAAGAGCCCGCCTCGCACTTGAGCAGCACCGTCCAGGTGCCGGTCTCGGGGCTGATCCGCAGGACCTTGAGCTCGATGCCCTCCGAGAAGGGCGACCACTTCAGCTCGCGGCTCGGCACGTACGTCTCCTGCTGGGGGACGATCTGCTCCAGGGTCATGTCCAACCTCCTCGATTCGTTCCGGGGCGAGTCTAGCGTCCCAGCCCGCACGCAACCGCTCGCGCCACGGACCGGCCGGCGCCAGGCTCCCCGCGTCGAGCCCCGTCGGTCAGGCCCGAGAGCCCCGAAGCCGATCGCCTGCGGAGGGCCGCCGCCTGTGCAATGCGCCTCCGAGGGTCAGCAGGCCCACGGCGAACGCGAGGCTGGCGCCGGGCTCGGGAATCGGCGCCTCGCCCGGAGAGCCGACCGTGCCGGGTCGCACGGCGAGATCGAGGATCCGGGCCTGCGCGCCCTTCACGTCGTTGAAGGCGTCGAGGACGAAGTCGAGGGTGGTGTCGTCGGTGCCGGTCCGGGTGAAGCCGAGGGTGGCCAGGGTGACGCTCGCTCCGCCCTGTCGCGCGAGCAGCGCCGCGTCGGAGAGGAGCGAGACCCCCGCCAGGTCCGCGAGGCCGGGACCCGTGGACGACGACAGGAAGGCCTCGAAGAGCGACGGGGCGCCCAGGGCATCCGAGAGCGAGATGCTGTCGAGCTGGATCACGGCGGCGTCGAAGACGATATCGAGGTCGTAGGCGCTGACGATCTCGCCGGCGAGGTCCGACACCACGACGTCGAGCAGGAAGGAGTCGCCCACCGCCGCGAGGATCGTTTGCGGTGAGAAGCCGATCGTCGCGGACCGGGCCGGGGCGGCCAGCAGCAACACGGCGAGCATGGGGCCGAAGACGAACGAGGCAGAGCGCTTCATGACGGGTCTCCTCTCCTTGCGGTCTGGCAGTCGGGCCTTGCGGTCTGGCAGTCGGGCCTTGCGGTCTGGCAGTCGGGACGGTCCGCGCCGGCAGCCGCCGGCCGACGACCTCGCCGGCGCCGGCGGCAGACGCCCAGCAGGAGCAGCGGCTCGATGCCGATCAGCCCACAGGCGGGCGGCGCGGGCGGCACTTCGCAATCGGGCAGAGTGCACTCCAGCGCGCAGATGCGGGAGTCGTTCACGCTGATGAGCCCGTCCTCGTTCGAATCCCGCGGATCGTCGGCACCGGCGGCCGACTGACCCCGCGCGGCGAAGATGGCGTTCACGTCGTTGCGGTCGACGTCGCCGTCCGCGTCGACGTCACAGCGGCCCGGCGTCGGCGGGGCCTCGCAGGCGTCGCCCGTGCCGTCGCCGTCCGCATCCGCCTGCGCCGGGTCGTAGTCGTCGGGACAATCGTCGACATCGTCCGCAACGGCGTCGCGATCGCGATCGGACGTCTCCTGCACCTCGTCGCTGAACTGACCTCCCGCGAGATCGTCCCACTCGAAGCGCCAACGGAGCGCCGCACAGGGGTCGCCGGGTGTCTGCGTCACGAAGGCCACGGTGTCGTCGCTGGTGGTGATGGCGGCGGGCACGACGGTGGTGAAGGAGCCGTCGGCGGGATCGTCCGGATGGGAGAAGGTGGCCTCCCCGTCGCTCACGACGACCGAGGCCGGCGGATCGACGATGCTCGCCCGCACGTCGTATGCGAAGCCGTTTCCCTCGTTCCCGAGGTCGACCCGCCAGAGTCCGCTGCCCGGCGCCGTCTCGTGGCAGCCGATCACCGCCAGATCGGGCGCGATGACCAGCGAGGGATCGGGCACCACGTGCTCGACGAAGTTCGTGTCGATGCGCGTGGGAGGCACGGCATCGGGGAAGACGATCGTGCCCACGTTGCGCACCCGCGTGGCGGGGGGCGCATCGCTGCGCACCTCGATCTCGAAGCTCACCTGCCGCGGCGTCGCGGGGGGCACCAGGGGATCGGTCCACACCAGAGTCCGCGTGGCCGGGTCGTAGACGCCGCCGTCGTGGACCGTGAGGGTCGTGTCGTCGAGGTCCTCGTCGAGCGCGTCGATCACCTGCACGTCGTGGGCGTCGGCGTTGCCGACGTTCTCGTAGTGCAGGATGTAGGTCATCCGGAGCCCGGCGGCCGTGTAGCCGTAGCCCTGGAGATCGACGCCGGGGATCGAGTCCTTCCAGTTCGGGTCGCGGGGCGCGCAGCCGGGAACACCCACGTCGCACGCGGCGAACTGGAGGTTCGCCTGGGGGTTGGACCAGAGGTTGACGTCGCAGCAGGCGGCCGGCACGGTGACGCCGCCGCACACGCCGCGCGGAACCGTGCAGCCGTGGGCCGGCGCGGGGCCGCAGTAGCGGATGTCGCCGCGTTCGTCGCGCACCAGCCCGCTGACCAGGACGCCCACGCACAGGGGATTGGTATCGGTGCCACCGGGCAGCGTCTCGAGCGAGGGGCGGCAGGAGCACGCCGACTCCTGGCAGTCGATCAGGCCGTCACAGTCGTTGTCGATCCCGTCGTTGCAGTCTTCCGGGAGGTTCTCCACCGCGGCCTTGTCGAAGCCGATCGTCTGCACCGAGAGGTTGTCGCTCAGGTCCGGATCGCGCACCGCCGAGCCGACCTGCGCGACGTTGACGAGCCGGTCCTCGCAGCGGAACGCGCGGGGGTCCGCGGGAGCCGTGGCGTCGATGTCGATCGTCAGGCCGCCCGGGGACGTCAGCTGCGGCTCGTGCAGTCGGTACAGATCGGTCGCTGCATCGAAGGAGCCCG
>CAWGJT010000004.1:0-50265 GCA_963822965.1 uncultured delta proteobacterium
TGGGCTTGGCGATGGAGCGCGCCACCCGGAAGGCAGCGAGGGCGAAGAGCAGCACGATGGCGAGATTGATTCCGAGAATGCGCCGGATGCCGGAGACGACGGGCGAGAACGCCTCGTTGTAGGGCTCCTCGACCGCCAGCAGCCAACCGAAGCGCGCCAGCGGGCGCGCCGAGCCGACCACCCGTTCTCCGGTGTAGTCCTGGTAGTCGAAGAGCACGCGATCACCCGCCTCGCCCTCGAGTGCGGGTGCGTTCCAGACATGGGCATTCATGCGCTCGGGGCTCGCGACGAGGTAGTGTCGCTCGCCGTCGAGCAGGAAGATCTCCGCGAACTCGCCGACCTCCTCGGAGCGGAGCACCTCGGCGACGGCGCTCATGTTCATCGCGGCGTGCAGGGTGCCGGCCGGAATCGCGCTCGAGCCAGCGAGCGGCGCCGAGGCGAGCTCGTAGATGCCGGAGGGGGTCGTGACCACGCGGCTCAGCCGCGGCTCGGTCACGGCCGACAGCTCGCCGCGCAGCATCGCCTCGGGGATCTCGAGCTGCTTGCCCACGCTCAGGAGCTGCTCGCCGTTCGGCCCCAGCACGAAGAGCGACTCGTACTGCGGGAAGCTGTCGAGCACGTAGCTCAGGTACTGCTCGACCTCGCGCTTGGCGCGTCGGGCGCGCTTGCTGCCGAGGTTCGTGGAGAGGAGCGGGGCGTTCTCGGTGAGGATGCCGCTGTTCGAGAACACCCCCAGCTCCAGGAGCCGTTGATCGAACCACAGGTCGAGGCGGCTCGAGGCGTTCTCGAGCAGGCTCGGGAAGCTCTGCTCGATGCGGCCGCGCAGGAAGTCGTCGATCGACTGCACCGAGATGGCGGTGACCGCGAGGGACGTGATCAGCGTGGCGCCGAAGACGATGAAGCTGATGCGTGCCGGCAGGCTGCGAACCGGGTTGACGGTGTGGCTGCGCGCCGGTCCGGCGGCGGGCCCGGCTTCCTCTTCGGACATGGAATGAACGTCTCCCCGCTCCCACAATCGGTCGTCCCGGGGCCCGCCTTGACGGATCGGCCCCCGGGGAGGCGGGTTTTTCCCTGATTCGGTCCAGCTGGACCCGGAACGCCTGCATTGGAATCGAAGCCCCCATCCGATAGCCTCAGCGGCTGCTCTTCCGGCCCCTTCTCGAGCGAGACCGGAGCCCCCTCTTGAGCCTGCCCGTTCGCGACTCCTCGCCCCTGCCCGTCCGCGACGCCGAGCGCCTGGCGGCCGCGGGCGCTGGACGAGGGCCGGCTCGAACGGGCGGCCGGCGAGCGGCTCGGCGCGAGCCTGCGCGACGCCGGCGTGCGGGAGGCCGTTCTCGCCGGCGCCCACGAGAGCAAGCTGCGGGGCAAGGGCGACGTGGTCACCGTCTCCCGCAACATCTTCATTCCGCTCACGAATCTCTGCCGGGACCGCTGCAGCTACTGCACCTTCGCCAAGCCGCCCGACTCGCCCGAGGCGAAGACCTACGAGCTCGACGAGGTGGCCGAGGCGGTCCGCGGCGGCGTCCTGCACCGGCTGCATCGAGGCGCTGATGTGCCTCGGCGACAAGCCCGAGGTCGCCTACCGGTCGCCACCGCCAGTGGCTGGCGGCCCGGGGCTGGGCGTCGCACGACCGAGCATCTCGTGCGGGCGTGCGAGGTCGCCTTCGAGGGCGGCATGCTGCCCCACACCAACGCGGGAATCCTGGCGCCCGACGAGATCGCGAGCGCTGCGGCCGTGGAACGCCTCGATGGGCCTGATGCTCGAGACGACGAGCCCGCGGCATGCGCGGCAAGGGCATGCCCCACCACTACTGTCCCGACAAGGACCCGGCGGTGCGCATCCGCATGCACGAGGAGGCCGGCGAGCTCAAGATCCCCTTCACCACCGGCATGCTGCTCGGCATCGGCGAGAACGAGGCCGAGCGCGTCGACACGCTGCTCGCGATCCGCGACCTGCAGGACCGCTTCGGCCACATCCAGGAGGCGATCATCCAGCCCTTCCACCCAAGCCGGACACGCCCATGCGCGGCGGCGTCGCGCGCTGCGGGACGAGGAGGTGGCCGGCTGGGTGGCGCTGGCGCGGCTCGTCCTCGGTCCCGAGATGAACGTGCAGGCGCCGCCGAACCTGGCGCCCGAGGTGCTCGAGCTGCTGCTGCGCTCGGGCTTGAACGACTGGGGCGGGGTCTCGCCGGTGACCGTCGACTTCATCAATCCCGAGGCGCCGTGGCCGGCGCTCCGGCGAGCTTCGCGCGCCGCACGGAGGCGGCGGGGCAGCGCCTGCTGGAGCGCCTGCCCGTCTATCCCGAGACCTGTCCAGCGACCCGAATTCTTCGACCCACGGGTGTGGGAGAAGCTGCCGCGCTTTGCCAACGACGCGGGCTACGCGCGGCTGCCCAACGACGGGAACGACCCCCAGTCCGGAGAGGAGGCTGCGTGATGTTCGAACGACTCGAGGCTCGACTGGACCGCGATGTGAACCCGGGGATCGCCAGCATCCTCGAGGGGGCGCTGGAAGGACGCGAGCTCTCCAGCCGAGGACGCCGTCGTCCTGCTGGGCGCCGAGGGCGCGGACTTCCACGCTGCTGCTTCGCGCCGCCGACCATGCGCGCAAGCGACGGACTGCGGCGACGACGTCTCGCTACGTCGTGTGCCGCAACATCAACTTCACGAACGTCTGCTACGTGGGCTGCTCCTTCTGCGGCTTCGCGCGCCACAAGGACGACGCGCTCGACGCCTACGACCATCCCGATGGAGGCGATCCTGGCCAAGTGCCGCGACGCGGTCGCGCGCGGCGCCACCGAGGTGTGCATCCAGGGCGGCATCCATCCCAACAAGGACCACACCCACTACCACGAGATCCTGACGACCGTCAAGGGCGCGTTCCCGGATCTCCACATCCACGCCTACTCGCCCGAGGAGATCGACTTCGGCCACCGCAAGAGCGGCATGGAGCTGGCCGACTACCTGCGCTGGCTGGTGGACGCGGGCCTCGGCACGATGCCGGGCACCGCGGCCGAGATCCTCGACGACGAGATCCGCGAACATCCTCTCGCCGAACAAGCTCAAGACCGCGCGCTGGGTCGAGATCATCCGCGCCGCCCACGAGCATCGGTCTGCGCTCGCACGTCGACGCTGATGTACGGCCACATCGAGGAGCCGCGGCACGTCGCGGGGCATCTCGAGCTGCTGCGCGAACATCCAGAAGGACACGGGCGGCTTCACGGAGTTCGTGCCCGCTCGGCTTCATCCACGAGCGCAACATGCTCTACAACTTCCTCGGCGCGCGTCCCGGCCCCTCGATGCACGAGGACCTGCGCATGATCGCGGTGGCGCGGCTCTTCCTGCGCCCGTGGATCACCAACATCCAGGTGTCGTGGGTGAAGATGGGCCACAAGCTCGGCCAGATGGCGATGCATGCGGGCGCGAACGACTTCGGCGGCACCCTGATGGAGGAGTCGATCAGCCGCGAGTCCGGGCTCGCAGCACGGCGAGAACACGAGCGCCGAGGAGTTCCGGCGGCTGATCCGCGAGTGCGGTCGCACGCCGGTGGAGCGATCGACCACCTACGCGGTGCTGCGGCGCTTCGAGGATCCCGCGCAGGACCCGCCGTCGCTGCGAGCCCGAGCGAGCACCGGGACCTCTCCGGTCCCGCGCGCCAGCGCAGCGAGCCGCGCCGGGTGCACGCGCCGAAGCTGGCGGCGTCCGGCTACTCGTAGGCGTCCGCTCGACGACGAAGGGCTCCGGCGGCTCAGCGTCGGGCCCGCTCGTCGAGCTTCCGAGCCAGCTCCTCGACCTGGTAGCGCAGCGGAGCCTTCTCGAGGACGGCCCGCTCGACCTTCTGGATGGCGTTGCGGATCGAGGGGTGGTCGCGGTTCAGGGCGCGCCCGATCTCGGCGAGCGAGGCGTCCGTGTAGCGGCGGCACAGGTACATGGCGAGCTGCCGCGGAACGAGCACCTCCTTGCGGCGGGTCTTGCCGGCGAGCTGCTCGGGAGTCGTCTTGAACGACGCCGCCACGAGCCCGATCACGTCGGCCAGCTCGAGCCGCGGGCAGCACGCCGGCGTCCGCGCCCTTCTTCTCGAGCGCCTCGCGGGTGAGCGCGAGGTCGATCCGCTTCTTCAGCAGCGAAGCGGTCGTGACGAGCTGGATCAGCACGCTCTCGAGCTCGCGAACGCTGCCGCGCACCGACTCGACCAGCAGCTCGATGCTGTCCTCCGGCAGGTGGACGCCGCCGGCGGCCGCCTTCGCGCGCAGGATGTCGCGGCGGACCTGCGCGTCGGGGGGGCCCATCTCGGCCACGAAGCCGTCGGCGAGCTGGGAGCGCACCCGCGAGTCGAGGTCCGTGAGGGCCTGGGGCATGCGCGTGCCGGTGAAGACGGTGCGCCCGCCGGCCTCGCGCAGGTGCTGGACGGTGTGGAAGAACTCGAGCTGCGTGCTCTCCTTGCCCTGCAGGAAGGCCACGTCCTCGACGATCAGCACGTCGCACTCGTGGCGGAACTTGCGCTTGAAGCGGGCCGTCTGGCGGCTGCGAAGGCTGGCCAGGAACTCGTTGGTGAAGGCCTCGGCGGACGTGTACACGGCGCGACGCCCGTTGGCGCGGGCCTCGGTGCACACGGCGCGCGCCAGGTGGGTCTTGCCGAGGCCGGGGCCGCCGCACAGGAAGAGCTGGGACAGGTTCGGATCGTCCTCGCGAACGATGGCGAGGGAAGCCTCGCGTGCGAGGGCATTGCAATCACCCACCACGAAGCTCTCGAAGGTGTGCTGGGGGCGCAGCAGGGGGCGCTGGACGGGGCGCTGCGCGACCGCGGCCGCGGCCACGACCGGCGCCGAAGGAAGCCGGGGGACGGAGGTGAGCACGGCCCCACGGCGCCGCGGGGTCGCGGCCCGGGGACCGGCCGACTCGTCCCGGGCGGGCTCCGAAGCGGCTCGTTCCCGGCCAGGGGTCGAGGCCGCTTCGGCCACCACGATCTCGACGGAGATGGGTGTGTCGGGATCGTGGCCCAGCTCCGCCCGGAGGCAGGAGACGAGCTGATTCCGGTAGTGGTCCCGAATGCGATCGCGATGGAACGCCGTGGGACACAGCACCCGGATGCCGTCGGGGCTCGCCTCGGCGACCAGGTTCGCGATGAACGCATCGCAGATGAACGGGGGCAGTTCGAGCCGCAGACGGCGCACAACGCCGCCCCAGACCTCGGGGGTAAAGGTCATTCGATCTCTCGCTGGCTGACGAGCAGATATTTTTTTTTGGGGTTCTTGCTGCTGTTGCTGGTCGTGCTGTCTTGCTTCTCGGTACGGGTCTCTCGAGTCTTGCGGGTCTTGCGGTCGTCCAGGGAGCCTCACGTGAACTTGCATCGAAGATTCCCGTGAAGCGGGCACAGTTAACCACAGATCCCGGGCTCTTCGCAAAGCCGAAACACGCCGATCGCGACGAGCGCGCGACGCACGTTCGAAGCAACGGAGCACTGCGCCGCCGTCGGGTTCAACAGCCGTTTCCGTTCGTGTTCGCGATGGGAATTCGCGGAGTTTCGAACGGAAAGCTGAGACGAGTTCGCGCGCTGCGGGCCGGTGTCGGACGCCGCGATCTCCGCAATGCAAAATCTCGTGAATCCTACGATTTTCTCGATTTTTCTCGCGATTGCTCGAAAATCGTCAGTGGACGGTTCCGGAGCTGGGCGAGTGGGTCGTCGCGTGCGCCGCGATCCCGAACTCCATCAGCGCGACGAGCTGTTCTGCGCGCGCGCGAACGCTGTTCGCTTCGAGGAGCTGCTGCTTCTCGCGCGTCGAGAAGTCGAGCGACTGGCAGAAGGCGTTGACGAACGTCGTGTCGTCCAGCTTCGCGAACGCCCGGCTGTTGAAGCGGTCGGCGCGCTCGGGAACGAGGTGGCGCATCAGCTCGAGGATGCGGTCGCGGATCGGAGCCAGGGAGTCTCCGGGCTCCAGCGGCACGTCGGCGAGCAGGTCCACCTCCGCGACGCGGTAGAGGCGCTCGCCCTGCCGGGGGATCTCGCTGCGGATGCGGAAGCGGTTCGTTCCCTGCAGGATGATGTGGTAGGTCCCGTCCTCGTGGGGCTCGGCGTGCTCGATCCGTCCGGCGCATCCCACCGCGAAGAGCGGCGGCTCCAGGCCGATCTCGTCGCGGTGCTCGGGCTTCACGACGACCATGCCGATGTACCGGTCGCCCGCGAGCGCGGCCGCGGTCATCTGCCTATAGCGTGGCTCGAAGATGAAGAGCGGTACCTGCACGCCGGGAAACAGGACCACGTTGTCGAGGGGGAAGATCGGGATGGTGAGCGGCTCGGGCATCACGCCACACAGGCTAGCAGGCCGACCCGAAGGGGCTGGCCTGCGCAGCAAGCGACTCCGAAGGATCGCCCGCTAGCAGGCCGACCCGAAGGGGCTGGCCTGCGCAGCAAGCGACTCCGAAGGAACGCCCGCTAGCAGGCCGGTTGACGGAGACCGGCACGGCGGTGATTCTCTGGCTCGCAGTGGATCGCCGCACCCGTCGCGAGCTGATGGAACGATTGACGGTGGACGCCCGGCGCATCGCGAGCGCCTTCGACCTCGAGTATCGCTCGATCGAGGCGGAGCGTGCGAACGTGAAGAGCCGCTACGGCGTCTGCTACGACGACGGGAGCATCAAGATCCGCCTGTCGCACGCGGTCACCGGGCAGGCTCTCCGGTACTCGAGCCTCGTCAACACCCTGTGCCACGAGCTGGCGCACCTGCGCCACTTCAATCACGGGCCGCGCTTCAAGGCCTTCTATCTGCAGCTGCTCGAGTGGAGCCGCCGCCAGGGGATCTACCGGCCGCGCACCCCCGAGCGTCGTCCGGCGGTGGGCTTCGGCGAGGGGGCCCGGGCGCACCCGACCGGGCCGGTGGTCCGGCCTCCGACAGCGCGTCACGAGCAGCTCGATCTGTTCGGCTGATGCCTGCGGGAGGGCGTCAGAGAGCGCGCGGTGCCGAACCCGAGGGGGCGCACGCCGGCGACCGCTTCGGGAACGAGAGCGGAGGTCGCGGGAGATCGAGTACCCAGTAGAGCTCGAGAATCCGGGAGCGATGAAGCGAGGAGAGGAAGGCGAGAGAAGCGATTCGAGAAGCGACTAGGATTCGAGAAGCGACTAGAGAGAAGCGATAGAACGATAGAGAGAAGCGATAGAACGAGAGAGAGAAGCGTCTAGGAGTTCGCCGCCTGGTCGTACTCCTCCAGGGTGTTCGGACCTTGGATCACCTTGGTGTGGATCTCGTCGCAGGCGACGCTCTTGTCGAGGATCTCCTTCAGGAGTCCTTCGACGGTCAGCTCATCATATTCGGCCAGGGCGTCTTCGAGCCCCGTCTCCGAAACGTTGAATTCGACCTCGAGTTTGATCTTCATATCCGTGAGATCTCCGTGCTCCCCAGGCGCTCGCGTGGTGAGTCGCCCGTCCTTCCCTCGCCGGCCCTCGCTTGCGCTGGCTGGCCCTTGCTGGTCCCGACGCCGCCCCGGCTCCGATTCCGGTACCGCTATCCCGTCGCTCGTGCCCCGATGCTTCCCGGGGGTTGGCCTTTTCCCGACGCGCTGTGCTTTTCAGACGCTCCGCCGGTGCGCTCGGTGCCTCTGATCGGCTGTTTCGAGCCCTCTCCCGGCGCTTTTTTCGGGCGCCTCCCGGTTTCCGGCTCCGGCAGCGGTTCGAGGGTGCTTTCCGCGATTCGCCGCGATCCGCAGGGGATGGTGCGACGATCCGCGGGTGCGGGCCCCGACCCGGACGACTGCCTGGAAATCCTCGTGGGGGCGGTTTCTAAGTGCTCGAAATCGCTAAGCAAAACGATCCAAGGGCGACAAGGATAGTACAGCGCCCGCGGGAGAGCTATGGAGAAACGTCCGATTCTTGCGGTCTTTCGGCTGCTTACGTGACGGTCTGCGGTGCCCTGACCGACTGCTAGCCCCAATGCGTCACTCAGTGTGCTTCCTGCGTGCCGCAGACCCTGCCAGGCCTCGTGGATCGTGCGAGAACGGCGGAACCAGCCTGAGCGCGACGACCTCATTCCCATGGGGTCCAGGCGTCGGGCTCGGATCGCGGCACGGACCGAGCAAGCCGCGGCGATTCGGCCGGCATTGGGAGTCGCGCCCCGATCCGCATGACGGATCAGGGCGCGGGGGGGCCGGCGGGCCCGGGCGGTGCCGCCGGACGTGCACGGAGGACGATCAGCCCCAGCACGCCCAGCTCGACCACGGCGAAGATGTACCGCGAGAGCTGGTGGAGGTGCGAGAAGCGCGCGGCGGCGCCCGCCTCCTGGGCCTCTCCGAACGCGCGCCGGCCTGCCGCCTCGATGGCGGGCGTCACCGCCAGCTCGGAGGTGGCGCACAGCGCCGCCAGCACCAGGGGAAGCAAGGTTGCGAGGCGGCCCTCTCCCTGCAGGGCGGCCAGCACGGCGAGGACGACTCCGGCCGCCATTCCGTAGCGGTTGAGGGTGCCCAGCACCGGCGCTACCAGCGCCCCCGCGGCCTCCTGGGAGGGCAGCACCTGGAAGGCGGTCGGCGCGATCACGAGCGCGAACAGCGCCCAGGAGCCGAGCCACCCGGACAGCATCACCCAGGACAGGGCCTGGAGGGGCCAGCGGGGTCGGGTCACCGGGGGGCCACTCGCTGGCGCACCGGAAGGCGGCTGGAGCCCGGCGCCGTGGGTCTTCGGCAACGAGCAGGAGAGCGGAATCCTGCCGGCAAGAAAAGCCTCAAGATCCGACCGCCGCGGCCGAAACGTGGGGCAACGATTTTGGAGCCGATCCGGGGGGGGGAGGCTCCGATGAGACGCCCCGGGGACCGTGAGCCCCGGGGCGTCTTGCATTCCGGCGGCCGCAGACCTGCGAGCGGTCATCCGGCGGAGCGGACTCGAGGGACGAAGCCGGGTCAAGGGGCGGACAGCACGTCCGCGCCGGCCAGCGGCTCGAGGGTCTCGGGATCGAGCTTCTCGCGCTGCAGCAGTCCGCGCCGTCTCGTCGTCGCTGAGGTCGCTGTGGCAGGCGGCCTTCTCTCCCATTCGCGGCATCGACTCCCGGGTCTTGCTCGCCAGCCGATGCAGCTCGGCGGGCGAGAGCACGCCGCGCTTGCGGAGGATCTCCTTCTGCTCGTCGGACAGCGCCGCCGAGATCCGGGGCTTGTCCCAGGCGTACTCCTCGTCCTTGCCGGAGACGAAGATCGAGATCTCCTTGCTGATGCGCACCGAGCACCAGTCGTGCCCGCACATGGCGCAGAAGTCGGTGTCCACGTCGAGGTCCTCGTCGTGGAACGCCCGCGCCGTGTCCGGATCGAAGGCCAGCTCGAAGTGCCGCTCCCAGTTGAGCGCGGCGCGCGCCTTGGTGAGCTCGTCGTCCCAGTCCCGGGATCCCGGAATGCCCAGCGCCACGTCGGCCGCGTGGGCGGCGATCTTGTACGCGATGCAGCCCTGCTTGACGTCGTCCCGCTTGGGCAGGCCCAGGTGCTCCTTCGGCGTCACGTAGCAGAGCATGCTGGCCCCGTGGTAGGCGGCGGCGGTGGCGCCGATGCAGCTCGTGATGTGGTCGTAGCCCGGGAAGACGTCGGTCACGAGCGGGCCGAGCACGTAGAAGGGCGCGCCGTGACAGAGCCGGCGCTGGAGCTTCATGTTGTACTCGATCTGGTCGAAGGGCACGTGTCCCGGTCCTTCGACCATCACCTGCACGCCGTGTCGCCAGGCGCGCTCGGTGAGCTCGCCCAGCGCCTGCAGCTCCCCGAGCTGGGCGGCGTCGCTGGCGTCCGCGAGGCCCCCGGGACGCAGCCCGTCGCCGATCGAGAAGGTGACGTCGTAGCGCCGCATCACCCGGCAGATGTCGTCCCAGCAATCGGCCATCAGGTTCTCGCGCTCGTGATGGAGCATCCACTTCGCGAGGATCGACCCGCCGCGGCTCACGATCCCGATCAGGCGCTTCGTGACGAGGGGGAGATGCCGGCGCTGCACGCCGGCGTGGATGGTGAAGTAGTCGACGCCCTGGCGCGCCTGGTGCTCGAGGGTCTCGAGCACGATCCGCTCGTCGAGATCCTCGACCTTGCGGCCGATGATCATCGAGTAGATGGGCACCGTGCCCACGGGCATCGTGGAGCTGTCGACGATTGCCTGGCGCGTGGCGTCGAGGTCGCCGCCCGTCGACAGGTCCATCACCGTGTCGCTTCCCCAGCGCTTCGCCCAGTCGAGCTTCTCGACCTCCTCGGCGATGCCGCTGGCCACCGGAGAGGCGCCCATGTTGGCGTTCACCTTGGTGACGCTGGCCCGTCCGATGGCCATCGGGTCGAGCCGCCCCGCCAGGTGCACGCGGTTCGCCGGGATCACCATGCGACCGGCCGCCACCTCGTCGCGCACCTGCTCGGGCGTGAGGTGGGGCTCGCGCTCCGCGACGCGCGCCATCTCGGGCGTGACCCGACCGAGTCGCGCGTGCTCGAGCTGGGTGATCGGCTCGAACCCTTCGGGCGGCGTCCAGCGGCCGGCCACGCAGGTCCAGTCGGGCGGCATGAAGTCCCAGGCCGTCTTGTCGGAGGGCTCGGGCATGTCCCGGTGTGTCCGGAGAGCTGAAGGCGAGCGGCCCGCCGATCTGCGCGGGGTTCGCGAAGCTGCCGGGATTGGTTCCCTGCGCCCGGCTGGAAGGGTTTCCGCCTCGGGTCGGCAGATGCGGTGTGGATTCGGCCATGGCGGTCGCTCCTCTCCTCGTCCTCTTGCGCTCACCGGGGGTGGTGAGCGCCGGTCGACAACGGAGCGCCGCAGGCGGATCGCCTATCCGAAAGCCTTCCCTACGTTCGCCGGGCGCCGCGCCGCTCGTCCGGACGAAATCAGGTTCAAAGGGTCTGTTCTCAGGTCGGTCTCGGACCTTCTCGGACTCTTTCTCGGAGTCTCGGACTCTCTCCGATCCCGCTCCGATCCCGCTCCGATCTCCGATCCGGCAGGACGCTGCTCACGTCCCGTCCCGATCGAGGAGGCCGACCACCCCCAGGCTCTCCGTCTTCTTCTCTTCGTCGCGACGCTATCACGCGGGTTCGGTGCCGACAACGCGCTACGATGCCGCGCCGTGCGTGGCTTCCGTCTGGTAATTCTGGCTCTCCTGGTCCCGGTCGGGCTCGCGCTCCTGGCGGGCTGCGACCGCAACACCGAGGACTTCGTCGAGGGTGAGAAGCCCCGATCACCGGACCTCGCACGCATCTTTCCCGAGCAGGATCCGTCGGCGAGCCGCCCCGGCGCGGCGCCCCAGATGCCCGCCGCCCCCAGCCGCGGCGCGCCGCCGGTTCGCACGCAGGCGCCGAGCCCGCCTTCGGCCGCCTCCGCTTCCGCTTCCGCCTCCGCCTCCGCCGCATCCGCCTCCTCCGCATCCGCCTCCGGGGAGACGATCTCCGGCACCATCTCCGTGGCGCCCGAGCTCGCTGGCTCCCTGCCCGCCCAGGGCATGCTGTTCGTGATCGCTCGCGCCGGCCGGCGTGAGCGCCGGGCCGCCCTGGCGGTGCTGCGGATTCCTTCGCCGCACTTCCCGCTGGCGTTCGAGATCGGTCCTGCCAACGTGATGATTCCCAGCATGCGCTTCCAGGGGGACATCCAGATCACCGCCCGCCTCGACGGCGACGGCAACGCCATGACCCGCGCGCCGGGTGACGTCAGCGGCGCCACCCGCGAGCCCCATCGTCCGGGGGCGAAGGCCGTCTCCATCGTCCTCGACGAGAAGCTCTGACGAGCCCGGATCGGCGCGGGCGATGAGCGATCGAAGCAGGAGATCCCAGCCGGAGCCGTGGGAGACCCTCGCCCACGAGAAGCTGCAGGAATGCCGGGTCTTCGACGTCTACCGCAAGACGTCCCGCTCTCCCCGCACGGGGCGGGCGCACGACTTCTTTCGCATCGAAGCCGACGACTGGGTGAACGTCGTCGCCGTCACCGCGGACGACGAGATCGTGATGATCCGGCAGTACCGGCACGGAAGCGACGAGATCACGCTCGAGATTCCGGGCGGGCATCGTCGACCCGGGAGAGTCGCCGGCCGAGGCCGCCGCGCGCGAGCTGCTCGAGGAGACGGGCTATCGCGGCGCCGCCGCCGTTCCCCTGGGCGTCGTCAATCCCAACCCCGCGCTCTTCGGCAACGACTGCCACACCTTCCTGGTCCGCGACGCCGTGCGCGTGGACGAGGTGCGCAACGACGGGGAGACGGAGCACACGGTGGTCGAGCTGCTGCCGCGAGCGGAGCTCCGCGAGTCGACTGCTCGCCGGCGACATCGGCCACGCGCTCGTGATCGCGGGCCTCTTCTGGTTCGAGCTCAGCGAGGGGTCTCGCTGACCCGCTCGAGCACGACGTCGACCAGCTTCTCGTGGACGCCGAGCGGCTCGCTCACGCGGATCGTCACACCCGGGTGTCGGCCGGCGGCCGCGTCGACCTGGGCCGGGATGTCCTCCCGGCTGTGCCGTCCGGGCGACAACAGGTAGGGGTGCACGACGATCTCCCGCGCCCCGGCGGCCACGCAGGCGTCGATGCCTTCGGCGACCGTGGGCGGGATGCCACCTCCATGTGGGCCACCCGCACGATGCGTCCGGGGTCGCGGGCGCGCACGAGACGCGCGATCTCCTCGAGCTGCTCGTTCGCCTCGGCGCGGCGACTGCCGTGGTCCACGAGCAGGATCGCGGGCGGCCCGGGCGGCGGGTCGGCCACGGGGGGCTCGGGCTCCGATCAGCGGTGGCGCGCGCCCTCTCGGCGGCCTCTCCCGCTTCCGCCACTCACTTCCGTCTTGCTCCGCGTCGGCCTTCTACCAGTAGGGTGCGGAGACCGTCAGATCCGCGGCGACGCTCACCCGGCAGGCGAGGCGAAGAGAGGCGGCGATGCGGTTGCGCGCCTTGATGTGCAGCTCTTCCTCGCTCTCCGCGTCGAGCGTCTCGCCGCCCGACGAGGATCGCGAGCCCGCAGCGCCCGCAGACGCCGTCCGCCCCGCAGGCGTTCGCCACGGGGAGGTCGGCCCGGCGTGCCGCCTCCAGCAGGCTGCTCCCGGCGGCGACCCGCACGCTCCGCAGGGAGGGCTCGAATCGGATCGTGAAGTCCACGCGCCGAGAGTAAGCGAGCCCGGGGCGGGCCGCATTCCGCGGCCCATCCGGCCTCGTTCCCCTCCCTACCGTGTGCCTCCGGGGCGTCCCGTCCCGGCGTGTCCCGCGGCCGGGTGAGTCGCGACCCTTTGCGGGTCGTGACCTTTGAGGAGGCTCGGGGCCTCGGGTAGCATTCCGGCCATGCCCAGCGCCGCGCTCCTCGTCATCGGCAACGAGATCCTGTCCGGGAAGGTCGTGGACACGAACTCCCCGTTCCTGGCGGCGGAGCTGCGCCAGCTGGGCGTCGACCTCGAGCGCATCCTCACGATTCCGGACGAGATCGACATCATCGCGGGCGAGGTCCGGTCGATGAGCGAGCGCTACGACTTCGTCTTCACGTCCGGCGGCATCGGCCCGACCCACGACGATCTCACCATGGACGCCATCGCCCAGGCGTTCGGCCGTGAGCTCGAGCTGAACCTCGTCCATGATCGAGCGGATCGAGCGGGCCCAGGGCGGCCCGCCCAACGCCAGCCAGCGGAAGATGGCGATGATCCCGGCGGGCGCCCAGGTGATCGACGCGGGCGACCTGTGGTTCCCGGTCGTGATCGTCGAGAACGTCCACATCTTCCCGGGCATCCCGAAGCTGCTGCAGAAGAAGTTCCACTCGATCCGCGACCGCTTCCGGGGGGTTCCCTTCCAGCTGCGGCGCATCTACGTCACCAAGCACGAGAGCGACATCGCGGACCAGCTCAACGACCTGCTGGTGGAGTTTCCCGAGCTGATGCTCGGCTCGTACCCGAAGATCGAAGAGCCCGAGTACCGGGTGCTCCTGACCCTCGAATCCCGGGACGTCGACTACCTGAAGCGTGCCCAGGAGTCGCTCATCGCGCGCCTGGAAGCCGACGCCATCTACAAGGTCGAGTAGTCGGGGTCGCGCCTGGACCCCACCGGCCACGATTCCATCGCCCGTTGGCTCGCCTTCGTGCATCCGGCCTGCGATGGTGGTGGCGCTGCTGCTCTCGCTGCTCGCCCTGCGGGTGGGGCTCGCCATGCGCGGGCGTCGCAAGCGCGGGATGCCGCCGGCCGGGGCTGCTCGCGCGCCACCTGCAGCTGGCGCGTCCGGCCGTCGTCCTGCTGCTGGCGGGATTCCTCGGCGGGCCGGTCTCGGCCTGGTGGCTGCGGGGCTGGACGCCCTTCGGGAGCCTGCACGCATGGCTCGGCGTGCTGGCGGCCGGGCTCTTCGGGACCGCGGGCTGGCTGGGGCTGCGGCTCCAGCACGGCCGTCTCTCCCGGACCCGCGGCGCCAACCTGCACGGCCTGCTGGGCACTCTCGGCATGCTGGTGGGAGCGGTCGCCGCGGCCGCGGGGATGGTGCTGCTTCCCTGATGGGGGGCTGACTGCCCGAGTGCCCGCGCCTCCAGGCCAGGCGACGAGCGGCAGCACGGCGGCCGAGCCAGACGACGAGCGGCAGCCCGGCGCCCGAATCAGTCGACGGGTGGCAGCACGTCGGTGCTTCGCTGGCGCAGCCAGTGGTCGGCCAGCACCAGGCACACCATCGCCTCCACCATGGGAACGGCGCGCGGCAGCACGCAGGGATCGTGGCGGCCCTGGGCCTCCAGGGTGACCGCGCGGCCGGCGCGGTCGACGGTCTGCTGGGCGCGCCGGATGGTCGCGGTCGGCTTGAAGGCGACCCGCAGCAGGATGGGCTCGCCGTTGCTGATGCCGCCCTGCACGCCCCCGAGCGGTTCGAGGCGGCGTGCGGCCGGCCGTCCTCGCCCGGGCACGAAGGGGTCGTTGTGCTCGCTGCCCGTCATGCAGCGTGCCCGGCGAAGCCGCTGCCGATCTCGAAGCCCTTGCTGGCGGGCAGCGACATCAGGCCGCGGGCCAGCTCCGCCTCGAGCTTCTCGAAGACCGGCTCGCCGAGTCCGGCGGGAACGCTCCGCGCGACGCAGCCCACGACGCCGCCCAGGGAGTCGCCCTGCTCGCGCACGGCGTCGATCCGCTCGATCATGCGCTCGGCGGCCTCGGGATCGGGGCAGCGCACCGGGTTCGCCTCGACCGCCTCGAGCGTCACGCCCGCGGGATCGATCTTCGCCTCGACGTCGCGCTACCCGCTCCACCCAGGCCAGCACCTCGACGCCCGCCGCCTCGCGCAGCAGCTTGCGGGCGATCGCGCCCGCGGCCACCCGACCGATCGTCTCCCGGGCGCTGGCGCGGCCGCCTCCCTGCCAGTTGCGGATGCCGTACTTCGCCTCGGTGGTGTAGTCGGCGTGGGAGGGCCGGAAGACGTCGCGCATGTGCTCGTAGGCGGACGGTCGCGCGTCCTGGTTGCGGACGAGCAGGCCGATGGGGGAGCCGAGGGTCCGGCCCTCGAAGGTGCCCGACAGGATCTCCACCCGGTCGGCCTCCTGGCGCGGCGTGGTGAGGCGGCTCTGGCCCGGCCTGCGGCGGTCGAGATCGCGCTGGATCTCCTGCGCGTCGATCGCCAGCCGCGGCGGGCAGCCCTCCACGACGACGCCCACGGCGCCCCCGTGGGACTCGCCGAAGGTCGTGATGCGAAGGATCTTTCCGAAAGTGCTGCTCAAGGTTGGTCCGTCCGGGAGTGCGCCGCGAAGGTACCGCAATCGGATCGCGGGCGGCTCGGGGGCGTAGCCCGTTGCGTCGGGTCGCCCGCCGGAACCCGAGCCCACCGCCGGCATCCCAGGCGCCATGCGCGCGGCGAGCCCCGACGGCGACCTTCGATCGATCAACGGCGACATGCGGACGCGCGCGTGCATGAACACGGCGACGATGGACTGGCAGCCGAGTCCCAGCGGCAGCGTCTGGCGCAAGCGCGTCCATCTGGTGGGCGAGCCCGAATCCGGGCAGGTCACCTCGCTGGTCCGCTACGAGCCGGGGGCCACCTTCCCCGTGCACGACCATCCGGATGGCGAGGAGATCCTGGTGCTCGAAGGTGTGTTCTCGGACGAGCACGGGGACTGGCCGGCGGGCACCTTCCTGTTGAACCCGGAGGGCTTCCGGCACGCGCCGTTCTCGCGCGAGGGCTGCCGCCTGTTCGTGAAGCTGCGGCAGTACGGCGGTGCCGGTCGGGTGCACGTGGCGGTCCAGACCGCCGATCTGCCGTGGCGGTCGAGCGCGCGTCCGGGCGTCTCCGAGAAGCGGCTCTACGAGAGCCCGGCGGACGAGATGCGTCTCGAGCGCTGGCAGCCGGGTGCCGCGCCCGGGCAGGCGCGCTACCGGCGGGGGGTCGAGATCCTCGTTCTGGGCGGGCGCCTGCAGGACGAGGTGGCGGTCTACGAAGAGGGCAGCTGGCTGCGCGTTCCGCCGGGTGCTTCGCACACGCCGGCCTCGCCGGACGGCTGTGAGCTATACGTGAAGGAAGGCGGCGTCGCTTCGCTCCGCTCCATCGAGTAGCGGGCGCCCCCGCCCTTCCATCGACCCACCCTCGGACCGTCTCGCGGCGTCGTCCGCCGCATTCCCGCGAGCCCTCCCGAGGCGTCTGCCCGTCCACGCGACCGTTCGAAAGGAGCCCCTGCCGGTGTCGCCCCTGCAAGTGGTCCTCGTGGTGGGCGTCGTCACCCTGGCGGCCTGTCTCCAGGGCTCGATCGGCTTCGGGATGGCGCTCGTCGCGGCGCCGATCCTGGCGCTGGTGGATCCGACGCTCGTGCCCGGACCGCTCATCGCGAGCGCTCTCGTCCTGGTCACCCTGGTGGCGATCCGCGATCGCGCCCACGCGGATCTCCGCACGGTGCGCTTCTCGATGCTGGGGCAGGCGGTGGGGGCCTACGCGGGAGCATCCGTGCTGGCGCGGCTGGACCCGCGCGGCTTCGGGATCCTCTTCGGTGCGCTCGTGCTGCTGGCGGTGGCGATCAGCGCGCTCGGGTTCCACGTGCGGGTCACGAAGACCAGCGCGCTCTCGGCCGGCCTGCTCGGCGGCTTCATGGGCGCCACGTCGTCGATCGGCGGGCCGCCCATGGCGCTGGTCTACCAGCACGAGGGGTCGGCCCGCTTCCGCGGAACCCTGTCGGCCTACTTCATCGTGTCCTGCGTGGTGAGCCTCACGGCGCTGGCCTGGGTGGGCCGCTTCGGCTGGCACGAGCTCCAGCAGGCGGCGGTGCTGGTTCCCGGTCAGGTGGCGGGCTTCCTGCTCTCCTACCCGATGACCCGCGTGCTGCGCGACACCTCGGTCCGCCCCTTCGTGCTCGGGCTGTCGGCGCTGGCGGCCACCGGGGTGCTCGCACGCGCTTTCCTGTGAAGCGGGCCGCCCGCGGCCGTCGGGACCCCGGGAGCGAGTGCGGTACCCTGCCGCGTCCCGCTTCCGACCCACGACGGAGTCTCCGTGGCACCGGCCCTGCCCATTCTCGACCTCGCGACTTCGAGCGGACGCCAGGACTTCGAGGCGCGCCTCGCCCGGCTGCGAGGAACCACCTCGCTCGTCGGTGACACCGCCCGCGCGGTGGCGGACATCATCGAGGACGTGCGCCGGCGAGGGGACGCCGCCGTCGTCGAGCTGATGCGCCGGTTCTCCGATCCGGCCTTCGAGGCGTCGTCGATCCGCGTGGCCGAGGGGGACTTCGAGCGCGCGGAGGCGTCCCTCGATCCCGCCCTGCGCGAGTCGATCGAGGGTGCCATCGCCAACGTGCGGGCCTACCAGCAACACATCCTGCCCGGGGACGTCGACGCCGGTGACCATCGAGCGGTGCCGAGCTGGGGCTGCGCCAGTCCGCCGTCGCGAGCGCCGGGCTCACGGTGCCCGGAGGTGCCGCCGTTCTCTTCTCCACGGTCATCATGCTGGCGGTGCCCGCGATCGTGGCGGGCGTCGACCCGCGCCGCATCCGGATCGTGAACCCGCCGCCCACGCGCCGGCCGGACGACGAGGAGTCCCGCGCGCGACATCTCGCCGGTGGTGCTGGCGACGTGTCGCCTGCTGGGCGTGGACACCGTGTATCGCATCGGAGGCGCCCAGGCCGTCGCCGCCCTCGCCTACGGGACCGAGACCGTCGAGGCGGTGGACCTGATCGCCGGGCCCGGCAACGTCTACGGTCAGCTCGCCAAGCAGATGGTGGCGGGTGTCGTGGGGACCGACGGCGGCTTCTACGGGCCGAGCGAGATCGTCACCCTGGCGGACGAGAGCGCGGACCCGCGCTGCGTGGCCGCGGATCTCATCGCCCAGGCCGAGCACGATCCCGGCAAGTGCTTCCTGGTGTGCTGGTCGGCGGACGTGGCGGCGACCATCGTGGCGGAGGTCGCGCGCCAGCTCCGTGAGCGCGGGCGCTCGCAGATCATCGAGCGCGCCCTCGCGAGCGAGTCCGCCGCGGTGATCGTGGCGAACGAGGAAGAGGCGGTCGCGGTGGCGGATCGCGTCGCGGCCGAGCACGTGAACCTGGCGGTCGCGGATCCCGAGCGTCTCCTGGCCGAGATCCGCAACGGCGGCGAGTTCTTCCTGGGCGACCAGTCGCCGGTGGCCAGCGGGGACTACTGGGCCGGACCGAGTCACTGCCTGCCCACGGGCACCACCGCCCGCTTCGCGAGCGGCGTCAGCGTCTACACCTTCCTGAAGCGGAGCGGCACCGTCTACTACCGGGACGGCATGCCGGCGCGCGCCGTCGAGCACGTGGCCCGGCTCGCGGAGGCCGAGGGGCTCGACGCACACGCCGAGTCGGCCCGGGTGCGGGGGCGCCGCTGAGGGCGGGCCTCGAGTTCGCGCCGGCCGGGGAGGCGGGTCTCGTCCCGGAGCGGGCCTGGGGCGGTACTACGAGGCCGCGGGGTTCGAGCGACACAGCGAGGGGACCGCCGGCAACTCGCTTCCTGCGCTATCAGAAGCCGCTTCGGTAGACTCCGCGGCATGCGACGCGTCACCCCCGAGGCCTCGGTGAGCCTTCAGCGCATCACGGCGGAGACCCTCGAGGGCGTTCTCGGGCTCACGGTGAGCGCCGAGCAGCGCGCGTTCGTGGCGTCCAACGAGCGCTCGATCGCCCAGGCTCACTTCGACGAGGGCGCCTGGTTCCGATCGATCCACGCGGACGAGACCCCGGTCGGCTTCGTGCTGCTGCACGACGAGAGCCTCTGCGCCGAGCCCCGGGAGAAGGGGTACTTCTTCCTATGGCGTCTGATGATCGATCAACGCTACCAGCGGATGGGCTTCGGGCGTCGGGCGGCTCGGCTCGTCGTGGCCCACGTCCGTTCGCGACCGAACGCGGAGAAGCTCCACACCAGCTATCGGCGAGGCGAGGGAGGCCCCGAGGCCTTCTACGCGAAGCTCGGCTTCCGGGAGACCGGTGTGGACGACGACGGAGAGGTGCAGGCCTGTCTCGACCTGTGAATCGCGGGCGACTCCCATGACCGAGGCGCACCCGTCTCTCGATTTCTTCGGCGTGGCGTGGCGCCTGGGCGTGACGCTCTTCTTCGTCGCGCTCAACGGCTTCTTCGTCGCGGCCGAGTTCTCGCTCGTCAAGGTCCGCACGTCCCGGATCGACGCCCTCGCCGTCCAGGGGCGGCGCTCGGCGCGCAACGTCCAGCACGTCCTCACCCACCTCGACCGCTACCTGTCGGCGTGCCAGCTCGGAATCACCCTGGCCAGCCTGGTGCTCGGTGCACTCGGCGAGCCGGCCGTCTCGGTGCTGATCCTCGCGGCCGCCGAGGGAGCGGGGATTCCGTTGGATCCCGCGTCGTCCTGGCTGCCCGTTGTGTCGATCACCATCGCCTTCACGCTGATCACCACCCTGCACATGACGGTCGGCGAGCAGGCGCCGAAGATGTGGGCCCTTCGGCGCGCCGAGGGCACGGCGTTGCGAGCGGCGGGCTTCCTGCGCGGATTCGCCTGGGTCTTCGGTCCCTTCATCGTGGCCATCAACGGGCTGTCGAACTCGATCCTGCGCATGGCGGGGCTGCCCGCGGAGCTTGGCCACGAGTCGAGCCACACCACGGAGGAGATCCGCAGCATCCTCTCCCTGTCGGCGCGTGCCGGCCACATCAGCGAGCGGGAGCACGAGCTCACCGAGAACGTGTTCCGCATGATGCACCTCGAGGTGCGGCACGTCGTCGTTCCGCGGGTCGAGGTGGAGTACCTCTCCCTCGAACGCAGCGTGGAAGAGAACCTCGACAAGATCCGGCGCAGCGGCCACAGCCGGCTGCCGCTGTGCGAGGTGGGGCTCGACACGATCGTGGGCTTCGTGCACGCCAAGGACGTGCTCGAAGCCAGCCTGCGCGGGCGTGCCGCTCGACCTGCGCGCGGTCGCGCGGGAGCCCCTCTACGTGCCGGACACCATGGCGCTCTCGAACTTCCTGCTGGAGCTGCAGTCGACCCGGCAGCACTGCGCGGTGGTGATCGACGAGCACGGGACCGCCATCGGCCTGGCCTTCCGGGAGGACGCGCTGGAGGAGATCGTCGGGCCGCTGGGCGACGAGTTCGACGAGGCGGAGCAGGACTTCACCACCTTGCCGGGAGGCGCGTTCGAGGTGAGCGGCCGCATGTCGCTCCCCGAGGTGTGCGACCGCCTCGACTTCGAGCTGGACGAGGACGAGGCCGAGGAGACCATCGGCGGGCACGTGACCGCCCTGCTGGGCCGCCTGCCCCGCAAGGGAGACCGGGTGAAGATGGGCCCCTATCGCGCCACCGTGCTGGACGTGGCCCGTCGCCGCATCACCCGGCTCCACTTCGAGCCGTTGCCCGAGGAGGAAGGGTCCGGCACGCCGGAGGCGGGATCCGGAATCCCGCAGGAGCGCTGAACGATGCCGGGCTGGATCCATCTGGTTCGCTGGCTCGATCTCGTCGACATCGGTGTGGTGTCCGTGTTCGGGTGGCTGGCCATCCGCTACCTGCGCCACACCCAGGCGCGCGCGGCGGTGGTGGGTCTGGCGCTGCTCTTCGCCACCTATGCGGCGGCGACCGCCCTCGACCTGAAGCTCACGGCGTCGCTCTTCCAGGCCTTCTTCGCGGTCGTGGTGATCGTGCTCGTCGTGGTGTTCCACGAGGATCTCCGGCGCTTCTTCGAGCAGCTCGGCAGCTGGGGCCCCTCCCACACCCTCGAGGTCGGGTGCCACCGACGTGATCGACGCGCTCGCCCGGGTGGCGACGACGCTCTCCGCCCAGCGAACGGGCGCGCTCATCGTGCTGCCCGGCCGCGAGCCGCTGGAACGCCACATCGAAGGCGGAATCCCCCTCGGCGGGCGCCTGAGCGAGCCGCTGCTCTTCTCGATCTTCGACGCGAGCTCCCCGGGGCACGACGGGGCGGTGATCGTGCGGGGGCACGTGGTCGAGCGCTTCGCCGCCCACCTGCCCCTGTCGGCGAACCACGAGGTGCTCGGAACGCGGGGCACGCGCCACGCGGCGGCGCTCGGCCTCTCCGAGCGCTGCGACGCGATCTGCATCGTGGTCTCGGAGGAGCGCGGCACGGTCTCGATCGCCCGGGCGGGTGAGCTGCGCACGCTGCGACGTCCCGAGGACCTGGCCGGCGAGCTGCGCGGCGCGGTGGGGGGCGGGCAGGAGGCCGAGCGGTGGTGGCGCCGGGGTGCCTTCCTGGACGCTGCGGCCGCCGTGGCGGGCGCAGTGGTGCTGTGGGTGATCTTCGTCCCCGGCTCCGACGTGACCGAAACCACCCTGCCCGCCACCGTCGAGATCACGAACCTGCCCTCGGACCTGGTGATGGAGTCGATCGATCCGCCCCAGGTGGAGGTGACGCTGCGCGGGCTCCGCCGCGACCTGCTGCTCGCCAATGCGGAGGACATCCGCGTGCAGGTGGACGCCTACCTGGCCCGCCTCGGGCGGCGCACGTTCTCGCTCGAGGAGAACGAGGTGAGGCGTCCCGACGGCCTGACGGTCATCGAAGTGGTGCCGGACAAGGTCCGTATCTCCGTGCAGGCCGCCCCGGTGCCGAACGAGGTGCCACCCGACTGAAGCCGGGCCGGGGCCCGGAGATCCCCGGCGAAGGGTCCGGTCGGTTCTTCGGCTACGATCCGAGGGTCGCGGCGTCGGCGGGCGCGATGGGCTTCGTCGCTTCGGCTTCGACAGCGGTGCATCTCCGACCCCGCAGACCCCGGAACCGGGGTTGGCAGGACGGCGTCGGACATCGCCCCCGGATCGATCCCGGCGGACGGAGGGTCTGTCCGCCGGCTCCTGGCTCTTGCTCCCGGCCCTTCCGACCGACACGCAGGACGCCGACCTCACGAAATGCATCCGGGTCCCCGGGCTTTGCTATACGCCGGACTCGGATCGGGGCTGTAGCGGAGATGCTCGAATGAGCGAGCCGGACATCGAGACCCCGCGGCCGGACGCGCCGGACGAGCCCGCCTGGAGGCGGCTGGTCCAGCTCGCCGAAGCCGAAGATCCGACCGGTCTGATCGCCCACGTCGAGACGCTCTCCGACATGGACCGCGTCCACGACTTCGCGCGCCTCTCGGCCGAGGAGCGCGGGCTCGTCCTGGCGCGGCTCTCGCCCGAGGACGCCGCCGAGGTCGTCGAGGCGCTCCCGCCCGCCTACGCGGCCGAGGCCTTCGAGGAGCTGCGTCCCGCGGACGCCGCCGACATCCTCGAAGAGCTGGCCAGCGACGACCAGGCCGACCTGCTGGCCCGCCTCGATCCGAAGGACGCCGAAGCGATCCTCTCCGAGGCCGAAGACGCCACGGCGAGCGCGGTTCGCGAGCTGCTGCAGTACGCACCCGACACCGCCGGTGGTCGCATGGTCACCGAGTTCGTCGCGGTGCCCGAGAGCGCCAGCGCGTCGGACGTCGTCGCCCAGATGCAGGCGAATGCGGAGCTCTACGCCGACTACATCGTGCAGTACGTGTACGCGGTGAAGGAGAACGGCGGGCTTGCGGGGGTCGTTCCCCTGCGCGACCTGCTGCTGGCACCGCCCCGGCGTCTGGTGGCGACGCTGATGATCCCCGAGCCGGTGCGCGTGCTCGCGAGCGCCCGGATGGAGGAGCTCTTCGAGATCTTCGACAACAACGCCTTCCTGGCCGTGCCGGTGGTGGACGAGGAGAGCCGGCTGATCGGCGTGGTGCTGCGGGAGGACGTGGACGAAGCGCGGGTCGACCGCGCGGACTCCGACGCCCTGAAGGCCCGCGGCATCGTCGGTGGCGAGGAGCTGCGCTCGCTGCCGCTGCTGCTGCGGTCGGGACGCCGGCTCGCGTGGCTCTCGATCAACATCGTGCTCAACGTGCTGGCGGCGAGCGTGATCGCCTTCTACGAGGACACCCTGCAGGCGGTGATCGCCCTGGCCGTCTTCCTGCCCATCATCTCGGACATGAGCGGCTGCTCGGGCAACCAGGCCGTGGCGGTGAGCCTGCGCGAGCTCTCCCTGGGCGTGACGCGTCCCTCGGAGGTCGGCCGGGTGCTCTTCAAGGAGTCTTCGGTCGGCCTCCTGAACGGCGTCTCCCTGGGCGCCATGCTCGGCGGTCTCGCCTGGCTCTGGAAGGGGAGCGCGATGCTCGGGCTGGTGGTCGGGGGTGCGCTCGCCCTCAACACGCTCGTCGCCGTGTGCATCGGCGGCTCGGTTCCGCTGATCGTCCGGCGCCTCGGCTTCGATCCCGCCCTGGCGTCGGGACCCATGCTGACCACCGTCACCGACCTGTGCGGCTTCTTCCTGGTCCTCTCCTTCGCGAGCCTGGCGCTCGCCCGGGCGGCGCTCTGAGCGGCCCGGCGGCAAGACTCGCCTCCGCGTCCCGGTTCCGGGCGTGGTGCACCGTCACGGCTCTGCTGCTGGCGGCGTCGGGAGCAGGTCCGGCCGGCGCCAGCGAAGGCGTGCCGGTGGTCTCCGATCCCTGGTGGCCGACCTTCGTGATGCTGGACGAAGAGGTGGCGCCGGGGGAGTCGAAGCGGTTGCAGCTGGTCGTGACGGAGACGTTGGAGGGCACGGCGCTCCCGCTTCCGGTCATCGTGCATCGCGGAATCGCTCCGGGTCCCACCCTGTGCCTCACGGCGGGCGTTCACGGAGACGAGGTGAACGGCGTCGAGGTGGTGCGCCGCATCGCCGAAGAGACCCAGGCCTCGGAGCTGCGGGGGACGCTGATCTCGGTGCCGATCGTCAATCTGAGCGCGGTGCGACGGGGCTCGCGCTACCTGCCCGACCGCCGCGACCTGAACCGCTACTTCCCGGGTCGTCCGGGGGGCAGCTCCGCCTCCCGCATCGCCTACCGCTTCTTCGAGAACGTGATCCGCCGCTGCGACGCCCTGGTCGACCTCCACACGGGATCGTTCCACCGGAGCAACCTGCACCAGATCCGCGCGGACCTCAGCCAGCCCGCGGTGCTCAACCTGGCGCGGGGGCTCGGTGCGGAGATCGTCGTCCACAACCCCGGCCGCAAGGGCACCCTGCGTGGCGCGGCCGTGGATGCCGGTGTGCCGGCGGTCACCGTGGAGGCCGGGGAGCCGGCCCGCCTGTCGATGATGGAGGTACAGAAGAGTGTCGAGAGCATCCGGAGGCTGATGGTGCACCTGGGCATGGCGTCCGGGGAAGAGGCGCCGGAGCCCCCGCCGCAGACGCTCTACTACCGCTCGCTCTGGGTGCGCGCGGACGGCGGCGGGATCCTGGTGAGCGAGGTCGCCCTGGGGCAGAACGTCGTCCGGGGGGAGACGCTGGGGACCATCACGGACCCGCTCTCCTCGCGGCGCCACGTGCTGCGCGCTCCCGCGCCGGGGCGCGTGATCGGAATGGCCTTCGACCAGCTGGTCATGCCCGGCTTCGCGACCATCCACCTGGCCATTCCGAGCCGGGGCCTCCCCCGGGACACCGAGATCTCGCTCCACGACGAGGCGTCGGACGACGAGCCGTCCGTGCCGGAGAGCGATTTCGAGGAGCGTCCCGAGTGAACCTTCGACTGGCGCCCGCCGGGCGCTATGGCAGCCTCTTCGCCACATGACGCGCTCGATCGCCATCCTGGGCGGAGCCCTCGTCGCCTTGGGCGGCGCCCTCTTCCTCATCAAGGTCGTGCTCCTCGACATGCCCATCCTGCCGTCGCGGGCGGAGAACTCCTGGCGGGTGGAGCTGCAGGTGGACGTCCGCGCGACCGGGCAGCGGGGCAGCATCTCCGCGCGCCTGCCCCGATCCGACGCGCGCCAGGAGGTCTACGACGAGCAGGTGACCGACGACGGGCTGCGCTTCGAGGTGCGCGACGTGGACGGCCAGCGGGTGGGGGTCTGGCGGGGCGACGTCCGCGGCGTCCGGCGCCTCTCCCACGGATTTCGCGTGCAGCTCGTCGCCTCTCCCAGCGCTTCCACCGGGCAGATCGAGGGGCCTCGTGCGAGCGAACACGCAGACTTCCTGGAGGAGGAGGCGGGCCTGCCCGTCGGATCCCCCGAACTCTACCAGGTGCTCGATCGGCTGCAGGCGTACGACAACGTCGACGCGCCGGCCCGCATGCGTCAGCTCTTCGGCTTCGTGGCGGACGAGATCGAGACCGTGCCCAGCGCGAGCCGCGACGCCCTGCTCACCCTGGCGGCGCGGGAGGGAAACGCCGCCGGCAAGGCCAGCCTGCTGGTCTCGCTGCTGCGGACCTCGCGGATTCCGGCCCGCGTGGCCGCCGGGCTGCGGCTCGGGCAGCCGCGGACCGAACGCGAGGTGGTGTTCGTCGAGGCGTTGATCGACGGGCAGTGGGTGCCGCTCTTTCCGTCGTCGTCCGAGATGGGGCGGCGGCCGCGCGACCTGCTGGTGCTGCGCACGGGAGGCGCGAGCCTGGTCGAGGCCGTCGGCATCGACGCGATCGAGTACCGCTACCGCGTGGTGCGGGAAGAGCTGCGGCCTTCGGAGCTGATGGCGCTCATGCTGCCGCCCGGCCGCATCCTCACGTCCGTCTCCCTCTACCGCCTGCCCGTGGCCACCCAGGAGGCCCTGCGCGTCCTGCTCGTGATTCCGCTCGCCGCGCTCCTCATCGCGTTCTTCCGAAACGTGATCGGGGTGCAGACCTTCGGCACCTTCCTCCCGATCCTCGTCGCGCTGTCATTGCGCGGGGCCGGGCTGGCCACCGGCTTCGTGATGATCGCCGGCGTGCTCGTGGTCGGCATCGGCGGGCGCCTGCTGCTCGACCGCTTCCATCTGCTCTTCGTGCCCCGACTGTGCGTCCTGCTCTGCGTCGTGATCCTGCTCATCGTCTCCTTCACGTTGATGGGCTACGGCTTCCAGAACCGGGACGCGCTGATGGGCGTGCTCTTTCCCATCGTGGTGCTCACCATGTTGATCGAGCGCTTCTCGATCCAGCTGGCCGAGGAGGGAGCGCGCTCGGCGGTCGAGAAGCTGATGACGACGACGGTGGTGATCCTGTGCGCCTACCCGCTCTTCGAGATCCACGCGGTCTCGCACCTGATGTTCGGCTTCCCCGAGCTGATCCTGTGCGTGATGGGCCTGCTGGTGCTGATCGGCGGCTACACGGGCTATCGCGCCATGGAGATCTTCCGCTTCCGTGCGTTGGCCGCCTTGTCGCGGGGGGTGGACGCGTGAAGCTCTTGCGGGCCCTCGGCCTTCCCTTCCAGACCATTCGCGCGCTGCACCGGGCCGGCGTGCTGGGGATGAACGACCGCAACCACCACTACACCCTGCGCTGGAACCCGCGCTCCCGCTACCCGCTGGTGGACGACAAGCTGCAGACGAAGCTGCTGTGCGAGCGGGCCGGCATCCCCACGGCCCGGGTGCTGGCAGTGGCACGCTTCCAGGCCGACACGAGGCGGCTCCTGGAAGAGGTCGACGCCATGCCCGACTTCGTGCTGAAGCCGGCCCGGGGCGCCATGGGCAACGGCATCCTCGTCGTCCGCCGCCGCGAAGGTGACCGCTACGTGCTGGCGGGGGGCGCCGTGGTGGACCGTGCGGCCCTGGCGTATCACGTCTCGAGTACTCTTTCCGGCATGTTCGCCCTCGGTGGCAACCCGGACGTGGCATTCGCCGAGGAGCGTCTGATCGTGCATCCGGATCTCGCCCGGATCGCCACCGACGGGGTTCCCGACCTGCGCGTCGTCGTCTTCCGCGGTGTTCCCGTCATGGCCATGACGCGTTTGCCGACGCGGCGCTCGAAGGGGCGCGCGAACCTCCACCAGGGGGCGGTCGGTGCGGGCGTCGACATCGCGACGGGACGCACCAGCCACGCCGTCATGGAGGGTCGACTCATGGAACGCCATCCCGACAGCGGCGAGCCGGTCGTCGACCTGCCGATTCCCGACTTCGACGTGGCGCTCGAGATCGCCGTCCGCGCGGCATCCGAGACGGGGCTCGGCTACGTCGGCGCCGACGTGGTGGTCGACGCCCGCTACGGTGCGTTGATCCTCGAGCTGAACGCCCGCCCCGGGCTCGCGATCCAGATCGCGAACCACAAGGGGCTGTTGCCGCGCCTGAAGGCTCTCGAAGGCCGGCGCGACCTGGCCGATCTCGCGCTGAAGGAGAGGATCGCCCTGGGGCAGGAGCTGGCCCGGTGCGCCTGAAGCGAAGCGTCGTCGCGCGCGGCCTGGCCGCCGCCCTGCTGCTGGTTGGCACCACGGTCGCGGTCGCCGAGGAGCCGGCGGGTCCCGCGCCGGCGCCGGAGTCGGAGATTCCGGTCTACAACGTGGACTTCGAGGCGCGGGTGGTCCCCACCGAACGCGCCATCCGGATGACCATCCGCCTGGGCGCCGGCGCGTCGGCGGTGGAGTGGATGCGCTTCCGTATCGATCCGGGCCGGCATCGGGACTTCACCGGAGACGGCAAGATCACCGTCGAAGAAGGCAACGTGGAGTGGGTGCCGCCGCGCAACGGCGGCGAGCTGCACTACGTGTTCTCCATCGACCACCTACGCAACGCGCGCAGCTACGACGCGCGCTGTGCGAATCGGTGGGCGATCTTCCGAGGCGGCGACATGGTGCCTCCGGCGAGGGTTCGCACGGATCCCGTCGCCCGATCGCGCTCGCGCCTGCACCTGCAGCTTCCCGAGGGCTGGTCCGCCGCGCTTCCCTACCGCCGCACGACCCGCGGCTACTACCCCGTGCAGCACCCCTCGCGGCACTTCGACCGGCCGACCGGTTGGATGGTGCTCGGGCGCATCGGCGTGATGCGCGAGGAGATCTCGGACATGCGCGTGGTGGTGGCCGGACCCGCGGGCCATCATCTCCG
The DNA here is from genome assembly GCA_963822965.1 of uncultured delta proteobacterium. Lineage (GTDB taxonomy): Bacteria > Myxococcota_A > UBA9160 > UBA9160 > UBA4427 > JAJDAN01. The sequence goes on from CAWGJT010000004.1 coordinate 28,102, forward strand.
CCGCATGGACCTGCTGACGCTCCTGCGTTGGAACCTGCCGACGGTGCGCGCCCTGTTCGGCGACCTGCCGTCGCGCTTCCTGGTGGTCGGTGCAGGCGATCCCATGTGGCGCGGCGGTCTCTCGGGACCGGAGTCGGTCTTCGTCCATGCGGACCGGCCGCTGATCGACGAGAACGCCTCGAGTCCCCTGCTCCACGAGCTGGTGCACTCGCTCATGCGCGGCGTTCCCGGGAAGGGCGCCGACTGGATCGCCGAAGGCTTCGCGGAGCTCTACTCGGTGGAGATCCTCCGCCGCTCGAATTCGATCAGCGAGAGTCGCTACCAGATCGCGCTGGAGGAGATCAGCGAGCGCGCCGCCAAGGGCGGCGAGCTACGGGCCGCGTCGGTGCAGGGAGACACGACCGCCAAGGCCGCCCTGACCCTGCGGATCCTCGACGAGGAGATCCGCGACTCGACCCAGGGTGCCAGGAGCCTCGACGACGTGCTTCGCGGCCTGGCGAGCCAGCGCGGGACCTACACGACGAGCACCCTGCAGGGAATCGCCGAAGAGGTCGCCGGTCACAGTCTGCAGGCCTTCTTCGAGAAGCACGTCCCCGCGCTCCCGCCGAAGCCCTGAGACCCGGGGAATCCCGCCGGGTGCGTCTCCCGGCCCGCATCCCTACGCCGCGGTGGCGGGCGGCGGATCGTTCTTCTCCGACTCGGCCAGCAGCTCCCGGACCTCGTCGGCGGTGTGCGCCGCGAGGAGCCCGCCGCGCAGCCCGGCGAGCTCCTCGAGGGAGAGGCGCGTCACCAGCTCGGTCAGCCCGGCGTAGTCCAGCCGGGAGACGCTCAGCCGGCGGCAGCCGATGGCCAGCAGCGCCCGGGTGAGGGACGGGTCGCCCGCCAGCTCGCCGCAGACGCTCGCCGGCTTCCCCGCCGCCTCGGCCGCCTCGAACACGGCGGCCACCAGGCGAAGAACCGCCGGCTGCAGGGCGTCGTGGTACGACTCGACCAGCTCGTCCTCGCGGTCGGCCGCCATCAGGTACTGGGTGAGGTCGTTGAGTCCGACGGAGACGACGTCGACCCGTTCCAGGATCTCCCGGATGCAGAGGGCCGCGGCGGGCACCTCGATCATGGCGCCCAGCTGGAAGGGAAGCGCCGCACCCCTGCCCCCGCAGATGCGATGCAGCCTCTCGACCACGCGCGAGAGCGTATCGACGGTGTCCACCATGGGCACGAGCAGCGCCACGGGATGTCGCGAGGCCACCCGGGCGATGGCGCGCACCTGGGGCTCGAGGATGTCCGGACGTTGCAGGAGCAGCCGCACGCCGCGGATCCCCAGGCTGGGATTGCGGCCGCCGGGCAGATCCGCGTACTCCGGGCACTTGTCGGCGCCGAAGTCCGCGAGCCGGATGTAGAGATCCCCGCCTTCGACCTGGCGCGCCACCGTCTCGCAGGCGGTCTCGATCTCGTCTTCGCTGGGCCAGCGGCCGTGGTCCATGTAGATGAACTCGGTGCGGAAGAGGCCCACTCCCGCGGCTCCGAGGAGGGGAACGGACGCCGCCTCCAGCGGATCGCTGACGTTGAGCGATACCCGGATGCGCGCGCCGTCCCGGGTGACGGGCTGCATCGGCGTGGGAGCCGGCGCGGTCGCGCGGGCCAGGGCCTCGCGCAGCAGCGCCACCGCCTCGGTCTGGCCCTCCTCCGTGCCCCGCTCGACGACCACGAGCCCCTGCTGCCCGTCGAGAAGGACCACATCGCCCTCGGCGATGGCCGGCGAGTCGATTCCCGTCACCAGCGGTACGCCCAGGGAGCGGGCCAGGATCGCCGTGTGTGACTTGGCGCCGCAGGTCCGGGTCACCGCCGCACACGCGCCCCGGTGCACGAAGTGCATCAGCTCGGAAGGCGTCAACGTCTCCGCGACGAGCACCGCTGCCCGGCGGGGCCCGTCGGGGCTCGCGCTCTCGGGATCGAGGCAACGCACGAGCCGGTGACCGATGTCGAGCACGTCGAGCGCCCGGTCGCGAACCATCGAGCTGGCGCTGCCGGAGAGCTCGCGCTCGAGCAGGGAGACCGCCTCGGCGACGGCCGCCTCGGCGGAGAGGCCCTGGTCGAGGCTCTCGTCGATCCGCTCGAGCAGCAGCGGGTCGTCCATCATGTGGGCGTGGGCGCGGAAGATCTGCGAATCGCCGTGGCGTCCGCTCTCCGCGAGGCGGCCCGTCATCCGTTCGAGCTGGGCCCGGGCGCGCGCCAACGCGGCGCGCAGCCGCTCGCGTTCGTGCTCCGCGTCCTCGATCGGGAGCACGCGGCTCGCGTCGTGGATCCAATCGCTCGCGTCGAGCAGGTGCGCGCTGCCCTCGAAGACGCCGGGGCTCACGCTTCGCCCTCTCAGGATCATCGTCGCCCCCTCCCGGACCGGGGCGGTAGCGTACCGGAAGCGTTGCCGCCGCGCGGAGCCAGCGCGCGCCGAAGCCTTGACAGTCGAAGGCGACGCCTGGAACCTCGACCGAGCCGGTCGGATCGTCTCCTTGCGGGCCGCCGGCAGGGAAGCTCCGCATGTCGACCCCCATCCTCGATCGCATCGTCCGCGAGTCCGGCGTGCCGGACCTGCTGGAGGTCCTCGGCGAACGTCTGGGGGCACAGGACCTGCAGTCGCTCCTGCTCGAGGTCCAGCGGCGGCGCGCGGCCCGGGGAAGCATCGGCTCGCTGCTCGACCGCTACCGGAAGAGCCGTTTCGCGAAGCCTTCGGGGCTGCCGCCCGGAGCGCTGCTGGAGCTCGATCGGCTGGCCTTCTCGTTGCTTCCGCCGGGCTTCGAAGGCGTCGAGCTCTCGCCCCTGGCGCCTCTGGGCGCCACCGCGATCGTCACCGGCACGAGCCAGAATCGCATCGTCTCGACGGTGCGGAACACCGAGGTCGCCGCGGACCCGACGAACGCCCTCGCCCTCGAGTGCGCGGTGCGACGCTCGGCACATCTCGCCCGCGACCCACGGTCCGCCGAGCCGGTGCGGCTGGCCGCGAGCCAGCGGGTGGTGCGCGCGCAACGCTTCGAAGGCCCGGCGTCCTTCGCGCACTTCCGTCTCTTCGCCCTCTGCGCGGCGGGGCGGGACCGGGGATCGTTCGCGTTCGAGCTCGAGAGCCTCGCCGCGCAGCTGGCGTTCCACGTTCGTCTGGTGCGGACCTGGCGCGAGCGGGGTGCGGCGATCGGCGACATCCGGGTTCCGCTCACCCCTCTCGAAGGAGGTCCTTCCGAGCCGGTCGTCCGGGAGCGCCTGCTGGAGCCGCTCGCCGCGGAGCACCCGGACGTGGCGTTCGCGATCGACCCCCACCGCCAGCAGGGTCGGGGCTACTACGAGAGCTTCTGCTTCCACGTGTACGCGGAGGACCCGCGCGGCTGCGACCTGCAGCTCGCCGACGGCGGCTTCACGGACTGGACCCAGCAGCTGGTAGGCAGCCGCAAGGAGCGTCTGCTCATCAGCGGCATCGGAAGCGATCGCCTGGTGGGGCTACGCGCGTCATGAGCCAAGCGGCCGCGGCGGGCTCGCTCTTCGTCTACGGGACGCTGCAGTTCCAGGAGGTCATGGAGGCGGTGACAGGGCACCGCTTCCCCGGCACCACCGCTACGCTCTCCGGCTACCGGCGCCGGCGCCTCGAGCACCGACCCTACCCCGGGATCGTCGCCGCTGCTGCCGAGGAGACGACCGGCCGTCTCTACCGCGACCTCGACGCCCGAAGCCTCGAACGCCTCGACGTCTTCGAGGGGCGCATCTACGAGCGGCGGCGGGTCGAGACGCGAACGGAGGAGGGAGCCCTGGAGGTCGCCTGGACGTACGTCGTCGCCGATCGCTACGCGTACCTCATGTCTCCCGAGGTATGGGACGCCCGGAGCTTCTGGTCCTTGCACGGCGACGCGTTCCTGGAGGCGTGCGCGCGCTTCCGCCGAGAGGGGGTGGTCTGAGTTGCCGGCCATGGGGCTCGAGACCGATCGCGCCGTGACCTCGCCGGGACGCTCCGTGCCCGGGTGGCGGCTGCCTGCCGCAATCCCGCTGGTCGCGGCGCTGCTCTTCGTGTGTCCTGCCGTTGCGCGCGCCGGCCCGGCCGACGTGCTGGGCGCGAAGGTCGAGTGTCGTCCGGCGCCGGGGGGACGGCCCGCTTCGGTCTGCCGCTTCTCGGTCACCGTCCGGCACGACGACACCGGCTGGGACCACTACGCGAACCGCTACGAGATCTGCGACCTCGAGGGTCACGTGCTCGCTACTCGCATCCTGCGCCACCCGCACGTCGACGAGCAGCCCTTCACGCGCGGGATCGGCAACGTGCGCATTCCGTACGCGGTGCGCGAGGTGGAGATTCGCGCGGGAGACCTCGTCCACGGTCTCGGCGGTGCGACCTTCCGGCTGGCCATCCCCCACGCGGCACCGGCCCCCGATGCGAAGGCTCCGGCCTCCGAGACACGCCCCGCGGAGAGCGCCGAGCCGCCCGCGGCGGGTGCCGCGCCGTGAAGGCGATGATCTTCGAGTCCGTCGGACGTCCGCTGCGGCTCACCGAGCGGGAACGGCCCGTGCCGGGGCCGGGCCAGGTGCTCGTCCGGGTGGGTGCGTGCGGCGTCTGCCGAACCGACCTGCACATCGTCGATGGTGAGCTCGACGAGCCCCGCCTTCCCCTGGTTCCGGGACACCAGATCGTCGGGCGGGTGGAAGCGCTGGGAGACGGGGCCGGCGAGCATTCCGGTCTGGCGCCGGGCGATCGGGTCGGTGTCCCCTGGCTCGGCCGCACGTGCGGTCGCTGTCCATACTGCCGGAGCCAGCGGGAGAACCTCTGCGACGACGCGCGCTTCACCGGCTATCAGCTCGACGGGGGCTTCGCGGAGTACGCGGTCGCCGACGCAGACTACTGCTTTCCCATCGAAGGCGAGGCCACGGACGCGCAGACGGCTCCCCTGCTGTGCGCCGGTCTCATCGGGTATCGCTCCCTGCGCATGGCCGGAGACGCGCGGCGTCTCGGGCTCTACGGATTCGGCGCGTCGGCCCACATCGTGTTGCAGGTGGCGCGCTTCCAGGAACGGGAGACCTACGCGTTCACGCGCCCGGGCGACGAGGAAGGGCAGGACTTCGCACGGGAGCTCGGCGCCACCTGGGCCGGGGGCTCGGACGCGGCGCCGCCCGTGCCGCTGGACGCGGCCATCGTGTTCGCACCGGTGGGGGCGCTGGTGCCGGCGGCCCTGCGCGCCCTCGCGAAGGGCGGCGTGGTGGTCTGCGCCGGCATCCACATGAGCGACATTCCCTCCTTCCCGTACCGAGACCTGTGGGGCGAGCGGGTGATCCGCTCCGTGGCCAACCTCACGAGACAGGACGGCCGCGAGTTCCTGGCCCTGGCTCCCCGGGTGCCCGTGCGCACCGAGGTGGAGACCTTCCCGCTCGAGGCCGCCAACGAGGCGCTGGACGCGCTGCGGAGCGGCCGGGTCCGCGGGGCCGCGGTGCTGCAGATCGCATGAGCGAGAGGGGCGGGAGAGACCGCGAAGGAGACGCCACGCCCCTCCGAATCGTGCCGGCACGCTGGGACGTGGCGGCCGAGCGCGAGGCGATGACCGCCATCCGCCACGAGGTCTTCGTCCTCGAGCAGAACGTGCCCGTCGAGCTGGAGCTCGACGGGCACGATCCCCACTGCCGGCACTGGCTGGTCTTCGACGCCGCGAACCGCCCCATCGCAACCGCCCGCATGCGAGGGGACGGTCACGTGGGACGGATCGCCGTGGTGACGGAGTGGCGCAAGCGGGGCGTGGGCGCGCGTCTCGTCGAGGCGATCGTCTCCGATGCGCGCGGCGCCGGGCTCGACGCGGTCGACCTCGACGCGCAGGTCCACGCGATCGGCTTCTACGAGAGGCTGGGCTTCGAGGCGCACGGGGAGGTGTTCCTGGACGCCGGCATTCCGCATCGGCGGATGCGGCGCCGCCTGGCCTGAGATCCGCATGACGGATCAGGGCTGGGGCGTCGACTCCGGCGGCGCCGGCAGCGCGTTCTGCGCAGACCGGCGTTCGCGCGCCGGTGCGTCCTGGGCGAGGGACGCGAGCAGGGGGCCCCGGGTATCCGTCACGTCGATGGCGGCGTCCACCGAGAGCCCGATCCGAAGCGGCTTGTCCGCGGGAGGCGGCTCGTCGAGCACCAGCTTCACGGGCACCCGCTGCACGACCTTCACCCAGTTGCCCGTCGCGTTCTCGGGCGGGAGCAGCGCGAAGGCGGCGCCGGTGCCCATGCTGATGGAGTCCACGTGCGCTCGGAAGACCGTATCGGGATAGATGTCCGCACGGATCTCCGCCTCCTGCCCGACGTGCACGTCGCCGAGCTGCGTCTCCTTGAAGTTCGCGGTCACGTAGAGCGAGTCGGGCAGCGGGACCACGTTCATCAGGGGCTGCCCCGCCTGGACGCGGTCACCCACCTCCACGTGCTTGTTGATGACGCTGCCGGTCCGGGGCGCGCTCAGCACCGTGTACGCGAGGGCGAGCCTGGCGGCCTCTACGGCGGCCTTCGCCTCGTGGACGAGGGGCACGTCGTAGGGGTCGTCGGCGTCGGGTGGGCCGCCCAGGGCCGCTCGGGCCTGCTGGAGGCGGTGCGCCGCGAGATCCCGGTTCGCCCGCGCGATCCGCAGGTCCGTGGACGCGCGGTCGTAGGCCTCCTGCGAGACGACGCCCGTGGCCCGGAGCTTCTGCGCGCGGTCGAAGTCGAGCTGCGCCTGGTGCAGGCGCTCGCCGCCGAGCGTGAGCGCCGACTTCGCCGACGCGTACTCGGCGTGGAGCCCGTCCACCGTCTGGCGGGCGCTCGCGAGGCGCGCCTCGGCTCCGTCGAGCTCCACCTGGAAGTCGCGCGGGTCGAGCCGAACGAGGATCTGGCCCTGCTCGACGGTCCAGTTGTTGGCGACTTCGACGTCCACCACCGTGCCGTCCACGCGCGAGGTCACCGTGGACGTGCTGCCGTCCACGTAGGCGTCGTCCGTCGACTCGTGGGTCTGGAGGAAGCGGAGCTGGGGCCAGCCGAAGAGCACCGCCGCGGCGAGCAGCAGGACCGCCGCCGCCGCGCCCGCCGTGCGGCGGCGCGACGCGTGGCCGAGGGGCTGGGGAAGGAAGCCCCGGATCGCCGCCAGGGGTCCCCCGAGCCGGGTGCGAACGGAGGCCGTCTCCATCGCTAGTGTCCTGTCCCCGAAGTTCGCTGTCGAAGTCGCCGCTCCTTCGCCCTGTCTCGGCATGCACCGAGGACGCTCCCGCTGCCCGCTGCCAAGGCGCGCGACCGAGGCATAGCCGCGCTACGGCGACGGGAGCGCAACGCGGGCAGCGGGCCGCGGGGGCGGCCGAATGCAAGCGAACTTCTGGGACGGGACACTAGGACCCGCCGCCCGCGAGCGCGCCGCGCAGGAAGAGCTGCGAGATCACGTCGATCACCTGCTCGTCGGCGAGGGGGTACAGCTCCCGCTCGCCGAGGAGCTCCTGGGACAGGAGGAAGGACCAGAGCATCCCGAACAGGCACTGGGCGGTGGCGATGGGATCGCCCGCCGTGAGCTCGCCGCTCGCCATGCGCGACTCGAGGTACTCGGCCAGCGCGCGATAGGCCGGAAGCCGCACCCGCTCGGTGTAGAGGCGGGCGCGTTCGGGAACGCTGTGCACCTCGCGCACCAGCACCCGGGCCAGCTCGCGGCGCTCCCGGAGCCGCGGCCAGATCTCGCTCACCAGCTGCGGAATCGCCTGCTCGGGGGGCAGCTCGTGGACCGAGGCGATGAGCCTCGGTAGCTCCGGCAGCAGGCTCGAGCGCTGCACCAGCTCCTGGAGGAGCGCTTCCTTGGCCGGGAAGTAGTTGTAGATGCACGCCTTCGAGACGCCCGCGGCCGCCGCCACCGCGTCCATCGTGGTCTCGGCGAAGCCGCCGCTCGAGAAGACGCGCAGCGCGGCCTCGAAGATCTGCTCGCGCCGGGCCTCGGCGTACTCCGCCCGCTTGTCGGCTGCGACCCTGGGCATGCGGTTGTTTATAACTGACTGGTAAGTTATCAACAAGAGGACGCAGAGATCGATGGAGCGAGCCGTGACGAGCCCCTGAGGGCCCCTACGGCGGAGCTCGTCGGCCCGCGGGGAAGATCGAAGACATGACCTCGGCAGACACACCGGCCAGCGGCCCGGCTCCCGCGTCCTCCCGCAAGTGGCTCGTCGCCATCGCGGTCATGCTGGGTGCCACCCTCGAGGTGCTCGACGTCGCGATCATCAACGTCTCGCTGCCCCACCTGCAGGGCAGCTTCTCGGCGAGCACCGACGAGATCACCTGGGTCCTCACCAGCTATCTCGTGGCCAACGGCGTCATGATCCCGCTGACCGGCTGGATCTCCGCCCGCTTCGGCCGCAAGCGCTACTTCCTGACGTCGGTCGTCCTGTTCGTCGGCGCCTCGGCGCTGTGCGGCGCCGCCGAATCCCTGCGCCAGATCGTCTGCTTCCGGCTCCTCCAGGGCGCCGCGGGCGCGGCGATGATCCCGTCCTCCCAGGCGATCCTGATGGAGACCTTCCCCGAGGAGGAGCAGGGCCTCGCCATGGCCATGTGGGGCGTCGGGCTCATGACGGCGCCGATGCTCGGACCCACCCTCGGCGGCTGGATCACCGACAACTGGAGCTGGCGCTGGAACTTCTACATCAACATCCCGCTGGGCATCCTCGCCGCGGTGATGGTGATCCTCTTCGTCGAGGATCCGGACTACCTGCGAGCGGCCCGGCGAACGGCCCGCCGCATCGACGTGATGGGCATCGTCTACCTGGCGCTCGGGCTCGGACTGCTGCAGATCGTGCTCGACCGCGGGCAGCGATCGGACTGGTTCTCGGCGCCCTGGGTGTGCGCGTTCACGGCGATCGCGGTCGTGTCCCTCGTGCTGCTCGTCGTGCACGAGCTGCGCTTTCCCGAGCCGATCCTCGACCTCAGCATCCTGCGCATCCCCGCCTTCAACGTGGCCGTCACCATCATCATGGTGATGGTGCTGATCGTCTTCGGCGTGAACCTGCTGAACCCGCTCTTCCTGCAGGACCTGCTCGGCTACTCGGCCTGGAACGCGGGCATCACGGTGGCGCCGCGCGGCGTGGGAACCCTGCTTGCCATGCTGGCCGTCGGACAGCTCTCGCGTCGCCGCTTCGATACCCGCTACCTGATCGGACTCGGCTTCGGGCTCTTCGCCGGGGCGTTGTGGTCGATGTCCCACTGGACGCTCGGTGTCAGCGCGAGAGAGCTGATCGTGCCGATCTTCGTGTCGGGGCTGGGCGGCGGTCTGATCTTCCCCATCCTTTCGGCCACCACCCTCGCCTGCGTGGAGCGCGAGCGCATGGGCTATGCGGCGAGCCTCTACAACACCGTGCGCAACACCGGCTCGGCGCTCGGGATCTCCATCGTGAGCAATCTGCTCGCCAGCCGCGAGCAGTTCCACCAGGCCGTTCTCGGCCAGCACTTCACCGCCTGGGAGGCCTGGAAGCTGGACCATCCGGCGCGCCAGCTACCCGGCGCGCCCCACTGGGACCTTCTCCACGGCCTCGTGACCCGCCAGCTCGAGGGCTTCGCGGTGGTCTCCCGTACGATCCAGCAGCAGGCGCTGCTGATGGCCTACAACGACATCTATCGGATGCTGGCCGTCCTGGCGCTTCTCTTCATCCCGACCTTCCTGCTGCTGCGCCGCTCCCGCACCGCCGCCGGGGCTCCCGCCCACTGAGCGAGCCGCCGTCGAGGAGGAAGGGCCACCTCAGCCGGGAATCCGCTCCGGCGGAGCCTTCAGGGGAACCGCCACCGCGCCGGGCACGGCGCCGCGGGGGCGCTCGAATGCAGGTCGCACTTTCCGGTCGGGCCTCTAGGGCTTCGCCGGTGCCGGAGGCGCCGCCCGGTAGAGATCCCAGCGGCCGGGGATACCCAGGGCCCGCCGCGCCACCCGCTTCGCCATCGCGTAGCCGCCCGTCGTCCCGAGCAGCACGTCCGCAAAGCCGCCCGTGTTCGTCAGCACCACCAGCGCCGTGTGCTGCTCGGGGACCAGCACGAGCAGGCTCTGGAATCCGGGGTTGCTCCCCCATTGCCAGTAGGACGTCACGTCCCCCGTCTGCTCGCGGCCGATTCCCGCCGCCCAGGAGAGCTGCTCGTCGATGCGGACCCGGGGCGCCAGCAGCAGGTCCCGCGCAGCCGGCGACACCAGGGTGGGGTCGAGGAGCTCGGCGGCGAAACGAGCCAGGTCGTCGATGCTGGCGTGCAGGCTCGAGGGAAGCATGACGCGATCGGACCAGGGTGCGACGGGGACGATCACCGAGACGCCCAGCATCGCGACGAGCAGCATGGCGCCCAGGGCTTCGAGGGCGCTGGCGGCGGCGGCTCGCACCGCGCTCGTGTGCCGCCAGGTGAGCAGCAGCGTCCAGGCGAGCGCTGCGAGCGCCAGGGCCAGCGCCGCGTAGCCCACGGCGAGCCAGGGGCCCAGCGCGTTTCCGCTGAGGACACCGTACAGGAGGTCTGCGTAGCCCGTGGCCACGTTCGCGCCCGACGGCTGCGCGAAGGTCGCCGTCGTCATGCCCAGGGGCTCGAACACACGCCGCCGGATGAAGCGTTCGGCGTCCGCGCCGGCGGGGTCTCCGAACAGATCCTGCAGCACCAGGTATCCCTGCCCCGCATAGGAGAAGGGCGCCGGCGGGTGACAGGCGGGCTCGAAGCGAGCAGCGAGGAGATCGTTCCCGAGACCGGCCGAGTGGGAGAGCAGCTGCGCCAGGGTCGGTGCCTCGCAGCCTTCCGGGACCGGCATGCGCGGCGACGAGGCCGGCATGTCGAGGGACCAGGCGCCGTCCTCCACCTTTACGAGCGCCGCGTAGGCGGCCACGACCTTGCCCAGGGAGGCGGCCTGGAACACGGTCTCGCGGGTCACGGGCTCCCCGCTGCGCTCGTCGGCGACCCCGAAGGCCTCGACCCAGACCGGCTGCCCGTCCCGCAGCAGCGCGACGGCGGCGCCGCGAACGCGCGCCTCGGCCATCGCGCTCCGGGTGAACGCGCGCAGGGAGGCCATGTCGGAAGCAGGCTCGGGAGCGGCTCGGCTCGCACCCGCCATGACGCTCAGCAGCGCGACCACCGCGAGCGACCGAAGCGGGGCGTTCATGCGTCCCCGAGAATGCCAGAATCGGCGCCGCCCTGCCGGGCGGTCCCGACCCGGACCCGCTTCGGCTCGCCGGCGCCTCGGTCTACAGCACCCGGCGGATGCGCTGCACCAGCGCGCGCTGCTGGCTGCGGGTCGTGACCGGGTGGCGCTCGAAGTCCGGCCCGGCGAGACGGACGTCCGCGAACAGGCCCGCCGGGTCCTCGTGGAAGTGGAGGAATGCCTTCGAACGACGGTAGAAGACGCCGCGCTTCTTCTCCTGCAGCGCCTCGAGCCCGCGCAGGCCGTCCAGGAGCGGCTCCAGGCGATCGAGGTTCTCCGGGGTGATGTGCCGCATGGCTCGATACTCCAAGGCCTCGCCGCGGATTGTGGCACGGGACCGCCGGCGTCGGCTGAGCGGGAGGAGCAAAAGCGTTACCCTGCGGCTCCCGAGGTCACCGCCATGCCGCATCCGGACGCCCGGGCACTCGACGAGGCCCGGCGTTTCTACGCCGAAGAGATCCGATTCGTCGCCGACCTCGAGCGCGACGAGGTGGCCCAGGTCTTCTCGCGGGTTCCGCGGGAGCGCTTCCTGGGCCCGCCGCCCTGGAAGATGATGACTCCGAGGAACGGCTACCGGGACGTCGCGGGCGGCGATCCGCGTGACACGTACCACAACGTGGTCTTCGCCATGGACCCGCGGCGCCTGCTCAACAACGGGCTCCCGAGCTTCGTGGCCCGCCTGATCGACGAGTCGGGCGCACGCGCCGGCGACCACGCGGTGCACGTCGGCTGCGGCAGCGGCTACTACACGGCGATCTTCGCCGAGCTCGTGGGCGAGACGGGCCACGTGACCGCCATCGAGATCGACGACGATCTCGCCGTCCGCGCGCGCGCCAACCTGGCGGGGTGGCCGTGGGTCGACCTCCGGCACGCCGACGGCACCCGCTTCGATCCCGGCGCCGCCAACGCCATCTTCGTGAACGCCGGCGCCACGCACCCGAAGGCCCTGTGGATCGACCGCCTGCTTCCGGGGGCGACCCTGATCCTGCCGCTGACGGTGGAGACGAAGACCCTCGGCGTGGGGCACGTCCTCAAGGTGACCCACACGCCGAAGGGTCTGGCGGCCCGCTTCGTATCGCCGGTGGGCATCTACCCGTGCGTGGGCGCGCGCGACGAGGAGCACAACCGCCGCCTCGCCCGGGCCTTCGCCCAGGGCAACGACGAGCTCGCGAAGGTGCAGTCCCTGCGTCGCGATGCCCACGTACCGGGCGACGGCTGCTGGCTGCACGACGACGAGTTCTGTCTCTCGACGCTGGCGCTCGGCTGAGGCGATGGATCGGCGGGAGCTCGCGCGCCGGATCCACGAGGTCTCGCACCTGCGCGGCGAGTTCGTCCTTCGCTCGGGGATCGTGGCCGACCGCTACTTCGACAAGTACCGCTTCGAGTCGGACCCGGTGCTGCTTTCCGCGGTGGCCGAAGCCCTGGCGCCGCGGGTGCCCCCGGACGTGGATGCGCTCGCGGGGCTCGAGATGGGCGGCATTCCACTGGTGACGGCCCTCTCGCGCGAGACGGGGCTGCCGGCGCTCTTCGTGCGCAAGACCGCCAAGGAGTACGGCACCCGGCGCCTGGCCGAGGGCGGTGAGATCGAGGGGCGTCGCCTGCTGGTGGTCGAGGACGTGGTCACGTCGGGAGGGCAGATCGTCCTCTCCACCGCCGATCTGCGGGCGCGGGGCGCGATGGTCGAACGAGCGCTGTGCGTGATCGATCGGGAATCTGGAGGCCGGGAGAAGCTGGCGGCCGCGGGCATCGCGCTGGATTCCCTGTTCCGCACCCGCGATCTCGAGGAGGCCGTCGCGTGACCGCACCGTCCCGGACCGGCGTCGCCCCCGGGTCCGCTGCGACGACGCGGGGCCTGCGTCGCATCCCGGACGGCGAGCTGCTCTACGTGCCGGGCTTCGTGGCCGGGGCCGAGGCGGACCGGCTGCTGGATTCGCTGCAGGCGCTCCCCGACTGGCAGCGCCTGCGCCTGCGCCTCTTCGGTCGCGAGGTGCTGGCCCCGCGGCAGAGCGCCTGGTATGGCGACCCCGGCGCCCGCTACGGCTACTCGGGAGTCGTCCACGAGCCGGCCCCGTGGCCGCCAGCGCTCGCGGCCCTGCGCGACCGGGTGGCGTGCGAGCTGGGTCTCACCTTCGACAGCGTGCTCGCGAACCGCTACCGGGACGGGCGCGACAGCATGGGATGGCACAGCGACGACGAGAAGGAGCTGGGACCCGATCCCGTGATCGCATCCGTGAGCCTGGGTGCCGGGCGGCGCTTCCGCCTGCGCCACCGGAGCCGCCCGGATCTCGCCACCCTGGATCTCGTGCTCGAGCACGGGTCGCTGCTGGTGATGCAGGGCGCCACCCAGCACCACTGGAAGCACTGCCTGCCGCGTACGGCCAGGCCGGTGGGCGAGCGGATCAACCTGACCTTCCGGCGGGTGCTGCGGGGAAGCGAGTAGCCGCCGGGGCTCGGCGCGGGTGCGACCTTCAGCGCGCCGCCTCGCCGGGCGTCTCCCGCCACCAGTCCTGCCCTCGCAGGCGCTCGACGACGAAGTCCAGGAAGGCGCGCACCTTGGCGGACACCTGCTTGCGCTGGGGGATGAGGGCCATCAGCTCCACGTCGGCGTCGAGGACGTCGTCGAGCAGGCGGACCAGGTCGCCCCGGGCGAGGTCGTCTTCCACCAGGAAGATCGGAAGCAGGGCGACGCCCTGGCCGGCGAGCGCCATGGCCCGCATCGCCCAGCCCGCGTTCGTCCGCAGCCGGCCGGTGGGGTGGACGTTTCGCGTCCGGCCGTCGACCCGGAAGGGCCACGCCCCCGAATCGGGCAGGTACTCGTACTCGATGCAGCTGTGGCGATCGAGATCCAGGGGCGCCCGCGGCGTGCCGTAGCGTTCGAGGTAGGCGGGGGACGCGCACAGCACCCGCTCGCAGACGCCGATGCGCCGCACGACGAGGGACGAGTCCCGGGGCCGCGCGATCCGGACGACCACGTCGAAGCCCTCCTCGACCACGTCGACGAGGCGGTCGGTGAGCTCGAGCTCGAGCCGCAGCTCGGGGAACCGGTCGACGAAGCTCGCCACGACGTCGCACAGGAAGAGTCGCCCGAAGTCCTGGGGGGCCGAGACGCGCAGCCGCCCGCGCGGCGCGGCGTGGGCCCCCCGCACCTCGGCCTCGAGCTGCTCGAGATCGCCGAGCACTCCGGCGCCGCGCTCGAAGTAGAGCCGGCCCACCTCGGTGAGCGAGACGTGCCGGGTGGTGCGGTCGAGCAGCCGGACGCCCAGGCGTTCCTCCAGCAGCCCGATCTGCTTGCTCACCGCCGACGGCGACAGGCCCAGGGCCCTGGCGGCGCCGGCGAAGCTCCCCAGCTCGGCCACCTGGATGAACGTGCGGATGTCGTCGATGCGCCCCGAGGGCATGCCCGGATTCTACACCGGCGACCGTGCACTTCTCGTCAAGAGTGAAGTGATCGCGAAGCGCTTTCGATCCGCGCCCCGGTGTCTTACAAGCTCTGGGCCGGAGCCGTTCCGGCGATCGAGCTGCGAGGACCCGAGCTCGAGCAGAAGCGTTCCAGCCGCCACCAGGAGGGCGTCATGATCCAGGTGAGAAAATCCGCCGAGCGCGGCCACGCCAACCACGGCTGGCTCGAGAGTCGACACACGTTCTCGTTCGCCGGCTACTACGACCCGTCGTTCATGGGCTTCCGCGACCTCCGCGTCATCAACGAGGATCGCGTGGCCCCGCGTCAGGGCTTCGACACCCATTCCCACCGGGACATGGAGATCGTGAGCTACGTGCTCGAAGGCGCCGTCGAGCATCGTGACGACATGGGGAACGGATCGGTGATCGAGCCGGGAGACGTTCAGCTCATGCGCGCGGGGACCGGCGTCACCCACAGCGAGTACAACCACTCGAAGAGCGAGCCGGTGCACTTCCTGCAGATCTGGATCCTGCCCGACCAGGAGGGTCTCCAGCCGGCCTACGAGCAGCGTCACTTCCCGGAGGCGGAGCGGCGGGGTCGGCTGCGCGTCGTCGTTTCGCGCGACGGCCGTGAGGGCTCGGTCCGGGTGCATCAGGACGTGGCGCTGTACACGGCCCTGCTCGACGGGGACGACCACGTGCGGCATCCGCTGGCCCCGGGCCGTCATGCCTGGGTCCAGGTGGCGCGCGGCCGCGTCCGATGCGGCGGCGTCGTGCTCGAAGCCGGCGATGGGGCGGCGGTGAGCGACGAAGCCTTCGTGGAGCTGGCGGCCGAAGGGCCGAGCGAGGTGCTGCTCTTCGATCTGGCCTGAGCGGAAAGAGCCCGTCGACCTGGCCCGCGCGGAAAAAGAGCCCGTCGACCTGGCCCGCGCGGAAAGAGAAGAGCCGGCCGACCTGGCCCGCGCGGAAAGAGCCGGGCGCGCGGCGATCAGCTCACGCCCGTCTCGGCGGCCTTCTTCACGATGTGCTCGAGCCACCACTGGGGAGCGCCGCCGAGCAGCGTCTGCAGGTCCCAGTAGTCGCGCCACAGCTTGATCTTGCCGTCCTCGATGCGGTGGATCGACACGAAGGGAAGCGACACGACCACGCCGTCGCCGAAGTGCCAGTCCTCGGTGTGCTCGGTGACGACGTTCGGACCCTCGGCGACGATCTGGTGCAGGTGGTGGACGTAGGCCTCGATGGGCTCGAGGCCCACGCGCAGGCGCGCGGCGATGGCGGCCGGCCCCGTGGCGCCCGCATCGGGCGTGGGGACGTCCTCGTAGAAGCCGTCCTCGGCGAAGTACGCGCCCACCTTCTCGAAGTCGCGCCGCTCGAGGTCCTTCCAGAAGGATTCGACGAGCTTGCGGTTTGCTTCCGTGGTGGACATGGGAGCTCCTCGGGTGGGTTTCCGGGGGCCCGAGTGTACCCGGCCCGGAGCCACCGCGGGTGATCCGTCTCGGGTATCGTCCGGGCCGGATCCGGGCAGCCGGAGCCATCGCGAAGGGAGAAGCGGGATGGGCCGTCTCGAGGACAAGGTGACGCTGGTGACGGGTGCCGCGTCGGGCATCGGGTACGCGTGTGCGCAGCGTTTCGCCGAGGAAGGTGCGGTGGTGGTGGGCTGCGACCTGGCTCCGTCGGACGCGTGGGACCGGGTGGCCGGGGCCGCCAAGGGCTCGCAGTTCCACGTGGTGGACGTTCGCGACGAGGCGGCCCAGGCGCAGATGGCGGCTCGGGCGATCGAGGAATTCGGTCGCATCGACGTGTTGGTGACCGCGGCGGGCGTTGCGGGAGGGGGACCCGTTCACCTGCTGCCCCTCGAGGAGTGGCGCCGGGTGCAGGACGTCAACCTCACGGGCACGTTCCTGTCCGCCAAGGCCGTGCTACCCCAGATGATCGCCCAGCGCTCGGGCAGCATCATCACGGTGGCCAGCGTGGAAGGCCTCGAGGGCGGCGAGGGCGCCAGCACCTACAACGCCTCGAAGGGCGGGGTGGTGATCCTCACGAAGAATCTCGCCCTCGACTACGGGCGTCTCGGCATCCGGGCGAATGCCATCTGTCCGGGCTTCATCGAGACGCCGATGTTCCGCTCCGTGATGGACGGCGAGCAGTTCGCCGGCCAGAAGCAGCGCATCCGCGAGCAGCACAAGCTCGGGCGCTTCGGCCGGCCCGAGGAGATCGCGGGCGCGGCCTTCTTCCTGGCCTCGGACGACGCGTCCTTCGTGACCGGGGTGGCGCTGCCGGTGGACGGCGGGTTCACGGCCGGGCACTGGGTGGGCGTGACGACCCTGATGGGCCTCGAGTAGCGAGCGAGCAGCGGTCGGCGTACGACCGGGACGGGCTCCGAGCGGCGCGGCTCAGCCGGCCTCGCGCTGACGGTCGCGCGGTCGGGCGCCCGCGCGGCGGGGCGTGCGCGTCTCGTCGAACACGGCCAGGAACTCGGCAGCCATGCGCGGTCCCGCGCCCTCGTCCTCGTGCTTGAAGAACACGAACACCTCTTCCCAGCGCCGCCGCGCGATGTCGAGCGCCCAGTCGGCCAGCGCCGCGCGATCGTAGTCGGACCGCCTCAGGCGCAGGTAGCCCCGGCGCGACGTCTCCACCAGCGGGGGGCGAGAGCCCTCCTCGTCGTCCACTGCCACCAGCGCGAAGTCGCGGGCCCGCAGGCGTTCGTGCACCGCTTCGTCGTGCCAGGAAGGGTGACGGAGCTCGAACGCGGCGGGCAGGCCCTCGGGCAGCAGCTCCAGGAAGGCGTCGAGCCGCGGCAGGTCGCAGGCCAGATTGGGCGGGAGCTGGAAGAGAACCACGCCGAGACGCGCGCCCAGCACCGCCAGGTTTCCGAGCAGGAAGGCCGTCTCCTCGGCGGTCTCCTTCAGGCGCTTGAAGTGGGTGATGCGCCGCGACGCCTTGATGGAGAAGCGAAAGTCCGGCGGGACCTGCGCGGCCCAGCTCTCGAGCACGCTCTGCTTCGGCATGCGGTAGAAGGTGTTGTTGATCTCGACGGTGGAGAATCGCTCGGCGTAGAACGGGAGCATCTCCGCGGGCTTCGTCTTCTCGGGGTAGAAGGGACCCTTCCACTCTTTGTACGCGTAGCCGCTGGTGCCGGCACGCAGGTGGGTGGCGGTGGTCACGGCGGGTCTCCTTGCGGCAGCCCGGGGGCATCCAATCTACATCGGCCGAACGCCGGCCCGCCAGCCCGACACCCCCGCGACGCTTCAAGTGCCCTCGGGAAGCGACCACACCACCGTATGACGGTTCGCGTCCCGCCGTACGAAGCCGAAGGCGGCAAGGGTCTCGCCCCGGGGATCGCCGGGGTCGAGCATCACGTCGCCCACCGCGAGCGCACGAAGCCCGGCGAGGAGGTCGTCGCGGCTCGGTGTCGCGCCCGGCGGCCGCGCGAAGAACCAGGCGAGCACCGGATCTTCGCGGTAGCGGTCCAGCACGCGAGGCGGCGGGCGCGACACGTATCCGCCGACCAGCGCGCGGCCGTGCAGGGTCTGCTGGTACATGGTCTCCGCGCTTCCGAGGCGTGGATCGAGGACGCGCCGGTGCTCGGGTGACGCGCTCGAGAGCGCCAGGGGAGCGGGCAGCGCGCCCAGCTGCGGAGCGAACGCGTAGTCGAGACACACCAGAGCGACGACCCCGGCCGTTGTACCGAGACCGACGCGGCCGCCGGCGCGTGCGCGGATCCAGACCAGGAGCTCGGCCACGCCCACCGCCAGCACGAGGTAGACCACGATCGCGTAGCGGCCCGCCTCTCCGACGGCGCCCAGCAGCGGCACCCACCGCCAGAGCCCGAAGGGCAGGTAGACCGTGAGCCCTCCCACCTCCACCACCTCTCGCTGCCACAGCAGCTTCGGCCCCATGGAGAGCGCGAGAAAGAAGACGAGCACCGCGGCCAGGTGCCCGACGTAGGGAGCACGGCGCCGGAGCCACAGGCCCGAGACGGCCAGTGGCGCGACCGCGAGGCCGAGATAGACCGCGGGCTCGATTCCGTCGAGCCCCGGGAGACCGAGGCTCCGGGGCCACGCGCTCCACACGGAGGTCGGCGTGAAGGGAAGCCAATAGGCGACGAGCTCCGGGTCGTAGCTCCGGTCGCTCCGCGAGCTCGGCGGATGGCCGGTGGTCAGCGTGTAGTAGAGGGCCGTCGCGAGAATCGGAGCCGCGGCCAGGAACGTCGGCGCGAGGGCGCGGGCGAAGCGCCGCGTCGCCTGCGCGAAGGAGGCGAGCCGGATCTCCCGCACGAAGAGCAGCAGCCCGAGGTTGGCGGCGAAGACGGGCACGTTCGGGTTGCAGGTGAAGAAGACGAGCAGACCCACGGCGGCGAGCAGCCAGCTGCGGCGCCTGGCCTCGAGCGCTTCGGCGGAGCCCGGCGGTGCGCGCTGCGCGTCCACGGCGCGCAGCAGGGCGACATAGAAGAGGGGCAGCAGCGCGCCATACAGCAGGTCGACGTGGCCCAGCGTCTTGCTCACGACGAAGGGCGAGAGCATGAAGACGGTGCCGCCCGCGAAGCTCGCCCAGAAGTCCCCGGTCAGCTGGCGGCACAGCACGAAGGACGCGGTGCCGGCGAGGGGCAGCGCCGCCACGACCACGGCGTTGTAGGCGAGGGGCAGGGGCAGGACGCGAGCGAGCAGGGCGATGGCGCCCGAGGGCAAGACCGCCAGGCTGTGCCACACCAGGGTCGTGCCGTAGGGGGCGAAGAGCAGGTCGGTGAACCAGGGGTTCTCGAGGTGCAGCAGCGATCGGGAGAGCCACCACGCGTTCCAGAGGCTCTCGAGGCTGTCGCCGCCACCGAGCTGCTCGTGTACCAGACGGCCGCACACCGGGGCGAAGAAGGCCCCCGCGACGAGCGCGTATCCGAGCGCCGCCGCCGGCCAGCCCGCTCTCCTGCTCTTCATCGATTCGATACCATGCCCGTGATTCGAGACCCGCGCCCCACGTCGGTCCGATGGCCCGCGCTCGAGGAATCTTCGCGAATCGCAGGGGATCGTTCGACGACCGGCGTGCCCCGGCGCGGGCGGGGAGAACGTCGTGCAGCTCACCCGCCAGCCGGCCGTGGCCGGCACCTTCTATCCGGGCGTTCCCGCCCAGCTCCAGGAGGAGGTGGACCGCTTCCTGAGCGAGGCCGGGGAGGAGGAGCCGGGAAGGCCCCTTCCGAAGGCGATCGTCGCTCCCCATGCGGGCTACGTCTATTCCGGTCCGGTGGCCGCTTCCGCCTACGCGTGCCTGCGCGGCGCGCGGGGCAGCATCCGGCGCGTCGTCCTGCTCGGTCCGAGCCATCGCGTCCCCGTGCGCGGCCTCGCGACCACCCGGGCGGACTCCTTCATGACTCCCCTCGGCGCGATTCCCATCGACCGCGACGCGTGCGATCGGGCCCTGGCGCTGCCGCAGGTGCACGTGAGCGACGAGGCCCACGCCTACGAGCACAGCCTCGAGGTGCATCTGCCGTTCCTGCAGCGCGTGCTCGGCCCCTTCACCCTGGTGCCCTTCTCGGTGGGCGACGCCAGCGCCGAGGAGGTCGCGGCCGTTCTCGAGGCCCTGTGGGGTGGGCCCGAGACGCTGATCGTGGTGAGCTCGGATCTCAGCCACTACTACGACTACGACACGGCGAGGCGCCTCGACGCCGCCACGACCCGAGCCATCGAGTCCCTGGATCCCGCCGGCCTCGACCGCGAGTCCGCCTGTGGGCGCGTTCCGGTTCGCGGTCTGCTGCTCTGCGCCCGACGCCATGGGCTCGTGGTCGAGACCGTGGACGTCCGGAACTCCGGAGACACCGCGGGTCCGAAGGATCGGGTGGTCGGATACGGATCCTGGGTGTTTCGCGCACCCCAGGGCGCACGCGACGCCGCCGGCGAGGGAGGCTCGCCCGGCGGAGAGACGGACGAGCCCGCCTGGGAGCCCCGCTTCGACGCCATGCTGCTCGACGTGGCGCGCCGCTCCATCGAAGTGGGCGCGCGGACGGGTCGGGCGCTCGAGGTCGATCCCCTCGCCTTCCCGGAGCCGCTTCGCGCGGTCCGCTCGTCGTTCGTCACCCTGAAGCAGGACGGCCAGCTCCGCGGATGCGTGGGCTCACTCGAGGCGCATCTCCCGCTGGTGGCCGACGTGGCGCGCAGCGCCTTCAAGGCGGCCTACGAAGATCCGCGCTTCGCTCCCGTCTCCGCCGAGGAGATCCCCGGGCTCGAGCTGCACGTTTCGGTGCTCGAGCCCAGCACCCCGATGCGCTTCGACTCCGAAGCGGATCTGCTCGCCCAGCTCCGCCCCGGCGTCGACGGCCTCATCCTGAAGGAGGGCCGCGCCTACGCGACCTTCCTGCCCGACGTTTGGGAGTCGCTGCCGGCGCCCCGGGACTTCCTGGCGCACCTGAAGCGCAAGGCGGGTCTGCCCGCGGACTACTCGTCAGACACCCTCTCGGTGTATCGCTACCGGACCCGCTCGATCGGCTGAGGGGGCCGCGCCGCCGGCCGTCGCGGCTTCCGCTTGCCGGACGTCTTCGACCAGGTGGTCGAGCATGCGCGCCAGGGCGCGCGAGAGCGCCGCGACCGTCGCTTCGGGGGTGGCGCCCTCCGCCGGCTCACTCTCCTGGTAGCCGCGCTCCAGCACCAGCACGCCGCCGCGGTGCACGTCGAAGTCGATCGCGAGGACGCCGCTGCGGCCGCCGGGCTCGGCCCGCTCTTCCAGCACCCGCACCGCTCCCGAGATCGTGAGCGGCGCTTCGTCCGCCTCGTTCGGGGCGGCCGCCCGGCCCAGGTAGTCCCGCACCGCCCCCGTCACTGCGTCCTGCGGCGTCCCCGCCCAGCGGTGGAAGGTGTAGTACTCCAGGCGATAGGGGGAGCCCCGGTGCGCGAGCCGCACGGGCGAATAGGCGGCGTCGACCTCGAAGCGTTCGACCCGGGCGGGACCGGGCAGTCTGGCGCTGGGCTCTCCCGGAGGCGCCAGCGTGTAGTAGACCATCGCCGGCATCGAGCGCGGGGACAGACAGCCGGCGGCTCCGCCGACGAGGGCGCAGGCGACGAGGGTGATCCTGAGCGCTCGGCGGCGGGTCATCGTTCGAACTCCCGTTGCGGAATCTCGCGGCCGCGCAGCAGCACCGAGGGATCCGCCTCGATCAGGTCCAGGGTCTCCTGCAGCCGGGCCGTGGCCCGGCTCAGGTCCTCGAGCAGGGTGGCGGTCTCGCCTCCGGAGCCGAACTCCTCGCGGGTGCGCTTCAGCACGGCCCGACCGTCGGCGATGGCCGCGTCGAGCTCCCGGGTGGTGGAGCGGAGCGACGCGTACAGGTCCTCCCGCCGGCTGTTCCAGTCGCTGAAGGTCTCGTCGACGGAGTCGGCGGCCCGGGTCATACGGTCGACCATGTGCGCGACGTCGGCCTGCTCGTCCTCGCCCGCAAAGGCGTCGACGGCCTCGCTCAGGCGGTTCGCGGTGTCCGACAGATCGGCCAACATCTGGCTCGCGCGCTCGGTGTTCTCCTTCGTGAGGACGTCCTCGTCGAAGCGCGTGAGAATGCGAATGGTCAGGTCGGCGATGCGCGCCAGGCGGTCCCGGAAGTCTACCAGGGACTGCACGCTTCCCGGGATGACCCCGCCCTG
>CAWGJT010000005.1:0-2049836 GCA_963822965.1 uncultured delta proteobacterium
GACGCCCTTGCGGAAGGTCTCGGTGCGGAAGACGTCGTCCACCACGCGACCGAAGGGCAGCGCGATGCGCGCGTCGAGCGGCGCGGCCAGATGTCCCCGGCGCGCCACGAAGTCGTGACCCGCGCTGGGCTGGTCGGGCGCGCGGGCGGCGCTGCCCAGGGCGGCCAGGGTCTCCTCCAGCGCGCGCGCGGCCTTCTCGAGCTCGACCAGCAGGGCGCGCTCCTGGGTTCGGTCGTGGCGCACCCGCGCCAGCAGGTCGTGTCGCACGCGGCGCTCCGCGCGCAGCTCGTCCGATCGCGCCGCCAGCTTCGACGCGGTCTCGTCGCGCATCTTCGCGGCCACCGTCGCCTGGCTCTCGAGCTCCTCGTAGGCCACGAGCTCCGTGCGATAGCGCTCCACGAGCCGCGCGTCGTACGCCACGAAGGTCTGCAGCGCGGACGCGCGCTCGAGCATCTCGGGCACCGTGTCCGACGCGAAGAGGAAGCGCACCGGACCCACCTCGCCGGCCTTGTAGAGAGCCACCACCCGGCGCGACATCGCCCGGCGGGTGACGTCCAGGCTCTTGCGCGCTTCGCGGCTCTTGCGCAGGAAGAGCTCGGCGCGCTCGTGCGCCTCGCGGGCCTCTTCCCGAACCCGACGCACCTCGCGGGTGAGCGCGTCGAGCAGCCGGTCGCTCTCCTCGAGCTGCACCAGCAGCGCCCGCTCCTGGCGTTCGTGGCTTCCCACCCGCTCGCGGGCCTCGAGGATGGCGCTGCGCAGCTCGTCGAGGTCGGGCTCGTCCGCGGCGCGGGAAGACGACGGCCCGAGCAGCGAGACCAGCAGCAGCAGCGCGGCGAAGCGACGGCTCACGATCCGGTCCGCCAGCCGAGCAGGGCCGTGATCGAGCCCAGGAGCCCGAGCGCGCTGCCGGCCGCCACGAGAAACGCCGATCCCGTACTGGAGAAGAAGTGGGGCTGGGTGTTGCCGAGCAGCAGCTCGAGGCCGTACTCGATGCGCGGCAGCACGGCCTCGAATCCCGCGAAGAGCAGCCCCAGGGCGATTGCGCCGCCCAGGGCGCCCTGCAGCGTCCCCTCGAGGAGGAACGGGATGCGGACGAACGTGCGGCTCGCGCCGACCAGAGCCAGGATCTCGAGCTCGTCCGCCCGGGCGTAGACCGCGAGCCGGATGGTGTTCGCGACGATCAGCAGGGCCGCCATGGCGAGCACGATCCCGAGGGCCAGGCCCCCGCCCGCACCAGCGACGGAAGCGCGCGTAGCCCTCGACCCATTCCTGGCCGTGCGCGAGCTCGTCGATGCCCGGCAGCCCGGAGAGCGCCGCCACCACGATCGCGATTCCTTCCGGGGTCCGGTGCGCGGGCACCAGGCTCACCTCGATCGAGGCCGGCAGCGGATTCTCTTCGAGTCCCTCGAGCAGCGCGCCGCCGTCCATGCTCTCGCGGAAGCGCTCGAGCGCCTCTTCCTTGGGGACGAGACGCGCCGTCGCGACGCCTCCACCGTGGCCGCGCTCTTCGTCAGGGACCGCTGGGCCTCCGGCGACAGGCCCTCGTCGAGATAGGCGGTCACCTGCAGCTCGTCGCCGAAGCGCTCGAGCACGTCGCCCATGTTGGCGACGAGCAGACCGAAGGCGCCGCCGAGCAGGAGCGCCACGGCGATCGTCAGGACCGCGACCGCGCTCGTCACGGGGCTCGACCGCAGGCCGTGGATGCCCGAGCGCAGCAGGGTGAGCGCGATCGCGAAGAAGCGCCTCACAGGGCGGCCCCCACGTCCGGCGTGTCCTCGACGATGCGGCCGCCCTCGAGGCGGATGGTGCGCTTGCCGTAGCGCTCGATCAGGCTCAGGTCGTGGGTGGCGACGATCACCGTCGTGCCCCGCGTGGCCGCGCTGGCGATCAGGTCCATGATCTCGACGGTGAGCTCGGCGTCGAGGTTGCCGGTGGGCTCGTCGGCGAGCAGGATCTCGGGCTCGTTGACGAGCGCCCGCGCGATCGCGACGCGTTGCTGCTCGCCGCCGGAGAGCGAGAGCGGGTGGTGGTAGCGGCGGTGCTGCAGGCCCACCTGCTTGAGCAGGCGGAAGACCCGGGCGCGCGCCTCCCGGCGCGGCGTACCGACCACCTCGAGGGCGATGGCGACGTTCTCCTCGACGGTGAGCCGGTTGAGCAGCTTGAAGTCCTGGAACACCACGCCGATGCGCCGCCGCAGCGCCGGAATGGCCGACTCGCGCAGGCGCGCGATGTTGCGGCCGAGCACCAGGATCTGTCCCTCGTTCGGCCGCTCGGCGGCAAACACCAGCTTCAGCAGGGTGGTCTTGCCGGCACCGCTCGAGCCGGTCAGGAAGACGAACTCGCCCTTCTTCACCTCGAGGGTGAGGTCGTGCAGCGCGAAGGTGCCCGCGATGTACGACTTGGAGACGTGGTACATGCGGACCGCGCCGTCGCCCCCGACTCCGGGCGCGGGGCGCTCCCACCGGCTCACGAGCCGCGACGCTTCCGCTTGCGCGCATTCTCCACGAGATACTCGAGAACCACCTCGTCGAGGGGCTTCTGGCTCACGACGCCTTCTCCGAATGCGCGATCGAGGCGTTCCGAAGCACCCGCGGCGGGCTGCGCCGCCCGGGCCGCCGGCCGCGCAGGCGGCGCCGTGGCGGGCGCCGGCGGAACGAGCCGCGCAGAGGTGTCGGTCTCGCTCTCGTCGGGGCAGAGCTCGGCCTCGTCGGTATCGCTGCGATCCGACGATGCGTTCTGGGAGAAGACCTCGGGACCGAGGCGTTCGAGAATCACGGTGTCGTGCAAGCCGCGCTGGAGGCGCTTGAGCATGGCCTTGTGCTGGGTCTCCATCAGCTCGCGCACCACCCGCTCGAGATCCGCGGCGCCCAGCTTGTCCGAGTAGTCGAGCTTCTCGGACGCCAGGATGTTGCCGCCGTGGAAGAGGTGGGTGATGACGTGAGGATTGGAGATCCCGCTGTCCTCGGTCTGGACGTGGAAGAGCACCCCGCGGTAGCGGAAGTTGTTGTTGAACCCCGAGAGCATCCCGGAACTCGTCCCCCAAGACCGAGCCAGACCGAATCCGCGCCGACCCGGAAGGGCCGGCGCGCGTCAGTCTAAGCAATCCTCGCCACAATCCTCTTCCCGATCCTCTGCCGGACCGGAACCGGGATGTGGAATGCCGTCCGCGCGCGGACGGGCACCCCGTCGTCCCGCCTATCGGGAATTCGCGTGATGGGCTGAACCCCCGGCGCCGCCCACCCCTCGGGGAGCGCCGGTCCCTCCGGAGCCAGCGCCGGCCCGGGGACCGGCCCCATGGGCCACGGACCCCCGTAGCGCGCGAGCGGTCGACCCGGACCGCGGCGGGGCGGACCGCTTCCGCACGTCCCCCCGACGCAGACCCGGAGCCCGCGGCCGGACCCGCCGAGCGTCGCCGACGCGACCGGGCGCCCGGTGGATCCCGGACCGACGTGGCGCGTTCCTTCGCGAAGCGAATCACGAGAGCGTTCCATCCGAAAACGGAGGTGACACAGTATCGAGACGATACGACGTGCAATTCACAATCGAACCGGGAACCTGTCGAAGATGGACGAGCGTCCAGTGACGCCTTCGATCGCAAGCGCGCTTGCACCCCGCGTCGAACGACCCCGAGGCAGATTCGCCAGGGGTCGAAACACGACACCGCAAGATGTTCCTCGATCGAATCGGATTGCGCTTGCGGACGGACCGCGCCAGCACGGAAGATGGAATCTCCGAACTCCAACAGGCAAGGAGATGACACCGTGCAGGTACGTCGTATCACCACCTTCGTCGCATTCGCGCTCTGCTTCTTTCACGCCTCGAGCGGCTTCGCTTTACCCGACGCGAACGAGAAGATCATCCTCGTCCGGAAGGACTGCTCGAGCACCGGCACGACGCCGGACAACTGCTTCGACACCATCACCGCGGCGCTGTCGTGGACGTGGGGAACGCGCGTCCCCACCGCTGCGGACCCCCTCGAGATGGACATCGGCCCGGGCGTCTGGGCCGAGAACTGGAACTGCACCGACAACGGCTTCGTCTCGGTCCGGGGCGCGGGGCGAGAGGTGACGAAGATCGTCGGCGGATCGGGCTCCCGCCCCGCCGACATCCTCCGGTGCACCGATCTCGAGTTCTCGGATCTCACCTTCGAACACGCCGACATCGCCGTGCGATGGATGGGGGAGGAAACTCGACCTGGACGGACGTCAACATCGTCTCGACAGGAGGCGGCACCTCGAACTTCCAGGGCGCCTGGGCCGACGATGTCTGCGACGCCGCCAATGGAATCGCCACCCACTACTTCTTCGGCGTCCGGATGCGTTCCCGCGCGGAGCGCTCGACCCTCTATCCGCCGTTCGTCTTCTGGGGCGAGTGCTCGGACCACTGGTTCTACGGGGGAGAGATCTTCTGGGACGCCTCGGGCTTCGCCGACGTGGCAGCCCCTGCGGCCGCCCGGGGCGCGGCGGTGCTGGTGGGCCACGATTCGACCGTCCACCTGTTCGGAACCTCGCTCAACGTGCGGGTGGACCAGACCGCCAACGCGCTCGGGGGAAGCCTCGTGGCCGTCCAGACGGACGCCGACACCTTCGGCAACGGCGGCCCCTCGGCCTTCCACATGCACGGGGGGATCATCAACATCACGGTCTCCAACAGCGCCTCGCTGAAGAGCAACTTCGACGTCACCAGTCTCTGGGGGAACAGCGACGGCTCGCTCATCCACGTGATCGACACCGCCTTCGCGTTGAACGTGCCTTCGACGATCCCGGCCTACCGCATCTACGAGAGCGCGGGAGCCAAGGTGCTGTCCCCCTTCCAGTGGCAGTCGGGCGCTCTGCCGCCCGTGGCGACGAGCGAGGCGAACGTCCTGAACAGCGACGACGGTCAGGACACCTTCATCGAGACCGACTGCAACGCGGATGGAGACTGCACCGGCGGGAGCGAATCGCACCTGATGGTGTACAACGGCACCGTCTGCACGGACTCCGCGAACCCGTGGCTCGACACGATCACGGGACGCTGCCGGAACGACACCACCGACCCGGTCGCGGACGCGATCGCCGACCTCGAGGACCGCGTGTCGGCGCTGGAGGCGCTGCACCCGTAGCAGCGCCGCCCCGGGGACCCGGGCGGGAGGCCTTCCACGGAAGGCTCCCCGCCCGGGCGACCCCGGTCACGACCTCGCCGAGCTCGTCACCGGGGACCCACCGATCCATCGGTCCCCGGCTGCGGCCGAAGGCCCGACACCGCGGATGCGGCCGGTCCTTCCGCCCCGGCGGGCCAGCAGCAGACCGGCCGCCAGGGCCGTCGTCATCGACAGGCCGGTCCCGGGCTCGGGCACGCTCAGCGGGGCCGTCCCCGGTGTGGGGACATCGAGCACCGCGAAGTCGAGCCGCGTTGTCGTCCGTGTCCACGTCCGCCCACCAGCGGGCGATGCTGCTGCCGGCCGAGGGATCCGCCGCCGGGCTGCCCTCGCCGGCGAAGACGTCGCCGGCGCCGAAGGCCCCGTAGCCCACGGCGTCCAGCACCCCGGCTCGCGTCTCGCAGGACCACCGAGTCCGGGCCGTTCTGGAAGTCGAAGTCCGCGAGCCCGTCCGCGCCGGGCACGAGGGTCGTCCCGCCGCCATCGACGTCGGCGAGCACGAAGAGCCCGTCGGCCGGGAACACGCCCGAGAGCGCGATGCTGACGGTCACCCCGCCGCCCGAGCCGTTCACGCCCTCGAGGACGAGCCCGTCGAGCGAGCCGCCAGGCGTGCCGTACAGCTCGACGAACGACTGGCCGTCGTCACCGCCGACCCCGTCGTAGAACAGCTCGGAGATGAGCGGGAAGGCGCGGGCCGGAGCACCGGCGAGAAGAAGGACGAGGACCAGCCCCGTCACGAAGGGAGGCAGCCAGGAGGAGAGAAGGGAGTAGAGAAGGGAGTAGAGAAGGGAGTGAAGATGAGAGGGAGAGCGGAGCGCGAAGCGGTTCAAGGTCGTTCCTCTGGATTCGGGCGCGGCCCGAGCGGGGGGTGAACGGGAAGAGAGGTCTCGTCCGGGGCCGGGCGGCTGCGACTGAACCAGCCGCCCGTCCAGGCGTCGAGACCGGCTGCGAGCTCTGCCGCCCGCAGCTCGAGGGCGCGGACGTCGCTCGCCGGGTCACCGGTCCGCAGCTTCTCCAGCAGCCCGCGCCTCTCGAAGTACATCTGGTTGATCTCGTCGATCACGTTGTCGCGCAGACTCACCACCAGGCGGTGCTCGCGCGAGATCTCGATGGCGTCGTCGTCGAACGCGAGACCGGGCAGGTCCCAGGTCATGACCAGGGACGCCTCGAGATCCAGGCTGTGGTCCTTGTCGTGATCCGTGAGCAGGTAGCGGTCACCCGAGCTGACGGCGTCGTCCCAGTCCCGTCCCCAGCTGCGGTCCCGGGCGCCCGCCACGCGCAGGCTGAGGCTCGGGATCCAGCCGCGGACCGAGAGCCCGTCCCAGAGCGAGCGCATGCGCGCGGGACCGAGGTCGAGGTAGCGGAGCGCCGCTGCCTGGACGGCCCGAATGTCGGGATCCCTCGGCGTCGGCCGCCTCACCGCGGGCGGCGGCTGGCTGGGCAGCTCGACCCGGGCGCGCAGGACGGGCGCGCCCTGCAACAGGCCCAGCGGGCCCACTGCGAGCAGGCCGTCGCCTGCGCGGGTCACCGCCACGGCCCGGACACTCGTGCTTCCCGCCGGGGCGCCCGTACGCCGCCACGGCCCGCCCACGCGCGGCGCCTGCAGCAGCCCCTGGTCCGTCGCGAGCCACACCCGCCCGGCCCCCGCCACCAGTCGGCGCGCAACGCTGCCCGGCGGCAGAACCGGGCGCAGCACCCGGAACGAGCCGACCTCCGGCTGCAGCACGGCGAGGACGCGCGAGTAGACGACGGCCACGGACGCGCCCGGCAGGTCCAGGACGATGTCCCCCGGCACCTCGCCGGTCGGTGCGCCGGGCACGGACACGCGGCGTGCGTCGACCAGCTCGAGCCGCGAGCCGTCCCGGACGAGCAGAGCACGCCAGACGTCGCTCCCGACGGCGAGCCACAGCTCGCGCTCACCCGCGGCCTCCTTCGGCCGCCACGCGAGGGCGGTTACCGGGTCGTTCGGAAGCCCGTCGGCCAGCCGCTGCCACGACCGTCCGTCCGCCGACACGAACGCGCCTGCATCCGAGGCGACCGCCACGGCGCCGCGAGAGGCCGCGACCCGGCGCACCGCCTGAGCGCCCTCACCCGGGGCCGGCGGACGCGGCGACAGCCGACCGTCCGGCGAGAGGCTCCACAGGCCGGTGAGCGACGCGATCCACAGCGAGCCGTCTCGCGCGAAGGCGAGATCGGTGACCCCCTCGACGCGGGCCACGAATCGGAACGCGCCGTTGCCATCGCGCAGGGAGACCCCGGCCAGGTCCGCCACCGCCACCCGCGACGCATCCGTGGTCACCGCCCCGGCGACGGCCACGGCGAGCAGGCCGTCGCCCTGCCCGCTCGCGCTCACGGGGAGTCGTCTCCAGCGCCAGCTCGGGGCGTCCCGGTCGAGCCCGACATCGGGCGTGGCCCGTGGCGCGATCGGCGCCGCGAAGGCACCGCCCGCGGCCAGCAGCCACAGGAGCAGCAGCCACAGGAGCAGCAGCCAGGGTCCGCGCGAGCGACCGCTGCGCGCGCTCGGCTTGCTGGGCCTGCTCGGCCTGCCTGGTCTTTCCGTCGTCCGTTCCGTCGCCACGGCGACGCGCTGACGCAAGTTGCGTGCCGCGAATCGACGCCCCTGCGGAGCGCCCGGGCTCACGCGCACGGCCCGCGCGAGGCCTTCATGAAGAGGGACGGTGGATCGCCGTCCTCACTCCCCACGCGGCCGCTCATGCACGGATTCGGCGAGCTGCCTTCAGTCCGGCCCCGGCGAGCGGTACGTGAGGCGCCAGGCGCACTCGGTCTGGCCGCGGAGGACACAGGATTCCTTGTGGACGCGGATGTCGGTCACGCCCTCGACCCTAAGGGTCTCCGCCAGGTAGCCGCCGAGAATCCCGCACATGGTCTCCGAGGGCAGGGCGTAGTCCCGCACCGTCATGCGTCTCACGCCGGGCCCCTCGCGCGTGACCTCGAAGCGCCCGCTGTCGTGCTGGCTCGACCAGAGCGCGAAGGCGCGCACCGCGATCTCGCCCGGGCCGCCGCCAGACAGGTGCGCGTACACACCCTCGAGATGCCCGCGGGCGCTCTGCGCGCCGAGCGCCTCCAGCACCTGCGGACGCCCACCCGGAATCATCGGCACCACCGCCTCCAGCAGCCCCAGCAGGTCTTCCTCGGGATACCAGCGCGACTCGGCGACGCGCTCCTCCAGGTAGTGGTGGAGATTCGGGGGCAGGAGCTCCCGCGCCTGCTGTCTGTGCTTGCGCAGGAAGCGCACCGCGCCGATCAGGGTCGTCCCTTTCGCCTTGGCCATGGCCGTTCTCCTCGGCGACCTTCTGGGTCTTCTTCGGCGCGAGCCGCGCGGGGCCTGAGCCGGGGGACGCGGGCCTGCCCCAGGCCAGCCCAGACCCTCGCGTAAGATTTCTCCAAGCGTGGGCGCGGCCGCCGATGCAGCCTGAGCCCGGGCCATCGCCCGAAGATTCGAGACCCGGAGGACGCCCACGGATGACGCACACGCCGATTCCGGAAGGCTGGCACAGCGTGACCCCGAGACTGGTCGTGCACGGCGTGCAGGAGCTGGTCGTCGTTCCTGCAGCGTGTGTTCCTCGCGCAGGGAGAGTTCCACGCGGACGGCCCCTCGACCCTTCGCATCGGCGACTCGCTCGTGATGGTGAGCGACGCCGCGGCGCGGGGCGCCGCGATGCCGGCCTGCCTCTATGTCTACGTGGACGACGTGGACGCGGTATTCGAGCGGGCTCGTCGCGCAGGAGCGAAGACGATCGAGGCGCCCCGGGAGCTGCACTACGGCGATCGCCGCGCGATGGTGGAGGATCCGTTCGGGAACCAGTGGCAGATCGCGACCCCCACCCAGGACGTCTCGCCGGAAGAGGCTCACCGCCGACTGGCGGCGGCGCGGCGCACCTGAGCCCTGCGGCGCGCGCACGCGGACGTCCTCGTCCCGGCGACCCTTGCCAGGCCGCCGCCCGGCGTGGTTGACTCTCTCCGGTGACTCCGCCCCACGAGCCTCGCATCGTCCAGCGCCCCCCGGCTTCGCCGGTGCTGCGCCCCTTCGTCGAGGGGCTCTGGCACTTCACGGGCGATCTCGCGCACGCGCACGAGCGCATCCTGCCCACCGGCAGCATGCAGCTGCTCGTCAACCTCTACGAGGACGAGCTGCGGACCTACGAGGGAGAGGGATTCGCACGCGCGCAGCGGATCCGCGGGGCCGCACTCTCGGGCGCGTATGCAAGGCCCTTCGGGATCGACACCCGGGAGCAGCGCCACATCGTCGGCGTGTCCTTCCGCCCCGGCGGAGCGGCGCCCTTCTTCGCGGCGCCTCCCGGGGCGCTGCGCGACGACCATGTGGAGCTCGATCGGCTCTGGGACCGCGACGGCGCCGTGCTGCGCGAGCGCCTGCTGGGGGCGGCGAGCCCCGAGGCCGCGCTCGACACCGTCGAGGCGGTGCTGCTCGAGCGCATCGTGCGTCCGCTCGAGGTGGACAAGCTGGTGGAGTTCTCGGTGGCGGCCCTGGAGCGCGGGGTACCCGTCGCGCGCATCACCGAGCACCTGGGCGTCACGCCGCGCCGCTTCATCGCCCACTTCCAGGGTGCGGTCGGCCTCACCCCGAAGCGCTTCGGTCGGGTGCGACGCTTCGGGCGCGTGCTGGAGGCGATCGGGGCGGGTCGGCCGGTCTCGTGGACCCAGGTCGCCCTCTCGTGCGGCTACTTCGACCAGGCCCACCTGATCCACGACTTCCAGGAGTTCTCCGGCATGAACCCCACGCGCTATCGGCCCCGCTCGGACGGCGGAAACCACGCCATCGTGGGCGGCTGAGACCGGAGCGCCGACGACGACACCCGACGAGCCGCTGAAATTTTCTACAACCGCGGCGTCCCCTCGCGGGGCATGATCGCGAGCGAGCCAGCGCAAGGAGCGGGCGTGGACCGCGAAGCCTCGAAAGCCCTCGAGCCCCCGAGCCCCGGCGGCGCCGCGCCCGGCGACGCGATCCCGTCCGACGGCGAGGCCGACCCATGATGGCGGGTCTCCGCGCCCGCAAGGAGTGGCAGCTCGCGCAGGTGCTGCCGCGTGCCGACCGCGCGCTGGCCGTCGGCTGGTGGACGGTGCTGGTGCTGCGCGGCCTGCTGCCGGCGGCCTTCGCGGTGGCCATGGGCGCGCTCGTCGGCGCCGTACAGCAGGGACAGCCGTTGACCGCGCCGCTGGCCGCCATGGGCGTCGTCTTCGTGTCCATGCAGGTGCTGTCGCCGGTCCACCAGGCCCTGGGCGCCAACCTCGGCAACCGCACGGCGGCCTGGCTCTACGACGAGCTCACCCGGGCGTGCGTGAAGCCGCCGGGGGTGGGGCACCTGGAGAGCCCGAAGCTCGTCGGCGACCTCACCATGGCCCGGGACTTCGACCTCGGCATCAGCGGACCGCCCATGTCCATCTCCATGGACTTCATCGCCCGCGAGCTGGTCGAGATGGTCGGGGGCCTGGCGTCCGCCGCCGTGCTGGCCTTCTACGCGTGGTGGGCGCCGCTCGTGCTCGCGGGCGCCTGGGCGCGCCACCCACTGGCTGCTGCGCGAGAGCGGCGGTGTGGCGCGACCGCGAGACCGACGAGGTGCGAGAGGCCCAGCGCCACGCCGAGTACGCGTACCGGCTGGCGGTCGATCCGCCGGCCGCCAAGGAGCTGCGCCTCTTCGGCCTGGCGGACTGGACGATCGAGCGGCTTCCGCGAGCGCCGCCGCCGGCTCTTCGACCTGCGCTGGCACGCGACGCGCCTGCGCGAGCGGCCGGTGCGTCTGGAGCCTGCTGCTGGTGCTGGCGGCGAACGGGCTCGTCTTCTGCGTCGCTCGGGCTCGCCGCGGCCGACGGCAGCCTGCCCCTCGACCGGCTCGTCACCTTCGCGAGCGCCGCCATCGGCACCAGCATGATCGCGTTCGGCGGGCTCTCGCTGGGCGCTCGACGGCGCGGCCGCGCCGGCGGCCGCGGTGCTGCGCCTGGAAGACGCGATGGAGCCCGCCGGCGGCGCTCGGTGCGGGGCGACGCCCCGGCGGCGGGCATGCCGGCCCGGGAGATCCGCTTCCGCGACGTCTCCTTCGCCTACCCCGCCGCGCCCGCCGACCCCGTGCTCGAGGGCTTCGACCTCGACGATCCCCGCCGGCAGCTCGCTGGCCATCGTCGGCCAGAACGGCGCCGGCAAGACCACGCTCGCCAAGCTCCTGTGCCGGCTCTACGACCCGCAGGCGGGGCCATCCTGGTGGACGGCGTCGACCTGCGCGCCCTCGACGTCGAGAGCTGGCGCACGCGGGTGACCGCGGTCTTCCAGGACTTCATCCGCTTCGAGCTGCCGCTGCGCGACAACGTGGCGCCCGGCGGCGCCCCCGACGACGTCGTCCTCGCCGCCCTGGAAGAGGCGGGCGCCGCCGGCCTCGCCGACCTCGACACGGTGCTGGCCCGCGGCTACCCGGGCGGGCGCGACCTCTCGGGCGGCCAGTGGCAGCGCATCGCCCTGGCGCGGGCCCTGTGCGCGGTGCGCATGGGCGCGGGGCTGGTGCTGCTCGACGAGCCCACCGCCCAGCTCGACGTGCGCGGCGAGGCGGAGATCTTCCGCCGCATCCTGGCCGCCACCCGCGACGTCACCACCATCCTCATCTCGCACCGCTTCTCGACCGTGCGCCACGCCGACCGCATCTGCGTGCTCGAGCACGGCCGCGTCGTCGAGCTGGGCTCGCACGACGAGCTGATGGCCCGGGGCGGGCGCTACCGCACCATGTTCGAGCTGCAGGCGTCGCGCTTCGGCGACGAGGCGCCCGAGGCGGAAGGAGAGGCGCTCGATGTCCTCGACTGAGGCCGTCCCCGCTGCCCCGCGGCCGCTGCCCGCCATGTGGCGCGCGCTGAAGCGCGGCTATCGGGCCGAGCCGTGGCTCATCTCGGTGTCGTTCGGGCTCGTCGCTGCTGGCGGCCCTGCCCGACGCGCTGATCGCCCTGTGGCTCAAGCTGCTGGCCGACGGGGTCGGCGCCGCGAACGGCCGGCTCGTGCTCACGGCCTCCCTCGGCCTCGGCGCCTCGGCGGTGGCCACCTGGTTCCTCTAGCTCGTGAGCGACCGCACCCAGCGGCGCTTCCGCGACCGGGTGACCATCGCCCTCGAGTCCCACGTGGCCGGCCTGCAGGCCTCGGTCGCCACCATCGAGCACCACGAGCGGCCCGAGTACCTCGACCGCCTGGCGGTGCTGCGCGACCAGGTGTTCGTGCTCGACCACATGTACATGTCGCTCTTCACCACCTGCGGCTGGGTGCTGCGCCTCGGCGTCACCCTGGTGCTGCTGGTGTCACGTGCACCCCGCCCTGGCGCTGCTGGCGGTCTTCGCCCTGCCCACGGTGCTCACCTCCACCTGGCGGCCGGGGGTCGAGCGGGCCGCCGAGGAGCGCGGCGCGCCCGCCCAGCGTCTGGCGCGGCACCTCTTCGACACCGCCACCACCGCCGCGCCCGGCAAGGAGGTGCGGGTCACCGGCATCGGTCCGCGCCTGGTGGCGGAGCGGCGCGCGGCCTGGGAGCGCTGGTACGGCCCGGTGGCCGCCGCGCGCACGGGCAGCGCCGTCTGGCACGGCCTGGGCTGGGCGCTCTTCGGCGCGTGCCTACGTGGCGGCGGTGGTGTTCGTGTCCTGCGGGCCTGCGCGCCTCGCCGGGCGACGTGCTGCTGGTGCTCGCCGCCGGCGCGCGCCTCTCGGCCTACATCGGCGCCACCGTCGGCGAGATCGGCTTCCTGCGCGGCATCTGGCTCGACGGCTCGCAGCGCATGGCCTGGCTCGAGGACTACGCGGCCTCGCTGGCCGCGGGCGCCGACGCACCCGCCCCGGCGCACCTGCGGAAGGGCATCCGCTTCGAGCACGTCTCGTTCGCCTATCCCGGCACCGACCGCCTCGTGCTCGAGGACGTGGACCTCGAGCTGCCGGCCGGGCAGCGTGGTGGCCATCGTCGGCGAGAACGGCGCCGGCAAGACGACGCTGGTGAAGCTGCTGTGCCGGCTCTACGCGCCGACCGACGGGCCGCATCACCGTGGACGAGGTGGACCTCGCGCGCATCGCCCCCGAGGCGTGGCGCGCCCGGCTGGCCGGCGCCTTCCAGGACTTCTTCCGCTTCGAGCTGCTCGCCAGGCACAGCGTCGGGCGTGGGCGACCTGCCGCGCCTCGACGACGTCGCGGCGGTGGCGGCCGCGGTGGAGCACGCCGGCGCCGAGCGACGTGGTGGCGCAGCTGGCCGCCGGCCTCGACACCCAGCTCGGCGCCAGCTGGCCCGAGGGCGTCGACCTCAGCTTCGGCCAGTGGCAGAAGCTGGCGCTCGCCCGCGGCTTCATGCGCGACGAGCCCCTCGTGCATCGTGCTCGACGAGCCCACCGCCGCCCTCGACGCCGAGACCGAGCACGCCCTCTTCGAGCGCTACGCCCAGGCCGCCCGGGGCGACCGCATCACGATCCTCGTCTCCCACCGCTTCAGCACCGTGCGCATGGCCGACCACATCGTCGTCCTGGACGGCGCCCGGGTGGTCGAGCAGGGCTCCCACGAAGAGCTGATGGCCCGGGGCGGGCAGTACGCCGAGCTGTACGGCATCCAGGCCGCGGCGTATCGGTGAGCAGCCACCGGCCCCGTGCGATGTCCAGACTTCCCAGCTCTTCGCTACTCGCCGCGAGCCTCTCACTTCTCGCCTACGGGCTCTTCGTGTGGGTGCGGCTGGCGGCGTTCGGGTACGACCCGACGGCGTTCGTGGTGGCGAGCGAGGTCTTCGTCGATGCGGAGGCGGCGCCGGCCGGGCTCCGGGTGCTGCACGGCTCGAGCGGCTACGACGGCCAGTTCTTCTACCGGCTGGCGCTGGACCCGTTCTCCTCCGAGGTCACGGACTTCGGCATCCGGCTGGACGCACCGGCCTACCGGCAGCAGCGCATCGGGTACCCGCTGCTGGCCTGGCTGCTCTCGGGCGGCAGCCCGCGCGCGGCCGCCGTGGCGCTCATCGCGCTGAACGCGCTGGCGCTGGGCGCCATCGGCTGGCTGGGCGGCGAGCTGGCCCGAGCGTCCGGACGTCACGCGCTGTGGGGGCTCGTGCTCGCGTTCTACCCCGGCTTCGTGCTGAGCCTCGCCCGCGACCTGTCGGAGATCACGGCCGCGACCGGGCTGTTGGGCGGCGTGCTGCTGGCGTACCGCGGTCGCTTCGGCGCTGCCGCCCTGGCCATGACGGCGGCGGCCCTGTGTCGGGAGACCGTGCTCGTCGTTCCCGCTGCGTTCCTGGCCGTCTCCTGGCTCGGCGCGCGCGGGCGCGGCGTGCCGGCGCCGAGGCAGGCGACGGTCTTCCTGCTTCCGCTGCTCGTCTTCGTCGCGTGGCAGCTCGTGCTGCTGGTCCGCTGGCACGAAGCCGCCCGACAGGGCCTCGCCGTGGTCGGGCTTCCCGGCATGGGGATCGCGCACTTCCTGCAGGCCAACTGGCCGCCGGCGACGAGACACCAGCTCGGCTGGCTGCTGCAGCTGGGCTTCGTCGTGGCGACCGCGCTGCTGGCGTCGCGGTCGCTCGTGCACCGGCGCGGCGGCGTGCCGGCTCCCGTCATGCTGGCGTGGGCGATCTACCTCCTGCTGGTGGTGTCCTTGTCGGACCGCGTCTGGGTCGAGGACTTCGGCTTCCTGCGCGCCTACACCGAGTGCTACCTCGCGGGCGCCCTGCTCTGCCTCGACGCGCGCTGGCCCGGCCCGGGCCTGCCTCTGGCCGGCGGCGCCACCGTGGCGGGCGCCTGGCTGCTGGCCGCGGCTCAGCACGCCTTCTCTGCCTGACGTCGTCCGGGACCGCCTCCCGACGCGCGCCGTTGACGGCCCCGGACCCCTGCAGAAGAATCGCCCGCATGGGGCGTATTCCCTCCTCGCCTCCGTTGCCGCCCGGCGGCGCCCGACGACGATCGGCCCGGCGCTGGCGTTCGCGCTGACGGTCGCCCTCGCGCTGGTCGTGGCGGGGGCCGCGGCTGTGCGCTGCTGGTTCCCTCGTCGTGGCGCGGCGCGGGCGACGATTCCGCTGGCCGGGCCCATCCCCGGCGGGCGCGGCGAACGCCGGCGGCGGGAGCCGTGCCGGACGATCCGGCGAGCCTCCCGACGGCGAGCTTCGCGAAGCTCGTGGCGGCGGATCACGACCGGCTGGTCGGAGCTGGCGAGCAGCGAGGGCGGCAGCCCGAACGCGAGCCCGGCGGGCGAGGCGGAGATGCGGGCCATCGCGCTGCGTCTGCCGGCGCTGCAGCGCGAGCTCGAATCGCGCGGCGGGCGCGGGCGAAGGGCTCCCGCATCCGCCACCCGGTCATCCGATGAGCGCGGCTTCGGCGGCGGGGCCGATCGTCGCGCTGGCGGGCGGCGTGGGCGCGGCGCGCTTCCTGCGCGGGCTCGTGCAGGCGGCGCCGCCCGAGGAGATCGTCGCCGTCGTGAACACCGGCGACGACCGGCGCTTCTACGGCGTGCACGTCTCGCCCGACCTCGACATCGTCACCTATACGCTCGCCGGTGTCGTCGACCTCGAGAAGGGCTACGGGCTCAGCGGGCGACACCACGCTGCTGGTGGATCGCCTGGGCGAGCTGGGGCACGAGAGCTGGTTCCGCCTGGGCGATCGCGACTACGCGAACTGCCTGCACCGCACCCTGGCGATGGCCGGCGGGCGCGACGCTCGCCGAGACCGCGGACGAGCTGCGCCGCCACTACCGGGTGCCGGTGCGCATCCTGCCCATGTCGAACGACCCCTGCCCCACCCTGGTCGAGCTGTCGGGCGGCCGGAAGCTCCACTTCGAGGAGTACATGGTGCGCGACGGCGCGCCCTCGGACGTCGAGGCGGTGGACCTCTCCGCCGCCCGGCGCGCCCGGCCGGCGCCGGGGGTGCTCGAGGCGATCCGCGGCGCGCGCGCGATCGTCGTCTGCCCCAGCAACCCGGTCGTCTCGATCGGGCCGATCCTGGCGGTGCCGGGCGTGCGCGACGCGATCGCCGCGTCCCGCGCGCCGGTCGTGGGCGTCTCGCCCATCGTGGGCGGCGCGCCGGTGAAGGGCCCGGCCGCGCAGCTGCTGCGCGGCGTGGGCTGCGAGGTGTCGGCGCGCGGGCGTGGCGCGGCTCTACGCTCGTTCGCTCGACGGCTTCGTGATCGACCTGCGCGACGCCGACCAGGTGGAGGAGATCCGCGCCCTGGGCCTCGCGTGCCGCGCCGTCGACAGCCTGATGGTGAGCCCGAAGGTCGCGAAGGCCCTGGCCGGTCCGCGGTGCTCGAGGTCGCCTCCACGGTGCTCGAAGTCGCCGCCGCGGTGCGCGAGCCGGCCGGGTCCACGCGGTGACGGTCGCCCTCGTCCCCGTGAAGCGCCTGGCCGACACCAAGTCGCGGCTGCTGGCGCATCTCGATCGCGAGCTCTCGCGCCGACGAGCGCGAGGCGCTCACCCTGGCCATGCTGCGCGACGTGCTGCGGGCGCTCGCCGGGGCTGCGAGCGTGGATCGCACGGTGGTGGTCGACGCCGGACGAGAGCGTGGCGGCGGTCTCCCGGGAGGTCCGGTGCCGAGGCCCTCGTGCGCGACGATCCGGGGCTCAACGCCGCCCTCGACGCCGCGGCGACCCGGGTGGGGATCGCCCCCGACGAGCCGCTGCTGGTGGTGCTGGGAGACGTGGCCGGCGCCGTCGCTGCGGACGTGGACGCCCTGAGCCTCGCCCTCGAGACCTGGGCGGACGCGGCGCCGTGCTGGCGCCCTCGAGCGACGGCGGCACCTCCGCGCTGCTGCGCGCGCCGGGCGACGCCGTGCCCTCGTGCTTCGGCCGCGACAGCGCGAAGCGACACCGGGAGGCGGCGGCCGTCCGCGGCGTCCCGTGGCGCGAGCTTCCGCTTCCTTCCCTGGCGCTGGACCTCGACCTGCCCGAGGACGTCGACCGCTTCCTGCGCGCCGGCGACGCGAGCGAGGGCGGCCGCGAGACCCGCCGGGTGCTGGAGCGGATCGGCTGGCGGGGCGCTCCGCTCCACCAGGCCCCGCGCCGGACAGAGCAAGGACGGAAGGCACTCGTGAGCACGGCCCATCCGATCTACCTGCTTCCGCTGAACGGCATCCCGGCGGTGTCCGCCGGCGACGACCTGGCCCGCCTGATCTTGGAGGCGGCCGCACGGGAAGGGGTGAAGCTCGAGAACGGCGTGCTGGTGGTGTGCCAGAAGGTGGTCTCCAAGGCGGAAGGTCGCACCGTCGCCCTGGCCGAGGTGGAGCCCTCGGAGGAGGCGCGCCGCATCGCCGCCGAGGACGACAAGGACCCGCGCCACGTGGAGGTGGTGCTGCGCGAGACGGTGCGCATCGTGCGCCGGGGCCACCGCGTGATGATCTGCGAGACGAAGCACGGCTTCGTGTGCGCGAACGCCGGGGTCGACCTCTCCAACAGCCCGGGCGAGGACGTAGCGGTGCTGCTGCCCGTCGATCCCGATGCGTCCGCGGCCCGGCTTCGCGCGGACCTGCTGGCCACGGGCGCCCGCAACGTCGCGGTCGTCGTGAGCGACACCTTCGGGCGTCCCTGGCGCGAGGGCCTCGTGGACGTGGCCCTCGGCAGCGCCGGCATCGAGCCCATCCACGACTACCGGGGCAGCCTCGATCTCGCGGGACGCGAGCTGGTGGTCACCACCACGGCCACCTGCGATCAGCTGGCGGCGGCGGCCGGGCTCCTGATGGGGAAGGACGCCGGGGTGCCGGCGGTCTGG
Source organism: uncultured delta proteobacterium (assembly GCA_963822965.1). Classification (GTDB taxonomy): domain Bacteria; phylum Myxococcota_A; class UBA9160; order UBA9160; family UBA4427; genus JAJDAN01. Next base: position 17,849 of record CAWGJT010000005.1, read on the forward strand.
ATCGAAGGCGTGCGCCCGCACGGAGACGGTCGCGTGGCTGACACGCTGCGAGACCCGCAGTCGGATCTCTTCCGCTGAGCCGGCAAGGCCGGCTCGCGCCGCCGGCCCCCGCTGAGCCGGCAAGGCCGACTCGGACGGGCGCGGGTGGTCTCGTCAGCGGATGCTCTCGAGGAGGCGGATGTAGCCTTCGTCCTCGTCGAGCACCCGCAGGCCGAAGCCGCACCGGTTGGAGCGTCCGACGGGCGCGGTCCACCAGACGAGGCCGTTGACCTCGACAGCGGCCTTGCCCGGCGCAGTGATCTTCACCGCCGCAGGCATGCCTTCCTCGGGAATCGCCAGGGTTCCGACGAAGAGCCCGCCGGGGCTCACGTTGCGCACCTCGCCCCGGCCCGATACGTCGCCGGCCCGGAACTCGGCAGGGATCTTGGTTCGAGTTCGTTGTTCAGCCATGCTCCCCTGCTCGGGAGACCGGCGAGCGGGCAACGTGACGCGAGTCACCCGCCGCACAGCCTTCCCGGCTTCGGCCGCGCAGCCGTGCATCAGCCGCGCAGCATTCCCGGCTTCGGCCGCGCAGCCGTGCATCAGCCGCGCAGCATTCCCGTCATGAGCAGGTGGGTCGGGGCCAGCACGTAGCGATGGCCGGCGAGCCAGCGCAGCAGGCCCAGGCGCGCCATTGCGCGGAGGGTGCCCGCCGCCAGGCCGCGCACGGGGTGACCGCGACGGCGCCAGCTCCCGAAGCTGAACGGGATGCGGCCCATCTCGGCGTCGACCGGCAGCGTGTGCCGGTCGCGCTCGGTCGCCAGCACCGTGTCCTCGGCGGCGAAGGCGAGACCCGGGAACAGCTGCTTCACCCCCTCGTGGGTGAAGCGCCAGTAGTCGGACGGGTAGCCGTGGAACTTCCACGCGAAGGGGACACCGACGCAGACGTGGCCGCCGGACGCCAGCAGGCGGGTGAGGTTCGCCGCCATCTCGAACGGCTGCCTGCAGTGCTCGAGCACGCTCAGGCAGAAGACCGTCCCGAAGCGGCGGCCCGCGAGCGCCGCGTCCACCGCCTCGAAGGGCGCGGCCAGATCGAGCGCCAGGTCCACCCCGGGTCCGGGCTGCAGGTCCACCCCCAGCCAGTCGCCCCGCGGCGCGAAGAGCTCGCGCAGCTGCTGGCTCGAGCCGTGGTCGTGGGAGCCCACCTCGAGGTAGGGCGGCGCGAAACGCGCGGCGCGCGCCTCCACGTAGAGCCGCTGGTTGAGGTCGCCCATCAGCCTGGCTCTTCGATCCGCGCCAGGATCGCGCGCCACAGCTCGTCCAGCCCCAGGCGGCTCTGGGACGAAGTGGCCAGCAGCCGGGGCCCCTCGCGGTCCAGCTGGGCGGCCAGCTCGGCCAGGCGCTGCTTGCGCCGCATGGGCTTCAGCTTGTCGGCCTTGGTGACGACCACCTGCCACGGAACCCCGCGCTCCTCCAGCCAGTCGAGCAGCAGGGTCTCGTCCGCCGAGACGTCTCGGCGCACGTCCTGCAGCAGGACGGCGAGGCGCAGGGGCGGGCGCGCGCCCAGGTAGCCCTCGACGAGCTGTCCCCAGCTCGCGCGCTCCTTGCGGGACACCCGGGCCCAGCCGTAGCCGGGCAGGTCGACGAGCAGCAGCTCGCGATCCCCGGCCCGCACGCGGAAGAAATGGATGAGCCGGGTCTTGCCGGGCGTCGAGCTCGTGCGCGCCAGCTGCTTCCGCCCCACCAGGGCGTTCAGCAGGCTCGACTTGCCGACGTTGGAGCGCCCGAGGAAGGCCACCTCCGGCAGGCCCTCGCTCGGGAACTGCCGAGCGCCGGCGCAGGACGCTTGCAGCTCGGCGAGGTGGATCTTCACGCGCGCGGGCCTCCGGCGGACATGCGGGCAGCGAGCTCCGGCAGCACCCGCCCCAGGCGCTCCAGCCCCTCGTCGATGTGCGCCTCGGAGACCGCGTAGCAGAAGCGCAGCATACCCTCGCCCGCCGGCCCGAAGTCGATGCCCGGCGTGGTGCCGACCCGGGCGCGCTCGAGCAGGTCGAAGGCCAGGGCCAGGGAGTCGCTGCCGAAGCGGCTGGCGTCGGCCAGCACGTAGAAGGCGCCGTCCGGGGCGCGGGGCATCCCGAAGCCCAGCTCGCGCAGGCCCGCCACCATCCGGTCCCGACGGCGGCCGTACACGCGCTGCATCTCGGCGACGGTGGGGGCCCCGTGCTCCAGGGCGGCGATGCCCGCCCGCTGCACGAAGGCGGAGACCGAGATGAAGAGGTTCTGGGCCAGGATGCGCGCCGGACGCAGCGCCCACTCGGGCAGCGACCACGTAGCCCAGCCGGAAGCCCGTCATCGCGTAGCGCTTCGAGAAGCCGTCGAGGACGAAGCCCTCGCCCGAGACCGAGAGCGCCGAGGTGGTCCGCACGTCGCCGTAGACCAGCCCGTCGTAGATCTCGTCGGAGACCAGGGGCACGCCCAGGGCGGCCAGCGCCCGCATGGTCTCCGCCGGCTGCACCGCCCCGGTCGGGTTCGCGGGCGAGCCCACCACGATGGCCGCGGTCCGCGGCGTGAGGGCGCGCCGGACGGCGTCCACGTCCAGGTGGTGGCCGGCGGCCGGGTCGGTCCGGACGGGCACGGGCACCCCGCCGCAGAAGCGCACGAAGTTCGGATAGCAGGGATAGTGGGGGGTGGGCACGATCACCTCGGCGCCCGGCTCGATCAGCAGCGAGAAGGTGAGCAGCATGGCCGGGGACGTGCCCGCCGTCACCAGCACCCGGTCCGGCGAGACCGATACCCCGTGGCGACGCTCGAGGTCGGAGGCCACGGCCTCGCGGAGCGGCGGCATGCCGCGGCTGTCGGTGTAGCGGATCTCGCCCCGGTCGCAGGGCGTCGCGACAGGCGGCGAGAACCTGGCGGAGGAGGCTGGAAGTCGGGCTCGCCCAGCTCGAAGTGGACGACGGACTCGCCCGCGCGCTCCATCTCGCCGGCGCGCTCCATCACTTCCATGGCCAGGAAGGGCTGGAGGCCCTCCAGGTGGCGCGGGTGGCGAGGCATGGGCCCGGGATACCGGGGCCGCTTCGCGGAGTCAACCCGCATGCAACACCATGTGGCGCCATAACTCTCTGTTTTGATTGGCCTTTTCAGATCGTTGGGTTTGACGCCCGAGAGGCCCGGTGATACCCTCGCTGTCTCATCCAGCCAGCCCCCCGAAGGCGAGGTCATGTCGAGTCCCCCGCAAGACTCCCCCCCGTCCGGATTCTCGAAGGGCGCCCAGATCGCACTGGGCGCGCTGCTCGTCGCGGCGCTGCTCGGCTGGTACGGCTACACGAACCTGGGCGACACCAGCTCGTTCACCTACTACCAGACCCTCGAGGAGTTCCAGGCGGCCGACCCGTCGCACCTCGAGCCGGGCCTTGCGCGTGCACGGCTACGTGGCGAACGAGTCCATCGAGCGCGACCTCCCGGGCAAGGTGATCCGGTTCACCGTGCAGAACGATCCGCCGCACAAGGCCGTCGCGAGCGCCAGCGACGCACGCCTCCCGGTCGTGTACCGCAGCCTCGAGACGCCGGACCTCTTCAAGGACGGCGCCGAGGTCGTGGTGGAGGGCCGTCTGGAGGGCCACGGGGACGCGACGGTCTTCGTCGCGGACAACGTGATGGCCAAGTGTCCGTCGAAGTTCCAGGCGCAGGCCGCAGCCGGTGGCGTCCCCCGAGCCGGGGCCGAAACCCTCTGAAGAACGGGCGCTGACGCGCTCCCTCCGGTCGAGACGCGACCGGAGCCGCCAAACGAACCGTCGCATCACGCACCCCGGAGAAGACCTTGTCGGACATCGGCCTGTACTCACTTCGCTTCGCTCTCGCAGTCGCGATCTTCGGCGTGGGCGCCGGCGTCGCCGCGGGGCTGCAGCGACGCGCCGACTGGACCCGGGTGGCCGAGCGCTCGGTGCTCGCGGTCTTCGGCTTCGTCTCCATCGCCATGCTCGCCCTCTTCTACGCCCTGGGGACGAACGACTTCCAGCTCGCGTACGTCATGCAGCACTCGGCGCGCAGCATGAGCCTGCCCTACCGGCTGGCCGCGCTCTGGGGCGGGCAGGCCGGCTCGCTGATGCTGTGGGGCTGGATCCTCGGCCTGTACGGCGCCATCACGGTGTTCCTGAACCGCCACAGCAACCGCACGCTGATGCCCTGGGTGGCGGCCGTGTTCCTGGCGAACGCGGCCTTCTTCCTGGTGCTGCTGAACTTCGTGACGGTGCCCTTCGAGCACGTGCCGGCCGGACCGGGTGCTCTCCGACGGCAACGGCCTGAACCCGCTGCTGCAGCACCCGCTGATGACCATCCATCCGCTGATGCTCTACTCGGGCTTCGTGGGCTTCGTGGTGCCCTTCGCATTCGCCTTCGCGGCGCTCATGACCGGCGAGCTCGGCACTGCCTGGTTCCGCACCACCCGCCGCTGGACGCTCATCGCCTGGGCGTTCCTCGGCTACGGCCTGATGCTCGGGGGACGCTGGGCCTACGAGGTGCTCGGCTGGGGCGGCTACTGGGCCTGGGACCCGGTGGAGAACGCCGCCTTCATGCCCTGGCTCGCCGCCACCGCCTATCTGCACTCGGTGATGATCCAGGAAAAGCGCGACATGCTGAAGATCTGGAACCTGGTGCTCATCGGGCTGACCTACTCGCTCTGCCTCTTCGGCACCTTCCTCACGCGCAGCGGCGTGGTGCAGTCGGTGCACTCGTTCACGAACTCGGGCTGGTTCGGGTTCATCTTCCTCGCCTACGTGAGCGTCGTGGCGCTGACCTTCTTCGCCGCCGTCTTCGCGCGCCGCAAGGAGCTGCGCAGCCCGCGCAAGCTCGAATCGATGGTGTCCCGCGAAGCGGGCTTCCTGCTGAACAACTGGGTGTTCATGGCGCTGCTGGTGGTGGTGTTCTGGGGCACCATGCTGCCGGTCTTCTCCGAGACGATCTCGGGCCAGCGCACCACCGTGGGGCCCGAAGTTCTTCAACACCATGGCGGGCCCGCTCGCGCTGGTGCTGCTCTTCCTCACCGGCGTCGGGCCGCTCATCGCCTGGCACCGGGCGACGGTGGCGAGCATCCGCAAGCAGTTCACGGCGCCAGCGTCGTTCGGCGTGGCGGTGGGCGTGGTGCTCGGGGCGGTCTTCTGGGGCCGGATCGGCTTCTGGGCGCTGTGCTGCTGGATCCTCGGCGCGTTCGTCTCCGCGACCATCTTCCAGGAGTACTACCGCGCCATGGGCGCCCGCATGCGGCTCCACGGCGAGTCCGCCTGGCGGGCCTTCTCGACCCTCTTCGAGAAGAACCAGCGCCGCTACGGCGGCTACATCGTGCACCTGGGCATCGTGCTCATGATGATCGGATTCTCGGGCGCCTTCTTCAACGAGGAGCGCCTCGAGAACGTGCGACCGGGCGACTCGGTGAACATCCACGGACTACCGGCTGGAGTACCTCACCGCGAACGCCATCCCGGCCCAGCACTACGGCGGCGCCAAGGCGCGGGTGGCGCTCTATCGCGAGAACGAGCCCATCTCGGTGATGACGCCCGAGAAGCGCATGTACTGGCTCGAGCAGCAGCCGACCTCGATCCCGGCCATCCACTCGACGCTCAGCGAGGATCTCTACCTGATCCTCACCGCCGTCGAGCAGGACGGCTCCGCCACCCTGAAGGTGTACCGGAATCCGCTGGTGAACTGGATCTGGATCGGCGGCTGGGTGTTGATCGTCGGAGAGTTCGTGATCCTCTGGCCGCATCCCAAGCGTTCCGGGGAAGCCCAGCGCGCATGACGAGAAGCCGCTCCGGGGGCCGAACGCCGTCGTCGCTCCGGCCGATCGCGCGTGCGCTCTGCCCGAACCCGCCGCCGCGAGCCGCAGGCGGCCTGCTCTCGGGCCTGCTGCTGGGGCTCTTCCTGGTCTGGGCCGCCGGCGCCCAGGCCCAGGGCTCACCGCATCCGGCCATGGCGGGCGGCGGTCCCTCGTCGCTGCCGACGGGCGACGGCAGCGTTCGCGGCGTGATCGTGGACGAGGCGAATCCGGGCGCCACGGCCGATCTCCCCGTCGCCCTCTACGCCCTGCAGCCCGACGGCACGCCCGGTCTCGGCAGCACGAAGACCGGCGCCGACGGCAGCTTCGAGTTCGCGGACGTCGCGAGCGATCCGGGCATCGTCTACCTCGTGGGCGTCCGCTACGAGGAGGTGCCGTACGGCGAGCGCACCGCCTTCGTGCCCGGGCAGCGCGAGATCAGCGTGCGGATCCCGGTGGAGAAGCCGACGACGGACACCTCGGGCGTGCGGGTGCTCGAGAAGACCCTGCGCATCGAAGCCCTGGGCACGCGCCTCTCCGTGCAGGAGACCCAACGCGTCGAGAACTCCCACGGCGCGCCGATCTACGTTCCGCCGGCCGCGAGAAGCGGGAAGTCGGCCCCGTTCCGGGCGCAGCTGCCCGAGGGCGCCGTCGACGTGCAGGCGGGCATCTTCAACGCCGACGAGAGCTTCGACCACCAGGGCGACGCGCTCGCCTACTGGGGTCCCCTGTATCCCGGCGAGCAGGAGATCCGCTACGGCTACCAGCTGCCCGTCGCGGCGGGCGCATCCGACCTCACCCTGCGCGAGCGCCTGCCGCTGGGCGCGGGGCGGGTACGGGTGCTGACCGCAGAGCACGGTCCCCGGGTCGAGGCGAAGGGATTCTCCCCGGGCAAGGCCGAGGAGGTGGACGGCCAGAGCCTCGCCTCCCTCGTGGGCGGGGCCCACGCCCCCGGCGACAGCCTCACGCTACACATCCAGGTGCCGGAGACCGTGCGGGACCCGAGCGCCGTGTCTCTCGGCGGCGCCGAGCTGTCCATCGAGCTCGACGACACCGTGCTGGAGGTGACCCAGACCCAGCGCATCGTGGTGGCGCCCGGCGCCCACGTCGCGGGCGCTCCCGGCGATCCGCTGCTGCACTTCGAGCTGCCCCTGCAGGCCGAGCTGGTGGGCGTCTCGAGCGACGCCGGGCAGCTGGGCATCACCCCCGTGGACCACGGCATCGACGTGGTGGGCCCGCTGGGACCGGGCGACCACGACTTCGCGTTCCGCTACCGCATTCCCGCCGTGAACGGTGACGCCAGCCTCGACCTGCGCTTCCCGCGCATGCTTCCCACCCTGCTGCTGCGCGCGGCGGACACGGGGCTCGTGATCGAGAGCGACCGGCTGCACCGCCTGCGACCCCAGGCCATGGGAACGCGCACCTGGATGCTGCGCGAGGCCTTCCACCTGGAGCCCGACGAGGTGGTGAAGGTGCGCTTCACGGCTCTCGACCGCGGCGGCAGCTCGCACGTGGCCGCCATCGGCTTCGTGCTCGCGGCGGCCGCCTTCGTGCTGCTCTTCGTGGTGAGCCCCCTGCGCAGGACGCGGGCGGCGGTTCCGGCCGAGGAGCCCGAGCGCACCGGCCTGGCCCACGAGCGCGACCTCGTCTACGCGACCCTGCGCGACCTCGAGCACGACTTCGAGACGGGCAAGGTGGCGGCGGAGGACTACGAGCAGTCGCGCGCGGAGCTGCGCACCCGGGCGGTGGACCTGATGCGCGAGGAGCACAGCGCGCCGGTCGCCGGTCCGCCGGTGGCGGCGGTCGCCGCCGTCGCGGACGTCGAGACCCGGGATGCACCGCCCGCGGTCGTCCCCACCAGCCTCTTCTGCCCGGCCTGCGGCGGTCGCGTGGACGACGTCCTGGCGCTTCTGCTCGCACTGCGGCGGCGAGCTGCATCCCGCCGAGGCCGCCGGATCGGAGCCCGCCGGGTGACTCCCGCGCCTCCGCCGATCGAGGTCTCCGCTCGCTCGGTCGAGAAGCGCTTCGGGGCGGTGGCGGCGTTGCGCGGGGTCGACGTCGACGTCGTCGGCGGCCAGGCGCTGGCGGTGCTGGGGCCCGAACGGCGCGGGCAAGTCCACCCTGCTGCGAATCCTCGCCGGGCTCTGCCGCCCCTCCTCTGGCAGCGTGTCCGTCCGGCGCGACGGTCGCGCCGCCACCGGACGCGGGGCCGCGGGCGCGCCTGGGTGGGCTTCGCGGGCCACGCCACCCTGCTCTACCCCGAGCTCAGCGCGCGCGAGAACCTCGTCTTCCACGCGCGCCTGCAGGGCATCGCCGACCCGGGCCGCCGAGCCGACCGGCTGCTCGCCGAAGAAGGGCTCGAGACGGTGGCGGAGCGCCGGGCCGGCACCTTCTCCCGGGGCATGGCCCAGCGCCTGTCGATCGCCCGTGCGCTGGTGCAGGACCCCCCGCTGGTGCTGCTCGACGAGCCCTTCACCGGGCTCGATCGGCGGGCCGGAGACCGGCTCTCGAGCCGGCTGCGCGCGCTGCGGGACGAAGGACGCGCAGTCGTGCTCGTCACCCACGACCTGCTGCGTGCCAGCGAGATCGCCGACCGCGCCGTGATCCTGCTGGCGGGTCGGATCCTCCACCGTGCCGAGGGCGGCGACCTCGAGCGCGCGGCGCTCGAAGCCGCATACGCCCGCGCGCTCGAGCCCGCGGCCGGTGCGCCCGCATGAGGGTGCTCGCCGCCATCCTGTGGAAGGACCTGGTGACCGAGTGGCGCTCCCGCGACCGGGTGGTGGCCATGCTCGTCTTCTCGCTGCTCGTCGTCATCGTCTATCCACTTCGCCCTGCCCGAGGGCACGGGCAGCGACGTCGCCACCCACACCCCGGGCCTGCTGTGGGTGGCCTTCATCTTCGCCGCCCTCATCGGACTGAACCGGGCGTTCGCGATGGAGCTCGAGAACGATGCCCTGGCAGGCCTCGCCCTGGCCCCGGTGGACCGCGGCTGGGTGTTCCTCGGCAAGGCGATCTCGAACGTGCTGCTGATCGGCATCGTCCAGGCCCTGTCGGCCGCCGCCTTCGCGTTCGTCTTCGACCTCGACCTGCTGGCGAAGGCCCCCGCCCTGGCCGGCGTCTTCGCGCTGGGCACCCTCGGCATCTCGCCGGTGGGCACCCTGTTCAGCGCCATGGCGGTGCGCACGCGCTTCCGGGAGGTGCTGCTGCCGATCCTGCTGCTTCCCGCCCTCTTCCCCGTCCTGGCGGGCGCGGTGGCGGGCACCGCCGAGGTGCTTCGCGACGGGGCCCCCTCCTTCGAAACCCTGCAGCTGCTGCTGGTGGTCGATGGCATCTACTGGATCATCTGCTTCATTGGCTTCGAGTACGTGCTCGACGAGTGACCGAACGGACCCCGCATGGACGACCCCACCCACGACCCGATGAAGGACCCGATGAAGGAAAGGCAGCCCGCATGACCCCGCCTCCCTCGACTGGAAACGCGCCCCCGCCCCCTCGAAACGCGCCCGTGCCGTCGGCCGCGCTCGGGCCGGTCGCCGCCCGGCTGCGGACGATCACGGGCGCCCTGCTGGGCGTGCTGGTCGTCGCCTATGCCTTCGCGGTGGTGAGGGCCCCCATCGACAGCGTGCAGGGGGTCATCCAGAAGATCCTCTACGTGCACCCCCCGCTGGCCTACGGCGCGTACCTGGGGTTCGTGGTGACGGCCGTGTGCGGCGGGCTCTACCTCTGGCGCGACGACGAGCGATGGGACCGCCTCGCCATCGCGGGCGCCGAGGTGGGCGTGATCTTCTGCAGCCTGATGATCGTCACCGGCCCGATCTGGGCCCGGGGCACCTGGGGCCGGTGGTGGTCCTGGGATCCGCGCCTGACGGTCACCCTGCTGCTGTGGTTCGTCTACCTCGCCTACCTGCTGCTGCGCAACTTCAGCGGCGGCGGCTCCCGCACGGCTCGGTTCGCCGCGGTCTACGGTCTGGTGGGCGCCGTGCTGATTCCCCTCAACTACTTCGTGATCGAGATCTTCGGGGGCCGCGGCATGCACCCCGAGAACCTCGAGCGGGGAAGCCTCGGCGCGGGGATGGGCCTGCCGTTCCTGCTCGGGAACCTCACCCTCTTCTTCGCCTTCGCGTGGCTGCTGCTGCTGCGCTGGGAGGTGGAGAGCCTGCGCGCCCTGGGAGACCTCCGGAACGTCGACCCCATGGCCCGCGCGCGCGAGGAGATCGCCTCGTGAGCTACGTCGTCGCGGCCTACGGTGTGACCGCCGTCACCCTCGTCCTGTATGCGATCCACCTGCTCCGGGAGCGCTCCCGCGAACGAAAAACCCTCGCCGCAGGTCAAGAATCAAATAACGGTTGACACGCCCCCGAGGCAGGCGCAGTATACGGGCGCGGATCGCGCGTAAGTGCCAGTGTAAGCGTAGGATTTCAGCTGCCCGACCGGTGCTTCCCGCGATTCGAAATCACTTTCCGGATTGGCCCGAACCCCCGGCTGTCAAAGCATTTGCGCGGCCCGTGCGAGCCCTGCCAGACGTCGCGGATTCGAGTCGTCGACCCGGCGAATGCAAAGCGTGATCGAGTGCGGTCCGAGTGCGATCGAAGCATGAAAACTCCGTGCGGAACCACCCGAAAGCAGGAAGCGTCGATCCTCGGAGCGTGCGGGGCGCCGTGACGTCAGGTCCGAAAATCTCTGCGCGGCAGCTCGTCGGCCGGCGGTCCGGCGGTAGTCCGCTTCTCAATATCCCCCAGGTCCGTCCTGGAGCACGACGGAGCGAGTTCTCGAGAACCAGCAGGGAGTAGGCAAAACCAGCATACAACCCGGCGCCCCCCAGCCGGTCCGGCGCCGACTCGGACCCAACGGCACGACGCTTGCTTCATCCGGCCTCGAACGATCGGCCGGGTAGCGAGAGGCGAGCGCGGTACCCGGACCTCGGAGAGATCCGAGAGCTCCGGGCCCGCGAGTCCGAGTGAGTGAGAGAGGAGGCATCCGAAGGGATGGCCAGCATGAAGCGCGGCGTCGGATACTGCGAGAACACGGATTGCGAGGACTACGCCAAGGGCGTCTTCCTCCTCAACCACGGTGACACGTTCTACTGCCCCCGCTGCCGCCAGCTCGGCAAGGTCGAGAAGGAGCGCGGCTTCTACACGGGCAACTCGGACATCTTCAAGGAGGTCCGGGTCGAGTACAACTTCGATCCGATCAACGGCGTCTATCGCGAGATCGCCATCGTTCGCGACGAAAGCCTCTGGGGCCGCAACAACGTGTACACCCTGCAATCGCCGCTGATCAAGACCGAGAAGCGCGCGCTCAAGGTCGCCGAGGCCATCCTCGCCAACCTGAACCGCTACCGCGGCCTGATCAACGGCGACGACATCCCGCGGACCACCGAGATCATCCTCTCCTTCGACGACCCCTTCGAAGAGTTCTCGCGCAAGCTGCAGCAGCTCTCGAAGGAGTGGGAGGCCAGCGGGCTGCGCGAGCAGCGCCGCTAGCAGTACCCAAGACCGTTCCAAGAGGGTTCCAGAAGCCCCGGGTTCGCTACCTCACAGGCTTCAGGGCTCCGAAGATGCGCCCCCGTCGTTCGCGGCGGGGGCGCTCTCGTCTGCGAGACCGGCGAGATCGCCCCGCAGCCGCATCGCGAGGTCGATGCGGAGGCCCGCCAGGATGCTCGCGAGCCCCTGGCGCTCGCGTCGTGCCACGGGCGTCGCCTCCGGCGATCCGCGTCGCGCAGCGGCTGGCGATACCAGGGGAAGAGGGTGCTCCGGCAGCTCGCGGGCGTCGAACCAGCGGACGGCGCGGGTCTCGCGGCTCGTGCGCAGACGACCACCCACCACCCGGCAGGCGTAGACGCGGGCCAGATGGGGCCGGAAGCCCGTGCGCTGGTAGTCGCCCACGTGCCGCACCACGGCGACCTCGAGCCCCGTCTCCTCGCGCACCTCCCGCCGCAGGGCTGCCTCGGGCGCCTCGAGCCCCTCGACCGTGCCGCCGGGAAGCTCCCAGCCGCGCAGGTCGCTGCGGACCGCCAGCAGCACGCGAGGGCCGTCGCGGACCACCGCCTGCACCACCAAGAGCAACCGCCGTTCGGTGTGGGGTGCCACCAGTCCCCACCAGGCGAGGCGCGCGTACACGATCCCGGCCCGGCCGAGATCGCGCAGGCGCTGCATCGTGCGCGGCGAACTCACCGGACGATCCGACGCGGACTCAGTGAACGATCTTGGTCAGGGGTGTTTCGATGATGCCGCGCGCACCCGCGTCGGCGAGCTGGGGGATGATCTCGCGCACCACCCGCTCGTGCACGACGGTCGTCGACCTCCACCCAGCTGTCGTCGGCCAGGGGCGCCAGGGTGGGCGTGTTGAGGGCCGGCAGCAGCTCGAGCACCTTCGAGAGGCGGTCGCGCGGGACGTTCATCGACAGGTTCACCTGGCTGGCGGCGGCGATGGCGCCCAGCATCAGCAGCCGCAGCTGCTCCATCTTGGCGCGCTTCCAGGGGTCCGCGGACGCGTCGCGGTTGGCGAAGAAGCGGGGGGTGCTGTGGAGCACCACGTCGATCACCTCGAGATCGTTGGCCCGCAGGCTCGCGCCGGAGTCCGTGATGTCGAGAATGGCATCCGCCAGCACGGGAGGCTTCACCTCGGTGGCGCCCCAGGAGAACTCGATGCTGGCCTTCACGCCCTGCTCCTGGAAGTAGCGCTCGGCGAGCCCGACCGCCTCGCTCGCGATGCGCTTGCCCGCCAGGTCCTGCACCGACGCGAACCCCGAGCCGCGCTTGGCGGCCAACACCCAGCGGATCGGCGTGTAGTTGGGCCAGGGCGCCTCGAGATCGGCGATCTCGACCACGTCGACGCGGTTCTCCTGAATCCAGTCGTGGCCGGCGATGCCGCAGTCCATGGCGCCCTGGGCGACGTAGCGCGCCATCTCCTGGGGGCGGATCAGGATGCACTCGATCTCGGGATCGTCGATCGACGGAAAGTACGAGCGGCTCGAGTAGCGCACGTCGAAGCCCGCACGCGCGAGCAGCTTCTGGGTGGTGTCCTGCAGGGTGCCCTTGGGCAGTCCCAGCCGCAGGCAGGGCGGGGTCTTCTCGGAGCTCATCGGTCGGGGTCTCCCGGGATCTACTTCTTGCCGTAGACCTGTGCGGGGTCGAAGAGGGGCTCGCTCACGACCCGGTAGTCGCCGTCTTCCAGCTTTCGGAAGAAGCAGCTGCGACGACCCGTGTGACAGGCGGCGCCGCCCTTCTGCTCGATCTTCAGCAGCACGACGTCTCCGTCGCAGTCGATGTGGATCGACTTGACCTGCTGGGTGTTGCCGCTCTCCTCCCCCTTGTGCCAGAGCTTGCCGCGCGATCGGCTCCAGTAGTGGACCTCGCCCGTCTCGACGGTGCGGTCGAAGGACTCCTCGTTCATGAACGCCACCATCAGGACCTCGCCGGTGGCGTCGTCCTGGGCGATCGCGGTGACGAGGCCGCCGCCCTTCTCGAAGTCGAGCTCGCGCTTGGGATCCATGGGGGCGGCGAGCTTACCGGGAGGCGAGAGCACCCGCCAGACGCTCCTGGAGCGCGGGGAGTGCGGCCCAGTTCTCCCCCCGGGCGTATCGAGCCTCCGACGAGCGCCGGCCGGAGCCCCGGTTGAGTGTCAGGATGCCGCGCTCGAGCAGGAGATCGAGGGCGTTCGAGAACGTCGTCTCGTTCGCGGCCTCGGGCCGCGCCGCCTCGCCCAGCAGCTCCGCGTTGTGGAAGTCCTGCTCGGCCTGCTTGCGGAGCGCCTTGCGGTCGAACTCGATCGGCTCCTCCTCGTCGCCCTCCAGCGCCGCGCGCGCGGCCGCGCAGCAGGCCAGATAGGCCTCGATCACGCCCCGTGACTGCTCGGCGAGGCAGCGCAGCAGCGGCAGGCCGGCCGCCTCCGCCTGCCAGCGCCCGTCGTCGCGGCTCGCCCAGCCGGCGTCCTCGAAGAAGCCGAGCAGCCGCTCGCTCCGTCGCGCGAGGGTGTCGTCGCTGGGAATGAAGAACTCGCGGTAGAGCATCTCGTGCCAGATCGCGAGGTCCTCCTGGAGCTCCTTCTCGCCGGAGCCGCGCAGGAGCAGGCGCGCCAGCAGGCTCGGGCTCGCCAGGTAGTGGGCGATCGAGTTGCGGTAGATGTCCAGCGCACGCCGGCGCGATTCGGGGTAGTAGAGGATCTCTCCGCGGGGATCGTCCGTGGACTCCACCAGGTCGGCGCGCACCAGGAACGAGATCGACTCCTCGAAGGTCCCCTCGTCCGACGCCAGGGCGGGCGTCAAGCGCACGCCTTCGTGACGCAGGACCTGCACCACCTGCTGCATCCGCATCACCAGCTCGTCGCGGAGCAGGCCTCGATGCGGCACCCCGAGCAGCACCGTGGCGGCGACCGAGGTGGCATTCGCCACCATGGCCCCGTTGATGCGCTCCACGATGTGACGGCCGAGGCGCTCGACGAAGGCCCGCTTCTCCTCGCGCAGGCGCTGGGCCTCCCCCGCCTCGCAGCGGTCGATCCAGCTGCTGGAGAAGCGCTGGCGGTCCTCGCCGAGCTCGCTCGCGAGGGAGATCGGAGCGTCGAAGGTCACGTGCACGCTGCCGAAGCGCCGCTGCAGGTACCTCCCGGCCCGCACCAGCCCCCACATGCTCTCCTTCTTCTTCGCCGCGCCCTCGAGCTCGTCCACCATCGAGCTCTCCTCGACCAGGCGCTCGTAGCCGATCGAGACGGGCACGAAGAGGAAGTCGCGCCGGCTGCTGTCGATGAACGCCTCCACCTCCCAGCCCAGCATCCCGAGGCGGGGCGCCAGGGACTTGCCCGTCCGGGAGCGCCCGCCCTCGATGAAGAACATCTGGGTGAAGCCCTCCCGCACCAGGTGCGCCAGGTACGAGCGGAACACCTCGCGATAGAGGGGGTCGTCGAAGGAGGCGCGCATGAAGAAGGCGCCACAGTGACGGAAGAGGAAGCCGATGGGACCGAAGTTCATGTTCTCCCGCGCGCCGATGTGCGGGGGCAGCAGGAAGTTGCGGTACAGCAGGTCGGAGACGATCAGGAAATCGAAGTAGGAGCGGTGGTTCGGAACCAGCACGATGGGGTGCTGCTTGGCGAGCTCCGCCATGCGATCGATTCCGGTCACCTCGATCGAGGAGAAGAGACGCCCGAAGACGGGGCGCAGGGCCGCGTCGAAGAGCGCGAGCAGGGTCGAGTTCATCCGCGCGGCGATCTCGCGGAAGATCTTCTCGGCTTCGATGTGCGCCCGTTCGGGCGAGCTCTTGCGGCCGCGCGGCGCGCTCCTCCAGCGCCCCCAGCACGCCGGGATCGGTCAGCACGTCGTCGCGCACGCGGGCGAGTGCGCGCAGGGTGGGCCCCTCGACGACCTTCTCCTCGCGATAGAGGTAGATGAGGATCGAGCGGCGCATCTTGCGCGCGATCAGCGCGGCGCCTTCGTCGCGGTGCTCCTCGATGAAGCGCGACAGGTCGATCGCCTCGCCGGTCTTGATGGCGAGGCTGCGATAGGTGGCGAGGAAGCTCGTCACCTTGGCCAGGTCCGAGGGCCGCGTGAGCGCACCGTAGTCGAGATTCAGGAAGCGGCTCTCGCTGCGCGGGCCCTTGCGCCAGAAGAGCGACAGGGGCACGACGTAGACCGGCGTTCCCGAATCCCACGCGGCACGGACCGCCACCTCGAGCAGGTCGAGCTCATCCTGGCGTCGATGCCGCCGGCCCCGCAGCCAGTTGCGAAAACGCTCGGTGCGCAGGAAGAGGAAGAACGACGCCCCGCCCCGGGCGAGCGCGCGTACGTGCTCGCGCGCCTCGTTGCGGTCGAGCGCGCGCGGCTGCGTGCGATTCCTCCGCACGGCG
This sequence comes from uncultured delta proteobacterium, assembly GCA_963822965.1. Classification (GTDB taxonomy): domain Bacteria; phylum Myxococcota_A; class UBA9160; order UBA9160; family UBA4427; genus JAJDAN01. The sequence continues at coordinate 33,474 of CAWGJT010000005.1, forward strand.
ATGCGCAGCCACTCGAGCAGGGGGCGGTAGTAGTGGAAGTGGATGCCGTTCGCGAACGCCGAGAGCCGCAGTCCCGCGCGCTGCAGGACGGTGTTGAAGAGGAAGTAGTCGAGCCGGCTCGAGTAGCGCATCACGTAGATGACGCTGCCCCGCCGCTCGAGCTCACGCAGGCGGTCGATGGTGTCCGGGTCGAGATCGAAGTGGGCGAAGAAGCGGCGCTGGAAGGCCCGGAAGAACAGGTTGCAGCGCGGGGACATGGCCGACAGGGGATCGGCGCCCGCGGGCAGGCCCAGCCGCGCCAGCAGGCGGTCGGGCGGCGGCGCCGCCGCGCTCGCCGGCGCGACCGTCGACCGCCCTCGGCAGCCGCCGGGGCGGGGGTCTCCGAGGAATCGCGGGAAGAATCGGCCATCGCGGCCGAGAGTACCGAGCGGCGCGGGCTGGAGGCAACGCGCGCCGTCCGCGGCACGCGGGCGGCGACCCGCGCAGCCGGTGAGGGCCGCCGCCCGCGGGACTCGGGGCCGCTCACTCGGGCAGCAGGATCTCTCCGGACTTCATGTGCTGGGCGATCTCCTGCGGCGTCCAGAGCGCCGCCGGGTCCGGCTTGGTGATGCCCGTCGTCGTCACGACCTTCATCTCGGCGATGCGACCACCGCCGCAGAAGAAGGTCTTGCCCGTCATGTCCTTCGCCAGGTCGCTCGCCAGGTAGGTCACCAGCGGGGAGACGGCGGCGGGATTCATGCGCTGCTTCATGTCCTCGTTGTCGAAGCCGCCGAGGTCCTCGGTCAGACGGGTCAGCGCCACCGGCGCCAGCACGAAGACCCGGATGCCGTACTTCTTGCCCTCGATGGCGAGACAGCGGCTGAAGCCCGCGATGCCGGCCTTGGCGGCCCCGTAGTTGCACTGCCCGAAGTTGCCGTTGAGACCCGACGTCGAGGACGTGTTGATGATCACCCCGCCCGCCCCGCGCTCCTTCATGTGGTTGTAGACGGCGTGGGTGACGCAGTAGGTGCCCTTGAGGTGCACCGCGATGACGGGATCCCACAGGTCCTCGGTGGTGTTCGCGAACGACTTGTCGCGCAGGATGCCCGCATTGTTCACCAGCACGTCGACCTGCTCGAAGGCGTCGATCGCGGTCTTGAGGATGCCCTGGCCGCCCTCGACGGTGGCGACGTTGTCGTAGTTGGCCACGGCTTCACCGCCCGCCTTCTTGATGAGCTCGACCGTCTCGTCGGCCATCGCGGAGCTGCCGCCGGTCCCGTCCCGCTTGCCGCCGAGATCGTTGACGACGACGGCCGCGCCTTCCTTGGCCATGGCGAGCGCGTGCTCGCGTCCGATGCCTCCGCCCGCTCCGGTGATGACGACGACTTTGCCTTCCAGCAGGCCCATGGGGGTACTCCTGTGCTTCGAGAATCCTCGAGGTGGGGGTTGATTCGCTCCTGAAAAAAGGAGCGTGAACGTAGCCGACACGCCAGGGGGGCTCCAACCGGCCGGCCGGGGCAGGGAGCGGCCGGGAGCGTCGACCGGGCGAGCCGGCCTCCACGAGCGGCGGCGCTACAGGAAGAGGATCGTGCGCAGGCGGGCGAAGGGCTCGAAGCCCAGCCGCTCGTACAGGCGCTCGGCGGCGGCGTTGCCGCTCACCACGGCGAGCTGGACGTGCCCGGCGCCCGACGCGAAGGCTTCCTGGACGATGGCCGACATCCCCGCCGTGGCGAGACCGCGCCGCCGCGCGTTCGGGAAGGTGTAGACCCCCTGGACGAGCCATCCCTCGGCCCGGCGGACGTCCGCGTAGCCGACGAAGAGCACCTCCCCGTCGACCTCCACCACCCGGGCCCGGGGCAGGCGGCCGCGCACCCAGCGACGGAATCCGGGGGGATCGCCGTCGAAGGGATCGGGGCGACCCTCCTCGCGCAGACTCGCGCGAGCCGCCTGCACGAGCGCCTCGAGGTCGCCTTCCGCCGCGCAGCGGACCTTCACCCCGAAGCCGGGCTCGACGGGCACGACCCGCTCGGGCAGCACCACGTAGGCGGTCTCGTCGCGGTCCAGCAGGAAGCCGCGCCCGCGCCGAGAGAGACGCTCCCACAAACGCGAGGCCGCGTCCCAGCCGCTCTTCATGAGACCGCTCGAGAAGGTCTCGAGGAAGGGCATCCAGGCTTCGAGCATCTCGTCGTCGACACCGGCGTCGAGGACCAGGCTGGGGCGAAGGGACGCGACCCCCACGAGCGCACCGCCGCGAAAGGCGCCGACCATCTGCGCCGGCGCCTCGGAGGTCGAGGCCAGTCGCCCGAGGCGCGAGGCCAGGTCGAGCAGCTGCAGGTTGTGGAGGGCGTCCCGTTCGAGCAGCGCGATCGCTTCGTCCCGATCGCGATCCGAGAGCAGCCTCGCCTTCAAGCGGTTGCGCACGCCGCGCGTTCCTTCCGTCGCGGTCCGTCCGTCGGTCGCGGATCTGGCAGGGGCCGGAGCCCCCGCTAGTCGAGGACGACCAGGACGTCCCCCTCTTCGACACTCTGGCCTTCCGCCGTCCGGATCTCGGAGATGCGTCCGGCACAGGGCGCTTCGACGGGGATCTCCATCTTCATCGACTCGATGATCAGGATCACGTCCTCCTCCTCCACCGCATCGCCGATCGCCTTCTCGATCTTCCACACGTTGCCGGTGATCTGCGCTTCGATCTCGATCGCCAAAGGGGCTCCCCTCTTCGGTGCTCTGTCGAGCCGTGGTCGTTGCGGTGGCTCCGGGTCCCGGCCCGGTTCTCTTTCGAGTCGTCGGCGATCGCGAGGACGCAGCCCGGGCTCGTCCGCGACCTGCCGCGGGACTCCGGATTGTGCTCGATCCCCGCGCCCGCCGCGACCCGATTCCGCCGGCGCCGCACGTGCTGGAGAGGGTCTCCGGCCGCCTGCTAGACTGCGCGGCCCGAGACATCGTGCGGAGAGGTTCGTTGCTCGAGACCGTCACCCAGGGCTTCCAGGCCGCCACCGAGAGGCTGCGCGGCGTCAAGGAGCTCAACGAAGAGAACATCGACGAGGCCCTGCGCGACGTCCGCTCGTCGCTGCTCGAGGCGGACGTCGACTTCGAGGTCGTTCGCGACTTCCTGGCCCGGGTCAAGGAGCGCGCCCTCGGCGCGCAAGGTCGAGACCCGCGCACGCGACGCCTCCGGGCGCAGGCTGCGGGTCTCCCCCGGCCAGCAGTTCGTCAAGATCTGCCAGAAGGAGCTGGTCTCCCTGATGGGGCCGGTCGACCCGTCGCTCGCCAAGGCGCGGGGGGCCACTTCGGTGATGCTCGCTGGGGCTCCAGGGCGTCGGCAAGACGACCGTGGCCGCGAAGCTCGCGCGCCACCTGCAGAAGCGGGGCATCCGCCCGCTGCTCGTCGCGGCGGACGTCTACCGGCCGGCGGCCATCGAGCAGCTCGAGACCCTGGGCGCGGAGCATCGACGTGCCGGTGCACCGCGGCGCCGCCGGGCCAGCCGCCCCCGGAGATCTGCCGGGCGGCCGCCGAGCGCGCCCGGAACGAGCGCCTGAACGGCATCATCTACGACACGGCCGGTCGCCTGGCGGTGGACGACGAGCTGATGACCGAGCTCGAGGAGATCGCCGCCATCGTCGAGCCCGCCAACACGTTGCTCGTCTGCGACGCGCTGATGGGCCGCGACGCGGTGAACGTGGCGCGGGCCTTCAAGCGAGCGGATCGACCTCGACGGCATCGTCATGACGAAGCTCGACGGCGACGCCCGCGGCGGCGCCGCCCTGGCCGTCAAGGCCGCAACGGGGGTCCCGATCAAGTTCCTCGGGCACGGGCGAGACGGTCGACAAGCTCGAGGAGTTCCGGCCCGAGGGCCTCGCGTCCCGCATCCTGGGCATGGGCGACATCGTCGGCCTGGTGCAGGACTTCGAGGAGGTGGTCGACGAGAAGCAGGCCGAGGCCGACGCCGAGCGTCTCCTCAAGGGCCAGTTCACCCTCGAGGACCTCGTCACCCAGCTCAAGACGATCCAGAAGATGGGCTCGCTCAAGGACATCTTCGGCAAGCTGCCCGGAATGGGCGGCCATGGCCGAGCAGGTGGACGAACGGGAGATCGTGAAGGTCCAGTCGCTGATCCACTCGATGACGCCCGCAGGAGCGGCGGCAGCCCCGGCTGATCGACAAGAGCCGCGCGCGGCGCATCGCGCGCGGCTCCGGCCGCGAGCAGAAAGAGGTGCACCAGCTCGTCGAGCGATTCGACCAGATGAAGACCCTGATGTCGGCCCTCGGCGGCGGCGGAGGCAAGGGCCTCCTCGGCGGGCGCATGCCCGCGCTTCCGGGGATGGGCGGCCCCGGACTCGCCGGAGCGCCGGGCGGGATCGACCCGATGGCGATGTTCGCAGGCGGTGAGGGTGCCGGGCGGGCGAAGGGACGCACCCGGGCGCGCAACGCCGACAGCCACAAGAAGAACAAGCGGAAGCAGGCCCGGAAGTCCCGCCGCAAGGGACGCCGCTGATCGCCCGGGGCGACGTGATCGGGAGGGTCGTCCTGCGTCTCCCCGCCGGGAAGGGAAACCGGGGTTCCGCTCTCAGATTCTGGCGGGAAGTTGCCGATCCAGGAGCCTGCATGAAGCCTCTCCCGCTGCTCTCCCTCTGCGTACTGGTGCTGGTCGGATCGCTCGCGGGCTCGAATGCCGTTCGAGCCCAGACCGGTGGCTCCGAGCTGTTCCCGCGCCCGGCCGAGCTCGAGCCGGACATCGCGTTCTGGCGGCGGGTCTACACCGAGGTGGAGGGCGACGGCGGCCTGATCCACGACAGCCGGCATCTCGCCGTCGTGTACGAGGTGGTGCACTTTCCGGAGGGTGCGAGCAACCGCACCCGCGAGCGCCTGGTCGAGAAGCGGAAGAGGCACTACGCGTCCGTCCTGCGAGCCCTGTCCCGGGGCAAGCGCAGCGGGCTGGACCGCGACGAGACGCAGGTACTGGCGCTCTGGGGCGAGGACGCGAGCGACTCCCAGCTGCGCAAGGCGGCTTCGCGACTGCGCTTCCAGCTCGGCCAGGCCGACAAGTTCCGGGCCGGGCTGGTGCGCTCGGGCGCCTGGCGGGACCACATCCGTCGCACGTTCCGCGAGATGGGCCTGCCCGAGGAGCTGGCCGCCCTGCCCCACGTCGAGTCGTCCTTCACGCCGCACGCCTGGTCCCGGGTCGGGGCCGCCGGCCTGTGGCAGTTCACGCGCTCGACGGGACGCCGCTACATGCGCGTCGACCACGTCGTCGACGAGCGCCTCGACCCCATCAAGGCGACCGATCGCGGCCGCACGGCTACTCGAGCACAACCACCGGGCCACGGGAACCTGGCCGCTGGCCCTGACGGCCTACAACCACGGTGCCGCGGGCATGCGACGGGCCTCCCGCAAGATGGGCACGACCGACATCGCGGTCATCAACCGCAGGTACAAGAGCCGCACGTTCGGCTTCGCCTCGCGCAACTTCTACGTCGAGTTCCTGGCCGCGCTGGAGATCGATCGGGATCCCGAGCGGTTCTTCGGGCCGCTGGCGGTCGACTCGCCGCCCTCGCTCGAGGCCATCGAGCTGCCGTACTTCGCCTCGGCCTCCGGCCTGGCCCGCGCGCTGGACATCGACGTGGCGACCCTCCGCCGCCACAACCCCGCCCTGCGCGATTCCGTGTGGAGCGGTGCGAAGCGCGTGCCCAAGGGCTTCGAGCTGCGGGTGCCCCGCGGCCGCCTCGAGAAGCCCCTCGAGACGCTCATCACCGAGGTCCCCGACGCGGCGCGCTTCGCGTCCCAGACACGCGACACCTACCACACCATCCAGCGCGGAGAGACGCTCTCGGGAATCGCTGCGCGTTACGAGGTGAGCCTGTCCGAGCTGGCGGCGCTCAACGGGCTGCGCAGCCGGCACCGCATCCGCGCGGGCCAGCGCCTGCGGCTTCCCGAGGACGCGACGGGCCGGCCGGCGCCTCGCGCCGCACGCATCGCCCAGGCGCCTCCGGAAGCGTCGACCGAGGGCACCTACCAGGTGCGGCAGGGCGACACCCTGGAGCGGATCGCCCGGGTCTTCGGGGTGAGCGAACGCGACCTGCTGGGCTGGAACCAGATCCGCAACCCGAACCGCATCGCAGTCGGCCAGACGCTGCGCGTCCAGGACGTTCCCGACGACGGCGAGCCGGCGATCGTCGCCTCCGAACCGGTGGTCGTCGCCTCGGTGCAGCCGGACCATCCGGACCTGGTGGCCGCCTTCACACCGCCCCCCGGCGCCCGCGCCGAGTTCGGCGCCGACTCCGGTGCCGACGAGGCCGACGAGCCCGGGATCGACGCCGGGGACGACGACCTGGCCGCCGAAGACGCCGGGCCGCTGGCGGACGACGCCCTGACCGACGCAGCCGACGAGTCCGACGAAGGGGGTGACGCGGCGGAAGGCGAGAGCGACGCGACGATCGGCGCCAGCGTGGCGGACGCCGCCGCGGCGGAGCTCGCTCAGGGCAGCCCGGCGGCCGAGATGCTGCTCGCCGATCCGGGCGACTACTCGGTCGCCTCGGACGGCACCATCGAGATCCAGGCCGCCGAGACCCTCGGACACTATGCGGAGTGGCTCGACGTCCGTGCGAGCCGGCTGCGCGCCATCAACCACATGCGGTACGGCACGCCCCTGGCGATCGGCGCCCGCCTCAAGCTCGACCTGAGCCGGGTGTCGCCGCAGCTCTTCGAGCAGCGCCGGGCGGATCACCACCGGACGCTGCAGGGCGAGTTCTTCGATCGCTACGAGATCGAGGGCACCGCCACCCACGTGGTGCGACGCGGCGACTCCATCTGGCAGCTCGCCGAGCGCCGCTACGACGTCCCGCTCTGGCTCGTGCGCCAGTACAACCCCGACGTCGACTTCGCCGACCTGCACACCGGCGAGCACCTCACCATCCCGGTGCTGCACGAGAAGTAGAGCGCGGGCCGGCGCCCGGTCCCGGGCGCCCCGGGGTCAGACCTGGAAGATGGTCTCGTCCGGCAGCCGGATGGCCGTCAGCGGGCCCCCGTAGACGGCACCGGTGTCGATTCCGATGCTGAACGGCGGATTCCAGCGCACCCGGAAGTCCTCGGCCGGCGTGTGCCCGTAGACGACCGTGGCGTTGAAGCTGTGGGGCAGGTCGCAGGTGGTGCGGTTCCAAAGCAGGTCCTCGGGCTTGCTCCGGCGGAGCGCGTAGGCGACGTCGCTCTCCTTCAGCTCCGAGCGCGCGAATCCCGCGTGCACGAAGATGTAGTCGCCCTCCACGTGATGGAGCTTCAGCCCGAGCAGGAAGTCCTCGTGCTCCTTCGGGAAGCGGAAGGTCTGGCGGTCGGGGTCGGACGGATCGAAGTAGCCGTAGCTCGCCAGGGTGCGATCGCCGCCGTTCATCAGGAAGGCGTCGCCGCCGAAGTAGGCGTCGTCGGTCCAGCCCAGGAAGTCGAGCAGCATCGACTCGTGGTTGCCGAGCAGGAAGATGCAGGGCCACTCGCGCTGCAGCCGGATCAGCCGTTCGACCACCGCAGTAGGCGTCGGGTCCCCGATCGATGTAGTCGCCCAGGAAGACCAGCCGGTCTCCGGGCTCGAGAGGCAGCGTCGCGAGCAGCTCTTCCAGCTTCTCGTGCTCCCCGTGGATGTCTCCCACCGCGTACAGCATGCGCCGGACACTCCCTCGCCTCCTCGTGTCTTCGGCCGATGGGTCGTGGCCCTTGACCCCCGGGGCCCGGAAATCGGCGGCAGACGCCGCCGCGGGTCGAAGACTCCGATTGGATCCGCCTGCGGCGCAGGCCGACCTTCTCGCGCGGGCATGCTAGTCGCTGGGCGGGCGGGCTTCGCGGGCCGCCAGCTGGCCGCAGGCGGCGTCGATGTCGGCGCCGCGGTTGCGCCGCAGCGTGACCCGAAGCCCGCCTTCGTGGAGCGCCGCCGTGAAGCGATCCACCACCTCGGGCGCCGGCGGCCGATAGGGCGCGTCGGGGTGCGGGTTCATCGGGAATCACGTTCAGCTTCGACGGGATGCCCCTGCAGCAGCCGGGGCAGCAGCCGGGCGTCCTCGACGCGAGTCGTTCACGCCCTCCATCAGGGTGTACTCGAAGAAGACCGGCCGGCGCGGCGACACGAGCTCCTCGTTCCGCGAAGGCTGTCGAGCAGCACCGCCGAGCGGAAAGCGCCGGTTGAGGGGCACGAGCACGTCGCGCACCTCGTCGCGCACGGCGTGCAGCGACACCGCCAGGTTGATCGGGCCCGACCTCGAGCAGCGGGCGGATCTTCGGCACCAGGCCCGGCCGTCGAGACCGTGACCCGCCGCGGCGCCATCGCGAACGCCTTGGGATCCACCAGGATGCGGATCGCCTCGAGCACCGCCGGCAGGTTCAGCAGCGGCTCCCCCATGCCCATGAAGACGATGTTGCTGATGCGCTCCTCGGCCGCGGTCCCGGCGAGCTCGTCCCGGGCGCGGCACACCTGGTCGACGATCTCGGCGGTGCGTGAGGTTGCGCGTGAACCCGAGCGCGCCGGTCGCGCAGAAGGAGCACGCCAGCGGACATCCGACCTGGGTGGAGATGCACAAGCGTGTTGCGCCGCTCCTCCGGGATCAGCACCGCCTCGACCACGCGCGCCGTCCCGGGCGCGCAGCACCAGCTTGCGGGTCCCGTCCGCGGAGCGCTGGACGCGCTCGACCTCGAGGGCTCGGGTGTCGAACTCGTCGGCCGAGGCGATGGCGCAGATCCCAGATCGAGGTTGGTCATCTCCAGCGGATCCTCGACGCCGCGCTGGTAGAGCCAGCCCGCGACCTGGTCGGCGCGATAGCGCGGGAACGCCCAGGGCCGCGAAGCGCTCGCGCAGGCTCGCGAGCGAGAAGTCCTTCAGGTTCGGCGCGACGGGTCGGCGGACCGCGGCGGCGCAGCGGTCTGCGGCTCGGGCGCGCTCATCGCCGGGCTCCGTCGGAACGCCGGCGATACTCGAAGAAGTGGAGGGCTCGCCCCTCGGCGCGCCAGGTCTCCTCGTAGCCCGTGCAGATGCGACCCTCCACCTCGCCCCGCCAGCGCTCCGGCGCGAAGTCGTTCTCGAGCCGCGGCTCGTCCTCGAGCAGCGCGCCGATCTGCTCCGCGTACGGACCGTCGTCGGTGGCGACGTGCAGCGCGCCGCCCGGCGCGAGCGCGCCGGGCGATCGAGGCCACGAAGGGCGCCTGGAAGAGCCGCCGGCCCGCGTGGCGATCCTTCGGCCACGGATCCGAGAAGTTGATCCAGAACGCGTCGACGCTCCCGGGCGCGACAGACCTGCTCGACCAGGAGCTGCCCTCGACCCTCCACCAGGCGCACGTTGCGAAGCCCCGAACGGGCCAGCCGGCGGGCCATCTTCAGCACGCGCTTGAACGAGACCTCGACCCCGACGAACGCGGTGTCCGGGTGCTTGGCGGCCAGGTCGAGCAGGAACTCGCCCGCGCCCGAAGCCGATCTCCACCACCAGGCGCAGGGGCGCGGCGAGGTCGGGCGCGAAGACCGCCTCGAAGCCGCGGGTCCAGCGACCTCGTCCAGGCCCCGGCGCCAGTCGTCTCCGGGAATGTCGTACTTCAGCGCGCGACCCATTGCGCGACCTCTCCGTCTCGGCTCCGCCGCAGACAGTGGGCGGCTCCGGATGCCTGCCGGAGCGTCCCGGACGGTGCGGGACCTTGCGGCTCAGGGAAGGCGCCGCACGCCGGCCTCGGCGCCCCCGAGCAGGGTCCGCAGGTCCGGGAGACGGGGCCGCCGCGGCAGGACGTCCACTTGATAGCGCTCCCCCTCGCGGATGCCCGCGCGGGAGGCCGCCTCGCGCAGCGCCTCGAGCGGGCCGCCGAGACGGTCCACGAGGCCGAGGTCCACGGCCCGCCGGCCGCTGAAGATGCGGCCCTCCGCCATCCGGCGCACGTCGTCCGGGTCCAGCTTGCGGCCCGCCGCCACGCGCCGCACGAAGACCTCGTAGACGGCTTCCATGCCGCTGCGCACCGCCTGCCGCTCGTCGGGCGTGAAGCCGCGCGTCTCGCTGAAGACGCCCGGCCCGGGCGCTGCTCTCGAGCGCCTCGCGGCCCACGCCGAGGCGGCGGTAGAGCGCCTCGAGGTTGACCTTCCCGCCCACCACGCCGATCGAGCCCGTGACGCTGCCGGCCTCGGCCAGGATGGCGTCCGCCGCGGCGGCCAGGTAGTAGGCCGCCGGACGCGGCCACGTCGCCCATCGGAGACCACCACCGGCTTCTCGCGGCGGGTGAGCTCGATCTCCCGGTACAGCAGGTCGGACGCCACCGCGTCGCCGCCGCCCGAGTCCATCCGCAGCACGCGGCGCGCACGCGCGGCGTCCTCCCGGACGCCCTCGAGCAGGGACCCGAGCGCCTGGCTGCCGATGCCGCGCCGGGTCGGGCCGCGATGGATGCCGCCCGAGGCGACCAGGTAGGCGACCCGCGGCAGCTCCCGCAGCCAGGGATGCCAGCCCGGATCCTCGACCACCGCGCGCAGGTAGCGTCCAGACGTCCGACGAAGCCCACCTCGCGCTCGCGGGCACGGCGTCGCCCGGCGCTCTCCCCCGTCGGCCACCCGGGAGAGCGGTCGCAGCGCCTCCTCGAGCTCGTCCCGGTACAGGAAGCCATCGATCAGCCCGGCTTCCCGCGCCGCCGGGCGCCCAGTAGGGGCCGCCGATCGATGCGATCGCGAACCGCCTCGGGCGACAGGCCGCGGCCGCGCGCGACGGCGTCCACCAGCTCGGCGAAGAGGTCGCCCTGCCAGGACTCCACCTGCTCGCGCTGCTCGGGCGACATGGAGCGCCGCGTCGCCAGCTCGCCGGCGCCCTTGTAGCGGCCGATGTGCACCACCTCGGGCGCCACCTCGAGCTTGTCGAGCAGGTCCTTCACGAAGACCTGCTCGCTGCGCAGACCCACCAGCGGCACGCCGCCGCTCTCGGGGATCCAGACCCGATCGGCGCCAGTCGCGATCCAGAGCTGCGCGGCGTCCAGGCTCTCGCCCCAGGCGACGACCGGCAGGCCCGCCTCCCGCACGCCGTCGACCCGCGCCGCAGGGCCGCCGCCTGGGCTGAACCGATGGGGCCCGCTGCCGCGGAAACGCAGCAGCACGCCCGGCCAGGCGCGGATCGCGCGGCGGCGCGCTCGAGCGCGCGGAGCAGGTCCAGGTGGGAGAGCCAGGCCTCCCGCGGCCCTCCGAAGACGGGGCCGCCCCGCTCGTCGAGGTCGAGCCCGAGCGGAATCACGAGCCACAGGCTGTGAGCCCGCGCCGCACGGTCGAGACCGCCCCAGACCGTGCGCACGACCCGCGCGCCGTTTCGCGTCAGGCGCGCGACGAACCGCCACACCGGGACGACCGCCAATCACCGCCTCCGGAGCTTCTTGTGGGCGATGTAGTCGACCATCAGGAAGGAGCCGAGCTGGCTGGGGCTGGTGTAGAAGGCGCGCCCGCTGGTTGATCCGCGTCATCTGCTCGACGAAGCCCAGCAGCTCGGGCGCGTCGTCGAGCATGAAGGTGTTGATCGTGATCCCCTGCCGCGTGACGCGCCGCACCTGCTTCAGGGTCTGCAGCGACGGCGTGGGGAGAGATGCCGCCGAACCCCGAGGGCCACTCGACGCGCAGCTGCTCGCCGGCTTCGTCGGCTCGTAGTAGGCGGTGGGCTGCCCGTCGGTGATCACGATGATCTGGGGCGACGAGCACGGAAACTGCCGGATCATGCGCTCGGCGATGCGCAGCCCGTCCTGCAGGTTCGTGAACGGGTCCGACACGTCCCAGCTCACCTCGGGCAGCTCTCGGATCGCGATCTCGCGCGCCTGGGTCGAGAAGCCGACCACCCCGAAGTGGTCGCGCGGAAAGCTCGAGCGGATGAGCTGGTCCATCGCCAGCGCCACGCGCTTGGCGGCGGGGAAGCGGCCCGCCCACGACATCGACCAGCTCATGTCGAGCAGCAGGATCGTCGTGGTCTGGGTCGTGTAGTCCATCTCGCGGATCTCGAAGTCCTCGACCTCGAGGCGGATCGGCAGCTCGCCCGAACCGAGGCCCTGCGCCGTGCGGCGCGCGACGCCGTTCATCACCGTCCGCACGATGTCGAGATCGAGGTCGTCGCCGAACGCCCAGGGACGCGTCTCGTCGGGACGCGGCAGGCCGACGCCCGCGCGACTGGGTCTCGTGCTGTCCGGCGAGCCCCTTGCGCAGCGCGCGTGTACACGTCCGCCAGCGCGTTGGCGCCGATGGCCGGATCGCGCGCGGGGTGAGCTCCGGATCGCCGCCGCCGCGCAGGTAGCCCGCCTTCTCCAGCTCGGACTCGAGGTCGCGCAGCATGACGAGGGACTGGGCGGCCGGGTCGTCCCAGCAGCTCGCGCAGCTCGTCGGGCGAGATCGGCTCGAAGTTGCCCTCCTGGAGGTTGCGGGCGAGCTGCTCGAGCGCCTCGATCCGCTCGCGCAGCTCCTGGGCCGTCTCGTAGTCCGCGGACTCGCTGCCGTGGAAGCGGTCGCCCCGCTGCCGCAGGAACTCCTCGAGCGGCCGCAGGCGATCGAGCTCGTCCAGCAGCTCGCGGAACTCGTCCCCGGCCTGCTCGTCCTCGAAGGCGTGGTCGCGCATGCGCTCGATGCGCTCCGAGAGCGCTCGCTGCCCTCGGCGTGCCGCCGCTCGAGGAACTCGTTCATGCGCGACGACTCGAAGCCGTGCTGCTCCCGCAGCGCCTCCTGCTCGCGGTCGAGGATCTCGTCGAGCCGCCGCTGCATCTCGGACGTGGCCTGGCTCACGTCGAACTGCCGGTAGAGGGAGTCGACCTGGTCGCGCAGCTCGCGGATGAGCTCCTGCCGCGCCCATCACGCGCATGTTCATGCCCGCCATCGGGAAGCCGTGCTCGCGCATCCACTCGAGGGCCTCGCGGGCGTCGAGCCCTTCCATCATCAGGTCGGAGAGCGTGCTCGAGGGCGCTGGCCACGTCCATGCGTGAACGCCGTCTGGCGGCCGTCCCAGCGGCTGTAGCGGTAGGCCTTCATGCCCTCTCGTAGCGGACGCCGGCCGCGGTGCGCGTCCTTGTTCAGACGGTTCGCGAGATGCAGCCCCTCCAGCAGGAACTCGATCGCCGCCGCCATGCGACGCGGGCGAGGCTCCCGCCGGCCAGGCGCAGGGCGCGCCGTCGCGCAGGCCGTCGATCTCGTCGAGCCCCACGAGGTACTCGGCCGACGGCATCTCCGCCGAGACCTCCACCTGCCAGCCCGCGTCGAAGGCCTTCACCACGGACTCGAGCTCTTCCAGGCGCCACGCGCTCGTCGAACACCACGTGGACGGCGCGCCGCGCCATGCCCTCCAGCAGCTCGCCCTCGCTGCGCTCGCACGCCGGCGTACTCGAGCTCGAGCTTGCCGGTGGTCGAGGCCAGCAGCGCTTCCAGGTCCGAGATGCGCGGCACCGCCTCGGCCTCGCCCCGGCGCAGCGCGCGGCGCACGGCGCTGGCCACCAGCGTCTCGTAGTTCGCGATGCTCATGCGCACCGACACGCCGGAGCTCTGGCTCACGTCGGGGCTGCTGCGCGCCTGGAACGTGATCTCGCCCACGATCTGCTCCATGTAGTCCGGCACGACGACCTCGACGCCGTCCGCCGCGGGCGAGCTCCGCCTCCTGCCGCACGATCGCGAGCTCGGTCTCGCGGTCCCGCGGGATAGTGGGTGCGGATCTGCGCCGCGTAGCGGTCCTTCAGCGGCGTGATGATGCGACCGCGGCTGGTGTAGTCCTCGGGGTTCGCGCTGGCGACCACCAGCACGTCGAGGGGCAGGCGCACCCGGTAGCCCTTCACCTGGACGTCGCGCTCCTCCATCACGTTGAACAGCCCCACCTGCACCTTCTCCGTCAGGTCGGGCAGCTCGTTGATGCAGAAGATGCCGCGGTTGCTGCGCGGCAGCAGGCCGAAGTGGATGGTGTACTCGTCGGCCAGGTGGCGGCCCTCGGCGACCTTGATGGGATCGACGTCGCCGATCAGGTCGGCGATGGAGACGTCCGGGGTGGCGAGCTTCTCGACGTAGCGGTCGTCCCGGTGCAGCCAGGCGATCGCGCGTGGCGTCGCCCTGCTCGGCGACCTGCTGCGCGCGCGAAGGCCGAGACCGGCGCCAGGGGATCGTCGTGGATCTCGCTGCCGGCGACCATCGGGCACCCACTCGTCGAGCAGGCCCACGCAGCGAGCGGATCATGCGCGTCTTCGCCTGGCCCCGCTCGCCGAGGAAGATCATGTCGTGGCCCGAGAGCAGCGCGTTCTCGACGGCGGGGACCACGGTGTCGTCGTAGCCGCGGATCTTCGTGAAGAGGGGGAGGCCCTCCCGCAGGTGCCGACGCAGATTCGCCTGGATCTCCTCGCGCAGGCTGCGCAGGCCGTATCCGGCCGCGCGCAGTTCGCCGAGCGTCCGCGCGGCCGGGGGAGCAGTGGGCATGGAGCCTCCGAAGGGTCAGGGTTCGACCCCAGGGTAGACCGTCCCCGGCGCCTTACCAGAACCCCGGCAGGCCGCGGCGCGCTTCAGGCCGGGCTCGGCGCCCTCGACCTGCCCGTGCCGGCGCAGCGTCTCGATCACGTGGCGGATGATCAGCAGCACCGAGCCGTCGATCGTCACGTTGTCGACGATCGGAACGTCGAAGCGATCGGCCAGGTCGAGGAACTCGTCCTGGATCTTGAGGATCGCATCGAGGTTCCGCACGTAGCGGTCGCCCGCCGCGGCGCTTCTGCTCGCGGCTGCGCGAGATGAAGTGGCTGCGGAAGGCGTCTTCGTCGAGCCGCGCCACCACCAGGAAGATCACGTGGGCGACGTCCTTGTAGGCGGACAGGTCGATGAGCCCCGGCACGAGGCTCACGCCGTCGAGGATCAGGCTCTCGCTCTCGTCGATCGCGCGGTCGATCATGGCGCGGATGCCCACCGAGACCACCGACGCCTGGGCGTGGAAGCCCGTCGATCACCCGGTCCTCTCCCGACTCCTGCACGGTGTGCGGGTGGGCCTCGAACGACGAGGCGTGAATGGCCGGGACCAGGTCCCGGGTCAGGGTGATGCGCAGGATCTGGCGGATCGAGTCGGTGGAGACCACCCGGCGGATGCCGAGCCGCTGGGCCACCTCGAGGGCCAGGGTCGTCTTGCCGCAGCCGGTGGTGCCCCCGAGCAGCAGGATCACCGGCTTCTCGGGCTCCTGGTGGCGGCGCCAGATGAGGTAGCGCTCGGCGGTCTGCTGGCCGAAGCGGTTCAGCAGGGCTTCGTAGGCGAGCCCGCGCAGCACACTCCGGGCGACCTGATGGCTGCCGCGCCGCAGCAGCGACTGCTCGATCTCCTCGGCCACGTCGAAGGCGTCGTTGGGGTCGATGGACGCCGCCAGCAACGACTGGGAGAGGGTGCCCTTCGAGAAGGGAGCGGGGGCGCGACGATCGTTCGTGACCAGGATGCGACCGGGATGCGGAGGCAGCGGAGGCTGGTGCTCGCGCAGGGCCTCGTCGCCCAGGATCTCGCGGACGATCTTCGCGAGCTCCTGGCGCTCGACCACGCCCCGGCCGATGACGCGCTTGCGGACGTCCTCGGCGGTCTCGAGGGCCGCCTCGAAGTCGATTCCCCGCGCCATCAGCGAGTGCACCATGATGCCGCGCATGAAGGGACGTCGACCGGCGGCGTCCTCCACGGACACCCGGCCCTCGTCGGAAGGTCCCCGCTCCTCTTGCTGTCTTCGTGATTTCGTCACCGGTTCGTCAGCCTATCTCAATCCGGGCCTGGTCCGAGCGCCGCCCTTGTAGTCCCCGCGGGCGAAACGTTCTGTGGCGGCTTCGCGTCCCCCCCGGCCGGAGAGTGGAGGGACCGGCTGCATGTGGCAAGACGACCCCTCGTGTCGCAACCGGAACAATCTATGGCGATTTTGCTTGACTTTCACCGCCGTTCGCAGTTTCCTGCCCGTACTGCACGACGCCCTGCGGGCGCCCCCTGCCCACCCGGTCGTGCCCGGTTCCGACGCGAGCCCGAGACCGCCAGACACAGTCAGACACCGCCCCCAGGGAGAAGGCCAGAGAGAAGGCCGCAAGCGGCCCGAGAAGCGCCAGAGGACCCGCAGGCCGCAGCCGGCCTGCACGGAGAGCGCGAGGAGCGTCGATGAATCACACCGCCTCGGACTTCTACCGCACTCGCGACGTCGTCGACATTCTGGGAATCTCGCGGCGGCAGCTCCAGTACTGGGCGCAGACCGATCTCGTCTCTCCGTCGGCCACCACGCCCGGTGGACACCGCCGTTACAGCTTCGGCGACCTCGTGGCACTGAAGGCCACCAAGCGGCTGATCGACGCCGGTGTCTCCGTCCAGCGAATTCGCACGAGCATCCAGGCGCTGCGCCGCACCCTGCCGGACGTCGCACGACCGCTGTCGGAGCTCGTGCTCGTCGCCACCGGCGACGTGGTGCTCGTATTCCGCGAAGGGTCCGCCTTCGAGGCCGTCTCCGGTCAGGAGTGGGTCTTCGAGGTGGCCCACTTCGAGCGAGAGGTCCGCGCCTGGAGGCGCGCGCTCGGGGAACGGTCCCCCCGCGCGGCCCGATCGGTCATGCGGCGTGCCGGAGCCGCCCGGGGCGGGACCCAGCAGGACGGAAGCAGGCGTGAGCTGAGCGAGACGGGCTGAACGAGTCTCGCGGCAAGACGGCAGAAACGGGGGGATCTGCCATGCGAATCATCGCCATCGTCAATCAGAAGGGCGGCTGCGGAAAGACGACCACTACGGTGAATCTCGCCGGGGCTCTCGAGGCGGACGGCGCCCGGGTGCTCGTCGTGGATCTCGACCCCCAGGCCCACGCCACCCTGGCCCTCGGCATCGACCCCGACGAGCTCGACGAGAATCTCTACGAGGTGCTGGCCGAGCCCGGGGGCGAGGCGTCCCTCGCAGCCGTGCTCGTGAACGTCTCCGAACGGATCGATCTGGCGCCGTCGAGCATCGTGATGTCCGCGCTCGAGCAGAAGCTCGCCGCCGAGCGTCAGGACGCCCGCACCGAGCGGCTCAAGCTCGCGCTCGAAGGACTCGGTCCCGCCTACGACTACGTGCTGATCGATTGTCCGCCCAACGTGGGGCTGCTCACCTTCAATGCGCTGCGCGCCGCGGGCGAGGTGATCGTGCCGCTGGAAGCGAGCTTCTTCGCGATCGACGGCGTACAGAAGCTGCTGGAAACCATCGGCCTGCTGTCGGATCGCATCGGCCACCATCTCGAGGTGCGCATCCTGCCCACGCTGTACGACGGTCGCACGCGCTACGCGCGCCAGACCCTGGCCGACATCCGCGAGCTCTTCAAGGACCTGTGCTTCGACACGGTGATCCGCCAGAACGTGAAGCTGCGGGAGACGGCTCGCGACAGGGCGTGCCGATCTCGCGCTATGCGCCGAGCGCCAACGGCGCGCTGGACTACGCGGCGGTCGCCATCGAGATCGAGGCGTCCCCGCCCACGGCCGACCTGCGGCTTCCCGCGGCGCCGGACCCGCTGCCGGAGCCCCTGCCGGAGCTGCCGATCCGCGAGGTGATGGTCCGCTTCGCCGACGCCCAGGCGGGCGACGTCCGCATCGCCGGGGACTTCAACGGCTGGGTTCCCGACAAGGGCGTGCGTTCGGTGATCGAGGCGGAGGACGGCTCGCGGGTGTGGACCAAGATCCTCCGCCTGCCGCCCGGCACCTACCAGTACCGCTACGTGGTCGACGGGGAGTGGCGCGAGGATCCCACGAATGCGAACACCGCCGGCGGCGAGACCGGACCGACGAACTCGGTGCTGATCGTCCGCTGAGGCCGGGGGACGCCGGGCGGCAGCCCACGCCCGGGAAGATCGCGCGAAGCGGCCGGAGACACGCTGGAAAAGTCGTCGCATCGGGGCTAGCACTAGGCCATGCCCCGAGACCTGGCGGACGTGCTCCATCACCTGATCCCGGAGTCCGGGCCGCCCGGCGATTCCCCGGTGCAGCCCCGCCCGCAGGCTCCCGTCGCCCCTTCCCGGCCGGCCGCGTTCTGCCAGCCCTACGCCGGACGGCTCATCGCGGTTCCCATCGGCGAGCGCGACGTGGTGCGCGCCGCCTTCGTGTGGAATCTCGCCGTCGAGGCGGCCCGCCTGGGCGGCAGCGCCACCATCGTGGCGCCGGGCCAGGACTCGGGCAGCTCGCTCTGGCCCGAGGAGTCGATTCGACCCATGGGCTCCGAGGTGGTGCTGACCCCCGCCACGAACCTCGGCGAGCTCCACCGGGAAGCCCTGCAGATCGCCACGGTGCGGGCGAGCATGGGTCCGACGCCGGGGCTGATCTTCGTGCGGGTCCCCCCGCTGTGGCTGCGCGAGCCCGGAGCGGGCGCGGGGCTCCTCGCCTGGACGCTGCTCCTCACCTCGTCGGAGGGCCGCGACCTGCTCGAGTGCTACGGCCTCACCCGGCTCGTCGAGAGTGTCCTGCCCGGCGCCCGGGTGGGCATCACGGTTCACGGCACGCGGCGCCAGGGCGAGGCCCAGGCGGCCTTCGCCCGCCTCGCCGAGGTGGTGTCCACGGCGCCTGGGCCGTCCGGTCAGGAGCTACGGCCTGCTCGTCGACGACCTCCACGTGTATCGAGCCATCGTCGACCAGCGTCCAATCGGCATGGTGCAGCCCCAGTCACCCGCCGCCCGGTCCCTGCGCGCCGTCGCCGAGATGCTGCTCGAGGACGCCCGGAAGCCCCTGGATGTCTGAGCCCGGCCCGTCGCTCGGCGTGGCCGGCCCCCTGTCCCGGGACGCGATCCGGGACGCCGTCCGCCGGGCCAGCCCGTTCGAGCCGCCCATCCGCATCCTGGCGGAGGACGTGCTGGGCGCCGATTCGCGCATCGACTTCGTCGCCGTCGATCCCTCCGGGCGGATCGTCCTGGTGCTGATCGGCGACGAAGGGGAGGACGGCGGGCTCCTCACCCGGGGACTGGCGCAGCGGGCCTGGGTCCGACCGCGGCTGGCGGATTGGCTCAAGCTGGGTCCCCAGCTCGAGATCCAGGCGCAGGCGCCCGTGCAGGTCGCCCTGCTGTGCCCGTCGTTCTCGCCCGAGACCCGCGCCGCCGCCGAGGACCTGGGAGCCGAGATCCTCCAGCTCTACAGCTGCAGGAGCATTCGCCACGACGGCGGCGCGCTGGCGCTGGTCGAGCGCATCTCGCCCCCTGTGGCGGCACCGTTCGTCGCGAGCGCTCCGTTCGAGGCCCCACGGCCCGCCCCCGCGTCGCGCTTCCGCAGCGGCCTCAGCGAGGAAGATCTCGGGCTCACGCCCGACGAGATCCGCGACTTCGAGTAGCGCCGTCCGAGCGCCGGGACGCCCCGGCCGTCCCGTGCAGCCGAATCCGGTCGATTCGTCGGCGACTTACCGGTGCGAGCTGCCGGTCCTCGCGACGCCCGCCGGCTTGCTGCCGGTGCCGCGCTTCGTCACCGGTGACTTTTTTTGACACCTCGGACGTCCAGCGAGCCACTTCCAACTCGGGGGGGGTTCCGCGCCGGCAGCGGCGGAGCCGCGAGGCTGGACCTGGGAAGCGCTGGCGAAGAAGCTGTGCGGAGCTGAAGGGGGTTTTGTTTTGGCGGCCGGGCACGGGGCACCGGTAGCGGAGTCGGACGACTCGCTGGTTCGGCGCGCACGAACGGGAGACGAGCGAGCCTTCGAGCAGCTCTACGAGCGCTTCTTCAAGCGCATCTACCGCTTCGTCGACAAGCGTCTCCGCAATACCGCAGATACCGAAGAAACGGTTCAGGAAGTCTTCATCAACGTCTTCAACTCCATCGACGGCTACCGCGGCGACGCGCCGTTCGCCGCCTGGGTCTTCGGGGTCACCCGACGCACCATCGCCGGCCGCTTCAAGCGCAAGCGCCATGTCACGGTTCCCCTCGGCGAGGACGAGCACGACCGTGCGTCCGTCGGCGCCTTCGCCCAGGCATCCCCGCTCGAGCTCTACGAGTGCGAGGAGCTGCTCGCGCAGATCGAGGAGAAGCTGGCCGGCCGGATCACGGACGAGCAGCGCGAGCTCTTCCACCTCCACCACCTCGAGGACCGACCGATCAGCGAGATCGCCCGGACGCTCAAGAAGAGCGAGAACGCGGTCAAATCCAACCTGTACCGAACCCGGAAGGTGCTGCTGGCGAAATAGCGGGGCCGAGTCCCGCTCGGGAATTCCAGGCTACGCTCGCCGCGATGCACGAGCCGATCTCGTTCGATCCGCCGCCCGCCGAGCTGCTCTCGATCCTCGAGTCCGCGACGCCCGGCGTCGCTCGCCCGGGCGCGAGCGCCCGGCGCCTGGAGTTCTCCTGTCGCGGCGACCGTGTGCGCCTCGACCTGGTGGCGCCCGGCACGTCCGGGCCGCATCCGACCCTGCTCGTGCAGCCCGCGCCCGGCGGGCCGAGAGGACCCGAAGGCCTGGCGGGTGCGGACGCCTGGCTCGCCGCGGGGGTCGCGCTGGCCTCGGTCGACCTGCCCCTCTTCGGCGCCCGGCGCTCCGCGAAGCTCTCGCGCCAGCTCGAGGAGACGATCGCCGGCGCCGCCCGGGGAGAGCCCGTCGCCCGGGCCTCCCGATTGCTGTGGACGGAGTTCACACGCCAGGCGGTGATGGAGCTGCGCCGCACGCTGGACGTCCTCGAGCACGTCTGGGAGAGCCGGGACGCCCCCGTCGCCTACGCGGGGAGTGGCATCGCCGGCTCCCTCGGTGCCCTGCTGTGCGCGGTGGACGAACGGCCACGGGGCGCCGTCCTGCACCTCACCGGCGGCGGCTTCGGTCCAGAGGAGATCGACCCGGTGTTCCGGGTCGCCGCCATCGCACCCCGGCCGCTGCTCCTCGTGAACCGCGACGAGCACCCGGGCGAGCCCGGCGCGCCCGCCGTCCCGAGGAGCGCCGCGAAGGCGCTCGCCGAGGCGGCCGGCGAGAACGCCCGCGCGGAGTGGCAGAGCGGCCCCGACCCGGGCCTGCTGGAGATCGCCCGGGACTTCCTGTCCCCGCTGCTCTCGTAGCCGCCCGGCCAGGAGCGCAACCCGAGGCGAAGTCCCCGGTCGCGGTTCCACCGCAGACGAATCCTGCTGATTCGCCTGCTAGGCCAGCTCGTGGATGCGGGCGAGCAGCCGGTCTCGTTCCCGGACCATGTGCTCGTGCGTGTCCGCCTCGAGATTCAGGCGCAGCACCGGCTCGGTGTTCGACGGGCGCAGGTTGAACCACCAGTCGGGATAGCGGACCAGCAGCCCGTCGAGCTTCGAGACGGTGGGGGCCTCGCGGTGCTCGCGCTCGATCGTCTCGAGCACCCGCTGCACGTCGCTCACACGGCTGTTGATCTCGCCACTCGCCGCGTAGCGGCGGAGGGGTGCCACGATCTCCGAGAGGGGGCGCTTCTCCCGGGCCAGGACGTCGAGCACGGCGACGAGCCCCGCGATGCCGTCGTCGGCCACCAGCGTGTCCGAGAAGCGGAAGTAGAGATGACCCGAGAGCTCGCCCGCGAAGATGGCGCCGGATTCGCGCATGCGTGCCTTCACGAACGAGTGTCCGACGCGGCACATCTCCGCCCGTCCTCCCGCCTTCTCGATCTCCTCGGGCACGGCCCGGCTCGAGCGCAGGTCGTAGAGCACGAGGCCACCCGGGTGTCGGGCGAGCTGATGGCGCGCGAGGACGCCGGTCATCAGGTCCGAGGCGATCGGCTCGCCCCGCTCGTCCACGAAGACGGCGCGGTCCGCGTCGCCGTCGAAGGCGACGCCGAAGTCGGCGCCGACGCGCTTCACCGCGGCGACGACGTCGTCGAGGTTCTCGCGCTTCAGCGGGTCGGCCTCGTGGTTCGGAAACGTCCCGTCGGGCTCGAAGTAGAGCCGTTCCACCGTGAGGGGCAGCCGGTCGAGCAGCGGCTCGAGCCCCGCGGCCGCCATGCCGTTGCCACAGTCGATCGCCACGCGCAGCCGGGGACGGCCGGCGCCCACCGCGAGGACGTGCTCCACGTACTCCGCCCGGACGTCCACCTCGCGAACCGAGCCGCGGTCCGCGGCGGGCGGGTCGGATCCGACGCCCGCCAGCCCCTTCTCGATGTCGCGCAGCCCGCTCGCTTCGCCCACGGGAATCGCGTGCTCGCGGCACACCTTGAGGCCGTTGTAGCGACCCGGGTTGTGGGAGGCGGTGATCATGATGCCGGCGCCGGCGGAGAGATGATCGACGGCGAAGTAGAGCATCGGCGTCGCCACCAGACCGAGATCGATCACGTCGACGCCCTCGTCGCAGATCCCGCCGGACGAGGGCGTCCCGTAGCGCGGGCGAGTGCTTCCGCGCGTCGCGCCCGACCGCGATCACGTCGGCGACGCCGAGCCAGCGCGCCGCAGAACGACCGATGCGATAGGTGATGTCGGCGATCGAGCTCGTCGGGAACGACGCCCCGGATGTCATAGGCCTTGAAGATCGTCACGGCGGCCAGTCTACCTTCCAGGAGGCTCCGGCGACGCGGCAGTGCTCGGCACGGGCGCATCCCGCCCCGTCCTTGACCCCGTCCGGGGGCAGCGGCACCCTGTGGGTGGCCGGAAGTCCGCCGAAGGGGACGACATGTTCGGATTGGGAGCGACCGAGCTCGCCATCATTCTCGCGATCGTCGTCGTGCTCTTCGGCGCCCGGCGGCTGCCCGAGATCGGGGCCGGCGTCGGCAAGGCCATCAAGAACTTCCGCGCCGGCATGTCGGGGCAGGACGAGATCGACGTGACGCCCGAGTCGGAGCCGAACGAGAGCGCCTCTAGCGAGAGGCCGTCGGGGAAGAGCGAGAAGCCGTCGGGGAAGCTGGGCGAGACGGCGACGAGCCAGCACCAGGGGATGGCGGAGAGCAGCAAGACCCGTTCGTGAGCGCGGGGGAGCCAGCCGGGCCCCCGGATGCGCCGAGCGCTGCATCCCCATTGTCGGCCGCATTGCCGGCCGTACCCGCCGGCGACGCCTCGCCCGTGCTGCCGGGCAACGCCTCGGCCGGATCGGCCAGTGCGTTCTCCGCGGGCACCGCCGCGGGGATGTGGGCCGTCTGGCCCATCTCCACCACGAAGCCCGTGGCCTCGTCGGGTACGCCGTCGAAGAAGGCCAGGAACAGGATGTCCTCGCCCGGCTCGAGCCGCATGTTCGCGAGATCCCGCGCCGCGTCGCCGGCGGCCTCCGCGAGGTCGCCGTGGGAGGACTCGCGCAGGGCCTGGTCGGTGAGCGGCAGCCCCGCCCTCGCCGGGGTGACGTCGAGGGGGCTCCCGTCCGGCGCCCGCAGCGCCACGGTCAGGCCGTCCCCGGGCAGCAGCGGTCTGCCGCTCTCGTTCACCAACAGACCGCTCACCGCGTAGAGATGGGTGGCGCGGACGGTCTCCAGCCAACGGCCGCTCACGGACTTCGCGCGGAACTGGCCGAGATCGACGGAGGTGGGGACCGCGCTCGTGGGATCCGCGACGTGGAAGACGCCCCGGGCCACGCCGAG
Source organism: uncultured delta proteobacterium (assembly GCA_963822965.1). Taxonomy (GTDB): domain Bacteria; phylum Myxococcota_A; class UBA9160; order UBA9160; family UBA4427; genus JAJDAN01. The sequence goes on from CAWGJT010000005.1 coordinate 56,850, forward strand.
CCCGAAGAGGCCGAGGGTCACGAGCCAGCCGACCGCGCGGCCGGCGACGAGCAGGAAGGCGAAGCGCGAGCCGGTGTCGCTCGCGACGTTGCCGAGATCGGGGCCCCGAGAGGCGGGGCGCCGGGGAGCCTCGTCCCTTCCGACCGCCTGCATGGCGCGCCCCCTGGCGTCGTCCATCGCGGCGGGGTGCTCGAGACTGTCGTCGCTGAAGAAGTCCCAGTCCTCCGGCTCGCCGACCTCCTCCGAGGGCGCCGGCCCGGCGGCGGGGCTCGGGCCTCGAGGCGGCGCGACCGGATCGGGCGTCGGGACTTCGTCGGCCAACGCCGAGAAGTCGCTCGCCTCGCCGAAGTCGCTCTGGTCCGAGATTGCGGCGGCGGCGGCGATCCCGGGCGAGGCAGGCGCTCCGCCGTCGCCGTCCAGATCCAGGTCGCTCTCGTCGTCGCCGAAGCCCTCGTCGTCGTCACCGAACTCGTCGCCCCCGAGACCGGGAATCGGCCCGTCGTCGCCCGCGTCCAGGGAGACGGAGGTGGTGGCGGTGTCGAAGACGCCCCTCTCCTCGTCGTCTTCCTCTTCGTCGGGTCGGCCGAAGGGGCTCGATCGTCGTCGTCGAGGTCGGAGTCTCCCGATCCCGGAAGGTCGTCGTTGAACTCCCAGTCCTCTTCTTCCGGCTCGGCGGAGTGGGTGTGCGGGAGCGACGACTCGGACGGGAGATCCTGGGTCGAATCCGGGGCCGTGCCCTCGGCGGCGGCCTGGGTGGCGACGTCGTTCACCGCGTCGGCCTGGCTCGCATCCGGGTGCTCGAGGAAGAACGCTTCCTTGCATCGCGAGCAGCGCACGCGGATCCCGCGCAGCGGGACACGCGAATCGTCGAGCTGGAATCTCGTCTGACAGTTGCTGCACTCGACGATCACGGTCGTCCTCGACGGCCTCCGCTGGCGATGGCTGCGCGACTCGGGTCCCAAGCGCGTGTGCTAGCGTCGAAAATCGACCGCGGGGACCCTTCTGGCGTTTCGGATTCGCCGGGAGGCGGCTTGAGCTTCGTCTGGCTCTCCCGAGGCCGGCGAGACGACGGTCAGCCGGGCAGGGTCCGACGGGGCGGCCGGGTCGACCGGGCCAGGCCCGAGCTCTCCGTCCTCTGCGAAGGGTTTCCATGATGGCGGAACTCCCCTCGCTGCTCGACCGCCGACTCGTGATCGTCACCGGCAAGGGCGGCACCGGAAAGACCACGGTGGCTGCCGCGCTCGCGGTCGCCGGGGCCCGGAGCGGCCGCTCGGTGCTCGTCGCCGAGGTGGGCGGTCAGGAGCAGGTCCCCCAGTTCATCTCGCCCGGGCATCCACCCGTGGGATACGCCGGCAGCGAGCTCCTGCCCGGGCTCACCTGCGTCCACATCGATCCCTTCGAGGCCCTGGCCGAGTATCTGGGACTCCAGCTCCACATGCGGGGAATCGTGGACCTGGTGCTGCGCAACAAGGGCTTCGCCCAGCTCCTGGACGCGGCGCCGGGCTGGCGAGAGCTGATCACCCTGGGCAAGGTGTGGCACCTGGCGCAGATGCAGGACGGCCGGGGCGGACCGCTGTACGAGCTGATCGTCGTCGACGCGCCGGCGACGGGACACGGCCTCACGTTCCTCGACGTGCCCCGGGTGGTCGGCGGTGCCGTGCGCGCGGGGCCGCTTCGCGGCCACGCCCATCTCGTCGAGGAGCTGGTGCGCGACCCCGACCAGACGCTGCTGCTGCCCGTCGCGCTGGCCGAGGAGCTGCCCGCGCGGGAGACCGCCGAGCTCGTGCGTCGCGCGAAGGGCGAGATCGGAATCGCGGTGGACCGCGTGGTGGTGAACGCGGTGATGCCCGCGCCCTTCCCCCCGGCGTGCCGGCCGACCTGGACGAGCGCCTCCGGCGGCTGGATGCGGACCTCGACCTCGGAGGCCTGCCGAAACCGCAGGTGTTCGCCGCCTGCGCATCCTACCTGCGCTCCCGGCACGAGCTGAACGCCGGCTACGTCGAGCAGATCCGCCGCGACTGCGGCGAGCCCCTGGTGACGCTCCCCTACGTGGCCGGCGGTCTGTCCGGCTCGGACGCGCTGGCGGCCTTCGCGGCCCCCCTCCTCGGCGGGTCGGGAGGCGCGTCGTGAGCGCCGCGAACACGACGGATCCGGCGGCCGGACTCGCAGGGCTTCTGGGCGAGCGGCGGATTCTCGTCGTGGCCGGCACGGGCGGCGTGGGCAAGACGACCGTCGCCGCCGCCCTGGCCGTGGAGGCGGCGCGCCGCGGGCGCCGGACCCTCGTCCTCACCATCGATCCCGCGCGCCGGCTGTGCGACGCCATGGGGCTCGCTCCGCCTGCCGAGGACGCCCCCGGCGAGGCGCAGCCGCTCGCCGAGAGCACCCGGGACGAGCTCGGGATCACGGCCCCCGGCTCTCTCGAAGCCGTGATGCTGGACATGAAGAGCACGTTCGACGGCCTGGTGGACCGCTTCGCCGAGGGGCAGGAGGTGAAGGCGCGTATCCTCGACAACCCGATCTACCAGCACGTCTCCGACGCCCTGGCCGGGAGCGCCGAGTACGCGGCCATGGAGAAGGTCTTCGAGCTGTCCGAGTGCGGCCGCTACGACCTCATCGTGGTGGACACACCGCCTTCCCAGCATGCCCTCGACTTCCTGGAGGCGCCCCGCCGCCTCGTCGAGTTCCTCGACAGCCGCTTCGTGCAGCTGCTCGTCCATCCCGCGATGGCGGCGGGCCGCTTCGGGTTCCGGCTCTTCCACCGCACGAGCCAGCGCGTGCTGAAGGTCATCGAGCGGATCTCCGGCGTGGGCTTCCTGGAGGACATCTCGGAGTTCCTGCTGGCCATCGAAGGCATGTCCGAAGGCTTCCGGCAACGCGCGACGAACGTACGCCGCCTGCTGCTGGGCCCCCAGTCGGCCTTCCTGGTGGTGGCCGGGCCGAGTCCCCAGGCCGCCCGCTCGGCCTTCGAGTTCCTGACGCGCATGCGGGGCACGGGCGTGCCCGTGGAGGGCGTGCTGATGAATCGCGTGCGCCTGTGGCCCGACGGCGAGACCATCCCGAGCTGCCTGCGCGGCGAGCCCGTCGAGTCGCGCGACCTCGAGCGGCTCGCGGCGGCCCTGGCAGACCCGACGGACGACCCCGGAGGCGACGCGTCGTCCCGCGCCTCCGCCCGCACGGCGGTGGAGCTGGCGAAGCGATACGCTTCCCTCGTGCGGCTCGACGAAAAGAGTGCCCAGCCCCTGCGCGAGCATGCCCGCCGGCATCGACAGCTGTACGGGACGATCCCGGAGCTTCCCCGCGACGTGTGCGACCTCAGCAGCCTGGTGGTGATCGGCGACGCCCTGTTCCGCGGGCGCAAGCTGCCGGCCGCGCAGCCAACCGGATCGGCCGATCCACATGGCGCGTAGACCGCACACCCAGGCGGGGCCGGAAACGGCCGCCGAGGCCCTCGGTCGGGCTCGCGTGCACGCCCGGCGAGCCCTCGGCGAGGCCATCGCCGCCATGCGCGCCCTGCTCGACGCGGCCTCCCTCGGCTGGAGCGGCAAGCCCAGCGAGGCGCACGCCGCGCTGCGGGGAATCGCATCGCTGCTCGACGAGCAGAGCGAGCGCTTCACCACCGGCGAAGGCGTGCTCCCGGCCCCCATGGCCAGCGCCATCCTCGAGGCGCTGGACCAGGAGATCGCGCGCTGGGAGCAGCGGGGCGACACGGACACCGAAGCGCGCGCGGTGCTGCGCACCTTCCTGGGCCTGCGCGAGGTCCTCTGGGAGCTGGGGCTGCGCCGGGAAGATCCCGCCGCCGGCCGCGCCGCATCGCCGCCGGAGCGAACGCCCGGCGACGGCGCCCCGTCCGGGTCGGGCGGCGCCTCGAAGCCGGGGGCGCAGCGTGTTGCGAGCACGGGCCAGCGCGCACGCGTCCAACGCGTCGACGTCCGCGGCTGACGCCGCGGCAGGGCGCTCCCCATGGATCCGGGCTAGGGTCTGGCCCGGCTCACGAGAGCGAGACCCCCTATGGCGATCCTGATCAAGCGCTACGCGAACCGAAAGCTCTACAACACCGACACCAGCCGCTACATCACCCTCAAGGGCATCGCGGAGCTCATCGATCAGGGGAGCGAAGTCCGGGTCATCGACAACGAGACGGGCGAGGACATCACGAACGTCGCGCTCTCGCAGATCCTGGTCGACAGCGAACGCTCCAACTCCGACGTGTCGGGCAGCCTGCTCTCCCAGATCCTGGGGCGCGGCGGAGACGCCCTCTACGAGACCCTGCGAAAGAGCGTCGACGACGCGAGCGAGAACCTGGGCGACATCCAGGAGCGCTTCCGCCGCTTCGTCGCCGGGCACGAGGCGCGCGAGGCACGCGAAGGACAGGAGCCGGGCTCGGAGTCGGGCCGCCGATCGCGCGATCACCGCAGCCTCTCCGACTGGATCGCCTACGCGTCACCCGACTTCGACCAGATGGTGCAGCGGTCGGTGGAGCGCGTCTTCAAGGTGCTCGACCTGCCTCGCCGCTCGGACATCGACGCGCTCAACCGAAACCTCGAGCGCGTGGCCGAAGCCGTCGAGACCCTCGAGAAGGTCTACGAACGGCGCGAGGCCGCCGTCCCGAGGCCGCACCAGCCGCACGACGAGCCCGAGCCGCCCTCGGAGTTCTAGCGAGAAGCCGCGGCGTCGGCACGCGGAACGTCGCCTGCGACCGCCGACGCCGGGAGGCGTGACGATGCGCGACCCGGCGGACCGACACTGGCAGGCATACCTCGATTCGCTGCCGGCCGGGGCCGATCGTCCGGCGCGCTACGTCGAGAGCTTCTCGTTCGGCTTCACACCGCAGGACGCGTCGGAGATCGCGGTCCTCGTGATCGACGGCATCAAGACCGCCACGGGCTCGGTGCTGTGGTCCTACGAGGCCGACGGAAAGCCGCTGCCCCGGGTCGGCGACCACTGGATCGTCCGGGACGGCGCCGGCGAGCCCGCCTGCGTCATCCGCACGACGGACGTCGCCATTCTTCCCTTCGACGAGGTGCCCGAGACGTACGCGCGCGAGGGCGGCGAAGGAGACCGCACCCTGGCGACCTGGCGCTCCATGTACTGGCGGTACATCGTCTCGGAGTGTCGGCGGATCGGCCGGGAGCCCCACGAGAAGGCCCCACTCGTGATGGAGCGCTTCACCGCCGTGTATCCCGGCTGATCGCCGCCCTCCTCGGGGAGACCCCGCATGCCGGTGCCCGAGATTTCCGGTCCGGCGTGCGGCGCGTGCGGCGCGGAGCTGGGGCCACTCCTGCAGCCGCTACGGGCAGTCGTCGACGACCGCGGTACGGTAGCGGCCGTCGACGCGGTCCGGACGAGAGACCGACGGATCGGCGGGGAAGGAGCTGATGTTCACCCTCTACACGACTCCGCTGTCGGCCAACGGCCGCAAGGTGCTGGCGGTGAGTCGGCATCTCGGACTCCACCCCGAGGTGCGTTCCGTGAACGTCTACCGGGGCGAGGGACACGCGCCCGAGTACCTCGCCATCAACCCCTCGGGCCGGATTCCCACCCTGGTGGAGGGCGACTTCGTCCTGCTGGAGTCGAACGCCATCCTGGCGTACCTGGCGGAGGCCCATGGCGAGTTCCGGCTCCATTCCCGCGACCCGAAGGAGCGCGCCGAGATCGCGAGCTGGCTGTTCTGGGAGTCGGCCCACTGGCAGCCTGCGCTCACCGGGGTGCTCTCGTCGCTGGTGGGCCACCGGCTCGTACCCGAGGCGTTTCCCGCACCCCCGACCTCGCCCAACTGGCGGAACGCGCGCCTGCGGCCACTCCTCGATCGGCTCGAGGCGCACCTCGAGGGTCGCGAGTTCCTGGCCGCGGGTCGGCTCACGATCGCCGACTTCTCGATCGCCGGCATGGTGACCTACTTCCGGGCGGCGGTGTTTCCGTTCCGGGAGTTCCCGAATCTCACGGGTTGGTACGCCGGGCTCGAGGCCCTCGCCGCGTGGCGGGAGACCGCCGTCGCCCCCTGGAAGTGACGGGGCAGGCTGGGGAAGCAGTCGCGGCGCGTCAGCCCCAGACCGAGGCGCGGCGGTCGAGCGCCGCGCCCACCAGGTCCTGGATGCGACCCCGCAGCTCCTCGGTGAGGCGCGAGAGCAGCAGCTCGTCCTCGAGCGCGCTCGGGTCGAGATCGTCGAGGGGGATGGGCGCGCCCACCTGGATGATCCACTTCGTCGGCAGCGGCAGCAGGCCCACCGGTCCGAGCCAGGGAAAGGTGGGCGTCACGGGCACGAAGGGCAGCCCCAGGCTGCGCGCGGGCAGATCCGCCTTGAACAGGATCGGGTGCGCCTCCTCGGCACCGACGATTCCCACCGGCACCAGGGGCACGCGATTCTCGACGGCGGCGCGGATCACGCCCCCCCGACCGAAGCGCTTCATCCGGTAGCGCTCGGCGAAGACCTTCGCGGCGCCCTTCACGCCCTCCGGAAACGCGATGACCGAGCGCCCCGTCCGCAGCAGGCGGTCCGCGTTCTCGCGGCAGGCGCGCACGCCACCGAGTCGCGCCAGGTAGGGCTGGGCGAAGGGCAACGTGATGAGCCAGTCCGCCACCAGGAAGCGCGGCCGCTCGCGACGGGGATGCCAACGCTCGACGGCCTGGGCGAGCATCAGTCCGTCGTAGGGCAGCAGGCCCGATCGATTCGCGACGAGCAGGTTCGGCCGTTCGGGGTCCAACGCGTCGAGCCCCAACACCTCGACGCGCCAGTAGCGGTCCATCAGGAAGTCGAGCAGCAGGCGGGTCCGCGCCAGGGTGACGTCGTCCATCCCGAACTCGTCGACGTTGCCCGATCGCTCCACCATGCCGAAGGTGCCGAGCCGGTGTCGCAGCTCCTCGAAAGCCGCCTGCCAGTCGAACTCGGGCGCCACCTCGGGCGGCGCCGCGGGAGCCGGGGCGTGCGACCGGGCGCGGATCTCGCGTCGCAGGTCGCGCAGGGCCAGGTGCAGCAGCTCGAGGCTCGCCTCTTCCGCCCCCAGCACCTCCGGCTCGCGGCTCTGTTCGCGCTCGATCAAGTCGTCCCCGCCCGGGCGATCACCGGAAGCGCCGCATCCGTCGCGACGAGACGAAGGAGATCCAGGCCTCCTTCGTGGTGTAGACGGGCTCGCCGAAGGCCCGCCATCCCCGCTCGCCGTCGGCAATCCAGAGGTAGCGCAGGTAGTCGAAGAAGCCCGCGGGCAGGTCCCCCGTCTGCCCCTGGGACGGATAGCTCGCCAGGCGATGCAGCAGGCGACCGGGCAGCGGGAGGGTGCGCTTGCCCGCCAGCGCGAGCAGGGTGGAGAGCGGCAGCACCCCGCGGCCGACGACGTTGTACACGCCCGGGTGCGACTCGAGGGTCGCCCGTTCGAAGGCGCGCACGAGGTCGTCCTCGTGGACGAACTGCATCAAGGGGTCGTAGCCGAGCACCACGGGCACCACCGGTCGCTCGAAGTAGCGCACCACGTGGTCCACGTAGGTCGGGCCCATCACCCAGCAGTGACGCAGGACCGAGACCTCCACGTCGGGATGCCGCGGCGCCCAGCGGGCGAGCAGCTCCTCGGCCTCGACCCGGTTCTGGATACAGTGCGCGTCCGGATGGCCCGCCAGCGCGTGCTTCTCGCCGAGGAAGTTGGGGTTCGTCGGGTTCGGGCCGTAGAGCATCGTGGTGGACCCGAGCACGAGCCGGCGCACCTTCGCCGCCGAGCAGGCGTGGATCACGTGCAGGCTGCCGATCGTCTCCAGCTCGTGGTCGTACTCGAGATCGGCGGTGGGGGAGCTTCGGAACGCCAGGTGCACGAGCACGTCCACCCGCTCCTTCGCCAGGATGGACGCCAGCTCTCCGTCTGCCGTGGGGTGCGTCAGGTCGACGCGCCGGAACGAGACGTGGCCCTCCAGTCGCAGCGGCCGCCGCACGTCCACGCCGACCACGCGCGGCGCGTCCGGACGAGCGAGGAGCCGCTCGGCCAGGCGTTGGCCGAGGAAGGTGTTGAGCCCGGTGATGGCGACGCAGCGGGCCTGGTCCACGCGGGGCTGGATGCCGCCTCCCTCTCTAGAGACGGATACGAGTGTACCGCCGGGCGCCCGTCTGCCGTGCTCGCCTGCCTGCATGCTTCCACCTGCCGCGACCCACGCCGCTCTTCTCGCCGGCCGGCCGCTCGGATACCATGGTCGATCATGGGCCAGACGGGCAAGATCCGCGTGGTCAGCGACCCGCGCTACCAGGATCACGAGGGCCCCCGAGGTCATCCCGAATGCCCGGAGCGCCTGGTGGCCGTCTCCCAGGCCCTGGCCGAGCGCGAGCCCGTGCTCGAGCGCACTGTGCCCCGGCCGGCGCAGGAGGAGGAGATCCTCCGGGTCCACGACCGGGAGCACTGGTCCCACATCCGGCAGACCGCCGCCCTGGACGCCGTCCGGCTCGATCCCGACACGTTCACGTGTCGAGAGAGCTTCGCCGTCGCACGGCTGGCGGCGGGGGGCAGCATCGATCTGGCGTGCGCGATCGCAGGCGGCGAGGCGCACTACGGCATCGCCGCGGTGCGGCCCCCGGGCCACCACGCGGAGAGCGACCACGCCATGGGCTTCTGCCTCTTCAACAACGTGGCGGTGGCGGCGCGCGCGCTCCAGGCCACCTGCGGCCTCGACAAGCTGCTGATCCTCGACTGGGACGTCCACCACGGCAACGGCACCCAGCACACCTTCGAGGACGATCCCTCGGTGCTCTACGTGTCGACCCACCAGTTCCCGTACTACCCCGGCACGGGCGACTTCCGCGAGGCGGGGGTGGGTGCGGGCGAGGGCACCACCGTCAACATTCCGATGCCGGCGGGCTGCGGCGACGACGAGTACGTGGGCGCGCTGCGCCGCATCGTCGTGCCGGTGGCCCGGCAGTTCCGACCCGAGATGATCCTCGTGTCCTGCGGCTTCGACGCCCATCGCGACGACCCGCTGGCCTCGATGGAGGTGAGCCAGGACGGATACCGTGCCATGACGGCGATCGTCCGGCGGCTCGCCGAGGAGCTGTGCGGGTCGCGGCTCTTCTTCGTGCTCGAAGGGGGCTACGCGGCCTCCGGCCTGATCGAGGGGACCCGCGCCGTGCTCCAGGCCCTGACCTCGGAACTTCCCGAAAACACTGGTGAAAATTCCCAGCTGGAAGCGGGGAGCCGGCTCCGGTCCATCGTCGATGGCGTCGCCGCGGTGCATGCCCGCCGCTATCCGGAGATCGGCGCCCTGTAGGTCCAGAGACCCACTCGGAGACACCGGGCTCGGCGCTCCGAGCGGTGCTCCGCTCGGGGTCGGACCGTCGTGGCTTCGGGTCCGGTCGTGCATGCCACCGCTGCCGAAGCCATGCCACCCGGTCCCACCGCGCCGTGCCACCCGATCCCACCGGAGAGAGGCGATTCGAGCGGGCTCTCGAGCGGATCGGGACACGTCCCGGTGACTCCTGCTCGGGGAAAGCCACAAGTCACGAGACAACTTGTGCGGCTCACGGAAATTTCTTGGGATCGAGCAAAAAAAGGTGGGATCAGGTGGCATGAATATATAGCCAGGTGGGATTCAGTGGTATAGAGTGGTCTGCGTTTGGGGGCGGCAAGAAGCAGATCCCATGTCTTTCCGAGGCCGCTTCGATCACACGTTGGACAACAAGGGACGGGTCAGCGTCCCGGCGGGGTTTCGAATGGAGATCCAGAAGCTGGGAGGCGAGAGGCCGCCGATCCTGACCCGGGGCAAGGATCACCTCCTGCTCTACCCCGCGGAGACCTGGGACGCCATCGAGAAGAAGCTGGCGTCCAAGTCCAGCCTGCTCCCCAACGTCCAGAAGTACCAGCGATTCCTGATCGGCGGCTGCACCGAGTGCCCCGTCGACAGCCAGGGGCGGATCACGATCCCCGCCAACCTTCGCGAGCACGCCGACCTGCAGGGAAAGGTGACCCTGGCCGGCGTGCTGGACAAGATCGAAATCTGGAATCAAGACCGCTTCGACTCGGCCCAGGCGCTCACCCTGGACCGGATCGAGGAGATCCAGATGGCAGTGGACGAGAGCTCTTCCGGCTCATTGTCTGAATGAGCTGATGTTTTGGGGGGACTGGAGGAGGCGACTCCTCCAGTGGAAGAGGTAGGGGTGTCCCCGGGACACCACAGTGTGGCTGCGGTGCGGTTACTGGGGGGTACGCACCGTAGTCGAGGTTCCCGGGGGCTCCCCACTCTTCTTTCCAACCTTCCTGTTCCCGTCTCCCAGGAGGCAAAGGCGGGAGGCGCCCCACCCTCGTGGCCACCGAATTCGCCCATCGCCCCGTCCTGCTCGATGAGAGCATCGGCCACCTCGACTTGAAGCCCGGCGGCATCGTCGTCGACGGAACCCTCGGAGGCGGCGGTCACGCCGAAGCCATCCTGCGAGAGACCGACCCCGACGGCGTCCTGATCGGCTTCGACGTCGATCCGGACGCCCTCGAGGCTGCGAGCCGGCGGCTGGCGGGCTTCGGCGACCGCGTTCGCTATGTCAACGCGTCCTTCCGGGACCTGGGGCCGGTCCTGGCCGAGCTCGGGATCGAGCACGTCGATGGCGTGCTCTTCGACCTCGGGGTCTCGTCCTTCCAGCTCGATACGGCCTCTCGGGGCTTCCGTTTCTCCGGCGACCCGGGCGAGACCCGCGAGACCCCCCTCGACATGCGCATGGACCCCCGGCACGGCGAGAGCGCCGCGGACCTGCTGCGCCACGCGTCCGAATCGAGCCTGCAGGAGATCTTCCAGCGATACGGCGAGCTGCCCGGCTCGAAGCGGCTGGCGCGGGCCATCGTCGAGGCCCGGCGGCAGGCGCCCCTGCGAGACCACCGCCGATCTCCTGCGGGTGATCCGCGAGGCCCGGGTCGGCGGCGGCCGACGCCACCACCCGGCGACCCGCATCTTCCAGGCCCTGCGCATCGCAGTCAACGACGAGCTCGGCTCCCTGCGCACGGGTCTCGACGCCGCCGTGACCGTGCTGCGGCCGGGCGGGCGGCTCGTCGTGATCGCCTACCACTCGATCGAAGACCGCGTCGTGAAGCAGCACTTCCGCGACGCGGCCCGCGGCTGCACGTGTCCCCCGCGCACGCCCGTCTGCGTGTGCGGCCGCACCGTCACCCTGAAGATCCTGACGCGCCGGCCGGTGACGCCGTCGGAGGCCGAGATCGAGGCGAACCCGCGGGCCCGCTCGGCCCGGCTGCGCGCCGCCCTGCGCATTGCCCTCGAAGAGGCCGCATGAGCCGGCGCCGGATCGCAGCCACGCGCCCCCGACCGGGTCTCGTCGGCCGAGCGACGAAGGGCCTGCGACGTCTCGTCGCGAGCGGCGGCGCGGCTTCGGGGCGCGCACGCCGGGCGAGTGCCGGCTCGACGCGCCGCAGCCGCGCGGCCGCGCGGCGCGCCCGGGAGAACCTGCGCCGCTCCATCGACCAGTGGGCGGTGCGCACGTCCGAGCGGCTGGCGGGCCGACCCGGGGTCGGCCTCATCGGCCTCGACGTCAACCGGACGCCGTCGCGCCTGCGCACGCGCTCGTGGGTGCCGCTCGTCGCGGCGGGCATCGCGGGCGCGCTGTTCCTGGCCGGCCTGCGGATGGACGTCATCCGGATGCGCTTCGCCCTGGCCCAGGCCTTCGAGGAGGAGCTGCGGCTCGAGCAGCTGAAGCGCGATCTCACGGTGGAGATGCGCCGCCTGCGCGATCCGTCGGTGCTGGCCCGGCGCGCCGAGGAGCTGGGCTTCCGGCGGGCGGAGCGCATGATCGACCTCGCGCCCGGCGAGCCGGTGGACGTGCCCCGCGCCCCGACGCTGGAGGCCCCGATGGAGCTGGCCGCCCGGGTCGAGCGCGACGCTCCGGGGAGGCGTCCGTGAGAGCGGCGACCCTGGAGGGACCGTCCCGCCGACTCCGGACCCTGTGCGGGGTTCTGCTGCTGGCCTTCCTGGTGCTGGCCGGCCGGGCCGCCCACCTCACCGTCTTCGACTCCCGCGGTCGCGGCTGGGGAGACCGCCAGTTCCACACGGTGCTGCGGCTGCCGGCGCCCCGCGGACTGATCGTCGACCGGCGCGGCGTGGAGCTCGCCGTCACCGTGGAGTCGCCGTCGATCTACGTCGTGCCCGACGAGCTGGGCGATCGCGACGCGACCGCGCGGGCGCTCGCCGGGGTGCTCGGCCAGGAGCCGAAGGCGCTGGCCGACGAGCTCCGCGGCCGGAGGCGCTTCACGTTCGTGAAGCGCTGGGCGAGCCGGAGCAGGCGGAGCGGATTCGCGCCCTCGAGCTTCCGGGCGTCGGCATCCTGAAGGAGCCGCGACGCGCGTACCCGGCCGGGCGCGCTCGCCGGCCAGGTGATCGGCTTCGCGAACATCGACGGCGAAGGCGTCCGGGCGATCGAGCAGCAGGAGGACCGCATCCTGCGCGGGCGCGAGCGCACGGTGACCGTCGAGCGCGACGCGCGCGGGCGTCTGCTGGTGGTCGATCCGTCGCTGCCCCGGGACACGGCCGGCGGCGACGTCCGGCTCACCCTCGACGCCGCCCTGCAAGCTGCCGCAGAGGGCGCCCTGGCCGACCTCGTCGAGAAGACCGGCGCCCGGGGCGGCACCGTCGTCACCCTCGATCCCCACACCGGCGACATCCTCTCCCTGGCCGAGTACCCGCCCACGGATCCGAACTTCTTCCGGACGAGCGATTTCGGCAGCACCCGCTCGCGGGCCTTCCTGGACGCCCTGGAGCCGGGATCGACGATGAAGGTGTTCCTGGTGGCGGGCGCCCTGGACGAAGGCGTGATCGCAGCCGGACGAGCGCTTCGACACGGGACCCGGCTGGATCCGGGTTCCCGGCAAGACCATCCACGACCACCACCCCTACGGCGTGATCGACGTGCGCGAGGTGCTGCAGGTGTCGAGCAACGTCGGCGCCGTGATGATCGGCCAGCGGCTCGAGCCGCGACGGCACTACGAGATCCTGAGCCGCTTCGGCTTCGGAAGCAGCACCGGCAGCGGCTTCCCCCAGGAGTCCTCCGGCCTCCTGCGCAGCTACCGCAGCTGGAAGCCCGTCGATCACGCCACGGTGTCGTTCGGCCAGGGCATCAGCGTGACGCCGATCCAGCTGGCGGCGGCGACCGCCGCGCTGGCCAACGGAGGCGTCTGGCAGAAGCCGCGGCTGGTGGACGCGCGACGCCCCTCGGACGGAGACGACTGGGAGGAGACACCCCGGGAGGCGGGCCACCGCGTCGTCCGCCGCGAGACGGCCCAGCGGATCGTCCGCATGATGGAGTCGGTGGTCAGCGCCTCCGGGACCGGCCGGCGCGCCGCCCTGGCCGGGCGTCCGGGTCGCCGGCAAGACCGGAACCGCGCAGAAGTTCGACGCCGAGGCCGGACGCTATTCGCGGTCGGCGTACCTGGCCTGGTTCATCGGCATCGTTCCGGCCGACGATCCCGCGCTCGCCATCGCCGTGATGGTCGACGAGCCCCAGGGACCGGCGCACGGCGGTGGCGACGCGGCCGCCCCGCTCTTCGCCCAGGTGGCGTCGGCGCAGCTCGCCCACCTGGGAATCGTCACGAAGCCCGACCCGATCCGCGCGGAGCCCTTCCACACGCTGCTGGCGGAAGAGAGCGACGACGCGGACGCGCACGAGCAGGAGAAGGCGAAGCAGCGAGCCCCGGAGAGGCCGACCCGCGTGGCCCGCGCGCCGAAGCCCGAGGCGCCGCCCGCCGCCGTGCCGCCGCCCAGGCCCAAGCCCACCGCCGTGCCGCCGCCCAGGCCCAAGCCGGTCGTCGCGGTGGCGGCGGTCCCCGCGGTCCCCGCGGTCTCGACCGCGCCGCCGCCCGCGGCTCCCGTGCGCACCCTGCTCGTGCCCGACTTCCGAGGCGAGACGGTCGCTTCGGCCCTGCGAATGGCCGCGGAGGACTCCCTCGTGCTGGAACTCGAGGGGGACGAGCGGGGTCTCGCGGTAGAGCAGCATCCCCAGCCCGGCACCGTGGTCACCGGAGATCGTCCCCGCGTCCGGCTGCGCTTCATGCGCGACAAGCGAGATCGGAGAGAGGGCTGATGCGCTTGTCCTCGCTCCTCGCCTCGCTCCCGCCCGAGCTCGCGCCGCGCAATCCCGACGCGCCGGGGGAGGACCCGGTCATCCGGGGCATCACCTACGACTCGCGCGGCGTGTCGCCCGGCGACCTCTTCGTCGCGCTCGTCGGCGCCGTCAGCGACGGCCACGAGTATCTCGGCGGCGCGCTCGAGCTGGGTGCCGCCGCGCTCCTCGTGGAAGACGTCGGACAAGGCGGCGCGGGCGCTGGCCGCCGCGCGCAGCACGGTGCCCGCCGTCGTGGTTCCCGACAGCCGTCGCGCGATGGCGCCCATCGCCTCCCACTTCTTCGGGAATCCGGCGGACGAGCTCACCCTCGTGGGCATCACCGGAACCAACGGCAAGACGAGCACGAGCTACCTCGTCGAGTCGATCCTGGCGCGCGCCAACCGCGCCACCGGCCTGATCGGAACCGTCGCGATCCGCTACGCGAGCGAGACGCTTCGGGCCGTGAACACGACCCCCGAGAGCCTCGACCTGCAACGCGTGCTGCGAGCGATGCGCACCCACGCGGTGGACGCCGTCGTGATGGAGGTGTCCTCCCACGGGCTCGAGCTCGGACGGGTCAGCGGCTGCCGCTTCCAGGTCGCTGCCATCACCAACGTCACCCAGGACCACCTCGACTTCCACGGCAGCATGGACGCCTACCACGCCTCGAAGCTGCGCCTGTTTCGCGAGCATCTGGCTCCGGACGGGGCCGCGGTGATCAACGTCGACGACCCCTCCGCGCCGCGCTCCCTCGAGGCGGCTCGGGAATCCGGGGCTCGCGTGATCCGCGCCACGCGCCGCCCGGACGTCGAGGCCGAGGTGAAGCTCCTGGCCGCCGAAGTGAGCCTCGACGGTACGCGAGCCCGGCTGCGGCTCCCGGCCGGCGAGCTGGACGTCGAGCTCCCCCTGCTGGGCGACTTCAACCTCGAGAACCTGGTGGTCGCCGCGGGAATCGCGGCCGCGCTCGAGGTGCCCCTCGATGCCATCGCCCTGGGCGTCGCGCACTGCCCGCAGGTCCCCGGACGCATGGAGCTCGTGGCGCCGGCGCCGGGAGAGGCCCCCACGGTGATCGTCGACTACGCGCACACCCCCGACGCCGTCGAGAAGCTGCTGAAGGCGGTCCGCCCCCTGGCACGCGGGCGCCTGATCACCGTCTTCGGCTGCGGCGGCGATCGGGACCGCGCAAAGCGCCCGCTCATGGCCCGGGCCGTCGTCGACACCAGCGACCGCATCGTGGCCACCAGCGACAACCCGCGCACCGAGGATCCGCTCCAGATCCTGCGGGACGTCGAGGCGGGACTGAGCGACCTGAAGCGCGTGGAGGCCGAGGCGCTGCGACACGAGCGATCACGCCTATGCGGTGGAGGTCGACCGGCGGGCCGCGATCGAGCTCGCCGTCTCGATCGCCCGCCCCGAGGACACCGTCGTGCTCGCCGGCAAGGGACACGAGGACTACCAGATCGTGGGGCGCAAGAAGCTGCCCTTCGACGATCGCGAAGAGGCCGGGCGCGCCCTGGCCGAGTGGCGCACGCGCCGTGCCGGGGGAGGCGCATGAGCGTGCCCTTCGACGCACGCGACGTGGTCGGCTGGACGGGCGGGCGCCTGCTCGCCGGCCAGGCCGACACGCGCTTCCGCGGCGTCGGCATCGACAGCCGCCAGGTCGGACCGGGCGACCTCTTCGTCGCCATCGTCGGGCCCAACCACGACGCCCATCGCTTCGTTCCCCAGGTGGCCGAGGCCGGGGTCGCCGGCGTGCTCGTGGCCCAGGGAAGGCTTCCCGAGCGTCCGGACACGCTGTGCGTGATCGAGGTGCCCGACACGACCGCCGCCCTCGGCGCGCTCGGCGCCGGCCACCGCGGCGGCTTCCGCGGACCCGTGGTGGCCATCACGGGCTCCTCGGGCAAGACCACCACCAAGGAGATGTGCGCCGCCATCCTCTCCGCGGCGGGTCCCTGCCTCAAGACCGAAGGCAACCTCAACAACGAGTTCGGCGTGCCGCTCACCCTGCTGCGACGCGAGAGCCACCACGAACGGCTGGTCATCGAGATGGGCATGAACCACCAGGGCGAGATCGCGAAGCTCGCCGCCCTCGCCCGACCCACCGTCGCCCTCGTCACCAACTGCGGCGTGGCCCACATCGAGTTCCTCGGGAGCCGCGAGGCGATCGCCCGGGAGAAGGGCGATCTCTACGCCGCGCTCGCGCCGGAGGGCGTCGCGATCGCCAACCTGGACGACGAGCGCGCCGCCGCCCAGGCGCGGCGCTTCGGAGGCCGGCTGATCGGCTACTCCTGTGGCGACGCCGGCGACGTCCGCGCCCGCCGCGCGCGCTTCGTCGAGGGAGGCGCCTTCGCCTTCACGCTGGAGACGCCCGAGGGCAAGGCCGAGGTTCGCGTGACGGGCCTGGGGGCCACCACCGTCACCAACGCAACGGGAGCCGCGGCGGCCGCGATGGCCGCGGGCGCCACCCTGGACCACGTGGTCCAGGGCCTGGCCGCCTACCGCCCGCCGAAGGGCCGCATGGCGCCCTCCCCCATCGCCCCCGGCGCCACCGTCATCGACGACAGCTACAACGCGAATCCCGCGTCCATGCGCGCCTCCCTCGAGGCGCTCGCCAGCCTGGCGGGCGAGCGGGGCGGGATCGCGGTCCTCGGGCGACATGGGCGAGCTCGGCGACACGGGTGCCGCCGCCCACCGCGACGCCGGACGCTGGGCGGCGGAGCTCGGCCTGCGCGGCCTCGTCGCCCTGGGCGACCACGCCGGCCGCATGGTCGAGGCAGCCCGAGACGCCGGCATGGACGAGAGCCGGACCCACGTGGCCTGGAGCCCCGAGGAGGCGAGCCGCTGGGTGCGGCAGCAGCTGCGCGAAGGCGACTGGGTGCTGGTCAAGGGATCCCGCGCGATGAAGCTCGAACGCGTCGTGCAGGCGCTCCGCGAGGAGAACGAATAGATGCTCTACCACCTGCTCTATCCGCTCGCGGAGCAGTTCAGCGTCTTCAACGTGGTCCGCTACATCACGTTCCGCACGGCGGCGGCCACGCTGACGGCGCTCTTCATCACGTTCCTCGTCGGCCCGTGGCTGATCCGCCGCCTCGGCGCCCTGCGCGTGGGGCAGCCGATCCGCGAGATCGGACCCGACCACCAGTCGAAGGCCGGAACGCCGACCATGGGCGGGCTGCTCATCCTGCTCGCGCTGCGTGGTCTCGGTGCTGCTGTGGTCCGAGCTCGACAACCGCTTCGTCTGGATCCTGCTCGGACTGACGACCGGCTACGGCGTGCTGGGCTTCGTCGACGACTACAAGAAGGTGCGCCAGGGCAGCAGCGCCGGCGTCTCCGCGCGCACGAAGCTCTTCTGGCAGACGGTGCTGGCGCTGCGGCGTGGGCATCGCGATCTACATGGACCCGAACTTCGACAAGGAGCTCGCGGTCCCCTTCTTCAAGGACTTCACCCCGAACCTCGGCATCTTCTACATCCCGCTGGCCGCCTTCATCATCGTGGCGGCCAGCAACGGCGTGAACCTGACGGACGGTCTCGACGGCCTCGCGATCGGACCCGTGATGATCGCGGCCGGCGACCTTCCTGCTGCTCGCCTACGCGGCCGGGCACGCGGTCATCGCCGACTACCTCGCCATCAAGTACGTCCCCGGCGCCGGACAGCTCGCGATCTTCTGCGGCGCCCTGGTGGGGGGCGGGCTCGGCTTCCTGTGGTTCAACGCGTCGCCGGCGGAGCTCTTCATGGGCGACGTGGGCGCGCTCGCCCTGGGCGGCGCCCTGGGCACGATCGCGGTCCTGATCCGGCAGGAGATCCTGCTGGCGGTGGTCGGCGGCATCTTCGTGATGGAGACGGTCTCGGTCATGATCCAGGTGGTCTCCTTCAAGCTCACGGGCAAGCGCGTCTTCCTCATGACGCCGATCCACCACCACTACGAGAAGCTGGGATGGCCCGAGCAGAAGATCGTGGTCCGCTTCTGGATCGTCTCGATCATCCTCGGGCTCGTCGCGCTGTCGTCCCTGAAGCTGCGATGAGCGAAAGCGAAGGACAGGGCGTGTTCGACGGGCACGGCGACTCCGTGCGGACAGAGCTGGGCGCGAGAGAAGGAAGCATGGCGGACTCCGGTCGGATCGACCTGCAGGACGAGCTGCGCGGGCGTGACGTGCTCGTCATCGGCCTCGGCATCTCGGGCCGCAGCGCGGCGCGTCTTCTGCGCGGACCGCGGCGCCCGGGTGGTGGTCTTCGACGAGCGGCCGCTCGCGAGCTTCCCGGATCCCGACGCGCTCGAGGATCTCGCGCGTCGGGTCGAGGTGCGCACCGGCGGCGCCTCTCCCGGATCCCGCCGACTTCGACCTCGTGGTTCCGAGCCCCGGGGTTCCGCGGAGCCGCTACGCGGACCGCGCGCGGCGCGCCTGGGGCGACATCGAGCTGGCGGCGCGGGCGCTGCGCGTGCCCATCGTGGCGCGTGACGGGGACCAACGGAAAGAGCACGACCACGCGCCTGGTCGAGGCGATGCTGCGCGCCGGCGGGCTGCGGGCCCGGGCGGCGGGAAACATCGGAAGCCCGGCCCTCGTCGCTGGTGGGCGAGCCGCTGGACGCCGCGGTGCTCGAGGTCTCGTCGTTCCAGCTGGAGGCGGTCGAGTCGCTGCGCCCGCGCGTGGCCGTCGTCCTGAACATCACGCCGGACCACCTGGATCGCCACGGGCGCTTCGAGAGCTACGTCGACGCGAAGGCCCGGCTGCTCGCGCGGCAGGAGCCCGACGGACGTCGCAGTGCTCAACTTCGACGACGCGGTCGTGCGCGGGCTGGCGTCGCGCACCCGCGCGCGGATCGTGCCGGTCAGCCGGTTCGGCGTACCGGCGAACGGCGTCGGCTTCGACTCGGGCCGCATCCGGTTCGGAGGCAGCGAGGGCAGCGTCGAGCTGCCGCTCGACGTCCACGCCCTGCCCGGCCTGCAGCGGCGTCCACAACCTCGAGAACGTGCTGGCGGCGGTGGCAGCGGTCCGCGGCGCTGGGCGTCGACCCGCGCCGGGCCGGGTCGGCGCTGCTCGACTTCGAGGCCCTGCCGCACCGCTGCCAGGAAGTGGCCCACGGTGACGGCGTCCTCTTCGTGGACGACTCCAAGGCGACGAATCCCGGCGCGGCCCAGCGATCGCTCGAGAGCTTCCAGGAGCCCCTGCTGTGGATCGCCGGCGGACGGGGCAAGCAGGTCGACCTCGAGGAGCTGGCAGCGACGGCGGCCGCGCGGGTCCGGCACGCCTTCCTGATCGGGGAGGCCGCGGCCGAGATCGAGACCTCCCTGGCCGGACGAATTCCCGTCACGCGCTGCGAATCCATCGAGGACGCGGTGGCGGCGGCCGGCGCCGCCGCGCGACCGGGAGACGTCGTCCTGCTGGCACCCGCGTGCGCGAGCTTCGACCAGTTCACGAGCTACGCGGAGCGGGGCGAGCGATTCGCCGCGGCGGCGCGGCGCTTCGTCGCTTCCGGCCGATCGCACGAGGGAGACGGCACGTGAGCGCGATCCTCTCGGTGGGACGGAACCGGACGCCGAGGCGACGCCCGGAGCGCCCCGGCGCCGGACCCGGGCTCCACCTCGACGCCGGCGTCAGCCTGTCGGCCGCCGCCCTCATCTCCCTGGGCATCGTCATGAGCTACAGCACGACGGCCCCCCTGGACATCGAGGTCCCGATCCCGCCCCTCTTCCGCCAGCACCTGCTCGCCCTGGCGATCGGCGGCGATCGGGCTCGGAATCGCCATGCGGATCCCGCTTCGGGTCTGGCAGCGGCTCGCCCTGCCGCTCTGGGCGCTCGGCGTCCTGCTGCTCGTCCTCACGCACGTGATCGGCATCGAGGCCAACGGCGCCCAGCGCTGGCTCGACCTGGGCGTGCGCTTCCAGCCGGTGGAGATCGTGAAGTTCTCGACCCTGCTCGCCGTGGCCGCGGCCGTGGCGCCGCGCGACGGTCGCCGCGACCTCAGCAATCGACGGGCCGGCCTGGCGCTGGGTCTGTTCACGCATGCCGCCGGTGCTGCTGCTGCTCTTCCAGCCGGATCTCGGCAACGCGGTGCTGCTCTTCGGCCTGACGGCGCTGCTGCTGGTGGTGGCCGGGCGGCCCCTCCGACACCTGCTCGTTCCCGCCGCCGTCGCCGGCGCCGGGATCGCCGTCTACGTGTCGACCAACGAGTACGCCCAGCGACGGGTCGAGGGCTTCCTCGATCCGTGGACGACCTGGCAGACCTCGGGGTTCCAGCTCGTGCAGTCGTTCGTGGCCTTCGGGCAGGGCGGCGTCGCAGGCGTGGGGCTGGGCAACGGCCGCCAGAAGCT
This sequence comes from uncultured delta proteobacterium, assembly GCA_963822965.1. GTDB lineage: Bacteria > Myxococcota_A > UBA9160 > UBA9160 > UBA4427 > JAJDAN01. Next base: position 77,220 of record CAWGJT010000005.1, read on the forward strand.
CGACTACCTGTTCGGCGCCCACACCGACTTCGTGCTCTCGCTGGTGGCCGAGGAGCTGGGGCTGGTGGGCGTCCTGCTGGTGCTGGGCGCGTTCGCCGCCCTGCTGGTCACCGGCTGCCGGGTGGCGCTCCGGGCCTCGGATCGCTTCGGCCTGCTGCTGGGCTTCGCGATGACCTCGCTGCTCACGGTGCCCGCCATCCTGAACGGCGCGGTGGTGATGGGCCTGGTGCCCACGAAGGGCCTCACCCTGCCCTTCCTCTCCTACGGCGGCACCTCGCTGGTGATGTGCTGCGTCGCGCTCGGCGTCCTGCTCGGCGTGGCTCGCCAGACGCCCCCGGGACGCCGGGACGCCAGCAACGCCCGAACGGACTGGATCTGACGATGCGGCGCAGGGTCGAAGCACGTGCACTTCCTCGGGATCGGCGGCATCGGCATGTGCGGTCTCGCGGAGCTGCTGCACGACCAGGGCTATCGCGTCTCGGGCTCGGATCTGGTCGGACGGCGCGACGATCGACCGGCTGCTCGGCCTGGGCGTGACCGTCCACCTCGGCCACGACGCCGCCCACCTCGGCGACGCCGACGTGCTCGTCTACTCGTCGGCGGTGCGGGGCAACAACCCGGAGCTGCTCGAGGCCGAGCGACGCAAGATTCCCGTGATCCCCCGGGCCGAGATGCTGGCCGAGGTGATGCGGCTGCAGGACGGCATCGCCGTCGCCGGCTCCCACGGCAAGACCACCACCACCTCCCTCATCGCCCACCTGCTGACCGCGGCCGGCCTCGATCCGACCGCCATCATCGGCGGGCGGGTCATCACGAAGGTCACGTCCGCCGACGAGCGCCGGGGCGTGCGGCTGGGCCGGCGGCGGGCTGCTCGTGGCCGAGGCGGACGAGAGCGACGGCTCCTTCCTGCGTCTGGCGCCCGTCCACGCGGTCGTCACCAACATCGACCCGGAGCACCTCGACCACTACGGCAGCTTCGAGGCGCTGCAGGACGCCTTCGTCGAGTTCGCCAACTCCGTGCCGTTCTGGGGCCTGGCGGTGCTCTGCTTCGACCATCCCGGCGTGCAGGTCATCCTGCCGCGCCTCACCCGCCGCTACACGACCTACGGCTTCAGCAAGCAGGCCGATCTCGTCGCCACCGGCATCGAGGTCGACGGCTTCGGGATGCGCTTCGGCGTGGAGCGGCGGGGCGAGCGGCTCGGGCACGCCCGGGTTCCCCTGCCGGGACGCCACAACGTCGCGAACAGCCTCGCGGCCTTCGCGATCGCTCTCGAGCTCGACGTGCCCTTCGAGACGGCCGCCGAAGCGCTCGCCGCCTTCGCCGGCGTGGAGCGCCGCTTCGAGCGGAAGGGCGAGGCGGCGGGCGTGCTGGTCGTGGACGACTACGGACATCACCCGGCGGAGGTCCGCGCCACCCTGGCGGCGGCCCGCAGCGTGCACGCGGGTCGCATCGTCGTGATCTTCCAGCCGCACCGGTACACGCGGACCCGCGACTGCTTCGAGGAGTTCGCGACCGCCTTCAACGACGCGGACCGGCTGGTGGTGACGGAGGTCTACGCCGCCGGCGAGGACAAGATCCCCGGCGTCGACGGCGGATCCCTGGCGGATCGCATCCGCGCCCACGGCCATCGCGACGTGCACTTCGTCGCCGGAGCTCGCCGACGTGCTGGGCTCGCTTCCCGGCCGAGCTTCGCCCCGGCGACCTCGTGATCACCCTCGGTGCGGGCAACGTGTCGAGCCTCGGCCCGCGGCTCCTGGCCGCCCTCGCGCCCTCCGGCGAGCCCGAAGGAGCACCGGGTTGATTCCCGCCCGCCGCGCGCCGCGCGCTCGAGGACGCTCTCGCCGGCGACGTCGCCTTCGACGTGCCGATGGCGCGCCACACCTCGCTGCGGATCGGCGGTCCCGCGGACGCCCTGGCGCAGCCCGCGTCGCGCGAAGATCTGCTCGCGCTGCTGGCCGTGTGCGCCGCCCACGACCTCGCGTACTTCCCGCTCGGCGCCGGCTTCAACTGTCTCGTCAGCGACGCCGGCATCGCGGGGGTGGTCGTGAAGCTCGCGCGCCTGCGGGTGCTCGAGCGCGACCCGACAGGGACGGATCTTCGCCGAAGCGGGGGTGACCCACGCGAGCCTCACGCGCTTCTGCGTCGACCGCGGCCTGGCGGGTCTGGAGTTCGGCGCCGGCATCCCGGGCGTCGTGGGCGGCTGGATCACGATGAACGCCGGGATCGGCTCGCGCGAGGTGCAGGACGTGGTGGAGGAGATCGAGGTGGTCGCGCCGGGCGATCCCGCCACCCGTTGTCTTCCCGCGCGCGGAGCTCGACTTCGTCTATCGCGCCCTGCGCGGCCTCGCCCCGGGCACGATCGTGGTGTCGGCGCGCCTGGCGGTGAGCGAGTCCACGCCCGCGGCCGTGCGGGCCGAGGTCGACCAGCCTGCTGGCGAAGCGCGCGGGCACGCAGCCCCTCAACGTCCCTTCGTGCGGCTCGGTCTTCAAGAACCCGCCGGGCGACTACGCGGGCCGACTCATCGATGCGGCCGGGCTCAAGGGCGAGCGCGTCGGCGGCGCCGAGATCTCGCGGGTCCACGCGAACTTCATCGCCAACGTCGGGCGGCGCCACCGCGGCGGACGTCCGCCGGCTGATCGAGATCGCCCAGGAGAAGGTGGAGAAGGAGACGGGCATCCGGCTGGAGCCGGAGGTCCGCATCGTCGGGCGGGACGGCCCGGCCGGGAGGTCCGCTTGACGTTCGAACGCGCGGGAAGCATGCCGGCCGCCGCAGCCGCTACGAGCGCCGGAGCCGGGCCCGCGCCCGGCGCATCGAGCGTCGGCTCGAGGAGGCACGGCGCCTGCGCGCGGCGCGCGCGCGCGCGCCGGGCATGCGTGCGCCGGCTCCGGCCCGGGTGCGCCCCGGCCCCGGCCGCGCCACGCGGATCGTGCTCTTCACGCTGGCGTTGCTCGCCGGAACGGGCCTGGCCTCGAAGGTCACCGCCACGGCGCTGCAGTGGTGGAACGAGCGACCGGTCACGGTGGACGCCATCGCCGTCCAGGGAGCCCGGCGGCTCCGCGGCAGCGAGGTGGCGGCCGCCACCGGACTCGCCCGCGGCGCCCGGCTGGACGCGCTCCCGGAGGACCTCGAGACGCGCGTCGCTGCGCATCCCTGGATTCGTAGCGCGCGCGTCGCCCTGCTCCCGACCGGCACCCTGATCGTCGACGTCGAGGAGCGAGAGCCGCGCGCGGTGCTCTACAGCGGGGACGACGGCTCCGCCCACTTCGTCGATGCCGAGGGGACCGCCTTCGCGCCGGTCTCCGCAGACGAGGTGCCCGACGCCGCCGGCCTGCCGGCCCTGGCGCGCGCATCGGGAGCGACGTCCGCAAGCAACGAGGCGCAGGAGGCGGCTCTGCTGCGGGACGGGCTCAGCCTACTCGCGTACGTCGACGGGCTGACGCTCGCCGGCCTCGCTCGCCCCGACGAGCCCCACCGCGGGCTGCGGCTCCTGCTGCCCGACCCGGACGGCGAACGGGGCTGGGTGCTGCGCGGTGCCGACGGGCTCGAAGTGGTGCTCGGAAGCGACGAGGTCGCGACCGTGATCGAGAGATTGGATCGAGTCGAACGCCTGCTCGGGGCCGCCCTCGGCGAGCTCGAGCAGGCGACGACGATCGACATGCGTTTCGCAGGACAAGCCGTCCTGCGGACGGCGAGCGCCTCGAGGTGAGGCGCCGACAAGCGGCGGCGGAGTGCGGATGCACGAGGCCGTCCATCGCGGACCACCGGGGATCCGGTGGTCCGATTCGGGGGGTGAGAACGGCATGGCAAGAAGAGACGATCTGCTGATCGGGCTCGACATCGGGACGACCAAGATCTGCGCGGTCGTGGCGGAACGGACCGAGAACGGCGTGGAAATCGTCGGGATCGGAACCCATCCGTCCCACGGTCTGCGCAAGGGCGTGGTGGTGGACATCGATTCCACCGTGCGCTCCATCAAGCACGCCGTCGAGGAAGCGGAGATGATGGCCGACTGCGAGATCACCTCGGTGTATGCCGGGATCGCAGGCGGTCACATTCGCGGCTTCAACTCGCACGGCGTCGTCGCCGTGAAGGACGGGGAGGTGCGCGATCACGACATCAAACGCGTGATCGACGCCGCCAAGGCCGTGGCCATCCCGATGGACCGCGAAGTCATCCACGTGATTCCGCAGGAATTCATCATCGACGAGCAGGACGGAATCCGCGAGCCCCTGGGCATGCACGGCGTGCGGCTCGAGGCGCACGTCCACATGGTGACGGCCGCCGTCACGAGCGCCCAGAACATCGTGAAGTGCGCGAACCAGGCGGGGCTCAACGTGTGCGACATCGTGCTGGAGCCGCTGGCCTCGGCCCAGGCGGTGCTGGCGGACGACGAGCGCGACCTGGGGGTCTGCATGATCGACATCGGGGGCGGGACGACGGACATCGCCGTCTTCTCCCAGGGCTCGATCAAGACGACCGCCGTGCTCGCCCTGGGCGGCTACCACCTGTCGAACGACATCGCCGTGGGGCTGCGGACGCCCTTCGACGAGGCCGAGCGCATCAAGAAGAAGTTCGGGGTGGCGTCGGCCCGGTACCTGTCGAGCGACGACGTGCTGACCGTCCCCAGCGTCGGCGGACGCCGGCCGCGGGAGATCTCGCGCAAGATCCTGTGCGAGATCATCGAGCCCCGGGTCGAGGAGATCCTGTCCCTGGCCCGGCAGGAGATCGCCAAGTCGGGGCTGGACGGGGAGATCCCGTCCGGCGTGGTGCTGACGGGCGGGGCCTCCTGCCTGGACGGCATCACGGACCTGGCGGAGGAGATCTTCGAGGCCCCCGTCCGGCTCGGGATGCCCATGAACGTGGGCGGCCTGCAGGACGTGGTCCACAGCCCCATGTACGCGACCGGCGTCGGCCTGGTGCGGTTCGGGTTCAGCCAGCGAGCCGAGCCGGCCAGCCGCTTCCGCATCCGGGACGACTCCATCTTCGGACGGGTGAAGCAGCGGATGCGGGACTGGTTCTACACCGACTTCATCGAGTGAGCTGGACGGTGTAGGGCCGCGACATGGCGGCAAGACGATCGGGATCGAAAACGCTCCCGATCGAGACAAAAACCGATTGATTCTGTTACATTGGGCCCACTTTCGCGAGAACGCCCATGAGCAAGCGCAAGCACGGCAACAGACGGCGGAACAAGCGTGGAAGAGGCGCCCGGGGGGGTGAGAGGAACATGTCGAAGCACAAGAACAGGACGACGAATGCGACGGACGGCGGACGGCGGGAAGAGTCCCTGGACCTGCTCGAGCTCGGGCCGGACGAGGGTCAGGATCTGCTGGAGTTCGAAGGCTCGTCGCACCAGAAGGCGACGATCAAGGTGATCGGCGTGGGCGGGGGCGGCGGCAACGCCATCAACACGATGATCGACTCGGGACTCTCCGGCGTCGAGTTCATCGCGGCGAACACCGATGCACAGGCCCTCAAGTACAACCGGGCGACCGTCAAGATCCAGCTCGGGGCCGAGGTGACCCGGGGACTGGGCTGCGGCGCGAACCCCGACCGGGGTCGCGCGTCGGCCCTGGAGGCGCGGGATCGCCTGCGGGAGCAGCTCGAGGGGGCGGACATGGTGTTCGTGACCGCGGGCATGGGAGGCGGCACCGGGACCGGCGCGGCCCCGATCGTGGCGGAGGTCGCCCGCGAGATCGGCGCCCTCACCGTGGGCGTGGTCACGAAGCCCTTCCTCTTCGAGGGCAAGGTGCGGACCCGGCACGGGGAGCGGGGCATCGACGAGCTGCACGAGGTCGTCGACACCCTGATCACCATCCCGAACCAGCGCCTGCTGACCCTGGCCGGCAAGGGCACGGGGATGAAGGACGCCTTCAAGCTGGCGGACGACGTGCTGCTGAACGCCGTCCGGGGCATCTCGGACCTCATCACCGTGCACGGGCTCATCAACCTCGACTTCGCCGACGTCCGGACGGTGATGAACGAGTCGGGGGTGGCGTTGATGGGCAGCGGCGTGGCCTGCGGAGAGACCGGGGCCGTGGATGCCGCGCGGGCGGCCATCTCGAGCCCGCTGCTCGAGGACCTCTCCATCGACGGAGCCCGGGGCGTCCTCATCAACGTGACGGGCGGCACCGACATGACCCTCTTCGAGGTGAACGAGGCGTCGGTGCTGATCCAGGAGGCGGCCCACGAGGATGCGAACATCATCTTCGGCGCGGTGATCGACGAGGACATGCCCGACGGCGAGATGCGGGTGACGGTGATCGCCACCGGCCTCGACGACGAGCGACGCCGGCGGGCCTCGCTCCCGAGCGAGCGAGCGAGCGAGCGGGAGCGGGAGCGGACGTCGGTGAGCGTCGGCTCGTCGCGCGGGACGTCGCAGCGCGAGCCGGTGCCGGTCTACACCCAGGCGGCCGTCGAGGAGCCCCGTCGCTACGCCGAGCCGCCGGCGCCGAGCCAGGCCCCGGTGGGGCAGCCCTCGCTGCCCTCCGCGGAGCCGCCCCCGCAGCGGCGGGAGGAGTCGGCGGCGGCCCGCCGGGTGAACGAGGTGGCCATGAATGCGGCCGAGATGGCGCACTTCGCGGCGGACTTCGCTTCGCCCTTCGAGGACGAGCTCGACACACCGGCGTTCCTGCGCCGGCGCGCGTCGGAGAACTGACCCCGGCCGACGGGGTTGAGGCCCTGACGGCCCGCACGGCTTCGCGGGCCGCGCGCGGGCCGTCTTCTTTCCGGGGCCGCGCGGGCCGTCTTCTTTCCGGGGCCGCGCGGGCCGTCTTCTTTCCGGGGCCGCGCGGGCCGTCTTCTTTCCGGGGCCGCGCGGGCCGTCTTCTTCGCGGCCCCTCCCCGCTCTCGTGAAAAACACGGCCCCGGCGCTTGACCGGGGGAGCCGACAGCGCGAGCTTCCGCGCCCCATGAGCCAGACCGGATCACCCGCCGAAGACCCCGTCCTCACGACCCGCGAAGGCGACGTCGTGACGATCACCTTCAACCAGCCCGATCGCCTCAACGCCATGACCCAGGCCATGGGCGAGGCGTTCGCGGATCGGATCGCGACCCTGCGCCCGGACGAGAGCATCCGCGCCGTGATCCTGACCGGTGCCGGCCGGGCCTTCTCGGCAGGCGGTGATCTGGAGATGATCCGCGACAAGGCGGTCCAGGGTCGGGAGGCGCCGGGCCTCGCCCGGCGTCCCATCCGGGACAGCATGCGTTCCTTCTACAAGCTCTTCCTGGCGGTTCGCGAGCTGCCCTGCCCCACCCTCGCCGCCGTCCACGGACACGCCATCGGCGCCGGGTTCTGCGTCGCCCTTGCCTGCGATCTGCGCATCGTGGGCGAGCGCGCGAAGGTGGGGCTCAACTTCACGAAGCTGGGCCTGCACCCGGGTATGGGCGCCACCTGGACGCTGCCTCGCCTGGTCGGCCCCGGCCTGGCCGCCGAGCTGCTGTTCTCGAGCCGGCTCGTCGACGGGGCCGAAGCGGTCCGCATCGGGCTGGCCAACCGCTGCCTGCCGGCGGAAGAGGTGGTGCCCGAAGCCCGGCGCCTCGCCGGGGAGATCGCCGTCTGCGCTCCGCTCCCGAACCGGGCCTTGAAGCGGGCTCTGGACCGCAGTCTCAGCGCCAGCCTGGAAGACCAGCTGAGCTTCGAGGCCAGCGAGCAGGCCGTCAACTTCGAGAGCGAGGACGTCCACGAGGGCATCGCCGCCGTCCGCGAGAAGCGCGATCCGCGCTTCCGAGGCCGATAGCAGCGATCGACGCCCGAACTGTGAGTCCCGCCACGATCCACCGGGAAAATGCGGCCGAACCCTAAAGAAGCTGGCCGAACGTTCGAAATAGGAGAAGAGCGCTGCGGGGACGCAAGAGCGCCCCAACCGGCTCTGTGGGGGGAATCGTGACTCGAGCGCTGCGAAGCAACAGCCTCTGGCTGGTCGTCACCTACGTGGGCCTGATCCTGCTGATGGCCCGGGCGTACACCTAGCGAGCGAGAAGCCTGCTCCGGCTCGTCGAAGCCGGGCCGACGGCCGACCGCGCGTCAGGCCAGCGCTTCGGTCTCGGCCTGGATCTCCGTGGCATTGAAGAAGTAGGAGATCTCCACCCGGGCCGTCTCCGGCGCGTCCGAACCGTGGGACGCGTTGCGCTCGACGTCGGTCCCGAAGTCGCCGCGGATCGTGCCGGCGGGGGCATCGTTCGAGTTCGTCGGGCCCATCAGGTCGCGCCATCGCTGGATGGCCTTCTCGCCCTGGAGCACGAGCAGAACCACCGGCCCCGAGGTCATGAACTTCACCAGGTCGCCGAAGAAGGGGCGCTCCTTGTGGACCGCGTAGAAGCCCCGGGCGAGCGGCTCGCTCAGGTGCAGGCGCTTCATGGCGACGATCTCGAGGCCGCTCTCCTCGATGCGCTGGAGGATGGCGCCAGTGGCCTTCTTGGCGACGGCGTCGGGCTTGATGATCGCGAAGGTTCGCTGGACGTTGGCCATGGTGCTTCGCTCGCTCCTGATCCGGTTCGGATTCCGGCAAAGGGTGCCTCGGAAGACCGCGGTCTCCGAGGGGGCGGTACGGTAGCGGATCGATCGGCCGTCGCGACCCGCGGACGGCTCAGAGCCTGTGAAGGAATCCTCGACCGAGTCAGGCGCTGCGCCGGCGGGTCGGATGCAAGGCGCGACGACGAGGCGTAGCGCGCTTCGGCGAGGAGGAGCAACGCCGCAGACGGCCCCCTGGCGACCGAGAGGATTCCTTCACAGGCTCTCAGCCCACCTCGAGAATGATCTTCCCGAAGTGCGCGCTCGACTTCATCACCCGGTGGGCCTCGCCGGCCTGGCCCAGCGGAAGGACCCGGTCCACCACGGGCCCCACGCTCCCGGATTCCAGGGCGGCTCCGAAGGCGGACCGGAAGCCTTCGACGATGCCGGCCTTGGTGTCCTCGGACAGGGCGCGGAGCGTCGAGCCGATCACCTGCAGCCTCCGGCCCAGGAGCTGCCCCAGCCCGATCTCCGCCCGGGCGCCCCCCATCAGGCCGATCAGCAGCAGCCGGCCTTCGAGGGCCAGGCTCGCCAGGTTCTTCTCGAGATAGGGGGCCCCGATGGAGTCCAGCACCACGTCGACCCCGCGGCCGTCCGTCGCCTGTCGGACCGTCTCGACGAAGTCGTCCTCGTTGTAGTTCGCCGCGGCATCCGCCCCGAGCGCGACGCAGCGCCCGCACTTCTCGGCCGAGCCGGCGGTGACGATGCAGGTGCCCCCCCAGGCCTTCACCAGCTGGATGGTCGCGGTGCCGATGCCGCTGCCCCCGCCGTGGACCAGCACCGATCCCGGCTTCGGCAGGGCGCCGAGCTGGAAGACGTTGCGGTAGACGGTGAGCATCACCTCGGGCAACGCCGCCGCCTCGGGGTAGGAGAGATGGTCCGGGATGGGCATGACGCTGCCGGCGTCGACGACCACCTCGGACGCGTAGCCACCACCCGGCAGCAGGGCCATCACCCGGTCGCCCGGCTTCCAGGCCGAGACGCCGTCCGCCACCTCCGCCACGTCGCCCGCGCACTCGAGCCCGATGATCTGCGAGGCGCCGGGCGGCGGCGGATAGAGGCCCTGCCGCTGCAGCAGGTCGCCGCGGTTCACGCCGGCGGCGCGGGTTGCGATGCGGATACAACCCGGCCGCAGCGGCGGAGCCGCGACGTCTGCCAGCTTCAGGACCGACTCGTCGCCCGGCGCCTCGAAGACGATCGCCTGCACGGGATCAGCTCAGGTCTTCTCGCGTGTAGTCGAAGAGACCGCGCGCGATGATGAGCCGCTGGATCTCACCCGTCCCCTCGTAGATGTCGGTGATGCGGCAGTCGCGCATCCACTTCTCGAGCAGGTGCTCGCGCGAGATGCCCATCGGGTCCGATCAGCTCCACGCAGCCCTGGGTGATCGCACGGACCGCCGAGCCCGCGTGGGCCTTGCACACCGACGACTCCATGTTGTTGGGCTTGCCCTCGCCCGCCAGCCAGGTGCAGTGCAGCGTGGTCAGCTCGGAGGCCTCGTAGAGGCCCTCGAGGCGCATGAACCGCTCGGCCACCGCCGACTGCGCCCCGATCCCGCTGCCGTACTCGAGGGAGACGCCGGCCTTCTCGAGCTCGTCGCCGGGTGAAGTCCAGCGCGGCGCGGGCCAGACCGAGGCCCATGGCGGCGGTGAGGGGCCGGGTCATGTTGAAGGTCTTCATCACGCCGCGGAAGCCGCCGGAGCTCTTCTTCGGAATCGTCTCGTCGAGACCCAGCAGGTTGTCGCGGGGGATGCGGCAGTCCTTGAAGACGTAGCAGGCCGTGTCGTCGGAGCGGATGCCGAGCTTCTTCTCCTTGTGCGGCACCTCGAAGCCGGGCGTGCCCTTCTCCACCAGGAACGACTTGATGCCGGCGCGGCCGGCCGACTTGTCGATCGTCGCCCACAGCACCACGGCGTCGGCGCGGATGCCCGTGGTGACGAAGATCTTCTCGCCGTTGATCACCCACTCGTCCCCGTCCAGGGTGGCCGTGGTGGACACCATCGAGGGATCGGAGCCGCAGCCGGGCTCGGTGATCGCCATGGAGAGCGTGAGGTGGCTCCACTTCTCCTTCTGCTCGGGGGTGCCCGCCGCCGACAGGGCCGCGTTGCCGAGGCCGCCGCCCTTCGACTGCCGGAGCCGCACGGAGTAGTCGCCGTAGTACTGCCCGATGGCCTGCAGGGCCATCATGACCGGCGGCGCCGTGTCGTCTCCCTGACTCGGCCGGGAGAGGCGCGAGGTTCGCGTAGTAGTCCTCCGCCTCGGGCAGCTCGTCCGGCGGGAACTCGCCCTCGTGCTCGTCGTAGTAGCGGGCGTACTTGCGGCAGATGAGCGCGGCCCCGCGCGTGCGCTCGAGCTGGGCCTTGTCGTGTTCGGTCAGCGTGAAATCGATCATGGGGTCTCTCCGATTCGAGGAGGAGGAGGCTCGTAGGGATACGATCAGGGAGCTCTCGGTTCGTGCACCCCGCCTAGACGGCGAGCAGTCCCTCGAGCACGCTCGACGGTGCGCGCGTTCCGGAACCACATCTCCACGGGGTGCTCCCGGATGAAGCCGTGGCCGCCCAGGGTCTGGATCCCGTTGTCGGTGATCCACATGGACTTCTCGGCGCAGTAGGCGCGGGTCAGATGCGCGGCGCGCGTCACCTCGAGCCCCTTCTCCAGATGGCTCGCCGCCTTCCAGGTCATCAGGCGCATGGCGTCCACCTCGATGTGCATGTCCGAGAGCCGGAAGGCGATGGCCTGCTTCTTGGCGATGGGCTCGCCGAAGGCCACGCGATCCTTGACGTAGGGGATGCAGTACTCGAGCACCGCCGCGAGACAGGCCCACCATGACGGCGCTGAGCGCCACGCGGGAGCCGTCGAGGATGCGCCGGACGTCCGCGCCGGCGTCGCCGCCGAGGCGCGCGTCCTTCGGCAGCTCGACGCGCTCGAGCTCGAGACCGACCGTCGTCAGCCCCCGGAGCCCGAGGTTCAGCTCGGGCTCCGAGATCGCGAAGGCCTTCGGCGTCGCGGGGCACCACGAAGGCGTCCAGGCGCTCGCCGTTGCGGGCGGTGACCAGGAAGTGACAGGCGCGGTCGCCCAGGGGCACCAGGGTCTTGGCCCCCGAGAGCACGAAGGCGTCGCCCTTGGGCTCCGCCACGGTGCGCGGCCGGGAGGCGTCGAAGAGCGGCCCGGGCTCCACCACCGCCAGGGACGCCGCGTGGAACTTCTCGGTGCAGAAGAGGGGGAGAAGGGTCTTCTTCTGGTCCTCGGTGCCGAAGTCGAGCACAGCGTTCGCGAAGCCCGAGGGCGAGACCGCGGCCGCCGCCAGGCTGGCGTCGCCGAAGGCGAGCTCCTCGAGCACGACGACGTTCGTCACCGACGAACGCTCCTCGCCGCCGCCGCCGTAGCTCTCGGGAATCTGCGTGGAGGTGAGACCGAGGTCCCAGACGCTCTGGAGCAGCTCGGCCGGGATTTCCGACGCCTCGTCGCAATCGCGTGCGATCGGGCGGATCTGCTCCGCCGCGAAGTCGCGCATCGCCTCCCGAACCATTTCCTGCTCTTCGGTGGGTCCAAACGAGATCACTGCGGTTCTCCTTCGTTCGTCGCCCGGTCGGCCGGGGCGGACTTCTCCTGCTGGTCGGAGCCGTTGCCGACCGAGCGGTGGATCTGGTGGAAGTAGTGGTCCATCGCGGCGTCGCTGCCTTCCTTGGTCATGCGACCGCTGCGGACGAGCTCCCGGGCGTCGACGAGCCCGAGGGCGAGGGCGCACCAGGTGCGGGCCTCGGCGGTGTACCGGACGTCCGCGCGCTCGGCGAAGTCCGGGCAGCACGGTGCAGTGGCCCTGCTCGATCTTCACCGTCCAGACGCCGCCGCCCTCGCCCGTCAGGCGGATCTCGAAGGTGACGTCGGCGTCGCGCGCGTTCTCCTCGCGCAGCAGGAAGGGCAGCGATTCGATGATCGACTGGGGCGAGGTCTCGGTGAACCGATCGGCGTCGATGCTGAGGGCTTCGCGTCCGTGACGCGTGAACCAGCGCGCGATGGAGGCGACGATCGGCTCCAGCGAGCGGCCGAGCTCGGTGATCGCATAGCCGCCCCGGCTGCCCTCGAGACCCGTCACGAAGCCCTGCTCCGTCAGGTCCTTCAGGCGGCTCGACAGGACCCGCGGCGCGATGCCGGTGCGCATCCGCAGCTCCTGGAAGCCCTTCGGGCCGAGCAGCAGGTGTCGGACCAGCACCAGGCTCCAGCGGTCGCCGATGGCGTCGAGGGCCCGGCCCACCGGGTCGTAGATGGCGCCCGGCCGCGGCACTTCCCGCCGGGAGGACCCGGGAGACACCGCCTCGCTCGCGTAGGGCGCGCCGCCAGTCATGGTTCGAGTATCTAACAAATATCTTCTAGATATTCAATCCATACCGAGATGGATATCCATCAGTGACCCGCAAGTCACGCAGGCCGGGGCGCCTCGGGAGGGGGTGCGGGACTGGCGGCTCTCGTCCGGCTCGGTCCGGCCTGGATTCGGGAAACCGCACCTGGAAGCCCGCGCGCTGGCCGGTGGCCCCGGACGGGTAGGTGTAGACGGCACCCTCCACCCGGTACTGCTCCGGGGTGCTGGCCGAGCCCAGCCCGGGAGATGGTTCGAACGCGGGTCGCGGTGGTGTGACCCCGCGGTGCTCGGTCTCCATCTCCTCCACCCGCAGGTCCGGCGCCGAGGATCGGGAAAGCACGCCAGGCCTGCCGGCGGATCGCCCGCCCACTCGAGCTCCAGCTCGAGATCCCGCTGCCCCTCGGACGCCGGTCTCGCCCCAGACGGCGCGCGTCGTGGCGAGACCCGGGGGCGGCTCACCGGGCAGCTGCGCGAGCCAGGGGGCGAGGGCCGGTTGGGGCGGCGCCGGCGGCTCACCGACGGTCAGGTCGAGGGAGGCGCGACTCTCACCCGGCACGCACGAGAGCTTGCACGCCACCCAGTCCACCCGCGCCGACACGGGATAGGAGGTTCCTGGGCCGGCGGCGGGCAGCGCGAGCCGCACGGCAGCCCCACCGTGCCCTCGTAACCGAAGTCGACGCCCACTCCGGGATAGTCGAAGCGCGTGGGCAGCGGCCACTGCACCGGACCCGCCGTGACGTCGGGGGGCAGGTCGAGGCGCACCCGCAGCGGCTGGCCGCTGAAGCCGGGGTGCCGCCAGTAGACGTGCCAGCCGGGCTGGAGCTCCAGGATCGCACCGATCCAGACGCTTCCCCCGCCCTCGGGCGCCGGCCCTTCCGCCACCAGCCGAAGCGAGACCGGAGAGTCGCCCTCGACCCGGGCCGCGTCGCGGCACGCGGTCTGGTACAGGGACAGGACCGACCAGCACCGGCACGAGAGGCGAGAAGAGGAGGCGTCTCACGATCCGCTCGCGACCCGCTCCGGCTCCGCGGCCGCGCCGAGCGGCGGCAGGACGACCCGATAGCGCGAGCGAAGCTCCCGGGACAGGCGCAGGCGCGCCGCCTCGCGCTGCTCGGCCGACCACTCGCGCTCCACGTCGGCGCGCACCTCCGCGAGCGCCGGGAGCCGACCGGGCTCCCGTGCGGTGACCCGGACGAGGTGGAGCCCGAAGGTCGAGGCGACGGGCCCGCTCCACGCGCCCACGGGCAGGGACGCCAGCCGCTCGGCCAGGGCGGGGCCGAAGGTGGCGGCCACGTCGCGGGGTATGGCGTTCGAGAGGGATCGTGGAAGCAGGGTGGGATCGCCCGCTGCGGCCGGAACCGGGCCGGGATCCGCACGCAGCCGCACCAGCAGGGCGTCGGCCCGCCCCGGCGCGGCAGCGCCGTGCCGTTCGGGGCTCACCAGCACCTGCTCGAAGCTCACCCGTTCGGGCAGCGCGAAGCGTTCCGGGTGACGTTCCAGGAACGCGCGCAGCTCCTCGTCGCCGGGTGCGCGGTCGCTGAGGTCGTCGTTCAGGAACTCCAGCTTCTGGCGCATTCGCCGCCGCACGACCACGTCGTCGCGGTCCAGTCCCAGCGCCAGGGCCTCGCGGTAGAAGACCTCGTCGGTCACGAAGTCGTCGACCAGGCCCTGCAGCTCGCTGGGCGTCGGCCTCCGCATCCAGGTGCGCTCGAAGGCTCCCGCCAGGCTCGCCACGCGCTCCTCGCTCACGACGATGCGATCCGGGCCCTGCCGGTCGCCCGCGAAGAGCGCGTGCAGCGCGAAGAGCACCGTGCCGGCGACGAAGAAGTGGAGAAGCGGCTCGCGCAGGAAGGCCTTCACGCCGCCGTCCTCCGGCCGCGCGCACGGATCGACGGCAACGCTCGACAAGGATGAGGTCTCGCAGCTTCGCAACCCTCGCGGCCCTCGGAGTGGCTTCGCAGTGCAGTATAGGAGCTCGCCGCAGCGGGCCGGCCCTCCCCTGTCCAGGCGCCCGAATTGCCGGCGCCGGCGCACGTCCCTACGCTCCCGACCTGCCGGAGGTGGACGGAGGATCGCCGGCGGACACCAACCGTCCGCGGGAGGAAAGTCCGGGCTCCACAGGGTACGGAAGTCGGTAACGCCGACCCGGGGCAACCCGAGGGAAAGCGCAACAGAAATGACACCGCCGATGGCGGACCGGTCACGGCCGGCCCGCACAGGCAAGGGTGAAATCGTGGGGTAAGAGCCCACGCGCGACAGCCGGGCGACCGGCGGCGAGGCAAGCCCTTCCGGGAGCAAGCTCGAATAGGGGCGCTGTTCGAGGGTGACCCGCCCGAAGCGCTGCTCTCCGGAGCAGCGCCAGTGCCCGGGTGAGAGTGCTCGAGCGGCGCGGCAACGCGTCGCCTAGATGAATGATCCTCGCCGGCGAGGGGGCAACCGCTCGCCGGAACAGGACCCGGCTTACAGTCCACTTCGCGGCGTGCACCCGCACGCCGCGAACCCCCGGGAAGAAGCGCAAGCCACGCCCGGGGCGCTCCGACGAAGACGCAACGGCGACCGGGAGCTCGCGATGCGCGGGCTCCCGGCCCGCCGGCGCGGGCCGTCGCCTCCGCTGCATTCCCGATTGGGGTCGCGCGGGGCCCGAGGTCACGCGCCGGGCGGGGTGGCCGCGCCCGGATGCAGATCGCGACGCAGGCAGCGGACCCGGGCCCGCCGGTCGGGCGGATAGCCCCGCCACTTCTCGGCCGGGATGTCGTCGGCCCCGACGACGCGGAAGCCCTGGCGCTCGAAGAAGACCTGGACGCGCTCCGACGTGGTGCACGCGAACACGTAGGCGAAGCCCATGCTCGGCGGCGCATTCGAGCGCGAAGCTCACGAGGTGTCCGCCGACCCCTTCGCCGACGAAGCGGGTGAGGGTGTAGAGCGAGCCGATCTCGCCGCACGACGATCCGGGTGCGGCAGCAGCGCGCCGACGCCCGGCCAGGTAACGCCCCTCGACGAAGACGCCGAACGCGTTCGCCAGGATCTCCTCCAGCTGCTCCGGGCTCCGCTCGACCAGGTAGCCCTCTTCGACGCCTCGCCCGATCAGCCGGTCGGCGGCGTCGAACTCGTCCAGGGAGAGGCGCCGCACGTCCAGGTAGCGCTCGCGCGCAAAGAAGGTCCCCGAGCCTTCGAAGGTGAAGAGATCCGCGTCGAGCCCCCCGAGGCTGCAGAGGTTCACGGCCGGCAGCCCCGCCCCCAGCATGGTGCGGATCTCCTCGAGCAGCGCCCGGCGATCCGGCGGCACGTCTCCGCCGAGCGCCGCGGCGATGCCCGCGCCGTCGAGCAGGGAGATCCGCTCGCCCCGGGCGTCGCGCAGGGGGCCCGCGGGATCGATCCAGACGAGCTTCGCCAGGCGCAGGCGCAGCACCACCCGGCGGCAGGCCGAGGCCAGGACCTCGTCGGGGCCGACGGCGATGCCCACCCGCACGTCGTTGCGGATGGCCCGCCACAGGCGTCCGATCCAGCGCGGATCCCGGGCGTCGAGCACGCGATCGCCCGCGATCTTCTCGAGCAGCGAGCGATCCGCGGAGAGGACGAGAACGCGCGTCCGGTTCGCCTCCAGCTCGGAGAGCACCGACTCGAGCAGCGGGACCTCCTCGGGCTCGGCCGAGGGCAAGGCGAAGGCGAGGGTCCGCCCGCGGAACTCCGCCAGGTAGAAGTCGCGCTCGGAGAAGCCGTCCGCCGTCGGGGAAGGAGCTCGCCGCCACCATGCGGGCCGCATTCTCGCGCATCCGGGAGCCCTCGGACACGGTCCGAAATCCCTGTCCCGGGCCCGCATAGCCTGTATCGTGCGGCGCGCATGGATTGGCAGATCGCCTACACGCTGGCCGATCGTGTTGGTGGCCCTGACCGCGATGGTGCGGCAGATCGCGGCGCCCGACCTGATCCTGATGGCGGCACTGCTCTCCCTGGCGTCTGGCCGGCATCCTCACCCCCCCGAGACCTTCTCGGGCTTCTCCAACCCGGCGGTCGCCACGATCGGCGCCCTCTTCATGGTCTCGGCGGCGCTCCGGCAGACGGGCGCCCTCGACCTCAGCATCGGGCGCTTCCTGAACGGCGCCCGCGGCATGACCGCGGGCGCGCATGCGCATCGCGCCTGCCCGTGGCGAGCCTCTCGGCGTTCCTGAACAACGCCCCGATCGTCGCCATGATGACCCCCTCGGTGATCGAGTGGGCGCGCCGCAACAACCTCTCTCCGAGCCGCTTCCTGATCCCGCTCAGCTACGCGGCGATCCTCGGGAGCAGCACGACGATCATCGGCACGAGCGTCAACCTGACGGTCGCGGGCCTGATCATCGACGCCGGCATGAAGCCCATGTCGTTCTTCGAGCTGGCACCGGTGGGCGTGCCGATCTGCCTGCTCGGCCTCCTCTACCTGGTGTTCGTGGCGCCGCGGCGGCTGCCCGACCGCGTCGATCCGATGGAGGGGCTGGGCAAGCGGCGCCGCGAGTACGTGGCCGCCATGGAGGTGCAGGCGGACTGCCCCCTGGTCGACCGCTCCGTGGAGGAGGCCGGTCTGCGCCAGCTGCCCGGGCTCTTCCTGGTCGAGATCGACCGCCAGGGCCGCGTCATCACGCCGGTCGCGCCGGACGAGACGATCCGCGCGGGCGACCGGCTGGTGTTCGCGGGCGTTGTCTCGACCATCATCGAGCTCCAGCGCATCCGCGGGCTGCTGCCGATCAGCGAGGACACGGGACCCACCACCAGCGACCCGACCCACCGCCTGGCCGAGGCCGTCGTCTCGCGCTCGTCGCCGCTGGTCGGACGGAGCATCCGCGACGCGAACTTCCGGACCGTCTACGACGCCGCCGTGATCGCGGTCCACCGCAACGGCGAGCGCGTGCCGGGCAAGATCGGCGAGATCGTGCTGCGCCCGGGCGACACGCTGCTGCTGCAGTGCGCGCCGGGCTTCCTGCGCGCGCACCGCAACAGCCCCGACTTCTTCCTGGTGAGCGAGCTGCAGGACGACACCAAGCCCCGCTACGAACGGGCCGGACTCGCCCTCGGGATCCTGCTGGCCATGGTGATCCTCGTCACCGCCGGGGTGCTTGCCCGATCGCCGTCGCGGCCTTCGCGGCCGTGGGGCTGATGCTGGCCACGCGCTGCATCACGGGCGCCCCAGGCCCGGCGCAGCGTGGACTGGTCGATCCTGGTGGTGATCGGCGCCGGCCTCGGGATCGCGGGCGCCATGGAGAAGACCGGCGCCGCGCAGCTCGTGGCCCGCACGCTGGTGGACTCCCTCGGGCACATCGGCCCGCTGGGCGCCCTCGCCCTCATCTACGGAACCTGCCTGCTGATGGCCGAGCTGCTCCACCACAACGCGGCGGTGGCAATCATGTTCCCGATCGCCGTCGCCACCGCCAAGCAGGTCGGCGCGGATCCCCGTGGCTTCGTGATGGCGGTGGCTCTCGCCTCGTGCTGCGCGTTCGCTTCGCCCGTCTCCTACCAGACCCACCTGATCGTCTACGGCCCGGGCGGCTACCGCTTCACGGACTTCGTTCGGGCCGGCCTGCCGCTGGACATGCTCTGCGGAGCGGTGGCGATCACCACCATCCCCTGGATCTGGCCGTTCGCGTAGGAGCGGGTCCGCCGCTCCGGCCGTCCCGGTCACGCTCCGGCCGTCCCGGTCAAGCTGCGCGTGCCTTGACCCGGTCACCCCCATCGAGGCGCCATCCACGCGGCCTCGGACCTGCCCGCGTCCAGTCTTGACACGACGGCATGGGGCATTCCGCCCCCGGGGAACGTAACCCGGACCGGGAACGAAGCCACTCATCCAGGAAGCCAGGGCCCGCCCGAGAGGCGAAACCGTGCTCTAGTTCACATTGTCAACTTGACATGGAGCATTTCGTGTTAGAGTGCAGGACGATTCGCTTGGGTTGGGACCCCTTGCGGCCGATGTGTCAGGATGATATGTGGCCGAAAGCCCACGATCCGCACGACATCGCCATCCGGGCCGGAATCTCGACTCGACACCGTCCCCAGGCCGTCGCGCATTCCGGGCCACGTCGGGAAATCGCTTGTGAGTCGGCGATCCGGCCGGCATACTTGCGGGTCGCTCGGCTCTGCTCCCGAGAGCCCCGAGAATCCCGCGACGAGGGGGCGACCCGGCCGCGTTCTCACCCGGGTCGCCGAGAGGTGAAGACGAGCACCGAACCCAGCGGCACGAGGATCCGAACGCAGCGGACCCGTACCGTACGCCGAGAGCCATTCCGAACACGCGCCACTAGCAGGCGAGTCAGGACCCCGACAACTTGAAACCGGCCCCCGGCGGGCGGTATCCGAATGCCATTGCAAGCCATCTCCACGGGGGTGGGGCGGTCCGTACAGGACACGACGCAGGGCAAGCAAGGCCAGGGAATCGCACGGGTCCAGGGACCGTCGAGGTAAACCGTTGAGCGCTGACAACCAGAAGAAATCCACCAAGCGAGACGACTCGCGCCAGACCGCCATGGGGGCGACCCCGGTGGTGGCCGCCGAGGAGCTGGATCCCGGCCGCGAGCGCCGCCCGCTGGAGTCTTACTTCCAGGAGATCGGTGGAACTCGCACGCTGAAGCGCGAGGAGGAGGTCTTCCTCGCAAAGGATCTCGAGTCCGCCACGGCGGAGCTGCGCGCGGCGCTCTACGCGATCCCGCTGCTCGGCCACGCCACGTGGTGGCGCGCTGGGACGCCCTGCGCGCCCTCTCCCACACCGGCGCCAAGCTCTCGGAGTCGGTTGGCGACGAGGAGACGGGTGAGATCGCGGCGCGCGTCGAGCGCGCGGTGAAGAAGCTGCGCACCCTGCTCGAGGAGCGCGAGAAGAAACTGGGCCGGACGACGGGCACCTACAGCAAGGCCCTCGAGCGCATCGACGCCAAGATCAGCAAGGACATGCACAGCGCCCAGCTCTCGCTGGCCGTGCTCGTCGAGCTGCGGGAGCGGGCCCTCGCCTATGCGGCCGAGATGCGGAAGGTGCGGGCGCGCAGCCGGCGTCTCGCCGAGCTCGAGGTCGAGGTGGGTGTCCCGAAGAAGCGGATGATGGAGCTCGTCGCAGACGTGGAGAACGCCCACGATCGCATGACCACCGTCAAGAACCGCTTCATCGAGCACAACCTGAAGCTGGTGGTGGCCATCGCGAAGGACTACCGGAACCTGGGTCTGTCCTTCCCCGACCTGATCCAGGAGGGCAACCTCGGCCTGATCCGGGCGGTGGAGAAGTTCGACCACCGGCGCGGGCTTCAAGTTCTCGACCTACGCGGTGTGGTGGATCCGGCAGGCGCTGGTCCGCGCGATCCAGAACCACTCGCGGACGATCCGTCTGCCTTCCCACGTCCACGACCGGCTGCAGCGCAGCCAGCGCATCCGGGCGGAGCTGACCGGCAAGCTCGGCCGCGAGCCCACGCCCGCGGAGCTGGCGCCGGCACTCGGCACGGACACCGAGGCGCTGGAGGCCCTCGACCGGCTGTCGCGCGAGGCCATCTCGCTCGAGTCCAACGTGGCCGGCACCGAGAAGCGGCTGGAGGACTTCGTTCCCGGACCCGCTCAGCTCCGCGCCGGACGGCGGCATCGACGACGACCGCATGCGGTCGGGCGTCGGCACCCTGATCGGCACGCTCACGCCCCGCGAGCAGCTCATCCTCCGCCTGCGCTACGGCCTGGGCGGCGAGGAGGAGCACACCCTCGAGCAGATCGGCCAGTCCCTGGGCCTGTCGCGCGAGCGCGTGCGCCAGCTCGAGGCCCGGGCGCTGAAGAAGCTGCGGGAGACCCAGCCCGCCCAGCGGCTGCATCCGATCCTGGAGCCCTGAGCTCGAGCCCTGAAGCGGAAGTGCGCGGCAGGCCCTGGAGACGCTCCGGGGCCTGCCCATCTCCGCGCGATTCAGTGCAGCCAGGCCCAGAGCAGGAAGGTCGATCCCGCCAGCCACGCCCACCAGGCGAAGCGGTAGAAGACGTTCGGCCCGCAGCATGCGGACGAAGAGGTAGAGGGCGAGGACGCCGCTCACCAGGGCGGCGGCGGAGCCGAGCCCGATCGCGGCGAGCTGCTCGACCGGGACGCCCCGCAGGTCGGGCAGGATCAGCACCGCCGCTCCGGTGATCGCGATGATGCCCAGCAGGAAGCTGAACTCGGCGGCCTGCACGGGCGCCACGCCCAGCGCCAGGGCGGCGGCCACGGTCGAGCCGCTGCGCGAGATGCCCGGCAGGATGGCGAAGGCCTGGGCCACGCCGATCAGCAGGGCCCCCGCCCAGGTAGGCTCCTCCATGCCGCCGGTGCGGCGGGTGAAGCGGGTCGTCCACACGATCCCGCCCGTCACGAGCAGGAGGCAGCCCACCGCCGGCGCGGACGAGAACTGGGCGCTCGATGAAGTCCTTGGCGGTGAGCCCCACGAGCACCGCCGGTACCGTGGCCAGGGCCAGCTTGCCGACGTAGCGGATCGAGTCCGTGCGTCCGTGCAGGACGCCCACCACCAGGCCGCGGATGCGGCGCTGGTAGAAGATCAGGATGGCCACGAGGGTGGCGACGTGCACGGCCACCTCGAAGAGCAGCCCGTGCATCTCGAGCCCGAGCAGGGACTCGAAGATCACCAGGTGGCCGGAGCTCGAGACGGGGAAGAACTCGGTCAGACCCTGGACGATGCCGAGCCAGAGGGCTTCGAGGTCGCTCATCGCCCGCCGGCCACCGGTGCAGACGCCTCCGTCGCTTCGCCCGCACCGGCCTCGGCCTCCCGGAGCAGCCGGAAGGGTCGCCGGAAGCGGTCCAGGGACACGTAGGTGGCGGGCACCACGAAGAAGGTCAGCACGGTGGAGAAGATCATGCCGCCCACCACCGCGACGCCCAGAGGCGCACGGGACTCGCCGCCCGCCCCGAGCCCCAGGGCGATGGGCAGGATCCCCATGATGGTCGCGGTGGCGGTCATGAGGATGGGCCGGAAGCGGGTGCGACAGGCCTCCAGGGTCGCTTCTCCCAACGAGAGCCCCCGCTCGCGCAGCTGGTTCGCGAACTCGACGATCAGGATCGAGTTCTTGGTGACGAGCCCCACCAGCATCACGATCCCGATCTTGCTGAACAGGTTCAACGAGTCGCCCACCATGCTCGAGCGCGATCAGCGCGCCGGTGAAGGACAGGAAGACCGCCACCAGGATCGACGAGGGGATCGAAGAAGCTCTCGAACTGGGCCGCCAGGACCAGGTACACGATCAGGATCGCCAGCGCGTACGCGGACACGATGGCGTTGCCCGACTCGTAGAACTTCTCGGCCTCCCCGGCGAACTCGGCGCGGTAGCCGCCGCGCGGGGGCAGCGAGCCCTTCGCGATGGCCATCATGCGCGCGAGCCCCTCGCCCTGGGAGGTGCCTTCCCGCAGCGAGGCGCTGATGGTGACGGAGCGGAAGCGGTCGTAGTGGGGGAGAGAACGCGGCGAGGTCGTCTCCCGGGCCTCGGCCACGGCGGCCAGGGGAATCAGCTCCCCGTTCCCCCGCACGAACAGCGAGACCACGTCCCGCGGCGAGGTCCGCTCGCTGCGCGGGAGCTGCGCCATCACGTTGTACGTCTCGCCGTCCTGCTTGAAGGTGGAGATGTCGAGGCCACCCAGCATGATCTGGAGGGTGGTCGCGATCTCCTTCATGGACATGCCGAGATCGCTAGCACGCTCGCGGTCGATGGCCACCTCGAGCTGCGGCTTGTTGAGGACCAGGTTCGAGCGCACGTACCGGAAGATGCCCTCGGCGTTCGCCTTGCGCTCGATCTCGTCGGCGACCCGGGCGAGCTCGTCGAGCTCGGGCCCCTGGATCACGACTTCGACCGGCGAGCCGCCGAAGAGCCGCAGCGGGTTCGGATTGAGGGGGCGCGTGCTGATCCCGGCGATGCCCGAGAGCTCGTCGCCCAGGGAGGCGACGATCTGCTGCTGGCTCCGCTCGCGCTCGGCCCGGTCCACGAGCTGGGTGAAGAGGATTCCCTGGTTCACCACGCCGGGGGCGCCGATGCCCAGGGCCACCACCGACAGGGTGCGGCGGATCTCGGGGACGGCCATCAGGAGGGCTTCCGCCTGGCGCTGATAGCGGTCCATGTACTCGATCGTGCTGCCCTCGGGCGCCTCGGTCCACACCAGCACCACGCCGCGGTCCGCATCGGGCATGAGCTCCTCGGGCAGCTGGCCGTAGAGCCAGAAGCCACCGAGCACCCACAGGATGCCGAACACGAGGGCACTCGCGGCCAGGACCGGCCGCGAGACGAGAGGCCCGACGAGACGGACGTAGCCGGCGGTGAGGCCCTCGATGTATCGCGCCGAAGACCCGCTTCAGGCCGCGTTCCTCCCGGCGAACGCCCAACACCCGGGCGCACAGCATGGGCGCCAGCGTCACGGCCACGAAGCCCGAGATGGCGATCGCGCTCGCCACGGTCACGGCGAACTCGCCGAAGAGGCGCCCGGTGGTGTCCCGGAGGAAGACGAGCGGCACGAAGACCGAGACCGCCGACACCGTCGCCGCTACGACCGCGAAGGAGATCTCGTCCATTCCGCGCCGGGCCGCCTCCATGGGCGGCGTCCCGCCTTCGACCCAGCGCGTGATGTTCTCCAGCACCACGATCGCGTCGTCGACCACCAGACCGATCGCGAGGGTCACCCCCATCAGGGTCAGCGTGTTGATCGAGAAGCCCGCGAAGTACAGGAAGCGCGAAGGCGCCGACGATGGAGACGGGGATGGCGACGGCAGGCACGATCGTCGCCCGCACGCTGCGGAGGAAGATGTAGATGACGAGCACCACCAGCAGCGACGCCTCGAAGATCGTCCGGGTCACGTCGGTGATC
Organism: uncultured delta proteobacterium; assembly: GCA_963822965.1. Classification (GTDB taxonomy): domain Bacteria; phylum Myxococcota_A; class UBA9160; order UBA9160; family UBA4427; genus JAJDAN01. Next base: position 100,913 of record CAWGJT010000005.1, read on the forward strand.
GACTCCCGGATGAAGGTGGACGAGTCGAAGGCGACCTCCAGGGTGAGCCCCTCCCCCAGTCCGGCGCTGATGTCCGCCGCCTCCTTCTTGACCGCCTCCGCCACGGCGAGGGTGTTGGCCTTCGACTGCTTGATGACGCCGATGCCGATGGCCGGCGCTCCGTTGTAGCGGACGAGCTTGCGCTCGTCCTCGGGGCCCGTCTCCACGGTGGCGACGTCCCCGAGGCGCACGAGCTCGTCGTCGACCTTCGCGACGATCATGCGCTCGTACTCCCGGGGGCTCTTCAGCTCGCCCAGGGCACGGACGGTGAACTCCGTGTCCCGGCTCTCGACGCGGCCCGAGGGAATGTCGACGTTCGCGCGCTGCAGCGCCGCCACCACGTCCGCGACCGTGAGGTTCTGGGCGCCCAACCGGCGGTTGTCGATCCAGATACGCATCGAGAAGCGGCGATCGCCGCCCATGATCACGCTGGCCACGCCCGGCAGCTTCTCGAGGCGGTCCTTCACCCGGTCGTCGACGATGCGGGTCAGCTCGATCTGGTCGTAGTTGCCTCCGTAGAGCGCCAGGAAGAGAATCGGCTGTGCGTCCGAGTCCGTCTTGGCGACGACGGGCACGTCGATCTCGTCGGGCAGGTCGCCCCGGGCGCGGGCCACCCGGTCGCGCACGTCGTTCGCGGCCGCTTCGATGTCGCGATCGAGAGAGAACTCGATGCTGATCGAGGAGACCTGCTCGCGGCTCTCGGAGCGGACGTGCTTGACCCCCTCGATGCCGTTCACGGCGTCCTCGAGGGGCTGGGTGACCGAGGTCTCCACCACCTCGGCCGCGGCGCCGGGATAGACGGTGGTGACGGACACGATGGGCGCGTCGACGTCCGGGAGCTCCCGGTTGGGAAGGCGCGGCAACGCGATCACGCCGAACAGCACGATGATGAGCGACATCACGGTGGTGAGCACCGGTCGCTCGATGCAGATCGCCGAGAGCCTCACGAAGCCGGCTCCGCCGGCGCGACGGCCCGCACCCGCTCGCCCGCCATCACCTTGTTGGTTCCCGCCGAGACCACGCGGTCTCCGGGCGAGAGGCCTTCGACGATCTCCACCCGGCCCGCCTGCCGCAGGCCGATGTGGACCGGCACCTTCTCGACGCGATCTCCCTCCACCACGCGCCACACGTAGATGCCGTTCCGGTCGTAGACCATCGAGGCTTCGGGCACGAGCAAGGCGCCGTGGCGCTTCGACACCTCGACGTCCACGTTGGCGAACATCCCGGGCTTGAGGCGGTGGTCGGGGTTCTGGATCCAGGCCTTCAGGACGAGACGCCGCGAGGCCGGATCGATGGTGGGCGAGACGAAGAAGACGGTTCCCGCAAAGCTCTCGCCGGGGAAGGCCGCCACCCGGGCCTGGATCTCGCCGCCCATGCGCGCCAGGGCGACGGCGGTCTCCGGGACCGTGAAGAGGAGCTGAAGCCGGTCGACGGCGCTGATCGCGACGAGGCCCGTGTCGTCCTCGACGCGCTCCCCCGGTGCCACCAGCCGGGCGCCCGGGATTCCGTCGAAGGGAGCCCGAACGCGCATCCGCTCCAGCTCGATCTCCGCGATCTGGAGCTGCGCGCGGGCGGTCTCCAGCTGGGCGCGCGTCTCTTCCATGCGCGCCAGGGACGAAGCGTCCCGGCGCGCCAGCTTGTTCTCCCGCTCGTAGACCTGTTTGGCGAGACGCAGCGCGGCGCGGGCCTCGTCCACCCGGGCCCGCTCCATGTCGTCCCCCAGGTAGAGCAGCACGTCGCCCTTCTCGACGGGCTTGCCCTCCACGAACTCGATCCGGGAGACGACGCCGGCGGTCTCGGGCTGGACGACCACCGAGTTCTCGGCCTCCAGCTGACCCGTGAGCGAGACCGTGTCCACCAGGGTTTCCGGCACGAGGGTCGTCACCTCGACGGTGTCCGGCGTGGGCTCCGGGCCGGCGGCCGCGGGGGCGTCGTCCCCGCCACAGCCGACCACGACGAGTCCGAGGCACAGGGCGGCCACGAGGGGGAGGCTCCCGACGCGCATCCGGACGCCACCGCACCGCTCGCGGAGCGGGCCGGACACATATCGGAGGGCGGAGTCGGAACGCGAACGGGCTCTTCGGAAGCAGTCGCGTCGCATCGGGCGCAGTCTAGCAGCCGCGTCGCATCGGGCTGAATCCAGCAGCCGCGCGACGCCCGCCCCGGCCCCGGGGCCTGCTAGCCCTGATCCGTCATACGGATCAGGGCGCAACTCCCGATGCTGTCCGGATCCGCGCGTCTGCTCGGCCCGTGCCGCGATCCGCGCCTGCCGCCAGGACTTCACGGCAATGAGTTCCTCGCGCCCAGGCAGGTTCCAGCGACGTCGCAGGATCCGCAAGGGCTGGCGGGCTCTGCGGCACGCGGGAAGCTGGAACAATGCCGCATTGGGGCTAGCATCCGCGCCCGTTCGCCGCCCTGGAATCCGAAGCTGAATCCGGACCAGACGGTGCGCGCCGGACCGCCGATTTCGAACACGACCCACCGAACCAGTCGAACACGACCGCCGAACCGAAGGAAATCGCCGTGGAACTGGCCTGCCTGGACCTGGAAGGGGTGCTCATCCCCGAGGTCTGGATCAACTTCGCGGAGCGCACCGGCATCGAGGAGCTTCGTGCCACCACCCGGGACATCCCGGACTACGACGTGCTGATGCGCCAGCGCCTGCGGATCCTGGCGGAGCACGGCCTGGGGCTTCCGGACATCCAGGAGGTCATCTCGGGGATGCGCCCGCTCGAGGGGGCCCGCGAGTTCCTCGGCTGGCTGCGCGAGCGCTTCCAGGTGATCATCCTGTCCGACACGTTCTACGAGTTCGCCGAGCCATTCATGCGCCAGCTCGACTGGCCCACCCTCTTCTGCCACCGGCTCGAGGTGGACGCCACCGGCCGGGTCGTCGATTACCACCTGCGTCAGGCGGACCCGAAGCGCCAGGCGGTACGCGCCCTCAAGGCCCTCAACTTCCGGGTGATCGCGACCGGAGACTCGTACAACGACACCAGCATGCTCGCCGAGGCGGACGCGGGCATCCTCTTCCGCCCGCCGCAGAACGTGATCGACGAGTTTCCCCAGTACCCGGTCGCCACCACCTACGAGGAGGCTCGGGCGGAGTGGGCCCGCGCCTCGTTGCGCGATCTCTGAGCGGCGACCCGACCCTTCACACGCCGGTGTTGCGCGTGGCGTCCAGCTTGAACATGCGCCGGCCGGCGGCCTGATAGGTGAAGACCATCGCTCGACGAGGCCGAGGCGAGCGGTTGGGCTCCGATCCGTGCACCGTGTGGGGGCTGAAGAAGACGAGACTCCCGGCCGGAGCCACCACCGGCACCTGGCTCGATGCGTCGAAGCAGGCGGGATCGGTGAACAGGGGGCCGAGGGTGCTGCCGTCCCGAGTGCCGGGCAGACAGCCCCGGCGGTGGGACCCATGGACCACGCGCAGGCAGCCGTTCTCCTCGTTCGCGTCGTCGAGGGTGACCATCACATTGGGGAGCCGATCCACGTCGTCGTGGGCGTGCGTCCAGTAGGGCGAGTCCTGATGCCATCGGAACGCCGAGCCCTCCAGGGGGCGCTTCAGGTTGATCTTGTCGGTCCACAGGGCGACGCCGGCGGTGCCGACGAGCCCGCACATGGGATCGACGATGCGCGGGTCGTCGATCAGCCGTTCGAAGACCGGGTGGAGGTGGTGGAAGGGCTCGATCACCCGAACGGTGCTCGCGGCCTCGTTGTGCTCGTACTGGATCGTCTCGCCGGCTCCCTCGACGTAGCGGTTGCCGTCGATGCGGTAGTCGCGCCCGTTCCGGCTCGCGGCCTCGGCGCGGCGGACGACCGCTTCGCCGGCCTCGCGCATGACCTCGATCTCGTGCGTCTGGAACGCCGCCTCGCGAACGAAGAATCCGCCCTCCGTCCAGGCGCGCTGCTCGCGGTGGGTGAGTGCGTATCGGCGCTCGCCGACGTCGGCTGCCGCTTCGGCCACGGGGTTCCTCTCGGCTCGGGTTGCTGGCACGAACGCTACCGCTTGCGGTGGCTCGCGGACAAGATGCGCTTGCGCAGGCGCAGGCTCTTGGGCGTCGCTTCGAGCAGCTCGTCGTCGGCCATCCATTCGAGCGCGGCGTCGATGGTGAGCCGGCGCGGCGGCGTCAGGATGGGCGAGTCGTCCTTGCCCGCGGCCCGGATGTTCGTCAGCTGCTTGGCCCGGCACACGTTGACGTTCATGTCGCCCGGGCGGCGGTTCTCGCCCACCACCTGCCCCTCGTAGACCTCGTCGCCCGCCCCGATGAAGAGCGTGGCCCGCTCCTGGATCTTCGAGATCGCGTGGGCGGTGGCACGGCTCGTCTCGCTGGCGACGATGCTGCCCACCCCGCGGCCCTCGATCACGCCCGCGAAGGGCTCGTAGCCCGTGACGCTGCGATAGAGCACCCCCTCGCCGCGCGTATCCGTCAGGAACTCGCTGCGGTAGCCGAAGAGACCGCGACTCGGCGCCACCCACTCGAAGCGCACGCGCCCGGACTGCTGCTCCATCGAGACCATGCGCCCCCTGCGGGCCGAGAGCTTCTCCATCACCGAGCCCGCGCAGCCTTCCGGCGCGTCCACCACCACCTGCTCCACCGGCTCGCAGGAGCGGCCTTCGATCTCGCGCAGGATGATCTCGGGTCGCGAAACCGCGAACTCGTAGCCCTCGCGGCGCATGGTCTCGATCAGCACGGAGATCTGGAGCTCGCCCCGGCCCGCCACCGTGAAGGAATCCTGGCGCTTGCCGGACTCGACCTCGATCGAGACGTTGGAGAGGGTCTCGCGCTCGAGCCGCTCGGCCAGCTGTCGGCTCGTGACGTACTTCCCCTCGCGACCCGCGAAGGGCGAGGTGTTCACCTGGAAGTCGACGCGGATCGTCGGCGGGTCGATGGCGATGCGCGGGAGCGGATCGATCGCGCCCGGGTCGCAGATCGTGTCCCCCACCTGCACCGAGTCGACGCCCGCGAGGATCACGATGTCTCCGGCGCGGCCCTCCTGCAGCTCGACCCGCTCGATGCCGCGCGTCCCGAAGAGCTTCGAGACCCGGAACGATTCCGCCTCGCCGTCCTCCCCCACGCACACCACGCTGCGGCCGCGCACGATCCGGCCGCGCTCGACCCGTCCGATCACGAGGCGCCCCACGTAGTTGTCCCAACCGAGCGTCACCGCCTGGAACTGCAGGGACGCCTCGACGTCCACGAGCGGCGGCGGCGCGTGCTCGAGGATGGCCTCGAGCACCGGGCGCAGGTCGGTGAGCGGGCCGCCATGCTCCCGACTGGCCTTGCCCTGCTTGGCCGACGCGTAGACCACCGGGAAGTCGAGCTGCTGGTCGTCGGCGCCGAGCTCGACGAGCAGGTCGAAGACCTCGTCGAGCACCTCGACCGCCCGCTCCTCGGGTCGATCGATCTTGTTCACCACCAGGATCGGGCGCAGCCCGTGCTCCAGCGCCTTGCGCAGCACGAAGCGAGTCTGGGGCATCACTCCCTCGACGGCGTCCACGAGCAGCAGCACGGAATCCACCATGCCGAGCACCCGCTCCACCTCGCCGCCGAAGTCCGCGTGCCCGGGCGTGTCGACGAGCTGGATGCGCACACCCTCGAACTCGATCGAGGTGCTCTTGGACTGGATCGTGATGCCGCGCTCGCGCTCGAGATCCCCCGAGTCCATGACCCGATCGGCCACGGCCTGGTTCGCCCGGAAGGCGCCGGTCTGCCTGAGCAGGCCGTCGATGAGCGTGGTCTTGCCGTGATCCACGTGCGCGATGATCGCGAGGTTGCGCAGATCCTTGCGATGCGACGGCTCGGACATGGTTCGAAGGTCTCTCTGGACGATCGCCCGGCCGTCCGAACGGGAACGGTGGCGATTCGCGTGGGCTCGACCGCTCTCCCTGCGGAGTCGTCGAGCAGGCTTGGGAGGGGTTTCCGCGGAGACCTTCGGTCGGGTTTCGACCGGGCCTCCCGACCAGGCTGGATCGATCCGACCTGCCGACCGGGTTCCGCTCCCGGCACCGTTCCCGGAGCCCCCGGTCTTCGGCGGCGTCGAGATTAGCAGATCCGCCGCACAGCGCCGTCGAGCCTCCGTTTTACCGAAGTTTCACATGCCGCCCACTGCCCGACTCCGATGCGGGGCTTACCGTTCGGACACTCGAATCCCCCGATCGTCCTCGTCGTGCCGCGGCAGGTCGCATGGACCGCAAGGGTTGCTCGCAAGGAGCCGGAGGCGGCGGCAGGGTCGAGGCGGCGGAATGCACGCCGAACGGAGGAGGACGCGTGGCCGAAGCGCTGGAGACGCGAGAGACCCTGGAGTACCTGCAGACGGACCGGGGAGTCGCCCGGGAGGGAGCCCTGCCGAAGACCGCTGAGGACGGCCCGCGGGCCCTCGCCGGCGCGCAGACGACCGTTCCGGACGCCCTGCCGGTCGCCGTCCGCGGCAGCCGCTGGGTCGACGGCGTCTCGATGACGGTCTACTACGGCATCCACGCAGCCTGCCTGCTGGCCTTCTACACCGGGGTCTCGGCCGTCGATGTGGCGCTGTGTCTGGCGACGTTCTACCTGCGAATGTTCGCCATCACCGGCGGGTACCACCGCTACTTCGCCCACAAGACCTTCCGCACCAGCCGGGCGTTCCAGTTCGTGCTGGCCTTCCTCGGCTGCTGCGCAGTCCAGAAGGGCCCCCTGTGGTGGGCGGCCGGCCACCGGCGGCACCATCGCTACTCCGACCAGGAAGGGGACATGCACTCCCCCCGGAACGGCTTCTGGTACGCGCACCAGGGCTGGATCTTCGACGGCCGCTGGGACGCCACCGAGTTCGATCGCATCCCGGACTTCGCCGCCTACCCCGAGCTCGTCTGGCTGAACCGCTGGCATCCGGTTCCGCCGCTCATGATGGCGGCCGCCTGCTTCGCGATCGGCGGCCTGAGTGGGCTGGTCTGGGGCATGGCCATCGCCACCACCCTGCTCTGGCACAGCACCTACACGATCAACTCCCTGGCCCACCGCTGGGGCAGCCGGCGCTACGAGACGAACGACGACAGCCGCAACAACTGGGTGCTCGCGCTGCTCACCCTGGGCGAGGGCTGGCACAACAACCACCACCAGTACATGGCGTCCACGCGCCAGGGCTTCTTCTGGTGGGAGATCGACATCACGTACTACGTGCTGCGCGCCATGGCGCTCTGCGGGCTGGTCTGGGACCTGCGCGAGCCTCCCAAGCGCCTACTCGGCGGCCGATAGCACCGGATCTTCGCGACCTTCTCGCTTCGGTCTCCTCGGCGTACGGGAGTACGCCTCCGGTGACCTACGCTCCGAGGGCCCCGAATCTCCGGCACTCTCGACCGCCTCGCGGTCCGTGACCTCCGGCGCTGGCTCTGGCTCTGGTCTTGGCTCAGGCGGGTTCGGCGATGGGGAGGCGGAGGGTGACTCGGGTGGTGTCGGATTCGCGTTGGACGCTGACGCCGCCGCCCCACGGATCGAGGAGGCTTCCGGCTACCCGGCAGAGGAGGGCTCGGCCGGTGCGTCCGGTCTCCTGGAAGTCCGGGAGCGCGTCGTCGGCGGCGGCGTCGTCCTCGAGCTGGAAGACGATGCGAGCGCCCGCTTCGGATCGCACCGCCACGCGCACCTGGCCCCGGGGCCGCGCCTCCTCCACCGCGTAGTAGGCGAAGGAGACGAGCAGGTGGTGCAGCACGTCCTGCCTGGCCGCGACCTCCGGAAGGGCCTCCCCGTCGACGACCTCGATGCCCACGCCGCGACCGCCGTACTCCTCGAGCGCATCGCGGACGCCCCGCAGCAGCACCCCCGGTTCGACCAGCGAGGTCTGCGCGCCCCCCGAACCCGCGAGCAGGGGACGGATCAGTGCGAGAAGCGAGCGGATCCGGCTCGCCGAGTCGTCGATCTCGACCGACGCCGAGCGAGCTCTACCGCCGAGGCGTCCCCGTCGATCAGGTGGGCGTTCAGGCGGATCGCGCCCACCAGGTTTCCCACCTCGTGGCACAGGGCGAAGACCAGCTCTTCGGATGCCCCGCGTGCCTCGGAGTCTTGGGCGCTGCTCGAACCGGAGCGGGACCCGGCGTGCTTCACGAGGACACCTCCCGACCCGACGAAGGTAGCCCCCACGGCGCGACGCGGTACCGGCCGCAAGCCGGTTATACTCGCGCTCCCATGGATGACCTGACGCCGGCCCGCCTCGAGCAAATGGCCCGGAAGCTCCACCTGCGGGACTACCGGCGTCACATCCTGCTCTGCGTCGGCGGCGACTGCGCGGACAGCGAGCAGCAGCAGCGGAGCTGGGCCTTCCTCAAGCGGCGCCTCAAGGAGCTGGGCCTCGTGGACGTCGAGGGCGCCGTCTACCGATCGAAGGTGGACTGCCTCCGGGTCTGCATCGGCGGCCCCGTCGCCCTCGTGTATCCGGAGGGGGTCTGGTACCACTCGTGCAACGAGGCGAACCTGGAGCGCATCATCCAGGAGCATCTCATTGGGGGGCGCCCCGTCGCCGACCTGGCCTTCGTCGAGCGCCCGCTCCCGGAACCGGACACATCCGCCGGACCGGGTGGCGACGAGTGAGGTCCGCGCGACTCCTCGGGCACCAGCATCACGCGCTGGAGGCGGTCGCGGCCGTCGCCGAAGGGCCGGTCGCCATCACCCTGTGCCGCGGCGGCGCCCGCAAGACCTACTACCACACCGACCCGAACGAGGACGCGGCCTGCTTCGCGTTCGGCGCCTTCGGCATCCTGGTCGCCGTGGCGGACGGCCACCACGGCGCCCGGGGCGCCGAGCTGGCCGTCGAGTGGCTGCTCGCGAACCGCGCTCCCGAATGGACCGGCTCCGGTGCGGCCGGCCGATCCCGACGCCTGGCAGGAGTCGGCGCGTGAGACGCTGCAGGCCATCCACCGCGAGGTGCTGAGCCAGGGGGAATCGCTTCGGGTGGAGCCGGCCCCCACGACCCTGTCGCTGGCCCTGGTGCGTCCGGAGGCGGGCCTGCTGCTGCACGCGTCCGTGGGCGACAGCCACGTCTTCCTGGCGAGGCAGAACGACCCGAAGGGCCACGAAGCCCGCGACCTCGCGTGGTCGACCACGGGCCGCCGACGCTGCGCCTTCCTCGGCGAGCGCTACGAAGGCGAGGGCCTCGGGAGGAGCACTGGGTCGTGGGCTGCGAGCCCCTCGACGAAGCGCGCGCGGTCCTGCTGGCCACCGACGGATTGTCCGAGGTGCAGATCGGCGTCGAGGACCCCGCCGCCGCCGCCGCCGGGGCCGTCGAGCACGCCCTGGACAGCAAGCCCTCCCTGCGCGCGCTGGAAGCCTGTCGCAAGCTCACCGAGACGGCGCTGGACGCGCATCGTCGCAACGCCGCAGGCGACAACATGAGCGCGGCGGTCATCTGGCTGGATTCAGGCGACGAGTGACAGCACGTGATCGGCGATGGCCGTCGCCGCGGTGAGCCCTGGCGACTCGATGCCGATGCAGTTCACGAAGCCGGGCCGCCCCCGCGCCGACTCCTCCGCCAGCACGAAGTCCGCGAAGCCCTCGCCCGGACCGGAGAGCTTGGGACGGATGCCGGCGTAGTCCGGCGAGAGCATCTCGGCGCGCACCGCCGGCAGGTAGCGCGACACCGACTCCGCGAAAGCCGTCGCCTTGCGGGGGTCGACGTCGTAGCGGATCTCGTCCACGTACTCGGTGTCGGGACCGAAGCGGATGCGACCCCCGAGATCGAGGGTGGCATGGGTGCCGAGCCCCGCCTGCACCGGCACCGGATACACGAGCCGCCTGAGGGAGACGGGAGCCGACGGCGCCAGCGAGAAGTAGTCGCCCTTGCAGTAGTGCAGGCGGTAGCCGCAGGCGTCGAGATCGAAGCCCGCCAGCTCGGCGACCCGGCCGGTCTCGAGGCCCGCTGCGTTGACGACCACCGGAGCCGTCACGCCGAAGGGCTCGCCCGCGTCCGCGGGGCCACCCGACGTCGCCAGCACCCGCCACACGTCGGCCGCGCGCTCGATTCCCTGGACCTCGGTTCGCAGCACCAGGGCGGCGCCGTGCGACTCGGCCTCCGCCAGGAAGGAGAGCGAGTAGGCGTGGGCGTCGACGATGCCGGTCTCGGGCGAGAGCAGCGCCCCCGCGCTGTGCACGTCGGGCTCGAGACGACGGACCGCGGCGGCGTCCCGATCCTCCAGCACGACGCCGTTCTCGGCGGCCGTGCGCTGGATCCGCTCGAGGACGGCGAGCTCGCCCCCGTCCGCTGCCACGATCAGCTTGCCGGTACGCCGGTGGGGCACACCGCGCTCGCGGCAACGCTGGTAGAGCGCGTGACGGCCGGCGACGCACAGCGCGGCCTTGAGGCTGCCGGCCGGGTAGTAGATGCCCGCGTGGATGACCTCGCTGTTCCGGCTCGTGGTCTCCCGCGCGATGCCGTCGTGGCGTTCGAGGACGACCACGGACCGGCCGGCGCGAGCCGCGGCCGCCGCCACGGCCAGGCCCACGACCCCCGCCCCGATCACCACCATGTCCGTATCGGCGCTCACGTTCCGGGCGGCCGTGGGCGGCTCACGGCGCGCCGGAGCGACCCGCTCCCCAGCGCGGAATCACGAGCTGCAGGAAGGCGTCCCGCTGCTCCTGGGGTCCGCGGACCAGCAGGGCCACCGCCGCCACGCCGTAGAAGGCGGTGAACCACCAGCGCGCCTCGGTGCTCGGGAAGAAGAGCTGCGCGGCGAAGAGCGCCGCCAGCCCCAGGGCCTCCTTCCGGCTGAAGGTCATGTCCGACAGCATGATGGCCGCGAGGAGCGACTGGGCGGACGTGAGCAGCAGCTCCTCCACCTGCCGGGCGTCGAGGGGCAGCCCGTGCGGGGCACCCAGGGAGATCCCGTAGGCGATCGGGATCGCGCCCACCAGCAGGGTCCACTGGTTCACCTTCGAGGAGACGAGGGCGCCCATGCCCATGGAGCCCCGGAGCTTCCAGGCGAACAGGATCGCCACCACGAACTCCGGCGACTCCGACGCCAGCGGCGCGATCCACTGCACCAGCAGGAACTCGTCGATCAGGTGGTTGCGGCCGATGTGCACGAGGCTCTCGGCGAAGGGCTCCGCGGACACGTAGATGCTGGCCGCCGCGAAGACGAAGAGCGAGAGCGCCCAGACCCGGCGCCCGCGCGTGCCGAACTGCCCGTCGATGAGCTGCGCCGGCCCCACCAGCTCGGCGTCGTCCGTCTCGCCCCGGGCAGCGGCGTGCACGTAGGCGACGAAGAGACCGAGGAGCACCACCGCGTCCAGCAGGTCGATGCTGCCCGAGAGGGGGATGAAGAAGGAGTAGAGCGTGGCCCATACCAGGAAGCGCAGCTCCAGGCGCTGGCGCGGGTGGATCACGAGCTCGCGGGTCCGCCCCTTGAAGCAGGCCGTGAGCACCACGGCGGCCCAGCCGAAGCCGATGAGCAGCCGGTTGGCTCCGGTCATGTTCGCCACCGCGTAGCCCGCGTAGGAGGGATCCTGCCCCGCACGCCAGGCGAAGTGCAGATCGATGGCGTACTCGGGCAGCACGCCCACCAGCGCGAGCACCAGCAGCGCCAGGGACTGGGGGATGTCGCGCTCGGCCACCTCGCACGCCCAGGAGAGCATGAAGGCGGCGCCCAGGATCGCGGCGCCCGCCAGCAGCGCGATGAGCTCGAAGGGCAGGCCGAGCCCACCGAGCGCCTGGGCAACCATCCACGGAACGGGGAGCATCACCCCGCACGAGAACCAGACGACGTCGCGGGCACGCGCCCGGGACGGCGGGTCCGCCCTCATGCCAGGGCTCGACCGAACTCGCGCTCGAAGCGGGCCTGCAGCTCGGGCAGGTCGGCCTCGATGCTCTGGGGCCCCGGGCGCGCCACCTTGAGCGAACCGAGCAGGCTTCCCAGCCGGGCGCCCTGCTCGAGGGGCAGGTCGTGGAGCAGGCCGTAGAGGATGCCCGCCCGATAGGCGTCGCCGCAGCCCGTCGGATCGACGACGCGCTCCGGCGCGACGGTCGGGATCTCCGCGCGCTCCCCTTCCATGCGCAGCGCGCGCTCGAGGCCGCCCCGCCGCACGCGCGAGCCCTGCTCGCCGCGCGTGACCACCACGGCGCCGACGCGCGCGGCAATGGCGTCCTCGTCGAGACCCGTCTTCTCGAGGGTCATCGCCCACTCGTAGTCGTTCACCACATACACGGACGCGCCGTCGAGCAGGTCGACGAGCTCGGGACCGTCGAACATGGGAAGCCCCTGCCCGGGATCGACCACGCACGCGATGCCCCGCTGCTTCAGGCTGCGCGCGTTCTCCACCATCGCCTGCTTGCCGTTCGGCGCCACGATGCCCACCCGGATCTCCTCGTCCACGGCGTCGATGGACGCCTCGTGGGCCCGGTCCATGGCCCCCGAATGGAAGGAGGTGATCTGGTTGTTCTCGAGATCCGTCGTGATGAAGCACTGGGCGGTGAAGCAGTCGTCGAGCACGCGGAGGCGGTCGCGCCGGATGCCGTGACGATCCATCCATTCCGCGTAGGCCGCGAAATCGTGACCGACCGTGCCGAGCAGGATCGGATCGACCCCCAGACGGCGCAGGTTGTAGGCGATGTTGGCGCCGGTTCCGCCCCACTGCCGCTTCAGCTCGGGGACCATGAACGCGACGTTCAGGGTGTGGATCTTGTCGGGCAGGATGTGGTTCTGGAACTTGTCCGGAAAGACCATGATCTGATCGATGGCGATGGAGCCCGTGACGAGAACCGACATCTTCTCCCCTGCGTTTCCGGTGGGTTGCGAGTCGCGCAGTCTCGCGACCCCGAGGCAGAGCGTCAATGCCGCCGGCGGGCCCTCGGGTGCGGGGGATCGCGCCAGGACGGTAGAGTCGGCCGCATGGGCGAGAGGAAGGAATCGAAGCGCGACCATCCCCTGCGCGTGGCCGTGCTGCTGTCGGGCAGCGGCACGAGCCTCGAGAACCTGCTCGAGCACATCGACGCCGGCCAGGTGGACGCGGAGGTGGTGGTCGTCGTTTCGTCGAAGGAGAAGGCGGCAGGCCTCGAACGGGCACGGCGCCGCGGGATCCCGGCCGTCGCCGTGCCGCGCAGGCAGCACCCCGACGCGAAGGAGTTCAACGATCGGATCCACGCGGTCCTGGCGCCGTACGACGTGGAGCTCGTGGCGCTGCTCGGCTTCCTGTCGCTCTTCGAGCTGCGCGGAAGGTACGAGGGCCGAACGATCAACGTGCACCCCGCCCTGATCCCCGCCTTCTGCGGGAAGGGCTTCTACGGTCACCGGGTGCACGAGGAGGTGCTGGCGTCCGGGGTGAAGCTCACCGGCGCCACGGTGCACCTCTCGGACGACGCCTACGACCGGGGCCCCATCCTGCTGCAGGAGGCGGTTCCGGTCCTCGAGGACGACACCGTCGAGACCCTCGCCGCGCGGGTGCAGGCGGCGGAGCGGCGCCTCGTGCCCCGGGCCGTCCAGCTCTTCGCGGAGGGGCGCATCCGCGTCGAGGGCCGCCGGGCGCGCATCCTGCCCGAGGTCGCCTAGCCCCAATGCGTCATTCAGTGTGCTTCCTGCGTGCCGCAGACCCTGCCAGCCCTCTCGGATCGTGCGAGAACGGCGGAGCCAGCCTGAGCGCGACAACCTCATTCCCATGAGGTCCTGGCGTCGGGCTCGGGTCGCGGCACGGACCGAGCAAGACGCAGCGATTCGGCAGGCATTGGGAGTTGCGCCCTGATCCGCATGACGGATCAGGGCTAGATCGGGCCGCCGCCGCTTGACCGATAGCGAACAAAAGGCGAAAATCCGCGGCTGTGTCCCGTGTACCCCCCGGCGGCGCCGTCCGCGTGCGCCGCGCACCGCATGCGCGTTTGCGAAGAGACCTCGAGGCCCTGCTGGGCGACCTCGGGCCCCAGCTCACCCGGGGCGGCCAGCTCGGGGTGCTCGATGCGAAGGCCGGGATGGCCGGGGGGGTGGAGGAGCGGGAACGCGCCCCCCGCCTGCCCGTGGGACAGCCCTCCCTCGACCGTCTGCTGGGGGGCGGCTTTCCGTTGGGTCTGAGCGAGGTGAGCGGGGCCGTCTCCGCCACCTCCTTCGTCACTTCCTCAGCCACCTCCTCCACCGGATCCTCGGAACGTATGGCCGCTCCCTCCGGATCGTCCGGACGGACCACGCTGGCGCTCTCGCTGGCGGCGGCCACCACGAGCCGGGGTGAGCTGGCGGCCTGGGTGGACGGCGCCGATGCGTTCGACCCCGCCTCGGCCGAACGGCTCGGGGTGGATCTCGATCGGGTGCTCTGGGTGCGGGCGCGAAGCTGGCAGGAAGCCTCGCGGGCCACCGAGCGGCTGCTCCGCACCGAGGGCTTCCCGCTCGTGCTGCTCGACTGGACGGCGTCCCGGGAGATCCCGAAGGACGTCTCCTGGATCCGGCTCTCGCGTCTGGCGACCGCCACGCGCACGACCCTGCTGCTGCTCTCGACCCACCGCCTCGCCGGTCCCCATGCCGAGCTGGCCCTCGAGATGCAGCCCGCCCGGGCCCGCTTCCACGGGACGCCCGCCCTGCTGGAGTCGCTGGAGACCCGGGTGGTGGTGGTTCGCAACCGCGCGGCACCGGTGGATCCGAGCGCGTCGTTCGAGATCGCGCTGACGGATCGCGAGCCCTCGCCCGCGCCCCCCGCGCCAGTCTCACCCCCCCAGCCCATCCCGCCCCCCCATGAGTCGGCCGCCTGATTCCCGGGCCTCTCCGGACCGCGGGCGCGTAGCCTGCCTGCTGGTGCCGGACCTGCCGCTGCGGGCGTGCCTGCGCGCCCATCCCGAGCTCGCAGACACGCCCTTCGTCGTGGCCGCCGGCAGCGACGCCCGGGCCGAGGTGATCGAGGTGTCGCCGGCCGCTCTCCGCGCCGGGGTGCGGGCGCGGGGATCGGTGACCCAGGCCCGGGCGGTCTGCGGTGCCGTCCGGGTGCAGGTGATGTCCCCGGCGCTCGAGACGGCCACCCGGCAGACCCTGCTCGACGTCGCCCTCTCCTTCTCTCCCCGCGCTGCCCTGGCGGAACGGTCGAGCTGGGCGTTTGCGAGCGAGGCCGCGGTGCTGCTGGACGCCTCGGGAACGACCCACCTCTACGACTCCGAGCGCCACTTCGCCTCGGCGCTCGCCGCCCGGGCCGAGACGACCGGGCTTCCGGGTGTGGTGGCGGTGGCGTCGTCCCAGGGCGTGGCCCGAATCGCCGCCCGTCAGACGTCGGCCGCGGGCGGCGATCCCTTGTGCGTGCTGCCACCCGGCACGGAGCAGCGCTTCCTTGCGGACCTGCCCGTCGACCTGCTCGACCCCGACGACAAGCTCGGGCAGCAGCTCACCCGCTTCGGCATCCACACGGTGCGCCACCTGCTGCGGCTGCCGCGGCGGGCCCTGGCCCAGCGACTGGGCCCGGAGGTGCTGCGTCTCGCCGACCTGGCCCGCGGTCAGGAGACCCTGCCGCCGCTGCCGGCTCCCGTGGACGACCGCATCGAGGAGGCCATCGACCTCGAATATCCGGTGGACCGCGCCGAGCCCCTGCTCTTCGTGCTGCGCGGACAGCTCTCGCGCCTGATGGAGCGGCTGGCCCTGCGGCATCTGGCGAGCGGCCCCCTCGAGCTGCAGCTCGAGCTCGAGGGAGGCGGGAGGGACGTGCGTGGCATCGGCCTGGCGGCGCCGACCCGAGACGTGCGCGTGCTGCTTCGCCTGCTCGCCCTGGCGCTGGAGACGAAGCCGCCGGAGGCGCCGGTCCTGACCGTCCAGCTGGCCACGACCGGAATTCCCCTGCGGCGCGACCAGCTGGATCTCTTCCGCCCCCGTGGCCCGGACCCAAACACCCTGGACCGCACCCTGAGCGAGCTCGAAGCCCTGTGCGGCAGCGGACGCGTGGGCGCACCCGAGGTTCCCGACGACCACCGTCCAGACGCCTTCGCGCTGCGGCCCTTCCAGCCGGGCTCGCGCAAGCCGGCCGCCGGCGCGAGAGCCCGGACGGAGGGACTCGTCGTGCGAGCCCTGCGGCCTCCGGTCGCCGCCGAGGTGCACGTCAGCCGGGGCATGCCCGTGTGGCTTCGCAGCGCAATCTCGCGCGGCGACGTCGTGCAGGCCTCGGGCCCGTGGCGGACGACGGGCCGCTGGTGGTCGGAGACGGATCGCTACGCGCTCGACCACTTCGACGTCCAGGTGAGCGACGGCACGGTGCTGCGGCTGTGCTTCGACTGGCACGGCCGCCGCTGGCGAATCGACGGGGTCTACGACTGAGAAGACCCGTACGGACCCATTGCGGGTGTAAACCACCTCACATGATGGCCGAAAACTTCTGGCAGGACCCCGAATTGCCCGTAGACTGAGGCCGCGCTTCCTTCGCCTGCGCTCTGGCTGCTCTCGAAGGAGCACGAAGCTCCCAGATCGACACCGCGACGCCTAGCAACCGGCCCGCGCCCGGGTCCAGAAGCCCCGGCCCAGCCCGACGCAGAGGAAGACATCCCGCAATGTCAGCATCCACCCCCGAGCGGCAGGACCACATCCTCGCCTTCTTCCGCGGCTTCCTCGAGAAGCCGAAGCAGGTGGGCTCCATCATTCCGAGCTCGCGCTTCATGGAGAAGCGCCTCGTCCGCATCGCCGAGATCGAGAAGGCGAGCGTGGTGGTCGAGCTGGGTCCCGGCACCGGCGGCACCACCCGCGCGATGCTGTCCCGCATGCAGCCCGACGCCCGTCTGCTGGCGGTGGAGATCAACCCGCACTTCGTGAAGCTGCTGCACCGCACCATCCCCGACCCCCGGCTGATCGTCCACGAGGGCAGCGCCGCCGAGATCGGCCAGGCCCTGGCGCAGCACGGCCTCTCGGCCGCCGACGTGATCCTGTCGGGCATCCCCTTCTCGACCATGGACCGCCAGCTCGGTCTCTCGATCCTGCGCAGCGTCGACGCGAACCTCGCCCCCAGCGGGCGCTTCGTCGCCTACCAGTTCCGCGACCGGGTCGAGGACCTGGGCCGCCAGGTGCTGGGCGCCCCCAGCGTGCAGGTGGAGCTGCTGAACGTCCCGCCGATGCGCATCTACCGCTGGAACAAGCCTGCCGCGGGTTGATCTCCCGCTCCGCGGCCCGGCCGCGCTCCGGAAGAGCGCCCGCCGGCCCCCGCACCTCCGATAGAATGGCGACCCAACCCGAGCCTCCGGGAGAGTCCGCCATGGAAGCCCCCCGCCTGCTGCGCTGGGAAGCCCTCAGTAAGAAGCGCTTCGACGAGATCGACCGGGAGCGCGCCGTGGTGCTGCTCACGTGCTCCCCGCTGGAGGTTCACGGGCCTCACCTCCCCATGGGCGCCGACGCCCTGGAGGGCGAGGGCCTGGCCGAGCGCATGCTGCGCTTCCTGCCCGAGAAGGAGAAGGACCGGGTCTTCCTCAAGCTCCCCTTCATCTACGCGGCGACGGACACGGTCCCCCAGCCCGGTTCCCTCTACTTCCAGCCCTCCACCACCATGACCGTGCTCGAGGACCTGGGCCGCACCCTCGCCGCCCAGGGGTTCCGTCACGTTCTGGTGTCGAACTTCCACGGCGGTCCGCGCCACTTCCTCGCCATCGAGAAGGCCTGCCAGCGGGTGCACCGCCGTCACGGCCTCCGGATGGTCTCGGTCTTCTCGCTGATGATCAGCCGGCTGACGAACGGCACGTCGAACCTGGACGACGTGCTGGGCAGCGTGCCGGGCGTCCACAAGCCGGACCTGGCGGGGGACACCCACGGCGGCCTCGTGGAGACCTCCCAGCTGCTGGCCCTGCACGGCGACTGGGTGGAGCGCGACTACAAGAGCCTGCCCCGCATGACGACCGAGATCTGGCTCGAGCAGCGGGGGCAGAGGCGCATCGAGAAGGGGAACCGCCTGTCGCAGATCGTGTCGCTCGTGCGCGGCAACCGGCACGGCATGGCGTTCTTCAAGGAGCAGACCTACTCGGGCGCGCCGGCCGGTGCCTCGGCCGAGCTGGGCGAGCGCTTCCTCGACCTGCTGGGCGAGAAGGCGGGGCAGGCCGTGGGCGAGCTGCTGGCCGGCGAAATCGGCCCGGACGACTGCCACTCCCCGCTCTGGGGCCTGCGCTTCCTCTTCCTCAACCCCGTGATGATCCGCCTCTCGAACTGGGCGATCGGTCTGCGACCGAACCCGATCGCCTAGGCCGCCGGGCGCACCGGGGCCGACACGAAAGGTGGACATCCTGGCACGGACGACCCGACTCCATCCCGCGATCACGACCTGCCTCGCCCTCGCGTCGCTGCTGGCGACGGCCTGCGACCAGCCCGGCTGGATCCTGGCACCCGATGTCCGGAGCAGCGACGTGGACGTGGCGGTCGCCCTCGGCGACACGGCGGTGCAGAGCACCCACACGCTCGCGGCCGAGGACATTCCGGTGCTCGCGTACCCGAAATCCCTGCGGCCGTGCTGCGCCTTCGGCGCGAACCTCAAGGTCGCGGTCGGCCGCATCCCAGTGCCCGGCGTGGAGCTCGCGAACCTCGTGGACCTCGACACCATCGGCCCGCATCGCTACGACAACGGCTACCTCTCGATCCGGGCGAACGATCCGCGTGGCTTCGTGGACAGCGAGTCGAACGGGCTGGTCTATACCTGCCGGGGCGGCTTCGTGGATACGGCCCACGTGCGTGACAACGCCGACAACACCGTCGCCCTGGCCTTCGCAATGGCCCGGATGCTCGAGACCGGCGGCAGCTTCACCGTACCACCCCAGGGCGCGGTCATGACGATCCACCTGCGCCCCATCTCGCCGGAGGCGATCGCGCGGCTCGGTCGACCGCAGATCGCGATCGCCCTGGCGCAGTAGCTCGCCTACCAGCTTTCCGTCTGGCACGAGATCGCGACCTACTACGGCTACGCGTCCCTGGCGGACTGGCCGTCGCTCGGCCTTCTCGCCGGAGGACCTCTACTCCAACGAGCTCGGCGCACGCCTGGCCGGCGGCATCGTGCTGGGCCGGGGCGCCCACACCGACGTCGAGTACGGGCTCTCCATGGACGCCTGGATCCGGAGGATGCTGATCCGCCTCCACGCCCTCCCGCTCGAGGGGTCGCAGGCCGCCGCCGCGGCCGTGGACGGCGCCTGGTTCGACTCACAGCGGCGCATTCCGGACTGGAAGCTCGTGTTGCGCCGGAACTTCGACACCGGCCCGCTGCTGCGGCCCTGGCGCCTCGAGGACGCCAGCGACGGCGCCCGCGGCGCGGTCGAGCCGCTGCGCGCCTGCCAGGACGCCGGGCCGCCCCTGGTGCTGCGCGTCGAGGAGGGCTTCGCGGGGGCGCTCTTCGAGGACTACGCGACGGTCGAGTTCGCGGTGAACGACCTGCTCGCCCAGAACGGGTTCCCGTTCCCGCGACCCGACGATCATGGGGTCGCCCAGAAGGACTTCCCGTTCATCGTCGCCCGGACCCGGGCCGCGACCATCGCCGAGATGGGGCCGGGATCGGACGCGCCCTGACGAAGGCCGGCGGCCGCCTCGATCGGACGGCCCCAGGACGCAGGGGCGACGCTCGGGGCGGCGGGGCACGGCTATGCTCGAAGCCGTGCGGATCCGACCCATGCTGGCGGCGGTTGGCCTCGTCGCGGGGCTCGCGCGTGCCGGTCCCGCGTCCGGCCAGCCCGTCCCCGACGCCGAGTTCCTGGGGCTCGGGTTCCTTCCCGGGACCCCCCAGGAGAGCGTGGCGTTCGACCTGTCGGCAGACGGGCTCGTCGCGGTCGGCGAGAGCCAGCGGCAGGGCTGGCGTTGGACGAAGGCCGACGGGATGCAGGGGCTGGGCTTCCTCCCCGGCCAGTCCACGAGCACGGCGGCGAGCGTCTCCGCCGACGGCGCGTTCGTCGGCGGCTGGAGCGGCGACGACGCGTTCCGTTGGTCCATCGCGGGCTTCGTGCCGGTGGCCGCCGGCATCGCCGGGCAGGTGCTGGTCGTCGCCATCTCGGAGGACGGCGAGACGATCGTCGGGGACCACCTCGATCTCGATGCCTTCGAGGGAATCTCCTGGCGGTGGCGGTCCGACACCGGCATCGACACGTCCTTCCACTTCCCCATCGAGAGCGTGTTCAGCTTCCTGAGCACGTCGGCGGATGGCGAGATCGTCGCCGGCGCCGGTGGCGTCCCGGACGACACGGATCCGTTCCTCTACACGGACGCCGGAACGACCTGGCTGCCATCGCTCGTGCCGACGGGATCGACGTGCCAGTGCGGAACCCGGCCGTACGGCATCTCCGGAGACGGCTCCGTCGTCGTCGGCTTCAGCCGTGGGGAGGCCTTCCGTTGGACCACGGCCGAAGGCACCCTGGGACTCGGCTTCGTGTTCGACGACCTCCCCCACGACGTGGATGCCCAGCTCTCCACCGCGCGCGACGTGTCGGCCGACGGCTCCGTGGTCGTCGGCGGAGGAGAGGCGGGGAGCGCCGCGAACCGGGCCTTCGTGTGGACCCCGGACACGGGCATCCGCGACCTGCGAGAGGTGCTGGTGCTCCTCGGCCTCGATCTCGACGGCTGGCAGCTCACGGACGCGGTCGCCGTGTCGGCCGACGGCAGGACGATACTGGGCAACGGCGTGGGGCCTTCGGGAAGCCCGGAGGCATGGATCGCGGTGGTGCCGACGATCCCGGCGCCCGAGCCAGCCCTCCCGGTCCTGAACCCGGGGGCGCTCACCGTCCTCGCCATCCTGCTGCTCCTCTGCGGTCGGCAGGGGAGCCGGGGGCCACCGCGCAGGGCCGATGTCGGGCGCTGAGGACACCCTCGAAGCCCTTGCCGTCGTCAGCGTTCGCCGCGCTTGATCTGGGTGGTGAGGGCGGCGCGCTCGGCGGGGCCCTGGCTGGCGCGGGTGACGGCGGTGCTCCCGAAACGGTCGGCGATCTCGTCGAGGGCGCGGTTCAGCTGGCTGCGCTTCTCGCTGACGGGCTCCGCGAAGAGCGGCAGCTGAGACGGCCGCTCGCCGATCACGTTGGTGCAGCCCACCCCGATGAGGCGGATGGGCTCGGTGAGAGCGGCGCGGGCGAGCAGGTCGCGCGCCTCGCGCGCAATGCGGTCGCCGTCGTCCGTGGGCTCGAGGAGCGTGACGCGCCGGGTGTGCAACGGATAGCCGCGCGGCCCGGGCGCCGCCCGGCGGGCCTCCTTCCACTTGAGGAACACCGTGCGCGCCCGCACGCCGTCCCGGCGCAGCCGGCGGGCCACCGACTCGGCGTGGGTGAGAATCGTGGCCACGAGCACCTCGCGGTCGGAGATGTCGCTCGCGAAGGTGTTCTCCTCGCTGTAGGAGACGGCGTCGCGGTAGGGCTCGATCTCGCGCACGTCGCCGCCGCGCGCGAGCCGTGCGACGTCGACGCCCCAGTCGCCCAGGCGAGCGTGCAGGCGGCGCTCGTCGGCCCGAGCGAGGTCGCCCAGGGTGCGGAAGCCGGCGGCGACGAGGCGCGACTCCGCGACGGCACCCACGCCCCAGATCGCCCGTACCGGCAGCGGCTCGAGGAACGAGCGCACCTCTTCGGGCTTCACCTCCCGCAGGCCGTCGGGCTTGGCGGCGCCGCTCGCGATCTTGGCCACCATCTTGACGGGCCCGATGCCCACGCTGATGGGCAGGTCGAGCTCTTCGCGCACCCGCCTTCGCAGGCGCTCGCCCACCTCGCGCGGGGGGCCCAGCAGGCGTTCGCTGCCCGTGAGATCGAGGAACGCCTCGTCGAGGGAGAGCCCCTCCACCGACGGCGAGAAGTCGTGGAAGATCTCGAACACCCGCCGCGACTCCTGCGAGTAGACCGCCATGTCGCCGTGGACGAACACGAGGTCGGGGCAGAGGCGGCGGGCCTCGAAGGAGGGCATCGCCGAGTGGACGCCGAAGCGGCGCGCCTCGTAGCTCGCGGCGGCCACCACGCCGCGGAGCCCCGCGCCGCCCACCACGATGGGCAGCCCCTGCAGCTCCGGGTGGTCGCGTTGCTCGACGGACGCGTAGAAGGCGTCCATGTCGGCGTGCAGGATCACGCGGGGCCGGTCGCTCATGGCCCGAGTCTACCGCCAGGAGGGCCCTGGGACCGGACACGTTGCCACGGAGCCCGGACGTGCCACACTGGCCAGCCATGTCGAGGAAGGTGTTCATCGACGGCCACGCGGGCACCACGGGCCTGCGCATCCGGGACTGGCTCGCCGGCCGGGACGACCTCGATCTGCTCGAGATCGACGAGGCCCGGCGCAAGGACCCGGACGCCCGGCGCGAGTGCCTCGAGGCGGCGGACGTGGCGGTGCTGTGCCTCCCCGACGACGCCTCGGCCCAGGCCGCCGCCTGGCTCGAGGGAGGCGACACGCGGCTCCTCGACGCCAGCACCGCCCACCGGGTGACCGCGGGCTGGACCTACGGCCTGCCGGAGCTGGGCGCCGATCAGCGGGAAGCGATCGCGGCCGCGCCGCGCGTCTCCAACCCCGGCTGCTATCCGTCGGCGCTGATCCTGGCCCTGCGACCGCTGGTGGACGCGGGCCTCGTGCCGCGCGCGACGCCCATCACCGTGCACGCCCTCTCGGGCTACACCGGCGGCGGTCGACAGAAGATCGAGCGCTGGCAGGACCCCGAGCAGGGGCTCGTCGCCCTGCCCTACGAGGCCCCCTACGCGCTGGCGGCCCGGCACAAGCACATCCCCGAGATGACGGCGTACTGCCGGCTCGCCCACGAGCCCCAGTTCGTGCCCGCGGTCGGCCCCTTCGCGTGCGGCATGCGGGTGGAGGTGCCCCTCCACGCCGCGCTGCTGCCGCGGGAGGCCTCCGCGAAGTCCATCTGGGAAACGCTCGCCGAGCGCTATGCGGAGGAGCGCTTCGTGCGGGTGCGCCCGCTGCTCGAGCCGCGCGACTACGACGAGCTCACCCTCGACCCGCGGGCCTGCAACGACACCAACCGCATCGAGCTGCAGGTGATCGGCCACGAGAGCGGGCACGTGCTGCTCGTCGCCATCCTCGACAATCTCGGCAAGGGAGCGGCCGGCGTGGCGATCCAGAACCTGAACCGGATGCTCGGGCTGCCCGAGGAGACCGGGCTGCCGGCCTGAGCGGCGGCCTCGCGGGTCGTCCCGCGCGGGCGCTTCAGAGTGACTCGCCGGCTCCCGCGAAGTACCAGTCCAGCGCCTCCTGGTGGAAGCTGCCCGAAGGCCAGTGGCGACCGCCCTCGTCGACCGAGAACGTGACGTCGAAGCCCGCCTCCAGCAGGCGGTCGCGCATGGGCAACGCCACCTGCTGGAAGTCGAACAGCTCGTCGTGGGTGCCGTACTCCAGGTAGATGCGCGGCCGGGGCTCGGGGGCGTCGCGCCGGAAGCGCTCCGCCGCCGCGCGATCGACCACCAGGAAGCCCGCCGCCCACACCATCAGCGCGCTGAAGAACGACGCGTTCGAGAGCCCCACCGACAGCCCGTAGCTCGCGCCGTCGGAGTAGCCGATCAGTGCCTGCTGCAGGGGATCGATGGGGTAGCGGCGGTAGACGAGGTCGTAGGCGTACTCGAGGAAGTCGAGATCCGGCCGCCCCTGGCTGGCGATGAGGTCCCACGTGGGCTCCACCGACCGCGGCACCAGGAAGAAGGCCTGGCGCCGGTTCGGCTCGTCGCGGAACGTCCGCACGAGCATCTCGTCCTGACGACCCGCTCCGTGCAGCACCGTGAAGAGCGGATAGCGGCGCAAGGGGTCGATCTCGTCCGGGGTCAGCAGCACCGCGCGCGAGGCGCCCTGCTCGAGCCGGACGAAGCCGGTGGGCGACGGCTCGTCGCGGGGCTCGACGGGCTTGTAGGTGACGCGCAGCTCCAGGCTGTCGCTCATGCCGCGAGTCTATCCCGACCGCGCGCCGGGCCGCAGGCGCGAGGCGCCGCGAAGGCCGGTCAGGGCTCGTGGCAGAGCCGGGACTGGATGCTCGAGAGTCCGGTGTCGTCGAGGCTCTGGACCACCCGCGACGCGGCCTGCATGCCGCTCGTGAGCGCGCCTTCCACCGTGGGGCCGATCAGGTAGTCGCCGGCGAACGCGAGCCGCGGCGACCGGTCGATGCGCACCTGGAAGTGCTCCAGGCGCGACAGGGCACCGCGCGGGAAGATCGGCCGGGCGTGGGCCCAACGGTGCACGACACTGTGGTGTGGCTCGAGGCGGCCGAGGGGGGTGCGGGCCAGGGCGTCCAGGGTCCAGCCGGCGATCTCCTCGTCCTTCGCCTGGGCGAGGCGCCGGATGGGCTCGTCGCCCAGATGCGCCGTGAGCAGCCCGGCGCCCGGCGGCGCCGCGCCGACCTCCCGGTGCGACTGGAACAGCGCCCGCAGCCCGGTTCCTTCGCTGCGCGCGAACGCGGTGCCGAAGGGCAGACCCCGGGGCGGCTGGTCCAGCAGGAAGTCCACCTGGATGCCGGGCGCGTAGGTCACCGACCCGAAGAACGAGCGCTCGTCGCCGGTGAGGCCGGCGCACAGCTGGGGAACCACCGGGCCCGGCACCGCCATCACCACGGCATCCGCCAGGAAGCTCCGCTCCCGGCCGTTGCCGCGATAGCGCACACGGGCGCCACCCCGGGCCGTCTCCACCGAGAACACCTCGCAGCCCGTGCGGACCGCCACCGTGCGAGCCAGCTCCTCGGAGAGGGTCGCGAGCCCGCCCTCGAAGGTGATCGGCGCCGCACCCAGCGCCAGGGAACGCAGGCAGAGCAGGAAGAACGCGGACGACATGTCCTGGGGCTCGCAGCCGTAGAGGGCGGAGCAGATCGGTGCCAGCAGGCGGTCCCGGGCCGCCTCTCCCGCGATCCGAGCGGCGAAGCCCGGCATGCGCTCGCCGTTCTCGAGCCGCGCCGCGCGTTCGGGCTGCACCGGGTCCAGCCGATCGCGCCGCCGGAACACCTCCGCGGCCAGCCGCCCCAGCCGCAGGCGAGCGCCGGCCGGCAGCAGGTGCGAACGCAGGGCGGCGAGTCCCGGGGCCAGCGTGCAGGGCTCGAGCTTGCCGCCGTACAGCACGGCCCCGGGCACGGAGCCCCCCGGCTCGAGCTCCAGCCTTCGCGCGCCGAGACCCAGGGCGTTCGCGACGCTCACGACGTTGCGCTGGCCGTCGGTGACGAAGGACGCGCCGGCCTGCACGCGATAGTCGCCGTGGGGCTCCGCGCGCAGCCGCCCGCCGATCGCCTGGGACTGCTCCAGCACCTCGACGTCGTGGCCGGCCCGCTTCAGGCGCCACGCGCAGACGAGGCCGGACACCCCGGCACCGACCACCACGATGCCCGCCATCAGGCGGTCCCTCCGGACCCGGGCCCGGGGGCGCCTTCTTGGGGCGCGTCGATCAGCTGGCGCACGGCGCGATGCGCCTCTCTGGGCGAGAAGGGCTTGCGCAGGAAGACACCCCCCAGAGCCTCCAGCCGCCGTCGCAGGGCCGGCGGAAGCTCGTCTCCGCTGGTGAGAACCACGCGCAGATCCTCGCGCATGCGAAGCAATCTCGAAAGCAGGGGCTCGACGCCCTCGGGCGGCAGCACCACGTCGAGGACGACCGCGGCGATCTCGTCCCGGTGGAGCCCGAAGAGCCGCTCCGCCTCGGCCGCTGTGCCGGCGGACAGCACCCGGAAGCCGCTCCGGCGAAAGACGCGCTCGAGCAGGCGCAGGAGCTGGGCCTCATCGTCGACGACGAGCAGGCTGCGGGGCTCGGCGGTGGGAGGGACCGGGGTCATGGAGGGAGTCTAGGTCCACCCGGGTCCCGCCCCGGCGGAAACCCTCGAGTTCACTATCGAAGTTCCACGGCGGGCCCATTGATGAAACGATGTCTTCACCATTCCGACCCGCGAGATCCCGCTTGACGGTTGGCGAAAACAAGACGAAAGTGGTCGAGTGAGCACCCCCCTCACCCGCTCCGAGCGCTCCGCGTACGTCGAGCTGCGAGCCCGCAGCTCGTTCTCGTTCCTCGAAGGCGCCTCGAACCCCGAGGATCTCGCCACCCGGGCGGCCGAGCTGGGCTTCTCCGCCCTGGCGGTCGGCGACCGCGACGGGGTCTACGGGATTCCGCGCTTCCACCAGGCGGCCGTACAGGCGGGGGTGCGCGCGATCCACGGCGCCGAGATCAGCCTGGACGTCGGCCCGACCCGAGAGAGCGGCAGGCCGGCAGGCGCGCACCGCTTCACCGCCGGAGAGCGCCCGCCTTCCGCCGCCGGAGATCGCCCGCCTTCCGCCGCCGGAGATCGCCCGCCTTCCGCCGCCGGACAACGCCTGCCCTCCCTGCTGCTGCTCGCGGAATCTCCCGCCGGCTGGCGCAGCCTGTGCCGGCTGCTCACCCGGGCGCACGAGGGCCGCGCCAAGGACGAGGCGAGGCTCGACTTCGAGCAGCTCGAGGAGGAGGCCCGCGATCTCACGGTGCTCGTCGCCGCGGACGAGCGTCTCGACCCGGCGCTGCTCGACCGCACGCTCGCGGTCTTCGGCCGGGCAGGACGCAGCGACGAGCGGGTGTGGGTGGACGTCTCGCGACCCCTCGACCGGGGCAGCGAGCGCGCGGCGCGTCGAGCCGTCGCCATCGCCGAGGCCGCCGGGGTGCCGATCGTCGCCACGGGCGACGTGCGCTGCGCCCGGGCCGAGGACCGCAAGCTCCTCGACGCCCTCACCTGCCTCTACTGGCGCACCACCCTGGACGCGGCGGGGCGCCGGCTGCTGCCCAACGGCGAGCACTACCTGCGCCCTCCCGAGCAGATGGCCGAGCGCTTCCGCGACCGGCCCGCGTGGGTGCGCGCCAGCCGCACCATCGCCGATCGCTGCGCGTTCACCCTCGCGAACCTGGGCTACCGCTTCCCCGAGTACCCGGTACCTCCCGGCGAGACCCAGGCCTCGTTCCTGCGCAAGCTCACCTGGATCGGGGCGCGCGAACGCTACGACCGCGCGCGCGGGTCCTTGCGCCGGCGTGTTCGCGCACAGCTCGAGCACGAGCTCGCAGTGATCGAGAAGCTCGATCTCTCCGGCTACTTCCTGATCGTCTACGACATCACCCGATTCGCCCTCGAGGAGCGGATGCTGTGCCAGGGACGCGGCTCCGCGGCCAACAGCGCCGTCTGCTATGCGCTCGGGATCACGGCGGTCGATCCGGTGGGAATGGAGCTGCTCTTCGAGCGCTTCCTGTCGGAGGAGCGCGGCGAGTGGCCCGACATCGATCTCGACCTGCCCTCGGGCGACCCGCGCGATCGGGTCATCCAGTACGTCTTCGAGAAGTACGGCCGGCACGGCGCCGCCATGACCGCCAACGTCATCACCTACCGGGCGCGCATGGCGGTGCGCGAGATGGGCAAGGTGCTGGGCCTCGCCCCCGACGCCATCGACCGGCTCTCGAAGGGGCTGGCCCAATTCTCCTTCGGCCGCGACCCCGGCTCCTTCCGCCGCGACGACCCCGAGAGCCTACCGGCCGCCCTGCGCGAATCCGGGGTGGACCCCACGGCGCCCCGGATCGCCCTGCTGCTCGAGCTGGTCTCGCGCATCCAGGGCCTGCCCCGGCACCTGGGGCAGCACAGCGGCGGCGTGGTGATCGCGGCGGGGCGTCTCGACGAGGTGGTCCCCATCGAGCCCGCCAGCATGGTGGACCGCCGCGTCGTGCAGTGGGACAAGGAGGACTGCGCGGACCTCGGAATCATCAAGATCGACCTGCTCGGGCTCGGCATGCTCGACGCCCTCGAGAAGTGCATCCCGCTCATCGAGCGGCACGAGGGCCGGACGATCGATCTCGCCCAGCTGCCGCCGGACGACCCCGACACCTACGCGATGATCCAGCGCGCCGACACGGTGGGCACGTTCCAGATCGAGAGCCGGGCGCAGATGGCGACGCTCCCCCGCATGAAGCCCGCGTGCTTCTACGACCTGGTGGTGGAGATCGCGATCATCCGGCCCGGACCGATCGTCGGCGAGATGGTGCATCCCTACCTGAACCGGCGGGCCGGTCGCGAGGCGGTCACGTATCCGCACCCGAGCCTCGAGCCCATCCTGAAGCGCACCCTGGGCGTGCCCATCTTCCAGGAGCAGATCCTGCGGATCGCCATGGAGGCGGCGGGCTTCAGCGGCGGCGAGGCGGAGGAGCTGCGGCGCGCCATGGGCTTCAAGCGCTCCATCGCGCGCATGCAGGGAATCGAGGACCGGCTGCGCGAGGGCATGCAGCGCAAGGGGCTCACCCCCGAGGCCCGGGAAGCGGTGCACCGCTACATCACCGCCTTCGCCCTCTACGGCTTCCCCGAGAGCCACTCGGCCTCGTTCGCGCTGATCGCCTACGCGTCCGCCTACCTCAAGTGCCACCATCCCGCGGCGTTCCTGGCCGGGCTGCTGAACGCCTGGCCCATGGGCTTCTACAACCCGGCCACCCTGGTGAAGGACGCCCAGCGGCACGGGGTCGAGGTGCGCGGCATCGACGTGTCCGGCTCGGAGTGGCTGTGCACCCTGGAGGGCCGGCGGGAGGACGGACGTCCGCCGGCGGTGCGCATCGGGCTGCGCTTCGCAGCCGGCCTGCGGGAGCAGACGGCGGCCGCGCTCGTCGCCCAGCGGAGCCGGTGCCCGTTCCGGGACGTCGCGGATCTCGCCGGGCGGGTGACGTTCCACCGGGACGAGCTGGACACCCTGGCCGAGCTGGGCGCGCTGGCGTCGCTCTTGCCGGACGGCTCCCGGCGGTCGTCCGGCGGCTCCCGGCGGGACGCGCTGTGGCAGGTGGCGGCCCTCGAGCGCGACCCCCGCTCGCTCTTCGCCGGCCGGCCGGCGGCCGGCGACACGGCGGCGTCTCCCCTGCCGCCCACGACGCCCCTCGAGGACACCCTGGCGGACTATCGTCTCGCCGGGCTCACCACGGGGCCGCAGCTGCTCGAGTACCTGCGGCCCGCCCTGGAGCGCGCGGGCGTCGTCTCGGCGCGAGCCCTGCGCGAGCTGCCGAACGGCCGCTTCGTCCGCGCGGCGGGCCACGTGATCGTGCGCCAGCGTCCGGGCTCGGGGAAGGTGTGCTTCGTCACGCTCGAGGACGAGACCGGCACGGCCAACGCCATCCTGATGCCCGACGTCTTCCGGAAGTACCGCGCCGTGCTCCACACCCATCCGGTGCTGCGCATCGACGGGCCGCTCCAGAACGTGGACGGCGTCGTCCACGTACGGGCACGCCATCTCGAAGCGGTGGCCCTGCGGCCGCCTTCGGCCTCCGAAGCCCGGCTGCCGGAGGGCCGCAGCTACCGCTGAGCCGCTCCGCCGCTCTCCCGCGTGTAGCGCACTGGGATCGACTCGATTCCGTCGGGCCTTCCGGGCGAGCCCGCATCCGGGCTCGGCCGTCAGCGCCCCCCGAGAGGCGCCACCTCGAACGCCTCGTCGTCGGGCTTCTCGGTGCGCTCGCGGAACCCGGTCATCGACCCCGGCCACTGGGTGACGACGCGGCCCGAGGGCGTGCGGTAGTAGCCGTTGCAGCCCGCCTGCCAGACCGAGACCCCGGCGATCGCGCGCTGCAGCTCCTCGTTGTAGCGCTCCATGGGCTCCGGGCGGACGTCGATCCAGGCGAGGTCCTCGTCGGCGATGCGCTGGATCTTGCGCAGCGTGTACTCCACCTGGCTCTCGATCATCGAGAGGATCGAGCCGTTGTTGGTGTTCGGCCCGTAGAGCATGAAGAGGTTCGGAAAGCCCGCGGTGGTGATGCCGAGATAGGCGCAGGCGCCGTCGGACCAGGCCTCGTCGATGCGGCGCCCGCCGCGCCCGATCACCTCGATCGCGGAGAGGTACTTCGTGGTGGCGAAGCCCGTGGCGTAGACGATCGTATCGACGCGGCGCTCGGCGCCGTCCGCCGTCACGATCGCGTCCCGCGTGATGCGCGCGATCGGATCGGTCACCAGCTCGAGGTTCGGCCGGTTGAACGCGGGATAGAAGTCGTTGGACAAGAGCGGACGCTTGCAGCCGAGGGGATGGTCCGGCCGGAGCTTCTCGCGCAGCACCGGATCCTCGATCACCTCCATCGCGGCGAGCACCGACGCCTCCATCTCCGCGAGCGCCTTCGGATCGGAGAAGGTCATGCCCGAGTCGACGCCGCGGTAGATCTCGTCGCGAACCGCGCGGATCAGGCTGGCATCCCTGCGAAAGCCGGCGAGCACATCCTCGGGGAAGGGGTCGTCCTGCTTCGGCATCACCCAGTTGGCCGTGCGCTGGAAGAGGTGCACCCGATCCGCCGTCTTCACGATCTCCGGGACGAGCTGCACCGCGCTGGCGGCGCTGCCGATCACGGCCACGCGCTCGCCCGCGAGCGAGTGGTCCCGGCGCCAGCGGGCGGAGTGGAAGGCAGTGCCGGCGAACTCGCCCCGGCCGGGGATGTCGGGCCAGACGAGGTCGTTGAACATGCCGATGGCGCCGACGACGACCTCGGCGCAGACCTCCTCACCCGACTCGAGCTCCAGGCTCCAGTGCGCGCCCGCCTCGTCCCAACGCGCCCGCCGGACGCCCGCGCCGAAGCGACAGTGCGGAAGGACGCCGTACTTCTCCGCGCAGCCCTCCATGTAGGCGAGGATCTCGGGCTGGGACGCGTAGGGCCGGCTCCAGTCGGGCTTCGGCTCGAACGAGAACGAGTAGAGGTGGGAGGGGATGTCGCAAGCGCAGCCCGGATAGCGGTTCCGGAGCCAGGTGCCGCCGACGGCCGCCTCGCGCTCGAGCACGACGAAGTCGCCGAAGCCGGCCTGGCGCAGGCGGATGGCCATGCACAGGCCGCCGGGGCCGGCTCCGACGATCGCGACACGGAGCGCGCGCGTCCCGCTCATTCCTCGTCCTCCTTCCGTTGGCCAGGGGCCTGCAGATTGAAGCATGATTGTCCCCACGCTGACCACCGGGCGGGATCGGACGTGACCCACGATCGGCAGGCTGGATCGACTCTTCCCGGAACGCTCGCCGAGCTCACGTTCGTCGGGCGCCTCGCGGTCCTCCCCGCCGGGCGGCCGCCGGCCGGGGAGGGGTGTGGGAACATCCGGGTCTACCACCTCACGTGCATCGACGGAGCTGCATGCGTATCGGAGTGATGGCGACCGGGCTCGGCGTGGACGATCTGGTCGAGACCGCTCGCGACCTCGAAGCGCGCGGCCTCGACACGGTCTGGCTGCCGGGCGTGCTGGGTCCCGACCCGATCGTCGTCGCCGCGCTGCTCGGGCGCGCCACGCGGCGCATCGAGATCGGCACTGCCGTGGTGCCGACGCCGCCGCGGCATCCCGTCGCCCTCGCCCAGCAGGCGCTCACCGCCGGCGTCGCCTGCGGCGGGCGCTTCACCCTCGGCATCGGGCTCTCGCATCCGATCGTGATCGAGGGGATGTACGGCCTCTCCAGCGCCCGACCCGCCCGGCAGATGCGCGAGTACCTCGCCGTGCTGGCGCCGCTCCTGCGCGGCGAGCCGGCGAACCACGAGGGGGAGCTCCTGCGCGTGAACGTCTCCCTCGACGTGCCGGACGCTCCCCGGGTCCCCCTGCTGCTCGCAGCCCTCGGCGATCGCATGCTCGCCCTGGCGGGGCGGGAGTCCGCCGGGACGATCCTGTGGATGGCGGGCTTCCGAACCATCGCCGAGCACGTCGTGCCGAAGCTCCACCGCGCCGCGCGCGAGGCGGGACGCCCGGTGCCTCGCGTGGTCGCCGGCTTCCACGTCCTGCTCACGTCCGATCCGGGCCCGGCACGCGAGCGCCTCTCCCGATCGATGGAGAAGTACAAGCAGATGCCCAGCTACCGGGCAATGATGGAACGCGAGGGCACCGACGCCTCCGAGGCGTTCGGCCTGATCGGAGACGAACGCGCGCTCGATACGGGCCTCGCACGCCTGCGCGACGCGGGGGTCACCGACCTGGAGGCCCTGATCCTGCGCACCGACGCGGAGACCCGGCTGCGAACCCTCGACTACCTCGCGAGCCGCTGTCGCGGGCGATCCGACGCGGAGACAGACGCGTGAAGCACGGGCTCTCGGGCGTACGCGTCATCGAGGTCGCGAACGACATCGCCGGCCCCTACTGCGGGAGGCTCTTCGCCGACGCCGGCGCCGACGTGATCAAGCTCGAGCCGCCGGAGGGCGATCCCATGCGGCGCTGGTCGGCGACGGGCGGCGACCTCGGCGGCGGGGACTCCCCCCTCTTCCGCTACCTGAACGCCTCGAAGCGGAGCGTGGTGGGAGCCCTCGACGCACACGACGCGTTGCTCGCCGACGCCGACCTGCTGATCGAGGACGCCGGGCCGGGCGCGCTCGACCGCGCGGTATTGCGCGCGCACCATCCCCGCCTCGTGATCCTCTCGATCACGCCCTATGGGCTCACGGGTCCCCTCGCCGGGCGCGCCGCCACCGATTTCACCGTCCAGGCCGAAGGCGGCTCGCTCGGAGGGCGCATGCGCCCGGGAGGCGTGCCGTTCCAGGCGGGCGGCCGCATCGTCGAGTGGGCGGGCGGCTGCTTCGCGGCGGTGGCGGCACTGGCGGCGGTGCGCGGCGCGCGCGCGAGCGGCAGGGGCGAGCACGTCGACTTCTCGTTGCACGCGACGGCTGGGCTCGTCACCAACACCTACCTCGACCTCATGTGGAGCATGCTCGGACGCCCCCCGATCGAGGGCGCCTTCCCCAGCGTCGAGACGCCCTCGATCCACCGCACGCGCGACGGCTGGATCGGCGTCACCGCCTACTCGGCGCAGCAGTTCTCCGACTTCCTCCTGCTGATCGGACGGCCCGACCTACGCGACTCCCACGAGTTCGACGAGATGCCCCAGCGCCTGGCGCGCCTGGAGGAGTTCGAGGCGATCGTCGAGGCCTACACCCGCGAGCGCAGCACCGCCGAGATCGTCGAGCTGGGCCAGATGCTGCGCGTGCCGGTAGCCCCCGTGAACGACGGGAGGAGCGTCCTCGAGCACGAGCAGCTCGTCGCGCGCGGCTCCTTCGTCGAGGATCCCTCGGGCGGATTCCGACGTCCCGCGCCGCCCTATCGAATCGACGGCGTGGCGCCCGGTCCACTCCGACCGGCGCCGCGCCTCGGCGAGCACGACGACCGGATCGAGGAGCGCCCGCGACCCCGTCCCACGCCCGGCCACGCGCCGCGCCTCCCCCTCGAAGGCGTGCGCATCCTCGACGCCACGAACTGGTGGGCGGGCCCCCTCGCCACCCAGATGCTCGCCATGCTGGGCGCCGACGTCATCCACGTCGAGTCGACGAAGCGCATCGACGGCAGCCGCTCGGTGGGCGGCACCCTGAAGGCCCTCTACCCCGACTGGTGGGAGGCCTCCTTCATCTTCCTGTCGGCGAACTCGAACAAGCGCGGCCTCGCGCTCGACCTGGCCGACCCGCGCGGAATGGAGGTGTTCGAGAAGCTCGTCGCGCGCTCCGACGCCCTGGTCGAGAACTTCAGCCCGCGCGTGATGGACGGCTTCGGCCTCGACGAGAAGCGCGTGCACGAGCTGAACCCCGCCTGTCACTACGTGCGCATGCCGGCCTTCGGCCTCGACGGCCCGTGGCGCGAGCACGTGGGCTTCGCCTCGACGATGGAGCAGATGGCCGGGCTCTCCTGGCTGACCGGGCACGAGGACGACCAGCCGCGCATCCAGCGCGGGCCCTGCGACCCGATCGCGGGCATGCACGCCGCGTTCGCGCTGCTCGTGGCGCTCTTCGAGGGCGAGCACACCGGCCGCGGCCACTTCGTCGAGTGCGCGATGATCGAGGCGGCGCTCGCCGTCACCGCCGAGCAGGTGGCCGAGTACACGGCCTTCGGGAACGTCATGGAACGGACCGGAAACCGCAGCGCCCACGCCGCGCCCCAGGGCCTCTACGCGTGCCGAGGCCATCACCTCACCGAGACCCCCCGCTGGCTCGCGCTCTCGGTGGCGAGCGAGGCGCAGTGGGAGGCGCTGCTCGGCTGGCTCGGACGCCCCGCGGAGCTCGCACGGATCGACGGTGGCCTCGCCTCGCGCCACGCCCACCACGACGCGATCGACGCGGCGCTCTCCGCGTTCGTCGCCGACCGCGACCGCGAGCAGTGCATCGCCGCGCTCGAGGCGGCGGGCGTCCCCTGCGGCCGCGTCGTCGACATCCGCGGTCTCGCCGACCACCCCCAGCTTCGGGCCATCGGCTTCCACGAGCCCGTCGACCACCCCGTCGCCGGTCGCCGGCCCACGATGGCCGCGCCCTTCCACTATGCGGGCGTCGAGCGCTGGCTCACGCGCGCGGCTCCGACGCTCGGCCAGCACGACGCCGAGATCCTGCGGGAGCTGGGCTACGGCGAGGACGAGATCGCGGCACTCGCCGAGGCGAAGGTGATCGGCGAGCGCCCGGAGGGCGTCTAGGCACCGCGCGCGTCCGAGCGGCCCGACGGCCGCCCCGGGTCAGTCGAAGACGATCACCTGGCGCGCCGCCTCGCCCTTGCGCATGCGGTCGAGGCCGGCGTTCACCTCCTCGAGCGGGATGCGCGCGGAGATCATCTCGTCGAGGAAGAGGCGGCCGTCGAGGTAGAACTCGACGTACCTCGGCATGTCGAAGCGAAAGCGGTTCGAGCCCATGAACGAGCCGGTGATCTTCTTCTCCTGGAGCACGAGGTCGGCGGGCATGAACTCGGCCATCTTGGGGATCGGCACGACGCCGACCAGACGGTCGTGCCGCCGCGGGCCGTCATGGCGATCGCCTGCTGCACGGTCGGCACGAGTCCGATGCACTCGAACACGAACTCTGCGCCGCCGTCGGTGAGCCCCTGCACGGCGGCCACCGGATCTCCGTCGCTGGCGTCGACGCACTCGTTGGCGCCGAGCTTGCGGGCGATGTCGAACTTCCAGGGCTGGGCGTCGACGGCGATGATCTTCCCGGCGCCGCGGATGCGCGCGCCCTGGAGCGCCGCGAGGCCGACGCCGCCGCAGCCGATGATCACCACCGAGTCGCCCGGACGGGATGTGCACGGTGTTGAGCGCCGCACCGATGCCGGTGGTGACGCCGCAGCCGATGAGACGACGCGCGGTCCAGCGGCATGTCGTTCGCGGATCTTCACCAGCGACCGCTCGGGGCAGAGCATCTTCTCGGCGAAGGACGAGAGGTTCGCGAACTGGCCCATCGGCTCGCCGCCGGAGGTGAGCCGCGGCGTGCCGTCGAGGCGGGGAAGGAACTGGCTGGCGCAGAGGTAGGGACGTCCCTGCGTGCAGAACTTGCAGATGCCGCAGAAGGACGAGAGACAGCCGATCACGTGGTCGCCGGGTGCGAAGTCGGTGACGCCGGCGCCCACCTCCTCGACGACGCCGGCCGGCTCGTGGCCGAGCACGCAGGGCGCCGGCACGGGAAGCCCTCCTTCGAGCACGGTGAGGTCGCTGTGGCAGATGCCCGAGGCGACGGTCTTGAGCAGCACCTCACCGGTCTTCGGAGAGTCGATGTCGATGTCCTCGATCTCGAGGGGCGCGTTGTTCGCGCGCATCACGGCGGCCTTCATGGGGATTCTCCTGGGTTGTGCAGAAGGAAGTCAGGAAGACGCACCGCCCTGCCACGGGCCGTCGGGCGCCTCCACTCCATAGAGCGCGGCGGCGTTGTCGAACAGCACCGCGCGGCGTACGTCCTCGGGCAGGTCCCCGAAGGCGGCGTCGATCTTGTCGCGCACCTCGTCGCCGTAGAGGCAGATGGGGTGGGGGTAGTCGGTCTCGAAGAGCACGCGGTCGGTCCCGATCGCGTCGAGAAGGTGGTTGGTGGCGAACTCCTCGAAGAAGGTACAGGCCCAGACCTGCTCGCGCAGGTACTCGCTCGGGCGCCGCGAGAAGTACGGCCGCTCGCGGGAGACGTTCGCGTACTCGTAGCCGTGGTCGAGCGCCTCCTTCACGAAGGGCAGCCAGCCGATTCCGCTCTCCACGGAGACGAGGCGCAGCTTCGGGTTCCGCGGCAGGATCCCCGACATCACCACGTCCATCAGCTGGATCGCGTTGGAGAGCAGGATCGACATGGAGCCCGAGACGGTCGACGGCCCGATGCCGTGGGCCGCGAAGCGTCCTGGCGCCATCATCTGGTCCTGGAAGTCGCCGCTGCCGATGTGGAGGCTGATGGGCAGGTCCAGATCCTGGGCTGCGTTCCAGATCGGGTTCCAGTGCGGGTCGCCCAGGTAGGGCATGTCGTAGTCCTGGGGCGCGCTGGTGAAGAGGATGGCGCGGTGTCCCAGATCCTTGCAGCGCGCAATCTCGGCGACGGCGGCGGGGACGTCCCAGAAGGGCGTCGCCATCACCGGGACGAAGCGGCGCGGGTCCGGCGAGGTCCACTCGATCAGCCAATCGTTGTAGGCGCGCACGCAGGCGAGCATCAGCTCCGGGTCGCCGAGGCCAAGGAAGGTCTCGCTGCCGAAGCCGCCGATGTTCGGGTAGAGGGCCATGGCCCAGGCGCCGATCTCGTCCATGTAGGCGAGGCGGGCCTTCGCGTCGTAGGCGGCGGGCGGGC
Organism: uncultured delta proteobacterium; assembly: GCA_963822965.1. Taxonomy (GTDB): domain Bacteria; phylum Myxococcota_A; class UBA9160; order UBA9160; family UBA4427; genus JAJDAN01. The sequence continues at coordinate 137,277 of CAWGJT010000005.1, forward strand.
ACTCGTCGAGGTTCCTCGGCATCGCGGGGAAGGGATCCTTCCAGCCGGCGACCGCCGTCGCGCCGACGGGGATCTTCCGCTCGGCCTTGCCGAACCGCCAGACGTCGAGTCCATCGTCGGTGCGCACCATGCGCGGCGCGGCGTCGCGGAACTTCGCGGGCAGGCGTTCCGTCCAGACGTCGCCCGGCTCGGTGATGTGGGTGTCCGCGTCGATGAACCAGTCGGTGATCTTCACGGTCATGCCCCTCCATTCGCGACGCGGAAGCGAGGGATCGCGAGGTCGTCGCTCATGTCTTCCCACACCAGCTCCACCGCCGCGCCGATCTCGAGCGTCTCGGGATCGGCACCGACCAGGTTCGAGATCATGCGCAGGCCTCCCGAGCCCTCCAGGGCGATCACGGCGATGATCGTCGGCAGCGGCTGGTTCGCCGCGATCGGACGATGGACGACCGTGTAGGTGTAGATCTCGCCGCGACCCGAGAGCTCCTGCCAGTCCGCCTCCTCCGAGCGGCACGCCGAGCAGATCGGCGCCGGCGGGATGCGCGTCCGGCCGCACGCCGTGCAGCGCTGGGCGACGAGGCGGTGCTCGGACGCCGCCTGCCAGAAGGGCAAGGTGATGGCGTCCGCCGTCGGCGACGGCATCGTGTCGGGGAAGAATCGCTCGCCCATCCCTACTTCCTCCCGAGCAGCAGGGCGCTCGAGGGCACGCAGGCGCCGCTCGTCACGAGGCACACCTCCGCTCCCTCTACCGGGCTCGTCGAGTCGCCGCGCAGGGCGCGCACGCCCTCGACCACGTGGTTCATGCCGTGGATGTAGGCCTCGGAGAGGCTGCCGCCGTGGGTGTTCGTGGGGAGGCTTCCGCCGTTCCACGAGAGGGCGCCGCTCTCGATGAACGGGCCGCCCTCGCCGCGCTTGCAGAAGCCGTAGTCCTCGATCTGCATCAGCACGCACCCGGTGAAGTGGTCGTAGATCTGGGCCACGTCGACGTCGGCGGGCGTGAGGCCGGCCTTCGCGTAGAGACGCTTCGCCATCGGCTCGCAGCCGCCCGTCGCGTAGTACTCGTCGGCGACGTTGGCGTTGGTGAAGGGCCCGAAGGCAAAGCCCTTCGGCGTCCCCTGCACGCTCGAGAGGATCTCGATCGGGTGGTCGCTGAGATCGCGGGCGCGCTCCTCGGTGGTGACCACCACCGCGCACGCGCCGTCGCTCTCGAGGCAGCAGTCGAAGAGGCGATGGGGGTCGGCGATCATCGGCGAGGCGAAGTAGTCGTCGAGGGTCATGGGCTTCTGGCCCATCACCGCGCGCGGGTTGCGGCTGGCGTGCTCGCGGAAGGTGACGGCGAGCTGGCCCAGGTGCTCGGGCTTCGTGCCGTAGAGGTGCATGTGGCGACGCGTCGGCAGGGCGTAGGCCGCGGCGGCCTGGATCAGCCCGAAGGGCATCGCGAAGCCCATCCACGCCATCATCAGCGAGGGGGCCGGGTTGACCGTCGGCTTCGGCGGCTCGGGCACGGGCGCGTTGGCGTCGAGGCCGCCCGTTCCGAAGCGGAAGAACTGTCCCTGGCAGAGCGAGCGGTAGACGACGACGACCTCGGCCTGCCCCGTCTCCACCGCCATCGCGGCATTTCCCACGGCCGCGCAGCCGCCGCCTCCGCCGGGCATCCACACCATGTTGGCGAAGCGCAGCTCCGGGATGCCGAGCTCCGCCGCCAGGTAGATGGCTTCGTTGCGGTCCTCGGCGAAGGAGGCCATGCCGTCGATGTCGTCCACCGACAGGCCTGCGTCGGCGACGGCGCTCTGGATCGCCCGGAGCGCCAGCGCATGCTCGGTGACGTCACCGATCCTCCCCCAGCGCGCGTACTGCGTCTCGCCGACGCCGACGATGTGTGCTCTCGATCGAGCCATCTCTCGGTCTCTCCTCAGCGCGCGGGCAGACCCTCGGCTGCGATGCCGCGGCCGATGCGTTCCAGCTGGTGCTTCGCCGATCCCAGCTCGTGCTCGAGCTGGGTAGCCCAGGTGAAGTAGCGGTGTAGCGGGTAGTCGGTGTCGATGCCGATGCCGCCGTGGAGGTGTTGACAGGCATAGGCCGCGAACTGGCCGCCTTCGGCGGCCCAGAACTTCGCGACCGCGACGGGGTCGCCGGCCTCCTTCCCCTCGGAGAGACGCCAGGCAGCCTCGTGGGCGCACAGGCGCATCGCCTCGACGGCGATGTAGGCGTCCGCCGCGCGTTGGTGCACGGCCTGGAAGCTGCCGATCGGACGGTCGAACTGGACGCGCTCGCGGCTGTAGGCGGCAGTCATCTCGAGGGCGCGCTCGGTCACGCCGAGCTGCATCATGCAGCGCGCAGCCACGGCCCGTTCGACGATCCAGCGCAACGCCTCGGCGCCGCCCTGCGCCCCGACCAGCCGGTCCTCGGGCGCGACGCGCGCATCGCGGAGGGTGAGCCGCCCATGGGGCTGGCCGTCGGAGGAACCCTGGGCCTCGAGCTCCACGCCCTCCCCGTCGGGCTCCACGTAGAACAGGCCCAGGCTCCCGTCGGGGAAGGTCGCGGGCACGAGGATCCAAGCAGCCTGGAGCGCGGCAGGAACGAGGATCTTCGTCCCCGTCAGCCGGAAACCCCTGCCGTCGGCGCGCACCGTCGTCGCGGGCTTCGCCGGGTCGTTCGAGGCGTCCTCGCTGAGCGCGGCCGTCACGATCCGCTCGCCGCGGGCGATGGCGGGCAGCCACTCCCGCTGCTGCGCAGCACTGCCGAACCGGGTGAGTGGCAGCGCGCCGAGCACGAGGGCGGGAAAGACCGGCACCGGGGCGACGGCGCGTCCCACCTCCTGGAGCAGGAGGCAGAGCGCGAGAAAGCCGAGCTCCGAGCCACCGTGGGCCTCGGGAATCGCGGTGCCCAGCAGGTTGCTCTGGGCGAGGGCCTTCCACAGCTCGGCGTCGAAGGGCGCGCCGGCGGCCTCGAGCTCCTTCTGGCGCTCGTTGGTGGCGTGATCCACGAGGATCTCGCGCGCCAGCTCTGCGACGGCTCGTTCGTCTTCCCGGAAGGAGAAGTCCACGGATGATCAATCCTTGTAGTGCGGCATGCCCATGCCCGCCATGGCGATGATGTCGCGTTGGATCTCGTTGGTGCCGCCGCCGAAGGTGAGGATCAGCCCGTTCCGGTAGGAGGACTCGATCTTCCCCCGCAGCAGCGCGCCGGGGCTCCCGGCGGCGATGAGGCCCTGTGCTCCGAGCACCTCGAGCAGGGCCCGGTAGGCCTCGATCTGGAACTCGCTCCCGTAGACCTTGATCGCCGAGGAGTCGGCCATGTGGGGCTGGCCCCGATCGGCGGCCCACGCCTGCTTCCAGCACATCAGGCGCAGCGCCTGAAGCTTGGCGTGGACGCGCGCCAGGTTGTGCTGCACCCAGCCGACGTCGATCACCCGCGCGCCGTCCACGCGCGTCGAGCGCGCCCACTCGGTCACCGCCTCGAGATCGCGCCGCATGCGACCGACGGTCATCAGGGAGATGCGCTCGTGATTGAGCTGGCCGGTGATGAGCCGCCAGCCGTTGTTCTCTCCTCCGATCAGGTTCTCGGCGGGGACGCGGACGGCGTCGTAGAAGGTGGCGTTCGTGGAGACGCCGCCGACCGTCCGGATCGCCTGCCGGGAGAAGCCCTTCGCATCCGTCGGGACGAGCAGGATGGAGAGACCGCGGTGCTTCTCCGCGTTCGGGTCGGTGCGCGCGGCGAGCCAGACGTAGTCGGCGTACTGGGCCAGGCTCGTCCACATCTTCTGCCCGTTGATCACCCACTCGTCCCCGTCGCGGACCGCCGTGGTCTGGAGCGAGGCCAGGTCGGTGCCGGCGCCCGGCTCGGAGTAGCCGATGGCGAAGAAGATCTCGCCCGCCAGGATGCGCGGGCAGAAGGTGCTCCTCTGCTCCGGGCTGCCATACTCGCGCAGCGTGGGTCCCACGGTGCTGAGCGTGAGGAAGGGAAGGGGGAAGCCGACCGCCTGCACCTCGTCGGCGAAGATGAACTGCTCGACGGCCGAGCGCTCCTGGCCGCCGTACTCCTTGGGCCAGGAGAGGCCGAGCAGACCGTCACGGCCCATCTGGCGCATGGCCTCGCGGAACTCGGGTCCGCCGCCCTCGAGGCCCGAGGACAGCTCCTGCGTGAGCCGGTCGGTCATCATCTCGGCGAAGTAGGCACGGCACTCGTCGCGGAAGCGACGCTCGGATTCGGTGAGCTCGAGCTCCATCTAGGTATTGGCCTTCCAGTCGGCGACCAGGGTCTCGATGGTGACGTCCAGCACGAGCTTCCCGTCCTCGTCCACGATCTCGTAGAGCGAGCCGTCGTTCGTGTGGCAGCCGAAGAAGACCAGCCCGCCTTCCTCTCCGCCGCGCTCGAGGTGGGGATGGGGGTCGCCGAGGGAGAGGGCGTAGTCGCCCGCGTGGCGTACGCGGTGCTCGCCGCGGGTGCCGTCCGGGAGGACGTCCCAGAGGTGCTGCTCCCCCTCCAGCACGAGCACGCTGGTGGTGGCCACGTGGCGGTGGAGCGGGCAGTGGCCGCCGTCGCCGGCCCAGCGCACCACCATGTCGAGGGTGCCCGCGCGGACGTCGTGGCCGAGGATGGTGTAGTCGTGACGGACCTTGTAGGAGAGTCCGGGCTCCCCAACGACCTCTCGCCAGGCGTGGCGAGAGGGATCGAAGGCACTCCGGGGCATGGCACTTCCTCCGTCGACGGCCGGCTGCGAGACATCCCGCATCCCTAGCGCCGTTCCAATCCGGCCAGGCTGCCCTCGGAGCGCCACTTCTCGAGGATCTCGGCGAACTCCGTGGGCCCTCCGAAGTAGAAGCTGCCCTGGCGGCTCCTCTCGTCGGCCTGGCCCTCGTTGTTGTAGTAGCCCGGCGTGCAGCTCTCCGAGAACTCGGTGGTGCGCCCGCCCTGGGCGATCACCTTCTCCACCCACTCGGCCTCGGCCTGCTCGGATGCCTCGAGCTCGCGGATGTCTTCGGCGAGCCCGCGCTGCACGACGTAGGCGATGTGCTTCGCCTGGAGGTCGCTGATGTAGGGGAAGTTCACCGTGAAGCCCGACTGCGCGATGCTCATCATGAAGCAGTTGGGGAAGCCGTGGATGTGCATGCCGTGCAGGGTGCGCACGCCGTCCTTCCACTTCTCGCTGAGGGTGAGGCCGTCCCGCCCGGCGATCTCGAAGCCGCAGCGCCGCGCGTAGTCGGTGCCGACCTCGAAGCCCGTCGCGAAGATCAGGCAGTCGAGCGGGTACTCGCGTCCGGCGACGACGACGCCCTTCTCGGTGATGCGCTCGACGCCCTTCCCGTCCGTGTCCACCAGGGTGACGTTGTCCCGGTTGAAGGTCTGCAGGTAGTCGTCGTGGAAGCAGGGACGCTTGCAGAACTGGCGATACCAGGGCTTGAGCGCCTCGGCGGTGGCGGGATCCTCGACGATGGAATCGACCCGCTTGCGGATCTCCTCCATCTGCATGAAGTCGGCCAGCTCGACGGTCTCGGCCAGGGCCTCGGGCGAGAGGTCGGGCGTCTCGCCCTGGAGCATCAGCACGAGGATCTTGCGGACGATCTCGGTCCAGCCGTCGTTCACCAGATCCTCTTCCTGGTAGCCGCCGGCGGTGAGGATCTGGAAGTTGTCGATGCGCTTCTGGTGCCAGCCGGGCTCGAGATTCTTCGCCCACTCGGGGTCCGTCGGGCGGTTGCCGCGGACGCCGATCGAAGAGGGCGTGCGCTGGAAGACGTAGAGGTGCCCCGCGCCGGCGCCCAGATGGGGAACGCACTGCACCGCCGTGGCGCCGGTGCCGATGATGCCCACGCGCCTGTCGGCGAGGCCCGTGAGGTTCCCGCTCGCATCGCCGCCGGTGTAGGCGTAGTCCCAGCGGCTGGTGTGGAAGGCGTGCCCGGTGAAGGTGTCGATGCCCGGGATGCCGGGCAGCTTCGCCTTCTGGAGGAATCCGTTTGCGAGGCAGACGAAGCGCGCGCGCATGCGGTCGCCGCGGTTCGTCGAGATCACCCAGCGCGAGCTCTCCGGGTCCCAGCGCATACCGGCCACCTCGGTCTGGAGACAGATGTCGCGATAGAGATCGTAGTGCTCGGCGAGCTTCCGGCAGTGCGCGAAGATCTCCTCGCCCCGGCTGTACTTCTCCACCGGGATGTAGCCGGTCTCCTCGAGCAGCGGCAGGTAGACGTAGGACTCGATGTCGCAGGCGATGCCCGGATAGCGGTTCCAGTACCAGGTCCCGCCGAAGTCGCCGCCCTTCTCGATGATGCGGACGCTCTCCACGCCCTGCTCGCGCAGACGCGCGCCGGCGAGGAGCCCCCCGAAGCCGCCGCCGATGATCGCGACGTCGACCTCGTCGGTCTTCGGCTCTCGCGTGAAGCCGGGCTCGGCGTAGGGGTCGTCCTCGAAGTGGGCGAGATCGCCTTCGACGCGCACGTACTGATCGAGACCGTCGGGGCGCAGGCGCTTGTCGCGCTCCTCGCGATACTTCGCGCGGAGCGCGTCGGGATCGAAGCCGAGCTCGACGGCGTCGCCCCGGGAGGGTCCTTGCTTCGGCGTGGTCATCTTCTTCGCTCCGAGGGGGCGCGACGGAGCCCTTGGCGCACCAGTCGCAGGTATGCGTCGACGACGGCTTCGTCCCCGGGGCCCTCGCCGCCTTCCAGCATGTTCTCGATGAAGTGGCGGGCGCCGAGCAGGAAGTGGGCCTGGGCCGACACCTCCTCGTCGTCCATGGGACGCAGACAGCCCGCCTCGATGCCCGCGCGGATGCGCCCGGCCATCCGCTCGACCCAGTCCGCGACTCCCTCGCGGTAGAGCTCCGGCTCGTGCAGCTTGATCTCGTCGGCCAGCCTCACGTGGGCCGGGTTGGCGCGGAGGTATTCGAGGTAGGCGAGCAGACCGGCGCGTTGGCGTTCGAAGAAGTCGGCGTGATCGTCGGCGTCGGCCGTGTGCAGACGCGTCATCAGATCGGCCATCAAGAGCTTCATCAGCTCGCGCAGCAGGTCGCGCCGCGAGCCGAAGTGGTAGTGGAGGTTCCCGACGGCCACGTCCGCCCGCGCGGCGATGCGCGCGACCGAGGTCTTGTGGAAGCCCGAGTGGCTGGCCTCGGCCAGCGCCGCCGCCAGGATCCGCGCCCGCGTCTCGCGGGATTTGGCGTAGCGGGTCGGCTCTGCAGCCACGGAGGGCTGCGTCGACCGGCTCGAGGGGGCGCTCTCCGGCATGGCTGAATATTGAATCAATTTTCAGTTTCTGGCAATCTGCACGGGGGGCCGGGAGGGATCGGAATTGGAACTGGGAGACCTGGCCGGCGTTCGCGTCCTCGACTTCTCGGGCCAGATCGCCGGCCCCTACTGCTCGAAGCTCTTCGCGGACGCCGGTGCCTGCGTGGTGAAGGTGGAGCCGCCCGGCGGCGACCCGCTGCGCCGCGCGACGGCGCCGGGCGCCGCCCCGGACCGCGCCGATTCCGCCCTCTTCACGTTCCTCAACGCGGGGAAGCAGTCGGTCGTCGGCGGCGTCGGCGACCCCCAGGTCGCTCGGCTGCTCGCCGAGGCCGACCTCGTGATCGAGGCCTACGGGCTCGAGACCGACGCCGGTGTGCGTCTCGACGTCGCGGCGCTGCGCGAGGCCCGTCCCGCGCTCGTCTTCCTCTCGATCACGCCCTACGGCACCGAGGGCCCCTGGGCCGGGCGCGTCGCCAACGAGTTCACGCTCCAGGCCGAGTCGGGGTCGATCGGCGTGCGCGCGCGGATGGGCGAGCAGCCCTTCCAGGCGGGCGGACGCATCGGGGAGTGGGCGGCGGGCGTCTACGGCGCGGTCGCGGCCCTGCCGGCGTTGCTGCGGGCCCGCGCAACCGGGCGCGGCGAGCACGTCGACCTCTCGATCCTCGAGGTCTCGAACTTCGTCTTCACCAACTGCTCGGAGACGATGAACCGGCTGATGAACGGAAGCCCCGACGATCCCGAGCACGCCTTCCTGGCACCGACGCTGGAGACGCCCTCGATCGAGCCGACCGCCGACGGCTACGTCGGCTTCTGCACCAACTCGCGGCAGCAGTTCTCGGACTTCCTGCTCCTGATCGAGCGCCCGGATCTCCAGGCCGACGAGCAGCTCGCGCAGTTCGCGGGGCGCCTGATGCGCTTCGAGGAGTGGACGGAGATCATGCGGCCCTGGCTCTCGAGCCACGAGACCGCCGAGATCGTCCGGCTCGCGTCCCTGCTGCGGATCCCCGTCGCGCCGATCTGCAACGGCGAGACCGTGCTCGCCCACGAGCAGCTGGCCGAGCGGCGGGTGTTCGTCCCCGACGCCGAGGGGCGATTCCTCCAGCCGCGCCGCCCCTATCGCATCGACGGCGTCGATCCGCCGGCGCCGCTCCGGGCGCCGCGCCTGGGCGAGCACGCGCGGGTCGGCTTTCCGCCGCGCGACACCGCGGGGCGGCGCGCCCCCGATGGGGACGTCGGCGCGCTCCCGCTCGCCGGTCTGCGGATCCTCGATCTCACCGCCTGGTGGGCGGGGCCGTCGGCGACCCATCTGCTGGCCAGCTTCGGCGCCGAGGTGATCCACGTCGAGTCGGCGACGCGTCCCGACGGGCTGCGCATGGTCGGAGGCATGATGCGCGCCCACTATGCGCAGTGGTGGGACGCGAGCCCCCACTTCCTGCACGCGAACAGCAACAAGCAGGGCCTGACGCTCGACCTCTCGAAGCCCGAAGGCTTCCTCCTCCTCGAGAAGCTCATCGCGCGATGCGACGCAGTGGTGGAGAACTTCACGCCGCGGGTGCTCGACAACTTCGGACTCACCTGGGAGCGAGTGCAGGAGCTGAATCCGCGGGCCATCCTGCTGCGGATGCCCGCCTTCGGGCTCACCGGCCCGTGGCGCGACCACCCGGGCTTCGCGCAGACGATGGAGCAGCTCTCGGGGCTGGCCTGGATCACGGGCCACGTGGACGATCAGCCCCGCATCCCGCGCGGCCCGTGCGATCCGGTCGCGGGAATGCACGCGGCGTTCGCGCTGCTCGTGGCGCTCGAGCGGCGCGCGCGCTCGGGCCGGGGGCATCTGATCGAGAGCACGATGGTGGAGAGCGCCCTCAACGTCGCGGCCGAGCAGGTGGTCGAGTGGACCGCCCGCGGAACCCTGCTCGGGCGCGAGGGCAACCGCTCGCCGCTGGCAGCGCCCCAGGGTCTCTATCCCTGTGCCGACGGGGAGCGGCCGACCGAGCGCTGGCTCGCGCTCTCGATCGCGAGCGACGCGCAGTGGCTGGCGTTGCGAAGGGTGATCGGAGAGCCGGCCTGGGCGATGGACCCCGCGCTGGAGACGCGCGAAGGTCGGCGCGCGGCCCACGACGCGATCGACCTGCACCTTTCCGAGTGGACGAAGACGCGCTCGCGCGCGCCCCTCGTCGAGGAGCTGCGTGCACTCGGCATTCCCGGGTCCGAGGTGGCCGACACCAGCCGGATCCTCCAGTCGAACCCGCAGCTCCGCGCGCGCCGCTACTTCGAGACGCCCGCGCACCCCGTGGTCGGTGCGATGCCGCTGCCCTCGTTCCCCTTCCGTTACGAGAGCGTCGACCACTGGCTCCGGGAGCCCGCGCCGACCCTTGGACAGCACAACCAGCGCGTGCTCTGCGGCCTCCTCGGCCTGTCTCCGGAAGCGCTCGCCGATCTCGAGAAAGCGGGCGTGATCGGAACGCGTCCCGAAGGGCTCTGAGCCGGGCTCAGCGGGGCAGCGAGATCAGCACGCTGCCCGTAGCGTGGTCGCCGAGCTCGTTGGCCGCGCGCACCGACACCTCGACGAGGCGCTCGTCGCCCTCTTCGCTCACGGAGAGCACCTCGCCGGTGAAGCGGAGCACCTTCTCGGGGATGGCCGGGGCGCCGAGACGCACCTTGATGTTCTTCACCACCGCCTCGGGACCGGCCCAGTCGGTGACGTAGCGGGACAGGTAGCCGTTGGTGGTGAGGATGTTCATGAACATGTGCGGGGAGCCCTTGGCACGGGCGTAGTCGGCGTCGTGGTGCACCGGCATGAAGTCGCGCGACGCGATGGCGCCGGCGACGATCACCGTGGAGGTGACGCGCAGATCGAAGACGGGCAGGGGGTCGCCGACCGAGATCTTCTCCGGAGACTTCTTCGCGGCGCTCATCGGCTTCCCCCCGTCTTGCCGAGCTTCGAGAGATCGATGGTGCTCGGATCGAACTTGAGCACCCGGAAGAGCTGGCGTCCCACCACCTCGCCGTCGGGCGTCGTGTAGGTGGTGATCCAGGTGAGGAAGTAGCCCTTCCCCATGCCGGTGGTCTTCCGGTCGGAGATCGAGTCGACGGCGTTGCTCACGTGGAGCCGTTCGCCGGGGCGCACGTAGCGCACGAACTCGAGCTCGGAGTTGGTGGCCAGCGTCCCCACGTAGCCCGCCTCGTCGAGGGCGGCGATGGCATTGTCGTGCTGGAAGTCGGTCGGCGCGCCGCCGCGCTCGGCGATGCCCTCGATCTTCGGCCGCGGCATTCCCCAGGCCTGGAGCATGGCGGGCGGCGCGACGATCCCGCCGTGGCGCGTCTTCGCGGCGAGCTCCTCATCGAGATAGACCGGGTTGCGGTCGTCGAGGGCATCCACCCAGTGGCGGATCATCGGCACGTTCACCGGGTCGGGAGCTTCCGAGGAGGGGCCCATCGGCTCTCCGACGTACTTCTCGAGTCTGGCGCGCAGCTCGTCCACATCCTGCTCGGCCATCGTCAGGTCTTCCTCACTCGTTCGGGCACCTTCGCACGTGAGGGTGCCGGGGCCGTCTCGGATAGCACACTCCCAGGCGTGCCCGGCGAGGGCTACCACGGGCCGTCCCGGCGTGCGGGAGGGGCCGGCGCCAGGGCGGATGTCCGAGCCGCTCAGCCGCTCTCGGGCGTGTAGCGCACCGGGATCGACTTGATGCCGTCGATGAAGTGGGAGCGCAGCATGCGGACGGGCCCGGCGAGCTCCATGTCGGGAAGCCGGCGCAGCAGCTCCTCGAACATCACCCGGATCTCCATGCGCGCCAGGTGCGAGCCGAGACAGAAGTGCTGCCCGTGGCCGAATGCCAGGTGCTCGTTCGGGTGGCGGGTCACGTCGAAGCGGTCGGGATCCGGAAAGGCGTCCTCGTCCCGGTTGGCGGACGGGTACCAGAGGGTCACCTTCTCCCCTTCCCGGATGCGCACGCCGCGGATCTCGGCGTCCCGCGTGGCCGTGCGCCGGAAGTACATGACCGGCGGCCGGTAGCGCAGCATCTCCTCCACGGCGCCGGCCAACCGCGAGGGATCGGCGAGCAGCCGCGCGCGCTCGGCGGGATGCTCGAGCAGCAGCAGCAGGCCGTGGGAGATGAGGTTGCGGGTGGTCTCGTTGCCGGCGATCGAGAGCAGCAGGAAGAACGAGCCGAACTCCAGCATGGCGAGGCGCTCGCCGTCGACCTCGCCCGTCATGAGCGCCGTCACCAGATCGCGCCCCGGGTCCGCGATCTTCTGCTGCCCCAGCTTGTACGCGTACTGCAACATCTCGAGCCCGGCCACCATGGCGTGGACGGGATCGTTCCCGTACTCGGGATCCTCGCTGCCCAGGGCGCGGTTGCTCCAGTCGAAGAGCTGGTGGCGGTCGTCCTGGGGAACGCCCAGCAGGTCGGCGATCACCTGCAGCGGGAGCTCCGCGGCCACGTCGGTCACGAAGTCGCACTCGCCCTTGGTGGCCACGGCGTCGACGATGGCGCGCACCCGGCTCCGGGTCGTCTGCTCGAGGCCCGCGACCGCGCCGGGCGTGAAGCCCCGGCTCACCAGCTTGCGGTAGCGCGGATGGTCCGGGGGATCCATCGTGATCATGCTGCGCAGGTTCTCGAGCTCGGCCCGGGGCCGGTCCTCGATCAGGTTGCCGAAGCGCGAGGCAAAGAGGCCCGGGCTCTTCGACACGAAGCGCACGTCGTCGTAGCGGGACACGATCCAGTAGCCCGGCCCGCCGTGGACGTCGCCCTCGTGCCAGCACACCGGCGCCTCCCGGCGCAGGCGACGGAAGAGCTCGTGGGGAAACCCGCGCTCGAAGGTGTCCGGGTCGGACACGTCGAGCAGGCCGGGAAGCGTCGGGCGTTCGGGAGTCACTCTGCACCTCCGGGCCGGGGAAGCTAGCAGGACCGAACGGAAGCGGGTCGGCTCGTGCCGCGCCCACCGACGTGCTTCCCTGCCCGACTCCCTTCGGGGCAGAGCGCCCGCAGCTCCGATTCGGAGCGACGTCGTTGTACATTGAGCGGGTGATCGAGCTGGTGCCGCTCGCGCTCGTGTGTGTCTACTTCGTGCCCTTCATGGTCGCGGGCGCGCGAGATCACGACGCGTTCATCCCCATCCTCGTCGTCAACGCGCTGCTGGGCTGGACGGTCGTCGGCTGGCTCGCGTGCATGGTGTGGGCCGGGCTGAGCCCCGCGCGTCGCCGCACCCCTCGCCCCACTCACCTTCGCCTCGTCCGCTAGCCCCCCGCAGCGCCTCGTCCGCTGGCTCCGCGCAGGAAGAGCCGTCCGCGCACCGGAGGCGGTCCGCGGGCGCGTCAGCGCAGAAGTCAGCGCAGAAAGAGCCGGTACGCCTCGTTCTCCGTCTCGTTCACGTACGGGTACCCGAGCGTGTCGAGGTAGCGCGCGAAGTCCGCATCGTCCTCGATCGGGACGTGCAGGCCGGCGAGCACGCGTCCCTGGGCCGCCCCGTGGTTGCGGTAGTGGAAGAGCGTGATCGCCCAGGCGGGGCTCATCAGCTCCAGGAAGCGGCGCAGGGCGCCCGGGCGCTCGGGAAACTCGAAGCGGAAGAGCAGCTCGCGACGCAGGTCCGGAGCGCGGCCCCCCACCATGTGGCGCGTGTGCAGCACCGCCAGCTCGTTGCCCGTCATGTCCACCACGCGGTATCCCGACGCCCGCAGCTCCCGCGCGATCTGCTCGCGCTCGGCCGCCCCCCGCGCGAGCTGCAGGCCCACGAAGACCTGGGCGGCGGCCCCGCCCGAGCCGCGATAGTTGAACTCGGTGACGTGGCGATCGCCCAGCGTCGCGCACAAGGCGCGGAAGCTGCCGTTCTCCTCAGGGATGGTCACCGCGAAGATTCCCTCGCGCTCCTCGCCCAGCTCGGAACGCTCCGAGACGTGCCGCAGCCGGTGGAAGTTCATGTTCGCGCCGCTCTGGACCGCCACCAGGGTTCGGGACCGGCCCGAGGACGCGCCCGCCGGGCCCGCCAGCCACTTCTTCATGCCCGCCACCGCCAGGGCCCCCGCCGGCTCGGCGATCACGCGCGTGTCCTCGAAGAGGTCCTGAATGGCAGCGCAGATCTCGTCCACCGAGACGCGGACGAGACCGTCGAGCCGGCCCTGCACCAGCTGGAACGGCAGGTCGCCCGCCTGGCGCACGGCGGCGCCGTCGCAGAAGATGCCCACCCGCGCCAGCGGGACGGGGCGCCCGGCCTCGAGCGCCGCGTGCAGGCACGCCGCGTCGTCGGGCTCGACGGCGATGACACGCGTCTCCGGACGCTCGTGCTTCAGCCACGCCAGCATGCCCGCCAGCAGTCCGCCGCCTCCCACCGGCACGAAGACCGCGTCGATGGGGTCCGGATGCTGGCGGAGGATCTCGGCGGCGACGGTGCCCTGTCCCGCAATCACGTCGAGGTCGTCGTAGGGGTGGACGAACGCGGCCCTCGTCTCCTCGCTCCGACGGCGGGCCTCGGCCCACGCCTCGTCGAAGCCGTCGCCGTGCAGCACCACGTGGCCGCCCAGGGCGCGCACCGCCTGCACCTTGATCTCGGGCGTGGTCTTCGGCATCACGATGGTGGCGGCGTAGCCCAGCCGTGCGGCTGCCAGGGCGACGCCCTGGGCGTGGTTGCCCGCCGAGGCCGTCACCAGCCCGGCGCGCGCCGCCTCGGGATCCAGCGAGACGATCTTGTTGTAGGCGCCGCGCAGCTTGAACGAGAACACGGGCTGCAGGTCTTCCCGCTTGAGGAGCACCCGCTCGCCGAGCCGGTCCGAAAGCCGCGACGCCGGGTCGAGCGGGGTCTCACGACAGACGTCGTAGACCCGGGCCCGCCGGATGCGGTCGGCGACACGCTCGATGGACGACTCCGAAGCTGCCATCGCACCACGCTAGCCCGGACCGAGCGCGGTGCGTGAACCGCCTGGGTGGGCCCGCCGGCTCGCGATATGCTGCCGGCCCCCGCACCGAACCCGTCGACGAGGAGCGAGCTCATGTCCGACCTGCATCGCGACCGCGTGGCCCTGGTGACCGGAGGGGGCTCCGGCATCGGTCGCGCCTCCGCCCGCCGGCTTGCGGCCGAGGGCGCCCGGGTGGCCATCGCCGATCTCGACGGCGCCGCCGCCGAGCGGGTCGTCAAGGAGATCGCCGAAGCCGGCGGCGAGGCCTTCGCCTGCCGGGTCGACTGCGCCACGCCCGAAGGCAACGACGAGATGGTGCGCCGCACCCTCGATGCCTGGGGCGGCCTCGACGTCGCCTACCTCAACGCCGGAATCGCCCGGGGCTCCAGCATCCGAGGTGGCGACCTCGCCGTCTGGGACGAGGTCATCGCCGTGAACCTGCGCGGGGTCTTCCTCGGCATGCGCGCGGTGGTCGAGCCGATGATCGCCCGCGGCGGCGGCTCGATCGTCTGCACCGCGTCCGTCGCCGGCCTGCGCGGAGGCCGCCACATGCCCTCCTACTACGCGTCGAAGCATGGCGTCGTGGGGCTCGTGAAGGCGGCGGCCTGCGAGTTCGCGCCGCTTCGCGTGCGCGTGAACGCCGTCTGCCCCGGCGTGATCGACACGCCGATCCTCGGACCCGCCCACGGCGTGAAGACGGTCACCGACCTGCTCGGCCGAGGTCACCTGCTGGGGCGCGTGGGGCAGCCCGAGGAGGTGGCCGCGCTCGTGTCGTTCCTGGCCAGCGACCAGGCGGGCTTCATCACGGGCGTCGCCTATCCCGTGGACGGGGGCATGACCGCCGGCCTCGGCGGCGCCAGCGACGAGGCGGACGACTCGCAGCGCGCGGCCCTGCACCAGACGCTCTCGTCCGGGGTGGCCAGGCGGAACGAGTGATCACGCGCGGAGCTTCGGCGTCTCGATCAGCTCCAGGCAGCTGCCGTCCGGATCCGGAAAGAAGCAGGCCCAGAGTCCGTCGATGGGAATCTCCGGTCCCATGTCGAGCCAGACGGGCGGGGGGCACGCGACGCCCCGGGCCAGCAGCTCGGCGTGCGCCCTCGCCATGTCCTCCACCAGGAAGGCCATGCGGTAGAGACCCCGGTGGTTGGCGCTCGCGTAGGCGGGACCCTGCGCACGGGGGCGCTTCCATTCCACGAGCCGCAGCGCGAACGGGTCGGGCCCCGGCGGCAGGAGCCGCCGCGCCTCCCACTCCACCTCGCCCGTGACCCCGAAGCCCGCACCGGGGAGCGGGCCGGAGCGGACGGGCGGACCGGCCTCGAGCCCCAGCACGCGCTCGTACCAGGCCCGGGAGCGAGCGAGATCGCTGCACACCACGTCCACGTGGGCGAGCCGAAGCGCCGTTTCCTGGTCCGGCGCCTCCACGAAACGGATGCGGGTGCCGTCGGGATCGCTGCAGTGGAGCAGACGGCGCGGCTCCTCGCCTTCGATCGGCGCCCGGGCGATCTCGCCGCACTCGATCCCGAGACGCGTCGCCGCCGCGACGACGGCATCCAGCGCGGGCGCCGCGACCCCGATCGTCGCGAGGCCCAGGTGGTTCGGCACGGGATACGGGCTGCCCACCGGCCTCGGCTGCTTCCACTCGAGCAGATCCACGGCGGGCCCCGCGAAGCCGCGATGATCGTGCAGGATGTAGGCGTCCCACTGGACGGAGCCCGACATGCCGAAGCCCGTGCCTGCCTGGGGGACCGGGTGGGTGTGGCTCTCCGCGTGCAGGCCCACGAAGTCCCGGTAGAAGGACAGCGCGCGCGGAAGCTCGCTGCAGTTCACGTTCACGTGCATGAAGCGATCGATGCGGACGGCCATGATCTCCGGACTCCGGCGGGCTCGGCGTTCTACTCGATGTAGCCCAGGGCGCGCAGCGAGCGCTCCACGTCCTCGGGAATCGCGGGGGGCTCCGCCTCGGCGTCCGGGTGCAGGAAGCCCTCGCGGATACGGGCCGACGCCTCGGCGTGGTCGGCCAGCAGCCGCTCGGCCAGGGGGCGACGGCTCCTCCCACCCAGCGGATGCTCTTCGTGGGGGTCCCGGTCGATGCGGAAGAGGGAGCGGTGCGTGCTGCTGCGCTCGTACTTGAAATCGCCGTAGCGCACGCCGGCCGCGCCGTCTGCGAGCCACGAGAAGTGCAGGGGACGCGGGTCGGGGAGCGCGCCGCCGCGGAGCGCCGGTACCAGGCTCGTCCCCTGGTGGAGCGAGAGCGGGGCGAGCCCCAACAGGTCGAGCAGGGTGGGGGCGACGTCGACGAGGCTGACGGGCGTCGCCACCCGCAATCCGGCCGGGACCGTGGGCCCGCGCAGCACCAGCGGGACGTGGATCACCTCCTGGCGGCCGGAGAAGCTGTGTCCGGCAATGCCGTGCTCGCCGAAGGCCTCTCCGTGATCGGAGAGCAGCACCACCAGGGTCCGCTCGGCCAACCCCAGGCGTTCCAGCTCATCGAGGATCCCGCCCACGAGGTCGTCGGCCTCGCGGATGGTGCGATCGTACTCGTCGGCCTGGTCACGATAGGACTCCGGAATCGCGCTCATGCCCTGGCGGTTCCAGTCTGCGGGATCGCGGAAGAGGTCCGCATGGGCGGCGCCGGCCACGTAGGGAGCGTGGGTCTTGTAGGTGTGCAGGAACAGGAAGAAGCGGCGGTCGCGATGGCTGCGCAGATAGTCCGCACCCCCGGCGAACGTGGCGATGCCCTGCTCCTCGTGGCGATAGGCGCGCTCGGTGAAGCGGTCGAAGCCGAACCAGAAGCCGAAGACCCCGGCCAGCAGACCGTCCTCGGTGAAGGCCGCGGTCTCGAAGCCCGCGGCGCGCAGTCGCTCGGCCAGCAGCGGCACGGGCGTCCCGGCCCGAAGGCGACCCGCCTCCGGGCGCGCCTCGGGATACAGGCCGGTGAAGACACTCATGTGGGAGACGTCCGTACGACTGAAGGTGCTGGTGACGTCGTCGAAGGTCGTGCCCCGGGCGATCAGCTCGGCATCGATGCGCGGCGAGGTCACCCGGGGATAGCCGAAGCCCGACAGATGGTCCGCGCGCAGGGTGTCGAGCGAGATCAGCACCAGGTTCGTCGCATCGGCTTCCACCGGAAGCGGTCTCAGGACGCGAGGCACGCTCCAGACCGCACCGCGGACCGCCGAGCCGTCGCGGGCGTCGGACGAGAGCGCCAGGCGGCAGCGCCCTCCCCGCTCGGGCAGCACGACGGAGACGTCGCGCCAGCGTCCCTCGCCGGGCCCGACCACCGCATCCAGGATGTCTCGCGCCGGCGCTTCGTCGCAGGCGAGGGTCGCCTGGAAGTGGACGTCGGCCCTGCCGGCCGCACCGGGCGCCGTGGCGAGCCCGTACGCGATCTCGAGGAGCGCGCCGGCGGGGACCTCGAAGGCGCGGCTCTCGAGCCGCGTGGGGCCGGGCGACAGCGCGCCCAGGTGCAGGTTGTAGACGTGGCTCGCCACCGCGTCGGCGTCCCGGTAGACGAGGGACGCGGAGCGCCCGGCGCCGCGCACGAGCCGCCAGCCCTCGCGCACGCTCTGGCGCGGGGTGGTGCGAGCCGCAGGCTCCAGCAGCTCGGGAGTCACGCCCCCCGGCATGCGCTGGATGTCGAGGATGAACGCCGCCTCGGGCAGATCGCGCACCGCCTCGGGCAGCTCGAAGGTCGCGCGCACGACGCCATCCGCGTCGGGCTTCCGTCCGAGGAGCGAGGCGACGGGCGTGGCCCGCGGAGCGACGAGCACCGGCCGCGCCTCGTCCCCGATGGGCGCCATCTCGCCGTGGAGGGGCGTGTCCGCGAGCCCGAAGTCCCGAGCCTCGAGCCGAAGCTCCACCCCGAGCGGGCCCGCCGCCTCGGCGGGCGCCGGAGTCTCGCCCGTGCCGCACCCGACGGGCGCGCTCGCCGACAGCAGCACCCCGATTGCGAAGGCGACCCGACCCGTGGGCCTCCGCCCGGCCGCGAGACGCGACCGCAGATCCGTGCGATGCGACCGCGGATCAGAGATGGGGCATCACCCGATCGGCGAAGAGCTCGAGGCTCTTCCAGCCGATGGCGGGCGGCGTTCCGCCGACGAGCGCCGGAAAGTGGAAGGCGGACTGGCGGCCCCGCGCCTCCGCCTCGCGCGCATGGGCCAGGCACTGCTCGGGGGTGAGCACCCGATACTTCCCCTCCGCCCGAAGCTCTTCGACGGTTCGCCCGCGCGCGTGCGCGTAGGCGCGCTGTCCCGGGCGCTGCCAGCCGGCGTAGGTGAGCGCGTCGTGCAGCACGTACGGACCGATCTCCTTCCAGGTGGCGTCGGGGTCGAGAGACACGAAGGTGCCGGCCGGCTCGCCCGGGCTCACCACCACCGGCTCCACGCCGCGCTCCCGACAGGCCTCGCGATAGACGGCGAAGAGCGCGGGATCGGCGATGGGCGGCGCGAAGGGCAGACCGAAGCGTGCGGCGCGCCGGGCCGCACGGGGCGTCGAGCCGCCGATCATGAGCAGCGGGTGCGGCCGCGTGGCGGGCCGGGGCGTCACGGGCAGGCTCGCGCCCCGCCGCTCCACGCAGCCCTTGCGGAGACAATGAAGCAGCACCTCCAGGCACTCGTCGAAGAGCCGACCGCGCTCGTCGAACGACTTGCCGAAGGCCGCGTACTCCTCGGGGCGATAGCCGATGCCCGCGATCACCGAGACGCGCCCCCCGCTCGCCAGGTCGAGCACGGCGAGGTCCTCGGCGAGACGGATCGGGTCGTGCAGGGGTACGAGAAGCGCGCCGATGCTGATGCCGATGCGGCGGGTACGACCGGCGACGAGCCCCGCCATCACCAGGGGCGAGGGCAGGAACCCGTCGGACGAGACGTGGTGCTCCGACAGGCCGACGGTGGTGAAGCCCTTCTCGTCCGCGAAGGCGCACATGTCCAGGGCGGCGGCGTACAGCTCCCGGGGCGTCGCCGGCGAGAACGCCGGCGCGCGCATGTCGAAGCGGAGGACGGTCAGGGCCACGGCGCGCCACGGTAGCAGCCGCTGCGCG
Organism: uncultured delta proteobacterium; assembly: GCA_963822965.1. Lineage (GTDB taxonomy): Bacteria > Myxococcota_A > UBA9160 > UBA9160 > UBA4427 > JAJDAN01. Next base: position 156,424 of record CAWGJT010000005.1, read on the forward strand.
GCCCCGACCGTCCCGGGACGGCGGTGTCGCGACGGAGAACGGGGTAGAATCCGGCCGTGCGATTCGAGGTGCGGCGGTGACAGCCCGCCGGTCCCGCGCCGTCCCGGCGGGACGATCCGGTGGAACTCCGGAGCCATGCGGTGACACCCCGCGATCCCGAGAACGGCGCAGCGCCCTTCTCCCTCCGAACCCGAACGGACCCACGCTCCCGCGCGGGAGGCGGGATCCACGGAGGTCGATCATGTATCGCGGCTTCATCACGGAAATCGGCGAGATCCAGCACGGCGACCCCGGGCGACTGGCGGTGCGGGCGCCCAAGACCTGCGCCCGGCTCGAGCCCGGAGGCTCGTACGCGGTAGACGGCGTCTGCCTGTCGGCGGAGTCCATGGAGGACGGCGTCGTCACGAGCACCCTCTCGGAGGAGACGCGCCGGCGCTCGACCTTGGGGGAGCTCGCGCCCGGCGCCCGGGTCAACGTCGAGCTGCCGCTGTGTGGCGGCGAGCGCCTCGAGAGCCACCTGGTCCAGGGTCACGTGGACGCGGTCGGCAAGGTGCTCCGGGTCGAGCCCGAAGAGCTCGGCACCCGGGTGTGGATCCGACCGCCCGCTCGCTTCCTGGAGGCCCTGGCGCCGAAGGGCTCGGTGGCCGTGGACGGCGTGGCGCTCACGGTGGCCGAGGTGTCGCGCGATCGCTTCGCGGTGGCCCTGATCCCGTCCACCCTGGAGCAGACGACGCTCGCGGGGCTGGCGCCCGGACGGCGGGTGAACCTCGAGTCCGACCTGATCGAGAAGCTTGCAAGGCAGCACGAGGGGCGGACGCATGCAGTCCTCACCCGCACCGTCGCGAACCTGCCCTGGGCCGGGGTCGTCTCCGGTCGGATGGGGGTCGAGAAGGTCGTGCGCCAGCTCGCGGCGGGAGGCTCGGTGCTGGTGTGGGATCCCGACCGCGAGGGTGAGGGCGACCTCGTGACCGCGGGGGCCGAGATGCGACCCGAGACCTGGACGTTCATCCTCACCCGGGTGTGCGGTCATGCCACGGTACCCTGCGACGCCCGGGTGCTGGAACGCCTCGGCATTCCGCCCATGGCGGGCGCCGGCGACCGCCACGGCACGGCGATGCACACCGCGGTCGACCTCGCCGCCGCCACCGGCACCGGGGTCTCCCCGGCGGAGCGCGCGGCCACGGTCCGAAGGCTCGCGCACCCGGAGGCCCGCCCGGAGGACTTCCTGATGCCCGGACACGTGTTCCCGCTCGCGGCCCGCCCCGGCGGCCTGCGCGAGCGCACCGGTCACACCGAGGCCACGGTGGCCCTGTGCACGGCGGCGCGGCGCGCGCCGGTGGGGGTCTGCTGCGAGGTGATGCATCCCGACGGGTTCATGGCCGGACCGGCGGAGCTGGAACGCTTCGCGCTCGACTGGGGACTCCCGCTCATCGAGATCGGCGAGCTCGTCTCGTTCCTCTGAGCGCGGACTCCGGCCTCAGCGACCGGACCACCGGGGGGGACGCTTCTCCGTGAAGGCCGCCACCGCCTCGCGGTAGTCCTCCTCGGTGGTCATCCGCTCCAGCAGTGCGTCGGCCTCGCGAACGGCGCTGCCCACGTCCCGGTGCAGATCGGTGTAGATCTGCCGCTTGGTCTCGCGCAGGGAGCCCGGAGACACCTCCGCGGCCATGCGACGCGCGTATGCGTAGGTGTAGGGCAGCAGCTCGTCGGGCTCGACCAGCGCGTTGACGAGCCCCAGCGCGAACGCCTCGTCGGTCAGGAAGACGCGGCTCGAGAGCAGCAGGTCGTTGGCGCGACTGAGCCCGATGAGCCGGGGCAGCAGCCACGAGAGCCCGTACTCGGCGGGCAGGTTGAGGCGGCCGTGGGCGGTGGTGAGCTTCGCCCCGGGGACGGCGAAGCGCAGGTCCGCATAGCACGCGATCACCAGCCCCACCCCGGCGGCGGGGCCGTTCACCGCCGCGATCACGGGCTTGGAGAGGCCGAAGTGAAAGGCGAAGTTGGCATCGAATTCGGGCCGCACGCCGTAGCCCGGGCGCGCCAGGTCCGGCGGCGTCCCGGGGTCGTAGCCACCGCGCTCCACGTGGGTCTCGAGGGCGGCGCTGTCGGCGCCCGCGCAGAATCCCCGGCCGGCGCCGGTCACCACCACGACCCGTACGGACGGGTCCTGCTCGGCCCGCTCCAGGGCGTGGCGGTACTCGGTGTGCATGCGACCGGTCCACGAGTTGAGCCGGTCCGGACGGTTCAGGGTGAGGGTCGCGATCCCGTCTTCGACCGCGTAGCGCGTGACCTTGTACTCCACGCGCGGGAGCATAGGCGAAGCCCGCCGCGGTCGTCCCCGGCGCGGCCGGGGACGACCCCAGGCGCTACATCATGCCGCCCATTCCGCCCATGCCGCCCATGCCGCCCATGCCACCCATGTCGCCCATGCCGCCCGGCATGCCGCCGGCGCCCTTCTTCTCGGGCTCGTTGGCGATCAGGACGTCCGTCGTGAGCAGCAGCCCCGAGACGCTGGCGGCGTTCTGCAGCGCGGTGCGCACGACCTTCGTGGGGTCGATGACCCCGGCCTTCAGCAGGTCGCCGTACTCCTCGGTGGCGGCGTCGAAGCCGAAGGCGCCCTTGCCGGACTTCACCTTGTCGACGACCACGGACCCCTCGAGGCCCGCGTTCTCGGCGATGCGCCGCAGGGGCGCCTCGATGGCGCGACGGATGATGCTCACCCCGGCGGCCTGCTCGTGGCTGAGCCCCGCCTCGAGACCGTCGAGGGCCTTCTGGGCGCGCAGCAGCGCGACGCCGCCGCCCGGCACCACGCCCTCCTCCACGGCCGCGCGGGTGGCGTGCAGGGCGTCCTCCACGCGGGCCTTCTTCTCCTTCATCTCGGCTCTCGGTGGCGGCGCCGACCTTCACCACTGCCACGCCGCCGGCGAGCTTCGCGAGCCGCTCCTGGAGCTTCTCGCGGTCGTAGTCGGAGGTGGTGTTCTCGATCTGGCTGCGGATCTCGTCGCAGCGCGCCTCGATGTCCTTCTTCGTTGCCCGCGCCTTCGATGATCGTGGTGTTGTCCTTGTCGACCACGATGCGTCTTGGCGCTGCCGAGGTCGTCGAGCTCGACGTTCTCGAGCTTCAGCCCGAGCTCCTCGGAGATCACCTGGCCGCCGGTGAGGATCGCCATGTCCTGCATCATCGCCTTGCGGCGGTCGCCGAAGCCCGGCGCCTTGACGGCGGCGACCTGGAGCGTGCCACGCAGCTTGTTCACCACGAGGGTGGCGAGGGCCTCGCCCTCCACGTCCTCGGCCACGATGAGCAGCGGCTTGCCGCTGCGCGCCACGGCCTCGAGCAGCGGCAGCAGGGTCTTCATGTTGCCGATCTTCTTCTCGTGGAGGAGCAGGTACGGCTCTTCGAACTGCACCTCCATGCTCTCGGGGTCCGTGACGAAGTAGGGCGAGAGGTAGCCGCGGTCGAACTGCATCCCCTCGACGACGTCGAGCTCGGTCTCGAGGCGACTTGCCCTCTTCGACGGTGATGACGCCTTCCTTGCCGACCTTGCTCCATCGCCTCGGCGATGATGTTGCCGATCGCGGCGTCGCTGTTGGCGGAGATGGTGCCGACCTGGGCGATCTCCTCGGCGCTTCGCGTGGGCTTCGACAGCTTGTCGAGCTCCGCGGACGAGCGACCTCCACCGCCTTGTCGATCCCGCGCTTCAGGTCCATGGGGTTCATGCCCGCCGCGACGAGCTTCACGCCCTCGCGGAAGATCGCGTGGGCGAGGACCGTGGCCGTGGTGGTGCCGTCTCCGGCGACGTCCGAGGTCTTGCTGGCCACCTCGCGCACCATCTGGGCGCCCATGTTCTCGTACGCGTCCTCGAGGTCGATCTCCTTGGCGACGGTGACGCCGTCCTTGGTGACCGTCGGCGAGCCCCAGCACTTCTCGATGACGACGTTGCGGCCCTTGGGACCGAGGGTGACGGCGACGGCGTTCGCGAGCTGCGTCACGCCGGAGAGAATCTTGTTGCGCGCGTTCTGGTCGTAGGTGATCTGCTTGGCCATGGGTTCCTTCCCGTGCGTGTAGGCTGGCGCCGCGGCTCGCGGGCCCGGTCCTGGTGCTTGGTCTTCGATTTTGGTCTCGGTGTGTGTCGGTGTCGGTGGGCTCGTCCGGTCCGGCCGGCGGACGATCGAGGGACCCCTAGTATGACGCGCAAGCCGCGCTGCCGCACGGGGCCCCATGCCATATGCTCTGCGGCGCCTCCTGCCTGCGGGCGACCGACGAATGACCGAGCGACTGCTACGAACCCTGCGCTGCCGGAACCTCCACCGACCGGGAATCCTCGGCCGGCTGGCGGGCGCGGTGGGCCTGGCCGGGGCCAACATCGGCGACATCCGGACCGTCTGGGTGGGTCCGGACCACATCGTTCGCGACCTGGACATCGTGGTCGAGGACCGGGGGGGCCTCGACGCCGTCGAGCGGGCCCTCGCCGGCCTCGCCGACGTCGAGCTCCTCGAGGTCATCGACGACATCCACGACTTCCACATGAACGGGAAGATCGAGATCCGGAGCACCCACCCGGTCCGCAGCATCGCCGACCTGCGCCGGGTGTACACGCCGGGGGTGGCCGAGGTCGTGCGCACCCTGGTGACCGAGCCAGACGACTCCTATCTCTACACGCTGCGCGGACGGAGCGTGGCGATCGTCACCAACGGTACCCGCGTGCTCGGCCTCGGGAACGTGGGACCGATCGCGTCGCTCCCCGTGATGGAGGGCAAGGCGGCGCTCCTCTCCCAGTTCGTCGGACTCTCGGCGATGCCGATCGTGCTGCAGAGCCGGAACGCCGACGAGATCGTCGCGACCGTGCAGAACCTCGCCTCGGGGTTCGGCGCCATCCAGCTCGAGGACATCGAGTCGCCCGTGTGCTTCGAGGTGGAGTCGCGCCTGGTGGAGTCGCTGCAGATGCCCGTGATGCACGACGACCAGCACGGGACGGCGGTCGCCACCCTGGCCGCGACCACGAACGCCACGCGCCGGGCCGGCATCGACCTCGCCCAGGCCCAGGTCGGCGTCGTGGGTCTCGGGGCGGCCGGCCTCGCGATCGCCCGCATGCTGGACTCGGTGACCGAGAAGCCCGTCGTGGGCTTCGACCCCGACGAGGACGCCCAGCGCCGGCTTCGGGATCTCGGCGGCAAGACCGTCGACTCCCTCGACGCCCTGCTCTCCCGGGCGGACATCGTGATCGCCGTCAGCGGACGGGGCGGGCTCATCGAGCCGGGCCAGATCCGCAAGGGTCAGGGCATCCTGGCGCTCACGAACCCCGACCCCGAGATCGAGCCGGATGCGGCGATGGCGGCCGGCGCCTCGTTCGCCGCCGACGGACGCTCGGTGAACAATCTGCTGGGATTCCCGGGAATCCTGCGCGGCGCAATCGACAGCCGTGCCAGCCGGATCACGCCTTCCATGTACCTGGCGGCGGCCAACACCATCGCGTCACTGGCCACCGAGAACGAGCTGGTTCCCAACTCGCTGCGCCCCGACGTGCACCGCGCCGTGGCGCGGGCGGTCGCCCACGAAGCCCAGGCCGCCGGCGTGGCGCGGACGCGGGTGCCCAGCGACTACCTGCAGCAGAGCGAGATCTACCACACCCTGCGCGACGAACGCTGAGCCGCGGTGCGCGCCGCACCGGGGTGGGCCGACCGCTCGGCGCGAGCCCCGGCCGGCCCTAGAGCGCCTTCCGGATGCGCTCGACCAGCACCTCGGGGGTGAAGCCGAAGTGCTTCGCCAGCTCCGACTGGGGAGCGGACGCGCCGAAGGACGTCATGCCGTGCACGATCCCACGGCGTCCGATCCAGCGCCGGTAGGACTGGGCGTGAGCCGCCTCCACGGCGACCAGCAGCGCGCCGTCGTCGGGCACCAGCGCATCCTGGTACGCGTCAGGCTGCTGCCCGAAGAGCTCCTGACAGGGCACGGAGACGACCCGGGTCGGAATCCCGTCCTCCTCGAGCCGAGCGGCGGCGTCGCACGCCAGCCACACCTCGGAGCCGCTCGCCAGGATCACGACGCGCGGCTTGCCGGAGGCTTCGCGCAGGGTGTAGGCCCCGCGCCAGATCTCGTAGGGATCGAAGCCGGCGGCCCGCTCGATGCCGGGAACCTTCTGCCGGGTGAGGGAGAGCGCGCACGGTCCTTCCGCCTTCTCGAGAATCCAGGCGTAGGCCATGGCCGTCTCGACGCCGTCCGCCGGGCGGAACACCGTCAGGTGGGGAACCGCGCGCAGGCCGTCCAGCTGCTCCACCGGCTGGTGGGTCGGGCCGTCCTCTCCCACGAAGATCGAGTCGTGGGTGAAGACGAACATCGAGCGCACGCGCATGAGCGCCGCGAGCCGCAGCGAAGGCCGCATGTAGTCGCTGAAGATCAGGAACGTGCCGGAGTACGGAATGAAGGTGCCGTCGAGGGCAATGCCGTTGGTCACGGCCGCCATCGCGTGCTCCCGTACCCCGAAGTGGAGGTTGCGTCCGGCGAAGGGATCCACGCCCTTGGGCGCCTCACGCCCGACGACCCCGACGTCCGGGACGAGCGGCGGGGCGCCGGAGCCTGCGAGGTCCGCGGAGCCGCCCACCATGTAGGGCACGTGATTCGCCAGCTTCTCGATCACCACCGCCGAGTGGCTGCGAGTGGGGCTGGCGACGCCCTGCATGCCCTCGGTGAGCAGCTCTGGGAGATGGGCCGGCAGCTTGCGCTCCCGGGCGGCGTCCCAGGCCTGGGCACGCTCCGGGTGGGCCCTCCGCCAGGCCTCGTGGCGCGGGTCCAGCTCGGCGCGCGCCTGCCGCAGCTCGCGCCTGCGCTCCTCGAACCAGGTGCTCACGTCGTCGGGCACGAAGAGCTCGCGGTCGACGGGCCAGCCGACGGCCTCCTTGGCGGCCTTCACGTCTTCGGGCGTCATGGACCAGCCGTGGGCCTTGTGGGTTCCGGCGATGGCCGGGCTGCCCCGGCCGATGAGCGTGCGCGTCACGATCAGGGACGGCCGCTCGCTCTCCTGGCGCGAGCGCTCGAGCGCCGCGCTGAGACCGTCGAAGTCCTCGCCGTCCACCCGCTCCACGTGCCAGTGCTGGGCCTCGAAGCGAGCATGGACGTCCTCGCTGAACGAGATGGCGGTGGAGCCGTCGATGGTGACGTGGTTGTCGTCGTAGAGGAACACGAGGTTGCCGAGCCCGAGGTGCCCGGCCAGGGAGGCCGCCTCCGCGGAGACGCCCTCCATCAGGTCCCCGTCCCCCGCGATGCCGTACACGAAGTGCTCACCCGGCCCGACCATCTCCGGACCGTCCCCGGCGAGCTTTCCGAAGCGGGCGCGCGCCAGCCGGCCCGCGAGCGCCATCCCGACCGCATGAGCGAAGCCCTGGCCCAGGGGCCCGGTCGTCACCTCGATCCCCGGGGTGTGGCCGTACTCCGGGTGGCCCGGGGTGCGCGAGCCGAGGCTGCGGAAGCCCTCGATGTCCTCCTGGGACAGCACGCCATAGAGCCGCAGCAGCGAGTACTGCAGCATGGACGCGTGGCCGTTCGACAGCACGAAGCGGTCGCGAAGCGGCCAGCGGACGTCCTCGGGATCGAACCGCAGGTGTGCGCTCCACAGCTCGAATGCGGCCCGGGCCAGGCCCATCGGTGCTCCGACGTGGCCGGAGTTCGCACGCGCGACGGCGTCGATCGAAAGGAAGCGGATGGTGTTCTCGATGCGCTCTCGGAGCTCTCGAGTGGGCTGGCTCATGGTCGTCTCCGGGGTGTGGGCTTGCGCGGCCGTGGCCTCGCGCGTGCGCGACCGGACGCCACCGCGGCGCGCCGCACGAGCACGCGCACGGCGCTCCTGCGCTCGGCACTTTACAGCACGGGAACAGCGCAGGGCGAGCGAACCCACCCGCGCCCCCCGAAGCGGCGCGAACGGCGTTCGCTTCCGCGGCGCCCGGGCTCGGAGCCGCGATGGGGCGGGGTCAGGATGCCCGCCGCTTCTCCGCCGCCGCGTGGCGCATCTGGTTCACGAGATCGAACGTGGAGATGACGCCCACGGCAATGCCGGACTCCACCACCACCACCCGATGCACGCGGTTGTCGCACAACGCGCCCGCCACCTCCTCGAGACTCGCGTCCGGCGAAACCTGGACGACCTCGGTGGTCATCGCGTCGGAGACCCTGAGCTCCCGCAGGCGGTCCTGGAAGTCCTCGGGCTGGGCGATCCAGTCGGGGCTCGAGAACTCCACCAGGTCGCGCAGGTAGTTCGCCTCGACGCGCGCCGCTCCGTGCTCCTCGGCGACCGCCCGCAGCAGGTCGGCGCTGCTGATGACCCCGACCAGCGCACCCTGGTCGTCCACGACCGGGGCGCCGTGGATCTCCTCGGAGACGAACAGCTGGTGCGCATCGAGCAGGGGCAGGTCCGGCGACACGGTCACCATGTCTTCCTGCATCACGTCACGGGCCTTGGCTGACATCCTCGTTCGCCTCCTCTTCTCTGTCTCGCGTCTCTTGTCTCGCGTCTCGCGTCTCGCGTCTCGCGTCTCTTGCTCTCTCGCTCTCGTCTCCTGGTCTCGCCCTGCGGCTCTGCTCTTTCCCGGATCTTCTCTCTCGTTTCTGCGTTTCTCTTCTCTTCTTCGCCGGCCGTCGTCGCGCTCCAAGCTCTGCGCAGATTGGCCGCGCGGCACTCTGGAGTCGACACACCACCTCCCCCGCCATCCAGTGCACGCGCCGTGCCAGCCCGCTGCCGGCGGCATTCCGCGGGCAGCGTCCGATCCGGGGCGGCGAGCCCCTCCTGGGGACTCGATGCCCCACCTGTGGGCAGCGACACGCCGGACAGCGACCCGGGCGGTCCGCCTGGAAAGGGTCGGCACCCAGGGCACGCGGGTTGCACTTTCTGCAGCGGGCGAGCCGTTGTCCAGAGGGTAGCCATGCAGCTCGAGAACGGAATCGCGATGGATCGATCCGACGTCCATCAGGCGCTGGAACGCCTGCTCGAGGACGTCGATCGACGTCCGGGGATCGGCCTGCTGGGGCGCGTGCGCAGGACGGCCGAAGGCCTGGCCCTGCTCGCGGCGAGACCCGGGCTGAGCGACGAGAGCTGCGACCTGCGGGACCTGCGCCGCCTGCCACGCGGCACCTTCGGCCACGAGTACGCCCGCTGGATGACCGAGAACGGCTTCCGGCCCTCCCTCGGCCCTCCGATCCGACTGCCCTCGCGGCCCGGCCACGACCCCGAGCTCCGCTACCTGCAGGAGCGCATCGTGCAGGTCCACGACCTGTGGCACGTGCTGACGGGATACAACCGAGACGCCGCGGGCGAGCTCGGGCTGCTGGCCTTCACGCTCGGCCAGACCCGCTCGCCGCGATTGGCGGAGGCCCTGATGCGCATCGCCGCACGCGACGTGGCCGCCTCGTGGCGAGCCCGCCGGAGCCCCTGGAGCCCCCTGCTCCGCTACCTGCGGCGCGCCCATCGGAGCGGAAGACGGGCGCGCTTCCTGGTCCCGCTGGCCATCGAGGAGGACTGGATCCTGCCCCTCGACGCCGTCCGCCAGCGGCTCCGGATCGAGCCCCTGGAACGCCCCCTGGGCCGCGGGGCCCTGCCGCCCATCGCCGTGCCCTCCTAGCGGGACAGCAACGGAGGAGGTCTGTCGGCCGGGCTGGACTTGACACATCGCTCGCGCAACGGCGACGCTGCCCGCCATCGTGGACATGCCGTTCCTCTCTACAGACCGCCGCAGGATCCTGGGCCTGACGGTCGCCATCATGGGGCTGCTCGCCCTGGGCGGCATCGCCGTCACCATCGGCATGCTCTACCGCACGGCCGTCGATCGCGAGATCCAGGGGCTTTCGAACCTGGCAGCCAGCCGGGCGGCCCTGATCGCCGCGGTCGCACGGGACGCGGACCGCGACCACCCGGGCGAGGCCGCCGCCGCCACCGTGGCCCTGCTCGACGACGTGGGCGAGGTCTTCGACGGCTTCGGGCGGACGGGGGAGTTCTGCCTGGCACAGCGGGAGGGCGATCGGATCGTCTTCCTGATGAGCCGCCGACCCCACCGCTCGGCAGGCCTTCCCGATCCCGTCCCCTGGGACTCGGCGAACGCCGAGCCCATGCGGCGGGCCCTGCGCGGGCAGTCGGGATCCATGGTCGGGGCGGACTATCGCGGCGTCTCGGTGATCGCGGCCTACGAGCCCCTGCCGGCGCTCGGCTGGGGCGTGGTCGTCAAGCTCGACCGCGCCGAGCTGCGAGGGCCCTTCCGGCGGGCCGCGCTGGTGGCGGTCTCGATCGTGGGGGTGCTGCTCATCGCCTCCGCGGCCTTCCTCCAGCGGATCGAGCTGCCCTTCTTCCGGGACATCGAGCACCGGGCCAGCGCCCGGCTGAAGGAGGAGGCCACCGAGCGCGAGCACGCCGAGGAGCAGTCGCGCGAAGCCTCCTCGCGCACGCGGGCGATTCTCGACCAGGAGCTCGACGCCATCCTCACCATCGACCCGCACGGCACCATCGAATCGGTCAACCGCGCGACGAGCGAGATGTTCGGCTACCCGGAGGAGGAGCTCGTCGGCCGCAACGTCTCCCTCCTCATGCCCTCGCCCTACGTGGATCACCACGACGAGTACCTCGCGGCCTACGCGGCCACTCGCCAAGCGAAGATCATCGGCATCGGCCGGGAGGTCCCGTGCCGGCGACAGGACGGCAGCATCTTTCCCGGCCACCTGTCGGTGAGCGAGGTCCAGCTCGAGGGTCGAGTGCTCTACACGGGCATCATGCGCGACCTCAGCGAGCGCAAGCAGCAGGAGGCCGCCCTTCAGCAGGCCGAGAAGCGAGCCCGGGCGGCCGAGGAGCTGGCCTCGGTGGGCACCCTCGTCGCCGGGCTCGCCCACGAGATCGGGACCCCCATGGGAGTGATCCAGGGACACGCCCGCTTGCTCGAGAAGGCCGTCGAAGGAGACCGGGCCCGCTGGCGGCTCCAGACGATCCAGGAGCAGATCGGGCGCATCTCCCGGATCATCCAGTCGCTGCTGAACATGGCCCGCCCGAAGGCGAGCGAGCGGATTCCGGTGGCCCTCGAGCCCCTGCTGGAGACGACCCTCTCCTTCCTGTTCGAGAAGTTCGCCCGCCGGGACGTGCGGCTCGTGCGCGACTTCGAGCCGACGGGCAGCGTCACCGGCGACCCGGAGCGCCTGCAGCAGCTGCTGCTGAACCTCTTCCTGAACGCCGTCGACGCCATGCCCGAGGGGGGCGAGCTGCGGGTCGGCCTGCACCCCGACGGCCGGGCGGGAGCCATCCTGACGGTGGCCGACACGGGCATCGGGATCGCCCCGGAGAACCGGTCGCGCGTCTTCGAGGCCTTCTACACGAGCAAGGAGGCGGGCAAGGGCAACGGCCTCGGGCTGATGGTCGCCCACCGCATCGTGTCCGATCACAACGGGACCATCGAGGTGGAGAGCACCCTGGGCGTTGGAACGACGTTTCGAATCCACTTCCCGTGGATGCCCGCCTACCCCGTGACCTCCGGGCGACCCCAGGCTGCCCCGATGAAGGGTGGCGGCGCCTAGGGGCAATTCGGTACACAAAAGACGATTATGTTCCTTTTTGGCACATTCAGAGGGCCACCCGGCTCCTCTGGGGCCGCTGAACGCCTCCGGAGCGCGCCAGGTCCGGCACGCATCCTGCTCTGTTCCAAGGCACCGGAATGACCCAAAGCCTGGGGGATCGAGCCCATGAAGACCCACTGCAAGCTGCTCGTCGTCGACGACGATCTCGCCATGCGCGAGATGCTGACCTCCATGTTCGAGGAGGAGGGATACGAGACGGCCAGCGCGCCTTCCGCGGATGCCGCCATCGAGCTCTCGGGGGACGAGGAGTTCGACGCCATCCTGAGCGACATCAAGATGCCCGGACGGTCGGGGATCGAGCTGGTGTCGGCGCTCCGGGACCTCCGACCCGACACGCCGGTCGTGCTGATGACCGCCTTCGGCAGCATCGACTCGGCCGTGGAGGCCATGCGGGCGGGCGCCCTCGACTACGTGACGAAGCCCTTCGAGCCCGAGGTCGTGCTGGTCGCCATGGAGCGAGCCCTCGAGCGCCGCGCCCTCGAGCAGGAGAACCGGCACCTGCGCCGGGCCCTCGACCACACCAGCCAGCTGGGCGAGCTGATCGGAACCAGCCCCGCCATGCGCGAGATCTTCGCGCTCATCCGGCGCGTGGCCCACAACCGCAGCAGCGTGCTGATCAGCGGCGGCAGCGGAACCGGCAAGGAGGTGGTGGCCCGCACCATCCACTTCCACGGCAACCGGGCCGACAAGCCCTTCGTTCCCATCAACTGCACGGCGATTCCCGAGGGCCTGCTCGAGAGCGAGCTCTTCGGACATGTGCGCGGCGCCTTCACCGGCGCCCACGCGAGCAAGCGCGGCCTGGTGGAGCAGGCGAACGGCGGAACCGTCTTCCTCGACGAGATCGGGGACATGCCGCCCGGCCTCCAGAGCAAGCTCCTGCGGGTGCTGCAGGACCGGGAGATCCGACCGGTGGGCGGTACGCACACCATCCCGGTGGACGTGCGCATCATCGCAGCGACCAACCGAGACCTGCGCACGGAGATCGATCGCGGCACGTTCCGCGAAGACCTGTACTACCGCCTGAACGTGATCCCCATCCACATCTCGCCGCTGTCCGAGCGCCCGGAGGACATCCCGCCCCTGGTCGAGGCCTTCCTGGCCCGGCACTCCGACGGGCGACCCCGCCGCGTCTCGGCCGCCGGCATGAAGCAGCTCTGCGGGGCCGAGTGGCGGGGCAACGGCCGCGAGCTGGAGAACCTGATCGAGCGCGCGCTGGCGCTGACGGACCGGGAGGAGCTGCAGCCCGAGGACCTGCCGCTGGAGCGTCCGAGCGACGCCTTCTGCGAGGGCTCCATCGCGGGGCGCCTGCACAACGCCGCCGTCAGCCAGCTGACCCTCGAGGAGGTGCAGGATCTGTACATCGACGAGGTGATGGAGCTGCACGGCGGCAACAAGGTGCACGCCGCCGCTGCACTCGGCATCGACCGCAAGACCCTCTACCGGCGTGCCGAGCGAAGGGCACGTCGGGCCGCACAGCAGAAGCAGCGGCAACCCCATTCGGAGCTTCCGGCCCAGCCGGCAGGAGGATAGGAACGATGAACGGAATCAAGACCGTGATCGTTGCCACGGACTTCTCGGAGAACGCCCACCAGGCGGTGGACGCCGCCATCCAGGTGGCAAAGACCTTCGGAGCCCGGATCGAGCTCGTGCACGCGTTCCAGACGCCGGTGCCGATCGTCAGCCCCTACGAGGTGGTGGTCCCCGACGGCTTCCTCGAGCAGGCCCGGGGTGCGGCCGCCGAGAACCTGAAGGCCGTGGCCGAGAAGATCTCTTCCGAGGGGATCGAGGTGAAGACGCACCTGACCGAGGTCCCGGCCGCGCCCGCCATCGCGCGGCTGGCCGAGGAGCTCGGCGCGGATCTCGTGGTGATGGGTACCCGGGGCAACACCGGCCTGAAGCACGTCCTCCTGGGCAGCGTCGCCGAGCGGACGATCCGGCTCGCGCCGTGCAACGTGCTGACCGTCAAGCACAGGGAGAGCCACGACTAGCAGGCCGACCCAGGAGGGGTCGGCTTGCGCCGCTGACGAATCCTGCGGATTCGTCAGCTAGGAGTGCGATCCGACACGAAGTCTTTGGGTCGCGGGTCCGCCGCAAAGGGAGCCCAACGGGCTCGCTGAGAGGCGCGCCGCCGCTCGTCCCCGGAGAAGCGCTTGGTTCCTGACCGGCGGGTCGCATACGCGTGCCTCGGGATCGTCCTGATCACCACGGCCGGAACCCTCGGCTACGTGATTCTCGAAGGGGCGAGCTTCGTGGACGCCCTCTTCATGACCGTGATCACGGTCAGCACGGTCGGCTATCGCGAGGCCTTTCCGCTCTCCCCGCTCGGGCGGGTATTCACCATCGTGCTCATCATCGGCGGGGTCGGCGCCGTGCTGTACTTCCTGTCGATCCTGGCGGAGTCGGTGCTCGAGGGGCGGCTTCGCGACATCTATCGGAGGCGTGCCATGCTTCGGCGTATCGAGCACATGAAGGGCCACGTGATCGTCTGCGGCTTCGGGCGCTTCGGTCGCATCGTGGTCGAGGATCTGCGGCGTGCGGGCACCGCCGTGGCGGTGATCGAGCAGGATCCCGCCCTGGAGCTGGAGCTCGAGGAATCCGGGCTGCCGTACATCATCGGGTCGGCCACCGCGGACGAAGTGCTGGAACGGGCGGGCATCAAGCGGGCCTCGGCCATCGTGGTCGCGATCCACTCGGAGTCGGACTGCGTCTTCGTGACCTTGGCGGCCCGGGAGCTCAACCGGGAGATCCTCATCAATGCGCGCAGCGAGTCGGATGCCGCGATTCGCAGGCTGCGGCGGGCGGGCGCCAACCACGTGGTCTCCCCGCTGAAGATCGGCGGCGCCCGGGCCGCTCTGTCCATCCTGCGGCCCAACGTGGTGGACTTCCTGGAGCTGTCGTTCGCCGGACAACGCGAGGAGTTCGACCTCGAGGAGATCCGGGTGGAGGCCGGGGCGCCGATCGACGGCTCCCTCGTCGGCGAGCTCGAGGAAGCCTCGCCCCGGGTGCGCATCGTCGCCCTCAAGCACGGCGCCAACACCCTCCAGATCATCCCCACCCGGGATTCGACCGTGGCTGCCGACGACCACCTGGTCGTGATCGGCCCCCGTGATGATTTGATGGCGATGGCCGCCCGCGCGCAGTACCCGGAGGGCTGAGCCCCTCCCCTCGCTCCGTGCGCCTGAATCGCCTCTCCTCGTGCGCATGCGCGGCCGCGATCTGGCCGCGGGACCCGCCCCGTGCGCACCGGCGCCCCGGACCTGGGGCACCCCGCCTCAAGCCCCGCGCAGATTGCAGCCAGCCGACGCCATCAGCGCGATTCCAGTCTGGAACGCTTCGTGCAACAGGATCGCCGCAAGCCCGGGAGAAGGGTTCTCCGGCAGACTCGGCGATTCTGCAGTCGACGAGAAGCAGGGAGGCAAGACGTGACGAACTACGACTCGGATGCTCCCCGGCGCGGCCAGGAGACCGGCGAGGTGAGCCAGCCGGGGCTCGACCTGCGCATCGCGTCCGAGACCAAGCGCATCTTCGGCCAGCACTCCCAGCTTCGTTCGTTCTTCGAGATGGTCCGGGAGTCGCTGCAACGCGGCTCGCTGCAGGGCGCGCGGATCGCGTTCACGCGCTTCCGCGACGCCCTCGAGGCCCACATCGACGTCGAGGACCACCAGTTCTTTCCAGCCCTGCGAGGCCTGAAGCCTCACCTGGCCGCGAGCCTCGCCCAGCTCGTCCGGGACCACGCCCGCTACCGGCAGATCCTCGACGAGCTGCACGAGATGCTCGCGCGCGGCTCGGCGGAGGAGTTCAACGCCGGCTTCGGAAAGCTCTGCGACGACTTCGCGCAGCACGAAGCCCGGGAGGAGAGCCTCACGGGCGTAGCGGTACCCACGGATGACACGCCGGCCGCGGCGCGTCAAAAATGAACGAGGAGAAGCGACGATGACCGACTTCCTGGACGCCTATTCGATCCAGTACTGGCTCGAGTCCTGTCCCCAGGCCTACCTGATGGACACGCAGTACGGCCACGGGCCCGACGAGGAAGAGCCCGGTCTACTTCTCGAAGACCCGCTGATGCGCGAGCAGGCCATCCGGACGACGGTCCAGCTCATCGTCGGGGAGCGATGTGCCCTCGCCGCTTCGTCCGGCCTCGTCGGCTGCGCGCCCGACCCCGGCAGCCAGTGCTTCCTGGCCACCCAGACCCTCGACGAGGCGCGCCACGTCGAGGTCTTCACCCAGCGCCTCTTCGATCTCGGCGTCAAGAAGAAGGAGCTCGAGGACGTGATCGCGCGCTTCGCGAACCCGAACCTGGTGAAATTCGCAGAGGTGCTGCTCGAGAAGGTCGACAAGCGGGACTTCGTGGCGGGCGTCGTCGGGCAGAACGTGGTTCTCGAGGGCATGGCGTTCAGCGTCTTCGAGATGATGCAGACAGCCAACCGCGACCCGAACCCGAAGTTCGCCCACACCCTGTCCGGCACCATCGCCGACGAGCGGCGCCACGTGGGCTTCGGCGAGAACCGCATCGGCCAGCTGATTCGGGAGAACCCCGGCAAGCGGCCCGAGATCGAGCGAATGCAGAAGGACATGTCCTACTTCATGCTGGCGACCTTCGCCGACCAGTTCCGCAGCAACGAGATGCGCGAGGAGATGCAGCACGCGCGCGAGGAAGCGGGGCCCGGCAGCGGCGAAGCGAGCTGGCAAGGGGTGAACCTGGCGACGGCAGCACCCGAGGAGATCGAGGCGGTGCTCTCGAACACGATCCTCAAGGACTTCAAGGCGCGGCTGGGACGGATCGGCCTCGAGTACCAGACGCCGAACCGGCCGGGAGCGGCGGCGTGACCGCGAGCGAAGTGGAGGACGTGCACGCGCTCGAGCCGGAGGACTTCATCGAAGAGGTCCACTCGTTCGAGCACTGGTTCGGGGCCGTCAGCGACTACCTCGCGGGCCTCGACCACGGTCACCGCCCCGACGTGGCGGAGGTCGCTTTCGGCGCGGCGGAGCGCGACCGCCTCGTGTCCACCCTGTGCAGCTACGCGGTGGCCGAGACGGCCGCGCTCGAGGCCTCGAGCGGCCTGATCGCGATCGCGCCGAACCGCAACGCCAAGATCTTCCTCTCGACGCAGACGGTCGACGAGGGACGGCACGTCGAGGTGGTGCTGCACCGGCTCCGGGAGCTCGGCATCGCGGATCCCGAGGCCGAGGTCGAGCGACGGGCGGGCGCCAGCGTTCGTCGCTTCCGCAAGAGGCTGCTCGAGCTGGTGGCCGCGCAGCAGTGGGACGCCGCGGTCTTCGCCCAGAACGTCGCCCTCGAGACGATGGAGTACACGGTGTTCCGGGCGCACGCGCGGGTGGCCGATCCGGTCACCCGGGACCTGCTGGAGCGCATCCTGCGCGACGAGCGACGGCACATCGGATTCGGCGAGAACGAGCTCGGCCGCCGCCTGCACCAGGAACCGAAGCGACGGCGGGCGCTCGCCGCCGTGAAGGCCGAGCTCGATCACCTCGTGCTGCAGACCTTCGAGGAGGCGCTCTCCGAGCTGCAGGTGCCGCGCGCCGAACGCCCCTCGCTGGGTCGCGACTATCTGCAGACCGTCGACCGCCTGGGGCTCGTCTGATGCCCGGGACCGAGGCCGTGACGACGAACGAGACGACCCCGCTCGAGAGCGAGCCCCGGCGGCGCTACGAGCTCGACGACCGCGGCTTCGACGAGGTGCCGCGCAAGTACCGGAAGTTCTACCGCCGATGGGAGGGGCCGGACGACGCCCTGGCGCCCAACGAGGCCCTGTGCCCGGTGTGCAAGATCGTGATCCGCTCCCCGCGCGAGCTTCGCGTCGGAGACCGGCTCTACTGCATGGCGTGCATGACCCGCGTGCTGATCGTACGCGGCCCCGACGGGGGCCTCGAGACCGAGACCCTCTACTGAGCGCGGTGTCCGGCCGCGTGCCGGCGGCCGCAACGTGCGGCATCGTGTGGGCCCTCGATTCCGGGGTGGAGGGTCGACGATGAGCGTTGGGATGCGCGCCGCGATCGCGACGACGTGGCTGGTGCTGGGCTGCTCGCCTTCTCCGGACGCGTCCGAGCTGGGCCCCGACGCGAGCCGCTGCGCGAGGCTCGTCGGCTTCTACCTCGGGGTGGAGGCGCCCGTCGAGGTGGCGGGCGGCGAGGCCGACCCCGAGACGCGCAAGGTCCGCATCGACTACCGCACGACCGACGGGATGAACGTGCCCATGGAGGGCGTGGCCCTGTGCCGCTTCCGGGAGGGTCCCGACGGAACGAGCGAGGCCACGGACGCCTTCGTCGACGAGAATCGCCTGCGCCCCGACGAGATCGCCGCCTTCAACGCGCGATCGGACGACGGGTAGAGGCCCACCGGCCACGCGCCTTCACGCTTCGAGCGGCTCGTCCCGCAGCTCGGCGAAGACGCCGAAGTGGTCGCTCGGCCAGGCTCCGTCCTGCTCGTCGTCGCAGACCACGCGACAGCGCATCACGTGCCCCACCCCGTTCGCGAGCGGATAGCCCACGTACACGTAGTCGATCCGGCGATCCGGCTCGAAGGCGGTCCGGGCATGGGGGTTGCGGTTGCACCACGTGACTCCGGCGCCCTGGGCGGGATCCCCGGCGACCCGGAAGGCGTCGTTGAAGTAGACGCTCCGGTCGCCGATGGCGTGCGCGCCGCGCAGGAAGCGCATCTCGTCCGAGTCGGGCTCGGCGTTGAAGTCGCCGACCAGGACCGGGGGAAAGCCGCCCTTCGGCCGCCGCTCCAGGACGTGGGCCGCGAGCGCCGCGACCTGCCGGCAGCGGGTGTCGCTCTGGTGGAGCTTCCAGTTGAGGTGGGTGCTCGTGAAGGAGAGCGGGCCCACGGGCGCGTCGATGGAGACGGTCAGCGCGGCCCGGGTCTCGCCGTCGCCCCGATCCGGGAGCCGCAGCGGGTGACGCTCGCGGATGGGCCAACGGCTCGCGATGGCGTTGCCGAACGAGAGGCTCCGCTCCGGCCGCCAGAAGGGAGAGGCCTCGACGAAGTCGAGGTGATAGCCGCGTCCCTCGACCAAGCCGGCCACCTGATCGAAGTCCTCGCCGCGCAGCGCCTCCTGGAAGCCGATGAGATCCGGATCGAGGAGGTCCAACCAGGTGCGGATCCGCTCCTGCCGCGCGGGCCAGGGCCCGGCGTCGTGCCAGAGGTTGAGGGTGAGAACCGAGATCGCCATGGGCCGCGTCAGTCTAACCGCTGGCCGCCGGTCCGCGCCGGAGCACCCGGTAGGGCCCGAAGCGTGCGACGACGTCGAAGTTCTTCTCCACGTAGTCCCGCAGGCGGGGCATCGCCCGGCGCAGGTTCGCCGCCGTGGGGTCCGGCCGGTACACCACCAGCACCTCTCGGGCGTCCCGCAGGCGGGCGAGCATGGCCGGCGTGTCCAGGGCGCGCATCTCCGCGCCTGGGAGCATTCCCCAGCCGGCCAGGAAGAGCGCATAGCGTCGCTCGGGGAAGAGCAGCGCGCGTCCGCTCAGGAAGGGCACCATCTCCTCGTTCGTGAGCATCAGCAGCGGGGCTTCCGCGGGCGGTACGGTGGCGAGCCAGGCGACGAGCGCCTCCACGTCGGTGAGGTACATGGCCTCGGCGGTTCGTGCGTCCAGGGCGATGCCCTCGGCGTGTGGCAACGCCACCGGGCGCCGCTCGCTGCGCGGCTCGTCGGGGAGCAGGACGGGACGGGCGATCGGCGCCACCAGCCAAACGGGCAGCATCGCCACGAGCCCGGCCGCGGCGGCCGAGCGCAGGCGTCCGCGCGCGCGAATCCGAGCGGCCGGACCCGCCCGCTCGAGCCAGCGTGCGAGCACCAGGGCGAGCAGCGGAGCCAGTGCGCCGTGCAGGATCCAGAGGTTGTGCCCAGCGCGCGGGAACACCTCGAAGCACAGCAACGAGGAGACGAGCAGGGTCGGGACCACGGCGGCCCGGCCGGCCTGCGACGGGGTCCCGTCCGGCGGAGATCCCGACAGCTCCCGCCCGGCGAGTGCGAGCCCGGCCAGCAGCAGCACCGGCAGCAGCACCCCCTCCAGCGCAAACGGAGACCGGGCCAGCAGGACGTTCGCCTCGAAGAGTCGGGGGACGTCGGAGGGAATCGCGAAGCGTGAGGTCGCGAGCCCGACGACACCCGCACCGGCGAAGGCGGCCGCCCGACCCACGCGACCCGCCAGCCCGAGGAGGCCGGCGGTGGCGAGACACACCACCCCGCAGAGGAGCACCGCGAGCGCCGCGGGCGGTGGGGCGACCGCCAGCGCGTAGTGACGCAGGGACAGGGGCAGCACGAACATGTCGTGCAGCAGCTCCCCGAGCCCTCCCGCTGCCGCATAGAAGAGAATCACGCCGGCCGGGGCCACCCCCGCCCCCGCGACGAAGGGCAGCAAACGCTCGCGCCAGAGCGCCCGCAGATCCGGCGCCCGCCGGCGTGCCGCCCACGCCACGGCGACGAGCACCGCGTGGAACGGCAGGAAGTGGAACAGGTAGCCCTGAAGGTCCAGGTAGCGACCCACGGGAAGCAGCACCGCCACTCCGCACGCGAGCCACGACGTCACCAGTCCGACGCGAGCCCGGCCCACCCGCTCCGGAGCCTCGAGCCAGCCGACCCCCACCAGCGACAAGACGAGCCCCCAGGCCAGCATGACGCCGAGGGACTGCTTGAAGAGGATGGCGAGGCCCGCCAGGAGGCCTGCCACCACGAGCCCCCGGACGCTGCGCCGTTCGAGCGACCGCATCGCGACGGCGGTGGCGGCCAGGGCGATGGGAATCGTGAAGAGGGCCGCATAGGGCGCATTCAGGTTGGCGCTGAAGCGCCCCCACCAGGCGATGCTGCAGAGCGAGGCCAGCAGCGCGATCCAGGGCGGCGCCAGCCGCGACGCCATCGCGAAGCCGGCTGCCACCGCCGCCGCCTTCGCCAGGGCGACGAGGACCCGCACCGCCAGGATGCGACCGTCGAAGAGCGACAGCACGGCGCCCGTGAGGGAGAAGACGCCCGGTCCGTACACGTCGCGGAAGTCGCGGTGGGGAACCGCGCCGCCGGCCACCGCCGCGGCGCGGCTCAGCAGGTAGCCCTCGTCTCGCAGGTCGAGGGTGCGCGTGAAGGTGAGGGACGCATACCCGAACGCCAGGGCGAAGAGGGCCACCGTGATCCACGTTCGGGAGCTCACGCCCGGCAAGCTAGCAGGATGCTGCCGTTCCCGGGCCGGGCGCAGGGGGCCGGCTGCACGGCGCGTCGAACGCCGACGCGGCATACTGGCTCGCCGCCCCGAGGTCCCATGTCCCTGCCGAGCGAGCTCGAAGCCCCCCCGCCGCCGCCTCCCGGCGCCGTCGGCCGCGATACGCTGACACCTTCTCGTGTCCCCTTCGCGACGGTCGCCTCCTGGGGCATGCCGATCTTCGCCCTCTCCTCGAGCCTCTTCTTCCTGCAGTTCTTCTTCCTCAAGTTCGCGACCGACGTCCTGCTGATCGCCCCGGTGGTGGTGGGCAGCCTCTTCGCCGCCGGGCGTCTCTGGGACGCGGTCTCGGATCCCATCGTCGGCACCTGGAGCGACCGCACCCGGTCGCGCATGGGGCGCCGACGTCCCTGGATGTTGGCCGCCATCCCGCTGCTCGCCGCGACCATCTGGATGACCTGGTCGCCGCCCCGGCACCTCGAAGGCCCGGCGCTCGTCGTCTGGGTGGGCTTCGCGCTCTTCGGCTTCTACACGGCCTTCACCATGTACAACATTCCGCACTTCTCGCTGGGGTCCGAGATGAGCGCGGACCACCACGAACGCAGCCGCGTGTTCGGCGTGCAGAGCGCCTCGTTCATGGTGGGCATGATGCTCGCGTTCGGCGCCATGCAGTACGTCATGACCTCGACGGACCAGCGCACCGCGGCGAGTCACGTGGCGGGCGTCGCGATCGCTCTCGTCTGCCTCTTCCTGCTGGTGCCGCCCCTGCGGCTGCGGGAGCGGCCCGAGTACCAGGGACGCGGCGCCCAGCATCCCCTGCGCGCGCTGCGGGACGTGGTCCGCAATCCGCACGCGCTGCGGCTGCTGTTCGTGCAGCTCGTCCAGATGGTGGGGGTGAGCGTCGTCGGGCTGCTCTCGCCGTATCTGGTGCAGTACGTGCTGCAGCGGCCGGACCTGGTGGGCCCGCTGCCGGCCGCCTTCGTCGTCTTCAACATGGCCTCGATCCCGGTGTGGGTGGCGCTCTCGCGGCGCTACGGCAAGAAGCAGGCGTGGACGGCCTCGATGCTGCTCTCAGGGCTGGTGTTCGCCGGGACGGCCCTGGTCGGCCCCGGAGACGTGCTGCTGCTGGCGCTCCTGATGCCGTTGGCGGGCTTCGCCCTGGGCTGCGGCGGGACCGTGGGTCCCTCGATCCTGGCGGACGTGATCGACGGCGACGAGCTCGAGACGGGCGAGCGCAAGGAGGGCGCCTACAACGCGGCATGGGGCTTCTCGCTCAAGCTGTCCAACGCCTTCATGATCCTGGTGACGAGCCTCGTGCTGCAGGCCATCGACTTCGTGCCCAACCAGGAGCAGACGGCCGGCGTGCAGCTCGCGCTGCGGCTCGTCTTCGGCCTGCTGCCGTTCGTGATGCTCACGGGGGCGGCCATCGTGCTGCACGGGTTCCGACTGGACGCCGCGGAGCACGCCCGCATCCGGGCCGCTCTCGACGCGCGACTGCGCGGCTGACCGCGAGGCGGCTCGCGAATCGGCACCGCCTGGGGCCCGGCGCCTTGATCGATACGTCCGAAAGTGTTGTATCCTACACCGCTCACCCGGGGGGTGGGCAAAACGGGCAATACATCCGCGTCTCTGCGGGCCCACTTTTGCCTCGTCTTCGCGACGCTGCACCTCGGAGCGAAATGAAGGCTCGAACTCCGGGGATGGATTCGTGCAG
Organism: uncultured delta proteobacterium; assembly: GCA_963822965.1. GTDB lineage: Bacteria > Myxococcota_A > UBA9160 > UBA9160 > UBA4427 > JAJDAN01. Next base: position 178,905 of record CAWGJT010000005.1, read on the forward strand.
ACTGGAGCCTCGGACGCAGGGAGGACGCCATGCATAGCGAGCCGCGTGCCCGCTCGGCCCTCGGGCGGGCTCCGGTGCCGCGCCCCACCTCGCCGCTCCAGAACACCCGCCTTCCCGCGACCGCCTGCGCGGCCCTCCTCGCCCTCGCGCTCTGCTCGTGCTCGAACGAGCTCTACCTCGCCGGCGATTCCTACGTCGGGATGATGGCGCCCTACATCGCCACGCATACCGGCTGTCCCACCTACGACTACACCATGAACGATCGCACGGCCGCCGAGGTGCTGGTCGAGGACGTGGACGCGATCGCCGATCGGGTCGCGGCGCTCGAGCCCGGTGTGAGGCCGGTGGTGATCCTATCGGCCGGCGCCGTCGACGAATCGCTCTGGGGCCCCGAGATCACCGGAGTCATCGTCACCGAGCTCGGGAACGAGCTCCTCGCGATCGATCCACGCCTCGAGCTCTTTCACCTGGATTACGGAGTCGAGTCGGCGTCGGTTCCGTTGGGATTCTGGGACCGGGTGCCCTACGACGAGAACCCGCGCTGGCACCGGGTGCAGTTCCCGCAGCTGGTGGACGGCGAGATCAGCGGCGACGGGATCCACCTGCCGCTGCCCGGCTACGTCGAGCGCCTGCTGGACCTCGTCATGCAGCATCCCACCCTCGTCTGCAACCACGCCCTGGAGCTCTGACCCCGGTCCGACGGGCGGCCGGACCGGGGCGCCGGGAAGCCTCGAAGACCGCCCCGGCAAGCTGGGAGGGCACCGCCGGGACCGACGGAACGGGGTGCGTCCGTGGGCTTTCGGCAACTTCCGGCGCATCTCGGCGACGAGAAGGCTCGCATCCGGTGCTGCGTTTGGTGCAAACTGGGGCGCCAACCGCTTCGGGAGGACGAGATGCAGCGCCCGCGCCATCGGCTCGCCGCCCGCTTGCTCGTCGCCGGTACGGCTGGGCCGAGGCCAGCCTGCGCGGCCAGCCGGATCCCCAGAAGCGCATCCGCGAGGCCGTGGAAGCCCTCTTCGAGAACCGCGTCCGAGCGCGGAGCCCTGGATGAGACACGCCCAGAGCCCGCCCGTCGCAACACCCGCAATCCGACCCGTGGCAACAGGAGAACACGAATGACCGCATCCGCGCTTCGCCTTCCGACCCGACCCGCGCTTCGCCGGTTGGCCACCTCACTGGCCGCTTCGCTCCTCCTCTTCGGGCTGGCCGGCTGCCAGGGCATGCCGTCGTCCGAGGCCACGCCCACCAGCGCCTGGAGCCAGACCCTCGTCACCCAGCTCGCCGGAGAGCTGCAGAGCCGCATGTCGACGCTCTACAACACCGCGCTGAAGGACCCCGAGTTCCACGGCGAGCAGGGCCCGTTCCAGCAGATCCTGAACGATATCCGCATCCTGCAGGAGAGCTCGGGCGAGCTCCACCAGCAGCTCGCGGACGGCAAGAGCCGCGCCGAGACGCTCGACACCTGGGAGAACATCCGGACCACCGCCCGGGACGCCCGGGAGAGCGCGGGCTGGACCCAGCTGCAAGACGACTTCCGGGCCAAGGCCGAGGCCGCGGTCGGCATCGTGGACCAGATCGAGCCCTACTACGGGGCCCCCTGAGCGGGGCGCGCATGGCGGCGCCGGCAGCGATTCGCACACCCCGGGAGGCGCTCCCCGTCTTCCTGGGCCACGCGAGCCCGCGCATCCTGCTCGGCGCCCTCGCCCTCGTCGGCGCTCGCCCGTCTGGCGGCCGGGGGCTTCCGTCTCGCGGACCTCGCTCCCGTGGCGGTGCTGCTCGCCGTCTGGCCCTTGCAGGAGTGGCTGATCCACGTGCTCGTGCTCCACTGGCGGCCGCGCCGGCTGGCCGGGATCACGCTGGACTTCACGGTGCCCCGGAAGCACCGGGCGCATCACGCGGACCCGTCGGACCTCTCGCTCGTCTTCATTCCCGTGCACTCCTACGCCTACACGCTTCCGCTGCTCGTCCTGCTCGCGTTCGCCGTGAGCCCGGACGCACGGCTCGCCGGGACCGGCCTCGCCGTGTACCTGGCTCTCGCGCTCCACTACGAGTGGGTGCACCTGCTGGCGCACACCCGCTGGAGCCCGCGCTGGGGACCGTATCGCGCGCCGCTGCGGCAGCACCGGCTGCACCACTACAAGAACGAGCACTACTGGTTCGGCGTCACCCGCCGCGCCGCGGACCGCTGGCTGGGCACGCGCCCGGCCCCCGAGGCGGTGCCGACCTCTCCCACGTGTCGCGCGCTGTTCGGGACCGACCCGGCGGCACCGGCCTGAGCGGGGAGCGGCGCGCACGACACGCGGCGACCCGCGGAGGGTGCGAGAGAGACGAGACCATGCGCCACCGCCTCACCTCCTATCGCGGCCTCACCGTGCTGGTGACCGGCGCCTCGAGCGGAATCGGACGGCTGCTGGCCCTCCGCATGGCCGAGCGGGGTGCCCGACTCGCCCTGGTGGCGCGCCGGGCGGACGAGCTCGAGCGCGTGGCCCTCACCATCCGCGAGGCGGGGGGCGAGGCCGAGGCGCTGCCCTGCGACGTGGCCGACCGCGAGCAGGCGGAGGCCTGCGCGGCGCGCGCCCTGGAGCGCTTCGGGGCCGTGGACGTGCTGGTGAACAACGCCGGCTACGGCCACCACCGCACCTTCCTGGAGTGGGACCTCGCGGACATGGAGCAGCTGATGCGGGTCAACTACCTGGGCGCGCTCTACTTCACCAAGCGGCTGCTGCCCGGCATGGTGGAGCGCGGACGGGGCTGGCTCGTCTTCGTCTCGTCGGTGGCCGGCCGGATCGCGTCGCCCGAGGAGGCCGCCTACGCGGCGTCGAAGTTCGCCCTGCTGGGGCTCGCCCGGGCGTTGTCGATGGAGGTCGAGGACGCCGGCGTGCACGTGCTGACCGTGTGCCCGGGCGTGATCCGCACGCCGTTCTTCGACGACGAGGCCCTTCGGCGCATGCCGGCGGTGTCGCGGCGGGGAATGGCGGAGCCGGAGGGTCTCGTCGGGGCGATCCTGCGGGCCCTGGCGAAGGGCCGGCGCGAGATCACCTATCCGCGCTGGATCGCCTCGGGCTACCTCGTGCAGGCCCTGGCCCCGGGGTTCATGCGGCGACAGGTCCGGCGCACCACCCTCGGCTGAGACCCACCGTGGCCCCGTGACGCCCTCACCCGGGCGTCTCCTCCCCCGGCGCCGGATCGTGCCAGCCGCCGAACCGGTGGATCATGGCGTCCGCGGCCGCGGGACCCCAGCTGTCGGCCTCGTAGCGGCTCGACGGGCTTCTCGACTCGCATCACCGGGTCGATGATCCGCCACGCCGCCTCCACCATGTCCTCGCGGGCGAAGAGGGTGGGATCGCCGTCGAGCGCGTCGCCGATCAGGCGCTCGTAGGCGGTCATCTTCTCGGCGCTCTGCCGGCACACCGCCAGCTCGACGGGCTCGCCCACCATCTCCTCGCCCGGCGTCTTCGCGCGGGCGCCGAGTGCCGATGACGACCTCGGGCGAGAGCCGGAAGCGAAGATGGTTGGGCTCGCCGTCGTTGGCGCGTCCGAAGACCGCGTGGGGCGGCCGCCGCAGCTCCACCCGCACCTCGGTCGCCGTGGTGGCGAGCCGCTTGCCCGTGCGGATGAAGACGGGCACGCCCGCCCAGCGCCAGGAGTCGATGTGGAGCTGCATGGCCGCGTAGGTCTCGACGTCCGAGTCCGACGCGACGCCGTCCTCGTCGCGATAGCCGCGGTACTGGCCGCGCACGAGGCTCCGCCCGGTGAGCGGGCGCACGGCCTTCAGCGCCTTGACCTGCTCGTCGCGGACGTCCTCCGACGCCGGCGACACCGGCGGCTCCATGGTCAGCAGCGCGACGATCTGGAGCATGTGGTTCTGCACCACGTCGCGGATGGCCCCGACCTCTTCGTAGAAGGCGCCCCGCCCCGCGACGCCGAAGCGCTCCGCGAGGGTGATCTGGATGCTCTCCACCCAGGTGCGATTCCAGATGGGCTCCACGAACGAGTTGACGAAGCGGAAGTAGAGCAGGTTCTGGACGGCCTCCTTGCCCATGAAGTGGTCGATGCGGAAGACCGACGCGGGCGGGAACGCCGCGCGCGAGCGCCTCGTTCAGGGCCCGGGCCGAGGCGAGGTCGCGCCCGAAGGGCTTCTCCACCACCACCCTTCCGTCGCGCCGGCAGCCGGACTCGTCCAGCTGCCCCACCACGCCGCCGAACAGGCTCGGCGGGATGGCCAGGTAGTGGAGCGGGCGCTTCGCGTCGCCCAGCGCCTTCCCCAGCTGCGCGAAGGTCTTCTCGTCCCGATAGTCGCCGTCCACGTACTGGATGCGCTCCGCCAGGCGCTGCAGCACCTCGGGGTCGGGATCGCGCTCGGCGGCGGCGACGCTCTCGAGGAAGCGCTTGCGCAGGTCCTGCACCGTCATGCCGGAGAGCGCGACCCCCACCACGGGAAGACCGAGCCGCCCCCGCGCCTCCAGCCGGTAGATCGCGGGGAAGATCATCTTGAACGCCAGGTCTCCGGTGGCGCCGAAGAGCACCAACGCATCGCAGCGTGAGCGGGTCATGCGCGCTTCTCCTGACTGACCGGCCGACCCGGCGTGGACCGGCCTGCACCGCAAGCGAATCCGGAGGATTCCTCGGCTACGCTCGTCTCCTCCGGAAGGCGTCCTGCGTACGGAACGATGGACACCTCGTGGGCGGCCCTCGTTCGCCGCCGCGCGAGGTCCGGGTGTGAGGGTCGCCCGGCTCCGGCGTCCGCGCCAGCGAACGCGCCGGGGGGCGGCAGCGTCGAACGAACGTAGGGCGAACGCAGAGACGTAGGGCGAACACAGAGGAGGAAATCGCGTGCAGATCGGAATGATCGGGCTGGGGCGCATGGGCTCACACATGGTGCGTCGCCTTCGACGCGACGGACACGCGTGCGTCGTGCACGACCGCGACGAGGCGGCGGCCGCGGCGCTCGCCGACTGCGGCGCCACCGCGGCGGCGACGCCCGAGGCGCTCGTCGCCGCGCTGGAAGCGCCGCGACACATCTGGATGATGGTTCCCGCGGCGGTGGTCGACGACGTCGTGCAGGATCTGGCGCAGCGGCTCTCGCCCGGCGACGTGGTGATCGACGGCGGAAACTCCAACTATCGGGACGACCTGCGGCGGGCGGCGCTGCTGGCGGAGCGCGGCGTCCGCTACGTGGACGTGGGCACGAGCGGCGGCATCTGGGGGCTCGACAACGGCTACTGCCTCATGATCGGCGGCGACGACGAGGTCGTGTCCCGGCTCGAGCCCGTCTTCGCCTCCCTCGCGCCGGGCGCGGACGCCGCGCCGCCCACCCCCGGCCGCAGCCCCGGCCAGGGCACCGCCGACCGCGGCTTCCTCCACTGCGGGCCGGTGGGCGCGGGACACTTCGTGAAGATGGTGCACAACGGCATCGAGTACGGCGTGATGGCCGCCTACAGCGAAGGCCTGAACGTCTTGCGCCACGCCGCCGGGGCGGGCGCCGCGCGGGCCCGGGACGCGGAGACGGCGCCCGAGCGCGACGACGTCCCCGCCTACGAGCTGCCCATCCCCGAGATCGCCGAGGTCTGGCGGCGGGGAAGCGTCATCCGCTCGTGGCTGCTCGATCTCGCGGCCACCGCCCTGCAGAAGGACGCAGACCTCGAGGCCTTCTCGGAGCACGTGGCCGACTCGGGAGAAGGACGCTGGACCGTGGAGACCGCCCTCGAGCTGGGCTCGCCAGCGCCGGTCCTGACGATGGCCCTCTACGGCCGCTTCGCCTCCCGGGGCGAGGACGACTACAGCCGCCGGGTGCTGTCCGCCCTGCGCTCGGCCTTCGGCGGCCACGGCAGCCTGCCGTCGGGAGCCTGAGGGCGGGCCGCGCACAGCGGACACGGGAAGCGGCGCCGGGACGAGCCGGCGAGCCACGACGAGCGGGTCGCGGTGCCCGGCGGCGGCGGCCCGACCGTGGCTTGCGGGTGCCGATCAATCCTCGCCGTCATCGTCCCCGAAGAGCCATGTCTCCGCCGGAGCGGCCGTGCGAAACGCCCGCACCAGAAGGCCCGGGACCTCCCCGGCGTAGACGGAGGCGGCCCGCGCCATCCCGTAGGTCGAGTCACGCGGCGCGACGACCGCGCAGCGGCAAGGAACGATGCGTTCCCCCAGCGACGCAGCGAGCCCGAGGATCCCTCGGACCGTCGGCATCGAAGACACGCCCTCCACCCCGGAGAGATCGCAGAGGATCCTCAAGCCCCCCTGAACACGCGGCTCACTCGCGAGAGCCGCCGCCAGCTCCTCGAGGTTCCAGGTGTCGGAAGTCCCGCTCAGCGCGAAGCGCAGCAACGGGACGTCGGCATCGATCGAGTACGAAGTCGGCACGCCGCCACTCCAGAGTCAATCCGCACCAGCACGCGGCTTCCCGAGAAGTCTGGACTGTCCTGGAACCGGAGAGTGTCAGCAAAATGGAGCGGAAATGCCAACACCGACACCATATGGCGCCATTGGCGGAGACGGGCGCCACGGCTCGACGACGTCCTGCTGAAGTGGTGAACGGGGTTTGCGGCCATGCGCCAGAACAAGGCCTGGTTGAACGCGGCCCGTAAGCTCGGTTGCAACCTGCAGCCCAGGACGTGATCGAGCTGCGCTGCCTCGCAGACGAACCCCTCCGCAGACGACAGATCGCAGGGCACCTGGGACTCACCCCAAGACTCCCGACCGCTGACGCGCTCGACCGCCTGGAGCACACCAGGCGACGAGCGGGCGACAGGTCGAAAGCGGGCTGGAAGTCGCCCAAGCCCCCGAAACTCTTGAAGTCCCGACCCGGAAGCATGGTCGGGGTGGTGGGATTCGAACCCACGACGCTGAACCCCCAAAGTTCAGGCTCTAGCCACTGAGCTACACCCCGTACGGGCGGGACCGTACCACGCCGGGTCCCGCCGCCGCTCGGGGGCGTCCCGGCCCGCGGCGTGCTATCCCCCGGGTTTCGCAGCACTTTCCTCTCTTGTGTCCAGCCCCGGCGGATCTTGTGTCCAGCCCCGGCGGATCTCGTGTCCAGCCCCGACGGAGCCATCGAGCGAGTCCTTGCATGAGCAATCCCCCCCACAAGCACAACCTCTTCGACAAGGTCTGGGAGCTGCATCGGGTCCGCGAGCTTCCGAGCGGCCAGATCCAGCTCTTCATCGGCACGCACCTGGTGCACGAGGTCACGAGCCCCCAGGCGTTCGCCATGCTGCGCGAGCGCGGGCTTCCGGTCGCCTATCCCGACCGCACGTTCGCCACCGTGGACCACATCATCCCGACCGACTCCCAGCTGCGTCCGCTCTCGGACGAATTGGCCGAGGCGATGATGACCGAGCTCGAGCGCAACTGTCGCGAGCACGGCATCCGGCTCTTCGACGCGTCGAGTGGCGCCCAGGGCATCGTGCACGTGATCGGCCCCGAGCTGGGCATCACCCTGCCCGGCTCCACCATCGCCTGCGGCGACAGCCACACCAGCACCCACGGCGCCTTCGGCGCCATCGCCTTCGGCATCGGCACGAGCCAGGTGCGCGACGTGCTCGCCACCCAGTGCCTGGCGATGGCGCGCCTCGAGGTCCGGCGCATCGAGACCACCGGCAAGCTCTCGTCGGGCGTCTACGCGAAGGACGTCACCCTGGCCATCATCCGGCAGCTCGGGGTGAACGGCGGCGTGGGATACGCGTACGAGTACGCGGGCCCGGTCATCGAGGCGATGAGCCTCGAGGAGCGCATGACCGTCTGCAACATGTCCATCGAGGGCGGCGCGCGCTGCGGCTACGTGAACCCCGACGACACCACCTACGAGTATCTTCGCGGGCGCCCCTATGCGCCCCAGGGCGAGGCGTTCGAGCGGGCGGTGGCCTGGTGGCGAAGCATCGCGAGCGAGCCCGGCGCCCACTACGACGACGTGGTGCAGGTGGACGGCAGCCGCATCGCGCCCACGGTCACCTGGGGGATCAACCCGGGGCAGAACCTCGGCGTCGACGAGCGCATCCCGACGATCTACGGCACCCCGGACGACGAGCGGGCGTCCGTCGCCGAGGCGCTCGAGTACATGGATCTGCGGGCGGGCGCACCCATCGCCGGCACCCCCATCGACGTGGCCTTCATCGGCAGCTGCACGAACGGGCGCATCTCCGACCTGCGCGAGGCGGCGCGGGTGGCCCGCACCGGCCGCGTGGCGTCCGGCGTGCGGGCGCTTGGTGGTGCCGGGCAGCCAGGCGGTGGCGCGCCAGGCCGAGGAGGAGGGCCTCGACGAGGTGTTCCGCGCCGCGGGCTTCCAGTGGCGCGAGCCCGGCTGCTCCATGTGCCTGGCCATGAACCCGGACAAGCTCGTCGGCCGCGAGATCTGCGCGTCCTCGAGCAATCGCAACTTCAAGGGCCGGCAGGGGTCGCCGACGGGACGCACGCTGCTGATGTCGCCGGCCATGGTGGCCGCGGCGGCCCTCCACGGAAAGGTCGTCGACGTGCGGGAGGTGCTGTGATGGCGAGCACGGTCATCGAGAAGGTCGAGGGCCGGGCCTGTGTGATGCACGGGGACGACATCGACACGGACCGCATCATCCCCGCCCGCTTCATGAAGGTGGTGACCTTCGACGACGTGGGCGAGCACGCCTTCGAGGACGACCGCAAGGCCGCCAAGGGCAACCATCCCCTGGACGACGAGCGCTACGCGGGCGCCAGCATCCTGGTGGTGGAGCGCAACTTCGGCTGCGGTTCGTCGCGCGAGCACGCGCCCCAGGCGCTGATGCGCTTCGGCTTCAACGGCTTCGTCGGCGCCTCGTTCGCCGAGATCTTCGCCGGAAACTGCACGGCCCTCGGGCTGGTGTGCGCCACCCTCGAGGAGCACGACCTCGAGAACCTGATGCAGAGCGTCGAGCTCGACCCCGAGCAGACCCTCACCATCAGCGTGGCCGAGGAGACGGTGACCTCCCGGGCCGGGACGGTGCCCGCGTCGATTCCGGCGGGCACCCGCCGCCAGCTGCTGGAAGGCACCTGGGACGCGACGGCGATGCTGCTCGACGGCGCGGACGCCGTGGCGGAGACGGCGGCGCGGCTGCCTTATGTAGGCGGGTTCGCGAGCGCGAACCCGCAGGGCTGAAGGTTCTTGTGAGCGGGTTCGCGAGCGGCGAACCCGCAGGGCTGAAGGCTCTTGTGAGCGCGTTCGCCGCGACGGCGAGCCCGCAGGGCCGAAGGCTCTTGTGAGCGGGTTCGCGACCGCGAACCCGCAGAGCCGAAGGCTCTGTCAGCGGCTTCGCCGGCTGAGCGCGGGCCGGGTCACTTGCCCCGGAACACCGGGTCGCGCTTCTCGAGGAAGGCGGCGAGGCCCTCGCTCTTGTCTTCGCTGGCGAAGAGGCCGCCGAAGGTCGACTGCTCCAGCCGGTGGGCGACGCGCACGTCCGCGTCCTGGGCCTCCTGCAGCACCCGCTTGGCGGACGCCACCGCCAGCGGACCGTTCTTCGCGATGGTCTCGCCCATCTCGACGGACTTCGGCAGCAGCTCGTCGGGCTCGAACACCCGGTTCACCAGGCCCATGGCGAGGGCCTCGTCCGCCTTGCAGCTCTGCCCGCCGAGGATGATCTCCTTGGCCCGGGCCAACCCCACCCGGCGCGTCACGCGGCTGGTGCCGCCGAAGCCGGGGATGAGCCCGAGCTTCACCTCGGGCTGGCCGAAGACCGCCTTGCTCGAGGCGTAGATCCAGTCGCACGCGCAGGCGAGCTCGCAGCCGCCGCCCAGCGCGAAGCCGTTCACGGCGGCGATGGTCGGTACGGCGAGGGCCTCCAGGGCGCCGAAGGTGTCGTGGCCCAGGCGGCTGAAGGCCTCGGCCTCGAGCGGGCTCATGCGGCTCATGGCCTCGATGTCGGCACCGGCCGCGAAGGCGCGCCCGGCCCCGGTGACGACGAGGGCGCGGACCTCGGCGTCCCGGCCCACTGCCGCGACCGCCTCGCCCAGGGCGGCGAGCAGGGCCGCGTCCAGGGCGTTCAAGGCGTCGGGTCGGTCCAGGGTGAGGAGCGCCACGGGGCCGCGGCGCTCACGGCGTACGAGATCCGCCAAGGAAGCCTCTCCTGTCGTTCGTTCCCCTCGCAGCGGCCGCTCTCCCGCCGCTCTCCGTGAACGGCCGGGGGTCGACGTCCTGTGTCGGGGAACGCGAGACTCTATCATAGGCGCCACCGCGAAGAGCGCCGCGAGCCACCGCAGCGGAGCCCACGAGAGCGCGAAGCGCGAGAAGGAGAAACCGATGGATTCGGCACCGACCTCGAAGACCGCGAGCCTGGCCGGTGCGCTGGGGCTGGGGGCCGTACTGCTCGCGGTGGCCGGCGTGCTGCTGGCCCAGATCGGGCTTCCGAGCATGGTCGGGTTCAACACGTTCCTGCTGGGTCTGCTCGCGGGCGTCATCGCCCTCGTCCTCGGTGCCATCGGCCTGTTCATCACCCGGGGCGGTCGGCCCGGCCGACCGCGCGCCTGGATGGGCCTCGCCGGCGGCCTGGTGATGATCGTGGTGGTGGGCGTCGGCGCCAGCCCGGGAAGCGGGCTGCCGCCCATCAACGACATCACCACCGACCTCGACGATCCGCCGGTCTTCGCGCCAGCGACCGCCGGGCACCGCAACCACGGCCGCGACATGGCCTATCCGGAGGACTTCGCGCCCCTCGTGCGCGCCGCCTATCCGGACCTGCATCCGATCCACCTGGACGTGGCGCCCGCCGCCGCCTACGCCCGCTCGCTGGCCGCCGCCGAGTCCCTCGGCTGGCAGATCGGCCGGCGCGACCCCGCGGCCTTCACCTTCGAGGCGGAGGATGCGAGCGCCCTCTTCCACTTCGTGGACGACGTCGTCGTGCGGGTGCGCGCCGCGGACGGCGGCTCCCGGGTGGACGTGCGCTCGAAGTCGCGCGACGGCCGGGGCGACCTCGGCGCGAACGCGAACCGCATCCGCGCCTTCGCGAAGACGCTCGCGGAGCCCGGCTGAGACCGGACCCACGCCGGCCGTCCGGCCCTCGGCCTCCGCCTCAGCCCTCGATGCCGAGCGCTTCCATGGCGGTCTGCTTCGCCCAGCGATAGTCGGCCTTGCCGGACGGCGCCCGGGTGATGGTGTCCACGTAGACGAAGGCCTTGGGGAGCTTGTAGGCCGCGATGTGCTCCCGGGCCACGTCCTTCATGGACGCCTCGGTGGGCTTGCGGCCCGACCGGAGCTGCACGATCGCGGTCACCTGCGAGCCCCAGCGCTCGCTCGGGGTCCCCACCACCACCGAGTCGTAGACGTCGGGATGGTGCTTGAGGGCCTGCTCCACCTCTTCCGCGAAGATCTTCTCGCCGCCGCTGTTGATGGTGACCGAGTCGCGCCCCAGCAGGATGAGCTTGCCGTCGGCGGCGACTCGCGCCCGGTCGCCGGGCACGGAGTAGCGAACCCCGTCGATGGTCGGGAAGGTGCGGCGGGTCTTCTCGGCGTCCTTGTAGTAGCCCAGCGGCACCCGCGCCTCGCGCGCGAGCCAGCCCGTCTCGTCCGAGCCCGGCTCGAGCTTCGCCGTGAGCGCGTCGTTCAGCACCAGGCTGCCCGGCGCCAGCTCGAAGGAGCCGCTGGTGGGCTTGCCCTCCGACGTGGAGGCCTGGCTCGCCTGGCTGCCCGTCTCCGAGGAGCCGAGGGCGTCCAGCAGCCGCACCTTCGGCAGCCGCGCCAGGATCTCCGCCTTGAGGCCGGCGGTGAGGATCGCGCCGCCCGAGCTCAGCAGGAACAGGCTCGACAGGTCGTACTTCTTCTTGTCGAGCTGGTCGATCAGGGGCCGCGCGAAGGCGTCTCCCACGATCAGCAGGCTGTTGGCCTTCTCGCGCTCCACCGTGGACCAGATGTCGTCGGGGTCCAGGTGGTCCACCTTGGAGTTGACGACGACCGTGCCGCCGATGTGCCACATGATGAAGGCCACCCAGTGGGCGGCGCCGTGCATGAAGGGCGGTGCGGGCAGCGCGCGAATCGGGGGAGATGCCTTCGCCCGCTCCTGGATCTCCTCCAGGCTCCCGGGATTCCAGTTCGACACGAGGGCGCCGTAGAAGATGTCCTCCTGGCGCCACAAGACGCCCTTCGGCATGCCCGTGGTGCCGCCCGTGTACAGGATGTAGAGGTCGTCGGGGGACAGGTCGTCCGGGGGCGGCGCCGGGCTCGCCGCCGCCAGGGCGGCCTCGTAGTCGATCGCCCCGGGCAGCAGCGCGTTTCCGGACTCGTCCGCCACCTGCAGCCAGAGCTTCACCTGGGAGAGCTTCGACTGGATCTTCTCGAGCACCGGCGCGAACCGGGCGTGGAAGATCACCGCCTTCGCGTCGGAGTTGTCGAAGAGGTAGACGAGCTCCTCCTCCACGTAGCGGTAGTTGACGTTGAAGGGCGCGCAGCGGGCCTTGTAGCTCCCGACCATGCCCTCGAGATACTCGTTGCCGTTCAGCAGGTAGAGGGCCACGTGGTCCTGGCCCGACTGCCAGCCCTCGAGCTCGGAACGCTCCGTGTGGCAGCCCAGGCCGTGGCTGCGCAGCAGGTTGCCCAGGCGCCGGGTGCGGTCCTGCACCTCGCGCCAGGTGAAGTGCTTGTCGCGAAAGACGATGCACTCGCGATCCGGGATGACGTCTGCAATGGCTTCGTGAATGCGGCCGAGATTCATCATGGGGGTGGTGCGTCCTTTCTCCGTTTCTCTTGCGGGTCTCTGTTCGGGATCGCGGTTCCGGGTGGCCTACAGCCCCTTGCACAGGGCCCGGATGGCCATCAGCCCGTCGATCGTGGGCGCCACGCGCCCGGGCGGACCGCCCGGATCGAGCGCCGCGAAGCCGCCGTCGGCCGCCTGCTCGTCCAGAAGACGGTCGAGCAGCTCCGCGACGTCGAACGTCGCGCCGGGAAGCGCGCGCGCGTCGCAGTAGAAGAGCACGCGCAGCACCTGCACCGCCTCGAAGCGATGGGTGCGGAATCCGCGTTCGAGCTCGCGGCCGCACCACTGCAGGGCCTCGTCGGCGAGGTCCGGCGCGCCGCCGTTCGCGAAGAAGTGCGCGAAGGCGGAGAGCCCCGGCAGGGCGCCGCCCTCCACGCGCTCCGGCGCCCACAGCCCGGACAGGAAGCGTCCCGCCCACTCGCTCACCTCGGGGCGTACGAACGGCGTCCGCAGCGCATAGCCCGCCAGCATCCCGGTGGCGAAGATGCGCTCTTCGGGGGCATCGTCGTCGCGCGTGGGGTCGACGGTGCCCCAGGATCCGTCCGCCCGCTGCTCCCGGGTGAGGTACTCCACCGCGCGTTCGCTGGCGGGCGCCGTGAGCCCGCGCACGTCGGCCAGGACCGCGAGCGCCTCGAGACATCCCACCAGCCCGGGGGCGAGACGTCCCCGGCGCAGCTCCGCGGAGGCCGTCCCGGCGAAGACGCCGCCCAGCGGCTCGAACGATCCATCGTCGCGCTGCAGCGCGGCCACGTGCTCCCCCACGGCGGTGGGGGGCTCTGCCTCGAGCACCACGTGGGCGCGCAGGACGGCCAGGGGATCGCCGTAGTCCACGAGGAACGCGAGCCCGCGCTCGAGGGCGGTCGCCGAGCGCTCGCGCAGGGCCAGCACCATGCGGGCGTCGGCGTCGGCCGCACCGGCTTCGCCGGGCGCACCGAGGCCGCCGATCTGGATCACGTCGTCGGACACGGGACCATGCTAGCAAGAGGAGGCCGCCGTCCCCGGGATCGTCCGGCGTGGACAGCCGCGCGGACGTGGGTGAGCCTACCGGGGCAGCACCGCCCAGGAGCCCCGCTTGATCGAGCAGCTGGAGACGCTGGCCCCGCCGCAGCCGGGCCGACCGGACTTCGCCGGCCCGGACCACCCCATGCGCAAGGTCACCCGACAGGTGGCCTTCGATCCCGAAGGCTGGACCCCCGAGCGGGCCTTGAAGGTGGCCGCCCTCTTCGACGGCATGGCTTCGTCGTGGCACGAGCGAGCCAGCGAGGAGCGTCGCGAGCCCCTGCGCGACGCCCTGCAGCGCGGAGGCCTGCGTCACCTCCGACGCGGCGAGGCCCGGGGACGGCTGTGCGTCGAGATCGGATCGGGCACCGGCTCGAGCACCGGAGACCTGGCATCCTGCTTCGAGACGGTGGTGGCCCTCGACCTCTCGCGCGAGATGCTGCGCCACGCGCCGCCGGCGCCCGGGCTTCGGGTCCAGGCCGACGCCTACCGGCTGCCGCTGCCCGACGGCGTCGCGGACGCGATCGTGCTGGTGAACGCGCTGCTGTTTCCGCGGGAGATGGCGCGCGTGCTCGCCCCCGACGGCACCCTCGTCTGGGTGAGCTCCCTGGGCGACCGCACCCCGATCCACCTGCCGGCGGAGGACGTCGACAAGGCGATGCCCGGGGGGTGGGTGGGCGTCGCCGCCGAAGCGGGCTGGGGAACGTGGTGTACGCTGCGTCGCTCGGAGAGCGACCGCTCGGCCCTGCGCTGAGCGCGAGCGCGGCGCCGCGCGGCCCACTCCGTTCCCCGAAGCACAGCGTTCCGTTCCAACGATGGGAGCCAAGAGCTTGCCCGACGAAGACGCCCGACCCGTGAACCGACTCGCCCACGAGACGAGCGCCTACCTGCGGCAGCACATGTACAACCCCGTGGACTGGTATCCGTGGGGCCCCGAGGCGTTCGAGAGGGCCCGGCTCGAGGACAAGCCGCTGCTCGTCTCCATCGGCTACAGCGCCTGTCACTGGTGTCACGTGATGGCCCACGAGTCGTTCGAGCACGCGGAGTCGGCGGCGATGATGAACGAGCTCTTCGTGAACGTGAAGGTGGACCGCGAAGAGCGGCCCGACGTGGACCAGATCTACATGGACACGGTGGTCCGGCTGACCGGCCACGGCGGCTGGCCGCTCACCGTGTTCTGCACGCCCGACGGCCGTCCGTTCTACGCGGGCACCTACTATCCGCTGGAGCCGCGCGGCCCGGGCCCCACCTTCCGTCAGATCCTGGCGGCGGTGAACGAGGCCTGGACGAAGCGGCGGGACGAGGTGGAGGAGAGCGCCGGACAGATCCTGGCCGCCCTCGAAGCCCGTCCCGAGGGCGAGGCGAGCGGCCTGCCGGGCGTGGCCCGGCTCCTCGACGGCGCACGGCAGCTCATGCAGAGCGCCGACCTCGCGAACGGCGGCTTCGGCCAGGCCCCCAAGTTCCCGACCCCGACGAATCTCGAGCTGCTGCTGGCCGCGGCGGCGCTGGCCCCCGAGGCCGAGGCGCGCGGCCCTCTCGACCACTGCCTGCACAGCGCCCACGAGATGGCCCGGCGCGGGCTCTACGACCACCTCGGCGGCGGCTTCCATCGCTACTGCGTGGACGGCGTCTGGGCCATCCCCCACTTCGAGAAGATGCTCTACGACCAGGGCCTGCTGCTGCGCGTCTACGCCGAGCTCTACCGCCGGACCGGCGACGACGAGCTCGTGTGGCCCATGCGCGAGACGATCGCCTACCTGCAGCGCGAGATGCGCGGGCCCGAAGGCGGCTTCTTCGCCAGCCAGGACGCCGACAGCGAGGGCGAGGAGGGACGCTTCTACGTGTGGACGCCCCTCGAGGTGACGGCCGTCCTCGGCGACGCAGCGCCGGCCTTCATGGAGGCCTACGGGGTGGACGAGCGCGGCAACTTCGAAGGCCACACCACCCACCTGATCGACCGCGCGCGAAGCCCGCGCGAGCGCTTCGCCGACGAGCGCGCGGCGCTCTTCGCCCAGCGCGCGGGTCGCGTGCCGCCGGCCACCGACACGAAGCGCGTGACGTCCTGGAACGGCTACACGATCTCGGGGCTCGCCCGCGCCGCCAGCGCCCTCGAAGATGCCGCCATCCTGAAGCTGGCGGTGGACGCCGCGGACTTCGTGCTCACGCGGCTGCGCGGCGAGGACGGGCGGCTGCTGCGCGTGTTCGCCCAGGGACGCGCCCACGTGACGGGCTTCCTCGACGACTACGCGGCCATGCTCGACGCCTGCCTCGACCTCCATCGCGCCGGCGCGGGCGACCGCTTCCTCGAGCACGCCCAGGCCCTGGCCCGTGAGATCGCGGCGCGCTTCTACGACGCCGGGGCGCGCGACCTCTTCCTCACCCCGGCGGACGGAGAGCCCCTGGTACATCGGCCCCGCTCGGACAACGACGGCGCCACGCCGCACGCCGCCGGCCACGCGCTCTCGGGCCTGGTGCGGACGGCCGAGCTCTGCGACGACGCCGGGCTGGCGGGCGTGGTGCGGGACGTGCTCGCCACCCACGCCTTCGTGCTGGAACGGGCGCCGCACGCGTTTCCCACCCTGCTGCGGGCGGCGGCGCTCTTCGAGCGCGGTCTGTCGGTGGCGGTGGTGATCGGCGACCCCGAGAAGGACACCACGCGCGCCCTGCTCGCAGAAGCCCGCCGGGCGCTGGGGCCCGAGGACGCGGTGGTCCACGCGGCGCCGGGCGCCCCGACCCCGCCCGCCCTCGCGCCGTCGTGGCTGGCCGGACGCGAGCCGGAGAGCGGTCGCGCCACCGCCTGGGTGTGCCGCGGCACGAGCTGCTCGCTGCCCGTCACCGAGCCGGAGGGGCTCGCGTCCCTCGCGACGGCAGGCGCCTGAGATGCCCGGCCTGCGCGGAATCGCGGAGCAGGTGGTGATCGTGACCGGCGCAGGCAGCGGCATCGGCCGCGCGACCGCCCAGCGCCTCGCGGCGGAGGGCGCCCGGGTGGCCGTCTTCGATCGCGACGAGCCCGGAGGCCGCGAAACGGTGACCGCGATCGAGGCCGCGGGCGGCCGCGGGCTGGCATGCACCGTGGACATCACCGAGCCCGGCGGGGTCGAGGCCGCGGTGCAGTGGGTCGAGAACGAGCTGGGCCCCGCCACCGGGCTCGTCAACAACGCGGGCTGGGACGTGGCCCGCTCGTTCCTCGAGAGCGACCTGGCCCTTGTGGCGGAAGGTGATCGAGATCAACCTCGTGGGGCCGCTCATCGTCACGAAGGCGGTGCTCTCGCGCATGCAGGCCCGCGGCCGGGGCCGCGTCGTCAGCATCGCCTCGGACGCCGGGCGCGTGGGCTCGTCGGGCGAGTCGGTCTATGCGGCCTGCAAGGGCGGCATCATCTCGTTCAGCAAGTCGGTGGCCCGGGAGCTGGCGCGCACGGGCATCACCCTGAACGTCGTGTCGCCCGGCCCCAGCGACACGCCGCTGTTCGCGAGCTTCGACGAGACCGGCAAGCTCGCCAAGGCCCTGGAGCGCGCCATCCCGATGGGGCGCCTGGGGCGACCCGAGGACTACCCCGGGATGATCGCCTTCCTGCTCTCGGACGACGCCGCCTTCATCACGGGCCAGACCATCAGCGTCTCGGGCGGCCTCACCATGCACGGCTGAGACCGCAGAATCACCACCCTGCCCGGCCTGCTCGGCGTACGATGGACCCATGATCCAGCGGACGCGCGCCTCTGCCCGACTTCGGGCGGCGGTAGTGGCCACCCTGTGTACGGTGTCGGCGCTGCTGTGCCTGGCTGGGAGCGCCGGCGCGGACGAGTTCCCCTGCAGCGAGGAGGGGCTCGACGCCGCGATCGCAGCCGCGCAGACGAGCCCCCACGGCCTCTCGTGCACCCCGGGCGACGTGATCCAGATCCACGGGGGCCGGTGGATCTATTCGAGCCTGATCCTCGACCTGGGTGGCGTGACCCTGGAGTGCATCGAAGAGCTGCCCGACCACCCCTGCGCGTACGTGCTCTACACGGGCAGCCTTTGCTTCTACGGCCCTCCGCGCGAGCCGCCGCTCTGCGGGCACACGACCTACGACCTGAGCCACTTCCGGCTGGACGGCACCTTGCGGATCGGTTACGGCGATACCACTCTCCGGCACGTCACGATCACGCCACCCGACGACCCCCTCGACACGTCGCTTGGAATCTACGTCCCATCGTCGAATGGCGCGCCTGGGTCTGCCCCCACACCGGCGGGAGAGCTCTATCTCTACGACAGCAGCGTTTCCAGCAACGGAGATGCGATCCTGGCGTACGGGCGGATCCGCGTCGAGCGCTCGACCCTTTCGGCGATGCTCCCTTCGGCAGTCGGGCTGCGGGGCATGTCCTACACGACGAACGTCGTCGACTCGACGGTCGAGGAGATGACGATCGGTCTGGGGGGAAGCCTGGTCAACAGCACGATTGCCGCCCGGTCGCCGGACCGTCCAGCCTACGTGGACGATCGCTGCCACCCGAGCCCTGCGAACACGACCAGTGCGAACACGATCGTCGATGGCTTCTGCGTGATCGGAAACGACACTTGCACCGGTCTCCACTATTCCGGCGCGTTGCAGTCGAACGGGGGAAACGTGGAGGTCGGGGGCGACACCTGCCAGTTCACGGACGCGATGGATCAGACGGGTGTCACCCCGGAAGAGCTCGCCCTGGGCCCGCTCGAAGACAACGGCGGCCCGACCCTCACCCGCGCGCTGGGTGAAGGCTCGGTGGCGATCGACGCCGCCGTCCTGGACGCGTGTCCCGACGTCGACCAGCGCGGTGCTCCCCGCCCGGAGCCCGGTGGCGTGGGCTGCGACGCCGGCGCGTTCGAGCTCCCGGAGCCCGACGCCCGGCTGCTCGCCGCGGTCGCGCTGGGCATGGCGGCCCTCCTGCGGCGCGCCGCGCACCATCCGCGCCGGCCCGCCTGACCTGCCCCGTCGCTCGCGGACGCGCGCCGCGGGTCAGGCGCCCTGCACGCCCCTCTTCTGGTTCTACGGGTCCTTCTCGGTGCGGTCCTTCACCCCGTCTTTCGCGCCGGAGTAGCCACCCATCATCTTGTCGCGCACGGCCTGCATCTGCTCCGGGGTGAGGAGCACGGGTCCTCCCACCTGCAGCGTATTGAAGTACTGGTGGGCGAGGGTCTCCACCTCGACGAGCAGCCACATGGCGCCCGCCAGGTTGCCGCCCGTCACGATCACGCCGTGGTTCGCCAGCAGACACGCGTTGCCCTTTCCCAGGGCCTCGAGGGCGTGGCGCGAGAGCTCTTCGGTGCCGTAGGTGGCATAGGGCGCGCAGCGCACCGAGTCCCCGCCCGTCACGGCGATCATGTAGTGGAGCGGCGGAATGTCGAGCCCCAGGATCGCCACGGTGGTGCAGTACATGGGGTGGGCGTGGATCACGGCCTGGACGTCGGGCCGGGCCGCCAGGATGTCCAGATGGAAGCGCCACTCGCTCGAGGGCTTGAGCTTGCCCTCCCAGCTGCCGTCGAAGCGCATGGGGACCACGTGCTCGGGCTGCATCAGCTCATAGGGAAACGCGCTGGGTGAGATCAGGAAGCCCTCGCCGCAGCGGGCGCTGATGTTGCCCGACGTGCCCTGGTTGATGCCCCGCTCGTTCAGCTCGCGGCAGCGCGTGACGATCTCCTGGCGCAGCTTCCACTCGTTCTTCGCGAATCCCGGGGTGATCGGGCGCTCCTCTGCCATCTCGTCTCCTCGCGGTCCGGTCACCCGATGCGCGTTCGCAGGTGGAAGGACTTGGGTCGCGTCAGGCTCTCGAAGCCGATGCGCGAGAGCGTGCAGCCCCGGCCCGAGTCCTTCACCCCCGTCCAGGCCAGCGCCGGGTCCAGGTAGTCGCAGCGATTCATGAAGAAGGTGCCCGTCTCGACCCGCGCGCCGATGGCCAGCGCGGCGGGCTCGTCGCGCGTCCACACCGAGGCCGTGAGCCCGTAGGCGCTGTCGTTCATGAGGGCCACGGCCTCGTCGTCGTCCCGCACGCGCATGATGCCCACGCAGGGGCCGAAGCTCTCCTCGCTCATGACGCGCATGGAATGGTCGACGTCCACCAGGATCTGGGGCGCCAGATAGGCGGAGCCCGGCTCGTCCGCCGGGAAGTCGCGCGGGTCGAGCAGCGCGCGGGCGCCGGCCGCCACGGCCTCCGCGCACTGGCCGCGCACGAAGGCCGCGGCGCTCGCCCGCACCACCGGCCCCAGGCTGGTGTCCTCGTCGAGCGGGTTGCCCAGCCGCAGCCGGCGCGCCTCGGCGACGGCGCCCTCGACGAAGTCGTCGTAGACGTCCGCGTGCACGTAGATGCGCTCGATCCCGCAGCACGACTGGCCCGAGTTGAAGAACGCGCCGTCCACCAGATTCGCGACGGCGTGGGGCAGGTCCGCGTCGGCGCGCACGTAGGCCGGGTCCTTGCCGCCGAGCTCGAGGCCGAGGCCGATGAAGCGATCGGCGGCGGCGTGCACCACCGCGTGCCCGCCCGCCACCGAGCCCGTGAAGGCGACGAAGTCGACGCCGTCGACGCCCCGGGCGGCGATCAGCTTCTCGGCGTCGGCGTGGCTCGTGTGCAGCACCTGGAAGACGCCCTCCGGCAGCCCGGCCGCCGCGAAGGCCTCGGCGAAGCGCTCGGCGCAGAGCGGCGTCTGCGCCGAGTGTCGCAGGATGACGGTGTTGCCCGCCAGCACCGCGGGCACCACCGAGTTCACGGCGGTGAGGTACGGATAGTTCCAGGGCGCGATGGTCAGCACCACGCCGAGCGGCTCGCGGCGCACGAAGCGGGTGAAGCCCGGCCGGGGCTCCGGCTCCACCGGCGCCAGGGCGTCGGCGGCGATGTCGGTCATGTAGCGCGCCCGCTCCTCGAGCCCGCCCACCTCGCCGGGCGCGAAGCGGATGGGACGCCCCATCTGCCAGCTGAGCTCCTCGGCGATCTCGCGCTTGCGCGAGACGAAGGCGTCGACGAACGCGCCGCAGAGCGCCTGGCGCTCGGCGACCGCGACGTGCTTCCAGCTCCGGGACGCCTGCCGCGCGCGCTGGAGGGCCCTCGCGATCTCGCCGGGCTCGGCCAGCGGACGCTCGGCACGCACGCTCCCGTCGACGGGAGAGATCACCTGCAGGACGGATCGGCTCATGCAGACGCGCTCGACGGGCAGCGGCTCGCGGGAAGGCGGTGGGCAGGCATGGGGCGGGGGCGCATGGGGAAGGAAGGTAGACGCCCCAGGGCATCCATGCGTCCGGCAGGAGGCTACACCCGCAGAAGCACGCCCCGGGCGGGCTCGCCGGTCGCCGCCTCGATGGCCTCCACGTACAGGCGCACCTGCGCCTCGTAGCCGGCCCGCGCCGTCTCCAGCTCGCGGTCGGTCTTGAAGTCGACCACCGTCCAGCGGGGCGCGTCGCCGGAGCCGCCGTCGGCCGTCTCCCGAAACGCCAGGTCGACGACGCCCTCGACGAGGATGCCGTCGGGCCGGTGGTGCAGGACGGGCGTCTCGCGGCGCAGGCCCCCGGCCCGGGCGGCGCGCACCGCCCGCTCGAAGAGCGGATGGCGCCGGGCCGCCGCGGCGGCGTCGGCCGCGGCCCGGACCTCGTCCGCCGGGGCCGCCACCAGCCGACCCTGCGCACGCGCCACGGACAGGATCGCGTCGAGATCCCCGTCCAGAGGCATGGCGGCGAGGACGGCGTGGACGAGGGTGCCGAACCGCCGCCCGCCCGGGCGCCCGGCCCGGTCCACCTCCACGGAGTCGACCTCGACCTCGCGGGCCGGCGCCGGCGGCGCCGCGCCTTCCGCGGCTTCGGCCTGCGAGAGCGCCGTCGCCGAGCGCACATCGAGGCTCGGGGTGGCGCCGGCCGCGAGGGTCGCGGCCCGCTCCCGCTGCCAGGCCGCGTGGGCGGCGATTCCCTCCTCGGCCACCCGGCCCGCGTCGTCCGCCACCAGGATCTTCTCCTGGCGCAGCCCCACCTCCTCCTTGCGGTCCAGGTCGAGGACGGCGGGTCCCACCAGACGACCCGGTGCGTCGCCGCGCTCGGGCACGTGCAGGCCCGGCCGCACCGACCGCGGCGCCCCCGACGACCCCCTGGGACCGCCGGTGCTGCACGCTGTCCTCGCCGAAGGCGGGACAGCCCGGCGCGGGCTCGCTCTGCCGCCAGGCCGTACGCGCCGCGGGTAGACCGGCGGGATTCAGCATGTCGACCCAGCCCGAACGCGCTTCGTCGCCCACCGCCGGCACCACCAGCAGCTCCCGGGCGCGGGTGGCCGCCACGTAGGCCACCCGCACGGACTCCTCGGCGTCGCGCCGCCGCTCCTCGTCGGCCGCGTCCATCAGCTCGAAGGGAGCGCAGCCCGCCAGCGGCTCCGCCCACAGCTCGCGGTCCGGGTCGATGTGGCGGCTGGGATTGCGCGGCTCTCGCGAGGCAGTGGGATCCGCCAGGATCACCACCGGGAACTCGAGACCCTTGGCGCGGTGCACGGTCATGATGCGCACGCCCTCGGTGCCCTCCTCCACCACCGGCGCGTCCTCGGCCTCGCCGCGCTCCGCCTCGCCCTCCATGTGCTCGGCGAAGGCGCGGAACGACGTGGCGCCTTGCGCTCGAAGCGCCGCGCCAGGTCGATCACCCGCAGACAGTTGGCCAGGGCCTGCTCGCCGGTGGGCCAGATGGCGACCCCCGCGTGAGCGCGCACGGCGGCGAGCAGGCTCGAGAGGGTCTCGGCGATCGGTCGCCGGTTGCGGCGCACGTGCAGCCCGCCGAGGATCGTCGAGCGCCTCGTCCACCTCGCGCTCGGGCGCCTCGAGGGCCGCGAGCGCTTCGTCGTCCAGACGCCGCAGGGCGTGGAAGCCGCCCACGCGCCGCCGGTACGCGAGCAGCGCGTCGTCGCCCAGCGCGAAGAACGGTCCGCGCAGGGTGGCGAACACGCGCAGCTCGTCGTCCGGCCACTCGATGGCGCACAGCGCGTTGCGCAGGGCCTCCACCTCCTCGCGCTCGTGGAACGAGCGGCCGCCCACCAGCACGTGGGGCACGCGGCGCGCCTCGAGCGCGCGCACGTAGGGGCGCGTCACGTCGTTGCCGAAGCTCTTGAAGCGGCGGAAGAGCAGGCACACGTGGCGCGCGCGCAGGGGCTCCGCGCCCGCCCGGGCGCGTCGGGCGACTCGATCGTCCAGCCGCTCGTCGTCCACCAGCCAGTCGACGAAGGCGCCCACCGCGTCCGGGAAACGACTCCTCGACGCGGAAGTTCACGATCGTCCCGTAGTCGCCGTAGGGCGCGGGCACCGGCAGCGCCACCACGCTCGGCCGATCGGCGACGTCGCGCGCGGAACGGCTGCAGGGGGACGTAGCGCGGCCTGGCGTCTCCGTCCGCGTCCGGGCCGGCCCCGCGCATGCAGCGGCTCGAAGGCGGCGTTCACCGCCTGCTGGATCGACGGCAGGCTGCGGAAGCTGGTGGACAGCTGCAGCAGCTCGGCGCCGCGCGCGAGCAGCTGCTGCTTGGCGGCCTCGTAGATGGCGACGTCCGCCCGGCGGAAGCGGTAGATCGACTGCTTCGGGTCGCCCACCAGGAAGAGCTTGCCGGGAACGGGCGTCACCTGCCGCCAGTCGTCCTCGCCCGGGTCGTCGGCGGCGAGCAGCAGCAGGATCTCCGCCTGCAGCGGATCCGTGTCCTGGAACTCGTCCACGAAGAAGTGCGTGAAGCGCGCCTGCACCTCGCGTCGCACCGTCGGGATCGCGTCGCAGCAGGTCGCGGGTGCGCGCCAGCAGGTCCAGGAAGTCGAGCCGGCCCGGCGGCGTCCTTCTGCGCCTCGTAGGCGCGCACCACCGGCCGCAGCTCCTCCCGCAGCAGCGCGGCGAGGTCGGCGTCGGCCCGGGCGAGCAGGCCGTCGAGCTGCTCCTTCACGGCGTCGCGCCGCCCGACGACCTCTTCGCGCGGCAGGTCCTGTGCGAAGCGCTGGCGCGGCGACCCCGTCCACTTCCAGTGCGTGCGCGCCGGACGCGCGAGGTCGCGCAGCTCCGCCTCCAGGCCGTCGTAGTCGCGCCCGCGCACCGACTCGCGCAGCGCGTTCTCCTCGCAGAAGCGCGCGAGCTCCTCGAGGTTGCGCGCCAGCCAGTCGTTCGGGCGCTGCGCGCGCGCTCGGCCAGGGCGGCGACGGCGACGAGCGCGTCCATCACGGCGTCGATCTCGCCGCGTCGCGATCGAAGGGCTCGCGCCGCCAGCGCCGTCGGAAAGTCGCGGTGCTCCACCAGGTTCTGGACGGCTCCCCGCAGCAGCTCCCGCGGCCCCGTGCGATCGAAGCCCCGGGGACGCCGGCGCAGGATGCGGCGCACCCCGTCGGGCGGGTCGGCCAGCACCTGCTGGAACCAGCCCTCGAAGGCGCGGTCGAGGAACGTCCTGGGCCTCGTCCTGCGGGCGCCACCTCGAAGAGCGGATCGACGCCGCGCCTCCACCGGGCGCTCGTGCAGCAGGTCGCCGCAGAAGGCGTGGATCGTGCCGATGCGGGCCAGCTCGAGCTGGGCCAGCGCCGTCTCCAGGCGCTCGCGCTCGGCGTCGCTCGAGTCCGGCGCGACCGCGCGCCGTCTCGATCTCCGCCCGCAGGCGCAGCTTCATCTCGCCGGCGGCCTTCTCGGTGAAGGTGACCGCCGCGATGCGGTCGAGCCGACCCTCGCCGGTGCGCAGCAGGGACACGATGCGCGAGACCAGCGCGCTGGTCTTGCCCGTGCCGGCGGCGGCCTCGACGAACAGGGTGGCGTCGAGGTCGTCGCGGATGCGCCGCCGCGCCTCGGCGTCCGCCAGCGGCAGGGTGTCGGTGGCCGATGCATCGCCCATGGGACTAGCGCGCCTCCCGCAGCTGGCGCAGGCGCTCGATCTGCTCGTGGCCCTGCCACTTCCGCGCCGTGCGCTGCTCCTCGTAGGGCCCGCACACGCTGCGGTAGTCGCACCAGCGACAGGCGCCCTTCGCCGGCGCCGCGGGCAGGAAGGGCTCGCGCAGGGCGCCGTCGACCACCTGGGCGACGAAGGCGGCGCTCTTGCGCGCACGGTCGTCCAGCGGCACCTCGCGCTCCTCGAAGCCGCCGGCGGCGGTGCAGTAGTAGAGGCGCCCGGACTCCACGCGCTCGTCCGGCAGCAGCTTCTCCGAGGCGAGCGCGTAGAGGATCGGGCTGCAGCGACTCGCCGCCGGCGATGACCCGTCCCTCCTCGATCGCGCGCCTTGCCCGTCTTGTGGTCGGTGACGCGAACGCGACCGTCGGCGCGTGCGCTCGAGCAGATCGATCGAGCCCCGCAGCTGGATGCCGCACGTCGAGGGCCACCGGGTCGGCGCACCGAGTGGGCGTCCCGCTGGCGCTGGCTCTGCAAGCCGAAGGAGAGCTCGAAGCGCCAGGGCACGAAGCCCGAGCGGTCGAGGCTCGCGCGGCGCAGCCACTCGCGCAGGTCGGCCCGCACGCCGGTGATGCCGTCCTGCCAGACCCGCTCGATGGCCGGCGCCAGATCGTCGCGGTAGCGGGCCGCCACCTCGTCGAGCACCTCGTCGAGGATCGCGCCCGCCGCGGCCAGCCGTTCGGCGGTGACCGGCAGCAGCCCGGCCTCGGCGAGACGACCGAAGAGCGCGAACTGCACGTCGTGCACGAGGGAGCCGCGCTCGAGGGGTCCCATCTCGTCGATCGCGACGGGCACCTCGCGCGGGGCGAGGCGGTGGATCGCCTGCAGGAAGAAGCGGTAGGGACAGCTCGCGAAGTGCTGCAGGGCCGTGGGCGAGAAGCTGCGGGCCGCGAGCCGCTGCTCCGCCAGCGCCTCCCGGGCGCCCGTCGCCAGGTCGCCCTGGACGCGCGGGGTGAGACCGTCGGCCTCGGTCCAGCGCGGCAGCCAGCGACGCGCGCGGAAGCGCAGCGCGCGGCCCAGGTGGGGGTTGGCGGTGAGCAGGTAGCGAGCCGTGCCGACGCTGCGCGCCTCGTCCTGGGCCAGCAGCCGGTCGAGCAGCGCCAGGTCGTGCTCGGCTTCGTCGATGGCCTGCTCGGGATGCTCCGGCGCCGGCCAGCCGACGCGCGCCCCCGCCACCTGCTCGGCCCGCGCGGCCAGCTCGTCGAAGCCCGGCAGCCGACCCTCGGCGGCGCGCAGGGCCTCCAGGGCGTAGAAGGACGGCACCCGGGGCCGGGACTGGTCGAGGTCGAGTCGCGGATACGTGAGGAGCAGGGCCCGGCGCGCGGCGCCCACGGCCGTGCGCAGCGCCAGTCGCTCCTCGGCCACCCGATCGTCGTTGGTGGCGAGGGGGATCGGGCAGCTCGGGCGAGAGCTGCGACAGCCGCTGGCGCTGGGCGTCCAGCAGCAGCGGCTCCTCGGAGATCTTGCGGGGGAAGAGGCGCTCGGCGAGACCCGGCACCGCCACGACGTCGAAGCAGAGCCCGCGGGCGGCATGCGGCGGGACCGACGAAGACGCGTCCGTAGCGGCTGGCGGGACGCGCTGCCTGGAGCTCGAGCAGCCGGCTGCCCAGCACGAGCTGCACCTCGGCCAGCTCGACCGGGCCCACCTCCGCCATGGGCGCGAGCTCCGCGAGCACCGACAGCACCCGCTCGGGCTGCCGCAGCGAACGCGGTGGCCAGCGAGCCCAGGGCGTCGAGCCACTCTCCCCAACGGGCGCGCTCGGGCAGCTCGGCGAGCGCGTCCAGCAGCGGCAGCGCGAAGGCGCGCAGGTCGTCGAGGGCCTGCGAGATTCCGCTCGATGCGCTGGCTCCGCGGGTCCTCCGAATCGTCGATCTCCCGCAGGTCGAGCCGGTAGCCCTCTGCCAGGCCGTCGAGCCTTCGCTCCCAGCGCTCGCGGCCACCGATCACGGCGGCCTCCACCAGCAGCTGCTCCCAGCGGCGGGGCGCACGCAGGGTGCCCGCCAGCACCGGGACGCCGTCCGGATCCGCAACCGGCGGCAGCTCGGGCTCACCGGTCTCGCGACGCCCGTCGAGCGCCTCGGCAACGGCTTCCGGGACCAGCTCCTCGTCCGGGGCCACCCAGCGATCCGCGGGCGCTGCCGCGGGCGGCGGCGTCGCCGCCCGCGCACGGCCGGCGGCACCTCGCCGAGGGACAGGTACTCGGCGAAGCGAGCGGCCGAGAACCCCTCCGCGCGGCAGGCGAGCAGCGCGAGGAACGCGCGACCCGCCGGGTCGGGTCGCGTGGCACCCTGCGCGAACCAGGCGGGAACGCCCGCCCGATGGAGCGCCTCCTCGAGATGGGGCCGGTACTCCGCGACCGACCGCAGCAGGATCGCCATGCGATCGAAGGGAACCCCGGCGCGCGCGTGGCCGAGCAGGCGCCGCACGACCTCCACGCACTCGCGGCTCTCGCCGGGCGCCGACAGCACCACCACGTCGTCGTCGAGACCCGCCGGCTCGGGCGCCCGGTCCTCGAAGAGGTGCGCCTGGAGCCGCTCGAGGGAGGTCGCCGGACCCGCGCCCTCGTCCGAGACCTCCTCGAGGGGCACCCGCTGCCGAAGCCGGGCCAGGCTGGCGGCATCGCCGGTGGGAGCCGTCATCAGCACGGCCGGTGCGCGGCGCGCCACCGCGGCGACCAGCGCCGTCTCGGACTCGCTGGGCAGGGGCACGTCGACGATCAGGGTGGGCAGATCGAGCAGCGGATGTCGGAAGCCCGGCTCGGCCGCGCGGGCTGCCGCTCGCGCCACCACCCCCGCCCGATCGACGAGGCCCGCCTTCTCGAGCGCCTGCGCGTAGCCGGCGGCCAGCGCCGCGAGCCCGGGATCCACCGTCGCCAGGGCCTCCGGCCCCACCTGCGCGAGGCGGAGCTCGGCGATCACCGCCGCCGCGGCGCGAGGGAACGTGGGGCCCTCGGAGACCGACGCGTAGCGGCCGAGACGCCCCTCCCGGGCCAGCTCCTGGACGACCCCGGCCACCACGGCCTCGCAGGCGAGCCGTCCCACGGGAACCCGGTCTTCCCGGGCCAGATCGAGGGCCACCAGCTCGAAGGCGAAGCGACCCAGGGTCGCGCGGTGCCAGCCGAATGCAGCGGCCCCACCCGCGCCGGCCCCGGCGACGGCCTCGCGCAGGATCTCGTGGGCGGCGGTCGCCCCGGGCGCCAGGACGAGGCACTCCTGTCCCGGCCCTGCCGCCCCTCCCGGTGCTGCCGGCCCTGCCGGCCCTGCCGGCCCTCCTCGCTCGGCGCCCGAGCGGGCGTGGAGCCAGGCGTGGGCGCGCTCGAGACGCCGGGCGGCGGCGGGCGACGTAAAGAGTCGATGGGACGACGTGAGACACCCCCTGTGTGCAGGAGCATTCTAGACGGGGTGCGGGTCAGAAGCGGTCACGAGCCCGCCTCGGCCGCCACCCGGCGCGAGACGGGCGGGAGCCCGATCCTATCGGATGACGAGCTTCCGGGAACGCCGGCGGCCCCGGAAGCCCGTGACGGTGGTACGCTCGTTCACGCATCCCGCCGGCGATCCGATCGGCCCCGATCTCGATCCCGGAAGGACGGAATCCCGGATCCCACGGGTCCCGAGACCACCGGAGGAGCCATCATGAAGGCAGCCGTTCTACGCGCGTATCACACACCGCTCCAGATCGAGGACGTCCAGCTCGGCAACCCCGGACCGCGCGAGGTGCGCGTCGAGACCCGCGCCACCGGCGTGTGTCACAGCGACCTGCACGTCATCGAAGGCGCGCTGCCGGCGCCGCCGCCCACCGTGCTCGGCCACGAGCCGGCGGGGGTGGTGGTCGAGGTCGGCCGCGACGTCAGCCACGTGGCCGTGGGCGACCACGTGATCGGCTGCCTGTCGGCCTTCTGCGGCAACTGCGAGTTCTGCCTCTCGGGCCGGCCCAACCTGTGCGGCGGTGCAGCCACCGTTCGCGCGCCCGGAGAGCCGCCGCGCATCTCCAAGGACGGCGAGCTGATCCACCAGTTCGCGCACCTCTCGTCCTTCGCCGAGGAGATGCTGTGCCACGAGAACGCCCTCGTGAAGATCCGCCCCGACATGCCCCTCGAGCAGGCCGCGCTGATCGGCTGCGGCGTGACGACCGGCCTGGGCGCCGCGCTCAACACCGCGAAGATCCGCCCGGGCGACACCGCGGTGGTGATCGGTTGCGGGGGCGTGGGGCTCGCCGCCATCCAGGGGTGCCGCATCGGCGGCGCCAGCCGCATCATCGCCGTGGACGTGGTGCCCTGGAAGCTCGAGCTGGCGCAGAAGCTCGGCGCCACCGACGTGATCGACAGCAGCAAGGACAACGCCATGATGAAGGTGCTGGAGGCGACCGGCGGCGTCGACTACTGCTTCGAGTGCATCGGCGTGAAGGAGCTGGCGGCCACGGGGCTGGCGATGGTGCGCAAGGGCGGCACCCTGGTGCTCGTGGGCGTCGTGCCCCTGGGCCAGAACGTCGAGCTGCCGGGCCTGGACATCGTGCTCTCCGGCAAGAGCGTGGTCGGCTCCATGATGGGCGGCAACCGCTTCCGCATCGACATGCCCCGCTACGTCGACTTCTACCTGGACGGGCGCCTGCGGCTCGACGAGATGATCTCCGCCCGGCTCCGGCTCGACGAGATCAACACCGCCTTCGACAAGATGAAGGCCGGGGAGGTGGCCCGCAGCGTGGTGACCTTCGACTGACGCTGCCCCGACCGGGGGCCGAACGGCCCTGCGGACTATGAGGAGTCGCGGCGGGTGCCGGGAGGCAGCAGCCCCTCCGCCACCACACGGTCCAGCGCCTCGGAGACGAAGTCCCAGAGCGTCGCCGAGGCGTGGGCGATGGGCTGGTTGATCTCGCGCACCTGGGTCTCGACCACGCCCAGCTCCTGCCAGGTGCGCGCGCCGCCCAGGGCGTTGTGCAGCAGCGGCATCAGTCGGTCCATGGCCTTGGCGAAGCGGGCCTCGGCGCTCTCCTGGGCCTCGTACTCGTCCCACAAGTCGCGCAGCTCGCCGCCCAGGTCGGGGGGCAGCAGGCCGAAGAGGCGGTCGGCGGCGTGGATCTCCTCCTCGGCCTTGGCGGCGCGCGCGGCCTGGTCGTAGACCGCGACGTCGCCCGCGTCGATCTCCACCAGGTCGTGCACCAGCAGCATCTTCAGCACCCGATCGCGGTCGACCGGGGCCTCGGCGTGCTCCACCAGGACGAGGGCCATCAGCGCCACGTGCCAGCTGTGCTCGGCGCTGTTCTCGCGCCGATCCTCCTCGAAGAGGTACGAGCGCCGCAGAACGCCCTTCAGCTTGTCGGCTTCTCGGATGAAGGCGATCTGCTGGGCGAGCCGCGCGGCCGGATCCTCGCTTCGGGGCATGGTCCGAGGGTAGATCAGCCGCGCGAATGCTGGTTCCCGCGGCGCGGCGCCGGTAGCCTTTCGCCTCCATGCCCGCTTCCTCCGACGTCTGGCAGCCCGGACCGCGACCGGCGTGGGTCCGCCGCCTGAACGCCGTCGGCAACCCGGCCGACATCGGGCTCGGGCCGGAGGAGATCCTCGCCGAGGCGAAGCGTCGCACGGGGCTCTCGGACTTCGGGGACGACGACTGGCGCGAGGGCTTCGCGATCTTCCTGGACGCCCTCGAGCGGGAGGCGAAGCTCCACTTCGTGGGCCGGCTGCTGGCCCGATCGGACGTCCTCAACTGGCTCGAGAACCGCCTGTGCATGACGGAGGCGCGCCGCCAGAATCCGGAGATCGACCGCGAGCGCATCGAGCGGCCGATCTTCATCACCGGCCTGCCGCGCACGGGCACCTCGATCCTGCACGCGCTGCTGGGACACGATCCCCGCTCGCGGGTGCCCCTGGCCTGGGAGGTGCGACACCCCTGCCCGCCCCCCGAGCGCGCGAGCTACGAGAGCGATCCCCGCATCGTCCAGGCCGAGGACGAGATCCGGCTGTGGTGCGAGATCGTGCCGGAGTACGACTCGATGCACGAGCTGGGCGCGCGTGTGCCCGTCGAGTGCATCCAGCTGACCGCCCACGCCTTCCGCAGCGACGAGCTCTCGGGCAGGCACCTGGTGCCGAGCTACGCCGCCTGGCTCGCGCGCGCGGACCTCGTGCCCGCCTATGCGTTCCACGCCCAGATGCTGCGGCTGCTGCAGTGGCATGCTCCGGGCGAGCGTTGGGTGCTGAAGGCGCCCTCCCACCTGGGCGCGCTGGGGGCGCTGCTGGCCGTCTACCCCGACGCCCGCATCGTGTGGACCCACCGGGACCCGCTCACCGTGATGGCCTCGGTGGCCAGCATCCTGTTCTCCACCGCCTGGGTGCGCTCGGATGCGGTGGACGCCGAGCAGGTGCTGGGCTGGTTCACCGGGGAGACCTGTGCGGCGTTGCTCGCCGCCGGCCAGGCGGTGCGCGACGCCGCGGGCGAGAGCCCCGCGCGCTTCCACGACGTCCGCTACGCCGACCTGGTGGCGGACCCCGTCACCACCATCGCCGGCATCTACGACCGCTTCGACATCGCGTTCGACGGCGAGGCGGAGGCGTGCATCCGCAGGGCGATCGCCGCCCGGCCCCAGGGCCGGCACGGCGCCCACCGCTACGACTTCCGGAACACCGGCCTGCCCGTGGACGAGGAGCGCCGCCGATTCCGCGCCTACCAGGAGCGCTACGGCGTTCCCTCGGAGGTGTGAGCTTGGCGGACGGACGCGCACGCGGCGGCAGGCGCGACGCGGGTGCGCTGCGGCGCGACCGGCGCGAACGCCTCCCCGCGGCCGACGCGGCCGCCGCCCTGCTCTCCGGCGACGCCTGGCGGCGCTACTGCGACGCCCTGCGCCAGGCGGGCGAGCACCTGCTCGCCGCGAACCCGGGGGCGGGACCGGCGACCCGGGCCGAGGGCGTGCTCTACCTGCTCGGGCTGGTGCGCGGCGGCATCGGGCAGGCCCTGGAGCTGGCCGACCCCCGCCGGCCGCGCTTCTTCCGCAACCCGGACAGCAGCTCGCGCTGGGGCGCCGAGAATGCCGACAACCAGTACCTCTGGGCGCGAATCGATCCGGCCCTCGACTACTGCATCCGCGGAGAGCGCGGTAGCGCCTTCGACTTCCTGATCGAGGTGAAGGAAGGCTACATGCAGCTGGGCGACGAGCGGAACTTCGCCACGCTCACCGCCGGCGCCGTGGCCTGCGACGACGAGGGGCGCTTCGAGATCCGGCTCTCCCGCACGCCGCCGCCGAACTCCGATGCCGGCCGCTGGCTTCCGGTGGACCCCGATGCGCGCTACGTGGCGATCCGGCAGTACCTGTGCGACTGGCAGCGCGAGACGCCGGCGCGCTTCACCATCGAGTGCCTGACGCCGGGAGAGGCCGCGCGCGCCGACCCGGCGGACGTCGCCGCGCGGCTCGAGGACGCGGGCGAGTGGACCCTCGCGAGCGCGCGCTTCTGGACCGAGTGGACCGACGCCCTGCGCGAGGGCTTCGTACCGGGGGTGCTGCCACCGGCCCGGAAGTACGCCGGCGGTGCCGACGACATCTACTACGGCAACGCTTTCTACCGGCTCGGTCCCGACGAAGCGCTGGTTGTCGAGAGCGAGCCGCCGGACGCGCGCTACTGGCAGTTCCAGCTCTGCGATCCCTGGTTCCGCAGCGCCGACTGGGCGGAGCGCACGACGAGCATCAACCACCTGCAGGCCCGTCTCGACGGCGACGGACGCTTCCGCTGCGTGGTGGCCCACCGCGACCCCGGCGTGGCGAACTGGCTCGACACCGCGGGCGAGACGGAAGGCGTGCTCCAGTACCGCTGGATCTGGTCGCGCGACAATCCCGTGCCCCGCGCCGAGACGGTGGCATTCGACGCCGTCCGGGCGCACCTGCCCGCCGATACGCCTCGGCTCCGCGCGGAAGAGCGCGCGCGCGAGCGACGCCTGCGAAGGCGCCACCGCGAGCGACGGGAGCCGTCCTGCTGAGCCCGCCGCGAGAGGGGCTGCCGACACGCTCGGCGGCCCGGTAGAGTCGCGGCGTGGCAGCGCCGGAATCAGCGGCCCCGGGCGGGCGGATCGATCTCAAGAGTCGCCTGCTCGCGTGCCGGCGCGAGAAGACGACGGTGCTCCTGGGGCTCGCCGTGGGAATCTGCATCCCCTACTTCGTGCTCCAGCGCGTGTCCGGGGTGTCCCCGTTCGAGGTCCCCATGACGGACGCCGACTGGGAGATCCCGTTCGGCCCGGACTGGATCGTCGTCTACCTGTCCATCGCCCTGCTGGTTCCCCTGGGCCCCCTGCTGGCCCGCAGCCGCGAGCCGCTGGAGCGCTACGCCACCGGTCTGGCGATCCTGTGTGCGGTCTGCTTTGCGCTCTTCTGGCTCTTCCCGGTGGAGGGCCCGCGCCCGGACGAGATGCCCGCCCAGCCGATCTACCGGCTGCTCGTCAGCTGGGACCGGCCGACCAACTCCCTGCCCTCCCTGCACGCGGGGCTGGTGGTCTACTCGCTTCTGTTCATCGATCGCGTGGTGACGCGCGAGCTGGGGCACCGCCGGCGCATGTTGTGGAACGCCCTGGGGTGGAGCTGGGGCGCCCTGATCCTGTACTCGACCCTCGCGACGAAGCAGCACTGGTTCCTCGACCTGCCGGCCGGCATGGCCGTCGCGGCGGCCGCCCACTGGATCGCCTGGAAGAGCGCCGACTCCGGCGTCACGGATCCGCGAGCCCCCCTCGCCACGGGCTGAATCGGCCGGCGCTCAGGGGTGCGCCGGGGCTTCCTCGCGGCGGCGGCTCAGGACGAAGACCAGCGCGCCGGCGCCCGCGAGCACCGAGACGATCGACAGGTACTGTCCCGGGGTCCAGCCCGCGTAGCGGGCCTCCGAGACCCGCAGCGCGTCCATCGCGAAGCGCACGGGCCCGTAGAGCAGGAAGAAGAGCCCGACGAAGAAGCCGTCGGGACGCGGCTTGCGACCGAGCCAGGCGAAGATCGCGGCCAGGACGGAGACGTAGAGGAACTCCAGCAGTCCGAGATCGAAGCGCGGACCGTCCGGGAAGCGCACCGCCAGCCAGCTCGCCGACGAGACGCCCGGGTGGTCGTGCTGCAGCGCGCAGCCCAGCCGGCCGATCGCCAGGGTGAAGGGCAGCGCGTAGATCAGCACGTCGAAGAAGCGCAGGATCTGGCGGCCCGACATGTGCTCGCGACGCATCACCAGGTAGATCCCGAGAAGCCCGCCGAGCATGCCCCCGAAGGACGACAGGCTCTCCCACACCCGGAAGATGACCAGGGGGTCGTCGAGGAACTTCTGCGGGGTGTAGACCAGGACGTCGAAGACGTGGGCGCTGACGAGACCCAGCCCGATCGCCCAGCCGACCAGGCTCGAGGCGGTGCGGCGGTCGATCCCCACCGACGGCGAGCGGCGCAGCACGATCTGGAACTGCACCACCACCGCGATCACCACGAGCACGGAGAACGCCTGGATCTCGTAGAAGCCGAGGTCCAGCGTCGGTTGGGGGATGTACGGGATCAACGGCGCCTCTCCCTGGCGGTCTCGCCCTGGCTGTCTCGGTCCGGCTCGGCCGGCCTCGGACCTCGCGATGGGGCTCCAGCCGGAGCGCCGAGTATCCGGAAGCACGAACGCCCCGGCCAGGGTCGGCCGGGGCGTCGTGATCGGTGCGCTCGATCCGACCGGCCCCTCGCAGGCGAGGAGCCGACTCGGGACGGGCCTGCCCGGCTAGGAGCCTGACCCAAGACACCTCGCGCCGCCCTGACACCGATGCATCGCCGCTGGCCGCGTTGCGCTGCGTCACCGTAGGCCGCGCTACGGCCTCCTCACGCGCCTTGCCAGCGGCGCGCCTCGACGCCAGGGCTTTCCACGGGAGTCTTGGGTCAGGCTCCTAGCGCTCCTTCTTCAGGCGCCTCCGGTGCATCCACATGAGGCCCGGCAGCAGCAGGACCAGCTCGGGACCGAAGCCGCAATCGGGCGGAGCCGGCACGATGCCCGGCGTGCACGAGAGCGTCTCGTCCGAGTCCACCAGGCCCTCGAGCAGCCAGTCGTTGATGAGCCAGCCGTTGTCTGCGTAGGTCGAGTTGCCCTCGCTCTTCCCACAGTCCTCGACGCCATTCATGTTCTTGTCGTCGCAGAACAGATCGAACTGCGACTCCCCGAGCTTGGTGAGCCCGTTGGTGGTGAAGATCTCCCAGACGCTGGTGGTGCCAGCGGCCCCGAGACCGTCGACCGTGATGGCGTCGCCCGGCTCCACGTCCTCGAACGTCCCGATCAGGGTGCTCGAGTTGGGCAGGCCGGACCAGGCCTTCACACGCACGGGCTGCGCCCCGTTCCAGATCATCGAGAGCTCGGAGAGCGGCTGCGAGCACGCGAAGGCACCCGGAGGCGGCGCGAGCACGTTCACGGTCACCTGATCCACGCCCGGATCGCAGACGTCGCCGGCGACGTCCCCGGTCGCGGTGGCCACGTTGGTGGTCGTCCCAAACAGGGTCGCGGGCACCACGAAGGTCTGCGACTCGCTCGGCGCCAGCGAGACACCCGTCGCGATGTCCCCCAGCTGGTCGTCGTGGATCATGACGTTGTCCACGGTGTCCGTGCCCGGGTTGGTCACCGTGTACTGGTACTGCACGTTGCCGCCCAGGCTGATCGGGCCGTCGTCCTCGCGATCCATGCCGAAGACCACCCAGGCGCCGAACCGATCGCCCAGGCTGAGCGGCTTGTAGCAGGACGTCTTGATCATGACCGTCTGGGAGCCGCCGGCGCCAGTCGCCGTCAGCACCACATGCCAGGGGAGATCACCGCCACCCGGGACCGCCACGCTCACGAGATCGCCGAACTCGATCTGGTCCTCGGGCTCGGCGTCGAGGCTGCCGGTCAGGGACACCGCGACGGGATCGCCGGGATCGGCGACGCCCGAGCAGGTGCCGTAGCCGCCCTGCGGGTTGCTCACCGTGCAGCCCTCCCCCAGGAAGTCGCCGATGTAGACCAGCGTCAGCTCCTGGAGATCGCTCGTGCAATGCGGACCCGGAGGCGCGAGCGGCACCTCGCAGGCGTCCTGGGGACCTTCCGGACCGTCGCCCAGGGCCACGAGCGTGCCCGACTTGGTGGTGAACTCCACCAGCCGGAAGCTGCCGAACTGGTCGCCCAGGGCCAGCGGCTGCGAGCAGGAGACGTGGAACTCCACCTTCTGCCGCACACCTGCCCCGTCCGTGATCAGGAGCTTCATGTTCGGGAAGAGGCCGCCCCTGCGGGTCGACGTGACGCGGATGCGGTCCCCGTCGTTGATCAGGCTCGAGGGCGAGATCTGCACGCTCGAGCCGAACTTCGACGCGTAGGTGATGCCGACGTTCGTGGCGCCCGTGGCGTCGCCGCTGCACTTCGCCTCGCCGTTCTGCGGGTTCGCGAGCGGATCCTGGCAGTCCTGGCCGACGTACTCGAGCACCATGTCCACGAGCTTGGCATCGCAGGGCGTGCCCTCCGGGTCGCCGGGCCCCGCACACTGCGGCGGCGGCGGCGGCGCGTTGCAGTCCACCAGGCCGCCCTCGGTGCTCTCGAAGCTCGTCACCTTGAAGGCGCCGAACTGGTCCCCGCACTGGAAGGCGCGCTCACAGGAGGTGTCGATCTTCAGGTACTGCTTCCGCCACCACTCGTCCTGCACCTTGAACTTCGTCTTGTCCGGAAGCGTCCCGTTGCTGCTGGTGAAGGTGACCTGGTCCCCGATGTCGATGCCGGTGTCCGGGGAGACCTGCACCGAGCCACCCCAGCTGAGCGGCGTGATGTCCACGGGCTCGTGCAAGGAGCGGCGACCGTGGCACTTGCAGGAGCGGCCCTGGTCGTTGCTCGTGCGCGAGCAGCTGTCGCCGGTGTACTCGAGGGTCATGCTGATCATGTCGCCCTCGCACTGGCCGAGATCGGGCAGCACCGGCTGCGTCACGCAGCAGGTCTTGTCGAGCTGGAGATCGCAGAGGACCGGGTTCACCAGGATCGCCACCGTGGGGCCGCTGACCGACTTCTTCTGCACCGTGGCGGCCGTGCTGCCGGCCGCGCAGTTCGTGTCGAGGGTGTTGGTGAGGGAGAGCACCGCCTCCGTGGCGAGCGGGACCACCGACGCGACGTCGACGGAGACGCTGCCCGTCCAGTTGCTGGCCCCGTAGTTGGTGGGCAGCGCGAAGGTGCCGCTGGGGGTGAACGAGCCGGTGAACGGGATCACCACCGGGGCGATCGGCCCGCCCGTCGTCGCGGTGACGGTCACGGTCCCGGAGAGGGCCGTGGAGCCGTTGGTGCCCGGGTTGCCGAAGGGCGGGAACGTGGTGAGGATCGCGTCTCCGGCCTCGACCAGGGTGACGTTGTCGATGTGGCCGCCCGGCTGGGCGCTGATCGTCGTCGTGAGCACCGACTCGGTGCTGTCGCTGCCGCCACTCGAGCACGACGAGGTGAAGGCCGACGGCGCGAACATCAGATGGTCGCCCTGGATCTCGACCGGATTCACCGCATCCGCCCAGATCGGCTCGGGATCGCCCGCGGTCGTGGTGGTCTCGGAGACCTGAAGGAAGTCGACGCTAGCCCCGATGAAGTCACCGTGATTGACCGTGGCGGAGGCCTGCCGGGAGCCGGAGACGGCGAGGAGACTCGCCGCGAGCAGAAGAACGGGAAGAGACGGGAAGACGGGATTTCGCACGAGGTGCTCCTTGGACTGCGAACCCGGCCCGGTCGTGGACGGGCCGGGAATTGCGCGGCGGCTGTTTTCGCTTTGGCTTCGCGTTCACGGCTCGATCGGACGGGCGGCAACTCGTGTGCTGCTGCGAGCGAACCCTCCCTCCCCCTATCCTCCGGGTCTCCGGGCCGAACCCCCTACCTTGCCTTGCGGACTCGCTGCTCCCGACTCTGCGACTCGCCAGCTTCCGTCTCGAGCTCGATCACTCTCCAGAACTCGCCAACTCTCGTCACTTCCTGCGCGTATAACTCTCGACTGTGTAGGTTTCGGCCACAGCAGGACCTTTTCCGAAGCACAGTCCGAAGCACGGTGGAATTCGTCGATCAGCTCCGTCGCCGGCCGCCGACGAGCGCGCCGAGCAGGCCCAGCCCCAGGAACGCGAGGGTTCCCGGCTCGGGCACGGTGATGACGACGCCGCGATCCGCCTTCTTCTGGATCGTGGCCGCGTTGAGCGCGCCCTCGCTGGACGCCACCAGGTAGTTGTTCATGGCCACGAAAACCTTCGTCGCGTTGGGCACCACGGAGGCGATGTCGATCAGGGCGACGCCCTGCCAGTTCACGGTACCCGGGTTGTTGATGATGTCGAAGGTGTCCGTCGGGGCGAAGACGCCGTTGATCGGGATGTTGACGTCGGGGATGTCCACCCCGCCGGCTTCCATGACCGTGATGGTTCCGGAGACCGACAGGAAGGTGCCGGTCGCACCGGTGCCGGCCGGGCCGGCCAGGATCGAGTCACCGAACTCCTCGATCTTGAGGGTGTCGATGGAGGCGCCGAGCGCCGTCGTCACGATCTCCACCTGCAGCAGCGACAGGGTCTGGTCGAGATCGCCGGCTCCGCTCGCGCTGGCCGTGAAGGCGGTCGGGTTGAAGCTGAGCTCGTCGCCGGAGACGACGGGGGCTCCGAAGAGCACCAGCGGATCGGCCGGATCGACCGCGTCCTGCGTCGTCTCCGTGACGTCCACGAAGTCGACGGTCGATCCGTTGTAGGTGCCGTGATTGACGGGGGTCGCCGCCATCGCGGAGCCCGCGCCGAACAAGACGGTGAGCGCCGAGCAGGTCAGCTGCAGCAGCGTACGAATGCGAAAGTTCATCAGGTTTTGACCTCTTCCCAGGGTCTTCAGATTCAGCTTCTGGTGCCGGATCTCGTGTCTTTTCTCTTCTTGCATCTTGCCTTGCTCTTCTTTCCTGCTTCCTCGCTTCTTCCTCTCGCTGTATCGCTTCCCGCGTTCTCGCTGCCGGCGTTCCCGTGGCCCCGATTTCGGACTGCCGGTTTTCCGGATCCTTCCAAGCCTATTGCAACCCGGAAGGCCCCTTCGAAGCAAGCGAATTCTGCGTGTCGAACCAAGCTCGATTCCGGCTCGCTCCACGAGCGGGACGCCGCGATCCCCGAGACGACAACGGTCTGTCTTCGTCACAGTCAGCAAGATTCGTTCCGATGGGAGACGAAAGCTCGACTCAGAATAGAACTCAATTATTTCAGTAAGTTACGATAACGATGAGGCAAAAACCCACCATGCGCGGGGTGGGCGCTATGGGAAAACCCTTACCGTTTCCCAGAAAACTGTTCTCTCGACCCATGAGGATTCCTTCCCAGGACCCGGTCCACGGACCGGGCACCCGGGCGTGCTCGGGAGATGGGCTCTAGTGTCCGGTGCCGCATCCGGAGGCCCCATGAGCGATCCGACGCCCGCGAATCCCGATGTCTTCACCCAGCTGCTGGCCGGCGCCTCGCTCCCGCGCACGGCCGCCGAAATGCGCGCCTTGCTGGACGGCTTCGCCGACCTGCTGAACGCCGGCGCACCCGAGGTCGGCGCGGTCCACGAGAAGGTGCCCGTCGAGGGCGCCGATCCTGCGGTCACGGCGGACGTCGTCGTGCCCCACGGCACGGGACCCTTCCCGGTGCTGGTCTACCTGCACGGCGGAGGCTGGGTGGCTGGCAGCCCCAGGACCCACGCGAAGCTCGCCAAGCGCTTCGCCGAGGCGGGCCATCTCGTCTTCAACGTCGACTACCGGCTGGCCCCCGAGCACCCCTTCCCGGCACCCCTCGACGACTGTCTCCAGGCCGTCCGCTGGGCCGCCCGGGCGGCCGCCCGCTACGGCGGCGACGGCTCCCGGCTCGCACTGGGCGGCGACTCGGCGGGTGGCAACCTGTCCGCCGCGGCGGCCATCGCGCTCGCCGACGACCCGGAGGTGCGGATTCGCGCGGCGCTGCTGATCTATGGCGTCTTCGACTTCGCGGCCCTGGACGGCTCGCTCGTGGCCACGGGCGCAGCGGTCACCCCGGAGCTCGCCCGGGCGGGCGCCGAGATGACCGAGCTGATGGTCGGCTCCTACCTCGGCGCGGAGCGGTCGCCGGGCCTGCTCGCCGATCCGCGGGTGAGCCCGCTGCACGCCGCAGATCGCCTGCCGCCCTCGTACGTGATGTGCGGCGGCGCGGACCCGCTGCTCCCCCAGACCCGGGCGCTCGCAGAGGCCCTCCGGAAGGCCGGCGTGGAGCACGAGTCGGCCACCTTCGAGGGGATGCCCCACGGCTTCGTGCAGATGGAGTTCCTGCCGCCCGCGCGGGCGGCCCTGGACGGCATGACGGCGTTCCTGGCGAAGCACCTCTCCTGAGCACCCGTGCCTCGAGCGCTCGGGCACCCGGCCAGCTGAGGGAGCCCGGGTGAGCAACGCTCTTGGAACTGACACCTAGAGGCCCGAGAGGACGATGTCTCCGATCAGGCCGAGCAGGAAGAACATGCCGAATCGCCGGTTGTACCAGAACGTGACCGCGACGAACCACAGGGGCCAGACGCCCTTCGGCAGCTCGGGCGGCGCTTCCGCGGGACGGGGCTTCCGGTACGTGTGGAACACCCGCCGGAGCGACGGCGCGGCGGCGAAGCTCACGAGCATGGCGGGCGTGAAGTAGCCGACGACGACCAGGTACACGATCACCCCGTACTGCGCGATCAGCATTCCGAGCACCGTGTAGCGGGAGACCTTCTCGCCGAGGATGACGGGCAGGGTGTGGATCCGCTTGGCGCGGTCGGCGTCCAGCTTGTCGATGTGCTTTCCGAAGAGCACCGCCGTCGGGCCGAGCGCGTAGGCGAGACTCGCCACGGCCACGTTGTTGCTCCACTCGCCGGTGATCACGTAGTAGGAACCGCCCACCATCAACGGCCCCCAGACCGCGAGAACCGCCGGCTCCCCGAGCCCGATGTACTTGAGCGGAAAGGTGTAGAACAGGACGAAGAAGGCCCCGGCGCCGAGGAGCATCAGCACGATCTCGCCCTGCAGGACCACCAGGTACACGCCCACCGCCAGGGCCGCGCCGCCCGTCACCAGCGCGTAGATGACCAGCTGCTTCACGCTGAGGAAGCCGTCCTGCACGGTCTGCGGACCGTACTGGGTGCGGAAGTAGTTGCCCTCGTCGACGCCCTTCCAGTAGTCGGTGAGGTCGTTCACCAGGTTGTTCGTGGCGTGGGCGAGGCACAGGCCCAGGGTGACCAGCACGAAGGACACGCCGTCGAAGCGACCCGCCTTGACCGCCAGCAGCCCGGCGAAGGCGGCGGACGTGAAGGTCATGATGATCACCGCCGAACGCGTCGCGATGAGCCAGCGCGAGACGATGTCGAGGCCGTCCCAGTCCTGCTTGGTGATTCGAGGCATGACGGTCAACGCCTTGCCCCACATGGCGACGTTCGGCATGCGGCCTCCGATAGCGGCGTGCGGGAAGCGGCCGAGTATACCCGAAGGGCCCCGTCCGGCGTCGGCACGCCGCGGTCGCGGTTCCGCCGCAACCGGAGCCCGACGGGCTCCCTCGGCTAGGCTTTGCGATCTCCGGGGAGGACCACGATGACGACCACCGCAATCACGGGCTCGGGCTCCGGCATCGGAGCCGGCGTTCGGGCGCATCTCGAGGCGCAGGGCCACCAGGTCATCGGCGTGGACCTGAAGAACGCGGAGATCGAGGCGGACCTCTCCACCGCCGCCGGCCGGCGAAAGGCCGTCGACGAGATCGTCGCCCGCTGCAGCGGTCGGCTCGACCGGCTCGTCACGTGCGCCGGCCTCGGCGGCCACGTGAAGCCGCGCTCCCAGGTCGCCCGGGTGAACTACTTCGGCTCGGTGGAGGTGCTGGACGGACTGCTGCCGGCCCTGCAGAAGGGCCGCGAGCCCGCCGCCGTGGCCATCGTCTCGAACTCCGCCCAGATCGCGCCCCTGGACGAGCACCCCTACGTCCAGGCCATGCTCGCCCACGACGAAGAGGAGGCCGCCCGCATCATCGACGAGCTCGACAGCGGCCCGGTGGCCTACATGGGCTCGAAGCACGCGCTCGGACGGGCCGTCCGGCGGCGCGTCCGCACCTGGGGCGACGCGCGCGTCCGGCTCAACGGCGTGTGTCCGGGGCCGGTCCGGACGCCGCTGCTGCAGGCCAGCATCGACGACCCGGCAACGGGCCAGCACGTGATGGCGATCGACATTCCCATCGGTCGCTGGGGCGAGCCCGAGGACGTAGCGAAGCTGGTGGGCTTCCTGCTGGGTCCCGAAGCGTCCTGGATCCACGGGAGCCTGCTGTACATCGACGGCGGCAACGACGCCGAGATCCGCCCCGACCGCTACTGAGCGGTCAGCGCCCCGCTGGGGCGCTGACTTGCAACCCGAGCACAACGCCGAGCGTTGTCCTCTTGGGAGGCGTCTTCAGCCCAGGCGGTTGCGGAACAGCCGCCCGTCCTTCGCGATCACGGCGAGGTTCTTCTCGGGGTGCTCGAGGAGCGAGAGGTCGGCGAGCGGATCGCCGTCGACGACGAGCAGGTCGGCGCGTGCGCCCGGGGCCACGACGCCCAGCTCGCCGCTGCGGCCGAGGATCTCGGCGTTCACCACCGTCGCCTGGCGCAGCACCTCGGCGGCCGAGAACACCCGCGCCCGGATGCCGAGCTCGCGGCTCTGCTGCTCGTGGCTCTCGCCGAGGAGATCCGTCCCGAAGCCGATCGGCACACCGGCCTGCTTCGCGATCTCGAGGGACGCGAGCCCCGCGTCCAGCACGTCCTTCACCTTGGCCAGGCTCCGCTCCGGAAAGCCCAGGGCCCGTCCCATCTCGTCGATCGCAAAATAGGTGACGAGGGTCGGGACCAGGTACGCCCCCGCCTCGCGCATGCGTCCGGCGGTCTCCGCGTCGATGAGGTTGCCGTGCTCGATGGTGCGCACGCCCGCCTCCAGCGCGCGGGTGATGGCGGCGGGGGTGTACGCATGGGCCATCGCGTAGGTGCGCCAGCTCTCGGCCTCCTCGACGATCGCCTGCATCTCTTCGCGGGAGTACTGCAGGTTCCAGATCGGATCCGCGGGGGAGGCGACGCCGCCCGACGCCATGATCTTCAGCTGGTGGGCGCCCCGGCGCAGCTCCTCGCGCGCCGCCCGGCGCACCGCGGGGACACCGTCGGCCACCAGCGCGATGCCGCTCGCGCGGATCTGGCAGGCGCACAGGGCGGGCCCGTCCTCCCGGGGCGTGAAGTCCCCGTGGCCGCCCGTCTGGGAGAGCGCGTGACCCGAGTAGAAGATGCGCGGCCCCGCCACGAGACCGAGCTCGACGGCCCGGGCCAGACCGTGGTCGGCACCGCCGGCATCCCGCACGCTGGTGAAGCCGCGGAGCAGCATCCGCTCGAGGATCCTGGCCGCCTCGATGGCGACGAGCGTCGCCGGCCGCGTCGCCATGGCGGCCAGGTTCATCGTCGTGACCACGACGTGGACGTGCGCGTCGATGAGCCCCGGCATCAGGGTGCGGCCGCCCACGTCGATCCGCTGCGCCTCGGGCGCCGCGATTTCTCCCGCACTCACCTCGACGATGCGGTCGCCCTCGACGAGCACGTTGTGGCCCGGCAGCCCGAGGCCCGCGTCGCAGTCGAGCACGGTCGCGTTGCGGAAGAGGATCCGATCCACGGCGTCAGGACACCGGGCCCACCGACGCGATCTCGTACTTCTCGAGATTCATCTCCTTCACGCCGAGCCCACCCACCTTGCTCCGGAAGGCCGCCATGTGAGGCGCCTGGAAGTGCTCGTCCAGCGCCGCCTGGCTCTCCCACTTCTCGAAGATGTAGAAGACCCCGGGGTCGCTGAGATCCGAAGAGAACGCGTACGCCAGGTTGCCCGGCTCCTCCTGCGTGGCCTGCATCATCTCCCGGGCCGCCGCCGCGGCCTCGTCCTTCTTCGTCGGGTCGATACGGATGGTTCCGGCGATCACGAGCATGACGTTTCCTCCTCGGGAGCGGGCTCGTCCACCGGCCGCAGCCCCACCATCCGGCGAAAGGTGCGGTGCATGTTGATGAGCGAGGGCTCGTTGCGGCCGAAGGTCGTATACCGCCTCAGGCCCGTGTCGAAGTTCTTCTGGACGTCCGCGCTGACCCGGTAGTCCTCGGTCTCGACCACACGGTAGATGAAGTCGAAGTGGGCCTCGGCGGCCCGGCGCGCCGCCGCGTCGGGCAGACCGCCGCGCCAGTAGAGGTGGTAGCGGGTGAGGTGCTCGCCGACCGCATCGCTCGGGAAGAGCTGGAAGAGCTCCACGGCACCCGGCGAGACCAGCAGCGAGATGTTCGGGTACAGGTAGTGGACGAAGCTGAAGTAGTGCAGCGGGTCCGGCCATTCGGCTTCGGGCTTGCCGGCGAGCTCGACGATGACCTTGGCGGGAAAGCCCAGCCGGTGGTGCTCTCCGTGGCGCCCGTAGCGGTCGTAGGTCATGCAGTTGGTCATCGCGGCGACGCCCACGGTCTTCGGATGCAGGGGCCCGAAGTGGTACCCCTCGCAGAACGTGTCGAGCGCGAGCTTCCAGTTCGAGCGCAGCCGAAGCTCCCCGCTCTTCACGTGGGCCGCGGCGGCGAGGTTCCAGCCGCCCAGCTGCGGGCCGAGCTCGCCGAGGTGCTCGTCGATCGTGAAGGCGGCATCGGGCCGCGGCGCCGCGTAGACCAGGCCGTACTTCTCCTCGCAGGGCAGCTCCTGCAGGCCGTAGCCGGCGGGGTCGACGCGACCGAAGGTCTCCGCCTTGAAGATCTTCGTGCAGCGTCCGTCGAGATCGTAGGCCCACGCGTGATAGGGACACACGAATCCCCGCGCGAGCCGGCCGCTACCCTCGACGAGCCGCGCCGCACGGTGCTGGCAGGCGTTCAAGAAGGCGCGCACCCGGCCGTCGTGCCCGCGCACCACCACCATCGGCACGCCGACGTCCTCGTGCGTGCGGAACGAGCCCGGAACGGGCAGGTCGCCGCTCAGGCATACGAGCTGGGGCGCTCGAGCGAAGATGCGCTCCTTCTCGAGCGCGAACTGCTCGGGATCGGTGTAGGTGGAGACGGGGTTGCGACGGGGCCCGTCGGGATGGCTCGCCGTCGTGCCCGTCTGCGCGTAGTGGATCATGCGCTTCGCGACTTCGATGAGTTCGGCGCGGTCCATCCAGTCCCCCGCAAGGCCCGGGCCAGGAGGACACGATCGGATCCGGGCCCGGCGCACGCGAT
This sequence comes from uncultured delta proteobacterium, assembly GCA_963822965.1. Lineage (GTDB taxonomy): Bacteria > Myxococcota_A > UBA9160 > UBA9160 > UBA4427 > JAJDAN01. The sequence continues at coordinate 223,618 of CAWGJT010000005.1, forward strand.
CATAGGAGGGAAGCGCCGGGAGCACAGCCGGCCGCCGGCGGCGCGCCGGATCGGACAACGGGCCGACCGGATCGCGTCAGTCGCGCAGGTGAGCCGTCTCGTTCAGGCTTGCCAGGCTGCGCTCGCCGCTCGAGGCGGCGAAGAAGCGGTTCACGCTCGTGTACGTGACGTCCACGAAGAGCCGGGGCGCGAGACCGAGCACGTGCGCGGCCCACGCGTTGATCACCCCGCCGTGGCAGAACACGGCCACCCGGCGTCCCGGGTTCGCGTCGATGATGGACTCGATCGTATCGACCACGAGGCCGTGGAAGGCGAGGAAGTCCTCCTCCGGCGCGTAGCCGCCCGCGACCAGCGCCTTCCAGCGCTCGTAGTCCTGTTCCTTCAGCTCTTCCATGGGGATGTAGAGGTCGCTCTCCGCGTCGTACTCCCGAACGCCGTGGGCGATCTCCACCTCGAGAGTGCGTCTCGTGGCCAGCGGCGCGGCGGTCTCGCGCGCCCGCCGCAGGGGGCTCGCGTAGATGTGGTCGATGGGGATGCCGTCGAGCCAGCGCGCGACGCGTTGGGCCTGCTCGCGCCCGAGCGGCGACAACACGGGATCGGCGGGCGTCCCGTCGTCGGTGATCACCCGCTCGGGCAGGCCGTGACGGATCAGCAGCAGCTCCATGGGCGTCGGATCCTATCCGAGGGCCCCCCGGCCCGCCCCGCCGATCGGATTGACACGCGTGTAAGTGGGGCCCTATTCTGCGAATCGTGCCCTGGAAGTACGTGTTCATCGACGGGGTCGCCACCTACCTCCACCACACCGGCGCGACCACCCTCCCCGAGACGCCCCCCGACACCCGCCAGGGCGAGGTCGTGCTGTGCCTGCACGGCACCGGCGGCCATGGGGGCGACTTCGCCGGCGTGCTGGACGCCCTGGCGCCGCGGCACAGCCCCATCGCCTTCGACCAGCCCGGGCACGGCCGCTCCGGGGGTCTCGACAGCCTGGGCGCCGTCGATCGCATGGGCGACTTCGCCCGGAGCCTCGCGGAGAAGCTCGCGCTGCGGCCGCACGTGCTGCTGGGTCACTCGCTCGGGGCCGCGGTCGCCCTGGACTACGCGCTCACGTACCCCACCGCCGTGCGCGGACTCGTGATCTGCTCGGGCGGCGCCGGCTTCCGCCTGGACGACGGCCTGCTCGAGAACGCCCGGCTCGTCACCGAGGGCAAGCGCCGGCGCGACTTCGACCCCGGGGCCTTCGCGCCCGGTACGGCGCCGGAGGTGATGCGCCGCGCCTTCACGGCGGGCCTGAAGACCGACCCCCGGGCCACCTACGGCGACCTGCTCGCCTGCACGGCCTGGCAGCGGGACGACGAGCTCTCCGGCATCGCCGTGCCCACCCTGGTGGTGCACGGGGATGCCGAGTCGGACGACGTCGTCTCCCAGGCGAACCGACTGCTCGAGCGGCTGCCGAACGCCCGCCGGGCGGTGGTCGCCGACGCCGGCCGCATGATCCTCTACGAGCAGCCCGGGGCCCTGGCTGCGGAGATCGAAGCCTTCCTGGGAGGTCTGCCGTGAGCCTGTCGGGGCGCGTCGCGATCGCCGGCGTCTACGAGCACCCCACGCGCTGGGCGCCCGAGAAGTCCGAGTCGCAGATCATGGCGGAGTCGGCCCGCGGCGCCCTCGCCGACTGCGGCCTCTCGCTCCGGGACGTGGACGGCCTCTTCGCGGCGGGCATGTCGATGGGGCCGATGGGCGTCGTCGGGCTGGCCGAGTACCTGAACCTGAAGCCGCGCTATCTCGACGGCACGAACATCGGCGGCTCCTCGTTCGTCGCCCACGTCAGCCACGCCGCCGGGGCCATCCACGCGGGCCTCTGCGACGTGGCGCTCGTGCTCTACGGCAGCACCGCCGCCTCGAACGCCATGGCCATCGGCACCGGCCTCGGCGGCGGCGCGAGCCGCGACCCGGTGCAGTCGTTCATCTCGCCGTACGGGATGACCACGGTGGGGAGCTACGCCCTCGTCGCCCAGCGCCACATGCACCTGTACGGCACGAAGAGCGAGCAGCTCGCCGAGATCGCCGTGGCCATGCGCGGCCACGCGTCGAAGAACCCGCAGGCGAAGATGCGCAAGCCCATCACGGTGCAGGACGTGCTGGAGAGCCGGATGATCTCCGAGCCCCTCCACCTGCTCGACTGCTGCATCATCAGCGACGGGGGCGGTGCGGTCGTCGTGACGAGCCTGGAACGGGCCCGCGACCTGGCCCGGCCGCCGGTGGTGCTGCAGGGCTGCGGCGAGGCCGTCTGCCACCAGGAGATCGGCGCGCCCGATCTCCTCACCCTGGCGGCGGCCCAGTCGAGCCGACAGGCCTTCGAGATGGCGCAGGTGCGCCAGGACGACATCGACTTCTGCACCATCTACGACTCGTTCACGATCACCGTGCTCGCCACCCTCGAGAACCTGGGCTTCTGCAAGCCTGGAGAGGGCGGCCCCTTCGTCGAGGGCGGCCGCATCGCCCTGGGCGGCGCGCTGCCCGTGAATCCGGACGGCGGCGGGCTCTCGTCGAACCACCCCGGCATGCGGGGGATCTTCCTCGTGATCGAGGCGACGAAGCAGCTGCGCGGCGAGTGCGGCGAGCGCCAGGTCGAGGGCGCGGAGCTGGGGCTGGTGCACGGCACGGGCGGGACGATCGGCAGCATGCACAGCGGCGCGACGCTCGTCCTGGGGCGGGCCTGAGGCGGAGACAGTGGCGAAGGAATTCGAACATCCGAAGCCGGCCGCGAGCTGGGAGACCCGGGCCTTCTGGGAGGGCTGCGGCCGACACGAGCTCGTCCTGCAGCGCTGCCGCGCCTGCGGCACGGTGCAGCACCGTCCCCGGGCCGTCTGCGCGAGCTGCCTCTCGCCCGAGATCGAGCACTTCATCGCGTCGGGCCGCGGCAACGTCTACACCTTCACGGTGACCCACCAGAACGGGGTGCCGCCCTTCCGCGACGCCGTGCCCTACGTGCTCGCCTACGTCGAGCTCGAAGAGGGCCCCCGTCTCATGACGAACGTCGTGGGATGCGAGCCCGCCGAGGTCGAGATCGGCATGCCCGTGGTAGTCGACTTCGCGGACGTCGACGCCAGCGATCTGGGAGAGGCCGGCGGCGCCTTCGCGGTGCCGCGGTTCCGCCCGGCATGATCCTCGATCTGCACAGCCACTCGATCCGCTCGGACGACGGACGGGCGAAGGTCGAGAACTACTGCCAGTGGATCCGCAAGCGCGAGCTGCCCCTCGACGGATTCGTGCTGACGGAGCACCGCCAGTACGACGCCACCTCCGACTACCGCCGCCTCGAGGACGAGTTCGACCTGCTCATCCTGAAGGCCAGCGAGGTGGAGACCGAGTACGGCCACGTGCTGCTCTTCGGCGTGAACGAGGACCTCGTCAACGCCTTCGACTTCAGCCGGGTGAACCTGCCCCTCGCCGAGGTCGTCCTGCAGGCGAAGTGCCACGACGCCATCGCCGTCCCGTGCCATCCCGGTCGGACGAAGGTGGGCATGTGCGCCCACTACGACGTGCGCGGCCCGGTCGAGGGCGTCGAGGTGATCGAGACCCTGAACGGCGGCAGCCGCGGCACGGAGAACGACGAGGCGATCGCCCTCGCGGCCACCTACGGCTATCGCGGCGTCGGCGGCAGCGACGCCCACATCGTCAGCTTCATCGGACGCTGCGCCACACGCTTCGAGAACGACGTCGCATCCATCGAGGACCTCGTCCGGGAGCTGCGAGGCGGCGCCTTCGAGGCCCTCTCCTTCAAGGAATGAACGGCAGGACATGACCACGGAAGACGAGATCGACATCCAGGCGCTCAAGGATGGCTGGTGCGGCCGCCAGTTCGACGAGGTGACCTTCGGGGTAGACGCCCGGGAGATGGCGGAGTTCGCCATCGCCTGCGGCGAGACCCAGCCCCGCTTCACCGACCCGGACCACCCGGACTTCCAGGCGGTCCCGAGCTACACGAGCCGCTTCCACGGCACGCGCGCCATGCCGGAGGACTTCCCCATCCGCTCCCACCAGGGCTTCGACGCCGGCAAGTGCGTCGAGGTGCTCGGCCCTCTGCGCTCCGGTGACAAGGTGGTCGCCCGCAGCGAGATCCACGACATCTACCAGAAGACCGGGCGATCGGGCGGTATGCTCTTCATCGTCCACCGCATGCGCTTCTCGAACCAGCGCGGCGAGCCCATCTCGATCGTCGACTGGCGACTCGTGCAGAATCAGGTGAGCCTCAAGGCGCCCGAGCGGGAGGAGGGCCGATGAGCGCACCCCGCTCGTTCGCGGACGTGGAGTTCGGCGAGGAGCTGCCCGGCTTCGAGCCGGACATCAGCATGCCCACCGTGAAGCGCTTCACCGACGCGGCGCACATGAGTTGGTCGCGCTTCAACGACCACGAGGAGGCCCGCAAGCAGGGTCTCCCGGGCGCCATCGTCCCGGGCATCATGAGCCAGGGCATCCTGGCCGCGATGGTGGACAACTGGGCCCCGGGGTGCAGCATCCTGAAGATCGACACGATCTTCCGGGCGGCCCTGGTGGTGGACTCGAAGGCCACCTGCCGGGGGGTGGTGACGGACATGGACGAGGCGGCCGGCACCGTGGAGATCGATCTCACGATCGCCAACGAGGCCGGCGAGACCCGGGTGCTCGGAACGGCGATCGTGAAGCTCTGAAGACACTCGAGTCCCGGCTCCGGACAGCCGAAGGGGGGAGAATCCATGGCCGCGCTCCACGACGTCACCGACGCCAACTTCGAAGACGAGATCCTGAAGCCCGGGACCCGGGCGCTCGTCGACTTCTGGGGCGATCACTGCCCGGCGTGCCGGCAGATCTCCCCGATCCTCTCCGACCTGGCGGCGGGCTACGCGGGACGCGTGAAGATCGTCAAGATGCACGCCGCCGAGAACATGGCGACCAGCGCACGCTACGGCGTACGCGCCATGCCCACGGTCCTCGCGTTCCGGAACGGGGAGGTGCGGGGACAGCTCGTCGGCGCTCGCAGGAAGAGCGACTTCGAGGACCTCATCCAGGGGCTCCTCGCCGAAGCCTGAACCGAGGTGCCCATGAGCCAGCAAGCCCGACACCCCATCCCGCGCGTGGGCCTGTTCCAGACCCTCCGCCAGACCCTGGGCCAGAACGAGCGCATCGACATGCTCTCGGGGCTGTCGCGTCTCCACCAGGAGCACGGTCCCGTGGTGATGCAGGACCTCGGCATCATGAAGATGATCAACCTCTTCGGTCCCGACGCCAACCGCTTCGTGCTCCTCGACAAGAACCGCATCTTCTCCGCGCGACGTCCCTGGACGCAGATCATGGGGCGGATCTTCCCGAACGGTCTCCTGCTGCAGGACGGCGCGGTCCACAAGCACCACCGGCGCATCATGCACGTCCCCTTCCAGCGGCCGGCCCTGCGGATCTACGCCGATCGCATGAACGACATGATCGACGAGCGCCTGTCGGATTGGGTCGGGCGAGCCCGCGGCAAGCGGCGCTTCCTGGCGTTCCGCGCCTACAAGGAGCTCACCCTCGACATGGCCGCGGCGATCTTCATCGGCATCGATCTCGGCGCCGACACGCACCGGATGAACCGCGTCTTCGAAGACCTGGTGGCCGCCTCCATGTCGCGCATCCGCCTGCCGATCCCCGGGCTCGAGTTCCATCGCGGGCTCAAGGGTCGCGAGTTCATGCTGGGCTTCCTGGGCGACCTGCTGCCCAAGAAGCGCGCGGGCGACGGCACCGACATGCTGAGCCGCCTGTGCCACGCGGAGACGACCGAGGGGCAGCGCTTCTCCGACGGGGAGATCCTCGATCACATGATCTTCCTGATGATGGCGGCCCACGACACCACCACCAGCACCCTCACGTCCATGACCTACGAGCTGGCGAAGAACCCCGAGTGGCAGGAGCGCGTACGGGAGGAGAGCCGCGCCCTCGGCACCCCCGCCCTGGCCTTCGACGACATGGAGCGCCTCGAGGGCCTCACCTGGGTGATGAAGGAGACCCTGCGGCGCTACCCGCCCCTGCCCGTGATTCCGCGCGTGGCGACCGACGCCTTCGAGTTCGACGGCTATCACGTCCCCAAGGACGCCATGGTGGTGATCTCGCCCATCCACACGCACCACATGCACGCGTGGTGGGACGAGCCCCGCCGGTTCGACCCGGAGCGCTTCTCGCCCGCCCGGGCCGAGCAGGAGCGCCACAGCCACTCCTGGGTGCCCTTCGGCGGGGGGCCGCACATGTGCCTGGGCTTCCGCTTCGCCGAGCTGCAGGTGAAGGCCCTGATGCACCAGCTGCTGCAGCGCTTCCGGGTGAGCGTGCCGGAAGGCTACGAGATGCCGGTCCAGCAGGCGCCCATCTCGAGGCCGCGAGACGGACTGCCGGTGCAGCTCGATCCGATCTCGTGAAGGTCGAGCCCGCGCGCCCGGGGGTCCCTCTCGAGATCGAGACCCCGAGGCTGCACCTGCGGGCTCCCCATCCCGACTTCGCCCGGGAGATGAACGAGGCCATCCGCGACTCGTTCGACGAGCTGCGCGCCTGGATGCCCTGGGCCCGGGAGATCCCCAGCCTGGCGGCCTCCCGCGCCCAGCAGCAGCGGGCCCGGGACGCCTTCCTCACCCGGCAGGACTGTCAGCTCCTCCTGTTCCGGGGCCCGCGCATCGTCGGCAGCAGCGGGCTCCACCGCATCGACTGGAGCGTGCCCCGCTTCGAGATCGGCTACTGGGTCCGCACCCCGGACGCCGGCCAGGGCTTCGTGAGCGAGGCGGTGAAGGCCCTCTGCGCGCTCGCCTTCGACCGGCTCGGCGCCCGCCGGGTGGAGATCCGCCCGGACCCCCGCAACGCGCGCAGCCGCGCGATCCCCGAGCGCCTCGGCTTCCAGCTCGAGGGCATCCTGCGCAACGACTGCCTGCACGTGGACGGGCTTCCCCGGGACACCGCCGTGTACGCGAAGATCCGGTGAGCTGACGCGCGCGCGCGAGACGTATAGAATCCACCGGGTCAGACTCGAACCCCCCGGAGCGATGCCGTGTCCGTCCTGTTTCCGGACCCCCAGGAAGGCCTCTATACCCGTTTGTTCTCGGCGGGTTACCTGAAGGTGGACCAGTGGTGGCCGGCCACCGACCTGCTTCGCGGATTCTGGCGTCTGTATCTGAACGAGCAGGACGGCGCCGAGCTCCACGTCGGCGACACCCGCTTCCCCCTCCCCGAGGGCCGGCTCGTGCTGGTGCCGCCGGGCCTCGACTTCCGCATCGTGCTGCAGCACCCGCTGAGCCAGCTCTTCGTGCAGTTCGAGTTCCTCGGCTGGCCCCCCGAGGCCGCCCGCGAGCTCCTGCCCACGCCGCTGGTGCTGCCGCCGGACGACCTGCGAGACGCGCTGGCCAGGCGCCTGCGCGAGGAGCTGGGAAGGGCGTCACGGCTCTCGCCGGTGCACTCCGCCCGGGTGAAGGCGCTCGTGCACCTGTCCATCGCGGCCGCCCTCGAGGCGCTGCCGGCGGAGCGCGCCCGGCGGGTGTTGCGGATCCACGAGGGACAGGGCGAGCTGCTGGCCGTGCTGCACTACATCGACGAGCACCTGACCGAGCCCATGAGCAACGCCCGGCTCGCGGAGATCGCGCAGAGCAGCGAGTCCCGCTTCATCCGCCGCTTCCGGGAGGCCACCGGACGCACGCCGGCCCGCTACGTCCAGGAGCGGCGGCTGGAACGGGCGTCGGAGCTGCTGGTCTCCACCGAATACAGCATCGATCGCATCGCGGAGGCGACGGGCTTCGCGAACCGGTACTACTTCACCCGCGTCTTCACGCAGCGCATGGGCCTACCGCCCGGGCGCTACCGCTCCGAGCGGCCCCACCTGCCGACGGCCGGTCGCGACTGAATCGGCGCGAACCTTCCATCCGTCGGGACGCCGGCGACACACCGCCCGCGCGCGTTCGGGCGGCCGCGCAGGGAGCGCACAGAGGAGAGAGCCAAGATGGATCTGGGAATCGCGGGCAAGCGAGCCGCCGTGGCGGCGGCTTCCAGCGGCCTCGGCCTCGCCACCGCGCGGGCCCTCGCCGAGGAGGGCGTGCGCGTGGCGATCTGCGGGCGGGACCGCGGCCGCATCCAGACCGCCGCCGCCAGCCTCGGAAGCGACGCCGTGGCGCTCGTGGCCGACGTCTCCACCACCGCGGGGGCCGAGCACTTCGTGGCCCGCAGCCGGGACGCCCTCGGCGGGCTCGACATCCTGGTCACGAACGCCGGCGGACCGCCGCCCGGCAACTTCACCTCGACGGACGTCGACGCCTACCCCGCCGCCATCGCGCTCAACCTCCTCTCGGTCGTAGCCATGTGCAAGGCGGCGGTTCCCGCCATGCGCGAGCAGCGCTGGGGCCGGGTGCTCGCCATCACCTCGATCTCGGTGCGCCAGCCCCTCCCCGGGCTCATCCTGTCGAACACCGCGCGCGCTGGGGTCACCGGCTTCCTCAAGACCCTCGCCCGCGAGGTGGCGGGCGACGGCGTGACCGTGAACTCGATCCAGCCGGGCATCCACAAGACGGCCCGGGTCGAGCAGCTCTACGGTGGAAATCTCGCGAACGTCGCCCGCGAGGTCCCGGCGGGCGTCCTCGGATCCGCCGAGCGCTTCGGCCGGGTGGCGGCGTTCCTCTGCTCCGAGAGCGCGAGCTTCGTCACGGGCGCCGCGGTGCCGGTGGACGGCGGGGCATACGCCGGGCTCCAGTAGCCGCCCGATCCGGCGCCCCTTCAGGAACCGAGCCCCTCCTCCAGCAGCGCGCGCGCCCGGGCGTTGGCGGCGTCGGCCCGCGCCAGCAGCGCATCGAAGGACGTCTCACCGTCTCGCGACGGGAGGACGCCCGCCTCGGCGCGCGCCCGGGCGCGGTCTCGGGTCTCCTCGGCGCTCTTGCGCCGGTGACACGGCACGCACAGGGTCTGGAGGTTCGCCGGCTCGTGACCCCCGCCGTCGATCAGGGGGACGATGTGGTCCAGCTCCCAGAGCGAGCGCCGCGGATGGAAGCCCAGCTCGCGGAGGCGCGCCGCGCGCCCGCGTCCCCGAATCTTCCGGCGCAGGGCGTTGGTATCGAGACCGCAGGCGCGACACACGCCGCGGTCGCGCTTGCGGGCGATCCGCCGCTGCTCCCGCGGATCGCTGCGGTTGTAGTCGTCGACGCACGCCGGATGCCAGCGGCGGCGGCGGTCGACGCGGCCCTCCTTCGGACCCGGACCGTGCAGGATCGCCTGACCGCACCAGCGGCAGGTGCCACGCGGCGCGTCGCTGAAGCAGATCTCGGGCCGTCGGTGCTCAGCCACGCGGGCCTTCCCGGGAGCGGACGACGGACGGCGGCCGCGGGCGCCGACGCGGATTCCCAGAGTGCACGCAGGCCCCCCACGCCCGGACGGACGTCGCACAGGGGGTGCAGCGAGAATCAGGCAGGGGAGCGCGCGGGTCAAGCGCTGATAGTATCCGCGGCATGACGGGGCCCCTTCACGGATACCGGGTCGTCGACGTCACCCAGATGATCTCGGGGCCGATGGCGACGATGATCCTGGGCGACCAGGGTGCGGACGTCGTCAAGGTGGAGCCGCCGGGCCGCGGCGACCTCACCCGCGCCCTCGGCGGCGGAGCGCGGCGCATGGCGCCGATCTTCGCGACGAGCAACCGGAACAAGCGCGGCGTCGTCCTCGATCTCAAGCGGCCCGAAGGCCTGGAGGTGTTGAAGCGTCTGGTCGCCACCGCCGATGTCTTCGTGCAGAACTTCCGCCCGGGCGCAGCCGAGCGCATGGGCATCGGCTACGAGGCCCTGCGCGCCGTCAAGCCCGACCTCGTCTACGTGTCGATCAGCGGCTTCGGCGAGACGGGACCCTACGCGCAGAAGCGCGTCTACGACCCCGTCATCCAGGCGCTCTCCGGGCTGGCGGACATCCAGGGCGGCAGCGGCCCGAGGCCGCGCATGCTGCGCCTGATCGTGCCCGACAAGGTGACCGCGCTGACGGCCGCCCAGGCCATCACCGCCGCCCTGCTCGCGCGGGAACGCAGCGGCGAGGGACAGCACGTGCGATTGGCGATGCTCGACGCCGTGGTCGCCTTCCTCTGGCCCGAAGGCATGGCGCGGCACACCTTCATCGGCCGCGACGTCGGCGTCTCACGTCCGAGCGAGACCCGCGACCTCGTCTTCGAGACCCGGGACGGCTTCATCACCGCGGGCGCGGTCTCCGACGCCGAGTGGCGGGGACTCGCCCAGGCGCTCGAGCACCCCGAGTGGCTGGACGACGAGCGCTTCAGGACGCCGGCGGGACGTGTCAAGCATGCGGACGCCCGCCTGGAGCTGACCGCGCAGGTACTGGCGACCCGCACCTCGGCCGAGTGGCTCGAACGCCTCGACCGCCACCAGGTGCCCTGCGCGCCCATCCTGCGCCGCGAAGAGCTGGCAGAGAACGCTCAGATCGTCGCCAACGAGCTGATCGTCGAGTCGGAGTCGCCGCTCACGGGTCGCATGCGCCAGCCGCGGCCCGCGGCGCGCTTCGCGGGCACCCCCTCGTCCATCCGGCGTCCGGCCCCGGGTCTCGGCGAGCACAACGAGGACGTGCTGGCGGAGCTCGGCTTCGACGCCGAGGCGCGGCGCAGCCTGGCCGAGGCCGGCGCCTTCGGCTGAGGGATCGGAAGCGCGCGGAACGACCGAAGAGGAGGAAGAATGGATTTCGCGGACCTGCTCAAGGAAGCCTGGGACAAGTTCGTGGCCGAGATCGTCACGCTGGTCGTCTTCACTCTCGTGGGGCTGCTGCTCTGCCTCACCATCGTGCTGATCCCGACGGTCAGTGGCGGCTGGTTCCGCGGCATCCTCGCCTACGTGCGCACGGGCGAGCCGCCGGCCTTCGAGGAGCTGTGGAGCTTCGAGGGCTTCCTGCCCATCACGCTGCTGCTCGTGCTCGGCGGAATCGGAATCACCCTCGGCTACATGCTCTTCTTCGTGCCCGGCGTGATCCTCTCCGTGTGGTGGATGTACGCCCTGTTCTTCCTCGTCGACCGGGATCTGGGCGTCGTCGAGGCCTTCGGGGCGAGCAAGAACGCCGTGTCCGAGACGGGCTTCGTGAACCACCTGGTCGTGCTCTTGATCGTCTCCGTCCTGGGCATCCTGGGCGGCAGCCTGTCGGGGCTCGGGACGCTGGTGACGACGCCGTTCAGCCTCGTCTTGCTGGCGCTGGCCTACGTGGACCTGCCGGGGGCCGAGCCGGGCTCGCTCGCGGACGCGTCCTCCTTCACGCCGTAGCGCAGCAAGGTGAACACGTTCGTGCCCACGATCTGGTCCTTCTGGTTGTAGAAGGTCGTGAGATTCGTCTGGAAGTAGCCCGGCCCGAGGGCCGTGCGCTTGAGGGGCGAGCAGTCGAGCAGCTCGCTGGTGGCCTTGACGCGGTCGCCCGGCCGCAGCGGCGTCCCGTAGGCCTGCACCGATCGCGTGGCGATCGTCTCGGTGGCACCGGGCGGCACGAACATCGGGGCGCGACCCGGCTGGTCTTCGGGCGGCGGCGGCCAGGGCCTGCGCGAGGGACAGTCGACGTCCGGCGCGGACGGATCCACGCCGAGACGCCCGGGCCGGCCCATCATCCAGCTGATGAGACCCATGGGCGGCGCGATCACGCCCCGGTGGCGGCACTTGCGCGCGTACTCCCCGTCCACGTAGAGCGGGTTCGCGTCCTCGACCATGTCGCACCAGTACAGGATCTGCACCTCGGAGATCGGGTAGGCGCCGAAGCTCGGCTCGCTCACCTTGCCGAGCTCGGCCCGGGCCACGTCGGGCATCTCCGGATTCACCGGGAACGCGGGCTTGGTGAGCTGCGAGAAGGGCTTCACGACGCCGTACTCGTCCGACGGCATGGCGAGGGTGGCCGACGAGAGAGCGGCCACGCCCAGATGGTTGCTCGCGGTGAGCTCGAGCTCGACGACGCAGTCGTTGCCGTCCCAGTACTTCTTCGTCACCCGGCCCCGAATCACCGCCACGTCCCCGGGCACCAGCTGACCCACCATCTGCAGGGACGTGGAGCGGAAGTCGCTCTCGGGACCGCACCAGTCCGTCACGTAGCGGGCGAAGAGCGCCTGCTCGAACATGGTGTTCACGAACATCCCGCGGTTCCCGATCGACTTCGAGTACTCGGGATTGTGGTGGTAGGGCATGAGGTCGCGGGTTCCGCATACCGCGAGCACCAGGGTCTTGACGGTGATGGGAAAGCTCAGCTCGGGCAGGTGCTCGCCGCGCACCACCTCCTCCCAGAGCTTCGAGCGGGTTCCCGCGAGGTCGAGGGGCATGCATTCCTCCGAGGTCGGGACGAGGGGCCGGGGCCGGGACGTCAGTCCTTGGGCAGCCCCAGGATCCGCTCCGCGATGATGTTGCGCTGGATGTTGGGCGTTCCGCCGCCGATCACGGTTCCGTGATAGCCCAGGGCGCCCGTCTGCCACTTGCCTTCGACCTGGGCGTGCGAGCCGAGCAGGCCGTTGGAGAGGTTCCACATCTCGTGCTCGAGCTGGCCCCGGAGGAGCTTGTTCACCGAGGTCTCCGTGCCGGCCGGCTCCCCGGCCAGCTGCCGCGTGAGATAGCGCATGCCGTTGAGCCGCATGGCCGAGATGCGGGCCTGGAAGCGCGCCAGCTTGCGGCGCAGCTCCGGGTCCTCGAGGGCCGGCCGGCCGCGCTTGCGCGTGTCCCGCGCCAGCTCGATCAGGTCCTGCAGGTGCCGCAGCTTCTCGGTCGCCTCGGAGATGCCGGAGCGCTCGTTGGCCAGGGCGCGGACGATCACCATCCAGCCCTGCCCCTCCTCGCCGAGGCGGCTCTCCGCGGGCACCCGCACGTCGTTGAAGAACACCTGGTTGAAGCTGTGCACGCCCGTGAGCGCGGGGATCGGCCGCACCTCGATGCCGGGCAGGTTCATCGGGGTGAGGAGGCAGGTGATGCCGCGATACTTCGAGCGGCTGCGGTCGGGGTCGGTGCGGACCATCATGAAGATGTACTTGGCCTTGTGGGCCAGGGTGGTCCAGATCTTCGATCCGTTGATGACGTACTCGTCGCCCTCGCGATGCGCCCGGCACTGCAGGCCGGCGAGGTCGCTTCCGATGTCCGGCTCCGAGTAGCCCGTGCACCAGACCGAGTCGCCAGCGAGCAGCTCCGGAAGGAAACGCTGCTTCTGCCCCTCGGTGCCGTGCATGATGATGGCCGGGCCCACCCAGGTGAGGCCCATGAAGTCCCGGCCGAGGGGCGGGGCGCGGCGGGCGGAGGTCTCCTCCTTGAGGATGAACTGCTCGATCAGGCTGCCTCCGTAGCCCCCGTGCTCCTTCGGCCAGTTGAAGCCGAGCCAGCCCTTCTCGCCCAGCGCATGGTTCCAGCGGTCGATCTCCTCCTCGCTGGGCGGGTCGCCCTGGGGCAGGTGCTCGTCCAGGAAGTCCCGGACCTCCTGGCGGAACGCCTGCTCTTCCGGCGTGAAGTGGAAGTCCATCAGTAGCCTCCGAGGGTGGCGAGGCGGTCCTGCGCGTCCGCGAGCGCCCAGTGGAGGTCCATCAGTAGCCTCCGAGGGTGGCGAGGCGGTCATAGTGGTACTGCTCGTCGCCGAAGAGCGGGCGCGCCCACTTCGAACGCTTCAGGTAGAGCTGGACGTCGTACTCCGCCGTGTAGCCCACCGCACCGTGCAGCTGGATGGCGTCGATGCCGGCGCGCGTGAGCGCTTCCGCACCGAAGGCCTTCGCCTCGGAGACCGCCCGGGGAACGTCCGGCGGACTCTCGTCGAGCGCCCAGGCCGCGTAGTAGAGCAGCGACTTCAGGCACTCCAGGTCCACGTAGATCTCGGCCAGCGGGTGCTTCACGCCCTGGTAGCGACCGATGGGGGACCCGAACTGCAGCCGGTCCTTGGCGTACTGCACCGTCAGGTCGAGAGCGCCCTCGAGGGCGCCGATCATCTCCGCCGTGACGGCCGCGGCGCCGCGGTCGAGGTGCGCCGCGAGGGCGGGCCCCGCCGCGCCGGCGGGTCCGAGCAGGTCGTCGGCGCCCACGCGCACGCCGTCGAGGTGCAGGCTGCCCATCCGCTTGGTGCGGTCGAGGGTGCGGACCTCGCTGCGCGAGACGCCTGGCGCGCTCGCCTCCACCAGGCCGAGGGCCAGGGCGTCGGGGGCGTCTCCCGTGCGGAACGCGACGACGAAGAGATCCGACTGGCCGACGTCGACGACGAAGTGCTTGTCACCCGTGAGCCGGTAGCCGTCGCCGTCCGCCGCTCCGCGCAGCGCGACGCCTTCCGGCGCGGGGTCGTCGCCCTCCTCCAGCACCGCGACCGTGGCCACGACGCCACCGCTCGCGATGCCCGGCAGCCAGCGGCGTCGCTGCGCCTCGTTTCCCGCGGCGAGGAGGGTCGCACCCGCCAGGGTCGTGGAGATGAGCGGGGACGGGAAGAGCGTGCGGCCGGTCTCCTCGAGGAGCACCACCAGGTCGGCCCATCCCAGGCCGGCGCCGCCGTACGACTCGGGCAGGGTCAGCCCCAGGAAGCCGAGCTCGCCCAGCTGCTTCCACTGTGCGGGCGAATACCCCTCCTTCGTCTCGGCGATCTTTCGCACCTCTTCGAGAGGACACTGCTCGTCGAGGAGCTTCCGCACCTCGTGGCGCAGGAGATCCTGCTCTTCCGAGAACCCGAAGTTCATGCAACGCTCCTGGCGAGAGAACGGCGCCCCAGTCTAGCAGCGCTCAGTGCTTCAGGGCCTCGCCGGTCATGGGCACGAAGCGAACGGGAATCACCGAACGTCGGGTCACGTCGGTCGCGGTGCGCTCCACGACCAGCAGGTCCTGCACGTCCTCTCCCACCGGAATCACGAGTCGGGCGCCGACGGCCAGCTGCTCGACGAGCGGCGGCGGCACCTCCCGCGGCGCGGCGGTGACGATGATTCCGTCGAAGGGAGCACGATCCGGCAGCCCGGCATAGCCGTCCCCGGTGATCACCTCGACGTTCTCGCAGCCGGCCTCCGCCAGTGCCTTCCGGGCGGTGGCGGCGAGCTCCGGCAGGATCTCGATGCTCACCACGCGCTTCACGAGCCTCGAGAGCACCGCGGCCTGGTAGCCCGATCCCGTGCCGACCTCCAGCACGACGTCGTCCGGCTGGGGATCCAGCAACTCCGTCATCGCGGCCACGATGTAGGGCTGCGAGATCGTCTGCCGGCTGCCGATGGGCAGCGGACGGTCCTCGTAGGCGTAGTCGCGCAGGGCTTCGGGCACGAAGAGATGGCGCGGCGTCTCGCGCATCGCGGCGAGGACCCGAGGATCCTTCACCCCGCGCGCCTCGATCTGGTCCTCCACCATCATGCGCCGCCGCTCCTCCGGGCCCGCGGGCTTCGTCCCGGACGCGGCGCCGAGCGTCGCGAGCGCACCCAGCGCGGCGACCAGAACGACGAGCGAGCGGTCTCCGGGTCCCTGCACCCGACGAATGACAGCGCAGCGGCGCGGCATTCTCAAGCCCCGCGCCTCGACGGCGGCGAGTCCCTGCTACGGTCTCACCCCCCTGGAATACAGCGAGGAGATGGGATGGCCGACGAGCGCAACGAACGAGCCTACGGCACGGGGCGCGAGGAGGGCCTCGAGCCCCTGCGCCCTCTCGAGATCGGCTCCGCCACGAGCGTCGATGCGCTCGTGCGCTCGATGGCGAACACCGCCTTCGGCGGCAGGCGCCTGGGCGAGGCGGCGGACGTGCTGGAAGCCATGGTGCGCGATCCCGACTGCTTCCGCGTGCTGACGATCTCCGGCGCCATGACCATCGCCAAGCAGGGACTCGTCATCTGCGAAATGATCGATCGCGGCTGGATCCAGGCGATCGTCACCACCGGCGCACTGATGACCCACGGCCTGACCGAGGGCGCCGGCATGCTCCACTTCAAGCACCGGCCCTCGATGAGCGACGAAGAGCTGTTCCAGCGCGGCTACAACCGGGTCTATGACACCATCGAGCTGGAGCAGAACCTCGACGACGCGGAGCGCATCCTGCAGGCTTCGCTCAAGAGCCTCCCCGACGACACGGTCCTCTCGAGCCACCTGATCCTGAACCGGCTCGGTGCCTACCTGAACGAAGAGACCAGCGGAATGGCGATCCTGAAGAGCGCGTTCCAGGCGGAAGTTCCCATCTACATCCCCGCCTTCACCGACTCGGAGCTCGGCCTCGACGTCAGCATCTACCAGATCCTCCGCCAGCAGCAGGGGCTGCCGCGCCTGGTCTTCGACCCCTTCCTCGACCTCGACGACTTCACCGACCGGATCCGCCAACGCGAGCGGACGGGCATCTTCACCATCGGCGGCGGCGTCCCCCGCAACTGGGCCCAGCAGGTCGCGCCCTACCTGGACATCCGGCGCTCGCGCCTCGGCATCGACGAGCCCCTCCGGCGCTATCGCTACGCGGTGCGCATCTGCCCCGAGCCCGACCACTGGGGCGGCCTCTCGGGCTGCAGCTACACCGAGGGCGTCTCCTGGGGGAAGTTCGTGCCCGAATCCCAGGGCGGCCGCTTCGCCGAGGTGTACGCGGACGCCACCATCGCCTGGCCGATCGTCGTGCGGGCGGTGATGGAGCGGATGGACGCCCGCCGCTGAGGCAGCCCGTTGGGCTCCCTTTGCGGCGGAACCGCGACCCGAGACTTCATCTTGGGCCGCACTCCTGGCCGGTCGCGGCCTCACGGCCGGTGCGCGGCCAGCGGCTCCGCGTAGAGGGCGACCCGCGCCTCCCCGTCCGCGCCGACGGCGCCCCGGAACATCGCCGTCGTGTCGAAGCAGAGCACCGGCTCCCCCTGGCAGCCTACGGCGATGCAGCCCCCGCGACCGCCGAGGGCCGCTACCTCGGCCAGCGCGTCACGGCAGGCCTCCTGCAGCCCGGCCCTCGCGAAGCGGACACGCGCGGCGACCTGGTGGGCGAACGCGACGCGCAGGAACGCTTCGCCGGTGCCCGTGCCCGAGACCGCGCAGTCCGCGTCCGCCCAGGTTCCGGCTCCGGGGACGGGGCTGTCGCCCACCCTTCCCGGGTGTTGGTTCGTCATGCCCCCCGTCGAGGTGGCCGCCGCGAGCCGGCCCGCCGCGTCCCGGGCCACGGCACCCACCGTGCCCTGCGCTCCGGGGTCCGCTTCGGGGGCCGGATCTTCCGGGTTCACGGCGTCGGGGCCCGAAGCGTCGTGGTCGAGCGCCGTGCGTCCCGCGCGGGCCGCTCGCGCGAGCTGTGCGCGCCGGAGATCCGTCGCCAGCGACTCCGGGGCGACCGCGGGCAGACCCGCTTCGAGCGCAAAGCGCTCGGCACCCTCCCCGACCAGGAGCACGTGGCGACCGTCCTCCATCACGACGCGCGCAGCCGACACGGGATTCGCGAGCCGCGAGACAGCCGCCACGGCGCCGAAACGCCGGGTGGCGCCGTCCGCGACGCAGGCGTCCATCTCGACCCGCCCCGCCGACGTCAGCACCGAGCCGAGGCCGGCGTTGAAGCCGGGATGGTCCTCGAGCACCCGCACCGCCGCTTCGACGGCCTCGAGGGCGGGCGCGCCGGCGAGCAGGAGCGCGTGGCCGGCGCGCAGGCTCCGGGCGAGCGCGTCCCGGCGCCCCGCCTCGTCCTGGGGATCCAGGCGGCGGGCCGCACCGGCACCCCCGTGGACCGCCAGGGCCACCGGCACACCGACCGGTCCGCTCACCCGCTTCACCGCTGCTGCGCGACGATGGCAGCGCCGGGCGCCCCCGCACGCCTGGGCTCGGGCGACGACGGTGCTTCCCGGGCAGGCCCGGGAAGGCCCGGGCTCACCTGGACGAGGCTTCCTTCGCCTCGGCGGCGGCCGCTTCCTCCTCCATCTTCTGGAGACGCGCTTCCGCCTCTTCCTCGCTCATGCGCAGCTGGATGATGCGCAGACTCCACTCCGGGCCGCCCTTCGTCTTCGCCTTCTCGAACGAGAAGATGACGTTCTTGTCCTTCGGCACCATGCTGAGGGCCTTCAGGAAGCCCTCCTTCGTGCCCGTGGTGTCGAGACCACCGCCGTCGAGGTTCTTGATCACCGTTCGCTTGAGGACGCTGCCCTCGGGCACGACGGCGAACTCGATGTCGGTGCCGCGCTTGATGCTCTTCGGCGCGGGGCCGCCCGCGACCGCGCCGGTGCCGGCGCGGCCGCTCACCTTCGTCTTCACGACCTTCACCTTGATGACGTTCTTCGCCTGGTCGTACTCGATGAAGCGGCCCTCGAGGCCGTAGCGCTCGCCCTTCTTCGCGATCGCCTCGATCGCCGGCAAGAGCAGCGCGCCGGCCACGAGGACGAGCAGCAGCGGCCGCGCGTGAATCGGTCCAAGCTTCTGTCCGACCTTCTGGATGGAGCTCATGGCTTGCTTTCCCCCTTGCGCATTGCTGCGCCGTGTTCGCGCGCGCCGCGCGAACCGCGTGCGTCACGCACCTCTGGCACCTCTGGCACCTCTGGCACTTCTCGTACCTCTGGCGCTTCTCGCACCTGGATCACGCCTGGATCCGGTCCGGTCGTCTCCGGATCGCGAGGGTGGGCCCGCGATGATGGTTTTCGGGGGCCGAACGATAGCCCGGATCCGCCACCCCGCCGGCCGCGGCGAACTGGGAATTCGCCGTCGGGCTTGCCCCCGGGGTCAGCCTCCCGGCCCGCCCGGATCGACCGGAGCGGTCATCCCGCAGAGAACGGCCTTCAGCCCCCCAGCACCGAGGGGTCGCGACACAGGTCCTTGGTGATGTTCTTGTGATGCGCCTCCAGCGTTCCGCCGCCGATCTCGAGCAGCTTCGCGTCCCGCCACAGCCGCTGCACGACGTACTCGCCCATGTAGCCGTTGCCGCCCAGCACCTGCACCGCGGCGTCCGCGGCGCGCTTGGCGACCTGAGAGGCGAACAGCTTCGTCGCGTCTGCGTCGAGCCGCTGCCCCGTCTCGGACAGCGAGAGACGGCGCGCCGTGTCGTAGACGAAGGTCCGGGCCGCCCGATACTCGGCGAAGGACTCCGCGACGTAGCGCTGGATCTGTCCGTGCTCCCGGATGGGAACGCCGAAGGTCTTTCGCTCGTTCGCGTAGCCGACCATCACGCGCAGGCAGCGTTCGGCGATGCCCACCGCCTGGGCGGCGAGGGTGAGCCGCTCGATCTCGAGGTTGCGCATCATGTGCAGGGTGCCCTGCCCCGGCTCGCCCAGCCGGTTGCGGGCGGGGATGGGCACGTCCTCGAAGACCAGCTCGGCGGTGAACGAGGCTCGCATGCCGAGCTTGTCCGTCCACTTCTGGCCCAGCGCGAAGCCGGGCATGCCCTTCTCGACGAGGAAGCTCGAGATCTCGCGCTCCCCCGTCCGCGCGTAGACGATGAAGACGTCGCCCAGGGTGTCCGCGTCGATGCCGCCGTTGGTGATGAACGTCTTCGTGCCGTTCAGCACGTAGCCGTCACCGCGAGCGACGGCGGTCGTGCGGAGCGCGAGGACGTCGGTGCCGACCTCGGGCTCCGTCATGCACAGCCCCCCGATCCACTCGCCCGAGGCCGCCCGGGGCAGGATGCGGGCGCGCTGCTCGTCGTTGCCGTTGACCGCCAGGTTCTGTGCGAAGAGGATGCTGTGGGCCAGCACGGCGAGCCCGAACCCCGGGTCGGAGGTGGAGAGCACCTCGAGCAGCTGCACCGCCGCGACCGCGTCGAGACCGGCGCCTCCGAAGCGCTCGGGCAGCGTCACCCCCAGGAGCCCCAGCTCGCCGGCGCGGCGGAAGAGCGCGTGGTTGAACGTCTCCGTTCGGTCGTGCTCGGCGGCCTGGGGCTCGACCTCGCGCGCCGTGAACTCCCGCAGGGTGCGGGCGAACAGGGCGTGCTCGTCCGTGGGCGCGAAGAGATCGAGCTTTCGGAGCAGATCGTCCGGAGTCCCCGGCCCGGGGATCGGATCGGGGTCGGCGGCGGCGTCGCGCAAGGGAGCCTCCCGGGTTGCGCGACGAGTCTATCCGGTCGTCGAGCCGCCCGCAGGATCCCGCGATAGGGCGGTCACCACGAAGGCCGCGATGGCCTGCCGGATGCGGGGAGAGATCGAGCTGAACACGAGCCCGAGGTCCGGCAGCAGCTGGTAGGCGGTCTCGGCCCGCACGTGCACGGTGCCCACCCCGGGCAGATCGAAGGCGAGCTGCAGCGCGGTGCCGAGGGGCACGGTCTCGGAGCCGTGCAGCAGGCAGCCGTTCTCCGACAGCGACACGACCTCGGCGTTCCACTCGCGTCCCGAGCGGCGGCACACCGCGGGCAGCCGCGTCGCCACCCGCAACGACGTGCGCGGGCGGTCCTCGAGAACCTGCTGCAGCACGCGATAGAGGTCGTGCATGCCCACCGGCGGCTTCACCGCCGCGACGACGCGCGGATCCACGTCCCGATCGGCGCCGCTTCGGGTCAGGAGCACGACGGGAACGCGCGGCTCGGCGTCCCCGGGAGCGGGCAGCTCCCGCAGCCGGGCCTCGTCCACGAGGAAGAGATCGGGAAGGTGACGCGCGTCACCTTCGTCGCCCTCACGCCGGCGCCGCTTCTCGAAGCGTTCCGGCGAAACGATCTCGTACCCGAGACGGGCCAGGATCGGCACCGTCCCCTCGGCGAAGCCGTCAGCGCTCGCGTAGGCCACGAGGATGCGACACGGCAGGGAATGCGGGGGCATGGCGCTCTGGATCGGCCCGATCGACCGCCGAGTTGAGTGACTTCATCACTCGCAAAGCCGTGACCTGCACACAGGATTCGATAGAATTGCCACCCGTGGAGCCCGATCGCAATCTGGCATCGTGGCTGATCGCGCATCGTCGCGAGATCGAGAGCCTCATGAAGGTGCGGCTCGGGCCCGCCGCGCCGAACCCGGGCTCTCCCGAGAGCGAGGCGCTGCGCCGCTTCCGCAGCTTCCTGTGCGCGGCGCTGGTCCGCGGCGCGGGCTCGGCGCCCGCCCTCGACGGGCTTCGCCTCAACGAACGCCGCGTGATGGCGCTGCTCGAAGCGTGGACCGCGGCCGCCGCCGGCACCCTCGAGACCCAACCGCCCGCGGACCTCCGCCGGCTCCTGCAGCCCTTCCTGGATCAGTTCCGGCTCTCGATCCGCACCACCAGCAACGGACGCCGGGAGCGCGGGCGGCCCCGGGCCACGCGGCGGGCCGTGTCGGCGGCCATCGACCGGGTGGCGGACGCCTTCCTGGCGATCGACACGGGGACCGGCGAGATCGTGGACGCGAACCCGGCCGCGGGCTCGCTGCTCGGCGTGAATCGCGACGCCCTGCTGGGCGTGGACGCCTTCTCGTTCGTTCCCCGCACCGGCCACGCCGGCTGGTGGACCCAGCTCGACGCCATGAGCGAGGACGGCGACACGCGCAGCTTCCTGGCGCGCCTGGTGGATGCCAGCGGGGGGCCGCTCGAGGTGGATGCGACGATGACCCGCTTCGCGTCACGGGGGCGGGTGCTGGCCCTCTTGATGGTGCGGCCGCGCCCCCTCGCCCCGCCTCTTACGGTGAGCTGAAGGCTCTTACGGTGAGCTGAAGGCTCTTACGGTGAGCTGAAGGCTCTTACGGTGAGCTGAAGGCTCTTACGGTGAGCTGAAGGCTCTTACGGTGAGCTGAAGGCTCTTACGGTGAGCTGAAGGCTCTTACGGTGAGCTGAAGGCTCTTACGGTGAGCTGAAGGCTCTTACGGTGAGCTGAGGGCTCTTACGGTGAGCTGAAGGCTCGGGGTCAGTACTTCCGGATCGCCTCGGCGAGGGCGATGACCACCTTCTTCGCGTCGCCGAAGATCATCATCGTGTTGTCGTTGTAGAAGAGCTGGTTCTCGATGCCCGCGAAGCCCGGGTTCATGCTGCGCTTGATCACGAACACGTGCTGCGCTCGGTCGACGTCGAGGATCGGCATGCCGTAGATGGGGCTGCCCTTCTCGGTGCGCGCGGCCGGGTTCACCACGTCGTTCGCACCGATCACCAGCGCCACGTCCGTCTCGGAGAACTGGGGGTTGATCTCGTCCATCTCGATGAGCTTGTCGTAGGGGACGTCCGCCTCCGCCAGCAGCACGTTCATGTGACCGGGCATGCGACCCGCCACCGGGTGGATCGCGAAGGTCACGTCGATCCCCTTCTCGGTGAGCGTGTCCGCGAGGTCGCGAACGGCGTGCTGCGCCTGGGCGACGGCCATGCCGTAGCCCGGCACCACGATGCACGAGCGGGCGTTCGAGAAGATGACCGCCGCGTCCTCGGACGTGTACGCCTTCACGTTTCCGCGATGCACGGCCTCGGCCCCGCCGGCCGACGCCGCGGGTGCGGCGCCGAAGGCGCCGAAGAGGACGTTGGTGAGCGATCGGTTCATCGCATCGCACATGATCTTCGTGAGGATGATCCCCGACGCGCCCACCAGGGCGCCGCTCACCACCAGGGCGCTGTTGTCGAGGACGAAGCCCGTCGCACAGGCCGCGAGGCCCGAATACGAGTTCAGGAGCGAGATCACCACCGGCATGTCCGCACCGCCGATGGGGATCACCAGTAGGACGCCCAGCAGCAGCGAGAGCCCCATCAGCGCCCAGAAGGCGGTCAGCTGGGTCGGATCCGTCGCCACCATGAAGCACAGGCCGAAGCCCACCAGGGCGATCAGCCCGTTCACCACCTGCTGGCCGGGATAGGTGATGGGCGCGGTGGTCATCACCTCCTGGAGCTTCGCGAAGGCGATGAGGCTGCCCGTGAGGGTCACCGAGCCGATCAGCACGGACAGGACGATGGCCGTGGGCACGATGCCCGTGGGCGTGACGCCCTTGTCGACGACGTTGGCGATCAGGTCGGCGCCGGCCACCAGCGCCGAGGCCGCGCCGCCCAGGCCGTTCAGCAGCGCCACCATCTGGGGCATGGCGGTCATCGCCACGCGCAGGGCCACGAACACGCCCGCGGCGGCGCCGAGGGCGGCGCCCGCGGCGATCCAGCGCAGGTCGACGACCTCGGATTCGGCCAGCGTCGCCAGGACCGCGATCAGCATGCCGACCGCCGCGATCAAATTGCCGCGCGGCGCGGACTTCGGCGACGAGAGCATGCGCAGACCGAGGATGAAGAGAACCGCGGCGAGCAGGTAGGCGAGCTGGATCAGCGTGCTGTTCACGGCCGGTCCTTCCGCTTGAACATGGCGAGCATGCGGTCGGTCACCAGGAAGCCGCCGACCACGTTGAAGGTGGCGAAGGCCGTCGCGAAGAACCCCAGGAGGGTGGCGGTGAGACCGTGCTCGCTGCCCGCGGCCAGGATCGCGCCCACGATGCTGATGCCCGAGATCGCGTTCGAGCCGGACATGAGCGGGGTGTGGAGCAGCGGGGGCACCTTCGAGATCACCTCGAAGCCCACGAAGAAGGCAAGCACCAGAATCGTCAGGGCCGCAACGGCCGGAACCTCGAGCATCAGCCCTCCGCCGGACCGGCGCCCAGCAGGCTCCGGACCCTCTCGTTCACGACGTTTCCCTCGTGGCTGATCAACGTCCCGCTGGTGATCTCGTCCTCGAGGTCGATCTTGAGCCGCCCTTCCTCGAGCAGGTGCTGCAGGAAGGTGACCACGTTCCTGGCATAGAGCTGGCTCGCGTGCGCGGGCACCCGCGACGGCAGGTTCGTGGGGCCCATGACGGTCACGCCGTGGGCGATGATCACCTGGTCGGCCTGGGTGCAGGCGCAGTTGCCGCCCTTCTCGGCCGCCAGGTCCACGATCACCGAGCCGGGGCGCATGGCCTTCACGGCGGCCTCCTCGATCAGCAGCGGCGCCTGCTGGCCGGGGACCAGGGCGGTCGTGATGACCACGTCCGACTTCGCGACGTGCTCTCCCAGCAGCTCCCGCTGCCGCTGGTAGAACTCCTCGGTCTGCGCCTTCGCGTAGCCCCCGGCGTCCTCGGAGCCGCCCGTGTCCAGGTCGAGCTCGACGAAGCGCGCGCCCAGGCTCTGCACCTGCTCCTTGACCACGGGCCGCGTGTCGTAGCCGGACGTGACCGCACCGAGCCGCTTGGCGGTGCCCAGGGCCTGGAGCCCCGCCACGCCCGCCCCGATCACCAGCAGCTTCGACGGCTTCAGGGTGCCGGCCGCGGTGACCATCATGGGGAAGATGCGCGGCAGCGCGCCGGCGGCCATCAGCACCGCCTCGTAGCCCGCGAGACTGCTCTGGGACGAGAGCGCGTCCATCGCCTGGGCGCGCGTGATGCGCGGCATGAACTCCATCGCGAACGCGGTGATCCGCCGCTTGGCGAGGCGCTCGGCCAGCTGGGGCTCGTCCAGGGGTTTCAGAAGCGAGATGAGCGCGGCACCTTCGGTGATCAGGTCCACCTCGTGCGACGCGTCGCCCGATCCCAGAGGCTGCGGGGGCTGCACCTTCAGGATGACATCTGCACCGCCGAGCACCTGGGCCGCGGTCTGGGCGAGCCGCGCGCCGGCATTCTCGTACTCGCCGTCGATGTGGCCGGACTCCACGCCCGCGCCACTCTGCACGAGCACTTCGACTCCCGCGTCGACGAGGGTCTTCACCGCTGCCGGCTCCAACGCCACGCGGCGTTCGCCCGCTAGAACTTCCCGAGGGATTCCGATGATCACGAGCGGGCTCCAGCTTCGAGTCCGAGGTCGCGCGCGGCCGGGCCGGCGGCGATCCTGGCTTTGCGTCCGGTCTCTTGGTTTGGGTCCGGTAGTGGATCCCGGGCCCGAGCCGTTCCACCGGAGGGTGGAGCCGGGCCGAGGCGGGACCTTACCGGCGAAGCACGGGGACTGCCAATGAGGAAACCCGGAATGTCGGGCGCCGAAGAGGCCGATTGGGAGGCCTCCGGGGCCTCGGCGCGCGTGCTGGTGGGGCGTCTCGGCCCCCATCCGGCGACCCGGCTGGGACTCGATCTCGACGAGGGAGACGAGGACGACCTGGGGCGGTGGCTGGTGGCCAGCATCGTGCTGGGCGGGCGGGTGCCCGAGCCTGTCGCCCTCGCCGCCTGCGGTCGCCTGGCGGCGTCCGGCCTCGCGACGCCCGCGGCCGTCGCCGGCGGAGAGCACGCGGCGATCGAGCATCTGCTCGACGAAGCCCGTCTGCCGAAGAGCGAAGCCACCGCGGCCCTGCTCGTGCGCGTCTGCCGAGCGCTCGTCGCGCAGCACGGCGGCGCCATCGAGCCTCTCGCGTCGGGCGCCGACGACCTCGAGTCCCTGGCCCACCGGCTCTCGCGACTCGCGCCGGGCTTCGGACGCGCCGCGGTGCTGCGCTTCCTGACGCCCCTGCGCACCCGCTGGAGCGCCGCCGGCGACCTGCCCGCGACACCCGCAGTGTGCGCGGCGGCCCGCGACCTGGGCTTCCTGTCGGAGACCCAGGACGAGCAGGCCGCACCCGCGAGCCTGGCCCGCTGGCTCTCGGGCAGTGGATCGCGCGGCGACGGCGCGTCCGAGCCCACGGACGCCCGAGGCTTCGTGCCGGCGCCGCGCGATCTCGAGGCCGCCCTCGGCCGCCTGGGGCGGGCGGCCTGCTTGCGAGGTCGTGTGGCACGCTGTCTGCTGGGCTCCGCCTGTCCGCGAAGATCCGCGACGCGTGGGATGCCCGGCGAGGAGCCCTTCGAATGAGTGGAACGAGTCGAACGAGCCGGATGAGCCCGCGCCGGCACGGCCCGCGCGGCCGGAAGGCCGGCCTTCGCATTGCGGGCGTCCTGCTGGCTCTCGCCGCGCTGGCGACGCCCGCCCCGAGCCGGGCGGAGCCGCCCCCCGACGTCTGGGCCGCGTGGGCGGAGATCCTGTCGGCCCACACCCGCGCGGTGGACTCGACGGTCGGCACCACCGTCGACTACCGCGCGCTCTCGAGCCCTCCGGTCGCCGCGAGCTGGCGCGCCCTGGTGGACGGCCTGGCCGTGCTCCCCGCTCCCACGAGCCGCGCGGAGAAGCTCGCCCTCTGGATCAACGCCTACAACATCCTGGCCATCGACACCGTCGTACACAGCTACCCGATCGACAGCATTCGCGACGTGGGCAGCTTCCTGCGCCCGGTGTGGAAGCGCCGGGCCGGCGTCGTGGCGGGCCGCACGGTGAGCCTGGACGAGGTCGAGCACGCCATCCTGCGGCCCCTGGGCGATCCGCGCATGCACGCCGCCATCGTCTGCGCCTCGACGTCGTGCCCCTCCCTGCGCCGCGAGCCCTTCACGGCAGCGCGACTCGACGCCGAGCTCGACGGGGCCATGCGCGGCTGGCTCGCGAGCCCCACGAAGGGCCTTCGGATCGACCGCGAGGGGGAGCGCATCACCGTGAGCCGCATCTTCCACTGGTTCGCGGGGGACTTCGACGCCCTGGGCGGCGTCCGCGCCGTCGTCACTCGCTATGCGCCGGAAGCCGACCGCACCTGGCTGCAGCAGCATGCCGACGACGCGACCCTCGACTACTTCGACTACGACTGGTCGCTCAACGACTTCCGGCGCTGAATCCCGGGATCGCGTCCCCCCAAGCGAGGGGACGCCCCGGGACGGCGTGGCAGCCCCCTGCGCCGGCTACTACTTTCCCCGCCCCGAGAATCCGCCCCGCGACGTCCGTCCTGGGTCACCCAAAGCCGAGAGGGTCCCGATGAGCTCCCCCCGCGTCATCCGCAAGAAGACCGGCAACTTCCTCGAGGACTTCGAGCCGGGTCAGCTGCTCCGCCACAAGGGCGGCAAGACCATCACCGAGGGCCTCTTCGCCACCTTCAGCGACTTCTCCATGTCGACGAACCCCCTCACCAAGAACGCCCGGGTACGCCCGGGCGCACGGCTTCGAGGGACTCGTCTGCTCCCCCGGTCTCGTGATGCTGGTGAGCTTCAGCCAGACCGTCGAGGACATCTCGGAGAACGCCCGCGCGAACCTCGAGTACATCGACATGCGCTTCGGCGCGCCGGTGTACGTGGGAGACACGATCGAGGTCGAGACGAAGATCCTCGGCGTCCGGACGTCC
The DNA here is from genome assembly GCA_963822965.1 of uncultured delta proteobacterium. GTDB lineage: Bacteria > Myxococcota_A > UBA9160 > UBA9160 > UBA4427 > JAJDAN01. The sequence continues at coordinate 250,515 of CAWGJT010000005.1, forward strand.
TCCAGCCGCCCCGACCTCGGCATCGTCCACGTCCAGTCGACGGCCCGGAAGAACGTCGGCGCCGCGGACGAGGCGATCGTCATGACCTGGCAGCGAAAGGTGCAGGTCTACAAGGACGATCTGGACCGGTCGGTGGAGAGCTTCCAGGTCGAGCCCGACGAGGTGGCCTGCGAGCTGTGGCTGCCCGAGTACCGCCCGGCAACCGACTACAAGTCCCTCGCCCACCTGTTCCGCCCCGACGCCTACTACGAGGACCTCGAGCCCGGAACGCGCATCGAGCACTCGCGCGGGCGCACGGTCACCGACGAGCACATCCACCTGACGGGCATCCTCGACAACACGAGCCAGGTGCACTGCAACCAGCACATGATCGACCTCGATCCGTCCCGCTACCTGGGCGGCGAGCTGATCATCTTCGGCGGCATCCCCTTCGTGCTGTGTCTGGGCCTCTCCGGGCCCGACGTGGGCGACAACACCCTGGGCGACGTCGTCTACCGGACCGGGCGCCACACGGCGCCGCTGCAGCGCGGGCGACACCGTGTTCGCCGCTACGGAGATCCTCTCGAAGAGCGACTACCCGGGCCGCCCGGACCTGGGCCTCGTCGAGACCCGACTGCTGGGCCACAAGTTCGTGCGCGAGGAGGGCGCCACGGGGCCCGACGCCCCGGACGGCTGGAAGAAGGTGCCCATCTTCGAGCTGGAGCGGCAGATCGCCGTCAAGCGCCGCAGCCACTACGCCTGATCCGACGTAGACTTCGCGGCTCGCGATCGCCCGAAGCGCCGCCGCCCGCCGGGCCGCGAGAGAGCCGAAGAGAAGAAGCCGAGAAAGAACCCGAGAGAGAGCACACGAGAGGAGCGGTCTTGCGATTCTACGAGTACGAGGCGAAGGCCCTCTTCCGCGAAGCACGGCCTGCCCGCTCGGCGAGAGCCGGGTCGTCGGGCTCCGCGCGAAGAAGCCGCGGGCCGCCTTCGAGGCCATCGGCGGGCCCGTGGTCCTGAAGGGCCAGGTGCTGTCCGGCGGGCGCATGAAGGCCGGCGCGGTGAAGTTCGCCGACACCGCCGCGGAGGCGGCCAGCTCGCTTCGAGGCGATCCTGCCCGTCGAGGTGAACGGCCAGAAGTCGCGCTCGGTGCTGGTGGAGGAGAAGAGCGCCGGTCGCCCAGGAGTACTTCGCCGCGGTCACCTGGGACGGCCGGCGCGAAGCAGCCCGTGCTGCGTCTTCAGCGACATGGGCGGCATCGACATCGAAGAGGTGGCCGAGACCCACCCCGAGCACGTCTCGAAGACCCACTTCTCCACCATCCTGCCCCTCTCGCCCCACATCGCGAAGGAGGCCGTCGGCGCCACCGGCGTGACGGGCAGCGACCTGAACCGCCTCACGCCGATCATCTTCGAGCTGATGCAGCATCTTCCTGCGACTACGACCTGACGCTGGCCGAGATCAACCCGATCGGCGAAGCTCGAGGACGGCCGCTTCGTCGTGCTCGACGGCCACGTCGACCTGGAGGCCGAGGCGCGCGGCATCCACAAGGCGCTGCTCGACGGAGCTCGGCATCGGCGACGACGAGACCCGCCAGGCGCGCCCGCCCACGCCCTTCGAGATCGCGGGCGCCCAGGTGAACGCCGTCGACCACCGCGGCGTCGCCGGCAACGTCGTGGAGTTCGACGGCAACCTGGGCCTGGTGATCGGCGCCGGCGGCGGCTCGCTCACGCTCTTCGACGCGGTCCGCAACCACGGCGGCAAGCCCGCCAACTACTGCGAGATCGGCGGCAACCCGAGCGTCTCGAAGACGACAGCGAGCTCACGAAGCTCATCCTCGTCGAAGCCCGGCGTCGAGAAGATCGCCGTGATGATGAACGTCGTGTCGAACACCCGCGTCGACATCGTGGCGCGCGGCGTGATCAAGGGCTGCATCGAGTCGGGCCGCGACCCGGCGGAGGCGATCGCCATCTTCCGCATCCCGGGCGCCTGGGAGGAGGAGGGCTTCAAGATCCTCGCGAAGTACGGCGTCGAGTACTGCGACCGCAGCGTCTCGATGTACGAAGCGGCGGGACGCGCCGTCGCCAAGATGAAGGCGGGGGCCTGAAGCATGTCGATCCTCATCACGAAGGACACGCGCTTCATCGTCCAGGGCATCACCGGCCGCGAGGCCGTGAACCTCACCCGCGAGAACCTCGACTACGGCGCGAAGATCGTCGGCGGCGTGACCCCCGGCCGCGCGGGCCGCGACGTCTACGGCGTGCCGGTCTACGACTGCGTGCGCGACATCGTGAAGGCCCACGGCGCAGGTCGAAGGCTCGGTGGTGTGCGTGCCGCCCCGCTTCACCCAGGACGCCGTCTTCGAGGCCATCGAGAACGGCATCAAGCTGATCGTGGTCGTCACCGAGAACATCCCGCGCCAGCGAGGTGGCCCAGATGGTCGAGCTCGCCAGCCTGCGCGGCGCGCGCATCATCGGCCCGAACTGCCTGGGCATCATCTCCCCCGGCGAGGCGAAGATGGGCGGCGTCGGCGGCCCGGCGGCGAACACGCGCCAGGCCTACACGAAGGGCGAGATCGGCGTGATGTCGCGCTCCGGCGGCATGACGACCGAGATCGCGAGCACCCTCACCGCCGCCGGCCTGGGCCAGTCGACCTGCGGTCTCGATCGGCGGCGACGCCATCATCGGCACGCACCTACGCCGAGCTGATGCCGCTCTTCGAGGCGGATCCGCAGACCAAGGCCATCGCCATCTACTCCGAGCCGGGCGGCCGCATGGAGGCCGAGCTGGCCGACTGGATGCGCGAGCACGACTCCCGCCTGCCGATCGTGGCCTTCATGGCCGGACGCTTCATGGACGAGATGAAGGGCATGCGCTTCGGGCACGCCGGCACCATCGTCGAGGGCAAGGAGGACACGACCGCCGAGAAGATCGCGCGCATGGAGGCCGCCGGGATCTCGGTCGCCGAGCGCATCGAGGAGATCCCCGAGCTGCTGCGCAAGCGGCTGGCCGCAGCCTGAAGAGGCCAACGCCTGGATGCCCGGACTCTTCATCGACGTGAAGGTGGACGCCGAGGTCGCCAAGGACCCGGAGATCGCGGCGAAGCTCGCCGAGGTCTGCCCGGTCAACATCTTCGTGGCCGGCGAGGCGCGGCGTGAGCATCGCGGAGAAGGACCTCGACGAGTGCGTGCTCTGCGACCTCTGCCTGGACGTCGCCCCCGGCAAGGTGCAGATCGTCAAGCTCTACGAGCAGGACTGAGCCAGGGAGAAGATCGAAGAGAGCCAAGAGCGAGCGAAAGAGCGAGTCAGAGGAGACCCCCGACATGCGAAGCGCGAAGGACTTCTTCAAGCCCAAGGCCCTCGGCGCCCCCGCGCCGCTGCGGGAGATCCCCTTCCGGCCCTCGCGGATGATCCACTTCTTCGACCCGGGCAACGCGAAGATGGCCGCCAAGCTGCCGGACCTGGCGAAGAAGCTGCGACGTGCTGCTCGGCAACCTCGAGGACGCGATCCCGGCCGACCGACAAGATCGCCGCCCGCGAGGGCCTGGTGAAGGTCGCCAACGACGTGGACTTCGGCGACTGCCAGCTCTGGACCCGCGTCAACAGCCTCGACTCGCCCTGGTGCCTCGACGACCTGCTGCTGCTCGTGCCCGAGATCGGCGACCGCCTCGACGTGATCATGGTCCCCAAGGTCGAGGGGCCCTGGGACATCCACTACGTGGACCAGCTCGTCTCCCAGCTCGAGGCCAAGGGCGGCCATCAAGAAGCCCATCATGCTCCACGCCATCCTCGAGACCGCCCTCGGCGTCGGCGAACGTGGAGGAGATCTGCGCCGCCAGCCCGCGCATGCAGGGCCTCTCCCTCGGCCCCGCCGACCTCGCCGCCTCGCGCCGCATGAAGACGACGCGCGTCGGCGGCGGGCACCCGGGCTACCTGGTGCGCCAGGACCCGAATCCGAAGGACCCCGACGCGCCCCGCGCCGTCGCCCAGCAGGACCTGTGGCACTACACGTGCGCGCGCATGGTGGACGCCTGCGTGGCCAACGGCATCCTGCCCTACTACGGCCCCTTCGGAGACATCAAGGACACGCTCGCCACCGAGGACCAGTTCCGCAACGCCTTCCTGATGGGCTGCGTGGGCGCCTGGTCGCTGCACCCGGTGCAGATCGACATCGCCAAGAAGGTGTTCAGCCCGCCGGTCGGACGAGGTGCTGTGGGCGAAGAACGTGATCGCCGAGATGGGCGACGGCACCGGCGCCGTGATGATCGACGGCAAGATGCAGGACGACGCCACCTACAAGCAGTGCAAGGTGATGGTGGGCCTGGCCGAGCTGCTGGCGGAGAAGGACCCGGAGCTGAAGAAGGCCTACGGGTTCTAGAGGCCCCGACCTGCGCACGCCGCCTGCGCCCCGACCCGCGGAGCGACGAGGCCGAGACGAGCGTCCGGCGGGCCCTCCACGAGGCGGGCCCACCGCGACCCGTGCACCGATCGGCCAGCCGGCCAGCGAGGAGGCCGATTTGGAGCGGCCACCGGTGGATCTGGGCCAGCCAGCTCCCGCGCCTCTCCCTCCGCGCGAGCGGAGGTGGTCGAGACGGCGTCCGGGGGCCTTCCGGGGATCCTGGAAGGCCGGGCACACGCATTGCATCGCCAGGCAGCGAACGCGAGCTCATCCAGGAGCACCCGATGCCGGAAGCCGATCGCCCACTCGTCCTCGTGGCCCATGCCGGCCTCTGGCGTGGCTGGATCGAGCACGCGCTGGCCGGTGCCGGCATCACCTGCTGCGGGTTCGCCGATGCGAGACACGCGCTGCATTTCGCATGCTCCTGTCGCGCGCGGCTGGGCGCAGCCCTCATCGACCGCGACCTGCCGCCCTGCGGCGGCCTCCGGCTGGCACGGCAGCTGCTCGTGCTCGACGAAGACCTCGGGCTCGTGGCCACGTCGAGCCGCGGCTTCGACGCGGAGACGCTCGGACTCCTAGGCGCACACGGCGGCTTCACCGCACCACTGCCCATCCGCCCCCACCACCTCGGGCACCTCGTGCGCTCTGCCTTCCGGAAGCACCGAACCCACGGGACCCTCGACCCCCCTCCCGCGATGACCGCTGCAGCGCCTGCTGCCCAGGCGTCGTCGCCGGTGCCGTAGCTCGCTGCTTCCGGGCCGGCGGGACTCCGCTCGACACCCCGCTGGGGCCCTTCCGGGCGCCACCAGAGCGGAGTCCCGCCGGGATCGATGCCCGTGAGGGCAGCCATGCCGGTCCTCCGAAACCCAGGCCGCTCTGGTGGTCCGCTCTCGCGATCCGCTGCACCGCATCGCGACGGCGAACCGGGTTCGCGGCGTCAGCCTGTCCGCGCAGCCGCTCGACCGGAGGCTCCAGCGCCTTGCCGCAGCAGCCGTGAAGCCGGAGGTTCCACCTCGATCCCGACGCCGCTGTGGTCCGGGGGCCATCGACGGGAACCCGCTCTGGCCTCGCGGGCAGCGGAGAGGGGTTGAACGACCCGCATCGCAGGCGCATGCTTCTGGCGCGGCTCACTCGGTGCATATGGGCCTCGGGGGGGTCGATCTCCACCAGTCGTCCACGCGCTCCGGCTCGGGGGTGCCGGGCGGACCTCTCACGACCTTCGGAGCTACCCGGCGGCTGGCACGAAGGTTGCTCTTCCCCCCCGGATGCCGAGGCTCCCCGAGCTTCGGGCCTGCCGCATGCCCGCTCGACGACGATGCCGCACGGAGGAGGAAGGCGATTTCCACCATCCTGGGAAGCTCCGACTCGCGCCACCGTCTCGCTTCGCCCGAGGAGCCTGCGGGCGGCGGAGGACACGTCGTCTGGAGACGGCTGCTGCAGTACCCGAGCCAGGCGATCTTCTTCGCGCTCGCGGTGGTCTGTCTCGGCGGGTTCCTCCTCCTGGGAAGCGTCGCGTGGCGCATGCCCCGACAGCTCGAGCGCATCGAGATCGAGATGCAGCACGGCGCCCATCTCGAGCAGGTGCGCGGGCTGCTGCAGCACCTGCTGACCGAGCAGCGGGCGGGTGCCGGGCAGCCGGACCCGATCGCCCTCGCCCAGCTGCGAAGCGAGCTGGCTGCCATGCGGGCGGGGTGGCTGGACCTCCGCCTCCCGGAGAGCGAGCACTTGGACCGTTTGAGTGCGGCGCTCGCGAGCCCCGGAATCAAGGGTCGCGAGCTCGAATCGGCCGGGCGGATCCTCGACGAGATCGTGCACGAGGAGGCGAGCACCCGGGGCCAGCTCCTGGCCACGATGCGCGCAGACGCGCTTGCGGAGCTTCGCACGGCCACGGGGCTCTTCGTCGCGCTGGCCCTTCTGGGTCTGGGCGGCGCGTGGACCGTCCAGCGGCGGGTGCTGCGTCCCCTCCAGGATCTGCAGGCCATGTTCCGCAAGCTCGCGGCCGGTGACTTCGGCCCGGTGGCGCTCACCGGGGTGCATCCCGTGCTCACGCCGCTCTTCGACAACTACAACCGCCTGGTCACGCGGCTCCAGGAGCTGGAAGACGGAGCACCGCTCCCGGGCCGAATCCCTCGAGAAGGAGGTGCGAGCGGCCAGCGAGACCCTCCTCGCCCAGCAGCGCAGCCTGACCCACGCCGAGCGCCTGGCCGCCGTGGGCGAGATGGCGGCCGGGCTCGCCCACGAGCTGCGCAACCCCATCGCCGGGGTCCAGATGGCCCTCGCGAACCTGCGCCGGGATCTCGACGACCCCCAGCTCGCGTCGCGACTCGAGCTGGCCATCGCCGAGCTCGAGCGCCTGACGCGACTGCTCAACCACCAGCTCTCCGCATCGCGCCACGTGCCGGAGCCTTCTCGGCGGCTCCACCTGCGTACGCTGGTGGACGATCTCCTCGCCCTACTGCGCTACCAGGTTCCCGCCCACATCCGGCTCGCGGCCCGGGTGGACGACGCCATACGGTGTCGACTGCCCCGCGACCGCGTCCGACAGGCGCTCCTCAACCTGGTGCTGAACTCCGTCCAGGCCATGGGCGACGAAGCCGGCCATGTCCGGGTCGACGCGCATCGAGAGGGAGAACGGGTCGTCCTCGTCGTGACGGACGATGGCCCCGGATTCCCGCCGGAGCTGGTGAAGGCGGGCAGCCCGCCCTTCGTCACGCACCGCAATGGCGGAACCGGTCTCGGGCTGGCCATGGTGCGCCGACTGGCGATGGACCTGGGCGGACAGCTCTCCCTCGAGAACCTGGACCCTCGCGGCGCCCGCGTGCGCCTCGAGCTGCCCTGTGAAGACGATGCCTGACAGCCTGCTCGTGATCGAAGACGAGGTTCTCCTGGGCGACGAGCTGGCCCGCCACTTCCGCCGGGAGGGCTGGGAGGTGGCCCACGTTGCCAGCCTGAACGACGCCGAGGAGCAGCTGCGTTCGGGCAGCCTGGCGCCCCTCGTCGTCCTCTCGGACATGACCCTTCCCGACGGCAACGCCCTGAACCTGCTCGAAAAGCTGCGCACTGAGGGACTCGGTCTCCGGAGAGTGGATCCTGCTCACGGGATACGGGACGATCCCCGATTCCGTGCGCGCGCTGCGGCTGGGTGCCTTCGAGTTCCTGGAGAAGCCCTGCGAGATCGAGCGCCTGGACCTGGCCGTCGCCGGCGCCGCCCGGAGCGCGCGCGCGCACCGCCGGCTGCGCGAGCAGTCCGCCCACGAGCATCGGCGCTACGGGCCGGAGGCCTTCGTCGGGACCAGCGCGGCCACGCGCGGGGTACGCGAGCTGCTGGGGCGGCTGTGCCGGGTTCCCTTCAGCGCGCTCGTGATCGGCGGCGAGACGGGCACCGGCAAGGGGCTGGCGGCGCGCGTCCTGCACTACAGCGGTGCCCACGGCGATGCGCCGCTGGTGGAGATCAACTGCGCCGCGCTGCCTCCGGACCTGCTCGAATCCGAGCTCTTCGGACACGAGGCCGGCGCATTCACCGGGGCAAAGGGACGACACCGGGGGCTCATCGAGCAGGCCCAGGGCGGCACCTTGCTGCTCGACGAGATTGGCGAGATGCCGCTCGGCCTGCAGGCGAAGCTGCTCAAGGCCATCGAGGACCGGAGCATCCGACGGCTCGGCGGCGAGCGGGAGACTCCCGTCGAGGTGCAGATCGTCGCGTGCAGCAATCGAGACCTGGCGCGCGAGGTGGCGGAGCATCGCTTCCGGGAAGACCTCTACCACCGGCTCAGCGTGCTTCGCCTCGACCTTCCGGCGCTGCGTGATCGCCTCGAAGACCTGGAGCAGCTGGTTCCGATCTTCCTCGCCGAGTACAACGTCATCGCCGACAAGCACGTCCGCGAAGTGCCCGAGGCGGTGTGGCAGCGCCTGCGCGCCTATCGCTGGCCGGGCAACGTGCGCGAGCTGCGCAACGTCATCGAGCGCTGCGTGCTCCTCTCCGAAGGCGAGCGCTTCCCGGAGGAATGGCTTCAGCTGCCCGACCAGCCCGCGAGCGAGCCCGAGGCGCCGGCGGTGACCGGGGACGCCGTGTACCTGCCCCTCGACGGCAGCATGTCCATCGATGACATGGAGAAGCACGTGATCCGCATCGCCCTCGAGCGCTGCGATCACAACGTCACCGCAGCCGCGCGTGCTCCTGGGGACGACGCGGCAGACCCTCCGCTACCGGATCCAGAAGTACAGCCTCTAGCCGCGCGCCAGCCGGATCTCGCGTCCCGTGACGAGTCGCCAGGCTCCCTCCGCGCCGAAGGCCAGCACGAGGAGGCCGGCGAGGAGCTCGAGCTGTCGGGGCGCGGTCGCGGCGGAGTGCCACACGAGGACGCCGAGACAGCCCAGGCAGGCCAGCACGCCCAGGGCGCAGATCGGCCAGCATGCCCCCACGTCTCGCGCGAGGCGCGCCCCGGCGGCATTCACCGCGGCGAAGACCAACAGGAAGCCGGCGCTTCCCAGCGCCGACACGCTCGACAGGCTGAGCGTGTTGGTCAGCACCACCGCGGCCAGGGCCGTGAGAAAGAGCCCTTCGAGCGGCTCGTCCCACGCCTTGCGTTCGAGGGACGCCGGAAGCTCCCCGTCGCGGGCGATTCCATAGGCCAGGCGGGCGGCGCCATAGAGGGTCGCGTTGATCGCCGAAGCCGTGGAGAGCAGCGCAGCGACGGCGATCAGCCCGAAGCCGGCACGACCCAGGAAGGGGCGCGCGGCCTCGGCGAGCGCGTAGTCGCGGGCGTTCACGATCGCCGCCGGCGCCAGGCGCCCGACCGCCACCGCGGCGATCGCCACGTAGAGCAGGGTCACGAAGAGGACCGATCCGTACAACGCACGGGGCAGCGTGCGGCTCGGATCGCGGACGTCGTTCGCGGCGTTGGCGATGAGCTCGAAGCCCTCATAGGCCACGAAGATCATCATGCCGCCGGCCAGCACGTGGGTCGACGGAGGCCACGCCGCCGGCGAGATGCGGGCCGTGTCCACTCCCGCCAGCCCGACGACCACGAAGAGGAGCAGAATCGAGAGCTTGATCGCGACGATGCCGCCCTCCGCGTCGCCCACGGCGCGCGCGCCGAACAGGTTGAGGAGGGTCAGCGCGAGCAGGATGAACGTGGACAGGGCATGGCGCACCAGGTCGCCGCCGGTGTCGGGCAGGAGCGAGGCGCCGTAGGCCCCGAACGCGTGGGCGTAGAGGGCGAGCATCACGATGTAGCTGAGCCACAGCAGCATGTTCAGGCCGCCGGTCCAGAAGCCCGACCCGAACGCACGATCCAGGAACGCCACGGTGCCCCCCTGACTGGGAAGCGCCACGCACAGATGGGCGTACGAGTAGGCGGTGAGCCCCGCGACCACGCCCCCGAGCGCGAAGGCCGCAGCCGTCGCTCCGCCGGCCAGCTGCACCGCCAGACCCAGCACCGCGAAGATGCCGCCGCCCACCATGCCGCCCACGCCGATGGAGGCGGTCTCCCAGACTCCCAGTCCGGAGCGTCGGGACACGACGCTCTACCCCTGCGCCGCGGCGGCTGCGCCGGCACCGCAGCGCGCACTGGATCTCCAGCCATCATCCCGGGGGCGTCTACGACGGCGAGCTCGGCAGGCATGCCGAGCTCGCGCGCACGCCGGCGCGTTCTCCCAGGCCCCTGCCCGCGAACGGGCATCGGGACCTTCGAAGGAGACGATGTGGAACTGGAACTGCATGGAGAAGGCTCCTCTCGAGCCGGGCTTCCGAGCCGGCGACCGGCCGGCTCAGTCCCGGTCGTGGTCCCCGCGGCCCTCCTCGGGCACCCCGACCCAGTCGCCGGGCCAGCCGTAGGGCAGTCCGCCGTACCAGTATCCGTCCACAGCCGTCCAGTCGTCCCAGTCGTCGAGCGCCTGGCGCTGGCGGACCGATGCGAGATAGGTCTCCTGCATGTAGTCGATGACGGGATCCGGCACGCCCTCGTCGTGCAGCTTCGAGAGCTGGCCCGCGGTGAGCCGGTAGACGGTGCCCGATTCGCGCATCTTCGAGACGATCTCCGGCGCGGGCTGGCCTGCTCGGCTCATGGCGAGCACCTGGTCGACGGTCACCGGCGCAGGACGACCGAAGCCGAGGGTGGTGCAGCCGGCCAGGAGCAGCACGACCGTCACCGCGACTGCCAGGTGCCGCACGATCCGAGCTTCCCGGCTCGGTCCCCTCGTTCGGAAGCGCATGCTGCCTCTCCTCTCGTGTCTTCGGGCGCGAGTTCCACGGCAGGAGCAACCTCGGCATCCCGCAAGGTCACGACCCCACCACCTCGAAGCGACGGGGTTGCATTCGCCGTGCCATGTCCGGGCCGCGCTGTACCTGCCGCCGGACCGGCAGGGAGGCCGACGCCAGCAAGCGCCGGCGGTCGACTTCGACCGCGCCGGTCCGTCTGAGCCACAGAGCTCATCCCCGACCGCCTTGGGGGGAGCCGGAAGGGACGGCCCGAGCGGGCCGTCCCCCGTCTCGGCTCAGCGCGCAGACAGCGCGTAGCCGTCGACCCCATCGCCCGGGTAGTACCGCTCGTCCCAGGGATAGTCGACGCCTTCGACCGTGACGCGATTGTCGATCCAGCGCACACCGTCCGTGAGCGCAGCGATGCGACCCGCCTCGAGGCGCTCGTCCCAGGTCGATACGTTCCCGGTCAGCCGACCCACCCCGTCGTCGACGCTGACCCGGATGCGGTCGGCCACCCAACGGGTCTCGCCGTCCCGGTGCAGTCGTTCGCGGATGCGCGTGGCGAGCTCGGTGTCGCTGAAGCGCGGCACCCAGTCGACGCGCAGGTGATCCGCGACCTCGACGACTCCGGGAACCCGGGAAGCCACGTCGACCGCATGGCTCCGCTCGCGATAGCTCGTCGTGCTGCCGGAGAGCGTCACCACGCCGTCGTTCACCCGAACACCGAGCTCGTGGCCGTGCAGCATGTAGTCCTCGTCGAAGCGACTCAGGATGTGGCTTCGGATCGCGTCATCGCTGCGCCAACCGGGCCGGACCTGCAGGTGATTGGTCACCCATGCCACGCCTGCGACGTCCAGGCCGTCCTTCGAAGCCCGCAGCTTCTGCTCGTAGGTGGGCAGCGTACCGCGCAGGGTCACGTCCCCCTCCGAGGCAGTGACCTCGATCTCGAAGGGGTGGGCGATGCGCAGATCCTCGTAGAGAACGTCTCTCACGGCGCGGGCGAGCTCCGCGTCGCTCGGCATCGGAGGCGCCTTGCGCACGCCGGGATCCTCCCACCACTCCACGGCGAGATCGTTCTTCACGTCCCGCACGTTCGCGACCCACGCCGCCTCGGCCGCCCGCTCCCGCTCGTAGGCGTTCCCGACCGAGCCGTTCAGAGTGACCCTTCCTTCGCGGACCGAGACCTCGATCGGCAGCCCCACCAGATAGGCGTCGCGACCGATGGCCGAGACGATGTCCCGTCGGATGGCGTCGTCGGAGCGGCTGGACGGATACTCCAGGGTGAGCTCGTTGCGGACCTCGCGTACGCCTCGCACCTCGGACGCGAGCAGCTCCGCCTCCTGCTTCTCGCTGAATCCCCCGACGCTTCCGCTCAAGATGACGATCCCGTCCTTCACGTCCACGTCGAGCCCTCGCAAGCTCATGTCGACCCGATCCCACAGGCGCGCGACCACGTCCGCGGCGATGTCGGAGTCCGGCCGCTCGTCGGGCCGAACGCTCACCTCGTCGATCACGCCTCGCACGCCGGCCAGCTTCTTCGCTTCGCGATCCGCGAAGCGCTTGGCGGCGAGCTCGTGCACGGTGCCCCGCAGCGTCACGATTCCGTCCAGGGTCGTCACCTCGATGGCGGAGTCGCCCACCCGAGGGTCGTCCCGGACCGCTTCCTTGACGCGCGCGTCGATGACCGCATCGGTCGGCCGCGCCGCCGCGACGGACGGCAGTGCGAAGAGGAGCACCACCGCGAGAAAGGCCAGGAGTGCTCCGACTCGGCATCTTCCCTTCATGCCGGCCTCTCCTTCCACCCTGTCGTCTGCCCGAACGCCTTCCCGTACGCTGTCGTTTCTCATCATGATGTGGCTCCCCCTGCCCGGTCGTCGTGCGCACCACGCGCGCGCTGTCGGGACGAGGAGCAGGAATCGTGCCAGTCGCCTCCGAGGCTGCGGTCCCGGCGGCAGGCTCTTGGAGGAGCGCCCGTCGAGCCCGCGGCGCGGTGGCCGCCCGGACGACGAAGGGTGTGGCCACCGGCCGCCGCTGCGTGCAGGCGGCTGGCCGAGATCGACCGCCAAGGCCCAGATCCACCCGATCCGCTCCGCCGGCGACGTCTCCCCGGCCCGAAGGAGGCCTCCCATCCCGACGGCACGCCTGTTGCAGTGGCCTCGTCTCGCGCCGGAACGATCCGCGCGCACAACGCGGGACGACACCGGAAGAGATCGGGTCGCCCGCACGAGTCGGGAGGTGATTCGTCATGAAGAAGTCCACTTCGTTGCTGCGGTCCCTGGCGGTTCCGGGGATCGTCGCCGTCGCGACCCTGGGTCTTGCAACGGCATCGCTCGCCGCGGGGTCTCACGACACCAAGGACGGAAAGACCGCGAAGCCCATGAAGGCCAAGGAGATCACCTGCGAGCAGTTCCTGGACCTCGGCACCGAGGTCCAGCCCCACGTGGTCTACTGGCTCGAGGGCTACTCAAAGGCCGGAAAGCCGGAGGACGCCGAGATCGACGTGGAGGAGCTGGAGCGACCCGTCACGGTCGTCGTGACCGAATGTCGCAACACGCCGAAGGCCACCGTCTGGGAGAAGATCGAGAAGTACTTCTAGCGGCGGGAGCCGCCGAGGACCCCCGCGCAGACCCGACGCGACACGACGGTCGGGTCCGCGCGGGAATCCGAAGCGGGGAGCGCTCCGAAGGGGAATCCTCATGCCTCCCGGCCGGCACCCGCGGCACGCGAGCCGCTCGCCCTGGCGCGGGTCGACCCGCGAGACACACCGTCACGTCCATGAGGCAAGGAGAGGCGGTCCGTGAAGACCTTCCTCCGCATCGCTGCCGCGATCCTCTGCGTGATCGCGCTCTACTACCTGGTCGTGGTGCTGGCGCGCAGCGTCGCCGAGGAGCGGGTCGGCGTCGCGCCGTCCCGGGGCTCCGGTCCCCCGCAGACGGCGACGACCCGGAGGCCCGACTCGAAGCCACCGGATCGACCCGCCTGCCCGGCTCAGGCGGCGTGGATCGCCGTCTCAAGCGCCTTGGCCTGATCCATGACGTCCCGGGCCCGGCCCACCTCTTCCAGTGTGCCGTGCGCCACCAGCAGGTACTTGTCCGAGCGCAGGGCGGTCTCGTAGCGCAGCACGCTGTCCCGGGGAATCCCGATGCTGTAGAGACCGGCTCCGATCGCGCTCAGCCCGCCCACCACCGCGGCGCCCTCCAGGGCCCCGACGATCGCCGAGACCAGTGGGCCACCCACGAGCACCGCGCCGATGCCGGGCACCCAGAAGAACGCGGCGCCGAAGAGCACGCCCCACAGCCCGCCCCAGAAGGCGCCGAGCTTCCCCCAGTAGGCCATCCGGTCGCCGGCGTTGTAGTAGCCAACCACGTGCTGCTCGGTGTGGTAATCCTTCCCGATGATCGACAGTTGCTTCATGGAGAAGCCCGAGCGCTCCAGGGCCTTCACCGCGTCCTCCGCCTTCAGGTGCGAATCGAACACGCCCACGACGGAGTTCTTCTTCGGCTCACTCATGTCTTCCTCCTTCGGGCCGCAGGAACGTCTGCCTGGCCCGTCTCCCTCCCGGGAGAGCAAGGGACGTGCCAGGGAGCGGGCCGGCTTCTGCCGCTCCCGCGTGCAGGGCGGGGTCCAGATCGACCGCCGGAGGCCGAAATCGACCGCCGCGCGCCTGGACGCAGCCGGTCAGGCATGCTCTCCAGCGTCCGCGAGGATCACTCCGCCATGGCGCGGACGTGACCGCTGGGTTCGAGCGGATCCGGCTCCTCTTCGTCCTCGGGGTCGCTCAGGGCGTGCGGGCCGTCCGCTCGGCGAAGAGGGCCTGCTCGAGCGCCGCGTAGAACTGCTGGTATGCGCCGGGGTCCTCGACCGGGCGCAGGTAGTACTGCGCCGAGGCGCGCACGATCAGCTGCAGGGCGTTGCGGGCCCGCACGGTCACCGTGAGGCGCACGAGGTCGCTGCGGCGCTGGAAGGGACCCCAGGTGCGGTAGGAGCGGTTGAAGACCACGAGGCTCTCGTCGTCGTAGAGCAGATAGGTGGGCAGTCCGCCGGCCCCCGGACGTTCGGCGTCGAGGAACTTCTTGCCCGAGACGATTCCCAGCGTCTCGTCGAGCACCTCGATCTGGAAGCCCAGATCCTGGAAGGTCGCCACGACCGCCTCGATCATCTGCAACCGATCGGTCTCGTCAAAGACGCGGCTCTGGGCGTTGCGGATCTTCACCTGGCTCGCCTCGGAGAGCCAGATCTGGCTGCGCGAATCGCTCTGGATCTCGTGGCGCTGCTCGTAGGGGACGCAGCCGCTCGCCAGGAGCGCTGCCAGCCCGCAGGCGGCGACGATCCTTCGCGCGGACCCGCTCGGGTGGATACCCATGCGGTCAGTTCCGATCGGCGAAGAACGACCGCTCGAGGGTCGTGAAGAAGTTGCGGTAGACCTCCGGGTCGGTCACGGGCTCGTTGTCGAAGATCGCGTTGGCGCGGATCGTGATCTGCTCGTCGTTGAGCTTGCGCACCGTGACCGTGACGCCGACGACGTCGTAGTAGTTCGGCTCGGCGAAGCGGGCGGCGGTGACGAGACCCAGCGGCTCGTTGGCGCGCTCGATGATGAAGCCCAGGTCCTGCAGTGCCGCGATCACTCCGCGCATCGCGGTGAGCCGGTCGGAGATGTCGAAGGTCCGCGTCTGCAGGTTGCGCAGCTTCATCTGCTCTTCGGTCACCGCGAGCAGGGCCTCGGGCTCGGGCGGCGGAGACGCGCAGGCGGCGAGCCCGGCGGCGGCGACGAGCCCGGCGATGGCGGGGCGGATCCAGCGTGCACCCATGGCGAATCCAATCCTCCCCTTCAGATCTTGTGGGCCTCGAGGAAGACCGCCTTGGAGAGCCGCGCGAAGAACTGCTGGTAGATCTCGGCGTCCCGGATCATCTCCATCTTCTGCTCGCCGGGCGGGATCACCTGATCGCCGCTCACGCCGTCGCCCTTCCAGACGAGCCGATAGAAGACGACGCGCAGCTGCTGGCGCTTGTCGTCGGCCTGGAGGGGCTGCGCGACGAGCGACGCGTTGATCTGCTGCTGCAGGTCGACGGGGAGCACCACCAGGACGCTGCGCCCGCCGAACCCGCTCAACACGAGCGTGAGGAAGGCGACGACGTCGCGTCGGATCTCCTGCCCGTACTCGCGCGCGCTGCGCTCCTTGGCGGCCCGCAGGAAGCCGAGCTCGCGGTTGCTCTCGGTGACCTGGAAGCCGAGGTCCTGCAGCACCGCCGCGGAGGCCGAGAGCAGCTCGTCCGAGCTGGGCGTCTCGAAGCGACGCGTCTGCATCGCCTTGTGGGCGGGGCTCTCGGGAGACAAGGTGAAGAGCGCGAGCGGCGTGGTCTTCGGACCCGCGCAGCCCGCCAGCAGGACGCCAGCCAGGGCGGCGGTCAGGGTGACGGCGGTGAGCCGGGCCCCGCGGCTTGCCCCGCTAGAACTGCGAGTAGTTGTACGCAAAGTCCCGCACCTTCTTGTCCTCATCGAACTTGATGATGATGGTGAGGGTCTTCTGGGTCTTGGTGCGCTGCTTCTGACTCGACGAGCCGCCGAAGATGATGATCGAGCCGCCGACCGAGTTGGAGGTGTCCACGCTGTCGGATGACACCTTGTCGTAGATCCAGACCTCCCGGCGCTTCTCGTCGGTGGTGACGATGTTGGGCGAGCCGAGGATCTCGGCGACCGAGGCGGCGTCCATGCCCACCTTGATCTCGCCCTGGACCTTGCCCACGGTGAGCTGCTCGGCGGCCTCGGCGGGCGGTGCGGGATGCCGGCAGCCGGCCGCGAGCAGAACGGAGACGACGAGGACGGCCAGCGCGAGGGGTCGGACGGCGCGGAATCGCTTCATGGCGGAGCTCTCCTTGCGAAGTCCTTGCGAAGTGCTTGCGACGGAGCAGGAACGACCCGATGGGCCGCAACTCACGGAAGTATGACCGACCGGGAGGTAGGGTGCCGCGCGCCCGGGCCCGGACTCACGAATCGGCGGGCGGATCCTCGGGCAGGCCGCGTCGGATGGTGCGCGCCACGTAGCCGGCCACCACGATCACCAGCGGAACCACCAGCAGGTAGAGCAGGTAGGGGACCCGTTCCGAGCGGGGTGCCGGCGCCTCCTCGAAGGCCGGGTTCGCCTCCAGGCGGCCGAGACCGAGGGGAAGGAAGCCGTCGACCTCGTTCTCGCGCAGGCGCCGCGCCAGGTCGTAGCGCGGCGGCCGGGCCTGCTCCGGATCGAAGTACAGCGCGAGCGGCGGCTGTAGCTCGTCCGGCGCCAGGAATCGCACCTGCTGCAGAGGCCGGCTCGCCCGGGCGGCCGCCACCGGGATCGGCTCGTCGTCGCCCTGGTCGACCATCAGCACGAGCCGCGCGGCGTCGGTCCGGAAGCCCTGGAACCCGGTGTGGACGTCTTCTCCGTATCGAAAGACGACGGTGCACGCGAGCCGGCGCGTCCGGCGCTGGCGCTCGTCGCTCCACTCCCACAGGCTGGCCGAGCGCGCGTATCCGTCCGCCGGAATCGTGAGCGTGACGCGATCCACGCCCAGGTCCGCCTGGGGCAGGTCGAGTCGGAAGTACTGGTGGCGAGCGTCACGGTCCTGGGGATCTTCGAAGGGCTCGAGCGCGACGGGCACGTCGAGCGTCTCGCCGCGCTCGACCGCCTGGCGCACCTTCACGCTCTCGATGGCGAGAGGCTCGGCGCCCGGCGCCAACGGCACCCGCGGCACGAACGTGAAGCGGTATTCGCGGAAGCGCGCCGTCGGGATGCGCAGCACGTCGTGGACGTAGTCGATGTCCTCGCTCGTGACCGAGTGGCGGATGAGGTGCAGGCGGTCCGCGAGGATGCCCCAGTGCTCGCCGTCGTCGCTGCCCTCGACCCGCACCAGCAGGTGGTAGTCGTCGTCGTCGATCGTGATCACGAACTCGTCCACGGGCCCGACGGTCCGGTCCGCGAGCTCGACCGAGAGCGTCTGCGTGCCGTCGGCCTGCCAGGCCCGGTTGAAGATCACGGCCGGCCGCTCGACGACGTCCTTGCGCGCGCCCGCCGTCGCCACCAACGAGGGAATCTCGCGCCCCGCCGCGTCGAAGAGCCGCACCTCTCCTCCGGCGTCGAGCGCGGCCACGGCCTCGACGGACAGGGAGATCGAGTAGGCCCCGCTGGCGGCCATCTCTCCCTCCACCGGGGCGCGCTGCGTGAAGTCGCGCGGGGAGCGTCGCTCGACCTCCGCCGCCGTGGCCGGCGCGGCCGCCAGCAGGACGAGGAGCGCGAGCGAGAGGCTGCGGGCGACGCCGCACGGGAGCCTCGAGCCGGCCTCACGCATGCTCGGTCGCCTGGCGTCGGTTCGCGTAGTACGAGCTGACGAAGAGGATCGCCGCGAAGATGATCAGCGACGACGCGCGGTAGAGCTGGTTCTGGAACTCGAGGTCGAACAGGTACACCTTGAGGGCCGTGAAGACGTAGAGCGCGTAGGCGGCGTAGAGCCGCGCCTTCTGCCCGGTTCGGATCGCCGTCACGTAGACCCCGAAGGCCATCAGGGCATAGCTCACCGACAGGATCGACCGGTAGCTGGCGCGCTGGGCGTCGGCGGGAATGAGATCGGCGAACGGCGGCGCGTGGGTGATCGCGAAGGTCTCGCGCCGCAGCAGCAGCATCGCCACCACGAGCGCCGTGCCGAAGAGCAGCCCCTGGAGCTGCGCGCGAGAGAGCCCGAACGCGCGCTCGGGGGCCGCCAGGCCGAGCCAGGCCAGCAGCACCAGCAGGGGAGCCATCAGCAGCACGCCGCCGTGCAGCCACCACAGCCCGACGCCGTCGCCCACGATGGGCACCAGCTGGCCGTAGCTGCCGGCCCACACGAGGGTCTCGAGGGTCCAGAAGACGAGGGCCACGGCGAGGAACAGGCTCGGCAGCCAGGCCAGCGCCTGGCTCCCGAGCGAGCGCATCGCGGCCACCCACAGCCCGAAGATCACCGACACGAGCAGCCCTGCACGCACCAGGGACTGCAGGCTGCCCGAGCCGTGGGGAAGCAGGGCGTAGCGGGCGACGCGCGCGGCCTCGCCGTCCACCGCGGCGACCAGCAGCAGGCCGCCGATGCCCATCAGCACGCCGACGGGCAGACCCGGCAGCCGCACCTGGGGCGCGCGGGCGAGCAGCCGCGACACCATCGCGAAGGTCACCACCGCGGCGAAGGGCGGCCAGCTGCGCAGCTCCGCGAAGGGGATGTAGCGGGTGCCCTCGCCCGCCCAGGTCGTCGAGACGAGCTCGTCGAAGGCCACCAGCCGGATGATCACGATGGCCAGCATGGCCAGCACGTGCCCGCGCAGGAAGGCGAAGCGCGGCTGGGTGCACGCCCACGCCAGCAGCACGGTCTCGCCGCACCACACCAGGGTGATCCAGTGGCCGCTCGCCAGGTAGGGAGTGGCCAGCAGCAGGAAGCCCGCCGCCGAGCCGGCGAACACCCGCAGGCAGCGCGTGTCGAGCACCGGCTCCCGCGTGAGGCGCGAAGACACCACCGCGTACAGCAGCGCCACCCCGGCGGCCACCAGCCCGAGCCAGGCGCGGTGCTCGTGCTCCAGAGCGACGACCGCGAACACGAAGTGCGCCACGCCGTTGGCCACCGTCAGGACCTGCCCGAAGAGGTCGATGGGCTCGTGCAGGCGCAGGCTGCGCCAGGTGGGGATGGCGGCGAACGACAAGAAGAAGGCCGCCAGGAAGGGCAGCAGCCAGTGCAGCTGCAGCCAGCGCGTGGCGCCGGGGTGCTGGTCGAACGCCAGCACCCAGCTGCTGGTGTACGCGACGGTGAGCGCGAAGGCCATCCACTTGAGCGGCTGCCAGTTGCGCCGGTAGGCGATGGCGAAGACGCCCGCGTTCAGCACCAGCAGATAGCTCGACAGGAACGCGTAGTTGCCGCTGCCCGTGCTCGCCAGCGCCGGGGCCAGGTAGCCGCCGACCAGCCCCCACACGGCCAGGACCAGCGAGTCGTAGCGGAGCGACTGGGCCACCACGAAGGCGGTGGCCACCACGTAGAGGCCGAACGCCACGGGCGGCGGGATCACCCCGTACTGCTGCTGACCGAACCAGACCGCGATGAAGATCACGCCGTTGCCGGCGGACACCAGGCCCGAGGCGAATCGGTGCCAGCCGCGCCGGGCGTAGACCTCCCCCGCACCGACCAGCAGCGCACCGACGACGAGACCGAGGGCGACTCGTCCGGTCGGGCCGATCCAGCCGCTGTCCACCGCATAGCGGAAGACGATGGCCGCCCCGAAGATCATGCTGAGGGCGCCGAGCTTGTTGAGCGGATTGCCCTCGGTGAGGAACTCACGCAGCCAGCGCACGACGATCTGCCCGAAGGACGGCCCGGAGCGCGCCCTGCGCGCGGGCGCCCGCGCGGCGGCCCGGCCCGCGGCGGCGGCGGATGCCGAGGAGGCGGCGACGGATGCGGAGGCGGCGGAGGAGGAGGAGGCGGAGGCGGGCCGGCCGGGCGCCGCCGGCTGGACCGCGGCTGGACCCGGCGCGCCCTCGGGCCGCGGCGGCGTCGCATCCCCCTCCAGACGGAGCAGCCGCTCGTGCAGCTGGGCGACGCTTCCCTCGACCCGGGCGAGCGCGGCGCGGAGGGCCGCCAGCTCTTGCCGTTCCTCGTCGGTCATCTCTCGCGCTCCTCGCGATCGAGGGTCCCGCAGCGAAGGAAGTGCCCGACCGGTCTCGCGACCTCGCCGGATCGAGCGCCGAGGGTATGCGAGCCGGGCCGGGGAAGGAAGGCCGCCCGGCGGCGCAGCCGGCGCGGGGCGATGGTCCGTCGGGGACGTTCGTCGGCCTTGACGTTCACGCGACTCGTGTGCTCGACTGAACTCCGACGCCGGAGGGGCTCGGGCTCGGGCTCGGGCTCGGGCTCGGGCTCGGGCTCGGGAGAGACGGCCATCCAACCCGTGAAGACGACCTTTCTGTGTGTCGTCCTCGTCCTCGCATCCGCGCCGACGGCGCGGGCAACCACGACGTTCCTGGCCGACGGACGCTACATCTCGAATTTCGAAGAGGCGTGCGACGCAGACTTCGACCGCGGTGGGAACTTCTACGGTCGGATCGAGCCCTCCCCCGTCTTCTCGGATCGCTCGACTTCGAGATCGACACCCCGACGGAGATCGATCTCACGGGCAGCGTGTCCGTGACCGGAAGTGCCAGCAACAGCAGCTTCGCCGGCTTCAGGCCGAGCTCGCTCGACTCGGGGATCATCGCCGAGGGCGGTCTGGCCGGCGAGGTCAATGGCGACGCCGACACGCCGATCGCCGTCACGACGATCCTCCAGCCCGGCCAGTACCGACTCGCGGCGTGGGCAAGCGTGATCTTCGCGGGCACCGCCGCCTACGACTTCACGATGCAATCGACCGAGGTCCCGGAGCCGAGCATCCGACTGCTCGCTCTGACCGCCCTCGCGATGGTGGCGGGACTGCGGCGCGCCCTTCCCGCGTGACGCCGGCGCCTGAGGGCTTTCACCACCGAGACTCCGCCGGGGGCGGGCTCGCGCCGGGCGTGTTCTCCGCGTACCGTGAGCGGGAGGAGAAGTCCATGAAGGTCCTGCGCACCCCCGACGAACGCTTCGCGAACCTGCCCGGCTACCCGTTCGCGCCGCACTACACCGAGGTGCCGGACGGCGAGGGGGGTCGACTGCGGATCCATCACGTCGACGAGGGGCCCCGGGACGGTGCCATCGTGCTGTGCATGCACGGTCAGCCTTCGTGGAGCTACCTCTACCGGCACATGGTTCCGCTGCTCACGGAGGCCGGGCTGCGCGTCATCGCCCCGGACCTGGTGGGCTATGGACGCTCCGACAAGCCGGCGACGCGCGAGGACTACAGCTACGAGCGACAGGTCGACTGGATGACGGCCTGGCTGACGGCCAACGACCGGCGGGACGTCACCTTCTTCGGGCAGGACTGGGGCGGGCTCATCGGCCTGCGCCTGGTCGCCGAGAACCCGGAACGCTTCGCCCGGGTGGTGATCGCGAACACGGCGCTGCCGACGCCGGAAGGTGTCTCCCAGCGCCGCGCCGACGCGGTCCGCGAGTACCGCGCGAACGCGCCCACGCCGACGCTGCCCGAGGTGTTCGAGGCGTTCGGCAAGCGGGACCCGAACGCGCCGGAGCTCGCCTTCGCGCCCTGGCAGAAGTGGTGCTGGGACACCGAAGACCTGCCCATCGGGCTGGCGATCGCCGGCGCCGTCGACGGCCGGACCCTGTCGCCCCAGGAGATCGCCGCCTACGACGCGCCCTTCCCGGACGCGAGCTACAAGATGGGGGCGCGAGCCATGCCGAGCTGCGTCCCGACGCTCTCCGACGACCCCTCCCTGGCGGCGAACCTGCGCGCGTGGGAGGTGCTGTCGAAGTGGGACAAGCCCTTCCTCTGCGCGTTCAGCGACAACGACCCCGTCACGGCGGGCGCCGAGCAGCCCTTCCTCGCGCGAGTGCCCGGGGCCGCCGGCCAACCCCACCAGAAGATCCACGGCGGCGGCCACTTCCTGCAGGAAGGCCGAGGCGACGTGCTGGCGAAGATCCTGATCGACCTCGTCGCATCGACCTGAAGAGCCAACCCGCCAGGCCGCAAGATCATCGCGAAGCGCCCCAGCCCGCGACCTCCCGCTGAGGGCGTCGAGAGGGGTGCAGATTCGCGGCCCTCGGAGCGGAGCGCAGCGCAGGCAGCGAAGCGAAGCTTCGCCCCGAAGGCCGGCGGAGGCGTAGTCTTCTACGTCGAGCACGGCCGCAGCGAGAAGGTCGCGAAGATGCCGCAGCCCGCAAGCTCCCGCTGAGGGCGTCGAGAGGGGCGCAGATTCGCGGCCCTCGGAGCGGAGCGCAGCGGAGGCAGCGAAGCGCAGCTTCGCCCCGGAGGCCGGCGGAGGCGTAGTCCTCTACGTCGAGCACGGCCGAAGCGAGAAGGTCGCGAAGATGCGCCGCTATCGGCGCCCTCAGCCGGCGGCCTCAGCTCAGCTTGAGCATCAGCTCGATGGGCTTCAGCGCCCGAACGCGGATCTCCTCGGGCACCGTCACCTGGGGCTTCGAGATCGCGCAGGCAGAGGTAGAGCTTCTCGAGGGTGTTGAGGCGCATGTACGGGCACTGGTTGCACGAGCAGCTCTCGTCCATGCCCGGCGCCTGGATCAGCTTCTTGCCCGGCGCCCGGCGCAGGATCTCGTGGAAGACCCCGTCCTCGGTGGCGATGATCGACTCGCGGTCGGGGCTCGCCACCGCGCGCTCGATGATGCCGGTGGTGGACGCGATGAAGTCGGCCTGGTCGAGCACCGCCTGGTCGCACTCGGGGTGGGCCAGCACCTCGGCGTCGGGGTGCTGGATGCGCAGCTTCTCGAGCCCCTTGGCGCTGAAGAGCTCGTGCACCACGCAGGCGCCGGGCCAGACGATGAGGTCGTCGCGGCCGGTCTGCTTGGCCGACCCAGCGCGCCAGGTGGCGGTCGGGCGCGAAGACGAGCGGCCGCCCAGCGAAGTGCTCCGATCATCTTCACCGCGTTCGACGACGTGCAGATGAGGTCGGACATCGCCTTCACCTCGGCGGAGGAGTTGATGTAGGTGAGGACGGCGGCGCCGGGGTGCTGGTCGATGAACTTCCGGAACTCGTCCGGGCGGACAGCCGTCCGCGAGGGAGCAGCCGGCTTCGAGGTCGGGCACCACCACCGGCTTGTCGGGGTTCAGGATCTTCGCCGTCTCGGCCATGAAGTGGACGCCGCAGAAGGCGATGACCTCGCAGTCGGCGTGCTGGGCGGCCTGGGCCAGCTTGAGCGAGTCGCCCACCACGTCGGCGAGATCCTGGATCTCGTCCTCCTGGTAGTAGTGGGCGAGCAGCAGGGCGCGCCGCTCGCGCTTGAGCGTCGCGGATCGCCTCTTCGAGGTCGTCCGGCAGGGAGCTCTCGTGGGCTCGGTCGTGGAGACTCACGCGGATTCCTGCGGGGCACGAACGGGTCGGGGGCGCGTCGGGCCTCGAGGGTAGCCGCTGCCCGACGCCTCCGTCGAAATTCAGCCGCGCGTCCGGTCCGATCAGGAGCGTCGGGACGCCGTGCGTGCGGCTGCGGACCGTGCAGACCCGCGGTTCCGGGCTTGTGGCCGGGGCGCGATCTCGGACACGTCGAAGCCCTCGCCGGCCAGACGCGCCCGCAGGCCGCGCACGTCCGCCGCGCGCCAGGCCAGACCCCCGAAGCGGTCCCGATCACCCGCGAAGGCCTCCGGGCCGCCCTCGATCCGGGGCGCCCCCGCGAGGGCGCCCACCACCTCGACGGTGACGCCGGCGACGCGAAAGAAGAGGATCTGGATGCCCCCGCTTCTCGAACGCCCGGTCGAGGGCGAGGCGGAGCCCCAGCTCGCGGCCGTAGAGCGCCCGAGCCGCCTCGAGGTCCCCCGTCGAGACCACCACGTGGTCGAGATGCGCGACCGCGACGTCGGGCGCGACGAACGGACGCGAGGGCGGGGGCGCGTCCACGGCCTCGGGCGCCAGCCCGATGGGGAGGCCGCGGGTCCGGTCGGCTGGCAGCCACGCAGGCGTCTCCCGGCCGTCCTCCTGGAAGACGAGCCCCGCGACGCCCGACGGCGGCGGCGCCGGCGCGTCGGCCGGCCAGGCCTCGCGCGGGACCAGCTCGAGCAGCGTGTTGTCGAGTCCGAAGCGCGACACCGAGCCCCCGACCTCGTAGGCTTCGCGTCCCAGCAGCAGGCGGTAGTCCGCCGTCGCCGCTTCCGCGTCGTCCACGGCGACGATCACCCGATGGAGCCTCACGATCGCTGCGACAGAACCCGTCCCGGTGGAAGGCATGCCGGTAGAATAGGAGACGTGGGCTTCGCTATGCCCTGCGAGATGTCCAGACACCCGGCCGGGAGGGGACCCGCGGCGACCCAGGCTTCCTGGGCCGCGCTGCTGGCGGCGGCTTGTCTCGCCTTCGGCTCCCTGGGCGCCGTCGGCTGCCGCGACCGCCAGGAGCAGCCCGCCCGACCTGCTGCTGGTGACGGTGGATTCCCTGCGCGCCGACTTCCTCGTCTGCTACGGCGGAGAGGCAGGCGTCGGCACCCGCATCTGCTCGTTGGCCGACGAGGGCACCCGCTACGCGTGGGCGTTCTCCACCGCCTCGAGCTCGGCGCCGGCCATCGCCTCGATCCTCACCTCGCGCTATCCGACCGAGCACGGTGTCGACGCCTCGGCCGCCACCTTCCTGCGGGACGAGCTGCCCACCCTGGCCGAGGAGCTGGCGCGGGCGGGCTACGCGACGGCCGCCTTCGTCAGCAGCCCCGAGCTGAACCGCTCGCGCAATCTGCAGCAGGGCTTCGAGGTCTACGACGACCGCACGACGCGTACCGGCAGTCTCGGACTCCCCCAACGCAGCGCCAAGGAGACCACGGACGCGGCGCTCGCCTGGCTGAGCGAGCACGGCGACGCGGAGCGCCCGTGGTTCGTCTGGGTCCACTACCGCGAGCCCCACGGCCCCTACGAGGCGCCGGCACCACCGGAGCCGGCGGGCCCGAGCGGGTCCAGGCCCACGGCCCGGGGAACGCCTGCGAGTGCTGCCCACCGCCACGGGACGCGGCGGCATCCCGTCGTACCAGGCCATTCCCGGTCTCTTCACGCGCGAGGGCTACGAGGCCCGCTATCGCGCCGAGATCCGCCGCGTGGACGCCCAGCTCGCGCGCCTGCTGATCGAGCTGGAACGCCGCGACCGGCGGCTGGGCGTCCTCGTCACCGCCGATCACGGGGAGGCCTTCGGCGAAGACCGCTGGTACCTCTGCCACGGCCACTCCCTGAGCCTCGATCAGATCCGCGTTCCCCTGATCTGGCGGCCACCGGGCGGCGGGCCGCCCGACGAGATCCGGGTGGCGGTGAGCACGCTCGACGTGGCCCCGACCCTGCTGCAGGCGGCCGGGCGCCCGGTGCCCGAATCGTTCCGCGGCTGGCTGCTGCCGGGCCCGAACGATCCGCCCGGCGCACCGGAGCAGGCGCGGACGATCTTCGCCGTGCATCCGCAGTACGTGGCGGTGGTGAGCGGCGACAACTACTACGCGCGCCGGCGCGTACCGGCCTCCGACGTGCCGCCGGGACATGACCCCGGAGTATCTGCGTGCGGTGGCGAGCGCGGACGGCGAACCTCGACCGCAGGCCAGGACGCCCTGCCCGCCTACGAAGACGCCCGCCCGAGCGGCATCACCCCGCTGCTCGAGCCCGCGGTCGTCGACTTCCTGGCCGGCCGCGAGCCATGAGCGCCGGCGCCCCGGCGGCGCGGGACGCCTCTCGACGGCGCTTCGGGACGGCGCGGGGAGGTGTCTGGCCGCTGGTGCTGCTGGCGGCTCTCGCCTTCCACTGCGACGCTCCGCGCCCTCGACCCCGCCCGCCGAGCCGCGGCGCGACGCGGACGCACCGTGGATCGACCTGACGGTGGGAGGCATCCCGGCCGCCGACCGCGACCTGCTGGTGCTGCCGCCGTCCGGCTTCCTCGTGGACGTGAGCTGGCCCGCGTCTGCGCCCGTCGATCCGCGAGGGCTCGCGGTCCGGGTCCGGCCCTGGTCCGGAGGCGAGAGCCTGGATCTGGGCGCCCCCGTCGTGCGACGTCCCGACGGCGCCACCTTCGCGGTGCCCGACGGCCGGGCCCTGGCGCCGGGCAGCCACACGATCTGGGCGAGCGCGGCGCTGCCGCGAGGCGGATCGCAGTCCGTCGGCCTCGCGGTCGCCGTGCGCGAGCCGCACGTCCCCGCGCCCCTGGCGGCCGGCCAGTGGATCCAGCTCGACTTCGACGTGGACCGGGACGGCGACTCGCTGGCCGACTTCCCCACCGACCTCGCGACCTTCGGGCTCGCGGGGGGCCGATCGGTCTCCCTGGACATGCGGGTCGAGGCCTGGGTGATCGACGAGATCGTGGCCCGGACCCAGGCCTTCTACGATCCCAATCCGAGCCGCCTGCCGGGCGGCGACCCCCTGAACGTGACCTTCAGCGCCGACCCGCCGCTCTCGGGCCCGTTCACGCGAATCTGTGTCGCCGGCGAGGCACCCGACGACGGCGACGCGCTGGGCAACGTGCTGCTCGATCCGGGCAACGCCGATCCCGGGGACGTGGCCTGCGACGACGCCCTGCCCTCGGGCGTGTTCCCGCGCGAGCTCACCCACTACCAGGAGGATCCTGCCTATCAGCGCGCGTTCGCCCCGCTGCTGGAACGGCCGCCGGGCGCCGATCCCCTGGACTACGCGGTGCTGGGCGGGCCCTACGATCCCCATTCGTCCGCCCAGCGCGAGCGCCTGGCGGAGCTGCAAGCCGGCGTCGAGACCTTCGCGCAGGTGGTGGCGAGCATCGCCGCCCACGAGGCTGGACACGCCATGGGACTGGTCCCACCCGGGGCGCCCGGAAGGGGCCTCTACGGCGGCGAGATCGGTGTCGAGTACACCCACAACCTGACCGCCGGAGGCGAGGTTCCAGCGGAGAGCCTGCTCATGAACCCCGGACCGTCGTTCTCGTTCGAGACCCTGGCGGGAGCCGACGACCGGTCGCTGCCGCGAATGCGGGCGCTGAACTTCGCCTACCTGCAGGGCCGCGTGCTGCTCGACCCGACGATCGACGGCATCCATCCACCTCCGATCGTCGACGCCGTCTCCCCCGACGTGATCTCCAGCGACGAAGGGGTGATGGCGGTGCTGGAGATCGCCGGACGCGGCTTCCGCTCGCCACCGGGGGTGGTGCTCGCGGGGACGACCGAGGTGGTGGTGAGCCGGCCCGCGATCGTCGAGGGTCACGGCGAGGTCCCCGACCGGATCATCGGAAGCGTGCTGGCCCCGGCCCTGCTGCCGGGACGCTATGACGTGCAGGTCCGCAACCCGGACGGCCAGACCTCGACGGGACGCGCGATGCTGGAGGTGCGCTAGCCCAATGCGTCATTCAGTGGCAGGCATTGGGAGTTGCGTCCGGATCCGCACGACGGATCAGGGCTAGCCCGCCGACCCGGAATGGGCGGGCTCGCGCCGCAGGACGAAGTCTCGGGTCACGCTCCGAGTCGGTGCCTGCTTCACAGGTCCCAGAAGAAGTCCTCGTTCGTGAGCTCCTTCTCGTCCTCCTCGGCCCGGGGGCGGGCGCGGTCCGGGTCGTCGGAGACGAGGGACTCCCCGCGCCGGATCCGCTCCACCTGCTCGCACAGGTCGCGGGTCTCGTTCGCCCAGTACTGCTCCGTGCCGAAGTGCGGAAAGGCGTCCGGGAAGGCCGGATCGCTCCAGCGCTTCGCGATCCAGCCCGCGTACCACACGAAGCGGAAGCCCCGCAGCGGCTCGACGAGCCGAAGGCTGCGCTCGTCGAAGTCCCGGAACTCGCGATACGCGTCGACGAGCAGGCTGCGCTGGCGGGCGGCGACGGCGTCGCGACCCGGAAGCAGCATCCACACGTCCTGCACCGCCGGTCCCGTCACCATGTCGTCGAAGTCGAGGAAGAACCAGCCCGCGTCCGGGCCGCGCAGCAGGTTGCCCGCGTGGCAGTCGCCGTGGATCGGGTGCAGCGCGACCCCCTGCGAGAGGTCCCGGTAGATGCGCCACCAGATCCAGGGTGGCCTCGCGATAGGCGTGGGCGCACGACGGGGGCAGGAACTCGCCCTCTTCGAGCAGGGAGAGCGCCGCCAGCGGAAAGTCCCTCGTCGAGAGTCGGCCGGTGCGGGCATCTCGAGGGCGGCCCCCACGTTGTGGATGCGCGCCAGCAGGCGGCCGAGCACCGCGACCTCGGCGTCCGAGAGCTCGTCCGGCGAGCGTCCGCCCGTGCGCGGCCAGACCGCGTGGAAGATCCCCTCCACCTCGTGCAGCGTCTCCCCGTCCGGAAACACCAGGGGCGCGCACACGGGGATCTCCGCCTCGCGCAGGGCGGAGAGCATGCGGTGCTCGTCGAGGATCGCCTCTCGCGACCAGCGGCCGGGGCGGTAGAACTTCGCCACCACGTGGGACCCGTCCTCGAGGCGCAGGTCGAAGACGCGGTTCTCGAGAGCGTTCAGCGCCGTGCAGTGGCCCGTGGGACGGAGCCCCGCGGCCTCCACCGCTTGCAGCACACGATCGGGCGAGAGGCGGAAGAAGGACTCGTCGAGTGCGGGCATGCCGGGCGAGTCTACACGAAATTGCCCCGTGCAATCGGTTTCGTTAGATTTCACGGTCACTTACCGCTCGGCTCCCCGGTCCCGGGACGATCCGGGCCGTGATCCGAAGCCGCAACCCGACCCCGGAATCCGAGAGGGCGCAATGACCGCACCCGAACGCGACCGTCCCTGGCTGATCCGCACCTACTCGGGCCATTCGTCGGCCCACGCCAGCAACGCCCTGTACCGCGCGAACCTCGCGAAGGGACAGACGGGGCTCTCCGTCGCCTTCGATCTGCCGACCCAGACCGGCTACGACGCCGACCACCCCCTGGCCCGGGGCGAGGTGGGCAAGGTGGGCGTGCCGATCTCCCACATCGACGACATGAGCCAGCTGTTCGACCAGATCCCCCTCGACCGCATGAACAGCAACCTGACGATCAACGCCACCGCCGCCTGGCTGCTCGCGCTGTACACGGCGGCCGCCGAGCGACAGGGCGTCGATCCGAGCCAGCTCCAGGGCACGACCCAGAACGACATCGTGAAGGAGTACCTCTCCCGGGGCACCTACGTGTTTCCGCCGGAGGCGTCCCTGCGCCTGATCTCCGACATGGTCACCTACACCGTGGACGCCATCCCGAAGTGGAACCCGGTGAACGTCTGCTCGTACCACCTGCAGGAGGCCGGGGCGACGCCCGTGCAGGAGATGGCCTATGCGATGGCCACCGCCGTGGCGGTGCTCGACGCCGTGCGGGGCCGGGACGACGTGCCCGAGGAGGCCCTCCCGCGCGTCTTCGGCCGCATCTCCTTCTTCCTGAACGCGGGCATCCGCTTCATCGAAGAGGTGTGCAAGTGCCGCGCGATGCGCGAGCTGTGGGACGAGCTCGGCCGGGAGCGCTACGGCATCGAGGACCCGAAGATGCGCCGCTTCCGCTACGGCGTGCAGGTGAACAGCCTGGGTCTCACCGAGGCGCAGCCCGAGAACAACGTCATCCGGATCGTGCTGGAGGCCCTCGGCGTCACCCTCTCGAAGGACGCGCGCACGCGCAGCCTGCAGCTTCCCGCCTGGAACGAGGCCCTGGGCCTGCCGCGCCCCTGGGACCAGCAGTGGTCCCTGCGCATCCAGCAGATCCTGGCGTACGAGACCGACCTGCTGGAGTACCCGGACATCTTCGAGGGCTCGAAGGTGGTCGAGGGCCGGACGGCCGAGCTCAAGCACGAGGCGCAGGCCGAGCTGCAGAAGGTGCTGGACATGGGCGGCGCCGTCGCGGCCATCGACAACGCATACATGAAGCAGCAGCTGGTGGAGTCCAACACCACGAGGGTGCGCGCCATCGAGTCCGGCGAGCTGACCGTCGTGGGCGTGAACCGCTTCACGGAGACGGAGCCCTCGCCGCTCACCGCGGCCGGCGCCGAGTCGATCCTGGTGGTGGACGAGTCGGCCGAGCGCGAGCAGATCGAGCGCCTGCGGGCCTTCCGCAGCAAGCGCAACGACGCCGAGGCGAAGGCCGCCCTCGCGAACCTGCGCGACGTGGTGGGGAACGGCGGCAACGTGATGCCGCCTTCGATCCGCGCCGCGCACGCGGGGGTCACCACCGGCGAGTGGGCCGACACCCTGCGCGACCTGTTCGGCGAGTACCGGGCGCCCACCGGCGTGGGCGGCGTGCGGGCCTCGGAGCCCACCGAGCACGTGAAGCGCATCCGGCAGCGGGTGGACGAGGTGTCGGCGCGGCTCGGACGGCGGCTCAAGCTGCTGGTGGGCAAGCCCGGCCTCGACGGCCACAGCAACGGCGCCGAGCAGATCGCCGTGGCGGCCCGGGACGTGGGCATGGAGGTGGTCTACGACGGCATCCGCCTCACCCCCGAGCAGATCGTCGCCTCCGCGCGGGACGAGGGCGTGCACGTGATCGGCCTGTCGCTCCTCTCGGGCTCCCACGGCGTGCTCGTGATCGACGTGCTCGAAGCGGCTCGCGGACGTGGGGCTCGCAGGCGTCCCGGTGGTCGTGGGCGGCATCATCCCCGAGGCCGACGCCGCCGCGCTGCGGGAAGCGGGCGTGAAGCGCGTCTACACGCCGAAGGACTTCGACCTGACGCGCATCATGGGCGAGATCGTCGAGCTGGTCGCGGAGTCGGTTCCGGACGGCAATGACCACTGAGCGGGACCCGGGCGCCGGGTCCGCCGACCTGGCGGACCGCCTGCTGGCGGGAGATCGCGGGGCCGTGGCGCCGGCCCTGAACCTGGTCGACGACCAGCGGCCCGCCGCGCGGCGCGAGAGCCTGCGCACTGCTCGACACCTTGCAGCGACACGCCGACGCCCTGCGCGCGCGACGCGTGGGCATCACCGGCGCGCCGGGCGCGGGCAAGTCCACCCTGCTCGACGCCCTGGTGCGCAGCCTGCGGCCGCGCGGACGCAGCGTCGGCATCCTGGCCGTCGACCCCTCGAGCCGGCGTACCGGCGGCGCGCTGCTCGGCGACCGCTTCCGGGTCCGTTCCGGGCGCGGGGGACGACGGCGTCTTCCTGCGCTCGATGGCCGCGCGCAACCGCCTGGGCGGCCTGTCGGACGCCACGGCCTCGAGCATCGAGATCCTGTCGGCGGTCTTCGACTACGTCTTCGTGGAGACCGTGGGCGTGGGCCAGTCCGAGAGCGAGATCACCGCACCTGGTGGACACCCTCGTCTTCGTCGCGCAGCCGGACGCCGGGGACACGCTGCAGTTCATGAAGGCCGGCATCCTCGAGGTGCCCGACGTGTTCCTGGTGAACAAGTCCGACGTGGGCGCCGCGGCGCGCGCGAACCGCGCGGGAGCTGGCCTCCGGCCTCGGCCTCGCCGCCGCGCGCGGCGACGACTGGAAGCCGCCCGTGCTGCTGGCGTCGGCCCGGGACGGCGGCGGCATCGACGAGCTGGTGGAGACCCTCGAACGACACCACCGGCACGCCGAGACCACCGGTGCGCTGGCCGAGCGACGACTCGAGGGACGCGTCCACTGCGTCGAGCAGGCGCTCCTGGCCCGCTACGGCAGCTTCGGCCTCGAGCGCGTCGGCGCTCGCGAGGCCCTCGAGGTGCGGGTGCGCGAGGCCTGTCTGGAGTCGGTCGCTTCCCTCGTCGACGAGCTCGCCGTCGGAGATCGAGGACGCGCTCGCGAAGCCGGGCGTGCGGCCGCCGGAACGGGTGGGCTGAGGGGACGGGATGCGGATCCTTCGCCACATCCTGCTGGCGCTGCTCGCGTCGCTGCTCGCGGGGCTGGTGATCGGCACCGTGATCCGCCTGCGGCTCGAGCGACCGACGCGCTACTTCGTGGAGTCGTCCCCGACGCAGCCCGCACACGCCGGCGAGGTGGCTTCAGCCTGCGGGGCGCGGACGCCAGGGGACGTCGGGCCGGCTCGCCCGCCGGTTCTCCACCCGGGCCATCACGAAGAGCAGGTCGGATAGGCGGTTCAGGTAGCGCAGAGCGAGCCCGCCCAGCGGCTCCTCGCCGTCCAGCCCGACGGCGGCCCGCTCGGCCCGGCGACACACGGTGCGCGCCACGTGGAAGGTCGCCGCCGCCGGGGTGCCGCCGGGCAGGATGAAGCTCGAGAGCGGCTCGAGCTCCCCTTCCAGGCGGTCGATCTCGGCTTCCAGGGTCTCGACGTCGGCAGCGGTCACCTCGGGCACGGACGCCTTGCGGCGATGGGCCGCGTCCGGCGTCGCGAGGAAGGAGCCGAGGTCGAAGAGCGTGCTCTGGATCCGGCGTCCGAGGTCGATCAGGTCGGACTGGACGCTGGTCGCGATCGCCGCCCCCAGCGAGGCGTTGAGCTCGTCCACCTGTCCGTAGGCTTCGACCCGGATGCTCGCCTTGCGGACCCGATCTCCGCCGAAGAGATCCGTTTCGCCGGCGTCTCCGCGGCGCGTGTAGATCTTCACGATCCGGCGAGCTCTTCGTCGACCAGCCGTTCGAGCTCGGCGTCGCTCAGCCGGGAGGCCGACCTGCCGGGCAGGCGGGGGGCGGAGGAGTCCGGCGTCCGCGGTGCGGCCGGCGGCGCGGGAGCGCCACCGCCTCCGGCGATGCGATGGATGACGAACGCCACCAGCGCGCCACCGAGGAGGAAGCCGGCCACCGGGATGACGTACGCCGAGATGCCCCAGCCTCCTTCGGCCCGGGGCTCCTGGCGCATCACGTCGCCGAAGCGCTCGAAGAGCACCTTCTCGATCTCGCTCCCGCGACTGTCCCGCCGCGGCCTGGAACAGGATCCACTGGCGGAGCTCGTCGGCCTGGGGGCTCGGGCACGCGGCCAGGGTCCGTCCCGGACAGAAGGGACTCATCAGGTCGTGCGCCATGGAGTACGCCCATTCGGGCGGCCCCGACACGCCTGTACCGGTGGGGTCCTGGGCGAGCGAGGGCACCTGCGCCCCAGCGGCGCCCGCCACCGCCAGCAGCGCCGCGGCGGCCAGCGCAGCGCGCAGCAGACCGTGAATGGTTCGCTTCGTCCTTCGCGAATTCCATCGGCTGCGCTCCCCCCTTCCTCACGGCGTCCCTCACAGGTCCCAACGCAGCTGGACCGCCGACTGCCGCTCCGGACTCTGGGGCCGCACCACGTAGCGGGCCGGCTCCGCCACCACCTGCGACCCGGGCGGCACCGACTCGGTGAGCCACACGTTGCCGCCGATCACGCTGCCGGACCCGATCACCGTCTCGCCGCCGAGGATGGTGGCCCCGGCGTAGATCGTCACGTCGTCCTCGACGGTGGGGTGGCGCTTCTGGCCGCGCAGGGCCCGGCTGTCTCGCAGGGAGGCGGCGCCCAGGGTGACGCCCTGGTAGAGGCGCACCCGGTCGCCGATCTCGGCGGTCTCGCCGATCACCACCCCCGTGCCGTGGTCGATGAAGAAGTTGCGCCCGATGCGGGCGCCGGGATGGATGTCGATGCCCGTCCGATCGTGGGCGTACTCGCTCATGATCCGCGGCAGCAGCGGGACCTCGAGCCGGTACAGCTCGTGGGCGATGCGGTGGATCGAGAGCACCCGGATGGCCGGGTAGGCGAGCACGATCTCCTGCAGGCTGTTGGCCGCGGGGTCGCCGTCGTAGCAGGCCTGCAGGTCCTGGGCGACGAGCGCCCGGATGGCGGGCAGGCGCTCGACGAAAGACAGGGTGAGCTCCCGGGCCGACGTCCCCGGCGCCATCTCGAGGCGCTCGAGCAGGGTCTCGAGCCGCTCGGCGACGACCGGCACCTCCGAGCGGAGCACCGATCGGTCGCTCTGGAAGCGGATCAGCCGATCCGCGCGCTCCGCCCAGGCCTGCACCTGGTTCGGATCGAGGATTCCGGGACAGACCGCCTGGGAGAGCGCGTCCTCTCCGCAGGCGGAGAGGGCCTCGATGGTGCGAGCGAAGATCTCCCGCGTGCGCGTGCCGCGCGCGCCGTCCGCTCGAGCGTGCTCGTCTGAGGACTCTGCGACCATGCCGGCTCCTGCGCCTCCCCCGGAGCCAGGGAGCTTAGCAGGACGCCGAAAATCCCGGCGGCGAGGGCTCCACGACGCGCACGAGATCCTATAATCGCGCGAATCCGGGGGGGTCTGCGTGTCCGAGCTGTACAGCCATTCGCGCCTGCGCTGCTTCGAGAACTGCCCCAAGCAATTCCACTTCCGCTACGTGCTGAAGATCCCCCAGGAGACGGAGGGCATCGAGGCGTTCGTGGGCAAGCGGGTCCACGAGGTGCTCGAGCGGCTCTACGTCTTCGTCGGGCGCGGCATGCTCCCGAGCCTGCCCCAGGTGCGGCGCCGCTTCGAAGAGCTGTGGGACGCCGAGTACGACCCCGACCGCGTCCGGGTGGTGCGCGAGGGCACGCCGCCGGCCTTCTACCGGGAGCTCGGCGCCCAGTGCCTCGAGACCTACTACCGCGCCCACTACCCCTTCGACGCGGACGAGACCCTGGCCGTCGAGGAGCGCGTCGTCTTCGACCTCGCACCGGACACGGCGCCCGGCGTCTATCGCATGCAGGGCATCATCGACCGGGTCTCGCGCGCCGCCGATGGCACCATCGAGATCCACGACTACAAGACGGGACGCTACGTGCCCTCGCAGAAGACGCTCGACGAGGATCGCCAGCTGGCCCTCTACCAGATCGGCGTGGGCCACCGCTATGGACCCGACCGGCCGGTGCGGCTGGTGTGGCACTACGTGGCCCGGGGCGCACTCCGTCACTCCACCCGTACGCCCGAGCAGCTCGCGGCGCTGCGAACGCAGACCGCGAAGGTGATCGACCGGATCCGAGAAGAGGAGTGCTACCCGGCCAAGAAGAACCCCCTGTGCGACTGGTGCGAGTACCGCTCCCTGTGCCCGGCCTGGAACGACCAGACGGCGGAGCCGCCGCCCACACCTTCCGGACGAAGCCGCCGCCCACATCTTCCGCGCAGCCGCCGCCCACATCTTCCGCGCAGCCGCCGGCGACGCCCGTGAGCGAGCCGCGCCAGCTGTCGCTGCTCTGAACGGAACGGATGGCGCGTCGGGCGGGCGCGCGCCGGAACGGCTGATCTCCCGGGGGATCCGGCGCTAGAGTCGCCGATCATGTCGCTACAGATCGAGCGCATCCCCACGTTCGGGGACAACTACACCTATCTGGTGATCTGCGAGGCCACCCGCGAGGCGGCGGTGATCGACGCGCCCGAGGCCGAGCCCGTGATCCGGCGGGTCGAGGAGACCGGCGCGAAGGTCACGAAGATCCTGTCGACCCACCACCACCCCGACCACTCCATGGCCAACCCGGAGCTGGCGAAGCGCTACGGCGTGCCGGTCATCGGTCACGTCTCGGACGCGAAGCGCATCCCCGGCTTCACGGACGGCGTCGACGAGGGCGACACCGTGCAGGTGGGCGAGGAGACGGCGCGGGTCCTCTTCATCCCCTCGCACACCACCGGCCACGTCGCCTACGTGTTCGACGACGCGAAGGCCCTGTTCAGTGGGGACATGCTCTTCGCGGCGGGCTGCGGCCGGCTCTTCGAGGGCACGCCCGAGATGATGTACACGGCGCTGTGCGAGAAGCTCGCGAAGCTGCCCGACGACATGCGCGTCTACTGCGGCCACGAGTACACGGAGTCGAACCTGCGCTTCGCGGCCCACGTGGAGCCGGACAACGAGGACGTGAAGAAGAAGCTCGCGTGGGCGCACTCGGTGCGCGCCCGGGCCGCGGCCGACTGGCACGACGCCACCCCGGACGAGATGACCATTCCCTCGACGATCGGTGACGAGAAGAAGACCAACCCCTTCATGCGCGCGCGGGACGCCGCCGAGCTCGGCCGGCGACGCAAGCAGAAGGACGAGTTCTAGCCCGGACTATCCCTGGAGCTCGGCGCGAGGGCGCCAAGAGTGCTGCAGATTCGGGGCCCTCGGACCGGAGCCGACCGAAGGCGTGCTATCAGCACGTCGAGGATCGACGCAGGGAGAAGGTCCCGAAGATGCGGCGCTATTGGCGTCCGGAGCAGGTGCGCACTTGTCCTCACGTTCCGCCAGGACCGCTACGCCGCCCGCCGGGGCAAGGCTCTCCACCCTGGAGCACCGGGTCGCCTTCCACGAGACCGACGCCATGGGCATCGTCCACCACGCGAACTACCTGCATTGGTTCGAGGAGGCGCGCGTCCTCTGGCTCGAGGAGCACGACCAGCCCTACACGGCCTACATCGAGATGGACCTGCACTTTGCCGTCACGGGCGTGGAGGTGGACTACCTCCGCAGCGCACGCTTCGACGACCGGCTGCGCGTGGCGACCTGGGTGGAGGCCATCCGGGGCGCCTCCCTGCGGATGGCCTACCGCATCACCCGGGACGACGAGCTGCTCGTCACGGGCGCCACCGAGCACGCCGCCGTCGACAGCCAGGGTCGCGTCCGTCGCATCCCGAACGAGCGGCGCCTCAACATGAAGCAGAAGCTCGGCCTCTAGCCCTGATCCGTCATGCGGATCAGGATCTGCGGCAGGCAGGAAGCAGGCTGAATGACGCATTGGGGCCAGCCAGCAGGCCGAGCCGGGCGCGGGTCAGTGTCCGCTGCCCGACCCCGTCACCCACGAAGTCACCTGGCGCACGCGATCGCCGAAGACGCGCTCGCTCCAGCGCGTGACGCGGTGGATGGCGTCGAGGGCGTCTCCCTGACCGGACCAGTGCGAGCGCACCACGTCGGGGTGCACCCGGTTCAGCATGCGGGAGAGCACCGCGCCCACCACCACCAGGTCGTCCACCAGCCCGATGGGACCGAGCAGGAGCGCGGGCATGAGGTCGATCGGCGAGACGAGATACGCGGCCCCGACCACCGCGATCGCCTTGGAGCCCACGGGCACGCGGTCGTCGCGCATCAGGCGGAAGAGCAGCACGGCGAGATCGGGCAGCAGCAGCAGCAGGTCGCGCAGCCCGGATCGGTCGCCGGGCTCCGCCTCGATCACCTGGCTGCGCAGCCGGTCATAGAGCCGGCGCTCCCGGGGGTTGAGCTCGATCACCACGGGCTGCTGGTCTTCGTACACCCGGCTCTCTCCCGTTCCGCGCTCTCTTCTTCCGCATCTCGCGGCCGGTGCGCCCGGCCGGCGTCGCCTCAGCGAGACGGGCGCCCCGGCTGGCGGGCCCTACCGAGAATATCGACCACGGGGGCACCGTCCGCACCCGGCAGCGGAAAGCCGAGCAGGTCCGCGAGGGTGGGCGCCACGTCGATCTGCGACATCTCGCGGACGCGCACCCCCGGCCGGATGCCGGCCCCCCACGCCACGAAGCCCACGGAGCTTCCCGGGTCGGTGGGCAGGTAGCCACCCAGCCCCCGGCGCGGCGTGGGCTGCAGCACCGCTCCCCGCGCCAGCTTGCCGATGCCGAAGCCGGCCTCGCCCTCGATCCCGAACCAGGCCTGGGGATCGGCGTGCAGGGCGCTGAGCTCCGAGGCCGGCACGATGCGGAACGCGCGCGTGCGGCTCACCTGCTCTTCGAGCGCCCTCCGCGCCAGCAGCGCCTCGTGCTCGCCCGAGGCGTACACCACCGCGGAGCCGCCGTAGCTGCGCACGAAGGCATCCCAGCTCGCAACCCCCGAGCCGAGGTACATGGGCGCCAGGGTGATGAGGCCCACGGATTCGAGCACGACGTTCGGGTAGACGATGGTGTGCAGCGGGAAGAGCGCGCGGTCGCCCACGAGCAGGAACGTCGTGCCCTCGAGGATGCCGGCCGTCTGGAAGCAGTCGACGAGCCGGCCGAGGGCCGCGTCCACGTCCTGGAACGCAGCCCGCGCGCCGTCGCTGCCGGGTCCGTCGCGGGCCAGCGCCACCCCCGTCTCCTCGAAGGTCAGCAGCCAGAGGGCGGGCCGGGTCGGCTGCATGGCGATCTCGCAGGCGAGCCGCTCCACCAGCACGTCGCGTTGGACCGGGTCCGGCCAGGACACGTCGGCCAGGCCCGGGTCGAGGCGGCGCAGCCGGTCGACGATCCACGGCGTCGCGTCCTGGCTCAGCAGGCCCAGCCAGTTCTGGTCCGGATCACGATCGGGCACGCCCATGTCGGGCAGCAGCAACGGGATGTCCGCATCGCGGGTGAGGGGCCAGTTGAGCGCCGTCACCGAGAGCCCCGTCATCTGGGCCGCACGCCACACCGGCGTCCCGTGGATGCGTCCCGCGCGGGAGATACCACGCACGTGCAGCCCCTGGGGTCCCAGCACTTCGTCGCCCAGCACGCCGTGCCGATCGGGGCGCAGTCCGGTGACGAACGTGGCGTGCACCGGATACAGCGCGGCCGGAAACACGGGCGTCATCGCGTCCGCATAGGCGCCCTCCCGCGCGAGCCGCGCGAGGTTGGGCATCTCGACACCGCGCAGCTGCAGGCCCGCCTGGGGGTCGCCCGCGCCGTACTCGACGGGGCGCAGGCCCGCCACGGAGATCAGCACGACGCGCTCGGGCGGGGTGGTGGGGCTCGAGGCGCCGACCCGCACCGTCGCCTCCGCGTCGCCCCGCCCGGCGCCGCTGCCGACACACGCGACGAGCGCAGCGCACAGGAGCCAGGCGAGCGCCAGCAGGGATCCGCGCAGGCTCACCGGAAGATTCCCCGCCGCTCCCGTCGGCCGCGCGCGAACATCGATTCGATCGAGGCCCGCACCACGTCGACGTGCCGCTGGATCACGGCGTCCTCGTCCAGGGGATCGCCCTGGAACCGGAGCACCTCGCCGAAGTAGAAGTGGTACTTGACCGGCAGCGGCAGCAGGCCCAACGGACCGAGCCATGGAAACGTGGGGGTGATGGGCAAGGCGGGCATGCCCAGCAGCCTCGCCAGCGACTGCAGGTTCGCGAGCCCCGGCTGCTGCTCCTCGGAGCCGACCAGAGCAACGGGAACGATGGGAGTATCGGTCTGCAGCGCCAGGCGCAGGAAGCCCAGGCCGAAGCGCTGCAGCTGGTAGCGCTGGGAATAGAGCTTGTTCATGCCGCGGACGCCTTCGGGGAACACCATCACGCACTCGCCCTGCTCGAGCATGTGGATGCAGTTCTCGCGGGTTCCCACCATGGACCCGGTGCGGGCCGCCATCTCGCTCACGAAGGGCAGCTGCGACACCCAGTACTCCGCCATCGGTCGCGCGAGGCGGGGCGGGTCGGCCTCCAGGAGCATCGCCATCGCGAGCATCGCGCCGTCGAAGGGCAGCTGGCCGGCGTGGTTGCAGATCAGCAGCACGCGCCCCTCGGGCACCCGATCGATGTCGTGGGTCTCCACCCGGAAGTAGTGCCGGTACAGCAGCGCCGAAGGCAGTGCCGTGCGGCGGAAGGTGTCCGGGTGGAAGCCGTAGCGATCGAAGCCGTACTCGTTCAGGCCGATCGGGATCTCGTCGATGCGTCGGTCGATCTCCTGGCCGAGCCGGCGCACCGACATGGGCTGGAAGGCGCCGATCAGATCGGTGAGGGTCCCCCAGAGCCCCCCCGGCGGGCGCTGCGGAGCGTGGACACGAGCCAGGCCGCGGCTCTCGCCCACGGTCCGGGGCGGCACTCCGGCCAGGGAGCCGGGGCGTCGAGCGCCGCCCTTTCCCCGTGCCCCACCCTTTCCCTGGGCTCCGGCGGCTCCCTGGGCTCCGGCGGCTCCCTGGGCTCCGGCGGCTCCCTGGGCTCCGGCGGCCCCGCGCCTCGGCTTCGCTCGCTTCTCGCTCTCCACGTCTTCCACCCGGCTCATCGCCTCACGCTCTCGAAGATCTCGTGCAGACCGTACTGACATCGGAAGCCCGTCGCCTCAACGAACCGCCTTCCGTCGAGAGACACCGGATACTTGAGGAAATCCAGCAGCCCGGCCGGGTACGGCAGCAGCCCGAAGCGGAACAGGCGACCGAACAGCCAGCGCGCCGGCGGATCGGGAATCGGCCAGGCCGTGCCCCCGGTCTCCCGGATCGCCGTGTGGACCGGCACCTCGCCCGGACCCACCACGTTGTAGACGCCCCGCAGCTTGTGCTGGGCTGCCAGCGCCACGGCCGCCGCCATGTCGTCCTCGTGGATGAACTGCATCATCGGATCGAAGCCCAGCACCGTCGGCACCCGCGGCTGCGCCAGGTACTCGCGCACCATCGAGTGCACGTGGGGCCCCAGGACGTTGACCGGCCGCAGCACGCTCGTGATGAGCTCGGGGTGATGCCAGATGGTGCCCGTCGCCAGGCTGTCGACCTCCACCAGGTCGCGAATCTCGGGATATGTACGGCTGGCGGAGAGCGGCGCCTCCTCGTCGAGCTGGTAGGGATTCTCGGGGAAGGCGCCGTACACGTAGCCGCTGGAGAGCACCACCACCCGCTCGACGCCGTACTTCACGCAGTGGTCGAGCAGCGTCCGCGTGCCCCCGACGTTCACCTGATGGCGGACGCGGTCGTCGCCGCGGAAGTGCCGGATGAAGGCCAGGTGCACCACCACCTGGGGCCGCTCGGTGCGCACCACGTCCTCGAACTTGCGCTTCCGGAGGTCCACCACGTGGGTCTTGATCCCACGGGGGCAGTTGCGCCAGCGGTGGGAGTCGACACCGGTGACGTCGTAGCGTTCGTGGAGCTGCCGGGCCACGAGCTGGCCCAGGCCGCCCGCGATTCCGGTCAGTAGAAGTTTTTCCACTTTGACTCCAGATACTTACGCTTCGTTGGTTGGGCCTGGGCCCGGGAGTTTCGTAATCTACCGCCGAATTTCACCTGGGCACCTCTCTTCCGGACGCGCCCGGAGGCTTCCGGTCTGCCCCGGAGGGATCTGGTGGTCGAGCAATCGCCCCGCTTCGAAGAGCTGAAGGTGTCGCTGCCCGAGCCCGCCTCGGGCCTCCGCGAGGTCTCCGCGGTGCTCGGCGTCCCCGAATGGTGGCCCACCGGCTCGCGGGTCGCCGTCGCGTTGGCCCACGGCTCCGCCAACAACATGGACGATCCCGATCCTGGTCGACATCCACCGCCGGCTGACGGCGCGGAAGTTCCTGAGTCTGCGCTTCAACTTCCCCTTCGGCGAGGCGGGCAAGCGCAGCGGCACCGACTCCGTGGAGGTGATGGACCGGACGTTTCGCGCGGCCCTGGGCGTGCTCGGCCGCGACCTCAGCCAGGCGCCGGCCCACCTCGTCCTGGGCGGCAAGGGCACCGGCGCGCGGGCGGCCGCCCACCTGGCCACCGCGCGGCTCCGCATCGCGGGGCTGTTCTTTCTCGGCTTTCCCCTCCATCCCCAGGACAAGAAGGAGAAGATGCAGGCGGAGAGCCTGTATCCGGATCACCTCGCCGATGCTGTTCATCCAGGGCACGCGGGATCGGCGCTGCGACGTGGACACCCTTCGGGAGACCCTGCGGCACGTCGGCGCACCCACGCGGCTCCACGTAGTGGAAGAGGCGGACCACAACTTCAAGGTTCCCAAGCGGTCGCTGCGCAACGAGGAGGAGGTGCGGAACGAGATCTTCCACGTCCTCTCCGACTGGCTGGCCTCGGTGATCGGAGACTGAGCAGCCGGGCCCGAGCGCCGCCCGCACGCGGATCATGACCGACGCGACAGCCCAGAGCTGGCACGACCTGGGACCGGTCGAGCGCTTCGCCGAAGGCAAGCCCCACGGCGGCCGCGTCGGGAACGTCCAGCTGTGCTTCGGCCGCAGCGGCGACCGCTGGTTCGCGATCGACGACACCTGCCCCCACGCGGGCGGGAGCCTGGCCGAAGGGATGCTCGACGACGACCTCGCCATCTGCCCCTCCACGCGTACGCGTTCGAGATCGATACCGGACGCTGCCTGGACGATCCCGCCTGCTCGGTTTCGGCCTACCCGGTCCGGGTCCGACAGGGCATCCTGCAGGTACGGATCTGAGCCGACCCAGAAGCACCGCCCCCGAGGAGGCATGCGTGTCCCAGCCCCAGAACGATTCCGCTCGAGCCCCCGACCCCGCCGGAGCCCGGGAGAGAGACCTCTACTTCTGCCAGGCCGCGGTGGGCCAGATGGCGAACTTCGCCTACCTGATCGGCAGCCGCTCCGCGCGCGAGGCCCTGCTCGTAGACCCGGCCTGGGAGGTGGACGCCCTGCTCGACCAGGCGGAGGCCGACGGCATGCAGGTCGTTGGCGCGCTCGTCACCCACTACCACCAGGACCACGTGGGCGGCTCCCTGTTCGGTCACTCCATCGAGGGGCTCGATCGCCTGATGGAGCGCCGGCCGGTCCCGATCCACGTCAATCGCAACGAGGCGGAGGGCCTGAAGAAGGTGACCGGGGTGTCCCAGAGCGACCTCGTGATCCACGAGGGAGGGGACGTGGTCGAGGTCGGCGGCATCCGCACGCGCCTGCTGCACACGCCGGGACACACCCCGGGCTCGCAGTGCTTCCTCGTGGAGGAGGGCGGAAGGCCCGGCCAGCTCGTGTCGGGAGACACGCTCTTCCTGGGCAGCTGCGGGCGCGTCGATCTGCCGGGAAGCGATCCCGAGGCCATGTACCGCAGCCTGAACGAGACGCTGAAGCAGCTACCGGACGAGACCCTGCTCTTCCCCGGGCACCTCTACTCTGCCGAGGGGCAGTCCACGCTGGGCGAGCAGAAGCGCTCGAACCCCTTCCTCCGGGTGACCTCGCTCGAGATGTTCCTGAGCTTCATGGGCGTCTAGGACGCCGATTCAGAGCCGCCCTGGAGGAGGTCGAGCTACTTCTTCTTGATGGTCGCCTACCAGGATCTCGCCGCGGATCTCGGTCCTGGCCCTGGTGCTGGGGATTCGCCAGCGCCTGTCCGGGCCGCTTGATGATGTACTGGTAGCGGCCGGGCTTGAGCTCGCAGAAGCTGGCGAACTCGCCGGGGTGGATGGGCTCCGAGCGGAGCTCGTCCTCGACGATGGAGAAGTTGACGAGGCTGTGGCAGATCATCGAGCGCGCCACCTCGCGCTCGAAGACGATCGTCACGGGCGTGGCCGAGTAGCTGATCCAGGCCACGAGCTGCCCCTCCTTCAGACGGACGGCCTTGGGGCTGATGCTGTCGTCCGTGATCAGCACGACCTTGTGGCTCGTCTGACGGTAGTCCGGGCTCAGCTGGGGAATCGTTGCCGGGGGAGTCGTAGGGCATCTCGCTGGGGCGCTCGTCCCCAGCCGCCCTGGCCATTCCGCCCGACAGGACGAGCGCCAGCGCGACTGCCAGAAACGGCACGGCTCCAAGCGACCGCCGCCGCTCCGGGCTGCGTTCGCGCGTCCGGTCGAATGCTTCGAGCCTGAACATGGTCGGTCGCCTCCGGCGTGGGAGTCCGGGTGGATCCCCCGGCGGTTATACCATAAAGCTCGCGCGCTTAGGTTCGCCTTCCGCACGTCCGGGCCGGATCGCGCACGCTGCCGCCACCGGCCCACCGCGCACGGAGCCCTCCGGAGGGGCTCGAAGGGAAAGTCCCTCGGGACCCTCGCAGACCCGCCCCGCCCCGCTTCCGCGTTGAAATCGCCGGACCCGTCTTGTAGGGTCTTCGCGCCTCGTCGGGGACCTCGAAGTCCCCCTCGCACTCGACTCGCGCCGAAGGACCGGCCCCACGCTCCCGACCGCCTCTCCGATCGAGCCAGCACGGAGCCGCGGCGGGAAGCCGAGCCTGCCCCTCGTGCCGGGGAAGCGTCGGGAAGCGCGAGCCCGGCGCGAGCCGGGTGAGCCGGGAGAGGCGCCGATCACGATCTGCGAGAGCCCGAAGCCGCGCTGAGAGACAGCCCTCTTCCTTCTCGCGTTCTCAGTCCCAGTTCCCAGTCCCGACCACCCTTTCCCTACCACCCTCACCCAACCCCGGAGGCCACGACCCATGAAGGTCATGGTGTGCCTGAAGCAGGTGCCGCACCAGGATGCCAAGCTCGACATCCGACCCGACGGAACCTGGATCCAGGAAGACAACATCAAGTTCGAGATCAACAGCTACGACACCTACGCCCTCGAAGAGGCGCTCCGTCTCAAGGACGCGCGGCCGACACCGAGGTGGTGGTGGTCTCCATCGGTCCGGCCCGGGTCACCCAGGCGCTCCGAACCGCCCTCGGCATGGGCGCCGACCGCGCCATCCACGTGAACGACCCGGAGGCCGAGACCTCCGACGCACTGGGCGTCGCGAAGATCCTGGCGGCCATCGCCAAGGCCGAGAGCCCGGACATCGTCTTCACGGGGCTGATGGCCGACGACGGCAACTCCGCCGCCGTGCCGCCGATGCTGGCGGAGCTGATCGACGTGCCCTCCGCCACGGGCGTCGTCCACACGGAGCTGAAGGACGGCGCCCTCACGGTGGAGCGCGAGCTCGAGGGCGGCGCGCTCGAGGTCGTCGAGCTGCCGACCCCGTGCCTGGTGGCGATCCAGACGGGCGCCAACCAGGTCCGCTACGCGTCCCTGAAGGGCATCATGCAGGCCAAGAAGAAGCCGGTGGACGTGAAGACCGCCGCGGACCTCGGCGTCTCCGGCCAGGTCGGCGCGGCGCACGCCAAGGTCCTGCGGGACAAGGTCTATCAGCCCCCGAAGGCCGATCGCGCCGAGATCCTCACGGGCACGCACCGACGAGATCGTTGCCGGGCTCGTCGGCAAGATCAAGGAGC
This sequence comes from uncultured delta proteobacterium, assembly GCA_963822965.1. Lineage (GTDB taxonomy): Bacteria > Myxococcota_A > UBA9160 > UBA9160 > UBA4427 > JAJDAN01. Next base: position 295,128 of record CAWGJT010000005.1, read on the forward strand.
TCGGCCTCCTCTAGCACAGCCAGCAGGCGCAGCAAGAGCAGGCAGGCGCAAGAGCAGGCAGGCCAAGAACGGGCGCTCGGCCTCCCCCAGAGGAGGTCGGCGAAGGAGAAGATCCGATGGGCAACATCCTCGTCGTCACGGAGATCCAGAACGGCAAGATCCGCGAGGCCAGCTACGAGCTGGCTGACACTCGCCCAGAGCGCTGGGACGGCACGGTCAAGAGCCTGGTGATCGGCAGCGGCATCGACGGCCTCGCCGGCGAGTTCGCCTCCAAGGGCGGCGGCGAGACGTTCGTGGCCGACGATCCGGCGGCTGGCCAACTACAGCGTCGAGGCCTGGAGCAAGGCCATCCGGGCGGCGGTCGAGGCCGCGGGCGCGGACCTGGTGCTGCTCTCCAACACCCCGAGCGGCTGGGACGTCGCCCCGCGCGTGGCCGCGGCCCTCGACGCGGCCTTCGTGGCCGACTGCTTCAACGCCGAGATGCAGGACGGCAAGCTCGTCGTCTTCCGCCGCGTCTTCAACGGCAAGCTCGACGCCCAGCTCACCTGCGGCCGCGGGCAAGGCGGTGCTCACGGTGCAGCCGGGCGCCAAGGCGCCCTTCTCGGGCTCGAGCGACGGCAAGACGACCGCCGCTGTCGGTCGACCTGTCGGGCGCGCGCGCGAAGTTCGTGCGAGATCAAGGCGGCCGCGGCGAAGGGCATCGACCTCACGAAGGCCGACGTGATCGTCTCCGGCGGCCGCGGGCGTCGGCGACCCCGAGAAGTTCCCCGAGGTGATCCAGCCCCTGGCCGACGCTCTCGGCGGCGCCATGGGCGCCTCGCGCCCCGTCGTCGACGCGGGCTGGCTGCCCCACGCGTACCAGGTCGGCTCCTCGGGCCAGGTGGTGACGCCCAAGCTCTACATCGCCTGCGGCATCTCCGGCGCCATCCAGCACCTCGTGGGCATGAAGAACTCGAACTACATCATCGCGATCAACAAGGATCCGGATGCGCCGATCTTCGAGGTCGCGAACCTCGGCGTCGTGGGCGACCTGTTCGAGGTCGTGCCGGCCCTGACCGAGGCCGTGAAGGCCGCGAAGGGCTGAGCGCGGCTCGAGCTCGGCGAGGCTCTTCGAGAGCCCGCGACGGCACGCCGCCGTCGCGGGCTCTCTGCGTTTCGGGAAGTCGCACCGCAGAGCGTCCGTCCCAGAACGACTCACTCCGCGTCATCCGAGCGACGAAGATGTCAGCGGCCGGTCGACTCCGCATTGACACTGGCGTCCGTCTCCCGCATACCACTGGAAGCGGCGCCTTCGACAGCGACGGAGGCGCGGAGAGCGGAGAGGCAGCAGAAACAACTGGGCGGGGTCGACACAGCCGCGCGGTCGATGTCGAAGTCGCAAGACAACGAACACGAGCGAGAGTCGAGAGAGAGCGACACGGTGCGCCGCACTCGTTGCGGCTGCGGAATCGCCTGCTGACAGACGCCGAGACGGCTGCGGAAGACCGGTCATCGATCGCGATCGAGACGTGCCCCCGACGAGGTGAGCCATTCCTCGGCGTATCGTCTTCATCAACGAGAAGGGAGGCAGCGGCAAGACCACCCTGGTCGCCAACATCGCCTCCTATCTCGCCTGGAAGCGGGGCCGGCGCACGCTGGCCATCGACATGGATCCCCAGGGCCAGCTGGGCAAGGTGCTCGGCCTCGAGGTTCGCAGGCCCCGCGGCAGCGCCATCGAGCTGCTGGTCGACAGCCTGCTGGGGAACCCGGGCAGACCCGAGGCACTCGATACGGGTGCCATGCGCTTCGCGCTTCCCGTCTGCAGCTCGCGCGTTCCGAACCTCGACGTCGTCGTCGCCAACAAGTCCCTCGCGCTGTTCCCGGCCTGGAGCGGGCCGCAGGCGGACGGTCGCGAGGCCGCCGGGAGCCGAGCCGGAGCGCCGGCTCGCCGCCAATCTCGAGCGGTCCAAGGAGCTTCGGGACTACGACTTCGTGCTCTTCGACGCGCCGCCTTCCTTCGGTCCGCTCACCCTCTCCGTGCTGCTCGCGTGCGACGAGGTGGTGGTGCCGGTTCCCCTCACCTACCTGGCCCTCGACGGCTTCGCCGAGCTGCTGCGGACCATCGACCTGGTACACGATCGCTACGGCCACACGAGCCTGCGCGATCGCCATGGTGATTCCCACCTTCTACCGCCGCACGCGCCTCGCGCACGAGATCCTCGAGAAGCTCGCGGAGCGCTTCCCCAAGGAGATCGCCCAGACGGTGGTCGGCTACCACGTGAAGATCGACGAGGCCCAGTCGCGCGGGCCTCTCGATCTTCGAGTACGCGCCCCGGGACCGGGGAGCGCGGGCCATGGCCGCGCTCGCCGAGGAGCTCGAGGAGCGAGGGCGCGAGCAGGAGCACGAAGCGGCGCGAGCCGTCACCCCCCGGCGAGGAGACGTCCGATGACGGAGCGAGAGACGCGAGTCCCCTCGACCCGGGCACGCTCGCGGCCGTCCTGGCGGAAGCGGCGTTGCTGGAGGCAAAGGATCCCGCGGAGCGTCCCGCCCTGGGTCGCGATCCCTTCGAGCCCGACCGTCGACTTCGATCCGTTCGAGCACGGGCTGGCCGTGCTCGGCTTCGAGGGCCTGTCGCCCGGCGACGGCGCGCAGCGAAGACGAGCCCGCTCCCCGGGAGCGGTGACGCGGAGCCTCCCACGGCCCCCGAGCGCGCGCGGGCCTGGACGACCCTGCCGCGTCTGTCCGAGATCGAGCCCGTCGACCCGTCGAGCCTCGTCGAGCGCTGGCTCGGGCCCGGACGAGCGGCGCCGGCTCGCCGCGCTCGCACCACCTGGTGGAGAGCGAGCTCGCCTACGACCGCTTCGGCCTCTCGCCCGAGCGTGCTGCGACGCGCCTTTCCGTTCTTCTACGCCCTCTACCGCCTGTACTTCCGCGTCCAGAGCCGCGGGCACGAGAACCTGCCCGAGCAGGGGCCGGCCATCCTGGCGAGCAACCACGGCGGCCTGCTGCCGTTCGACGGCGCCATGCTGATCGTCGACTTGCTCCTCCACACCGACCCGCCGCGGCTGGCTCGCTCGGTGGTGGACCGCTGGGCCGGAAACCTGCCGTGGGTGAGCATCTTCTATGCGCGCGTCGGCCAGGTGATCGGAACGCGGGAGAACGTCGCGGACCTGCTGGCGGACGGGCAGCTGGTGCTGGTGTTTCCGGAGGGCGTGGCGGGCATCCGCAAGAACGTCACCCAGCGCTACCGGCTCCAGCCGCTTCCACGTGGGCTTCGTCGAGGAGGCCCTGCGCTCGGGCGCGCCGATCGTTCCGACGGCGGTGGTCGGAAGCGACGACCAGGCGCCGATCCTGCACGACTTCCAGGGGCTGGCCCGCAGGCTCGGGCTGCCCGCGTTGCCGATCACCCCGACGTTTCCCTGGCTCGGGCCCCTGGGCCTGCTGCCCTACCCGGTCGCGCTATCGAATCGTCTACGGCGAGCCGCTGGACTTCTCGCAGCGCTTCGGGCCCGAGAGCGCGGAAGATCCGCGGCTCGTGCGCTACCTCGCCGGACAGGTCCGGCACCGCTGCCAGCAGCTTCTGGATCGGGAAGCGTGAGCGACGATTCGGGCTCCACACGCGCAGTGCGCGGGCCGCGCGGGCCGGTCCTCGAGCCGCGGCGGGTGATCGTCACCCACGCGGACCAGCCCATCGGCCGGCGCATCGTCAAGCTCCTGTTCCACGACGACGGGGTGGAGTCGATCCTCGCCCTGGGCGACGGCCCGCCGCCGCGATCCTTCGACCGCTTCCTCGCCTCGCCCGGCGGTCGCCTCCGCTATGCGCGCGTCGACCTGGGCCACCACCGTCCGGTGGCGGATCTGTTCCGATCGCCCATCGTGCGCGCCGCCGCCATCGACGCGGTGATCCACGTGCCCCGTCACGGACCGTCCGAATCGCCCGGCCGGCCCGTGCTGGCGGGGGTCGCCACGCGGACCGCCGAGGCGCGGCTCGTGCTGCAGCAGTGCCTGCAGACCCGCTCGATCCGCGACCTGGTGGCGCTGGGCAGCGCCTTCGTCTACCGGCTGGCGCCGGGGAACGCGAACCGGGTGACCGAGGACAGCGAGCTCCAGCTCGATCCCGAGACCCCGGCCGAGGTCCGCTCCTGGGTCGACTGCGACATGATCTTCCACGGCGAGCTGCACAACGAGAACCTGCGCGTGGTGCTGCTGCGGCTGCCGACGGTGGTGGCGACGGGAGGAGCCGTCTTCTTCAACCCGATGCTGTCCGGGTCGGAGGGTCGCGGCGTCTGGCCCACGCCGGATCTGCGGCCCCTGGGCTACGACCCGCTGTGCGCGCTGATCTCCGACAAGGACGTCGCCCGGGCCTCGCGCCAGGCCCTGCACGCGCACCCGCGCCGGCGTGTACAACGTCTCGGGCCCCGAAGCCGTGCCGCTCTCGGTGCTGAGCCGCTGGACGGGCCATTGGAACGTGGGGGTCCCGGGACCCCTGCTGCGGACGGCCGCCCGGGTGGCCACCCTGGCGGGCGCGGGCTGGCTGCGACTGGCGGCGGACGGCCCTCAGCTGCGTCACGGCTTCACCCTGGACACGACTCGGGCCGAACGCGAGCTGGGCTTCCGACCGGGCTATCGCATCGGGCTCGCCCGCGCCGGAGACGGCCGCGTGCGCCTCGAGACCGCCCCGATCTAGCCCTGATCCGTCAACCGGATCAGGGCGCAACTCCCAATGCTGTTCGGATTCACGCGGCTGCTCGGTCCGTGCCGCGATCCGAGTCCGGCACCAGGATCTCACGACGATGAGGTCGTCACGCTCAGGCTGATTCGAGCGATCTCGCGGGATCCGCAAGGGCTGGCGGGCCCTGCGGCACGCGAGAAGCTCGAGGAACGCCGCATTGGGGCTAGCTGCTAGCGGAGCCTGGGGATCGATCCGGGCGGGGGTTCAGTCCCGCCGGGAGAGCTTCTGGGTCCTGGCGACGTCGCGCTCGAGCTGGGCGCGCAGCTCGTCCACTCCAGGGCGAGGACCGCGACCAGGACCCCGACGGTGCGCCGCGGCGTCCGGCGCGTCCGATGTGGCTTCGGCTTCGGGCATGGGCAACCTATCGGCGGCAGAGGCGGACGACACGAGGCGCGCGCCCACCCCTCGGAGCCCGCTCTCGATCGCCGGCCGCGAAGAGCCGATGTCCGGGGCCCCTCGGGGAGGCGGCGGGACGACGGCGCGGGGGCTCCCAGGGCAGAGGCCCTCCGCTATTCTCCCGGCCCCGATCCGGCCCCGCGGCCGTCGGATCTCCCCGAAGCTCTCGAAAGAGAAAGAGAAAATGGCAGTCGACACGTCCCAGTTCCGCAACGGGCTCAAGATCGAGCTCGACGGCAATCCCTTCGTCATCACGTACTTCCAGCACGTGAAGCCGGGCAAGGGCGGCGCGTTCGTGCGCACGAAGGTGAAGAACCTGCTCAACGGCAAGGTCATGGAGCGGACCTTCCGCTCGGGCGAGAAGTGCGAGCAGCCGGACATCCGGGAGAGCCGCATGCAGTACCTCTACGCGGACGGCTCGAGCCTCGTCTTCATGGACACGACCACCTACGACCAGACGCCCATCCCGGCCGAGGTCGTCGGCGACGCCGTCAACTTCCTGCAGGAGAATGCGGAGGTCGAGGTGCTCTTCTGGAAGGGCGCTCCCGTGAACATCGAGCTGCCCTCGTTCATCGAGGCCGAGGTGACGAAGTCCGACCCGGGCCTGAAGGGAGACACCAGCTCCGGCGCCTCCAAGCCGGCGACCATCTCCACCGGTGCCACCGTGCAGGTGCCCCTGTTCATCAAGGAAGGCGACGTGATCCGCGTGGACACGCGAACCCGGGAGTACGTCGAGCGGGTCAACCGCTAGCCTCCGTGGCCTTCGACCGGTCGCTCAAGCGGGGGGGGCGCGATGCCGCGAGCTCGCGCGCGGCGAGCGCCGGCTCCGAGTCGCACGCCAAGCCGCGCCGGGCGGTAGTGCTCTCGGGCGGCGGCGCCCGCGGCGCCTACGAGGCAGGCGTGCTCCGCTTCCTGCTCGACGAGTTTCCCCAACGCACCGGGCTCGAGCCGCGCTTCGACATCGTCTGCGGCACCTCGGTGGGCGCCATCCACGCCTGCTACCTGGCCGCCACCGCGGAGGGCGGCGCCGGTCGCGGCCAGCGACTCGTCGACATCTGGCGCGACCTGAAGGTGGAGGAGGTCTTCCACTTCACCCCCAGCAGTCTGATGAGCCTGCCGCGCCGGCTCCTCAGCGTGCGGCGTCTGGCCGACCAGCTGCGCGCCGGCCAGCGCCCCGATCGCCTGTTCGGCCTGCTCGACACCGAGCCCCTCGAGCGCCTGGTGCTCGACGCCATTCCCTGGCAGAACATCCGCCGCAACCTGCGCGAGGGCCACATCGAATCGGTCTGCATCGCGGCCACCCAGATCGCCACGGGCCTCGCGGTGGTCTTCGTCGAGCAGCTCGCGGAGGACATCCCGAGCTGGACCTCGGAGACCAACATCCGCATGCAGCCGATCCGGCTGATGCCCGTACACGCCCTGGCGTCGGCGGCCATCCCCATGCTCTTCCCGGCCGTGCGGGTGGGGTCGCGCTACTACGCGGACGGCGGGCTGCGCCTCAACACGCCCCTGGCGCCCGCCGTGCGCATGGGCGCGAACCGGGTGCTGGTGATCGGCCTCTCCCACGGCGTGCGGCCCACCGTCAACGAAGCCCTGGCCCAGCAGCGCACGGCGGGCTTCGGCAACCCCATGTACCTGTTCGGCAAGGTGCTGAACGCGTTGATGCTGAGCCCCCTGGACGCCGACCTGGCCCGCCTGCACTTCATCAACGAGATCATCGACAACGGCGAGGAGGCCTTCGGGCCGGACTTCCTCGCAAAGCTGAACACGGCGGCCTCGCGCCGGGAGACCCGCGGCATCCAGCGCATCGTCGACCTGACCATCCGCCCGTCGACCGATCTCGGGCTGCTCGCGGGCGATCTGGTGAGCGGCGCCCGGGGTGAGTTCGAGCTGTCCACCTTCCATCGCCTCTTCATGAAGGCCTTCAGCGCGGACCCCAGCGCGCAGGAAGCGGACCTCCTCTCGTACCTGCTCTTCGACCACAACTTCACGGAGCCCCTCGCCGAGCTGGGACACGCCGACGCCCTGGCCCGGGAAGAGGAGCTGATCGCGTTCTTCTCGGACGACGAGTAGGCTGCGGGAGCCCATTGGGCTCTCGGCTAGTCTCCGGGCGTGCGCGGAGACCAGCTCGCAAGGCAGTGGCAGCTCGTCCAGCACCTGGCCCGAAGCCGGAGCGGGCTCGGCCTCGACCAGCTGGCCGAAGAGCTCGACTGCGTGCGCCGCACGGTCTACCGCGACCTCGACGCGCTCATGTACGCGGGCTTCCCGGTCGTCTCCGAGAAGCGCGACGGGCACGTCTTCTACCGCTTCCTCGACACCTTCCAGCTCGGCGACGTCCCGTTCACCGCCGACGAGATCCTGGCCCTGGCCTTCGGCGCCGACCTGCTGCGCAGCCTCGAGGGCACCGTCTTCCACGACTCGATCCGCTCGGCGCTCGCGAAGATCCGCGCCGGGCTCGGCCCCGAGCTCGCGGGATACCTCGAGCGCCTGGGCGAATCGTTCCGGGTGCTGCCGGGACCGCACAAGCGCTACGTCGAGGCGCGCGAGACGATCCAGACGCCTGAACGACGCGGTGCTCGGCCGCCGCACGGTGCGCATGCGCTATCGCACGGGCAGCACCGGCGCCGAGAGCGAGCGCGAGCTCGAGCCCTACCGGGTGTGGTACCGGGGCGGCGGGCTGTACGTGATCGGCCACGACCGCAAGAGCGGCGAGATCCGCACCTTCGCGGTCGATCGCATCCGGCACATCGAGCCCACCGACTCGCGCTTCGCCGTCCGGGACGACTTCGACTTCGACGCCTACACGGCCTCGTCGTTCGGCGTCATCGCCGAGCCCGCGACGCGGGTGCGCATCGTCTTCGAGCCGCGCTGGGCCACCTACGTGGAGGAGCACACCTGGCACCCGAGCCAGCAGCTCGTGACGCCTGCCCGACGGGGGGCTCGAGCTGTGATGGAGGTGGGGGGCACCGCCGAGCTGCGGAGCTGGGTGCTGTCGTTCGGAGCCGGGGCCCGGGTGCTCGAGCCGGAGGGGCTGCGCGAGGAGGTGCAGACCGAGCTGGCCGCCGCCCTGGCGCGCTATCGCGATTCCTGACGCGGGGGCGACTCCCCCCGCCGGAGTTTGACGCTTTCGTGGAACGTGCCAGTCTGGCTTCGAGGAGGCTCGACTGACCGCGAACCCCGCCACGCCCGAAGCCACGCCCGCCGCCGGCGGGCTCTCGCGCGCCGAGAGCGGCCTGCGCGCGCTGCCGAGACGGATCCTCACCATCGGGCTGGTGGTCGGCCTCCTCGCCTTCTCACTCGCGACCCTGCCGCTCTGGGGGCTGGCCGCCGGCGCGGTCGACCTGGGCGCGCGAGGCCGGCGCTCGGCCCTGCGCTGCGCGGGCTTCCTCCTCTGGTACCTGGCCTGCGAGGGGGTCGGTCTCCTGGCGATCGCCGCCGTGAACGTCGCGCGCCTGGGGGGCCGGGACGCGTTCCTCGACGCCAACCGACGCCTGCAGGACCGCTTTGCCCAGGCGCTCTTCGCCGGGGCGCGCTGGATCTTCGGGGTGCACCTGGTGGTCGAGGGCGGCGAGGCCTTCGGCGGCGGGCCGGTGCTGGTCCTCATCCGACACGCCAGCGTCGTCGACACGCTGATCCCCACCCTGGCCGCCTCGATCCCGTACGGGCTGCGCCTGCGCTACGTGCTCAAGAGCGAGCTGCTCTGGGACCCCTGCCTCGACATCGTCGGCAACCGCATGGGCCACTACTTCGTGCGCCGGGGCTCCGGGGATCCGGACCGCGAGGTGGCGGGCGTGGTGGCCCTCGCCCAGGGCCTCGGGCCCCACGACGGGGTCCTGATCTATCCCGAGGGCACGCGCTTCTCCCCCGCCAAGCGGGAACGGGTGCTGGCGAAGCTCGAGCAGGAGGGAGACCGCGATGGGCTCGCCCGGGCCCTGGCGCTCCGCCACGTGCTGCCGCCCCGGACCCAGGGCACCCTCGGCCTGCTCGACGCAGCGCCCGAGGCGGACGTGGTCGTCTGCGCCCATACGGGGCTCGAGTCCACGACGAGCTTCTGGGACCTGTGGACCGGAGCGACGGTGGGGCGCACGCTCCGGGCACGCTGCTGGCGCATCCCGCGCGCGGAGATCCCGCGCCGGCGAGAAGAACGCGTGACCTGGCTGTACGATCAGTGGCAGCGGGTCGACGACTGGATCGAGGCGTCCTCATGACCGGATTCTGGATCGCGTCCCTGTCCGAGCTGGCACTCGTGCTGGCGGCCCTGTCGGCGGTGTGGCTGCTGAGCCTGGCGCTGCGCGACGCGAGCATCGTCGACATCGCCTGGGGCGCGGGCTTCACGTTCGTGGCATGGACCTCGGCCCTGCAGGCGCCCGCGCTCGGTCCGCGCGCGCTGCTCTGTGTCGGGCTGGTGACCTTGTGGGGGCTGCGACTCGCCGGCTACCTGCTCTGGCGCAACTGGGGAGCCGGGGAGGACCCGCGCTACGTGCGCATGCGCCGGCACTGGGGCGCCCGCTTCCCGCTGGTGAGCCTGGCCACCGTCTTCTGGCTGCAGGGCGCCCTGATGTGGGTGGTGTCGCTGCCGGTGCAGCTCGTGGTGCTGCGCGCGGGGGATGCCCCGCTCGGAATCTTCGACGTCCTGGCCGTGGGGGTCTTCGCATGCGGGCTCGGCTTCGAGGCCGTGGGCGACTGGCAGCTCGCCCGCTTCAAGGCGGATCCCGCCAACGCGGGACGCGTCATGGACCGCGGCCTGTGGGCCTGGACGCGGCACCCCAACTACTTCGGCGACAGCGTCGTGTGGTGGTCGCTGTGGATCCTGGCGCTGCCGCTCTCGTGGGGCTTCGCGACGGCGATCGGGCCCGCCGTCATGAACTGGTTCCTGGTGCGCGTCTCGGGCAAGGCCCTGCTCGAACGCGGGCTCTCCCGCACGAAGCCCGGCTGGGCCGACTACGTGGCGCGGACGAGCGGCTTCCTGCCTCGGCCGCCCCGGGCGTCGCGATCGCCGGAGCCGACGAGCTGAGACGAAGAGGAGGCGGGACGCGCACGCGCGCCCCGCCTCCGTCCGGGAAGTCCTACTGGGCCGTCGCCGCGAGATCGAGCTTGAACTCGCTCGCGCTGCGGTCGGCGATCATGCCCTTCTCGCGCCAGCGGCTCTCGGTGCGCTCGGTGAGGAGGCCCAGGTTGCGCAGGTTCGGCACCACCGTGTGGGTGTAGATCATGCTGTTCAGCTCGGCGAAGTTCGGCAGCGCGGTGACCATGTGCGTGGTCATCTCGGGATCGATGCCGTACTTGGGGCCGAAGATCTTGAGCATGTCGAGCTGCTGGTTCGCGTTGAGGGCCTCGAGGATGTTGTACGACCAGTCCTCCATCTCGGCCATCTGATCGCCAGAGGCCTCGCGCACCACCCGGCGCATGGTCAGCACGCCGAAGGCCGCGTGGCGCGCCTCGTCGCCCTGCACCCGGGCCAGGATGTCGCTGAAGAGCGGGTTGCGGCACTCCTGCCGCATCAGGTCCATGATGCCCACGGCCATTCCCTCGAAGAGGGTCTGCATGCCGAGGGTCTTCTTCTGGGGCCCTTCGGCCTGGAGCAGCATCTCGAGCAGAATCTTGAGCGTGCCGCCGATGGGGTAGATCGTTCCCATCTTCTCCGAGAGGAAGCGGGCGAAGACCTCCACGTGGCGGGCCTCGTCGGCCACCTGGCTCGCCGCGTAGAACTTCTCGTCGAGCTTCTCGCACACGTTGGTGAGCTGACCGCAGAGCTGCAGGGCCGCCTGCTCGCCGTGCAGAAGCTGGGAGACCGTGAAGGCCAGCTCGTCGAAGGCGGCGGCCTTCTGGGTGGCCTCGTCCTTGCCCATCATCTTGGTGAGGTTGGCGAGCATCGAGGCTTCGGGGTTGAGCACCCAGTCGTCCTTGGAGACGGGCGCGCTCCAGTCCACGTCCTGGGCGGCGTTCCACTGGCCCTGCTTGCCCTTCTCGTACAGGTTCCGCAGCTCCGTGACCTCGCTGCCGTACTCCCAGGTCCAGTGCAGCTCGACGGGGGCCTGCACGTCGAGCTGGTCGCGCAAGCGCGTGAGCTCGCTCTCGTCCACCCAGTCGATGATCTCGAAGTTGCCCAGCTGCTTGCGGTGATCGGCGAGAATCTTGTCCACGTGTTGCTCCTGTCTGCACCCGGCGACGTCCGGGGGGCGCGTTGTTGTCGGTGCTTCCGGCCCTGCGGCCGTCAGTCGTTTCGGCCTTGCGGCCGCAGATCGTTCAATCCATGGAATCGGAACCGCCGCGCGAGATCCCGTTCCGGACGAGCGCCTTCAGCTGACGCTTGCGCTCGCCGACCTGATCGGCGGAGAAGATCGGGGCCCCGAGGATTTCCTCGCCCAGCTCTGCCGAGGCAAAGTGGTAGACGGTGGCGCCGATGAGGGTCTGGGTGAGGTGCCCGGGTGACACGTCCCGAAACGCGCCGCTGGCCACGCCCTCGGCGACCAGGCGCTGGAAGCCCACGATGAGCCGGGCGAGGGTGGCCTCGTAGGGCGGCGGGTCGGCGGGGTCGTACACGCCGGCATCGTCGTCCTCGAACAGGCTCCGCAGGGCGAGCCGCGCGGTCGTGGGATGCTCGGCGAGGGCGTCCACCATGGCATCGATCAGCAGGTCGAGGCGCTCGGCCGGACCGACGCTCGCTCGCAGCGCGGGCCCGAGCCGCACCTCGAGCCGATCGAGGACGCGTGCCAGCACCTCGTGATAGAGGTCGAGCTTGGTCGGGAAGTGGTGGAACAGGGAGGACTTGCCGAGCCCCACGCCCTGAGCGACCTCGCGCAGGCCGATGCCCGCGTAGCCCCGCCTGGCGAACAGCGCCTCGGCGACATCGAGGATCTTGGCGCGGGAGTCGCCCGACTCGGCTCCGCGCGGACGGACCGGAACCGAACGCGGCGCGGACGAACTCTGGCTGGGGAGGGCCGGCATTCCGGGCGAGCCTACCGACCGATCGGTCGGGTGTCAACGGGAAAGCGAACCCAGGACGGGCCCGGACAGTCTACTGACAGAGCGGCGACCGAAGCGTGAATGCGGGGTAGGCTGTGCGCCCCCCCGAATGGCCCCCTGCTCACGACCCGGGTCCGGTCCATGGAAGCGCCTTGAGAAGCGCTGTGAAGAGAGGATCGTTGCCGCACTTCGGGTACACCCGCCGGCTGTGCATCGCGATCCTGCTTCCGGCCCTCACGCTGGTGTGGGCGATCGCCCCGCCTGCGCGCGCGCAGATCGACGGCATCGGCGAGCCCGTGGACCCGGGCCCGGCCTTCCTCGTGAGCCGGTTCACGGTGCGTTATGCGGATCCCCACCCGGACCAGCCGCCCCTGGACCGGATCCTCCCCCTGACCGTCCGCCTGGGTACGACCCGGAGCGGCTTCGTGGCGCCGCACCCGGACCGGCCTTCGACCACGATCCAGGTGGGGGGCCCTGCGGGCGCCGCCCTCCCCTACCACTCCGGTGCCATCGGTGCCGTCGCCAGGGCGTTGCTGGTGGCCCTGCAGCGGGAGGGTCTCCTCGGTGTGTACGTCGAGCCCGATCCGTCGGACCTCGACGTCGAGAACGAGCGCGACCTGCGTCCCGCGGGTGACACCGAGCTGGCGCTGGTGGTCACCACCGCCCGGGTGCGGGCCCTGCGCACCATCGCGAGCGGCGACCGGGTGAAGAGCGAGTGGCTGATCGACAACGAGATCCACGATCGCATCCGCCGCCACTCGCCCATCCAACCCACGGGCGCCGACTCGGACGACACGACGGATCTCGTCGACGCCGACCGGCTCGACGACTATCTCTTCCGACTGAATCGCCATCCCGGCCGACGGGTGGACGCCGCGCTGGCGCCCGCCGAGGACGGCAAGGGGGTTTCCCTCGACTACCTCGTCACGGAATCGAAGCCCTGGTACGTGTACGCCCAGGTCTCCAACACGGGCACCAGCGCCACCAGCAAGTACCAGCAGCGCTTCGGCTACGTGAACGACCAGCTCCTCGACCGGGACGACACCCTCACGTTCGAGTACTTCCGCGCCGGGCTCGACGACCTGAACGGCGTGAGCTTCTCCTACGAGGCGCCGTGGTTCGACTCCGATCGGCCCTGGTGGTGGAGCACGCCGGCCGACGGACCCGACTGGCTCGCCTGGCTCGACCGCTCGAAGCTTCCCTGGTTCGGCAACGACTTCCTGCGCTGGCGGCTCTTCGGCTCCTACACCAACTCCCAGATCGAGGTTCCCCTGGAAGAGGGCGAGCACGAGACCGTCCAGGACACGGACTGGAACGTCGGGACCGACCTCATCTACAACGTCTTCCAGTACCGGTCGTTCTTCCTCGACGTCTTCGGCGGTGTCGAAGGACGCGGCGTGACGATCGACAACGACGCGGCCGTCTCCAAGGCCTCGCGCTTCTTCCTGCTGCCCCAGGGCGGTCTCGAGGCCGAACGCGTGAACCCGCTCTCGAGCTTCTTCGCCAACCTCACCTTCAGCGGCAGCGTCACCTCCGCCCGCATCACGTCCGTCGAGGAGGGAGGCAACCCGGCCGGCGGCCTCCAGGCCCTGGGCCGCGCCAACCCCGACGACAAGTGGCTGGTGATGACGGGCGACCTGGGCATCTCCCAGTACCTGGAGCCCCTGCTGAACCCCTCCGGCTGGGACGACCCCAGCACCGCCCGCAGCTCCACCCTGGCCCACGAGATCGCCATCGGCGCCCGGGGCCAGTACGCGTTCGGCTATCGCCTGATCCCCCAGGCCGAGCAGGTGGTGGGCGGGCTCTACAGCGTGCGCGGCTACGACCAGTCGGCGGCGGTGGGCGACAACGTGGTCATCGGCAGCTTCGAGTACCGCTTCCACCTGCCCCACGCCCTGCCGGTGGACCGCGAGCCGGCGCACCTGCCGCTCTTCGGGGACTTCCGCGTCGCGCCCCAGCAGGTGTACGGCCGGCCCGACTGGGACTTCATCCTGCGGGCCTTCGTCGACGCGGGCGCCACGTCGTCCAACAAGCGGCTGGACCGGGACCCCATGACGGGCATCAAGCTCGAGCCCAGCGAATTCCTGATGGGCGCCGGCCTCGGGGCCGAGCTGAGGATCCGAAACAACTTCACCGCCCGGGTCGACTGGGCGACCGCGCTCAAGAGCACGCAGAGCACCACCAACCAGACGGACGCCGGCGACCAGCAGGTTAACTTTCTGTTCACGATCCTGTATTGATGGAGCCGCGAGGAGAAGCGATGCCCTCCCCGAATCCCCAGCCCCGCAGCCGACCGCGCAAGCGGCGCCGGAAGCAGGCTGCTGTCACCGCAGGGACGCGACCGGCGCTCGGTCGCGTCACCGCGCGCTGGCTGGCCGGCCTCTCCGCGGGCGTCGGGGTCGGGCTCGCGCTGGCGCCAGCGGTGCACGCCGAGCCGCGCGGTGGGCGGGTGGTGTCCGGCCAGGCCACCGTCACCCAGGAGGGAAGCCACACCCAGATCGACACCAGCACCTACCGCACCCGCATGCGCTGGGACAGCTTCGACATCGCCACCGACGAGTCGGTCCACGTGCAGCAGCCCACGTCCCACTCGAGCCTGCTCAACCAGGTCACGGACGCGCGCGTCACGAACATCGACGGCAGCCTGACCTCCAACGGACAGGTGTGGATCGTCAACCCGGCGGGCGTCTACTTCGGCGGCAACGCGGTGGTGGACGTGTCCAAGCTCGTGGCCGGCGCCGGCGACATCTCCAACCGCGCCTTCATGAAGGGCGTCCAGCACTTCACGAACCTGCGGGGCGAGGTGCGCAACGACGGCGTCCTCCACGGCGCGGACGGGGTCTCGCTGCTGGGGCGCGCGGTCAGCAACAACGGTCAGATCGTGACCCAGGGCGGCGACCTGGTGATGGCCGCGGGCGACGACATCTGGGTCTCGCGCCGGGACACCCACATCCTGACCCACATGCCCGACGCCGGCGGCGTGACGACGACCCCGGCGGTGGAGAACACCGGCGTGCTCGACGCCGGCGGCGGCCGGGCACGGATGGCCGCCGGCGACCTGCTGGGCCTCGCGATCCGCAACAGCGGCGAGATCCACGCCCACCAGATCGCCCTGGAGGCCGGCGCGGGCAGCATCGTCGACGTGTCGGGCACCCTCGACGCCCGGAACGACGCGGCGGACGCGCTCGGCGGCAGCATCGAGGTGACCGGCGACTGGGTGAACGTCCACGACGCGGAGCTCGACGCCTCGGGCGGCGCGGGCGGCGGCCGCATCCACGTGGGCGGCGAGGTGTTCGGCGGCCGCGGGGCCGGCCGCGGCGCGAGGAAGGCCAAGCTGCGCAACGCGCGCGGCACCTTCGTCGACGACGACTCGGTGATCCGCGCGGATGCCCTGGCCGACGGCGACGGCGGCGAGGTCGTCGTCTGGTCCGACGAGATCAGCCGCGTGAGCGGCGTGCTCTCGGCCCAGGGCGGCGCGCAGGGCGGGGACGGCGGCTTCATCGAGACCTCGAGCAAGGGTCGGCTCGACCTGGGGGCGGACGTGAACGTCGGCGCGCCCGCCGGGCGCCCGGGCGCCTGGCTGCTCGACCCGGCGAACGTCGCCGTGGTGAGCCAGGCGGAGTTCGATCTCGGCGGCGACGACGTCCAGGTCTGTCCCGACAACGACCAGTGCCAGGCGCTGTCGGTCTTCCTGACCGACGGGGTCTTCCAGCCCCTCGAGCCGCCGCCCGACGTGCCGAACCCCACGCCGCCCCCCGACACCATGCCCGGCGAGTCCCTGGTCTCCGCCGACAGCATCGAGAAGGCGCTGCTGCGCGGCGGGAACGTCGTCGTCACCACCCAGGCGATCGCGCTGAACCTCACCACCGACGCCACGGGCTACATCCAGGTGCGCGAGCCCATCGAGATCGAGAGCGGCTTCGCCGTCGCCCCGAACACCCAGAGCACCCTGCAGCTCTTCGCGGCCGGCGACGTCCTGATCGACGAGCCCATCGCCAGCGACAATCCCGACCTCGAGCTGTCCCTCGACCTCTTCGCCAACGACAACGACGTCTCCGCGGGTCCCGGCGGCCAGCCCGAGAACCAGGACCAGCTGCGCTACGGCGACGTGATCGTCAACATGCCCCTGCGCACCATGGGCGGCCGGCTGCGCGCCACCGGCACCAACGTCGAGATCCACGCGGACGTGGACACCACCGCGGCCGACCCGGACGTGGACGGCGGCACCGTGGAGCTCCAGGCCGAGGACCTGGTGGCGACGGGCCTGCTGAAGGGCCTTCCCGACGGACAGGGCGACGCCAACCAGTACGGCAACGTCACCGTGGACGGCACCCTGACGACCAACGGCGGCGGCTTCACCAGCGGCGGCGAGCAGTTCACCCAGACCGACGGCCACACCATCGACGCCTTCCGCCCCGACCCGGAGGCCGGCAACTCCGGCTTCGTGCAGCTCTTCCACAGCGCCGAGGTCTGGATCGGGGGCGACCTCCGCACCGAGGTCGTGCGCCTCTTCGCCGCCTCGAGCGGGCTGGGCGATCTCTTCCTCGGCCAGGACCGGACCGGCGCTCCCACCGGCTCCGTGCTCGAGGCGAACCAGATCGAGCTCAACGCCGGCGACGGCACGCCCACGGTGAGCAACGACGCCGACGCGCGCATCGTGATCGACGCGAGCACGCACCTGCAGTCGCCGGACGATCCCACCGCCACGCCCGAGCGCTTCACCTTCAGCCAGGACGCAAACATCGTCGACGCCGACCTTCCCTCGGCCGGCCAGTTCGGCAGCGGCAGCGTCGCCGACATGGTGTACGCCATCACCACCAACGACGGCCGCCTCGAGAACGCGGACATCGAGCTCTCGACGCCGGAGAAGGTGGCGGGCGCCGACCTGGTGCTGATCGCGCCCGACTCCATCGACGTGCAGGCGGAGATCAACCCGAAGAACGTGCAGCTGGTGCTGTCCCAGAGCTTCACGGTCACCCCGGAGCTCGCCGCCAACCTGCGGCCCATGGGCGACCCCGCCGAGGGCGACGGCTTCCTGCGCATCCACGCCGGCCGCAGCGGCCAGGGCAATCTCCGCTTCGCCGACGGCGTCGTGCTCCAGGCCGCGCAGATCGCCCTGCGCGCCGGCGATCCGGACGCCCAGGTCCCGGGGGACAACGGCACGGGCACGACGTCCGAGGTGTTCGCCCGGGGCGAGGGCGCCCTCACCTTCCAGGGTCTCGACGACACCTACGGCTCCTTCGAGATCCGCCAGGACGCGAACCTGGACGACCGGAACGTGCCGGACGCCGCTCAGATCAACGGCGGCGACATCGACGGTCTCGCCTACACGCTGCTCTCCGAGGGCGGCCAGATCGACCTCGACGACCCGACGAAGCTCGCCCGCACCTACCTCACCCTCACCGCCCTGAACGGCATCACCCTGAACGACCCCATCACCGCCGACGCGCCGCTCAGCGTGCGGAGCGCCGACCTGGGCGGCTTCAACGGCTTCATCGTCGGCAAGGATCTGCTCTCCCAGATCGACATCGAAGACGACGGGGGACCGCGGGTGCTCACCCTGCGGGCGGGCACGGGCAACCTCAGCTTCCAGTTCAACGAGAACATCGCGCCGCCGGGCGAGCCCCTGGACATCGTCGACGTGCAGGTACGGGTGGAGGCGGAGCGCATCGAGCTGCAGGGCGCCACCATCGACGTGGCCACGGGCACCCCGCTCTTCCAGGTGGACGACGGCACGTCCACCGAGCGGCTCATTCTCCGCTACGGCGGAGAGGTCGCGGACAGCGTGCTCCCCACCGAGGCCAACTATCCCGACGGTCTCGGCCCGAGCGAGCTCTTCGTCGTCGAGTCGCCGCTCCGGGTGAGCACCGTCCAGGACGAGGGCGGCTGGCAGTTCCCGGTCCAGGGGGACGTGATCCTCGCGAGCCTGGACGTGAGCGTGGCGCGCAACGACGGCTTCGACCTGGTGCTCACGGATCGCGACAACCTCTGGGGCGACTCCGTCGCGCTGAAGTCGGTCTTCGAGAGCCAGGGAACCAACCCGGGGCCGCCCATCGTGGGCGGCCGGGTGGACGCGGCCAACGTCGGCTCGATCCGCGGCTTCGACCCGACCCTCGACTACACCGCCGACGGAACGGTCGCGACCTTGACGCCGGACACCGCCACCAGCGCCTTCTCGATCGAGCAGGACGAGGGCTTCCTGCTGCGGACGGACCCGGTGAACCGGCTGCCGGACTTCGACGGCGCCGTGGACGGCGACCTGGCGTTCCAGCCGGACGGCTACACCCTCACGAGCCAGACGGGCTCCATCGAGGTGGACAACGGCCTGCTCAAGGACACGAACCTCCTGCTACAGCTCGGCGCTCCCGACGACGTCGTGGTCGACTTCGACGGCTCCAGCGCCCTCGACGTGACGTCGCTGGTGGTCCGGACCAACGGCGAGCTGGTCTTCGGTGCGGACTCCTTCGCGCCCGACGGCACGGCCCTCGGTGACGGCGCCAACGTCGTCGCCGAGAACGGGATCCAGCTCGAGTCGGGGCTCGACGTACCCGCGCCCGACCCCGAAGACGACAACGCGGACGTCCCCCTCGGCAACCTGCGCTTCGCGGACGGCGTCGTCCTCGACACCCCGGTGCTCGTCCTCCGGGCCGGGGTCGGCGCCGGCGGATCGACGGAGGCGGTGGTGGACGCGCGCAACGGCAGCACCCCCGGCAACGCGCCCCAGTTCACGGGGATCGAGTCGTTCGTCGTGTCCCAGGGCGGCTCCGTGGTGAACGGACTGGGCGACGGTGCGGAGCCCCCCGACACCCTGCTCGGACTGATTCCCAGCCCGGACCAGTTCGCGGACTACGTGCCGGGCTCGGATCCCCTCGACAGCTACGAGATCGAGACCCGGGTGGGCGACATCGAGATCAACGACCCGAGCGAGCTGCTGATCGCGCGCAGCGTGCGGCTCTTCGCGGGCAGCGACACCGCACCCACCACCATCACGCTGCGCGCCGACGCACCCGAGACCACCCCCACCTGTGAGACGGCCTGCGCCACCGGGAACGGCCCCGCGAACCTGGTGCTCATCGGTGCCGGCTCCGACGCCGAGTCCGTGTACCTGCGCGGCCGCCGGATCCTGCTGGAGGCGCCGGCGCCGGGAGGCTACGTGGACGCGGGGGACGAGCGCGTGCTCTTCCAGCTCGTCGGCCCCGATCCGGTCTTCGCCATCCGACAGGACGCCCCCGTGCTCGACACGGACGGGAGCCGGCTGCCGGACACCAGCCAGTTCGTCGACGGCCTGGCCCAGACGCCCTACATCGTGCAGTCGGTGAACGGCATCAGCGTGGGCCGTGAGCTCGCCGACCGGGTGGCGCAGAGCAACCTGGTGCTGGTGGCCGGGCTGCGGGACGAGGACTTCGAAGCCGCGCTCGGCGGCAAGCGCGGCTTCCCTCCCGTCGCGGATCTCGACGACCCCGAGAACGTGCCGCCCCACGCCTACGACCGCTTCGCCGACCGCAACGGCGACGGTCTGGTGGACGAGTCCGACCGAACGCTCTTCGACGCCTTGCCGGACGTCTCCGTGGCGATCGAGGACGACGTCCCGGACCCCAACGACCCCTTCGTGCTGCGGCTGCGCAGCCTCGACATCCAATCGCGAGCGGGGGACAGCGCGCCCATCGTCCTGGGCTCGGTGATGATCCAGACCGAGGAGGACCAGACCTACCGCGACGAGATCCGGCTCACGGGCACCGTGGACGACCCGACGGTGCTCGAGGCCCGGGCCGGCATCCTGCAGCTGCTGAGCCCCACCCTCACCGCGGACGCCAGCAGCATCACCTTCGAGTACGCGATCGACGGCACCAACGCTTCCGAGCAGGCCCTGGTGGTGAACGCCACCGATCGGATCCAGTTCCTGAAGGAGATTGGCGCCACCACCCGGCTCGCCCGCCTCCAGATCAACCTCGAGCAGCTGCTGCAGCTGCAGGACCCGCCGCCCACGCCCCGGGCGGAGTTCGGCAGCGTCGACACCGGCGGCAGCTTCGTCGTCCACGCCGACGAGGTGCTCCTCAACCCCGAGGCCGGCGACCCCGATTCGCGATACGCGCGGCAGCGCGTCCCGAACGCCGCCACCTTCTTCCGCCGGGGCGGCTCGCTCGAGTTCGACGTCGCAAGCGGCGGCACGTTCACCATGGGCGAGAACGAGAAGCTCTCGGTGGACGGCTCCGTGCTCCGCATCGCCGCACCGGGCGGCACCGTCACCGTCGGCGACCTGTCGGCCCTCGACCTCATCGACGTGGACGCCGCCACGATCCACATCCAGCGCCGGGGAGGCGGCCCCGTCCTGCGGGCGAACGGGCGGAACGAGAAGGACATCGGCGTCGACTTCGTGGCGAACCAGATCGACTTCCACGACGGCGCGAACGCCATCCCCACGGCGACCCTGGTGCGCGACCAGGTGGGACACGGCAAGAGCGCCCGCTTCGGCATCGCCGACCCCTACCGGGCGCCGGCCTTCATGGACGCGTTCTCGGTGGTGGGGCTCGAGTTCAACATCCTCACCGCCGAAGGGCTGGACTTCGGGGACCGCGATCTCGCCATCGACGGCATCCCCGACGGCATCTCGCGCGTGGCGCTCGCCGACACCTATGCGGACGTGCGGCCCCGGGTGGCGGTCGCGATCCCGGCGGTGCTGCGGGTGCGCGATCCCGACGCGCTCGATGCGGTCGACCTGCGCCTGCGCGCGCCCACCTCGGCCGAGCTGCGCGCGGCCGCGGGCGGGGCCGCCACGTTCCGCGACCTGGACAGCACCACGCGCGATCCGGGGGAGGTCGTCGTCTCCGAGCCCCGCCTCGTCGCCCGCGAGATCGAGCAGACCGCGGCCCTCTACCGGCGTGTCTTCGGCGACGACGGCAGCCGCGCCGCGTACGTGCGCCAGACCCTGCAGGAAGCCGTGGACGACTACCGGCGCAGCACGGGCGCCCGCCGCATCGTGGGCTTCGAGCTGCGTCGCTACGTCTACAACCGGCCGAGCAGCCAGTTCCAGGCCTACCAGGAGCTACAGGGCCTCGATGCCCTGTTCCGCCACCACCGCCGCTCGGGGCTCACCCCCACCGAGTACGGCCTGGTCCAGCAGGCGTGGCTCGAAGCGGTGAAGCCCGAGGGCATCACCCTGCGAGAGCTCTCCGAGTTCGTCTATCCCTCGCGCTACGTTCGGGGCAGCGACGTGCTGGACGTGTTCGGCGACTGAGCGCCGCGCGAACACCCCGCGTCGCAGACGAACGCGCAGGGAGGTGACGTGACCGCCGAGAACACGCCCGCTCCGGGCCCGAGCACCGACGACGAGCTGCGGGAGCTGCTGGCGGCCACGCACACCGTTGCGGTGGTCGGCATGAAGGACGCGGCGTCCGAGGACGCGCATCGCGTGCCGCGCTACCTGCAGGAGCACGGCATGCGCATCCTGCCCGTCAATCCGAAGCTCTCCCGCGTGCTGGGCGAGCGCGCCTACGCGTCGTTGCGGGAGATCGAGGAGCCGGTGGATCTCGTCGACCTCTTCCGGGCCCCGGACCACATTCCGGCCCACGTGGAGGAGATCCTGGCCATGTCGCCGCTTCCCCGGGCGGTGTGGATGCAGCTGGGCATCGTGCACGGCGGCGCCGCCGCCCGGCTGCGCGCCGCCGGGATCCAGGTCGTGCAGGACCGCTGCATCATGGTGGACCACCGGCGCCTCTTCCCCGAGCCGTGACGGCTCCCAGCGCCACCGGCCCCGAGGCCGTGCAGCCGGGGATCGGACGCGATCGTCCGATCGTCGTGCCCGTCCACTACGACTTCGCGTCGAGCCTCTGCTACGTCGCGCACCGGGTGATGGCGCGCGTCGCCCCGCGCCTGGCGTTCGCGCCCGACGACCCGGGAAGGCCCGCGATCGAGCTCCGCTGGACGCCCGTCGATCTCGCCGGCCTGCTGAACTGGCGGCGCGGGGGCATGGTCCCCGACGATCGGCGCGCGAACGTCCTGCGGGTGGCGCGCGAGCTCCGGGTGCCCGTGCGGGTGCCGCCCCGCTGGCTCGACTCGCGACGGGCGATGGCGGCAGCCCTCGCCCTGGCAGGGAAGGCCGCGGAGCTGGCGTGGCGGGAACGCGTGCTCACCGCCATCTTCGAGGAGGGGCGGGACTGCGGCGCCCCGGACGAGCTCGAGCGCTGGGCTCGGGACCTGGGTCTCGCCTTCGACGACGCGATGCTCGAGCGGAACCTCGACGAGCTCGAGCGCCGCACCCGCGCCGCCGCGGAAGTGATGGTGACGGGCGTTCCCACCTTCATGCTGGCGGAGTGGCCCATGGGCGGCATCCAGGACGACGACACCATGGTGAGCCTGATCCACCGCTTCGCCCGGCGGGCCCGGGCGCGGGGTGCGCTGTGAGCGCGCGACGCGGGGACGGCACCGTCTACTCCTCCGAGCACGGCCGCATGTGCCCGCACTGCGGCCTGCCGGAGAAGAAGTGCCAGTGCCGCGCGAATCCCCGCGGCGCGGGACGCGACGCCCCGGCCGGCGACGGCGTGGCCCGGGTGCGACGCGAGAAGAAGGGCCGCGGCGGCAAGACCGTCACCACCGTGACGGGCCTCGCCATGCCCCCCGAAGAGCTGAAGCGACTCGCCCAGGAGCTGCGACGCGAGTGCGGCAGCGGCGGAACCCTGAAGGACGGTGTCGTCGAGATCCAGGGCGACCACGCCGACAAGCTCATGACCGCCCTCGAAGCCCGAGGCCTGAAAGCGAAGCGAGCCGGAGGCTGACCTCCCGCACCGGCCGGACCCGTCGCGGAGCCGGAAGCGAAGCCGAGCCCCCCGCAAGCGAAGCGCAGCGGCGACTCCTCGATCCCGCGAGACGGCCGAGAGTGCCGCAGACTCGCGGACCTCGCAGCGAAGGCCCCCGCAGACGTACTCCCGTACGTCGAGGACGGCCGCAGCGAGAAGGCCGCGAAGATGCGGTGCTATCGGCCGTCGCAGCGAGTGAGCATGAACCAGCTGCCGATGTCTTTGCCCTTGCGCGCCGCCGATCCGATGGTCACGTGCTCGGACACGCGCCGCAGGGTGTCCACCATGAAGCCGTAGACGAAGCGCGAGAGCCCCCGCTCGTTCGAACGGATCTCGGGCCAGCCGTCGGGATGCAGGGGCGGCACGCGGCGATAGTCGACGAGCACCTCGTCGCGATCCGGGTCCTCCACCGCCACGAAGTACCCGGGACCCGTGAGCGGCGCCAGGCTCTGGAAGTTGAAGCCGTAGAGCTCGCCCGGGTGCTGGGGGTCCGCCTCCTGCGGTCGGCAGAAGCGCTTCTCGAAGTGGGTGAAGACGCCCAGCGTGTTCTTCCCGAAGTGCCGCACCGTCTCCAGGGCGGGGACCGAAGGTGCCACGAGATCGACGAGCTTCACCGGGGCGAAGCCCCGCACCGCGTCGTAGAGCCGTCGCTGCTCGTCCCGGGACGTGCTGCGGATCGCCACCACGCGCTCCGCGTGGGAGACGCCGTCGAGGAAGCGGGCTACCTCGTCGGGCTTGATGTCGTCCTTCAGCAGTGCATGGAAGGCCTGGTCTGCGGTCATGCGGGATCCTCCTCGGGTGGCGGTGGGGACAGGTGGCGGTGGCGACGGCGCGACGGCCGGCGGTCCGGACGACGCGCGACCCCCGCCCCGATGCACGACAGGGTACCGTCGATGCGTGCCCGACTTCCATCGGACCCGGGGATTCGTCCTGGCCGCCGCGGCGGCGCTGCTGCTCCTCGCCGGACTCGGCGCCACCGACCTCTGGGCGCCGGACGAGCCGCGCTACGGACAGATCGCCCAGGAGATCCGCTCCTTCGAGCACGGCCCGTCCGGCCTCGTGCTGCTGCATCTCGCCGGCGAGCCGTACACCCAGAAGCCACCGCTCTACTACTGGCTGGCGGCGCTGGCCGGCGCGGCCAGCGGAGACGGGGTGTCCGAGGTGGCGGCACGCCTCCCCTCGGCGCTCGCGGGGATCGCCACGGTGATGCTGACCGCGGCCCTCGCCGGCCGGCTCGTCCCCGGGCGCCTGTCGCCGTTCTGCGCGGGCGTCGTCCTGCTCACGACCTTCCGCTTCGCGCATCTCGCGCGCCGGGCCCAGCTGGACGTGCTGCTGACCGGGTGCGAGACGGCGGCGATGCTGGCCTTCTGGCAGATCGACGCGCGGCTGCGGGCCGGCGCGCCTCGCCCCACCGGCGGGGTCGTCGCCTTCCATCTGGCGTTGGGCGCCGCGGCCCTCACCAAGGGACCCGTGGGCTGGCTGCCCGTGCTGGCAATCGGGGTCTACCTGGCCTGGGAGGGACGAGCACGCGACCTGCCGCGACTGCTCCCGGTCTGGGGGCTGCTGCTGTCCGTTGGCCCGGTCTGCGCGTGGATCGGCGCGGCCACCGCGCTGGCACCGGACGGGTTCTTCCGCGAAGCCGTGGTCGACAATCTCGCCGGCCGCTTCCTCGCCGCCGCCTCCCACGTGCGTCCGCTGTACTACTACCTCTACCAGCTGCCCGCCGACGCCCTGCCCTGGACCCTGTTGTGGCCGGTCGTGGCCTGGCACGGCGTGCGCGCCCTGCGCGGTGGGGCCGAGGAGCGGCGCCCGTGGCGCCTGCTCTTCGCCTGGGTGGGGGTGCCCCTGATCGTCCTGTCCCTGTCGTCCGGCAAGCGCGGCCTCTACCTGCTTCCCGTCTTCCCCGCGCTGTCGCTGATGACCGGCGCGACCCTGGCCCGCCTGCTCGATCGACCGGCGGGCGCGCCGGCCTGGATGAGCCGGGGGGCGCTCACGCTCGGGGCCGGTCTCTGCCTGGCGGGCGGCGCGGTGGCCCTCCTGGGCGGCGTCGAGCCCGCCGGTCGATCGGGCTTCGGGGTGCCCGCCGAGACCGGCGTCGCCGTTGCGGGGATCGCCGCCGTGGGCATGCTGGCGGCGGTCGTCGTCCGGTGCGCGACGGGACGGAGCACCGCTTCCCTCGGCGTGGGCCTGGCATCGCTCCTCGCCCTGGAGCTGTTCGTCTTCCTGCAGATCTATCCCAGCTACGACCCCGAGAAGTCGCCCCGTCCCATCGCCGTTCGAGCTGCGCAGCTGACCGCGCCCGACGAACCGGTCGGCGTCTTCGACGACGAGGGACTCGCCGGGGGAATCGTCTACTACGCGAACCGACGCGTGGAGATTCTGCCGCGGCCCGAGGACGTGGCACGTTTCCTCGACGGCGGCGGACGCTATGTCGTTCTCGAGCGCTGGAAGCTGCCGTGGCTCGACCCCGTCGGCCCCCTGTATGTGCATGCGAAGGCTCGCCGCGACCGCCGCCAGCTGGCGGTCGTCAGCCGCACGAAGCCGGCCGAAACCCCAGAGGGCGACCCTGCGACCCCGCCGCATCTGTAGTACGCTTGGGAGCCGCCTGGAGGTCGGCAGCCGCCGGCAAACCTCCTCGAGCAGCTCGACACGAAGCGCCCGAACCGACGTGAACCGCGCCGTGAAGAACGCCGCAAGACGCCGTGAGAACGCCATAGGAACGCCACAGGAACGCTGCAAGCCGTCAGCACGCCGCCGAGAGGCGGCGGACGCGCCGCGGCGAGCGAACCCCGAGAGCCAGAGACGCATCCATAGCGAGAGCGGATCACGAGACGACCAATCACGAGAAACAAAGGAGCCCATCGCGATGGCAGAGACCGCAGAGCTTCGACTCGGAGACCAGATCGTAGAGCTCCCGATCATCGTCGGGACCGAGGGTGAGCGTGCGATCGACATCACCAAGCTCCGCAGCAAGACCGGCTACGTCACCTACGACAACGGCTTCGCGAACACCGGCGCCGTTCGCAGCAAGATCACCTTCATCGACGGCGAGAAGGGAATCCTCCGCTACCGGGGCTATCCCATCGAGGAGCTGGCCGAGAAGAGCGACGACTTCCTCGAGGTGGCCTACCTGCTCATCATGGGCCACCTGCCGAACGCGGAGGAGTACGAGTACTTCTGCGAGTCGATCCGGCGGCACACCATGCTGCACGAGGACTTCAAGGAGTTCTTCGGAGCCCTGCCCAAGGACGCCCACCCCATGGCCGCCTGCTCGGCCGCCGTCGGCGCCCTCGCGACCTTCTATCCGGACTCCCTCGACCCCAACGACGAGCGGCACGTGGAGATCTCCTGCCACCGCCTGATCGCCAAGCTCCCCACCATCGCCGCCTATGCGTTCAAGCACTCCTTCGGGCAGCCCTTCCTCTACCCGCAGAACCGCCTCAACTACGTGGCGAACTTCATGTACATGATGTTCGCCAACCCCTGCGAGGAGTACGAGGTGGACGAGACGATCCGCCGCGCCCTCCACAAGCTCTTCATCCTGCACGGCGACCACGAGCAGAACTGCTCCACCAGCAGCGTGCGGCTGGTGGGCTCTTCGCGGGTGAACCTCTTCGGCGCCATCTCCGCCGGCATCAACGCGCTCTGGGGCCCGCTCCACGGCGGTGCCAACCAGGCCGTCATCGAGATGCTCGCCGACATCCGGGACGAGGGCATGACCGGTCGCGAGTTCGTGGAGCGCGCGAAGGACAAGGACGACACGTCGCGCCTCATGGGCTTCGGCCATCGGGTCTACAAGAACTTCGATCCCCGCATGAAGATCCTGAAGAAGTCGTGCTTCGAGGTGCTCGACAAGATGGGCATCCACAGCAAGCTGCTCGAGATCGCCGTGGAGCTCGAGGAGATCGCGCTGAAGGATGACTACTTCGTCGAGCGCAAGCTCTACCCGAACGTCGACTTCTACTCGGGTGTCATCTACAACGCGATCGGCATTCCCGCGCACATGTTCACCGCACTGTTCGCCATCGGCCGGCTACCCGGCTGGATCGCCCACTGGATGGAGATGCACGCCGATCCGGACTTCAAGATCGGCCGCCCCCGGCAGATCTACGAGGGCGAGACCGAGCGCCACTACGTGGCTCTTTCGAAGCGCTGATCCTTCCAGCCAAGCGCTGAGCCTTCCAGGCGCTGAGCCCGAGCGCGAAGCCGTGCGGCTCGGCGGGACGGGAGACCGTGGCATGCCGGACGAGCTCGGACCGTGCTGGCTCGACGGCCGGCTCGTGGACCCCGTCGCCGCGGGGCTGCCCCTCCGCGACAGCGCCGCCGCCTACGGACGGGGCTGCTACACGACGGCGCGCATCCGTCGGGGCCGGGCGCGCTTCGCCCGGGAGCACGCGCTGCGGCTGAGCCGCGACGCCCGCCGTCTCGCGATCGGCGAGATCGATCCGCAGCAGGTCGTTCGCGCCCTCGAATCGACGGGACGCGCCTGCTTCGGCGAAGACCAGGAAGGAGTCGTCCGCGTCCAGGCGAGCCGCGACGGCGCGGGCCGCGTCCACCTGTGTGCGATTCCACGACCCACGGGTCCCGAGCCCATCACCTGGCGCGCGTGCATCGCGCCGTTCGCCCACGAAGGACCCATGCCCTGGTCGGGCGCCAAGGTGACCAACCACCTGCTCTTCGCGCTGGCCGGCGACGCCGCGCGCCGCGCCGGGGCGGACGAGGCGCTGCTGCTCGACCGCGACGGCTATCTCGTCGAGGGGTCCCGCTCGAACCTGATCGTGGTCTTCGACGACGGCGTACCCCGAACCCCCGACCTCACCCGGGGCGGCGTCGCGGGCGTGGGGCTCGACGTGCTCCGGACGCGGACCGGGGACATCGCCGTCCGGCATGTCTCCGGCAGCGAGCTGGCAAGAGTCCGCGAGCTCATCGCCATCAACGCCGTGCGGGGCCCGCGGCCCATCGTCGCCCTCTCCGGACGCACGATCGGCGACGGGCGGCCCGGCCCGGTGGCCACGCGCCTCGCCGCGCTCTTCGAGCGGGACTGATCCGCGCAGCAGGCTCGCACCCGGCGAGCTACCCTGCGGCGACCCGTGGGCATCCGGCCGCAGAGCGGCCCGCTCGCCCCCGACGCTGCGCGCCGCGGACGCGGCCCAGCGCAAGCGATCCGAAGCGACGCGAGGCTCGCGAGAGTCGAGACGAAAGGAAGCAGCCAGCATGCAGATCGAGGGACTGACCGCCGTCGTCACGGGGGGAGGATCCGGCCTCGGCGAGGCCACCACGCGCACGCTCGTGGCGCGGGGCGCCCGGGTGACGATCCTCGACCTTCCCACCTCCCGGGGCAAGGACGTCGCCGACGAGCTCGGCAAGAGCGTGCTCTTCGCCCCCACGGACGTGACCAGCGAGGAGGACGTGACCGAGGCCCTCGATCGCACGCTCGAGAGCTTCGGCGCCGTCCACGTCAACGTGAACTGTGCCGGCATCGGCAGCGCGGGGCGCACCGTGGGCAAGGACGGCAAGCCGTTCGACCTCGGCTGGTTCCGCAAGACCATCGAGGTCAACCTGGTCGGCACGTTCAACGTCATCCGTCTCGCCGCGGCGCGCATGGCCTCCAACGAGCCCAACGCGGACGGCGAGCGCGGCGTCATCGTGAACACGGCGTCGGTCGCGGCCTTCGAAGGGCAGATCGGCCAGTGCGCCTACTCCGCCTCCAAGGGCGGCGTCGTCGGGATGACGCTGCCCATCGCCCGGGACCTCGCCAGCATCGGGGTCCGCGTGTGCACCATCGCGCCGGGGCTCTTCGCCACCCCGATGCTGATGGGCCTGCCCGAGCCCGCCCGCCAGGCGCTGGGCGCCAGCGTCCCGTTCCCGCCGCGCCTGGGCAATCCGCCGGAGTACGCCGCTCTGGCCTGTCACATCGTCGAGAACCCGATGCTCAACGGCGAGACGATCCGCCTGGACGGCGCGATTCGCATGGCGCCGAAGTAGGCGTCGGAATCGCCATGAATCTGGGAAAGCTCGCGATCACGTTGCCCGCCCCGTTCCTGTCGGCGGCCCAGTGCGTCGATCTCGCGCGCCGGGCCGAGGACGAGTGGGGCTACGAGGCGATCTGGCTGGCCGAGACCGGCGGCGCGGAGTCCTTCGCGCTGGCCGGAGCGATCGCCCAGGCCACCCGGCGGGTCGACATCGGCACCGCCATCGTCCCGGCCTACAACCGCACGCCGGCGGTGCTCGCCGCTGGCGCCGGCACCGTGGCGCAGCTCTCGGACGACCGCTTCATCCTGGGTCTCGGCACCTCGAGCCACGCGATCATCGAGCAGTGGAACGGCGTGCCCTTCGAGAAGCCCCTGGCGCGCATGCGCGAGAGCGTCGCCATCCTGCGTCAGGCACTGGCCGGCGAGAAGACCGACTTCGACGGCGAGACCCTCCGCTCCCACGGCTTCCGTCTCGGAGCGCTGCCGGCCAGGCCGTTGCGGATCTATCTCGCGGCGCTGCGGGAGAAGATGCTCGAGCTCGCCGGCGAGGTGGGCGAGGGACTCATCATCAACTTCATGCCCGTCTCCGCGATGCCGAAGATCCTCGGCGCCTACCAGGCGGGTGCGAAGCGCGCCGGCCGTGACGCGAGCGGCGACGAGGTGGTCGCCCGCTTCCAGGTGGCGATCACCGACGACGTGGAATCGGCGCGCAAGATCGTGCGCGCGGCCTTCGGCGGCTACGTGGCCACACCCGTCTACAACCGCTTCTTCGACTGGGTCGGCTTCGGCGACGTGGCGAAGGGCGTGCGGGAGGCCTTCGCGACGAAGGACCGAGCCGCGAGCGCCCTGGCAATGAGCGACGAGTTCATCGACCGGGTGACGATCCTCGGCTCCGCCGAGCAGTGTCGCGAGAAGCTCGCGGCCTTCGTCGAGGCGGGGGTCACCACGCCGGTCCTCTCCCCCCTGGCCGCCAGCCCCCGAGCCGCGGAAGCGGTCTTCGAGGCCCTGGCGCCGGGCCGGGCCTGAGGCGCGCCCGGATCCGGGCGGAGCGAACGACGAGCCCATGCGCGGAGTCCCTTTCGAGATGCCTTTCGGTTCGGTCACGAAGAAGCGCTGGGCGGGGCGGGTGCGCGCCTTCGCCCTGCTGGCGCTGCTCTTCGGCGCCTTCGATTCGGACGAGGCCCGCGCCATCGACGTGGTGGTGAGCAACACCGACGAGCTCCGCCAGGCGATCATGGACGCGAACGCCGCGCCCACCACGAACCACACGATCACGTTCTCTCAGGACATCACGCTGAACACGGAGCTGACCCCCATCGCCGCGAACGTCTCCTTCGTCGGCAACGGCCACACGATCAGCGGCAACGACACCTTCCAGGTCTTCTTCGTGGACTCGGGCCAGGTGCAGATCGCCCAGCTCGTGGTCCGCGACGGCCTGTCCAAGGGCGGCGACGGCGGGATCAGCCGGGCCGGCGGGGGCCTCGGCGCCGGCGGCGGGCTCTTCGTCAACGCCAACGCGACGGTGACGCTCGTGGGCGTGGAGTTCCGCGACAACGTGGCCCAGGGCGGCAACGGCGGGGCCGACACCGGCGCCAGCGTCGGCGGCGGCGGCGGCGGCTTCCACGGCGACGGCGGCGACTTCGGCGGCGGCGGCGGCGGCTTCAACGGCAATGGCGGCACCGACGGCGGCGGCGGCGGCGGTCTCGAGGGCAACGGGCTCGGCAGCGTGACCAACGGCGACGTCACCATCGGCGGCGAGGGCGGCGGCGAGTTCACCGACGGCAGGGGCGGCAGCTCCAACCACCTCCCCAACGGCACCGGCGGCGACGGCGCCGAGTTCGAGGGCGGCGGCTTCGGCGCCCGCGGCGGCGACGGCGGCCGCTTCGGCGGCGGCGGCGGCAGCAGCAGCGCGTCGGGAGGTGCCGGCGGCGACTTCGGGGGCGGCGGCGGCTCGGCCAACATCAACCAGGACAGCGGACAGACGGGCGACTTCGTCGGTGCCCCGGGCGGCGACGGCGGCTTCGGGGGCGGCGGCGGCGGCAGCTCCAACGGAACCCCGAGCAACGGCGGCTTCGGCGGCGGCAACGGCACCGCCACGGGCGTGGGCGGCGCCGGCTCCAGCCTCGGAGGCGCCGTCTTCGTGCGCACGGGCGGCCAGCTCATCTGGCAGCTCGAGGCGTCCCAGGCGACCAGCGGCAACAGCGTGCAGCGAGCCCCGGTGGGCTCCGGGCAGCCGGCCGTCGCGGGCTCGGACCTGTACCTGATGAGCGGCGTCCTGACCGAGCTGAACGTCGCCGACATGGTGACCTCCAGCCTGACGGGCTCGATCGCCGGCGAGGGCGGCCTGCGCAAGGCCGGTCTCGGAACCCTCGTCCTGACGGGCGCGAGCTCGTACGCCGGCGGTACCACCGTCGCCGAGGGAACGCTCCAGGGCACCACGTCGTCGCTGCAGGGCGCCATCGCCACCCAGGCGGACACGACCGTCCGCTTCGACCAGAGCAGCTCGGGCTCCTACTCCGGCGTGCTCTCGGGCCCGGGCACCCTCGAGAAGCGGGGAACCGGCACCGTCACCCTGGGCGGGGCCAACACCTACACCGGTCCGACCCTGGTCCAGGAAGGCGTCCTCGCCGGCTCCACCGCGAGCCTGCCCCAGGTCTCGACGATCACCGTCTCGAGCGGTGCGACCCTGCGCTTCGACCAGGGCTCGAACGGCACCCGCAGCGGCCCCATCCTCGGCGCGGGCACCCTCGACAAGACGGGCGGCGGACGCCTCAGCCTGGACGGCGACTACTCGAGCTGGGGGGGCGACGCGACGGTGCGCGGCGGCGAGCTGTCGCTCGCGACGGGGGCCATCCTCGCGGGCCCGATCGACGTGCGCGGCCCCGGCCGGCTGGGCGGCGCGGGCACCGCATCGGGCGACGTCTCGATGGCCGGCACCCTGGCGCCGGGAACCCGGGGCACCCAGGCCACCCTGGCCATCGACGGCAACCTGGACCTGCAGGCCGGCTCGACACTCGAGGTGGACGTGGACGACCAGAACGCCTCGGACCTGGTCTCCGTCGCCGGGGCCGCGACCCTCGGCGCCGGTGCCACCGTCGACGTGCTGCCGGCCGCGGGCGACTTCACGGTGCCGCACACCTACACGCTCCTGACCGCCGGCCTGCTCGACGATCAGGGCATCGGCGTGAGCTCCGACTTCTGCCTCTTCACTTCGGGTCTCTCCATCGCGGGCAACAGCCTGCAGCTGACCCTCACGCCCGATCTCACCGGGCTCGGCGACCGCTGCGCCGACACGAGCAACCAGCGCGCCATCGGCGCCGCGCTGGCACCCGTCATCAACGACCCGGCGCTCGCGAACGTGAGGGGCAGCCTCAACGTCCTCACCGAGCAGGAGGTGCCCCGGGCGCTCGATCTCCTGAGCGGCGAGGGGCTCGGGGGCTTCCGCACCGCGCGCCTGGCCGCGGCCACGCGCTTCCTGGGCAGCCTCTCGGACCGCATGCGCGACCCGGGCACCGGACGCGCCGACGAGGGACCGCCCTACCCGCTCGCCGGCGCCGGCGGTACCGGCTTCGGCGGCCCGCTGATGCCGAGCCTGGGCGTCCGCGCCTCCCTCTCCGACCCGCTGGCCGTCGCGAAGGCGGGCGGCGTCCTCGCCGCCGCACCGCGCCGCTCGGGCTCGCCCTTCACGTTCGTCTCGGTGCGCGGGGACTCGGGTGTCGGGGGCTGGCTGGACGGGTTCGCCACCTTCGCCGGCATCGACGGCGACGGCAACAGCCACGACACGGACTACAACCTCTACGGGACCGCGGGCGGCGTCGACTGGGCGTTCACCGACAGCGGGATGGTGGGGGCGGCCTTCGGCTACACGCGTTCCAAGCTCTCGGTGAGCGATCTCGCCACCTGGGGAACCGGTGACACCTTGCAGGGCGCGCTCTACGGGACCTTCTCGACCGACGTCTTCTACCTCGGCGGGGTCGCCCGCTACGGCTACACGCAGATGGATACCACCCGGCGGGTCGCCTTCGGCGGCCTCTACGAGACGGCCGACGGCGACTTCAACGGCTACTCGATCTCGGGCTCCGTCGAGGTGGGCCTCGCCGCCCAGGAGCTGGCCACGGCCTTCTTCCAGCCGATGGCGTCCTTCCAGTACACCTATCTGGACAGCGAGGAGTTCAGCGAGACGGGCGCGCCGGGCGTGAATCTCAACGTGGACAGCGAGAGCCTGAGCTCGGAGGTCACGAACCTCGGCCTGCGCGTGTACCGGCCCTTCGCCATGGACCTCAACACGAATATCATTCCCGAGCTGCGGGTCCGCTGGGCCCACGAGTTCGGCGACATCGACCGCAAGGTCGCGGCACGCTTCGACGACGCCACCACCGGCCCCGCCGCCTTCGTCGTGAAGGGTGCGGAGGTGGGCCGCGACGTGGCGGTCGTCGGCGCCGGCTGGACCGTCGTCGGCGAGGCGAACACCAGCCTCATCCTGAACTACGACGCCACCCTGAACTCGGACTTCGTGGCCCACGCCGTCAGTCTGGGCGTGCTCATCTACTGGTAGGTCGGGGGTGCAGGGCGAGCACGGACCGGCGCAGGGACTCCCCGGCACCGGCCTCGCGGCGCCACCCGCAGCGCGGGATCTTCAGTGCACCGTGTGCGCGGCGAAGATCTCGGTGAGCAGGTCCTTCACCCGGACGCTCGACGTCCCGGGCCTCACCTCGTAGAAGCGAACGGCGAAGTCCGGCTCGAACTGCGACGGGAACTCGTTGCAGAAGTCCGCGAGCAGGCGCTGGAACACCTCCTCGGCGCGGGCCCGGTCGAGATCCGCGAGATGCACCACGGCCCGCTCCCGCGTCATGCGGAAGATCGAGTCCTCGACGCGCAGGGCGCTCTGGAGGAAGACGACGAACTCCGGAAAGGACGAGTCTCCTTCCCGTCCCGCGAGCCCCAGCATCACCGAGGGCACGGCGTGCTCGCGCGCCAGACTGCAGGCACGGTCGAGCAGGGTGCGGAGCCGACGGGGATCGTCGTTCGTCTGCGAGATCATCGGGTTTGCAACCATAACACTGGCACTATCGTCCCCGATTCCGCGAATCTGAAGAGCGCCGTGGCCCCGAGGGGTTTTCGGACCGTCCGCGTTGGCGCGAGCGAGGCGTTTCCCTACGGTTGGCGCCTTCCTCGACCTCGGGAGAGCTTCGGTTGGCTCAGGAAGCGGAGTCGCTGCAGCAACGTGCGCGCAGGCTCGCCCGCGCGTTCGCAAGTGTGGCCGCGCTCACCTACGGGCTGATCGTGCTCGGGGCACTGGTGCGTGCCCACGGCGCGGGGCTCGCCTGCCCGGACTGGCCGCTCTGCTTCGGGGAGCTCGTGCCGCGCTTCGATCTGCGGGTGGCCTTCGAGTACAGCCACCGCGTGGCGGCAGGCACCATCAGCCTGCTCTTCCTGGGCTGCGCGGTCGCCGCCCTGCGCGATGACGCCATCCGGGCGGCTTCGGGAAGGCTGCTCCTCGTCACGGCCGGGGTGCTGGGCGTGCAGATCCTGCTGGGAGCCCTCACGGTCTGGCACCTGCTGGCCTCCTGGACGGTGACCGCCCACCTGCTGACCGGGAACACCTTCGCGCTGTGCCTGGCGTTCACGGCGCGCCGGCTCCATCGGCTGGCGGCCCCGCCGCCGCCGCGGCCGCCCGTGTCCCGGGTGGTGCAGATCGTGCTGCTCGCGACCGCCGTCCTTCTCTTCTGCCAGATGGTTCTCGGCGGGCTGGTCTCGTCGACCTACGCGGGTCTCGCCTGCAGCGAGTGGCCCACCTGCAACGGCGGCGTCTTCTTCCCCTCCTTCGAAGGCGCCCTCGGTATCCACCTGCTGCACCGGCTCGGAGCCTATTCGCTCGTCACGCTGATCGCCGTCGCCGCCTGGCTGGGGCGCGACCAGGCGGGGGTGGCCGGCTGGCTGCGCCTGGCATTCGCGGTCGTCGTCGCCCAGGTGGGCGTGGGCGTCGCGAACGTGCTCCTCCGGCTGCCGGTGGAGGTGACGGGTCTCCACTCGGCCCTGGCCGCCGGCCTGGTCCTGTGCGTCGCGCTCTCGTTCGCCGAGGCCTGGAGCCGCCCCGCCCCGGCGTAGCCGGCCGGAGCGCGGCTTCCTGGGCGCGCCCGGGCCCGCGGTGCTACAACCCTCCGCCATGCGATCCTTCCAGGTCTTCGCGGCCATGAGCCCCGACGAGTCCGAAGCCTTCTTCGGCAGGGTCAAGAAGGCGGCCCCGGCGGTCTACACCCAGTCGGTCCACGCGGCGAGCGTGGCACTCAAGACGCGACCGGCCTTCCTCATGAAGCAGCCCTTCGCGAAGCAGGCGTCGGCCGTTCGGCGCGCGCTGTCCCGGGTGGCCGCGAACCCCCTGGCGGACGAGACCCTCGCCCTCTACTTCCTCGAGGTGCGGAAGGAGCTGCTGCTCGAGTGGCTGGACACCGTGGGCGTGGCGCACGAGGACGGCGCGCTCGCCGAGGATGCACCGCCGCAGCCCGAGGGCGACGCGCTGCGGGAAGCCGTCGAGAGCTTTCGCAAGGCCGGAGACGACGCCGACCGCGAGCTCCTGCTGCGGGCCTTCTCGGCCCAGGGCGCCGTCGAGTGGCCGCTCCTCGACGAGCTGGTCGCCCAGAAGATCGGCTGAGGGGCGCTGCCCGGGCCCGCAACGGAACGCGGCGCCCCGGCCGGGCCGGGACGCCGCAGGATCTCCGCTGCCGCAGCGCGCTACTTGCCCTGGAAGGCCTTCGCCACCAGGCCCATCTCGTCGCCGATGCTGCTCGGAATGATGTAGCCCTCGGGATTACGGATCTGGTCCAGGTGCGCCTGCACGTCCTCGGCGCTCACCACCGCGCCGGCTCCCTGCTCGGCCATCCAGCCCGGACACAGGCCGACGAAGATCCGGGCGAAGCGGCCCCCGCCCACGGAGTAGATCTCGTGGGTGTTCTCGTTGGCCTCCGAAGCGAGATACACGGTGAGAGGCGTCACGCACTCGGGCGCGAGCTTCTCCGCCAGCGGCCCGAGCAGGTCCTCCGTCAGGCGCGTGCGGGCGATGGGGGCGATGACGTTCGACTTGATGTTGTACTTCGCCCCTTCGACGGCCAGCACGTTCGAGAGCCCCACCAGGCCCATCTTGGCGGCGCCGTAGTTGGTCTGACCGAAGTTGCCGAAGATGCCCGCCGCCGAGGCCGTGAAGACGAAGCGGCCGTAGCCGTTCTCCTTCATGCTGCGGAAGGCCGGCTGGGAGACGAAGAACGCGCCCTTGAGGTGCACGTCGATCACGAGACCCAGATCTTCGGGCGAGAGCTTCGCAAAGGTCTTGTCCCGCAGGATGCCCGCGTTGTTGATGACCACGTCCACCTTGCCGAAGTTGTCGAGCGCCGTCTGCACGATGGCCTCGCCGCCCTCGGGCGTGGAGACGGAGTCGTGATTCGACACGGCCGTTCCGCCCGCCTCGGTGATCTCCTTCACCACCTGGTCGGCCATGCTCGCCGACGCACCCGTACCGTCCTTGGAGCCGCCGAGGTCGTTCACCACGACCTTCGCGCCGCGCCGGGCGAAGTCCAGGGCATAAGTCTTGCCGAGGCCGCCACCGGCGCCGGTCACGATCACCACACGATCGTCGAATCGGATCTCGCTCATCGCTCGTCTTCCTCTCTCCGGCACGCCGGCCGGTTCTCCTGCTGGGGGTTTCGATTCCCGGGTTTGCGAGGAGGACCTGGAGGCCCTCCCTGGAACTCGTGCGTCTCGTCCGTTCGCGGGACTCGAGCCAGCCGAGTCTCCAGGCCGGCACGGAGGCGGCCGGGGCTCGGCCGGCGCGGGGCGAGCATAGCGAAGCAGTGGGGCGGCGCCTGCCGATGCGACGGCTTCCGTAACCCGCCCGCGGCGCGTCTCGTACACTGGCAGCAAGGCACGCGCGGGCAAGGCCGGGCTCGGACGCCGGGCGAGGTCGTCCGTGCACACCCGCGCCGGGACGGCCGGGCAAGGAGAGGAGGGATCCCTTGGGCGACGACGCCTTCACGCGCGCACTGACGGCACACGCGACGCCCGGTCCGCGCAAGGGGGCGATCACCACCCTGCAGCTCAACATCGGACTCCGCTGCAATCTCGCCTGCCACCACTGCCACGTGGAGTCGGGTCCGAAGCGCAGCGAGGCGATGGACCGCAAGGGTGCCGAACGCATCCTGGAGCTGCTGGCGCGCAGTCCGGGAACCGAAGTCCTCGATCTCACGGGCGGTGCCCCGGAGCTGAACGAGCACTTCCGCTTCCTGGTCCGGGGCGCCCGGGCGCTCGGGCGACGCGTCATCGACCGTTGCAACCTCACGGTGCTCTACGAGCCCGGGCAGGAGGACACGGCGGACTTCCTGGCCTCGCAGCGGGTCGAGGTCGTCGCCTCGCTGCCCTGCTATACGCCCGAGACCGTGGAGGCCCAACGCGGACGCGGCGTCTTCGCGCGCAGCATCGAGGCGCTGCGCCGCCTGAACCGGCTGGGCTACGGCACGCCGGAGGGCGCGCTCCGGCTCGATCTCGTCTACAACCCGGGAGGCGCCTTCCTGCCGCCGGCGCAGGCCGAGCTCGAGGCGACGTACCGCGCGGAGCTCCGCGAGCACTTCGGAATCGAGTTCCACCGTCTGATCACGATCACCAACATGCCCATCAAGCGCTTCGCCCACCAGCTCGAGCGCGAGGGCGGCCTGCCCGAATACATGGCGCTGCTCGAGACGGGCTTCAACCCGGCGACCCTCGACGGTCTCATGTGCCGCTCGATGCTGTCGGTGGATCACGCCGGACGCCTCTACGACTGCGACTTCAACCAGGCCCTCGCGATGCCGGTGACGGGTCGCGTGCGCACCATCTGGGACGTCGACGATCTGCAGGCCTTCGCGGACGCGGAGATCGTCATGGCGTCCCACTGCCTGGGCTGCACGGCCGGGGCGGGGTCGAGCTGCGGCGGCGCGCTGGTCCCGGCCGCGGCGGAAGGGGCGACGCGATGAGCGACGAAGCGGCGGACGCACCGGCGCGGACCGGCCGAGGTCTGCTCGTCCGCCTCGCCGGCGGCGCCCTGGCCCTCGTGGCGGTGGTGGTGCTGGCGCGTCACGCGGGTGCCTACGTGCCGGCGCTGGCCGCGTGGGTGGACGGGCTGGGCTTCTGGGGCCCCTTCGCGTTCATCCTGTTCTATGCGATCGCCGTGGTCGCCTTCGTACCCGGGGCGCTCCTCACCCTGGCCGGAGGCGCCATCTTCGACCTGCTGTGGGGCACCGTCTACGTCTTCTGCGCGGCGGTCGTCGGCTCGTCGCTCGCCTTCCTGGTGGCCCGCTACCTCGCACGCGGGGCGGTCGAACGGCGCTTCGGTGACAACGCCCGCTTCGCGGCCCTCGATCGGGCCATCGGCGAGAACGGCCTCAAGATCCTGTTCCTGCTTCGGCTCTCGCCCGCCTTCCCCTTCACGTTCCTCAACTATGCGGTCGGTCTCACCCGCATCTCGTTCCGCGACTACTTGCTGGCCTCCTTCGGCATGATTCCCGGCACCGTCCTGTACGTCTACTACGGCAAGCTGATCGGCGACGTCGCCGCGCTCGCGAGCGGTGTCGCGCCCGATCGGGGCGCCGGCTACTACGCGTTTCTGGCCCTGGGCCTCGTGGCGACGATCGCGGTCACGGCGCTGGTCACCCGCATCGCCCGGCGCGCGCTGCACGAGACCGGCGATCTCGCCGAAGCCACCGGAGACCCGACGAAGGAAGCGAACGAATGATCGAGCCCCGCGACGAGTACAACGAGGCGCTGGTCCGCAACGTCCACCCGCCGGACTGGCGCAACCCCGAGCCCGCCGGGAAGTACGATCTCGTCGTCGTCGGCGCCGGCACCGCCGGTCTCGTCTCGGCCGCGGGTGCGGCGGGCCTCGGCGCGCGGGTCGCGCTGGTCGAGCGTGCGCATCTCGGCGGAGACTGCCTGAACGTCGGCTGCGTCCCGTCGAAGTCGCTGCTCCGGTCGGCGCACGTGGCCGCCGAGGTGCGGGACGCCGGCAGCTTCGGCGTGCGGGTGCCCGCCGGCGTCGAGGTCGACTTCCCGGCCGTCATGCAGCGCATGCGCCGGATACGCGCCGCCATCAGCCCGGTGGATTCGGTGCAGCGCTTCTCGAACGAGCTCGGGGTCGACGTGTTCCTGGGAGAGGCCTGCTTCGCCGGGCCGGCCGAAGTCGAGGTGGGCGGCGTCGGGCTGCGCTTCAAGCGGGCGGTCGTCGCCACCGGGGCTCGTGCCCGGGTGCCTTCCGTCGACGGCCTGGCGGACGCCGGCTACCGGACGAACGAGACGATCTTCGAGCTGACCGCGCTGCCGCGCAGGCTCCTGGTGCTCGGCGGGGGGCCCATCGGTTGCGAGCTGTCCCAGGCCTTCCGGCGCTTCGGCGCGGAGGTCACGCTGGTCGAGCAGGCGGCGCAGTTCCTGGGCCGCGAAGACCCCGACGCGGCCCGCATCCTGTACGACGCGCTACGGCGCGACGGGGTCGACATCCGCCTCGAAACGAAGGTCTCCAAGGTGGTCCGGCAGGGCCACGAGAAGCTCGTCACGCTCGCGTCGAACGGACGCAGCGAGACGCTGACCGTCGACGAGGTGTTGGTGGGCGTGGGACGCGCCCCGAACGTCGAGGACATGGGCCTCGAGGCGGCCGGGATCGAGTTCGATCCGCGTCAGGGCGTGGTCGTGGACGACCACCTGCGCACGACGAACCGGCGCGTCTTCGCGGCGGGCGACGTGTGCATGAGCGCGAAGTTCACCCACGCGGCCGACTTCGCGGCCCGCATCGTGATCCAGAACGCGCTCTTCTTCGGGCGCCGGAAGCTCTCGGCCCTGACCATCCCCTGGTGCACCTACACGTCGCCCGAGATCGCCCACGTCGGGCTCTCCGAGCGGGACGCCCGGGCCCAGGGCGTCGACGTGGACACCTGGGTGCGCGAGCTGTCCCACGTCGACCGCGCCATCGCCGAGGGAGACACCCTGGGCTTCGTCAAGATCCACACGCCCAGGGGCCGGGATCGGATCCTGGGCGCCACGGTGGTGGCCCGCAACGCGGGCGACCTCGTCAGCGAGATCAGCGTCGCCATGGCCGGCGGCGTCGGGCTCGGAAGCCTCGCCTCCGTGATCCATCCCTACCCCACCCAGGCCGAGGCGATCCGGCAGATCGGCGACGCCTACAACCGCACCCGGCTCACGCCCACCGTGCGGCGCCTGTTCGACTGGATCCTGCGCCTGCACCGCTGAACGCGGCTCCCGGGCCTCGTCGCCCGGTCTCGTCCCGGGACCGGGCCTGGACCCCGGCCACTCCGGAATGGCCGGGTGGCGGCGCCTCGCCGCCGGACACCGGCGGCGAGGGCTGCCCGTACAGGGCGCCCGCCGTCCGGTCGATGCACGACGCGTGTGGTACGACATCGGCCTCCTCGCGAGCATCGTGATCGGCGGTTGGCTGGCCCTCGACGTGGCCATGGCCGAGGGCTGGCGCCGGCGCTCGGCGTCCATCGGCCTGCTCGGCGCGTTCGGCGCCTTGTGGGCGTCCTGCGAGGTGCTGCTGCGAACCGCGGAGGGCCCCGCCGAGCTGGCCCTGGAGCGCAGGCTCCTCTATCTCGGCGTCGTCGGCGCCACCTTCTTCTGGTACCGGTTGGCGGTCGAAGCCGACCGGCCCGGCTGGTATCGACGCGGTCCCTGGCGCACGGGGCTCGCGGCCCTGCCCTCGCTCTTCTTCTACTCGATGCTCTACTGGGCGCCCGACGGCTGGGTGATCTCGCTGTACAGCGAGACACCCGTGCACGGTCCCCTCTGGATCGCGGCGGCCGGGGCGAGCTGGGCCCTGATCGGCGCCGGCCTCCTCCACTACGGCCGGGCGGCCCTTCGCATGCACCGCGAGAGCCGGGTCCGGGCGATCGCGCTGGGGATCGGAATCGGCCTGCCCCTGGCGTTGAACGTCGCCTACGCGGCGGACCTGGTCTCGTGGGATCCGGCGCCGTGCCTCCTGGGTCCGGCCGCGCTGATGATCCGCTTCGCGATGGTCGACACCGGTCTCTCCCTCTACCTGCCCCTGGCGCGCAGCGACGTGATCGAGCAGCTGGACGTCGGCGTGGTCGTGGTCGGGACGGACGGCCAGGTGATCGACGCGAACGCGTCGGCGGCACGGCTGACAGGCGTCGACGAGCCGCGCGGGCGGCGCTTCGAGGACCTGACCGAGAGCCTCGATCCGGGCATCGAAGTGCTGCGATTCCCGTTGAAGAGCCACTTCAGCGTGACCGGGACCGCGGCCGTGCTGAACGACCGCCGGGAGGCCATCGCCAGCGAGCAGCGCCTCCAGCTCACCGGCCGCCTCGAGGCGATCGGCTCCCTCACCGCGGGGATCGCGCACGAGATCAACAATCCCCTCGCGTACATCTCGGCGAACCTCGGCAACCTCGAGAAGCTCTTCGCGGAGCTCGAGGCGCCGGCGCTGCGCGACGATCTGCCCGCAGACCTGGCACGCCGCTGCCGCGAGGGCTCCGAGAGCCTCGTCGACGCGCGCGAGGGGTTCCAACGGATCTCACTACTGGTCGCGCGCCTCAAGGGATTCGCGCGGGGTCCCGGGGCGGCGGGCCCCGGGGACGCGCCCCTCGACCTGGCCGAGGCCGCACGCCGCGCCGCCTCGATGGCGGCGATCGGTCTCCCGGCCGACGCGATCCGGATCCGCAGCGCGGGCCCGAGTCGGGTCGCGGCCGACGAGCACGTGGTGGGACAGATCCTCGTCAACCTCCTCCTCAACGCGGTCCAGGCGAGCGAAGGCCTGCCGCAGGTGGACGTCGAAATCGAGGAACGGGATGGAGAGGCCCGGGTCCGGGTCTGCGACCGCGGCCACGGGCTCGACGATCATACCCTCGAGCGCATCTTCGATCCGTTCTTCACCACGAAGCGCGCGGGCACGGGCCTGGGGCTCAGCATCAGCTACGACCTGGCAAGACGCCTCGGCGGACGCATCGAGGCCGCCAACCGGCCGGACGGCGGGGCCGCCTTCTCGCTCTACCTCCCGGCGCTGCCCGAGCGGTCCGCGCCGGCCTGAGAGATGCGCTTCAGGAGGTCTTGCGCCGCGCCGCCAGGATCGCCTGGATCAGCTCTTCGGGCACCTCCTCGCGCGCGGGCCCGTGCTCTTCGCAGGCGAAGCGACCCAGGCGGATCGTGTCCTTGTAGGTGTCGAGAAAGGTCAGGCAGGGAGGACAGAGAAACATGTGCTCCTCGAACACCCGCGTGGATTCGGGCTCGAGCTCCCCGTCGAGATAGCTCATCAGGAAATCGACGAACTCGCGGCAGTTCATCCCGCAGACTCCTCGCGATCCCGGCCGCCCTGTTGGGAGAACTGCTCGTCCAGCAGCTGACGCAGGGCCTGCCGGGCGCGGTGCAGGCGCGTCTTCACCGCAGCCTTGGTGAGGCCCAAGGCCTCTGCGGTCTGCTCGGTGTCGAACTCTTCGATGTCCCGCAGCAGCAGGACGGTTCGGTAGGCGTCCGGCAGCTGCTCGATGGCGCGCCGGACGAGGGTGCGGGTCTCCTGCCGCTCGATCAGGCGGTCGGCGCCGTCCCAGCCCGCGGACGAGAGCTCCAGGTGGCCGTTCTCGGCGAAGCGGGGGAGCAGGTCGTCGATGGACTCCTCGGGCTTCCGCCGGCGCGTCCGCAGCTTCATGAGGCAGGCGTTCACCACGATCCGGTGGAGCCAGGTGGACACCTTGGAATCGCCCTCGAAGCGGTCCATGGCCCGGAAGGCCGACACGAACGCCTCCTGGACCGCCTCCCGGGCGTCCTCCTCGCTGCCCATGAAGCGCCGGGCGACCGACAGCATGCGGCCGGAGTAGAGGCGCAGGAGGGTCTCGTAGGCGGCATCGTCGCCGGCGCGCAGGCCGGCCAGCAGCTTCTCCTCGTCCAGCTCGGCGGCGGCGGCGGCGGCGCTCTGGGGGGCCTGGCGCACGTGCGGGGACTCCATCGCGGGCACCGTATCACAGCACCGTCCGGGGACCGTCGGCCCGGCTCAGAGCAGCTCCAGGACCTTCTCCGGGGGGCGACCGACCACCGCCCGGCTCCCCCTGACCAGGATCGGGCGCTCCAGCAGGATCGGGGCCGCCGCCATCGCCTCCAGGATCTCGCCTTCGCCGCTGGCCGGGCCGCAGCCGGCCTCCGCGAAGGCGCTCTCCTGGCGGCGCACGAAGCCGGACGCCGGCCGTCCCAGCCGCTCGGCCAGGCTCTGCAGCTCGGAGAGGGAGAGCGGATCGTCCAGGTAATGGCGCACCTCGAAGTCGGCGCCCCGTTCCTCGAGCAGGGCGAAGGCCGCGCGGCTCTTCGAGCAGCGCGGGTTGTGGAGCAACAGCAGCTCCGAGTCGGATGCAGGCAGGCCCATCGGGAATCTCCGGCTCGCGAAAGTAGCAGGCGCAAGGGGACGGGTCGGCGGGTGTCCTGGCCCGTCGCCCGGGGCTTTGCGAGACTCGCCCGCCCCGGCACCAGGAGGAAGCCATGTCCCTGCTCCGCCTTCTCGGGATCGCACGCGACCGACAGCCGGAGGAGCCGGAGACCCTCCGGCGCATCCTCGTCGAGCTCGAGGCCCTGCACCCGGATCGTGCGCGGTTCCTCGCGGCCTTCGCGTACATCCTGGCGCGGGTGGCCCACGCCGACCTGAAGATCGACCCCAGCGAGGTGGCGGAGATGGAGCGCATCCTCCGGGACCTCGAGCATCTCCAGGATGGGGAGCGCCGCCTCGTCGTGCAGATCGCGGTCCAGCAGGCGGTGGACGTGGGCGGTACCGACGACTACCTGGTGACGCGCGAGTTCCGGCGCGTGAGCGAGAAGCCCGAACGCGTTCGGCTCATGCGCTGTCTGCTCGAGGTGGCCGCCGCGGACGACAGCATCAGCTCGCTCGAGAGCCGCGAGATCGTCGAGATCGGCGAGGAGCTCGGGCTCTCGCGCCCCGAGGTGAGCGCTCTCCGCTACGAGTACCGCGACAAGCTGGCCGAGCTCCGGAAGACCGAGAGCGAGAAGCGCAGCTCCTGAGGCTCTCTCCCGCCGACGGGCGGGACGCGTTCGTCAGTTCCGCACCAGCAGCAGGGTGCGGGGGTCGAGCGCGACGTGCAGCGCGGACAGGTCTTCGTTGTCGTGGTCCTTGAGGGCCCGCAGGACCACGGAGCCGTCCTCCTGGGGCTCGAGGGCCAGGATCACGCTGACGTTCTCCGCGATGTCGCCCACCGACTCCGGGATCCCGTCCACCCGCTCGCCCGGGATCGCCACCGACAGCCACACCTCGGCCTCCAGCTCCTGCGCCAGGGCTCGCATGTCGAGCAGGTCCTCGCGCGAGATCTCGTCCAGACCTTCGATCACCACCAGGCTGGGTCGGGCGCCCGCCTCGGACTCCACCTTGACGGCGTCGCGCAGCTTCGCGGCGCTGAAGCCCGCCGGCGTGTAGACACGGATGCTGCGGTGCCGGTCGATCTCGGTGCGCGTGGCCGTCGCGTCGTCCAGGTGCGTGGAGGAGGCCAGCTCCTCGTACACCGTGTCGTAGTGGGCGCGGACGTGGGAGACCGTCTGGTCGAGGGCCACGTGCAGCACGGTGCCCCGGCGCAGCAGCTCGTCGAGGGCGACGCCCACGACGAAGGGCGTCTTGCCGACTCCGGGCCCCGCCACCAGCACGCCGACGTTGCCGGGCCCGAGGCCTCCGTGCAGTCCCTGCTCCAGCAGCCGGAGCGGGCTCCGCGCGTTTACGAACTTGCGATACATGCATTCACCTCGTGCACCGAACAGGCTGCCTGTCGAGCCATGTCGCTAGTCTTCGTCGGAGACCTTCGACTGATACTTCTCCTTCAGCTCCTTCTGCACGTCGGCAGGCGCTGGGAGATAGCGCGCGAATTCCATCGAGAACTCCGCCTTGCCCTGGGTGAGCGACCGCAG
This sequence comes from uncultured delta proteobacterium, assembly GCA_963822965.1. Taxonomy (GTDB): domain Bacteria; phylum Myxococcota_A; class UBA9160; order UBA9160; family UBA4427; genus JAJDAN01. The sequence continues at coordinate 339,903 of CAWGJT010000005.1, forward strand.
ATCCGTCGCGTACCCGAACATCTCGGACAAGGGGACCTCGGACTCCGTGCGAGAGTACCCCGCTTCCTCGGTCGTTCCGACCACCGTGCCCCGACGCTGCATGATGCTCTTGAGCATCGCGCCCTGGAACTCCTGCGGCCCCTCCACCTCGACCTTCATGATGGGCTCGAGGATGATGGGCTTCGCGCGGGGGTAGAACTCCCGGAAGGCGCCCCGGGCCGCGGCCTGGAACGCCATTTCGGAAGAGTCCACCGAGTGGGACTTGCCGTCGTTCACGGTGATCCGGAGGCCCAGCACCGGGAAGCCGATGAGGCGCCCCTTGTCGAGGCACGATCGGAAGCCCTTCTCGACCGCCGGGATGTACTCCGTGGGGATGGCGCCGCCCTTGATCTCGTTCACGAACTCGAAGTCCTCGGCCTCCTCCTCGGGCGAGATGGGGTCGACGAATCCGGCCACGCGACCGTACTGGCCGGAGCCGCCGGTCTGCTTCTTGTGCGTGTAGTCGAAGTCGACCCGCCGGGAGATGGTCTCCCGATAGGCGACCTGGGGAGCCCCGGTCTCGACGACGCAGTTGTACTCGCGCTTCATGCGCTCGACGTAGACGTCGAGATGCAGCTCGCCCATGCCGGAGATCACGGTCTCGCCGCTCTCCGGATCGACGGCGGCGCGGAAGGTCGGATCCTCGCGCACGAAACGGCCGAGCGCCTTGCCCATGTTGTCGGTCGACTTCTGGTCGACGGGCTTGATGGAGAGCGAGATCACCGGCGCGGGAACGTGCATCGAGGTCATCGAGACCTGGATGCTGTCGTCGCAGAAGGTGTCGCCGGACGCGCAGTCGACGCCGAAGAGCGCCACGATGTCGCCCGAGCTCGACTCCTCGATGTCCTCCATCTCGTTGGAGTGCATGCGCACGAGACGGCCGACCTTCACCTTCTTCTTGGTACGCGTGTTGACGATCGAGGACCCCTTCTTGAGGGTGCCCTGGTAGACGCGGCAGTAGGTGAGCTGCCCGTAGCGACCGTCCTCCAGCTTGAAGGCGAGCGCGACCACCGGCTTCTCGGGCCTGGGCTCGACGAGGATCGGCGCCTCGTCGTGCTGCAGGTCGACGGCCGTGTTCTGGACGTCCAGGGGCGAGGGCAGATAGAGGTTCACCGCGTCGAGCAGCTTCTGCACGCCCTTGTTCTTGTAGGCCGAGCCCAGGAAGACGGGGGTCAGCTCCATTGAGAGCGTGCCCTTGCGCGCGGCGTCGTAGATCAGGTCCTCGCTCGCCTTCTCCTCGAGGATGGCTTCCATCAGCTCGTCCGAGAACATGGAGACCACGTCGAGCATCTGCTCGCGCGCCACGTTCGCGGCGTCGACCATGTCGGCGGGAATGTCCTTCTCGACGACGAACTCGCCGTCCTTCCCCTCGAAGTAGAGCGCCTTCATGGTGATGAGGTCTACCACGCCGGCGAAGTCGTTCTCGAGGCCGATCGGCAGCTGGAACATGACGGCGTTGTGGCCGAGCTTGTCGCGGAGCTGCTGCGTGACCCGGCGCGGATCGGCGCCGGAGCGGTCGAGCTTGTTGATGAAGGCGATCCGCGGGACCTTGTAGCGCTTCATCTGGCGGTCGACGGTCATCGACTGGGACTGCACGCCGGCGACGCCGCACAGGATCAGCACGGCGCCGTCGAGCACGCGCAGGGCCCGCTCCACCTCGATGGTGAAGTCCACGTGGCCGGGCGTGTCGATGATGTTGATGTGATGGTCGCGCCACTGGCAGTACGTCGCGGCCGACGCGATGGTGATCCCGCGCTCGCGCTCGAGCTCCATCGAGTCCATCTTGGCGCCGACGTCGTCCTTGCCGCGCACCTCGTGGATCGCGTGGATCCTCCCCGTGTAGAAGAGGATGCGCTCGGTCAGGGTGGTCTTCCCCGAGTCGATGTGCGCGCTGATTCCGATGTTCCTGGCCTTCGAGAGATCCATCTGCATGCCTTGCCTCGTCCGCCTTCCAGCTGGACCGATCCACGGGGCACGGAGGAACGGCGCCCGTCGGGGTCACCGCCGTTCCCTGCCCGAGTCGTGACTTCCTGAATTGGGTTCGGTGGACTTTCGAGTTTCGTGGCTCGGCACTTTAGCGGGGTGCAGCCCTTCCGGCGAGTCCGCGGGCGCGTCACCGCACCCCCTTCGGGGAAACCACCCTGCTTGCCGGCTCGGCGAACGCCACCGCCAGGGCTGCCGACCGGAAGCGGGCCTCCGCGGCGGGCGGATAGCGATGCTCGGGGCCGAGCACGCAGGCCCGCCGCGCCGCGCAGCCCACCCGGCAGGCGGGAAGCCCGCGCGACGTCTCGAGGCAGCGGGCGAGGTCGAAGGCCCCGGCCGTCACCGCCCCGCCCGGGCAGGCCGTCTGGCAGGGCGCGGGACAGCCCTCGCATCCCCGGAACCCCGGATCCGGCTCGGTCGGCGCGAGGCGCCGCTCGGTGAGCAGCAGACCCCGGATGGCGATCCAGGGGCCGAAGACGGGATGCACGAGGATCCCCAGGCGGCTGGTGCGGCCGAGACCCGCGCCCTCCGCCAGGGAGACGAAGTCCGCGAAGCGCCCGTCGCCCGGGCCGTCGCCCGGGCCGCGGCGTTCGAAGTAGCCCGCGGCCACGGCCTCGAAGCCCAGCCGGCGCTCCCCGTCCACGGCCCGCCCCAGGAGCCCCGTCAGGAAGTCGTCGAGAGGATGCTCGCCGTCCCCCGCGCCCGGCGCGCCCTGGAAGGCCCGGTAGAACCCGGCACCGCCCGTGGCGAGCACGACGGCGGAGGCCGCACCGGGCAGCCAGTCCCGCGTCCTCCAACCCTCGGGAACCCGGGCGTCGTAGGCGGCGACCGGGAGCACTCCCGCGACGTTCACCCCGCCGGCGGTCAGAGCCGGATCGAGCGCGAGGGCTTCGGGATCAGTCGAGCCGGGCACCGGACACGACACCCGCCTCCGGGGCGGGCACCTTCTTCGCCTCGTCGACGCGAAGCTTCCCCACGGCGAGCCGGCCGCCCGCGGCCGCGATCAGCAGGCGCCCGTCCTCGTCCAGTCCCTGCACGGTGCCCGCCGGCGCGTCCGGCCCGCCCTCGCGCAGGCGGGAATCGAACAGGCGCACCGGCTGGCCGTCGAGCATCGCGAAGGCGCCGGGACTGGGGTCGCATCCCCGGATCAGCCGGTCGAGCTCGCGGGCGGGCCGCGACCAGTCGAGGCGCGCCACGGCGTCGTCGACGAGCCCCTGGAAGCTCGCCCCGGCCTCCGGCTGGGGGGTGAAGCGGGCGGTGCCGTCGGCGATGCCGTTCACGGCCTCGACCATCGCGTCCACGCCGAGCGCGTAGAGCTTGTCGAAGTAGAGCGACGCCGCCGTGTCCGTGTCGCCGATGGCCACGCCGCCCTTCTGGACCACGAGCGGCCCCTCGTCGACCCCTTCGGTCACGTGGAAGACGCTCACCCCCGTCTCCTTCTCGCCCAGGATGATCTGCCAGGCCAGGGCGGCTCCGCCGCGATACTTCGGCAGCAGCGAGGGGTGGAAGCAGACCGAGCCGTGCCGCGGCAGGTCGGTGATCTCGGGCGGCAGGATCACCGTGGTGAAGGGCAGCACGCCCAGCTCCGCGTCCAGCGCCCGGAACTCGTCCACGAGCTCCGGAATCGCCTCGCCCTTGCGGCGGAAGCGCTTGTGGCGGAAGAGCGGCCAGCCCCGCTCCCCGGCGAGGGCGGCCAGGGGGTCCGGCCGGCCGCCGTCGGGCGGCGCATAGACCCCCACCACCCGGTGACCCGCTGCCGCGAGACGCTCCGTGACGTCGCGTCCGAAGGCAGCCTGTCCGAAGATCGCGAGACGCAGTCCCATGGGTCGCCCTTCCTGCCTGGAGGCCAGACCCGCCAGACTACATGAAGGCCCGGCGCTCGCCGACGCGGCCCCGGGCCCGGGCAGGCACCCCGAAGGCCAGCGTGTGGGGCTCGATCCGTCCGGTCACCAGCGAGCGCGTGCCCACCACAGAGTGCTCGCCGATCTCCGCCCCGCGCGTCACGGTGACGTCGGAGGCCAGCCAGGAGAAGGCGCCGATCCGGACCCCCGCGGACTTCTCCGGCGTCTCCAGGTCGAGGGGGTGCTGGTCCGAGTCGTAGACCCGCACGCCGGGACCGATCATGGCGCCCTCCCCCACCTCGACCCACTGCTTCGCCGAGAGCTGGCAGCCGTTCAGGAAGCAGTCCCGCCCCAGGACGATCCGCGCCCCCGCATACGCGGCCAGGCGGACCTTCTCGACCTCGCAGCGCAGCCACGAGCTCGCTCCCACCTCCACCCGCGCTCCCGTCGCCACCGAGAAGCAGACCGCGCCCGGGAAGCGTTCGGTGACGACCCCCGGGCCGATGTGGAGCTCGGCGCCGGGCGCCAGCTCGAATCGGGCGACCGCCAGGTTGCTGCTGGCCGTGGGGTGGATCCGCAGCCCCGGGTGCGCGCGCGCCAGTCGTCGCAGGCGCATGCGGTCCCGGGCCTGGACGGCCCGGAGCAGGAGCCGGACCCCGAGGCCGGTGGGCACTAGGGCGCGTTCTGCCCTTCCCGCAGCCGGAACGTGATGAAGCCGTGGGTCGGATCGTAGGGAGACAGACCGACGGTGACCCGGTCGCCCGGGATCACGCGAATGCGGAAGCGACGCATCCGGCCGGAGAGCTGCGCGGTGACGGTCTGACCCGACTCGAGGGTGATCTGGTAGCGGCCCCCGCCGAGGATCTTGTCCACGCTGCCCGTGGCCTGGATCAGGTCGTCTCGCGCCAAACGGGTCTCCTGAGCAAACAAGGGTGGAACGGGCAGGCAGGCTAGCAGACGGCCGCGCAGCCGCGAGCCCACCGGCCGCGCCGCGGCGTCGCGAGGCGCCCCTGGAGGCAGGCCGCCCCCCGGCCCGTCAGCGGACCAGGAGCACCGAGCAGTGGAGGTGGCGCGAGACGTCGTGGGCCACGCTGCCCAGCAGCAGCTCGGCCAGCCGCGAGCGACCCTTGGCGCCGAGCACCACCAGATCCACGTCCGAGTCCTTCGCCACCCTCACGATGTCCCGGCGCGGATCCCCCTCGATCCTGCGCCAGCTGCCCTCGACCCCGGCCTCCCGCACCAGCGCGTGCCATTCCTCGAGCTTCTGCTCCGCCTCGGCGCGGTGCTGCTCGCGGGTCTCGGGCGAGAGGATCTCCTCGTAGCGCACCCCGCGGTAGACGAGCAGCTCCTCGACGAAGAGCAGCTCGATCCGCGCATGCGTCCCCACCGCGATCTCGATGGCCGTATCGAGCGCCTTGCGCGAGGCCGGCGAGAAGTCCACGGGTACGAGGATGGCCGAGATCGCCACGAAGCATTCCCTCCAGGCTCACGGGTGCGGATGAGGTCCACCCCGGGCGGGGCGGGAGAATACGGGCGCCGGCGGGGTCGCGCGACCCGGAACCCCCGACCCCGCGAGGGACCCGGCGCCCTCGCGCCGCGACGGCTCGCGAGAGAGCGGGGGAGACCCGGCCGTGGCCATGCTAATTTCCGGCCTCCGCGGAGAGGTGGCGGAGCCTGGTTGAACGTGCCTGACTCGAAATCAGGTGTACCCGTAAGGGTACCGTGGGTTCGAATCCCACCCTCTCCGCCACGAAGTCTCTGCGCCACGGCAGCGCATCCGGGTGCCTGCCGCCGGCGAATCTCCTTCGAGCTCAGCCCGCTGGCACGATGAAGGTGAGCCATGATGGGGTCCGTGAAGTGGAAGTGAGCCCGACTCCGGACCTCAGCCAGGAGCAACGGGTCCAGGAGACCCAGTACTCGTTCCCGTACCACTACCTTCCCGAGCGCCAGGGCCGCCGCTTCTCCCAGCACCGCAACCTGCCCTGGGGCTACGAGTATCTCACCTACGTCGACTTCGTGCTCGACCGGGTCGCGCAGATCGGCTTCGAGAGCTTGCTCGACGTCGGCTGCGGGGACGGCCGCTTCCTCCGAGAGGCCAGCCGACGCTTTCCCGACAAGCGCCTCGCCGGCATCGACTACTCGCCTCGAGCCATCGAGATGGCGGGCTCCATCAACCCCGGCATCGAGTTCGTCGCGGGCGACGTCACCGACCCCGGCGTGCTCGACGGCACGTTCGACGTGGTCACGCTGATCGAGGTCCTCGAGCACATCCCCCCCGATCAGGCGAGCCACTTCCTGGCAGGCGTGGCACGGCGCTTGTCTCGCGGCGGGCGCCTCATCGTCACCGTTCCCAGCAACAACCGACCGGTCCGCCCGAAGCACTACCGACATTTCGATCTCGAATCCCTGCGCGAGGCCCTGTCGCCGCACTTCGCGATCCAGGAGCACTTCTTCCTGAACCGCCACGACTGGCTCACGAGCCTCATCAAGGGCTGCATGACCAATCGCCTCTTCGTGTTGAACGAGCCGCGACTGGCCTATCTGCTCTTCCGCTTGTACGAGCGGCGCCAGGTCGTCGCGAGCGAGCGCAGCTGCAAGCGTCTGGCGGTGGCCTGCAGCCGGTCGAGCACGGGCTGAGCCCCGGTGCCCGGTCCCACCGAAGCGCCGAGCGGGGTCGGCGGGCCGAAGCCGCCCGGCCACGTCGGCTTCGCGCTGGGAACGGGGCGCAACGGCACCCACTTCGTCGCCCGGCTCTTCGCCGCGGAGCCCGCGGTCGCATCGTGGCACGAACGTCACCCCCTGTCCGACACGTTCCAACGCTACTGCCAGTGGAACGAGCTGGCGGTCGACGACGCGGGCTTCCTGGCGGTCAAGGAGGCCGGGGTGCGAGACGATCTGCAGGCGCACGAGCTGTCCTTCGAGGCGAGCGCCTACCTCTCGATGAGCGTCGCGCAGCTCCAACAGCGATTCGGTGCACGCTTCGCCCTGCTCGTCCGCCGGCCCGACAGGATGGTGAGCTCGCTCCTCGCGAAGGGCTGATACCGCTCGATTCCCGTGCGGGATGAGCGCCAGCTGGCACCGGGCTATCAGCCCGACGCCGAGAAGCCGCACCATCCCTTCTCGCGCCTCGCACCCCGGGGCGACGAGGCCGAACGCTGGAACGCCTACACACCCGTCGGCCGCGCGGCCTGGTTCTGGCGCGTCGTCAACGAGCACGTGCTCCGGAGCTTCGACGCCCTCCCGGAGGACGCGCACCGGGTGGGGTGCGGCTGGAGGACTTCGACTTCGCCACGCACTGCGAGCTCGCGCGCTTCTTCGGAGTCGAGCCGAGGCTGCAGCCGCAGCGCTATCACGCGCTCGCCGAGAACCGCCCGGAGAGCCTCTCGCCGCGCCGCAGCACGCGCGACTGGTCCGAGCAGGAGGTCCGCGAGTTCGAGTCCGAGGTCGCCCGGCTGACCGAGCGCCTCGGCTACGAGTGGCGCGTCGCCACCCTGCGCGAGAGCCTGCCCGCCGGGCCACCCGCCCGCAGGCCGGCCACCGGAGGCGCCGCCGCCCGCTTGCGGGGCCTGGCGCGTCGCGTGGCGAAGCGGCTCCGAAGAGGCTGAGCGAGGGCGCCGGCCATGGCCGTCAGCGCTTGTAGCGATTCGGAAGCAGACGTTGGAGGGCCGTCCGGGCCAGGAACCGGGCGAGGCGCAGGGGGCCCTGGACCGCGGGCACCCGCCCCTGCCAGCGCTCGAAGTCCTCGGCGACGGGACCTGCCAGGAGCTCCTCCCAGCAGCGCGCGACCGGTGCCAGCCCGTACGCCGCACCCCGCTCGCGCGCGTTCTCGACCATCTGCCGGTACCGCTCCGGCGATCGCAGACGCCGCAGGGCCTCGATGGCCTCGTCCGGCGTCGAGACGATCTCGTAGTCGAGCTCCGAACGGCGCAGGGCGCGGAACGCCGGCTCGTCTCCGAGCAGCGCCGGGCAGCCGGCGAGCCAGCTGTTGATCAGCTTGCTCGCCGGCTTCGTCGCGAGCCAGCGCGGATTGCCGTGGCGAATGGCGAGGACCGCGTCGAGGTCGTGGTAGTCGTGCCACTGGCCCCGTTCGGTCCGGATCACGAGCTCCATCCCCATCTCGGCCAGCCGCTGGCGGAACCGCTCGTCGCGAAACGACTCCGCGAGGTTGCGCTCGCGGCCCAGGAAGCCGACGCGCTCGAGGCGGGCTCCGCGGGCGGGATCGCGCGCCAGCAGCCCCGGCTGCGGCCAGTAGGGGAGGTAGTGGTCGCGGGGCGACTTCACGAGGATCGGGCTCTGCACGATCTGGCGCTCGCAGACGTAGACGGGCCCGCGGTCCGCCCGCACGGCGACGATGTAGCTCTGGTAGGGCATCGCGCGCCTCTGGATGTAGTCGAAGTGCGCCACACAGATGGCGCCCGGCACCATCTTTTCCGAGAGCTCGACGGGCTGTCCCCGGGCCTTGAGGACGAGATACGTGACGAGCGTCCAGGCGTCGGCACCCCGGACGAAGCGGTGGTGGACCTCGCCGGGCAGCGGGGGGTCCCCGTCCATCACGTCCCGCCATGCCGTAAGGTTCGGCTGGATGAAGACCACCCGGTGGGGGATCGGCCGGGGCACCTCGCCGGGGTCCAGGACCTCCTCCGTGTAGACGCGGATGGACTGGGGCATGCGGGCGTGGTACCTCGTGGGCTCCGGCAGGGGGCGATCCGCAACCTTGGACGAGGGCGTGGGCTCTGGCAACCCGCTCGGCCGGGAGCACCGGCCACCCCGATCCGTTAGATTCGATCTCGCCTGCGCCGAGTCGTGATCGCAGGGTCCCGCTCGAACTCGAGGTTTCGTGAACCCCGTCAGGTCCGGAAGGAAGCAGCGGCAGCGGGAGCTCGGTTGCGAGGGGGGGTGCCCTGCGGTCTCGACTCGGCGTAGACGACCCCTGCACGAGCCCGCCGAGCCGCTCGGCAGGGACTGGAGCGGGGATCCCCCGGTGAGCTACCAGGTCATCGCGAGAAAGTGGCGTCCGCAGACCTTCGACGAGGTCAGCGGCCAGGCGCACGTCACGACGCCCCTGCGCAACGCGATCAAGACCGGTCGCGTCCCCCACGCCATCCTGCTCACGGGCCCCCGCGGCGTGGGCAAGACGACCCTCGCTCGCATCCTGGCGCGCTGTCTCAACTGCGAGAACGGGCCGACGGACACCCCCTGCGGCACCTGCGACGCCTGCGTGGAGATCTCCGAGGGACGCTCGACGGACGTCCAGGAGGTGGACGCCGCGAGCCGCACCAGCGTCGACGACGTGCGCGGGCTGATCGAGGCGATCCGCTACGCGCCCACGCCGGGCAAGCACCGCATCTTCGTCGTCGACGAGGTGCACATGCTCTCGGCGGCGGCCTTCAACGCCCTGCTCAAGACCCTCGAGGAGCCCCCGCCCTCGAGCCTCTTCGTATTCGCCACCACGAACCCCGAGAAGATCCCCTTCACGGTGCTGTCGCGCTGCCAGCGCTACGACCTGCGGCGCATCTCGACCAAGGAGATCGGCGCCCGGCTGAAGGACATCGCCGAGGCGGAGCAGGTGTCGATCTCCGACTCGAGCCTGCTGGCCGTCGCGCGCGAGGGCGACGGCTCCATGCGCGACGCGCAGACCCTCTTCGACCAGGTGATCGCGTACGGGGGAACCGACGTTCGCGACGAGGTGGTCGCCGAGGTGCTCGACCTCATCGACCGCCGGCTGCTGCTCGAGATCCTGGAGGCCTGCGTCGAGCAGGATCCGGCCGCGGCGCTCGTCGCCTGCGCCCGGGCGGCCGGCGGCGGGAGCGATCCCAAGCGTCTCTCCGAGCTGCTCGTGGGTCTGCTGCGCGATCTCACCGTGCTGCGCGTGGCACCCGACGCTTCGGGGCTGGTGGAGGGAAGCGACGAGGAGATCGCGGAGCTGCGCGCGCTGGCCGCGCGCAGCGAGCCGGCGCGCCTGCGCCGGATGTTCCGCGCCCTGGTTCGCGAGCAGGAAGACCTGGCCTGGGCTCCCGACCCGATGGCGGTGCTGGAGATGGCGATCGTCCGCGTAGCCACCCTGGCGAGCGGGGACGACGTGTCGCGACTGCTCGGCCGCATCGAGGCGCTCGAGCGCAGCCTCGCCGGCGGCGCCCCCGGTCGCGGCGGACCGGGAGGCGGCGGATCGCGCGGACGGGCTCCGGGGGCGCCCCCGGACGCTCGTCGACCGCAGCCGCCGACACCACGCGACCCGCCGATCCGAAGCTCGCCGGCCCGGCACCCGCCGTGCCCGCTGCCACCGACGCATCCGCCTCTTCTCTTGCGTCCGGGTCCGCCTCTTCTCTTGCGTCCGGGTCCGCCTCTTCTCTTGCGTCCGAGTCGACGATCTCGTCGGAGCCCGAGTCGACGATCTCGTCGGAGCCCGAGTCGACGGTCTCGTCGGAGCCCGAAGACGACGGGCCCGAAGCAGCCGCCGCGCCCCCGCCGCCTCCCGCCCCGGACGACGCGCCGGGAATCGGCGCGCCGCTCGACGTGGTCTTCGACCGCCTGCGCGCACGCATTCGCGAGCAGAGCCCGGGCATGTTCGCGGCGCTGCAGGGCCTGCGACTGGTGACGCGCGAGAGCGGCCGCCTCGTCTTCGAGACTCCGAACGCGTTCAGCCGCCAGCGCCTGGAGAGTCGCCGCAACGACCTCGAGCGGCTCTGCGGGAGCTTCTTCGGCGGGGCCATGCGGATCGAGATCCGCGAGAACGAGGGCACGCGGGTGCAGAGCCCGCGCCCGCGCCACGAGGACACCCGACGCCTGCGCCAGGAGGCGCTGAACCACCCGCTGGTCAACAGCGCCCTCGAGGTGCTCGAGGCGGACATCGTCGAGATTCGTCCCCTGGGCACTCCCCCCGCGTCGCCGGCACCCGCCGGCGCCTCCCAGTGAGCGAGGAAGCCATGCCTCCCCCCGAGCTCGGCGATCTCCTCAAGAAGGCCCAGCAGATGCAGGGCCGGCTCGCCGAGCTGCAGCGCGAGCTCGCGACACGACGCTACGAGGGCTCTGCCGGCGGCGGCATGGTGACGGCCGTGGCATCGGGCGAGCTGCGCATCCTCGAGGTGCGGATCGAGCCCGGGCTCGTCTCGGGGGGCGACCGCGAGATGATCCAGGACCTCTGCGCGGCCGCGGTCAACGCGGCCCTCACCAACGCCCAACGAGGCGCCCAGGAGGAGATGAGCCGTCTCACCGGCGCGCTGGGCATCCCGGGCCCCGGTGGGCTCGGCTTCGGAGGCTGAAGCGTGCCGGGCTCCCCCGCGATCGAGCGCCTCGTGGCGTGCCTCAAGCGGCTGCCCGGCATCGGCGACAAGTCGGCTGCGCGTCTGGCCTTCTTCCTGCTGGGTGCGCCGGACTCGCTGGTGGCCGACCTGGCGGACGCCCTGGCGAGGCTCAAGCGCGAGACGGTCATGTGCGCCGAATGCTTCAACCTCGGCGATCGCAGCCCGTGCCCGATCTGTGCCGACGACCGACGCGACGAGTCGCTCGTGTGTGTCGTCGAGGAGCCGGGAGACCTGGCGGCGATCGAGAAGAGCGGAACCTTCCGCGGTCGCTACCACGTGCTCGGCGGAACCCTCTCCCCTCTCGACGGCATGGGGCCTTCGGAGCTTCGCATCGGCGAGCTCGAGCAGCGGGTGCGCACGGGCCGGGTGCGCGAGGTCATCCTGGCCACGAACCCCAACGCCGAAGGCGACGCGACGGCCCACTTCATCGGCGATCGACTGCGGCCGACGGGCGTGCTCGTCTCCCGCATCGCCTACGGCATGCCCCTGGGCGGCGACCTCGAGTACGCGGACCACGTGACCGTCGGGCGTTCCCTCGAAAACCGGCGGAAGTACAGCGATTAACAGCCTGGCGGGGCGGGCGCGCCCGCCCCGACGAAGCCCTTCGAGACGCCGTCTCGGTGGAATCCGGGCGCTCTCCTGCTAAAGGCCGGGGGCGGCCCAACCGATCCACATGCCGGTCCGCGAGTTGCCCCGCGACTCCCGCGCCGGTACTTTGCGAAGGGATTGCCTTTCCAATTCGAGCGGTTACCGAGGCAGGTGCCGATGTTCGACAGCCAGCTGGTCATGCTCGAGGACGACTTCCGCAAGGTCGCGGCGGTCAGCGATCGTCTCGTTCGCGACGCCAACGCGAAGGGCGTCTTCGTCGTCGACAAGGCCGGCCAGCTCGTCGCCGAGGCGGGCGAGATGCGCGGCATCGACAGCACCAGCCTCGCCTCCCTCACCGCCGGCTGCATCGCCGCGACGGGCGGCCTGGCCAAGATCGTGGGCGAGGAGGAGTTCCCGATCCACTTCCACCAGGGCCAGCGCGACAACCTCCACATCACGCTGGTGGGCGGGCGCATGATCCTGGTCGTCGTCTTCGACGAGCGCAGCTCCCTCGGCCTGGTCCGGCTGCGGGTCAAGAAGGCCGGGGCGGAGCTGGCACGCGTCTTCGAGGAGATCGAGAAGAAGTCCGAACAGCAGGCGGCGTCCGGCGCGAGCCCGTTCGCCGAGATCACCGACGACGACATCGACAACCTGTTCAGCGACTGAGCGATCGCTGAGACAACACCTCACGGAAACCGGCTGACTCCGACCGATGTCCTTCATCAACTACTCCTCGCGAGAGATCAACTGCAAGATCGTCTACTACGGGCCCGGCCTGTGCGGCAAGACGACGAACCTGCAGTACATCTACCGAAGACGAACCCCGACCTGAAGGGGAAGATGATCTCGCTCGCGACGGAGACCGAGCGCACGCTCTTCTTCGACTTCCTGCCCCTCGCGCTCGGCGAGATCCGCGGCTTCAAGACGCGCTTCCACCTCTACACGGTTCCCGGCCAGGTCTTCTACGACGCCAGCCGCAAGCTCATCCTCAAGGGCGTCGACGGCGTGGTCTTCGTGGCCGACAGCCAGATCGAGCGGATGGAGGCGAACGTCGAGAGCCTCGACAACCTGAAGACGAACCTCGCCGAGCAGGGCTACGAGCTGGGCAAGCTCCCGTACATCATCCAGTACAACAAGCGCGACCTGCCCAACGCGGCGCCTCTCGAGGAGATGAAGCGGCTGCTGAATCCGGGCGGCGTTCCCGAGTTCGAGGCCTGCGCCACCGTGGGCAAGGGCGTCTTCGAGACGCTCAAGGGCGTCGCCAAGGGCGTCCTCTCGCGACCTCAAGAAGCTGCGCTGAGCGCGGGCGCACGCCCCTCTCGCGCCGTCGCTACGCCCGTTCGCCGACCGGATCCACCCGCGTGCACCTCGCGGACTCGCCCTTCGTCCCGCTGGCGCTCCCGTCCGGTTCGTCCTTAGAATGGCGGCATGCCGTTCGCGAACGTCTCCGGGCGCAAGACCTGGTACGAGGTCCACGGACCGCAGGACGAGGTCTCGGGCGGCCCGCCCCTGGTGCTGATGAACGGCGTCGGCGGATCGTGCCGCGGCTGGCTGCCGCTGCAGGTGCCCGAGCTGTCGAAGACGCGACGGGTCGATCGTCTTCGACCACCGCGGCGTCGGGCAGAGCGAGGACCCCGGCGGCGCCTTCTCGACCGCCGACCTCGCCGACGACGCGGCCGCGCTGCTGGACGCCCTCGAGATCCGGGACGCCGACGTGCTCGGCGCCTTCATGGGGGGCATGGCCGCGCAGGAGCTGGCGCTTCGCCACCCGGCGCGCGTGCGCCGCCTGGTGCTGGTGGGGACCTACGCGAAGCCCGACGCCAAGCGCCGGATGCTCCTCGAGGACTGGGCGGCGTTGGCGCGGGCCGGCGTTCCGATGGACGGCATGATCCGCAAGCGGCTCGTCTGGACGCTCTCGGACGAGACCCTCGAGCAGACGGATCTCATCGAGACGATGCTCGACTTCTTCGTGAAGGAGGACACGCCGGTCGGGAGCGAGCTCTTCGGACGCCAATGCGAGGCGTGCCTGCGGCACGACACGTCGGACCGCCTGGCGGAGATCCGCCAGCCGACCCTGATCCTGTGCGGCCGCCAGGACCAGCTGACGCCGCCGAAGCTGCACCGCGAGCTCTCCGAGGGGATCCCGGGCAGCCGCCTGGTGGTCATCGACTTCGGCGCGCACCTGGTGATGGCCGAGTCGGCGGTGCGCTTCAACCAGGTGGTGCAGCAGTTCCTGGACGAGCGCGACTGACGCGCCGAGCGCGCGGCCCGCACGTCGCACGGTTCGCAGCCGCAGGCGCGGAAGGGTGCTCCGCAGCACGGGGCTCTCGCGCAGGGCGGCCCGGAGGGTCGCCGCATCCGGCAGCGCCCGGCCCGCGGCGAAGATGCGGTTGTCGTAGTCCTCCACGTCGATGGAGACGACGGACGGGAAGCGGGCGGCCAGGGCCCGCGCGACGTCGGGGGCTTCGTCGAGGGTGTTGCAGACCAGCACGCCGTCCGGTGCCAGCCGTCGCGCCGCCAGCTCGAGCCCCGGCCGGGGAATCCAGTCGGGCTTGTGGACCGCGTCGCCACAGCCGACGAAGACGTCCTCGAGCACGGCGTCGTAGCGCCCGGCGTCCGCGCGCAGGAAGCCGAGCGCGTCCCCCTGCACCACCTCCACGCCGAGCTCGTCCAGATCGAGGTACCGTCGCGCGGCGGCGATCACCTCGCGGTCGAGCTCCACGCCGACGATGCGCGCCGCCGGCGCCAGCGCGCGCACGATGCGCGCCGCACTGCCGCCCCCCAGGCCCAGCACGAGAACGTTGCGCCGGCGACCCACGGGAAGGCTCAGCAGAGGCGCGGCGATGGCGTCCCACACCGAGCCCGTCGTGACCGACCCCGGCCGGTAGAACGACGCGAAGGTGCCGTCGACGATGAGCTCCCGCCCCGCGCGACCGCCCTGCACGTGAACGCGCCGGCTCTGCATCGGTCTCCTCCCTCCGTCTCCGTCGGCTCTCGTCCGTCTCCGTCGGCTTTCTTCGGTCGGCTTTCTTGGCCTCGGGGGCCACCGCCTTTCCGGCGAGCAGCGACCGCATACAATTGCGCCCATGCAGGCCCCGCTCTTCCAGGACGAGACGCACGACGAGGCCATCGGCCCGCGCGTGCTCGTCCGGATCGCCCTGCCCGTGCCGATCGACTCCCTGTTCGACTACGTCGTGCCCGAGGCGATGGTCGAGAATGCCCGACCCGGCCATCGCGCGCTCGTGCCGTTTGCGGGGCGACGGCTCACCGGCGTGATCGTCGAGCGGCTCGAGGCCGCGCCGGCGGGAGACGCGCGCCGGCTGGCGCGGGTCGAGCGCCTGGTGGACGACGAGCCGGTGGTCTCGCCGGCGATGATCGAGCTGCTCCTCCGGGCGGCGCACGATCGGCTGTGCCCCGTGGGCCTGGCGCTCAACCACGCGCTGCCGCCGGGCTCCGCGCCCCGCATCGCCCATCGTCTCGGGCTGACCGAGCGCGGCCGCCGGGCGCTCGCGGACGGCGTCGCGAGCGACCCCGCGCGCCGGGTGCTGGAAGCGCTGCGCGAAGGCCCCCTGACCCCCGCCACCCTGGCCCGGCGGCTCTCCGGGCAGGATCCCCCGGTTCGCGAGCTCACCCGCGACGGCCTCGTCGCGAAGCTGCAGGTGGAGACGGGACCTGGCGCCCGCGAGGCCCGGGAGCGGGTGGCGTTGCTGGCGCCGGGGCTCGACCTGGAGGCCACCTGCTCGGGTCCCCTCGCCCGGGCCCCGAAGCAGGCCGAGCTGCTGCGTCGCGTCGCGCGCGAGGGCGAGGTCGCCACCCGGGAGCTCAGCGCGGAGACCGCCACGGCGACGGCGTTGCTGCGCACCCTCGAGCGCCGGGGCTTCGTCCAGCTGCGCGAGCGAATCGCACCCCGGGACGTGCTCGGCCCGCCGACCGCCCGGGACGAGCAGCTCCCCCTCACCCCCGAGCAGGCCGACGCCCTGCAGGCGATCGAGGAGGCGATGGCCGCGGGCCGGGCCCAGCGCTTCCTGCTCCACGGCGTGACCGGCAGCGGCAAGACCGAGGTGTACCTGCGCGCCGTGGACCGCGCACTGCGCGACGGCCGCCAGGCCCTCGTGCTCGTCCCCGAGATCACCCTCACCCATCAGATCGTCGCCCGCCTGCGCGCCCGCTTCGGCGACGATCTCGCCGTGCTGCACAGCGGCCTGCGACCCGGCGAGCGTCTCGAGCAGTGGCAGCGCCTTCGCCGGGGCGAGGTGTCCATCGCCGTGGGGGCGCGCAGCGCGCTCTTCGCTCCCATCGAGCGGCTGGGCGTGATCGTCGTCGACGAGGAGCACGACCCCGCCTACAAGAACGAGGAGGGCTTTCGCTACCACGCGCGCGATCTCGCCCTGCGCCGGGCGCGGCTCGCCGGATGTCCGGTCGTGCTCGGAACGGCCACGCCCGCCCTCGAAACCCGCTACGAGGCCGAGCAGGGGGAGATCCGGCGCCTGGTCCTGAGCCGCCGCATCGGTGGCCGCCCGCTGCCGGCCGTCGAGATGGTGGATCTCGTGGCCGAGCGCGCGAAGGCGCCGCGTGGGCGCAAGCTGATCCTCGCCGGCCCCCTGCGCCGGGCCATGCGGGAGACGCTCGCCGCCGGTGGCCAGACCATCCTCTTCCTCAACCGCCGCGGATTCTCCACCCAGGTCTACTGCTTCGACTGCGGCTTCGCCGAGCGCTGCAAGGACTGCGACGTCGCGCTCGTCTACCACGCGGGCGAGAACCGCCTCCGCTGCCACTACTGCGACCACGGCAAGCCGCCGCCGGCGGTGTGCGGCGGCTGCGGATCGCCGGACACGGCGCTGCTCGGGCTGGGAACCGAGCGCGTGGAGGAGGAGGTGCGAACGCTCTTCCCCGCCGCACGGATCGCGCGCCTCGACCGCGACACCGCCCAGCGGCGCGGCCACACGGAGAGCGTGCTGCGAGCCCTGCGGGAGCGGGAGGTCGACGTGCTGATCGGCACGCAGATGGTCGCCAAGGGTCACGACTTCCCGGGCGTGCAGCTCGTGGGCGTCGTCGCCGCCGACCTCGGGCTGCACATGCCGGACTTCCGGGCGGCCGAGCGCACCTTCCAGGTCCTGACCCAGGTGGCCGGCCGGGCGGGACGCGCCGGAACGCCCGGGCCGCGTCGTGCTGCAGACCTTCGTGCCGGACCACTACGCGATCCGCCCCGTGCGCGACCACGACTACGAGAGCTTCTACCGCGAAGAGCTCGAGCAGCGTGCGCAGGTGGGCTACCCGCCGTTCACGCGCCTGTGCCAGGTGCTCGTCTCCGGTCCCGACGAGGGCGCGACCCGCGACGCCGCCTGCGCACTCGCGGCCGTCGCCGGCGCCGGCCTGCCGGGCGCCACCGGGACGGGGGGCGTGGAGGTGCTGGGCCCGGCGCCCGCCCCGCTCGCCCGGCTGCGCGGCCGCTACCGCTTCCAGCTGCTGCTCAAGAGCGCCGACCTGCCGTTCTCGAGCCGCTCGCCCGGCGCATCGCGGAGCGGGCCACCGCGCTCCCCAAGCCGCTCCGCGCCGTCGTGGACGTGGACCCGGGGAGCATGCTTTAGGCGAGCCGCCGAACGCGTTACCCTCGGCCGGGCCCCGCCCCGAAGCCTCGACGCGACGCGCGGCATCCCAACCGGAGTTCCATGGCCCCGCTGCAAGTCCTGCAATTTCCCGATCCCCGCCTGAAGCTCGTGAGCGAGCCGGTGCCGGCCGTCGACGACGCCCTGCGCACCCTCGCCGCGGAGATGCTCCAGGTGATGTACGACGAGCCGGGCATCGGGCTGGCCGCGCCCCAGGTGGGCCACGCCATCCGGCTCGTGGTGATGGACACGGACTGGAGCGAGGAGGGGGCGGCGCGCAACCCCGCCGTCATCGTGAACCCCGAGATCCTGAGCCGGGAGGGGCGGATCACCTGGACCGAGGGCTGCCTCTCGGTGCCCGACTTCAACGCCGACGTGGAGCGCTCCGAGCACATCGTGGTCCGCTACCAGGACCTCGACGGCCAGGAGGTGACCGAGGACGTGACGGGCCTGCGCGCGGTCTGCTTCCAGCACGAGATCGACCACCTCGACGGCATCCTCTTCATCGACCGCATCAGCCGACTGAAGCGCAGCCTCTACGTCAAGCGCCGCCGCAAGCAGCTGCGCGAGGAAGAGGAGCCCGCGAGCCTCGGTGGCTGAGCCCCGAACGCCGCCTTCGGCCGCGTTGGCCACCCCTTGTGACCGCGTTGGCCGCCACTTCGGCCGCGTTGGACGCCCCTCTTGACCACGTCCACCGTGACCGCCTCGGCCGCCCCCCAGATGACCGCCTCGGCCGCCCCCAGATGACCGCCACGGCCTGCCTGCGCATCGCCTACTTCGGAACCCCGGAGATCGCCGTCCCCACCCTGGAGCGGCTGCTGGAGGGCCCCCACGAGGTGTGCGTGGTCGTGAGCCAGCCCGACCGCGGCCGGGGCCGCGGCCGCAAGACGTCGCCCTCCCCGGTCTCGCGCGCGGCCTCGAGGCGCGGCCGTCCCGCTGCTGCGCCCCGAGCGGGTGGGGTCGCCCGCGTGCCTCGCGGCGCTGGTCGGAGCACGCCACCGGACCTCGGCGTCGTGGTGGCGTTCGGGCAGTTCCTGCCCCGCAAGGTGCGCGAGCTGCCGCGCCTCGGCTACCTGGTCAACGCCCACGCGAGCCTGCTGCCCCGGCACCGCGGCGCGGCGCCCATCGCCCACGCCATCCTGGCCGGCGACCGCAAGACGGGCATCTCGGTGATGCGTGTGGAGCGCGAGATGGACGCCGGTCCCGTGGCGCTCGTGCGCGAGATCGAGATCGGCGACGACGAGGACGCGGGAAGCCTCGCCACCCGACTCGCCGCGCTCGCCGCCGGAGGCCATCGCCGAAGCGCGTCGACGCGATCGCCCGGGAGCCGCATCGAGTGGACCGAGCAGGACGCGAGCCGGGCCACCTTCGCGCCCAAGATCGGGCGCGACGACGCGAGGCTCGACTTCCGCGAGCCGGCGCAGGCGCTGCTCCGCCGGGTGCGCGCCATGGCGCCGAGCCCGGGCGCCTTCACGCGAGCTGGCAGGAGAGCCCCTGCGGATCCTCGCCGCCCGCGCCGACGACGAGCCGGCCGACGCCGCGCCCGGCAGCGCTGCGGCGCGACGCCTGCGGACGCGCTGCGCATCGCCACCGGCGCGGGCTGGCTGGTGCCCCTGCAGGTCCAGCGCGCCGGCGGCAGCGCGATGGCGCATCGAGGACTTCCTGCGCGGGCGACCCGCTCCCGGACGGCGCGCGCCTCGGCGCCGCCGCGACGCCGGAGCGGCGCGCGATGAGCCCCGAACGCTCCCATCGGACCGCGCCGGCCCCATCGCGGGCGACCGCGGCCCTGCGCGCGAGACCGGCGAGGCGCGCCGCGCGAGCCCGAGCCAGGCGCGCCTGCTCGCCGTGCGGGTGCTCGAGCGGGTGCAGCGCGCGCGGGCCTGGGCCGACCTGTCGCTCCACCACCACCTGCGCCCAGAGCAGCCTCTCGGCGGCCGACCGGGGGCTCGCCACCGAGCTGGTCTACGGCACCCTGCGCTGGCGCGGGCGCATCGACTACCTGCTCGACCGGCTGCTCGACCAGAAGGTCGAGAAGCTCGAGCCGGTGGTGGCGAGCGCGCTGCGCCTCGGCGCCTACCAGCTCCTCTTCTCGGACCGCATCCCCGAGTCCGCCGCGGTGGACGAGTCCGTGCGCTGCGTGCGCGCGCTGGGCGTCGAGCGCGCGACCGGGCTGGTCAACGCCGTGCTGCGGCGGCTCGCCGCGCGAGCACGAGGCGATCCCGCTGCCGAGCCTGGACGAGGATCCCCTGGGCCATCTCATGCACGCCCTCTCGCTGCCCGGAGTGGATCGCGGAGCGCTGGCTCGCGCAGTACGGCCCGGAGGCAGGCGGCCGCGCTGGCGGCGGCCTCCAACGCGCCGCCGCCCCTCACGGTGCGCGTCGAACACCCGCCGCACCACGCCGCGCCGCGCTGCTGCGCCGAGCTCGCCGCGCGCTTCCCCGAGGCCGCACCCTGCCGCTACGCGCGACTGCGGCATCCACGCTCGGTCGCCGCGGCGATCCCCGGCGAGACCCCGGCTTCCTGGCGGGCCAGTTCACCGTGCAGGACGAGGCCGCCCAGCTGGTGGTGGCGCCTGCTCGATCCGCAGCCCGGCGACCTGGTGCTCGACGTCTGCGCCGCGCCCGGCGCCAAGACGACGGCCATCGCCGAGCGCCTCGCGGGACGCGGGGGCGTCCTCGCCCTGGACCGACATCCGCGGCCGCCTGCGACTGGTGGCCCGGCGCCACGCGCCGGCTGGGGCTCGGCGGGGTCCACACCCTCGAGCGGGACGCTTCGCGGCCGCTCACCGACCTGCCCCACGGCTGGGTCGCCGCGCTCTCCGGCGTGCGGGACCTGCCCGCCCGCACCCTGCTCTTCGACCGCGCCCTGGTGGACGCGCCCTGCACGGGCCTCGGCACGCTCCGCCGCAACCCGGACGCGCGCTGGCGCCTGCGCCGCAAGCGCACCCGAGGAGCTCGCCCGGGTCCAGCTCGCGATCCTGAAGCAGACCGCCGCCGTGTTGAGGCCCGGGGGCTGCCTCGTTTACAGTACCTGCACGCTCACACCCGAAGAGAACGAGGAAGTCGTGCGAGTCGTTCCTGCGTGATACACCCAGCTTCCGTCTCGCGACGCGCGAGGAGCTGCCTGAAGAGGTGCTCCCGCTGGTGGACGACCAGGGGTTCCTGCGCTGCTTCCCGCACATCCACGACACGGACGGCTTCTTCGCCGCCCGCTTCGCGAGGGAAGCGATGAGCGCCCGAGCGCCGCGCATCGCGCCGTCGATCCTGTCCGCGGACTTCGGACGCCTGGCCGAGGAGGTGCCGGCGATCGAGGAGGCGGGGGCCGACTGGGTGCACGTCGACGTCATGGACGGCCACTTCGTGCCGAACATCACCATCGGCCCGGTCGTGGTGGAGGCGGTTCGTCGCGCCACCGCGCCTGCCCCTGGACGTGCACCTGATGATCGTGGAGCCCGAGCGCTACGTGGAGGACTTCCGCGCCGCGGGAGCCGACGTGATCGGCGTCCACGTCGAGACCTGCCCGCACCTGCACCGCACCCTGGCGCAGATCCGCGAGAGCGGCGCCCGCGCCAGCGTGGTGCTGAATCCTTCCACGCCCGCGATCGCCATCGAGCCCGTGATCGGCGACGTCGACCAGGTGCTGGTGATGACCGTGAACCCGGGCTTCGGAGGCCAGCGCTTCATCCACTCGATGCTGCCGAAGATCGAGCAGATCCGCGGCTGGATCGACGCGCGGGGTCTCGACGTCGATCTCGAGGTCGACGGCGGCGTCAGCACGGAGACCATCCTGGCCGCCGCCGCGGCCGGCGCCGACGTGTTCGTGGCCGGCACGGCGGTGTTCGGGGCCGACGACTACGGCGAGGCCATTGCCGCCCTGCGCGACAAGGCCGGGCGCTGACGCTGCGCTCGGTCGTGACTGGGTTACTGCCCAATGGGGATTCGTCGACTCGCTGGCGTGTCTCCCCTCACGAGTCGGACTGGGTTGCTGCCCATGGGGATTCGTCGACTCGCTGGCGTGGTGCTGGCGGTCGCTTCCGCGGTCGTGGTCGCGCGGGGCGCTGCCGCGGACGATCTCGGTCCCGGGTCTCTCGGCGCCGATCCCCGGGCGACGATGACCGGCCGCGAGATCTACCAGCGCGTCCTCGACAACAGCTTCCGATCCTTCATCCAGGAATCGAGCCTCGTCTCCGGCGACCGCGGCGGAAACGCCCAGGAGAGCCGCTTCAAGATGTGGTTCGAGGACCTGAGCGACCCGAACCACGAGCAGCCCAAGGGCACCGTCGTGGCTCGCAGCCTCGTGCAGTACACGCACCCCTTCGACATCCGCCATTCGGGCTATCTCGTCCTGTCGAGACTCGACGCGATGAACGACCAGTTCGTCTACCTCTCGAGCCAACGCCGGGTCAAGCGCGTCAACCTGCGCGGCGAGGCGGTCTTCGGCACCGACTTCAGCTTCGAGGACATCCTGCCCCGCCAGATCGAGGACGCGGTCTACACCCGGCTCGCGGACGCCGAGACCGAAGGGATCCCCTGCTTCGTGGTCGAGGCCGTCCCCAAGCCCGACACGAACTCGGAGTACTCCCGCCTCCAGGTCTACGTCGACAAGGACCGCTACGTGCCGGTGCTGACCCGCTACTGGGACGACCGCGAGGTGGAGGTAAAGGAGCTTCGCGCCGAGCCCTCGCAGATCGAGCACGTCGACGGCGTGTGGGTGCCGAAGAAGCTCACCATGCGCCACCTCCGCCTCGACTCCTACACCACCCTGCAGATCCGCGAGCTCGAGGCCAACCCCGACCTGCCCAAGACCACCTTCGAGCTGCGCCGCCTGGAGGGCGGGCGCTAGGGGTTGCCTCCAGGACGAGGTCCTGGGTCGCGGTTACCGCCGTCTTCGCCTCAGAGCTTCGCGCGCACCAGGATCGCCGGCAGCAGGATCAGGTCGCTGCACAGGCAGATCACCATGGTGAGCGCGGAGAGCAGCCCGAACTCCCGCAGGGTGGCGAAGTTCGAGAGCGTCACCATCAGGAAGCCCAGGGAGATCACCACGGACGTGATGACGATGGGCCGGCCGACGAAGCGCGTGGTGCGGAGCGCCGCGGCGCGCGGGTCGGCGCCCAGCCTCCGCTCCGCGCGGTAGCGCACCACGTAGTGCACCGTGTCGTCGATGGCGATGCCGAGGGCCATGCACCCGATCAGGCTCGTGGGCAGCGAGAGCGGCGCCGCGCCCATCCCCAGGATTCCGAAGTAGATGAGCACGGGGACGAGGTTGGGCACCATCGCCACGGCGCCGATGCCGAACGAGCGCAGCCCCAGGGACACCAGCAGGAAGATCGAGATGGCCGCGATGGCGACGCTCACCGGCTGCCCCTTGGCGATGCCGTCGGCGCTGCGGGCGAGCAGGATGGCGTTGCCCGTGACCCGGGCCGTGACGCCGTCCGGCAGGTCGACCTGCGCGATCTCGGCGTCGATGGCGTTCGTGAGGCGCAGGATATCCGAGGAGCCCACCTCGCCCGTTCGGACGATCACGTTCGCGCGGCCGTGGTTCACGGTGGTGAAGCGCTGCAGCTCGTTCTTCGGAATCATGAAGAGGAGCTCGGTCACCCCGGGCCGGGTGTCGGGAATGCGCTCGTAGGCCGGATCGTCCTTGTTGAAGGCCCGGTTCAGCATGCGCATGGAGTCGGCGAAGGAGAGCGTCCGCCCCACCCCTTCGACGCCGTCGATCCGGCGCTGGATCTCCTCCATGGCGCGCACCACCGCGGGCTCCCGGAAGGTTCCGGGCTCGGGCGCGTCGAGCACCACGTAGATCGGCACGGCGCCCGCGAGCCTCGCATTCACCGCCTCGAAGTCCACGCGGACGGGATCGCGCTCGTCGAAGTAGGAGAGGTAGTCGGTGTCGATCACGATTCGCGGCACGAGCAGCGCGGCGACCACCGTCACGACGCCGAAGCCGACCAGCACGGGAGTGGCCGACGACGAGACCCGTCCGGCGAGCGCCGTCAGGTGGTCGTCGAGCCAGCTTCCCAGACGGCCCGAGACACGCGCTCGAGGCGTGGAGCGCAGGGGCAGCAGCGCCAGGGTGGCGGGCGCGCCGACCAGGCAGCCCACGGTGATGGCCGCGATCCCCAGCATGGAGAAGGCGCCGAGCTCGAACACCGCAGGCACGTCGGTGACCAGCAGGGCCGCGAAGCCCAGGATCGTGGTGAGCCCGGCGATCGTCACGGGCACGAACATGTGGCGCAGGCAGGCGAGCGACGCGTGCCGCGAGTCGGCCTCGCGAGCGGCCTCCTCCTGGTAGCGCGCCAGCATGTGCACCCCGTAGATGCTGCCGATGGCCAGCAGCATGGGACCGACGAGGCCCGTCAGCAGGGTGAGCGAGTGCCCCAGGAAGGCCATGGAGCCGAAGGTCCAGAGCACCGAGGAGAGGGCGACGGCCAGGGGCAGCAGCACCCCGCGCAGGCTGCCCGACGTGAACCACAGCATCACCATCATCGCGAGGATGCTGAGAGGCAGCACGAACCCCAGGTCGCGGACCATGCCGTCGTAGACGTGCGTCTTGAAGTGCGGCCGACCGGAGACGAAGTAGTCGTGGCCCCGCAGCGCCGGCTCCTCGTCGAGGATCTGGATGATGCGGTCGTCGAGCCGCGCGTCGATCAGCTCGGCGTCGGTCATCTTGCGGAAGTTGATGTTGATGGCGGCGGTGCGTCCGTCGGCGGACACGATGGAGCGGACGTACACCGGATCCGCGAGGGCGCGCCGGCGCAGCTCCGCCAGCTCGGCCGGGTCCGTGGGCACGTCCTCGATGAAGGGCCGCACCTCGACCCAGTCGTCGGCCGCCACGTAGCGGAAGGACGTGACGTCCATCAGGCTGCTGATGGACCGGACCTCCGGCATCTGGGCGATCTTCGTGGAGACCCGGTCGATGGCTTCGAGGCATTCGGTCGTGAAGACCTCGTCGCAGCCGATGGCCACCACGTAGACCTCGTCGTCCCCGAAGTCGAGAACCGCGCTGTGGTAGAGATCCTGGCCCGGATCACCCGCGGGCAGGAGGGGCTCGGTGGACGGGTCGAGGACGAGGTTCAGGCCCGGGGGATCGACGCGAAAGAGGCTGACCCCGGCGGCGACGGAGACGATCGTCAGCAGCGCCAGCACGCTGCGGGGACGGTCCACGATCCATTCCGGCCGGCGGGAGGCCACGACGAGCGCGAGGACCACGACCCCGGTGACGGCCGCTGCGAACGCCCACTCCAGGCCGACCCCGGACTGCAGGGACGCGAGACCGGTCGTCTCTCCCAATGCACCTCCCTCGCGAGTCGGAGACGACCCGGGGCCCCCTCCGGTTCCGTAGACCGGCCGGCTCCCGCATCGCGGGAGGCCCGATGGTACGCGGATCCGGACCCGCCTGCGCGACGGACCGCCGCCCGGAGGGCCCCCGCTGCCGGCCCCGCAGCCCCACCCGCCGGCCCCAGCTTGAGCCCGCCCCGAATAGGCGCCATACTCGGCCGCCGTGTCGGGGCGTGGCGCAGTTTGGTAGCGCGCTTCGTTCGGGACGAAGAGGTCGCTGGTTCGAATCCAGTCGCCCCGACCATTACCGCGATTCGGGCCGCAGGCCCGAATCGCTGGGCCGCAGGCGCTTTTTCCGCGATTCGGGCCGCAGGCCCGAATCGCTGGGCCGCGGGCGCTTTCCTTTCGCGGCTCGGCCTTCGGCCCGAATTACTTCGCCGCGGGCGCCCGCGATTCCGAGCCTTGGCCCCGAATCGCTTCGCCTCGGGTGACTCGGCTACAGGCGCGCGACGATGGCGTCGAGGATTCGCTCTGCGGCGTCGTCGTCGATCCAGCCGACTCGCACGCTGATGCGGGTCTCGCCGGACTTCCTGACGTTCACCAGGATCTCGACCCGGTCCTTCTGGGCCGTGAGCCCCTCCACGTGGCCGTCGACCGCGGTGGCGGCGTGCTCCTTCACCTGGATGTCCATGTTCGTCAGCGCCGCCCGAGCCGCATCGACCACCTTGCGCGGATCGGCGTCGACGTCCCGGCGGGCGGCGCCGTAGTACCAGGCGGCGCCCGCGCCGGCGCCCGCGCCGGCCACGAAGAGCAGACAGCCCTGGAGCGGGACCGTCAGTGAGGCCAGAGCCAGTGTCACGACCAGGGAGCGAGCGCTTCGACGCATGGTGCCGCCACGATAGCTCGTCGATGCGCGCCAACGCCCCTTCTCGCCAATCCATCGCCGA
This sequence comes from uncultured delta proteobacterium, assembly GCA_963822965.1. Lineage (GTDB taxonomy): Bacteria > Myxococcota_A > UBA9160 > UBA9160 > UBA4427 > JAJDAN01. Next base: position 365,485 of record CAWGJT010000005.1, read on the forward strand.
CACCCGTCCACGCGCGATGCTTCGAGGTATCCTCCCGCCCCTCACAACGACTCGGGAGACGACTTCGATGCGACTCGACGGAAAGGTGGCGCTGGTGACGGGCGGCTCTCGCGGCATCGGCAAGGGGATCGCGCGCGCGTTCGCGGAGGCGGGCGCTCGCGTGATGATCACGTCCCGCAACGCGGACAGCTGTGAAGCCGCGGCGAAGGAGCTGGGCGACGCGGTCGACTTCGAGCCGGGTCACATCGGTCGCAGCGAAGACGCCGAGCGCGTGGTCGACGCCACCCTGAGTCGCCTCGGGCGTCTCGACATCCTGGTGAACAACGCCGCCACGAATCCCTACGCGGGACCCACCATCGACGTGGACCGGCCGCGCTGGGACAAGACCCTCGAGATCAACCTCACGGCACCCCTGTTCTGGACCCAGCTCGCCTGGCGACGCAGCCTGAAGGAGAACGGCGGCGCGGTGATCCACATCTCGAGCGTCGGCGGACTCTCGACGAATCCCATTCTCGGCGTCTACGACGTCACGAAGGCCGCGCTCATCCATCTCACGAAGCAGCTCGCCGCCGAGCTCGCGCCGAAGGTGCGGGTCAACGCGATCGCACCCGGCCTCATTCGCACGGACTTCGCGCGCGCGCTGTGGGAGGGCGACAAGGGCGAGCAGGTGGCCCGCACGTACCCGCTCGAGCGGCTGGGCGAGCCCGAGGACGTGGGAGCGGCTGCGCTCTACCTGGCCGACGACGCGTCCAGCGGCTGGGTCACCGGCCAGACCCTCGTCCTGGACGGAGGCGGCCTGGTGGGCTTCAGCCGCGTCGGCTGAGCCGCCGCGTTCGACGCAACCGGAAGCTCACCGGCAACTCGTCGCGCACGCGCGACGGATCGATTCGGGAAAGAACGCGCGACCCGATGTGCAGCTCGCTCGCTCCACCCGCGCATCGTCGATGCGCGAGTGCGCAACGCGGCGAACACGAAGCCGTGCGAGACTCCGCCGACACGATGTGACGCACTCCACGAAAAGCGCGAGTTTCGTTGACACCGGTCATCGCGACTGTCAGCATCGTTCCCGATCCCGCGGACAGTTCCGCGGTAAGCGGAGCGACGGAGCAACGAACCATCGGAGCACCGGGCAAGGCGGAGCACCCGGAGAGCACCGCAAGACGCTTCCCGACGTCCCCTCGACCCTTCGACACAGGATCGAGACACGACGCGAGAAACGAACGCGCGAACGAACCCCGGAACACGCCGGACACGAGCCGGAAACGAGGCAGAAGAAGATGACGGTGGAAGAGATCGCCTGGGAGTTCGCGGGCGTGTTCGACGAGCTCGATCCGAGCCAGATCAACGAGATGCTGGCGAAGAACGTCCCTCTCGACAGCCTCGCCTTCTTCACCGAGTACGCCGAGCACTTCGCCCAGATCGAGAAGATCGAAGGCGACACCCAGAAGCGGCTGCCGAACCTGATGCTCATCGGCTACCTGCTGCGCGTGCTCGAAGAGCGCCTGCTCGAGGACGACGAAGCCGTCGGCTGACTTCGGTCGCGTTGGCACTTCGGCCGCGTCGGTCATGGCCGCACTTCGGCCGCGTCGGTCATGGCCGCACTTCGGCCGCGTCGGTCATGGCCGCACTTCGGCCGCGTCGGTCATGGCCGCACTTCGGCCGCGTCGGCCACAGCCGCACTTCGGCCGCGCGGGCCCCAGCCGTACTTCGGCCGCGTTGGTGCCTTCGGCCGCGTTGGCTACGGCCGTACCTTCGGCCGCGTCCGTCTCCGCCGTGGGCGTCCGCGGCGGGAGCAGTCCGACAGAGCCCCGACAGAACGCGGACGAATGCGGGGCACGGCGGCGACGAACGTCGTCCACCGAGCCGACAGGAGCCGTCGGCATTCCCCGACACGGCTGCCACACGGCCACGACAGAACCACGACAGAATGGCCGACAGAACCCGGACACCCGCCGGACATGGCGCCGACGAAGACGGGACAGAAGGCCCGACACGACGCCGACGGAACGACGGCGAAACGCGGGCTGATCCGGCCGGCTGCCACGACGAAGCCCGGACACAGACCGGATGCGGGCTCGACAGAACCCCCACAGAGCCCCGCGGCAGCGCCGCCGTCGGGAGCTCGGCGAATCAGCCGGCTTCGGGGCGCCCGTAGCGCCGGACGAGCAGCGGCAGGTTCACGCCGTTCACCACCGCGTGGGCCACGATCGGCGCTACCAGGTTGCCCGTCCACAGGAACAGCCCGCCGAACAGGAAGCCCGCCCCGACGGCGAAGACCGTCCAGGGCAGGAACTCGCGGCGGGGCACGAAGTGGACGCAGCCGAAGAGCAGGCTGGCCAGCAGCCAGCCCACCCGGGGCTGCAGCGCCCCCCGGAAGAAGAGCTCCTCCGCGAAGCCGCTGGCCGCCGCGAGCAGCAGCGCGTCGGGCAGCGAGAGCGGACCCAGCGCCTCGGCCAGGGCGCGGGCCAGGGCGTCGCCCCAGCGGGTGACCCGGGTCGTCCAGTCCGAGAGACCGATCAGGAGCCGCGCCGACCCCGGCGCCCAGCAGGCCGTCACGCAGCCAGGAGACGTCCTGGGGCGACGTCGCGTACCAGATGGACTCGCCGTAGAAGCCCACCCGCCAGACGACGGCCGCGGCGGCCAGGGCCCCGTAGAAGACGAGCCCCAGCCGGACGAAGCCCGGGCCGGGGGACTCTCCGGCCCGGGACGCCGCGCCTCGGCATCCTCCGGCTCCGGCGCTCCGTCGAACGGCTCGGTCGGCCCCACCCTGCTCTCCTTTACTCTCCGGACCCCTCGGATACTCTCCGGACCCCTCGGACTCGCCCTCTCGAACCCCTCGGACTCGCCGAGCCCCTCGGAGACTCCCCGCTCCTCGGGCGCTCGGCTGCCCTCCGGCGCCGTCAGCGGCCCGGCACACGGGGGTTCGTTGACCCTTCCACGCGGGGAGAGTAGATTCCCAGGGTCACGGCGTCCCCCAGGGGCGTCGAGTTTCAATTTCAGGATTCCACCTGCAGAGCCCCCCTGCAGAACGGGGACTGTAACGCCATGGCAGCAGAACGAGTCCCGATGACCGCTCAGGGCTACGAGCAGCTGAAGCAGGATCTCAAGCTGCTCAAGACCGTCGAGCGCCCAAGAACGTCAAGGAGATCGAGGAGGCCATCGCCCACGGCGACCTCTCCGAGAACGCCGAGTACCACGCCGCCAAGGAGCGCCAGGGCCATCTCGAGGCCCGGATCTCGATGCTCGAGGATCGCCTGGCCCGCGCCCAGGTGATCGACGTGTCCGGGCAGGCCCGGACCAGATCCGCTTCGGCTGCACGGTGCGACTCGAGGACATCGAGACGGCGAGGAGGTCCGATACACCATCGTCGGCGAGGACGAGGCGGACGCCGCCTCGGGCCGCATCTCCGTCAAGTCGCCGGTGGCCCGGGCGCTGATGGGCAAGCAGGTGGACGATACCGTGTCCGTGGTGGTCCCGAAGGGGAAGCGCCAGCTCGACATCCTCGAGATCCTCATCGAGTCCTGACGGGCGAGGTTCGCGGCTAGAATCCTCCGCCTCATTCCTCGGTAGCTCAGTTGGTAGAGCAGGCGGCTGTTAACCGCCGGGTCGCAGGTTCAAGTCCTGCCCGGGGAGCCAGATCCTCGCGGCCGTGAGTCCCAGGGCTCACGGCCGCGTCCACTTCCGCCGATCGACCCGCGAGCACGGACGCGAGAGCGCCAGGGCGAGATCGCCGAAGGAAGACATCGATGACGGGTTCTCCCCCCGCACGGGAGCGCGGCTCACGATGCTCGCCCCGTGAGCCGAAGCACCCGGAATCGACCGCGCGCTTCCGTTAGGATCCCGCGATCCCACGGGCAGGGGGGGAAATGGCCAGCCATCAGACCGTTCCTCACGACCGCGACGCGGCGTGCCTCCGGGCGGCGTCTCGCCGCCCTCTTGTGTCCTGGCGAGCCCGCTCGGCGCCGGCCTCGCCGCTTCGCCCGCCCGGGCGGAGCCGGCCTGGGTGCGGGGCGGCATCCGGCTCAACCTGCGAACCGACGCCGGCACCCAGTACCGGATCATCGGCGGCGTCGAGACGGGAGACGCGGTGGAGATCCTGGGCCGCACGGAAGACTGGACGAAGGTGCAGCAACGCCGAGGGCAAGGTCGGCTGGATTCCCGAAGGCTACCTGCAGTCGGAGCCCCCGCCCGCCGTGCGCCTGTCCCAGCTCGAGGACGAGGTGACGAGCCTGCGCGCGCAGCTCGAGACGAGCAACGCCACGGCCGCCGAGCTCGAGAGCACCAACGAGACCCTGGCCTCGCGCGACGCCGGCCAGCGCGCCGAGGTCGACCGCCTGAAGGTGGAGAACACCGAGCTGCGCGCGAGCAAGCGCTGGCCCGAATGGATCACCGGCGCGTCGGTGCTGGCGGCGGGCATGCTGCTCGGCGCCATCCTGCACCGGAACGCGACGCGACGTCCGGGTCCCGCATCCGGCTCTGATCGCGCCGGGGCTTCGGCCGCGCGGGCTGACCCGGTGTGTCGGCCGCGCGGGCAGCGCTCAGGATCCGAGCTCAGGATCCGAGGCCGGTCCTCAGGACCCGAGAAAGTCGCTGAGCTTGTTGGCGAGATCGGTCGTCGTGATGAGCAGCACCCGGTCGCCCGCCTCGACGCGGTCCGGTCCCTTCGGCACCACGAGACGCTCTCCGCGGCGCAGCGCCGCCACCAGCACGCCGCGCGGCAGCCCCAGCCTGGCGAGCGGGCCCGAGGTGAGGCGGCTGTCGGCCGCGGCCTCGATCTCCATGATCTCCACCTGGTCGTCGAGCAGCGCCGCGCCCGAGCGTACGCTGCGGCCGCGGATGATCTGCAGGGTGAGACCGATGGTGAGCGAGCGGGGGCTGATGATCGCGTCGATCGTGCTCTCGCCCACCAGCCCCACGAGCGCCGGGTTGTCGACCAGCGCGAACGCCCGTCCGGCGCCGAGCCGCTTCGCCAGCAGGCAGGCGACGAGGTTCGTCTCGTGGTCGTCGGTGACGGCGACGAAGGTGGAGACCCGCTCGATCTCCTCGTCCTCGAGCAGGGCCTGGTCGGTGACCCGTCCGTTGATCACCAGGGCGCTCTCCAGCTCCTCGGCGGCGCGCCGGGCCTTGTCGGCCGCCGGCTCCACCACCGTCACGCGCACGTCCCGCGATTCCAGGCGACGGGCCAGGGCGAGCCCGATGCTGCTGGCGCCCGCCACCATCACCCGGGTGCGCTGCTCGTCCGAGACGCCCACCAGGGACAGCACGTCCTTCAGCTCGAAGCGCTCGATCGCGAAGTAGACGAGATCGCCCGCCTCGATCACCTCGGTTCCGCCGGGAATCAGCCAGCGGTCGCCGCGGTGGATGGCCACCGCGAGGGTGGGCGTCGCGGCGAAGAGCAGCTGCATGTCCGAGACCCGCAGGCCGGCGAAGTCCGAATCGGCGGCGATCTGGAAGCCTGCCACCAGCAGGTCGCCGCCCATGAAGCTGACCACGTCGATCGCCCCCGGCACCTCGAGCAGGGTGGCGATGCGCTCCACCGCCGCGGCGCTGGGATTCACGCTCACGCGCTGGTCGCTGTCGTCCCCGCCGAGGAGGCGGAAGCCCTCCTCGTGACCCTCCTCGTGGATGCGCACCACGAGTCGGGGCACGTGGAAGACGCGCGAGGCCAGCATCCCCGCGACCAGATTGGTCTCGTCGGACTCGGTCGAGGCGACCAGCAGCCCGGCGGTGGCCGCGCCCGCCTGGCGCAGCATCTCCACCGTGGCGCCGTTGCCCTCGATCACGTGCACGTCCAGGGTCTCGGAGAGCTCGCGCACCTTGTCCGGGTCGCTCTCGACGAGCGCGACGTCGCGGCCGTCGGCGGCCAGCCGCGCCGCCAGGGTCTGCCCCACGAGCCCGCCGCCGACGATCACGATGTTGCTGCGCGCCATCCGGTCCTCCTGGCCGCCGGGAGGTTACGGCCTGGCGCCCGGAACTGAAAGCCGGGGCGCCCCGCGGCCCCGGGGCAGCGCCCTCCGCGGTTCTGCGCGAACATCGTGGGCCGACCGCGGGTCGTCGGCCTCCCTCGAGCGCTGGCATCTCCGAAGACCGTCGAGCGACCGATCCAGCGATGGCAAGCGCCCCCGACGACAGCGAGCTGCAGGGTCTCGGCCACCTCGGCGACGGGAGCGAGGACGATCGCCTGCGCCTGCGGCTGATCTTCCGCATCCTGCTGCGCTGCCTGTCCCTGCTGCGTCCCGTGCGCGGGCACGTGATCGCCCTCTTCGCCGGCTTCTCGACGATCGCGCTGCTGCTGCTGCCGATCGTCGTGATCTTCATCGACACCCTCTGGACCCGGGTCCTGCAGGGCAACCCGATGCTCGACATCGAGGCGCGGTTCTTCGCGGTGCCCGTGCACCTGGCGACCGACGCGGCAGGCTTCACCGGCGAGCTGCGCCGCCTGGTGGCCGAACGGCTCATCTGGATGGGCGCGACGGTGGCGGCGGTGGTCACGCCGTTGGTCGCCGGGCTGTACTACTACCAGGTGTGGATCCTGCAGCGGGTGAACCAGACCCTTCGGGTCGGGCTCCTCACCCACCTCCAGACCCTCTCCCTGCGCTTCCACGCGGACAACACCGTGGGCGACGCCGTGTACCGGCTCAACCAGGACAGCGCGATGGTGACCCAGCTGATCCAGGTGCTGGTGCTCACCCCCTTCACCGCCATTCCCCAGTTCTTCTACTCCGCCGTGGTGGTGACGGCCTTCGCGCCGAAGCTCGCTCTCATCCTGCTCTCGGTGTGGATTCCGAGCCTGGCGGCCGGCGCCTGGTTCTCGCGGCGGCTGCGCACCCGCTTCCGCCGGGCCCGGGAGGCCAACGCCGACCTCACGTCGCGCATCCAGGAGACCCTGGCCGGGATCCGGATCATCAAGGCCTACGGAGCCGAGCGGAAGGAAGAGGCCGCCTTCACCCGGAGCAGCCACGAGGCCTTCGACGCGGCCTTCGACTCGCGCAATCTCTACGCCGTCTACCACACGGTGATGTTCTGGATCTTCGGCACCTTCGTGCTCGTGCTGACGGCCCTCGGCACCCTGGAGGTGATGCGGGGAACCGCGCTGGCGGCGGCGGCCGCCGGCTTCACGGTGTGGAACCTCGGCTTGTACAACTTCTTCAAGGCGCGCCTGGGAAGCGCGAGCGAGTCCCTGAAGGACGTCTTCAAGACCTGGGGACGCGCCCAGGACATCGCCATCGGTCTGGACCGGGTCTTCGAGGTGCTCGACCGGCGGCCCGAGGTGGAGGACGCGCCGGACGCCGTCCCCCTGGAAGGCGTACACCGGTCGATCCGATTCGAAGGCGTCGGATTCGGCTACCAGAGCGATCGACCGGTGCTGCACGACGTCGACCTCGAGGCGACCGTCGGCACGATCACCGCCGTCGTCGGTCCCACGGGCTCGGGCAAGAGCACCCTGATGGCGCTGCTGCTGCGCCTCTTCGACCCCAGCCAGGGGCGCATCGAGATCGACGGCGTGGACCTGCGGCGCTTCCAGACCGCCAGCGTGCGCGATCAGGTCTCCATCGCCCTGCAGGAGAACGTGCTCTTCGGCAGCAGCGTGCGCGACAACATCCGCTTCGCGGTGCACGGACGCCAGCGACGAGCAGGTACGCGCCGCGGCCCGGGTGGCCGGCGCCGACGACTTCATCGAGGCCCTGCCCGACGGCTACGACACCGTGCTCGGCGAGCGCGGCTCGAAGCTCTCGACGGGCCAGCGGCAGCGTCTGTCCATCGCGCGGGCGGTCCTGAAGGACACGCCCATCCTGATCCTCGACGAGCCGACCGCGGCCCTCGACGCCGCCACCGAGCAGCGCGTGCTCCGGAGCCTGGCGGAGTGGGGCCGCGGACGGGCGATCTTCCTCATCACCCACCGCCTCTCGACCATCCGGCAGGCCGATCAGATCGCCTTCCTGAAGGACGGCACGGTGCTCGAGCGGGGCAGCCACGAAGCGCTGATGGCGCGGCCGGGCAGCGCCTACCGCGCCCTGGTCGAGGCGGAGCAGGTCGCCGCCGCTCGGGGTGCCGCATGAGCGCCGCCGCCACGCCCCGCGCCCGCGCCATGGAGGAGAGCGAGATCCTCGACACCCGCGAAACCATTGCGGGTGATCGTGCGCGCCATCCGCTACGTCGCCCCCTTCCGCTCGCGCTTCCTGGTGAAGCTGGGCCTGCTGCTCCTGAGCCTCATCCCGATGCTGATGCTGCCCTGGCCGGTGAAGATCATCATCGACCACGTGATCGAGGGTCGGCCGGTGGACGATCCCATCCGTCCCTATCCGGCGCTGCTGCAGCCCGCGATGGACCTGCTGGCGGGCCACTCCCCGGCGGAGATCCTGTTCATCACCATCGCCTTCCAGATCCTGCTCTTCCTCGTGATCGGCGCCTTCGGCGCGGCGGGCTCGGAGGGCGAGAACGCCGAGGCCTATCTCGCCAGCGGCTACGACACCGCGAGCCGCACCGAGAACGAGGCCAACCTGGGCTTCAGCCTGGCGGGAGGCCTGCTCGGCCTCTTCGACTTCCGCTGGACGATGCGCCTCACCCAGGCCCTGAACCACCACTACCGCACGCGACTCTTCGAGCGCATCCAGACCCTGCCGATGACCGCGTTCGACGACGAGCGCATCGGCGACGCGGTGTACCGCGTGATGTACGACACCCCGGCCATCACCAACGCCTGCTATCGCATCCTGCTCACGCCGATCACGACGCCGCTGCACATCCTGCTGACCGTGGCCATCCTGACGTTCTTCTTCGGCGACCAGCCCCTGCTGATCGGCTCCGCCCTGGCCTTCCTGCCCCTGGCCCTGCTGGCCAGCCTGCCCCTGGCGGGCGCCATGCGCCGGGACAGCGGTCGCAGCCGCAAGGCTGGCGCCACCGCCACCGCCACCGCCGAGGAGGGCATGAGCAACATCCTGGCGGTGCAGAGCCTCGGCGGCGAGGACCGCCAGCGCGACCGGTACGAGAAGGACAGCTGGACGTCCTTCAGCCGCTACCGGGCGGTCTTCCGACTCACCCTCTACGCCACGGTGATCGGCGCCGTCCCGGGCTTCTTCCTCATCGGCTACGCGTTCCTCCACGCCGTCGACCTGGTGATCGCGAAGCAGATCAGCGTCGGCGACTTCGGCCTGCTCACCACCTACTTCTTCCACGTGCTCGTCTCCGCGGTCACGCTCGGCGGCCTGTGGTTCAACCTTCAGGGCTCGGCGGCGGGCCTGCACCGGGTCTTCTTCCTGATGGACCTGCCGGGCGAGGCGGACGACCCGTCGCTTCCGGAGCTGCCGACCATCCGCCGGGGGCTCGAGATGGAGGGCGTGGAATACGGCTATCCCGACGGGACGCGGGCGCTGCGCGGTGTGAGCCTGTCGGCCCGCGTCGGCGAGATGATCGCGTTCGTCGGCCCGGCCGGGGCGGGCAAGACGACCCTCGCCTACCTGATCCCGCGCTTCGTCGCCCCGGACCGCGGCCGCGTGCTCGTCGACGGCCACGACGTGTCCCGGGTGAGCCTCGACTCCCTGCGCCGCCAGATCGCCTTCGTGTTCCAGGAGACTGTCCTCTTCGACGCCACCGTGGCCGAGAACATCCGCATGGGACGGCCGGACGCCTCGGACGAGGCGGTGCGCGAGGCGGCGCGGCTCGCCGGCGCGGCGGAGTTCATCGATCAGCTGCCCCAGGGCTACGAGACGCCCCTCGGACGCGCGGGCGGCAAGCTCTCGGTGGGCCAGAAGCAGCGGCTCTCCCTGGCCCGGGCGCTGGTGCGCGACGCCCGCATCCTGATCCTCGACGAGCCCACGTCGGCCCTCGACCCGGAGACGGAGGCCCGCTTCGTGGCCACCCTGCGCGAGGTGAGCCGGGACCGGCTCGTCGTCGTGATCGCGCACCGGCTCTCCACCGTGCGTGCTTCGGACGAGATCCTCTTCCTCGACGGGGGCGAGATCGTCGAGCGCGGAAGCCACGCGCAGCTGCTCGAGCGCCCGAACGGCGCCTACCGTCGCTTCGTCGAGATGCAGAGCGGCCTGGCGGAGTGAGCGCCGGGAGCCGTCGGGCCCCGGGCGCCGGCGATCAGAGCCGCGTGTCCATCTCTGCGGTCAGAGCCGCGCGTACATACCGGCGAGGACGACGCCGGCGCTCGCGAGCCCGGTGAGCGCGCCGATCACACCGGTCCAGCCCGCGCGGCGGTGCCAGCGGACCGTCGACTCCGGCGCCGGCGGATCCGCGGGATCGCGCGTCACGTTGCGGCTGCCGCGCATGCGCCGCGCCCGGGTGAGAGCCACCGTACCGGCGACCAGCATGGCGAGCACGCAGGTCTCGTGGAGCCGCAGGGTTTGGACGTGGAAGGCCCTCCAGACGGAGAGGTCCTCGCGGCCGAGGAAGGCGAGCTTGAGGCCGTAGGAGACGAGGAACGCCGCCACCAGCCAGGCACCCGCCAGCATGGCCCGTCGATGCCGGACCACGTCGCCGCGCCGGATGTACGCGACCCCGCGAATGACCAGCCCCGCGATCACGCCGAGGTTCACGAAAGCCGCCGTCCAGTAGAGAACCTTCGGGTCCATGGCGTCTCCGACTCTACGAACCCACGACTCTAGGACACGATCTGCGGCGCCGAGCCCCCGGCGAGGAAGGGCGGAGAAGGTCGGGAAACGGCGGAATCCAGGCGGGATTCAGGCGGCGAAGCAGGACTCAGGAGCCGACCGGCGCGTAGCGCGCGCGGGCCTCCTCGGGCGAGAGCCGCGCCGCCTTCGCGATGGCTTCGAGACGCGACGGATCCGCGAGGTCGGCCGCGGTGATCCGGCCCTGCAGCGCGAGCGCGGTGCGGAAGGAATCCGTGCCGGTGTCCACCATGCGGACGCGGGTGCGTCCGGTCTTCTGGTCCATGAGCTCGTCGAAGGGGATGGGCACGATGCGGCCCTGCTGCCGGGTGATCAGGGCACCGCTCACCCCGTCGAGGAGCGCCCGCACGGCCCCAGCCCCCAGATCGCGCGTGTAGTCCCGGTCGAACGCGGAGGGCGTCACGCAGCGAAGCTCGTAGCCCACGTCCTTGTTGCCGACGGCGATGGTGACGCCCCGGGCGGCGAGCGTGTCCTTCAGCGCGTCGGCCAGCACCTTTCCGAAGGGGAGATCCGCCAGACGGATGTGGCCGTGCTCGTCCCGGGCCACGCTCTCGAGCATCTCGAAGTCCTGGGGGTCGATCAGCTCCGCCACGCCCTCGGCGACCACCGCGACCCCGGACGGATCGCCCTGAGCGAGCCCCTTCACCACGGCGCCCTCGATCACCCGGACCACGTCGTCGAGACGGATGGCGCCGGGCGGATACTCCTCCCGGATCAGGCTCACCGAGGCGCCCGCCGCATGCCCCGCACCCAGGGCCAGGTGGCCCGCGTGGCGGCCCATCACGATGAGCACGAACCAGCGGTTCGTGGTCCGGCAGTCCTCGTGGATGGTCTCCACGATCTCGCAGGCGTGCTGCCGCGCCGTCTCGTAGCCGAAGGTGGGAATGCCGCCCGGCAGCGGCAGGTCGTTGTCGATGGTCTTGGGAACGTGCACCACCTGCAGGCGGCCTTCGGAGACGTCCGCCACCCGCTTGGCCGAGAAGGCGGTGTCGTCCCCGCCGATGGTCACGAGCCGGTCGATTCCCAGGGCGTCCAGCGACTCCACGCAGCGGGTCAGGTGCGCCGCGTCCTTCGTGGGATTGGCTCTCGACGTGTGGAGGATGGAGCCGCCCTGCTGGTGCAGGCGCGAGACCGACGCGAGGTCGAGCGGCATCACGTGGCGCCGGGAGGCCGCCGCCTCGCGTCCCTCCATGAGCCACCGGAAGCCGTCCAGGATGCCCAGCACCTCGTGACCGTTCTGCAGGGCCGTCGTCGCGGCCGACCCGATCACGCCGTTGATCCCGGGCGCCGGCCCGCCCCCCACCACGATTCCGAAGCAACCCATCGTCGGTCCCTCCCTCCCGTCCGGTTCCGCTCGCGACCGGAGACAGTAGCGGACGAATCCGAGGTAGAGTTCCGTCGTGTCCGCCATCGGCATCATTCCCGCCCGTCACGCCTCGACCCGCTTTCCGGGCAAGCCGCTGACGCCCATCGCGGGCGTTCCCATGGTGCAGCGCGTCTTCGAGCGTACCCGCCGGGCCCGCCACCTGCGCGAGGTCTTCATCGCCACCGACGACGACCGCATCGCCGAGGCGTGCCAGAGCTTCGGCGCCCCCGTCCTGATGACGCGCCCCGACCACCCGACCGGCACCGATCGCCTGGCCGAAGCCGCCGGGCAGCTCGACGACGACGTCATCGTCAACGTCCAGGGCGACGAGCCGCTGATCGAGGGCTTCGTGATCGATGCGGCGGTGGAAGCCCTGCTCGAAGAGGCCGACACCCCGATGGCGACCGTGGTCCACGCCCTGGAAGGCCCGGGGCGCGAGGACCCGAACCGCGTCAAGGTGGTGCTGGACCGCGCCGGCTACGCGCTCTACTTCTCCCGCAGCCCGATCCCGTACCCGCGAGGCCACGGGCCCATCCGCAGCTGGCAGCACGTGGGCCTCTACGCCTATCGCCGCTCCTTCCTGCTCGAGTTCGTGACCCTGCCGCGGACGCCGGCCGAGAAGGCGGAGGAGCTCGAGCAGCTGCGCGCGCTCGAGCACGGCTATCGCATCCGGGTCGCCGTCGTCGAGGGCTGGGAGAGCGTGCCCGTCGACGTGCCCGAAGACGTGGCGACCGTCGAGGCGCGGCTGGCGCAGCTCACCCGGGGAGGTCGTCCGGCATGACCGAGAAGCTCGACGCGGAGACGGTTCGCACCTGGGGCGAGCACTACTCCAACTGGGGACGTTGGGGTCCGGACGACGAGCGCGGCACCCTGAACTTCATCACGCCGGAGCGGGTGCTGGCGGCGTGCGCGCTGCCCCGCACGGGTCGGGTCATCTCGTGCGCCCTGCCCTTCGACCAGCGGGGCCCGCAGTCCGGTCTGGCGGGCCGCCACAACCCGATCCACGTCATGCTCGCGGACGGCGGGGACGCCCTCGCCGGCGCCCAGGACTTCCTGCCCGGCGGCTTCCGCTACGCGGACGACTCCGTCACGATGCCGCTCCAGTGCGGAACCCAGTGGGACGCGCTGGCGCACGTCTTCTACGACGGACTCATGTACGGCGGCCGGGACGTGAAGCTCGTCACCAGCAGCGGCGCGAAGGCCAACAGCATCGACAAGATCCGGGACGGCGTGGTGGGCCGGGGCGTGCTGCTCGACATCGCCCGGCACCGGGGCGTCGACTGGCTGGAGAACGGCACGCCCATCCTGCCGGACGAGCTCGACGCCTGCGCGGAGTCCCTGGGCGTCGCCGTCGAGTCCGGCGACATCGTGCTCGTCCGAACCGGGATGATGACCCGCTGCCTGGCGGAGCGGTCGTGGCAGGGCTACTGCGGGGGCGCCGCCCCCGGGCTCTCGGTGCACTGCGCGCGCTGGCTGTACGAGCGTGAGGTGGCGGCCGTCTGCACGGACACCTGGGGCGTCGAGGTGCTTCCGAACGAGACCGCGGACTGCTTCCAGCCCCTGCACATGATCTCGCTGCGCAACACGGGGCTGCTCTTCGGGGAGATCTTCCACCTCGACGAGCTGGCCGAGGCGTGCCACGCGGATGGCAACTACGCCTTCCTGTTCACGGCCCCACCGCTGCCGATCACGGGAGCCGTCGGCTCTCCGATCAATCCCCTCGCCATCAAGTAGGCCATCAAGCAGGCCATCGAGCGGGCCGGAGAACAGGCCCTCGGCCGGGACGGGGGGCCGGGGCGGGCGCCCCGGATCGGGGTCACGCGGGTCCGGGGGGAGGACCCTCGGGAGCGGGTTCTGAAGACCCTCTAGCGGCTACGGCTTCCGCGCTCCCGAGGTCGGTGACGCTGGGTGCTTTTGCGCCCCAGTCGCACCGTGGATCGATGCGCTAGCTAGAGCGCCGTCACCTCACTCGCCGTAGTACAGCTACTTTGCAATTGCTTACCTCCTCATTTCGGCGAAGAGACGACCAGCGAGGCCCAGTACCCCGCTTTCGATCCTGGTGTCCAGGGTGGGCGCCGTACCCGCCCCTCCAGGCCGCTCCACCCCCGCTGCGGGCACGCGCCCGCCCGGGACCGGAACTCGGGAGTGAGTGAGACCCCCTTGCGACGGAACGTATCGGACGGTCCCGGGCCGGTCAAAAGCGGGGCGGCGTGGGACCGGGCTCCAGGCGGCCCGCCCCGGTGCGGGGCCGCTCGCGCGGGGTCGCCGCCGCCCCCTGAAACCGCCCTGGCAGGGGCTAGACTCGCCGGCCCATGACCGCGCCGAACTCCGCCACCGTGCTCGTGTCCTGTCCCGACCGCCCCGGGCTCGTGGCCTCCCTGGCCCAGGTCCTCTACGGCCACGGCGCCAACATCCTGGCCGCCGACCAGCACACGGACTCCGAGGTCGGGCATTTCTTCCAGCGCGTCCGCTTCGACGCCGCCAGCCTGCACACCGACCGCCTCACCCTCCGGCAGGCCATCGGCGAGGTGGCCGAGCGCTTCGGGATGCAGTGGCGCATCGCATACGACGACCGGGTGAAGCGCGTGGCGATCTTCGTGTCCCGCACCGACCACTGCCTCTACGACCTGCTGCTGCGCCATCGCGCCGGCGAGCTGCCCTGCGAGATCGCGCTCATCGTGAGCAACCACGAGACCCTCTCCCCCATCGCCGCGCAGTTCGGCATCCCGTTCCGCGTCTTTCCGATCCGCCCGGAGACCAAGGCCTCCCAGGAGCGCGACGAGCTGGCGCTGCTCAAGCAGGAATCCGTCGATCTCGTCGTGCTCGCCCGCTACATGCAGATCCTGAGCGCGGACTTCATCGTCGAGTATCAGTCCCGCATCATCAACATCCACCACTCGTTCCTGCCCGCCTTCGCCGGAGGCCGCCCCTACCACCAGGCGCACGCACGCGGGGTGAAGTGCATCGGCGCCACGGCGCACTACGCCACCGGCGATCTGGACGAGGGGCCGATCATCGAGCAGGACGTCGTGCGCGTGACGCACCGCGACTCCCCGGCCGACCTGGTCCGCAAGGGGCGGGACGTGGAGCGGGACGTACTCTCCCGCGCGGTCCGGGCGCACCTCGAGGACCGCATCCTGGTGTTCGAGAACAAGACCGTGGTGTTCGAGTAGATGACGTTCCGGCTCTTCGCGCTGACGCTCGCGGCGTGCGTGCTGGCGGTCGCGTGGGCGGCCTCCTGCGTCATCTGGCGCGCCGCGGAGGTGAACGAGCTGGTGGGGCCGCTCGAGCCCCGCCGCTTCCCGGAGCTCACGGTGGTGGCGCTGGGCACGGGCAGCCCCTACGAGAACCCCGAACGTCTCGGACCCGTGACGGGCATCGCTTGGGACGACCAGGTGGCGCTGGTCGACGTGGGCCGCGGGGTGGCGGAGGCCCTGCGGCTCGCGCGCATTCCCGTCACCCAGCCCTCCCGGGTGCTGCTCACGAGCCTGATGCCCGAGAGCACCATGGGCCTGGACGACCTGCTCTACACGGCCTGGCTCGAGGACCGCAGCCAGCCGATCGCGGTGTTCGGCCCGTCCGGCACCCGCGCCTTCGTCGAGGGCCTCGACGAGGCCTATCGCACCGGCCGTGAGGCCCTGGGCCAGGCGCTGGCGCTTCCGTCCGAGGGAGCCCGGCTGGTGGTGACCGAGGTGGACGACGGCTTCCACGCGGACTGGGAGGGGCTCTCGGTGTCGGCCGCCGCCCTGCCGGACGGCCCGACGCCCGCGCTGGCCTGGCGCTTCGAGCGCGCCGGCCACAGCGTCGTCGTCTCGGGCGTCGGCTGGGGGGAGGACCGCCTCGTGGACCTCTCCCAGGGCGCCGACATGCTGCTCCACGAAGCCGTCTACGTGCCGCCGCCCGAGGACGTGGAGGATGCGGGGGTGGTCGCCGATCCGGAGCGCCTGCGCCGGGAGGGCGCGATGCACACGTCGCTGCTGCACGTGGGCGAGCTGGGGCGACGCGCCGGGGTCGGCACCCTCGTCCTGGTCCGCATGCGGCCGCCGCCCTTCTACGACATCCAGGTCACGGCCTTCGTGGACGACACCTTCCCGGGCCGGGTCGTGGTGCCCGAGGACGGCGACGAGCTCGTCCCGTAGAGGCCCGGGTCAGATCGAGATGCCCTTGTCCTGCATGGGAATCACGTGGTCGGGATCGGGAGCGGGGACGATCCAGTGGCTGGGCGGATCGGGGCGATCTCCCGCAGCCCGCTCGCCCGTGAAGCGCCGGCGCTGCTCGCGGAAGTAGGTCTCTCCCTGCGCGAGCTGGATCGCCTCATCGATCACGGCGACGGCGCCCTGGTCGTCCCCCGCCACGAAGAGCACCTCGGCCAGGGTGTCGAGGATGTTCGGGTCCCGCCGGTCGGTCCGCTCCACGGCCCGCTCGGCCAGGGCGGTCGCGACGTCGAGCTCTTCCGCGTCCGGCTTGCTCTCCGTCACCATCCGCCAGGCCAGGTCGTTGAGCCCGTAGGGGCCCACCTCCTTCACCTCCAGGAGGTGCCGGCCGTGGCTCGCCAGGGCCGAAGGATCGCGCTCGATCAGGCGAAAGGCGCTGCTCATCGAGGCGAGCACCGCCACGGCCACCGCGATGGCCGCGTAGCGCTGCATGCGGGTGAGCGGCCTGCCGTCGAGAGCGCCTTCGGCGGCCAGGGGCATGATCAGATAGCCCGCCGCCAGGCCCCCGAGATGGGCGGCGGCCGCCACGAAGGGCAGCACCGCGTCGAGCACCCCCTGCAGCACCAGCATCCACAGGAAGAAGCGGCGCGGGATGCGCCACCAGGCGGGGAGGCGCTCCGCCTCGTTGAACTCGAGCCACAGCACGGCTCCCACCAGCCCCGCGACCACCGCCGAGGCGCCCAGCACCTGTTGGTAGCCTGCGATCGCGCTGCCGAGCATGCCGCCCACGCCTCCCGCGGCCATCACCAGGAACGTGCGCACGGCGCCCAGCGGCCGCTCCACCAGCAGCCCGAAGGCCGCGAGGCACACCATGTTCAGGACGATGTGGAACGGCAGCAGCAGGGAAGGCTCGTGGAGCAGATTCGCCGTCACGATCCGCCACCACTCGCCGACGTTCACGAGCACCGGCACGAAGACCCCCGCCTGCAGGGTGAACGGATCGGCGAGCTCGAGGACGAAGACCGCGACGCACAGCGCCATCAGCGTGTACGTGGCACGGCGGGGATGCGGCGCCAGCGCGCGCTCCGCCACCCGACGCATGCGCTCCAGGTGCTCCCGTCCGTCGGGCTCGTCGGCCAGCTGCCAACGGACGGCCTGGACGAAGCTCTCGGGGTCGCCCTCCCGGACGAAATGCGCCCGGCGGATCAGCAGGGTGGTCTTGCGCGTGGCGATCCAGACGCCGAAGGACGTGGACTCCACGTGCGTCAGCTCGGCGAAGGGAACGAATCGGCTCTCGAGACCGCGGCGGCCCAGCCCGAGGCGCAGTCCGCCGGGCACCAGGGCGACGAAGCACCCGGCCGGAAGCAGCTCCCAGCGGGACTCCAGATCGCGATCGGACTGCATGTCGGCCAGGGTAGCGTTCCCCGAAACGGGAACGACCCGCCCTCGAGGCGGGTCGTTCGGAAGACCGTGCGGCTCTCGCTCGCCGACGGCGGGCCCGTCAGGACCTGCGTTCGGCGACCGCCAGCGACGGGAAGACCCGGGAGTAGATCAGGAAGACCAGCGCGAACGCACCCACGAAGCCCGCGAGCACGCCGAGCTGGATCGGGCCGAGCCACGAGAGCTGATCGCCCTTGATGACGGACGGCCAGATCAACAGGTTGCGCTCGAGCCAGAAGCCGAGCACCACGCCCGCGGCGACGGGGCCGGCGATCCAGACGGTCTTCTTGGGTCGCTCGCCCAGCAGCACCCAGAACGGGATGATCCAGTTGAAGAGCCAGACCACCATCGAGAGCCAGCCGTAGCCCTCCCGCAGGCGGGCCCACTGGAAGTTCCAGTCCGTCCAGGTCAGCGCCCAGTCCACGGCCCCATAGCCCTTGTCGATGACGAACTGCGGTCCGAGGCGATCGCGGACGAAGCTCGTCTCCTCGGGAAGGTTGCCGTAGTAGATCACCAGGTACTGGGAAAAGAAGAGGTAGAGCCAGAAGATGCCGAAGGCGAAGATCAGCTTGCCGATGTCGTGCATCCGCTTCTCGCTGATCTGTCCCTCGAAGCCCGGTGCATTTCGGTGGAAGAGCCCGATCAGCGCGGTCAGCGAGAGCGCGGAGGCGATGCCGCCCCAGAGCACGTAGGCGCCGAAGAGGTTCGAGAACCAGGCCTGATCCATGGACATGACCTGGTCGAAGACCACCAGCGAGAAGCCGATCGCGAAGAAGAGGATGAGCGGCGGCGCCATGCGGCCCAGCTTCGCGTCGGCGGTGTCCCGCTCCTCCCGGTCGCCCCGCCAGCCGGCGGTCCATCGCTCGGACAGGGTCTTGGCGAAGCCCGTCGCGCCGGGCGAGCCGCCGCCCAGGGTGGGCCGCAGGGAGGTCTTGAGGAAGAGGATGGTCCAGAGGGCCAGGACCACCAGGATCGCGATGTCCGAGCCGTAGACGCGCGCGTCGTTGAGCCACGCTTCCTTGCCGTGCATGGCGCCTTCGCGCGACCACTCGAAGATGTAGTGCCGGCCGAAGTAGCCCACGCAGGCCAGCACGGCCGTGATGGGCACCCAGGCCGCGAGCCCCTCGGCGATGCGCCGGTACGGGCCGGGCCAGGTGGCTCCGACGGTGCAGAAGATCGCCGCCAGGATGAGCCCGCCCTGCGCGAGGGTGCCGAAGTAGATGAAGTTGGTGTGGAAGGCGAGCCACGTGGTCTGCGGGTCCGCGCGGAGCCCGTAGAGGAAGGTCGCGACGCCCAGCACCACCAGACCCGCGCAGATCATCGTCAGCGGCTGGGGCAGCGGCCGCGGGATTGGCCTTCTCGATCTCGTGACCTTTTCCGTGCGCGGCGCTCACTGTCGCACTCCCTGACCGTTGATCTCGCGGAGATAGTTGACGACGTCCCAGCGTTCCATCGGCGGGATGCGGTCGTAGCTCGGCATCCGCCCGCGCCCCATCGAGATCGTCGTGTAGATGTGTCCGTCGGAGAACACCCGGGCCATGCTGCTCGGCCCGTTGATGGGCAGGACCAGCTGGAAGGGCCCGGTGTTGTTCGGCGCGAACGGCGAAGCGGCCGCGACCGTCCCGTCTCCCATGCCCTGGGGACCGTGACAGGCAGAGCAGTACCGGGCGAAGAGCTTCTCGCCGTTCTTCAGCGAGGCCAGGCTGGCGGGCACGGGGTTGGTCACGGCGTCCTGCTGGGTGAGGTCCATCACCGCCACGTCGGGCAGGGACGATCCGCCCACCGGGATGGTTCCGTCGGGCGGGACGAAGCCCTGCAGCTGGTCGTGGTAGGGGATCTCCTCGAAGGCCTGGATCGCCGGCTGCTTCTTCATCTGCGGGAACCACGCACCGCCGTCCATCTGCTCCCAGCAGCCGAACGACGCGGCCACCACGAGCAGCACCGCGACGGTCCAGGGACGCGGCAACGCGGGTCTGCGCGGAGAACGCTTCGACGAGCTCACTCATCGAGAAGGGTGACCTCCTTGGCGGAGAGGCTCCGCAGCAGGGCGTCGACCTCGGCGACGTCGCGATCGCTGACCGTCACCGCCACCCCGAACTCCTCCGCCGAGAAGCGCGGGCTGTAGGCGGCGTCGAGGGGCCTCGGATAGAGCCGACCCACGAGGAAGAGGCCCACCAGCGTGAGGACGCCGCCGAAGAGGATGGTCAGCTCGAAGCCGATGATCACGTAGGGCGGGATCGACGCGTAGGCCTTGCCGGCGATCTTGATCGGCCACTCGAGGGACATCCAGATCTGCATCGCGAAGCCGGTCACGACGCCGGTGAGCCCGCCGACGAGCGTGAACGCGCGCACCTTGCTGGGACGATCGTCCATGGCCTCGTCGATCTGCTCGAACGGGGCCGGCGAGTACGACTCGATCTGGTCGAAGCCGCGTCCCCGCAGCTTGCGGATGGCCGTCGCCGTGTCGTCCGGCATGTCGAAGACGCTCACCAGGGTCGGCATCAGTGGGCCTCCGCGTGCGCGGCCCCGGCCGCGTGCGCCTTTTCGTGGATCAGAAGCTCCTTCATCTCGGCGATGGCGATGATCGGGAGGAACTTCAGGAAGAGCAGGAAGAACATGCTGAACCAGCAGAACGAGCCCGCGAGGATCGAGAGCTCGGCCGGGCTCGGGATGTAGAGGCCCCAGGCGCCCGTCACGTACTCCCGCGAGAGCGACGTGATGATGATGACGTAGCGCTCGAACCACATGCCGATGTTGATGAACACGCAGAGCACGAAGAGGAAGGGGACGCTCGTCCGGAGCTTCTTGATCCAGAGCAGCTGCGGGAAGATCACGTTGCACGAGATCATGATCCAGGTCGAGATCCAGTAGGGACCGAAGGCGCGCAGCCAGAAGCGAGGTCTGCTCGAAGTCCACGCCGCTGTACCAGGCGATGAAGTACTCCGCCGCGTACGCGTAGCCGCAGATCAGCGACGTGAACAGGATGAAGCGGGACATGTTCTCGAAGTGGTAGTCGGTGATGTACGGCTCGAGGCGGAAGATGCGCCGCACCGGGATCATCACCACCACCACCATCGCGAAGCCACCGAAGATGGCGCCCGCGACGAAGTAGGGCGCGAAGATCGTCGCGTGCCAGCCCGGGACGATGGACATGGCGAAGTCCCAGGACACGACCGAGTGGACGGAGAGCACCAGCGGCGTCGCGAGGCCGGCCAGGTGCAGCACGGTGCGGTTGTGGGCCTTCCACTGGCGCCCGGTGCCCTGCCAGCCGCCCGACAGGAGCGTGTACACGAACTTCTTGATGCCCGTGGCCCGGTCGCGAGCGATGGCGATGTCGGGAATCAGGCCGACGAAGAAGAAGATGATCGAGATCAACATGTAGGTGTTGATCGCGAAGACGTCCCACAGCAGCGGGCTCTTGAAGTTCACCCACAGGGCGCGCTGGTTGGGATACGGGATGAGGAAGTAGAACTTCCAGAGGCGGCCGATGTGGATCAGCGGGAACAGCGCCGCGGTCAGCACCGCGAAGACCGTCATCGCCTCGGCGCCGCGGTTGATCGCGTTGCGCCACTTCGCCCGGAAGAGGAAGAGGATCGCCGAGATCAGGGTCCCGGCGTGGCCGATCCCGATCCAGAACACGAAGTTGATGATGTAGACGCCCCAGAAGATCGGGCGCCTGGTAGCCGGCGATGCCCAGGCCCTTGTAGGTCTGGTAGGCCAGCGTGAAGATCGCCTGGGCGACGCCGATCAGCGCCAGACCGAGCAGCAGACCCCACTGCCAGGAGACCCCCTTCGTCACCGACATCACGTCGGTATTGATCTGGGAGTCCTGCGGGATCGTGCTCGGCCGCATCATGTCGACCACTGCAGTAGCGGGCGGCGGCGTCATCCGTGGCTCCTCTCTTCGTCGTGGCTCCGCGGGGAATCGTCCTCGATGCGCGTCACCTGGGCGAGATAGGTGATGGCCGGACGCGTGTTGAGCTCCTGCAGCGAGTGGTAGGAGCGCCGATCGTCCTGGCTCTTCTGGACGACCTGGCTCTTCTCGTCCTTCGAGTTGCCGAAGGTGATCGCGCTCGTCGGGCACGACTGCTGGCAGGCGGTCAGCACCTCGCCGTCGGCGATCGGCCGCTTCTCGTCCTTCGCCTTCTGTCGCGAGTACTCGATCCGCTGGTAGCAGAACGTGCACTTCTCCATCACGCCCTGCCCGCGCACGGTCACGTCGGGGTTGAGCATCATGCCGAGCAGACCCGGCCAGTTCTCGCGGCTGTAGTCGAAGTAGTTGAAGCGCCGCACCTTGTAGACGCAGTTGTTCGCGCAGTAGCGCGTGCCCACGCAACGGTTGTAGATCATCCCGTTGATGCCCTCGGGCGTGTGGTAGGTGGCGATCACCGGACACACCGCCTCGCAGGGCGCCGCGCCGCAGTGCTGGCACAGCATCGGTGCCTGGCGGACGTCCACCTGGCCGAGCTCCTCGCTGTCCGGATGGGGTCGCCGTTTCTGGCCACCGCTGCCGGTCGCCCTCGCCGATGTAGCGCTCGATGCGGAGCCAGGTCATCTCCCGGTGCCGGGTGGCGCCGTCCTGGCCGACCACCGGGACGTTGTTCTCGATGTAGCAGGCCGCGATGCAGGCCGAGCAGCCCGTGCAGCGGTCGTTGTCGATGGTCATGCCCCAGCGGTACGGCGAGTCGGGGTTCGCATCGTTCTGCATCTCGTACGCGAAGGGCGGTCCCTCCGCGTGGTGCCCTTCGTACTGGTCCGCCTCCGGGACCGGCGCGGAATGGCCCTTCTCCTTCACCAGGGCGACCGCGGACACCGCGGGGACCAGACCGCGTTCATGCTGGTTGTCGGTCCACTGGGAGAGGGGAATGCGGCTGAACGCGCCGGTCCGGCTGAGCTTCGCCCGGGTCGTGAGGAAGGCCCGCGACCCGGCCTCGTCCGAGACGGCGGGCAGCACCGACAGGATGTTCACGCCGCGCGCGACGCCCGGGGCGCCGTCGTTCTCCATCGAGGCGTAGAGGCCGACGGTGTGGCCCTGCCCGATCGCCACGGCGACCACGTCGTCGCGCACGCCGCCCCGGGGATAGACCGGAAGCTCCACCGAGCCGGCTCCGAAGCCCGGTGTCGACCCGGATGACGTCGCCGAAATCCACGCCCAGCCGGCGCGCGGTCTCGTTGCTGATCTCCGCCCACGACTGCCAGCTCGCCTTGGTGACCGGGTCGGGAATCTCCTGCAGCCAGGGCAACGCGGCGCCGCTGCCGTCCGACAGCATCGAGTGCGCGTACGCGACGAGGGTGTGCTCCCCCTCCCCTTCGAGCTTCGGCAGCCACCGCGGAGAGGTCGGCGACCGAAGCGCGTCAGGCTCGGCGTCTTCGTCGGCGTCTTCTCGAAGACGCCGCCGCGATCCAGGGCCGCGCGCCAGCTCGTACCGCTCCAGTTGGCCTGCAGCACGTCGTAGGTCGTTCCCGCCGGCAGCCCGGCGGCGCCCACGGCGCGTCCCACCGAGAGCAGGGTGTCGCCGAGGGGCGCGGCCGCTCTTCAGGGGCCGGATGGTGGGCTGCTGCAGGGAGCGGACGCCCTTGCGCGGCTCCGCGTCGCCCCACGACTCCAGGGGCGTGAGATCCGGCAGCACCAGGTCGGCCTTCGCGCTCGTCTCGTCCTGCAACGCCGCAAACGAGACGACGAAGTCGACCTTCGACATCGCGTCGGGGAAGCCGAGGCCGCCGGGCATCGAGTAGACGGGGTTGGCGTCGTGGACGAGGAGCACGGCCACCTCGCCGCCGTTCATCTTGTCGGTCAGCCGGCGCAGGGCGTCGAGATTGGCGGGCGCGGGCGCGGTCTCCTGCTCGGGAAGCACCACCGCAGTGCCGAGTGCCCCGAGCATCGCGTTCAGCAGCATCACGGCCGCGGCGGTCGCGGTGGCCTGGGGGCCCGTGGCCGCCACGCCCGGCGGCAGGGCCACCGCCGACTTCGCGGCCAGCACGCGCTTCGCGAGCTTCTCGAGATCGGCCACCTCGATGCCGACCTGCGAGGCGACGGCCCGGGTATCGACGCCCCGCAGCGCCGACTCGATGGCGGTGCGGTCGCCCGGGATCGGATCGCCGTGGGCCTTGCGCATCTCGTAGACCGCGGCGGCGAGGGCCAGGGCCACGATCCCTTCACTGCCGGCCGAGGCCGGAATCCACTCGTCGGCGTTCGAGGCGGTCATGGAGAGCCGGGGCCCCACGTGGACGAGCCGCGCACCGCCGTTCGCATGCTTCTCGAGGTCCTGAGCCTCGGCGAATTGCCGGTTGGACTCGATGGAGAAGAGACCGCCGTCGAGGAAGTCCGAGCCGAAGTCGACGATCAGGTCGGCGCCGGAGACGTCGAAGATCGGCAGCACGGGCTCGCCGAAGACCAGGGCCGAAGCCGCACGCAGCGCGTCGTGGGAGAAGGGCTCGTAGACGACGCGTCCGCCCGCGCCCACGCCGGCCACGAAGCGATCGATGATTCCGTTCACCGTCGGGCCGCGGTCCGCGCCGAGCACCCAGGTCTTCGCCCCGGCGGCGCGCAGCTTCTCGGCGAGCTTCGCCTCGGCCTCTTCCCAGGTGATGGGGGCGAGCTTTCCGTCGGCGCCCCGCGCCATCGGACCCTCGTAGCGATCGGGGTGGTAGGTGCGGCCGATGCCGGCCTGACCCCGAGCGCACAGCTTGCCCTGGTTCACGGGATGGCTCGGGTTTCCCTCGAGCTTCACCGGACGACCCTCGCGGGTCTTGACGTGGAGACCGCAGGCCGCGGGACACTCTCGACAGGTGGACGAGTAGTAGACGGGGATGCCGGGGGTGATGACCGCCGGCTGGACCACGTAGGGGACGAGCTTCTCGATGGGATCCGAGCAGCCCGCCGCGGCGGCGGCTCCCGCCCCGAGACCCACGAGTCTCAAGAAATCTCGACGATCTAGCTCAGGCATGCGTCCGTCCCGGAGATTGGGTGAGTGGTGGCTCGGGTCGGCCTGCGGGGGCCCACCGTGAGGCTTCGCGATGACGGGCTCAGTGATGACATCGCATGCAGTCCGTCGGAGCCTGGTACTGCTCCTTGCGGTGGCACTGGATGCACCAGCCCATCTCCAGCGTCTGGGAGGGGACCCCGTACTTCCAGTTCGTATCCGGCTGGACGTAGACCCGGTCCATCGTCTGCACCGGGCCGTGGCAGGTCTGGCAGGCGACGCCGAACTGGATGTGCCGGTTGTGCCGGAACTTCACGTACTCGGGCAGCCGGTACACCTGGTTCCACTCGATGGGCTTCTTCTCCTCCCAGTGCTTCTTCAGGATGCGGATGCCCTCGAGCTCGTCGTACTCGGGCGGGAACTGGGAGTGGCAGCCCATGCAGACGCCCAGCGCGGGCACGCCCGCGGCCCGCGAGCGGTCGGTGCCGGAGTGGCAGTACTGGCAGTCGAGCTTCAGGTAGCCGGCGTGGTGCTTGTGGCTGAACGGGATCGGCTGGCGCAGGCCCGGATTGTCCTCGTTCCAGGCCTCGTCGTGGGCCAGGCAGGCCGCGAGGCTCGGATGGGACTTGTCGTACTCGGGCGGGATCTCGATCTCGAGGCTCGGGTCGCGCTCCTTGCGGGCCTTGAGCTTGTGGGCCTCGCAAACGCTTCCGGCCACGAGCTTCTCCGCGGCGGTGGAAGCCGACGGGGCCAACAGGGCCTCTCCGAGCACGAGCAGTGCGCCTGTCAGCACTGCGACCGAGGTGATGCCCGCGGTGACCAGCCAGCGCCGGTGGGTCCTGCGGTTCAGGCTCATGACGATCCGTTGGCCCCCTGTCTTGATTCGCCTTGCGTCGCGACCGACGTCTCCGCCGGACTGGAAGTGATCCGCCTGGCTGCCAGCTGCCGCGTACGACTGATCCCGGGCCGCCAGCGAGCGCCCCGAGAGATCGGGAGATGAGCGGAGCGCCCGGCGTCCGTTCGACGACGGGCAGGGGGTGATCCAATCCCCCCCACGACCGCGACCGGCAGTATGATTGGGCGCCAATGCCGGTCCAACGCATCGGATCGTTGCACCGCGAAGACCCATTCGCCGCGGTCCGCGGCCGCGAGGTCGCCTCGTGCGAGGGCGTCGCCAGCTGATAGAATCGCGGCATCCCAGCGGACGGCTCCGCAGACCCCGCCATGGAGCGCCGTCTCCGCATTGCCTTGAAAACCCTACGGAGGTGCCGGCGATGATCGGCTTCAGCCGCAGCGAATGATCGGCTTCGACCCCAGCGAAGAGCAGCAGCTCATCGTCGAGACCGTGCGCCAGTTCGTCGAGAACGAGATCCGGCCCCACTCGCGCGACTGCGACGAGGCGCAGGCCCTCTCGAAGGACGTGCTCTCCCAGGCCCACGAGCTGGGGCTGGTCGCGAACGGGCTGCCCGAGGCCCACGGCGGCGGCGGCGAGCGCAGCGCCGTCACCAGCTGCCTGGTCGTCGAGGAGCTCGCCTTCGGCGACCTCTCCCTGGCCCTCGGCGTGCTGTCCCCGTCCCTGCTCGGCCGTGCCGGTGATGGACTTCGGCACGCAGGCGCAGCAGAGCGAGCTGCTGCCGGGCCTGTGCGGCGACTCCTTCGAGCCCGGCAGCCTGGCCCTGGTCGAGCCGCGCTTCGACTTCGACCCCCTGGCACCCGCGAGACCCGGGCCCGCCGCGACGGCGACGACTACCGGCTCGACGGCGCCAAGTGCCTGGTGCCCTGGCTCGACGGCGGGCGGTCCCGTGCTCGTCGTGGCCGAGGAGGACGGGATTCCCCAGGCCTTCCTGGTGCCGCGCGGCGCGGCGGGGATGAACGCGACGCCCGAAGCCAACCTCGGGCTCGCGGGCCTTCCCACGGTGGAGCTCGCGCTCGAGGGCGTGCAGCGTGCCGCAGAGCGCACGGCTCGGAGGCGAGGCCGGCATCCAGCTGCAGCGGCTCCTCGATCGGGGCCGCGTGGCCACCGCTGCGGCGGGCGTCGGCATGGCTCGTGCGTCGTTCGAGCTGGCCCGCGACTACGCGAAGGAGCGCCAGGCCTTCGGCGCCCCCATCGCCACCAAGCAGGCGATCGCCTTCAAGCTCGCCGACATGGCCATCGAGATCGACGCCGCGCGGCTGCTCACCTGGGAGGCCGCGGCCGCCCTGGACGGCGGAGACGACGGCGAGGCCTGTACGCGCTTCGCGCGGCTCGCCTTCGACAAGGCCCGCCGCACGGCTCTGCAGGCGGCCGACGGGGCGGTGCAGATCCTCGGCGGCCACGGCTACATCCGCGACTACCTGCCCGAGATGCACCTGCGCAACGCCGGCGGCTTCTGCAACTACGAGGCCCTCTGCCTGATCTGAGGCCGGAACACCTCCGAAAAGGGAAAGGTGACGAGATGGCGATCTCTTTCGAGCTGACCCGCAACAGCGTCCTCGCGCGCGAGCACTACAACCGCATCGCGCGGGAGCAGATGCGCCCCCTCTCCCGAGAGGCCGATCGCGCCGAGCACGTGCTGCCCCGGAAGTGGGTCGACTTCTGGTGGAACGAGGGTCGCAAAGGCTCACCCGGCGATCCGAGCGCGGAGAGCGACGGCTTCGTCACGGTCTGCATCCAGGCCGAGGAGCTGTGCTGGGGAGACGCCGGCCTCTACCTGCGCATGCCGACCGCGGCGCTGGGCGGCTCGGCGGTCGGTGCCGCGGGCACGCCCGAGCAGCGCGCGAAGTTCATGGCGCCCTTCCGCGACAGCCCGCACCCCGTGTGGGGCGCCATGGCGATCACGGAGCCGGAGGCCGGCTCGGACGCGGCCGCCATCCAGACCACCGCCGAACTCGACGAGGACGACGAACGAGTGGATCCTGAACGGTACCAAGATCTTCTGCACCGCGGGAGAGGGCGCGTCCCAGGTGGAGGGCGGCTTCGTGGTGGTCTGGGCCACCATCGACAAGTCGGCCGGACGCGGCGGCATCAAGTCGTTCGTCGTGCCCGCGAAGACGCCGGGCATGGAGCTCGTCGGCCTCGAGAAGAAGATGGGCATCCGCGCGTCGGACACCGCGACCCTGCGCCTGGAGAACTGCCGCGTGCCGGCCGGCAACCTGCTCGGCAGCGCCGAGGTCAAGAAGAAGAAGAAGGAGGGACCCGCCGGAGACAAGGGCTTCAAGGGCGCGATGGCCACCTTCGACGCCAGCCGCCCCATCGTCGCGGCCATGGCCGTCGGCGTGGGCCGCGCCTCCCTCGACTTCCTCAAGGAGGAGCTCGGGCGCCAGGGCGTGAAGCTGCGCTACGACGCGCCGCCCCACGCGCTCTCCGCCATCGAGCGCGACGTCATGGAGATGGAGGCCGAGCTCCAGGGGGCCCGGCTCCTCACCTGGCGCTCGGCGCAGATGATGGGCCACGGCAAGCCCAACAACCTCGAGGCCTCGATGGCGAAGGCCAAGGCCGGCCTCGCCGTCACGCAGATCACCCAGCGCGCCGTGGAGATCCTCGGCCCCATCGGCCACTCCCAGAAGCTCCTGGTGGAGAAGTGGATGCGCGATGCCAAGATCAACGACATCTTCGAGGGGACGCAGCAGATCAACCAGCTGATCGTCGCCCGCCGAATCCTCGACTACTCCTCGTCGCTGCTGCGGTAGCCTCGTCGCTGCTGCGGTAGTCTTCGTCGCTGCAGCGTTGGTCCTCGTCGCTGCTGCGCTGGCCAACCCAAAGGAAGCCCCCATGCCCGTCGCCCAGGACCTCCTCGAGATCCTCGTGTGCCCCGAGTCCCGGCAGCCGGTGAAGCCGGCGCCGGAAGACCTGCTGGCCGACCTGAACCGCCGCATCCAGGCGGGCAGCCTGCGCAACCGGGGCGGCGGAAAGGTCGAGAAGCCCATCGCGGAGGGCCTCGTCCGGGAGGACGGACGCATCCTCTACATCGTCGACGACGACATTCCCGTGATGCTGATCGAGGAGAGCATCGAGCTGGGGGCGTAGACCCGGGGCACCCCGGCCGAGCCCGGCTTCCCCAGCGACCGAAGCCTCAGCTCGCGAACTCGCGCTTCTTCAGCTGTCGGACGTACTCGGAGAGCTCGGCGTCCGAGGCGACCAGCGCGAGATCCGCTCCTCGAACTCGGCGGCGCTCTTCTTGAGCGGCTCCTCGTCGATGCGGGAGCGGGAGCAGCTGGCCGAGCTTCTGCAGCAGGGCCAGGGCGCCGCGCGGGTTCGGCGACGCGTTGATGTAGTGGGGCAGCCCCGCCCACAGGCTCACCACCGGCAGCCCCTCCTCCTCGAGCCGGTCGCCGAGCACGCCCACGATGCCCGTCGGCCCCTGGTAGTCCGAGGCCGCCACCGAGAGCCCGTCGAGGTCTTCGTCGCGGGTCGCGAAGCCGCTCACCTGCACCGGCTGGGAGTAGACGACGTCGGCCTGGTACGCACCCAGGATGAACGGCGCGCCCCACGTCCAGCCGCCGGGCCAGGGCCACCACCGCGTCGCAGTAGCTGCGCCAGCGCAGGTGCGGCTCGATGCCGACGCCGGTCACGACCTCGCGCACCTCGTCGAGCGAGCCGTAACGCAGCTCGGTGTCCGGCCAGAGGATGATCCGCTCCCGCCCGCCGCCCTTTCGCCGGGGACGCTGCACCACCTCGGGCCGCCGCACCGTGAAGTCGAAGAAGTCCTCGCAGTCGATCTCCGCCAGGGGCACCGAGTGGATCGCGGCGTCGATGTAGCGCACGGCGGTGGTCGCGGCCTCTCCCGCGTCGTTCCAGCCCGCGAACGCGAGGATCAGCGACGGCTGGTGCAGGACGGGTTCCACGTGCATGCGAAGCGGATCGGTCACCCGGGAAGGGTCGCACGATCCCGCACCGTCCCGACAAGGGTGCGCGCCGGATTCAACGCTCGAATCGGTAGCCGTGTCCCCGCACGGACACGATGTGGCGCGGTCGAGACGGATCCGGTTCGATATAGCGACGCAGGCGCACGACGAAGCTGTCGACCACGCGCGTCTGGGTGTCGGGCCGCAGGCCCCACACCTCTCCAGCAGCTCGCCGCGCGTGACGGCCTTGCCTTCGTGCGCGATCAGCGCGCGCAGCAGACCCATCTCGCGCGTGGTGAGGGAGAAGGTGCCCCGGGGCGTCTCGATCTCGAAGCGATCGAAGAAGACGGCCACGTCGCCGAAGCGGAACTCCCGGGGCGTCCGGTCGCCACCGCCGTGCCAGCGTCGCCGGCGCAGCAGGCCCTTCACCCGCGCCAGCAGCTCGTCGAGCTGGAAGGGCTTCGTGAGGTAGTCGTCGGCGCCCTCCTCGATCCCCCGCACCACGTCGCTCGAGTCGTCCTTTGCGGTGAGGATCAGGATCGCCACGTAGTTCCCCGCCGCGCGGGTGCGCCGAGCGACCTCGAACCCGCTCATCTCCGGCAGCATCAGGTCGAGGATCACCAGGTCGAACGTCCCGTCCGGATTCGTGAGCTGCGAGACGGCCTCGCGGCCGTCGTGGGCGACCACGACCTCGTAGCCCTCGGCCTCGAGGTTGAAGCGGAGCCCGTCGGCGATGTGGGCGTCGTCCTCCACCACGAGGATGCGTGCCTTGGTCGTCATGGGCTCAGGAGAGTCGTCATGGGATCGGGGGCTCCGGGGCCGCGCGCAGGGTGACCACGAAGCGGCTGCCGCGGCCGGCGCCCTCGCTGCTGGCGACCACCCGGCCGCCATACCGGCGCACCAGACTGCGGACGACGAAGAGGCCGAGGCCGAGCCCCGAGACCTGACGCTGGACGTCCCGGCCCGCCCGATAGAAGCGCTGGAAGATCTTCCGCAGCTCGCCCGGGGGAATGCCGATGCCCTGGTCCGAGATGGCCACCTCCACCCGGCCCTCTCGCACCTCCCGCACCGTGACGCGCACCCGCACCGGGTCCTCCGAGTACTTCACGGCGTTCTCGAGCAGGTTCGCGAAGACCAGCGCGAGCTCGCTCGCCGTCTCCGCGCACCGGCTCTCGCCGCGCGCCTCGAGGCTCACGGCCTCGGGGGGCAGCCGATGGCGCTCGACGACCCCGGCGATGCAGTCCCGGATCACGGCGACGAGCTCCACGCGCTCGCTGCGCGTGCCGCGCCGGGCTTCTTCGGCCCGGGCCGCGGCGAGCACCTGGCCGACGGTCGCGTCGAGGCGGTCGAGGTCCTACGCGCATGCGGTCCAGGAACTCGGCGCGGCGTTCGGGCTCCGGATCGTGCCGGCGCAGGGTGTCCAGATAGAGACGGAAGGACGCCAGGGGCGTCTTCATCTCGTGGGTCACGGCGTCGAGGAAGGCGCGCTGGCGCTGGTTGAGCCGCATCTCGCGGACGAGCCAGGCGCAAATCCAGACGAGCCCGATCATCACCAGCAGGAAGAACAGGCTGCCGAGGATGAGCAGCAGCCAGTCCGTCGGACGCAGGCCGCGCAGCGCGTCCGGACGGCCGGTCCACAGCAGCACCTGCCACCCCACCGCCAGGGTCACGAGCAGCAGCATCAGCACGATGCCGATCGTGAGCGGCGTGAGCGTCGAGCGCCGGAACATGGATCCCCCCGCTGGACCAGAACGCCCTCCCCCGCGGCTCGGGAGGGGATCGCTAGAGGCCCGGCCGGAAAGTGTACCGCGGCACCGAGAGTGTCTTCCGCGGCGTCCTGGCAAGGCGCGCGACCGAGGCGTAACCGAAGCTACGGGGACGGGAGCGGAACGCAGCCAGGGCGTCGTGGGGGCGCTCGAATGCAGGTCGCACTTTTCGGCCGGGCCTCTAGTATAGATCGCCACCCCGCCCGGAGAAGCCTTGTCCATCTCTCGCCGCCCTCGTCGCACGCACTGGCTCGGGGCTCTTGCCTTCTTCGTCCTCGCGCTCCCGGTGCCCGTGGCCCGCGCGGGACCGCCGCCCCCGGGCGAGTGTCCGTCGGTCTCGGGCGTGCCGCTGCTGGAAGAAGGCAAGGGGCTGGTGGACGCGCCGCCCGTCCTGCTCCGGGAAGGCACGATGGTGGACGCCGAGAGGCTCCTGATGCTGCGCCGCCTGCTGCCGGCGGTCATCTGGCAGCATCGCGAGGCCTTCTTCTACGACGGCATGCGCATGGAGATCGGCGGCTGCTACGCGGCCTATCCCGCCTTCGGGCCCTACAAGGCCGCGACGCAGCGCTTCCGCGGCCAGGCGAAGCTCGACGACGAGGGCAACCTCCTGGACTACACGGCGGGACTGCCGTTTCCCGCCCGACGACATCGACCCGGAGGCCGGGCGAGGCCGCCGCTCGCTGGGCGTGGAACCTCGAGGAGCGCTGGCGCGGCGCCGGCTACCGCGGGAAGGTTCCGGATCACCGAGATCCCGGCGCGCGTCGGCGGCATCCTCACCTTCGATGGCCGCTTCTTCTTCCTGCAGATCGGCCACCGCAGCCGATCTGGCGGAAGACGGCTACCGGCTGCCCGAGCAGAAGGACCTGGTGTGGGCGGCCGGCGGCGAGTTCGAGAGCCCCTTCGACGCGCGCGGACTGGCGTGGCGGCAGTTCCGCTCCCGCGAATCCGAGCGAGAAGCACGACGAGTCCGGACGACATCTTCGTCTACGTCCCCACCATGCGGAAGCAGCGACGCGCCGCGACGAACTGGGTGGACGGCCTCTACGTGCCCACCTACACCTCGGGCAACGAGGGCGCGGGCGGCGGCCTGGTCTACGGCGACGGCGCCAGCATCGCGCCCACGGCGGGACTGTCCATCGCCGCCAGCGAGGACATGGGACGCGGCCTGACGGGTTCAGCCTGCGACCCAACGAGTACGTGTGGCGGTACCTGGGCGAGCAGGCGGTGATCGCGCCGCTCAACGCGTCGCGGCCCGGCTATCCCGTGGACGACAAGCGCAACTTCGGATTCAGCGGCCTCTCGTTCGCGAGCGATCGCTGGGACGTGCGCTGGGCGGTGATCATCGAGGGCGCCCGGCGCACCTCGGGCGGCGACATCCGCACCCTGGAGGTCTGGATCGACTACCAGACCCAGCAGCCGCTCTACTGGATCACGCGCACCGGCAAGCGCCGACTGCTGGACATCGGCATCCTGGTGCACCGCTTCACCGGCGACGTCCTGGGCGCGCCCGAGTGGCCGGGCGGAATTCCGGCGAACGTCTTCGAGCCCGTCGGGGCCGCGTTCTACAGCGCCATCTCCGGGGGCGGCGGCTGGCGGCGCGAGTCCTACGACCTGCGCTCGGGCCCGGTGGACGAAGGCGAGCGCCGCACCATGACCTCCGCCGACGCCCTCGGCAAGGGCCGCTGAGCTTCAGCCCGCTGCGCCTCGGCCGCTTGGCTCAGAACGAGTAGCGCAGCCGAGGTACGCCTCGTCCCGGTTGCGCACGACGGAGATGCCGTTCTGCGCGCCGCTCTGGTAGGCCCAATCGCCCTGCTCGTTGCTGGGCGGGCCGATGCCGTTCGTGGCGATGTCCGCCCGCTGCTCGCGGCCGTAGAAGAACGCCAGGCCCACCGTCGCCGAGAAGTTCTCCGTGAAGCGGTAGTTGATCGAGGGCAGCAGGCCGCCCGAGCCGGACTGGATGTCGTGGATGAACGTGATGCTCGGATTCAGGCGGTCCTGGAAGTAGCCCGTGAAGACCGTGAGCGTCGCCAGGGCGTTGAAGGGACCGTTGCCCCCGAAGCCCTTCTTCACGCCCCGCCGATACTGGAAGAACCACTGGGAGTTGATGAAGAGGGTGCGATTCGGGTTGATGAAGTTCACGAAGGTGGGACGGTCGATGGAGACCGTGAGGTTGAACTCGTCGGTGTTCTTCGTGTTGTCGAACTGATCCGCGTCCCCGGTCGGCACGTTCTCGATCCAGGTGGTCTCGATGCTGAAGTTCGACTTGCTGCGGTCCTCCGCGAAGTCCATGGCGAAGCCCAGCACGTTGCGCTTGGGGGCGTAGAGCGTGACCTCGCCGCCCGAGTGCCACTGCATGGTGCGGCGACCGTAGGCGCCGTTGCCGCCCGCCGCGAGCGTGTTTCGCTTCAAGCCCGCCAGGAAGTACAGGTTGCGAACGGTGCTGCAGTACTGCGGCGTGATGAAGCTGCAGTGCTGGTTGCGGATGATGTTGAAGCGGCCGGTGTTCGGGAGATTGCCCGGGAAGTTCGGGGGAGGGGCCGTCGTACTGATTGCTGAGGTCGGTCGGGTCCTCCGGCACCACCAGGGGGACGTTCGGGAACTGCAGGGTGTCCTGGAACTGCTGGGTCGCCACCGGGTCGAGCGGGTTGATGCCGTTGGCCGCGTAGAGCTGGCTGAGCGCGGTGAGCTGGTTGACGTTGCCGTCGATGCGGCAGGTGCCGAGACCGGTCTGCGGGTTGATCACGCCGTAGTCCGAGCCGCAGTAGCCGAAGAGCATCTGCGCGACGATCCGGCGGTTGGCGGCCTGGCTGGCCGCGCTGGCGGGATTCGCCGTGGGAATGGAGCCGCCCTCGAGGGTGGCGCCGCAGCGAGTGCGCAGGTTCGCGTTGCTGCTCAGGGGATCGCAGCCGGGGCGGTTCGGATCCGCCAGATCGCCGACGGTCTCGAGCGCGGCCTGGAACTCGGTGGAGAACGCCACCGCGATCATCTGGAAGTTCCACGAGAGGCCGGCGAGCTCGCTCGCGAAGGGCACGATCAGCTGCGGGTTGCCCGGACCGTTGGCCGGGTTCGCGAACGTCACCGCCCGCTGGCTCGCGAAGGGGTGGCCGGGGCCGATGGCGGGCCGGTCGGCGAAGAGCGGGTGCTGGTTGGGCAGGACGGGGAACGAGAACGTGAAGACGGAGTCGGGGAACTGCAGCCGCCGCGCCGCCGCCTGCTCGACCACGCCGAGGGGGTCGGGATTGCCGCTGTAGTAGAAGTAGTCGATCAGGACGGCGTTGGTGGAGGGGTTGCGCGCCTCGAGGGGCAGCCCCGTGGCGGGGTCGGGGATCAGGTTGCCGTTGCCGTCCTGCAGGAAGACGGGCTGGCCCCAGGCCAGGTTCAGGTAGCCGTTCTGCTTGTCCACCCACTTGCGATGGCAGCCCGGCAGCGCCTCCTTTCGGCTGGGCGGGCGGGCGACGGGGCCGTTGGCGCCCGGCACCTGGATCGTGTCCTGGCCGCGGGGATAGTAGTTGCCGCCGATGTCGGCCGCGGAGCAGAGCGGACCGCCGATTCCCGCGACCTCCCAGGGCAGCGTTCCCGGCTGGAGTCCCTCGTCGGTGCGGTACTCCGTCGGGGCGCGGAAGGGCAGGGGCTGACCCGTTCGGGGATCGATCTTGGCGGTGCCCGGGGGCCGGACGCCCTCCTGCTTGAGGCGAACCGCGGTTTCGGTGCCGGCTGCGCCCGCGAAGGTCTGCAGCACGGTACTCGGCTCCATGTTGAGCAGGTCGATGCCCGACTGGTCGCAGTTGGTCCCCCAGAACGGACCGCAGCCAAGCAGCGCCTCCTGCTCGGGAGACAGGGTGTCTGCCAGGACCGTGATCGGATCGGCGCGGCCACCGCAGGCGACCTGCCCGCCCTGGGACTGGGGGACGTCGATCGTCTGGAAATCCTGGCAGCCCAGGGACTCCTGGTCGCCCGGATCGGCGGAGAGCAGCACGATGGGCAGCTCGTAGGGGAGGAACTTGCTCCCCTTGTTGCCCGGTCCGTCGCAGAACGGCGCTTGCGGGGTCTTGCAGGTGGTGTCGCTGTCCTGGGCGAGCGCGGAGTTGAGGAGCGGATCGCCGGCCAGGAGCTTGCCGATCGCCTCGGCCACCAGGATGCCGCTCGACGCCTCCTCGGTGCTGCCGAAGACGGTCTGGGCGCAGGCCGTCTTGTCGAGATCGAGGAAGCCGATGGTCGCCGAGCACAGCCAGGTGAAGATGGTGAGGTTGGCGGAGTGGGCGTCCAGGGCGTTCGTCGGCTGATAGGGGCACGTCGAGGGGACCGTGTCGCCCTGGCCGTCGCCGTTCGTGTCCACGAGCTGGCAGTCAGGGTCGTTGGGATCGAAGCCGAGGGCCCGGTCCGCGTCGCCGTTGCGGGGGAAGAAGCCCGCCAGCGCGTCCAGCGGACGGGGATCGTCGAAGAGCTGCGTCGGTCCGGCCGTCAGGCAGGTCGGCCCCGGGTCGAGGCTGCCGGACTCGTTGTTGTCCGCCACCGGCCGCGGGAAGTAGCGGATCTTGTTGGCGTTCGGGCCGGAGTTCGTGCGGGTGGTGCCGCAGTTGACGCGCGACGTGCGTGCCACGAAGTACTCCGGATCGCGGGCGAACGGCAGCGTGCCGGCGTTCACGCCACCCGGGTTCTCCTGCTGCTTGACGATCAGCGCCTGCAGGTCACCGAACGGATCTTCCCAGGGATCGTCGCCATTGCCGATGCCCTGCCACAGGGAGGTGACCATGTCCGGCTGGGTGGAGATGTCCTGGGCGTAGCTCTTGGCGAGGTTCAGGCGGCGGATCGCCGGGTCGACGCCCCCCTGGTAGATCAGGGGCCGGCCAGTCTGGGTATCGACGTTGCGCTCGTAGGTGGTGACCCGGCGCACGGACGGCAGGTCCGCGTAGCCCCAGAAGTCCGAGAGCGCGAAGCTGAAGCGCTCCCAGCGCCACTCGAGGCGGCCGCCGACCTCCCAGCCCTTGAGCGACTGCCACGGGTTGGGGGTCTTCTCGACGCCGACGATGCCGACCCCGGTGAAGCCGTGGGCGAACGCGCCGAAGGCGGCCTGGCACACCAGGTCCACCGCGTAGGGCTCGCCGCAGGAGCCGAAGTCGCTGGACTGGTAGTCGTCGATGTTGGCGGCCAGCTCGAGGCGCACGTCGACGAAGGGGCCGACCTCGTAGAAGGACCACACGCCCCGGGCCGACCAGAGCGCGATGCGCGACTCCTCGAGGCTCGGCAGGGTGGCGAGCGCCAGGTCCTGGGGGTTGAACTGATCCGTGGTGCGGAAGAGCTCCGTCTTGCCCCAGACGATCTGCTGCTTGCCGATGCGCATCCAGAGCTGGCTGTCGAACATCTCGATGTCGAAGTAGGCCTCCTTCAGCTCCTTCTCGTCCTCCTGGGCGAGGCCGCGGTTCCACGCGCGCCGCGACTCCGAGAGGTTGAGGGGCCAGCTGGGCGCCAGGTCGCCCTTCTGGATCAGCTGGCGCAGGGGCGGGCTCGGCACGAAGAGGCCGCGCGCCTGGGTGTTCGCGTTCATGGTGACGATCTGGCCGTTCACGAACTCCAGGCGCGGGGCGATGCTCTGCCCCGGGATGATCTGCGGCGGCTGGGTGCTGAGGTTCGAGAGATTGACGTCCGAGCTCTGGACGACGCGGAAGTTCGGGTTGGGCAGGGGCTGCGCGTTGGAGCCCGTGGTCATTCGCGTCAGGTCGCGGACGTCGTAGGCCCGGCGGACCGACGAGTTGGGGTCGTTCGGATCGTCGCCCGGGAAGACGACGTTCACCGTGGTGTAGAGCTCGCGCTGTCCGCTTGCCGTGAAGCGCTCGTCGCCGTGGTTGTAGCGGGGGTCGATCTTGAGGATGCGATACGTCGAGGGATCGTTGGGATTCGCCTCGGCGGCGACTGCGTCGTTCTCGTAGACCACCACCGTGATCTTCTCGGGTCCGTGCCGGGAGTAGTCCTCGGCGTAGACCGGAATCGGCCGGAAGGGACGCGCGCCGCCGCCCTCGAGACGATTGCTCGCGCAGCCTCCCGGATCGGCGTTGTTCAGGCGGCAGTTCAGCACCGGGTTGAGCCGGCTGTTGTCGAACGGGTTCGTCCGATCGGCCAGCACCGCGTTGGTGGAGACCGTGTTCTCGGGCCGCCACGGACCGAGAATCGCGATGGGATTGCCCGAGCTGGAGCCGCCCTTGAAGTTCACCATCGTGAAGCGGAAATCGCTGAATCGCTCGAACACGTAGTCGAAGGGCTTGGTTCCGTCCTGGCCGTCGGGAAAGCAGTTGAGCCCCGGACGACTCTGGTTCGGATCCCCGGGCACGCAGGGCACCACCGAGCCGGTGATGAACTGTCCCTTCGTATCCGCGACGCCGGAGAAGCCCGGCACCTCCGAGAGCGGGACCGGATCGGTCGTGGCGCCCGAGGCGCGCCCCTCGTTGCGGATCGGGATGTCGCCAGAGCTCGTCTGGACGGTGGCGTTCTGGAGCCGGCGCGGCAGGCTCTTCGACTGGTCGCCGAAGGTGTTCATGCCGCGGAACATCCCGCAGCCGTTGGAGTAGATGCAGTCGTAACGCACCTCGGCCCGGACGTAGGCCGAGAGCAGGTCGACCATGCCGACACGATCCTGGAGCAGGTCGAACTCGAGCTCGAGGTTGAAGACCTGGTACCACTGGGTGACGTCCCACTGCTCGGCGAAGTCGGCGTTGATGGCGCGGAACTGGCTCTCGTAGAAGCCGTGGGCCTGCAGCCGGCCGTCGAAGGCCTCGAAGGCCTGGACGGGGGCGGCGGCGAGCAGGAGGGCAACGACCAGCCCCCACACCCCCCGCCAAGCCGGTCCCGCTGCAACCATCCTGCGCATATGCCCTCCGAAATCCGTCCTGGTGCCGCCCGCCGATCCCGAACGAACAGAGCCCCAGGCTCGCCCGGGACCGACCCGGAAGCGCGGACTACCTCGGAAGCGCCTTGCGGCACTGGCACTTATACCCTGCAGGCCGCTAAAGAAACAAGGAAATTCGGGGCTCCGGCCGGGGCCTTCGGGGCGCCGCGGGGGCCCTCCGAGCGAGTCGGAGGCGACCGGATTCGACACGTGGTGAAATCAACACCCACCGCCCGACGGGCTCGTCGGGCGGCCCCCGCAGGAGCGACAGGAGGTTCCATCCGTGAGCGACGCCCAACCCATCACCGGCTGCCGGCCGGACGACGTTGCCGGCCACGTGTTCGTGTGCGGCGACCCCGCCCGGGTCGAGCGCCTGTCGGCGTCGTGGAGCGCCCGGCGCGAGGTGTGCAACGTGCGCGAGTACCGCATCGTGACCGGCACCCTGGACGGACTCCCGGTCAGCGCGGCCTCCACGGGGATCGGTGCGCCGAGCACGGCGGTGCTCCTCGAGGAGCTGGCGAAGCTCGGCGCTCACACCTTCCTGCGCGTGGGCAACAGCGGCGGCCTGGCCCCGCAGCTCGCCCTCGGCGACCTGGTGGTCACCACCGGGGCCGTCCGCGACGACGGCACCTCGCACAGCTACGTGATTCCCGGCTATCCCGCGGTAGCCCATCACGAGATCGTCACCGCCCTCGTCGAGGCCGGCCGCGAGGTCGGGGCCTCGCTCCACACGGGGATCACCTGGTCGCTGGACGCCTTCTACGCCCGCAACGCCGTGCTCGACGCCGCCGGCGCGATGAGCTCGATGAGCGTGGGCGGCTACTGGCCGAGCCACTTCGAGACGCGCATTCGCGACATGCAGGCCGCGGGCGTCCTCAACTGCGAGATGGAGGCGGGCGTGATCCTGACCCTGGCCGGGCTCTTCGGCCTGCGCGCAGGCTGCATCTGCGTCGTCTCGGACCGCACGCCCTGGCCCGGCCCCTCGACGATCGACCTGGACCGGAACATGGCCACCTGCATCGACGTCGCCAGCCGCGCCATGCTGGCGCTCGCACGGCGCGGGTGAGCCGTCTCCGGGCCGCGTTCAGTCCGCGGGCACCAGGCTCACGGGCACGGGCATGACGTTCCAGGTGAAGACCCCGCCTCCGCCCTTGCGCTTGTAGATCAGCTCGCGGACCAGGCGCTTGCCGTCCCAGACGTAGCGCCGCACCTCGTTGTGCTTGTCGCTGGCCACGTACAGCTCGTCGCGGCCGTCGCCGTCGAGGTCCGCCAGGATCGCGGCGTGCTCGAAGCCGCCGGAGTCGCGGTCGATGGACGTGACCTTCCACTTCGCACCCGGCGCGCCGGGCTGCAGCAGCCACAGGCCGCTCTGGAAGGCCGCCGCCACCAGCTCCTTCTTGCCGTCGCCGTCCACGTCGCCGGCCGTCAGGAAGCGGCAGAGCCGGTCGCGGATCTCGGCGATCAGCACGCCTTCCTTGGGGTCCGTGTCCGCGTCGTAGCGGCGGATCTCGACGCCGTGCTCGATGGTGCCCGTGGCCGGATCGATCTTGCCCTCGACCGCCACGTAGAGCTCGTCGCGGCCGTCGCCGTCCACGTCGTCCACGAGGATCTCCTTGGCGTGGCGGTCGCCGAGGTCGGCCACCACCACGCGCCCCTCCCCGGTCTTCGGCACGTAGCGGACCACCGCGCCGGATTGGGGCGAGCCGTCGAGACGGTTCGGCTCGCTCGGCGTCGCGTACACCTCGAGCACCCCGTCTCCGTTCAGGTCGCCGATCTCGATCTCGTGGACGAAGGTGTCCTTCTGGTGGTCGATCTCCGTCACCTCGAAGCCGCCGGCACCGTCGGGGTGCACGGTGGCGACGACGCCCTGGTCGTGGGTGGCCACCGCCATGGAGGCCTGGCCGTCGCCGAAGAGATCGGCCACCTCGACGTCGCGCATGCGGCTGAACTTTCCGCCGAAGTCCTTCTTCCACAGGGTCTCCGCCTGGAGCTTGCCCGAGGCGTCCCGGGTCCAGAGCTTGAGGATCGCCGCGGTGCCTCCGGCCGTGAGGAGCTTCGGCGGCTGCCCCGGCGCGCGGTACGCCATGGCCTTGTGGAAGACGTTGCTCTCGGGGTCGCTCATCGTGTGCAGCTGCCAGGAGCCGTCGTCCTGCTGCACCAGGAACTCGAGGCCGGCGGGAAGCGGCTGGGGTGCACCGCCGGCGGCCGACTTCGGGGCGAACTGCGCGAGGGCCAGCACCAGCGCCTGCTTCTCGCCTCCGCCGCCGCCGGAATCGCCGCTGCAGCCGACGACCCCGCTCGCCAGCACGAGCGTCGCCGCCAGCCCCAGGCTCCATCCCCCGCGAATTGCGCCCATCTTCGATGACCTCCGTGGCCCGGTGGTTTAGCCCCGATGGCCCATCGCATCCAGCTTGCAGCGCGACGGCCACCGGCAGCCCCCCGGCAGGCGTGCCATCTTCCGCCGCGTGAGCAGGCCCAGCCTCCAGAACGTGCGCGGAACCCGCGACTTCTACCCCGACGAGCTGCGCCAGCGGGAATGGCTCTTCGACCACTTCCGCGAGGTGGCAGCCCGCTTCGCCTTCGAGGCCGTGGACGCCCCCATGCTCGAGCCCGCGGAGCTCTTCATCCGCAAGGCCGGCGAGGAGATCGTCGACCAGCTCTACCACTTCGAGCTCCACGGTAGACACCTCGCCCTACGGCCGCGAGTTCACGCCGTCCCTGGCCCGAATGGTCCAGGCCCGGGTGGGCGGGCTGCGGACGCCCCTGCGCTGGTTCAGCATCCCCCAGTGCTGGCGCTACGAGCGCATGACCCGCGGGCGCAAGCGCGAGCACTACCAGTGGAACATGGACATCTGGGGCGAGCCCGGGGTGGCCGCCGAGGCCGAGCTGATCGCCGCCTGCTTCCACCTGTTCGACGCCGTGGGCCTCGAGCGGCGGGACGTGGTGATGCGGATCAACAGCCGCGCACTGATCGAGGAGGCGCTGCTGGCGGGGCCCCTGGGCGGGCGCCCCGACGCCTTCGAGCCCCTGTGCGTCATCGTCGACAAGCTCGCGAAGATCGGCGCCGACGCGGTGGTCGATCAGCTCGTGGAGCCGGGCGGGCCGGTGGGCCTCGACGCCGCGGCGGCGCGGGACGTGGTGGAGATGCTCGCGGCGCGGAGCCTCGAGGAGGCCGCGGCCCACGCGCCGGCGGGCTCGCACTCGCTGGACGACCTGAAGCGCCTCTTCGAGCTGCTCGACGCCTACGGGGTGGCCGAGAGCGTTCGCTTCGACGCCTCGGTGGTGCGGGGGCTGGCGTACTACACGGGCGTCGTGTTCGAAGCCTTCGACACCTCCGGCGAGCTGCGCTCGATCTGCGGCGGCGGCCGCTACGACCGGCTGCTCGAGACCCTGGGCGGCCCCTCGCTGCCCGCGGCGGGGTTCGGCATGGGCGACGTGGTGCTGACCGAGCTGCTCTCGGACAAGGGGCTGCTGCCGCGCCTGCCGCCGGGGGTCGACGACGTGGTCTACGCCTTCGGCGAGGACGAGCGCCCGGCGGCCGTCCGAGCCGCCGAGCGCCTGCGCCGGGCGGGCCGCCGGGTGGAGCTCGTGCTCGGGCGGCCGCGCCTCAAGCGCGTGCTGGCCGACGCGGACAAGGTCGGTGCCGCCCGGGTCTGGCTGATCGGCCCGGACGAGGCCGCGCGCGGAGTCGCCACGGTCCGGGACCTGGCCAGCGGCGAGCAGCGGGAAGAGCCGCTCTAGCGGGGGCAGACACCCGGGGCGGGGACGAATCGCGGGATCGTCGCTACCTTCCCGCGCCGGAACCCAGGCGCCGCCGGCGGCATCGACCGGAAGTGCGGGCCTCCTCCGCCCGCCGCAAGTCCCGACGCATCGCAAGTCCGCGAGACGCGCTCTCGATCGCGTTCATCCACCTCGTTCGATCTCACCCGAACTCGCCAACCCGTTCGCAGGATCGTTCCCGAAACCCTGCCAGCCCCACCCGACACCCGTTCCACCCCGCTTCGGCCACCGAAGCTCGGGCCGCAGGGCCCGACGACGAGCATGGAGAGACTGCCAATGTCGAAGGAATGGACGTTCGAGGACAGCCTCGAGCTGTACAACGTGCCCAGCTGGGGTGGAGACTTCTTCACCGTGAGCCAACGCGGGACGGTGCTGGTGGGGCCCCGGGGCGACCAGGGCCCCCGGGTCGACCTGCACTCCCTGGTGCTCGATCTCCAGCGCCGCGGGCTGCGAACGCCCATGCTGATCCGGTTCTCGGACATCCTCGCCAGCCGCGTGCAGGGGCTCAACGCCGCCTTCACCCGGGCGATCGAGGAGTACGGCTACACGGGACGGTTCCGCGGGGTGTACCCGATCAAGGTGAACCAGCAGCGCCACGTCGTCGAGGAGATCGTGCAGTACGGCGCGCGAGGCGGGGGTGGGCCTCGAGGCCGGCAGCAAGCCCGAGCTGCTGGTGGCGCTGGCGATCCTCGACACGCCCGGCGCCCTGGTCATCTGCAACGGCTACAAGGACAAGGCCTACATCGAGACGGCGCTGCTGGGCCAGCGGCTCGGCCTCAACCCGGTGATCGTGATCGATCGCTACCGCGAGCTCGACCTGGTGATCAAGACGGCCAGCGAGCTGGGCATCCGCCCGCGGATCGGGCTGCGGGCCCGGCTCTCGGCCCGGGGCGCGGGCAAGTGGGTCGAGAGCACGGGACGCCGCTCGAAGTTCGGCCTGAACCCGGCCGAGATCGTGGCCGCCGCCGAGCGCCTCAAGAGCGAGAACATGCTCGACTGCCTGGAGCTGGTGCACTCGCACATCGGCTCGCAGATCACGTCGATCCAGGCCCACAAGGAGGCGCTCAAGGAGGTGGGGCGCGTCTACGTCGGCCTCCACCAGCTGGGCGCGAAGCTCGGGATGCTGGACGTGGGCGGCGGCCTGGCGGTGGACTACGACGGCTCGCGCAGCCAGTTCCACTCGTCGAAGAACTACTCGCTCCAGGAGTACGCCAACGACGTCGTGGCCTTCATCCAGGAGGCCTGCGACGACGCCGGCATCGCCTCGCCGGACATCGTGACCGAGTCCGGGCGGGCGATGGTGGCTCACCACTCGGTGCTGGTCCTCGACGTCCTCGAGGTGAGCGAGGTGCTGACCGACAAGGCCCCCGATCCGCTGGAGGAGGAGGCGCCCAAGGTGCTCTACGACCTGGTGGACGTCTGGGAGAGCATCGGACCGGACCGGCTGCAGGAGGCCTACAACGACACGCTCGGCCTGCAGGACGAGGCCGCCACGCTCTTCTCCCTCGGCTACCTCGGCCTGGCCGACCGGGGCCGCGCCGAGCGCCTGGTGCTGAGCTGCTGCGGCAAGATCCTGCGGGAGGCGCGCCGCCTCGAGGATCCGCCGGAGGAGCTCGCCGGGCTCGAGGAGCAGCTCGCCGACACCTACTACGCGAACTTCTCGGTGTTCCAGTCCGTCCCGGACTCCTGGGCGGTGGACCAGCTCTTCCCGGTGATGCCGATCCATCGGCTCGACGAGCGTCCCACCCGCCGCGGGGTGCTGGCGGACCTCACCTGCGACAGCGACGGCAAGATCGACCACTTCATCGGCGACCGGGGCGGCAAGCCCATCCTCGAGCTGCACGCCCCGGACGGCCGGCCCTACCTGATCGGAATCTTCCTGGTAGGCGCCTACCAGGAGATCCTCGGAGACCTGCACAACCTCTTCGGGGACACCGACGCGGTGCACGTGCGACTGGACGGCGAGGGGGACGGGAGCTACACGGTCGAGCACGTCGTCGAGGGAGACGCGGTGACCGACGTGCTCCGGTACGTGCAGTACGACCCGAAGTCGTTGATCGAGCGGGTGCGCCGCACCACCGAGGCGGCCCTGCGCGACGGGACGCATCGGGATCGAGGATTCGGCCCGGCTGCGCGAACGCTATGCCCGCGGCCTGAACGACTACACCTATCTCAAGCACGAGTAGGCCCCTCAAGCACGAGTAGGCCCCTCAAGCACGAGTAGGCCCCTCAAGCACGAGTAGGCCCCTCGAGCACGAAGAGGCCCGATCCCGCTCGAGCACGAGCAGTGCCGATCTCGAGCACGAGCAGGATTCATCGCAGGCGCGAACGGGACTCGAGCAGGGCTCGTCCGGGGGAGCGGAAGGTTTGGGAAGCGCAGAGGTCCGCGTCCTCTCCTGGAACGTGAACGGCATCCGCGCCGTCGCGAGCCGGGGCTTCGGCCGCTGGCTCGGACGGAGCGGCGCCCACATCGTGGGCATCCAGGAGCTGCGCGCGCATCCCGAAGACCTGCCCCCGGCGCTCTCGCCGGAGCGGCTCGCCGGACGCTGGCACGCCCACTACAGCCCGGCCGAGCGCAAGGGCTACAGCGGCGTCGCCCTCTACTCCCGCCGGCCGCCGGACGCCCTCGACACCTCCCTGGGCGCTCCTCGCTTCGACCGGGAGGGGAGGCT
Source organism: uncultured delta proteobacterium (assembly GCA_963822965.1). Classification (GTDB taxonomy): domain Bacteria; phylum Myxococcota_A; class UBA9160; order UBA9160; family UBA4427; genus JAJDAN01. The sequence continues at coordinate 409,924 of CAWGJT010000005.1, forward strand.
GCAGATCGCCCGCTTCGGCCGTCTGGTGGTGGCGAACGGCTACTTCCCGAACGGCAACGGCAAGGAGCGCGACAACAGCCGCGTCCCCTACAAGCTGGCCTTCTACCGGGCGCTCTTCGACAAGCTCGAGCGCCTCCGGCGCGGCGGCTATCGCGTCCTCGTGATGGGCGACTTCAACACGGCCCACACCGAGATCGACCTCGCCCGGCCGAAGGACAACCGCAAGACCAGCGGCTTCCTGCCCGTCGAGCGCGCCGAGCTCGACCGCTGGATCGCAGGCGGGCTGGGTGGACAGCTTCCGGCACTTCGAGCCGGGGCCGGGGCACTACTCCTGGTGGAGTCAGCGTCAGGGCGCCCGGGAGCGGAACGTCGGCTGGCGCATCGACTACGTGCTGGCGAGCCCCGCCGCCATGAAGTTCGTCCGGCGCGCCTTCATCCAGCACCGCACCCGGGGCTCGGACCACTGCCCCGTCGGCGTCGACCTCGACCCCGCCGTCTTCGGATGAGCGGCGAATCCTCCGGATTCGCGGCTTCCGAGGCGGACCCGAAACTTCGGACTCCGGGCGGGCCGCGGCGGCACCGACCTCCAGCCCGCCGTCTTCGACCAGCGGCGGCCAGCGACGATCGGAGGGCCTGGCGCGGCACCACCAGCCGCTACCATCCCGCGCCATGCACGTCCGCGAGCTGTTCCAACAGGGCAGGACCGCCTGGTCCTTCGAGTTCTTCCCGCCGAAGACCCGGAAGGGGGCCGAGTCCCTCTTCCAGGCCATCGAGAAGCTCGAGGCCCTGCACCCCGACTTCGTCTCCGTCACCTACGGGGCCGGCGGGTCCACGCGCGACCTCACCCACGACCTGGTCCTGCGGATCAAGACGACCACCCGCCTCGAGCCCATCCCCCACCTCACCTGCGTGCTCCACCGCGAGGACGAGGTCCAGGAGATCCTCGAGCGCTACGCCGCGGCGGGGGTGGGCAACATCATGGCCCTGGGCGGGGACCCGCCCAAGGACCACGCGGGCTACGACCGCGCGGCCGACGCCTTCCAGCACGCCGCCGACCTGGTGCGCTTCATCCGCCGCTTCAACGAGCGCGGGCTCCACCCGCACGCCCCAGGCTTCGGAATCGGCGTCGCCGGCTTTCCGGAAGGACATCCCGCCACCCCCAACCGGCTGGTCGAGATGGACCACCTGAAGGCCAAGGTGGACGCCGGGGCGGACTACATCTGCACCCAGCTCTTCTTCGACAACCGCGACTTCGACGACTTCCGCGAGCGCTGCGAGATCGCGGGGATCCGCATCCCGATCGTGGCGGGCATCATGCCCGTCACCACCCTCTCGGGCATGAAGCGCATGGCCGAGCTGGCCCTGGGCGCCCGCTTCCCGGCCGCCCTGCAACGCGCCGTGGCGCGCTGCGCCGACGACGCCGGCGTGGAGCGGGTGGGCGCGCACTGGGCGAGCGAGCAGTGCCGCGACCTGCTCGACCACGGCGTCGCGGGCATCCACCTCTACACGCTGAACCGCTCGGACGCGGCCCTCGAGATCTACCGCAACCTGGGTCTCGCGAGCGCGTAGCCGGCTAGCGCGGGACCCCGGACCCGGGCCCGTCCCCGGAGCGCGTCCGGGTCAGAAGGTGTAACGCACCCGCGCCCACACCTCGTCCCGGTCGCGCACGATGGCGAGGCCGCCCTCGCGCAGCGACTTGTAGAGGGCGTCCGGGGCGGCCTCGTTGCGGTTGGCCGCGGGGGCCACGCCCGCGAGCTGCTCGTCGATGTAGTCGGGCTTGCCGTAGAAGAACGCCAGGCCCACGGCGGCCGAGAAGTTCTCGGTGAAGCGGTAGCTGATGCTCGGAAGCAGCGCGCCCGACTGGGTGTTGAAGTCGTAGACCGTGGTCAGGCTCGGGGTGAGCCGGTCCTGGAAGTAGCCCGTGGCCACCGCGAAGGTGGTGAGGAAGCTCCAGGGGCCCTCGTCCGTGTAGCCCTTCTGCCAGCCCTGGCGGTAGCGCATGAACATCTGCCAGTTGAAGAAGAAGGTGCGGTTCGCATTGAGGAAGTTGATGAAGGTGGGCCGGTCGACGGAGAGCGTCAGGTTGAAGTCGTTCGCGGTGTCGAGGTCGTCGTACTGGTTCCGGTTGGCGACCTGCACGCCCTCGATCCACGTGAACTCCATGCTGAAGTTCGCCTTCGAAATGTCCTCCGCGAAGTCCATGGAGAAGCCCAGCACGTTGCGCTTGTTGTAGGTGAGGATCGCTTCGCCGCCGGACTGCCAGGCCATGGTGCGCCGCCCCTCGGTGCCGTTGCCACCCGCCTTGCGGACGTTGCGCTGGAGCCCGATGGTGCCCTGCAGGGTGCGGAAGGTCTCGCACAGCGCGGGGTTCGCGAAGCTGCAGTTGTCGGGGTCGAGGAAGACCTGCCGGGCCTGCTCGTAGGGCGAGAGGGAGCAGAAGGCCGGGCTCGAGTCGACGGCGCAGTCCGCCACCATCTCGTCGTAGACCGCCTGCTGCTCGAGCTGGATGATCAGCACCATCAGGTTCCAGGAGACGGCCGCCATCTCGCTCGACCAGGGCTGCCCGGTCATGGGGTGACCGCCGCGCGCGCAGGGGACGAACTGGGCGCCTCCGTACTCCGCGACGAGGGCGGCGGGGTAGTTGCTCGTGTCGCAGCTGTCGAAGGCGAGGCCGGCGGCACGGGCCGGGCTGCCGGCGGTCCCCTGGGTGCCGAAGATGGCCTGGACGGTGAGCGGGAAAGGCGACGGCGCGTAGAAGAAGTCGGGCGCCTGGATCTGCGTGCCCCCGATGTCCCGGGGCGGGGGCAGGAAGACGGTTCGGCCCTGCGGGAAGTTGTTCCCGGAGTAGTTCAGGTTCTGCATGCCCAGGTTGTCGGGAGAGCCGTCCTGGGCGAGATCGTAGCTGCGGGGGTCCACGCGGGCGCTGCCGAAGTCGCCGAGCCCGGTGCAGCCGGCGGTCACCGTGTTGCCGCCGTTGGCGGCGCGCTCGCGCGCGCAGTCGAGGTCCTTGCCGTAGAGGTTGAGGGCCAGGATCTGGTTGGCGCCCGCGAAGGCGGGATCATTCGGGTCGCGCTTCCACTTGCGCCGGCAGCCCGGCAGGATGGCCTGGTTGCCGTTGGCGTCGTCGTTCTCGAGCGGGTCGCTCGAGTAGGCGTACAGGGCGCCGCCGAAGTTGCCCGTGGTGCACACGGGCGAGATCGAGTGCTCGCGGGTGCGGTCGAAGTACCAGCCGCGGGTGCCCGGCTGCTGGGCGAAGACCTGGCCGCCGGTGACCGGGCTCGTCACCCGCTCGTTCGTGTGCCAGATGGTCGTGATGTCGCCGTGCTGGACGGTGCCCTCGATGCCCGGCCAGGACTGGTAGAGGGCGCTGCCCTCGGCGGTCAGCAGGTCGATGCCGGCGTCGTCGCACTGGGTGCCCCAGTAGGGCCCGCAGCCCAGCAACGCCTCCTGGGCGGGGGACAGGTTGCCGCCCAGGGTCTGGGAGACCCGCAGGCTGCCCGAGGAGTCGTAGGCGCTGATGACCGGCGAGCCCAGCAGGCCGCGGCCCTGGCCGCCGCAGGCCACCGACGGGAAGTTGTCCGCCGGGTCGGCGTCGTAGGCGTCCGCGTCGTACATGCAGGGCGAGGTGGAGCCGTTGGTGGGGGGATTGTCGAGATCGTTGGGGTCCACGTTGAGGCGCACGAACGGGAAGAGGAAGCCCCCCGCCGACCCGCCCTGCGTGTTGTTCACGAACGGGCTGCCCGCCAGCAGGGCGCCCAGGCCCTGGGAGATCGTGATCACGCCGGGGATCACCTCCTCCTGGCTGCCGAAGACGTTGAGCCCGCAGGCCGAGCGGTCGAGGTCCGAGAAGCCCACGGTGGTGGCGCACGTGTAGGCGAAGATCTGCTGGGCGACCGCGGAGTGGGTGAGGCCCTCGAGCTCGCTGCCCAGATCGAGGAAGCCGTCCCCGTCCACGTCCTCGCCTGGATCGAGCACGCCGTTGCCGTTCAGGTCCTCGTAGACGTTGCGCGTGCTGATGCTGCCGTCGCCGTCGAGGTCTCCCTTGGGCAGCAGGCAGGGCGACTCGAGGCCGGTCAGGCAGCGGCCCTGGGTGCCCACCTGCTCGATGTTGGTGACGGGCTGCCCGGTGTACGGGTCGACGCTGGGCCGCCGCGTGCGCAGGTTGCTGAAGATCTCCCGCGGGCGGCCCGACACGGGATCGACGTTGCGCGTGTAGGTCGTGATCTTCGTGACGGTGGGCACGTCCTCGTAGCCCCACCAGTCCATCAGCGCGAAGCTGAAGCGGTCGTAGCGCCACTCGAGCCGGGCACCCACCTCCCAGCCCTTGAGGCTCTCCCACGGCGAGGGGGGCTTCTCGACGCCGGCGATGCCGAAGCCGAACACGCCGTGGGCGAAGCCGCCGAAGGTGAGCTGGCACGTGACGTTGGGCGCGTAGGGCTCGCCGCAGGCGCCGATGTCCGTCTGCTGGTAATCGTCGAAGTTGAACGCCAGCTCGAGACGCACGTCGTCGATGGGGCCCACCTCGTAGAATGCCCACACGCCCCGCGCCGACCACAGGGCGATGCGCGACTCCTCGAGGCTCGGCAGCGACGCGATCGCGGCGTCGGTCGGGTTGAACTGGTCCGTGGTGCGGAAGAGCTCGGTCTTGCCCCAGACGATCTGCTGGCGCCCGATGCGCAGCCACAGCCGGTTGTCGAAGGTCTCGATGTCGAGATAGGCCTCCTTCAGCTCCTTCTCGTCCTGCTGGGAGGCGCCGCGGTTCCACTCGCGCCGGGCCTGGCTGATGTTGTAGTCGTTCTCGAAGGGCGAGACGTTTCCGCTCTCCAGGGCGCGCCCCAGCGTGTAGGAGGGCAGGTAGATGCCGCGCGGGTCGCTGGCCGCGCCCGCCTGGTCCACCCCCGCGCCGTCCTCGCGGAAGAGCGGGACCGGCCGATAGGGAAGCTCGCCCGCCCCCACCGCCGCCTGGCCCGCGGCCGTCGCCGCGACGACCAGGGCGTCCAGGGCCACCGGGTCCACGGGCGTGCCGTCGGGGTTGAACTGGGGGTCCGCCTCCAGGATCAGCCCGTTGTACACCGACGCCTGCAGCGCGTAGCTGCCGGTGCGGTTGTCGAAGGGGTTGCCCACGCTCGCCCCGGGGCCGTTCGACAGGAACTGGTTCTTCGGCAGCCACGGGCCGAACCCGGCCTGCCGGGCGGGCGCCGCGAAGCGGAAGTCGAAGTAGCCGCCCGCGCGGGCGATGGCCTCGTAGGGGTTGTCGTTGTCGGGCCAGATCGAGGAGACCGCGCTGCCGCCGGCCAGGTAGTTGCACAGGGTCCCGAGGTCGCAGGTCTCGACGGGGCTGAAGCCGTCGGCGCCGGCGCCGTTGGCGAAGATGGCGAGCACGGGGTCGTTGGGGCCGGCGAGGGGATCCCGGTTGGTGCCGCGTCCCTCGACGAAGTTCAGGTACTGGTCGGGCAGCTCGGGATCGTTGGCGACCCGGATGCGGCCGCTCTGGCGAACGCGGTTGGAATTGAGCAGCCGCCGGGGCAGGCTCTTCGAGCGGTCTCCGTAGAGATCCATGCTGCGGAACATCCCGCAGCCGCGGGAGTAGATGCAGTCGTAGCGCACCTCGGCGCGCACGTAGGCGGACATCAGGTCGATGGGACCGACGGTGTCCTGGACGAGGTCGAGCTCCAGCTCGAGGTTGAAGATCATCCACCACTGGGAGACGTCCCACTGCTCGGAGAAGTCGGCGTTGAGCGCGCGGAACTGGCTCTCGAAGAAGCCGTTGGCCTGCAGCCGCCCGTTGAACGCCTCGAAGGCCTGCGCCCGGGAGCCTGCCAGCAGCAACGGCGCGACGCAGAGGACGAGCCCCCACGCCGCGAACCTCTCGACGCCCCACCGAGAAGAACGTCCCCGAGCCATTTGATCTCCTCTTCCCAGATGGCTCGCCAGACGACCTGGCGCACGGCCGGAGTCGCAAGGCGATTGCGGGACGCGCGCTGGCGCGGACCGCGGCGTTTTGCCCGACCTATGCGATCTCCGGCTCCTCCCGGTGCGGGAACCGCAGCGCGGGCGCTGCGCCGGATCGGCGCACGCCGCGGCCCTTCGTCGTTCGACACGTTCGGGTTCGGCCGGGGAGGTCCGGACGCGTGCACGGTGGCCCCGAGGGCCCCGCCCGGGCGGGCGGCGAACGTGCGCGAATCGGCCGTAACCATGCGGCCATCTTATGAATATATTCCGAAGCAAGTCAAAAGATTTCCGGCCCGAGTTGCGACTGCCGACGCACTCCCGACCGCCGCCGGCCGACCCTGCGTGTGGGATCGCATCGACGCACAACCGACACGCGAATGAGTAAGGCGAAGAAGTGTCTAAGCGCCCGCACCGGGGGCGTTTCTGACTCGCAGTCGCGTTCGGGCGGAGCGCTTGCCCCGCGGGTGGGATCAGATCCGGGCCGACCGGAAGGCCGACCAGCGAGCGAGTGCGGCCAGGGAGCCGACCGCCCGATGTGCGCTCGGATAGCAGACCCGGCCCGCCTCCCGGACGCCGCGCACCCCGGCGTTGTCCCGGTCCGCGAAGACCAGCTCCGTGGCCGACAGGACGGGCTTGCCGTGACGCACCGATGCGTCCCGCGCCGCCACCGCATAGCGAGCGTCCTGGCGCTCGTGGAAGTCGGCGATGCGCGCGATGCCCTCCTCGCCGGCGAAGGGACCCGAGAGGAACGCGCGCGCCTGGGCGGACTGGATGCCGAGACCCAGGTGGATCATCGCGTCCACCTCGGGATGCGCGCACACGAGGTCCATCACCTCGGGGATGGTGTCCCGGGTCTCGCCGCCCGCGAGGTCGATGGGGTTGTTGCGGCTCCAACGCGCCGGAACCATCTCGTCGATGCGCGCGCGGATGTCGTCGGGCAGCGGGATCAGCTCGAGCCCCGCCGCCGCGCAGGCGTCCGCCGCGAGCACGCCCCAGCCCCCGACGCTGGTGAACACGATGGTGCGCCCGCCGCGCGGCAGGGGCTGGGTGGCCAGGGTAGCGGCCCACTCGAAGGCCTCCTCGACGGTGGGCGCGCGCAGGATTCCGAGCTGCCGGCAGAGCCCGTCGAAGACGCGGTCGTCGCTGGCGAGGGCGCCCGTGTGAGCTGGCCGCGGCGCGCTTGCCCGCCTCGCCGACGCCGCCCTTCACCAGCACCAGGGGCTTGCGCGCCGTGAGCCGACGCGCCGCCCGACGGAACGCGTCGCCGTCGCGGATGCCCTCGACGTAGACGAGGGCCGACGTCGGTGTCGGGATCGACCGCGAAGTAGTCGAGCAGCTCCGCGAGCGAGGTCTGGGCCGAGTTGCCGAGGGAGACCGCCTTGCTGAACGCCCACGCCGGTGGCCACCGCGTAGTTGAGGTACGAGGAGACGAGATTTCCGCTCTGGCTCGCGACGCCGATGCGGCCCGTGCGGCGGGTACGGCGCCACGATCTGCGCGCACATCGAGGCCGGCGTCGAGATCACGCCCTGTCCGTTCGGCCCGATCAGCAGCATGCCCAGCTCGTCGGCCACGGCCGACCAGCTCGCGCTGGAGCGCGGCGCCCGCCTCTCCCGACTCGGCGTAGCCGGCGCTGGCCACGAAGGCGGCGCGGACGCCCTTCTTCGCGCACTCGCGCAGCAGCTCCACGTTCGCCCGGTTCGGGCGTGCACACGAACACGAGGTCCGCCCGGCGGTCCGGGATGGCCGCCACGGAGCGGAAGGTCTCGTGGCCGAGCACCTCGGCGCCGTCCGGCTTCACCGCGAAGAGCTCGCCCGAGTAGCCGAAGCGCAGGAGGTTGTGGAGCGTCACGAAGCCGAACTTTCCCGGATGGCTGGAGACGCCCGCAACGACGATGCCGCGCGGATGGAAGAGCGGACGGAAGCGCTCGAGGATCTGCGTCGTCGGACGCCGGCTCCGGCTCCGGCGCGGCGGCGGCGTCGTCCGGCGAGCTCCCGCACCTCCACGAGCGCGTCCACGGCGACCGGCTCGGCGCCGCGCAGGATCAGCGGGGTTCAGGTCGACGCTGCGCGACGTCCGGCCGCTCGAGGGCCAGGCGCGAGAGCCCCACGAGCAGGCGCCGCGAGCGCGTCCTCGTCGGCCGGGGGATCGCCGCGGAAGGGCCGGGTGAGCAGGTGGCTCGCGGCCAGGGAACGGATCATGCGCCGGGCCTCGGCGGCGCCGAGCGGGCGCCGCCGCGAAGACCACGTCCCCGAGCGCCTCGGTCAGGATGCCGCCCAGGCCCAGCATCACGCAGGGGCCGAACTGCGGGTCGCGCACCAGGCCGGCGATCAGCTCGCGCCGGCCGCGCACCATCTCGGAGACGAGCAGCTGCACCTCACCGTCCTCGGGGCGCACGAGGGCCAGCAGCTCGCGCGCCGCCTCGCGCACGGCCCCCGCGTCCGCGAGCCCGAGACGGATGGCGTCGCGCTCGGTCTTGTGGGCGATGCGGTCGCCACACAGCTTGACGGCGACCGGAAAGCCCACGTCCTGCGCGGCCCGGACGGCGCCGTCCGCGTCGCCTGCCAGCGGCTTCGCGCGTGGTGGGAATGCCGAAAGTTCGCGAGCAGCGCCTTCGAGGCGTGCTCCGAGAGCGTGCGAGAGGAGTCGGATTCCTGCATGGGGGCGGGAGCTTAGCCGCCTTCTTCCGGCGCGGCCCGGGGGAGCCGGTCAGCCTGGCGGCCCGTCCCGCCGATGGACTGGGGACGGGATCGCCGTGCGGCGGCGGGCGACCCGTCTATGATCGGCGTGCGCCGACGCGGCGCGCGGCTTCCGGATCCCCCCTCTCGGAAGCCCCTTTCGGAAGCCCCGTCGGAGGCGCGCCGGGAGGAGTCGGGACGCGGCGCCGGCACCAGGGGGGAATCGATGAGCGGATTCGTCGGCGCGATCGAGGCGATCTTCAAGGGCTGGGTGGTCGCGCCCCTCGACTCGGTGCTCTTCTTCGACGTCGTCTTCTGGGACAACGGGAAGCCCGGCGAGATCCAGCTTCCCATCGTGGTCGGCCTGGCTGGTGCTGGGCGCCCTCTACTTCACCCTGCGCTTCCAGTTCATCAACTTCCGCGGGCTTCCGCCACGCCGATCGCCTGCGTGCGCGGCCAGTACAGCGCGCCGCGGACGACGCCGGCGACATCATCGCACTTCCAGGCGCTGTCCGCGGCGCTCTCCGCCACCGTCGGGCTCGGCAACATCGCCGGGGTGGCGTTCGCGGTGGGCGTCGGCGGGCCGGGCGCCGTCTTCTGGATGGTGGTGGCCGGCTTCCTCGGCATGAGCTCGAAGTTCGCCGAGTGCACCCTCGGCCAGAAGTACCGCGTGACGCGCTCGGACGGCCACGTGTCCGGCGGACCGATGCACTACCTGCGCGACGGCCTGGCCGAGCTCGGGCTCGCGCGCAGCGGGCCGGGTGCTGTCGGTCGTCTTCTCGTTGATGTGCGTCGGCGGCAGCTTCGGCGGCGGCAACATGTACCAGTCGAACCAGGCCTTCGTGCAGGTGGCGCAGACCTTCGGCAGGCGTCGGCGCCGTGGCTCGGCGGCAACGGCGGCGCCGATCGTCTTCGGCCTGGTGCTCGCGGTGCTCGTCGGCCTCGTGATCGTCGGCGGCATCCGGCGCATCGGCGAGGTGGCCGTCGTTCCTCGTTCCCATCATGTGCATCGTCTACGTGGTCTTCGGGCCTCCTGATCCTCGCCGTCCACGCCGGCGCGGTGCCCGCACGCCATCGCGACCATCGTCCAGGACGCCTTCAGCTGGAAGGCCGGCATCGGCGGCTTCGTCGGCACGCTGATCCAGGGCTTCCGCCGCGCGGCCTTCAGCAACGAGGCGGGCGTCGGCTCGGCCTCGATCGCCCACTCGGCGGCGCGCACCGAGGAGCCCATCCGGGAGGGCCTGGTCGCGCTGCTCGAGCCCTTCATCGACACCATCATCGTGTGCGCGATGACGGGCGCCGTGATCGTCGTGACCGGCGCCTACGAGCACCCCGAGGCCGGAACCGGCATCGGGATGACGTCGTTCGCGTTCGCGACGGTGTTCCCCTGGTTCCCGATCGTGCTGTCGTTCACGGCCGTCGCCTTCGCGTTCAGCACCATGATCTCGTGGAGCTACTACGGCGAGCAGTGCTGGGTGACGCTCTTCGGGCTGCCCTCGGTGCTGCTCTACAAGCTGCTCTTCCTGCTCTTCACCTGGGCCGGCGCCGATCTTCGCCGCCGAGGCCGTGGTGCAACTTCGGCGACCTGATGATCCTGGGGATGGCGTTCCCGAACATCGCCGGCGTGCTGCTGCTGACGGGCAGGGTGAAGCCGGACCTCGACAGACTACCTGCTGCGCCTGCGGGCCGGCGCCTTCCAGCGGCACGCCTGAGCGCGCCCGGACGGGCTCGCCCGGGCCGGACTCAACGGCTTCGGACTGCGAGGCCAGGTAGCCCTGGATCGTGCGGATCTCGTCCGGCGAGAGCCACTGGGAGAAGCCGGGCATCGAGGTGCCGTCGAGGCCATTCGAGACGATGGGCACGAAGGCCTCCCCGAGCGCCGCCGCGCGGCTCCGCAGGTCCGGATTCACGCCGCCCGCGATGCCGTTCGCACCGTGACAGCGCCAGCACCAGTTCGTGGTAGAGATCGGCGCCACGCGCCGCCGCGGGGTCGCGCGACTCGAGCATCGCGTCGACCACGTCGGGGGTGATCGTCTCGTCGACGAGCGCCCAGGCCAGGATGCGGCCGCTCGATCGACGCCCGCCGCGCGGGCGGCGTCGCCGCCGACCTGCGCGAAGGCCCCGCCCCAGCCCGCCACCACCGACACGTACTGCACCCCGCCCACCCGGTAGCTGATGGGCGCGGCGATGATGCCGGTGCCCGCCGAGTGGCTCTGCCACAGCAGGCGTGCCGTCGTCGGCGCGCAGCGCCAGGAAGCGACCGTCGGCGGTGCCCTGGAAGACGAGGTTGCCCGCCGTCGTGAGGGTGCCCCCGTTCCACGGCAGCCCGTACGGGTGTCGCCACACCTCCTTCTGCTCGACCGGATCCCACGCGAGCAGATATCCCGAGACCGCCTCGCGGTCGAAGAAGGTCCCGAGCGGTGGCTGTCGACGCCCGTGTTGAACTCGCCCGGACGCACCGCGAAGGCGGGATCGCGCCGGTACGGACCGGCCATCTCCTGGGCCGGGATGTAGACCAGCCCGGTCACCGGGTTGAAGGACATGGGCTGCCAGTTGTGCCCGCCGAGGTACATGGGCGTGACCAGCGCCAGCCCGTTCTCGTAGTCGCCGCTCGGGCTCGGAATCGGTCGACCGCTCGCGGCATCGATGCCCTCCGCCCAGCTCACGGGGACGTAGTTGCTCGGCCGAGATCAGCTCGCCGGTCTCGCGGTCGAGCACGTAGAAGAAGCCGTTCTTCGGGGCCTGCATGATCACCTTGCGCAGGCTGTCCGCCGATCGGAAGCTCCGCCAGGATCATGTGCTGGGTCGCGGTGAAGTCCCAGTTGTCGGCCGGCGTCGTCTGGTAGTGCCAGCGGATCTCCCCGGTATCGGGATCCAGCGCCAGGATCGACGAGAGGAAGAGGTTGTCGCCGCCGCCGGGGCTGCGCAGCTCCGCCCGCCAGGGCGAGCCGTTCCCGGTCCCGACGTAGAGCAGGCGCAGGTCCGGGTCGTAGGCCATCGAGTCCCAGACCGTGCCGCCGCCGCCGAGCTTCCAATACTCGCCGTTCCAGGTCTCGGCGGCGCGCTCCAGGGCGGGCGACTCGAAGGGCTGGCTCGGATCGCCCGGGCACCGTGTAGGTCCGCCAGACCAGCGCGCCGGTGGCCGCGTCGTAGGCCGACACGTAGCCGCGCACGCCGAACTCGGCGCCGCCGTTGCCGATCACGACCTTGCCTTCCACCACCCGCGGCGCGCCGGTGATGGTGTACGGCTGCTGGGGGTCCACGGTGACGGTCTCCCACACGGGCTCGCCGGTGGACGCGTCCAGGGCGATCAGACGCCCGTCGAGGGCGCCGACGTAGACCCGGCCCCGATACACGGCGACGCCCCGGTTCACGACGTCGCAGCACGTCTTGCGCCCGACCTCCCGGGGGACCTGGGGATCGTACTTCCACAGCAGGCGCCCCGTGGCGGCGTCGAGGGCGAAGACCACGCTCCAGGGGCCCGTCGCGAAGAGCACCCCGTCGACGACGATGGGGGTGGCCTCGTGTCCGCGACGCATCCCGGTGTCGAACTTCCAGGCGAGCCGCAGGTGGTTCGACGTTGCGCGCGTGGATCTGGGTGAGGGGGCTGAAGCGCTGCTCGGACCAGGTGCGGCCGTGGGTCAGCCAGTCGTCGGTGTCGGACGCGGCCGCGCGCAGGCGGACGTCGTTCACCGAAGTGGCGACGCCCCGCAAGCGCGGGCGCGGGCGCGGGCGGGTGCGCGGGGCCGGGACGGGTGCGGCGAAGGGCTCCGGAGGGGGCTGCGCCACCTCGGCTTCGTCGCCGCCGCCGCAGGCGATCGGGCTCGCGAGCCCGACCGCCAGCAGCAGCGCCAGGGCCCGGGGGCCCCGCACCCGCCGCGGGATCACTTGACGGTGATCACGACGGGCGCGCTGAACCGCACCCGGCCCGACTTCCCGCCGTAGCCGCCCAGGGGCTGCTTGCCGTAGACGGGATGCTCCGTCGAGCCGAGCTTGGTGGCCTTCTCGGTGCCGTAGAGGTAGACGCCCACCAGCGGGTACTCGCCGGGACGATCGGGAGCCTGGAGGGTGTAGATCACCTTCGACTTGCTCCACTTTCCGGTGACCGCGTTGGACTCGACGCCCAGCACGTTCACGAACGTGACCTTGCGGCCCATGCGCTCGGGCCGGCGGTCGAGCCACTCGCTCTGGGGCTTTCCGTCCGGACCGATCACCGTGGGAGGCCCGACCACGGTCCAGCCGGCGGCCGACGCCGGTCGCGCGTACCAGCGATGGGCGCGGTCGACGAGGCCGACGCCCACCACGGGGCCTGCGCCGCCCGTCACCACCACGGTCACGTTGAAGTTCTCACCGGCCTTCACCTGCGGCGGGTATTCGATGAGCTCGATCTTCGAGTTGGCGTCGACCGCCTGCAGCTGCTGGACGAGGGTCGCCCGGTCGGCCTCCGACAGCTTGTCGTAGGGGCTCTGCCCCTGGAGGATCGCCGCCAGGTGCTTGTTGGCCGCCAGCTCCTTCTCGGCCCGGGGCCCCGAGCCCTCGAGGGCCTCCGCCGAGAGCGACGAGTGGCAGGCGGCGCAGAACGGAGCCACGTCCGTCTGGAAGTCGGGCGTACCGCCGGGATACGCGTTCACCGAAGCCGGCAGGGCCAGCAGGCCGGCGACGACGATCCATGCACGACCGTATGAAATCATGATTTCCTCCTCCATCGGAACGGAGCTCGCGAGACGAGCCTGCGGCGCCGCTGCCCGCTGCGGAACCCCTCCGTCGGGATCATCGGCACGTCACTCGAACTCGGTGTGGCACCGCGCACACTGCGCGCGAACGCGCGCGGGACGGAGATAGTAGAACGCTTCGCTCCCGCCGGCCGCGTGGGACTGGTGGCATTCCACACACGACACGCCCAGCGCCACGTTGTGGACGCCCAGCGCGTGGAACGGCGGATTCGAGTCATCGGCTCCCCCCTCGGATTTCGGGAAGTCCGGGTGGCATTGCCGGCAGTCCTCGTCCCGGAGCGGCCAGGCCATCTCCTGGGGCTCGTCGAAGTGCCCGACCGCCCACCAGAATCCGTCCTTCGCGGCGAGCAGCTTGGTGCGCGCCTTGCCGAGGAATCCCACGCCGCCGTGGCAGTCGATGCAGCGGAACGGCTCGCTCGCGGCACGTCGCGGGTGGAGGCTGCGGGCGTGCAGCCCGGCCAGGTTGACCGGCGGCCGTGCGTCGAAATCGCGGCGGATGTCGATGTGCAGGGGAACGCCCGGCTCGAGATGGCAGGCGTTGCAGAAGTCGTCGTCCTGCTCGAGGTGATCGGTGCCGAACCAGCCCACGGGCGCCGCGACGCCGCCCGCAGCCAGAAGTGCGATCCAGAGGCGCGACGAGAAGAGGCGCTTCGTTCGTCCGGGAGCCACGCACGGGCGAGTCTCGCATATCCGGCGGCCCGCGCCGAGAGCTGGGGTACCCTTGCGGACCGCGGAACGGGAGGAGGAGCGCGAATGGGCACCGAGATCGGTCGACTGGGCGTCTGGAGCTGGCTCGATTCGCTGGCCGCGCCGGACGCCGCCGCCTTCGCGAGGCAGCTCGAGGCGTGGGGCTACTCCGCCCTGTGGATCCCCGAGGCGGTGGGGCGCGACCCCTTCTCCTTCATCGCCTACCTGGGAGCGAACACCGAGAAGCTGGTGCTGGCCACCGGCATCGCCAACATCTACGCGCGCGACGCCATGACCCTCAAGGCGATCCACAAGACGCTCGCGGAGCTCATCCCCGAGCGCTTCGTCCTGGGCCTCGGCGTGTCGCACGAGCACCTCGTCTCCCGGGTGCGCGGTCACGAGTACGGCAAGCCCCTCACCACCATGCGGAACCACCTGGACGCCATGGAGAGCGCCCTCTACATGGGCGCGGAGCCCAAGGAGGACGCGCCCATCGTGCTGGCGGCCCTGCGCGACCGGATGCTCACCCTGGCCGCCGAGCGCACCCGGGGCGCCCACCCCTACTTCGTGCCCCCGGAGCACACGGCCCATGCCCGCGAGGTGATGGGGCCCGACGCCTGGCTCTGCCCGGAGCAGATGGTGCTGCTCGAGACCGACGCCACGAAGGCCCGCCAGGTGGCCCGGGCCAACATGCAGGTGTACGTCGGCCTACCGAACTACCAGAACAACCTGCGCCGGCTCGGCTACGGCGACGCGGACTTCGCCGACGGCGGCAGCGATCGGCTGGTCGACGCCATCGTGGCCTGGGGCGACGAGCAGGCCATCGCCCGCCGGGTGAAGGCCCACCACGACGCGGGCGCCACCCACGTCTGCATCCAGCCCTTCCGTCCCGACGGCCGTCCCGGACCGGACCTGCGCATCCTGGAGGCGCTCGCCCCCGCCTGATCGCGCGGCGGGACGACGCGCGCGCCGTTATCCTCGCGCGCATGGCTCACATCAACGAGAACTACCGCAAGCTGCAGAAGGGCTACCTCTTTCCCGAGATCGGGCGGCGCGTGCGCGCCTACCAGGCCGCCAACCCTGACGCGAACATCATCCGTCTCGGCATCGGGGACGTCACCCTGCCGCTGGTTCCCGCCGTGGTCCGGGCGATGCACGACGCCGTCGACGACCAGTCGGAGAAGGCCTTCGGATACGGGCCGGAGAACGGCTACGAGTTCCTGAAGGAGGCCATCCTGCAGGGCGACTATCGCAGCCGCGGCGTCGAGATCGCCCCCGACGAGATCTTCGTCTCCGACGGCAGCAAGCAGGACACGGGCAACGTCCAGGAGATCTTCGGCAGCGACTGCAGCGTGCTGGTGACGGACCCGAGCTATCCCGTCTACGTGGACACCAACGTGATGGCCGGACGCACCGGCGGCGCGGACGCCGCCGGCACCTACGCGGGCATCCACTACCTGCCGGCCACGGAAGCCAACGGCTTCACCCCGCTGCCGCCCGCCGAACGCGTCGACCTCGCCTACCTGTGCTCGCCCAACAACCCGACGGGCGCGGTGGCTTCGCGCGAGAACCTCACCGGCTGGGTGGCCTGGGCCCGCGAGAACGACGCGGTGCTCCTCTTCGACGCCGCCTACGACGCCTTCATCCAGGACCCTGCCCTGCCCCGATCCATCTACGAGATCGAGGGCGCCCGGGAGTGCGCGATCGAGATGCGCAGCTTCTCGAAGCGCGCGGGCTTCACCGGCGTGCGGTGCGCGTACACGGTCGTGCCGAAGGCCCTCACCGGAAGCACCGCCGCCGGCGAGCGCGTCCCGCTGCACGGCCTGTGGTCCCGCCGCCAGGCGACCAAGTTCAACGAGGTGCCCTACGTGGTGCAGCGCGCCGCCGAGGCGGTCTTCTCCGCCGAGGGAGCCGCCGAGACCGGGAAGCAGATCGCCTACTACATGGAGAACGCCACGCGCATCCGCGAGGGACTCACCGCCGCCCGCTTCGCCGTCTTCGGCGGCGAGCACGCCCCGTACATCTGGCTGCGCACGCCCGAGGGCACGACGTCCTGGGACTTCTTCGACCAGCTCCTCGAGCGGACCCACGTCGTGGGCACGCCCGGGCTCGGGCTTCGGCCCCGCCGGCGAGGGCTACTTCCGCATCTCCGCGTTCAACTCCCACGAGAACGTCGACCTGGCCATCGAACGCATCCGCAAGGCCTTCGCCTGACCCGCGTCTTCCGCCGGGCGCGATCGCACGAGCCTTCATCGGGAGCCCGCGCCCTGCGCCGAGACGGGATCTGTCTACTGCTGCTCTGGGCCTTCTTCGCGGCCTGGTATGCGCCCGGCGTGCTCGGGGGTCGGATCCCGGCCTGGGAGGACACGGCGGCGTACTTCTTCGCCAACCGGGCCGCCCTTCACGCCATCGCCCACGGCGCGGGCTTCCACTGGTGGGACCCGGTTCCGATGCTGGGCATGCCGCGCCTGGGCAACATCCAGAACGGCACCTTCTCGCCCCTCTCCCTCTTCTTCTACCTGCTGCCGACGGCGCGCGTCTTCGCGTTCTTCCCCGCCCTGGCGCTGGGGCTGCTGTCGAGCTTCACGTTCGGCCTGTTCCGGAGGTGCGGGGTCGGGCGCATTCCGGCGCTCTTCGGCGCGCTCTCGTGGGCGACGATCGGCAACGTCACGACGCACCTCCAGCACGTGTCCGCGATCGACACCCTGCTGTGGCTGCCCGCGACCCTGCTCGCCTGGGAGGGCTACCGCCGCAGCCGGGGCGGGCCGGGGCGGCGCGCCGGCCTGGCGACGCTCGCGGGGGTCTGCCTGGCGTTCCAGTGCTTCGGCGCCCTGCCCCAGTTCGTGCTCTACAACGGCCTGGTGATGGCCATGTGGATGGGGCTCGGCATCGTCCGGACCGCGCCGGCAGGGGGGGGCCTGGCTGCAGGACGCGGCCGTGGCCGCGGGCATCGCGGTGATCGGGATCGGTCTGGCGAGCTGGCAGCTGCTGCCCTTCCTCGAGATGGTCGAGCATTCGCACCGCTCGCTCTTCGCGGGCACGGCCGGCGGGGCCTTCGCCGAGAGCTACCGGGCGGCGCCCTACGAGGTGGCCCTCGCCCTGGCGCGCGAGCTCTTCGCCTGGATCGACGCGCCCGCCCTGCGCTACGGCCCGGCCTACGTGAACCTCCCGAACCTGAGCGTGCTGACGGTCGCGCTCGCGGTCTTCGCCCTGGTGCGACGGCCGCGTGCGTGGCCGGAGGCCGCCTTCGCGCTCTTCTTCCTGCTCGGCATGCTGGGCTCCGCGGGCGGCGTCGTCCCGCTGCTCACGCTCGTCTTCCCCCTGGCCGAGCAGCTGCGCGCCCCCCTGCGCATGATCGTTCCGGCGGCCTTCTTCCTGTCGTGGCTGGGGGCCCAGGGCCTGGATCGGTGGATGGCCGGCGGCGGGCCGCGCCCGGCGGGTGTCGCCGGTCGCCGGATGGCCGCCGGGGCGCTGGCGGTGGCCTGGGTGGCGGGCGTGGGCTTCGCGCTCAGCCAGCCCCGGCCGGTGTGGATGGAGCCCGAAGCGTTCCGCGTTCCGGAGGTCGTCCGGCACGCCGAGCCGCGCATCGCGGCGGACTTCCGCAGCTCGCCCCGCATGCCGCTCTTCGCTCTGGACGCCGGCGTCGCGGCCGGCGTCCCGACGCTCTTCCTGCGCGAGCCGCTCATCGCGCGCAGCTTCTTCGAGGCGTACTTCGCCAGCCAGTTCGGCAGCCTCGAACGGCGGGGCCTGCTCGCCCGCATGGGAAACGTCATCACCCTGCCCTTCCAGAAGCCCTCGATGCCGATCCTGCGGTCGTTCCGCCTGTCCTCGCTGATCCGCTACGACGACGGCCACTACCGCGCGGTGCAGCTGCCCGGCGTCGTCCCGCGCTTCCGGATCGTCCGGGAGGCGCTTCTCGCGGCGGAGCCGCGCCAGCGCTGGGCGCTCGCCGCGTCCGACCGCTGGGAGCCGGCGCAGGTGGCGATCGTCGAGGAGGCCGTCGACCTGCCCGTCGGGCCGGACCGCGACCTCGCGCCCTCGCGGCTGCGCGTGCTGCTCGACGAGCCGGACCACCATCTGCTCGAGGTGGAGTCCGCCGGCGCGCTGGTCGTCACGTCCGGGCTATTCTTCCCCGGCTGGGGCGTGCGGGTGGACGACCGCGAGGCCCGGCCATTGCGGGTGGACCTGGCCTTGCGGGGCGTGGTGGTACCGCCCGGCGTGCATCGCGTGGAGTGGCGCTACCGGCCCACCTGGATCGGCGCGGGCTACGGCCGCGACGGTGCTCGCAGGCGTCACGGCGCTGGCGATACCCTTCGCCCTGGGTCGGCTCGAACGCCGCCGGTCGCGAGGCTGAGGACCCCGCGCCGCGGGACGCGATCGGTTGCACCTCGAAGCGATCCAGCAAAGCTTCGATCGCCTCGCCTCGGCGGGCGACGAGGTGCGCGACTTCTCCGCCGGACGGCCCGCCACGGACGACATCGCGATCCTCACCATCTCGCGCTCCTCCTGGGGCCCGGCCCAGGGGGGACCCCGAACCGGCGACCCTTGCGTGCGGTTTTTCTTCCGTCCCCGCACCCCGGGGTCATAGAATGGACCCTCGCGCGCGCGGGAGCGGAGGCTCCCGACCGGCCTGGCTCCGCGCACCCGGACGGCGCGACCCGGTGAGACCGGGGACACGAGGAAACGGAACCCGGACATGGAAGGGGAGCGACACATGCCGAAGCCGTACGAGCGAGCGAGCCACCGCAACGCCGACGCCGCGACGATCGTCCTGGCCCTCCTCCTGACGAGCGGCCTCGTCTGCGTACGCCTCGGCCAGCCAGGCCGGCTCCCACCATCACGGCACACGGAGCGCGGAGCTTCGAGATCGAGGTGCTCTCGAGCCCGCCGGAGTACGTGAGCGGCGACGACGCCCGCGTCGCCATCGCCGTTCCGCGCAACGTGCCCGCTGCACAAGGTGCGCGTGCTGCTCGACGGCACGGACGTGAC
This sequence comes from uncultured delta proteobacterium, assembly GCA_963822965.1. GTDB lineage: Bacteria > Myxococcota_A > UBA9160 > UBA9160 > UBA4427 > JAJDAN01. Next base: position 428,962 of record CAWGJT010000005.1, read on the forward strand.
GGACTCCTTCTCGCCGGTACCCGGCGAGCGCACGCTCGAGGGCGTCGTCGACGGCCTCGCCCTGGGCGACAACCTGCTCGAGGTCGAGTCCAACGGCCGCGGCACGCGGTCGCCCCAGTCGCCTCCCTGGTGCTCACGAACCATCCCGATCAGCGGCCCGATCTTCTCCGGCCCCCAGCAGGAGGTGTTCCTGTGCTCGGACGACGGCGACCGGGCGCAACGCCGAGCTCGGCCCCGCCCTCGACGAGGACTGCGCGGTCGAGACGGTGGTGTCGTTCAAGTACCGCACCCTGGGCGGCGCCTGGGCCGACTACGATCCCGCCGCGCCGCGGCCGGCGGACATGAGCCAGACGACGACGATGGACGGCGACACCGTCGACTTCATCGTGCGCTGGGAGCGCGGGACGATCAACCGCTTCATCTACTCGATCGCCGTGCTCTCGCCGAACGCGCAGGACCCCGCCCAGCCGGACCTGTCGGCCTGGAACCGACGGCTCATCTACTACTTCCAGGGCGGCGTCGCGCATCGGCCACTACCAGGGCGACCCCAGCCGCTCCCGCATGCTCTACGACGCACGGGCTCTCCCTCGGGCTACGCGGTGGTCTACTCCACGGGCACAAGCACCGGGCACGCACTACAACCTCGAGCTGGGCGGCGAGACGGCGATCATGGTGAAGGACCGCTTCGTCTCCGCCTACGCGAACCCCGACTACACCGTGGGCGTCGGCGGCTCGGGTGGCGGCATCCAGCAGTACGTCTACGCCCAGAACCACAAGGGCCTGATCGACGCCGGCATCCCCCAGTACTCGTACCCCGACATGATCACCCAGACGATCCACGTCGGGGACTGCGAGCTGATCGAGCGCTGGATGGACGTCGAGGTGCTCGTTCGGGAACCCGAAGTGGGCCGACTGGGAGAACCGCACCGCTGATCGAGGGAATGAACGCGCTCAACGGCTTCCCGAACCCGTACCGGACCGCTGGTGCCCTTCCTGCCGCCGGGCTCGAGCGAGTGCGTGAACGGCTGGCGCGGCCTCTCGCCGCTCGTGCTGAACCCGCACTTCGGCACCGCACCCGGGCATCTCGCCGGCGGACCAGGTCGCCACCGAGTGGACCCACTACGCCGACGCCGTCAACGTCTACGGCCGTCGCGGCGGACGGCTATGCGGCCAGCACCTGGGACAACGTCGGCGTGCAGTACGGGCTGCGCCGCCCTCGTCGACGGCGACATCGGCAGCGACGAGTTCCTGGCGCTGAACGCGCAGGTGGGCTCCTGGAAGAACGAGCCGGACGACGTGCAGGAGGGCTGTCCCGTTCCTGTCCGTTCCTGTGCCCGCGCCCGGCGGACCTCGCCGGCCTGCCGCCCATTCCCGGACATCTATCCCAACCTGCTCGACCCGTGGAGCTGGCGCAACATGGCGCTCTCGCCCGACGGCGGGCTCACGCCGGCACCACGCAGGGAGGCCGACCCGGGCGCCATCGAGGCCGCCTACGAGCACGGGCTCGTGAACCGCGGCGACATCCAGATCCCGATGATCGACTGGCGCAACTACCTGGAGGCCGAGCTCGACATGCACAACTCGCATCAGTCGTTCGCCACCCGCCAGCGCTGCTCGACTACGACGGCGACGCCTCGAACCAGGTGATCTGGTTCACCGACCAGCGCCTCTTCGACCAGACGCCGATGGCGTTCGAGGTGATCGACGAGTGGATGCGGAACATCCGGGCGCACCCGAAGCGCGGGCGTCGCCGGCAACAAGCCCGCCGCCGCCGTGGACAGCTGCTTCGACAGCGGCGGCAACCTGATCTACGCCGGCGCCGACGCCTGGAACGGCATCCTCGACGACGGCCCGCCGGGACCGTGCACGCAGCGTCATGCCGGTGTTCTCCACGTCGCGGATCGTCGCCGGCGCCCCGATCACCGGGACCGTCTTCAAGTGCCACCTGATCCCGGTGGACGAGGCGATCGCGCGGGGCTTCTACGGCGGCGTCGTCTTCGACGCGAGCCAGCGGGCGCGCCTCGACGCGATCTTCCCGAGCGGCGTCTGCGACTACGCCCAGGGAGACGCGCGGAGACCCGATCTGTAGCGAGAGCGGGACGCCGCGGCGGGGGCGGTAGACTCCCGGGTGGGAGGCTCCCTTGAACCCGCCGCTGCGCGAGACCGCGCTCCACGTGCTGCGTGCCCGCTACCTGCAGCGGGACGACGCGGGCCGGGTCGTCGAGACCCCCGAGGAGCTGTTCCGGCGGGTGGCCGCTACGTGGCCGCCGTCGAGGAGCGCTTCGGCGGCGACGCGGCCCGGCTGGGAGACCCGCTTCTTCGAGGCGATGGCGTCAGCTCGAATTCCTGCCGAACTCGCCCACCCTGATGAACGCCGGCGGGCCGCTCGGCCAGCTCGCCGCCTGCTTCGTGCTGCCGGTGGAGGACTCCCTCGACAGCATCTTCCAGGCGCTGCACGACGCCGCGTTGATCCAGCAGAGCGGCGGCGGCACCGGCTACGACTTCTCGCGTCTGCGAGCCTCGGGGCGACGGCGTCGTTCGGCCACCGGCGGCATCGCCAGCGGTCCCGTCTCGTTCATGCGGGTCTTCGACGCCAGCATCGAGACCATCCGCCAGGGCGGACGCCGGCGCGGGCGCCAACATGGCGGTGCTCCACGCCTCGCATCCCGGACGTCGAGCTCTTCGTCGCCGCGAAGCGCGAGCCGGGCGTGCTCGTCGAACTTCAACCTGAGCGTCGCGATTCCGGACGCCTTCGTGGAAGCCGTGCGGACCGGCCGTGCCTGGGAGCTGCGCAACCCCCGGGACGGAGCCCCGGTGCGACGCATCGACGCGAACGAGCTGCTCGACGCGATCGCGGCCAGCGCCTGGGAGACCGGCGACCCGGGGCTGGTCTTCCGCGACCGCATCAACCGCGACAACCCCACCCCGGAGCTCGGCGCGATCACGGCCACCAACCCGTGCGGCGAGGTCCCGCTGCTGCCCTACGAGGCGTGCATGCTGGGATCGATCGACGTCTCGAAGCACACCGGCCCGCGCGGCATGGACTGGGAGCGGCTCGCCGCGATGCTGTCGCCCTCGGCGTCCGCTTCCTGGACGACTGCCTGGAGGCCAGCCGCTTCCCGGTGGCGCGCATCGGAGAGATCGTGCGGGCCAACCGCAAGATCGGGCTCGGCGTGATGGGCTTCGCGGACGCCCTCATCGAGCTGCGCATCCCGTACGACGGCGAAGGTGCGGCGCGCTTCGCCGAAGAGGTGATGGGATTCGTCTCGCGAAACGCCCGGGAAGCGTCGCAGGAGCTGGCCCGGGAGCGCGGCGCGTTCCCGAACTTCCCGGGCAGCCGGCCCCAGCGTGAGGGACGGCCGCCCCTGCGCAACGCCACCGTCACGGCCATCGCGCCCACCGGCACCCTCTCGCTGATCGCCGGCTGCTCGAGCGGCATCGAGCCCCTCTTCGCCCTCGCCTACGAGCGACACCTGCTCGACGGCGAGCGCGTCGTCGAGATCCACCCGCGGCTCGAACGCGCCCTGGAGGAGGCGCCGGGCCTGCCCGCGGAGCTGCGTCACCAGGCGATCCACCACGGCAGCTTCGAAGGCCTGCCCGGGGTTCCGCGCGAGCTGGCGCGGATCTTCCGGACGGCGCGGGAGATCCCGCCGGAGCGGCATCTGCAGATCCAGGCGGCCTTCCAGCGACACGTGGACAACGCGGTGTCCAAGACGATCAACCTGCCGCACGACGCCACGCCCCGGGACGTGCGCGCCGCCTACGAGCGCGCCTACGAGCTCGGCTGCAAGGGAATCACCGTCTATCGCGAGGGCAGCGCGCGCGGTGCCGTGCTGGAGCGGCTCGACGCCGCCGACGGCGCCTGCCCGGAATGCGGCGCGCGCCTTCGCTTCGCCGAGGCGATCGCCCAGTGCCGCACCTGCGGCCTCGAGAATCCCTGACCCGGTGCGCGGCGCCTCCCAAGAGGACAACGCTCAGCGTTGTCCTCGGGTTGCAAGTCAGCGCCCCAGCGGAGCCCTGACCGCTCAGGGCCTGTGAAAGAATCCTCGACCGAGTCAGGCGCTGCGCCGGTGGGTCGGATGGAAGGCGCGACGACGAGGCGTAGCGTGCCTACGGCGAGGAGGAGCAACGCCGCAGACGGCCCGCCGCCGCAAGCCTGGCGACCGAGAGGATTCCTTCACAGGCTCTCAGGCGCCGTCCATGTTCACGCCGGCGATCGCGTGCCCGCAGGCCGGACAGCGCCCGTCGCGCACCCGGTTCTCCACCAGCCGCAGCCCCTGGCGCTCGATCAGGCAGTCGCCGCAGCCGGGACAGAACGTGCTCTCGCCGGCCGCACCCGGAACGTTGCCCACGTACACGTAGGCGAGTCCCTCCCGCTCACCGATCTCGCGCGCCCGCTCGAGGGTCGCCACCGGGGTGGGAGGACGGTCGAGCATCTTGTAGGCCGGGTAGAACTGCGAGACGTGCCAGGGAATCTCGGGATCGACGGAGCGGACGAAGCGCGCGATGTCCCGTAGCTCCTCGTCGGAGTCGTTCAGCCCGGGAACCACGAGGGTCGTCACCTCGATCCACACCCCGAGCTCGTGATAGAGACGGATCGCGGCCAGGATGGGCTCGAGGCGCACCCGACTGATCCGCCGATAGCTCTCGTCCCGGAAGAACTTCAGGTCGACGTTCGCCGCGTCGAGCACGGGAGCGAGCTTCCGCTGGGCGGGCTCGCTGATGTAGCCGTTGGTGACGAACACGTTGCGGAGCCCCTGCTGCCGCGCGAGCACGGCGGTGTCGTAGGCCAGCTCGAAGAAGATCGTGGGCTCGGTGTACGTGTAGGCGATGCACGAGGCCCCGGAGGCCGCGGCCTCCTTCACGAGGTCGGCCGGGGTGGCGGGCTCGCCGGGCATCTCGTCGGTCAGCCGCTCGAGCTCGGGGCAGCCGATCCCCGGCTCGTCGTCCGTCGCCCATTCGAGCTTGCGGGGCAGGTTCTCGCGCCCCCACTGGGAGATGTCCCAGTTCTGGCAGAAGCTGCAGCGCAGGTTGCAGCCCACCGTCGCGAACGAGTAGGCGACCGAGCCGGGCAGGAAGTGGAAGAGGGGCTTCTTCTCCACCGGCTCCACGTGGCGCGCGATGACGCGGTCGTAGACCAGGGTGTAGAGCTTCCCGTGACGGTTGACGCGGACGCCGCAGGCGCCCTTCACACCGTCCGCGATCACGCACTCGTGCGGACACAGCGTGCAGCGCACCCGCCGGTCGGGCAGGGATTCCTGGAACGAGGCTTCGTGAAGGCTCATGGACTCCCTCCCGAGACCCTCACGCCGGCGCGGGGGGCTTCGGACCGACGATCTCCTTCCACAGCTCGGGCAGCCGCGCGCACTGCTCGGCGACGAGGCGTTCGGCCTCGGCCCGTAGGTCGTGCGGGATCGCTGCTTCGGTATCGAGACGCAGGCTCGCGATCTGGGGCTCGCTGACCGGCGCCCCGATGCGGCTCACGAGCACGCACTCTGCAGCGCGCACGCCCGGCAGCGCCGCGCACGAGCGGGCGGCACGGTCGGCGGCCAGCGACAGGAGCTTGCCTACGTGGGTGGCCGGATTCTTGCCCGCGTACGCCTCCAGGGTCATGGCGCGCATCGGGGTGATGAGACCCGTCTGGCGGTTGCCGCGCCCCACCTGGCCGTCGTCGCCGCACTCCGCCGAGGTGCCGGTGAGGGTGAGATAGGGGGAGCGCCCCTCGTCGTCGGCGGCGTTCACGTCCACACGCGGGCGCTCGAAGCCCGCGGCGTGGGCCTCGGCGAGCGCCATCGCGCGAACGGATTCGGTGGCCGCGAGGTAGGCGGCCCGGTCGCGGAGCACCGGAGCCAGGGTCGCCACCGCCAGCGTGAGCTGCAGGGCGTCGCCGTCGCGCACCGCCATGACCTTGGCATCCTCGCCCAGGGCCGAATCTCCGGACGCCATCGAGGCGAGGCGCGCGGCCACCGACCGGGTCAACGCCTCCACCGGGCTGGCGGGCGCGAAGCCCACGCCGATGCTGGTGTCCCCCGCGAGCGGCAGCGCGTGTGCGGACTCCTCGAAGACCTGCTGCAGCTCCGGCGCCCCGGCGTTCACGGCCACCTCCAGCACGAGCTGCCGGGGGTCGCCCGGGTCGAGATGGCGAACCGCGGAGAACGCCTCCTCGGCCGCGGCTCGGGCGATCGCCTCGACGTCCAGCGGGCGGCCTCCCGCCTCCAGCGTCGCGCGACCCGCGAGCACGAGTCGGATGGGCGCGAGGAAGCGTCCCCCACCGAAGTGCGACTCGGTCCGCCCCGCCACCAGCAGCGCCTTGTCGACGTTGTGGTGCAGGATGCGCCCGGCCGCGTCGAGGTAGGCGTGGCAGAGCCGGCGCGAGAACGCCTCGGCAGCCGCGTCGCACAGGGTGTCCGGGTGCCCCGGTCCCTTGCGCTCCACCACCTCCACCCGCCGCAGGCCCGGATCGAGGACGGCGCGCTCGACGGCGACCTGCAGGCTCACGGCGCCGGCGCGTCCACCGGAGCCGGATACACGACCGTCGCCTGCAGGCCTTCGCGTCCGGCCTCGAGGTTGAGCGCCACCCGGTGGCCCTCGGCCAGCTGCTCGAAGTGCAGCCCGTGCTTCACGGCGTTGCGGTGGAAGTACACGCTCTCGCCGCCGTCCGTGAGGATGAAGCCGTGATCGTTCTCCGGCACCAGGCGATCCACGATGCCGAGCTCGGGCGGCTCGGGAGCCGATTCCGCCCGCTTCGTGCGCCGCCGGCCCCGGAGGTTCCGGACCTCTCGCTCGAACACGTCGAGCGCCTCGTCCAGGGCGCGGCCCACCTCGTCCCGGGTGCGCGCGGCGACGATCTCCTTGCCGCGCACCTGCGCGGTGATGCGGGCCTCCTGGTTTCCCAGGCGGTGATGCCCGGTGGTCCGCGCCGTCAAGCGCACGTCGATCAGGTCCTGATGGCCCTCGGCGAGCGAGCGAACGCGCTGCTCGATGGCCTCCTTCACGTCCGCGCGCAGGTCGTCGAAATCGACCCAGTGGATCTCCATGGTGACGTCCTTCCTCCTCGTCTCTGTCTCGCTCACGTTCTCGTTCATTCTCTTTCGCTCGTCGTCTCTCGACTTGCGGCCGCCCGCCGCAGCCCTCGCTAGCGGTTGGCTTCCGCCTCGCGCCCGCAGCGGATGCAGACGTTGGTTCCCGGCAGCGCCCGCAGCCTCGCTTCGGCGATCCGCTCGCCGCACGTCTCGCAGATGGACAGCTCGCCCCGGCGCTGACGCTCGAGCGCGTGCTCGATGGCCTTCAGGCGCCGCGAGGCGAGCTCGGCGAGCTGCTCGGTCAGGTAGCCCGCCTCGAGATCGCTCCCAAGCTCGGCCTCGTCCAGCGGAGTTCCCCGCTCCGTCGCGACGATCTCCTGCTCCCGGCTCTCGTAGGCCGCGAGACGGCCGGCCAGGTAGCTTCGCTCGTTCGCGAGCGCCGTCGGCAGGTCCACCGGCTCGGGCGCCCGCTCCCCGCGCCGCTCGGACCACAGCACGGTGACGAGCGCCTGCAGCAGATCCGTCTCGGTGATGATGCCGTCGAGACGGCCCTGCTCGTCCACCACGGGCAGGCAGCCGAAGCGACCGTCGGCCATGCGCTGGGCCGCATCCTCGAGCGGCGCGTCGTAGCGGATCGTCACCGGCCCGTAGGTCATCACCTCGCCGACCGCGAGGTCGGGCAGGCTGCGACGCTCGTCGACGGGAAGCGGCGCCCGCAGGCTCACCGGAATCGGTAGGGCCGCGCGCAGGTCGTCGAACGACAGCACGCCGCACACCCGCCCTTCCCCGTCCACCACGGGCAGGTGGCGGATGGCGTGATCGATCATCAGGTCCAGCGCCGCGAGCGCCGAAGCCTCGGGCTCGATGGAAACGGGCTCCCCCGTCATGAAGGCCTTCACATCGACATCCACGTTCGTCTCCTCGTCTCTTCTCGCGTCTCGCTCGTCTTCTCTCGGCTCTTCGAGCCCGTTCTGCTCCGCTCGTCACACGTCGAGGGTGACGCCGATCTCCCAACCGTCCGCGCGCGGCGCCACGCGCAGCCCGTGGGCGGTCGCTGCCTTCACGTCGGCGGCGCGCCGATGACGATCGGGATCGAGCGCTTCCCCCACCAGCCGCGCCTGCAGCGACGCGCGTCCTTCGCCCTGCACGATGCGCGTCTCCGCGGCCCGCAGGAGCCAGCCCCGGGCGTCGCGCAGGAAGACGAGCTCGTTCAGGAACGCCAGCAGCAGCAGCTCGAGATCCGGCTCTTCGAGCTCGACGCGCCACTCGAGACGCGCCTCGACGGCGTCGGGATTGGCCACCGTCACGGCGAGCAGCGCGTCGGCGGCGGCCGCGAAGGCGGACTCCGCCGTCGCGCCCCGGGCCACGAAGGCCAGGTCGCTGGTGACGTCGTCGAGGAACTCGATCCGCTCGCTCATCCCTTCACGTTTCCCACCGGCACCAGGTGTGCGACGCGCCGCGAGAGCCCAGCCTGCTCGGTCGCCTCCGCCACCGCGTCCACATCCTTGTAGGCGAATCCCGCCTCCTCGGCGAGGCCGGACAGGCTGGCGGTCCGCACGAGGATGCCGCGGGCCGCCATGCGGTCCTGCAGCTCGCGACCCTTCACCAGCCGGCGCGCTCTGCGTCGGCTCATGGTACGGCCGCTGCCATGGGCGGTGCTGCAGAAGCTGGCGGCAGCGCCCTCGGTGCCCGCCAGCACGTAGGAGCCGGTCTCCATGCTACCCCCGATGATCACCGGCTGTCCGGTGACGCGATAGGCGGGGGGCAGCTCCGTGTGCCCCGGCGGCAGCGCCCGGGTAGCTCCCTTGCGGTGCACCAGAAGCTGCCGCTCGCGGCCGTGGATGCGATGCGACTCGAGCTTCGCCGTGTTGTGCGAGACGTCGTAGACGTTTCGCAGGCCGAGCGACCCGGGAGCGCGCCCGAGCACCTCGGAGAAGACCTCGATCACCCGGTGTTGGATCACCTGCCGGTTGGCGAACGACATATTGGCCGCCGCGCACATGGCGCCGTAGTAGGCCTGGCCCTCGTCCGACGAGAACGGCGCGCAGGCGAGCTCGCGGTCGATCACCTCGAGCCCGAACTTCGGCTTCATCTTGCGCAGGAAGAGCTGCAGGTGGTCGGTGGCCACCTGGTGGCCGAGCCCACGGCTTCCGCAGTGGAACATCACCACCACCTGCTCGGGCCGGTCGAGCCCGAAGGCGGAGGCGACCTCGGCGTCGAAGGTTCCCTCCGGCCGCAGCACCTGGATCTCGAGGTAGTGGTTGCCCGAGCCGAGGGTGCCGAGCTGACGGTGGCCGCGTTCGCGGGCGCGTTCGCTCACGCACCCGGGCAGGGCTCCGGGGAAGCGGCCCCTCGCCTCGGTGTGATCGAGGTCGGCTTCGCAGCCGAAGCCGTGGTCCACCGCCCAGCGCGCCCCGTGTACGAGCACGTCCTCGAATTCCGACTCGGACAGCCGCACGAAGCCCTGGGAGCCCACGCCGGCGGGAACGTGCTCGGCCAGGCGATCCACCAGGGCGCGCAGGACGGGCCGCACCTCGGGCCAGGTGAGGTCGCTGCGCAGCAGCCGCATGCCGCAGTTGATGTCGAACCCGATGCCCCCGGGAGAGATCACGCCGTGGCGCGGGTCCATGGCCGCCACGCCCCCGATCGGAAAGCCGTAGCCCCAGTGGGCATCGGGCATGCAGAAGCTGGCCTCGACGATGCCCGGGAGCTTGGCGACGTTCGCCGCCTGCTGGAAGACCTGGGCGTCCATCGCCCGCACCAGCTCCTTCGTTCCGAAGACACGGACCGGCACCCGCATCCCGTCCCGCCAGCTCGCGGGCAGCTCCCACAACGCCGGCCCGATCTCCCGCAGGTCGTCCGCGGCGTGGGTCGGGTCAGACTGGGCCATCCACTCCTCTCGGGCCGGCTGTCGCACGCGCGGGCCGACAAAATGAAAAGCAATCGGCGTGCCAGCTGTCCCGAACCGCCTCGCAGCAGCGGCAGCCGACGGGAGCCCGGCGATCGCTCGCCGCCGGGTCCCGGGGTGGGGCGCAGTGCCCCTGCGACCGGACACGATGGACAGGATGGTAGAGTGCACGATGTACCTGGAGCCGGGGGCAAGGAGGCTCGATCGAGTGCCCAGCGCCGATCCCCAGGGTGTCGACCGGTTCGATGCCATCGTCATCGGTGCCGGTATCGCCGGGATGTACCAGCTCGTCCGGCTGCGGGAGCTGGGCCTGTCGGTGCGGGTGTACGAGACCGGAACCGGCGTCGGCGGAACCTGGTACTGGAACCGCTATCCCGGCGCACGCTTCGACTCCGAGAGCTACAGCTACGGGTACTCGTTCTCGAAGGAGCTCCTCCAGGAGTGGAGCTGGAGCGAGCACTTCGCCCCCCAGCCCGAGACCCTGCGCTACCTGGAGCACGTCGCCGACAAGTTCGACCTGCGGAGAGACATCTCCTTCGAGAGCCGCGTGAGCCGGGCCACCTTCGACGAGGGCGAGGGAGCCTGGGAGATCGAGACCGACGACGGTCGCCGGGCGCGGGCACGCTTCCTGATCACCGCGGTGGGCCCGCTCTCGGCACCGACCCTGCCGGTCTTCGAGGGCATGGACCGGTTCGAGGGCGAGTCCCACCACACCGCCCGCTGGCCCCACACCCCCGTCGACTTCACGGGCAAGCGGGTGGGCGTGATCGGCACCGGGGCGACGGGCGTCCAGGTGATCCAGGAGATCGCCAAGACCGCCGGCCACCTCACGGTCTTCCAGCGCAGCCCCAACTACTGCGCGCCGCTCGGCAACCGTCCCATCGACGAGGCCACCCAGCGCGAGATCAAGGCGAGCTACGACGAGATCTTCCGGAAGTGCAGCGAGACCCACGGCGCGTTCCTGCACGGCTCCGACCCCCGATCCGTCTTCGAGGTCTCTCCCGCCGAGCGCGAAGCCTTCTGGGAAAGGCTCTACCACGAGCCGGGCTTCGGCATGTGGCTGGGCAACTTCCGGGACATCCTGATCGACCCCAGGGCCAACGAGCTCGTCACCGAGTTCGTGCGCCGGAAGATCCGGGAGCGCGTGAAGGACCCGGAGACGGCGGAGATGCTCGTCCCCAAGGACCACGGCTTCGGCACGCGGCGGGTGCCCATGGAGACCGGCTACTACGAGGTCTACAACCAGGACAACGTCCGCCTGGTGGACATCCGGAGCTCACCGATCCAGCGGATCATGCCCACCGGGCTCGAGACCGCCGACGCGGCCTACGAGCTGGACATCCTCGTCTACGCCACCGGCTTCGACGCGGTGACGGGCTCCTTCGATCGGATCGACATCCGCGGGGCGGGCGGACGCGCGCTGCGGGACAAGTGGGCGGACGGTCCGCGCACCTACCTCGGCCTGCAGGTGGCGGGCTTCCCCAACCTCCTCACCCTGGTAGGGCCCCACAACGCGGCCACCTTCTGCAACATCCCCCGCTGCATCGAGCAGAACGTGGACTGGGTGACGGCCCTGATCCGCCACATGCGCGAGCGGGGCTACGAGCGGGTCGAAGCCACCGAGGCCGCCGAGGACGAGTGGACCCGGCACGTCTACGAGATCGCGGCGATGACGCTCCTCTCGAAGACGGCTTCCTGGTTCACCGGCGTGAACCAGAACCTGCCCGAGAAGAATCGGACCTTCTACGCGTACGCGGGCGGATCGCCCGCCTACGGCGCGCGCTGTGACGAGGTGGCCGCCGACGGCTACCGGGGCTTCGTGCTGCACTAGAGGCCCGGCCGAAAAGTGCGACCTGCATTCGAGCGCCCCTGCGACGCCCTGCCTGCGTTGCGCTCCCATCCCCGTAGCTTCGGCTACGCCTCGGTCGCGCGCCCTGCCAGGACGCCGCAGATGACGCTCTCGGTGCCGCGGTACACTTTCCGGCCGGGCCTCTAGCCCGGATTGTTCATGAGCGCTCTGCTGCGGACGCCAATGGCGCCGCATCTTCGGGACCTTCTCTCTGCGTCGATCCTCGACGTGCTGATAGCACGCCTCCGGTCGACTCCGGTCCGAGGGCCCCGAATCTGCAGCACTCTTGGCGCCCTCGCGACGAGCTTCATGAATAATACGGGCTGGCCGTGGGTGGCAGCGGCGATCAGAGCGCACCCAGCCGCTCGCGCAGAGCGGCCAGCTCGGGGCGGAGCCAGCTCGCCGCCAGCGCGAAGCCGGGCGGCAGCAGGCACAGCACGAGGAAGACGCCCGCCACCGCCTCGAGCGGCACGCCGAAGAACTCGTCGGCCAGCCGCGAGAAGTCCATCCAGTGGCCGCCGCCCTTGGCCGCGGCGTACATCTCGCGCTGGAAGGAGCTCGTCACGAGCCCGAACGCGAAGCGGAGACCGTGGAACACGACGTGGAATCCGACCCACGCGTACAGCACCCGCTCGGCGGCGTGGTGGCAGGCCCGGCCGCTGAGCGCGCGGTGGAGGAAGAGGCCGGCGAAGAAGAGCTCGGCGCCGTGGCCCATGGCGATCATCACGACCTCGTGGCCGGCCGTGAACACGAGGACGCTGTAAAGGGCGATCGTCGCGACGACCCCGCCGAGGCTCAGGGGATTCCTGCGGAACACCCAGGCGCAGGCCACGAGCAGCGCGTAGACGCCGACCACGATCGCGGGAACCTGCTTCTGGTGCAACGTGACGCCGCCGCCGTAGCTGAAGTCGAAGGCGGGAATCGAGGGAACCCCGAAGAGCCAGCCCGCGAGCGCGTGACCGAGCTCGTGCACGAGCACCACGAAGTAGCCGACCAGAACGCGCAGGAAGGGCAACGCCTCCGTGAGGAGCGCCAGCCCCATGCCCGAGCCGAAGGCCACCCAGCCCGCGCGTTCGACGCCGCGCCGGACGGGCTCGTCGTCCTCCATCGCGAAGACGGGGACGCGTTCTGCGGACTGCTCCAGATGCAAGGTCCCGACCGCTCCTCTCCGGGAAGCATCGGCAGGACGGGAGCCCGGTTTGAGCGGGCGGCACGCGCCGGGGGACCGCACCGGGAGGGGCGGCGCCGGCAGAGGCCCCCGGAGCCCCGTCGGGCGGCGTCAGCCCGTCGCCGAGCCGGCACGCCCGACGGCTCGTTCGGTGACTCGTTCGGTGACTCGTTCGGTGACTCATTCGGTGAAGAGCGCATTGAGCTCGGCGAAGGGTGCGCTGCTCGACGCGAACGAGAAGGTGCCTTCCCGGCGGATCTCCAGGGCGGCGCGTCGCAGCGCACCGATCGCGGCGCGGGCGAGGCTCGACCCGAGGCTCACGCGCGAGACGCCGAGGGCGGAGAGCTCGGCGAGCGATCCCTCGAAGCCGACCAGCCCCATCAGCACGTTGACCGGCCGGTCGACGGACGCCAGCAGCGAAGCGATGTCCGCTCGAGTCGCGAGGCCCGGGGCATAGAGGACGTCGGCGCCCGCCTCCTGGAACGCCTGGAGCCGCTGCACGACGTCGGCGAGGTCGCCCTGCCCGTACAGCAACCCGTCGGCGCGTGCGGTCAGGACGAACGGGAGCCCGAGCGCCCGCTTCGACTCGACGGCCGCGCGGACGCGATCGACGGCGGCGGCGAGGTCGGCGATGGGACGGTCCGGGGAGCCCGTCGTGTCTTCGATCGAGGCGCCGGCGAGCCCCGCTTCGGCGGCCCGACGAATGGCGTCGGAGACGTCCTCGGGCCTCGGCCCAAAGCCGTTCTCGAGATCGCCGCTCACCGGCAGGGTCGTCGCATCCGCGATCGCCCGAGCGTTGGCGAGGGTCTCCTCCGCGCCGACGGCGCCGCGACCGTCGGGTCGCGCGAGCGAGAAGGCGAGGCCCGCGCTCGTCGTCCCGATGGCCTCGAAGCCGAGCGACTCGAGGAGCACCGCCGAGCCGCGGTCCCAGGCGTTCGCCATCACGAAGCAGCCCGTCCGCTCGTGCAGCGCGCGGAATCGCGCCGCCCTCTCGTGGCGAGCCGCCCGGTCCGAGGCGCGCTCGTCGCCCGGTGCGGCGGCTCCCCGGGTCGACGCTTCCTGCGCGCCCATTCACTTCCCCTCGCAGGACGCATCGGAGGACACGCCGCGCAGGAAGCTTCGCTCCTCCCGGAGGATGAGCCGGTGCTGCTCGGCGAACGCGAAGTTCGCGCGCCCGTCGTCGTCCTCGCGCAGGCGCGCCCGGTAGGCCTCGTAGGCGGCGAGACTCTCGAACGAGACCACCCCGTAGGCCACGTCGTTCGTGCCTTCGCAGGGCATGAAGTAGCCGAGCAGATCGCCCCCGCAGCGGGGGATGATGCGCGCCCAGCGGCGCGCGTACGCCTCGAACTCGGCCTTCTGGAACGGATCGATCTGGTAACGGATGAAGCAGGTCACGCCCATGGCGGTCTCCGGCTGCGTTCGATGCAGCGATCGTGACGAGCCACGCTAGCCGTGGTCGAGCGCTCACACTTCGTCTAGCGTCGAAGTGTGGGCGGCCCTCCGGACATCGCCTCGATCGCCTCGCTGGTGGGCCATGCCGCCCGAGCGCGCATCCTGCTCGCCCTGATGGGCGGGCGGGCGCTGACCGCCACCGAGCTCGCCCTCGAGGCCGACGTCACCCCGCAGACGGCCAGCGCCCACCTCGCCAAGCTCGAGTCCGCGCGGCTGATCCGCGTCCAGCGTCAGGGCCGCCATCGCTACTTCGCGCTCGCCGATCGCACGGTCGCCCAGCTGATCGAGAAGCTCTGCGGCGTCGCCGCGCGCGACACCTCGTCGAAGCTGCGCACGGGTCCCCGCGATCCCGCGCTGCGCGAGGCGCGCGTCTGCTACGACCATCTCGCGGGCGAGCGCGCCGTCCAGCTCTACGACGCCCTGCTCGCGCGGGGCCGGCTCGCCCTCGACGGTCGCCACGGCGACGGACTGCGCGTGACCCCGGCGGGCGAGCGCTTCTTCGAGGGCCTCGGCGTCGACATGGACGCGCTGGCGCGCGCCCGCCGCCCCACCTGCCGCCCCTGCCTGGACTGGAGCGTGCGCCGCCACCACCTGGCCGGTGGGCTCGGCGCCGCCCTGCTCGAGACGATCTTCGCGCGTCGCTGGGCGCGGCGGCACCCGGCCTCGCGGGCGGTCGTCTTCCCGGCCGGCGGGCGCGAGAAGCTCGAGCGCGCGTTCGAGCTGCGCGCCCTTCCCAAGGCGAGTTGACGCCCAAGGCGAGTTGACGGCCGAAGGCGAGCTGACGGCGGGACGCCTTCGCGCAGCTTCCAGTAGTCGAGGTGCCGGCCCCGGAAGAGGCCGTCGCCCCCGCTACTCGCTGACCCAGCGCTTGGCTTCGGCGAGCTCGCCGTCGTGGAACACGCGAACGTGCCCGGGAATCGCGAGCCCGAAGAGCCGGACGGTCGTGCGGATCCACTCGACGTCGGAGACCAGGGCCATTCGCTCCCAGCCCGTGATGTGCTTGAGGCCCAGCTTCGCGTCGTCCCAGGCGGCGCCCGCCTCGACCCCCGCGAAGTCGTCGCCGAGGTGATAGAGGAAGCGGATCTTGCCGTGGCGCGCGAGCAGCGCCTCCACGGCGGGGACGATGACGGACTCGTAGTCGTTCGCGGTCAGGGTTCCCTTGGCCCTGAAGCCGAGGACGTTCTCGGGGAGATCGGGGATTCGCTCGACCATGTCTCGATTCCTGCCGGGGGGGGTTCTCTTTGAGGCGAGGCCGTGTCGGCCGCGACGCCGCCAGATGGCAGGAACGTACCATGGATCTCCGGACGAACGAAAGCCGGCGACCTCCGCTTCGGGGAGATGCGCCGGCTTCGTCGCCTGGCATCGTCCGGCGCGAGGCCGGATCGACGGTGGGGGTCAGGCGGCGTACTTCCGCTTCGCCTGGATCTTCCCGTTCCTTCCCTTGATCTTGAGCATGCCGCCGGCCCGCTTGGCGAGCGAGCGAGCCTTGCGCACGGCGACGTCCTTCTTCCGGTGCGTGCTCTCGGGGCTCTTCTTGCCCTCGCGCTGGACCATCCAACCATCCGGTGAGCTACGAACGACGAAGGAATTCTTCGGCATGGTGTTGCCTCCTTTTTTCGGCTCCCATCGTCCGCAGATCGCACGGCGGAGCCGTCGAATGCATCGACCCGACGAGAGGGCCGCTTGAGGGGGAGCACGTCACCGAGCCGTGTTGCCGGACCTCTGCCGGCGCGCTCTGCGGCAACTCGGGCGCAGCATGCGCGGCGAAGGCTCCCGTTCCCGGGGCGTCCGACGCGGGACATCCTACACAGACGACTGAGGCAACACCTGGTAGACCCGGACCGGAAAGTGGAGGCCCTTGACCTCGATCTCGCCGCACGCTTCGCAGGGAACCTGATCTTGAACGAGTGCCCAGGTGGAATGGCTCATCAGCACTCGACCCGGCTCACATTCCGCCTGAATGCGAGCGGTCAGGTTCGTCTGGGTGCCGATCGCCGAATAGGTGGTGCGACCCTCGGACCCGAAGTCCCCCACGCTCGCAACCCCCGTATTGACTCCGATTCGGATGTGGAAGGGGGTCTGGATGCCTCGCGCGTACCACTGCTCGCGCAGCTCCGCCATCCGGTGTTGCATCGCAATCGCCATGCGCACGGCGCGCAGCGCGTGATCCCGGTCGCTCGTCGACTCCGGAGCGCCGAAGAAGATCATGATTCCGTCACCGACGAACTGATTGACGGTGGCGCCGGCGGAGTCCGCGATCGCGGCCATCTCGGCGAGGTACTCGTTGAGCAGGTCCGACAGCTCCTCGGGCTCCATGCGGTCGGAGGCCTGGGTGAACTCCACGACATCCGAGAAGAAGAGGGTGAGCTTGCGCCGTTCGGGTCGCCTGTCGCCGGTATGCTCGCCCGCCAGGATCCTCTCCGCGAGCTGCGTCGGCACATAGCGCCGGATCAGCGCCGTGCTCCGCTGCAGCCGTTCGGTCGTCGACTGCAGCTTCTTCCGCTGGGTCTCTCGTGCGGACTGTGCGAGCTGGAGCAGCACGAACACGAAGCAGGAGACCATCAGGATGAGAGTGGCCTGCAGGGAGACCCAGGCGGGGCTCAAGAGGTCGTCGATTCTCCTCGCGGTCACCGCCGGCGCATACGCGATCGCACCCGAGATCTCTCCGGCGAGCAAGGCGGCTGTCAGCGCCACACAGAGCAGGAGGCCGACGAGCCCGGCTCGTGCGTCGACGAAGAGGGTCACGAGCAGGACGACGACGGGACCGAAGAACGCGAACGGGCTGCTCATGGTTCCCAGCAGCTGCGCATATCGGCAGACGAACCCCCCGTAGACCACGATGACGAGGTAGATCGTCCATCTCGCTTCCCGGCCGCGACGGGCGAACGGCAGCGCCACGAGCGCGAGGAGAACGATGGCCACGAGCCACCTCCCCAGGTGCGCCTCGATCTGCGCGACGTCGAGTGCGCTGCTCAGGTCCTCGCGGTAGAGCCGAACGAGACCGTAGGCAACGAAGTGGAATGGAATGGCGAAGCCCATCAGCGCCGCGGCCTTCTTGCTCGTCGGCCAGCTCACGATGTCGACGTATCGATCGACGAATCGTTGATATGCCGAGTGGGGCTGCATGGCGTCCACGCGGGGCCTCTTGGGTCGTGGAGCTCCGATGCGGCTGTACTCGACTCGGGATGACTCGTCCGGGTCCGCGCCGCCGGTCCATCTCGCGGACCTCGCGACTGCCATCGAATCACTCGACGTAGCGATCGCCTTCGAGGGCCAGCATACGGTTTGCGAGGCGATCCAGGAACGAGCGGGCGAGCGGGAGGACGCCTTCCGTAGCGCTGGCGGGCAGTTGCAGGCTCGGCGGGATGGCCCCTACGCGTCGATGCGCCGGTACTTGATGCGGTGGGGCTGGTCGGCCTCGGCGCCGAGCCGGCGGTGGCGGTCCTTCTCGTAGTCCTCGTAGTTGCCCTCGAACCACTCGACGTGGCGAATCGCCCTCGAAGGCGAGGATGTGGGTGGCGAGGCGGTCGAGGAACCAGCGGTCGTGGGAGATGACCACGACGCAGCCCGCGAAGCTCTCGAGGGCGTCCTCGAGGGCGCGCAGGGTGTCGACGTCGAGGTCGTTGGTGGGCTCGTCGAGCAGCAGCACGTTGCCGCCGCTGGCCAGCAGCTTCGCCAGGTGCACGCGGTTGCGCTCGCCGCCGGAGAGGGAGCCCACCAGCTTCTGCTGCTCGGGGCCCTTGAAGTTGAACGAGCTCACGTAGGCGCGCGACGGCGATCTCGCGCTTGCCCACCTTCATCATGTCCTCGCCGCCGCTGATCGTCTGCCAGATGGTCTTCTCCGGGTCGAGGGCGCGGCTCTGGTCCACGTAGGCGAGCTGTACGGTCTCGCCGATGCGCAGCTCGCCGGCGTCGGGCTTCTCGTCGCCCACGATCATGCGGAAGAGCGTCGTCTTGCCGGCGCCGTTCGGGCCGATCACGCCCACGATGCCGCCGGGCGGAAGCGCGAAGTCGAGGTCGTCGATCAGGAGCCGGTCGCCGAAGGCCTTGCGCAGGTGCTTCGCCTCGACGACCAGGTCGCCCAGGCGCTCGGGCACGGGGATCGCGATCTCCACGCGCTCGGGGGAGCGCTCCTGGCCTTCGGCGAGCAGCTTCTCGTAGGCGTTGATGCGCGCCTTGCCCTTGGCCTGCCGCGCCTTGGGGGCCATGCGGATCCAGTCGAGCTCGCGCTGCAGGGTGCGGGCGTGGGCGCTGCGCTGCTTCTCCTCCACCTCGAGCCGCTTGCTCTTCTGCTCGAGCCACGAGGAGTAGTTGCCCTGCCAGGGGATGCCGCGACCGCGGTCGAGCTCGAGGATCCAGCCCGCCACGTTGTCGAGGAAGTAGCGGTCGTGGGTGACGGCCACGACGGTGCCCGGATACTCGGCGAGGAAGCGCTCGAGCCAGGCGACGCTCTCGGCGTCGAGATGATTGGTGGGCTCGTCGAGCAGCAGCATGTCGGGCTTCGAGAGCAGCAGCCGGCAGAGCGCCACGCGGCGCTTCTCGCCGCCCGAGAGGCTCGCCACGTCGGCGTCGCCCGGGCGGACAGCGCAGCGCGTCCATGGCGACCTCGAGGGTGCGGTCGAGCTCCCAGGCCCCGGCCGCGTCGATCTGGTCCTGCAGCTTGCCCTGCTCCTCGAGCAGGGCGTTCATCTCGTCGTCGTCCATGGGCTCGGCGAACTTCGCGCTGATCTCCTCGAACTTCGTCAGCAGCGCCGCGGATCTCGGCGACGCCCTCCTCGACGTTGCCGAGCACGGTCTTGCTCGGGTCGAGCTGCGGGCTCCTGGGCGAGGTAGCCGATCTTGAGCCCCGCCTGGGGCTTCGCCTCGCCGAGGAACTCGCGTGTCGACGCCGGCCATGATCTTGAGGAGCGAGCTCTTGCCGGCGCCGTTGGCGCCGAGGACGCCGATCTTCGCGCCCGGGAAGAACGAGAGGCTGATGCCGTCGAGGATCACGCGACCCTCGCCGACCACCTTCCGGAGATCCTGCATGGTGAAGACGAACTGATGCGCCACGGCCTGCCTCGCTCGACCGGCTACCCGGCCGGCCGGCTCTGCCGGGACCGGGACCTGGACGGCTCTGGGAATTGGGGTCGGGGTGGCATGCACCCCGCGAAGGCCGGATTCTACCGATCCGCGCGCCGAGCGCCTAGTGTCACTGTCGGCCCGCTCGCGAGTCGTTCCGAAGCCGCTCGATCAGGCTCGAGGTGTCGAGGCGTCCGCCTCCCTGCTGCTGCAGCTCGGCGTAGAAGCGGTCGACGAGCTCGGCCACCGGCAGGGCGAGCGCCGATGCGCTGCGGCCTCGGCGAGGGCGATGGCCAGATCCTTGCGCATCCAGTCCACCGCGAAGCCGAAGTCGAAGCGACCGGCCAGCATGGTCTCCGGCGCGGTTGTCCATCTGCCACGACTGGGCCGCGCCCTGGGAGATCACCTCCACCACCCGGCCGGCGTCGAGGCCCGCGCGCTCGGCGAAGTGGAGGCCCTCGGCGAGCGCCTCGAGCAGGCCCGCGATGCAGATCTGGTTCACGGCCTTCGTGAGCTGGCCCGAGCCGGCGGGACCCATCAGCAGGTGCTTGCGCGCATAGCAGTCGAGGAGCGGGGCGACCTCGCGGTAGACGCCCGGCTCGCCGCCGACCATCACCGTGAGGGCTGCCCTTCTCGGCGCCGGCCTGGCCCGCCGGACACCGGCGCGTCCAGGAAGCCGAGCTCCCCGCGTCGGCCGCCTGCGTGCGCGATCTCCCGCGCGATCGCCGGCGAGGCCGTGGTGTGGTCGACCAGCACGGCGCCCGGGCGCCATGCCCGCGAGCGCCCCGGCGCCGCCAGACCTTCGCCCAGAACGACGTCCGCAGGTCGTCGTCGTTGCCGGTGCACACGAAGACCACCTCGGCGCCCCGGGCGGCCTGCCTCGGGTCGTCGTCGGCCCCGCGGCCGAAGCCGTTCCCGTCCCCGCGGCGAAGCCGGCTCCGTGCTCGTCCAGCCAGGCCTCCGCCCGGGAGCGCGTGCGGTTGTAGACCGACACCCGATGTCCCGCGCGCGCCAGATGCCCCGCCATCGGGTAGCCCATCACGCCGAGACACAGGAACGCGACGGGAGCGACCGGAGTCCATCGTTCGCCGCGGGCCGACGGCTACCGGGCCGCCGGGCCCGGCAGCCCGGCGACGGACCCGACGGGCTCGGCTTCGGAGACGGGCAGCCCGTCGCGGTACACCACCTGTCGGGTCCGGATCGCCGGAATGCGCGGCCCGTCCGTCAGGATGCCCGACGAGGTTCAGGGGATCGCACCGCCGACAGCCGCACGACCTCGCCCTTGCGCTCGCTCCGGCGCACCCGCCGCAGGGACGCCACGGCCTCGGGCAGAGCGAACTGCTCGCCCACGAAGCCCGAGACGAAGCGCCCGCCGCGGATCACGCCGCGCGCCTCCATGCGACGCAGCGCCCACAGCAGCTCGCGCCAGGGCACGCCCAGGGACTCACGCGCCAGCACGTCGTAGAAGACGACGCCCCAGCGCGCGAGGAGCTGCTCGGCCACCGCCTCCGCGAGCTCGTCCGGGTCGTCCGCGACCGCGCCGGCCGGAGCCTGCGCGATCTGGGGAAACAGCGACCAGCGCCCCTCGGCGCCGGCTCCTGCAGCCCCGCCGATGCCCCGACGCAGGCCGCGGCGCGCGCGCCTCCGCACGCGGGTTCGCGCCCAGCGCTCCCGCGCGCCGAGCAGGGAGCGCACGGCCTGGAAGCCGTCCGCCGTGACGAGGCCGCGGGACACGAGATCCCACAGCCCCTCTTCCACCTCCACCGGCAGTCGCTCGAGCAGGGCCACCAGGTCCGAGTGGAAGAGCGCACCCCGCTCGCGCAGGCGCGCGAGCACGTCGGCGGCGGCCCCGGGACCGGGCTCGCCGCGGTGGCACCGCCGCGCCAGGCCTCGAGCAGCCACGGCAGGTCGGCGCGCAGGCTGAACGCGACGGGCGTGGCGCGCGAGGGCACCGCCCCGCCGCGCGAGGCGGCGACGGCGCCCTCTTCTCCGGTCTCCGGGGCGTCCCGTTCTCCGGCCTCCGGGGCGTCCCGCGCTTCGCGGACGTCCCGCGCTCGCAGCGAGAGCCGACCCCACACCACGTCGCCCGCGAGGCACAGCGCGTCCAGGGCACTCGGCCGATAGCCCGCAGACCCGTGCCGGCAGCACGCTCTCCTCCCACGCGCCCGCGGCCAGCTCGAAGCCCTGGAGCTGCTCGATCACGGCGAGCACCCCCTGTGCTCCCTTCCATCTGGGTGTCCGGCGTGACGTGCTGCCAGCGCAGCAGGAAGCGCATGAAGTCCTGTGCGGTGACCGGCTCGATCTCCCGGCGCAGGCGATCCTGGGTGTAGGCGTGGATGCGCGCCAGCAGCCGGCGGGCGCAGAACTCCTCGGATGGTCCGCCTCCTCTTCCGGGACCTTTCCCGGGGCCGGCGCGCCCTGCCCCGCATCCTCCGGCGCCTCTCCTGCGGCCAGCGGGGCTTCTCCAGCGGCCGGCTCGGCTTCTCCGGCGGTCGAGAGCGCGCTGAAGCGGCCGCGCAGCGCGAAGCCCTCCGCCTCGAGCGCCGCCAGCGCGATCTCGAGGGTCGCGCGCCGGAAGCCCGGTGCGCCCGGCGAGGTCGCGGGCGGTGACGGGACCCGACGCGTCGAGATGCCCGCGCACGACGGCGACCGCCGCGTCTTCCGAGCGACACCGGAGCGAGCTCGATCCCCGGCTCCGGCGGGTGGAGCGCGGCGTCGGGGAACAGCGCCCGCACGCCGGCGAAGCGCTCGATGGCGAACCACAGGCGCCGGCCCGCGGCCGGCCTCGAGCCAGCCCGCGCGCCCGGCGGCGACCAGCGACTCCAGCCAGGCGGCCGCCTCGCCCGGGCTCGACCAGGCCCTCGGCGCACAGCACCCCGTGCGCCTAGCAGCAGGTCGTGCAGCTCGTCCGCGTCCCGCGGACGCGGGCGGCTCTCGTCCCGCACCCGCGCGATGGCGTCGGGATCGAGGCGGGCCAGGTCGCGAGCCTCCACCGGCAGTCCCCGCCGCAGCTTCACCGCCCGGGTGCGGCGCTCCTCCAGCGGCGCGTCGTCGAGGAACGTGTAGGGCCGCCCGCTCAGGATCTCGTGGGAGAGCGGCGACGGCTCGGTGGTGTCGACGAAGTGCACCGCCACCTCGCCCGCCTCGATGTCCGCCAGCAGCCGCTGCAGCCGATCCGCGTCCATCCCCTCGTCGAGGCAGTCGCGCAGGGTCTGCCGCACCAGCGGGTGGTCGGGAATCTCGACGCGGGCCGGCGGCGTTCTCCTGGCAGGCGACCAGCGCCGGGAAGACCGCGGCCATCAGGTCGTCGGCCTCCATGCGCTGGATCTGCGGCGGGTTGCGGCGCCCGCCCCGGAAGCGCAGCACCGCCAGCGAGCGATTCAGGTTCCAGCGCCAGCGCGCGGCGAACATGGGCGACTGCAGCACCGCCTTGCGCAGC
Organism: uncultured delta proteobacterium; assembly: GCA_963822965.1. Lineage (GTDB taxonomy): Bacteria > Myxococcota_A > UBA9160 > UBA9160 > UBA4427 > JAJDAN01. The sequence goes on from CAWGJT010000005.1 coordinate 451,861, forward strand.
GTCTCGTGCACGCTCTGCGACTTCAGGAAGCGCGCGGCGCTCTCCAGCGGGAAGCTGTGCTGCGGCCCGAGGGAGAGCACGATGGCGTCGTCGTTGGCGGCCGCCTGGAGCTCGAAGTCGAAGCTGGCGCAGAACTTCTTGCGCAGGCCGAGCCCGAGGCCGCGGTTCACGCGACCGCCGAAGGGCGAGTGCACCACGAGCTGCATGCCGCCCGACTCGTCGAAGAAGCGCTCGAAGACGAGCCGCCGCTGGGTGGGCAGCGCCCCCAGCGCCGTCCGGGCCGCCGCGAGGTAGGCGACGATCTGGACGGCGGCCTCCGGCGGCACCCGGCACTCGTGCTCGAGGAAGGCGCGACGCGCCCGCCTCGTCGTCCTGCTCGAGAAGGCGTTCGACCCGCTCGCGCAGGACGGAGACCTCGTTCGAGAGCTCCTCGGTGCGAGCCGGCGCCTCGCCCACCCAGAAGGGCACGGTCGAGGGCGCGCCCTGGGCGTCCACCACGCGCACGACCCCGGACTCCACCCGGCGGATGCGCCAGGACGTGCTGCCCAGCAGGAAGATGTCGCCCACCATCGACTCGATGGCGAAGTCCTCGCCGACGCGTGCCGATGAAGGTGTCGTCGTTGCCCGCCAGCACCCGGTAGTCGGCGGTCTCGGGAATCGCGCCGCCGGACGTGATGGCCGCGATGCGCGCGCCCGCGGCGACCGCGCAGCACGCCGTTCACCCGGTCGCGGTGCAGGTAGGCGGCCCGCCGTCCGCGGCCGGTGGTGATGCCCTCGGCGAGCAGCTCCACCACGTCGTCGAAGTCCCGGCGCGTGAGGCTCGCGAAGGGCGCGGCGCGACGCACCAGCGCGTACAGCGTCGTCCTCGCTCCACGCCTCGGCCGCGCAGGCCGCCACGATCTGCTGGGCCAGGATGTCGAGCGGCGCCACCGGCGGGTGCAGCGCGTCGAGGCGTCCCGAGGCCCACGCCGCGCAGCAGCGCCGCGCACTCCACCAGCTCGTCGCGGGTGAGGGGATAGAGGCGCCCCTTCGGAATGCCGCCCAGGAAGTGACCCGAGCGGCCCACGCGCTGGATGAAGGTGGCGAGGCTGCGGGGCGAGCCGATCTGGCACACCAGCTCCACCGGCCCGATGTCGATGCCCAGCTCGAGGGACGCGGTGGCGACCAGCGCCCGCAGCTCCCCGGCCCGCAGCTGGCTCTCCACCCGCAGCCGGCGCTCCCGCGACAGGCTCCCGTGATGGGCGGCCACGCCCTCCTCGCCGAGGCGCTCCCCCAGCTCCCGGGCCAGCCGTTCGGCGAGTGCGTCGCGTGTTCACGAACACCAGGGTGGTGTGGTGGGACCTCACGTGCTCCGCGATGGCGTCGAGCACCTCGCCGACCTGCTCGCTCGAGGCCACCGCCTCGAGCTCGCCCGCCGGCAGCTCGATGGCGAGGTCGAGCTGGCGCTGGTGCCCCTCGTCGACCACCACGCAGCGCGGCGTGCCGTCGGCCTCGGAGCGCTCGGGGCCGGCGCCGACCAGCAGCCGCGACACCGTCTCGATCGGGACGCTGGGTGGCGGACAGCCCGATGCGCGCGGGGCGCTGGTCGCACAGCGCCTCGAGCCGCTCGAGGGTGAGCGCCAGGTGCGAGCCCCGCTTGTCGCGCGCGACGGCGTGGATCTCGTCGACGATCACCGTGTGCACGCCGCGCAGCATCTCGCGGCTGCGTTCGGCGGTGACGAGCAGGTAGAGCGACTCGGGCGTGGTCACCAGCAGATGCGGCGGCTGACGCAGCATGGCGGCGCGATCCTTCGTCGGGGTGTCGCCGCTGCGCAGGGCCACACGCAGCTCCGGGCGCCGGCAGCGACAGCTCCCGCGCCACCTCGCGGATCTCGGCGAGCGGTCCCTCGAGATTCTGCTGGACGTCGGCCGCCAGGGCCTTGAGGGGCGAGACGTAGACGACCTGCACGCCGCCGGCGGCGCCGCGACCGCCCCGGCCCCGGGAAGAGCTCGCGCGCGACACGTCGGCCGGCGCCGCCTCACTCGGGACGTCGGCGAAGAGTCCTTCCTGCACGCCTCCCCGCTGCGCAGCTCCCGTAGAGAGCCGCGCAGCCTCGGCGGCGAAGATGCGGTCGATGCTCACGAGGAACGCCGAGAGCGTCTTGCCCGAGCCCGTGGGCGCAGCGATGAGCGTGTCCTGGCCCCGGGCGATGGCGGGCCAGCCCGACCGCTGGGGTGGCGTCGGGCCGGCCGGGAAGCGGCGCTCGAACCAGGTGCGGATCGCCGGGTGGAAGGAGGACAGGGCGTCCATCGTCTCGAGGAAGCTAGCATGCCGACCCCGCATCCCCGATGCTTGCCGTCCCCCGCACGTCCTCCTGGTGACAGCTGCTGACAGGGGCGGCACGCCGGCGGGGCGGCGAGAGGGAGCGAGGAGCCCAGCGTGGAGATCGTGCTCATCCGCCACGCCCAGCCGGACTGGGAGCCCGGAGGCCGCGCCGTCGACGACCCCGGCCTCACCCCCCTGGGCCGGGAGCAGGCGAAGCTCGCCGCCGAAGCGCTCTCCGGCCGACACTTCGACGCGTTGTACGTGAGCCCGCTCCAGCGCACCCGCGAGACCGCGGCCCCCATCGCAGACGCCGTCGGCCTGGAGCCCCGCTTCCACTCGTGGCTGCGCGAGCTGAGGCTTCCCACCATGGAAGGCTTCACGGCCGATCAGGTGCAGGCCTTCTTCCGGGAGGCGAACGCGCGGCACCTCGATCTCTGGTGGGACGGCATGCCCGGAGGCGAGAGCTTCCGGCACTTCTACGAGCGCGTGACCAGCGGCCTCGAGGGACTGCTGCTGGGCGACCACCGGCTGGCCCTGCACGAGATCTCGGGACACCGGCTGTGGCACCTGCCGGAGGACGTCGGCACGATGGAGCGCATCCTGATCGTCGCCCACGAGGGCACGAACGCGGTGCTGCTGTCCCATCTCCTGGGGGTGGAGCCGGTTCCCTTCGCGTGGGTGCGCTTCTCGTGCGCCTGGGCGGGCATCAGCGTCGTCCACACCCTCGAGGTGGCGGGCGGGCGCGTCTGGAGCGTCGAGTCGTTCAATCGCACGGACCACCTGGCTCGCCTGCACCAGCGTCCGGACTGGAAGCGCGACGGGCGCGCCCAGTCTTGAGCGCAGGGCGAGTCGTCTCGCTGCTGCCCTCGGCGACGGAGATCGTGTGCGCCCTGGGCGCCGCGGACCGGCTCGTGGGCCGCTCCCACGAGTGCGACCACCCGGCCGAGAATCGCCCGGCTGCCGGCGTGCACCCGCGCGTGCTTCCCGGACGGCAGCAGCCGGGAGATCGACGAGCGGGTGACGGATCGCGTCACCCGCGGCCTCTCGCTCTACGACGTCGACGTGAGCCTCCTGCGGAGCCTCGCCCCCGACCTCGTCGATCACCCAGGACCAGTGCGCGGTCTGCGCCGTGCACCTGTCGGAGGTCGAGGCGGCGCTCGCGAGCTGGGCGGGCGGGGAGGTGGAGCTCGTCTCCCTGGCGCCCCGAGACCCTGGGCGACGTCTTCCGGGACATCGTGCGGGTCGGGCGAGGCCCTGGGCCTGGCGGATCGCGCCCGGCAGCTCAGCCGCGAGCTGGCGACCCGCGTCTCCGCCGTGGGCGAGAAGACGGGCGACGTGGCGAGCCCGCCGTCCGTGGTCTGCCTCGAGTGGATCGACCCGCTCATGGCCGCCGGCAACTGGATGCCCGAGCTGGTGCAGGTCGCGGGCGGGCGCTGCCGCCTGGCGGAGGCGGGCCGGCGTTCGGCGTCCTTCGCGTGGCCGGCGCTGCACGACGCGGACCCCGACGTCGTGGTGGTGACGGCGTGCGGCTTCGACCTCCCCCGCACAAGGCGCGAGACGGCTCCGCTCGGACGCCACCCCGAGTGGCTCCGGCTGCGCGCGGTGCGCGAGGGCCGGGTCTTCCTCACCGACGGAAACGCCTACTTCAACCGCTCGGGGCCCCGGCTCGTGGAATCCCTGGAGATGCTGGCGGAGATGCTGCACCCGGATCGCTTCTGCTTCGGCCACGAGGATCGGGGCTGGGTGCGGATGACCTGACGGCCACGAGGACGCACAGCGGCGCCCCACGACGCCGGGCGGAGGCGCGACCCGAACCCCGGCGGTGCGCGCGGGGTCCGAGATCCGAGCCAGCGCTGCAGCCCGCGCTCCGCCGATCACCCTCGGGGCTCGTCAGCGCCTGGGTGGAACACTAAGCTCCCCGGTCACGCCCGAGGCGGGCACGAGCGAGCCAGGCATTCGAAGGAGAACCATTTGGCCGATTCATCCTCTTCCGGGGGCTCCCTGATCGTCGCGGCGATCATCCTGGCCCTGTCCGTCGTCACCGGCAGCTTCGTTCTCAAGTCGTCCATCGATGAGGGCGGCGCCCAGCTCGCCGCGGTGCTGGGCGAGATGCAGGAGCTGAACGCCCAGCTCGCCGACGCCGGCGATGCGCCCTCGCCCGCCGCCCGGCCGTCCCGCCCGGCGCGCCCCGACCCGGGCCGCAAGTACGAGGTGACCATCGGCTCGGCCCCCGTGCGCGGTCCCGACTCGGCGCCGGTCAAGATCGTCGAGTGGTCGGACTTCCAATGCCCCTTCTGCGGTCGCGCGCGACCGACCCTGACCCAGATCGAGAAGGAGTACGGCGACAAGGTGCAGATCGCCTTCAAGCACATGCCGCTCTCGATGCACACCAAGGCGCGCCCGGCCCACATGGCCGCCGAGGCCGCGCGCCGGCAGGGCAAGTTCTGGGAGATGCACGACCTGATCTTCGCCGACCAGCGTTCCATGAGCGAAGAGAAGTACCTCGAGTACGCCAAGCAGATCGGGCTCGACGTCGACCAGTTCAAGAAGGACATGGCCTCGCCCGAGGTGGCGAAGCAGATCGACGCGGACTACGCCCAGGCGACGCAGCTCGGTGTGACGGGAACGCCGGCCTTCTTCGTGAACGGCCGCTTCCTGTCGGGCGCGCAGCCCTTCGCGAGCTTCAAGGCGCTGATCGATCAGGAGCTGGCGCGGAACTGAGCGGTCCGGCACCGCGCTGGGCGCAGTCCATCGCGAAGCGGTCTCCGGGCTGAGATCCTCGATGGAAGGCACGGAGTCGGTTTCGCTCGACGCCCGAGTCGAACCGTCGTGCCAGATTCCCGTGGGAGCCCCGGGCCGGATCCCCTTCCGGGCCCGAGCCGCGAGCCCGTCCGCGCAGGGTTTCCCGCCCGAACGGACACGTTCGTGTGCATCGACGCGTCCTCTGGACTCCAGCGCTCGAGAGCGAGCTGGGACGAGGGTCGACACCGAATCGTGGTAGAGTCCTCTGGAAGTCCGGGCGCCAGGGCCTGGACGAAGGGCTCGAATGCCGAGGAAGCCGGAAGCCTGGGTCGTCGGAATCGCGCTCCTGCTCGGAGTTGCAGAGGCCCGTGCCGAGAACGTCACCTTCACCAAGGAGATGACGCTCCAGCCCGGGGGCGTGGTGGTGAGACCCGAGGCCGATGACAGTGGAACCGCCGTCTGCCTGGACGGCAGCTGCCTCGGGGAGATTCGCGTTCTGTTCCGGATGGAGTTCCTCGATCAGTACCCCGACTTCGTCGACGCGGGCTACGCCCTCATCAACCTCCTCGACCCGGTGGTCATCCAGGGTATCGGCTACTACGAGGGCAGCGAGCTCACCCCGGCGACCGGGGAGGTCCACGTACCGAACGACCGAACGGGGAGGTTCCACTTCCCGCCGATCCCCAGCGGATGGATTCCGCCGGCTCCCTCGGTTCGTCTATTCGTCGACTTCGCGGCGGATTCGAGCTTCTGGGACGAGCCCGTCGTTCTGGTGAGCTCGCAGCCGGCCGTGGGTGGTTGCTGCGGCTGGGTCGCGAACTTCGCATCGGTGGGGCGCGTCCCCGAGCTGTTCACGGACTCGCCGGGCGTCTTCTGCATTCGGGGGAGCGGGAACGGGCTCGATTGGTCGTGGCGTATCGACGGAGGTCCGATCGTCGACGTCGTCGGCCTGCCGCCGACGACCCAGAAGGGGCTGCGCGACGCCTTCGTCACGAGCATCGAGGACGCGGAGGTTCCCACACTCGCGATCGCCAGCGGCCCCGGGGACGCGTGCTTCACCGCGGCAGCGTGCTGCAACGGTGACCTCGACGGTGACGGAACCGTGACTGCGAGCGACTACAGCGATCTGCTGGGCTGCATCCAGACCGAGGGCGGCGCCTGCGCGCAGGCCGATCTGAACTGCGACGGTACGGCCACGGTTGCAGACGCCGCCATCCTGCTCTGCCAGCTGGGTGCGCCGCCCGATCCCGGGTGCTGCAGCGCGTCCACCCAGTCGGCCTTCCAGCTCCGGGTAGGGCCCCCGCACGATCCCGCGTGCCTCGTGTCCGGCAATTCGGAGGGGTGTGCCTTCAATCCTGCGATCTTCGAGCAGCGATTCCTCCCGACTTCCCTCCCGGCTCTGGCGCCGTTCTCACGCGTCGTTCTGATCGCGCTGCTCGCCGCGATCGTGTCGGCTCCGGGCTACGCGGTCTACCGCAGGAGGCGAGCAGCTCGGATTCGGAGCACCTGAGCACCGCCGCGATCGTCGTGGCCGCATCCGACGTCCGCCACGCGGACGCCCGCGCGCAGATTCCGGACAATCGACCGCGCGTCCGCTCTTCACAGGGCACACGGCAGCATGCAGGCTCATCCCGCCGTACCGGGGCACCCGAGGCGGCCCGTCGGGATCTCCCGCGATTCTCCGCACTCGCAGACTGGATGGCGCAGCTTCGTGGCTCCCGTGCGCGGTGCTGCGCGGCAGCGCGGCACGTCAGTCCTTCGGGTCGTCGCGCAGGCCCAGGTGGCGCTCGACGGCGCGCAGGCGCTTCACCAGCTCGGGCAGCTTCGCGAAGACCGCGGTGGAGCGAAACCAGCGTCGCTCCTCGAGCTGCGGCGTCCCCCACACGCGCGTGCCGGGGGCAACGTCGCTGTGCACGGCGGCCCGTCCGCCCACGAAGGCGCCCTCCCCCACCGTCAGGTGACCCGCGAGCGCCGACTGCCCCATCATGACGACGCGCCGCTCGACGACGGAGCTGCCGGCCATGCCGGCCTGGGCGGCCACCAGCACGTGCTCTCCCAGCTCGCAGTTGTGTCCCACCATCACGAGGTTGTCGATCTTCGTGCCCCGGCCGATGCGCGTATCGCCGAAGAGCGAGCGGTCCACGGTGCTGTTCGCGCCGATCTCGACGTCGTCCTCGACGAGCACGCCGCCGGTGTGGGGAACGTGCGCCCAGCCGCCCCTGCTCGTCGAACACGTAGCCGAAGCCGTCGGCCCCGAGCACCACGCCGGGCTGGAGCACCACGCGATCGCCGAGGCGGGTGCCCTCGCGAAGCACGCAGCGGGCGTGGAGCGTGCAGCCGGCGCCCACGACGACGTCCGTCATACAGGGTGACGCCCGGGTGCAGAACGCTGCCTGCGCCGATCGCGCGCACGGGCCCCGACGCTGCAGTGGGGCGCCCACCGGAGGCGGTCGGGTCGACGAACGCGCTCGCGTCGACGCGGGCGCTCGCGTCCACGCCTGGCGCGGCGCGCGCGACCGGGTGCAGCAGGGCGACCGCCCGGGCGAAGTGGAGTCCGGGATTCTCGGAGCGGATCACGGGCCGGTCGTCGATCTCGACCCCTGCCGGCGCGATCACCGCGCCGATGCGCGAGCGACGCAGGTCGGCCAGCGTGCTTCTCCGAGCGCAGGAACCCCAGCGCGTCGGGTCCGCCCGCTAGCAGCGAGCCGACCCGCTCGACCCGTTTGGCGCCGTCCCCCTCGAAGGGGCGATCGAGGCTCGCCGCGAGATCCCGGACACGCATCGACTCCGGATGATACGCGACTTGCCGCCGCCCCCGGCTCTGGCCAGGAGCCCGACCCAGGACTCCACTCGCGGAGGGGCACGCGGACGCGCGCGCGGGTCTCGTAGCGGATGGCTCGGAGGGAATCGCGTCGAGGCGGCCGCGGCTCTGGCGCTCTTCGACGTCGACCAGCTCGAACGTGGCGATCACCTGGCCCTCGTCGATCAGCTCGCCGCGCTGGCCCGCGCGGAGGCGGTCGACCGAGCCCGCGTCCAGGACGACGGCCAGGGGCCTTCCCGCCTCTCCCTCCACCTGCACGATCTCCGCCGACACCCAGGCCTCGGGTCCGTGGCGGCGGGCCGACGAGCGCTGCGGACCGCGTGCCGCCGGAGCGGCCGGCAGCTGGAAGGCCGGGCCCGACGGCGTGACGGACGCGAGCACCTCGTAGGCCAGCGGTCCCGCGCACGTCGCCGATCTCCTCGAGCACCAGGTAGTAGTCGCCGGCGCCGAGCATCCGCTCGATCTCGCGCGGACTGTGGCCGGTGGGCGCGTAGCCCCAGAGCACGTCGCCGTCCGGCGTCCTCGAGGCGCACGTCGAAGTCGGGAACACGCCGGCCCCACCGGCGCCCGCACCTCGACGCGCAGCGCGCCGGGCTCGGCGAGCGAGATCGCGTACCACGCCGTGCAGCCCGGCTGCGGGACACTCCAGCACGCCGCGCGACCAGGCGTCCTGGGGCGAGGGGCTGCGACGACTCCCGGCCGGCGAAGGGCTCCGGGCGCGAGCCCGCCACGCTCGGGAAGAGCGCGCAGCCGCCGGCGGCCAGCAGGCTTCCGGCCACGGCCAGCGCCGGCAGCACCCGGGCGAGCCGGGACGAGCGAGAGAGACGGGGCCGGAGGCGGCCGGTGGGCCGGCATGCGCGGGGCGGACGGCAAGCCGCTAGCTCCGCGCGGGCTCGGCCGGGAAGGCCACCGCCTCGAGGTCCGCGACGATCTCGTCGGGCGCGTGGTCCTGCCCCACGTAGCGCTTCACGATGCGGCCGCCCGGATCCACGAGGAAGGTGGCGAGCACGTGCTCGATGTCGCCATCGGCGCTGCGGGTCGAGCCGGCCCCCCAGGCGTTCACCACGGCCTCCACCTCGTCCGGAGGACCGGTGAGGAACGACCAGTCCGAGAGATCGGCGCCCCGGGCCCGGGCGTAGGCGCTCGAGATCGGCCGGCGTATCGCGCAGGGGATCCAGGGTGATGGAGACGAAGTGGGTGCGCTCGCGCAGCGCCGGCGGTAGCGCCCGCTGCACCGACGACGTGGGTGGACGTGAGCGCCGGGCACGGGCCCGGGCAGCGCGTGAAGATGAAGTCGACGAGCAGCACCTGGCCCGCGAGCCCGGCGAGCGAGACCGTCTCGCCCCGGGTGTCGGTGAGCGAGAAGGGCGGTGCGGGATCGCTCTTCACGAGCCCGTTCCCCATGCGGATCCAGCCGTCCTCCGCGGGCACCTGCCCCACCACCTTCGCCTGCGTGATGGAGAGGCTGCCGTCCTGGGACGTGACCTCGAAGTCGATCACGTCGCCCGGGGCGAGCTTCCCGAGCAGGGCGGGATCCCGGATCGCGAAGCTCATCGTCATGGCGGGCATCAGGCCGGGGATGTCGTCGTGCTCGATCAGCACCTGCCCGTCCGCGGCGGACACCTCGTGGACGACGCCGTGCCCGGACCAGGTCCGCGCACCGTCGCAGGCCGCGAGCGCCAGCAGCGCCAGGCACAGCGCGCGCTTCGCCGCGGAGCGCCGCATCAGAACACCCACTGCCAGCCCGCCGTCACCTGCCAGTCCCGCTCGATCTGTGGCCCATTCAGGGTCTGGAAGAACGGGAACGTCATCTCGACCCCGAAGCGCGGACCGCCCAGGAACGGCACGCGGAAGTTCACGCCCGGGCCGAGGTCCAGGTACTCCCCCGCCTGGCGCTTCGGGTCGTCTTCGGGATTCACCTTCGTGTCGTCCTCCGGATGGACCGACTCTCGCCGGCTCCACGAGAGACGCAGCGACGTGCTCATCCAGTCCGTCCAGGACTGCGCGAGCCAGCTCGAGAGCAGGTACTCGTTGCCCAGCCGGTAGTTCTTGGTGTTCTCGTACACCCGGAACTTCCCCCGTGCCAGCAGGCCCCACGAGACGCTCTCCCAGCGCCCGCGATAGACCATGCCGGGGAGCAGATCGACGGTGCCCGAGCCGAGCTGCTGGGGGAAGGAGAGCCGCTTCTTGCCGCCGTCGGCGCTCTCCCCGCGCTCGGAGATGGAGCCGGTGGGCGCGGTCAGGCCCATCTCGATCTGCAGGCTCTGGTTGCGATTGCGCATGAAGGGCACCAGCGCGCGCAGCTCGAGATCGCCCACGCCGACGGTGTCGGTGTCGAAGCGCCTCCGCGGGTCGCCGCCGACCAGCTTCGTCTCCTGGTTGACGACCGGCAGCTCGAGGGCCAGGGTCACGCGCGGGTGCGGCGCATAGGAGACGCCGAAGAGGTGCACCTGCAGGTCGCGCTCGCGCGGGGTCTCGTCGTAGACCTGCAGCAGCTCGTCGTTGCCAACCCGGTGGGTGCCATTACGCATGTCGTCGTAGTGGACCAGCGCGTAGCGATACGAGAGCGCCCACTCGCCCTTCCGAAGCGTGCGCGCGTCACTGAGTCCGATGGGAGCGAGCGCCGCCGCGTCGTCGCCGGTCGAGCGCAGGGAGCGGGGCAGCGAGCCGTCCGACGTCTCGGCCTCGGGGGCCGCCTCGTCGGTGGCGGCATCCCCCGCCGCCGGCAGGAGCAGCAGCACGAGGGCGAGGCCCGCTGCGACGAGCCCGGTGGGGCGCGACTTCCGGCGCGGGGAATCCAAGTCGCCCTATCCCCCGAACCTCACGCCGTACTCGGAGGCAAAGCGCATGGCGAGCTCGTCGAGCCCGGACCGGTAGGTGAGCTCGAACGCGCGGTCGAGGTTCCGCTTGCGCAGCAAGGTGGTGCACAGGCGCCGGAGTGAATCGTCTCCGTGGTGACGCGTCAGGTACTCGATGAAGGCGTACGACTGCAGGTATGCGATCTGGGCGGACTCTCCGGAGAGGCCCGCGAAGCTGGGCTCGCTGAGATCCCACAGGGTGAAGAGACGACCCTCGGCACCGAGGCGGGCGATGGCGGCGGCCTCCCCGCCGCTGAGCCGGCGCTTGCCCACGGCCTTCGCCTCGAACCACTCGGCCAGGCCTTCGTTGAGCCAGGCGGGCAACACCATGGAAGGCGCTTCGGCGTCGAAGGCGGCGTGCACCAGCTCGTGGTTCAGGGTCCGCACCAGGGACGCCCGCAGCTCCGTGTCGCCGCGAATGCGGATCGTGCCGGAGTAGAAGCCGGCCGCCCGGAAGCCGAAGCGCGCCGCGAAGCTCTGGTCGAATACGCCGGGGTCGTAGATCACCACGTCCAGGCGGCGCGAGGGACGCAGCCCCAGCTCGCGGTCCAGCTCGTCGTAGGCGCGCTCCAGGGTCTCGAGCACCTGGTTCTCGAAGCGGCGCGAGCCCCGGAAGCCCGACGTGCGGTCGATGTCCACGTCCTGGTAGAGGACGAAGTGCGAGGAGACGCGCTTGTCGAACTCGCCGTCCGCGCCCCGGTCGCGAGCCGCCGCCGGCAGGCCGAGCACGACGGCCGCGACGGCGGCCGCCACCGCCGCCAACCCGTCGGCACGGCGGCGACGCTTCAGTGCGGGCACGTCCGTCACGAGCCTCCTCGACCTCATCCGAGCGGGTAGAGGATCTCTCGGGATACGGCGTCGCACGCCGCGAGGGCATCCTCGGGCAGGCTGACGCCGGCCGCGGCCAGCGTGTCGTCGAGCTGCGCCACGGTGGTGGCACCGATCAGCGTCGAAGCCACGAAGCCGCGACTCAGCGTCCAGGCGGTCGCGAACGTGACGAGCGACATGCCGCACTCCGCGGCGATACCCGCGAAGCGGTCGATGGCCGCCCGGCTGCGGTCGTTGATGAAGCGGGCGGTCATGGCGGCGCCGCGCGCCGGGTCCTGCCGGTAGCGGCTGAAGCGCGCGCCCTCGGGCCAGGCGCCGTCCTGGTACTTGCCCGACAGCACGCCGCCCGCGATCGGGCTGTAGGGCAGCAGGCTCACCTGCTCCCGGCGGCACACCTCGGCGAGCTCGTCTTCGAAGCGGCGGTTCAGGAGGCTGAAGTTGTTCTGGATCGTCTCGTAGCGGGCGGTGCCGTTGCGGTCGGCCGCCCACAGGCTCTTGGTGAGCCCGTAGGCGCTCTGGTTGGAGCAGCCGATCGCGCGCACCTTGCCTTCGTCGACCAGCCGGTCGAGGGCCTCGAGGGTGTCCTCGATGGGGAAGTCCGGATCCGGCCAGTGCGTCTGGTAGAGGTCGATGTAGTCGGTTCCCAGGCGGCGCAGGCTCTCCTCCACCGCACGCTCGATGTTGTGGCGGTCGAGCCCGGTGTGCCCCGAGCGGAGGGGACCGAGGAACCAGCCGCCGCCGGGTCCCGCCACCTTGCTGGCCACGATCACCGAGTCCCGGGGGCGGTTCCGCATCCACTTTCCGCAGATCTCTTCGGTGCGCCCGGCGTACTTCGCGTTCGGCGGCACCGGGTACATCTCGGCGGTATCGAGGAAGTCGACCCCGGCGTCGAAGGCCCGGTCGAGGATCGCGAGGCTCGTCGCCTCGTCGGCCATCGTTCCGAAGGTCATCGTCCCCATGCCGATCTCGGAGACGACGAGACCGCTCCGGCCGAGCCGGTTCTGCTTCATGCTGGCACCCCCTGGCGCGTCGCCATCCGCCCGCTCACGCGCCCGCGCTCGGGCGGGCCGACACCGCCTCGTGCCAGCGAGCGAGGTGCTTCTGGTCGGGCTGGATGCGGATCTTCACCACCCGCGCGAAGTCGATGGCGACCTGGGCGGTGATGTCGGCGATGGTGTACTGGTCGCCCGCCACGAACTCGCGCTCCGCGAGCACTTCGTCGAGCCACGCGAGTCGCTGCACCGCCCGGCCTCGACACACCTCGCCGTAGGCCGGAACCTGCTCGATGCGTCCCTTGAAGTAGTCGTGGGTGTTCTGGAAGCAGCCGGTGACGTTGCCCCAGAGCTCGAGCTCCATGCGCCGTTGCCACATCTCGACGAGCGCCGCGTCGAGCTGCCCCGCGTCCCATGAGCGGCGGGTCGGGATGCAGCTCCTCGAAGTAGCGGCAGATGGCGACGCTCTCGGCGAGGCAGGTGCCGTCGTCCAGCTCGAGCACGGGGACCCGTCCCATCGGGTTCAGCGCCAGGAACGGCGGCTCGAGGTTCTCCTTGTTGCCGATGTCGACCTGCACGGTCGGAACCTCGACGCCCTTCTCGGCAAGGAAGATGCGAACGCGGCGCGGGTTCGGCGCGGTGCTGGAATCGTGGAGCTTCACGGGGGGCCTCCGGCGGGTCTCGGCGGCCAAGTTAGCCCGCATTTCCCACCGGGTCGCGGCGCGCACGAGCCCCGCGGCAGACGTCTGCCGGAGCGGTCGATCGGCGAAGCGTGGAGCTCGGGCTCAGAGGCCCGGATACGCCCCGAAGGTCATGTACGACAGGAACGCCTTGCCCGCCTTCTTGACCAGGTCGGCGAACCACTTGGCGTAGATCGCGGCGTAGTCGGGCTCGGCGTACTCCGGGCAGAGCTCGACGCGCCGGCCGGCCAGCCGGTCGATGTGCTCCAGCGTGCCGTTGAGCCACAGCTCGTCCCGGCGATCGGCCGCCATCTGGGCGACGTCCTCGAAGTGGTCGATCTGTCGCGTGAGACGGCGGCACTCGGCCTTGTTCGACACGGCGGCGGCGGGCCCTGCCGCCAGCACGAACAGCAGGCACAGGACGGCGCCGGACGACCGGCGAGCCGGGCGGCTCGCAATCAGCGGCTCTCGCATGGTGGCCTCGCACTGGGGGGCTTCTCGGGTGACACGGACCCCTACCGGTCCCTCGCTCTACCCATCGGTCGAAGCTGCCGGTTCTTGAATGGTCCGGTCCCGGCCGGCGCCACGCGGCCCGAAGGAGACCGATCCCCAGGGGGCATCCGGCGAGGCGTACGAGGCAAGCCCCTCAGAGCCGGTCGACGAGCTGCTCGGCCTGGCGGTGGGCCAGGGCCATGCCCGTGAACATGGGGTTCACGGAGGGGCACTGGGGGAAGATGCCTGTGTCGGCGATGTACAGGTTGTCGAGGTCGTGACAGCGCCCGTACTCGTCCACGACCCCTCTCGCCGGATCTCCGTGCATGCGGGTCGTGCAGAAGGCGTGGTTTCCGCCGCACACCAGGTCGCTCGCCTTGATGGGATGGGTGCGGAGCGGCTCCGCCTCCGCTGGGTTTCGCATGAGGTCGGGGAGGCCGTTCACGCCGGGCATGATCTTGGTGGCGCCCGCGGCGAAGAAGATCTCGGCCAGCACCCACAGCGCCTGGGCCAGGATCGCGCACGTCCTGGGGGTGCATGTTCCAGGTGAGGTGGGGATCCATCCCCCGGCGCTTCGCGCGTACGCGACCGAGGGAGCGGTTCGTGCTGGCGATGGCGTCCCAGACGGCCATGTACGGGAACTGGGCGAAGATCTCCTGCAGAGGATGGCCGAAGCCCGGCATCCGCACCGCCATCACCGCGGGAGGCGCCCACAGGGTCTCGAGCTTGAAGCCCTGGTCGAGGAAGTGGAGGCTCTGGTAGCCCTGGGTGGCGCCGAACTGCGGATCCACCCGATCGGGAAAGAAGCCCGCGATGGCGACGCCGGGATGGAACTGCAGGTTCTCGCCCACCTGGCCCGAGCGATTCGCGAGATCGCCGCTGCGCTGCAGGATGACGGGCGTCGCCATGCAGCCGGCGGCCAGCACCACGAGGCGCGCCCGAACCCGGAACCGGTGGCTCAGCCGTCCCGTCAGGGGCTCGGCGACCTGTCCCGAGACCCCGGTGACGCGCCGGCCCTCGTGGTGCACCTGCTGCACCTGCACGGACGTCAGCACCCGCGCCCCGTGCCGGATGGCCGCCGGGATGTAGCTGATGTCCATGCTCTGCTTGGCGCGCGCGCGGCAGCCGGTGAAGCACTCGCCGCTGCCGCGGCAGCCCTGCACGTTGCGGTCGATGGGGATGCTCTCGTAGCCGAGCTTCTCGCAGCCCTCCCGGAAGAGCAGGTTGCGGCGACCCTGCACGTCGTCGGGCGTGGGCGCGATGCCCAGGAACTGCGCCACCGCATCGTAGTGTCGGTCGAGCTCGGCGCGGTTCGTCCGGGACAGCTCGAAGCCCGTCGCCCAACGATCGAAGACCGAGTCCGGCGGGCGCACGCAGATGGCGGAGTTGACGAGCGAGCCGCCTCCCAGGGCGATGGCCTGCATGGTGGGCAGGATGGTGCCGCGCGTGCTGCGCAGGCCGCCCTCGCGCATGGTTCGCGCCATCGAGCGACTGCCCTCGAGCTCGAAGTCCGCCGGCGTGAAGGGCGGTCCCTCCTCGAGCAGCAGCACCCGGCGCCCCGCTCGGGCCAGCTCGTGGGCCACCACCGCGCCGCAGGGCCCCGAGCCGACCACCACGACGTCGGCCTCCTCCTCGAAGTCCCGCTCGTACTGGGCGAAGACCCGCACCTCCCCCCCGTCCCGGCCAGGCTCATCGCGTGTCTCCGGCGTAGTCGGGATGGACCGGACCGTGCGGATCCAGGGGCGTTCCGTCGCTCCGCCACAGATCGGCCTCGCCGTAGACGATGGTGTCCGGGTGCGCGCCGATGCGCGGATAGAGCAGGTCGGCCTCGCAGACGGGCGACGGAAAGTCGAGGGGGGCGAGCCGGACCGAGCGCATGGCGACCGGGTGACCCAGGTAGCCCATGGTCAGCACCGCCCGCAGCGCCGTGAAGGCGAGCCGGCGGGGAAAGAAGCGGCTTCGGGACCAGCCCCGCAGCGCCTCGACCCGCTGCTCCGGGGTGAGGGACGAGAAGCGGCGGAAGCCCCCGGTTCCCGACGCCGGAAAGAAGATCGTGGACTGCTCGAACAGCGCGAACATGGCGCGCACCTGCAGCCGCAGGTGCCCGGGCAGCGGGTCGAGGAAGCGATCCGTGTACCCGGGCAGGTCGGCTTCGAGCCCGGAGAGGGGAATCGCTCCGCCGGGCGGGAACGTGGCCTCGGCGGCCGCGTCGAGGAACGCGGCGTCCCGGGGCGCCAGCACGCGATGGACCGCGCGCGGCCGCGGGTAGCCGAGCAGCAGCCGCCGGAAGGCCCAGGCGACGAACACGATGAGAAGGAGCCAGAGAAGCACGCCGGCCCATGATAACGGCTGAACGCCGCGGGAGGACCCTCCGCCCTGGCAGTCCGTACCGGCGGGCGCCACCCTGCGGTCCGCATCGACCCGTGGAAGCTGGCCCGCGGTCCGGGCGGACCTCAGCGAGCCCCGTCGTCCGGGTCGTCGAAGCGGCGGGCCCGCCACCAGGGAAAATAGGCCGGCATGTCCTGGGAGACGCGCATGGCGAAATGGGGCGGACGCTTCTCGAGGAAGCTCTGCACCCCCTCGTGGGCGTCGGGCGAGCTGCCCATGAAGTGGATGCCGCGGGAGTCCAGGCGATGAGCCTGCATGGGATGATCGGCGCCCAGCATCTTCCACAGCATGTGCCGCGAGAGCGCGACCGAGACGGCGCTGGTGTTGTCCGCGATCTCGGCGGCCAGGGCCCGGGCCCGGGGCAGCAGATCGTCGTGGGGCAACACCTCCGAGACGAGGCCCGCCGCCAGCGCCTCCTCGGCGGGGAAGACGCGGCCGGTGGCGACCCACTCCATCGCGCGACTGATCCCGACGATGCGAGGCAGGAACCAGCTGCTGCAGGCCTCGGGCACGATGCCCCGGCGGGCGAAGACGAAGCCGATCTTCGCCCGGTCGCTCGCGAGCCGGACGTCCATGGGAAGCGTCTGGGTGATGCCGACCCCCACCGCGGGGCCGTTGATGGCCGCGATCAGGGGCTTGCTGCAGTCGAAGAGGCGCAGGCTCACGCGTCCCCCCCCGTCGCGCGGGACCGATTCCAGGGTGTCGGCGCCCCCGCCGCCCCCCGAGTCGAAGGTCTCGCCGCCGCCACCGAGATCCGCGCCCGCGCAGAAGCCCCGGCCCGCGCCGGTCACGATCACGACGCGCACGTCGTCGTTCTCGTCGATCTCGTCGAGCACCCGCAGGTACTCGTTCATCATGGTCGCCGTGAACGCGTTCAGGCGTTCGGGGCGGTTCAGGGTCAGGGTGAAGATGCCGTCCTGCAGATCGGTCAGCAGGGTCTCGTAGCTCATCGGTCTCCTCTCTCCCGGCGACCTCTCGGCTTCGGGGGCTGGCTCCCGCCTCGGGGCCGCTCCAGGCGGCCGGCCCGCAGCGGGTGGGGCCAGCATAGCCCCCCGAAACGGCAGCCCTCCGGGAGGGGTGTTAGCGTGTCCCCGCCATGCGGATCGGCGTCGTCAGCGACACCCACAACAACCTCTCGAACGTCTCGCGGATCGTCGAGCTGCTGAACGGTGCCCGCGTCGATCGAGTCGTCCACACCGGGGACATCACCCAGGCGAAGACGCTCGAGGTGCTCGCGCGCCTCGACGCCCCGCTCCACGGCGTCTACGGCAACAACGACCTCGAGCGGGACGCGCTCGAGCGGGCGGCGGCCCGCTTCGACTTCGACCTCTCCGACCCGCCCCTCGAGCTCGAGTGGTCCGCGCGGCGCCTGTGGGTGGTACACGACCCGCGCGACTTCGAGACGGCCCTGCCGGAGGCGGTGACCCGGAACGACGTGCCCGCCCTGATCCTGCACGGCCACGACCATCGCCACCGCCTCGAGCGACGTGCCGGCGCCGTCGTCTTCAATCCCGGCGAGTGCGCCGGGCACATGCCCGGCCGCAACGCGATCGGCGTCGTGGACCTGGTCCGCCTGGAATGCCAGACGCTTCTCTTCTAGGCGTCCAGGCGGGGAACGGCCCGTCCGGGCGGGGACCGCGCTTCGAGAACGGGGACCGCGCTGCGAGAAGAGGGACCGCGATGAGCTGGAGGCCCGAGGCCGACGAGATCGAGAGGCGGCGCGCCCTCGCCCGGGAGATGGGCGGCGCGGAAGCCGTCGCGAAGCAGCACGAACGGGGCCGACTCACGGTTCGCGAGCGCATCGACCGCCTGGCGGACGCCGGAAGCTTCTACGAGCACGGTCCCCTCGCCGGACACGCCGAGCGGGACGCCGAAGGCAACCTCGTGGCCTTCTCTCCGGCGAACTACGTGCTCGGCTTCGCGCGCGTGGACGGCCGCCCCGTGGTGATGGGCGGCGAGGACTTCACCCAGCGCGGTGGCTCGCCCTCCCCCGCCGGCCTCCGCAAGAGCGTGTATGCCGAGGACCTGGCCTGCCACTACCGGCTGCCGCTCGTCCGCTTCCTCGAGGGCGGCGGCGGCAGCGTGGCCGGCGCCGCGGGCAACGCGGGCCGCAAGCCGGGCGCGGCGCCGCCGCCCCGTCCCGCCCCGGAGCCGGCCTTCGGCCCGCCCCGCTTCCTCTCGATCGCCCGCATCCTGCGCATCGCCCCGGTGTGCTCGGCCGCGTTGGGCGCGGTGGCCGGCTTTCCGGCGGCCCGCCTCGCCGCCTCGCACTTCTCGGTGATGACCCGCGACACCTCCCAGGTGCTGATCGGCGGTCCGGCGCTGGTGGAACGCGCCCTCGGCGAGCGGCACACGAAGGAGGAGCTCGGCGGCGCCCGGGTGCACGCACGCAGCGGCGTCGTCGACAACGTCGCCCGGGACGAGGAGGACGCGCTCGCGCAGATGCGGCGTTTCCTCTCCTATCTGCCGACGAACGTCTCGCAGCTTCCCCCCGCGCGACGCCCACGGACGACCCGGACCGCTGCGAAGAGGCCCTGCTGGAGATCGTCCCGCGCGATCGCCGGAAGGTCTACAAGATGCGCCGGCTCCTGGAGCTGGTGGTCGACCCGGGCTCGCTCTTCGAGACGACCGCGGGCTTCGGCCGCTCCCAGATCACCGCCCTGGCTCGCGTCGACGGACGGCCGGTCGGCGTGCTCGCCAACGATCCCGCCATCTACGGCGGCTCGATGGACGCGGCCGGCGCCCAGAAGGTCCGCCGCTTCGTGAGCCTCTGCGAAACCTTCCACCTGCCCATCCTGAGCTTCGTGGACGAGCCCGGATTCATGATCGGCGCCGAGTCCGAGGCCGCGGCGACCATCCGCCACGGGGTGGATGCCATCGTGGCGGTGGTGGAATCCAGCGTGCCCTGGATCTCGGTGCACGTGCGCAAGGCCTACGGGGTGGCGGCGGCCGCGCACTTCGGGCCCCACGGAACGGTGCTGGCCTGGCCTTCGGCGGAGAGCGGGGCGCTGCCCCTCGAAGGCGGTGTCGCCGTCGCCTTCCGGCGCGAGATCGAGGCCGCTCCCGACCCCGAGGCGAAGCGGCGGGAGCTCGAGGAGAAGCTCGCCCGCGGCCGCTCGCCGTTTCCGCGCGCCGAAGGGTTCGGGGTCCACGACCTGATCGACCCGCGTCGCACGCGACCCGCACTGTGCGAGTGGCTCGCCTGGGCACAGCCGCTGCTCGAGCGACGGGTCCTGCCGCCGCAGCCGGCCTGACGCGGTGGCGCTCGGACCCCAGAGCCTCGCCCTCGCCGGACGCACCGCCGTGGTGACCGGTGCCGCCATGGGCCTCGGTGCCGCCATCGCCCAGGCCTTCGCGCGTTGCGGCGCCGATCTCGAGCTTTGCGACCGCGAGCCCGCGGCCCTCGAGCACACCGCCACGGCCCTCGCCGGGCACGGCGGGCGGGTCTCCACGGCCGTGCTCGACGTGCGCGACGGCGAGGCCGTGCAGGCGTTCTTCACGGCGGCCGCGGGTCGCGCGGGCACCCTGGACGTGCTCGTCAACAACGCCGGCGGGACGTTCGCTTGCCCGTTCGAGCGCCTCTCGCCCGGCGGCGAGCGGGCACTCGTCGACGAGAACTGGAGCAGCGTCACCCACTGCCTGCGTGCGGCGCTGCCCCACCTGGCACCGGGCGCGTCGGTCATCAACGTGACGTCCATCGAGGCCCACCGGGCGGGACCCGGCTACGCGGTCTACTCCGCCATGAAGGCGGCGGTCACGAGCCTGACCCGGAGCCTGGCTCTGGAGCTCGGCGGCCGGGGCATCCGGGTCAACTGCATCGCACCCGACGTGATCCCGACACCGGGGCTCCCGGGCCTGGAGTCGGCGCCGGTGACGACGCCTCTCGCACGGCGCGGCCACCCGGACGACGTGGCCGGAGCGGCGCTCTACCTGGCCACGGACCTCTCGCGCTTCGTGACGGGCACCACCCTGCACGTCGACGGTGGCAACGCCGCCGCCGGCGGCTGGAAGCGCCGGGACGACGGGAGCTTCCAGCCCTGACGGCCGCGGGCGACGGCCCTCGGCGCCGGGCTACTCGGCCATCAGCACCGTGCGGTCGTAGGTCGCGAGATCCGGGAAGCTCGCGAAGGGATTCCCGAGGGCGGCGTCCCGGCCGGGCAGCGGCGTCGCGCCCGAGCGGGTGATCAGCTGGTCGAGCAGGGCCCGTAGCGCCTCGAGCGCCGAAGCCTTGTCGGGAACGATCCGGCGCGGATCGAAGGTGTCGCTGCGCAGGCGCACCACCTTGAGCGGCTCGTCCGGCACGGCGAGCCAGTTGAGCACCACATCCACCACCAGCACCGGCTTGTCTGCCAGCCCCTGGACCGCACCGGCCGCCACCGCCTCGATGCGCGCGTAGGGAAGCACCGTCTTGCTGCCGGCCTCGACCTCGATGGAGAGGCCCTCCTCGTCGAGAGAGACCGGCACGGCCGGGCGCGCACGCAGCGAGCGGCGGGTGTCCGGAAGGAGCGCCACGTCGTCGAAGTCTTCCGCGCTCTCGCCCGCCGGCTGCGGCTCTCCCGCCGGCTCTACGTCGTCGAGCTGCGGCTCCGTGTCGGGCAGCGGCGGGGTGCGCACCGCCGCGGAGGCCGCCGGCGACGCGGCGCGGGAGCGGGGCTCCAGGGTCTCGGTGGTCTCGGACAAGTCCGCCGGCACCGCCGCGCTCGCTCCGGTCGTCGGGCCGAGATCGACGGCCGTGGGGACCGCATCCGTGGCCGACTCCTCCTCGTCCTGCAGGCCGCTCCAGTCGAATCCGGGTCCGTCGTCCTCGAGCTCGTGGGACAGGTCCTGCACCAGGCCGGGCTGGTTCCAGGTGCTCGGGTCCTCGGCGGCGAGGCTCTCCCCTTCGGCCAGCTCCTCGAACGCGTCGGCGGGGATCGCGTTGGGATCCTGGAAGGGGTCGGGCTCCGGCTCGGGCGCCGCGGCCGCAACCGGCTGGGGCGCCGCTGCCGCAACGGGGCGGGGCGATGCGGCCGGAGCCGGCTGGGGCGCCGCTGCCGGAGCCGGCTGAGGCGATGCGGCCCGCCGCGGTGACGCGGGCGGAGCCGTCCGGGCCGCCGACGCGGTGGGCGGGGGCGCGGCGCCCGCGGCCCGCGGGCCCCGGGTGTCCACCAGCGACTGGAGCTCGGATCGCTCGCGCTGGCCGAGCTGGTCGTCCGCCAGGCCGACGGACGCCGCGCGGCTGGCGAGATCGGGATCGAGATCCCGGGTGCCCCGCACCACCCGCAGCGCCAGCGCCGAGGAGAGCGTGCGCGACCCATCCACCGCGCTCGCGAAGGCGTGGAGCGCCGCCTCGTGCTCTTCGCGCGCCAGCAGCGCTTCGCCGATGCGGACGAGCAGCGTTCCGTCCGCCGGCAGCTCGCTCACCTCGCTGGCCATCGCGGTCCACAGGTTGCACGCGTCCTCGCGCCGGTTGCTGCGAAGCGCGTCCCGAACCGCACCGAGCATCGCCGGCAGCGCGCGCCGCGCCCGGTCGCTTCCGGTGGAGACCTGCCAGAGCGCGAGCGCCACGTCGTGGTTGCCGGGCGTGCGCCGCAGCTCGGGCTCGAGCAGCTCGAACGCACCCTCGGCGTTGCCGGTCTGCTGCTCCTGCAGCGCCTGGTCGAGCAGCGGGTTCGAGACCAGGTCCGGCGTGTCCCGCGATCCGATCGCGAGCTTCTCCTCCAGCCCCAGCACCCAGATCGCCACGGCGGCCGCCGCGCCGAACGCGAAGCTCACGCCGTGGACCACCACCGGCGCCGCGTCGAAGTGATCGAGGGGAAGGTCGCGCGCGAACAGATACTCCCAGGCGATCCAGGCGGGCAGCAGCAGCCAGCCGGGAATCGTGAAGCCCTTGAACGAGCGAACCAGATAGGCGCCCAGCAGCCCCGCGATGACGCCGCTGGCGCCCGACCACGGCACGCCCCGGTCGCCGTAGAGCGACTCGTGGGTCGTGGCGGTGACGATCGGAAGCAGGAAGCAGAATCCCCCGAAGAGGATCGAGCCCCAGGCACCTTCCAGGGTGATCGCGGTCAGGACGAAGAAGAGCATCGAGATGGCGAGGGCGACGAACGAGTCCTGCACCACCACGTGCAGGAACGTGTTCTGGATGGGGCTCGACCCGTCCACCACGCCGAATCGCCAGCTGGGAAGCTGCTGCAGGCTCGCGAAGGCCTCGCGCTGGATCGCGTCGAAGCGCTTCTGGGTCTTCTCCTGCATCCGCTGCGAGAGGATCGCGACCGAGCCCGCCTGCCGGCGCGCCTCGTGGTCCGCCCGCATCTGCTTCACCTGGTCCGCCCCGATCCACTGGGCGAGCAGACCGCTGATCTCGACGTCGGGGTTGCGTTCGAAGTAGCTGCGCGCCGCGGCCATCTGGGGGCTGCGACTCACCTCGTCCCGGGCGTCGGGGCTGGACAGCAGGATGGCGGCGGATCCGAGCAGGAGGAGCGCGCTCGTCGCGTACGTCACCCACGGATGAATCCGAACGGTGTCACCCGTCGCCGGAGTCGTGTGCTCGTCCGCCAACCGACCTGATCTCCCCGCAGCACCGCGCAGTCTGCACGGGCGGAGCCCCGCCACGGTCCCGTCGCGGACCCCGGGCCGGCCTCGTACGCTATGTACGGATGGAACGACCCGTGGCTAAAGGGGAAAAGTGCCAATTGGATACAGGAAGCCCGGCGCGCGCCCGAGGCACGTACGCACGACCCGGAATGCCCCGCTTGCCCCGCGGGACCAGCGGCCTCCGCCGGGCGGCGATCCGGCTGCTGGCCGCCGGGCTCACCGCCTGGGGGAGCCTCGCGTGCGACGAAGCGGCGCCGCCGCCGGCACCCGCGGCCTCGAGCGCACCCGCCAGCGACACCCGGGCGGGCCTGCCGCCCCGGGGTCCCTTCTCGGCGGACGCGAGCCCCGACGTCGCCGAATCCCTGCGCCTCGACCTCGAAGCTCCCCGTCACGCCGCGGACGGCGGCGGCCGGGCGTGGCTCGAGGCCGCGGAACGGCTGGAGCCGGACGGCTCCGCGCCGGCGGCCCCGCGCGACAGCGCGGGGGCGCCCGTGTTCACCGTGGGATCCCGGGGCCGCTTCCACCTCGTCTACGAGGTCGGTCCCGAGGGCGTCGCCGTGGGGGGCATGGTGTTCCTGCAGGTGTCGCCCTTCTGGGACTGGGACGATCCCCAGACCGCCTTCGAGGAAGGTCCGGGATACACCACCGTGCGTACCGAGGCCAAAGGCGTCGACGTCGATGCCTTCCAGGCCGCGTCGCAGCTGCTGGCCATCGAGATCGGGGGCCGCGCGCTGGCCCCCGGCGAGCGGCTCGAGATCGTCTACGGCGCCGGGCCGGCCGGTGCCCGGGTCGACCGCTATGCAGAGCGACGCGCGCGGCTGTGGTTCGCCGTCGACGGCGACGGCGACGGGATCCGCGCGGTCCTCCCCGAGTCCCCGACGGTGACCGTCGAGGCGGCGGGTCCGGCGCAGCTGGTGGTGACCCTGCCGACCACGGCCGAGCCGGGACGGGACGTGCGGGTGAACCTCGCGGTGGTCGACGCCGCCGGCAACGCGGGCTTTCCCTGGGAAGGCGAGATCGCCCTGGAGGCCGACGAGGGCCTGACGGTCCCCGAACGGGTGCAGCTCGTCGCCGCCGATCGCGGTCGCACCACGGTCCCGGCGCGGGTGCAGCAGCCGGGCACGTATCGGCTGCACGCCCGGATCGAGACCGGGGGCGGCCCGGCGGACTTCGAGTCGAACCCGCTCGTCGTGCGGGAGGGCATCCGCAACGTCCTGTGGGGCGACCTGCACGGACACTCCCAGCTGTCCGACGGCACCGGAACACCCGACGACTACTACGACTACGCGCGGAACGTGGCCGCTCTCGACGTCTCCGCTCTGACCGACCACGACCACTGGGGCATGCGCTTCCTCGACGCCCACCCCGAGATGTGGGACGAGATCCGTGCCGCCGTCGAGCGCTGGAACGAGCCCGGACGCTTCGTGACCCTGCTCGGCTACGAGTGGACGAGCTGGCTGCAGGGCCACCGTCACGTGCTCTACTTCCAGGACGAGGGAGAGGTGCTGAGCTCCCTCGATCCGCGCTACGAGACCCCCGACCAGCTCTGGGCCGCGCTGCGGGGCCAGCCCGTGCTCACGTTCGCGCACCACTCGGCGGGAGGGCCGATCGCGACGAACTGGACCTGGGCGCCGCCCCCCGATCTCGAGCCGCTGACCGAGATCGTCTCGGTGCACGGCAGCAGCGAGGCGCCCGACGCGCCCTCCCCGATCTACCGGCCGGTGCCGGGCAACTTCGTCCGCAACGCGCTGCAGCTCGGATACCGCTTCGGCTTCATCGGGAGCGGCGACAGCCACGACGGCCACCCGGGGCTGGCCGGTATCGCCGCCGGCGGTACTGCAGGGCTGGCGGCCATCTTCGCCGACACGCCCACGCGCGAGGCCGTGCTCGCCGCCCTGCGGGCTCGCGCCACCTACGCGACCAACGGGCCGCGCATCCACCTCGAGGTGTCCCTCGATCCGCCGGACGAGGAGCGGACGAGCCGCCTCCACTATCGCATCGCCGCTACCGCCCCGGTCGAGCGTATCGACTTCATCCGGAGCGGCCTCACGGCCAGCGTGCCGGGCGAAGGCGAGCGCGACCTCGAAGGCGAGCGACAGGTCCCGCCCCTGGCTCCGGGCGAGTACCTCTATCTGCGCGTGGTGCAGCAGGATGGGGGCGCGGCCTGGTCGAGTCCGTTCTACGGGCGCGAGGATCCCGCGGCCGGGCGCTGAGGGGGACGCTGGTAGACTCGGGCCCATGCCGCCGGCACGCCCGCACGTCCTGGGAATCGACGACGGCCCCTTCCAGAAGGGGCAGCACCACCCCGTGCCCCTCGTGGCCGTGATGATGGAGGGCGCGAGCGTCGTCGAGTCCGTGGCCGTCGGCAGCTTCCCCGTGGACGGTGACGACGTCACCGACTACCTGGCGGGCTGGATCCGGGAGCTGCGTCCCTTCCCCGCTCTGCAGGCGGTGCTGCTCGGGGGCATCACCATCGCCGGCCTCGCCGTGGTCGACGCGACGAGCCTGGCCCGGCGGCTCGACCTGCCCGTCATCGTCGTGACCCGGCGGGACCCCGCGAAGAGTCGGGTCGGCGAAGCCCTCAGCGCCGCGGGATGCCCCGAGCGGCTCGCCATCGTGGACCGCACCCCGCCCGCGGTCCGCTGCGAGGAAGGTCTGTTCGTGGCGGCCGCCGGGGTCGCCGCGGCCCACGCCCAGGCGATCGTCCGCGCCACCCTGGGCAAGGCCTTCGTGCCGGAGCCCCTGCGAATCGCCCACCTGATGGCACGCGCCATGGTGGACGGCGAGTCGCGGGGCCGGGCGTGAGGACCGGCGTGCGAGCCGAGAGCCGCATCCCGCCGCGCCACTGGATCGCGGGCGCGCTCGTCGCACTGACCCTGCACGTCGGACTGCTGCTGACGCTCGGTCCGGGACTGCACGTGCTGAGCAGCCCCGCCGGCTCCCGGGCAGGTGGACCGGCGGGGCTCCGGATCTCTCTCGAGGACGCGTTCGGCGCACCCTCGCCCCGGCACCGGGCGCACGACCCCTCGAAGGACGACGCGCCCACCGGGACGCCGGCGCGCGTCGCCTCCCCGGCTCCTCCGGCTCGGGCCGCGGCGCTCGACCGGGCCCCGGCGCCCCCCGCACCGCGGCGGGAGGCCCCACTCGCCGCGGCCCCGGCGATCCCGGTCGACGTCGACACCACGACGAGTCGGCCGGCCCCGCCGACGACCGTGCCACCGGCCCGGGCCGGCGAGGCGGCGAGCGTCGCCGGGTCGCCGCCTGAACGCACCGCGGAGACGAGCGAATCCGAGGGGCCGGACGTCGCCGCGGGACCGGCTCTGGCGGCGCTCGGGGCCGGGTCGGGGGCCGGGGCCGCAGGCTCCGGGGCTTCCGATGCAGTGGGCACCGGCGCCGGCGGAGCGGCTCGCGACGACTACTTCGACGCTCTCTTCGCGCGGGTCGTCTCGACGCTCGAGTACCCGCGCCGCGCCCGGCTCGAGGGGATCGAGGGCACCGTCGTCCTCCGGCTGCGACTCGACCGCGACGGCCGGATCGACGGCATGGAGGTCGCCGAGTCCTCGGGCTCGCCGCTGCTCGACCGGCAGGCGATGCGCATCGTGCGGCGCGCCGCCCCCTTCGGCTCGCCGCCGCCGAGCCTCGCCGACGCCTCCCTCTCGTTCGAGCTGCCCCTCGAGTTCGCGCTCACCGACTGAACGTAGCGACCGAACGCACGACCGGAGAAGGCACCCTGGGCTATAACCGCCCCGTGGCATCCATCCGCGTCTTCCAGGCCTCCGACGAGCCCCAGATCGCTGCGCTGTGGGAGGCGTGCGGCCTGGTGGTGCCCTGGAACGTGCCCCACCTCGACATCGCCCGGAAGACGGAGTTCCAGCCCGATCTCTTCTTCGTCGGCGAGGTCGAGAGGCGCATCGTCTCCTCGGTGATGGCGGGCTACGAGGGCCACCGGGGCTGGATCAACTACCTGGCCGTCGATCCCGCCTGGCGCGGGAAGGGGCTGGGACGCCAGCTGATGGCGTTCGTCGAGGCGCGCCTGCGCGACCTCGGCTGTCCCAAGATCAACCTGCAGGTGCGCGGCACGAACCGCGAGGTGCTCGCCTTCTACGAGAGGCTCGGCTACCGCGTGGACGACACCGTGAGCCTCGGCAAGCGCCTGGACGGGCGCTGACCCGCCCTCTCAGCGGCCCGCGCTCGGAGTCCCATCGCGCGGACAGCCCGAATCCGACGGCGCGCAGCCCCAGGCGCCGCGTGCGTCCTGCTCGTAGCGCTCGGTGCGGGCGGCCAGCTCGGCCTCGAGCGCCGCGCACCTCTCCCTCGCGTCCACGGGATGCGCGTCCACGCACGCCTGGTAGGCGGCGCGCGCCTCCTGCATCTCGAGCCCCTGGTCGAGGACGCATCCGGCGACCGGGAACGACGCCGCGATCGCGAGCGACACCGCGATCGCAAGCACCGGCAGCCGGGTGCGGTCAGAACTCCGCATGGCCCGGAACCCGAGGAAAGGGCGCCACGTCGCGGATGTTCTCCATGCCGGTCATGAACTGCACGAGCCGCTCGAAGCCCAGCCCGAAGCCCGCGTGGGGCACCGTCCCGTAGCGGCGCAGGTCCAGGTACCACGCGTAGGGCTCGCGATCGAGCCCGTGCTCGTCGATGCGCCGCAGGAGCGTGTCGTGCCGGTGCTCGCGTTGGGACCCACCGATGATCTCGCCCACCTTCGGCACGAGCACGTCCAGCGCGGCCACCGTGCGGTCGTCGTCGTTCGCGTACATGTAGAAGGCCTTGATGTCCTTCGGATAGTCCACGACCACCACGGGCGCGCCGATGTGCTCCTCGGCCAGGTAGCGCTCGTGCTCGCTCTGCAGGTCGGCGCCCCAGCGCACGGGAAACTCGAAGGACCGGCTGGCGCTCTCGAGGATCTTCACCGCCTCGGTGTAGGTGACGCGCTCGAAGGGGGTCTCGACCACGTGACGCAGGCTCGCGAGCACCGTGTCGTCGATGCGCGCGTTGAAGAAGTCCATGTCGTCGGGACAGCTCTCGAGCACCCCGCGGAAGACCGCTTTCAGGAACTCCTCGGCGAGGTCGGCGAGCCCGGCCAGGTCGCAGAACGCCACCTCGGGCTCCACCATCCAGAACTCCGCCAGGTGTCGGCTCGTGTGCGAGTTCTCGGCGCGGAAGGTGGGACCGAAGGTGTAGACCTTCGAGAGCGCGAGCGCGCCGATCTCCGCCTCGAGCTGCCCCGAGACCGTGAGGAAGGCGGGGCCGCCGAAGAAGTCCTGGGCGTGGTCGACGCGGCCCTGGGCGTCCCGCGGCGGGCGGTCGGGATCCAGGGTCGTCACCCGGAACATCTCACCGGCGCCCTCGGCGTCCAAACGCGTGATGATGGGCGAGTGCAGGTGCACGAAGCCGCGCTCCTGGAAGAAGGCGTGGATGGCCCGGGAGGCGGCGTTGCGCACGCGCAGCACCGCACCCAGGGTGTTGGTCCGGGGCCGCAGGTGGCCGATCGCCCGAAGGTACTCGAACGTGTGTCGCTTCTTCTGGAGCGGGTAGTCGTCGTCGACGGGGCCCACCAGCTCCACCGCGTCCGCCTGGATCTCGAAGCGCTGCCCCTTGCCGGGGGAGTCGACCAGCGCCCCCTCCACGACCACCGCACAGCCTGCGGAGAGCTTCGCGATCGTCTCCTCGTAGCTCGGCAGCTCGTGGGGCGCCACCGCCTGGATGCCCGCGAAGCAGGAGCCGTCGGACACCTCGAGGAAGGACACGTTCTTCGAGTGTCGCGCGGTGCGCAGCCAGCCCTGCACCCGCACCCGTCCTCCCGCGGTGTCGCGCGCGAGAAGCTCCTTCACCGACGTCGGCGCCAGCTGCGATTCCGTCACGATCCCCCCGAAGCCCTGCAGGTTATCACCCCGCGAGGCGGCGGGGAGGGGGTCGGGCTATGCTGCCGCGCCGCTCTCGAGCCCCGGCCCACGGAGAGCTGCCCGCATGACGATCAACTGGTTCCCGGGACACATGAACAAGGCCCGGCGCGAGATCGCCGCCGCCATGCGCCGGACCGACGTCGTGATCGAGGTGCTCGACGCGCGCCTGCCCCGGGCCAGCGCGAACCCCATGCTGGCGGAGCTGCGCGGCGAGCGACCCTGCGTCCGGGTGCTCGCCAAGGCCGACCTCGCCGACCCCGACGTCACGGCCGCGTGGATCGAATCGCTGTCCGGGGAGGAGAACGTCCGGGTCGTGGCCGTGCGCGCGACGGTGGCGGCGGACGTGGCGGTGGTTCCGGCCCGCTGCCGCGAGCTCGCGCCGGGTCGCCGCGGCCCGGGCAAGCCCGTGCGAGCCCTGGTGGTCGGCATCCCCAACGTGGGCAAGTCGACGCTCATCAACAGCCTGAAGGGACGACGCGTGGCCGAGGTCGCCGACCGACCGGCGGTCACGCGCCGGCGCCAGCAGGTCGATCTCGATCTCGGCTTCTCGCTGTCGGACACGCCCGGCGTGCTGTGGCCCAAGCTCGAGGACCAGCGGGCGGCCCGCTGCCTCGCCGCCAGCGGCGGGGTCGGCGCCGCGGCCTTCGACCCCTTCGACGTGGCGTACTTCGCGCTGGCGTTCCTGCGCGACCGCTACCCGCACCTGCTGCGCGAGCGCTTCCACCTGGAGTCCCTGGATGGGGAGCCCCACGAGCTGCTGGAGTCGATCGCACGCGCCCGGGGCCTGCTGCTGCGCGGAGGACGTCTCGACGTCGATCGCGCCGCCGACGTGTTCCTGCGAGAGCTGCGCAGCGGAAAGCTCGGCCGCATCAGCTTCGAGCGACCAGGCGACGAGGATGCGGAGCGCGACCCGGGCCTCTAGCCCCAATGCGTCATTCAGGGGTGCTTCTTGCGTGCCGTTGCGGATCAGGGCTAGGAGCCCGACCCGGGATGGGTCGGCTCGCGCCGCAACCGAATCCTGCGGATTCGTCCGCTAGGAGCGGCGGACCCGGTCGCTGGCGGCCGCGCGCTCGAGATCGGCGAGCAGGTGGAGGTAGGCCTGGTGGCGCGCGGGATCGATCTCCCCCGCCGCGACGGCGGCAGTGACGCTGCAGCCGGGCTCCTCCCGGTGCAGGCAGTCGCGGAAGCGACAGCCCCGCGCCAGGGCGCTCTCGAAGCCCGGGAAGTGGCGTGCCATCTCCGCAGGGGCGACATCCACGGGAACGAAGTCGCGGAAGCCGGGGGTGTCGATGAGCTCGCCGCCCCCCGGCAGCACATGCAGCGTCGCGCGCGTGGTCACGTGTCGGCCCAGGCGCGTGAAGCGATTGATCTCCCCCACGTCGAGCTCGAGGCCCGGAACCAGCGCGTTCAGCAGCGAGCTCTTGCCCACCCCCGACGTCCCGATGAAGGCGGCTCGCCGGGGGGCCGGCGCGCCGTCCGGGTCCGGCGGATCGCCGGCCAGGAACGCGCGCAGCGCGTCGAGGCCCAGGCCCGAGGTGGCGCTCACCGCGAACACCGGCAGCCCGAAGGGGCCACCCGCGTAGGTGGCGCGAACCCGGTCCGCCAGCAGCCGGGAGTCCTGCTCGTCGCACTTGTTGACCACCAGGAAGGGATCGATTCCCGCGGCCCGCGCCGCCACGATGCCCCGGTCCACATAGCCCCGGGGCGGGGGCGGCTGCGCGGCGATCGTCACACCGAGGGCGTCGAGGTTGGCCGCCACCGCACGGGTGCGGTCGCGCGCGTCGCGCCGGGCGAGCACGGTCCGGCGCGGCAGCGGCTCCGCACCCCGGGCCGAGAGCCGTACCCGGTCCCCCACCACCAGGGGCGAGCGGCTGCGCCGAACGCGCACCCGGCGACGCTCGCCGTCGTCGAGCGCCACCTCGACGTCGAGACCGAAGTGCCCGATCACGACCCCCGTCGAATCGCTGCCGCTCATCGGGGAGACCACAGGGCGTCCCGCAGCCCCGAGGCGCGCGCGACGCGCGACGCGAGTGCGGCGCGCAGCACCGGCTCGCTCGCATGGACGACCACCCGCCGGCGCGCCCGGGTCACCGCCGTGTAGACGAGCTCGCGCGTCACCAGGGGAACCGGCGCGTCGGGCAGCACCAGCGCCACCTCGTCGAGCTCCGAGCCCTGGCTCTTGTGGACGCTCATGGCGAAGACGGGCTCGTGGGGCGGCAGGCGCGACGGACCCAGCTCGCGCAGCGCGCCGTCCGCCGTGCGGAAGACGGCCCGCAGGGCTCCCGGCCGGCCGTCCGGCTGCGCCCCGCGCTGGAGCACGCCCACGTCCCCGTTCCAGAGTCCGATCTCCGGAGCGTTGCGGGTCACCAGCACGGGCCGCCCCGCGGCTTCGACGCCCGCCCCGTACCGCCTGGCTTCCAGGAGCCCGGCGGCGACCAGCAGCTCGTCGGCGGCGCGGTTCATCCGCAGCACCCCGAACGGTCCTTCGCGCAGGGCGCACAGCACCCGGAAGCCGTCGAGCGCCGCCAGCCGCGCTGTCGCGTCCGCGGCCCGTGCGAAGGGGCCGTAGCCTGCCAGCAGCGCCTGCTCCATCGGCTCGCCCAGGCGCGAGCGCCCGACCGGCGGGGCGAGCGCCACGTCCGGCAGACTCTCGTCGACGAGCACGGCGAGCGCCGCCTCGGCGTCCCCCGTGCGCACGGCTTCCGCCAGGGCGCGGATGCCGCTCTCGGCCCCGTAGCGGTGGCTCGTGCGAAGGGTGACGACACAGGCGCGGATCGGAGCCGCGGCCGCCGTCCCCGGACCGGGCGGCTCCGAGCCGCCGCAGACGTCGGAGAAGACCGACCCCGCCTCCACGGAGGCGAGCTGGTCGGCGTCTCCCAGCAACACGAGACGCGCCTCGTCGGGAAGCGCCCGCAGCAGCCGATCCATCAGAGCGAGGTCGATCATCGACGCCTCGTCGACGAGCACCACGTCGAAGCGCAGACGCACGGGAGCCGCCCTGCGCCGCAGGCGCCGCGCGTCGAGGCGCAGCAGCCGGTGGAGCGTGGTGGCCTGGCGGGGAATCGCCTCGCGCACAGCGTCGGAGACCGGCAGGCCCGGCAGCATCCGCGCGATGGATTCGGCCAGGCGGGCTGCGGCCTTGCCGGTGGGAGCGGCCAGGGCGATGCGGGGCGCCGGGAGCCCCGCACGCAGCGCGCAGTCGACCTGCACCGCGAGCAGCCGGGCCGCGGTGGTGGTCTTGCCGGTTCCCGGGCCCCCGGAGACCACGCACAGGCGGCGATTCGCGGCGACCGCGCAGGCGTCGCGCGGCCCGTCTGGCCCTCCGGCCGGCACCAGGTGCTCGAGGCTCGCGTGCAGGATCTCCGGATCGACGAGAGGCGCTTCGCCGCAACGCGCGACCAGCGCGTCGGCCACCCGCTGCTGGTGGCGGAAGAAGCGCTGCAGGTACAGGCGCCCGCTCGCGTCGAGCACCAGCGGACGATCGGCCGACTCCCCAGCGGGTTGCGCCACGAGCGGGCTGTCGGCGAGGGCCGCCAGCCAGCCTTCGAGGGGCGGCCAGACCGGGACGGCCTCGTCCCGGTCGCCCGCCGCCGGAAGCCCTTCCGGCGCGGCCGCTCGCGCCAGTGCCGGCAGGTCGACACAGACGTCTCCCCGGGCCATCTGCCGGCTCGCCAGCGCCGCAGCCAGCAGCACCTCCGGGCGGGACTCCCCCGACAGGCGCGCGAGACTGCGCGCGAAGGCGAGATCGAGGGCGGAGATCTCGCCCCGGGCGCACAGTGCGTCGAGCCGCGGCATGGGCTCGGGGCTCACGAGAGCTGCTCCTCGAGCGCTTCCACGAGGGCGCGCGGCGGGCGGTCGTGAAACACCCCGCGTGCCGGCGGGTGCCGGGGGGACATGCCGCGCACGAACAGGTACCAGGCGCCCCCCACGTGGCGGTCGTAGTCGTAGCCCGGAAGCCGCTGACGCAGGTGACGGTGGAGCGCGACGAGATAGAGGTGGTACTGCAGCACGTAGTCGTGCTCGAGCATCGAGCGGGCCAGGGCGTCGGGCTCGTAGTCCCCGGGCGACGGTCCCAGCCAGTTCGACTTGTAGTCGACCACGTGGAAGCAGCCGTCGCGCCGGAACACCAGGTCGACGTAGCCCCGCAGATAGCCTTCGAGCGCCGGAAAGCCGAGCCGCGCGGTGCGCTCCGCGTAGCGCCGGGTCACGGCGCTGGTGGCGTGGCGCTCGAACGCCGCGGCGAGACCTTCGGGCGTGAGCCGGGGGCCGCCGCGGGGCCCGGCGGCGACCGGCAACACGAAGTCCATCTCGTCCACGCGATCCGCGCGCGACACGACGGCGAGCCGGCTGGCCGGCTCGCCGGGATCCAGCGGAACCGCGAGCACGTCGCGGATGGCGGCGGCCAGCGGCTGGCGCCACTGCGCCCCGATTCCCCGGCGCGCGAGCCCGTCGGCGACGAGCGTGTCGAGCTCCGAGGCCTCGGCCCGGGGCGGGAGCGCGGCCGTCGGGAAGTCGATCCGCTCGAAGATCTCGTGAAGGAGGATTCCCGGCGTCACGCCGGCCGGGAAGTCGGCCAGGCGGACCCGCTCGTCCGCGCGCGGCCCCTCCGCCCCGCTGGCCGGCGTGGCCTCGCCCGCGAGACGCGCGTCGTAGTCCCGTCCCTCTTCGGTCTCCGGATCGAGGCGCGCCGCGGCCGCTCCCGCTCCTTCCGAGTCCGCCGGCGCCCCGGCGATCAGGCCCGAGAAGCTCGAGACCCGCCACGCCCCCGAGAAGCGACGCGTGGCGCGGCGACTCGCGAGCGCTTCCGCGGCGCCCGGGTCGGTGCCTCCCGATGCGACGAGCACGAGTCCCGGCGTGGCGTCGAAGGGCTCGACGGTGATCGTCCCCGGTGCCCGATCGGCCAGCGCCCGGAGCTGGGAGAGGAGCGATTCGTCCGTGCGCCGCTCGAAGCGCTTCTCGTCCGGAAGCGCGAGGCCGGCCGCCTGCGGAAGCGCGGGGTCGGCCTCGGGTGCAGGGTGCAGCAGGTGGCCCAGGGGCGAGGTGCCGGCCTTCGAGAAGGCGCCCCAGACCACCGAGCAGTGGTGCCGCGCGCGGGTCAGCGCCACGTAGAGGATGCGAAGGTTCTCGGCGAACGACTCCTCGCGCGCCAGTCGCCGGCTCTCCCCCTGCTTGTCCGGACGCAGGTCCAGCTGGAGCCGCCCGCTCTCGGGGTCGTGGAAGGCCAGCAGGCTCGGGTTGGCCTCGCCGACCTTCCCCTCCCACAGGAAGGGGCACACGGTGACCGGATACTGGAGACCCTTGCTGCGATGGATGGTGACGAGCTGCACCGCGGCGGCGTCGCTCTCCAGGCGGAGCTGCGCCTCCTCGGCCGTCCAGCGCCGGCCGTCGCGTGCCTCCAGGCGCCGGTGGGCGAACCAGTGGAGCAGCGCGAGCGGGCCGAAGCGGCCCTCCAGAGCCGCCTGCTGCAGCAGCTCTGCGAGATGCAGCAGGTTCGTCACCCGGCGCTCGCCGTCGGCACGTGCCAGCAGCCGCACGCCGACACCCTGCTCGGCCCACAGCCCGCGAAACGCCTGGACGAAGCCCCGCTCGGTCCAGGCGCGACGGGCCGCGCGAAAGCAGGCACCCCAGGATTCCCAGCCGCCTGCGTCCTCGCCGTCCGCGGCAAGCGCGACGAGCTCGCCGGCGGAGCTCGACAGCAGGGTCGTGGCCAGCGCGGCCCGCAGGCGCGCCGGATCCTCGGGCTCGGCCATGGCCCGCATGACGCGCTCGAGCTCCGCCGCCTCGTCGGTGCCGAGGACGCTCTCCTCGCTCTGCAGCACGCTCACGATGCCGAGCTCGCGCAACGCGGACTGGACGTTGCGGGCCTGCTCGTTCTTGCGGGTCAGCACGGCGACGTCGCCCGACGCCAGGGGCCGCTCGTCGATGCGGAGATCCGACGCGAGCAGCCGGGCCACCTCGCCGGCCACGGCCCGCTCGAGGGATCGCCCGGCGCGCGCGGCGGCGATCGACGACTCTTCCCCCTCCCGGTGGACGAAGAGCACCCGCAGCCCGCTCCCCGGGCCCTCGCCCGCCAGGTGGTCGCGGGCAGCCGGCGCCGGCTCGATGGTCTGGAATCGGATGCGGTCGTTCGCGAAGGGATCGGGATTCGAGCCGAAGGCCGCGTTCAGGGCGGCGACCAGCGAAGGATCCGCGCGGTAGTTGCGGTCGAGCGCGTGGACGTCGTCCCCGGCGTCGCCGCGCGCCTCGAGGTAGGCGTAGACGTCGGCGCCCCGGAAGCCGTAGATGGCCTGCTTGGGGTCGCCGATCAGGCAGAGCAGCGGATCGGCCTCGCCCCTGGCGGGCTCGTGCCAGATGCGACGGAAGATCTCGTACTGGATCGGGTCCGTGTCCTGGAACTCGTCGATCAGCGCCACCGGGTGGCGGCGGCGGATGGCGGACACGAGCGCCTCCCCCCTTCACCGGCCAGGGCATCCCGCAGGCCCACCAGCAGGTCGTCGAAGAAGAGCGCGTTGCGCCTCCGCTTGCGCCGCGCGAGCTCCTGCCGCGCCCAGGCGACGAAGTCGTGCTCGAGGGCCAGACGAACGCCGTCGAAGGCCTCGAGCAGCTGCCGGTCCAGGGCGAGCAGCGCGTCGCAGCGATCGAAGAAGGGATGATCCGGCAGCGGCGCGTCCGGCTTCTTGTGGTATCTGCGAAGCTCGCTGCGGGTGAAGCGCACGATG
Organism: uncultured delta proteobacterium; assembly: GCA_963822965.1. Classification (GTDB taxonomy): domain Bacteria; phylum Myxococcota_A; class UBA9160; order UBA9160; family UBA4427; genus JAJDAN01. Next base: position 487,174 of record CAWGJT010000005.1, read on the forward strand.
TATTCCCAGCGACCCTCCAGGCCGGGGACGCAATCACCCAGCAGGCCGTCCATCGCGAGTGTCCACTTCTCCGCCATGCGCTTCGGGCTGTAGTTCCGGCCGTCGATCACCTTGCGCCGGGACGCGTCGACGAGCTGCCCGACGATCTCCTCCCGGGATGCGGACCACAGAGCCGCCACCTCGCGAAACACCTCGTGCCAGCGCTCCTCGAGGGCCGCCACGTCGGGCGGCTCCGGTCGCTCGGGCTGCAGGACGACGTCGGGACGCGCCGTCACCCGGCGCGCCAGCTCCACCAGGCGTGCCGGCGTGAGCGCCGCCGACACCTCGCGCGCGAGATCGTGCGGCGCCGTGTAGAACGTCCGGGCGTAGAAGTCGGCCGCCACCTCCTCCAGCAGCGCGGACTGGTCGCTCAGCAGCTCGCTGTCGAAGGAGGAGCCACTCTCGAACGCGTGCTCGCCCAGGGCGCGCTGGCAGAAGCCGTGGATGGTGAAGACGGCGGCGCGGTCGAAGCTGCGGACCGCCAGCACCACGCGAGCCAGGTCCGCCGGCCCTTGCCCCGCCGCGACGCGCGTGCGGGCCAGCTCGAGGTCCCAGTCCTCGGTGGTGTGCGGTGGCCCGACCTCGTCCGCAAGCAGGCGCCGGAGCCAGCCCTCGAGACCGACGAGGCGCTCGCGGATGCGATCCCGCAGCTCCGCGGTGGCCGCCACCGTGTACGTCACCACGAGGATCCGCTCGACCGGCAGCTCGCGCTCGAGCAGCAGCCGCAGGTAGATCGAGACGATCGTATGGGTCTTGCCCGTTCCGGCCGCCGCCTCGATGAGATGCGTCCCGTCCAGGCGGAGATCGGCGGCCAGATCGCGTGCGCCTTCGCTTGCGGTCCTCATCTCGCACCCTTCGCGACGAGATAGGGCTCGTAGATGCGTCGCACCAGGGACAGGAAGGTCTCGCCGCCGGGCAGGGGCGTGGCCGGGTCCAGGGGATCGACGTCGCGAAACGCCTGGGCGAGGTAGACCTCGTTGCGGTCGGCTCCCCCGACGAAGTCCGTGCTCGGCTCCCAGGCCCGACGCGCGCTGGCGGCCACCCCTCCGTCCCAGCCGTGCTTCACCGCGTACTCCGCCTGCTTCTCCGAGGCGTCCCGGAGCGCCGGCAGGGGCACGCGCTGCCCCAGGGCGTAGAGGTCCAGCAGGTCCACCAGCAGGCGCTCGGGCTGGTCGACCTCCGCCAGCTCCACCACGTCGGCGCTTCCGTCCTTCGCGCGTGCCACCAGGGCGCTGCGGCATGGCACCCCCGGCGGCCCGAGCCAGCAGAGCACGAGGTGCTGGATCCACAGCCCGATCTCCCCGCGCAGGCGGCGCTGGGAGTACTGCACCACCACCCGCCCGCCCGGCCACAGCTCGCCGAGCTCGCCCGCGAGCCGCCAGGAGCCGAGCGAGCGATCGAAGGGCACGGCGGGCAGCGGCCCGCCGCCGCGAAGCGCGGCGGTCTCGACGAGCAGGTTTCGAACCCGCCCGGCCAGCTCGTCCCCCGCCAGCTCGCCGAGCGTGCCGGGCGGGAGCGCGCCCCGGGCGCGAAGGAGCTCGCGTGCCTCGTGCTCGGGCACGCCGGCCAGCTCCCGTCGCAGGAGGTCGTCTCCCAGCTTCCACTGCTCGAGGAAGTCGAGCTGCAGCGGCTCCCGGTCCTCCAGCACCTCCAGCTCGTCGCCCAGGTAGAGGCCGAGCCGGCGCTGGAGGAAGAAGCGCACCGGGTGCTCGACGAAGCGCAGGAGGTCGGCCAGCTCGACGGTCCCTCCCGGCGAGACGTCCTCGGGCAGCGGCTCGCCGACGAAGGGCCCGGCCGCGGAGCGCGGCCGCAGCAGCGCGCGCGCTCCCTCGCACTCGCTCGCCGAGTAGCTGAAGAGATCTCCCGGCGAGGCGGGATCGAAGTAGCGGGAGCTGAACCCGTGCAGGGGATGCTCGCGCACCCCGGTGGCCCGGACGTCCTCCGGCGCGGCGGTGCCTTCCTGGCGAGCCAGCTCCTCCAGCAGCTCGGCCACCACCACCGACGGCGCCCGCGGCGAGCCGTCCCGCAGGCTGCGCCCGGCGTAGGTGATGACCAGGTGCTGGCGCGCCGAGATCACCGCCTCCAGGAACAGGTGGCGATCGTCGTCGCGCCCGGTGCGATCGCCGGGCCGCGGGTCCCGGGCCATCAGGTCGAAGCCCTGGGGCGGACGCGTGCGCGGAAAGGCGTCGTCGTTCATGCCCACCAGCGCCACCACCCGGAACGGAATGCTCCGCATCGGAACCAGCTCGCAGAAGGTGACCCCGCCCGACAGGAACCCGTGGGAGCTCCCGGCTCGCGCGAGCTCGGCCTCGAGCTGGCGGCGCAGGCTCACGAGGGAGATCGGCTCGTCGAACCCGGCCTGCCGCGCCCGGCTCGCCAGCTCGTCGAGCATGCTCCGCAGCCACGCGCGCTGGCCCGCCCCGTCGTCCGCGGAGTCGATCAGCTCGTCGAGGAGCCCGGCCAGGGCCTCGCTCCAGGACGCCAGGGAACGCGCCCCCGACAGGGATTCCCGCAGCGCCAGCAAGCACTCGCAGAACGCGACGAACGACCCGAGGAGACCCGCACGGCCGGGCTGGACGTCCGGGGCCGGCAGGGTGCCGGCGAAGAGCCGGTCCTCGACGGGCATCGCCAGGCCGAGCAGCAGTCGGTCGAGACCCTGGCGCCAGGTGTTCTGGTGCAGCGCGGGCTGGCCCGCCTCGGCCCGGTGCTGCGCATCGGCCCCCCAGCGAATCCCGGCGTCCCGGATCCAGGCCTGCAGCACGTCGAGGTCGGCGGTCTCGATGCCGAAGCGGCGGCGAATGCGCTCGACCAGCAGCAGGTCGACCACCGTGCTGGCTTCGAGCCGTCCCGAGAGCGCGTCGAGAATGCGCGAGAAGGCGTCGACCACGTCGTAGGTCGCACGGATCCTGCGGTCGGCCAGCCGGAACCCGATGCGCGGTCGCTCGCCGGAGCCGGGCTCGCCCCCGGCGCCGAACACCGCCTCGACGAACGGCGCATAGCGCTCGATGTCCGGCGTCATCACCACCACGTCCCGGGGCTCGAGGGTGGGATCCGCCTCGAACAGATCGGTCAGGCGATCGTGCAGCACCTCGATCTCGCGCAGCGGTCCGCGACAGGCGTGCACCTGGATGGAGCGATCGTCGGCCGGGCCCGAGCCGTCGGCGCCGGGAGCGGGCGCCCCGCCGGTCAGCACCGCCTGCTGCACGGCCGCCAGGCGCGTGGCGCGCCCGGGATCGGCATCGACCGCCCGCTGCCGTGACGGGCCGAAGCCCCGGGCGCCCAGCACCTCGTGGAACTGGCGGCCCACGCTTCCGAGGGAGGTCCACAGCGGATTCGCGGGCCCGGCCTCCTCCAACGGATCGCGCGCGCAGCGCAGCACGAACAGGTGCAGCTCCAGGTGGCGCGACAACGCGGCCAGCACGTCGACGTAGAGCGGCGGGAGCGTGGTGATGCCGAACAGGAAGAGGCGCCGGGGGAGCCCCGGAAGCGGCCCCTCGCCGGCGACGGCGATCGCCTCCCGAAACGCTTCGGCCCGCGCCGCCACGTGGTGACGGCCGTGCCTGGCCACGAGCTCCCGCCACAGGATCGCCTGCCAGCGTGCGTCGTCGGGCAAGGTCTCCTCGCCCCGCTCCCAGGCGGCGATCATCTCGGGCCGGTGGATCGCGTATCGATCCAGGGTCTCGGCCACGCGGGCGGCCAGCTGGATGCGGCCCTCGCCCTCGGGATCGTCGAGCAGGAAGCGGCGCAACGGGTCGAGCTCGGGCCGCGCGAGCAGGCCGGGCAGCAGGGCGGCGATCGACCAGGTCATGGACGCGGGCTCGAAGCAGCGAGCCGCATCGTCCCGGGGCTCCAGCACGGCGTCGAACACCTGCTCGAGGAGCCGGCGCGGGAACGGGAAGCGCGCGTTCGCAAACACGCCGAGCCGCCGGGCCAGCTCCATGGCGAGCCAACGCTCGATGCCCCGCCCCTGGACGGCGATCGTCTCGGGCCGCAGCGGCGCGTCCTCCACGGGCTCGCAGGGCTGGGCGACCCGCTCGGAGAGCACCCGCACCAGCTCCTCGATGCGGTTTCCCGCGTGGACGGTCAGTCCTTCCAGCTCTCAACTCCTCGGAAACGAACGGCTTTCATGAATTCTTCCGAGAGGCCCCCGCGGGTTCTCGTTCCTGAAAACCATGAAAACGACATTGATTTTCAATTTCAGACCTGTACGATTCCGGCCGTCAAGCAGACGAGAGGCGGGTTTCGATGCTGGTATGCCACTGCAACGGAGTCTCCGATCGAACGGTACGTCGCGTCGTTCGCGACGGCGCGCTGAGCGTCGCCGAGGTCGGTCGAGCGTGCGGCGCAGGAACCTGCTGCCGGGGCTGCAGCTCCACCATCGGTCGCATCATCCGCGCCGAGTGCCACCGCCAGTCCAAGAGCAGCGAGCCCACCACCCTGGCGGTCGCGTCTTCGGCCTCCTGAGCCTGTCATGTTCGGCCTCCTGAGCCTGTCTCCACCGGCCTCCTGACCTCCTGAGGTCTCCACGCGCGTCCACCCTCCCTGGCGCATCGGCGCAGCCTGCGATTGCCGTCGACGCGACCGCGTGCAGAGGCCATCCTCGTGTGATCGCGGAGCCTTCCGCGCAACGCCGCACCACTTCGAGGAGCCACGTCATGCAGGGAGATTCCGCCGTCGTCGAGGCGTTGAACGACGTCCTGACCGCCGAGCTCACCGCCATCAACCAGTACTTCATCCACCACAAGATGTGCGAGAACTGGGGCTACGAGAAGCTCTCGCACAAGAAGCGCGAAGAGTCGATCGAAGAGATGAAGCACGCCGACGACGTGATCGAGCGCATCCTCTTCCTCGACGGCGTGCCGAACATGCAGCGGCTCTCGGCCGTCTCCGTGGGCGAAGATCCCATCGAGCAGCACCGTCTCGACCTCGATCTCGAGCTCGAGGCGGTGAAGCGCCTGAACGCGGCCATCGCCCTGGCGCGCGAGAAGGCCGACAACGGCACGCGCGAGCTGCTGGAGAACATCCTCGTCGACGAGGAGGAGTCGGTCGACTGGCTCGAGGCCCAGCTCCACCTGGTGCAGGAGGTGGGCAAGGAGCGCTACCTCGCGGAGATGATCCACGAGGGCTGACCGGTGGGCCCGGCGCCGCGGCCCCGTCACAGCATGTGCGAGTTGACCGAGATGCCGCCGTCCACCCAGAGGGCGTGACCGGTCACGAAGCTCGAGCGATCCGAAGCCAGGAAGACCACGGCGTCCGCGATCTCCTCCGGCCGGCCCAGCCGACGCATGGCGTGGGTGGCGACGGTCTTCTCGCGAATCTCGGGGTAGTGCTCGAAGTAGCGCTTGATGGCGTCGGTCTCGATACCGCCGGGACAGATCGAGTTGACCCGGATGCCGCGGGTCGCATACTCGGCGGCCGCCGTCTTGGTGAGCGCCTCGACGCCGCCCTTGGCGGCCGAGTAAGCCGCCAGAAAGACCTCGCCCTGAATGCCCGACGGCGAGCTGATGTTGACGATCGAGCCGCCGCCCGTCTCGAGCATGCCGCGCACCTCGTGCTTCACGCAGAAGAAGGTGCCGGTGAGGGTCACCTCGATGCCCGAGCGAAAGTCCTTCGCGCTCACCTGCTCCAGGGGTCCGAACGCCCGGCTGCCGCCCATGGCGTTGTTGCATGCCCAGTCGAGCCCGCCGCCGGCCGCACGGGCATGGGCCACCATCGCCTCCACGTCCGATTCGCTGGCGATGTCCGTGCGCAGGAACTCGGCTCGCCCGCCGGCGGCGCGGATCTCCTCGACGCAGTCGCGCCCGCCCGCCTCGTCGATGTCGCACACCAGTACGAACGAGCCCTCCTCGGCGGTGCGCCGGGCGACGGCGCGCCCGATGCCGTTGGCCGCGCCGGTGACGATCCCGCTCCTGCCTTCCAGCTCTGCCAAGTCGATCGCTCCCGTGGGCCCTTCGCGGGGCCCTTCGCATGCGCCTTTCAGGGGCGGAAGGACGCCCGGCCCAGCCGATCTCCGTCGAAGGTGCCGACGAAGATCTGGTCCCCCACCTCGAGGGCGACGGTGCCCGCGCCCTGGGCGGTGGCGGGATGCTCGAGGATGGTGCGCACGTCGAGCGTGACCGGGTCGACGAGCACCACCGAGAAGGGCAGCGCGCACGTCCCCTGCGGCACGCCGTCGCATCCCAGCACGTCGCCGATGCGGCCCACCTGCCCGGTGACGAGCAGGCGACCGTCCCGGGTCCACGTGATGTTGTCCGGCCGGTGGGGCAGCACGACCTCGTCGCGCTGCACGGCCCCGTCGTCCCGCAGGCGCAGGCGGACCAGGCGGGAGCCGGTCCACTCCGCGAAGTAGATCTCCCGTCCGTTCGGCGTCGCCACCACGCCGTTGGGTCCGCGGCCCCCGCTGCTGGGAACCTCGCGGAACCCCGAAGCGGGCGACCACTCGAGAACGCGACCGGTGTCGAGGCCCGCGACGAGCTTCACCAGGGAGAGCGCGCCGGCCAGTCCGCCCTTGTCGAGCATCTGGGTCACCACGAAGCCGCCGTTCGCGAGCAGCGCGACGTCGTTGGGCCAGACCCCCTCCGGCAGGGGGACGCAGCCCTGCCACGAGAGCACCGGACCGCGGGCCGACTGTCCCACGGAGAAGAGCTCCACGGCCTCGCGACCCCCGTGGTTCACCGCGGCCAGACGGCGGGCGCGCAGGTCGACGTCGATGCCGTGGGGCGAGAAGCGCGCCGGGTCGGGTGGCCCCGGACAGTCCGCCGCGCCCGGGCCCGCTCCCCCGGCACTCCTCGCCTGGGAGTCGGGAAACAGCGGCAGCTTGCGGCCGTCGCTCACGCGGTAGGCGACGAGGGCACCCGGCTCGGCGTCGTTGCCCCCGTACTCGCTCACCGCGATCCACCCCGCACCCGGCAGCGGCGCCAGGTCTTCCGGGTTGTGGAAGCCGCAGATGGGCGTGATCCCGTCGGCCGGCTCGCAGCCGGTGATGACCTTCGGCTCGACGCCGCAGCCCTGCAGCGCGAGCACCAGCAGCAGCCCCGCCGGCCCCGTCTTTCCTCCCAGGCTCGACCTCCGGGTCATGCCCGGGCTCCCAGGGCTCTGCCGGGTCCATCGACGCGCCTCGAGCCCGCTCGCAAGCGCTCCCACAGAGCGACGCCCGCCTCGATCAGTCGTGTGGCCGCGTCGGGCTCGAAGGTCGACTGCAGGATCTCGTAGCGCTCCTCGGCCCGATCCGACGCGAAGTGGTCGGCGTGGGGCAGGTAGCGCAGCCAGCCGTTGGCGATCGACACGACGGCGCCGGCCTCGCCCACCGCCCGGCGCCAGGCTCGGCCCACGTCCACCGTCACCTCGAACGGCAGGGCGAGCAGCCACAGGGGCCCGACCCGCAGGACCTGTACCTCCACCTCGGGCACCAGGCCCGCGGCCATGCGCCGCGCCGTGGCGTCGCGCAGCAGCAGGCGCACCCGCGATGCGCGCGCACGCACCTCGTCCGCGGGAAGCCCGGCGGTCCGTTCCGCCAGCAGGCGGTACCACTCGCCCACACCGGGCTCCCGGTCGGGCGACAGCCCCAGCGCCGCGAGGGCCTCCCGCCGGCGCTGGGCGAGGGCCGCGTCGTGCTGGATCTCGCCCCGGCTCCCGGCGTGGATCGGTAGCGCGATGCGAACGCTCGCCGATGCGATCTCGACGTCCGACCGGGTCTCGATCCCGCGCGCGGCGCGGGAAACAGCCTGGCCCACCTCCCCGCCGAGCGCGCGCATCTCGTCGGGGTCGACCCCGAGGCTCTGGTCGGCGATCGCGAGATCGAGGATTCCCCGGGTTCGCGGGTCCACGTCGCCGTGGGCGCCGAGCGCGAAGATCGCGAGCGCGCCGGGCAGGGCCTCCTCGATGGTGGCGGACGCCTGACCGGGCCAGTCGGCCGAGAAGCACAGGTTGTCGTGCCCCAGGCTCGTCGGGTGACACCCGTGGATGTAGAGAACCGCCAGGGGCGAGCCGTCGGGGCGATCGATCCGGACGACGCGGGCGTCGGGCTCGACGGGACCGTTCTCGATCCGACGGTTCCGGCCGATGTCCACGGGGGCCGTGTCGATGCCGAGCCGCGCCGGCTGGGCCGACTCGAAGGCAGCGACCGCGGCATCGACCACCCGATCGAAGAGGGGCGCCACCTCGGCCGGCGTCGATCGGCCACCGAGCACCGACAAGAGCCCCGTCTCGGGTCCCGAATGCGTGTGCGTGCAGCCGATCACGATCTGGCGCGGCACGAGGCCCGTGCGGGAGCGGATGCGCTCGCGAAGCTCGCGCGCCTGGGCGACCGCGATCAGGCACACGTCGATCTCGACGAGCAGGAGCGCACCGTCCTCCCGCGCGCCGCCTGCCAGGAACAGCGCGCGCCCGTACAGCGGATCGTGCCGGCCCGTCGCCGTCCCCCGTCGCGCTCCGTAGCCCATCATCGCCGTGCCGAGCGACGGATGCAGCTCCATGCGGCTCACACCCGCGCGCAGCGCTCCCTCGGACGATGTGGCGCGGACCCGCGCGTGCGACATGACGGACCTCCCCGGCTGCACGATGATAGACCCGATGGCACGAACCTCCGGCATGAGAAGCGCAAACGAGACGGCTTTCTATTTTGCCTACGGGTCGAACATGAGCAGCGCGCGACTGTCGAGTCGCGTCGCTTCGGCCCGGGCGCAGGGCGTCGTGCACCTGCGCGGCTGGTGCCTGGCCTTCGACAAGCCGGGCCGCGACGGCACCGGCAAGGCGAATCTCGTGCGGGAGCCCGGCGCGCTCGTGTGGGGAGTCGCCTATACGCTCGACCCCGCCGAGTGGGAGATCCTCGACGGGTTCGAGCCCGGCTACCGGCGCTTCCCGGTTCGCTGCGAGCGCGCCGGCGGCGGGCCGCTTCCGGCGGTCACCTATCGATTCGAGCGATCCGAACGAGCGGCGCGGGACGAGGGTCGGGGGCGATCCGAACGCGGTCGGGCGGCGCCGCCGCCGGGCCCCAGCGCCGAGTACCTGGGCCACCTGGTCGCCGGTGCGCAGGAGCACGGTCTGCCCGCGGACTATCGCTCGCGTCTCGAAGGGCTGCTCGATGCGATCGGCCCGCGAGCCTGAGCGCGCGGGTCCGTCAGCGGATACGCTTTGCCAGCCGCACCAGGGCTTCGGCCACCCGATCCGGGGGGGCGGCCGTGTAGCAGAGACGCACCCAGCTCCCGTACGCCTCGCCTGACGAGGCCCCCGGCGCCACCAGCACGCCGTCCTCGAAGCAGTCGGCCAGGAAGCCTTGGAGACCCCGGTCGTCCAGGCGCGCGCTCACGTCCACGAAGAGGAAGGTCGATCCCCCGGGCGCGGGCAGGCCCAGCTCGAGCGCGGCGTGCTCCCCCGCCGCCCGATACTGCTCGCGTGCCGAAGCGATCCACGGGCCGCCGTCCCGCAGCGCGGCGAGCCCCGCGAGCTGACCGGCGGTGGGTGCGTGATAGAACGAGTGGGTGCCGATCTTGCGGGCCTCGTCCACTACCGCCCGGGGCCCGGTCAGGTAGCCCACCCGATTGCCCGCCATCCCGTAGGCCTTGGAGAACGAGTGCACCGCGATCGTCCGCTCGGGGGCCATCGGCGCCAGGGATGCGTGCGCTCCGCGATAGACGAAGTCCTCGTACACCTCGTCCGAGAGCAGCCATAGATCGTTCTCCCGGGCCAGGTCGGCCAACGCGGCCAGCCACGACTCCGGCAGCACCACGCCCGTCGGATTGGAGGGCGTCGAGACGTAGAGGGCCACCGTGCGCCCGCTCAGACGCGCGCGTACGGCTTCCCGAGCCGCCTCCGCGGAGTCCACCCGGTCGTAGAAGGGAACCTCGACCGGCACGCCGCGGAACGACTGCACGATGCCCCGGATGAGCGGCCAGAACGGCGCCAGGATCAGCACCTCCTCACCGGGCTCGACCAGCGCACCGATCACGGCCGCGAGGCCTCCCGTGGCGCCGCCGGTGACGAGCACCGATTCGCGCTCCACCGCCAGCCCCTTGCGCTCCCGGATCCGCTCCACCAGCGCGTCCACGAGCGGGGGCAGACCGCGGGTATCGCAGTAGCGGTGCATGCCCGGGTGCTCCTCCACTCGCAGGTCCTGCATGCGACCGCCGGCGAAGGGCTCCATCCAGGTATCGCCCACGTGCAGGGGAAAGATCGGCCCGGGGTGCGTCGCGATCCGATCGGCGAAGGGCGAGTACACCGCGCCGGGCATCTTCGCGACGCTGGGCGCGGTATGCGGCGAACGAGGCATGGGGCGGAAGCCTAGCCCCAATGCGGCGAGGCGCTCAGGCCCGGAGGATCGCCTGCAGCCGGGTCGCCAGCTCGCGGGCGGACTGGATGCGATCCTCCGGCTTCTTGGCCATCAGGTGCATGATGAGCTCCGCCATGGCAGCGGGCACGTCCACGTTGCGTTCGCGTGCGTCGGGCGGCGGCGTGTGCACGTGGTGGTAGACCACGTCGCCGGATTCGAAGGGAACCGTTCCGGTCACCAGCTCGAAGAGCGTACCGCCCAGGGCATAGAGGTCCGTGCGGTGGTCGACGTCGCCGCCCGTGGCCTGCTCCGGTGCCATGAAGTTGGGCGTGCCCCCGATCAAGGTCGATCCCCGCCGCACCTCCTCGACCATCTTGGCGAGGCCGAAGTCCATGATCTTCACGGTGCGGTCCCGGGTGAGGAAGAGGTTCGACGGCTTGATGTCCCGGTGGACGATCTTGCTGCGCTGGGCGTAGTCGAGCCCCGCCGCCACCTGCAGGCCCACCGTCGCCGCAGCGCGGGTGGGCAGGGGCCCGCGGCTCGCGAGCACCGACTCGAGACCGGAGCCTTCGAGGCACTCCATCGTCAGGAAGTAGGTGTCTCCCTCGCGACCGGCGTCGAACAGGGTGACGATGTTCTGGTGGTTGAGCGCGGCGGCGGCGCGCGCCTCGCGAAGGAAGAGCTTCACCGCCTGGGGATGCTGGCGGAGGTTCTCGGGAAGCACCTTGAGGGCCACCACGCGCCCCAGGTTGCGGTCGCGTGCACGGAAGACCACGCCCATGCCGCCCCGTCCGAGCTCCTCGAGGAGCTCATAGCGGCTGTTCTCGTCGCCGATCCGAGCGCTCGTGGCGCTGTTCGCGAGCACCGTCGAGCTGTCCCGCGGTGAGGTCTCGACCTCCTGGGAGATGTGCTTCTTCAGGTCCTCGACCCGGGCGGAGACGTCGCCGAAGTGGACGTCCCGGCGGCGGATGCGCTCGTAGATGGTGAGCGCGTCCTGGGGGCGCGACGCCTGCTCGAGCAGCTCCGCGTAGGCCCGTTGCATGTCCAGGGGCGCGTTGTCGGGCCCCCAGATCTCCAGCGCCTCGGCGTACTTCTCCACCGCCAGGTCGATCTCGCCGCGGCGGGTGAGCAGGTCGGCCAGCAGGCGGCAGCCCTCGCTGTAGAAGCCGTGCCGGCTGTCGACCTGCTGCAGGCTGTGGATGGCCCGATCGATCTGGCCATGCTCCGCCGCATACTTGCCGGCCTCGTAGACGTCGCCCAGGGCCTCCAGCATGGCGAGCGCCTTCTCGACGTCTCCCACCTCGCCGTAGCAGTCTGCGGCGCGCTGGTAGTCGTAGGCCGCCTCGTAGTTGCGGGCGGCGGCCGCCAGGTCGCCTTCCGCCTCGTAGGCCTCGCCCGCCCGGGCGTGCTCGCCCGCCTTCTCGAGCAGCTCTGCCGACAGCCCGGTCGCCGTGCTGCTGGAGTCGCCGCTGCGCAGCTTCACGGATTCGGCGTGCATGCCCGCGTTCTCGAGCACGCGGGCGGCTCCCTCGGTGTCTCCCTTGCGGCGCAGATGGAGCGCCCGCACGCGATCGGCCGATGCCGGGTCGCCGGCCTCCTGCAGCGCCGTCGCGGCGGCGGTGTAGTCGCCCTCGACGTACGGGCCCACCGCCTCTGTACAGCCGCTGAAGACGATGCCCTGCACATCGTCCATGTCCACGCGCAGGGTGACGGGCTTCGACGAATCGAGCTCCAGGGGAACCTCGACCACCCGATCCGCCGCGCCGACCACCACCACGTGGCTTCCCGGCGCAGCGTAGACGTAGGCCTGACCGCCCGAGACGAAGCGCAGCGACTGGGGATCCCCGCGGAGCGCGACGCGGGCCTGGTCGATCGAGCCGCCGGCGAGCTGCGGGACCACGGTGATGGCCGCCGTCTGGGTCCGCATGTCGAACTTGACCTCGACCGTGCGCCAGCGCCGCACCGAGACCGTCTTCTCCTCGAGGAACTCCCCGATCAGCTTGTCGGTGCCGAGATCGAGCAGCGGTCCGCGAACCGTGACGTAGTAGGGCTTGCGCCGCGCGGGCACCATGCCGAAGACCATGAAGGTGCCCTTCAGCCGTCGCTCGTTGCCGCGCACCGCCTGCAGCCGCTTCTCGAAGCGCCAGCTGGGCGCCGCGGACTGCTTCTTGTCCTCCTTGAACTTGCGCGGCCGCCGGGAGATCGAGATGGAGAAGAGCGCGCGGCCGTGCTGCGGAGCCCGCACGCGCACCACCACCCGCCCCCAGCCCCGGATCGCGGGGCGCAGCAGCAGGAGCGCGAGCAGGCCCCAGCCCACCAGCGCCTTCCGGTTCCAGGCCACGTACGCGCTGTCGGGTCCGGCCTCGACGCAGGCGCGGTTCGCGAGGAGCGAGACCTCCCCCTCGGCGCGGCCGCCGAGCTTGCGCAGCTCGAGCACGTAGTAGGGGCGCGACCCGCAGGCCGCGACGGCCCCGATGCTGCCCAGCGGGTGCAGGACGCGGCCGAGGAAGACGGCGTCCGTATCCAGGCTGAGATTCACGAAGCTGATGAGCTCGGCGCTGCGCGAGACGTCCGCGTCGAAGCGACGCAGGTCGTCGAGCGACGCGCCCAGCATCTCCGGGGTCGAAGCGGGCGCGCCCACGAGGCTGTGCGAGCGGTCGATCGCCGCGAGCAGCCCGGTCTCGATGGCGGCGAGGTTCGGAGCCTTGGGGTGCAGCCACTCGACCAGGCGGTCTCGCCAGTGGTCGCCGGACCGGAGGCCGAGGAAGGCCACGCGGTCCCCGTATCCTTCGGGCGTCACGAAGCTCTGCAGGAGCGCGTCGAAGCTCTGACTGGTGGCCGCGCCCTGCTCGGCCGCCGACGTCCCGGCGCTCTCGCCCGAGACGAGGCGCACCACTTCCATCACCTCCTCGGCCCGTTCGCGATCGCCCCGGGCCAGGTAGGCGTCCGCCAGTGCCTGGCGCCCGTACATCGAGAGACGCCGCCTGAGCAGCGCGTGCTCCAGGGTCAGGATCGCGCCGTCGACGTCCCCCAGCTCGTTCTGCACGCGCGCCAGGTCCTGGAGCTCTTCCGCGGTGGGCTGCGAGATGCGGTTGGCCGACTCGTGCAGGGCCTGCGCGCGCTGCAGGTCGCCCTCCTGGCTGCGCTCGCGAAGGGCCCGGGCCAGGGCGCGCTGCACGTCCGGCCGGGCGGGCGTGAGCTCCCGCGCGTGCTCCAGATGGACCACCGCCTTGTCCGCGTCTCCGGTCTCGACGTAGATCTCGCCGAGATCGTGCAGCGCGTCGACGTCGTCGCCGTCGAGCTTCAGCACCTCGAGATAGGTCGCCGTGGCGGCGTCGGTGTCCTGCAGCGCCTCCTGGGCGCGCGCGACACCCCGCAGCCGTGCCGGCGTCGGCTCGGAGGCGGCGATCGCTTCCTGATACGACGCGAGGGACTCCGCGGGCTGGCCGATGCGCGCCTGCAGCGCGCCCGCCGCCTCGCTCGCCACGGGCTTCAGGTCGGGGTCGAGCCGCATCGCCTGGGCAAGGTCCACCTGGGCCGTCTTCGCGCGGAGCTGCTCGGACGACCGCTTCGCGGCCTCGAGGAGATAGCCGGCGCGCTCCTGGGGAGAGCTCTCGGGCAGCGCGGCCAGGCGCTCCAGGGGAAGGGTCTCCGCGGGCGCGAGCTGCGCCGCACGCTGGTAGCTCTCCTTGGCGTCGTCGATGCGGTTCGCCGCCTCGTAGGCCCGAGCGAGGCCGAGGTTGGTCTCGGCGTCGTCCGGCGCCAGCGCCACGCTCTGCTCCAGGTACGGCACGGCGCCGCGGGCATTGCCCCGGGCCAGCTGCACCTCACCGGCGGCCAGCAGCAGCGGCGCGTCGTCCCGGGCGGCCAGGGCCTTCTCGGCCCGGTCGAAGATCAGCTTCCAGCCCTGGGTGGCGCGACCCTGGGCGACCACGAGACGCGCGTGCTCGGCGATGGAGAGTCCGGGGCGGGTGGACGCGTCCTGGATCTGGTCGCGGATCGCGGACACGAAGGGCGACTCGAGCCCGTCGAGCTCGCGCCAGGCGACGGCCAGGGAGTGCGCGTCGAGCGCGACCAGCGCCCGGCTCGCCGCCGCGAGCTGGTCGACGTCGGGAACGCCCTCCGAAGGCGGCTGCATCGGCTCGCCCGGGGCCAGGGCCGGCAGCACCTGGAGCAGCGCGGGATTGGTCGTCGCCGCCAGGGTGGTGAGGGTGCCCACGCCCACGGCCCCGCCCACCAGCCGCGGCGAGGTGGCATCGAGCGACTGCGCGCGCATGTCGATCTCGACCATGTCACGCCTCGCCCGCAGATCCACGAGCAGGGCGATGCCGGCGCCGGTGCGTCTCGCGCGTGCGATCTCCGCGTCGCCGCTGGCCTCCGCTTCCGGAAGTCCCGGCGACGTCCCGAGCGCGGGCGACTTCGCGGCCCCCATTTGCTTCATCGCCCGACGGGTCACGTCTCCGGGCACGACGGCGACACCCACCCGGGCAAGCTGCTGCCGGACGAACTCCGCGTACCCCAGGGCGACGGGTGCGAGTGTCGGATCGATGTGGGACGGCGCCACCAGCACGGGGCGCGCCACGGGCGCCGGCGCGGTGTTCGCGGGAGCCGCGTCGGTGCCGGGCGCGGCGCCGGGCGCCTCGGCTCGGCCGGGTCCGGTCGCCAGCAGCACGAGCAACGCCGACAGAAGGCCGGCCGTCGTCCGGCCGCGCAGAGCGCGGACGATCCTCGGGCCCGAGGCCCCGGCGTGAAGGACACGGGGATGCATCGCCGTTGCGTATCGGCTCGGGGGTTTCCCCTGTTGAGCCGGGTTCCAGCCGGGATTCACTTCTACGCTCCGGCCCCACACTTTTTCGCGCTCCCGCTTCAGCGCGAGCGGGCCGCACGCCAGGCCCGGACGATCTCCGGGTAGCCGTCGCGGAAGCTCTCGTACCGGAAGCGATAGCCGGCCTGGCGGATGCGCTTGTTGCGGCAGCGCTTGCTGCCCGCGCGCCGGGGCGGCAGCGGCTCGCCCGGCGCCCCGGTCGGCGGCGGCTCGACGCCCAGCTCCGCCGCGACGAAGCGGAGGACGTCGGCCTCGTCCGCCGGCTCGCAGTCCACGCCGAGATAGAGCGGCGCCGCGTCGGGGATCATCAGATGGCGCAGCACGCCCGCGGCGTCGTCGCGGTGGATGCGATTGGTGAAGTGCGGCTCGGGAGCGATGCGCGCCTGTCCGCTGGCCACCTGCTCGACCAGGCGCGTGCGTCCCGGACCGTAGATACCCCCGAAGCGCACCACCGTCGCGTCGAAGCCGCTCGCGAGCAGCAGCCGCTCGGCCATCAGCAACGTCTCGCCCGTCGGCCGCGTGGGTCGTGTGGGCGAGTCCTCGTCCACCCACTCCCCCCGCTCCTGCGCGTAGACCGAGGTGCTCGAGGTGAAGAGTACGCGGGCGGGCTTCTCGCTCTGCTCCTTCAGGGCGCGCAGGAAGCGTTCGAGTCCGTCCAGATAGGCGGTGCGGTAGGCCTCCGCCGAGCCACCGTCGGGCGATACGCAGTAGACCGCGAACTCGATTCCCCGGGGCAGAACCAGCAGGCTCTCCCGGCGGGCCAGGTCCGCCGCCAGCGGGTGGATGCGGGGCGGCAGCTTCGAAGGGTCCCGGCGCAACCCGAACACCTCGTGACCGTCGTCGGCCAGCTCGACGCCGAGCGCGCTGCCCACGTAGCCGCAGCCCGCGATCACGATGCGTGCCATGGCCCCCCCGGTGCGGTGCAACGCCCGTGCACTCTACCCCTGTATACTGCGCCCCGCATGCTGCCCCTGGTCGGCATCTCCCAATCTCTCGACGATCGCGGCCGCTGGCGCCAGGGACGTGATTATGTGTATGTCGACCTGGCCTATGCGCGCGCCGTCGAGGCGGCGGGGGGCACACCGGTGCACCTGCCGGTCCAGCACGATCCCCGGCAGCTGGTGTCACGCCTGGACGCGCTGCTGTTGCCCGGCGGCGACGACTTCCTCCCCGAGGTCGCGAGCCCGGGCTACGGGGACGACGTCCGCTTCGACCCCACCCCGCCCACGCAGATCGCCTTCGACACCCAGCTGCTCGTGGCCGCGCTCGACCGCGGCATTCCCGTCCTGGGCATCTGCTACGGCATGCAGCTTCTGGCGCTCCACCGCGGGGGTCGCCTGTACTACCACCTGCCCGTCGACCGACCGGACGCGGGCTGTCACGCCCTGCCGGAGGCTTCCGGCCGCCATGCGCTGCAGACGGTGCCAGGGTCTCGACTGGCGGCCATCCTGGGAGACGATCCGGTGCCGGTGAACAGCCTGCACCACCAGGCCGTCGCGGAGCCGGGGTCGGGGCTCCGCGTCTGCGCGCGAAGCCCCGACGGCGTGATCGAAGCCATCGAGGCGGACGGCCCCGGCTTCGTCGTCGGCGTGCAGTGGCACCCGGAGAAGCTCGACGAGGCCGGGCGCGATCCGCTGTTCCGCTCGTTGGTCGCGGCGGCTCAGAGCCTGTGAAGGAATCCTCGACCGAGTCAGGCGTTGCGCCGGTGGGTCGGATGCAAGGCGCGACGACGAGGCGTAGCGCGCCTACGCCGAGGAGGAGCAACGCCGCAGACGGCCCGCCGCCACAAGCCTGGCGACCGAGAGGATTCCTTCACAGGCTCTCAGCCGGGGGCGCCGGCCTCCGCGTCGGAGAGCTCGTGACCGCTGCACCAGCGCAGGCCGCCGTCGAGGTAGATGCGGTGGGCCAGCTCCTCCGCCGCGCAGCGGGGCGCCACGAAGCGCATGCGGAGGTCCTCGATCTCGAGCGTGCAGCTGTCGACCGCTGAGCGGTCCTGGGCCCGGCGGAACCCGTCGAGCAGGCTGTCCCGGGACGTGAATCGCAGATCGAACACCTGCACGGGCCACCTCCCTTCGGACGCCCCCGGATGAGGAGGGGGCCTCCGGTTCGAGAGCAAATTCCGTGCCCAGGCGCGCGAGCGCCGTGGAGAGCGTCCTCCGCGGCCGAGGTTGCTCTGCAGCCCGCCCGAGTGCCCAGCCCGTGGGCGAGGACCGCCCAGCCCGTGCGCACAGGGGTCTTTCGCCAGGGCTCGCGATAGGATCTGGCGCCGTGCGCGCCGTCTACTCCTGCCTCTTCTGGGCGTTTCTCGCCCTGTCCTCCATCGGGATGTTTCCCGTGGCGGTGGTGGTGTGGGTGCTGACGGCGCTCGTCGACCGGCGCCTCTGGCTGCTCCACCGCGTCACGTGCTTCTGGGCCTCGCTCTACACCTGGCTCAACCCCGCCTGGAACGTCACGGTCACCGGGCGCGAGAAGATCGACGAGGGCGAGGCCTGCGTGTTCGTCGCCAACCATCTGTCCCTGCTCGACATCCTGGTGATGTTCCGGCTCTTCTCCCACTTCAAGTGGGTGTCGAAGATCGAGAACTTCAAGGTGCCGTTCATCGGCTGGAACATGCGGCTGAACCGGTACATCCAGCTGCGCCGCGGCGACCGCTCGAGCGTCGTGCAGATGATGCGGGACTGCGAGCGCACCCTCGCCGAGGGCAGCTCCATCATGATCTTTCCGGAGGGCACCCGCTCTCCCACGGGGCGCATGCGGGGCTTCAAGACGGGGGCCTTCGAGCTGGCGCTGAAGAGCCGGACCCCGATCCAGCCCATCGTGCTCGGAGGCACCGCCGACGCCCTGCCGAAGCGCGGCTTCATCCTGCAGGGCAGGCATCCCATCTCGATCACCGTGCTCGACCGCATCCCGTACGAGAGCTTCGCCGAGCTCAGCGTCGAGGAGCTGACGGCCCGGGTGCGAGCGCTGATCGCGAGCCACCTCGACGAGAAGCAGCTCGAGCCGGTCCCCGAAGCGCCCGCATAGCCCGAACCCGGGCTCCCGACCCCGGGCGGCGCTAGTCCGCCGCTCCGGGGCGTCCCGCCGCTCGGGCGAGGTCCGCACGGCGCAGCTTTCCCGCGGCCGTGCGCGGCAGTGCGCCCACCCGGTGGAAGCGGACGGGCACCTTGAAGGCTGCCAGCCGGCTGCGGCAGAAGCGGGCCAGGGACTCCTCGTCGGGCGGCCGCCCCGATGCTGACTCGACCGGCACCCACCAGGCGATGGGGCGCGCGCCGTAGCGATCGTCCGGAAGGCTGCCCACCCCGGCCTCGGCGACGCCGGGATGCTCGAGCAGCACCGCCTCGATCTCCGCCGGATACACGTTCTCGCCGCCCGAGACGATCAGATCGCTGCGGCGATCGAGGACGGTCAGGGTGCCGTCGGCGTGCAGCCGGCCGACGTCGCCGGTGTGCAGCCAGCCGCCGCGCAGCGCGCGAGCCGTCTCCTCGTCGCGACCCAGGTAGCCCCGCATCACGGTCGGGCCGCGTACGAGGATCTCGCCGGATCCGCCGGGCGCCGCGTCGACCCGAACCCGGACACCGGGCAGGGGCCGCAGCCCGCAGGCGCGGGAGTCGCCGGGGGCCCGCGTCGCCACCTGCGACGTGGCCTCGGTGAGACCGTAGGTGGGCGCCACGGGATAGCCGAGCGCGCGCGCGCGCCTGAGCAGCGCGTCGGGAACCGGACCCCCGCCCACGAGGATGCAGCGCAGGTCGGCGGGCGCGCGCGCGTCGCCCCGCGCCTCGAGCACGCGGGCGAGGGTGTTGGCCACGAACGAGACGTCCGTGACGCCGTCCACCTCCAGGCTGCGCGCCACCGCGGTCGCGTCGAAGCCCGGGTGCACGTGCACGCTCGAGCCGACGAGCAGCGCGCGCACCAGGATCGAGAGCCCCCCCACGTGGAAGAGCGGCAGACAAGCGAGGCAGCGGTCGCCCGGCCGCGAGCCCAGGAGCTGCTGCGAGGCGCGGGCGCTGGCCAGGAAGTTGCCCGCGGTGAGCACCGCGCCCTTGGGCCGCCCGGTGGTGCCGCTCGTGTAGAGCACGGCCAGAGGCGCCTCGAGATCCAACGGAGCCGGGTCCTGCGCCGGCCGCCGTGCCCGGGAAGGGCCGGAGACGAGCTGCGAGAAAGGGAGCGGCTCGCTGACCGGATGCCCTCCCGACGGCTCTCCCGACTGCACCTCCTCCAGCGCCGCGGCTGCGAGGGTCGCGAGGGCCTCGTCACCGTGCACGAGCCAGCGCGCCCGTGCGTCGCGCAGCAGGAACGCGATCTCGGGCGGCGTGAGCCGCAGGTTCAACGGCAGCACGACGGCACCCGCCAGCCAGGCCCCGTGCAGCAGCAGCGGAAGCTCCGCCGAGTCGAGCAGCACGGCCACCACGTCGCCCGGTGCGACCCCGAGATGGACGAGCGCCGCGTGGACGTCGAGCGCCTCCCGCTCGAGGTCGGCCCAGGAGAGGCTGCGCGCCGGCAGCCGCAGCGCCGGCGCGGACGGCGTCGACCGCGCCCGGGCCACGAGCCAGGGGGTCGCGTTCACGCAGCGCACCCGGCGGGCACGACACCGAGACCCGGCCCGGCCGGCAGCGCGATCACCCCGCGCCGCGGCACCGGCGCGCGCGCGAGATCGGACTCCAGCAGCGCCGCCGTCGCGAGCCCGCAGGCCGGGAGCGGACCGTCGAGCGACGCCGCCAGGTGTAGCGCCGCGGTGAGACCCACCGCGGCGTCGAGCCCCGAGGTGACGACCGCCGTCACGCCCCGGGCACGAGCTTCGACGGCGAGACGGCGGGCCGCCCGCAGCCCGCCCACCACCGACGGCTTGAGCACAAGGAAGTCCGTCGCCTCCCGGGCGAGGATCTCCCGCACCCGCGGCGGCGAGCCCGCGCTCTCGTCCACCGCGATCGCGACGGGAACCTGGCTGCGCAGGCAGGCGAGCGCGTCGGCGTCGGCCGGACCGGTCAGGGCCAGCGGGTCCTCCACGTACTCGATGGCGAAGGCTGCCAGCGCCTGCAGCGCTTCACGGGCCTCCCCGAACGTGAAGCCCGCGTTCGCATCCAGGCGGATGCGGCCCCCGGCGCCCACCGCCCGGCGCAGGGCGGCCACCCGGGCCAGGTCGAGCGGCAGGTCCCGGGCTCCCAGCTTGAGCTTGAAGGTGTCGAAGCCGGCCGCCGCGGCGCGGCGTCCGGCTGCGTACACCGCCTCGGGGTCGGAAGCCTGGACCAGCACGTTCACCGGGACGGCGCGGCGCGGGGCGCGCCCCCCCGCCAGCCAGTCGGCCATGCGGCGACCGGCGGCACGCGCTTCGAGATCGGCCAGCGCCGTATCGAGCGCGAAGCGCGCGGCGGGCGCCGTCGGCACCTGGGACTCCGCGCGGTCGAGCAGCGCGTCGCGATCCCCGCTGCGGGCACCCTGCACGAAGACGAGCCATCGCGAGAGCACCTCGGCACTCGCCTTCGCGTCTTCCCCGGCGAAGCCCGGAAAGCCGGGAATCGGGCAGGCCTCGCCGTAGCCCCGGGTGCCGTCGGCAGCCTGCAGCACCAGCAGCACGCCCTCGCGGGTGGTGAGTCGACCGCGCGCCGTCGGCAGCGGAACGCGAAGCCCCAGCGTGAACGGGTGGAGCCGCCCCGAGACGATCAGTGCCACGGCCAGCTCGAGGAGGAGTGCCACAGCCAGCCCGGCGAGAGGTGCCACAGCCAGCCCAGCGAGAACAGCAGCGAGAACGCGAAGCCCAGCCGGGCCGTGCCGGCCAGCGCCTCGTTCAGCGCCTTACCGTCCTCGCAGCGCGAGACGACGGCGTCCAGGCGCCGCGCCCACGGCAGCAGGACGAGGGGAGCCAGCACGAGGGGGGACGCGAGGCCGCTCACCAGGTACCCGGGCAACAGCACGAAGGGCAGGAAGACGAGCGCGCGATACTCGAGGCGCGCACCCCGCCGCCCCAGCCGTACCGCCAGGGTGCGCTTGCGGGCGGCGCGGTCGCTGTCGATGTCGCGCGTGTTGTTGACCACCAGGATCGCGGTGGCGAGGCAGCCGACCGGCACCGACGCCGCCAGGGCGGCCCCGGAGAACGCGAGGGTCTGCACGTAGCTCGTCCCGACCACGGCCACGACGCCGAAGAAGACGAAGACCGCGAGGTCGCCGAGGCCGCGGTAGCCGAAGGGCCAGGGTCCACCGGTGTAGGCCAGCGCGGCGGCGATCGAGGCGAGGCCGGCCACGGCCACCGGCCAGCCGCCGACGGCCACGAGCCAGGCGCCCACGGCGATCGCGGCGGCGAAGACCACCGCGATGCCCGCACGCATGCGCCGCGGCGACAGCAGGCCCTGCTGGGACGCTCGCGGCGGGCCGATGCGATCCGGCCCGTCCGCGCCGCGCTCGAAGTCGAAGAGATCGTTCGCGAGGTTGCTGCCGATCTGCAGCAGCAGGGCTCCGCACAGGGCGGCCAGCGCGGGCCCGGCCCGGGCGCCGTCCTCGCCGAACGCGACGGCTGTCCCCACGAGCACCGGCCCCACCGAGACGGGCAGGGTGCGCGGCCTGGCCGCCAGCACCCACGCCCGCCCCGACGAGAGCGCCGTCGTCACGGGCGCCAGGGGAAGCGCGAGAAGTCGGGCTCGCGCTTCTGGTTGTAGGCGTCGCGACCCTCCTGGGCCTCTTCGTTCATGTAGAAGAGGAGCGTCGCGTTGCCCGCCAGCTCCTGGATGCCCGCCTGCCCGTCGAGCTCGGCGTTGAACGAGGCCTTGAGGCAGCGGATCGCCAGGGGGCTGTGCTGCAGCATCTGCTTCGCCCAGGCGACGCCCTCGCGCTCGAGCTCTTCGAGGGGCACCACGGCGTTGACGAGCCCCATGTCCAGGGCCTCACGGGCGTCGTACTGGCGGCACAGGAACCAGATCTCCCGCGCCTTCTTCTGTCCGACGTGACGGGCGAGATACGAGGCTCCGAAGCCCCCGTCGAAGCTGCCCACGCGTGCGCCCGTCTGTCCGAACCGCGCGTTCTCGGCGGCGATCGTCAGGTCGCACACCACGTGCAGCACGTGACCACCGCCGATGGCGTAGCCCGCGACGAGCGCCACCACCGGCTTGGGAAGCGAGCGGATCGACTTCTGCAGGTCGAGCACGTTGAGCCGCGGCACGCCGTCGCCGCCCACGTAGCCCGCGTCACTGCGCACGCTCTGGTCACCGCCGGAGCAGAAGGCCAGGTCGCCCTGGCCGGTCAGGAGCACCACGCCGACGTCGGGCATCTCCCGCACCCGGGCGAAGGCGTCGATCAGCTCGGCGGTGGTCTCGGGCCGGAAGGCGTTGCGGACGTGGGGCCGGCAGATCGTGATCCGGGCGATCCCCTCTCCGTCGATGTCGAAGGCGATGTCGCGGTACTCGCGCACCGGCTTCCACGAGGCGCCGGGGATCTGCTTCGTCTCGACGGGCCCTCCGGGACGGTCTTCGCTTGCGGTCATCGTGCGTTCCTCCTGCTTCGGTTGGGGGTGAGGGCCGGACTCGACGCCGTCCAGGAAGCCGGCGACGCTCTCGGCGAAGCGGGCGGGCTCTTCCCAGTGGGCCGCGTGACCGGCGTTCTCGACGAGCGCGCACTGGGCGCGCGGCAGCCGTGGCTGCATCTGTCGGGCGATCTCGGCGAACTTCTCGTCCAGGGCGCCCGCCACCAGCAGGACCGGCTGCGCGATCTCGCCGAGGCGCTCGTGCAGGGGCGGCATGGCACCCGTGCCCATGCCGCGCAGGCTGCCGGCGAGGCCCTCGGCGCTGCCGCGCAGGCGCCACGCCCGCTCCGCGGCGAGGGCCGCGGCACCTCGCCGCGCCTGGGAGGCAAAGAGCGGCAGCGCCATCCATTCGTCGACGAATCGCTCGAGGCCGCGGTCGAGGATGCGCCGGGCCAGCGCCTCGTCGGCGGCGACGCGCGCCTCGCGCGCGTCGGCATCGGCGAGGCCCGGGCTCGCCCCGACGAGCACCAGCGAGGCCACGCGCGCCGGATGCGCGACGGCGAGGGAGAGGGCGACGCGACCGCCCATCGAGTAGCCGAGCAGCTGAACCCGGGAGAGCGCGAGCGCGTCGAGCACCGCCGTCACCTGGGCGACGCAGGACGCCATCGAGTAGGCCGTCGGATCCGGAGGCGAATCGCTCTCTCCGTGTCCCACGAGGTCCACGGCGACGACCGGCCGGGCCCGCGACCCCGTCGAGAAGGCCCGCCCGACGTCCGCCATGCTCTCCACCCGACCGGTGAAGCCGTGCAGGACGAGAAGCGGCGTCCCGGGAAGGGTCGCGCCCTGGACGCGCACCCGCAGTCGCACACCCCGCGCGGCCTCGACGAAGCGATCGGCTGCCAGGCTCGTCCCGGAGGCCATCACGGCCGCTCCCGCTCCGGCTCGGCCACCGCGACGGCGGCGACCGCCGCCGCCATGGCACGAAACGCCTCGACGCTGGCGTCGCGGTCCACCCGCACGTGCACGAGGGTCGTTCCCGGGTACTGCGCCGCCTCCTTCAAGGCGGCGCGATAGTGCTCGAAGGAGCCGACCCGGTGGTACGCGAGCTGGAAGAGACGAGCCGCGTGGGCGAGATCCAGGCCGTGAGGCGTGCGGAACAGCGGCTCGAAGCCGACGCTGTCGCCGTGGGCTGCGATGGGCAGGAACGAGAAGATCCCGCCGCCGTCGTTGTCGAGCACGACGATCACCAGCTGCAGGCCGTGGCGGCGTGCGGCGAGCAGGCCTCCGAGATCGTGGAGGAAGGCGAGGTCACCCGTCAGCAGCACGGCGGGTCCCACGCCGGCGGCGGCCGCGCCGAGGGCACTCGAGGTCACGCCGTCGATGCCGTTCGCGCCGCGATTCGCGAGCACCCGGACGCGCTCGCACGAGATGGGCATCACCGCATCCAGGTGTCGGATGGGCATGCTGTTCGAGACCGTGAGCAGCGCGCCCCCCGGCAGCGCCTCCACCAGCTCGCGCACCAGGCGGGGCTCGAGCAGGCGATCGTCGCCGGCGAGCGAGCGCGCCACCGCGGCCCCGGCGCGCGCGTCGGCCGCGCGCCATGCCTCGCACCACGCCCGGCGCGCCGTCCCGCGTCCCTCCGCGGGCCGATCCTCGCCGCAGGAGCCACCGGTGCCGTCCGCACCCGGGGCGAGGGTCGCCACCACCTCCTCGCAGAGGGCTCGCGGATCGGCCGCGAGCACCCGGGAGGCCAGGTGGCTGGGGTCGCTCCAGCCGCCTTCGCCGTCCACCACCACCAGCTCCCGGGGCGGGCGTCGCTCGAGCCACAGCCGGAAGGCCTTGCTCACGGGCGTGGACCCGAAGCGCAGCACCAGGTCCGGTGCGTAGCGCTCCGCGAAGCCGTCACAGCGCAGCAGCAGCTCGCCGTTCGCGACGATCGTCGCGGTCTTCGGCGCTCCGGCGCCGGCGCGGAGCCCCGACGCGGGATCCGCCAGAATCGGCCAGCCGGTGGCGCCCGCCAGGGAGAGCAGCGCCGCGGCCGTCTCGGCGTCCGCGTCGAGGGGGCCGCAGGCGATGACGCCCCGCACGTGGGCAAGGGCGAGATCGCACAGCGCCGAGACGACCCGGGGCGTCGGGCGTGCCGCGCCCGAGGAGGCCTGGGTCCAGGCGGCCGCCCCCCGGCCGGCCCGGGCCTGCGGATCCGCCACCGTCGTGCGGGGCGCGACGGTGGGCTCGAGGGGCTCGCGCAGGGGCCAGTTCAGGTGCACGGGTCCCGGCGCGGCCCGCTGGCCGCGGCTCTCGGCAACGGCACGCGACGCCAGGCTGCGCGCGTAGCGGAGGAGATCGGTGGTCGCGCCGGGAAGGGGCAGCTCGGCGAACCAGCGCACCTGGCTGCCGAAGAGCTTCAGCTGGTCGATGGTCTGCCCGGCGTCCCAGTCGCGCAGCTCCGGGGGACGGTCGGCCGTCAGCACCACCAGCGACTGCCGCGCGTGGGCGGCCTCGACCACCGCCGGCAGGTAGTTCGCTGCCGCCGTGCCGGACGTACAGACGAGCGCCACGGGCTCCCGCAACGCCCGCGCCAGGCCCAGTGCGAAGAACCCCGCCGAGCGCTCGTCGACGTGCACCCAGCAGGACAGCCCCGGCTGTCGGAACGCCGCCACCGCGAGGGGCGTCGACCGCGACCCGGGCGACACACAGACATGGCGAACGCCCGAGGCCGACAGCTCCGCGAAGAAGGCCCCGACGAACGCATACGTGTCGTTGGGCGCGGCCTCGACGGCGCTTCCGGCAGCCCGCGCGACGCTCGGCGCGTGGGACATCCAGCTAGTGTCCTGTCCCAGAAGTTCGCTTGCATTCGGCCGCCCCCGCGGCCCGCTGTCGGCGTTGCGCTCCCGTCGCCGTAGCGCGGCTATGCCTCGGTCGCGCGCCTTGGCAGCGGGCCGCGGGCGCGTCCTCGGTGCACACCGAGACAGATCGAAGGGGCGTCGACTTCGACAGCGAACTTCTGGAACAGGACACTAGATCTCCGTGAGCGGGGCCAGCAGCGCCCGCAGCTTGATGCGCGTCTCCTCGAGCTCCTGCTCGGGGTGCGAGTCCGCCACGATGCCGCCGCCCGAGAAGAGCAGCGCCTCCTCGAAGCCCGGCGCGTCCGGCACGTCGCACGCTTCCGGGCGCGCGGCGCGGAGCAATCCGGAACGCAGGGCGACGCGCAGCTCCCCGTCACCCGCGGCGTCCACGAAGCCCACGGGCCCCGCGTACCAGCCGCGATCGAGCCCTTCGCAGCGCTCGATCCAGGCGAGCGCCGGCTGGCGCGGCGCCCCCGCCACCGCCGGCGTGGGGTGCAGCCGCCCGGCGAGCGCCAGCAGCGAGGGCCAGCGGCCGGCGGCCGAGCTCCCGTCGCCGGGCGTCTCCTGGAGGCGACCGAGGATCGGTGTCTCGAGGTGCTGGATCCCTTCGATGCGCATCAGCCGCGGCGCCTCGAGCACCTCGAGGTCGCGGCACACGGGCGCAAGCGCCTCGGAGACGGCGCGCACCACGAAGGCGTGCTCCTCCTGGTCCTTCTTGCTCTCCAGCAGGGCGCGCCCGAGGCGCGCATCCTCCTCCGGCGTGCGACCCCGGGGCGCCGACCCGGCGACCGCGCCAGAGCGCACGCGCGGCCCGGCGCGCGCCACCAGCAGCTCCGGGGTGGCGCCCAGGAAGCAGGCGTCCCCGCGCGCCACCGCGAACGTCACGCAGTCGGGATAGAGCCCCTCGAGGCGCCGCAGCAGCCCGCCCCGATCGAAGCGACCCTCGTGACGCACCGACAGGGTCCGCGCCAGCACGACCTTCTCGAAGTCACCCGCCGCGATCGCGCGCCGCGCCGAAGACACCTGGGCGCGGTAGTCCGCGTGGGAGCGATCCGCACGCACCCGATACTCGGGACCGCGCGTCATGCCGACGGGTCCCTCGCGCTCGAAGCCGCAGTCGAGCCCCCGCGCCGGGGCAGCCGACTCGCTCCCGAAGAGCGCCTCGAGCAGGCGGCGGACCCGCAGCAGCGCCGGTGCGAGCCGACCCTCGGGCCCGGGCTCCAGGACGGGCGCGAAGACCAGGCTCAGCCAGGCCTCGTCACCCCGGCGCACGACCGTGACTTCCGGCAGCACGAGCCGGGCGGGTGGGAAGCCGCGCCAGACGCCGTCGGACGGCGGCGACGCCGCGAACGAGAAGCCGC
Organism: uncultured delta proteobacterium; assembly: GCA_963822965.1. Lineage (GTDB taxonomy): Bacteria > Myxococcota_A > UBA9160 > UBA9160 > UBA4427 > JAJDAN01. The sequence continues at coordinate 513,959 of CAWGJT010000005.1, forward strand.
CCACGAGAAGCGGTCCCCGTCCGGCGCCGCCCACCTCGCCGCCTTCGCGCTCGTGGGATCCGAACACCGGGAGCGACGCGAAGAGCCGCTGCGCGGCCGCCGCGGCTTCGCGGAACCGGTCCGGCCCGCGGGTCTCCACCACCGCGCGCGCCCCGACCCCCAGCAACGCGAAGCCATCGGCCGGCCGGCTCCAGTAGAAGCGATCCGCCGGCAGGGCGGCCGCCTGCTCGACGAAGCCCGCCCGGAGGTCCAGCGGACGCGCTCGCGCCGGCAGCCTCACGCGCGCCGCGCGCAGCGCGTCGCCGCGGTCCGCGGGCCCGGTCTCCAGGGCACGCCCGAGCTGCGCCAGCACCTCGTTCACATCGAGACCGTCCGCGGCGCTCACGAGCGGACCGCCGTCCAGATCTGCGCGCTGCCCAGCAGCAGGGACCGACGCGCGACGGCCCCGAAGCCGGCGTCCTCGATGAGGCCGCGAAGCATCGGCGGCGGGGGTAGATAGTCGGTGGAGCGCGGCAGGTAGGCATAGGCGTCCCGGTCCGACAGCAGCCCCCCGAGCCGGGGGACCAGGCGGTCGAACCAGGCGGAGTGGACCGCGCGCACCGCCGCCCCCGACGGCCGGTCCACGTCGATCAGCGCCAGCCGGCCGCCGGGAACGAGGACCCGCGCGAGCTCGGCGAGCACGTCGGGCAGGCTCACGAAGTTTCGAAGCGCGAATCCGCAGGTGACGACCGTGAGGCTCGCGTCGCGCACGGGCAGCGCCGCCCCGTCGCCCTGGACGAAGGAGCTCCCCGGGAGTCGGACGCTGCCCGCCCGCAGCATTCCGCGCGCGAAGTCGATCCCATAGGCACGCTGGCACCGGGACGCCGCCATCTCGAGCAGGTCGCCGGTACCGCATGCGACGTCGAGCACCCGATCCGAAGCGCCGACCTCCACCAGATCCAGGGTGAGCTTGCGCCACCGTTGGTCGAGCCCGGCGGTGAAGAGCCGGTTCAGCAGGTCGTAGCGGGGTGCGATGCGGTCGAACATCGCACGAACCGCCCTGCGCTTCTCGGCGCCGCTCGGAAGCGGCGCCGCCGGGGTCAGCGCCACGACACCTCCAGCCGCGCGGACTCCGTGGCGGCCAGCGCCGCCTGCAGGGCCTCGCTGTCGCCGCTGGCGCGCACGCGCTCGAGGGCGCGATTGACCAGGGTGCGCTGGAAGTGCAGCGCGACGAGCCGGGTGACGTGCGGCAGCAGCGTCTGGAAGGCGTGCGCGATCGAGTCGCTCTCCGCGTCCGCGCGCTTGCGCACGTGGTCGTCGAACAGATCGATGCCGCGGTCGGCCACCTCCATCACGTGGCGGGCGTGGAGCACCGCCAGGTTCAGCAGCTCGTCCAGCGGAAAGCCCTGGCCCAGGATCGAGAGCCCGGCGCGTGCCATGTCGAGGTCGGCCTCGGTGAAGCGCGGCTCGCCGCCGACGTTCACCGGCTCGACCAGGCCGGCGCTCTCGATGGCCGAGATCAACGCCTCGGGGACGCCGGCTTCGGCGGCCAGCTCGGCGCGGCTCAGGGTGCGACTGCCGACGGTCTCCTCGGCGAGCGCCTGCAACAGATCGGCCGGGGCGCCGCCGCTTCGCCGCGAGCCGCCCTGCCCTCCGCGACCCCCCGGCTCTCGCGCCTCGCGCTCGAGCAGCTTGCGGATCTGCGCCAGGCTGAAGCCCTCGTCCAGCAGCCCACGGACCCGCCGGAGAGCCTGCAGGTGTGCGTCGTCGTAGATCGCGGTACGCCCCCGACGCCGGGGCGTGGGGATGAGCCCCTTGCCCTGGTAGAAGCGGATCGTGTCCACCCGCACACCCGCGATCTCGGCCAGCTGCTCGACCCGATATTCCATCCTCTCATTCTAAGAGTAATTACTCGCACTGTCACGCCACACCGGGCCAACAGAAGACCTTCCCCTTTTTTTTCAGCTAGTTGGAGTCAGCAGAGCGGACGATCCCGGCGAAGCGCCGCAGCACCGCCGACCCGTGCGGGCTATCCAGGGCCTCGCGCTCGAGACGCTCGGGATCGAGGCCCTCGTCCCGGAGCACGTCCGCCCGGGCACGCAGGTAGCCGCGGATCACGTCCGCATCGAACTCCGGGTGGAACTGCACGCCCCAGGCGTGCGGCCGGGCGCGGCCGGGTGCGCGCCAGGAGAAGGCGTGATGCGGGTCCGCTTCGCTCGAGCCGAGCAGGACGGCACCATCCGGCAGGCGCAGCACCGACTCGAGGTGCGTGGCCTGGACCACCAGCGTCCGGGGCAGCCCGCCGAGCAGGGGGTCGCGCAGCGAGATCGCCGGGCCCACGTCGACCTGCACGGTGCCGATCTCGCGCCCGCGCGGGTTCCGACCCACGCGCCCGCCGAGGGCCTGGGCGAGCAGCTGGTGGCCGTAGCAGATCCCGAGCACCGGCGTACCGGCGGCCACGACGGGCACGAGCCAGCGTCCGGTGGCCGTGCTCCAGGGCTCGCCCTCGGACACGAAGGCCGCCGACCCGGTGACGACGACACCCGCCACCCCGTGCGGTTCGGGCAGGGGCTCCCCCGCCTGCACGTCGACGACGAGAGCCGCGGGAGCCTCCTCGACATCGATTCCCATGCCCCGGACGATCCAGTCCTCGAAGTCGCCCCGGCGGTCTCGCACCGCGGCCTCGGCGCTGCCGGTCTTCACGATCAGCAGACGGCGTCCGCTCACGTGCGGTCGCCCGCGCCGAACAGGTGGTGCAACGCGATACCGGCGGCGGTAGCCACGTTCAGTGAGTCGAAGCCCTCGCGCATCGGGATGCGGACCCGCGCGTCGGCCCGGGCGAGCGCAGCCGGGGAGAGGCCCGCTCCCTCGGTCCCCAGCAGCAGCGCCACGCGACCTCCGCCCGTGTCGAGAGGGCGCTCTCCCGCCAGCGCAACGTCTCCGTGCGGGTGGAGCGCGACCAGCCGATAGCTCGCCCCGCGCAGCACCTCGAGATCCGCGGGCCAATCCGCCAGCCGGGCCGACGGCACGCAGAGCGCGGCTCCCATGGAGACCCGGATCGCCTTCCGGTAGAGCGGGTCGCAGCAGCGGGGGCACAGCAGCACCGCGTCCACACCGAACGCCATGGCGTTGCGGAACACGGCCCCGACGTTGTCCGGGTCCGACAGCCCTTCGAGCACGACCAGCCGCGAGGGACGCCCGGGCGGGGCGAGCAGCGTGTCGAGCGCGACCGGCTCCGGCCGGTCGCAGACGGCGAGACAGCCGCGGTGAACGTCGAAGCCCGCGATCCCGTCGAGCACCCCGCGCGGCGCCACGTACACGGGGACCTCCGGCGCGAGACGGGCGAGCGCGTCGGAGAGGGCTTCGCGGGCGGTCGGGGAGAGCAGCAGCGAGCGCGGCCGGTAGGCCGAATCCTCGATCAGCCGGCGTACGTTGGCGCGCCCTTCCACCATGAAGCGGGAGCGAGCGCGCAGCAGCTCGGCGTCGCGCACGTCCCGATAGTCGGCGACCCGGGCGTCGGAGATGGAGTCGATGGGAAAGACCGCGGGCACGGGGGTCGGGAAGGCCAGAACCTGCTCGCCGGAGCTGCTCGAAGCTGCCTGGAGCTGCTCGAGGCTGCCTAGAGCTGCTCGAGGCTGCCTAGAGCTGCGAAGCTGCCTAGAGCTGCTTGAAGCTGCCTAGAGCTGCTTGAAAAAGTCGTTGCCCTTGTCGTCCACCACGATGAACGCCGGAAAGTCCTCGACCTCGATCTTGAAGACGGCCTCCATGCCGAGCTCCTCGAACTCCACGACCTCGACCTTCTTGATGCACCTCTCGGCGAGGATCGCGGCCGGCCCGCCGATGGATCCCAGGTAGAAGCCGCCGTACTTCTTGCAGGCCTCGGTGACCTGCGCCGAGCGGTTGCCCTTGGCGAGGGTGATGAAGCTGCCCCCGTGCTCCATGAAGAGGCCCACGTAGGAGTCCATGCGTCCGGCCGTCGTGGGGCCGAAAGAGCCGGAAGCGTGGCCGGCGGGCGTCTTCGCGGGGCCCGCGTAGTAGATCATGTGGTCCTTGACGTACTGCGGCAGCTCGCCCCCGGCATCGAGGCGCTCCTTGAGCTTCGCGTGCGCGATGTCCCGCGCCACGATCAGGGTGCCGGTGAGGGAGAGCTGGGTGGTCACCGGGTAGCGGTGGAGCACCTTCCGGATCTCGGCCATGGGCTGGTTCAGGTCGACCCGAACGACGTCACCCGAGAGCTCGAAGGACTCGGTCTCCGGCAGGAAGCGCGCCGGGTCCCGCTCGAGCTGCTCGAGGAAGACGCCCTCGTGGGTGATCTTGCCGAGGATCTGGCGGTCGGCGCTGCACGAGACCCCGATGCCGACGGGGCAGGACGCTCCGTGACGCGGCAGGCGGATGACGCGCACGTCGTGGCAGAAGTACTTGCCGCCGAACTGGGCGCCGATGCCCGTCTGGCGCGTCAGCTCGTGGATGCGTTCCTCGAGCTCCAGGTCCCGGAAGGCCCGTCCCTGCTCGTTGCCGGTGGTGGGGATCGAGTCGAGGTAGCGCGTGCTGGCGAGCTTCACGGTCTTGAGGGTGGCCTCGGCGGAGGTCCCGCCCACGACCACCGCCAGGTGGTAGGGCGGGCAGGCCGCCGTTCCCAGCAGGCGGATCTTCTCGGCCATGAACTTCGACAGGGACTCGGGATTCAGGAGCGCCCGGGTCTCCTGGAAGAGGAACGTCTTGTTCGCCGACCCTCCCCCCTTGGTGACGAAGAGGAACTCGTACTCGTCCCCGTCCGTCGCATACAGCTCGATCTGCGCGGGCAGGTTGGTTCCGGTGTTCTTCTCGTCGTACATCGTGAGCGGCGCCATCTGCGAGTAGCGCAGGTTGCTCGTCTCGTAGGTGTGCTGGATGCCCCGGGCGAGCGACACCTCGTCGCTTCCGGTCGTGAACACGTACTGCCCCTTCTTCGCCACCACGATCGCCGTGCCCGTGTCCTGGCAGGAGGGCAGCACCATGCCCGCGGAGACGTTGGCGTTCTTCAGCAGCTCGAGGGCGACGAAGCGGTCGTTGTCCGAGGCCTCCGGGTCGTCCAGGATCTTGCGCAGCTGCGCCAGATGGCCGGTGCGGAAGAGGTGCGACACGTCGCGAACGGCTTCGGCGGCCAGGGTGGTCAGCGCCTCGCCCTTCACCTTGAGGACGCGCTTGCCCTCGAAGTCGCCGGTGGACACGAAGTCGCCCTCGATCCGGCGATAGCGGGTCTCGTCGGGTCCCATCTCGAAGGGCTTCTGGTAGTGGAAGGGCTCGGAGTCGGTCATCGGGGGGAGTCCTCGCCTCGGCGCTCAGCCGACGGTCAGGTAGCGATAGGTCAGCTCGGCGAACTCTTCGACCAGCCGCCTGCGCTCGCCCTCTTCCAGCCGCGGCTCGCGACTGAGGCGCGACATCACGCACAAGAAGAGATCGTGGAGCAGGGATGCACCCGATTCGACGTCGACCTCCGGACGAACGATGCCGAGGGTCTGGCCTTTCACGATGTCGGACCTCAGCAGGCTGCGGAAGTAGGCCTCGATGACCTGGCACCGGGCATCGACCTCGGGATCCCGCCGGGCCAGGCTCCAGGCGACGGTGAAGACCCCGGGGTGGTCCTGGCGCAGCAGGTGGACGGCCCAGATCGCCTTCGCCAGCCCCGCCCGGAAATCCTCCGCGCCGTAGGCCGCCGCCAGGGGACCCCCGTGATCGCCCACGGTGCCGTCCGCGCGCCGGCTGGCCAGGTAGCCGTCGAGCAGCGCCAGGAAGATGGCCCGCTTGTCGGCGAAGTGGTGGTAGACCGTCCCCACGCCGACGCCGGCTGCACCCGCCACGTCCGCGATGGACGTGCCGTCGTAGCCGTTGGTGCCGAACAGCTTCTCGGCGGCGGCGAGGACCTTCTGGCGGGTTTCGTGGCCCCGCGACTGGGTTCGCTGGGTCGATGGAACCGACTCGATGGCGGGGGGCTCGCTGCGCTCCATGGCCTGCGAGCCTACGACCCCCCAAATAGGGGGTCAAGCGGGTGGATCCCCGGGAGCGCGGATCCAGAAGACCCACCACCCGCAGGCGATCCCCGACGCAGTAGAATGGCCCACCGGAGACAAAACGAGCTCTCACCCACGAGAGCTCTCGCCATGCAAAGTGGGGCGAAATGGACTACCAGGACATCGACTATCGCGTCACGGGATCGGCGGCGGTCATCACCATCGACCGCGAGCGGCGGCTCAACGCGTTCCGCGGCCGTACCGTCGAGGAGCTGATCCACGCCTTCCAGCGAGCCTTCATCGAGAAGGGCGCGGCCTGCGTGATCCTCACCGGAGCCGGCCGGCGCGCCTTCTGCGTCGGCGGTGACCAGAAGGAGTGGGTGGAAACCGGCAGCTACGGCACCAGCCAGAACGGGCTCTTCGAGATCGAGACGCTGCACGAGGTGATCCGGACCTGTCCCAAGCCGGTGATCGCCGCCGTGAACGGATACGCGATCGGCGGGGGACACGTCCTGCACGTGCTGTGCGACGTGACCCTCGCGAGCGAGGACGCGATCTTCGGCCAGGCCGGGCCCCGCTTCGGATCCTTCGACGCCGGCTACGGCACCGCCTACCTGGCCCGGGTGGTGGGCGAGAAGCGGGCCCGGGAGATCTGGTTCTTCTGCCGGCAGTACAGCGCGCAGCAGGCCGCCGACTGGGGTCTCGTCAACAAGGTGGTGCCCGCCGACGAGCTGATGCCCGAGGCGTTGCGGTGGGCGGACGAGGCGGCGCGGTTGAGCCCGACCGCCCTGCGCTTTCTCAAGCAGTCGTTCAACGCCGACACCGCCCACGTGGGCGGGCTGGGCCAGCTGGCCTTCGCGGGGCTCGATCTCTTCACCGAGAGCGACGAGTCGCGGGAGGGCCGCCAGGCCTTCGAGGAGAAGCGCGATCCCGACTACTCCCGGTTCCGCTGAGTCCAGGTTCCGCTGAGTCCAGGTTTCACTGAGTCCAGGTTTCACAGGGGCCGCGCGCCGGCCCACCCCCGGAGCTCCCACCATGTCGACCCCCACGACCGTCCATCCGACGACCTTCTCCCGGGACGCCTTCCACTTCGGCGTCACCCTGCCGCAGATCAAGCGCAGCTGGGATGAGGTGCGCGCAGCCGCGCTCGCGTTCGACGAGCTCGATTTCGACTCGGTCTGGGCCTGCGATCATCTCTACGGCGTGCCGCTGCCGACGCTTCCCATCTTCGAAGCCTGGAGCCAGCTCGCGGCCGTGGCGGCGATCACCGAGCGGGTCGGCCTCGGCACGCTGGTCACGCCCCCCTTCTTCCGCAACCCGGCGGTGCTCGCCAAGCAGGTGACCACCATCGATCACGTCTCGTCGGGGCGCACCATCGTGGGGCTGGGAGCCGGCTGGTTCCAGCCCGAGTTCGAGCAGACCGGCTGCCCCTTCCCGAGCCTGGGGGAGCGGATGCGGGCCCTCGAGGAGACGGCGACGATCCTGAAGGGGCTCTGGACCCAGGAGCGTTTCAGCTTCGAGGGCCGCCACTTCCGGGTACGCGATGCGGTCTCCGAACCGAAGCCCGTGCGGCGGCCTCCCATTCTCATCGGCGGCACCGGCGAGAAGGTGCTGATGGGCATCGTGGCCCGGCACGCCGACGTCTGGAACAACATGGCGGTGACCCAGGCACAGCTCGGCCAGAAGGTGGACGCCCTGCGCCGGCGCTGCGACGAGGAGGGACGCGACTTCGACACGCTCGCCGTCTCGCAGCAGTGCGTCGTGGTGATCGCCGAGACCGACGAGGAGGCGAAGACCGCCCTCGCCCGGGCCCAGAAGATCTACGGCGGACATCTCGGCGCCGGACTCGAGGAGCACGGCATCTGGGGCACGCCCCAGCGGGTGATCGACTGCATCGAGCGTCACCGCAAGCAGGGGTGCACGGGCTTCGTGATCGAGTTCTTCGGCCGGGACACGCGCGAGCCGGCGCGCCTGTTCGCCGAGAAGGTCATGCCGGCCCTGCGCAGCTGAGCCGCAAGCCTCAGGTGCCCGCGCCGCCCGTCCGACAAGCCCCGGACGGGCGCCTGTCGCGAGGGAGCCTGTTATCATGCGGCCTTCGAACCAGAGGAAGACCCCACCGCCCATGCCCGTCCCCCGCACCCTCACGGCTCGCCCCTGTCGCCGCCGCCCCGCAGGTCGCTTCGGCCCTGCCCGTCTGGCTCGCTTCGCGCTCTCGGCGCTGCTCGTCTCCCTGTGGCTGGCCGCCGCCGGTCCCGCGGAGGCCGCGCTGTCGTGCGACCGGGTGCCGGAGCTGCTGCGCGCCTACCTGAACAAGCACTACTCGTTCCGATACCTGAACGACGAGCTGCGCAATCGCACCGTGGAGTCCTACATCAAGCGGCTCGACCCCTCGAAGTCGCTCTACCTCACCGCCGAGAAGGAGAAGCTCGCCGCCGATCTGCAGGGGGTCTTCCACGACGTCCGGAGCGGCGACTGCGGCAGGCTGCTCGCCATCCGCGACGACATCATCAAGCGATACGAGAACATGCAGGCCTTCGTGGAGGCCTTCGTCGGCAGCGACGACTACGTGCTCGACCCGACCGTCGAGCTGATCATCGATCCCGACCAGCGCGCGCGACCGCGCACCGTCGAGGAGCGGAACGACCTCTACCGGCGGCTCGTCCACTTCCAGATGTCGAACTACATGGCCAACGGCGAGAAGCTGCCCGACGCCAAGCACAAGCTGATCCACCGTTACGAGCTGATGACCCTGCGCGCGAAGGAGCAGGACGAGGACGACGTCTACGCGGCCTTCCTCGATTCCTTCGCCACCGCTCTCGATCCCCACTCCAACTACTTCACCGCCGAGGCGGTGGAGGACTTCCAGATCGGAATGGAGCTGTCGCTCGAGGGCATCGGCGTGGCCCTCACCTCCCGCGACGGCTACTCGGTGGTGGAGAAGATCATCCCGGGCGGCGCCGCGGACAAGGTCGGCGGCATCAAGCCGCAGGACAAGATCATCGCGGTGGCCCAGGAAGAAGGTGAGTTCGTCGACATCATCGACATGGACCTACGCGACGTGGTTCGCCTGATTCGCGGCAAGCGCGGCACGACGGTGCGGCTCTCGATCCTGCGTCAAGGCGAGCAGACCGAGCGCCTCGTGTTGAGCATCGTCCGCGACAAGGTCAAGCTCGAGGACCAGGCGGCCGCCCTGCGCTTCGAAGAGGTCGACGACGGCAACGGCAAGAAGCTGAAGCTGGCCGTGCTCGAGCTGCCCTCGTTCTACGGCGGCCGCAACCCGACGGAGCGGCAGAGCTCCCGCGACATGCGTGAGCTTCTCCGGAAGGTGAAGGAAGAGAAGGCGGACGGCCTGCTCCTCGACCTCTCCCGGAACGGCGGCGGCCTGCTCGAGAACTCGGTGGAGATCGCGGGCTTCTTCATCCGCAACGGCGGCGTGGTCGCGGTGAAGGACAGCTTCTCCAAGGTGCAGGTGCTTCGCGACCCCGACGATTCGCTGCTCTACGACGGACCGATGGTGCTGCTCACCTCGCGGGTATCCGCCTCGGCCTCGGAGATCGTGGCGGGTGCGATGAAGGACTACCGGCGGGCCGTGGTCGTCGGAGACGACCACACCTTCGGCAAGGGAACCGTGCAGAGCATGGTCCCCCTGCCCCGCGACCTCGGCGCCCTCAAGGTGACGACCGCCCTCTTCTTCCGCCCCGGCGGACACTCGACCCAGCACGAGGGCGTGACTGCCGACATCGTCTTCCCGTCGCTGTACGCGGCCGGAGAGCTCGGCGAGAAGTACCAGGACTACTCCCTGCCCAGCCAGAGCATCGATCCCTTCCTCGACGCGTCTTCGACGCCGGCCCCGAACGCGAGCGACGAGAGCTACTGGCCGGCGGTCACGCCCGAGCTGATCCAGAAGCTGGCCGCGCGCTCGGCCGACCGGGTGGCGAAGAGCGAGGAGTTCGCCGACATCCGCAAGCAGATCGCCGAGACCGAGGAGCGCAACGGCGTCCTCCACATCTCCGACATCTACAAGCCGGAGGAGAACTCGCAGAGGTCGGCCGAGGGCGCCGAGAAGGACGGCAAGAAGACGGAGAAGAGCGAGGGCGCCAAGACGGACAAGTCGGAGAAGACCGATCAGGCCGGCACGGGCCTGCCCGAGAACGGATCCGTGGCCTCGACGGCGGGCGAGGGCTCGCAATCGGGCGACCTGGCGCACATCCCGCCGGCCGGCCGGTCCGAAGGCGAGGGCGACGCAGACAGCACCGAGCTCTCCCCGCAGCAGCGCGAGGCGCTCCAGATCCTCGCGGACTTCGTCCGACTGGAGGGCTGATTCTGGCCGCCGGAGAGCCCCCGCACACGGCCGCCGGAGGGCCCCCGCACACGGCCGCCGGAGAGCCCCCGCGCAAGTCCTCCGGAACGGGCCTGCGCGTGGCCGCCGGCATCGCGCTGGCGGCCCTCTTCTTCGGCGCCATGTTCTACGTCACCGCCGCCGAGACCGCCGTCGAGTGCACGGTGTGCATCCGCTTCGGCCCCGGCGAGAACTGCGCCACGGTCTCGGGCCCCGACCGCGACCAGGCGATGAGCCAGGCCGCAACCACCGCCTGCGCGCCCCTCTCGAGTGGTGTCACCGAAGGCATGGAGTGCAACCGCACCCCCCCGCGGTCGGCCACCTGCACGGATTGAGCCGGGACGCTCTGCTACGTTCGCCGGCGGCGGGATTCCGAAACCTCCTCCCGCCACGGACATCGGAGCCTCCATGAGTCTCGAAGCCCTCGACCCCACCACCCGGGAGCGGATCGCCTCCCTGGTCGCGCAGAACGACGTGATGCTCTTCATGAAGGGCAACCGGAGAGCCCCCCAGTGCGGGTTCTCGGCCACTGTCGTGCAGATCCTGGACACGCTGATGCCCGAGTACGCGACGGCGGACGTCCTGTCGGACCCGGCCCTGCGGGAAGGCATCAAGGTCTACTCGTCCTGGCCGACGATTCCCCAGCTCTACCTGAAGGGCGAGTTCGTCGGCGGCTGCGACATCATCCAGGAGCTCTTCGGCTCGGGGGAGCTGCACGAGATGCTGGGGATCCAGCTCGACCTGGACGCGGAGCCGCAGATCACGATCAGCGACGAGGCCTCCCAGGCGCTGCAGCAGGCCGTGGCCGGGGCGGCCGGCGACGGCCGGGAGCTGCACCTCGCCATCGACGCCCTCTACCAGGCCAGCCTGGCCATGGCCCCACGCGGACCGCGCGACATCGAGATCGACGCCAACGGCGTCAAGCTGCTGGTGGATCCCGTGAGCGCCCAGCGGGCCGACGGCGTGGTCATCGACGCCGTCGAGACGGCGCGTGGGGTCGGCTTCCGCATCGAGAACCCGAACGATCCCAAGGCCCAGCCGGGTGCGGGAGCCTGACGGATCGTGGCCCTGCAGATCCTCAACGCGGGCCCCGATCCGGACGAGATCGCCGGTCGGATCCGCGACGCCATCGCCGCCGCGATCCAGGGAGCCCAGGTGGAGGTGACCGCGCGCGGCCCCGGGCACTTCGAGGTGCGGGTCGTCTCCCAGGCTTTCGAAGGGCGAAGCCGGGTGCAGCAGCACCAGCTCGTCTACGGGGCCATCACCGAGCTCATGAGCGGCCCCCAGGCCCCCGTGCACGCCATCGACCGGCTGGAGTGCGTGACACCGGCTAGCTGAGGGAGCCCGTTGGGCTCCCTTTGCGGCCCGGCGTGCAGGGGCGTCACACGAGCCCGAAGCTTCGAGCGCTCTCGCCGCGGGCAATCTCGACCACCGTCTCCAGCCCTCGGACCAGCGACGCCCGGTCCGCGGCTCCCGAGAACGAGAGGCGAACCGCCCGGGGTGCGGGGCCGGCCCCCAGGTGGAAGGCGTCCGCCGGCGTCAGGATCACGCCCCGCTCCCGGGCCGCGTTCGCGAACGCGGTCGCGTTCCATCCCCCTCCCAGCTCCAGCCATGCGTGATAGGCGGTCGGTGCCGAGCGCAGCCGGAAGTCTCCCGGCAGGGTCGCCAGCACCTCCACGGCCAGGGCCTGGCGCGCCGCTGCCTCCTCCCTTCGCCCGGCGGCGACGCGCGAGAAGGTGCCGTCGCGAATCCAGCCGGAGGCCAGTGCGCACGCGATCGGCGAGACCATCCAGATGGTCCCCCACACCTGCAGGGTGACGCGCTCGCGCAGCCCGTCGGGCACGGCCAGGTAGCCGATGCGCAGGGACGGAGCCAGGCTCTTCGAGAGCGTCGCGATGTAGATCGATCGCTCGGGGGCGAGCCGCGCGACGGGCGGCGGCGCGTCCGGAGCCAGCATGCGGTGGACGTCGTCCTCGACGACGCCCACGTCGTAGCGCGACGCGATCTCGGCAATGGCCTCGCGCCGCGCGAGGGGCAGCGTCGAGGTCGTCGGATTCTGCAGGGTCGGCGACAGGTACAGGGCCCGCGGCCGGCTGCGGGCGCACACCTCGGCGAACGATTCGGGCACGATGCCGTTGCCGTCCACGGCGACGGGCTCGATGCGGAGGTCACGCGACTCGGCTGCAGCGCGGAAGCCCGGGTAGGTGAGCGCCTCGACGGCGACTGCGTCTCCCGGGCGACAGAAGGTTGCGAGCCCGACCGCCAGGCCGTGCTGTCCGCCCGCGCAGATCACCACGCGATCCGCCGGTACCTCCATCCCGTGCTCGCGCAGGGCCACGACGCCGGCCTCGCGATCCTCGAGGCCGCCTTCGGGAGGGCGGTAGCCGAGGAGTCGGTCGCTGCGCGGGTCGTCGGCGAGCGCACGCAGCGCCGCCGCCAGGTCGGGGGCCGGTTGGGGGACGGGGACGTTGAGCCCGAGGTCGATCGTCTCGGTGGCGTCCTGCGCTGCGCGTCCGAAGCGTTCGCCGACACCCGGAGACGGGGCGCCTCCCACGAAGGTGCCGCGCCCCACCTCGCCGCGGATCCAGCCGGCCCGCTCGCATTGCGCATAGGCACGCGACACGGTTCCGACGTTCACCCCCAGGCGCTCGGCGAGATCCCGATGGGTGGGCAGCCGCGCTCCCCGGGCGAGGACGCCGCGGCGTACGTCCGCCTCGATGGCGCGAGCGATGGAGAGATACAGGGGGAGATCCGGCTCGGCGGGGATCTCGGGGGTCCAAATTGTCATGGTGACAATTGAAGCATTGAATCGGTCAAAGTGGCAAGTACAATCGGGCTCATTGACCCGAATCAATGCGCCCATCCAGCCGACTCTGACAGCCAGGATGAATCCGATGAAGCTTCTCGACGACGTGGCCCGCCGGGCCGACCGCTACCTCGCCTCGCTGGATGCGCGCCCCGTCTTCCCGGCCGCTGCGGACGTCGATCGGCTCGCCGACTTCCTGGCCGTCCCCCTGCCGACGGAGCCCACCGACCCCGAGCGAGTGCTCGCCGACCTCGATCACTTCGGCTCTCCGTCCACCACCGCCACCGCCGGCGGGCGCTACTTCGGGCTGGTGATCGGCGGGGCGCTCCCCGCGTCGCTGGCGGCCAGCTGGCTGGCCACGGCCTGGGACCAGAACGCCGGCCTCCGCATGGCGTCGCCCGCGGCGGCCGACTTCGAGCGCGCGGCCCTGCGCGATCTGCTCGACGTGCTCGGCCTGCCGGAGACGAGCGAGGCGGCCTTCGTGACCGGCGCCACCATGGCCACGTTCAGCGCGCTGCTCGCGGCCCGTCACGCGCTGCTCGCGCGCAGCGGCTGGGACGTGGACGCGCGCGGTCTCTTCGGGGCGCCCGACCTGCCCGTGGTCGTGAGCGAGGACATCCACCCCTCGCTCCGCAAGGCGCTCGGCATGCTGGGGCTCGGCCGCGACCGGGTGACCCTGCTGCCCGTCGACGGCCAGGGCCGGATCCGCCCCGATTCCCTGGCTCGGGCGATCGACCGCCCCAGCATCGTGTGCGCCCAGGCGGGCAACGTGAACACCGGCGCCTTCGATCCCTTCGAGGCACTGTGCGAGCACGCCGAACGAACGCAGAGCTGGCTCCACGTCGACGGCGCCTTTGGCCTCTGGGCCGCCGCCGCGCCGGGGCGGCGACACCTCGTGCAGGGCATCGAAGGCGCCTCGTCGTGGGCCACCGACGCCCACAAGTGGCTCAACGTGCCCTACGACTCGGGCATCGCCTTCGTGCGCGACGGCGACGCCCTGCGCGCGGCGTGCTCGCTGGACGCCGCGTACATCCAGCACGGCGCAGTACGGGAGCCCAGCGCGACGACCCCGGAGATGTCGCGACGAGCCCGGGGCATCGAGATCTGGGCGGCGCTGCGCACCCTCGGCCGCGCCGGCGTCGCGGACCTCGTGGAGCGTTGCTGCCGGCATGCCACTCGCTTCGCCGAAGGCCTCACGGAGGCGGGCTTCGAGATCCTGAACGACGTGGTGCTGAACCAGGTGCTGGTCTCGTTCGGCTCCGAGCAGGACACCCGCAGCGCGATCGACGCGATCCAGCGGGACGGCACCTGCTGGTGTGGCGCCACCGTCTTCCAGGGACGGAGCGCCATGCGCATCAGCGTGTCGTCCTGGGCGACCACGGACGACGACGTCGAGCGCAGCCTCCAGGCGATGGTGCGGGCCGCGCGCGGCTGACGGACCGAATCCTTCGGATTCGTTCGCGGCGCCGGACGGCCGTCTCCGCACGGCTGGGTCTGCCAGCGCTCAGACGCGGGGGCCGCCGCCTTCCTGGATCTGCCGCTGCACCTTGTCGTTCACCTGCCGTCGCCGCTCCTGCAGCTCGCGATGCGTCATGGCCTGCACGTCGTCCTGTACGCCGAGCCCGCGCCGGAAGCCGTCGAGATCGACGCTCGTCCCGCGCGGGTCGAGGCCCACGTCGCGCAGGATCTGCTCCGCGTGGTTGGCGACGAAGTAGCCGTAGATGCGGCCGATCTCGGCGAAGAGATCGAGATCCGGCGCGAGGGTGGCCACCGCGCTGTCGAGGAAGAGCAGGTTCTTCACGTACAGCATCAGGTGCTTGGGAAGCTTCGCGCCGTGGGCCAGCAGCCCCTTCAGCACGTCCTGGATCTCGGCCACGAGCTGCTCGCCCGAGAGCCGCGTCGGATCCAGGGTGGGCCGGTCGAGCCGCAGCACCCGTGCCAGCTCGTCGAGGTCAGCGTCCGGGGGCAACGCACCGAGATCCCGGAACGCCTCCAGCTGACCGCGCATGTCGTTCACCGCGCCGGTCATCATCATGCGCAGGAACGCCAGGCGTTGGGGCTCCTCCATGCGGCCGGTGATTCCGAAGTCGAGCAGCGCGACGTGGCCCTCGGGCAGCACGAAGAGGTTGCCGCCGTGCAGGTCGCCGTGGAAGACCCCGTAGATCATGGCGCCCTCGAGAAACGAGATGAGCAGGGCGCGCAGCACCCCGGCGGTGTCGATCTCCGCGCGGCGCATGCCCTCCACGTCCTCGTAGCCGAAGCCCTCGAGTCGCTGCATGACGAGCACCCGGCGGGTCACCAGCTCGGGATGCGGTCGGGGCACCACCACGGCGTGCTGCCCCGCCGCGCGCAGCACGCGGCCCACGTCGAGCATGTTCTGGGCCTCGAGACGGAAATCGAGCTCTTCGGTGATGGTCTCCGCGAAGAGCTCGACCAGCGCCGGCGGGTTGGCGAGCGCCGCCACCGGCAGGCGCCCCACCAGGAAGGGGGCGATCCAGGCCATGGCGGCCACGTCGCGCCGTACGAGGCTCGCCACCCGGGACCGCTGCACCTTCACGACGACCCGCTCGCCGCTGGCGAGCACCGCGGCGTGCACCTGGGCGATGGACGCCGACGCCAGGCACTGCGGTTCGAAGCGCGCGAAGATCGCCTCGAGGGGCGCTCCCAGGTCGGCCTCCACCACCGCACGCACGCGTTCGAAGGGCTCGGGCGGCACCTGGTCGCGGCAGCGCTTGAACTCCTCCACCAGCTCGTCGGGGAAGAGCCCCTTCCCCGACGAGACGATCTGTCCGAGCTTGATGTAGGTGGGGCCGAGGCGCTCGAAGACGACGCGCAGGCGACGCGAGAGATCGCCGCGCGAGACCGGCCCCCCGACCCTCCGCGCACCCAGCCACCAGCGCAGCACCGCGAAGCCCGTCCCGACGCCCGCCTCCACGAAGCGGCCGAGGGGCGGCAGCCAGCGGCGGCCGACGAGGACCGGCACCTCCTGCCGGGTGCGCTCGCGCAGGGCCTCCAGGTCGCGCTGCCACGGCAGCGGCCCGTCACCGAGGGTCCAGGGGCCCGTGTCGCTGAACGCGTATCGATCCCGGTCGCTCATGCGGGGCCGAGAATAGCCGCCCCGACCCCGCCCACACGCACCGATAGCGCCCCGGACGGGATTCGGATATCCATGCGCCCATGTCCGCAACCTCCGCGCCGAAGCCCCCGGTCGCCGTGCCGATCTCCGTCCAGCTCTACTCCCTCCGCGAGGAGGCCAACGCCGACTTCCCGTCGGTGATCGCGCGCCTGGGACGCGCGGGCTTCGTGGGGGTCGAGCCGGCCGGCCTGCACGGGATGGCGCCGCGCGAGTTCCGACGGCGGGTGGAGGAGGCGGGCATGACCGTGAGCAGCTCGCACATCGCCCTGCCCGTGGGCGACGCGGCCGACGAGATCCTCGACCTGCAGGAGGAGATCGGGAGCCGGGACGTGGTGGTGGCCTTCCTGCCGCCCGACCGCTTCGGCGACGACGACCAGATCTTCGTCACCGCCGACCAGCTGAACCGGGCTCACGAGAACGTCAAGGGCCGTGGCATGCGCCTCGGCTACCACAACCACAACTGGGAGTTCGCGACGAAGGTCGACGGCCGCACCGCACACGAGAGGCTCTTCGAGCAGCTGCACCCGGAGATCTTCGCCGAGGTCGACGTCTACTGGGCCCAGGTCGGCGGCAGCGATCCCGTCCGGGTGGTCGCGTCGCTCGGGCCCCGCGCGCGCCTGCTGCACATGAAGGACGGCCCGGCGAAGAGCCCGAAGAGCCCGATGACCGCCGCCGGCGAAGGCGCCGTCGACCTGGCCGGCATCGCGCGCGCCGCCCCCCACGCAGCGTGGCACGTCGTCGAGCTCGACCGCTGTGCGACCGACATGTTCGAAGCCGTCGAGCGGAGCTACCGCTACCTCACGAGCCAGGGCATCTCGAAGGGCCGGGTATGACGCCCGGGAAGGCCCGGGCCACGGGGGTCGGGATCGTCGGCTGCGGCGTCATCAGCGACGTGTACGCGCGCAAGCTCGCCTCGCTGCCCTTCGTGGAGCTGTTGGCGTGCGCGGACGTGATGCCCGAGCGGGCGCGGAAGCTGGCCGAGAAGCACGGAATCCCGAAGGTGCTCGAGCCGGACGCGCTCCTCGCCGACGACGACGTCGAGGTGGTGGTCAACCTCACGATTCCCGCCGCCCACCATGCCGTGAGCCTGCAGGCGGTGGAGGCGGGCAAGTCCGTCTTCAGCGAGAAGCCCCTGGCGCTCGGCCTCGACGAGGCCCTCGCCCTCGGCAAGTCGGCGCGAGCCCGGGGCGTGCGCGTCGGCTGCGCGCCCGACACCTTCCTCGGCGCCGGTCTCCAGACCTGCCGGAAGCTCGTAGACGACGGCGCCATCGGCGAGCCCGTGGCCGCCAACGGCTTCATGCTCTCGCCCGGTCCGGAATCCTGGCATCCCGGCCCTTCCATCTTCTACCAGCGCGGCGCGGGCCCGCTCTTCGACATGGGTCCCTACTACCTGACCGCCCTCGTGCACCTGCTGGGGCCGGCCCGTCGGGTCACCGGCTCGGCCCGCATCACCCACGCGCAGCGCGAGATCGGCAGCGCGCCGCTGCGCGGGCAGAAGATGGACGTCGAGGTGCCCACCCACGTGGCGAGCGTGATCGACTTCGCGAGCGGGCCCGTCGGCCAGGTCACGACGAGCTTCGACGTGCAGGGCTCGAGGCTGCGAAACATCGAGATCTACGGCACCGAGGCCACCCTCGCCGTGCCGGACCCGAACACCTTCGGCGGGCCCGTGCAGATCCGCAAGCGCGGCGAACGCGAGTGGAGCGAGGTCCCCCTGACCCACGGCAACGCGGAGCAGAGCCGGGGCATCGGGCTCGCGGACATGATCCGCGCGGTACAGGCCGGTCGCGCCCACCGGGCTTCGTTCGAGCTCTCCTGCCACGTCCTGGATCTGATGGAGTCGATCGTGCGGTCCTCGCACGAGGGCCGGCACGTGGCGCCGCGCACGACGTGCGAGCGACCGGCGCCGCTGCCGGCGGGCGCGGCCGACGACTCGTTCGGCGCGTGATCGGCCGCCGATGATCGATCGCGACCCCTCGGGCCTGGCCCTCGACGACCTCACCCGGAAGCGCACCTGGGCCGAGCTCGCGGACCGAAGCGCGCGCATCGCGAGGCTCCTGCGCGAAGACCTCGGCCTCGCCCCGGGCGACCACGCCGCCGTGCTGATGGCGAATCGGGTCGAGTGCGTGGAGCTGATGCTGGGCGCCATCCACGCGGGCGTCTGGCTCACGCCCATCAACTGGCACCTCAACCGGGAGGAGATCGCCTACGTGGTGGCCGACTCCACCGCCAGGGTCGTCTTCACGGACGCCGGACACGAGGCCACCGCCCGCGCCTGCGGTCCGGAAGCCGTCCTCGTCGCCGGGGAAGAGCTCGACGCCGCCATCGCATCGGCCCGCGACGAGCCCATGGACCCGGAAGGCCCCGCTGGCGGCCCGATGATCTACACCAGCGGAACGACGGGCCGACCCAAGGGCGTGCGCCGCTACCGGCCGCCCACCCTCGAACGCGCCCTCGCGGCCCAGCGCGCGGGCGGCGCCGCCATCGGCCTCGACGGAGCCGGCCCGCACCTCGTCACCGGTCCCGGCTACCACGCCGCGCCCCTCATGTTCGCCGTCTACGACCAGATGAACGGCGCACCCATCGTCATCGTGCCCTCCTGGAACGACGCCCAGGCGCTCCAGCTGCTGCAGGAACGCGAGATCGCGCACACGCACCTGGTGCCGACCATGTTCGTGCGCCTGCTGCGTCTGCCCGACGAGGCCCGGACCGGCTTCCACGCTCCCGCCCTGCGCCTCGTGCTCCACGGCGCGGCGCCGGTCTCCCGCGCCGTCAAGCAGCGAATGATCGACTGGTGGGGACCCGTGCTCGTCGAGTACTGGGGGGCGACCGAGAGCGGCGTCATCACCCTCGCCAGCTCCCAGGAGTGGCTCGAGCACCCGGAGACCGTGGGCCGTGTGCTCCCGAGCTTCGAGGTCTTCGCGGTGGACGACGAGGGACGGCGCCTTCCCCCGGGCGCGACGGGCCTCCTGTACGCACGCCACCACGAGATCGACGAGCTCTTCGAGTACCACGAAGATCCGGACAAGACGGCCGCGAGCAAGCTGCCGGGCGACGCCGCCGCCGGCGCCTTCACCATCGGGGACATCGGCCGGGTCGAAGCCGACGGCTTCGTCTACCTGGCGGACCGCCAGTCCCACACGATCATCTCGGGCGGCGTGAACATCTACCCCGCCGAGATCGAGCACGTCCTGCAGGAACATCCCAGCGTCGCGGACGTGGCGGTCTTCGGCGTGCCCGACGACGAGTGGGGCGAGAGCGTGAAGGCGGCCGTGGAGCTGGTGGCGGGCGCGGCGCCCGCGTCCCCCGAGCAGGAAGCGGCGCTCGCCGCAGAGCTGCTGGCCTTCGCGCGCGAGCGGCTGGCCGGCTACAAGGTGCCCCGCTCCATCGACTTCGAGGAAGCACTGCCTCGCCACTCCTCGGGCAAGCTCTACGT
The DNA here is from genome assembly GCA_963822965.1 of uncultured delta proteobacterium. Taxonomy (GTDB): domain Bacteria; phylum Myxococcota_A; class UBA9160; order UBA9160; family UBA4427; genus JAJDAN01. The sequence goes on from CAWGJT010000005.1 coordinate 533,645, forward strand.
GCGCACCCTGCGCGAGAAGTACTGGGCCGGACGCGAGCGGCGGATCTAGATTCGTTCCCAGCGGCGGGACGCGCTGGACCGCTCGATGGCTTCGAGCACCTGCTGGTTGCGCAGGCCGTCCGCGAAGCTCGGCGTCACCGGCTCGCCGGTCGCGATCGCGCGCAGGAGCTCGAGCACGGTGTGCACGAAGGTGTGCTCGAAGCCCAGGATGTGGCCGGGGGGCCACCAGGCGGACACGTAGGGATGCTCGGGCGCCGTGGCGAGCACCGTGCGGAAGCCGCTCTGCGGCCCCTCGTTCGTATAGAGCGCGATCTCGTTCATGCGCTCGAGATCGAAGGCCAGGCTTCCCTCGCTGCCGTTGATCTCGAAGCGGTTCCAGTTCTTGCGGCCGGGCGCGAAGCGGGAGCCCTCGACGCTGCCGACGGCGCCGTCCTCGAAGCGCAGCAGGGCCAGGGCGGCGTCGTCCACGTCGACCGGCGCCCTGCCGCCGCCTTCCGGGAGCGGTCGCTCGGGGACGAAGGTCTCGAGCAGACCGCACACCTCGCGGATCTCGCCCACCAGGTAGCGGGCCAGGTCGATGGAGTGGGAGGCGATGTCGCCCAGGGCGCCCGAGCCGGCCCGGCTCTTCTCCAGGCGCCAGACGCGCGGGAACTGCGGGTCGACGATCCAGTCCTGCAGATAGGTCCCGCGATAGTGGCGGATGCGGCCGATGCGGCCCTCGTCGATCCACTGGCGCGCCAGGGCCACGGCGGGAGCCCTGCGGTAGTTGTGGCAGATCATGTGGACGACGCCGGCCGCCTGCACCGCGTCGAGCATGGCGCGGGCGCCGCGCACGTCGTTGGCCAGGGGCTTCTCGCAGAGCACGTGCTTGCCCGCCCGGGCCGCCGCGACGGCGATCTCCTCGTGGGAGTCTCCCGGCGTGCAGACGTCCACCACGTCCACGTCCTTCCGGGCGACCACCTCCTGCCAGGACGTGGCGTGCTCCGCCCAGCCCAGGCGGGCCGCCGCGGCCTTCACCCGGGCCTCGTTGCGGCCGCAGACCACCTGCATGACGGGCTCCACGGGCAGGTCGAAGAAGCGCCCCACCTGGCGCCAGGCGTTGCTGTGGGCGCGGCCCATGAACTCGTAGCCGATCATCGCGACGCGCACGGGCGTGCTCACGAGCGATAGGCCTCTCGGCCCCGGCCCTGCACGGGGATGCCCTGGGCGGGCAACACCTCGTGCTGCAGCGCGTACATGCAGGCCGCCGCCTCGTCGATCCGACGCGTGAACGCCATCGAGGCCTTCAGGATGGGCAGCAGGGCCGCGCGGTCCTGCACCCGCGCCGGACCGTACTCGTGCTCGACGATGAGCGCGGTCTTCTCGACGTCCAGATCGAGCAGCTCGCGTGCCGCCAGCTGGTGGTCCAGCCAGTCGACGCTGCGGTTCTGGAGATAGGCCAGGGGATCGTGGCGCGCGGTGCCGGGGAGCTCGTGCTCGCAGATCGCCGTCTGCTTCTTCCAGGCGTTGGCGTGGTCCTTCGGGTCCGGGGAGACCGCGCCGTCCTTCCAGTCGCCACGCTCCATGGTCTGGCCCCCGTAGCCCCAGGCCGCCATGCCCCGCGCGTCGATCACCTGCCCCTTCACGTGGAATCCCTCGACGAGAAACGCATAGCCTTCGTCGCGCAGGTACTGGAAGATCGACCGCGTGTCCTGGCCCATCAGGATGGCATGGGACGGGTCGTAGTGGATGCGGAACACGTCGCCCACACCGTGTCGCTCGCAGATGCGATGCAGCGCGATCCAGGCGCCGGGCGTGTAGGCAATGTTGTTGTGGAACGAATCGTCCGTCGTCCAGCCGGGCATCGGGCACTGCTCGACGCGATAGGAGAGGCCGCGGTCGCGCGCCGCCTGGAGCAGCGGAACGAACACCTCCTCGAAGAGGCCGCGGTTCGCCTCGACGGTGCGCTCCTGGCTCTTGCCCACGAAGCCGCACACCGCCGGAACGCCCAGCAGCACCGCCGCGTCGAAGACGCGCAGCATGAACTCGTGCTTGCGCGCCCGGATCGCCGGATCGGCGTGGAGCATGTTGTCGAAGTAGCCGAGATCGGCGATCCCGACACCCGTCTCCTTCACCGCCGCGAGCACGCGGTCGGCCCGCCGGCGATCGAACGGTGCCCGCAGATCCAGGGTGTTCGCGACGGGGTCGAGCATCGCCTCGGGCGGCACGTCGGCCCGGCTCGGATGCAGCGCCGACGAGAGCTGGATCTCGTCGGCGTCGAGATCCCGGGCGAAGTCGAGCCAGTCCTCGATGGCCCGGTCGGGATCCGGGTCGCGCACGTCGCGCGGGGTCAGCTCCTGCAGGGCGGCGGTCAGCACGCCCAGGCGCATGAAGCGCGGCTCGAAGGGCCGAACGGTCGCTTCCGGCATGCTGGCACGATAGCGCCCGGGTAGCCTTCCGTCCGATGAGCGACGACATCCCCATCCGCACCCCCGCGCGCGCCGCCGAGGTGGCGTGGTTCAGCGGCCTCTGCAACGACGACTTCGAGACCCTGGGCGTGCCCGACGGAGCACTGCGCAGCAGCTTTGCCCACTGCGCGGACATCGTGCGGACCGCCGACCGCCTCGGCTACCAGAACATCCTGCTGCCTTCGTCCTACCAGGTCGGCCAGGACACCCTGACCTTCGCCGCGGGAGTGGCGCCCTCGACCCGGCAGATCAGCCTGCTCACGGCAGTGCGCGGCGGCGAGGTGCACCCGCCCATGCTGGCCCGCGCCCTGGCCACCCTGGACCACCTGCTCGAGGGGAGGCTCACGGTCAACGTCATCAGCTCGGATCTGCCGGGCATGTCGCTCTCCTCGGAAGCTCGCTACCAGAAGTCCCGGGAGATGATCGAGATCCTGAAGCAGGCGTGGACCCGGGACCGCATCGAGCACCACGGCGAGTTCTGGGACCTCGACCTGCCCGCCGAGCCCGTGAAGCCCTGGCAGCAGAACGGCGGCCCCCTGCTCTACTTCGGCGGCATCTCCGACGGAGCACGCGACCTGTGCGCCGAGCACTGCGACGTCTTCCTCATGTGGCCCGAGACCGAAGCGCAGATCGCCGCGACCATGCAGGACCTGGGTCGTCGCGCGGCGCGCTACGGCCGGCGGATCGACTTCGGCTACCGGGTGCACGTGATCGTGCGCGAGACGGAGACGGAAGCCCGCGAGGCCGCACGACGACTCGTCTCCCGGCTCGACGACGAGGTGGGCCGGGCCATCAAGGCGCGGGCCCTCGACGCCGGCAGCGCGGGCGTCGCACGGCAGGACGCCCTGCGCGAGACCGCCGACGAGGAGGGCTACATCGAGCCCCACCTCTGGAGCGGCATCGGACGCGCGCGCTCGGGATGCGGCAGCGCCATCGTGGGCGACCCGGACCAGGTCCGCGCCAAGCTCGAGCGCTACCTGGATCTCGGCATCCGCGCGTTCATCCTCTCGGGCTATCCGCTGCGGGACGAGTGCGAGCTCTTCGCGCGCTACGTGCTGCCGGACCTGCCGACCTTCCGGCTGGCAGACGTGCACGGTCGCCGCCCGCCGGAGACGCCGAAGACGCCCCTCACTACCGGGCTGCGCCGCTGAATCCCGCCATCAAGGCGAAGTGACACCGACGGTGAGCGGCAGACGGCTGAAGCTGCCGATCACTCCGATCACCTCGTCCCGAGTTCCCTGGCAGCTGAAGCCGAAGCTCGAGCTGACCGAGGCGCCGTTCCCGAAGGCTCCGCCTTCGTTCCTGACGGGTCCAATGGTGCAGCTCGGCGAGACCTGGGTCAGTACGCGTGCGATGTGCCGTCACAGATCGCCGTCAGCGCGCCGAGATCCGCCGGAACGTCGGTGGAGCTGTCGGAGAGCGTGTTGAAGCCTTGCGGTCCGTGAACACACTAGGCGCGGTGGCGTCGCGCCAGGGCGACGAAGACCGAAGACCCGGATTCGGCCGGAGCGCCTTCGGGCGTCCAGAACGTCACCGGGTCGAAGCCCGCGTCCCGCAGCATCTCGCGGAACTGCTCCTGGGACCAGAACCGCTTGCGCCAGTCGCGCTCCACGACCTCGGGCTCGCCCTTCGCCGGGAGGCGCTCGTAGCGGAGGCGATGGGAGAGGCTGCGGCCGTCCGCGCTCGCCTCCAGGGCGACCATGCCCACGCGCAGGCGGTCGCCGGCCGCCGTCGTGACCTCCCGGAAGCGACCGAGAGCCCTTCGGATCGTCTGGGGGTCCTCGACCTCCAGCGGGATCAGCGCCGAGCCCCCGGGCTCGAGGTGCGCGTGGATGCAACGGAGCGCCTTCGCCGCGTCCTCGTCCGAGGTCAGCAGGGTGAAGCTCGCGCCCGCCAGGAAGATCGATCGATAGCGGCGCGGCAGCGAGAAGGACTGCATCCGTCCGAGATGGAGCGCGACGTCCAGCCCCTGCGCCGCGGCCCGCGCCCGGCAGCGGTCGAGCATGTCCTGGGAGGCGTCGAGCCCGTCGACCTCGTATCCACGGCCCACCAGCTCCACCAACGGCAGACCGGATCCGCAGCAGAGCTCGAGCGCGGGCGTGCCGGAGCGTTCGAGGAACGGAACGTAGTCGTCGGCGCACGCGCGCTCCGACACCAGGGGCTCGTAGAGCTCGGCGACGAGCCCCGTGTAGAACTGGGAGTCCGAGTCGACGGGGTCCATGGATGCGGGGCGGGGCGGATCTACCCGCGGCGAGCGTGCGGTTCGCGGAGCCGGGCGATCGCGTCGACCCCGGCTCCACGCGTGCGGCGGACGATTCGGTGCATCGGGGCCTCCCCCTCCGGTCGTCGACGCGCTCCGACACCGTCACCGACGAGAGTAGTTCCCCGCCGGCCGGCTGTCCTGTCGCGCGGGGACGCACTACTGTAGGGCCCATGCCGGCCGAAGCGTCTGCTCCCACGGCAGAGGAGCTCACCTGGTACGCCCAGCCGGGGCCCCTCACCGACCTGCACGCCTTCGGCGACGCGCTCGCCGGCCTTCCCCGGGACCTCGCCTCCCTCTGCGGCGTCGTCCAGGGCTTGCTCCTGCACGGCCATCTGGGACCTCTGTACGGGCTCAGCCTGGACGAGGAGCGGCGCCAGCGCGAGCTCAACCTTCGTGGGGCGGACGAGCGACTCGCCGCCCTGCTCGCGGGGGACGACCGCCCCCTCACCGCGGCGCGCCCGCCCGCCGAGCGACAGCTCGGCACCTGTCGCGACTTCGCGCTGCTGCTCTGCGCGCTGCTGCGCTCGCAGGGACGACCCGCGCGCGCCCGCTGTGGCTTCGGCGGCTACTTCGTGCCCGGACGCTACGAGGACCACTGGGTGTGCGAGGTGTGGGACGAAGCCGCCCTCCGCTGGCGCCTCGTCGACGCCCAGATCGACGACGTCCAGCGCCGCCACTTCGGCCCGAAGGACCCGCTCGACGTGACCCGGGAGGAGTTCGTCGTGGGCGGCGACGCCTGGAGCGCGTGCCGCTCGGGCCGGCTCGACGCGAGCCGGTTCGGCCTGACCAACATCCACGAGTCGGGTCTGTGGTTCGTCTGCGGTGACTTCGTCCGGGACGTCGCCGCTCTCAACAAGGCGGAGCTGCTGCCCTGGGACGTGTGGGGCGTGATGATCCAGCCCGGGATGGGCGAGGAGGCCTTCGCGCTCGACGCCGACGAGGTGATTGCACGGCTCCCAGCCGACGACGTCGCCGAGCTCGACCGGGTGGCCGGCCTGGCCTCGCACCCGGTGGACTTCGACGCCATGCGCGCGGCCTACGAGGACCGCCGCTGGCGGGTGCCTGCGAGTCACCCGGCCTTCGCCGGGCGGGCGCCCGAAGAGGCCGCGGCCGGTCTCGAGGCGTAGCGCGCTACCGGCCGCGCAGGATCTCCTCTCGCTCGCGCCGATACTCGTCCTCCGAGACGAGCCTCTCGGCCTTGCGGCCGTCGAGATCGCGAAGACGCGCGACGACGCCCGGCTGGTACACGTCGATCTCGATCCGACGGTCCTCGGGGGTCGCTGGGCAGGGCGCGCGCTCCCCGAACGCGCCCTCGGGCGCGAGCTGCGCGTAGAGGTGGGCGGCAATCCGGTCGAAGGTGCGATCGCAGCCCTAGATCCGCTCGATGATCGTCGCCGTCCCCATCCCGCCGCCGGTGCACATGGCGACGAGCCCCGTCTGCTTGTCCTGGCGTTCCATCTCGTCGAGCACCGTCTGGATCAGCATCGGACCGGTGCCGCCGATCGGATGGCCCAGGGCGATGGCACCGCCGTTCACGTTCACCTTGTCGGGATCGACCTTCGTGTCCTTCAGGAACTTCAGCACCACGGCCGCGAAGGCCTCGTTCACCTCGAAGAGGTCGATGTCGCCGAACGTCATCTTCGCGCGCTTCAGGCACTGCTCGGCGGCCGGGCCGGGGGCCGTCAGCATGATGACGGGCTCGGTTCCGGCGGTCGCGGTCATCACGACCCGGGCGCGCGGCTTGAGCCCATGAGCCTTCGCGTACTCGGGCGACGCCAGCAGGATCGCCGAAGCGCCGTCGACCACGCCCGACGAGTTGCCGGCGTGGTGGACGTGGTCCACCCGGGTCACCTGCGGGTACACGTCCTTGCAGTAGTCGTCGAAGGACTTCTCGTAGCCCTTCATCACCGTGGTGCCCAGCTGCTCGAACGAAGCCGGAAGACCGCCCAGCATGTCGAGGGTGGTGCCGGGGCGCGGGTGCTCGTCGCGGTCGAGGGCCAGGCTGCCGTCGTCGTTGCGGATGGGGACGATGCTGCGGTCGAAGCGCTTGTCGGCGACGGCGGCCGCGGCTCGATCCTGACTGCGCACCGCGTAGCCGTCGCAGTCCTCCCGCGAGAAGCCTTCCAGGGTGGCGATGAGGTCGGCGGAGATGCCCTGGGGCACCTGGGGATGCTGCTTGAAGAGGTGCTCGTTGTTGGCGTGGAAGCCGTGGGCGTGGGTGGGTGCGTAGCGGGACATGGACTCCACGCCGCCTCCCACCACCAGGTCCTGGTGACCCGCCATGATGCCCATGGCCGCGAAGGAGACGGCCTGCTGGCCGGAGCCGCAGAAGCGGTTCAGGGTGACACCCGAGGCCGTATCGGGCCAGCCGGCGTCGAGGGCGGACATGCGCGCGATGTCGTTGGCGTGGTCGCCGCTCCCCGCCGCGCAGCCGGCCACCACGTCGTCCACGTCGGCGGGGTCGAAGCCGACGCGATCCTGCAGGGCCTCGAGCACCTGGGCCATGATGCGCTGGGGATGGATGTGCGCCAGGCCGCCCTTGCCGGGCTTGCCGCGGCCGCGGGGCGAGCGGACGCCGTCGATGATCCAGGCTTCGGCCATGATGTCGGTCTCCTGTTCGCGCTTCGGGTCGCGCGCGGGTCGAGGGACCTGCCATGCTAGCAACGGCCGCGGCGGACAGATAGCCTAGGCGCATGATCCCGAAGCCCGGTACCGCCTTCGCCGTCCCCGACGGAGACCCCAGCCGCCACCTCTCGCTGGCCGAGCTCGAGCGCGGCCTGCTCGCGATGCGCCCGGCACCGCGAGACCAGGGGACCGTCCAGCACCTCTTCGCGCGCCCCGGCTCGAACGAACGGGTGGCCCTCGAGCGCGCCACGCTCACGGTCGCGGGCGGCATGCCGGGCGATCGCTGGTCGCTCGGGCGTGAAGGCAAGCCGCCGAAGCCCGCCCAGCAGCTCGCCACCATGCAGGTCGACGTGGCGCGACTCGTGGCCAACGGCCAGCCCACGGCGCTGTTCGGCGACAACCTCTTCCTCGATCTCGACCTCTCGAGCGGCAACCTGCCCGTAGGAACGCGACTGCGCGTGGGAACGGCGCTCCTCGCGGTGACACCGGAGGAGCACAACGGCTGCCTGAAGTTCAAGGCACGCTTCGGCGCCGACGCCCTGCGGCTGGTGGTCCGCAAGGAGACCCGTGCACGCAACCTGCGCGGCATCTACCTCGAGGTGATCGAGGAGGGCGAGGTGGCCGCCGGCGATCCCGTCGAAGTTCTGCGCGAAGACCGATGAGGTAGGTCCGAGATGGCACCGATCGAGCATCCGGACGTGTGTCGCGAGGCGCTCTCGCCCGTGCTGCTGCTCGAGCGCAACCTGCACGTCTTCCCGAACCGGGTCGGGGTGATCCACGGCGATCTCCGCTGGACCTACGCGCGCTTCGGCGAGGAGGTGGGCCGTCTGGCCGGCGCGCTGGAACGAGCGGGCGTCGCCCCCGGCGACCCCGTGGCGGTGCTCTCGCCCAACACGCCCGCGCACCTGGCCGCCCACTTCGCCCTGCCGCTGCTGCAGGCCCCCCTGGTCTCGATCAACACGCGCCTCGCCGCGGCGGAGATCGCGTACATCCTGGAGCACAGCGGCGCGAAGGTGCTGCTCGTGGACCCGCAGCTCGCGCCACCGCTGGACGCCGCCCTGCCGGGCATCGCGAGCCTGGAGCAGGTGGTGGAGGTGGCCGACGCGGGCGTCCCCGCGCGCGACGGCGCCCTCTCCTACGAGCGCTTCGTCGAGGGCGTCACCCCGCTACCCATCCGCTCGCGCCTCGACGCCGCGCCCGAGGGCGAGGACACGGTCCTCTCCATCAACTACACGTCGGGCACCACGGGGCGGCCGAAGGGCGTCATGTACACCCATCGCGGCGCCTACCTGAACGCCCTGGGCCTGATCGGCACCCTGTCGCTCACGAAGGACTCCACGTTCCTGTGGACGCTGCCCATGTTCCACTGCAACGGCTGGTGCATGCCCTGGGCGCTCACCGCCGTGGGCGCACGTCACGTCTGCCTGCGCGGCATCGACCCCCCCGAGATCTTCCGGCAGATCGACGCCCACCAGGTCACGCACTTCAACGGCGCGCCCACGGTGCTGCTGATGCTCTCGGGGGATCCGGCCGCCGCGGGTCGCCGCTTCGACCCGCCCATCCGGGTGTGCACGGGCGGCGCGCCGCCCTCCCCCACCCTGCTCGCCAAGATGGAGGCCCTGGGCGTCTCCATCACCCACCTCTACGGGCTCACGGAGACCTATGGGCCCCACGTCTTCTGCGAGATGCAGGACGGGTGGGAGGATCTCCCGACGGAGCAACGCGCCGTGATGATGTCCCGCCAGGGCGTGCCCGCCGTGCACGCGACCCACCTGCGCGTGGTGGACGACGAGATGCGGGACGTGCCCGCCGACGCCACCGCCATGGGCGAGGTGGTGATGCGGGGCAACAACGTGATGCGCGGCTACTACCGCGACCCCGAGGCCACCGCCGCGGCGTTCCGGGGCGGCTGGTTCCACTCGGGCGACGTAGGCGTGATGCACCCCGACGGCTACATCGAGCTGCGCGACCGCAGCAAGGACATCATCATCTCGGGCGGCGAGAACATCTCCACCATCGAGGTGGAGAACACCCTCTACCAGCACCCGGACGTGCAGGAGGTCGCGGTGGTAGGGGTTCCACATGAAAAGTGGGGCGAGGTGCCGAAGGCCTTCGTGACCCCGAAGCCCGGCTGCCACCCGGACGCGGACGCGATCATCGCCTTCGCACGCGAGCGCCTCGCGCACTTCAAGTGCCCGAAGAGCGTCGAGTTCATCGAGCTGCCGAAGACCGCCACGGGCAAGATCCAGAAGTTCAAGCTGCGCGAGAAGGAGTGGGGGGGCCGGGAGCGCCGCATCCAGGGCTGAGCGCCGGCGAGCTGCGGGCGTGCGACATCGATGCGTCTCCGCTCCGCGCGCATGGCGTCCTCGATCTGGGAGACGCCATCTGGGTTGCGCTGGCGGGGATCTCGGCCCGCAGGCGGAGCCGGCCGGGGTCGAGCTCACGCGCACCCGCACCCGGACGCCGTCGGCGGGAGGCCGGCTCACGATCTCGTGGGACCTACATCACCGCCTGGCGCCCAGACCGGGCCCCGCAGCGGGCTCGAGAGCGCGAATTGCCTGGACCATCCCGTCCCGGTCGTCCGGATGGACCAGGAAGGTTCGTGCCTCGGGCCGCTGGACGAGGGCGTTGCACCCGCCCAGGGCGCGGACCACGGCACCGAGTGAAGGGCGTCGCGCGCGAAGGCGGCGCCACTGCGAGTCGCGGGGCATGAGGAGGAAGCCGGAATCGATCAGGAGGACGGAGGCGCCGCCGTGGCTCCCCACCTCGCGGTCAGCGCCCAGCGCGTCCTCCACACCGCGGACCTCGAATCCTCCCTCCTTGAGGAAGGCCTCGAGGCCCCGTCCGTCTGCGCGTGAGACCGTGGCAAATAGGACCAGAGTCGGCTGCGGGTTCATACAGGGCTTGCCTCCCTGCCGGGGCGCCGGATCCGGGTGTGGCAGGGCGCCGCAAGCGACCAGAGGATCGAGAAGGGACGGCCCGCCGGTCCATCGGCAGATCCCGGCATTTGCGTATCCGAATCCGGGTAGCCCCGGGGGGTGGCGACAAGCCGACGTGCAGAGCCGCCGGCTCGACTCCCCAGAATCCGCAGCCCGCTTCCCGGGTTCTGTTCCGCCATGGAACCGACCGCCCCGCACGCCGACCCCGAGCTCGGCGCTGCGAATGCGGCGCATTCGGGTTGACGCGGACCCGCCGTCTCAGGTCACCTCGCCCAGGGCTTCCTCGGCGGCGGCGGCGTCCTCGGCGGGCGAGTGGACGGGTCTTCCGGCCCGTACGGCCTCCAGGGCGAGCCTCGTCGCGAGCTGGGCGTGCCGGTCGATCCTGTAGTAACGGAACACCCAGATCGCCACGATCGTCACGAGGCCGGCGGCGAGGTTCAGCAGGCCCAGATGGCGGATCGCCAGGGCGCCCACGGCGCTGGGCTCCTCCTGCAGGGGGAAGGCGATCCAGTCGAGCCCCACCCCCGCCACGAAGTGCCCCAAGCCCGACGCGAGCTTGCCCGAGAAGGACGTCGCGCTGAAGAAGATGCCCTGCTGGGCACGACCCGTGTGCAGCGCGTGCTCCTCGGCCACGTCGGCCATCATCGACCCGGCCGACACGAAGCTCGTCGCGGCGATCGTCATGTTGACGACCACCAGGAAGAAGACGATCGGTAGCAGCCAGGGCGTGCCGTTCTCGGGGAACCAGCCCAGCAGCCGCAGGACGACGGCCGCGTTGCCCACCACCGCCGAAGCGACGCAGCCCGCCACCAGGGTGGGCAGCTTGTCGAAGCGCCGGTGCAGCGGGCCCACGAGCGCCGCGCCCAGCACGAAGCCCAGCGCGAAGGGCAACGCCAGCAGGCGCAGCTGCACGGTGTCGAACTGCCAGAAGAAGACGTTCAGATGGGTTCCCAGCGTCGCCAGGATCCCCAGGAAGACGGCGTAGAGGGCGAAGCCCACGAAGAGCGATCGGAACGAGACGTTGTGCCACGCCGACGCGAACTCGTGCAGGATGCGTCGGACGGAAAAGGGCTCGGGGTGCTCGGGAGCGCGCGGCAGGTCGGGGATGGTGTGTCGCGTTCCCCAGGCCGAGTACCAGATCGTGAAGAACATGATGATCGCAGCGAAGAGAGCGTAGTGGGGATAGCCGGCGGGATTCATCAGGCCGTTCTCGAACTCGTCGGTCTCGGGGAAGAAGAACGTGTAGGCGGCGATGACCGTCACCACGCCACCCACCACCCCGAGCGTCGTGCGCCAGGCCACGATCGACGTGCGCTCCTGGTAGTCGTCCGAGAGCTCGGCTCCCATGGCGAGATGCGGCACGGAGTACAGCGTCATGGCGCCGCGCACCAACACCGCGAAGCCCGTGAGCCACAGGAAGAGCCCCGTCTGGCCGAGACCTTCCGGCGGCAGGAAGAGCAGCACGAAGCCCGCCGCCAGGGGCAGCGCCGAGGCGTACATGAAGGGATGTCGGCGTCCGCGCGGCGACCTCCAATTGTCCGAGAGCGAGCCCGCCAGGGGATCGGTCACCGCGTCGAAGACCAGCGCGATCAGGATGGCGGTGCCCGCCAGGCTGCCGGACAACCCCAGCACCTGGGTGAAGTAGAAGAACAGGAACGTGTTGAAGCCCAGGTTCTTGACCTGCTCGCCGACCTGTCCGAGCCCGTAGGCGAACTTGGTCGCCCGATCGAGTCGGCTCATCGCCCGGGGTCCTCGAGGCCGAGCTCTGCGAGCTCCACGGGGCGTCCCTCGTCGATCGAGCGGTGCGCGGCGACGCCGAGCGCCACGGAGCGCAGCCCGTCGGACGCGCTCACCGCGGGCGGCCCGCCGCTGCGGATCGCCTCCAGGAAGTGCAGGTGCTCGACGAAGCTGGCCCCGTGATGGAACCCCTCGTAGCCGATGCGCACATCGGGCTCGGGCGGGAGATCCTCCCACTTGCGGTACTCGCGGCCTCCCCGCACGAGCCCACCGCCCGGAACCACCACGTCGAGCTTCCCCGCGCTGCCGGTGGCCACGATCTCCTGCTCGTTGCGACTCGACTCGGCGAACATGCACAGATCGAGACAGGCGCGGGCTCCGTCCGCGTAGTCGACGATCACGAAGGCGTTGTCGAGGATGTCGGGCGTCTCGCCGTCGTAGCGTTCGTCGAGGTGGTTCACGTCCTGGGCGCCCGAGGCGTAGACCCGCTTCGGCGCCGAGGGCATCACGAGGTTCATCAGATCGAAGAAGTGGCAGCACTTCTCGACCAGCGTGCCTCCGGTGTTGCGCGAGAAGCGGTTCCAGTCGCCCACCTTCGGCAGGAACGGAAAACGATGCTCGCGAATGAAGAGCATCTTGATCTCGCCCACGCAGGGCAGCTCGCGCAGGAAGCGCGCAATCGGGGGCATGAAACGGTACTCGAGGCCCACCTGCACGACGCCCGGGTGCGCGGCGGCACCCGTCACCACCCGCCGGCAATCCTCCATCGTGGTGCACATGGGCTTCTCGAGCAGCACGTGCTTGCCGCTGGCGAAGACCGCGTCCATCACGGCGGCGTGGGTGTGATTCGGCGAGGCGACGACCACCACGTCGATGGGCGCCTTCTCGAGCATCTCGCGGTGATCCGCGTAGACTCGCACGCCTTTCGCAGCGTCGCCGCAGGCGACGAGACCCCACCTCCGCGACTCCTCGTGCGGGTCGGCCAGGGCCGCGACGCGGGCTCCCTCGATGGCCCCGATGTTGCGGATGTGCTCGCAGCCCATCATGCCGGAGCCGATGATTCCGTAGCGGATCACGTGCGGCCTTCTCCTCCGTCCTCGTGCCGGGAGTCGTGGCGGGCCGGCGCGCGCGCCGCCAGACGCGCCACGCGTTCCCGAAGCTGCACGAGAACCGGCCCGGGCTCGTCCTGCTCGTCCTCGAAGACCGCGATCTCGAGGAAGCCCTCCAGCTCGGTCGCCGAATAGTGCCTCGCCACGGCTTCGATGTCATCGAGCATCGCGGGAATGAGACGCTTGCCGGCCACGAAGTAGGGGTCGACGAGCAGGAGCCGTCCGCCGGCGTCCTGCATCACGTTGCCGGGTCGCACGTCGAGGCCGCCGAAGAAGCCGATGTGGCGCTCCCCGTGGTGGGCCGCGGCCTCGAGGACCGCGTGGAGCGCCGCGAGCGCCGGGTCGGCCCGCCGTTCGGCCTTCCAGCGCGCGAGCTCGGCGGCTGTCACCTCGCGCTCCAGATGCTTCGTCCGGCCGAGACGGCAGCACAGGAGCGAGGCCGCGTCCGGGTCGGCCGGCTCGAGGCGCGGCATCACGACGAGCTGCCCTGCGGGCGCGACGTCGCGGTGCCAGACGATGCGCGGAAAGTACGCCACCTGCGGGTACGCGAGACAGGTGCGCACGTGCAGCGCGTAGGCGGGATCGAAGGGCACGACCCGGGCCACGAGATCACCGGCCGGCGAGACGTACACCTGGGCCCAGTCGCCGCGCGCGAGCCAGCGCCAGCCGCGGGCATCCAGCAGCCGGCGCGCGTCCCGATGGCTCGCGTCGGACGGAAGATCGGCCAGCATCCGGCGATGCTACCGCCTCCTGCGAGACGGTTCAGAAGCGGGAGGCGCTTCAGAAGAGCTCGGGCTGGCCGTCTCCGTCGCCTCCGCCGGAGGGCTTCTTCCCCGCCCGGGGCTTCGCCGCGGAGGGCTTCGCCTTCGTCCCCTTCGCCTCTTTCGCCTCCTTCGAGGCGTTCGCGGTCTTCGCGCTCTTCGCGCTCTTCGCGGAGGGCTTCACGGGCTGGAAGCCCACGCGCGCCACGGGCTTGGGGGCGAGGCGATTGCCGCGGGCGGTGGGCGCGGTGAGCTCCAGCTGCGAGAGGTCGTACTCCGACCCCTTCACCCGCTGCCGCTTCTGGGCGACGTAGGTGAGCTTCACCATGCCCGTCTCGCCGTCCTGCAGCAGCAGGTCGACCTTGCCCTTCTCGTCCTTGACGAGCCGGTACTCCTTGTTGCGGATGAACTTCTCGATGCGGATGCGCTTGCCGAATGCCATGCGCTTGCCGTCGCGATAGACCACCGTGAACTCGGCTCCGGTCTCCGGATCGAAGGGGTGGCAGTAGAGCAGCCGGGCCCCGAAGAAGACCTTGTCCACCGGCGGCATCACCCGGTAGGTACCGTCCGCCGCAATGGCGAGCACCAGGTCGTACTCGCTCACGCTCATGCGGAAGAGATCGCCGCGCACCGTCGAGCCGAAGAAGCCCGTGTCCGGGTCGTAGGCGAGCTTCACGTTGGGCCGGGCCACGGCCTTCTTGTCGACGCTCTCGATGCGGGTGATCTGGGTGCGCCGCGGGTACTCGTCGCCGTAGCGCTCGAGCAGCGACTCCACGTAGCGGATCGTCGTCCGCTTCATGTTGGAGAGCTTCTCCTCCACCTCCGCAATCTTCGCCAGGATCTCGTCGATCTCCTCGCGGTTGCGCTCGATGTCGTAGGCGGAGATGCGGCGGATGCGGATCTCGAGGAGCCGCTTCACGTCGTCGTCCACCATGGGGCGGACGAAGAGGTCCTCGTACTTCTTCATGCCCGTGACGACCACCTGGCTCACCTTCTCGGCGGTCTCGGCCTTCTCGAGCCGCTTGTAGACGCCCTTCTCGATGAAGATCCGCTCGAGGGTGAGCCAGTGCTGGCGATCGAGGAGGCGCTCGCGATCCCACTCGAGCTCGGCCTGCAGCTGCTGCACGAGCTGCTGGGTCAGCGCCTTGAGGATCTCGCTCACGGTCATCACGACGGGCCGCCGGCCGTCGATGACCGTGATGTTCGACGAGATGGACACCGAGCAGTCGGTGTAGGCGTAGAGCTGGGGGATCACCTCCGCCGGCCGCACGCCTCGAGCCAGGGTGAGCTCGATCTCCACCTTGTCCGTCGTGAAGTCGTCGATGGAGGCGAGCTTCACCCGGTCCTTCTGCACCGCGGCCTCGATGGAGGCGATGAGGCTCTCGGTGGTGGTGCCGTAGGGGATCTCGGTGATCTTCACCCGCTTGGGGTCGATGGTCTGGATCTTCGCCCGCACCTCGACCTTGCCCCCGCCGTCATCGTAGGCGGAGACGTCCATCTGCCCGCCCTGGGGAAAGTCGGGAAAGAGCTCGACCTTCTTGCTCTTCAGGGTGGCGATCTGGGCTTCCCACAGCTCCCGCAGGTTGTGGGGCAGGATCTTCGTCGCCATGCCGACGGCGATGCCCTCGGTGCCGAGCATCAGCACCACGGGCAGCTTGGCGGGCAGGCGCACCGGCTCGCTCGTGCGCCCGTCGTAGCTCGGCACCGTCTCGGTCAGGTGCTCGTTGAAGAGCGTCTCGAGGGCCAGCGGCGAGAGGCGGCACTCGATGTAACGGGCGGCGGCGGCGGGATGGCCCGTGATCAGGTTGCCGAAGTTGCCCTGCCGGTCGATGAAGAAGCCCTTGTTGGCGAGCACCACCAGGGCGTCCGAGATGGACGCGTCGCCGTGAGGGTGCAGCTTCATCGTCTCGCCGATGACGTTGGCCACCTTGTGGTAGCGGCCGTCGCTCATCGTGAAGAGCGTGTGCAGGATACGCCGCTGCACGGGCTTGAGCCCGTCCGACAGGTCGGGGATGGCGCGGTCCAGAATGAAGTAGCTCGCGTAGTCGACGAAGTGCTGGCGCATCATCGATTCGAGCTGGGCCATGGCGTTCTCTCTTTCTCTCTTCTCTCTCTCGTTCGCTCTCGCGCTCGCGCGGCTGTCGCCGGCGCGTCCGGCGTCAGATGACGTCGGTGACGAGATTCTCGACGATGAAGTTCCGGCGTTCGGGGGTGTTCTTGCCCATCACGAAGTCGAGGGTCTTGCCCACCTCGCCCAGGTTGGCGACCGCGACGGGACGCAGGCGGATCTCCTCCCCGATGAACTGGCCGAACTCCTTGGGGCTGATCTCCCCGAGCCCCTTGAAGCGGGTGATCTCGGCGCCGCGGATCGCCCCCAGGGCGGCGTCCCGCTCGCTCTCGCTGTAGCAGTAGCGGGTCTCCTTCTTGTTGCGGACCCGGAAGAGCGGCGTCTCCAGCACGTAGAGGTGGTTCTTCACCACCAGCTCCTCGAAGTAGCGCAGGAAGTAGGTGAGCAGCAGGTTGCGGATGTGCATGCCGTCGACGTCGGCGTCCGTCGCGATCACCACGCGGTTGTAACGGAGCCCCTCGATGCCGTCCTCGATGCCGAGGGCGCGCATGATGTTGTAGAGCTCTTCGTTCTTGTAGATGGCGTCGCGCTTCAGGCCGTGGCAGTTGAGCGGCTTGCCCTTCAGCGAGAAGATCGCCTGGGTCTGCACGTCGCGGCACGGCACCATGACGCCCGCCGCCGAGTCGCCTTCGGCGAGGAAGATCGTCGACTCGTCCCGGCGGGCGCCCCGCCCATCGTCGAAGTGCACCTTGCAGTCCGTGAGCTTCGGGATGCGGATCGCCACCTTCTTGGCGCGCTCCCGCGCCTCCTTCTTGATGGAGGCCAGCTCCTTCCGGATGCGCTCGTTCGATTTCACCTTCTCGAGCAGGGCGGCCGCGTCGTCGGGATGCTTGTGGAGCCAACGCATCACCTCCTGGCGCACGGCTGGGACGATCCAGGAGCGCACCTCGGTGGAGCCCAGCTTGTTCTTGGTCTGGCTCTCGAAGACGGGGTCCTGCAGCTTGATGGCGATGGCGCCCACGATGCCGTCCCGGATGTCCTCCCCGGCGAAGTTCTTCTGGGCGAACTCGTTGATGCCCTTCAGGAGCCCCTCCCGGAAGGCCGACTGGTGGGTGCCGCCGTCGTTCGTGTACTGCCCGTTCACGAACGCGTAGTAGCTCTCGCCGTAGTTGTGGGTGTGGGTGAAGGCGAACTCGATGCGGTCGTCGGTGCAGTGAACCGTCTCGTAGAGGGGCGTGTCGGCGCCGAGCTCGTGCTCGAGCAGGTCCGCGAGCCCCCGCGAGCTCTGGAACTTCCTGCCGTTGTAGACGAGGGTGATGCCGCGGTTCAGGAACGCGTAGTAGCGCAGGCGGTGCTCGATGAACTCCTCGTTCCACTGGTAGACGCCGAAGATCTCCGGGTCCGGCGTGAAACGGACCAGGGTGCCGTCGGGCGCGTCCGCCTGCTTGCCCTTCTTGTCGGACTGGATCTTGCCGCGCGAGAACTTCGCCGTGCGGAAGTGGCTGTCCCGGAAGCTCGTGGCCTCGAAGTCCGACGCCAGGGCGTTCACCGCCTTGGTGCCGACCCCGTTCAGGCCCACCGAGAACTGGAAGACGTCGTCGTTGTACTTGCCGCCGGTGTTGATCTGGCTGACGCAGTCGACGAGCTTGCCCAGGGGGATGCCGCGACCGTAGTCGCGCACCGTCACCGTCTCGCCGGAGCGCTCGATCTCGACCCGCTTGCCGGCGCCCATGATGAACTCGTCGACCGCGTTGTCCACGACCTCCTTCAGCATGACGTAGATGCCGTCGAGAGGATGGCTGCCGTTGCCGAGCCGGCCGATGTACATGCCCGTGCGCAGGCGGATGTGCTCGAGCGCGTCGAGGGTCTGGATGGCCTTCTCGTCGTAGGCCACCTCGCCCCGGGCGCGCGGCTTCTTCTTCGCCTGCTTCGCGGCGGCCTTAGTGGACGTCTCTGCGCTCGCCATCTCGTTCGTTCCTTCCCTTCCTGCTGCGCCGGCTCTTCCCGGTCTCGCTCTTCTCGCCTCGCTCGGGGCGCTCAGGCGGCGCGACGGCGCAGCCGGGCCGCCTCGCGACGCATCTCCGCTTCGTCCATGAGCCGCGCCTGTCCGCCGAGCGCCGTGCAGTTGTTCGACGCCGCCCGGGCCGCCAGCCGCAGCGCGTCCAGGGCGCCGAGGCCGTGCACGAGACCGGCCGCGAAAGCGCCATGGAAGGCGTCCCCGGCGCCCGTCGTGTCGCGCACGCGCACCCGGTGGGCGGGGATGCGACGCGGCCTCCCGTCGACCAGTGCGAGCGCGCCGCGGCGCCCCTCGGTCACCACCGGGCGACCGCCGTAGGCCTCGCGCAGGGCGAAGAGCGTGTCCCGCGCGTTCCGGCCTCCCCACGTCTGTCCGAACTCCTCGGGCACGATGGGATAGTCCACCCAGGGCAGCATCTCGTGGAAGACCGGCCGCGAGTCCGAGAAGTCGGCCACCACGACGCCGCCGCAGCGGCGGGCCTGGCGGATGGCGCGCAGGGCCTGGCGCGGGTAGTGGCCGTCGATCATCAGCACGCTGCCCTGGCGGATGGGTGAGAGGTCGAAGGCCGGCGCCCGCCGCTCGACGGCGCGCCGGTCCGGCACGATGAAGCTGCGCTCGCCCGTCTTCGCGTTCACGAGCACGATGGCGACGGAGGTGGGGCAGGCGGCGCTGCGAAGCAGCCCCCGCGTATCCACCCCCGAAGCGCGCAGCTCGCGTGCGATCTCGCGTCCCTCCTGGTCCTCGCCCACCACCGACAGGACGTGCGTGCGGCAGCCCAGGCGGGCCGCCTGGGCGACCGCCGTCCCGGTCATTCCCCCCGCCGACGCGAGCCGCTGGTGATAGCGGACACGCTGGGCGGTGGGCGCCCCACCGTCCACCAGGAAGAGGAGATCGAACGCGCAGAGACCGAGCCCGACCACGCTTCGCAGATTCTTCTCGCGCGCCTCGAGCGACCCCTCGGGTCGACCCCGGCGCCGCCTCGCGGGCTCTCGCGCCACCCCACCCCCCAGCGGGTCGATGTAAGCGCCCAAGCTAGCAGAACTTTCCCGCTTCCGGGCCGGCCTCCGGGCGGCTGCGGCCGCACCGCCGCGCCCTTGCGATCCCCAGGCACATCGCGCATCAACCCGGATGGAGGGGGAGCCTGCGGTAACCCCTGCGGTGGCCGCGCCGTACTCTCCCGCGCACCGACGGAGCGACCTCCGTCTCGAAGGAGCCGATTCCCATGAATGCAAAGCGAGTTGTGCTCGCGGCGGCTGCCGCGGCGCTCTTCACCTCGGGTGCCACCCTGATGGCCGGCACCGCCAAGGCCGGCGACGAAGGCGGCAAGATGGTCCACTGCCAGGGCGTGAACGGCTGCAAGGGGCAGTCCGATTGCGCAGGCGCCGGGCACGACTGCTCGGGCAAGAACGCCTGCAAGGGCAAGGGCTGGAAGAAGATGACGGCCGACGAGTGCGACAAGGCCAAGGCCGAGATGGAAGGCTAGCGGGGCGCGGGCGCGGGGGCGCCGCCCCCGCGCCCGTACTTCCGCCGCGCATGACCCGTCCCCCATGACCGGGCACACCCCGCAAGCCCCCGCGCACCATCGTCCGGCCCGCCGGCCGAGCGAGGCGCCCTTCCTGGGCGTGGGCGTCGGGCTCCGGCCGGTGCACTACGCGGAGATCTTCGAACGCGCCCGCGCCGAAACCCTGGGCGTCGATTTCTTCGAGATCCTGAGCGAGAACTTCATGGTGCCGGGCGGCAAGCCCCTGCGGATGCTGGACCGGGCCTGCGCGCTGCGTCCGGTGGCTCTGCACGGCGTCTCCCTCAACGTGGGATCCGTGGATCCCCTGGACGACGACTACCTGGACGAGCTCGCGAAGCTCGCCGAGCGGACGCGCCCGCGCTGGGTGTCGGATCACCTGTGCTGGACGGGCGTCGGCGGCCATCCGCTGCACGACCTGCTGCCCCTGCCCTATTCCGACGAGGCGATCGAGCACGTGGCCGCCCGGGTGCGGCGCGTGCAGGAGCGGCTGGGACGCCGCATCGCCCTCGAGAACGTCTCCTCCTACATGAGCTACGCGGACGACGCGATGCCCGAGTGGGAGTTCCTGGCGCGGGTCGCCGGGGAGGCCGACTGCGGCATCCTGCTCGACGTCAACAACGTCTTCGTGAGCGCCCACAACCACGGCTTCGACGCCCGCGAGTACCTGGACGCGATTCCCGCGGAGCGTGTCTTCCAGATCCACCTGGCGGGGCACAGCGAGTCGCCGCCGCTGCTCATCGACACCCACGACCATCCCGTGCGCGACGAGGTGTGGGACCTCTACGCGTACACCCTGCGCCGCACCGGGCCCGTCACCACCACCATCGAGTGGGACGACCACATCCCGCCCTTCTCGCGGCTGCTGGAAGAGGTGGAGCGGGCGCGCAAGATCGTCGACCGGCTCTTCACCCACGCGGAAGCGGGAAGACGGTGAAGTCGGTCGAGACCGAAGACGGCCGGCTGGCCGCCAGCCAGCGGCGCCTGTGGCGGCTCATCGCCTGGCCCGAGGGCGTGGCCGCGGCCCTGGGCGGGGAGCCGCCCGGCACGCCGCCCCTGGACTCCGTGGTGCGAAGCGACGCGCGTCTCGGCGCCGAGTCACGTCTCGACGTCTACGCCAACGCCTACTTCTTCCGCATCCACGACGTGCTCGCCGAGGACTACCCCACCCTGCGGGCCGTGCTGGGAGAGACGGACTTCCACGATCTCGTCACGTCGTATCTGGCGGTGCACCCCTCGACCCACCCGTCGCTTCGCTGGATCGGCGGCCGGCTGCCGGGCTTCCTGCGCGAGCACCCGGCGGCGGCGGGCGTTCGCGCGCGCTGTCCCGTGGCGGCGGACCTGGCGGGCCTCGAGTGGGCCACCGAGATGGCCTTCGACGCGGCGGACTCCCGGGCCGCCACCCGCGACGACCTGGGCCGCCTGGCCCCCGAGGCCTTCGACGCCCTGCCTCTCCGGCTGCGGCCCTCGGTACGGCTGCTGCGCCTCGCGTGGCCCGTACACGAGCTTCGAGCCGCCTGGCGCCGCGAAGAGCTCCTGCCCGAGATCGCACCCGGGGAGACGGCCGTGTGCGTGTGGCGCGGCGGCCCGGCGGCCGAAGGCCGTGGCGCAGACCGCGGAGAGAGCGCCGAGAGCGACGGCCGCGTCATGAACCGGGTCCTCGCCGCGGACGAGGCGGCCGCCCTCGAGCGGGTGGCCGCCGGCGTCGCCTTCGGCGCCCTGTGCGAGGTCATCGCCGCGGAGGCAGGGGACGAGCAGGCGCCCGCCCTGGCGGCGGGCTTCCTCGCTCGCTGGGTCGACGACGGGCTCCTGCTGGGCCTCGAACGAGAGGACTGAGCGGGCCGGCCCGGCGGCCCGGGCCTTCCCGGGCGCGGCGCCTATATTCTCCGCCCGCATGCAGGCCCTCTCCCGAAGCCAGCCCCGCCTCGAGCGCCACGACCCGCCCTCGCCCGCCGACTACGTGAGCGAGCGCAACCGCCACGTGGCGCCCGCTCGGCCGGGGGAGTTCGCGCCGGTCTCCATCGGGAGCCTTCCGATCTGGCCGCCGGTGGTGCTGGCGCCCATGGCGGGCATCACCAACTACCCGTTCCGCGCCCTGTGCCGGGAGTTCGGCGCCGGCCTCTACGTGAGCGAGATGATCACCGCGCGCGCCCTCGTCGAGCGCAACGCCAAGACCCTGAAGCTCTCGGGCTTCAACCCCGAAGAGGAGCCGCGCAGCCTGCAGCTCTACGGCACCGATCCCCACTACGTGGGCGAGGCCGTGGCCTGGCTGGTGGGCGAGAGCCGGGTCGACCACATCGACATGAACTTCGGCTGTCCGGTGCGGAAGGTCACCCGCAAGGGCGGCGGGGCCGCGATCCCCGCCCGACCCCGGCTACTGGCGCGCATCGTGCGGGCGGCGGTGCAGCGCGCCGGCGACGTGCCCGTCACCATCAAGTTCCGCCTGGGCATCGACGACGACCTGCCGACCTTCCTCGACGCGGGGCACGTGGGCGAGTCCGAGGGCTGCGCAGCCGTCGCCCTGCACGCCCGCTCCGCCGCACAGCTCTACGACGGCGAGGCCCATTGGGAGGCCATCGCGCAGCTCAAGCAGGCCGTGCGCACGATTCCGGTGTTCGGCAACGGCGACGTCTGGGAGGCGGGCGACGCCCTGCGCATGATGCGCGAGACGGGCTGCGACGGCGTCGTGGTGGGACGCGGCTGCCTGGGGCGCCCGTGGCTCTTCCGCGACCTGGCGGACGTGTTCGACGGAAGGCTTCCCCAGGTGCCGCCGCGCTTCGGCGAGATCGCGGCCGTCATGCGACGCCACGCGGGCCTGCTGGCCGACTGGTTCGGCGAGCGGGTGGGGGTGCGCTCGTTCCGCAAGCAGGCGGTCTGGTACACCAAGGGCTTCCCGGGCAGCCCACAGCTGCGGGGGCGACTCATCCAGGTGTCCACCCTGGCCGACCTCGACGAGGCGCTCGCCACCGCCGACCCCGACGCGCCCTTCCCGCCCGAGGCCATGCGCATGAAGCGCGGCAAGAAGGGGGGCCGCCAGCGGGTGGCGCTGCCCGAGGGCTACCTGGAAGACCGTCTGTCGGATCTTCCCCCCGGCCCCGAGGCCGAGGACGCCATCTCCGGTGGCTGACCGCCGCGCGCTTCCCCGCCGCCCGGCCGCCCTCGCAGCGCTCGCCGCCCTGGGCTGCCTCGCCTCGCTCGCCGTCGGCTGCCGCACGTTCGAGATGACGCACGTCCAGCGCTACGAGGGAACCGTCCTGCCGCATCCCATCGTGATGCGCGTCTACGACTTCGACAGCGAGGGCGCCCGGGTCTCCCTGGCCGACCCCCTGGCCTCGCCGGAGGAGACGGCACGCGAGATCGGGCACGCCCTCGCCCTGGTGCTGGTCGACGATCTGGGCGAGCTCGACGTGGTCGCCGACGCGTACAGCGGCCCCATCGAGGTGCCCGAGGACACCCTGGTCGTGCAGGGACAGCTCGTCTCCGTCACCGAGGGCAGCGCCGCCGGCCGGGTGCTCGTGGGCTTCGGCCACGGCGAGAGCGAGATGGAGACCCTCGTCCGTCTCTACAAGGGCACGCCGGACGGGCCGGTGGAGATCGCCGCCTACCGTACCCGCGTCTCCAGCGGCAACGAGCCCGGCATCCTGACCACCCTGCCCCTGGGCATCCTCTACCAGAGCCTCGCCGCCGTCGGACGCACCGCCACCACCACCCGCGACACCGAAGCTCTGCCCGCCGGCATCGCCGCCGACCTCCGCAGGACCGCCCACGAGTGGGCCGTCACCCTGCACGCCATCTCGTTGAACGAGACCTGGTTCTAGCCAGGGAGCTGCCAGGGCCGCCTGGGGTCGCAGGAAGCGCGAGCTGGCGGAGGGGTACGCCGGGGCGCATCCTCTCGGGAATCCCGTCACCGAATCGGAGAATCACCATGGGTCTCTTGCAGGACGTCACGCCGATCAACGACCAGCTCGCCGACATCATCGTGCGCTCCACCGATCCCTGGATCGAGATGGAGAAGGACATGGCCTGGATCAAGGTGCTGTGGACGGGCGAGGAGTCGGGGCGCTGGGCGGCGCTCTTCCGCTGGAACAAGGGCTACGTGGCCGCGCCCCACAAACACCTGTCCGCGGCGCACACGTTCATCCTGAAGGGCAAGCTGCAGGTCCGGGACGGCGTCCTGAACACCGGCGACTACGACTACGAGCCGAACGGCGTGCTGCACGGCGCGACGACCGCCCTCGAAGACACCGAGTACCTCTTCATCTGCGACGGTCCGGTGCTCTTCTACAACGACGACGGCCTGCAGTCCTATCTCGGCTGGGAAGAGCTGCACCGCATGCGCGAGGCCGCCCGGCAGGGCTGACGATCCGGTCGGGTCGGCTCGAGATGGCCTGCCCGCAATCCGCGCTCGGTGCGGCCTACGCGCCGAGCACCTCCGCCACGCGGTCCACCTCGTCGGGGTCGAGGGTCGTCGGGATGAGGAAGAGCTCGTCGGCGCCCGCGTCCTCCATGGATCGGATCCGGTCGCGCAGGGCGTCGGCCGTCCCCGCGAAGCCGGCGCTGGCGGCGAGGGCCTCGCGGGCCTCGGGCACCCAGTTGAAGTAGCGGTGCAGGTGGGTGCGCGCCTGCTCGCGGGGCTTCTCGCCCTCCCCCACCGCGAACCAGGTCGCGACGTCGAGGATCGGTCGCGTCTCCCGGCCCGCCTCGCGCCAGCAGCGCACGGCGCTCTCGAAGGCGGCCTTCGCCTCCGCGGGGCTCGCCGTGACGGCCATCCCCAGGATGCCGTCCGCCCAGCGCGCGGCGTTGGCCAGGCTCCTGGGCCCGAGGGCGCCGGCCAGGATCTTCGGCCCTCCCTTCTGCACCGGCAGGGGCTCCACCGGACGCAGCACGCCGGGGACGACCTTCTCTCCCGCCCACACCCTGCGCATGGTTCGCACCGTCTCCTCGAGCCCGGCGATGCGCTTGCGCGAGAGGTCCGCGCCGATGGCGAGGTAGTCCTCGACGCGACCGCCCGTGCCGACGCCGAGCACCAGACGGCCGCCGGAGAGCACGTCGATGGTTGCGTACTGCTTCGCCATGAGCACCGGGTCGTGCATGGTCACCACCGCCACGGACGCCACGATCTTCACGCGCTCGGTCAATGCCGCGCAGGCGCCCATCAGCGCGACGATGTCCGGTGTCGGGAACGCGTTGCGCTCGCCCAGGGCCAGGCTGTGGAAGGGACCCGCCTCGACGCGGCGGATCCACTCGAGGGCGATCTCCCGTGTCCAGCCGGGCTCCGTGACCGGCAGGGTCATTCCGACCTTCATGCGACCGCTCACCGCGACGCGCCGCCGGTGACCAGGAACTGCGGCAGCACCAGCAGGTAGGTCTCCTCCGCGACCGCGCGCTTCACGTCCTCGACGAAGCGGTCGATCTCCGCCGCGTCGAGCTTCCGGGACTCGCGCGCGTACTTCGCCATGTTGAGCAGAATCGGCGCCGCATGTCCCTTCGTGTCGGGTCCGGTCAGCACCGCCACCCGGACGCTCTCGAAGCCGGCCGCGCGCATCAGCCCGTAGAGCTGCCGGCCGATGAGCGGCGTGCGATACGCGATGCTCGCCGCCTCGAAGATGCGGGACAGCCGCTCGGGGCCGATGGGCTCGACGGCGAGCATGCCCCAGTCGCTGTCCGTGGCGTGGACGAGCCCCTCGGGCCGCAACACCCGGCGGAAGTCCCGCAGCGTCGAGACCGGATCGTCCACGTACTCGAGGACGTTCTTGCAGACCACGCGGTCCACGCTCGCATCGGGGAGCGGGAGTGCGTCCTTCTCGATGCGGTGGAAGCTGACGCGGTCGCGAACGCCTTCCCGTTCGGCGTGCTCGGCGGCGCGCTCGAGGAACATCTCGTTGATGTCCACGGCATGGACATGCCCGGTCGGGCCCACCCGGCGCGCCAGCTCGAGGGAGAGCATGCCGGGCCCGCACCCGTAGTCCACCACCACGTGCCCCTCGCCGATCTCTGCGGGCTCGAGCATGGGCGCCATGTGCGGGCGCCAGCGGAACATCTCCTCGTAGGCGCCCACCCGATCGGGGTCGACCTCGAGCCAGTGGTCGCGGTAGTACGTCTGGGACTGCACGGGGACTCCCTTCCGCTCGGGCATTCGACCGGTTCGCTTCGCTACGAAGGCCTCGGCACGGCGGCGTTCAGGGCCTTCGCGTCCGCCGAGGCGTTGAGCCGTGCGAACAGCCGCCCCTCGAGTGCGAGTCCCTCGGAGAGCGGAAGGCGCAGCCCTCGAACGACGGCCTGCTTCGCAGCGAAGAGCGCCGGAGCGGGGTGGCGTGCCATCCGCTCACACCACGCCACCGCGCTCTGCGCGAACCCCTCGGTGGGCAGGACCGCGTTCAGCAGGCCGATGCGAAGCGCCTCTTCGGCGTCGATCACCCGCCCGCTCAGGCACAGCTCGGCGCCGACACCGGCGCCGACGAGTCGGGGAAGGCGCTGGGTCCCGCCGGCCCCCGGGATGATGCCCACGGACACCTCGGGTTGACCGAGGTGCGCCCGCTGCGAGCCGATTCGCAGGGTGCAGGCCAGCGCGGTCTCGCAGCCTCCGCCCCAGGCCTGTCCGTCGATCGCCGCCACCGTGGGCTGGGGCATCGTCTCGAGCAGATCCAGGGCCCGGCTCCAGGATCCGAGATCACCGCCCACGTCCTCGCCGCGGGCAATGCGCGCCAGGTCGTCCAGGTCCGCATGGGCGATGAAGTAGCCGTCGACGCCGCCCGTCAGCATCACGACGGATACCTCGTCGCTTTCGGCAGCGAGCCGCTCGAGATGCGAGACCAGCTCGCTCATCGAGCGCACGTCCATCCAGTTGCGGGGCGGACGGTCGAAGGTGAGGACCGCGATCCGACCCTCGCGCGATTCGATCCAGCTTCCGGCCATGCCGGGAGTCTAGACGAGTCCCGGCCGACCCGGGCGCGGCAGGTCGAGGTGTCTTGGGTCAGGCTGCTAGCGACGCTCCGCGATCAGCACCTCGGACGTGACGCCGAAGGCCACCAGCTTGTCGTGGTGTCGGACCTGCCAGCCGGATTCCGGCAGCAGGGGCAGGAGATCGATGGGCCGGCAGCCCCCGACCGCGGCGGGTCGATGCCGCTGGAGCCAGCTCCAGGCTCGGGCGACGGCACGCGACACCGGTCCCACCCCGGTGGAAAGACCCGAAAGACAGAGCAGCCCGCCCGGACGAAGCATGCGGTGCGCCTCCAGCAGGACGGCCCGGATGTCGGCCTCGGAGAGGAGGTCGAAGACGTAGTTCGAAACGAAGCGATCGTAGGCCCCCGACGGCTCGCCCGCCGGCGGATCGCCTTCCGTGAGCAGCACCTCGGCCCGCCCGGAGTACGGCGCCAGGCGGGCCTGGGCGAGGGAGATCATCCTCGGGCTCAGGTCCACGCCGCGGTAGTGCGCTTCGGGCGGCAGAAGCTGGCCGAGCAGGCGCGATGCGAAGCGCCCGGTGCCGCAGCCGAACTCGAACACCGCGGTCGCAGCCCCGAAGTCTCCCTGCTGCAGGAGCCGGTTCGTGGCGCGGTCTTCGTAGAAGGACTGGGTGTCCTGAAGCGAGCCGATGCGATCGTAGGCTCTTCGGGCTTCCTGGCGGGACAGGATGGTCGACATGATCTCGGCTCCTCGAGCGGCGTCCGTGGATCCGACATGCATCCGGAGGCTAGAGGCTCGGCCGGAAAGTGTACCGCGGCACCGAGAGCGTCATCTGCCGCGTCCTGGCAAGGCGCGCGACCAAGGTCGTAGCCGAGGCTACGGGGATGGGAGCGGAACGCAGCCAGGGCGTCGCAGGGGCGCTCGAATGCAGGTCGCACTTTCCGGCCGGGCCTCTAGCAGGGCGCGGGGCTCGATCCTCGCATCACAGCACCCACGCCAGCACCAGGGGCAGGGTCACCAGCGAGATCAGCGTCGAGAGAACGACCAGGCTCGCGACCTCGCTGGGAGAGCGCTGGTACTTCTCGGCCAGCAGGTAGTTGAGGACGGCGACGGGCATCGAGCAGTCGAGGATCAGGACGCCCCGGGCGGCGCCCGTGAGGCCGAGCAGCCGGGACAGCGCGACGCCCACCGCGAAGCCGAGCCCCAGGCGCAGCAGCGCCAGGGCGACGTTGCGGGGAACGGCGGCCAGCTCGAGACGCTGGAGGCTCACCCCCAGGGAGAACTGCATGAGCGGAATCGTGAAGGCGCCGAGGAGCTCCGTGCTGCGCAGGATCCAGAGGGGAACCGTGGCGCCCGTCGCGAGGATCACGGCCGCGACGAGCACGCTCCACGCGAGCGGCGTGCGCAGCAGCTCGCCGCCCGAGACGCGCCCGCTCCAGATCCAGATGCCCGCGCTGTACTGGCTGAAGGCGGCGACGGCGTAGAAGCAGATGGCCAGGGCCAGCCCTTCTTCACCGAAGGCGAAGAAGCACACCGGCAGGCCCATGTTGCCGGCGTTCGGGAACACCAGGGGCGCCGAGGAAGGTGGCGACGGGCAGGCCGGCGAGTCGCAGCACCAGCGCCCCGATCAGCGCGAAGGACGCGAAGGCCGCGAGGGTCGCTCCCACCATCTGCAGCAGCGCCGCCGGGTCGACCTTCATCCCCACCAGGCTCGAGAAGACGAGGCAGGGGGCGCCGATGGTCATGATGAGCTCCGTGATGAGCTCCATGTCCCAACGGCGTCCGACCCGACCCCAGCCCCAGCCGAGACCGATGGCGACGTAGATGGGCGCCACGATGGAAAGCAGCTCGCCCGGCACGGCTCCTCCACGGGGGACGCCCGCGTACGCACCTCGTGCAACGCTCACCCGCGACGCCCGACCTGCGGCGCCCACCCGCGACGCCCAACCTGCGGCGCCCACCCGCGACCGTAGCAGGACGACATTCGCGATAGACTCCCGCTTCGCGAGGCGCCGGACACCGAGGAGAAGCGCTTGACCGCCAGGGAGCCCACGAGCGAGGACGGACGGCGCCGCTGGGCTCCCGACTTCGAGTCCCGCCGCTCGCCCGTCCTCGGCCGCGGCGGCATGGTGGCCTCGAGTCAGCCGCTCGCGACCGCCGCCGGGCTGCGGGTCCTGTCGGCGGGCGGCAACGCCGCGGACGCCGCGGTGGCGACGGCGGCCGCGCTGAACGTGACCGAGCCCGGCAGCACGGGCATCGGCGGCGACTGCTTCGCCCTCTACTTCGACGCCGAGACGCGAAGGGTCTCTGCCCTCAACGGCTCGGGTCGGGCGCCTGCCGGTCTCGACCTCGCCCGGCTGCGCGACCGGGGCTTTGGCGAGGAGCTGCCCCACTTCGACGCCCACACCGTGACGGTGCCCGGCGCCTGCGCGGGCTGGGAGGCGACGATCCTCCGGCACGGACGTCTCGGCCTGGCGGACGTGCTGGCTCCCGCCATCGAGCTGGCCGAGCGGGGCGTGCCGGTGGCGCCCATGACCGCCGGGCTGTGGCGCGGCGCCGTGGAGCGCCAGCTCTCGCGCGGGGCGGGCGCGCGCGAGCTGCTCGTCGACGGGCGGGCGCCCCGGGCCGGCGAGATCTTCCGCAACCCGACCCTGGCCCGGACCTTCCGCACCGTGGCCGAGGGCGGCGCGGAGGCCTTCTACCGGGGTCCCATCGCGGCGGCCATCGCGGCGGTCGTGCAGGAGTACGGGGGCGTGCTCACCGAGGCCGACCTCGAAGCCCACTGGGACGCCCGGGACGCCGGCTGGGTGGAGCCCATCTCCACGGAGTACCGCGGACACCGCGTGTGGGAGTGTCCGCCGAACGGCCAGGGGCTGGCGGCGCTGCTGGCGCTCAACCTCGTGCGGGGCTTCGACCCGGGCGAGAGCGAGCCGCTCTCGGCGGATCGTTTCCACCTGCTGATCGAGGCCATGCGCCTCGCATTCGCGGACGCCCGCTGGTACGTGGCCGATCCGGACGTGGTGACGGTTCCCCTGGCCGAGCTGCTCTCGGAGGACTACGCGGCGGAGCGTCGCAAGCAGATCGACCCACGCCGGGCGAACACCGGCGCCCAGCGCGGCGTCCCGTTCGCCAGCTCGGACACGGTGCAGCTCGCCTGCGTGGACGCCGACGGCAACGCCTGCTCGTTCATCAACAGCAACTACATGGGCTTCGGCACCGGCCTCGTGCCCGAGGGCTGGGGCTTCACGCTCCAGAACCGCGGCCACAACTTCAGCCTCGATCCCGCGCATCCGAACTGCGTGGCGCCCGGCAAGCGCCCATACCACACCATCATCCCCGGCATGATCACCCGGCCGGACGGCAGCCTGTACGCGCCCTTCGGCGTGATGGGCGGCTTCACCCAGCCCCAGGGCCATCTGCAGGTGGTGGTCGCCATGCTCGACGACGGGCTCGACCCGCAGCAGGCCCTCGACCGGCCCCGTTTCCAGATCACGGACGGCACGGCCAGCGGCTCGGTGGGCATCGAGGACGGGGTTCCGGCGGAGACTCTCGCGGCCCTGCGCCGCCGGGGCCACGAGCTGCACCTGGCGGAAGGCTGGCTGCGGATCGCCTTCGGCCGCGGTCAGATCATCCGGCGCGAGCCCGACGGCGTGCTGTGGGGCGGGAGCGACCCCCGAGCCGACGGCTGCGCGATGTGCCTGCTCTGAGGCCATCGGGGCCACCGGCAACTTCACCGGCCATCCATCCGTCGTCATTTGGAAATGCGGTGCTGACGCCGGCGCCGGGAGCGCTTACCCTCACGCCGACCCCCCGAAGCGACGAATACAAGTGCCAGCGCCCAGGAGCGAGCTGGGACTTGGAGAACAGGGAAAGCGTTCCGGCCCGGAGTGCACGTCGCTCCCGGGCCGGCTCGGCATGGGGGCCTGCGTGACGTTCCGCCGTCTTCTTCTTCTTTCGATTGCGACCCGCGCCCGCACGCGGCGGGTGGCGCTCGTCGGGGCCGCCGTGCTCGTCGCCGCCTGCGCGAGCACCGAGATCGGCAGTCCCAACGACTACGAGCCCGTCGAGCTGAATCGCGTCTATCCCTATCCGAGCGCGGAAGAGCTCGCCCAGCAGAAGACCGAGGTGGTCCTCGCCACCCACTACACCACCGAGCTGCCCAAGAAGATCGTCGGCTCGTCGATGACGAACGTGCAGCAGGACCTGCTGCGCGTGCTCGGCGAGGCGGGGGCGCGGGTGGTCGACCGCAGCCTCGACGACCTCTCTTCCGTGCGACGGGAGCTGATGGCCCAGAAGAAGCGACGGCGCGGGGCCGACATGGACGTGAACTGGGTGCTCATCTCGCGCATCTCCCGCTTCGAGCACCACGCCCACTACGAGCCGCCGTCGGGGCTCTTCAAGAGCGAGGAGGAGCTGGCCGCCGAGCCGGGCACCTGCACCCACACCACCGAGGTGGAGGTGGACCTCAAGGCCATGGTGCTGCCCACCGACGACGTGGCGCGCACCACCTTCACCCTGAAGAACACCCACGAGATGGAGCAGGACGACTTCGAGGAGAGCTGCCCCCTCGACGCGGCCCGCAAGCAGGCCCTGATGGACGAGACGCTCGAGGAGGCCCTGCCCTGCCTCTCGGTGCCCCTCAAGAACCAGTTCGCGCCCCGGGGCTACATCGAGCAGCACCGCGTGAGCTCGGCGGGCGACACCCACATCTTCAAGACCTCCCTGGGCAAGCGCAACGGCGCCCGCCCCGGCCTCGAGCTGTCGATCTTCCGGGTGCAGTACATGACCACCCGCGACGGGCGCCAGGACCGGGCGGAGCACCGCATCGGCAAGGCGCTCATCACCGACCAGGTCGGCCCGAACTACTCCTGGGTGGCGGTGAACCTCGGCGATCTCGAGCAGCCGATCCTGGCGGGCGATCTGGTGCGCGCCGTCTACGAGGACTCGTTCGCCGCCGGCCTGGGCCTGGGGAAGTGCGACGACATGCTGCAGGTGAAGCGGGAGCCCCGCTGACGATCGGGGCTACGACACGGGCTCGGCCGGGGCGAGCCGCTCCCGGGCGGCCTTCTCCAGCGCTTCGATGCGAGAGGCGATGCGGCGGCTCAGGTCCGCCAGCAGCTTGCCGTGGGCGCGGACGAGCTCGTCGACGCCCGAGCCGGCCAGGGGCTCGCGCAAGGTCGTCACCTCCACGGCCACGGCGTCCGGCGCTTCCGCCGACGAGAGCAGCTCCCAGCGCACCCGCAGGTCGAGCGCCTCGCCCGGGCGACCGTCGAAGCGCTCGAAGTAGAGTCTCACGCGGTACTTCGTCGGGAAGCCCGCCACCAGCGGGTAGACGACGATGCGGTCGGTCGCGAGCAGGATGGCGAGGTTCTCGCCCAACACCCGCAGCGTCTCCGTCTCGAGGCTCCCGGCCCAGCGGTTCTGCTCGTCGAACTCGAGGCGCGATTCCCCGCGGCGGAGCACGATCTGGGGCCGCTGCAGGTAGCGAGGCATGTGGAGCGGTCCCACCGCCACGGCCAGCTGGACGTCCGACGGCGCCGTGTCCTCCTGCGGCCGCTCCGACGCCATGGGCGCCAGCGCGTAGAAGCGCGGCGTCGGGCTCGAGCCGCAGGCCAGGAGCCCCGCGCCGAGCATCGCCGGCACCAGCAGCCGGAGCCCGTGCGAAGTCGGGGGTCGTCTTGTCATGCTCACCGCTCTACACCCTCTCGTCACGTGCGTCCCTCGGATCCGGCGCATCACTTGCCTCGGATCAGCGCTTCGGGGTGCTGCTCGAGATAGTCGGCCAGCACCCGCACCGAACGCGCTGCCTCCCCCACGTCCTCGAGCGCCCGCCGCAGCTCGATCGGCAGCGGCGCATCCTCCGCCAGCAGTCGGTCGAGGTTGCTGACGGTGCTGTCCAGACGCGAGAGCGTGCTGTCGAGGGACGGCATCAGGTCGTCGTTGAAGCTCGCGGCGAGCCGGCTCGTCTCCGAGAGCGTCGTCTTCAGCTCGGCGAGCGAGCCCTGCAGGTCCTTGGCGATCTGCTCGAGGGGCATCCGGTCGATCTTCGCGACGAGGCCAGCCAGGCTGGCGGTGATCTCCTCGAGCGGGGCCGGGATGGTGGGCAGCTCGGGATAGGTGCCGCCGAGCACGATGTTGGCCGGGGGCGCATCCGGATAGATGTCGATCTCGATCTGCAGGGCGCCGGTCAGCAGGTTGCCGCTGCCGAGCCGGGCCCGCATGCCGTTGGCGACCAGGCGCTCGACCCGGCCCTGCGCCTGGGCGGCGGACTCGGTGCTCGCGTCGGCGATGTGGAGCCGCTCGGGCTCCACCTCGACCACCACGGGGACGTGCACCTCGAAGGTGATGGGATCGAGCTCGAGCTTCACGTCCACGACGTGCCCGATCTTGATGCCACGGAAGACCACCGGCGAGCCGGGCGAGAGGCCCTGCACCGAGTTCTGGAAGTGGAGCAGATAGCGTCTCTTGATGGTGTAGATCGGCTGCTCCGACTCGCGGCGGCTGGGGAAGAGGGCGAAGATGGCGTCCTCGTCCACCGGCCGTCCCGGGTTCTCGGAATCCGGCGTGTCGAACGCGACGCCCCCGATCAGCATCGAGACCATGGAGACCGTGTCGATGCGAACGCCCTCTGAGTTGAGCGACACGTCGAGGCCACTGGCGTTCCAGAAGCGCGTGTTCGACCGGACCCGCGCGTCGTGGGGAGCCCGGACGAAGACCTTGGTGATGATGAAGTCGCCGCTGGGATCCATCTCGTAGGAGGCCACCTCGCCCACCTGGAGCTCGCGGTAGTAGACGGGCACGCCGACGTCGAGGGAGCCCAGCTCCTCCGAGCGCAGGGTGAACAGGCTACCGGCCTCGGAGGTCGTCACCACCGGCGGCGTCTCGAGACCGACGAAGTGATCCTGCGGCGCTCCCTCGCGCACCGGGTCGATCGCCAGGTACGCGCCGGAGAGCAGCGTTCCCAGGCCAGTGATGCGCCCGGCCGAGATCTGCGGCTTCACCACCCAGAAGCGCGTGTTCTCCGTCAGGTAATTTTCGGCCCCGGGCACCAGCTCGGCCGTCACGATCACGTGCGAGAGGTCGTCGGCGAGGCGGATCGCCTTGACGCTTCCCACCTGCAGGTCCTTGTAGGAGACCTTGGTCTTGCCCGCCTCGAGGCCCTCGGCGGTCTTGAACTCGATGGTGACGGTCGGTCCCTGCTCGGAGATGGCGCGCCAGGCGATCCAGCCGCCGATCAGGACCGCGACCAGGGGGATCAGCCAGACGAGCGAGATACCGCCCCCGCCGTGGCGGACGACGGCTTCGGGCACCGATTGCTCGAGGGTGTCGGCTGCGCTGCGGGGTCCGCCGTCTTCGCTCATGATCGTTCCTGCTCCGCCAGGGGATCCGCGCGATCCCAGATGAGCCGGGGGTCGAAGCACTCCGCGGCGAAGATCGTGAGCACCACCACCGCGCCGAAGAAGACCGCGCCCAGCTCCGCCCGGATGTTCGCCAGCTCCTGCAGCCGCACCAGGGCGACGAGGATCGTCACCACGTAGATGTCCACCATCGACCAGCGACCGATCGCCTCGATGATGCGATAGAGGCGGGTGCGGTCCACCGGCCGCGCCCGCGAGCCCGACTGCACCGAGTAGAGCAGATAGGCGAGCACCACCAGCTTGAGCACGGGAACCATCACGCTGGCGGTGAAGACCACGACCGCGAGCGGCCACTCGTGCTTCAACAGGTACAGGACGCCGCTCAGGATGGTGTCGGACTGGGAGTAGCCGAGGGAGGTGGTCGTCATGATGGGCAGTGTGTTGGCCGGGATGTAGAGCACCGCCGCCGCGAAGAGAAGCGCCCAGGCGCGCCGCACGCTGTCCACCTTGCGGGAGTGCACCGTCGCTTCGCAGCGGGGACACGCCGCACCGTGCCCCGGCGGCAGCTTCACCAGCAGGCCGCAATCGTGGCAGGTGGCCATGTCGAGGGAATGCGCGGTGACGAGGGCGGCGCTCATCGGGACACCGGAACGTGGTCCCAGACGGCACGCGGATCGAGCGTCGCCGACGCACCCGCCAGGACGACGATCAGCACGGCGAACGACCAGATGGCGAGGCCGGGGACGATCTCCGCCATGTCGCCCAGCTTGCTGAGCGCCACCAGGATTCCGATCAGGAAGACCTCCATCATGCTCCAGGGTGCCACGTGCCGCAGGGCTCGAAAGAAGAGCGGCAGCCGCCAGGGCATCCGGCGCAGGTGCAGGGGCAGCAGCACGTAGAGGAGCAGCGCGAGCTGCACGCCGGGCGCCAGCACCGCGGTGATCAGGACGAGCCCGGCGAGCGGCACCATGCCCTCGTGGTACAGCTCCTTGATCCCCGACAGCAGGGTCGTCTCGGTGACCCGGCCCTGCATGTCGAAGGACAGGAAGGGAAAGCTGTTCGCCACCAGGAAGAGAACCGCGCCCGCGATGCTGAGGGCCAGGGTCCGCTCGATGCTGTTCTTCTTGACGTGGAAGAGGAGCGCTCCGCAGCGGAGGCAGCGGCCCGATTCCCCCTCGACGCCTTGAGGGATCCGATGGACGAGATCGCAGTCGTGGCAGGCGACGAGCTCAGGCGACACACGAGAAGCTTGACCGGAAAGCCGGGCCCGCGCCAGCCCGGGGAGGCGGGCAGCGGACGTGGAACGCCCGCTATCCGAGCAGGAAGCGGAGCCGGTCGGCGCGGGTCTCCCGGGCCTGGGCGTGGAGCGAGAGCTGCCCCCGCGCCCGGCTGAGGTTGTGCTCCCCCGCCGAGGCGAAGAGCTCGGGATTCCAGCCGAAGTAGCTCTCGCGCAGGGCATCGGCGGCGAAGCGCGCGCACAGCTCGATGGACAGACGCTCGATGGCGTGAGCCAGGCTCTCGAGCTCGCGCCGCCCGAGATCGAGGGTGACCGCGTCGAGCCAGGCCGCAGCCGAGGCCTCGAAGATGGACGGGTCCAGCAGCGCCTCGGGCTCGTGCTCCCGGTGGCGGTTGCACCAGGAGCGCCACGCATCTCCGAGGTCCACCCACAAGGGCATGCGAGAGAGGGTGTCGAGATCGATGAGGCAGCGAGCTTCCACGGGCTCGTCTCCCGACGCAGCCGGCCGGAACAGGATGTTGTTGAACTTCAGGTCCAGGTGGACGACCCGAGCCGGCACGTCGCCCAGGGGCTGCCACTGCTCGACCACCTCGCGGACCTGCAGGGCGATGGGCCGCACCTCGGCCCACAGGCGGTGGTCGCGGTGCTCCTCGAGCGCGCGGGCGAGCTCGACGAAGTGGAGCGCCGCGTCGTGGAACGGAAAGCCCAGCGGTGCGAAGTCGTGCTCGAGATCGTCGAGGGCGCTGTGGAATCGCGCCACGAGCCGCCCGGCGGAGGCCGCGCGAGCCGGCGAGCCGCACGTGTCGTAGCTCGTGCCTTCCACCAGGGTCATCAGGCGGAAGCGGCCGAGATCCGACCCGAGGTCTGCGAACAGGGCGTTCGCGCGCGTGCGGCAAAGGCGCGGCGTCTCGAGCCCTCGTTCGGCGAGGCGCGACGTCACGGCCTCGATGTTCTCGTGGACGTCCAGCGAGAAGAGCGGGTTCAAGCGCTGCAGGACGTAGCGCGCGTCGCCGTCCTCCACCCGCCAGGTCTGGTGGATGAGGCCGCGGGTGATGGGCGTGACACGGGGCCGGCCCGGCATCGGATAGCGAGCCAGGGCGGCGGCGACGGGGTCCGGGTTCCCGGGCGAGCGACTGTCCGACACGCCGAGAGGGTTGGCTTTCGCCGACGCCGCCGCAAGGCTGGCGCGGCGTTCGCGACTCCCGCAAGCTCGCCGGGGCCGGATGCGCCGCCGCCCCGCTCCTTTGGCGTCGGGCTCGCGCGCCCGGGGAGGTGCTCGCCATGCCCCACGTCGAGACCGAGCAGGCCACCATCGTGTACGACGTCTACGGCGACCCGTCCCCGGCGGGCGCCGTGGTGTTCGCGCACGGCGCGGGCGGCAACGCGCTCTCCTGGTGGCAGCAGGTGCCGAGCTTCTCCCGGCAGCGCCCGGTCGTCACCTTCGACCACCGCAGCTTCGGGCGCTCGCGCTGCGCGCCGGGCAGCTTCTCGGCCACCCACTTCGCCGACGACCTGCTCGCCGTGCTCGACGCCGAGGGGATCGAGCGGGCGGATCTCGTGTGCCAGTCGATGGGCGGCTGGACCGGGCTGCCCCTCGCGCTGCGACATCCCGACCGGGTTCGCGCGCTGGTGCTGTGCGATACCCCCGGTGGCCTCTTCATCGACGAGGTGGCCCGGGCCCTGGCGGAGACCGGCGACCGCATCCGCAACGCGGGCATCCAGGCGAATGCGGCCCTGGCCCCCGACTATCCCGAGCGCGAGCCCGAGATGACGCACCTCTACGGGCGCATCTCGAGCCTCAACACGGAGGTCGACCCGGGCGCCCTGGCGGCGCTCGCCGCCGCCGAGGCGCGCATCGCACCCGAGGATCTCGAAGGCTTCGCGGTGCCCACCCTCGTCGTGGCGGGGGAGCGCGACCTTCTCTTTCCGCCGTCCACCCTGCAGGCGGTGGCCAAGCGCATTCCGGGCGCCGAGTACCGGGAGTTCCCGGGCTGCGGTCACTCGGTCTACTTCGAGGCGGCCCCGGCGTTCAACGAGGCGGTGGCGGAGTTCCTGGCGCGCCGGGACTGAGAGCCGCCCTCGCGCTCACACGTCGAAGCGGAAGTACTGGCCGTCGCGCACGATGCGCCCCGCCGTGGGCGCGGCGAAGTGGGTGCCGAGCACGAGAACCGGTCCGTCCGCATAGGTCTCGAGGAAGCGGAGCCGGGTCTCCTGGGCGAGCGCGCCGTCGACGTCCGCCGTGTCCGTCCAGTCCGGGTGCGCCATCTGCAGGGGGTGGTGGAACAGGTCGCCGGTGATGATCGCCTGCTCGCCCCGGGACTCGACGACCACGCTCACGTGGCCCGGCGTGTGGCCGGGGGTCGGGATGAGCCGCACCTCGTCGGTCACCACGTGATCCATCCCGACGAGGTCGACGAGATCGGCCTCGAAGATCGGCAGGACCGAGTCGTACTTCGCCTCCGGCGAGAAGGGGTCCTCCTCGTCCTTCCAGAAGGCCCACTCCGCCTCGCCCACGAGGTAGCGGGCGTTCGGGAAGGTGGGCACCCAGCGCCCGTCCTGCTTCACCGTGTTCCAGCCCACGTGATCGAAGTGCAGGTGGGTGCAGAGCACCCGGTCGACGCCGGCCGCCGCGAAGCCGATGCCCTCGAGGTCCTCGAGGAAGCTCGACTGCGGCAGGGGCATGTCCAGCAGCGGCCGGTTCTTGCCGGCGCCCACGCAGGTGTCGACCACGATGCGCGCGTCACCCGAACGGATCGCGAAGGCGTGGATGCTGAGGAGCATGTTGCCGTCGCCGTCCAGGAAGTGCGGACACAGCCAGCCGTGCAGGTCGGCGATCGCCTCGGGCACGGCCTGGGGAACCAAGCCGGTCGGGGGCAGCGGGACCACGACGTCCACCACCCGGGTGATCTCCACGTCGCCGATCTTCCAGGTCTCCATGCAATCCCCCCTCCGGCCGCCGCCGGGCCGACCTCAGCCGGCGGTGCCGGTCTCCGGACGCGGATCGGCTTCCGATTGCTCGATCTCGGACTGCAGGGCGTCGTTCTTGTCCCGCAGCCGCTTCAGCAGCAGGGTGGCGCCCCCTTCGGTGACGATCGGCCGGAACTGCGAGCGGAAGTTCCCCACCAGGCTCACGCCCTCGATGATGACGTCGATCACCAGCCACTGGCCGTGCACCTCGCGCATGCGGTAGCTCAGCTCGGCGCCATCGAACTGGCCGCCCACCACCTCGCTGTTCACGGTGACGTCGCCGCGCTGCTCGGGCACCTCGGAGGTCACCTTCACCTGCACGCCCTCGTAGCGGCTGAGCCGCCGTCCGTAGCTGCGCGCCAGGTGGGTCTTGAACTCCTCGATGAACTCCTTCCGCTGCTCGGGGGTGAACTTGCGCCAGGGACGCGCGATCACCAGCTTGCCCATGGTGTCGAAGTCGAAGCGTTCGTAGGCGATGTTCGCGATGCGGTCCCGGCGGTCGTCCTCGGACGCGCCCTTCTCGTTCAGGATGGTGATGATCTGGGCGAGGGTGTCCTCGACCACCTTCCGCGCCGCGACGGCGGGCTCGCCGGACGCGGGACCGGCGCCGCCGAGGAGCAGCGCCGCCAGGACCAGGACGGACGTCGCGCGGCGCGCGCCCCCTTCACTCGTTCGTTCCACCGTCGCCTGCCCCTTCCGCCGGGGAGTCCACCTTCCGGCCGTCTTCCGCCCCGTCCTGCTGCCCGCCGACCTCGCCGGCGTCGGCTCCGCCTGCGCCTTCGTCGTCGGCCTCGTCGTCGGCCTCGTCGTCGAAATAATAGAGGTCTTCCTCGCTCTCGGAAGCCTCCTCGGCGGCGGCCTCCGGCTCGGTTCCCAGCAGGCGGTGCTCGCGGTTCTGGAGGTAGGCGTTGCGGACGAAGACGTAGAAGTCGAACGCCTCCTCGCGGCTCTGGGCGATCTCCTCGAGGTAGATGGCACGCTTGTTGAGCAGCTCGGTGGCCCGGGCGGCGACTGGGACGTAGATGGGCACGAAGTACGAGTACACGCTGCCCATGGAGTCCACCCCGAGGCCCACGGTGTCCCGCACCGTCGAGGCCCCCAGGATGGGCAGGACGAGGTAGGGCCCCTGGGGCGCCCCCCAGTGGCCCAGGGTGAGCCCGAAGTCCTCCGGGTGGTGGGGCCAGTCGACCTTCGACGCCACGTCCACGAAGCCGGCAATCCCCACCGTGGAGTTCAGCACGAAGCGCCAGATCTCCAGGTAGCCGTGCTCGATCTCGCCCTGCAGCAGGTTGTTCGCGATGAAGACGGGCGCCCGGAGGTTCTCGAAGAAGTTCGCGATGCCGGTCTGCGCGAACTCCGGTAGCACGAAGTCCCAGCCCTTCGCGACGGGCTCGACCACCCAGCGATCGGCCGTCTCGTTGAACGCGAAGGTTCCGCGGTTCACCTTCTCCCACGGGTCCGGCCCGCCGGACGTCGAGCAGCCGAAGGCGCCGGCCCAAGTCGCCGCACAGGCGACGAGCACGAGGGTCCTCCGGAGACGCGTCCTGCGCCGGGGTGCGGGCTCCATCTGCCTTTCCGGGATCAATCCTCGAGCGCGTCGCCGTGGACGAGGCGTCCCACGAGCTTGTCGAGGCTGAGGGCACTCTCGGTGTAGGTGAACGTCTCGCCGGGCTTCATCAGCTGGTCTTCGGCACCGGGCTCGAGCGAGACGAACTGGTCGCCCAGCAGCCCCGCCGTGCGGATCGCCGCCGACGAATCGATGGGCAGCTGGATCCGCGGATCGAGGTCCAGGGAGACCCGGGCGCGCAGATCGTCGTCGAGCCCGATGGACGAGACCTGTCCCACCTTGACGCCGGAGATCTTGACCGGGGATCGCTCGGACAGGCCGCCGACGTCGTCGAACACCGCGACGAGCTCGAAGCCGCCCTCCCCCAGGTAGGAGACACCGCCGATCTGGGCCGACAGGTACCCGACGGCCAGTAGGCCCGCGAGCACGAAGAGACCGACGATGAAGTCGCGCGTGGTGGTCGTCTGCATGTTCCTCTACTCCCGGCGTCCGGCCTAGACGCCCCAGAAGGCGGTGATGACGTAGTCCGTGAGAAGCAGCCATACGGAGGTGGTCACCACCGTCGAGGTGGTGGACCGAGAGACCCCCGCCGCGTGGGGCGGGCTCGTGTAGCCGCGATAGGTGGCGATGACGCCGAGCAGCACGCCGAAGACCGCCGCCTTGACGAGGCTCTGCAGCACGTCGTCGCCGAACTCCACGGCGTTCTCGAGGCTCGACATGTAGCTGCCGCCGTCGAGACCGACGAGATGCACCCCCACCACGTAGCCGCCGAAGATGCCGAACACGATGAAGAGGGACGAGAGCAGCGGCATCACCAGGGCCAGGGCCAGGGCCTTGGGCATCACCACGAAGTGCATCGGGTCGACGGACATCATGCGCAGACCGTCGAGCTGCTCGGTGGACACCATGGCGCCGATCTCGGCGGTGGTGGCCGAGCCCGCACGGCCAATCACCAGCAGTCCGGTGAAGACCGGCCCCAGCTCGCGAATCAGCACGAGACCCACCACGGCGCCCAGGGATTCCTGGGCGCCGAAGCGCACCAGGGTCGTGTAGCCCTGCAGGCCGAGCACCATGCCCACCGCGAAGCCCGCGCCGCAGATCAGGGCGATCGACAGGACGCCGGCGTCGTAGACCGCCCGGACCATGCGCTGCACCCGCACGGGCGGGCGGAAGACGGCTCGGCCGATGCCGCCCGCGAAGGCCGCGATGCGGCCGAGCCCGACGATCCACTCCGACGCGTAGGCACCCAGGCGCTCCGGCGACAGGAAGCTCATCGACTGCCTCCGGCGGCGATGTGCTGCGCGAGGCTCGCGCCGTCGGCGCCCAGGAACTCCTTGATCTCCGAGTCGCTGCTGGTCGCGAGCGAATCGGGCGTGCCCGTAACGGCGCGGCCGTGGCGCAGCAACACGATCTGGTCGCTCATCCGCAGCGACGAGGCCATGTGGTGCGAGGTGACGATCAGGGTGAGACCCCGCGTGCGGCAGAGCTCGCCGAAGAGCTCCTCGATGCGGTCCACGTTCGGCGGATCGAGGCCGGAGAAAGGCTCGTCGCAGAGCACGATCTCGGGATCCATGATGATGGCGCGCGCCAGAGCCACCCGGCGCAGCATGCCGCCGGACAGCTGTCCCGGCAGCAGCTCGTCCACGCCCTCCAGGCCCACCGCCTCGAGGCGTTCGTGGATGGCGTCACGAATCTCCCCCTCGCCCATCTTCGTGCGCTCGCGCAGCGGCAGCCCGACGTTCTCGAAGACGGTCATCGAGTCCATCAGCGCGCCGTGCTGGAAGAGCATGCCCAACCGGCGCCGCACCCGCTGGACCTCGCCTTCGGGCAGCGCCGCCACGTCGTCCCCGGCCACCAGCACGCGCCCCGCGTCGGGGCGCAGCAGCCCGCCGATCATCCGCAGCACGGTGCTCTTGCCGGAGCCGCTGCCGCCCATCAGCACGGTGATCCGGGCCCGCGAGAAGCGGCAGGAGAGATCCTCGAAGATCGCCCGTTCGCCGAAGGCGAGCCGGACCGAATCGAGCTCGACGTGGACGGCGGGGTCGAGCTCCACTCGGACGGCGTCTGCAGCCTGCGATTCCCTCACGACCGCCAGCGGTCCCCCCGGCGGCCGAGGTTAACCCGGATCATGGGTGAAGTCCGTCGCGAGTGCGCAGAAAGCGCCGGGACGCCCGGCGTCGCAACGACCCTGCCGCCGGCGCGCCCGGACGGCCGCGCGACGGGTCCGACGCAACTCGACAACAGCGTTCCGGCTGCCACCATCCCCTCCGGGCCCTGCATCCCCTTTGCGCGGCGCCCTCGCTCGGGCGCGCGGTCCGGGGATCGCATCGGCTGCATCGGCATACGGGAGCCTCTCCATGAAGCTCGGCATCAACGTGCGCGTGATGGGCGAGGCCGCGCAGGCCGCGACGCTCCTCGAGTGCGCGCGTCATGCCGAGGACGCCGGCCTCGACGAGCTCTGGGTGGCGGATCACGTGGCAATTCCGCCGGACGACGCCGACGGCTCGGACGGCCGCTACCTCGACCCCCTCTCCACCCTGGCCTGGCTCGCCGGCGCCACCCGACACATCGGACTCGGAACCAGCGTGCTGATCCTGCCGTACCGCCCCGCCCTGCCCACCGCAAAGGCCGTGGCCACGATCCAGGAGCTGTCCGGGGGTCGCCTCAGCCTGGGCGTCGGCGTCGGCTGGATGGACGCGGAGTTCCGCGCCCTGGGCGTGGACCGCCATCGGCGCGGGCCCATCGCGGACCGCACCCTCGACCTGCTGCGCCGGTGCTTCGACACCCCGGACGACGTGGTGATGGAGAATGGGCAGCGCTTCTACTTCCGGCCCCGGCCGGCGCGCCCCCCGATCCTGGTGGGCGGCGCGCCGCCCCACGCGCTCGCGCGCGCGGTCCGCTACGGCGACGGCTGGATGCCCATGTCGGCCGACCCGGATCGCCTGGCTCCAGCGATCGAGAGGCTCCACGCGATGGCCACCGAGGCGGGCATCCCGCGACCGGAGGTCGCCTGTCTGGGAGGGCTTCCGGGGGACCGGGACGAAGCCGTGCGCGCCCTCCGGCGGCTCGCCAACATGGGCGTGACGCGCTTTCTCACGGGCGCCCGCTACGCCGCAGACACGGCCCCCTTCCGCCGGAGCGTCGACGCGCTGGTGGCCGCGGGGCGCGGGCTCGCATAGCGACTCGACCCGGCGGGCTTCAGGCGGCGAGGAACGCGGCGATCTTCTCGAAGGCGCTCGGGTCCTGGATCAGGAACAGGTGCCCCCCCTCGAAGAGCTCGAGGCGCGCGCCGGGAATCGCCCCCGACAGGGCCCGCTGGTTGTCCGGTGGCGCGATGCCGTCGTAGCGCCCGCCGCACACGTAGACCGGCACCTCGATTCCGGGCAGCCGATCCCAGGTGTCGTGGCCGGCACGGGCCTCGAGCTGCAGGCGCTGTCCCTCGGCACGGCCGGCCTCGCCGGCGCCGACGCTCGCGCGGGTGGCGACGATCTGGACGAGCTTCGCGGCGGCGTCCGGGTGGGCCGCGCGCCAGGCCGCGTCGCAGCGGGTGTCCGAGAGCTCGATGGTGCGAAGGGTGCGCTCGTGATCGGGGAGCGCCTGCAGCTCGTGCAGGGGGTACGAAGGTCTTCCCGCGCCGCCGCTCGACGTGCACGCGAGCACCAGCCGCTCCACGCGTTCCGGATGCCGAACGGCCAGCTCCTGGGCGACCATGCCGCCGAAGGAGACGCCCATCACGCGACAGCGATCCCAGCCCACCGCGTCGAGGAGCGCCGCCGCGTCCTCCCCGTAATCGGCCATCGAGTAGGGTCCAGGCGGCCGTTCGCTGCGGCCGAGCCCGCGCTGGTCGTAGGAGAGCACCTCGAAGTGCCGGACCAGCGGTCCGTCGAAGACGCCCGGCTTCTGCCGCAGATCGCCGCCGCTGCCGCCGATGAAGAGCAGGCGCGGGCCGGCTCCGTGAATCTCGTAGTAGACGTCGATGCCGCGGACCCGGGCCTTCACGATTCGATCCTCGTCCCTCTCCGACTCCGGGATGCTCCCC
Source organism: uncultured delta proteobacterium (assembly GCA_963822965.1). Lineage (GTDB taxonomy): Bacteria > Myxococcota_A > UBA9160 > UBA9160 > UBA4427 > JAJDAN01. The sequence continues at coordinate 577,201 of CAWGJT010000005.1, forward strand.
GATCGCACCCCGCTTCACAAATGCGCCGGCCCGCACGCGGGCCACGCGGCCATCGGACCACCGGGCTCGATGCAGGCAGGCCGACGCCGCCCTACCCTCGCGTCCCGCGGGCTCGCCGGGGTGCGCGCACGACGCCCGTCCTGCGAACCTCCCGCCCGCGAAGCGGGTCCAATCCCCGTCCCCTCCTCTCCGAGGTCGAGCCGTTGCAGCCCGCACATCCGGCCCTCGCAAGGCCCCGAGCCTCCCGCCGGCGGGCCAGCGGGCTGCCGCGCGGCGGGCTCGCCGCCTGCGTCGCGGCGGCGATGCTGGCGCTGCACTGCTCCTCGGAGGATGCGGAGCAGGCCGCGTTCACCACCGCAGCCGTCACCCGGGGCGCGGTGGCCGCCCGGGTCACGGCCACCGGCACGCTCTCGCCCAGCATCGAGGTGCAGGTGGGCAGCCAGGTGACCGGCCGCATCCAGGAGCTGCTCGTCGACTTCAACTCCACGGTGCATGCGGGCCAGGTGATCGCGCGCATCGACCCCCGTCTCTTCGAGGCCGAGGTGGCCAAGGCGCGTGCGAGCCGGCTCGCCGCCCGGGCCGCGGTCAAGCGGGCGGAGGCCGATGTCCGGGACACCCAGCGCAAGTCCGAGCGCGCCGCCGCCCTGTCCTCCAGGGGCGGCGGGTCCGAGGCCGAGGCGGATTCGGCCCTCGCCGCCTACGACGCCGCCCGAGCCAGCCTGGCTTCCGCGCAGGCGAGCCTGGCCGTGGCCGAAGCGGTGCTCGGCCAGGCGGAGACGAACCTCGGCTACACGACCATCGTCTCGCCCATCGACGGCATCGTCATCTCGCGCGACGTGGACGTCGGGCAGACGGTCACCGCCTCCCTGCAGACGCCGACGCTCTTCACGATCGCCGGCGACCTGCGCAAGATGGAGGTGCACACCAACGTCGCCGAGGCGGACGTCGGTCGGCTCACCACCGGCATGGGCGTGGAGTTCAGCGTGGACGCGTTCCCTCTCGAGCGCTTCCGGGGGGTCGTCAAGGAGGTGCGTTACGCGCCCCAGACCGTGCAGAACGTGGTGACCTACGATGCGGTGGTCTCGGTGGAGAACGCCGGGCTCGAGCTGCGCCCGGGCATGACCGCCGACGTCTCGTTCCTCGTGGCGGAGCGCGAGGACGTGATGCTGGTGCCCAACGCGGCGCTGCGCTTCGTGCCGCCCGAGGCCGTTCTCGAGCGCGTGGGCACGCCGCCCGCCGCCTCGGGACCGCACCGGATCGTCTGGACGCTCGACCCGAACGACGGCCTGCGACCGGTGCAGGTGAAGATCGGCATCACCGACGGACGCTCGACGGAGATCCTCGAAGGCCTCACCGAGGGCCAGCAGGTGGTGGTCGGCTCCGGCGGCGGCGAGGAGGAGCGGGCCGGCCGGCCGCGCTTCGGACACATCCTTTGAGCCGAGGTGCGTCGGCGCTGGTGGACGCCCGGGACCTCGAGAAGGTCTATCGGGCGGGCGACGTCGCAGTGCACGCCCTGCGCGGGGTGAGCCTTCGGATCGAGGCGGGCGAGTCCGTCGCCATCATGGGCAGCTCGGGGTCTGGCAAGTCCACCCTGATGAACATCCTCGGCTGCCTGGATCGTCCGACCCGCGGCAGCTACCGGCTGGCGGGGGAGGAGGTGGCGCAGCTCGGCCGCGACCGGCTCGCCGAGATCCGCAACCGCGTCGTGGGCTTCGTCTTCCAGGGCTTCCACCTGCTGCCCCGCACGAGCGCGCTCGAGAACGTGGAGCTGCCGCTCCTCTACGCCGGGCTCCCCGGCCCGAGACGCCGCGAGCGCGCCGCACAGGCCCTGGAGCGGGTCGGTCTCGGCGACCGCCTCCAGCACCTGCCCGAGCCAGCTCTCCGGGCGGGCAGCAGCAGCGCGTGGCCATCGCCCGCGCGCTGGTGAGCGAGCCCCGCCTGATCCTGGCGGACGAGCCCACGGGCAACCTGGACTCGCGCACGAGCCTCGAGATCATGGGGATCTTCGCCGGCCCTCGAGCGGACGGGGATCACGGTGGTGCTCGTGACCCACGAGGCGCGAGATCGCGGCGGCCGCGTCGCGGATCGTCGAGATCCGGGACGGCCGCATCGTCTCGGACCAGCCGCGGGACGCCCGGACGGCCGACCCGAACGGGGGTGCGGCGTGAACGCCCTTCAGATCGTGCTCGTGGCCGTGCGCGCCCTGCTGCGCAACAAGATGCGCTCGATCCTGACGGCCCTCGGCGTGGTGATCGGGGTCGCGGCGGTGGTCGCGATGACGTCCATCGGCGCCGGCGCGCGGGCCCGGGTACAGCAGACCTTCGAATCCATGGGCACCAACCTGCTCATCGTCCGCTCCGGCTCGAGCCAGACGGGCGGCGTCCGCGGCGGCGCCGGATCGCAGCCCACCCTCACCTTCGACGACCTCGCGGCCATCGAGCAGCAGCTGCCCGACGTGGAGTCGGTGGCGCCCGTCCTCGTCAAGCCCGTGCAGCTGGTGGCGGAGGGGCAGAACTGGGCCTCCGCGGCCCAGGGCACGACGCCGGCGTTGTTCAAGCTGCGCAACTGGTCGGTGGGCCTGGGCACCTTCTTCGGGCCCGAGGACGTCGCGCGGGGCGCCAAGGTCGCCGTGCTGGGCGCCACGGTGGCGGAGAATCTCTTCGGCGCGTATGCGAACCCGGTGGGGCAGCTCGTGCGGGTGGACAACGTTCCCTTCGAGGTCGTGGGCGTGGCCGCGCGGAAGGGGCCGTCGCTCTTCGGCTCGGACCAGGACGACGTGGTCTTCGTCCCGCTCTCCACCTTCCGCGCGCGCCTGCAGGGCGGACTCGGCCAGTTCCTGGACGGCACCCTCTTCGTGGGGGCGCGCCCGAGCGCCGGCACCGAGGCCGTCGAGAAGGAGATCACGCGCTGCTGCGGGCGCAGCACCGGCTGCGGCCGGGGGAGCCGGACGACTTCACCGTGCGGAACCTCGGGGAGATCTCCGCCGCGCAGCAGGAGGGCGCCGCGGACGCTCACGTCGCTGCTGGCGGGCATCGCGCTGGTGAGCCTCGTCGTGGGCGGCATCGGCATCATGAACATCATGCTGGTCAGCGTGAAGGAGCGGACGCGGGAGATCGGCCTGCGCATGGCCGTGGGCGCCAAGCCGCGCAACGTCCTCGCGCAGTTCCTGGTGGAATCGGTGACGCTCTCGACGATCGGCGGCCTGCTGGGCGTCGCCGTGGGCCTGGGCGCCGCGGCCGCGGCTCGCCGCCCGCTTCGACTGGCCCGTGCTCGTGCAGCCGGCAGTGGTGGCGATCGCGCTGGTCTCGAGCGCGGTGGTGGGCGTGGGCTTCGGTCTCTACCCCGCCTACCAGGCCTCGCGCCTGGACCCCATCCAGGCGCTGCGATACGAGTGAGCCGCCGCACGCCGGGCCGGGTTCGCCGGGCCGCGGCGCGGCGATCACACCGGGCGACGCGCGCACGAGACGGCGATGGGCTCGTGGTCGGAGAGCGGCCGACCGTCGTCGGGATGCGCGCCTTCGAGCACCGCGGGATCGCTGCACACGAGGCCCCGGGCCAGGAACCAGTCGAGCTTGAGGCCGCCGCGCGCCGAGGCGTCGTCCGTGGCCACGCGGTGGGTGGCCTCGCGCATCACGTTGCACTCCTCCCAGGAGAAGCCGCGGTCGCGAGCCAGCTCGAAGAGGGGCTCGTAGGGCACCGGGTGGAGCAGTCGTCCGCGGTCGCGCTCGAGCGCCGCGCGAAGCCGCGCGAGCTCCGCCAGATCGTCCTGGCCGAGGGAGAACGTGTTCAGGTCTCCGCCGATCAGCACCGGTGCCGCCGGCGCGTAGACCTCGACGGCGGCCAGCAGCTCGCGCATCTGGGCGGCGCGCTGGGCCGGATCGCTGTGGCTCTCGAGGTGCACCGACACCACCGTCACGGGATCCCCGTCGAGTCGCCAGGTGGCCAGGACCGCGATGCGGCCCCCAACGCGGGGCTCGCCGCGCTCCTCCGCCAGCCAGGCGCCGCTTCGCTCGAGCCGGACCACCACCGGCCGCTCGAGAGGCGAGCGACTCAGGATGGCGGAGCCGTGCAGCCCCTCGCGGTTCGCGCGGCCCGCCAGGCCGGCGCGCTCGCCCGGGCTGCCGAGCCCGAGCTCGACGTACTCGACGCCGTAGACGCAGCCGAGGCCCAGGGCGAGGCCCAGCTCCCAGGCGGTGTGCCGGTTGCCCGAGCGGGCCATGCCCAGGTCCATCTCGCTGAGGAGCACCACGTCGGGATCCTGCCCGCGCAGGACGCGCGCGAGTGCGGGGACGTCGCGGCCGCGCTCCGCGTTCCAGGCCACCACCCGGGCCCGCCCGCGCGCCGGCCCGGGCTTCGGCGGAGGGGCCACCTGCACCTGGTGGAGACAGGCGATCTCGTCGTACCAACGGGCGTGGCTGGCGGCGTCCCGACCGCCGCGCAGGATGGCGGCGCGCGTCTCGGCCGGAACCGGAGAGAGGGAAGCTCGAACGCGTTCTTCGATGGAGGCCATCCGCTGGCCGGGAAGCTAGCTGAGGAAGCCCGTTGGGCTCCCTTTGCGGAGGAACCGCGACCCATCCTGGGACTAGCAAGCCCCCTCAAGCCGGAATGCCCGCCCACCGATCCCCCCCAACATGTCCCGTGCGTCCAACCCGGACCGGCGCCAGCTCGGCCGGCGCTTTCGACCGCTGAGCTGCGAGATCGAGCTCGCCGGCAAGACGCATTCCGGGGTCATCCGGGACCTGAGCCCCCAGGGCCTGTTCGTCACCATGCGCTTCGAGGCCGCCCCGGGCACCCCGGTGCTGGTGCGGGTCCGCAGACCGGGAGGCGAGATCTGGGAGATCTCGGCCACCACGGCGCGGGTCGCCGACGGCGCTCGGGCGCTCATCTCCCGTCGGGGTCTGGGCCTGGTGATCGAGGAGGCGCCCGCCGCCTTCCATGAGTTCGTCTCCGCGCTGGGAGGCTTCGGCAGGGCCACGCTCGCCGAAGACGAGCCGGACGAGGGCGACGCCTAGCTCGTGTCCTGTCCCAGAAGTTCGCTTGCATTCGGCCGCCCCGCGGCCCGCTGCCAGCGTTGCGCTCAGGCTGGCTTCGCCGATCCGCGAGGGCTGGCAGGGCCTGCGGCACGCGGAAGGCGCGCTGAATGACGCATCGGGGCTAGAGCGCCCGCTCCATCAGCTCGGCCACCTTGCGGCTGAAGCCGGCGGGATCGTCGAGCTGTCCGCCGCCGGCCAGCACCGCCTGCCCGAACAGCAGCTCCGCCGCGCTCGCGATGCGCGGATCCGTGCCGTCTTCCGCCTGGATGCGCTTGAGCTTCACGAGCAGCGGATGCTCCGGGTTGAGCTCCAGGATGGGCTTCGCGTGGGGCACCTCCTGGCCCGCCTGGCGCAGCATCTCCTCGATCTGCGGCGACAGGTCGCCTTCGTCGCGCACCAGGCAGGAGGGCGACTCCGTGAGCCGGCGCGAGAGGCGAACCTCCTTCACCTGGTCCTGGATGGCGGCGCGCACGGCGGCGACGAGGCCCTTGTAGTCGCTCTCCTGCTCCTCGGCCCGGGCGGCGGCCTGCTCCTTCTCCTCGTCGCTGCCCAGGGCGACGTCGCCTTCGGCAGCGGACTGGAAGTGCTTGCCCCGATACTCGGGCGGGGCCTGCTGCAGCCACACCTCGTCCACGGGGTCGGTGAAGAGCAGCACCTCGATCCCCCGGGCGCGGAACGCCTCGAGCTGCGGGGACGACGCCAGCACCCGGCGCGACGGTCCGGAGAGGTAGTAGATGGCTTCCTGGTCCTCGGGCATGCGCTCCACGTACTCGTCGAGGGCGGTCAGCCGGCTCTCGTGCGCGGTGGAGGCACACAGGGTCAGATCGAGGATGCGTTCCTTCTTCTCCGTCCAGTCGAGCAGGCCCTCCTTCAGCACGGGACCGAACTCGGCCCAGAAGGCCAGGTACTTCTCGGCGTCGTCGCGCTTCAGGGCCTGTAGCGCCTCGAGCACCTTCTTCGTCAGGTGCTTCCGGATGGCCCGGATCTGGGCGTCCTGCTGCAGGATCTCCCGGGAGACGTTGAGCGGCAGGTCCTCGGCGTCGACCACGCCGCGCACGAAGCGGAGGTATTCGGGCACCAGGTCGCGGCACTCGTCCATGATGAACACGCGCTTCACGTAGAGCTGGATGCCCCGGTGAGCCCGCTCCCGGTGGTAGAGGTCGAAGGGCGCCCGGGAGGGCACGTACAGGAGCGCTCTCGCCTCGAAGTTGCCCTCGATCCTCACCGGGACGCGCAGCAGGGGGTCCCGCTGGTCGTGGGAGATGTGGTGGTAGAACTCGGCGTGCTCTTCGTCGCTCACCTGGTCGACGGGTCTCGTCCAGATGGCCTTCATGGAGTTGAGGGGCTTCTCGGGCTGCTCGTCGCGGCCGGCGACCACGAGCCGGATGGGATAGGCGACGAAGTCCGAGTAGCGCTTGACCACGTCGCGCAGCACCCACTCGTCCGTGAAGTCCGCGATGCCGGCGTCGGCGTCCACGGGCTTCAGGTGCAGGGTCACGCTCGTGCCGGACTCGTCCCGCTTCGCCTCGGCCACCGTGTAGCGACCCTCGGCCGAAGACTCCCAGGCCGTCGCGGGCTCGCCGCTGCCGGCCCGACGCGTGGTCAGCTCCACCTTGTCGGCCACCATGAAGCTCGAGTAGAAGCCCACGCCGAACTGGCCGATCAGGTCGATGGCCGCCTCGCCCTTGCGGTCGCCCTGCTGCTTCAGGAACTCGGCCGTGCCCGAGCGCGCGATGGTGCCGATCTGGGAGATCACCTCGTCCCGGGTCATGCCGATGCCGTTGTCGGCGACGCACAGGGTGCGGGCCTCCGGATCGGCCCGCAGGGTGATGCAGAGCTCGCCTTCGGGCAGCAGGGCCGGATCGGTCAGGCCGGCGAAGCGCAGCCGGTCCAGGGCGTCCGACGCGTTCGAGATCAGCTCGCGCAGGAAGATCTCCTTGTGCGAGTAGAGGGAGTGGATCATCAGGTCGAGCAGCTGCTGGGTCTCGGCCCGGAACTCGTAGGTCTCGCTCATGCCAGGTCTCCGTGCGCGCTCGTGGTGGGGCGGTCGCACCATTCCGGGACTCCCGCGGGGGCAGGGCCCGCGATCGTCGGGCCAGTATCTTAGGCACCTTCGCCCCAGGGCAACCCCAGGAGCTGCATTCATCTCGAATATTGAGATAAGCTGATGCAGCCTGTCTGCCGATGTACCATCGGCCCCGGTCTCCCCGCGAACCACAGCGAGGACCCCGCATGAGCGACCCCGATCTCCGAGCCCGTCTCTCGCGCCTGCTCGACGAGCGGATCCTGATCCTGGACGGCGCCACGGGGACCACCCTGCAGGGCATGGGCCTGACCGAAGCCGACTACCGGGGCGACCGCTTCCGCGATCACGGCCGCGAGCTGAAGGGCAACCACGACCTGCTGCCCCTCACCTGCCCCGCCGCCGTCGAGAAGGTGCACGAGGGCTACCTCGAGGCGGGCAGCGACATCATCGGGACCGTCACCTTCGGCACCACCACCGTCGCCCAGGCCGAGTACGAGCTGCCCGACCTCGAGGCGACGGTTCGCGACCTCAACCTCGCGGCGGCGCGCATCGCCCGCCGCTGCGCCGACGCCTGGACGGCGAAGACCCCGGACAAGCCCCGCTTCGTGGCCGGCGCCATCGGTCCCACCAGCAAGACCCTCTCGATCTCGCCGAAGGTCGACGACCCGACCTTCCGCAGCCTCACCTTCGACGTGCTGAAGGCGTCCTACGCGGGTCAGGTGCGGGCGCTCATCGAGGGCGGCGTCGACATCCTGCTCGTCGAGACCATCTTCGACACCCTCAACGCGAAGGCGGCGCTCGTCGCCATCGCCGAGGTGCAGGACGAGCTGGCGACCGCGCTGCCGATCATGATCTCGGTGGCGATCACCGACGCCAGCGGGCGCACCCTCTCGGGACAGACCGTCGAGGCCTTCTGGAACTCGGTCCGCCACGCGAACCCGCTCTCGGTGGGCGTGAACTGCTCGCTCGGCGCGACGGACATGCGCCCCTACGTGGCGGAGCTCGCCAAGATCGCCTCCTGCTACGTCTCGAGCTACCCGAACGCCGGCCTGCCGAACGCCTTCGGCGAGTACGACGAGGACCCGCCCACCACCGCCGGGCTGCTGCACGAGTTCGCCGAGAGCGGGCTGCTCAACCTGGTCGGCGGCTGCTGCGGCACCAACGCCGAGCACATCCGCAAGATCGCCGAGGCCGTGAAGGGAATGCCGCCGCGCCGGCTCCCGCCCCCCGACGAGCACCCGTACACCCGGCTCTCGGGCCTCGAGCCCCTCACGATCCGCCCCGACTCGAACTTCATGATGATCGGCGAGCGGACGAACGTCGCCGGCTCGGCGCGCTTCCGGCGGCTGATCCGCAACGCCGACTACGAGAGCGCCCTCGACGTGGCCCTCGACCAGGTGCGCGGCGGCGCCAACGTCCTCGACGTCAACATGGACGAGGGGATGCTCGAGTCCGAGAAGTGCATGACCGACTTCCTGAACCTGATCGCGACGGAGCCCGAGGTGGCCCGCATCCCGATCATGGTGGACAGCTCGAAGTGGTCGGTGCTCGAGGCCGGCATGCGTTGCGTGCAGGGCAAGGGCATCGCCAACTCGATCTCCCTCAAGGAGGGCGAGGAAGCCTTCCTGCGGCAGGCCCGGGCCGTCCGCCGCTACGGCTGCGCGGTGGTCGTGATGGCCTTCGACGAGGTCGGTCAGGCGGACACCACCGAGCGCAAGGTCGAGATCTGCTCCCGGGCCTACGAGCTACTGACGAAGAAGGTCGGCTTCCCGCCCGAGGACATCATCTTCGATCCCAACATCCTCGCCATCGCCACGGGCATCGAGGAGCACGACCTCTACGCGGTGAACTTCATCGAGGCGACGCGGCAGATCAAGCAACGTTGTCCCGGCGTCCACGTGAGCGGCGGCGTCTCGAACCTGTCGTTCTCCTTCCGCGGCAACGAGAAGGTGCGCGAGGCGATCCACTCGGCCTTCCTCTACCACGCCATCCAGGCGGGCATGGACATGGGCATCGTCAACGCGGGCCAGCTCGAGGTGTACGAGGACATCCGGAAGCAGCTGCTGGAGTACGTCGAGGACGTGATCTTCCACCGCCGGGACGACGCCACCGAGCGGCTGGTGGAGTACGCCGCGACCGTCGCCGGCAAGGGCCGGACGCAGACCCGGGACCTCTCGTGGCGCGAGGGCGACGTGTCGGAACGGATCACCCACGCGCTGGTCCACGGCATCGTCGACTACATCGAGCAGGACACCGAAGAGGCGCGCCAGGCCGCCGAGCGCCCCCTCGACGTCATCGAGGGACCGCTGATGGACGGCATGTCCGTGGTGGGCGACCTCTTCGGAGCGGGCAAGATGTTCCTGCCCCAGGTCGTCAAGAGCGCGCGCGCCATGAAGAAGGCCGTCGCCTACCTCGAGCCCTACATGGAGAAGGAGAAGGTCGCGGATCGGACCCGGGGCCGGATCGTGATGGCCACCGTCAAGGGCGACGTCCACGACATCGGCAAGAACATCGTGGGCGTGGTGCTCGGCTGCAACGGCTACGACGTGATCGACCTGGGCGTGATGGTGCCGTCCCAGAAGATCCTCGAGACCGCCCGGCGCGAGAAGGCCGACCTGATCGGGCTCTCCGGCCTCATCACGCCCTCGCTGGACGAGATGGTGGACGTGGCGCGCGAGATGGAACGCCAGGGCTTCGAGGTGCCGCTCCTGATCGGCGGCGCCACCACCAGCCGTCAGCACACGGCCGTGAAGGTGGCGCCGAGCTACCACGAGAGCGTGGTGCACGTCCTCGACGCATCGCGTGCGGTCGGCGTCGTGTCGTCCCTCCTCGACGCCGACCGCAAGAGCCGGCTCGACGAGGAGAACCGGGCCGATCAGGCGCGCATCCAGAACCTGTACCGCGACCGGCAGAAGCGACCGCTGCTGCCGTTCGTGAAGGCGCGGGAGAACCGCCCGAAGATCGAGTGGCGCAGCGAGGACTGCCCGAAGCCCGCCTTCACGGGCCCGCGGGTGATCGACGACGTGGGCCTGTCGCAGATCGCCGAGTACATCGACTGGACCTTCTTCTTCTCGGCCTGGGAGCTGAAGGGCAAGTTCCCGAAGATCCTCGACGATCCGAACCACGGTGCAGCCGCCCGCGAGCTCTACGAGCACGGCCGCGAGCTGCTGCACCGGATCATCGGCGAGCAGCTTCTGCAGGCCCGGGGCGTGTACGGCTTCTGGCCGGCCAGCGGCGAAGGCGAGGACGTCGTCCTCTACGAGGACGAGAGCCGCAGCCGCGAGCTCACGCGCTTCCCGATGCTGCGCCAGCAGGCGGTGCTCGGCGAGGGCATCCCGAACCGCTGCCTGGCGGACTTCGTGGCGCCCCGGGCGTCCGGGGTCGACGACTGGATCGGCGCCTTCGCGGTGACCGCCGGAATCGGCGTCGACGCCCTCGCCGCCGAGTTCCAGCGCGACCACGACGACTACAACGCCATCCTGGTGAAGGCGCTGGCGGACCGCCTGGCCGAGGCCTTCGCGGAGCTGATGCACGCCCGGGCGCGCCGGGAGTGGGGCTACGGGCAGGACGAGAGCCTCTCGAACGAGGACCTGATCGCCGAGAAGTACCGCGGCATCCGGCCCGCCTTCGGCTATCCGGCTTGTCCCGACCACCTGCCGAAGCGCGTGCTCTTCGATCTGCTGGACGCGCCCGGCCAGGGCATCCAGCTCACCGAGAGCTGCGCGATGACCCCGGCGGCCAGCGTGAGCGGCCTCTACTTCTCGCATCCCCGGGCCCGCTACTTCACGGTGGGGCGGGTGGGCAGCGACCAGGTCGAGGACTATGCGCGCCGCTCGGGCATGCCCCGTAAGCAGATGGAGCGCTGGCTGGCGCCCAACCTCGGCTACGAGCCCGAGGCGGGCGACTGATCGGCCCGGCCCTCGTCGTCGATTCCGGCGAGGAGGGCGGCGGCCACCAGTCCCCAGCACTGTCCCGGGCTGAGCCGCGACGGCTCCATCCGGATGCGGATCTGGTTGACGTCGCGCAGGAAGGGACCGAAGCCGACGAAGCGCCGCTCGATCCGGCCGACCTCCTCCCCGACGGTGTCGATCACCCGCAAGGCAGAACGGATGCGCGGTGTCGGTCTTCACCTGGACGATGCCGCGGTCCAGGCTGGAGACGATCCGGAACGCCGCCGGCTCCTCCCCGGGCTTCCACTGCACGAAGCCCTGCTGGTGGCCGAGCTCGTCCAACAGATAGAGCGGGTCGCCCGCACGCTCGAGCACGAAGGTCTGGCCGCTGACGCGGTCGAGCACGTGGAAGTGGAGATCGGACGCCAGTCGGACCGACGACGGCGAGGTCCCGGCAGGTCCCGTGCCCGCCACCTGCTGCACCTCGCCCAGCTCGCGCCCCGCCGCATCGCAGACGAGATAGCGACGGAGGACCGCGGGCGTGCGCGCCTGGACCGTCCCCTCGCACAGGACCAGCTCGTCGCTCTGGCTGATGAGCCGTCCCACCGAAGCCGGTGCCGCGCGAACGGCGCGGGCGTCCCGCAGCGCCTCGCTCACCACCGCGTCCTCGCGATCGACCACCGCAGGGGACGGCGCGCCCAGGCGCTCGGCCAGCGTGGCCTCGGCCGCCGCGCGACCGAGCCGCAGCACGAGCAGGTGCCGGGCCTCGTCCCAGGTGGGCGCCCGACGGTCCGCGGTCGGGTCGACCGACGCGCGATCGGCCTCGAGCCAGGCGGCCCGCAGGCGCCCGCTCGCACGCTCGATGTCGGCCTTGCGATGGAGATCGGTCATGGATCGTGTCCCGGCCTTGCCGGCGTCTCTCGTGGGGCCTCGGAGTCTCGGTTCGGCACCCGGTCGGATCGGCCATTCCGCGGCGCGACCTGAGGTGGCCGGCTTCGCGGTGGGGGACGGCTCGCGTACAATGCCGAGCCGCTCCGGAGCTGCCAGGAGATGCCGATGAAACGCCCCCATCGCCCCGTGACGCGATCCGCCACGTCCGGAGCGCTCCTCGTCGCGATCTCCCTGCTGGCGCTGGTGCTCCCGGGGCGCTCGCGAGCGGTCGAGCCCACCTCGCCCTTCCAGGTGGTGGTCTCCCTGGAGGCGAACCCCCAGGGGAGCGCGCGGAGCCGATACGAGGAGATCCTCCAGGACTTCGCCAATACGGTCTACGACGCCACCGAGGGCGCGCATCGCATCGAGCGGGTTCTCGTCTTCACGGGGGCGTCGGCGCACGACCGGGCGGACGTCATCTGGCAGCGCAGCGGTCGTCCCGAGTCGGCCCTGGACGGGATTCGCGGCGACGGGCACGTCTACATGGCGAGCATCTTCACGGGGGGCGGGCCGGGCGGCGACGCCCTGCCGCTGGTCACGAACCTCGACGCCGCCGACCCGCGCGCGGCGGGCGCCGTCCTCGCCCACGAGTGGGCCCACTACGCGTACGGCCTGCTCGACGAGCACGTCGTCGCTCCGGGGGACGTGCCGGTTTCGCCCTCGCTCATGCACTCCCCGTGGCAGGTGAGCGACGCCGATCGGTCGTGGCGCAACTTCTCCATCGCCGGTCCCGGGACCGGCCCCTTCCAGGACACCGGCCTCACCGCGCAGCACCGCGCCTACCTGCGCAGTGCCTGGGAGCTGCTCACCGACGCGCCCGACATCGGCGCCCGGCTGACGGCGCCGATTCCCGGTGCCGTCAGCCGCGTCTTCTACGGCGACCTCGTGGCTCCGGCCGCGCTGCCCCTCGAGCAGGGCCCCGCTCCCGCCGTCACCATCGAGTGGCCGGAGCCCTGCTCGGCCTACGTGATCGCCATCGACAACTCGGGCAGCATGACCGGCCAGCGCCTGGCGATCGCCAAGAGCCTGGCGGCGGTGCTGCTCGCCTCCTTCTCGGCCGACTCCACCGAGCTCACGGTGCTGAGCTTCAGCAGCACGGCGACCGACCGCCTCGGCCCGGCGATCGTGAGCGACGACGACCTCGGCGGCGGCGTCACCCAGCGCGATCTCTTCCAGGACGCCATCGATCAGATCGCGGCGGTTCCCGCGACCACGAGCTTCGCGGCGGCGCTGGCCGCAGCGTTCGGTCATCTCGACGGCGCGGTGGACGCGTGCGAAGCCAGCAGCACCCGCGCCGTCTTCTTCCTGTCGGACGGCACGAACGGAGTCGAGGACTACAGCGGTCCGCTCGGGGACCTGGCCGCCGCGGGGGTGCCCATCTACGCCCTCGACGTCAACGACTTCGATCCCGACGCCACCAGCAACGAGATGACGCCGCTGGTGGCGGCGACGGGGGGCATCCTGCTGGGTCCCACCGCCGGCTTCGGCGAGACCCAGGCCGCCTTCCGCGAGGCCAACGCCCCGACCGGGACGATCCACCCGCTGGAGGCGGGAACCGCCACGGTTCCGCCCGGCTCGCCCGGCACCGACGTCCTGCTCTCGACGATCACCGTGGACCCGAGCCTGGAGCGCTTCACGCTGTGTGCGGCGGAGAACGCGCCCATCGGCTCGCTGACCCTGCGCAGTCCCGACGGCACTCCCTTCACCCCCATCGCCGAACGGGCCAGCGAGCCGGGGGTCCCGGGCGACGACTGCAGCACCTTCTTCGCCATCGACTCTCCGCCCCAGGCGGGCGCGTGGACTCTCTCGGCCCGGCCGGCCTCGGGCGTCGCCACGAGCGCGGCCGTCTCGTACGCCGCCTTCGGACAGAGCCTGGGCGACTCGATCGTGCTCGGCGCCCTGCTCGGCAACGCGAGCGGCACGCCGGTGACCTATCCCGAGCCCCTCTACGTGATCGCCAGCCTCGGACGCGAGCTTCCCGTCGTGGGGGCGCGCATCGAGGCGAGCCTCGACGGCGGCAGCCCCTTCCCCCTGCGCGACGACGGCGTGCCGCCGGACGCCTTTGCCGGCGACGGCCGCTACACGGGCGCCCTCCCCTACGAGAGCGACGGCATGCACGAGGTGCTCGTGACCGCGCGCAACTCGCTCGACATCGCGGCGTACTCGAATCGAGGCCTGGTCCGCGCCCCGAACATCGACGGCAACCCGCTTCCGGCCGACCCGGACGTGCCGATCGGCGGTCCCCTCCTGCGCTCCGTCGCGCTGCAGGTCGAGACTGTGGGAATGGCGACGCCGGTCACCCAGCTCGACGATCCCGACGTCGCCGTGAACGGACGCATCTCCAGCGCCGGCGAGGTGGACCTCTTCACGGTCGATCTCGCGGCCATCGACGCGGCGCTGATGAATCCCGGCGCTCTCGAGGTGAGGGTCTCGGGTTCGCTGCTCGGCATGGTGCCGGACCTTCGGGTCTACGACGGCCCGCCCGGCGACCCCGGAACGAGCCTGCTCGGGCGGGCGACGGCCAGCGGAGGCGCGAGCGGTGTGGTGGTCCCGGTCCAGGCGAGCGCCGGCACGGTCACCGCGGAGGTCCGACACACGCAGGGGGGCATCGGCAGCTACCAGATCAGCGCGGGTGCGGTGCTCGGGCTCGCCTTCGGAGACGCCGGCCTCTCGAGCTCACCCTGCGACCTCGCCCTGGCGGACAAGAACGACGCGCTGGACTCGCTCCAGGCGGGCCTCGACGGCGTCCCGGCCGCGATCGTGCTCGTCGAGGAGAGCCGCGGGCTCGAGCAGGCGATGATCGAGAGCATCCGCCTGCTCGCGAACGCACCCGCAGACACGGGCGGGGCCGGCCGCTTCCTGAACCGGGCGGCCAACCGGGACTCGAAGGCGCTCAAGCGCTTGCGAAGAGCCGAGGAGCGCAACCGCGGAAAGGAGCTGAAGGGAGCGCGCCGCAAGATCGAGAACGCGCGAGAGAAGCTCCAGAAGGCCTGCCGGATGCTGCCCGACGGCGGGGCGAGCCTGCTGCCCTGATCGCTCTCAGCCGGCGGTGGGAAGCACCGCGTTCGCCGGCGGCGCCTCCGACATGCTGTCCGGCTCCAGGGTCTCGCCGGCCGTGACGGGAGCGGCGTGCAGCTCCTGGTCCGAGACGGGCTCGAAGGGCGAGACGGGGCGCTCGATCACGTGGACGACTCCGGCCGAGAGCGCGGCAGCCGTCGCGATCGCGAAGACCGCGAGGGCGAGCTGAAGCGCGAGGCGAAGGTTCGTGCGACTCCACCTGCCGCGGCGATGGCGCGTCTGGACCAGGCCCGAGGGACGACCCACGATTTGCTCCCGGCTGGGGAGCGCAGCACGCGCTCCCGGCTCGTGTAGGGGTATCGGGTGTTCGCCGGGGTCGCTTGATGCGCGGAGGCGACGCCCGGATCGCCGCGAGGGTCGATCTCCGGGCGCCGGGTCTCCGGGAGCCGGCAGGCAGGCGGCAGCCCACCGGCAACGCACCCCGCCGGCCGGCTCCCGCGCGCCGGCGTCAGCCCGCGAAGTGGCCGACCAGCCGCCCGGTCTCCGGATCGATCCGGGACCAGGACGTCTCGGGCAGCTCGAGCTCCACGACCGCCCCCGGCGCCAGGCCGCGCGCGAGCCCGCGCAGGGCGGTCGCGTCGCCGCTTCCGGCCAGCCTCGCCGCCAGGTCGGCCAGGCCGGGATTGTGGGCCACCACCAGCAGACGGGCGACGGCGCCTGCCGTCGACCGCACCTCCTCGAAGAGCTTCCAGGCCGAAGCCAGGTACAGGTCGTCGCAGAGCCGCCACGCCGGCGCCCCGGGAAGCGCCGACAGCACCACGCGCAGGGTCTCCACGGCTCGCGTGGCCGAAGAGCACACCACCTGGTCGGGCGGCTCATGCCGGCTTGCCAGCCACGCGCCGACCCCCGCGGCGCCGCGCCGACCGCGCGCGCTGAGGGGGCGCGCGTGATCCGGCGAGTGTGCGTTCCCCGGCTCGGCGTGGGCGTGACGCAGGAGATAGAGCCTCAACATCGGAGCTAGGGTCCCCCGCGCGCGCGGGTTGGGCAACGTCCCGGGACGGGTGGGGCTCCGCGGGGCTCGGAGCGCACGCGCCTCGGCGCGAGCCCGGGCGGTCCGTCAGACGGCGCGGCGACCCCGCAGGACCATGGGAACCCCCGCCTCGGGTGCCAGGGTGAGGTTGCGTCGGACCATCCGCAACGGACGCTCCGAGGCGAGCGCCAGCTCGTAGCGCGGCAGCAGGGTCGCCAGCACCACGGCGATCTCGTTCATCGCGAAGGCGTCGCCCAGGCAGCGACGGTGGCCGCCACCGAAGGGCAGGTGCTCGTCCGGTCCGTAGCGGCGCTCGAGGAAGCGGTCCGGCCGGAAGCGCGTGGGATCCGGGTACAGCTCCGGGTCGTTGTGGATCATCACGATGGAGGCCGACACGGTGACACCGGCGGGGATCTCGTATCCCTGGAACGGAAAGCGGTCCTTCACGGTCCGGAACACCTCGCTGATGATCGGATGGATCCGCAGCGTCTCGTCCACGACTGCGCGCAGGAAGGAAAGCTTCCCGAAGGCCTCCGGCGCGGGATCGGGTCCCAGCTCGCCGATCTCGGCGCGCAGCCGCGCCAGCATCTCGGGATGGCGGTGCAGCTCGTAGAAGATCCAGGCCAGCGTGGTGGCGGTCGTCTCGTGTCCGGCGACGAGCAGGGTCAGCAGCTGGGAGCAGATGTCGTCGTCCGACATCGCCGAGCCGTCCTCGAAGCGCGCGGACAGCATCTGACTCAGGACGTCGTCCCCGCCCGCGTCGCCCCGGGCGAGCGCGCGCCGCCGGGTGGCCAGATGCGCCTGCAGGACGGCGTCGAGCCGGCGCTTCTCGCGGACGAAGCGCGCCCACGGACCGTAGCCCCCGAGCTCGCGCTGCAGCGCCTTGAAGAAGAACGGGACGGGATGCGCCGCGTCGATCGCGTGGGTCACCGCCTCGCCGAAACGTTCCGCCTCGCGGGTCGACTGCACGCCGAAGATCGCGCGCAGGATCACCTCGAGGGCGATCCCCTGCAGGCTCGCGTGGATCGGAAAGGCCGGCCCCTCCTTCCAGCGGTCCGCGTGTCGCAGGGCCGTGTCGCGGACGAGCGTCCCATAGGTCCGCACGCGCGAGCCGTGGAAGAAGGGCGAGAGCAGCTTGCGCTCCCGCCGGTGACGCTCGCCGGCCAGCAGGAGCAGAGAGCCGCTACCGACGACCGGCGCCACCGCCTCCACACCGAAGCCCGCGACGAAGCTCTCGCTGCGCGCGCGAAAGAGCTCCCGCGCACCTTCGGCCCGCCCGCTGATGACGAGGAGCCCGTTCAGGGTGGGCAGGGTGAAGAGGGTGCCGTAGTCCCGGCGCATCTCCTCGTAGAATCGGAAGGGGTCGCGCAGCACCCGGAGGCTCTGGAGGATCGCGGAACGGGGCCCTTTCGGGAGCTTCCTCCGGGATACCGACATGGGCGGATCCCTCCCTGGATCGAGGTCGCGCTCCATCATGCACGAGTCCTCACGGGAGGGAATGCAGCGCGGGGTTGCGCGATGCAACGTCTGGTTGCGGGGGCGCGCTTCGGATCGCACCCAGACGGCACCGGCCGTCGCTCTCTCGCACGCGCTCGCGCGGCCATATACTCGGAGCCATGTCGGATCCCTCGAGCCCGCCCGGCCGCCGCCCGCGCGACTACGCGCGGACGCTCGGCGTCGTCGAAGCGTTCACCGTCGTGTGCGAGCAGTGTCCCAGCGGGGCCGTGCGGGGCGTGGCCGAGCGGGCGCTCGCGGCCGTGAAGAGCGATCCGACCGCGCTGCGCCAGCAGGCGTACTTCGTGTTGACGGCCATACAAGGCTGGCGGGGCGAGCGCGCCAGCCAGGTGCATCGATCGCTGTCCGCCTTCCTCGATTCGAAGGCCGGCGGAAAGAACGCCTGAGTCGTCGCGACGCCCTCCGCCCCTGTCGCGATGCGGGGGCCCCTGCTAACAACGTGCCGCGCGGGGTGGGAGGAAGTGGCATCCATGGAATGCGGACCGAGCGTGCGCGTCGCGAACTCGCGCGAGGCGCTGAAACGACTGCTCGCCGAGATCGAAGGCGCGCTCGAGGCGGGAGCCCGTCGTGCACCGGACTGGATCCACGTCCAGGGAAGCTGTCGGATCGACCAGCTGCCCCTGGCCGAGCTGGAGACGATCGTCCAGCGCCTGCATCGCTGCGTGCTGCGCGGCTTCCGCACGCGGCCGCTGCCCGCCTCCGACCCGCAGCGCCGCCTCGCCGTCTGGCGATGCATCGCGCGGAACGGCTTCCACGACTTCGGCAGCCAGGGCTTCACGAAGTGCTACGACTCGCCCTGGGTGGAGAGCTACGACTACGTCGCGGACTACCTCGACGGCGGCCTCCAGGCCCTCGACGCCTACCGGGTGTACTCGGCCGTCCTCGGCACCCACGACTACACGATCGAGGACTTCCTGCAGACCCCCACCTGCGAGAAGGTCGAGACCGTCGTGGAGCCCATGGCCGGGACCGGCGAGTTCTCGTACCTCTCCCACTTCCGCCACCCGGAGCTTCGCTACATCCTCTTCGATCTCGACGAGACCGCGCGGCGCAAGGTGCTCGAGCGCCCGTGGCTGGCGGGCAGCGAGGCCGACTACCTGGTGGCGGACGTGCTCGATCCCGCCGTCTGGCGCGAGGTCGGACGACGGGGCCCGGGCCCCTCCCTGGCCTACATCGGGAAGCAGAGCCACCACTTCTTCGACGCACCGCAGCTTCACCGGCTGCTGGCCCTGGGCACCTCCCACGTCGACCACTTCATCCTGGAGACGCCGGAGCCGGCGCTGGTCTCCGATCTCGCCGTCGTCGACGAGATGACCCGGCCGGAGATGGAGGACGCAGGCTTCGAGGTGGCCCTGGTGGAGGACGAGGCGTGTCCGCCGAACCCGTTCACGAACCGGCTGGGCTTCCGACTCGAGGCCTGGGACGCCCGCGAGCGGCGGGTCCTGTTCGAGTATCGGGACTGGACGAGCTGGCAGCCTCCCATGCTCGTCGTCCTGGCCCACCTGCTGGATCTCGAGGTGCTCTACCTGAACGACGACGCGGGCGACTTCGTGCCCGTGGACGCCTGCACGCTGCCCCCGGACTCGCTGCCGGGCAGCCACCCGCCCGCGCACCTCATCGACCACGCCGAGGCCCAGTCGGGGGTCAACTTCATGCTGTTCCGGAAGCGGCGCTGAGGCGCGCGGGCCGGCCCCTCCCGACGCGGCCACCCGAGGAACGCGGATGCGCGCCGCGGCACGCGCGCGGAAGAGGCCGGGGTTCGCGACCGGGAGACGGATCCCCGACCGCAGCTCACCCGAGCCGCGGCCGGGGATCACCCCCTTGGTGTTGACCGACGTCGATCGAGGTCGTCGATCGACCCGGCGTCCTCGCGCTCAGGGCGCGCTGACGTCCGGGATCCCGGTGCACAGCGGGTGGAAGTTGCATTCCACCAGCGGAGTGATGACGCCGTCCTCGACACCGAGGAAGAGGCCTACCCCCGGCGCGTAGTACTTGCGCTCGAAGAGCCCGGGCTCGATGGACGCGAAGTCCTTGGTCACCACACAGTCGCCGGACGCGCAGAAGTGGTCGGCGAGCGCCTGGGGGACGAAGTCGTCCAGCCCCTCGCCGTTGCCGTACGAGTACGCGTTCGAGAGCACGGTCGCCGCGTCCTCGGCTTCGTCGAACAGATATTCCTGGCGATACGTCGTGCCGGGGGTGGGCGCCGCCTGCATCAGGACGCCGGGCTTGGCGTCGTCCCGACCGGTCTTCCACGAGCCCTCCACGTCGATCAGCTCGGGCGTCATGGGGTTGTCACCGTCGAAGACCTCGTAGGTCCTCGAGCTCTCCCCGCAGTACCAGACCGAGCCGTCCTTCGCCTGGGCCTCCCAGTCGTCGGTATCCTCGGTCACGACACCGTCCGCGGAGACGGCGTCGTGGACGGTGATGCAGGTGACCCCCTCGATCTGCTTCGTGGCGGCGGTCACCTCGACCACGTTCGTCTCGTCCTCGTTCTCGTATCGCCAGCGGTCCCCGATCGCGAGCGGCAGGTAGGGGTTCGGGTTCGTGAGGGCCGTGAAGTCCGTGTCGAAGCTCGCCGGGTCGAAGTCCGGGTCGTAGGGCCCGGGATCCGTCAGGTCGCAGAGCTCGTTTCGCGCCTCGTAGACGTCCCGACACTCGCCACGCTTCTCGGACGGCGCCGAGAAGGCGTCGACGAGGCACTCCTTCTTGTCGGCCCAATCGGCGTCGAAGGCGCAGACGGCGACGTCTCCCCACAGCTCCTCGAGCACCGAGTGGTTGCAGGACTGCAGGCCCGCACGCGCGTTCTGCGCGCAGGCGCCCGCGGGAGTGCCCGCATGATGTGTTCCCCACGCCAGCGCGGGGGGGGCGGCGATCCAGCTCGCCGCGACGAGCACGCTCGCGAGGGCGACGAGCGGACCGGTCTCTCGATAGGAAGGAAGTCTCAGATAGGCTCTCATGGTTGCTCCTCGCTGTCGTTGACAAGGGGACTCTCCCCACGGCGGATGCAAGCCCGATGCCCAATGCGAGGGCGCCCTTGGGGCCGCGAGAGGCCGATACCCCGGAGCGTAAGCCTGCCTCGAACGGCAGAGGGCCGCCGGATTCCGCAGTCGCCGCGGGGCGTGACGACCGCGGGGGAGGGGGCGCCGCGGTGCGCCGCATTCGGCGCTCGAGCGTGCCGGGTCCGGCAGGATCGCTCCGCGCGGCGGCGGCAGCGGCGCCGGGGCCCGGCACGCGAATTGCTGTTCCTGCCCTCCGACGAGGAACATCGGGGAGGAACGGAGAGGCCGATCAGTCGATGTACATCACGACGCGGACCGAGCCGTCGACGACGCTCGCATTCACATAGCCGATCGCCCGGCGATCCCGGGCGACGAATCGCAGGATCGCCTGGTCGGAAGCCAGGGTCGCGGGCGGGAGTACGCCCTGGAAGTACTGGCGGTTCCAGTAGATCCCGAGCTGCGTGGCGTCCGAGACGCAGCACCCGGCGCGTGAACCGCTCGCGGGAGGGGCTGCCCGCCTCGCGGTTCACGGGGACGATGGGATCCCCTCCGGCCCAGAAGCGCCGGTGCTTCAGGTAGATCTGTGCGATGGCCTCGAGATCGAGCTCCACCACCCGATCCACGTTCACGATGATCGCCAGCCGCTCCGCGACCGCGGTGCCGGTCAGCAGCAGCGTCAGGAGCAGGGCGATGAGGAATGCGTGGACCCGCATCTCGTTGGACTCAGTAGACGAAGGAGAACGAAAGGCTGAGACCGCGGCGCACCACCTCGGTCTGCCGATCCGTCGCGCGGTAGCTCGCCTTGAGAATCAGGTAGGGCTTCGGCATCCAGGCGACCCCGAAGTCGCCCAGGTGGGCGTCCTGGCTGGAGCCGGAGGGGTCGATGTGCTCGTAGCGCGCAACCCCATAGAACGGTGGGCACGATCTCGAAGACGCCCTGCAGATACACGTCCCAGAGGTCGCGATCCTCGAGAGCGCCCTGCTGCAGGGTGAGCTCGCTGGTCAGCAGCAAGCGACCGAAGCGCACCTCGAAGTCGAGCCCGCCGAGATAGCTCCACGTCACCGCCGATCTCCGTGGCCAGGAAGGAGGACCCGACGGACCACTGCTCGAGCGCCCGGCCATACTGCACCCGGCCGCCGACGCTGTAGTCGGCGTGCTCGGGGTCCTCGCTCGGGTCCAGGGGATCGATGAACTGGCCGTAGACCCAGTAGTCCAGGGAGCCGCCGCCGGGATGGACGGAGCCCAGGATGGCGGCTCCGGTCTGGTGCTCGTCGAACGCGGTCTCCAGGAAGGCCGGATCGATGGGCGTCCAGACGAAGGGCTCGGCGGGCACCAGATTCCAGCGGCCGACGGGGGTCTGGTACTTGCCGACGCGCAGGGTGAACGGGTCGCCCACGCGCAGGTCGCCGTACAAGCCGTTCGAACGTGACGTTGGGATGCGAGTGGACCGAGCTCTCGTTCGTCTCCCACAGGAAGAGATCGCCGATCTCGATCTCCATGAAGCCGCGCAGGAACTCGTTGGGCTCGAGCAGCACCAGGAAGTTCACGCCGTCGAGCTCGAGCGACCCGTGCTTGCCGTTCTCGCGGTCGAACGCCAGGGTCGTGAATCCGCCGACGTGCAGGCCCGTGCGCCCGATCTCCAGGCCCCGCCCCAGGCCGTACTCGAGCGGCCCGACGGGGCGTGTCGAGCGAGAAGAGCGGGGCGTCGCCCGGCCGCAGCATGATCTCCGGCAGCGGCTCGTCGATGGCGCCGGGCTCGCCCTCGATCGTGGCACCCGGACCGACCGGCTCGGGACGGGACGACCGGGCATCGTCGGCCGGCGGCTCTTCCCCGGAAGCGTTCGCGTCCCCGGAAGCGTTCGCGGGCGCGTCCGGAGAGACGCTCGCAGGCGCACTCCGAGACACCCCCGCCGGCGCGAGCAGGAAGAGCGCGCACAGCAGCGCCGCGGCGCGCAGGGAGATCCAAGCGCACGGTGCTAGGCTTACGCGAGGCTTATGGCCGTCACTCGCGGGGCCGCCCGAGTGCAGCAAGGGGGTTTCGTTTGACGCTACCTCCGCTCTCGCTGCGCGGCAAACTCTTCGCTCTTCGCCGCCGTCCTGATCCTCGTCCCGGGCATCCTGCTCGGGCTGCTGGCCAACCGCAGCGCGACGCGATTCGCTGCAGCGGGTGATCGGGCGGCAGCTGGCGCGCGAAGCCCTCCACACCAGCGAGCGCCTCTCCAGCATTCTTCGCAGCGAAGAACGCACGCTGCAGAGCTTTGCCCAGCAGGATCTCATGCGTGACGTGCGGGTCGCGGACATCGACAAGCGCGTCGCGCGCGCGCTGGCCACCCTGAAGAGCGGCAACGCGTCGCGCCTGGACTACTTCGTCGCCGAGCCCGACGGACACGTCGTCGCCGCCAGCAGCCCGCAGTGGATCGATCCGGACGCGAGCCGGCCCTGGCGATCGCAGCTGGCGCCCCTGCTCGCCGGGCGCGCGCGCCAACGGGGTCCGATCCGGATCGGCGAGTGGACGGCGCTGGCGATCTCGACGCCGGTGCCCGACCCCGACGGCGGCGAGCCGCTGGGCGTCCTGGTGGGTCTCCTCGACTGGAAGCTGCTGACGAAGGTCCTGGACGAGGTACGGTCGGATCTCGCCGCCCAGGGCATCGAGGCCAGCCTGGTCCTGGTCGCGCCCGACGGAACGCCGGTCGCCACCTCGGGTGCGGTTCCGGTCGCGCTGCCCGAGGCGGCGAAGACGGCGGGCTTCTCGGTGGACGCCGAGCGCCAGCTGATCGTCGGACGCGCCGGGCTCGACTCGGACGTGCCGCCGTGGCGCCTGCTCGTGGTGGAGCCCCTCGATCACGCCCTCGCCCCGGCCCGGGCGCTCACGAGACACCTGGCCCTGACCATGGCGCTGGCCCTCGCCGCCGCACTGGTGGTGGCGACCCTGGCGGCGCGCCGGGTGGTCCGCCCCCTGAGCGAGCTCACCGACGCGATCCGGGGCATGGCTCGAGGCGACATTGGCGGCGCCTCGGTGCCGGTGCGCTCGGACGACGAGGTGGGCGTGCTCGCTCGGTCCTTCAACCAGATGGCGGGGGACCTCGACCGCACCCAGAAGAACCTCGTCGAGGCCGAGAAGTTCGCGTTCGTGGGCGAGCTGGCGGCGGGCGTGGCCCACGAGGTGCGCACCTCGCTCGGGGTGCTGCGCAGCTCGGCCCAGATGCTCGGACAGGACCTCGCCGGGGCCGGCAAGCCCGCGGTGACGGAGCTCGTGGAGATGATCCGAGACGAGGTCGCGCGCCTGTCACGGGTGGTCGACGATCTCCTCACCCTGGACCGCCCTCGCGCGCTGCACTTCGAGCCCACGCCCCTCTCGCTGCCCCTGCTGCGCGCGGCGGAGTTCGTCGAGGCGCAGGCCCGGCAGAAGGGCGTCCACCTCGACGTGAAGCAGGCGGACGTCGAGGCGATCGTGTCCTGCGATCGCGAGGCCCTGCAGCACGTCTGCGTGAACCTCCTGGTCAACGCGGTGCAGACCCTGTCCGAAGGCGGCCACGTGGAGCTGCGGACGTTCGGGCCCGAGGCAGGCTCCGCGGCGTTCCACGTCGCGGACGACGGTCCGGGCATCCCGCCCGACCAACGCGCGCGCATCTTCGAGCCGTTCCGGACGGGCCGCGACGTCGGCGTCGGTCTGGGGCTCACGTTCGTGAAGCGGGTCGTGCACGAGCACGGCGGACACATCGAGGTCGACGCCAGTCCCGCCGGCGGCGCGTGCTTCCGCGTCGAGATCCCGCTCTCGGAGGAGACATCGTGAGACCGGTGCTGGTGGTGGACGACGACAAGCGCACGCGTCGCATCCTGCAGATGCTGCTCGAGCGGCTCGCTCTGCCCTCGCGGGCCTTCGAGTCGGCGCCGGAGGCGCTCGAGCTCCTGCAGCGGGAATCCGCCGCCCTGGTGCTCACGGATCTCCGCATGCCCCGCATGGGAGGCATCGAGTTCCTGCGCGAGCTGCGCCGACTCGACGGCGAGGTGCCGGTGATCGTCCTCACCGCCTACGGCACCGTGGAGTCCGCCGTCGAGGCGATGAAGCTCGGCGCGGTCGACTTCCTCGCCAAGCCCTTCGACCTGGAGGCCCTCGAGCTGCTGATCGGCCGCTCGCTCGAGTACGCCCGGAGCCGCGTCGAGAACCGCTACCTGCGGGAGGCGGTCGACCGCGCCCCCGGCTCCGGCGAGATGGTGGGAGACTCGCCGGCCATGGCCGAGGTGTTCGAGCTCATCGAGAAGGTGGCACCCACCCGCAGCAGCGTGCTGGTCACGGGCGAGACCGGCACCGGGAAGGAGCTCGTCGCCCGGGCCATCCACCGCCGCAGCGCCCGCGCCGAGCAGCTCTTCGTGCCGCTCAACTGCTCGGCGGTTCCGGCGGAGCTGCTCGAGAGCGAGCTCTTCGGCCACGTCCGCGGCGCGTTCAGCGGCGCCCACACCGACCGCACCGGGAAGTTCCAGGCCGCGGACGGCGGCACCCTCTTCCTCGACGAGATCGGCGACATGGACTTCCGGCTGCAGGCGAAGCTGCTGCGCGTCCTGCAGGAAGGCGTGATCGAGCCGGTGGGGAGCAACCGGCGCACGCCGGTGGACGTGCGCATCGTCTCCTCCACGAACCGGGACCTGGCCGCCGCGATGACGAGCGGCGAGTTCCGCGAGGATCTCTTCTACCGCCTGGACGTGTTCCACATCAACCTGCCGCCCCTGCGCGAGCGGCGCGAGGACGTGCCGGCGCTGGCGCGCTCCTTCCTGGCCCACTTCGGCCGCGAGCTGGGGCGCGGCCCGCTCGAGATCACCGACGGCGCCCTGGCGCTGCTGCAGGCGTGCGCCTGGCCGGGCAACGTCCGCGAGCTGCGCAACGTGATGGAGCGGGCGGCGGTGCTCGTGGAGGGAGCGGAGGTGGACGCGGCCCTGGTGCGGCGACTCCTGCCCCTGCGCGAGCCGCCGGAGACCGAGAGCACGAGCGATTCCCTGGACCTCGCCGCCGCCGTCGCCCGAGCGGAGCGGCGCACCATCCTGCGGGCGCTCGAGCGCACAGGCGGCAACAAGGCCGCGGCGGCCGGCCTGCTCGACATCGGCGAGCGGACCCTGTGGACCAAGCTCAAGAAGCACGGGGTATGACGGCGGGCTAGCCCTGATCCGTCATACGGATCCGGGCTACATCCCGGCGAGGGTCGTGCCGTCGTCGGCGGTGGCCCCGTCGAGGTGGGCGGTGCACGCAAAGAGCTCGAATCGCCACGGCGCGGGGCCGGCGAGGCGCGAGAGCGCCGTGTTGCCGAAGCGGATGGGCGGCCCGTCCGGACCGAAGCTGCCCGGGGCGAGCTGGCCCGGCGGCTCGGCGAGGCGCACCGCGATGGAGTGGCAGACGAGTCCGTGGGTGACGACGGCCAGGTGTCCCTCGGTGGATTCGGCCAGGCGGCACAGATTCTCCCAGGCGCGATCCACCCGGGCGTGGAACGCCGCCCACGTCTCGCCGTTCGGCGGCGCGTAGTCCGGCGCGAAGAGCTCGATGCCCTGCTCGGCGAGCCGCGTGTAGGGCGTGCCGCGATGGTCCCCGAAGTGGCGCTCCTGCAGGTCGGGATCCAGCGACAAGGGGGCGCCCGTCGCCCGGAAGATCGGGTCCGCCGTCATGTGGGCGCGCGCCAGGTCGCTGGTGACGACGCGCCCGATGCCTGCGTCCGCGAGGCGGGCCGCCAGCAGCCGGGCCTGGGCGATCCCGCGCTCCGAGAGCGGCGTCTCCGGCGTCTGGACGACGCGCGCCCGATTCGAAGCCGTCTCGCCGTGACGGATGAGGTAGATCGCCATGCCCCGAGGCTATCGGCTGGCGGCGTCGCTGTCTCCGTCGTCGTGGCTCACGAGCCCGGCGAGGATGCCGCCGAGGATCTTGGGCTCGAGCAGAAGCTGGAGCGAGAAGGGCGCCCGGAGCTCCCGGCCCATCTCCTGCAGGAAGAATTCGATCTCGCCGTACAGGGAGAGCACCACCGTGTCCGAGGGCGCATGGGTGCCGAGCAGCGCCGCGAGCAGCGGCCGCTCCTCGAGCGCGGGACGCCCGAGCTGCACCTCGGCCTGGGCGGCGGCCGCCAGCGCGTCGATCACCGCTCCCAGCACGCGGCTTCCCTGGTCGACGAAGCGGGTCAGGGGATCGGCGCCCGGCTGCGAATCGCGCTCGCCCGACTGCAGCCAGAGCAGCGCGTCGCCCGGGTCGAGGGCGAAGAGCGCCGTACCGGACAGCGGCCCCTCGAAGCGCTGGACGACCCCGGCGATCACGTCTCCCGACAGACCTCGGGAGGCGGCGGCGGGGTCCAGATGACAGATGGCGCCGCTCGAGAAGTCCTGCAGCTCGATGCGGGTTCCGTCGGCGGGCGTCGCAGCAAGACGCGTCCCCGCGTCCGAGAGCCCCGAGGCGAGGCAGTGGCGCAGCAGCTCGTGATGGCTGGTCGTGAGACTCAGGTCTTTCTCTCCAGGAGCCCCTTTGGGCAGGGGACCGCGATTGCAGAGACGGAGGATGTATCGTCCGCTGTCAGAAAAACCGAAGGGAAAATACCACTGGATTCGACGAGTACGAACGATTCCCGGACCGGACCGACCCGTTTGCGATCCGCGTCACGCGGCGTGCCGGAAGCCCGGCGGCAGCTCGTGCGCAGCGCACGCGTGCGCGAGCTGGCGCTGTCCCTGGCCGCGGCCACCACCCTGGCAGCCGGCGTCGCCGGCCTCTTCCCTCCGGCGGCGTCGGCGGCAGCCGAAAAGGCTCCCGCCGCGGAGGCCGCTCCCGCCGCGGAGACCGAAGCCGCGCTGCCCCTGTGGCGCGTCCGCGAGGCCGGCGCTGACGGGGCGAGCCTCTACGTGCTGGCGACGGTCGCCCTCGGCGAGGACGAGCGCCTGCGCTTCGACCCGGCCGTCCTCGACGCCTTCGAGCAGGCCGGCCGCCTGGTGCTTCCCGACAACGCGGCGCTCTCCAAGCAGAACGCGTTGATCGGGTGGAAGGCGCATCTCGCGGAAGGCGACGTGCTCTCCAACTGGCTGCCGGAAGAGGTCTTCTCGGGATACGTCGAGGCCGTCGGTCGTGCCGGCTTCCCGCCCACCTACGCGAACGTGACGGCTCCCTGGTTTGCGGCCCGCATGGTCCGCGCCGCGGACCTGCGGCGCACGGGCTTCACGCCAGAGCGCGAGTTCGAGGTGTTCTTCGCGCACCTGGCCGAGGAGCGGGGCGACCCGAAGCCCATCCTGCCCCTGGAGGAGTCGGCGACGAGCTACGACCGCGCGGCGGCGCTCTCGAAGCCGATCCAGGTGGAGATCATGCAGCGCGCGCTCGCCGACTCGGCCCGCGCCGACTCGGACCTGCCCGCCGCGGCCGCCGCCTGGAAGGCCGGCGACCTTCCCGCGCTCGACGGGATTCTGCGGCGCAGCGACCGCGAGCACCCGGAATGGGCCGAGAGCCGCAGCCGGACCACGACCTTCGAGAGCGCGCGACTGGCCGACGGCGTGCGGCGCCTGCTCGCGGAGCCCGGGCCGCATACGGACTTCCTGCTCGCCGAGAGCCGCTACGTGATCGGCACCGGCGGCCTGCTGGCCCGCCTGCGGCAGGCCGGCCTGCAGGTGACCCCCGTGGCGGCTCGGGGCGGTCGCGCAGAGCCCTACCCGGCGCCCCCGCTGCCCGCCGCGAGGACGGCGCCCGTGCGGCCGGCGGCCGGCGGGCGTCGGACCGGACGCGTGCTGCTCGTGGGCATCGACGGCGCCAGCCTGCGCATCATCCGCCCGCTGCTCGCGCAGGGCCGACTCCCCCACCTGGCGGAGCTGGCCCGTCGGGGCGTCTCCGGCGCCCTGCGCTCCCATCGTCCCCTCTACTCGCCGCGCATCTGGAACTCCATCGCCACCGGCAAGATGCCCGAGAAGCACGGCATCGAGGGCTTCACGTTCCACGACGACGCGGGGAAGCAGCAGCTCTACCTGAGCGTCCACCGCAAGGCGCACGCCCTCTGGAACATCGCCTCGAAGGCGGGAATGCGGGTCGCCGTGGTCAACTGGTGGAACACCTATCCGCCGGAGGTCGTGAACGGCGTCATGGTCTCCGACCACGCGAAGCCCAGCGCGCCTGGCGGAGCTGCGCAATCTGACGGGCGCCGAGAAGATCGACGAGGACGCCATCGGCGCCACGGTATTTCCGCCCGCCTGGAGGGCTCGGGTGGCGGAGGTGTACGCGCGGCGCCTGGTGATCCCGGGTCTCGAGGATCCCTTCCTGGGCAACCTCGGCCTGCCGCCCTGGCTGCAGAAGGAGGAGCTCTCGAAGCGCTTCCGGGACGACGCCGCGGTGGCGCGTCTCTCCCTCGAGATCGAGGCCCGCGAAGCCCCCGAGCTGCTCGCTGGTCTTCCTGCCCGGCATCGACCGGGTGTCCCATCGCCTGTGGGCCGGGGTGGCGCCGCCCGAGAGCTACGCCAAGCCCCTCGACCTGAGCGAGCGACAGCGCGCCGCCGCGCGGGATGCCCTCGAGCGCTACTACGTGTACAGCGATGCGCTGATCGGGCTGCTCGCCCGGGACTTCGGACCGGACGACCTCGTCATGGTCGTCTCCGACCACGGATTCGAGGCGGGTGAGCATCTCGGCGACCTGACCGGCGTCCACGACAGCGAGGCGGCCCTGGACGGCATCCTCTTCGCTCGCGGTCCCGGCATCCGGCCCGGCAGCGACGCCGCGGGCACGTCCGTCAACGACGTGACGCCCACGATCCTCGCCTGGCTCGGGCTTCCTCTCGGTCGCGACATGGACGGGACACGTCGCAGCCTTCTTCGACGGCGCGCAGCGCGGCACCGAGGTGGAGACGATCGCGACCTGGGACACCGAGCCCATCGAACGCATCGGCAACGCGCGTTCGGGACACGAAGACGAGATCCTCGATCAGCTTCGCGGGCTGGGATACATCGAGTAAGCTGTGCCCCTCTCCGGGGGGAAGCGACGTGGCGCAGAAGCGGGATCGCGACAGGAACAGGAAGAGGAACGGCAACAGGAAGGGCAGCGACCGGAAGTCCGGCCGCCGGAAGACGCGCCGGGTCGCGCCGCGCATGGCGCGGGGCGCCGACAAGCACCGCCTGTACGAGGAGTCGGTGCAGGGCGTCGAGAGCGACGTCGCGCTGATCGAGCGCCTGTTTCGGAAACGCTACGGGCGCCCGCCGCGCCGCCTGCGCGAGGACTTCTGCGGTACGGCGGCGCTGTGCTGCGAGTGGGTTCGCATGCACGGCGACAATCGCGCCGTCGGGGTCGACATCGACCGCGAGGTGCTCGACTACTGCCGCCAGAACCACTTCCCGAAGCTCGACGCGGACCAACGCGACCGCGTCGAGCTGCGGCTCGCCAACGTGCTGGACGACCCGAGCACGGGCTTCGACGTCACCTGCGCGTTCAATTTCTCCTACTTCTGCTTCCAGACGCGGGAGCTGCTCACCCGCTACTTCCGGCGGGCCCGCAAGAGCCTGGGCCGGGAGGGGCTCTTCCTCGTCGACCTCTACGGCGGCGCCGACGCCCAGCGCACCCTGACCGAGACCCGGGAGCAGGAGGGCTTCGACTACGTGTGGGACCAGCACGTCTTCGATCCGGTCACGAATCACGTGATCAACTACATCCACTTCGAGTTCCCGGACGGCTCCGAGATGCGGCGGGCCTTCACCTACGACTGGCGGCTGTGGTCGATCCCGGAGCTGCGCGAGGCGATGGCCGACGCGGGCTTCCGGGAGAGCGAGGTGTACTGGGAGGGAACCGACCGCAAGACCAACGAGCCGAACGGCGTCTACCGGAAGGTCAAGTCGGCTCCCGACGACCCGGCCTGGGTGTCCTACATCGTCGCTTCTCCCTGAATGAAGCCGCGGGCGCTCCTTGAAGCCCGGATCCGGATCGGCGCGGGGCGGCGGCCGCCCCGCGCCCGCCGCCCCGCACACAGGGATCGAGCACGGCGGGGCGCGTATTGACATTCTTGTCAGGCAGGGAAAACTCGTCGGGGCCGGGCGCCCTGGCGGGGCGCCGGCGGCTTGCCTCACCCTCGAACCGGAGACCCCCATGAACTTCGACTTTTCCGAGGACCAGAAGCTCCTCCAGAAGACCGCACGCGACTTCCTCGAGGAGCACTCGCCGCTCTCCGTCTGCCGCGAGGTGCTCGAATCCGATCAGCCCTACTCCGCAGGCGCTCTTGAAGGCGGCCGCCGAGATGGGCTACCAGGGCAGCGTGATTCCCGAGGAGTACGGCGGGGCCGGCTTCGGGTATCTCGAGCTCGCCGTGATCGCCGAGGAGCTCGGCCGCGCGCTGGCGCCGATTCCGTTCTCCTCGAGCGTCTACCTCGCCACCGAGGCGATCCTGCAGGCGGGCAGCGATGAGCAGAAGCAGCAGTACCTGCCGAAGCTCGCGTCCGGCGAGGCCATCGGCACCTTCGCCCTCGCCGAGAAGCCCGGGCAGAACGCGGCCGAGGGCGTCGAGGCCACCTTCCAGGGCGGCAAGCTCTCGGGCACGAAGCTGCCGGTACCCGACGGCGACGTGGCGAGCTTCGCGGTGGTCGCCGCGAAGGAGGGCGGCGGCGTGAGCCTGGTGCTGGTGGATCTCGAGGGCGACGGCGTGAAGCGCACCCCCGTCGGCTCGTTCGATCCGTCCCGCTCGCTGGCGGAGATCCGCTTCGAGGGCGCACCCGCGACGCGGCTCGGCGACGCCGGTCAGGGCGCGGCCCTGGCCGACCGGGTTCTCGACCGCGCGGCCGTGCTCGTGGCCTTCGAGCAGCTCGGCGGCGCCGAGCGCGCCTTCGAGATCACCAAGGAGTTCATGAACGGCCGCTACGCGTTCGGCCGCCCGATCTCCTCGTTCCAGGCCCTCAAGCACCGCCTGGCCGACCTGTGGTGCGAGATCCAGCTCACGCGGTCGAACTGCTACTACGGCGCCTGGGCGCTCAGCAACGACGCGCCGGAGCTGGGCGATCGCGGCCTGCATCTCGCGCATCGCCGCCTGCAAGGCCTTCGACCTGGCGGGCGTCGAGATGATCCAGCTGCACGGCGGCGTCGGCTACACCTGGGAGTACGACTGCCACCTCTTCTACCGGCGGGCGAAGCTGCTCTCGGTGCTGCTCGGCAATCCCGCGCACTGGAAGGACAAGCTGGTCGAGCGGCTTCGCGCCAAGCAGGCCGCCTGAGCGCGGTCGCCCGTCTCTCTCGCACCCACCGCGCGCGCCGCGCGCCCAGCCCGTCGATCCCCTGGGATCGATCACGAGAGAGACGACATGGATTTCAACGACACCCCCGAAGAAGCCGCCTTCCGCGCCGAGGCGCGAGCCTGGCTGCAGGCCAACGCCAAGCCCAAGCAGGACCCCGACGACGCCGGGCGAGGACCTGCTCGGCGAGCGGACGAGCCCCGAGACCATCCAGGCCGCCCAGGCCTGGCAGAAGAAGAAGGCCGAGGCCGGCTGGGCCTGCATCACCTGGCCGAAGGCGTACGGCGGACGCGACGCCACTCCCGATCCAGAACGTCATCTGGGGACAGGAGGAGTCGAAGTTCGAGACGCCCCCGAACATCTTCGGCATCGGCATCGGCATGTGCGGGCCGACGGTCCTCACCCACGGCACCGAAGAGCAGAAGAAGCGCTGGATTCCGAAGCTGCTCTCGGGCGAGGAGATCTGGTGCCAGCTCTTCAGCGAGCCGGCCGCCGGGTCGGACCTGGCCGGGCTGCGCACCACCGCCGTGAAGGACGGAGACGAGTGGGTGATCAACGGCCAGAAGATCTGGACCACCGGGCGCGCACTTCTGCGACTGGGGCATCCTCGTCGTGCGCACCGATCCGACCGTGGCCAAGCACGCCGGCCTCTCGTACTTCGTCGTCGACATGCACTCCCCGGGCATCGAGGTGCGGCCGATCACGCAGATCAACCGGGGCCAGGGCTTCAACGAGGTGTTCTTCACCGACGTGCGCATCCCCGACGCGAACCGCCTCTCCGAGGTCGGGCAACGGCTGGGCGGTCGCGATCACGACGCTGATGAACGAGCGCGCCTCGATCGGCGGCGGCGGCGATCGGGCGGCGGCGTCGAAGACCTGATCGCGCATGGCCGAGCAGACCGAGATCGGACGGCCGCCCGGCGATCGAGGACTCGGCGGTGCGCGAGAAGATCGCCGACCTCTACACCCGCAGCCGCGGCGTGCAGTACACCGGCTACCGCACCCTGACGGCGCTCTCCCGGGGCACCACGCCCGGCCCGGAGTCGAGCCTCGGCAAGCTCGTGGGCGCGGCGCTGGCCCAGGACATGGCGGCGTTCGGGATCGAGCTCGGGGGCGTCTGCGGCGGCACCCTCGACCGCAGAGGTGACGCCCGGCGACGGCGATGCTGGCAGGACATGTACCTGGCGATCCCCGGACTCCGCATCGCGGGCGGCACCGACGAGATCCTGCGCAACATCATCGCCGAGCGCGTTCTGGGTCTCCCGCCGGAGACGCGCGCCGACAAGGGGATCGCGTTCAAGGACGTTCCCACGGGACCCAGCAAGTGAGCCGCTGAAGCCCGCCCTGGCTGGCGGCGCTCTCTTCGGGGCCCGGGTCGCGCGAGCGGTCCGGGCCCTCGACGTTTCGGGGCCCGCCGCCGGGGCTTCACCGATCCGGCCGGACGGTCGAAACGTCCGGGCATGACGGGGCTCCGGCGCGTGGATTCGAAGGCTCGGGCGTCCCGCCGCGCGGCGACGGGCGGCGTGCGCGCGACGCGCGCGGCACGAATCGCGCCGGCGCTGCGTCGGTCGGCGCACGCGAAGGCGTTGCCACCCGTCCGGAAAGAGGCGACGATCTGAGCGCCGCCGGCCGGCGGGCGCCGTAGAGACGAGGACGGCCAGCGATCCATGGACGAGCAAGCGATCGACGTCGACGGCTACCGGATCAAGCGCACCCTGGGCAAGGGGGGCATGGCCACCGTCTACCTCGCGGTCCAGGAGAGCTTCGACCGCGAGGTCGCCCTCAAGGTGATGGCGCCCCACCTGGTGGCGGACAGCACCTTCGCCGAGCGCTTCCTCCGGGAAGCGCGGATCGTCGCCCACCTGGCCCACCCGCACATCGTCTCGGTCTACACGGCGGGCGTCTCCAACGGCAACTACTTCCTGGCGATGGAGCTCCACACCGGCGGAGACCTCGCGTCCAAGATCGCCGGCGGCATCGACCACGCCCAGGCGATCGACATCCTGCGCCAGATCGGCGGCGCGCTGAACTACGCGCACGCGCGCGGCTACGTCCACCGCGACATCAAGCCGGGCAACGTCCTCTTCAGCCACCACGGTCACGTGGTGCTCACGGACTTCGGCATCGCCAAGGCCGCCGACTCGTCCACCGACCTCACCCAGGTGAAGCGGGTGGTCGGCGAGAGCGAGATGACCAAGGAGGGCTCGATCGTCGGCACGCCGAGCTACATGAGCCCCGAGCAGGCACGGGGCCAGGCGGTCGACGGACGCTCGGACATCTACAGCCTGGGGATCATGCTCTTCGAGATGCTGACCCGGCGGGTGCCGTACCAGTCGCCGGATCCGTTCGCCGTGGCGATCATGCACATCAACGAGCCGATCCCGCAGCTGCCCCCGGAGCACGCGGTCTTCCAGCCGCTGCTCGAGAAGCTGCTGGCCAAGGATCCGAACGACCGCTTCCAGACCGGCGCCGAGCTGATCGAGGCCCTGGAGGCCCTCACGCGCAAGATCGACACGCCCGCCCCCGCCCCGGAGGAGCTGCGCACGATGATCGTGCGGCCCGGGGACGTGCCGGAGAGCGCGCGGCCGCCGGGCGGTCGCGGCCGGCAGATCGCGGGCGTGGCGGCCGGCGTGGCCTGTGCGGCCGCGGCCGGCCTCTACTTCGCATTCGCGCCGACCCCGGTGAAGGACGAGAGCGTCGTACCCGACGGATCCGGCACGCCCACGCAGGTCCCCGCGAGCGGAGACGAAGCCTCCGGCAGCGCCCCGACTGCCAGCGGAGAGAGCGACGGCCCCGAGAGTCAGCTGGCGGCCCGGGAGATCGCGCAGCTCCTCGAAGAGGCCCAGCAGGCGATCCGGCAGAACCACCTCAGCTCGCCGCCGGGAGACAACGCGCTGGAGAAGTACCAGAAGATCTTCGAGCTCGACCCGGGCAACCGGGCCGCGCGCGAGGGCCAGGTGCAGGTGGCGGACCGCTACCTCGAGCTCGCCAAGGATGCGGTCCGCGACCGCCGGGTGGACAGCGCCCGGCGCTACGTCGACAAGGTGGCGGAGTTCGCGCCGGCCCACCCCGAGCTCGCCGCCACCCAACAGCTCGTCGCCAACGCGGAGAAACGCGGTCCGTCGGGGCGCAACGAGCTTCGCATCCTGGGTCTGCTCGGGCAGGCGCGGATCGCGCTGTCCGAGGACCACCTGACGACGCCCAAGGGAGAGAGCGCGTACGACAAGTACACGGCCGTCCTGAAGCTCGATCCCAACCACCAGCAGGCCCTCGAGGGCATCCAGCGGGTGGCGAGCCGCTACCTGGATCTCGCGAAGGCGGAGGTGGAGCGGGGCAACTTCGACCAGGCGGCCGAGTATCTGAGCAAGGCGGAGAGGGTCTCCCCCGGCCACCCCGGTCTCGCCCGGGCCCGCGCCTCGGCGCGGGAGGCGCGCCTGGCCGCCGGCGGCTGAGCCCCCGATCTCGCGTGGGGACGACCGCGAGGCGGAAGTCCCGTCCACGCGCCGGCGGGACCGGCTACTGGCCGAACCCCGCCGCCACGACCGCGTTCCGCAGGTTCTCCCGCAGCTCGCTCGAGTCCTTGTTCTTGCGGTCCGTGAGCACCGCCGCGTAGGCGTACTGCTGGGATGCGTCGATGTAGTTGCCCTCGCGCACGTAGCGATCGGCGTCCGCCTGGTACTGCAGCTCGGGGTTCACGAGCACCTCGGCGAGCTTCTTGCCGATGGCCGCGGAGACCTCCTCGGCGAGCTGGTCCAGGATCTCCACGTCGCTGGGCAGGTTCGCCACCTGGGGCTCCTGCTTGAAGTCCCCCATGTCCAGGCCCGGCGCGTCGACTCCCTCGAGCTCCTGCTTGGTGCGCTGGGTGTCTGCGAACAGCACCTTGGCCGAGTTCGCGTCGATCACGCGGTACGAGACCGAGAACACGCCCACCTTGCGGTGATAGACCGTCGGGATCTCCAGGTCCTCCGTCCGCTCTCGCTGGATCGTGCGGGCCGGCTCGATCTCCAGACCGGCGCGCTCCCGCTCCTTGTTGTTCATCCCGTTCCAGCGGTCCCAGTCCGGGTTCGGGACCGTCTCGGTGCCGGTCACGACGCGCTTGCGCTGGTTGAGCGAGCGCTCCGACGAGTCGACCTTGGCCTCCAGGATGTTGCCCTGCACCAGGTAGTCGACCGCCACCAGGGCGTCGGCGTCGCCCGAGAGGCCCTTCTCCCGCTCGATCTCCTCGAGCTTCTCCCGCTCGATGATGCCCACGTCCTCGGACAGGTTCTCGTGCAGGTACTGGACGATCTTGGCGGTCACCGTGTTGCCGAACTCCGAGCCGCCGCGGTGCTGGTCGTCGAAGGGTGCCGCGGTGACCCGCTTCTGGGCCTTCTGCAGCACCTTCTCCCGGGTCTCGCGCAGCTCGCGCCGCAGGGCCGGCGATATCGGACTGCAGCTCCTGGATGACGTTCAGGTACCCCCAGGCGAGGCCGTAGAGCTCCTGCTTCCGCGCCTTCTCGTAGCGGCGATGCATCTCGTCGACGAAGGGCTGCTCCTGGGCGAGGTTCTCCGGGATTCGCCAGCCCGAGACGGGTGCGGATGTCCCGGGCCTGGGTGAAGTAGCGGAACGCGCGGTCGCAGTTCTTGGCGCGCGTGGCGTCGGCGCCGAGGGTCACGAAGTACTGGGCCATCGCATCGCCCGACTCCTCGAGACGCGGACGCAGCTTGTCGAACTTCGGCGACTCCGAGAGGGTGACGAGGGCCTGGTAGGCGTCGTCCGGCTTCTCCTTGGCGAGCGCGTCGTAGAAGCGCTGCTCGAAGAGCTTCACGTCCACCTCGGCGAGCTTGCCCTCGATGGCGGCGTCCCCGCCCTCGACCGAGGCGACGATGTTCAGCATGCGCTGGGCGTCGGAGTAGTCCTCAGCCTCGATCGCCTTCGTCGCCTGCTCGCGCAGCTGCGCCAGGATGGCGGTCCGCTTGGCGTCGTACTCCTTCTTCTCGTCCTGCCCGGACCGTAGAGTGCGCCGAGCTCGTCGTAGAGCGCGAGCTTCTGGTCCGCCTGCTCGTCGCCGAGCTTCTCGAGGGCGGCCTCCTTCTCGGCGATCGCATCCTGCGTCTTCTGCTCGCCGTCGGAGACCATGCTGGACACGCGCTGGAAGGTGGCGGGGTCCCACCGCTTGATCTTCTTGAGGCGGTCCTGCTGGGCGTCGTAGACCTTGACGGGCGCGAGACCCGAGGGCAGCGCGCTGCCCTCGACGGCGGCCTGGATCTCCTTCTCGGCCTGCTGGGCCAGGGTGCGCCCCGCCTCGGCGAGGCGAAGCTCCATGCTCTGTCGCTGGGTTTCGCCGAGGGACGGGTCCTTCAGGTCCGTCTGGATCTGGTCGTACAGCGTCTCGAGATTGCCCGCCGACGCCGCCTGCTGGAGGTCGGCCGCGGTGTACTTCTCGGGCGGGGCCGCACAGCCCGCCAGCAGAACCACGCCGGCGAGCAACGGCGGAATCGTGCGAACGAGCGGTCCGACGGCCCGACCGCGCCGGAAGCGGGGCAGTCGGGGCAAGCGGAGAGAGTGGGCGCAGATGTTCCAATCGCTTCATGTCGTTTTCACCGGGATGCCTGATTGCGGGGTCCAGATAAGGGTTGCGGGGTCCAGATAAGGGTTGCGGGTCCCGAAAAATCGGACGCCTCGACGCTTTCGGCCGGCATGATAGCCAGTATCGGCCTGAGTACCGGGAAGCATGATCCGGTTCCGCCATGGGGGCTCCCCCCCAGAGTGCGGGACCCGAAGGCCGCTCGGCCCAGACAGCCCATGACGAGCAGGGACTGGGCCGACCGCGCGCCGTCGATCGCGGCGCTCATGATTCCCCCCGCGTGGCCGGCCCCTTCGCCCACCGGATACAGGTTCGAGAATCCCCGGGCGCGACGGCTCTCCGGGTCGCGCGGGAGGCGCACGGGTCCGGAGCTGCGCGACTCCACCCCCACCAGCAGCCCCTCGGGTCCGGCGAAGCCCGGGATGCTGCGATCGAAGCGTCGCACCGCTCGGCGCAGTGCGTCGCGCACGCGGGCCGGCAGCAACACGTCGAGACGGCCGGGCGTCGGTACCGAGCTTGAAGCTCGACGCACCGCAGGACCCGGAGTCACGACCCGCCAGGAAGTCCGGGACGCGCTGAGCCGGCGCCGTGTAGTCGCCACCACCCGCCTCGAAGAACGCGCCCTCCATGGCTTCCTGGAAGCGGACACCGTCGAAGGGTCGATGGCCGAACTCGGCCGGACCGAGGGTCACGACGAGGGCCGCGTTCGCCCAGGGCGACGAGTGGCGCGAGTTGCTCATGCCGTTCGTGCACAGCAGACCCGGGCACGTTCACGCTGGCGACGATCTGGCCGCCCGGGACACATGCAGAAGCTGTGGGCGGCCGGCAGGCCGTCGCCCGCCTTGCAGACCAGGCCGTAGTAGGCCGGCCCGAGCAGCCCTGCCTCGGGGCTCTCCCCGTGTCGGGCGCGGGTCACGAGCGCCTGGGGATGCTCGACGCGCACGCCGAACTGGAAGGGCTTTGCGGCCGCGACCAGGCCCTGCCCGACCAGCTCCGCGAGGGTGTCCCGCGCGCTGTGACCCGGCGCCAGGATCACCGCATCGCACGCGATCTCGCCGGCGCGACGTGCGCAGGGCGGTGATGCGCGCCGGATCGCCGGCCCTTCGCCAGCCATCGACCCGGGTGTGCCAGTGGAAGCGCACGCCCTGCCCTTCGAGCTGCGCGCGCAGGCGGGGCAGGATGCGATGCAGGCGATCGGTTCCGATGTGCGCGCGGCTGTCGACCGCGATGTCGGCTGGCGCCCCCGCCGCGATCAGCTCCTCGAGGACGGGGACCTCCAGGGGATGATCGATGCGCGTGTAGAGCTTGCCGTCGGAGTAGGTCCCGGCGCCACCCTCGCCGAAGAGCAGGTTGCTCTCGGGATCGAGGACGCGGGCTCGCTGGAAGCGTGCCACCGCGCGGCCTCGATCCGCGAGCGGGGCGCCCCGGTCGAGCAGGTCGACCGCCACCCCGTTGCGCGCCAGGGTGAGCGCCGCGAACAGACCCGCCGGACCACTGCCGACGACCGCCACCCGGGCGCCCGCCAGAGAGGGATGCCGGACCGCGACCGTGAGAGAGCCGGAAGCCGGGCACGGCACCACGCGGCCGGCGCGCACGGCCCGCTCCCAGGCCGCCGAGCGGACGCCAGCTCGCACCACCACGTCGGCCTGGAGGGCGAACCGCAGGGAGCGGTCGCCGCCGCGTCGCCGTGCGTCCAGCGAGCGGCGCGCGATCCGAAAGCCCCGGATGTCGGATTCGCTCAAGCCCACGGCCGACAGGGCGCGCGCGCGGACGTCGGACTCGGGCTCCGTGAGCCCGGCCGTGAGGTTCCGCACCCGGAAGCTCCGGTCGCCGGCCTCGTCGCTCGACAGGGGAATCGTCTCCTTCGACGCGTCCCGGGGGCTCCCGCACGGACGCTTCCGGCGAGTCGGACGCGCCGGTCCGCCGGGCACAACGAGTAGCGGGCCGGCTCCAGGCCCGCTGCCGATCCGCCGAACCGTCCCGCAACGCAGCCCGACCCGCGGGTCGGCTAGGGCCAGCGCACGAATCCTCCGGATTCGTCCGCTAGCAGGCCGACGGGATGACCCGGTTCGCAGCCCGACCCGCGGGTCGGCTAGGGCCAGCGCACGAATCCTCCGGATTCGTCCGCTAGCAGGCCGACGGGATGACCCGGTTCGCAGCCCGACCCGCGGGTCGGCTAGGGCCAGCGCACGAATCCTCCGGATTCGTCCGCTAGCCTTCCGGCCCTCGTCGGCGGGAGACCCCATGGAACACAGCCGCCTCGGACCGGAGCACCGCGCGCTCAGCCTGCACCGCATGCAGAGCGAGGTGTTCGACGTGGCGATCGTCGGCGGCGGAGTCACGGGGACGGGAGCCGCCCTCGACGCCGCCACCCGGGGCCTCACGGTGGCCCTGATCGAGCAGCGCGACTGGGCGGCGGGCAC
The DNA here is from genome assembly GCA_963822965.1 of uncultured delta proteobacterium. Taxonomy (GTDB): domain Bacteria; phylum Myxococcota_A; class UBA9160; order UBA9160; family UBA4427; genus JAJDAN01. The sequence goes on from CAWGJT010000005.1 coordinate 616,833, forward strand.
GTCGAGCCGCTCGAGCAAGCTCATCCACGGTGGGCTCCGCTACCTCGAGCAGGGCGAGATCGGCCTGGTGCGCGAGGCCCGGCGCGAGCAGAGCCTGATGCTCCGCAAGCTGTGCCCGCACCTGGTGCGGCCCGGTCCCCTTCCTGCTGCCCCTGGACCCCCGGCCCAGCCGAAGGCTCTGGCAGCGCGTCTACTACGGCACCGGGGTCCTGCTCTACGAGCTGCTCTCGGGCAAGCGGGCGCTGCCCACGCATCGCCATCACACCCGGGCGGGCGCGCTCCGGCGCTTCCCCGGGCTGCGGCCCGAGGCGCTCGCGGGCGCCATCGAGTTCTGCGACGCCCTCGTCGACGATGCGCGGCATACCCTGACCCTGGCGCGCACGGCGGCCCGTACGGCGCGGCGCTGGCCACCAGCGTTCGCGCCGAGGGCTTCATCGACGCCGGCAGCAGCGTGACCGGCGTGCGGGCCCACTGCCTCGAGAGCGGCGAATCGATCGAGATCCGCGCCCGCCGCATCGTGAACGCCACGGGCGTCTGGACCGACGAGGTGCAGGACCTGGCCGGGCCGCGGACGCATCCACGTCCGCGCCTCGAAGGGCATCCACCTCGTGGTCCCGCGCGACCGCATCGCCGCCGATACCGGGCTGATCCTGCCCACCGCGACCAGCGTCCTCTTCGTGATCCCCTGGAAGCAGCATTGGATCGTCGGAACGACCGATACCGACTGGAATCTCGATCTCGCGCATCCGGCCGCCAGCGCCCGGGACGTCGAGTACCTGCTCGATACTTTGAATGCGGTGCTGACCACGCCGCTCACCCGGGACGACATCGAAGGCATCTACGCCGGTCTGCGGCCCCTTCTCGCCGAGGAGGAGGACGCCACCAGCCGGCTCTCCCGGGAGCACGCCGTCTCGGAATCCGTCTCGGGGCTGATCACCGTGGCAGGCGGCAAGTACACGACCTACCGCGTGATGGCGCGCGACACCATCGATCTCGTGGCGAGCGCGCTTCCCGGAAAGGTTCCTCCCTGCTGCACGGACCGGATCCCCTGCTCGGCGCGGACGGCTGGCCGGGCGCCTGGAACCGGCGCGAGGTCTCCGCCCGGGAGAGCGGCCTGCACGTGGGCCAGGTGGAGCACCTGCTCTCCCGATACGGCTCGCTCGCGAGCGAGCTGCTGGATGCTGATCGCGGGCAGACCCGAGCTCGGCAGCGCCCTCGAGGGCGCGCCCGCCTATCTCGCCGGCGGAGATCGTCCACGCCGCCTCCCACGAAGTCGGCGCTGCATCTCGAGGACGTGCTGACGCGGCGCACCCGCATCTCCGTCGAGACCTTCGACCGGGGGCTCGCGCGCGGCGCCCGCGGCGGCGCGCTGGATGGCGACGGTGCTCGGCTGGGACGAGGCGACCGTGCAGCGCGAGCTGCGCCACTACCAGCTGCGGGTCGAGGCGGAGCGAGACTCCCAGGAGCAGCTCGACGACCTCAGCGCGGACGCCCACCGGCTGGGCGCGCCGGACGTGCGCATGGGCGACCTGCGGCGCGCGCCGGTGGTGCAGCGGCGGGCGTCGCCTTGCGCGCGCCGCTGAGAGCCCGAGCGGGCGGCGCTAACGCAGGGCCCGCCAGCCGGCCACGGTCTGCGCGGCGATGCGGGCGTCGATCTGGCGGGCGCCCCGGCGCTGTCCCTCGCGCAGCAGCGCTTCGCACACCTCGTTCACGCGGCGGGGCACGCCGCGGGTGTGGCGATGGACGACGAGACAGGCCGTCTCGCTGAAGATCGGCGCCCGGCTGCCCGCGTGCTCGATGCGCTTGCGCACGTAGCCGTGGATCTCTCCGGGCGAGAGCGGGCCGTGGTCCCGGCACAGCGCGCGGCGCTCCACCAGCCACTTCCACAGGGGAGCGACGCGGGGTCGGCCCCACCCGCGGTGCGCGCGAAGACCACCGCCTGCACCAGCCGCTCGCGGGCGGGCCCGCGCAGATCCAGCAGCTCGTCGAGGTGCGAGCAGCAGCTCGACCGGCGCCCGCTCCGCGGCGTCCAGCACCAGCACGACGCGGTCCCCGTGGCGGCGCGCCGCGAGCAGCGAGTCGCGGCACAGGCCCCGGTCGAGCACGAGCTGGTCGGCGATGGACAGGCGGAGCTCGGCCCACGACCGGCACGGATCCTTCAGCCGGGCGACCCGACAGTGCGACGCCAGCCGCCCCGGCAGCACCCGCGCCGCGCTCGACCGGCCGATGCCCGCGTCCCCGGTGATGCACAGGAGCGGCACGTCGGCCTCGATGCGGCGGACGACCCAATCGAGGGTGTCGCGCAGGGGATGCGTCGCGAGGACCGGGCCCCGCCCGGGCGTACGTCGAAGGCGGCTTGCTTAGTGCGTAGAATTCGAGATGGTTCGGCAATGATTGCGCTCCAGCACCCCTTCCCCGGCTGCGGCAGTGATCGGAATCTGCAAGCTCCGGACCATGCGGTCGAATCGCGCCGGCAAGGGTGCGTCATCGAAAGGATTTTTCGGCGACCGGGCCGCCCGCCGTCTCGGGCCGGACGACGACCGTCACCGGGCGGCCATGGGAAGCGCGCTTCCCCCTGTGAAGGAGATTGCGGGGTGCGCCCCTCGACCCCCGGCTCCGGCACCGGCGCCGGCGGGGGTCGGGTCGGGTCCGCACACAGGGTCCCCGGGCGCCGCGGATCGTTCCCAATTCGGCGCGATCGCGCCAGATCCTATCTCGCATGCGCTAATCCTGCGACATCATCTCGTTCTCGCGCTTCACTGCGCCGATCGACGGCCCCCGCTGCGCCAGCGACGCGGGCGCTTCCCGCCTGGAGACCGCCCGACCTTGGAGGAGAACCGATGCGCCATGCGAATCCGGGGGCGCGCTCGCCGTCCTCGGCGTGCTGCTCGTCGCCGCTGCTCGTCCCCAGCCAGGCCTTCGCAGAAGACGTCCTCGACTCGGGCGATACCGCCTGGATGCTCACCAGCTCCGCGCTCGTGCTGCTGATGACCCTGCCCGGGCTCGCGCTCTTCTACGGCGGGCTGGTGCGCACCAAGAACGTGCTCTCGGTGCTGATGCAGTGCCTCGATCTCCGCGGGCGCGATCGGCGTGCTCTGGGTGGTGGTGGGCTACAGCCTCTCGTTCGGCGACGGCAACGCGTTCGTCGGTGACCTGAGCCTGCTGGGGCTCTCCGGGAGTCACCCCCGAGTCGCTCTCCGGGCACCATTCCCACCTACGTCTTCGTGATGTTCCAGGGCATGTTCGCGATCATCACCCCGGCGCTGATGCTCGGCGCCTTCGCCGAGCGCATGCGCTTCGGCGCCTATCTCGCCTTCATCGTGCTGTGGGTGCTGCTTCGTCTACTGCCCCCTGGCCCACATGGTCTGGGGCGGCGGCTGGATCGGCTCGAGCCTCGGCGCCAAGGACTTCGCCGGCGGCCTCGTGGTGCACATGTCGAGCGGCTTCTCGGCCCTCACCGCGGCGATCTTCATCGGCAAGCGCCGGGGCTACGGCCGCGAGCCCGATGCCTCCCAACAGCCTGCCCCTCACGGTGATCGGCGCGGCGCTGCTGTGGGTCGGCTGGTTCGGCTTCAACGCCGGCAGCGAGCTGGCCGCAGACGGCACCGCCGGGCTCGCCTTCCTCACCACCCAGACCGCGACCGCCACGTGCGTGCTCGCCTGGGTGACGATCGAGTGGCTGCACCGCGGCAAGCCGACGGTGCTCGGCGCCGCCACCGGCGCCGTCGCCGGACTCGTCGCCATCACGCCCGGCCTGCGCGTTCGTCGGCCCCGCTGGGCGCCATCGCGATCGGCGCCGGCGCCGCGGGCGTCTGCTACGCGGCGGTCACCCTGCTGAAGCCGGCCCTCGGCTACGACGACTCCCTCGACGTGTTCGGCGTGCACGGCGTCGGCGGCGCCTGGGGCGCGCTCGCCACCGGCCTGTTCATCGCCGACTTCGCCCTGGACGCCGAGGTCGGCCGGGGCGGCCAGGTCGTGCGGCAGCTCGCGAGCATCGGCTTCACGGCGGTGTTCGCCGTGGGCCTCAGCCTCGTCATCCTCTTCGTGCTGCGGCTGGTGATGGGCGATCTGCGGGTGAGCCAGGAGGCCGAGCACGCCGGGCCTCGACCTGTCCGAGCACTCCGAGACCGCCTACGGCTCGCCGACCTGAGCCCGCCACCCGGCCGGCCCGGAGCGCCGGGTCGGCCGAGACCGGGAGAGATCGCGATGAAGCTCATCGAAGCCATCATCAAGCCCTACAAGCTCGACGAGGTGCGCGACGCGCTGCACGAGCTCGGCATCCGCGGTCTCACCGTGACCGAGGTGAAGGGACACGGTCGCCAGAAGGGCCACACCGAGCTCTACCGCGGCGCGGAGTACGTGGTCGACCTGATGCCGAAGATGCTGGTCGAGATCGCCGTGGCCGACGCCGACGTGGACCGGGTCGTGGAGGCGATCATCGCCAGCGCGACCACGGGCAAGATCGGCGACGGCAAGATCTTCGTCCACTCCCTCGTGGACGTGATCCGTATCCGCACGGGCGAGCGCGGGGAGGCCGCCATCTAGCACCGTGCCGGGCCGGGGATCCGCGGGTCAGTCCTCGGAGCCGGCCCGCAGCGCTTCGAGGGTGTCCCAGCGGGCGTAGGCGGCCTCGAGCTCGGCCGCCAGCGCGGCGAGACGCGCGTGTACGCGGGCCTGCTCGGCGGCTTCGCCGCTGTAGAACGCGGGCTCGCTCACGCGCTCGACCAGCCCGGCCTGCTCGGCTTCCAGCGACTCGATCTTCCCGGGCGCCTGCTCGAGCTCGCGCGCGTCCTTGAACGCCGAGCTTCGCGCGCTTCGCCTTCGCGGTCGCCACGACCTTGTCGCTCCGGGACCGACTCGACCCGAGCGACGCGCCGGCTTCGCGCTGCGGCGCAGCCAGTCCGAGTATCCGCCGACGTACTCCTGGATGTGGCCGTCGCCCTCGAAGACGAGGGTCGAGGTGACGACGTTGTCGAGGAAGGCGCGGTCGTGGGAGACGAGCAGCAGGGTTCCGCGATAGTCGACGAGCAGCTCCTCGAGCAGCTCGAGGGTCTCGATGTCGAGGTCGTTGGTCGGCTCGTCGAGCACCAGCAGGTTGGCGGGCTGGGCGAAGAGGCGGGCCAGCAGCACGCGGTTGTGCTCGCCGCCGGAGAGCGCCTTCATCGGCGTGCGCGCGCGCTCGGGGCTGAACAGGAAGTCCTGGAGATAGCCGATCACGTGCCGGCGCTGGCCCTGCACGTCGACGTACTCGCGGCCCTCCGCGAGGTTCCAGATCACGGTCTGCTCGAGCTCGAGGGTGGCGCGCAGCTGGTCGTAGTAGGCGATCTCGAGCTTCGTGCCCAGACGCACGCTGCCCGAGGTCGGCTGCGAGCTGGCCCAGCAGGAGTCGGAGCAGCGTGGTCTTGCCGGCGCCGTTCGGCCCGACGAGACCGATGCGATCGCCGCGCATGATGCGCAGCGAGAAGTCGCGGACGATCGGCGGCATCGCTCGTCGCTCCAGGCGTAGGAGACGTGCTGGGCGTCGGCCACGAGCTTGCCCGACGCCCGCCCCTCGTCGAGGGAGAGGCGAACCCTTCCCTCGACCTCGCGCCGCTGCTGCGCGCTCCTTGCGCTGGGCGACGAGCGCCCGCACGCGACCCTCGTTGCGCGTGCGGCGGGCCTGGATGCCCTGGCGGATCCAGGCCTCCTCCTGGGCGAGCTTCTTGTCGAAGAGCGCCGCGTGTCGGGCCTCGTCCTCGAGCGCCGCCGCCTTCTTCGCCAGGAAGCGCCGGATAGCTGCCCGGCCAGGACGTCAGCACGCCTCGGTCGAGCTCGACGATTCGCGTCGCCAGCCGCGTCAGCAGCGCGCGGTCGTGGGTCACGAAGAGCACGCCGCCGCGGAACTCCAGCAGCTGGTCCTCGAGCCACTGGATCACCTCGATGTCCAGGTGGTTCGTGGGCTCATCGAGCAGCAGCGAGATCCGGCTCGCCCACGAGCGCCCGAGCCAGCGCGACCCGGCGTCGCCAGCCGCCGGAGAGCGCGCCGATGCGGGCGTCGGCGGGCAGCTCCAGCCGCGCCAGGATCTGCTCCACCCGCTGGCCCAGGCTCCAGCCGTCGCACGCCTCGATCTCGTGCTGCAGGGCCTCCATGCGCTTCATCCACGACGGGTCGTCGGCCACGGCGTGGGAGACGTGGTGGAACTCCGCGAGCAGTCGGCCGACGTCGGCGAGCCCCGCCGCCACCACGTCGAAGACGCTGGCGTCGTCGTCGAAGGGCAGCTCCTGCGCGAGCCTGGCGATCGCGAGGCCCGGCTGGCGCCAGACCTCGCCGGCGTCGGGCATCACGTCGCCTTCCACGATTCGCAGCAGCGTCGACTTGCCCGCCCCGTTGCGGCCGATGAGACAGACCCGCTCGCCCGGGTCGATCTGGAAGCTCGCCTGCTCGAGCAGGGGGTGCCGGCCGAAGGCGATGGAGACGCGATCGAAGCTCAAGAGCGGCATGGCACGGAGGTCACAAGCAGCATGGCACGGAGGACGGAAGCGGCATGGGGCGGGGAGCATAGGGCGCCCGGGGCGCGGTCCCATCGCCCGTGCGGGGGGAGCCCCGGCCGCAGGCACTTCTGCCCCAAGTTTCCGCCCCGTTCGGGCGATGACTCCCCCACGCCCACCCGATGCGGTTCACCCGGGTGGGGATCGGGAGTCGAGCCCTTGCCGACGAGCCAGACGGGAGACCGACACCGCCTCGCGCGGGCGTCCAAAAGGATCGCCGAGCAGCACCTTGCGCTCACCAAGCTCGAGGAAGAGGTCCGGGGGGCCATCACCCAGGGCGATGCCGAGCGGACCCGCTCGGCGCTGGTGCAGCTCGAGGGCACCCTGGAGGCCCACTTCGAGCTGGAGGAGCGCGCCTACTATCCGATCGCGGACGGACTCGACGCCGGGACGGCCGAGCGCTTCCGGGAGCTGCGGGACGAGCACCAGCTGCTTCGCGAAGGGCTGGGCGATCTCCGGGACGGGCTGAAGCAGGAGGGTCTCGGCGGCATGTTGCCGGCCTTCACCGCGTTCGCCCACGACCTCGCGCACCACGAGCGACGCGAGGAGTCGCTGATGGAAGGCCTGTCGCGGAACGACTGAGAGTCCCCGCCCATGCGGCACCGGGCGACTCGGTCCGGGATCGTTCAGCCTCCGAGAAGCCCGGCCAGGTTCGCGCTCATGATGCGCCGGGTGTCCTCCGGGCCGAATCCCTCGAGCTCGTCCAGGAAGGAGAGCGGCCAGGCCAGGCCTTCGGGATGCGGGAAGTCCGAGCCGAAGAGCACGTGCTCCACCCCGATGTCCCGGGCCAGGCCCGGAACGTCCTCCTCGTAGAAGGGAGCCACCCAGACGTGGCGCCGGAAGGTCTCGCGGGGCGGCTCGCGGAAGCCCCAGGGCATGAGACGCGCCGTCCGCTCGAGCTTCTCGAGCAGGGGACGCACCCAGCCCGAGCCGTTCTCGACGCTGAGGACGCGCACGCCGGGGTGACGAGCGAAGACGCCGTGGCAGACGAGGGCGGCCATGGTGTCGAAGATCGGGCGGTCGGCCATCAGGATCTGTCGCAGGGGGGAAGGCTGGAAGGGGTGGTACTCCTCCTCGCCGTCCCAGTGCGCCGCGTACTCCTCGTAGCCGCTGTCGGACGAGTGCACCACCACGGCGACCCCCGCCTCGGCGACGCGCGCCCACCACGGATCGAACTCCGGCGCGCCGGGCGAACGGCTGGCCTTGTAGCCGGGCACCGGCGCGGGCCGGAGCCCCACGGCCTTCGCGCCCCGCGCGAGGCACCACTCGAGCTCCGCGCAGGCGCGCTCCACGTCCATCAGCGACATCATGGGCACCGCGAAGATGCGCTGCGCATGATGGAAGCCCCACTCCTCCTCGAGCCACTCGTTGAAGGCGTGGACCACCGCGTGCAGAAGCTCGGCGTCGTGCTTCATGCGGTGCTCCATGGCGCTGGCCAGGGTGGGATGGAGCAGCGCGGCTTGGAGCCCCTGCTCATCCATCAGCGCCAGGCGATCGGCCGGATGGCGATAGGCAGGGCGACAGGGCTCGGGCTTGCCGAAGAGCTCGCGCAGGGTCTTGCCTTCGGGATTGCGGCCCCGGTACCACTCCTCGGACGCGCCGGGACGGGCCACCACCTCGAACGTGGGGTTCGGGATGTAGTCCGAGAGCTGGCCGCAGATGACGATCTTCTTGCGGCCGTCGATCTCCACGTAGCGGATCGCATTCCGGTGCTTCTTGTCCAGGTGCCGGGTGAAGGCGTCCTCGGGCTCGTACAGGTGGTTGTCGGCGTCCCAGACCGGAACGCCGAGGTCGGGGATCGGTCCGGGCTTCTCTCGCGACGGGGAACGCGACATGGGACTGCCTCCTGGCGTGCTCTCGTAGGCCCGATTATCCCACAGATCCAGACGCGGCCGGCCAACGCCGGCCGCACGGGCGGCCAGCAGGCCGACCCGGGATGGGTCGGCCTGCGCAGCTGAGGGAGCCCAACGGGCTCCCTCAGCTGGCCGCGGCGCCCGGGCGCTCCTGGAAGAGCGGAAGGAGATCGCGCTTCACGATCTTGTTCATGGCGTTGCGCGGCATCTGGTCCACGAAGCGGAACTGCTCGGGGGTCTTGTAGCGGGCGAGCTGGCTCCGAACGTGGGCGGCGAGCCGCTCGGCGTCCGCCTGGACGCCTGCGGCGAGCTGCACCACCGCGACCACCCGCTCGCCGAGACGTGCGTCGGGCAGGCCGAGGACCGCGGCGGCCGCCACCGCCGGGTGCTCGCCGAGCACGCGCTCGACCTCCGCGGGATAGACGTTGGCCCCGCCGCGCAGGATCAGCTCGTTGCGGCGCCCGCGGATGAAGAGCGTGCCGTCCGGCTCGAGGAAGCCCACGTCGCCGGTGTGGTAGACGCCGCCGCGCAGGGCCTCCCGGGTGGCGTCGGGACGGTTCCAGTAGCCGAGCATCGGGGTATAGATCCCGGCCCACTCGCCCTGGCGGGCCGGCCCGACGCAGATCTCGCCCGGCTCCCCGGCCGGCACCGGGCGGTCGTCCTCGTCGCGGATCTGGATCTCGATCTGCGGCAGCGCCTTGCCGCACAGGCCCGGCTTGTCCGCCGGCGCGCCGGACGCGCTCGTCACCGCCGTGGGCGCCTCGGTCATCCCGTAGCCGATGCCCACCTCCCGGCCGAAGCGCTCGCGATACAGGCTGCGGAAAGACTCGGGACAGTCGGCGCCGCCCACCATCGGACTCTCGAGGGACGCGAGGTCTTCGGCCGTGACGTCGGGGTGCGTGAGCAGGTCGTGCAGGATGGTGGGCACCGCGGCGAAGTGACCGACCCGCTCCCTTCGCACCCAGCCGGCGAGGCCCACCGGGTCGATGCGGTCGATGGCCACGCAGGCGCTCCCCACCTGGAAGGCCGTGAGCGGCGCCAGCACCATCAGGTTCAGGATCGTGAGGGGCAGCACGACGCCCTGGCGCAGCTCCGGGCCGTAGCGACCCGTGGCGGCGGCGACCGCGCCCGGCAGCAGCAGGTTGTGGTGGCTGTGCACGGCGCCCTTGGGATGACCGGTGGTCCCGCTCGTGTACGCGATGGCGGCCGGCGCGAACGGATCGGCGTGCGCGCAGGCGGCCGGACGCGGCGGGTCCGCGGCCCGGCGCTGCCGCGCGCCCCACTCCCCTCCGGCGTCGGCTGGATCGACGGTCACCACCCGCTGCAGGGTCTCGAGGCCGGCGCGCGCCCCCGCGATCTCCCGGGCCATGTCGGGGTCTGCCAGGTAGACCAGCGCTCCGCAGTCCCGCAGCAGCCAGGCCTTCTCGGGTCCGGCGAGCGGACGGTTCACGCCGACCCAGATGCCACCCGCCCGGATCGTGGCAAGGAAGGCGACGACGATGTCGACGTCGTTCGGGAGACATGCCGCGACGCGATCGCCGACGGCGACCCCCAGCTCCCCGAGCGCCGCGGCGGCGCGGTCGATCGCCGTGTCGAGCTCTCGATACGAGAGCCGGCCGCTCCGCCCCACCAGGGCGAGCCGATCGGGGTCGGCGGCCAACACCCGGTCCAGCACCTCGGAGATCCGCTGGGTGCGGCCCCCGGGCAGGCGCGGCCGCCGCGGAGGCTCCAACAGTCCGTGATCGGAGAGGCCCATCGCGCGGCGCGTGCCGGGCTTCGGGCCGCTCAGGAGAGCGGGACGATCACGTTGTTCGCGAAGCCCTCGAGATAGGCGCGCTTCTCGGCCAGGGTGCTCGTGGGGCCCACCGTGTACGTGAACGGGTAGCTCACCGTCGAGGTCGCCCCGGCGTCCTCGAGCCGCTTGAAGGCGTCGGGGTCGGGCGGGGTCACCAGGGGGACGACCGCCTCGAAGTCCCGGCTCTGGCGCCCGACCGCCTTCCGGTGCTCGCGGATCTTCTCCAGCATGGCGATCGCCTCCTCGGGCGTCTGGCCCGAGCCGAGCCAGCCGTCGCCGACCCGGCCCGCGCGGCGCAGGGCGACGTCGCTGATTCCGCCGATGTAGATCGGCACGGACTCGGTCGGCGCAGGCGTCATCTGCAGCGGTGGAAACCGGAAGAACGCGCCCTCGTGCCCCACCATCTCGCCGCTCCAGAGCTTGCGGCACACCTCGATCGCCTCGTCGAAGCGCTTGCCCCGGGTCTTGAAGTCGACGCCCAGGATGTCGAACTCCTCGTGCATCCAGCCGGCGCCGGCTCCCAACGCGAAGCGGTTGCCCGACAGCACCGCCAGGCTGCCGGTGGCCTTCGCCACCTCGATCGGGTCGCGCAGGGGCAGGATGTAGATGAGGGTCGAGAAGCGCAGCTTCCGGGTCACCGCAGCCATGGCGGCGATGGTCACCCAGGGCTGGGGCCACGGCGTCTCGGGCGTGAAGCCGGGATCGCCCGTCTCGTTGTAGGGGTAGCTCTTCTCGAAGCTACCGGGATAGAAGAGGTGGTCGGAGACGAAGACGCCTTCGAAGCCTACCTCCTCGCAGATCTTCGCCGTCTCGACGAGCTGGTCGGGTTCGGTGAAGGCGAGGGACTGCCAGAACTTCATCGGGGCTCTCTCCGCTGGGCTCTCGAGGTGCGTGGACGAACGGAAGCTCAGTAGGCTCCCTGCTGCTCGAAGATCCGCCGCGGATTCTCGACCGTCATCTGCCGGATCTGCTCCTCGCTGACGCCGTTCTTGCGCAGCGCCGGCACCACGTCGCAGGGCACGTGGCGGAAGTGCCAGTTCGGCACCAACCCGGCGAGCTCGGCACGCGTGTTCGGGAAGAAGTCGATGTGACAGCAGGCGTCGTGGGAGAGAACCATCTGGCCGGCGTGACCGGCGCGGCACAGCTCGGCGATCACGTGCACGCGCTGCTCGGTCGGAAGCACCATGTCGAGCCCGAAGCGGTCCATGCCGATGAAGCTTCCCCGCTCGAGGATGGCGCCGAGATAGTCGAGATCCTCGGAGTCGCCGCAATGTCCGATCACGACGCGGCGGAGATCGACGCCCGCCTCCTCGAAGACGTCCTGCTGGCCGAGCCCCGAGCGGTTGTTGACGTCGGTGTGGGTCGAGATCGGCACGCCGGTCGCCCGATGGAGCTGCGCGGCGGCCAGCAGGAGGTTCCGGTTCACCGGCGTGACGCCCGCGTGATGAGTCGCGCACTTGATGATGCCCGCCTTGATGTCGGTCCCCTGGATGCCGTCCGTGAGATCGCGGATCAGCCACTCGACGAGCTTCTCCGGCGGCCAGGCCTCGAGCCACGGCTCCTCGGTGTAGTAGAGACCGGTGGCCGCGATGACGTTGATCTCGGCGCGGGCCGCGCACTCGCGGATCACGTGGATGTCGCGACCGATGTTGATGGGGGTGAGATCGACGACGCTGCGAACCCCCACCTCCTTCGCCTTGCGAAGCTCGTCGCTCGCGTAACTCGATCACTTCGTCGAGGTCGACCCAATCGGCGAACGCCTGCCGCATCGACCAGTTCGCGATCATGATGTGCTCGTGCATGAGGGTGAAGCCGAGATCGTCCGACTCGATCGGTCCGAGCACGCCCTGGATGGTCGCCATCTTCGCTCCTCTCGCCGTCGCCGCTCGGCCGTGGCTCGGTCCGGTTCGCCGTTGCCGGCGCTCTGCGTTCCACCTGCGTGCCCGCCGCCGATGATGCTGGGGCCCAATGATGGTTCATCCCGACGGCCCGCTCCAGAAGCGCTGGCCATGTCTCCCTGGGGGATCGGAGGGACCGGGAGCCCGGCAAACCGGGGTTTCCTCGGGCTTCGGCGTAACGGAATCGCGGGCCGGGGCCACTCATGGTCACGGGCATCCGTCGTCCGCGCAGGAGATCGCCGCAATGGAGCTCACCGTCGACCAGCAGATCGCTCGCGTCAGCCGCCGCATCCGGCGCTGGCGCGAGGACGACGGCCTGACGCTGCAGGAGCTGGCCGACCGCGGCGGACTGGCGACGAGCACGGTGCAGAAGGTCGAGACGGGGCAGATGATGCCGAGCCTCGCGGTGCTGCTGAAGCTCGCGCGCGGGCTCGGGCGTCCCCTCTCCGAGCTGCTGGACGAGCAGACGGAGATCGACGTGTTCCACTCGAAGGCCTGCGAGCGCGAGGTGGTGGGCGAAGGCGGCAGCCTGGTGGTGGAGCGCCTGAGCGGCAATCTGATGAGGTCCTCCCTCGAGACCTGGCAGGTGACCCTGGGGCCCGGCGCTTCGAGCGGCAGCGATCCGATCCGCTACGAGGGCGAGGAGCTCGTCGTCTGCGAGGAGGGCCGGGTGATCTTCCGCGTCGGGGAGGCCGAGTACTCGCTGCACCCGGGAGACAGCCTGCACTTCCGTGCCTCCATCCCGCACTCCTGGTACAACGACGGCGACGTGCCGGTTCGCTTCACCATCACCGGCAGCCTGCCGCTGCTGTTCCGCGGCCTCATGCAGAGCCGGGCCGGCGGCGAGGCGCAGACCGTCCGGAGCGCGCCCTTCTCCCTCGCCAGCTGAGCCGGCGCCGGCCTCTCGGGCCGGCACCTCGACCCGCCTGCGGTAGCCTCCCGTCTCGCTCCGGGAGGATCTGGAATGCCGCTCTTCGTGTACCGGGGCCACGACGGCCCGCGAGGCCTCGAGCTCCGCAAGACCGTGCGCGAGCGACACCTCGCGCACCTGCAGCCCCTGGCGGACGTGGGCCGGGTTCGCTTCGCGGGGCCGCTCGTCGACGCGGCCGGCAACCCGTGCGGGAGCCTGGTGATCTTCGAGGCCGACGACCTCGGGGCAGCGCGCCGGATCGCGGAGAGCGACCCGTATCTCGTGGAAGGCGTCTTCGAGCGCGTGGAGGTCCACGCCACCCGGGCCGTGCTGCCGTGAGCGGCTCCGCCCCGGTCGCCCTCGACCGCATCCAGGTGGTCGTGCGCGACCGCACCCAGGCGGCCGACGCCTGGACGCGCCTGCTCGACGCGGCCGTCGTCGGCGAGGACCGGCTGCGCGTGCTGGGCTGCCGCCGGACGACCCTGGCCGTGGGCGCGAGCGAGGTGGAGCTGCTCGAGGCGGAGCCCGGCGGTGTGGTCGAGAAGGCCGGACCGGGGCTCTTCGCGGCGGGCTTCGCCAGCGACGATCCCGCCGCGCTCCGCGGGCGGCTGGAATCGAAGGGCGTGGCCGTGGAGAGTGAGGGGGATCAGATGTTCCTCGCCGCCGAGGCGTTGGGCGACGGCGGGATGCGGGTCGTCGTCTCACCCGCCCGGGAGCGGCGGCGCCAGGGTCTGCTCACGCACCTGTACGAGGTGACGAACCTGGTCGCGGACCCGGCGCGCTGGAGCGCGCGGCTCGCGGACCTCTTCGGTCTCGATCCAGGGGGCTTCGTACCCATCCGCTCCGAGCACTACGGCTACGAAGGCGTGCTGACGCTCTTCCGGCCGGGCGTTCTGGATCGGGTGGAGGTCATCCACCCGCACGACCGGGACAAGACCATGGGGCGATTCCACGCGAAGCGCGGCGCGTGCCTCTACATGGGCTACGGCGAGAGCGACCGGGCGGACGAGATCCGCGATCGGGCCCGCAGCCTGGCGCCGGACGACTGGACCGGGCCCGCTGGCGACGCTCCGGTCGACAACCTCTTCCTGCATCCCCGAGCGCTCGGCGGCGTCATGCTGGGCGTGAGCCGATCGACCTTCGCCTGGACCTGGTCCGGGGCACCGGAGCGCGTGCAGCCCGCCGGCTGAGCGCCCTTCTTCCGCGCCCTTCTCGCGCCCCTCGGCCCCTCTCGCGCCCCTCCAGCCCCTCCCGCCTCCTGGCGGTGCCTTTTTGCCCCACCCCTGCTGTCGAGCCTCCCGTTCGACGCGCCGCCCGGGCGGCCCTCGGCCCGTGCCATGCCACCGCTGGGGCGCGCGTTGCCGGCCCTCTCCCGCCGCCCGCCTCAAGCTGCCCGCCTCCCGAGACGAACTCATGAGCTGGCCCTCCGCCCGGCGAACACAGAGGACCCGCTTGCGGATCTGGATCGACGCTACCCGCCACGACGACACCGCCCTGGTCTTCGGCATGGGCCTCCTGGAGCGGCTGCTCCGCAGCCTGGCCGAGGTGGAGGAGCGACTCTCGCGCCTTCCCGCGCTCGAAGGGGAGTCCCGGGGCGCGACCGACGTCCGCGCTCGGCTGCACCGATACTTCGAGAACCACCGCACCCCGAGCGAGATCCGCGTCGAGCTGTCACCGCACGGCGCTTCCCCGGAAGAGCTGCCCCCCGAGATCACCGCCCGGCTTCCCGTGGTCCTGTCCCGGAGCGAGGCGAGCTTCGGCGAGCGCCTCGCCGCCGCGGTGCGGGACGCGGGCGGCGAGCCGCTGCTGGCCCTGTCGGCGGATACGGTCGTGGACGAACGCGTGCTCGAGCAGCTCGTGTGCTCGACCGGGCCGTTCGCGTTCTTCGGCGGAACGGGCGAGGAGCACGGCGCCGCCCTGCGAATCGACGGACCGCTGCCGCCGCAGGCGGCCGCAGCCGCGGATCTGGTCGCCGCCGCCCGCGCCTGCCTGGAGTCGGGCGCGGCCGAGGAGCTGTGCGCCGATGCGTTCGACGGCTACGTGCCCCTGCTGCGGCGCAACCTGCCGGCGTGGCTCTTCCGCATTCCCGACGCCACGAGCGCCAGGAAGCTCGAAGCGTTCCTCTTCTGGTCCACCGACAAGGGGACGGCGGACTTCCTGACGAAGTACGTCTATCCGAGGCTGGTGTGGCGCCTGGTGGTGCCGCTCGCCCGAAGGCGGATCGCGCCCAACGCCGTCACGGGCGTGGCCATCGCCTGCGGCTTCGCCGCCATCTCGTTCTTCGCGGCGGGTCTCTGGGGGCCGGGCCTGGCACTCGCCTACGCGACGAGCGTGCTCGACGCCGTGGACGGGAAGCTGGCGCGTCTCACCCTGACGGCGTCGCGCCAGGGGGCGGCGCTCGACCACGCCCTCGACGTCGTGCACCCGCCGCTCTGGTACGGCGCGTGGGCCTGGGGACTCTCGGGCGGCGACGCCGGCTCGACCCTCTTCCACGCCAGCCTGTGGATGGCGGGGCTCTTCGTGGTCGACCGCCTGCTCGCCAACCTCTTCGAATCGTGTACCGGCGGAAGGTCTCCGCGACGGCTCGAGCCCCTCGGCGGGCGGCTCCGGAGCCTCGGCTCGCGTCGCAACGTGAACCTGGCGCTCTTCACCGCGGGTCTCGCCCTCGGGCACGGCACCGAGGCCTTCTACGCGGTGGGGGCGCTCCAGCTCGCCGCCGTCCTCCACCACCTCGGCCAGGTGGTGCGGGTCTGGAACGTCGACCCCGGCCCGGAGGCACCGCACGCTCCCCGTCTGCAACCCCTCGGCCCCCCGCTCGACGCCCTGGGAGGGCCCGACTCATGAAGGCCCTCGTCCTCAGCGCCGGTCAGGGAACGCGCCTGCGTCCCCTCACCGATCAGCTACCCAAGTGCCTGCTCTCCGTTCGCGGCGACCAGTCCGTCCTGGAGGTCCAGCTCAGGACCCTCGCCGAGTGCGGTGTGGACGAAGCGATCGTGTTCGTGGGATTCGGCGCCTCGCAGGTGGAGGATTGCGTGGCCCAGCGGGCGCCGGCGGGTCTCCGCGTCCGGACGGTCTTCAACCCCTTCTACGCCGTCTCGGACAACCTGGCCACCTGCTGGCTCGCCCGGGAGCACATGCAGGACGAGTTCCTGATCCTGAACGGGGACACGCTCTTCGAGCCCGCCGTGCTGCGCCGCCTGATGCGCGCGACCGACGCGCCGCTCACCCTCGCCATCAACCAGAAGGACCTCTACGACGACGACGACATGAAGGTGTCCCTCGCGTGCGGCGGCCGACTCGTCGGAGTCGACAAGGGCCTCGATCCGCGCATCGTCGACGGAGAGTCGATCGGGCTCATGCTCTTCCGCCCCGAGGGCGCCGCGCGATTCCGGCAGGTTCTCGAGCGGGCGATCCGCCGCGAGGATGCCGTGAGGCGCTGGTATCTCTCCGCGGTGAGCGAGATGGCCCAGGACACCCCGGTTCGCACCGTCGCCATCACCGGCCTGTGGTGGGGCGAGCTCGACTCGCAGGAGGACCTGGCCGCCCTGCGAGCGCACCTGGACGACGAGCACAAGCAGGAAGAGCGCGTCGACCGGGCCCTCTTCTCGCGCGCGTAGGGCCCCGCGGCCGGCGGTGCCCGGTCAGCGACCGGCGGAAGGCCCTTGAAGCGCGTCCCAGTCGAACGCGAGATCCATCTCGATCTCGGGATGGACGCTCTGCTTCACCGGACACGTCCAGGCGGTGCGCTCCAGCGTGGCCCGGGCATCGGCGTCGAGGCCGCCCGGCAGGGCGAAGCGGATCACCAGGCGACCGACTCGACGCACCGGATCGGCCACCATATGCTTCTCGACCCGCGCGCGGGCGCCGTCGAGACGCCATCCCTCGCGTCGGGCCACGATACCCATGGTCGTGAGCGCGCAGGATCCCAGGGCCGTCGCCAGCAGGTCGGTGGGCGAGAAGGACTCCCCGCGGCCCTGGTTGTCCAGCGGGGCGTCGGTCTCGAGCTCGCGGGCGGACGGGTCGTGCCGGCAGCGTGTGTGCAGGTCGCCTTCGTAGACGACGTCGATCTCCACCATGGCTCGCTGTCTCCGTCGGTGCTCGTGTGGGTGTCTCTCTCGGTGACGACAGTGTGGGGGGCTCGCCGGATCTCCGCACGAACAGGCGTCTCGATCCGGATCGAGACGCCGGGAGCCACGAGAATACGATGAGCGAGATCCGATGCAGCACCTGCGGCCGAGGCTTCGAGGGTCGCCGCCTGGCCTGGTGCCCCCGCTGCCTGGCCGAACGGTGGCTCGCGACGCCCACCTGGTGCGCCCGAAGCACGACCCCGGGGCCCCGGCGGGCCGGCTCGACACCTACCGCTCGCTGATCACGCCGCGAGCCCGCGCCGAGCTTCCGGGTGTGCTGGCCGACGCGGCGGAGAGAGGAGAGTGGTTCTGGGACCGGGACTACCGGATGTGGGTCCACGTCACCCTGCGCCCGCTGGACCGGGTTCCGGGGGTGGGCGTCCCGGCCGGGCGCGAGGAGGCCGACCACGCCCTCGACTGCCTGTTCATCGCCGAGGCCGATTCCAGCGAGCAGGCTCACGTGTTCGCGGCCGACGGCGAGCGCCATCGCGCCCAGATCCGGGCCGGGGTCTTCGAACCCCTCGGGGCCTGCACATCCCCGGGCTGTGAGAACCTGCGCAAGCCTGGCGCGAGTCACTGCAGCGCGCACGACGTGCACGCGGACCCCGCCACGGCGCCGGCCTGAACCGGTCCCGGGTGGGCGATGGAACCGCCAGGCAGGGACCGGTGACTCTAAGCGTGCTTCTCCTCGGGAGCCTCGCGGCGGGTACCGATCCAACCCGCCGGAGCCGATGAGGGGCGAAGGCTCGCATCTCCTTCGCAAACCCCGGCTCCCTGCGGCGAGGGCGAACTCGGCCCGGTGGCGCCCGCCACCGGGCCGAACTTCTCTGGCCCCCCGAGCAGCCCCCCGACCCCCGAGTCAACCCGCGCGAGGCGGCCGAGAGTGCGGCAGATTCGCGGCCCTCGCAGCGAACGCCCCCGCAGACGTACTCCCGTACGTCGAGGACGGCCCAAGCGAGAAGGTCGCGCGCGAGGCGGCCGAGAGCGCGGCAGATTCGCGGCCCTCGCAGCGAACGCCCCCGCAGACGTACTCCCGTACGTCGAGGACGGCCCAAGCGAGAAGGTCGCGCGCGAGGCGGCCGAGAGCGCGGCAGATTCGCGGCCCTCGCAGCGAAGGCCCCCGCAGACGTACTCCCGTACGTCGAGGACGGCCCAAGCGAGAAGGTCGCGCGCGAGGCGGCCGAGAGCGCGGCAGATTCGCGGCCCTCGCAGCGAAGGCCCCCGCAGACGTACTACTCCGGTACGTCGAGGACGGCCCAAGCGAGAAGGTCGCCCGCGAGGCGGCCGAGAGCGCGGCAGATTCGCGGCCCTCGCAGCGAAGGCCCCCGCAGACGTACTCTCCGGTACGTCGAGGACGGCCCAAGCGAGAAGGTCGCGCGCGAGGCGGCCGAGAGCGCGGCAGATTCGCGGCCCTCGCAGCGAAGGCCCCCGCAGACGTACTCCCGTACGTCGAGGACGGCCGAAGCGAGAAGGTCGCGCGCGAGGCGGCCGAGAGCGCGGCAGATTCGCGGCCCTCGCAGCGAAGGCCCCCGCAGACGTACTACTCCGGTACGTCGAGGACGGCCCAAGCGAGAAGGTCGCCCGCGAGGCGGCCGAGAGTGCGGCAGATTCGCGGCCCTCGCAGCGAAGGCCCCCGCAGACGTACTACTCCGGTACGTCGAGGACGGCCCAAGCGAGAAGGTCGCGCGCGAGGCGGCCGAGAGCGCGGCAGATTCGCGGCCCTCGCAGCGAAGGCCCCCGCAGACGTACTACTCCGGTACGTCGAGGACGGCCCAAGCGAGAAGGTCGCCCGCGAGGCGGCCGAGAGTGCGGCAGATTCGCGGCCCTCGCAGCGAAGGCCCCCGCAGACGTACTCCCGTACGTCGAGGACGGCCGAAGCGAGAAGGTCGCGAAGATGCCGTGCTATCGGCCGCCGCAGCCCGCAGCCTACCAGCGGTACTGGACGCCCAGCGAGAACGTCGCGAACTGGAAGTCGGCGATGGAGCCCGTCGGGAACAGGTACGCGAACTCCGTGTCCACCACGAACTGGTCGCTCAGGTAGACGTCGAGGCCGGCCCCCATGCGGGCCACGAAGCCGGAGTCGTCTCCCTTCTTCTCCTGGAAGACGAGCCCGCCCACGCCGAAGGTCGCATAGGGCTGGAGGCGCCCGAGCAGCGGATAGAGCTTTCCCCCGCGGTCAGCGTCCAGCCGTCGAAGTTGTCGTCGTAGCCGCTGGTGCGCTCCTTCACCGCGAAGCCCGAGTAGTACTGGAAGAGCACCTCGGCGGCGAGACGGGGGGTCGCCCGGTAGCCCCCCCGCAGCTCGAATCCCCCGCCGTCGTCGGCGCTGATGTCGAGCGGGTTGTCCGCGTTGTTGATCAGCGGGTCGGTGTCGAAGTTCTCGAGGGCGAAGA
Organism: uncultured delta proteobacterium; assembly: GCA_963822965.1. Taxonomy (GTDB): domain Bacteria; phylum Myxococcota_A; class UBA9160; order UBA9160; family UBA4427; genus JAJDAN01. Next base: position 636,336 of record CAWGJT010000005.1, read on the forward strand.
GCCCGCCCACGCCGAGGAAGACGCCCGTGCGCGCGAACGGATAGTAGCTGTCGTCCCACTCCGACACCGGCGGCACCTGCGCCGGCTCCTGGGCGGACGCGACGCGCGGCGCCAGCACCAGCGCGAGCCCGCCCACCGCGAAGGCCGCCGCCAGGATCCTCCCGGAACGGGTCGCACGACGTGACGATCGCTCCTGCATCTCTGGAACCCCCCCGGCCGGATTCTTACCACAACGCGAGCGAACGACGCCGGCTTCGGACGCGAGACGCACCCCTGCGACGCCCGGACTCACGGTGCCGCGAAATCCGGCCCGGCCACCAGCGCGCCGGAGCGCACATCGGCCTCCGAGACGACGAGGCGGCCCGGGGCGGCGTCCTCGCCGACGCCCGCGGCCTCGAGCGCGACGCCGGCCGCGCTCGCCGCGGTCAACGCGTAGCTCGGCTCGGTGCGCACGCCCGGGGGCGCGCCCCGGGTCGAGTACGGGAGGCGCAGCGCGTAGCGCCCGGCGGCGTCGGCCACCGCCCGGGTCTCGAAGCGACCCCGACGGCCGCGGTTGCTCTGGTAGGCGAGCCGCGCCGTGACCACCGCCCCCGGCGGAGCACGGCCCTCCACGAGCGCACCCGCCACGCGCTCGAAGATGCGGAACTCCGAGCGGCCGAGCTGCATGCGCTCCGAATCGAGGAGCGACTCGTACAGCAGCCGGTGGTGCGCGAGCCCGGGGCTGTCGTCGACGGACAGGCGCTTGCGCATGGCCTCGCCGTGGAGCCGTGCGTCCGGGACGTCGCCCAGGGTCTGCACGAGCACGTAGCGGGCCCGCAGGTCGTCGAGGATGCGGACCGCATCCGGCTCGCGGCTCGCGAAGTAGGCGGTCACCCGCCGCAGGTTGCCCTCGCCGACGTCGTCTCCGAAGTTGCCGACGACGGTCGGCCGCTGGGCCACGTACTTGAGCAGGTGCCCGAAGCCCCAGGGCGCCAGGATCCCGTACTCCGGCCGCGCGCCGGGGGAGAGGGGCGAGTCGGTAGGCGGCGTGTTGTCCCGCAGCCAGACGGCCGCGTCGAGTAGCACCCTTCTCGAAATCTCGTTGCGGGGCACGATCATCGGAGCGCCTCGCAGCTTGCGGATCGCGTTGCTGGCGGGGATCCGCCAGGCCGCGAGGCTCGGCGCGAAGAGCGCCGCACAGAGCACCGCGACGGCACCCAGCAGGGCCACCCGGCGCGGGCCGGGCCGAAGCGTGGCCCGCAGGCGCCGGAAGACCGTCACGATCGCCCAGGCGGTCACGATGGCGAATGCCGGCGAGAGCGAGTTGAAGAAGCGGCGCTGCAGGAGCGTGACGACGGCGAGCGCGAAGGTCCAGCGCCACCAGCAGGAGCAGCGCGGGCTGGCGCGGGCGCCGCCAGGCGCTGGATCGCCAGCGCGACCCCGAAGACGGGCAGCAGGTAGAGGAAGCGCGAGAGTCGCAGCTCGGCGTTGGCGGGATCGAAGCCGGTCTCGGACAGGAAGAGGGGCTTCGATTCGTTGACGAGGCCCTGGAACACCTCGTCCCGGGTCAGCCAGCGCCAGGCCTCGCCCGCGCCCGTGAGCAGGCCGGGCAGCAGGAGCCCGCTCGCCACCACGCAACCCGAGACCCAGCCCGACGATCCAGACGATGCGGCCGCCTCGCGACCCGCCGGCAGCGGTCGTGCGCCAGAGGAGCGCGGATGCCAGGGACAGGGTCGCGAGCGCCCCGAAGACCCAGGGCTGGAAGTGCGAGACCACGGCGGGACTGAACTCGCTCCATCCGGCCCAGTGGGCGCTCCACCCGGACGGTGCGGTCAGGACGAGCGCCGTGCCGTTCGCCAGGGTGAGGAGCCGGGCCCCGCGCCGCGCGCCGTCGCGGTCCGGCCGACTCATCCAGGCGATGCCCAGCGCCAGCTCCAGCACCCCCACGTGCAGCAGCGCACCCGGCCACAGCAGCAGCGAAGCGCCCATCCCCGCGCCGGTGGCGACGGCGCGCCAGCGACGCCCCGGCCCCCCCGAGACGACCGCCTCGAGCAGCCCCATCGCCACCCACAGCAGGCTCGTCTCGAGGAGCGCCACGGCGACGTGGTGGTCGAGGAAGCCGATCTGGGAGTACCAGAAGTGGGCCGAGAGGAAGCAGAGCAGGAGCCCGGCGAGCCAGGCCACCGTGGGATCGAAGAGGCGCAGGGCGAGGCGCCAGGTGACCACCACGCACAGCGCCCCCAGGACCGGCGGCAGGCACGCCGCCACCCGCTCCACCGAGAGCGGCGTACCGAGCACGTGCACGGGCCACACCAGCCAGCCGACCACCGCGTCGAACAGCGGCGGCCAGATCGGCTGGGCGCCGTGGGGGAAGTTGACGTAGGGATCGAAGCCGGGCGGCCAGCCGCCGTTCGCGAGGGCGAGCCGCACCCGCCGCATGTGGTACCAGGCGTCCATCCCGAAGAAGACGACGCGATCGGGCTCGATCACGGTCGGCCAGGGCAACAGACGAAGCGCGAGCGCCAGCGCGAAGAGGGAGAAGGGGGTGAGTGCGCGCGCCGTCACGGGCGGGAGGATACTCTTCGCGCGTCCTTTCGCGTATCGTGGGCGCGCCCGATGCCGGCCCAACGCACGGACAGATCCGGCCTCCTGCTCGCAGCGATCGTCGTCTTCGCTGCCGCGCTCCGGATTCCCGGGCTCGCGAGCGACTTCTGGCTCGACGAGATCTGGACCCTCAAATACGTCTACGGAATGCATTCGGCGTGGGACGTCTTCACCAGCATCCATCACTCGAACAACCACCACCTGAACACCCTGATCCTCTACGCGCTGGGGGATCTCGACAGCTGGTGGCCCTACCGCATCCACTCCCTGCTGGCGGGCGTCGGCAGCGTGGCCCTCGCCTTCCGCATCGGCGCGCGCCGGGGCCGCAGCGAGGGCGCCGTCGCCGGCCTGCTGTGCGCCACTTCGTATCTGCTCATCCACTACTCCTCCGAGGCCCGGGGCTACTCCCTGGTCGTCTTCTTCGCGCTGGCCTCGTTCGACGTCCTCGAGGTCTTCCTCGAGAAGCGGCGGTGGACCCAGGCCCTCCTCTTCCAGGCGTGCGCGTGCCTCGGCTTCCTCTCACACCTGATGTACCTGCACGCCTTCCTGGCGGCGGGCGTCTTCGCGGCGTTCGTGCTCTGGCGCCGGGAGCGGAGCGTGCTGCGGGTGCTGTGGGAGGGAGCCCGGGCGTTCGCGGCTCCGACGCTCTTCCTGCTCGTGTTCTACTGGTTCGACATCCGGCTCACGAAGATCGGGGAGGGCCCGGAGCTCGACGCGGCCGAGGTCTTCGTGCGGGCGCTCTCGTATGCGATCGGCGGTCCGCCGCGGGGCGCCGTGGCGCTGGCCGTCGCCATCGCGACCGTGGTGCTCTTCGCCGGGTCGATCGCCTGGTGGGCCCGGAAGCGGCGAGACGCCTGGGTCTTCCTCGCCGTCGTGGTGTTCGTCTCGCCCGCGGCGACGTTCGCGCTGATGCGCCCCCAGGTCTTCTTCGTGCGCTACTTCCTGCTCGCCACCGCCTTCGGCCTGGTCGCCCTGGCGGGCCCCGTAGCGGCGGCGCTCCGCGCCGGCGGGGTCGGGCGCGCCGCGGCGGGGGCTCTGCTGGCTGCGACCTTCGTGGGCAACGGGATCGATACCGCACGCTTCTACCGCTACGGGCGCGGCGACCTGCTCGGCACCGTCCGCTACATCGCCGACCGCGCGGGCGACCGGCTGCCCACGGTGGGGGGCGACCACCGGTTCCGCACCAACACGGTGATCCGTTTCTACAACCGCTACCTGCCGCCGGACCGCCGGCTCGTCTATCGGCCCCAGCAGGAGTACCCGGACTGGCTGCTGCTGCACCGCATCGGACCGCTCGGGCACGTCGACCCCGCCCTGGTGGACGGGCAGGGACACGCGTACGTGCTCGCCCGGGTGGCGCGCTACTCGGACCTCTCCGGCTGGCACTGGCTGCTCTACCGCAAGGTGGACGACTCGGACACGAAGCCGCAGGCCGCGACGGACGGGCCCGGCGAGTGACCGACTCGGCGACGTCGCGGGTCACCTCGAGCCGCGGCGAGATCGGGTAGACGTTCCCCGACCGAAGTGGGTGGGGATCAGCGTCCGAGGGGCAGCTTCTCGGCGACGAGCTGCGCCCCCCACTGCGCCAGCTCCGCCACCGTGAGCCACCGGCTGCCGCCGCCGGGATAGCGCGCGGTGTCGAACAGGTTCGACGTGAGCGAGGCCTGCGTCTGGTCGAAGCGCGCGACCCAGAGCTTCGTCGCGTCGGGCGCCGAGTAGAGGGTGACCTCGAACTCGACGCTCGCCGGGGACAGGGAGCCATACGAAGACCCCTCCCGCTCGCGGTAGCGGCGCACCTCGCCCAGCAGGATCGCGTCGGCCCCGAACTGCGAGGTGGCCAGCAGCGCGGCCGCCTCCGGCGCCTGACGGGGCGTCACCAGCCCCTGCCCCTCGAAGGCGAGCTGGACGTCGTCGGGCGGCACGACCTTGACGGAGCGCTGCGCCAACGCCTCGGTGACGAAGCGGGTGACCAGGGCCGTGGCCTCCCACGCGCTGGTCTGCGACTCCGCGGCTCCCCGGGAGAGCCTGGCCGCCGGGTAGAACGGCAAGACGGCGATGCAGGCGATGGGGGGCACGGCCTGGAAGCGCTGCTGCTCGACGAGATCGGGAAGCCAGCTGCTGCAGCCGGTCGCCCCTGCCAGGAGGACCAGGAGGAGCGAGAGACGCACGCGCGGGCGGCAGGGCACGAAGCGGAGGCTAGCAGGCCGACCCGGAAGGGGTCGGCTTGCGCGGCAAACCGAATCCCTCGGATTCGTCAGCTAGCAGGCCGACCCGGAAGGGGTCGGCTTGCGCGGCAAACCGAATCCCTCGGATTCGTCAGCTAGCAGGCCGACCCGGAAGGGGTCGGCTTGCGCGGCAAACCGAATCCCTCGGATTCGTCAGCTAGCAGGCCGACCCGGAAGGGGTCGGCTTGCGCGGCAAACCGAATCCCTCGGATTCGCAGCCCGAGCCGTGCGTGCGGTCCTGCGTGCTCAACCCGGGGCCCGTTCCGGCCGATCCGTCGCGTGTGTCGCGCCGGGTTCGAAAGCTCGCTCACGCCGTCGTGGGAATGCTCGTCCCGCTCTGCCTCGCGGTCGTCGTGTCGTGCTCGTCGGGCGATGCGGGCGACGGCAAGCCGGGGGCCCTGCGCGTCGTGAAGGCCGTGGTGACGAGCCTGCTCTCGGGCTCCGCGGAGACGCGCCACGAGATCCCGGCGGAGGAGGAGCCGCCGCTCGCCGCCGAGCCGGCCCTCGCGCTCGACGCGCAGCCACCCCAGACCTGCACCGTGCCGTACGCCGGCCCCGTCACGATCGTCCCGGTGCGTACGCCGGCGGCGCTCCAGCGCGGGGTCGCCGAGCGAAGGGACGTCGCGCTCGTCTACGAGACCGACGACACCGCCATCTGGGAGGACGGGCGCGTCCTCACCCTGGACGTGGAGAACCTCGGGTCGCACCTGAACGCCGTGGGCTGGGCCACGAACCCCATGCGGATCCTCGGGGCGAGCACCCGGCCGGGCAGCTCGGGAGCGAACCTCGGCTGGAGAACCGGCCAGTCTTCCTTCCAGTCGAGTGCCAGGGCGAAGCCGAAGAAGCGACGGCGGCGTGGCTGACGGCGCTGACGGGCGGTCCGGGGGATCGCCAGGGCAGAACGGGGGCAGCGGCCGGAGCCCCGTGCGATACTCGCGCCGCGGAGGACCCCCCATGATCAGCCAGGCCATCAACCACGTCTCCTTCTGCGTGCCCGAGCTCGAGCCCGCGCTGCACTTCTACCGGGACGTCCTCGGCTTCGAGCCCATCGCGCGGCCCGCCCTGGGCATCGACGGCGCCTGGCTCCAGTCCGGTGCCATCCAGGTCCACCTGATCGTGGCACCCGAGGGCGCCGACGTGGGCAGCAACCCGAGTCGCACGAGTCCGCTGGCGAACCACACCGCCTTCGCAATCGACGACTACGAGAAGGTCCGCGACCACCTGAAGCGCCACGGCCTCGACGTGCTCGAGGCGGGCGCGGAGCGCGGGCAGATGTGGGTGAGCGATCCGGCCGGGAACGTCATCGAGCTCATCTCCGCGGTGCGGTAGTCGCGCCGCGACCGATGGGGGCCGCCGGCGTCTACCAGGGGCTGATCCTCCAGCCCACCTACCGCGTGCGGCACGGCCGGCCCGTGGTCCAGCTCTACGGTCGCCTCGCCGACGGCCCGCCCTTCCTGGTCGAGGACGATCGCTTCCGACCCTACTTCTTCGTTCCCACCGCCGCGGCGGAGCGCGTCTCCGGCGAGCCGGACGTGCAGCTCGAGGCGACCTCGCTCCGCAACCTGGCCGGCGAGGCGCGTCTGCCCGGGTGGTGCTGCCGGCGCCTTCGGCGGTGCCGTCCCTGCGCGACCGCCTCGCGAGGCAGGGCGCCGCTCCCTGCGAGGCGGACATCCGCTTTCCCTACCGCTACCTGATCGACCACGGCCTGCGCGCGGCGGTGCGCATCGAAGGCACGCCCCGCAAGCGCGACGGGCTGCTCTACTTCCGCAACGTCCTCCTGCAGCCCGGCGACGCGCGCCCCACCGCTCTCCATCCTCTCCCTCGACCTCGAGACCACCCTCGACGCCGGACACATCCTCTCGGCCGCGCTGGTCTGCCGCGCCGCGGACGGCGATACGGTCGAGGAGGTGCACGTGGTCTCGCGGGAGCGGATCGACGACCCGCACGCCCGCATCCACGCGGAAGAGGCGCGGCTGCTCGTGGCCGTGGCGCGTCGCATCCGGGAGCTGGACCCGGACGTGCTGGTGGGCTGGAACGTCGTCGACTTCGACCTGCAGGTCTTCACCCGGCGATGCGAGCAGCTGGGGCTGCCGGCCCAGGAGCTGCGCCTGGGACGGGTCGACGGCGCCGTCGGGTTCCAGCAGGACCGGGGCTTCTCGCTGCAGAGCCGCGCCGACGTCCCCGGGCGCATGGTGCTGGACGGCCTGCCCCTCGTGCGCGAGGCGATGCGCCTCGAGGACTACCGGCTGGAGACCGTCGCGCGCGCCGTGCTCGGACGGGGCAAGAAGATCGACCACGACGCGCCGGACGCCGGAGAGGAGATCCAGCGGCTCTACCGCGAGGAGCCGGCGGCGCTCGTCGCCTACAACCTGGAGGACGCGCGGCTCGTGCTCGACATCCTCGAGCACGAAGGGCTGCTCGACCTGGCCCTGGAGCGGAGCCTGCTCTCGGGCATGCAGCTCGATCGGGTGGGCGCGAGCATCGCCTCGTTCGACCTGCTCTATCTGCCCGAGCTGCGGCGCCGGGGCGTCGTCGCGCCGAGCGTCGACGTCTCGCGCAAGGCCGAGCCGATCCGGGGCGGCGCGCTGCTCGACCCGGTTCCCGGGACTGACGCCCAACGTCGCGGTCTTCGACTTCAAGAGCCTGTATCCGAGCCTCGTGCGCACCTTCAACCTCGACCCGCTGGCCCTCGCCATGGCAAGCGGCGCCGACCCGGCCGCCACCGTCGAGGCGCCGGACGGCGCGCGCTTTTCGCGCGAGCCGTCCATCCTGCCCCACATCATCGAGCGCTTCATGGAGCGGCGGGAAGCCGCCCGGGCCCGCGGCGACCGCCACGCCGACCAGGCGATCAAGATCATGATGAACGCGATGTTCGGCGTCTTCGCCGCCTCGGCCTGCCGCTTCTTCGACCCGCGGGTCGCGAACGCCATCACCGGCTTCGGACAGCAGACCCTGGCCTGGACGAGGGACGCCTTCGAGGCCGAAGGCATGCGCGTCGTGTACGGCGACACCGACTCCGTCTTCGTGCAGCTCGATTCCGAAGCGGACGACGGAGGAGCGCGACGAAGCGAACGACTGGATCGCGCCGAGGCCCTACGGCAGCGGGTGGCGGAACGCATCGCGCGGCGGATCCGCGCCGAGTACGGGGTGGAGTCGCTCCTCGACCTCGAGCTGGAGAAGCTCTACGACCGCCTCTTCCTCCCCCACGTCCGCGGCGGCGGCGACGCCAGCAAGAAGCGCTACGCGGGCTGGGCCGAGGGCGAGCTCGAGATCGTGGGCCTCGAGTCGGTGCGCCGCGACTGGCCGGCGGTCACCGGCCGGCTGCAGAAGGGAATGCTGAAGCGGCTCTTCACGGGCGACGAGGTGATGCCCTTCGTGAAGGCGACCGTCGACGACGTGATGGCCGGAAAGCTCGACCACGAGCTCGTCTACGTGAAGCGAATCCGCAAGCGCACGCTCGAGAGCTACACCGCGTCGACACCGCCGCACGTACAGGCCGCGCGCAAGCTCGCTGGGCCCGTCGGTCCGGTGATCCGCTACGTCATCACCCACCGCGGCCCGGAGCCCGTACCCCCGGGCGCGCCCATCCCGGGGGACGTCGATCGTCGCCACTACGTCGAGCGCGTGCTGCGGCCCGTCGCCGAGGCCATCCTGGTGGAGATCGGAGCGAGCTTCGACGAGGCGATGGGCGAGCCCCGACAGCTCGAGCTGCTCTGAGCGCCAGAAGCCCCGAGCGCGCCCTCGAACGACCCGGGAGCGCACGCTCGCGCTGACGGGAACGGCGTCTCGCGCGCGGCGCGCTCATTCGCCTTTGCGCCTTCGTTTCGATTGACACCCCGGAACAACGGTCGATATCCTCTCCGCGTGCGGGTCAGCCGTTCGACTCGCGACGGCAAGCGCGAAGAGCGCCATCGGCGCATGCCCGAGCTGGTCAATCGCACTCGCAGTGCGCGGCGTGGCAAGTCGCAAGAGATGACCGGGCGAGGCGGAAGTCGAAAGAGTCGAATCCACGGGAGTCGAATCCACGAGAGTCGAATCCACGGGAGTCGAATCCACGGGAGTCGAATCCACGGGAGTCGAATCCACGGGAGTCGAATCCACGCGAATCGAATCCACGAAGAGTCGATGACCGCAGGTCCGGAGGCGCCGGCACGAAGAAGACGCAGGGTGCGCTGGTGACGCAGACGGCGTCGCAGGCGCCGCGGAGGAAGCGCAGACGGAAGCGCAGGTAGCGTGACGAGAAGCGCGACGAAGAGCGCGACGAACGCGAAAAGGGCCCTGCAGCGAGTGACGGAGCACGACCGGCGGACGAGCGCCGCGCTCGCCAAGCCAGGCGGCCGACAGGCCGAAGCTGGCACGGGAACGGAGAAGCGCCCGGGAGCGATCCCGGGCGCTTTCTCGTGGTGCGGTAGCCGCCCTGCGGTACTCGTCCTGCGGTAGCCGTGCGGCAGCGCGACGGACGGACGGCCGCCGTCGGCTCCTTCCCGCTCCCGCAGGGCCGCTTGCATCGAGGTGACGCCGTGCAGCCGGATTCGCCGGAGGCCGTGGTCCGGGTGACGCGCGCGCGCGAAGCGGCCGGGGAGTGGGCCCTCGTGCTGGTCGCGGAGGGCCTCCACCCGCGGATCGACTACACCGCCGCGGGCTTCGTGGTCTGCGTTCCGGTGGACGAGGCGCCGGCGGCGGAGGACGCCCTGGCGCGTTTCGAGTCGGAGAACGCGGGCGACGCGCCCGCGGCTCCGGAAGCGCGCGAGACCATCGGGGAGGTCGAGCGCTTCGCGGCCGGCGTCGTGAGCCTCGCCATGCTGGCGTTCTTCGCCGTGACGGGGCCCCGGAGCCCGCAGGTCGTGTGGTTCGCTCGGGGCAGCGCGGACGGTGCGCGGATCCTCGACGGCGAGCTCTGGCGGACGGTGACCGCCCTGTGCCTGCACGCGGACCTCACGCACGTGGCCGCCAATGCGCTGTTCGGCGCGATCTTCCTGGCGGCCGTCTGCGCGGGATTCGGGCCGGGCCTGGGCATTGCCCTCACTCTGGCGGCGGGCGTCGTCGGCAACCTCGCCAACGCGTTCTTCCAGGGACCCGATCACCTCTCCATCGGCGCCTCGACGGCCGTCTTCGGGGCGGTGGGCCTCTTGGGGGGGCGGAGCGGGGTGCATCGCATCCGCCGGGGCGACCTCGGGCTGCATCCGTGGGTGCCCATCGCGGCGGGGCTGGCGCTGATCGCCATGCTCGGCACCGGCGAGCGAAGCGACCTGTCGGCGCACCTGTTCGGCTTCGGGGCGGGCGGGCTGCTGGGCGCGGCGGCCACCCTCGGCTGGCCACGTCGGCCGGGCCCGGGGGCGCAGGCGGCCGCGCTCGCCCTCGCCCTCGCCATCCTGCTCGCATCCTGGCACCTGGCTCTTCGCTGACCGTCCGGACGGCAGCCTGCTGCCTGCGCTCGGCGGCCTGAGCGGTAGACTCCCGTCCCTCGCTCGGCCACGCGAGCGAGACAGAGCGAGCCGAGCGAAGCGAGAGACTCGAGCGAGGCTCGAGCGAGAAAGAGGAAAGGGACGGCCGGAACGATGGCGTTGCGCACAGGCCGAGGCAGTTCGGGCGCCCGATCCCTCGCCGGGCTCCTCGGCGGCGCGATCGCCGGGCTGCTCGCGCTCGCACCCGCGGTACGCGCCCAGGAGGTGATCGGCACCGTCGAGATCCGCACCACCGAGGGCTCCTTCTTCGTGCAGCTGGCCGAGGACACCGCGGTGCGCGATCACGCCCGCTTCTTCGCCAGCCTGGTTCGCGACCGCGCCTTCTTCCACCGCGGCGACAAGCAGATCACCTGTCCCGACGGTCCCTGCTTCTATTGCGAGTGCGTGGCCGGCCTCTGCCAGGACGATCCCAACGAGCGCAGCTGCATCGACAGCCGCTACCTGGTGAACGACCAGACCACGCCCTCGGCGGTGCTGCACGCGGGGCTCTTCACCGTCGACGGCGGCAACCACCTGCAGGAGACGGGAGCGAGCCTCCCCGTCGAGCTCCAGACCTCGCCCGGCGTCTTCAAGAACGTGGCCATGACCGTCGCCTTCGTGCGACGCGGCGGCATCCTGACCCCCGAGTGGATCGTCAACGTCCAGGACAACTCCGACCTCGTGCGGGACGACGGCCTGACCTTCGACGACGCGGAGCACGGGGGCGCGGGTGCCCATCTCGTCTTCGGCCGGGTCTCCTCCGGCGAAGAGGTCGTGCTGGCGCTCGCGGGGCTGGCCACCACCGACGCGCGCAACAGCCAGACGCTCGTCGACGACGGAACGGCCACGAGCATCCTCGACGAGCTCGATCAGCTCCCCCTGGTGGGCTTCGAGGACGACGAGAATCCGGTCGAGGTCGACTTCTGCGACCTCGGGATGCCCGACCCCGCGTGCCTCATGCCCCAGTGCACGACGCTGTCGGACGACGAGCTCCGCTGCGAGGCCCCGGCCTGCTACGACCTCGTCCCGCTGACGGACGAAGAGCAGGCCATCGTCGACCAGGGCGGCACCGTGGATCGCTTCTGCGCGTTCCCCGAGCAGCCGAACTTCCCCCTGATCGCCGAGGCGACGCCCGCGGGCCTCGCCCTCGTCAACAACGGCCTCGCGCCCCCCGAGCCCCTGAACGTCCTCGACTATCCGAACAACCCGAAGCTCGTGGTCGACGTTCGCAACGAGTCGTGTCCGGACGACCTCTCGGACCCGCTCGGCCTGTGCACCAGCCCGGGCCTACCCACCACCCTCGACGTTCGGGACGGCGGCTCGGCCGCGCACGTGCGCGTCTCCGACACCTCCCGGCTGTTCGTGCGGGGCGGCGCCGTCTCCCTCCTCGAGCTGCTCGACACCTCGAGGGCGAGCCTGCTCGCCGGCAGCGTCGATTCGCTCGACGCCCAGGACGAAGCGGACCTCAGCGTTTCCGGCGGCGCCGTCGCCAGCCTCGTAGCGGACGGCGCCACGATCCTGGTGACGGGGGGATCCGTCGCGAGCCTGGAGGCGCACGGAAGCTCGCTCGTCCGGGTCGCCGGCAGCGACTTCATGGTGGACGGCTCCCCCGTGTCGTTCGGAGCGCTCGCGCTCTCGGGCCTCACTCTCGAGGGCACGCTCGCAGGGGGCGATCCGATCTCCGCCGCGTTCGTGGCGGACACCCCCGGCCAGGCGAGCGGAACGCTCTACCTGCTCGACGCGACGAGCCTCGCCTCGCCGGCCGCCATGGTGCCCGTCGAAGGGGGGAACGAGCCCTACAACGAGTCTTTCGGGACCATCGTCCGCCCCTTCCAGATCGGCCAGACCGAGGTGACGAACGCCGAGTACGCGGCGTTCCTCTCCCAGAAGGCCTTCTCCGATCCCCACGGCCTGTACGCCGCGGAGATGGGCAGCGATCCACGCGGCGGCATCCTGCGCACCGGCGCCAACGGGAACTACCACTACGAGACGATCGCCGGCCGAGCCGACTGGCCGGTGGTGTTCGTCTCGCGCTACGACGCCCTCCGCTACGTCAACTGGCTGGAGAACGGCGCGACCGTGGGGGCGTCCACGGAGACCGGCTCCTACACGTTCACCGGGGAGACGAGCGTCGGCCCCCGCAACTACGGTGCCCGGTACTTCCTGCCGCGGACCAGGGAGTGGGACAAGGCCGCCTACTTCAATCGGGCGACCAGTCCGCCTTCCTACTTCGAGTACCCGACGTCGTCGAACGTCGCGCCGACCCCGGACGTGCCCGGTCGCGACGTGGGCAACTTCGCGAACCTCGACCGGGCCCTCGGCGGGCTCACGGCGCCGCTGGCTCCCGTGGGCTCGTACCGCTTCTCGGCCAGCCCCTCCGGCACCCTGGACCAGGCGGGCAACGTGCTCGAGTGGCTCGAGGACAGCCTGGATCTCCTGGGAGGCGGCTGGGACAGCGACCCGGAAGCCGCGAGCCGACAGTCCGCCAGCCCAATCGACGCCGCCACCAGCCAGACGCGGGACGTCGGCTTCCGCGTGCCCGAACCTTCCGCGGGCGCGCTGGCCGCGGCCGCCCTGGCGACCCTCGCCGCCTTGCGTCGCCGGCGCTCAGCGCGGTAGCGCCAGGATCCGCGCCGCCTCGTCGCAGGTCGCCACGGGCCGCCCCAGCTCCCGGCACAGCGCCGCCGCCCGGGAGACGAGCTCCTCGTTCGTGGGCTTGGCGCTGCCCGCGTAGTCCTCGAGTCCCACGTGCAGGTGGCCACCCCGCTCCAGGGCGTGCCGGGCGAGACCGTGCTCGAAGACGTCGCCTCCGAGCACGCCGACCGACCACGGAAGCCCGCACGTGCCCAGCATCTCGAGGTAGACGTCGAGACCCCACGGAGTCGGGGGCAGCCCGAAGCTCACGCCCGGGTACCCCGCTCCCATGTAGCCATAGTCGCCCCCCAGATAGAACTTCACCAGGGATCCCGCCGGCAGACGGCCCGCGCGGTGGTAGGCCAGCGCGTGGCGCAGGAAGCCGGGTTCGAAGATCGCGATGCTCGGGCCCAGGCGTAGGGCCTCGTGCAGCTCGAAGGCCCAGCGGATGTCCGCCGGCGTGTTCGTGTACGCGAAGTGGATGGGGATCGGCAGTCCGTCGGCGTCCGAGCCGCCGAGGTTCACCGAGCCGGGATCCACGAAGCCCACCCGCAGCGGAACGGCCTCCGCCAGGATCTTCACGTGCTCGTAGCGATCCTCGACGGTCTGCCCGAATCCGAGGGTGGGATAGACGAGGGCGTCGGGACGCGCGGCGAGGATCGGCCGGAAGTGGTCCAGGTAGCGGGCCGCGGCCTCCTCCCCGGGAACCAGGATCTCGTGGATGTGGGTGTGGACGAGGCAGGCGCCGGCGCCGAGACAGGCCAGCGCGTCTTCCGTGATCTCGGGCGCGCTGCGGGGAACGTTGGGGTTCGTCTCCTTCGAGGTCTGTCCGTTGAGCGCCACCTCGATCATCACCGGCGAGTCCATCGGGCGAATCCCCCTGATGCTCGGGCACGAGCGGGGCCATCATAGCCGCCGGACCCCGGGCCTTTGACCTTTGCCCCGGGCGCGCTAGAACGTGTTCCACTCCGGCGTGCGGGAGCGCGTCCGCTGCCCGCGTGCGGGGTGAACTGTGTTCAGCGACGTGGTGCGGAAGGCGACGATCGGCGACCGCAGACGGGTCGAGCGAGCGAGAACCGAGACCAGCGGCTCGCGCGCGAGCCCCGGAACCCGAGGCCAGGCGACGCCATGTACATCGACTACACGCCCGAGCAGAAGGCCCTGCGCGACGAGCTGCGCGCCTACTTCGCGAAGCTGATGACCCCCGAGCGGCGCGCCGAGCTCGAGGGCATGGAGGGCGGCCCGACCTACCGCGAGGTGATCCGCCAGATGGGCCGGGACGGCTGGCTCGGCGTCGGCTGGCCCAAGGAGTTCGGGGGCCAGGGTCGCACCGCCCTCGAGCAGTTCATCTTCATCGACGAGGTCCGACGGGCGGGGGCTCCCTTCCCGTTCGTCACCCTGAGCACGGTCGGGCCGGTCCTGATGGCGCTCGGCTCCGAGGAGCAGAAGGCCGAGTACCTGCCCCGCATCCTGGCCGGCGAGATCCACTTCGCCATCGGCTACACGGAGCCAGAATCGGGGACCGACCTCGCGTCCCTCAGCACCGAGGCCGTGCGCGAGGGCGACGAGTACGTCATCACCGGCACCAAGATCTACACCAGCGGCGCCAACGACGCCGACTACGTCTGGCTGGCCGCCCGCACGAGCAGCGAAGGCAAGAAGCACCACGGCATCACGATCTTCATCCTCGACACGAAGGATCCCGGCTTCAGCGCATCGCTCATCCACACCGTCGGCAACGGCGCCACCTGCATGAGCTACTACGACCACTGCCGCGTGCCCGCCCGCAACATCGTCGGCGGGCTGAACGGCGGCTGGCGACTCATCACCAGCCAGCTCAACCACGAACGCGTGGGCCTCGCCGCCTTCGGCGCGCTCTCCCTCAAGCACCTGGACGACGTGGTGGCCTGGGCGCGCCAGACCGAGGCCGAGGACGGCCGCCCCGTGGCCGAGAAGCCCTGGGTCCAGATGGCGCTCGGCGAGGCGAAGGCGCGGCTCGAGGCGATGAAGATCATGAACTGGCGGATGGCCTGGGAGATCGAGCGCGGCGCGCCCGACCCGGCCCGGTCCTCGGCCGTCAAGGTCTACGGGACCGAGACCGTGATCGAGGTCTACCGCCTGCTGCTCGACGTGGTGGGCGCGGCGGGCGCGATCCGCGCGGGCTCGCCGTCGGCCGTGCTGCACGGCGAGCTCGAGGTGAACTACCGCGCCTGCCAGATCAACACCTTCGGCGGCGGCGTGAACGAGATCCAGCGCGAGATCGTCTCCATCGCCGGGCTGCGCATGCCGCGCGTGCCGCGATAGGACGGAGAGCCATCCATGTCGGACTCCAAGGCCAAGGCCGAGCCCACACCGCAGCCCCGGGGACCGCGCGCCGGTCGCCGCCCCCGGCCGGGCATCACCCACGACAATCGCTTCTTCTGGCAGGGCGTCGCCGAGGGAAAGCTCCTGATCCAGCGCTGCGCGTCCTGCAAGAAGCTGCGGCACCCGCCGGCGCCCATGTGCCGGCACTGCCGCTCCCTCGAGTGGGACACCGTGGAGGCCAGCGGGCGGGGTGTGGTCTACAGCTACGTCCGGCACTACCACCCACAGATTCCGCCCTTCGAGCCGGGACACCCCATAGCGGTGATCGAGCTCGAAGAAGGCACCCGGCTCGTGAGCGACCTCGTCGGCATCGACGGCGCCGACGTGAAGATCGGGCTGCCCGTCCGCGTGGAGTTCAACGCCGTCGACGACGAGCTCACCCTGCCCCAGTTCCGCCCGGCCTGAGCGCCGGCAGCGAGGATCCGATGGACTTCTCCTTCAGCGAAGAGCAGGAGGCGGTGCGAGAGCTGGCCGCGCAGATCCTGGCCGACTACGCCGGACACGAGCGGCTGCGCGAAGTCGAGCGGTCCGCGGACGGCGTCGACCGCGAGCTGTGGAGCGCCCTCGCCGGGGCCAACCTTCTGGGGCTCACCCTGGCGGAAGCCTGGGGCGGCTCGGCGATGGGGCTCACCGAGCTCGCCATCCTGCTCGAGGCCCAGGGGCGCTCGCTGGTCCAGGTGCCGCTGCTGGCCACCCTCGTGATGGGTGCCCTGCCGGTGGAGGCGTTCGGAAGCGAGGCGCAGAAGCAGCGCCTGCTGCCCGGCGTGGCCTCGGGCGACACGATCCTGAGCGCCGGGCTCAGCGAGTACGCGGCCTTCGATCCCGCGCGGCCGCGCACGACCGCCGCGGCCGACGGCGACGCGTGGCGGCTCGAGGGCGAGAAGATCTGCGTGCCGGCCGGCCGGCTGGCCGCCCGCATCCTGGTGCCCGCGCGCACCCGGGACGACGCCGTTGGCGTCTTCCTCGTGGATCCCGCGAGCGAGGGCGTGACCCTCGAGCCCCAGGAGGCCACCAACCACGAAGCCCAGGTGCGGCTCACCCTGTCCGGCGTGCGGGTGCCCGGCGAGGACGTGCTCGGCTCCCCGGTCGGCGGCCTGGAGATCGTCCGCTTCATCGAGGAGCGCGCCACGGCGGGCCTGTGCGCGATCACCCTGGGCGTCGCCGAGGAGGCCCTGCGCCGCACCGCCGAGTACACGGGCGTCCGCAAGCAGTTCGGCCGCCCCATCGGCTCGTTCCAGGGGGTCTCCCTGCGCGCCGCGGACGCCTACATCGACGTCGAGGCCATGCGCTCGACCCTCTGGCAGGCCGTCTGGCGCATCGACTCGGGCCTTCCGTCGCAGCTCGAGGTGGGCGTCGCCAAGTGGTGGGCGTGCCGCGGCGGACAGCGGGTGGTGCACACCGCCCAGCACCTGCACGGCGGCACGGGGGCGGACATCGACTACCCGATCCACCGCTACCTGCTCTGGTCCAAGCAGCTCGATCTCACCCTCGGCGGCGCGTCGCTTCCAGCTCGCGCGGATCGGTGCGCTGGTCGCCGCGGGCACCGGCCTGGAGGCAAGGTGATGCGACTCGACAACGGCCTCCGGGACAAGACCGCGATCGTCGGCATCGGCGCCACCGAGTTCTCGAAGGACTCCGGCCGCAGCGAGCTGCGCCTGGCGGTGGAGGCCATCTCGGCGGCGCTCGACGATTGCGGGCTGGAGCCGCGGGACGTGGACGGCATGTGTGCGTTCACGATGGAGAACAACCCCGACAACGAGATCATCCGCTGCATGGGGATCGACGGGCTGCGCTGGTTCAGCCGCACCCACTACGGCGGCGGCGCCGCCTGCGCGACGGTGCACCAGGCCGCTACCGCGGTGGCGGCCGGCGTCGCAGACGTGGTGGTCTGCTATCGCGCGATGAACGAGCGCTCCCAGCAGCGCTTCGGCGCCGGCGTCCAGAACCGCCCGGCGATGCCGACCACGGAAGCAGCCCACTTCGGCTGGTACGCGCCCTTCGGCCTGCTGACCCCCGCCTCCTGGGTGGCGATGTTCGGCCAGCGCTACCTCTACGAGTACGGAGCTACCAGCGAGGCCTTCGGCCACGTCGCGGTGGCGGATCGCAAGCACGCGGCCACCAATCCCCGGGCGTGGTTCTACGAGCGCCCGATCACCCTGGAAGACCACCAGAGCTCGCGCTGGGTGGTGGACCCCCTGCGCCTCCTCGACTGCTGCCAGGAGAGCGACGGCGCCCAGGCGCTGATCGTGACCAGCGCCGAGCGCGCACGGGACCTCAGGCAGAAGCCCGCCCTCATCCGCGCCTCCGCCCAAGGCATGTGCGAAGACCAGCAGATGATGACGAGCTACTACCGCGAGAGCCTGGTGGGCCTGCCCGAGATGGGCCTGGTTGCGAAGCAGCTCTACGCGACTTCGGGACTCGGTCCCCAGGACCTCCAGACCGGCGTCATCTACGACCACTTCACGCCGTTCGTGCTGGTGCAGCTCGAGGAGTTCGGCTTCTGCAAGCCGGGCGAGGCGCCGGACTTCGTGAGCAACGGCAACATCGAGGTCGGCGGTGGCTTTCCGATCAACACCAACGGCGGACAGCTCGGCGAGGCGTACATCCACGGTATGAACGGCATCGCCGAGGCGGTGCGACAGGTGCGCGGGACCGCGGTCAACCAGGTGGACGCCGTCGAGAACGTCCTGGTCACCGCGGGCACCGGCGTGCCCACCAGCGCGGCCATTCTCGGCGTCGCCTGACGCGCTTCGCGATCGGCTTCGCGACGATCGCGAGGACGGCCGATTGACGGGCCTCGGCCCTGTGCGAGAGTAGGCGCGTGCCCGTCGACGTCCGCATGCCCGAGCTCTCCTCCGACATGACGGAGGCCGACCTCGTCTCCTGGCTCGTCAAGCCGGGCGACCGCGTCGCGGCGGGCGACCTCATCGCCGAGCTCGAGACCGAGAAGTCGACGGTGGAGTTCGAGTCGCCCGTGAGCGGCACCCTGCTCGAGATCGTCGTGCCCCAGGGCACGAACGGCGTGCAGGTCGGCACGGTCCTGGCGCGCTTCGAGAGCGACGGCGGCGAGACGGCGACGCCCTCCTCCCGGGAAGCCGACGCCGAGCCGCCGGGGGCGTCGGCCCCGAGAACCGAGCCCGAGCGTGCGGCCGTCATGGCCGAGCCGACGAACGCCGCGGCGACGGCCGAGCCCACGAGCGCAGCCCAGGCCCCTGCGCCCGAGCCCGAAGCCGCCGGGGCCGCCCCGGGTGGTGAGCGCGGGGCGACGGCGCTGGCGCGGCGCGTGGCCGCCCAGTCGGGGGTCCCCCTCTCCCAGGTGACGGGAAGCGGGCCCGGCGGGCCGCATCCTGAAGGCCGACGTGCAGGCCGCCGCGAGCCGGGAGACCGAGCCCGACACGCCGCCGGACGTGCCCAGGGAGTCCGTTCCGTTCGAGAGCGATACACCGTTCGAGCTGGTGCCGCTCTCGCGCATGCGGCGGACCATCGCCACCCGACTCGCCGAGGCGAAGCGCACCATCCCTCACTTCTACCTGCGGGTGGAGTGCGAGATCGACCGCCTGCTCGAGCTGCGCGGGCGCTTCAACACCGGCGAGCACCGCATCTCCGTCAACGACTTCGTGGTGCGGGCAGCCGCGCTGGCTCTGGTCGAGGTCCCCGAGGCGAACGTCTCCTTCCGCGAAGACGCGTTGGTCCAGTACCAGCGCGCCGACGTGGCGGTCGCCGTCGCCACCGAGGGCGGTCTGCTGACGCCCATCGTGCGCGAGGCCGACCGCAAGGAGCTGACCGTGCTCTCGCAGGAGCTGCGCGAGCTCGCCGCGCGGGCCCGCGAGGGGCGGCTCGCGCCCGGGAGTACCAGGGCGGCAGCTTCACGGTCTCGAACCTCGGCATGTACGGCGTCGAGAGCGTCTACCCCATCGTCAATCCGCCGCAGAGCTGCATCCTCGGTGTGGGCGCCGGCGTGCAGCGGCCGGTGGTTCGGAACGGGGGCCTGGCCGTGGGGACCGTGATGACCTGCACCCTCTGCGCCGATCATCGCGCCGTGGACGGCGCCGTGGGCGCCCGCTGGCTGGCCGCACTCAAGCGCCGGCTCGAGGATCCGCTGGAGATGTTGCTCTGAGCGGTCAGCGCCCCGCTGGGGCGCTGACTTGCAGCCTGAGGACAACGCTGAGCGTTGTCCTCCTAGGAGGTCGTGCCCACCCGGCCGGGGCGAGCGGGGCGCAGGGCCGGACCGGGTCAGCCTCCAGACGAAGACGCCTTCGGGTCCGTCCCCGGCCATCCCGGGGTGTGCCACGAGGCGCCGTCGGCCTCGACGACGAGCGCCTCCGCACCACGCGCACGGAGCGCCGCGCGGCCCTCTTCGGGGGACAGGATCAGCAGGGCCGTGCTCAGCACCTCGGCCGTGGTGGCGTCGTCCGCGACCACCACGGCGCGACGGCCGGCGGTGAGCGCCTCGCCGCTGCGGGGGTCGACCACGTGTCCGAAGCGCGTCCCCCCGATCTCGCTCCACTGCCCCAGGCTCGACGACACCGACAACGCCTGGTCGCGCAGGTCGACGGTGCCCTGCAGTCCGCCGGCGTCGGTCCCGATGGCGAGACGCCACGCCGGCGCGTCGACCGGGCGGCCCAGGGCCCACAGGCTGCTCCGTCCGAAGCTCAGCAGGCCGCGGCCCAAGCCCGCGGACCGAAGCTGCAGCGCGATCTCGTCGAGCGCGAAGCCCTTGGCGATGCCGCCGAGGTCGATGGACATGCCGGGCTCGGGCAGCGCGGCCCTGTCGCCGGGCCCGAGCCGGATGCCGCCGCCGACACGCCGCCGGGCCTCGGCCAGCTCGCCGGCCGAGGGCCGGAGACCGCGCTCCGCGGCCCGGGTCCACAGGACGACGAGCGGGCCGACCGTGACGTCGAAGGCGCCCCGCGTTTCCCGCCGCCCTTCCTCGGCTCGCTGGAGGAGGGCGCGGAGCCTTGGGTCGATCGGCAGGGGCTCGCCACCCGCGGCGGCGTTCAGCCGGCTCACGGCGCTGGCGGGCTCGAAGCGACTGGCCATCGAGTCGAGGGTGCCTGCCGACTCGAAGGCGACCTCGAGCGCCTGCCGCGCGCGCGCGCGGTCGCGCACGGGCACCAGCAGGGAGACGTCGAGCACGGTCCCCATCACGAGCCGCCCGTCCTCGACGGGAACGAGCGACGGCGGCGAGGCGACGCACCCGAACCCCGTCGCGAGCCCCAGACCGAGACAGCCCGCGAGCCCCAGGCCCAGCCCGGCGCGCCGGACGCAGGCACGCAGACGACGCGAGCGCTGCATCGCGGGCCGGCCCTTCAGCGGTCCGTACGTTCCGGGTGGCCGAGGCCCGCCGGCGGGTCGTCCGGGAGATCGTCTTCGAGATCGTCCCAGGCTTCCCCGTCGAGGTTCTCCTGCGAGCCCGCGAAGACGGACCACACGGACACGCCGATCAGCACCGCGAGACTGCCCTGCAGGAGCAGGAACCCCGCCACCTTCACGATCGCGAAGGCCCCACCGCCGTAGCGTACGAGCCAGCCCGCGCCCTCGTCGAGCACGCCGGCGAAGAAGGGAACCGAGATGAGCCAGGCCTTCGCGCGCCCCGACATCGGCACGAAGAGCATCAGGTGCGTCATCACCAGCAGCAGCATGCCGAACGCGAAGAGGTGGAAGTGGGAGATCTCGAGCAGGCCCTGGTAGGTGCGCGGCTGCGTGAACTGCTCGGGGTCGCCCAGGTAGTAGGCCACCACCGACGAAGGGGCGAGGCTCATCTTGGCGAAGTAGAGCGCCGCGTTGGTCAGCCACAACAGGCCGACGTAGACCGCGTACAGCAGGACGATGACCTGCAGCAGGCGATTGCGGGACCACTCTCCCGTTACCACGAAACGCAACGCTCTCCAGGCCTCTCTTCCGGTCTTGCTTCGGTCTTCCCCAGCCCGTTCCTCGGCCCTTCGCGGCTCTTCCGGGCAGCGCCCGGCCTTCGGCGGACCGGCTCGTCCTGCCGAGCTCAGGGCGCCGCGGGCTCGGTCGGATGGATCAGCACCGCATAGTAGGCCAGCGCGCGCCGGACGCCGTCGGCGGCGGCCCGCGAGGACAGGGTGGCATTGACGACCCCGTGCACGTCGCTGCCGACGCGCAGGCGATCGTCCCGCGTCTTGCCCTCGAACTGCTCGTACCAGCGCTCCGAAGGCAGGTAGTCGAGGGGCTCGTGGAATGCGAGGATCCGCACCGAGCGGACGCGGCCCGAAGGATCCAGGACCACCATGAACGCCTCCGGCTGGGTTCGCACCGTGTGGACGTCGATGTGCGCGTATCCGAGCACCTCGTCGCCCCGATAGCCCGTCCAGATCGTCACGAGCTTGGACTCGAGCTGGGAGCGGGACTGCTCCTCGATCGCAGTCGTCTGCTCGGGCGTGAGGACGAAGGTCTCCTTCTCCACCCGATCCGCATCGGGGAAGGCCAGCGCGATCGCCTGCTGGCGGGAGTAGAACACCTTGGCGAGGGCTGCCGGGGCGGGGCCGGCGAGCAGCGCCGCAGCCAGCGCGAATCCCCACGCCAACCGAGCGCACCTGCCCCGCCGAGCCGGCGACCCGGGACCCGGACGAGCCTCAGAAGACGAAGCCGATGCTCGCCTCGAACTCATCCGAGATGGCCCCCCGTTTCGCATCGAAGTCACGGTAGTCGATCTTGATGACGACCTGCGGGATCGGCTTGAAGCTCATCCCGACCACGTACAGGTCGAAGTCCTGAAGCTGGTCCTTCCGGAAGCCGCCGGCCACCCGATGCTGGGTGTCCAGGTACTCGTACCGGAAGAAGGGCTCCAGGGACATCCGGGTCTGCTCGACGAAGAGCGGAAGCACGTCGTAGCCCACCTCCGCGTAGCCTCCGATCATCTGCTGCGCCACGGACTCGTCCGGCGCCAGGCCGATCGCCGCGAGAGCTGCCCCGCATCCGCCACGAAGGCCTGAGCGAAGACCCCCCGCAGCGAGAGGCCCCGGGCCTTGTACTGGGCGTGAAGCTCGTAGATGTGCACGAACGAGTCGGGCACCTTGAAGTCGGTGGGGGTGCTGTTCACGTCGCGGGTCACGGTCTGGTTCTGTCCGGACTTGCCTGCGTAGACCGAGCCCCCGAACAGCAGGCCGGGCGCGAACGCGCTCATGTCGTAGTCGATGCGTCCCACGAAGGCGAAGTTGTCGGCGAGGGCCTCGCTGCCGTTCTGCCGGCCCTCCCGCAGCCCTTCCGCGTCGAAGCCCGTGGCGTCGAAGCCGTTCACGCCGTAGAAGCGATAGTCGAGGTCGCCGGCGGCCCCAAGACCGACCCGCCCGTAGATGCCGACCCCGTTCTCGCGCCAGGTGGTGGGCAGGATCCGCCGGTCGACCTCCGGGCGCGCTGCGCCGAAGTAGAACGGGGGCTCGTGCACCTCGTTGATGAAGCCCATGGGGATGAGGAGCAGACCGGTCCGGGCGTTGAGCCAGTCCTGGTAGCAGGAAGTCCAGGGTCAGGAACTCGACGCCCACGGCACCGTTGTCCTCGGTGTTGCCGTGCTCGAACTCGACCTCGGAGTTGAAGACGAGCCAGTCGTTGAACTTGTAGCCCGTGTAGAGCACGAGGCGGAGGGCATCGTAGATGCTCGCCTCCCCGTCGTCGTCGTCCGTGTAGTGACGAAATCGCACGTCGCCGTAGCCGCCGATCGAGAGCCCGCGGTCGCGCCGGTACACCTTCGACGCGGCCGGGCCGAGGCCCGAGAAGCCGCCCGCTTCCGGATCGACCTCGTCGGGCACCGCCTGCTCGCTCTTCAGGTCGTCGATCTCCTCGGCGAGGACCTCGATCTTCTGCTCGAGCTCTTCGAGGGTGGGCTTGCGCGGCGCCTCGGCAGCCGGCTCCTCGCCGGAGCCCGGGTCCGCGAAGGCCGGCCCCCCGAACGCGAGGACGAGGAGCAGGGTGAGCAGAGCGGGGGCAGTGCGGTACGGCGGGCGGGTGGCCGGGGGGCGGGTGGACCGATCCATGGCTGAAGGGGCTCCAGATAATGAAAAAGACTTTCGTTTTCAGAAAGGCGCAGCCGCGTTCTAACGAAAACGGTTTTCAATTTCAATAACAATTCTCCGGGAACGCCTTCCGCGGATCGGGAAGATCGAAATTGATTCCCATTGTTTTTCAGGTAGTTATGAAAATGATTGCCGGACCGCCGGGGTTTGCGGACGCAACACGCCCGAGAGCCCCGCCAAACGACGCCTCAACGTGTCGTGTCCGGCGTCCGATGAGCAGAGGCGGCTCGTCCGTTTCCTCTGATCCCATGGCGGGATGCGCAAGGAGCTACCCATGGAAATCATCCAGGCCCTGGCCGCGTTCTTCGTGTTCTTCGCGGTGGCCTCGGCCATCGTCCAGCTGGTCTTCTGCTACTCGCTGCAGGTCCTGGCGGAGAAGAACGAGCTGCCGGACTTCACGGCCTTCCTGGCGTGGATCCCCCTGCTGAACCTGTATCCGTACATGAAGGTGGGCGGCGGAAGCTTCAAGGCTTCCTCCTGGGCGCCGTGGGCAGCCTGGTCGGCTTCGGCCTCATCGCGGGCGGTGCCGCCGCGGCCGGCTACGGCGGGCATCGGCTCGGCCGTCGCCGCGGTCGCGTTCGCGCTGCTGGTCGGTGGTGTACCTGGCGCGCATCGCCATGGGGACGGCCGAGCGCCGGGGCCTGTCTCGCTGGCTCGGGCTGCTCAGCTTCGTGCCGCTGGCCAACATCGTCGCCTACCCCTACTTCGCGTTTCACGACGGCTTCCGGGCTCCCAACAAGGCGGGCCTGGTGCTCGGGCTGCTGCTGGCGTTCGGCCCGCTGCCGGGACAGATCGCCATGGTCAACGCGCTGACCGCACACGCCCAGGAAGCGGCCCAGAGCGACCTCGGCAACGGTGTCACCCTCCAGCAGGCGATGGGCGGTCTGGGCGCCGCCATGGAGATCGGCGCCCAGCTCTCGGCGATCGAGCAGATGGATCCGACCGACCCCGAGCAGGCCGCCCGCATGAGCGAGTCCATCGCGGCGCTCCGCGACCGGCTCGCCCAGGACCGCGCGGCCATCGGCGAGGAGGTCGCGGTGGAGATGGACCGGATGCTGCGGGAGCAGGAGACGCGCCTGCAGGCGTCGGGAACCGCGTCCGGCTCGCCCCAAGTGGTCGTCGCCGCGTCGAATCGGCCCGCGAAGCCCGCGCCTCGGCGCGCGGCCCCGCCCGCACCGCCCAGCCCGCCGCTCACCGCATCGATCCAGCGCCACGGGGACGACGGCTTCGCGGTCCCCGTGGCGCCGGCCTGCCCGCCGGGCACGGAGCTCCGAGGCGCAGCGCCGCCCGCCGGAACCCGCGAATGGTGCGAGCGGGTGGGCGTCGACGCCGGCATCAAGCACGGCTGGATGACCGAGTACCACGACAACGGCAATCCGGCCGTGGCCGGGGAGTATCGCGACGGGCTCCGGGTGGGCGTCTGGACACGCTACTACGAGGACGGCACGAAGCGCGCACAGGCCGAGTTCGAGGACGGTCTGCAGCACGGCGTGCTGATCTCGTGGGGCCCCGACGGCAGCAAGATCTACGAGCAGTACTTCGAGGGAGGCGCCCCCGCGAGCCGCTGAGGGTCGAGGCGCCACCGCGCTGGGTCAGTCCGGAACCACCTCGATGGCGCCGGCCTCGCCGGCCAGCACCTCGCCCACCACGGCGTGCGCGAAGGTGCCCCGCGCCCGCAGCTCCCCCAGCAGCCGGGACTCGTTCGCGGGCGGGACGGCGAGCAGCAGCCCGCCCGAGGTCTGCGCGTCCGCGAGCACCAGCCGATCGACCTCGTCCACGGCCTCGTGGAAGCGCGTCTTCGAGGCGACGTAGTCGAGGTTGCGACGACTGCCGCCGGGGACCAGCCCTTCGCGTGCCAGCTCCCGGGCGAATGCAAGGACCGGAACCGCCCCCACCCAGACCCGCCCCGCATGCCCGGACGCGGCCAGCAGATTGTGGAGATGGCCGAGCAGCCCGAAGCCCGTGACGTCGGTGGCCGCCCGCACCCCGGCCGCCAGCGCCGCGTCCCGCGCGCCCGCGTTCAGCGCACAGAGGACGGTCACGAGCTGCTCGCGATCGCGCTCCGCGAGGCGCCCCTGCTTGAGCGCCTGCGCGGCGATGCCGGCGCCGATCGGCTTGGTGAGGACGAGCTTGTCGCCGGGGCGGGCGCCCGTCTGGGTGAGCACGTGCTCCGGCGCCACGGTGCCGAGCACGCACAGCCCGTACTTCAGCTCGGGATCCAGCACCGTGTGCCCGCCGGCGACCGCGCACCCCGCCTCGGCGGCCTTGTCGCGACCGCCGCGGAAGATGCGCGCCAGCACCTCGCGGGACACGAGATCCTCCGGAAAGCCGCAGACCGCGAGCGCGACCTGGGGCTGGCCGCCCATCGCGTAGACGTCGGACAGGGCGTTGGCGGCGGCGATCGCACCGAAGACCTCGGGCTCGTCGACGATGGGGGTGATGAAGTCGACCGTCATCACGAGGGGAGAGCCGGATTCCGGGCGCAGGAGTGCCGCATCCTCCATGGGGCCGACTCCACCGCCGGCGAGCCACGGATGATCGAAAGGCGCCAGGTCTCTCAGGACCTCGACGAGGCCCTCAGCGGAGAGCTTGCGGGCTCAACCGCCGCCGGGCACGAGCGACGTCAGTCGGATCTCGCTCACCACACCTCCTGCCTTCTGCTGCGTGGGTGCGCGCGTTCGGGTGCGCGCGTCGGTCAGCATAGGGCGACGGTGGGGACGGCTCCAACTCGACGGCGTCCGTGGGAGGGGGATCAGGCGCTGCCTTCGACCCAGGCCTCGAGGTTCTCGGGCAGCCGGTCCGCGAAGGCCATCGTCTTCGCGCGATCCCCGAAGTTGGCCTCGAACATGCTGCGATAGTGGGCCTCGAGCCGATCGCTGAAGAGGCCCACGCTCTTGAGCGACGGGATGATGAAGCCCCGCACGGGACCCGCCACGTTGGTGCGCTGCATCTCGGGGTCGATCCGCTCGCGCTCCTTGGCGAGCTCGGTGAAGACGGTCTGCGGATCCAGGCCCGCCTCCTTCCAGATCTCGAGCATCGAGACGCGCATGGAGCCCCCGGTTCGCGAATCCACCAGCAGGCGCGACGCCTCGAACGCGAAGTCCTCGAGCTCGCTCCGCTCGCGCTCGCTGAGCGAGCCCACCGTGGCGGACAGGTACTTCACGCCATAGCCGCAGTGGCGAGCCTCGTCCCGGGCGACGTACGTGAGCAGCTGCTTCAGCAGCGGCTCCTGGGTGGAGTTGCGCATGTCCCGGAACACGTGCAGCGCGAGACCCTCCACGACCATCTGCATGCCCACCGCCTTCTCCATCCAGCTGCCCGTGGCGATGGTGGCGTCGAGCACCTTCTTGAGCGAAGGCGCGATCGGGTATACCTCGTCGATGAGCTTGATGTAGGCGGCGAAGACCTCGACGTGGCGCGCCTCGTCCAGGGTCTGCGTGGCCGCGTAGAACTTCCCGTCCATGTGCGGCACGGCGCTCACCATCTGCGACGCGACCATCAAGGCGCCCTGCTCCCCGTGCAGGAAGTTCGAGAGCAGGAAGGCCGTGCTGCGGCGCGACACCTCCCACTTGAGGGCCGGGTCGAGGTTCTGCCAGAACTCGGTCTTCTCCACGGGGAAGCCGCCCAGCGAGAAGGTCCGCGAGAAGGCCTCCCGGTCGATTCCCTGACTCCAGTCGAGATCGCGCACCGCGATCCACTGGCGATCGAGCGCGTTCGCGTACAGGGTGCGGAGCTGGTCGATCTCGCTCTCGTAGTTCCAGTTGTAGATCGCGGTGAGAGCGGCCTTCGTCTCGTCGGTGCGGGGGGGGGTCTCGGGGAGTGCGCTCATCGCTTCTCGTCTCCGTTGGGCGGGCGGCTCGCCGCCGGTTCGTGGGCGCGATTCGGAGCGGACGCGCGTTCCATCCGCTTGAGGAGCTGTTCGCGATGGGCTCGCAGCAGCAGTCGCACACCCTCGTGCGCCTCGGCGGCATCGCGAACCGCGAGTGCCTGCGAGATGCGCTGGGCGAGCGGGGCCACCACGGCGCGGGGCGGCCGGTGCGCGTGGCGGGGTCGCAGGGCCAGCGCGGGAGCGGGGGCAGCGAAGACCGTTCGCAGCCCGTTCCGGACGAGCCGCAGCACGAGGTTGCGGCTGGCCTTCGAGATGAGCTGGCCCAGCTCGTCGAGGCTGGCCCGGTAGGCGTCGTCTCCGAGTCCGGGGTCGGCCAGGGATTCGAGCAGCTCGCGGGCACGCGACAGCTCGCCGTCGGTCGCGTTGCGCACCGCCAGCTCCACCGCGGAGGTCATCAGGATCTCGTGCACGTCGAGCAGCTGGGTGACCAGCTCGACGCCGGGTCCGCCCTCCAGCTGCAGCAGGTGGCGCACCACCTCGAGGCTCGCGTCCTCGAGGGGACGCACCCGAGCCCCGCCACCGTGCCGGATGTCCACGAGTCCCAGCTGGTCGAGCTGCTTCAGCGCTTCGCGCACCGAGCCCCGACCCACGCCCATCTGCTCGGCCAGTCTCCGTTCGGAGGCGAGGCGCTCGCCGGGCTGGTACTCGCCGCGCAGGATGGCGTCGCGAAGCGCAGCGGTCACGAAATCGGAGGTGGCACCCATGGATTCAGTCTGGTCCGACCACTCGAAATTGGTCGGACCATTTTGCCCGGTCGATGGCAGACCGCAAGGGCGGCGCCACCGAGGGTGGTCGGGGAGAGCTCCGAAAACGAAGAAGCCCGCCGGCTGGAAAGCGGCGGGCTCGAAATGCGCGATATGTTGGCTAGGAATTTAGCACAGATCTCGATCTTGTCAATGGGGGGATCGAGAAATCACGATTCACCTCTCGAGATCGAGGGTGGACCGCTCGAAAACGGGGAAATCGGGCACACGAACGCCGTTTCGTCGATCTCGAACGGCGAGCTGCCGGCCCGGCCGCCCACAACCGGCCCGGACCGGGCCAGCTCAGCGGATGCGAGAGCCTTCAGCGGATGCGAGAGCCTTCAGCGGATGCGAGAGCCTGCGTGCGAGAGCCTCAGCGGATGCGAGAGCCCTCACCGGATGCGAGAGCCCTCAGCGGATGCGAGCGCCTCAGCTGATGCGAGCGACGGACTTCGGCAGATCCTTCGCGACCCGGATGATCGGGATGCCCGTCTGCTTGTTCTGGTGCATCTCCTCGAAGCACCGCGGCAGGTCCTCGAACGGGTAGATCTCGCCGTGGATGGTCGGCTTGAAGACGCTTCCGTACAGCTCGGTGGCGGCGTTGCAGCCCGCCACGGTCTCGTAGTGGGTGTGGTCGAGGGTGATCTGCTTGGTGGAGGCGCCGGCCGAGTTGTAGTGGATGGCCGTGTCGAGCTGCCACCCGGCGCTCACGTTGACGCCCTGGCGGGAGGCCACCGCGAGGCCGGCGGGGAAGACGGGGCCCCGCAGCATGTCGCATACGATGTGCATGCCCGTCGAGCCCGTCAGCCGCTTGCACTCGGCGCTGAAGGCCTTGACATCGTCCCGGGAGGCAAAGCGATTGAAGGCCTTCTGATCGATGCCGACGATGCCGAGCTCTTCGAGGGCCTTGCGGCGCTCCGGGCTGCCGGAGCAGAAGAACGCCCGGTGCCCCTGGGACTTCGCCAGCATCAGGAAGAGCTCTCCGACGCCCCCGCCGAAGCTCAGCACGTTCAGGACCGCCAGATGCTCCCGGCTGACCTTCAGCCGGAAGATCCCGAGGGCCCGGCGCCAGAGGTGGTAGGCGGTGGGAGCGCGCAGCGGCAGGGCGGCCATCTCCCACAGGCTCAGGCCGCAGTCGAGGGGCGCGGGAACGAGCTGCCATTCCCCGACCACCGCCTCCTCGGCATACCAGCCGACCGACTCGGGCTGGTCGTAGGCCCAGATCCGCAGGGGATATCCGTAGGGGTCGGGCTCGCCGTTGCAGTGGGTGAGGGCCACGTCGCCCTTCCGGAAGCGGGTGACCTCGGCGCCCGACCGCGATCACCTCGCCAACGGCCGAGTTGCCCGGGTAGATCTTGCCGCCCCGGATGTCGGCGATGTTGACGGTGTCGGCCAGGGCCGCGTGATCGACGTTGTGCTCGCCCGAGGCCGCCAGGATCCGGAGATGCACGTCCCGGGGTCCCATCTCGCGCAGCTCGAGCTCGTCGAGCGCGATCACACGGGAGACGTCGACCTTGGAGAGATCGTTCCCGACGCGCTCTCGCTCGGCGGCGATGGCGTCGGTGGAGATGGAGAAGGCTCGGGGCATCGGGGGTCCTCTTGGGCTCGGGGCTCGCGTGGGGGGGGCGCCCTGGGAGGGCGGAAGCTGGCGCACGGTACAGCCCCTGGGGTGTCCTCTTCAACCCCTCGATGACGCTCGGCGACCAGACGGGCGGGGCGCACCAGAAGGCGGTTTACGGGCCGGCACGAGAGCCGCAGACTCTGGCCCCATGGCCCGCTTCCTGGTGTATTTCGTGGTGGTGCTGCTGGCGATCGCGCTGCTCCCGCCGCTCGCTGCCGACCTCTTCGACTATCGCGCCGACCCCGAGCTGGTGCCGTCGGCCGGTCGCCGGGTGGACGTTGGCGAGGGTCGCTTCCTGCAGGTGGTCGAGCAGGGAGCCGGCCCCGACGTCGTGCTCGTCCACGGCCTGCCGGGCACGGCCGCCGACTGGGCGGGGACGCCGGCGGCGCTCGCGAACCTCGGCCACCACGTGGTCGCCTACGACCGGGTGGGGTACGGACATTCGAGTCGCGAGCCCGAGCCGACCAACCGCTACACGTACCGATCGAACGCTGAGGATCTTCTCGGCCTGCTGGACGCCCTGGGGCTCGAACGGCCGGTGCTGGTGGGATGGTCGTACGGGGGGGCGGTCGCCCAGACCTTCGCCCAGGAGCATCCCGATCGGGTGTCGGCACTCGTCCTGATCGGTGCCGTCGGGCCGGCGGAGGCGCGAGCCGCGGACGAAGGGGGCGTCGTCGACGCGCTCACGTCGAGCGCGGTGGGAAACGAGATCTTCGACTGGCTGGGGTCGGTCCCGCCCCTGGGTCGGGCGGTGACGCGGGGCGTGTTGGTGGACGCCTTCTCGAACGAGCAGGCGATTCCGGAGGGCTGGGTCGACTACACCCGCGCGGCCCTCGAGCTGCCGGGCACCTTCCAGGCCTTCGTCCAGGAGGTCCAGCGCAACGATCCGGGGGCGCTCCAGCCGCAGCTCCTCGACCTGCCCGCGCTCGTGCTGCACGGCACCGAGGACCGCCTCGTTCCGTATGCGGTGGGCGAGGATCTGGACGCGCGACTGCCTCGGTCCAAGCTCGAGACGGTCTTCGGCGGCAGCCACATGCTGCCGGTCACACACCCCGAGCTCGTCGCGAAGGCGATCCACGAGCTCTCCGTCGGGGCATACATCCTCGACCCGGCGGTCGCCGACCCCACCGCGGCCGCCGTCCAGCCCTGAGCGAGCCACCCCCAACCCATCCGGGAGACCCCCATGCCCCTGCCCCTTCCCGAGTACGAGCACTACGACGCCGTCGGTCTCGCCGAGCTGGTGCGGCGCGGCGACGTGCATCCCAGCGAGCTGCTCGAGGCCGCGATCGCCCGCAGCGAGGAGCGCAACCCCGCGCTCAACGCCATCGTCATCGACCTGCAGAAGCAGGCGCACGAAGCCGTGGCCGCCGGCCTGCCCGACGGTCCCCTCCGCGGCGTACCCTTCCTGCTCAAAGACCTGCACCTGATGCTCGCGGGAACCCGCTCGACCAACGGCAGCGTTCTCTTCCAGGACCAGGTGGCCGACCACGACAGCGTCCTGGTGGAGCGCTACCGGAACGCGGGGCTGGTCGTCTTCGGCAAGACGCACTCCCCCGAATTCGGACTCACCGCCACCACCGAGTCGCGCCTCTTCGGCCAGACCCGCAACCCCTGGAACCTGGAGCACAGCTCCGGCGGGTCGTCGGGCGGCGCCAGCAGCGCCGTCGCCGCCGGCATCGTGCCTGCTGCCAATGCCAGCGACGGAGGCGGATCGATCCGCATTCCCGCATCGTGCTGTGGTCTGTTCGGGCTGAAGCCCACCCGCGGACGCACCCCGATGGGCCCCGACGCCGGGGAAGGTTGGAGCGGGATGAGCTGCGTGCACGCCGTCACCCGGAGCGTGCGGGACAGCGCCGCGCTGCTCGACGCCACCCACGGTGCCGACCCCGGCATGCCCTACCGGGCCCCCGAGCCGCGGCGGCCCTACCTCGACGAGGTGGGTGCCGACCCGGGCCGCCTGCGCATCTCGGTCCAGCGCGCGCCCTGGAACGGCTCGGCCCTCCACCCCGACTGCGCCGCCGCCGTCGACGCGGCGGGGAAGCTCCTCGCCAGCCTGGGACACCCCGTCGAGGAGACGCCCCTGGCGATCGACTTCGACGTGCTCGGGCCGGCCACGGGCGTGATCATGTCCGCCAATCTGCGGGCCACGGTGGACGATCGGCTCGCCACGCTGGGCCGTGGGCTGCGAGACGACGATCTCGAGCCGATCACCCGGGCCATCTACGAGTCCGCCGCGAAGCACTCCGCGGCGGACTACGCGCGCGCCGTGCGCGCAATCCACGCGGCGGGGCGCAGCGTCGACGCGCATCTGCAGCGCTACGACCTGATCCTGTCGCCCACCCAGGCGACGCCGCCCCTGCGCCTGGGGGCGATCTCGCTCTCCAATCCGGATCTCGCGAGCTACGGCCGCGACATCGTCGCGACCGTCGGCTTCACCCAGCTCTTCAACGCCTCGGGACACCCCGCCGCATCGGTGCCGCTCCACTGGAACGACGCGGGCCTGCCCGTGGGCATCCAGCTCGCCGCCGGCTTCGGCGACGAAGCGACGCTCTTCCGCGTCGCCTCGCAGCTCGAAGCCGCGCAGCCCTGGCGGGAGCGCAGGCCGTCGTTGCCGGCCTAGCCTGGACGCCGGGGGAGCGCCGCCCCCCGGCCGCCGTGCACTCAGGCGGGCACGGCGCGCAGCGCGACTGGCTCGGACGGTTGTGGATCCGCGCGAAGCTGCTCGAGCAGCTCGGTCTGCGAACGCACGCCCAGCTTGCGGTAGATCGACTTCAGGTGGTTGCGAACCGTATTGGGACTGATCTCTAGCTCGCGGGCGATGGTCGAGACGCGCAGCCCCGTGCGGAGACGCTCGAGCACTTCCCACTCGCGCGGGCTCACGAGACGCAGCCGATCGACGAGGGCGCTCGGATAGGTCGCCGCACGGCCCGCGGCATCGAGCCCCAGCTCCGACAGCTCGAGGGCGATGCGGCGCAGGCCGCGCTCGAGCTGCCGCACGCGCAGGTTGCCCCTACCGGTCTCGGACTCCACCTCGGCGAGATACCCCACCAGGGCCATGATCAACGCCCGCTCGTTCGCGTCGATCCCGTCGATCTCGTGGGAGAGGAGCGCCAGCACGTCGCACGGCCCCTCGCTTCCCAGGGGAACGAGGAACGCCGAGCGCACCTGGTAGCCACGAATCCAGTGCTCGCCGGTAGGACACTCGCGGATGTAGAGGGGGGTGGCGGCACGAGCGACCTTCGCCACCACGCTCTTCTCGTCGTCGAGCGGGAAGCGCAGATCGGGATCACACCGGCACGACTCGGGCGAGGAGCCCTCGGTGTCGTGCCAGAGCCCCTTGCGGATCTCCAGATTCCGCTGCCGGTCGTCGAGGGCGAAGTATCCGAAGTAGAGCTCCGTTCGGTCGAGCTCCGTCATGATCACTCCTGTCGGGGGGGGACATCGACCGCGCTCGGTTGTCTCGTGTCGGTCGCGCGGGTCGGTGTTGGGAACGAGGAGCTTAGGCGGACGAATGCAAATCGAAATGACCCGCGCGAGGTCGATCCTCTAGCCATTCCAGGCCATTTCCGACCGGATTCGGTCAGTCTGCTGTCACCGGGGCGGGACGTGGAGCGCCAGAGCCAGGTCGTCTGCGATGCGCGCGCGCAGGCGTGCGCATCGCTCGATCTCCTCCAGCGCCAGGCGCACATTGCGCTCGGTGCCCTCGGGCGCGTCTTCGACCGACGCGAAGAAGGCTGCCACGCGTCGCCGGTCCGCCTCGTCGCACAGCCCCTCGGCGGCCCGGGGAAGCCCGGTCGCGGTCATGGGTCCGAGGCGCGCGACGATCTCCGGATAGCGCTCTTCGAGCCAGGTCCAGGCCACGCCGCGACGGCCGGCGGGCACGGACTGCAGCACCGAACGGGAATCCTGCGCCCGCAGGCCCCCGTCGATCAGCAGGTCGAGACTCCTCCGCAGCAGCTGCGTGTCCTCGAAGCTGCCCAGCGACGAGACGATCACCCCACGGACCGCGGGCGAGGGAGACGCGTGAAGGGCGCGGACCAGCCCGTTCCACAGCGCGGCGTCACCATTGCGGGCCGCCACGGGAAGCAACAGTGCCAGGGTCTCCTCGTCGACCGACCCCGGTGCCTCGAGGAAGCGCGCCGCCACCTCTCGAGCCGCGGCGCGGATCGCGGGATCGCGGCCCTCCGCCGCGAGGGGGAAGAGGACCGCGGCCCGACGCATGCGGGTGTCCACGGACTCGTCCGGGCCGGGACGGATTCCCGTACGCGCGATCTGCGGTGTCAGCAGCTCGCGCATCATGGCCGCAAGGGCGACCGCGACCGGCGAGTCGTCGGCGGCGATCCCCGCGTGGGCGAGATTGGAGAGCGAGCGCGCGACGCCTTCGACCACCTGACGGTGATCGTCGTCGGCGAGCGCGCGCAACGCCTCGAGATACGTGTCCACGGGCAGGAGGTCGGCTTCCAGCAGGGCCTCGTAGCCTCCCGGAAGCGCCACCCGTTCCGCCACGTCGAGCTCGTTCCGATACCGGGTAGCGAGGGCAAGCAGGCTCTCGGGGTCGAGGTTCCATCGGTAGTAGCCCCGTTCGCCGGCGTTCGGGTGCACCCAGCGTGGGCACTCGTCGAGCGCCGACAACACCACCACCTGCTGGCGGCCTTCGAGACGGAAGCACTCGCGCACCCGCGGCTGCGCCGGATCCGCGGGTCCGAGACCGACACAGACGGGCACGGTCCAGGGCCTTCCCACCGGAGCGTCGCTGCCGGCGGGCCGATAACGCGTCTGTCGCAGATGCAGCGACGGACGGGCTCCCGCCCGGCATACGAGCTCGACGTCTACCAGGGGCGTGCCGGGCTGGTCCAGGAACGCACCCACCGTGTCGGCCACGGGCTGACCCGAAGAGCGCTCCAGGGCGGCCAGCAGGTCTCCGGTGCCTCCCGAGCCGTAGGCGTGCTCCGCCAGATAGGCCCGAACCCCGATGCGGAAGGCGTCCTCGCCGATCCAGGACTCCAGCATCCGCAACACGGCGGCTCCCTTGATGTAGGTGATGCCGTCGAACGCATTGTAGACGTCGCCGCCGTCCCGGATCGGCTGCCGGATCCGGCGGGCGTCGCGCTTCGAGTCCAGCCGCATCGTGTATTGCGTGGAGGACACGACGTCGAGATCCGATTCGAGGGCGGGATCCACGTCGGCGAGCACCCGCGCGGCCATCCAGGTGGCGAACGACTCGTTGAGCCAGAGATCGTCCCACCAGGCCATCGTGACGAGATCCCCGTACCACATGTGCGAGAGCTCGTGGGCGATCACGGACTGCACGGCGGCGCGATCCCAGACCGCGGCCGTCTCGGCGTCGAGCAGCAGCAGGCGCTCCCGGAAGGTCACCAGTCCGGCGTTCTCCATCGCGCCTGCGGCGAAGTTGGGGACCGCGACCAGGTCGAGCTTGGCGAACGGATAGGGTCGATCGAAGTAGTCGCCGAGCCAGCGCAGCACGAGGGGCGTCCGCTCGAGGGCATAGTGGGTGAGCCCTCCACGACCCCGCACCGTCGCGACGCGGAGCGGAAGCGGCTCGTCTCCGGCGCCGGAGACGACCTCGAGGTCGCCCACCGCGAAGGCCACCAGGTAGGTGGGCAGGGGCTTCGTGTCGGCGAACACGTAGACCTCGCCTTCCGGCTCCACGCGGTGCGCGATCTGCGGTGCGTTGGCGAGCGCGAGCGCACCCCGAGGAACCCGTAGGCTGACCGCGAAGGGCGTCTTGAACTCGGGCTGGTCGAAGCACGGGAACGCCCGGCGCGCCTCCAGGGGCTCGAACTGGGTGAAGGCGTATCCGCTCCCCCCTTCGCGCACCCGGTAGAGACCGACGGGCGTCTCGAGGAGCGGGCCTTCGAACGAGAAGCGCAGCACGGCGGGACCGGCGGGCAGCGGGGCGTCGAGCGCCAGGGCCAGGGCGCCGTGCGGCCCCTGGGTCGCCGCGGCCGGACGCACGGAGCCGGCGGACTCGACGAGCGCCTCTCTCACGTCGAGGTCCGCCGCGTGGAGCAGGATCGTCCGCGTCGCCGCCGCTACGTCGACCCGGATCGTCGCCCGGCCGGAGAAGCGGTCCTGCTCCGGATCGATCCGAAGGTCGAGCGCATAGTGGCGGGGAACCACGTCGCGACCGAGACGCCGATTGCCGTCGAGCGAGAGCGGTGCACGGCCCTCCCGGGACGCCTCGTCGGGCGGCCGCCGGTGGGACGCCGGACACCCGAGGGACGTGGCGCACGTCAGCAGCAGGGCGGCGAGGGCTCGCATGGGGCTCACGATGCGCGGGAACGTAGCGCGAGACGGTCTTCCTTCGGGGTCCCGCGATTCCCGAGGACCCGATCCGGGGCCCTCGGGCACCCACGAAGCGGAATCTCGGCGAAGGCGAAGACGGAGGGCCCGACATGCGCTTCGTGATGATCTTCCTGCCTCTCTCGATCGCGGCGTTGGCGGCGGCCGGCGCCAGGGCCGCAGCCCCGGTGGCGGTGATCGTCCTGGCCGCCCTCATCGCCTCGCTCGCCTCGAAGGGCGACGCGCGCTCGGAAGGCTGAGCGGGGGCCCGGGCTCCCCGTCGGCAGGGGGAGCAGCGCCCCGACCCGCAGGACGGATCAGGCCTGGGCCGGCGAAGCCTGCGCTCCCCGCACCAGGCGTCCCGGTCGGGCGTCGGTCGGCTGGCCGTCCCGCAGGATCACCTCGCCCGCGACGATCGTCGCGCGGTACCCCTCGGCGCGTTGGATCAGGCGGCGACCGTGCTCAGGCAGGTCGTAGACCATCTCCGGCAGCTTGAGCTGGATGTGGTCGGTGTCGATCACGTTGAGATCCGCCTTCATGCCGGGCGCGATCACGCCGCGGTCGTGCAGCCCGTAGAGCTGCGCGGTGTCGTGGCTCATCCGCTTCACCACCAGCTCGATGGGGATCCGCTTGCCGCGGCTGCGATCGCGCACCCAGTGGGTGAGCATGAAGGTCGGGATGCTCGCATCGCAGATGATGCCGCAGTGCGCTCCGCCGTCCCCGAGCCCGAGGGCGGCGCGCGGGTGGTGGATCATCTCGTAGATGGGATCGCAGTTGAACTCGCTGTAGTTGAGCAGCGGGAAGAGCAGCAGCTCACGACCGTCGTGCTGCAGCATCAGGTCGTAGAGCATCTCTTCCGCGGGGCGGCCTGCTCTCTCGGCCATGGCGGCGACGCTCTCGTCGGCGCGCGGCTCGTAGTTCGGCGGCTCGCCCATCGGGAAGAGCTTGCCGAGGCTCGAGTTCACGAACGCCGCCATCGGATCGTCGTAGTGGACCTTCTCCGCCAGGATCTTCTCGCGCCGCTCCGGCTTGCGCAGCTCGGCCACGCGCTCGGCGAGGGGCAGGTGCACGATCTCCTTGTAGGCGGCGCGATCCGCGAAGGGGTGATAGTCGGTCTGGAAGCCGATCAGCATGCCGAAGGGCCGTCCGGCGATCTGCGGGTAGATCTCGGCGCCCTCCGCCACCGCCTCCGCGGACAGCTCGAGCAGCTCGCGCCAGAGCTGCGGCGCGGCGTCCACCTGCAGCATCGCGAAGCTCACCGGCCGCCGGATCTCCGCCGAGAGCCGGCGCATCCACTCCATCTCCTTCTTGGGACCGATGATGTCCTCACCGCCGGCGCCGGCGCCGGCCAGCTCGAAGATGCCCTGCCCCAGCTCGCCGAGCGCCCGGCCGATCCCGAAGAGCTCGTCCTCGGCCGCGAAGGTGCCGGGCACCGGCTCGCCGTCCACCGCCTTGTGGAGGATCGTCCGCGAGGTCGAGAAGCCGAGGGCCCCGGCCTGGATTCCCTCCTTCACGATGGCGGCCATCTGCGCGATGTCCTCGGGCGTGGCGGGCTCGTTCTTCGCACCGCGTTCGCCCATCACGTAGGTCCGGACGGCGCCGTGGGGCACCTGCGCGCCGACGTCGATCGCCAGCGCCGTCTTCTCGACGGCGTCGAGGAACTCGGGGAAGGTCTCCCACTGCCAGCGGATGCCCGCCGAGAGGGCGGTCCCGGGGATGTCCTCGACGCCCTCCATCAGCTGGATCAGGTACTCGTGCTGGTGCGGGCGTACGGGCGCGAAGCCCACCCCGCAGTTGCCGAAGACTGCGGTCGTCACCCCGTGCCAGGAGGACGGCGTGAGGAATGGATCCCAGGTGACCTGACCGTCGTAGTGGGTGTGGATGTCCACGAAGCCCGGGGTCACGACACAGCCGCCCGCGTCGATCTCCTCCCGCGCCGCGTCGTCGATGCGGCCCCGCTCGACGCGGACGATGACCCCGTCCTTCACCGCGATCTCGCCGTCGAAGGCGGGCTCGCCGGTGCCGTCCACGATGCGGCCGTTGCGGATGATCAGGTCGTACATGGGTCGCTCCTCGGGTCGCCGCGCACCGGGGCGGGTACG
This sequence comes from uncultured delta proteobacterium, assembly GCA_963822965.1. Lineage (GTDB taxonomy): Bacteria > Myxococcota_A > UBA9160 > UBA9160 > UBA4427 > JAJDAN01. The sequence continues at coordinate 674,280 of CAWGJT010000005.1, forward strand.
CGGGGGAATCTTCCGGAGGCTCTTGCGAGCGCCGGGCCGTCTCGCAGGGTACCACTCGCCACAGGATCGCTCCGCTGAACTGCATTCAAGGGGCCCTGGGGCCGCTTGCCGGTCCACCGGGGGCGCGCCGGATGCCGCCGCAACGAATCCGCAGGATTCGTCGGCCAGCAGCGCGACCCAAGACGAAGTCCTGGGTCGCGGTTCCGCCGCATGAGGGAGCCCAACGGGCTCCCTCGGCTAGCCTCCCCTGCATGCCGGCAAGAGAAGCTCCCTCCTCCGAGGCCTGCACCCGCGGCGTCCGCGTGCAGGTGCGGGCGCGCTACTCCCCGGAGCACTCCGCGCCCCAGCGCAGCCAGTGGTTCTTTCTCTATACGATCCGGATCGCCAACGAGAGCCCCGAGGTCGTGCAGCTCCTGACCCGGCACTGGATCATCACCGACGCCACCGGACACGTGGAAGAGGTGCGCGGACCGGGCGTGGTGGGCGTCCAGCCCCGTCTCCAGCCGGGCGAGGAGTTCGAGTACACCTCCGGCTGCCCGCTGCAGACCCCCTTCGGCAGCATGGAGGGGACCTTCCAGATGGTGGCCGGGAGCGACGCCGGCTTCGACGCCGTGGTGGCCCGCTTCGAGCTGCGCGACCCCGGCGCGGTGCACTGACCGACGCCGCGTCGGAGCCGGACTCCCGTCTCCCGCAGAGGCCGAGCCCCCTCAGAAGCTGTACTCGAGCCGGAGGAAGAGGCGGTCGTTGCGGCCGATCTCCTGGAAGAAGGGGCTCGTGCCCTGCTGGTACAGGACGATGCCGCCGCCCAGGACCAGCGCGTCCATCAGGTCGTAGCTCGCCTCGGCGCGCACCACCGACCCCACGTCGGCGTGGGTGCCCAGGAGCAACGCGACCCCCGTCACCCGCAGGCGCTGGTTCAGGAAGTCGGCGGTCACCCGGAGCGCCGTCTCGAGCAGGTCTTCCTTCGCGTAGGCGACCTGGACCCCGGCGACGGTCGTCTTCATCGCGGGGTCGAAGTCGAAGATGTGCCGGTTCACCACTTCGAGGGCGATCTGCACGTCGTTCCAGCCGTAGTACTCCACGCCCGCCATGGCGTCGAGACGCGACTTGTCCACCACCCGCGCCTCGGGCAGGTCGACGAGGTTGTACTCGAGACCGTCGAACCATCCCAGCTCGGCCTTGAAGAGCCAGCTCCCCGTCGTCCAGTTGCCGCCGGCGCCCACCATCGTCACCAGCGGGAAGCGCTGCAGCAGCCCGGCCAGCGGGGAGACGACGAGCGGCTGGTTCTCGTACACGCGAGCCGCGTAGAACGAGACGTCCCAGCCCGAGAAGGTCCCCGTGAGCGAGCCGCCGTACTCCGGATCCGAGCCGAAGCGGTCGGGCTTGTCGGACGGCACGTCGACCTCGAAGGGCGTCGGGTTGAAGTCGTTGCCGATGGACGGGTTCCGGTCCTGCCGGAACTCGGGAATCACGAGCAGCTGCAGCGACCAGTCCCCGACCCCGCTCGGGATCCAGCGGGGGAAGTAATCGACCCGCGCCATCGTCACCGGCAGGCGGAGGTCCTCGATGTCGACGAGGCCCGGCTCGCGATTGTCCAGGGGGTTGAGGACGTCCAGCACGCGGAGCGTGTCCGAGCGGCCCCAGTTCACGATCTGGCGACCGAGCTTCACGTCGACGCTCGACACGGGACTCCCCTGCACGTACGCCTCGCGGAGATCGATCTCCCACTCGTAGTCCTCGAGCACGTGGTCCGTGTAGCGAGAGCGTCCCTTGGCGACGTAGCTGAAGTCGTAGAAGCCGTAGCCCTCGATCCGCGCCTTCCAGTCCCCCGGCAGGTCGACGTCGAGCTGCAGGTCGAGCTGGGCCCGCAGCCGGTTCAGGTTTCCGTAGGGGGTGCCCGTCGCCGAGCTGTGACGCAGGTAGCTGTACGACGAGCCAAGGCTGAGATCCCCGGTCAGGTCGAAGAGGCGGGCGGCCGCAGGGGCCGTCGCCTCCGTCCCGGCGGCGTTCCCGGCCTCCGCCTCCGCGGCGGTGTCGCCCTCCTCGTCGTCGAAGCCTCCGAGATCGTCGTGGTCGCCGAAGCCGCCCAGGGTCTCCTCGAGGCTCTCCGAGTCCGCCGCGTGCAGCCGGAGCGGGAGGCCGGCCGCCACGATCGCCGCAGCCAGGGCCCCGCAGATGCAGAGCGCGCGGCTCACCCGCTCAGAGACCCTTTTCGAGCTGCCGGGTGGAGAAGAGATCCTCGGCCAGGTCCTGGTTGAAGCGAACGTTCTCGTTCTTCAGAACCGTCTTGTGCAGGACCTTCTTGCCCTTCTTCGTGGTCATGTGCATCTCGGTGGGCACCCAGATGCCGTCGATGCGCTCGAGGCTCTTCACCTCGAGGTACTTGTTGCGACCGCCCTTCTTGAGCCAGGTCTTGGCGCGCACGACGACGTAGTTGTCCTTGCGCACGAAGGAGACCGTCTTCGTGGCTCCCGTCTCGTCGATCTCCTCCTCCGTGCGGGGAATCGCCTCGATGATCCACACCGGCGCGCCGTCTACCTCCCCCTCCTGGAGCAGGCGATAGTCGTAGTTCTTCAGGGGGCGCGAGGTCAGGTCCGCATAGCTGAAGTCTGATCCCATGAACGACCCGCTCTTGTCGCCCGTCGCGATGCGCTTGGTCTTCTTGAGCGCGGGCAGATAGAGCCACTGGTCGTCGTCGCGATCCTCGTCGTCGTAGTCGTAGGTGAGGAAGCCCGTGTCCTTCACGTCCGCGGGCTCGAGGAAGAACATGAGCTGGTAGTCGTCCTTCCCGAAGTCCTTGACGAAGAGGCGGATCCTTCGCACGCGCTCGTTGCCTCGCTTGTCGATCAGGATCATCTCGAGATCGGAGATGCCGTCGTCGCCGTCGTCCCGTTCGTCCACCGCCTTCATGATGGCGCGGGCATCCGGGGCTTCGGCTGCGAAGGAGGCGCCGACGGCGAGCATGCCGCAGGCGATCAGGACCGCGGAGCCCCCGAACCGAAGACGACGTCGGGTCGACTGCCTCATGCCTCCCTCCCCTGCGAGCGATCCGTGCTCGGACACGGAGCCAGAGTCAAGCAACGATCGCGAGCGCGAACAAGCAACGAGCGAAGCGACCCGCCGCATCTGCCGCGATCTGCGCATGGTTTGCGAGCCCCTTGCCCGTCCTCCACCGCCGACGTCGTGAAGAAGATGCACAAGCTCCCGCGCTCCCACGAGCAGACACGGGACGCGCGCGCGGCCTTCGCCGGCCGGGATGGTGCTCGCCACCCGCCGGTGCGCGGTCATCCGTCCAGCAACGCTGGCAGCTCCGACAGATCCCTGATCTGGTGATCCGGCGCCGGACCGACGTGGTTCCGCAGCCGCGCCGCCGGGTCGGCGATCCGCCGGGTGAGCCACGCCGTCCGCATGCCGAGGGCGGCCGCGCCCGCGACGTCCGCCGACAGGTTGTCCCCCACGTGGAGCGTCGCCTGCGGCTCGGTGCCCAGGGCGTCGAGGACCGCCTGGAAGATCTCCGGTCGCGGCTTCCGGATGCCGGCGGCGTCGGACACCACCACCACGTCCAGGTGCACGTCGAGCCCGGCCTCCCGCAAGACCCGCAGCGCGGTCTCCGAGTGGCTGAAGTTCGAGCAGAGCGCGAGGGGAACCCGGGCCCGCAGCGCCGCGAGCACCGCGGGATGGTGATCGAGCGACCGCACCTGCGCGCGCAGGGCATCCATGTGCACCTCGACCAGGCGCAGGGCCAGCGAGGCCTCGTGGATCCCGAGCCGCTCGAGCAACACCTCGAAGCGTTCGCGGGTAGGCAGCTCGAGGCCCCGCGCGTAGCGGCTCTCGCGAAACTCGGAATCGACCCGACCCAGGGTCTCGGCGAACACGTCGAAGGGCACGGGCACGCTGCGCGCGACCATCTCGTGCAGGGCCGGGGTGGTCGCGGCGATCCGGGCACCGCGATGCTCGAGGGGCGGCAGCCGTTCCATGTGCAGATCGACCAGGGTGTCGAAGAGGTCGAAGACCACGGCCCCGATCGCGGGATGCGCGCTCACGGGACCAACCCGATCTCGCGCAGCCGGAGAGCGAGGAAGTCGCCGGCGGTGATCGGCGGATACCGGGCCGGGCGCTCCGGTCCGGCGAAGCGCGGAAGCACGCTGAGATCGCATTCGGGACGGGGATGCGAGAAGAAGGGCAGCGAATAGCGGTGTCCCTCGGCGGCGCCCTTCGGATTCACCACCCGGTGGGTGGTCGAGGGCACCACGTCGTTGGTGAGGCGCGACAGCATGTCGCCCGAGTCGACCACGATGTGCCCGGGCGGAACGTCCACGGACAGCCAGCGCTCGCGAGCGCCGGGGAGGCGGATCTCGAGACCGGCGTCGGTCGCCTCGCACAGCAGGGTGATCAGGTTGATGTCCTCGTGGGCGGCGGCGCGGACGGCGCCCGGCGGGACGTCCGGCGGAACCGGAGGATAGTGGAGGGCGCGCAGGATGCTGTTCCCGCCGACGGTCATCGAGCACAAGGCGTCCAGCAGCAGCTCGAAAGCCAGCGCCAGCGCCTCGAGGATCGAGGTCGCGCAGTCCTCGAGCGCCCGGAAGAGCCGCACGCCGTCGGCGCGCAGCGCGGCCGGCTCTTCCGGCCAGACGTTCTCCGGATACGCGTCGCGGTCCGCGCCCGCGGACACGGCGTCCGCCTCCTGACCGATGTGGAAGAACTCCTTGAGATCGGGGGCGGCGTGATCCCGGGCGTGCTCGACGCCGAAGGGCGTGAAGCCCCGCTGTCCACCCGCGACGCCGGAGCAGGCCGCCTTACCGCGTTCGTCCCCGGCGAAGAAGCGCTCGAAGTGGGCGTAGACCCGCCGGATCAGCCGGGGGTCGACGCCATGGCGCACGACGCGCACGAAGCCCAGCTCGCACAGGCCGTCGCGCAGGGCCTGCTGGCAACCCCGCCTTCGCGAGCCGCTGCCCTCGCGATGTGCCGACAGGTCGATGACGGGAATCCCGTCCATGCCGTTCCGCCTCCAGACGAACGCGTATAATACGGCGACCCCGGGCTTCCGACCCGAGGAGGGGCGATTGGTGACGGAGTGGCGATGGGGTTCCTGACGACGCTGCGCCGGGACACCAACTACCTGGGAATGGGCGCCCGCATCGCCTGGCGCATGCGAAGGCTCCGCCCCGACGGCACCTTCACCGCCGCCGACCTCGTCGAGCAATGGGCGCAGCGGACCCCCGGAGCCGTCGCCGTCCGCTTCGAAGGCCGCGACCTGAGCTACGCGGAGCTCGACGCCGCCGCCAATCGCTACGCGGGCTGGGCCCACGCGGCCGGGATCTCCCGCGGCGACGCCGTCGCCCTGCTGATGGAGAACCGTCCCGAGTTCCTCGCCTGCTGGCTCGGTCTCGCGAAGATCGGGGCCGTGGGGGCGCTCATCAACACGAACCTCACCGGCGCGTCCCTGGCGCACTGCCTGCGGGTGTCCGGGGCACGCCATCTGGTGCTCGGCGCGGAGCTGTGCGACGCCTGGACGAGCGCGCGCGACCAGCTGGAGAGCCCCCCGCGCGTGTGGCTCACCCGCGAGGGCGCCTCCGCCACCTCGGAGGCCCGAACGCCCGAGCCTGGCTGGCAGGACCTCGACGCGCACCTGGCCGAGGCGTCTCCGCAGGGCGACCGATCCCTGCGCGCGGGCCTCACCGCGCGGGACAAGCTCTTCTACATCTACACCAGCGGCACCACCGGAAATCCGAAGGCGGCGAACATCAGCCACTTCCGCTTCCTGTACGTGGCCTCCGCGTTCTCGGGCATCTGCGCCGCACGGCCCGAGGACCGCATGTACGTGGTGCTGCCCCTCTACCACACGGCCGGCGGCGTGGTGGCCGTGGGACTCACCTTCGTCGCGGGGGGCACCGTCGTGCTGCGGCGACGGTTCTCCGCCAGCCAGTTCTGGACGGACTGCCGCCGCGAGCAGGTCACCCTGTTCCAGTACATCGGCGAGCTGTGCCGCTACCTGGTGAACTCGCCGGAAGGACCCGACGAGCGCAGCCATCACCTGCGGCTCTGTCTCGGCAACGGCCTGCGGCCGGACATCTGGGAGACCTTCCAGCAGCGCTTCGCGATCCCGCAGATCATCGAGTTCTACGGCGCCACCGAGGGCAACGTCGCCCTCTTCAACCCCGACGGGAAGGTGGGCGCCATCGGGCGCGTCCCGCCGCTGCTCAAGAACGTGATGAAGATGAAGCTCGTGCGCTTCGACGACGAGCGCGAGGAGCCCACCCGCGGCCCGGACGGCTTCTGCATCGAGTCGGCGCCCGGCGAGCCCGGGGAAGCCATCGGCTTGATCCCCCGAAACCCCCACACACCCCTGGGACAGTTCGAGGGCTACACCGACGAGCGGGCGACGGAGAAGAAGATTCTGCACGACGTCTTCGAGAAGGGCGACGCCTGGTTCCGGACGGGCGACCTGATGCGCTGCGACGAGGAGGGCTACTACTACTTCGTCGACCGCATCGGCGACACCTTCCGCTGGAAGGGCGAGAACGTCTCCACCAGCGAGGTGGCTGCGGCTCTCGGCCGCGTGCCGGGCGTCCGGGAAGCCAACGTCTACGGCGTGACCGTGCCCGGCGCGGACGGCCGCGCGGGGATGGCCTCGCTCGTGGTCGACGGGGACTTCGACCTGCACAGCCTGCACGCGGGCGTCCGGCGGGAGCTTGCGGTCTACGCGCGCCCGCTCTTCATCCGGCTGCAGAGCGAGATGCAGGTCACGGGCACCTTCAAGCACCGCAAGGTCGACCTCGTCGCCGAGGGCTTCGACCCGGCTCGCATCTCCGATCGGCTCTACTTCGACGACCCGGAGAAGGATGCCTTCGTCCCCCTGGACGGCTCGGTGTACGAGCGCATCACGGCCGGGCAGGTGCGGCTCTGAGCGCGGCGGAGACGGACAGAGCCGCGTCGATCCGGCCGAGCGCCCGGGGCCTGGCGCTCGTCGTCGCCCTGGGCGCCGTGCACGGGGGATGGGCACTGTTCCAGTGGACCCAGCTCGTGGCGGCGCGCAGCGGAGGCGAGCCCTTCTGCGGGCTCGGCGACGGCGCGACCTGCACCGAGATCTGGGACTCCTCCTTCGCCGGCGCCGTCCAGGCCTGGACGGGCGTTCCGATCGCCGGCTGGGGACTCGTCTGGAGCCTGGCGGCCTTCGCGCTGCCGCTGCTGGCCCTGACGGACCGCGCGTCGCCGGGGGAGCCGGGCTCCACCCGGGCCGCCATGGGCTCCGCGTGGGCGGCCACCCTGTGGATGGCGATCGGGGGCCTGGCGGCGGTCGCGCTCCTCTCCACGGTCTCCGTGATCTCGGGCGGCCTCTGCACCACCTGCGTCGTCACCTACACGCTCGTCGCCAGCTACGCGGCCACCTGCTTCGTGCAGACGCCGCCGCGGACCGTGGCCCTCGGCAAGGGACTCTCGCTGGCGGCCGGCGCCCTGGCGGTGGCGTTCGTGCTGCTCTTCGTCCCGGGGCTGCGCACGCCCATGAGCCAGAGCGCCGAGGGGCGGGAGGCGCTGGCGCGCGCCGGCAGCGCGCCCGTCGCGCCCTCGTCCTCCGAAGCCGAGACGCCGGAGGACCCCGCCCGGGCGGCGATCGCGAAGCTCCTCGGCGAGCTGCCGACGCGCATGCTGCAGGTGATGAGCGACGAGCTGCACCGCTATGCGACGGCGTCGCCGGTTCCCCTGCGTCCGCCGCGGGCGCTGGTGGGCTCCCCCGACGCACCCGTGCGCTTCACCACCTTCACGGACGTGCTGTGCAGCCACTGCGCGAACCTGCACGACACGCTCGAGCAGCTGCGGACCGCGCTTCCCGAGGGCGCCTTCAGCCTGGAGTCGCGCCATTTCCCCCTGGACCCCGGCTGCAACCCGAGCCTGCACGGGGAGTCGAGGGCGCCGGTTCGCTGCCTGGCGGCGCGGGCGGAGATCTGCGCCGAGGGCCGACCGGGCGCCTTCGAGCTCGCCGGACGGCTCTACGTGAACCAGCGCAGCCTGGACGAGGAGGGCGTCTACACGCTCGCGGAGCCGATCCTCTCACGCCCGGAGCTGCGGGCCTGCGTCGCCGACCCGAAGACCGACGCCAGGCTTCGGGACGACATCGCCTGGGCGACCGAGCACCACATCCACGGAACGCCCCTGGTGCTGCTGAACGGGCGACCGGTGGCCTCCTTCGGCCCGCTCCTCTACGCGCTGGTGCTGACGAAGGGCGACCCGGACGATCCGGCCTTCGCACGGCTTCCGCCTCCGCAGGTCGAGGCTACCGACGACGAACACGGGCACCCGCCCGGCGGGTCTCAATAGGGCCGGCCGGGTCGCACGGAGCGCGTGGGGCCGAGACCGAGGCCCAGGGGACCGCGAGGCACGTAGAAGCGGTACTCCTCGCCGTCCCGCAGCACGTCCACCGCGACGGTCTCCCCGGCCTGTCCCGTGGTGGTGGACCGCTGCAGGCCCGCGACGTCGAAGATGCGGCGATCGTCGTAGCGGAGGAACACGTCCCCCCTCTCGATCCCTGCGTCCTGGGACACCGAGCCCTGCATCACGCGGCTCACCACGACACGATTGTCGCGACCCGACGCGTAGAGCACCCAGTCCCACACGTCGTCGCCGAGATCCTCGCGCAGCGCCTCATAGCGCCGGTCGAGCTCCTGCATCCGGAGCCGGAAGCGCGGCCGGCCGAGCCAGCCCTCCCGGGTCGCCTGGTCGCGCACGTAGAGCCGTTCGAGCTCGATCTCCTCGAGGCGCGTGCGCAGCAGCTCGAGGTCCGCGGGCGAGATGCCCGCCTCGCGCAGCACCGCCTCGTCCGGCCAGCCGTCCTTGGACGGCGCCGGCTTCCCGGGCTCGGAGGCGGTCGCCGGAGCGCCGTCGCCGGGCGGCGCGTTGCCCTGCCGGACCGCGAGCCGGGATTCCAGGGCGACGCGACGCGAACGCTCCTCGGCCAGCTGCTCGCGCAACCGTGCCACCGTATCCTTCCCGTCCTGGGCTTCGGAGACGGGCGCCGGCGCGCGCGCGGGCTCCCGGGACGGGACGTCGCCGCTCCCCCCGCCCCGAAGCAGCAACCCCGCCAGCAGGCCGACCGCCAGGCCCGACGCCAGCTCCCAGCCGCGCACCACTCAGCGCGAAGCCGGCGCATCGCTCTGCACCGGCGAGGCGCCGAAGATCCGCCGGAAGCCCCGTTTCACGAGGTCGGCGAGGTCGTCGAACACCAGATAGAAGACCGGAACCACCAGCAGCGTCAGCACCGTCGACGAGAACATGCCCGCCGCGGTGGCGATCGCCATCGGCGCGCGGGTCTCGGCGCCCGGCCCGATGCCGAGCGCCGCGGGCAGCACGCCGAAGATCATCGAGATCGCGGTCATCAGCACGGGACGCATCCGGACCGGCGCCGCGCGCTCCATCGCTTCGACCTTGTCGAGACCTTCGCGTCGCAGCTGGTTGGCGTAGTCGACGAGCAGGATCGAGTTCTTGGTCACGAGCCCGAAGAGCAGGATGATTCCGATCATGGAGAAGAGGTTGAGGGTGTTGCCGGTGGCGAGCAGGCCGCCGAGGGCGCCCACCATGGCCAGCGGCAGGGCCAGCATCACCGTGAGGGGATGCACCAGGCTCTCGAACTGCGCCGCCAGCACCATGTAGATGACGAGGATGGCGAGCGCCATCGCGAGCGACGAACTGCTGGCCGCCCTCGCGCATGGCCTCCGCCTGCCCCGCCAGCCCGAGGGAGGCGCCCTCGGGCAGGATCTCGTCGGCGATACGCTGGGCCTCGGCGATCGCCTCGCCGAGCTTCCGGCCTCCGTCCAGGCTGCCCGAGACGGAGACGCTCCGCTGGCGGTTCGCGCGCGTGATCTGCGACGGGGCGGCGGCGGTCTTCACGTCGACGACGTTGCGCAGCTCGATGGGCTCGCCGTTCGCTGCCGCGAACGTAGAGCTGCCCGATGGCGCTCGGGTCCCGGCGGAACTCCTCCTCGAGGCGCACCCGGATGTCGTAGCGCCGTCCGGCCTCCTTGAAGACGCCCACGTCCATCCCGCCCAGCATCACCTGGACCGTCGATGCGATGTCCCGCGCAGAGAGGCCCAGGGCGGCGGCCTTCTCGCGGTCGGGCTCCACCCGCAGCTCGGGCATGCCCAGCTTCAGGCTCTTGTCGAGGTCGACGAAGCCACCCGCCGCCTTCAGCCCCTCGATCATCTCGTCGGCCAGTCGGTCGAGCTCGTCGAGCGGGAAGGTGCCCGCGAATCTGCACCTCGAAGGCACCCGACTTGCCCGTGGACATCATCTCGCCCGGTTCGAAGATGCGGATGACGCGGCCGGGAATGCGGGACAGCTCCCGCCGCGCGGACGAGATGATGTCGAAGACGCTTCGGTCGCGTTCGTCGCGAGGCGACCAGCGTGCCGAAGATCATGGCCTTGTGGGTCTCGTTGGTCCTCGAGTATCCGCCTTCGGTGCCTGCCGCCGAGAAGATGCCCGCGACCTCGGGCTGCGCGAGGAACCACTGCTCGTCGTGGGCGAGGTAGGCGGTGGTCGCTTCGAGGGAGGTCCCCGGCGCGGCCTCGATCTTGGCGAAGAAGATGCCCTGGTCGGAGGGCGGGAAGAACTCGGTGTCGAGACGGGAGCCGAAGAGCACGATCAGGCCGAGTGACGCCAGGGCGGCGAGCGCGGTCCTCGTGCGGTGGTGGAGGGTCCAGTGCAGGGCGCGCGCGTAGCCGCTTCTCGAGCGCCCCGAAGCCGCGCTCGAGCCGGTGGTAGATGCTGCCGTGGCCGCGCTCCTTCGGCGGCGGGCATGCGCGCGGCGAGCATCGGCGTGAGCGTCAGCGCGACGAAGAGCGAGATCAGCACGGAGCCCGCCACCGTCAGCCCGAACTCGCCGAGGAAGCTTCCCACCAGCCCTTGCACGAAGACGACCGGCAGGAAGACCGCGGCCACCGAGACCGTCGCCGCCGTGGCCGCGAAGGCGATCTCGCGGGTGCCCGGTGGCGGCGGCGGTCCGCGGGTCGGCGCCGCGCTCGCGGTGGCGCTCGATGTTCTCGAGCACCACGATCGCGTCGTCGATCACGACGCCCACCGCGAGGGTCATGCCCAGCAGGGTCATGGTGTTGAGGGTGAAGCCGAAGACCCAGACCAGCCCGAAGGTCGCGATCAGCGAGATCGGGATCGCCGCCGCCACGATCATCGTCGGGCGGGTGCGGCGCAGGAACACGAAGACGGTGAGCACCGCGAGCAGCGCGCCGAAGATCAGGGCGAACTCGGTCTCCTGCGACCGCCTCGCGCACGCCCTTCGAGAAGTCGATGAAGCCCGCCGGGTCGTAGACGGTGATGCCCGTCGGCAGGATCGCCTCGATGTCCCCGAGGCGCTTCATCACCTCGTCGACGATCGACGACGGTGTTGCCGCCGGACTGCTTGCGGATGCCCGACGCCGACGGCTTCTTCGCCGTTGTAGTGCATGCTCGACCTCGAGGTCTTCCGCGCCGTCCTCGACCCGGGCGACGTCGCGCAGCAGCACCGGAGCGCCCTCGACGTCGGCGACCACCAGACCTTCGAGCTCGTCGACGGTCCGGAACTCGGCGTCGGTGCGCACCTGGTACTCGACGCGGCTCGCTCTGCGACGGCGCCGCCGGGCACCTCGACGTGCTCGCGCCGGATCGCGTCCAGCACGTCGCTCGCGCCGAGGCCCGCGCGCCCGCAGCTCGTCGCCGTCGAGCCAGATGCGGATGTTGCGATCGCGCCTGCCGAACATCGCGACGCCCGCCACCCCGGGAATCGTCTCGAGATAGGGGTTCATCTGGCGCTTCACGAACTCGCTCGTCTCGACGAGGCTCCGCTTCGAGTCGATGCGGGATCCACAGGACCGGCTGGTCGTTCGGATCGAACTTGCCGACGATGGGCGGCTCGAGCTCGAGCGGAAGCTCCATCGCGCGCTGCCGCGACCTTGTCGCGCACGTCCTGGATGGCGACGTCGAGATCCGTTCCGAGCTGGAACTCGACCCGGATCATCGAGGTACGCCTCGGTAGCTGGTCGACTCGATGCTGCGCACGCCCGCGATGGTGTTGAGGTGCTCTTCGAGGACGTCGGTGACGTCCTCCTCGATGCCCTCCGGGCTCGCTCCTTCGAGCACCGCCGTCACCGAGAGCACCGGGAAGTCCATGTTGGGGAACTGGTCGACGCCCAGGCGTTGGAATCCGAGCACCCCGAACACGATGAGCGCGAGGATCATCATCCACGTGAGGACCGGACGCTGGATAGAGACGTCGGAGAGGGTCATCGCGCCGCCTGGACCTCCGTAGCCGCCGCCGCCGGGGCGGGGCGCTCGCCGTCCGCCGTGCGGACGTCCACGACCGAGCCGTCGATGAGCTCGGTCTGCCCGCGCACGACGACGACGTCCCCCGCGGCGAGCCCCCCGGTCACCTCGACCAGGCCGTCCCGATGGACGCCCGTCGTGACGCGTACCCGCTCGACCTCGTTGGCCCCCCGCATGCGGAACACGATCGTTCCGTCCGCGCGCACCATGATCGCGTCCTCGGGAATCATCACGACGTTCTCGCGGTGGCTCACGCCCAGGTCCGCACGGGCGAAGAGACCCGGCCGCAGTCGGCCCTCCTTGTTCTCCACCGTGGCCTTCACGCGCAGGGTGCGGGTCGTGGGGTCGATGGTCGGGGAGATGACGGTCACGGTGGCCGGAAAGACCTCGTCGGGGAACGGCGCCACGCGGACGTCCACGCGATCGCCCAGGGAGACGCGGCTCGAGTCCCGCTCGGCCAGGTGGAACTCGACCTCCATGTTCTCGAGCGCCACCAGGGAGAAGAGCGACACGCCCGGGGACACGAACTCCCCCTCGCTCACGTACCGGCGGCCGAGCCGGCCGGCGAACGGAGCCACCACGCTCGAGTCGGCCAACGCACGCTCGGCCAGGCCGAGCTGGGCCTCCGCCGCGGCCAGCCGCGACTGGGCCAGCTCGAGCTGGGTCCGCGCCTGGTCGAGGGCCGATTCCGAGGCGGCCCCGCGAGCGCGCAGGCTCTCCACCCGGCGGCCCTCGCGTTGACGGTCGGCGAGCTGCGCCCGCGCCTCCGCCACCCCGGCCCGCTGGCTCGCGACCTCGAGCCTGCGGCGCTCGGGGTCGATCTCCAGCACCACCTGGCCCGCCTCGACAGGCTCGCCTTCGTCCACCTGGATGCTGGTGACCTGGCCGGCGACCTGGGCGGCCACCGTCGCCTCGGACCGGGCGAGCAGCTGCCCGGTGGCCTCGATCCGATCGCTCACGTCCTCGAGCTGCACCGGCACCACCATCACCGGCGGCGCCTGGATGGCGCTCTTGGGCTCCTCCCGGGTACAGCCGAGCCAAAGGGCCGCGACCGCCGCGAGACACGCCCCGAGCAGGCGGCCCCCCTTCTTCGGGAGCGACGAGTTCATCATCTTGGCTTCGACTCCGGACGGACGAGGCCGTCGATCATGGCGCCGAGGGACCGCTCGACCAGCCCCTCGGACCAGTCGACGTCGGGACGGGTTCGTTGCAGCGAGACGAGGCCGTGGACCAGGGCCCAGAAGGCCTGCCGCACGGTCTCGACGTCGGCGTCGAGCCGGCACCGGGTCTCCAGCTCGGCGATGGGACGCTCGAGCATCGCGCGAACCATCTCGCCGGTGGGATGGGGCTCGGCCTCCGGATCCCGCATCGCCGTCAGCAGCTGATAGTGGGTCGGGTTCTCGAGCCCCCAGCGGGCGAACGCCAGGAACAGCTCGCGCATGTTCTCCACCGGGTCGGGTCCGATCCGCACGGCGCGAACCTGGACGACCAGCTCGCTCATGCGGTGCTCGACCAGGGCGTCGAGCAGGCCCGGCTTGTCGCCGAAGTAGTGATAGATGGTCGGCGCCGTGTAGCCACAGCGGGCGGCGAGCTTCCGCATGGAGAACGACGCGTAGCCCCCCGAGACCAGGATCTCCTCGGCGGCGTCGAGGATCACCTGGCGGGCCTCCCGGCGCTGGCGCAGGCGTCGGGTGGAGGCGTCCGGAAGCGAGGCGGGGGGCATCGAGGAACGGCTTTTCGAAGGAGGGACCGGGCGAGACGAGGGGGATGACGGCTCGAACGACGTACAAGTTACCTAACGCTGTTCAAGATGCACGAAACGGTCCCCACGCCCCCGAGACGGCCCTTTTCTCCCCTCGGGGAACACCAATCGGTTTCGGTCGGAGCTCAGGCCTCGCTGGGACGGCCGGGCTTCACGGCCATGAAGAGGTAGCGGTTCACGCTGAAGAAGTACTCGCCGGCCTCGCCCAGGGCGCGCAGGTCCGCCGCCCAGGCCTCGGCGTCGGCCCGGGTGAGCCCCTGGCGCCCGGGCACGAAGGCCTGGATGCCCTCGAGGATCCCGGCGCTGTACGAGTTCGGGCTGTACTCCGGGTTGAACATGGGGTTCACGTCCCGGCGCACGATCTGGAAGCCCGCGCGCCGGAGCTTCTCCGTCAGTCGCGAGGGCAGATGCGGGTCGGCGAGATGCTCGTCCCAGGCGTCCAGCACCCGGCGCATGCGAAGCCGGTCGCTGGTGTTCCAGACGATGCTGCCCCAGTCGGTGTCCACGATGAAGGCGCGACCGCCCGGACGCAGCACCCGGAACAGCTCGCGGAGGGCCAGGTCCACGTCCTGCACGTATTCGTAGACCTGGGTGGCGACCGCGGCGTCGAACACGCCGTCCTGGAACGGCAGCTCCGTGGCCTCGCCCACCTGCATGTCGACCCACGCCTGGTCGCGGCAGCGCTCCCGGGACATGGCGACCATCGGCTCGCTCTGGTCGATCCCGGAGACCACCCCGGACGGCCCCACGATGGCGGCCATGTCCGTCGCCAGGAAGCCCGGCCCCGGGCCGACGTCGAGCACCACCTCGCCGGCGCGGAGCGCCATCGAGTGCAGCACCAGCGCCCGCTGTAGCGCGACCTCCGGCGCGGTGTACATCCGCTCCAGCATGCGGGCGGTGGCCTCGTTGAAGTCGATCCCCGTCGTCACCCGCTCACCGAGATCGAAGCCCAGGTCGTCCGTCGTCTGCCTCATGACCGCCAAGCTTAGTTCCGGCGGTCGCCGCTCGCGAGCGTCGGTTATCCTGCGCGCGTGTCCCGCGAGATCCCCGGCCCCGTCGAGCCTCGGGAGATGCGGCGCTTCCTGGCGTCGCTCCTCTACGAGCCGGAGGCGTTCCTGATCGACGCCGTGCACCGGCTCGACCGGGAGAACGGCCTCGTCGAGGCGACGATGGACACCACCCGGCCGCTGCCCTTCACCTCGCTGCAGCGGGAGAGCCCGATCCACCCGCGGCACGTGGCCGCCGCCGAGATCCTGATGCTGACGGGAAACCTGGGCTTCCTGCACGCGTGGTTCTTCCACGGCTGCCGCTTCGACGAGGGCTGGGCGGGCTTCGGCAACCGCATCCACCGGGCGGACTTCAAGAGCCTGGCCCGCATCGGGCCGCCCCTGCGCGTCACGTCTCGGGAAGCACGTGTGCGGGAGGGGGCCAGGCGGGTGATGCTGCGGATGGAGTTCGAGTTCTTCCAGGACGACGTCCTGGTCTACCGGGGTGACCAGTCGGCCATCTTCTTCCGCGAGCGGGCCCTCTGACGGCGGTTGCCGCTATCCTGGCTGCTGCGTCCAAGAAGCCTGCCGAGGTCCCCCGATGAGCGCCGCCCCCTGGATCTATCTCGCCTTCAGCGTCTGGTGCGCCTGGTTCAGCTTCAACGCCCATCGTCCCATGCGCACGGGAGCGCGCCGCGCCACGCTCAGCTTCGCCGCCGGCTGGCTCACCACCGAGCTGGCGATCCACCACATCGCCTGGCAGGCCGTCGTCACCCTCGTCTTCGCGGCGTTCGGCGCCTTCTCGGCCTGGCCCGGCATCGCCGGCTTGGCGCTGACGGGCCTGTCCTGGCTCGCACTGCTCGCGAGCGTGGTCCAGGCCGCTCGGGCGAAGCGTGTGTACGAGGACGCGCTCGTGCGCGGATTCGGAGCGGACTACTTCCTGCAGATCCGGCCCGAGCTGCAGGAGCGACTCCGGGTCCGGACGGACTGGCGGCGCTTGATCTTCCCGTTCCCGATCCGCCGCCAGAGCGTCGAGCGCGTGAGAGACATCCACTACGGCCGGGCCCGAGGCGTCGACCTGCACCTCGACATCTATCGCGGGCGCGAGCCCCTCGTCCGGGCGCCCGTGCTCTTCCAGATCCACGGCGGCGGCTGGGTGATGGGCAGCAAGAACGAGCAGGCGTTGCCGCTGATGTACGAACTCGCCGAGCAGGGCTGGGTGTGCGTCTCGATCGACTACCGGCTGAGCCCCCACGCCACCTTCCCCGACCACCTGATCGACTGCAAGCGAGCCCTGGTCTGGGTGAAGGAGCACATCACGGACTACGGCGGCGACCCGGGCTTCATCGCCGTCACGGGCGGCTCCGCGGGCGGTCACCTCTGCGCGCTGATGGGCCTCACCCAGAACGATCCCGAGTACCAGCCGGGGTTCGAGGACGCGGACACCCGGGTCTCGTGCTGCCTGCCGTTCTACGGCGTCTACGACTTCGCGAACCGCAACCGGACCTACGCGAACGACGGCATGCGTCGGATCCTCGAACGCCAGGTGATGAAGGGCTCCGTCGACGAGATCCCCGAGTCCTACGACCGCGCCTCTCCCGTCACCCGCGTGGACGAGAACGCCTCGCCCTTCTTCGTGATCCACGGCCGCAACGACAGCCTGGTGCCGGTGGCCGAGGCGCGCGAGTTCGTGAAGGTGCTCGCCGAGAAGAGCCGCTCGCCCCACGCCTACGCCGAGCTGCCCGGCGCGCAGCATGCCTTCGAGATCTTCCCGTCCCTGCGCACCCTGCTCGCGATCGACGCGAGCTGCCGCTATCTGTCGCTGATGTACAGCCGCTACCTCGACGGACGCGACCCCGGCCTGGAGCCGGCGGGCCGGAGCTGAGCCGGCGGCGGGCGGCAGGGCGCCACGGGCAGGCCGGAGAACGCAGAATCCATGGAAACCATCGCTCGCACCCCGCTCGGCCTCGTGGAGGGGCGGGTCAAGGAAGGCGTCCTGCTCTTCGCGGGCATTCCGTATGCCCGCCCCCCGTCGGAGCGTTGCGCTTCGCCCCGCCGCGCCCCCACGAGGGCTGGACGGGGACGCTCTCGGCCCAGCGCTTCGGCCACGCGGCGCTGCAGCCGGCCGGCAGCGGCCTCACGGCGAGCCCGCCCCGGCGCATGAGCGAGGACTGCCTCACCCTGAACGTCACCACGCCGGCGATCGACGACGCACGGCGGCCCGTGCTCGTGTGGATCCACGGGGGCGGCTTCCGAACCGGTCAGGGTGCCATCCCCTGGTACAACGGAACCTCCTTCGCCAAGCGCGGCGACATCGTGACGGTGAGCATCAACTACCGCCTCGGCACCCTCGGCTTCACGAACCTCGTGGGCTCCGACGGCGATTCCGGCGACGACCTCGCGAGCTCGGGCCACGTCGGGATCCTCGACCAGATCGCGGCGCTCGAATGGGTACGCGACAACATCGCCGCCTTCGGAGGAGATCCCGAGCGCGTGACCGTGGCCGGGGAGTCGGCTGGGGCCATGAGCGTCGGAACGCTTCTCGGCTGTCCCGCCGCCGCGGGCCTCTTCCGCGGCGCCATCTGTCAGAGCGGGGCCGCGCATCACGTGCTGCCCGCCGAGACGGCCCGGGCCGTCGGCGGCCTGTTGCGGGAGAAGCTCGGGGTTTCCGATCTCGAAGCGCTTCGCGAGCTCCCCGGCGAGCGTCTGATCTCGGCCCAGGGCGAGGTCGAGCGACACCTGGCGGGCACGTCGACCCTGGGCGCGACGGACATCACGGGGGCGGCCGGAATGCCGTTCCAGCCCAGCACCGGGGGCGCTTCGCTCCCGCTGGCGCCGCTGGAAGCGGTTCGCCGCGGCGCCTCCCGGGACGTGGCGCTGCTGATCGGCACGAACGCCCACGAGGCGACGCTCTTCCACCAGGGCGAGACCGACGAACGGCGTCTGGAGAAGATCGTGGGACGCTACCTGCCCGATCCGGGGCGGGCCCTCGAGGTGTACCGGGGCGACCATCCCGACGCGTCGCCGTTCGATCTGCTCATCGCCGTCACCACCGACTACATGTTCCGGATCCCGGCGGTGCGCCTCGCCGAGGCGCACGCCGCCAACGGGGGGCGCACCTTCAGCTACCTGTTCAGCTGGCGCTCCCGTGCCTTCGGCGGACGGCTGGGAGCCACCCACGCCCTCGAGATCCCGTTCACGTTCAACAACCTCGAGCGCATGGGGGTGGAGACCTTCCTGGGAGAGGGACCACTTCCCGAGTCGCTGGCGGATCGCATGCACGCGGCCTGGATCGGGTTCATCCGCGAAGGCGACCCGAACGCCGCTCCAGAAGGCGCGGCCGCCCCCGAGTGGCCGGGCTTCGACCCGGAACACCGCGCGCTGATGGAGTTCGGCGACGAGATCGGGGTGCGCGAAGATCCACAGGCCGCCTCGCGCGCGCTGTGGGACGACCTGCGCTGAGCGGCCTCGGGCTGGACGGACGTCGAGCGAGCCCTGCCCGCGCACCTCGACGGGAGATTCGAGGTCGTCCTCTCCTCGCGGGCTCCGCCGGTGACACCGGGCATCCCGCCGGCGAGGATCGGATGCGGCACGCCCTGCGTGGCGGGCGAAGAGCCGGTGCCGTCTCCTTCGCCGCCGGCCCACCCGCACGTCGTGCGGGTCTCCGTCGATCCGCTTCGGGCCGACCACCCGGGGGTCGACGGCTTCGCACGCGGCGCGCTCGTCTTCGACGCGGCGTTCACGACCTCCTCCTGGACGCTGCCTCCCCCTCTCAGTCCAGCCGTTCTCCCAGGAATTCCCCGATGCGATCGATCGCCAGCCGCGCTTCCGGCAGGATCAGGGCGAAGGCGTGCCACACGTGGATCATCTCCTCCCACTCCTCGAGGGTGACGTCGACCCCCGCGTCGCGCGCGCGCTTCGCCACGGTGCGGGCGTCGTCGAGCAGGGTCTCGGCCGTCCCCACCTGGATCAGCAGCGGCGGCAGGTCCTTCAGGTCGGCGAAGCAGGGAGAGGCCGTGGGGGCGCGGGGATCACCGCCGGCGAGATAGGCGTCTGCCATCTCCTGCAGCATGTCGCGGCTCACCATGGGATCCTCCGCCGCCTTGCTCTCCATGCTCGCACCGCTCTGGCTGAGATCCGCCCAGGGCGAGATGCAGACCGCGGCGCCCGGAAGCGGCTCGTCGGCGTCGCGCAGGGCGACGAGGGTGGCCAGGGTGAGCCCCCCGCCCGCCGAGTCGCCGGCGAGCGCGATGCGCGCCGGCTCCAAGCCGCTCGAGACCAGGAAGCGATAGGCACGCACGGCGTCCTCGACCGCGGCGGGGTAGCGGTTCTCCGGCGCCAGGCGATAGCCGACGGAGAGGACCCGCGCGCCGGACGCTCGCGAGATGCCTGCCACGAGGGCGCGGTGGGTGGCGATGGAGCCGATCGCGTAGCCACCGCCGTGGAAGTACAGCACCGTCCGATCGTCCCGGGCGCCGGGTGCGCGGGTCCACTCGGCGGGAACGCCACCTGCGTCCACCGCCTCGAAGCGAACGTCCTCGGGCAGGGGAGTCGCGCCGGTCATCGCCTCCATGCCCGCGCGCATCTGGAGGAGGTCTGCCCCTGCGATCGGCGGATTCGCCCGCAGCATGTCGACCACCATCTTGATCTCGGGTCCGGGCACCTGGGTCTCCTCGTTCCGACGCAGCTCTGATCCATCGAGAGGTCATCCGCACGGTGCGTCCGGCTCCCGTGCGATTCGGGAGACTACCAAGCAGCGCTGCGCGCGGCCCCTGGCGCGGAGATCGGAGACGGCGCCCCTGCGGCCGGCCGATTCCGATGCTTCAATGGACACGCGCCCGCCCACAGGAGAACCCCGCAAATGTCCCGAGCCTCTAGCTTCCTTGCCGCCCTGCTGCTGGCCCTCGTCACGCTCCTCCCCGGGGCGGCGAGCGCCCGGGATCTCGACTGGTCGAGCGTCGCCGACGTGAAGGTCATCGAGGTCCTCACCCACGACGAGGACGGCGACCTGCGCGAGACGAAGGTCTGGTTCGTCCTGATCGACGGGGTCCCCTACCTGCGGACGAACGGCTCCCGCTGGCTCGAGAACATCCGCCGCGATCCCGACGTCACGATCCGGATCGGCGACGACAGCTATCCCCAGCGGGCGCACGAGGTCACCAGCCCCGAGATGATCGAGCGGGTCGACGCGGCGACGCGGGAGAAGTACGGCTTCCAGGAGGCCTTCATCCACGTGTTCCGCATCCACGACCCCCAGATCCTGGAGCTGTCGCCGGCCGTGCCCTGAGCCGCCGGCCAGGGGTGCCCGTCGGGACTGCAGGATTCCAGTGGGACTGGAATCCACCGCGAGTCTTCGCCTCTTCCCGCCGGGGTTCCGGCTGGGCAACACGGACGCGCCTCCGCCGCAGCGGGTGGGTTCAGATCCCCGGCCCTGCTGTCGATACGGGTCTCAGCCGTCGGGAGGGGTCCGGCGGAGGAGGAGGCCGAAGTTGCACGAGCTTCTGGACGTCAGACCCTGGCCGCGGATCCTGTTGCGATACCCCTTGCTCATCCTGACGGCCTTTCTCCTGGGCGGCATCGTCGCCTTCGCGTACTCCTACGCGCCGCTCCACCGCGCCAAGGACTGGAAGATCGGATACCTCGAGGAACGTCTCGCGAGCCGCAACGCCCACGTGCAGGAGCTGGAGACGGCCCTGCAGGAGGCGAAGAGCTCCCTCGAGGGCCAGCCGTCGAACGACGACCTGAAGACCCTCGAGTCGCGACTCGCCGAGGCGAATCGCCTGGCGAAGACGCACGAGAAGCAGATCGGCGAGCTCGAGGCGAAGCTCGCGAGTGCGACCCGCAGCCGCGATTCGTGGAAGAGCCGTCACGCGTCGACCCTCGCGGAGCTCGAGCGTCTCAAGTCGACCGCCGGCGGGTCGCCGGCGCCCTCCGTCGCCGCGACACCCCGCGGCGACACGGTCGATGCGGACCCGGGCCCCGCGGATGCACTCGACCCGGCCTTGCCGGCGTCTCCGGCATCCGAGGCTCCGAACGCACCCGGACCGATCTGAGCGGCGCTCCCGCTCTACACGAGGGGCGGTCACCCCGCCCGTCGTCGCGCCACTCTCCTCGAGCCCGGGGCTCCCGCACGTCTTCCGGATCAAGCCCGCCGCGCGTCCATCCGATCTCACCCGGACGGGGGCAAATGGGTCTCCGCAAGAAAAGGGGAGCGGCGGATGCAGCTCATCGCAGCACTCGGTGGCCTCGCCTTCATCGTCTCGAGCCTGGTCACCGGCGCGAGGCTGCTGGGGGTCGCCCGGCGCACGCGCGAGCTGCCGGAGTTCGTGCTGGGCTTCGGCCTCTTCCTGATGGGCGGCCTCGGCTATCCGCTGACGCTGCTCGGTGAGTTCGGGGCCTTCCTGCCGAACGACGCCCGCGCGGGCCTGATCGCCGCAAACCAGGCCTGCACCGTCGTGGGCATCACCCTCTTCTCCTTCTTCACGGCCCGGGTCTTCCGCCCGCACAGCACCCTGGCGCGGGTCTACGTGGTTGCGGCCGGAGCGGCCTTCTGCCTGATCTTCGTGCACCGCGCCGTGACCCTCGGCTTCGCGCCGCTCTCCCAGGGCGGACAGAGCCAGCCGATCCCCCACGTCATCCTCACCGTCCTGAGCCTCGGCTGGGCCGGTATCGAGTCCCTGCTCTACTACGGGCTGTTGCGAAAGCGCCTCCGGCTCGGGCTGGCGGATCCCGTGCTGGTGGATCGAATGCGACTGTGGGCCGTCGGGATGCTGTGCGCGATGCTGCTGACCGGGATCTCCGGCGTCCTCAACGCGCTGCACATCCCCTTCAACGAGACCACGGCCGGGGTCCTCACCGTGGGCGTCATGGGCTCGGTGTCGGCGGGCAGCATCTGGCTCGCCTTCTTCCCGCCGGCCGTCTACGTGCGACGCGTGCGATCGCGCGCCGCCGGCGAGGTCCCCAGCGAAGCGATCGGCTGATCGCCGCCGCATCGTCCTGGCTCGAGCCACGAAGACGCCTTCGCGGAGCGACCGTGCGACGAGCGCTGGGGGATCCGCGGGGAGCGGATCGACCGCGCGGCGCGCCAGCCCCGATCCGTGCCGCGAGCCGACCCGAGTCACCCGGCTAGCCACAATGCGTCATTCAGTGTGCTTCCCTGCGGCCGCAGACCCTGCCAGGCCTCGCGGATCGTGCGAGAACGGCGGAGCCAGCCCGAGCGCGGCAACCTCACTCCCATGAGGTCCTGGCGTCTGGCTCGGATTGCGGCACGGACCGAGCAAGACGCAGCGATTCGGCAGGCATTGGGAGTTGCGCCCTGACCCGCATGACGGATCAGGGCTAGCCTCCCGCGAAGCGTCGAAGAGGAGGACACCGATGCCCCGATCCACGACCTCCCTGCCTCTCGATCCCGGCCCGACCCGGCCGCTGACCCGCCGTGCATTCGTGACGGGCACCGCCGCCCTCGGCGTCTGGCTGGCGCTGCCGCGCCGGGCTCGCGCCGACGGGCTGGCGGCGGCACGCGAGGCCGCCGCCACGAGCCCGCTGATCTACGTGTCTCCCCTCAAGACGGACGGCTCCGAGAGCCGTTGTCACGCGGAGGTGTGGTTCGTGCGGGACGGCGGCGACCTGCTGGTGGTGAGCGAGGCCACCTGCTGGCGGGCCGTCGCGATCTCGCAGGGTCTCGACCGCGCGCGCATCTGGGTAGGCGACTTCGGCGTCTGGAAGCGCTCGCAGGGCGCCTTCCGGAAGGCGCCGAGCTACGTGGCTCGCGGCGCCCTGGACCGCGACCCGACGGCGCGGGCCCGGGCGCTGGAAGCGTACGGCCGCAAGTACCCCGACGAGTGGGACAAGTGGGGGCCGCGCTTCGAGAAGGGTCTCGCGTCCGGCGATCGCGTGCTCATCCGCTACGCGCCGGCGGCGTAGCCCCGGCTTCCGGCGCCGGCAGCAGCCGGTGCGCCATCCAGCGCGCGTAGAGGCCCGGCGCCCATCGCGACGTCCACCACGACGCGTGTGCCAGCGGCGACACCAGCAGGCGTCGACGCCGGCGTGCGGCCGCGCGGAAGACGGCGTCGGCCACGCGCTCCGGAGCGAGCGCGCGACCGGTGGTGGTACGCTCGCCCTGCCGGACCGGGCCGCCGTCCCCCGCCAGGGCGTGGTCACCGATGGCGGTCCGGACGAAGGCGGGACACACCATCAGGACCCCCACGCCCAGGGGCTGCCACTCGGCGCGCAACGATTCGAAGAGGCCGTGGAGCGCGTGCTTGCTGGCCGCGTAGCCGGCCCGACCGGCCAGGGGGGCGAAGCCTGCCACGCTGGAGACCACCACGACCAGGCCGCGCCGCTCGACCAGGGCCGGCAGGGCCGCGTGGGTGCAGTGGACGGCGCCGAAGTAATTCACCTCCATCACCCGGCGCAGGACGGCGGGGTCGGTCTCGGCGAAGCGGCTCAGGTGGGTGATGCCCGCGTTGTTGACGAGGACGTCGAGACCACCCAGTCGGCTGCACGCCTCCTGGACCGCGGCGCGCGTCGCCGCCTGGTCCGTCACGTCGCAGCACAGCGCCTCCGCACCCAGACCCGCGGCCACGGCCTCGAGGGGCGCGCGATCGCGATCGAGGAGCGCCAGACGGGCGCCGTCTCGCGCGAAGCGGCGGGCGAGAGCGGCGCCGATCCCGCTGGCGGCGCCGGTCACCAGCACCCGTCGATCGCGCTCCGCGCGGGACCGACTCACCCCGAGCCCGGAACCACGGGCGACTCCAGGGCCGCCATCCGGTATCCCCCGATCATCGCCAGGGCGACGCTGCCCGGGCTGATGGGCTCGGGGTCGGTCATGACGTTGATGCAGGCAGGACGCCCGGATTCGAACGCTTCGGCGAGGGCCGGGACGATGTCTTCGGGCCGCTCGACCTCGAGGCCGCAGCCGCCCAGAGCCGACACCAGCAGGTGGTACGGAACGCGGCCGATCTCGGAGCCCTCGTCGATGGAGTGGCCGAGCTTCATGCGCTGGCTGTGGCGGATCATCCCCCAACCCAGGTCGTTGGAGATGACGCTGACGAAGGGGATCCGCTTGCGGACCGCCGTCTGGTACTCCATGAAGTTGAAGCCGACGGATCCGTCGCCCGTCACCAGGCAGACGCGGCGGTCGGGATGGCGCAGCTTGGCGGCGGCCGCGTACGGAAGCCCCACGCCCAGGCAGCCGTAGAGACCCGAATCCAGATAGGTGCCCGCGCGGCGCACGGTGCGGGTCATGCCCATCCACACCTGGGTGTCGCCGCCGTCCGCGACCACGATGTCGTCGTCGCGGTCCATGAAGGCGTCCACCGCGGCCGCCAGGCGCATGGGGTGGATGGGCACGGCCGCGCTCTCCCACTGGGGGGCGGCCCCGGCGCGCGCCTCGCCCTCCTTCTTCTTCAGGAAGGCCACCCACTCGCTGAAGCGCGCTGGAAGACCGGCGTCGGCGCCCTCCGCGTCGAGAACGCGGTTGCATTCCTCGAGCAGCGAGCGGATGTCGCTCACGACGGGCAGGTCCACCGAGCGGTTCCGGCCGATCTCCTCGGCCTCCGTGTCCACCTGCACGATCCGCGCGTCCCGCGCGAAGAGGTCGCCGAACGCGTAGTAGAGGCTGATGCGATTGCCGAGCATCACCAGCAGGTCGGCCCCCGAGTCCGCCGCCGATCCGGCGCCGGGCCGCAGCGGCAACGACGACTCGAAGCAGAGCGGGTGCGTGTCGGAGACGAGCCCTCGGCCCAGGGTCGACGTGAAGACCGGAATCCCGGTGCGCTCCACCAGCCGCACGAGGGCATCGCCCGCGTCGGAGTAGTAGGCACCGCTGCCGGCGATCAGCACCGGACGCTCGGCCCCGCACAGCCACTCGATCAGGGTGCGGGCACGCCCGACGTCCACGTGCCGGGCCTCCACCAGGGTGCACGTGTGCTTCACGCACGCCTCGTCCACCTCGCTGGCGAGGACGTCCACCGGAAGCTCGAGATAGACGGGTCCCGGACGCCCGCTCATGGCGGCGCGGTACGCCAGGTCCACGAACTCGGGAATGCGCTCCGGGGTGTGGCAGACCAGCGCCTTCTTCACCATCGGCTCGATCACCGGCAGCTGGCGCATGTCCTGCAGGTCGAGCTTCTCCGCCGCGCCCACCCCCACGACGCCCGAGATCAGCAGCAGCGGCGAGTTGGCGAGCCGCGCATTGGCGACGGCCGACAGGGCGTTGGTGAAGCCCGGCCCCGCGGTCACCAACGCGACGCCCGGGCGCCGGCCGAGCCGCCCCCAGGCTTCGGCCATGAAGACCGCCGCCTGCTCGTGGCGCGTGGTGAAGAGCTCGATCGGGGAGGATTCCAGGTGGAGATAGATGGGGTTGATGTGGCCGCCCGAGACGCTGAAGACCTTCTCGACCCCGCGCTGCTCCAGCGCCTCCACCACCAGCCGGCCACCGCTCACGCCTGCCATCGCAGCCTCCTTCCTCCTCGCGCCACCGTCAACGCGAGTAGCCGCCGGTCACGGCGATCGCCTGACCGACGACGTAGTCCGAGCGCGGAGACGCCAGGAAGACGCACACCTGCGCCACGTCCTCGGGCGTCTCGAAGCGCCCACTCGGGATCTTCTTCAGCAGCTCGGCGCGGATCTCGTCCACCGACAGGCCCTGGAGCCCCGCCAGGAATCCGTACTGCTCGAAGCCGAGGTCGGTGTCGACGAGGCCCGGGCAGATGGCGTTGACCTGGATGTCGAAGGGCGCGAGCTCGGCACCGAGCACCTGGGTGAGTCCGACCAACGCGTGCTTGCTGGCGGCGTAGGCGCCGTAACGCGCCCCCGACTGGAGACCGGCCATGGACGCCATCATCACCACCTTGCCGCCACCCCGGGCCCGGAGGTGCGGAAGCGCCGCCTGGGTGCACAGGAAGGGGCCCTTCGCATTCACGGCCATGGTCTTGTCCCAGGCCGCCTCGCTGATGATCGGGAGATCGCCGACGCCCACCGCGCAGCCGGCGTTGTTGACCAGGATGTCCAGGCCGCCGAAGCGGGAGACGGTCTCGCTGGACGAGCGCTTCCACCGACGCCTTGTCGGTCACGTCGCAGCGCACGGGGTGGGCGCACCCGCCCGCGGCCCGGATCGCGGAGGCGGCGCGATCCAGATCGTCCCACGTCCCGACACCGTGGAGCGCGATCTCCGGCTCGAACGGCCGGCACACGTCCGAGACCACCACCGCGGCGCCTTCCGCCGCCAGGGCCGCAGCGCACGCGCGGCCGATTCCGCGCGGTCGGCCGCAGCCCGTGACGATCGCCACCTTGCCGTCCAGCTCGCCCACGCCCGGTGTCCCTCGCATCCGACTCCCCCTTCCCGGCAACGCAAGGGGCGTGCCGCGTGGGGCTCGCCACGAGCGACGTGCCGCGCTGGGCGCGGGGCGACCTGCCCCAGAGGCCTTCGAGCTGGGGCAGGCCGGGTACCCGCCCGAAGCGGCCGCGGCCCCTTCCGTGCCCTCGCCTCCCCTCAATGGGGGAGGCCGGCAATCGACACCTCGAGCCCGGTCTGGACCACAATCCTCCTGACGCCATGACCTGCTCTTCCAAACCTTCCGTCGGACACGCACCGGGCCCGTGGTCGAGATTCCGGCCGCTGGGCCTCGCCCTCGCGCTCGCGCTGATGGCGCCCACGGCCGAGGCTCTGCTGATCGCGCCGTTCGGCCCGAACGGCGAGGGGGGCGACGTGAACGGCCAGCTCTTCGCCCTGGGCGGAGGGGGTCGCGTGCACGAGCTGGACGCCTTCGTCGCGCTGGCGGGCCAGGACCTGAACGGCGCGACCTCGGGGGTGGCGGCCCGGCTCTCTCAGGACGCGCCGCCGGCAGACCTCGGCTACGCGTTCGACGCGGTGCTCTTCGGCACGGGCGGCGTCCGGCTGCGCTACGAGCTCTCGAACCAGGGCGCGACCCCGCTGCCCGCCCTCACCTTCCTGTCCTTCCTCGACGCCGAGATCGTCGAGACCGACAACACCTTCTTCGACGAATTCGCCGCGGTGAGCGGTGCGCCGGCCCCCGGCCAGAGCTTCGAGGTGGACGAGCCGGGCTTCGTCTCCGGCGACCTCTTCGACCACCTGCTGCTGGCGATGCTGGACGACACCAACGCGCGCACGGCCGCGAGCCCGGACGACGTGGCCATGGCGTTGGGATTCTCTCTGGGAGTGCTGCAGCCGGGCGCGGCCGCCGTGATCGACATCGTGATCTCCGAGGCGGGAGATTCCCTGAGCGGCGTCCGGATCGACCAGTTCGATCCGAGCGACGCCACGGTCATCACCTATTCGGGGGAAGCGGCGCGGGTCCCGGAGCCGGCAACCTCCGCGCTGCTGGGGTTGGGCCTCGCGGTGGCGCTGGCAGCGAGGCGACCCACCCGGCGCTGACCACCGGGGACCGCCGGCGCAGAGGAGGACCGATGGGAGCGAGTCGCCGCCCCTCGCCCCTGCTCGCCGCGGCCGTGCTCGCGGCCCTCGGACTCCTGGCCTCGCCGTCCGTGCAGGCCCAGCAGGAGGAGATCTTCTGGGACGGGAGCGACGTGCCGGACGGGATCTTCTACGAGCTGGTCGGACCCGCCGCCTTCTCCTCGACCTACAACCCGCGGATGGCCATCGGCCGACAGGACTGCCGGCTCGGCTACACCTCGGGCTCCGCGCCGCCGGGCCCGAAGGCTGCGAGCTTCCCGGTGGAGTACGGCGCGCCGCCCGTCTGGAAGAGCTACGACATCGACCTCTCCCGCTACTCGGGACAGGCCATCGCCGTCCGCTTCGGCTTCGACACCATCGACGGCTTCTTCAACCGGCACGAAGGGGTCTTCGTCGACGACATCGAGATCGGACCGCTCGCCCACCCCGTCGATCCCAGCGACCCGGACTCCACCCTGTTCGTCAACGGCGCCGAGACCGACGTCGAGCGCGCGTGGATGCTGGCCTGGAACACCAACGGGGTGGAGCCCGGCTGGCACCCCACCACGCGCCGCCACGCGGGAGGGGGGTGGAGCTGGTGGTACGGCGACGAGCTGACGGGCACCTACGAGGGACAGCCCGATCCCACACCGGGGAACGACGACCTGCCGCCCCTGGGCTACAACCCGGGCTTCGAGGACGACGGCTGCAACGACGCACCCAGCGCGGGCGTGCTGCTCACGCCGGTGCTCGAGATGGGCGAGAGCCCGCACCTGCGATTCAGCGCGCTCTGGGACACCGAGAGCGTTCTCGCCGCCTTCGACAACCTCGTGATCCAGATCGCGCGCGACACGGACAAGGACGGCCTGCTGGACGTGTGGGAGGTGCGCGGCCTCGACCTGAACCTCGACGGCCAGCCCGACGTCCGGCTGACCGACCTGCACCCGGTGCCGCCGGACCGCAACCACAAGGACGTGTATGTGGAGATCGACTGCATGCCGGGACGCTGTCCCGCGCAGGCGGTGATCGACCAGGCCGCCGAGGTGATGCGCGGAATGCCGCTCCTGAGCCCCGACCAGGGCTTCGGCATCGAGCTCCACGCCTACCAGAGCGACACCGCCCTGCCCGTCCAGCCCCTGACCCAGCTCGACGGGCCCACCTTCCGACGATCTGAAGGAGACCTACTTCCGCGACTATCTGCGCTGCTGCGTGCACTACTCGGTGTGGGGCATCCAGGCGGGCGAGATCCTCACCTCGGACGTCGATCCTCCCCTCATCCCCTCCAGCGCGGTGGGCGTCGCCGTTCGACCGGGGGTCGACCTCCTCGTCACCCACAGCCCCGCCACCGTGGTGGGCACCCCGAAGCAGCAGGCCGCGACCCTCCTGCACGAGCTCGGGCACAACTGGAACCTGGATCACGGCGGGAACGAGGAGCGCAACCACAAGCCCCACTACCTGAGCCTGATGAACTACCTGTACAGCGACGACGGTGTCCCCACCGCCGAGCTGGGCGACCCCGTCCTGCGCTTCTCCTACGAGACCCTGGGGCCCATCGTGGAGCGCAACCTGCTGGAGAAGCCGCCGGTGCCCGGCGTCTTCGGGCCGGTGCCCGGCGGGCAGAACGTGACGCCCTACGCATTCCTGTGGATCTGCCCCGACCGCAAGGCGCGATCCGTTGGCTGGGACTTCCAGCTCAGCCTGGACATCGGTGTGAACTGGAACTGTACGCCGCTCGGGCCCGACCAGACCGTCGCGGACCTGATGTCCGACGGCCCGGTGCAGTCGGACGTGAACGGTGACGGGCGCAAGACCCGACTCGACGGCAGCAACGACCTGACCCGGATCGATCTCGTCTTCGGAGACACGACGGGATTCGTGGCGGCGAAGGTGCCGGACACCCCGGACGCCCTCCTTCCGGAGGAGATGTCGGCTCCGGAGCGGCGGCGGCTGCGCGGCGAGCCCGATGCGGACCGCAAGCGCCCCCGGGTCACCGTGACGTCGGGACTCGTCGGCGCCGGCGGCAACCCCGCCGTGCGCCTGGACCTGGAGGACCCTGCGGCGTCGGACGGCTCCGAACGCAGCGGCCTGCGCGCGGTGGAGGTGGAAGGCGACAACGTCGAGCCCGAGCTCCGGCGCTATCCCGAGCTGCCGCCCACCTGGGTGGAGAGCCTCGAGATCGAGTCCAACGACGGCGCCGAGCCCGTCTTCGTGGCCTTCGTACGCGACGTGGCGGGGAACGTCACGCGCGTGCAGGTGCCGCCGGTCGTGGACGAGACGCCACCGGTCTGCAGCCTCGGCGCGGTGGACCCGGCCTCGGGCGCCTTCGAGGTGTGGGTCTCCGACGCGGGCGAGATCGCGGCTGCGCTGGCCATCCAGCGCACCAACGCCACCGCCACCGGCAGCGGCGGCGACAGCATCGAGACACTGCTGGAGTACACGAAGGACGACCCGGCCCTGCCGGCCCAGGTGACCCTGCAGGTGGACGACCTCGCCGGCAACCGCAGCGTCTGCACCGTCTCCCCGGACGACGCGCGGGACGGCGACGGCGACGGCGTGCTCGACGGTCTCGACGTCTGTCCCGACGTCTCGGACCCGGGCCAGGCGGACGCCGACGGCGACGGGGTGGGGGACGCCTGCGCCGGCGTGGACCTGCCCGACCTGACCGGGCTCGGCGAAGCCGCGGCCGACGCGGCGCTCCAGACGCTGGGGCTCCGGGTGGGGGACCTGGCCTTCGCATCCCGCCCGGAGATTCCAGCGGGCGCGGTCGTCGCGCAGCGTCCCGCAGCGGGCGAGCTGGCGCCGCAGGGCGCCCCCGTCGATCTGGTGCTCTCGACGGGAGCGCCGCAGGTGGAGGTGCCGGACCTGGCGGGGCACGACCGCGCCGCCGCGCTGCTGGCCATCGAGGAAGCCGGACTCGTCGCCGGCAGCGTAATCGACGCCCACGATCCCGCGGTGCCCGAAGGCCAGGTGGCGAGCCAATCGCCCGGCGCGGGCGCGAACGCGGAAGCCGGCTCCCCCGTGGACTTCGTGGTCTCGCTGGGCCCGCTCATCGTCACCGTGCCGAGCTTCCTCGGCCTCGACCCCGCGGCGGCCGAGGCGGCGGTGCTGGCGGCGCAGCTCTCCTTCGGCGGCCTGATTCCCGTGAACAGCCCGACGGCGCCGGAAGGCTTGATCTTCTTCCAGAACCCGCTGGCAGGCGCCGAGGTCGTGGCCGGCACGTCCGTACAGCTCGCCGTCTCCCTGGGGCCGGTCCTCACGACGGTGCCGGGTGTCGTGGGCCAGGATCGGGCGAGCGCCGAGGCAGCGCTCGCCGCCGCCAGCCTCTTCCTGAGCCGCATCACCTCGGTCACGGATCCCGCGCCGCAGGGGCAGGTGATCGGACAGAGCCTGGCCGCCGGGAGCGAGGTGCCGGTGGACTCGGCGATCGAGATCACGGTGTCCCTCGGCCCCGCGGCCAGCTTCGTCGACCTGCCCGACCTCGCGGGCGTGGCCCAGGCCGCCGCCGAGGCGGCGTTGGTGAACGCCGGCCTGAACGTGGGGACCGTGACCCCCGTCTTCAGCGACACGGTGGCCGCCGGACTCGTGGTCGACCAGTCGCCGCCCGGCGGATCCTCGTTGGCCACGGGCTCGAGCGTGGATCTCAGCGTGTCCCGCGGGCCCGAGTTCTATCCAGAGTTCGCGATCCGCAAGATGGCGCCGCCCAGCGTGCAGGGCGGAAGCCGCTTCAGCTACGCGATCGAGTTCTCCCACACGGGCACCTCGACGGTCGGCGACGCCGTGGTGACCGACTTCCTCCAGCCGAGCCTGGCCTTCGTCGCCGCGTCCGACGGCGGCACCTACAGCCCGGGGACGCGCACCGTGACCTGGCCGGTGGGCACCTTCGCTCCCGGTGAGGCCGGCGCGCGCACCCTCACGGTGCAGGCCACCTGCACGGCGGGCAGCGTATTCAACTCGGCCCGCATCGTCGGCGGGGGCGTCGCGCGCCAGAGCTTCAACGCCTTCACCAACATCACCGCAGCGCCGCCCGGCCCGGTGCAGGTCGAGGTGGAGACCACGCCCGAGCGCAGCTCCGCTCCGCCCGGGCGACGCCATCCGCTACACGATCCGCGTCACCAACCCCCAGGCCACCGCCCACGAGAGCGTCAGCATCGCGCTGCGGGCCGACGCCGGCAGCGCATTCGAGACGCTGGTGCAGGACGGTGGCGGCACGGTGGAGGTGCTCGCCCAGGACGACCGCTTCTGGACCTGGCATGGCCGGCTGCCCGCGCAGGCCACGACCACCATCGAGATCCTGGCGCGGGTGGACGCGTGCCTCGAGCCCACGAAGCAGACGATCCAGCTCGCCGACTTCCTGGTCTCCAGCACCTGCAGCGGCGTCCTGGCCGCGGTGGACCTCGCGAGCCTTCCCGCGGTGCCGGTGCGCCTCCCGGTGGTGGCCTCGCTCTCGGCGCCTGGCCCGCCGCCGGTGATCGACGACGGGGACCCCGCCGTCCCGAGCGGCTCCGACCTGCAGCCCGTGCGCCGCGGCAGCCCGGCGACCGTGGTGCTCTCCATCGCCAATCGGAGTGACGGCGCACAGCCCAGCGTCGACGTCTCGCTGCCGATTCCTGCCGGCCTCGTGCCCGCAGCGGACCCGCCCTTCCTGGCGCCGGTGGATCCGGGCGCCGACTTCGACGCCGCGACCGGCACCGTGTCCTGGAGCGGCGCCCTGGGCTTCGGGGAGACCGTCGAGGTGGCCTTCCAGGTGATTCCGGACCCGGCGGGAGCGTGCCGCGAGCGCCTCTCCGTGCGGGGCGGGGCGGGCGCGTGCAGCAGCGACATCGCCGCCGACTTCACGTTGCTCCCGGTGCCGGCGACCCCGAGCGGCCCCTACCTGATGGGCGTGGACCTTCTCGAAGGGCTCTGGCAGTACCGGCCGGAGGCGGACCCGGCGCCCGAGCCCCTCCTCTGCGTGATTCCCGAGATCCTGCTGGGCCTCGCCCAGGGGCCCGATGGCGAGACGTGGGTGGCGGGCCTGCCGACGCTTCGCTTCGACCCGGGAACCCTCGCGCTGGAGTTCTTCCCCAAGTCGTTCTACGACGTCGTCGGCCGGGGCGGCACCACCGACGTGGTGTACGACCCCACGACCGCCACGCCTTCCCTGGTCTTCACCGCGCGCAACCCGACGGGCGTCTGGCGCTACGACCTCGAGACTCGAGAGGTGACACCCGTCCCCGTGGATCCCGGTCTGGGCAATCTGCGGAGGCTGGAGATCGACGACGGCGGAAGGCTCTGGATCCTCGCCGACGTGGGCATCGTGCGCTTCGACCCGGCGAGCGGCGTCACCGACCGCTTCCCCGCACCGGGGGTGGACTTCTCCTTCGACACGGTGCCGCTGGGAAGTCCGGGCGGCGGTGGGCTCGTCGCCTTCGACCTGACAGCGGCCGGTGACGCGGTGGCTCTGGAGGAGAGCTCCTTCATCGCACCGCCCTTCGAGGTCACCACCCTCGTCTCGCTGCTGAGCTTCGATCCGGCGACGGGCGGCTACGGGCTGGTGGACGAGCTGCTTGCCGCACGCCTCCAGTCCTCGACGCCGCCGGCGCCCCCGCTGCCGGCCTTCCTCGACCCCCTCCTGTCCGGCGACGAGCCCCAGGGCTACCGAGCCGCGGCCATCGGCCCCGACTCGGCCGTCTACGTGGCCGCACGCGGCATCGGCCGCGTCCAGCGCGGTCCCGTGATCAGCGGCGAGGAGCTGGTGGCGACGGACCCCGAGCGCCGCACCAGCGACATCGAGTGGGTGACCCCCGGCGCGCCCTGCCGGAACCCGGGGGATCTGGCCGCCCGGCCCAAGCCCGGCAAGGTGGACCTCACCTGGACCCCGACCCGCCTCGCCCGCTACGACGTCCTGCGAGGAGCGCAGCCCGCCGGGCCCTTCACGCAGATCGGCAGCGCCACCGGCGGCGTCTTCGTCGACTTCGAGGTCGCCGAAGGCGAGACCTGGTACTACAGCCTCGACGTCGTCTGCCTGGACGGCACCGGCTTCCCCGGCGACGTCGTGCAAGCCGACGTGCCGACCGGCGACGGCCGCGGCGCCTGCGGCCTGATCGGCATCGAGGTGCTGGGGGTGATCCCGTTCCTGCGCCGCCGCCGCGGCGACCGGCCCGGACGCTGACCCGGGCTTCTCGCTGCGAGCCGGGCGCCGTCCGATCGAGCCCGGGCCCGCCAGCCCCCGAGCAGCGCAAGCGAGAGCGCGAGGCCGACGCCACCCGCCCGCGAGAGCGTCGGGACGGGCACGGGCACGGGGAGGTCGGCCACCACCGTGTGGGACAGGCGGCGGATCTTGAACGTGACGTCGGTCGCCACGCCGTAGGGGATCTCGAACGTGAAGGAGGCATCGGGACCGACGCCGCGCAACACCTCTTCGGGCTGGAAGTCGAGCCCCTGCAGACTCACGGGGTCGGGACCGCCGTCGAACACGAAGGCGTCGACCTTCGGTCCGTCGGTCGAGGTGATCTCGAGCATGCCCGTCTGGACGTTCTTCTCCATCGTCCAGCCCCAGGTCGTGCCGTCGGGTCCTTCGATCTCGAAGACGCCGTCCTGCATGGGAACCGGCCCGCCGATCCCCCAGGCCAGGCTCGAGAAGGCGAAGTCCATGCGCAGCACCGCGTTCTCGCTCGGGGGCGGACCCTGGGGCGGGTCGGCCAGCAACGTGAGCGTCCAGACCAGCTCGTGAATCAGCTTGACGTTCGGGCGCTCGCTCGCCGCAGCCGCGTTCACTACCGCTGCGTCCTCGTGGAATTCGAAGTACAGATTCTCGAAGTAGGAGCTCGCGGACGTCGCGCTATGGACGTAGCCGCCGTTCTGGAAGACGAAGTCGATCCCGGCGCTGGACTGGGTCTTGCCCCCGGGCTCGTGCTTCTCCTCGCTCTTCTCCTCTCCGCCCTCGGGAGGTGGCCCGTCCTCGCCGGAGCTGACGGGCTGCCCGACGGTCGAGAACTCGTCCTGGAGGGCGCTGCCGAGGGCGGTCAGGGGCGCGATCACCACCACCGCGACCAGCGCCGCGATGAGACCGTATTCGATCGCCGTGCTGTCACCCGCCTGGGGCGCCCCGGCGCGCTCGATGGGCGCGGACGTGGAGGCATCCCGGATGGGACCCGCCGCGAGGGACGCGCGAGCGGGGGCGAGCAGCGAGAGCCCGAGCGCGAGGACGAGGCCGAGGCCGAGCCCGCCGCGAGGGCTGAGGGTGGTGCCAGAAACGCCGGGCATGCCGTGGACCTCGGAGGGCGGGCGCGGAGCAGCATACATCACGCGACCCGGACTCCGGCGGTCGATCGCGCCGCAGTACGGAAATTCAACGACTGTCGTCGCGGATCCAGCCGTCGAGTCGGAGGGAGAGCTCGTCCAGCATCTCGCGCCGCGTGACGTCGCCGGGCGGGTCGAGCAGCAGCTGGAGGATGGTCGACGTGACGAGATTCACCACCAGGTGCAGCGTCGCGTCGGAGAAGTCGGGCCGAACGAAGCCGCCGGCGTGGTCGCGAACGCGCCGGGACAGGTCCAGCAGCCGCTCGCCAACCGCCTTCACGGGCTCCAGCTCGTCGGTGTACGGCACCTGGTAGACGAAGACGGCGACGAGCGCCTTCTCGCGGGCCATGGTGTCGTGGATCCACTGGATCCAGCGACGCATGACGCCGGCCTCGTCGCCTCGGGTCACACGCGCCGCGCCGGTGGCGAGCTGCTCGAGAACCCGCCCCACCAGGCGCTCGGCCACCTGCGCCACGATGGCGTCCTTGCCCGGGAAGTACTCGTAGAGCGAGGCGATGTTGACGCCGGCCCGGTCCGCGATGTGGTTGGTCGTGGTCCGCTCGTAGCCCCGCTCGGCCAAAAGCAAAGCAGCGGCCTCCACGATGGCCTCGAAGGTGTCGCGCGAGCGCCGCTGCCGCGGAAGCTTTCTCGGACGGAAATCGGGAAGTTGCGGGGGCGATCGCATGTGCGGCCGGGCTCCGGGGGAATCCGAGCAAATCCTAGCATTTACTTGGATACAATCGGAGGGTCCTTTTCCGGAGGTACCCACGATGACCACCCCTTCCAGCGAGACGGCGCCGGGATTCGCGTTGCGCGGCCGGATCGCGCGCTTCCAGCAGGACCTCGCACGGGAGATCGAGACCGCGGGCGGACGCCATGACGAGCCCGAAATCTACGAGGGACCGCCCGGCGACCCGGGGCTGGCCGGCGGCCCCGAGAGCCTCTCCTGGGAGATCCACGGAGACCTCGCGACCGTCGTCGTCGCCGGGACTTCGGCCATCCTGATGGAGGTGCTGCACCCGTCGGTGATGGCGGGTGTCTTCACGCAGTCGTCCTACCGCACGCAGACGCTCCGGCGCGCCCAGAACACGCTGGGCTATGTGCTCCGCACGACCTTCGGCAGCACCGAGGGCGCCACGCGCGTGATCGAGCGCGTGAAGACGGTGCACGGACGCATCCAGGGACGGCGCCCCGACAGCGTCCCGTATCGCGCGCTCGACCCGGAGCTCATCGCCTGGGTCCACACGTGCATCCCCTGGGCCGTGATGACGGCCTACGACCGCTACCGACGGCCCCTCAGCGTCGAGGAGAAGGACCGCTACCTGAAGGAGCAGGCGGTGATCGGCCGCATGGGCGGTGCCGACTGGGTGCCGGAGACGGTGTCGGAGCTCGAGGACTACGTGGAGCGGATGCGCCCCCTGATGAGCATGAACGAGCAGACGCGCAGCTTCCTCTCGTTCCTCGCGGGCACCAGCGACGATCTCGAGACCAGCCGGCGCGAACGCCTGGATCGCTGGCTGTCCATTCGCGCCTCGATGAGCCTGATGCCCGAATGGGCCCGGAAGCTGACCGGCACCCACCAGCCCGAGCTCGCCGTGCGCCTCGCGCTCGCGCCGACGGACCGCCTCCGCGCCCGGCTCGTCCGGTGGGCCTACCCGGAGCCGCCGTGCAAGCGGATGGCGCTCGCGCGCGCACGGGCAGCCGACTGGCCCGGACCCGAAGCGGAGCTCTCGCAGCGCGCTTCCTGAGCCATACCGCGTCGGTGTCGCGAGGTGGATCCCGGGGCGATTCGGATGCCCCCCGCGACGGCTTCCGGTCTACAATGCGGCCATGCCCGGCCGAGTCCTGGAGCCTTGGCCCGTGCCCTGCCCGCAGGTGTGCCGGTACCGCCGGTCCGCCGAGAAACCGGCGGCCGGCAGGGACGGCGCGAGCCGCAAAGGAGGATGTCCGTGTCGAAGGGGAGCTCCCACCGGGTGCCGGTGCCCGACCGGCGAACGCGCTACGAGACCTTCGAGCTCCGCACCCTGACCCCGCATCTGGGCGCCGAGATCCGGGGGCTCGACGTCTCGCAACCCCTCGCCGACGAGCAGGTCGTGGAGCTGCAGCAGGCGTTCCTCGACTGGATGGTCCTGGTGATCCGCGACCAGCACCTGACCCGCGACGACCACAAGGCGTTCGCGCGCCGCTTCGGCAGGCTCCACGTCCATCCCATGCACGGCGGCGGACATCGCGGCGGGGATCCGGAGATCCTCCCCGTCGTGACCAACGCCGACGTCGCCTATACCGCGGGAGACGGCTGGCACACGGACGTGACCTGCGACGAGATCCCGCCGCTGGGCTCGATGCTCTACGTCACGGAGACGCCCGCCTGCGGCGGGGGCGACACCCTCTTCGCCGACATGTACCTGGCCTACGAGCTGCTCTCGGACACCCTGAAGCGATTCCTCGAGCCCCTGGAGGCGGTCCACGACGGAGCGATCCCCTACGTGGGCGCCTACCGGACGAAGCCTCCCGAGGGTGGGTATCCGCGAAACCGCCACCCGGTGATCGCGCGACACCCCGAGACCGGTCGCCGGGTCCTCTACGTGAACAGCGGCTTCACCTCCCACATCGTCGGCCTCCATCCCGCCGAGAGCCGCGCGATCCTCGACATGCTGTATCAGCACATCGCCACGACCCCGCGTCTCCACTGCCGGGTGGAGTGGCAGCCGAACACGCTCACCTTCTGGGACAACCGCTGCACGCAGCACCACGCCGTCTGGGACTACTACCCCTACTCGCGCCGCGGCGAGCGCGTCTCGATCGTCGGCGAGAAGCGTCCCGGCCGCTGAGGCTCAGCCTCGGGCGTCGTCGGCCCGCACCAGCGGGAAGCGCCTTCGCGTGAACCAGAGCACGCCGAGCATGTCGA
Source organism: uncultured delta proteobacterium (assembly GCA_963822965.1). Taxonomy (GTDB): domain Bacteria; phylum Myxococcota_A; class UBA9160; order UBA9160; family UBA4427; genus JAJDAN01. The sequence continues at coordinate 711,937 of CAWGJT010000005.1, forward strand.
CGAAGGGTCGCCAGAAGAAGTGCCGCAAGCCGTAGCTCGAGCGGCCGCCCTGGCGGACGCGGTGGTTCACCGGGGTCTGCGCGAGCCGGAAGCCGGCGGCCTTCGCGAGCGCGGGCATGAACGAATAGAGGGAGCGGATGGGAATGAACGAGGCGACCACCTCGCGGCGAAACACCTTGGTCGCGCACCCGCTGTCTCGCATGCCGTCGCCCAGGACCGCTCCGCGCACCCCGTTCGCCAGCCTCGACATGCCCCGCCGCAGCCCCGAATCGCGCCGCGCGCTGCGGATGCCCACCACCATGTCGCTGTCGGCCAGCAGCTCGAAGAGGCGCAGCAGGTCGGCCGGATCGTTCTGACCGTCTCCGTCGAGGGTGCCGACGACCTCGCCTCGCGCCGCCTGGAGACCGCGCAGCAGGGCCGCGGCCTGTCCCTGGTTCGAGCGGTTGGTGAGGACGCGGAAGCGCGGGTCGGCTGCGGACTCGGCCGCCAACAGCTCGGCGCTCCGGTCGGTGCTGCCGTCGTCGACCAGGACCACCTCCGCGACTCGGCCGAGCGCGTCGAGCACGCTGCGAATCTCCGCGCAGAGCTGCGAGATGCACGCCTCCTCGTTGTAGAACGGAACCACCACGGAGAAGGCGATCGGTGTGGGCCGGCGATCGGCGTCCGTCTCGCCTCGCTCGTCGCTCGTCACGGCCGACTCCCGCTCGAGCCGTCTCGCTCCGCCCCCGGGCGCACCACCCAGGCGTGGTACTTGCCGCCGTCGATCTCGCGGTATCCGTTCGCGCGCAGCACCGCGCCGACGGGCCCGGCGTCACGACCCGTGACGAAGATTCGCGGGCGAGCGTCCCCGGCGAGGACTTGCTGCCAGTAGTCCTCGCGTCGCAGCGTTCCGGGCGCGCCGTCGACGAGCGCGTCGTACGCCAGGCTGATCGAGTTCGACCGCAGCTGTCGCCCGTCCGGGCTCGACAGCACCAGCGGGCGACCCAGGTAGAACATCGCGGACAGGGGGTCGGCCTGGATGCCGACGATCTCCGTGCGTTCGTCGAGCTGCGGCTCGATCGCACGCACGAGGCCGCGTCCCGAATGCGTCTCCGCCACCTCCGCCAGCACGTCGCGTGCCAGCCAGGGGAAGAGGAGGACGGGCGCCGCCAGTGCCCACGCCGCCCGGCCGGGAGAACGGCGCAGGGTCCAGGCGAGCAGACCGGACAGCCCGGCAACGCCGGCGAGCCCCCGGGCGAACCCGAACGCCTCCGGGAACGGAGCCGCGAGATGCGTCAGGAAGGCGTTGGCGCGGAGCGAGAAGAAGGCGCTCGTCGCTCCGACGACGAGCCAGCCGACGGCGGCGGGTCGGACGCCCAGCCCCTTCTCGCGAAGCGCGTGCGCCTGCCAGGCGACCATCAGCGCCAGCGCCGGCAGCAACGGCACGAGGTACTGGGGGCGCTTGGATCGAACGACGGAGAAGAAGAGCAGGGGCACCAGGAACCAGAGCGCCAGGAAGACGAGCGTGCGGCGCGTCTCGGGGCTCTCGTGCGACCGAGCCACCGCCCTCCGCACACCCGAGAGGGCGATCCAGGACCAGGGGAAGGCCGCGACGATGACGAGCGGAACGAAGTACCAGAAGGGCTCGGTCCGATGGAGCCGGTTGGTCGCGATCCGGGCGAAGGTCTCGGTGACCAGCGCGTAGCGGAGGAAGCCCGGTGCACGGTGCTCGAGAACGGCGAGCCAGGGGACGAGGACGGCGACGAGCAGCATCGGCCCCCCCGGCCACCAGACGGCCTTCGATCTCCGAAGCCAGGCGGCGTAGGGGACGACGACCAGGAGCGGCACCATCAGGGCCACCGGTCCCTTGACCAGCACGCCCAGGGCCACGGCGGCCCAGGCGGCGACGTTCCAGGCCCGGAAGCGAGCCGGACGTTCGCCGCCGTGGGCCTCGACGCAGCGTTCGAACGACAGGATCGCCGCCACGACGAAGAAGCTGAGACAGGAGTCGAGGATGGCGATGCGGGCGAACACGAGGAAGAGCGGCATCGAGGCGCAGGCGAGGGCGGCGATCCGGGCGGGCGCCGCGCCGAACTTCCGGCGTGCCTCGCCGAAGACCATGCCGACGATGCCCAGGGCGAAGACCGCCGACGGGAGCCGGGCGGCCAGCTCGTCGGGCCCGAGCCAGCGGATCGAAGCCGCGGCCGCCGCGAAGTACAGGAACGGCTTGTCGAGGAACGGCAGGCCGGCGAGCGTCGGGAGCAGGTAGTCGCCCGAGCGCGCCATCTCGAGGGAGATCAGCGCGTTGCGGCCCTCGTCGGGGTCGAACAGGGGCCACGTGCCGAGCAGCGTGCAGAACGCGAGCACGACGGCCACCGCCACCGCCACGTTGGCGAGCGCGCCGCCCGCACCTTCCGGCGCATCGTGCGTGCCTTCCACCCCCTGGCGGCGATACGCCTCCACCGCGCGATGGTAGATAGCTCCGTCGCCCGTCGCCCGTCGCCCGGCCGCTCGGTCCTCGAGAGGCGTCGCTGCGGCGGCGCCCGGCAGGCAGGCGGCAGGCAGGCGGCAGCGGATGTGCAGGAACGGCCGGGGCGGAGCCGGAGCAGCTAATCCGATTCGCCAGCACTGCCGATCAGTTGGCTGTCATGGGGACGTATCTCAAGTTCCATCACCTGGAACGTTCGCCCTTCGAGGGCGAGCCGGGCGAGCGCCTCGTGCTCGCGACGGAATCCCTGCGTCGAGCCTACGCGGAGATCAAATCGGGGCTCGACCAGGGATCTCCGCGCATCTGCGTGAGCGGCGGCCCGGGAATCGGCAAGTCGAGCCTGGCCCGCGCGCTTCCCCGACTGCTCGCGAACGAGGCGAGCTGCGCCCTGATTCGCGATCCCAGCGTCGACTGGTCGCGGGTCAAGGCGAAGATCACCCGGCAGCTCTCCCTCGACAGCGGCCAGATCTCGCGACGCGCCCTGCTCGCGACCCGGGCCCTCGGCCGCCGCGTCGTCATCATCATCGACCAGGCCGAGCAGCTTCCCGCGGAGAGCCTCGAGCACCTCGACACGATCCTCGGCTACCGCGACGAGGCCGGCGAGCAGCTCATCCAGTGCGTTCTGCTGGCGAACCTCGAGGCCGCGCCGCGGGGCGAGGAGGTGCCGCTCCTTTGGTGGCTCGATCAGCTCACCACCCGCCAGCTGACGTTCTCTCCGATCCCGGACGCGGGCATCCGCAGCTACGTCGACAAGCACCTGAAGAAGGCGGGGCTGCGCGGCGCATCGCTCTTCCGGGACGACGCCGTCGTCGCCATCCACCGCTACACGGGAGGCGTACCCGGTGCCGTCAGCGCGCTGTGCGAGCAGCTCCTGGCGAAGGCCGCCGAGCACGGCCGACGCGAGATCGGGGCCGACCTGGTGGCGAACCTGTTCGGCGATGCGGAGCTCGCGGACGAGCCGATCCAGGCTCGGGACGAGCCCGACGACGCGCTTCCGCACTTCGAAGCGCCGCGCACGACCGCGGCGGGATCCAGGGTGCCCGCGCCCGACTTCGGCCGCGCCGAGCCCGAGCCCGAGCTGGAGATCCAGCAGGGCTATCTGCCCATCGAAGACTCGAACTACGCCGGCGAGAAGAGCGACTTCTTCGCCGACGCGCCGCGCAAGCACACCCCGCGGATGCGCTCCGAGTCCCAGCGATACGCGACGGAAGCGCTGTCCTCGAGCAGAGGCGGCGCGCGGCTGGCCGGCAGGCTCCGGACCCTGGCGCTGCTGGCGGTGCTGGCGGCCGCCCTGCACGCCTGGTGGTCGAACGACGCGCCCGGGCTGCCCGAGCTGCCCGGGCTGCCGGAGATGCCGTTCTCCCTGCCCTTCCTGAGCTCCGAGACGAAGCCGGCGCGCAAGGCACACCCGCCGAAGCCGCCCGTGCCGGCGAAGCCGCCCCGGACGGCCTCTGCCGGGGAGCCCGGCCCGATGCCGGCCCTCGCGAACGGCCCGGGCGGCCAGGTGCCGGACGGCGTCGGAACCGCGGACGTGGACGCGGACGGACTCACCTCGGATCTCAAGCTCGACGGGGCGGACGACAACCCCGCTTCCGTCGCGGATGCGGCGCATCCCGTCGAGGGAGCCGAGCCGGCCGCTGCGACTCCGGCCCTCTCGCTCAGCGAGCTCTACGACATCGCCGAGTCCGAGGCGGAGTCGGCGAAGGACGAGCCGCCGGACTACGAGCCCTGGAGCCAGCAGGCTCCCGAAGGCCCGCCCGCCGCACCCGCTTCGGATCGCTGACGAGCCTTCGCGGCGATGGGCCTCGTGTCGCTGCTCGTCGCGTGCGTGGTGTTCATCGTCGTCGCGACGACCCGCCTCGGGCTGCATCCCTTCCTGGCCCTGCTCTTCGCCGCACTCGGCTTCGGCCTGCTCGCGGGCATGCCACCCGCCGAAGTCGTGGCCGCGCTGGGTCAGGGCTTCGGCGGAATCCTCGGGAGCATCGGCCTCGTCATCGTCGCCGGCTCGATCGTCGGCACCTTCCTCGAGCGTTCGGGCGGGGCCCTGCGCCTGGCCGAGGCGATCCTGGCGCGCACGGGCCGAGACAACGTGCCCGCCGCGATGGCCGCCGTGGGCTACACGGTGTCCCTGCCGGTCTTCTGCGACACCGGCTTCGTGATCCTGTCGCCTCTCAGCAAGGCGCTGGCGGCTCGCACGCGGACGAGTCTGGCCGCCTCCGCCATCGCCCTCAGCCTCGGGCTGTACGCCACCCACACCATGGTGCCGCCCACCCCCGGTCCGGTCGCTGCGGCCGGCATCCTCGGCGCGGACCTCGGCCGCGTCATCCTCTGGGGCGGGCTCGTGAGCGCCGTCGCCCTGGTGGCGGGCTGGCTCTTCGCGACCCGCTTCGCGGCTCGCTTCGCGGTGCCACCCCACCGTCCCGACGAGGCCCTCGCGATCGACGCGGCGGCGCCCGAGAACGCACCGTCTCCCGCGCGCTCCCTGGTGCCCATTCTCGGACCCCTCGTCCTCATCGTGACGGCTTCGATCGCGAAGCTCCCCTCTCGGCCCATCGGCACCGGCGGGCTCTTCGACTCGGTCGCGTTCCTCGGCGATCCGGCGGTCGCGCTGCTCGCGGGCGCGGCGTTCGCCGTGACGCTCGCCCGCCCCTTCCGGCGCGAGCGTCTGGGGGTGGAGGGCTGGGTCGGAGACGCCGTGGTCGCCGCAGCCACCATTCTCGTGGTGACGGGGGCCGGCGGCGCCTTCGGCAAGGTGCTCCAGGGCTCGGGGATCGCGAACGTATTCGGCACGGCGCTGGTCGCGACGGGGCTCGGCATCTGGCTGCCGTTCCTCGTCGCCGCGGCGGTGAAGACCGCCCAGGGCTCGTCGACCGTGGCCATCATCACCACCGCCGGGATGGTGGCGCCGCTGCTGGGCAGCCTGGGTCTCGCGAGCGAGACGGGACGCGCGCTCTGCGTGGTTGCCATCGGCGCCGGCTCGATGGTCGTCTCCCACGCGAACGACAGCTACTTCTGGGTGGTCACGCAGTTCTCGAACATGGACGTCCCGCTGGGCTACCGGCTCCAGACCCTGGGAACCCTCGTGCTCGGCACGGCCGCAGCCCTGGCGGTCTGGGGCCTCTCCCTCGTCCTCGTGTGACACCAACCCGGCGCGGGAGTCAAGGTCCCAGCCGGCCCGGGGTACCGGTGATGTCGAGCCAGCGCCGGATGAGCTTCTCGGGCCAGTCGATGGTCATGCCGTTGCTGCCGACGGCGATCGCCCGCTCCATCTCGACCTCGCTGCCGACGCCCCAGGCCCGGATCCAGAGCCCCCGTCGCCGGGCCTGCTGGACGTGCTCGCGGTCGAGCTCCCCGACCTCGACGCCCACCTCGCGCATCCCCGCGGCCGCCGCGCGGTCGATCCACTCCGAGATCGACCCCGTCCGCCTGCCCGCGTCGCGGATCAGGAGACAGGTGGGCAGCTCGGGTGCGAGCGCACGCATGCGCTCGAGCTGCTCGAGGTGGAACGACGTCACCATCACGCGGTCGCGCAGGCCGAAGCGGTCCACGATCGCCAGGGTGCGGGCCGGCAGCTCCGGCTCCTCGGCCTTCAGCTCCACGTGGTAGAAGACCTGCCGGCCCAGCTCCGCGAACAGCGCGTCCAGGCCGTCGAGGCCGGCACCCGCGAAGCGATCGGCCGCCGCCGGATGGGTCTCGTCGAACCAGGTTCCGATGTCGAGCGCTTCCAGCTCGGCACGTGTGAGGTCCCGCACCCGGCCGGCGTGGCCCGTCTTGCGATCGAGGGTGTCGTCGTGGAAGAGCATCACCTCGTCGTCCCGGCTCAGCTGGACGTCGAGCTCGACCTCGACGGCGCCCAGCGCACGTGCACGTCGGTACGCGGCCACGGTGTTCTCGGGCGCATACGCCGACGCTCCGCGGTGCGCGATGATCTGGAACGGTCGTGGAAGCCCGGGAACCGGGCCGACGCCGCCCGGCGCGGACGAACCGCAGCCGGGGGTCGGGGCCGTCCAGGCCGCGACGAGGACGGCCAATGCAAGCGCCGACGGGAACGATCGCCGGCGCCCGCGCGGTAGGGCGGGACGGGACGCTTCAGGTCGCCGAGGCCGCGAGGTCGTGCTCCGCACGGGTCCGGATGTAGCGCACGTAGAAGCCCGGCGGAATGAACGCCAGCGCGATGGCCACCGCCGCCACCAGGCCGTGCAGCGAGGAGCTCACCATCACCCAGCCCGTTTCGGTCGAAGCCACGCCGAGGAAGAGCTGCGCCACGATGCCCACGGCCGTGCCGAAGCCGGCCGCGAAGGTCGCGATGGCCCACATCAGGAAGCGGTTCGCGACGACCGGGTCTGCCAGCCCGATGCGCACGCGCCGCCGCATCTTCATCCAGTAGGCGAAGGCTTCGCCCGCGCTCCAGAGCAGGCAGCCCACCTGCAGCGTGCTGCGACACAGGGACCCGGGGCTGACCGGACCGACGTCCATGAAGCCGTGGGCGACGCCCGACCAGACGAAGAGACCCAGGAGACCGGCTCCCGCCGTCGCCACGACCGCGCGCGCCACGTCCCCGTCCGGGTGGTAGACGCGCCAGTTGAAGACGAAGTTCGCGAAGGCGCCGGAGCTGATCGCGAGCACGGCGGTCCCGAGCAACACGTGCTGGAGGGTCCCCGCCTCGAGGCGCATGCCGACCACCATCAGGCCGAAGCCCACGGGACCGATTCCGAGCACGCCGATTCCCATCAGCAGCTCGGGCAGCTCGTGCGTCCGCCGAGCCATCAGCAGCACGCGAACGCCTACGACCAGCGCCACGACGAAGAACGCCACGAATCCGACCCAGACCCAGGCAGCCATGCTTCAGGCGCCTCCGCCCAGCCGGCTGAAGACCGCGTCCGGCGTCTCCCGGGCCCCGTCCGAAGCGAGGCTCGCGGCCTCGCTCGCGAGGCCGCTGGCCAGACGCGAGCACAGACCCGCCGCGTCCTGCACGCCACGAGCCGAGAGCTCCGCGGCCAGGACCTTCTCGATCACCACCTTCATCTGGTCCGGCGTGACCGTCTTGGCCTCGAGACCGGCCCCCTTGAGAGCCAGCCTGACCGTGCCTCGGGCTTCGAGACGATCGAGCGAGGTCTCCTGTTCGAGCCGGGCGCAGACCCAGTCGAACGCAGCTGCATCAGCCATCGGTCCCCCTCCCCTCCAGCGCAACGCTTGCCGTCTTATCGGCTGCCGGCGCGCGAGCTGAACCGGCAAGATCGATTGTCGGCGAGCCCGGGGCGCTCCCCCGGGCGACCGGGCTGGACGACCTCCCGCTATCGTGCCGACCCATGATGGCAGCCGACCCCATCGTCCAGACGTCCCAGGGCAGGCTCCGAGGCGCCCGGGACGGCGGGCTCGCGGTCTTCCGGGGGATTCCGTTCGCGGCGCCGCCGACCGGCAGGGGACGCTTCCTGCCCCCCGCCCCGCCCGCTCCCTGGCCGGGCATTCGGGACGCGCTCCGGACGGCGCCCGCCCCGCCCCAGACCGTCGAGCCGCTCTCGCAGCTCCTGGGCCTCGAGCTGCCCGGGCCCCAGGACGAGGACTGCCTCCAGCTCGACGTGTGGACGCCCGGAGCCGGCCCCGCGGCGCGCCCGGTCCTGGTCTGGCTCCACGGGGGCGCCTTCGCGACGGGCTCCGGCGGCTCGCCCCTGTACGCGGGCCACACCCTGGCGGCGCGGGGGGACGTGGTGGTCGTCACCCTCAACTATCGGGTCGGCGCCCTCGGCTTCGCGCACCTGGCCCCCTGGCTGTCGGGCGCCCCCGCCGGCGCCGCCGTGAACCTCGGCCTGCAGGACCAGATCGCCGCCCTCCGCTGGGTACGCGCCGAGATCGCCGCCTTCGGCGGCGACCCCGATCGCATCACCGTCTTCGGCGAATCCGCAGGGGCCGGGAGCCTCACCGCCCTGCTCGCCATGCCTCGGGCCCGGGGGCTGTTCCGACGGGCGATCGTCCAGAGCGCCGCGCCCGACGGCATGCTGACGGCCGACGAGGGGCGCGAGCGTGCCGGCCGCCTGCTGGCCGAGCTCGGTGTACCCGTCGATCCGGCGCACGGCCGAGTCGACCTGGACGCGCTGCAGGACCTCGACGTGGCCGGCATCCTGGAGGCCCAGCAGCGCTGCATCGCCGCCGGACCGCACCGCACCGGAATGTTCTTCGCACCCGTGGTCGACGGCGAGCTGCTGCCGGAGCGCCCGCTCGACGCCATCGCCCGGGGTGGCGCACGCGACGTCGAGCTCGTGATCGGCACCACCCGGGAGGAGATGCAGCTCTACGGAACGGTCCCCGGGCTGGGCGAGTTCGACGACGAGGTGCTGGCACGCATCGTCGCCGCCCGACTCGAAGGGGAAGACGAGGCCCGGATCGAGCGGGCGCGGCGGGCGGTCGATCTCTATCGCGGGGAGCTCGAGCGCGAGGACCGGCCGGGCGGGTTGCGCCCACGCGACCTCTTCTTCGCCCTGGAGACCGACCTGAGCCTGCGCGTGCCCTCGATCCACCTGGCAGAGAGCCAGGCCGCCGTCCAGCCACGAACGTTCATGTACCTCTTCGAGTGGCGCTCCCCCCGCTCCGACGGGCAGGGAGGCACCCTCGGCGCGTGCCACGCGCTCGATCTGCCCTTCACGTTCGGCGCCCTGGACGGGGCGGCCGCTCGCGCGGTCACGACCGACGACCGGCCGGCGCTGCTCGAGCCCGCACGACGCCTGTCCGACCGGATGATGGACGCGTGGATCGCCTTCGCGCGCACGGGCGATCCGAGCCATCCCGGGATCGGCGCGTGGCCGGCCTACGAGCCCCGTCACCGCAGCACCATGCTGCTCGGCGAGACGTGCCGCGTGTCGGAAGCGCCGCTCGATGCCCGGCGCGCGATCTGGGAGGGGTGACCGGCCGCCGCCGAGCGTCTGGAAGCCCGGGCTCCGCGCTCACTCGGAGAGAGGCTCGAGCACCAGATCGGCCCCCCCGTCCGCTTCGCTGACGACGGGAAAGACGAAGCCCCTGCTCGGCAACACGCCGTAGCCCGGTGCTCCGAGACCCACGTCGTGTCCGAGCTCCTGCACGCTGGTGGCGACGGTGCCCATCAACACGTTGAGAAACTCGGCGACCGCCTCCAGGGAGAGATCGGCGGCCAGGGCGTCGAGCTCCATGCCGAGCAGCCCGCAGGCGAGCTTCTCGCCGAACGGGGGGTCGACGAGCAGCGTGGTCCGCAGGCCCCGGGTTCCGTGCACCTCCACAGACGCCACGAGCACCGTCTCGCGCAGCTCCCCGAGCGCGCTACCCGCCCCCACCTTCACGGGCAGATCGGCTACCCGCAGACACATCCGCCCCAACAGCGCCACGGCCAGCGCCGCGGTGGGATGATCGACCAGGGCACCGGGCAGCAGCGAACGCTCCGCCTGCTCGTGCTGCTGCTCGCTCTTCCAGGCGTCGTATAGGGCGTGCGCCCGATCCTCCGGCAGATGCCCGCGCCGGACCAGCGCGGAACAGAGATCGACCCGCACCTCCCGCTGGCGCTCCAGCAGCTCCTCGAGCTCGATGGCGTTGATCACGCCCATCTGCATCGCCAGCTGCCCGAAGGGCAGGTCCTTGCGCCGCTGCTCGTCGTTCACCCGCCGGCAGTCGGCTTCGGTCGCGTACCCGAGCTGGACGGCGAGCGCTCCGATCTGGGGATTGACCTCGCTCATCCACTGCAGGGTTTCGCGCAGGAGGGCGGCGTCCAGCTCACCATGCCGCAGCAGGTACTGCCCGAAGAATTCCAGCCTCACGCGGCGTCCCCGTCGGGGTTCCGCTTCAACGCCAGCTCGCTCTCGAGCAGCGACTCGATCTGCTGTCGATCGAACGGCTTCGAGATCATCTGCACCGCGCCGAGCCGAAACGCCTGCTCCGCGTTCGTGCCGTGGGCGGCGACGGAGGAGATCATCACCACCCGGGTCTTGGGCCGATTGGCGCGGATCATGCGCAGTGCGGAGAGCCCGTCCATGCCGGGCATCACGATGTCCATCAGCACCAGGTCGGGGCGCGTGAAGGCCGCGGTGCGCACGGCGGCTGCGCCGTCCGTGGCGCGACCGACCAGATCGACGCCCGGGACGCCCGCCAGGATGCTCTCGAGCTGGGCGATGACGATCTTGCTGTCGTCCACGACCAGGACCTTCAGATCATCGGCCAAGTTCGCCTCCCGGACCGATTCGCGGGCCCTGCAGCGCTCTGGCCTATCGGCCGACCCGCAGAGCCGGTTGACATCGGGTTGCCTCGGGGACCGGCGCGGGATTGCAGTGGCATTGGAATCGGAAGCCGGTCGAGCGACCGCCAGTCATCTGCCGTTTCCGCGCCGCACGCCTTGCCAGACCGTGCGCGCCCGGTCAACGTGTCGGAGAACGCGGAAGGCCGGGAGCCCCGGGCCGCGCCGCGGCCAGGCGACCGCACCCTCGGGGTCGGGACACGCAGGGACGGGCGTCCCCGGGCTCGGATCCGAGCCGACCGATCGAGAAGCGCGAGAACCCCACGAAAAGAAGGTCCACAAAGGGTCCACACATGAAGGGCTACCTCACCGACGCCGTCCTCCTCTACGTCAACGAGCTCATCGACTGGGAGAGCTACTACCACTGGAAGAAGGGGGCGGACGTCGACGTCGCTTCCGAACGCGCGGCGCTCGTCGAGATCCTGGAGACGGCGGCCAACGTGTGCCAGGAGATCGAGGAGACGACCCGCGATGGCTGGCACGAAGCGGCGCAGCTCGTGGACGGCGAGGTCGTCTACCCGGAGCACATCCGCCGTGGCTACGAGAAGCTCGTCGAGGTGGGGCTCATCAGCTTCGGCGTCGAGGCGAAGTACGGGGGCTTCGAGCTGCCCGGCGTGGTCGAGAACATCATCATCCAGATGATCGCCCGCGCCGACGCCGGGCTCATGACGATCATCGGCCTGCAGGCCGGCGTCTCCGAGGACATCCAGCTCTACGCGAGCGAGGAGCTGAAGGCCGCCTACCTGCCGCGCTTCGCGTCGGGCGAGGTGATGGGCGCGATGGATCTCACCGAGCCCCAGGCGGGCTCGGACCTGGGGGCCATCACGACCCGCGCGGTGGAGCGCGACGGCCGCCACTTCCTTTCCGGCCAGAAGATCTTCATCACCAACGGCGGCTGCGAGATCCACCTGGTGCTCGCGCGGGACGACGACACCTTCGAGCAGTCGAAGGGGACGACCCGCGGCCTCTCGCTGTACCTCTGCCCGCGCACGCTGCCGGACGGGAGCCGCAACGGGCTCACCGTCGAGCGGCTCGAGCACAAGCTGGGAATCCACGGCTCACCCACCGCCGCCATCCGCTTCGACGACGCCGAGGCGTTTCTCGTGGGAACGAAGGGCGAGGGGTTCAAGGCCATGCTCACCCTGATGAACACGGCGCGCCTCGGCGTCGCCGCCCAGGGCATCGGCATCGCCGAGGCCGCGCTGGTGACGGCGGTGCGCTACGCCGAGCAGCGGACCCAGTTCGGCGCGCCGATCCTCGAGCAGCCGCTCATCAAGGACATGCTGGCGCGCATGACGATCGACCTGGAGGGCAGCCGCGCCCTGCTCTACCGCGCGTGTCGTCTGCTCGACCGCAACCGGGCGATCGAGCAGGCCCTGATGCGTTCCGCCGAGACGAACGAGTACTCCGAGGCCGAACGCGTCGAGATGGAGGAGCTGCGCCAGAAGAACGACACCCGCCTCCGCCTGCTGACCCCGCTGGCCAAGTTCATGGCCACGGAGGCCGCGGACGAGATCACCCGCAACGCCATCCAGGTCCACGGCGGCATCGGCTTCATGGCCGAGTCCGAGGTCGGCAAGCTGCACAGCGACGCGATCATCACGACGATCTACGAGGGCACGTCGGAGATCCAGGTCTCCTTCGCCCTGAAGGAGATCGGCAAGGGCGCCCTCGCGGGCACCTTCGAGGCGCTCGAGAATGAGCTCGCAGCCTTCGAGGACCCGCAGCTGCGCGAGTACGCCGACAAGGTGCGCCACGGCATGAAGCTCATCATGGACGCCACCAGCGCCTTGATGGCCGACTTCGGATACGCCCTGATGTCGGCACGTTCGCTGGCGGAGGTGGTCATCGCCGTGATCGTCGGGGCGGAGCTACTGAAGCAGGCCGGGCACGATCCCCGGCGATTCGACCTGGCCGCCTCCTGGATCAACCGACGCATGGTCGACCTCGAGAGCCGAACGCAGCGCATCAAGGAAGGATCCGTCGAGCGCCTCGACCGGGCTGCGAGGATCATCGACCTGGTTCGTTGAAGCGGGGACCGCGTGCACGTGCGCCCCTATCGAGCCGCGGACGAAGCGGCGGTGGTCGCCGTCTGGAACCAGACGAAGCGGGTCGCCTACCCCTACCTGCCGGACGAAGCCACGCGCCGCCTGGAAGAGGACGCGGCCTTCTTCCGGGAGAACGTGGCGCCGCGCTGCCGCATCTGGCTCGCCTGCGAAGACGAGACCGTGAGGGGCTTCCTGGCCCTCGCCGGCAGCTACGTCGATCGGCTCTACATCCACCCGAGCCACCAACGCGCCGGCGTGGGCCGGGTGCTGCTCGAACACGCCAAGCGGCTGTGCCCCGACGGACTGGCGCTGCACACGCACCAGCAGAACGTCTCCGCCTGCGCGTTCTACGAGAAGCACGGCTTCCGCGCGATCCGCTTCGGCTCGAGCCCGCCGCCGGAGCGCTCGCCCGACGTCGAGTATCGTTGGCGACCGGCGCCCCCGCCCTGAGCCGCCGCGCGAGCGCTCGAGAGGAGAGCCGATGTCCCGCCGAGCGGCCCCGCCGCGACCCACCTTCATCCGACACGTGAGCGAGCTCGCTTCCGGCGAGGTGATCTGGCCCGGCTCCGACGAGGTGCTGGCGATCCGGACGCCGCTGTCGCGACCGTTGGGGCTCACGCGGCTCGGCGTCCACCACGAGGTGCTGGCGCCGGGGCATCGCAGCAGCCTGCCGCACGCCGAGGCGACGGAGGAGGAGTGCGTCTACGTCCTCGAGGGTCATCCCCAGGCCTGGATCGACGGCGAGCTGCATCCGCTCCGGCCCGACGACATCGTCGTCTTCGCACCCGGTACCGGCGTGCGCCACACCATCACGAACCCCACGGACGAGCCCGTGCGCCTGCTCGTGATCGGCGAGCGGGTCGCCGTGAGTCGGCGACGCGTGGGGCGCTTCCGGGAGTGGCTGCAGGCGACCCATCCCGAACGCGGAGCGCCCGAAGGGATGGCACCCGGTGAGCTGCTCGCGCTGGCGGACGCGTTCGAGGGCGGCGCCGTCTCGCGCAATCGCGGCCTGCGGGAGAGCTGGCGGGTCGGCTTCGTCGACCACCTCTACGAGCGGCGCTCGGACTTCGAGGAAGGCGACTGATGCCGCCCCGGAGCCACGGTTCCGCCGCAAAGGGACCCAGCGGGCTCCCTCAGCTAACGTCGTGCCGATGACAGCGGCGCAACGGGCGGGCCAGCTCCTCTTCTGCGGCTTCGAGGGCACGAGCGTGCCCGACGATCTCGCGTCGCGGGTCGAGGCGGGGCGCGTCGGCGGCGTCGTCCTCTTCTCGCGCAACATCGAGAGCCCCGAGCAGATCCTCGACCTGACGATGCGCCTGCACGCGCTCGCACCGGCGGGCGCGCCGCTGCTCGTCTGCATCGACCAGGAGGGCGGACGCGTCCAGCGGCTTCGCCACCCCTGGACCGAATGGCCGCCGATGCGCCGCCTGGGCGAGACGCAGGACCCGGCCCTCACGGAGGCGGTGGCGCGCGCCCTCGCGCGGGAGCTGCTCGACGCGGGCATCGGCCTCGACTTCGCGCCCTGCGTGGACGTGGACACCAATCCAGCCAATCCCGTCATCGGCGATCGCAGCTTCGGCCGCGATCCGGCGGTCGTCTCGCAGCACGCCGTCCACTTCATCCGCGCCATGCAGCAGGCGGGTGTCGCCGCCTGCGCGAAGCACTTCCCCGGCCACGGCGACACCTCGAGCGACAGCCACCTGGAGCTCCCACGGCTGGACCACGACCTCGCGCGACTGCGGGCCGTCGAGCTGCCACCCTTCCAGGCCGCCGTCCGAGCCGGGGTCGCCAGCGTGATGACGGCGCACGTGCTGTTCCCGGCGCTCGACGGCGAGCGCCCCGCCACCCTGTCGCCCGCCGTGATGGGGCTGCTGCGCGACGAGCTCGGCTACGACGGCCTGGTCTTCTCCGACGACCTCGAGATGAAGGCGGTGGCCGACCACTACCCGCCGGACGCGCTCGTGGACGAGAGCCTGCGAGCGGGGGTCGACGCCTTCCTGGTCTGCCGGCGGGCCGACCTGCGGGACGAGGTGCTCGGCCGCCTCGAGGTGACCCCGGCGTCCCGACTCGCGCGTGGCCTGGCCCGCATGGCGGCCCTCAAGGCACGCTACGCCGGCAACCGTCCGACGGGCGAGCGCCCCCCGTACGACGCGCACGCGGCCCTGGCGGCACGGCTCACCGCCGCCTGACCCGCGCCGGCCGACCCCTCGCGACACCGCCCCGTGCTACACCGACCGCGGTCGAACGACCGGGGCCACGGCGGACACGAGCGGACACCTCCGAACACCTCCGAACGCCGCACGGGCCAGAAAAGCGTTGACCCTGCGGTCGCATACAGGGATAAGGGTCATGAATGCACGGAGGCTCCCACATGACCGCAAGCGCGCTCTCTCCCTCGATGCCACACGTGGCGGCGGGCCCGCCCGGCGGCGGCCGGGAGGGCGTCGCCTCCCCGACGGTGCTCGTCGTCGACGACCAGGAACGGGCGCGGGAGCTGCTCACCGCGGAGCTCCGGGCGGCGGGGTTCCCGGTGGTCGCCGCGAGCGACGGGGAGGAGGGCTGGCAGCACTTCTGCAGTCGCAGCCCGGGCGTCGTCGTGACCGACATGAGCATGCCCCGCTGCGACGGGATCGAGCTGCTGCGGCGCATCCGCTCCCGGTCGGACGTCCCCGTCATCGTCTTCAGTGGACACGGATCGATCGAGAGCGCCGCGGAGGCCTTCAAGGCCGGCGCGGACGACTTCGTGAGCTCCCTCGACGTGGAGATCGACGACCTGGTGGCGCTGGTGCGGAGGTCGGCGCGGGCGACTCCGGCCCCGCCGAGCCGCGGCGACCTCGAGCAGCGCCTGGTGGGAGAGAGCGCCGCCATCGAGCGGATCCGCTGGCGGCTCTCGGGGCTCGCGCCGCTCTCGACCCCCGTCCTCGTGACGGGCGAGCCGGGCACGGGTCGCAGCACGGCCGTACGGGCCATGCACGAGCTCGGTGCCACCACGAGCGGCGAGCTGCACGTGCTCGACGCGCGCGCGTTCGTCCCGGCGGAATTTCCGCAGACCGGCGCCATCCGGGGCGTCCACCTGCGCGACGTAGAGCACCTGAGCCCGCAGGCCCAGCGCTACTGGTCCGGCCGCCTCGGCCGGGAGGAGACCTCGAGCCTGCCCGCCACCACCCGGCTCTTCGCCACCACGTCCGCGCCGCTCGCCTCCCTGGTGCGGAGCGGCGACTTCGACGCGCGCCTCGGCCGTTCGCTGCTGCGCTTCGAGGTGGAGATGCCGCCCCTGCGAGAGCGGACGGGCGACGTTCCGGCCATCGCCCGGGTCATGCTGCTGCGGATCGGCCGGGCCGTCGGCCGGCCGCGCATCCAGCTCTCGCCCGCGGCGCTTCGCTATCTCGAAGGCTGTCGCCTGCCCGAGAACCTGCACCAGCTGGAGCGCCTGCTCGAGCGAGCCGTCGCGTACTCGCTCGGCAAGGTGATCCGTCGCCAGACCCTGCAGGAGATCCTGGCGGATCTCGAGAGCACGATCGCCGGCATGCGCGAGGAGCGCCAGCTGCTCGAACGCGAGCGCCTGCTCGAGACGCTCCAGGCGACGGGTGGCAACATCACCCATACCGCCGCGATCCTCGGGAAGAGTCGGGCAGCGATCTATCGCCTGATCGCGAAGCACGACATTCCCCTGACCCGGCGCTCCTGAGCGCGGACCCGTGCATCGGCTCACCCGCGCCTGTCTCGCGAGGCCGGGAGCGGCGCTGATCCTGCTCGCGGTGGGGACCGCCGTCTTCGGTCTGGGCCTGCCGCGGGTGCATCCGGAGTTCGGATATCGGGTGCTGATCGGCGACGACCACCCCGCGGTCCGCCGGCTCGACGCCTTCATCGCGCGCTTCGGAGGCGGGCTGCCGATCCAGATCGGCTGGGCGTGCGGTCCCGGCCTGCCCTGCCGAAGCGTCTTCGATCGCGATTCGCTCGCGATGGCGCACGCGGTGACGACCGCCCTGCAGTCCGAAGCCGGCGTCCACGAGGTGATCGGGCCGGCCAACGCCCCCCTGCTCGTTCCCCAGGACGACGGATTCGCGGTCCGACGACTCGTCGAGAACGGACGCATCGCCAACGACGCCTCTCGCCTGGCCCAGCGGGCCGGCGAGGACCCGCTGTGGCGCGGAGCGTTGGTCGACTCGGCGGGCACGGCGGCCACCCTCGTCGTGCAGCCCGTGGACAGCACGCCCCGGACCAGTGCCCGGGTGAGCGCGGCGGTCCGCCGGGTGCTCGAGCCCTTCGAGGCGGCGGGCTTCCACTTCCACCTCACCGGCGATCCGATCCAGAACGGCATCGTCGGCCGCGAGCTCGCCGAGAGCACCTCCCGCCTGATCCCGTTCACGGTCCTGGTGATCGGTCTCATCCTCTACGGGCTCTCGCGCTCGCTGCAGGTGACGGCGGTGGCGCTCACCACGCTGGGCGTCGCGCTGGTGTGGACCTTCGGGCTGTTGGGCTTCCTGGCATGGCCCCAGGACGGGATCCTCGAGGTGCTGGCGCCGCTCGTGCTGGTGGTGGGCGTCTGCGATTCGGTGCACCTGCTCGCCGAGTACCACGCCAGCCTCGGGATCCGCGATCCGGCGCGCGCCGCACGCGCACGGGCGCTCGTGCGAGCCGCGCGCCGCATCGCCGGACCCTGCCTGCTCACCACCCTCACGACGGCCGCGGCCTTTCTCTCGTTCGTGACCAGCGATCTCGCCACCTTCGTCCGCTTCGGCGCCATCGCGGCGTTCGGCGTCCTGGCGTGCCTGCTGCTCACGTTCAGCCTGCTGCCGCTGCTCGTGCTCCTGCTGCCGCACCGGGACGCGCGCGCCGCCGTCTCCCGCACGTGGAGCGTCGCCCTCGAGTCCGTGCTCCGCACGAGCGAGCGGCGCGCCGTTCCCATCCTCGTGATCGCGGGGATCGTGCTCGCGGTGTGCGCGGCGGGCTGGGCCCTGCACCTGCGGGTCGACCACCAGTGGACCGAATCCCTGGGCGAGGACAGCCAGGTCGTTCGGTCCTGGCGCTTCATGGAGGAACGCATCGGTCGCTCGGACACCCTGGAGGTCGAGGTGGTGCCGGCGCCCGGGACACCGATCGAGGACCCGCGCAGCCTGGCGGCCGTCGCCGCGCTCGCGGACTTCCTCGGAGGCCTCGAGAACCTGCGCGAGCCCCGCAGCGTGGTCGACATCGTACGCCGCGTGAACCGGCTGCTGCACGGGGACCGTGCGGAGCACGAGCGCATCGGCGCCACCACCGGAGCCAACGCCGAGATCCTCGAGCTGGTGGGGCTCGACGATCCGGTCCTGCTGGCGAGCTGGCTGAGCTTCGACCGGCGGCGGCTGCGCATCTCCGTCGGCGCACCCGAGCAGGCCTTCTCCACCCGGAAGCGCGTGATGCAGGGCCTCGCCGACTACGCGGCCACGCACCTGCCCGACGGCTGGCAGGCGCTTCCGACGGGGCGCGTTGCCATGCAGTTCGCGTGGATCCGGGACGTGCAGGCGACCCAGCTGCGCTCCTTCCCCACGGCGCTCGTCCTGGTGGGGGTGATGCTGGCCGTCTTCCTGCGCTCCGGCCGGCTGGCCCTCGCGGCCCTGGTTCCGAGCGTGCTGCCGGTGGTCGTCACCCTGGGGACCATGGGCTGGGTGGGCATGACCCTCGACGTGGGCCGGGCCATGATCGCGGCGGTGGTGCTGGGCATCGCCGTCGACGACAGCATCCACATTCTGCACCGCTACCGGACGCGAAGGCTCGAGGGCGACGAGCCGCGGCGGGCCATCCGCGAGGCGATCCAGCACACGGGGCGGGCGGTCGTCACCACGTCGCTCGCCCTGGCGCTGGGCTTCCTCACCCTGATGGCCTCCGCGTGGCAGTCCATCGCGAGCTTCGGCTTCTTCGTGGCCCTCGCCATCCTGGGTGCGCTGCTGGCGTCCCTGTTCGTGCTGCCCGCGCTGATCTTCGCCTTCTCGCGCGACCGGGAGGCCTCGTCCGAGCGGAAGCGATCGGGTCGCACGCGCCGGCTGGCGAGCCTGGCGGTAGTGCTCCCGGTCGTGG
This sequence comes from uncultured delta proteobacterium, assembly GCA_963822965.1. Lineage (GTDB taxonomy): Bacteria > Myxococcota_A > UBA9160 > UBA9160 > UBA4427 > JAJDAN01. Next base: position 730,760 of record CAWGJT010000005.1, read on the forward strand.
CCGCCTCCGCGTCGGCGATCGCCTGGACCGTCACCGACGGCAGCCGCTGGCAGGCTCCCTGCTGGCTGCTGCCCCGGGCCCACGTGCTGAAGCTGCCCGGCGCAGGCCGCTGCCCGCTGGAGCTGCTGGACCAGATCCGCTGGGTCCAGGACGGCGACGGCCGGCGACGGACCGTGAGCGGCGCCACCGACGCACGGGCCGCGATCGAGGCAGCCGGACCGGACCCCACCCTCGGCGTGCTCCGCCGCGGGCAGGAACGCAGCGTCGTGCTGCGGCTCGAGCCGAGCACGCGGCTGCAACGGGCCGGAGGAACCGCGACCGGTGTGGCCCTGGCCTGGGGGCTCCTCCTCCTGCCGGTGCTGCTTCTCCTGAACTCCCGGGCTCGGGCAGCGCTACCCCTCGCGATCTTCTACTCGGCGACCGGGGTCGTGCTCATCGCGGCGCTCGCGAGCCCGCCCTCGCAGCTGCTGAGCGCGGCGTCCGTCGCCGCCCTGCTCGTGGCGCCCGCCGCACTCGCACAGCTCTGCATGCTCTTTCCCGTGGAGTCCCGCATCGTGCGGCAGGCGCCGCGTCTCGTCTGGGCCCCGTACCTCGCGAGCGCGGGCCTCGCCGCGACGGCGTTCCTCGTGCTCGATCGTGCGCCGCTGCTCTGGCCCACGTTCGTCTATCTGCTGCTCGGCCTGTGCGGCGGGGCCTGGCTCGTGCTGATGCTGGCCTGTGCGTTCTCGGTGCGGGAAGCCGCGTCCAGCGTCGGCCGTGCGAGGGCGCGCTTCGTCTTCTTCTCGAGCCTGGCGCTGCCCGCCGCCCTCGCGCTGCCCCTCACCTGGGACGACAGCCCGTCACAGATGGCGGCGGCCTATCTCTGGTGCTCGTCCCTGGTGGTGCCGCTCCCGATCGGGTTCGCCATCAGCCGCTACAACCTCTTCGACCTGGGCTGGCATGCCCGGCGGGCCAGCGCCCGCGTCGTCTACTTCCTGGCGGGTGCGCTGGGCGTCGCGGGCTCGATGCACCTCGCCGTTCGGGCACTCGACCCGACCCGCCCGCCGCGGGACTTCGGCACGCTCTTCCTCACCGCCCTCGGCTGCATGGTCGCCGCGGAGGGCCTGCGTCGCCCGATCCTGGGCTGGCTCGAGTCGACCCTGTCGCCGCGTCTCGAGGCGCTGCGGGCCCTGCGCGAGCGCTCGTCGCGACGCATGGCGAGCCTCTCCGGCGAGCACGAGATCAGCCGCCGCCTGCTGCGGACGCTGCAGGCCGGCATCCGATTCTCGTCGGCATGGGTGGTGTTCGAGCGAACCGGAGCGTGGGAGCCGGCGCAGTCGATCGGAGACGTCGCGCCCGCAGCGCCGGCCGCCATGCAGCAGGCGGCGCTGCTCGTGCACGACCGGGACGTGGTAGACCTGTCCTCCCGGGAGCCCGGTGATCCCAGCCCCCTCGCCGACCACGGAATCCACGTCGTCGCCTCGCTTCGGCACGGGGAGGAGATGCTGGGTCTCGTGCTGCTCGGCGCGCCCGCCCGGAACGCCGCCCTGGCGGGCTGCGAGCTGGACTTCGTGGCGGGTGTCTGCGCCCAGGCGGCGATCGCCATCCACAACTCGCGGGCGGCGGACGAACGTGCCGCCGTCGAGCGACACGCCGCCACCGCCCGGGTGGCCGTCGACCTGATGCAGGACGTGGGCAAGGACCTCGGCTGGATGCGCGGGCTGGCCGCCCGGCTGGCGGCACGCGCCCAGCATGAGCCCGGGCTGCAAGCCGCCGCGTGTCAGGTGAGAGACCTGGCGGACTCGGTCGCGGGGCGCCTGCGCGCATTCGCCCGGGACGCCGCTTCCCGCGGTGACGACCCGCCCGGCACCGAGCGCCTGGACGAGCTGCTCGAACGCTGCGTGCGAGCGCTGTGCTCACGGCACGGCAAGCAGCGCGTCCGCCTGCGACACGAGCCGGTCGCGCGCGGTGTCCGGTGCCACGAGAACGTGGGACGCGTGCTCCTGCACCTGGTCGAGCACGCGATCCGGGACACCCATCCCCGCCAGACGGTGGAGATCTCGACGGACCTCGACGCCGACGGCTGGCTGAACCTGCGCGTGGAGACGGACGGAGGGCCCGCTGCGGTGGCACGCAGCTTCGAGCTCGCCCTCTCGTGCGACATGGCCGAGGCCCTGGGCGGGAGCATCGAGCTGTCGGTCCCGGCGGCCGGCCGCCGGCGCGCGAACCTGCACCTGCCCCTCGCGGAGCACCCCCGACTTGTGTGACGAAGCCGGATCCACCCGAGCCCCGGCGACCCGGGCGCCGCGTCCCGGACGAGGCGGCCTGTCTGGGCTCGTGCTGGCGGCCATCTGCGCCGCCCTCCCCGCCCGGGCCGCCGCACCGGACCGCGACCCGCAGCAGCTCCTCCGGCAGGCCTTCACGAACCAGTACGAGGTGGACACGACGGCGACCATCGACCTCGTGATCCGCAGCGCCGCGGGAGAGGAGCGGCGGCGCACCTTCGACGCCGCGTCGAAGATCATCGGCGGTCGCATGCACTCGATCGGTCGCCTCACCCATCCCGAGCACCTGCGCGGCATGACCATCCTGCAGATCGAAGCGCCGGATCGAAGCCACGACGCCTTCGTCTACCTGCCCTCGATGCAATCCGTGCGAAGGATCTCCACCGCGCAACGGGGGGACGCATTCTTCGGCACCGACGTCACCTACGAAGATCTGGAACGACGCCACCCCGAGGACTACGAGGTGGTCGGAGTCGAGGCCGGCTCGGTCGACGGAGAGGAGGCCGACTGCGTCCGCGCGCGACCCCGCCTGCCGCACTCCTACCACGAGGTGCACTTCTGGATCGCACGAGCCGACCACGTCCTGCTGCGGGCGGACTTCTTCAAGCGAGGCACCGACCGGCCCTATCGCCGGATCGTCGCCCCGCGCCAGGGAATGCGCACGGGCGGCGAGCACACCCTCCCGACCCGGCTCACGGTCCACAACTTCGCCCGGGGCACCACCACCCGGGTGAGCTACCGCCGGCTCCGCATCGGCGCGACCATCGACGACCGCCTCTTCTCGATCCGGACCCTCGAGCAACGCGCGCGGATCCCCGGAGCGAGGTGAGGCGGACGGGCCTGCCTCGGCGGGAATCAGGAGAAGGGGGCGCCGGCGTCTCGCAGGCGCGCGAGGCCGAGGGCCTCCTCCTCGTCCTGCGGCTCGCCCTCGGACAGCGCCCGCAGCCACAGCCAGGCGAAGCGGAACGAGAGGGTGATGCGCCACTGCAAGGCGCGCACCTGCCGCAGCACCGTCCCACGCGCGCGTGTGGCCAGGCAGGCGAGCAGCTCCAGTGCGACGTCCGGCTGCTCGGCCTTGGCGTAGAGCCGCGCGAGGTCGAGCACGACGTGGGCATCCCAGGGCTCGATGGCCCGGGCCCGGCTGAGCAGCGCGATGGCCTGAGCCCGGGTGCTGGCACCGCCGAAGTGCATGCGCCCATCGATCAGGGTCTCGAAGGCCGCGTCCTCTCGCCCCAGCTTGATCTGGAGCTCCGCGCAAAGACGCCAGGCCTCGAACTCCCAGGGGACGAAGCGGCAGGCCTCGCGATAGACCACCAGACACTCGTCCCAGCGCCTGTCCAGCGCGAAGTCCCGGGCAGCCCGGCGGTAGAGCTGCCAGGCCTCGAAGCCCTCGCCCCGGCGCGCCAGCATGGGCGCCACCCGCAGCGCCACGTCGGCGTTGTGGGGATCCTCGAGCAGGATGCGGCGATAGAGCGAGACGGCGCGGCGCTCGCGGCCGCGATTGCGGGCGCGATGCGCCTCGTTGAGAAGACGGTGGCTCCGGCCCCTCGGCTCCCGTGCGACTTTCGACATCGACTGCACTCCTCCCACGAATCGACCGACCGATTCGCAGAGAGGAGATCGGCGGGCCGGCGCACCGGACGAGTGACCCCGGTCACCCGGGGCGGGAACGCCCCGCAGGCGCGCCGATCGGTGCCGGCCCGGTCAGTCGCCGAACTCCCGATCGCTCACACGGTGACAGCCGCTCTGCCCGCAGTTCTGGTCCTGGGGAAGTCCGTTGTGTCGATCCACGCCGCGCTTGTAGTCGTTCGCATGACAGCCCGCGCAGTACGGGATGTAGCTGGGAGACTCCCAGGTGACCGTCTCCGAGTTGCCCCCGTGGCAATCCCTGCAGGTGAGGTTGGCGCGGTGATCCCCCGGATAGTTCGCCGACATGTGCCGGAAGGTGTCCGGCCGCCAGGCGGCCGTGGTGTGGCAGTAGTCGCACTCCTGCATGCTCATGAAGTGGCCGTTCGGCGTGCCGGTCGCCTGCGTGCCGTTGTGGCAGCTCGAGCACGGCTCCGTCACACCCGTGTGATCGAAGCTGGCGGGCCTCCAGGCCCGGGTCGAGTGACAGGCGTCGCACTCGAGGCTCGTCGTCACGTGTCCGTTCGGCTTGCCGGTGGCCCGCATGCCGTTGTGGCAGTTCGAGCAGGGCTCCGTCACGCCGGAGTGGTCGAAGCTCGCGGGGGTCCAGGCCCGCGTCGAGTGACAGACGTCGCACTCGGCGGTGGTCGTGACGTGATCCATGGGCTTGCCCGTGGCTTCCATGCCGTTGTGGCAGTTCGAGCATGGCTCGGTCACCCCGGAGTGGTCGAAGCGGATGGAGTCCCACGCGAAGGTGTTGTGGCAGGAGTCGCAGTCGGCGGTGGTCGCGATGTGGTCCATCGGCTTGCCCCCCGCCTGCACGCCGTTGTGGCAGCCCATGCAGCTCCCGCTCACCGCCGAATGGTCCATGCGGACCTCGCCCCAGGAGAAGCTGAGATGGCAGTCCTCGCAGCGGTTCGAGCTCTGGATGTGGTCGAGGGGCTTGCCGCTCTCGGCGCGCGTCCCCGAGCCGTCGTGGCAGAAGGAGCACTCCGTCGGCGTCCCCCGGAAGACGCCCATGCCGTGGCAGCCCTCGCAGGGTACGCCCTCGTGGGCGCCGGTGAGGACGAAGCGCGTGGCCGTGTGGTCGAAGGAGGGCTCGGGATCCTCGGCGGCGGCGGGCCCGCACACGCCCAACGAGATCCATCCGATCGTGAGCCAGACCGCCGCGGCGGCCCGACCTGCTGCGAGGCAACGTCTCATCGCTCGAACCTCCGCTCGATCTTCTTCCAGGAGCTGTCCACGTGGCAGCGCTCGCAGTCCCGCCCGAACGCGTCGTCGTGGGGCGAGTCGCTCAGGTGGCAGGCGTCGCAACGCGACGAGACCTCGAGGGCGCCGCGGGTCGAAGCCTTCTCGATCGGCTTCACGTGACAGGCCACGCACTGGAGGCCGGCGTGCCCGCCGGTCAGGGCGAAGTCGGTCTGTCGGTCGTGGTCGAAGAGCCAGCGATCCCAGCCGTTGGGATTGTGACAGGTGGCGCACTCCGGCCCCAGGCGGCGCTCGTGAACGTCGGAGGCGTCGTGGCACGCGACGCAGCGGCTCTCTGCGTCCCCGTAGCGGTGGGTGACGTGGCAGTCATCGCACGAAGCGAGCTGGTGCAGGGCCAGCAGCGGGAAGCTCGTCAGGTCGTGGTCGAAAGCGACGCGCACGTCCCAACCGGCCTCGCGATGACAGGTCGAGCAGTCCCTGCCCAGCGTTCCCTCGTGGACGTCCGACATGGCGTGACACTCGACGCAGGTGGTAGGCGTCTTGGCGACGCCGAGCGTTCCCACGTGGCACAGCTCGCAGGCGAGACCGGAATGCGCGCCGCGCAGGGCGAACTTCGTGTCCTTCGCGTGGTCGAAGCTCGCCGGCGTCCAGGCACGCACGCCGTGGCACTCGTCACAGCGCGTGCCCCGCGTCCCGCGGTGGTCGTCGTCCTTGCGGTGGCAGCTCGCGCAGTCCATGGCGAGCTTCACCTTCTTCGGATCCGACTCGTGACAGGAACGGCACTCCAGGGCCGCGTGGGCCCCCCGCAACGCGAACCGCGTCTCGCGGCCGTGGTCGAAGCCCGACTTCTTCCAGCCGGAGGGATCGTGGCAGTCGCCACACTTCGGGCCGAGCTGCCCCCGGTGGGTGTCGTCCACCCGATGGCAGGCTACGCAGTTCATGGCGGTCTTCCCGAAGCGTTGCTGCGGGTGGCACGAGTCGCACGCCGTCTCCTCGTGGCGTCCCCGCAGCGGGAACTTCGTCTTCGCATGGTCGAAGACGACCTCGTTCCAGCCGAGCGCCGCGTGGCAGTCTTCGCAGCGGTCGCCGAGCTGGCCCTTGTGTGGATCGTCCTTCCGGTGGCACGCCACGCAGGTGTCCTCTGCCTCGCGGTAGGGCTTTCCGGCGGCGTGACAGCCGGTGCAGGCGGTCGCGGCATGCGCTCCCTCGAGCGCGAAGTCCGTTCGGCGATGGTCGAAGGACTCGGGGACGAGGCCGACGATGTCGGCGTCGCTGCCCTTGTGCTCGGTGTGACAGATGCGGCACTCACTCTCGGCGCCCTTCCCGATTCGGCCGTGCAGTCCGGCCTGGGTGTCGAAGTCCTTCTTCACGTCCTCGTGGCACCTCAGACAGAGTCGATTCTGCGAGGTGCGGTCGAAGCGCTCGTGACAGTCCCCGCAGGCCTTCGTCTCCCGCGCGTGCGCCTGGATGAGAGCCCCCGGAGAGACCAGGTTCTCGAGGTCGACGGCGGCGGCGTCCAGAGCCGGCACCGTCCCCGCGAAGAGCCACACGACGATTCCCGATGCACCTCGCCACCCGAGGCGCCGGCACCTCCGAGTCTCCGTGCCCACGAAGGTCTGCATCCTCAATACATGTGAACGGCGACGACGTGCACGGCGGCCGCCGCGAAGAGCCCTACGCAGAACGGCAGGTGGAGAGCGTGCCAGAGCGCGAACGCCCGCTCGTAGACGGCGTACTCGGTGACGCGTCGGATCGCCCGGACCTGCTGCCGGACGGCGCGTCGCACCTCGCGCCGAGCCGGAAGACGCGCCCCCCCGTTTCGCGCCGCCCGCCGATAGGCGCGCATCGCGTGCCGTTGGGTGCGCCGGGCACGACGGCCGAGGGTCACCACGCTGGCGGCGCGGGCCAGCAGTCCCCGTTCTCCGAAGGCCCAGCGGCGGAACTCCTCGAGTGCATCGCCGACGCCGGGTGCCGTGCGCACGACCTCCGCGAGGACGCCCCCTTCGACCAGGGCCTCCTGTCGCAGCTCGGCGAGGCTGGCCACGTGACCGCGGTATTCGTAGTGGATGCGCGTGTAGATGAAGCGGCCGACGATGCCGCTCAGGCTCACGGTCAGCATGCAGACCAGGGCGACGTTCGCGTTGAGCGAGCCCAGGTGGAAGTTCGCGTGGTAGAGGATCGCGGTGGGCCCCAGCAGGCCGAGCGCCATGTGGATGTGGAACCAGCGCTGGATGGCACCGGCCCGCCGCAGGAACGAGAGGCGCTTCCGCAGGGAATAGAGCAGCAGGAGCGCCATCATCGCGAGCCCGGTGATGCCCAGGGCGTATCCGAGCCCCTCTTCGGGGACGACGTAGAACTCGTCGCGGGTCGACCAGCCGAACGCGATGGTCAGGCAGCAGAAGAGGCTCACGGGAGCGAGGATCAGGGCCCGGGCCGGCCGTGCCCGGACCGCGGGCCGGGTCGGTGCGGCGCGCTGCGGCGCCGGCCCGGCGGCCGAGGCGGCTCGGGTGATGGGTGCAGTCTGAGTCAAGTCGTCCCCCGCCCGGGAGAGTGCAACCGGTCGTCGCATAACACAACGGCCATCCGGCCCCGGAACCGGAGCGGAAACGAGCATCGAGATGAAATTGAAATTCATGACCGTTTTCCGATCCAAGTCTCGACGACCGCGTACCGGCGCAATCGCATTCCCTGTCGAATCCTTCATCGTTCGTGCCGTCTCCGGCAGGCGTGACAGGAGTCACGGATCCATCTCGCGGGCAGGACGCAATCTTCACAGAGGACGATCGAGCCGAGACGGGGTTCTGCCGATCACTCGACCCTCGCAAACTCTTTCGCCGATCCGCGGATTGCCCGATGCTCGCCGGAGGCGAGGCCCCCTGGATCGAGGGCGGGCGACCCGGGAGACAGCGCGCTGCCGCGGTGACGACTGAGGTTGTGGGCGTTCGCTCGAAGGAGCCCGACGGGAACGCGATGTCTTCTTGCAGGAACACCGCGGCGCGACGCCGACTGGCTTCGGTCGTGCTCGGCATCGCGCTCGCCGCAGCGCAGCCCGCCTTCGCACAGTCGGAGGGCGACCGCATCCTCCAGTCGGTGGACGCGCATCGGAGCGATGCCGGATGGGACATCGAGCTGCGCTTCACGATGCCGCTTCGTTATGTGCGCCATTCGCCCCGCGGAAAGGCAGACCTGGTCCTGATCCAGATGGAGGCGGTGGGTCTCGGCCGAGCCGAAGAGAACCCGCCCGACCGACGCGAAGCGCTCCGGCCGTTCACCGGGAGCGAAGGCCCGCCGGTGCTCGAGGTATCGACGAACGCCACCGGCGCCGGACGCGAGCGCGTGATCGAGGTCCGCTTCCGGGGCGCCGTCGCCTTCGAGGTGCGCCAGGGATCCGACCTGCAGCGACTCGACGTGCTTCTGCCCGACGCGGCCGCTGGCGGCGACCCGAAGCAGGAAGCCCAGGCGGCCGGCCTGCTCGAGAGCGCGAGCCAGGCCATGGCGGCCGGCGATTTCGAGCGCGCCGCACAGCTCTACACGCGCATCCTCTCGCTGGACGCGCCGTCGGCCCACCCCGAGGCCCAGGAGATGCTCGGGCTCGCGCGCGAGCGCAACGGACAGCGCGCGCACGCCCGGGCCGAGTACCAGAACTTCCTCGATCGCTTTCCGGACGACGAGCGCGCGCCCCGCGTCCGGCAGCGCCTGCAGGCGCTCACCACGGCGATCGCGCCGGTCCGCGAGGAGCGTCGCGCCGCGTCGCGGACCACGGACGACGTCCGCTTCGACTTCCACGGCAGCCTGCTCAGCTACTATTCGCGGGCCGAGAGCTTCTTCGATCGGGACATCGACGACCAGGTCTACGACTCGTCGTGGTTCTCGGATCTGTACCTGCGAGGACGCATGCGCACCCCGCGCTACGAGGTCGAGGCGAGCGCCTCGGGACGGACGCGATTCGACTTCCGACAGGACGACCTCGGCAACGACTCGCGGCTGAACTCGCTGCTCCTCGAGGCCTCGGAGCGCGGCACCGGCTGGTGGGGGATCGCCGGGCGGCAGCGCGGCGATACGGGGGTGCTCGGCCGCTTCGACGGGGCGCGGGTGGGCTATCGGCCGACTGACCGCCTGGACTTCCAGCTGCTGGGCGGCTTCCCGACCAAGAGCTACTCGTCCGACGGCATCAATACGGACCGCTTCCAGGTGGGCGGCGGCGGGCAGATGCTCGAGGTCTTCTCGCTCTTCGATCTCGAACTCTACACGAACTACCAGAACGAGGACGACCTCACCTATCGCGCCGCCATCGGCGGCGAGATCCGTCACCTGCGCCCGGGGCGCACGATCGTGGCGAGCCTCGACTACGACGCCTTCTTCAACGCCGTCAACATCGCCATGCTGCTCGCCGACTTCGAGGTGCGCGAAGGCCTCAGCGTCAACACGCTGATCGAGTACCGCAAGAGCCCGATCCTCACTCTGGGCAACGCCCTCATCGGACAGCCTGCGAGCTCGGTGACGGATCTCCACGACTCGTTCTCCGCCAGCCAGATGAAGGACCTCGCCGAGGACCGCACCTCCGACTCGACCACCTTCACCCTGGGCGGTCGATACGAGATCAACGACCGCTTCGACGTGAGCGGCAACTGGACCGCCTCGAAGCTCTCCAGCACGTCCGGCTCGGGAGGGGTGCTGGGCACCCCGAGCACGGGCTACGAGTTCACCTACTACGCCCAGGTCGCGAGCGAGTCGCTGCTGATGGACCGGGACGTCACGGTCCTGGGCGTGCGGATCTTCGACGGAGACCGCTACGACGGCTACATGTTGCAGCTGAACGGCCGGTATCCTGTTGCGCCGAAGCTGCGTCTGAACCCGATCTTCCGGCTCGAGTACCAGAGCGGGGACGACGACGTGGTTCGCGCCGTGCCGCGGATGCGCCTCGACTACACCTGGTGGGACCTGGTCTTCGACCTCGACGTGGCCTTCGACTGGACCCGGGTGGTGAACGGCGGCGACCGGCCGGAGGAGTACGGTTACTCCCTGCTCTTCGGCATCCGGTACGACTTCTGAGGCCGGCGGGCCGGGAACGGGTCTCGAGGGGAATCGACGGGCGACCGATGAAGAGAGCGTGGGCGATGGGAGGCTGAGGGCACCATGGATTCGAGCATGCTGACGGCACTGCTGGTCTATGGCCTGCCCCTGGCCCTGTGCGCCGGCCTCTTCGTCTGGCGCCGATCCCGGGGAGACCGCCGCATCCGCAAGGAGATCCAGGAGGCCCGCGAGGCCGGCCTGCACGTGCCGCCCTCCCTGCACCCGTACATCGACGCCAATCTCTGCCTCGGCTGTGCGGTGTGCGTGGCGGCCTGTCCCGAGAAGAACGTGCTCGGCATGCTCCAGGACAAGGCGGTCCTGGTGACCGCCGCGAACTGCGTGGGTCACGGCGCCTGCAAGGAGGCGTGCCCGACCGACGCCATCACCCTGGTGCTGGGCACCGAGGACCAGGGCGTCGAGGTGCCGGTCCTCGACCCCCACTTCGAGACCAACCTCCCGGGCGTCTTCGTGGCCGGCGAGCTCGGCGGCATGGGGCTCATCCGCAACGCGATCGAGCAGGGCCGCCAGGTGATCGACTCCGTTCGCCAGCTCGAGGGCATCGGCCGCGGCGACCGACACGACGTCGTGATCGTGGGCACCGGGCCGGCCGGCTTCGCGGCGACCCTCGCCGCCAAGGAGCACGGGCTCCGCTACCGCGCGCTGGAGCAGGACGCCCTCGGCGGCGCCGTCGCCCACTATCCCCGCCGCAAGCTCGTGCTCACGGCGCCCGTGAAGCTCCCCATCGTGGGCGCCGTCAAGCTGCGCGAGACCACCAAGGAGTCGCTCCTCGAGCTGTGGCGCAAGACCGAGCGGGAGACCGGCATCAAGATCCACTACGGCGAGAAGGTGACCCGGATCGTCCGCGACGACGCCGGCTTCGTCGTCACGAGCACGAGCGGAACCACGAAGTGCCGGGCGGTGGTGCTGGCGATCGGACGCCGGGGCTCGCCGCGCCGGCTCGGCGCCGAAGGGGAGAACCTCCCGAAGGTCGTCTACCTGCTCGAAGACCCCGCCGAGCATCGGGGCACGCACGCGCTCGTCGTGGGCGCCGGGGATAGCGCCCTCGAAGCCGCCATCGCCCTCTCCGACGAGCCCGGCACCGAGGTCACCCTCTCCTGCCGGGGAGACGCGTTCCCGCGCGCCAAGCCGCCGAACCGCGCGAAGCTCGAGGAGCGCGAGCGCCGGGGGAGCATCCGCGTGCTGCGCAAGTCGACCGTGGAGCGGGTCGAATCCGATTCCGTCACGCTCGCCACGCCCGAGGGCAACGAGCGGATCCGCAACGACGCCGTCTTCGTCTGCATCGGGGGAGAGCTCCCGTTCGGATTCCTGCGCGAGGTCGGCGTCCAGACGGAGATGAAGCATGGCGAGCCCTGAGCTGCGACGCCTGGGGCGTGCGCTGCCGCTCGCGGTCGCGCTGCTGTGCGCGCCGCCCGGGGTACAGGCGGAGAGCGAGCCAAGCCCCGCGCTCGAGGCAGCCCTCCAGCAGGTGCGGGAAGGACGCGCGCGGGACGCCATCGCGCGCCTCGAGAAGCTCGCGCGCGCGGGCGATCCGCAGGCCGCCGTGCGGCTGGCGAGCCTCTATCGCAACGGGATCGTCGGCGCGCGGAACACGGACAAGGCGATCCAGTGGTTCACCGTCGCCGCGCGCAAGGGAGACGCTCGCGCCGCCTACAACCTGGGGACGCTCCTGCAGCGCGAGGGCAAGTTCGACGAAGGGCGGGAGTGGATCGGGCGGGCGGCGAAGGCCGGCAACCCCGCGGCTCGGCGGCGACTGGTCGCCAGCTCCAGGGGTCGAGCCTCGCCCACCTCGGTCCGGGCACTCCTGTGGCGCGGGATCGTCGCCAACGACGGCGACGTGGTTCGCCGCGCCGTGGCGTCGGGCGCCGACGCCAACCAGCCCGATGCGCGCCGCCGCCTTCCCCTCTACGTGGCCGCTCGGCGCAACCACGCCGCGGCCGTTCGCGCCCTCGTCGAGGGCGGGGCCAAGCCGAACCTTCCGGACGCCACCGGCGACACGCCGCTGCTGGTCGCGGCCCGCTCCGGCAATACGGCGGCCGCCCGGGAGCTCCTGCGCGGCCGCGCCGACCCGAAGAAGGTCGATGCGCTCGGACGCACGCCCCTGATGAACGCCGCCGCCAACGGCCACGACGATCTGGTCGAGCTGCTGCTGAAGACCCGCCCTCCGCTCGAGCAGGCCGATCGCTCGGGCCGCACGGCCCTGGCATTGGCAGAGATCGGCCGGCACGCCGGCACGGTCCAGCGCCTGCGACGCGCGGGCGCCAGGACGAAGGCCCGGAACGACAAGAGCGAGGACCTGGCCTGGCTCGCGAAGGCGGCCGGCGAGGAGAGCTCCTCGGACTTCGCCGGCTGGAGTCCGCTCCTGATCGCCGCCTGGCGCGGCAACCCGGCGAGCGTGCGCTCGCTCGTGGCGGGCGGCGCGCCCGCCGGCGACGCGGACCGCGAAGGCCGCAGCGCGCTCCTGCTCGCGGCCGGTCGCGGACACGCGGACGTGGTCGGGGTGCTCTTGAAGGCCGGCGCGCGGGCCGATGCGCCGTCGAACGACGGAACGCGCCCGCTGCACGCGGCGGCCGAGGCGGGACACCTGGACTGCGTCGCGCTGCTCCTCGGCGCGGGTGCCAAGGCCGATCCGGCGGACGAGCAGGGCAAGACGCCGCTTCTCGAGGCCGCGGCCGGGGGACACGTCGCCGTCGCCCAGCGCCTGCTCGCCGCCGGCGCCGACCCGTCCCGGGCCGCGAAGGACGGGAGCACACCGCTGAGGGTCGCGGCGCGCCGCGGGCATCCCCAGGTCGTCGCGGTCCTGCTCCAAGCCGGCGCGAAGCCCGGCGCGAGCGACGATCCGACCTCGCCCGTCTGTCTCGCGGCACACGACGGTCGGGACGCGGCGCTCACGGCGCTCCTGGCCGGCGGGGCCGACCCCCGTTCCCATTGTGCGGAGGGCGTGCCGGTGCTGGGGGTGGTCGCCCGCCGCGGCGACACGAAGGCCGTCGCCGCCCTGCTCGATCGGGGCGCCCGGGTGGACGACGCGACGCCGTCCGGCAGTCCCGCCCTGCTGCTCGCCGCTTCCGCGGGACGCACCGAGGTCTGCGCCCTGCTCCTCGATCGGGGCGCGGACCTCGAGGCGCGCGGGGCCGGCCGTGCCACGGCGCTGATGCTGGCGTCCGGCGCCGGCCACACGGACGTGGTGAAGCTCCTGCTCGAGCGGGGAGCCGACCCGGCGCGACGGGACGCCCGCGGACGCTCGGCAGGCCAGATCGCGGCGGCCAGCGGTCACGGCGAGATCGAGACCCTTCTCGCGCGCTCGCGCGAGAAGAAGAAGGGCCTGCTGGGAATCTTCTGAGACACCGCCCTCGGGCTTCGAGTACCCTGTCCACGTCGGGCTTCGAGTACCCTGTCCGCATCGAGCCGGATCGAAATCTTCTGCGAAGGGCGGCCCCGCCGGGTCGCCCGGCGAGGTTGCCATGTCCCATCCCTTCCGTTTCGGCGTGCAGGTCGGAGAGCTCCCCGCAGACCGCTGGCAGGACGCCGTCCGCCGCATCGAGTCCCAGGGCTATTCGACGATCTTCCTACCCGACCACTTCAGCAAGCAGTGGGATCCCACGACGGCGCTGGCGGGCATCGCGACGGCCACCGAGACGCTGCGCGTCGGATCGCTCGTCTACGACGTGGACTACCGCCACCCGGTGATCTTCGCCAAGGCGGCGGCCACCCTGCATCTGATGTCGGGCGGCCGGCACGAGTTCGGAATCGGTGCAGGATGGATGGAGACGGACTACGTGGAGGCGGGGCTCCCCTACGATCCGCCGGGCGTCCGCATCTCGCGCCTCGAGGAGGCGCTCCAGATCATCCTGTCCATGTGGGAGAGCAAGCGGACGAGCTTCGAAGGCGAGTACTACACGATCCGGGAGATCGCCCAGGCCGCGAACCTCGGCGACGCCGGGCGACCGTCGATCCTGATCGGCGGCGGCGGCAAGCGGCTCCTGGGCCTGGCGGGGCGCTACGCGGACATCGTCGGCATCAACCCGAAGCTCGTGGAGGGTCGGGTCACCGCGGACACGCCGGCGGACAGCGCGCCGGAGCGGGTGCGCGAGAAGATCCGCTGGGTGCGGGAAGGCGCCGAGAAGGCGGGGCGCGACCCCGATGCGATCGAGCTCAACTCGCTCACCTTCGTCACCGCCATCACGGACGATCCGGGTCGCCTGCGCGAGTCCCTGGCCAAGGGCAGCGGAATGACCGTGGAGCAGGTGGCGGATTGTCCGCTCTTCCTGACCGGCTCCGCGAGCGAGATCCGCGACCGGCTCCAGCGGCGGCGCGAGGAGACCGGGATCAGCTACATCGTGATCCAGGGCGGGGACGACGGACTGCTCGAGAGCTTCGCGAAGGAAATCGTGCAGCCCCTCGCGGGGTCGTAGACGGGGCGCAGGAGGGGCCGGCTGGCTCGGGCAGTCGGACCGCGATCGCGGAGGACGCCATCCCGAAATCGTCGACGATCGCCGGCGCCCTGTCCCTGCTCGCACTCACCGCCATCTTCTGGACGCTTCACGTGGCCAGCGGCGGCACCGAGCTGGCCGCGGCCGGCGACACGCTCCTCTACTACTACCCGCAGTACGAGTCGGCCGGTGCGGCCCTGCGCACGGGGCAGCTGCCTCTCTGGAATCCCTACCAGCTGTGCGGACATCCCTGGCTCGCCACGCTCCAGGGCGGGATCCTCTACCCGTTCCACGCGATCTACGCGTTCGTCCCCACGTGGGCGGGCATGGCCCTCTCGAGCCTCGTCCACCTGGCGATCGTGGCGCTGTCCACCGCCATCCTGGCGCGGCGCCTCGGGCTCTCGAGCTGGGCGGCGCTGCTGGCCGGGGCGCTCTTCTGCATGCAGGGCAGTCTGCCCGCGCAGACGAGCGTGCCGAACCTGCTCGAGGCCGCCACCTGGCTCTCCCCCGGCGCCGTGGCGGTGACGACGATCGTCGCCGGGCGACGGGCGCGAGGCGTGGCGCTCCTCGCCTTCTGTCTCGGCGCGAGCCTGCTCGCAGGCTACCCGCAGTACACCGTCTACGCCTGCTACACGTGGGCGGCCCTGCTGGCGGTGCTGCTCTTCGCCGAGCGGCGTCCGCCGCGCGCATGGCTCGCGCCGGTGGGTTGCCTCGTTCTCGCCGTCGCCCTCGGCGCCCTCGTCGCGAGCCCGCAGCTGCTGGCGTCCCTCGAGCTGAGGCGCCTCTCCACGCGCTCGCTCGATCCCTCGAGTCTGGCGGCCATGTTTCCCATGGGATGGCCGGAGAAATCCGTCACGGCGTCGTTGCGGGTGCTCTTCGTGCCCCACGACGCCCACCTCCGCTTGCCGGCCGGGCTCACGGGCCTGCTGCTCCTCCCCGTCGCGCTCTTCCATCGCCGGCGGCGGCTGGTACTCGGTCTCTTCGCCCTCGGCCTCGTTGTCCTCGGCATGGCGATCGGTCCCGCCTCCCCCCTCTTCGACCTCTACCGCCTGCTGCCCGGTACCGGCGCCTTCCGCCTGCCGACCCTCCGGCTGCTGCTCGTCGTGGGCTTCTTCTTCTCGCTGCTCGCGGGCTTCGGACTCGACGAGCTGCTGCGACGCCTGCGCGGGTACGGGGGCGAGGGGCTCTCCGAGGCGATCGGCGCGCTGATGCTGGGGCTGGCCGTCCTCGAGCCGCTGCTCGACGATACGCCGCGCGCCATGCTTCCCTATACGGGCATCGGATACGAAGCGATCTACGAGCAGGACCAGGAGCTCTACGATCGGATCTCGGACGAGCAGAGCCGGGTGCTCTTCTGGAATCCCGGCGTGAGCCCGCCGCTCCCGCCGAAGCTGGGCTCGGTGTTCGGCATGCAGGTCTTCGACGACTACGAGCCGATGAGCCTCCAGCGCCAGGCCCTGTACCTCGGCTACCTGGCCGACGGTCGGGTGGAATCCGGCGAAGCCCCCCCCTTCTTCGGCCGTCTCGCCTTCCCGCGAAGCCTCGCTGGCGCGGAAGCGATGGCTTCGCGGCGCCGACTCCTCGACCTCGCCGCCGTCCGCTTCCTGGTGGGAACCAACCGCCAGCGCCACGACGTGGTCCTGCGCGCCTTCGCGGAGAAGGCCGACCTGGTGCGCCAGCCTCCGGACGAGCGAGTGTGGGAGACGGGGCCCGTCCTCTACACGAACCCCCACGCGCTGCCCCGGACCTACGTCACGTATCGCACCCGGGTCGCGCCTCCCGCAGACGAGCTACTGGCTCGCCTCGCGGCCCCCGACTTCGACCCGCTCGCCGCGAGCTACGTGGAGGGGCCGGAGATCGGCGCCGGGCTCGCCGATCCCCCGCACGGCCATCCGGTGCCCGTCGAGCGGAGCTCCGCCCGGGAGGTCGAGATCCGTGCCGACCTGGCCGTCGAGGGTCTGGTCGTGCTCTCCGACTCCTTCTATCCCGGCTGGCATGCCACGGTGGACGGAGAGCCGGCGGAGATCCTGGCGACCAACCTGCTCTTCCGCGGTGTCGTCGTCCCGTCCGGCTTCCACACGATCGTGTACCACTACGACCCCGAATGGCTTCCGGTGGGCGGCGTCGCCGCCGCCGCGGGGTTCGCGGCGATCGTCGGGCTGGCCGGACTCGGGCGCACCCGGCGGCCCGATCAGGGCGCTTCTCCGCAGGCTTCGAGGGCGCGCTCGACCGCGGACGCGTAGCCGCGCCCGAAGAGCACCAGATGGACCAGCAGCGGCAGGAGCTGGTAGAGCGGAACCCTCTCCTCGTGCCCGGGCGACAGGGGCCAGGCTTCCTCATAGGCGTCGAAGACACGCTGGGAAAAGCCACCGAAGAGCTTCATCATGGCGAGATCGACCTCGCGATGACCGCCGTAGGCCGCGGGGTCGATCAGGACGGGCTCCCCGTCTCCGCCGCACAGCCAGTTGCCGCTCCACAGGTCTCCGTGCAGTCGCGACGGAGGCTCGTCGTCGCCGACGCGTTCGGGAAGCCGTGCGATGAGCCGCCCGATCGAGGCGTCGAGCCCGCTCGCGAGCCGGCCTTCCCGCCGCGCCCGCTCGCGGAGCGGCTGCAGGCGTTCGGCGCCGTAGAACGCGGCCCAGCTCCGATGGCTGCGATTCGATTGGGGCAGCGAGCCGAGGAAGCCGTCCCGCACGAAGCCGAAGCCGGGAGCGCCGGCGCGGTGCAGCGCTGCCAGCCCCCGACCGAGCCGTTCCGGGGTGCGCGCATCGGCGTCCGCGGCCTCGACCCACTCGAGCAGCAGGAGCGGGCTCTCCGAGGTGCCGGGAGCACTCGCTCCCCGCACCCGGGGGACCCGCAGGGCCCCTGCCTCCCCGAGCCAGGACAGTCCCCGAGCCTCGGCGGCGACCATCGCGCTCCCTTCCGGATGGGCCGCGTAGGACTTGGCGAAGAGGCTCTCGCCGCTGCGAAGCCGGGCCCGCCAGCTCCGCCCGATGTCGCCGCCCGAGAGCCGTTGCAGTGCCAGCGGGGCCTCCCCGGTGAGGCGCTCGATCTCCTCACGGACCTTCGCGTCATCGATCTCCGAGCGACCCACCGTCTCTCTCCCCGCGCGGCGCGCCGGACCCGAGTCCGGCCCGGGTCTCCGCGCCCATCTCGGATAGAATAGGAGGCAGTCCGCCGGTCGAGCGTCGCGCTGCGCCGGCGCGCCCTTCCGGCCCAAGCTTCGAACGGAGAGCTCGTGAACGCACCCAGCTACGAAGCGCCCCGCTCCCTGCAGGAGATCGTGAGCCTCCTGCAGCAGGCGGACGGATCGGCCCGCATCCTGGCGGGAGGTACCGATCTGCTGGCCCAGATGCGAACCGGCCTGGTCTCGCCCGCGCTTCTCGTCGACGTCAAGAAGATTCCCGAGCTCCGGCGCATCGAGTCCCTGCCCGATGGCGGGTTCCGAGTGGGAGCCGCCGTGTGCGGGGCTGCCCTGGGCGAGCACGCCGCGCTGCGCGCGGCCTGGCCGGGGGTGGTGGAGGCCGCGCGCCTGATCGGCTCGGCGCAGATCCAGGGACGCGCGTCCCTCGGCGGCAATCTGTGCAACGCCTCGCCGGCCGCCGACAGCGTGCCCGCGCTCATCGCCGCCGGAGCACGCTGCACCATCGTGGGACCCGCCGGCACCCGGGAGGCCCCGGTGGAGAGCATCGTGACGGGGCCCGGGCACACCTCGCTGGCCCCGGGCGAGCTCGTGGTGGACTTCCTGCTGGGACCACGTCCGGCGCGGGGAGGAGATGCCTACCTCAGGATGATCCCTCGCAGCGAGATGGACATCGCCGTGGTCGGCGCGGCGGTGTGCCTGCAGCTCGACGCGTCCGGCGTCTGTCGGGAGGCGCGGGTCGCCCTCGGCGCGGTGGCACCCACGCCGCTCGTCGTCGGCGAGGCCGCCCGGGCGCTGGTGGGGACGCGCCTGGACGACGACGCCCTGGCGGCCGCCGGAGAAGCGGCCTCGGCCGCGGCGAATCCCATCGACGACAAACGCGGCACGGTGACGTACCGCCGCCGGGTGGCGGGCGTGCTCACCCGGCGTGCCGCGAAGATCGCCCTCGAGCGGGCGGGGAGAAGCTGATGGCCCGGCGCCACGTGTCCACCACCCTGAACGGCGAGCCCGTCGACTTCCTGTGCGAGCCGCATCAGACCCTGCTCGAGGTCCTGCGCGACGAGCTGCAGCTGACCGGCACCAAGGAAGGCTGCGGGACCGGCGATTGCGGTGCCTGCAGCGTCATCTTCGACGGGCGTCTCATCTGCTCGTGTCTCGCCCTGGCCGTGGAGGCCGAGGGCGCACGCGTCGAGACCGTGGAAGGCATCGCGAAGGGGAGCGAGCTCCACCCGCTGCAGCGGCACTTCCTGGAGGAGGCGGCGCTGCAGTGCGGAATCTGCACGCCGGGCTTCCTGGTCGCGGCCCGGGCGCTGCTCGACGCGAACCCCGATCCGAGCGAGCGCGAGGTGCGCTTCGCCCTGGCCGGCAACCTGTGCCGCTGCACGGGCTACGACAAGATCATCCGGGCGGTGCTCGACAGCGCCGCCGAGCTGCGCGGCGACTCGGCCGCGGGGAGCACACGATGAGTACCGCCGAGATCCAGCGCGAGCGGACCGAGGAGCCGGGATCGACCCCGGGCGAGAAGAAGTTCCGATGGATCGGCACCCGGCCCGTGAGGCCCGACGGCCTCGACAAGGTGCGGGGCCGCGCCAACTACGGGGCGGACCACAGCCTGCCCGGCATGCTCTGGGGTCTGGTGCTTCGCAGCCCCCACGCACACGCCCGCATCGTCTCGATCGACACGAGCGCGGCCGAGGCACTCGACGGCGTGCACGCCGTCATCACGGCGGACGACCTGCCCGAGATCCCGTCCGAGGAGGCGAAGATCGGCGAGGGGCCGACCAACTTCCGCGACGTGTCGCACAACGTGCTGGCGCGCGGAAAGGTGCTGTACCACGGGCACGCCGTGGCGGCCGTCGCGGCCCGCACCCAGGCCATCGCCCGCCAGGCCCTCGATCTCGTCCGGGTGAGCTACGAGGTGCTGCCCCACGTGCTCGACGGAGACGCCGCCCAGGCCCCGGACGCCCCCATCCTGCACGACGACCTCTTCACCCGGGGCGTCGAGCCGACGCCCGAGAAGCCCTCGAACGTGGCCTCGCGCATCCAGATGGGCCGCGGGGACGCCGCGGCGGGCCTGGCGCGGGCGGACCACGTCGTCGAGCGCACCTTCCGGACGGCGGCCGTCCACCAGGGCTACATCGAGCCGCACGCGGTGGTCGCCACCATGGGCGAAGACGGCCACGCCACCGTCTGGTGCAGCTCCCAGGGTCACTTCATGGTGCGCGCGTACTGCGCGACGCTGCTGGGCATGGACGCCTCGCGCATACGGGTCATCCCGGCGGAGATCGGCGGCGGCTTCGGCGGCAAGACGACCGTCTACCTCGAGCCCCTCGCCATCGTCCTCTCCCGCAAGGCGGGACGCCCCGTGAAGCTGGTGATGTCGCGCGAGGAGGTCTTCCGCGCGACCGGCCCCGCCTCGGCCACGCGCATCGAGCTGAAGATGGGCTGCACGAAGGACGGTCGCCTGACCGGCGCCGAGGCCCGCCTGGAGTACGAGGCCGGCGCCTTTCCCGGGTCGCCCGTGGCGGCAGCCTGCATGACGATCTTCGCCCCCTACGACATCGAGGACTGCGTCGCCGAGGGCTACGACATCGTCGTCAACAAGTGCAAGGTCGCCGCCTATCGCGCGCCGGGCGCGCCCATGGCCGCCTTCGCGGTGGAGACCGTGGTGGACGAGCTCGCCCGCAAGGTCGGGATGGACCCGATCGACTTCCGGCTCAAGAACGCATCGCGGGAGGGCACGCAGTCGGCCTTCGGTCCGAAGTTCAAGCGCGTCGGTCACGTGGAGACGCTCGAGGCCGCGAAGGCGCACCCGCACTACAAGGCGCCCCTGGGTCCGGGCCAGGGCCGAGGCGTGGCCAGCGGCTTCTGGTTCAACGCCGGCATGCAGTCGAGCGCCAGCGTGAACGTCGCCGAGGACGGCACCGTGTGCGTCGTGTCGGGCAACCCCGACATCGGCGGCTCCCGGGCCTCGCTCGGGATCCTGGCCGCCGAGGAGTTCGGCATCGACCTGTCGCGCGTCGATCCCCAGATCGCCGACACCAACGCCGTCGGCTACAGCGACCTCACCGGCGGCAGCCGGGTCACCTTCGCGACGGGCATGGCGGTGGTGGAGGCGTCGCGGGACGTCATCCGACAGCTCTGCCAGCGAGCCGCCTCGATCTGGGGCATCGAGCCGGGCGACGTGGAGTGGTCCGACGGCGCGGCACGTGCGGTGAACGGGCACGCGGACCTGGCGCCCCTCACTCTGCGAGACCTCGCGCTGCAGGCCCCCCGGACGGGCGGGCCGATCAGCGGACGCGCCTCGCTCAACGCCCGGGGCGTAGGCATGGCCTTCGGCGTTCACATCTGCGACGTGCAGGTCGACCCCGAGACCGGCAAGGTGGACGTCGTCCGCTACACGGCGGTCCAGGATGCGGGGCGGGCCGTCCATCCGAGCTACGTCGAGGGACAGATGCAGGGCGGCGCCGCCCAGGGCATCGGCTGGGCGCTCAACGAGGAGTACATCTACGACGACGAGGGCCGCATGCAGAACGCGAGCTTCCTCGACTACCGCATTCCGGTGGCGTCGGACCTGCCCATGATCGACACCGTGATCGTCGAGGTGCCGAACCCGGGCCACCCGTACGGGGTGCGCGGGGTCGGCGAGGTCCCCATCGTGCCGCCGATCCCGGCGGTGGCGAACGCCATCCACGACGCGACGGGGCTGCGGATGTGCCAGCTTCCCATGTCGCCGCCGCGGGTGCTCGCCGCCCTCGACGCGAAGAACGGCTGAAGCGCCCCTTGGCTCGCGTGATCCTGACCGGAGGCCTCCGGGAGGCGGCCCCCGGCGGCGAGATCGACGTCGAGGCGTCGAACGTGCGAGAGCTCCTGCAGCGGCTCGAGGCGCGCATTCCGGGAATCGGTCGTCAGGTCGAAGAAGGCCTCTCGATCGCCATCGACGGCGACATCGTGTCCGACCCACTGCTCGAGCCCATCGGCCCGGACAGCGAGATCCACTTCCTGCCGCCGATCCGCGGCGGCGCCGGCGGTGCTGCGACCCCGCAGCCGGCGGCCACCATCATGCTGGTGCGCGAGGCGCCGGCCGGGCCGGAGGTGCTCATGGTCGAGCGCCACGCGAAGAGCGAGTTCCTCCCCGACCTCTACGTGTTTCCGGGGGGCCGCGTGGAGGACGGCGACCATGCGCTCGCGGACCGCGTGGGAGGACTCACCGCCGCGCGCGCGATGGAGCTCGCGAGCACCGTCGAGCCGGCGAACGCCCTGGGCTTCTTCGTCGCGGCCATCCGCGAGACCTTCGAAGAGGCCGGGGTGCTGCTGGCCCGGCGACGCGGGGAAGAGGACCTGGTGGGGGGCGACCTGGTCGACGAGCTCGCCAGCCGCCGCCTCGAGCTGCAGGCCGGACGGACGAGCCTGCGCGACCTGGTGCTGGCCTACGACCTCGAGCTGGCCGCCGACCGGCTCTGCGTGCACGGCCACTGGATCACCCCGGCCGTCGTCCCGCACCGCTTCGACACCCTCTTCTTCACCGCGGTGGCGCCCGGCGACCAGCGGGCGGAGCACGACGGCGTCGAGTCGACGGCCCACGTCTGGATCCGCCCGGAAGAGGCCCTGGCCCAGGCGCGACGGAAGCAGAAGCAGATGATCTTCCCCACCCTCGCGAACCTGCAGACCCTCACGGGCTTCTCCCACGTGGACGACGTGCTCGCGAGCTCGCGCCGGCGGACGGTCGTCCCGATCACGCCGCAGATCGCGGGCGAGGGCGACGAGCGCAGGCTCGTGATCCCCGCCGAAGCGGGCTACCCGCTGACCGAGGACAAGCTCGAGCTTCCCGGTCGCTGACCCGAACGGGCGCCGGTCTGCTCGTGCGCCGGGCAGCGCGCTGCCGGAATCGGCGCGCCGTGCGCCTCCGGCGCTCCAGCTGGGCCTTCTACCGCACGGAACCGGCTGGCACGTCTCTTGCTCTCACAGCGTGCAACCCCCCGCGCGCCCGTCCCCCCGGCGGGCTGGAGGCCATGCCATGCGGAACCTGTCGGGACTCGACGCGATCTTCCTCCGGGCCGAGACGCCCAGCACCCCCATGAACGTGATCGCGACGATCGTCCTGGACCGCGGCCGCGCGGACGCTCTGTCCGGCGGCGGCGCTCGACGCCTCGATTTCGAGGCGATCGTCCAGCGGCTGGCCGAGCGGATCCATCTCATGACCCCCTTCCGCCAGCGGCTGGTGGAGACGCCCTTCGGGCTCGACCAGCCGGCCTGGATCGACGATCCCGACTTCGACCTGCGGGACCACGTGATGCAGGTGGTGGTCCCGTCGCCCGGCACCCGCGAGCACCTGGAGCGGGTGGTGGCCCGGATCGCCGAGCGGCCCCTGGACCGCAGCCGGCCCCTGTGGGAGCTGTGGGTGGTGGAGGGCCTGGAGGACGACCGGATGGCGATCGTCACGAAGGCCCACCACGCGGCCCTCGACGGCGTCTCCGGGGCGGCGCTGCTGCTGCATCTCTTCGATCGCCCGGAAGCCATCGAGCCGCTTCCGTCCGCCCAGGCCTGGCAGGGCGAACGCGAGCCCACGCCCGCCGAGCTGCTCTCGCGCGCCGCGGGCCGATTGCGGGAGCGCGGCGCCCACCTCGGCGACGCGGCGCGCTGCGCCGGAGGGAGCCTGGCGCGCATCCTGCGCTCCCGGATCGAGGCCGCCGCGCCGGTTCGAGACGCCGCCCTGCCCTTCACGGCCCCGACGACGAGCTGGAATCGTCCGCTGTCCACGCGACGCAGCGTCGCCTACACGCGGACGCCGCTCGACCAGGTCGCGACGATCCGCGCAGCCTTCGGCGGCACCATCAACGACGTGGTGCTGGCGGCCTGCACCGCCGCGCTCCGCGACTACCTGATCGAGCACGACGAGCTGCCGGACGGCCCGCTCGTCGCCTCCATCCCGATCTCCACCCGCTCCTTCGACGACGGTCCCGGCGGCAACCACATCTCAGCGATGCTCGCCGCGCTGCCCGTCCACATCGACGAGCCGATG
The DNA here is from genome assembly GCA_963822965.1 of uncultured delta proteobacterium. Lineage (GTDB taxonomy): Bacteria > Myxococcota_A > UBA9160 > UBA9160 > UBA4427 > JAJDAN01. Next base: position 754,544 of record CAWGJT010000005.1, read on the forward strand.
CACCGCTACTGGGAGGTGTGCCGCAGCGCCCGGGACGCGAAGCGCTTCCACGGCCTGCTGGGCGATCGCGCGATCGCGGCGTTCGCGGAGCTCAGCCCGGGCCCCCTGGTCGGCTCGGCGCTGCGCCTCTACTCGCGCTGGAAGCTGGCGAGCCTGCACCGTCCGCTTCACAACCTGGTGATCTCGAACGTGCCGGGGCCGGGCGTCCGCCTCGCCCTGGCGGGCGCACCCGTCGAGGCCCTGCATCCCCACGGCCCGCTGATGGAGGGCGCCGGGCTGAACATCACGGTGATGAGCTACGCGGGATCCCTCGACATCGGCGTCCTCGCCTGCCGCGAGTCGCTGCCGCAAATCGGCCTGCTGGCGAACGGCATCGCGACCGCCATCGAAGCGCTCGCGAAGCAGGCCGACGAGGACCTCTCCGAGCACGCGGCGAAGAGCGTCCGCCTGCGGGCCGTGGGCTGATTCCAGCCGACCCACCGCAGATCGTCGAAGTCGATCCACGTACCAGTCAGGTCCGTGTGTAGTGGATTCCGCCCTGCGGTCCGAATGTGCCGTGGCTCGCGTAGCGGGCTTCCCCAGAAGACATCGCACCTCCTTTCCGATGAATGAGGGCCCCCGCCAGGGCGTCAGCGTCCATCGTCATGCACGTCCGTAACGATGGGGCTCATTGTCACACAGCCAGAGCCAGGGAGCGTGCTTCTGGTGGACTGCCGCATCCGTGGCCCGGTACCAGCAGCGGGGAAGCACCCGCAGTCGGACGGGCGCCGCAGGAGCCCCGCGCCCCTTCGAAGAAGGCAATCACCGGGCCGACGTGCGATGAGCCCGGCGACGATTCGAACACCATCCGCGATCGGGAAGCGAACGCGAAGACGAGATCCGGATCTTGCGCGTCCAGAGTCTCTGTGGTCTCCTGCTTCGTAAGACGCGGTCATAGTGGCGGTAAGTAGTACAAATTGTAGAAAGAAGAGCAGCGAAGAGGGAGCTCGATGATGGCAGTCCAGGGCAAGCAACGTTCGAATCAGCGCGCCCGAGGGCTTGTCGCGCTCGCCGCCATCCTGCTGGCAGGCCTGCTCGCGGGCGCGACGAACATCGCCCAGGCGGACGGCGCCGACGGGGTGGCGCTCTACGACAAGAACTGCGCCGGTTGTCACGGCGCGGAGGGCAAGGCCGACACCCCCATGGCGCAGGTCATGAAGGTTCCGGCGCTCGCGGGCACCAAGCTCGACGCCGACGCGATCGTGAAGCACGTCCGCGAGGCCAAGTCGCACGCCACACCCTCGCAGGCCCTGAGCGACGAGGACCTGGCCCAGGTGGCAGCGGCGGTGAAGGCCCTCTAGTCGCGCGCACGCGCACGCGCGACGATTCCCGAAAGCGGTTGTTCCCCGATCGACCTTGCAGACCGGAGACCGAACTCGTGAAGACGTCTTCGAACGCGGTCACGAGCGCCTTCGTCCTGGCCCTCGCGGTACTCGCTACCAGCGCTCTCCCCGCGCGACTCGCACTCGCCGAGGACCCTGCGCAACCCGAGGCGGCGGCCCCGCAGGCCCCGATGGCCGCCGGGCACGCGGACTACGTCGGGGATGCCGTATGCCTCGGCTGCCACGAGAAGCTGAAGCCGGGGCTCACGGAGAGCTACCAGCAGACGATCCACTATCGCGTCCTGAACGAGAAGAACGGCACGACACCTCTCATGCAGCACGGGTGCGAGGCCTGCCACGGTCCTGGCGGCGACCACGCCCGCGCAGGCGGCGGCAAGGGCAAGGGCAACATGCTCGAGTTCGAGGGGCACACCCCGGAAGACGTGCACCGCGAGAACGACGCTTGCCTCCAGTGCCACCGCGGCGGGGAGCGCCTCTACTGGGAGGGCAGCGCCCACCCGAGCCGCGACGTCGGCTGTGCCTCCTGCCATTCGATCATGCACAACGTCTCCGGTCGCAATCAGCTCGCGCGAGCGACGGTGGTCGACACCTGCGGCGGGTGCCACCGCCTGCAGAAGGCCCGGCAGATGCGCAACGCCCACATGCCCCTGCGCGAAGGCAAGATGGACTGCACGTCCTGCCACAACCCCCACGGCACCATCGCCGACTCGCTGATCGCGGCGAACACGGTCAACGACCAGTGCTACGAGTGCCACGCGGACAAGCGGGGCCCCTACCTGTGGGAGCACGCGCCGGTGCGCGAGAGCTGTCTCACCTGCCATGAGCCGCACGGAGCCACGCGCGACCACATGCTCAAGCTCGGGGTGCCGCGACTGTGCCAGAGCTGCCACATCCCGACCCGGCACCCGACCGATCCCCGGAATCCGGATGAACGCTTCGTGCTCGGCCAGGCCTGTCTGAACTGCCACCCGATGGTGCACGGCTCGAACCATCCGTCGGGCAGCGCCTTCACCCGCTGATCCCACGGGACGAGGAGGACCGTCATGACCCGATCCGCCATCCCGTCTTCCTCGATCCTCATGATCGCCGCTGCGTTTGCGATCGCCCTCGTGCCAGCTGTCCCGGCCGCCGCCGACACCGAGGTGGGTGGAGCCGTCGTCTCCGGCGACGCCGAAGTCGGCGGGCGCGTGATCACCGGTGACGACTGGGGTGGCGGTGGGAAGTTCGACGAGTACCGCGCCATCAGCCCCGGCGTGGTCGGCAGCGGGAACCTCCTCGTCGAAGACTCCGAACGGATGCGCTACGTGCGGAGCGTGGTCGACTTCGTGGACGAGGACGACCAGCACTACGAGCTGGGGATCGGGCGCTGGGGTCACTACGGCCTCGAGATGAGCTTCGACAACTTCCCGCACAACTACAGCTCGAACGCGGTGACACCGCTGTCCCGCGGCCAGAACGGCAAGCTCTTCCTGCCCCAGAGCTGGGACTTCACCGCCGCGAACACCGATCTCGGCGCCGAGGTGGACGCGAACCTCCGCCCGCGCAATCTCGGCTTCCGCCTGCTCGAGGGCAAGGTCCGCAGCTTCTACAAGCCGATCGAAGGGCTGGAGCTCACCACCGGCTACAGCATCCAGGACAAGCAGGGCACACAGCCGGGCAGCATCACCTTCGGCTTCGGCGGCGGCTTCGTGAACATCGCGAAGCCCATCGACGACCGCACCCACGACTTCTTCGCCGGCGCGAGCTACGCGGCCGAGAGCTGGAGCCTGGGCATCCAGTACGAGGGCTCGTTCTACGAGAACGAGCTCAACTCGATCACGGTGCAGAACTTCCTGAACCAGACGGATTCGATCGACGCGCCGGCGTTCGGCCGTAACTCGGTTGCGCCGGACAACTCGGCGCACCTCGTCAGCGTCTCGGGCGCGGCGGTGATCCCCACCGCCTTCCCGTCGCGACTGGCGGGTACCTTCTCCTACGGCATCCGCCTGCAAGACGACAACTTCATCCCCTACACGATCAACACGGCACTCGCCCCGGGCGCGCTGCCACAGTCCGACCTCAACGGCGAGGTGCAGACCCTCCTCGGCAACCTCGTCTATAGCGCCCGCCCGATGGACAAGATGAACGTCGAGGCGCGCTATCGCATCTACGACCTCGACAACAAATCGGACCACATCACCTTCGACTCACGCGTGCCCTACGACGACGACGTCGCGGTCGGCACCTTCACGACCGAGCTCTACGACTACCGCCGCCAGAACGGCGACCTCGACGTCTCCTACCGCGTGAGCGACCCCGCGACCCTCCACATGGGATTCAACTGGGAGAACTGGCGCCGCAGCCAGAACCGGGAGGTGCGCCACAGCAACGAGCTCACCGGCAGCATCGGCGGCGACTACCGGGTGACGGAGTGGGCGACGATCAAGACGGAGGTCTCCCTGGGCGACAAGGAGGGGACCTACTTCACGATCGGCTCGATCCAGCTTCCCGAGCTGCGGAAGTACGACGAGGCCGACCGGCTGCGCGTCGCGACGGACTGGCGCCTGATGATGGTTCCCACGGAGCTGGTGGTCGTGAGCCTCTCGGGAGGCGTCACCCACGACGACTATTCGAACTCGGACTTCGGGCTCGTCAAGGAGCACGCCTGGCACGCAGGCGTCGATGTCGAGTACAGCCCCTTCGACTGGATGAGCCTGGCCGCCTACTACGAGTACGACTACACCAAGCGGCAGCAGCGTTCGATGAACCGCAGCTCGACAGCCCAGCGTCCGGACGCCGAGCCGGATCGCGTCTGGGTGAGCAATGGCACGGACCAGGGCCACAACGTCGGCGTCGACATGAAGCTCGTGGTCGTGAAGGACCTGCTCGACGCCCGGCTCGGCTACCAGTTCCAGAAGGGCGACGCGGACACGGACGCCCGGCCGAACAACCCGAACGACCCGGCCACCGCGGGCGGTCCCGTCGACTTCCCGGACATCGACGACACCCTCAACATCCTGACGACCGAGCTCACCTGGCACGTGATGGAGAAGCTCGACCTGATCGGCGCCTACCGCTTCGAGGACTACCGGCACCAGAACTTCCAGACGGACCCGCTCGGCACCTACTTCGGCGGCAACGACGTCTACCTGGGCAACAAGGTGAACGACTACACCGCCCACGTGTTCACGGTCGGCGCCCGCTACGAGTTCTGAGGACGAGCCCGCGCAGCCGGCGAGGTACAGCGGCTACGCGGCGTAGAAGTCCAGGAGCGCGGCGCCCAGCTCCGGCGGGTCGTGCATCGGCATCAGGTGGTCGATGTCCAGCTCGAGGAGCTTCGCGTCGGGGATGCGGGTCACCACTTCCTCGAAGACCACCATCGGGAAGTAGCCCCGCCCGGCCCGCACCAGCAGGGTCGGCGCCTCGATGCGGTGGGCCACGGTGAAGATGTCGAGCACACCGGTCGCGTCGAAGACCGATGCCTCGACCTCTCCCCGGCACTTGAGCTCCACCTGCCCGTCGCTGCGGTCGCGCATCCCCTCGTCGACGTAGAGCCGCAGGGCGCGGGGATCCCAGTTCCGGAACATCTCCTTGCCGGACCACACCTGGAGCGCCACGTCCCGGGACGGCCACACCTGCTGCCGCGCTCTCGCGGCCGCGGCCAGGGGATTGCCCCGGGAGCGGAAGTCCTCGGAGGACGCCCCCGGCATCTTCGCTCGCATCTCGTCGATCATGCCCTCGGGCGGGCGGATCACCGGGTCGAGCAGGGCCAGGTGCTCGAACAGTTCCGGCCGCAGCGCCGCCGCGTAGGCGGTGACGAGCCCGCCGAAGGAATTCCCGATCCCGTATGCGACCGGACCGCCGTGCTCCTCGGTCAGGCGCTCCGCCAGGGGGATGAGATCCAGCACGAACTCCATCCACCGGTAGGCAGGTCCCGGAGGCGGAGAGGTGGAATCGCCGTGCCCCCGCGCGTCCAGGGCCACCACGCGGAAGTGCGGTCGGAGCTGCTCCGCCAGCAGCGCCCAGGTGCCGGCGCAGAAGCCGTTCGCGTGGTGCAGCAGCGCGAGCGGGCCGTCGCCGCCCCAGTCGAGCAGGGCGATCTCCATGTCCCGCCCGGGTAGCTCGACACGCCGCCGCGAGACGTCCACCAGCAGGGGATTCACGCGGGACGCCCCCCACCCGCCGAACGGGGCTCGGCGGCGGAGTCCGCCGAGCGGGACCCGGCGGCGGAGTCTTCCGGGGATTCGTCAGGGGGCATGGCTGCGGATTCCACCTCTACGGGTAGCCCATTCAGGATCGCGTTGCCGACGACGGGCTCGAGGCGCTGCTCGTCGGTGAGATCGTTGAGACTCACGCGGGCGTGCGCCTCGGCGAGAGGAATCTGCATGCCGGGCCGGTCGTGGCCCCAGCCGTGGGGCAGGCTCACGACGCCGGCCAGCATCTCGTCGGACACCTCGAGGCGTGCCACGACCTGCCCCACCCGGCTGCGGATGCGCACCCGATCGCCGCTGCCGAGGCGCCGGCTCGCCGCATCCGCCGGGTGCATGAGCAGGGTGCAGCGGTCCCGCCCCTTCACGGCGAGGGGCACGTTGTGGAGCCAGGAGTTGTTCGTGCGGACATCGCGGCGTCCGACGAGCAGCAGGGAGCTCGTTTCGCAGGGCGGAGACCCGAGCTCCGCGCGCAAGCGCGCGAGCTCCGCGGTCATCACGGGGTGCCCGAGGTCGAGGCGCAGCCCCCGCGGCTCGAGCCACTCGCGCAGGGAAGGCCGCAGGGGGCCCAGGTCGACCCCGCGCGGCTCCGCCAGCAGGTCCCGCACCCGCAGCCCCCGGCGCCAGGGCCGGAAGCCGTCGCCGTACGGGCCCAGACGCAGCATCCAGTCGAGCACCCGGGTCGGGTGGAAGAAGCCCTTCGCCCGGCGCAGCGCCCGCAGCGCCAGCCGAACCGGGGGCCGGCGGGTCTTCTTCTCCGCGATCCGCAGCGCCAGCTCCACCAGGATCTCCCACTCGTGCAGGGCGCCGGGCTCGCGCGGAAGCACCGGCGGCGAGTACTTCGCGCTGTTGTGCACCGCGAAGAGGTGGAAGACGATCTCGTAGTTCTCGCTCTCGAGCGACCACGTGGGCGGCAGGATGATCGACGCGTGGCGGGTCGTCTCGTTGCGGTAGATGTCCACGGACGCGCAGTACTCGAGGTCCTCGAAGGCGCGATCGAGCCGGCGTCCGTTGGGGGTCGAGAGCACGGGATTGCCCGCCACGGTCAGCATGCCGCGCAGCCGCCCCGGACCCGGCGTGAGCATCTCCTCGGCCATGCAGGCGGCGGGCTGCTCTCCGTTGAACGAGGGGGCGCCGCGCACGCGGGTCGTCCAGGCGGGCTTGTCCGCGCCCGGCATGCGCGACGTCAGCGCCGCGAGATCGACCGCCGGGTTGGCGTGCAGCACGCCCCCGGGCCGATCGAGATTGCCCGTCACCAGGTTGAGCACGTCCACGAGCCAGTTCGTGAGGGTCGCATAGGGGTGGAGAGAGGCGCCGACCCGCGCGTAGCAGGCGGCGCGGGGGGCGCCCAGGAACTCGACCGCCAGATCGCGGATCCGCTGCGCGGGAATCCCGAGCCGCTCTTCGACGGCTTCGGGCGCGAAGGCCGCGAGCGCCGCACGTAGCGCCGCCTCTCCGTCGACGAGGTCCGCGAGCGCGCCCCCGACGGTCGACCCCGCCGATCGCGCGCCCTCGTCTCCCGCGAGCGCCTTCTCGTGCAGCACCACGTACACGAGCGCGGCCAGCAGCAGTGCATCCAGCCCGGGACGGATGAAGAGGTGCAGGTCGGCGAGCGCGGCCGTGGCCGTCCGCCGCGGGTCGACGACCACCAGTCGGCCGCCCCGCTCCTTCAGCTCCCGCAGCCGGCGACGGATGCCCGGGGCGGTCATCAGGCTGCCATTGGAGACCACGGGATTCGCCCCGATCACCAGCAGGAAGTCGGTCCGGTCGACGTCGGGGACCGCGATCTTGAACACATTGCCGAACAGGTAGAGGCTCGAGGCGTGCTTCGGATTCTGGTCGCAGGAGCTCGCGGTGTACTGGTTGTGCGAGCGGAGGGCGCTTCGCAGGAGGGAGATGGTGGCGACGGTGCCGAAGCTGTGGGCACCCGGGTTGCCGAGATACATGCCGACGGCGTCGTCGCCGTCGCGGAGCTGGATGCGCGCGAGGTTCTCAGCCACCTCGTCCAGCGCCTCTTCCCAGGAGATCTCCTCCCAGCCGGCTTCACTGCGGCGAATCGGGCGCCGCAGCCGCGCGGGGTCGCGCTGCACCTCCTGGAGCGCGATCGCCTTCGGGCAGATGTGCCCCCGGCTCAGCGGGTCGTCCTCGTCGGCGCGGATGCGGACGACGCGCCCGTCGTCGACGTCGACGAGCAGCCCGCAGCACGCTTCGCACAGGTTGCACGTCTTGCGGACGGTGCGGGGGCTCACCCGGTGAGCAGATCCGTCATACGGATCCGGGCTGGTAGCGGAGCGGCAGGCCGGAGAAGCCCCGCACGTTGCTCGAGTGCATGCGCTCGACGCCCGCTTGGTCGACCGCGTACTCCGGCATGCGCGCCAGCACCTCTTCGAGGGCGATGCGCGACTCGAGGCGCGCCAGGCTCGCCCCGAGGCAGAAGTGACGCCCGTAGCCGAAGCCGAGGTGCTGCAGGGTCTCCCGGCGGACGTCGTAGCGGTCGGGATCCGGGAAGCGCCGCGGATCGCGGCCGCTGGCCCCGTTGATGATCAACAGGCGCGCGTCCTTGGGGATCCGCCGACCGTCGACCTCCGCGTCCCGCATCAGCACCCGCCCCTGGTACTGGGAGGGCGGGTCGTAGCGCAGGGTCTCCTCGACGGCGTTTCGACACAGCGTGGGATCCTCGACCAGGGCGCGGCGCTGGTCGGGATTCGCGTCCAGCCAGTAATAGGCGGTGGCGAGCAGCTTCGTCACGGTCTCGTTGCCCGCGGTCGCCAACAGGTTGAAGAACGACGTGATCTCGAGGTCGCTGAGGCGGTGCTTGTGGCCGTCTTCCTCGATCTCGGCCTGGGTGAGCAGGGTCATGATGTCGTCCCGCGGCTGGCGCCGGCGATCCTCGAGAGCTTCGGTGAAGTACGCAGAGAGCTGCCCCATCGACTGCAGGCCCTGGGTAGTGGGCATCGGGTTGCCGGCGTCGCGGTGGAGGATGTCGTTCGACCAGCCGCGCACCATGTCGCGGTCGCTCTCCGGGATGCCCAGCAGGGTGCTGATCACGTCCATCGGGAGCTTGGCAGTGAACTCCTTCACGATGTCGCAGACGCCGTCGCCGCGCTCGAAGATCGGGTCGAGGTGTCGGCGCGCGATGCCCCGGATGGCGGGCTCGAGCTCGCCGATCCGGCGCAGGGTGAACGCCTTGTTGACCAGGTTGCGCATGCGCGTCTGCCTCGGGGGATCCATGAAGATCATCAGCGACCCGGTGATCTCCCGCATCCCCATCAGCTCGAGCACCGTGCCCCTGGCGGAGCTGTAGGTCTCCCAGTCGATGAAGGCCTCGAGGCAGTGGTCGAAGCGCGTGAGCGCCCAGAAATCGAGCCCCTCGTTGTAGTAGACGGGCTCGTGCTCCAGCAGGTGCCGATAGACGGGGTAGGGATCGTCGTCGATCTCGTAGGAATAGGGATCGTACTCGACCGTCATCGGCCCTCTCCGCGCAATCGCGGCCCGCAGGGGAACGCGATCGGCATCTTCGCGAAGCCACGCACGTTGCTCGAGTGGACGCGCACCAGGCCCGCCTCCTCGAGATCGAAACGGGGCAGCCGCGCGTGGATCTCCGCCAGGGAGACCCTGGCCTCGAGACGCGCCAGGGACGCCCCGAGGCAGAAGTGCGTGCCCTGCCCGAAGGCGAGGGACTGGCTGGTGTTCCGGCGGATCTCGTAGCGGTGGGCGTCCGGGAACACGCGGTCGTCCCGATTCCCCGAGCCGATGAGCAGGGCCATCCGCGCGCCCTCGGGAACCTTGCGGCCGTGGATCTCCACGTCCCGGGTGGCGGTGCGCGCGATCAGCTGGGACGACGGGTCGTAGCGAAGGGTCTCCTCCGCCCACTCGGCGGCGAGGGAGGGATCGGCGTCGAGCAGCGCGCGCTGCTCGGGATTCCGCGAGATCCAGTAGAGGGCGTTGCCGAGCAGCTTCGTGGTGGTCTCGTTGCCCGCGATCACCATCAGGAACAGGAAGGCGATGATGTCCCGGTCGGCGAGATGCTCGCCGCCGACCTCGGCCGCGATGAGCGCGTCGGTCAGGTCGTCGGTGCCGGGACGCCGCCGGCGCGCGTCGACGTGCTTCGCGAAGTAGCCGATGAGCTTCGCGGCCGCCTGCTGGCCGGCGGGCGGCACCACCGAGCTCCCCTCTTCCCGGTGCAGCACGAGATCCGCCCAGGCGCGCAGCTCGTCCCGATCGGCGGAGGGCACACCCACCATCTCGCTGATGACATCCATCGGGAGCTTTCCGGCGAAGTCGTCGATGAAGTCGCAGCGGCCGCGCTCGATGAAGGCGTCGATGTAGTGCGTGGCCAGGTCGCGGATCCGGGGCTCCAGCAGCGCCACCCGCCGCGGCGTGAAGCCCCGGGACACCAGGGTGCGCAGGCGCCCGTGCTCGGGCGGATCCATGCCGAGGAAGGACATCACCTGGGGCGCGTCGCCCACGTCGTCGATGGCGACGCCCTTCCGGTTCGACCAGGTCACCGGATCGCGGAACGCCGCGAGCACGTCCTCGTGGCGCGAGAGGGCCCAGAAGCCGCGCTCCTCGTTGTAATAGGCGGGAGCCTCCGCGCGGAGCCGCGCGTAGACCGGGTACGGATCCTCGTGGATCTTCCAGTCGTACGGGTCGTAGACGACCGGCGCGTTCACGAATCCCCTCGCGCGGGCGCGCGGGACGTGCAGAAGCAGCGGCGGGCTTGCGCCTGCATCTCGGCCACGAGCTCGTGCGGATCTCGCTCCATGCCGCCCTCGACCCAGGCAGCCAGCTGCACCTGCTGCAGGGCGATCATCATGCGTGCCATCAGGTGGGGATCTCCCTCGTGAAAGAGCCCCTGCGCGATCCCTCGCTCGAAGATCGCCACCTGCAGGGCGTGGCCCTCGCGCCAGGCCTGGACATGGGCCGGGGTGGCCTGCGCGCTGGCGCCGAGCCCCCACGCGTAGCCCTCGCGCAGGTGCATGCGCAGGTAGTCGGGGTGGGCGGCGAAGAAGTCGACGTAGCCTCGCACGCCCAGCAGCAGCGTCTCGACAGGATCGGCCGCGGACCGCGCCAGCTCGCGCGCACGCCGGGTCGCCTCGCGCAGCCGGGTCTCGTGGATCTCCGCCACCAGCCGGGCCTTGCCCGAGAAGACGTTGTAGACGGTCCCCAGCGCGAGCCCGGCCTCGGCGGCGATCTCCTCCATCTTCGTGTCCTCGACGCCCTTCTCGGCGAAGGCCCGCTCGGCGGCCTCGAACACCAGCTGCCGGTAGAGGGCGTTGCGGGCCTCTCGGGCGCTCCTGCGACGGCTGGCCGCGCGGACCGGTGCGGTGGCGGAGACGGGATCGAGGTCGGACACGAGGGCTCCTCGGGTGGCGGTCGCACGCGAGCTTGCCAGATTGAAATCATGCTTGCAATTGGTGAACCGCGATTCTAGCTTCCTCCACCCGGGCATCGGACCGGGCCTCGTAGGAGCTACCGGATGGGTCGGACCATCGACGCGGCACCCTCCCGGGCGGTCGCGCTGCGCCACGTCTCCGCGTTCGAACGCAGCCACGACGTGGTCGTGGTGGGCCACGGGGCGGCGGGCGGTGCCGCGGCCATCGAGGCGGCCCGGGCCGGCGCCGACACCCTGGTCGTCGAGCGCATGTCGCGCGGCGGGGGCACCACGGCGCTCTCCACCGGGCTCACCTACTTCGGCGGCGGCACCGCCATCCAGAAGGCCTGCGGCTTCGAGGACTCGCCGGAGAACATGGAGCGATACGTGCGTCTCGCGGCGGGACGCAACGCCGATCCCGAGCGCGTGCGGCTCTACTGTGAGGGCAGCGTCGAGCACTTCGAGTGGTTTCGCGCCCTGGGGGTCGAGTACAAGGAGACCTACTACGAGGACAAGGTGACGCATCCGCTCACCGACGACTGCCTGCTCTACACCGGAAACGAGCTCGCCTGGCCGTTCGCCCAGCAGGCCGACCCCGCGCCCCGGGGCCACAAGCCGGCCCGCGAGGGCGAGGCGGGCGGCTACCTGATGGAGTGCGTGATCCGGGCCACCCACGAGGCCGGCGCCGAGGTGCTCGGCGACTGCCACGCCCTGCGCCTGGTGGTCGACGACGACGGCCGCGTGCGCGGCCTGATCGCCCGGCGAGACGGACGGGAGATGGCGATCGAGGCCCGCCGCGGGGTGATCCTGTGCGCCGGAGGCTTCGCGATGAACGAGCGGATGCTGGCCCAGCACGCCCCCGAGGCCCTGGCGTGCAACTATCCCCTGGGAACGCCCGCTGACGACGGCCGCGGCATCCTGATGGGCGCGGGCGCCGGCGGCAACCTCGTCAACATGCACGAGACCCTGATCCTCAACTCCTGGTATCCGCCCTCGTCCCACCTGAAGGGCGTTCTGGTGGACGAGCACGGGCAGCGCTTCATCAACGAGGACGCCTACGCGGGCCGCACCAGCGACGCCATCGTCCACATGGCTGGCGGCAGGGCGTGGCTCGTCGTGGACGACGAGATCTACGGGCCCACCCAGGCGATGCACCGCATCGCGGCCGTGGCCGACACGATCGAGGACCTGGAGCGCGAGCTGGGCATGCCCGAGGGACGCCTGGTCGAGACCGTCTCCGCCTACAACGCCAACGCCGCGCGGGGCGAGGACCCGGTGTTCCACAAGGCGGCCCGCTGGGTGCGAGCCCTGAAGACGCCTCCCTTCGCGGCCCTCGACTGCCGCATGGAGGGCTCGATCTTCGCGGTCTTCACCCTGGGCGGTCTCGACGTGAAGGCCACCGGCGAGGTAGTCGACGCGGACGGCGCGGCGATTCCCGGCCTGTACGCCGCGGGGCGCAACACGGCCGGGCTCTGCCGGGAGGGCCGCACCTATGCGAGTGGGCTCTCCATCGGCGATGCGAGCTTCTTCGGACGACTGGCCGGCCGCGCGGCGGCCGCCCATCCGCCGGCCGGCGACTGACGCTTTGTCGCCACCCGATGGGCGGGTTACGCTGACTCCCCCACTGCGAGGTCCCCCCGATGAGAGCCGACTCCGCCTCCACGCCTTCCACCGCGCCCGACACGGGCTCCGTTCCCGCGAAGGAGACCAATCCCGCGATGACCGCGGCGCGAAGCTCCTGGCGCTGCGTCCAGGCCCGGGATCGCGAGGCGTGGCTCGACCTGATGGCGGACGACATCGTGATGGAGGACCCGATCGGGATCGCTCCGACCAATCCCGACGGACGGGGCATTCGCGGCAAGGCCGCGGTGGCGGCGTTCTGGGACGCGAGCATGTCGAAGATGGACATCCACATCGACACCCACGAGTCGTTCGCGGCGGCGAACGAATCCGCCCACCGCATGACGCTCACCACCACGTTCCCGAACGGCGGCGGCATGACCGTGAACGGCATCTTCACCTACCGCGTCGACGAGCGCGGAAAGCTCACGAACCTGCGAGGCTACTGGTCCCTCGACGAAGCCGAGATCCGGCCGCCCCGATAGCAACCGTCGCCGGCTCCTCGAGCGGACGCGACGCCCCCGAAAGGCATCCCTTGCGCTTCACCTACACCGAGACGATGTGCGATCCCGGCTTCCTCGTCCCCCTGGCGCGGGAGGCGGAGGCCGCGGGCTACGACGGCTTCGCGATCCCCGACAGCATCTGCTACCCGAAGGAATCGGATTCCAAGTACCCCTACAACGCCGACGGCAGCCGCGAGTTCCTGGACGGCAAGCCGATCCTGGATCCCTTCACCCTCATCCCGGCCATGGCGGCCGTGACGTCCACGCTGCACTTCTCGACCTTCGTCGTGAAGCTGCCCGTACGCGGCTGCGTGCTCGTCGCCAAGCAGGCGGCTTCGGTGGCGGTGCTCTCCCAGAACCGCTTCAAGTTCGGCGTGGGCGTGAGCCCCTGGCCCGACGACTACCGCATCATGGGCGTGCCGTGGGAGAAGCGCGGCAAGCGCATGGACGAGATGATCGACATCGTGCGGGGCCTGTGTACCGGTGAGTTCTTCGGCTACGACGGCGAGGTCCACCAGCTCGAGCCCATCAAGATCGCTCCCGTGCCGACGAAGCCGCTGCCGATCCTCGTCGGCGGGCACGCGGAGCCCGCGCTGCGACGGGCGGTGACCCGGGGCGACGGCTGGATGCACGCGGGCGGCGACGCCGCACAGCTCTCGAAGATGCTGGAGCGCATCCACGAGCTGCGCGTCGAGCACGGACGCGAGAAGGACCCGTTCGAGATCCACGTCATCTCCCTCGACGCCTTCACGCCGGACGGCGTGCGGCGGCTCGAGGAGATGGGCGTGACCGACGTGATCGTGGGCTTCCGCAACGCGTATGCCGAGGAGAAGGACACCCAGACCCTCGAGCAGAAGGTCGGCGCGCTGCGGACCTTCGCGGACAACGTCATCGCCAAGGTGCGCTGAGGGTGGAGGCCGGCATGCTGGACGTGATCCTCCGGGGCGGCAAGGTGGTGGACGGAAGCGGCGGACCGGCGCGCGTGGCCGACGTGGGCATCCGCGACGGACGCATCGCGGCCATCGGCCGCATCGAGGAGCCCGCCCGGCGGGAGATCGACGTCGCAGACAAGGTCGTCGCGCCGGGCTTCGTCGACGTGCACACCCACTACGACGCCCAGGTCTTCTGGGATGGCACCCTCTCCCCTTCCCCGTTCCACGGCGTCACCAGCGTCGTCGGCGGCAACTGCGGCTTCAGCATCGCGCCCCTCTCCCCCGACGCGGGGGACTACCTCATGCGCATGCTCGCGCGGGTCGAGGGAATGCCCCTCGAAAGCCTCGCCGCGGGGGTGCCCTGGGACTGGAAGTCCTTCGACGACTACCTGAGCCGCATCGAGGGGACCCTGGCCGTCAACGCCGGCTTCATGGTGGGGCACAGCGCCATCCGTCGCGTGGTAATGGGCGAGCGGGCCGTCGGACACGAAGCGAGCGAGGACGAGCTGGCGCACATGGTCGCGCTGCTGCGGGAGTCCCTCGAGCAGGGCGGGCTGGGCTTCTCGACGACCATCTCGCCCACCCACAACGACGGCGACGGGCAGCCGGTTCCCTCGCGCCACGCGAGCCGCGACGAGATCCTGGCGCTGTCCCGGGCGGTACGCGACCACGCCGGGACCACCGTCGAGTTCCTGCCCGGGCTCGGCGCCTTCGACGACGAGAAGAAGCAGCTGATGACGGACGTCTCGCTGGCCGCGAACCGCCCGGTCAACTGGAACGTGCTCGCACCCACGTCCGCGAATCCGCAGCTCGTCGACGCCCAGCTCGCGGCCACCGACTACGCGCGCGAGCGGGGAGCCGAAGTGGTCGCCCTCACGGTCCCGCAGCCGATGACCATCCGGATCAACCTCCACGCCGGCTTCGTGTTCGACGCCTTCCACGGCTGGGCCGAGCTGTTCCAGATGCCGATCGAGGAACGCAAGGCGTTCCTGCGCGATCCGGCCAACCGGGCTCGGCTCGACGCGGATGCTCACGACGAGCGCTCGGGCATGCTGCGCGGGCTGGCGGTGTGGGAGAACCTGACCGTCGACCAGGTGCACGCCGAGCGCAACCGGGGCTGTGTCGGACGTCGCATCGGCGAGATCGCCCAGGAGCTGGGCAAGACGCCCTTCGACACCATGATCGATCTGGCGCTGGACGACGACCTGCTCACGTCCTTCGTCCCGCCGACCGGGGGAGACGACGAGGCGAGCTGGCAGCTCCGGGGGCGCACCTGGCTCGACGACCGCACGGTCATCGGCGCGTCCGACGCGGGGGCGCACCTGGACATGATCGACACCTTCGCGTTCTCGACCCAGGTGCTGGGAAACGGCGTGCGCCGGCACGGGCTGCTGCCCGTCGAGGAGGCGGTGCGCCAGCTCACGGACGTGCCGGCCCGGCTCTACGGCCTGCGGCAGCGCGGGCGGCTCGAGGAGGGCTGGCACGCGGACGTCGTCGTCTTCGACGAGGCTTGCGTCGACTGCGGCCCGACCTACACCCGCTTCGACCTGCCGGCGGGAGCGGGACGTCTCTACGCGGACGCCGTGGGCATCGAGCACGTCTTCGTGAACGGCGTGGAGATCGTGAGCGACGGTCGGGACACGGGCGCCCGCCCGGGCACCGTGTTCCGCTCGGGCCGCGACACCGAGACGGTCACGGTGCCCGGCGGCGGCGCCTGAGCCGGCCGGACTCCCTCGACCCGCCTCCCGCGCCGAAGCTCAGCTCGCGTCGGGCTTGGGCGTGTCCGGCCCCGACGACGGTAGCGCCGGCGGTGAGGCCAGCGCGGGGTCGGGTGCGGCGGTGAGCGCCCCCAGGAAGGTCACGATGGAGGCCACGGTCGCGTCGTCGAGCTTCTTGCCCAGCTGGTGGTACGCCATCAGCCGGACCGCCTCCTCGAGGCTCGAGATCGAGCCGTCGTGGAAGTAGGGCCGCGTCTCGGCCACGTTGCGCAGGCCCGGAACCTTGAAGACGTGCCGGTCGGACTCCTGCTTCGTCACCTTGTAGCGCCCCGGGTCCGGCGTGTCGTAGGGAACCACGAGGCCGAGCTTCTGGAACATGCTTCCGCCCACGCCGGGGCCGACGTGGCACGTGATGCAGCCGGTCTTGATGAACGTGTCGAGACCCGCCTGCTCGGCCGGGGAGAGCGCCTCGAGATCGCCCGCCATGAAGGCGTCGAGCTTGCCGGGCGTGAGCAGGCGGCGCTCGAAGGCGGCGATCGCCTTCGCAGCGTTGAGGAAGGTGACGGGCTCCTTCTCACCCGGGAAGGCCTTCTCGAAGAGCGGCCGATAGCCCGGGATCGAGCGCAGCACCCGGTCGACGGTGGCCGCATCCGGCATGCCCATCTCCACGGGGTTGAGGACCGGCCCCTGGGCCTGCTCCTCGACGTCCGCGGCGCGACCGTCCCAGAACTGCCGGAAGTGGACCGCGGCGTTGAGCGTCGTGGGGGAGTTGCGCTCACCCCGCTCGCCCGCATGCCCCGGAGAAGTCGGCTCGTTGTCCACGCCGAAGTGGTCCAGGCGATGGCAGCTGTTGCACGAGATCTTCTGGTTCTTCGAGAACCGGGGATCGAAGTAGAGCATCCGGCCGAGGGCGACCTTGGCGTCGGTCACGGGATTCGCCGGATTGGCGACCTCCTTCGGCAGGGGCCCGAAGATCTGTCGGGCCTGGGCGGACAACGCCTTGGCGTCCGGGGCCGGGGCCGGCGCCTCGGCCCAGGCCACCGGGGCGCACAGAACCAGGAAGAAGATGGCCGCACGACGGACGCGCACGGCAGGCGAGCGGTTGCTTCGGACCAGAGTCGTCACACGAATTCCCTCCATGAGCCGCGCGAAAGTAGGCGGCAGACGGAGACGTGCAAGGGCGGGACTCCCGGGAGGCCCGGCAGCCGCCTGGAAACCCGCGGGAATCCGGTTCAGCGGCCCCCTCCGATGAGGCGGATCACCTCACCGGGCAGCGCGCCGGTGTGCTTGCCGTCCTCCAGCAGCACCTCCCCGTTCACCACCACGTTGCGGTAGCCCTCGGCATCGACCACGTAGCGCTCGCTGTCCGCCGGGAAGTCGCGCACCGGGTAGGAGTCGCCGGCGGCCAGGTGCTCGAGATCGATCACCAGGAGGTCTGCCGCGGCGCCCTCCCGCAGCACGCCCCGGCCCTCGATGCCGTGCACCGTGGCCGGCATCAGGGTGTTCCGCCACACCGCCTGCTCGAGGGAGAGGGGGTCGGGCACCCAGTCCGTCAGCAGCCGGGTCGTGTAGTCGGCGCCCACGAACGAGGCCAGGTGGGCGCCGCCGTCGCTCGAGCCGGGCATCACGATGGGATCGGCCACCGCGGTCCGCACCACGTGGGCGATGAACTGCCGGGCCACGTCCCCGAGACGGGTCTGCCAGACGGTGCGCAGATCCTCCTCGAGGCTCACGTCCAGGAAGGCGTCGAGCGGACTCACCCCCCGCTCCGCGGCCAGCCCGGTGACCGTCCGGCCGACCCACCCCGCGTGGGCGGGGTCGCACACCGCCTCCACCTCGAGGCCGCCCCACTCGAAGCTCGCCGCCCGGTTCGCCGGATCGTCGAACTCGCGTCCGAGACGTTCGCGCACGGCGGGATCCCGCAGGCCGCGAAGCCGCTCGTCGCCCGGCAGCGTCAGCACCCGCCGCCACTCGGGCATCTCGTCGAAGACGAACGTGTCGTCCAGACGCAGGTGCAGCTCGAGACGATTGGTCGTGAACATCGGGTGAAGCCGGATGCCTTCGGCGAAGGCCTCGTTGCAGAACTCGAGCGTCGTCTGCCAGCCCATCGGGTGGTCGGGGTTCGGCACCAGGATGTTCAGCTCGATCGGGCGCCCGGACACGTGGTAGAGATCGCGCAGCAGGCGGCGATCGGACTCGTCGTAGCCCTGGCTGAAGGAGCGCGGAATGATCTCGATCGCTCCCCGGTCGAACTCCGCCAGCACGGAAGCCAGCTCGAGGATCTCGTGGGCCGAGGCATGGTTCGACGGCACCTCGCGTCCGTCCTCGCCCACGTGGATGTCGAGCTGGGAGGTCGAGAAGCCCATGGCTCCCTCGCGCATGGCCTGACGGACCAGGGCCTTCATCTGCAGGATCTCGGCCTCGTCGGCCTCTCGAACCGACGCGTCGTCGCCCATCACCCAACGGCGCACGGCGCTGTGGCCGACGAAGCTCCCCACGTTGATGCCGAGGCGACCATCGAATCGCCGCCAGTAGTCCCCGAAGCCACCTCCCTGGAAGCGCAGCCCCCGGGCGAGCGCCGACCGGGACATGCCCTCGACCCGGCTCAGCATTCCCGCCAGCCAGTCGACGTCCTCGGGCTTCGCCGGCGCCAGCGTGAAGCCGCAGTTGCCCGCCAGCGCCGTGGTGACACCGTGCCAGCAGGACGGCGTCGCCAGCGGATCCCAATCCAGCTGGACGTCGTAGTGGGTGTGCACGTCGATGAAGCCCGGGGTGACGAGCAACCCGTCCGCGTCGATTTCGCGCGCGGCCGCATCCGTCACGCGGCCGATCCGGGCGATGCGCCCGTCCTTCACGGCCACGTCCGCCGTGAATGCGCGCATCCCCGTACCGTCCACCACCCGTCCGCCCCGGACCACGAGATCCCAGGTCAATGCATTCCTCCTCACCTCCAGAACGCGGCCGCTCCGGCGCCTTGCCGGACCCTCGCCGTCTCCACCGCGGCGCTCGGCCCCGGCCGCCTATGCTACACCCCGAGGTCCCGATCTGGAGAGGTGCCTTGTTCCCGCGCTGGCTTCCGCTCTACCTGCTCGGGATCGCCGCACTGACCCTGTTCCCCTTCACGCCCGGCGCCGCTACGAGCCCCGGCTGGACGATGCACTTCTGGGTCTTCGACTTCGACTTCGCCGCGAACGTCCTGGCCTTCGTTCCCATCGGGGTCGCTCTGCACCGCTCGCGCTGGTGGCGCGTCCTGGGCTTCGCGTTCGCGCTCTCGCTCACCATCGAGGTCTGCCAGCACTGGCTTCCGCGCCAGCAGGACGTGAACGACCTGCTCGCCAACACCCTGGGTGCGGCGGCGGGCCTCGTGCTGGCGCGAGCCTGGACGCGGCAACGGCCCGGCCCGCTGCTGCGGTCCGCGGCGATCCAGCGCGGGCTGTGGGTCGCGACCCCGCTGCTCCTGGCCGGGGTCTTCGCCGAATCCCTCTGGAGCCCCGCCTACGATTTCACGAACTGGGAGCGCTACCCGCTCGTGATCGGCAACTCCGCGGGCGGCATGCACCCGTGGACGGGCAGCGTCTCGGAGATCCGCCTCTACGATCGCGACCTGGGGGTCGGCGAGGGGCCGTCCAGCCCGGTCGATCCCGCGGAGCCCGCCCTGTGGCTCGAGGGCGGACCGATCCTGTGGCTCCACTTCGCCGAGGGCCGCGCAAGCGGGCGCATCGACGGCCCGGCCGGACCGGTGCGGGTGACCCCCGATCTCTCCCGTGCTCCCGCGATCGAGCGGTCCGGCCTGCGCCTGCGCCCCAGCGGCCTGACCCTCGAGCGCTGGGTCTCCGACCACGTCGTCGAGCGACTGCGGAAGAGCGGCAGGGTCACCCTGGACGTCCGGCTGCGTGCGGACTCGACCCAGCAGTTCGGACCGGCCTACATCGTGTCCCTCGGCGGAGGCGCCCCCAGGCACGACCTGCTGCTGGCACAGCTCGGGTCCGCGCTGGTGGCCGCCATCCGCACGCCCGCGACCGGTCGCTCGGCCCGGAGAGCGCAGCCCGAGACCCACGCCCGGGTCGTGACCGGCGAGAGCCAGCACGTCCGCCTCGCGTACGACGGCGTGCACGCGGTCCTCCGCGTGGACGGAGCGTGCGAGGCGGACAGCAATCTCGTGCTCGCCAACGCGCCGCCCCTGCGCGGGACCCTGCTGGGAGCCACCGTCGTGCTGTGCACCGCCCTGCCCACCCTGCTCGTCGGCCGGGCCACGCGCCGGACCTTCGGGGTCGCGCTCGGGGTCGCGCTCGGGGTGGCCGCGGGCGGCGCGTCCTGGCTCGCCTGCTGGACGCTCGGGACCTGGGACCACCTGGGCGCGTTCACGCCGATCGCCGCGGGGCTGGGGGGCCTGGCGATCGCCGCGAGCCTCCCCCTCCTCGTCCGACCCCGTTGAGCGCGGCACTTCGCAATCCGTCCCTGCTCTGCGCGTTTCGCGCGGTGGAGATGTCGCTCTTCCCGATCGCGGTGATCACGATCTTCTGGCAGTACGAGATCGGCCTCAGCATGACGGAGATCTTCGGGCTCCAGGCCGTCTTCGCGGGAACCACCGGCCTGCTGGAGTTTCCCTCGGGCTACGTCGCCGACCGGATCGGCTACCGCAGGACCCTCGTCCTCGCCTCGGGCTGCACCCTGGCCGGCTGGACCGTGTACCTCTTCTCGCCGGACTTCTGGACGATCGCCGCCGCCGAGGTGGTCCTCGGGGTCGGACTCTCGCTCATCTCCGGAACCGACTCGGCCATCCTCTACGAATCCCTCGCCCAGGCCGGCGCCGAGGCGCGCTTCGCCACCTGGTACGGCCGGGTGCGCTTCTTCGGCCAGGTGGCCGAGGGCTCGGCGGCGCTGGCGGCGGGATGGCTCTACGCGATCTCGCCGCGGGCGCCGTTCGTCGCCGAGGTGCTCGTCTGGGCGATCGGGCTGGGCGTCGCGTGGCGGCTCGTCGAGCCCGACCGCCACCGGCCGCGGGTCGCCGGCGTCTTCTCCCACATGGCCGCGGTGCTGCGCCACATCCTGCGCGGCGCCCCGCGGCTGCGCGCGATCATGGCGTTGACGGTCGCCCTCTCCATGACGTCGTTCGTCCCGGTCTGGATCATCCAGCTCTACAGCGAGCGCGCCGGAGTGGCCGTGGCGTGGCTGGGTCCGATCTGGGCCGTGGCCAACTACTCGGTGGCCTTCGCCTCGCTCGCGAGCGCGAGGCTCCGGCAGGCCGTCGGCGTGATGCCGGCCCTGCTCTTCTGCATCGCGCTGGCCGGAGCCGGCTACCTGGGGCTCGGGCTCACCCACGCGGTCTGGGGCTTCGTGTTCTACTTCCTCGTCACGCTGATGCGCGGGCTCAACGCTCCGATCCTGCATCACGAGGAGCAGTCCCTGATCCCCTCCGGCGACCGGGCGACCTTCGTGTCCGCCCGCAACCTGGTCTTCCGGGGGCTCTTCGTCGTGATCGGTCCGACCGTGGGCTACGCGATCGACCGCAGCGGCGAGCATGCGGTGCTGCTTGCCGGCGGCTTCCTCGCGACCGCCGCCAGCCTCGCCCTCTGGCTCGCCGTCCTGCGATCCCCCGAGCCGGGTCCCGGCTCTCCGGACGCGCCTGGCGCATACTGACGCGTCGTCGTCACGACCCGAAGGAGATCGCGGCTTGCTCAAGCTCTACGACTTCCTCGAATCCGGCAACGGCTACAAGGTGCGTCTGCTGCTCCACCAGCTCGCGATCCCCTTCGAGCGGATCGAGCTCGACATCACCCGCGGCGCGACCCGCACGCCCGAGTTCCTCGCGCGCAATCCGAACGGGCGCATCCCGACCCTCGAGCTCGAAGACGGCACCTGCCTCGCCGAATCCAATGCCATCCAGTGGTATCTGGCCGACGGCACGGATCTGCTGCCCGACGACCCGGTCGAACGGGCGCAGGTGCTGCAGTGGATGTTCTTCGAGCAGTACAGCCACGAGCCCTACATCGCGGTCGTCCGCTTCTGGGTGCACCAGGGGACGCACGTGGGACGCGAGGCGGAGGTCGAGGAGCGAAGGCGCCGCGGGTACGAGGCGCTGGACGTGATGGAGAAGCACCTTCGGAACCGCGACTTCTTCGTCGGCCACCGCTACTCGATCGCCGACATCGCGCTCTTCGCCTACACGCACGTGGCCCACGAGGGCGGGTTCGACCTCGGCGGCCACCCCGCGGTGCGCGCCTGGCTCGACCGCGTTCGCAGCCAGCCGCGACACGTGCCGATCACGCGCAGCTGATCCGATCGCGACCGCGCGACGGGGGACGTCGAGAGGCGGGACCTCAGGGCTGGCTGAGGGCCGCGTTGACTTCCTGCTCGCACTGGGACGGGATCAGGTTCGCGTGCCGCAACGCGAAGAGCAGATCCCGACAGCGGCGATAGAGGTCGAGTCCCGGGTCGATCCGGGGCGCGTACGACGACTCGTCCACGTCGACGTCCCAGAAGCGGCGCACCAGATCGATGATCGGGGCGATCTCCTCGCAGGTGACCTGGCTCGGCCCGTCCAGCAGCAGGTCTTCGATCTCGTCGACCAGGTTCTCGACGCCCTCGAGCAGGCGCTGCTCCGGGCCGATGCCTCGGGGCGCGAGCACCGGCGGAGACTCGTCCGGCGACCCCGACCACGTCACCTCGATCAGCCGCTCGCGCGACGCCGACTGCGTCTGCAGGCGGTCGCGATCGGCGCCGAACGCGCGGCCGAAGGCCGCGCGCGCGACGCCCCGCACCCGTCGCCGGATCTCGTTCATCTCGCTCGCGCGTCGGGCCGGGTCGAGCGACACCAGATCCTCCCGCAACAGCACGTCGGCGAGGGGCGACACGTCGTCGAGGCAGACGACACCTCTGCGGTCGGTTCCTGCGAGCACCGCGCCGAGGAAGTCGAGCAGTCGGATGACGACGCGCGTGTACTGGCCGGGCAGCGCGATGCGGTGCAGCAGCGCTCCCGCGGCGGCGCTCGAGTCGTAGTCGGCCAAGGCGAACCAGTCGCGTAGCATCAGCTGCAGCAGCGCATCGCCCGAGAGCGCCACGGGCAGGACGTCGTCCAGCGACGCTTCCTCGGACACGATGCACACGAGGCTCGGATCCATCTCGATCACGTCGGTGTAGTAGTACTGGCCCGGATCGAGGAAGAGATACCAGAGCGTTCCGCACGACGCGCAGAACACGATGCCCTTCATCTCGCCCCGCGGCGCCCAGGGACCCGGTCGCAGGCTGGGGTGCTCATCGATCGGGCGCCACGTGCGGGGCAGGCGGTGGCTCTCCGCGTGGGTCACCCGTACGCGCGGCAGAGCTCCGCAGCTCCGGCAATCCCGTACCGCCGCAGGCACCGCCGGCTCCGATGCCGTGCGCATCCTGCGGCTCATGAGACGTGAACTTCCACGAGACACTTCTCCGCGTTCGGCGGCGGGGCACATTCGCCCACGGGGCCAATCGGGGGGGCACCACTGCCGCTTGCGGGGAGAAGGGAAGAGCGGGTGGAGACGACTAACGTAGCACTTCGAGCGGATCCGCAGCCCGACCGGCGCGGGCCAGGGACTAGCCATTCCTCCGGGGCTCGACCCATAGGGTCAAACCCTCGACCGAGGTGACACAGACGGACTCTCCCGGCTCGATGGGACCGGGAGCCTCCGCGACGAGTCGAGCGCGCCACAGCTCCGGCCCCACGCGCACCCGTCCCTCGCGGTCGAGACACTCGATCACGACGGCCGTGGCCCCGATCAGGCGCGACGTCGCGGTGGGATCCGAAGGCTCGTAGGCTTTCCGCACGAGGGGAAAGAGGACGACCTCCTTGGCGATCCAGAGCGCGAAGAGGATCCAGCCCCAGCGGGCCGTCAGAACCTCGAGACCGACGAGGACCAGCAGGCCCGTGCCCGCGAGCAGGAGCTCCGGAATCTGGAAGAGGACGTATCGCCCAAGGACCCGTCGTATATCTGCGTGGGTCTCCACACGCACCGACGTCACGTCGCACGCCCCCCAAAACCGTGCTCTCGAGACCAGTCATGGCGGTTGCCATTGTCTCGCGTCGCGCCAAGGTCTGGAAGCAGAATCTGCACGCGAGGATGTTTCGGGTCATCCTGGGGCGTCTGAGACCCCGTCAGAAGGCCAATGAGGAGCCTCTGCGCCGGCGGCATCGAGACGACCGAAGCCGGGGGCCGGAAAGCACCTAGGGGTTTCCACCCGCGCAAGAGCCGCTCCGGCCTCCGATCTTTCGCCGCCCGGTCTGCGTCCGTGGGGACCTCCTCCGCGGCTCGCCGGAGATGTGTCAGTGGAGAGAGGCGGCCTGCCTCGACCCCACCAGCGCCGACACCGCGTCCTCGATGCCGTCGACACTGAGATGGAACATGGGGAAGATGCGCTGGACCACCCGACACGTCTGGCTGTGGTTCCAGATCTTCGGCGGGTCCGGGTTGAGCCACACGCACCGCTCGAAGTGGCTCGAGATCCGCGACAGCCAGTCGATGCCGCGGGTCTCCGATTCGTAGCGCGGGTTGATGTTGCCGCGCGGGCTCATCAGCTCGGCGGGATGCATGGCGGCGTCGCCGACGATCATCACCTTCCAGCGCTCGTCCAGCGTCCGCAGGATGTCGCCCGTCGGCAGCGGCTCTCCGGCATAGAGTCGCGCCGTCCGGCCGACGGTCTCGTAGACGCAGTTGTGGAAGTAGTACGCCCGGAGCTCGCGGAGGCCGCGCTCCTCGTGCAGCGCCGTCAGCAGCCGGCTCACCGGCGCGTAGTAGGGATCCATGGTGCCGCCCACGTCCATCAGGAGAAGCAGACGGACGTTGTTGCGCTTCTCCTGGCTGAACACGACCTCGATCTCGCCGCCGTTCTTGCAGGTCTCGTCGACGCTCTCGTCGATGTCGAGCTTGTCGTACGGCCCCGAACGCGTGAGGTGCCGCAGACGCTTGAGGGCGACCTTCGTCTGTCGTAGATCCAGGGTCGAGTCGGTCCGGTAGTCCTCGAAGCGCCGATCCTCGGCGACCTTCATCGCCGAGCGCCCGCGACTCTGGCCGCCCACCCGGATGCCGGTGGGGTGCTCGCCGCCGTGCCCGAACGGAGAATGACCGCCGGTGCCGACCCAGCGCCCGCCGCCGTCGTGCCGCTCGTCCTGCTCCTCGAGCGTCTCCAGGAACTTCCGCATCAGCTCGTCCGCGTCGAGACGCTGCAGGGCGGCGCGCTGCTCGTCCGTCAGGCCGTCGAAGCTCTTGGGATCGTTCAGCCACTGCTCGAGCTCTTCGCTCAGGCTGAGCTCACCCTCGACGCCGTGGAAGATGCGCGCGAAGACGCGATCGAAGGCGTCGAAGTAGGTCTCGCTCTTGACGAGGGTCGCCCGCGAGAGGTGGTAGAAGGAGAGCAGATTCGACCCGTGCAGGCCCTTCTCGAGGGCCGACATGAGCATCTGCCACTCCTGGATGGAGACGGGCACGCCCTCGTCGCGCAGGCCATAGAAGAGATCGAGGAACACGGCGACGTCCTACTGGTTGTACTTGGGGCCGAGATCGCTCCACTGACTCGGCATGCGTCCGCCGCCCTCGGCGTAGCTCTGGAGGGCTTCGGTGTCCTGCTCGTTCTTGAGCAGCGAGCCGAGGAAGGGGATGTGGCTCTCGAGCTGCCCGGGCGTGATGCCCGAACGCATCAGGGCCGCGATCCAGTCGATGAGCTCGGACGTGGAGGGCTTCTTGCGCAGCTCGTTCTGGCCTCGCAGCCAGTAGAACTTGATCAGCACCTGGTCGAGCAGGGTCGTGTCGAGGTTCGGGTGGTGGACGTCGACGATCTGCTTCATCAGGGGCACGTCCGGAAACTCGATGAAGTGGAAGACGCAGCGGCGCAGGAACGCGTCCGGCAGCTCCTTCTCGTTGTTGGAGGTGATGATCACCACCGGCCGCTCCCGGGCGGCGACCTCGTCGCCCGTCTCCATCACCGTGAAGCGCATCTCGTCGATCTCGCGCAGGATGTCGTTCGGGAACTCCAGGTCGGCCTTGTCGATCTCGTCGATCAGCAGCACGTGGCGGTTCGGCGCCGCGAAGACGCGACCGAGGGGGCCCAGCTTGATGTAGTGCCGGACGTCGCTGACCTCTCCCTCCCCGAAGCGGGCGTCGTTCAGTCGCTGCAGGGTGTCGTAGACGTAGAGCCCCTCGCTGGCCTTGGACGTGGACTTGATGTGCCACGAATCCATCGGCAGGCCGAGCCCCTTCGCCACGTGCATGGCCAGCAGGGTCTTGCCGGTCCCCGGCTCTCCCTTGATGAGGAGCGGCCGCTCGAGCGCGATCGCGCAGTTGACCGCCTCCACCAGGGCCGGGGACACGATGTATCCATCGGTGCCCTTGAACTGGTAGAAGTCGCTGGCTGCGGGGCTGGCGGGCATGGTCATCCTTCTCTCGGATCCGGCCAGGGCCGGCTCGGTAGGGGGGCGAAGCTGCGCCGTGCTCGCGACCCGTCCGGGCGAGCGGCAGGCGTCTCGCGTCCTGGTGTCTTAGGGTTGACCGACATGTTGGCGCGACCCGGTCGCTGTCGCAAATCCGCCACAGGGGCCGGCCCCGGCCGCACCCGCTCGAGAGCGATCGAGCATCGAGGAGGAAGCTCCCATGCGATTCCTGCTGAAGGCCGTCGGCTTCCTGCTGCTCGCCGGGATCGTTCTCGCCGGCGGCCTGCTTGCGTGGGAGCACCTCGAGATCCGACGAATCGACCCGACGCTGCCGCCCATCGCCGACCTGCTGGAGCCGGACCTCAACAGCGACCTTCCCGTGCGCCTCACGTGGATCAACACGGCGAGCCAGCCCATGCCGCGCGCGGCGGTCCTCGAGCCCGATCTCGACCCGCATCCGGAAGAGGCGTACACGATGAGCCACCCCACCTTCGTGGTGGAGTGGCCGGACGGTCGTCTCTTCCTGATCGACATGGGGATGAACGCCGAGGCCGCGATCGACTTCGGGCGGCCTCTCGAGCTGCTGGCCGACGCGGATCCGATCGTGCCCCATGCGTCCACGTCGACGCGGCTCGGCGAGGCCCGATCCCGGGTGGCCGGGATCGCGTTCACCCACATGCACACGGACCACACGACCGGCCTGCTCGACTTCTGCCGGGATCGGGCTCCGGGGAGCCCGCCGGTGCCGGTCTTCCAGCACCACGAGCAGGTGTCCCGGTTCAACCACACGACGCGTCCCGCCAAGCTGCAGCTCGAGCAGGCCGACTGCATCGAGCGGCGGAGCCTGGGCGCCGGCAGCGGGCTGATCCCGGTCGACGGCTTCAAGGGGCTGTTCGCGATTCCCGCCGGCGGTCACACGCCGGGCAGCACGATGTACGTCGTGCAGGTGCGCGGCCGCACGGACGGGGAGGGAGGACGGGCGGACGACGTCGAGACGTGGGTGCTCACCGGAGACGTGGTGAATCACGTCCAGGGCATCGAGCTCGGGCTGCCGAAGCCCCGGCTCTACAGCCTGCTGATGGTTCCGGAGGACGACGGTCGCCTGGGACGCGTCCGCGACTTCCTGCAGGAGCTCGGCGGCCGCCCGGGCGTGACCCTCCTGGTCTCCCACGACCAGAACGAGATCCAGAGCACCGGGCTCGCGCGCTGGTGAGCCCGCGACCCGCGCGACCGGAAGCCTCTCGGCCCGCGCGACCGGAAGCCTCTCGGCCCGCGCGACCGGAAGCCTCTCGGCCCGCGCGACCAGAAACCTCTCGGCCCGCGCGACCGAAGCAGCTCAGGCGCGCTCGTGTACCAGCAGGCTCTTCTTGTCCTCGAAGAGCACGCTGATCTTCCCGACTCCCGTGATCGCCTGCACGACCCCCTCGCCGAGGGTCGGGTGCTGGATGCGATCGCCGGGCTCGTAGCTCTCGCGGATCGCGTACTTGCGCGGCGGCCGGGAGAGATCGGGCTCGACGATGGCGTCCTCCTCTCCCGTCTTCGGACGCGACTTGGGCTTGGGCTTGAGCTTGCCCGCCCGTGCCTCCCACGCCGGCCCGAGCTGGGGCGCCGTCTGGAGCACCGGCCCTTCCTCGCCGTAGTCCCATCCCGGATCCCCCTCGACGTCGATACCGAGATAGACGATCTCGACGCCCGTGATCTCGGGAACCTCTCGTGCGATCCGATCGAGCTCGCGGATCCAGGCCGCGCCCTTCTGGGCCTCTCGCTTGCGGCAGATCTCCCAGTAGCGGGAGCTTCCGAGCAGGAGGAGCGCGGGCGGCTCCGAAGAAACGGTCCGGCCGGTGGCGGCCTGCACCTCTTCCGCGATCGCCTCGCGGTTCGCGTCGACGATGGCGGTCCAGGCGAGACCCTCGAGCAGCGCCCGAAGCGGGGTGTCCCCCGTGCCACCACGTGTCGCCGACGGCGGCACGTACTTGACCACCACGGCCGCCAGGCGATCGTCCGGCAGGAGCCCCAGCAGGTCCACCTTGCCGATGCCCTTGTTGGGATCGGCGTCGCCCAGGGCCTTGTCCGGTGCCGCGGTGGCCAGGGGCACCTGGTAGTCGACCAGGGTGAGCGCGCCGCCGGCGGGAAGCTCCAGTCCCTGGCTCTCGCCCTCGCCGAGGCTGGCGGCGAGCAGCGCCATCGCGAAGTGTTCGGCGTCCTTGTTGTTGCGTCGGCTCGTAGGAGGCTTCGGATGCGACGCCAGGTACTTCTTGCCGGCCTCGTGGCGGCGGGGCGCGTTCGCGACCTCCTGCTTGTACTGCGCGTCCAGCGACTCACCGTTCAGGCCCTCGGCCACCTGACGGAAGCCCTTCGCCTGCTTGACTTCTCGGGAGCTCGCGAGCTCGATGAGCGGGTGGCGTTCCATGTATCTCCCAGCAAATTCGTTGGATTGGATCGAGCATGATAGACCGCTCGACCACATCCTTCCAAATTGCCGATCTGCGGGAGCTTCAGGCCGCGTCACGCGGGTTCCTGCGCCGGAGCCCCGACGCACGAACGGCCCCGGCAGACGCCGGGGCCGCTCGAATCGTCGTCGTGCCGAGGCTCCCAGCGAGCGCAGTGGCCCTCAGCGAGCGCCGCGGCCCTCAGCGAGGATGCACGTTGCTGGCTTCGGGCCCCTTGCGGCCCTCGGTCGTCTCGTACTCCACCGGCTGCCCGTCGGTCAGATTGCGGAACCCGTCTCCCACGATGTTCGAATAGTGGACGAACAGGTCCTTGCCACCGTCGTCGGGGGTGATGAACCCGTATCCCTTCTGCTCGCTGAACCACTTCACTACACCAGTCGCCAAGACGCTCTCCTCGATTCTCGATTGCCTGCACGAGGCCGCAGACCCCGTCCTTCTCCGGTGTCACCTGGCGACCCGTCCGCCGCCCGGCACCCGGGAAAAACTAGCGTCCCCACCCGTCGCGGCGCATGACTCGTCGGGGCGACGCCGGCTGCCGGCAAGGCTCTGACGCGCCAGAAACGGACGCATCCCGGGGCCCTCGGTGCACGCTGTGCAATCGAGCGCCACCGGGCTCCGGTCGACGGCTCGCCGCCGTGACCCCATGGGCTCGACCGATGAGAGGAGTTCATGGGACGTTCGCCCTCCCGAGTCGCCCGCGCCGAGCGAGGGAGCACCCGCTTCGCTGGATCCGGCTCCCGAGCCGTCGAACGACGACGTTCCTCGGGCTCGGGCTCGTCGCGCCGCGGCCCGCCGGCGACCCCGACGCGGGTAGCGTTCGACCTCCCACCGCCTCGGCCGACCGCCTGGGATCCGTTGTGCTACACGCAGCGGGCGTGAGCGCAGTCCTCGACGAGCTACTGGAAATCCTCGATCTCGAAGAGATCGACTTCAACATCTTCCGCGGCCGCAACGAGAGGGCGCGGCAGGGACGTCTCTTCGGCGGCCAGGTGGCCGCCCAGGCCCTGGTGGCCGCCGGGCGCACCGTCGAGGGCGGCCTCCCGGTCCACTCCCTGCACGGCTACTTCCTGCGGCCCGGCGACCCCCGGGTGCCCGTCGTCTACACCGTCGACCGGATCCGGGACGGCCGCTCGTTCGTCACCCGGCGCGTGCTCTGCCAGCAGCGCGGCAAGGCCATCTTCAACATGTCCGCCTCCTTCCACGCTCCCGAGTTCAGCTACGAGCACCAGGACGAGATGCCCGAGGCCCCGCCGCCCGAAGCCGTCCCCACCTGGCGGGAGCGGATGGAGAAGGTGTGGGACCGGCTCCCGGAGGAGATGAAGAAGGTGGCGCCGGGCGAGCGACCCATCGACGTGCGACACGTGGAGGCCCCGACCTATCTGGGGGGCGGACCCTCGCGCGGCCCCGCACACGTGTGGATGAAGGTGACGGGTCCCCTCCCCGACGACCCCTTCCTCCACCAGTGCCTGCTCACCTACGCGACGGACATCTCGTTGCTCGACAACATCCTCCGGCCGCACGGGCGGCTGGGGACGCTCGGACCGATGATGGTCGCGAGCATCGACCACGCTGTCTGGTTCCACCGGCCCCTGCGCTTCGACGAGTGGCTCCTCTACGTCCAGGACAGCCCGGCCGCCTTCGGCGCCCGGGGATTCGCGCGCGGTGCGCTCTACACGCGAGAGGGCGTGCGCGTGGCCTCGGCCGCCCAGGAGGGCCTCATGCGGCCCGTGAAGGAGGCCGAGGACCGCTCGCAGTAGCTCCCGCATCCGGGCTCTCGGGAGCCCGATTCGAGGCGACGCCATGAAACCCCCGCAGCCCGACTGGGACATGACCCCCTACTTCGAGGCGTTCGACGGCCCGGACTACCGCGCCTTCCGGGACGAGCTCCGGCGCGAGGTCGCCTCCCTGCAGCGGGACGTGCAGGCCCTCGGCCCCGTGACCGGGGACGCACGGGCCGGCTGGGTCGAGCTGCTGCTGCGGCTCGAGAACGCGGCGTCGCGCACCGCGCACCTTTCGGGCTACCTGGGCTGCCTGGGCGCCGCCGACACCCGCAACGAAGCGATCACCCGGGAGATCGCGTCGGCCGCCGCCGCGCGCGCCGAGTACGAGAAGATCTTCGTCCGCGTGCGGGCGGCGCTCGGGGAGGCCCGGGAGGAGGACTTCGAGGCGCTGGTCGCCGCGCCCGCACTCGCGGGGGCGGGCTACTTCCTCGGTCGGCTGCGCGAGAGCGCGCGGCGCCGCATGCCGCCCGCGCTGGAGGAGCTCGCCGCCGACCTGGGGGTGACGGGCATCGACGCCTGGGGGCGCCTCTACGACCAGGTCTCGGGGCGCCTCGAGTTCGACCTCGAGGTGCCGGGGCAGGCGCCCCAGCGGACGCCCGTCGCCGTCACCCGCAGCCTGCTCGAGGACCCCGACCCCGCCGTGCGCCGCGCCGCGCTCCGGGGTGCGAACACGGCCTGGGAGTCCGTGGCGGACGTCACCGCCGCCTGTCTCAACGCGATCTCGGGAACCCGCCTCGCCCTCTACGCGCGCCGGAGCATCGACGACTTCCTGGAGCCCGCGCTCTTCGACGCGGGCATCACCCGCAAGACCCTCGACACCCTGCTCGGCTGCGTGGAGCGCCGCGCCGGGGTCGCTCGGGCCTACCTGCGCCGAAAGGCGCACATCCTGGGACGCGAACGGCTCGGGTTCCAGGACCTGACGGCGCCGCTTCCGCTCTCCAGCCACGAGCGCATCCCGTGGCCGGCCGCCCAGGAGCGGGTGGAACGGGCCTTCCGGCGCCTGCACCCGGGGCTCGCCGACCTGGCTGCCCAGGCCTTCGCCCGTTCCTGGATCGACTGGCGACCCCGGCCGGGGAAACGTCCCGGCGGCTTCTGCTCGACCTCCACCTGGATCAACGAGTCGCGGGTCTTCATCACCTACAACGAGACCCTGGGCGACCTGTCCACCCTGGCCCACGAGCTGGGCCACGCCTTCCACGGTCGGGTGATGTCCGGCCTGCGCCCGTGGGCGCGGCGCTACCCGATGACTCTGGCCGAGACCGCCTCCACCTTCGCCGAGCAGGTCGTCATCGACGCGGTGCTCGACGACCCCGACGCGTCGCCCGAATCGCGGGCCCTGCTGCTCGACGCACGGATGCAGGATGCCGCGACCTTCCTGCTCAACATTCCCATGCGCTTCAGCTTCGAGGAGGCCCTCTACCGCGAGCGCGCAGCGGGCGAGGTGCCGGTGAGCCGACTGTGCGAGCTGATGCGGGACGCCCAGCGGCGCTGCTACGGCGACGCCCTCGACCCGGACGAGCTCGACCCCTGGTTCTGGGCGTCGAAGCTGCACTTCTACATCTCGGGCCTCTCGTTCTACAACTTCCCCTACACGTTCGGCTATCTCTTCAGCATGGGCATCTTCGCGCGGGCGAAGCAGGAGGGGCCGGACTTCCTGCCCCGTTACGAGGACCTGCTGCGCCGGACCGGCAGCGCCACGGCCGAAGGCGTGGCGCGAGAGGCCCTCGGCGTCGATCTCGAGGCCCCGGAGTTCTGGGACGCCTCGATCGACCTGCTCGAAGCCGACGCCGCCCGCTTCGATGCAGCAATCACCGCCCTGGACCTTCGGACGACGGAGGGCCCGGTCAGTACGTGAAGGTCAGCTGGAGGCTCAGCCGCCAGCGATCCGCGGGCCCGGATGCGGTGCCGTCGAACCAGGCGAACTGGGCCAGCGCCACCAGGTAGTCGTTGATCGGACGCGCCAGCACGCTGTCCAGCTCCCAGCCGAGATGATCCCCGCCCTGGTCGCTCCAGAACTCGTGGAAGACGATCCTGCCGTCGAGCCGCCAGGGAAGCACGGGCGCCGCGGTGAAGTGGAGATCCTGGAGCCCCCGCGGTCCCCCGTTGTTCACGAAGGCGTCGGCGAGGCCGTCGAACGGATGGGCGGTCGCGAGGGGCGTGACGAAGACGGCCTTGCCATCGTCGCTGCCGAGGAGCTCCCAGGCCGCGCCCACGCTGCCGAACCGCCCGGAGCCCAGGGTCGCGCCCAGCCAGACGTAGTGCGCCCGGTAGTCGACCGGATTGTCCGCAGCGTCGGTCTGGTAGGCGTAGGAGACCGCGTAGGAGAGGAAGTGGTCGTCGCCCAGGTCCGCTGTCCCGGTCGCGCGCAGGCCGTAGGAGTTCGAGGAGTTGGTCGGGAAGTCTCCCTGGAAGTCGAGCAGGTAGGCGAAGAGCGTCACGTCGAAGCGCTCGAGCCCCTCGTAGTGGACCCGGGCGAGGTGGGAGTCCGAGCTCCAGTCCCGCGTGAGGTTGGTGGGTCCGTGGTTTCCGAAGACGCGCCGCACGTCCCAGACGTACACGTACTGCGCCGTGAGCCCCTCCAGCCCGAGGGTGGTCTCTCCGAGGGCGGCATCGAAGGTCTGCTCGTTCTGGCGCCACGCCACGTTCCCGACGAAGCGGGCGTCGTCGAAGACGATGCGCTGGCGACCGCCCCGGGCCCTCGCGCCCAGCCACTCCGGCTTTGCGAACTGCAGCCAGGCCTGGTTCAGCTCCGTGTTCCCGGGGTCGGCGATCAGCGACTTTCCGGTGCGCGACGAGACGCCGTCGAAGTAGCTCTCGTCGTCGAGGGACCATGTGTTCTCGAGCTCGGCGAAGCCCGAGAAGCCGTAGTAGGGCTTCGAGCCGAGCCCGGCGCGGGTGCGGATCGTGTAGGCCTGGGAGTCCGAGAAGCCCTCGATGTCCGCGAACCCGATCCGCGCGCGAACGTCGAGGGAGAGCTTGTAGAACTCGTTGTCGAGCCAGGGAAGGTCCGGATCGCGCACCGGCGCTTCCGCCATGCTCCCCGTCGCAACGAACACGGTCCAGACGCTCGAGAGCAGAGCGGCTCGCACTCGAAGTCGGATGTTCATCCGCCCTCCCGGGCCGAGCCCGCCGAGCCTCTCCGACGCGAGACGGCGCCGGATCCTGGGATCACGGCGCCGTCTCCTTCGGACGCAGGATCGCGAATTCGCTCAGTCGTAGACGATCACGCCCCGGGCGTTGACGCCGCTCTCGAGGTCCGCGAAGGCCTGCAGCGCGTCGTCGATCTTGTAGGTCTTCGTGATCATGCGGTCGAGATCGAGCTTCCCGCTCTTGTAGAGATCGAGCAGCATCGGCATGTCGACCCGGAAGTTCGCGTTGCCGTAGAA
This sequence comes from uncultured delta proteobacterium, assembly GCA_963822965.1. Lineage (GTDB taxonomy): Bacteria > Myxococcota_A > UBA9160 > UBA9160 > UBA4427 > JAJDAN01. Next base: position 788,273 of record CAWGJT010000005.1, read on the forward strand.
CGATCCGATCGTCTTCTTGCCCTCGACCGAGAGGAGCATGGCGTTCATGGGAACCGACTCGGTGATCCGGCCGAGGCCCACGATGCACACCGTCCCGCCCCGGCGGGCCGCCGCGTAGGCCTGGGCCATCACCGCCGGCACGCCGATCACCTCGAACGAGTAGTCGACACCGATGCCCCCGGTGATCTCGCGCACGGGGCCCACCGGATCGCTGCTGGCGTTCACCGTGTGGGTGGCTCCGAACTCCTTCGCGAGGGCCAGCTTGTCCTCGTTCAGGTCGACGCCGATGATCGTCCCGGCGCCCGAGATGCGCGCACCCTGGATCGTCGAGAGGCCCACGCCGCCGCAGCCGAACACCGCGACGGTGGAGCCGGGGGTCACGCCCGCGGTCTTCATGGCGGCTCCCGCGCCGGTCATGACGCCGCATCCCACCAGGGCCGCCTGCTCGAAGGGCAGGTTCTTGTCGATCTTCACCACGCTGATGGCGGGAACGACCGAGTACTGCGACATGCACCCCAGGAACTGCATGGTGGCCAGATCGGCGCCGCCCAGGTGAACCCGGGAGGTCCCGTCGAGCATCATGCCGTTCGGCGCACCCGCCGAGCAGAAGTGGTGCTCACCGCGCGAGCAGAACCAGCACTCGCCACAGCTCGGGACGAACGACATCACCACGTGGTCGCCCACCGCAACGTTGGTGACGCCCTCGCCCACCCTCTCGACGACGCCCGCGCCCTCGTGGCCGAGCACCATCGGAAGCGGCATGGGAATGGTGCCGTTCAGCACCGAGAGATCCGAGTGACACACGCCCGTGGCTCCGAGCTTCACGAGGACCTCGCCGGCCTTGGGGTCGTCGATCTCGACCTCCTCCACCGCGAGCTTGTTGAGCGCGTGCGCTACGACTGCCTTCGACTTCATTTCGGGGTCCTGCCTCCTTCGTTCCAGGCGCCAACCGTTTCTCGGTCGACCCGACGGCAACGAGTGATTCGCTGGGCTGCGGAGTCTAGCGGGGCCGGTGCGTCGACGATCCCTCGCCTCCCTGAACGGATCTCAGGCGCGGGCCGCCGCGCCTCCGCCGCGCGTCGACGGCACCGGCGGGCTCACCTTCCGCGGCGGATCGACCGAAATCCAGGGAGACGAGGCCGCCCTGCCCCGGGGGGAAACGGGTCGGATGCCGGTCTCGCGCTCCAGGAGACACCCCCGTCGCATGCTGAAGGAGCATTCGGAACGGCTGCGCGTGATGATGCAGCTCGCGGACGTGACCCTGGCGGGTCTCGCCTTCGCGCTGGCCCTGCTGCTGCCGGACGTGCGCGCCCCCGAGGCGGCCGGAGCGGACGGCCGGCTGTGGGCGCTCGGGATCGTCTCCGCCGCGGCGTGGCCGGTCGCCCTGCAGCGCCTCGGCGTCTACCGGTCACAGCGGCTGATGCGCCTGCGCGAGGTGGGCGAGCACGTCGCGCTCGCCGGGGCGCTCGCCACCGGCGTTCACTTCATGGCCGCGTTCCTGGTCTCGGCGCCCGTCGCCCCGTACTTCCCCCTGGCCTGCGGCGTCCTGCAGCTCGTGGCGCTCTGTGCCCTGCGCCTCGGGGTGTACGCCGGGCTCCGCTGGCTGCGACGGGAGGGTCGCAACCAGCGCAACGTGCTGATCGTGGGATCCGGACCGCGCGCCGCCTACGTCCAGAAGGTGATCGGCTGGAACCCCAGCTGGGGCCTCCACGTCATGGGATTCATCGACAGCGGCGTGCCGCCGTCCGGGCCGAAGGTCGTCGCCAACCAGATCTTCAAGCTCGAGGACATGGTCGAGATCCTGCACGCCGAGGTGATCGACGAGGTGATCGTCGCCTGCCCGCGCTCGATGCTGGCGGACATCGTGGGCGTGGTGGACGCCTGTGCGCTCGCGGGCGTGCCCATCACCCTGCTCTCGGACCTCTTCGGCGACTTCCTGCCGGCCCCTCGCTCGAGCCGCTTCGGCTCGCTGCCCGCGCTCTCCTTCGCACCGGTGCACCACAGCCTCGGCAAGCTCTTCGTGAAGCGCGCGATCGATCTGGCGGGCGCCGCGGTCGGCCTGCTGGCCGCCGCCCCGGTCCTGGCGGCGGCGGCGATGGCCGTGCGGCTCGACTCGCCGGGCCCGATCCTCTTCCGCCAGGTGCGCTGCGGCAAGAACGGCCGTCGCTTCGTGATGCACAAGCTGCGCACCATGTACGTCGACGCCGAAGAGCGGAAGCAGGAGCTGCTGGCGCAGAACGAGATGGACGGGCCCGTCTTCAAGATGAAGCGCGATCCGCGCATCACGCGAGTGGGCCACTGGCTGCGGCGCTTCAGCATCGACGAGCTGCCCCAGATCTGGGACGTCCTTCGCGGAGACATGAGCCTGGTGGGACCGCGCCCCTCCCTGCCGAGCGAGGTCCTCGAGTACCGGACCTTCGAGCGCCGCCGGCTCTCCATGCGGCCGGGGCTCACGTGCCTGTGGCAGGTGAGCGGCCGCAACGAGATCGGCTTCGACGACTGGGTGCGACTCGACCTCGAGTACATCGACACCTGGTCGCTGCGCAACGATCTCAAGATCCTGCTGCGGACCGTGCCCGCGGTGCTCGGCGGCTCCGGCTCCTGAGCCGGCGATCGGCGAACGAGCGAGCTCGCCGGACCGACCCCTTGCCTCCAGGACCTGCGCCGAGGCTACACTGCCGGGGAGGCGGGAACTCTCATCGAATCGCTCCTCTTCGAGATCCTTCTGCTCCTCGTGCTCAGCGCAGCGGGACTCGCGCTCTTCGAGCGGTTGAAGCTCCCGGCGATCGCGGGCTGTCTGGCCGCGGGGGCCGTCGCCGGACCCGGCATGCTCGGACTGCTCTCCGATTCGGAGCGCGTCCGCGCCCTGGCGGAAGTGGGCGTCGTCTTCCTGCTCTTCGAGATCGGGCTCGAGCTCCCCTTCGACCGGCTGCGACGTCTGTGGCGGCGCGCGATCCTGGCGGGCACCACACAGGTCGTCGTCACCATGGCCGTCGTGGCGGCGGGCGCCGTCGCCCTCGGCCTGCCCACACCCGCCGCGATCATCCTGGGCGGGCTCGTGGCGATGTCGAGCACCGCCCTGGTGATGCGCCAGCTCTCCGAGCAGGGGCAGATGGACAGCCCCTCCGGACAGCTCGCCATCTCCATCCTCATCCTGCAGGACCTGAGCATCGTCCCGCTGCTGCTCGCGATCCCCCTGCTCGCCGCCGGCTCCTCCTCCTCGCCGCTCTCCCTCGCGCTGGCCGTCGTGCGACTCGTGGTGGCCCTGGCGATCGTCCTGGCCGTCGTGCGGCTGGTCGTTCCGCGGGTGCTGGCTCGCGCCGCCCTCGCGGGCTCGCCCGACCTCTTCAGTCTGCTGGCCCTGCTCGTCGTGCTGGGCTCGGCCGTGTTCGCGGGCGAGCTGGGGCTCACCTTCGCCGTGGGTGCGTTCCTGGCGGGGGTCGCCGCCAGCACGTCCCCCTACGCCCACCAGCTCTTCTCCGAGGTGGTCCCGCTCCGCGGCGTGCTGCTGGGGATCTTCTTCACGGCGGTCGGCATGCTCTTCGACCCCCGGGTGCTCGTGGCGCATCCGGGCTTCGTGGCCACCTACCTGGCGCTGGCGCTGCTCCTGAAGGGGGGCGTCATCGTGCTCGCCAACGGGCTGTTGCTGCGACAGAACGCGCGCATCGGCGTCATGGCGGGGCTCGCTCTCGCCCAGACGGGAGAGTTCTCCTTCGTGCTCGCCGGCGCCGCGCGCCAGGCCGGGCTGATCGAGGAGTGGCTCCACCAGGGCGTGATCGCCGGCTCGATCATGAGCCTGATGGCCACGCCGTTCCTGATCCGCTTCGCGCCGATCGCCGGCGACTGGGTCTCGGGTGGGCGCGCCTTCGACGACCGCCACGAGAGCGAGCTGGCCGTGGCGGGGGTCGTCCCGCCCGGGCAGGGTGCGGCCGGCCCCTGGCCCGACGAGCGGCCGTCGAACGGGCAGGTGGTGATCATCGGCTTCGGCCCGGGCGGGCAGACCCTCGCCCGACTCCTGAGGTCGCTCGAAGTGCCCTACGTGGTCATCGAGGCGAACGCGCTCGGCGCCGAGCAGGCGCGCGAGCGCGGCGAGCCCGTCGTCTTCGGCGACGCGACCCGCCCCGCCCTGCTGAAGCGCCTCGACGTCGCCAACGCCCGGCTCGCGGTGATCGTCGTCTCGGATCCCCTGACCACCCGCCGCATCGTCTCCCGCATCCGCTCGATCTCACGCGACGTGCCGCTGCTCGCCCGCACCCGCTACATGCGCGAGGTCGATCCCCTGGAGGCCCTGGGCGCCTCCAACGTCGTCGCCGAAGAGTTCGAGGGCAGCATCGAGCTGGTGGCCCGGGCGCTCCGCCTGTTCCGCATCCCGGACTCCAGCATCCTGAAGTTCACCGACGCGCTGCGGGAAGGCGGCTACGGCGCGATCCGCGGCGACATCGGGCTCGGCATCGATCCCTGGCTGGTCGAGCTCCTGCAGGCCGTGGAGGCCCAGTGGATCGAGGTCCCGGCGAGCCTCGCGGGCGCCACCAGCCTGGCGCAGCTCGGGATTCGTGCCGCCACCGGAGCGAACATCCTGGCCGTGGCCCGGGGCGACGCCACCACCGCGAATCCGCCGCCTTCGTTCGCGCTCCAGCGCGGCGACCGACTGCTGGTGCTCGGCGACCCCGAGAACCTCGAACGCCTCGAACGCCTCCTCGCCCAGCCCCCCACCGACGCGTAGGACGAGCGGCTCCAGCGGGGCGCAACGTCCACTCCGGTGGACGTGCCGTCCACGGAAGTGGACGCGCACCGGCGCTGCGCGCCCCGGGAGCGCACCGGCTCCCTCGCACGCACGGATTCCGCCGCGAGGCCCTGGCACATGCGTTGCAGCCGTGGGCGGCGGGGGCTGCAGTGCGGCGCCGAGCCGGAGCAGGTGGCACCGGTCGAGCCCGCGAGGAGTGACCATGGACCCGAACGAGAAGCTTGGACGACTGCGAAGCTATCTGAACCAGATCGCGCCCGGGGGCGGCACGGAGCGGCTCGTCGTCGAGGAGACGGCCCTCGAATCGACGGCGCCCGGCGCTCGGGACGAGGAGCGCGAGCAGGCCCACGAGGGCATCCGCAAGCTCCAGGCCGGACACGAGCCGACGGTGCCCGAGATGAGGGCGATCGAGGCCATCGTGCTCCCGCGCGAGCGACCGGTCGTGAACATCGTCGGCAACTCGTTCGACGAGCTCCCGGCCCCCTGGACCCACTTCGCCGCGGGGGAGACCAAGGCCCACCTGGAGGCCGCGATCCCGTCGATCGGACGCGTCGAGGTCCCCAATCATCCGAGCATCCCCTACGGCGGCACGGGCTTCGTGGTGGCGCCGGATCTCATCATGACCAATCGCCACGTGTCCGAGCTCTTCGCGTCGGGCGTGGGCATCCGGCGGCTCGCCTTCCTTCCCGGGCAGGCGGCCGGGATCGACTTCCGGCGCGAGGTCGTGCCCGGCGCTCCGATCTACGTCGACGTGCGCCAGGTGGTCATGATCCACCCTTACTGGGACATGGCGCTGCTGCGCGTGGAGGGGCTTCCGTCCGAGCAGCGTCCGCTCGTGCTCGCGGTCGACGCGCCAGAGGACCTCGCCGGGCGCGAGGTCGGGATCGTCGGCTATCCGGCCCAGGACTGGCGCAACGACCTCGACCTGCAGAACCGGATCTTCCAGGGGGTCTACAACGTGAAGCGGCTCCAGCCGGGAAAGATCACCGGCCGCGAGGCGATCGACAGCTACGGCAACCACGTGCGCGCCCTCACGCACGACGCCTCGACCCTGGGCGGGAACTCGGGCTCCGCGGTGGTCGACGCCGCCACCGGCCGCGTCGCCGGACTGCACTTCGCCGGGCTCTACCTCAAGGCCAACTACGCCGTTCCCACCCACGAGCTCGCACGGGACTCGCGCGTGGTGGACGCCGGCGTCCGCTTCGCGGACTCCGTCGCGCGGGACGCGGACTGGCTGCCCCAGTGGCGCGCGGCCGATCCCGGGTCCGAGGCTGCGAGTCGAACCGAGCCGGACACGCGTGCCGCGTCGGCGGCGTCCCCGGGTCTCACGGTCGCGGGGGACGGCGAGGCGGCCGCCGTGTGGAACGTCCCGCTCCAGATCCGTGTCTCGCTCGGCCGGAGCTCACCGGAGCCCGGCGGTCGGGACGCGGCGCCTTCCTCGGCGACGAGCCTCGAAGCCATCACCTACCACATCGATCCCGATCCGGAGTACGACCGCCGCGAGGGCTACGACCCGGACTTCCTCGGCGAGGGTCGGCGGATCCCGCTCCCCTGGCTCACCGACGCGCAGTACGCCAACACGGCGCGCAACAAGCTCGCGCGTCACGACCGACACGTACTCCCCTACCACCACTTCAGCGTGGTGATGAACCGGCAGCGGAAGCTCGCGTACTTCACCGCGGTGAACATCGACGGACGCCGGGAGGCCGACGTCAACCGCAAGACGTTCAACGACAAGTGGTTCCTCGACCCCCGGATCGGAGAGGACGAGCAGCTCGACAACGACCTCTACGTCGCCAACCCCCTCGACCGCGGCCACCTGGTGCGCCGGCTGGACCCCACCTGGGGGCGGACCCGGGCCGAGGTCCTCGGCGCGCACGACGACACGTTCCACTGGACGAACTGCAGCCCGCAGCACGAGCGCTTCAACCGGAACCAGACCACCTGGGGAGGCGTCGAGAACTACATCCTCGACAACGCCAACTCGCGCGACCTGCGCGTCACGGTCTTCACGGGTCCGATCTTCCGGGACGACGATCCGGTCTATCGGACGCCCCGGGGCGAAGACGTCCGACTCCCGCTCCGCTATTGGAAGGTGGTGGCCGTCGTGAAGCCCGACGGAGCGCTCTCGGCGACCGCGTACCTGATCTCCCAGACGACCCTCGTGAACCGCATGCTCGAGTTCGCGTACGGCGCTCACGGAAGCCATCAGCGCACGATCCGCGAGATCGAGCGGCTGACCGGCCTCTCCTTCCACCACCTCGCCCAGCACGACCCGCTGGCCGCGTCGGCCCACGAGGGCGCGGCGCCGCCCGCGATCGAGCTCGACTCGCTGGAGCGAATCGTGCTGTAGGAGCGCGGCTCGCGCCGACCGGGACCCGAGACGGAGCCTCGGGTGGCGGGTCCGCCGCAAGGCGAGCCCAACGGGCTCCCTCCGCTAGCGACTCGCCGGAGGACTGTCGCCCAGCTGCTCGGCGACGTTCTGCAACGCCGACGCCACCAGGACGTGGGCCGGCATGCGGGCAGCCGTGTGGGCGAGGCGCGCCGCCGCCGACGAAGGCTGGAACGGACCCTGCTCGCCGTAGGCCTCGCCCAGCAGCTCGGACAGACGGTCGTAGATGCCGGGCACGACGAAGACCAGCGCCCGCTCGAAGAGCTTCTGCTCCTCGGCGTCCCGACCCTCCCGATGCGCGAGGCCCGCGAGCCGCAGCAGCAGCTCCAGGCGTACGACGGGGGGCAGCCCGCTCTCCTCTGCCAGCATGACCGCGCGCCCGTAGATCTCGCGGGCCCGAGCCGGGTCGTCGTGGCGGGCCTCGATCTGGCCGCAGAGCATGAGACGCCGGGTGTGGGTGGCGCGCATCTCTTCAGCGAGCGCCGGCGTCGCGGCCAGCAGATCGTCGCAGCGGGCGGAGGCTTTCGCGAGGTGGTCGACCCGGGCCAGCGCCTGGGCCAGGCGGAAGTCGACCTCCGTACGCAGGTCGTGGGGCCGGTCTTCCAGGGCGACCGCGATCGCCTGGCGCGCCTGCTCCATGACGCCAAGGCCCGCCGCGCGTGCCCCGGCGTCGAAGAGGTCGCTGCCCACCTGGAAGGCCTCGCGGCCCGCCTCGATCGCCCGCAGCGGGGGACCCGAACGCGAAGCCGCGAGGGCGCGTGCGACCACCCGCTGGAGCTTCGACCCGGACGAGCCGTAGACCAGGGAGGCGAGGTGGATCGCGCGCGCCGGCACGGCCACGTCGGTCGCGCCGGGATCTTCTCCGGACATCCGCTCGAGGGAATCGTCTAGGCGCAGGAGCGCGCGATCGATGTTGCGTTCGGCCCCGTCGACGAGGCCGAGGGTGAGCAGCAGGCCGGTGCGCGACGCCGGGGTGGCGATGCCTCCCGGGCGAGAGCGATCGATCCAGGCTCGCGCCTTCGCGATCCGTCCGACGGCGAGCTCGGTCTCGGCGGCGCGGAAGAGAATGGAGCTCGCGAGCATCGCGTCCTGCGCATCGATCACCGCGTCCACGGATTCGGCGGCCCGCCGGAAGTCGTTGCGGGCCTCGTCCGTGCGGCCGCGCGCCAGGCACAGCTCGCCCAGGAGCCAGTAGGCTTCGGCTGCTTCACGCGGTTCGCCGCCGCTGTCGCCGCGGAGCACGAAGAATTCCCGGAGCGTCGCCTCCGCGCTCAACAGGTCGGCCGTGGCCGCTTCGAGGCGCGCGCGCTCGAGCATCCAGGCACCACCCACCCCGGCCAGCGGAGAGAGGAGCCCGCCGCCCGTGAGCCGCTGCCGGCCCAGCAGCTGGTTGGCGGTCTCGGCGTAGCCCGACGCACCGTCGAATTCCCCCAACTCGCGCAGCGCCGCGACCAGGTGGGTCAGGGCGTCGAGCTGCTCGAAGTCCGTCGCCGCCGCGAAGCTCGCCAGGGACGTGGCTTCGACGTAGTGGTCGCGCGCGTCCTCGAGCTGTCCGTCTTCGAGGGCCTCACCGCCCACGCGACGAAGGTACTCGAACTGGCGGTGGTAGGCGGTGGTGGGGTCGGCGCAGGCGCCCGAGAGCGCCGCCGCGAACGCGCACACGAGCGCGAGGGTCGCCGCGGGAACTCCTCCCGCACCGGCGCGCCGCTCCATCGCATCACCCCGTTCATTCCGCGGCCACCGTCTCGGTCCCGGTGAAGGCCATCTCCCCGGGCCGACACACGAAGCGCAGTCGCGGTAGGGTCACGTCGGCGATGCAGATCGATGCGGAGATCGGATGGGTCGGAACGATCCGATCCTCTCCCCAGGCGCCCGCATCGAAGCACTCGATCACGGGCTCCCCGCGTTCCGCCCGGAGGACGTCGTAGCGGGGGTCCACCTGCACCAGACGGTACCCGGAAGGGGTATCGGCAGGATGGACGCCCGACACGAATTGAACCACGTCGGGAGGGAGCAGGACCGGGTCCCGCAGCCCGAGCTGCAGCACCACCGATCCTTGTACAGTGTGGACGGAAGCGTCCACCCCGTCGTAGCCCCGCCGGAAGGCGATCTCTCCGGGCGCGAGCCGGTAGCCCCAACGCTCGGCGAGCGCGCGGCGGGCCTCCGGGACGTCGACCACCCCCGAAACGAGGAATCCGCGGGGACGCGTGCCGCTGCGGCACTCGATGCGCGTCTGGGCCAGGCGGAAGGCGCCCCAGGGCGACTCGGGAAAGTCGTACACCTGCCAGGCGACGACCCCGGGCAGGGTGGGATGGAGCGCGGGCGGCAAGAGCTGCGCGTTGTCGTTGCCCACCTCGCACAGCACCTGCAACACGCTCGCGCCGGCGAGACGCACCGCCTCGGTCGCGAAGCTCTGCATCACGGGAGCGCCCGCCTGGCGCGCCTCGGGATCCGCCCGGCCGACGAGCATCAGGCGCTCGCGCCGGCGCGCTTGCGGAAGGCCGGCATCACTTCACAGGCGAAGAGTCGCAGGCTCTCCAGCACCTGCTCCTGCGGGAGGATCTCCGCGGCGTTGAGCATGAAGTTCACCTGGTCGACCCCGATCGATTCCCACTCCCTGACCGCGGCGATGATGTGCCGGGGATCGCCGATGCACATGCCGTCGGGAATCCCGAGCGCGTCTCCCGGGCTGCCCGCTTCGCTCTTGCGGCCCTGGCCGGGGGCGAGGTTGCCGAGCGTCGCATAGGCCCGCGTGGGATAGGCCTCGCGGGTGAAGAGCAGGTGCGAGTTGAGCAGCCCGAAGTTCCCGAGCAGCTGCATGCCGCGGGAGGCGCCGGTCGCCAGGTCCTCGTGGCAGTAGAGGAAGTTCAGGGTGGAGACGCGATCGTTCACGGCGCCCACCGGATCGCAGAGCTGGATGCGCCGGTGATACTCCTTCGTGCGGCGCTCCTGCTCCGCGAAGCCCGCCGCGGCGACGCCGAGACAGCCGAGCCCGCGATCCGCAGCGTCGAGCTCGGTTCCCGGGCTGGTGACCGTCACCCACATCGGAGGGTGCGGCTTCTGCAGCGGCTTCGGCAGGATCGCGCGTTCGGGCATCGAGAAGCAGGAGCCCTCCCAGGAGAAGCGCTCCTCGGTCCACATGCGCGGCAACGCCCTGACGTACTCGTCCCAGTCCTTCTTGGTGGCGTCGGGATCCGCCATGAAGCCGCCGAGCTCGGTCCAGGTGGACGAGCGCGCCGTGCCGAACTCGAGGCGGCCGCCCGAGAGGATGTCGAGGAAGGCCGCCCGCTCCGCCACCCGGATCGGATGGTTCATCTCGGGAACGCACACGACCGCCGAGTGGCCGACACGGATGCGTCGGGTCTGCATGGCGGCGGCGGTGAGAAAGAGCTCCGGCGCCGAGCTGTGGGAGTACTCCTCGAGGAAGTGGTGCTCCACCGCCCACGCCGTTTCGAAACCGAGCTCGTCCGCGAGCCGGATCTGCTCGAGGGCGTTCTCGATGACGGTCCGCTCGATGCCGTCCTCGAACGGGCGGGGGACCGAGAGCTCGTACATGACCCCGAATTCCATGTCCGTACTGTAAGTGCAACCGGGCCGGGACGCAGTGGGTGCGGCGGGACGGCGCGGCCCACCGGCGTCACGCGCCGGGCGCGGGGCGGCGTTCTCCGGTGAGGAGAAAGAGGAGACCGCCCGTCCCCACGGTGGCCAGGCCGAGCAGGGACTCCAGCGGGCGGCCCTGCAGCGCCCAGTACATCATCCAGCCCGAAGCCCCGACGAAGAGGAGCGGCGGCGCCGGGTAGGCGAAGACACGGAACGGGCGGGGCAGGTCGGGCTCGCGGATCCGGCGGACGATCACGCAGGAGACCGCCAGACTGGCGAAGAGGGTGAGCGTGAAGCCAGCGTACTGCTGGATCTGGTCCACCCTTCCCAGCAGCAGGATGGCGGACGTGACGCCGCCCTGGACGACGAGCGCGGTGACCGGAGCGCCCGTCGCATCGTCGGTCCGCGACAGGAAGCCGAAGAAGCGGTAGTCGCTGCCCAGCGCATAGTAGACCCGGGGCCCGGCGATGGTCATCGCGGACGCCGAAGCGACCAGGGAGACGAGCAGCACGAGGGTGACGAGGTCGGTCCCGAGCGGCCCGAAGAGGTGGCTCGCCGCGACGAGCCCCACCTCGACCTTGCCGGCCAGCTCTTCCGCGCTCGCTCCGTAGAAGTAGACGGCGTTGATGGCGAGGTAGAGGACGACCACGAGCGCCGTTCCGATGAGCAGCCCCCGTGGCAGGTCGCGCTGCGGGTTCTCGAACTCGCTGGCCACGTAGGCCGAGGCGTTCCAGCCCGAGTAGCAGAACATCACGAAGACGAGGGAGGTCCCCAGGCCGGCGTAGGTCGCGCGGGACGAGAGACCGGCGTAGACCGGGGAGACGGCCGTCAGGTTGGAGAGGCTGCCCCGACCGAACGCGAACGCCGCCACGACGATCGCGACCAGCCCCGCCACCTTGAAGGCGGTGAGCCAGTCTCCGAGGCGCATGCCGCGCCGGGCACCGCGGAGCTGCACCGCCACCAGCCCCCAGACGAGCGCCAGGGCGACCGCATCGCCGAGCGCGAGCGTGGCGAAGCGCGGCCCGCCCTCCTGCAACGAGGGAACGAAATGCCCCAGATAGCGGACGAAGGCCTTGGCGGCGGCCGCGATGGGCGCCGAGAATCCCGCCACCAGCGACACGAAGGCGCTCATGAAGCCGGCGGCGCCGCCGTACGTGTCCCGCAGGTACGCGTACTCGGCGCCTGGGCCGGGGGTCGAGGCGCCGAGCTCCGCGTAGCAGAGCGCCCCGCAGAACGCGAGCACCCCGCCGGCGACCCACACCCCGAAGACGAGCCCGGGATGCCCGAGGTCGGCGGCCTGGAAGCCCGTGGTGGTGAAGATCCCCGCGCCAATCACGTTGGCGACGACGAGGGCCACCGCGGATCGCAGCCGGATGTAGCGATGCAGACCGGAGCGGGGCTCGCGGTCCATGGATCAGTCGTCGAGCTCGTCCAGGGCCGCGCAGATCTCGGCGTTGGACGGGATGTCGGCCGTGGTCTCGGCCACGTGGAGGAAGCGCAGGACGCCGCCCCGATCGAAGATCGCCACCCCACCCAGCTGCAGCACGTCGCTCGCCTCCAGCTGCGAGGCCGCGAGGTCGGCGTTGCGCACCAGGCGGAACGACTCGCGGGGGTCGGTGAAGAAGGGCTTCACGACGGTCGACCACCAGCCGCCGCGCTTCAGCGCGAGGGCGCGATAGCCGGCCCGCTGCGGATCGCCGAGACACGGCACGCCCGAGGCGTAGCGCGAGCAGTAGCGGGCGACCTCCTCCTCGCTGCCCTGTCCCACGGCCACGAGCCGGGCGCCCCGTCGCTGGAACTCCTCCAGTCCCCGGCGCACCTGGACCAGGTGCTCGCGGCACAACGGTCAGCCGAAGTGGCGCAGGAAGACGAACACCGAAGGGCCCTCGCCCCAGTATCGGGAAATGGGGACGAGCCCGCGGCCCGGCTCGACGAAGGAGAGGTCGGGCGCCTGGCTCCGGGTCCGCTGCAGGGTCATCTTCCGTCTCCTCGCCGATCCGATTCGGAGAGGACGATCGTGGCACACCCCGGGCGACTATGCTTCGAGCCCATGAGCACCCCCACGAGCCTCGAGACCCGGGACTGCACCCTCGCCTACGAGAGCGTCGGGGAGGAGGAGGACGCCCCCATCGTGCTCCTCCACGGCTTCGGCATGAGCCGCGCTGCGATGGCGCCGCTGGCCCGGTCCCTGCGCGCCCGCGGCTGCGCCCGCCGGTGCATCCTCGTCGACCTCCGCGGGCACGGCGCCACGCGGGCCCCGGCGCGCGAAGAAGACATGAGCTATCCGGCCATGCGGGACGACCTCGCCGCGCTCCTCGAACGGGAGGCCCCGGGCGGCGCCCACTGCGTCGGGCACTCGATGGGCGGCCAGATCGCCCTCCTCACCGCGATCGCACGCCCGGATCTCGTTCGCTCGCTGACGCTCCTGGGAGCCGGCCCGTGCCGCGCGGTGGTCGACGCGCGAGAGAGGCGCAGCTGGCAGCGTGCGGCCGCCGCGTTCGAGAGCGCGCGCCCGCAGGCGCTCGCGGCTTCGCTGGCCGCCGCCGCACCCAGCACGGAAGCGACGCTCACACCCGAGCGCCTCTACGGCACCGCGCGCGGCGCCGACCTGGCCCGCATCGTCCGCGGCGGCTTTCTCACGCTCCCCAGCAACGACGACGAGTGCCGGCGGCTGGCCGCCCCCACGCTGCTCCTGGCCGGAGCACACGACGAGGGCTGGCTCGAGCCGACCCGCAAGCTCGCGCGCCTCGTCCCTTCGAGCGAGCTTCACGTGGAGGACGGCGCGGGCCACTTGTTGCCCCTCGAACGTCCCGACGCCTGCGCGGACCGGATCGTGCGATTCCTGGCGAGCCTCGTCTGAAAGAGCGCGCGCGGACCCGGAAGACCGGGCCACTCAGCGCAGCGAGCGGCTCGCCCCCAGCGCGACGACCGCGGTCGGATCGAAGTCGATCAGCCCCGGGCGGCCGAAGTAGGCCTCGACGCCTTCCCGGATGACGGGCAGCTGCGTCACGCCCCCGGCGAGGAGCACGTTGTGGATGTCGCCCGCGCCGACGCCGGCGTTGGCCAGCGCTTCGTCGCACGCCAGGAAGGTCCGCTGCACGAGCTTCATGCACAGGGAGTCCATCAGCGAGCGACGGATGGGCAGCCCCTCCTCGGCGATCGGGCACTCGGGGTCGACCTGGCTCAGGTCGATGCGGGCCTCGTCCTCGGAGGCCAGCCGGATCTTCACCCGCTCGCACTCGGACAGCAGGCGGACCGACACCTCGGCGTAGTTGCCCAGATCCCAGTTGTGCTGCTTGAGCACCTCGCGCCGGGCCCAGTCGGCGATCTGCTGGTCGATGTCGTCGCCGCCCAGGAACGGCTCGCTGGCCCGGGCCATGACGCGTACGCCCGCCTCGCCGCACCACAGGACGGAGACGTCGAAGGTTCCGCCGCCGAGATCGTAGACGGCGACCAGACCGCGCAGGTCCGCCGAGGACTGGTAGGCGTACGCGGTGGCCTCCGCCTCGTCCACCAGCCGCAGGTTCTCGAAGCCCGCCATCCGGGCTGCTTCGACGGTCGCGTTCCGTTGCGGCGTCGTGAACCCCGTCGGCACCGTGATCACCACGTCGAGACCCCGCACCTGGGGACCCAGCGGCTCGGAGACCCGCCGCAACAGGCTCGCGGCGATGTCGGTGGGCGAGTGTCGACCGGCCCGGGTCTGGAAGAGCGGCCAATCGTCGCCGTCGTCCACCACCTCGAAGGGATAGCGCTCGACGAACTCGAGCGTCTGCGAATCGTGGAAGCGGCGGCCGATGATCCGCTTGGAGGAGAAGATCGTATTGGCGGCGTCGATCGCCCGGCGGCGTCGGGCGGACTGGCCGGAGATGGACGACCCGTTGGGCAGGAAGGCGACCGCGGACGGGAGGTACCGCGCCCCGTCGTCGCCGATCGCGAGGATCTCGTCGTCGAAACACGCAACCGTGTTCGTCGTGCCGAGGTCGATGCCCAACTGCTTCTTCATCCCTGCTCCTTGCCTCCTCGCGATTCGTGGAGACCCCGGATGGCGCTCCGTGCGGCGTCTCCGATCTCGAGAACCCGCGTGCTGTAGTGCAGCTTCCCGGCGTCGAGGCACTGGCCGACGGTGCACTTGAGCCCCACCTTCGTGCGTCCGGCCGCGGCTCCCGCGTCCGGCAGGAAGAAGTTGAGCCGTAGCTCGTCTCCCTGCGCGAAGGCCACGTCGGTCTCGAGCAGCAGTCGACGCTCGGTCAGCTCCAGGATCATGGCGAAGCCGCTGCGCCTTTTGCCGCCCTTCTGCTCGAGCTCGTAGTGCGCGAGCAGCTCCAGATCCGACACGTCCGCGTCGGACCGGGCGACGGGATTCGGGTTCTGCAGACCGCTGAGCATCGAGCCAGACCTCTCCGCGGCGGACCACGACCCGTCCTGGACCGTCCCCGCTGTTCCTCCTTCGTCCAGTCGTCGCTGGATCTGAACCGCGCCTCGCGCCGCGTCCGGAACCGGCGTTGGGACGCGATAGCGTCCGCACGTCGCGCGGGTGCGGGCGAATCTGCGCATCTCCTGCACTTGCCCGGACGGGCGGGCCGGTGGTAAGAAGTGCGAAACCCGGAGGAGGTCCCCTGCCGGCACCCGACGAACGGCTGCGAGCAACCCGGGCAGGCTTCGCCTTCCTCGCGGCCGCCTTCGCCCTGGCCGCGCTCGTGGCGCTGACGTCCTCGCGGGATGCGCGGGCCGACCCCGAGCCCGAGCAGCTGGTGGTGACGGCCACGGCCTACAACTCCGTGCCGCACCAGACCAACGCCAGACCCCACCTCACCGCCTGGGGAGACGTCCTCGAGCCCGGCATGAAGGCCATCGCCGTCTCGCGAGATCTCATCCACCTCGGCCTCCGGCACGGGGTCGAGGTGGAGATCGAGGGCCTCGAGGGGGTCTACGTGGTTCGCGACAAGATGGCGAAGCGTTGGCGGAAGAAGATCGACATCTACATGGGGAAGGACGTGGAGGCCGCCAGGCACTGGGGGAAGCGCCGGGTCCGCATCCGCTGGACGCCGCCGGCCGACGGATCCTGAAGACCGGGATCCGCGCCCGAATCAGACGGACAGCCACGCGCGATGAGCGGGGATCGGCGGCTCTGCGCGGGTGTCCTCCCAGGCCCACGAGACCGACTCCTCGACCGGGCGACCGACACGGTCGGGCGGCAGCTCGGCGTCGTCCACGAAGAACGCGTTCGGGGCGAAGCTGTCGGTGTGGACCAGTGAGTAGCCCTTCTCGCGACCCAGCTTCCACAACGCGGCCAGGCTCGCGCCGTGGAACATGGTCTTGTCCCAGCGATGATCGGCGTCGTAGGGCATGGTCTTGGAGACTTCGGCCCCGAAGAAGACGTTGTACTCGATCACCACGACGCGCGGTCGGTACGCCTCGAGCGCCTGCCACACCCAGTACTCGTTGCCGTCGATGTCGACGGAGAGGAGGTCGAAGACCGGGGGAACGCGATACTTCCGGAAGAGCGCCTCGACGTTCTCCGCGGTGACGAACTCGCGCCGGACGAGCCCGCTCACCCGCTCGGGGTCTCCGTCCATCAACAGGCCGCTCCAGCCGTGGTCGAGACGCAGGTGGGCCGTGTTCGAGAGGTGGCGGCCGTCCCAGGCGCCGAACTCCACGAAGGTCCGGTTGCGCTCACCGAGGCACGCGAACAGCCGTGCGAGCACCCCGTCCTCTCCGCCCTGGGAGTGGACCCGCCCCTCATAGCGCCGAAGATCCGAGAGCATCGGGCTCAACGGATCCCGAGCCGGCGCGACTGGGCGCTCTGCAGCCGGCCCTCGGGGTCCCAGATTCGACGCACGGCCTCGAACTCGGCGAGGCGCGGGTACATCCGGCGGAACTGATCGGCCGGGGTGAACGCGTCCTTCGCCAGGTAGATCCGGCCGCCTCGGGCGACGACGAACTCGTTCAGCTCGAAGACCAGGCGCCGGGTCTCCTCGCCTCGAATCGGGATGTCGAGCGCGAGGGACACGCCGGGCTGGGGAAACGAGAGCAGCCCCCGCCCCCGAGCGCCGCAGTCCTTCAGCACGGTGACGAACGAGGAGCCGCCGCCGCGCTGGAAGATCGACAGGAACTCGCGATAGGCGTCCACCTCTCCCGGAATCACGCACTGGTACTGGGTGAAGCCCCTGCTGCCGTAGACCCGGTGCCAGTGGGAGATGCCGTCCAGCTGGTGGAACCACGCGTCCGGGCTGGTGAGACCGACGGAGGCCCGGGACCCGTGCTTCCAGTACCAGAAGCTGTTCGCGAGACGCAGGGTGTGCCGGTTCACGAGCCCGTTCGGGAAGCGGAAGGGAATCGAGAGTCTCAGCGGCCGCGGCGGCGGATGGTCGGGCGCCTCGGCGGCGGTCGCCCAGCGGCCCTTCATGAGGATGCCCCGGCCCAGGGAGCGACCGCGCGCGGTGCAGTCGAGCCATGCCACCGTGGAGGGCCAGCTCTCGCCGGCCTCCACCAGCCGGGGAAGCAGCGCGTCGATCGAGCCCAGCCGCTCGCTCTCGCACCAGATCCACCGCGAAGGCACCGGCGTCATCCGCAGCTCGACCTCGAGCACGTGACCGGTGAGCCCCATGCCGCCCAGGGTGGCGTGGAAGAGATCCGGCTCGCTTCTCTCGCACACCTCGACGACGCGCCCGTCGGCCACGCGCATGCGCAGCGCCAGCACGTGCTCGCCGAAGCAACCGACACTGTGGTGGTTCTTGTTGTGCACGTCCGAGGCCACCATGCCTCCGAGCGTCACCTGGGCGGTGCCGGGCGTGACGGGCGAGATCCAGCCGCGGGGCAGGAAGACGGAGTTCAACGTGGCGAGGGAGACGCCCGCTTCGGCGCGCAGGACGCCGGTCTCCGGATCGAAGGCCAGCAGGCGGTCGGCGAGGGTCGTCGTCGCTACGTGAGCGGCGGCGTCCTCCGGCGGCAGGGCGGCGTCTCCGTACGAACGCCCCAGCCCGCGGCTCAGGATTGCGTCCCGCGAGATCTCGAGCAGATCCTCGGAGCGGCGTTCCACGCCGAGGATCACGGGATGCTGCCCCCAGCCGGCGAGCTCGCGCCGCCGACCGTTCGCGGGCGCGTCGACCCCGGTAGGGAGGCTCTCGAGGTGGCCCTTCACGACCCGCGGCTTCGACACTTCGGCCTCGTCCCTGCGTGCTCGTCCGGGAAGCAGCGGCCGCCCCGACCTGCGTTCGCGTCCTTCCATCGGCCTCCCCGCTCGTTCACGCCAGTCCATTCACGATGGTGCAGGCGGATGTCCCGCGATTCCGGGAGTCTCCGCCGTGTTCCGCCAGTCGCCGTGAGCGCCGCCGCAGGATAGCGTCGATCGCTGACCGTGGGTCAGCACGGCGCGCCACACTTGTGAGGCGGCAAGAGTCCCTCCAACGACCACCCGACGGCCCGCCTTTTTGATTGATCTGCGCGGCGGAATCGTCGTAGGCTTCGCGACGGAGGTGCGGATGCTGTATTTGCGGAAGCCGACCCGGTCCCTCTTCATTCCTCTCTTGTCCGGTCTCTCGTTCGCCATCGTCGGGCTCACCGCCGGCCTCGGTCGAGCCGACGTGGCGCCGTGGTCGCCGAACTCGGCATTCACGAACGAGGTCGTCTACAACCTGGACATCAGCTGCGCCGGCGTGGGAATCGTGTGCGACGCCCTCGACGCCTATTCGGACACCCAGGTCGCCGGGTTCGACGGCGCGGGAACGATCGAGGTCGACTTCGCCGGGGGCACCTTCCACTTCCTCCAGGACGGCAGCCGGGACCTGAACGACGGCATGGGCCCGCGTCCCGCCTACGCGAGCCTCGAGGTGCAGGACCTCACCTTCGCGGAGATTCCCTTCGTCGGGGCACCGACGACCGATGCCGGCGTGATCTTCGCGCTGACGAATCCGATCTTCGACACCGGCGGCGCGCCGCTGGCCGTCGGGTCGTATCCGGTATCCGCCGTGGTGAGCTACTCGGCGGTGGCGGACATCGTCGGCCCGGTCGACGTCTATCTCCCCGAGCTGGCGTTGCAGCCCGCGGACGTCACGTTGAGCGGCACGCTCGTGGTCCTCGCGCTGCCTCCCGGCGGTGGCATCGTCTACCGGATCGACGACCTCACGGGCAGCCTGCAGGTCTCGAACCCCACCACCCTCCTCGGCGAGGACGTGGTGGTGACGGTCACCACGGACCTGACGTTGAACCTGAGCGGCCAGTCGATCTCACCGGGCGGCGTCAGCAGCCTGCCCGCCCTGGGCGGCGGTGGAACCGCGGCGCTCGTCGCCGGTCTGGCTGCGATCGGCGCTTGGCAGAGCCGGCGCCGGCGCCGGGGGGCGCGGATCGGATCGAACCGCCCTGCAGACGGAGGAACGAAATGATGCCCGTCACCCGTCGTTGCAGGCTCCTGCTGGCCTCCGCCCTGCTGGCCGTCGTCTCGGTGGGCACGGGCTGCTCGGACCTCCCCGCCATCCTCGTCGCGACCCCGGTCCACGGCGCGTTCACCCTGGACCCGGCGGTCACCGTGAGCGGCATGGCGGCGAACATCGACCCGGCCAACGCCTCGCTCACCGTGAACGACGAGCCCGTCGCCGTGCAGCCGGGAGGCGCATTCCAGACCACCGTCACCATCGACCCGGCCATCGTCTTCAACCCGATCGTCATCGAGCTGACGGACACCGCCAACGGCTACGTGACCCGTAAACGGATCACCGTCATCGCCGGCGAATCCGTCGCGGACGGGGACTACTCGCCCGCGAGCATCGCCCTGCGCATCAACGACTCGGGCCTCGACACCCTCGAGGGAGTGGTCTCGGATCTCGTCGACTTCGACCCGTCGGCGCTCGCGGCCCCGGGCACCGTCGTCCTGGACGAGTGCGTGTCCCGGCTCTTCGGCTTGTGCGTCGGCAGCGCCAAGGTGACCGTGGTGAACCCGCCGCCTGCCATCTCGGGCTTCGGGATCGAGATGGACTCGATGACGAACTTCGTGGCCGCCGACGTCCTCGTCGACGACCTCGTGCTGAACCTCGACATCGACGGCAGCGGCATCGTCCCGAGCTGCGGGCTGGTGATCACCGCCGCGACGACGGACATCCTGGGAGACTACTCGCTCGAGCCGGACGCGGCCGACTCCACGACGGTGGACGTCAACCAGCTCCCGGGCGTCCAGGTGGTCTTCGGGAGCTTCCAGGACGATCTGAACGGCGGCATCTGCGACGTGCCGATCATCGGTGACATCATCCAGCTCTTCCTGCCCGACATCCAGACGCTCTTCACCAACGGCTTCCTCGACCTGCTCGAGGACCCGGACGGCGCCGGGTCCCAGGATGCGGTCATCGCCGACGCGATCGAAGAGGCCCTGGCGGGAATCGAGATCTCCGGCCCCATCGGTCAGAGCCTCGGCGTGGTGCTCGAGACACCGATGTTCGGCATCCCGGAGGACCCGAACGGACTCACCCTGGGCACGGACACCCGGGTGATGGCGTCCATCGGGACGGGGGTCGGCCAGTGCGACGCGCCACCGGGAACGCCGGACCTGGCGGCCTCGTTCCACGTCGACGAGCCCTTCCCGTCCTTCGGGACGACGACGCCCGGCGGCCTGCCCTACCAGCTCGGCATCTGCATCTCGACGTCCGCGTTCAACCAGCTCTTGAAGGCGCAGATCGAGTGCGGCCTGCTGCAGCTGCAGCTCACCGAGCTCGACCTCGGCACCGGTCCGCTGCCGCTCACGGCGGGGACCCTCTCCCTGCTGATCCCCGAGCTGGGCGTCTTCCCGCCGGCTTCGCCCCTGGTGCTCGAGCTGCACCCCACCCTCGCGCCGCTGCTGACGGGCAACCCCGGCCCGGCCGGTGAGCTGGCCGAGCTGCGCATGGGCCAGCTCGAGCTCGAGCTGCGGGACGCGACGCCCGGCGTCGAACGCCCGCTGCTCGTCGTGGCGATCGACTTCCGGGCGGGCCTGGAGCTGCTGGTGGACGACGCCACCGACCAGCTGGCGCCGACGCTGACCGGACTCGATCCCCAGGACGTGAACATCACCTTCATCGACAACCTCGTGCAGACGGACGAGGCGACCCTGAAGGCCGCCCTGCCGACCCTGCTCAGCGTGGCGCTGCCGCAGCTCGGCTCGAGTCTGGGCTCCTTCCCGATCCCGAGCTTCCTCGACCTGGAGCTCGACCCCGTGGAGATCTCCCGGGCCGGCCAGTTCATGTCGATCTTCGCCGACCTGACCGTGCCGCTGCTCGGCAACGGAAACATGGAGACCGTGGCCGACGGTCCGGCGGACGGCCTGGACTGGGAGGGCGACGCCTTCACGATCGTGGCCGCCGAGAACGGCGTCACGCCCCAGAACGGAAGCGCGATGCTGCGCTTCGACGGTACGGCTCCCGGCGGCGCCTCCGCGGGTCCGGACGCCATCGTCTCCCAGGAGGTCGACCTCGCCGCCCATGCCGCCGAGATCGCCACCGGGCACGCCAGCTTCCAGGCGACCGCCTTCTTCGACCGGGTCGACGCGGGTCCGGACACGGACAGCGAGTTCCAGATCGTCCTCGAAGCGCTCGACGGAGGCGGGCTCGTCGTGGCGTCCGCCGGCCGCATCCTGGCGAGCGACGGCGACCCGGCCGGCTGGGAGGACCACGTCACGGGGCTGCTGCTGCCCGCCGGCACCGCCCGCGTGCGGGTGAGCCTGGTGGCCAGCGAGAACGTCCTCGACGACACGGTGTCGCCCGAGTTCGACGGACACTACGCGGACAACGCCCGGGCCCGCATGCTGCCGCCCCTCGTGGTCGACAACGGCGACATGGAGAATGCGTCCGACGGGCTCGGCGACGGCGTGGGCTGGGAGAACGATCTCTTCTCGATCGTCGGCGCCGAGAACGGCGTCTCTCCCCACGGCGGCTCCTCGATGCTCCGCTTCGACGCCACCAACGGCACCAGCGCCAGCACCCAGGGCGCCGCCAACGTCTTGCAGACCGTCGACGTGAGCGAGTACGCGAAGCTGATCCAGACGGGCACCGCCACGATCAACGCCAGCGCCTTCTTCGACCGGGTGGACCTCGACGCCCAGACGGATACGCAGTTCTTCCTGGTGCTCGTGGCGCAGGACGCCGGCGGCAGCAACCTGGGCCAGATCTTCACGCCGATCTTCACGGACGCCGACGTCGGCACCTGGGAGCCCCACCAGACGAGCCTGGTCCTGCCGGCCGCGACCGTGCAGGTGCAGGTGCAGCTGCTGGCCTTCGAGAACGTCGCGAACGACAGCGTCGCGCCCGAGTTCGACGGACACTACGCGGACGACGTGAGCGTGTGGATCACGCCCTGAGGCGCGCTCCATCCGCGTGAGGCAGCCCGCGGCTTCAGCCCGTGGCTTCATCCGCGTGAGGCAGCCCGCGGCTCCATCCGCGTGAGCCGGCCCGAGGTCAGCTCGCCGCCACCAGGTCGCGGTAGTCGTCCGGCATCAGGGCTTCGAGCCGCGCCGTCCACCCCCGGATCAGGGTGTCCCCGCGTCCGCTCGAGAAGTCGATCATCTCGGCTCCGGCGATGACGCGGTAGACCACGAAGAGCATCGACAGGCGGTAGTCCCGCAGGCAGGCCTCGAAGTCGTAGCCGTCCACGCCGTGCTCGCACAGCGCTTCGTGGTAGGCCGACACCAGCTGCCGCTCGCAGCCCGCCGCCACCTCCGCGGGGAGGTTGCCGCTCACGAAGTAGGCCGCGTCCAGCGCTCCGGGACCCCGGCACACGGACTGCCAGTCGAAGGCGGTGACGCGCGTCGCGGCGCCCTCGCCCTGCAGGAAGAGATTGTCGAGCCGGTAGTCGCCGTGCAGGAGCGTGCACGGGGCCTCGCCGATCCGCCTCGTCAACGCGGGGCCGTGCTCCTGCAGCCAGTCGGCCAGCTCGACGAAACGCGGCGGCAGGGATGCGCCGAAGCCGGCGAAGAAGCCTCGGCGATGCTTCCGGTAGAGAACGTCGAGGTAGCGGCTCAGGGCGTACACGGGAGGCACCCAGCCGAGCCCAGCGAGATCCGCGTGCTGCCACCACCGCGCGTGGACGACCGCGATGTGACGCAGCACCGACTCCGCCTCCTCGCAGGTGCAGCCTGCGACCTGGTCTCCCAGCCGCCGCGCGGGTGCGAGGTCCTCGAGCAGCAGCAGGTAGCGGCGCCGGCTCCGCGCCGCGAGCCACATGCCGAAGGGCACCAGGATGCGCACGAGCCAGCGCGGCAGGCGATCGAGGAAATCCAGGATCTCCTGCTCCCGACCCGCCGCCGGGTTCGGGTCCATGGAAGCGTGGTAGCAGACGGGCTTCGGAATCGGAACCGCGTCGGCGAGCTCGCCGTAGAAGCGCACCTCGCGCTCGTAGGCGCCCAGGGCTTCTCCGAGCTGGCGGTTGCGATCGAGCCCGATGGGCAGCTTCGCGATCACGGAGTCCGGCGCTCCGGCCTCGAGACGATCGTAGTCGAGCCGCAGACGCACGATCTGGCCGACGAAGCCCTCGCCCTCGCCCAGCCGCTGGGGCTCGCACGCGATCACGCGGCTCTCCCGAATCACACCGCACTGCCGCAACACGGCGGTCAGCCAGTCGGGGCTGAGCTCCTCGACGCGCTGGGGGATGTCCGGCGCGGGAAGCCGTCTGGTGGGCATCGGCCGTCACTCCAGGAATCGGACAGCGAAGCGGATCGGCGCAGCATATCACGCACGTGCGAGCGCGGATCGCGGACCGAGCCGACGGGACGCGATCCGCGATAGCATGTCGCCATGAATCTCCTCTACACCGCGCACGTACCGTCGGGCGCCGGTCCCTTCCCGACGGTGCTCGCGCTGCATGGTTGGGGTGCAGGCGCCCATGACCTGCTGGGCCTCTCGCCCTACCTCCACCGCGGCGGGGCGCTCGTCCTGTGTCCGCAGGGACCGGTCGCGATCCAGACCGCTCCCGGGCAGACGGGCTACGGGTGGTTTCCGATCACCGCCGGTCGGCCCCCGGATCCCTCGGCCTTCGCGAAGGGACGCGACGCGCTGGCCGCCTTCGTCGATGAGGCCTTCGCGCGCTATCCGGTGGATCCGCGAAAGACCGTCGTCCTGGGCTTCAGCCAGGGCGGCGTGATGGGCTTCGACCTCGTCCTGCGCTCGCCGGAACGCTTCGCGGGCCTGGCGGCGCTCTCGACCTGGCTGCCGGACGAGCTCACGAGCCAGGTCGCCGACGGCGAAGCGCTCCAGCGCTTCCCCGTCCTGCTCCAGCACGGCACGGCGGACCCCATGATCCCCGTCGAGCGCGCGCGGGAGTCCCGCCAGCGCCTGACCCGGTTGGGTGTCGATCTCAGCTATCGCGAGTACGACATGCAGCACGAGGTGCAAGCGGAGTCGCTGCGCGACCTCGTCGCGTGGATGGACGAGAAGGTCTTCGAGCCGATTCGGCTCGCGTGACCCGGCGGCCGGCCCGAGCCGGCGGGCCTGGGAGCGCGGCCCAAGACCCGGTCTTGGGCCGCGGTTCCGGCGCAAAGGGAGCCCAACGGGCTCCCTTTGTCAGTCGAGGTCTACGATCACCGGCGCGTGGTCCGAGGCCGTCAACCCGTCCTTCTTCTTGCGATACTCGCGGTCGATCTCCACGGAGCGCACCCGCTCCAGGGCGCTTCGGGTGGCCAGCACGAAGTCGATGCGCAGGCCGAGACCACGGTGGAAGGCGCCGCCGCGGTAGTCCCACCACGAGAACTCGCGGCTCTCGGGGTGCCGCTGTCGAAAGACGTCGTACAGACCCCAGTCGAGCAGCCGCCGGATCCGCGTCCTCTCCTCGTCGGTGTGGAAGATGTGGCCGCTGGTGCTCCTCTTCGCTCCAGGTGTCGAGGGGACCCGGGCACACGTTGAAGTCGCCACAGACGACGGCGGGCTCCTCCGGGTCGGCCGTCTGCTCGAGGTGCTCCGCCAAGGCGTCGAACCAGGCGAGCTTCTTCGGAAAATCCTCGTGGCCGACCGCCTTGCCGTTCGGGCAGTAGACGGTGGTGAAGACGAGATCCTCGACTCGTGCGGTGACCAGCCGGGCGCCCAGCTCCCCCTGCCCGGGCAGCCCGCGCTGCAGCAACACGGCCGGCTTGCGGCTCAGGATCGCCACGCCGTTCCAGGCCTTCTGGCCGTGGGTCACCGCACCGTAGCCCTCGGCCTCGAAGACGTCCGCTGGAAAGCCCTCGTCCTCGAGCTTCAGCTCCTGCAGACCGACGACGTCGGGCTGGCGCGCACGCAGCCAGTGCAGCACGAAGTCCATGCGGGCCCGAAGGCCGTTGACGTTCCAGGTGGCGATGCGCATGGGGCAGGAGGGTAGCAGCCGGCCGAAGCGCCCGTCCCACCGCTCAACGCGACGAGAGCGGCATCGCCAGCAGCGCCAGCCAGCCGGCGATCAGGCACAGCCCGCCCAGCGGAGTCACCGGCCCCAGCCACGAAGCACGCGTCAGCACCAGGGCGTAGATCGACCCGGAGAAGAGCAGGATGCCCAGGGCGAAGAGCGTGGCGGGCCACTGGACCGCGCGGCCGGATTGCGCGGCGTAGAGCGCCAGGGCCAGCAGCACCACGCTGTGCAGCAGGTGGTACTGGCTGGCCGTCGTCCAGGCCTGGAGGGACTCCGCCGCCACCCGTCCACGTAGGCCGTGGGCGCCGAAGGCGCCCGCCACCACGGCGAGGGCACCGGAGAGCGCTGCAATTGCGATCCACATCAGGGGGACTCCACGGCTCGCTCGCGGCCGGCTCGCCGGCCCGAAGCGTCTCGAGGGTTGACTCGTTCCGGACTTCGCTGTCGTCTCGCCATTTCGCTCAGCAACGGCGCGGAGGCGCAGATCAGCAGTAGCGCACCGAGGGGTCGGGCGTTCAGGCCGGCGCGGAGCCAGGCGTCCGTCTCGCGCTGGACGTACCAGGCGTTCTCGTGGCTCTCGGGACCCCCGGCGAGCGCGGTGCCCAGCACGAAGAGGACCACCACCGCGGCGCGGCAGGCGGGCGGCAGGTCGATCTCGCGCTGCTGCCACCAGAACGGCAGCAGCGCGAGGGGCACCAGCAGAAAGAGGTAGTAGTGGATCCAGACGATGGGAAACACGAGCACCATCAGCGCCACGCCGAGCCCCAGCTCGAGCTCGAGGCTTCCGGCTCGCGGGTCGCGATCGGGGGGCGGTCGCGCTGGCCACAGCAGCCCGCGACCCGTCGCCAGCAGCAGGCCCGCCAGCGCCGCGATCACGGCGTAGACGGCGAGCCGCTCGCCCGCGGGCCGCGGCACCGGCACCCAGTCGGCCAGTCCCCGATCCGAGAGCAGGCGCATGAATGCGCCGTCGAGGCTCTGGTTGTTGAAGGCGGCGTGCACCCGACCGAAGTTGTCGAGGATCACGCGATCGGCGTACTCGTACATGCGCCCCGGACCGAAGAAGACGAAGGACGCGAGAACCGCGGCCGCCACCACCGCCGCCGCCACACCCGTCATGCCCAGGCGGCGCCGCAGGGCCAGCAGCGGCAGCAGCAGCAGCGGTGGAATCTTGATGCCGCAGACGAAGCCCAGCAGCAGGCCGGCCCACCGCCCGCGACCTTCCCGGGCCAGCAGGTAGACGAGCGCGAAGACCACCACCAGGAGGGGCGTCGTCTGCCCGAGCGCCAGGCAGCGACGCATGACCGGCGCGAAGGCGAAGAAGACGAGGGCCACGAGCGCGGCCCGGGGCAGGTCGAGTGGCGGGAAGTACCGATGCACCGCGAAGAGGAGCAGCCCGAAGACGAGGGCGAAGCAGGCCACGCTGACCCACCACCACAGCTCCCAGGCGGCCTCGTAGTCCAGCCAACCCAGGGGCATGCAGAGCACCGCCACCACCGGCAGGTTCGTGAACCACTTCCGCTGGGTGGAGTAGATGCGGTCGGGGTGCCCTTCGAGCAGGACGCGACCTGCCCCCCAGTAGGCGGGAAAGTCGTTCAGGCGCACGCCGTGGACCGCGGGCAGGGAGAGGGCGAAGTGGAGCGCCACTGCGGCGATCAGGATGCCGCCGCCGATCCCGCGCGCGCGCCGGCCGCTCCGCGCCACGTCAGTCGAGAGCGCGAACCAGCTGCAACGCGCTCTCGGCCAGCATGTCGATGCGCTTCTTGAACACCGCCGTGTCGGGGCTGTCGTCGCCCATCACGCCCTTCAGGTAGCGGGAGAGCACCCCCTCGACGATGGCCGCCAGGCGCCAGTACTGGAACGAGCGGTAGTAGTCGACGTTCGTGACCTCGTGACCCGTCTGCTTCGAGTAGGCCTCGATGAACTCCGCTCGGGTCGGGAACCCACCCGCGGCGGTCGGCGAAACCGCCGTCTCGGCGGTCATGGGATCGCCGGGCTGCGCCCAGTTGTTCATGATGTACCCGACGTCCGCCAGCGTGTCGCCCAGGGTGCAGAGCTCCCAGTCGAGCACCGCTCGCACCGTCGAGTCCTCGCCGGAGAGCATGTTGCCCAGCCGATAGTCGCCGTGGACGATGCCGGTGAAGGTCTGCTCGGGCTTCGCCGCGAGGAGCAGCTCGTAGGTCTCCTCCATCGCGGGCAGCTCGCGCGTCTTCGACTTCTCCCACTGGGTGCGCCAGCGCTTCAGCTGCCGGTCGAGGTAGGCCTGCTTGCGGCCGAGATCGCCGAGCCCGACGGCGTCGGGATCGACCAGGTGGAGTGCGCCCAGGGTCTCGATCACCGATTCACCGAGGACGCGGCGCTGCTCCGGTCGCGGCAGCACCCGGCTCGTGAGCTCGGCGGTGTCGAGCACGTGCCCGTCCACGAAGTCCATCACGTAGAACGGCGCGTCGTTCACCGAGACGTCCTCGCACAGGCCGAGGGCCCGGGGAACCGGGACGCTGGTCTTGCCGACGGCGCTGATGATGCGGTGCTCCCGCGCCATGTCGTGGGCGGTCGCCAGCACCGCTCCCAGCGGCGGCCGCCGCAAGACGGTCCGCACGCCCTTCGCGTCGGTCACGCGATACGTCAGATTCGAGTGCCCGCCCACGATGAGCTCGAAGCGGAACGGGGGCGCCGCGCCCTCGATGTGGTCGGCGAGCCAGGCGCTGACGGACGCCGCGCGGATTCCGCGGACGTCTCCGGCTGCTCCGGCTCGCTTCTCGGGGTCCCCGGCGGACGTCGTCGAGTCGCTCATGGAGGTATTCAACTCGATTCCACAGACCCCCGCCACGGCCGCCCGGACGCCTGCCGGCCGCCGCTCGGCACCGCGAACGCGTCCTGCCCGCTGCACCCTGCAGCGGGTGGGATGCGGACGAGGCGCGTCTCCGGCGGTCCAGACCGTTGCCCGGGTGGCACGGCGATTGCTCCCCTCCCTCGCATCGCGCCCGTCGACGGGAGCGGCCGGACGAGAGCGCCGGCGGCGCCCGAGCGAAGGGGGAACGGATGCACGGGAGACAGCCGCCGGAGAGCCGCGGGCGACGGGACGCTTCACGCGTCCGTCTCGCACACCTGGCCGGGGCACTCGTCGCCTCCGCGGTCGTCGCGTCCACCGTCGCGGCGGGGCCGACGACGCCGGAGACCGTGCACCTGGACTCCGTCTGGCGCGCGAGCATGGCGGCCGGGCTCGACGCGTCGGACCTGGGCCATCCCGAGGCCGCCGCGCGCGACTTCCGCCGGGCCGTGGCTCGCGCACGGGCCGGCCTCCCCGACGACGAGCTGGGCTTCAGCCTGTATCGGCTGGGCGATCTCCTCCGCGCGCGCCCCGACCTGTCCCGGGGCGAGTCGGCGGTCGCGCTGCTGGAGGAGGCGAGCATGCACCTGGCGCGCGCCTACGGTGCCGGCCACCCGGTGCTGCTGCCCGTGTGGGCCCGCATCGCGGTCCTGCGATCTCGAGCGGGCCAGCACGAGCGGGCGGCGGCGGCGCGCGCCGCAGCCGACGCAATCGCCGTGCGCTGCTTCCCCGATCGGCACTTCCTGCGCGAGCGATTCGGCACGACGCACGCGGCGTCCCTCGTCCACCCCCTCGAGGTGCTGCGCCTGCTCGAGGCCGAGGCCGGGCCCGACGAGGTCGCCCCGCAAGGCGTCCTGGCGCGCGACTAGCCCTGATCCGTCATGCGGATCAGGGCGCAACTCCCAATGCCTGGCGAATCGCTGCGTCTTGCTCGGTCCGTGCCGCGATCCGAGCCCGACGCCCGGACCGGGCTCCCTCGGCCAGGCCGCGCCAGGCCGAGCTCCACCGCGTGCTCGATGCCGCGGAGGGGACCCCCGGGTTATCGTCGATCGCCGCGAGGCCGCACGCCGCCGGGGAGGACCAAGCCGTGAAGCGAATCGCCGCGCTCGCCGTCGCCGGCCTCGTCGCGCTCGTCGGCGTCGTGGTGTTTCGCACGGCGTCCGTGGGTCGCGCCCTCCCGCAGGTTCCTCCGGCTCCCGCCCGAGACGTCGACGTGGAGGGAGCCGCGGGCCGTCTCGCACGCGGGCTCGCCTTTCGCACGATCGCCCGAGGCGAAGGCCAGCCCGTGGAGGCGGACGCGTTCCTCGGGCTCCGCGCGCATCTCGAGCGGTCCTATCCGCGGGTCCACGCGAGCCTCGAGCGCGAGACCATCTCGCAGTACAGCCTCCTCTACACCTGGAAGGGAACGAGCCCGGGGCTCGAGCCCGGGCTCCTGATGGCCCACCAGGACGTGGTGCCGGTCGACGCAGCCGGCTGGAAGCAGCCGCCCTTCTCGGGAGCCATCGTCGACGGGGAGATCTGGGGCCGCGGCGCGATCGACGACAAGGCCGCCCTGTTCGCGATCCTGGAGGCCGTGGAGACGCTGCTCGCCGAGGGCTTTCAGCCGGAGCGAACGATTCTCCTCTTCTTCGGCCACGACGAGGAGACCGGCGGCGCGGAGGGCGCCGCCCGCGCCGCCGATCTGCTCGAGGCTCGCGGCGTCCGCCTGGCCTGGGTCCTGGACGAGGGCGGCTTCGTGGTGGAGGGCCTGCTGCCCGGCGTGGCGACGCCGATCGCGCTCGTCGGCGTCGCCGAGAAGGGCTCGCTCACGCTGGAGCTCGAGCTCGACGGCGCCGGCGGACACTCGTCGGTCCCGCCCCGTCATACCGCCATCGGCGTCCTGTCCGGCGCCCTCGCGCGCCTCGAGCGCAGCCCCATGCCCGGCGGCATCGACGACCTGACGCGCCACCTCCTCGAAGCGATCGCCCCGCAGCTGCCCCTCGGACCTCGCGTGGCGCTCGCGAACCTGTGGCTCTCGGGCAACTTCGTCGAGGCGGTGATGGCGGAGGATCCGGCCCTGGACGCCATGCAGCGCACGACGACCGCCGTCACCATGATCGAAGGAGGCGTGAAGACGAACGTGCTTCCGAGCCACGTCCAGGCGACGGTCAACTTCCGCCTCCGGCCGGGCGACACCGCCGATGCGGTTCGGGAGCACGTGCGAAGCGCGATCGACGACGAGCGCATCGCCATCGAGACGGTGGGAGTACCGCACGAGGCGAGCCCGATCTCCCCGACCGACTCGCCGGCCTTCGGCCTCGTGGCGCGCACCATCGCCGAGGTGTTCCCCGGCGTGCCGGTCGTCCCCTACCTGATGGTGGCGGGCACCGACTCGCGCCACTTCTACGGGCTCACGCCGAACGTCTACCGCTTCAACCCGTTCCGCTTCGGGCCGGAGAGCCGCACCCTGCCTCACGGCACGAACGAGCGGCTGCCGGTCACCGCCCTCGGCGACGCGGTGCGCTTCTACGCGCGTCTGATCGAGAGCTCCGGACGGCCCTGAGCCTCGGTCGCTTGCGCGGCCGGCTCGGCACGTCCCCAGCGCCGCTTCAGGTCCTCGAGGATCAGGTATGCGCTGGGCACCATGAACAGCGAGATCAGGGTCGCGAAGACCACGCCGAAGCCGAGGGACGTGGCCATGGGCTTGAGGAAGCCCGCGGACACGCTGCCCTCGAGGAGCAGCGGCGTGAGGCCCGCGAAGGTGGTGATCGAGGTCAGCACGATGGGGCGGAAGCGCGCGACACCGGCCTGGCGCACGGCGTCCACCAGGGGCTCACCCTCCTCGCGCTTCTGGTTCACGTAGTGGACCAGCACCAGGCTCGAGTTGACCACCACACCCGAGAGGGCGACCACCCCGAAGACCGACATCATGCTGAGGTTCATCCCGAGCAGCAGGTGCCCCAGGATCGCTCCCACGACGCCGAAGGGGATGACCGCCATGATGAGCAGGGGCTGGCTGTACGAGCGCAGGGGCACCGCCAGCAGCGCGTACACCATGACGAGGGCGAACAGGTAGTTCCGGACCAGCGCGCCCAGGGCCTCCGACTGCTCCTTCTGCTCGCCCTCCAGGCTGAAGCTCAGCCCCGGGTGGTCGCGGACGAGCTGCAGGAGGAATCCCTTGGTCAGGTCGGCCAGGATCTGGTTCGCGTTGCCCTGGGTGAGATCGACGTCGGCGGTGACGTCGATGACGCGCTCCCGATTCGCGCGCCTGATGGTCGAGTAGCCGACACCGGCGGAGGCGCGCGCCACCGCATAGAAGGGCACTTCGCCGCCGTCCGGCGTGCGGATGCGCAGGTTGTCCAGGTCCGTGAGGGAGCGCCGCTGGTCCTCGGGGTAGCGCACCATCACGCGGACGTCGTCGCGCCCGCGCTGGATGCGCTGGGCCTCGGCGCCGTAGAAGGCCTGCCGCACCTGGCTGGCGAGGTCGTCCAGCGTGAGCCCCAACGTCTCCGCGGCGGGCAGGATGTCGAGCTGGATCTCGTCCTTGCCGCCCTGGAACGAGTCGCCGATGTCGAAGACGCCGGGATACTCGGCGAGCCGGGTCTTGAGCTCCTCCGCCGCCACCTCCAGCTGCTCGACGTTGGACGACTGGAGCTGCACGTCGATGGGATCGCCCACCGAGAAGAGCGCCGACGTGAAGACGAGCTCGTCGACGTCGGGAATGGCCGGCGTCTCGTCCCGCCAGCGCTGCACCACCATCGACGACTTCAGCGGCCGCACGTCCCCGCCCACCAGCTCCATGGTCACCTCACCCAGGTGCGAGGCCGCCGAGACGACACCTGGTCTCCCGGGGTTGCCGCCCGTCGACGGCTGCTCGCCCACGGACGTGAGGATGTGCTTGACGACGGAATGCCCCTCCACGCGATACTCGAGGTCGAGCTGGTCCTTCACCCGTCTCGCCGCCGCCTCTACCTGGCGCACCGCCGCCTCGGTCATCTCCACCGGCGTTCCCGGAGGCATCGTGAGGCGCGCCGTCACGTAGTCCGCGTCGATGGGCGGAAAGAACGAGAACGTGAGCAGGCCGGCGCGGATCACCCCGCCGACCACCAGCAGCAGCGCGATGGCCACGGCGAGGGTCGTGTAGCGCCACTCGAGAGCGCGCTCGAGGGCCGGCCGGTAGCCGTTCTCGGCCAGCCGCTCGAGACTCGTCGAGCAGGCGCGCTGAAAGCGCTGCCAACGCGCCTTGACTCCGCCGCCAGCGACCTCCCGGCTGCGGGGCTGGATCTTCATGTGTCCCAGGTGGGCGGGCAGCACGAGCTGTGACTCGATCAACGAGAAGAGCAGGCAGCAGATGGTGACGGTGCCGATCGTCCCGAAGATCTGCCCCATGACGCCGGGCGCCTGGATCATGGGCACGAAGGCCGCCACCGTGGTGAGCACACCGAAGATGACCGGGATCGCCACCTCCTGGGCGCCGGCGATGGCGGCGGCGAGCGGCGCCTCGGCGCTCTCCTGGTGCCGGTGCACGTTCTCGCCGATCACGATGGCGTCGTCGACGAGCAGGCCGAGCACGAGGATGAACGCGAAGAGGCTGATCACGTCGATGGAGATGTCGAGGGCCGGAAACAGCGCCAGCGCGCCCAGGATCGAGATCGGCACCCCGAGCGAGACCCACAGCGCCAGGCGCAGCCGCAGAAAGAGCGCGAGCACGATGAAGACCAGCACGAATCCGCCGCGGCCGTTCCGCACCAGGATGTCCAGACGGTCGCGCAGGGCCTGGGAGCCGTCCTGCCACACCGTGGCGGAGATGCCCTCGGGCAGCCGCGCTCCCGCCTCCTGTACGTAGGCCTTCACGCGGTCGGCGAGGTCGAGCACGCGCTGCTCGCCCACGCGGTACACCTTGACGAGCACCGCGGGCGCCCCGTCGAAGCTCGCGATCCGCTTGTCCTCCTCGAAGCCGTCCACCACGTTGGCGACCTCGCCGAGCAGGAGCCGCGTGCCGTCGTCGCGCGTGAGCACCACCAGCTGCTCGAAGTCCTCCTTGACGTAGGCTTGCCCCTTCGTGCGCAGGAGCACCTCGCCGGCTTCGGTCTTGATCGATCCGCCCGGGCGGTCGAGGGAGCCGCGCCGCACCGTGTCCACGATCTGCGCGAAGGTGAGACCGTGCCGGCGGAGGGATTCCTCGGGCACCTCCACCGAGATCTCGTACTCCCTGGCGTTGGCGAGCTCCACCTGGGTGACGCCCGGCAAGGACGCCAGCTCGTCCCGGAGGCGCTCCCCCAGCACCTTCAGCGTGTCCTCGGAAGCCTCTCCCGAGAGCGCGATCTGCACCGCGTTGCGCTTGATGGTGACGTGATTGATGACGGGTCTCTCGGTCTCCTCCGGGAAGGTCGAGATGGCGTCGACGGCGTTCTTGATCTCGCTGAGGGCGCGGTCCACCGGATAGCCGTCGATCAGCTCGGCGGTGACTCCGCAAGCGCCCTCGGCGGCGGAGGAGGTGATCTCCTCGATCCCCTCGATGCCGTAGATCTCCTCCTCGATGCGGACGCAGACGCCCTCCTCCACCTCCTCGGGGGCGGCGCCGAGGTAGGGCACGCCGATCTGGACCCTGTCGATGTCGATGTCGGGGAAGGTCTTCTGCTGGATCGAAGGCAGGGCAACGAGGCCCGCCACGACCACCAGCACCATCAGCAGGTTCGCGGCCACGTGGTTCTCGGCGAACCAGGCGATGGCTCGGGTCACGAGCCCGCCCCGGCCAGCCCGGGAGCAGCCTCCGCTTCCCCGACGACGCGCACGCGCATTCCGTTGGTCACCGCGCGCAGCGGCGAGATGCAGATGCGCTCGCCCGGCTCGAGACCGGCGCCGACGATCACGCGCTCGTGCTCGGTGCGCAGCACGTCGACCCGTCGGAAGCGAAGCCGCGATTCCGCGTCCACGACGAGCACCTCGTCGCTGTCGCCGTCGCGAGCCCGGTGCAGGACGCTGCGGGGCAGCACGAAGGCGTCCTCCACCACGCGTCCGGCGATCTCCGCCTCGACGAAGAGTCCCACCGCCAGGGGCGGCCGGTCGGGCGTGGCGCCGACCCCGTACGGGTCCTCCACGCGCGCCACCACCTGCACCATGCGGCTCTTCGGATCGATCTCGCCCTCGGTCCGCACGATGTGCCCCTGCCAGGCGTGACGCCGGCCGGCGAACTCCGCGCGCAGGGTGACGGCGGGCCCGGCCTCGGGCTCCTCGGCTTCCGCCGCGCCCGCCGACTGCGGGGAGGCCTCCGGGTCGCCCGCTTCCGTCGCGCGTCTCGCCAGGGAGATGTCGAGGTAGGCGAGCTCACGGTCGGGCAGGGGCAGGCGCACCTCGGCGTAGTCCACCGCGTAGAGCTTCGCGAGGGGCACGCCCCGGCTCGCGAACTGCCCGTCGTCCACCTGCTCCTGGCGAACACGCCCGTCGTAGGGCGCCTGCAGCTCGGTGCGTTCGAGGTCGCGCTCCGCCATCTCGAGCTGGGCACGCCGCTCGCGCAGGGTCGCCTCCGCCACCCGGTAGGCGTTCTCCGCGTCGTCGATGTTCGCCTGGCTCGCCACGGAGCGATCCGCCAGCCGGCGCTGGCGATCCCGCTCCTTCTTGGCGCGGGCGTTCTCGCTCTCGGCGCGGGCGACGTTGGCGCGGGCGCTCTCGCGAGCCGCCTCGTAGTCGGCGGGATCGATGCGCACCAGCGGCTGCCCGGCCTCGAAGAAGCCGCCGGCCACGAGATCCGGCGACACCCACACGACCTCGCCCGACACCTGGGGCACCAGGTCGCTCTCCCGGCGCGGGACCACCGTCCCCTGGGTCTGCACGAGGAACTGGAACCCGCTGGGCTGCGCGACCACGGTGCGGACGAGCGGCGCGCTCGCCTCGGGCGGCTTCGGCTGGATGGGCTCGCGCGTGGCGACCAGGACGACGACGGCGAAGACGGCCAGCGCCAGGACGCCGACGGGAGCGAGCTGCTTGGGGCCGAGCTTCATCGCACGGTCCCCCTGCCGGACGCCCCGGGGTCCGGCGCTCCCGGCGGCTCCGCCGAGGACCCGTGGGCCACGCGAGGCAGGTCCTGCAGCCCCGCGGCCGCGTAGCGGATCATCCGCGCGAGCAGCTCCTCGTTGGGCGGGAGCATCCCACCGCCCACCCGGTGCGAGTGCACGTCCATCTGGCCGGCGATCACGTGGACCATCATGCCGATGGTGAACTCGAAGGCCATCTCGACCTGCAGGGGATCGCGGTCCGGGAGCGCTCGCTGCAGGGCGCTCACGAATCGGTCGACCACCGGACCGAAGTGCTCCTGCTTGAGCCCGGAGACGACGTCCGGCGGATCGGAGAAGAGGCGTGCGGCGAGCTGGCGGTAGCGCGTGCGTCCCAGGGCCGAGTCGTCGCGCAGCTCGATGGCGGGGCGCAGGAAGGCGTCGAGCACGGCGTGAAGTGCGAGCCCCGCGCTGCCGGCTCCCTGCTCCAGGGCGCCGAGCCGCTCGAGGCGGGCGCGGTTGACGGGGCGGATCACGCGCCCCAGGGTCTCCCGCAGCAGGGCCTCCTTCGACCCGAAGTGGTAGTTGGCCGCCGACACGCTCACGCCCGCCGTCCGGGTCACGGCGCGCATGGACGTTCCGGAGAACCCGCGCTCCGCGAAGAGCCGCTCGGCGGCGTCGAGCAGCCGGCTCTTCGTCTCGGCCGCGTCCCGGCCGCCGGTACTGCCGGAAACAGAAGAGCGTTCGTCGCGAGCCGCCGGGGCGGGCGCCTCGGCCGACAGGGGGTCGCTTGCCAAGGTGGGTTCCTGGAGGGCCTGGGGGTGTGAGAGCCGGATCCGAACGATCGTTCGAAACATACGTTCGGATCCAGGATGCGGCAACCTGGGGATGCGGGCCGGCGGGGGGCCTCCGTCGCCCCGGGAAGCCCGGGCCAGAGCCGGGCCGGAGCAGCCGAGAGGAGCAGGCATGCAGCGCCAGATGCGAGCATGGCGCGTCCACGGGCTGGGCGAGCCAGGCGAGGTGCTGCGGCTCGAGACCGCCCCGGTCCCCGAGCCGGGCCCGGGCCAGGTGCGCATCCGGGTGACGACCGCCGCCCTCAACTGGAGCGACGATCTCGTCTGCCGCGGGCGCTACCAGGTGAAGCCCGACCTGCCCTTCTCGCCCGGCATGGAGGCCACGGGCCGGATCGACGCGCTGGGCCCGGGTGTGGCGCCGGACGGCGCCTGCAAGCCTGGCCGGCGGGTGCTGGCGGCCATGGCCCTGCCCCACGGCGCCCTGGCCGAGTACGCGATCGCGAACGTCGAGAACGTCTATCCCGTCACCGATGCCGTCGGCGAGGTCCAGGCGGCCGGGCTCCTCATCCCGTATCAGACGACCCACCTCGCCCTCCACCGCCGCGCGCGGCTCCAGCCGGGCGAGACCCTGCTCGTCCACGCGGGCGCGGGCGGGATGGGCTCGGCGGCCATCCAGCTCGGGGTGGCGGCCGGCGCCCGGGTCTTCGCGACGGCCGGCGGTCGCGAGAAGACGGACCTGTGCCGGAAGCTCGGCGCGGAGATCGCCATCGACTACCGGAGCGAGGACTTCGTGGAGGTGGTGAACCGGGAGACCGGCGGGCGCGGCGCCGACGTCATCTACGACAGCGTCGGCGGGGACACCTTCGACCGCTCGCGCAAGTGCATCGCCTTCGAGGGACGGATCCTGGTGATCGGCTTCTCGAGCGGACGCATCGCGCAGCTTCCCACCAACCACGTGCTGGTCAAGAACTACTCGGTGGTGGGCGTATACCCGGCCCGCTACGCGCAGCTCGACCGACCGCTCCTCGATCGGGTCCATGACGAGCTGCTGCGCCTGCTCGAGACGGGCGCCATCGATCCGCTCGTCCGTCTCGAGGTGCCCCTCGAAGGAGCGGCCCAGGCGATCCGCAGCCTCACCGACCGGAAGACCGTGGGCAAGGTGGTGGTGCAGGTGGCACCTCGGACCGGCGTTTGATTTTTCGGGCGGCGGACGCTCCCCACGGCCGGCAAGTGACGGTGCGGCCACCGCCGTCTACCCTGTGGCGCCATGACGGGTGACGGCACACGGGAAGCGGGGCAGAGCGTTTCAGGGGCCGATGCGGGCGCCGGCCGGTCGGTGCTCGATCCGACGGACACGTTCGCGCGGCGGCACATCGGGCCCGACGAGGCCGAGGTCGCCTCCATGCTCGAGGCGCTGGGCTACGCGTCCCTGGACGACCTGGCGGACGCCGCGATTCCGGCCTCCATCCGCTCGAAGTCGTTCGGCCTCACGCCGCTGCCGGGCCAGCCGAGCCGCCCGCTCGGCGAGTTCGAGCTGCTCGACCATCTGCGCGCCATGGCGGAGGAGAACCAGGTCTTCCGCTCCTGCATCGGCATGGGCTACTCGGACGTGATCCTCCCCGGCGTCATCCAGCGCAACATCCTCGAGAACCCGGGCTGGTACACCCAGTACACCCCCTACCAGGCGGAGATCTCCCAGGGGCGGCTCGAGGCGCTGCTGAACTTCCAGACCGCGGTGGCCGACCTCACCGGGCTTCCCCTGGCGAACGCGTCGCTCCTCGACGAGGCCACCGCCGCCGCCGAGGCCATGGGCATGTGCCACGCCATCGCGCGCGGCGACAAGCCCGGCTTCTTCGTCGCCGACGACTGTCACCCGCAGACGATCTCCGTCGTCCGAACCCGCGGCGCGTCCCTGGGCATGCGGGTGCAGGTCGGAGCCCCCGACGCCGTCGACTTCTCGTCCGGTGATCTGTGCGGCGTCCTGCTGCAGTACCCCACCAGCGACGGTCGCATCGTCGACCCGCGTCCCACCATCGAAGCGGCCCACGCGGCGGGCGTCACGGTGGTGATGGCCGCCGACCTGCTGGCCCTCACCCTGATCACGCCACCCGGCGAGCTCGGGGCGGACATCGCCGTGGGCTCGACCCAGCGCTTCGGCGTTCCCATGGGCTACGGCGGCCCCCACGCGGCCTATCTCTCCACCCGGAACGAGCACGCGCGCAAGCTGCCGGGTCGCCTGGTGGGGGTCTCCCGGGACGCCCAGGGACACACCGCCTACCGGCTGGCGATCCAGACCCGGGAGCAGCACATCCGCCGGGACAAGGCGACGAGCAACATCTGTACCGCCCAGGTGCTGCTGGCGATCCTGGCCAGCATGTACGCGGTCTACCACGGGCCGGAGGGACTCCGGGCCATCGCGCGCCGGATCCACGCGTTGACCGCGGCCCTGGCGGCCGGCCTGCGGCGTCTCGGGCACGACCCGGGCGAGGCGCCCTTCTTCGACACTCTTCGCGTGCGGCCGAACGGCATCCAGGCGGACGTCGTCCACGCGGCCGCGCAGGATCGCTGTATCAACCTGCGGCGCTACGGGGACGGCAGCGTGGGGATCGCCCTCGACGAGACCAGCACGCCCGAAGACGTGCTGGACCTGCTCGAGTGCTTCAGCGAGGACGACGCCGTGGGTGTCTCCGTCGAGGAGCTCGCCGCCGAGGGCACGCTCGAATACCGCGAGCCCCTCGCCCGTCGCAGCGAGTTCCTCACGCATCCGGTCTTCCACGCCTACCAGTCGGAGACGGAGATGCTCCGCTACATCCACCGCCTGGAGGCGCGCGACCTCGCCCTGAACACCTCCATGATCCCGCTGGGGTCGTGCACGATGAAGCTCAACGCCACCACCGAGATGGTGCCGGTCACCTGGCCCACCTTCGGCCGCATGCATCCCTACGCGCCGGCCGACCAGGCCGAGGGCTACTTCCTGCTGCTGCGACAGCTCGAGACCTGGCTGAGCGAGATCACGGGCC
This sequence comes from uncultured delta proteobacterium, assembly GCA_963822965.1. Classification (GTDB taxonomy): domain Bacteria; phylum Myxococcota_A; class UBA9160; order UBA9160; family UBA4427; genus JAJDAN01. Next base: position 826,949 of record CAWGJT010000005.1, read on the forward strand.
TGCCGGCGGTCTCCCTGCAGCCCAACGCGGGCTCCCAGGGCGAATACGCGGGACTGCTCGCCATCCGTCGCTATCACGAGAGCCGCGGCGAGGGCGAGCGCCGCATCTGTCTCATCCCGGTGTCGGCGCACGGCACGAACGCCGCCAGCGCGGTGATCGCCGGCATGCGCTGTGTCGCGGTGGCGTGCGACGAGCGCGGCAACGTCGACCACGAGGACCTGGCGAAGTGCATCGACGAGCACCGCGAAAAGCTCTCGGCCCTCATGATCACCTACCCCTCGACCCACGGGGTCTTCGAGGAGGGGGTCCGCGACGTCTGCCGCATGGTCCACGAGGCGGGAGGCCAGGTGTATCTGGACGGCGCGAACATGAACGCGCAGGTCGGCCTCACCTCGCCCGCCGAGATCGGCGCCGACGTGTGCCACCTGAACCTGCACAAGACCTTCGCGATCCCCCACGGCGGGGGCGGACCGGGCATGGGGCCGATCGCGGCGGCGGAGCACCTGCGCCCCTTCCTTCCGGGTCATCCGCTCGAAGGCGAGGGTGCCGTCTCCGCAGCCCCGTACGGCAGTCCGAGCATCCTGCCCATCAGCTGGAGCTACATCGCGCTGATGGGTGCCGAGGGCCTGACGCGCGCGTCCCAGGTGGCGATCCTGAGCGCCAACTACATGGCCCGGCGGCTCTCTCCCCACTACGACGTTCTGTACACGGGGCCCAGCGGCCTGGTGGCCCATGAGTTCATCATCGACTGTCGCCCCTTCGAGAAGAGCGCCGGGGTGAGCGTCGAGGACATCGCGAAGCGCCTGATGGACTACGGGTTCCACTCCCCCACCATGAGCTTCCCGGTGGCCGGCACCTTGATGATCGAGCCGACGGAGAGCGAGTCGAAGGCGGAGCTCGACCGCCTGTGCGACGCCCTGGTCGGCATCCGCGCCGAGATCCGCGCCATCGAGGAGGGAGAGGCCGACGCCCAGGACAACCCCCTGAAGCACGCGCCACACACGGCCGCGGTGGTGACCCACGACGATTGGCCCCACGCCTACTCGCGGGAATTGGCCGCTTGGCCCGCCCCCTGGCTGCGGCACCATAAGTTCTGGCCGCCCGTCTCACGCATCGACAACCCCTACGGCGACCGGCACCTGGTCTGCTCGTGTCCACCGCTTCAAGACCTCCTCGGCTGACGTCTTCCCCGCCCCCGGCTGCGGTCGGCGCGACGGAGCCGCTGGTGGAACGGGTGCTGGAGAAGCTGGGCTTCTCGAAGGCCCCCGAGACCGACCTGGGCGGGCTCTCCGCGGTGTACGCCGCCTGGTGTCATCGCGTTCCCTTCGACAACGTCCGCAAGCTGATCCATCTGCGCGAACACCTTCCGGGCCCGTTGCCCGGCGACGACCCGGTGGACTTCCTCGAGACCTGGCTCGCCCACGGAACGGGTGGCACCTGCTGGGCGGGCAACGGCGCGCTGTGCTTCCTGCTGGAGCGTCTCGGCTTCGACGCCCGGCGGGGCTGCGGCACCATGCTGGTGGCGCCGAACCTTCCCCCGAACCACGGCACCGTGTGCGTCGTGCTCGACGACACGGAATTCCTGGTGGACGCCTCGATCCTCTTCGTCGACCCGCTGCCGTTCTTCGACGGGTCGAGCATCGACCACCCGGCCTGGGGGGTGACCTGCCGCGCCGACGCGGACCGCAAGCTGCGCATCACCTGGCGCGCCTTCCACATGCCGGCGCTCGACTGTCGCATCGACCGGCTCGACGCCTCGCGGGACGACTTCGGGAGCCATCACGAAGCCTCCCGGGGCTGGGGGCCGTTCAACTACTCGCTCTCGGCGCGCCTCGTCCACGGCGACGCCGTGATCGGGGCCTCGTTCGGTCAGCACGCCGCCATCGGCGCGAGGGGCGAGCTCAGCGTCGTTTCGGGAAGCGCGCGCGAGCGCACGGCGCTGCTGGTGGACGCGCTCGGGATCAGCGAGGAGATGGCCGCGCGACTCCCCGAGGACCTGCCTCTGCCGCCGCGCCCTCAGTCGCCGCCTCCGCCTCGCCCTCGTCGCCGCCCCGCTCCGGCTGAAGGCTCACGAGGCCCCTCCGGACGGGTCGCTCGGACGGGAGTCCTGGGAGTCGTCCTCCTTCGTGCCGACGACGAAGCGGGCGAAGGCGGCCTCTCCCTGCTCTCGCAGGACGCGCAGCCAGCGCCGGGCGAACGCGAACTCCATCCCCAGGATCGCCAGACCGATCGGAATCACCACCAGGGCGGGACCCGGCAGGACGATCAGCGCCATGCCCACCAGCACGACGCTCACGCCGACGACGGTGACGACGATCCGTCGCGCCAGCTCGTAGGTGATACGGAGGGTTCGCTTCATGCGTCGGCTCCCGCAGGCGCGCGGACCGGGCCGGAACCGGCAGATCCGCGGGGCGCCTATTCCGCGTCCTCGCTGCGTCCGACGCCGCGCATGACGTCCACGTTGCCGGCCTCGCCGGGAGCGGCCACCTCGACCACGCGCTCATCCACGTCGTCGTACTCGAGACGCAGTGCGCGACACATGGTCGCATGCAGCTCGTAGGTCATCGTGACGTAGGTGAGCTCGAGGATCTCCTCGTCCGACAGGAAGGCGTGGAGGCGCTGGAAGAGCGCGTCGGGCACCCGCCCGCCGTCGAGGACCAGTGCGTCGGTCCAGGCGAGGACGGCCCGCTCGACGGGGGAGAAGGCCTCGGAGGTGCTCCAGGCCGGCACCGCCTGCACCTGCTCGTCGCTGAGCCCCACCGAGCGCGCCGCCTTGCAGTGCTGCGAGAAGACGAACTGGCTCCCGCGCGCCCAGCCCGCGCGCAGCTGGCCCAGCTCGCGCAGCTTGGGATCGAGCTTGCGACGCCGGCTGCGATAGAGCCGGAAGCCCGCGACCGCGTGCTGGAAGACGTCCGGCACGAGCGCGAAGACCGTCCACCAGTTGCCGGGCGTGCCCGTCTCCGTCCCGGGTTCGTCCACGGGATCCCGCGCTCCGAACAGGAGGTCGTACAGCTCGCGGATCTCGGGGGTGGCGTCCGCCCGGCGGACCTGTCGCAATCGGGGCACGTGGCTTCTCCTCTCTCGGGTCTCTCGACCGTCTCGGGTCTCTCGGCTTCTCGGCTCTCCCGGCTCCGGGGTGCCGGCTCGGGCTCAGAACCCGGGCGGCGGCTCGAAGGTCGCCGTACCCAGCAGCTCCGACAGGTGACGGGCGAAGCGCAGAGTGGTGCGGTCCTCGAGGTAGTCGGAGACGATCTGGATGCCCACCGGCAGCCCGGCGGCGGTGCGTCCCACCGGGATCACGGTCGAGGGCAGCAGCGCCATGGTGACGAGGCCGGGCCAGTAGATCTGCTCGAGGTAGGAGCGCTCCCGACCGTTCACCGACACCGTGCGATCGAGCTGGGACGACTCCGTGTCGTGGGGAATCGCCGGCGAGAGGATCACCGGGCAGAGCAGGACATCGAAGCTGCGGAAGAACTCCGCCCAGCGCGCGCGCATGTGCTCGCGTCGCTCGCTCGCCTGCCACCAGCTGCGGTAGGGGAGCGCCATGCTCGCCCTCGTGAGCCGCGCGAGCGCGCTGTCGTCGCCGGAATCCACATCCTCGCCGCTGCGCACGAACTCGAACTCGGCGTCGCTCATGGTGCGACCGTTCAGGGGCAGCAGCAGCTGCAGGTACGTGTGGACGGCGGCGAGGAAGTCGATGTCCGGGCGCGCTCGCCGGTCGACGGTCACTCCCGAGCCCGCCAGGGCGTCCGCCGCACCTTCCAGCAGGCCGCGCATCTCGTGGTCGATCTCGCAGGCCGGCTCGTCGAGCCAGACCGCCACGCGATGCTCGGCCAGCGAGGGCCAACGGGGCGGCGGCAGCTCCAGGCGCCAGCCGCGCGCCTGGGCGGATGCCGGGCCCGCCAGCACGTCGAACGCCAGCTCGAGGTCGGGCACGCTGCGAGCCAACGGACCGATCACGTTCAGGTCGGCTTCGCTCAGGGTGCCCGGCGGACCGGGCAGATGTCCGCGCTGGGGCACCAGCCCGTGCGAGCCCTTGTGGCCGAAGACGCCGCACCAGTGGGCGGGCACGCGGATGGAGCCCCCGATGTCGCTACCCAGCTCGAGCGGCGTGAGACCGGCGGCCAGCGCGGCGGCCGAGCCGCCGGACGATCCCCCCGGCGCCCGGTCCAGGTCCCAGGGGTTGCGCGTGAGGCCGAAGATCGGGTTGTCGGTCTGCCAGTCTCCCGCCCAGGTCGGGGTGTTCGTCTTGCCGAAGACGATGGCGCCCGCCGCGCGCAGCCGCGCCACCGCGATGGCGTCCTGGTCCGGCACGTGCTCCGCCAGGGCCGGGACCCCGGCGGTGGTGCGCAGCCCCTCCGTCTCGAAGGTGTCCTTGACCGTCATCGGCAGACCGTGGAGCAGGCCCAGGGACTCGCCCCGCGCCCGCGCCTCGTCGGCTCGGACCGCCTGCCGTCTTGCGCTCTCGGGATCGAGGGTGACGACCGCGTTCACGACCTCGTTGTGCTTGGCGACGCGGTCGAGGAAGTGGTCGACGAGCTCGCGGCTCGACAGCTCCCGACGGCCCAGGGCGCCGAGGAGCTCGATGGCGTTGCGAAATTCCAGACGGCTCACGCGGGCCCCTTTCGTCGCCGGGCGGCCACCCCGCGACACGCGCCGGCAGCGGGCGGATGCACCCACCCGGCGGGCCGAGGATATCGGCTCCGGCCCCTCTCGCCGAGCCAGGACGAGGGCTCGGGACGGGCGACCGGGTGATAGACTGTGGGGTGTGTCGGCCCATCCCGGACCCATCTCCGGGCTCGTCGCGGGGCTGCTCTGGCCCGACGAGCCCGTGACCCGGACCGCCATCCTGCTGCTGCTGGGGCTGGCCGCGCTGGCGTTCGTCAGCGTCTACGGCCCATTCCTGCGGCGCCTGTTCCGGATCGGTCAGCTGCGGCGCACCGTCCAGGCGTGCTTCGACGACGAGAGCTCGAACGCCATCCAGCGTCAGGAAGTCACCAACGCCTTCGCGGAGTCCCCCCTGGCGCCGCAGTGGAGCGACTTCGTGCGACGCTGGCACAACGCCATCGCCGCCGATCCGATTCAGGACGCCTCGCTTCCGGAGCTTTCCCGCGCGCCCGTCCGGCTGACCGATGTGCTCGAAGAGCACCCGATCCTGCCCGCGGGAGCACGCCGCAGCCTGCTGCCCGCGCTCCCCGCCATCTTCCTGGCGGCGGGCCTGCTCGGTGCCTTCGCCGGCCTGGTGCTGACGCTGCCGGACATCGGCCTGTCCCTCGACCCCGGGAGCCACGAGACGACCGGCCGTTCCCAGCAGATCGCGACGCTGATGGATCACCTGGGCATGACCCTGCGCGTCGGGCTGTGGGGACTGCTCCTCTCGCTCGCGGCGGGCGTCACCGGGCGGCTGATCGAGGGACGCGCCGACCTGCAGGCCGACGCACTCGACGGCTGGGTGCAGCTCGCGTACGGGGCCATCTCGACGGGCGAGCTCGCCACGCGTACCGCTCACGAGCAGCGCGCGAGCCTCGCGCGGCTCCAGGAGGACATGGCCGAGCTCCTGCGTCAGGCCTCCGGACGGCCGCGACCGTTCGTCCGCTCCAGCGGGGGGGCGGCCGGCGGACCGAGCGCGGCCTCCGAATCGCTCGAGCGGGACCTGAGCGCGCTCGGCGAACGCATCGCCCAGCGACTCGACGACACTGTCTCCGAGCAGCTCGCCGCCCTGCGCGAGTCCGTGGGCGGCGCCCTCGAGAGGTTGGGCAGTGCGCCCACCTCCTCGAGCGACCTGGCGCTGGCCGTCGACCACCTCGTGAAGAGCGCGGAGTCCCAGAGCGCAGCCGGTCGCTCGCTCACCCAGACGGCCCACCTGCTCTCCGACGCGGCGGAAGAGCTGCGATCGGGGCTCGACGACTTCGCGAGCGCCGTGACCCAGGTGCGGGAGTCGAGCGCCACGTTGGCGCTCAGCTCCCAACGGGTGGATGGCAACCAGGCCGCGGCGAGCCGGGCCGCGGAAGCGCTCGCGAGCTCGCTGGAGCGAACCGAGGCCGCGACCCGTGAGCAGGCGGAGCGTCTGCAGGCGGGCTTCGCCGAGGTGCGCGACGTCGTGGAGTCCGCCACGACGCGCGTGCAGGCAGAGCTGGAGAGCGCACTCGCCTCCGCGGTGGGCCGCTTTCGGGACACCGCGATGCCGGCGACGCCGCCGGGCGGATACGAGACGAGCCGGGACGCGATGACCGACGAGCTGCTGCGGGAGCACGCACAGCTGCACCAGAAGGCCGACGGTCTGGCCGCCGCCGTGGCGAAGCTGAACGAGAGTCTGGCCAGCCTCTCCGCCCTCTCCGTCGGGGCGGGCGATCCGGAGGGCCCCGGGAAGGCGGGCGCCGAGCGTCCCCGGCAGGGACCCCGGGACGGCTTTGAGGACGCGGAGCCTCTGCTCGACTTGGACGAGGAGACGGTCGCCGCGGAAGCCACCGGCCCCCAGGCGACGAGCGCCCCGGAGCCCGAAGGCGCAGCGGGCGAGCCGCAGGTCGCGACGACCGGGGCGGGCGAGGCCGAGCGACCCGTGACCCCCCAGCCGGCTCCACCGTCGTCGTCCGCCGAGGCCGACACCGTTCCCTACATGAAGGCCCCGACGCCCGAGATGATCTACTCGGCGGGCGAGCACCGGTCGGGGGCTGCCGCCCCGGAGACCACCCGGGTGCGGAGCGACGCCCCGGGCGCCGGCACCCTCTCCGGGCTGCTGCGGCCGACACATCACTCGGGTCCGTCCGCGAGCCAGCCGGAGGGCTCGCCGCCGGTCGATCCCGCGGCCACCGTTCGGATCGAGCCCCGGACGCCGGCGCCGGACGCGGATGCCGACGACCGCGACGCAGAGGACGCAACACCCCGTCCCCGCGGCTTCTTCGGCCGCCGCAAGTAGACGAGCTTCGGCCGCCGCAAGTAGACGAGCTTCGGCCGCCGCAAGTAGACGAGCTTCGGCCGCCGCGAGTCCCCATCGTGCGACGCGCCTCGCGTCCCGCGCGAATCGTTCCAGCTCGAACGGAACCGTTGGTCGGCATCCGGACCCCGTCCGCGACGGCGCGCCGGACAGGTTGAGAAGCCGTTCCCGATGGCCGATAGGACGGAGAGTTGCACCGCACCTTCCGGCGGATCGTGGGAGCTCATGGACGATTCGAATCTGCCCAGCGGCAAGGAGTTCTTCGGCCGTTTCAGTCTCGTCTTCGGCGCCGCCGGCGTGGGCGCTGCCGTCGTGCTGGTGCTCTACCTGGCGGCACTCCTGCCCCTTCCGCCCGACCAGGCCAACGCCCTCTGGTGGACCGTCGCCGCGGTGGCGGTGGGCATCACGCCGGTGTGTCTCGTGGTGCAGAACCGGCTCCTGCGCGGGCTCGTCACCTGCCTGGACGACCTGGCTCGGGGCGGCGCCACGCCGGAGCGACTGCGCGAGGGCTTCGCGACGGCGATCGACCTGCCTCGCCGCAGCGCCGTCTTCGGCTTCACGAACTTCCAGATCGGCGCCGTGTGCTGGAACGTCGTCATGTTCCTCCTGTTCGACGGCTTCCACCTCTACTCGGGCGTGCTCGTGCTGGCGGCCGGGCTCTCGGGCGGCGTGGTGGCAAGCATCATCCAGTTCTTCGTGACGAAGCAGATGCTGGCGCCGATCCGGGAGGGCCTGGCCGAGCACCTGCCCGATCCCGCCGAGCGCGACCGGCTCGTGCACCGTCTGCCGCTGGTCCAGAAGCTCTCGCTCGTACTCATCAGCCTGGCCCTCGTGCCCGTCGGGTTCTCGGTCTTCCTCGCGTACTCGCGCACGTCCACCTCGGCGGTGGACGTGGCGCTGCGCATGCAGACCGCCCTGCTGGAGCGCGCCGAGCAGGCCCTCGGCGAGCCCGGCGCCTCCCGGCGCGATGTCCTGGCCCGGCTGCAGGCGGACGCGAGCGGCTGGGGAATTCCCGCCGAGGTCGTCGAGATCCGGGACGCCGGCTCGGACGCCGTGCGGGCCTCGATCCTCGAGACCGTGGCGGCCCACGAGGGCGACCGGCCGCTGTACGGGAACGCCGAGCCGCTGCACGCCGACCGGGTCGTGAGCTGGATCCACGTGCCCGACGGCGGAGACGGACTCACCCTCGCCGTCGTGACGCCGCGGGAGACCCTTCTCGCGGGGAGAGGGCTCGCCCTGCTCTTCGTGCTGGTCGTGGTGATCTCCACGGCCGTGGCGCTGCTGGTTGCGTACCTGCTCGCCCGCGACGTGGGCCAGGCCGCGCGCTCGCTCGAGGAGCAGGCCCGGCAGGTCGCCGCGGGCGATCTGCGCGAGCGACGCGTGCTCGAGTCCGAGGACGAGCTCGGGCAGCTCGGCCGCGTCTTCGCGACGATGTCGGTGGCCCTGCACGCCACCGTCGGACGCGTGGTCCAGACCGTCAACCGCGTCGAGGAGACCGGCGGCGAGATCTGTGACACCGCGGCCCTGGTGACCGCGGGCAGTCGCGAGCGCGTCGAGAACACGAAGGGCTGCGTGAGCGCCGTGGTCTCGGTCAATGGACAGGCCCGCGAGATCCAGCAGGCGACGGCCGCCCTCAATCTGCTGGCGGAGGAATCGAGCAGCTCGGTGCTCCAGATGGGCGCCGCGGGGGAGGAGCTCTCGGAGACGGCCACGGTGCTCTTCCAGAGGGTGGACGACGTGTCCGCTGCCATCGAGCAGAGCGTGCGAAGCATCTCGGAGGTGAAGGACAATACGGGGGCGGTCGCGCACGCCGCCGAGGAGACCTCGTCCAGCATGGAGGAGATGGCCGCTGCCATGCGGCAGGTGGACTCCACCGCGGAGGAGACCGCCAGCCTCTCGGCCAGTGTCATCGCGGCCGCCGAGACCGGACAGCACAAGGTCCGCGAGACGGTCCGAGGCATGGAGTCGATCCGCACGGCCACGGACTCGGCACAGCGCGTGATCCACGCGCTCGGGGATCGGGTGCAGCAGATCGACGCCGTCCTCGAGGTCATCCAGGACATCGCGAGCCGCACGAACCTGCTGGCCCTCAATGCGTCGATCATCGCCGCACAGGCGGGCGAACACGGGCGGGCCTTCGCGGTCGTCGCGAGCGAGATCTCCGACCTCGCGACGCGGGTCCGATCGAGCAGCGAGGAGATCGGCAACCTCATCCGATCGGTGCAGTCGGAGAGCGAGAACGCGGTCGGGGCCATCGAGGCGGGAAGCGAGAGCGTGGCCTCGGGCGTGCAGCTGGCCGGCGAGGCCGGTGCCTCCCTGGACGCCATCACCCAGGCCGCACGGGAGAGCAGCGAGCGCAGTCGCGAGATCGTGATGGCGGTGCGCGAGCAGAGCAAGGCTTCCGCCCACGTCGTCGCGATGATGGAGCGGGTGAGCGAAGGGCTCGGCGCGATCCGGGCGGCGACCGAGGAGCAGAGCCGCGGTCACGTGGCCGTCGCCGACGGCACGCGCCACATGCGCGAAGTGGCCCAGCAGCTGCGGACGACCGCCCAGGAGCAGGCGCGCGGCGTCCGTCAGATGGGCGAGAGCACCGAAGGCGTGCGCGAGGCGAGCGAGGCGATCCACGCGCTGGTCGAGTCCCAGACGGCGGCCTGCGAGACCTCCGCCCGACTGCTCGAGGGCCTGGCCGCCCAGGCCGCCGTGAACGAGGACCACGTCGTGCGCATGGAGGAGACGATCCGCTCCCTGGTGGGCGATTCCGAGACCCTCCGCCGCGACGTCGAGCGCTTCCGCATCTGACCATGGACCGGGGACTCAGCCACATCGCCCTGACGGTCCGCGACGTCGACCGCAGCATCGCCTTCTACCGCGACTTCGCCGACTTCGAGGTGGTGCACCAGCGCGGCACGCTCGGCCGGCGCGTGGTCTGGCTGAGCGACCTCCGTCGACCCTTCGCGCTGGTCCTGGTGGAGTCCGCGAGCGACGACGTCCGCCTGGGGGGCGTCGCGCACCTGGGCATCGCGTGCGAGAGCCGGGAGCAGGTCGATCGGCTGTGCGGCAGCGCGCGTACGGCCGGTTGGCTGCAGCGGGAGCCCGAGGACGGCGGCGCCCCGGTGGGCTACTGGGCGCTGCTGCAGGACCCGGACGGCCACAACGTCGAGCTCTCCTTCGGCCAGGAGGTCGCCGCCGAGGTGCGAAGGGCGAAGAGCCGGCGAAGCGAGGGGATTTCGACGCCCCCAGCGGACGTTCCACCGGCGAACGCCTGATCCGTCCCTCGGCGGCGGGCGTTCCGGGCTACAAAGTGGGGAGGCGAGCGCGCCCCGAGCCGGCGGGCGCCCGGCGCAAGCTCCCCTGAGAAGGGTGCCCCTGAGAAGGGCCCTCTGAAGAGAAGAGAAGAGGCGTCTCGAGAAGAGCAAGGCGGGAAGGAAGGTCGTGGCGAAGGGCGAGCGAAGCAGGCGGAGTCTCCTGTCCTCCCTCTGGGACCGGACGTCGGGAGACGACGGGGGACCGCGCGACTACGTGCTCTTCGCAATCGAAGGCGCCGACGCCGGCCTCTCGTTCCCCATCGATCGGCCCCAGATGCAGATCGGCCGCTCTCTGCCCGGGCGGGGCCGCGAGGGGGAGATCCGACTGACCGATCGCTCCGTGTCTTCCCGTCACGCCCTGCTCTCCTACGACGACGGTCGCGTCAGCATCGAGCACCTGCCTTCCGCCACCAACCCCACCCTGGTGAACGGACGCCGCGTGAAGCGCAGCAAGCAGCTGCGCGAGGGGGATCGCATCGTGCTCGGCCTTGCGGTCCTCGAGCTGCGGGCGCTGCCACGACCCGCGCTCGAGCCGCCGCTGCCGCGCGTCCCGGGGAGCCCGCCCGCCTCGTCCGACGACGGCGAGCCGGTCGACGCCCGCGCCGCGCTGGTGGTGCGCGAAGGACCGCCCGAGCTCATCGGGAAGCGCTTCCCCCTGACGCAGCGACGCACGGCGCTCGGACGCGACGAGGACTGCGACATCGTGCTCGACGTGGGCGCCGTGTCACGGCGTCACGCCGCCCTGCTGTGGCAGGGAGATCAGCTCATCCTGGTCCACGAGAGCCGGGTGAACCCGACCCACGTGAACGACATGCCGATCGCGGATCGCCGCCGCGTCTTCGACGGGGACGAGATCACGCTCTCCGAGCGGGTGACCCTCGAGCTGGTGCTGGAAGCTCACCGGGAAGAGCCCGCGCGGGCCGCGCCGCCGGCCCCGAGCCGCGCCGACGACGCCGAAGCCACGCGGCTGACGAGCCCGCCGGTGCCGCCCGCCGCCGACCCGACGGACGCGGAGGCGACCCGCATCTCGCTCGTCTCGCCGCCTCCAGGACGCCCGGAGCCCCGGGGCACGCCACCGCCCGCCGCCGCGGCCGACGCCGGCGAGACGTTCATCGAGGCCCCCAGCGACCCGAAGCCCGGTGACGACGCCGAGACCCGCATCATGCAGGCCCCCGACGCCCCCTCCTTCGCCCCCTCCTTCGAAGAGGGCGACGCCACCCGCATCGCCGAGCCCCCCGAGAGCCCGAAGCCCGGTGACGCCGCCGAGACCCGCATCATGCAGGCCCCCGACGCCCCCTCCTTCGCTCCCTCCTTCGAAGAGGGCGACGCCACCCGCATCGCCGAGCCCCCCGAGAGCCCGAAGCCCGGTGACGCTGCCGAGACCCGCATCATGCAGGCCCCCGACGCCCCCGCCTTCGCTCCCTCCTTCGAAGAAGGCGACGCCACCCGCATCGCCGAGCCCCCCGAGAGCCCGAAGCCCGGCGACGCCGCCGAGACCCGCATCATGCAGGCCCCCGACGCCCCCTCCTTCGCTCCCTCCTTCGAAGAGGGCGACGCCACCCGCATCGCCGAGCCCCCCGAGAGCCCGAAGCCCGGCGACGCCGGCGAGACCCGCATCATGCAGGCCCCCGACGCCCCCTCCTTCGCTCCCTCCTTCGAAGAGGGCGACGCCACCCGCATCGCCGAGCCCCCGGCCGCCGATGCGTCCCGCGATTCGGGCGCCACCCGCGTCGTCGAGCCGCCGGAGCCGGGCGACGAAGCCCGTACCATGATCCGTCCCGCGCCCCGGCTTCCCGCACCGCCCGACGACGGCCCCCGCACCCGGATCATCGACCTGGACGCCGTGCTGCGCGCTGAGTCGCCGCCTCCCGACGCCTCCGAGCAGGCGACGGTGATCCGCCAGGGGCCCCGGGTGGAGCCCGAGCAGCCGGGCTCGCGACCGGAACGACGCGACCTCGACTCCGAGAAGACCCTGATCCGGCCGGTACCGGGAGCGAAGAAGTCTCCCGCCGGAGACGCCCCGGCGGCCGAGACCGTCATCATCCAGACGCCCGACGCCGAGGACGACGACTAGGCCGAGGCGGTCACGATCTTCGGCTCAGAACGTCCCGGTCACGCCCAGGGACACGATGTTGGCGTCGTAGTCGTCGAGGCCCGAGCCGCTCAGGTTGTACTTGATGTAGCGGTAGCCGCCGTTGATCTTCCAGTTGTCGTTGATGCGGAAGTCGCCGGTCAGCGCGGCGTTGTGGCCCACGTTCTCCACCGAGTCGTCGTTGACGTAGAGCGTGTAGGAGCCCGTCGCCGACCACCGCTCCGTGGCGCGATACGTGACCCCGCTCGAGAGCGACTGCGTGAGCGTCTTGTACTCGAACGCGTTGCCGTTCTTCGACTCCACGCGCACCTGGCCGATCGAGTAGGTGCCGTAGAGGCTCCAGTCCCGGTGGGGCAGGTAGTAGAGCATGGGTGTCACGTTCCAGAACTGCGTCTTCACCTTGCCCTCGCCGGCGCCGCCGACGATCACGGGTCGGACGCTGGGCGCGTCGTTGTTCCGGTCCTCGTAGACGTACTGGCCGCGCAGCTCGCCGCGCAGGTTCTTCAGGATCCTCCCGGAGCCCTTCAGGTAGACCCGGTGTCGCCTGGCGTCGTAGTCGCCGAGGATGAACTGGTTCTGCAGCTTGTCGATGTCCTGGGACAGGTCGCTGTACGAGAAGCGGTAGCCGCCCTCGATGGAGCGCCCGTGACGCATGCGGTAGCGCACCGAAGGACCGACCAGGAGGCGGTGGTCCTTCGAGCTCCACTTCTCCACCTCCGCGGGCTCGAGCTGGACGAAGGCCGTGTCCTGCCGGGAGTCGATGTCCTGGTAGAGGAAGCGGTAGCGCGCCTCGCCCTCGACGCTGAGATCCGAAGTCGCCCGCCAGTCGACGTGGATCCGGGTCGTCGAGACGATGGAGTTGCGGTCGGCGCTGTTGTGGACGGTGCCGAAGTCGCCGGTCAGGAAGTTGGATTCGTCGCGGCTCTCGTCGAGGTCGCCGCTTCTGTACGTGCCCGCGCAGGTGCGTGTCGGTGGTGACCACGAGGCCGCGAGTCCGGGTGATAGACCGTGCCGAAGCTGAGCGACGGCGTGAAGCGCGTCACCTTCGAGCTGGTGGTGGTGCGGGTCTGGAACACGTTGCCGCCGGAAGAGATGAACTGGTCGGGCTCCGGGTCGTTGCGTTCGAAGGAGAAGAAGCCCGACCCGAAGACGAAGAAGTCGGGCGAGAGGTTGCGGCTTCCCGCCAGGTCGTACTTGACGACGTGGATCTTGCTGTCCTGGGTGAAGCGTCCCACCTCGTCGATCGAGCCGTTGGTGTAGTTCGGCTCGGAAGTCGCTGCTCTGGATGTCGTAGTACTGATAGACGACGTCGGTCTGCCAGTTGATTCCGCCGACCTCGCTCCGGCCCCCGCCGAAGCTCATGTACTCGTCGTAGTCCACGTGCTTCCGGCCGGGGAAGTCGAAGTCGATGGTGCCCGGCCCGCTCCCCGGCACCTGGGTGCCGTCCACCGTGCCGGCCTTCAGGAGGGTCTGGTTGCCGTCCACGTTGCGATAGTGGAAGTCGAGGTACATGTCGCGCAGCGACGTCCACGCCGACGGCGTTCCCGTCGACGTCGACGGTGCCGCCCACGGTGAGCCAGTCCGTCGACGGGATACCGTTGCCGTAGAAGAGGCGGCCGTCGTTCGTGCCCGGGAAGCCCGTCGGGCTCGGGTCGCCCGTGCGGTTGTTGTAGTACTCGGTCCAGGCCTCGAAATCGAGCACGAGGTCGAAGGTGCTGAGATCGCCGTACTCGCCGATGGCGAAGCCCTGCTTCTCGCCGGACTCGCCGAGCCCCTGCAGGCGGAAGTAGCTGCCGTCCTTCCACACCTGCCGCCAGTCGAGCGCGCCGTCGAGCCCGCTCTGCTTGTTGTAGTCCTCGAGGAACTTGCCCTTGCTGCCGTTCCGGTCGACGTACTTGCCGGTGGCGCCGAGGTTCGCGAGCCAGCCGGGCATCTCGAAGTTGGGCTCCGCCTTCGGGCTGGGGCTTCGCTTCGGCCTTCTCCTTCGCCACGACCGGACCCGCCATCCCCCCGATGCAGACCACCGCCAGGGTGGCGATCCAGATCCGTCCCGCACGGCGTCGCGTTCGATTCGTCATCAGAAGCGCCTCGGGTTCAAGGAACGGTTCGTGTTGGATCCGTGCACCTGGAAGTGGCAGTCGTAGCAGAGCGCGCCCTGGGCGAGGAAGTTCGAGTGGGGCTGCCGTCCGAAGAAGCTCGACGGATCCTGGAAGTGGCACTGGAGGCAGAGGCTGTTGTCGTTGGTGATGAGCAGCTTGTTGTTCACCGAGCCGTGCGGGCGTGTGGCAGACGTCGCAGCCCTCCTCCATGCCGAGGTGCTCGTAGACCCAGGGCCCCTGGATCTCCGGATGGCAGCCCTGGCAGGTCTCGTTGCGGCCCGCGACGACCATGTTCTTCTGGGGCTCGCCGTGGATCGGATGGCAGTCGGCGCACTTCATCTGCCCTTCCGGCACCCGGTGGTGGTATTGCAGCTTGAACTCCGCGCTCACGCTCTCGTGGCACTGGGTGCAGAAGGCGTCGTCGCTCTGGCCGTTGACGACGGGCCGCAGCGTCGATGGCGTCCCGCGGCTGCGAAGTGCAGGTCGCCGGGATGGCAGTCCCAGCAGCCGACCTGGCTGCGGGCGTGGTCGGACGTCTGCCAGAGCGGGAAGTCCTGCTGGTGGCACTGCTGGCAGAGCGCCGACTTCTCGGACGGCGCTCATGGCGCCGAGGTCCTCGATCCCGACGAGATCGTGGGGGTCGTCCTCGTAGTCGTCGTTGTTGTAGAAGTACTCGGAGTGCACGCTGCCCTTGCCGTGGCAGGATTCGCAGCCGCCGCTCGCGGTGCCGCCGAAGAAGGCGTCCCGGTGGTAGCTCTGCTTGTAGAAGTTGGGCTCCGCTTCGTGGCAGTCGGTGCAGGACTCGGAGCCCACGGCTTTCGCCTCGGGAACCTTTTCGGTGAGGATGCGGGGCAGCACCGACTCCCGGGGGTCGCCACTGCAGCCGGCGAGCAGGGCGAGAGCCAGGAGGAGGACGCCGGACGCCCCCATCCTCGACATCACTGCACGTCGCCGCATTCGCTCCCCCTCCTGGTCGCGTCGCCGCGGCATCACGGAGCGGCCGAGATGACGTCGACCGTGGTGGTCCGCGTCTGTTGCACGGGCGGCACGTAGCCACCCGGCTCCGCGTTGCCGAGGGTGCTCACCGGCGCCACGAAGCAGTCGATGTCGATCGAGCGCGGGTTGTTGCACTGCTTGGGGTCGCTCGGGTCGCCCTGCGCCTCACGGATGAACGGCGGCTGTACCACCTGGGTACCGATCAGGTTCCGCAGGAAGCGCATGGGGAAGTGCCGGTTCATCAGCCGCGCTGCCACCACCAGCTCCTTGCCCGCCAGCTCCGGCGGGACCTCGACCTCGTACTCGAAGGTGCGCGGCTGGAAGGGCGGCATCGAGTTGAAGTTGAACGGGTGGTTCTGGATGAAGACCGACTCCGAGGGCCGACCGTTCAGCTCGAGGCTGGCCTGGACGTTGCAGGTGCCGTTCGGGCAATCGATCGCCCGACGTCACGTTGGTGCAGGTCGCACCCGGGTTGTCGCTCTCCGACGGAGCACTCGCCGTTGATGAGGCACACGCTGGCCGCCCTGCGCCCCGCAGCGTACAGGTGAGATTCAAGAAGCAGCTCACCGGGTTGTTGGGGTCGGGAAGCTTCGGATCACCGTTCGTCTGGCGCGGATCGGCGGGGTCGACGCACACGCCGTTCGCCGAGTTGCGGAACTGGTTCTGGAAGTTGGTGATGCCCTTGTTCTCGACGTTGCAGGGCCCGACGTTGCCGCAGTTGTTGGAGAGCGGGCAGTCGGCGTTCACGCTGCACGCGAGCCCCGAGCGGGGCCCTCCCACGCAGATCTCGGTCGGCTGACAGAGATTGCCCATCGGATCGCCGCAGTCGGCGCTCAGCGAGCACGGCTGCCCGTCGTTCGGACCGCCGTTGCACGCGCGCGACTCCAGCACGCACTCCTGCTGCCCGAGGTCGCTGTAGAAGCTCGCGCACTCGGGGTCGCCCGAGTCGCAGCACTCGAGCTCCGGGAAGCCCGAGCAGCGGAACAGGCACGGTCCCGCCGGACCGCAGTCGGCGTCGTCCTGGCACGAGGCCCGGGCGAGGTCGTGGGCGCAGCGGCCGCGCTCGTTGCCGTCGGAGAGCTCGATCTCGGGCACGCACGGGCCGAGGTCCGCGTCGCCGTCCATGCACATGGGGTTGCCGAAGCCCGGCGCCGTGAAGCCCGGACCGTCGGCGGGCGTCATCGCCGGATCGCACATGCGCGCCTGGAACGGGAAGGCGGGATCGGTGCCGAGGTCGATGCCCGAGCCGGCGGCGATGGCCGCCCGGTAGGTCTCCTCGGTGGCCTCGGCGCAGATGTACTGGATGCTGAGGGCGCGGCCCTCGGCACCCGGCTTCACCTCGACGCGGGGATCGCCCGGCAGGCCGCGCACCCGGGTCCCGGCCACCACGAGGAAGTCCTCGGGATCCTCGTCGTCGAGGCTGCCGTCGGGGGTCATCTCGCCGGTCTCGGGGTGGGCCTTGTCGAGCAGGAAGCCCGAGCGGTAGACGCAGCCGGCTTGCTCGAGGGCCGTGGCACCCACCGGGTCGCGCGAGTCCTCGGCCCCGGTGGCGATGGTGCCCTGCATGTTGCACGGGGCGTTCGGATCGAAGGGATCGAGGGCGCCGAGCTTGTCGGCCTCCTGGACGTACACCTGCATCCAGTTCTGGCGCTCGTGGGAGAAGCCCGCCGGGAAGCGATGTCCGACGCCGACGTTCTCGACGGTCACCTCCACGTCGAGCTCGCCGCCCGCGACGACGGAGGCGGGCGTCGAGTCCACGGTGATCTTGAAGCCCGAGTCGATCAGCTCCTGACGCCGGCGTGCCTGCTCGGACTGGCCCGGGAAGCGCACGAGCGGCAGGTCCACGCCCGCCATGAAGTGGGTGGACACACGCCGCGCCGGGAGCGCCTGGGAGACGTTGCTCTGGGATCCTTCGAGCGCCGCGAGATCCTGGGAGTAGAGGTCGTTCTTCTGGACGACCACCGGGGTGACGCCCGAGAAGTCGATGAGGGGCGTCTCGGGGAAGTTCGACATGTGGCAGTCCTGGCAGGTGATCACCTGGCCGCCGAAGGGGCTCGAGACGTTGCAGGGGCCCTCGTCGAAGCCGTTGACCATGCACTGGGCGTCGGACGTGCACGCACGGAACGAGTTGCCCTGGCAGAAGGTCAGCTCCGGGATGGTTGTAGAGGCTGATCTGCCACTCGCTGAAGAGGTTCTCCACCCGGCGGTAGCCCGCGTTGCGCGGGTCGCCCACGGCGGGCGTGCCGCCCTGGGGCGTCCCCGGCAGCGAATCCTTGTCGGCGTTCTCCGCCACGCAGGGGCCGCAGTCGTTGCCGCTGCAGCCGACGTTCAGGTTCAGGCAGTCGGCGTCGACGCTGCAGACGTGGCTCGGCTGCTCCTGGCACGACTTGAGGATCGCGTTCACGAAGGGCGGGCGGACGTCGTGGCACGACGCGCAGAACATGCTGCTGCGGTAGAAGTTGCCGTCGGGCCGGTCGAGCTCGCCGGCGCCCACGTTGCGGCGCGTGAGCGGGGAGACGGTCTCGTCGTTGGGATCGTCGATGCCGCGCTGGAAGAGGTTCTGGGCGGTGTTGCTCGGCACCGCGCAGTCCACGGAGTTCTCACAGGCCTGCCCGGCGCGGGCGCTCGCCGCGCCGCACGTGAAGGCGACGCCGTCGAAGCCGCAGCCGCCGCAGTCCCGGTCGCTGCTGCAGACGGTGCCGCCGGGGGCGCTGCCGAGGGGCCCGCCCTGGCACAGCCCGCGGGCGCAGTAGGGAAGCTCCTCACAGGTGACCGCCGTGGGCCGCAGGATGTTCGCGCTCGCCTGGGGGTTCGCGACGCCGCCCCGGCGATCGGTCTGGTCGTAGGGCACCACCAGGGGCGAGTCGACCCGGGCGGACTCGTGGAAGGCGTTCAGCACCGGCGGCAGGGTGTCGTTCGCGACGCCCTGGCCCTGGGTGGCCGATGCGATGGGATAGGGGCCGAGGCGCAGCCGGCGCCCATCCGCCTCGGCGCTCCGCTCGGCGATGTCGATGGAGAGCACGCCCGCCGAGTCCGACTCGCGGAAGAGATCGCACGAGCGCTGGTGGTTCGGGAGCATGTTGTGGCACGACTCGCAGTTGATGCCCTCCTGGGCCTCGGGGAAGTAGTAGCTGGTGGCCGGCGTGATGATGCACGGGCCGCAGTCCTGGCCGGACGGGCAGCCGTTCTGACCCGCCGCGCAGTCGCTGTCGTCCACGCAGTGGACGAGCCGCCGCGGGAAGAGGGTGTTCTGGTTCGCCGGCGGCATGTTCGAGCAGGTGCGACCCTCGAACTGGACGCACAGGCCGGGGCCGCCGCACACGTCGACCGACGTCGCGTTCGTGCACTCCATGAGGCGGTTGGCGACGTTGGGCGAGTTGGGCGCGCACACGAACGGGATCACCGGCTGGACGTCCGCGAAGCCGCCGTTGTTTCCGCCGTAGCGCCCCTCGAGACCGATGAACGCCATCGGGGCGTGGCAGGGAAGGCAGAAGTTCCCGACGCCACCCGCCTGGGAGATGCCCCCATTCGCGTCGATGAGGAGACCGGCGCCGAAGCTGTTCTGGCCGGCGGCCACGAGCGAGTAGAAGGTCGGGCTGATGCCCGTGTAGGCGTGGGGGCTGGTGCGCCACTCGTTGAACTGGCGCGGGTGGCAGAACTTGCAGTCCGCGGAGTTGCTGAACGGACGCGCCGCCTCGAAGCCGGGCGGGCTGGGGGGCGGGACCACGCCGGCGCCGTCACCGCTGGGATCCGGGTCGAGCCCTGCCGTGGCGCGCTTCGCCATGGCGATGTCGCGCATCCCCACCACGCCGTCGCCGTCGAGATCGGCGTCCTCGTCGTATCCGGCCTCGCCGAAGACGCGGCCGAACGTGGTCCGGAAGGCCTGCACGATCGCCGACAAGAGCGAGGGCGTGCTGCCGGCGGCGCCGCCTCCCGACGTCGGCTCGGAGCGGGTCGTCGTCTCGCCGGAGGTCTGGGTCGTCGGGCTCGAACCGCCTCCGCCGAAGACCAGGACCTCGGACGTCGTGGTGATCTCGCCACTGGCGCTGCCGCCGCTGGAGACCGGGGCCGGAGCGGCCGCGCTGCCGCCCTCGTCGCTCGGGGGCTGGGGCTCGCTGCAGGCTAGGCCGAAGGCGAGCGCCGCTGCCAGGGCCAGAAGGAACCACCACCTACTCATACCCGCCCCCTTCCCGCTCGCCCGCTCGCTCGCACTGGCCGCCAATGATCCGCATCCGCCCACATCCGGCCCGCGCCCGGAGCAGGCGCCCTTCCACCGATTCACCGGGAGCACCCCGGACGGGGTTACCTCCGGCGAGGTAGCGGGTCAACTCCGGAAACGAGAATGCTAGGTGAGGGGGCTCCGCAGTGGGCCAACCCTCTGGAAGATCGAAGCGAATTCTGGATACCCCGCCTGGTCGCGACCCTCTGCGACCCACCTGTTCCACCCGCGACCGACCTGGTCCTCGCGCCCGAGCACCGGGCAGGGAACCACACACGCCGCCATCTGCGTTCCGACGAACCCCGCCCGCCTACTATCGCTACTCCGCGAGCGAGTCCCGTGTCAAGCTTTTTTGGCGGGATTTTCCGATCCGATACGGGGACATCCGTTGCGACTTGCGACCGGGGGGTTTCGGTTACCATGCAGCCCGCGGTTCACGAGCCGCCACACACCGACGACGCCTGTCCGACGCCTGGGAGAGCTCCGCATGCTGCGATCGCCCCGACGCGCATCCCGCACCGACTTCCCTCACACCACTCCCGTCCCGAGCACGAACCCGGGACGCGCGGTGCTCGCACTCGTCGCAGCCGGGCTCCTGATGGCCGGCTTCGTGTCTGCCGCGAGCGCCCAGGAGGGGGACACCGAGGGGTTCCAGGCCTACGTGAACACCACGGCCCTGAACCTGCGCTCGGCACCGGGCACCCAGGCGAACGTGGTGGGCATCCTGCTCAAGTACGATCGCATCACGGTGCAGGAGCAGACCCGGATCGGGCCCGCCACGTGGTACTCGGTCGAGGCCGCCGGCGGCTACACGAACGGATGGGTGAACGCCCGCTACGTCGAGTTCGGCGAGGCGCCCTCCGGCGCCCTCCCCGAAGGCCCGGTGGACTACGGTGCGAAGCAGACGCCCACCATCATCAAGGGCGACTTCAAGTACCAGGGTCCCGGCGTCTGCCGCGAGTGCCACCTCGAGCCGACGGGCGACTTCCACCTGGGCGCTTCGGTGGTGTGGCAGCGCCACGTGCACTCCCAGGCGTTCCAGAGCCTCAAGCGCGAGTACACGAAGGAGATCGCGCGGCGCACCCGCGGCGTCGATGATCCGGTCAACGACTGGCGCTGCGTGAAGTGCCACACGACGGCCTACGGCGCCCCCGAGAGCCAGATCGCCCCGAGCTACTCGAACGAGGACGGCGTCACCTGCGAGGTGTGCCACGGGCCATCGAGCCGGTGGGCGAAGGTCGACCACGGCCCCGACGTTCCGAACCGCGAGGCGATGGGCTTCCGCATCCTCAGGAACCTGGACCAGCGACGGGTGGTCTGCACCAGCTGCCACAACCCGGCGAGCCCCACCTACGTTCCCTTCAACCTGCGCGAGTTCTCCCGGGACATCGCCCACTGGGTCGACCCCGGAGACAAGGCCTACTACGCCGACGCCACCGCCGAAGCGAAGCGGCGCCAGGCCGCCGTCGAGAACGCACGCCAGGCCAAGGCCGAGCAGGAGCTCGCCGCGCGCCGCAAGGCCGAGGAGACCGCACAGGCCTCGAAGGAGGACGAAGAGGCCGCGCGCATGCAGGCCGAGAAGGCCGCCAAGGAGAAGGCCGAGAAGGAGAAGGCCGAGCAGCAGCGCCTGGCGGCCCTCTCCGCCCAGGACCGCGCCGAGGCCGAGCGCATGCAGGCCGAGAAGGCGAAGGCCGAGGCCCAGGCCGAAGCCGAGAAGAAGAAAGCCGAAGCCGAGAAGAAGAAGGCCGAAGCCGAGCGCCAGAAGGCCGAGGCGGCCGCCGAGGCGAAGCGCATGGAGGAAGCCGAGCGCCAGAAGGCCGAGGCCGAGCGCCAGAAGGCCGAAGCGGCCCTGGCCCAGCAGAAGGCCGGCGAGGCGGAGCGCGCGAAGGCCGCGGAGAAGACCCGCAAGCAGGCCGAGAAGCAGGCTCTCGAGAGCGCGTCGAAGTCGAAGGGCGTCGAGCGCTTCCTGGAAGACGTGGACGAGGTGATCATCCTCAACCCCAACGGCAAGAAGTACAACAAGGTGAAGTTCAACCACCTGGCGCACGCGTCGAAGAAGTACCTGCCCGACGGCGAGTGCCAGACCTGTCACCACACCCAGGAAGGCGACGAGTCACCCGAGGCCTGCAACAGCTGCCACGACATCGGTGGCGACGCCGACGAGGACAAGGCCAAGAAGCGCTACGTACACACCAAGGACCTGGGCTTCCCCAAGGAAGGCGACCAGGAGCAGGTGAGCTGCGTGGGCTGTCACAAGTCGCAGAACGAGCTGCTCGCCATGGGCAAGCGGTCGGGCAAGAAGGCGCCGACGAAGTGCACCCACTGCCACGAGCGGAAGTAGCCGAGCGAGGAGCTGGCCGGGCGGGACGGGGGCAGGCGCCGATCCCACCCGCCTGGACGCGGGGCCGGGGCTCGGGTCAGATCCCGCCCTTGCGGGCCAGCTTGATGCCCACATTGCGCAGGAAGCCGATGGGGAGCTCGGCGCCGATCAGCGCGAAGATCATCGTGTTGGCGATCTCGCGCTCGCCGTCCGGCGTCTTCAGGACCGCTGTCGTCGCGCGGATCTCGCCCATCTGGGACGAAGCCACGATCTCCAGCTGTCCCTCCGCGGCGGCCGCGTCGACGTCGCTCGAGTTCTTCGGCGTGATGCCGGCGAGCACGGTGCCGCGATGGGAGAGGGTCACCCGGTTGAGCAGCTCGGGCTGCGACAGGGCCAGGGCGGCCTCCACGGCCGCGTTGCCGCCGCCCACCACCAGGATGTCCTGCTCGCGATACTCGGCGGCGTCGATCAGGTTGTAGGCGACGCGCTCGGGGGTCTCTCCGTCCACGCGCAGGCGCCGGGGCGTTCCGCGCATGCCGATCGCCAGCACCACGTTGTGGGTTCGGTACGTCTTGCCGCCCCGCACCTCGACCGCGAAGCCCCCTTCCGGGTGGGGCTGAATGTCGATCACCTCTTCGCGCTCGCGCATCACGACGCCGGTGCGGGCGATGATGTCCTCCCAACGGCGCACCAGGGCGTCCTTCGACTCGTCGTCCTCCTGGAAGAACGACCCGTAGTCGGGGATGTCGACCGGCGCGGCCTGGATGATCTTGGCGCGCGGGTAGTCGCGAATCGTGGCGGCGGCGGTGCTCTTCTCGCACACCACGTAGGCGAGACCGAGGCTCTGGGCGCGGGTGGCGGCGCCGAGCCCCGCCGGCCCGGAGCCGGCGATGAGCAGGTCGAGCACCCGGTCCTCGGGCGGAGTCTCGTCGGCCGCGGCGCCCGCGCCGCCCTTGTCCTTGCCCATGCGGTTGGCGACGAAGTCGACCACGTCGAAGCCCGACTTCATGGCCCGGTTCACGAGCGGCACCCCGGCGAGCTCCCCGATGATGTAGAGGCCGGAGACGCTCGTCTCGTAGTGGGGCGAGAGGACGGGAACCTCGGGGACGCGCTGCGGCGCCACGTCGGGGTTGGCGGACGCCACCCGGCGCCCGCCCTCGGGCAGGCGCCGCCACGTCAGCACCCAGCCCGTGCCGCCGAGACCCAGAAAGAGCGCGAGCCAGGGGGTGAACGTCAGGTCGGCGGCCCGACCCCACACGTCCCAGCCCGCGGAACGGGCCTCGTCGTTCGGCGCCTCGGGGAAGTCGGCTTCGGCGCCGTGGCCGTGCAGCTCGTGGCACGCGGCGCACTCGACTACCGCGCCGCGCTCGTCGTCGGACGCTTCCCCGCCGTCCGCGATCCCGGTCTCTTCGGCCACCACGGCCCAGCTCGCGTCCTCGGGCTGGTGGGCGTGGCACCCGAAGCAGGTCGCGAGCCGGGTCGCCGTGCTCGCCACGGGCAGCGCCGATCCCATCTCGTCCGCGTCGCGGATGCCGGTGTGACAGGCTTCGCAGCCCGCCTCGAGATGCTCCTCCGAGTGGCTGAAAGCGATGCGCGGGAAGCGCTCGAGCTCCAGCGTCACCATGCCGCGGCCCACGGCCTTCTGGAAGCCGGCGTCGTTCCAATCGTCGTGGCACTCGCGACAGCCCGACCAGCGCACCAGTTGCTCGCCGCCGCGCGTCGCCTCGGCGGTCTCGCCCACGAAGTGGCAGGTCTTGCAGTTCGGGTCGTCGCGGATGTCCGCCTCTTCGAAGTGCTCCTTGTGGGAGAACTTGCGGAAGGCCCGGGCCTGGGCGCGCTGGGTCGAGCCCGGATCGACGAAGCGCAGCATCTCGCCGTCGACCGCGTGCGCCGGCACCGCGGCGATGGAGGGATGGGCGTGGCAGCCCGCGCAGTCCTCTCGCGCGTCCGCGACCAGCGACGCGTCGGCGCCCCGATGCTCGGGGTGGCACTCCGCGCACGAGATTCCCGCGCGCCCGTGCGCGTTCGCGTCGGGCAGCGCGCCGTGACAGCTCTCGCAGCCGCTGGCCACGCCCTGGAACGGCGCGTGACAGGCCCGGCAGTCGAGATCGAGCTGGGCATGGGTGTCCGACAACGGTCCGGGTGAGAGCACCGGCGCCTCGCCGAAGACCAGCAGCCCGGCCGCCAGGGCGCCGAGGCCGAGAACGGCGGCGTAGACCCGCAGGATCACGTCCGCACCTCGTCGGAGCACCGGCCCGCACGTCCGTCGAGCCCAGAGCGTCGAGTCGTCCGCACTAGTAGTACGCGACCGAGAGCAGGTGGAGCACGACGAGCGCCCCGGCACCGATTGCCAGGGCGTCGTGCGCCAGCAGCCAACCCACCGACAGCTCGAGGTGGTAGAGGTTGAGATCGAGCCGGCCCTTCTGCTCCGCCAGGTCGATCAGCTCGCGGAACTTGGAGACGTCCGGCTCCTCCATGCCCTCGAGCAGGCGCCACAGGCGGCCGCGCAGCAGGGCGCCCGGGTCCTGCCGCCGCAAGGTGGCCTCGAAGAGCCGCATGCGGGGAGGCTCCCCCCGCAGCTGGGGGCGGATCTCCGCCACGTAGGTGTCGACGAGGCGCTCGGAGCCGCCGAGGATCTTCTCCTCCGCCTCCACGTAGATGGCGTTTCGCCGCGCCTCCACGTCCTGGAGCCGCACCTCGCGCTCGACGATGCCGAGCATCGAACGGGGCAGCCAGAACTGCAGCAGCGCCCCGAATACCCCGCTGGCCACGACGAGGCCGCAGAGGACGAGCAGGGCGGACTCCACCCAGGTTCCCCGGCTCGCGCCGGTGTGCCACCACAGCGCCAGCACGAACAGCGTGCCGAACACCAGGTGGGCGGTCCTCCAGCTCCGCAGGCGGTCGAGCCGCACGGCGAGGTCGCGCAGGGGTCGCAGCAGGCCGACGGTCGTGAACGGGCGGAGCAGCACCAGCGAGACGCGCACCGTCCGGCGCCGCACGAAGTAGAAGGCGGCCAGGCCCATGAGCAGCAGGGTGAGCGCCCCGCTCGCCACGTCCTCCAGCGGGGAGCGCCCGGCCGCCACCGCCGCGAGCCCGGCCAGCCCCGCGACGCCCAGCAGCAGCAGCGGTCCGCGGAGCGCCGGCGCCCCAGGGTCGGCGATGCCGGCCCGTCGCACGCGCCGAGGAGGCGGCGCTCACGAGTCTCGGGCTCCCGCCGCCTTGCCCACCACCGAGCCCGATCCCACCACGCCTTCCTCGAGCAGGGTGCGCGGGTCGACGCGCATGGCCGCCCCCGTCGGGCAGGCGTGCACGCAGCCCATGAAGGGAAGGCCGTCGCAGAGATCGCACTTGATGGGATAGCTGGGCGGAACGTGGTGCCCTTCGCCGGCGGCCGCGGGCTCCTGGGGATCCTCGACCTTCCCGAGGCCGAGCATGCGCTGCAGGAGCCCCTGCTTCTCCGGCGCGCGCCCCGGGTACGGGCGGAAGAACACGTGGTCGGGCTGGGCCGCCTGCTTGTTGGCCTGGGCCTCGTCGAACTTGTGGGTCTCGATCATCTGGATGTTGTCGTAGGGGCAGGCGAGCGCGCAGGCGCCGACGCCCGTGCACAGGTCGTAGTCGATGTAGATCTCGCCCTCGGGCCGGCGTTTGATGGCGCCGGTGGGACACGAGAACATGCACAGCGGGTCGTCGCAGTGGCGGCACGCCGCGGGCGCCAGGTACTTGCCGAGCTGCACCCCGCGCCGGGTGAGACGGCTCACCCCGTGCAGGTCCTCGCACGCCTCCACGCACAGGTCGCACTTCACGCACAGCTCGAGGTCCATGACGAGCAGGGCGTCGGCCTGGATGTACCCCTGCCCCCACTTCTCCAGCTGCCGGGAGAGCTCGGGATCGAGGCTCTCGCGGGTGCGCTTGCGATCCTCTTCGAGCTGCCGGAGCCGCTCCACCACCACCGGATGCTGCTCAGCAGCGCCCGGAAGGCCTGCTTGTCGATCTTCACGATCTCGGCCTTGCCCGCGGTGACGACGCTGGCGCTGCGGGGCGCGTCGTCGAGGATGGCCATCTCGCCGAAGACGTCGCCCGGCCGCATGTAGCCCAGGATGCGATCGGGGGCGCCCTCGCGCTTCTTCACCACCTTGAGGAAGCCGTCCCGCACGATCCCGACGATCTCACCCGTCTCGCCCTCGTGGATGAGCACGATGCCGGCCTTGTCGTAGAACTCGATCTCGGAGCTCTGCATCAGGTCGCCGATGGCGTCGACGGGAACACCCGCGAGCAGGGGAAGCTGGGCGGCCATCACGCGCCACGACTCCTCCTTGTGGCGCTCCGCGAGCAGCGCCCGGGCGGCCGCGTTGCGCTCCACGTAGCGGATCTGGTGCCGCGGCAGGCACAGCACCTGGGACTCTTCGGTGGCCACGTGGCGCGTGGTGCGGGCAAGGGAGCGCTTCGCCTCCACCAGACCGAAGAAGTCGCCCTTGCGGTGGGTGAGCAGGGTCTGGCCGCTCTCGGGGTCGAGCGCGTCGATCGAGCCCTTGAGGACCACCCGGAAGTAGGAGTCGAAGCGCTGGGCCTCGCACACCACCTCGCCCGCCTCGAAGCGCTCGACGTGCAGCTCCTCGTCGCGGCCGTAGGCGGTGAGGAAGAGGGTCCAGTCCTCCTCGCTGAAGGCCTGGAAGAGGGGGGCCTTGGCGAGCTGGGCCTGGATGACGTCGGCGACCGGCCGCGGTCCCACCGCCGGAAGCATCATCGTGGCCTGGCTGATGCGCGGCGGCTCGGGCGCCCGGCCCACCTCGCTCGGGATGTGGACGCGCAGCAAGGCGGTGCCGAGACGGATCGCCTGGCCGTCGTAGAGCACGGCGGCCGTGATGCGCTCGGGCGGGTCGCCGACGTAGACGGCGTTCGTCGCCTTCTGGTCGTTGATCACGTAGCCGGCGCTGGTCTTGGCGACGACCGCATGCAGGCGCGAGACCGTCGGGTCGTCCACCACCACGTCGCAGGACGGGTGCCGGCCGATCGTCACGCTCTCCCGGGTGCAGCGCACCTCCCGGGCGGCCGACGGCGGCGCCTCGATGGTGAAGCGCAGGGGCTCGACGTCGAGATCGGGGACGGTGTGGTCGAAGAAGATGTAGACGAGGGTGCCGCCGACCCGCAGCACGTCGCCCCCGCGCAGGATCGCCGAGGTGATGGGCCGATCGGCGTCGCCGAGACGGGTGCCGTTGCGGCTCCCCAGGTCCTCGGCCACCCAGTCCGGGCCCTCTCGGTGGATGCGAACGTGCTGCCGGCTGGCGACCGGATCGTCGATCTGGAGATCGCAGGATTCGTCGCGACCGATGGTCACCGGGCCGTGGCCGCGATACTCCGGACCATCGTCGCCGATGCGGATCACGATCACCGGTTCCGCCGCCCCCCGACCTGGATCACGGTCTCGCTCACAGCAGCCACTGTCTCACAATTCAGGCCACGAGGCTAGGCCGAAGCGCTAGAGCTCATCTCATAAACCCGCTCGGTCGGGGTTTGTGAGATGGGCTCTAGGCGATGGGTCCCGTGGCGCGGAAGGTGACGATCCCCTCATGGTCGAGGGTGCCGGCGGGCTCGAAGGGCAGACCTTCCGGCAGGGCTCGCAACGTGGCCTCGGAGACGAGCAGCCCGTTCACGTCGGCCGCCTTCTGCAGGTGCCCCGCCGTGTCGAGCACGTGGCTGTAGGCGACGCCCCGGGCGCGGTCCACCAGCGAGCGACCGGTGTGGATGCCGATGCGGAAGCGGAAGGGAGACGCGAGCACGTTCTGCTTCGCGTTGAACTCGTCCAGACGGTGGAGGATGGCGCTCGCCGAGCGGACGGCGTCGTGGGTGGATTCGAAGAAGCACATCAGCTCGTCGCCGTTGCTGTTCAGCACCTGGCCGCCGAACTCGTCGATCACGCTCTCGACGAAGGAGCGGAAGCGTTCGAAGGAGACGATGATGTGCGCCGGTCGGTCGGCCTCGGCCTTCATCTTGTACGAGCCCACCACGTCGATGTCGACGAAGCTGCCCTCGACGGAGAACTCCTCCTCGATCAAGCGGTCGTGCTCGAGCTTCTGCTCCATGAACTGCCGCAGGCTGGGGGTCGCCGGGGCCTTCGGGCCGGCGGACGGGTCCGGGCGCGCGGCGGGCGGAACCGTCGGCTCGAGGGTGGGCCGGGACGACTGCGGCGGCAGGGTCGGCCGGTCCTCGGTGGAGGTGGGCGTCGGCCCGAGCTGCACCCGGAGCACCACCTGATCGGCCAGCTGGATCTCGTCGCCCTCTCGCAGACGCCGCTCGCCGGTGACCCGCGCGCCGGCGACGCAGGTCGAGTTGGTGCCCGAGAGATGCACCAGGACCAGCTCGGCATCCCGCCACTCGAAGCGGACGTGTTGGCGGGAGATGCCGGGCTCAGGAAGCGTCACGTCGCATTGCGAGCTGCGTCCCACCACCGTCGAGTCGACGCGCAGCGGGAAGCTCTCGTTCTCGAGCCCGGGGATGCCCCGCACCAGCAGGAGCCGCCCGCGCGACTCCACCAGGGTGGTCTGGGTCGCGGCGCCCTCGCCCCGGGCCATCACGGCGGTTTCCTGGGCGGCTTCGCCCCGGGACTCCGCGATCCGGGCCCTCACGTTCGCCACGTCGGCGATGGGCTCGGTCTCCGCGTCGCGCAGGGAGAAGAGACCCGAGAGCGCAATTCCCTTCCGCTGGCGCACCTCGATCTTCTCGAGCCCCATCTGGATGTGGTCCCCCGGCCGGATGCGCTCCTTCCGGATCCGGCGGCCGTTGAGCAGCGTGGCGTTCGTGGCCTCGGGGTTGTGCTCGATGACGTGGGTGCCGTCCTGGACGCGGATCGTGGCCTGGTGGGCGGACACGGACGTGTCGTGCAGGAGGATCGTGCCGGTCTGGCCGGTCTGCGGCTTGCCGCGACCGATGCGGACCTCGGGGCCGTCGACGGTGAACTGCTGGCCGGCGTCCTCCCCTTCGAGGACCATCAGCTCGAGGACGGTCTTCGGCGCGTCCGCCTGCTGCTTTCGTCCGAATGAGGGCAGCCACTTTGCCAAGGTCGGGGCCCTGCTCTCGTGCGTCTCGGGTTCAGCCGTCGTGCGCGGCGGTTCGTCCGACCGCCACCGCGGGCGGGACGCGGGCAGGCGCCCTCCCCGCTCGGCCGGCACCCATTCTATCCCAAAGCGCGCGCGAGACCGGTCTCCCGGGCAGGGGCCGGCGGTGCCTCGTCGCCCGCCGTCAGTTCAGCGGATCGCAGCTCGTCGCGGCACCGCCCGGCCGCTCGTACGGAATCCCCGCGTCGCACAGGCCGTCGCAGAAGTTCTCCACCTGGCCCCCAGGCTGCAGGAACGCCGCCAGCTGGTCGAGAGAGGCCGGAATCGTGAGGCGCTGCGCGTGGGGATCGCACTTGCTGCTGGGGATGCGGTTGTCCAGGGGCGGGATGAGCGGCCCGCTGCCCACGGTCTGGTACATCGCCGGGTTGAAGATGTCGTAGGAGCCCGTGTCGTAGACCACCAGGGCCGAATCCAGGGGTCCGTCCGCGTCGGGGATGCCCGGAAACCCCTGCTGGACCGAGGCCGTCAGGTTCGGGATGCCGAGGGAGCGCACCATGATCTCGGTGGCCTGGTTCGAGACCTGCTTGTCGAGCCAGGCCATGGTCACGAGCATGTGCTTCGCATTCGTGCCGGGGAGCGGATCGCTGGTGATGTGCCGGATGTAGCCCGCCGGCTCGCTCCGCACCCACACCTCGTGGTTCAGGGAGAGGGTCAGCAGGGTCTGGAGCGGATCGGTCACGCCGACTCCGGCCAGCAGCTGCTCGAAGGCGCCGAACTGGGTCGAGCGCTGCAGCAGCATGCCGAAGTTCATGGCCGGCACGTCCACGTTCAGCCGCTCGACGTCGGGGGTGAGCGCCGCGAACCACGTCCCCATGATGCCGCCGAGGCTGATGCCGTAGTAGAACATCTCGACGTCGGGGCCCTGGAAGACCCCGAAGCCTCCGGGCGCCTGGAAGGCCGGGTCCACGTTGAACACCCCGTCCTTCATCATGCGCGCCAGCAGGACGGTGTTGATCTGCCCCTGCTTCAGCCGGTCGGGCAGCGCCGGGAAGTTCTCGAACTGGTTCCCGGTGGCCGCGGTGCCCACCACCTTGTTGATCACGAAGGGGAGATCCGGGCTCGACAGGCCGCGCCAGTTGGTCGCGCCCACGATCACGTCGACGTCGAGACCGAGGCCGTCGGCGAAGCCCGTCACCATGCCGTCCCCGGTGCCGAAGAGGCCGTGCCCGAGCACCACCGGGTGCACCACGGGTCCCGCGGGCTCGATGGCCGCGCACGGGATGCCGATGGAGAAGGGCGGGTTCGTCACCCCGTTCTGCACGGGGTCGTCGTTCGCGTCCACGTCGAGCACGCCCACGCTCTGGCTGTCGACTTCGGGATCCTCGGTGAGGAAGAGGGGCACCTGGTAGGTCCCGCGCACGATCCGCCACAGGCCCATGCCATCGTCGCACGCGCCCGCCACCTCCTCGATGCTGTCCACCGTGAAGGTCTGCTGCCCCAGGCCCACCTGGGTGTCGAGCCACGCGAAGGCCATGTCGCGCATCGAGAGAGCGTGGTGGGTGAGCCCTTCGTCGCTCTGCACCTGGAAATCCCAGGCGAGGATCAGGTCGTCGCGCGGGACGCCGGCGGATTCGAGCACGGGAAAGATCTCGTCCTCGAAGTACCGCTGCCGAGCCGGCAGCCCCGGGATCGCCGTGAGCCGTCGATCGCGGATGGCCGCGAAGGGTCCCTCCGGCTCGACCGGCGCGCCGCCGGGATGGACGAGGTGGCGCACCGCCACGATGTAGCGCTCACCGGGGACGAGGCTCTGGCCGGGCCGCATGATGAGCGCCTGCCGGGCGGGGTTGCCGTTGGCGCGGGCGTCGAGCTCGACGAAGTGGAGCACGTGCTCGCCCGTCGACGCCCGGACGAGCACCGTCGGACTGTCGGCGTCGAGAGAGCGCTCGTCGGTCATGCGGATACCCACGTAGGGGGGAGGCGTCGGGTTCGAGATGACCGGCGGCAGCAGCCGCGGGGCGTCCGAGGCCAGAACGTCGACGCCGCCGGGGAAGTGCATCTGGATCGACACCGTCGGCGCGAAGCCGTCGAGGACGCGGAACTGCGTCGCCGTGGGCGGCGTGCCGACCAGCCCCGGAAAGGCGAGCGCCGAGTCCGGAAACTCGATGTGCAGGCCCGAGGGCTTGCTCGGGTCGGGTACCAGGAAGCGGGATGACGGGTACGGATAGAGACAGTCGACGTTGTTCAAGACCTCGCACTGCTCGGGGTTCTCGAGGTCGACGCTCTGGAACGAGCGCGTGAGCTGCGCGCTGCCGCCGCCGGCGAGATCCACCGTCGCCACCAGGTCGTGCCAGCCTTCGGTGGCCACCGTGATCGGGCCCGTCGAGACGCTGCCGTGGGTGACTAGCTGGCCGGTCACGTCGTCGCCGTCGAGGGTGACCGTGAGCGTGCTGGCGACCGGCGTCCCGGGCACGACGATGCGCACCGCGACGTCCCCGACGAGGGTCAGCTCCTGGGGGAACGGCCGCATCACGATGATTTCCGGGGCGTACTCCGGCGGGCATCCGTTGCCGAGGAAGGCGACGGCGAGCAGCAGGCAGGCAAGGACGAGGTGGCGGCGGTGAAGCATGGCGGCGGGGCTCCTGGAGCGGCTGGGAGATCTGCAGGCGGCGTGTGGCCCGTGACCCACCATCCTACTACGACCGGGCGCCGAAGCGGTGGGCCGCGGGTCGTCAATCGCCTTCGCCGCGCACCGGGCCGCGGGTCTTCTTCACGCTGCCCCGCCGGGTCTTCTGCTCCAGGCGTCGGGTACGGGAGGCGCGGGTGGGGGCGGTGGGCCGACGCGGCCGGGGCCGGGCCAGCGCGGCCGCCACGATCTCGGCCAGCCGCTCGCGCGCCAGCTCGCGATTGCGGGCACGGCTACGGGTGTTGTCGCAGTGGACGACGAGATCGCCCCCGCGCGAGAGCCGCGACGCCAGCTTCTCCTCGAGCCGCCGGCGCTGACTCCCGGTCAGGCATTCGCTGCCGGGAACGTTCCAGCGCAGGCTCACCCGGGTGCTGGTCTTGTTGACGTGCTGCCCGCCGGGACCGCTCGAGCGCGACGCCTCCTCGCGGATCTCTCCGGCCGCGATCACGAGCCGTCCCGAGACCGGCAGATCCTCGCGCGGGCTCATTCCCCGGGCGCTTCGGCACCCGGCTCCGGGAAGACCGACTCCCGCGCGAGCTCGCACACCTGCAGGCGATACTCGCTGTAGTAGCGCTCGCGGCCCATCTGCTGGGCGCGCTGGTGCTCCGGGTGCTTGCGCCAGGCCTCGCTGGCCGCCAACGACGTGAACTCCACCACCGCCAGCCGCCAGCCGTCCGCCCCCGCGAACATGTCGATGGACACGAAGCCCGGCATCGTGCGCGCCAGCGCCTCGATCCGAGCCGCGTGCGCCTCGTAGCCGTCCTCCTCGGCGCCCGGCCGCAGCCGGGACCGGAAGACCGTGACCGCGTGGCGCCCGGTGACCGGCATCGCTTTCCTCTCGACTTCCTTCGCGCCGCTCGCGCGCCGCCTCAGCGTGGCATGGTGGTGACCGTCAGCAGCGACTCGGCCATGGCTTCCTTCTTCTTCCGCTTGATGCCTCGGGTCTTCACGATCTGCGCGAGGCCGTTCGAGACGACCTCGTAGTCCTCACCCGCGATCATGCGGTGCTCGGTGGGGAGCGGATCGGGCTTGCTCGCGAAGGCCGTGGCGTGGATGTGCTCCACCCCGAAGGGGGGCACGATCTCGAAGCTGTCGGGATAGGTGAGCACCTGGTTCACCTTCGAGGCGTCCACGTACCAGGCGTCCGCGATGGGAACCTGCTCGCCGCTCTGCAGCACGTAGATGAAGCGCACCCAGGCGGGCTGGTTCACCCGGTAGTGAACCGTGAGCTGATCGTTCTCCGAGTAGACGACGCCCCGGCGCCCGCGGTCGGTCCACACCTCCACCTGCAGGTCGCCCGAGACGAGCTCGCCTTCGGCGAGGATCTTCTGGTCGCGCAGGGCCGACTCGAAGTTGGCGGGCTTGAGGGAGACGCCGGCCGGCAGGGCGCGGCGGGGCAGCGTCGTCTCGGCGCTCGCCACGAGCCGACCGCTCTCGGTGTCGCGCACGGTGGCGGTGATGCGGACCTCGTTCTCGCGTTCGAGGTACACCCCGCGCACGACGCGGTCGCCCGCGGCCCCCGACGCCGTGCCGCCCCGGGCCAGGACGCTCTCGAGCTCGACGCCCGCCTGCCGGCCGAACGTGCTCGAGAGGTCGGTGGTGCCGTAGGTGAAGGGCGCCACGGTGAGCTGTCCGGCCGCGACCGCCTTCTGCCGGCGGAGCTGGATGCCCAGCCGCTCGATCGCCTCGCTCAGGCTCGAGGCCGGCTTGTGGAGGATCGAGCGGACCTTCTCGTCGACGGTGCCGTTGGCGGCCACCAGCTCGCGATAGAGGGCGTCGTCCGCCGGCCCCGAAGGCCCCAGCACCCGCGCCACGGAATCGTGCTCGAGCGACTCGGCGATGGCGCCCCGACAGCTCTCGTAGGTGGCGATGGCGTCGGACTCGCGCCCGGCCTGCTCGTGGCGGGCGCCGGCGGCCAGGCACTCGCGCACCTCGGCGAGGGAGCGCTCGCGCAGGGACCGTCGCTCGGCCAGGGCGCGCCCGCGCTCGAGGTATGCCAGCGCGTAGCTGCGCGTCGCCTCGGGATACACCTCGTAGTCGAGCCCCGATAGCTGGATGTCGCTCGTCGCGTTGACGATGGAGGCGACCTCGTAGCTGTCCTGGCCGTTCCGGCTCTCGGTCACGTCGCGCAGGCTCGCCTGGATCCGCACCGAGATCTTGCGCGAGAGGGCGGCCGCGGCCTGCTGCTTGGCGGACTCGATCCCGCCCTGGGCCGGCGCGAGCTCCACCATCGCGAAACCCGTGATGTAGCGGGCGTCCGGGTAGCGCGGAGTTTTCCCCCGGATCCCAGCCAGTCCGGAGGCGCGGGCGGGGCCTCCGGCCGGGGCGAGCCGCCGCCCGCACATCCCGCGAGCGAGGCGAGACCCGCCGCCAGCAGCAGGGCGGCGGCAGGACGAAGGCTCTGGACAGCATGACGCGGCGGCACCGTGGCTTCTCTCCTTGCTGCTTCCTTTTACGTCCGTCGCCGTCCAGCCATCTCTGAACCGCGATCGCCCGTGGATCCCGATCGCGCGGACCGCGGCCGGAGTCTAGCCACGCACTCCGGTCTCGCTGCCTCCCATCGCCCTCGGCCGGAAGCGGGCGAGGGAGTGGGTGGCTCGGCCGGGGTCATCGGTTCCTCGCGGCGGCGTCTCTGCGCGGCGACCCGGCCGCTCGCTGCGGACGAGGAACCCCCTCGTCGACCGGGGACACTACTGGGCTACGGTGTGGGACCCGAACAGGCCGAGCGAGCCCACTGGTGCACGCAAGGCGACCGACGCAGGACGCGTCGCGAACCGTGAGAGTCATTCCGCTGCCGTTGAAACCGTTGCGAGAGCCTCTTGTGGGGCTGTGCGCAAGAAGAGGCGAAAGCCAGAAGACAGTCGGGTCGACACTCCAACCCAGGGCCGGGGCTCTCGAAGGAGCACGAAACCCAAGCCCGCTCGGAGGCACAAGATGCGAACCTCATTCGACCGTTCCCGCGCGACCCTCGCCGTCGCCCTCCTCTTCGTCCTCGGCTCGTTCGCCTGCGCGAGCGAGCCGGAGCAGACGCCCGAAGAGAAGCTCGGCCCGATGGCCGGCGAGCTCGCCAATGCGCCCGACTGGGTGACCCGGGGCTGCAGCGCCTTCTGGGGTGACGAGGACGCCAACCCCTCGAAGCTCTGCGGCGTAGGCAGCGCGGGCGGCTCCCGCAACCACTCGCTGATGATCACCGCCGCCGAAGGGCGCGGGCGGACCGCCATCGCGCGCTCGCTCGACCTGCACGTCAAGGCGATGCTGAAGGACTACCAGGCCACCACCACCGGCGGCGAGGAGTACGGCACCAACGCCGCCGACGAGCAGCACATCGTCGACGTGAGCAAGCAGCTCACCGACATCGACCTCGTGGGCGTCGAGCGCCAGGACATGTGGATTTCGCCCTCGGGCCAGGTCTACGTGCTGATGGTGTACGACTCGGAGAAGTTCTCGGACGCCGTGAGCGGCATGAAGAACCTCTCCGAGAACATCCGCAAGGCCGTGATCGAGCGGGCGAACGCCTCGTTCAAGGAGCTCGACGAGGAGCTGGAGAAGAACCAGTAGCCGACTCGCGGTCGCCGATGCGACGCTACGGCAGGCTGTCCCTCTGCACGGCGCTGGCTTCGGCCAGCGCCGTGCTTGCGTGTGCGGGGGCCGCGCCGGAGCCCGAAGCCGCGGAGCCCCCGGGCTGGCTCCAGACGGCACCCGAGGGCTGTGCGGTGGGCTTCTCCGGCCCCACCCTGAACCCGGGCGACGCCATCCGCTACGCGCGCCAGGCGGCGCTCCGTCAGCTCGCCGCCGTCGACGCCGACACGCGCATCCGCGTCGAGAGCGAGCTGCTGGTGGGCAGCGAGCGGGGCGGTGAGTTCACCCGCCAGGACCTCGAGGGCACCGTGCGCAACAGCCGCATCGTCGCCATGTGGGCCGAGCGCACGAGCGACCCCACCTCGCAGACCAGGGTGCGCCACGTCTACGCGATGGCGTGTCACCCGGACGCCGCGGCGAGCGGCGACCTCGCGCCGCCGTTCCCCGAGTGGCTGCTGAACCTGCCCGACCGGCCGGGAGAGATCTGCGCGATCGGCGTCGGCGGCCCCACCTGGGACCCGCGAGACCAGCGAGCCCGCCACCCTGCGCGACGCCCAGAAGGCGCTGGCGGAGGCGCTCGAGAGCCGCCTGCACCAGGTCATCATCGATACGGGCGCACACAACCCGCGCGTGGCCTCGCGAGCTGGACACGCCCGAGACGGCCGTCGCCCGAGCCGCGGCCGCGCGGGAGCTGGACGAGACGGTGGAGCGACGACGGACGGATCGGGCCCGCTGAGCCTCAAGGGCGTCCTGTACGGGCTCGTGTGCATCCCGCTGTGAGACCGGCCGCCGCCCGCGCGACGCCGACGGCGCTCAAGCGAAGGCGCCGGCTCTGCGATGAGTTTCCCGCAGCGGCGAGTTGTTAGACTCCTGCCAACTGGCCGCGGAGGGGGACGTGGCACCCGACGAAGACACCCACGCGACGGCCGGCGCAGCGTCCGGGGACCACGAGGACTCCGGCGCCCTCGGGCTCACGGGCAAGCTCCTGATGGGCCGCTATCGGGTCGAGTCCCGGCTCGGACAGGGCGGCATGGCGGCCGGTCTACCGCGCGAAGGACGAGCGCCTGAAGCCGCACCGTGGTGGTGAAGGTGCCCCACGCCGCGCTGCTCGTGGACGCGGGCTTCCGCAAGCGCTTCGCCGCCGAGGTGAACAACCTCGCGAAGCTCGAGCACCCGCACATCATCCCCATCCACGACGTGGGCGAGCACGACGGCGTGCCGTTCGCGGTGGTGCAGTTCCTGCGCGGGCGGCGACCTGGTCGACCGCATCCGCGACGGCCGGCGGCCGGCTCACTCCCGAGCAGGTGCTCGAGTGGCTGCCCCGGGTCGCGGACGCCCTCGACTACGTCCGCGGACGAGGCTTCCTGCACCGGGACGTCAGCCCGGGCAACATCATCTTCGACGACCACGGCAACGCCCATCTCTCGGACTTCGGCATCGCGACGGCGGTGAGCGCCAACGACCCGGACGAGACCCTGCAGGAGTACAGCAACCTCACCAAGCCCGGCGGGTTCGTGGGCGACGCCACCTACGCGCCCCCGGAATCCATCGAGCGCAAGCTCAACCCGGCCTACGACCAGTACAGCCTGGGCGTCGTGGTCTACGAGGCGCTCTCGGGCACGCTGCCCTTCGACCGCGGCTCCTCGGAGGCGATGCTGGTGGCGAAGAACACCCAGCCGCCCGTCCCCCTGGACCAGAAGATCCAGGGGCTGCCGCCGGGCGTCGTGGCGGCGGTGATGCGCGCCATCTCCAAGGACCCCGGCAAGCGCTTCGAGTCCGCAGCGGCCTTCACCGAGGCCTTCCGCGAAGGCCTCGGCCAGCAGGCCGCCGAGACCCAGGTGGCGCCGCCCCTGGCCGACCATCCGGGAACGGTGGTGGTGGACGTGAGCGCAGCACGAGCGCAAGCGCTCCGTGCCGTGGGCGGGGATCGCGGTGGTGGCGCTGCTCCTCGCCGCGGGGAGCGCTGCCTGGGTGTTCGAGCCCTGGAAGGGCGCAGCCCTTGCCCGACCTGCCCCTCGCATCCGGCGACACGCCTGCAGCGGCCGCGGCGGACAGCCCGGTGGAGTTCACCGCCGGCAGCTCACCGGCAGAGAAGGAGGCCGCCTTCGAGCTCTGCCAGCGGCTGATGGGCAGCGACTGCAAGCGCGAGGACTACGCGGACGAGGCCATGCGGACCGTCACCATCGCGCCCATCGCATTCGACGATCACGAGGTGACGAACCGCGAGTTCGCGGACTTCGTCTCCGAGACCGGCTACCGCACCACCGCCGAGCAGGCGGGCTTCAGCTGGGACCCCACCTTCAAGGGAACCGATCTCAGCTGGCGGGCACCCACTCGGGACGTCTCCTACCGGGACCGGATGGACCACCCGGTGGTGCACGTGAGCGCCCGCGACGCCGCCGCCTACTGCGAGCACGTGGGTGGGCGGCTGCCGAGCGAGGACGAGTGGGAGTACGGAGCCCGCGGCAGCGAGCGACGGATGTTCCCATGGGGAGACGAATGGGACCCGGATCGCGCCGTCTGGAAGACCGACGGCACCCGGCCCGTCGGCTCCCATCCCGAAGGCGCGAGCTGGAACGGCCTGCAGGACATGGCGGGCAACGTCTGGGAGTGGACTTCGACGACGACCCCGCGGCAGACTCCCATCGTGAAGGGCGGCTCTTGGTTCGAGGCCGACGGCGCGCTGCTGCGCGGCGCCACCCGCATGGAGCTCGAGAACAGCAATTGGACCAGCGCCGACGTAGGCTTCCGCTGCGTCCACGACCGCTGAACGCGGCGCCCGGTCAGAGGAAAAGCGGAGCGGAAGCCAGAGAGAAGAGAGAGAGAGAGAGGAAGGAGATCCGCATGACTCCCCGCAAGCTGACGATCCTGCTGCCGGCACTCCTGCTGCTCGGCGCCTCCGCGGCGGTCGCAGACCCGGACGCGGAGACGGCCGCCGCCATTCAGCGCCACTTCGCCCAGTCCGCCAAGGACGCCGGCACGACGGCCAGCCCCGCGAAGGCCGAACCCACCGAATCGCCCGAAGCCCTGGTCAACTACTTCACCACCGACGTGCCCGAGGACATCACCGTCGCCGCGCGCCGTCCCCACGTCGATCTCGACATCACGTTCGACTTCGACTCGGCCGACCTCAACAAGGACGGCATCGCCCAGCTCGACACGGCGGGCCAGGCCCTGAACGACCCGCGCCTCGCGAGCCGGCGCTTCATGCTCGGCGGACACACCGACGACCTCGGCGACGCCGAGTACAACCGAGAGCTCTCGGAGAAGCGCGCCGAATCCGCCAAGCGCTATCTCATCGAGGTGTACGACATCGATCCCGCCCGCCTCGAGACCGCAGGCTTCGGCTCCCAGCACCCGAAGGACCCCCGACACACCCCGGAGGCGCGCAAGCGCAATCGACGGGTGGTGC
Organism: uncultured delta proteobacterium; assembly: GCA_963822965.1. Classification (GTDB taxonomy): domain Bacteria; phylum Myxococcota_A; class UBA9160; order UBA9160; family UBA4427; genus JAJDAN01. The sequence goes on from CAWGJT010000005.1 coordinate 865,640, forward strand.
TGGAGATGATCGAGTAGCACCGGGCCGAGGCTGGCCTTCGCGGCCGGCATCCGCGAGCATCTCCGCCCGGTCCCCGACCCGACGGAGAGACGCCCATGGATCTCCCGATCCGCCCGATCCCCTTCGACCGACGCAACGAGTTCCGCGTCGCCACCGCCTACGCGTTCGCCTGGGACGAGGGGCTGCTGGGCGACGAGCCCGACCCCGACTTCGACCCCCTGCACGAGGCCGAGCGCACGCGCGGCGCCTTCGACGGCGACGAGCTCGTGGGCACCCTCGCGGTCTACAGCCTCGAGCTGACGGTGCCCGGCGCCTCGCTCCCCACGGCCGGAACCACCGGCGTCACCGTCCGCCCCACCCACCGCCGACGCGGCCTGCTGCGCGCCCTCATGCGGGCCCACTTCGAAGACGTGCGCGAGCGCGGCGAGCCCCTGGCCGCCCTGTGGGCCAGCGAGAGCGCCATCTACCACCGCTTCGGCTACGGGGTGGCGGCGCCGCTCTGCAGCGAGCAGATCGACCGCGCCCACACGGCCTTCGTCCCCACCGCCCACGCCCGCGGACGCTGCCGCATGATCGGGCGCGAGGAAGCCCAGGCGGTGCTGCCCATTCTCTACGAACGCATCCGCCAGGGCCGCCCGGGCATGATGAGCCGCAGCGACGCCTGGTGGCGTCACCGCATCCTGCTGGACGCTCCCTGGCAGCGCGGCGGCGCCACGCCCCATCGCCGCATCCTGTACGAGCAGGGAGGCGAGGCCCGCGGCTACCTCTTCTACCGCACCCGCGCCGACAAGCAGACCCAGAGCGCCATCGTCACCGAGCTCGCCGGCCTCGACGGCGAGGCCGAGCGGGGCCTCTACGACCTGGCCTGCCACCTCGACCTCCCCGAGTCGATCCTGCTGTGGAACCAGCCCGCCGACAGCCCCCTCTCCCACCTGCTGGTCGACCCGAGGCGCCTGCGGCGCACCGTGCGCGACGCGCTCTGGGTGCGGCCCATGGACGTGGCCGCCGCCCTGACGGGACGCGCGTACGCCGCCGAGGGAAGGCTCACCCTCGCGGTGCGCGACGGGTTCCTGCCGGACAACGAGGGCGCCTACGCGCTGGACGCCGGCCCCAACGGGGCCACCTGCAAGGCCGTGAAGACCGGCAGCCCGGACGTGGAGCTCGACGTGGCGGACCTCGGCGCCGCGTACCTGGGCGGCGTGGGCTTCCGGACGCTGGCCCGGGCCGGGCGCGTGCGCGGCAGCCCCGAGGCGCTGGCCCGGGCCGACGCGATGTTCGCCTGGGACCCGCCGCCGTGGAACCCGGAGGTCTTCTAGCTACTTCCCGTCCGGGAAGCGCCGATCGTAGCTGTGTTGGGGCTGTTGTCCGATCGGATCGGACCCCGAGAGTAGCGATCTCGAGGTTGGTGGCATGGGTTGGGATCCTGCGAAGAAGCTGTTTTCGATGTGCGGACGGACGTGTCCCCCGATCGAGCGCCGCTCCGGGGGTTCAGGCGAACTCGCGAGCGAGCAGGTGCCGCGCCATGGCTACGAGGTTGAAGCTCGTGACGCTCGACCAGACGTAGGACTTGAAGGAGTCGGCGCCTCGCCAGGTGCATCGGCCCATCTGGAAGGCCCGCTTGAGTGTCGAGATGACGCCCTCGATACCTGATCGGAAGTCCCGAAGCCGTCGGAAGACCCAGGCGCTCCGCACCATCTCGTGGATCTCGAGCCCGCTCTTCTTGTTGAAGGCCATGTCTTCGACCCCGAAGGTCTTGGCCGTCGCCACGTTGACCTTCGAAGCGAAGCCCCCGTCCATGGCCACCTGTCGCGGCGCCTTGCCGAACAGATTCACGTGGCGTTCGAGCGTGCGCGCCACCAGGGTGGAGTCCGTCGGGTTGCCATCCTCGACGACGCAGTCGAGGATGAGGGACGACTTGCCACCGGTCAGGCAGACCTTGTGGCCGTAGTGGGTCGCTCGGTTGTCCTTGACGAGGATGTCGGCGTGCGGCTCGAAGATCGACACGATCTTCTCGGCGGCAGGCACGCGTTCATCCTCCAGGACGCGGCGCCGAGCCTGGTCGATGACACGCGCTACGAGGGGCAGAACGGCCAGGAGCTCTTCACGAAGGGATGCCAGCGACTCCACGTCGGCGACCCGCTCGACGATGCTCCAGGCGGCTGCGTAGACTTCCTCCGTGGCGCCGATCATCGAGCGGTAGCTCGCAACCAGGTCGATCGAGCGACGATGGAACTTGATCGCGTAAGCGCGGCGCTTCACGCTACGACGACGATCGGGGAAGGCCTTGCGCAGCGAAGGGCGCTGCTTCGCCATCCGCCGCAGGATCCGGGTCATGACCCGCACCCCATCCCACAGCAACGCGGAGTCCGCAGGCTCGTGGATGTTCGCCTCGACGACCGTCGTGTCGGTGCGGATCGTCTCGCCCCGCTCGATCCCCTGGCTTCTTGCGAAGCCGATCAGCACCCGGTGGAGGGCTTCCCAGGTCTCGGGCTGGATCCGCTTGACGTTGTCCTGAAGGGTCTGGAAGCGCGGCCACGCGTCGAGCCCGAGGCCCACGAAGCTTCGGAAGGCGGCCGAGTCCTGCAGGTGGAACTCGAGCTCGCGGTAGCTCAGCCCGTGGATCTGCTTCAGCACCGCGATCCGAAGGACCTGGTCGCCGCTCAGCCCACGCCGCCCCGTGTCGGAACGCCGCTCGCCGACCAGGTCCCGGTGGACGAACGACCCAAGTTGCGGATGGGCCTCAAGGATCCTGGCGATCATCTGCAGCTCTCGAGTATGCTGGTGGGGACCCCAGGTGGGCGTGAGTGACAGCTGGTTTTCTCGGAATTGGCGCATCGCTTCACCCCCCGGTTTGCGATTTGCTGTGTATGTTCGGGCGTTTGGCAACACCTAACATACACCGATCGCGACACGATCGGGAGGCGTGGTTGCGCCAATTCCTTTTCTACCCGGTGACTTACGAGTTCCCGGACGGGAAGTAGCTAGGAGCGCGACCCAAGACGAAGTCTCGGGTCGCGGTTCCGCCGCAAAGGGAGCCCAACGGGCTTCCTCGGCTGAGGAGCCTGACCCAAGACTCGCCATTTGGTAAGTATGGCGGTCATGGGGAGTGAGATCGAGTTCAAGGGGTACGAGCAGGAGCAGGGTCAGCTGTTTCCGGCGCATCTGAGCGAAGCGCTGGATGCGGGGGACCCGGCGTTCTTCATCAACGACTTCGTGGAAGGCCTGGATCTGGAGGCTTTCGAGTCGCAGTACGCGGCGACGGGCGAGCGGGCTTACCCGCCGCGGATGCTGCTGAAGCTGTGGCTGTTCGGCGCGATCGCCGGGGTGTACAGCGGGCGGGAGATCGCGCGGCGGGTGCGTTGGGACCTGCGCTTCCGGTATCTGGCGGGGGGTCTGTCCCCCGACTTCCGGACGATCAACCGGTTCCGGGTGCGCCACCGCACGGCGTTCGCGTGGCTGTTCCGGGAGACGGTGCAGACGGCGCGGGTCGCAGGGATGGGTCGTCTGGGCCGGGTGGCGATCGACGGGACGAAGCTGCGAGCCAATACGTCGCGCCACAAGGCGATGAGCCACCGACGGATGAAGCAGGCGGAAGCGGAGCTGGAGGCCGAGATCCGGACGATCCTGAGGAAGCTCGATCAGGTGAACGATCGAGAAGATGACGAGCACGGGGACGACGACGGCAGTGGGGGCTTGCCGGCGGAGCTGCAGGATCGGCAACGGCGGATCGAGAAGCTGCGGGCGGTGCGCGAGCAACTGGAGGCGGAACGGGGGGAGAAACTGAAGCCGAGCAGCCAGAAGAGCTTCGCGGATCCCGACGCCAACATGATGATGACGGGCGAGGGATCGCTGCAGTACTGCTACAACGCGCAGGTAGCGGTGAGCGAGGACGGCGTGATCGTGGCGACGGGCATGACCGACTCGCCCCTCGATGTGCAGCAGCTGGTCCCGATGGTGGAGGCGGTGAAGAAGACGACGGGGCGCAAGCCTGAGGTGGCCGTGGCAGACGCCGGCTATCTGAGCGAGTCGAACCTCGAGCAGCTCCACCGGAAGCGGCAGCGTTGCCTGGTGGCGGTGCGGGGCCGCAAGCCGCGCTCCTGGCCGCGCGGGCCTCACACCCAACGAATGCACCGGACCTTGCGACTGCCCTGGGCGAGGAGGATCTACGACCACCGCAAGACCCAGGGCGAGCGTCCCTTCGCCGAGATCAAGCAGACGATGCGCTTCCGTCGCTTCGCCTTACGCGGCAGAGCCAACATCCGGGGCGAGTGGGACCTGGTGTGCGCGGCCGCCAACCTCCTGCACCTTCACCGAGTCGCAATGGCATGAAGGAGCGAGGTGCCACCGCCGTCCACGCCTTAGATGGCTCGACGAGCCCTGTGCGAGGACCCGAAACAACCCCCAGCCGCCACCAGAAGCCGCGCCAGTACCTCGTGGCGGCGCGTCTTGGGTCAGGCTCCTAGCCCCTGCTCGAGGAGACAGATGCAGAAGGTGAATCTCGAGGAGAAGCTCGCGCTCTTCTCCGAGCACTGGAGCCCGAAGATCGTCGGCGAGCTCAACGGACAGCACGTCAAGCTCGCCAAGCTCCTGGGCGAGTTCGTCTGGCATCGACACGCGGACGAGGACGAGCTCTTCCTGGTGCTTCTCGGCAGCCTGGCGATCCACCTGCGAGATCGGGTGGTGCACCTCGAGCCGGGAGAGCTCTTCATCGTGCCCAGGGGCGTCGAGCACAAGCCCGTCGCGGAGCGCGAGGCGCACGTTCTCCTGCTCGAGCCCGCGTCGACGCTCAATACCGGAGACGTCCGGAACGAGCGCACGGTCGACGCTCCCGAGCGGCTCTGACGCCCGATGGGTCTCGATCGGAGCCCCGGGCGGGCCCGGATCCAGGCGAGGCAAGTGGAGGTCCGGGCCGCGCGCCCGGGCGAGGCCGCATCCCTGGGCGAGCTGGCGCTCCGGTCCAAGGCGTACTGGGGCTACTCGCCGGAGTTCCTGGACTCCTGCCGGCAGGAGCTCTCGGTGTCCGAGGACGCCGTCCGGGACGGGATGGCGTTCGTGATCGAGGCGGACGCGAAGCTCGCCGGCTTCTACACCCTGGAGACCCCGACCCCACCTCGCGTCGAGCTGGGCCACCTCTTCGTCGAGCCGGACCAGATCGGCCGGGGCCTCGGCCGGCGGCTGCTGGACGACGCCGTCCGCCGGGCGCGAGGGCTCGGCTTCGAGATCCTCGTGATCCAGGGCGATCCTCACGCCGCGCCCTTCTATGAGTCGTGCGGTGCGCGACGGATCGGCACGAAGCCGTCGGCGAGCCTCGAGGGGCGGGCGCTGCCCCTGTTCGAGCTGTCCCTCCGGTCGGGATTCCGGTCGCCGCTGTGACGCGGCGCACGCAGACCCCATGCGGTGCGGTCGATCGTTGGCACCAGAGGGGACCCGGCCTCCGACAGGGAGCGGGTCTCCGGTACGCCATCCCGATCTGGAGGACCCATGAATTCAATCCACCGTGCGCTTTCGACCGCATGCCTGTGTACGCTCCTGGCGCTGGGCTGTGCTTCGTCCAGGCAGTCCACCGAGCCCACCCCGGAGGTCGAGCCGACGCCCGTCGCCGACACCGACACCGAAGTGGGCGGCGCCCTCGCGCTCTCCGAGCCGGACGCCCCGGCGCTGGACCCGATCTACTTCGACACCGACCGCACTGCGCTCCGCGCGGAGGCCCGCGAGACGCTGAAGCGCTACGCGCAGCAGATCCAGCAGCACCCCGAATGGGGCGTCGTCACCATCGAGGGTCACTGCGACGAGCGAGGTAGCGAGGAGTACAACCTCGCGCTCGGCGGCAGGCGGGCCGCGGCTGTCGCGCGCTACCTGAGCGACCAGGGCGTGCCGGCAGCGCGTCTCGAGACCCGCACCTACGGCGAGGCCCGACCCGCCGCCCTGGGCCACAGCGAGGCCGCCTGGCGCCAGAATCGCCGCGCCGAGATGGAGAGCGAGACCGGCCACCTGGCTCGGCGCTAGGAGCGCGACCCAGGACGAAGTCCTGGGTCTTGGTTCCGCCGCAAGCCGATCCACCCCGGGTCGGCTTGCTCGTCGGGCCGCACCGCCCGCCGACCCCGGAAGGGGTCGGCGCGCCCACCGGCTCGGGCGTCGATTCGGACGCCCGAGCCAGGGCCGCCTGCACCTGCTGTCCGCCGGCTACGCGCCGAAGCGTGAGATCGTCCGACGACTCCTCGGTGTATCCCGGGTGTGCTAGCCTCGCGGACTCGACAGAGACGCGCGGTCGGACCCGCTCCGAGCCGCCGAGCGGATGGACGGTGTGCATGGCGCTCGGGAGAACGAGAACCTCTCCGCCGCAGGTCCTCTGGCTTCTCCTCGTGGCAGCGCTCGCGTACGCTGGATGGCGGACCAGCCCCGCTGACGCGGCGTCACGGGCCGGGGAGTGCGGCTCCATCGACACCGAAGCATGCGATGCCCGCTACGACCCGGTCTGCGCGAGCTGGGACACGGGCATCCGTTGCGTGCGCGCACCCTGCCCCGCCGCAGAGCCCAGGCTCTACACGAACGCCTGCCTCGCCTGTCGGGACGACCGCGTGAACGGCTTCCAGCACGGGGAATGCGCCGAGCGGCCCGAGCCCGAGATGGGCGAACGCCGTCGCGTGAAGCTCGACGGCCTCGTCGGACGGCTCACCCAGAAGGACCGCGGCGCCGTCGTGGACGTGGACCTCCACGTCTCCGAGCCCATCGCCGTGATGCGCGCCTGGATCTGGATCGAGGGCGACGCTTCTCCCGGCTCCGCCGAGTCCCTCGATCCGTCGGAGGGCGTCGTTCCGATGCCCGTGACCTTCCAGGTCGCCCTCCAGGACTCGTTCGATCGGCCGGTCTTCGATATCACTAGCCCGGTGGCGCGGCTCGGCCCCTTCGACGGTCGCTTCAAGGCCGAAGGCGTCCTCGGCCTCATGAGCGCTCGCCTGGGCCGGGCCAACTGGTCGGGTCTCTCGGACGGAAGGATCCAGCTCGAGCTCGCCTTCACGCGCAGCTGCCCCGACGCCGGCTGCCGCTACCTGGACGACGCGGTCCTCACGATCCGGCGCGCTGAGCTGGTGGTGGACGCCGTCCCGGAGAGCGAGCTGCCCCAGCGCGACGACCCCTCACCGTAGCTTCGCATCCGTCAGCAGCAGTGCGCGACTCGACCCCGAAGAAGCCATGGAAGGACACGCGGGGGATGGATGCACGGACATGAGCGCTACGAAGCCAGTGTCGCGCGTTTCTGGCAGATCGTGGCCGGCGCCCTGGTCGGGCTGCTCGGGAACCCGTTCGCGGTCCTGGGCGCTGGACTTCTGGTCATGGTGCTGTCCGGAGAAGCGGCCCCAAAGGGCTCCGCTGTCGTCGGCGCGGCCTTCGTGCGCGAGGCCCACCTCTCGGATGCGCGCACGCCATCATCCGGATAGGCGCGACGTCAACGACCGAAGGGGCGAGCCCACTCGAGGCACCCAGAGCCTCGCTGGATCGGCCGACTCACGGCTCGCCTACTCGAACTCCTTGTCCAGCTCGTCGAAGGCGTCGTTGGCGTTCTGGAAGGCCTGCTCGTAGACCTGCTTGCTGGCTCCCATCAGGCTGAAGTCGCGCTGGGGGACGCCGTACATCTCCTCGCCGTTGGGACCCTTGAAGGCGCGCGGCGCGTCGGCCTGGGGCTGCGGGGTCTTCATGCCGCCGTGCGGGATCACCGGGGGGTGCAGCTCGGGCTCGTCCATCTGCGGCTCGGGCGCCGAGGGCGGCTCGGGGGGCGGCGGCGACGCCTGGGGCGTCACGGGTGGCGCGGGAGGCGCGGCCTGGGGCGCCGGCGTGGGCTCGGGCTCCGGCGCCGCGGGCTCGGGCTCGGCGGGCGTCGCCTGGGGGGCCGGGGGGGCCTGGGGGACCGGGGCGACCTCGGCGACCGCCACGGTCGCGTAGGCCACCTGCACGCCCTGCCGGCTCAGCCAGTCGTGCACCAGGCTGCTGCGGATGGAGTAGTTGAGACCCTCGAGCGGCAGGCCCTGGGCGTTCACGCGACGCACGAAGGTGTTGACGCCGATCAGGTTGGCGTTCTCGTCGAGCAGCGGCCCCCCCGAGTTGCCGGGATTGATGGCCGCGTCGGTCTGGAAGATGTCCCGGGCGCCGTCCTTGCGGCGGCTCGAGATGGTGCCGGTGGTGAGGGTCCAGAGGCCGCCGCCGCCGGGATGGCCGATGGCCGCCACCGACGAGCCCACCTCCACGTTCTCCGAGTTGGCCATGTGCAGCACGGGCACGCCGGAGGGCGTGTCCTTGACCTGGATGAGGGCGAGATCGAGGGCCTCGTCCCGGGCCACGATGCGCACCTCGTACGGATTCTTGAGGTCGTTCTTCACGTCGCCGGTGATGCGGCTGGGCTTGAAGAAGACGCGGATGTTCGCGTAGGGCTTCTTGGCCTTCGGGTCGTAGATGACGTGGTTGTTGGTGAGGATCATGCCGTCGCGGCTCACCAGGGAGCCCGTGCCGGAGCTGCCGTTGCCTTCCTCGTCGAAGGAGAAGATCACCACCACCGCGGGCGCCGCGGTGCGGTAGACGGACGCCGCCCGGAACTCGGCGCGGGCCGTGCCGCCAGCCAGCAGCAACGCGAAGGCGGTGGCGAGACCGGCGGCCCGGAGGGCCCCGGCGTGGGCTGCGCGCGTTGCGGTCGAGCTGGAAGCGTTCCGTCTCATGGTCTCACCCCTTCTCTTGTTCTGTCTGCGTGTCCGTCTGCTCGCGTACCGGTCTGCTCGCGTACTGTCGCGTCTCGTCGCCGATTCGGCCTGGCAGCGGCCGCAGGCCGTCCTCCCCCCGGGCTCGGAGCCGGGGGCGACGGCCGTGGTGAAGCTTAGTGGTCGAGAGGCTCCGTGAGGTACCGCGAAATCTGCTTCTCCAGATCGCCCGCCAGCTGCTCGGCCCCCTTGGTGAGGGCCCGGGTGCGGGCGATGGGCCGCGTCGAGTAGCTCTCGCCGCCGCTGGCCTGGGACGCCAGGATGACGGGACCGTCCGGGGGCACCCCGGTGAGCTCGTAGGCGCCCTGCCAGCGGAAGAAGTGGCCGTCGAAGTCCCGCGGGACCTCCTCCAGGCTCATGCGGCAGGTGAGCCAGACGTTGGCGGCCCCGGAGTCGGCGCCGTTGCCGACCACCCGGAAGCCGATGCGGGTGATTCGCTTGGCGAGGGCCTCGTGCAGCCCGGGCAGGCTGGCGCCCGTGCGACCCGTCGCCGGGTCGACCTCCACCGCCTGGATGAGGAAGCGCGTGTTCCACAGCACCGCGTCCAGCTGGCGCTCGACCTCGGCGCTGCCGGGCGACGACGCCTCGGCGGCCAGCCCCACCACCCGCGCCCGCGCCACCAGCACGTCGCGCTCGCGGCTGGCGTGCAGGGCGTCGAGCAGCGCCTGGGCGCGGCCCAGGGCGGTGGGCGCCGAGCCGGCGCGCTCGAGGGCGCCGCGCACCCGCCGTGCCGCCGCCTCCAGCTCGGGCACCAGGCTGCGGCGCATGGCCTGCTTCTCCACCACGGCCAGCGCGTGCCAGGCGCCCGTGGCCGGGTCGCGCCAGGTTTCGACGACGCGGACGCCCTCGAAGCTCCCTTCCGTGCGGATGCGCGTATCGATCGAGAGGTTCTCCACCACCGACGAGCGCGGGGCGCCGCCGCCCTCTCCGCCGGTGACGGTCACCGTGGTGGCGCTCGCCTGGTCGCGCACCTCGCTCTCGACGCGCGAGCTGAAGACCCGCGCCAGCTCGGTGCGGGCGTTGCGGCGGGCCTGGTCGGGATCCGCCCCCGTGGCCGCCCCGGTCACCCAGGCCTTCTCGGGGTAGGCGGCGGACGGCCCGTCCACCCAGTCCGGTCGGCTCCCGAAGGTGGACGCGCACGCCGAGGCGAGCAGCGCCGCGGCCACCGCCCGCGCGAGACGCCGGGTCCGAAGGCTCACTGCACGGTCCTCACGATCACGAACGTGTGCCGGCCCGCCTCGACGTGGACGTCCACCTTCTCGCTGCGGACGACGCTCCCGCCGGCGTCGCGGTAGGTGAGCCTCAACTCGTGGTCTCCCTCGGGCAGGTCGAGCGGGCACATGGCGATCTGGTCCGGCGCAGTGAACCAGGCGCGCTTGTCGGCCACCTCGGAGGCCGTGCGCGCCAGGGCAGAGCTTACAGAAACGAGGGCGCCGGCGAGCTTGCCGTAGTCCTTGCCGCCGGCTTCCCGGGCCTCCTTCTCGGCGAGCTTCCCGAGCGCGTACTTCACCACGGCCCGAGCGATGGCCTTCGCGCGGATGCGAACGATGCGATCGGCCAGGTCGCGCTGGGCGATGGCGCCCACGTTCTCCACCAGCTCTGCGCGGACGGGAGCCGCCCCGCCCCCCAGCTGGACGTCCACGTGGTCGATGCGGTGGGGCACCTCGCGGTAGCTGGGGAAGGCCACGCGCACGACGTCGCTGGCGAGGATGGACGTGGCGATCTGGCTGGCCTGGGCCACCTGGCGCTCGGCCTCCCCCTCCACGTCGATCTTGTTCACGTAGGGCCAGCCCTGGATGAAGGCGACGTCGATGAAGGTGTCGATCTTGACCGGTGACCGGCCGTTGTAGTGCAGCACGATGGCGCGGCCCGTGCCCGGCGGCGCCGGGACGAGCTCCTCGGGACCGTATCGCTCCACGTACTCCCGCTCGGCCCAGGGACCGAGGGCCGCCGCCAGCCGCCGGGCGTCCCGGCGCAGGGTCGGCGGCGGCGGGGTCGCGTACAGCTTGGCGTAGGTCGCGTAGGCGTCGAGCGCCTTCTTGTAGGCCACCCACGCCTCGTCGCGGTCGCCGTCCTCCTCGAAGAAGAGGGCCGCCAGGTAGTGGCCGAAGGCGTCGTCCCGGTAGGCGTTGTCCTGTCCGTCGTCGACGACGAGCTGCCGCAGGAAGAAGTTGAGCTGTCGCACCTCGACGAGGGCCTCGTCGGGCTTGCCCAGGGCGTCGTAGTTCAAGGCACCGAAGACGTGGATCAGGGCACGCTCGAAGTTCTCGCCGTAGTAGGGTCGCAGGTTGTCGTTGACGAGGAAGGTCGACCCTTCGGTGGTGATGCTCTTCGTGTAGTGCAGCTCGGCCAGCCGCTTCGCCTTCTCGAAGCTCTCGTTGCTGGCTGCGAACTCTCCCGCGTAGTGGTTCAGCATCCCGCGCTCGAGGTGGTAGAGGACGGCGTTCTTCTTGCCGAATTCCCTGCGGGCCGCCTCGAGCACCGTGAGCGCGCCGCGGTTGTCCCGGGCCTTCACGTAGGGAAGCATCTGCTGGTGGACGTCCGTGGGCGACGCGCAGGCGCCCGCCAGAAACGCCACCGGCAGCAGGAGCACCGCTGCCGCGCGCCTCGGGCCGTACCGCGCGCGACCCGTCACGACGGCTCCCCGGTGCGGGTCATCAGCACCTCCGAAGGGCTGCTAGAAGCGGGTCTTCTGGTAGGTGACCGTCTTCTTGAGCTTCTTCTGGCCGATCCACACCTTCCTGTTGCTCTCGAGGTCCACCAGCTCGAGCTCCACCTGGTAGAAGCGCACCTGCTCCTTGTCGGCGGCGTCGAGGATGGTGTTGATCTGCCCCTGCAGCATGAAGTCGGCGCCGAGCTCCTTGCCCATGCTCTTGGCGGTCTCGATGCTCGCGTTGCGCTGCTGGTCCGCGCGCTCGCTGCGCAGCTCCTCGCGCTCGCCCGAGGCGGCCACCACGTCGACCACCCCCGAGTTGACGAGCGCGCGCTCGAGGTCCTTCACGAAGGTCTGGGTGTTGAGGTGCTCCTGGCTGCGGTTCTGCACGGTCCCGACGATGACCCGGGGCTCCCGGCCCAGGCGCTCCCGGGCGCGCGCCGACCAGGGGCTGCCCAGGGAGTCCGCGACCATCTCCTCGGAGACCAGGCGCGAATCGGTGTCGTTCCAGTAGCCGCTCAGGTCGATGGTCTCGTTCACGTCGCGACGGGCCACCACCGGCGCCGACGAGCAGGCGGTCGCTCCGAGCAGCAGGAGCAGCAGGATGGCGAGCGGTTGGGGCACCCTTCGAGGCGGACTCTGCTTCACGGCGGTTCCTCCCGGCGCGCGAGGGTCAGGCACCGCCTCGTACGGACGGCGCCTGGAACGGGCCCTAGGATGGAAGCTCGAACCCCCCGGGTCAATCCTGGCGGGCGGGCTCCCTCCCGGCCGGAACATTCCGTAATCTGCGCGGCACTCAAGGCTCGATCGAACGAAGACCGTGGAGACAGCGCCCTCATGACCGCACGCACGCCCGCACCGTCGCTCGCGAACCGTCACGCCCTCGCTCGCCGTGGCGATCGCCGCTCGTGGCCCCGCTCGGCCTCGCGTTGGCGTGTGCATCGAAGCCCAAGGCCCAGGCGGCGCCCCGCAAGGTGCAGTCCGCCCAGCAGGACGATCTCGCCGGCGCGCCCGACTGGATCCGCCGCGGCTGTGCGGCCTACTGGGCCGACGCGCCCGAGCGCGGCGTCTGCGGCGTGGGCTCGGCCAGCGGCAGCCGCAACCTCGCCCTCACCACCACCACCGCCGAGGGCCGCGGCCGCACGGCCATCGCGCGCACCCTCGACACCAAGGTGCGGTCGATGCTGAAGGACTACCAGGCGACCACCACCGGCGGCGAGGAGTTCGGCACCGCCGCGGCCGACGAGCAGCACATCGTCGACGTGAGCAAGCAGCTCACCGACGGGACGCTCACCGGCGCCGAGCGACGGGACCTGTGGATCTCGCCTTCCGGCGTCGTCTACGCGCTCATGGTGCTCGACCTGCAGAAGTTCCAGAACACCGTCTGGAGCATGAAGCAGCTCTCCGAGGACGTGCGGAGCGCGGTCGCCCAGCGCGCCGCGGAGGAGTTCAACGGGCCTGCCGAGGGCGGGATCGGCCGAGCCGGCCGGCTCCGGCGACACGAAGGTGGCGGGCCCGCTCGTGCTCGTCACCCAGGCGCAGCTCGACGCCATGCCCCGGGACACGACCGTGGCCTGGGGCACCCCCAAGACCGACCCCAACGGACCCGTGATCCAGATCGACAGCCCCAAGAACGGGGGCGTCTACAAGGGCCCCTTCCCCATCAAGGTGGAGTTCCGCGACGGACCGTCCGGCCAGCCCGTGGACATGGACACCCTGAAGCTCGAGTACAAGGTGGCCTGGGGGATCGACATCACCGACAAGGTGCGGGAATACATCGACGGCACGCAGATCGACGTCGCCGAGTCGGCGCTGCCCGAAGGCCGGCACACGGTGGAGATCCAGATCGAGGACACCGCCGGACACCGCAGCAGCCGCATCTTCACGGTCACCGTCGAGTAGCGGCGGGTGAGTTGGGCCGCCCCGACTTCTGCTAGACCCTGCAGTCCATGACCGCCTCCGATCCCAGCTCCTCCGGCACCACGTCCGGCAAGCACGTCGTCGTCGTCGGGGGCAGCATCGCCGGCCTGGCCGCGGCCTTCATCCTGAGCCAGGACGGCCACCGGGTGACGGTGCTCGAGCGCGACGCCACCCCCCTGCCCGCCAGCCCCCTCGAGGCCTTCGAGCACTGGGACCGCAAGGGCTCCCCCCAGACCCGGCACTCCCACGCCTTCCTGGCGCGCCTGTACGGCATCCTGAAGCGGCGCGCGCCGGACCTGCTCGGGCTGCTGAAGGAGCACGGTGTCGAGGAGCTGCGCTTCCGCGACATGGCGCGCAGCGCCCTGGGACGCGACGACCTCGAGTTCCTGCCCGAGGACGACGACATCACCCTGCTGGCCTGCCGGCGTGTCACCTTCGAGTGGGTGCTGCGGCGCTACGTGCTCGACACGGGCCGGGTCGACTTCCGGGACGGCACCGAGGTGCTGGGGCTCGAGGCCGCGCCCGGGAAGGCCGGAGCGCCGCCCCTCGTGACGGGCGTGCGCCTGGCCGGTCGCGACGGCTGCGAGGAGCGCCTGACGGCCGACCTCGTCCTCGACGCCAGCGGACGCCGATCGCCCCTGCGCCGCTGGCTGCAGGAGATCGGCGCGGGCACGATGGAGAAGGACTCCGAGCCGTGCGGGATCTTCTACTGCTCGCGCTTCTACCGCACGACCACCGGCGCCGAGCGCCCCGAGCTCGGCGGCGTGATGGGATCCGATCTGGGCTACATGAAGTACGGCATCTTTCCGGGCGACGCGGGCATCTTCTCCATCACGCTCTGCGCCTCGCCTCACGACACGCACATGCGTCGGATCCTGCGCACGCCGTTCTTCGAGCAGGCGGTGCGCAGCCTGCCCGCCACGCGCGAATGGGTGGCGCCGGACGTCTCCCAGCCCATCAGCGAGGTGCACACCATGGGCAGCCTCAAGAACACCCGCTGCTACTTCGTGAAGGACGGCCGGCCCCTGGCCCTGGGCGTGTTCCCGATCGGCGACGCCCTCATCCACACCAACCCGCTGAACGGTCGCGGCTGCACCCTGGCCTTCGTGAACGCCGAGCTCGCCAGCGCCGCGCTCCGCGAGCATCCGGACGACCTGCTGGAGCTCGCGCGCGCCCTCGACGCGGGCGTCGAGCGGGAGATCGTCCCCTGGTACAAGGCCACGCTGGCCCAGGACCGCGACGCCGTGGAGGTGAACCGCGCCCAGCAGCGGGGCGAGGACCCGTACGCGTTCCAGCGGGCCGACGGCACGGTGGATACGCGCGCCTGGATGCGTTGCCTGCTGCGCGACGGCCTGGTTCCTGCCCTGCGCGAGGACCTCGTCCTCTTCCGGGCCTTCATGCGGGTCTTCAACCTGCTCGAAGAGCCGACGGACATGATGAAGGACCCGCGCATCCTGCAGCAGGCCCTGGCCTCCTTCCAGAAGCGGGACGAGCGCGACCCGGTGGCGCGCGGGCCGAGCCGGGAGGAGATGCTGGGCCAGCTGGCCTCCGTGGCTGCGTGAGAGCCGGCGAGTCGGGCCGGCACCGCCTTTGACAGGCCCGGCCGGGCCGGCCACCTTCGGGCGTCATGTCCCGCACCGACGCCCCCCCTGCCTCACGACCCCTCGAGCGACTCGTCGCCGGCCAGGAGATCGTCTTCGGCGGCAACCGCCTCGCGCGGGTCTCCGAGGCCCTGGCCGAGGCCTTCCAGCCGGGCGACCAGATCCGGGTGGTGGAGCGGACGGGCGAGCTGCTGCACGTCCCCGCCGCCGAGGCCCGGCTGGCGGCCCGAGCCGTCGACCGCGCCACCGCCGCCTTCGCGGCCATGGGCGAGGTGGGCGACGAGCAGATCTCCCGCTTCTACGAGGAGCTCGCGGGTCGTCTCGAGGACGACGCCATCTGGAGCGCGATCGCCGCGGCCAACGCCCGGGACGTGGAGGCGGCCACCCGCAAGGGCCGCTCCACCACCCGGCTCGTGGCCAGCAGCCGGCTGCGCCGGGACATGATCGAAGGGCTGCGCGGCTGGATCGGCATGGGCTCGCAGCGGGGCCGCATCCTCGAGCGGGTGGACCACGAGGGCTGGCACGTGGAGCTGGTGGGGGCCGAGCTCGGGGTGGTGGCGTTCGTCTTCGAAGGGCGGCCGAACGTGCTGGCCGACGCCACCGGCGTGCTGCGCGGCGGCAACACGGTGGTGTTCCGCATCGGCAGCGACGCGCTGGGCACGGCCCGGACCATGATGCAGCAGGCCCTCGAGCCCGCCCTCGCGGCGGCGGGCCTGCCCGACGGTGCAGTGGTGCTGGTGGAGAGCGCCTCTCATGCCGCCGGCCAGGCGCTCTTCTGCGACTCGCGGCTGTCGCTGGCCGTGGCGCGAGGCTCGGGCCACGCGGTGGCGACCCTCGGCGCCCTGGCCCAGCAGGCCGGCGTGCCGGTGAGCCTGCACGGGACCGGCGGCGCCTGGATCTTCGCCAGCGAGGCTGCGGACGCCGAGGCCCTGGCCCAGGCGGTCACGGGCTCCCTCGACCGCAAGGTGTGCAACACCCTGAACGTCTGCTGCCTCCCGCGCGCGCGCGCCGCCGAGCTGGTGCCGGTCTTCCTCGACGCCCTGGCGAAGGCGGGCGACGCCCTCGGCCAGCCCTACCGGCTGCACGTGGTCGAGGGCGACGAGGGCTTCGTTCCCGCCGCGCTCTTCGACGAGGTGGTCGAGGTGGCCCGCGCCGAGGGTGCCGTGCGTGAGCCCCGCGCGGACCGCATCCCCGAGACCGATCTCGCCACCGAGTGGGAGTGGGAGGGGACGCCCGAGGTCAGCCTCAAGATCATCGACGACCTGGACCACGGCATCGCCCTCTTCAACCGCTTCGGGCCGCTGCTGGTCGCCAGCCTGGTGGGCGGGGACGACGCCGAGAGCGACCGCTTCTATCGCCGGGTGAACGCTCCGTTCGTCGGCGACGGGCACACCCGCTGGGTCGACGGCCAGAAGGCCCTCGACCGTCCGGAGCTGGGGCTGTCGAACTGGCAGAACGGCAGGCTCTTCGGGCGCGGGGGCATCCTCAGCGGCGACAGCGTCTACACGGTCCGCACCCGGGCGATCCGCGACCGCTGACCCGACCGGGGCCCCGAGCGGGCAGACGAATTCGCAGGATTCGTCTGCGGCGGAACCGCGACCCAAGACGAAGTCCTGGATCGCGTCTCTAGCGACGCGCGGTGTCCACACCGAGCCGGGCGAGGTCGGGGGCGTCCTCGTGGCCGGAGTCCGCGAGCGCGCGACGGCGGTCCCCCAGCAGGCGGGGTCGCTGCGCGTGACCCGGAGGAGCCAGGGCCCGCATCGTGCGCGCCACCCAGGCTTGCAGCTCGCCGGCTGTGACGAGGCCGTCCCGGTCCCCGTCCGCCCAGCCGCGCAGGCCACCCAGGGCGAGATAGCCGAAGGCCGGACGCGACCCGCCGGGCAGCGGCCCGGGGACCTCGTCGCCGCGGGCGGCGCTCATCACGACGAGCCGTGGATCGGCCGCCCCCGCCGCGAGATCGACCGGACGCGGCTGCAGGTCGGACGCCAGCAGGCCCCCGCGCGCCGTGCGTCCCGAGAAGCCGGCGTCGAGCAATACCTGCACCTCGTCCGCCCGGCTGGCCTGCAGGGTCGCGACCAGCTCCGAGACGCGGAGGCTGCGCGCTTCGATGCCGCGCGCGCTTCCGGGCGCGTCGTAGGCCACGAGCAGCCCGTCCCCGGCAGCCCGCGCGGGCGCGCCGTGCCCGGCGAAGACGAGCCACAAGGTGCCGCCCGGCTTCACGCCGCGCGCCGCCTCCTCGACGGCGTGATGCATCTCCGTGACGGTGGCGTCCTCGTCCAGCAGCAGGGCCACGCGATCCTGGGGAATGCCGCGCGCGCGCACCAGGTAGCCGTACCAGTCGGCGGCGTTGGCGGTGGCGCCCGCCAGCGGCGGCACGTGCGCGTAGCGCGAAACGCCGATCACCACCGCTGCGTCCCGCTCGCCCCCACCGACCTCGCGCAGGAGCGGCTTCGACAGATCGGGCCAACCCGCCTGCAGCCCGCCGGCAGACGACCCGCCCAGGAAGCGACCGTCGCGCCACTCGCCTCGCTCCACGCGACCGTCCGGGTGGGTGACGACGCCGGCCCCGTGCTTCCGGCCGCCGCGCCAGTCTCCCTCGTAGCTCGAGCCGTCGGGCAGGATGAGGAGCCCCCGGCCGTGCTGCTGTCCGCGCACGAAGTCGCCGATGTACCGGCTGCCGTTGGGCCACAGATACGAGCCCTGGCCCGTGCGGCAGCTCCCCTGGACGCAGCCGATGCGTGTCGGCGCCAGGCTCGCGGGCGGGCTCTCGTCGCGGTCACCGGCGGCGGCCCGGCTCGAATGCGGCGGGGGGGTGCTGCCCGGGACCGGATCGGCCGCCCCCGCGCACGCGGCCAGCAGGCCCAGGAGCGCCACCGCCAAGCCGATCGCGGAGGCCCGGGGCCGCTGATCTCGCGAGGTCGGCATGCGTCCACTCCCAGCCCACCTGCGGCAGGAGGTGTGATCGCGAACCGCGGCTCCTCAGGGGGCTGCTTCTCTCATCGGAGCGGCGGCGCCCAACTTGATGGGTTTCACCTACGCTGCCGACAGATCCGTGTGACGGGCGGGCCGAGACGACCCGGTGCCCGGCGACGGACCCCGCTCGGGCGCCCGTCTCAGCCGAACAGGCTGCCGGTGCGCGGCTCCGGGACCAGGCAGCCCGGATCGTCGTTGCGGGGGTCGTTCACCCGCAGGCTCGCCGGGCTCGGCTGCAGCCAGTCCGGCGGACACGGCGCCAGCAGGGGGAGCAGGACGTCCGGCTCCTGGGTGCGGCGGTCCAGCCAGGGGCCGTAGTCACCCGGTGCCAGCACCACCGGCATGCGGTCGTGGAAGGGGGCGAGGGTCTCGTTCGCGCGGGTGGTGACGAGGGTGCAGGAGTCGATCACCTCGCCGCCCTCGCCGATCCAGCGCTCGTAGAGCGCGGCGATCCCGAAGAGCCCGCCGTCGGGCCGGCGGAAGACGAACGGCCGCCGTTCGGCGCCGGTCCCGCCCCACTCGTAGAAGCCGTCCGCCGGCACCACGCAGCGCCGGCTCCGGAACGCCTCCCGGAAGGCGGGCTTCGTCGCCAGGGTCTCGGCCCGGGCGTTGATCATGCGGTACCCGATGGCCGGGTCCCTGGCCCAGTGCGGCACCAGCCCCCACCGCTCGCGGGAGGTGACCCGACGCCCGCCTTCGTCCTCCCGCACCGCCAGGATCTCCTGGGAGGGCGCGATGTTGTAGCGGGGCGGGCGGGCTTCGGGGCTCGCCGCTGCGTCCAGCTCGAAGTGCTGGGCGAGCTCGCCGGCCGAGCTCGTGAGCGTGATGCGTCCGCACATCGCGGAGACCCCCGCGCCCCGGAAGACGAGGCTCGGGCCGAGCATACCGGACGGGAATCTCGCCGACCCCGACCCCCCGGACCGACTCCCAAGAGGACAACGCTCAGCGTTGTCCTCCGGTTGCAGGTCAGCGCCCCAGCGGGGCGCTGGCCGGTCAGGAGACGAGCTCTCCGCGCTCGACCACGGCCGCGAGCGCGTCGACCACGCGCGGATCGAAGTGGCCGCCGGCACCCTCCCGGAGGCGCTCGAGGGTCTCGGGAACACCGAACGCGGGATGCTCGAAGTCTTCGTTCGTCAGCTTGTCGAAGGAATCGGCCACGGCGACGATGCGCGACTCGAGGGGGATGTCGCTGCCCGCCCGGCTCTCGGGATAGCCCGAACCGTCGAACCACTCGTGGTGGTAGAGGACGATGGGCGCCACGTCCTGCCACAGGCGGATGCGGCTCAGCATGCGGTAGCCGAGCATCGGATGGCCCTGGCACTGGGCCGGGTCGTGGTGGAGCGCGCGGTCGATCTTCAGGTAGCCGATGTCGTGCAGGAGCGAGGCGAAGTGGAGCCGCTGCAGGCGCTCCTCGTCCAGGTCGAGCTCGCGCCCGATGCTGTTCGCGACCGCCGCGAGGCGGTTGGGATGGCCCGCGCGGGCGTCTCCGCGGTCGAGCTGGGCGTCGAGCGCCGTCACCAGCATGTCCGTCACGTGGGAGAAGAAGTTGCGCTGGGAGTTCTGGAGGTCGGCGTTCTGGAACGCAACGGCGGTGAGGCCCGCGAGCGAGCTCACCGCGTCGAGCTCCTCGCTGGCGAAGGCCGCACCCGGCTTCGTGTGCAGCAGCACGAAGGCGCCGCGCAGGCCGCCGCTCACGCGCAGGGGAACGACGGCCATCGCCGACGGCCGGCCCTGGGCGGCGGGCGCGCCCGTCTCGACGCACAGCGGCGAGTCGCCTTCCAGGGCCGCCTCGAGCAGCTCTCCGATGCGATCCTGGTTCGTCTGGTAGAGCGGCGCCGCCTCGTCGCCCGCCGACTCGCACACGAGCAGCGGCTTGTCCTTCGCGGCCTGCAGCAGCACGAAGGTGGCGCGCGCGCCGGTCAGCTCGAGCGCGCAGCCCGCCGCGGTGTCGGCCACGGCGTGGGTGTGCAGCGCCTGGGCGAGATCGCGCGAAGCGCCCAGGATGGTGCTGAGTCGATGGTTGTCGGCGTCCATCCGCTGCAGGGCGCCGTGGACCAGGCGTCGCAGCGCGAAGAAGGAGGCGAGCGACAGCAGGCCGACACCGAGCAGCACGCCGATCATCTGCACGGTGGTATCGCCGTCGCTGTCGAGGCCGGGCAACACGTAGCGGTGCAGCACGCCCGCCAGGATCGCCGTCGGGATGACGGAGCCGAGGAAGTAGGTCCCGAAGACCGCGCGATCGAGCTTCTGCGAGAAGAGCGACTGGATGTGGCTGGGATTGTTCATCCACGGGCCCCCATGGGTCGAGGAATTCTTCGAAGAGGGGCGCAGCTGCGGCTCCCTGCGCGTGCCTATCGGCCACCCGCAGGTTCCGCTGGAGAGTTCGGGGGCGCCTGGAAAATGCCCCGCACGGCCCGCGCGCTCGTCCCGCGGGCGCGGGCCGGCGACTGCCACGAGAGCGGAAGCGCTCCGCTGCCAGGCGAGGCCGTCTCGCGCGGATGCCGCGCGTAACCGGGCCGGGCCGCGAGGCGTAGGTCGACCTGGAGGCGGGTGGCCGGCACACTGTGCCCCCGCAGCCCCGCGAGGAAGCGCGCAGGGAAGCGAGAGCCCCGCAAGGAATCGAGTCGAGCCGAGAGACGGACGAGAAAGAGACGAGAAGAAGCGAATGAAGCGAATGGAGAGGGAGAGACCGTTGCTGATCCGCCGAGCCCCCGACCGTGCGCGAGAACGAGATCACCCCCGAGCCGCTGTACCTGCGCCGGCGGGACTTCCTCGCGGGCTCCGTGGCCGCGGGGGTCTGCGTTGCCGCCGGCAGCGCCGGCCTGCTGGCCTGCGGCGCCGGGGAGGCCAGCGCGAAGAACCCGCCCGAGCTGCCCACGCGCACCCTCGATGCGGTACCCGGCCCCGCCGCGCTCCAGACCGACGAGCCGCGCACCCCCTACGAGGACGCCACCCGCTACAACAACTTCTACGAGTTCGGAACCGACAAGACGGATCCGGCGCGCTACGCGGGATCCCTGCGTCCCGAGCCCTGGTCGGTGGTCGTCGAGGGCGAGGTCGAGAAGCCGGGCCGCGTGCCGCTCGAGGACCTGCTGCGCAATCACGACCTGGAGGAGCGCGTGTATCGCCTGCGATGCGTCGAGGCCTGGTCGATGGTGATTCCCTGGATCGGCATTCCCCTCGGCGACGTCATCAGGCGCCTGCAGCCCACCTCGAAGGCGCGCTACGTGGCCTTCGAGACCCTCTACGACCCGGAGCAGATGCCGGGCCAGAAGCGCCGCGTGCTCGACTGGCCGTACCGCGAGGGGCTCCGCATGGACGAGGCGATGCACCCGCTCGCGATCCTCGGCGGTGGGCATGTACGGGAAGGTGCTGCCCAACCAGAACGGGGCGCCCCTGCGGCTGGTGGTGCCGTGGAAGTACGGCTTCAAGAGCATCAAGTCGATCGTGAAGATCCGGCTGCAGGAAGACCGAGCCCGCACACGTCCTGGAACATGCAGGCGCCCCGGGAGTACGGCTTCTACGCGAACGTGAACCCCGAGGTCGACCACCCGCGCTGGAGCCAGGCGCGCGAGCGCCGCATCGGCGATCTGCGCCGCCGTCCCACCCTGCCCTTCAACGGCTACGCGGAGCAGGTGGCCAGCCTCTACGCCGGGATGGACCTGCGGAAGAACTTCTGAGGTGACGGCGATCTCCCCGAAGCCCGTCTCCGAAGCCCCTCGTCGTCCGGGACGGGATGGCTGGCGTCGCCCCGGGCGCGGCGACGCGCGCTGCGCGCCGGCACCCTGGTGCTGGGCTTCGCGCCCGCTGGTGGCGCTGGCCGGGCGCGCGCTGCTGGACGATCTCGGCGCGAACCCCGTCGAGACGGTGACGCACACCACCGGCCTGTGGGCGCTGCGCTTCCTGATGCTGTGCCTGATGGTGACGCCGGTCCGGCGGCTCAGCGGCTGGCGCGCGCTCATCCTCGAGCGCCGGACCCTGGGGCTCTTCGCCTTCTTCTACGCGAGCCTGCACCTGGCCACCTACGTGGGCCTCGACCTCGGGTTCGAGTGGTCGTTCCTGGGCGAGGACATCCTCGAGCGCCCCTACATCACGGTGGGCTTCGCGACCTTCCTGGTGCTGCTGTGCCTGGCGTCCACCTCGACTCGCGCCGCGGCGCGGCGGCTCGGCCGGCGCTGGAAGACGCTGCACCGGCTGGTCTACCTCGGCCGGCGTCGGCGCGGTCGTCCACTTCCTGTGGCTGGTGAAGGCGGACACCCGGGAGCCGCTGACCTGTATGCGGGCGCTGCTCGCGGCCCTGCTCGGGATCAGGCTGTGGTGGGCGCTGCGGGGGCGGATGGCGGCGCGGCGTCCGCGGCCGGCTGCGACGTGAACGCGGCACCGGCGAGGAGGCGACGACACGAACACCACCGAGATGACGTCCCAGGCCAGGTAGCGTGCGTCCTCCAGGAAGAAGAGCTGGTCCGAGACGATCCAGGCGAGCACGCAGAGCGAGAGCGCCACGCCCATCCAGGGTCGCCTCCGGGACAGCATCGCCGCCCCCACCACGAACGGGTAGTAGTAGTTCGTGGGGCTCGTCAGCAGCGGGATCAGCGCGAACCCCAGCACCGCGGCCTCCACGGCCGAGATGCGGGCGAGCGCGCGCCAGAAGGCCAAGCAGGCCGAGCACGACCAGCAGCGCCTGCAGGCTGCGGATGGCGCCCACCGCGAACGGCGCCGGGCGTCTCGACCTCGACCGTGCGCCCTTCGGGCGTGCGCACCTCGACCGTGGTGGCCCGGTGCACCAGCTCGGCGGCCAGCGCCGACAGACCGATCTTGTTGACGCCCGCCTGGGCGACGACGGCGCTCATCTTCTGCTGGAACTCGAGGTAGGCGCCGGGGCCGCGACCGGTGCCGAAGGCGCCCGGCCGCGAGCAGCAGCAGCGAGACCGGCCGCGACGCCTAGCCACGAAGCGCCGGGCGCCGCGCGGAATCCCCTCGCGCCGAACGCGCACGGCCGCGTGCGCGAGGAAGGCGGCCACGAAGATGCCCGGGAAGATCCGCAGCAGGGACGGCGAACGCGAGCGCGGCGCCGGACGCCAGCTGGCGGCCCCGCTCGAGCAGACACAGGCCCAGAACCGCCGAGAAGAGCCACAGGTTGCGCAGGAACGCGTCGCCGATCCAGTTGTAGGACCACAGCGGCGACGTCCCCCAGGCGAGGGCGGCGAGGCACAGCGCCTCGAGGCCGAACGCCCAGGCGATGAGGGCCCCCATGGCGAGCACCAGCCCGCGATCGAGGGCGATCAGCCACGGAAACCACGACGAGTCCGCCGGGATCGGCTTCGAGAAGAGCCCTCCCGCGAAGCTCCACACGGGGGTCGGGTTGTAGCCGTGATCCACCAGCAGGTGCGTCCAGCTTCCGCCCAGGATGCGCGGGCGGAAGAACGCGAGGTCGCGCTCGAACGACCGCCAGCGATCCGGCGAGAAGCGCTCCGGGCAGTCGCGCACCCCCGAAGCCGTGGCGGCCGGGGGCTCCAGCCGCAGGGTCCGCTGGTCGCGCACCTCGGGAAAGGCGTTCGGGTCCTGCTGCCCGTCCTCGACGAGCGCGGCCAGGGTGCAGTGATAGAGCTCGAAGTAGCCCAGCTCGCCGAAGTACTTCGAGCCCATGTAGTAGTGGAAGACGTCGGCGCCCTTGAAGCCGCCCGGATGGCCGGCGCGGAAGAAGTTGTAGTACGACGCGAAGGAGGCGAGCGCCAGCGCGCGCGAGCAGGGCGAGTCGCAGCCGGCGCCAGCGGTCGGGACGTCCGCCGCGCCGCGTCCAGGCGCCGGCGCAGAAGACCGCGAACCCCGCCAGGGCGATCCCGCCCCGCACCAGGCTCGCGTTGCGAAAGCGGGCCTCGTTCTCGGCGCGACGTGCGCGGCGCTCGGCCCAGCGGCTCCTGGGACGCGGGCCCTCGCGCTCCGCGGCGTCCGCCGCGGCCCGAACGGGCGCCTCGCGCGCTCTAGAACGCCGTGCACGGGTGCCTCCGGCGCGGCCCGCACGGGACCCGCCGCGCCGCAGAGGACCCACAGGCACGGCAGGAGCAGGAGCCCGAATCGGCGCAGCATCGGCGCATGATACCCGCGGCGCCGAGGGGCATCGCTTGCCCCGACCACCCGGGCGGGCCACTCTTGGGCGCCGTGAGCGAGCCCGCCGACGAGACCTTTCCCGCCAACGACGTCCACCGCATCGAAGCGGGCGGGCGCCGCTTCACCGTCGTCGGCACCGCCCACATCTCCCGGGAATCCGTCGACCTCGTGCGCCAGGTGATCGAGGGAGAGCGTCCGGACTGCGTCTGCCTCGAGCTCGACGCCCAGCGCTACCAGGCCCTGTCCCAGGAGCAGCGCTGGGAAGAGCTCGACCTCGGCCAGGTGGTGCGGAGCCGGCAGCTCGCCACCCTGATGGCGAACCTGATCCTCGCCTCGTACCAGAAGCGGCTCGGGGTGAAGCTCGGCGTCACCCCCGGCAGCGAGCTGCTCGAGGCCGGACGCACCGCGGAGCAGCTCGACGATTCCCGTCGCGCTCTGCGACCGGGACATCCGGGTGACCCTGCGGCGCGCCTGGAACTCGCTCTCGCTGTGGCGAAAGCTGATGCTGGTCTCGACGTTCGTGGCGAGCGCCTTCGACAGTCCGGAGCTCTCGGAGGAGGAGCTGCGCCGCATCCGGCAGCAGGACGTGTTGTCCGAGCTGATGGCCGAGCTCGGCGACGCCATGCCCGACCTGAAGCGCGTGCTGATCGACGAGCGGGACGCCTACCTGGCCCAGAAGATCCTCGAGTCCGAGGGCGAGCACGTGGTGGCGGTCGTCGGTGCCGGGCATGTGCAGGGCATGCTCGCGGCCCTGGGCGCCCAGGAGGCCGTCGACCTCGACGAGATCAACACCGTGCCGCCGGTCTCCCGGGTGTGGAAGTGGCTCGGATGGAGCATCCCGGCGGTGATCGTCGGGTCGATCGTGTGGATCGGTTTCACCCAGGGACAGGCCGCCGCCGGTCAGAACGCGGGCTACTGGTTCCTCGCCAACGCGATCCCGAGCGGCATCGGCGGGCTGATGGCCCTCGCGCATCCCGCCACCATCGCGACGGCGTTCCTCGCCGCACCCTTCACGTCACTGACCCCGCTCATCGGGGCGGGCTACGTGGCGGCCTTCGTGCAGGCCTGGGTGCGACCGCCGAAGGTCACGGAGTTCCAGACGGTGGGGATCGACATGTCCTCGCCCGCGGCCTGGTGGCGCAACCGGTTGCTCAAGATCTTCCTGGTCTTCATCCTCACGACCCTGGGCAGCGCGATCGGCACCTGGGTGGGCGGCATCGAGATCGTCCGCAACCTGTTCGGCCACTGAGCGGCCCGCGCCGGTGACGCAGCGGCCGAGCGGCCCGGCGGCTCGTGCTTCCTTGCTCCCCCTTCGGTCCCGCGAGCCCACCTGATGCCGTCCTTCGAAGCCCTTCACGACGCCGGCCCCTTGCTCATCGTGGCCGTGGTGATCGTCGTGGGCACCCTGGCGGGCGTCGCCGACGCGGCGCATCGGGCTGCCCGGCATCACCGGGCCAGATCCTGGCCGGCGTCGGCCTCGGCCGGGCGGGCGCTCGACCTCTTCGGGGAGGACTTCCCTCGCCGACCTCGAGCCCCTCACCCACTTCGCGCTCGGGCTGATCGCCGTGACCGTGGGCGCGCATCTCAACGTGCGGCGTCTCCGCAACGCCGGCAAGCGACTCCTGTTCCTGCTGTCGTGAGCGAGGCGACGGTGCTCCCGCTGATCGTCTTCGTGGCGGTCTGGACGACGACCCACGCGAGCGCCGAGCTGGCCCTCTTGCTCGGAGCCGTCTCGATCGCCACGGCGCCGGCCACGACCGTCGCGCTCGTCAAGGAGGGCCACGCCAAGGGCGTCTTCGTGAAGACCCTGGTCGCGGCCGTCGCCCTCAACAACATGGTCTGCATCGTGGTCTTCGAGGTCGTCCGAAGCTGGGTGGACGTCCACGAGCCGGGTGCCCGCGCCAGCATGGGTCCGATCGACGAGCTGCTGCTGGCCGCGGGCATCGGCACGGGGATCGCGTTGCTGATGGAGGTCGCCACGCGCCTGACCGTCCGGCGCGAACGGCTCGCCACGGCCGCGGTGGTCGCGCTCGTGCTGGCGTCCGGACTCGCCTCGACCCTCTCCGTCTCTCCCCTGCTCGCCTGCCTCTTCCTGGGCATCGTCCAGACGAACGTCAGCCGCACTCGCGACCGACTCGTGGACTCGGTGTTCGCGGACTTCGAGCCGGCGATCCTGACGGTCTTCTTCACGCTCGCCGGCATGCATCTCACCCTCGACCAGATGGGGTTCGCGGGCTGGGCGGCGTTGGTCTACTTCTTCGCGCGCATCGGAGGCAAGCTCGTAGCGGCGAACCTTGCGATGCGGCTCGCGCAGGCGACGGACCGGGTGCGGCGCAACCTCGGGCTGGCCCTCGTTCCCCAGGCCGGCGTCGCGGTGGGCCTGGTGCTGCTGGTCCAGGCAGACCCGTCGCTCACGCACCTCGCGGAGCTCTTCAGCGCCGTGGTGCTCACGGTCGTGACGATGAACGAGATCGTCGGCCCCATCCTCACGCGGCTGGCCCTGCGTCGTGCCGGCGAGCTCGGGCCGGGACCGCATGCGCCTGATCGACTTCCTGCAGGAAGAGCACATCGAGACCGACTTCCACGCCCGCACCAAGCAGGAGGCGATCGAGAAGCTCGTCGATCTGCATGCTGCGCACCCAGGCCGTGAGCGGCGTCGACCGCCGGGCGCTGCTGGCGTCCGTCGTCGAGCGGGAGCAGCAGGCCTCCACCTGTCTCGGCGGGGGCCTGGCGGTGCCCCACGGGATCCTGCCGAGCGGCCGACCCATGGTGGGCGTGATGGGTCTCTCGAAGGACGGGCTTCCCTTCGACACGCCCGACGACCGGCCGGTGCACTGCATGGTGCTGCTCGGCACCTCGCCCGAGCAGCGCGACCGCCACCTGCAGGTGCTGGCGGTGCTCGCGCGAACGGTCGGGCAGCGACCCGGCATTCCAGGTGCAGCTCTTCAACGCGCGCAGCCCCGCCCACGCCTACGAGATCCTGCACGGCGAGGAGTCCGAGGACTTCAACTACTTCCTGGACGACAGACCGTAGCGGCTCGCCCGACGGCGCGACGGACTCGCTCGATGGGGCGCCGGCGCGGTGGTAGACTCGGCGGCCGGCCTCCCCCGACAGCCTGCGAATCCCTTCTGCGGGTCCCGGCCGGCGGGCCCGGGCCCGCCCACGGAGCGTCGCTTGCGACAGTATCTGGACCTGCTCGAACGCGTGCTGGAGACCGGCACGCCCAAGGACGACCGCACCGGCACCGGCACCGTCAGCCGCTTCGGCGACCAGATCCGGGTGGACCTGCGGGAGCGCTTCCCGCTCCTGACCACGAAGCGCGTCCACTTCAAGTCCATCGTCCACGAGCTGCTGTGGTTCGTCTCGGGCGAGACGAACGTCCGCTACTCTGCAGGAGAACGGCGTCTCGATCTGGGACGAGTGGGCGGACGAGGACGGCAACCTGGGGCCGGTCTACGGCAGCCAGTGGCGGCACTGGCCCACGCCCGGGCCGCCCGGGCGAGCCCGAGCACATCGACCAGCTGGCCCAGGTGGTGGAGCAGATCCGCACGAGCCCCGATTCGCGCCGACTGGTCGTGAGCGCCTGGAACGCCGCCGAGCTGCCCGCGCATGGCGCTGCCCCCGTGTCACCTGCTCTTCCAGTTCTGGGTGGCCGGCGGGCCAGCTCTCGTGCGGCGTCTACCAGCGCAGCTGCGACCTCTTCCTGGGCCTCCCCTTCAACATCGCCTCGTACGCGCTGCTGACCCACATGGTCGCCCAGGTGACCGGGCTCTCGCCGGGCGACCTGGTGATCTCCCTGGGCGACGCGCACATCTACACCAACCACATGGAGCAGGTGAAGCGGCAGCTCGCGCGCGAGCCGCGAGCGCTGCCGCCGCCTGCGGCTCGATCCCGCCGTCAAGTCGCTCTTCGACTTCCGGGCCGAGCACGTGCGCCTCGAGGGATACGATCCGCACCCCGGCATCAAAGCGCCGATCGCGGTCTGAGCGCCCCAGGCCGCCGTCCCGGGTGAAGCTCTCCATCGTCGCCGCCATGAGCGAGAACCGGGTGATCGGACGCGGGACGGACATTCCGTGGCGTCTGCCCGACGAGCAGGCGGCGGTCCGCCGCCTCACCATGGGCCACTGCCTCATCATGGGACGCAAGACGTGGCAGACGATCGGCCGGCCGCTGCCCGGACGTACGTCCATCGTCGTGACCCGCGACCGCGACTTCGAGGCCGGCTTCGACGAGGTGATCGTGGTGCACGACTTCGAGTCCGCCGTCGAGGCGGCGCGCGCGAAGGGCGACGACGAGGCCTTCGTGTTCGGGGGCGAGGCGATCTACGCCGCCGCCCTGCCCCGCGCCGACTCGCCTCTACCTGACGCGCGTCCACGCGACCGTCGAGGGCGACGCCCGCTTCCCGGACTTCGACGCCGCGAGTGGAAGCTGCGCGACGAGGCCCACCACCCGGCCGACGACCGCAACGAGCACGCGTTCACCACCCAGCGCTACGAGGCGACGCGCCGGGCGGAGACGGGCACGCGTCAGCCGGCGCGAGCGCCTCGTCGCAGACGTCGCCGGTGGCCACGTGCACCACCGGTCCCTGCTGCACGATGCCGCCGTCGGGATCGATCTCGACCGCGAGGCTGCCGCCGCGCATGCGCACGCGACCCGGGCGTCGCAGCGGCCGAGACGGTGCGCCACGGCCGCCGCCGCGCAGCTGCTCGAGCCCGAGGCCAGGGTGTGACCCGCGCCGCGCTCCCAGATCTCGATCTCGAGGGTGGCACGATCCCGCACCTGCACGAGCTGCACGTTGGTGCGATTCGGAAAGCGCGGGTCGCGCTCGATCCGCGGCCCGAGCCGCAGGACGTCCTGCTCCCGAAGCTCGTCCCGCAGGACGACGCAGTGGGGATTGCCGATCGTCGCGGCCGAGAACTCGAGCCGCTCGCCGTCCACCTCGAGCGGTTCGCGCAGCACCTCCCGCGGCGGTCCGGCCACCGGAATCTCCTCGCTCGCGAAGCTCGCCCGGCCCATCGCGACGCGCACCGCGCGCCCGCCGTCCAGCACCCGGCACTTCACGTCGCCACCGGCCGTCCGCACCGGGAAGGCGTCCTCGCCCACCTCGCCGCGGTCCCACAGGTAGCGGGCGAAGATGCGCAGGCCGTTGCCGCTCTTCTCCGCCTCGGAGCCGTCCGGGATTGAAGATGCGCAGGCGGAAGCGGCCGCGCCTTCGCGTTCGGGCCGCGCAGCAGGATGCCGTCGCTGCCGACGCCCAGGCTGCGATGGCAGAGGCGCTCGATCGTCGCGGCGGGCAGACCGGCGTCCTCCGGGTCCTCGATCACCAGGTAGTCGTTGCCGAGCCCGTGGTACTTCTCGAAGGCGATCATGTCCAGGCGACCCGGTCGAAGCGACGGCGCTCCGTCAGCTGGAACGACGAGCGCCAGCAGCCGGGGCCCGAAGACCAGCAGGCCGACGACCGACGCCGCCACCGCGGCCACCAGCACGGCGCCCGCCGCCGCGTCCTTGGCGGCGCCCACCCGCGGATCGCGCTCGGGATGGGCCGCGTCCGCCAGCAGCTCGAGGGCCGTGTTGAACGCCTCGGCGGTCCAGACCCCGCCGATCACGATCGCGACGGCGCACCACTCGAGCCGGGTGATGCCCAGGGCGAAGCCCAGCGCCACGGCCGCCACGGTCATGACGGCGTGGATCCAGGCGTTGTGCTGCTCCCCGCACGACCACCCACAGGCCGTTCGCCGCGTAGCCGAAGCTGCGGATGCGCTCGCGCACGTCGAAGCCGGACATGTCGAGCCACAGGGTACACTCGCCGGCCCCGGATGGGCGGAGCGGAACGATTCGCATCCGGATCTCGGAGCCCAGCGCCTCGACCTGTGCGAGGGGGGCCGAGTGCTGCGGAGCTACCCCGTCTCGACGGCGCGCGAACGGGCCCGGGGAGCGCCTGGGAAGCGAGTGCACCCCCCGCGGCGTCCACGTGGTGGCGGAGAAGATCGGGGCGGACGCGGCGCCGGGGACGGTCTTCGTGGGCCGCGTGCCCGACCGGCGAGGTTTGCACCCCCGATCTCTTCGCCGCGAGCCCCGAACGGGACTGGATCCTCACCCGCATCCTGTGGCTCGGCGGCTGCGAGCCCGACCGCAACCAGGGCGGCGACGTGGACACCCTCCGGCGCTACGTCTACATCCACGGCTGCCCGGACGCCCTGCCCCTGGGCCAGCCCGACTCCCACGGCTGCGTCCGCATGCACGACCCCGACGTGATCGACCTCTTCGACCGCGTGGAGGTGGGCACCCGGGTGGAGATCGTGGAGTAGCGGCACGGCAGGCTGCTAGTAGTCGAACGTCAGCTGGTGGATCTCGGTCGTCTGGCTCGAGCCGAAGGGCGTCGCTCCTTCGAGCGCGATCGACAGCTCGAAGCGGCCCAGGAGCCGGAAGCCTTCCCGATGGAAGAACCGGATCGCTTCGAGATTGCGGGCAACGGGCCGCACGTTGACGTACTTGACGCCGAGACTACGAGACTCGGCGATCGCACGCTGTGCCAGCAGTGCGCCCAGCCCATGGCTCCGCTGCCCCGGCTCGACGACGATCGGCTCCAGCTCGGACTCCTCGCCGCTCACGAGAAGGCCGCACAGCCCGAGAACCCGACCCGCACGCTCGACGACCCAGAGCCGATGCAGATCGGACCGCGCGCGGTACTCGTCGAACTCCATGCCCGGATCCGACCCGCCCAGCGTCGGGTCCTGGTAGATGTCGCGGTGGCGCTGCGTCAGGTGGCGCCACAGCTCGCGACAGCGCTCCAGGTCGCCGGGCAGATACTCGCGAATCGAAGTCGACACGTACTCCTCGCGCCGCTGAGGGGTCGCCTCCCGGCCACCCCTCATTCCACGGCGAGTGTAGCGCCACCAGCGGCCCGCTCGCGCTTCACGGTGTCGGGGACGCGGCACCCAGCGCACGCATCAGTGCGTCGTGAATGAGGCCATTCGAGTAGCGCCCTTCCCCTCGGTCGATGCGACGGCCGTTCGCGGCGTCCGAGAACCGGCCACCCGCCTCCTCGACGAGCACGACCGCGGGCGCGTGGTCCCACGTTCGTCCGGTCGGATCGACGACGGCGTCGAGGCTTCCCTCTGCGAGATGAAGGATCGCATCCAGATCCGCCGCGGCGAGCGTCGCGGTTGCGCGAACCCGGTCGATCGACACGTGAGGCGGCTGGGCCCACACGGCGACGGCGCTCGCGCCGAGCGTCGCCGTGCTGGAAACGCGAACGGGGACCGCACTCGTAGCGGGCGATCCGACCCGCCCCTTGTAGGCGCCACGCCCTCGAGCTGCCCACCAGCACTCTCCCCGAACCGGACGCGAGATGACGCCGAGGACGACCTCGCCTCCGCTCTCGAGGGCAATGTGGGTGCCCCACTGGGGACGGCCCGCGATGAAGTTCGCGGTGCCGTCGATCGGATCGAGAATCCATCGACGCTCGTCGGGACCTCGGGCTCCGAGCTCCTCGCCCAGGATGCCGTCGTCCGGGCGGCGCCTCGTCAGCTGTTCGACGAGGAACTGCTCGACTTCGAGGTCGACGTTCGTCACCTCGCTTCCGTCCGGCTTCCGGTGGACCTCGACCTCGTGACGGAAGAACCGCAGGGCGATCTCGCTGGCCCCGAGTGCCAGCTCGTGGACGAGCTCGAGGTCTTCCGAGAGCGCCGTCGCAGGAGTCATGTGGGCCCATCCGCGATGGCCGAAACGTAGCCGACGTGCGACTGGCAGGGCACTCGGCGGCCCCGGAATCGGCCGGCGCGCAGAGGGCACGCCTAGCCGGCTGGGACGAGCTCGCGTTCGAGCGCGTCGCGATCCCAACCCGCGTTGTCCGCCGCTGCCGCATACGTGGTCTCGAGAAACCCGAGGAGCACCTCGTCGGGAGATGCAGACTGCCGGACTTCGTCGTACGGAAGCAGGAACTCGCCCAGCTGGCTGGAGTAGGAGGCTGCCGGGGGCGAAACCTTCGCCTTCGAGAATCCGTCCGGCGCCGGATAGGCGTACGAATAGAACGATGCGTGCTCGACTCCACCCCCGCCGGGCCAGAACCCGGCGCTGCTCACCTCGTGCGAGTAGGCCTCGCGAGCGACCCAGTTCGGGAAGTGGGGAACGCCGCCGGGATGGGGAGGCGCCTCCCTGCCCGAGAAGCGCGTGACGGCCAGATCGAAGCTCCCCCAGAAGAAGTGGACCGGGCTGCACTTCCCGATGAAGCGCGAGCGAAACTCCTTGAAGACGCGATCGACCTGCACCAGCGCGCGCCAGAACCGAGTGGCGGCGTCGTGGTCGTAGGGACGGCGCTCCGTGTCGTTCTCGAACGGGATCGCGTCCGCCAGCTCGCTGGGCGTCGTGTGGATCCGGATGTGGAAGCCCAGCGAAGCGAGCGCGTCGAGGACCTGCCGGTAGAAGTCCGATACCGGACGAGGCTCGAGGGCAATGGATCGCTGCGCTCCATCGACCGCCTGGATCACCAGTCGCCGACCGAGCAGATCGAAGTCGATCTCGAAGGCTCTGCCGGCGTAGGGAATCAGCGAGGTGCCGAGGCCGCGCGCGGTCACATAGAGAGGCACGTGCCAGGAGTGGTTGGTCCACGGGGTCTGCACCAGCCGGATCTTGCCGACGACCTGGGTCCACAGGTGAAGCGTGGCCGCCGTATCGGACCACGCCTCGAAGGGAATCTCCGGCCAATCTGCGCTCTCGGAGCGGTTGATGGGGTTCGCCACATCGACTCCCTTCCCTCAGCGCCCGGCCACCGGCAGCCACGAGTAGGCTGCTTGGAGGGCCTCTCGCGCCTCTGCGCCGAGCGGCGCCCCGTGGCCCAGGATGACGCGGTCGAAGGGGAGCGCCAACAGCTCGTCGAGACTGCGACGCAGGGCGGCCCGATCGGAGACGCCGGTCCAACGGATCATGCGGCTCAGCGCGACGCGGTCGAAGAAGCCCATCGCGCGCGTGTAGAGCTTCGTCCAGGGATGCGCCGGTCGACCGACGTTGTGCACCAGGTCCGCGACGACCAGCACGCGCGCCGGCCGGTAGAAGAGCTCGCTCTCCTCCAGCCTGAAGCCGTCGATGCGCACCTCGTCGATGACACCCGCGAAGGCTGGCTCGGGAGCCGCAGGATGCGCTCGATCGATCCGCAGATCGGGACGCTTCGTGGCGAGCCCCGCCGGGGCGTGCACCCGCGCCGAAGGGAACCGGCCGGCCCACTCACCGACCCTTAGATGATGGAAGAGGTTCGGCGCGTAGAGGTGCGCCACGGGTCCGAGCGCCTCGACGGCGGCCAGCCGCTCGGTGGTCATGGCGATCGGCGAGTGAAGCAGCAGGCTTCCATCGGCCAGCCGGAGCACCGTCATCGTCGCGGTGAGCTGCATCCCGAGGAAGCCCACCGGCCCGGTGTCCGTCCACACCCCTTCGGCAAAGGGAGTCAGCTGGGCTACGCCCATGTCTCGATGAGATCGTAGGGACACGGCATCCGCCGCCTTCGACTAGCCTGCCGACCGCCGCGGTCGACCCGCTCGATTGTACCGGCTGGATCCCCTCTCGAGAAATTCCTTCAGAAGCGCATGGACGTCAGACGGCAGCACGTGCTCCCTGACGGAGACCGTTTGCGGTGAGCGGAGCGTCAGGCGCCGCAGCAGCCCCTCGGCTCGCCTTCGCGACGTCGATGTCAGCCAGACCCACTTTCCTTCCCGTGTCCCGCCGGCAGCCGAGCGCCGCGCTCCTCGAGAAGCTCGCGGAGAACCGACCGGTGGCATCGTGATTCATCCGCGCAGTAGCACCCGACCGAGAAGTTCGACCGGTGTGACATCGCGGCCAACAAGTCGAGGATTCGCTTCTTGTCCGGCGAGGACATTTCGGCGCGGTATCGCTTCACGAAGGTGGCCCATTCTCTGTCGGTGTCCGCAGCCTGGGCGATCTTCAGGGTTCGAGCGCTCGGAGCCAACTCTGGAAACCACACGTCGTACCAGTTCTGTGCGGCGTGCTGGTCCTTCGGAACACCCCGAGGCGGATGCCTCACTGTCCCGATGCGGAGACCTTCGTGCCGCGCTCGAGCCGTACCGAGCCGAACGATGCGTACCGTCATCGGGCTCGACCCGGTGTGGCCATGTCTTCGCCCAACGGTTCATCGGACCACTTCGACCTCGCTCGGCCGCCAGCTCTTGTCGAAGAATGGCTCCAGCGGGCTGTAGAGCCGCAGGATCACGAACCAGCCCTTGCCCGGCACGGTCTGGATCCAGTTGCCGCGTTTCACGCCCTCGGGCTGCTTGGGGGCGAAGTACACCGTCGTGGAGCCATTGCGGCTCGGCTCGGCGGCAGGTGACGGATAGCTCTGGCTGCCGGCGCGCGGGTAGCGCTGTGGCGTGTCGAGCATCGAGCGCGTCATGTTGTCATACAGCGTGAGCGACCAGAAGTTCGCCTCCGGAATCCCCTTGGGCAGGGTCACCTTGTAGGCCTTGCCACCGTCGAAGTACTGCTTGTCCGCGTCCAGCATGGCCACGAGGTACTGCGAGCCGATACCGGTCAAACGCATGGCCATGGCGGGCGTGATTCCAGTGATGCCGTAGAAGAAGCTCGTGCGCGCGTCGAGCGTCCGGTAGCCGGTGGACGGGTGCAGCTTGACGCCATTGCGCGTGATCTGCGGGATCGGCGTCTCGAACTCGTAGCCGGTCTCGAACAGATAGTTGAACCACGACGAGTCCGGGTAGTAGAACCAGCTCGGGTCACGCGGGTGCATGAAGAGCGTGCGCGAGGCGGCGTTGGCCACCGCCAGCGCCTCAGTCATGATCTTCTTCATGCGTGCATCGGGCTCGAACTTCTTGCCCTTGACGATGCCGATGGCAGCGATCGGCCCCATCAGCTCCGGGTCGAGCGATCCGGCGGGCTCCTGCTGCACGATCTCGTCGAGCAGCTGATAGAACGTCCAGTCGCTGGGCGGCACCGTGTTCATCACCTTGCCGCTGCCCTCGTGGAACACGGTCGCCGGCGGCGCGGCGATCTTGGCCAGGGGGGCCTTCCCGGCCAGGAACTCGGCGAGGGGTGTGCCGAGACCGCCGGCCTCGTACGGATAGACCTTGAGGTGCTTGCGGATCGAGTCGGCTGCCGGCTTGGGGTCGTTCTTGTTCTCGATGAAGGCGCGGCCGAACCAGAGCACGCGAGTAGTCCGCGCGTGGGCCACGGAGAACCCACCCTCGGGCAGCGGACCCTCGTAGCCCGGCGGAACGATCAGATACGTTCCGCCCTCGCCGCGGTCGGCGCCAGGCAAGCCGATGTCCGTGACCCATCGGAACCAGTAGTCGTCGACGACGCCGAGAAACCTGGGGGGCGTCTCGATCACCATCGGGCCCTTCGAGAGATCGAGGACACCCAGCGCATACACGGTGTCGGCGTTGGCGGTGAGAAAGAGTGACTTGGCATCCATCAGATCCGAGAAGATCATGACCTCGTTGTCTTTCACGCCGGCGGCCAGGAAGCCCTTGTGGGCCGCACGGATGCTGACCCCGGAGAGCGTGTTCACGAACGTCTCGTAGGCATGCGTGAAGTCGATGTGCTCGTACATCTTTTCGGTGGTCGCCTTGCTCGGCGCGCCATTCTGGAACTCGAGCGTACCGAGGCGCGTCTCGACCTTGTCGGGCGTAGTGAGCGCCGTGGGGACTGCAGCGGACGCCTGAGCCGTGGCCAGGCGCGGTGCTGCCAGCAAGACACAGGCGGCCAACACCGTCAGCGGCGTCGTCATCTTCTTTATCGATTTCTCTCCTAGCTCTCGGCCAAGCGAATTCTCGGATCCAGGGCGAGCGGCGGCCAGCCAACGGATCGGCGTTCGGCGGCGGGCGTCGACCTGCTGCTGCGGCTCGAAACCCCTCGGCGCGACGTGACTCTAGCACGCCTCATTTCGGCACAGCAGTGTTGCGAGGCTGAATGCAAGCATCACCCCGAAGCGGAAGAGATCGAACGACGTCTCCTTGCAACTCCAGCGAGCCTGAAAGATGGCAACGATGCTGGCGAACCCCGCAAAGGCCACTGCGACCTCCGCGAGCGTCGGTAACACCTCGCTCGGCTCCGCTGTGAACGGCAAACGTTCACCCGCGATGAAGCCCGGCTCGCCGTCTTCGAGTGCATCGAAGGGTTCTAAAGCCGAACGCGTCTCCACGCCACAATCGGCTACTGATCGCCCGACGAATATGAGCGACTGGAACCCGTTGCTCGACCCCGTGTCTACTCTTCCACTCTTACTCTACCGGGGCAAGATCCGTCCGCTGCAACCGATTGTCAGGCGGCGCCCTGATGAACGCGCCGCGTGACTCCACGCGGAGTGAGAGTGCCGAGCACGATAGCGACGAGCAACAACGCGGCAACATCGCCAACCAGGTGACCGCGTTCCGCAGGATCGACGATGGCTTGTACGGCCATTATCCCGCCGTGTACCGCGCTCGACCAAACGGTGAACCAGATCAGGCTCAGGTGGGCGTCGGGCTCGCGCGAAGCCCAGATCAGAAAGACTCCGAGCGTTGCGTAGATACCCACGATCATCTGCTCGTACTCGTACTGACCGGGCTGCCAAGCCCAGCCGGAGGGCCAAACCACCATCAGCGGGTACACGAGGAGAAACGCGACGCCGAATGCGATCAGCGCGGCGCGGAGCAACCTATTTCGTTCCGGCATGGTTTGAACTCCCTCGCTTCGTTGGCGCGGCCCTCTATGTTGGCCATTCCGTCAACCCCCGCGGCCGACGCTGTTCGATTCTACATGGCCCACACTCCCCGGGGTAGCCTCTCATCCGACGACCTGGCGGCTTCCGGGCGACGTCCGGACCACGCCGAACCACCTTCTATCCGTGCCGAGGACCCCGCCTCGAGCACAAGAGCCCGTGTGCGCGCGAGCGCGAACTGTGAAGCCTCGGCGCGGGCAGCCCCATCTAACGGGCGGCGCCGATTGCTCGACACCCGGCGGCGTAACGAGCCACCCGCTCCCAGCTCGGATTCGATCTCCCCTCTTCCCCTCGAAAGCCTCTTCCGCCCCGCGGCCGTCAGGCCGCGGGCCTCAGGCACGGCCCCAGAGAACGAGCCGATCTACCACCGCACCCGCAGATCCGTCTTCAGCTCCGCCCCCTCCGGCAACACCCCCGTCTCCACGAACCGCCACAGCGCCACCAGGAGCTTCCGCGCCAGCGCCACGATCCCGATCTTCCGGATCCGCGGGCTGCCGGACCCGAAGCGGCGCTCGTACCACTTCGACAGCGCGCTCTCTGGCTGGAACCGCAGCCACGACCACGCCAGCTCGATGGCACTGCCCCGGATGTGACGACTCCCATCCTTCCCGATCCCCTGCTCCCGGAACCGCTTGCCGCTGTCCTGCGGCGTCGGAGTGAGACCGGCCAGCGATCCCACCTCCTTGCCGCTCCGGAAGGTCCGCCAGCCGAAGAACTCCATGCTGTACAACCACGCCGTGTTCACCCCCACCCCCCGCAACGTGAACAGCTGCTGCGCCTTGGCCACGGCGAGATCCTCGGGCTCCTTCTCCTGCAGCTGATGCCGGCGCTCCGCCTCGAGCGCTCGGATCCGGGTCGTGAAGTACGCGTAGTCGGTGGCGTAGCGCTGCAACCGGGCCGCCAACGCGGGCGGGAGCTCGCTCCCGTCCCACAGCCGCAGGCCCGAGAGCCGCTCCGACAGATCCTTCCAGCCTCGGAGCACGAGCCCGTGGTTCGCGAGCAGGCTCTTGATCCGGTTGCTCACGCGGGTCCGATCTGCCTTGGCGCTTCGGAGCTCGCGGTGCAGGTGTCGTCGGTCCTCCTCCGCCACCGAGGGAACCCGCACCACGCTGAAGACCGGCTTCGCGCTCCCGGCCAGGTGCCGCGCCAACAGATCACACAGCGCCGCCAGATCCAGCCGGTCCGTCTTCGCGCGTCGCCGCTTCTGCGGCCTCTCGATGCTGGCCGAGTCGATCACCAGGCTCTCGACGCCTTCCGACTCGAGCCAGCGGTGCAGCCAGAAGCCGTCGCGCCCGGCCTCGTAGCAGCTCACGATCCGAGCGTCGGCGGGCAAGCCGAGCTTCTTGCGCGCCCACGCGATCTGTACCCGGAGACCCTGCCGGTCTCGCGATGCGAGGTTCCGCACGAGCGGGGTCTGCCCGAACGCCGAGCTGAACCCGACCTTCCACTTCTCTTCGCCCAGCTCGAGGGCCAGCATCAGAGTCGGGGTCGCTGCGGTAATCTCGACCGTCGAGGTCGCTGCCGTTTTCTTGGACAAGGTGTCCCTCCAGTGTGTTTGAAGTTCACAAAGGAGGTTAACGGCAGCGGCCTTCTGCGTTCCGGAGCCCATCGCTCATAGGCTCTTGTATATCGCCCGCACGCTTCTGCGGTGCGATGTTGATGTCTGACCCGGGGAGATCGCCGCTGTCTGAGGCCACCGAGCCTGTCCGTTAGATGGATCCCCCGCCCTCTTTGCCCATGCCGCGGAGTATCTGAGGCCCAGTGAGCCTGCATCTACAAGGCCGGTAGGCAACGGTTCAGGGTCGGGGGACCCGGGTCCCATCGTACTACGAGGGAGGAAGAAGATGAAGTCGCGAGGACTCGTGGGGATCGACGTGGGTGCCACGGAGCTCGTCCTGGCTCTGGAGCGGGCCGGAGGCGCGCTCCAGGAAGCCGTCTTCGCCAACGATCCGGTGGGGCATCGGAAGCTGATCCGGTACCTGACCCGTCGCGGTGCGCAGGCGCGCGTGTGTGTCGAGGCCACCGGTGTCTACCACCTCGATCTGTGCCTCGCGCTTCATGAAGCACCTCGACTCGAGGTCATGGTGGTCAACCCCAGAGCCGCCAAGGACTTTGCGCGGGCTCAGCTGAAGCGGTCCAAGACGGATCGCGTCGATGCGAAGTCACTGCTCGAGTTCGTTCGCCGGATGGACTTCGCGGCCTGGCTGCCTCCGGCACCCTCGATCCTGGCGCTACGAGGCCTCTCGCGCCGGATCCAGGCACTTCTCGTGAACCGCGCCCAAGAGAAGAACAGACTCCATGCCGACTGCGCGGTTACGAAGACCAGCCCCGTGATCCGAGAAAGCCTCGAGCGGCACATCGCTGGAATCAATACCGAGATCGAGCTGCTGGCAAACGCGGCAAAGGACCGAATCGCTGCCGACTCGTCTCTGCAGCGGAAGTTCCAGCACCTCACATCGGTGAAGGGAATCGCAGAGGCCAGCGCGATCACGATCCTTGCCGAACTCGCGGTCCTGCCCGAGGACATGTCGGCTCGCCAGTGGGTCGCACACGCCGGCATCGATCCACGCTATGCCGACTCGGGCAGCTCGGTCCGCGGCCAGGTGCGCATCAGCAAGGTCGGCAATCGACACCTGCGACGTGCGCTCTTCCTCCCGGCCATGGTCGCGAGCCAGCACGAGCCGCAGATCCGAGCCTTCTATCAGAAGCTCGTCGCCAGAGGAAAGAAGCCCATGCAGGCGCTCGTCGCCGTCATGCGCAAGCTCCTACACGCCATCTACGGCATGTTCCGAAGCGACGCAGACTTCGACGGAACGAAGTTCTTTGCGATGAAGGCTTGACGTCGAAGGGAGTATCTAACGGATCGGCGTTCAGCGGCCAGCAACAGCGCCTCTGAGGCCGCCCGAAGCGCCAGAGGTTGACGCCAGAAGACTACCAAACCACAATTGAGAGGCGCTGTTGGCCGTCCGCTGCAACGCCTTGTTAGACCGGCCGGGCAAGGAGGTCGCACACATGGGTTGGGAAGAGCGAATCGTCGTCGACCCCGAGGTGCGTGGCGGAAAGCCTTGCATTCGCGGGACACGGATTACCGTCTACGACGTACTTGAGTACATGGCGGGGGATATGTCGGAGTCGGAGATCCTGAGGGACTTCCCCGATCTGACGGCCGAGGATCTGAAGGCCTGCCTGGCGTTCGCCGCGGCACGTGAACGCAGGCTGGCTAGCCCCGCTGCGTGAAGCTGTTGTTCGACGAGAACGTGAGCCCACGGCTCACCGACCTGGTTCGAGCCCACTACCCGGACACCGAGCATGTTCGTCGAGTCGGACTCACCGGGGCTGCCGACGGGCGCATCTGGGAGTTCGCCAAGGAGAATGGATTCGTCATCGTCTCGAAGGATGACGACTTCAGGCAGCGCAGCTTCCTGGAGGGAGCCCCTCCGAAGGTCGTGTGGCTCCAGGTTGGCAATGCTGGCACCCAGAGAATTGCGGATCTGCTGATCCGCCAGGTCCGACGCATGCGCGACTTCGAGCAGGAAGACGAGTCCGCACTGCTGATTCTTCGCGAGGCGGTCTAACGGAATGGGCGCTCAGCTGCGTGGCACAGGCCGCCGACGGTCGCTGAGGCACCCAAGTTCAATGCCAGACTCTACCAGAGGTCGATTGGAACGCGCTGTGCCACGTCAGCTGCAGCGCCTTGTTAGGCAGCGTCGCGAACGACCTACCGCTCGAACGGGTCGCCGACCTCGGTAAGGTATCGCTTGGCCGCCGCTACTTCGGCGGTTGCATCATCGCTGAGCTCCAACTCGAGCGTCTCGGCGTCGCGCACCATAGTTCGGAGGAGACCGTCGAGCACTCGGAGACCTTCGTGTTGATCGTCTTCGCGAATGAGGCGAAGCCCCTTGGTGAGCCAGACGAGGTAACGAGTCTCGTACTCTGTGGCAGCAGCGACGGCTTCCAGGGCGGCTGCTCGCTGCTGCTGCGCGGCGCCTTGGATCTGGTTGGCGTGGTACCAGAAGGCCACGGCCGAGGCCGCAAGGACCCAGCAAAGCAACCACGCGATTCGCTCTCGCACTTGACGCTGCCTTCTATGTTGGCCATTCCGTCAACCCCCGCGGCCGACGCTGTTCGATTCTACATGGCCCACACTCCCCGGGGTAGCCTCTCATCCGACGACCTGGCGGCTTCCGGGCGACGTCCGGACCACGCCGAACCACCTTCTATCCGTGCCGAGGACCCCGCCTCGAGCACAAGAGCCCGTGTGCGCGCGAGCGCGAACTGTGAAGCCTCGGCGCGGGCAGCCCCATCTAACGGGCGGCGCCGATTGCTCGACACCCGGCGGCGTAACGAGCCACCCGCTCCCAGCTCGGATTCGATCTCCCCTCTTCCCCTCGAAAGCCTCTTCCGCCCCGCGGCCGTCAGGCCGCGGGCCTCAGGCACGGCCCCAGAGAACGAGCCGATCTACCACCGCACCCGCAGATCCGTCTTCAGCTCCGCCCCCTCCGGCAACACCCCCGTCTCCACGAACCGCCAGAGCGCCACCAGGAGCTTCCGCGCCAGCGCCACGATCCCGATCTTCCGGATCCGCGGGCTGCCGGACCCGAAGCGGCGCTCGTACCACTTCGACAGCGCGCTCTCTGGCTGGAACCGAAGCCACGACCACGCCAGCTCGATGGCACTGCCCCGGATGTAACGACTCCCATCCTTCCCGATCCCCTGCTCCCGGAACCGCTTGCCGCTGTCCTGCGGCGTCGGAGTGAGACCGGCCAGCGATCCCACCTGCTTGCCATTCCGGAAGGTCCGCCAGCCGAAGAACTCCATGCTGTACAACCACGCCGTGTTCACCCCCACCCCCCGCAACGTGAACAGCTGCTGCGCCTTGGCCACGGCGAGATCCTCGGGCTCCTTCTCCTGCAGCTGATGCCGGCGCTCCGCCTCGAGCGCTCGGATCCGGGTCGTGAAGTACGCGTAGTCGGTGGCGTAGCGCTGCAACCGGGCCGCCAACGCGGGCGGGAGCTCGCTCCCGTCCCACAGCCGCAGGCCCGAGAGCCGCTCCGACAGATCCTTCCAGCCTCGGAGCACGAGCCCGTGGTTCGCGAGCAGGCTCTTGATCCGGTTGCTCACGCGGGTCCGATCTGCCTTGGCGCTTCGGAGCTCGCGGTGCAGGTGTCGTCGGTCCTCCTCCGCCACCGAGGGAACCCGCACCACGCTGAAGACCGGCTTCGCGCTCCCG
The DNA here is from genome assembly GCA_963822965.1 of uncultured delta proteobacterium. Lineage (GTDB taxonomy): Bacteria > Myxococcota_A > UBA9160 > UBA9160 > UBA4427 > JAJDAN01. The sequence goes on from CAWGJT010000005.1 coordinate 907,591, forward strand.
GCCAGGTGCCGCGCCAACAGATCACACAGCGCCGCCAGATCCAGCCGGTCCGTCTTCGCGCGTCGCCGCTTCTGCGGCCTCTCGATGCTGGCCGAGTCGATCACCAGGTTCTCGACGCCTTCCGACTCGAGCCAGCGGTGCAGCCAGAAGCCGTCGCGCCCGGCCTCGTAGCAGCTCACGATCCGAGCGTCGGCGGGCAAGCCGAGCTTCTTGCGCGCCCACGCGATCTGTACCCGGAGACCCTGCCGGTCTCGCGATGCGAGGTTCCGCACGAGCGGGGTCTGCCCGAACGCCGAGCTGAACCCGACCTTCCACTTCTCTTCGCCCAGCTCGAGGGCCAGCATCAGAGTCGGGGTCGCTGCGGTAATCTCGACGTCGAGGTCGCTGCCGTTTTCTTGGACAAGGTGTCCCTCCAGTGTGTTTGAAGTTCACAAAGGAGGTTAACGGCAGCGGCCTTCTGCTCCGGAGCCCATCGCTCATAGGCTCTAACGGATCGGGCTTCAGCTGCACCAGCCAGCGCTGACCGGCCTCGCCGAAGCCACAAGAGTTGCGATGCCAGAAGGCTACCAGACCCGAGAACGCCCAGCTGGCTGGTGTCAGCTGCAAGCCCTTGATCCTCATCCAGGCCCCCTCCTGTGCCTACTCCACTCGGAGTAGGCTGGTTGGAAGCACTAACACACCAACCGTTTCCAGGAGAGAGCGATGAGATTCTATACCAAGACGCACGAGCACTACTGCGGGATCGATCTGCACGCCAAGACCATGTACCTCTGCATCCTCGACGGGGCAGGCGAGATCCTGCTCCACAAGAACATGAAGAGCCGCCCCGAGGCCTTCCTCGAAGCCGTTGCCCCCTATCGCGAGGGTCTCGTCGTCGCCGTCGAGTGCATGTTCACCTGGTACTGGCTCGCCGATCTGTGCCGCCAGGAGGGGATCGAGTTCGTGCTCGGCCACGCCCTGTACATGAAGGCCATCCACGGCGGCAAGGCCAAGAACGACAAGGTCGATGCCTTCAAGATCGCCGCCCTGCTGCGGGGCGGGAACCTGCCGCAGGCCTACGTCTACCCGCCCGAGATGCGCGGCCACCCGGGATCTGCTGCGAAGGCGTCTTCACCTCGTCCGGCGACGAGCGAACCTGCTGGCCCACATCCAGAACACCCACCACCAGTACAACCTGCCCGAGCCGTCCGCCAAGGTCGCCTACAAGGCGAACCGGGCAGGCGTCGCCGAGGCCTTCGAGGAGGCCGATGCCCGCAAGAGCCTGGAGATCGACTTCGCGCTCATCGAACACTACGACGAGGTCATCCGCGAGCTCGAGCTCCATCTCGTGCGACGCGCCAAGCAGCACGACCCCCAGGCCTACCACCGGCTCCGCTCGGTCCCCGGCATCGGCAAGATCCTGGCGCTCACGATCCTCTACGAGATCCACGACGTCGAGCGCTTCGCGCGCGTGCAGGATTTCCTCTCGTACGCGCGGCTCGTGAAGTGCGATCACAGCTCGGCGGGCAAGAAGCTCGGCACCGGCGGTGCGAAGATCGGCAACGTCACCTCAAGTGGGCTTTCTCCGAGGCCGCCGTCCTCTTCCTCCGCAACAACCCGGCCGGCCAGACCCATCTGCGCAGGCTCGCCGGGAAGCACGGCAAGGCCAAGGCGCTGTCGATCCTCGCGGCGAAGCTTGGTCGGCCGTCTACTTCATGCTGAAGCGCGAACGCGCATTCGAGATGGAGCGCTTCCTGGCACACAGCTGAAAAGGAGCGGAGGCGGGTGATCCCGCCGTCTAACTGGAGCCGGTTCCCAGCTGGGAACGAGGGTAGAGCCCGAGCAAGAGGTCTGCAAGAGATCCGGAGATCTGTGACCGTGGCCCCCCGGCCACCGGCCACCGAGCACGCGAGGACCTCATCGGCACCACGCCCGGCATCCGATCGCCTTGATTGGAGATCCGCCTCCCCTCCGAACATTCGTGGGGCGCCGAAGGGCGTTCCTCCAAAGCGTTCTGCCCCTCTCTCGAGCCCGGAGCCAACTGGACGAACAGAGCCAGACCGAGTTTGATTGGACGAGCGAGGGAACCGATGTGTTTCTGGGACACGGCGCGGCAACAAGGCGCCGATCAAGATCCCCGATAGGTGTTTGGTGCAGGCGCAACGCCTGGAACCAGTCGAAGGAAACAAAGTCGGAACCGAGGAGGAACGACGCGCTCGAGAGCAACGCCGCTTCAACCGCAGGCGTCACGGGATCACTTTATCCCTTGACGACCGGGGGCCTGATAGGTGTTGGGCGGCATTCAGCGCACCCCACTCGTCACTCGGAGCTCCGTTTCCGTTGCTCGCGAATCATGTCGGCGACCGGCTGCGGTCGCCTGATGCCAGCAAAGACGATTTCGACTCCGGATTGTCCGGCAGTCGATATCCCAACATTGCCTATTCCGAACATTCTTTGGATGATGCCTTGGTTGACCTGGACGTTGCGAATGTCAGAGATCTCGACCTCCGAGACGCGCCGCGACAGGAGACCCTTTCGCTGGACCACGCGCTCAGAGGTGACCGTGTAGCTCGTGGCGTAGACATTCAAGTAGGCAATTCCGACCAACAGGAGACCGAACAAGACGCCGCCGGCGGCTACGCCTCTCGTTTCGGCGGGAATGAACAGGAGACTGCTCAGTAGGATGAGAATGGCGGCGAGAGCGATCAGAACTGCGTAGTTGATCAACGACGTACGCCCCTGGTAGATCGTGCTCTCCATGCTCATCTCCACGGTGTGTTGCTGATCAAGCGGCGGCTCGCGCTGCTCGCGGCTTCGCAATGCCGCCCAACGGAATGGGCGCTCAGCTGCGTGGCACAGGCCGCCGACGGTCGCTGAGGCACCCAAGTTCAATGCCAGACTCTACCAGAGGTCGATTGGAACGCGCTGTGCCACGTCAGCTGCAGCGCCTTGTTAGGCAGCGTCGCGAACGACCTACCGCTCGAACGGGTCGCCGACCTCGGTAAGGTATCGCTTGGCCGCCGCTACTTCGGCGGTTGCATCATCGCTGAGCTCCAACTCGAGCGTCTCGGCGTCGCGCACCATAGTTCGGAGGAGACCGTCGAGCACTCGGAGACCTTCGTGTTGATCGTCTTCGCGAATGAGGCGAAGCCCCTTGGTGAGCCAGACGAGGTAACGAGTCTCGTACTCTGTGGCAGCAGCGACGGCTTCCAGGGCGGCTGCTCGCTGCTGCTGCGCGGCGCCTTGGATCTGGTTGGCGTGGTACCAGAAGGCCACGGCCGAGGCCGCAAGGACCCAGCAAAGCAACCACGCGATTCGCTCTCGCACTTGACGCTGCCTTCTATGTTGGCCATTCCGTCAACCCCCGCGGCCGACGCTGTTCGATTCTACATGGCCCACACTCCCCGGGGTAGCCTCTCATCCGACGACCTGGCGGCTTCCGGGCGACGTCCGGACCACGCCGAACCACCTTCTATCCGTGCCGAGGACCCCGCCTCGAGCACAAGAGCCCGTGTGCGCGCGAGCGCGAACTGTGAAGCCTCGGCGCGGGCAGCCCCATCTAACGGGCGGCGCCGATTGCTCGACACCCGGCGGCGTAACGAGCCACCCGCTCCCAGCTCGGATTCGATCTCCCCTCTTCCCCTCGAAAGCCTCTTCCGCCCCGCGGCCGTCAGGCCGCGGGCCTCAGGCACGGCCCCAGAGAACGAGCCGATCTACCACCGCACCCGCAGATCCGTCTTCAGCTCCGCCCCCTCCGGCAACACCCCCGTCTCCACGAACCGCCACAGCGCCACCAGGAGCTTCCGCGCCAGCGCCACGATCCCGATCTTCCGGATCCGCGGGCTGCCGGACCCGAAGCGGCGCTCGTACCACTTCGACAGCGCGCTCTCTGGCTGGAACCGCAGCCACGACCACGCCAGCTCGATGGCACTGCCCCGGATGTGACGACTCCCATCCTTCCCGATCCCCTGCTCCCGGAACCGCTTGCCGCTGTCCTGCGGCGTCGGAGTGAGACCGGCCAGCGATCCCACCTCCTTGCCGCTCCGGAAGGTCCGCCAGCCGAAGAACTCCATGCTGTACAACCACGCCGTGTTCACCCCCACCCCCCGCAACGTGAACAGCTGCTGCGCCTTGGCCACGGCGAGATCCTCGGGCTCCTTCTCCTGCAGCTGATGCCGGCGCTCCGCCTCGAGCGCTCGGATCCGGGTCGTGAAGTACGCGTAGTCGGTGGCGTAGCGCTGCAACCGGGCCGCCAACGCGGGCGGGAGCTCGCTCCCGTCCCACAGCCGCAGGCCCGAGAGCCGCTCCGACAGATCCTTCCAGCCTCGGAGCACGAGCCCGTGGTTCGCGAGCAGGCTCTTGATCCGGTTGCTCACGCGGGTCCGATCTGCCTTGGCGCTTCGGAGCTCGCGGTGCAGGTGTCGTCGGTCCTCCTCCGCCACCGAGGGAACCCGCACCACGCTGAAGACCGGCTTCGCGCTCCCGGCCAGGTGCCGCGCCAACAGATCACACAGCGCCGCCAGATCCAGCCGGTCCGTCTTCGCGCGTCGCCGCTTCTGCGGCCTCTCGATGCTGGCCGAGTCGATCACCAGGCTCTCGACGCCTTCCGACTCGAGCCAGCGGTGCAGCCAGAAGCCGTCGCGCCCGGCCTCGTAGCAGCTCACGATCCGAGCGTCGGCGGGCAAGCCGAGCTTCTTGCGCGCCCACGCGATCTGTACCCGGAGACCCTGCCGGTCTCGCGATGCGAGGTTCCGCACGAGCGGGGTCTGCCCGAACGCCGAGCTGAACCCGACCTTCCACTTCTCTTCGCCCAGCTCGAGGGCCAGCATCAGAGTCGGGGTCGCTGCGGTAATCTCGACCGTCGAGGTCGCTGCCGTTTTCTTGGACAAGGTGTCCCTCCAGTGTGTTTGAAGTTCACAAAGGAGGTTAACGGCAGCGGCCTTCTGCGTTCCGGAGCCCATCGCTCATAGGCTCTAACGGATCGGCGTTCAGCGGCTTGCGCCGATTTGGCACAGCGGCTGTGACGCCGTGGATGTCGCGATCGTATCACGATCGCTAGGCCTCTAGCGTCAGCAAGTCCGCTGCAACGGCTTGTTAGACGGCGCGCGCAGGGCTGCTGCCAGCCCTCAGGCACGCGCTGAGATCAAGACGAAGGCGGAGATGATCACGGGTACAGCCAGGCAACCGATGCAGTATGCCTTCTCTTGGTCCGAGGGCTCTCGACTCGGCCGGACGGCCTGCAACGTAAGCAAGGCGAGACAAGGGGCGAGTGCGACAGACACCAGCGCGAGCGGGAGGGGAAAGACGACCCCAAGCGAGAAGGCGGTCAAGACAGACGTCGCGGCCAAGACCAAAGTGACGCGTCGAGGGGCTCGCGAGCCGCTCAGATCGTAGAGATAGAGGACGAGCACCGCGGAGCTGAGTATCGGAAGGATTACATTGACCATGTCGCTGTATCGACCGACCGCGCCGTCTAACGGAATGGGCGCTCAGCGGCGTGCGCCGACCTGGCACAGCGACCGCCAACGCCTCGGACTCCGCAATTCTACCACTCTCCCATACCGGCTCAGCGGGAGCACGTCCGCTGCAGCGGCTTGTTGGGCGGCGTGCCGGTGGCCGATGCCGAATATCCGTACGGGGAACCAAGCGCCATTCAGGGCTCGGAGTCGTCACGTGATTCCCGGGGAATCGGGACATCCCGAACGCTCCGAACGAACAATCGCCACCTGTGGAGGACAAACCAAGTCACATAGAAAATGACAAGCGTGGTGACTAGCGACCGCCACGCAACGCTTAGAAGGGATTCGCCATCCACGTACAGACGGACAGCCAAGCTGACGCCGCATACGATCGCGAGCGCTACAGAGAAGTTCTTCGCTTGGTCGCGTCTTCTGGTCACTTCGTTGAACTCTCGCCGCTCAACTACTTATTGACCTGCACCCCAGTCTACCGTGGCTTCGGGTGAACCGAGCGCGTGTTGGCTTCATAACCGGGTGGCGAGGAACGTTGCTTGGATGGGTCTTCTCCCCGGAATCTCTCACGATTCTGTGGATCTTCCGAGCCGACGGTGCGGTTTTCGTTGCGGCCTTCTTTTGCTCGATAACCCGGTGGTGGCGCTGCGGTGGTGCTGTGGACGAATGGGACCTCCGTCTCGACGAAGCTGCTTCGACGCGCTCGAAGCGACGGAAGACGGGCGCCCCACGACGGGCTTCGGAGCCGTGGAGAGCCCGTGGGCGGCCGGCCTCACCCGGGCTCGAGCTCCCGTCCCCCGGTGTCCTCTCGCGCATCCCGGTCGGCCCGCACGAGCCTCTCGATCAGGCGGGAGACGTGCTGCGGCGACTGCGTGTTCCTGGCCAGCACGGTGTACAGCGCCGGCACCACCACCAGCGTGAGGACCGCGGAGACCGTCACCCCCGACACCACCACGATGCCGATGGGTTGGCGCGTCTCGGCGCCCGCGCCTCCCCCGAGCAGCAGCGGCAGCGCGCCGAACGTGGTGGAGGCGCTCGTCATCAGGATCGGTCGCAGGCGGATGCACGAGGCGTCGACCAATGCCTTCGTGAACTCCTCGCCCCGGTCGCGGAGCTGGTTGGCGAACTCGACGATGAGGACGCCGTTCTTGGCAGCGAGGCCGATCAACAGGACGGCGCCGATCTGGCTGAACACGTTGATGGTGCCGCCCATCAGCCACAGGCCGAGCAGGGCGCCGGTGAGGGCGAGGGGAACGGTCACCAGAATCACCAGGGGGTGGCGGAAGCTCTCGAACTGGGCCGCCAGCACCAGGAAGACGATCAGCAGGGCGAGGCCGAAGGTGACGTAGAGGCTGCTGCCCGAGCGCAGGAACTCGCGGGCCTCGCCGTCCCAGCTCACGCGGGCGCCGGCCGGCAGCACCTCGCGGGCGGCGTCGCCCAGCGCGCGGACGGCTTCGCCCAGGCTGGCGCCGTCGGCGAGGCCCGCCTCGATGGTGACGGCTCGCATGCGGTCGAAGCGGCTCAGGAGCTGGGGGCCGGCCTCTTCGTGCAGGCGCACGAGGTTGGCCAGCGGGACGAGGCCGCCGCTCGAGGAGCGGACGTAGAGGTTCGTGAGGTCGTCGGGGCTGCTGCGGTCGGAGGAGCGGCCCTGCAGGATGACGTCGTACTCTCGACCGCGGTCCTCGTAGGTGGTGGCGATGCGCGAGCCGAGCATCGTCTCCAGGGTGCGACCGACGTCGGCGAGGGAGACGCCCAGGGTGGCGGCGCGGTCGCGGTCCACGCTCACCGTCATGCGGGGCTTGCGCTCCTGGTAGTTGCTGTCGGCGTTCACCAGCTCGGGAATCTCCGCCGCCGCGTCGAGCATCAGGTCGCGCCACTCTTCGAGCTGCGCGTAGTCCGGGCCGCCGATCACGAGCTTCACCGGGCGCCCGTCGCTGCGGATGCCCAGGCTCTGGGAGGGGAAGATCATCACCCGCACGCCGGGCAGCTCGCCCAGGCGCTCGCGCAGGCGGGACGCGATCTCGTCGGCGCTCTCGTCGCGCTCGTCCCAGGGGTCGAGCAGCACGATGATGCGCGCGCTGTTCACCTCGCCGGTGGCGCCGAAGCTGGCGGGCAGGCGCAGCAGGAAGCGCATCACCGGACCGTCCTGCACCTCGGTGGCGAGGATCTCCTCCACCTGCCGGGCGTAGCGGTCGGTGTACTCGAAGCTGGCGCCTTCGGGCGCCTGCATCATGGCGGCGAAGACGCCGCGGTCTTCCCGGGGCGCATACTCCGAGGGCAGGATGTCGAGCAGCAGCAGCGCCACCACCGAGACCGCGGCGGCGCCGGCCAGGGTGGTCCACGGGCGGGCGACGACGCGCTCGAGCAGGGCGCGGTAGGCGCGCGAGAGACGCTCGAAGGCGGCGTCCACGCGCACGGCGAGCCCGCGGCGGCCGCCGGTCGTGGCGGTGTGGGCGTGCAGCAGCTTCGACCCCATCATGGGCGAGAGGGTGAGGGCCACGAAGCTCGAGAAGATCACCGCCACCGCCAGGGTGATGCCGAACTCGTTGAAGAGCCGGCCGATGTCGCCCTGGATGAACGAGAGCGGGACGAAGACCGCCACCAGCACCAGGGTGGTGGCGATCACCGCGAAGCCGATCTCCTTCGAGCCCTCGAGGGCCGCCAGCAGCGGGGGCCTGCCCTCCTCGATGCGGCGGTAGATGTTCTCGAGCACCACGATGGCGTCGTCCACCACGAGGCCGATGGCGAGCACCAGGCCCAGCAGGGTGAGCGTGTTGATCGTGTAGCCGAGCGCCGACATCACCATGAAGGTGGCGATCACCGACACGGGCACGACGACGGCGGGGATGAGGGTGGCGCGCACGTCGCCCAGGAAGAGATAGATGACGAGCAGCACCAGCACGATGGCGAAGACGAGGGCGTGCACCACCTGCCGCATGGACTCCGCGACGAAGTCCGCCCGGTCGTAGTTCACCTCGAGCCGCAGGCCCTGGGGCAGGTCGGTCTGGATGCGCTCCATCTCCTCGCGCACGCCGCGCGAGACCTCGAGGGTGTTGGCCTTGGAGAGCTGCTCGATGCCCAGGGAGACCGCCTGGATGCCGTTGGCTCGGGCCACGTTGCGCTCGTTCTCCGCGCCGAGACGCACCTCGGCCACCTCGGCCAGGCGCACGATCTGCCCGTCGCTGCCGCGCCCCACCACCAGACGCTCGAAGTCCTCGGGCGTGCGGAAGCCCGTGTCCGTGCGCAACGAGAACTCGCGCTCGGTGGATTCTAGGCGCCCCGCCGGCAGCTCCACGTTCTCGGCCCGGAGCGCCGCCTCCACGTCGGCCACGGTGAGCCCGTGGGCCGCCAGACCCTCGCGGTCGAGCCAGATGCGCATGGCGAAGCGCCGCTCGCCCGAGATGCGCACCCGCGCCACGCCGGGCACGGTGGAGAAGCGGTCCACCAGGAAGCGCTCCGCGTAGTCGGTGATCTCGAGCCCCGAGAGCCGGTCGGAGGTGAGATTCAGGTACATCACCGCCTGGGTGTCGTTGTCGACCTTGGCGATCTCCGGCGGGTCGGCTTCGGGAGGCAGCTCGGCCACGGCGCGGGCCACGCGGTCGCGGATGTCGTTGGCGGCCTCGTCCACGTCGCGGTCGAGGTCGAACTCGACGCGGATCTCCGAGCGCTCCTCGCTGCTCTGGGACGTGAGCTTCTCGATGCCCTCGAGGCCCGAGATACGGTCCTCGATCACCTGGGTGACCTTCGTCTCGATGACGTCGGCCGAGGCGCCGCGGTAGTTGGTCTCGATGGAGACGACGGGCGGATCGATGTCCGGGTACTGCCGCACGGGCAGGTTCGAGAGCGCGGAGAGCCCCAGGATCACCAGCAGCAGGGACATGACGGTCGCGAAGACCGGCCTGCGGATGGAGAAGTCGGACAGGATCACGGCAGCGCCGCCGCCGTGACCGGGCGCACCGGCAGCTCGCCCACGACCTCGACGCCCGCGCCCGGGCGCGCCTTCTGGGTGCCCTCGGCGACGACACGTTCCCCGGCCTCGAGCCCCTCGAGGATTTCCACCTGCCCGGGCCGGCGACGACCGATGCGCACCTCGCGCTTCTCCACCTGGTTGTCGGCCCCTACCACGAGCACGTACTGGCGGCTCTGCTCGGGCACGATGGCCTGCTCGGGCACCACCAACGCGGTCACGTCCTCGCGCAGCACCTGCACGGTGAGGAACATGCCCGGCCGCAGCCGGCCCTCGTCGTTCGGCACCAGGGCGCGCACGGTGACGGTGCGGCTCACCGGGTCGACCCGGGTATCCACGGAGGCCACCTTTCCGCGGAAGACGACGTCGCGCCAGGCGGCGCTCTTCGCCTCCACGGTGAGCCCCTCCTCCATCTGCGCGATGGCCGTGGCGGGCACGTCGAAGTCGAGCTTGATGACGTCGGTGTCGTCGAGGGTGGTGATGACGGTGGTCGGCGTGACGAGGGAGCCCAGGCTCACCCGACGCAGCCCCACCCGCCCCGCGAACGGCGCCCGCACCTTGCGGTCCGAGAGCCGCGACTGGGCGGCGGCCAGGGCGGCGCGCACCGCATCGCGCTGGGCGACGCGCTGGTCCAGCTCGGAGGCGGCGACGGCGTGGGTCTCGAAGAGCTCGCGGGTGCGCCGTACCTGGTTCTCGAGATCGACCAGGTTCGCGCGCACCGCGGCCACGTCCGCCAGCGCCTCGGTGTTCTCCAGCTCCACCAGCACCTGGCCCGCCTCCACGTGCTGGCCCTCGGTGAAGTGGATGGCGGTGATCACCTCGGAGACCTGGGGACGGACGTCGATGGATTCGTTGGCCCGGGCGGTCCCGAGGGCCTCGATGGTGAGCGGAAACGAGAGCACCGTCGCCTCGGAGACGATCACCCCGGGTGCATCGGCCCGGGCGCTCGGGGCCAGGACGAGGGAGAGGGAGAGGGAGAGGGAGAAGAGTGCTTGGATGGCGCGTCCTGCAGCCAAGGGCTGACTCCTCGTGCGGGCCGGCTGCACCTTCGTTGCCGGCCCCTGCCGTTGCCTCTTCCGTTGGCCCTCATCGGCCTTCGTTGCCGCTGGGACCGGGCCGCTGCGGGTCGAGCCCGATGCGCCACGCCACCCGTGGTGGGCTTATGGTAGAAGAAGTGCATGGCTTCGCAGCGAACCCTGGCCCCCCGCCGGGCGAGCGGCCCTTCGTCGGTCGCAAGGCGGTGCTGGAAGCGCCGGCCGCCGAGCTGGAAGCGACGCTTCGCGGCGATACCCGCTTCGTGCCGCTGACGGGCCCACCCGGGATCGGCAAGACGAAACTCTACGAAGGCGGAGCACGCCGCGTGCTGGCAGGTCGACGCCTCGCAGGATGCCCGCTAGCGCGAACTGCGAGCTGCTAGCCTGCGGCCATGCAGCCCCTTTCGACCGCGAGCGCGGAGCCCGGACCCCGCGTCGCCAGGCGTGGGGGCTACGGCTCGCTGCTCTTCGGGGTCGGCAGCTGGTTCGGCTTCTGGGGCACCCACATGGTGATGTTCCAGTGGCTCATCGTGGAGGGTCTGGGCGCACCCCCCGAGCAGGTGGGCTCCGCCCAGATGGCCTTGAGCCTGCCCTCGCTGCTCTTCCTGCTGGTGGGCGGCGCGATCGCCGACCGCTTCGATCCCGTGCGTCTCATCATCGCGATCCACCTGGCGACCGCGGTGGTGGTGGGCGGCCTCGCGCTGGCCTTTGCGACGGGCGTCATCTCGTACCCCCTGCTGCTCGTCTATGCGGTCTCGGTGGGCACCCTGCAGGCGTTCGGCTTCCCGTCTCGCGACACGCTGCTCTCCGAGGTGGTGCGGGGCTCCATGAGCCGAGCCGTCGCGGGCGCCACCCTGGTGCAGCACGGCGCTCAGGTGCTGGGCTCGTTCGTCGCCGGATCGGCGGGGGTGCTGGGCGGGACGGCGGTGCTGGCGTTCCAGACCCTGCTGGTGGCCTCGGGAGCCGCTCCCCTCTCCCGGCTCCCGAAGCGGCCACCGCCGGTGCGCCACGAAGGTATCTCCCTGGCCGAGGTCCGGGCGGGCCTCTCGGAGGTGGCCGCCTCGTCGGTGCTGCGGCCGGTGCTGATCCTCGCCGTGGCGATCGGCGTGCTGTTCGTCGGCCCCTATCTCGTGATCCTGCCGCTGATGGTGCGCGACGTGTACGGCGGGGGTGCCGCGCAGATGGCGGTGCTGACGGCCATGTTCCCCCTCGGCTCCGTGGTGGGAGGGTTCGCGATCTTCCTGCGCGGCGGCCTGCAGCGCAGCGGGCGCGCCCTGGCCCTGGGCCACGTGTGCGCGAGCGGATGCGTCGGCGCCATCGCCCTCGCCCTGCCCTTCGCCGGAACCGTGGTCGCCGTGCTGGGCTGGGGGCTCTCCGGCGCCCTCTTCATCAACGCCGGTCGCACGCTCTTCCAGAGCCATGCCTCCGAGGCCAACCGGGCGCGGGTGCTCTCCGTCTACACCCTGGGCGTCATGGGAGGTGCCCCCGTCGGCAGCGTGCTGGCGGGGCTGCTGGCGACGCCGCTGGGCCTGCACGGAACCCTGGCCCTGGACGCCGGGGTGGCCCTGGCGATCGTGCTGGCGGTGGTCGCCACCACGTCTCTCTGGCGTCAGCCCTAGCCCTGGGGTCCGCTCTGGCTCGGCGGACGGCCCCGGGCGCTCAGCCGCCCGCGGTGCAGACGTAGATGCCGAAGGTCTGCTCGCCGTTCTCCACGGGGCCGAGGGGCGAAACGGTGGTCCCACCCATGGCGGCCGCGTCGTTGCGGGCCAGGGTGCGGAGCTCGTCCCGGATCTTGCTCTCGCCGCGGGCGAAGATCCACACCTTGTCGCTGGTGCGGGCGGTCGTCTTGCCCACCTGGCGGCAGCCTTCCACGGCCTTCTGGGTGGCGTACTGTATCTGCTCGCCCCCGGCCGTCAGGTCCACCCAGGCACAACCCACGAGCCCGACCGCCACGACGAAGACGAGCGCCATACGATGAATCGCTGCAAGAGCCACGGAACCCCCCCTGATATCGAACACCTGCAAGATCGCATATCGCCGGGAGTTGCGCCGCCGCTCGAGCGGCGGAACGACCGTCGCCAAGCGGGCCCGCCCGGCGAGCCGAAGAGGACGGTCGGAAGCCCGTCGGACGCCGGGACGACGGCAGCCGGCGCGATATGCGTCCCGCCCCTCGCCGTAGTAGTAATAGAAGAAGCAGAAGAAGAACGAAGAGCCCCCGGAGAAGGAAGACCGTGACCAGCAGTCTGCGCGTCCGGAAGACGAAGGTGATCGCCACCCTCGGTCCCGCCTGCGACGAGCCCGGCGTTCTCACCGCCATGATCGAGGCGGGCATGAACGTGGCGCGTCTGAACTTCTCCCACGGCAACCCCGCGGAGCACCAGAAGCGCCTCGAGCGTCTGGCTCGCGCCTGCGCGCGCACGGGCCGCACCGTCGCCACGATGCTCGACACCCGGGGCATCGAGATCCGGGTGGGCGAGGTGGAGCACGGGCTCATCGACCTGCTGCCCGAGTCCACCTTCGCGCTGTTCCCGGAAGGACATCACCGGGACCGGCCGGGGGTGAGCGTCTCCTATCCCGGCCTCGCCCGGGCCGTACGACCGGGTGATCCGATCCTGATCGACGACGGCAGCATCGGCCTGCGGGTCGCCTCGGTGGAAGGCGAGGTGGTCGTCTGCGCGGTGGAGCGGGGCGGTCCCCTGCGCAGCCGCAAAGGCATGAACCTGCCCCACACCGACCTGCAGTTCGGCTCCATGGGCGTGGCCAACGAGGAGGACCTCGTCTTCGCCGCGGAGCACGACATGGACTACGTGGCTGCTTCCTTCGTCCGCAACGCGGGCGACGTCGCGGAGCTGCGCGAGGTGCTGGCGCGCCAGGGCTCGACGATCCCGATCATCGCCAAGATCGAGAGCCGCTCCGCGGTCACCCACCTCGACGAGATCGTCGGCGCCGCGAACGGCACCATGGTGGCGCGGGGCGACCTCGGCGTGGAGCTGCCCGTGGAGGAGGTGCCCGCGGTCCAGAAGAAGATCATCCGGACGACCGTCACGGCCGGGAAACCCGTGATCACCGCCACCCAGATGCTCGACTCCATGGAGCGCAACCCGCGCCCGACCCGCGCCGAGGCCAGCGACGTCGCCAACGCGATCTTCGACGGCACCTCGGCGGTGATGCTCTCCGGGGAGACCGCCGTGGGGGCTCATCCGGTGGAGTCGGTGCGGACCATCGCGTCGCTCGCGCTCAGCGCCGAGGCCTCCCTCGCGGAGTACGGCCACCTGCAGAACGTCCGGGCCGACCCCGGCAACAAGGTGAGCGAGGCGGTGAGCCAGGCCGCCAACACCATGGCCCGCCACCTGAACGCCGCCGCGATCCTCACCCTGACCGAGAGCGGCTACACGTCTCGCATGATCTCCAAGTACCGGCCGCCCTGCCCGATCCTGGCGGTCACCGAATCGCCTCGGGTCGAGCGACAGCTCTGCATGAACTGGGGGATCACCGCCCTGCGCTACGTCGACGACGGCGGCGACGAGTACAAGATCGCCTTCGCGATCGAGCGCGCCCGCGAGCAGGGCTACGTGCGGGCAGGCGACGTCGTGGTGGTGACCGCGGGTCTCTCGAAGCAGTCCGGCAGCACGGACATGATCCGCGTGCTGACCGTGGAAGCCTGAGGCGTCACGCCGAGCCGGCGTCGCCCGCGAGCCACGGCGCCACCTGCTCGCGATGGACGCGCTCCTCGTCCTCGAGCAGCCCGAGCCGGCGGGCGCAGTCGAAGAGCAGGATGCGGTCCGAAGGGGGACGACGCGGCGCCTTCGGGTGGATCTCGTCGCGCTCGAGGCGTCCCGTCAGCTGCAGGAAGATCGCCGCCGCGTGCTTGTAGGCGGGCACCGGGGCGCGGAAGCCCACGTTGCCCAGGTGCTGCAGGGCGTCGTTGCGCGCCAGGAAGACGACGTCGTCGTCCGCCAGCGCCCGATCGCGCTCGGCGAAGCGCTCGGGGGCGAAGGTCGAGAGCCCCAGCAGGTAGTCGCTGCCCCAGCGCACCATGTCGATGGCCAGGTCGTTGCCCGTGAAGATGCGAAAGTCCGGGCGCAAACGGTCCCGCGTGGCGAGTCGGTCGAGCTCGAGGGCGCGGTCGAGGGACGAGTGCTTGGCGCCGGCGAGCTTCGGAAGCTCCAGAAGCCGTGCGAAGGTCTCCCGGTCCCAGATCTCGCCGTGGGGCGCGAACACCCTTCCCAGCTCGAAGCCCACCGCACGGCTCGCAGGCTCGAGGATCCTGGCGTAGAAGGCCGCCTTCTCGGCCGCGGGCATGCCGTGCATGCTGCGACACTGGACGACGACCGGGACGCCGCCGCGCCGCTCGATGACCTCGATGGCCCGGTGGTAGCCCGGCAGCGGATCGTCCCCGGAATCCGGGTAGGCACCCGCGTGGAAGGCGACGCCCTGGCCCAGGGCGTCGCGGGCGGCGTCGAGCACCGCCTCGCGCTCGGCTTCGGAGAGCAGGTCGCCGAACCCGGTGTCCATGTTGACCGCAACGCCGAGCCCGGCCGCGTGGGTCCGCGCCACGTGCTGCGCGAAGGCCTTCCAGTCGATCCGGCCCTCGCGGTACGGGAGCAGGGTGGCGGAGACGCCCTGCAGCCTGCGCGGAGGTGCCAGGCGCCGGTCCACCTCGGAGAGGGATCCGGGCGTCACGAGGCGGCCACCTTCGCTTCGCGCTTCGACGCCTCGAGGCGCTGGCGCTCGGGGCGCTCGCGGTAGAAGTCGTCCAGCGGGTAGCAGCCGGAGACCATCCCCTGACGCGGGGCGGTGGTGCAGTCGCTGAAGGTGCGGCACACGAGCCCCCGGCGCAGGGGACGACCGGCCAGCACGTCCGCGGGCAGCTCGGGGTACGAGAGCACCATGCGCCCGAGCCCCACGGCGTCGAACCAGCCAGCCCGCACGCAGGCCTGGGCGACGTGGGGCACGAAGTCCTGCAGGTAGCTCCAGCCCGAGGACACCACCACGGCCCCTGGCGCGGCCGCCTTCACCCGGCGTGCCGCATCGAGAAGCCGCGCCACGCCCCGCAGCGGATCCTCGGGCGGTGCGTAGCCGTCGCTCGGCGGAAACGCGGCCGGCCGCTGCACGTGGGGCACGTAGTAGGGGCTGCCGGCCGTCACGTTCAGCCAGCGGACCCCCCGCTCCACCAGGTGACGCACCAGGGCCAGGGGCTCCTCCCAGCCGGTCTCGCGGGGGTCTCGGGGATCGACCCCGAAGCCCTCGCGATACGGGGTCGTGAAGGGCTCGGGCTCGCCGCTTCCGGGCCGGTGCGGGACGCGATCGAACACCGACAGGCGCACGCCGACGGCGAGCCCGGGTGCGGCCGTCCGGATCGCGTCGAGCAGCGCGTCCGCGAGCCGCAGCCGATCCGCGAGCTCCGGGCCGCCGAAGCGACCGCTCCGCTTGCGGGCCGAGAGAACCTCGTGCAGCAGGTAGCCGTGGCAGTGCTTCAGATCGACGAACCCGAAGCCCTCGGACTGCGCGAGCGCGGCCGCCCGCGCGTAGCGACCCACGAGCGCGTCGAGCTCGGCGTCGCTCAGGACGGCCGCGTCGTCCTCGACCCCCACGCGCCGGTCGAGGATCGAGTGGCGATACGCGACGCGGGGCGCCGGACCGGCGGCCGTGGGCCGCGACCAACGGCCGCTGTGGGTGAGCTGCAGCCCGACGAAGGGCGCCGGCAGGCCGGCCCGCTCGGCCTCTTCCAGCAACGCCGCACGCAGCCCTCCGATGGCGGCGGCGGTCTCGTCCGTCAGCACGAGCTGGTTCGGGTTGGCGCGGCCGTCGGCCTGGACGGCGACCGCCTCGCCCCCCCAAACCCAGGCCGCCCCCGAGCGCCCGAAACGCCGCCAGCGCCGCTCGGTCAGCGGCGACGGACGCCCGTCCGTGTCGGCGTCCCAGCCCTCCATGGGCTGCACGACGAAGCGGTTGGCGAGGGTCACGCGCACGTCTCCGGCTTCGAGCTCCAGCGTCTCGGCCAGGGGCGACCCGGGCGCCGCCAGCACCTCGTCGTCCACCGGCAGCGCGGTGCCGAGGGTCGCGACGTGGGCCCGCAGGCGCGCCGGGGTCTTGAGCGCAGCGAGCTTGGGGAACCGTCGCGTCATACGGGCAGGATCTCGACGGAGAGGCGCGCCGGCAGCGAGGCGCCGATGCGCAGGCAGCGCGGGTGGAAGCTGGGCGACCAGAGCGCGTCGCCGTCTCCATAGCCGTAACGGTCCACCTGCAGGGCGTGACCGGAGCCGCCGCTGTGTCGAACCGCCAGCCGCCGCTCGCCCGGTCCCCCCAGAATCGTGCCGCCCGTCCCGGGAAGCGCGACGGGTGCCGAAAGCGGCACACCGTCCTCGTCGAAGAGCGACTGGTCCGGCCGCGCCGCCAGCTCGAGCAGCGCGTTGGCGCGCTCCGGACCCTCGAGCGCAATCTCGAGACCCACCCGAACCCCGGGGCCGAAGCGAACGCGCAGGCTCGCCCGGATGGCCGGCACCGGGTGGCCCGGGCGCCGCTCGTCGGGGGCGTCGCGGTGGAACTGCGGAAGCCGCACGGCCTCGCTTCCCGGGGCCGTGCTCATCCGCAGGGTCATTCCGTCGGGCTCCATGGTCCGCACTTCGGTGTACAGCCGATTCCAGCCGGTGGCGTGCCCCAGCAGGCGCGCGCCTTCCAGCGCGCAGCCGCCCCAGTGCACCTCGAGGAGGTTCGGGCCGGGCCCGGCCGCGGCGGCGAAGGCACCGCTCCGGTAGACGACGAGCCCGCTGGCCTCCAGACGCCGAAGACCCGCTTCGGACCGGGACGTCCCCGGCTCGTCCTCGGGGCCGTCCTCGACACCGAGACGCAGCCAGCGCAGCAGGTGCTCGGCGCAGAGCGCCGAGACCGTCGACGGATACAGCTTCGCCTTCCCGGACTCGCCCAGCGGCGGCGTCACGACCGCGGCCATGAGGCCCGGCGCCGTGCGCGAGCGCCACAGCTTGGCCAGGCAACGGCGCGCCCGGGAGACGTCCCCGAGCCGCGCGAAGACCGTGGCCGCCCGCGCGTAGCCGTCCGTCGAGCCGTCGGTGTCGTAGCGGGCGCTCCCGACGCTCGCGAAGTCGCCGTCCGGCATCAGCGTCGCCCGCAGGTAGCCCAGGCTGCGGCGCGCCAGATCCCCGAGGTCGCGGCGGCCCTGCAGCTCCTCGAGATCGAGGAAGAAGTCGTTGCTGACGACGGCGTACTTGGGCGATCCCTCGGAGTACGCGCCGTCGGCGTCGATGTCGATGGTGGCTCGGGTCCAGTCGTCGGCCGCGCGGGCGAAGGCCGGCTCTCCCAGCACGCGCGCCGCATGGGCGAGCCCGCCGGCCGCCACCCAACGGTGATTCGCGGTGTTCATGCCGCCGTCCACACACGCCCCGGCCGCCCGCCGGAGCACGCCGGCCAGGCGCTCGCGCCGGGCGCCGTCGAGGCCGTCGGGCCAGTCGGCGAGCGCCGTCGCCAGGGGACGCAGCCCGAAGGCCGCGTTGCAGGGCGCCGCGAGGTCGCCGCAGAAGCCCGCGTCGAAGGTGCCGTCGGGCCGCTGGATGCGGTCGAGAAAATCGACGAGGCCGGTCGCGAGTGCCGCGTCCTCTTCGCCGCCCCGAAGCCGGCAGGCCTCGACGGCCACGGGTACGGTGAAGAGCTCGGGCCACTGCAGGGGAATCCGGGCCACCGGGCACGGGATGGCGCCGGCGTGCTCCGCGGGCGCCGCTCGCTGCCAGCGGCGAGCCGTCGCCGCAAACGCGAGCACGTGCCCTTCCACCATCTCCCGCGTCACCGACATGAATGCGACTCCCGATCGCTCCCGACTAGTGTCCCGTCTCGGAAGCTCGGCGCCGAACGAGCGCGAGGGTCGCGAGCGCCACCGTGCCGGCGAGGGGCCCTGCAGGCTCGGGCACGACGAAGATGTTGTCGACGTCGAGGGAACCCCCGGCGCCCGAGGTTCCCAAGGCGCTCGGCGCTCCGGTCTGGTGACGGAACATCACCCGCGCGAGCCCCGCGTGAAGCGCCGCATAGGTTCCGTTCGCGGAGACCTGGCTCAGGTCCGCTTCCAGGATGGAGTACGTGTAGCTTCGCCAGACTCCGTCGTCCGGAACCGCCTGGGCGACGGTCGAGGTAAAGCGCTCGTCCGTGGTCGGCCCGAAGAGCACGAGGCGCACCTCCAGGGTGCCCTCACCGACCGATCGCATCATGTCGATCTCGATGTCCGTGGCCGCGGGGTCGATCGTCCCGGCCAGGTCGGTGTTGAAGGCCGCAAGGTGGTCTCCCGTCCCCGGATCGATCTGGAGGAAGGCGTCATCGACGCCCATCGGACCGCCGCTCGGGACGTTGCTGGTGTTCTCCGCCGGCGAGCTCCAGCCCTGCAGCGTCCCGTCTTCGAAGTCGAAGAGCGTGCCGGGCTCCAGGTCCGCCCGGGCCGCCGGCGCCAGCAGCACGACGGACAGCAGGGTGAAGAGAGGAGCGCGCAGCAGCATCGGCACCATCCTTTCGCTTCCGGCTCGCGTTCCCGGGCCAGCCGTCGGACCCGTCGGACCAGTCGGCCAGCATAGCCGGCCGGGATCAGCCCGCCGTGGCGTCGGACAGGGCCGCCAGCCCGTCGAGGGAGATGCGCGCCATGCGGATCTCCGTGGGCAGGAAGAGCGCCAGCAGCCAGGGCCAGTCCCGGTCGATGCGGCTCGTGTAGTAGTCGATGAAGCCGACACCGTCCTGCAGCACCACGCCCGCGTACGAGGTATCGCCGGAGCTCGGCAGGTCCGACAGGTGTACGAGTCGATCCGGCTCCACCCGGAAGATCGCCGTGCGCTTGCGGGACAGGAGCCCGCCCAGGCTCGTGAGCGGGCCGCGCGGCCCCACCTGGTTTCGCGCCACGGCGAAGACCGTGCCGGCATGGGTGAAGAGCACGGGACCGTCGAGCCGCGTCACCCGGCTGCGCGTGGTCTGCCATGTCTCGTACGGCGGCGCGGCGACGGCCAGCAGGGTGCAGGCGTCAGGGTTGCCGAGGATGCGGTCGGGGGTGATCTCCAGGCGCGCGGTCGCCAGCAGGCGTCCGTCAGCCAGGAACTCGATGGCGGTCTCGTCGTTGCCGTCGCCCTCGTGGATGCAGGACACCTGCTCCCAGCGGAGGCCGTCCTCGGAGCGCAGCAGGATCGATTCGCCGTGGTCGTGCCAGTAGGCGGGGACGTACCACGTCTTGCCGCCGTCCGGGCTCTTGGGACGCCAGAAGAGCCACCCCTTGGGCCCCACCTTCTCGAACCCGCTCCAGCTCCGGCCGTCGTCGCTCGTCGCGAGCACCGTATGGGTGGGGGTGGCGGTGATGCCGTGGTTCGGAAGCGCGTAGAGGAAGAGCCGCCCGCCGACGACGGCGAGCTTCGGATCGCGGATGTCGTGCCCCGGGACACGCAGGGTGGCGAGGGTCTCCCAGGCGCGTCCGTCCCGCGAGCGCTTCACCAGCAGCCGCGACCGCGTCGACGCCAGGTGCCACGGCGAGGCGGCGTGCACCAGCAGCAGCTCTCCCTGCCACTCGATCATGTCGGTGTTGGAGTTGTGGATGCCGTCCGAGACGATGGACCAGTGCTCGAGAGAGAGGCGCGGATCGACGTCGTGGTCGGCGCGGCGCAGGTACACGTACAGCGCGAATCCGACGAGGACGAGCAGCAGCAGGGTGTCCACGATGCCTCCTCCGGGCGCGGCGCGATGCGTCGACGAGCATCCGCCTTCGGAAGGGGCATGTAAAGCCCGCGGCGGCATCCCCCGCCTGCCGGATCGGGGCTACGTTCTCCCGGCGTGATCCCCGAACCGCGAAGGTTCCAGGAGTCCTGCTCATGCGCATCTCGATCGGCCTTCCCCCCGGCCCCCAGGCGCGGCGCGTCGCCGTCCTCGCCGAGGAGCTCGGCTACGACCGGGTCTGGCTCTACGACTCGGCGGCCCTCTACGAAGACATCTGGATCCACCTGGGCGGCATCGCCGAGGCCACCGAGCGGATCGGGCTCGGCACCGCGGTGCTGGTGCCGAACCTGCGTCACGTGATGACCACTGCCGCGGCCATCGCCACAATCGACCGGCTGGCACCGGGACGCCTCGCCTGCGCGATCGGCACCGGCTTCACGGCGCGTCTCGTGCTCGGCCAGAAGGCCCTGCCCTGGCGTACGGTGCGCACCTACGTGGAGCAGCTCAAGGGCCTGCTGCGGGGCGACGTGGTGGAGATCGACGGCAAGCCGTGCCAGATGATCCACCACCCGCAGCTCGCGAAGCCCCGGCCCATCGACGTGCCGATCCTGCTCTCGGCCTTCGGCCCGAAGGGAATGGCGATCACCCGGGAGATCGCCGACGGCTGGATCGGGATCGCGCCCCCCGCCGAGCGCTTCGAGCAGGCGGTGCAGATGGTCAACGGCACCGTGCTCGAGCCGGGCGAGTCCCGCGCGTCGGCCCGGGTGGTGGACGCGGTGGGACCGTGGCACGCGGTCGTCTACCACGGGGTGTGGTCCGGCTCGCCCGAGGGCGTCGACGCCATGCCGGGGGGCGCGGCGTGGCGCGCCCGCGTGGAGGCCGATCGACCGGCCGACCAACGGCACCTGGCCGTCCACGAGGGGCACTGCACCCACCTGACCGACCGCGACCGGCTGATCTTCGACGCCCTGGGCGAGGACGTGGCCTGGATGGGGCTCGTCGGCTCGCCCGAGGAGGTGTGCAAGCGCGTCGAGGCGTCCGCCGCGGCCGGGATCAGCGAGATCCTCTACACGCCGGCCGGCAGCGACCTCGCGCGGGAGACGCGCGCCTTCTACGACGCGGTGTCCTCGCTGCAGGGCTGAGACGTGCCGCCGGACGCGCGCACGCGCTACGCCCAGGTGGGGCTCGGCATCCGCTCGTGGATCTTCTCCCTGGCCCTGGCCCGAGACTACGCGGCAGAGGGCCTGCTGGTGGGCCTCTGCGACGACAACGCGGGGCGACTCGCGCACCGCTGCAACTGGGCGCAGGACGCGGGCCTCGACGTGCGCGGATACGCGGCGGCCGACTTCGACCGCATGCTCGCGGAGTGCCGTCCCGACTGCGTCATCGTGACGCCCCCGGATCGCGACCACGCCGACTACGTCTGCCGCGCCATGGAGAACGGCTGCGACGTCGTCTGCGAGAAGCCCCTCACCATCGACGCCCCGAGCCTGCAGCGCATCCTCGACACCCGGCGCGCCACCGGACGCCGGGTGCGCGTGACCTTCAACTACCGCTACTCGCCCTACCGCGCCCAGGTGAAGGAGCTGCTGGCCGCCGGCGAGATCGGCGAGGTGCTCTCCGTCGACTTCCACTGGCTGCTGGACACGGCCCACGGCGCCGACTACTTCCGCCGCTGGCACCGCAACAAGGCGAACTCCGGCGGGCTGCTGGTCCACAAGGCCAGCCACCACTTCGACCTGGTGAACTGGTGGCTGGACAGCGTCCCGGAGCACGTGCAGGCCTCCGGGGGCCGCCGCTTCTATACGCCCGAGACGGCGGCCCGTCTCGGCCTCGGACGCGCGGCGGCCCGATGCCTCGACTGCCCCGAGGCCGGACGCTGCCCGTTCCACCTCGACCTGCGGGAGCAGAAGCTCCTGGGCGCGCTCTACCTCGCCCACGAGCAGCACGACGGCTACTGGCGCGACCGCTGCGTGTGGAGCGACGAGATCGACATCGAGGACACCATGAACGTGCTCGTCGACTACCGCTCGGGCGCACGCATGAGCTACTCGCTGAACGCCTTCATGCCGCGCGAGGGCTACACGATCTCCTTCAACGGAACCCGGGGCCGTCTCGACCACGTGTGCGAGGAGTCGAGCTACGTCAGCGGCTCGAGCCCGTTCGCCGGCGTCGTCGACGCCGAACGCACGACGATCCGCCTGCAGCCGCACTTCGGCAGGGCCCGGGACGTGCCCATCGAGGCGGGTGGCGGCAGCCACGGCGGCGGCGACGCCCGGCTGCTGCGGGATCTCTTCGCACCCGACCCGCACGACGATCCGCTCGGGCGCGCGGCGGACCACCGGTCGGGTGCCTGGTCGATCCTGACGGGCATCGCGGCCAATCGCTCGATCGCTACGGGAGAGCGCGTGAACGTGCCGGGCCTGGTATCCGGGCTCGAGCTGCCCTGATCCGCCCCAGCGCGCAGGCCGTCCATCCCCTTCCGGTCCTTCCGGCCGACCCGAAGGCCGCTACCGTGCGGGGCGTGGAGCCCGAGCCGAACCGCGACCCCATGCCGGAGGGCCTGCTCGAAGCCCTCTCCCAGCCCGACGCGTACCCCGACGACCCGAGCGCCAGCCGGGGAGTCGAAGTCGTCCAGACCCACATCTCGCACGTCTTCCTCACGCAGGACCGGGTCTACAAGCTGCGCAAGGTCGTCGACGTGGGCTTCATCTCCTTCCTGGGCCGCGGTGCCCGCAACGAGGACTGCCTCCGCGAGCTCCACCTGAACCGCCGCCTGTCGCCGGACGTGTACCTGGGCATCGCGCCCTTCGAGCGGCTGGACGACGGCTTCGTGGTGGGGGCGCTGCTGGCGGATCCGACGTCCCTGCCCGACGAGGAGCACTGCGTGGTCATGCGCCGGCTGCCCGAACGGCCGCGACGCGCGGAGCCTGCTGGAGGCCGGCCGGCTCCAGCCCGGGCAGCTCGACCGGGTGGCGGTGTTGCTGGCCGAGTTCCACCGCCAGCACGGCCTCGGACGACCGAGCCCCTTCTCCCCGGCCGAGTGGCGGGAGCGCATCTGGCGGCCGGTGGAGGCGAACTTCACGTCGCTGCTCGAGCGCGGCCAGGGGGTGGTTGCGCCGGACGAACGTCCACGCCCTGCGCGAGCACGCGCTGCGGGTCTTCGCGCGCATCGAGACGGCGCCCTGGAAGAGCGGCGCCTCGCAGGGCGCGCCGTGGACGCCCACGGCGACCTGCACCTGGAGCACGTCTGGTTCGAGCAAGACGACTCGCCGCCCCTGGTCATCGACTGCCTCGAGTTCAACGACGAGCTGCGGCGCATCGACGCCGCCTCGGAGCTGGCCTTCCTGACGATGGACCTGGGCTATCGCGGGCGGCGGGACCTCGGGGAGCGACTGCTGCAAACGCTATGCCGCCGCCGCGGACGACTACGGCCTCTATCGCGTGGTCGACTTCTTCGTGAGCTACCGCGCCGCGGTACGCGCCAAGGTGGAGACCCTGGCGGCGGGCGACCCGGCCATCCCCGAGGACCAACGCGACCACGCGAACGAGCAGCGCCCGCCGCCGCCTCGCCTTCGCCACCCGCGCCCTCGAAGAGGCCCCGCCCGGCCGCGTCTTCCTCACCGGCGGAATCATCGGCGCCGGCAAGAGCACCGCGGCCCGGGCCGTCTCCGACGCCACCGGCGCCGTGGTGATCGCGTCGGACGTGGTGCGGCGGCAGGTCTTCGGCGCGCCGGACTCCCGCCAGCCCGCCGGATGGCGGGAGGAGCGCTACGGCGCCGAGGCCGTGGAGCGCGTCTACCGGGAGATCTTCGCGCGCGCCGAGTCGGTGCTGGCCTCGGGGCGCTCCCTGGTGCTCGACGCCAGCTGGTCGTCTCGGGCGCGACGCGATCACGCCCGGGCCTGGGCGGAGCGCCTCGGCGCCCACCCGGTCTTCGTCGAGGTGCGCTGCCCCCGCGACGTCACGCTCGCGCGGCTCGAGGCGCGCAAGCGGGCCGGTCGCGACCCGTCGGACGCCGGCCCCGAGATCTACGACGCCTTTGCGGCATCCTTCGATCCCGTGCACGATTCCGAGTGGCCGGCCGGCGACCACCTCGTCGCGTGGACCGACCGCGACCGCTGGCAGGACGCGCTACGCGCGCAGATCCGATCCGAACGAGGTGCACGCTGAGCACCGGAGACGCTCCATGTACGCTTTTCTCGACTACCGCACCTGCGACACCATGACCGCCGACCCCGTGACCGTGGGCCCCGAGACCTCCCTCGCCGAGGCGGAGGCCGTGTTCGAGGAGCACCAGTTCAACGCGCTCCCGGTCGTCGACGCGGAGCGCCAGCTGCTCGGCGTGTTCACGAAGCTCGACCTCCTGAAGGCATTCCGGCACCGGGACGACCGCATGTTCCCGCCCTACGACGAGATCATGCGCCAGCCGGTCTCGTCGTTCATGACCTTCGAGCGCGACCTCGCGACCGCCACGCCGCGCATGCCCCTCACCCGGGTGCTCGAGAAGATGGTGGTGGGCCGATCGAAGAGCCTGCCCGTCGTCGACGCAGGCGTGCTCGTCGGCGTGGTCGCCCGCGAGGACGTGATGAAGGCTCTGCGGCGAGCCGTCGCCGGCGAGGTCCCTACCGATCCCATCTAGCGTCCCGGGGCGGGGCGCTGGGTGTCCTGCGCTCCATGGCTCGCTGGTCTTCGGAGCAGGTCTCGGGGCCGGGTTGCTTCGGAAACGCTGAAACGCTTCGGGGCGTCGGGGGCTGCGCTCTACTTCCGCGCAGGACACCCAGCGCCCCGCCCAGAGCCAGAGCCAGAGCCGGGCGCAGCTCGGCTGCGCCCGGCTGGAACGGTCTGCGCTCAGTGCGCCTCGGCGGGCGCGGCGACGGCCGGCGTCGGCGGCGTGTGCCCCGGATCGATCAGGATGTCGATGCGGCGGTTCAACGCTCTGCCGTCGGCCGTCTTGTTCGACGCCAGGGGCTCGGAGAAGCCCTTGCCGACCACCACCACGTGGTCTTCGGGCAACGTGTTGTTCGCCACGAGATACGCGGCGACCGCCTCGGCCCTCATCTGGGACAGGTGATCGTTCACCTGGGCCGATCCGGTGGAATCGGTGTGCCCCTCGATCACGACCGTCGGCTTGTCGAAGCTGCGGATCGCCTTCTGCACCTTGCTGAGCAGCTCATAGTCGTCGGGCTGCAGCACGCTCTCGCCGACCGGGAACTGCACGCCGCGAAGCCGGACCACGAGCTGCGTTCCCTGCTTGTACACCTCGGCTTCGCTCGGGGTGAAGTAGCTGCTCACCTCGGCGTACTGCTCCTGCAGCCGTCGCTGCTCCTCGAGCTTTCCGATCTGCAGGCGCTCCTCGGTCGACTGTCCCTCGAGCTTCGCGATCTCCGCCTGGGAGGTCGCGATCTGCGCCCGCAGCCCCTCGCTCTGCGTCACGAGATAGTCGCGGTCCTTGCGCAGCTCGCGGACGGCGTTGGTCACCGCCGTGAGCTGGGCCTGGGAATCGCGATCGCGCAGATCGGGGAGGGCCAGCTCCGCGGCCACGGTGCTGATGCTCTTCTCACGCTGCAACGCCTGGGCCTCGGGGCTCGTCTTCTGGATCGAGGCGGCCGCGCGGGTGAGGGCGACGAGCCGATTGGCCTGGAAGAGCGTCTCGGTGGTGCGCTCGCCCATCTCCGCACTGGCGTAGCGATTGCTCGTGATGAACGAATCGAGCGATGCTTCCATCTTCTCCGTGGCCGCCAGCGTCTTGGGCACGAGCTTCTCGGCACCCTCGCTGCGCGCCAGCTCGATGGCCTTCCGGATGTCGGTGATGGCGCTCGCCTTGATGGCCTGGAGCTCGACCGAGCGGAAGGCCCGTTCGACGCCCGGCGCCTTCTTCTCCGCCCAGCTCACGTTGTCCTGCTCGACGGCGGCCGTCAGCTCGACGAACCGCTCCTCGGCCTCCGTGTAGGGTTCTCCCAGCGAGGTCGCACCGGCGGCCCGCGCGTCCGCTCGGGCCTTGATGACCGCCGGCAGGATGCTCTGGGAGACCGTCACGAACTTCTGCGCCTGCTCGACCTCGGCATTGCCCTTCGCGATGAGGGACATGATCTCCTGCACGGAACCGCCCTGCTCCAGCGTCGTCCTCGCCTGCTCGTAGGAGGCGTCGGCCCGACCGAACCAGGTGGGCGCGAGCACGGGTGCCTTGGCCTGGCGCGCCTGATCGATCTTCGCGGCCAGTGCGCCGAGCTGCTCCGACGGATTGGCGGTGACGGGAATGCTCTTCGTATCCAGCCCGCCGCTCGCGCACGCGGTGGCGAGGCCGATCAGCAAAATGAAGATGGCTCTGCTCGACGAATCGAGGATTCTAGGCACGGGTCTCCCCCTCTCCTGGGTCGTTCTGGATGCTCTTGGTGATGATCTTGGAATGGAACGGCGCTCGCTCCCGCGAGGGCGGCCCTCCCCCTCTCCTGTCCTGTATTCCCGCGCTTCCTGCGCTTCCCGCGCTGAGCTTCTGGGTCGTCGGGATCGGCCGCGCGCCGGATGGTCGCGTTCCGATCCTCCCGCGCGGACAGGGATGGGATACCTGGAGTGTCGGGCAGCCGCCTCACTTCCACAAGGGCCGCCAGCGCGCCGCTGGGTCAGTCGGGCGGTCCGGGTACCCATTGGATAGCGACCCGGGCGGGCTCGCTCCCTCAGAACGTGATCGGCAGCGACGCGAAGCCCTGGACGAACTCGGTGCGCAGGCGCACGGCCCGCTCCAGGTCGAGCTCGTACTCGGGAACCCGCCGGAGCGTCTCCTCCAGGCACACCCGGCCTTCCATCTTCGCCACGAAGAGGCCGAGGCAGGAGTGGGTGCCCGCACCGAAGCTCAGGATGCGCTGGGGGCGCCGCTCGATGTCGAAGATGTCGGGGCTCTCGAACTCACGCTCGTCCCGGTTCGCCGACGCATACAGGAACAGGATGCCCGCGCCCTTCTTCATGGTCTGGCCGTGCAGGGGGACGTCCTGGGTGAGGGTGCGGCACAGGAACTGGGTGGGCATGTCGTAGCGCAGGATCTCGAGGTAGGCGTCGGGGATGAGGCTCGGGTCCTCGGCGCAGCGCCGGCGCTGGCCGGGGTGCTCCCACAGGCGGAAGATGCCGTTCGCGAAGGTCTTCGGGAACGTCTCGGAGCCGCCGATGATCAGCAGGGAGAGATGCGACGCGATGTCCTCGGCGGTGAAGCGCTTGCCGTTCAGCTCGAAGGCACGCAGCACGTTCACCACGTCGTCGTCGTCGTTGCCCTGCCGGTCGCGGGCATGCACCAGGTCGACGAAGTAGGCGCTCAGCTCCCCGGCCGCGGCCAGGCCGTCGGGCGTCATGCCGTCGATGCCGGGCTCCCGGGCGAAGAACCGCCAGACCAGATCGGAGAGCATGTCCCCGTCCTCGATGGGGATGCCGACGGCCTGGCAGGTCACCTTGACGGAGAGCTGGGCGGCCAGGTCGCCGATCACGTCGAAGTGGCCCTTTTCGATCGCCTTGTCGAGGCACTCGCTCACGATGGCCCGCACCGTGGGCTCCATGCCCGCCATGGCGGCGCGCGCGAAGCGCGGACGGATGGCGCTGCGCAGCTTCCCGTGGTCCGGGGGATCCATCACGTTCAGCATGGGCGTGACGGGCTGAACCTTCGTCAGCACCTGGGAGGAGGTGGTCCCCTTCGCGGCGGAGAAGGCGGGGTGGGAGGAGCATTCCCAGATGTCCGCGAATCGGGACAGCGCCCAGGCGTCGTACTTCTCGAGGTAGTAGGCCGGGGCTTCGTCCCGAAGCTGCTTGTAGGTCGGGTACGCGTTGGCCATCACGGCCTCGGAGAAGGGGTCGTAGTCCACCATTTCCTGGTTCCTCATTCCTCTTGCCTTGCAGCCTGCAGCCTGCACGCCGTTCGAGCCGCCGTGCAGCCCACGGCTCGGTGACCCTGGAGTGCAGCCGCCGTGCCAACCCGCGGCGCGAATTTCGCGCGCGAGGCGCGGAATGGCGGTAGCCTACGGGGCCCATCGCCCCAGCCGGGGTCCGGCATGCGACCTGCGGCCTCAGGGGGGACGCGAGTCGATCGCACGGGTGGCCCACCGGGGGGCCCGCGGCTGGCGCATCTGCTACACGGGCGCGCGCAGTCCAGGAGGAGGTTTCCATGGGAGCAGGTCGCAAGGTGCGGGATCTGATGTCGCCCGAGGTCGTGACCCTGACGGTCAACGAGACGCTCACCATCGCGGACGACGTGATGCGGCTCGGGCGCATCCGCCACATGCCGGTGGTCGACGAGGACGGCCGTCTCGTCGGCATCCTCAGCCAGCGCGACCTCTTCCGGGACGCCCTGGCCCGGGCACTGGGATACGGCCAGCACGCCCAGGACAAGATGCTGAAGATGATGCGCGTCAAGGAGGTGATGAAGTCCGGCGTCGCGACGGTCACTCCGGACACCCCGCTCGAGGAGGCGGCGGCGCGCATGCTGCGGGACAAGATCGGCTGCCTGGTCGTGCTCGAGGGAGACGAGATCGCGGGGATCCTCACCGAGAGCGACTTCGTCAAGCTGGTGGCACGCGGCGACTGACGCGGGCTCGCCGGCGGGAGCCCTCCGGCGATCCACTATCCTCGCGCCATGTCCGGCCCCAGCGGCTATCCGTCCGACGAGCAGCCCGGTCTGCTCAAGTCGCTCCTGCGCTGGGCGGTCGCGGCGGCGGTGGCGACGCTGGTCACGCTCGTCCTCTTCACCGTCATGACGAGGCTGATCGACGGCACCTGGATCCTCGAGGGCCTGATCCGGGTGTTTCCGCTGTCGACCGCCCAGGTCACGCCCGAGGACGAGTGCGCCATCGACGAGGCCACGGCGCGGCCCGCCGTCTCGATCGCCGGCGAGGTGGGCTACTACGCGAACGGCTCGTTCGTGCCCCTGCCCGACGCCCGCATCCAGGGAGACGACGGAGCGAGGCCGCCCCACCCGGTGGAGGTGGCCGCCGACGGCGCGTTCCGCTTCGTCACGGCCTTCCCCGACGAGACCCCTTCGCCGTGCCGCTACGACGGCGAGAAGCCGCCGGCGGAGACCCAGTGGCTCATCGTCGGCGCGGAGGGCTGCAGCGAGCGACGCGTGCCCGTGACCCGGGCCTGGGTGTCGCACCGGGTGCTGATCCCCTGCCGCGATCGGGGATGAGCCCGCGAGCCGCTCGCCGGCGGCGCGTGGCGGCTCAGCGGTGGGCGGCGTGCCGGCCTGCCCGGCGGCCGAAGAAGGTGCCCTCGCCGATGCAGGTCCCGCTCGAGTAGCCGAGCCCGTCCTGGGCGATGTTCGACGCGCAGCCGCCGGCGGCGTACAGCCCCTCGATCACGCTGCCGTCCGGGCGCACCACCTGGCCGTCGATCGTGACGCGCAGGCCACCCAGGGGAAAGCCCACGTAGGTCGCCTTGCCGACGGACATGTCGAGAGCCGCGTACGGCGGGTGGGTGAGCGGCACCAGCCACTTCGCCGCCTTGTGGAACTCCGGGTCCTCGCCGCGGGCGGCGTGGGTGTTGTAGTCGGCGATGGTCTTCTGCAGCGAGCCCTCGGGCATGCCCAGGTCGCGCTCCATCTCGGCCACGTCGTCCCAGGCGTCCACGAGCTCCTGCCAGCCGAACAGGGGACGGGCGAAGAACGAGTCGTCGGCGATCAGGTACGCCACGCCGTCCGGCTGCTCGGTGCAGCGGATGCTGGTCTTCGAGTGGTAGGAGTCCTCGTTGATGAAGCGCCTGCCCTGCTTGTTCACCAGGATGCCCTTGATGAGCTGCTCCGGCGGGTAGAAGGGCGACGTGAGCAGGGCGCCGTCCATGTGGTCGCAGACGCCGCCGGCGGCCTCGCCGAGCAGGTGTCCGGCGCCGTCGTCGAACGTCGAGCCCTGCTTCTGGATGCGGTCGTCGGCCAGGCGGGGGCAACGCTCCTGGATGAGCTTCTCGTTCATGCCGAACTGGCCCGAGGCCAGGATCACGCCCTTCCGGGCGCGGGCCGTGCGATCGCCCTCGGCGGTCCGGTAGCGGACGCCGACGATGCGCTCGCCGTCGCGGACGAGATCCCGGACCGCCGCGTCGTAGCGGATGCGAACGCCCAGCTTCTGCGCGCAGTCGACGAGCTTCTCGATCAGCTTGGCGCCGCCCGCCTCGCCCTCCATGGCCACCTTGTGGCCCCGGGGCGCCGGCTTCGACTTCTCGCTGAAGGGCCAGGCGGCCTCGTTGCCCGACTCGATCAGGCATTCGCTGGTCATCTGCACGACGTTCTTCTCGCGGTGCCAGCTGTCCTCGAAGGGAACGCCGTGGGCCACGAGCCAGTCGAAGTGGGCAACGCTCTCGTCGCAGTAGAGGCGGATCTTGGCCTCGTCGGGCTCCGGGGTGTTGGCCAACAGGTAGGTGTACATGTCCTCGACGGTGTCCTCGACGCCCACCGCCTTCTGGACCCGGGTGCCGCCGCCCATGTAGATGTGGCCCGCCGCGGACGCGGTGAGCCCGCCCGCGCCGCTGGCGCGCTCGAGCGCGAGCACCGAGGCGCCGGCCTCGGCGGCCTCGATGGCCGCGCAGCCGCCCGCCGAGCCGACGCCGACGACGACGACGTCCGCCTCCTCGTCCCAGCTCTCCACCGTGGCGGCGTCGACGACGCCGTACTGCTTCGCGCTCTCGGAGCCCATCGCTTCTCCTCGCCCCACCGCTCGCCGTGGCGGGGCTCGTCCGGGGCTCCGGATTGTAGTCGCTGAGGCCGCAGCGCGTGATCGCGTGGCGGGCACGCCCGCGCGCGGCTGAGGCCGGTTCAGTGCAGCCGGCTGCGCCAGGTCACCGCCGCGTCGCGCAGCGCGCCGCCCAGTGAATCGTGGGAGCGCTTCTTCGCCTTGCCGTCGCGAGAGTCCTCGACGACGTAGCTCCGCTTCCGGGTGTCCTGCTTCACGCGAACGGTGCGACCCTTGTCGCGAAGTCGAAGGCCGAAGGTGAGCGGTCTGCAAGCCATGGTGGATCTCCTGTCTCCGGGTTCCGGCTCGTTCGGGGAGATCCCGGCCGGCTGTCCACCCACGGATCGGCTCGCTTCGCGATTCCTTGAGAGAATTCGACGAGATGCGGCGAACGAAATGCGCGCTCATGAGAGTGTGGTAGAAATACCACTCCATCTTTGCCGCGGCTCGCAGGCCCGGTACGGATCTTGCGGCCGTCTCACGTCTCTCGCGTCCCCTTCGTGTCGAGGAATCCGGTCCCATCGCCCCCATGCCCGCGCCCGCCGACATCGCCACGCGGCTCCGCCGTCTGCTGCTCGTGCTGCCGTGGCTGCTGGGGGCCGCGGCGCCCGCGCGCGCGGAGGTCGACGAGCCGCGCGTCGCGAAGCTCACCCTCGAGGGCGTTCACGCGATCGACGAGGACGAGATCCTGAAGGGGATCCTCACCTCGAAGCCCGACTGGCGGCCGTGGCGCCCGCTGCCCGTGTTCGACGAGGCCTACCTCGAGGACGATCTCGACCGCATCGCGACGCATCTACCAGGATCACGGCTACTACGACGCGACGGCCGAGTCGTCCGTCACCTGGAACGACGAGCACGACGAGGCGCGCATCGTGATCACCGTGAGCGAGGGCGAGCCCGTGCGGCTCGAGAGCTGGCAGCTCGAGGCCCCGGCGAGCCCCGGACTGCCCGCCCGACTATCCCGACGGGCTGCTCGCCCTCCTGCCAGCGCCCGGCTCGGTGTTCGGAGTGGACGTCTACCGGCAGTGTCCGGCAGGAGGTACTCGGGCGCATGGCGGATCTCGGGCACCCCACGGCCTCCCTCGACGGCGGGGCGGACGTGGACACGGCGAGCCACAGCGCGAGCGTGCAGTGGACCCTGCACGTCGGCCCGACGGTGCGCGTCGGCGCAATCCGCATCGCGGGGCTCGTCGACGTCGAGGAGCGCGTGGTGCGGCGCGAGCTCGTCATCGCTCCGGGCGACCGCTTCTCGCGGAAGGAGCTCGTCGACCGCAGCCAGCGGCGGGTGTTCGACACCGGCCTCTTCCGCTCGGTCACCGTCGTAGCCGATGGAGAGCGACGCCGCGAAGGCCGAGGCCGAGGCCACCGCCGACGACGCGCTGCACGAGGTCGTCTGGCCCCTCGAGGTGCGCGTGGTGGAGCGCGCGCCGCGCACCTTCTCGGTGGGCGTCGGCTACGGCACCGAGGACGAGTTCCGGGCCCGCATCGACTGGACCCACCGCGACTTCCTGGGCAACGGACGCAGGCTCGACGTCGGCGGCAAGTACTCGTCGCTGGTGATGGGCGGCGAGGTGACCCTCAGCCAGCCGTGGTTCCTGCACCCGTGGATCCAGGACCCGCTCGGCCTCTCCGTGGCGCTCAAGGCCGTGCGCGAGACGCCCCGCGCCTACGCGGCGAACCGCTTCGGCGAGAGCGTCGAGCTCACTCGCTACCTCGGCTACGACTTCACCCTGCGCTTCGGCCAGGCGTTCGAGTGGGCGGACGTCACCTCCCAGAAGGTCGACCCCGATCTCGACGTCGACCTGCCCGACAAGGCGCGACTGCACACCCTGCCCTTCGGCCTGCGCTACAGCCACCTCGACGATCCCATCACTCCGACCCTGGGTGCGTGGCTCGACTTCTCGGTCGAGCCGTCGTTCGAGGCGATCGGCTCCGACGTCGACTACGTGAAGCTCGTCGGCGAGGCCCGGGGCTTCGTGCCGCTCGGGCCCGTGGTGCTCGCGGCCCGCTACCGCATGGGCACCCTGGAGCCCTTCCGCGACACCGACAACGTGGACATCCCCAAGTTCAAGCGCTTCTACGCGGGTGGCAGCACGTCGGTGCGGGGCTTCGGCTACCAGAAGCTCGGCCCGCTGGACGAAGAGGGCAATCCGCTCGGCGGCCTGTCCTGGGCGGAGGGCTCGATCGAGCTGCGCATCCCCATCTGGAGGAAGCTCTCGGGGGTCGTCTTCTCGGACGCCGGCCAGGTGAACCCGCGCCCCTCGGACTGGCGCACCCACGACATCTACTACTCGAGCGGACTGGGGCTGCGGCTCGGCACGCCGGTGGGTCCGCTGCGGTTCGACGTGGCGCGAATCTACAATCCGCCGCACGGGATCGACCGCTACGGGTTCTACGTCTCCGTGGGAAACGCGTTCTGATGGCCCGCGAATCCGAAACGACGTCCGCGCGAAGGGGCGGAGTGCTCCGGAAGCTCACCTGGTCGCTGGGGACGGCAGTGGCCGTGGTGCTGCTCGCCATCTCGCTGCTCGTGGCGGGCGCCGTCACCATCTCCCGCGGATGGCAACGCGCAACCCTCGTGGCGGAGATCGAGAAGCGACTGGGCGACGCGCTCGGCACGGAGGTGCACGTCGACGCGCTGCGCGGGCCGCTGGTTCCGAGCTTCGAGGCCCTCGGTGTCCGCGTCGGCCCGGCCGGCAGCGAGCTGGCCCGGGCGCGCCGGATCGTGGTGCACTGGGACGCCGGGACCCTCGTCGCGGACCGCCGACTGGTGATCGACGAGATCGAGATCGAGGGTCTCGATCTCGTGCTGCGATACGAACCGACCGGCGGATGGAACCTACCCCGACCGGCGGCCGGGCCGGCGAGCGAGCCGGCGTCCGGCGAGGGGGCCGACCCGCTGCCCGTCTCCGTGTCCCTGGGCCGGGTGCACGTCGTCGACTCCCACATCGACCTGACCTGGACCTCGCCCGACAGCACGGGAGCGCTCGCCGGTGGCTTCGGCGCCACGGTGCGGGACGTCTTCGTCCCGGCTTCGCTCGCGCCGGTGACCTGGGGAACGGGCTCGCTGCAGCTCGGCGTCGAGCGGGGCCAGCTCGGAGACACGCGGGTCGAGCGCGGCGGCCTCGAGGCCAACCTCGACGCCTTGCACTTCCTGCAGGTCACCGCCGTGGGTGCCGGTGGCTTCGGCGAGATCGGGCTCAGCGGGCGCGGCGACCTCGACGCCTGGCTCGCCGGCCGGGGCGACCCGGGGACGCGCGTCGATCTGGCCTTCGACGCGCTGGACGTCGCCGCCCTGATCGGACGCAAGGAGCCCGAGACCCGGCTCGTGGGTCGCGCCGAGCTGGGGGTGGGAGCGCGCACCGGTGCCGGAGGCGCACCCGAGCTCCTCTTCGACGCCCGCCTCGAGCCGTCCCGGCTGGGAAGCGTCCCGATCTCGCGCGCCCGCCTGCGCGGGTCGCTGCTGGACCGGGCCTGGCGCCTCGAGCACCTGCTGGTCGAAGGAGAAGGCGTGTCGGTCCGCGGCTCGGCGGCAGGGCTGGCGGACGAGCTCCAGGCGGTGGACGTCGCGGCCCGCATCGAGCGACTCGACCGTCTGGCGAGCTGGCTTCCCGGCGCGGAGGGACGCGAAGCCGCACGGCAGCTCGCGGGCGGCGTGTCGCTGGAGCTGCACCTGGCCGACCCGGCCGGCCGGGCGAACGGCTCCGTCGCCCTGGACGGAACGGATCTCGCGTGGAGAGGCGTCGCGGTGGGAGACGTGGCCCTGCGCGCCCGCATCGAGGCCGGCGAGCGCGCCGTGGTGGAACGATTCGCGCTGCGGGGCGACCGCCTGTCCCTCGACGTCGACCCGGGCGCCGTGCTGCGACGTGCCGGCCCGGCGCTGTCCGACGGCGTGGTCGTCGAGGGGCTCCGCGTGCGTTCGGACGGGGCCGTCCTGGACGTCGACGGGGGTGTGAGCGCCGACGCCGCGCGCGACCTGCGCCTTCGCCTGGCGGGTCTCGCCCTCGCGCGTCTGGGCGAGCTCGAAGGCATCGCCAGGCCAACCGCCGGCCGCGTCGACGCGACGGTCACCCTCGACGGCCCGTTCCCGCAGCCGGCAGCGACCGGCTGGCTCGAGCTGCAGGACGGCGCCGCACAGGTGCCCGCGCTGGGCGAGACGTTCGCGCCCATCGCGGCCCGGCTGCGCCTCGAGGACGAGACGCTCTTCGTCGAACGGATCACGGTGGGGCCGCCCGGCGAGCGCGCCGAGGTGAGCGGGCGGGTGGCGGTTCCCGGGCTGCGTCCGGGCCGGGCCGACCTCCACCTGCAGGTGGCCGAGTTCCCGCTCACCCGGGTTCCCCTGCCCAGCGGCCTGGGCGGCGAGGAACCCGGGGCACCGCCCACCACGGTGGCCACCGGCGGCCACGTCGACGCCGACCTCACCCTGACGGGACCGCTGCTGGCGCCGACCGTCACCGGCGACCTCGACTGGACGCGGCCCCGCTGGGAGGACGTCCAGCTCGACCGCATCACCCTGCACGTCGAGGGAGACGGTCGGCGCGTCGAAGGCTCCGCCCGCATGCGCTACGAGGGGAGCGAGATCCTGCACGCTCGGGCCAGCCTGCCGATTCCCGCCGATCCCCGGAAGCCCCTCGACTGGCTGCACGAAGAGAGCGCGCACATCGAGGTGACGGGCGATTCCCTCGACTTCGCGCTCCTGCAGCCGTTCCTCACCCGGCTCGTCCGCGAGCCCCGCGGCACCGCGAACGTGAAGCTCGTGATCGACGGAGGCCGTCCGGAGCCCCGGGTCGACGGCCTCGTGACCGTCTCCGACGGCTCGCTCCGGGTACCCCTCCTGCGGCGGACCTTCGAGCCCGTCTCGGGCCGCGCCCGCTTCGACGGCCGCCGGGTGTCGCTCGAATCCCTCTCCATCGGCACCGCCGACGCGGGTCTCTTCGCCGAGGGCGACCTCGAGCTGACCGACCTGCGGCCCGAGCGCATCGATCTCGAAGTCCGCCTCGACCACTTCCCGATCTCGCGCTCCTCGCTGCTGGAGGCGGACATCGACGGCCGGGTGGACCTGGACGGCCCCGTGGACGCGCCGGCGCTCACCGGCAAGCTCACCCTCGAACACACCCGCGTGACGGTCCGCAGCGAGCGAGACGCCGTCTACAAGGAGGTGCGCGTGCGGGCGACGGGCAGCGAGGCCCAGCTCCGGGAGCGGCCTCGCGGCGGCCCCGACCTGCTGGACCGCGCCTCCGTCGACCTCGCGCTCACCGTGCCGGGGAACACCTGGATTCGCAGCCCCGAGATCGAGCTCGACGTCTCGGGCTGGGCGCAGCTCGACAAGCGCTCCCTCGAGCCGCTCCACATCTCGGGCGAGCTCAGCACCCGACGCGGCACCGTGCGCCTCGTCGGCAAGCGCTTCGAGGTGCGCAAGGGCGATGCGGTGCTGGACGGCTCCTCGCAGCCCGACCCCATCCTCGACGTGACGGCCACGCACCCGGTGGCGGACATCGTGATCGTCGCGCGCGTCACGGGCCGCCTCTCGGATCCCATCCTGCACCTCGAGAGCGAGCCGGCGCTGCCCGAAGAGGAGATCGTGTCGTATCTCTTCTTCGGGCGGCCCACGGACCAGCTCGCGGCGGGCGAGCAGGGCAGCGTGAGCACCGCCGCCGCGGGCATCGCCGCGGGCATGGCCCTCGACGAGCTGCGGGAGATCTTCGGCCACCAGCTCCCCGTCGACACCATCGACGTGCGCCTCAACGAGGGGGACGAGCCCTCGCGCGTCGAGGTCGGCAAGTACGTCACGAAGGACGTGTTCCTGCGCTACGGCCACACCTTCGGCAGCGAGAGCGTCGAGGAGGTCGGTGTCTCCTACCGCATCGACGAGCACTGGCGCGTCGAGAGCACCACCAGCAGCAACGCCGCCGCGGGCGCGGACGTGTACTGGACGATCGACTACTGAGGGGCGCTCGCACCCGCGGCGCGCATTCCCGCGTCGCCCGCATCGGGGCTAGAGTGGCCGTGTGAGCGGAAGCCACGAAGAGACCAGCTCCCTGCAAGAGGCCCTCGCCGGCGCCGTCGCCGCCCACCTGTGCGAGGTGCGCAGCATCACGGAGCCCCGGCGTCTCTCGGGCGGGGCCAGCCAGGAGACCTGGTCCTTCGATGCCCTGACCGGGGACGGTCCGCTGCCCCTCATCCTGCGGCGCAAGCCGGGGGGCGGGGTGGGCGACGCGCCGCTCTTGGGCTCGGCGATCCCGCTCGAGACCGAGGCGGCGCTGATCGATCTCGCCGCCGGCGCCAAGGTGCCGGTGCCCGGGGTGCGCTTCGTGCTGCGGCCCGAGGACGAACTCGGCTCCGGCTTCGTGATGGAACGGCTCGAGGGCGAGACCATCGCGCCCAGGATCCTGCGTGACGAGGCGCTGGCGGCGGTGCGGCCGCGCCTCGCGCGCGAGTGCGGCGAGATCCTGGCGCGCATCCACTCGCTGCCCCGAGAGCGGCTGCCGAAGCTCTCGGTCGCCGGCGCGCGCGAGCAGCTCGACCAGTACCGCAGCGTCTACGACCGCTTCGACGACCCGCGCCCGGTCTTCGAGCTGGCCTTCCGCTGGATCGAGGCCTGGACCGCGAGCCACCCCGAAGACCCGGCGACCTTCGGGCTCGTGCACGGCGACTTCCGCAACGGCAACCTCATGATCGCTCCGGACGGCGTCCGCGGTGTGCTCGACTGGGAGCTCGCCCACGTGGGCGACCCGATGGAGGACCTCGGCTGGATCTGCGTCAATTCCTGGCGCTTCGGCC
The DNA here is from genome assembly GCA_963822965.1 of uncultured delta proteobacterium. GTDB lineage: Bacteria > Myxococcota_A > UBA9160 > UBA9160 > UBA4427 > JAJDAN01. The sequence goes on from CAWGJT010000005.1 coordinate 945,204, forward strand.
GCATCGACCAGCCGGTGGGCGGCTTCGGCTCCCGCGAGGAGCTGGCGGCAGGCTACGAAGCCGCGGGCGGCGCACCCGTCGATCTCGAGCGGGTCCGCTTCTGGGAGATCCTCGGCACCCTCAAGTGGGGGATCATCTGCACCATGATGCTGTTCGCGTTCCGGACCGGAGGCGACCGCTCCGTCGAGCGCGCCGCCATCGGCCGCCGCGCGTCCGAGACCGAGATCGACCTGCTGGCGCTGCTCGCGCCCTGAGCGGTCAGCGCCCCGCTGGGGCGCCGACCTGCAACCTGAGGACAACGCTGAGCGTTGTCCTCTTGGGAGGAGCCCATGTACGACCCCCCGAGCACGGCCGAGCTGGTGACCGCGGTTCGCGAGTTCCTCGAGGAGCAGGCGATGCCGCGTCTCGAGGGACGCACGGCCTTCCACGCCCGCGTCGCTGCCAACGCACTGGCCATCGTGGCGCGCCAGCTCGAGCTGGGGCCGGCCGCCGAGGCCGCCGAGCACGAGCGCCTGGTGGCGTTGCTGGGCCGGGACGGCAGCCTCGACTCGCTCACCCGGGAGCTCTGCCAACGCATCCGCGCCGGCGAGATCGGCCTGGAATCCTCCGCGCTCGTGAGCCACCTGCGCACCACCACCCTCGACAAGCTCGCGGTCGACCAGCCGAGATATGCGGGCTACCGGCGCGCCCTCGAGCAGGACCGTGCGAGCGGCGAGTAGCGAGCCACCCCGAACCCGCGCAGCACGTGGCTGCGAACGAACATGGAGAGGAGACCCCCGCGATGGAAACGAGCGTCGTGCTCATCGACGACCCCGCACCGCAGATCCGGCGCATCACCCTGAACCGGCCCGAGAAGCGCAACGCGCTGAACCACGCCCTGCGCGGCGGCGTCCTGCGGGCCCTGCAGGAGGCCGACCAGGACCCGGAAGTGCGCGTCATGATCGTGCGCGGCGCCGGCAAGTGCTTCTCGTCGGGCTACGAGCTCGGCGGCGGCAACGAGGGCCAGGAGCTGCCCTGGTACACCCCGGGCGGTGACGGCCAGTGGCCGCGGCACGTGACCCAGGGCTGGATGAGCATCTGGGAGCTCGGCAAGCCCGTGATCGCCCAGGTGCACGGCTACTGCCTGGCCGGGGGCAGCGAGCTCGCCACCTGCTGCGACCTCGTCTACATGGCCGACGACGCGCAGATGGGATACCCGGCGGTCCGCTTCGGCGTGCCCGACAACCACTTCCACGCCTGGTTCGTCGGCATGCGCAAGGCGATGGAGATGATGTTGACCGGCGACTCGATCGACGGGGTCGAGGCGGCGCGCCTGGGCTGGGCGAACGCGTCGTTCCCGGCCGCCGAGCTGGAGGAGCGCGTGCTCGACGTCGCCCGCCGCATCGCGACCGTGCCGCCCGACCTGGTGCAGCTCAACAAGCGGGTCGTGCACCGACAGATGGAGATCATGGGTCTGCACACCGGCATCCGCGCGGGATCCGAGCTGTGCGCCCTGGGCACGCACCAGAAGAGCATGCACGAGTTCCTGGCGCAGACCCGCGAGAAGGGGCTCACCCGGGCCCTGCAGGAGCGGGACCAGCCCTTCGGCGACTACCGCACGAAGAAGGACTGATCCGACCCGGAGTGGGTCGGCTCGAACCCGAGACGAGATTCGGACGTGTCGCGAAGAACCATGCGCTCTCGCTTGCTGGTCGTCGCGGTGTCCCTCGCCGTGCTCCTGGGGCTCGCCCATCTCGCCCTGCGCGAGATCTCGACGGCCCCGCTGCGCACCCGGATCGAAGAGCGCCTCACCCAGGTGCTGGGGCTCACGGTGTCGCTGGACGAGCTCCAGGTGGCACTGCTGCCCACGCCGCACCTCTCGGCGGCGGGCGTTCGCGTCGCCGCGCCGCCCGGTGGGGCCTCGCCCGACCTGCTCCGCATCGACCGCGTCACCCTCGGAATCGCGTTCTGGCCGCTCTTCCACCGGACCGTGGCCATCGATTCGCTCGCGATCGAGGACGCGGACCTGCACCTCGAGACGGACGACGAGGGGAGGCTCTCCGAGGGGCTCCGGCTCACCCTGCCGACGACCGAAGGCGCCGGCGGCGGCTTCGCGTTCGAGCTCCACGCGCTGCAGGTCGACCGGCTGCGCGTCTTCTACCGGGACGCTCGCGACGGCAGGACCTACTCGCTGGTCCTCGACTCGGTCTCGGTCGAGTCGGAGGACCTCGACCACGAGATCCTGCTCGCGGCCAACGGCCGCTTCGACGGCTCGGAGATCGAGCTCTCGGGCCGGATCGGGTCCTTCCGCGAGCTGATGACCCCCACGCGACCCTTCCCGGTGGACCTCGCGGGGCGGCTCTTCGAGGCCCGCTTCCAGGTGACGGGGACCGTTCGCGAGCTCGCGACGATCGAGGGACTCGACCTCGCGATCTCCGCCGAGATTCCGGAGCTCGTGGTGAAGGGCCGGTCCCTGCCCCAGCTCGGCCGCATCCGCTTCGCGGGCCGGCTCTCCGATCTCGACGGATCCCTGGGCCTCGATCAGCTCAGCATGGACCTGACGAAGAGCGACCCCGTCCGTCTCGACGTGCACGGAAGCATCGGCGACCTCTTCCACGTCGCGGACGTGGACGTCGAAGCGCGCGTCGAGACCGGCTCGCTGGACTTCCTGGCGCCTCTTCTCGCGCCCCTCGTCGAGAAGCGGCTCGGCCTCGCCTGGCCGGCGATCGCGTCGCTGAACGTGCAGACCCGGCTCTCGGATCCGAGCGGAAGCCTTCGCCTGGACGGAAGCATCCGGGCGGCCACCCCCGGCGACGCCATCGTGATCCACGCGGAAGGCGGCGCCACGGATCTCGCGCGAACGCCGCGGCTCGACGTGAAGCTGGACGCCCGGGCAGACGATCTGGCGTCCGTCACGGCGCTCGTCCCCGACGCTCCGAAGGGCGAGGGGCTGGGCCCCGCGACGGCCAGCGGTCGCTTGCGGAGCCTCGACTCGAGCCTCGGGGCCGACGACATCGTGGTCCGCCTCGGCAACCGCGAGAAGGTCTGGGCCGAGGTCGATGGCTCGATCGCGGACATCGCTTCGCTTCGCGGCGTCGCGCTCGAGCTGTCCTTCGGCGCCGTGAGCCTGCACCACCTGAAGGCGTTGCTCGCGCGCGAGCTGCCCCACACCTCGCCTTTCGAGGGCAGCGCGGGAATCAGCGACGCGGACGGCTCGCTCGGTGTGGAGCACCTTCGGCTGCACGGCGGTGGGGACAGCCCGGTGGAGGTCCACCTCGAGGCCCGCTTCGACGACCTGCCCCGGCGCGACGAGATCGAGGTCGCGCTGGGGCTCCGTGGCCAGGACATGCGCGTGCTCGGCGCCATTGCCGGCCTCGACCTTCCCGCTGTCGGCCCGGTCGAGCTCCACGGGAAGATCCAGGGCTCGGACGAACACCTGGCCGCGGACCACGTCGCGCTCCGGCTCGGAGAGACCCGTCTCACCGGGAGCGTGTCGGGCTCGTTCGCACCCCACGCGCGTCCGGCCGTGACCGCCCGACTCGCCTCCAAGGACGTTCGGCTCCAGGACCTGGGGCTGCAGCCGGCCGAGAAGCCCTCGGCCGGCTCGACCGGCCCCGCCGCCCCGTGGCTGCACGACGGCACCGCGACGCTCCCCTTCGCGCAGCTGCGTCGGGTCGACCTCGACCTCGGGTTCCAGCTCGATCGCGTCGGCGGCTATCAGGACTTCGACGCACGCGACGTCCACTTCCTGCTGCGCCTCCAGGACGGCGACCTCGTCGTCGAGGATGCCGGCGCCCGTTACCAGAGCGGCGACCTGAACTTCGACCTCCGGGCCGACACCCGCACGCCCGTCCCCGTGCTCCGGATGGGGCTGCGCGCCAAGGGCGTCGACATCGCCCGCATCGCTTCCCAGTTCCAGAAGGACACCGAAGCCTCGGGGATCCTCGACGCCGAGCTCGACCTGCGGGCGCGGGGCGACACCCTCGACGCGCTCCGGCAGTCGCTCACGGGACGACTCGGGCTCGCGCTTCGCGACGGAGACCTGGTGTCGCGAATCGCGCGGGAGTTCGTCCTCGACCTGGCCACCGCCGTGTTTCCGGGCCTGCGAGCCAAGAATGTGTCGAGCATCGGCTGCGGCATCGCCCACCTGGAGGTCGAGAACGGCCTCGTGACCGTCCACACCCTGTTCTTGAAGGAGAAGGATCTCAGCGTGGTCGGAACGGGAGAGATCGACCTCGTGCGCGGCCTCTACGACCTGCGGGTCGTTCCCCGGACGACCGATCCGGGCATCGTGAGCGTCGCACCCGAGGTGGAGGTGACCGGGCCGCTCGACGACCCGAGCTTCCACCCCGTGAAGCGGACGCTCCTGACCAGCTTCGGACGCGGACTCCTGCAGAACGCCCTCAACGCGGGCGCCTTCCTGGTCCGGCCCCTGATGCCGAAGCAGGCGGCGCGCGCCGAGGACGAGTGCCGCGCCCCGAGCCTGGCAGCGCCGTGACGCCCCGCAGGAGGTCAGGCTCCTAACGATCGCGCCGGGCCACCGCCGCGGCCTCCCACTCGTCGATCTCCACCCAGTCGTCTCCCATGAAGCCGCACGCCTTCTCGGGGTGCTCGAGCATGATGCGGGCCGCGGTCTGCTGGCGCGCGTCGCGGTCGGAGCTCGTCTCCAGGGCGACGGTCTGCTCGAGCAGCCCGCGCCCCTCGTCGAGCCGCGCGGGCTGGCTGCGGCTGGTGCCGAGACAGACGAGCTGCGAGCCGAGCTCGACCCGGTAGTCGACACGTCCCGGATGCAGGGCGAGCGCCTGGCGCGCGTGGGCGAGGGCCCGCTCCTTGTCGCCCCGCACCCCGAGCAGCCAGCCGAGCCAGCCCCAGTCGGGCAGCACGCGGTAGAAGATCGCGCTGCCGTAGTGGAGGTTGCCGAGGGTGGAGTTGTTCTCGGTGTCGCGATGGGTGGGATGCAGCGCGATGCCGCGCTCGAGCAGCGCCGCCATCTCCGGCGCGCCCCGAAGCCCCCACAGCAGGCCGCGCTTCATCACGAGCCGTCCCATGGCGGTGAACTTCCACAACATGCAGCCCGCGCAGTCGGGATCCCGCGCCAGCCCGCGGGCCGCCTCCCTCTCGGCGTCCTCGTAGTGGGCGAGCCTCTCGTCCTCGTCCTCCGGCGGCGTGAGCTCGCCCAGGAACCAGTGGCAGCGGGCGCTGCGCCAGTACGCGTCGCCTCCCACGTCGGAGAGCCGCGCCACGCGCTCGAAGGCGCGGATGGCCCGTCGGTAGTCGTCCCGGGCGGCCGCCGGATCGGACTCGGCCACGAGGAACGCCGCGCGCTCGGCGGCCAGGGCGGCGATCCACGCGGGCCGGGCGCGCGGGGCGTCGGGGATGGACGACGCCGGGAGGGCGCTCTCCGCCCCCGACCGCACGGCGCACAGGCCCGCCGCCAGCACGAGAGAGACGGTCCGCCAGCGACCACCCGGTGCGCTGCGCCTCCTCACGCCGGCAGCAGCTCCGATCGCGAGCGCTCGATCTCGTGGGCACCCGCGGACAGCTCGGCGCGACTGCCGTCCGGCAGCTCGAGCCCCGCCGAGCAGCCGGGCGGCACCGTGGCCTGCAGCCGGAAGACCCCGTCCTCGAGCTGCCAGGCCACGCGGTAGGCGCCGTGCAGGGTCTCGAGGTCGGCGCGGGCATGGGTGAGGAGCGGTGTCTCCGGCAGGCCGGGATGCACCGGAGGTCGCGGCGCGATGCGGGCGCGGCGCCAGCCCGACGCCGCCGGCGACGGATCGAGATCGAGCCCTGCCACGGTGCCGTAGAGCCACTCGCCCACGGCCCCGTACGCGTAGTGATTGAAGCTGTTCATCTCGGGATCGAAGAAGCCCCGCTCGGCCGTCCACCCGTCCCAGCGCTCCCAGATGGTGGTGGCGCCTCCCGAGACCACGGGGTAGAGCCAGGACGGGAACTCGCGGCGCAGCAGCAGGCGGTACGCGAGATCGAGCCGGCCGACGGCCGTGAGCGCCGGCAGCAGGTGCGGCGTGCCGACGAATCCCGTCGTGAGGTGCCCGTGTGTCTCGACGTTGCGGGCGAGGGCGCGGCCCGTCACCTCGCGCTCGTGCTCGTCGAGCAGGTCGAATTGCAGCGCCAGCACGAAGCTCGTCTGGGTGTTGCCGGCGACGAGCCCGTCCGCCGTCACGAAGCGGCGGCGGAAGGCGTCGCGCGCGAAGGTCCGCAGCTCACCGAAGCGCTTGGCGTCGTCGGGGCGCCCGATCGCCGCCGCCATCTCCGACATGCGCCGAGCCGACTCCGCCAGGAAGGCGGTGCCGACCAGCTCCTTGGGGGTGCCGCCCCAGCGGCTGTCCCGGCGGTTCGTACCGTCGAGCGCGCACCAGTCGCCGAAGCCGCCCCAGGCGTCGCGCTCGGGATCCGAGCGGATGCCGTCGGGGAAGCGCCGCATCACGTGGTCGAGGAACGCCACCATGCCGTCCCAGTGCGACTCGACGATGCGTCGGTCGCCGAAGCAGCGCCAGATCGTGTGGGGACAGAGGACGATGGCGTCCGCCCAGGCGGGGCCGCCGTCCATGCGCTCCATGGCTTCCAGGGGAACGGGCGCCACCGGCGGCACCAGGCCGTCCTCGCGCTGAGCGTCCCCCAGGTCGACGAGCCACTTGGTGAAGAAGCCAGCCACGTCCATGTTGAAGGCCGCGGTGCGCACGAACACCTGCGCGTCACCCGTCCAGCCGAGTCGCTCGTCGCGTTGCGGGCAGTCGGTGGGCACGTCGAGGAAGTTGCCGCGCTGGCCCCAGACGATGTTGTGCTGGAGCTGGTCGAGATCGGGATCGGAGCACGCGAAGGCGCCGGTCTCCGGAAGGTCGGAGCCAAGCACGACGCCCACCAGGGACTCGACCGCCTCGGCGTCGAAGCGCCCGGACAACTCCACGTAGCGGAAGCCGTGGAACGTGAAGCGAGGCTCGAAGACCTCCGCGTCGTCGCCGCCCGCCAGGGTGAAGGTGTCCGTCGCCGCGGCGCCCTTGAGGTTCGCGGTGTAGAGGTCACCGTGCTCGTCGAGCACCTCGGCGTGGCGAAGCTGCACGGTGGTGCCGCGCCGTCCCCGGATGCGCAGGCGCACGCGACCCACCAGGTTCTGCCCGAGGTCGTAGACGAGCCGCGGCCCAAAGAGCGGGTTGCCCCGCAGCACCGGCGGTCCCACCGGCCGCATCTCGCGCAGCACGCGCACCGGCGGTCCGACCATGGCGTCGAGGGAGATGCCCGGATCGGGCAGCGTCTCCACCGGCGCGAAGCCCTCGGTCGCCCCGCCGGGCCGGCTCCAGGGGCCCGGGTCCCGGCGCGCATCGACGGTCTCGCCCTGCATGAGGTCCGCAGCCAGGATCGAGGAGGCGCGGAATCGCCAGTCCGGACCGCTCTCGACGTGGGTCGTGGTGCCGTCCTCGTAGGCGATCTCGAGCTGCAGCAGCAGCGCGGGCCGCTCGCCGTAGCGCTCCCGCAGGCCGCGGAGCCCGAGGAACCCGCAGTACCAGCCGTCGCCGAGCAGCGCGCCGACGGCGTTCGGGCCCGGCGTCAGCTGGGCGCCCACGTCGAACACCTGGTAGCGGACGCGGCGCGAGAAGTCCGTCCAGCCGGGCGCCAGCTCGAGATCGCCCACGCGCCGGCCGTTGAGCCAGACCTGGTGGAGCCCGAGTGCCGTCACGTAGAGACGCGCCGTGGCCACCGGACGATCGAGGACGAACTCCGTACGCAGCGCTGGAACCGGCGCTCCGCTCTTCGGGCCCCCGAAGAGCGGAGCCGCGATCCAGCGGGCCGACCAGTCGCTTCGCTGGAGCAGTCCCAGCTCGAAGCGCGCCGTCTCGCTCCAGGGCGAGGCGACGCCTTCGGCATCGAAGACCCGCACCTTCCAGCAGGCGCGGTCGCGCGAGCCCAGCTCCCGGCCCGCGTACTCGACGTGCACGTTCGCGTCCGAGGCGACCCGGCCCGAGTCGAAGAGGTCGCCCTCGTCCCGCGCGAGCTTCCCCTCGTCGCTCGCGACCAGCAGCTGGTAGCCGCTCTGACGCGCGCCCTGCTCCGGCGCGAGCTGCCAGAACAGACGCGGCCGGCGCGTGCCGAGCCCGATCGGATCGCGCGCGTACTCCGTGCGCAGGCGGCGGGGAGCGTGCAGGCTCATGATCGATTCCTCCGCGGCGCGCGGCCGCCCGGTCCGGGGCTCACGGCGCGACCGCGCCGGCCAGCGGCCGGTGGTCGCCGCCCGGACCGGGCGTCGCGTGCACCAGCCGACTCTCCTCGAGCAGCACGACCCGGTGCCAGACGCCGCGGGGGACGATCAGCGCCTGGCCGGGAGCGAGCTCGACGGTGCGCTCGCCGTCCGCCTCCTCGAGCACGACGGCGATGCGGCCGGAGAGGAGCACCAGCAGCTCGTCGCCGTCCGGATGCACCTCGCCGCCATGGGGCGCATTGCGCGTCATGGTCACCACGCCCAGGCTCAGCCCGTCCACCCGACTGGGCGGCCCCGGCCGGCTCTCGATGCGCAGGGCCGTGCCGTCCCGCAGCATGCCGACCGTCGAGCCGGTGATCTCGAAGGGAGCCGCAGCTCGCTCGCTCATGACGTTCTCCCGCTCTCGCCTGCCGGGTTCGAGGCAGCCGACCCGGAGGAACAGGGTAGACCGGATCCACCGGCGGCTGGCAACCCGGCCGGCCCCGGCGTAGCGTGCCTCGGCGGAGCGCCCGCAAATCCCGTGGGCGCGGCAGCAAAAGCAGCAGGAGGGGGGATCGGATGGCACGTCTCAGCCAGCTCAGCCGCTCGGTGGTCGGCAAGGTGGTCTTCGTCACCGGTGCGGCCAGCGGCATGGGCCGCGCCACCGCTGAGCTCTTCGCCGACGAAGGCGCGCGCGTGATCGTCACCGACGTCGCCCGCGAAGGCGCCGAGGCGACCGCGACCACCATCCGCGACGCGGGGGGCGACGCCCGGGCCTGGACGCTCGACGTCTCGGACCGGGCCGCCATCGAGCGGGTGGTGCAGGCGGCGGCCGGCGAGATGGGCGGCCTCGACGTGCTCGTCAACAACGCGGGCGTGGCGATCGGAGCGCCCATCGAGTCCGACGGCTACGAGGAGGTCTGGCAGCGCGCCCTCGACGTCATGCTGACCGCCCATGCCCGGCTCGTCCGGCAGTCCCTGTCCTTCCTGAAGCAGAGCAGCGGGGGACGCGTCATCAACGTGGCCTCCACGGAAGCCCTCGGGGCCACCCTGGGCACCGGACCCTACACGGTGGCGAAGCACGGGGTGGTGGGGCTCACCCGGGCGCTGGCGCTCGAGCTCGCTCCTCACAACATCACGGTGAACTGCGTGTGCCCCGGCCCCATTCTCACGGGCATGACGAGCGCCATCCCGGACACGGACCGGGAGAAGTTCGCACGCCGGCGGGTTCCCCTGCGCCGCTACGGCGCGCCCGAAGAGGTCGCGCACATGATCCTGAACCTGTCGCTTCCGGCCTCGTCCTTCGTGACGGGCGCGACGATCCCCGTGGACGGCGGGCTCACGATCCAGAACACCTGAGTCTCGCCCTCACTGCGATCGGGCCCCCAGCCTTCGGAAGAGCGCCTCCAGGTGGGACCGGGGCAGGAAGCTCAGCACCGCCGGCGCCACCGTGAAGCCCCACCAGCCGACGTTCGTCAGCAGCTCGAGGCCGGCGTGCATGGCCAGCAGCGCGTAGGCCACGAACACGCCGACCCGCGGCACCCACAGCAGGAAGGGCGCCGCGGGCTCGAGCACGAAGACCCCCCAGGTCGCCAGCCGCAGCACGGGCTTGAAGGGCGCCCAGTCGATCACGAGCCGGCTGTGCAGTGCGTCCGTCACCGCGGTGAAGACCGTCTGCCCCGCGAGCCAGCCACTCGAGTGGATGCGCGACCAGCCGACCGTGAAGTACATGGCGCACACGTGCACCTGCAGCAGCCGCAGCGGCCAGGCGGGCGCCTCCCACTCCGACACGAGCGGCGCCGGCGCGCCGGTGCGCCGGCGCGCGAGCCAGGCATCCAGCGAGAAGAAGTCTCCGGCGCGCGAGAGCAGCACGTAGAGCATGAAGCCCTGCATCAACGCCGGCCAGCCCCAGTAGGCCAGGGGCAGGCGCAGCTTGTAGAAGTAGAGATGGATCGTCCACACGATCCAGCCGGTGAGGCGGGTGCGGTAGCCCGCCGCGAAGCAGAGCGCGCAGGCGAGCGCCAGCGCGTAGAGGACCGAGAGTGCCACCGGCCCGGGCGCCGGCCAGTGGAGGCCGAGGGCGTCGTAGATCGCCTGGAAGATCGTGCCGCTGGGCACGAGCTGCTGGAAGAAGGCCGGCCCGCCGAGCCCATCGGCGCCGTAGAGCATGGCGGCGTCGGGCAGTCGCACCGCGTAGCACAGGAAGAGGACGCTGCCGAAGACGATGCGGCCCGCCACCAGGGCGTGGACGGGCTGCGGATCGAAGAGCCAGCCCTGGGTCGCCCGGTAGGCCCGGCCCGGGGTCACCGCCACGACGGCGTCCCCCAGAGCCCCTGCATCTCCGCGTCGCTCGGCTCCCATCGGCGCTGGCCCAGGGAGCCGTCCGCGCACGCGTACGAGAAGAAGAGGCCGTCGTGCCGCAGCACCTTCCCGGTGTCGTAGTGCTTGTAGTACCAGATCCAGGCCACGTCGACGCCGTCCGGGGCTTCGCCCTGCGCCCCGCGCGGGGCGAGGCAGAAGCTGCGCCCGATGGCGCGCACAAAGGCGTCGGCGGCCTCGCCGTCGCCGCGGAGCGACAGCGTGTAGGCGCTCGAGAGCATGCGGTGCAGGGCCCGGTCGACGGGCGGAAGCCGCGGGTGGAAGCCTTCGAAGTGGCACTTCCCGTCGGCCGGGAAGAGCAGATCACCGCTTCCGGAGGTGCTCCAGGCCCGCACGTAGAGGCAGAAGGCGTGCTGCTTCCAGGGGCTCGCGTCCGTGTGGAAGAGGGGCTGCCCGGCGCTCATCCCCAGCAGGCGGAGCGCGGAGACCGACAGGTCGTGCGCGCCGTCGAGCCCGAGCCAACCCGGTCGCACCTCGGGCGTCCAGCCGGCCAGCGCGACGATCGCGATCCAGGCCAGCGCCAGGGGAGTTCCGACTCGGCGACCCATCGCTCAATCGCCGGCCCGGTACCAGATGGGCGAGCTCCAGGCCCGTTCCTGGATCGTCTTCGGGAAGCGTTCGTCGCAGCAGCCCTCCAGGCCCGGGTCGATGGTGTCCGGGTCGTCGCAGTCGACGCCGGCCTCCGCGCACACCCATCCGTTCCAGCGGCACGAGGGATTCTCGAGCACCCGCGCGTAGTAGAGGGCGTGGTGGGACGGGTCGAAGTCGGGGTCTCGCCAGACGCTGCAGAGCGCGTCGGCGCCGCTGCCGCGGGGCGTGCAGGTGGCGAGGTCCACCGAGGCGTCGTCGGGCCCGCCGGCCACGTCGAAGACGCGTGTCCGGGCCTGGCCGTCCTGCTCCCAGGCCTTGACGATCTGCACCCGCTGCAGCAGGCCGCCGGGCGACCCCGCCACGCCGGGATCCCGCAGCGCCGAAACCGCGAAGACCGGCGCGCCGGCGTCCGCCGGGCGAGCCGGCAGATCGCCGCCCATCGGCACGCCCCGGGCGTAGCCCACTGCCGCGAAGTCCGGCTGGCGGCACAGGTCCGCCGGGTAGTCCCAGCCGCCGAAGAGGCGGACCACCATGCGCGGGCCACTGGTCGCGTAGGCCTCGCGCCGCTTCATGGCTTCGAAGAGGGCGTCCCGCGAGTTCTCCTCGGCCCACAGCACCGCCAGGCCGCCGGGGTTGTACCAGAGCGAGTCGGGCATCGGCGGGGTCTCGAGCCGATGCGTCACGATGCCGGCGGCGTGGCCCACGAAGCCGCGCTCCGAGACCATCCCCGGTGCCGCCAGGTGCGTGTCCGTCGAGCCGATCAGGCCGAACGCGAAGGGGTTCGCGCCCACGCGCCGCAGCTCGACGAGCCCCTGGGCCAGCGCGTCGCGGACGTAGCTGCTGGGCGGGACGGGCGTGCCCGGGAGCAGGCTCGTCGTCTCCTCGCCCAGCTTCGCATAGGGCAGCTTCTCGTAGCGGCAGAGCTCGTCCTGGGAGTTCATCCCGCATTCCGAGTCGCCCTTGTGCTGGGTCACCTCGACGAGTCGTTCGAGCCGCGCCCGACGCAGGGCGTCCGCCCGGGTGATGGGCGTGCCGTCCTCCCGCACGGTCTGGAACATCAGGCCGTTGCTCACGTTCGAGTTGTGGGGAATCGCGATGGCCTCGCAGCCGTCGCCGCGATCCAGGCACTCGCGCTCGAGCGCCTGCCACAGGCCTTCGGGAGTGGGGGTGTCGACGTAGTCGGTCGGCAGCGCCTGGTGCTGGTCGTTGCGGAAGATCACGTTGCGGTGGATGTTCTGGCCGTCCGGCATGCCCGTCCACTCGTAGGCGATGAACGTGGTGAACGAGCAGGCCGCGCTGCGATCGTAGTGGGCCTGGGCCGCGGCCACGATCTCGTCCCAGGGCTTTCGGGCGGCCTCGCGGCAGCCGGCGCCGCCCTCGCCGCAGAACGAGTAGCGGGGCTCGCCCACCGCCTGGTAGACCCGGCTGTTCACCACCATGTAGCCGAGCTTCGGGAACTCGCGGTTGATCCAGCACACCAGCGAGTCATAGCCGACGGCGCCCGGTGTCTGGCAGATCCGGGTCTCGCCCAGCAGCTCGGCGTGATCGGTCACGGCGGCGAAGTCGAGGGGGCGCGCGAGCTGGATCATCCGGGCGGGGCGGCCGGCGGCGTCGTAGGGCTGCATGCCGATCGCCTCGCCTTTCGCGAAGCGATAGGCGTCCGCCGGGCGTCCGCGGGTGCCCTGTCCCCAGGCGTCGAACGAGAGCGCCGTGTGAACGTGCAGGTCGCCGAAGAAGGGCTGCCGCACGGGGTCCCGGCTCGCGCACGGCTCCCGCTCCTCGCCCGGCTGGGCGTTCGCCGTCCCCGCCAGCGCAAGCACCGTTGCCAGCGCGCGGACGATCGCGCCGCCCGCAGCCCGCACCCCGACCCTCACCAGTAGAGCTCCAGCAGGCGCGCGTGCGCCGAGGTGTCGTGGAACTGGCTGTCGTAGAGGTGTGCGGTGCTCGCCAGGACGAGCAGGCCGAGCGCCAGGACGAGCGCCACCGGGCCGCGTGCCGGGGCCTGCAGGCGCGCCAGCAGCGGCACCGCCACGAACCGCGTCGCGAGCCCGAGGGCCAGGCCGTAGACGAGGGCGTGGGCCAGCAGCAGCCCCGCGATCACCCCCACCACGCCGCCCGGGCCCTCGCGTACGATCAGTGCCACCAGCACGGTCCCGAGCTCGAGGTAGCGCGCCGCGGGAACCAGGCTGCCCGGGAGCCCCAGCATCGGCAGCGGCACGCTGAGGAACGCCGCGGCGAAGAGGATCCCGGCGGCGACCCGCGTGCTCACCGTCCGGGTCTACTCGGGCTGCAGGGCATTCAGCCGCTCGACGCTGTCGAGGTATTCCTCGACCAGGCTCAGGATGACCTCGCGGGTGGAGCGCACGTTCTTCATCATGCCGACGACCTGGCCGACGGGATTGAAGGCCACCTTCTGGGCCTCCGCGGACGACGCGTAGCGACTCGTGCGCGAGATGGCGTCCATGGCCACCATGTTCTGCAGGGGCATGCCCAGCGGGTCCGGCGTGTCGTCGCGCTCCCAGGCCTCGGTCCAGTCGTTGCGGAGCATGCGGCAGGGCTTGCCGGTCCACGAGCGGGAACGCACCGTGTCCTGGCTCGTGGCGTCGAGATAGGACGCCATCTGGGCCGGCGGGCACTCGGCCTCCTGCACGGTGAGCCAGATCGAGCCCGTCCACACGCCCTGGGCGCCCATGGCCAGGGCCGCGGCCATCTGTCGTCCCGAGCCGATGCCGCCGGCGGCCAGCACCGGCAGCGGCGCCACCGCCTCGATGATCTGCGGCCACAGCACCATGCTGCCGATCTCGCCGGTGTGCCCTCCCCCTTCGGTGCCCTGGGCGATCACGAAATCGAGGCCCGCCTGCTTGTGGCGGACCGCCTGGTGGACCTTTCCGCAGAGCGCGCCGATCAGGCGCCCGCTCTCGTGCACCTTCTCGATCACGTCGGCCGGCGGCGTGCCCAGGGCGTTCGCGATGACCCGCACCTTCTCGTGCTTCAGCGCCACCTCGAGCTGGGGTGCGGCCGTCGCCAGGCTCATGCCGAGCAGCTCGTGGTGTCGCTCGCCCTCCGGAATCTCGGGCACCCCGTGGTCGGCCAGCAGCTTGGCGGCAAACTCCCGGTGCTGCGGCGGGATGGCCGCCCGCAGCTGCTCCTCGAGCTTCTCGGGATCGAGCTCGCCCATTCCCTCGTACCTCTGCGGGATCACCAGGTCGACGCCGTACGGCTTGTCTCCAATGTGCTCGTCGATCCACTTGCACTCGATCTCGAGCTGCTCGGGCGAAAAGCCCACCGCACCGAGCACGCCGAAGCCGCCGGCCTGGGACACCGCGACGACGACGTCCCGGCAGTGGGTGAAGGCGAAGATCGGAAACTCGATGCCGAGCTTGCGACAGATTTCGGTCTGCATCGAAGAGTGCTCCCTGGAACGCGCGGATGGACGAGACGGTGCGAGGGTCGTGACGCAGCACGGGACGGGCTCGCAACCGGGCGTTGGAGGATAACACCGAAGCCCGCGGAGCGAGGCTGCTGGGACGGTGCCGCGGCTGAAACGGGTTCAGCCCCGAACCAGCACCGTGGCCACCGTGCACAGCGCGTCGTCGCTCGGCGACGCGGCACCCGAGTCGGAGACGGCCACGTGCAGCAGCGCCTCGCCGTCCACGCGGCGCAGCAGGCGGCAGCGGGTGCGCGCCGGCCCCGTGCGCACGAGACGCAGGTAGTTGACGGCGAGGTCCTGCACGGCGACGTCCCGTCCCAGCAGGGCCCGACCCGCGGACTCGGCGGCGAGCTCGATCAGCATGGCAACGACGCCGCCCTGCAGGGCGCCGAGGCTGTTGCCCACGTACGGCGTGATGGGCACCTCCACGACACCCGCCGCCGCGTCCACGACCCGGCACTGCAAGGCCTCGAGAAGCGGCACCGCCAGCCCGGAGCCCGGGAGCGCGAAGTCCGTACGGGCCTCCTCGGCCCCCGTCCCCATGCGCCGAGCCCCTTCCCGGGCGGAAAGCACCGCGAACGTGAGTGTCGTAAGGCCGATCTCCCGCTCGCACAGCGACAGCGTCACCTCCAGGACGACGGTGGATCGCGTGCGGCGGAGCACCTGCGGGCGCGCGACGACGACGCCCTCGCGAACGGGTGCGTTCACGTGCAGCACGAGGTCCGAGGTGGCCACCCAGTCGGGACGCACGGCTCGGATGGCGCCCTCGCCGCCGGCCATGTCGACGAGGGTGGCGAGCGCGCCTGCGCGCACGCTGCCCGTAGGACCGCACAGGTACGGCGTCACCTCCAGGTGGCTGCGCGCACCCGAGGCGTCGCGCAGGGTCCAGAACCCGAGGTCGCGCAGGACGTGCACATCGGGCGGGTAGTCGGATCCAGCGACGCTCAAGCCCGGTCCCCCGTTCGCCGCCCCACGGTCCGCGGCCTGCCGAAATCGGATAGCGTTCCCCGATGACCGACGCCGCCCTCGAGCTCGCCGTCCGCGCGCGCGGCCTGGCGCCGCTGCTGGCAGAGCATGCCGCCGAAGCCGAGCGCCTGCGACGGCCCCACGACGCCGTGATCGCCGCCCTCGAAGAGGCGGGCATCTTTCGCCTGATGGTGCCCCGCTGCTACGGCGGGCTCGAGCTCGACCTCGACGCCTTTCTCGAGGTGGGGCTCGCCCTGGCCGAGGGCGACGCCTCCATGGCCTGGGTCAGCACCTTCTACATCGAGCACAACTGGATGCTGTGCCAGTTCCCGGAGGCCTTCCAGCGCGAGCTCTACGCGGATCGCAGCCACGTGCTGGCGCCTGCCATGGTGACGCCCAGCGGGGTGGCGGAGCGCGCGCCCGGGGGCTTCCGGCTGAACGGCCGCTGGAAGTGGGCAACGGGATCGATGCACGGCACCTGGGTGATCGTCTCCGGCCGGGTCGAGCCGGCCGGGGACGGCGGCCTCGACTTCCGCTTCTGGGCGCTGCCCCGGGAAGACGTCACCGTCGAGGACACCTGGCACGTGGACGGCATGTGCGGGACCGGCAGCCACGACGTCGTGATCGAGAGCCGCATCGTGCCCGAGGAGCGCAGCGTGAGCGTCCTCGCGATGAGCGCCGGCCACGCGCCGGGCGCGAAGCTGCACGAGGGCCCTCTGTACCGCACGCCGATGCTCCCGATCCTGGGGCTTGCCGCGTCGATGCCCGCCGTGGGGCAGGCGCGGGCCGTGCTGCGGGGCTTCCGCGAGCGCCTGGGCGGGCACGTGCGCCTGGGCAGTGCGACCTCCCAGGCCGAGAAGCCCGCGGCGCAGATGCGCCTCGCCCGGGCCGAGATCGAGGTCCGCCAGGCCGAGGGTCTGCTGCGGGGGGTGGTGGTCGACGTGATGGCGAAGCGCGAGACGGCGACGCCCGCGAACCGCACTCGCTGGCTCGCTTCGCTGGCCTACGCGGTGGACCAGAGCAAGCGCGTCATCGGCAGCGTGGCCGAGGTCAGCGGCGGCAGCGCCCATTTCCTCGACAACGCCCTGCAGCGCTCGAAGCGCGACGTGGACACCCTGTCGTGTCACGCGGTCCTCGACCTCGACGCGCGCCTCGAGAGCCACGGCCGCACCCTGCTGGGGCTCGACCCCGGCGGCATGTTCTGAGAGGAAGCTCGCTTCCGGCCCTGAGGCGGATTTCCCGAAAACTGGGAAAAAATTCCCTACTCGCCCCAGCTGCCGCGTCTCACCCTCGCGACGATCGCCGGCAGGACGCCGGCATGAACGTTGCATCGCCGGCTTGGTCGCCGGGAGGGCAGATGGATCGAGGACGCTGCGAGGGGCCGAAGCGATACGAGCGGCTGAACGGGCTGAGGAGGAGGCGGTCGACCCTGCGGGGGACGGGGCGGTCGGCGTTGTCCGCGCTTGCGGGGCTGGTGCTCTCGGCCGCGGTGACGCACGCCGCCACCACCGTCCCCACCGACGTCCAGATGCCGGGCACCCAGCCCCAGGACGGCATCAACCTCGAGTCGGTGTCGAAGTGCGACAACTGCCACGGCCACTTCGCGAGCCCCTCCTCCCTGCCCGAGGAGCCCTGGTTCAACTGGGCGGGGGGCATGATGGCCCACGCCAGCCGCGATCCCATCTTCTGGGCGACCGTGGCCGTCGGCGAGCAGGACTTCGACGGATCCGGCGACCTGTGCCTCCGCTGCCACGTGGCCGAGGGGTGGCTCGACGGTCGCTCGACCCCGACGGACGGCTCGGGGCTGGCGGCCGGAGACGCCGACGGCGTGCAGTGCGACGTCTGCCACCGGCTCACGAACCCCGACGACTCGGAGCACCTGGGGGTGCAGAACGCGCCGTTCATCGCGAACGACGGCGGCAGCCCGCCGACCGGCTACTACGGCAGCGGCATGTACGTCATCTGGGGGGGCAACTCGAAGCTCGGTCCTTACAGCGACGCGGCGGCGCGCCACCAGTTCCTCCAGTCGCAGTTCCACCGCTCGGTCGATTTCTGCGGCACCTGCCACGACGTCTCGAACCCGGTCGTCGGCGACCTGGCGCACAACCACGGCGCGCAGCCGACCGCCGACCCCGTCGTCGCCAGCGGTGTGCCCGGCTCGCCCGTCACCGGCAAGGCGGCCTTCAACAACTTCCCCTACCAGTACGGCATCGTCGAGCGGACCTTCAGCGAGTACAAGTCGGGCGCCCTCGTGCAGACCCGCGTGGCGGACTACGCGAGCCTACCCTTGGAGCTCCAGGCGGGCGCCATCGCGCGCGCACGGGACGCGGCGCTGCTTGCGGGCACCGGCGGCAACTACGCCGACGGCACCACGCGCTTCTTCAGCTGCCAGACCTGCCACATGCGGGCCACCGTGGGCCAGGGGTGCAACAAGAATCCGCCCGTCCGCAGCGACCTCCCCCAGCACGATCAGACCGGCGGCAACTACTGGATGCCCGACGCGCTCCAATACCTCGACGCCCAGGGAGGTCTCGTGCTCGGCGGCGGGCTCAGCGCCGACCAGATCGCGGCCCTCGACGCCGGCGCGCTGCGGGCGCGCCAGAACCTCGAGGACGCGGCGGCCCTCTCGGTCGACGAGGCCGCGCGCACCCTCCGCGTGGTCAACCTCACCGGGCACAAGCTCATCACCGGCTACCCGGAGGGTCGTCGGATGTGGCTGGACATCCGCTGGTACGACGGCGACGACGACCTCGTGCGCGAGGACGGCGCCTACGGACCGCTCGTCGACGGGCAGAACGACCCCGTCGAGGTGACCGACCCGGCCAGCGGCGAGCCGGTCCAGGTCGATTCCATCCTCGACCTCGACGACCCGCACACCCGGGTGTATGAAGCGCAGTACGGCATGACCCAGGAATGGGCGAGCCAGCTCGTGGCGCTGGGCGTGCCGACGGGGCTGCCCCTGGCCTACGACCGCTACACGTCGGCCGTCACCCTCACCCTGGGCGGGCTCGCGTCCCAGGACCCGGGGACGAGCCACGAGACCTTCCACTTCGTGCTCAACAACGCAGTCGTGAAGGACAACCGCATCCCGACCTGGGACATGAGCTACGACGAGGCCCGGCAGCGCAACGCGCTGCCCGTGCCCGCGGATCAGTACGGCGCCCCGGGCCCGGGCGGCGTCTACGACTACTTCGACGTGGTTCCCCTGGATCCTCCGGCGCGCGCAGTCCGCGGCGAGATCGATCTGCTCTATCAGCCCACGAGCTGGGAGTACATCCAGTTCCTGGATCTCGCCAACGACGGCACCAGCGCGTTCCTGCGGCGACGAGGGCGCGAACATCCTGGAGGCCTGGCTGCACACCGGCATGGCGGCCCCCCACACGATGGCCTCGACCACCATCGTCGTGCCGGAGCCGGGCCGGGTCCTGTCCCTGGCGTGCGGGATCGTCTTCCTCGCCGCGATCGAGCGCCGGCGCAGGGGCGGCTTCAGCCGCGGGCGCGCCTTCTCGAGGTGCCCATCGCGAGGATGAGCCCTGCACCCAGGAGGGCGAACGTTCCCGGCTCGGGAACCGTGAGACTCGTGAGCTCGGCCCACACGAATCCCGAGTCGTTCGCGTCGAGGCCGAACGCGACACCCGTCCGGAAGGCCACGTTCGGATCGTACGGATCGACGTCCGCGAGATCGAGGGGCGCGCTCGGGAACGCCTCCGAGGTGATCACGTCCTGCCCCGAATCGACCAGGTCCAGCTCGAAGAACGGGACCGCGAGGAGCCCGGGCTGGGAAGAAGAGACGCCGCTCGAGTAGAGCTTGTACTCGGACAACCCTTCGGGCGGGAAGCCGGTGATGAACCGATCGAGGGCGACGGTCACGCCCCCGGGCTGCGTGAAGGCCAGCGTCAGATCTCCCGCCACGAGCTGTCCGTCGAGCAGGGAACCCGGGTAGGTTCCCGTGATCGGGTCGCCCGGACTCGTATCGGGCAGCGTATCGTCCACGACGAAGAAGCCGGTGACGGGCGTGCCGACGTCGATGCCGAGGGCGACCCAGGAAGCGGGAGGCGTCGTGTTTCCTCCTGTCGTCCAGTAGTCCCGAACCGTGGCGGTGTAGTACCAGGTGGTCGTCGTGGCCCGGACCGGAGACGCGACCGCCAGGCCGAGCGCAGAAGAGAGCAGGAGCGTGAGGAACGGCGGCACCGTGCGATGAGCGTGGATCTGCATTGCGTGAACCTCCCCAGGGTCGGGTTCACCTTATCACGCTCGCTCGGGCTCCAGGACGACATTCCCCGGAAGGCCCCGCAGATGCGACTCCGCGGACCGATGCCCCCGAGGGACACGGATCGGGGTCACGTCGCCTGCCGCGTCGCGGGACGCAGGTCCGGCTGGCTACCGCACCAGACCGCGGAGCTGGTCGGTCACCGCGCCCGAGGGCAGGATGAACAGACCCTCGGCCTCGGCGACCAGGGTGCCTGCGGCCTCGAGCTTGCCGTGGACGGAGATCTTGCGTCCCGCGACGGCGGCGATGCGCACCTCGAAGTCGAGGCGGGTGAAGAGCGGCGTGGGGCGCCGGTACTGCACGTGCAGCGAGGCGGTCATGGCCGGCAGCTCGAGGGTGAGGGTGTGGTGGCCGAGGATCTGGTCGAAGAACGAGGCCACGTGGCCGCCGTGCACGCAGCCGGGCGGCCCCTCGAAGACGACGCCGAACGCGACGTCGCCCCGGGTGACGCCGTCCCGCGTCTCGATGCGAACGTCGGCGGCCAGGGGATGGTGGGCGGGCAGCATCACGCCGTCGACGAGGTAGGGGCGCGCGCCCTCGGGCTCGCCGGGGCGGCCGAGGCGCAGCGCATCCTCGCGCCGGGCGTGGGGAGCGAGCCGACGCGCCGCTTCGTCGAGGGCGTCCCGGGCCGCGTCGAGCGCGGCGGGCGCGTCGTCGATGCGCAGCATCGCGTCCACCACGGCCCGGACGCTGGCGCCCAGGGCCGTGAGCTCGGCCGAGGGGGACGTGCCGAGACCGCCGAGCGCTCTCTTCTCGGCGAGCGGACGGTCCTTCTCGCCGTCGGCTGCGGTCTTCGATTCGTCCGTCGGCTTCATCGGCTTTCCGCGGCGCGTCAGGCGTCGCGCCAGAGCTTCTTCCGGGCGCGCACGTTGTCGAGCAGGGAGAGGTTGTTGGGGGGCGTCTCGTAGCCCTTGGGGTACGGCGGGCGGGGCGGCAGACCCAGGGCCTCGAGCACCGCGGGATGCTCGTAGTAGAGGCGATAGACGTGGAAGAGGATCATCGGCACGAAGCCCGGCCGGGCGGCGTCGGCCTCCTCGAGCGCGGCGGTGCGCTCGCCCGGCGGCAGCGCCGCGAAGCCCGGCGCACCCCTCCCGCGGGCCGCCTCGTCGGCGGCGGCCAGACCCGCGGCCACCACCGGCCCGAGCTCCGCCGCGCCCCGCACCACCTCGGCGAGGGCCGACGCCAGGCCGAGGGAGCCCGCGCCGGGCATCCCCCGCCCGGGGTCCGGGGGCACGATGGTGTCGAGCACGCTCGCGAGGGTGCGCTCCTCGTCGGGCGAGAAGACCGCTGAATCGATCGTTTCCTGCATCCGCGTCGCTCCCGTCCCGGCCCGGTCCCTCAGTCGAAGAGGTTCTCGAGGTTGCTCTTGATGCGATCGGCGATGTAGAGCGAGAGCGCCTGGATGGTGTTCGTCGGGTTCACGCCGCCGGACGTGACGAAGACGCTGCCGTCGGTGATGAAGAGGTTCTTGACGTCGTGGGCGCGGCCCCACTCGTTGACCACCGAGCGCTCGGGG
This sequence comes from uncultured delta proteobacterium, assembly GCA_963822965.1. Classification (GTDB taxonomy): domain Bacteria; phylum Myxococcota_A; class UBA9160; order UBA9160; family UBA4427; genus JAJDAN01. Next base: position 966,526 of record CAWGJT010000005.1, read on the forward strand.
TCGCGCCCCATGCGCGCGGTGCCCATCAGATGCCAGCCGGCCGGCGTGAGCGGCGCCTGGGCGAAGGTCTGGTAGGCGCCCGCGGCCTCCAGTACCTCGCGGCCCCGGGCCACCGCGTGGTCGAGCATCGCCAGGCTGTTCTCGCTGAGGCGGTAGTTGATCTTCGGCGCGGGAATCCCGTGGCCGTCGATGAGCTCGGAGTCGAGGGTCACGCTGTTGCAGGCCTCCGGCAGATCCTCGCAGATGATCACCATGCCGGCGGTGCGGTCGAAGAGCTTCGCGAAGCCCTCGTGGTGGCGGGCGCCCCAGGGCACCATCCCGGTGGACATGCCGGTCAGCGCCGTCGCCACCGCACCCCGCCCGCGCAGGATCTCGAACGTGTAGCCGCGCACGAACCCCCGGCCGGGATCAGTCTCGTAGAACTCCTGGCTCATCAGGCAGCAGCCGGTGGGGCCCTTGTAGCCCTCCAGCGGCTCGTGGAAGACGCCGGTCACCATCGCATAGGGATGGAACATGAGGTTCTTGCCGACGAGCCCATTGCGGTTCGCGAGACCTTCGGGAAAGAGCTTCGAGGTGGAGTTCAGCAGCAGCCGCGGCGTGCCGACGCCGTTGCAGGCGACGATCACGATCTCGGCCTTCTGTTCCTGCAGGACGCCGTCCGCGTCGTAGTAGAGCACGCCGTCCGCCATGCCGTCGTCGCGGACGGTGATCTCGCGCACGCGGCAGCGCGTGCGCAGCTCGACGCCGCGACGCACCGCCGCCGGCCAGTAGGTGACGTCGGTGCTGGCCTTCGCGCCCTGGGCGCAGCCGGTGATGCACGGCCCCAGGTTGATGCACGGAGCGCGGCCCTCGTACTCGCGGGTGGCGATGGCGCTGTCCGAAGGCCACCAGTGCCAGCCGAGCGTGTCGAAGCCCCGTGCCAGGGTGTGGCCCACCTTGCCCAGGGGCACCGGCGGAAGCGGCACGGTCTTGGGTGGGTAGGCGGGGTCGCCGGACACCCCTGCGACGCCCATCATCACGTCGTTCTGTGCGTACCAGGGCTCGAGGGTCGCGTAGTCGATGGGCCAGTCGTCGGCCACGCCGTCGAGTGTGCGCACCCGGAAGTCCGAGGGGTGGAGCCTCGGGAAGTGCGCCGCGTACAGGATCGTGCTGCCGCCCACGGCGTTGAAGTTCGAGACGCGGATGGGCGACTCCCCGTCGTTGATCGGATAGTCGGCGGGACGGCCGCGCGTGTTCGGGGCTCAGGGCGAAGTCGCCCATCCCCCGGCTCTCCCAGTCGAGCCCGGTGCTCGGGTAGCTGGACGGGTCCATCCAGTCGCCCTGCTCGAGACACAGGATCCTCATGCGGGTATCGGAGAGGCTCCAGGCCATCGCCGCGCCGGCAGCGCCGGCGCCGACGATCAGCACGTCGACGGGATCGTGGGGCATGTCGGGAGCGTAGAGAATGTGACCCGCGAGCGGTGCTACCCTGCCGCCGTTCCGGAGGCCCCATGGCAACCCTCGACTGGTACGGCTGCGCCACCTTCCGATTGCGAACCTCGGGACTCACGATCTTCCTGGACGCCTACGTCGACCGCATCCCCGCGGCGGCCGGCCCCGGCCTCCGTGCGGACGACGTGGACGCCTGCGACTGGATCGTGGTCGGGCACTCGCACTTCGACCACCTCTACGGCGCCGAGCGCATCCTGCGGAACACCCGGGCCACCCTGATCGGCAGCTACGAGAGCGTGCGCGTGATGGAGGCCCAGGGCATTCCCGCGGACCGCATGATCTGCGTGGCGGGCGGTGAGCGCGTCGACCTCGGGCGCGGCGTCACCGTCTCGGTCTTCCCGAGCCAGCACTCGTGCGTGTGGTCCCAGAAGCAGATGCTCGGGGCCGGCGAGGTGTGCATCGGCGACCTCGGGCTCACCTGGCAGGACCGCGCCCAGCGCTTCCGGGAGCTGGTGGGCTTCTTCGGCTCGCTCTCGGAGGACGCGAAGAGCCACCTGCGCGCGGCCAACCAGGGCGACCGGGGCGACGGCGGCGCCCTCGTCTACCTGTTCGAGACGCCCGAGGGCTCGCTCCTCTACCAGGACACCTCGGGGCACTGGACGGGCATCCTGCGCGACCTGCGCCCGGACGTGGCCATCCTGGCCGCCGCCGGTCGGGGCAACGTGGACGGGGAGCCGATCCAGGGCTCCCTGGCGCAGTTCGTCGCTCGTCAGGCCGAGCTGCTGCGGCCCCGGCGGATCGTGCTCTGCCACCACGACGACTGGCTCCCGGGCTTCTCGGTGGACACGGACGTGAAGCCCATCCGCGAGGAGCTGGCCCGCCGGGCCCCGCACAGCGAGCTGCTCGAGCTCGAATATCTGGACGGAAGCGAGATTCTCCCTCCAAGATGAGCGCGGTTCCGCCGGGCTCCTGCGAGCTGCTCAGGATCGGTCGAGGGCGCGCAGGACGTCCTCGAAGAAGCGCTCCTCGGCGTCGGCCAGCCGGCCCACCTGCTCGCCCGCGCGCTCGAAGAGCCCGGGATCGCAGTCGTCGCGCTCGCTCTGGAGCCGCAGCAGCTCGGCTACGTCGCGCCAGCCGGCCGCGATCTCGTCCAGGCGCTCGGCCTTCAGATCGCGCCCGAGGCCGGGCAGGCGGACCGCTGCCTCGCGCAGGAAATCGGCCTCCAGGGAGCGGAAGAACGAGCCGCCGGCGCCGCGCTTCACGATCACCTGGTAGCCGAAGCGCGCCGCCCAGGACCAGTCCGGCGCGTGCTGCCAGCCCGCGAGCCCCCGGGCGAGGTCCCGCATCGCCGGCAGGCCCGAGGGCAGGTCGTCGTCCGGCGCCAGCATCGCCCGGGCGTTGCGGCAGAGCGCCAGCGGGATCGCCTCGTCCAGCGGACGGCCCAGCGCGACGGGACCCTCGTAGTCCCCGAACTGGTTCTGGCTCGTCATGGGGTAGTCGGGGGCGTTGCGGGCGCGACGCAGCTCGTCGAACGAGCAGCGCTGGAGATCCTCGAACTTGCGGTCCGCGATGAAGACGACCCGGCTGGCGTCGTCGTAGCCCACCACCACGCAGCGGTGCCCGGGGAAGTGGCTACTCGTGTGGTGATAGCCGAGATGGAAGGTGTCGGTGGACACCATGACGGGAACTCCGCGCTCCAGGTAGTCGCGCAGGATGTGCCAGGCCGTGTCGTCGTCGGGCTCGACGCGGTCGCGGAGCGGCACCCCGGTATTCAGCCCGAAGTCGCTCTCGAGCGTGCTGCTGCGCCCGTGGAAGAGGCGGGAGGGGCTCGCCCCCTCGAAGTCCAGGTAGAAGAAGCCGAGCCCGCTGGCGAGACCGAAGACCATCGGCTCGGAGAGCTCGATGCCGTGGTGGCCCAGCACGTTGCGCAGCGCGGTGGACGCGCAGTGCTCGCCCGTGCGGTGGCGGTAGCGCGGCACCATCACGGCCGGGGTCGCAGCGGTCACCGGGAGACCTCCGAGCTGCGGAACCCCCGGAGGATACCGAGGACCGCGAGCCCGGCGAAGGCCAGCACCCAGGCTCGCGGCTCGGGAGCCGGCGTCAGGACGGTGACCCGAAGCCGCGACGGGCTCCCGGGCTCGTGCGCCGCGAGGGAGACCGCGCCCTCGTCCGGGGCGGCGTCCACCTCGAAGCCGAAGCGCGCCAGCATTCCCCAGTCCAGTGCGCGGCCCGCCGGCGCCTGCCAGGACACGGCGTTGCGCCCGATGGTGGCCGTCCAGGCGTTGTCCGGATCGTCGGCGAGACCGCTCGAGTCCACGGCCGTCACGGTCGTCCCGACCGGCCGGGGCACCCGGAAGCGCTCCACCTGCCGGTCGAAGTCGAAGTTCATGAGCGCGTACTCGTACCGGTGCACGCCGCCCCCCAGGTCCGTGGCGGCGGCGGCCAGCTGCAGGTGACCCTCACCGGGTTCGACCGTCCGACGTTCCGCGCCGGGGATCGTCTCGAGCACCGACCCGTTCGCGAACTCGCCCGCCGGCACGAAGCTCCAGGCGTCTCCCGACAGGAACGGAGCCACCGGGAGCCAGCCCATGCTGTTGAAGATGTCCACGTCGCCCTTCGTCACGTACCAGGCCTCGACGAAGTAGCTGGCGTCGAGCATGCCGAGGGAGTCGTCGGGCACCACGAGGCGGTGCTCGAAGGAATCGTGCCAGACCGTCGAGCCGTTCTGTCCGTAGTGGTCTCGGTAGTCGTCCGCGTCGTCGGTTGCGGGATTGCAGGGAGGCGTGCTCAGGGCGAGGCAGCGATCGAAGTGGGAGCCCACCCGCTGCCAGTCGCCGGTGTGGGCCGTCACCTCGTCCCGCGGCGCCAGGTAGAGGCGGTTCACGTTCGTCGATGCGCTGTAATCGTCCCCGCAGCCGGGATACAGGACGGGACCGGAGGCGCAGCTGCAGCCGAGGTTGAGGGCGCGGAAGGCGTGCTTGACGTCGCCGAGCCCGAGCTGCACCAGGCGACCGGCCGGGTCGAGCCGGTACACGGCCAGGGAGAGGTACGGGTGGGAGCCGACGGCGCCCCCCGGAAACTGCACGGGCGCGATGGCCTCGTACCAGGCGATCGAGCCCGGCCCGAGGTTCTCGAGGGAGGCGCCGACGGCGATCGCGACCCGCCCCCCTTCCTCGCGCGCCAGCTGGGATACCGAGTGCAGCAGGGTGAGGTGCACGTCCACCGGCAGGCCCGGGGTCTCGACGCAGTCCGCTCCCGCGCCGGCGCCCGAGACGTCCTCGGGCGCCACCACCGCGGGCAGCCGCACGTTGGCGGTGCCCGCGAAGGCGCCCGCGAGGTCCGGACGCCCCACGAGCGCCGCGAGCTCGGGCGAAACGTGGATCGACAGGTTGACCAGACGCAGCTCCTGGTCGGGGTACGACGCGGTGAACTGCATGGAGCGCAGGACGAAGAAGCGGCGTCCGTCGGCGTCGAGCCAGTCGAAGTCGTCGAGCCGCGCCTCCGCCGAGTCCCCCGGGCGAGAAGCCACTGCGAGCACGAACCCCCGCAGGTCCACGGGGGACGCGACGCCTCGCAGCTGCAGCACGAAGCCCCCCTCGTGGCTGAGCGCGCCGGAATCGAAGCGCTCGAAGTCGCCGTGGGGGGCGCGGAACTCGAGCAGGCTGGGGGGCACGCTGCGGAAGCTCGCACCCGGCGACTCCGGATCCTCGGCGCTCGGCTCGACGCCGACGACCTCGATGCCGAAGTCGCGCAGGGTTTCCAGGGAGAGATCGATCGAGGTGATCGCGCTCGACGCGGTCCAGCGATCGCCGTGGGCCCGGGCGGGCCCTGCGTTCGCGACGACGAGCAGCAGCGCGAACGGGGCCAGGGCAGCGGGCAGCCAGCGACCGGAGCGGCGTTTCACGGCCCGAGCTTACCCCGGATCGTGCTATCCGCGCGGCCGGTTCACGAAGATGGGCGACGACCAGGCGCGCTCCTCGGTCTCCGACAGGCAGTCGTCGGAGCTCGGCCGGTCGAAGCAGGGGTGCACCTCCACGCATCGCCCGGACTCGTCGTAGCGGCAGCCGAGCGCGTCCACGTCCACGGCCAGGCTCGGCGCCTCGATGGCCCGCACGTAGTAGAGGGCGTCTCGGGCGGCGGTCGCATACTCCTCGTCGCTGAAGGCCACCTGACAGCCTGCGGGATCCGCGGGGCAGGGCAGCACCTTCCAGGGATCGTCGATCAGCCCGCCGATCTCCTCGTCCGGGCTCTGCTGGGGACGGATGCGCACCACCTCGATGCGCGAGACGAGCCGCCGGCGGTCGGACGGGTTGTAGCATTCGCCCTGGCACAGACGGGCGAGACGGTCCGGCTCCATGGCGTCGATGGCGTCGGCGGGACAGCCGGGCTTCTGCTCGAACGAGCCCACCGCCCGCACCTGGAAGATGGGGTTCCGCGCCAGGGAGACCTCGCTGCCCATGGGCATCGGCCGCCCGGCCGGCGCGTTCAGCAGGTCGAACCACAGCAGGATGCGCGGACCGCTGGTTCCGTAGACCTCGCGGCGCTTCAGCGCCTCCCAGATGGCGCCGCGGTCGCGCCCGGTGGCATGCACCGCCGCCAGCCCGCCGTTCAGGAAGAACGACGCCTGCCGCTCCGTCTCGAAGACGAGGAAGGGCGCCTGGATGCTCGCGAGCTCCACCTTCTTCGATTCGGCCCGCGGCTCGCGGTCGGCCCCACGAGCCAGCGGGGTGTGGATGAAGTTGCCGAAGCGCGCCTCGGTGAACTCGGTGCGCGCCACCTCCTTGTAGCCGGTGCCGGGCCGGGCCGAGTGGTTGTCGCTCGAGGCGATGAACCCGAAGCGGAAGCGCAGGGGAGGTGCGTCGTCGTCCCCGTCCTCGTCCTTCCGGCTCAGCGCCATCATGTACTGCACGGAGCTCTTCGGGCGATAGTTGAAGGCCGGCTGAAAGCAGTCGCGACACTGGCCTGCGTCCTGCCAGTCGGCCACCTCCGTCCCGGGAACCGCCCCCGCACCGCCGTTGAAGGGAGCGTCGACGAAGTTCTGGCGCGCCTTCGCGGCGCGCTTCGCGCACTCGGCCGCGCTCTCCCCGGCCCCGAGACAACGCGCCTCGATGATCTCGCCGGCTCGCCAGCACGAGGGCAGGTAGCCCTCCTGCGGCTCGGGACACGACGAGGTGCCGTCCGCGTTCAGCTCGACCTCGTGGAACGGGCGGTACTCCTCGGAATTTCCGTGGCCCGAGAAGACCTCGACGATGCTCTGGCGAATGGGGTCTTGCTGCACGTGGGTGAGCTGCTTGTCCCACGAAGACCCGAGGGGCGTGTAGTAGCCCCAGGTGGTGCCGTGCGGGATCACCATCGACTCGACGCCCCAGTCGTCCAGCTTGTCGAAGAGCTGTCGGGGCGTGGGCGCCACCTCCCGGCAGTCCAGCGGAAGCTCCCGCACCGGGACCCCGGCCGGGCAGTCCGGCACGCCTCCCGTCTCCGTCATGTAGCGGGCGAACGCGGGGCCACCCTCGTCGGACGAGGTCAACGCCAGCAGACCGAGGGTGAGCGAGGACGGGAGCCCCTCCGAGACGGAAGGCATGCCGGGTGGCGTTCCCGCGCTGATGGGTCGCGCCGGAATCCGCTCGTCGTCGAGGTGACGCAGGATGACGTTCTTGTGGCCCCAGTGGTTCGAGGGCTGGGTGCCGACCTGCGTCCACTCCCAGCCGAGGTAGGAGACGAGGTCCGGCGTGGCCGGGTCGCCGGAGACCTCGTTGCACTGGCGGATGGAATCGACCGTCTCCGCCCAGCGCCGCGGCGTCAGGGTGATGGCGTGGTCGGTGATGGACCAGAAGTCGAGGGCCGAGCAGTGGCGCGCGAAGTCGCAGGCATCGGCGACGGGATGGGCGCCGTCGCCCCCGGCCATGGGCAGGCTCATCTGGAAGGCGTCGAAGGAGAAGGTCGTGTGGACGTGGAGGTCGCCGAAGAGGATCTGCTTGGGTCGCGCCACCCCGACGTCGTGGGCGGCGTCGGCGATGGCCTGCGCGCGGTGGGCGACGACGCCCGGGCTGACGGCACGGGCCTCGGGACTTCCGGCGCCCTGCGGTGCCACGAACACCCCGTGCCCGAGCAGCGCCAGGGTGACGAGCAGGGCCGCGGCCAGCAGCACAACGACGGCGAAGGCTCGGAACATGACCGGAAGACTCCTTCCTCTGCGGGACGGGCGCGCGTCGAGACTGCGCTTCGGGACGAACGCGCGAAGCGTGTATTCTCCTCGCGTGCCTCGCAGCGGCTCTCGCTACATGCTCCGCCTTCGCTTGCTATGCGGCCGGATGCTGCTCGCGGCGCTCGCCTCGATGATGGCACAATCGACGGCGACTGCGGGTTCGGCACCCGACCCCGACCGGGAGGCGTCCGACTTCGCGCGCGCCTTCGATCGCGAGACGAACGGCGTCTTCTCCCGCCTGGTGGCGCACGGGGATGCCGCCGACACCCTGAGCCACTATGCCTCACTCGTGGCCGCGTGGGTGAAGATCGAGGATGCCTTCTACGAGGCGTACTCCCCCCACGCGAACACGCTGCCCGGCTGGTACGCGGAGCAGCTCGTCGCCATGGGGCTTGCGGACCTCGACCGTGGGACGCCCGGTGCCGAGGAGCTGCTGCGCCGGGAGCTCGAGAGCGGCGACTTCGACCGGGTGGTCCACGCCTTCTACGTGGTGAGCGTGAGCCGGCTGCCCCTGGTGCAGGGCGAGACGCCCACCCCCCTGTGGACCACGATGATCGACGTCGCGCGCGGCGACGCCGGGAACCGCTACTGGATCTCGCTCGCACTCGCCGAGTCGAAGAGGCTGCCGCCCTACGCCTACGAGCGCATGCACACCAGGATGGCTTCGCCCACCGAATCCGTGCGCGAGCGCATCGGCCGCAACGCCCGGGCTCTCGGGCCGCGACTGCCCCGGGTGCTGGGCGTCGGACGGAACGACGTGAACGTCTCGCACCAGCTCATCGTCGATGCGCTCGTCGCGGCGGCGGCGCGGGTGCACGAGCACGAGCTGCTGGCGCTCGGCGGCCCTGCCGCCTATGCGGCCGTCCGGGACGAGCTGGCCCGGCTGGAGACGGGCACCTTCGATTCGCGGCGCTTCCTGGCCCTGATGAACGAGGACCTGCCGCTGCTGCTCGAGCACTTCGGGCTGCCCGACGACCCGGAGGCGATGCTCGAGACGCTGCGGATGTTGTGCCGCGGGCGCGGCTCCAACCGCATGCTGCTGTGGGACGCGGCAGACGACCTGGCCCGGCGCTACCAGCCGCTCCTGGCCGCGCGCCAGCCGGCCCCGCAGAAGGAGGCGCTGCCCGATGCGGCGGAAGTGCCGCCGGTGCTCGACGCCACCGGTCCCGAGGAGAGCCCGCACGCGGTGGCCTCGCGGGCGGCGCTCGCCGCCATCGAGGAGGAGCTCGCCGCGGTGGAGCATGCCGAGGGCTTCGAACGGGCCTTCGGCCGCTACCGGCAGGCGAGCGCGGACGGCCTCGTCCCCCGCCGAGGCCTGACCCCCGGCTTCGTGACCGAGCTCGCCGGCGCTGCGACGCGGGTGCTCGGCGCCGAGGCGGCGCGCGCCGACGTCCTGGCGGCGCGGGTGAACGACGCGACGAGCGTCCGCGACCAGGCGAGCCGCGAGATCGAGGCCGCCGAGGCCGAGGTGGCGCGCGCCAACGATGCCGTCCGCGAGGCCAACGCGGCCCTCGCCGCCGCCGAGGAGAAGCAGAAGGCGGAGCTCGCCGCCCGCAACGACGCGGTCGCCTCGCTGAACGCGCTCATCGAGCGCGCGGAGGCCGCCCGGCGGAGCGGCAGCGCCGACCTCGAGGCCGCGGCCGCGGCGAAGCGCGAAGCGGAGCTCGACCCCGAGATCCAGCGCCACGAGGCGGCCTACCGCGTCGCGGCCGCCGAGGCGGCCGCCGCAGAGCAGCGGGCGGCCGACGAGCTGGACCGCGCCCGTCGCGAGCAGGCGCGCGCTCGGGCGGCCGTCGATCGGGAGAACGAGGCCGGCGAGGCGCTGCGTCGCGCCGAGACCGAGCTGCAGCAGAGCCGCGCACTCTTCCGCGAGATCGGCCGGCGGCTCGTCGCCGGCCTCGGCTTCGCGGGCGTGCGCGGCGATCCGGAAGCCGTGGGCGACCCCGCCCGCTCCCGCGACGAGCGGCTCGCGGGCCTGGCCCTGCTGCTGCAATCCGGTGGAGCGCTCGACGCGGACACGGCGGCCGCCGTCGAGCGGGAGCGCGACGGTGGCGACCCGACGATCGCCGCCGTGGCCGCCCTCGTCGGCCGCGTGCCGGCAGACATCCAGACGGCCGGCGCGCGAGCCCGCTAGTGTCCCGTTCCAGCCGCGCTACGGCGACGGAAGCGCAACGCAGGCAGCGGGCCGCGGGGGCGGCCGAATGCAGGCGAACTTCTGGGACGGGACACTAGATCCCCACGAGGCCCGCCAGCCGCTCGCGGTGGTGGACGGCGTCGCCGAACAGCAGCTCGCTGGCCTTCGCGCGCTTGAAGTACAGGTGCGCGGGATGCTCCCAGGTGAAGCCCATCCCGCCGTGGATCTGGATGGTCTCGGCGGCGGCGCGGAAGTAGGCCTCCGAGCAGTAGGACTTCGCGAGCGCGGCGGACTCCGCCAGATCCGGGGCTTCCTCCGCGGCCGCGAAGCAGGCGTTGTAGGCCGCGGACTTGGCGAGCTCGACCTCCACCAGCATGTCGGCGCACTTGTGCTTGATCGCCTGGTAGGAGCCGATGGGCCGGCCGAACTGCAGCCGGGTCTTCGCGTAGTCCACGGACATCTCGAGGCACTTCTGCGCGCCGCCCACCTGCTCGGCGGCCAGCGCCGCGAGGGTCAGCGTGATCGCCCGGTCGATGGCTTCGCGTTGCGTCGGGCGCGCTCACGAGGCGCGCCGGAGCCTCCTGCAGATCGATCCGTGCGAGCTTGCGCGTCAGGTCCAGGGACGGGCACGAGCGTGCGCGTCACGCCCGCGGCGCCCGGCGTCCACCCGGAACAGCCCGAGGCCCGCGTCGGTCCTGCGCCACCACCAGCAGCACGTCGGCCACGTGACCGTCGAGCACCCACGTCTTGGCGCCCGTCAGCGTGTGTCCGTCGGCGGAGCGCGCGGCGCGCAGGGTGACGCCGTCCAGATCCCAGCGCCCGTTGGGCTCGGCGTGGGCGACGGACACGAGGGTGCCCCCGGAAGCGATGCCCGCCAGCAGCTCCTTCCGGGTGGTCTCGTCGGCGGCGAGCATCAGCGCGTTCGCCGACGAGCACGGCGGTCCCGAGGAAGGGGAGCACAGGCGAGCGCGCGGCCCATCTCCTCCATGGCGATCAGCAGCTCGACGTAGCCGTAGCCGGCGCCGCCGTGCTCCTCGGGAACGATCAGGCCGGCCAGCCCGAGCTGCTCGGCCATCTGCTTCCAGACGTCCGGGTCGAAGCCCCGCTCGCTGGCCATGGCGGCTGCGCACGGCCGTCTCGTCGGATCGGTTCTCGAGGAAGGCGCGGATCGTCGCGCGCAGCTCCTCGTGCTCGTCGGTGAAGCTGAAGTCGAAAGCCATCGCTGTCTCCGTGTCTCGGTGGGTTCGCGGGCGGCGCGCCCTGCGGTCAGGAGCGGGGCACGTCCTTCCAGGCCACTTCCTTGTCGACGCGGGGCTCGCCGGGCAGCCCCAGCACCCGCTCGCCGAGGATGTTGCGCATGATCTCCGAGGTGCCGCCCTCGATGGAGTTCGCCCGGGAGCGCAGGAACTGGTACTTCGCGAGCGGTCGGGCGTGTCGGCGCGCGGCTGGCTCTGGCGCAGCTCGTAGCCCGCCTCGAAGGCGAGCCCGTCGCTCCCCATGCACGTCGATGGCCGTCTCCCAGAGCCGCTTGTTGAGCTCGGCGTGCGCCAGCTTCGAGACGGAGCCCTCGGGCCCCGGATTGCCGGCCTTCTGGGCCGCGCGGGCGCGCTGCGCGGTGATCCGCAGCAGCTCGCTCTCGATGTAGCAGCGCGTGATGCGGTCGCGCAGCAGCGCCTCCTGGGCCGGAGAGTGTGCGCCGGGCGTCGCGCTCCTCCCACAGCTTGCGCAGCTGCGAGACCGGGCCGCCGCCCTTCCTGCGCGAGACGCCGCCGCCGATCGCGACCCGCTCGTTCATCAGCGTCGTGATGGCGACGCGCCAGCCCTGCCCTTCCCGCCCGAGCATGCGGTCGTGGGGAATGCGCACGTCGTTCAGGAAGACCTCGTTGAACTCGGCCTCGCCGGTGATCTGGTAGAGGGGGCGCACCTCGACGCCCGGGGCGTGCATGTCGAGCACGAAGTACGAGAGACCGTCGTGCTTGGGAACGTCCGGGTTCGTGCGCGCCAGCAGCATGCCCCAGCGCGAGAGGTGCGCGACCGTCGTCCACACCTTCTGGCCGTTCACGACCCAGTCGTCGCCGTCGCGCACCGCGCGGGTGGAGAGGCCGGCCACGTCGGAGCCGGCGCCCGGCTCGCTGAAGAGCTGGCACCACACGTCCTCGCCCGAGAAGATGCGGGGCAGCAACGCCTTCTTCATCTCCTCGGTGCCGTAGGTGAGGACGACCGGCGCGCCCATGCCGATGCCGATGATGCTGGCGGGCGGATCGCCGTGCACGACCTTCGAGTGCTTTGCGATCTCGTCCTGGACCACGACGTTCATCTTCGGGCTGAGCCCGAGCCCGCCGTAGCCCTTCCGGAAAGTGCACCCAGGCCAGCCCGTGCTCGTACTGCCGGCGGCGGAACGTCACGCTGTCCGCCTGCTTCGGGGTGGATCTCGTCGAGCAGGGCGCGGGTGCGCTCGCGCAGCTCCTCTTCGCTCATCGTGCGGTGCTCGGCCATCTTCGTCCTCCCTGGCGCGGCGACGCCGGTCGCGGCGCGCGACCCACGACTCTATCGCATCCGGAAGCGGCTCCTGCTGGCACCCCCTGCCCCCTCGCGCTACGCACTCCTCCGGGCAGAGGCCCATCGAGAGGCGAACCCTGTCCCCCATCTTCCGCATTCGGGTCCTCCTTCCCGCCCTCGCCGGCGTCGGCCTGGTCCTGCTCGCCGGCTACCGCTGTGCCACCACCGGTCCCCTCGAGCTGCCGTCGGTTCCCGAGATACGCGCCGAGCCCGTCGACTTCGAGGCCGAGGTTCGGCCGGTGCTCGAGAGCCGCTGCGTGGTGTGCCACGCCTGCTACGACGCGCCCTGCCAGCTGCTGGCGACCTCCCATCGCGGCCTCGATCGCGGCGCCAGCAAGCAGGCCATCTACGACGCGACCCGCCTGCGCGAGGCACCGCTCACCTGGCTCTCCTCGCAGGACGTGTCCATCGCGGACTGGCGGAGCCGAGGCTTCGTGTCGGTGCTCACCGGCCCGAGCGGAACCGGCGACGACTCGTTGCTGGTGCGCATGCTGGCGCTCGGTCGCGCCCACGTGCTGTCGGCGGGCCAACGGCTGCCCGAGGAGCTTCCCCTCGACATCAACCGCAAGCTCTCGTGTCCCACGTCCGACGAGTTCGGCGCATACGCGCTGAGCCACCCGATGGGCGGCATGCCCTACGGCACGGCCGAGCTCAGCGACGAGGACCTCACGACCCTGGTGAGCTGGGTGCGCCAGGGCGCGCCGGGACCGCCGGCGCCGCCGCCCCTGGCACCGGCGGTCGTCCAGGAGGTCGCGCGTTGGGAGGCGCTGCTGAACGGCGAGACCGTGAAGCAGAAGGTCGCGTCGCGCTACCTGTTCGAGCACTGGGCGTTCGCGCACCTCTACTTCGAGCACGACTCCCCGGACCGCCCCGGACCGTACTTCCGCATCGTGCGATCGCAGACGCCACCGGGCGAGCCGGTTCGCGAGATCGTCAGCCGACGCGCCTGGGACGACCCCGGCGTTCCGCGCTTCTGGTACCGCCTCGCGCCGATCCACGGAACGATCGTCCACAAGACCCACATCGTCTATCCGCTGAGCGACCGGCGCATGGACCGGATCGTGCAGCTCTTCTTCGCGAGCGACTGGGAGCCTACGCGCCTGCCGGCGTACGGCCGCGCGGGAGCGAACCCGTTCACGACCTTCGACGAGATTCCCGCCCGTTCGCGCTACGAGTTCATGCTCGACGACGCGCGCTACTTCGTGATGACCTTCATCCGCGGGCCCGTGTGCCGCGGGCAGGTGGCCGTCGACGTCATCCAGGATCACTTCTTCATCGCCTTCCTCGATCCCGACCGGGACGCGTCGGTGGTGGATCCGCGCTTCCTGCAGCGAACGAAGGAGCTGCTCGCCCTCCCCGCCGAGGACGACGACCCCACGGTGCTCGCCACCTGGACGCGCATCGCCCGCAGCCAGAAGCGCTATCTCGACGAACGAGAGCGCTACTTCGACCAGGCGGACCCCGAGCAGAAGGGACCCGCCCTCGACTGGGTGTGGGACGGCGACGGCCACGACCGGAACGCCATGCTCACCGTGATGCGCCACTTCGACAACGCCAACGTGCGCTACGGCTGGGTGGGCCCGATTCCGAAGACCGCCTGGATCATCGACTACCCGATCTTCGAGCGGATCTACTACGACCTGGTGGTGAACTTCGACGTCTTCGGAAGCCTGAGCCACCAGGTCTCGACCCGGCTCTACATGGACCATCTCCGCATGCAGGCCGAGCTGACCTACCTGGCGCTGCTCCCCGCCGACCGCCGCAAGCAGATCCGGGCGTCCTGGTACATCGGCGCCACGCACGAGATCGACTTCTGGGTGTCGCGGCTGCGCACCCTCGACCACGGCACCCAGGTGCACTTCGACTCCTCGGATCCGCACGAAGAGCTGATCACGAAGATCCTCGACTACAACGCGGCCGTCTCGCTGCCCGTCGACGCCCTGAACCGCTGCCTGGAGGACGGCTGCCCGAGGCCAGTGGCGAGCGACCTCGAGCGACGCGCGGACACCCTGCTGCGGCCGCTCACCTGGCGCGAGGGAGGCTTCGCGGCGCAGCTCCCGGAGGCGTCGCTGCTGCGCGTGCGCAGCGACGGTCCGGATCGCGACGCGGTCTACACCCTGGTCGCCAACCGCGCGCACACGAACGTGGCGTCGATGTTCGGCGAGGCCGACCGGCGCCTGCCCGATCACGATCGGCTGATGCTCGTCCCCGGGTTCACGGGCAGCTATCCCAACTTCGCCTTCGACGTGCCGATCGGCGAGCTGAACGAGTTCACCATCCGCCTCGCCGGCGCCGACACCCCCGAGACGATGATCGCCGTCGCCGACCGCTGGGGTGTCCGCCGCAGCGCGGACGACTTCTGGCAGACGATCGACTGGTTCAGCGCGGAGTTCCGCCGGCAGGAGCCCGTGGAGACCGGGCTCTTCGACCTACAGCGCTACGGCAACCTCTGAAGCCGGCCCCGCCGCTGGATCTCCCGCCCCAGCAGCCACAGTCGATCCTGGCCCCACAGCGCGAGGTCGGGCTCGCCCGCGGGTCCCTGCAGGCGAAAGCTGGGGACGCCCCAGAGCCCCATCTCGTACATGGCGAGGCGGTTCGCCTCGAGCTCCGGCTCCCAGGCCGGGTCGTCCAGGTGCGGGCGCGCCGCCTGCCAGTCGAGCCCCGCCCGCTCGACCACGTGACGCATACCGGTGTCGCTTCCGGTATCGCGGCCCTCGGCGAAGGCCGCGCGGAGGAAGGCGGCGAGCAGCTCGGCGCCGCGGCCCTGGTCGCGCGCGAACGGCCACAGCGAGTATCCCCGCCGCACCGGCCTCCCGATGGGGTCCAGGAAGCTCCCGAACGGAACCCCGAGGGTCTCCGCCTCCCGCAGGGTGTCGCGGAAGATGTAGATGCCCTTGCGGAAGGTGACCGGAACGCCCCGCATCACCATCGGCAGCACGGGACGCACGTGCAGCGGAACCCCCGTCGCGCGAGCGAGCTCGACCGCCTTCTCGAAGCCGATCGCGGTGTAGGGGCTGCGCAGCGAGGGAAAGACCTCGAGGCTCAGCTCGCCAGCGCGCGGGACGGGCTGCATCGGGATGGCGGGACGCGGATAGCGCTGGCCGCCCCCGGAACGCGCGACCCCGAGGTCGCGCAGGCGGGCCTCCAGGTGGTACAGCCGGTCGACCCCCCAGTACCACTCCCCCGCGTAGTAGAAGGTGGCGCTCGAGTAGTGGCCGAGCTTCCGCCGCAGGGCCTGCCCCGCCGCCAGCACCCCGCGAAGCGCCGCCTCGCTCGCCAGCTCGCCCCCCGCCACCGCCTGCTCGAGGCCCGCGACGTCGCCCGACCACAGGCGCTCGCCCAGGCGGACCGCCGTGTCGGCGAAGCGCTCCGGCTTCACCGCTGCGAGGACACGCTCGGCGCGCTCGACCGCGGCGGCGCCCGGTGTCACGGGCTTCTCGGGAAACGCGAGGCCGTAGTGCGGCGCCACCCACGCCGCGTCCCGGCAGGCGAGGGACGCCAGCAGCTCGGGCTCGGGCAGGTTCGGCCCGCGCTCGCTGCCCACGAGGTGGGGCACGAGCTCGACCGCGTACGCGTCACCCAGTGCCGCGAGCGTCTGGGCGGCGAGATGCGAGTAGGGATCGTCGACCTGGTGGAAGTAGTGGACCCGATGCGGGGCCCGGCGGAGCCGGCGGCCCAGCTCGTGCCCGCGCCGGGAGAGCGTCCGCGCGGCGGGGCTCGCGACGGCGCGGACCACCCGGCTGCTGATCCGCCGCAGCAGCGGACTCATGTCGTTGCGACTCGCCCTCGCCGCGGCACGATCCGATCCGGACTCCGTCATCGGCGCGTCCGCTCCCGCAGACGCGCGGCCCGTTCGGAATCTCCCAGCCGCTCGGACAGCATGGCCGCCCACTCCACGAGCCGCGGGTTGTCCGGCTCCAGCGCCAGCACACGCTCCTGGGCGTCCTCCGCAGCCTCGGGATCGCCCAGCCGGGCCTGCAGGACTGCGATCTGGCCCCAGGTCCGGGCGGTGGGCAGCAGCTGGGCGCTGCGCTGGTAGTGGGCGAGCGCGGGCGCGTAGCGCTTCGCGTCCACGAGTCGTTCGGCGACGCGGTCGTGGGCGTTCGCCGGATCCCGCCCCAGCCAGGCGAGCCGCTCGAGGATGGCGGCGGCCTGGCCCGCGTCCCCCCGCTCGAGCGCCCTCGGCAGCAGCCAGCTCTCCTGGACGAAGACGAAGACCGCCGCCACCGCGCACGCGCCCGCAAGGCCCCACGTGCCGGCGCGGAGCCGGCCGCGCGACGAAGGCGCGACGGCATCGTCGTTCGCGCCACTCGCGATCAGCACCCGGGCGATGCGCGAGCTGCGGAGCTTCCAGATGGCACCGTCGAGAACGAAGTGATGGATGTTGACCACCGAGGCCACCAGGAACGCCATGCCGGCTTCGTAGCTCGGCGCACCGAACGGTCGCGAGGCCATGAGCACCACCGGCAGCGTCCAGACGAGAGCGCCGGCGGCCAGGGTCTTGCCGAACCAGGGCAGCATTCCCCGCCAGTCGCCGCCGGCCCGAGCGTAGTAGCTCGTCACCCAGAGGTACTGGACCGCGTGGCCCACGGCGATCCAGACCAGGAAGGCGCCGAGGGAATTCGCGGCGAGGGGCGCCACGCCCGCGAAGAGGTGCCAGTGCAGCGACGCCGCGGGCAGCGCGAACCACAGCGCCTGGGTGAGCATCAGCAGCCCGGTGGGCAGCAGGTCGGCGGGCCGGGCCTGGCGTCCGATCAACGCGAGCGCCACGAGCGACGCCGCCGCCCAGGCCAGCGCCAGCACCGGAACGAGCACACCGCTGCCGGGGATGCCGATCGGCACGAAGTGCAGGGTCGGACCGGCCTGCGGCAGCGACCGCGCGCTCGCCCACACGGAGGACTCGTGGATCACGCAGAACGTGAGGGCGAAGGAGAGGACGAACGAGGCGTAGAGCCAGCGCTTCGGTGCGCCCACCACCGGCACGCCGCGGCGACGCAGGAACATCACCGCGAGGCCGTAGTTCTGTCCCGTGTAGTGCCAGGGGCTCCAGGTGAGGTAGACGGTCAGCAGCAGCGACCCGACGGCGACGTCGTACGCGCCGATCCCGAAGGCGACCACCAGGGCGATCGTCGTGTACACGCTGAAGAGCGCGTAGGCCCGGCGGTCGTTCCGGTGCTCGTAGACGCGCACCAGGGTGGCGCCATAGTGGGGCAGGCTCAGGAAGAGCGCGCAGGCGGGGGCGAGCCATGCCGGAGCCGTCTCGAGGAACCAGCCGCCGGCCCCCGCGAAGACCGCGAAGAGCACGACGTAGAGGAGCCCGCACCCGAGGAGCAGATCGGGAGCCGGCCCGAAGAGCCAGCGATTCGACGGAGGGGACGCCGCGGTCATCGGAGAGCCATCATCGCACAGGGACGAAGCCCCGGGGAAGCGCGTCCCTCAGGCGGCCTCGGACAGGGCCACTTCCGCCCCCTCGCCCGCTCCCTCCGGCCCGAAGGGACGGAACGTGAGGACCAGGGCGGGCATCAGCAGGAAGTCGGCGACGAGTGCCGTCACGATGGTGGTGGCCAGCAGGACGCCGAAGGTGGCCTGGCTGTCGAGCAGGGAGAAGACCAGGACGCCGAAGCCCAGCACCAGGGCGACCGACGTCACCAGCAACGCCCGGCCCACCCCCTGCAGCGACGCGTAGAGCGCATCCTCGTAGCGACCGAGCCGACGGAACTCGTGGCGGTAGCGCGAGACCAGGTGGATCGTATCGTCCACGGCGATGCCCATGGCCACCGCCGCAATCGACACTTTGTTGTAGTCCAGCGGGATTCCCGCGAAGCCCATGACACCCAGGGTGAGCAGCACCGGAGACAGATTCGGCAGCATCGAGATGAGGCCGGTCTTCCAGGACGCGAAGAGCAGGCACATCATGACGGCGATCACCGAGAACGCCACCGCGAATCCCTGGACCTGACTCCACACGATGTAGTCCAGCAGCTTCAGCCACAGGGCGCCGATCCCGGTGAGGGTCATGGTCGAGGCCTCGAGGGGATGCTCGGCGAGCTCGGCCCGCAGGTCGCGCACGAGGTTCGCCGTGGCGCTCGTCATCGCCAGCTGGAGCCGCAGCTCGAGCGGAGCTCGGCGATAGTCCGGCGACACGTACTCGTCGCTCTCCCCGCCGCCCGCGCTCTCGTAGAGCAGCAGGTACTGGGCCACCAGCTCGCGCGACTCCGGAAGCCGATACCAGGCGGGATCGTCCTCGTGAAAGGTCTGGTTCAGGTCCTTCAGGATGTCCACGAGCGAGTACGACTTGCGCACGAGGTCCCCGTTGCCGTCGGCCCAGCGTTGCACCCGGTCGATGTCCCGAAGCACCGCGGGGTTCTGGATCGACTCGGGCGCACCACCGTCGAAGAGCAGGATGAGGTTCGTGACACCGCCCATCACCTCGTCCACGTGGAGCGTGATCGCCTTGAGGGGCATGCGGTCGGAGAAGTCGTCGAGCCAGTTCGAGTCCACGACGAGCCGGGTCATCCCCGCGATCGAGAGGGCGAAGACCGCCCCGAAGGAGAAGAGGATCGCGACCCGGCGACGGATGACCCAGCTCGCCACGGCATGCAGGGCCCCCTGCATCCAGGCGCCTCCCTTCGCGGCGAGCTCCTGGTCCCGGGTGGCCCGGCGCCGGGAGACCCGCCTCCCGAAGGAGAGGAAGGCCATCAGCAGGGTGAAGGAGAGCACGAACGCCGCCATCACACCGAAGGCGTTGTAGACCGCCATGTGGGCGATGCTCTTGATGGGAACGAAGCTCATGGCCAAGAAGCCCGCGGCGGTGGTGAGGCTGGTGAGCAGGCAGGGCGTGCCCACCAGGGAGAGCGTGTCGACCAGGGCCGCGCGCCGGTCGCCCGTCTCGGCAAAGCGCGAGCGGAACTCCGACAGGATGTGCACCGAGTGGGCGACGCCGATGGCCGTGAGCAGGGTGGGCGCGCTGCTGAAGCTGAGGTCCAGCTTCCAACCGACGAGCGCCACGAAGGCCACGCACAACACGACGCTCAGCTGCACCACGAGGATCGGGCCGATGACGCCCACGAACGACCGGAAGGCCAGCAGCAGCAGGATCGCGATGACCCCGGACGTCAGCCCCTGCAGCAGGGCGCTCTCCTGCCCGATCACCCGGTTGTAGGCGGCGTTCATCGGGACGTCGCCCGAGTGGTAGAAGTGGATGCCCGCGTACTCGGGCCGCGACAGGATCTCCTCGATGGCCGTGTCCGTGGGCTGCGGATAGAGGTTCTCGAGCCCGTCCCCCGCGTCGGCATCCAGGCGGATCTGGTCGAGCGGGTCCGTGCTCGAGCGATCCATCTCGACGATGATGGCGGCGTGGTGGGCGTCGGCGCTGAGCAGACCGCCCACGAAGAGGGGCTTGGCGAGATAGCGGTCGCGCAGGGCCAGCAGCTCGTCCTGGCTCTCGGGGAGGTCGTCCTCGAGCTTGCGGATCTCGATGCCGCCCGGCACACCCACCATCAGCTCGGCGTTCGCGAGGCTCTCCACCTCGTAGACGAAGGGCACCTCGTCCTCGAGGGCTTTGGTGAGGTGCACGATCCGGCGCATGACGTCGAGGTTCCACGGACCGTGCTCGAATCCCGGCGCGTCGTAGAGGATGTACGAGACCTCGTCGGACCCGAAGTCCTCGCGGTACTGCTCGTAGGCGCGGTAGGCGGGATCGCCCGGGTCGAAGTAGGCCTCGTAGCTGTTGTCGACCCGTGCCCGGGACGCCAGGAAGAGGCCGGCCCCGAGGACGAGCCCGGCCGCCCCCAACACGGACCAGCGATGGTCGTATGACCAGCCGCCGATCCTCGCGAACGCGTCGTTCATGCTCTGCACGACAGCGCCGCGCGGTGTGGGCTCTGCCATCCGGGTGCTCCTCGTGCCCTTCCAGCGGGACGCCGGGCACACCCGGCAGCCGCCGGGGATGCTACGGTCGGCGCGTCCGACCCGAATGGAGTCTCTCATGCGTAGCGCACGTTGCACCGAAGCCGCGAGCTGCCTGATCTTCGGTCTGTCGCTCGCTCTGTCGCTCTGCCTGTGGGCGGGTCCGGGGGCGGCCGTCGAGCTGGCCCGACCCGACGCCCACGCGCCCATCGGCGTGATGGGCGACCACATGCACCACGAGGGCGAGCTGATGCTCTCGTACCGCTACATGTTCATGCGCATGGACGGCAACCGCGACGGAAACGACCGCGTCCCGCTGTCCGACGTCCTGCTCCCCGGCGGAACGTACAGGGCGGCTCCCCGCGACATGGACATGCAGATGCACATGCTGGGCGGCATGTACGCCCCCAAGGACTGGGTGACGCTCACGGTGATGTTCCCGATCGTGGTCCTGACCATGGACCACCAGACCGCCTCGGGGCAGCGCTTCACCACCCGCTCCACCGGCCTGGGCGACATCCGCACCACCGCCCTCGTGAAGATCTTCGAGAACGAGCACCACGAGGTGCACGCCAACGCGGGCATCAGCTGGCCGTCGGGCTCGTTCAGCCGCAAGGACAACACCCCCGCCTCGATGGGGGAGAACACCCTGCTGCCCTACCCCATGCAGCTCGGCTCCGGCACCGTCGACCTGCTGCCCGGGGTCACCTACAACGGCCAGGACGACATCTTCTCGTGGGGCGGGCAGGCCCAGGGGACGGTTCGACTGGGACGCAACTCCCAGAACTACCGACTCGGAAACCAGTACATGCTGACGGGATGGGGAGCCGTGCAGGCCAACGCGTGGCTGAGCGGCGCCCTGCGTCTGCAGTGGCGCCAGTGGTACAACATCGAGGGCCAGGACTCGCGTCTGGCGGACCCGATGGGCATCCCGGCCGAGGACTTCATTCCCACCGCCGACCCCAAGCTTCGCGCCGGCAAGCAGCTCGACCTGGGGCCCAGCATGAACTTCCTGATGAAGAAGGGGCCCCTCAAGGGCACGCGTCTGGGTCTCGAAGTGCTGTTTCCGTTGTACCGCAACCTGGACGGACCCCAGCTCGAGAACGACTGGACGGTGGCCGCCGGGGTGCAGTACACGTTCTGACGAAGCGGGTTCCGGGGTGGTAGCCTGGCGACCATGACCGAGCCCCGCCGTCCCGCCGCAGCTCCCATCCGCGAGGACGACGAGTTCATCGCCGCTGCCCTCGAGCGCGCCAGCATCCCCACCCTGATGATGTCGATGGTGCATCTCAGCGGCGACCCGTCGATCCTCGACGGACCGATCCGCCCCGGGACCGGCCATGATGGGCGAGGACCAGGGGGGGATGTCCGAGGCGGACAAGGCTGCCGTTCGCGCCCGGGCCCTGGAGCTGCTTCGGGACTACCGCGACCGCGGCTGCACGCTGCCGCCTCCGCCCTCCCGCGAGACGATCCACCGCATGATGAGCTTCATGGTGGGCGAGCCCGTCCCCGAGCCCTACACGGGGATGATGCTCGAGGAGATGGCCCTCGACGGGCGCGACCAGCGGGACGTGCCCTTCGACCGAGATCTCCGAGGACGCGAAGCAGGGCTTCCCCGTGCTGGTGATCGGCGCGGGCATGTCCGGCCTGCTGGCCGCGATCCGCCTCCAGGAGGCCGGCCTGCCGTACACGGTGGTGGAGAAGAACGACGCGGTGGGCGGCACCTGGTACGAGAACACCTACCCGGGCTGCCGGGTGGACATCGCCAACCACTTCTACTGCTACTCGTTCGAGCCGAACCCCGGCTGGTCCGAGTTCTTCTCCCAGCGGGGCGAGCTGCACGACTACTTCGAGCGCTGCGCGACGAAGTACGGCGTGCGGCCCCACATCCGCTTCCGCACCGAGGTGCTGGAAGCCCGCTTCGACGAGGAGCGCTCCGACTGGGCCGTGCGCCTGCGCGGTCGCCGACGGCGAGCGAGGAGACCCAGCGCTTCCGCGCCGTCATCAGCGCCGTCGGACAGCTCAACCGAGCCGAAGATTCCGGAGATCCCCGGCCGCGAATCGTTCCGGGGCCCGGCCTTCCACTCCGCGCAGTGGGAGCACGACCACGACCTGCACGGCAAGCGGGTGGCGGTGGTCGGCACGGGCGCGAGCGCGTTCCAGCTCGCGCCCGAGGTGGCGAAGGTCGCGAAGCGCCTGCTCGTCTTCCAGCGGTCGCCCGCCTGGATGCTGCCGAACCCGAACTACCACGCGAAGGTGAGCCCCGAGAAGAAGTGGCTGCTCGAGCACGTACCCTTCTACGCGCGCTGGTACCGCTTCCTGCTCTTCTGGCCGGGCTCCGACGGGCTCCTGCCCTCCCTGGTGATCGACCCCGAGTGGCCGCATCCCGATCGCTCGGTGAACGCCCTGAACGAGGCCACGCGCGGTCGCCTTCGTGGACTACATGAAGTCGCAGGTGGGCGACGACCCGGAGCTGCTCGAGAAGGTGGTCCCGAAGTACCCGCCCTTCGGCAAGCGCATGCTGCAGGACAACGGGAGCTGGCTCTCGACGCTCAAGCGCGAGAACGTCGACCTGGTGACCGACGGGCATCCGCGAGATC
The DNA here is from genome assembly GCA_963822965.1 of uncultured delta proteobacterium. Lineage (GTDB taxonomy): Bacteria > Myxococcota_A > UBA9160 > UBA9160 > UBA4427 > JAJDAN01. The sequence goes on from CAWGJT010000005.1 coordinate 989,363, forward strand.
GTGCCCGAGGGCATCGTCACCGAGGACGGCACGCTCCACGAAGTCGACGTCATCGTGTGGGCCACCGGCTTCCACGCCAACCGCTTCCTGTGGCCGATCCGCGTGGTCGGACGCGGCGGCGTGCGAGCTGGGCCGCGCTCTGGGGCGACGACCCACGCGCCTACCTCGGCATCACCGTGCCCGGCTTCCCGAACCTCTTCTGTCTCTACGGGCCCGCGACCAACCTGGCGCACGCCGGCAGCATCATCTTCCACTCCGAGTGCCAGGTGCGATACATCATGGGATGCATCGAGGGCCTGCTCGAGCGCGGCCGCACCACCCTCGAGTGCCGGCGCGAGGTGAACGACGACTTCAACGAGCGACTCGACGAGGCGCTCTCGCGGCTCGTGTGGTCCCACCCCGGCATGAACAGCTGGTACAAGAACAGCAAGGGGCGCGTCACGACGACGTCGCCGTGGCGGCTGCTCGACTACTGGACCTGGACGAAGGCGCCGGACTTCGCGGACTACGTGCTGGCCTAGGCGCTAGACTGGCAGGCCTCTGCCGTGAACGCGGCTCGAGACGCGGAGGGCGAGCGTGGACGTCGGGATCCTGCTGATCTTCCAGAACTATCTGGGGCGCAAGGACGACGCCGCCATGGTGGAAGGTGAGATCCGCCTGGCGCTGCTCGCCGAGGAGCTGGGCTACGACGCGGTGTGGCCTCCGGAGCATCACTTCACCGACTACTCGGCGTGCCCCGACAACATCCAGCTGCTGAGCTACCTCGCCGGTCGCACCTCTCGCATCAAGCTCGGCACGGGCGCGGTGATCGTTCCGTGGAACGATCCGCTGCGCGTCGTCGAACGCATCGTGATGCTGGACCACCTCTCGAACGGCCGCGCGGTGCTCGGCCTGGGCCGCGGGCTCTCCCGGGTGGAGTACGGGCACTTCGGCATCGAGATGGACAGCTCGCGCGACCGCTTCGACGAGGCGTCGCGCATGATCGTGGACGCCCTGGACACGGGCTTCATCGAAGGAAGCGGCCCCTACTACTCCCAGGCCAGGACGGAGATCCGGCCGCGCCCGCGCGCGGGCTTCCGCGACCGGCTCTACGCGGTGGGCATGTCGCCCGAGTCCGTGGAGCAGGCCGCCGCCCTGGGTGCGAAGCTGATGACCTTCTCGCAGCAACCCTGGGAGCTGTACCGCGACGGCGCGCTCGCCACCTACCGCAAGAGCTACCAGGAGCGCCACGGCGCCGAGCCCCCCGCGCCGCTCACGGGAGACCTCATGTTCTGCCACGAGGACGCCGGCCGAGCCGAGGAGCTCGCCCTCGAGTACATGACGAACTACTTCCTGACCATCGCCCGGCACTACGAGCTGATGAGCGACCACTTCAAGCAGGCCCGGGGCTACGAGTTCTACGCCACCGCCGCCGAGCTGTTCACTGCGGTCGGTCTCGAGACCGCGGCAAAGACCTACTGCCAGGTGCAGACCTGGGGCACCCCGGAGCAGATCCTCGAGAAGATGCGCTGGCGGCGCGAGCTGATCGGCGACTTCGAGGTAGCCTTGATCTCGAGCTACGGCGGCATGCCCTTCGCCGTGGCGGAGGAGAGCGTCCGGCTCTTCGCCCGCGAGGTGCTCCCGGAGCTGCACGCCTGGTAGTCGGCTATTCTGTGCCTTCGTACGCCGAACGAGGAGGTTCCCATGAGCGCAGCCGAAATCCTGCCCGAGCCCCACACCGAGATCGACTCCATTCCCAGCCGGGTCGCACGGCTGCGGAGCACCTTCGAATCGGGCCGCACCCGGTCCCTCGAGTGGCGTCGCGGCCAGCTCCAGCAGCTCGTGAAGCTGCACGAGGATCACGGCGCCGACTTCGTGAAGGCGCTGCAGGACGACTTCGGCAAGCCCACCCTCGAGGCGTACACGAGCGACGTGGGACAGGGACTCACCGAGGCGAAGCTGGCCCTTCGCAAGCTGACGAAGTGGACCCGACCGGAGCGCGTGGGCCGCATTCCCCTGATGGGCACGGGCCGCATCCTTCGCGAGCCGCTGGGCGTGGTCCTCATCATCTCGCCCTGGAACTATCCGGTGGGGCTGCTGCTCTCGCCCCTGGCCGGCGCCATCGCGGCCGGCAACTGCGTCGTCCTCAAGCCCTCGGAGGTGACGCCGCACACCTCGGCGGCCCTCGCGAAGTACGTTCCCGAGTACATGGATCCCGACGCCATCACCCTCGTGGAGGGCGGCGTCGGCGAGACGACCGCGCTGCTCGAGCAGCGCTTCGACCACATCATGTACACGGGCAACGGCCGCGTCGCCCAGGTGGTGATGGAGGCCGCAGCGCGGCACCTGACCCCCGTGACCCTCGAGCTCGGCGGCAAGAGCCCCTGCATCGTGAACGAGGACGCGGACATCGAGACCGCGGCCCGGCGCATCGCCTGGGGCAAGTTCATCAACGCCGGCCAGACCTGCATCGCCCCCGACTACGTGCTCGTCCACGAGTCCAAGGAGGACGCCCTGATCGAGGCGCTGGCCGACGTGGTGCACGACTTCTACGGCGACGATCCCAAGTCGACGAAGGACTACGCGCGCATCGTGAACCACCGGCACTACGAGCGGCTCGCCACGCTCATGAAGGACGGAACGGCCGCCGTCGGCGGCCAGCTCGACGCCGAGCGAGCGCTACATGGCGCCCACGGTGCTGCGCAACGTCTCGCCGGACTCGGCGCTCATGCAGGAGGAGATCTTCGGTCCCGTGCTGCCGGTGCTCTCCGTGAAGAGCATGGACGAGGCCGTCGACTTCGTGAACCAGCGCGAGAAGCCCCTGGCGCTGTATCTGTTCACCGAGAGCAAGCAGGTGGAGGACGACGTGCTGAGCCGCACCAGCTCCGGGGGCGCCTGCGTGAACGGCACCCTGCTGCACATCATGGATCCCCGCCTGCCGTTCGGCGGCGTCGGGCCCAGCGGCAGCGGCGCCTACCACGGCCGCCATACCTTCGAGACCTTCAGCCACCGCAAGTCGGTGCTGACCCGGGGCACGCGCTTCGACCTGAAGCTCATGTACCCGCCCTACGGCCCGCGGCTGACGCGACTGATCCAGCGCTTCATGTAGGGGTAGGAGCCGGGGCCATGAGCCCGGACGAGGTGGCGGACCGACTCGCCCTGCGCGAGCTGGTGGAGCGCTACGCGCGCATTCCCGACGATCGCGACTACGCGCTGGTGGACGACGTCTTCTGCGCAGACGCGGTGCTGCGGGGCCCGGGCTTCGAGCTCATGCGGCCGGGACGAGATCCGCGCCGGCATGCGGTCCATCGAGCGCTACTCGGCGACACATCACGCCGTCCACAACCAGCTCTGAACCTCCACGGCGACCGGGCCGAGGGCGACGTCTGGTGCGTCGCGAACCACCTGCACGAGCGAGACGGCCTGCCCCACAAGCTCGACTGGGGGATCCGCTACGCGGACCGCTACCGGCGCGATGCGGAGGGATGGCGCATCGCGCGACGCGAGCTGCGCGATCGTGTGGTCCCAGGACCTTCCGCTCGAGCTCCCGCGATGCGGGGCTGCCCGCGATGAGCGCGCTTCCAGACCGCCATCGGCATCTTCGGCCTCGAGAACCTCTTCGAGGGCGACTTCACGAAGGTGATCGACGTCGTGGCGCGAGCGGACGACCTCGGCATCGACCAGATGGTGATGACCGACCACGTCGTGATGGGGAGGCGCACGGATCGCTATCCGTACGGGCAGTTCCCGCTGCCGCCCGAAGCGCCGTGGTACGAGCCGGTCGTCTCGCTGGCGGCCTTCGCGGCGCGCACCCGCCGCATCCGCCTCTCGACCAGCGTCATCATCAGCCCCCTGCGTCCGCCCGTGCTCTTCGCCAAGCAGACGGCCACGCTGGACGTGCTCTCCGGCGGGCGACTCGACCTGGGCGTCGGCACCGGCTGGCAGCGCGAGGAGTACGAGGCCTCGATGCTGCCCTTCGCGGGACGCGGGCGGCGGCTCGAGGACCAGCTGCGGGCCTGCCGCGTGCTGTGGAACGAGGTTCCCGCGAGCTTCCGCTCGGACACCGTCTCGTTCGACGACGTCTACTGCCGCCCGCGCTCCCGTCCAGCCCGGCGGCCCGCCCGTGTGGTTCGGGCTGGCACCCGACGCCCGTCAACTGCCGGCGCATCGCCGAGCTGGGCACGGGCTGGCTGCCCATCTCCCAGGACCCCGCGCAGATCGCCTCCGGGCGTCGCGGCTCGCTGCGCCGGGCCTTCGGGACGGCCGGCCGCGATCCCGAGCGAGCTGCGCGTCCGGGCCCAGCTCCCGCCGCGGCTCTCGAGCAGCGGCGCCATGGACCTCGAAGCCACGCTCACGGGCATCGACGACGCGCTCGGAGGCCGGCGCCACCCACATCGAGGTGCTGCCCTTCCTGTTCTGTCGAAGCCCAAGACCTCGACGCATGCCTCGAGCGCATCTCGCGCGCGTCGTAGCGGACGAGCGCCGGACGTCCCTGTCGCAGCCCCAGCTCGACCGACGATCGACGACCGCGTATTCCGGGATCGTCCGTCAGCGCTCGTCTGCGTCCGGCTCGTCGTTCTGCCACGGGCCGCGCAGGCCCAGCGCCCGGGCGGCGCGGTCCTCGGGGCTCCACTCGTCGGGCTCCACGGGGTCGGGGAAGTCGGAGAACGGGAACGGGATGTGGGACTCGTTGTAGGTGAGGTAGCGACCGATCCGGTAGTAGTAGGAGACCACCCGGTTCGCGAGGTCGCGGACGCGCGGGCTCGGTGGGCGCCGGGTGACGAGGGTGACGATCAGCTCGAAGAGCACGATCACGGCTAGCACCGTCTCGAGCACGCTGCCCACGACGACGAACAGGACCGTCAGCCCGGTGCGAAGACCAGTCTCGCGGCGGGGGATCTCGTCGCGCGGCGGCGGGCGGCTCTCGTCCCGTTCGTCCGCCCGATCACCCCCAGCGCCGTCGCCCGGCTCCTCCTGGAGGGGGCCCATGCTCATTCGCAGGCGTTGGCTCATATCGACCTCCCGAGCTTCCAGTGCGACGCCCGGCCGCGTGATGCGATTCGGAGAGTGCAGGAATCGCGCCGGATGGGAGGCGCAGCGAGCGCCCAGGCGGGCACCGGCGGCGCAGCCCGCGAGCTGCACCGAAGCCCGGGCGCTGCGGCGAACCGTCCGCACCCGAGCCACACCGAAGCCCGGGCGCTGCTGCGCACCATCAATCCACGAGCCACACCGAGGCCCGGGCGCTGCGGCGGACCGTCAGCCCGCGAGCCGCGATCGCAGCAGGTCGATCTGGCGCCGCAGCCAGGACAGCAGCCAGAAGTTGTCGCTCTCTGCCCTCGAGTCGCTCGTGGGCGGCGAGGCTCGCCGACAGGGCGCCGCGGTGGTCGGGTGCGGCGGTGAGTGCGATCTCCGCCAGCTGGATGGCCTCGACGGGCGCGCCCGGCCGAGCTTCTCCTCGGCGCGCTTCGCCAGGGCGTCGGGCCCGCCGGCCAGCTCCACCAGGTCGGCATGCACGCTGGTTGCGGGCACCGGGTACAGCTCGGTGGTGGATCGGTGGTGGAACCAGCCGAGATAGCTCTCCCAGATGGCGCGTACGCACCAGTCGAGCTTGCCGTAGCCCTCGCCCACCTCGAGCTCGGGGGGCAGCCGGATCTCGCGCATGGCGGTCCAGACGTCGCTGCCGGCGTTCATGTGGCGGACGGTCTCGTCGTGCAGGAAGCGCACCGCGTCGCGCAGGCGTTCGAGCTCGCTGCGAATCAGCGCCGCGCCCTCGATGGGCGGGCCGTGCCCCACCAGCAGCAGCTCGGGCTCGAGGGCGAGCACGCGTTCGAGGGACTCGATGAAGAGCAGCGCGTCGCGGTAGCGGTCGCCCCGGATCGTGACCAGGTTCGGGACGTGGCCGAAGAGCGCGCTGAAGAGGTTGCCGGCGAGACAGATGCGGTGCTGCGGCAGCCAGACCGCCATGGACTCGGTGGTCTCGCCACCCGGCACCGACAGCAGCTCGAAGCGGACGCCACCCAGCTCGAAGTCGTAGCGGTCGCGGAAGGTGATGGTGGGCGTGGGCGTGGACTGGGCGGCCGCCTCCAGCCCCGACTCCTTCGCGTATCGCGCCGCCGCCCGATGGCCTTCGCGAACGCGAATCCGCTGCGGCCGCTGCGCGCGGCCCGCAGGCGGTTGTCCTCGTCCTGGTAGGTCGCGGTTGCCCTCCTGGGCCACGATCTCGGTGCCGGGCTCGCGGAACAGATCCACGCCGCCCACGTGGTCGACGTGGCCCTGGGTGAGCAGGATGTATCGCACGGGGCCCCGATCGACGGCGTCGTAGTTGCGCTTGTGGACGGGCGCCTCGAAGCCCATCCCGGTGTTGATCACGACGCGCCCTTCGCTCGTCACCACCAGGTAGCTGCTCGAGAGCCCCTCGGACACATAGAGGAAGTCGCGCAGCTTCCGGGCCGCCGGCATCGAGGCCGGCTGGATGTCGAAGCCGCCGGGGCGCGAGCGGTAGAGGGGCGTGGGGGACGGGGGAGAAGAAGTCGGCATGGCGTCTCCGGCATGGCCCCGGCCCGCGCGGGCCGCGGTAGAATGCGAGCTCCGATTCTGAGCCAGCGAGGTGGGAATGTCGAACCAAGCTTCCGCTTTCTCGAGCCTGGGCCTCGGGCCCATCGACCAGGTGGCCTACATCGTCGAGGACATGGAGCGGGCCATCCCGCGCTACGAAGCGCTGTTCGGTCCCTTCATGGTGAGCGAGCAGACCCTGGACGACTGCAGCTTCCGAGGCAAGAGCGTCGACCTCGCGATGAAGATGGCCGTCAACCACGAAGGTCCCCTGGAGATCGAGCTCATTCAGCCCACGAAGGGCGAATCGCCCTGGACCGAGCAGCTGGCGAGCCACGGCGAGGGGCTCCACCACGTGCGCTTCCGGGTGCAGAAGGTGGAGCCGAAGCTCGAAGAGCTGGCCGAGGCAGGCTTCGAGACGCTCCTCTTCAAGCGCTTCGGCCCGGAGGTGGCCTTCGCGTACGTGCAGACCCCGAAGTCCTTCGGCGGTCACGTGATCGAGCTGCTGGAGATGCCTTAGGTGAACTGGTTCTAGCGCCCGGCGAACGAAGCCTCAGGCGCGCGGCGCGTTCCCGACGCTCACCACCTCGGCGATCTTCGTGTCGTCCCGCACCAGCTCGAGCACGGCGGCGGCGATCTCCTCGGGGCGCAGCAGCTTCACGGCGTCGTGGAAGGGGCGCAGCCAGGGCGCGATGGAGCCGTCGCCAGTCTCGAGGATCATGGGCGTGTCGACGAGCCCCGGGCACACGCAGTTCACCCGCACCCCGTGACTCGCCGCCAGGGGCGCGCACGAGCGGGTGAAGTGGATGACGCCCGCCTTGGTGGCCGCGTAGACGGCCTGCTCGGGAAGCGGCATGAGCCCGGCCCCCGAGGCGGTCTGCACGACGACGCCTCCGCCGGACTTCTTCATGGGGCCCAGGGCGAGCTGGGTGCCGAGGATGACACCGCGCAGGTTCACGTCCACGATCGACGCGCAGCGTTCCGGGGCGACGTCGGGCCAGGTGCTGGCGCCCTCGCCCATGCCGGCGTTGTTGTGCAGCACGTCGAGACGACCGAAACGCCGCAGGGTGGCGTCGAAGAGCGCACGCAGGGAGCCGAGATCGGCCACGTCCGTCGCCAGCGCCAACGGCTCCGCGCCGGCGTCCCGAACCAGCGAGGCGGACTCGTCGAGATCCGAGCCTTCGAGATCCGCCAGCACCAGCGCCCGGGCGCCCGCCTGCGCCAGGGCCACGGCCGTCGCCCGGCCGATTCCCGAAGCCGACCCGGTCACGAGTGCCACGCGATCCTGAACGTCCATCACCGCACGGTAGCAGCGAGCGGTGACGGACGTGAGCCGGCGGGCTGCCCCAATGCGTCGTTGTTCGAGCTTCCCGCGTGCCGCAGACCCCGCCATCCCTGGCGGATCCAGCGAGCCCGTCAGAACCAGCGCGAGCGCGACAGCCTCACAGGTGTGAGATTCTGCCGCCGGCCTCCGAGGCGCGGCACGGGGCGGGTCCACCCGCCAATCCAGCCGGCATTGGGAGTTGCGCCCTGATCCGTATGACGGATCAGGGCTAGCGTTCCGTCCATGCTGACGCCCCCGACCCTGCCCCTTCCCGTCCGCGCCTACAACGGAGCCCGCCGCCTGGCGAGCCGCATCGGGCTGCCGATGCCGTCCCTCGACGCCGACGCCCTGATGGAAGCGGCGTGCAGGAAGACGGGGCTCCGGGACTTCGGCCCCGACACCTTCCGCGAGCCGCTGTCGCGCCTCGTCGCTTCGCTGAACCAGGAGTCGGGCCTCCACGCCGTGGGCTTCACGATCGCGCGCACGGTGGTCTCGAACGCCCTCGAGAACCGCCTGCGCGTATACGACTGCATCGCGCGGGAGCCCACCATCACCCAGGGCGCCGTACGGCGCCCCGTCTTCATCATCGGGATGCCGCGCACGGGCACCAGCATCCTGCACGAGCTGATCGGCCAGGACCCCACGGTCCGGGTGCCCCAGACCTGGGAGGTGGACCGCCCGGTCCCGCCCCCGGAGAAGCAGAGCTACGAGACCGATCCCCGCATCGCCGAGTGCGACCGCGAGCTGGCCCAGACCGACCGGCTCATCCCGGCCTTCCGGCGCATGCACCGCATGGCCGCGCGTCTCCCCCAGGAAGACGTGGGCATGATGGCCCTCGAGTTCACGAGCATGATCTTCGAGGCCTCGTTCCGACTGCCGAGCTACACCGCCTGGCTCCACGGCGGCGGTGGCGACATGGCGCCCGCCTACGCGCTGCACCGGCGCTTCCTGCAGCTGCTGCAGTGGCGTTGTCCGGCGGACCGCTGGGTGCTGAAGACGCCGGCCCACCTGTGGGATCTGGACACCCTGCTGGCCGAGTATCCCGACGCGTGCCTGGTCCAGACCCACCGCGATCCGCTGCAGATCCTGTCCTCGCTCACGAGCCTCGAGACCACCCTGCGCGCGATGGCGAGCGACGACATCCATCCCGACGAGATCGCGCGCGAGTGGTCCGCCCTGAACATCCAGGCGTACGACGCGTCGATCGACGCCCGGGAGCGCGGCGTCGTGAAGCCCGACCAGGTGATCGACATCCACTTCGCGGAGTTCATGGACGACCCGTTCGCGGCCATCCGACGCATCTACGAGAAGTTCGACATCCCGTACACCCCGGAAGCGGACACGCGCATGCGCGCCTACCTCGCCGAGCACTCGACGGACGAGCACGGCAAGCACACCCACCGCTTCGCCGACACGGGCCTCGACGTGGCCGACGAGCGCGAGCGCGTGAAGCGCTACCAGGAGTACTTCGACATCCCGTCCGAGGTGCGCTGACCCATCGAGGGGGAGTGGTATGGGTGGAGCTGGTGGAGCCGGGGGCTCCGGATTCGGCCGAACCTACTCGTACTCGCACTCCCCGGCTTCATGATTCCACCGACCGCCAGCGTCGAGACACCGATCAACATCGAGGCACCCTTTCAGCCAGATGCCCACTGCGGCGAGCGCAACGGTGGCGGCTACGACAATCCATCTTCGATTCACGTGGCGGGTGCTCGACGGGGGCACGGGGAGGATGGGGCGCTGGCTCAGCTCGCTTCCTTGAGCGTGACCGAAAGCCGGAACCCGAGAGCATCGAGCAACGCTTCGAGACTGCGCAGCTCAGGATTTCCGTTCTTCGAGAGCATCCGGTACAGGTGCTCGCGGTTCAGCTCGGTCGCTTCGGCGAGCTTCGCCACTCCACCTCGGGCGCGGGCCACATCCCGCAGTGCCAGGAGAAAGACCTCGGGGTCACCGTCTTCGAGGCAGGCATTGAGATAGCCGACCGCCTCAGTGGGGTCCTGTAGGTCCTCGTCCAGCACGTCTTCGTAGCGTCGGGACTTACTCATGGGATCGACTCCTGTAGTCGCGCCAGTATTGCTGCGCGCGTTCGATGTCGCGAGTCTGAGAGCCTTTGTCGCCTCCACACAGCAGGATCACCACCGTGTCCCCGTCTCGACCGAAGTAGATCCGGTAGCCGGGCCCGGCGTGGATACGCAGCTCATGGACGCCATCGCCCACGCTGCGGGCATCGCCGAAGTTGCCGAGGCGGACCCGGACAATGCGCTGTCGAACCCGGTTCCGGCCTGCTCCATCTCGAAGTCCACGGAGCCACTCTGTGAACGGCTCGCTGCCGTTCGAGCGGGCATAGACCCGCACCTCCTGCTCGGTCGGCATGCCGGAACTGTAGCTTAAGAGCTACACACGTCAACTTGCGTCGGGGCCCTCTGCCAGACTCCTCTCCGCATAGCGCTGGGCCGCCACTTCGTCCCCGCGACGACCCGGGGCCTTGGAAGATCGGCCCGCCGAAGTTGTTCAGACCGAGAGGGTCCAGCCGCGACGTGGGGTTGTTCGCGGCGTACCGGTAGACATCGACCCCACCCACCTACCCAATCGGATCCGCCGAGATGTACCGCCCCACACCCGGGTCGTAGTACCGGAACCGGTTGTAGTGAAGCCCCGTCTCCGCGTCGTAGTATTGGCCGGGGAAGCGGATGTTGAAGTCCTCGAGCATCCGGAGGAGGGCCGACAAGGCGTTCCGGCCCTGAAGATCTGCGAGCATCTCGTTCAAGATGCACTCCGTCTCCGCCTCGTTGAAGTCGTAGAGCCCGAGCGGGTCAAAGAATCAAAGCGGATTGTCAGCGGCGTAGACGTACGAGTTCAGGAGCCTGCTCCCGAACTGCCCGATCGGGTCCGCCGAGATGTACCGCCCGATGCTGGGGTCGTAGTACCGGAACCTGTTGTGGTGCAGCCCCGTCTCCGCATCGCAACACCGCCCGGCGGCGTCGAGCTTGTGGGGCGTGGCAGGCCCATCGGGTAGGTGGCGTTCTTCAGCCGGGCGGCCCCGTCGTAGTCGTAGACGTAGCTGCCGGCCAGCGACCCCCCGATCGACTCCTCGATCGTTTTGACCGCGTCAGTCGCGTCATAGCTCGTGTAGTCCAGCAGGTGCAGCGATGAGCCGCCCGCGCTGACGTCGATGCTCGAGACCGGTCCCTGCGGCTTGTAGCCGTAGGTGGAGGTCACCGCGTTGCCGTGGTCGATCGTATGGAGCTGGTCGTTGTCGTAGTACGTGAACTGCGGCGCCGGGCCCCCGAGGGTTGCGCTCGTGAGCCGGTCGCGGAAGCCGTAGGTCCACGAGTGTGGGATCGATACGCCGCCCTCGTGGAAGTCGAGCGTGTTCCGGTTGCCGAAGCGGTCGTAGCCCGGGTCGAGGACCACTGAGACCGGAAGATACTGCAGGGTCACCGTGTCCACGCGGCCCACGGCATCCCAGGTAGAGGTCTAAAGCGGTCCCGTCTGCGTGTCGGAGACCGTGTCGACGTTCCCATTGTCGTAGCAGTAGCTGACCGCGTACGCCGCGCCCAGGGGAGGAGTGACCGTCTCGAGCCGCGACAGCGGATCGCACTGGTGGCGGACCGGACCGTGCGGGCTCGGTCGCTTCCGCAGTGGCACTGCGACCGGGGTCGAATCGCGGAGGGCCCGGCTTCGCTATCCGAGGAAGTACTCCGACATGGGCGTCGACTCGAGCACGCTCAGGTCGAGGAAGGCCGTCACGCTGTCCATCATGCGCCGGAGCCTCGCCTTGTACTCCTCCTCCGTCGTGCAGGCGTACCAGGCGTGGGGGTCGGTGAGCGCCTCGATGGGGAAGCTCTCCTCGACGATGCCGTCCCAGTCGTGGCCCTCGGCGGTGAGACGCCGCACCACCGCGTTGCGCACGTAGGCGAAGGTGGACTGGGTCTCGACCGCCACCTTGCGGTGCTCGACGTTCCAGCGCCAGACGAACTCCTCGTCCGAGAGGCCGGGCTTCCGGGCGATGCAGGTGACCAGGTTGGCGCCGGGCGCGCGCCGGCCGACCGGCGGCTCGTGGACCAGGGGCCGGGACTCGCACACCAGATAGCCCGAGAGCCCGGTCGCGTACGCGGCGAGCGCCTCCTCGCAGGGTGCCCGGTCGTCGGCGTTCTGCATCCAGAACGACACCATGGCGCGAATCGGCGGCTGCGAGCGGCGGATCGCCACGCCGCCTCCCTGGGCGACGTGCTCGTCCTCGACGTCGACGCTGATCTGCGACGCCCCGGCGGCCCGCAGGACCGGCGCCGCCTTCTCGACGAGGGCCGTGCGCAGGTCGGCGCCGGGAGCCTCCCCGTCGTGGGTGAGCAGGTAGGCGAGCTTCTCCATCGGACACACCTCCGGTCGCAAAAAACCTGCGGCTCCGCTTGCGCCGCAAGCCGACCCGTCCGGGTCGGTCGTGAAGGCTACCAGCTCGGCCGAGGCGGAGCCGGCGACCTTCAGGCCCTCAAGCCCCGCTCGGCGCCGGCCGATGCCGGGGCATGTCCGTGGAAGTGCTCGCAGCCGTCGTGGGGGTCGTGGCGGTGGTGCTGTTCCTCCGGCGCCGCCGGGACGAGACCGTCGTCATGCCGGGGGCGGGCTCCCAGGCCTCGTCCTCGACGGACGCCGCGGCCGGGGGCGACCCGATCGAGCGCGCCATCCTGCGCGGCCGCAAGATCGAGGCCATCAAGCACTATCGCGAGCAGCACGCCGTGGGGCTGCGCGAAGCGAAGGAGACCGTCGAGGAGATCGAGCGACGCCTCCGGCAGCGCTGAGCCTCCGGCCGGAGACCTCGCTCAGCCCGGCGGCGCGGCCCCGGGACTCGCGGTCTTCGCCGGCCCAGGCGGCCCAGGCGCTTCGGGCGGCGTCGCGGGCTTCGGTGCCTTCGGGACGTACGGCTTCTCCACCGCGATCTTGACGCGCTCTCCGCCCTCGTAGACGTGGTCGTAGAACACCCCGTTGTAGAGCGCGGCGACCTGCACGTCCCAGCTGCTGCCCGTGCGCTTGCCCACCGCCTCGAGGCTCTCGCCGGACCGGGCCTGCACGAAGTCGAGGTTCGTCTGGACGAACGAAGCCAGCTCCTCGGCGGTGAGCGGCCGGAAGCTGCGGGTGGTGACCAGGGTGCGACCGAGGAAATCCTCGGCCTGGCTGGCGCGGGCCATGCCGGTGATGCGCCAGGTGGCCTCGCGGTAGGGGATGAAGGTGACGAGCGAGGCGATGCGACCGCCGGACACGCTCGCCTCCACCTTCATCCGCCAGGAGTCGATGTCGCCGATCTTCACCGGGCGCGAGTCCTCGACCGAGACGGACGACGTCTCGCGGGTCTTGGCCACCCACTCCTCGGCCACCTGCTTGGCCGGGCCGAGGGGTGCGTCCGCGCTCAGGAACACGATGGCCTGGCCCCGGGGCTCCTGGGCGCCGACGGCGGCGTTCGAGTTGGCGGTGTACCAGCCGTGGGGGAAGCGGATGTAGAAGTCGAGATCCGGGTGCAGGAACTCGTCGCCCCGGAAGACGCCGGCCTCGGGCCGTTGCCCCAGCGGCAGCCCTTCGAGCTTCGCGACGACCGACTTGCGGGTGTCGCCCAGCAGCGGATCGCGCTTCCAGCGGATCTCGCTGGCGCGCACCGCGTCGGCGGCCGCGCGCTCGGTGGAGCCCGGATGCGTGTCGAGGAAGCTCGGGTTGCGCGAGTAGCCCACCTGGTAGCGCTCCAGCTGGCCCAGGTTCGACAGGAAGGTGGACATGCCCATCGGGTCGTAGCCGGCGGCCGCGCACAGGATCTGGCCGCCCTCGTCGGCGTCGCGCTCCATGTCCCGCCCGTAGGCCGCCATCCGGGCCGCCTTGATCCACGGCATGGTGAGCCCACGACTCGCCAGGCCCTGCTGGGCGGCCGCGTGGCGGTGGTTCACGTGGGTGATCTCGTGGCCGATCACGCAGGCGAGCTCGTCCTCGGTGTTGACGAGGGCCAGCAGCCCGCGCGTCACGAAGACGTAGCCCCCCGGCAGCGCGAAGGCGTTGGGCTCCTCCTGGTCCACCACGGCGAAGTGGTACTGGAACGAGCGTCGCGCCAGGCCGCGCAGCAGCTTGAGTCCGATCTCCGTCACGTAGGCGTTGAGCGCGGGATCGTCGAGGATCCCCACCTGGGACTCGACGTCGCTGGCGGCCTCCTGGCCGACGCGCGCGTCGTCGTACTCGGTCATCAGGACCGTGCGCTTCTTCTTCTTGGGCGTGCTCGCGCAGCCGGACAGCGCGAACGCGAACGCGCAGAAGAGGACCAGCAGGGCGGCCGTGCATCGGCGAAGGGACATCGGCTCGGCTCAGGGCAGCTCGGAGAGCCACTCGCCGCTGGAGAGCCACTTGGCCTTGAGCTGCGCCAGCAGCCCCGTGTCCTCCAGCGTGTTCAGATAGTTCATGACGATGTTGTGCAGCAGCGGGGCATCCGGGGGAAGCGCAATTCCGAGGGGCTCCACGGTGAACGGCGTGCGGATCGCCATCAGCCCCGCCTCCGGATGCTGCCAGGTGGACAGGATGCAGATCTGGAAGTCCGCGACGAGGCCGTCCACCTTGTCGTCCATCACCATCTTCACGGCCTCTTCGTAGTTCGGCGTGGTCACCAGGGTGGACTGGGGCAGCACGTCGCGCACGAAGGCCGCGCTGGTCGACGAGTCCAGCGCGGCGAAGCGCCGCCCGGGTCGGTCGAGGTTCTCGGGGTTCTGCTCGCGCGCGATCTCCTCGGACTTCGTCAGCACGGACGTGCCGCTGATGAAGTACGGCCCGACGAACGCCACCCGGACGTTGCGCTCGGGCGTCATCGTCATGCCCGAGATCACCACGTCCACCTTGCCCGCCTCGAGAGCGGGGATCAGGTCGGCGAAGGGGGTCTCGACCAGCTTCACCTCGAGGCCCATGGCGTGGGCCAGGGCGGAGATGAGATCGACCTCGAGGCCGATGATCTCCCCCGACTTGTTCTTCATGTTGAGGGGCGGCAGGTCGCCCGAGATGCCCACCCGCAGCTCGCCCCGGGCGAGGATCGCGGCGAGGGGGCCCTGCCGGGGCGGCGGCGGCTCCTTGCGGCTCATGCCGGGGAAGGACTGGCAGCCGGCGACGGCCGGGAGCAGCGACGCGACGGCGAGAATCGGAACCAGGCGCCGGAGGAGGAGAGGACGGGCCAAGGCGTTCCCTTTCGTGCGGCCCTCCGCTTCGGAGGGCGGCTTGCGGGTGGAAGGAGCCGGTCGGCGGCCGCACCGGCCGCCCGGGGTTCTAGCAGCGGCACCATCGAGGCGCCAAGCGGGGCGAGCCGCACACGCCGTCAGGGCCGGACGATCTCGAAGGTGGGCTCGAAGGTATCGAGCATCCCGAAGAAGCCGAGCACGGCCAGGCGGCTGCCGTCGATGTCCACGTCGCCCGAGAGGATCGCCCCCTGCAGGGTGCGCTGACCGATCACGATCTCGTTCCAGGTGGACCGGGCGACCCGGAGCGTCGCGTCGGCGTCGGCCCGGGCGGGCGCCTCCCAGTGGTGGAGGACCGCGTTCTCCACCTCCAGCACGTGGCTCTCGTCGATGTCGGGGAACTCGAAGTTCAGCACCACGTGCTCCCCCGCGGCCTTCTCGCCGTTCAGGCGCACCGCCAGGGCGTCGAAGAAGAGCCCGCTCGGCATCGCGGACACGATGTCCAGGGTACCCGTGGTGCGCACGGGCATCGCCGTAGCCCCGCGCCGCAGCTCGTTCGCGCCCGTGAGGTAGAAGTCGCGCCACGGACCCGATTCGGCCCGGTATCCCAGCTGGTCGTAGCACCGCGCCAGCAGCTCCCGCGCGGCCTCGTTGTCCGGATCCGCGAAGACCAGGTGATTCAGCACCATGGCGATGAAGCGGTACTCGCCCTTCTCGTAGGCGGCGCGGGCCTTCTCGAGCAGCGCGTCGGCGCCCCCCATGAACTCCACGTAACGCGGCGCCGCCTCCTCGGGCGGCAGGGGATCCAGGTTCGCGGGGTTGCCGTCGAACCAGCCGAAGTAGTGCTGGTAGACCGCCTTGGCGTTGTGGCTCACGCTGCCGTAGTAGCCGCGGTTGCCGAAGGTGAGGGCCAACGAATCGGGCAGGCGGATCTCCTCGGCGATCTCGCGCGGAGTGAGCCCGTGGTTCGCCAGCCGCAGGGTCTGGTCGTGGATGTACTTGTAGAGGTCGCGCTGCTTCTTCAGGTAGCCGACGACCCGGGCGTTGCCCTGGATGGGCCAGTGGTGGCTGGCGAAGAGCACCTCGACGTCGGCACCGAAGAGCGCGATGGCCTGGTCGAGGTAGTTGCTCCACAGCAGGGCGTCGCGAACCTTCGCGCCGCGCAGGGTGTAGAGGTTGTGGAGCGTGTGCGTGACGTTCTCGGCGCCGCACAGGGCGTGGAGATCCGGCAGCCAGATCATCATCTCCGCCGGCGCCTCGGCGCCGGGGGTGTTCTGGAAGACGAAGCGCACCCCGTCGAGGGTCATCTCGGTGGGCGTCTCGGAGACGAAGCGGTTGGGCGCCACCAGCCCGAAGGTGCCGGGCGTGGACGCCTTGCCGAGCCCCGAGTCCACGTGGCCCCGGGGCCCGCGACCGAGCAGGAAGCCGAACATGTAGGCCGCCCGCCGCGCCATGGTGGTGCCCGCCAGCACGTTCTCGGAGACCGCCTCCACCAGGAAGCCCTCGGGCGCGATCACCGGAACGTCCTTCGCGGCGGCCGGGTCGGGGATGACCGCACGCGCGCCGCCGAAGTGGTCGATGTGGCTGTGGGTGTAGATGAGCGCCGAGATGGGCCGCGGGCCCAGGGTCGCAGCCACCAGGTCGAGGGCGGCCTGGGCGGTCTCCCGGGTGGTCATGGCGTCGATCACGATCCAGCCCGTATCGCCGGCGACGAGGGTCATGTTCGCCAGGTCGTAGCCGCGCACCTGGTAGATGCGCTCCTGCACCTGGAAGAGCCCGTGGATGCGGTTCAGCCGGGCCTGTCGCCACAGGCTCGGGTTCACGCTGTCGGGCGAGTCGCCCTCCTCGAACGTGAAGTCGTCGAGGTTCCAGACCACCTGGCCACTCTCGGTGCGGATGACCGCGTCCTCGCGCGCGGCCAGGAAGCCGCGCTTCGCGTCGGCGAAGTCGCTCTCGTCCGCAAAGGGAAGCTCGCCCAGCACCTTCGCGTTCGCGTCCACCGTGAAGGACGACGGCGCCACGTGGCCGCTGGCGTCGTCCTCGCTGGCGGCGAGACGCCCCGGCTCGCCCGGGCGCTCGGAGCAGCCCCCGAGCGCCAGGACGAGAATGGATACGCAGAGACCGCAGGCGCGAAGCGCGCGCGGGGGTAGCGATACGGGCATGCAGCTCCCTCGGGTTGGCTGGGATGTCGGTGTCGGGTGGAACCCGGGCTCAGGAGATCCCGCCGTCGAGGTCCTGGCCGTTCATGCCCGCGTTCATGCGGGCACGCTTGACCATGTCGGTGACGATCGGGCCGAGCGTGGTGGGATCGGCGACGGCCTCGACGGTGGGGCCCCGGTGCCAGCCCTCGGCGACGGCCAGCATCTCGCCCGACGCCTCGAAGACGCGACCCGTGACGGCCTTGGAGTCCGCGCTCGCGAGCCACGTGACGATGGGCGCGATCCAGCGCGGGTGCATGCGCTCCTTCCGCTCCTCGGAGGCCTGCCCCATGCCCAGGTCCTCGGTGAGGCGCGTGAGCGCACCGGGCGCCACGGCGTTCACCGTCACCCCGTACCGGGCGAGCTCGCGGGCGGCGATGATCGTGAAGGCCGCGATGCCCATCTTGGCGGCGCCGTAGTTCGTCTGGCCCGGGTTGCCGTAGATGCCGGAGACCGAGGTGGTGTTGATGATGCGGGCGTCCACGGGCTCGCCCTTCTTGGAGCGCTCGCGCCAGTACGCCGCCGCGTGACGCGCCGGCGCGAAGGTGCCCTTCAGGTGCACCTGGATGACGGCGTCCCATTCGGCCTCCTCCATGTTGACGAGCATGCGGTCGCGCAGGATGCCGGCGTTGTTGACCAGCACGTCGAGCCCGCCGAACTCGTCGATGGCCTGGTCGATCATGCGCTTGGCGGCCGCGAAATCGCTCACGTCGTCGCCGTTGGCCACGGCCTGCCCGCCGGCGTCGCGGATCTCCTTCACCACCTGCTCGGCGGGACCGAGATCCGAGCCGGTGCCGTCCCGCGCGCCGCCCAGGTCGTTGACCACCACCTTCGCGCCGTGGGCGGCCAGCATCAGGGCGTGCTCCTTGCCGATGCCGCGTCCGGCACCGGTCACGATGGCGACACGGTCTTCACAAAAGCTCATGGGGGATCTCCTGCGTTTCTCCACGGCGGGCGAGCCGCCCGGCCGATTGGAGGTGGAAGGCGAGGAACCACCGGGGACGCGCCCGGACCGGCATTCTACCCCCGTCAGCCCGTGGCCGAGGAGCGAAGGGGCTCGCACTCGGCGGCCGGCTCGAGCCGCCCCAGAGCCGCGTCGATGAACAGCGCCGCCATGCGGTCCACCTGCTCGGGGTCGGCGCCCATCAGCTTCTGCTGGGCGGTCATCTGGGCGCTGCCGATGAGCATGCGGGCGCTGGTCTCGGGATCGACGCTGGTGGGCACCTCGCCGCGGGCCTGGCCCCGGCGGATCGTGCGCATGTGGTTCGCGACGAGCTTCTCGATGAGCTCCAGGTAACGGGGCCACAGGTCCTCGCGCATGGCGGTGCTCCAATCGAGGGCCAGGCGCGCGTGGTGCGGGTGGCTGATGAGGGAGTCGTGGAAGGCCTTGCGGTGGTCGAGCAGGATCTCGCGGCAGGTCTTGTCCTGCTGGTGCACGCCGAGCGCGAGCTGCAGGTACAGGCGGCCCACCTCCGCGAGCACGGCGTCCACCAGCGCCTCCCGGGTCTTGAAGTAGAGGAAGACCGTGGAGACCGCGACGCCCGCGGCCTCGGCGATCTCGGCGTGGCCCGCGCGTCCGAAGCCGCGGCGCGCGAACACCTCGAGGGCCGTCTCGAGGAGCTGCGCCCGGCGCTCCGCGGGCGGCAGGCGGCGACGGCCCGGCGCGCCACGCGCCGTCTCGGGCGGGCCACCGGCAGGTCGGTCGTTCTCGGGATTCGTCATGACCGCTCGTCCCAGGCCGCCGAGACCACCTCGTCGAAGCCCTTGCGCACGCACTCGACGAAGAGACGCGGCTCGGTGACGGCCGCCGGGTCGGCGTTGACGCCCACGGCGAGCTCGCCGTCGTAGCTGAAGCAGGTGACGTTGACCGCGGCGCCCGCGAGCGGCCCGAAGCCGAACATGTGCTCGATGCGCGCGCCGCTCATGAAGACCGGGAAGCGCGGCCCCGGCACGTTGCTGGTGGTGAAGTCGATGGACTTCATCAGCAGGCCCGCGAAGCGCGCGGGCCCGGCTCCGGGCAGCGCGCCGATCACCGACGAGATCTCCTCCATCAGCGGCAGCGCCGGCTCGTCGCGCTGGGCGGCGACCCGCCGGCGGATCTCGCGCATGCGCTCGCCCGGGTCGCGGATGTCCACGGGCACCGGGAAGCGAACGGGCACGAACTGGTTGCCGGCGTCGCGCGCCTTGTCGCCGCCCCGCATGTTGATCGGCATGCTCATGCGCAGCTCCTCGACCGGCGCGCCCTGACTCTCGTGATACAGGCGCAGGCCGCCGGTCACGCCCGCCACGAAGGCGTCGTTCACCGTGCCGCCGACAGCATGCCCGGCGCGCTTCAGCTGCTCGAGGGGCAGGAAGATCACGTCGTAGCGGTTGGAGAGGGAGCGGCCGCGCATCACCGGGCTCAGGGGCTCGGTGACCGGGGCCAGCAGACGACCCAGGGATCGCACGCCCTCCGCGGCCCGCTGCGCGGTCTCCAGGGGATGGCGCGCGAAGTCCACCAGGGTGGTCCGGAACGCCTCGGCGATGCGACCGGCGCGCGTGGCGCTGCTGCGGAGGCGCGCGGCGCCGGCCCGGCGCGTGCGCTCGAGGGCCGTCGGAACCTCGGCGCGCACCCACGGCCGCCGGCTCTCGCTCGATTCGCGCGCTTCGCCAGGCTCGCCGACCTCCGCCTCGCGGGTGCGCTCGATCATCCCCTCGGTCATGCGCACGAGGCCCACGCCGTCGCTGATGGCGTGATGCAACTTCATCACGACCCCGGCGCGGCCACCCGCCAGGCCCTCGAAGACGTGCAGCTCCCACAGCGGCCGGTCGCGATCGAAGGCCTGCATGCCGATGGGCTGGGCGGCGTCCACCAACGCGCGCAGCGATCCGTCCCCGGGCGCATGGGCCAGGCGCAGGTGGAAGGAGAGATCGAAGTTCGGGTCCTCTTCCCAGGAGGGCGGCGCCAGACCGAGCCGGTCGGCGACGGGCCGCTGGCGAAGGCGCGGCACCTGCTGGACCACCTCCTCGAGCTTGCGCTGGAAGCGTTCGGGGTCCGGCGCAGAGTCCAGCACCCAGACGCAGACGATCGTCGAGCGCAGGGCGGGATCGCTCTCGATGGTCCACATGAGGGCGTCGGACTCGCTCATGCGGTCGTTGAACCGGGTGCGGGAATGCGTCGGGGGGATCTGGGAGGCGCTCACGCTCTCTCCTCCTGCGGGTGCCGGGCGCCTGGCAGGCCTGGGAGCCGGGGGGCGCGGACCGTTGATGACCGATCTATCAGTTAATCTCTACTGATAGAATTGTCAACAAGGAGCCCCCGCTCCGTGGCGGCTTGCCGGATTCATCCCTTGGGGGATACTTCTGGGTCCGGGGCCAGAGGCGAAGAGCGACGAGGAGAGGAGAAAAGCCGCGTGATCTACGACGACATCCTGAAGACCATCGGAAACACACCCGTCATCAAGCTCAACCGCATCGCCCCGAAGCACGTCGAGATGTACGCGAAGGTGGAGTCCTTCAACCCGATCGGGTCCGTCAAGGATCGTCTCGCCTTCGCGATCATCGACGACGCCGAGCGCCGCGGCGTCCTGAAGCCGGGACAGACGGTGGTCGAGGCCACCTCGGGCAACACCGGCATCGCTCTGGCCATGGTGTGCGCCGCCAAGGGCTACCCGTTCGTGGCGGTGATGGCGGAGAGCTTCTCGGTGGAGCGCCGCCAGATCATCCGCGCCATGGGCGGCAAGGTCATCCTCACCCCCGCCAAGGAGCGCGGCACCGGCATGGTGACGAAGGCCGCGGAGCTCGCGAAGCGCTTTGGCTGGTTCCTCACCGAGCAGTTCGACAACCCCGCGAACCCCGCCTATCACCGCCAGACCACCGGCCCCGAGATCCTGCGCGACTTCGCCGGGCGGCGGCTCGACTACTGGGTCTCCGGCTGGGGAACGGGCGGCACCCTCACCGGGGCCGGCGAGGTGATCAAGGTCGCCCGGCCGAACGTGAAGATCGTCGCCACCGAGCCCGCCGGCGCCTCGATGCTGGCCGGCAAGGAGTGGCAGCCCCACAAGATCCAGGGCTGGACGCCGGACTTCATCCCCAGCGTGCTGAACCCGAAGGTCTACGACGAGCTGGTGCCCGTGACCGACGAGGAGTCGCGGGAGGTGGCCCGGCGCCTCGCCCACGAGGAGGGCCTCTTCGTGGGTCTCTCTTCCGGAGCCACCTGCGCGGCCGGCCTGCAGGTGGCCGAGAAGGCGGAGAAGGGCGCGGTCATCCTGGTGATGCTGCCCGACACCGGAGAGCGATACCTCAGCACCTATCTGTGCGAAGACCTGCCGACCGGCTCGGACGACGAGTGGCTGGCCGAGCAGGAGAAGGCGCACGCCTGACCCCCCTACCCGAGCGCGGGCTCCGGCCGGAGCCCGCCCGCAAACGAAGATTGGAGCCCCCATGCACGACCTCGTGATTCGCGGTGGAACCCTCGTCGACGGAACCGGCGCCGCCCCGCGCCGGGCGGACGTGGCGATCGACGGAGACCGCATCGTCGCCGTGGGCGACGACGTGGGCGAGGGCCGCCGGGAGATCGACGCGCAGGGGCTGCTCGTGACCCCGGGCTGGGTCGACATCCACACCCACTACGACGGCCAGGTCACCTGGGACACGCACCTCACGCCGTCGGGCTGGAACGGGGTCACCACCATCGTGATGGGCAACTGCGGCGTGGGCTTCGCGCCGGTGAAGCCCGGCCAGGAGGACTACCTCATCCAGCTGATGGAGGGGGTGGAGGACATCCCGGGCACGGCGCTCTCCGAGGGCATCCGCTGGGAGTGGGAGAGCTTCCCGCAGTACCTCGACGCCGTAGAGCGCATGCGCCGGGCCATCGACGTCGGCGCCCAGGTGCCTCACGGCGCCGTGCGCACCTACGTGATGGGCGAGCGGGGCGCGAAGAACGAGAAGGCCACGCCCGAGGACATCGAGCGGATGGCGGCGCTGGTGCGCGAGGCGCTGCAGGCCGGGGCGCTGGGCTTCTCGACGTCGCGCACCATCCTGCACCGCGCCAAGGACGGCGAGGTGGTACCCGGCACCAACGCCACGGACGAGGAAGTGCTCGGCATCGGCCGGGTGCTCGGCGAGGTGGGCCACGGCGTCTTCGAGGTGGCGAGCGACCTCGCACCCGAGGGCGACGAGCTGGCCTGGATGAGCCAGCTCGGCAAGGAGACGGGACGCCCCGTCTCGTTCGCGTGCCTGCAGAGCCCGATGGACCCCGACCAGTGGCGGCGGCTGCTGTCCGCGTGCGAGAAGGACGCCGCCGAGGGCGGGCACCTGACACCCCAGGTCGCCCAGCGTCCCGCCGGGCTGCTGCTGGGATTCGAGAGCACCGTGCACCCGTTCGTCGCGCACCCGGGCTACCAGGAGATCGCGGCGCTGCCGCGCGCCGAGCGGCTCGCGAAGCTCGCCGACCCCGCCGTGCGGGCGCACATCCTGGCGAGCCAGCCGGACTACAGCGGCCTGCCGGGTCCTGCGATGATCGTCATGATGGGCTTCCCCATGATGTTCCCCCTCGGCGACCCGCCGGACTACGAGCCCGGCCCCGAGAAGAGCATCGCCGCCATCGCCAAGCGCGAGGGACACGAGCCCCTCGAGGTGGTGTACGACGTGATGATGGAGAACGGCGGCCGGGGCCTCGTCTACATGCCGCTGCTGGGCTACGCGAACGGCAGCCTGGAGCCCATCCGCGAGATGATGCTGCACCCGCAGTCGGTCTTCGGGCTGTCGGACGGCGGCGCCCACTGCGGGCTCATCTGCGACGCCAGCATGCCGACCTTCCTGCTCACCCACTGGGCGCGCGACCGTTCGCGCGGCGAGCGCATTCCGCTCGAGACCCTGGTGGAGCGCCAGACGCGGCGCACCGCGCGCTTCTACGGCATGGAGGATCGCGGGGTCGTGGCGCCGGGCATGAAGGCCGACCTGAACGTGATCGACTTCGACCGGCTGCACATCCACGCGCCGGAGATGGTCTACGACCTGCCCGCCGAGGGGAAGCGGCTGATCCAGAAGGTGGACGGCTACCGCTACACCGTCTGCAGCGGCGAGGTGATCTACGAGGACGGCAAGCCCACGGGCGCCCTACCCGGCCGGCTGGTCCGCGGCCCGCAGCCCGCGCCCGACGAGTCCCGAAGCACCACGAGCGCCTGAGAGCGTCCGGGCGGGGTCTCCGTGACGGTCCGAGTCGCGCGCGCGGCGGGCCTGGCGATGGCGACGGGACTGGTCGCCAGCCAGGCCCTCGCCGCCACGGAGACGGCCCACACCGACGTCTTCTCGCTCATCCTGCTCGAGCTCGTCGGCGTCATCGCCATCGCCGGCCTGGGTCGCTACCTGACGGGACTGGTGGGACAGCCCGCGGTGCTGGGCGAGCTGCTGGTGGGAATCGGCGCCGGCAATCTGGGCGTCTGGCTCGGCATCCCGTTGGCCGTCATCGTGATGCACCTCTCCGACGTGGGCCCCGTCTGGCAGCAGGTCTGGCAGAACGACCTCGGCGTCCACGAGGCCGCCCGGCGGGTGCTCGAGGCCGGCGGCATCGCCACCAGCCGGGGCGGCGCCGAGCTCGTCCGCGAGCTCACGGGCGACGGTGCGGCGGCCCGCATGATGATGATCGCGGCGCTGTGGATCTTCTCGAACCTGGGCGTGATCCTGCTGCTCTTCCTGGTGGGTCTCGAGTCGAGCGTGGCGGAGATGCTCGAGGTGGGAGCGAGCGCGACCCTGGTCGCCTGCGTCGGCGTCATCCTCCCCCTGGTGCTCGGCTACGGCGCCTCCGCGCTGCTCCAGCCGGAGGCGCGCGACGTCGAGCACCTCTTCGTGGGCGCGGCGCTCACGGCCACCAGCGTGGGCATCACCGCGGCGGTGCTGCGCGAGATCGGCGTCATGCAGACCCGCTCGGCCCGGGTCATCCTGGGCGCCGCGGTGATCGACGACGTGCTGGGCCTGCTGATCCTCGCGGTGTCGGTCGGCATCGCAGCGAACGGCGAGGTGAGGCTGGGCGACATCGCCCGCATCGGCGTGCTGGCGGCGGTCTTCCTCGGGGCGGTGATGTGGATCGGCGAGCGCACGGTGGGCGTCGGCGCCCGGCTGCTCGCCCTGCTCGGGCGCCAGCACCTGAAGCTGCTCTTCCCCATCGGGCTCGCCTTCTTCATGGCCTGGGTGGCGAGCCAGCTCGGGCTCGCCACCATCGTGGGCGCCTTCGCGGCGGGGCTCATCCTGTCCGAGGAGCACTTCGGCGACGTCGACGAGCCCGCGGTCGAGGTGCTCGTCGGGCCCATCGAGCGCCTCTTCGCGCCCATCTTCTTCGTGCTGATGGGCATGCAGGTGGACCTGCGTGCCTTCGCGGATCCCGGCATCCTGCGCCTGGCGGGCGTCCTCATCGTGATCGCCCTCGCCACCAAGGCCCTGGCGGGCTTCGCGGCCGGTCGCGGCACGGACAAGATCCTGGTGGGGATCGGGATGATTCCCCGCGGCGAGGTGGGGCTCATCTTCGCGAGCATCGGGAAGACCATGGGCGTGCTCAGCAGCTCGGTCTTCTCGGCCATCGTGGTGGTCGTGATCACCAGCACCCTGGTGACGCCGCCGATGCTCAAGTGGTCGGCGGGCCGGGCGGGGGCGCCGGCCGAGCGCTGACCCATGCGGGCGCGCCGGCTCAGCCCTCCGCGCGCACCTGCTTCACCACCTCGATCACGCGGTCGTGGATCGGCCCGCAGGTGGCGACGACGCCCCGGTTCGCATCCAGGGTACGGCCGTGCTGGAAGTCGAGCGGGCGTCCCTCGACGTCGGTCACCCGGCCTCCCGCCTCTTCGACCACGAGCTTGCCGGCCGCGTGGTCCCAGATCTTCTCGCGGTAGTCCTTGCGGGTGGGCATGCGCAGGTAGATCGAGGCGTCGCCCCGGGCGATGGCCGCGTACTTGCACTGGCTGTCGATGCGGAAGGGTTCCTGGGTGATGCCGAGAAGCTCCGCGATGCGGGCCGACTGGCCCTGGTCGGAGTGCCCGGACTCGACGGACTCGCAGAAGCGCGCGTCGGCCAGGGACGTCGCCTTCGACACCGCGACGGCGGGCCCTTCGAGGCCGTCGCCCCAGAGCGGGAGCGCGCGGGTGCCCTGCCCCTGCACGGCGGCGAAGAGCGCCCCGCGGCCGCCGTGGCCGTCGTCGAGGTTCGGGCAGCCGAGGATGCCCAACACCACCTGGCCGCGTTCCAGCAGGCCGAGCGCCACCGCGTACTGCTCGCCGCGCAGGAAGCCCTTGGTGCCGTCGATGGGATCGAGGGTCCAGTAGCGGGCCGCACCGGCGTCGGCGTCGCCCCGGTCGATCCAATCGAGCACCGCGTCGGCGGCGGCGCCGCCCTTCACCTCGCCGGTCACCTCGCGCACGACGGCTTCCAGCAGGCTCGCCTGCTCGCCCTGCCGCAGCTCGTCGGACCCCTCCTCACCCACCACCGGGTCGTCGGGAAACGCGCGCAGCAGCCGCTCGCACACGATGGCCTGGGAGGCGAAGTCCGCCACCGTGACGGGGCTCTTGTCCTTCTTCTCGAGGGCCTCGGCGGTGGCGAGCCGCTGCTGCACCGAGCGACAGACCCGGGAGGCGGCACGCACGGCGGCCACGCCGGCCGTGAGCTCTGCTTCGAACGCCACGAGACTTCCTCCTGCTGCGCTGGATGGGGGGCAGAGCTTCCCCGAGATGGGCGACGCCGGCAACCGGCGCTCGCGAACACGGCCTACTCCCCGGTGAGCACTCCCCGGTGAAGCTCGGCTTGCGCTTCTCCTTGAAGGCGCGCGGCCCCTCCCGGGCGTCCTTCGAGGTCATCACCGCGGCCGACACCTCGTTCTCGATCGCGTAGGACTCCGCCAGCGGCAGCCCGCTCGAGCGCAGCACCCCTTCCTTGATCTTCGAGACCGCCAGCGGCCCGTTGGCGGCCAGCAGCTCGGCCAGCTCGAGCGCCTTGTCGAGGAGCTTCTCGCGCGGCACCACGTAGTTGACGAGGCCCATGTCCAAGGCCTCCTGGGCGCTGAAGGGTCGCCCCACCAGCAGCATCTCCATCATCTTCGCGTACGGAATCTGCCGCGGCAGCCGGGTGATCGAGCCGCCGCCGGGCAAGAGCCCCACCTTCGCCTCAGGCGTGCCGAAGACGGCGTTCTCCGACGCCACCCGGAGATCGCAGGCGTTCATCATCTCGGTGCCGCCGCCCAGGGCGTTGCCGTTCACCGCCGCGATAATGGGCTTGTAGATGTCGTAGCCGCGCAGGATGGCGTCGCCGAACTTGCGCGGCTCCGCGAGCAGCGCGTGGTCCCACTCGTCCTCCGGCTTCCGCGCGCCGGTCATGAGCGGCATGGTGAGCTTGAGATCGCCCCCGGCGCAGAAGTCCTGCTCGCCCGCTCCCGTCAGGATGGCGACGCGGAGCGCCTTCGTGTCCGCATACTCGTGCCACGCGTCGTACAGCTCGAGCAGCATGCGCGGGCTCAGGGAGTTGCGAGCCGCAGGACGGTTCATGGTGAGGATCATGACCCCGTCCGCGCGCTTCTCCACCAGCAGGTGCCGCTCGTCATTCATCGTCGGATGACTCCAGCCTTCATCCCGCCTTCGAAACACCCTATCCTTTGTCGCACCCTCCAGGAGCGACACCAGCTTCGAGACTGCTCTGGTACGGGCGGATGATAGCTGCCGATCGGACGCGAGCTTCCAGTCTTCTCGACCCCGCCGGAGGGATGGCCGCTCTCACCTTCGCAGCCGACAGGCCCGCTGGATGCGATATCCACGAAGACGGGAGCACGCCGACGCTCGTCGAGTGGGACGACCCCGGACGACCGAGATGAGGCAGCCGACCAAGATCGCGGAGGGGCGTGAGGCCGAGATCTTCAGCTGGGGCGAGCGCCAGGTGTTGCGGCTCTATCGCGACCCGGACGCGGGCGACCACGCCGACCGGGAGATGGTGGCCCTGGCTGCGGTGCGCTCCACCCTGCCCTGCGTGCCGGAGCCGCATGGGCGGATGGACTGGAACGGGCGACCGGGGATTCTGATGCAGCGTCTCGACGGGCACGGAATCCTCACCGAGATCCAGCTCCGGCCCTGGCGCGTGTTGGCGCTCGCGATGCTGTGCGGGCGCGTGCACGCAAACCTGAACGGGCTCCGCGCGCCTGCACACCTGCCGGAGCTCCGGTCCGAGCTGAAGCGGCGAATCGACGGAGAGCCCGGCATTCCGACCGAGCTGCGGGCGCTCGCTCTGGACCAGCTGGATCGCATGCCCGATGGGGACGCGCTCTGCCATGGCGACTTCCAGCCGGACAACGTGCTGCTCTGCCCCGACGGCCCGGCGGTGATCGATTGGCCGAACGCGACGCGCGGCGACCCCTGCGGCGACTTCGCCCGAACCGCGTTGATGATGAGGCTCGGGGCGCTGCCGCCGGGTGCACCCCGGCTGATCCGTTGGGGCCAATGGGCGGGGCGCGGACTCTTCACCCGCGCCTACGTCTCTGGATACGAAGAGACGACACGCTACGAGGAAGAAGCCATCCTGCGATGGAAGCTCGTGCGCGCGGTGGAACGGCTGGCAGACGGGCTCCCGGAGGAGCGCGGCCCGCTCCTCCGCGCCGTGGAACGCCTGCGCCGGGCGTTGCGGAGAGCCCGCGACAGGACCCGCGGCGGCCCTTGCTAGACTCGCGGGACCCTTCGACGAGAGCTCCGCCGGTGCCGACCCAATCCACGCTCCTTCCGTTCGACAACAGCTACGCGCGGCTGCCCGAGCGCTTCTTCGCGCGCCTGCCGCCCACGCCGGTGCCCGCTCCGGCGCTCGTGCGGCTGAACGAGGAGCTGGCGCGCGAGCTCGGGCTCGACCCGCACTTCCTCGCGTCGCCCGAGGGCGTCGAGATCCTGGCCGGCAACCGCGTTCCGGAGGGCGCGGAGCCCATCGCGATGGCGTATGCCGGGTTCCAGTTCGGGAGCTGGGTGCCGCAGCTGGGGGACGGCCGCGCGATCCTGCTCGGCGAGCTCATCGATCGCAACGGCGTGCGGCGCGACGTTCAGCTGAAGGGCTCGGGGCCGACCCCGTTCTCGCGCCGGGGCGACGGCCGTGCCGGCCTCGGGCCGGTGCTGCGCGAGTACCTCGTCGCCGAGGCGATGGCCGCCCTGGGAATCCCGACCACGCGCGCGCTCGCGGCCGTGACGACCGGCGAGCAGATCGTTCGCGAAGCCCCGCTGCCCGGCGCCGTGCTGACCCGCGTCGCACGGAGTCACGTCCGGGTCGGCACGTTCCAGCTCTTCGCCAGCCGCGGGGACGTCGAGGGCCTCCGGGCGTTGGCGGACTACGTGATCGCGCGCCACTACCCCGAGGCTTCGGGTTCGGACGCGCCCCATCTCGCATTGCTCTCCGGGGTGATCGAGCGCCAGGCGGCGCTCGTGGCCCGCTGGCAGCTCTGCGGCTTCATCCACGGCGTGATGAACACCGACAACACCTCGATCGCCGGCGAGACGATCGACTACGGTCCCTGCGCGTTCATGGACGCCTACCACCCCGACACGGTCTACAGCTCGATCGATCACGCCGGCCGATACGCCTACGCGAACCAGCCCCGGATCGCACACTGGAACCTCGCGGGCTTCGCGCAGGCCCTGCTCCCGATCCTCGGCCCCGACGAGAAGGCCGCCATCGAGCAGGCGTCCGCCGCCCTCGACGCGTTCCCGGAGCGGTTCGAGCACTTCCATCGCGCCGGCCTGCAGCGAAAGCTCGGCCTCGGCGAGACCCGCGAAGGCGACGCCGCGCTGGCCGACGATCTGCTGGCACGGATGGCCGACAACGAGGTCGACTTCACGCTCTGCTTCCGCGGGCTGTCGGAGCTCGTCGGATCGGACACGAGGGCGGACCCGAGCGACGAGCGCGTCCGCAGCCTGTTCGCGAGCCCGGCCGCCTTCGACGAGTGGGCGGTGCGCTGGCGCGCGCGCCTCGCGCTCGAAGAGCGCTCCCCCGCCGCGTGCCGCGAAGACATGCAATCCGTCAGCCCGGCTTTCATTCCGCGAAATCATCTCGTCGAAGAGGCGATCGAGGCCGCAATCTATGCCGACGACCTCGCGCCCTTCGAGGAGCTGCTCGATGTGCTCCGGAAGCCCTACGAGGACCAGCCCGGTCGGGAGCGCCACGCGGCGCCTCCGCGGCCCGACCAGGTCGTGCACCAGACCTTCTGCGGCACCTGAGCGCTCCTAAGAGGACGACGCCCAGCGTTGTCCTCAGGTTGCAAGTCAGCGCCCCAGCGGGGCGCTGACCGCTCAGAACCAGTCCGCTTCCGCGTCCACCTGCCCCGCCACCACCGCCATGCACTCGTCGTAGCTTCCCCAGGCCAGGGACTGCTGCTTGGCGCGCAGGGTGGTGAAGTAGAGGTCGTTCTCCTCGATGACGCCGTTTCCGCCGTGGATCTGGTGGGCGAGCATGGTGACCTCGGGGGCGGCGCGGGACGCGGACGCCTTGGCGAGGGCGGCGCTCGCGTCGCTGGCGACGCCGCGGTCGATGGCGTCCAGGGTCTCGTAGGCGAGGACGCGGGTGCTGGTCGTGCGGATCGCCATGTTGGCGCAGTGGTGGCGGACGGCCTGGAAGCTGCCGATCGTCTTGCCGAACTGCTCGCGCACGTTCGCGTAGGCGACCGTCATCTCGAGCGCCTGCTGCATGGCGCCCAGGCACTGGATGGCTGCCAGACTGCGCCCGAGGCGCACCAGCGCGGACAGGGCCTCGGGACCGGCCACGCGCACCGCGGGCACGGCCTGGTAGCGCACGTGACACAGCGGCGTGCGGCCGATGGCGCGCAGGGGCTCGCAGGTGACGCCGGCTGCGGCGGCGTCCACCCGGTAGAGGGCGGGCTCGCCGCCGGCGCCGTCCCGGGCCGACACCAGGTGATGGGTGGCGTCGCGGCCGTAGTCGACGAAGCGCTTCTCGCCCGTGACGGTGCCCTTCGCGCAGACCAGCGCCACGTCGGTGCGGCTGTCGCTGCCCTCGAGGAGCGCCGGCACCGGCACCGCGTCGCCGGTCTGGATGCCGGCGAGAAGCTCCTCGACGGGCGCGCCTTCGCCGTGCCGCTCCAGCACCCAGCCCGTGGCCACCACCTCGAGGATGGGGACGATGGCCGCCCGGCGCGCCAGCTCTTCGACGAGGATTCCCACGTCGACCAGCGCGCCGCCGCCCCCGCCGCGGGACTCGGAGAAGGGAAGCCCGAGCCAGCCCTGCTCGGCCATCGCCTTCCAGAGCGTGGAATCGGACGCGCCGTCCTTCTCCAGCTGCCGGATGCGCTCGTAGGGAACTTCCTTCTGCAGGTACGAGCGTACCGTCTCCTGCAGCAGGCTCTGGGTCTCGCTGAGATCGAGATTCATGGTCGCTTCCCCTATCGCGCCAAGCCGAGGCCCGCGGCCGCGACGATGTCCCGCTGCACCTCGTTCGTGCCGCCGCCGAAGCGGAAGATGGGCGAGAGGCGGAAGTTGAACTCTGCGCGCCCGTCGAAGGGCGCGTTCGGGCCGGACTCGGAGCTGAGGGCGCCTTCGCGGCCCAGCAGGTCCATGGCGGTGTTGGCGATGCGGGTGCGCAGCTCGGTGCCCGAGATCTTCGCCATGGAGGCGTCGGCGATGGGCGTGCCGCCGCGCGAGATGATCCAGGCGTTGCGCAGGGCCAGGGAGCGGTGCTCGCGCAGGTCGAGCTCCAGCTCGGCCAGGCGCCGGCGCACCACCGGGTCGGCCAGCTTCTCGGGCCGGTGCTCCTTCAGCCAGGCGACGAGCTGGTCGTAGATGCGCGCCAGCCCGCCGGTGGACGCGAGCCCCACGCGCTCGTGGTTGAGGGCGTGCATCACGATCCCCCAGCCCTGGTTGACGCCGCCCACCACGTTGTCCTTCGGCACCCGCACGTCGTCGTAGAAGGTCTCGCAGGTGTGGCCGCCGTACATGGTGTAGAGCGGGCGGATGGTGACGCCGGGGGTCTTCGTCGGAACCACGATGATCGAGATGCCGGCGTGCTTCCGCACGTTGGGATCGGTGCGCACCGCCAGCCAGATGTGGGTGGACACGTCCGCCAGCGACGTCCAGATCTTCTGGCCGTTGATCACCCACTCTTCCCCATCCAGCTCCGCCCGGGTGCGCAGGGACGCGAGGTCGGTGCCGGCGTTGGGCTCGCTGTAGCCGATGGCGAAGCAGTACTCGCCGCGGTAGATGCCCGGCAGCCAGGCCGCCTTCTGGGCCTCGCTGCCGAAGGCCACGATGGAAGGCGCGATGGAGGTGTAGGTCAGGTTGCCGTAGGGCATCCCGAAGTACTCCATCTCTTCGACGAAGATGTACTGGTAGAGCATGTTGCGGCCCTCGCCGCCGTGCTCCTCGGGCCAGCACATGCGCATCCATCCGCGCCGGTCGAGCTCCTGGTGGAAGGCCCGGATGAGCTCGCCGCCGCTCCCGTAGGTGGCCGCGTACTCGGCCAGCAGCTCGGGCGTGCGGCGCTCCAGGATGAAGGCGCGCAGCTCGCGCCGAAACGCCGCGTACTCCTCGTCCCACTCGAATTCCATGGTCGTTCTCCGCGTTCTTCGGTTGGGCTCCCGGTCGGGGCCGGGAGCCGGTTCAGGTCGGAATGGGTCGGAACCAGATGCGTGCGAACGCGTCGCTCACGCGCTCGATCTCGGCCTGCACGGGCAGGTCGAGGACGAGGTCGGCCGGGTCGAGCCCGCGCAGGGCTCCCACCAGGCGAACGCCCTCTTCCATGGCGACCACCACCGTCGCGTACGGGATCTCCGCCGCCCAGCCCGCGTCCACCGGGCGGTGCGTCACCGTCCACGAGAAGATGCGCCCGCGGCCGGACGACGGCACGAAGGCGAGATCGCTCGAGCCGCACTCGCGGCACAGATAGCGGGGCGGGTGGTAGTAGTGCGAGCAGCTCGTGCACTGCTGCAGGTGCAGCTGGCCGGTGGCCGCCAGGCGGTAGAAGTCCGCGTTCCGGCCGTCCGGGTCGGGCACCATCTTGGGCGGACGCGGCGTCGCGCTGGCACTCACGCCGACGCTTCCCGGGAGAGGATCGCGATGCTGCCGTCGCCGAAGTCGCCCCAGCCCGTGACGAGCCCGAGGCTCGCGTCCTCCACCTGGGCCGGCCCCGCCTCGCCGCGCAGCTGGCGCGCCGCCTCGACCACGTGATTCATTCCCCACATGTGTCCCTGGGACAGGAGCCCACCGTGGGTGTTGAGGGGCATGCGGCCGCCCAGGCGCATGGCGCCGTCGCGAACCAGCGCGCCCGCCCCGCCCGGCTCGCACAGGCCCAGCGCTTCGAGCTGCAGCAGCACCACGTAGGTGAAGCAGTCGTACACCTGCAGGAAGTCCATGTCCTGGGCGGTGATGCCCGCCATCGCGAACGCGCGGGGGGCGGCGTGGTGGAGCCCCACCTTGAGGGGGTCCTTGCGGTTGGTGATGTCGTCTGCCGGATAGGGATGCCCCTCGGCGCCGCCGAGGTAGAAGACGGGAGGCCTTGCCAGATCGCGCGCCCGCTCGGCCGAGGTGAGCACCACCGCCGCCCCGCAATCGGTCTCGAGGCAGCAGTCGAGCTTGCGCAGCGGCTCGGCGATGAAGGGCGCGGCGAAGTAGTCCTCCAGGGTGAGGGGCTTGCCGCGCATGAGCGCCTTCTCGTTCTTGTGCGCGTGCTCGCGGCAGGTGAGCGCCACCCAGGCGGCGTCCTCGTCGGCAATGCCGTACAGGTGCTTGTATCGCGTGAGGATGAACGAGTAGAACTGCGCGGCGCTCATGGCGCCGTAGGGCAGGTAGTAGTCCATCACCACGTTGCCCACCGAGGCCGGGTCGAGCCCGTAGCGAGGCGCCTTCACCCCGGGTCGCGGACGGAAGGCCGAGTAGCCGTTCCAGCCCACCACCACCAGCACGTTCGTCGCGATGCCCGCCGCGATGGCCATGGCGGCGCTCTGCAGCGAGGCCGTCGGGCTGGCGCCGCCCAGGTGAACCGTCGCCGCGTAGTGGAGATCCTCCACGCCCAGGTTCGCGGCGATCTCCTCGGCCGAGGTATAGCCGGGCGGCGGGATGATGCCGTCGATGTCGCCGCGCTCGAGACCTGCGTCGGCGATGGCTTCGGTGGCGGCTCGCAGCATGAGCTGGACCGGAGTCTCCTGCGCGGGCCGCAGGTACTCGGTCTCGCCGATGCCGACGATGGCGGCGCGACCGCGGAGGGGGTGAACGGACGACGGCACGGACAACGAAGGGCTCCCGGAAGCTCTCCCGCGGTGGACAATTACGAAACGCCTCGTATCGTACCCGATACCCGGCCCGCGTCGCGACAGCATCGGGGCGCCCGGACCCAATCGAGAGTCGAAGAGAGAAGCAGAGAAGAGAGAAGACAGAAGAGAGAAGAAGCGAGTCGGAAGGAGCAGCGCATGGGCCCCCTGGCAGGCAACCGCATCATCGAGATCGCCGGCATCGGCCCGGGCCCCTTCGCGGCCATGGTGCTGGCGGACATGGGCGCCGACGTGATCCGGGTGGAGCGCCCGGGTGGCGGCCTATTCGGCTCGGGCAGCCCCAGCGACCTGCTGAACCGGGGAAAGCGCTGCGCGTGCGTCGACCTCAAGCAGCCCCAGGGCGTGGAGGTGGTGCTGCGCCTCGTCGAGGGCGCCGACGCGCTCGTCGAGGGCTTCCGTCCCGGCGTGGCCGAGAAGCTCGGCATCGGCCCGGAGGCGTGTCTCGCCCGCAACCCGGCCCTCGTCTACGGTCGCATGACCGGCTGGGGACAGGACGGCCCCCTCGCCCGGGAGGCCGGTCACGACATCAACTACATCTCGCTGACGGGCGCGCTGCACGCCATGGGCCGAGCGGGCGAGAAGCCCGCCATTCCGCTGAACCTCGTCGGCGACTTCGGCGGCGGCGGGCTGATGATGGCCTTCGGCGTGGTGTGCGCGCTGCTCGAGTCGAAGACGAGCGGCCGCGGCCAGGTGGTGGACGCCGCCATGGTGGACGGCGCCTCCCTGCTGATGGCCAGCATCTACGGCGCCCGCATGGCGGGCTGGTGGACCGGCGAGCGCGGCACCAACATGCTCGACTCGGGCGCCCACTACTACGAGGTGTACGAGACGTCGGACGGCAAGTACGTCTCGGTGGGCGCCATCGAAGCGAAGTTCTACGCCAACCTGCTCGAGCGCCTGGGCCTCGCCGGCGAGACCCTCCCCGACCAGAACGACCGCGAGTCCTGGCCCGCCATGAAGGAGCGCTTCGCCGCCATCTTCCGCACGAACACCCGCGACGAGTGGTGCCGCGTCTTCGAGAGCAGCGACGCCTGCTTCGCCCCCGTGCTGGAGATGAACGAGGCGCACACGAATCCGCACATGGCAGCCCGGGACACGTTCGTCGAGGTGAACGGGTCGAGGCAGCCCGCCCCGGCCCCGCGCTTCTCGCGCACCGCCCCGCGCATCGGCATCCCGCCGGCCCGGCTGGGGGAGCACACGAGCGAGATCCTCGAGGATGCGGGCTACTCGGCGTCGCAGATCCAGGTGCTGGAGAGCTCGGGCGTCGTCGTGTGACGCCGGAGCCACGGAAGATTCTGGCCTCCACGGTCGCTCGTCCTCGCTGTCTGCCTTTCGAGGCCTGCTACGGGTGATACAGCCGCTTCGCCTCGTCCCGCAGCCAGTCCCGATGATCCGGGTGCGCCACCGCGATCAGCTCCTCGGCCCTCTCTCGCACGCTCTTGCCCAGGAGTCGCGCCACGCCCTGGTCGGTGACGATCGTGTCCGCGAGCTCGCGGGGGATCGAGACGATCTGGCCGGCCTGGAACTGGGGGACGATGGTCGAGACGGTGCCGTTCTTGGCCGTCGAGGGGAGCACCGTGCAGGCACGGCCGCGCTTCGACAGGAAGGCGCCGAGCTGGAAGGCGAGCTGTCCGCCCAGGCCCGAGTAGATGCTGTCTGCCATGGCGTAGACGCCGATCTGGCCCGTGAGGTCGACCATCAGGGCGCCGTTTAGCGTCAGCATGTCGTCGTGCTTCGCGATCACCGTCGGGTCGTTGGTGTATTCATACGAGCGCATCTGGAAGAACGGGTTCCGCTCGATGTGGTCCACGTCCTCGAGGCTGTTGCCGATGAAGCAGGCCACGAAGCGGTAGGGCTCCACCTGGGCGTAGCGGCTGGTCACGATGCCCTTGCGGGCCAGGGCCACGCAGCCCGGCACCGTCAGCTCGGAGAAGAAGCCCAGGTCGTTGCAGTCGTCGAAGGCGCCCAGCAGCGGCAGCGCGCCGGTGTGCTTGCCGAGCCCGACCTGGATGGTGTCCCCGTCCTTCACGATGGACTTGACGTTCGCCGCGATGCGGCGGTCCACCTCGGGGAAGCTGGCCGGGTCCGGGTCCGGGGCGCCGAGCCGCGGGCGGTCGCCCTGCACGAAGGCATCCACCTGGGAGACGTGGAGCCAGCTGTCGCCGCACGTCCGGGGCAGGCCGTCGCTGATCTCGACGATCACGCGCTTGGCCCGCCTTGCCGAGGAGACCGCGTCCCACACGGAGTTGCCCACGCACGACCAGCCGCGCTCGTCCGGGGGCGTCGCCAGGATGAGCAGGTCGTCGATGGGCTGGCCTTCGCCGGGCCGGGTGTCGGCGGCCTTGTGCTGGTTGATCATCGAGAAGGGGTGGAAGTCGATGATCCGCTCGGAGAGGGCCTGGCGGTTGTCGGGGGCGAGCGCGTACTGCACCTGCAGGTCCCAGGCGTCCCGGGCATCCTCGCGGAACCAGCCCATGTTCGGGATGACGATGCTGCGGATCTTGACGTCCCGGAGCTCCTGCTCCCGGGTGGCGAGGGCGGCCAGGATGGCGGGGGGCTGGTGGGCGCTGGGCATCCAGACGAGGTCGCCCGACTCGACGAGACCCGCCGCCGCGTAGGGGTCCACGAGCTTGCGTTCGAAGTCGGCCTTCGGGTCGACGGACAGATCGAGCTTCGCCACCGCGCCTCCTCCCTCTGCGCCTGACTTGCGCACTCCGGGCCGGAGATCCTACCGATCCCCGGCCCGGAGAGCCCGATGCGGCGTGGGTGGGAGCCGCCCGAACCCGATAAGCTCTGGGACGCTTCGAGACGGAATTCGACCGGAGGACCCCATGCACGACCTCGTGATTCGCAACGGCAAGATCGTCGACGGCACCGGCGTCCCCGCGCGCGTGGGCGACATCGGCATCGACGGCGACCGCATCACTGTGGTCGGAGACGACGTCGGCGCCGGGCGCCGCGAGATCGACGCGTCGGGCCTGCTGGTGACCCCCGGCTGGGTGGACGTGCACACCCACTACGACGGGCAGGTCACCTGGGACCCCTATCTCTCGCCGTCCAGCTGGCACGGCGTCACGACCCTGGTGATGGGCAACTGCGGGGTGGGCTTCGCGCCGGTGCGGCCCGGCCAGGAGGACTTCCTGATCGAGCTGATGGAGGGCGTGGAGGACATTCCCGGCACGGCCCTCGCCGAGGGCATCTGCTGGGGCTGGGAATCGTTCCCCGAGTATCTCGACGTGCTCGACGCCATGCCCCGAGCCATCGACGTGGCCGCCCAGGTGCCCCACTGCGCGGTGCGCGCCTACGTGCTGGGCGAGCGCGCCCACGATCTCGAGGTGAGCGACGACGAGATCGCCGAGATGCGGCGCATCACCCGGGAAGGCCTCGAGGCCGGCGCCGTGGGCTTCACCACCTCGCGCACGGTGCTGCACCGCTCGAAGCACGGGCTGGTGCCGGGCACCTGGTCGAAGCCCGAAGAGCTGGTGGGCATCGGCGAGGCCCTGGGCGAGGCGGGCCACGGGGTGTTCGAGATGGTGGCGGACTCCATGGGCCAGGATCCCGACCTCTCCTGGATGCGGGACCTGAGCACGAAGACCGGCCGGCCCATCACGTTCGCGCTGGCCCAGAGCCCGTTCCAGCCCGAGGCCTGGCGGACCACCCTGCACGCGATGTCGGCGCTGAACGAGTCCGGGGCGCACATCGTTCCCCAGGTGCCGTGCCGGCCCACGGGCATGCTCTTCGGCCTGCAGAGCTCGGCGCACTCGTTCCTCTTCCACCCGAGCTACAAGGCCCTGGCCGAGCTGCCCCTGGCGGAGCGGGTCGCCGAGCTGCGCAAGCCCGAGGTCCGCGAGCGCATCCTCGGCGAGAAGCCCGAGACCGACCAGCCCCTGGCCGTGGCCATCATGATGAACTGGGCGGGCATCTATCCCCTGGGCGATCCGCCCGACTACGAGCCCACGCCGGAGACCAGCGCCGCCGCCGTCGCCGAGCGCGAGGGACGCCGGCCCGAAGAGGTGGTCTACGACTGGATGCTCGAGCAGGACGGACGCGCCTTCCTGTTCGTGCCGCTGGCCAACTACCTCGACGCGAACCTGGACGCCGTCCGCGAGATGCTCGTGGACGAGAACACGATGATCGGCCTGTCGGACGGCGGCGCACACTGCGGTCTCATCTGCGACTGCAGCATGCCCACCTATCTGCTCACCCACTGGGCCCGGGACCGGAAGCGCGGCCCCGGCATCCCGCTCGAGCAGGTGGTGAAGAAGCAGACCGCGGACACCGCGAAGGTCTACGGCTTCGACGACCGGGGCGTGCTGGCGCCCGGCATGAAGGCCGACCTCAACGTGATCGACTTCGAGGGCCTGCTGCTGCACGCGCCGCAGATGGTCTTCGACCTGCCGGCGGGCGGACGCCGCCTCATCCAGAAGGTGGACGGCTATCGCGCGACCATCTGCTCGGGGCAGGTGGTGTTCGAGAACGGCGAGCCGACCGGGGCCCTGCCCGGCCATCTGGTGCGAGGACCGCAGCCGGCCCCCGCGCGCTGAGACCCGGCGATCGGAACCGAAACCGGCGCGTCCCGGGCTATCGTCCACGAGATGCCCTCGCAGCCCGCGGCCCAGGAACGCTCCGCGCACCGGGACCTCGGCGGGCCGGGGGCCTGGGCCTGGGCCTGGGCTGCGGCCCTGGCGGTGCTCGTGGTGGTCGCGCAGCTGCCGCTCTTCGACCGCAACTTCGTTCCCATGGACGAGGGGCACCTGGCGCTCTCCGCCAGCCGACTGCTCGGAGGCGACGTCCTCTACCGGGACATCCACACGGGCATCTTTCCGGGCATCTACGCGCTGACGGCCGGCCTCTTCGCGCTGTTCGGCGAGCAGGTGCTCGTGACCCGCTACGCGGAGATGGCCGTCAACGTGGCCAGCGCGCTGCTGCTCTGGTGGATCGGGCTGCGTCTGCTTCCCCCGCGCTGGGCCTGGGTGCCGCCGGTGCTCTTCGTGGCGCTGGTGTGGATCTCCTTCCCGGTGCTCTCGATGTTCAACTACTCGGCGCTGGCGGGCATGCTGGGGCTGGCGGCGCTGCTCTTCGCGCTCCGCTTCCTCGAGCGGGGCCACCACGTGGACGCCGGCGCCGTCGGCCTGCTGGTGGGCGCCTGTCTCTTCACGAAGCAGAACTACGGCGGGCTCGCCGCGGTGGGCCTGGCGGTGGGCCTCGTGCTGGCGCGCCGCCACTCTGCCCTTCGCGACGTCCCGCTCGTGCGCTGCTTCGCGCCGATCGTGGTGGCGGGCACGGCCTTCCTGGTGGTGACGATCGGCTGGCTCGCCGCCAGCGGAACCCTGGGCGCCTGGGTCGACTCGACCCTGACGTCGCTGGTGGGCTCCCAGCTGAAGGACTTCGACAACCCCATCCCGCCGATCCTGGGCGCGCATCCCCAGGGCGATCCGCGCTTCGTGTATCTCTACATCCCGTCGGGGCTCTTCGACTTCCTGCTGCGCGGCGACCGCTTCCTGGGCCTGCCCCTCGACGCGTCGCTCGTCTCCACGCTGATCCGCTGCTTCTACGGGCTGCCGCTCGCCGCGCTCGTCGCGGCTCCCGCCTGGCTGGTGTGGAGCGCGCCCGCGCCCGGCGACGTTCCCGGCGAGGCGGCGCCCGACCCGCGCCGGGCGGCGGCGACCCTCGTGGTGGTGTTCGCGGTGGTCTTCTTCTTCGGCATCTTTCCCTCGGCGGTGTTCTCGCACCTGGTCTACGTGCTGGCGCCGATCCTGCTGCTCTTCGCCTGGCTGGGCGCACAGGTGGAAGGCGCCCTCGCCGCCCGGGCGGCGGGCTGGGCCCGGGGCTGGCGCGTGCTCTGCGGCGTGCTCGTGGGCGCCCTCCTGCTGGCGTGCGCGAGCGTGCCCGTGCACGTGGCGGAGAGCTACACGACGCCTTCGGGCCTGCCCCACGTGGACCTCCTGGTGACCCCCGAGCAGGCGCAGCTCAACGCAAAG
The DNA here is from genome assembly GCA_963822965.1 of uncultured delta proteobacterium. Lineage (GTDB taxonomy): Bacteria > Myxococcota_A > UBA9160 > UBA9160 > UBA4427 > JAJDAN01. The sequence goes on from CAWGJT010000005.1 coordinate 1,028,839, forward strand.
ACGCTGCGCTTCATCGGCGCGTGCGCCGCCCCGGGAGAGCCCATCTTCACCCTGCCCATCCTGCCGGTGCTCTACCTGGCGAGCAGCCATCCGAACCCGGTCAAGTGGGACCTGCTCATCCCGGGCGCCATCGACCAGCAGGCCATCGTCGCGGCCCTCGAGCGCGATCGGGTGCGCTGCGTGGTGCGCCAGCGCGACATGAACCCCGAGTTCCCGCCCCTGAGCGAGCTCTACCCGGTGCTCGACGGCTACGTGACGCGCCACTACCGCAAGGGCGTCACCCTCGAGGCCGGGGGCCAGGTGTGGCACGGGCTCACCCGCACGGCACCCTTTGCCGGAGCTCCGCGGCCGGCCGCACCGCCGGCCGCGAAAGGAGGCAAGAGCAGCCGATGAGCGGCTCCCGCAGCGCTTCGCCCGCGGTCGAGGCCGCCTTCGTCGGTGTCGCCGCCCTGGCGCTCGTGGTGGTGGGCGGCCTGCTGCTGCCGCGCGGCATCAACCTCTCCGACGAGGGCTTCCTGCTGCAGGAAGCCCTCGACATGCTGCACGGCAAGATCCTCTATCGCGACATCGAGATGTTCATCGCGCCGGGCATCTGGTTCCTGGTGGCCGGGCTCTTCCGGGTGGTCGAGCCGAGCGTGCTGGCGTCGCGCATCGTGGCCGCCGTCTCCTATTTCGCGCTGGCGGGCGTGATCTTCCAGCTGGTGCGGGCACAGGTCGGGGGTCGCAGCGGCATCCGATACGCGTCGGTGTGCCTGATGGTGTACGCGGCGCTCGCGGTCTGGTCCTTCCCCCACTGGACCTGGGCCTGGTACTCGCCGTGGTCGATCCTCTTCGCGCTGATGGCGCTGCAGGCCCTGCTCGCCTGGCGCCGGGACCGGCGCCCGGGGCGCCTGCTGTGGATGGGCGTCTGCGTGGGCCTCACCGCCGTCTTCAAGCAGAACTACGGCTTCTTCGCCCTGGCGGGGAGTGCGACCGGCGTCCTCATCGTGCGGCTCGAGGCCCACGAGAGCGGCACGGGGCTGGCGCGAGAGCTGCTCGCCGACGGGCTTCGCATGGCCGGCGGCGTGGTGGCGGCGGTCGCCCCCCTGCTGGTCTACTTCGGCATCCACGGCGCGCTGTACTCGATCTACGACCGCTTCTTCCTCTACCCGCTCGAGTTCACCACCGCCGCCAACATCCCCTATCTGCCCCTGTCGGCGCTCTTCGACCACGCCGTCTTCGCGGACCGCGTGGCGTCCACCAACTACCTCGCGCAGCTGGCCCTGAACTCGCCCGCCGAGATCCCGCTGCTGCCCGGCCCGACGACGATCCACCTTCTGCACGCGGTGCTCTACTGGGCGCCGCCGGCGATCCTGCTCCTCGGGGTGGCGCTGGGCATCCGGCGGCGGAACGGACGCGTGGAGCTCGACGCGCCGCTCCTCGCAACCACCGCCTTCTCGGGGTTCCTGTTCCTCGGCATCTTCCCGCGCGCCGACTACACCCACCTCGTCACCGTCTACCAGCCGCTGCTGGTGACGGGCGCGCTCGTGTGGCACCGGGCCGCGCAGCGCCTGCCGGAGCGCACGCCCACCTGGGCCTGGGTGCCCGTGGCGGGCGGCGTCGCGCTGCTGGGCTTCTACGCCCTGGCCGCCGTGGCCTGGCTCGCGTATCTCGTACAGGCCATGACCTCGCCCCTGCCCCAGCGGCGGGGCGGCGTGCTCGTCCACGAGATCACGGCGGTGGGAATCGAGCAGCTCGTCGACGTCGTGCGCGCCCACACCCAGCCGGGCGAGGCCTTCTTCGGCATCCCGGACATGGCGATGATCAACTTCCTCGCCGAACGACCGGTCCCGGGCTCGCAGTACCAGACCTACGCGCACATGATCGCGCGCGACCAGGGAGCCCTCACCACCCGGCAGCTCGACGCGGCGAACGTCCGCTTCGCCATCGCCCGCTACGACAACGTGCTCTCGACCGAGCCGCGCCTCGCCGCCTATGCGCCCATCCTGGCCGATTACCTGGCGCGCAACTTCGAGGCCACCTGGATGATCCAGAACGACCAGTACCTGCTGCTGGAGCGCCGGAAGGAGCCCCGCGCAAAGGTGGAGACGCAGAGCGTGCTCGGCGACTGCACCTGGGCCGGCGGCAGCGCGCCGGAGAGCTCGGTGCGGGAGCACCTGCTCTTCGAGAGCCTGTTCCAGCCCCTGCGTCCCGACGCGTCCACCGAGAATGCCGAGACGCGCTGCCGGGTGCGGGTTCCGGACGGCGCGGTCTTCTCGGTGCAGGTCGGCTACAAGCACCCCGTCGCCATGGAGCGCGGCGCCTTCATCACGGCCGAGGTGCTGGCCCGAACCGCGGGAGGCGAGCCCGAGCGGCTGCTCCGCACCGTGCTGGACGTCCAGCCCATGAACGTGGACGGCATCCCGGTGCCCGAGGCCCGGCGCGTCGACCTCTCGCACCTCGCCGGACGCGAGGTGACCCTCGTCTTCCGCACCGAACGCCGGGGGCGCGTGCGGCTCAGCCCGTTCACCCTCGAGACCTACGGGATGTTCTGGCAGCACCCGGTGCTGGAGCTGCCGGCGCCCGCGAACGCCGCCGCGGTGCCCGCAGCGATCGACGGCGGCTGAGAGCCCGAAGCTCCTCTCAGCCCGGCGAAGCCGCGTCGGCGTCGCCCCCGCCGCCCAGGGGCAGGTGCACCCGGAAGGTCGCCCCGGTGCCGGGCTCGGAGGTCACGGTGATCACCCCGCCGTGACGCGTGACGACCTGGTGGGCGATCCCCAGCCCGAGACCCGTTCCCTCGCCCACCGGCTTGGTGGTGAAGAAGGGATCGAAGATGCGGTCGATCACCTCGGGCGGGATGCCGCAGCCGTCGTCCGCCACGGAAAGCACCGCGAGCGCTCCCTCGCGTCGCGTCGCGATGCGGATCACCCCCTGCCCGGCGACGGCGTGCATGGCGTTGATGGCGAGGTTCAGGATCACCTGCTTCAGCTCCTGGGGCGCGCAGAGCACCTCCGGAAGCTCGCCGAACTCGAGCTCGAACTGCACGCCGGGCGTGAGCTGGGGGCGCAGCATGCGCAGGCAGTCCTCGATCAGCTCGGCGAGCCGGGCGGGCATCCGCTCGGCGGAGCCGCTGTGGGTGAAGTTCTTGACGCCGCGCACGATCTCCGCGGCGCGTTCCACCCCCTCGATGGACTCGGCGAGCAGGTCGCGTCCCTCGCCCGCCAGGCCCTCGCGGTCCGCCGTCGAGAGCGAGCCGTCGGGACTTTTCGCCAGACGCTCCCAGTGGTCGCGAAGCAGGCGCAGGTTCGTGCCCACGAATGCGATGGGGTTGTTGATCTCGTGGGCCAGGCCGGCGGCCAGCTCGCCCACCGCCGCGAGCCGCGCGTTGGTGAGGGAGATGCGGCGCATCTCCTCGAGCTCGCGCAGGTCCCGCAGGACGACCACCATCCCCACCTCGTTGTGCTGGCGCTCGCGCAGCACGCGGATCGAGACCGACACCGGAATCCGTCGCCCCGACGCCTGGACGAGATCTCGCCGCATCTCTTCGGCCTCGGCGGGGCTGCGCAGGTCGGCCCCGAAGAGCTCGCCGAGCCGCATGCCGGTGAGGGCGGCGACCGGGTAGCCGGAGAGCCTGACGAGGGACCGGTTCGCGGACCGGATGGTGCCGTCCACGTTCACCAGGGCGACTCCGTCGTCCAGGGTCTCGAGCATCTGGTCCCCGAAACGGGGACTGGTCATCAGGGAGAGGCCGTAGTGGAAGACCGTCCAGCACACGATGCCTCCCGTGATGGCCATGGAGGCGGCGCCCAGGCGCGGAAACGGGATCGATGCGGCCGGTAGGACCACGTCGGTCAGCAGGATCGTGACCGTGGGGCTGGCGATGGCCAGCCACAGCCAGGGCCGCTGCAGAGTGGCCGCGCGCGAGGCGCCCGCCGTCGCCCGCCGGATCACGAAGCAGGAGGAGACGACGACCGAGAGGGAGACGCCCTGCGCGACGAAGAGACCGGGGCCGGGATGGAACGACCAGCCCCAGGGCCTCGCGGTGAGCGGGCCGATCACCCAGTCTCCCGTCCAGCACGAGGTGGCGATCAGGGCGCCCGCCCCGTAGCCCGCCGCCACCACGCCTCCCTGCAGCTTCCGCCAGGGGCGGAACGTCAATGGCGTGGCCAGGGCGAGGGTCTCGAAGACGATGTGGCCGAGGACCGGTCCGATCGCGAGCCAGGCGGGCGCCGCCAGGCGGAGCCAGAAGCGGGCCTCCAGGGGATCGTCCGCCACGCTGGATGCCAGCTCGCAGCCCGACCAGCCGGCTGCCAGCAGCAGCTGGAGCGCGAAGAGCTGGGACGCACGGCGTTCCGGCGACTGGGCCAGCACGAAGCCGGCGCTGGCGGCGGTCACCAGGGTCGCGACCGCCAGCACGAAGGGATAGAAGGACAAGCGTCGATCCTGACGCGAGTGCAGGAATGGGCCTCGCCCCCTGAGAGATCGGTCGGATGCCGCTCCTGCTTGATGCCAGGGAGGCGCCGGCTTCCAGCCTGACTGGAATCAGACGATGCGGGAGTCCTTCTTGCCCCAGAAGCGGTCGCGCAGCAGCCGCTTGTAGAGCTTGCCGGTGGGCAGCCGGGGCAGCTCCGCGTCGTAGTCGATGGAGCGAGGCACCTTGAAGCGGGCGAGACCCTGCTGGCAGAAGGCCAGCAGCTCGCGGGTGAGTGCCTCGTCGCCTTCCACGCCGGGCATGGGCTGCACCACCGCCTTCACCTCCTCGCCCAGGTCGTCGTTGGGCACCCCGAAGACCGCCACGTCCGCCACCTTGGGATGGGTGACCAGGTGATCCTCGATCTCGCGCGGGTAGATGTTCACGCCGCCCGAGATGATCATGTAGGCCTTGCGGTCGGTGAGGAAGAGGTAGCCGTCCTCGTCCACGTAGCCGACGTCGCCCAGGGTGGTGCGCCCGCCGCCGAGACGGCTCTCGGCGGTCTTCTCCGGCGCGTTGTGGTAGGCGAACTCGCCGCCCCCCGAGAAGCAGACGACGCCTTCCTGGCCCTGCGGCAGGTCGTTTCCCTCCTCGTCCACGATGTGGAGCTTCGTGCCCATGGCGCGGCCCACCGAACCGGGCTTCTGCAGCCACTCGGGGCTGGTGATGAAGGTGCTGCCGTTGCCCTCGGTCCCCGCGTAGTACTCGAAGAGGATCGGTCCCCACCACTCGATCATGCCGCGCTTGACGGGCACGGGGCACGGCGCGGCCGCGTGGATGGCGACCCGGTGCGAGCCGAGCTCGTGACGGACCCGCTCCTCCTCGGGCAGCTTGAGCATGCGGCTGAACATGGTCGGCACCCACTGGCTGTGGGTGACGCGATGCTTCTCGATCAGCTCGAGCGCCCGGAGCGGCTCGAACTTCTCCATCATCACCACCGTCCCGCCGTGGCAGATCGTCGAGCTGGAGAACGCCAGGGGCGCGGCGTGGTACATGGGCGCCGGCGAGAGATAGACCATCTCCTGCTGGAATCCGAAGAGCAGCCCGAGCGTCCGGGGCGCCTCGTGCTCGCTGGGCGTCGCGTCCGGCAGGGGAGCGAGGACGCCCTTGGGCCGGCCGGTGGTCCCCGACGAGTAGAGCATCGCCGCTCCCATGGTCTCGTCCGGAAGGCGCTCGCTGGAGAAGGACTCGACGGCGGGCTCGTAGGCCTCGAAGCCGGGAACGACGCCGTCCACCATCAGGCGCGTGTGGACGCGGTCGATGGCGCTCTCCCCGGACAGGGCCGCGGCCACGCTGGCCTTGGCGGCGCTCGTCACCAGCGCCCGGGCCTCGCAGTCGTTCACGATGTAGGCGACCTCGGGCGGCGTCAGGTAGCTGTTGATCGCGGTCACGTAGAGGCCCGATCGCAGGGCCGCCCACATGACCTCGAGGAAGCGGGGCTGGTTCTCCATGAAGAGGGCGATGTGGTCGCCGCGCCGCAGACCCGCCTCGCGCAGCAGCCGGGCCAGGCGGGTGGAGCGCTCGTCCAGCTCCCGGAAGGTCACGACGGCGCCCGACCCCATGATGATGGCCGGCTTGTCGGGCGTCGACTCCACGTAGTCTCCGGGGTACATGACGGCTTCCTCCCTGGTCCTCGGTCCTCGGTCCTCGCGCGGGTCTCGCTTCTCCGCTCGGGCCGCTCCCCTTATACTCGCCCAGGATACCGACCCACACCCCGGTCCCACGACACCGGAGAGCCCTGCGGAGGGAACGGACCATGTCGAGCCCCTGGCGTACCCGGGCAGTCGTCACCGGCGGCCTGCTGATCGCCCTGTCCTCGCTGCTCGCGGGCGTTGCCTGCCGCGGACCGGAGCCCGCGCCGCCGCCCCCCACCCCGAGCCCCGACACGGTTCGCACGCTCGCCCAGGGCCAGGTGATCGGCTTCGAGGATCGCTTCGACAGCCACGTCTGGCGGGGCATCCCGTATGCGCAACCCCCGGTAGGGGCCCTCCGCTGGCGCGCTCCCCGTCCGCCCGAGCCGTGGGACGGCACCCGCGAGGCCCTCACCCAGGGAAGATCCTGTCCCCAGTTCGCCGGGCCGGGGGGCGGCCCCCATGGCGAGGAGCGCGGCGAGCCCATGGGCGACGAGGACTGCCTCTACGTGAACGTCTTCGCGCCGCGCTTCACGCCGGACGCCGTGCCCACCGGCGACCGGCGACTGCCCGTGATGGTCTGGATCCACGGCGGCGGCAACACCATCGGCGACTCGCGGCCCTATCACGGCGGACGGCTGGCGAGCCGGCACGACGTCGTGGTCTTCACCATCAACTACCGGCTCGGCGTCTTCGGATGGTTCACGCATCCCGCCCTTCGCGGCCCGCAGGACGACGCCTGGGATCGCTCCGGGAACTGGGGAACCCTCGATCTCATCCGCGCGCTGCAATGGGTGCGGGAGAACGCCTCGGCGTTCGGCGGCAATCCCGACAACGTGACGATCTTCGGCGAGTCGGCGGGCGGCACCAACGTGTATTCGCTGCTCGTCTCGCGGCCGGCCCGGGGACTCTTCCAGCGGGCCATCGTCGAGAGCGGCGGCCTGCGGACCACGCCGCGGGCCGAGGCGGAGAACCTGGTGGACGCGAAGGTCCCGGGCGACGCGTCGAGCTCGAGCGAGGTGCTGCTGCGACTCTTCCTGCAGGATGGCGCCGTCGACCGCGCCGCCGCCAAGGTGGAGCTGGCCTCCATGAAGCCTCCCGAGATCGCCGCCTACCTGCGCGGCAAGAGCAGCCGGGAGATCCTGGGGGTCTTCGGAAGGAACGAGCGCCTGGGCGGCATGTATCGCGTGCCGACGCTGATCCGCGACGGCGCCGTGCTGCCCGAGGGCGATCCCCACGACGTCCTCGCCGACCCCGACGGCACGGCGCCGGTGCCCACGATCCTCGGCACCAACCGCGACGAGAACAAGCTCTTCCTCCTCTTCGGCTCCGACAACGTGCGGCATCTGTTCGGCCTGCCGCTCTGGCTCGCGGACGAGCGCGCCTACGACCTGGAAGCCGAGTACCAGTCGCTGGCCTGGAAGGCGTCGGGCGTCGACGGCCCCGCGGCAGCCATGCACGCGGCCCGCCCGGCGCCGGTCTTCGCCTATCGATTCGACTGGGACGAGGAGCCGACGGTGCTGTGGGCCGACTTCTCCAAGATGCTGGGGGCGTCCCACGCGCTCGAGATCCCGTTCGTCTTCGGCACCTTCGACCTGGGACGCGGCAACCGCTTCCTGTGGGACGAGGCGCGCATCCCCGAGCGGGATGCGCTCTCCGACGCGATGATGTCGTACTGGACGAGCTTCGCCTACACGGGCGATCCGGGACGCGGCCGCAGCGGCACCCTCGTGCCCTGGACCGCGTGGGATGCGACCCGCGCTTCCGCGCCGAAGTTCCTGGTCTTCGACACGCCCGCCGACGGCGGGATCCGCATGTCGTCCAACACCATCACCAACGAGCGCCTGCTCGCAAAGCTGGCCGGCGACGACCGCTTCGAGGACCTGCGCGAGCGCTGCCAGGTGCTCTACGAGCTCGTCACCTGGGGGCGCGGCATCTCCGAGGACGAGTACGCGGTCTTCTCGGACGGCGCGTGCAGGGCGTTCCCGCTGGACGCCTTTCCCTGGAACTGAAGTGAAGTGAAAGAGGCCCTGGAACTGAAGTGAAAGCGGCCCTGGACGGGGCAGGCGATCAGGCGGCGTCGCGCTTCTCGCGGCGGGAGTCGGCCTCGGCGAAGAGGATCTGCACGTCGCGGAGCGCCACCAGCAGCCGGCCGTAGAGCCGGATCTTCAGGCCTTCGAGGATCGAGAATCCGATCAGCGCGAAGATGCTCGAGGTGAGCGCCAGCGCCAGGGCGCCGAGCTCGAGGGATTTCTCCGAGGCCTGCATCGAGAGAAAAAGGATGAGCATGCCGCCGGTGGTTCCGATGAAGCCGATCGGCGGGAGGAGGCTCCCGAACATCGTGATGAGCCGCGTGTAGTTGACCTCGAACTCGTCCATCACGTACTGCCGGCTAGCGTCGAACACGAAGTCGGTCGGATGGTCTGCGTTGTCGCGCAGGGACTTGCGCAGGATGCGCATCATCAGGATCGCCAGCGGCTCGGTCCGGCCGCTCTCGACCTCCCCGCCGCCCCGCCGCAAGGTGCCGGCGTCCACGCGCCGGGTGGCGCTCCAGGCCCGCAGGCAGATGCGGATCCCCTTGTAGAAGGGCACCCAGGTGCACACGAGGGCGACCACGGTCAACAGCCACGCTACGGATTCTTCGGAAAACACGCTCGCTACCCCTTCTATCCCTTCCACTTCCGGTCGCGGAGGATCTGGAGGCCGTCCCCCAGGCTTCCCTGTCGTCCGATCGGATACTCGATCAGCAGGTTCTCACGGCCCTGAAAGCGCCGCTCGATGTCGTCGATCGTGTCCTGGACCCGCCGCGGATATCGCATCTGGATGAGGAGCTCGGCCTTCGCGAAGCGCAGGCTCGCGTCGACGGCGGCCAGCTCGGCGTGGTTGCTCTGCCACTGTGCTCGCAGCAGGGGGTCCAGGTACTCGCCCAGATAGCTGGCCAGGAAGGTGTCGAAGAGATCGATCGAGCGGTTGTCCCGCCGGTCCACCAGGCTCTGCAGGGTGGCGTGGAAGTGGAGCAGGTCGCGATACGCGCGGTCGAGATCGTGCTTGCGCTGCACCAGCGCCTCGCCGCCGAGGGGTGCCTCGCTCACCTTCGCCGCGTCGAGGTCGTACGCCTCGCCGCCGGCGCACGCGGTGAGCGCCAACGTCGCCACCGCCAGGATCGTATTGCGGATTCGCGTGTTCATGCGTCGTCCCTCCCCTCGCCAGGCGTCGGCGCGCCGTTCTCGTGGTACATGCGTCGCAGCAGGCTGTGGACCGGGTGGTCACGCTGGGCTCGCAGCTCGTCGATCATCGGGTCGGCCTCCCGCGCCGCCTGGTAGAGGGGCAGCGCGCGCTTGCGGGCCGAGAGCTGCCGCTCGATCTTCGCGAGCTCGTCCGTCACCTTGTGGATGCGCCGGGTGACCGAGGTGCGCTCGGCGCGGGCGCTGCCGGGATCGTCGTTGGATGCCGCCTTGGCGGGACCGGCCGACTCGTCGTCGCCGCCCACGCCGTTCATCCGACGCCGCTGCGCTTCGAGGCTGGCCAGCTCGGTCTGGAGCGCGGCCCGGCGCTGGTCGAGGTCGCCGAGGCTGTTCTCGAGCACGCCGCGCTGCTCGGTGTCCGCGAAGCCCAGGTACATGAGCACCAGGTCGTCGCCCAGGGCGCGGCGCATGGCGCCCAGCGGCTTCGCGTCGGCCTCGCCGGCCTGGATCCACTTGTGGAGCTCGCGCGAGCGCACCACCGCGTCGGCGATGGGGCGCCCGAGGTTCATGTACTCGTTCGACTGCCCCTTGCGCTCGAGGGCGTTCGTCAGGAGCGACCACAGGCGCCGGTCGAACGGATAGAGCCGGAGCGCCGTCACGTAGTTCTGGACGACGAGGTCGATCTCGGCCGCCGTCGGATTGCTCTCCGCGAAGCCCATGTAGGCGTCGCCGAAGCCCCGTGCCGACTCGTAGGCGGCGAAGTACGCCGAGTCGGGCACGAACTCGAGGGAGTCGGGCGTGGCGAACTGCTGGAAGAACGAGAGATAGCGGGCGTACATCCGCGACGCGCTCCGGACCAGGTCCTGGGAGCGCGTCTTCTCGCGCAGGCTGCGGGCGAGGTAGTAGTCCGCCGCGTTGAGGTGGGTCTCCTGGATCTCCTCCCACAGCGAATGCAGGGTCTGGATGTAGGCGTCGCGGCCGGCGGTGCGGTACCCGGCCTCCTTCCAGCCGTCTCCGGTGCGCGCGTCGAAGAGCGCCGCGTAGGTCTCGATGGCGCCTTCCATCTGGAAGGGCGTCTCCACCGACGGATCGACGCCCAGGCGCTGCTTGGCGGCGTAGATCTCGCCCATCTGCCGTAGCACGCGGATGTAGACCGCCGCGCGGCCCTGCAGGGTTTCGGCGCGGTCGAGCGCCGCCTCGTAGGCGCCGCTCGCGACGCCGATGGCCTTGATGGTCTCCTCGCTGAGCCCCTTGGTGGCGAGCAGTCCGCGGGCGTACTCGTGGTAGCGACCCGCCTCGAAGAGGGCGAGCGTGAAGGTGAGCGAGCCGCCGTCGGACTCGGGACCGTCGACGCGTTCGATGATACGATCGAGGTACGGGAGCGAAGAGGCCTCGGGCGGAATCACGTCCGGATGCGCGCCCACGCGGCCGTCGTGGAGCAGCCGCACGATGGCCACCAGCGGATCGAGGTCGCGGTTCATGCCCGCTTCCTGGCTGCGGATCAAGATGAGACGCGCCTGGTTCTCGAACACGTAGGGCAGCGCCGACACGAAGCCCGAGTTCGCGGACTGGGAGAGGGAGAGCGCTTCGAGGGTCTCGTAGGCGCTCTCGAGCGGAACCACCACGTCGAGCCACAGGTCGAGATTCTGCTTGACGAAGTCCGAAGGGCTGCCCTTCTCGAGCGCCCGGTGGGCCATGATGTAGTGATACCAGTAGGCGTTCTCGTGCCGGCCCTGCTGGTTCTCGAAGCCCTCGATCGCATCGACGGCCTTGTCGAGGTAGCGGGTGTTGCCGCCGGCGAGATAGAGGAGGAAGTAGCCGATGCCGAGGCGCCGGAGGGAGGGCTCGTCGAGCGCTTCCCCGTCGTCGCGCTTCGCCTCGTAGGTCTCGAAGAGATACTCCTCGAGGGTGACGCCGGCCTCCTTGCCGTACTGCGCCAGGCGGTCGCTCAGAGCCTTCGGCTCCGCGGACGTGTAGACGTACGCGTAATCGAGGTATCCCTCCCAGCGCGCCGGATCGCGGGTCGCCGCACGGGCGATCCCACCGGACACCAGGGTGAGCGCCAGGGCCGCGACACACGTCGCGAGCGCGAGCCTGCGGGCCCGGCCTCCGTCCCGTCTCGGTTCTCGTCGTCGAAGTTCTGTGTTCATTCCGGTTTGCGGCTCCCCGTCCTCGTTCCGCCGACCTCAGCGTTCGACGCAATCGAGCGCGTGCCGGAGCTCTACGCAGCGGTCGGCCACGGGCCGACCGGGTGCACGCTCGATCGTCATCAGGAATGCGTTCAGGTTCTTGGTCTCTACGAATCGGTAGGTCCCTGCCCGATTTACGCATTCCCTTTGCGTCGTTACGGCAGCCACCAGCCGGCGCTTGAGCGCGTCTTCCTGGGCCTCCGAGACGCAGGCCGCCAGCGAGGCCAGGGGCACCGCTGCGAGCCCACCGTTGCCCGAGCGGTCCTCGCGGCTGCGACCGCCGGTGGCGCGGTCCGTGTGGCTCCGCTCGAAGCCGCGTGCGGGAGGCTCCGGGAGGGCGGCCCGGGCCGCCGGGGCCACGGCGGAGAGCGCCGGCGCGATGGCCGGCGGCCGCGTCGACCGGTGGCGATCGGGCAGCACGGGCTGGCCCCGCCGAGGAGCGGGCTCCGGGGCGGCGAGGGCGGCGGGCGGGGGCGGCGGCGCCGCCGCCGCGAAGGAGACGTTCACCCGGGAGCGGCTCTCCCCGGCGACCGGTGCGGGCCGGTGGGTGCGCGCCACGGGGGCTTCCGGCGCGGGCGCCGACGGGGGTCTCGCCGCGATGGGAGGCCCGAGATCCGCCCTCGGTCGCCGGCTCGGCGCCTCGGCGCGGACCGCCGCGAAGCGCCGGGGGCGCTCGGGCTCGGCGACCCGGGGCAGATCCGGCGCGTCCACCACCGGAGCCAGCTCCATCTTGGGGCGCACGGTCTCCCGCACCCGGTTGCCCCGGCGGACGGGCGGCGGGGGCGGCGGCTCGGGGGCCTTCGCGAGCGCCACCGCGTCGATCTGCGGGCGCACCACCGGCTTGGGCTTCACGACGGGCTTCGGCGCGGGTCGCGGCGGCGGCTTCACCTTCGCCACCCGCTGCACCGGCGGCGGAGGCGGAGGCTCGGGCTTCACCACCTCCTTCTTCGGCGGCGGCGGAGGCTCGGGCTTCTTCTCGGCCACCTTCTGGGGCGGAGGCGGCTCCTCGATGGGAAGGGGCTCGGGCTCGGGAGCCTCCTCGACGACCGGCGCCTCTCGCTGGATCATGACGACCTCGAGGTCCGTGTACCCCTTGTCGCGACTGGTGGTGACGAAGAGGGCGGCCAGCACGAAGACGGCCAGCACCAGGGGCGGCGCCACCGTGAGATAGAAGTCGGCACCCGCGTCCCGCAGCGCACCGCCCATGGAGAGCGAGCGCTGGGTCACGAAGTGCGGAACGGGCGAGAGCCTCACCCGCGCGGCGCCGAACCCGTAGTGGCGGCGGACCCGCCAGTCGCTCATCGCTCCTCCAGCAGGCGTGCGACGAGGGCGCGGCGCGGGCTCGGCCAGTACTGCTCGATCAGGCCCGCGGCGTCCAGCAGGTCCTGGGAGCGCGAGTCCTCGTGGGGTGCGAGCAGCGGCTTGTCGACACCCTGACCGTGCAGTGCGCGCAGCGCGTCGCGCAGGGCGTTCTTGTCCAGCATCTCGGCCTCGTCCCCGAGCGCGTCCCCGCCGGCCAGGCGAAGCTCGAAGGGCGGCTCGAGGGTGCCGTCGTCGTACTGCGACGGCGGCTGCACGCGCAGCTGCCACAGCTTCCCGGCCGCACCGCCCGTGAACTCCTTGCTCGCCTCCTCGCCGATCTTCGGCACGGCCATCTCGCCGAGATCGGGCGCGCCCGCCTTCTCGGTGGCGACGAGCGTCATCGCGATCAACATCAGGAATGCGAGGTCTACGAAGGAGAAGAGCCAGACCGGCGCTCCTCCCTTCTCCACTCTGTCTGCCATAGTGCCACCGGACGCCGCGCGAGCCGCGCGACCGCCCTCCCCCCCTGTGTGCTTCGCCTCCAGGAACCCGGCGGACCCCGCCGCCCGACCTCCTAGGCGCGGATGTTCGTGAACGCGATCACGTCCTGGACGGGAGCGGCGCTTCCGATCCGGTGGCCGGGAATCGCGGAGTCGAGGTTGGCGATCTCCCCGTGCAGGGCGAGGTAGTTGGCGACGATCGCCTCGGCCAGGGATTCCGGGTTGTTGCTGATCTCGCTGGCGTTCGTCTCCACCGAGCCGTCCGAGCGGAACCAGCCGATCTGCTGCCGGGCCGGATCCGTGAGGACCGGCTGGCCGTTCGGGCTGTAGACCAGCATGAAGGCGGCGGCCGTGCTGGAGTTGTCGCCCCGCCACACGCCCTTGCCGCGACCGGCGTTGGTTCCGTCGATCTGACCGTTCGAGTCGAGCGAGCCGTCCGAGCACACGTAGAGGCAGAGCTCCTTGCCCGTCTGGGCGGCGTACTCGAGGCAGGCGCCCATGGCCAGGCCCGCTTGGAAGTCGCGCACCTCGCCGGTGGCCCGGGTGCCGTCGTGGTAGTCGTAGCCGCCGAACTCGATGGTGCCCGCGCCCGCGTGGCCGTCCACCACGAGCTTCATCACCGCCGCGGTCTTCTGGAACCTGCCCTGGCCGAGCTCGTTCGCGTCGAAGATCGGCGTGGCGCCCGTGGCGATCACCGGGTCGAGGCGCGGATCCAGCGAGGTCGGATCACCGTAGATCGAGACGAGATCGCTGCTCTGCTGGTACGCGCAGCGCACGAGATCGGTGACGATCAGGTCCTCGGTCAGCTCGAGCTTGTCCACCTTGCGGTCGCTCAGCCGCTCGACCGCCGCCATCACCGCGTCGGCGCCCTCGGTGTCCATGTACTGGACGAGCCGGCCCGTATCCACGAGACCCGTGGCATCCGAGGGACGGTCCACCTTGGTGGGACGGACCGAGGGATCGAACCACGAGGCGGGGTTCATCGAGTTGCCGCCCGAGTCCGAGGGGCGCGTCCCGATGAGGGTGAGCAGGCCGCCGCTGGAGCCGGTGGCCGCAATCCCGTACATCGGGTTCAGGGGATTGTTCTGGGTGTCGTTGGACGACCGGGTGCAGAAGACGGCCCCGTTCGTGCCCTGCTGGGTCGCGAGCGACGTCTTGAGCTTCATGCCGCGCAGGAAAGGGCTGTCGATGTGGAAGGGCAGACCGAAGGTCAGGTCGATCACCGTCGGGTCCTGCACCGGCGACATCGCGGGCGGCAGGCCCTGCTTCACGTAGCCTTCCACGTCCAGGAGGTTCTGGTAGCCCCCCTGCCGACCCACCAGCACGTTCGATCCCACCATGTTGGCGCCGCCGGCGAGATCCATGCAGATGAACGGGATGCGGCCCGCGCCGCCCGCCGTCAGCGTGCACTGCAGCGCCTGGGCCTGGGCGGCGTTTCCGTTGCGCCCGAGGAGCCCCATCAGGCTCGGGGAGATCACCATCGCGGCGCCCGCGATGAAGCCCTGCCCCAGGAACTCACGGCGCGTCCGCGGACGCGGGTGGTTCAAGTGGTAGAGCGGCTCGAGGCGCTCGGGCTCGTTCGGCTTGTCGTGTCGGGCTCGGAATAGCTTCATGGTGTCGGGCCTCTATTGAACCATCACGCCGGCGCTCGCGAGGGTGGCCGTACAGGCGCCCTTCACGATGTTGACGGTGCGGTCGGCGTCGCAGGGCGTCAGATTGCAGGCCATCAGGTCGACGATCAGCTGGTCCAGGTCGGCCTCGACCATCGCCGAATCGGCCTGGTTGGCCAGCTCCTGCGCGGGCGTTCCGTGCCGCAGCATCTTCGTGACGAGAGGCTCGGTGATCAGGTCGAACTTCGCCGGCGAATCGAAGGCCACCGACGGAATCGCGGTCCACTGGAAGCCGGCTCCGAAGAAGGCGTCGCGCAGGCTCGTGTCGCCTTCCACCATCTCGTGGCAGTACTCGAAGGCCAGCTTGGAGATGCCCACCTGATGCGACGACACGAAGGAGCGGATGTCCTCGGTGCTCGGCAGCTGCTGCGTGAGCTCCTCGTAGGTGGCCTTCACCGCCGGGGTGAAGGGATCGACGCCCGTGAGCGTCGCCATCGTCTCGTTGATCCGGGCGTAGTCGCGGAAGCCCACCACCGGAACCGGGTCGAGGACGTCCGTGCTGACCACGTACGGCGGAATCACCGGATCGACGGGGCTCTGGAAGTTGCCGAGCTGCTCGAAGGCGACCGTGAACGTGTCCTGGTTGTTCGGCAGCTCCTTGCGGATCGACCGCGCACAGCCGCGAGAGCTGGTGACCGTCCGCTCAGCACCGTGTCCTGCAGCTGCGAGAAGGCCTGGCCCTCGACGGGCGCGTTGCCGTTCACCTGGATGCGGATGTTCTGCACGGTGAGCCCGGCCGGGTTCGGTCCGCGAATGGTGGGCTGGCAGAAGAGGTAGCTGTAGGCGTCGAGCTCGGTGACCGCGAAGTCGATGGTGGTGCCGGCGCCCGCCCACTGGCTGATGTCGAAGGTGAGGGTGAGCGCTTGCCGACGCCCGCCTTGTAGTTCTTCGAATCTGCGCGGCGTCAGCGCCCGGTCGTAGACCGCGAGAAAGCGCACCTGCCCGATCCACTCGTTGTCCGGTGTTGTTGATCTCGTTGCCGATGGCGAGGCGGTCCCGCTCGTCCCAGTTCCAGAGGCGGCCGGTGTCCTGCTCGTCCATGTCGTCCGTCCACACGCCGTCCACGTAGATGCGGCGGCCCGAGGAAGACGATCGAAGGTGACCACCACGTGCTGCAGGGTGGCCTGCAGGTCCTCGTCCATGGTCGTAGGTGATGAGGGACGGGTCGCCCACGTTGTTCACGCCCTCCGCGACGCTGCGGTTGCGGAACACGTACTGGTAGAGGTTCTGGCCGACTGTGAAGTTGGCGTTTCCCGCGCTGCGCGAGTAGGTGATGATGCGGGCGGGCCCGCTTTCGCCGTCCTGGGTCGTGTTGCCCGGGAACCAGCCAGGCCTCCACCGAGTACTCGCCCGGTGCCGACGCCCGGCTCGGCGATGTGCTCGTAGAGCTTGCGGCTGTCGGCCTCGGTCGCGGTCGCGATTCCGCCCTCGGCGACGTCGATGCCGTAGCTGCTCATGAACACGGCGTCCGAGCGAGAGGGTGAGGTCCATCGCCGGTGCGCACGCCGCTCGTGTCGAACGCCGTCGTGCCGGTCTCCTCCTTGAACTCGCAGCGCGCGATGATGTTGTCGTCGTAGCGCTCGCCACCCTCGTCCTCGACGCCGTCGGCCAGGGTGTGCGAATCGCTGACGAGCTGCGCGACGTCGACTCCCGTGCCGCCACCGGACGAGCCGGCCTGCTCGAGCAGCGCGTCCCAGGCCTGCACGGCGGCCAGCATCTCGGCGCCGTTCTCGACGCAGTTGCTCCAGCAGAAGTGGAAGTCGGTGGCCAGCCGGCGCACGAGGCGCGAAGACTCGGGCATCGTGAAGTTCACCTTCTGGTTGTCGATCACCGCCGAATAGGCGACCGCGGGTCCGAATGGGCGATGTGCGGGCGTGCCCGGACCGAAGCCCGCGTGGCACTGCCTGCAGTTGGCCGCGAGCAGCGGGTAGACGGTGCTCTGGAAGGCGGCCACCTGCTCGGTCTGGCTGAGACCGCCCAGGCCCGAGATCCGCCGCCGCCGACGACGACGGGTCTCCGTCGCGCCGCCGGTCCCTTGCCGCCCGAATAGTCGCCACAGGCGAAGGACAGGGCCGCAACGAATGGGATCGCGATCGAACAGAATCGGGATGTCGAGAGAGTGTTCGGTCCATCAGTCGTCCATGCAGTAGGCGGCGACCTTGGCGAAGACCATCTTCATGCTGTAGTCCTGGTCCTCGAAGTCCGTCGCGATACTCTCCACCGTGTTGCGTTCGGTTTCATTCGCGGGGTCCCGGAAGCAGACCTGGCGAAACACCTTCTGCACCTGGCAGCGCGCGAAGCCGCGGCTGTTCGCGACCTCCTCTCCGAGACTCTTCGCTCCGTAGCCGCCACCCGGGAAGGGAATCGCTCCAGCCGAAGATCGCGTTCTGGCCCTCCCGCCAGTAGTTGTCCCATCGGTTGTCCGTCGTGACGTATCCGAAGGGGAAGACGTTCCCGTTGATCAGATACTTCGAGCTGGACGTCTCCGCGCGTGTGGATCACACGCTGCTGGTTCTCGTCCCACTCGAAGTAGGCGAAGGCGCCGGCCAGCGGGTCCATGCCGGAATGACATCCGCTGCAGGTGTTGAGGAAGATCTGGCTGTCGCCGCCCGGGCTGCGACTCACGTCCTGGCGGATGCGATCGACGGGCCGGGTGACGTCGGACAGCTGCTCCATGTCGACGCACAGGTAGTTGATGGCCAGGTAGCGCCACATGGCGCGATTGGTTCCGCCGGAGAAGAACGCTTCTCGCCGGCCGCGCGGCTGGTGATGATGCCGGCCGACTCGGAGGCGTCGAGCATCGAGCCCGGCAGCTCGTCCTGGTTCCACGGGACGAAGTCGGCGGGGTTCGAGAGATCGACGCCCATCGACTCGAGCTGCTCGTAGTGGACGTTGTCGGTCTGCGAGTAGTCGGCCGGAACGACCCGGGAGCCGTTGTTCGAGGCTCCGCCGCGACCGATGTAGATCGTGTTTCCGGTCAGGACCTCGGTGAAGGGACGGTCGTCCCGGATGATGCCGATCACCGTGGCCGTGTAGTCGTTGAGGGGCGCGAAGACCGTGCGGTCCTCGTTGGTCCAGGGCGTGATCCAGGTCTTCAGCGTCGAGTTGTAGAAGACGGGGTTCTGCATCGCGAGCGCGGCCGCCCCGTCCGGTGTCTTCGCCGGCGATCAGGGCCTCCATCGCGTCGAGGGTCGCCGCGTCGGGGGGAATGCCGACGATGCGGTCGTGCATGCGCATCGCGGACTCGCGGGGACCGGCCGTCGCGGACCCGCGGCGAGCGCGAGCACGACGCCGAGGGCGGCGGCCAGCGACGCGCGCACGAAGGGGCGGCGGCGGAGGTCGGGGCCTTCGGGGAAGGGGAGTGCCTGGCTGAACGCATGCTCGAACCCACCTCGTCTCTTCGGCCCCCCGTCCCAGGCCGCGACCGCGGAGTACGCCCAAGAGCTTCGGGACGCTTCAGATCCTTGTCGGTGACCCGGATCACAAACTTGGGGGTGAAACCCAGCGCTCCCTTCCGATACGATCGAAAATATCACGGAGTGCGCAGGTCGCGGCGCAGCGAGTTCGGGGCAAGCGCGCGACCCGCTGAGCGCGAATCCGGATGTCCGCCGAGCGGGCCCCGGGCGCTCGGAATGACTCGGTCGTCTCGTGCCGGAAAGCCCGGTATTCCGGCGGCGAAGCCCGGGGCTCTGCGGCGCGGCCTTCCCGGGCGCTGCACATGCTCTCCGATGGAATCGCGGACCAGACCGGCAAGACCGCGCCTCGTGATCGGCCCGGCGCGCGCCGGTCCGCCGCGGATCCGGGTCGAAGATCACAGTTTCCGGGGGGCATCGTCCGATAGGCCCCCACGTGGATGTGATCACGCGCACGGCCTGCACGGCGGCACGGCCGCTCCCGCGCTCCGGCGACTCCCCGCGCTGTCGTGCTCGCTCGTCTTCTTCCTTCTTCTTCTTACCGTCGTCACCGGGTGGTCGCTCCCGCCGGCTCCGGGCGGGCGGCCGAGCGACGCCGAGCGCGCCGGGCGCGGAGGCTCGACTCCTGCCCCGCGACGGGACGCCGGCCGTGGTGGCGCGGCTGCTGGTGGAGCGCGGGCCCCGGACCGGGCTCGCGTGGGCGTGCTCTTCGACCTGGCGCCGGGCTGGCACGTGTACTGGCGGAGCGCAGGCGACACCGGACTGCCCCCGGAGCTCGCCTTCGACGTGACGAACGCCGAGGTCGGGCCCCATCCAGTGGCCGACCCCGGTGGCGTTCCTCGCGGAGACCTCCGGGAGCGACCTCCGCAGCTACGGCTACGTGGGACAGGTGCTGCTCGCGGCGGACGCGGTCTTCGATGGCCCCCCCGCACCCGACGGCCGCATCGCCGTGGACGGCGACGTCCTCGTCTGCGAGTCCGAGTGCGTCCCGACGAGCTTCCGGCTCGAGCGGTCCCTCGACGCGCCCCTGCCCGGGCTCGGCCCCGGCGACGAGAAGCAGCTCTTCCGACGCTTCGCGGAGCGTCTGCCCGAGGCCCCCGAAGCCCGGGGCATCGCGCTCGAGGCGCGCTACTCCCAGAGCGCCATCCGACCGGGCGACGCCTTCGTGGCCGCCATCGGCGTTCGCTCCTGCGCGGGCTCGGACAGCCCGGCGGGCGGGTGCGTGCCCCTCGAGCCGCGCGCCACACCCGAAGACGGCGTCGTCTTCTTCCCCGACGACAGCGAGAGCCTCGAGCTCCGGGTCACCGGCGTCTTCCAGGACCCGGCGGATCCCCACGTCCACTGGGTGTCCCTGGCCGGTCTCGCCGAGCCCGACGAGCCGATCGACGTCGGCGCGCCTCTCCGGGGTGCTGGCGCTGGCCGACCCCGAAGGCCGGCCGCACCACCTCGAGGTCGATCTCCCGCTGCCGACCGCGAGCGCCGGCGCAGCGGTGGAGACGATGGAGCTTCCCTGGCTTACCCCCGCCGCGACGTCGTCCGCCGCGCCCGCTGTCCCCCTCCTGCACGCGCTGCTGCTGGCGCTGCTGGGCGGCCTGGTGCTGAACCTCATGCCGTGCGTGCTTCCGGTGCTGGCCATCAAGGTCTTCTCGATCTCCGAGATGGCGCACGCCGCTCACGTCGGCCGCGGCGAGCCGATCCGACACGGTGTCGCCTACACGGCGGGGATCCTCGGCTCGATGGCGGTGCTGGGCACGAGCGTCGTCGCCCTGCGCGCCGCCGGGCACTCGGTGGGCTGGGGCTTCCAGTTCCAGGAGCCGATCTACGTGGCGGCGATCTGCGCCGTGCTGGTGGCGTTCGCGCTGAACCTCTTCGGCGTCTTCGAGATCCAGGTGGGCGTGGGCGCGCTCGGCAATCTCGGGCCAGCAGGCCACCGGAGCGAGACG
The DNA here is from genome assembly GCA_963822965.1 of uncultured delta proteobacterium. Lineage (GTDB taxonomy): Bacteria > Myxococcota_A > UBA9160 > UBA9160 > UBA4427 > JAJDAN01. The sequence goes on from CAWGJT010000005.1 coordinate 1,049,122, forward strand.
GAGCTTCTTCGAGGGCCTGCTGGCGGTGGCCCTCGCGACGCCGTGCTCGGCGCCCTTCCTGGGCACCGCCATCGGCTTCGCGTTCGCCAGCGAGCCGAGCGTGATCCTGGCGATCTTCCTCGCGGTCGGGGCTCGGCCTGGCGGCGCCCTTCGCGCTCGTGACGCTGGTGCCCTCGTGGTCGCGCTTCGTGCCGCGTTCGGGCGCGTGGATGCACGTGGTGCGCTGCGGGCTCGGGTTCTCCCTGCTGGCCACGGTCGTCTGGCTGCTCTGGATCTTCGGCGCCACCGCGCAGCTCGACGGCGTGATCGGCCTGTGCGGCTTGCTGCTGGCGCTGGCGTTCGGCCTGTGGTGCTTCGGGCTGGTGCAGCGCTCGAATCGCCCGCGCATGACCCTGGCGACGGGCGCGTTCGTCCTGCTGCTCGGCGTCGCCGGACTGAACGGGGTGAGCGCGCGCCTCGACCAGGCCGCGGCGTCCGGCGAGCCCACGGGCGACGCCAGCCTCCCGCACCTGGCGCGCCTGGACGAGCGCGGACGTGCGCGGACGCCCTCGCCACCGGCTCCCCCGTCTTCGTCCGGTTCACCGCGGACTGGTGCATCACCTGCAAGGTGAACGAGCGCCTCGTCCTCCGGGACGAGGCCGTCGGAGACGGCCCTCGACCGCGGCGGCTTCGTGCGCTTCGTCGGCGACTGGACCCGGCGCGACGAGACGATTCGCGGCGAGCTGGCCCGACACGGCCGCGCGGGCGTCCCCCTCTACCTCGTCTACGACCCGGAGCGTCCCGACGAGCCCGTGCTGCTGCCCGAGCTGCTGTCCGTCGACGCAACCCTCGCCGCGGTGCGCGCGGCCGCGGAGGGATCGTGACGCCCGTCACCCACAAAGCCTCAAGCCCGCCCGATCGTCGGGACGATGAGCAGGCGAGCTGCGCGTTCCCGAGTCTCGGAAGCGGGATCGCACCACGGCCCGAATCGCGATCGAGACCGGATTCGATCCAGAAGAGACAGAGACAGGAGACAGAAGGAAGCAGGACCCGTGAAGAACCCCCAGGACCGCACATCGGAGATCCGAACCCCTCGTCGAGCTCGCCCGGGAGTACCGGTCGCGAAGCGGGTGGCCCTCGCGCTCGCGGCGGCGCTGCTGCTCGCGAGCCAGACCGCGCCTCGCCCTCGAGGCGGGCGACCCCGTGGCCGACTTCGAGGCGCCGCTCCTCGGCAGCAAGCACACGCTCAGCCTCGCCGACTATCGAGGCAAGGTCGTCTACCTCGACTTCTGGGCGTCCTGGTGCGATCCGTGCCAGAAGGCCATCCCCGCCATCGAGAAGCTCCGCAGCGAGTTTCCGGCCTCCGAGTTCCAGGTGGTCGCCGTGAACATCGACAAGAGCACCAAGAAGGCGATGAAGTTCCTGAAGAAGAACCCCATCGGATACCCGAGCGTGACGGACCTGCGGGGCAAGCTGTCGCGCACCTTCGGGTTCGAGACGATGCCCACGTCGTACCTGATCGACCGCAAGGGTGTCATCCGCTACGTGCACAGCGGCTTCCGCGACGAAGACGTGCCCGAGCTGCGCGCGCAGATCTCGAAGCTGGTGGGGAAGAAGCGATGAAGACGAAGGGCCGTCTTCCGCTCCGCCTGCGCGCCCTGCTGCTGGCGGCGTTCGTCCTGGCCGCCTTCGGCGGCACGGGCTGCACGGTGGTGAAGCCCTGGGACCGCGAGATCCTCTCGCGCCCGGACATGGCCTTCGACAGCGACCCGCTCGAGACGGCCCGGCGCAACCACGTCTACTACTCCAAGGAAGCGACCCCGCCCGGCGGCGGGGGCGGCGGCGGCGGCTGCGGCTGCAACTGAGAAGAAGATGAAGCGAACCCAGCACCCTGCCGCAGACCCGTTCTCGCACGATCGCGCGAAGGACCAGACCGCGACACCGTCTCGCGACGGCCACCTGCCCGCGCCCGGCACCGTGCTGCGGGCGCTCACCGCCAGCGCCATGGCGCTCCCCGGCATCGCGGGCAAGGCACATGCCGACGGTCCCGTCGAGGAGATCACCATCGAGGGGTCTCCCTTCACCTACTATCGCGAGGACAACCTACGTCCCAAGAAGACGGTCTTCGGCATGGAACGAGACCGCATGGAGATCTTCACCTACAAGTTCCGCATCACGGCGCCGGTCACCGACCGCGCGGACGTCGAGGCGGACGTCGGCTTCGAGACGATGAGCGGGGCGAGCCCCTGGTTCGTGCTGCCCGACCTGGCGAGCGATCGGGACGGGCGCCCGGTGCAGGTCATGAGCGGCGCGACCATCGACGACCAGCGCGGAGACCTGCTCCTCAAGGGGAACTACTACTTCGACCGAGCCAAGGTATCGCTCTCGTCGGGCTTCTCGATCGAGAACGACTACGCGTCGGTCAACTTCGGCACCGGGGCCGAGCACTCGTTCAACGACAAGAACACCACCCTCTCCATCGGCGGCAACGTCTCCCTCGACTGGATCGATCCCACCGACGCGAAGCTCTTCGATCGCGTGGAGTCGGAGAACAAGCAGAGCTACTCGGTCTTCCTGGGCTTCAGCCAGATCCTGACGCGCCACTCCGCGGTCCAGTCGACGTTCAGCTTCGATTACTCGGACGGCTACCTGTCCGACCCCTACAAGCGCGCGTACATCGAATCCCTGGGCTCCACCGAGCGCGACAACCGCCCCGACAACCGCAAGCAGTTCACGTGGCTCACGAAGTACCGCCATCACATCTCGGGTCTTCACGGCACGCTGCACCTGGACTACAAGCTCTACGTCGACGACTGGTCCATCAATTCACACACCTTCGACATCGCCTGGTACCAGAGTCTCCCCTTCGGCTTCCAGATCGTCCCCTCCTTCCGCTACTACAGCCAGAGCCAGGCCGACTTCTACGAGGTCTACTATCCGGACGTCCGCTCCAACGGGCTCTATTCGAGCGACTACCGCCTCTCGCCCTTCGGCGCGCTCGGCTACGGCCTCAAGGCGACGTGGGGGATCGAGGACTGGCCGGGACGCCTCGACTGGCAGCTCGCGCTCTCCTGGGAGCGCTACGAGCAGTCCGCCGGGCTGGCCTTCCAGAGCGTCGACGTCGAGAACCCGGGCCTCGTGGCCTTCAATCTCTTCGCGGTCCGGATCACCGCGAAGTTCTAGCCCGAATGCGTCGTTCCGAAGACCTGCCCGCGACGAGCGATGTGCTGCATCGCTTCCCGTTCCGGGCGATGGCGAGCCCGTGCGAGCTGCACCTGCACGCGGGACCACGTCGCGCAGGTGCAGGCCGCCGCTCGCGCCGCCACGCGCGAGGTGCAGCGCATCGAGCGGAAGTACTCGCGCTACCGGGACGACAGTGTCGTCGCGGGCATCGACGCGTCCGCCGGCAGCCGGGACGGCTACCGCTGCGACGAGGAGACCGCGGCGCTCCTGGACTACGCCCACACCGCCTGGGAGCAGAGCGACGGCCTCTTCGACATCACGTCGGGGGTGCTGCGCGAGGTGTGGGACTTCCGCGCGAACCGCATCCCGCATCGGCGCGACGTCGAGCGGGTGCTCGAGCGGGTGGGCTGGCAGCGCCTCGTCTGGGAGCGCCCCGTGCTGCGCATGCCGGCGGGCATGCAGGTGGACTTCGGGGGCTTCGGCAAGGAGTACGCGGCCGACCGCGCGGCCGCGGTGTGCCGGGCGCACGGCATCGCGTCGGGGCTCGTGGACCTGGGCGGCGACGTCGCCCTGGTGGGACCGCATCCGGACGGCGGCGGCTTCCGGGTGGGGGTGCGCGACCCGCGACGGCCCCGCGGCGCCCTCGCCAGCATCCTGCTCGACGCCGGGGGAATCGCGACCAGCGGCGACTATCAACGCTTCCTGGTTGTGGACGGCCGGCGCTACGCGCACATCCTCGACCCTCGCACGGGCTGGCCGGTCCGCGGTCTCGCGAGCGTGAGCGTGGTGGCGGACGGCTGCCTCGTCGCCGGGACCGCCTCGACGGTCGCGATGCTGAAGGGAGGCGACGGCGCGCGCTGGCTCGCAGCCCTCGGGCTGCCCCACCTGTGCGTGGACAGCGGCGGTGGCGTGAGCGGCACGCTCGCGGGCGCCGCCGACTACGGATCGCCCGGCACAGACACTCAGTCCTCGCTCGCGGAGTCGAGGTCCGAGCCCAGCAGCTGCACCCCGGGCGCCGTGGCGCCCTGCACCGCGCCGGGCATCACGACGACCTGAGGCGCGAAGCCTCGCTCGCGCAGCCGAAGCGCGTCGGCGCCCGCCAGGGCCATCTTGCGGTAGCCCGTCAGGTAGACGTCGAAGAGCTCCTGCCCGCCTCGCATCCACGATCCCACCTGGGCGTCGGCGCCCTCCCGCTCGAAGCCGTCGGCGATCTCCTGCGCCTCCCCGCGGTCGCTCACGGTGCTGAGCAGCAGCGCGTAGGGGAACCGCGAGCTCATGCGGACGCCCTTCAGCCGGCTCTGGCTGCGTTCGAGGGCGAGGCGCTGCCGGATCGACTCGGCGATGTCCTCGTCGTGGCTGCGCAGGATCTTCGCCTGCACGGCGAAGATGAGGTGCGTATCGTTGGTCCGCGAGCTTTGGGACTTCACCAGATATCCCAGGATCGGAATGTCCTGCAGGAAGGGCGTGCCGCTCTGGCTCGACGTCTGCAGGCCGTCCTGGCTCATGCCGACGACCGCCAGCTCCCCGTCGGCCATGGGGATCTTGGTCTCGATCAGGCGCTTCTCCACCGTCGGCCCCACCAGGTTGACGTTGCCGGCCACGGACGGGCCGATGCGTGACACCTCGATGTGAAGCTTGAGGGTTACCTCTCCCGAGTCGCCCAGCTGGGGCAGGACGCGCAGCTCCACCCCCACGTCCTGCCGCTCGACCTGGTTGCGCGTCTGGACGCCCTGCAGGCTCTCGGCGGACTGCCCCACCAGGATCGGGACGTTCTGGCCCACGAAGATCCGCTGCTCCTCACCGCTCGACATCAGCAGTCGCGGATTCAGGAGCACCCGGGTGCGCACGGCCCGGTCGTCGGCCTGCACGACGACGGTCTCGCGCGGCACCACCACCTGCACCGGCTGTCCGTTGGCGTCGACGAAGGGGATGAGGAGCGGGTCCCGGGAAGCGCGCCCGAAGAAGCTGATGTCGGGACCGATCTCGCCGCGCAGGCCGCCGCCGGAGGGATTCGAGGTGACCGAGAGGAAGTTGCCGCTGCCGTCCTTGTTCGGCTCGAGGATCGGCAGGAAGAAGTCGACGCCCAGGGACATGCTGCTGGGGTTGGTGATCTCGTAGCCGGTCACGTCCACCTGGATGCGCGGCTGCTCCCGATCGAGGTAGTCGATCACCGTCTGGATCGTGCGGAAGGTGTCGCGGTCGGCGTCGATGATGAGGGAGTTCGTCCCCGGGTCGACCATCGCGACGAAGTTCTTGCCCATCAGGTTCTCGCCGCCCGGCGGCTCGGTGGACACGCCCGGAAGCCCGCGCGGCGGGGCGGACTGCGCGGCGGCGGCCTCGCGATTCTTGAGCACCCGGCCCACGGCGAGCGCCAGCAGCATCTCCTGGATCTCCTGGGCGTCCCGGTTGCGGACGCGAACGACCCGGAGCTTGGTGCTGACCTCGACCGGACGGTCGAGCTCGTCGATGAACTTCGCGGCCCGCTGCAGCTGGTCGTCCGTCCCCAGCAGGATGAGGGTGTTCGTACGCTCGTCGGTCCAGAAGCGGAGCTCGCCCTCGCCGAAGGAGGGCGCCACCACCTCGGGCAGCATGTCCGCCACCTCCTGCACGCCGCGGTGGCGCAGGGTGCGCAGCCACAGCTCGCCGGACCCGCCCGCGTCGAGCGCCTGGATGAGGGCCATGGTGCGCAGCAGACGCTTCTCGTTCCCCACCAGGATGAGGCTGTTCGTATCGGGATACGGAACCACCAGGTCGTCCTTGCTCACCTGGGGCTGGATCTTGGCGGCGAGCGACGCGGCGTCCACCTCGTGCACGTCCATCATCGTGGTGACCAGCTGGTCGCGCTCCTCGAGCGCCGCCAGCCCCGTCCACGGAGCCCCGGACGACGCGACGGTCACGGGCAGCACCCGGTAGACGTCCCCGCGGCCCCGCATCAGCGCGTAGCCCTGCATGGTGAGGGTGGCGTCGAGCAGGGCGAGCGCCTCTTCCGGGCTCACCAGCCGGTGCATGGTGATCGTGAAGCGTCCCGGCAGCGCCGGGTCCACCACGATGCGCTTGCCTGTGGCGCGGGCGATCTCCGCGACCACCTGGGAGAGCGGCGTCTGCGCGTAGTGGAGCTGGATCAGGCCGTTCTCGGCCACGGCCGCCACGGCGCCCGCCGGACGGGGGACGGCCGCAGCCAGCAGCAGCCCGGCTACGAGCGAAGCCAGCAGACGCGCCCGGAACCCCAGCGGCCCGCTGGCACGGGCCGCCTCAGCGTTCATCGCCAGGGCATGGCGAAATCCCAGACCTCGACGCGCAGGGTCGCGCGGGCCTCATGGATCTCCGGGTCCAGCTCGAAGAAGCTGTTGCTGTCCTGCGCCACACCGCCATCCCTGAGCTTGACCTTCGCCTTGCCGGGGTCCTGGTAACGGTAGCCGAGGCTGAGGGAGACGCGATCGGTGAGCTCATAGCCGAGTCCGACACCGGCCTGCCAGGCGAAGTTGTACTTCAGGTCGTCGCCATGGGTCTGGCTCTCCTGGGTCTTGACGTCGAGACTCGCCATGCCGACGCCGGCGCCCAGCTCGAGGGAGGTGCGGTCGAGGATGTGCTTCAGGGTGCGCAGCCGCCAGCGGCCGAAGAGGCGCGCGCTGGTCCACGAGATGGGCCGGTAGAGGCCCTGTAGCGGAATGTCGAGCCAGAAGTTCCCCATGAGCGACCAGGTGTCGAGCTCGGTCTGGATCTTGCCCTCGTTGGTCACGATGGGGTCGGTGGAGTACTTGAAGTTGCGCAGGCCCACCGCCTCGATTTCGGCGCGCACGTCCCAGCTCGGCAGGCGCCAGCCCCGGGGAAGCTCCAGCAGGGCGATCTCGTCCATGGGGATGGCCAGCCCCACGGAGCCGCCGAGCAGCGGCGAGACGTCCGTGTCGTTGCCGCCGAGATCGAAGACCTGGCCGATCTCGACCATCCCGGAGCCCTTGCCCTTGGACACCGAGTAGCCGAGGTCGCCGGAGGTGTAGATCCGCCAGTCGGCGGACGCCGCCCCGGGAAGCAGCAGCAGGCCCATGGCCAGCAGCGCGCCCAGAAGCGCACGGGTGCCCGACAGGGCACCCGGTCGAAGCTCGAGGCCGATCCCCATTCGTCTCTGTCCCACGCGATCCCACGCGATCGGTCGGATCGCGCCAGCCCCAGTCCCGCCGACTCTGGCTGGCCGATTCCGCTTGACCTGCCTGCGTATCGAGTCGGAGCTGCCTGTTCTTTATGACTGTCATCACAAATTCGCCGAGCCGGGCTCGGCTTGGGGGGGATGGCCATCGAGCTGGCCTCGGCTACTGTACCGTCCGGACGGTATATCGATCGACATCGACCGATATCGCCCGATATCGAGGGGGGATCGATCTCGTGGCCGCTTCGTACCCGGACCGCACGGGGCGGCAGGAGCCCGCCGGGCGCGGCGCCCGCGACCGCCTGCTCGACGCCGCGGAGTCGCGTCTGCTGGAGCGAGGGCCCGCCGGGCTGGTGCTCGCCCAGGTGGCGTCGGACGCCGGCTGCAGCAAGGGCGGTCTCCTCTACCACTTCCCGTCCAAGGACGCGCTGGTCGACGGCATCATCGAGCGCATGCTCGACAGCTTCGAGCAGGCGCAGGAGCGCCTGGCCGCGGGCGACCCGGAGGCGGACGGCTGCTGGAGCCGAGCCTATCTCGCCTCCACGGTGACCGACGACGGCCGCCCCGCCGACGGGTCCGCGCAGGTGATGGCCGGACTGCTGGCGCTGGTGGGCAACGACCCGCAGAAGCTCGCACCCCTGCGCGACCGCTTCGCTGCCTGGCACGCCCGGCTCGAGGACGACGGCATCGATCCCGAGACGGCCGTGATCGTCCGCCTGGCCGCGGACGGGCTGTGGCTCTCGGCGCTGCTGGGGCTGCCGAGCCCGCGGCCGGAGCTGCTCGCCCGGGTGGTCGCGCGCCTGGGCGAGATGACCCGCCGATGAACCCCCTCGAGCAGGACGCTGCGCGGCTCGAGAGCCGCTTCCAGGAGGCGCTCGAGGAGCTGCGGGGCCTGCGGCTCCGCCTTCGTGATGCGGACTCGCGGCTGGCCGAGCGCACCCGCGCCGAGGTGGCCGAGATCCGTGACGAGTGGGACGCCATCCACTACCGCTGGTGGATCGGCGTGCTGGCCTTCGCGGTGGTCTTCCTGTTCGCCGCCTACGCGTTCTACATGAACCTGGGCTGGTACGCGGAGCATCGCGCCCTTCCCGTGAGCTCGGACTGGCTGCTGGACCGGTTGCCGGTGGTGAACGTGGTGCCGCTGCTCTCCTGGGGCTGGCTGGCGCTGCACGTCTACGCGGTGGCGATCGCGCTGCTCTACTACCCCCGCAAGCTGCCGTTTCTCTGCTTCCTGCTCGGCGTGTATCTCTGCGTGCGGACGGTCTTCGTCTTCCTGTCTCCCATCGGCGCGCCCGAGTCGATCCTGGACATGGGCAAGCTCGACCTGCTCTTCCCCCACGTGGTGGGGGTCTACACGTTCCAGAACGAGTTCGTCTTCTCGGGACACACCGCCATGCCGTTCCTGTTCGCGCTCTTCTTCGAGACCCGCGTGCAGCGCACCGTGATGCTGGCGGGCTCGATCGCCATGGCGATGGCGGTGCTGCTCACGCGCAACCACTACACGGTGGACGTGATCAGCGCCTGGTTCATCGGCTTCGCGATCTACGCCGCGAGCGAGCGGCTCTACTTCCACTTCCTGCGGCCGCTCTTCCTGGCGACGCCCCTCGCCCGGCGCTCGGCCTGAACGGCCCCCGCCGTTGCCGGAAGGCACGATCCGGGCTTCACTCCTCGCCCTCGCAGCCGCACCCGCCACGGAGGGGAAGGAGCAGGGAGGGGAGACATGAAGATCCGCGTCGACTGGGACCTGTGCCAGGGGCACGGCACCTGCGTCGCCGAGGCCCCCGAGGTCTTCGCCCTGGACGGCGACGGCAACCTGGTGGTGAAGCAGGAGAGCCCGCCCGCCGAGCAGCACGAGCGGGTTCGCAATGCCGTGCGCTTCTGCCCCTCGTACGCCCTGTCCATCGTGGAGGACGAGCCCGCATGAAGCGCCTCAGCGACCGTCGGGTGCTCGTCGTCGGAGCGTCGTCGGGCATCGGCCGCGCCATCGCCGCTCGAGCCGCCGAGGAGGGTGCGCGCGTGGCACTGGGGGCGCGCCGCGCCGAGAGCCTCGCCGAGATTGCGGCCTCGCTTCCGGGCACAGCGGTGGCCGCTCCCCTGGACGTGCGCGATCCGGCGTCCATCGACGCGGGCGTCGCCGCCGCCGTCGCCGGTCTCGGCGGCCTCGACTCCCTGGTCTACGCCGTGGGCATGGCGTTCCTGCGCCCCCTGGCCGAGATGGAGGCCCCGGCCTGGCGCGAGATCTTCGAGACGAACGTGACGGGGGCCGCCCTCGTCACCCGCGCCGCGCTGCCGCACCTCACCCGCGCGCGCGGCCGCGCCATCTTCCTGTCGTCCATCTCGGCCGACGACCGTCCCCCGCGTCGTGCCCTGGGCGGCTACATGGTGAGCAAGGCGGCGCTCAACAAGCTGGTGGAGGTGTGGCAGGCCGAGAACCACGCGGTGGCCTTCACGCGTCTGAGCGTGGGAGACACGGCGAGCACCGACTTCGCCCGGGACTGGGACCTGAGCGCCGGCGGACACTTCGTTCAGGCCTGGAACGAGCAGGGCGTGATGTTCGGGCGGACCATGGAGCCCGCGTCGGTGGGCCTGCACGTGGCCGACCTGCTGGCCGCGCCGGAGGCGGTGAGCGAGAGCCGCATCGTCCCGCGCTACCGGGTGCCCGACGACACCTGAGCCCGGTCTTCAGGCTTCACAGAACGCGCGGACCGCCGCCAGGATGCGGTCGTCCACGTCGTCCTGGGTCTCTCCGTCCCGCTTCAGGCGCGTCTTCGTCACCCGCAGCGAGTGGTCGCCGTCCGGGACGACGTGGAGCGTGCTGGGTGCGCGCATCTGCGCGCGGACGTGCTCGAGCCGGTCCAGCGGGCAGAGCCTGTCGCGGGTTCCCTGGACGAAGAGGATGCGCGTCCCGAGCGCCTTCAACACCTCGTCGCGCAGCTTCGGCGGCGCGCCGCTCGCCGGCCGCGCGCCCTGCAGCGGATACCCGAAGCACACGAGCCCGTCGACCGGCTCCTCGAGGGCCAGATGGCAGCCCACCCGGGACCCCATGCTCTTGCCGGCGAGGAAGACGGGGCCGCGATGCCCGCGGCGGGCATCGGCGAGCGCGACGCGATGGGCCGCGAGGAGCTTCGGCAGCCGGTCCGGCGAGCGGCGCCCTTCGCGCATGTAGGGATAGTCGAAGAGAACGACGCTCCCGATCGTTTCCAGGCGGCGGCGCCAGCCCTGCATCCAGGGGTGCGCGGAGCCCGCGCCGGCTCCATGCGCGAAGAGGAGGAGCGGCGTGACCTTCGCGGTCAGCCGAGCGCTCCCGAGTCCTTCAGCTTCGCGATGCGCTCGGCGTCGTAGCCCAGCACCTCGGAGAGCACGACCTCGTTGTGCTGCCCCACCGTGGGCGCCATGGCGGGCGCCGGCAGCTGTTCGTCGAGGAACTTCACCGGGAAGGGCAGCATGTCCGCGCCGTGGGTCTCGTGGGGCAGCAGGGGGAAGCGGGCCTTGAACTGCGGGTCGTCCGCGATGGTCTTCGGCGTGTTCACGGGGGCCATGGGCGTGTTGTGCTCGTTGCCGAAGGCGATCCACTCCTGGGAGGTCTTCGTCTTGAAGATCTCGCGCAGCTCCCGTTGCAGCTCGCGGTTGTTGCGCGCGTGATCGGCGTACTTCGAGCCCGGCCAGCGCTCGAAGAGGTCCATGCGGTCGACGCCCTGGCAGAAGTTCTTCCAGAAGGCCTGCTCCGAGGCCATGAAGAGGATGTGCCCGTCCGCCGAGTCGTACATCTGGTAGCGGACCCCCTCCTTCATGCCCGCGGTGCCCACCGCCCGGCGCTCGTAGTTGTCGGCCTTGTTGCCCGTCACCTCGTCCTCGGGGCGCTCGTAGGCCATCCAGCTCTCGCTCCGGTACCAGTCCATGTAGGCGGCGGCGTCGGACTGGCCGAGCTCCAGCATGCAGCCCTCGCCGGTCTCCCGGGCGCGGATCACCGCAGCCAGCACGCCGAGCGCGCCGATGATCGGCCCGGCGTGGATGCCCATGCTGGGATGCTCGTCGATGAAGCAGAAGCCCTCGTCGTCGTAGGCGGGCTTGACGAGCCCCGCCCAGGTGTCGAACGCGATGCCGTGGGCCGGCAGGTCCTTGTAGGGGCCCGTCATCCCGTAGCCGGAGATGTTGCAGAAGACGATCTGGGGATTGACGGCGCGCAGCTCCTCGTAGCCGAGACCGCGGCGGGCGAGGGAGCCCGGGCGCATGGCCTCCACCACGACGTCGGCGCCGCGCACGAGGTCGAGATAGACGTCCACGGCCTCCTTGAGGCGCAGGTCGAGGGTGAGGCTCTTCTTGCCGCGATTGATGTGGAGGTGGAGGAGCGAGACGCCGTGGATGATGGGCCAGGTCATCTCGCGCACGTAGTCGCCGGAGGGCGACTCGACCTTGATGACGTCCGCGCCGAGATCGGCCAGGTGCGTGGTGATGGCGGCGGGCCCGAGCAGCGAGCTCTCGACGACCCGAACGCCGGCCAGGGGGGTGCTGCGCTTCGACATCCTCGAACTTCCTCTCTCCGGCTTCCCGGCCGTCGGCTCGGGGCGTCCTAGGGAAACCCAGAAGCCGCGGCTTGTCGACCGAGCGCCGGGTTCCGGGGTAGCATGGCCTTCCCTTTCGGAGGCGCTTGCATGGCGTTCGGGCACGACACCACCACCGAGGAGGTCCTGCAGGGCGTCGATCTGAGCGGACGCCGCGCGGTCGTGACCGGGGCCTCCGGCGGGCTCGGTGCCGAGACGGCCCGGGCGCTGGCCTCGCGCGGCGCCGCCGTCACCCTGGCGGTGCGCAACGTCGCGAAGGCCGAGGCCGTGGCCGAGGCCATCCGCGGGAGCACCGGCAATCCCCGGATCGACGTGGGAGAGCTCGAGCTCTCGATTCCCCAGAGCGTGCGGACCTTCGCCAAGGGATGGCTGGCAGAGCACGACGCGCTGCAGCTGCTGGTCAACAACGCCGGGGTGATGGCGTGCCCGCTCGAGCGCAACGCCCTCGGCTGGGAGATGCAGCTCGCCACCAATCACCTCGGGCACTTCCTGCTCACCTGCCTGCTGGCGCCGGCGCTCCGGGCAGGCGCCCCCGCCCGGGTGGTGAACCTGAGCTCGGGCGGCCACCGCCTGGGCGGCGTCGACTTCGACGATCCCCACTACGAGCGGCGGGACTACGACAAGTGGCAGGCCTACGGTCAGTCGAAGACGGCGAACGTGCTCTTCACCGTGGAGCTCGACCGGCGGATGGCGGAGAGGGGCGTGCGCGCCTACGCGGTGCACCCCGGCGTCATCATGACCGAGCTGGCGCGGCACATGCAGCCGGACGACATGAAGACGCTGCAGAGCCGAGCACCGGCGGGCGGTCTGCGCTTCAAGCCCGTGGAGGCCGGCGCGGCGACCAGCGTGTGGGCGGCCACCGCGCCCGAGCTCGAGGGTCGCGGGGGGCTGTATCTCGAGGACTGCCACGTCGCGAAGCCCGCCGAAGAGACCGGGGGCGAGGGCGGCTTTGCGGCCTGGGCGGTGGACCCGAACGCGGCCGCGCGCCTGTGGGCGCTCTCCGAGGAGCTCGTCGGCGAGCGCTTCGAACCCTGACGGCGACCGGCCGCCCGGCGCCGAGAAGCGAGCGAAGGAGCGCGAACCCACCATGAAGATCGGACTCTTCGGCATCAACTTCGGTCCCTGCTCGCAGCCCGACGCGCTGGTGCGCGTGGCCCGCCATGCAGAGGACGCGGGGCTCGAGTCCCTCTGGACCGGGGAGCACGTCGTGCTCCCGGATCCCCAGGCGCCGCCGTCGCCCGCTCCCCCGCAGCTGCCGATGCTCGATCCCTCGGTGGCCCTCGCGTTCGCCGCCGCCGCAACGAAGCGCGTGCGCCTGGGCACCGGAATCATCATCCTGCCCCAGCGCAACGCCGTGGAGCTCGCCAAGGAGCTGGCGAGCGTGGACGTGGTCTCGGGGGGACGCCTCGTCTTCGGCCTGGGTGCCGGCTATCTCGAGCCGGAGTTCCGCGCCCTGGGCGCCAACTTCGAGGAGCGCGGTGCCCTCACCGACGAGTCCATCGACGTCCTGCGCGCGTTGTGGACCCAGGAGAAGCCGCACTTCGAGGGGCGCTTCTACCGCTTCTCGGGCATCGACGCCCACCCGCGTCCCGTGCAGCAGCCGCACCCGCCGATCGTGGTCGGAGGCATGAGCCGCGCCGGGGCGAGGCGCGCGGCCCGCAAGGGCAACGGCTGGTACGGCTACTTCACGACGCCGGAGGCGACCGCGAAGTCGCTCGGCTGGATCCGCGAGGCGGTCGCCGCGGGAGAGCGTCCGGCGGCGCTCGGCGAGATCGAGCTCTCGGTGACGCCGCCCGCGCCCATCACCCCGGACCTGGTGAAGCAGTACGCGGAGCTCGGCATCCACCGCATCATCGGCACGACCCCGGCCCGCGACCTGGACACGGTGCTGCGCTTCGTCGACGAGCTGGCGGGCTACGTCGACTGAACGGGCGCCCCATCGACTGAGAGAGTCGACCGAGAGAATCGACCGAGAGAGATGGGACTACGACCCTCGCGTCAGTAGCGCGTTGCCCCGCGCTGGTGGGCGTAGGAGAGATAGGCGATGCGCCGGAAGCCGAGATCCATGTCCGGCGCCTCGGTGACCACGGTGCTCTCGCCCGCGAGCTGGAACTCCGGCAGCGAGGCCAGGTTCGCCCGCATGGCCTCGTCCGGCGCCTCCACCAGATCGACCTCGATCTCGTAGGGGGCCGGCTCGGCCCGGTAGGGTGACAGCTCGCCGCTGCGTGCCCGCATGACGGCACGCCGGGCGCCGCTCCGGATGGCCTCCCGCGCCCGGGCCGGCGGGATCACCTCGCCGGCCTGTCGGCCGAGGGCCTTCTTTACCTGCACCGCCTCGACGTCCGGAACGCGCTTGCGTACCTCCTCGATCACCATCTGGTCCCCGGTGACGAGCCCCACCGGCGCACCCACCTCGCCGGCGCGGATGGTGAAGAGGTCCGGCTCGCCCACCGCCCGGCCGGCCACCCGGACGCTCCGGAAGCGCCCGCTGGACACCGTGTGGGCCATGATGCCCGGCCAGCTTCCCGCGGCCGCGTGATGGCCCACGAGCATCACGAGATCGACGCTCTCGTCGAGCGCCGACAGGGTACTGGCGCCCGGTCGCCCGGCGCCCCGGACGACGCTGCAGCGCGAATCGATCTCGTCCAGCAGCAGGACGCACAGATCCTCGACGCCGTGGTTCTCTTCGACGACCACCTCCCGTGCACCGGCCTCGAACGCACCGGCGATCGCCGCGTTGGCGTCGAGCGTCATCAGCCGGCGGTTGCGCTCGAAGTCGATGCCCTGGGACGCGACATCCAGCCAGCGGACGAGGCCCGAGATGCCCTCCATGTCCACGCTGAGGAAGACCTTCATGCGCGCCAGTGTATCATGCGCGCATGGGCGAGCCGCGAAGGACCGCACTCGTGACCGGCGCCTCGGCGGGGATCGGGAGCGCGTTTGCGCGTCTCCTCGCCCGGCGCGGCTTCGACCTGGTGCTGGTGGCCCGCCGGCGGGAACGGCTCGAGACGCTGGCCAAGGAGCTGGAGCAGGACGGCGACGTGACGGCCCACGTGCTGGCCGCCGACCTCGCGAACCCCGGGGCGCCCCGTGCGATCCGCGACGAGCTGCTGCAACGCGGCATCGGGGTGGACGTGCTCGTGAACAACGCGGGCTATGGCCTGGCCCGCGGCTTCTCGGAAGCCGACTGGAAGGAGCACGCCGATCTCCTGCAGGTGATGGCGACCTCGGTCACCGAGCTGTGCCACCTCTTCGTTCCGGGCATGAAGGCGCGCGGCTGGGGACGGATCGTGAACGTGGCCTCGGTGGCGGCCTTCACGCCTCAGGTGGCGGGGAACCTCTACGGCGGCGTGAAGCGCTACGTAGTGGACTTCTCGAAGGCCCTGGCCCTCGAGCTCGACGGGACGGGCGTCCGCGTGTGCGCTCTTTGCCCGGGCTACACGAAGACCGAGTTCCACGACGTGATGGGCGTGCAGGACCAGATCGACGCCCTGCCGGGCTGGCTCGTGATGAGCGCCGACGAGGTCGCCTCGCGGGGCTGGTCGGCGGTCGAGCGGGGCGAGCCCGTGTGCGTGCCGGGTCTTCTCTATCGCGCGCTGGTCGCGGTATGCCGGGTGGCGCCGCCGTTCCTGCTACGCGCGCTGGCGCGCCGGAGCGTACTCCGGTCGCGACGCTGACCCACCCTTGACCCTTCGGGCGCACCCTTGACCCTTCCGGCGCACTCTTGACCCTTTCGGCGCACTCTTGACCCTTTCGGCGCACCGCCGTCCGTCCCTTCGCAGCGCCGCGACCGCGGCGGCGCTCTTCGGGCTCGCCTTCGCGGTGCGATGCATCCCCTGGCCCCGCGTCCTCGACCCGGCGACGGGCAGCGTCCACCTCGTCGGCACCGACGCCTACTACCACCTGCGCCGCGTGCTCTTCACTCTCGCGAACTTCCCGCAGAGCCTGACCTTCGATCGCTACATCAACTTTCCCCACGGCGGCGAGCCCATCTGGACGCCGGTCTTCGACTGGCTGCTCGCGGTGATAGCCCTTCCGGTCCGCGCGGGAGCCGGCTCCGCGGATGCGACACGCGTGGAAGCGTGGCTCGTCTGGGTGCCGCCGCTGCTCGGCGCCGGCACGGTGGTCGTCCTGTACTCGCTCGCGCGACGGCTCTTCGACGAGGCCACGGCCGCGGCTTCCGGGGCGATCCTGTGCGTGCTGTCGGCCCACTACTGGTACTCGCAGATCGGCTTCGTCGACCACCACGCCGCGGTCGCGTTCCTCTCGGCGTTGCTGCTGGGGGCGGGCATCCGGCTGCTGCTCGCGCTCGAGAGCGGCCCGGCCCGGGGGCCGGCCGTCGCGACGGGCCTGGCGATGGCGGCGATCGTGCTCGTCTGGCCGGGCGGCGTGCTGCACGTGGGGATCGTCGAGGGCGCGCTGCTCGCCACCTGGAGCACGCGGCGAAGCCGGGAGGACGCCCGCCGCTTCGCCGAGGCGGCGGCGATCGCCAACGTCGTATCGTTCTGCTGCGTGGCACCCTTCTGCTTCGGCACCCAATGGTCGGGCTGGAGCGAGTTCAGCCCCGCCGTGCTCTCCCGCTTCCAGCCCTGGCTCTTCGGGGCGTTCGCCCTTCACGCGGGCGTGTGCGCCGCGAGCTGGCGCACCGACTGGGGCGAGACGACCGGAGGCCGCGCGGCGCAGAGCCTGTTCGCCGGGGTCTCCCTGCTGGCGATCAGCGTCTCGTTCTTCCCGGTGCTGCTCGTCGGGGCCGTCGACGCGCTGCGCTGGCTCCTGCGCGGCGAGACCTTCCAGTCCGTGGTGGCGGAGTCGCGGCCCCTCTTCCAGGCGGGCGACCTGTCGGCGCGCATCCCCGACACGACCGTCGCCGAGGCGCGTCTCTCGCTCTTCGTCTACTTCTCGCCGGTGGCGGCAGCCCTCCTCGCGTGGACGAGCCGCTCCGGGCCGAGTCGTCACGCGAGACGCCTGGTCGTCCTGCAGGTGCTGGTGCTCGGCGGCGTGACGCTGCTGCAGCGCCGCTTCTTCAACACCTTCTCCGTCGCGCTGGCCCTGCTGATGGGATGGAGCCTGGTGACCTGCTTCCGCATGGCGACCCGGGACGGGGCGGTCGCGTTTGGCGGCCGCTGGCGCCCCCGTGCCGTGGCCGCCGGGCTCGCGGCCGTCAGCATGTGGCTGCTGCAGCCGGTCCTCGAGTCGTACCGGCTGCCGCTGCGGAACGTCCACGAAGCGCTCGCCGGCCGGCCGCTCACGCTGCCCTCCGCGATTCTGCGCATGCGGCGCTTCGCCCGGGCCGCCACGTGGATGCGCGAGAACACCCCGCCCACCGCCGGCTTCCTCGACGCTGGCGAGGAGCCCGCGTACGGGGTCCTGTCGCTGTGGACCCACGGGCACCTGATCGAGTACATGGCCCGGCGGCCCAGCATCGCCGACAACTTCGGGGACGACCTGGGCGGCACGAACTTCGACGCCAGCTATCGCTTCTACCAGGCGGAGGAGACCGAGGCCCGGGAGATCGCCGCCGCCCTGCGCGTGGGCTACGTGCTGATCCGCACCTCGGAGGGCGGAGAGCGCAACGCCCTGCCCCGGGACTCCATGCGCTACCGGCTCTCCGGAGCGCCCCGCGAGCTGGAGCGGCTCTCGTGGCTCCGTCTCGTCTACGAAGCCCCGCTGCCGCCGGGCGACCCCAGCCGCATCCGCATCTTCCAGGTGATTCCGCCGCCCTGAGGCGCAGGGACCGTCCGGCGCTTCAGCGGAAGTCCGCCAGGCGGACGGGCTGCCGGCGGGCGCCCCAGCTGCCGGGCCGGGCCTCGAAGACGCCGGGGCACGGGGTCTGGCAGCGACGACAGCGGCCTTTCTCGTCGAGGTTCCAGGCGGTGAGCACGTACCAGTCGCGGCCGATCAGACGCTCGCCACAGTGGTGACACCAGGTGCTGCCGCCGTCCTCGTCGTGGACGTTGCCGGTGTAGACGTAGCGGAGCCCGTAGCTGCGGGCGATCTCTCGCGCGCGGGTCAGGGTGGCCGCGGGCGTCGCCACCTTGTCGCGCATGCGATAGTCCGGATGGAAGGCCGTGAAGTGCCACGGCACCTCGGGGCCGAGCTTGTCGGCCACCCAGCGGCTCGCGCCGTGAAGCTCCGCGTCGGAATCGTTCTCGCCCGGGATCAGCAGGGTGGTGAGCTCCACCCAGACGTCGGTCTCGCACACCAGCGTCTCGATGCTCTCGAGCACGGCGCGCAGCTCCGCGGTGCAGAGCTTCTGATAGAAGGTCTCGCTGAAGGCCTTGAGGTCGACGTTGGCCGCGTCGAGGTGTCGTTGCAGCTCCTGCAACGGCTCCGGCTCGATGTAGCCGGCCGTCACCGCGACCGTGCGAACGCCCCGCTCGTGACAGGCGATCGCCGTATCCACCGCGTATTCGAGGAAGATCACCGGGTCGTTGTAGGTGAAGGCCACGCTGCGACAGCCGAGGGCCTCGGCGGCGCGCGCGATGCGCTCGGGGGGCGCCTCGTCGGACAGGGTCTCGATCTCCCGGGACTTGCTGATGTCCCAGTTCTGGCAGAAGCGGCAGGTGAGGTTGCAGCCCGCCGTCCCGAAGGAGAGGACCGGCGTGCCGGGCAGGAAATGGTTGAGGGGCTTCTTCTCGATGGGGTCGATGCAGTAGCCGCTCGACTTCCCGTAGGTGGTGAGGACGAGGCGGTCGCCCTGCCGGGCGCGGACGAAGCAGAGGCCCCGTTGGCCGTCCTTCAGCTCGCAGCGCCGCGGACACACGTCGCAGCGGATGCGGCCGTCTGGGAGCCTCGTCCAGTAGCGGGCCGGGGCGCCTTCCAACACCTCGGACGTCTCGGATGCGGACATGTCACCTCCTTCGCCCCCGCCGGCCCGTGTCCCGGCCTCTCGAGCCGGCTCGAGAGAGAGCAGAGCAAGGAGCGTGCCGCCGGAGAGAGACCCCTCCTACGGGGCTGTCGTTGGATGCCGGAAGCCCCGGCCGGGGCTTCCGGGGACGCCGGCCTGGGACCAAACGGGGCAAGTCGGCCGCGCCGGCCCGGGGGGCGTCCGTCGAGCAGCCCGACCCGGGATGGGTCGGCTTGCGCTGCGAAAGAATGCCGCGGACTCCGCTAGAGCTCGCGATTCGCGGCCAGGGCCTGCCCCAGCCGCCGCAGCGCCGCCGAGCAGTCCTGGGGATCGACGTGCACCTCGATGAACGCGAGTGTGTCGCGCTCCCGGCCGGCGCGCTCGAGGGCCGCTTCCAGCTCGCCCTCGGTGCGCACCTCGCAGCTCCAGCCTCCCCCGAAGACCTCGGGCAGCTGGTGGTAGCGCCAGTTCTGGATGTCGTTGTAGGGGCCGTCGTGGATCACCCGCTCCACCGTGTAGCCGCGGTTGTTCATCAGGAAGATCACCGGGGCGAGCCCCTGGCGGATCACCGTCGAGAGCTCCTGGGCGGTCATCTGGAAGGCGCCGTCGCCCACGAAGACGATCGCGCGACGATCCCGGTCCGCCAGGCCCACCCCCAGGGCACCCGGCACGGTGAAGCCGATGGAGCAGTAGAAGGCCTGGCAGATGAAGCCCACCCCCTCGTGCATGACCAGGTCGCCCGCGCACAGGAACGAGTCGCCGGCGTCGGCGAGCACGATGTGGTCGTCCTCGAGAAAGTGGTTCACGCGCTCGTAGAATCGCTCGATGGTGACCGGCTCCGTGGGGCGAGGCTCGAAGCGCTCGTCGAGGGATCGCGTCGCGGGCCGGAACGAGCCGGCCTCGGGGTGCACGCTTCCGGCGAGCGCCTCGCGCAGACGGTCGATGAAGTCGCCCAGATACACCTTGTCGAAGTAGTGGCGCTTGATCTGCACCCGGTCCGCGCTCGCGTGAATGAGGCGTCCCAGCTCGATGTGGGCGGTGTAGATGCCGAGGTTGATGTCGCTCATCCAGGCGCCCAGGCTCAGGACGCAGTCCGCTCCTTCGACAGTCTCCCGCACGTAGTCCTCCGAGAGCGCGCCGGAGTAGACGCCGATGTACTGCGGGTGCGTCTCCCGGATCACCGACTTGCCCATCAGTGCGGTGGCCATCGGGTAGTGGACCTCGTCGAGGAAGCGCTCGAGCCGTCCCTCCAGGCCGAAGCGGTGCACCTCCACGCCACCCAGCAGGACGGGACGCTCGGCGGCGCGCAGCATCGCGGCGGCCTCCTCCACGGCCTCGGAGAGCACCTCGGGATCGGTGCGCGGCGCCAGATCGAGGTCGAGGGGCTTCGGGGCGCGGCAGGGCGAGCCGACGAGGTCGGCCGGCACCTCGATGAACACCGGGCGCCGGTGGCGGATGCAGGCCGTGATCGCGTCGTCGATCTCCTCGGGCGCGTCCTCGGGGCTCGAGAGACCCACCGAACGCTGGGTGACGTGCTGGAAGACGGCCACCTCGACCCCGTAGTCTCCCAGGGTGTGGTGGAGCAGGCGCCGCGCGTCCCGGTCGCTGCGGTTCGGCCCGCCGCAGACCGCGATGACCGCCACGCGTTCCGCGTACGCGCCGGCGATGGCGTTCAGCAGGCTGAAGCCGCCCACCGCATAGGTCACGCAGACGGCGCCCACACCGTTCACCCGCGCGTAGGCGTCGGCCGCGTAGCCCGCATTCAGCTCGTTGCAGGTGCCGACGAGCTCGAGGGGGCTGTCGACGATCCGATCCATCAGGCCGAGCACGTAGTCGCCGGGCACGCCGAAGACGTGACGGACCCCGACCTCCCGCAGACGCTCGACCAGGTAGGTTCCCACCGTCCAGCGATCCGTCATGGCGCGTGAACGTAGCAGCACCGCCCACCGGCTCCGATCGTCGCCGGGGATCCGGAAACCGGCCGGCTCAGGGAAGCCGGAAGGCCACGAGGGCGTCTCCCAGGTGCGTGCCCGCCCGCGAGTGGCCACCCGCGGCCACCACCACGTACTGGGCGCCGCCCTTGCGCGCGCGGTACGTCATCGGCGTGGCCTGACCGCCGGCGGGCAGCCTTCCGCGCCACAGCTCCTCGCCGCTCCGCACGTCGAAGGCGCGCAGGTAGTCGTCCATCGTGGCGGCGAAGAAGACGAGACCGCCGCCCGTGACGAGGGGGCCGCCGAGGGAGGGAACCCCCGGCTCCCACGGCAGGGGAACAGGCGCGATATCGCGCACGGATCCCGGCGTCACCTGCCAGGCGATGTCGCCGGTCTCGAGATCGATGGCCGTCAGGTGGCCCCAGGGCGGGGGCGAGCAGGGAAGTCCCAGGGGCGACAGGAGCGCCTCGCGCCGCAGCCCGTAGGGGGTGCCCCGCTGCGGCGCGATCTCGACGCCCGGGCTCGCGGCGCGGCGCGCCTCGTACTCCTCGGCCGGAAAGAGCGTCACGACGAACGGGATGTTGGAGGTGTTCACCACCAGCAGCTGCCGCTCGGGATCCACCGCGAGCCCGCCCCAGTTGGTGCCGCCGGCGTTGCCCGGATAGGCGATGGTGCCCTGCAGGCTCGGCGGCGTGAAGATGCCCTCGAAGCGGAGGGCCTCGACGCGCCGGCGGCACCAGCCGCGGTCCCAGAACGTGAGCCCCCACGCGTCGTCGGGCGTGAGCGTGCGACCGCCCAGGGGCGGGGGCTTCACCGGGAAGGGCTGGGTGGGCGAGAGCACCTCCCCCGGCACCCCGCCCTGGGGTACCGGCCGCTCCTCGACGGGGAAGAGCGGCAGGCCCGTGTCCCGGTCGAGGACGAAGACGTGGCCCATCTTGGTCGGCTGCAGCACCGCATCCACGTCGCCGTCCGGTCGGTGCAGGGTGGCGAGGGTCGGCTGCGCGGGAACGTCGTAGTCCCACAGGTCGTGGTGCACCGTCTGGTAGTGCCAGGCGACGGTGCCGGTCTCGCCGCGCAGCGCCACGACCGAGCTCGCGTAGTAGTCGACGCCGTCGCGGAGGCCACCGTAGTAGTCGGGCGCCGTATTGCCCGTGGGCGCGAAGACGAGATCCCGGGCCTCGTCCACCGACATGGGCGCCCAGACGTTGGCGGTCCCGAGCGCCCAGGCGACGCCCTGGCGCCGATCCATCTCCCGCGGCGCGAAGCCCGGCGGGAGGGGATTCCAGGCCCACAGCAGCACACCCGTGCGCGCGTCGTAGGCGCGGACGACCCCGCTCGGGGCGTCCACCCGCCCGTTGTCGGAGACCGCCGAGCCCACGATCACCCGGCCGTGGAGGATCGCCGGCGGCGAGGTCATCTGGTACTCGCCCTTCCAGCGCCGCTCGCCCACCCCCAGCGTGAGATCGACCTCGCCGGGTGTTCCCTCGTGCGCGCCGAAGTCCGGGCAGCGCGCGCCGGTGCGCGCGTCCAGGGCGATCAAGCGCGCGTCGGCGGTGCTGGTGAAGATGCGGTGCGCGCAGACCGCGTCCGCGGCGCGTGCGGGGTCGCGCCAGCTCGAGACGCCCCGGCAGACGAGCTGGTTCGCATAGCGGCCGCCGAGATCGATCTCGGGATCGAAGACCCAGCGCTCTTCTCCGGTCTCCGGATCGAGGGCGAACACCCGGTTGAAGGGCGTGCAGCCGAAGAGGGTGCCGTCCACCAGGATCGGCGTCAGCTCGTAGGCGCTCTCTCCGTGCTCGAGGCGGTCGTCCGCCACGTCCCCCGAGTGGTGGACCCAGGCCACCTCGAGCGAGGCGACGTTGGCCGGGGTCACGTCGGCCAGGGGCGAGTAGCGCAGCCCGCCCCGATCGCCCCCGTAGTCGACCCAGTCGGCCGCCGCCGCATCCGCGGCGGGCTCGTAGTGCCGCGCCTGACAGGCGAGGAGCAGCAGCGCGGCGAGCAGGCAGCCCAGCGAGCGCAGGCCCGCACCGGATGCGGGCGGGATCATCGGGTCGTCCCGGAACTCATCCCCTCGACGTCCATCGTCAGGTGCTGGCTCAGGTCGCCGAACTGGTCGAGGACCATCTGGCGCGACGCGAAGCGCCAACGACCGTCGACGCGCTGGAAGCGGTCCCGGTAGCGGCCCGTGATGATGATCTGCAGGGGCAGCTTCGGCGTCTGCTGCATCACCGTGAAGTAGCTGCGGCAGGTGGCCTGGCCCGCGGCTTCGTCCACCTCGACGATGGGGTTCGTGACCACGTGCTTGGTCTTGGGGGTGCCGTCGTCCTCGTAGCGGCGGGTCGTGGTCTCGTAGAGACGCTGCACGGCTTCGCGTCCGCGCGTGGTGGCGTCCGTTCCCAGGACGCTGATCTCCGCGTCGGCGAACAGGTCGGCCACGCCCGCGAAGTCGCCCGCGTCGATGCGCTCGGCATAGCGGTAGAGAAGATTCTCGATCTCGCCCCGTGCGTTCGCAGCCGTCGTCCCGCCCACCACGACCCTCCCTGATGCGGAGCCCGCTCGCGATTCGCCGCGCTCGCGCGACCGCAGTCGGCATCCGAGAGGCGGATTCGAAACTACTCGATGTCGGCTTCCTCCGCCTCCGACTCCTCCACGGGGGGGTGGCCTCGGATGCCGCTCGCCACCCAGAAGCCCAGCACCCAGGCGACCATGCAGAGGAAGATCTCGCGGGACGAGTGGGGCTGCGCGATCAACCACCAGCCGAACCCCAGGGAAGCGAGCCCCGCCAGCAGACCGAGCACACGCGGCTTCAAGACGGAACCCGCGACGCGGGCGCGCGCATCACCGCCCGTGCCGCGCCAGCAGCACCGGCTTCAGGATGCTCGCCCACAACGCGTAGCCCTCGGTGTTGAGGTGCAGCCCGTCGAAGGAGAAGAGCTCTCCCCGCGGCGTGCCCCGCTCGCCCAGCATCGGCGTGGCGACGTCCACGTACTCCACCGCGTCCGTCGCCTCCGCAAAGGCCCGGATGCGCGCATTGGCGTCGCGCATCTCCGGCCAGCGGTCCCACCGCAGGATCGACGGCTTGATCGACAGGAAGTAGACCGGCACCTCGGGCCAGGCGCCGTGCACGATGCCCACGAAGCGCTCGAAATCGGCCGTCACCGATTCCGGGGTCTTGCCCGTACCCTCGCTGAGATCGTTGTCCCCGGCATAGAGGACGACGGCGCTCGGCCGGTAGGGCAGCACGATGCGCGGCGCGAAGTGGTTGACGTGGTCGATGTGCGAGCCGCCGAAGCCCCGGTTCAGCACCCGCAGCGGCTGCATGTCCTCGGCGAGGCTCGACCACATCCGGATGCTCGAGCTGCCGGTGAACAGGATCATGCCCGGCTCGGGCGGGCTCGCATGGTCCTGCTCCTCGAAGTCGGCGATCGCCGACTCCCAGAAGCTCGGCTTCTGCATGGCGTCTCGGAGCGAGCCCCAGACGCCGACCCCCACCGTCGCGAGCAGCAACACCGCTGCGACGATCCAGATCCAGGAGCGCTTCAGCCAGTCGGACACGCCGGGTACTCTACCAGCCCATGGCCGCCCCCAGCGATGCTTCCGCCCCCGATTTCGAGGCCCGTCCCACGGCGCTGCTCGGCGAGCGGGCGCGGCGACACCTTTCGTGGACGGCGGCCGGGCTTGCGTTCGCGACGATGGCGGGGCTCGGCGGCCTGCAGCTCGCGAAGGACGGCTCCTTCTGGATCGACGAGGCGTCGGTCGCGGCGAGCCTGACGGCCCTCACTCCTTCCCAGCTGCTGGGTCCGCTCGTCGGCGGCCAGAGCTATCCACGCTTCCAGCTGCTGGCGATCCGGGGACTGGTGGCGCTCTTCGGGTACGAGACCCTCGTGGTGCGGGCGCTCCCCTATCTCTTCTTCCTGGCCGGCAGCCTCGCGTGGCTGCGCCTGCTGCTGGCGCGCTTTCGCGACGAGCCGGCGCTGTTGGCCCTGGGCGGGCTGCTGCTGCTGATTCCCGCACCGTGGTTCGTGTACGGGGCGATGCTCAAGCCCTACACGTTCGACGTGCTGGCCGCAACGGTTCCGTTCCTGCTGCGCGATCGCTTCTACGACGAGGTTCTCGCCCGGGCGAAGCGACCGTGGCGTGGAGTCGCTCTCGCGGGCCTGGGCGCCCTCTCGTACCCGTTCGCGATGGCGCTGCTGGCGCGGGTGGGTGGCTGGTGGCTGTGGCGCGCGACCGCCGGCCACCGGCGCGTGGCGACGGCGGGCGCCCTGCCCTGCGCGCTCGCCGCGGGCGTCTTCGGCATCGGCCTGTGGTACACGGACCTGCGTCACACGAGCGACCTGGGCGGCGCGCTGCGGGCCTTCTGGAGCGCCTGTATCGTGGGCGCCGGGACGCCCCTGCCGGCCCTGCTCGATCGCTTCGCGTTCGGGTGGTGGGACGGCCGCTGCGAGTTCTCCCACCACGGGGGGCTGGCTCCGGCCCTGCTCGTGATGCTGCGCCTCGCCGGCGCGGCCGGCCTGCTGCGCGTGCTCCTCGACCTCCGCCCCCGCGCCCGGGCCACCCGAGCCGAGAGCGCCGACGCCGCGCGGTGGGGAAGCCGCTCCCTCGCCTGCGCGCTCCTGCTGCTCGGGCTCCCCGTGGCCTCGTGGGCATTCGGCTATCCCATCTGCGCCGGACGGCTCACCCTGATTGCGCTGCTGCCGCTGCTGATCGTCCTGCTGGAAGGCTTCGACCTCGTCGGCGTGTGGCTGCGCGGGCTGCCCGACGGACGCTGGCTCGCGGCCACGGCGGGTGCCGCCGCCCTGCTCGCCGTGGCTCCGGCGAGCCTCCGGGACGCACACCGGCTGGCCGTCGCAGAGGCCCCGGGCAACCTGCGCGGGCTGCTCGCGCGCACGCGGGAGCGCCCGCAGCTGCCGATCCTCACGACCCGCTGCACCCGCAAGCAGCTCGAGACCCTGCCCGAAGGCGTCGAGGCGACGGTCCTCTATCTCGAGCAGGGGGGAGCCGCCGTCGCAGCGGCGCGCGAGCCGCACGAGGCCTGGCTGCTCTACGCCCCGTCCTCCCTGTGCCGCGGCCAGGTGAGACGCGCTCGCCGGTCGGCGGAGACGTGGAAGGCCTTCCATACCGAGACGGACGACGCCTGGCTCCTGTGGCTGCGCTTCTCTCGAGAGGCGGCGCCGTGACCCCCCGATGCGGCCGTCCTTCCCACCCGGGCCCGGGTGGGGCTCAGTGGGCGAGCCGCTCCCGGGCCGCGTAGCGCCCGCCGGGACGCGCCTCGAAGAGGTTCTCGATCAGCGGATGCCGGCAGGGCTTGCCGCTGTCGTCGGGCACCAGGTTCTGCTCCGACACGTAAGCCTCGTAGGTGGTCTCCGCGTTCTCCGCCAGCAGGTGGTAGTAGGGCTGGTCCCGTGCCGGACGCACCTCGGCGGGAATCGCCTGGTACCACTCCTCGGTGTTGCTGAACGTCGGGTCGACGTCGTAGATCACGCCCCGAAACGGGTGGAAGCGGTGGCGGACCACGTCTCCGATCGAGAACTTCGCCTGCCTCACCGTGTCCGCGCCCAATGTCGCTCGCCTCTCTTCGGGTCTCACGTCGTGGGGGTCGTGTTCAGGCGTCGAAGCGGGCGGCGAGATCGGCTCGCAGCTTCGCGAGGACGCCCTCGGGCACTTCCTGGCTGCGCGTGATCTGCGGCGGACCCGGCCAGTCGGCGTCCGCGAAGGCGACCCCCTCGTAGGTGCGCTCGCTCGCATAGCGGGGCAGCACGTGGAAGTGCACGTCCGGGTCCACCATCATGAGCATCAGGTAGTTGATCTTGTCGTTCTGGAAGGCGTCTGCGAGCACGCTCTCGATCCGCGCCACCACGCGGTGCAGCTCCGCCGACGCGGCCGGACCGATCTGGCCGAAGCGCGAGGCGTCCTCCTTGCAGACGAGCACGAGGCTCCCGAGGGTCACCTGGGCGGGCCGCAGCAGCACCATCCAGTGGTCGTAGTCGGCGAGCAGGCTGCCGGGATGGCCGAACTTCTTCGCTGTGGCGTTCACCTTCTGCGCTCCATTCGTCTCTCCCCTGGTCCCTTCCTCTCTCGCCTCGGGTCGAGCGTCCGTCCCGCGTCGAGCTTATCACCCGCGAGGACGAGGCGGACCCGGGCGCGACGCCCGCGACGGCTCACTCGCTCCGCAGACCCTCGACCGGATCGAAGCGGGCACCCTGGCGGGCCGGCACCAGGGTGGCACCCAGGGACAGCACCATCGCCATCGCGACGATCCCGAGCAGCTGCACGGGGTCGTGGTCCGCGGGCAGGGTCGAGAGCTGGTAGATGCTCGCCGGCAGGGTGTCCACGCCGGTGATCGCCTCGATGGTGTTCTGGATCCAGTCGAGCCGCGCCGTCACGGCCAGCCCCGCGAGCACCCCCAGCGTGGTGCCCGCCAACCCGATCAGCGCCCCCTCGATCGCGAACACCCGCTCGATGGCCGCGTCCTCGGCTCCCATCGCCTTCAGGATCGCGATGTCCGAGGACTTCTCCATGATCATCATCATCAAGGTCGCGACGATCATGAAGGCCGCGACCACCATGATCATGCCCAGCAGCAGGATCATCATCGAGCGGTTGTCCCGCAGGGCCGCGAAGAAGACCGGGAAGTGGTCCTTCCAGTCGCGGGTATAGTAGGGCGAGAGCAGCTTCGCACGCACCGCCTCGGCCACGCGGCGCGACGTGTACAGGTCCGGTGTGCGGGCTTCGATGCCGTCGATGACGTCGCCGCTGCGGCTGAAGTCCTGGGCGTCCGCGAGATTCACGTAGGTGTAGACCTCGCCGAACTGGTGGAGCCGCGAGCGATAGATTCCGGCGACCCGGAACTTCTTGAGCCGTGGCGCGGGGCCGAGGGGTGTCGGCGGACCGCCGAGGGGCGCGATCAGCACGAGGTCCGCGCCGACGTCCACGCCGAGCTTCTCGGCCAGGGGCTCGCCGATGATGATGGCCGACGTCCGGCGCGTGCCGTCCTCCTGGGGCGTGTGCCGCAGCAGGGCCAGGGAG
The DNA here is from genome assembly GCA_963822965.1 of uncultured delta proteobacterium. Classification (GTDB taxonomy): domain Bacteria; phylum Myxococcota_A; class UBA9160; order UBA9160; family UBA4427; genus JAJDAN01. The sequence continues at coordinate 1,076,797 of CAWGJT010000005.1, forward strand.
CCGCTCAGGATGCGGCTGCTCACGTCCGTCACCGTGTCGGCCGTCTCGGGATCGATGCCCCGCAGCCGGATGCCGTAGAGGTTGCCGGACGAGCTCCGCACCATGCCCTCGGCGTCGAGGTACGGCGTCGCGGCCACCACGTCGGGCACGTTGCGCACGATCTCCAGGACGCCGGGGTAGTCCTCGATCCGGCCGAGCCCGCTGTGCACGGTGAAGTGCGCGAGATCGCCCACGATCTGCTCGCGCCAGGCCCGCTCGAAGCCGTTCATCACCGAGAGCACCGTGACGATCAGCCAGACTCCCGCGGCGATCCCACCGATGCACAGGAGCGTGATGGCGGAGATGTAGACCTGTCGGCGCTGGGCGACGAGATAGCGGATCGCCAGGAACCACTCGGCGGATCGGCGCATCTCGACGAGTCCGGCCGCCGCCAGGGGCAACAGGCCGAGGACGACCAGGAGCCAGACGAGCTGCAGCAGGGCGCCGCCCACCGCGGCGACCTCGGGGCTGGGCTCGGGCAGGGCGATGGCGAGCACCGGGCCGATGCACAGGACGGCTCCCAGCAGGGCCAGCGAGGCCTCGCCGCTGCCGCGCCCGCGGCGCGCGCCCCGGCGCCACCGGCGTCGCACCCAGAGCACCGCCCAGCAGCCGATCACCCCGCCCGCGGGAGCGATCGCGAGCATCGGGCGGCCCGTCGATCCGATCATCAGCGCCGACGCGGTTCCGACGACGCAGAGGGTGAGCTTCCCGAGACGTGCGGAGGAGAGGCCGCGCAATCCCAGCCAGCACAGCCCGATGGAGACCGCGGTGAGCGCCAGGGTGCCCGCGACGACCAGGGCCAGGAAGCCGACCTGCCCCTCGTCGCCGCCGGGAAGCCCGTAGTCCGACCCCAGGGTGACCCCGAGCCAGGCCATGCCGAATGCGACGGCCAGGCCGAAGAAGACCACCCAGCCGGGCCGGTCGACGGTGCGCGCGAATCGCTCCAGCACGACCACCGCCGAGCTCACGTAGAAGAGGGCGAGACCGAAGAGCGCGAGCGCGATCATCACGATCACGGTCAGGGTGAGGGTCGTGCCGACCCCCAGCAGCACCTCCCAGACGAATCTCGCGATCTCCACGGGGCTGGCTGGCTCCTTCCGGGTGCTTCGGGCTCGACCGCGACGGCGGGGCATGATTCCGACCCCGACACCGCCATCGACGTGCCGGCCGGTCTTCCCGCCGACCCTCCTGGGGCGCGGGCTTGCGGGACGGTACTCGAAGACGACGCGATGCCGACCCCCGGCCCGGCGGGGCGGCTGGTGGCGAACGCTCGCCCGCGGGATCGGCGTCTCCCGGCCGGCGACGCGGCCCGCTCCGCGGGCTCACCCGGCGGGCCGGCGCGCGACCGCGAGACGCACCCGGTGCAGGGATCCGTCCCGCCCCTTCGCGTGCAGCACGAGCGAGCCGCCCTGGGCCGGGATGCGGCTCGCGTCGAAGGCGGCGTGGAGGAAGTAGTCTCCCCATCGCTCGCTCTCCAGGGGCTCGTCCCCGAGGCGGAGCTCCACCGACGCGAAGGGTCCGGACACGTCGGCCGCCACCGCCACCACGTCGACCCGACCCGCCAGGGCCTCCGGCTCCGAGGCGTGGGTGCTGGCGGGATGGATGGGTCCGGCACCCCGCGGATCGACGAAGCCCAGCAGCGGCTCGCCCGTCGGCTTCCAGGCCGAATAGAGGAGACCGTCCCGGGCATAGAAGAGGCGGTAGCCGCGAGAATCGAAGCCGGGCGGAAGCACCCAGCGGAACCCGGAGAGCGCCCCGGTGGTGATGTGGGTGACCCCGCCGCCCGGCAACGCGTCCTGGTAGCCGTTGCGGTGCATGTGACCCGCCAGCGCGTACGCGACGCCGTACTTCGCGAAGAGCCCCTCGTCGTCGGCCGGCTCGTAGTCGTCGTAGTCCCAGACGGGGTCGTTGTGGAAGGGCTCGTGGTTCAGCACCACGATCCGGAGGCCTCGGGAGCTCGCTGCGGCCAGGTCGGCCTCGAGCCAGTCGCGCACCTCGGGCTCCATCTGCGAGAAGCTCCAGTCGCCCCTCTCTCCCGGCTCGGCCTCGGGCCGGTGCGTGTCCAGCGCGACGAAGTGGAAGGGGCCCCGATCGAAGCTGTAGTGGGTGGGGCCGAAGTAGCGGCGGAAGAGCTCCTTGCCGTAGCGCGGGTCCGTGAGCGGAAAGTCGTCGTTGTCGGTCCCGGCCAGCTCGTTGTTGCCGATCGTCTCGTAGACGTCGAGCCCCGCGTCGGCAACGAGGCCCTGGTAGTAGCGGAACCACGACTCCACGGGCTCCGGGTCGCCGTCGTTGCCCTCGAGGATCATGTCGCCCGTGCTCACGACGAAGCGCGGCGAGAGCGCCGCCACCTCCGCGAGCGCCCGGGGGATCTCCTGGCCGGGCACGATGATCCCCGTCGCCGGGTCCGTCGCCATGTCGAGGTAGTCCATCATGATCTCGGAGTCCCAGGCCTCCGACACGTCCCGGGATCGGGACACCACCTCGCGCAGGGCAGATACGAGCTCTTCGTGCGACTGCGTGGGATACATCCGCCCGATCCAGCGCAGCAGGAGCCAGCCCGCCACCGGCCGCGGCAGCCACGACGGCAGCGCCTCGTGCATCAGCGCGGCGAAGTCCTCGACCCGGGGGTACGCGTGCACGTCGCTGATCTGCACGAAGAAGAAGTCGCCCTCGACGGGCCGCGGCACCAGCCCGAAGTCCGCGTCTCCTTCGCCCCGGTGGAACCACACGGGACAGCGGGCGTCGGCGGGACAGCTCACCGCCACGAAGCCCGCCCCCTGGTCGGGCAGCGCGTAGCGCCCGTCGGCGCCGCTTGCGACGACCGCGCGCCCGTTGCTCAGGACGACCCCCGACCGCACGGGCTCGCCGGGGTCGTGGACGCCGTCGGCGTCGAGATCGACGAAGACGAGGCCAGCGTGCTCGGCCGACGCCGGTCGCGCGACCGACGACAGGAGCAGGATGACCAGCAGGAAGACGGCTCGAATCATGCAGCTCCCGGGCTCACGGCGATGCCGCCGATACTACAACGGCCGGCATCCCCGGACGATCGTCCGCAGGGGCCTGCTGTAATCTCGGCCGATGCTCTTCAACTCGACGGCATTCCTGCTCTTCCTTCCCGTCGTGCTCGTCCTCCATCGGCTGTGTCCACGGCGGGTGAAGAGCGGCCTGCTGCTGATCGCGAGCTGGGTCTTCTACGCCTTCTGGGACGTGCGCTTCCTCTCGTTGCTCGTGCTGTCGACGGCGGTGGACTTCGTGGTGGCGGGCGCGATGGAGGGCGCAGCGCCCCGCAAGCGTCGGGCGCTGCTGGCGGTGAGCTTGGTTGCGAACCTCGGCCTGCTGGGCGTCTTCAAGTACCTGGGCTTCTTCGTCGCGGAGATGCGCGGGCTGCTGGCCGCCGCCGGCCTGGGAGCCCTCGACTCGCCCGCTCTCGACCTGGTGCTCCCCATGGGCATCTCCTTCTACACGTTCCAGACCCTCGCCTACACGATCGACGTCTATCGCGGCACCCTGCGTCCGTGCCGCAACCCCATCGACTACGCGCTCTTCGTCGCCTACTTCCCGCAGCTCGTGGCGGGCCCGATCGAGCGCGCCTCGCGCCTGCTCCCGCAGATCGAGGCGCACCCGAAGCCCACCCGCGCGACGTTCCACTCGGGCCTGGCGCTGATGGTGATCGGCCTGTTCAAGAAGGTGGTGATGGGAGACGGACTGCTCGCCCCGTACGTGGACACGGCCTTCGCCGACCCGGGTGCCTGCCACGCGCCATACCTCTTCCTGGCGGCCCTGCTCTTCTCCCTCGAGCTCTACTTCGACTTCTCGGGCTACAGCGACATCGCCCGGGGCGTGAGCCGCATGCTCGGCATCGAGCTGATGGTCAACTTCACCCAGCCCCTGCTCTCCGTGAACATCGCGGAGTTCTGGCGGCGCTGGCACGTCTCGCTGTCGACCTGGCTGCGCGACTACCTCTACGTGCCCCTCGGAGGCAACCGCGGACCGGTCTGGCAGACCTACCGCAACCTCATGCTCACCATGCTGCTGGGCGGCCTGTGGCACGGCGCGAGCTGGAACTTCGTGCTGTGGGGAGGGCTCCATGGCGTCTACCTGGCGCTGCATCGCGCGTTCCTTCGCGGCCGGAGGAGCAGCGCCCCCGCCCGCCGGGGCTCCCGATCCGCCGCGCTGCTCGCTGCAGGCTCGACACTCCTGGGTGTGATCGGGACGAACCTGCTGGTGGCCGGCACGCTGATCCTGTTCCGCGCACCCGATCTCGCGACCGCCGGCGACTACTTCGCCGGACTCGCGCCGCTGGTCGAGGATCCCGGGATGGCCGCCCTCGCGCTGTGCGCCCTGGCCCTTCACCTGCTGGTGGTGCTGGCGTTCGATCTCGCGCCCCGGCTCACGGGTCGGGACGACGCGACGGAGCTGCTGCCGGGCTGGGCGCGCACGTGCACCTACGCGATCCTGGGCATCGCGATCTGGACCGCGTGGCCGGCCGACCGCTCTCCGTTCATCTACTTCCAGTTCTGAGGGGAACGCCGGGACGTCGTGAGCCAGACTGACGGAGACGAAGCGTGAACCACCGAGACGGAGTCGAGACGCGGTGAGCCACCGGGACTTCCTGCTGGCGGCCGTGCTGCTGATGGCCAGCAACGTGCTCTGGTGCGGCGCCGGGGACGAGCACACGCCGGAGGGCGCCCGCGTCTTCTCCTACCGCAGGACACTGGGCGAGCTGCGACGCATGCCCGCGACGCCACCGGCGGAGCTGCTGGTCCTGGGCGACAGCCGAACCCGGCAGCTCGACGTGGACGCCGTCTGCGCCGCCATGACGCCCCGTCCGGCGCGCTGCATCAATGCCTCCTCGACGGCGGGCGACTGGGTGACCGCCTGGGACCTGTACCGAGCCGCCGAGCCGCTACTCGCGGCGGACGCGACCATCGTGCTGGCGGTATCCGACTACTGGCTCGAGATGGGCGGCCGGGATGCCCTCGGCCTGATTCCCCGGAGCCTCGCCTACGCGCGGCTGGGCGACCCGATGACGACGGTCGCCTCGTACCTGCCGGCGAGCCGCACCCGCGCCGCGCGGATGCAGGCGGTGCGCGAAGCCCTCGAGCGGGCCGCGCGCAGCCTGCAGGCGGCGCTGACCGACCTGCCCGAATCGCCCGTCCCGAGCGACGCGCCGGCCGGCGACGTCGACCTGCCGCACTCGAACGTCGACGAGTGGTTCCGTCCCACCCGCGAGACCGATCGCGTCGCGCAGCTCGCGCGCGCGAGTCGTCTGCTCGACGCGCTGCAGACCGGACGGCACCGTGTGGTGCTGGTCTACCTGCCGAATCCCGCCGTACGCGACGGCTACGTGGACGAGCGCTACCCCGGGCGTCGCGATCGATTCTTCGGCGCGCTGCGGCAGCTGGCGGCCCTGCACGAGGTGCCCGTCGTGGACCTGTCGGGTCGCCTCCCGGCGCGCCGTCTCTACCGCGACTTCCATCACCTGAACCGGCGTGGCAGGAAGGCGATCGTTCCGATCCTCGCGCGGGAGCTCGACCGGGCCGGGTCGCGCGCCGCGGCGAAGCCGACGGGCTGACCGATGGTGGTGGTCGAGCTGCGCGATCGCGCACGAATCGAAGCCTTCCTGCGGCGCGACAGTGCGGCGCACGTCTACGCCCTCGCGGACCTCGACGCGCCCTTCTGGCCGGACACCCGCTGGCTCGCGGGGCTCGAGGGGGACGAGGTCGTGGCTCTCGTCCTGCTGCTGCAAGGACTGGCGATGCCGATCGTCTACGCGATCTGCCCGCGCGACCACGAGCCCACGGCACGGCTCCTGGCGCGCGTCGCTCCCGAGCTGCCGGATCGCTTCTTCTACAACCTGGGCCCGGGCCTCGCCGCACGCCTGCAGCCGGGCTTCAGCATCGCGTCCGCCGGCACGTACTGGAAGATGCGCTTCGTCGCCCCTGCGTCGCACGCGCACGCTGCCGTCGACGCCGGAATCGTCCGGCTGGGACCCGAGGACCTGGAGGAGCTGCGCGCCTTCCTCGATCGCGACGCCTATCTCGCCCACGAGACGGGCGGCCTCTTCTTCGAGCCCCGGATGCTCGCGTCGGGCGGCTACCGCGGCCTGCGCGAGGGCGGCGCCCTGGTCGCGGTGGCCGGGCTGCACGTCCACTCGAGCCGCTACGGGGTGGCCGCCGTCGGCAACGTCGTGACGCGGCCTGCCGCACGGGGCCGCGGCCTGGCACGCCGCGTGTCGGCGGCCGTGCTCGAGGCGCTCGGCCCGGAGATCGAGACCGTCGGGCTCAACGTCCACGAGCAAAACGAGCCCGCCCTGCGCTGCTACCGCGGCCTGGGCTTCGAGCCCGTGTGTCCCTACGAGGAAGGCGTCGCGACGCGCTCGGGCCGGAGCGACTGACCGGACCGCTTCTGCAGCGCCAGGCGGCATGCCTCCACGATGTGCTCGACCATGGCATCGAGGGTCGCCTCCTCTTCCGCCAGCCGGCGACCGGCTTCGCCCATGCGGGCCGCGCGCTCCGGGTCGCGTGCCAGCGATTCGATGGCGCCCCGGAAGTCTGCGACCTCACCCGCCGTCGGCCGGATGCCCGTCTCGCCGTCGCGCACCAGGTCGTACTCGGTTCCGTCGGCCTGGTGGACGATCACGGGCAGCCGGCGGGCCAGGGCCTCGGAGATCACCATCCCACCGCGTCCGGGCAACGCCAGCACGTCGGCGGCCCGGTAGTACCGAGCCAGCTCTCCGGGCGGTACCGGCCCGGTGAACACGACGTTCGTCGTGCCGCGCTCGCGCAGCCGCGCCCGCAGGGGCTCGAGCAGGGGGCCGCCGCCCACCACCAGTGCGCCCACCCGTTCGGGATCGAGACCGGCGACCGCGTCGACCAGCACGTCGGTCCGCTTGTCCGCCTCGAGGGCGCCGACGGAGATCACGGTGAAGCGTTCGCCAAGCCCCAGCGCGGCCCGGGCCTCGCTGCGGGTCGAGCGGAGGGCATCGGCCGCCGCCCGGTGCCGGTCGACGTCCGAGACGTTCACCGCCACGACCACGTCCTCGGGCGCGTGTCCCATGGCGACCATCACGTCCCGCCCGTAGCTCGAGTACACGAGGAAGGCATCCGCCAGGCCCTGCAGACGAAGCTTGACGCGATTCACCAGGCGACTCGCATGATCGACGCCCGGCAGCCCTCCCAGGCTCCAGTGCACCAGTCCGCGGTCGCGACTCCTCCCCCGCACCCGGGCCGCCGTCAGGAACCCCAGCAGGTGGCTCTCGCCCTCGGCGAGCACCACGTCCGGCCCGAACTCGCGGAGCGCGGTGGCGAGGCCCCGGTGGAGCGGCAGCACCCGGCGACCGAGGCCCAGCCAGCGGGTCGGGAGCCGCACCACGTCGAGTGGGGACAGGTCCGGGGCGCTTCGGACCTTGCTTTCCGGCAGGTCCTCGCCGATGAAGAGACGAACCCGAAGATCCGGCCGGGCGGCGAGCCGGCGAAACAGCTCGAGGCGGTAGCTCGTGCACACCCGCTGCAGGATGGCCAGGGACAGGGGGCGCGTCGCGGGCGGCTCGGGAGAGCCGTCTGGCGCGGCGGGGGCGTCGGGTTGGAAGGACACGGACGGCAAGCCTGCGCGAATCACCAGGGGGGTGCAATACGCGCGAGCGGTCTACAGTTTGCGTGTTCGGGGTGGGGGGTCCGCATGACGCACGACCACAGGACGACCGCAGTGCGCGCCCTCGGCGGCGCGACGCTTTGCCTGCTTCTGATTCCGCTGCTGCTGGCAGCCCCGGCCGCCAGGGCGGGCGAGCCCATGTTCGGCGGGGAAGACTGGTACGTGACCGCCGCCGGCATCGTGGGCATCGACAACGCCGGCGTGCGCGGCGGGAAGCCGAGCGGGGGCGCTCTCCTCTCGGCGGGCTTCCGCTTCAATCGCTGGTTCGCCACCGAGGTGGGCGGCGAATGGGCCCAGCGCTTCCGCTACGACGAAGGCACCGGGCCGGTGAGCTGCACCGGAACGGGGGGCGAGAGCCGCCGCTTCACCGCCTGGCAGGTCACCGCGGGCGGACGCCTCTACTTCTCCGAGGGCCAGTTCCAGCCCTTCCTGCTGGGCCACGGTGGCTTCATCCAGACCCGCGACAGCGGCGGAGGCCGCTCCTGCATGGGCACGGGCTTCGTGGCCCGCATGGGCGGGGGCATGGAGGTGTTCGTCACCAACGGCCTGGCGGTGAGCCTGATCGGCGCCTACGTGCTGCCGGCCAGCGGGAAGGCCGAGGGCCACGACTACGTGAGCATCGGGCTCGGCATCACCTGGTACTGACCGGGCCGGAGGTCGCGGTCGCCGCCGCAGGCCGAACGCGCTCGTTGCGGCGTCGGCCGCCGTCGATCACGAGGTCGACCGCCCGTCTGAGCTCGGGCGCCAGGGAGCCGGGGGGACCCTCCCGGGCGAGCCAGCTCGCGATCGTGCCGCAGACCGAGACGTAGAGAATCTCTCCCATCTGTCTGGGACTGAGGTCGCGCCGCAGCACGTCCCCCTGCTGGCCCTGCTCGAGCCACTCCACCAGCACCGCGGGCGCCGCAGCCGGGAACCGGATCCTCGACCAGGCGCGAGCGGCGAACTCCCGGTCCTCCTCGACGGCTCTCGCCAGCAGGACGCACACCGAGCGGAGGGCCGGGCGCAGACCGCGCTGTCCCTCGTCCGCCGCCCCTCCGAAGACGGCTTCCACACCGTCGTGGGCCCACTCACCCAGCACCGCCTCCTTGCTGCCGAAGTAGTTGAAGAAGGTGGCCTCGCTCAGATCGCAGCGGCCGACGATCTCGCGCACGGTGGTCGCCTCGAATCCCTGTTGGCGAAACAAAGCGATCGCGTTCTCAATGATTGTGCTACGGGCGCGCTGCTTCTTGGCCTCTCGCAGCCCCATCGTGACACCCCCGAGAAGAACCATTTGGAAGACATTATATAAACTTGGTCATACAATGATTTCAAGCATTGTTAAAATTTTTGTTGATTCCATATATCGATCTCTCTGTACCGGGCCCAAGCTGAGATTCGCGCCGATGGACGACTTGCGGTAGAAGCTCGTGCCGGAGGATCCGACGCGTGGCAAAGCTCGAGCTCTTCTTCGACTGCTCGAGTCCGTGGACCTACCTCGCCTTCCACGGGATCGAGGAGCTGGCCGCCGAGACCGGGGCCGAGCTGGTGTGGAGGCCCATCCTGGTGGGGGGCGTGTTCAACACCGTCAACTCGAGCGTCTACGAGCAGCGGGCGAACCCCGTCCCGGCGAAGCTCCGCTACTACGCGAAGGACCTGCAGGACTGGGCGCGCCACGCGGGCATCCGGATCGGCTCGCCGCCGGTGTTCCCGGTGAACAGCGTGCGGGCCATGCGGGGCTGCTTCGTGGCCCTCGACGAGGGGATCCTGCCCCGTTATGCCCGGGCCGTCTTCGAGGCCTACTGGGGCGATCTGCAGGACATCTCCCAGCCCGATGTGCTCGCTGCCATCGCGGAGCGGGTGGGGCTCGTGTCGGACCGCTTCCTGGCCCGCATCGAGGAGCCCGCCGTCAAGCAGCGCCTGCGCGACACCACCGACGAGCTGATCGCGCGCGGCGGCTTCGGCTCGCCCACCCTGTTCGTCGACGAGGACGACATGTACTTCGGCAACGACCGGCTGGTGCTGGTGCGCGAGGCCCTGCTCGCCGGGAGACGCGGATGAGCGCCGCCGCCAGGGGGCTCTCGCCCGTCGAGAAGCTCGTCCGGCTCTTCGCCCTCGAGCCCCTGGACCGCGACCTCTTCCTGGGAGACCCCGGGCCCGGCGAGCGCCGGCTGTTCGGGGGCCTCGTGGCCGCCCAGTCCTACCTGGCCGCCGCCCGCACCCTGGACGACGGCGACGCGCGGCCGCTCCACAGCCTGCACGCCTACTTCCTGCGACCCGGCCGCTACCAGACCCCCATCCGCTTCGTCGTGGACCGCATCCGCGACGGCCGCAGCTTCACCACCCGGCGCGTGGTCGCCCACCAGGGCGGAGAAGCCATCTTCAGCCTGTCGGCCAGCTTCGCGCGGATCGAAGCAGGCGTCTCCCACCAGGACGCCGCCCCCGCCTCCGCCGACCCCGAAGCCCTGCCCGAGCACCTGGGAGGCCCCTGGCGCGCTCCGGGCATGGCGGAGCACAACCCGATCGAGATGCGGAGCCCGGACGGCCTGCTGGCGCCCGGCGACCCGGTGCCCCGGGAGCGGATGGTCTGGATGCGGCCGCGCGGCCCGGTCGCCGACGACCCGCTGGTGCACACGGCGCTGCTCGTCTACGCGAGCGACCGCAACCTCGTCAGCACCGCCGTACGCGCCCTCGACGAGCCCCGCGACAGCTTCCAGATGGCGAGCCTCGACCACGCCCTGTGGATGCACCGTCCCGTGCGTTTCGACGACTGGCTGCTCTTCGTCTCCGAGAGCCCCGTCGCTCACGGCAGCCGCGGCCTCATCTTCGGATCGGTGTTCGAGCGCGACGGTGCCCGCGTGGCCTCGGTCGCCCAGGAAGGCCTGGTGCGCCAGCGCCGCCGGGGCCCGACGGCCGCCGGCTGACCGGGAGTCCGCCGGGGCCCGGTCCGTCCCGGGCCCCGGGCGGGGCACCGGAGCCCGCCTCTCCGGCTCCTTCGTGCGTATCCCGGCGGCAAGCCACCGGCACCCAGTCGGAGGATGATCCGCACCTGCCACAATCCGGTGGCAGCGGGCACCTACCCCTGGTCCCGTCGAGGGCCCTACGACATTCCGCGTCATCCGTCGCATTCCCGCGTAGTACCATGCGGCTGCGAGAACGGCCGAGCGTCGGGACCGGCGGACGGACGGCCCAGACCTGGAGAGAAGCTTTCATGGTGCAGCAATCCCCCACGACATCGGACGTCGACACGCGCGCACGCGGCAGCGGACAGGGCGTCCGCAAGGCGGACGCCTGGAAGACCCGGGACCTTCGGGCGAGAGCGCTCCGCTTCATGGTTCGCTGGCGTTCCCGCATCCCCGGCTGGCACGAAGAGGCCATGGGCGTCCTGGCCGCCGCCGAGGCGGGCGGGGTCCGGGTGCTCGAAGCGGCCGTGCCTTCCATCGGCGACCCCAAGCTCCGGCGCATCATGCTCAAGCACATCGAAGACGAGAAGCGCCACACCCAGGGCTTCACGGACTTCGCCCATCGCATGACGCCGGGAAAGCAGATTCCGGTCTACGAAGCGCAGCCCTCCCAGACCAACGTGCTCGACTTCTTCGCCTTCCTCGAGATCACCGAGCTGCGCGGTGAGCAGATGATCGGCAACTACCGCGAGCTCTACGAGGGCTATCCCGACGTGCAGGCGTTCATGGACACCGTGATGCACGACGAGAAGTACCACGCGAACTACCTGCACGCGCAGCTCGAGACCTGGGCCGGCGAAGGCCTCGAGAAGGAGGTCGCGCAGGCCCGCAAGAAGGCCCGGGCGATCGACGGGCGCGGCTTCCGCGCGCAGGTGGGCGCGTTCACCCGGGCGCTCCCCCGGATCGTCGCCTACGAGATTCGCTCGCTCCTGACGGCGGATCGCGAGAGGAGCCGCCAGACCTGAGTCGATCGGGCGTGGCGGCCGGCCGAGGTGCGCCGGCCCGCCGTGCCGAGCGGGATTCTGCCGCCGCGCTGCCGGCGCAGGCGGGATTTCCTGTCCGAACCGGCCCGCCGTCACCGAACCGTGTTCCGTGGGCACTATGGATGGGAAGGATGCGGACGGCTCCCACGCCGTCCTGGATCAGGGGGATCGGAACGTGCACGAGACGCGAAGCGGGCGCCCCGAAGCCGCGGCGGCCATCTGGAGCTGGCAGGCGCCGTCCGACGCGACGGAGGGGGAGGCGAGCGGCAGGATTCGCCTGCGGGGTGCCCTCCAGGGCCTGGCCGCAGCCTGCGTGGGCGGAGCGATCTACCACTTCCTGCCGGCGCTGAATCCCCACTTCCGGATCGTCGGCATCGTCGTGCTCTCCGTCTCCTCCGTCGTCTTCCTGGCCGCGACGCTGTCTCCGAAGGGTGTCTACGCGGTCATCGAGCGCATGCTCGCGGCCATGAGCCGTCACTTCGGCCGCCTGCTGAACTGGCTGGTCATCCCGCTGATCTTCTACGGGTTCTTCGTTCCCTTCGGCGTTCTCTTCCGCCGGGGCAAGCGAGACGCGCTCCAGACCTTCTACGACGACCAGCGCGAGACCTACTGGTCCGACCGGGAGGGCGTCCGGACGGCGTCCTCGAACCGAGCGAGGCAGTACTAGCGATGCGAATCCTCGGAATCTCTTGCTTCTACCACGACGCGGCCGCCTGTCTGATCGAAGACGGCGTCATCGTCGCGGCGGCCCAGGAAGAGCGCTTCACCCGGATCAAGCACGACCAGAACTTCCCGATCCACGCGATCCGCTACTGCCTGGCCGAGGCGGCCTCCTTCGACGGCCGGCTCGACGCCGTCGCCTTCTACGACAAGCCCATCCTGAAGTTCCACCGGCTGGTCGAGACCTACTTCACGGTCGCTCCCCACGGCATGAAGTCCTTCATGGAATCGCTCCCCTCGCAGCTGCGCGAGAAGCTCTGGGTCGAGCCGAAGATCACCGGCGCCCTGGAAGAGCTCGGCGTGACCGAGATCGGCCAGATCTACTACCCGGAGCACCACGAATCCCATGCCGCCAGCGCGTTCTACCCGTCGCCCTTCGAGGAGGCCGCCGTCCTCACCATCGACGGCGTGGGGGAGTGGGCCTGCGCGACGCTCGGCGTGGGAGAGGGGAACCGGCTCGAGCTCCGGCAGCAGCTCGACTTCCCGCACTCGCTCGGGCTGCTGTACTCGGCCTTCACCTACTACACGGGGTTCAAGGTCAACTCGGGCGAGTACAAGCTCATGGGCCTCGCCCCGTATGGCGAGGGCGTGTACACCGAGCGGATCCTGCGGGAGCTGTTGGACCTGCGCGAGGACGGCTCCTTCCGCCTCGACATGAGCTACTTCGGCTTCCTCGAAGACCTCGTCATGACCAACGCGCGTTTCGACGAGCTGATGGGAGGGCCCGCGCGCACCCCCGAGACCGCGATCACGAAGCGCGAGATGGACCTCGCGAAGTCGATCCAGGAGGTGACCGAAGAGATCGTCCTCCGCATGGCCCGCCACGCGCGCAAGGTCACCGGCAAGCGCCATCTCTGCATGGCGGGCGGCGTCGCACTCAACTGCGTCGCCAACGGCAAGCTCCTGCGCGAAGGCATCTTCGACGACGTCTGGATCCAGCCCGCGGCGGGCGACGCCGGCGGGGCGGTGGGCGCGGCCCTCGCCGTCTGGTACGGCGAGCTCGGCCATCCCCGGAGCCCGGACGGCAGGCACGATGCCATGCAGGGCTCGCTGCTGGGGCCCGAGTTCGCGGACGACCAGATTCGCGAATTTCTGGACGCCCGAGGCCATCGCTACCGCGAGCTCGGCGCGGAGGAGTGGGCACCCACCATCGCGGGCCTGCTGGCCGCCGAGCACGTGGTCGGCATGCTGAACGGCCGCATGGAGTTCGGCCCGCGCGCCCTGGGCAACCGCTCGATCCTCGGGGACGCGCGCTCGCCCAAGATGCAATCGGTGCTCAATCTCAAGATCAAGCACCGGGAGAGCTTCCGGCCCTTCGCGCCCTCGGTGCTCGAGGATCGGGCCACCGACTACTTCGAGCTGGATCGCCCCTCCCCCTACATGCTGCTCGTGGCGCCGGTGCGGGAGGAGCACCGCCTTCCCCTGCTCGGAGACGAGGCGAGCCTCGACATCCACGACTGGGTCAATCGCCCCCGTTCCGACGTTCCGGCCATCACCCACGTGGACTATTCGGCGCGGGTCCAGACGGTCTCGCCGGACACCCAGCCGCGCTACCACGCGCTGATCGAGTCCTTCGAAGCGCTCACGGGGTGTCCGCTGCTCATCAACACGAGCTTCAACATCCGCGGCGAGCCCATCGTCTGCACCCCCGAAGACGCCTATCGCTGCTTCATGCGGACCGACATGGACTACCTGATCCTGGGATCCTTCCTGCTCGCGAAGAGCGACCAGGAGACGTGGATGGAAGTCGGCAACTGGAAGATGGAGTTCAAGCTCGACTGAACGAGCGGATGCGAGCACCCCTGCGAAGCCCGAAATCGACGGGCGCTCCGGAGAAGCGACCATGGGAAAGATGAAGTACTCGATGAAGCTGCTGCGCGAAATCACGCAGTTCTCGCAGGACAACAAGACCTACTGGCTGGTCCCCCTCTTCCTGCTGCTCCTGCTCGGCTCTCTCCTGATCGTGGGCGGGCAGGCCGTCGCGCCGCTCATCTACGCGCTCTTCTAGGAGAATCCATGGGCGGGCCCGACCTCGAGAGCGATCTGGACATCCTGCGGTGTCCCAAGTGCCAGGGCTCGCTCGAGCTCGAGGGCGAAGCGCTCCACTGCGGCAAGTGCGTCCACCACTTCGCGGTGGAGGACGGCATCCCGATGCTCTTCTGGCCCAACGAGTGGGAGGAGGGAAGGTCCGACGTCACCGACGAGGTCAAGGCGTTCTACGAGGAGACGCCGTTCCCGAGCTACGACGACTTCGACAGCATGGAGAGCCTGCGGCGGAAGGCGCGCGAGGGCGTCTTCGCCCGCATGCTGGACGAGCAGGTGCCTCCCGGCGCGCGGATCATCGAGTGCGGTTGCGGCACGGGCCAGCTGAGCAACTTCCTGTCGAGCTCGAATCGTCGGGTCTACGGAACCGACATCTGCGTCAACTCCCTGCGCATGGGCAAGCGATTCGCGGAGTCCCAGGGAGCGGACTCGGTGCGCTTCGTCCAGCAGAACCTCTTCCGGCCGGTCTTCGAGCCCGGGAGCTTCCACCTGGTGATCTCCAACGGCGTCCTGCACCACACGTCGGACCCCAAGCGGGCCTTCGACTCGATCGCCCGCCTGGTGGCGCCCGGCGGCTTCATCCTGGTGGGCCTCTATCACCGCTACGGCCGCCTGGCGTGCGACGCGCGGCGCATCCTGTTCCGGCTCACCGGCGAGCGATTCCGGCGCCTCGACCAGGAGGTGGCGCGGGACGACGCCAGCGCCGCCCGGCGGGAGGCCTGGTTCAACGACCAGTATCGCCACCCCCACGAGTCCAAGCACACGATCCACGAGACCCTCGGCTGGCTCGAGGAGGCCGGATTCTCGTTCGTGACGAGCATCCCGAGCCCCCGGCTCTTCACGCCCATCGGCGCCGACTTCGAGCTCTTCTCGCCGACGGACCCCGGAAGCCGCGTAGAGCGCTTCCTGGCCGAGGCGCTGCAGGTCGTGAGCGGCGGCCGGGACAACGGGTTCTTCGTCGTGATCGGGCGCAAGAAGCCGTAGCCGGGAGCCCGCCCGCGCCCCCGCGACGGAGAGAAGCCGACACACGGCCGGAGCACCCGCCCGGGGGCAGCCGCCGCAATGACCGAGACGAGCGGGGAAGATCACGTGTCCGAGGACGAGCCGGAGATCTCGAGGACCGCCATCTTCGTGGGCAGGGTCGTCCTGGTCTCGTTCGCGCTGGCCCTGGGCCTGCTGCTGCTCGAGCTCCTGTTTCGCATGGCCACGCCGCCGACGCAGTTCCTCGACGACCGGACGGACGAGTTCTGGAAGGCCGAGCTGCGGCAGCGCGGGGCCGAGAGCTCGACGCCCGCGGCGGACGTGGAGTTCGATCCCTTCCTGGGCTGGCGGATGACGCGGAGCTATCGGGCCGATGGCATCCGGCACAACTCGCTCGGTCTGCGGGCGCCCCGCGAGCTCGGCGAGGTGGGCACGGCCACCCGCGTGCTCCTGCTCGGCGCCTCGATGACCTACGGCCTCGGCGTCCGCGACGAGCAGACCTACGGGGCCCTCCTCGCAGATCTCACCGGCTTCGAGACCGTGAACGCGGGCGTCAACGCATACGGAGCCGACCAGACGCTCCTGCTCTGGGAGACGGAGGGTCGGAAGCTCCAGCCGGACCTCGTGATCTTCGAGTACCACGTCAACTCGTTCTATCGGAACGGGCTGTCCGTGCGGGACGGACCCCGGCCGCACTTCGAGCGGGACGCGGCGACCGGGGGGTTCGCACTGCGAGGCGTGCCCGTTCCGCGGCTCGAAGCATTCGTCGCCGACGGAGGCCTGGAGCCTGCAAGCTCGTCGCGACTGGCCGACGCGCTGCGCTGGCTCGCGAGGAAGGCCCGGCGGGATTCGGCCTACGTCGACTGGGAGGGCCTGCCCGAGCTGCGGGCGCTCGACGCGTACATCCTGAAGCGGCTGCGGGACTCCGTCGCCGAGACCGGGGCGGGGCTCCTCGTGCTGGTCACCGGTCACTGCTTCGACGGTGCCCCCGTCAACGACGTCGCGGAGCGGGAGATCCTGCAAGACACGTCCCGGCTCGGCATCGAGACACTCGACACGCTCGACACCATGCGCCGGGGAGACTTCGGGAGCTACTACGCAGCCAACTGCCACTGGTCGGAGACGGGGCACCGGCTGGTGGCCGACCAGCTCGCCGAGTACCTCGCCGCGCACCCCCCGGCGAGAAGGTCCCGCCCGGACGAGCCCGCCTCTTCCTAGGCCTTCTCGGGCTTCGGGGCGAACACCGCGTCGGTCGCCTCGAAGACACCGTCCTCGAGGTCGCCGCGCTCCGCGAGGGCGTGGTCGTGGCAGCGGGTGGCGGCCAGCACGTCGTCCTGCACCCGCTTCAGGCCTTCCAGGGTGGCGGCGTTGGCGCGCAGGGTGAGGGTCTCCACCTCGCGCCCCATGGACACCTCGTCGTCGGCCTTGCACTTGTTGATGGCCGTGAACGCCGCCACCGCCAGGTCGAAGCTCGCGGGGTTGGCTGGCTCGGAAATCCCCGCGAAGTCGCTCTCGCCGGGCCAGGGGGCCTTGTGGATCGTGGGCTGGCCCTTCTCCTCGGCGAACGCCCAGGACCACACCTCCTCGGTGATGTAGGGAAGCGTGGGCGCGAACAGCCGCAGCAGCACGTCGAGCCCCAGCCGCAGGCCGGCCACCGCCGAGGCGCTGGCCAGGATCGACGCGTCGTCCGGGCAGGCGCCGTCCACCTGACG
This sequence comes from uncultured delta proteobacterium, assembly GCA_963822965.1. Classification (GTDB taxonomy): domain Bacteria; phylum Myxococcota_A; class UBA9160; order UBA9160; family UBA4427; genus JAJDAN01. The sequence goes on from CAWGJT010000005.1 coordinate 1,093,867, forward strand.
CCGGGCGCGCGGCTTCGCGAGCTCGAGGTAGGTGTCGGTGAAGCGCGTCCAGAAGAAGGTCTCGGTCGCCTGCAGCACGTGCGCGTAGTTGAACTCGTCGAAGTCCCGGGTGGACTGCAGCGCGAGCTTCTTCAGCTGTGCCGCGAAGGCGCGGTCGAGCTCGGCCGAGACGGGCGCCGCGACGCTCTCCTGGGAGAGCACGAACTTGCCGGCGTTGAAGAGCTTGGTCACCAGGCGCTTGCCGATCTTGAAGACGCTCCTCGTCGAAGGCGGTGTCCACGCCGAGGCGCGCGCTGGCCGCCCAGTAGCGCACGGCGTCGGCGCTGTACTTCTCGAGCAGCGGCACCGGCGTCACCACGTTGCCCTTGCTCTTCGACATCTTCTTGCGGTCGGGGTCGAGCACCCAGCCCGACACCATCACGTGCTTCCAGGGGATGCTGTCCTCGTGAAGCAGCGCCTTGGCGATGGTGTAGAACGCCCAGGTGCGGATGATCTCGTGGCTCTGCGGGCGCACGTCGGCGGGGAAGAGCTTCGCGTGCCGCTCGGGGTCGAGCACCCAGTGGGAGCCGATCTGCGGCGTGAGCGAGCTGGTGAACCAGGTGTCGAAGATGTCGGACTCGGCGTCGAAGCCGCCGGGCTTCCCGCGCTGGTCGGCCTCGTAGCCCGGCGGCACGTCGACGGTGGGATCGACCGGCAGCTGATCCGCCTCGGCGACGATGGGGTTCGCGTAGTCGCGCTCCCCGAACTCGGCGAGCGGATACCAGACCGGGATCGGCACGCCGAAGTAGCGCTGGCGGGAGAGCACCAGTCGAGGGACAGGTTCTCCGTCCAGTCCCGGTAGCGGGCGTGCATGAAGGGCGGGTGCCAGTCGATCTGCTCGCCCTTGGCGAGCAGCGCGTCCTTCTTGTCGAGGAGCCGCACGAACCACTGGCGCGTGGGCAGAACTCGAGCGGGCGGTCGCCCTTCTCGTAGAACTTGACCGCGTGCTCGATCGACTCGGCTCGCCGCGCAGGGGCGCGCCGTGCCCCGTCGCCGAGGCGCTCGGGTCCCGCAGCAGCTCCACGATGGCGGTGCGCGCCTGCTTGACGCGCTTGCCCGCGAGCTCGGCGTAGACGCGTTGGCGGCCTCCGGGCCGCAGGCTCTGGAAGCCACCCTCGCCGTCCGCGTCGAAACGGATGGCCGTCAGGCGGCCGTTCGCGCCCGAGCACCTGCCGCAGCGCGAGACCCTGCTCGCGCCACCACTGCACGTCGGTGGCGTCGCCGAAGGTGCAGACCATCAGGATGCCGGTGCCCTTCTCGGGGTCGGCGAGCTCGCTCGGGAAGATCGGCACGGGCGCGAGGAAGAGCGGCGTGACGGCGCTGCGCCCGAAGAGCTCCTGGTAGCGCGCGTCGTCGGGGTGCGCCGTCACGCCCACGCACGCCGGCAGCAGCTCGGGGCGCGTGGTGGCGATGACGAAGCTCTCGTCGCCGCCCTCCACGCCGAACTCGATGTCGTGGTAGGCGCCGGGCAGGTCGCGGTCCTCCACCTCGGCCTGGGCGACGGCGGTCTGGAAGTCCACGTCCCACATGGTGGGCGCGTAGCTGCTGTAGACGCGCCCCTTCTCCCACAGGTCGAGGAACGAGTACTGGGCGAGGCGGCGCGCAGCGGTCGTCGATGGTTCGGTACTCCTCGGCGCCAGTCGACCGAGAGCCCGAGGCGACGCCACAGCTCCTTGAAGGCCTCCTCGTCCTCGCGCGGTGAGGCCTGTCGCACAGCTCGATGAAGTTCGGGCGCGAAACCAGGCGCGGCCGGCTCCTTGCGGTCCTTCGCGCTCGCCCCTTCCAGGCGCGAGGCCGGGCTCGTAGGGCGTGCTCGGGTCGCAGCGCACGTGGTAGTAGTTCTGCACGCGCCGCTCGGTGGGCAGGCCGTTGTCGTCCCAGCCCATCGGGTAGAAGATGTTCTGCCCGCGCATGCGCTGGTAGCGCGCGATCACGTCGGTGTGGGTGTAGCAGAAGACGTGGCCGACGTGGAGCGAGCCCGAGACCGTGGGCGGCGGCGTGTCGACGACGAAGGTCTCTTCCCGCGGCCGCGTCGGGTCGTAGCGGTGCACGCCGTCGCGCTCCCAGCGCTCGTTCCAGCGCGGCTCGGCCTCGGCGGGGTCGAAGTGCTTGGCGAGCGTGCTGGGGTCGATGGCACGCACCATCGGCCGGTCCTGGCTCATGTCTCGCTCCGGGCTTCGCGGCGACCCCGGGGCGCCGACCCCCTGGCCTGCAGGGGAAACCGGGGCCCCGGCGTCCGAATTCGCGGGGATGGCTCGTTCGCGGAGCGCGTAGGATAGGAACGGCGTCGCGCGAATACCAGCGGACGGCCGTCCGCGGCCCTCGGACCCCGCGCGCGTAAGGCGTCGATTCCGCAGGTGAATCCGGTGCGGGGGCGGCTCCGGGCCCGATCCGGGGCCCGCTTGCGCCGCGCCCCCGGGCCCTCTAACTTCCCGGCCCCCAAGAGGAATCCCATGGCCAAGACGTCCCAGATCAATCGCGACAACCGCCGCAAGGCGCTCATCAAGAAGTACGCCGAGACGCGCGCCGAGCTGCGCAAGCGGCTGAACGACGCCAACGTCTCCATCGAAGAGAAGATCGAGATCCAGGAGAAGTTCGCGAAGCTGCCGCGCAACTCCTGTCCCACGCGGCTCAACCGCCGCTGCGAGATCTCCGGCCGCTCGAAGGCCTACTACCGCAAGTTCGGCATCTCGCGCATCGCGCTGCGCGACCTCACCCTGCGCGGGCAGCTGCCGGGCATGCGCAAGTCGAGCTGGTAGCCATGAAGCCCGACATCCATCCCGACTACCACGACGTCATCTTCGTCGACTCGGCGACGGGCGACGAGTGGATGAGCCGATCCACCCAGACCTCGAGCGAGACCCGCGACGTGGACGGCGTGGCGGTTCCCATCATCAAGCTCGAAATCTCGTCGCGCAGCCACCCGTTCTGGACGGGCACGATGCGCGAGCTGGACGCCGACGGAAAGATCGACCGCTTCCGCAAGCGCTACGGAATGAAGAAGAAGTAGCGCGGCGAGTCGCCCTGCGTGAAACGAGAAGGCCCGGACGTCGCCGTCCGGGCCTTCTCGTTTTCGGTCTCTCGCCCGCCCTGCGTCGAGCGCGGGCTCAGGCGGTGGCGACCTTGCGCCCCCCCGAGAGGCTCTTGCGCACCTTCCGCTTCAGCCGCAGCGCCTCCTCGGGCAGCTTGGCGTCGTCGGTGTCGAGCAGGAAGCGGTCGAGGCCGCCCTTCTTGACGACCGTACGCAGGGCGCGCGTGGAGATGCGCAGGGTGACGCTGCGGTCGAGTGCCTCGGAGTGCAGCGAGACGGACTGGATGTTCGGCGCGAAGCGCCGGTTCGTCTTGCGGTTCGAGTGGGACACGTTGTGCCCGAACTGGGTTTCCTTGCCGGTGAGCGCACAGCGTCGCGACATCTCGAGATCCTCTGGTCCTGTCTTCGTGGGGTGGCGAGCCGGTTCGCGCGGGTCCGATCCCGGAAGGCGCCAGCCGAAAGAATCGTTGGGTGCTCCGGGCCTGGGGGCTGCCGGAGGACGGGGAGGGATAGCCCACGGCCCGGCGGGGGGTCAACTCGCGGCTGGATGCCCCCGGGGAAGGCGCGGATCGCGGCCCGCTCGACGCCGCCCGGAGCCCGGTAGACTCCCCCGCAAGGCGATCCCGTGCGGGATCCGAACGAGAGGAGAGAGAGGCGATGTCCTTCGACGGCAAGGTGGTGCTGATCACCGGCGCCGGCAGCGGAATGGGCCGCCTGGCCGCCCGCCGGCTGGCCGAGGCCGGCGCTTCGGTGGCGGGCGTGGACGTGAACGAGGCCGGGCTGCGCGAGACCGGGCAGGGCTGCGAGCTCTTCCGCGCCTGGCCCCTGGACGTCACCGACGCCCGCGCCGTGGCGTCGACCGTCGCCGAGATCGAGTCCGCCCTGGGTCCCGTCGACCGCGTCATGAACGCCGCGGCGATCATGCCCACCGACCTGATCCTCAAGCAGGACGCGGGCCTCATCAACCGCATCATGGACATCAACTACGGCGGCACGGTCAACGTCACGATGGCGACGCTCCCCGGCATGCTGGAGCGCGGTCGGGGCGACCTGGTGAACTTCGCGTCCATCGCGGGCTGGGTGCCCTCCATGCACTTCGGCGCCTACAACGCCTCGAAGTTCGCGGTCGTCGCCTTCACCGAGGTGCTCTACCACGAGAACCGGAACCGCGGCGTCCGCTTCGCGTGCGTGTGTCCGCCGCCCGTGGCGACGCCTCTGCTCGACCAGGCGAAGTCCCAGCCGAAGGTGCTCGAGGGCATGCCCCCGATTCCGCCCGAGAGGGTGCTCGACGCCATCGAGCGCGATCTCGATCGCGGCCGCCTGATGGTCTTCCCCGACCGCACGGCGAGGATCGCCTACTGGATGCGCCGGCTCGCCCCGGGCGTCATGTGGAGCGGCTCGCACCGCGCCGAAGGCATCTGAGCGGCCGGTGTCGTCCTACGAGACCCTCGCCCTGCGCCAGGAGGGCCCGGTCGCCTGGCTCACCCTGAACCGGCCGGACTCCCTGAACGCCCTCAATCCCACTCTCGTCACGGAGCTGCGGGACTTCTTCGGCGGGCTTCCCGAGCGCGACGACGTGCGGGTGGTGGTGCTGCGCGGCGCCGGCCGCGCCTTCTGCGCGGGGCTCGACCTCAAGGACACGGGCGGCGGCGATGCACCCGGCTCGCCCGAGGGCGCGCTGCGCGGACAGCGCCGCATCAGCGAGCTCGCGATCCTGATGCGCCGCTGCCCCCAGCCCATCATCGCCTGCGTGCAGGGCGCCGCCGCGGGGGGTGGCTTCGCGCTGGCCCTGGCCTCGGACGTCCGCATCGCCGGCGAGTCGGCGCGCATGAACGCCGCCTTCATCAAGATCGGGCTCTCCGCCTGCGACGTCGGGGTGAGCTACCTGCTGCCGCGCCTGGTGGGCGCTTCCGTGGCCTACGAGCTGATGCTCACCGGACGCTTCATCCACGCCCAGCGCGCGCTGGCGACGGGCCTCGTGTCGGCGGTGGTGCCCGACGACGCCCTCGAGGAGGAGGCCCGCAAGCTCGCCGGCGAGATGATCCTGACGTCGCCCCTGGGCCTGCGTCTCACCAAGGAGTGTCTCAACGCGAGCCTCGACGCCGGGAGCCTCGAGCAGGCCATCGCCATGGAGGACCGCAACCAGGTGCTCTGCGCCACGAGCGACGACCTGCGCGAGGGCATCCGGGCCTTCCTGGAGAAGCGCAAGCCGCGCTGGGCCTGAGGCCGGTGGAGGTCCGGGCCGTCCGGCAGGGCACCGGACGGCCCGGGAACCGAAGCGCTCAGCCCGCCGCCGGCGCCGCCTCCGCGCTGAAGGTGCGGCTGCTGGTCTCCGCCAGCGTGTGCACGTTCGCTTCCTTCTTCATCTGCTCGAGCTCGTTGCGCGCCGACTGCATCCGCGCCTCGTCGCGGAACTCGCGCAGCCGGGTGCGCAGCCCGGTGTCGCCGAGCTCCTTGTCGATGTCGCCTTCCATCGTCAGGCGGGTGACGTACTCGCGCACGCCCTCGAGGGCGTCGAGCTCGGCGTCCGTCGAGAGCCCCTCGATGGCCACCTGCAGCCGCCGGCGCGCCTTGGCGTTGGCGAGGGTGGCGAGCATGCGGCCCTTCTCGCGCACCAGCGAGCGAATCTCCTCGCGGAAGCGCACGAGGTTGCCCTTGGCCTCCTCGGCCTGCTCACGCACCGCCGCCAGCTCCTCTTCGGCGCGCTCGAGCTCCTCGAAGAGCTGCTGCTTCTGGGCGATCAGGGTCAGCGAGATGTCGTCCTGGTGCCGGCGCACCGCGCGGCGGGCGTCGTCGTGCAGGCGGGCGATCTCGGCGCGGCGGTCGCCGATTTCGCTCTCGAGCTTGGTGCGCAGGTAGAGGATGCCGGCGACCGCGGACTTGAGCTCCCGGTACTGGCGGACCCGCTCGCCGATCGCCTGCTCGTAGACGACCTCCGGACTCTGATGCTCGCGGTCCCGCACCCAGCGGCGGAACAAGCCAGTCACGAGACTGCGCAAACGCGCGAAGAAGCCTTCCGATCGGTCCATGCCCATGTCTTCTCTCCTCTCGTTTCCGGCTCCTTCAGCCGGTCTTCGAAGTGTCGTCGTTGCGCCCGTTGCCCCAGTCTTCGGACCGAAGACCGAGCTCTCGAATCTTCTGCTGCAGGCTCTGGCGGACCATGCCGATGGCCTGGGCGGTTCGGGAGACGTTGCCCTCGTTCTCGCGCAGGGCGCGCAGCAGGAAGCTGCGCTCGAAGCTCTCGACGGCGTTGCGCTTGGCGTCGCCGAAGGTCGCGCCGTCGGCAGCCGCGAGCTCCGGCTGCGGCGGCGCGTCGCCGGGCAGGTGGAGGTCGCTCGCCTCGATGGCGTCGCCAGGCGCCAGCACCGCCGCCTGCTCGAGCACGTTGCGCAGCTCGCGGACGTTGCCCGGCCAGGCGTGCCGCGAGAGCACCGCCAGGGCGGCGGCGCCGAGGGGCTTCGGCTCGCGGCCGAGCCGCTCCGCCACCTGGGCCAGGAAGCGGTGCGCCAGCGCCGGAATGTCCTCGGTACGCTCGCGCAGGGGGGGCAGCTCGATCTCGACCACCTTGAGCCGGTAGTAGAGATCTTCGCGGAAGGTCTCGTCCGCGACCTCCTTCTCGAGGTCGCGATGGGTGGCGGAGATCACGCGCACGTCGACCTCGATGCTCTGGGTGCTGCCCACCCGCTCGAGCTTCCGCTCCTGCAGCACGCGCAGCACCTTCGCCTGGGTCTCGGGCGCCATGTCGCCGATCTCGTCGAGGAAGATGGTGCCGCCGTCCGCCGCTTCGAAGCGGCCCATGCGCCGGCTGTCGGCGCCCGTGAAGGAGCCCTTCTCGTGGCCGAAGAGCTCGCTCTCCACCAGCTCGCGGCTGATGGCCGCGCAGTTGACGGTGATGAAGGGGCGATTGCGGCGCGCGCTGCGGTTGTGGAGCGCCTGGGCGACCAGCTCCTTGCCCGTGCCGCTCTCCCCGCGGATCAGGACCGACAGATCGGTCTCGGCCACCTTCTGGATCGTCTCGAAGACCTTCTGCATGGCGCGGCCCGCGCCGATCAGGTTCTCGAAGCCGTAGTCGCGCTGGATCTGCTCGAGCAGCAGGCGGTGCTCGCGCTCCAGGCGGTGCCGGTCGATGGCCCGGCGCACGATGACGCGGATCTCGTCGTTGTCGAAGGGCTTCGGCACGTAGTCCTCGGCGCCGGCCTTCATCGCCTCGACGGCGATCTTCTCGCTGCCGTGGGCGGTGATCATCACGACCGCCGTCTCGGGCCGCACCTCCTTCACGCGCTTCAGCACGTCCATGCCGGTGGCGCCGTGACCCAGCGCCAGGTCGGTGAGCACCAGGTCGTAGCTCTGCTCGCCGAGTCGTGCGGTGGCGGCGTCGCCGTCCTCGGCGAGCTCCACCTCGTAGCCCTCCCGGGTCAACAGCCCCTTGAGGGCGATGCGGATGGCGTTCTCGTCTTCGACCACGAGGATGCGGGGCTTCAATGGCCACCTCCCTGGCGGCTACGCTTCGGAATCGTCAGCACGAACTCGGTTCCCTGGCCCGGGGCCGACGAGAGCTCGATGGTCCCGCCGTGGGCCTCGACCAGCTTCTTGGTGATCGGAAGGCCCAGACCCGTACCGCCGCGCTTCGACGTCACGAAGGGCGAGAAGATCTTCGCCCGCAGCTCGTCCGAGATGCCGGCGCCGTTGTCGCAGATGCGCACCCACACCTCGGTGCCGGCCAGGTTCTCGCCCATGGAGATGTCGAGGCGCGGAGACGGCGCGTGCGCGTCGCGCACGGCGTCCATGCCGTTGCCCACCAGGTTGATGACGATGCGGCGCAGCTTGTCGGCGTCGCCCTCCACCAGGCCCGGGGTGTCGAAGTTCTTCGTGATCTCGACGCCCTCTCGCGCGGCCCGGTCCCGGAAGGTCTCCAGTGCGGACTCGAGCACGTCGCTCATGCTCACCTGCGAGAAGCGGATCTCCTCGTCCCGGGCGAAGCGCAGCAGGTGCGTGATGGAGCGCTCCACGCGCTCGAGCTCCTGGACCGCCACCCGCGCGTACTCCGCGTTGTCGAGCGATTCGGGCTCCTCGCTCATCTGCTGCACCAGGCTCTTGGCCGCCGTGATCGGGTTGCGGATCTCGTGGGCGATCGAAGCCGACAGCTGCTCGAGGTCGCGGGAGTGCTCGCCCTCCATCGAGCGGCGCTCGGCGGAGACGTTCACCTGCACCTGGCGCTGCACTTCGTCCTCGATGATGCGCTCGCGCAGGCCGGGCTCCACCATCAGCTTGAAGTAGCGCCGCCACATGCGGATGCCCCAGACCACCAGCAGCACGAAGCCCAGCCAGGTGAGCGGCGGGATCAGCAGGAGCACCAGGACGATGGCGCCCTTCTTGGCGGCGTCGAGGTAGAGCTCGGCCTTCTTCTCGGCCGCGTCTCGGGCGCGCGCGTAGTCCACCGGCGGCTCGGGCGCTGCGTCCTCGTGTCGCGACGGGCGACGGGCGGGAACCTGGGCCGGACCCGGTCGCTCCAGCTCTTCGAGGAAGCTCCGGTCGTCCAGCGCCGGGTCGTAGGGAATCTCGAGCTCGCCGCTGGAGTTCCGCCGATGGCGCCGTCTCGAACGGGTGCGCGGGCGCTCGCTTCGGGCCATCGACGCAGCCTCCCTTCGGTTCGCCTCGAGGGTACCAGCCGGACTCGCGCCCCTGTCGACACGGCGGCTCACGACGCGGCTCCGGCGTCCTTGGGGAACGACAGCACGAACTCGCTGCCGGACTCGTCCGACTCGACCTCGATCGAGCCCCCGTGCGCGTCGACGATCTTCTTGGAGAGGGCCAGGCCCAGCCCCGTACCCTGGTCCTTGGTGGTAAAGAAGGGGTTGAAGATCTTGTCGAGCACGTCGGGATGGATGCCCGGACCGTTGTCCCGGACCCGCACCCACACCTCCGTGGCGGCCAGGTTCTCGCCCGCCGCGATCTGCAGCCGCGGGACGGGAGAGTCCCCCTGCTCGAGCGCGTCGAGGGCGTTGCCGACGAGGTTCACCAGGACGCGCCGCATCCGCTCCGGGTCGCCCCGCATGCGGCCGGGCGTGTCGAGCTGCAGCTCGAGCTCGACACCCAGCAGGTCGATGCGGTCGCGGAAGCTCTCCACCGCCGACGCTACCACGTCGCACATGTCGAACGAGTCGAAGTGCAGCTCTTCGTCGCGGGCGTAGCGAAGCAGGTGCGAGATCGACCGCTCGACCCGATCGAGCTCCTCCAAGGCGATGTTCGCGTACTCGATGTTGCGGCTGGAGACCGGGTCCTCGCCCATCTGCTGCACGAGGCTCTTGGCGGCGGTGACGGGATTGCGGATCTCGTGGGCGATGGAGGCGGAGAGATCCTCGAGGGATCGCTCGTGACGGCTCGCCACGGCCCGGCGCGCCTGGGTGACGCTGCGGGCCACGTTGCGGCCGACCTCGTCCTCGATCAGCCGCTTGCGGAGACCGGGAGCGACGACCGCGGAGAAGTAGTGGATGGCGAGGCCGATGCCCCAGGCCGCCGCCACGACGAAGGTGACACGGATGCTGCGGGACGAGATCAGGATGAGCGCCAGCACCGACAGATAGGCGACGCCGTGGGTGAGGAAGCCGATCTTGGCGTTGGCCCGGCGACGCGCCTCGCGATAGGTGCGTTCCTCGGGCGTGAGCGGTTGGCGCCGGCGGCTGCGCGAGCCCTCGGGGCGGCCGGGGTCGGCGAGGGGCTCGCTCGCATCCCGGCGTCGCGCATGCCGCTCCTGCCGCTCGCGGCGCCGACGACGATGGCGCTCCCGGCGCTCCTCCTCGCGCTCCCGGCGGTGTTCCTCCCGCTCGCGGCGGTGTTCCAGGCGCTCCCTCTCACGAGCCATCTCGAAGCGCTCCTTTCCGAGGCCGAAGGCCTCGCCGGTGGCATCCAGCTCGGCTTCGACCCTCGCCCGCTGCTTCCAGCGGCCTGCCGGGAACGGGCCTCCCGCCGTCGCTGCCCCCGTGCACGTTCGCCGTGTGCCCACCTGCGCTCACTCCCCGCCAGCCTCTGCTGCGTCTGGCGTTCGCTTGGAACGCTTTCTGAGCAAGTGCCGTGCCGAGAGAGAGGTCCTTTGTTTTCAGCGAGTTGCGCGACCGCCGCCAGCTCTCCACTGCAGTGCCGACGCTTCGAGTGCAGCAAATCTACTGCACAACCGGCCTGTGTACCCCTCTGGGCTCGCCCGAGATCCCCGCGGGCGATCTCGGGCGCCGAGCCACGCCCCACGCGGGCCCTGATAGACTCCCGGCCCTGGCAACGCGCGCCCCAAAACCGGAGTCCCCATGTCCCTCACCGTCATCGGCGGCAACGTGTCGCCCTTCGTCCGCAAGGTCCGTGTCTTCTGCGCCGAGAAAGGCATCGAGTACACCCTCGAGCCCTTGAACCCCTTCGCACCGCCCGAGGGCTTCCTCGAGATCAGCCCGCAGAAGAAGATCCCGGTGCTGCGGGACGGCGATCGCCACCTGCCGGACTCGTCGGTGATCTGCCTGTATCTCGAGCGCACGCACCCGGAGACGCCCCTCTATCCCGAAGACCCCTTCGCGTACGGCCGCACCCTGTGGCTCGAGGAGTACATGGACAGCGGCTTCGTGCCCGTCGCCGGCCCGAAGTGCTTCTTGCCGCTGGTGCTGGCGCCGCTCATGTCCGGCAAGGAGCCCGACGAGACCGAGCCCCTGCGCGCGGCCGCCGAAGAGCTGCCGAGGTTCTTCGACTACCTCGAGAAGGAGCTCGGCGACGAGGAGTTCTTCGTCGCCGGACGGCTCACCCTGGCGGACATCGCCGTGGCGAGCCCCTTCGTGAACCTGCGCCACGCCGGCATCGCGCCGGAGCGAAAGCGTTGGCCCCGGCTGCGGGGCTTCCTCGACCGCATGTGGGGACGACCCTCGTTCAAGGCCTGCATCGAGGAGGAGACGCCGGTCTTCGGCAAGCGCGCGGGCCGGATCGCGGACTGACCCGGCGATCGACGCCCGGCATCCGGGCGGGACGACACCTGGGACGAGAGCTTGGGACGAGCGACGAAAGGAGAAGTCACCGGTGGTGACCATCGGAATGAACTATGCGGTGCTCGCAGGCAAGGAGAAGATCTTCGAGGACGCCTGCGCGAAGGTCGTCAAGACGATGGAGGCCATCGAAGGTCACGACCGCTCGGAGATCTACCGGAGTATCTCCTCGGAGGACGCCAACTACCTGATCGTCTCGCGTTGGCAGAGCGAGCAGGCCTTCCAGGATTTCATCGCCTCCGACGCCTTCAAGAAGGTGACCAACTGGGGCAAGGAGAACATCCTGGCGCGACGCCCCTCGCACACCACCTACCGGGAAGGTTGACGCTGCCGGGGCGAGCGACGCGAGCGCTCGCGCTCGCCTGGCTTCTCGGGTGCGCGGGCTGTGCGGCTCCCACACCCGAGAACCTCGGGGTGCACGAGGGCCGGCTCGCGCCGTGCCCCTCCTCACCGAACTGCGTCTCGACGGCGGGCGACGACGCCCACCGCACCGATCCCTTCGTGCTCGCCATGCCCCCCGAGCGGGCGTGGCCGCTCGTCCCCGACGCGGTCACGTCCCTGCCCGGCACGCGCATCGTGGAGGCCGACGGCGGCTACCTCCACGCCGAGTGCACGACCCCGCTCATGCGGTTCGTCGACGACCTCGAGCTGCTGCTGCTGGCCGACGAGGGCCGCATCGCCGTGCGCTCGGCCTCGCGGACGGGCTGGTCGGACCTGGGAGCGAACCGCGAGCGCGTCTGGCAGCTCCGTCGCGCCCTCCACCAAAGAGGGGTGATCCGGTGAATCTCGCCCGTACTCTGGTAGGCCTCCTCGCACTGCTGACGCTCGCCTGCGCGGGCCTCTCGGTGGTGCCCGTGCAGGAGGCCGGCCTGACCGAGAACCCGCCGGCCGGGCCCGCCGTGAAGATCGCCAGCACACTCGACCAGCGCGACTTCCAGGACTTCTCGGGCCGCGGCCTCACGCCAACCCTGGCGGGCGACGACCCGGAGCTTCGCCCCCGCGCCGTCGCCCGCGGCGCCGGTCCGGGCGGCGGCAGCGGGAACGTGCTCCTCTCGCCCGACTCCTCGGTGGAGCAGATCGTCGCCCAGGCCGTGGGACGGGCCCTGCGCGCTGCCCGCTTCCGGGTGCTGACCGCCAGCGACCCGGGCTTCGCGAAGGCGGTGCCCCTCACCCTCGGCATCGAGCAGCTCTGGATGATGAACGAGCCGGGCGCGCCCGCCTGGGTGGACGCCGAGATCCGCGTCCGCATCTCGGGACCGATTCCCGGGCTCGAGCGCGGCGCGGTCGTCGAGGCGCGCAAGAAGCTCTCGCGCGCCGGCTGGACCTTCGGCATGTGGCAGGAGGCGCTCGGCAAGGCGCTGGACGAGCTCACCCGCAAGTCCCAGGTCGAGCTCGAAGCCGTGCGCGCGAGCCTGGACGCGGCCTCGAGCTCCTCTTCGTAGCGGGTCGGCCGAGGCCGGACGGACGAGAGACGGAACCCGGTCGGTCCAGCGGAGTCCGCGATTGACATCGGGAAGCTCCGGTGCGCATGCTTGCCTGTCGACGCTCGGCCCCATCCTTGGCGAACGCGGGGACCCAGCTCAGCCGACGGGACGAATGCCCATGCGCCGCCCCGGAATCCCGAGCCTGATCCTCTGCGTGCTCTGCTTGCTCTGCGTATCGGCGCTCGACGGCACCGCACAAGCCGCCCCCGTCGTCGTCTCGTACTCCCTGAGCGGCTCCCTGGTCGCCTCCATTGGAGGCTGGGACCAGTTGCGACCCATCCACGGCCGCATGACCGTCGTCTACCAGGGAACCGGCTCGCAGACACTGTCCGGTCCGTCCGGAGGCTTCGTGGGAGCCGCGCAGATCAAGCGGTTCGACATGACCGTGGACGCGCGGGTCACGAACTTCAACAACGTGTCGTTCACGGGGCCCGTCCGGATGGTCGAGTACGCGCAGCCGAGCGGGGCCTTCGACGGCGATCTCAGCCTGCCGCTCCATGGTTTCGCGAGCACGTTCCTTCCCTGCCACGGCGGCAGCTACACGTGCTCGGGAGTCGCCCCCGCCCTCCCGGTCTTGCTCACCCTCGACGGCCCCCTGCTCGATTCGTCCACGCCCGCGCCTACCGTCGCCGGCCACGTGCTGCACTTCGATCTCGGCCCGGTCGCGAAGCTCTTCGACATCATCCCGATGTCCGGCAACCTGACCGCGACGGAGGTGGGTCGGACCGTGGTCCCCGAGCCCGACGGCGCACCCCGGGTGGCGCTCGTCGTGCTGCTCGCCCTCACCCTGTGGGGTGGCCGGCAGCGCTTCCGGATCGTCTCCGAGCGCGCCGCGCACGACGATTCCTGAACGCTCCTCAGGCCCGTCCAGACCCGAGCGCCCATCGCCCGATCGCGTCTTCGGGCGAGGCCCCTTCCGCGGGACGTCGCGCCCGCAGGCCTGGAATCCGCTCTACCATCGCGTCCCCTCACCTCGATCGCCCGCTCCGGATCTCCCGCGTGGAGCCCCGGCCTGGAGGAGCGCCCTCGCGATGGACGTTGGAATCTGCCTGCCCTACATGGAGCGCGACCTCGATCGCGAACGCATCCTCGGCTGGTGCCGTGGCGTCGACGAAGGTCCCTTCGCGAGCCTCTCCTGCGGCGAGCGCATCACCGGCTACACGCTCGAGATGCGCACGACCCTGGCGGCGGCGGCGGCCGTCACGGAACGGGTGCGCATCGTCCCCTCCCTCTACGTGCTGCCCATGCACTCCGCGGTCTGGGCCGCCAAGGAGATCGCCACCCTCGACGTCCTCTCGAACGGCCGCGTCACGGTGACCGTCGGCGTGGGCGGACGACCCGGAGACTACGAGGCGGTGGGCGCGTCGGCGGCCCGACGTCACGCGCGCATGGACGAGCAGGTGGCGGAGATGCGCCGCATCTGGCGCGGCGAGCCGCTCGGCGAGGGCCTGGACGAGGTGGGGCCGCGGCCCGTGCAGCCGGGCGGACCGCCGATCCTGGCCGGCGTGATGGGCCCCAAGGCGACGCGCCGCGCCGCGGCGTGGGCCGACGGCGTGTATCTCTGGTCGGGCAACGGCGTCGGGAGCGAGATCGAGCGCGCGATCCAGGGGGTGGACGGGTCGTGGGCGGACGCGAAGCGCGACGCGCCCCCGCGCCGGACGGCAGGCTTCTGGTACAGCCTCGCGCCGAACGCCCAGGAGCGGCTCTCGACCTATGTGTACGACTACATCAAGGTGCTGGGCGAGAACGCGGCCCGGGCCATGGCGAAGCGGATGAACCGCAGCAGCGCCGACGCCGTGCTCGAATCCCTCGACGCCATGGAAGCGCTCGGCTGCGACGAGTGCTTCCTCGTGCCCGCGACCTCGGATCTGGCCGAGGTGGAGCGCGCCGCGGAGGTGGTCGCGAAGCGCGGCTGAGCGCACGCCGAGGCCGCAGCCCGGCATGCGAAGCGCAGGCCCGAGCCACGTCAGACCGGTCGGTGCGTCGTCCCCTCGCCATCGGTCACGAAGAGCATCCTCGTCGGCTCGTCGGTCCGGGCCGTGTGCCAGGTGCCGCGGGGCACGAAGACGAAGGTGCCCGGCTGCGAGAGCTCCACGGTCTCGTGCTTGCCGCCTTCCCGCTCGAGGGTGAAGGCCGCCCGGCCCGACAGCAGGCAGACGATCTCGTCACCGTTCGGATGTACCTCCCAGCTCTCCCACGGCCCGTCGAACGCGAAGAGCGAGAGCATGCGGCCGGCGCCCAGCTCGCCGAGCTTCCCCGACGTGAGGTCCTGCCAGAACGTGTCGGTCACCTCGAGCGGGACCGTGCGGCCGTCGCCGGCCAGGTGGACGAAGGTCTTCTCCAGGTCGAATAGGGTCCTCATGGATTCCATCTTACGCCGTCCGGTGTGGTTCTTCCCGGATTCGCCACGGGAGCGGCGCACCGCTGCAACGGTCCGCGCCGACGCTCTCCGCAGCATCCGGGGGGATTCCATCGTGGCCGAGATCCACTGGTCGAACAGCGGGCTGCGGGTCCGCTGCGGGGAAAGCGGCTTCGCGGTGTCGGGCGAGGGCTTCACCGTTTGGGACGAGCTGCTCGGCGACGCGCTCGAGGGCGCCGCGCTGCTCCAGGGCCGGCTTGCCACCCGCGCCCCCGCCCACCCGCCGGCTTCACCGACGGTGGAGGATTCCAGCGGCGTCTCGCGGCTTCGGCGCCGATCGGCCCGGCCGCACGAGAACGAGACGCCTTCGTCACGTTCCTGACACGAGACGGGTAGAACAACGTCTCGCATCCGTGACCCCCGCTTGACCGGGCACACCGATCCTTCCGGGCGTGAGCGGCCCACCGACCGCTCGGAGGCATGGACCGATGAGAATCGCGATCGTCAGCGAGGTCTTCCTTCCCAAGATCGACGGCATCACGAATCGCCTGCGACACACGATCCGCGCGCTGCGCGAGCAGGGCCACGACGTGCTGGTGCTGGCCCCCGACGCGCCGCTCTCGGACTACGCCGGCGCGAAGGTCGTCGGGATCCCCGGGGTTCCGTTCCCCCCGTATCCGGGGCTGCGGCTGGCCCTGCCCGAGCCGCGCATCCTCTGGCACCTGCGGCGCTTTCGACCGGACGTGGTGCACGCGGTGGGGCCGGCGGTGCTCGGCGTCTGGGGCATGCTCGCGGCCCGGGCGCTGGCCCTTCCCATCGTCGCGTCGTACCACACCGATCTGCCGGCCTACGCGGGACGACACGGTCTGGGATGGCTCGAGCCGGCCGTGTGGCCCCTCGTCCGCCGCGTGCACAACCTGGCCGACGTCAACCTCTGCCCGTCGACGGTCACGCGCCGGCAGCTCCAGGACCACGGCATCGAGAACGTGGGCATCTGGCGGGGCGGGGTGGACTGCAACCGCTTCCACCCGGACAAGCGCTCCCTGGACATGCGCATGCGGCTGACCGACGGACGGCCCGATCGGCCGGTGGTCCTGTACGTGGGGCGACTCTCACCGGAGAAGAATCTCGACGTGCTGCGACTCGTCCACGAGGCGGCGCCGGACGCCCACCTCGCCCTGGTGGGCGACGGTCCCGCGCGGCCGCAGCTGGAGAGGAGCCTCGCCGCCCTGCCCGCCACCTTCACCGGGTTCCTGCGCGGGGAGGAGCTCGCCAGCGCCTTCGCGAGCGCCGACCTCTTCTTCATGCCCTCCACCACCGAGACCCTGGGCTTCGTGGTGCTGGAGGCGATGGCGGCGGGCGTCCCGGTGGTGGCCGCCGCGGCCGGCGGCATCGCCGACCTGGTGCATCACTGGGAGAACGGGGTCCTCTACGACCCGGAGACTCCGCTCGAGGGTGCCGCCATCGCGGCCGAGCTGCTCGCTCACGCCGGCCACCGGCGGCTCCTGGCGGAGCGGGGCCGGAAGGCCGCCGAGCAGTGCGACTGGCAGGGCGAGACCCGCGGGCTCGTGCGCTCCTATCAGAGGGCCATCTGCGTCCACGCCCACACCGGGCTCTCGGGCCGCATCCACCGGCGCCTGGTCGGCCAGACGGCGAGCTCCTAGTAGGTCGGGGTCGAGGTCAGACTTCGCCGCGGTCCGCCCGCAGGCGGGCGACGACGTCCGCCCAGTGGGACGGGTCGGGCGCGCGGTTGTGGGTGAGACTCACGCCGTCGGCGATCCCCTCGAGTCGCGCACGCAGCTTGCCGGCGATCTCGTGGCGCGGCCCGACGACGGCGATCGTCTCCAGCACCTCGTCCGGCACGAGGGCGGTCATCTCGTCCCACAGTCCCCGCTTGGACATTCGGTTCAGCTCCGCGTGCAGGTCGCCCCAGCCGTGGCAATCGAGGGTGGAACGATAGGCGGGGGTCGAGCCGTAGAAGGCGAGCTGCTTGCGCGCGGCCTGCTTCGAGCGCTCGAAGGCCTCCTCGTCGTCAGCGGTCACCGTGAGCGTCGCGCACACCACCTCGAGGTCCTCCCGGCGGCGACCGCTGGCACGCAGACCCGCTTCCAGCGCGGGGAGCGTGTTCTCCTGCAGCGAGCGCCGGCTGTGGAACGGATGGGCGAAGAAGCCGTCGGCCACCTCGCCCGCCACGGCGGTCATGCGGGGCCCGAAGCCGCCCGTGAAGATGGGCGGTGGACCGAAGGGGTTCGGACCGGGATCGAAGGCCGGAATCATCAGGCTGTGGCGGTAGAGCTCGCCCTCGAAGTGGAGCTTCGAGCGTCCCTCCCAGGCGTCGAAGATCGCGCGGATCGCGAGCACCATCTCGCGCATGCGGGCCGCCGGCCGCGACCAGGGCATCGAGAAGCGATTCTCGATGTGGGGCCGGACCTGGGAGCCGAGCCCCAGCAGGAAGCGCCCCTCGCTGATGGCCTGCAGGCCCCAGGCGAGGTTCGCGAGGTTCATGGGGTTGCGCGCGAAGGCGATGGCGATCGCCGTGCCGAGCCGCAGGTGCCGCGTGGCCTGCGCCGCCAGCACCAGGGGCAGGAAGGGATCGTGACGGGCTTCGAAGCTGAAGGCACCGTCGTAGCCCGTCTGCTCGAGCTGGCGGAACAGATCGCCCGCGTCCCGGGGATCTTCGAGCGGAGCGGTGGTATAGATCTTCATCGAGCCTCCCGGGGTCCCGACTTTCGCATAGAATCCCGCGCGAGCCCGCATCGGAACCCCCTTTGGCCCAGCGAAGCAACGCCGTCTTTGCCTCTTCCGCGCCCGCGCCGGAGACACCCCGGGAGATCGCCCGGGAGTTCCGCGGCCTGCTGGACGAGGGCCTGCGCCTCCGACCGGCCGGAACGGCCCGGGACGACCCGGAGGCGCTGCTGCGCCGCTACGGGCCCCGCTACAAGATCGAGCTCTTCGACACGACCTACTACCTGACGGACGCCCGCCAGAACCCGGACATCCGCTTCTTCGTCGCCTACGTGCGCCTGGGCCCGTCCGCCAGGCGCCTGGGCTATTCGCCCGCGTCCCTGCGCGGCCTCTACCCGCGCATCTTCTACAAGGACGTCTCCCTCGTCTGGCGCTCGGCCTCGCACTTCATCCGCTCCGACTCCGAGAACTGGATCGGCAAGGGAGACGTGCGACCCGTGCTGATGCACGGAGAGCTCGTGGACTGCTCGGCCGAGGACACGACCGACCTGCCCCTCGAGATCCAGACGGCTCTCGAGACGCTGCTGCTGCGCGCGTCGCGGATCCGGACCGATCACCAGGCGGTGGAGAAGGTGCTGCGCCGCGGACCCGACCATCGCATCCGCGCCTACGCGGACTTCACGGCGCCCCGGGATCGGGCGCGCGCCACCCGCGGCAACCTCGTGAACGGCGGCCGCCCGATCGCGAGCTTCCGGCAGCCGGGCGACCCCGCATCGCTGGTCTTCGAGCCGGGCTTCGAGCCGGACTTCGCGGACGGCATCGTCGAGACGAGCCACTCGCGCAGCACGCCTCTACGGAGGCGAGCTGCGCCGCTTCCGGATCGTCTCCCGCAACCGGGAGGTCCAGTACCTCTTCATGGCGGGCCCGCGGCAGGCCTGGATCATCCCGCCCCAGGCCACGTCCACGGAGATCACCAGCTACGGCGTGCGCGCGATCGACGTGATGATCGACGAGGACCTGTGCGTGCCGGGCTACGAGTACCACTTCATGGACGACAGCGAGGATCCGCCGGTGCTCGTGAGCCAGATCCCCGAGCGATTCGTCGGCGAGCCCAGCCCCGTCGACCCCGACCGCGCGGACGCCTCGCCCTGGCTGGAGCAGCTGCCGGTGATCCAGGAGTTCCGGCGGCGGGTGCTCGGCGGGAAGTGACCGGTCGGCCGACGGATCCGCAGGATTCGTTCGCGGCGCCGGCCGACCCTCTCGGGCCGCCCCGTCAGCTCTTGATGCGCTCCGCATACGGCGGGTAGAGCTTCATGCCGGCCAGCTCCCAGTAGGTCCGCAGGGCCGTCACCCTGCCGGCGTCGTCGACGCGGTACACGAAGACCCCGTTCAGCTGGCTGGCGGCGCCGTTCGCGAGCTGGATGGTGAGCGTTCCCACGTTCGCGCACTCGTTGCCGCAGGCGTACGAGGCGGTGAGGGAGAACATCGGACGGCCGTTCGCGATGTGCGCGTCCCAGAACTTCGCGATCGCGTCCTTGCCGCGGTGCCCCCGGCCTTCGGGATCGAGGGGCGACGGGCCGACCGGGTCCTCCAGGACGGCGTCGTCGGCGAAGTTGTCGAGCCACGCCTGCCGGTCGCCCCGGGCGACCGCGTCCGCCGAGCGCCAGGACGCGAGTCGTGCGGGATGCTTCGAGTCGGGACCGGGCAGCTCCACCATCGGGACGTCCTCCTTCGCGGCCTTTCGTCTCGGCCTCGATGCCATGGGACAGGACACTAGCCAAGGGAGCTCGTCGGGCTCCCGCATGCGGCGGAGCCACGACCCAAGACCAAGTCTTGGGTCGCGTTTCCGCCGCAAACGAATCCTGCGGATTCGTCAGCTAGCTTCTCCGCCATGCAGACAGTGAAGCTCGGTCGCACCGGGCTCGAGGTGTCCCGCCTCGGGCTCTGCACCATGGCCTTCGGCTCGCCGCGCTGGCGGCCGTGGGTGCTCGACGAGGCCGCCAGCCGGCCATTGCTGCTGCGCGCCCTCGAAGCCGGCGTCACGTTCTTCGACACGGCCGACATGTACTCCGACGGCGTCAGCGAGCGCGTCCTCGGGCGGGTGCTGCGCGACGCCGCGCACCGCGACGAGGTGGTCGTCGCCACCAAGGTCTTCTATCCCCTGCGCGAAGACGGCGCGAACCGCGAGGGTCTGTCGCGCAAGCGCATCTTCGACAGCGTGGAGGGATCGCTGCGCCGCCTGGGGACCGACTACATCGATCTCTATCAGGTCCATCGCTTCGACCCGGACACCCCCATCGAGGAGACCCTGCGCGCCCTCGACGACGTCGTGCGCGCGGGCAAGGTCCGTTACGTCGGCGCCTCGGGCATGCGCGCGTGGCAGTTCGCCAAGCTGCGCTACAGCGCGGAGCGGCTCGGTCTCGAGCGCCCGGTCGCCGTCCAGAACGCCTACAACCTGATCGTTCGGGACGACGAGCGCGAGCTGCTGCCCCTGTGCGCCGAGGAGGGCATCGGCGTGCTGGCGCGCAGCCCCCTCGCCGGCGGCTTCCTGGCCGGAGACGACGGGAACGACGCCGCCTCGAGCTCGGGCCGCCGCACCCCGGCGGACGGCTTCCATCCGGCCACCAAGTACCGGGAGAGCGACCTCGCCGTGCGGGACCGCCTGCTCGAGATCGCCAACGCCCGCGGCGAGCCGCCCGTGCGCATCGCGCTGGCATGGCTGCTGTCGCGGCCGGGCGTGACGGCGCCCATCGTGAGCGTGGACGACCTCGATCGGTTGGAGGACGCGCTCGGCGTCCGTCACGATCGCGCTCGACGAGAGCGAGTGCGACCGGCTCGGGGAGGCCTATCGCCCGCGGCCGGTTCCCGGGCTCGACTGAAGGCGCTTCACCCGCCGACGGCGGTCTCGCGCCGACGAGCGCTTGCCCGAGCCCGGCGCGGGCGCTCGGCTACCCTGGGCACCGGCGTCAGGCGGGAGTGGTCATGAACTCGATCGAGCAGCTGAATGCGGACTGGCTGGCGGCCTGGACCGCCCAGGACGCCGAGCGCGTGGCGTCCTTCTACACCGAAGACACGCGCTATTTCGACGCGCTGGTCCCCGACGGCATCGTCGGACGCGACGCCCTCCGAAAGCGGCTGGCGGCGTTGTTCGAGCGCACGCCGCCCATGCGCTACGAGCCGGACGTCGTGTGGCCCATCGAGGGCGGCTTCTGCGGGCGCTGGATCTGCACCATCGAGGCCGGCGAGCTGACCCAGATGCTGCGCGGCTTCGACCTGGTGCTGCTGCGCGACGGTCGCATCGCGCACAACGAGGTCTACACCCACCCGATCCAGAAGGACTTTCGCGCGGGTCCGGCTCGCGGGGGCGCCGGCACCTCGGGCGCGTCCGGCCGGTGAAGGAGAGCCCCGAGCCCCCGAACGACGCCGCGCCCGCGCCCCGCGTCGTTCCGCTCCGACAGGCCGACCGGCCCGAGCTCGGCGGCAAGGCGGCGGGTCTCGCACGCCTGATGGCGATGGGCCTGCCCGTGCCGCCCGGCTTCGTCGTCGTGGGCGCCGCCCCCGGCCGGCTGCCGCCCGATCTCGGCGAGCAGTACGCGAAGATCGGCGGCGGACCCGTGGCCGTGCGCTCTTCGGCGCTCGGCGAGGACGGCCGGGACGCGAGCTTCGCGGGACAGTACGAGACGCTGCTCGGCGTCGAGGGAGAGGAGGAGCTGGCACGCGCCGTGGAGCGCTGCCTGGCCTCGCTCGACGGCGCGCGCGCGGCCGCCTATTCCCAGACCGTCTCCGAGCGGGACATCGACGCATCCGAAGCCGCCATGTGCGTCGTCGTGCAGCGGATGGTGGACGTCCGGGCCGCCGGCGTGCTCTTCACCGTCGACCCCGTCTCGGGAAGACGCAGCCGGGCGGTCATCGACGCCGTTCGTGGGCTCGGCGAGGCCCTGGTCGGCGGTCACGTCTCGCCCGACCACTACGTGCTCGACCGCACCGGCCGCACCCTCGAAGCGCACCTCGAAGGGGCCGAGCCCGTCCTCGCGCCGGGCGACCGGGCGGCCCTGCTCGAAGCGGCGCGCGCCGCCGAGGCCCGCGAGGGACACCCGCTCGACCTCGAATGGGCGATCGATCGCCAGGAACGCATCTACTGGCTGCAGGCGCGGCCCATCACCCGGCTCGGCGCCGATCCGACGGAGCTCGACACACCGGTGCTGTGGCCAGACCACGTCTACACCCGCTGCAACATCGGCGAGATGTTCCCCGGCGCCTGCACGCCGTTGTCGTTCTCATTCACCGCACGGGCCATCGACGTGGGCATGCAGCGCATGCACCAGCGCATCGGCATCCAGCGGGGCCTCTCGAAGCACTTCGTCTTCGTGGGGATGTTCTACCGGAATCTCTTCCTGAACCTCACCACCATGGCGGCGACCGCCACCCAGGCCCTCGGCTCGAGCGCCGACCAGATGGCGCTCTCGATCTGCGGCCGCCCGATCACCGAGCTCGAGATCAAGGCGCAGCCTCCGCCGGCGCTTCCGCGCCGACTGTTGAACGGCGCGCGCTACGCCCGCTACCTGCTGGGGCAGCGCGCGGCCCGCCGGGGCCTGCGGCGCCTGCGCCGCGATCTCGCGTCCCTGGGCGACGCACCGCCCCGACCGCCGGACGCACCGCCGGGCGCGGACGATCTGGCGCGCTGCCAGGCCTGGTGGCAGCAGATCGACGCCCGCTTCGAGGCGATCTACGACGCCATGGACCTGCATCTCGTCTCCTCGGCGGGCTCGGGCGTGCTGACCACCACCTTGCTGGCGGTGATCGCCGGCGGCGAGACGCCCGACGACGGCCACCACGCTCGGGTGGCCGCGCTGCTCGCCGGCGCCGAAGGAGTCGAGAGCGCGGACATCGCGGCCGGCGCCGATCGCATCCGCGACGCCGTCGCCGCGCATCCTCGAGGCGAAGCCCGGGTTGCCAGGGCCTCGGCCGAGGACGCTCTCGCCTGGCTTCGCACACCCGAAGCCGGCGACGCCGGACGCGTGTTCGCGGACTACCTGGAACGGCACGGTCACCGCACCGTGAAGGAGCTCGAGCTGCGCCAGCCCGAGTGGCGCACGGACCCGCTGCCCCTGGTGAAGTCCATCCAGGCCGCCCTGCGCGGTCCCCGGCACGACGCCCACGCGCCCGCCGCCGAGGAGACCGGCGCCCGCCGGAGGGGCGACGGGCTGGGGATCCGCCTGCTCACCCGGCTCGCGCGCCAGGCGGTCCGCTCCCGGGAGGAGACCAAGAGCGGGCTCGTCGACGTGACCACGCGCTTCAAGGAGGCCTACCGCGGGCTCGGCGATGCACTCGTCGCGGCGGGCCTGCTGCCCGACGCGGACGCCGTCTTCTTCCTGACCCACGAGGAGCTGGGACGCCTGGTGCGGGGAGAGGATCCGGCCCTCACCCAGCACGCTCTGGCGCGACGGGAGATCCATCCCTACCTGGACGGCCTGCGCTTCCCCGACGTCTTCGTCGGCGCGGGCGAGCCCGAGCCGGCGCCGCCGGTCGACCCCGGCGCCACCCGCGTCACCGGTGCCCCGGTGAGCCGCGGCCGCGTGGAGGGGATCGTGCGCGTGGTGCTGCGGCTCGAGGACGCCGAGGCGCTGCAGGAGGGCGAGATCCTGGTGGCACCCATCACGGACGTGGGCTGGACGCCCTACTTCAGCGTCGTCGCCGGTCTCGTCACCGACGTGGGCAGCGCCGTCTCCCACGGCGCCGTCGTCGCCCGCGAGTACGGCCTGCCCGCCGTCGTCAACACCCGCAACGCGACGAGCGTCTTCCACACGGGAGACCGGGTGGTCCTCGACGGCGACCACGGCGTCGTCGAGCGGCGGGAGGCCTGACCCGAGGCGTCCCGCGACGCCCCGTCGGTGTTACCCTCGCACCCGGTCGGAGCCATCCCCGACGGAGTCGGCCCGGCCCCAGGGAGGTGACGTGATGCTCGGACACTGTCTCTGCAATGCCGTTCGGTTCGACGTGGTCGAGGCCACCTCCCTCATCGGCATGTGCCACTGCTCGAAGTGTCGCCGGGTCTCCGGCGTGGCCTCCAATGCGGAGTTCATGGTGGCCCGGGACAAGCTCCGCTGGGTCGCCGGCGAGCACGCGATCACGCGCTTCGCCCTGCCGGACGGCTGGGGCACTGCGTTCTGCTCCACGTGCGGGTCGCCCGTCCCCAAGCTCCATCCGAGCGGCGGCGCGTACTGGGTTCCGGCGGGACTCATCGACGACCCTGCCGGACTCCGGGTCGCCGGCCACATCTTCGTCGGCTCGAAGGCACCCTGGGACGAGATCGCGGGGGACGCACCCCGCTTCGAGGCAGGCTTCGATTCCGCCCGCGTCTGACGAGGGAGCATCTCGTCTATCCTCCCGGCGATGACGAATCCCACCTACGCGACCTCGACGCCGAAGATCACGGACCGCGACCCGCTCAGCGACTTCGAGCGCGCGCGAGGTCACCCTGCTCGACCAGACGAAGCGGGTGTTCGTGTCGGGCACCGGGCCCGCGGTGATCGTGATGGCCGAGATGCCCGGCATCTACGCCCACGTCGCGCGCTTCGCACGCACGGTGCGCGACGCGGGCTTCAGCGTCTGGATGCCGGCCCTGTTCGGAACCCAGGGCGGACCGGTGACACCCTGGGGTGCCGTCTCGACCATGGTGAAGGGCTGCATCAGCCGCGAGTTCCGCGCCTTCGCGGCGAACGCCTCGAGCCCGGTCACCCAGTGGTTGCGGGCGCTGGCCGCCCACGCCCACCCGCTGTGCGGCGGCAAGGGAGTAGGCGCCATCGGGATGTGCTTCACAGGAAACTTCGCGCTCTCGATGATGCTCGAGCCCGCCATGCTGGCGCCCGTGCTCTCCCAGCCGTCGCTGCCCATGTTCCAGGCGGGCGGCATGCACATCGCACCCGACGAGCTCGCAGCCGTGAAGGAGCGCATGGAGCGCGAGGACCTGACGGTGCTCGCCTACCGCTTCGAGGGCGACCGCTTCTGCAAGGCCGAGCGCTTTGCCGCCTACGAGGCCGCTCTCGGCGACCGCTTCCAGGGCCGCGTGCTCCCCGACTCGGCGGCGCTTCCCGGCACGCCCATGCGGCCCCACAGCGTGGTGACCCTCCACCTGATCGACCGCGAGGGCGAGCCGACGCGCGCCGCGCTCGACGAGATCCTGGGCTTCTTCACCACCCGGTTGAAGGAATAGGAGTCCGACCCGAGACGGGGTGGGGTCGACGCCGAGCCCGTCCAGGGGATCCGCCGGCCGGCACGAGAGACTCAGACGGCGCAGCCGGCTCGGGCGCCCTCCAACACGGCCTTCTGGACGAGGCCCAGGCCCGTGCAGTCGCCAACGGCGTGTAGCGCGGGAACGCGGCCGACGAGGGCGTCGTGGAAGCGGGTGTCGGGCTCGACGCCGCCCGCCAGGATCACACTGTCCGCGAGCACCGGGACCTCGCGGCCCGAAGGGCGGCGCAGCACCACGGCGTGGCTGCGGATGCAGGCGATCTCCACCTCGGTGTTGAGCGGCACGCCGAGCCGGTCGAGCCGGTCGAGGTGCTCGCTGCGCCGCTTGCCGCCGACCTCGGGCGCCACCTGGCCGCCGATCTCGAGCAGGCTCACGCGACGGCCGCGCTCGGCGAGGAACTCCGCCAGCTCGAGGGCCGCGAGGTCGGCGCCCACGATGACGACACGATGACCGAGGGGCATCCAGGCGCGGGTCGCGCTCCGCAGCAGCCCGGGCCCCAGCCAGCGTCCCGCCGGACCGTCCAGCAGCCGAGCCGCCCGCCGCTGCCAGCCGGGCAGCTTCGCGGCGGCCGACGCGGAGGGGCGGCCGGCCAGCAGCTCGCGCAGCAGCGCGCCCGTGAGAACGTGGGGCGCGTCGTCACCGGGGATGGAGGGCGCAACGACGCGGCCCCCGGTGGCGACGACGACCGCATCGGGCACCGCGCGCACCACGTCTTCGGGCGTGACCTCGCTGCCCGTGTGCACGTCGACACCGAGCCGGCGCACCTCGGCGGTCAGGTAGTCGAGGAAGGGCTCGTTCTCCGGGTGCACGGCGGCCGCGAAGAGCAGGGCTCCCCCGAGCCGCTGACCGCGCTCGTGCAGGGTCACCCGGTGACCGCGCAGCGCCGCCACCCGCGCGGCCTCGAGCCCGCCGGGACCCCCGCCCACCACGACCACGTGCTTGCGCAGGGACGACCACGCGGGGGTGAGCTCCTCCTCCCGGCCGGTGGCGGCGTTCACCGCGCAGTCCATCGCCATCCGCGTCTCCATGGCGTCGATGCAGTTCTGGCACGAGATGCAGGGGCGCAGCTCGGCGAGCCTGCCCGAGCGGACCTTCTCGGGAAGCTCCGGGTCGGCGAGCAGCGGCCGCCCCATGGCGACCAGATCCGCGCTGCCCTCCTGCAGGATCCTCTCGGCGAGCCGGGGATCGTGGATGCGGCCGACGGCGATCACCGGCACCTCGACGGCCCGCTTCACGGCGGCGGCCGCCGCCACGTTGAGACCGTCGGGAAAGCTCGCGCCGTTCACCATCTGGGTCACGAAGCGGTCGATCACCCCGCCGCTCACGTGGAAGGCGTCGACCCCTGCGGCGACCAGATCCGGGGCGATGCGCGCCGTGTCGAAGCTCTCGCGGCCGCCGGGGACCCGCTCGTAGCCCGAGATGCGCAGCGTGAGCGGGAACTCCGCGCCCACCTCGCTCTTGATGGCGCGCACCACCCGCACCACCGCCCGGATGCGCCCTTCGGCGCTGCGCGCTCCGTACTCGTCGCGCCGGGCGTTGCGCCACGGCGTCAGGAACGAGCCCAGCAGCATGTATCCGTGGGCGGCGTGCAGCTCGATGCCGTCGTAGCCCGCGCGGCGCACGCGCACGGCGGCGGACCGGTACAGATCGATCACGCCGTCGAGCTCGGCGACGCTCATCTCCTTGGATGTGGTGCGGGTGAGATAGGACTGGATGGCCGAGGGACCCAGCGCCGTGACGCCATGCAGCTCGGGACCGAGCCCGTCGGGGCCCGGGTGCACGAGCTGGGGCTGCACCCGGGCGCCGTGCTCGTGGATCTCGTCGGTGAGCGCCCGGTGGGCGTCGAGGACCCGCGTCGTCCGAGAAGCGCAGGGAATTCAGCACCTCGGGATGGCGCGCGTCGATCGTCGAGGCACCCAGGGTGATCAGCCCGACCCCGCCCCGCGCGCGGGCGACGAAGTAGGCCCGGGTGCGCGCGGAGGGCAGACCCTCCCGCGTCGCGTAGAGGTTCTCCATGGGCGACATCACGAGCCGGTTGCGCAGCGCCATGCCGCCGATCCGGACGGGCGAGAAGAGCAGGGGCAGCTCACTCAACGGCGGGTCGCTTCGGCGCTCAGCGGGGAACCAGCCCGCCGTCGATGTTGATGGTGGCGCCCGTCACGAAGCTCGAGGCGTCGCTCGCCAGGTAGAGGGCGAGGCCCACCAGCTCGTCGGGGTGCGCGGCGCGCCCCAAGAGCGAGGCCTGGGCCATCATCTTCTGCATCTCGGGCGGGTTGTTGCGGACCATGTCCGTATCGATGGTTCCCGGCGCGATGGCGTTCACCCGGATCTTGCGGGGCGCGAGCTCGGCGGCCAGGGCGCGAGTGTATGCGAGCAGGCCCGCCTTGGCGGCGGCGTACATGTGGGTGAAGGACGAGAACAGATACGCGCCGGCGCTCGAGACGTTGACGATGGCCGCGTGCCCGCTCTCGGTGAGATGCGGCAACGCGTACTGCATCAGGAAGACGGGGCCGCGCAGGTTCACGCTCATCGACTTCTCCCAGGCCTCGGGAGTCACCTGCCCGAAGGGGAGCGCCAGGGCATTGGCGGCGTTGTTGACCAGGATGTCGATGCCGCCGAAGCGCCCGACGGTCTCGGAGACGAGCCGTTCGAGCTGCGCGAGGTCGCCCATCTGCGTCGGGGACGGCCAGCGCTTCTCCGCCGCGGGCCTCGATGGCGGCGACCGTCTCCTCGCAGGCCTCCTTCTTCCGGCTCGCCACGACGACCCGGGCGCCCGCCAGCGCGTAGCCCTCGGCGATGGAACGGCCGATGCCGCGACTGCCGCCGGTGACGATTGCGACGCGCCCGTCCAGGCGGAACAGGGCGTCCAGGGCCTTCTTCTCCACGAACGACTCTCCTCTCTACTTTTCGGCTTCCGCCTCGTTTCGGCTCTTCGCGCGCTTCCGGCGCTTCCCCCGGGCCGTCTGGGGACGGGACGATCAGGCGCCGGGGTCGAAATCCAGGTAGATCGGCGAGCTCCAGGCGCGGGGCTCGTGCTCGGCGAGACAGTCGTCTTTCCCCGTGCACAGGTGGGCCTTCACGCAGCGCCCCTCGGCGTCGTACTCGCAGTTGGCCCCGTCCGGCGTTGATGGCGGGCGCCGGCTCCTCGAAGACACGGGCGTAGTAGACGGCGTCGCGCGCGTCCGTCTCGAAGTCCGGGTCGACGAAGGTGGCCGCGCAGCCCTCGCGGCTGGGCTCGCAGACCACCGTCTTCCAGGGATCGTCGATGCGGCCGGCGAGGGCCTCGCCCGGCTCGGCCTGGGGCCGGATGCGGACCAGCTCGATGCGCGAGATGCGGCGCCGCTCGTCGGACGGGTTGTAGCACTCGCCCCTGCACAGGCGCTGGATGGCCTCGGGCGACAGCGCCTCGACCGCGTACTCGGGACAGCCGGGCTTCTGCTCGAACGATCCCACCGCGCGCACCTGGAAGATCGGCGCGTCCTGCATCTTCACCTCGCTCCCCATGGCGACGGTGCGCCCGCTGGAGCCCGGCGGGTTCAGCAGGTCGAACCAGAGCAGGATGCGCGGCCCCGTGGTGGCGTACACCTCGCGTCGCTTGACGGCCCGCCAGATGGAATCGCGATCGCGGCCTTCGGCGTGAACGGCCACGAGCCCGCCCGTCAGGAAGAAGGAGGTCTGTCGCTCCACCTCCATGAGCTGGAAGCCCTGGAGGGGGGTGTCGTTCGGATCGAAGGGGCGCGGCCGGGACTCCGGCTCCTCGTGCGGCGCGCGGAAGAAGGAGGCGATGCGCGACGGCGAATTCAGGCCGCGGATCCTCGATTCGGTGAATGCCATCCCGGTTGTTCTCCTTGTAGCCCGTGCCCGGTCGCGCCGAGTGGTTGTCGCTCGACGAGATGAAGCCGAAGTGGAAGCGACGCGGCTTTGCGGGGTCGTCGTCGAAGTTCGAGAGCGAGAGGATGTACTGGACCGAGCCGCCCGGCCGGTAGTTGAAGGCCGGCTCGCTGCAGTCGCGACACTGTCCCGCGTCGAGCCATTCGGCCGCTCGGGCGCCGGGCACCACGAGGTGGGCCTGGCCGCCGGCGTCCGCGGCCAGCTCCCGGGTCTCCGCGGCCCGCTCGTCGCACTCCTCGGCGCTCGTGCCCTCGGCGAGGCAGCGCTTGCGGATGATCTCTCCGGCCTGCCAGCAGGTGGGGAGATAGTCCGGACGGGGCTCGGGGCAGATGGCCTCGCCGTCCGGGCCCCGTTCCACGGCACGCCAGGGGCGATAGACCTCGGAGTCGCCGTGGCCCGAGTACACCTCGATGAGGGTCTGGCGTTTCGGGTCGTGGAGGTTCCCGCGCAGCTGCTTGTCCCAGCTGGAGCCCGGCGGCGTGTAGAAGCCCCACGTGGTGCCGTGCGGGATCACGATCGAATCGAATCCCCACTCGTCGAGCTTGCGGAACAGCACGTCCGGCGTGGCGGCCACCTCGAGGCAGTCGGCCGGCAGATCGCGCGTGTTCACGCCGTCCTCGCACAGATCCTGTCGCGCGTTGCGCGTGAGATATGCCGCGAGGTCGTGCATGCGCCCGCCCCCGAAGAGCGCGAGCAGGCCGCGACCGAAGGGACGCGGGGGGCGCGTGCGAATGTCGAGCGCCTGGCCCGCCGCCGCGATCGGCCGCGCGGGGATCTCGTCGTCCGCGAGCCCCGGCAGCACGACGTTCTTGTGGCCGAAGTGCTCCTCGGGCGTGGTTCCCACCTGCGTCCACTCCCAGCCCAGGTAGGCCACGGTGTCGGGATTGGCCGCGTCGCCGGCGCGCTCGTTGCAGGCGCGGATCGACTGGACGGTGTCCGTCCAGGCCTGGCTCGAGAGGCCCTCGGCGTGGTCGTTGATCGACCAGAAGTCGAGCGCCGAGCAGTAGCGCGCGAAGTCGCAGGCGTCCGCGGGCGGATGCGCGCCCTCGCCCCCCAGCATGGGCAGGCTCGTGATGAAGGCGTCGAAGGAGAAGGTCGTGTGGACGTGGAAATCGCCGAAGAGGATCTGCTTCGGCGCGGTGACCCCGATGTCCGAGGCAGCCTCCCGCACGGCGCCCTGGGTGCTGCGCTGCACGGCGTCGGGCCGGGCGGCACCGCGGATCTCTCCCGCCCCGTCGGGGCGGCCGAAGACGCCGAAGCCGGCGGCGAGGACCAGCCCCACGAAGGCTGCCAGGAGCAAGCCCACAACGATCACGATGCGACGGATCACGGCGTCCCTCCCCCGCCCACGGTATCAGAGCGGGCCGGGAGTCGCGCAGGGCGCGCGCCGTGAAGCGGCTTCAGCGCGCCGCGGGGGGCTTGCAGTCGGGTCTTCGCCCCGCCGCCAGGGCCTGGGCGGCGAGCTGCTCCGCTTCGGCCATGTGCGCCTGCAGGTCGTCGATCCGGCTCTCGTTGGAGGGATGGGTCGAGGTCCACTCCGGGGGCGCCTGCCCGGACGCCGCCGACATGTTCTGCCAGAGCACGACGCTTGCCCGGGGGTCGAAGCCCGCCTTCGCCATCAGGTCGAGGCCGATACTGTCCGCTTCGCTCTCGTGGGCACGGCTGTAGGGCAGCAGGACGCCGTACTGGGTCCCGAGGCCGAAGCCCGCCATCACCATCTGCCCGGCCTGGGTCGACATGTTCGCAGACTGCACGGCGGCAGCGACCGCCGCCTGGGAGACCTGGGCCAGGGCTGCCTGGGAGATGCGTTCGTTGCCGTGATGCGCCAGCACGTGTCCCACCTCGTGGCCGATCACGGCGGCGAGCTGGTCAGGCGTGCGCGCCACTCCCAGCAGCCCCTGATAGACACCGATCTTGCGCCCCGGCAGCGCGAAAGCGTTCACCTCCGAGCTCGCGAAGACGCGCACCTCCCAGCCGCTCCGCATGGAGGGCTCGAGCTGCGAGACGATCGCCTGGGCGACGCAATCCACGTAGGCATTCGTGGTGGCGTCCTGACTGATGGGCACCTCCTGCTTCTGCTGCTCGAAGCTGGTGGCTCCCATCTGGTCCAGCTCCGCGTCGGAATAGAGCAGGAGCTGGGAGCGGCCCGTGGGCGAGGTCACGCAACCCATCGAGACCGCGATGGCGAGGAGCAGGAGGCTTGCCGGGAGACGGAAGGAAGTCGACGGACGCACGTGCTTCTCCAGGACGGCTTTCGGATCGGGAGCAGACCCGACCGCGGGATCGTATGTACTCCGCCCGACGGACGCGAGACGCCCGTCCCCCGAAGCGGGCCTTGCGCCCCGCGGGCCCCTGAGCCGCTCCCAGGCCCGCTCGCGCCGGGCCGACAGCCGATTCACGGCGCCAGGGCCGGTCCCGCCAGGATCCACGAAATCGCCGAGATCAGGACGACCCCGATGAGGTTCAGCAGCAGACCCGTCCGCGCCATCGCCAGCACCGGGATCCGCTGGGACGCGAACACGACGGCGTTGGGCGGGGTGGCCACGGGCAGCATGAAGGCGCAGCTCGCGGCCATGGCTGCGGGGACCGCGAGCAACATGGGAGCCACCCCGAGACCGGGAGCCAGCCCGGCGAAGATCGGGATCAGGGTCGCGGCGGTCGCCGTGTTGCTGGTCATCTCGGTCAGGAAGATCATCAGCGTCGTGACTGCGACC
This sequence comes from uncultured delta proteobacterium, assembly GCA_963822965.1. Classification (GTDB taxonomy): domain Bacteria; phylum Myxococcota_A; class UBA9160; order UBA9160; family UBA4427; genus JAJDAN01. Next base: position 1,125,337 of record CAWGJT010000005.1, read on the forward strand.
ACCACCACGAGGGGCGGCAGCCCCGCGAATCCCGACACCGAGGCGCCGAGCAGCTCGCCGACCCCGTTCGCCTGGATGGCGGCGGCAAGGCTGAGGCCGCCGCCGAAGAGCAAGAGGATGCCCCAGGGCAGGGTCACGGCCGTGTCCCAGCTCATCACGAAGACGGACTCGCGGGGCTCGACGGGGATCACGAAGAGCACCAGCGCGGCCAGGACCGCGATGCCCGGGTCCGTGAGCCCGGCCAGGGGTTGCACCCCGCCCACGGAGATCTGCCGCAGCAGCGGCAACGTCATCCACAGGGCCACCGTCACGGCGAAGACCGCCAGCACCGCCCACTCGCCCCGTTTCATCGGCCCGAGCGCCCGCAGGGCGTCCTGTGCATAGCGTTGGCCCGCGGCGACGCTGCGGACGCGGATCGGGTGCAGCACACGCGTCAGCAGCAGCCAGGTGATCGGCAGGAAGAGAGCCACGAGCGGCACGCCGATCTTCATCCAGCCCACGAAGCCGATCTCGATGCCGAGGTTCGCCGAGGCGTACGAGGCCAGGAAGAGGTTCGGCGGCGTCCCGACCAGGGTGCCGATGCCGCCGATCGAGGCCGCATAGGCGATCCCCAGGAGCAGACTGCGCTCGAAGCCGCCGTCCGCTTCGCTCACCTCGATCACGCCGAGTGCGATGGGCAGCATCATCACGCTCGTGGCCGTGTTCGAGACCCACATGCTGAGACAGGCGGTCACCCCCATGAACGCGCCCACGACCGCGTGGGGACTGCGCCCGACGAAGCGCAGGACCCCCAACGAGATGCGCCGGTCCAGCCCCCAGCGCTGCATGGCCAGCGCGAGGATGAAGCCGCCCAGGAAGAGGAAGATGAGATCGTGCCCGTAGGGGGCCGCCGCTTGCTTCATGCTGGCGGCGCCCAGCACGGGCAGCAGGACGAGGGGCAGCAGGGCGGTGGCGTAGAGGGGGATCACCTCGGTCATCCACCAGAGCCCCATCCACAGCGCGACACCCGCCGTGGCCCGGCCCGCCGGCGTGAACGGCACCAGCTGCCCGCTCGGGTCCACGTAGGCGTCGGGGAGCCCGAGCCAGGCGGCCACCACCAGCGCGGGCCCAGCGGCGAGGACCAGCCACCTCACGATCACCGGATCACCTCGAAGAGCAGCGGGGGCCGTTCGGACATGGGGCTCCGGCAGGGTCCACGGTGGGCAGCGGACGGGACGGGGACGGCCGCGACCATCGGACCACGCGGCGCACTTGTCAATCCACCTCCGTGCGGTGAGGGGGTGGTGTGCCCCATACTCGCGGCGCGGCACGACGCATCCGCGCTCGTCCGCCGGCATCGATTCATCGGGGACAGGGAGGTCTGGGGGTTTGTCGAAATCGATCTTCGAGAAGCGGGAGCAGGCGTTCGAAGCCGTCTTCTACGCGCGGCTTGACGAGCAGCGTATCCGCAAGCTGCGGCAGAAGCGCGAAGAGGCTCGCGAAATGGAGCTGCTGACCGCGTCCACCGGCATCTCCGATCCCGCGGTGCTCAAGCACATCCTCGACCTCGGCGTCCAGGCCCAGAACCTCCAGGCCCTCACCCTCGTTCCCCTGGTGCTGACCGCCTGGGCGAGCGGCGGCGTCACGCCCGCCGAGCGCGACGCGGCGCTGCTGGCCGCGGAGCGAGAGGGCGTGAGCCCGGAATCGGGCGCCCACCAGCTGCTCGAGTCCTGGCTCGACGAGCTTCCTCCCCCCGAGCTCGAGCAGACGTGGGGCGAGTACGTTCGTGCGCTGCTCGAGCAGCTCGGCGACGAGCAGGCGAGCGCCCTCAAGCAGGACCTGCTGAGCCGGTGCCGCCAGGTGGCGCGTGCGTCCGGCGGCGTCCTCGGAGCTGCGAAGATCTCGAGCGAGGAGGCGGAGACCATGCGCCGGCTCGAGGAGGCCATGGACTGAGGGCGCTCGACACAGCCCGTGCGGCCGCGGACCGCGCTCGAGCGGAGTCGCGCGTCCGCGTCGGCATCCCCTGGGCGCAGAACCGATTCCTGCGGCGCATCACCTGGATCTATGCGGGCGTGTGGGTGGTGGCCGCCGTCGCGCCCGTGGACCGCGAGACCTGGCTGCTGGAGAACGGGCTCGTGCTCGTGATGGTGGGGGTGCTGGCGATCACCCACCGGCGCTTCGCGTTCTCGAACCTCTCCTACGGGCTGATGTTCGTGTTCCTGCTGCTGCACGCCATGGGCGCCCACTACACCTACTCGGCGGTTCCCGTCGGCAACTGGGTGCGGGACCTGCTGGGGCTCGAGCGCAACCCCTACGATCGCCTGGTGCACTTCTCGTTCGGGCTGCTCATGGGCTACCCGCTGCGCGAGATGACGTTGCGCGTCGTGCACGTCCACCGAATCTGGGGCTACCTGGCTCCGCCGATCGTGGTGCTCGCCATGGGGGCGATGTACGAGATCATCGAGTCCTGGGCCGCGCGGGCGGTGAACCCCGCCGTCGGGCTCGCCTACGTGGGCGCCCAGGGTGACGTCTGGGACGGCCAGAAGGACATGACAATGGCGTTCACGGGCTCGCTGCTCGCCATGGGGGTCGTGGCCCTCTATCGCCGGGCGACCGACCACGAGCCCTACCTGCATCGAGACGGCGGGACGAGATGAAGCGGACGGGACCGTGGTCGGAGAGCCGCATCCGGGAGTTCCTGGAGACCACGCGCGTCCCCGTCCGCCTGGCCTGCAACGGTGCCCGGGGACACCCCGTTCTCGCATCCCTCTGGTTCCTGCCCGTCGGCCAGGAGCTGTGGTGCGCGACCCAGCGGCCGGCCTCGATCGCGCGCCACCTCCGCCGGGATCCGCGCTGCGCATTCGAGGTGGCGGGGGACGCGGCGCCGTATCGGGGGGTACGGGGCCAGGCGCTGGCTCGCCTGGACGAAGCCCGCGGAGAGGCCGTGCTGCGCGACCTGATTGCCCGCTACCTGCCGCCCGATTCGCCGCTGGCTCCAAAGCTGCTGTCCCGCGCGGCAACCGAGACGGCCATCGCGCTCTCGCCGAAGCGCATCGTGAGCTGGGACTACAGCGAGCGGATGGGCTACCGGAGCTAGCCCTCCGCCTCAGGAGCTCCGGTCACTCGCTCGACGCCGGGTCCCTCAGGCGTCGACCTCCGCCAGGCCGGCGATGTCTTCGCGATCGCGCAGGGACGACAGCACGCCCGCCTCGATCTGCCGCACCCGCTCCCCCGAGAGGCCGAGCTGCTGCCCGATCTCCCGCAGGCTCTTCGGGGCGTCGCCGTCGAGGCCGAAGCGAAGCTCCAGGATCCGGCGGTCCCGGGGCGAGAGCGAGCACAGGCTGTTGGACACGACCTGGTAGATGCGCTCCCGATCCAGGTCCAGCTCCGGCTCGATGGGCGAGTCGTCCTGCAACAGGTCGAGCAGGCTCGTGTCGCCTTCACCGTCGTAGGAGACGGGCTCGTCGATGGAGGCGATCTGACGCCCGGTGGCGATCAGCTCGTCCAGCTCGGCGACGCCGACGCCCAGCGCCTCGGCCAGCTCGTCCCGACGCGGCTCGCGACCCGTCCGGTGGCGCAGCCGCTCCTCCACCCGCCGCAGCTCGCGCAGGCGATCGTAGAGATGGGAGGGCACCCGCACCGTCCGCGAGTGGTTCTGGATGGCCCGGATGAGCGCCTGATCGATCCACCACACGGCGTACGTCGAGAAGCGGAAGCCCCGCTCGGGCTCGAACTTGTCGATGGCCCGCAGCAGGCCCAGGTTGCCCTCCTGGATCAGGTCCTCGAAGCGAACGCCCATGCTGCGGAAGCGCTTGGCTCGCGACACCACCAGCCGCAGGTTTCGGCGCGCGAAGATCTGACGCGCCTCGTTGCGCCGGTCGAGCGCGCGGCCCGCCCGGCGGACGGCCGCTCGGCTGCCGCGATCGGTGAGACCGAGCTGCCGCAGGCGATCCCGGTTGCGCAGGCTGCGACCGCCCCCCTGAAGCTTCGTGAACTCCCGGTGGATCTTCTCGAGCACCTCGAAGAGGATGTCGGCCTCGCGCACGCGGGCCGCGAGGTCGGCGTCGATCGTCTTGCGGGAGCCCGCGTCCGCCTCTTCCCGTCGCTCGAGCAGGCCTCGCATCCGCCCGACCTGGTCGTCGATGTGCGCGCTCCAGTCGGTCTTGCGGTCGTCCCGGGCGCGGTGGCACAGCATGCCGGTCACCAGGCGGCGGTCGACGCGCTCCTGCCAGAGCTCGGCGATGCGAATGGCGGTGCCCCGCACGGCTTCCAGAGCACGCCGGAAATCCCGCTCGCCTCCGGAGATCTCGCGCGCCAGCTCGGCGGTCTGCTCCGGGGTGAGCAACGAGGTCTCTCGAATGGATCGAAAGTACTCCTGAAGATCCGATTCCCAGCTCAACACGTTCATGGTCTCCGTCGTAAGTGGCGCGTTCCGGGGTGGACTTCGCATCGGATGGCCTGGCGATCGGCCACGGCGAGGAGTGATGTTACATAAAAGCTGGACACATTCCCCAAAACTACCGCTATTTTTCCTCTATTGTCTATATTTTTTATGAACATCTTTTGGCGATGGCATTCTCGTCCGCCCCGGGCCCCTCCCGTCTGTGATGGCGGGCGGCGGAGCGGGGTTCAGGACCATCCCTCCGGCGTGGAAAGCGGAGGCAGGCCTGCCCAGCCCCCGGGAGAAGCCGGGCCGCGGAGAGCCTCTCTGGGCCACCCGCCGCCGGCGCCACGGCTGGCACGGGGGCTGCATCGCCTGGGGCCACCCTCCCCAACAGCCAGAATCCGACCCATGAGTGCTTTCGCGCAGAGCATCGATTCCCTGTCCGAGCGCGCGCGCCGCGAGCGTGCGCCCGGCTACGAATGCGTGCGCGAGGGCGACGACCTGTGGCGCCTCCGGATCTGGGGATTCCTCCCCCGCGACTGGTGCGGGAACCTCGCCCTGCACTGCTTCGCGGCCGGCCTCGACATCCGCCACGGCGAAGCCCGCCGCCTGGAGCCGAACCGCTGGGTCGGATCGTTCCTGCTCGGGTCTTCGACCGAGCGAGGCGCCGCGGGCATCGACTTCCTGCGAATGGCCCGGCACCGCCCCTCGCTGGCCGGCCGCCACCACGACATCGCCCTCGACTCCTTCGCCGTGGTGCGTCCGGCGGCTTCCGACGAGCCGGTAGTGGTGTCCGTGCGCGCACCCGACCGCCCGGGCTTCCTGGCGCAGGTGCTGGATTGCTTCGCGGTCTGCGGTCTCGTGCTCGAGAGGCTCTCGGTGCAGACCGTGGGCGAGGTCGCCTGCGATCGCTTCTGGCTGCGGAGCCCGGACACCGACCCGCGGCTCGTGACGACGATCGAACGACTCGAGGCGGAGCTGCGCGAACGATGCGCCGGCGCGCGGTGACGGCGCCTACTTCCAGGGCACGACGATGCCCGTCATCTGACGGGCCTGCTCGACCGTGTACCGGATGCGCGCCAGCAGGGTCTGGACCCGCTCCGCCTCGGCGAGCTCGGCCGCCGCGAGATCCACGTCCCGCAGCACCTCCCCCAGCAGCCGATCCACCTGGCGACGCTCGCCGGCCTCGAGGAACAGCTCGTTCCGCGCGCGCCGGGCCTGCTCCTCGGCCGCAATCCTCTCGCTCACGTCCTGGAAGCGAAGCGAGACGACCCGCGCGCGTCCCTCGAAGCGCGGGATCGGCGTCGCGATGATCTCCACCCAGTGTCCGTCTCCCGCCTGCAGCGGGCCGATGGTCTCCTGGCCGGCGCGCGGGCCCTGCAGCAGCTGCCGGCTCAGCTCCTCCTCGCGAAACGACTCGCCCTCCGCGCCGCGGAACCGCCTCACCAGCAGCGAGATCACGTTGCGCCCGGGCAGCTTGAGGTCGGCGCCCAGCAGCTTCGAAGCGGCGGGGTTCGAGCGCAGCCAGCCCCCCTGCAGGTCCACGAGGACCAGCCCGTTCGGGTCGTGACGGACGGACTCCACCACGGCCGTCGGCAGCAGCGAGAAGAGGTGCGTCCGGTAGGCGCCGTAGAGGAACATGCCGCTCGCGCAGCCCAGACCCACGACGGTCAGATCGAAGGGTCGCCAGGCCGGGGGCGCGTACGAGAGCAGGTTGAAGCCGACGGTCACCGCGATGGCGCCGGCCATCAACAGGGCGTTGCGGCGAACGACCGCGTCGCGCGCCTTCCAGGCGAGCAGGGCGTAGAGCAGGATCGAGCCCCCGACCATCGCGTAGCCCCAGGGCACGAACACCCACCAGCCCCACAAATGCTCGTTGTTCGCGCCGATCACGGGCGTGAGGAAGAGACCGTGCAGGGGGTTGGTGATCAGGGCCGCCCACGACAGCGCCGCGATCACGATGGGAGCGCGGATCCACCAGCCTCGCGCCCAGGGGAAAGGCTGCCCCTGGGCCTCGGCGTAGCGGACCGCGAGGATCCAGCAGGCGGCCGCCGCCGGGATCGCCCCGGTGTAGAGCAGGGCGATTCCCACCTGCTCGGCCCAAAGATCGGTGGACACCAGGGTGACGGCGTCTCCCACCAGGTACAGGAGAACGAAGAGCTGGTAGAGGAAGAGCACGGGCCGGAGCGCGCGCGGCGGCCGCCGCACCAGGACCGAGAACGCCATGCCCGCGACCAGGCAGATCGCGATCGCATTCGGCAGCAGGGCAGGCACCACGGCACCCATGCGACGGTCCTCTCTCGTCCTCGTCCCCGGTGGGGCAGTCTATCAGAGCGCGACAGCACGCTGGCAATTTGATTGGGATCATTCGCGACCGGAACTGGCGTTGGAGGAGAGTGGAGAAACCTACAGCCTGCCTGCAGGTTTCTCCCGATCGGGCGCTTGCCGCGAACCGCCACTTGGCAAAGCCCCCCGAGGCGGGCCCGACGGCTTCGCTACCGTCGACACGTGCCTTCCGTCCCCGTCCCGACCCCGGAGCAGTGGATCGCGCTGCTGGGAATCGCCGCTGCGCTGGTCGGGGGCGGCCTGCTGGCCCAGGTGGCGCTGCGCATCGCCGGGCGCGTGGTCCGCACCGCCGACGCGGTGATCGGCCGCTCCCTGACGAGCCGGCTCTCCCGGCCCGCCTGGCTGCTGGGCCCCGTCCTCGGTGCGCACGTCGCCCTGCCCCTGCTGCTGGAGCTGCCGGACCCCGTCCAGGCGGTAATCGAGCACGCGGTCTCGATCCTGGTCGTGGTGGCGGCCGCCTGGACCTTCATCGCCAGCACCGGCATCGCCAAGGACTGGCTGAGCGAGCGCTACGACCTCGACGCCGTCGACAACCTCTCCGCCCGCCGCATCCACACCAAGTTCGACGTGCTGCGCCGCATCCTGGTGATCGTGACGTCGCTGCTGGCCCTGGGCGCCATCCTCTTCGCGATTCCCGGAATGCGCAGCCTGGGGGCCGGCCTGCTGGCCTCGGCCGGCATCGCGGGCATCGCGGTGGGCATCGCGGCCCGGCCCACCCTCGAGACCCTGCTGGCCGGCCTGCAGCTCGCCCTGACGGAGCCGATCAACCTCGACGACGTCGTCATCGTCGAGGGGGAGTGGGGAAGGATCGAGGAGATCCGCGCCACCTACGTGGTGGTCCGCATCTGGGACCAGCGCCGGCTGGTGGTTCCCGTGAGCTGGTTCCTCACGAAGCCCTTCCAGAACTGGACCCGCGTCACCGCCGATCTGCTTGCAGCGGTCACCGTCGACGTCGACTACCGCACGCCCGTCGACAAGGTGCGCGCGGCCGCCGAGAAGATGGTCGCCGAGAGCCCGCAGTGGGACGGAAAATCCTGGGGGCTGCAGGTCGTGGACGCAGGCGACCGGAGCATGCGCCTGCGGGTGCTGGCGTCGGTGGGCAGCTCGGGCGACGCCTGGGATCTGCGCTGCGCGGTCCGCGAGAAGCTGATCGCCTGGCTGCAGACCCACCATCCGGAAGCGCTCCCGCGCCTCCGCGTGGAGTCGGGCGCCGAGGCCTCGCCCCAGGCCGAGAGCAACGACCCGGACGAAGGCAGCGGCTGAGCCGCGCCTGGAAGCGCGACCCAAGACGAAGTCTTGGGTCGCGCTTCCGCCACGAAGGGAGCCCAACGGGCTCCCTCAGCTAGGGCGCCTGGCAGTAGTCGATGCCCATGTCGCAGAAGTCCTCGAGCCACCCGCTGCAGGACGGGTGCTCGATGGGCGTGCAGGTGGCACGTTCGGTGAAGACGCTGCCCAGGATCTCGGCGTCCTGCGACGCGTCGCACTTCAGGGTCTGGTCGTCCTCCTGGTCGAACCCGCTGCGCAGGGTGAACGGGGGCGAGCGCCGGATCGGGTCGCCCTCCCGCCACGTGATGCCCCGGATGCGGAACTCGTAGTCGGTGTCGAGGTTCTGCGCGATCCCGTCGGCGTCGGTCTCGTGGGGCCCCAGCCAGATGGCGCACCACTCCGCTCGATCGCGGCCGGCGGTCGCCAGGACGGTCACGATCTCCGTCCCGCCGCTGTCCTGGAGGCGCCCGTCCACCTTCGCGACGTCGACCTCTCCCTTCCGGTGGATCGAGACCTCGGGAAAGTTGCGGTGACAGCCGGGGGCGGCGGCGTCCTGCTCGAGCTCGTCGAGGCGCGGCAGCGCATCCAGGAAGCAGTAGGTCGGGTAGTCGCGCTTCGGAATGCGCAGCTGCTTCGTCTCGGCGACGATCCGGTTCTTCGGGTCCGGGTCGGCGCTCGTCGGCTCGAGATCGAGCGTCTGGACGATGCCCCAGAGCCCGTCGTCGACGTAATAGGCGGGATGGCCCACGTCCCGGGGCCGGAAGGAGTCCGTCTTTCCCGTCTCGTAGCTGTAGTCGCGCTTGGGCAGCCACGTCGGGGTGCCGTCGAGCCCCGCGGCGAGCTGGGAGAGCTGCACGGCCAGGTACGAGCCCGTCCCCGGACCGTAGTAGTCGGAGGCCCCCTCGTAGTACTGGGCGTCGTACTCCTCGGGAGTCGGGAAGTAGGAGACGTGGCCGTTTCCGAATCCGACGATGACGATGCGCTCGGGCGCGAGGCCGTCCTGCTTCGCGATGAGCCTGCGGGTGCGGGCCCCCATCATGGTGGACATCTCGCCGGGCACCCCCACCAGCACGGTTTCTCCGACCCGCAGAACCGTGAGCGGCGCCTTCCTGGGCGGCCGGTCCAGGCGGAATCCGTAGCGCCCCAACGACACTCGGATGCGGCCCATGTCGAACGTCAGGGGCGAGATCTTCGATCCGTGCTGGGTGCGCCGGTAGCTCGTGACCTCCTCCCGTTGCGCCAGCTCGTAGAGGATGGTGCGGCCGTCGGGCGCACCGCCCAGCTCCGGGGCGCCTCCGTCCGGCTCGTCGGGGGTCTGTTGCTCGTACTTCTGGTCGTCGAAGGGATCCTCGAACGAGACCGCCGCCAGGGGCTCCACCTCCCGGTACTGGAAGCCCAGGCTGGAGGTCGCCTCCGCGGTGCCGGGGAGCGCGTCGCACACCTTCTGGGTGATCCGGTCCGACAGCGCCAGCAGGTCGGCGCGGTCGCGGGTCGACCACTGGGTGGTGACGTCGCCCTGGGCGCCGTTGAAGAGGGCGACCACCGGGAACTCCCCGTCGCCCGCGCAGGCGGCGGGCAGCTCACCGCGCTCCATGCGCAGCGCCGTGACCCCGAACAGATCGGCCGAGAAGACCTCCACCGTCGGGGGCAGCACGGTGGTGTGGGTCGCCAGGAAGCCCGCGAGGGCGATCCGCTTCGAATCGCCGGCGCCGACCACCTCGATCAGGTCCACCCGGGGCGCGATCGCCAGGCACGAAAGCTCGTGAAAGCGCTCAGGCGAGGCCAGGGGATGCGTCGCGTATGGAAGTGACGGACAGACGGCGGCCCCGGTGTCCCCAGCGGCCTTCAGGAAGTCGTACGCATCGCGGTTGCGCAGGAACGCGTTGAAGGCCCGGTTGCGGAAGAAGTCGGGGAGGATCGTATGGCCGGTCCGCAGGACGGCGGCCTGCTGCGAGTCCACGGCCTGGCGGACCGCCTCCGCGATCCGGTCGGCCAGGAACTCGAAGAGGTCGGCGTCGAAGCCGGGGAGGTGGCTCGAGTAGCTGTTGTAGAGCGGTGAGCTGAAGAAGTTGCCCGGACTCAGGTGGTTCTCGGTGGCCGTGAGCAGCATGTTCTCGCGCCCGATGTGCCGGGTCGCGTCGTCGTGGCTGAGCTTGTCGGCCACCCGGTCGGCCAGGCCGTTCGGCATGATCATCAGGTCGGTCGAGATCAGCACGACCGCCCGGCAGCTCGCGTCCTGCAGGTAGACGGCCCGCGCCTCCAGGGGCGCCCAGGCGCCCCGGGACATGTGGCTCGCGATGGAGAAGCCGCCCAGCGGGTAGCCCGGCGTGGGCGTCAGATCGACCTTCGCCGCGCCCGCGCGAAAGCCCGCACAGGAGCCCGCCGGAAGGACGTCTCGCTTGGCGATGGTCCCGTGGATCGCCGCGCACGCCACCACCAGCGCAGACGCCAGGATCGGGAGCATTCGAAGAAGGGACACGGGGGACCTCCTCGAAGCGGGACGCGCCGGGTGTGGGATCTTCGCATCCCCGCCCAACCCTACCGCGACCGCGAGCCGTCGGGCCACCGGGGCACCGGCCGCCGAACGCCGCCCGACCCCGACCCCCGTCGACCCGCTGGCTCGAGGCGAGAACCGACGGCAGGAGCGCGAGCGCTTTGTGCACATTTTCGCCCGGGATTTGTCACGGAGCGCGTTCCGCGCTCCGGATCTTGTGTCAGACTCAACGGGGGGAGTTCGTCGGTCAGGGCTCATGCATTGCCATTCCTGCCAGACTCCGAACCCGGAAGACGCACGCTTCTGCATGCGCTGCGGTCGAGCCCTGGAGACCGACCCGCCCGGCCGAGAACGGGAGGGACAGCGGCGACACATCACGGCGATGTTCTGCGACCTCGTGGATTCGACCGAGCTCTCCCAGCGCATCGACCCCGAGGAGCTGACCCTGGCGATCGGCTCCTACCAGGACCTGTGCGCGCGACGGATCGCGCGCCACGGCGGCACCATCGCCCAGTACCTCGGCGACGGGCTCCTCGTCTACTTCGGCTATCCCGGCGCGCACGAGGACGATCCCGCGCGAGCGGTCCAGACGGCGCTGGAGATCCTGGAGGAGATGCCCGACGTGAACGCACGGCTCGCCGAGCAGCTCCCGTCGTTGCGCGGCCGGCCCCTCCAGATCCGGATCGGCATCCACACGGGCGAGGTCGTGATGGGCACCCTGGGCACGAGCAAGGGGCCCCTCGCCCTGGGCGACACGGTCAACATCACGGCACGTCTCCAGGGCGAGGCCGAGGCGGGAACCGTCGTCATCAGCGACACCACGCAGCACGTCGTCCGACACCTCTTCGAGCTCGAGAGCCTGGGACCGCGGGCGCTGAAGGGCATCGAGGAGCCGCTGCACATCTACCGGGCCCGCTCCGAACGGGCGGAGCCGGACGCCGCGGTCGTCGCGACGCTCACGCCCTTCGTCGGCCGCGTGCAGGAGCTTTCGCTGCTCCTCGAGCAGTGGGAAGAGGCGGCTTCGGGGGCCGGACAGATCGCGCTCGTGAGCGGCGAGCCGGGCATGGGCAAGTCGCGCCTGCTCAAGGTCCTTCGCGAACGTCTCGAGGACCAGCCGCACACCTGGCTCGAAGGACGCTGCTCGCCGTACTACGAGAGCAGCGCCCTCCATCCCGTGTCGACCCTGCTGCGAACCGAGATCGAGCTCGAGGGGGAGGACTCGCCGGAGCAGCGGTTCGCGAAGCTCGAGGAGGCGCTCGCGCCCACCGGACTCCCGCTGGAAGAGATGGCTCCCGTCGTCGCCGGCCTGCTCTCGATCCCCCTGCCCGAGGGTCACCCCGAGCCGCCGTCCAACCCCGAGGTGCAACGGCGGAAGACGCTGGAGTTCCTGGCCAGCTGGCTCTTCCGGCTGAGCGAGGACGAGCCCGTGGTGCTGGTCGTCGAGGACCTGCACTGGGTGGACCCGTCGACCCTCGAGCTGCTGTCGATGGTGATCGCAAGGACCGGTGCAGCCCGCCTCTTCCTCGTCCTCACCTTCCGGCCCGGCTTCGAGCCGCCCTGGGACACCCTGCCGAACCTCCGGCGGCTCTCGCTCCATCCCCTCACGCGGCAGCAGATGGCGCGGATGATCGAGAGCATCCAGCCCGGCCGCAGCTGGTCGCCCGAGCTGGTGACCCGCCTGGTCGCCAAGGCGGACGGAGTTCCCCTCTTCGTGGAAGAGCTGGCCAAGGCGGTGCTCGAATCGGGCGTGCCCGTCGACGATTCCGACGGGGTGCCCGACTTCTCGATCCCGTCGACCCTGCAGAGCTCGCTCACGGCTCGGCTCGACCGGCTGGGACCGGTTCGGGAGATCGCGCAGCTCGCGTCCGTGCTGGGTCGCGAGTTCTCCTGGGAGCTACTCGAAGCCGTCTCCACGTGGGACCCCGCGAGCCTCGAGGAGGGGCTGGCGGAGCTGTGTCGTGCGGGCCTCCTGCACCGCGAGAACCGAGCCGAGCGTCCGGGCGAGCCGGCTCGCGCCGACTACGTCTTCAAGCACGCCCTGATCCGCGACGCCGCCTACGAATCGCTGCTGCGCAGCGCGTGCCGTCGCATCCACCGCCGGGTCGCCCAGGTGCTGGAACGGGACTTTCCCGACCGCGCGGCCAGCGCGCCGGAGCTCATCGCGCGCCACTACGACGAGGCCGAGCTCACGGCCGAGGCCGCCGTCTACTACCAGCTCGCCGCCGAGCGCGCGGCGGAGCGTTCGGCGAACGCCGAAGCCATCCGACATCTGACCCGCGGCATCGAGATGCTCTCGCGCGTCCCCCCGAGCCCCGAGCACAGACACCGGGAGCTCAAGCTGCAGACCCAGCTGGGCGTGCTCACGATGGCGGCGGACGGCGCGGCGGATCCCGGCGTCGAGCGCGTCTTCCAACGGGCGCGGGCGCTGTGCGTCGAGATCGGCCCCGTGACGGAGACCGGTCTGGCCCTCTTCGGGCTCTCGGTCTTCCACCAGGCCCGCGGCGAGCTCGATACGGCCGTCGAGCTGGGAGACCTGCTCCTGGCCCTGGCCGACCAGACCGGCGATTCCTCCCTGCAGGTCTCCGCGAGCCTGTCCCTCGGCATCCCCCTCTTCTGGACCGGACAGCCCGGGCGGGCCGTCGAACATCTCGAGCGGGCGGCCGCGCTCTACGACCCGGATGCGCACCGCGCGCTCGCCTACGCGTACGGCCAGGACCCGGCCGTGTCCGCCCGTTCCTACGACGCCCTGTGTCTGTGGCAGCTGGGCTCCGTGGATCGTGCGGCGGCGCAGAACGAGATGGCCGTCGCGAGCGCCGACGACGATCTCACCCTGGCGTTCGCGCTCACCTGGGCCGCATGGGTGTCGCAGCTGCGCGGCGACGTGCCCGCCGTGCGGGACTACGCGGAACGGGTCGGCAGTCTCGCCCGGAAGCGGGGCTACGTGCTGTGGGAGAACCTGGGCGCGGTGCTGCGCGGCTGGGCCGGAGCGGTCGGCGACCGGAACCTCGCCCGCGTCGAGGAGCTGGAGCAGGCGCTCGCGAAGCTCGCGGAGACGGGCACGCGGATCGTGGGACCGGCCATCGCCGGGCTCTACGCCGAGGCGCTGACCGGGGTCGGACGACTCTCCGACGCCGTCGCCGCCCTGGACGGCGCCCTCGAGATGGCCGCGTTCACCAAGACCCCGTACCTCGATGCCGAGCTGCGCCGGCAGAAGGGCGAGCTGCTCATCCGCATCGATCCATCGCGGCGCGAAGACGCGCTGGCCCTGTTCCAGGGATCGCTCGAGGAGGCGCGGACGCGTCAGATGAGGTCGTTCGAGCTGCGCGCCGCCACCAGTCTCGCGCGCGAGCTTCGACGCGACGGGCGCGGGAACGAAGCCCGCTCCGTTCTCGCCGGGGTGTACGATGGGTTCAGCGAGGGCTTCGCGACTGCGGATCTGCGGGGGGCCCGGACGCTGCTCGACTCGCTGGCCTGATCGGAGTCGGGCGCTGGGAGGGACTCGTGGAGGGGGCTGCATCGGTGCGGGATCGGGTGCGGACGCGCCGCCGCCGGCTGGTCAAGAGGCACGGCAAGCGCGCGATCCGAAGGCTGGCGTCCTTCCTGGGAAGACAGTCCCGGGTGGGGGACCCGCCCGTCTTCGACGTCGAGACCTTCCCCTGGGCACGCGACCTCGAGCTCGACTGGCGCCTCGTACGGGACGAAGCCGCTCGGGTGCTCGCCCGGCGGCGAGAGCTCCCGAGCTTTCCCCAGATCTCCCCGGACCAGAGTCGCATCGCGAACGACGACTGGAAGATCTTCTTCTTCTACGCGTTCGGATACAAGGACGACGACGCACTGGCCGACTGTCCGGAGACGGCCCGCCTGCTCGCCACCATCCCCCGCCTCGAAACCGCCTTCTTCTCGATCCTGCCGCCGCGCATCCACGTCCGGACGCATCGCGGCGTGACGAAGGCCGTCGTACGCGGCCACCTCGCACTCATCGTCCCCGGCGAGCCCGGTGCCTGCCGGATGCGGATCGGCGACGAGGTCCGACACTGGGAGCCGGGGCGCCTGCTCGTCTTCGACGACACCGTGCCCCACGAGGTGTGGAACGACACCGACGAGCACCGCGTGGTGCTGCTCTTCGACTTCCGCCGCCCCATGCGCCTGCCCGGCGAGCTGCTGGCGGCGGCATTCATCCGGGGGCTGCGTCTCACGAGGTACGTGCGCGACGGTCTCGCGAACCACGCCGCCTGGAAGGCGGAGTTCCGGCGCTGAGCGCGTCGGCGAGGACGGCTGCCTGGCGGTCGAGCTCGGCCGGCGGCATCGCGGCATAGCACGGGAGCACCACCAGCTTCGCGAGCGCCTCCTTCGCCGTCACGGGCTCGAGCTTGGGTCGGTCGTCCGGCGCGGCGATCGCCTGGGACCGCGGCAGGCCGGACGCGTCGAAGCCTTCCGCGCGCAGGGCCGCCGTGACCCGCGCCGGCTCGTCGACGAGGATCGGAAACACCCAGTAGTCGTGCGTGGGACTCCCGTCGCCGGGCAGGGGCACGAGGCCGACGACCCGGTCGCGCAGGCTCCTCCCCCAGGCGCGGCGCCGGACGATGGAAGCTTCGTCGAAGCGCCGGATGCGCCGCTCGAGCAGGGCGAGCTGCGGGGCGTTCGGTCGCCAACGGAGCTTGCCGGCGCTGCCGAGACGCGCGACGCCCCGGACGGCGTCCGCCACCGGATCCTCGTAGTCCCGGTCCAGGAGACGGAACACACCCGCCACGGCGCCGAACACCCAGGGCCAGGTGAGCGTCTTCAGCAGGGCGAACTTCGCCAGGCGCGCGAAGAGCGAACGCCGGGTCTGGACGGGGTGCCCGGCCTGGACGTCGCGCATGCACGCCAGCAGGCCGGCGTCGCGCACCCGCACCAGGGCGCCTCCCAGCGCCGTCGCCGTCTTGAGGGGACCGAAGCTGAAGAGCGTGACGTCGGAGTCGGGATGACCCCGGAATCCGCCTCCGCAGAAGGCCTGCGCGCAGTCCTCGATCACCAGCAATCCGTGGCGCCGGGCGATCTCGACGATCGGCTCCAGGTCGACCCGGGTGCCGAAGAGATGGGCGACGACGACCGCCCGCGTGCGCGGCGTGATTGCGCGCTCCAGGAGGCCTGGCCGCGGCCCCATGGTGGCGAGCTCGAGATCGACCGGAACGGGAACCAGCCCGTGACGAACGGCGATCTTGACCATGCCCTTCACGTTCAAGGCCGAGAAGAGGATCTCGTCTCCCCGTGGCCAGGCCAGCGCTTCCAGCAGCAGATCGAAGCCGCTCCGCACCGAATGGCACGCCAGGGCGTCTCCCGCCTCGGACCAGAGGGCTTCGAGACGACCCTGCGCGGCCTCCCGGTCCGCCGGCAGCGCGCAGCGGAGGGCCGCGAAGGCCAGGTCGTCGAAGCCCACGTCGAGTCGTACCCGGGACCACATCGTCAGCACCTCGGCTTGCGCAGCACGAAGCGCAGGTACACCCGTTCGCGGCTCTCGAAGTCTCGGAACTCGGCGTCGCCTTCTCCGCGCACGGCCGCGAAGCGCTCGAACGACGTGCGCAGGAAGCGCGGCGCGTGCCGAGCGATGAGCTCGCGCTTGCGATCGCTCTCGAGCTCCATCGAGCGCAGGACGCCGTCGGTGACGTCCTCCTCCTCGAGCAGCTCGAGGCCGCTGGCCTTCAGCCGTCCGTAGAGGCCCGGCACCTTCTTCCGCTTGCGGTAGTCCGCGAAGAGGAAGGTTCCACCCGGGCGCAGCACCCGGCGGACCTCGGCGAAGAAGCGCTCCACATGCTCGTAGAGGAGCGACGACTCGACGTTCAGCACGACGTCGAAGCTGGCGTCGTCGAAGGGCAGGGCCTCGGCGTCGCCGACCTCGAAGGAGAGCCCAGGCACTTCGTACTCGCGGCGGCAGAAGCGGATGGCGCTGGCGGTGAGGTCGACCCCCACCAGGCAACGCGGTCGCAGGACGCGCGCGAGGTGGTCCGCGCCGCCGCCCCGGCCGCATCCGACCTCGAGCACGTCGAGCCGGCTCCAGTCGGCCGCTCCGGCGACGTGCCGGTAGAGCTGGATCGGGTAGCGATTGGGCTCGTCCCGCCCGTCGAGCGGCAGGGGCTCGGCCTGGCCTCCGGGCGCGAAGCCGTGGTTCAGGAAGAGGAGGTCGCTTCCCGTGTCGTAGCGAGACAGATGCTCGAACCACTGCCGCTTCAGCCACCATCGCGGCCGACTGGGCAGCTTCTTCCAGAGCGTCTGGACCGTCGGCACGCGTCCTCCCGTCCGACCCAATGTCTACCACACCGACTCGGGTCTCCGGCCGGTTGGCTCTTCCGCGTGTCCCGGAAGGATTTCGGGGCCCGCGGCGCGCAACTTTTCGCCTGCCGAACGGTTCAGCTCTGATACAACCGACCGGTGAGGTGTCGAAATGGACGAGCGGTGCGCACGACGACCCGGAATCCGGGGCCGATCCGAGCGGCTGGCCCGGGCGCGGGCCGATGGGCGGGGATCGATCCTGCCCGGCTTTCTTCCTGGCTTTCTTGGCGGCCTTCTTCGCCGCCTCCTTCCCGGCCTTCTTCGCCGCCTCCTTCGCCGCCTCCTTCGCCGCCCCCTTCGCCGCCTTCTTCGCCGCCCCCTTCGCCGCCTCCTTCGCCGCCTCCTTCGCCGCCCCCTTCCCGGCCTTGCTCCGGCCCTCGTTCTCGCCCTGGCTTCGGCTGCGGCAGGGGCGCCGTCGTTCCTCGCGTTCGAGAGCGGACCCGTGCGGCCGATGGCGCTGTCGCCGGACGGGACGACGCTCTACGCCGTCAACACACCGGACGGCTATCTCGAGGTCTTCACGGTCGGCGCCGAAGGCCTCACGTTCTCGCGCTCGATCCCGGTCGGGCTGGAGCCCGTCGCCGTGGCGGTCCGCTCCGCCAGCGAGGTCTGGGTGGTGAATCACCTGTCCGACAGCGTGAGCATCGTGGACCCCGCCGCCGGGATCGTGACGCGAACGCTGCTCGTCGGCGACGAGCCCCGCGACATCGTCTTCGCCGGGCCCACGGACTCGCGGGCGTTCATCACCACGGCCCACCGCGGCCAGCACCGAACGGATCCTTCCATCGCGTCGGTGCCCGGCGCCGGCGACCCCCAGCTCACCACCGAGGGGATCGGCCGCGCCGACGTGTGGGTCTTCGACGCGGGCAATCTCGGCACGACGGTCGGCGGCACTCCGATCCGCATCGTGACCGTGTTCGGCGACACCCCCCGGGCCCTGGCCCGCTCGACTGACGGCTCCAGCGTCTACGTCGCCATCCACCACTCGGGCAACCGCACCGCTGCGGTCAACGGGGGCTTCGTGTGCGACGGCTTCAGCCAGACGACGTCCTGTCTGATCGGCGGCGTCGTCACCGCTCCCGGCGGCGTGCCCGGCCCGAGCCAGAACGTCGAGGGCTTCCCGGCGCCCGAGGTCGGTCTCATCGCGAAGCAGGACGCGAGCGGGGTCTGGCGCGACGTCCTCGGGCGCAATTGGAGCACCTTCGTGCGCTTCGACCTGCCCGATCTCGACGTCTTCGAGATCGACGCGGCCACGCTCTCGCAGACCGCGTCCCACGCGGGAGTCGGCACCACGCTCTTCAACATGGCGGTGAATCCCGTGAGCGGACGGCTCTACGTCTCGAACACCGACTCGCAGAACCTCACGCAGTTCGAGGGTCCCGGGGTGACCGGCGGATCGACGGTCCAGGGCCACCTCGCCGAGGCGCGGATCACGGTGATCGACGGAGCGACGGTCTCCCCGCGCCACCTGAACAAGCACCTCGACTACGGCGTCCTGGCGGGCGACCCGTCCTTCGACCCGACCGCAAAGCAGCACAGCCTGGCGACGCCCCTCGAGATGGCGGTAAGCACCGATGGCGCGACGCTGTACGTCGCCGCGTTCGGCTCGAGCCGGGTCGGCGTGTTTCCCACAGCCGCCCTCGAAGCGGATTCCTTCGATCCGACGGCCCTCAGCGCCGGCTACATCGACGTGAGCGGTGGCGGACCTGCGGGCCTCGTGCTCGACGAGGGGAACGACCGGCTCTTCGTCTACACCCGCTTCGACAACGGAATCTCGATGGTCGATCTCGGCACCGGCCTCGAGAGCGCCCACTGGAACTTCCCGGACCAGGAGCCCTTCGAGATCGTCGACGGCCGCCCCTTCCTCTACGACGCGCAGACCGCGTCGGGCAACGGGGAAGCGTCCTGCGCCTCGTGCCACATCTTCGGCGATCTCGATCATCTCGGCTGGGATCTCGGCAACCCCGACGACGTGCTCAAGTCCAACCCGATGGTGATCGCCTTCGCACCGAGCCCGGCGCCGCCCGGATTGAACGGGGTCGGCCAGACCGACGTCTTCCACCCGATGAAGGGCCCGATGACGACGCAGACCCTGCGCGGGCTGCAGCACGGCGGCGCGATGCACTGGCGGGGCGACCGATCGAACGGCTTCTTCGGCATGGATCCCGACGACGAGGACCAGGCCTTCCGGAACTTCATCGTCGCCTTCGAGGGGCTGCTCGGTCGCGACACGCCGTTCCCCGAGGCCGACATGCAGCGCTTCGCGGACTTCGCGCTCAGGCTGGTGCTGCCACCCAACCCGATCCGGCCGCTCGACGACCAGCTTCCCCCGGACGCGGCGGCGGGCCGCGACTTCTTCTTCGCCAACGCGGTCGACGGCGCCCGCACCTGCGAGAACTGTCACCGCATCGACGCGAGTCAGGGCTTCTTCGGAGGCGGCACCTTCTCGACCTTCGAGGGCAGCTCCCAGGTCTTCAAGGTGCCCCACCTGCGGAACCTTTACACCAAGGTGGGCATGTTCGGATTGCTGATCGGAGCGGGCGGCGGCTTCCAGAAAACGGGAGACCAGATTCGCGGCTTCGGGTTCTCGCACGACGGATCCGTCGACACGCTGTTCCGCTTCGTGAGCGGCGCGGTCTTCGACTTCCCGAACGACACGGAACGGCGAAACAGCGAGGCCTTCCTGCTGCAGATGGACAACGACCTCGCGCCGATCGTCGGCCAGCAGGTGACGCTCGACGCGACCAACGCCGCCGTGGCCAACCCGCGCATCGACCTGCTGGCCGCGCGCGCTTCGGCGCCCTTCTCGTCGCTGCTCCTGGACGGAGCGACGACCGAGTGCGAGCTGGTGGTGAAGGGGCGCGTCGCGGGCGACTCCCACGGATGGCTGCGGCTGCCGAACGGTCTCTTCCAGGAGGACGACGACCCGGTCCAGGCCGCGCTGCTCTCCGATGCGACGCTTCGCGGGCTGGCGCAGACCGAGGGCCCGCTCACCTATACGTGCGTGGCCCCGGGCTCCGGCCTGCGGGTGGGCATCGACCGCGACCTGGACGGCCAGCTCGACGGGCTCGACAACTGCCCCGGCCACGTGAACCCGGGCCAGGTCGACGCGGACGGCGACGGGCTGGGCGATCCGTGCGATCCGACTCCCGTGCCCGAGCCGGGCCTCGTCGCCGGCCTGCTGGCGGGCGTGGCCCTGCTCTCGCAGCTCGATCGGCGGGAACGCAGGCGCCGCTCGCGCGCGCGAGGCGATGCGGGCCGGGACGGCGCGAGCTGATCGGCAGGCGACGGCGCCCGGGATCTCACCCGGGGGCCGCGACCACGGCCGAACGCCTAAGGGCTCGCGGCTACTTCGCGGGGGCGGCGCCCGGGGGCGGACCGCCGGGAGCGGTGCCGCCGTGACCCATCATGCCGCCCTTGCCCATGCCCATGTGGCCCATGTGGCCGTCGGCCCGCGCGGCCTGTCGCTCTTCGGGGCTCAGTATGCCGTCCTTGTCCGTGTCGTACTTCTCGAGCATGGCGGCGTGGCGCTTGGCGCGATCCGCTCCGGCAGCCTGCATCTCTTCGGGGCTCACCGTGCCGTCCCCGTTCGCGTCCATCCGCATCTTCCGGTGGTCGGCCCGGATGGCCTCACGCTCCTTGGGTGAGATCTGGCCGTCGCCGTCCTTGTCGTACTTGTCGAGCACGGCCTGCTTCTCGGCGTCGGCGGTCTTCCGCTCCTCCGGGCTGAGCTTGCCGTCACCGTCTTTGTCGAAGCGCCGGACGAGCATCTGGTCACGGAAGGCCTCGCGCTCGGCCGCGGAGACCTGGCCGTCACCGTTCGTGTCCATTCGCTCGACCAGGAGAGGCTTCCTGGGCTTCTGCTGTCCGGCCTTGCCCTGGGGCGCCGGGGCCCCCTGGGCATGCGCGGCGCCGGCGATCAGGCCAAAGGCCAGGATGGGCAGGGCACTCAGGATCCCTACGGACTTCCAGGAGGTCGACATGGAATTCTCCTTCTCCCTCGTCTCTCTTCCGTTTCCGCGTGTCTCGATCTCGAGCGTCGCCAGCGGGCGCCGACGGGTCGCTTCCGGACTCTACCCGAGGGACCGATTTCGGCCTCCGGAATCGCGCTATCGAACCCTGTGCCGGCGAAAAGGTTCCGGGGGCGGGCTCGGCGCCCCGGCTCCCCTCGGGCATCGCCTAGGACGGTCCCGCCGTCTACCCTCCGGGCATGCCTGCCACCCTCGACCTGTCTCCCGACGAGCTGCTGACCACCACCCGGGCCGTCCGACGACGACTCGACTTCGACCGCCCCGTCCCCCTTTCCCTGGTGGAGGAGTGCATCCAGATCGCCCTGCAGGCCCCCAGCGGCTCGAACGCCCGGGGCTGGCACTTCGTGGTCGTGGGCGATCCGGACAAGCGCGCGCGCATCGGGGAGCTGTACCGCCAGGCCTTCGACGCCTATCGGTCGATGCCCTTCTCGGCTCACGCCCTGGCCGAGCAGGCCCAGGGCGACGACGCCGCGGTCATGACCGGTGTCGTGAGCTCGGCCGAGGCCCTGGCCAACGACATGCACCGCGCGCCGTTCCTGGTGATCCCGTGCCTCCAGGGCCGGCTGCCCGCCATGGAGGGGCCCATGGGACACCTGGCCGTGGCGAGCCAGTACGGCTCGATCCTGCCCGCCTTCTGGAGCTTCATGCTGGCGGCGCGCGCCCGCGGGCTCGGAACGTCCTGGACCACCCTGCACCTGCTTCACGAGAAGGAGGTCGCCGAGCTTCTGGGCATCCCCGACGACGTGATGCAGACGGCCCTCTCCCCGGTCGCGTTCACCAAGGGCACCGACTTCAAGCCGGCGCGCGGACGCGATCTCGAAGGGGCGCTGCACGTCGACGCCTGGTAGGCGCTCACTCGCCCGGCCCCACCGTCATCCGGTCGAGAGAATCGAGAGAGGCCTGAAGCGATCGCCGCACCTCCGGGTCGGCCTCGAACAGGACCGCCCGCTCCAGGTGCTGCCGGGCGGCATCCACGTCTCCACGGGCCAGCAGGATCCGCGCCTCGGCGGCAAGCAGTCGGGCCGGGCGCCGGGAGTGGTCGTGTGCCCAGTGGAGCCACCGGGCGGCCTCCTCGGGACGCTGGCGGCTCCAGCTGCGGATCCAGGCGGCGACCCCGTTTCCCGCGCCCACCCGCCGGATGCGCGACGGGAACGCGTGCACCAGCCGGGCCCGCAACGCATCCGGCTCGGGGATCGTCGCCCGCGTCAGCGACAGCATCACCGAGACGTGCAGTGCCAGGACGACCACGGGTACGAGTGCGACCGCGCCCCACCCGAGTCGTTGGCGGCGCGTCTCGGGGCCCGCGACGACCGGATTCCCTGCCCCGCGTGGCTGCAGGGCCACGGCCGCCGCCGTGGCCACGAGCATCAATGGAAACGCGTGGTAGAGCGGACCGTCCACCGCGGAGTAGATCGAGAGCGTCGTCAACGCGATGAAGGCTCCCACGTGGGCTCGACTCGCGTCCTGCCCCGATCGCGCTCTCGAACGCTGTAGCGCGGCCGTCCAGATGGCCGCGGCGAGCAGCAGGAATCCCACGGCTCCCGGAAGACCCCACGCGAGCGCCGCCTGCAGCAGCACGTCGTGCGGCTGGGTGATGTGCCTGCGCGCGGCGATCGGCTCGAACGCGAAGCCTTCCGGCCCGAGCCCGACCACCGGATGTGCGACCACCGCGAGCCCGGCGTCCTGCCAGACCACGAGGCGGACCGACCGCCGCTGGGAAAGCTCCCGGCTGGTGCGCGAGGTCATCGACGGGATGCCCAGATTGCCCGGATCCCGCTCGCGCGGGAGGAGTGACGAGAGTCCGGCTCCCACGAGCGCGGCGGCCAACGACGCCGCGAGCAGGCTCCGCCAGGGGCGCACCAGGCGAAGCAGCGCGACACCGCACAGGCTCACCGAAACGGCGACCAGCGCGCCCCGGCTCCCGCTCCAGAAGAGGAGCCCCCAGGCGCCACACGAGGCGGCGAAGAAGACGACCCATCGCAGACGCGGCGTCGGAGTCACCAGACCGGCCGCCAGCAGACCGAGCCCGTACGCCACGTAGTACCCGAAGTTGCGGGTGTTCGCGAAGCCCGGGGCGGCGGCCTGCCAGTCCAGCCGAGCCCCGCGCGCGAGACCGAGAGCCGAGGCGAAGAGGAGCATCGCGTAGAGGACCGCACCCGCCGCCAGCCCGGCCAGCACGAAGTCGCTGCGCTTCGGATGGCTGCGCAGCTGCGCCCACAGCACGACGCCGAACAGACCGTGGCCCCACCACTCGGCCTGGCGCAGCAGGCCGGGAGCCGCGTGGGGCGAGAACGCCAGGGCCAGCAGCGAGCCCGCGACCCACAGCGCGAGCCCCGCGCGGACCGGTGCCGACCCGTCCGAGAGGCGCGGCAGGACGAGCCCGCGATCCGTGAGCGCCAGCAGCACGAAGCCGAGCTCGAGTCCGACGATCAGGACCCGCGAGCCGGCGGTCCCCGCGAAGGGACCCGGCAGCGCTCGGATCCAGGGAACCGCGGCCAGCAGGAGAAGAAGCGGCGCCCAGCTGGCCTGCCACAGCCAACCGCTTGGCGTTCGCGCGGGCAGCCGGCCGCGGAGCGCTGCGCCTGCCGTGAGGCGGTCCGCCATGAGGCCACTATACGCTCCGGCGCTTGGATCGGGCTCGTGTTCCGGCGCGGATCGGACGACAAGTCCCGATGCATCCTCGGGGGACCCTCCGATGTCCGGCATCGAGGACGTCGTCCGGCTCGCCGCGGCCACGCGCGAGACGCGCGAGGCGAACCGCCAGCGCTGAGCGACGCACGGCCGGGTCACGGCGCTGGCTGCCGGCGCCTTCCCGGGATACGCTCTCGGCGCGCGCCGCGGTGTCGGTGATACCGCAAGAAGCGGGCGGCCCTCGAGCCGCCGCGGAGAGTCATGGGCGCACTCTCGAACCGACTGGGCCGCAGCCGCAGCGACGAAAGCTGCGATCGGGGCGGCGGAGCCGAATGCCACTGGGTATTTCGCTTCGCCAACGGGCTGGTGGTCCACACCGATCCGCTCATGCGGCCCGGCGGCGACCGGGTCCTGCCCCTGGGTGGGCCCCAGGACACGATCCTGAACCACCTGGTCTGCTTTCCCGAGCGCGTGCGGGGCAAGCGCGTCTTCGACCCGTTCGCGGGGTCGGGCATCTTCGGGCTGATGGCGCTCCACCTGGGCGCGGCCCACGTGGAGTTGCTGGACGTGAATCCGCGCGCGTGCGCGTTCCAGCGCGAGAACGCGGAACGGAACGGGCTCGATCCCGGCCGCTACGACGTCCACCTCGAGTCCATCGAGGCCTTCGAGCCGGCGGAGCCCTTCGATCTGCTGCTCGCGAACCCGCCCTTCGTACCGACGCCCCCGGGCGTCCCGGGAACGCTCACGTCCGCCGGTGGACCGGAGGGCAACGGCCCGGTCGCGGCGCTGCTGCAGAAGCTCGACCGCCTGCTCGTGCCCGAGGGCGAGGCCTTCGTCTACGTCATGCAGCTGGTCGCGAAGGGCCGTCCCCTCGTCGCCGGGCCGCTGGTGGCGCACGTGCGCGAGCGCAGCACCCTCTTCACGCCCACCCAGGTCGAAGAGATCCCCTTCGACGACTACTGCGACGTCTATCGGCAGTGCTTCGCGCAGCACACCGCCGCCGTCGATGGCTGGCAGGTCGGGCTCTCGGCGCAGCACGGTCCACTCGGCGTCCAGCACTACGTGATGCACGTGGGCCCGAAGCGCCCCGGCCCCGCGAGCTGGACCGTCGTCCACGACCTGGCCGAGAAGTACGGCATCGCCCCCTACCCCGCCCACACGAACCCGCAGCTCGCCCTCGGCCGGGTGCTCGAGAACGTGGTGCCGGCGCCGACCTGACGGCTCGCACCCGGAGACCGGCGAGGAAGAGTCGACGGAGCGCTACCCTGGGTTGTCCGCGGATCGACCGGACCGATCCGAACGAGCCAACGAGGAGGGATGGACGTGATCGGGTACGTGACGCTCGGAACCAACGACATCGAACGCACGGCGAAGTTCTACGATGCGCTCTTCGAGTCCCTGGGCGCCAAGCGCCTCATGGACTTCGGCAGGTTCATCCTCTGGGGCAAATCGCTGAGCGAGCCCGGACTGGCCGCCGCCGCGCCCTACGACGGCAAGCCCGCCAGCGTCGGCAACGGCGTCATGGTGGCGCTCCGCATGGACTCGAAGGACGCCGTGGACGCCCTCTACGAGCGGGCCCTCGAGCTCGGCGGAAGCGACGAAGGCCCCCCCGGCCCCCGCGGAGACGGCTTCTACGCCGGCTACTTCCGGGACGTGGACGGCAACAAGCTGAACGCCTTTTTCCTGGGCTAGACGGCGCCGGCGGCTTCCTGGGCTAGACGGCGCCGGCGGCTTCCTGGGACAGCCGGCGCCGGGTACAGGCCCTCAAGGGCCGGGAGTGTCCGGCCGATTCCGACGGGAGACCGACCGGAATGGAGCGCCCATGGCCGAGCCTTCGATCAAGGGGACCATCTTCGGCCCCGTCGCGGAAGAGATCCAGGCTCTCGTGGCGAGCGGGCGCATCGGCGACGACGAGCTCGCCACGGCCCTCGAAGCGAAGGACATCGAGCTACTCGAAGCGAAGACGCTGGTCGCGTCCTGGTACCCGATCGACACCTACGCGCGCTATCTCGATCTGCTCTGCCGGAAGGAGGGCCGAGGCGACCCGCACTACTACGAGCAGCGCGGCTCCATGAGCGCCCGGCGCCTGATGGACGCCGGCCTCTATTCGCAGCTCGACCTCCTGGGCTCCATCGCCGACGAGCCCGAGCGCGTGGGCGAGGGGGCCGAGCAGCGGGCGCTCCGGGCCTACCGATCGAAGCTCGCCGTCGTCCTCTCTCTCGCCGGCAGCATCTACAACGTCGGCCGTTGGAAGGCGATCGACGACCCCGAGCACCCGGGGCGCGTGGCCATCGAGATCCAGGACGCGACGGCGTACAGCGACGGCATGGTTGGAGCCATCGTCGGCTTCCTGGACGAGTGCGCACGCGCCGTCAGCAGCAAGACCAAGAAGCTCTACCGCTACGAGCGATCCCGCCCCGACCGCATCGTCATCCGCATGCTCCGCGACCTGTCGACCGTGCGCCAGGAGCGCTAGAGCATTCGACGGCTCCCGCGGAATCGCGCTCCAGGAATCCGGCCGATGCGAGCCGGCAACGCGAACGGTTGGACTTCTCCGCATGTCGATCCAGCAACGATTGGACAGCGAGCGAGACCTCACGGTCTTCACCGTCTCGGGCCCGCTGCTCTTCGAAGAGCTCCGTTCGACCCTCGAATCCGCATACGCGGAGCCGGACTACGCGACGCGCTCTCTCTTCGACATGCGCGACTGCGAACCGGGTGGTCTCTCTGCAGCACAGATCGAATCGCTGGCCGGTCTGATCGGCACGCGCCGGCCGGAGCGCGCCCCGTCGCACTGGGCGATCGTCACGAGGCACAAGGTCCACTTCGGACTCTCGAGGATGTTCGAAACCTACGCGTCGAGCCTGCCGGTGGAGATCCGGGTCTTCCACGATCTCGAGGAGGCGCTCGACTGGCTGGGACGAGGCAGCCTGCACCGCAGCGGTTGACGCGGGAGTGCCCGCCCGAGGCGACATCATCGATCGTCGCCCCCTCCGGCGCCCTTGCGGGGCCACAGCCAGGCGAGCAGGACGAGGCCGGGTACGGCGAGCCCCGTCGTCAGCACGAAGAAGCTCACCCAGTCGATCCGATCGGCGAGCCAGCCCGACCCCGAAGAGAGGACGGTGCGCCCGACCGCCATCAGCGACGTGAGGAGCGCGTACTGGGTGGCGCTCATGCCCTTCCGACACAGCGAGGAGAGGAATGCCACGAAGGCCGCGGAGGCGAGGCCTCCGGTGAAGCCGTCGGCTCCGATCGCCAGGGTCAGCATGCCGAGGTCGTGGCCCACGTGCGCCTGGGCGGCAAAGAGCAGGTTGGTCACGGCCTGGAGCACGCCGCCGGCGAGCAACGAGCGCCAGATGCCGATTCGCGCCACCAGCAGGCCGCCCGCCACCACGCCGGCCAGGTTGGCGACGATGCCGAACACCTTGGTGACGCTCGCGATCTCGACGCCGCTGAAGCCGAGCTCGTCGAAGAAGGGCATCGACATGGTGCCCGCGATCGCATCGCCGAACTTGTAGAGGAGCGCGAACGCGATGATCGCGAACGCCTGCGGTCGTCCCAGCAGATCGCGCAGCGGCTCGAGGACGGACGCCGGCGTGACCGCGTCGTGCAGGGACGCGGGCGCGTCGGGCTCGGGCGCAATCGCCACACCGAGCACGCCGACGCCGACGCAGGCCGACAGCACCGCGAAGACCACGGGCCAGGACACGAAGTCCGACAGCGCCACCGCGCCCGCACCCGCCAGCAACAGCCCACCCCGATAGCCCACCTGCGTCACCGCAGCGCCGGCCCCCTGCTCGTGCTCGCGCAGCACCTCGATGCGGTAGGCATCGATCGCCACGTCCTGGGTGGCCGAGCAGAAGGCAACGAGCAAGGCGAGGGCGGCGGTCGCGAGGGGCGCCTGCGCGGGATCGGCGCCGCCGAGCCCGAGGATCGCGAGGGCGAGCGCCGCCTGGGACACGAGCGTCCATGCGCGCCGCCTCCCGAGCCGCCCCCCCAGCCAGGGCAGCCGCACCAGGTCGAGCGCCGGGGCCCACAGGAACTTGAGCGCGTAGGGCAGCCCGACCAACGCAAAGAGCCCGATCGCCGTCTTGTCGACGCCGCGCCTCGAGAGCCAGTACGAGAGGGTCGAGGTGGTGAGCAGCAGCGGCAGGCCGCTCGCGAACCCCATGAGCAGGATCGCGAGCATGCGACGGTCCGCGTAGATCGCGACGAGCGAGCGGCGCGGAGCGGGGTCGGGTGCTGTCACGCGGTGTTTGTCGGCCAGACGCCGGGTGCGGTCAAGCCGATGACGAATGACGGCGCGAAACGGCGGCCACGCGGAACCCGCGACCCGGTGGGACCCGACGACCCGTGTCCCAGGGACCGGGCGAGCCCTGATCCGTCATGCGGATCAGGGCGCAACTCCCAATGCCTACCGAGTCGCTGCGTCTTGCTCGGTCCGTGTCGCGATCCGAGCCCGACGCCAGGACCTCATGGGAATGAGGTTGTCGCGCTCAGGCTGGTTCCGCCGTTCTCGCACGATCCGCGAGGTCTGGCAGGGTCTGCGGCACGCAGGAAGCACACCGAATGACGCATTGGGACTAGACGACCGCTCCGAACAATCGCCCGACTGCCGTCGTCAGACCCATTGCCAGCGCGCCCCAGAGGGTCACCCGGGCAGCCCCCACCCCGGCGCTGGCACCACCCGCTCGTGCAGCGATCGCACCGAGCAGCGCCAGGAATACGAGTGACGTGCCGGCGACCGCGGGGATCACCGCGCTGATCGGACCCACGGCCGCCATCAGCAACGGCATCGCCGCCCCGATGGCGAAGGTGCCGGCCGAGGCGAGCGCCGCCTGGACGGGGCGCGCGGCGGACGATTCGGAGATTCCCAGCTCGTCTCGCGCGTGAGCCGCGAGGGAATCGTGCGCCATCATCTGCTCCGCGACACGGTCCGCCGTCTCGCGATCGACGCCGCGCTCGACGTAGATCGCGGCCAGCTCGTCGTGCTCGTACTTCGGGCTCTCCTCGAGCTCCGTCCGCTCGCGCTCGAGGTCCGCGTTCTCGGTGTCCTTCTGCGAGCTGACCGATACGTACTCGCCCGCAGCCATGGACATCGCGCCAGCGACCAGGCCGGCGATTCCAGCGGTCAACACGGCTCCCCGGCCAGCGTCCGCCGCAGCCACGCCGAGCACGAGGCTCGCAGTGGATACGATGCCGTCGTTGGCGCCGAGTACGGCGGCGCGAAGCCATCCCACGCGATGAGTGCGGTGGCTCTCGCGGTGTCTCATGCCGATCCTCCCGGGGCGCACCCGGCCCTCGCTCGCCTCTTCGGGCGTCGTGTCCACGAGGACCCAAGACAGGGCGACCGGATTCTACACATTGCACCGACGCGGCGGGCGGTCCGGCTTCCCTCCCTCTCCGAGGTGCGCGTCATGCGTCGCGGGAACCTTCGCGGCTCCTCCTCTCGCGCCGTCCGAGCCAGAAGAGCGCGGCGCCGAGGGGAAGGAACACGAGGTTCAGCCAGGCGGTGTAGTCCCACGCGAAGTAGCTGCGCTCGTCGAAGGTCGCGACTGAAGGCGGCACGGGGACCAGGTCGAGCGCCACGAACAGACCGTCGACGACGAGCGCCACGATCACCATGGAAAGGAGCAGGAGCCCCGCGTAGACAGCGGTCGCGCGCCAGCCGTAGTAGCGGCGGTAGACGAGCAGCATGGGGATCGTCACGAGATCGGCGAAGATGAAGGCCACCACGCCGCCGAAGGAGATCCCGCCGGCCCAGAGAACGGCGGCCAGCGGGATATTGCCCACCGAGCAGACGAAGGACAGGATCGCGATCAAGGGCCCCACCACCGCGTTCTCGAGCGCGACCGCGAAGGCAGCGCCTCCGCCCGCCGACGTGCCGGGCGAGAGAAAGAGCGTGGACCACCAATGGGGAGGCACCAGCGCAGCGAGGGAGCCGGCGATCGCGATGCCGATCGCGATGTCGCTCCCGACCATGCTCCAGTCCGCTGCGAAGTAGCGCGACGCGGCGCGAACGCCCTCGGCGCTGCCGAGCTTCGAGAGCGGCAGGGCCTCCTCACCGCCGCCATGGCCGCCGCCGTTCTCGGCCTCTTGCAGGCGCCGTCGCGCGGCCTCGAAGAGCTCGCGCGGAGCCGCGACCCGCAGCAGCAGCGACATGACGACGATCAGGAGAAGGCCGCCGACGAGCTCGGCCAGCACGAAGCGCCAGCCGAGGAGCATCCAGATCACCAGTCCGATCTCGATCACGAGGTTGGTCGAGGCGAACAGGAAGGCCGTCGCGTTGACGAGGTGAGCGCCCTTCTGGAAGAGCGTCTTGCTCATCGCCGCGGCGGCGTACGAGCAGGACGAGGAGGCCGCGCCGGCCCCCGTCGCCAGGGCGATCGCGCGGAGCGAGGGCTCGCCGAGCTGATCCGCCACGCGCTCACGCGACACGAAGGCCTGGATGAACGCCGAGATCCCGAAGCCGAGCACCAGCCCCCAGGCGATCTTCCACGCCATGCCCGTCACGTGGAGCAGGACGCTGGTGGCGGCGGCGAGGACGGTCGAGAGATCCATGAGCAGTGAGACTCCTGCGCCCGCTCCGTGCAGGGTGAGCGAGCGGACGTGGTGAGGACGGAGGGCTCGAAACGCGTCCTTCCAGCCCGAGCGATTCGAAGCAGCGTGGCATTGCAACATAGATGCCGACCCCACCCGACGCTCACGGGTCTCAGCCGGGCCCGGGGCACACCGCACAGTCGCGGAGTTCCGAGCTCGCGGCGTTCATCGCTCGGCCGCGCGGGACATGCCGGAACGGACCATTCTCGGAGTGCAGCGTTCCGTCGCCGTCGACGCGACCCACGACGTTGCCGGCGGCGTCGTGCGCCTCGACGCCCCCCGGTACGGGTACGAGCCGCACCCGGTGCTCCTCGCCCGCCGCGTCGATCACCTGGATGTCGACGCTGCCGTCCGCGCGCTGGGTGGCGGTCGCCCGGGTGCCGTCGGCCGTGACCACGTCGTCCGCACCCTCTCGCAGCGCGATCCGCGGCTTGTCGGTGATCGGGTTCGTGCCCGAGTGGAACTCGATCGAGTTGATGAGGAGGAGGTCGATCGCTCCGGCAATCTCGTAGACCGGAATGATGTAGAAGATCAGGAACACCAGCTCCCGAGCCCACTTGTTCTCGACGATCTTGAGATTGAGCTCCGTGACCTTCCCGACGAGGGCCATCTGGCCGATGCACCCCAGCTGGGAGAACGAGATCATCGAAGCGAGCAGAATCGCGGCGATCGAGCGGCGGAACATGAGATCTCCTCCTGTCGGATTACGATCGTGGTCGGGCAGCCGGGGGCGGAGGCCTCAATCGTCCTGCACGACGTGCCAGCGCCTCCGAGCGGCGTCCAGGTTGTGGCACATGGGCGGGAGAGCAAGACGTGCTCAGGTGCGGCTGCGGCGACGGAATCAGGTGGTCGTCCGCGCGGTGCGATCACGACAGGATTCGGTGAGTCCGCGCCCGATCCACTGCGTCAGCTCGATTGTGGACACCGAGCTTCTTGTAGGCTCGTTCGGCCCGGCTCCGGGCCGCTCCTCGTGAGATCCCCAGCTTGTCGGCGATGAGCGCGAAGCTGAGCTTCGTCGGCAGGTAGTGCAATACGCGGATCTCTGCCGGGGTGACCGAGGCGGCCATGCGGGCGGCGGCCGCCTGCTCGTCGGCGGCCTTCACGGCCTCCCGATCCCGGGCGACGGCTCCGTCCGCCGCTTCGTCCGCCGCCGCGCCTCTCGCCACGGCCTCTTCGACGGCGCGGTCCGCCGCCTCCCCGGCGGCTGCCATGATCAGGCCCGCATTGCTGAGGGCGTCGGCGGCCTCGCTCGCCGCGGCCAGCTCCAGCAGGCCCGCCTCCGTCAGCACCCGGAGGGTCTCGGCGGCGGCCGCAGATCGGATCCGGGCCGAGGCGGCTATGGCCTCGTCGGCTTCGGCCAGCGCGACGACGGCCCGCAGTCTCGCTTCCGCTTCGGCAGCCTGCGCCGCGGCGATGGATCGAGCGGCCTGCTCCATTGCAGCGAGCTCGGCGTCGACGACCAGCCCGAGCTCCGGTGCGAGGAAGCCGGAACCCAACAGCGCGCCGCCCTCCTCGTCGATCACGTCGAAGAGCGCTCGGGCCCAGCGGTGCTCGACGAGCAGAAAGGCGACCGCCGTCCCGGGCGGCAAGTCCTGCGCCAGCCCCCACAGCTGGGCGGGTGCGCCATCGCCGGGCTCGGCTCCGGCGCCGCCGATCGGGAAGAGCCTTGCGACGAGCTCACCGAAGTCGTCGTCTCGAGCGAGGGACGACCGGACGACGCTGCCGTCCTGGCCCTTCTCCACGATCATCATGTCCAGCACGCGAACGCCGCTGCGGGCCTCGAGCCGATCGACGTCGGCGAGGATGCGAGCAACCGGATCGCCTGAGAGGAGGGACACAGCGAGCAGCTGAAACGGTCCGGACATCACGTCGACCCCTTCGGAACCGGTGTTCATGCGGATGATCCACGCGAACGCCACGAGGGCAACCCGAGTACGATCCCCGGAACCGATGAAATCGGCACCGCAATACCCGGACCCCGCCCCTCAGGACTCTGCCGACGGGTCGAAATAGTTCAAAGATCGCGGCACCGACTGGCGGCGCGAAACGGCACCCCCGCGGCACCAACGATCCGGCGAGCCCGCAAAGGACGAAGCCCCCTCGCGCGCTCCTCGTTTCCGGGAGCACGCGAAGGGGCTCGGATTTCCTGGCGCGCCCGGCACGACTCGAACGTGCGACCCTCAGCTCCGCAAGCTGATGCTCTATCCAACTGAGCTACGGGCGCCCTGAAGCTGTTCCGTCCCGGCGTGGGCCGGGCTCTCGTGGGCGGCGGAGGCTAGCGCAAAGGCGCCGCCGCCGTCGCGCGCCGGGAAACTCTCGGGAGGATGCCCCGGGGCTTCCTGTCCCTCACGAGCCGCTCCCGGGGCCGGAATCGCTGATCTACGGGAAAACACAGGGGAATCGGCCGGGACACCACCGGGGGCCCGGGTTGAGCCTCCGCTCCCATCGGACGCGACCCGAGATCCCGCGGGTCGGCGTGTACCGCCGGGGAGCCCCGAGCGGCATTCTCGCCCTCCGCGGGTGCGACGCGAGCCCCGCGCCTCCAGGCCGTCGGTCCCTCATTGGGTGACCCCAGGGCTCCGCCGGAATTCGCCCGACTCCTGGAGTGCCATCCGTCCGTTCAAGAGATGGGTAGAGGAGTCCGATCCTATGGCAGGACCTAACGACGACCCACGCACCCGGCGGTGGGCCGTGGACCCGGTCCGGCTCGACGAGGTCCCGAAGGCGTCGAGCGGCCCACCAGAGCGGGGAGGAAGAGCATGGCGAAGCGACCTTCGATCAAGGGCTCCATCGTCGCGACCCACGCGGAGTATCTGGCGAAGTACCTCGAGACCGCGCAGGTGGAGCCGCGCGTCCTGCAGCAGCGCTTCGAGCCGGGCGACCTCGACATCCTGCGCGCGCCCGTCGATGCCACCGCCTGGTACGACATCGAGCTGTACCGGCGCATGATGGAGTTCATGCGCGACTACCCGGGCGACGGGAACAACGGCTACCTCATCGACGCCGGCCGGCGCTCGGCCGAGAACCTGATCCGCGCGGGGATCCACCAGCAGTTCGAGTACCTGCGGCGTACCCAGCACGCCGAGCGCACCGACGCGCGAGAGCGCTTCATGGCCTTCGGCCGCGACCTGCGGTCTGCTGACGACCATCACCGGATCGATCCTGAACTTCCTGGATTCGAGCGTGATCGAGGACGAGGAGCACCCGAATCGCTGGGTGATCCAGCACAAGCAGGCCGCGGCCTACCCCGAGATCCTCTGCTGGACCAGCCAGGGCTTCTGCAACCGCATGGCCGAAGAGCACGGAAGCTCCGACCTCTGGTACTGGGAGCGACCGGCTCGCGACGTGGTGCGGTTCCGGATGAACCGCGAGGTCTGACGGGCCCCTCCTCTCGATCCACGGGTACCGTGCCGATTCCAGTCGTGTGTCCAGAGCCGGTGAGCTATTCGTGGGGCATGCGTAGCGTCACTCTCTCGACCCGGCGCGCGAGATGAAGCCCCGATCCCTTGCGGCGACGATCGTCGGCGTATCGACCCTGGCCGCGGGATTGGCGGCCTTCCTCGTCCCGCTTCAGCACGCGGGCCCCTACGGAATTCCAGGGCGCGGTCTGGCGGGCGGGCTCTCGTGTTTCGCGATCGCGGCGGTGCTGCTCGTGCGCGGCACACCGAAGATCGTGCGCACGCTTGCCCTGGTCGCCTCACCGTTCGTCCTGTTCCTCGCGCTCTACGGCGCCCTGGCCGAGCTCGAGGAGGTCGTCGTTCTCCACGCCGCGGATGCCGATCTGCGCCTGTGGATCGTCGATCACGACGGCACGGAGTGGGTCTCGATGTCGCGCTCGAAGGCGGATCGGCACGGACTCGACGGCGCGCGGCTCGAGCTGTTGCGCGCCGGGACGACTCGTTGCGTGATCCCTCGGATCGTCGACGATCCGGTCGCCAATCGTCGGACCTTCGATCTGCGCCAGGAAAAGTACGCGGTGCAACGGTTGGGCGGCATGCTCGGGATGTTCGGCGACGGGCCGGGTCCCGAGACGATCACGCTGCGCCTCGACCCCTGCGAGTGAGCGACGATGTGCCCGAACACGCTCTCGCCAAGGAGAGGAGGCCGTCATGCGCAACCGTCCGGAGCCCCCCTGCGTGTCGCCTTCCTCGGGTGCGGGCGGATCGCCGATCTGCAGTGCCTCGGGTACCTGAGCGATCCACGCGCCGAGATCCGGGCCGTGTGCGACGTCGACCCCGCGCTCGCCCGGAAGCGCGCCGAGCAGTGGGGCGCCCCGCAGGTCCACACGGACCTCGAGCAGATGCTCGCCGATCCCGAGATCGACCTGGTCGAGATCCTGACGCCCCACCACCTCCACGAGGCCCACGCGACTGCCGCCCTCGAGGCCGGCAAGCATGTCTCGCTGCAGAAGCCGCCGACCCGGACGCTCCAGGAGCTCGACCGACTGGCGGCCGTCGCCGAGCGGAGCGGCTGCACGCTGCGCGTCTTCGAGAATTTCATGTTCTACCCGCCCCACGAGAAGGCGAGGCGGCTGATCGCGGAGGGCGCGATCGGCGAGCCTCTGTCGATCCGTCTCAAGACGGCGGCAGGTCGCTTCGGGGACGGCTGGGAGATCACACCGCGCACCCAGGCCTGGCGCATGGACACGAACACCTGCGGCGGCGGCGCCACGACCTTCGACCATGGCTACCACTGCTTCAACATGGCGCGCCACCTGATGCCCGAGGAGGTCGAGCGCGTCCACGCCTTCATCCACTGGACCGAGCTCGGTCGCGACCAGCGCATCGACGGTCCCGCGCTGATCACCTGGAAGTACGCGGGCGCGGTGCCGCGCTACGGGTCCTGGGAGGTGATCGCCTCGCTCGGCATGCGGGTGCGCTCGGACTACTACGCGAGCGACGACCGGATGGAGATCCACGGCAGCGAGGGCATCCTCTGGGTGAATCGCTGCACGGGCAAGCTTCTCGAGGAGCCCGCGGTGGTGCTCTACCGCGACGGCGAGACGCGCGCCTTCCACGATCTCGTGTGCGACTGGGCGGAGTCGTTTCGGCTGGGCGCGGTCGACCTGATCGACGCCCTGCTCGCAGGGCGCCGGCCCGCCCAGGACGCCGGCGAAGCGCGCGGTACGCTCGCATTCGCGCTGGCCGCAGCCCGGAGCGCCGACGAGGCGCGCGAGGTGACGATCGCGGAGATCGTCGACGAGGCGGGGGGCGGCGGGTCCTGACGCGCGCGATGCCGCAGACTGCGGCGCGAAGGGGCAGGCCCGCACTCTCCTTCGAGGTCTAGAGCGCCGCTGCTCGCGCTCCGGGTGGCACAAATCATGCTAGGTGTGAGCGAGGTGTCGTCAGATTGGAAAAGCGCTCTGGGGTGGGCTGTTTCGTGGCTGCTGCTCGCGGGCACGACGGCGCCTGCTTCCGCCCAGGTGCTGGTCGCCCAGGACGACGGCTACTACGTGGCACCCGGTGCGACGCCCTTGATCGAAGCCTTCGGCGTACTCGACAACGACACGCTGGACGACGGGCCAGCGGGCGAGAACGGTGCGACGGTGGAGCTGGTCGCGGACGCGAGCCAGGGCACGCTCGCGCTGAGCCCGGACGGGTCGTTCAGCTACGCGCCTGGAGCCGGCTTCGACGGCACGGACAGCTTCATCTACCGCGCCGTGTTCGGCAGCGTCTCCGACGAGGCGACCGTCACGCTGACGGCCTGCACCGGGGGGCCGCAGATCTTCACGTGTTGGCAGGAAGCCGCATTCCTCGCCAAAGCCACCGAGCTGGGTCACCCGAGCTTCAGAGAGGGGTTCGAGAACGATGCCGTCTGGGGAGTGGCGCGGTCTCCGAACACACAGCTCAGCGTCGACAGTCGCGGCTTCGCTTGGCGAGCGAACGACTTCGACCCGACTCACGTCGAACCCACGCTTCCGCCACCTCCGCCGCCGAACGAGATCACGACGGGCTCCGGAGCAGCTCGAACCGGCCAGTGGGGGATCTTCGACCCCGAGCACGGATACGCGACGGGCACGTCGACCGAGTGCGACATCGACGCTCCCCCGGCCAACTGTCTCTTCCACGACGGCTTCACGATCTCACGTGCAGCCGGCTCGACGCCCCTCTACGGCGCGGGGGGCTTCTTTCATGGCACCTTTGGGGCGAAGGTCGCCATCGTCCTGGACGGCGACTGGCAGAACCCGATCGGTGGCGGGAGCGTGTCGGTCGGGGGAGACGGGTTCTTCGGCGTGATCGACGCCGGTCCGAACGGCTTCGGGGAGATCCAGTTCCGGGAGACCGACGGAAAGATCGGGCAGGCGCTCTTCATCTTCGGCGACGACTTCACGCTGCTGGCGCAGCCCAATGCCCGGGTCCCCGCCCTCGACGTCTGCGGCGTCATCAGTCTGGCAGCCATGCTCACCCTCTTCGGGCGCCGGCTCGTGCGAAGCTCGTAGTCGGGCACCGTCTCGCCCCGCTGCTGCCGCGCGACCCTGCGGCGGTGCCGCCGAGCGGAACTCCGCTGCTGATCCCTGCGCCGTGCGCGAGAGGCCGCTTCGATGGCACCGAGCGAGTGGCGCCGCGAAGCTGGAGGCGTGGAGGAAGGGCGGGCGGAACGACGGAGAAGCCGTCCCGGTGCCGGCCTCCGGCGGGGATCAGCGTCTCCGATCGGGCCTCTGAGGGCTCACTGGCCCTTCAGGCGCGGCATCCCCATGAAGTCGCGCTTGCCGATGGGCACGCCCTTCATGCGCAGGATGTCGTAGGCGGTGGTCGCGTGGAAGTAGAAGTTGGGGAACGAGAACGACAGCACGAAGTCCCGCGCGACGAACGGCATGCCGTGGTCGCCGAGCTTGAACTGGACGTCCTTCTCCTCCAGCGCGTCGATCGTCTTGCGGTCGTACGCCTGTAGGTCCGAGCGCGCGTCGGCGACCAGCTTCTCGAGGGCGGCGTAGTTCAGGTCGGGCGTCGCTCCCGGGGGCCCGAACACGCCGGCTTCGATGCCCCGGATGGCGCCGAGCGAGTGGTGCGCGACGGAGACGAGCTGGAAGCGGAAGGGAAACATGTCGTTGTAGAGGCGCGTCTCGACGACCGCGTCGAGATCGATGCCGCTCTTCTCGCAGTGCTCGCGTCCCTTCGCGAGGAAGCCGGACACGGCGCCCAGGATCTGGAGGTAGGACGCGACGCTGACATCGTAGAACGAGATGGCCATGGGGGTCTCCTTGGGTGTGTGGGGG
Source organism: uncultured delta proteobacterium (assembly GCA_963822965.1). GTDB lineage: Bacteria > Myxococcota_A > UBA9160 > UBA9160 > UBA4427 > JAJDAN01. The sequence goes on from CAWGJT010000005.1 coordinate 1,162,593, forward strand.
GTTCCGGGCGCCCGGCGGGAGACTACCAGAGGTTGGCGGGTCTCCTGCCGCCGATCTCGAGCTCGCCCGTCCGCCACCAGGGCCTCCTGGCCGCCGTCGGCGCAGAAGCCGTTCCGACATCGAGCTGGTCGCTCCGGACGCGCTCTCCTACGCAGAGACGTTCATCATCCGCGGCCTGAACGACCTGCCGCTGCGCTTCCGAGTCCGCGGGTAGCCCGGGCTCGAGGCGCGCTCCTCGCATGGCTTGGCTGGGCGGCGTCGGAAAGGGGACAGGCGCCCCAGCCCTCCGATCGGCGGATCCGCCGGGGGGCGAAGGGCACGCGCGACCCGCCCCATCCCGGCTTCGATCCGAAGCCCCGGGCCACGGGGTGTCCGCCGCCCGGGCTTGCAGCGTGATGCGCGTCACGCTGGGGGCGTGCATCACCAGTCGGTGGCGTCCAAGCTCGGGTCGATGGGCGATTGCGAGTCAACAGCGGGGCTGCGCAGGCCGATACGCGATCGACGGAGGTGCGGGTTGGCTGGAACCATCGTCTACGTCGACATGGCGCCCGACCTGCCCGAGGGCCTGGGCCTGGCGCTCGGACGGCTCGGGTTCCGACTGCAGTTCACGCCCGATCTCGACGAGGCGTTCACCCGGGTCCGCGATGGCGCCGCACGTCTGGTGATCGTCGAGGTCCTGCTCGACGACGGCCACGGTTGGCACCTCATCCCGCGCATCCGGGGGCTGGAGGGAGCACCGGGCCGGGTTCCGATCGTGATCCTGACGCGCGCCGAGCGGACCGCCAGGCTGCACGCGCGGGCCGTCGAGCTGGGTGCCGACGACCTTCGGGCCCGGCCCGTCACGCGCGCGCAGATGCTCCGCACGATCCTCGGGTGCGTGGGAGCCGATGCCGCGGGAGAGCCTGCGGATCGCGTGCTCGCCGACCCGACCCGCGGTGTGGCGCGCGAGGCGAGCGGAAGCCTGGAAGAGCTTCCCGTCCCCGAGCTCCTGATGCGCCTGCGGAGCGATGGGGCGACGGGCCTTCTCTTCCTGCAGGACTTCGAGGAGCTGACCGTGCAGCTGCGCGGTGGCGCGCTCGTCGCGGTGGCCTCGAGCCGGGGCGACGAGACCTTCGCGGACTTCTTGATGCGCACCAAGCGCATCTCAGACGAGGAGCACGAGGCGCTGCTCGAGCGCGCACACGCCGCCGGCGAGAGCGAGCCCGCCGCAGCCGTGTCGATCCGGGCGATGTCCCGCCGCGAGGTGCAGGCGGCGCTGGCCGACCGCGCTGCCGAGCCGCTGCTCGAGGCGTTCATGTGGACCGCGGGCAGCTGGCGCTTCGAGCCCGGCCGGCGACTCGACTCGGGCCGGGCGATCGAGCGCGGCGTGGCGCGGATGCTGGTGCAGGGCGTGCTCCAGTGGACACCGTCGCGCGCGGTTCGTGCCATGCTCGATCGCCGCGGCGCCCTGTACCTGTCCCGGGTCGATCGCCCGGTCTACGAGCTCGCGGAGCTCTCGCCGCTGCCCTGCGAGCCCGATCTGCTGGATCGCTGGGTGGGCGACGACACCGTCGCAGAGGTACTCGAGTCCGGCGTGGTCGGCGAGCGAGAGCTGTATGCGCTGCTGGTCACCGGGGTGGTGGAAACCCACGAGCGGTCCCCGCTCGAGCTCCAGCAGGTCGTCGAGCCCGACGCGCTCGACGACGACGAGTCGTCCTCGTTGCTGGAGATCGACGATCTGTGCGAGCCGGTGACGCCTCGCGAGCGCGTCGCTCCCGCACCACGGCGCGCCGCCGCCGCGCCGCGCCGAATACCCGTCCGGCCCGCGCGTCCGCGCCCCCCGGCGCCGCGCGCGGCTGGCCCGCCGGCTGCCCCACGCCCGCAGCCCCCGCGCCCGCAGCCCCGCGACCGACCCGGGCGCCAGACCCCGTCTGGTCTGCTGGCCAGGCTGCGCAGCTGGTGGGTCCGCTGGCGGAGCTGAGCGACTCCTCCGAATTTCCGAGCGGCACCCCGATCCGCATGACGGATCAGGGCTCGCCGGCTCGGTCTGCGGCGACGGCGTCGGGGAACAGGCGTTCCAGGTGCTCCGCGATTCCGAGCAGCCTCGTCCGGAGCCGACGCTGGGAGCCGGCGGTCGAGAGCGAGGCGTCGGGAAGGGAGCCCACGCCTGCCGGCGCGCCGGCGGAGCCCCGAAGCACGAGGCGCTCGTCGAGTCCCAGATGAGCCGCCAGCCTGCGGGCGTACTCGAAGTGGGTCACCAGGCAACGCCTCCGAGCAGTGCAATGCGAGGGAAGCAACCCTCACTTCCCGGTTCAACCCCCCACTCGCGCTGGCGGGTCCACGAGTCGCGCTGGCGATGCCGACCGAAGTCCTCCTTTTTCTGTTGACACAACCAGGCGTATCTGCAAAAGATCGAGAAACCGACCCACCCTAGGAACACATCGAGATGTTCATGCCCAGCTCAGCCTACCGCGCGGCACGCGCCGCCTTCGCAGCCCTCGCGCCGTTCACCGCGCTCGCCGTCGCGACCGTTCCCGCTATCTCCCTCGCCGCCTCCAGCGTCAAGATCGAGGACGACTTCGATACGGCTCCGGAGACCTGGTCGGCGCATCTCGTAACCTCGACCACGGCGCACATTCCGGCGCCTACGGATCCCCAGCGAGATGGATCCGCCCAGCTGTTGCCCTCGATCACGGGCTCGGGAGGCGGTGGCTTCTCGGGCGACTTCTTGTTCGCCAAGGCCCAGTGCGCCCCTTCGGAGACATGCACCGCGACAGGCTGCGGAAGCCAGTGCCTGAATCCGTTCTGGGGGACCGTCCACTGGGGCCTGGTGCATCCAGCGAGCTACGACGCGAGCCTGGACGGCACCGTGGCCTCGATCGACGTCACCCTCTACGCCAAGACCTGGCCCGAGCAGTACACCGAATCACACCGGATCGACCAGGCGATCGGGGTATTGATCCGGCAGAGCGACGGAAGCGGCGGCTACCGCTTCTTCCGCAGCATGCAGGCCACCTTCGTGTCGTGGGACGCATCCGATCCCTCCACCGGCAGTTGGCAGCCGGTGTCCATCTCGGTCGAGCCGACGGACCTGTTCTACGAGTGGAATCCGGCCGGGTCGCCCGCCGCCCAGGTGCTCATCGACTTCAGCGAGCCCTTCGAGATCGGCGTCTCCATCGGGCGGACGGCCACCCACGGCCAGCACCTGACCTGCGGCCTCCAGGACATGCACAGCTGGGTGATGACCAGCAACGTCGGGATCGACGAGTTCAGCGCCGTCATCCACGCGGTCGACAGCGACGGCGACACCGTGCCGGACAACCTCGACAACTGCACGCTGGTCCCCAACGGGCCGAACGAGGCACCCAACGACCAATACGACGCCGCGGGAGACGGCTACGGGAACGCCTGTGACTGTGACCTCCTGCCCAACGGAGCCGCCTGCGGCTACTACGACACCATCGGTTTCGCGTGGTGCCAGATCAACCAGGTCTTCCCCGGCTGCGAGCCTGCAGACATGAACGCGAACGGCGTGATGGACAGCGGGGACGCGGATCTCTTCGCCGCCTCGAAGTCGAACGGCGAACCTGGCCCGTCGGGCCTCGCCTGCGCCGGCACGGTCCCCTGCCCGTAGCGCCGACCCGGCCGTCGCGTCCCGGGTCGGCGGCCGGAGCTCCTCCGCGCATCGCAACGCCTATGGGGTCCGTTCTCCTCGTCACCCCGCAGCCACGCGACTGCGGGCACGGTCCCCATCGACGTCTCGCGGCTTCGTAGCTGCGTGATCGCCGAGAGGCCCCGGGCCATGGTGCCGATCAGGAAGACGTGCATGATCAGGCTACCGATCATGGAGTGGCCGCCCGGGCCGGCCAGCAGGGACAGCCACCCGATCGAGAGACTGAAGAAGCCGAGCGCGGCCTTCGAGCGCCGTCCCACGAAGAAGGCGAGCATCGCGAACACCAGGCCCGTGACGAGCGTTCCCACGTCGAGAGGAAGCCGCCCAGCGCAACGTCCCCCTGCCGGACCCCGACGAGGCCGAGCAGGATGTTCAGACCCGCGACGAACCACACCGCGATGGTCGCGGCCCCGAGGCCCTCTCCCGGATGCGAGCCCGAGCCGGGCAGCGGCGCCCCCTCGCGCAGGAGCCGAAGCTCGTGGCCGAGGAGTCCGCTTGCGCGCTGTACGTGCGGGCTCGCACCATCGGGCAGAACCAGGTCGACTCCCTCCCGAAGCGACTTTGCATCGGGGATGGTCCCGATCGGTTGCCCGTCGAGTCGGATCTCGGTGTTCTTCCAGAACGCTCGCGTCGTGACCTCGAGACGAGGCGGCTCTCCCTCGGAGAGGACGTATCGAGGGTTCGGGCCATGGGCTCGTCCTCCGGCCGCGCGAGCGGCCTTCGCTTGCGGCCGCCATTCGACACGACCTGGTGACGCCCTGAGCCCACCGGCAGCGCCGAGGCAGAGGGGGTGCACCACTGCCGCCGTGTGCGGAACGGGGCCGCGTCCGGCGGAGCGCGGCGAGGTTGTTCGAATCCCGCGGGCCCCGGTCCCGGCGACGGGACGCCCGACGCGGCCCGAGACCGCACGCGCCTCCCGAGCCGCTCCTACGCCCCCCAAGGGAAACGAGCGCGCCGTTGATCTGGGAGCGGCTCTCGTGAGACAGTGCTCCTTTCTCTCGATCAGCTCCTGGAGGAACTAGCATGCAGTCACGTAGAACGATGCGTCCGTGGGTTGCGGGGATTCTGCTGGCCGCGGTCGCGCTGTTGGGAAACCGCTGTCCGGGCCTCCTGCCCGGCGCATTCGTGCAGCTCCACAACGCAGGTGCCAGCAAATACCTCGGCGACTTCACGCCAGCCTCGTCCAGCGACGTCGGCGACGGCTGGACCCGGCACGACTTCGATCCCGACGGAGGCGACGGGCCGCTCTGCATCGACGGCTCACCCTACGCGGTGTTCAGCCGCGCGGGCGATCCGTCGAAGCTGTTGATCTTCGAGCAGGGGGGCGGCGCCTGCTGGCAGGACTTCTACAACTGCAACGTCGACCTCGGAGACAACTTCCTGCCGCCGTTCCCGCAGGTCGACCAGGCGGGCCTCTGGAACCGCAGCAATCCCGACAACCCCTTCGCAGACTACTCGGTGGTCTACCTGCCCTACTGCGACGGCTCGGTCTTCTCGGGCGACAACGACGTGGACGACCCGAGCTTCCCCGACGGCCCGGTCCGCTTCCACCGGGGTCTGCGCAACCAGTCCGCCGGCATCGACCTCGCGAAGAGCCTGTTCCCCGGTGCCACCCAGGTCACGCTGGCCGGCTCGAGCGCCGGTGGAGTCGGCGTCGCGGGCTTCGCCCCCTTCCTCGCTCGCTTCACGTTCGGGAACTGGGTGGACCTGACGGTCTTCAACGACGCTGGACCGGTTGCCGTGAACCTCGTCCCGAGCCAGGAGGCAGCCATCGAGGCGCGGGCCACCGACTGGCAGTTCGGCCAGTTCTATGCGGCCAGCTGCCACCAGTGCGACGATCTCGGTCAGGCCACCGGCGTGATCGACTGGCGGCTCAAGAAGGACTCGACGATCCGCGAGGCGATCTACGATACGGACGGGGACCTCACGAACCGCTTCTTCCTCGGCCTGCTCGGCGATCAGCAGGCCTGGCGGGACCTGATCGTGACCGAGCACGGGTACCTGAACGAGGACTACCCGGACCGCTACAAGCGCTTCATCGTGGCCGGCGACACCTCGCATACCGGTCTCCAGTCGATCCTCTTCTACACGCAGGACGCCGACGGCGTTCTCCTGAACGACTGGGCCGCGGACTTCCTGGACGACGCGGCCGGCTGGGTCGACATCGTCGAGGAGCCGTGATCGACATCGTCGAGGAGCCGTGATCGACATCGTCGAGGAGCCGTGATCGACATCGTCGAGGAGCCGTGATCGACATCGTCGAGGAGCCGTGACCTCCACCTGCCGGCCCCGAACCTCCGGGGCCGGCAGGCATCGCCGTCCGTCGAGGTGAGCCTGCGCGCGTCGTCGTCGTCGAGGCTCCTGCTCGTGGGGTCGGGAAGGTTCAGTGCCCCGAGAAGGCGTCGAAGATCGCGCTGCGCAGGCGCGACGGGCGGCCGGCGCGGTCGGCCCGATCGGCCGCACCGGCGATGCGCATGACGGTCGTCACGCCCAGCCAGCGCAGGGGCTCGGGCTCCCAGGCGGGCGGGCGATGCTGCACCCAGGGATGGCTCGTGCGCTCGGTCTCCCGCTCCAGCACGAGATCGACGAGGGTGCGTGCGGCGAGATTCGAGGCCGCGACGCCGCTGCCGATATAGCCTCCCGCCGTCCCGAGCCGGGTGCTGCTGTCGAAGCGGACGAAGGGCTTCCAGTCCCGCGAGACGCCGAAGGCCCCACCCCAGCGACACGCGATCGCGACAGTCGCGCAGCTGCGGGAAGTACTCGTAGAGGGCGGCCTCGACGTGGGCGTAGACGGGGCCCGACTGCGGGAAGTAGTCGCAGATCGTGGAGCCGTAGAAGTAGCGGCCGCCGGCACCGAAGGCGAGTCGGTCGTCGGCCGTGCGCTGGGCGTAGCTGAGCAGACGCCGGGCGTCGCCGAAGAGGACGCGGTCGTGGGCGCCGATCTCCTGCCAGAGCGCGGCGGAGAGCGGCTCGGTGACGACCATCAGCGTGTGCATGGGAAGCAGGGTTCGCGCTTCGCCGCGCAGCGAACGGGAGTAGCCCTCCGTGCAGCGGAGGACGACGCGAGCCGAGAGACGCCCGCCCTCGGTGAGCACGCGGCCCGGACGGAGCTCGATGGCAGGCGACCGCTCGTAGAGCGTGACGCCGAGCCGCTCGATCGTCCGGGCCAGGCCACGGGCGAGCTTCGCGGGTTGGATGGCCGCGCAGTGCGGCGAGTAGACGCCTCCGCGCGCGCCCACCATGCGGACCCGCTCGTCGCACTCGTGGGCTTCGAGCCAGCGAAAGTCGGCATCGGTGAAGCCCGGCCGTTGCAGCTCGGCGACGAGCGCCCGGCCACGCGCGTACTCGGCGTCGTTGGTCGTCACGTTCAGATAGCCACTCTTCGCGTAGTCGCAGTCGATGCCGTCGGCGCTTGGCGGCCCGTCCGACCTCGTCGACGGTGTCGAACATGGCGCGCTGCAGGGCGACCGCCTGTGCCTGCATCGGTCCGGCCGCCCACGCGGCGACGCCCTCGAGATGCGCGTTGCACCAGCCGCCGTTGCGCCCCGAAGCACCGAAGCCCGCGACCTGGCTCTCCACGACGGCGATGGTCAGCTCGGGGGCCTGCTGGGCCAGATAGTAGGCGGTCCATAAGCCCCGTGAAGCCGGCACCGACGATGGCGACATCGACCTGCTCGTCGCCGGCGAGGGCCGGACGCGGGACGAGAGGCTCGTCGAGACTGGCCAGCCAGAAGCTCGGGGCGTCGATCGCATCTCCATTCTGCATGCCGGGACCGTATCAGAGTGGCCGCATTCTGTGTCCGCCCGGAATCCAAGTAGGACCGCGGTCCGGTCGTCGAGCTTCGACGAGAAACGCATTTCCCGTGCCTGCATCGCCGATCGACGTCGAGCACGTCGCGCTCACGCGAACCCAGCTCGCCGAAGCGCGGCGGCATCTCGGCCTCGAGGACGGTAGTCGGGTGGCCCCCGGTCGCCCCCGAGCCCGGTGGGCCTCGCGGGATCGCCCGGACGTCCTCGGGGCCGCGCCCCGAGAGGACGCCCGCAAGGCCCCGCTCGCGCATCGAGGCTCGCGCGTCGCAGACGGGTGTTGTCGAGATCGACGCTCTCCAGCAGACTTCACACGCTCCTTCCTTCCTTCTCCGGACCGCCACGTTCGTCCGGCCCCTGGAGGTGCCATGTCGACCTCGCCCGTCCGCCTTCTCGGCATCCTGCTCCTCGGGATCGGTGCGCTTCTCATCGTCGGCTGCGGACGCAGCGGCGAGCCCGAGGTCGCGGCTCGCGCACCCGACCCGGCCTCCCTGCGAAGCCTCGCCAACGGGCGGGTGGTCGGCTTCGAGAACCCGAATGGCGGTCACGCCTGGCTCGGGATCCCCTTCGCGAAGCCTCCGGTCGGCAGCCTGCGCTGGCGCGCCCCCGACCCGCCCGAGCCCTGGACGGACACGCGGGAGGCGCTCGCGATCGGCTCCCCGTGTCCGCAGCTGGCGAATCCTCTCGGCGGCCCCGAAGCGGCGCGGAAAGAGGGAGTGATCGGCAACGAGGACTGCCTGTACCTGAACGTCTTCGCACCCCGCTTCGCACCCGGGGAGGTGCCCACGGGAGATGCCCGCCTGCCGGTGCTGTTCTGGATCCACGGCGGGGGCAACTCCGTCGGTCACGGCGGCGGCTACGACGGCGGCCGCCTGGCGGTCGAGCAGAACGTGGTGGTGGTCACCACCAACTACCGGCTGGGCGCCCTCGGCTGGTTCCGCCACCCGGCGCTGGCCGAGACGGCGCGCGACGCGCGGGATGCGTCGGGGAACTTCGGCATTCTCGACCTGATCCGCGGCCTCGAGTGGGTGCGCGACGACATCGCGGGGTTCGGCGGTGATCCGGAGAACGTCACGATCTACGGCGAGTCCGCGGGCGGCCACGACGTGTTCAGCCTGCTCGTGGCCCCGGACGCCGGAGGCCTCTTCCACCGCGCCATCTCCCAGAGCGGCGGCACCTGGACCGAGACGGCCCGGCGGGCAGAGGCGTACGCGGCGGACGGCGGGGCGCCGCACTCCTCGCGCGAAATCGTGGTGCGGCTGCTGGCGCAGGGGGGCGCCGAGGACGCGCGCGCCCGCGCGGACGCACTCTCGGCCGAGCAGACCCGCGCGCTGCTGCTGGACGCGAGCGCAGAGCAGCTGATCGAGGCCCACGTGGAGGGAGACGAAGGCGCCTTCGGCATGTACGACTCCCCCCGCGTGTTCCGCGAGGGCGTGGTGCTACCGGCGGACGGGATCCCGGAGGCGATCGCCGCCGGGCGCTTCCACCGGGTTCCGGTGATTCTCGGAACGAACCGCGACGAGAGCAAGCTCTTCATGTCCTTCGACCCGGACCGGGTGTGGCGTCTCTTCTGGATGTTCCCGATGCTGCGTGACGCCGACCGCTACGATCGCGACGCCGAGTACTCCAGCAACCTGTGGAAGGTGAGCGGCGTCGACGAGCCCGCAGCGGCGATGGTCGCCGCAGGCCACACCGACGTCTTCGCCTATCGCTTCGACTGGGACGAGCAGGGCCAGGTGCTGGTGACCGACCTCTCGCGCCTGCTGGGAGCGGCCCACGGCCTCGAGATCCCGTTCGTTTTCGACAGCTTCGACTCGCCCTTGATGGCCCGCCTCTCGGGCGGCCGCACAGACCCCGCGCGAGACGCGCTGGCCCGTTCGATGCGCGACTACTGGGCCGAGTTCGCGCGCACGGGATCGCCCGGGACGGGCGGCGGCGAGCACCCCCGCTGGGTCGCCTGGTCGCCGGCAGCCCGCGGCCCGAAGGTGATGGTGCTCGACTCCGCGAACGACGGCGGACAACGGATGACGGACGCGGTGCTCACCCACGAAGGCGTGCTGGACGCGCTGATGGCCGACGAGCGCTTCGCGGACGACGCCGAACGCTGCGCGTACATGCAGACCCTGCTGGGCTTCTCGGACCTGACGCCGGAGGAGTACAGGGAGCGGGGCTGCGGCGAGCCGCCGAGCGAGGTCGTCCTGGGAGACGCCAGCTGAGCTCCCGTGCTGGTCCTGGTGCTGGGAGCGGGAACGCTGATCGCCGCCGCTCGCCTCCCCCGGCTATGATGATGGACGTCCGGTCCATCGTGAGGTCGCGCACGCATGCGCGACCCTCAAGGCTGGCGGGTTCGAGGGAGACGACGTGGACGGGTGCATCGGAACGACTCGGTCGAAGGCGCGGTGGCGCTGCGCCGCGCTGCTGGCAGCTCTCCTGGCGACGGCAGGCTGCGCAGAGTCGGACACGCCGGCCGCGCAGCTCAGCGGGCTCGAGAGGCAGGGCCGCTCCCTGTTCCTCGATCACTGCGCGCTCTGCCACGGCGACGATGCCCGGGGCGACGGCGCACTCCCCGGCCTGATGACGCCCGCCGCCGACCTGACGCACATCGCGGTGCGGAACGGCGGCGAGTTCCCGTCCGCCGAGGTCGCCCGCTTCATCGACGGTCGGATCCCGATCCAGGCACACCGCTCGCCCGAGATGCCCGTCTGGGGCCGCGTCATCAGCTCCGAGATCCGCGATCCGGACGTCCGGGAAGAGGTCACCCAAGGCAAGATCTCGGCGCTGGTCTTCTACCTCCGCTCGATCCAGGTCGAGTAGACAACCGGACGGAACGACGGGCGGCGGCCCGTACGGGCCGGGGCGAATCGACCGACCGCTCAGTCCGTGGCGACGAGCCCGTGGCCGTTGTCGCGCATGATCTGGCGGATCTCCGTCTCGGAGAATCCGTCGAGGTCGTCGATGAAGGCGGTCGGCTCGGCCAGGCCCTCGGCGTGCGGGAAGTCCGAGCCGAAGAGGACCTGAGAGGTGCCGACCAGGTCGCGCAGCGCCGCGATGTCGTCTTCGTAGTACGGCGCGATGAAGACGTGGCGGCGCAGCTGCTCGACGGGATCCTGCTCGAAGTGGCCGGGCATCTGGCCGTACGCCTTCTCCAGCTTGCGGACGAGGCCCTCGGCCCAGTCGCTCCCGCACTCGATCGACGCGACGCGGACGCCGGGGTGTCGGACGAAGACACCGCCGCAGACGAGCGACGCGAAGGTGTCGTGGATCGGCGCCGGGGAAAGGCAGGTGTAGACCGGGTCGAAGTCGAAGGCGCGAAACTCCCGATCGCCACCCCAGAGCTCGCTGAAGCCGCGATAGCCGGCGTCGCCCGAGTGGAAGGCGACCGGGATGCCGGCTTCGGAGACCCGGGCCCAGAATCCGTCGAAGCGCTGGCTCGCGGGGCTGATGGCCGTGTCCGGCCCGGTCGGGACCGGCCCCGGGACCATGCTGACGAGCCGGGCCCCCGCGGCGATCAGCCGCTCGATCTCCGCCTCGGCCCAGGCGACATCCATCAGAGAGATGTACGGCGCGGCGAAGAGGCGCTCTTGATAGGCGAAGCCCCAGTCCTCTTCGAGCCAGCGGTTGAAGGCGCCGAAGGCGACGCAGGCCGCCTCGGGGTCGTGTCGCAGGCTCTCCTGCATGCCGACGCCGAGGGTGGGGAAGAGCAGCGCCCCCTCGATGCCCTGGGTGTCGAGCAGCTTGATGCGCGTGTCCCGGTCTCGATAGGCCGGGTTGATCGGCTCGAGGGAGCCGAAGAGCTCGGCGACGGACTTGCCTTCGGGATTGCGGCCGCGGAAGTACTCGTCGAGGCAGCCCGGCCGGGCCACGGGATCGAAGGTCGGATTCGGGATGAAGCGGTTCATCTTGCCGCCGACCAGCAGGCGCTTGCGGCCGTTCACCTCGGCCCACTGCATGCAGCGGGATTGCATGCGGCGATCGACGTGGCGGGTGAAGGCGTCCTCGGCCTCGTAGTAGTGGTTGTCGCAGTCGAAGGCGCGAAAGCCGAGCTCGGTCATGGAGATCTCTCCGGCGAGTGCTTGGTAAAGGGCGGGTGGGCCGGCAGCCGCCTCGTCCGGGCCGGCTCCGACGTCTCCGCGACTGAGCTCGATCCTAAATGATCGTTGAAGAATATTCAATGAACATATAGACTCGAATCCTCAATTTCCTTGGCGAGGCGAGCTCTGTCGGCTCCGCAACATCAATCTCCGCCGTCCGCCCCCGGCGGCGGGCCGAGCCGCCGCCGCGAGGCGAGCGAGCGTCGCCGCCGAGCGATCCTGGACGCGGCCCGGCTCTGCTTCGGTCGGGACGGCTACGCGGGCGCGACCGTGGCCCGCATCGCGGAGGAGGCCGGCGTCTCGAACGGCCTCCTCTATCAATTCTTCCGAAACAAGGACGAGCTGCTCGAGGTGGTGCTGAAGGAGGTGGTGCGGGACTGGGTGCGCGCGCTCGTTCCGCGCGAGCACGAACGCGATCAGCCGGCGCTCGCCCTCGAGCAGATGTTCCGCCGCTCGGTCGAGTTCTGTGCGACCAATCCCCTGCTTCCCGCGCTCCTCTCCTCCGACCCTTCGCTCCGGCGCGAGCGCATCAGCATGGCCAGCGAAGGCCGCTTGAAGGCCCACCGCGAGCTCATCGGGTCGATCCTCCAGCAGGGCATCGAGATCGGAGAGTTCAGGCAGGATCTCGACGTGAGCTCGGTCGCCGATCTCGTCAGCCAGCTGACCTCGGACTACTCCACGCGCGCCTACGTCGCGGATCCCGACTTCCCAGCGACGCCGCAGATCGTCGACGCTGCCGCCCGCTTCATCCTCGACGCGGTACGCGCGCCCTAGGACTCGACACCCCGGGTCGCGACCGCGCATTCATCCAGGAGAACGCTCCCCATGCCCATGCCCACCGACGTCCCGATCATCGACCTCATGCTCGGCATCCCCAGCGAGGAGGCGAAGCGCAGCTACGACTTCATGCGTCCGCTCTTCCGCGACGCCGAGAGCCTGAAGAGCTTCGACTTTCCGGTCGAGTACATGTTCAAGGACGTGCCGAAGTTCTCGAGCCTCGGCGACCGCATCAAGTACACGCTCCAGGAGATGGACAAGTACCGGATCGAGCGCGCGCTGATCGGCGTCTCCCTCAGGGACGAGGTGTCCCAGCAAGCGCTCCGCGAACACCCCGACCGCTTCATCGCCTCGTGCGGCACCGACCCCAACGGCGGCATGGAAGATCTGCGCAACATCGTGCGGCTCCACGAGGAGTTCGACATTCGCGCCGTCAGCGCCTTCCCCGCCGGCTGCGTGCCCCAGGTTCCGATCGACGACAAGCGCTTCTATCCCGTCTATGCGAAGTGCGTCGAGCTCGACGTGCCGATCTTCTGCTGTGTCGGGGTTCCCGGCCCGCGCATTCCGATGGCCTGCCAGCACGTCGAGCGGATCGACGAGGTGATGTGGTTCTTCCCCGAGCTCAAGTTCGTGATGCGCCACGGGGCCGAGCCCTGGGAGGAGCTGGCCGTCAAGCTGATGCTGAAGTGGCCCAACCTCTACTACTCGACCAGCGCCTTCGCGCCCCGCTACTACCCGAAGGCGATCGTCGACTACGCCAACACCCGCGGCGCGAACAAGATCCTCTACGCGGGCTACTTCCCGATGGGCCTCTCGCTCGAGAGAATCATGGGCGACATGCCGGACGTCCCCTTCCGCGACCACGTCTGGCCCCGCTTCCTGCGCGAGAACGCGATCGAGCTCCTCAGGCTGAACGAGGCATAGGAGCGCACGCGAAGACGCCTGTCGGGTCCCGTGGCGCTCTTGGCCCGATGGGCTTCCACGACGCGCGCGACGTGAGCAGCACGCGCCCAGCGAACCTCCTACGCCCACCAGACCGAAGCCGGAGACAACTGACGGCGGGACGGTGGCACGCGGAGCGTCCCTACGCCGCCCGCAGGGCGGATCTGAAGCGACCCGCTCTGACGCAAGCCGCCGCAGCACCCCGAAATGTCCTGCGATCGTCGCTGGCGGGTATATGATGCGAGTGAGAGGGGCTCCGACCGAAGCCGCTCACCCCCAGGCACCCTCCTCCTCCCGACGCTCCGCCGCGCCCAGACACCTCGCCCTTCTCTGGATTGGTCGACGACGTCCTCGGGATTGGCCGACGGTGTCCGTCGGCCCGAGAGCCCCGATGCGGGGCAGGAGCACACCATGGCCTTGATCTCCGTTCTCAGCGAGACCGTCCAACAAGGCGCGATTCCGCGCTACGAGCGGCTGGTCCGCTTCGTGGCCGAGAGGGCCCGACAAGACGGCAACACCGTCCCCTGGGGCGCTCGGGTCACCACCGGCGCCAGCGGTCGTGCGATCGGGTTCATCACCCGCGCCGAGAGCTTCGCCGAGCTGGCGGCCCGTGAGGAGCCGGACGCCATGATCCGACGCCTCTTCGGCGAAGCCGACGGAACCGCGATTCTCGAATCCCTGGGCGAAGGCGTCATCAGCAGCACCTCCACGGTGGCGACGATCCGAGACGACCTGTCGGGCCAGCCGGCGCCCCAGCCGGGCGAGGTGGCACCGCTCATCCTGCTGACGCGAATCCGCACCACCAACGACGGCGGTCCCGGCGTCGAGCAGCTGATCCGCAAGGTGTCGGAGGCCGCGACCAAGGTGGGGGACGAGCGCCAGATCCTGGTGCTCCAGACCACCATCGGCGATCTTCGCAGCTATGCGGTGGCGCAGGCCATCCCGAATCCCGCCGTCCTCGACGAGCAGGCGACGGTGCCCGAGCTTCTCCTGAAGGCCTTCGGGCAGACGCAGGGCGAGAGCATCTTCCGGGAGGGCACGGCGTGCATCGCGCACGTGGAGACCGAGCTGTCGACCGCGCGGCCGGATCTCTCGAACGAAGGCTGAACGAGCCGCGCAACGAGCGAAACGGGCGGAACGAGTAAGGGCGGCGACGGATGAGCTCCGCCGCCGCCCCGAGGCGCGCGGACGAGGCCCGACGAGGAGAGCGAGCACCGTGAAGATCGCGACCGCCTACATGCCCCACGAAGTCTTCTTCCCGGACGCCGTTCGGGACGGGCCCGCGCCGCGCGTGCTGGTCGCGCCGCAGCGGTACGTCCAGGGATCGGGCGTGCTCGGTGGCGTCGGGCGCTATCTGTCGCTGCTCGATGCGAAGCGCGTGGCGGTGCTCGTCACCGAGCGCGGGCAGCGCAGCGAGGGACCGGGCCTGTTCGCCGGTCTCCGGGAGCACGGCGTCGACTGGACGGCCAGCACCTTTCACGGCGAGTGCTCGCTCGAGGAGATCGAGGCGCAGGCCCACGCCCTGCAGAGTGCCGGCGCCGACGCGCTCCTGGCCGTGGGCGGTGGCAAGTGCATCGATACGGGCAAGGCGGTCGCGTTCCGCCTGGGCATCCCCGTCGTCGTGATTCCGTCGCTCGCATCGAACGACGCGCCGTGCTCGGCAGTGTCGGTCCTGTACTCGCCAGAAGGCGTCTCCACGGGCGTCGAGTTCTATCCCAACAGCCCCGCCCTGGTGGTCGTCGACACGGACGTCGTGGCCGCCGCGCCCGAGCGATTCCTGGTCTCCGGAATGGGCGACGCCATGGCAACCTGGTTCGAGGCGCGTGTATGTCTCGAGAACCCAGACGGCGTCACGACCCTGGGCGCGAGGCCCACCCTCGCCTCGGCGGCCATCGGCGAGGCATGTGCCCAGACCCTCTTCGCCGACGGGGTGGCGGCGGCCGCGGCCGTCGCCCGGTCCGAGGTGGACGATTCGCTCGAGAAGGTGGTGGAGGCCAACACCCTGCTGAGCGGGGTCGGGTTCGAGAGCGGGGGCCTGGCGGCCGCCCACGGCATCGCCCAGAGCTGCACGGCCATCCCCCGGGTGCACGCCGACTACCTCCACGGCGAAATGGTGGCCATCGGCACGCTCGGCCAGCTCGTGATGGAAGGAAGGGACGATGAGGCGCGAAAGGTTGCGGAGCTCTTCGCCGCGGTCGGCCTGCCCGTGCACCTGGGCCAGCTGTCTCTCGGCCGCGAGGACGGCGCGGCGCTGGCGACGATCGTGGAAGGTACCCTGGGCTTCCCGTTCATCGACAACATGCCCGGGCGGGTCGACGCAGACGCGGTCCGGCAGGGCGTGCTCGCCGCCGACGCCCTGGGGCGCGAGGTGAGCGCCACCCGCGGCGATGCGGCGTATCGCAAGCTGCACGGCTAGTGCCCGTCCCACGAACAGACCCAGATCGATCGGCGAAGCCTCTGTCTCTGGCAGGCGTGATCGCATCATCTGATCACCCGGTGATCAGGAAGGCGAGAGCGTCTCCATGTACGTCCGACCGCGAAGTCGCGGAAGGACGCTTCGCTTGAGCCGACTCCAGCCCGCCGGATCCGGACCCGAGTGCGCCTGGCGCAACGCGTCTGCTCAGCTCGATCGACGGATCCCCAGGTCGCGGATCATCCGGCTCAAGCTGGGCGGATGCAGGCCCAGGAGCTTCGCAGCCGCGCGCTGGTTGCCGTCCGCCTGCTCGAGGGCGCGCTGAATCAGGGCCAGCTTGAACTCACGCTGAAGCTCCGCCAGGGGTCGTCCATCGAGCACCGGCTCCGAGGGCTCGCCGTTCCGAGCCACCAGCGGTTCGGGCAGGTGGAGCACCTCACCGCGGCTGAGAACGACCGCCCGCTCGATGGCGTTGCGCAGCTCGCGCACGTTGCCGGGCCAGGGGTAGCTCGTGAGCTCCTCGAGCATCTCCTCGGAGATTGCCCGGATCGGGCGCCCCAGGCGTTCACTCTCGCGCTTGGCGATGTGGTGCGCGAGCAGCGGAACGTCCTCGCGCCGCTCGCGCAGGGGCGGGAGCACGATGGAAACCACGTGGAGTCGGTAGTAGAGATCCTCTCGAAAGCGACCTGCGCGAACCTCCTGCAGCAGGTCCCGGTTCGTCGTCGCCAGGGTGCGGACGTCCACGTGCGCGACGGTGGGGCTCCCAAGCCGCTGGACCTCGCCCTCCTGCAGGGCGCGCAGGAGCTTTGCCTGGATGCCCAGGGGCAGTGTATCGACGTCGTCCAGCAGGATCGTGCCGCCGTCCGCGAGCTCGAAGCGGCCGCGTTGCCGGGCGGTCGCACCGGTGAAGGCACCCCGTTCGTGCCCGAAGAGCTCGCTCTCGAGCAGGCTCTCGGGAATCGCCGCACAGGCGACCTTGACGAGAGGTCGATCACGACGCTTGCTGAGCCGGTGCAGGGCGCGCACGACGAGCTCCTTGCCCGTTCCGGTCTCTCCCGAAACCAGCACCGTCGAATCGGTGGGCGCGACCTGCGCGACCTCCAGCAGCACGGCACGCAGCTGCGGGCTCTCGCCGACGATCTCCTCGAAGCCTTCCTTCCGCTCGATCTCCGCGCGCAGGTAGAGGTTCTCGGCGGTGAGACGCCGCTGCAGCACGGCGATCTCCTCCCAGGCCCGCGCGCCCTCGATCGCCACCTCGGACTCTGCCGAGCGGTAGGCGTGAGCGACCGGACCCTGGAGTATGCGCTCCGCGGGATCTACGACGTCACACCTCAGCGTTACATGCACGTGCATCGACTTCGGGCGGCACGGCAAGCGCTGCGACGGGCCGATCCCGAGCGGGGCGCGGTCAAGCGCGCCCCCTGCGACGCGAGCTTCCGAGAGCTCGGACGGTTTTCCGTCTAGTACCGACCCCTTGGCCGAACGCAAGGCCGCCCAGACCATCGGCGCAAGGGTTCCCGTGAGAGGCCAGAGCCATGCGGGCGCTATCGATTCGCTTGGTCCTCCGACCGGGATACTCCGGTGGGAAGCGACGCCGGGTCAGTAGAAGCGGACGAGCGTCACCGCGAGCCAGGTCGACAGCAGGACCGGCCAGAACGCCAGCTTCAGGATCAGGTGGTCGCGGTAGGCGAAGAGCCTGCCGCCGGCTCCCATCAGCGACATGGCCAGGGCGACGGTCTGGAGGGTGATGAGCACGTACATCGAGAAGTAGAACAGCTCGATGTACGCGATCTCCGGTGTCTGGATGCGGTTCCGCTCGTTGACGTGAGCCAGCAGCAGGATGAAGAGGAAGCCCGCCGAGCTCTGGATCACGTTCATGGTGGTGAGGCCGGAGCGGTCGTCGTCCTTGCTGGACGAGACGCACAGCACGATGAACGTGATGAGGGCGACGATCAGGATGGGAATGATGTTGGCGATGAAGGGGCTGAGCCAGACCCGCTTCGCGGCCATGTTGAAGACCAGGGCGGGCTGGCTGTCGACCGGAGCGTCGTTGCCGAAGCTGGTCTTGAAGTCGATCGTCTTGAAGGTGAAGAAGGTGGAGATCGTCTGGGACGAGGGCACGGTGATGCCGGCGTTCAATCCCGGCTTGGCGGACGGGTTCAGGATCTCGTAGCTCTGCAGGTCCGGCACCAGCACGACGTGCCGCCCGGGGTCGGGATAGAGGATCGCGAGCTCGATGTCGTTCTGCTCGAACGGGAACTGCTCGTAGCTGAAGTCCTGCTCGATCGTCGCGCGGAACTTCCATGTCACGACCACGTAGTCGTCGTGCTCGACCTGCGAGATCATGTCGCTGACCAAGCCCCTCGATTCGATCGCGGACACGTCAGGCAGGTAGAACGCGGGCGGCGCGACCTCGTAGAGCGCCTTCGGGTATCGCATCCAGAGCCTTCCGATCAGGCTCGCCTCGAACGGACCCAGCTCGTAGGACTCGATGAAGACGCCGGTGGGGACCGGATGGTAGGCCGCCTGGGCGACCTTGTAGAGGGCCCGGTCGTAGCGGTCGAGGTACTTCGCCAGGATCGTGCCGTTGACGACCCTCTCCTCGTCGCTCTCCATCAGCGAGAAGTCGGTGCTCAGGTTCAGGTACCAGATGACGACGATGTTGCCGACGATGACCAGGGACGCCGCGGCGACCATCCACCACAGTCGCCGCGATTCGAGCCGCATCGTCGTGGACAGGAAGATCAGGGCAGCGATCAGCAGCCCGCCGATGCCGAGGGCGACGTGGATCTCCTTCCTCCGCCCCTGGTCGGACGCCCCTAGCAGATCGTCCTCGGCGAACACCAGCACGCTCTTCCAGCCCGTCGACTCGAGCCGCCGAAAGAAGAACCACGAGAACTTGTACGTATAGGTGCTGTTGTACGCGACGACGCCCTCCGAGTCGTTGCGCATTTTCTCCAGGATCGCCTCGTCCTTGCCGTCCCGTAGCTGGAAGACGTTCTCCATCAGATAGGCTGGATCGGGATGCGAGAGGATGGCGCCGCTCTGGTCGTAGGTGAATCCATAGCCCGATTCGCCGACGCTCAGCGAGTCGACGATGCGGGTGAAGTCGCTCAGGGTGATGGCGTAGTCGACGATTCCCGTGAGCTCGCCCTGCGCATCGCGCAACGGCACGCCGAAGTCGACGACCATCGCCTGGGCGGCCTCCGCGTAGTACGGGGCGGACCACCGGGCCTCCTCCGAGTCGGCGACGCGTGTGTACCAGCGGGCGGTCTCGAGCTGCCGATCGGTGTAGTCGTAGCTGTCCTCGACGAGCTGGAACTCGTTGCGGCTCTTGTTGAAGAAGGGCGCATAGCGGTCGCGGCCCGCGAAGCGTCCGGGCTCGAACGCCACGGTCACCCCGAGCACCAGGGGAAGCTCGAGGCTCGCTCGCCGGATGCTGGCGAGCAGCGCCCGCTCGTCCTGGATGCCCGCAACCTGGCGCGCGAAGCTCTCGGCATGCTGCGAGACCGCGTTCAGCTCGGCGTCCAGCGCGACCGCGACGCGAACTCCCGCCCGCTCGCCGAGATCGATGCTCCTCTTGTCCCGTTCGCGCTGATAGCTCGTGTAGTCGAGGACGAGATAGACGGTCAGGATCAGCGTGCCGGCCAGGAACAGGCCGGACACGAGCCGGGCGCGTTGCAAGAAGTCCGCCTCCCCGATGGTCTTACGGGCAGCCGATGATTCTACCCCGGGTGAGTCGGGTTGGCGGACCCCGAGGCCCGCGCCGCGTGGACTGCGTCGACATACTACCGAGACGCCGCCGGTGGCGGGGCGCGCGTCTCCGGTTCGGTAGCCTATGTGACCAGACCGGCGGACCCGGAAGGCTACTCGCGCATGTCAGTGCCTGGGATCGCGGCGGCAGTGCCTGTCGAGCGGATGTCGCTGCAGCACAAGGCGGTCGAGCCGCAGCGCACTTCGAGGGTTTCCTGACGAAAGAAGGAAGACGATGTGACCTACGAAACCCTGGCGCTGCTCGCGGGATTCGTCTTGATCTACAGCATCGTCGCCGGAGGCGTCGAACGTACCTGGATCAGCGGGCCCATCGTCTTCACTCTGTTCGGCCTGCTGGTTGGCCCGGTCGGCCTGGACCTCCTCTCGTTCGAGACGAACAAGGAAATGCTCAAGACATTCGCGGAGTTGACCCTGGCTCTGGTCTTGTTCACAGACGCCGCCAACGCCGATCTTCGGGTCTTGAGAAGGGCAGCCGGACTGCCCGTTCGGCTCCTGCTGATCGGCCTGCCGCTCACCATCGTGCTCGGCTATTTCGCGGGGCTGCTGCTCGACCTCCACCTGACCGCACTGGAGCTCGCGCTGGTGGCGACCATGCTGGCGCCGACAGACGCCGCGCTCGGGGAGGCCGTCGTGACCAACGAAGTCGTCCCCAGCGATGTGCGCCAGGGTCTCAACGTGGAGAGCGGACTCAACGATGGCATCTGTGTGCCCATCCTGTTCGTGTTCCTCGCGCTCGCTCAGGGCACGGGCGTCGAACAGAGCACCTGGTCTCTCGCCCTGGGCCTGGTCGCCGAGGAGATCGGCATCGGCCTGGCGGTCGGTCTGGTTCTGGCGGGCGTCGTGGCGCAAGTGCTCAAGCTCGCTGCCAAGCATGAGTGGCTCTCACACACCTGGGTTCAGATTCCGATCGTCGCCCTGGCGCTGACCTGCTTCGGCACGGCACAGCTCCTCGGCGGCAGCGGCTTCATCGCGGCCTTCACGGGAGGTCTGCTCTTCGGTGCGCTGGAAAAGGAGCCCCGCGAGAAGCTGCTGCTGGCGGCCGAAGGCACAGGGGACACCTTCGCGCTGATCACCTGGATCATCTTCGGCGCGGCCGTGGTGGGCAAGGCCGCGGGCAGCTTCGAATGGCGGATCGTGCTCTACGCGGGATTGAGCCTGACCGTGATTCGCATGCTGCCCGTGTTCCTGTCGCTGGTCGGTTCGGGAATCACCACCGAGGGCAAGCTCTTCGTCGGCTGGTTCGGCCCGAGGGGGCTGGCCAGCATCGTGTTCGGCATCATCGTCCTGGAGGCGGGCCTGCCCAACAGCGGGACCATGGCCCTGGCCGTCGCCTGCACCATCATCCTGAGCATTCTCGCGCACGGCGTCACCGCAAACCCCTGGGCCGAGGCCTATGGTGAGCGCAGCCGCCGAGCGGGAGGGAGCAGCTGATGCATCGGGTGCTGCCGGAGGTCGGCCGCGCTACTCGCCGACGAGCCGCTCGCTGAGCGGCGCAGTCCGGCCGGTCGCGCGCATCAGCTCGCGGCCGCGGATGAACTCGACCTCCACCGGGGTACCCGGGTCGTGGAAGCCGTTCGTCGTCCAGACGTCGGCCCGCGTGTAGATGGGAACCCCCGCGATCCGCACGATCCGATCGCCCCGCTGCAGCCCGGCGTCGGCGCCCACGCCCTTCTCGCCCACCCGGCAGACCTGGATGCCGGCGGCAGTCTCGACGTAGGACAGGCCGAGGCACGAGCGCGTGCAGCCGTTGTAGTGCCGCTTCACCATCTGCCCGGTCTCGAGGTACATCACCAGGTCGCGGAAGCCGTGCTCCCAGCCCAGGCCGTTCGAGACGGAGAAGATGTCCGCGTCCTCGCCCTCGCCGAACCCGAAGCGGGTGACGGCGATGGAGCAGCCCACCTCGCGGCTCTCGAACACGATGGTGAACTCCGCACGCTGTGGCGGATCGCCGGCGGGCTGGCTCCAACGGAGCTTCTCGAGGGGCACCGCCTCGAGCAGCTCGATCCCCGTCCCGCCGTCGTGGTCCGTGGGGATTCCCTGCCCAGGCGGAGGCGAGAGCAGCACCTGAAGGGTCTCGCGGTTGGTCACCGCCTCCCAGACGCGATCGACGGGGACGGCGATCTCGAAGGTCTTCTCCCACTTCTGGCTCATTGATGGCTCCCTTCGGCTTGGGGGTGTACGGCCAGGACGACCCGGTAGGGGGCGCCCTCCCGCGCGCCGTAGCGTTCGAGCAGGGCTCGCGTCGACTCCAGATAGGCGCGCATGAAGGCCGCGCGGTCCTCCGGGCTCGCGAAGCGGAGCTCGGCGCTGACCGCGGCGCTGGGAATCTCCTCGCCGTCGAAGGCCGCGCGGTCGAGCAGCTCGGCGGCGTCCTGCTGCAGGCGCTCGCCCAGGGCCACCAGGGTCTCGAGGGAGTGCTGGGCCCGCAGGGCCTCGACGCGCCGGCCGCTGGTCCACGCGACCTCGGGCGCCACCACGAAGGAGCGTGCCACCGAGCGGTAGAGGGTCTCGACGAAGTTGCCGTTGGGGCGGGTGCCCACGGGCTCGACCAGGCCGGCCTCGGCCAGGGCCTTGAGGTGGTAGTTGACCCGCTGGCGGGGCTGCCCGATCTGCCGGGCGACGGCCGCCGCCGAGGCCGGCTCGCGCAGGGCCTCGAGCATCTCGACCCGGGTCGGGTGGGACAGGGCCCGGAGGCCGGCTGCGCTGCGGATCGCGTGGACGCGGGGCTGGGGCTCGCTCAAGAAAGTATTTCCTGTCTAGAAAACATATTCTTTCTAGCTGGCCCGGCCGACGCCGTCAAGCCCCACCCCGGGCCGATCCGGCACTGCACGAGGGGCTTGAGCCGGAGGCCCGACGGGCCGACCAGAGAGATGCGTGTCCCGCGCAGCGCCAGGCAGCGTCGAACGCGGCGCGAGGATTCCAGGGACATGGGAGCGGCGCGCGGGGCAGTGCCCGCGCGGCGTGCCGATCCCCGAGATGCGGGGGCGATGCGCCAGGTACCGCCGCGATCGTTGTAGAGTCGATGCGTGAGATCTGATCTGGGGGTTGCTGCTTTGAAGTCGAGCTTGAGAAGCGACGAGCGGTCCTGTGCCGCCTTGGCCGCTTTGGCCTTGCTGGTTCCGGTGCTGGCTCTGGCGGGCTGTGCTGCCGGACGGCCGCCGGTGAGTCCGCAGCACGCGTTTACCGAATCCGGCGACGAGTCGGCACTCGATGCCGACGCACGCGCGATCGCAGCGGGCGAAGCGGACCCGGCGATCCTCGTGGCCGAAGCGCTGGAATCCTGCGAGTCCGCGCGGACCTTCTGGCAGCAGGGCGACATCGATGCGGCCCTCGCCACGCTCGACCTGGCGTACGAGCTGTTGCTGAAGATCCCCGACGACCCGAGCGTCATCCAGCAGAAAGAGGATCTGCGGCTTCTCATCTCGCGCCGTGTCGTCGAGATCTATGGCTCGCAGCTGACGACGGCGGCTGAGCTCGGCTCTCCGATCCCCGTGAAGATCAACTCGCACGTCGAGCGCGAGATCGAGCGATTCCGCGGCCCCGAACGGGAGTTCTTCCTCGACGCCTACCGGCGTTCGGGACGGTACCGCCCGATGATCGTACGCATGCTGCGCGAGGCGGGGCTCCCGGAGGAGCTGAGCTGGCTTCCGCTGGTCGAGAGTGGATTCAAGACGCGCGCGCTGTCATCGGCTCGGGCGCTCGGCATGTGGCAGTTCATCTCCTCGACGGGCTCCCGCTACGGGCTCGACCGCAGCCAGTGGATCGACGAGCGGATGGACCCGAAGAAGTCGACCGACGCGGCCATCCAGTACCTCACGAATCTGCACGGGCTGTTCGGCGACTGGATGATGGCCCTGGCGGGCTACAACTGCGGCGAGCACCGGGTGATTTCGCTGATCCGCAGCCAGGAGAACGGCTATCTGGATCGCTTCTGGGATCTCTTCGGTGCCCTTCCGTCGGAGACGGCGCGTTATGTGCCCCGCTTCCTGGCGACGCTCCTGATCGTGAACAATCCCGAGAAGTACGGCTTCGAGCTGCCGGAGCCGTTGCCCCCCGTCACCTACGAAACGGTTTCCGTGAGCCGGCACGTGCGCCTGGCCGACCTGGAGGGCGCGCTGGGCCTGGAACGGGAAACGCTCGCGTACCTGAACCCCGAGCTGCGTCGCGGAACGACCCCCGCAGAGACCTACGACCTCCGGGTGCCGCCGGCGGTGGCTCAGTCGTTCGACGCCAGGCTCGCCGCGCTGCCGAGCTACGTCCCCCCGCCGCAAGAGAGCTACGCGCGCCATCGGGTCCGGCCGGGCGAGACGCTGTCCACCA
Organism: uncultured delta proteobacterium; assembly: GCA_963822965.1. Taxonomy (GTDB): domain Bacteria; phylum Myxococcota_A; class UBA9160; order UBA9160; family UBA4427; genus JAJDAN01. Next base: position 1,186,369 of record CAWGJT010000005.1, read on the forward strand.
TCGCACGCCGATACAGAACGTCGGTGGGCGCGATCGTGCGTGCCAACCACCTGCGCAGCCGCAACCGGATCCGGGTCGGGCAACGTTTGAGGATTCCTCACCGGGGCGGCTCGGCGTCCGTGCTCGCCGCCAGGGGCGTCGCGGGAACATCGCTCAAGCACACCGTTCGCCGAGGCGACAGCCTGTGGAGCCTGGCCTCGCGCTACGGCACCACGGTCGACCGCATCAAGGCCGACAACGGGCTCCGCGGAGACGGGCTCGTCATCGGCCAGAGGCTCGCGATCGAGACCGGGAGTCCGGCGGGCTCGCGCAGCTACACCGTGCGCCGAGGCGACACGATCGGCCGGATCGCACAGGCTCAGAACGTGCCGGTCGATTCGATCCTGCTCGTCAACGGCCTGTCGCGTTCGAGCACGATCTATCCCGGGCAGGTCATCCGCTTCCCCGACTGAGGTCGGCGATGGGACTTTGAGCTGCGTTCGCCCGAGTCGGGACCGGCGGACCTGAGGCCCGCTCGGCTGCACCGAGCTGCAGGCCGTGAACGTGGCGAAGAAGCGGGACCGGTCGCCGCTACCGGGGATCGATTCGGGACCGTATCCTTGGGGGCATGCCCCTCATCGAGACCCGCCCCTACTTCGTGATCGGTGACCTCGTCTCCAACGTGGGCGTGGGCGCCGGCATCGGCGCGCTCGCGGCGCTGCTCTTCGATCCCACATGGAACATGTTCGTGGCGATGTTCGTCGCCATGGCGCTCGGCATGCTCGTTTCGCTTCCCCTGGCCTTCCTCCTGGGGGCCCTGTTCGGCGCCATGGAGATCATGATCCCGGTCATGACCACCGGCATGGTGGCGGGCATGTTCGTGTCGATGGCCGCTGCGATGGAGGCGTGCCCGGTCGCCCGGGGCGCGCAGCTCGGAGCGTTCTCGGGGGTGGGTGTCATGATCGCCGTCTACCTCGCCAACGCAGTGATCCGCCGGAGGACATCGCATTGGACCTCGTGACCCAGAAGAAGTGGGACCGCGCCGCGGCGAACTTCGACCTGATGGCGGGCTACGGCCCCGAGAAGCGCTGGCGACCCTTCAAGGAGGCGTTCTTCGCGCGGATGGGAGAGGGTCGCATCCTGTTCCTGGCCGTGGGCACCGGCCTCGACGTGCAGTTCTTCCCCCAAGACCGCCGGATCGTCGGGATCGACATCAGCCCGCGCATGCTCGAGGCGGCGGCGCCACGGGTCGCTGCCTACCGGGGCTCCCTCGAAACGCAGGTCGTCGACGTCCACGAGATGCCCTTCGAGGACGCCTCCTTCGACCAGGTGTTCACCTCCTGCACCTTCTGCTCGGTGCCGCGGCCCGTGGAGGGGCTCGAGGCCCTGCGCCGCGTGCTGAGGCCGGGCGGCGAGCTCCACATGTTCGAGCACACGGGCAGCCGCTACTACCCGTTCCGCCTGATGATGAACCTGATGACGCCGCTCTCCCGGCGGGTCGGACCGGAGATGAACCGCCCCACGGTGCAGAACGTCGAGCGCGCTGGCTTCACGCTCGAGCGGGTCGAGCACGTCTTCCTGGACGTCGTGAAGACCATCCACGCCCGCGCCTAGGAGCGCGAGCTCCCTAGCGACAGCAGAAGGCCGGTCGCCTCCCGCTCCAGACGCGTCATGCGAAGACTCCGTGCGCTCTCGCATGCGATGCTCAGCTTCCTTCGAGCAGCCTGGATCCGCCTCTGTCCGCCCCGACGACTCAACATCCATCCCCAGGCGCAGGCTACTGTCGCCTCGAATCCGCGCGCATCGAGAGCTTGGCAGATCTCCGTCGCCCGGCGAAAATGTTCCTCGGCCTTCGTCCAAGACTCGAGGGTCGTTTCCGCGAGACCCAGGAAATAGTCCAACGGTTCGGCGCAAATGTACGCCCCCATCGAAACCATCACGTGATCACTCCGCGACATTTCATCCAGGCATTGCCATGCCAGGCGTCTGTCGGCGAGTCGGAACGCGATCTCCGCACAGAACGCGACGATCGTATTCCAGACGTGATTCCGCGGCTCTGAGTCGAACCAGCCCCTCGGAAGACGATCCATCATCCGGGCCCCGTTCTCAGGAACCCCCAAGTAGGACATCCCCAGCGCGATCGAGATCGCCGTGATCCTGTGTTGCAGTCGTTCCACCCCGAGCACGGGCATCACGAGATGCCTGATCTCTTCCGTCCGCACGCGCGCGGTCATCCACGCCTGGGCTCCGAGCATCAAGCGATGGTCTTCTTCGCTGTCGCTGATGTATCCGAGGCCTCTGTCTCGGCACTCGATCGCGTGGTCGTAGCGCCCGCCCATGAATTCCAACGTCGACTGCACCAGTCCCAAACGAGCGAGCCAGAGGTTCTCGTCGAGCTCTTCCGCAAGGCGCCGAAAGGCGGCCCAGTGCGACTCCATGCGCTCCAGATCGGCCGCAGCGAGTGCGTCGCTCACACACGCGAAGTGTGCCGCGAGCTCCATTCGGGGGTCCTGAAGCTCGCGCGCCGTCTTGACTGCCCTCTCGGACATCTCGCGCCTTTCACGCAGCGTGCCGGGACCTTCGATGGCCAGATGACCCAACAACAGGATGCGGGCGCTGGTATGCGGATCATCGAGTGCCTCGCTGTCGCGCAGATTTCGCCGCACGGCGGCACAGCGCTCGCCGAGATTCGTGATCTCCATGTTCGCGACTTCGAGCTCGGCCTTGAGCTCGAGCGACAAGGCGAGATCGCTCGAGCCGACCGCCCGAATCGACTCGTTCAGAAGGTCGATGAGCAGCGGACTTCGGTGGCTTGCCAGGTAGGTGCCCGCCATCGCGATCGCGGCGCGTCCAAGAAGCGATCCGTCTTCGCACATGCGCGCGAGCACCGCCACGCGAAGCAGGTGCGTGCGAGCCGCGCTGAAGAGGCCTTGCCTCGTCTCCAGGATAGCCAACTCGAGACATCGCTCGGCTTCGTCTCGGGACGGGGTCGATCCCACGTCCAGCTCGGCTTGCAGGATCGCGATTCGCTCTCGTCGTGCCGCGCGCTCGCCTCCGGCCTCCGAGCCGAGAGCCGTAGAGGACTCGATCTCTCGGATCGGCTGCACGAAGCGATAGCCGACCCCGTGGATCGTCTGAATGATTCCGCTGCCGTCTCGTTCACGACTCCCAAGCGCCGTGCGCAGCGCGTTCACACATCGGGGCAGCGACGAATCGGAGACCTGGTCGCCATCCCAGAGAACCTCGATGAGTTCCTCCTTGCCGACGATTCGATCGTTGTTTCGAATCAGGTAGCTCAGCATCAGCAACGCGCGCCGTTCGAGCTTGATTCGCCGCCCACCGCTGAGCACCGTTCCGCTGGACTCGTCGAACGAGAAGCCCGCGAATTCGATGACCACTCGACAGCCCCCTCCTCCGGTCTCAGTTCCGTGTCGTCACGTTCTACTCACGCCCTTCCTCGCATTGAACTCGATCCGGACCTTCTATGCTAGAAGCCCACGGCAGAAGCGCCGGAACCGATTCACTCGGCCGTCGGGTCCGCTTGGTCGGGTAGCGGCAGCACCCCGTTCGGTGCCGCCGCCCCGCCTCCCGGAAAGTCTCAGTGCCTGCGCAGAATCTGCCGTGGACGCGGTACGATCCACGCTCCGCTGTAGTGCGTCACCAACGCACGCGAACCCCACCAACCGGGTTGAACCCGGAGCTTCCGCAGAGCGGATCGGTCGGGCGCACCCACGCCACGTAGCCATGAGCAGCTGCTCGGGTCCGAGATGCGCAATGGCGTCGAAGACGCGGCGCTGGCTCTCGCCGGCGCGACACACGCGGCGTGTAACCTGGCACGTTTCGGACATGGCTATCGGATGCTCGACGACAGTATCTCCCAGGCGCAGGGCATCGCCCTGATCGAGGGCTCGGGACTTGCCTTCTACTCGGCGATGGCCCTTCTTGCCCTCGTGGCGGTCGTCCAGAAGGCCGGCGGGGGCGGCAGCCAGCTACTCCGGGGTCACACCCAAGGCCCGGGTGCTCGGTCCCGCGACCGCTGGAGGCGTGGGCGTCCTCTCGAGCGGCGCTCGCGAGGACGTCCACGCCTCGGGCCCCGTTCAATCGCTTCGCAGGCGCAGCCGCTCCCTTCGCCTCCGCAAGGCCATCAGCGGCAGCAGTACGAGCGCAAGCTCGAAGCCCAGACCACAGCTGCTTGTCCCTGCCTCGGATACCCCGGTCAGATTCGGGCAATCCCGGTCTGCCGGCCAGTCCACGAGGCCGTCAGCGTCGTCGTCGATTCCGTTGCTGCACTCGGGAGCTTCTTCCCACCTTGCAGTCCGACAGCCAGGATCATCGGGATAGTCGATCAAGCCGTCACCGTCGTCGTCGATCCCGTTGCCGCACTCCGGATCTTCGACCGCCTGGTAGCCGTTACAACCCTCGTCTTCCGGATAGTCGATCAGGAGGTCCCCGTCGTTGTCCTTCCCGTCCTCACACTCGAAGCACGCATCCCCGACCCCGTCATTGTCTGCATCTTCCTGGTTCGGGTTCGGGTGAAACATGCAGTTGTCGAGCGCGTCGACGACCCCATCACCATCGCTGTCGGGTTCGATGGTCAGGTTCTCGAAGAACTGATTGGGCAGAGTCCCCGGTACCAGGTTGAGCAGGTTGGTGTACAACGTCGCGGAATCTCCGCCTGCCATGTACATGTCCGGGTCACCGTCCTGGTCGTAGTCGATCAGGTCGACCGAGAGACGCTCCGCTTGAAATCCGAGCGGCCCGATGAAGACGGGATCGATGTAGGTGTCCACGAGGATGGAGAAGGCAGCGCCGGTGGCTTGCTCGTCGTAGCGATAGGCGCGGACACCACCCTCGCCTTCCCACGTCCCGGGGCCGTAGCTGGTAAATCGATACCACGCGAGGAGGATGTCGACATTCCCGTCGACATCGAGGTTCCCGAGCTCGACGTCCACTGGCGTCTCCCAGAACCCGATGTTGCCGACATGGGGAGCAAGGAAGCTCCCGGGGTTGGCCGCATCACCTCGGAAGACGGCGAACTCACCGTGGTCTGATGCGATGTCGTATCCACTGAGGACCACATCCTCCGCTCCGTCCCCGTCCAGGTCGGCGGCCGCCCCTGAGTAGCCCTGGAAGCCCGGGTCGAACGCGCCGGCATGCGAAAAGGCGCCGCTTCCATCGTTGACGAAGAGATCCCCTGCCGCCACGCCGACGCCCATGTTGACGTTCATGATGTCGAGACTCGTGTCGCCGGGGCCGTCGGCAAGCAGGAAGAAGACACCCACGCCGTACTCACTGTTGCTCGATCCTTGCGGGAGCTGACTCGCCGTGAAGCTGGTGCCGCTTCCCCCGACATTGAGAAAGACCGAGGTTCTCGCCGGGTCTCCCGGGACGCTACATGCACCCGAGGCGATCGGGCCCGGCGTCTGCGAGACCGCAAAATCCGCGGCGAAGTCGCCATTCAGATCACCCGCGGCAATGTGTGTGGGGCAGGCCGTCATCGACCCGACGAAGTCCGCCGGGTTGCTCAGGTCGAACCAAAGGCCTCCGACGCCCTTCTTGTTCTGAAACACCTTCACTTGTCGAAGAATGGCGTCGGTCAGGATCAGGTCTGCGAAGCCGTCGGCGTTGAGATCTACGAGCTCCACATCGGTGGTCTCGCTCGCACCGATCCCAAGGGCAATCGCATCGAAGCCACCGACCCCATCGTTCAAACGAAGAACCAGGGTCTCGGAAGCCGGGTAGGCGCCGACGTTCGACTCCAAGAGGTCCGGATAGCCGTCGTTGTTCACGTCGCCGACTTCGGCGTCTGTCGTTCTCTGCAGGTTGAGATTCGGATTGCCCAGAAAAGCAGAGGCGTCGTGGAAGTCGATCAATTGGAGGCCACTTCCGGGATCGACCTCCTCGCCGTCGATCTGTGTGCGCTCCACGAACTGCAGCGGATTGTTCTGCGCCGAACTCGAGGTCGCGACGAACACGAAGGCCAAAGCGAGCACGTACAAGCCGGTCGATACGCTGCCAGCCCCTCTCTTCGACGACTGTCCCAAACCCCGTGAGAAATCTGACATGTGTTTTGGTCCCCGAATGATCGTCCAATTTGCTTGCCGGCCCAGGTCCACTGGAAGATCGAGTGGACGAAGGACCCATCACATCCAGTCACCCTACGGGAAGAGCGCATCAGCGATTCTTCGAAATTCTTAAGATTCAGGAGGCCCGCTCCCCCCTGCGATATTGGTGTGCCCCTTAGGTGCTTGGATCGCGATGGCACCGCCCCTGGACCTTCCGTCGGAGAATTCGCGCCATCGCTCCAAGGCGGCTTCGGGCTGACGCCCGAGCGCAGCCGCGATCGGGGGGTGGAAGGCATCTGGCCTCGACTGCTCGAGCGAGACGACCGAACCGGCGGTGCGGAGCCAGCCGGAACCACGCCAATCGGCAGCGCCGGAGTGCGCGGGGGAAGCCCTCTCAGGCAGTCCGATTCGGACTCTCAGCAGGCGCCGCGACCGAAGCGGCTCTGGGGCGTGAGCGGTGCGCCGGGCGCCTCGACGCCGTCAGTCCCGGGGCTCCCAGACCGCCGTGATGACGGCGCGTCCGGTCGCGGTGTCCAACGTGCCGAGCTCTGCCGCGCCGTCGACGCCGAGGATGGCGAAGATCGCGGAGACGGTGGCGGCCGTGCCGTCGAGGTAGGTGGCGTTGCGCATCACCGTCGGCAGGTTGTGCATCTCGAGACGCCCCTCGCAGTCGCCGATCGCAACGAAGCTCATGTCTCCCGCATCGCGGTAGATCTGGTTCCACACCTTCGAGCACCAGCCAAAGAGCCGACCCGGGTCGCGGCCGCGCAGGCGAAGGGCGGTCTGGAGGAACCTGCCGAAGAGCGGCGACTCGAAGGTCGAGGCGAGGGCGTCGCGCAGGATCGTGCGGGCGCGCTCGCGGCCCGCGAGGGCGAAGAGGTGCTCGGTGATCTCCACGTCGATGTCGGCGGGGATCAGGGAGATCCGGCTCGCCGAGCGGAGCGTCTCGGCGCTCGCGGGGCGCAGGCTCTCGCGCACGCGACGACCGAGGTCCGCGTCTACCTTGGCGATCGCGTCCAGCGTCCCCTGGACGAAGCTGGCGGACATTCTCGGACCGGCTGACACGACGGCACCTCCGCCCCCGTAATCGGTCGGCATCCGGCGGCCCTTGAGCGGAGCGGGGACGCGTCGCCGTCGAGGAGCGGTCACGCGGTGGGAACCACTCCCCCGCCCCGGACGGACGGAGTGGGCGCCGCACGGCGATGGAACGTCTCGCGCACGCCGATCGCCAGACCGATCGACACGACGAGCAGCCCGAGCAGCAAGCCCACAGCGGGCTCGAAGCTCTCGCCGTCGCCCTTCACCCACTGCATCGCGACGATGACCACGACGCCGCCGGCGTTGCCGAGCAGCATCAGGACGCCCGTGGCGAAGCCGGCGCAGCGTCGGCCCGACAGCTCGACGCACATCTCGAGCAGCAGGGCATAAGCGGGGAGGAACGAGAAGCCGAGCAGAGCGGCCAGCAGCAGCAGGCTCGCGTAGTCGCGCCCCGTACAGAGCGGCCTGGTGGTGAGCAGAGCGCCGAGCGCGCAGGCGATCACGAAGGGCTTGCGCCGCTGCAGACGATCCGAGAGGGCCGGGACCACCGCGGCGCCCACGATGCCACTCACGATCAGGACGCCCCCGAGCGCTCCGGCGCGCACTGCGTCGATGCCGTTCGGCGCGACGATGAGCTCGAGCCAGGTGGTCAGTCCGTTGAAATAGCCCAGCCCCAGGAACGCCATGGCGAAAACGATCATCAGGTCTGCGCCCACCACCTGGCGGAAGCCCCGGCTCGCGTTCTGGACCTCTCCGCCCCCGCGCTCCTCCGCCTGCCAGGCGAAGACCAGCGCGGCCGCGACCGAGACGGCGCCGAAGACCGCCATGGCGCCCGAGAGCGAGAGCGCCTCGGTCAGGAGCGGCGTCGCCGCCATCGCCAGCGCCATGCCCAGGAACATCCCGATGGTGGCGACGCCGGTGGCGACCGCGGCGTGACCCTCCTCGAACCAGTCCGACACGAGCTTCGAGACGCCGTTCATGATGAACGGCTGTGCGACCGCCACGCCCGCCTGGGCGGCGAGCAGCGTCGCGAAGCTTCCATCGGCCGTGCGCAGGCAGGCGCAGGCCGCCTGCAGCACGGCGCCCGCCAGGACGGTGCGCTTGTAGCCGGCGCGATCCACCAGCGCGCCGGCCGGCAGGGAGAGCACCACGTACAGCAGGGGAAACACCAATACCAGCGTGCTGGCCCACAGCTCCGAGATCGCGTAGCGCGCCTGCAGCAGGGAGAGCAACGGCGCGAAGTTGAGCCAGAGCATCTGGCTCACCCCGGCCACGAAGGTGTAGGCCAGCAGCACCTTCCAGCGCCGCAATCCGTCGTTCGGGCTCTGCATGGGTCCTCCGGCTGCCAGAAGGACACATCGGCAGGCGGCCCCCGCGAGTGAACTGGGCGTTGCGGGTGGCGCGCTGGCTTCACGCTCGAGCGGGTCGAGCACGTCTTCCTGGATGTCGTGAAGACCATCCACGCCCGCGCCTAGCCCCAATGCGTGATTCAGCGCGCTTTCCGCGTGCCGCAGGCCATGCCAGGCCTTGCGGATCCTGCGAGATCGCCGGAATCAGCCCGAGCGCGACGACCTCCCAGGAGCGCGACCCCAAGACTTCGTCTTGGTCTGCCTGGAGTCGCGCCTGCCGGTGAGCCCCGGAAGCTCCCTGTTCTTTCGTGCCGCAATCGCCAGCCGCGATCAGCCCAGATGGCCCCAGAGCGCGTGCGGGGACCGCCTCTCGCGGCGGAGAGCCGGGCATGCCCCTTGCTCTACTCGTGCTCCAGAGGTGCAGAGGCTCCGGCGCCGTTTGGCTGGGGGAGCGTCGTCTGGGGCCCGGGGGGGGCAGGATGACGGTGCGAGAGTCCGACGACAGGGTTGCGTATCCATTCGCGGGTGGGCTGGAGGGCGACGAACTCCTCGCCTGCAAGCTCCAGGTCGACGCCCGCATCGAGCCGGGGCGGGTCTATCGCCTACGCCCGACGAACCAGCGCTGCTGGCTCTTCCACGGAAAGCCGATGCGGCTGCTCGAGATTCGAGCGGCGTCCCACTGCTACCGGATGAAGTTCGATCTGAGCCCCGAGGAAATTCCCGACGCCGACGACGAGCGCTGCCGCTGCGTCTACACGGACAGCTGGCAGCCTGCGGCGCTCGCCCTAACGCTCGTTCCCATGGAGTCCGACCGACGCATGATGCACATGATGGCGTTGTGCGGCTTGGACCCCGGCATCGCCGCGCTCCGCGACGCACCGTGCGACTCCCGGATCGAAGCCGCACGGCAGCGCTGCCGGAAGTGCCCCGATGAGCACCTCTGCGACGAGTGGCTCGCCGGCCGGGAGACCGGCGACGACGGGTTCTGCCCGAACGCACCGACCTTCCGAAGGCTGGCGGAGGAAGCGGGAGGCGGCCTCGCTTCTTCGCATCGCCCGGCTTGAGCCAGGCCGGCCTGGGTCCGAGAGATCCCCGGAAAGCGCAGTGGCTCGAGAGTGCCCCCGGCGTGGCGCGCCGGCTTGGACGATTCCGATAGAATCGCCGAGGACACGTCCAAGGCGGGTCGCGATCGGACCCGGGGGTAGCCCACATGTCTTCCGACCTTCGACTCGACGATGCGGTCGAGCGCGCCCGCGCGCTCGTGCCCCTGGCGCGCGAGGCGGCCGACGAGGCCGAACGCGAGCGGCGGCTGCCGGAGCGGGTGGCCGGTGCGATGGCCAAGCAGGGCCTGTACCGCATCGCGGCTCCGCGCGCGATCGGCGGCTCCGAGAAGCCACCCGAGACCCAGATCCGCGTGATCGAGACCATCGCCTCTGGCGACGGCGCCGCCGGCTGGAACCTCATGATCGGGATCGAGACGTTCAGCCTGCTCGGCGCGGTCTTCGCGCATCGGGCGGAGCTCTTCGCGGATCCGAACCTCATCGCCTGCAGCGCGACGTCGCGCACGGGGCGTGCCGAGCGCGTCGACGGCGGATTGCGCGTGAACGGCCAGTGGCCGTTCGTCAGCGGCTGTCACAACAGCAGCTTCTTCGCCGGCCTCGTGGCGCTGCACGAGAACGGCGAGCCCGTGCCGGGCCAGGTGCCCTTCTGGGTTCTCGTGCCGCGCGACGACTTCCAGATCCTCGACACCTGGAACGTCGCCGGCCTTCGCGGCTCCGGCTCGCACGACGTGCGCCTCGACGACGTCTTCGTACCCGAGGCGAGCTCGGGCCTGGGAGCCTGGTCGGCGACCGGTACGCGCGGCGCAGGCGGAGCGTCTTCCGTGCCTGCGATCCTGCGCGTGCCCCTCGGCGTCCGCCTTGCCTACAACAAGACCGGCGTCGGCTTCGGAATCGCGCGGGCCGCGATCGACGCGTTCGTGGCGCTGGCACGCGGCAAGACGCCCTTCCTGTCGTCGTCGACCCTTCGGGAGCGGCCGTCGGCGCAGCGCGCCGTCGCGCGCGCCGAGGCGCGCCTGCGGGGGGCGCGTGCGCTGGTCTACGAGCAGACGCGCGAGATGTGGTCGGCCGTGACCTCGGGCCGGCGGCTCTCGCTCGAGGAGCGCGCCCTCTTCCACATCGCGTGCTCGGACTCGGCCCAGGCCTGCGCCGAGGCCGTCGACCTGGTCGCCCTGGCCGCGGGCAGCTCGGCCAACGTGGTGGGCGCGCCCCTCGAACGCCTCGCCCGCGACGCCCGCGTGATCCGACAGCACGTGACGGTGGCCCCGTCGCTGATCGACGACGCCGGCCGCGTTCTGCTCGGCCTCGAGCCGGAGTCCTTCCTCCTCAAGATATCGAGCTAGCCCCGGCTGCCGTCGAAGCGCGCTACGACGCGCGCAGTGCCTCCGCGGGCGGGATCCGCGCCGCCCGCAGCGCCGGGAAGACACCGGCCACGACCGCGACGCCCACGAGCGAGAGCGTCACGACGATGGTGGTCACCGCGTCCGGGGTCTTCGGAAGGTGGATGCCGGTCGCCTCGAGGGTCGGCGCCAGCAGCCGCACGAGCCCGAAGCCGCCGAGCGCGCCGAGCACTCCCGCGCAGAGCGAGACGACCACCGCCTCGGTGAGGAACTGAACGAAGATCTCCGTGCTGCGCGCACCCACCGCCTTGCGCAGACCGATCTCGAACGTGCGCTCCCCGACGACCACGAGCATGATGTTCATTACGCCGATTCCACCGACGAAGAGCGTCGTGACACCGGCCACCACGAAGAACGCCTGCAGCGCGTCGAACATCCCGTAGATCGTACGCATCGAATCCCAGAAGTCCGACGACCACATGGCCGTCTCGACGGCGGGCGAGAATCGCTCGTGCAGCCCGACCAGCGCGCGCACCTGGGGAATCAGCGCGGCGCCGCCGTCCTGGTGCACGGGCCGGATCACGAATTCGTTGAACTCGTCGTCGTGGCTGAAGGCGCGCAGCGCGGTCGTGTACGGGATCACCGCCATCAGGTCGTCGCGATTGCCGCCGTTGCTGAGCTGGGACCCCTTCTCCTTTCCGATGCCGATAACACGGAACGCGTGATCTCGAATCTGCACGCGCTCGCCGAGGGCCGGCGCGTCGCCGAACAGACGCTGCTTCGACTCCGGCCCCAGAAACACCACGTATCGGCCACGCTCCACGTCGAGCCGCGAGAGGAAACGACCCTCGACCGGAACGAAGTTCCGGATCAGACCGGCCTGCTCGTTCCAGCCCATCACGGTCAGCAGCTTGCTGCGCGCGCCGTGCCGGACCACCTCGTTGGGCAGCATGACGTTGGGCGTCACCGCCTCCAGGCCGGTGAGGGCCTCGAGCCGCGTCACGTCACTGGCCTCGAGCTGCACGCCGCGCGCCGCGCGCTCCCCGACGCGGTTCTTCAGCACGACGCCGCCGCCCATGAAGACGAGCTTGTTGCCGATCTCCTCGATCTCGGTGACGAAGTGGTGACGCATCCCGCCCATCTGCGCCGACAGGAACGTCAGCAGCAGCGCGCCCCAGGCGATACCGAGCGAGGTCAAAAGGAAGCGACCCGCCTGCGCGCGCAGGCTGCGCAGCGTCTCTCGGATCAGCTCGCCCATGGGGCCCCCTGCGCCACCGACTCGACCCTATTCCACCCTATTCGACCGAGCGCAGCGTCAGCGCGGGGTCGATGCGCGCGGCGCGCCACGCCGGAACGAAGCCGGAGACCACGCCGGCGATCGCGATCAGCACCACGGCCGCCACGACGGTGGCGCCCTGGATCTCCGGCACCGGGACCAGGTCGGCGAGATCCGGCGGGATCGCAGAGCGGAAGCCCGGGCTCGCGAGGAAGCGCGACAACCCGACACCCAGCGCTACGCCGAGGGCACCGCCCAACGCCACCAGGAAGCCGGTCTCGAAGAGCAGCTGGCCGAGCACCTCGCTGCGCAGCGCGCCGACCGCGAGGCGAAGGCCGATCTCCGCGCGACGCTCGCGCACCGAATCGAGCATCATCGAGAGCACGCCCACGCCGCCGATCAGGATCGTCGTGGCGGCGATCACGAAGTTGGTGATGTTCTGCTCCTCGATCGGGATCGTCCTCAGCATCTCGACCGGGCTGAACATCGGAATCGCTTCCTCGTCGAGCGGCGGCACACCGAGGCGCTCGGCGAGGATCGCCCGCGCTTCACGCTTCGCTTCCTCCATCCGCTTCCGGTCGCGCATGCGGAGCAGGATGCTGTTCACCATCGGCTCGTCGATCCACGGGTTGGGCCACGCCGCGAGGTGGGTCGTGATGGGTACCCAGACCTGATCGTCGATCGCGTTTCCGTCGCGCGTGAGCTGCGTGCCTACGCGCCCGAGCACCCCCACCACCTGGAAGGGGCGGCCGTCGAGTCGGATCCAGTCCCCCACCCGTCCCTCGGCACCGAGCACCTCGCGCCGGGCCTTCTCGCCGAGCACGGCCACACGCCTGCGCTGCGAGAGATCGGCGCGCGTGAAGAGCCTCCCGTCGGCCACGCTGACACCGCGGATCGCGACGCCCTCGAGCTCCACGCCGCGCAGCTCGACGTTGCGGGCGCGCTGGTGGAATGCCGCAGCGACGTAGTTTCGCGTCTCACCGGCGACGAGCTCGGACTGGCGGGCGCGACGACGCAGAGCCTCGACGTCCCCCCGCGTGAACCAGAGCCAGCGCCGGTCCACCGCCGGCGAGAAGTTCTCCGAGACGCGCCCCGGCCAGATCTGCACCAGGTTCTTCCCCATTCGCTGGAACGAAGCCTCGAGCATGCTCTGCAGCCCGACGCCCCAGCTCGACAGGAAGATCACGGCGGCAGTGCCCCAGACCAGGCCGAAGAGCGTGAGCGCCGTACGCAGCGGCTGGAGGCGCAGCTGCATCAGCGCCTCGCGGAGCGCTTCGAGCACGCTCACGGCGAGAGCTCGCTGTCTCGCTCGATCTGGCCGTCGTAGATTTCAATGCGGCGGCCGGCGCGCGCACCGATCGTCGCGTCGTGGGTCACCAGCACGACCGTGGCACCGTCCGCGTGCAGCCCCGCCAGCAGATCGAGGATCTCGCCGCCGCGCTTCGAGTCGAGATTTCCGGTCGGCTCGTCGCCCAGGAGGATCGAGGGGCGCACGACGAGCGCGCGCGCGATCGCCGCGCGCTGACGCTCGCCGCCTGAGATCTGGTTGGGTCGATGCGTCGCCCGGTGATCGAGTCCCACACGCGCGAGCGCTTCCCGCGCGCGCTCGCGTCGCTCGCGCCGCCCTAGCTTCTGGTACACGAGCGGCAGCGCGACGTTGTCCTCGACCGTGAGGCGCGGCAGCAGGTTGAAGGCCTGGAACACGAAGCCGATCTCGCGCCCACGCACCCGCGCGAGCTCCGTCTCGGGCAGCTCGTCGACGGCGCGGCCCTTCAGGTGGATGTGGCCTTGTGTCGGACGGGAGAGGCATCCGAGGATCTCCATCAACGTGGTCTTCCCCGACCCGGAAGGGCCCATGACCGATACGAAGTCACCGGAGCGGATCGAGACGTCGACTTCGCGGAGTGCGTGCACTTCCTGCCCGCCGGTGACGTACGTCTTGGAGACACCCCGGAGCTCGATCAGCGGCTCGGTCGCACTCGGCGCCACCGACGCACTCACTGGAGCAGCACCTCCTCGCCCTCGGAGGCACCCTCGAGCAGCTGCACGCGCGTTCCGTCGACGATCCCGACCTTCACGGGGCGCTCGCTCGGTGGGCCGTCGCCGGAAGGCAGCGCGACGTACACCTCGTCTCCGCGGTAGCGGAGCCCGGTCTCGGGAATCGTGATCGCGTCGTCGATCACCTGCGTCACGATGTCCGCATCGCCGGACATCCGTGGGCGCAGCAATGATGCGTCGGGGTCGACGACGTCGATCTTCACCTCGAAATACGTGACGTTCTGGATGCGCTTTCCCACCGGGGCCACCTCGCGCACGCGGCCCTCGAAGATGCGATTCCCGAACGCCTCGGTGCGGATGCGCGCGGTCTGGCCGACTTCGACGCGCGCCACCTCGTTCTCGTCGACCAGACCCTCCAGGTGCAGACGATCCGTGGCGGCGAGCGTGAGCAACAGCGTTCCTCCGGTGACCGCGGTGACGGGGGAGACCGCACTCCCCTCTTCGGCGGGCACGTCGAGCACGCGGCCGTCCAGAGACGACCTCACGGTCGCGTAGCCGAGCTCCGTCTCGAGCGTGCGCAGAACGGCCTGCGCGCGCGCCACGCGGGCGCCTGCCCGCTCGGCCTGCGCCTTCGCCTGGTCGAGCTCCTGGGCCGAGTGCGCACCGTTCTCCCGGAGCTCGCGCGCCCGCTCCAGGTCGATTTCGGCATAGTGCTGCTCGATCTGCGCCTCGCGGAGGGCCGCGCGTGCCTCGGCGACCTGCGACTCCAGCAGATCGCGCTCGAGCTCGACCAGCAACATGCCCGCCGTCACGGCGTCGCCGGCCTTGACGTGGATGCGATCGACGATGCCGGGGATGCGCGGCCGCACCTCGACCTCCTTCACCGGCTCGATCGTGCCCGTCGCCACGACGATCCGCTCGATGCGTTCCTTCAGCACGCGAGCGGTGGGAGACGGTGCGGGCGGAGAGCCGCCGCAGGCGAGGGCGCTGATCGCGAGAGCGAGCAGGCCGAGGACGGCGGGAGCCACAGCGCCGCAGCCCGGGGGACGGCTCGTGTCGCGGCGATCGGTCATGGAACCTCCGCGGAACCGCGGAAGATACCATCCCCCGGCTCGCGAGCGAATTCGCGAAGGAACACCTGCTCGAACCCCCGGGCGAGAAAGTGCCCGCGGATCTCCGGGAATCTCCGGAAGCTCGCCGCAACTCGCTCGTGTAGGAACGATCGACCGACCGGCTACGGTGCAGCACCCGGCCTGCACCCGCCGTGCCTGGATCCGGGAACGGGAGCCCCTGGCACGGCGAATCCTCCCTCGGGAAGGTCCGCACCGCGCTCGTCAGTGTAGGATGAGCTATGGGTCGGGGGGCGCTGGACGCCCTGCGAGCGACCGTCCGGGCGTCCGCGATGGATCGGATCGACGTCGTGCAGCGAGATTCCCAATCCAGTAGACCCGGTCGCACTCTCGTGCTGGGGCGATTCGTCCTGGACCGGGACGGGCCCGAGCTGCTGTGCGACGGCCAGCCCGTCGCCATTCGCGCAACCCCGCTGCGCGTCCTCGTTGCCCTTTCGAATCGGCTTGGTCGCACCGTCTCGAAGGACGAGCTGATGGAGGAGGTCTGGCCGGGGCTTTCGGTGAGCGATGCTTCGCTCGCGACCGCAATCCGTGAGCTGCGCAAGGTTCTGGGCGACGACGGAGCGCGGCAGCCGTACATCGAAACTCTCCGGAACCGCGGCTACCGACTGACGAAAGCGGCAACCCCCGCTCCTTCGCTTCCCCGAACGGCTTCGGACGAGAGCGGCGAGGAAAACCCCGCAGCTTTCGACCTGCTGATCCGCCTCGGACGGCGACTCTATCGAAGCGGTCGTCACCAGGAGGCTCGCGCGGCCTACCGAGAGGCGGCGCAGTCGGCGCGCCGAGACGGCGACGACGGGCGCTTCATTCAGGCGGTCCTCGAGTTTGGCGGAGATCTCGCGCATACGGCAACGGGTCCTCACCAGGCGGAGTGCGTCGCGCTTCTCGAGGAGGCGATCGCGCGCGACCGGACGTCGTCGCCGGCTCAGCTAGGAGCGCGACCCAGGACGAAGTCCCGGGTCGCGGCTCCGCCGCAAAGCGAGCTCAACGCGCTAGGAGCCTGACCCAAGACTCCCGTGAGAAGCCCTGGCGTCGAGGCGCGCCGGTGCCAAGGCGCGCGAGGAAGCCATGGCGCGGCCTGCGGCGACGCAGCGCAACGCAGGCACCGGCGATGCATCGGCGTCAGGGCGGCGCGAGGTGTCTTGGGTCAGGCTCCTAGCTCCGCGCGTTCCTCAGAACGGGTTGCACACCGGGACGCCGCCCGAGTCGGGGTTGTCGTCGGTGCGGTAGGGCTGGCCGTCGCAGACGTCGATCACCAGGCCCCAGTGGAGGAAGACGTCCTTCTGGAGCGCACCGCCGGGCTCACGCCGCGGGTCCTCGTGGGGGTCGCCGTCGTGGTTGGCCGGGATGTTGCCGTTCGGCGGCGTCGCGTTGCCACTGTCCCAGTAGACCATCGCGGAGCCCCAGTGCGGGTAGTCGGCGGTCGGCGTGAAGTAGGGATCCTCCTCCCAGTGCTTTCCCTCTTCGAGCGGCGGTCGCATCAGCTTCGCGCCCAGGGTGCGCGCCTCCACTTCGGCGGAGACGTTGGCCACCTGGTGATCGCCGATGGCGACGTGCATCAGGATCGCGTGCCGCGGCGTGTTGGGGAGCGGATGGCTCGCCATGTGCTGGGCGTAGCCGTTGGCCTCGGCGCGATCCCAGAGCATCTGGATCACGGCGAAGATCAGCTGCTGCAGCCGCTTGTCCGGGTAGTAGCCGTACAGGATCTGGGAGAGCGGACTCGCCTCCCAGTCGACGCTGCGGTTGAGCAGGGTCGAGTAGTTCATGCCGGCGACGCCGAGCACGCCCCGGGGCGCGTCGGGGCTGAGCGCCATGAAGGCGCCGCCCATGATCGCTCCCTGGCTGTTGCCGTCGTAGACCAGCGTAGAGAGGCCCGCGAACCGGGCCGTCCGGATGAGCGGCCTCTCCTTGTGGCCGAGCAGCCACCACAGCAGGGGATGCCCAGGCGGCTCGTCGGTGCGGAAGGCGGGATCGGAGACGAAGCCCTTGGGGTGGACCATCGCGCGCCCGACGAAGTCGAAGTTGAGGAAGCCCTGCTGGGCGCGGTCCACCAGGGTGGGGAGCCCCGAGAGATTCTGCAGCAGCGAAACGACGTTGGGGACGTCGTCGGCCGCCATTCCGATCCACGGCGTGGCGCAGGTCATGAACCCGCGCTTGCGCATCTGCTCGCCGGAGCCGCCGGTCACCTCGTTCGGGCTGCCCAGCAGTCCGTGACCGTAGAGCAGCGGCGTGGCCAGGTACGCGAGGCTCTCGAAGGGCTTGTACGGAATGTCGCACACGAACGGCGCCTCGATCTCGGGGGCGTCGCTGTTCAGGTCCGGAAGCTCATCGGCGTCGGCGTAGTTGAAGCGCGAGCCGGGCCCGCCCGGAACCCCGGTCGGATCGTTGCCCAGGTAGTTCGGGACCCAGACGATGCCGCGCACCCGGCGGCGCGTGTCCGCGTCGTAGCCCGGCGCCGCGGAATCGTCGTTCTGGAAATCCTCCACCGAGGTGACCTCGAAGTCGGGCGCCGAGCCCCGCACGCGCAGGTCGGCGAGGTTGGTGTCGCCCAGGCTCGCGAAGGCGTCGTCGCGGATGTGGAGTGACGCGCTCGCTCAGATTGCGCGCGCTGGCCACCGTGAAGTCCCAGGCCAGGTAGAGGTCGTCGCGCCAGATGCCCGTCGCCTCGAGGGCGGCGAACAGCGCGTCCATGTGATCGGACCGCGCATCGGACACGGTGCCGCTGCGATAGCCCAGGAAGTCCGCGTTCGGAGCGATCAGGCTCCCGTCGGCGCGCTTCAGGTTGCGCAGCGCCACGATGTAGTGGTGCCCCTCCTTGAAGTTCACCGCCGGCCGAAGGATCAGCATCCGCTGGCTCGGCGGCGTGGCGGGGTGTTGATCGAGCTCCGACCAGAAGGGGTGACGCTCTCCGGTCGTCTCATCCAGAATCACGATCGGCGCGTCCTCGCGCAGGTAGCGACCCGGCGCGGCAATGTGGTCGCGGTAGTCGAAGTAGCCCAGCTGGTTCGGACCGATGCCGGGCAGCGAGGTGGGCTCGTCCTGGGTGCCCCAGGTGACGGGCAGGTCGAGCTCGGGAACGAAGGTCAGCACCGGCGATCCGGGTGAGAAGCCGTCGTTGTGGTTCCACTCGGTCGGGTCGATGGGCTGGGCGGCTGCGTTGCTGGGGAGTGCGGCGAAGGCCACGCGGCGGCCGGTATCCGTGGTCGCGTCCGCGGCCGTGAACAGATCGTTGGGGAACGGCAGCAGGCAGAGCGTGGGGTCGAGCGGGTCGCACGCCGCCGTCGGCGAGCCGGCCCGGGCCGAGCTCCCCGCGCCGATGAGGATCAGCAGACCCGCCAGCAGCGCGGCCGTTCGGGCTGCCGCTCGGATCCCCGAGTCGGTCGTGCTGGGCGTCGAGCTGAGCGTCGAGACGGTGCGCATGGTCATGCTGTCGCTCCTCGTCGAGTGAGTGGCCTCCCCCTCCCCGCTACAGCCGAACATGCGCCGGCCGCGGCTGTCAAGCGGGTTCTCGCGCCGGGGGCCCTCGGGGCGCGCCGTCTCGCCCGCACGCCGTCTCGCCCGCAGAAGGCGGAGCGCACCGCTACGAGGCGGTCCGCGCCACGTCGAGGGGATGGGACGAGTAGGCTGGCGGGGGACCGGACGCGTCGCCCTCGGAGCACACCCGGGGCCGGTGTCTTCTTCAACGAGCGCTCGGGGTTCGGCCGACGTCGGCGACGCCTCCGAAAGGCCTGCATCCACCTCGATCGGAGGTGAGCCCGTCGTGTTCTCCCGCGCGTCGGCCAGCGCGCTCTGCGATGGAGTAGG
Organism: uncultured delta proteobacterium; assembly: GCA_963822965.1. Lineage (GTDB taxonomy): Bacteria > Myxococcota_A > UBA9160 > UBA9160 > UBA4427 > JAJDAN01. The sequence goes on from CAWGJT010000005.1 coordinate 1,205,406, forward strand.
ATCGAAGTGATGACGCGACGCCGCCGATTCCATCGGGAGCTCTCGGATGAACGGATCGCGCGGCTCCTCGGCTCGATCGACGAAGCGGCTCTCGAACCGTCGAACTGGCAGGACGTTCTGGTGGAGCTTCGGGACGTGGCTGTCGCTTGCCCAGATCTTCTTCTCGGTCGACGAAGACGTCGCCTACGACATAGACTCCGACCCTCGTGGGCAGCGCACGGGGAAGGCTCACGGCCGGGACGGTCTATGCGTTCGGTGTGACCGTGGGCGGTGGCACCTTTCCGCCGGCCAGCAGCTCCGTGACGAGTACCGGCCATGTCGAGCTTCGCTTCCTCGATGCCCCGAGCCCCGTGGGACGCTGGGGGGAGGGAACCTGGGGCTTGATGAGGTGGGGCATCCCGAACGTGCCCGTCGCGGGCGCGCTCGGCGCCGTGGGTCTCGCGGCTGCGCTGATCGCCGTCGGACGGCGCCCGCTTGCGGTCCAGCAACGAGGGAGATGCAGCCCACTGCGGCTGACCCCGGGCTCGACGCGGCGTTCACCTTCGCCGACAGCCAGGTGGCCTGCCGCCCCTGAGCGCGGCGCGCGCCGCGCTTCGGGGCGCGGCATGCCATACTCCCTCGTATGGATCCGAAGCAGACGACCACACTGCTGCGCACGCTCCACTACGCCGCGAACGTGCACCGGGACCAGCGACGGAAGAACGCGGAGGCGCCACCGTACATCAACCACCCGATCGCCGTCGCCGAGCTGCTCACTCGCCAGGGCGGGGTGAGCGACCTGGTGACGATTCAGGCGGCCCTGCTCCACGACACCATCGAAGATACCGAGGCCACGGTCGAGGATCTCGAGATCCACTTCGGTGCGGAGGTCGCCGCCGTCGTCGCGGAGGTCACCGACGACAAGAGCCTCGAGAAGTCCGAACGCAGGCGCCTCCAGATCCTCCACTCGCCCGAGATTTCCGAGCGCGCCAAGCTCGTGGAGCTCTGCGACAAGATCTGCAACGTCGAAGACATCACCCACAACCCGCCGAAGACCTGGGACCTGAAGCGCCGGATGGACTACCTCGACTGGACCGAAGAAGTCGTCAGCGGTCTGCGCGGCACCAATGCGGCGCTCGAGCACCTCTACGACAAGACCCTCGCCCATGGACGCCAGGTCCTGGGCAAGGTCGAAGGCTGAAAGGGGACGACGCGGTCGTCGCGCAGGTGACCGGCCGAGTTAGAGGTGCCGGTACTCGCGCAGCAGGTGACCCTGTTCCTGCAGCCAGCGGATCGCGTCGCGCAGGGTCTCCCGGGGGCTGCGGTACACGAGCCCGAGCTCTTCCCGGACGCCGCGATCGTCCGAGCGGGCCCACTCGGTCATGTAGGTCGTGCTCTCGACGCTGATCGGGAGTGGGAGTGGAACGAATCGGCTCACCAGGTCTCCCACGCCCCCGAGCCACTTCAGGACCGACGCCGGCGCTGGAATGCGCAGAAACGACTCGTCGGTCACCTCCTCGAGCAGGTCCGTCAGCTCGGGCCACGTAAAGAAGCTGCCGCCCATCACGTAGCGTGCCGGAGGACCCCCGCGTTCGAGCAGCATGCGATGCGCCTGCGCCAGATCGCGCACGTCGACGAACTGGAACCCGCTCGTGGTCTCACAGACCGCGCGCGAGTCGAGAATGGCCTTGAGACCGGCGAGCGCCTCGCTCAAGCCCGGGTCGTCCGGTCCGAGGATGCTGCCCGGATAGGTGGTGTAGATCGGCGCGCCCTCCGACTGCAGCTGCCTCACGTAGCGGTCGCACTCGATCTTCGATCGGCCGTATCCGGACGCAGCTTCGCCCAGAGGCGAAGCATCGTCGATTCGCGTCACACCGGGCGCGAACAAAGCCGTCGTGCTCGACACCTGCAGCATTCGCTCGACACCCTGCTTCCTGGCCTGCCCCAGCACCACCTCCGTCCCCCGCAGGTTGTTCCAGAGCACGCGATCCGTATCGTTCGCATGGACGCTCACCATGGCAGCGGCGTGGACGACCGCATCGCATCCGGCGAGCGCCTTCTCGACGGACCGCGGGGCGGTGATGTCGCCGCGCACGCAGTCGACATCCTCGAGACCCTCCGGCGCGAAGGCGTTCATCATCTTGTCGAGGCTGCGAACCAGGAGACAGAGCTCGTGCCCCGCCCGGTGCAGCGCCAGCGCCGTATGGAATCCGACGAATCCCGTAGCGCCCGTGATCATCACGCGCATCGGCCAGCCTCCATGCCTTCGTGAAGCGTAACGTGCCATTTTTCGTGCGAGTCGGAGGGGAATCGGGCGTTGGCCGAAACCTTCTACGAGCCGGCGTCGGGGAACGCGAGCCCGCAGTCGGCGCACTCGGCGTCCGAGGGCCCGACCGCGTGGCCGCAGGCGGGACAGCAGGTGCCGTCGTCCTCGCGGTTCTCGTAGTCCTCCGGCAGGTCGGGAAGCTCCCGAGCGAGAACCCGGGCTTCCAGCTCCCGCGCCTCGTCGAGTCGGCCCGCCGGAACGAAGATCGCGATCCGGGCCATGTGGCCCGAGCTGCCATGCGCGAACTCCACCAGGCGGGTCCCTCCGTCCGGATCGAGCTCGAACGGAATTTGCGCCACGCGCAGCGCCTCGAGCAGGGGAGCCGCGAAGATGGGCTCACGCCGCGTGAGAAGCGTCACGTCCGAGACGGGCGCCGCGGCCTCCGCGGCCGGCGCGTCGCGCAGGGGCCGGCCGCAGTGGACGCAGCGGCTCAGGTCGACGTCGAACTGCGCGTTGCAGTGCGTGCAGAGCTTCATCGACTCGAACTCCTCGCCCGTCCCGCCACCCGACGGACCCGGTGCTCAGCGGCGAGCGCCGGCGAGGTGTGTTCGAGGTCGCCGTCTCCCACCGTCCGGTGCGCCGCTGCCCAATGGATCAGTAGCAAATGCCGCGAATGCAGTGAACTGGGTTTGGCAGCTCGTCGCTTGGGACCCGTCCGAGACTGGGCTTCGTATTGCCAATATACGCACTGTTCGAGCGGGAAGTCGCGTTGGTCGACCAAGGCCAACGCGCTCGGCAACGACGTCAGCGTGCTGCTCGGCAACGGCGACGGCACGTTCCAGGCCCCGGTGACGTTCGCGACCGGCGGGACGCCGCGCCTCGTCGCCATCGCCGACGTCGACGGAAACACCGCAAACGACCTCCTGGGCGCCCGCGAGACCGGCGAGGACGGTCCGTCCGCTCGCGTGGCAGCGCATGATCTTCTCCAGCTTCTACGGGCATCGCGCCAGAACGCGGCTTGAACACCCTATCCACCTCAGAAGCACACGCCCCACTCGATCCCGTCGACGAAGACCGAGGGCGTGAGCGTCACGCAGGTCTCGCCGCCGAGGCACCCGGCCGCTCCCTCGGCCACTCGACAGAACCGATTGCAGGTATCGAGGCCTCCCAAGCACAGGAATCCCGGTGCGCAGTCGCTCAGTGACGAGCAGGCGACCCCCTGCGTCCCGCTTCCGCTGGTCGGGGAGCAGACGCCGATGTCGCCGAGCGACGTGCTCGAGTCGGGATAGCAGCCCTCGCTCGTGCCGCACTCGGGCTCGGGATTCGCGAGGTCGGTGCAGACCTCGCGCACCTGCAGCGTGCCAGGTGTCCCGTAGCCATCCGTCGAGCCCTCGGGTGCACGATCGCAGTACGTCCAGCTGGCACCGGCATCGAGCGAGAAGCGGTAGAGCGTGTCGTAGTCGACGGGCACCGTCGGCGCGACGTCGGCCTGATACTCGTCGACGTTCGGATCGCCCGCGGCCGTCCCGTCCCAGGCCGGATTCGCGGCCGCTGCCGTCCACGTCCAGCTGGGATCCGTCGTCGGATCCGTCGCCGGCGCACCCAATCCGACCTCGGACACCAGGGTCGCGAGTGGATCGATCCCGGGCGTGATGTTCGTGAGACCCGGCACGGAGACCCGGCCGTAGATCGTGATGGAATCACCGAGCGCAAGCCCCGTATCGAGCGGGAACTGCAGCGTGCAGGCGGCGATCGCGAGCGAGCAGGAGAGGCCCTCGTCGATCATCCCGTCGCAGTCGTTGTCGATCGCATCGCAGATCTCGGGGTTGCCCGGGTAGCTTGCGGGCTCGCCGTCGTCGCAGTCGGCCGGCGCGCAGTCCAGGTACGCGCCGTCGCCGTCGGCGTCCGTACAGACCGTCGTGCAGGTCGAGCCGCTGCAGCTCGTGGTGCCGAATGGCGCGCCGCCGGTCACGTCGGCGCCGCCGTTGTCGCTTAGCACCGAGTTCCCGAGGCCGGTGGCGACGCCGAGTACGGCACCGGCGAGCCCATTTCCAACCGCGACGGCGCCGAGCACCGCACCGTGGCTGCCGACCTGGAAGCCATTGCCCGCCCCGCCCGACGCCTGACTGTCCTGGATCCGACCGCGGTCGCCGAGCGCGATGCCCACGCGCCCGTTCGCGCGCGCTTCGACGCGCTCGACGACGGACTCGTCACCGAGCTCGATGCCGCCATCGGCGAAGCCGCGGACGATCCCATTCGAGATGCGCGTGCCGATGACGCTCGAGCTGATCCCGCGCCCGGCAACGCCGGCGCAGGCAGACGGGCTGCAGTCGCCGGGCGCCCGCACGGCAAAGCCGTTCAGGTCGAGCGTCACGTCTTCTGCCGTGATTTCGATCCCATTCGTATCGGCGGGAACCTGGAGCGGGCTCGTCAGGCGGTAGCTTCCGGAAGCTCCGATCGTCACCGGATAGCCGACGGTGTCGGACGGGAAGCATCCGGTCTGTACCGCGCATGTCTGGCTGATCTCGACGACGCCGTCCACGGCGAACGCGGGCAGCGGCACGAGCAGGGCGAGAGCAGCAACGATCCAAGCCCGATGAAGCATCCGGGACGAGCTCCACTTTCGGTCGACAGCTCGATCCTACCATGGGGCGGGTGTGTAGATGCAACGCCGTCGGCGGCCGGGTGGGGCGACGGGGGCAGCTTGGCCCCCGTCACGTCCTGCGCCCCCACCGGGTCCGGGGTCGGTATCACCGCCTCCGAGCGCGGCGTCGTGATCTGCAAGGGCCAGATCCGCGGGATGGGGAATCGGACTGATCGCTTGCCCCTGATCGAGGAGGGAGGACGAACAAGCTCGGTTCTGGTCCGAGGTCCGGGCAGGGGTGCTCTGTCGGTCCCCCTCTCCGGGGTCCCGCGGGAGAAGGCGGGGCAACCCGAAGCTCGAGCGGGTCGCACTCGAATCGGGAGCCGCCACCCGACGCCCTGGAGTGCCGCCCCGCAGGCGCGCCAGATTTTCGGCCGAAGTGATCGAAGTGAGCTCGGTGCCCTCGGGGCGGCGCCCAGCGGGGAGATGCAGCGCAACCGTCGCGAGATGGTGTTGGTCTCCCGAGGCAATTTGATGGGAACGCGCTCGCGTGTCTCTGGTAGGATGCCGGCCTCACGCGAAGCCCGAGCCAGCGCGTGCCGACTTCGGCGCGCGACCCTCACGGCAGCCGCACGATCCCAACCACAATGACGAAGCCCATGCCGAGGAGGTTCCGATGCCTTCCCGCCGATCGATCCAGAGCTTCGCTCTCGCGGCGTTCGCCGCGACGGCCATTGGATGTCAGTACGACACGCCGAATCGCGAGCTGCATGTCAACGATCACGACCAGTTCACCCCGAGCGGCCGAATCTCCTACGAGATCTACCCGGGGATCGAGACCAGGCGCAAGGGAGCCCTGCTCGATCTCGTGACCGAGTCGCCGAAGGAGGAGAAAGCCGAGGAAGCGATGACCGCACGCAGCACGGGCGTCAAGGGCACGATCTCGATCGAGGGCGAGGTCGCCGCCGTCAACGGCCGGGACCACCGGCAGCTCGCGGCGGGCGACCAGGTCGAGATGGGTGGCGTGGTCATTCCCGGGCCTGCGCGCATCTCCGTGAAGGCGGAGAACCTGCGCGGCTATGTCGCGGCCCGCGGCGGAGTCCGCATCTTCGACGTCCTCAGCGTGGAGGGGATCACCGGAATCGCCGTCGACAAGACCGAGGTGCGGCTCCGGGGGGGCGGGGTCGGCACGAAGGACCACGACGTCGACGAGGGTCTGCTGCTGGGATTGCGAACGACGCTGCGGCCGATCGCACTCTTCGACATCTACTACCAATTGACCGTCAACATTCACGACTGGACGGAGGACCCGATCGAAGACACGCAGGTCGGCCTCGAGCTGAACCTCACCCGGAACGTCTCGGTCTTCGGGGGCTATCGCTGGTGGAGCTACCAGGAGCATCACTACGAGGTGTCGGACATCGACCTCAGCCTTCGCGGGCCCACCGCGGGGCTGAGCCTGAAGTTCTGACGCATCACGACCGTCAGGATCGCGACCAGCGGGCGACGGCTGCGTAGAGCGGGGTCGGCATGTCCCAGTTGGAAGCGACCCGGCCGATCGGGAGATGAGCGATACGAGCGGTATGCGGGCGCTCGGCGTGGCCCTCGAGTTGCCGTCATGCTCCCTGCAGCGCTGCGCTCACCTGCTCCAGGAGAGCGATCAGCGTGGCGACGTCGGCGCCATCCGCTTGCGCGAGTGCCAGAGCGTCGAGCGCCTGCTGTAGGAACGCGAGCGCGGCATCGGTGTTTCCGTTCTCGATCTTGTGGAGCGCCCCGTTGGTGCTCTCCGGGACGCTGCCGGCCAGTGCCTTGTGTGCCTTGCCCAGCGCGTCGAGCTCGTGCTCCCCAAACGCGAAAATCACACCGGCGTCCGCCTCTGGCCCGATCGCCCCACGATTCCCTCTGCCGACCTCAAGAATACCTCGCCGGTGAAGAGGAAAGGCGAAAAGTCGGTACTGGCCTGAGGTCCGGAAGGGGTGTTATGTCAATCCCCCCTCCGGGTCCCGCGGCAGGCGGCGGGGCCTCCTCGGCCTCGATGTACCGGACGCGGGACCTCCTGCGCGAGCATCGTTGACTGGCCAGGCCAGGAGCTCGCGCGTTCGACGTAGGAGAGCTGCTGGCGACTTCCCCTTCACCGCCCCGAGGCCACCTACGTCGCCCACGCCTTTCGGAAGCAGACGTTCGCCCTTCGACGAGGCATTCGCAGGGTGATCGAGGCATGTAGGGAAGAAGGGATTCAGCATCGTCGACACGGTCGCCGATCTCGCCGCGTGTGGGGCGGCCGTCCTCGGCGCGAACCCACGACGCCTGGATCAGCGATGACCAACAGCACGGGAACAACGAATACGGAGTAGGGGAAATGCCAGGCGTCGCGCGCCTCCTCGATGGTCAAGGCGATGAGAAGGGAATACGTCGGCGAGGACGATGAGAAGGCAGAGCGCCGTCACGATCCCCGTGGCGACGCACAGCCCTTGCAGCACGCGCCGGCCGCGCGAAGGAGCTCGCGTCATACGGCCTGCATCCGCTCGAGCCGTCCGACGCCGCCAGCCACACCCAGGGCGACGGCGATACCGAGCAGCCCGCTGGCGGCCAACAGGATCGCTTGCTCCGCACGTCCCAGCTGGCTCTCTCCTGCTGTCCGGATCGTCATGCCCGGCCCCGCTGGACATCCTCGAGTTGGGTAGACGACGACGACACCCAACGAGAGGAGGCACCGATGGAACGCTAGATCGGGATGGACGTTCAGCCGCGAGCTGCACGCTGGCCCGTCGTACCGGACACCCCAGGGAGGGCTGAACGAAGATGATCGCGTTCGGGTCGTTGTCGACCAGGGGGATGGTGAAGCGGTGTACTGGACGTTTCCGGTCCCCGCCCGGTCGCCCCAGCCTGCTGCTTCGCAGCCGGCAGCGCGCGGGTCGTTCAGCGCGAGCCGCCGCCCTCGGCCCGGTCCCACAGCGTCTGGCGCACGTACAGCAGCGCCCACATGTTCGGCCGCAGCTGGAAGCGCTCGATGTGATGCGAGCTCTCGAGCGACGGGGCGAGCGCGCCGCGCTGGGGCTCGTCGATCAGGATCATGTCGGTCGACGGCGACGCCGCTGCGACGTCGGCCGCGGTCCGGAAGCGCACGTTCTTGATGCCGCGCAGGTAGAAGTAGAGCGACGCGTTGTCGAGCCAGTCGTAGACCTGGACCGAGGGCGGCGGGGCCGCGCCCGGGGCCTTCGCGACGCGCCTCACGACGCGGGCGAGGCGGCGGACGTCCTCCAGCGCATGTGCGTAGACCCACGGATTCCGTTCGTCGCTGCCGTAGCGGGTTCGTGAATCCGAACGAGCTGTCGCGCGTCTATCTCACGCAGGCGATCGTCGAGCGCGGCAGCCTCGACATCGACGAAGAGGTTCGCGGCGGCATCGGCGAGTTCAGCGACCTCGCCCGATATGACGGCCACTACTACTCCGACAAGGCGATCGGCATCTCGCTGCTCGGCGTACCCGTCTACGCGGCGGCTCGCGCGCTCGTCGGGCGCAGCCTCCCGACCGAGAGCGTGATCCTGTTGTGCCGGCTGGCCGTCGTCACGCTTCCGACGCTGCTGTGCTTCGGCCTGCTGCTCGAGCGCTCGCGGCCAGAGGAGTCGTTCGAGCGGCTGCTGCTGCTGGGGCTCTTCGCGGGCACCTCGATCTTCCCGCTCGCGCTCAGCGTGATGGGTCACGTCCCCATGGCGATCCTGCTGGCCGTCACGTTCTGGCGCGTGATGTTGCAGCCGGCCGAGACGAGGGCACCGCGATGGCACGCGCTGAACGGGCGCTGTGCGGCGCCGCGATCGCGATCGACTACACGTCGGGCCTCTTCGTCGCGCTGACGGCGCTCGTCTACGTGTGGCGATACCGACTGTCGCCGCCCGTCGTCGAGTTCGGTCTGGGCGCGCTGGCGTTGCTCGCGCCGACGCTCGCATACAACGCCGTCTGCTTCGGCGGGCCGTTCGACCTCGCCTACCACCACATGGTCCAGGCCGAGCACCAGGTCCACCGCTCGACCGGCTTCTTCGGGATCGGCCTGCCGCGACTCGATGCGCTGTGGGGCCTGAGCTTCGGTCCCGCGCGCGGGCTCTTCGTCCACTCTCCGATGCTGCTCCTCGTCTTCCCGGCCGCCTGGCGGATCGCGGAACGCGGCTGGCAGGCACGCCACACGTTCGCGCTGCTCGTCGTGCTCGGTTACTTCGTCGTCAACGCGTCGCTGATCGACTGGCAGGGCGGTTGGACGCTCGGTCCGCGCTACCTGATCCCGGTGCTGCCGTTCGTCGCGTGGATCGTCTTCGAGGGCTATCAGCGCGAAGGAACGACCGGCCGCGCGCTGTACCGGACTTTCGCGGGTGCCGCGGTCACCTGGGCGCTGCTGCTGCACGGGCTCGCGCTCGCGACCTGGTCGATGCCGCCGTACTCGAACGGCTTGGTGTTCCCGGCGATGGAGCTCGGCTGGGCGCTGCTGCGCGAGGGCGTGTTGGCGCCGAATCGCGGAGCGCTGCTGGGTCTCGCCGGCGCCGGGTCGCTGCTGCCGCCGATCGTCGCGCTGGCGGTCGCACTGGCAGCGCTGGTGCGGGAGCGCGCCGCCGCGGTCGCGGCGATCGTCGCGCTGCTGCTGTTCGTCGGCACCGCGGGCCTGCTCGAGCGATCGCTCGGCGCCCAGGGCCGCCGCGACATCGCGTACTTCCCGCCGCTGATGGGCTACCGCCCGACGCCGCGCTGAGCCTACCGGGGCGACTCGTTCCCCGCGGCACCGAAGAGTTTCGAGAGTGCCTGCCGGTACTCCGCCGGCGCGCCCCAGTTGTACTCGGCGTTCCACGAGAGCGTGGTCAGCAACGTGAGCGGGATCGAGGCGATCACCAGCGCGAGCCCGCCCACCCGCAACCAGCGCGAAGCGGGCCACCCGATCTGCGTCCGGTGCGCCAGAGCGAACAGGAAGAGGATGCACAGGCCCGGCAGGAACTCCGACGTGAAGCGGTGCGAAACCCAGTAGTACGACAGCGCGACCGCGAACTGGCTCGCGAAGAACGCGCCGATTGCGAGCTCGAAGAGCTTGCGCGCCGAGACGAGCCATACGAGACCGACCAGCGCGCCGGCGATCAGCCACGGCGACGTCGCCGTCAACGAGACGTTCCACTCGCGATAGCCCTCGACGCCCATCACCGTGTCGTGGCCCGCCTCGAAATGGACCCACGGCGGCTTCGCGTCGACCCGGCCGGAGGCGCCGAAGTAGCGCGACAGGTTGCTCGCGACGCGGCGCGGGTTGAAGGTGCCGATCTCGAGGTGGCGCCGGTACAGGTCCGGCTGCTGGATGTAGATCAGCACCTTCGAGTAGTCGTGAAACGTGAACGGGCTGCCGAATCGCTCGAGGTTGTACCACGAGTAGTACAGGACGCATGCGAGCAGCGGACCGGTCAGACAGGCGACCGCGACACCCGAACGCAGCGTCGACGTGAGAGAGGGGTGGAACAGCGACCGCAGCGCGGGAACCCGTGCCGAGATCCGGTCCCCGAGCGCGGCGCCCGCCAGCAAGAAGAGCGTGACGAGGATGTGGGGAACGCCGAACGGCACGCGCGCGAGGAGCGCCAGCCCGCCGAGCAGTGAGTACGACAGCAGGTGCCGCCTTCGCGAGCCGTTGGAATGGATCAGCGCCAGCAGGTGGACCTGCGCCCACAAGCTGCAGCAGAGAGCCCACAGGATCGCCTCGTGGTAGATGTACGCGCACGACACGAGGAAGACGACCGGCGTTCCGAGCCGAACGCGAGATCGAGCAGCAGCTGCGGGCCGCAGCGGAGCGGAGCCGTCGCGGTGGCGACGCGCAGCGCGCGCATCCACGCGAGCGACGCGAGCACGGCCGCCGCGAAGCACGTGACCCGCGACCACTGCCCGAACGCGGACGGCCACGCCGCATTCAACGCGATGCGGACGAGCGCGGGCAGCGGACCGAAGTAGATGAAGTCCTTGCCTTCGGCCCGCATCGTCTCGGCGTTGGTCGGAACCTCGACGCCCAGGTGGAGCAAGCGACCGCCCGAGGTGGTCGAAGTTCGAGCCGAGCCACTCTGTGCCGATGAAGTCGAACGTCCCGTGCGTGACGAGGGCCGCGTAGGTGGCGGCGACCACGAGCAGCGCGAGCAGCGCGGTCCGGTCGTCCGATCCGACCGGCCCGAGCCGGGTCCGGAGCGGCGACCGCTCCGCTTCGGCCGATGATCCAGCCGCGGCCGCCGCATCCCCGGTCACCGACAGCCCCCAGCGCACACCCGCGCAGCATACCCCAGCGCCGTGGTAGGATCGCACCGTCATCTCTTCCCGGTCGCCGAAATGCCCGAATCCGAGGATGGCTCGCTCCGGCCGTCTCGGGCGACCTTCCGTGCAATGACTCTCGCCGGACCGCCGAAGAGCCTTGCGCGACCCGAGCTCATCCTTCCGTCCGAGCCGGAGGATCGGTGCTCCAAGCTGGGTGGAACTTCGTCCATCTGCCCGGAGGCGAGAATCTGCTTCCAAATCCGGCGCGATTCCCGGCACAATCGAGGCGTCGAGCCCGGAGGTCTCCATGCGAAGGCTGGTCCTGCTTGCCGCGCTCCTGTCGTGCCTGCCCGCGAGCGTACGCGCCGGAGTGATCATGGTGTCGGGAGACGCGACGCCGACCTTCTACGTGTCGGACCTCTCCCCGAACTTCGCGACGGCCGGCAACCAGGCCTTCTTCTCGAACGTCCTGGGAAGCGGCCAGCAGGTGGCCGTGCTCGACAGCGCCAATCCCTCCTGGAGCCCGGAGTTGCTGGACTTCTACGGGAGCCTGCCCGGCGTGACGGCCAGCCTACTGAGCGGTCCGCTCGACGGCGCCCAGCTCGCGGACGTCGACCTGCTGCTCGTCTCGCCGAACGATGCGCTCACGGTCGACGAGATCCTGTCCGTCGGCAGCTTCATCGACGCCGGCGGATCGCTGTTCTTGATGGGCGACGGCGTCGGGGTCGGAACGGCCTACGACGTCAACCCCAACGTCAACGCGATCTTGGCCGGGATCGGCAGCGGGATGCGCTTGAACGAGGACGATCTGGACTCCGGCGCCCAGCTCGCCCTGGGAAACCACATCCTGGCGGACCCGCTGACCGCAGGCGTCACCGGCCTGACCTACGGCGCAACCAGCACGGTCGACGGAGGGACGCCGCTGTTCCTGGCGAGCACCGGCGCCCCCTTCATCGCGTACGAGGAGATCCTCGTGCCCGAGCCCTCTACCCTCGTCCTGGTGCTGGCCGCGCTGGGCGCGGCCTGTCGTCGGCGGGACCATTTCAAGCTGGCGGGGGGTTCTCGGCTGCAGCGCTCAAGGTGAACCACCTGCGCCCGGTTCCTCAAGAGCGAATGGTTGCTCATCCTCCGAGGACTACCGGCTTCGAGTCGGCGCGGCCGTCGGCGGCGGGCGCCGGATCCGGCGGACTCTCCGCTCAGCCTGGAGAGCGACCGGCTCAGGCGGTCGCGCTGCTGACCAGCCACATCGCGCCGGGCAGGCGCACGCTCTCGCCGTCCAGATGCGGGGCCAGCGCTTCGCGGATGGAGGCGATGGCGGCCGAGACGACCTCCGCCGGTTGGCCGCGCAGCCAGCTGTTGATCGCGCCGATCTGGGTCGACTGGTCCACGGCCTCGTCCAGTCCCCGGCCGGCGGCGATGTCGAGATCGACGTCGAACCTGTCGAGGCGCGGCGGCGCCCAGCCGGCTGCGGTGAGCACCTGGGAGACGCGCTCCGGATCGGCGAGGGCGAACATGCCGGGGGCATGCGGGGTCGGCTTGGGCCGCGGGGGCAGATGCCGGGAGACCGCGTTCATCGGCACCCCCATCCACGGGTTCTCGACGAGCGGGCGCCAGCACACGAACGACATTCGCGCGCCAGGGACGGCCGCGGATCGCATGTGGGCGAAGGCAGCAACCGGGTCGCCGAAGAACATCACGCCGAAGGCCGAGGTCAGCAGATCGAACTCGTCCAGCGGGGCCGTGGCGGGATCGGCCTGCAGCCAATCGATGTTGGCGATGCCGGCGTCCCCGGCACGCCGCCTCCCCTCGGCCAGCATCGGCCCGGAGATGTCCAGTGCCGCAACGCGGCCGGCGGGACCGATGGCGCGCGCGAACTCCAGCGTGGGCGCGCCGCAGCCGCAGCCGACGTCCAGCACCCGCTCGCCGGCACGCGGCGCGGCGTGCGAGAGCAACGCCTCCGTCACTGGAGTCAGAGTGATGTCGGTGTGCGCCTGCCGGGCGACCCACGTGTGGCCACCCCTGCCGTTCCAGAACGCAAGCTGATCGGCGTTGACTTCCTGCGCGCTGGCCATGCCATCCTCCCGTGGGAACGGCGCCGACGTTGCACGATTGCCGAGGGGACGGCAAGCGGGATGATGACCGGGCACTTGCCTCGGGCACCGCGACCCGATCGAGGGTGCCCACGACCGAGATGGTTCCGTTGCCTGGCCCTGGGCCCCAGAGAGGGACAAATCGCGCGCGGCCACACGACGTTCTGTCCCGGCTGTTTCTGGCCTGCCAGGGAATTCCGAGCCGACATGTCCGTCAGAATAGCTCGTCGAGCAGGGCCCTGAACGCGCGGCTCGTTTGTCCTACTTGCGACGACTTCTGCGATGGAGCAGGCCGAACGTCGAGAGTGCCAGAACCGTTCCCAATGCTCCCAGCCCCGCTCCGCCGAGGGCGGGCACATCGAGGAAGGTGCCGAAGAACAGCTCGTCGGGTACGAACGATCGTCCCCAGCAACGCACCCCCGTGGCGTCGATCGCACAGGTGAAGTCGCCTCCCGCGGCGACCTCGACGGGATTCTCGAGGCTGGGGGGCACGCTCGTCTGTCCGTAGTCGTTGTAGCCCCAGCAGCGCAGGCCCGAGTCGTCGATCACACAGGAGTGATCGCCCCCCGCGGTCAGGGCTCTCGGATTCGCCAGGTCGGTCGGAGGCGTGCCGGCGAGGGCTCTTCCCCAACACAACACGCCGTCGTCGTCGAGCACACAGGTGTGCTCCGCTCCCAATGCGATCTCCCGAGGGTTGGAGAGGCCGGCCGGCACGGTCGCCTTGCCGTAGGTGTCCTGTCCCCAACACTTCACGCCGTCGTCGTCCAGTGCGCACGTATGATTGAAGCCCGCGACGACGTGGTGGGGGTGGACGAGGCCGGACGGGACGCTCGTCTGGCCGTACTGGTTCGAGCCCCAACAGGCGACGCCATCGTCGTCGAGCGCGCAGCTGTGCCTGTTGCCCGAGGTGACGTAGCTGGGGTCGACGAGCCCGGCCGGAACGTCCGTCTGGCCATAGATGGTCTGTCCCCAACACTCGATGCTTCCGGCTGCGAGAAGCGCGCAGGTGTGGCTTCCGCCAGGTGCAATGACGGTGGGGTCGATGATCTCGCCGGGAATCGTCGCTTCGCCGGAACCGTCGGCGCCGCCCCAGCAATCCGCGCCCCCGTCGTGGAGTGTGCAGACGTGCTTCCAGCCGGCAGCCAGCCCGTTCGGGTCGGACAGGTGGGCCGGCACTTCGTCGAAGCCGTCGCCCCAGCAGCGGACGCCTTCGTCGTCGAGCGCGCAGCTGTGCTGCGCGCCCAACGCGAGTGCAATCGGGTTCCGGAGGCCGCTGGGCATGCTCTCCGGATAGCCGGCGATGGCTCCCCAATAGATCACCTCTCCGCCCTGGAGCGCGCAGCTGTTGCACCCCCGGCCGCGATCGAGCTCGGATTCACGACCGAGGGGGGCACGTCGGACTCGCCGCAGTAGTACAGGGGGTCGGGGTTGATGCCCCAGCAGGTCACACCGTTGTCGTCCAGTACGCACGAGTGGCTGATTCCCAGTGCGAGGTCGCGCGGATGGACGAGGCCTGCGGGAACGTCGATCTGCCCGCTCTCGTTGTCGCCCCAGCACTTCACACCGTTCCGGTCGATCGCGCAGGTGTGATAGCGACCGGCCGCGATCTTCGTGGGCTGGTCGAGGCCGACGGGAACATCGGTCTGCCCACAGCAGTCGTTGCCCCAGCAGCTCACGCCACCGTCGTGGATCGCGCAGGTGTGGAAGCGGCCCGCGGCGATCGCGCTGGGATTGGCGAGGCCGGACGGCACGCTCGTCTGCCCGCGGCGGTCATTCCCCCAGCATCGCACGCCGTTGTCGTCGATCGCGCAGGCGTGAAACCAGCCCGTCGCGACCATCCTCGGATGCAGCAGGTCGTCGGGAGGGGTCGCCTGGCCGGCGTCGTTGTCTCCCCAGCAGGTGACCCCGTTGTCATCGATCGCGCAGCTCAGGTACGCCTTCGCGACCAGCTCGTACGCCGGGGCCGAAGTCGCGACGGCTCCCATCACCATCGCCAGGCCCAGCAGCGGGACAGGCAGGGGAATTCGCACTGGCGCGCTTCCGGCTACAGGAGGAATCGCCTCAGTGTCTCACGACAGCAAGGCGACTTTCAAGAGCCCGTGGAGGCATACATCGCGGCCATGCCAGGCTGGAAGAGGGAGGTCGGGCTGCCGGCGAGGCCCGCGGTAGGCCCCTGATCCGCTCGCTGACACGGATCAGCTCGTCCCACCGCTGCCGGCTCTGCTCGAGGGCCGCCACGTCCCGCTGACCGGGTCGTTCGAGGCGCGGCGCGCACGCGAGCGCGACCCCCGCTGCCAGGCCCAAGGCCGGCGCCTCCCGCAAGCAGGGCGCCGCGCGTTAGGCTAGGGCGAAGGCTGCGCCGGGGACCCCCGGCGGCGTCGCCCGCGTCCCGCCGCGCAGGCGAGGATCCCTGACACGACGAGCACTCCGGTGCCGGGCTCGGGCACCAGGACGTCGAGGCTCACGTCGAAGGACGTGTAGTCCCCGATGTCCCAGACCAGGAAGCTTCCGCTCAGACGGTAGCGACCCGCGGGCAGCACGAGGGTCCGTACGAAGTCCGTGTTCGGTCCGTCGCTCACGTACTCGTCGAGGACCGCCAGAACGGCTCCCTGCTCGTCGATGGATTCGAGGGCGATCCGGTCGCCGACGCACCCCGAGAAGCCCGGCGGATCGTAGATGCACCCGGTGGTGGCCCCCTGCCAGCGCACGGCTCCCCCGGTGAACGACAGATCCAGCTGGTAGAACGCATTCGTGTCGAGCTGGTTGAAGCTCTCGATGCCGCCGTGGTAGCGGAGGTGATCGGGGCCCACCTCTCCGTGGAGCTCCGGATCGTGGTAGTAGGAGGGATCGAGGTCGAACGAGCTCGTCGGGTCCGCTTCCCGTGTGCGGGCGGCGACGTACTCGAAGCCGTTCTCGTCGTACGCGAGGTACTCGATCCTGAGATAGGCCTGGCCCGACTCGGCGGTGATGCTCGCAGCCAGGGAAGGTGCTGCGGCGGTCGTCGCGAGGAGGAGCGCCGCTGCGAGGAGGAGGTGTTCGAGCGGGTGTCTGGTGGGAGACGGGCAGGGCACGGCGACCTCCGGGACGGCTCGGCCAGCCTCCACCCTACGGTGTGGGGGGATGCTCGGTCAAGGAAATCTCGTCGCCCGGCTCGCGACGGCTCCGGCCCGATATGCTGTGCCGGCACGGGTTGCGCGTTCGGGGGTAGTGCGATCGTGGGCTACATCCTGCTGGCGGGCCTCTTCTTCCTCGGGATCCACCTGTTCGTGGCGGGAACGTCGCCGCGGGACCGGCTGGTGGAGCGCCTGGGCGAGCTGGGCGCCTGGCGGATTGGCGTCTGGTCGAAGTCGTCGTCTGCGGGATCGCCTGCGACTCGCACCGCTGCGAACCGATCGCCGCCCAATCGCCGCCGGCGCCCCCACCCGGTCACCCGATCGACTTCCCCCGCCCCTCCCAATGCGGCGCCCTCAGATCCCGCTTCAGCACCTTCAGCGCCCCCGACAAGGGCAGCGGCTCGGCCCGCAGCTCCACCGACTTCGGCACCTTGTACCCCGCGATCGCGGCCCGCGCGTGCTCGATCACCGTTTCCGGGCTCACCTCCGCCCCCGGCCGCGGCACCACGATCGCGTGCACCGCCTCTCCCCACGTCTCGTGCGGGATGCCGATCACCGCCACCTGCGCCACACCCGGGTGGGTGCTGATCGCCGACTCCACCTCAGCCGAGTAGACGTTCTCGCCTCCCGTCACGATCATGTCCTTCACGCGGTCCACCAGGAAGAGGTAGCCGTCGGGGTCGAGGTAGCCGGCGTCGCCGGTGTGGTACCAGCCTCCCTGGAAGGCGGCGGCGGTGGCTTCGGGCTTGTTCCAGTACTCGCGCATCATCTGGCCGCCTCGCGCGCACACCTCGCCGATCTGGCCTCGCGGCAGGGGCTGGCCCTGCTCGTCCTGGATCTGGATCTGCACGCCCAGGGCGGGCCGGCCCACCGAGCGCAGGTGTGGCGAGCCCGGGCGGTGGTCTTCGGGCAGCAGCAGGGTCAGGGTGGAGCAAGACTCGGTCATGCCGTAGCCCTGGATCAGCTCGAGCTGGGGCAGGTCCGTCTGGATGCGGTCGAGGATCGCCTCGGGCATGGGCGACGCGCCGTAGATCAGGCGGCGCAGCGAGGCCAGGCGCTCGGGCGCGTACTTCTCGCTGGCGAGGCACAGGCCGATCATGGTCGGCACCATCAGGGTGTCGGTCACCTGGTGGGTCTCGATCAGGTCGAGCACCGCGTCGGGCTGGTACATCGGGAGAAAGACGGCGCGGCCGCCGTAGATGGGCGGGCCCAGGATGCCGGTCATCGAGGCGGCGTGGAACATCGGAGTCTGCATCAGCCAGGTGCCCAGGCGCAGGTCGGGGATGGTCATCACGCCGTGGTAGAGGTTCAGGATCTCGGCGCGGTGCTCGATCAGCACGCCCTTGGGCAGCCCGGTGGTGCCGCCGGTGTACATCAGCACCACCGGGTCGCTCTCCTCGGGCTCGCGCGGCCAGCGCGGCGCGGCGGCGGCCAGCAGCGACTCGTAGCCGACGTCGTGGGGGACGTCGCCGTCGCCGACGAGCACCACCTGGCGGATGGGGTCGTCTCGGCCGGCCTCCTCGCGCGCGGCGGCCAGCAGGGGCGCGAAGGTGGCGTCGGTGAAGATCACCTCGGTGCCCGAGTCGCACAGGATGTAGGCCAGCTCGCGGGGAGCCAGGCGCAGGTTGAGCGGGTTGATGACGCCCGCGCCCAGGAAGGCGGCGTGCCACAGCTCGAGGAACTCGTGGCCGTTCAGGGCCAGCACCGCGAAGCGGTCGCCGGGCGCCACGCCGAGCGGCCCGGCCAGCGCATCGCACAGCCGGGCCACGCGGTCCGCGTGGGTGCTCCAGCTGCTGCGGTAGCCGCCGTCGACGATGCCCTCGACGTCGCCGTACTGCTCGAGGGCGGGCATCAGGCCGCTGCGGTAGATGAGCTCCTTCACGAGCGCCTCCTGCCGGGGCTCGCGCGGGCGCCCCCGGTCGCGCCCATCAGCATATCATCCGCCCCACCCGCCCTACCCGCCCCACCCGCCCCACGCGCCCCACCCGCCCCACGCGCCCCACCCGCGACGGAAGCGCGCTTCGGCGACGGGCGCGAAGCGGCCCGGACGCCGCGTGGGGCACGAGAGGAGCACGAGAGCGGCGGATTCGATCCCGACTGGGGCAGAGCGGGTCAGCCTAACAGCCGGCTGCCGCGCGTGGCCTCCCCGTAGGGTCTCGCTGCGGCGACGCGATCGCACGCCGGTGTCACGACCGGGCTCGCGCTTCGGATCGCCCGAATCGATCCGAACATCGTCCGCGAGGTACTCATGAACGAAGGGCTCGTCCGGGACCTTCGCGAGGGCGAATGGCGAGCACTCCTTTCTGAAGACAGTCGGCCTTGGCATAGGAGAGCGAAGGAGCTGGTCAAGAAGCTGGTCTCACAGGGTCGACTCGTCCACTCTCCCCCAGCCCGACCTCTTCCACCCGCAGATGACCGTGAGTGGTACGAAGAGGCTCTCGGGTCTCACAAGGCTTTGCCGTTCACCGGCGGAGTAATCGTCGTGGCACCGGTGAAGGCCTCCTTCCCGCGCGAGACCATCGTCTCGCAAATTGACCGTCTTTCGTCAGCACCCTGGTGGAGTGGTCCCGTCTGGTGCTTGTGCATCCACGTCTCCACTGGGCCGCAGGGGCACGCGAGAGAATCGTTGCAGTGCGGAGAAGGATCGAAGAGAACCGAGACTGTGTAGAGCCACGAGAGCTTACTGTCTGTTGACTCGTGGCGCATCGAGGGCAAGGAGGCCGGCGCGTTCCGCTTGTGGAGCGGTTTTATCCCGTACGCACGGAGGCCCCGCGTGGCGTGTCGCCTCGAGCTTCATGGTGTCGGCCAGAGTCGTGCGCTCCAGCGTCGACTCCTTCTGGGCCGGGGTCTGGGTCGCTGCCCGCCGGAACGTCAGCCCCGTCGTGGAGCATAGGACGAACAAGCCCGGTTTCGGGGTGACGTCCGAGTAGGGGCGAAATGTCAATCCCCTGCGGGTGGCCCGGCGGCGGGATTCTTCCGGCGCTACGTTGCGCGAAGACTCGTGGGACGTGCCGCGATGTGGCTGGATCCGCGACAGTGGAACCAGTTGTCGTGGGCCAAGATCGAGGGACTCGGCGAGGGTTTGCGGCGGACGCTGGGAGCCGACGCCGGTGCCGGCAGGAACGAGCCGAAGTAGTGCGAACGGGCGAGACCGATCCGAAGGAAGAGGCGATGACCACCGATAGCCGGACCGGAAGCCAACGAGTGGCGACGAACGGCTCCGAATCGCTGCATGTCGTCATGCTGTTGCTGAAATTCCCGCCCCATTTCGCCGGCGGCGGTCTCCAGGCGTCACGACTCATGGAACGTCTCGGGAGGCGCGGCGTCCGGGTCACGACGCTGACCTGCTCTCCCGAAAACTACGAAGCGCCGGGGCGCGAGGCCGCGCATGGCGGGCGCGTGCGGCGCTTCCCGATGCCCGTTCCCACACGATTCCGGAACCACCTGCTCGGCATCCGTGCCTTCCTCTGGTTGCTGACGCACCCGAAGTGGGACGTCCTGCACATCCACAACTACTCTTACTTTGCGGTCCTTCCGATCATCCTTGCTCGCTTTCTCGGACGCCCGATCCTGATCAAGACGACCCTCCTCGGCGAGGAAGGGGCCCTCTCGACGAAGTCCAGCGGCATCGCCGCGCGTCTGCTCGACGCGTATCGGAGCGCCGATGCGATCGTCGCGCTCTCCGCAGCGATTCGTAACGATCTCGTAACTCGCCGCAAGGTCTCGTCGCTGGTGCTGGAACTGCCCAACGGGGTCGACACCGACCTCTTCCATCCCGCGATCGACGATGAACGCGCGCGCACCCGCGAATCATTGGGGATTCCCGACCACGCCCGACTCGTCGTCACGTGTGGCGAGATCAATCCTCGCAAAAACATCATCTCGATCGTTCGCGCCCTTGCGCGGATGCCGAGTGCCGCGGTCGTCTTCGTCGCCATCGGTCCCATGGGCGACGACGAGGCGTATCTCACCCGACTGCGGAAGGAGATCGCCGCGCTGCCGGCGAACAAGGAAGTCCGGCTCGTCGGAAGCCAGACACCGCAAGAACTCGCGACGACCGTTCGAGCCGCCGACGTGTTCGCGCTGATGTCCAGGGCGGAGGGACTTCCCAATTCCCTGCTGGAAGCGATGGCCAGTTCCGTTGCATGCATCGCGAGCGACATCCCGGGCGCGGCGGACGTACTGGCGGACGGCGGCGGATTGCTCGTCCACCTGGACGACGAAGGCGCACTGAAGGACACGCTGGCGAGCCTGTTCGAGAACGAAGCGCTCCGGGCCGGGCTCGCCCTCGACGGCTTGCGACTCATCCAGAGCAAGTATTCTCTCGACACGATCGCGAAGCGCTATCACGATCTCTATCGACAGCTGCTCACGGCGAAGGGAAGATGAGCGAGGGATCGTTCCCTGGGAAATTCCCGCGCATGCCGACCGCCAACTTTCAACCGCTCCAGTGAGCCGAGAGTTCCGCAACCCGCCGATGTCCACCAACAGCCCCGCAACGCGTCTGCGAAATTTCGTTGGCCACCGTGTCATCGCACCGGCGATCGAGGACGCACGTCATTCGATCCTGCGGATCCGCAATCGAAACCGGACCTATCGTCCCTTGTTCGTCACCGGCGCGATGGGGAGTGGGACCACGCTGCTTGCATTCCTGCTCGGTCAGCGCCTCGATGCAGCGGGGGTGGTTGCGGAGAGCGCACGCCACATCTCGCGCCGCTCGTTTCTGTACGTTCCGCGCACCGACGGGTTCGCATCGATTCCCGAATTCGAGACCGCGCTCCAGGCCGATCCGGACTGGTCCCCCGCGATCGTGAATCGCGATCTACAGCGGCTGTACCGATCCCGCGCCGTTCGAGACAGCCATGTCATCATCGACAAGGGCCCGAACACGAACCTGACACGTGCCTCGCTCCTCGAGCGGAGCTTCCCCGATTCACGATTCGTCATGATCTACCGCGACCCCGTCGCCAACATCGAGGGATTCCGTCGCAAGTGGCGACTGTTCGGGCGGAGCTCGCTCGACGAGGCCATCGGATTCTATCGCCACATCCACGAAGCGTTCCTGCGGGCCGCCGAAGACTTCGCCGAGTCCGTGCGCGTCGTGAACTACCGCGATCTGGTGCAGCACGATGCGGAGATTCTCGAGTGGCTCGGGGACTGGGCGGGGCTCACGGTCGCAAGCGAGCCACTGGAACTGCCGAACCGTGGGAGTCGCCGGGGTCGGGGTGCGCGCAACATCGAGAACGGTCGGATCAAGGTCGTGTCCGGTGCGGATCGGGAGTCGTACGGCCGACTCACCGAGCCCGAGATCTCACGAATCCAGGACGAACTCAGTGACCTCATGGAGCGACTCGACGCAAGAGCATGGACGCCGGATGCGGCACCCGCTTCACCGCAACCGCTCGACTAGCCGGTGAGCCCCGACGATCCGGCTTCTCCACTCTTCGCGTGATCCTCTGCGTATCGGCGCTGGAGACCATCGAGCCACGTCAGGATCTTCTGCACGCGCGCACTCAGCGTGGACGCCGTTCCACGAGCGTGCGCGGCGGCGGCCATCCGCGCGCGCAACTCGGTGCCGTCCACGAGCAGGGCGATCTTCTCGGCCATCGAATCGACGTTGCCGGGATCGACGAGGAGTACGCAGGATGCGTCGATCGTCTCCTCGAGCGAAGGGATGCGGGAAGAAATCAACGGCAGGCCGCACGCCAGCGCCTCGAGAGCCGCGTTGGGTGAACCCTCGGCCCGTGTCGGCAGGACGAACGGATCGGCGGCCGAGAGCCACACCGGGACGTCGGCATGCGGAACCCTGCCGGCAAACAGGATCTGTGGACCGGTCGGCACCTGCGGCCCCTCGCCCAGGAAGACGCCACCGACTTCCGGGTTCCGCTTCAACGCCTCGAGGACTCGAAGCGGCTCCTTAAGGAAATGGGAATAGATGATCGTCGAGCATAAGCATCCTAAGGGGATGGCGTCTGCGGGCAGCGACGTAAGTCCCCGAGACCAGATGGGTTGGTGCCTCCCCGAGCCGGTCCTGCAGGCGCTCGGCAACTGGGGCATGCGCTGGGCCCGGGCGCACATGTCCGAGGGTGACTACGACGCGGGAATGTTGATGCTGAATCTGCAGCGCAGCATCCGCGCCGAGAAGCTGCCCGGCGACGAGACGACCCTGCGCTTCCACTTCGACGATCTCGCCGAGCAGGCCGACTGGTGGATCCTGGTCGTCGGCGACCAGGTCGACGTCTGCACCACCAACTCCCAGAAGGACGTCGACGTCCACTTCCGGACGACGGTGCGCAAGATGACCGAGGTCTGGATGGGCGACACGACCTACCGCAGCGCGATTCGATCCGGCGACCTCGAGATGGTCGGTCCGCGTGGTCTCACGCGAGACGTGGCGGTGTGGCTCGAGCCCTGCCCCTTCCACGCCGACGCCCCGGAGCCCCCGGCCAACGAGATCCTGCCGCCCGTACGCGGGCGGTGACGTCGAGGCGGAGCTGTTGGAGGCACCCTCGTGTATCCTGAGCGGCCACGTCCAGAGGAGACGACCATGCCCCTCGAGCACCATCCCGACCACGTCCCCGTCCCCGAGCGCGACCTCCACTACGAGTGCTTCGAGCTGTCGACGCTCACACCGCACATCGGCGCCGAGATCCGCGGGCTCGACCTGTCGGCGCCGCTCAGCGACGAGCAGGAGAAGGAGATCCGACGCGCCTTCCACGACTGGATGGTGCTCGTATTCCCGGACCAGCACCTGACCCCGGCACAGCACAAGGCCTTCGGCGCGCGCTTCGGAGAGCTGCACGTCCACCCGCAGCTGCGCGGCTCCAAGATGGAGCACCCCGAGGTTCTCCCCGTCGTCACCAACGAGCACTCGAAGTTCACCCCCGGCGACGGCTGGCACTCCGACGTGACCTGTGACGAGATTCCTCCGCTCGGTTCGATGCTGTACATCCGCGAGACACCCGAGTGCGGAGGCGGCGACACGCTCTACGCCGACATGTACATGGCCTACGAGCTGCTCTCCGACCCCATGAAGCAGTTCCTCGAGGGACTCACCGCGATCCACGACGGCGCAGGCCCGTACTCCGAGCAGCTGGCCCTCGGCATCGGAAAGCCGGGCGCCGAGTACCCGAAGGCCGAGCATCCCATCGTCGTCCGGCACCCGGAGACCGGCCGGAAGCTCCTCTACGTCAACAGCGGCTTCACGACCCGCATCGTCGGGCTCGCGGCGCCGGAGAGCCGTGCCATCCTCGAGATGCTCTTCCGTCACATCGAGGCAAACCCGAAGCTCTGCTGCCGGGTCTCGTGGCAGCCGAACACGCTCACCTTCTGGGACAACCGCTGCACCCAGCACCACGCGATCTGGGACTACTACCCGCAACGCCGGGTGGGCGGCCGCGTTTCGATCCTGGGCAACGCCCGGCCGGTCACCTAGGCGCCTGAGACATCCGGCAGCCCGCAGACCCGGTCGCTACGATCTTCACGACTGTCTTCATCGCCTTCGAGCAAGCCCGTGCCTCGTGACATCGACCGCCTCCTCGAGCTGCTGCCCCGCTACGACCAGGCGGGGCCGCGCTACACGAGCTACCCGACCGCGCCGGCGTGGCGGGACGACTTCGGCCCGAACGACGCTCGCCGCCTGCTCGCGCGGGTCGGCGAGCGCAGCGACGAGCCGCTTTCCCTCTACGTGCACGTTCCCTTCTGCTCGAGCCTCTGCCACTTCTGCGCCTGCAACCGCATCATCACCCGTAAGCCCGAGCTCCCGGCGCGCTACCTGGACGTCCTGGAGCGCGAGCTCGACGCGGTCGCTCGGGCCATCGGGCCCCGGCGCGTGCTCGGGCAGGTCCACCTGGGCGGCGGGACGCCGACACACCTCGACGCCGACCAGCTGCAGCGGCTCTTCCGGTCCATCCGCTTCCGCTTCGACGTGGAAGAAGGCGCCGAGCTCTCGATCGAGGTCGACCCGCGCGTCACCGGTCCCGCCCACGCCGAGGCCATGGCCGAGATCGGAATCACCCGGCTCTCCATGGGCGTTCAAGACTTCGACCCGCAGGTCCAGGAGGCGATCCACCGCGTGCAGTCCGTCGCGCAGGTGGAGGAGCTGGTGCGCTGGGCGCGCGGCGCCGGGCTCGACGGTGTGAACTTCGACCTCATCTACGGGCTCCCCTTCCAGACCGAAGAGTCCTTCGCGCGCACCCTCGACGAAGTGGAGAGACTGCTTCCCGACCGCATCGCCCTCTACTCCTACGCGCACGTGACCTGGGTGGCCAAGCAGCAGCGCGGCTTCGAGCGCGGCGACCTGCCGAGCGCGGACCGTAAGCTCCGCATCCTGCTGCTCGCGATCCGCCGCCTCGAGGAGGCCGGATACGCGTACATCGGGTTGGACCACTTCGTCCGCGAGGAGGACGAGCTCGCGGAGGCCGCGCGCGCGGGCACGCTGCACCGCAACTTCATGGGCTACACGACCCGGCCGTGCCGCGACCTGGTGGCGTGCGGGCCCAGCGGGATCAGCGAGCTCGAAGGCGCCTACCTGCAGTCCACACGCGAGCTCGGCGATTGGGATGAGCGCGTGCAGCGCGACGGGCTCGCGACCTTCCGGGGACACGAGCTCTCGGACGATGACCGGGAACGAGCGTGGATCATCAAGAGCATCATGTGCCGGATGGGCGTCTCCGCCGACGAGTACCGAGAACGCTTTCACGAGGACTTCGCGACCCGACACGCCCATGAGCTCGAGCTGCTCCGTCCGCTCGCGGCCGACGGCCTGGTGGAGGTGGGCGACGACGGAGGCCTGACGGTCACCGCCGACGGCCAGCTGCTGCTGCGCAACATCGCGATGGCCTTCGACGCCTACCTCCCGGAGCAGCGGCGCAGCGGCGGGCGCATCTTCAGCCAGACGATCTGAGGGGCACTCGTTGGCGGGGGTGAGCTCGAAAGCCGCCTCATCGAACCCGCCCTCGCCCTACCTGGGGGCGAAGCGCTGACCGCCGTCGAGCCGGATCGTTCCGCCGTTCAGCATGGGCGTCTCGTAGATCGCCTGGGCCAGACGGGCGAATTCCTCTGGCTTCCCCATGCGCTTCGGGAAGGCAGCGTCCTTGGTGAGCGGTGCGGCCATCTCCTCGGGAACCCCGGCCGTGAGACCCGTCGCGAACAGGCTCGGGGCGATCGCCATCACGCGGATCCCGAGGCTGCCGAGGTCACGAGCCATGGTGAGGCTCATCCCGGCGATGCCCGCCTTGGCTGCCGTATACGCAACCTGGCCGATCTGGCCTTCGAACGCGGCGATGGATGCCGTATTGAGGATGACGCCCCGCTCGCCGTTCTCGTCGGGCTCGTTTGCGCTCATCTTCGCTGCAGACAATCGCGCGATGTTGAAGGTCGACACCAGGTTCAGGTCGATGACTCGCCGGAACGCGTCGAGGGGATGCGGGCCCTTCTTGCTCAAGGTACGCATGGCGATCCCACCCCCCGCGGTGTTGCAGAGGAAGTGGAGCGCGCCCAACTCGTCGCACGCAGCCGCGATCGCCGCCTCGGTGCCATCGAAGTCGGTGACGTCGCAGGCGTGGAAGCTGCCTCCCAGCTCTCTCGCGACTTCTGCGCCCTTCGAGGTCGGGAGATCGAGAATCGAGACCCGTGCCCCTTCGCGGACGAGCATCTCGGCCGTGGCCTTCGCCATGCCCGAGGCCCCGCCTACGACCAGGGCAGCCTTTCCAGAAATCCTCATCGTCTTCCTGTCCTCCTCGTTGGCCCGTTCGATCTTCCGGCCGCGCAGCGTCGCGCGGGCCATTGCCCGCCTTCTTCGATTCGGCTCGAGTGCACGGCACGCGAGCCGACGGCCGGCTACGAGCGACTCCGGAAACGGAGCGGCAAGGCGTTCAGGCCGCGGATGATGAAGGTCTCGGCGTAGCGAGAGCGCACTCGGGTCCACGAGCTGGAAGTCGTCGAGCCGCGCCAGCAGACGCTCGAAGCTGACGCGCACCTCGGCTGCGAGCAAGGCTCGCGCCGGGGCAGAAGTGCTCGCCATGGCCGAAGGCGATGTTGCGCCGCGCATTGCGACGCTTGGGATCGAAGCGGTCGGGGTCGTCGAAGACGCGCGGGTCGCGGTTCGCCGCGCCGACCGAGCCCATCACGATGGTCCCGGCCGGGATCTCCACGCCGCCGATCTTCGCGTCCGCGAGGGCAAGGCGGAAGGTGCTCTTGATCGGTCCCTCGAGCCGGAGGCATTCCTCGACGAAGTTCGGGATGCCGCTCGGATCGGCGCGCAGCTCGTCGGCGAGGGCGGGCTGCTCGGCGAGCACGCGCATCCCGGCGGCGAGCAGGCGGGCCGTCGTCTCCTGGCCGGCGGCGAAGAAGATGGTGGCGAGCCGCACCACGTCCGCCACCTCGGGAAGCGCTCCGTCGGGGTACCGGACGTGCGCGAGCCGGCTCATGACATCCTCACTCGGCGCCGCGCGACGCTCCTCGATGTAGCGGGTGAAGTAGGGAGCCAGCGTTCGCGAAGATCTGGTCGCCCCCGTGCTCGCCGTCGGGGTTGCCGACGTTGCCCTGCGGCCCCCCCAGCCAGCGCGCGGAACTGCGGGTGGTCCTCGCGCGGGACGCCGAGCAGGTCGGCGATCACGAGCAGCGTGAAGGGCCGGGCGTAGGCCGCGTTGAACTCCACCTCGCCGCGGCTGGCGATCTCGTCGATCAGCTCGTCGGCAAGACTCTTCATGAACGCCTCGTTCTCCTCGCAGCCGATTCGGCGTGAAGAGCCTCCCCGACAGCGCGCGCTGCCGCGTGTGCCGGGGAGGGTCGAGGGAGGGAAGCATGTCGCCCATCGGGAATCTCGGCACGACGACGCTCGATGAGCTGCGGCCCAGCTCTCTCCCTCCGTCGGGCTCGGGAAGCGGCGACCAGCGGACCGAGGGTCGCGACGATCGCCGAGAAGCGTTCGTTGTCGGCGTAGACCTGGAGGACCTCCTCGATGCCGGAGAGGACGACGACGCCCCGGCTGCGGCTCGCGCCAGACCGGGCCACGCTCGCGCAGCGCGACGTACCAGGGTGTCGGGTCCTGGAGCAGCTCGGGGTCGGTGAAGAAGTCCCTGTCGAGGACGTCCATCACGCGCCTCCCCCTTGCGAGCTGTCGAACGGGGTCGAGAGCGCGAAGGCCATCTGCTTCACGACGTCGCCGATCGTGCAGTAGCCCTGGCCTCGTAGTCCGACGGCTTCTTGCCGCCGCCGCCGACCTTGAGCGAGAGGTCGACGTGCTTCGCCTGGGCGCGCAGCGCAGCCACGGTGCACTGCTCCTTCGGGATGTGCTCGAAGGGGTCGTACTGGAAGTGCCGGGTCGTGTTCTCCCAGGTCATCTTGTGGATCTCGTCGTCGGGCACGCCCTCGAGGGACTTCCACAGGATCTCGGGCGAACGCGGCCAGGTCGAGTCCGAGTGCGGGTAGTCGCACTCCCAGGTGATGTTGTCGATGCCGATCAGGTCGCGGTTGCGCACGCCAGCCGCGTCGTCGATGAAGCACGTCACGATGTGCTCACGGAAGACGTCGCTCGGCTTCTTGCCGTTCGGAAAGTCGTGCAGAGTCCAGCGATGGTGGTGGTGGTGGACGTAGTCGATGCGCTCGAGGAAGTACGGGATCCAGCCGATGCCGCCCTCGCACAGCGCGATCTTCAGACCCGGGAACTTCTGCAGGGCCTGCGAGAAGACCAGCTCGGTGGCGCAGTTGAACAGCGTGATCGGGGTACCCGCGATCATGATCTCGATCGGTGCGCCCATGTCCTGCATGGCCAGGCGCGTGCCCGAGCCGATGTGGATGCAGACGATCGTGCCCTCCTCGGAGCAGGCCTTCCAGAAGGGATCCCAGTGCGGGTCGTGCAGGCTCGGGTAGCCGAGCGCGCCCGGGTTGTCGGCGAAGGTGATGGCGTGGCAGCCCTTCGGCGGCGACGCGCTTCACCTCGCGGCCCATCTCCTCCGGGTCCCACATGGGCGGGATCGCCAGGGGGATGAAGCGACCGGGGTGCTTGCCGCACCACTCGTCGATGTGCCAGTCGTTGTAGGCGCGCAGCATGGTGATGGCGAGCTCGGTCTCGCCCTCGACGGCCTTGCGGCCGAACAGCTCGCCGACGAAGCCCGGCACGGTCGGAAAGCAGAGCGACCCCAGCACGCCGTTGGCGTTCATGTCCTCGACGCGCGCGTCGACGTCGTAGCAGCCGGGCCGCAGCTGCGAGAGCGCCGTCGGCTCCATGCCGTACTCCTCGGGCGGCCGTCCCGCGACGGCGTTCAGCCCCACGTTCGGGATCTGCCCGCCCTCGAACACCCAGAGGTTGCTGCCGTCGTCCTTGGTGACGAGCTTCGGCGCGCGATCCTTCCACTTCGCGGGCACGTGGTTGTCCCACATGTCGGCCGGCTCGCAGACGTGATCATCCACGCTCACCAGGATCATGTCGTTCCATTCGCATGGCCGTTCTCCTCCGTTCAGCGGCGCGGCAGACCGAGCACCCGCTGGGCGATGATGTTGCGCTGGATCTCCGAGGTCCCCGCCGCGATCGTCGCGCGGAAGGTCTGGAGGTATCGCGTCATCCAGGGCAGTTGTCCGAAGCTCTCGTCGTAGATTGCATCCCCGTGGCCGACGTCGAGGGCACGGGCGCCCTGCGCTTCCACGGCGAGATGGGCGCAGCGCTGGGCGATCTCCGAGCTGAAGAGCTTGAGCACGGAGTGCTCCGGCGAGGTCTCTCCCCGCGCGAACTTCGCGAAGCCCCGGTATCCCATGAACCACATCGCCTGGGCGTCGATGTAGATGCTGGCGAGCTCGTCGCGAAAGGCTTCGCTCTCGCCGGTGCGGCGACCATCGGGACCGACCTGCCTCGCCAGCTCGCGAATTGCATCGATCTGGTGGTCCAGGGTCGCGGCGCCGGAGAGCCACATCATGCCGCGCTCGTGTGCGAGCGAGCCCGTCGAGATCGCCCAACCCTGGTTCAGCTCGCCGACCAGGTGGTCGCGGGGCACCACGACCTCGTCGAAGAACACCTCGTTGAAGTCCACGTGATCGCGATCGTTCATCTCCGGCAGCGGACGGACCGTGATGCCCGGGGCCTTCATGTCGACGATCACGACGCTGATCCCCTTGTGCTTGGGAGCGTCAGGGTCCGTCCGCACGAAGCAGAAGCAGTAGTCGGAATGGTGTGCGCCCGAGGTCCAGATCTTCTGACCGCTCACCACGAAGTGGTCGTCGCGGACTTCGGCTCGAGTGGCGAGCGATGCGAAATCGCTGCCGGCTCCGGGCTCGCTCATCCCCAGGCACCAGGCGATCTCCGCGCGTAGGGTCGGAAGCAGGTACTTGTCCTTGAGGAAGTCGCTCCCGTAGTCGTGCAGCGATGGTGCGATGATGCTCAGTCCCTGTGGGTTGGCCGTTCGGTTGACGCGCAGCTTCGCCATCTCCTCGAAGTAGACGAGCTGCTGTACCGGGCTGAGCTCCCGTCCGCCCAGCGCGGGCGGCCAGCCGGGAACGAGCAGACCGGCGTCGAAGAGCCGTCGCTGCCAGCGGCGCGCCCAGCCCGTGAGGTGCGCGGAGCTCGTCTGCGGCTCCTCGCGCATCTCCTCGAGGGTCGGCTCGTTGGCCTCGAGCCATGCGCGCAGCTCGCTCCGGAAGGCCTCGGTCTCGGCGTCGTAGTGGAGCCTCACGCTAGACCTCGAGCAGGTCGGCGATGCGCCGACGGTGCGCGCGACCCGTCCCGAAGAGCGCCTCGAGCGTCTTCGCGCGCTTCACGAAGAGCTGCACGTCGCTCTCCCACGTGTATCCCATGCCGCCGTGGAGCTGGATTCCGTCCTGACAGACGAGATGCTGGCAATCGCTCGCCGCCGCCTTCGCCATGGAGGCGGCCAGCGTGCGGCGCGGGTCGTCCTCGGCCACGGCCATCATCGCGAACCAGGCGGTGGCGCGCGCCTTCTCGACCTGCACGAACATGTCCGCGCACTTGTGCTGGATGGCCTGGAACGCGCCGATCGGCTGGTCGAACTGCCGTCGGCTCCGGACGTGCTCGATCGTCGTATCGAGCAGCGTCTGGCAGGCTCCCACACACTCGAGGGCCGCGGCAACGGTGGCGCGCTCGAGCGCGCGGCCGAGAGCCCCGGCCGACCTTCCAGGCGTACCGAGCACGCGGGCGGCGTCGATGCGCACGCCGTCGAAGCGAAGCTGAGCAAGCGGGCGGCTCGCGTCGAGGCCGATCACGCGCCGTGCCTGACCCGCGCCCTGGGGAACGACGAAGAGCCCGACACCGTCGCCCTGCTCGACTCGCGCAGCCACGGCGATCTCGTCGGCGACGTCGCCGTCGAGCACGAAGTCGCACTCGCCTTCCAGGATCCAGGCATCGCCTTCCGGGCGCGCACGCAGCGCATCTCCCACTTCGTGCCGGGCGGCACGACCGTGGTCGATGCCGAGCGCGCCGCACAGCTCGCCGGCGCCCGCCGGCCGCGCGAAGCGTTCGAGGGCGTCGGGCGCCCCGGCCTCGCATACGAGCGGCAGGAACTGGGTCACGGTCGCGAGGAACGGGCCCGGTGCGAGGTGACGCCCGTGCTGCTCGACCACCAGGCCCAGGGCCGTGAAGCCGAGCTCGACGCCGCCCAGGGCCTCGGGCAGGTCGATCGCCGTCCAGCCGAGCTCGTGCGCGCTCTTCCAGGGCTGCTCGGGGGCGCTGCCGTTCTCGACCACGTCGCGCGCCAGCGCGGGGGGGCACTCGGCGGCGAGCACGGTCGAAACCGACTCGACGAGCTCCTGCTCCTCCGGCGCGACCTCGAAGTCCATCGGCCCTCAGTCCGCCTCGCCGGCCGGCGGGTCGATCCCGAGCAGGCTGCGCGCCACGAGCAGTAGCTCCCGCTGGTGTTTTTGGAGCTCCGCGCGGCTCCACGGGTCCACGGGCTCGTCGAGGGTGAGCCAGGACATGGCCGCGAAGTGGAAGAACGCGATCGAAGCGATCAGGCCCATGAAGCGCTCGGGCTCGACCCGCGGCCGGAACTCGCCCGACGCGATGCCCTCGCGGAGCAACGCCCGGAACCACTCGCCCGTCGCCTCGCCGGCGAGGGTGAACGGCGTCGCCGCACCGGGCCGGGCGCCCGCGGCCTCGCGCAGGATCAGGCGCGCGACGTTCGGGCGCTGCGCCACGAAGTCGGTCCACCGGGCCAGAGAGGCTTCGAGGCGCTCTACCGCGCTGCCGCCCGGCGGCAGGTCCACCGCCAGGTCGCGGAAGACCTCGTCGAGCACCGCTCGGTAGAGCTCCTGCTTGTCGCCGAAGTGGTAGAAGATCGCCGCCCGCCGGATGCCGACGTCGTCGGCGACGTCGTCGAGGCGCGCCGCCTCGAAGCCCCGCTCGGCGAAGTGGCGCTCGGCGGCGGCCACGATCTCGGCACGGGTGCGGAGGCCGTTCCGGCGTCGGCGGATGGGCTTGGGGGCAGCGGCGGTGCGGGCCATGACGCTTGTTATCATACTTGCGCGCAAGTAGAATAAGCAAGCCTTTCAGCCCGTCACCGGACGCAACCGACCGGCAAGGGGCCGATTCTCCAGCACGGGGCGGCTCGCCCCGTGCTCGCCGAAGTGAGAGGAGCTGCCTATGTCGCTTCCCCCGGACCAGATCGTGATGTCGGCCGACGACCACCTCGACATCCACGCCATGCCGCCCGACGTGTGGTCGTCGCGCCTTCCCAAAGCGTGGCGCGAAGTCGGCCCGCGGGTCGAGGACACGGACGACGGACCCTGGTGGGTCTGCGAAGGGCGCCGCGTCTCGCCGAGTGGCCGCAAGGACAAGGGGTACATCTCGGCCAACGACCACGGCTTCCGGCCAGGTCAGCCGCAGGCTCGCCTCGAGGACATGGACAAGGACGGCGTGCGCGCGCAGGTCGTCTACGGCCCCACCTGCACGCAGCTGCGCATCGCCGACGCCGCGCTCTACGAGCAGGTGGCGATGGTCTACAACGACTGGGCCGCCGAGTTCCAACGCGAAGATCCCGACCGGCTGATCCTATTGGCGGACCTTCCTTCCCACACCCCCGATGCCGCCCGGCAGGAGCTCGAGCGCGCGGCCTCGCTCGGTCACCGGGGTGCGATCGTCAGCAGCACGGTGGGTCGCAGCGAGCCGCTCTTCGCCGAGAGCTGGGAGGGCTTCTGGGACACGGCCGAGGAGATCGGCATCCCGATCCACGTGCACCTTGCCGGCGGCCTGCACAGCCTGGAGATGAAGCTCGGCTCGTGGCGCATGCCCGCGGCCGTCGCCGTCGTGCCCATGCAGCTCGACGAGACCCTCGCCGGTCTGGTCTTCTCGGGCGCCCTCGAGAAGCGCCCGAAGGTCAAGTTCGTCATGGGCGAGGCGGGCCTGGGCTGGATCCCGTACGTGATCGAGCGGCTCGACCACGAGCTCGACAAGTACGGCTCGAAGATCCAGGACTACAAGATCGACATGCGCCCCAGCGAGATCTTCGCGCGCCAGGTGTTCGTCACCTACGAGGACGAGGGCCTGGGTGTCGAGCTCATCCCGCGAATCGGAGTCGACAACGTGATGTGGGCCTCGGACTATCCCCACGGCGACAGCACGTGGCCGCACTCGCGCAAGGCGCTGGCCGAGTCTCCGCTCGCTCAGCACGGCGCCGAGGTCCTGCGCAAGGTGACCTGCGAGAACGTCGCGCGGGTCTACGGCTTCCCGATCTAGGAGGACGACCCGAGGTGGGTCGGCTTCCGTACAAAGCGAGCCCGAGGGGCTCGCTCAGCTACACCGAGAGGACCGGCAGTTCCGATGGGCGAGATCTACTACGACCCCTACGACTTCGAGATCGACACCGACCCCTACCCGGTGTGGCGGCGGATGCGCGACGAGGCGCCGCTCTACCGCAACGATCGCTACGAGTTCTGGGCCCTGAGTCGCTACGAGGACGTCGCCGCAGGGCTGACCGACTGGCGTAGCTACAGCTCGGCCCGTGGCACGGTGCTCGACTTCATTCGCAACGGCGTGGAGTTCCCGCCCGGAAACATCCTGTTCGAGGACCCGCCTCTCCACGACGCCCACCGCGCGCTGCTGGCGCGGGTCTTCACGCCGCGCCGCATGGCCGAGCTCGAGCCGCAGATCCGCGCGTTCTGCGCGAGCAGTCTCGACCCGCTCGTGGGCGGCGACCGCATCGACTTCATCGCCGATCTCGGCGCGCAGATGCCGATGCGCGTGATCGGGATGATGCTGGGAATTCCCGAGGAAGACCAGGAGATGCTTCGCGACGGCTACGACACCGGTCTCGACCTCGAGTCCGGCGAAGAGCCCTCGCCGAACGACCAGCTGGCCTTCGCGATGGGCCGCTTCGCCGAGTACGTCGAGTGGCGGCGCAAGCACCCCTCCGACGACATGATGACCGAGCTGATGAACGCGCGCTTCACCGACGACGTGGGCACGGAGCGGACGCTGCGCGACAACGAGCTGCTCGGCTACATCGGGCTGCTGGCAGGGGCAGGCAACGAGACGACGACGCGGCTGATCGGATGGATTTCCTGGCTGCTCGACCGCTTCCCCGACCAGCGCCGCCTCGTCGTGGAGGACCGAAGCCTCGTCGCCAAGACAGTAGAGGAGGTCCTGCGCTACGAAGCGCCCTCCCCCGTGCAGGCCCGCTACGTCATGCGCGACATCGAGCTGTACGGGACGAAGGTGCCCGAAGGTTCGACGATGATGCTGATCAACGGCTCTGCGAACCGCGACGAGCGCGAGTTCGAGAACGCCGACCGCCTCGACGTGCGGCGCGCGAACGTCAAACACCTGAGCTTCGGCCAGGGCATCCACTTCTGTCTGGGCGCGAGCCTCGCGCGACTCGAGGGCTGCGTGGCGCTCGACGAGGTGCTGGCACGCTGGCCCGAGTGGGAGATCGACCGCGACGCGGCCGTGATGGCGCACACCTCGTCGGTCCGCGGATGGAAGAGCCTCCCGGCGCGGGTCTAGCAAGAGCGGTCGAAGAGGAGAAATCCCGTGCCCGACGCTTCCGCTGACCGCTCGAGGGACGAAGGAGACGAGACCATCCCGGGCGCCGTGATGGCGAGCATCGCCGCGTGCCCGGATGCCGACGCCGTGGTGGATGGGGTCGAGGCGTCGATCGGAGCAGGCCGACGCGTGACCTACGGCGAGCTTGGCGAGCTCGTCGCCCGGTCGACGCAGGCCATGATGGGCGCAGGTGTCGGCCCCGGAGATCGCGTCGCGATCTGGGCCCCGAACGGCCTCGGTTGGATCGTCGCCGCCCTCGGCGCCCAGTGCGCGGGCGCGGCGCTCGTCCCGATCAACACCCGCTTCAAGGGCGAAGAGGCGGCCTGGCTGCTCTCCGCGTCGAAGGCGCCGGTGCTGGTCACGACGGTCGGGTTCCTGGGCACCGACACGGTCGGCATGCTGGCTTCGGCCGAGACGCCGCTCCCCGACCTGCGGCGCATCGTGCTGCTCCCGGGCTCGCAGCCCGCGAAGGAGGCGAGCGGTGCCGCCCCGGTGGAGACGTGGAGCGCGTTCCTGGCCGGCGGCGACCACGTCGACCCCGACACGGCGGTCGCGCGTCGCGAATCCGTGCGCCCGACGGACCCGAGCGACGTGCTGTTCACCTCCGGCACCACGGGTCGGCCCAAGGGCGTCGTCATGAGCCACGGCCAGACGGTCCGGCTGTTTCGCGAGTGGAGCGACTTTGCCGGGCTCGAGCGCGGTGACCGCTACCTGATCGTGAACCCCTTCTTCCACATGTTCGGCTACAAGGCCGGCTGGCTCGCGAGCCTGATGCGCGGGGCCACGATCCTCCCCGTCCCGGTGTTCGACGTGCCCGCGGTGCTGTCGCTGGTCGAGCGAGAGCGGATCACCTTCCTGCCCGGTCCGCCGACCCTCTACCGCTCCATCCTCGACCATCCAGACCGCGGCGCGTTCGACCTCGGAAGCCTGCGGGTCGCGGTCACCGGCGCGGCGGACATCCCCGTCACGCTGATCGAGGAGATGCGCGCCGAGCTGCCGTTCCGCAGCATCCTCGTGGGCTACGGACTCACCGAGGCCGGCACCTGCACCGGCAGCCGCCCGGACGACGACGCGGAGACCATCGCCACCACGGTCGGCCGCGCGATGCCCGGCTTCGACGTCGTCGTGGCCGATGCCGACGGCCAGGAGCTCGCGCGGGGAGAGGCCGGCGAGCTCCTCGTGCGCGGGCACGGCGTGATGCAGGGCTACCTCGACGACCCCGACGCAACCGCCGCGGCCATCGACGAGCGAGGCTTCCTGCACACTGGCGACCTCGCGACCATGGACGAGCGCGGTGTGGTGCGCATCGTCGGCCGCCTCAAGGACATGATCCTCGTCGGCGGCTTCAACGTGTACCCGGCCGAGGTCGAGAACACGCTCGTGGCCCACGACGCGATCGGCCAAGTGGCCGTCGTGGGCCTGCCGGACGCCCGGATGGGCGAGGTCCCCGTGGCGTACGTGGTCCCGGCGGCGGGCGCCGCGATCGACGCCGATGCGATCGTCGCCTGGACCCGCGAGCGTCTTGCCAACTACAAGGTGCCGCGCCACGTGGTCTCCCTCGACGCGCTCCCCGTCAACGCGACCGGCAAGGTCGTGAAGCAGGAGCTGCGCGACCGGGCGGCCGCCGAGCTGCGCGGCGCGTCGTGAGCGCCGCTCCGCTCCGTCCGGCCTGGCCCTTGCGCCGCGTTCCACCCGAGCTCGAGCGACGCTACGCCCTCGAGGGCTGGTGGACGGACGAAACCCTCGGCGCAATGGTGGCGCGGCAGCTGGCGTCGCACTCCGAGTCACAGGTCGCCATCTGGTCGCGGTCGCGTCCCTGGCGGGGAAGCTACGCGAACGTCGACGCCGAGGCTCGCAGGCTGGTCACCCTCCTCCGAGCCCGGGGCGTGGAGCCGGGCGAGGCCGTCGCGTTCCAGATCCCGAACTGGCGCGAGGCCGTCGTCTCGTTTGCGGCCCTGGCCCTCGGCGGCTACGTGCTGGTGCCGATCGTCCACATCTACGGCCGCAAGGAGCTCTCCTTCATCCTCGCGGAGAGCGGCGCCGCGGCATACGTCTCACCAATCTCCTACGGGCACGTCGACTACGGCGAGATCATCGAGACCGCCGCCCCGGGCTCGCTGCGGCTACATGTGGTCGTCGGAGAGAGCGACGCCTCGCCGAGTCGAACGGGGCCGATCCGGGTGCCGTGGGGCGCGTGCGACGAGCAGGCGCCGGCAAGGGACCTCCCCGAGGTCCGCCCGGACTCGATCGCCGTGCTGGCGTACACCTCGGGCACCACCAGCGATCCGAAGGGCGTGATCCACGATCACCGGACGCTGCTCGGCGAGCTGCGACACATGGCGGCGTACATGATGCGGGGTCGGCCCAAGCTCATGGGCTCGCCCGTCACGCACGCCACCGGGATGCTCGGCGCCGTGCTCGGCCCGCTGGTCACGGGCGAGGCCATCCACCTGCTCGACCGCTGGGACCCGGGACACGCGCTCGAGGTGATGCAGCAGGCCGGCATCGGCGGAGGCACCGGGGCGTCTGTGTTCCTCTCGAGCCTGTTCGATCACCCCGACTTCACCGCGGAACACGCCGCCTTGATCGACCGGGTCGGCCTGGGAGGCGCGCCGGTCCCCGTGGCGCTCGGCGAGCGCGCGGCCTCGCTCGGCATCCGGATCATTCGCTCCTACGGGTCCACCGAGCACCCGTCGACGACGGGCTGCCAGTTCGACGACCCGGCGGATCGGCGTCACCGCACCGACGGCCGCCCCCTCGAAGGCGTCGAGCTGCGGCTCGTCGACGAAGAGGGCGCCGACGTGCCGCCCAACCAGCCCGGCGAGATCCTCTCGCGCGGCCCGGACCTCTGCCTCGGGTACACCGACCCCGCGCTCACGGCCGCCGCATTCGACGACGAAGGCTGGTACCGCACGGGGGACATCGGCGTGCTCGACGAGGGCGGCTACCTCACCATCACCGACCGGGTGAAGGACGTCATCATCCGCGGCGGCGAGAACGTCTCCGCGGCCGAGGTCGAGGGGGCACTCCAGAGCCTGCCGGGCGTCGCGGAGGTCGCCGTGGTGGCGGCGCCCGACGTACGCCTCGGCGAGCACGCCTGCGCGATCGTCCGCATGCAGCCGGGCGCCGCGCCCGTGACCCTGGGCGACGTGACCGCGCACCTGGCGGAGGTCGGCCTCACTCGCCAGAAGTGGCCCGAGGAGCTGCGCCTGGTGGAGGACTTCCCCCGGACGGCCTCGGGCAAGATCCGCAAGGTCGACCTGCGGGCCCGGCTCCGCGACGAAGCTGCGAAAGAAGCCGGGCGCTGAGCGGTCAGCGCTCGGATAGGTAGTGGACCCCGGTGAGCGCCTCGGCGAGGGTCCACAGGCGGCGGGCGAGCTCCACGTCCTTCGCGATCGGGTTGATGCGAGCCGGACCGGGCTCGCCTCGGATCTCGAGCAAGCCGCTGGGCCCCCAGTAGTCGCCGCCGCGTACGCCTTCGTCGCGCGCTGCGTGAACGATCGACCGGCAGGCGTCGGCCGGCAACGGCGTGAACCACGCGCCGACTGTCTCGAGCCAGCGGCCGAGGAAGCTGGTCGCCGAAAGCATCGGGCTGTGCCGCCGGATGTCGGTGGCCGCGAACCCGGGATGCGCCCCGAGCGCGATGACATTGCTGCCGCTCCCGCGGAGACGCCGCTCCAGCTCCATCGTGAAGCTGAGCAGCGCGACCTTGGCTCGGGCATAGGCCGTGAGCTCACGGTACGGCGTCCGCTCCCAGTTCGGATCGTCCAATGGGAGCTGGCCGAACCGGTTCGCGTGGCTGCCGACGTTGACGACGCGGGGCCTCCCGTCCTCGGGAAAGAACGGCAGCAGGAGCCCCGTCAGCGCGAACGCGCCCAGGTAGTTGGTGGCGAGCTGCATCTCGTGGCCGACGCTGTTGCGCGACAGCGGCACGGCGACGATCCCGGCGTTGTTGATCAGGACGTCCAGCCGGTCGAAGCGGTCCGAGTACGCGCGTACGAAAGCCCGAACGGAATCGGGCTCGGACACGTCGAGCGGGAGGATCGTCGCGTCCGCAGTCGGCACCCGCGCGAGCAGCTCGCTTCGCGCCTCGTGCGCCCGCTCCTGGCTACGACAGGCCATCACGACCCGGTCGCCGCTGCTCGCGAATGCGAGCGCGGTCTCGAAGCCGAGCCCGGCATTGGCGCCTGTGATCACGACGACGGAGTCCGACACGAGAGCGCTGGTGAGCGTCAGGCCCTGTGGTGGATCGCGGCCTGGATGCCGTCGAAGAACTGCCACCAGGCGTCGAGAGAGTGCTGGAGCGCGTCGCGTACGCGTGCCTGGATCGCGGCATCGGTGGCGTGGTGCACGACGATGTGGTCGCCCACGTCGCTGTGATCGGCGTCGGCCATCTCGTGCACGTCCCAGAACTCGACGGCCTCCTTCGAGAGCCCGTAGTGCTCCTCGAGCCGGCGCGCCATCGGGCCGAAGGCACCGGGCACCTGTCCCTCGGCCGCCAGGTTGATGGCGGCGGCGGCCTCGATGAAGGAGCGCTGCTTGGTCGACAGCTCGAACCAGTCGATCAGCGCGCGCGTGGCCGGTAGGGGCTGCCCCTCGGTCATCTCGCTGCGCTCGAGACCCACGGCCTCGCCGAACTTGATGAAGAGCTCCGGGTGGGGCTGGTTGCAGCCCGAGATGCGCCCGGTCTCCTCTTCGTAGATGTTCTCCGCCAGCTCCATGCGCTCCTCGGGGAACGGACAGCTGGCGTGCATGGCGCTCACCGCGCGCGGGAACTCGCGCACCTGCAGGAAGAATTGGACGGCGAAGAGCTTCAGCTGGTCGGCGCTGAGCTTGCCGTCGGCGATCGCGTGCCACAGCGGGTGGCTGCCGAAGGTCCGGCGCGCCTGGATGCGCGCCTCGAGATCCTGGATGAAGGCCGCGGGGGCCAGGGCTTCGCTCATCTTGATCCTCTCGGGCCCGCTGCTGGGCGAGAATGAGGTTTCCGTTGTGGTAGAGCGCAATTATACTCCATCGGTGACTTCTTTGGCCGACTATCGCGCGGAGCTCCACGCGTGGCTCGACACGAATCACGCGGAGCTCGCGCCCCGCTACGGGCCGCCCGGCACCCTCGACGACCACGTCGCCCAGATGCAGCGCGTGAAGGGGCTGCTCTACCAGGCAGGCTGGATGCAGTGGGGCTGGCCCGAGCGGGTGGGCGGGCGCGGAGGTCCGCCGATGATGCGCACCGAGCTCGGCGCGGCACTGGCAGCGCGCGATCTCGCCGACCCGGGTCTGTTCTCGCTGATCGAGGTACTGGCCCCCACGCTCATCGACTTCGCACGGCCGGAGCTGGCCGCCGACGTGGTCCCGCGCCTGCTCTCGGGCGCCGAGATGTGGTGTCAGGGCTTCTCGGAGCCGGACGCAGGCAGCGACCTCGCGTCCCTGCGCTGCCGCGCGACTCCGCGCGACGGCGAGGCAGCGACGGCCTCGGAATGGGTGATCCACGGCCAGAAGGTCTGGACCAGTCTCGCCCAGTACTCCCAGCGCTGCGTTCTGCTCACGCGCACCGGGCCCGCCGACTCGCGCCATCGCGGCATCACCGCCTTCTTCGTCGACATGGACACGCCGGGCATCAGCGTGCGACCCATCGAGATGATCAACGGCGAGCAGGAGTTCGCCGAGGTCTTCTTCGACGACGTGGTGATCCCGAACGGTCGGATGCTCGGTGAGCCGGGCGGCGGCTGGGCGGTCGCCATGAGCATCCTGCCCTATGAGCGCTCCTCGTGCTTCTGGCAGCGCATCGCGTACCTGTACGCCCGGCTCCAGCGGCTCGTCGATGCGGTAGAGGCAGACGACCGCAAGGCCGAGGTCGTCGGCAACGCGTACCTCGAGCTCTTCGCCCTGCGAGCGCGCTCGCGCGCGACCCAGCACCGCCTCGCGGAGACCGGCACCATCGGCGCCGAGACCTCCATCGACAAGGTGCTGGTGGCGAGCACGGAGCAGACCGTCTTCGACGCCGTCCGACGCCTGCTCCCCGGGACGGTGGAGCTGGACGACGGCGCGGCCGGAGAGCTGTGGCGAAACGAGTACCTCTACTCGCGGGCCTCCACGATCTACGGCGGCAGCGCGGAGGTGCAGCGCAACATCATTGCGCGGCGGCTCCTCGAGCTCGGGGACGAGGCATGATCGACGCCGACGAGCGCTCCCTGATGGAGGAGACGGTGCACGGCGCGCTTCGAGGCGCCGTCGCCGACGGGGACGATGTCGATGCGGTCCTCGAGAAGCTCGGCTGGCGCGAGATGCTCCGCGACGAGCCCGACGACGCGATCGCGATCGCCTTCGACGCACTCGGTCGGACGAACGCCGTGGCCACCGCGCTCGACGACGTGCTCGCCGCGGCACTCGGCCAGGGGCCCCGAGACGACCTCGCCGTCATGTTGCCGCAGTTCGGCGGCTGGGAGGCCCCCGGGAGAGAGGAAGGCGACTCGGGCGAGATCCACGCAGACGGGCTCGCGACGGTCCGCGCCGCTCGTGCCCGGGAGCTGCTCGTGGTCTACAGCACGGGCTCGGCGCTGCGGACGGTCGTCGTTCCGGTGGAAGCCACCGAGCTCCGGCGCATCGACGGCGTCGATCCCGAAGGAGGCCTGCACGCTGTCCGTGTGCGTGCGCGCCTCGAAGGCTCCACCTCCGTCGACTCCGAAGTCTGGTCGAAGACGCTCGCGCTCGGCCGCCGCGCGGTCTCGTACCAGACCCTCGGTAGCTGCCGGACGATGCTCGAGCTGGCCCGCATCCATGCGCTGGAGCGCGAGCAGTTCGGGGGACCGATTGCGCGCTTCCAGGCCGTGCGCCACCGCCTCGCGGAGGCGTTGGTCGCGGTCGAGGCCCTCGAGGCCGCGCTCCAGGCGGCCCGCGACGAGGGGGGGCCGGTGACGGCGTCCCTCGCCAAGGCGGTCGCCGGACGCTCGGCCCGCACGGTGGCGCGCCACGCGCAGCAGGTGCTCGCCGGCATCGGCTTCACGACCGAGCACGCCTTCCACCACAGCCTGAAGCGCACGATGGCGCTCGAGGGGCTCTTCGGCTCGGCCGACGCGATCGTCCTCGACATCGGGCGCCGGCTCCTCGCCGAGCGCCGCGTCCCGACCCTGATCGAGCTCTGACTACGAGCTAGGACCGCTTCAGGAAGCGAGCGACGTTGCTCTGCAGGTCGTCCGTCTCGAACGACTCGGCCTCGGCGGCCATTGCGAAGTCGATGGTGGAGAGCACCGCCCGCTCGAGGTGCAGGTTCAGCACGCGCTTGGTGGCCTCCACGGCCTGGCGCGGCAGCCTTGCGATCTTGTGCGCGGCGGCGAGCGCCGACGCCAGCACCTCGTCGTCGGCGCACACGTGGTTCGCCAGGCCGATCTCCTTCGCACGCGCAGCGGGGATCTTGTCGCCGGTGAAGGCGTACTCCTTGGCGAGCAGCAGACTCGTGTGGAGTGGCCAGGTGAGCGGCCCGCCGTCGGCCGCGACCAGTCCCACGGCGACATGCGGGTCCGAGAGGTACGCCGACTCCGCCATGTAGACCACGTCCGAGAGCGCGACGACACTGCAGCCCAGCCCCACGGCTGGGCCATTCACAGCGGCCACCACCGGGACGCGGCAGCGCAGCATGTTGATCACGAGCTCCCGGCCCTCGGCGATCACGTCGTGGCGCAGCCGGCGGTCCTTCACCATGCGGTCGAGCAGGTCGAAGTCGCCGCCCGCGGAGAACGCCCGGCCCTCGCCGGTGATCACCGCGACGCGCGCGTCCGCATCGGCCGTGAGCATCGGGAACACGCGCGTGAGACCCAGGTGAAGCTCGTCGTTGACGGCGTTCAGCTGCTCGGGGCGCGAGAGCCGGACGATGCGAACGGGGCCGTCGGACTCGACGCGGACCGCGTCGGGAAGGTCGTAGGACATGGGGCTCCTCTGCGGTCCTTCGCGCGCTCAGCCCGTGGGCAGGCCGAGGATGCGCTGGGCGATGATGTTCTTCTGGATCTGCGAGGTCCCGCCCATCACGCTCTGGGCGCGGCTGTACAGGTAGATCTTGAGCGCGACGTCGTCGCCGGAGGTCACGGAGTTCGCCCCCGAGACCGAGAGCGCCGCGGACCCGACGTCCTGCTCGACCCAGGTCATCAGCAGCTTGTCGATGGAGCCGCCCGGACCGTGGTCGGGCCCGTCGAGGCGCTCGGACAGGCGGCGGCGCACGTGCAGGCGCAGCATCTCCGCCTGCACCCAGGCCCAGGCCACGGCTTCGCGCTGGTCGCCGTGGAAGGCGCCGGGGTCCTCGCGCACCCGGGCCTCCAGGTCCTTCACCGTCTTCTGGTAGCGCGAGACGTAGCCGACCTCGCCGGGCTCGCGCTCGTGGCTGACGATCGTCATGGCAATGCGCCAGCCCTCACCGGGGTCGCCGATCATGTTCTCGGCGGAAACGCGCGCGCCGTCGAACACCACCTGCCCGAACTCCTTGGTGATGCCATTGATCATGCGCAGCGGGTACTGCTCGACGCCGGGCTGGTCCATGGGCACGGCAAAGGCCGAGAGCCCCTTGTGCTTCGGCACGTCCGGATCGGTGCGCGCGAGGAGGAAGCACCAGTCGGCGACGTCCGAGTAGCTGGTCCAGATCTTGTGGCCGTCGAGCACGTAGTCGTCGCCGTCGCGCTTGGCGCTGGTACGCAGCGCGGCCAGGTCGGAGCCGGCGTCGGGCTCGCTGAAGCCCTGGCACCAGCGCTCTCGCCCGCTGATCAGGCCGGGCAGGAAGCGCTCCTGGATCGTCTCGCTGCCGTGGGTCGTGATGCCCTGCACGAGGTAGCCGAGGCTCGGACGCGGCGGCGCCCCCGCGGCGGCGAGCTCGTCGTCGAGGATCACGTCGAAGACGGACGGGAGCTCCTGCCCGCCGAAGCGCTTGGGCCAGGAGAGGCCGAAGAAGCCCGCGTCGTAGAGCGCAGTGTGCCACTCGGCCTGGTGCGCCCAGTACTCGTCGTCGGTGGAGGAGGCCGGCAGACGCGGGTTGTTCTCGGCGATCCAGGCGCGCAGGCGCGCGCGGAACTCCGCCTCTTCCGGCGAATCACGAAAGTCCATGGGTCACTCCGAGGCGCGTCTCCCCGAGCTGGCGGAGCATCTCGCCGTCGTCGCCGAACCAGCGCGAGGAGAGGAGCGCCCGGCGCAGGTAGACGTGGACCATGCAGTCCCAGGTGTTGCCGATGCCGCCGTGCACCTGCACCGCGGTCTCGCAGACGGTACGCGCCGCACGCGCGCAGTACGCCTTGGCGACGCGCCCGGCTGCGCGGGCCTGCTCGGGCGCGAGCGCGTCCACGGCCCACGCCGGGTACGCGGCCGCGCTCTGTGCGCCCTCGGCGAGCGTGTGGGCTTCAGCGAGCAGGTGCTGCACGGCCTGGAAGCTCCCGATGGCCACGCCGTACTGCTTGCGGTCCTGCGCGTAGGCGACCGAGGCGAGGGTCACCCCGCGCATGAGCCCGACGAGGTCGGCGCTGGTGAGTGCCAGACCGAGGGCGACCCACGCGTCGAGGTCGGCGTGGGTGAGGAGTCGCGAGGGATCGGGGACCGAGAGACAGGGTGTGCCAGCAGGGACCTCCCGGACCGCGCGGGTGAGGTCGGCACTGCCAGCGGCACTCGCGACCTCTACGGTTGCGAGTCGGTAGCCGTCGTCTTCGGGGACGAGGACGTAGGCGGTGACCGGGCCCCGAGCGGGCGCGTCGACGGCGTGGAGGGTCGCACTGGTGGCACCGCCCGACGTGACAGCGGCATCGACCAGGTCGGCGGAGAAGGCGGCCACGGCGCCTTCCACAGGCTGCACCCCCGCGCGACGCGCGAGGTCCGCGGCCAGCACCGGGCCCGCGAACGGCACGTCGGCCACCGACTCCGCGAGCGCTTCGGCGATGAGGGCCGCTTCGACCCCGCTGGCGAGCGGAGCCCCCTCCCCCGCGTCCTCGCGCAGCTCGAGCCAGCCGGCGTCGCGCACGGCCTCGGCCAACCGCGCGCTCCGCTTCTCGTCGTCGAGCTCGGCCACGCCGCGGCACCCGAGCTCGCGGGCAAGCTGCCGGGCCGTGCGCTGGAGCTCGGCCTGCTCGGGCGTCGGGCGGGTATCCATGAGTGAGAATCATATTAACATGAAATGAGAGTCGGGTTGCAAATCCGATCCCCGGCCCCCTACCTTGGGCCGCGACGCCGCCCACGGGAGGCCCATGCAACGAGATC
This sequence comes from uncultured delta proteobacterium, assembly GCA_963822965.1. GTDB lineage: Bacteria > Myxococcota_A > UBA9160 > UBA9160 > UBA4427 > JAJDAN01. The sequence goes on from CAWGJT010000005.1 coordinate 1,249,900, forward strand.
ACGAGTACCACGCGCTCACGGTGGCCGAGGTCGTCGACGAGACCGCGGACGCTCGCTCGTTCGTCCTCGAGGTGCCCCCGGCCCTGGCCGACCGGTTCACCTACGCGGCCGGCCAGTTCTGCACCTTCCGGGCGGCGGTCGACGGCGAGTCGGTGGCGCGCTGCTACTCCATGTCGAGCTCGCCCGAGGCCGGCGACCCCCTCACCGTCACGGTGAAGCGGGTGCCGGGAGGCCGCATGTCGAACTGGATGAACGACTGGCTGGCCCCGGGCGATCCGATCGATGTGCTGGTCCCGGCCGGGCTCTTCGTGCTGCGCGCGGCCGAGACCCCGATCGTGGCCTTCGCGGGCGGCAGCGGTATCACGCCGATCCTCTCGATCGTGAAGACCGCGCTTCTCACCACGACGCGCGAGGTCGCGCTGGTGTACGCGAACCGCGACCCGCAGAGCGTTATCTTCGCCGAGGCTATCGAGGCGCTGCGCACGAAGTGGGGCGGGCGCCTCGCGCTGCACCACCACCTCGACTCCGAGAATGGCTTCCTCGACGCCGCCGCGTGCGCCGAGCTCGTCGCCAACCGCACGGGTGGCGACTTCTACGTGTGCGGGCCCGGGCCGTTCATGGATGTCGTCGAGGTGGGACTCGCCCGGCTCGGCGTCGAAGCGGAGCGGGTCTTCATCGAGCGCTTCGAGCACTCGCTCGAGCCCGGGAGCGAAGCGCCCGCGGCCGGGGTCGCGTCCGAGACGGAGTCGCTCGTGGTCCGGATCCGCGGGCGCAAGCACGAGGTCGCCTACCAGCCCGGCGAGAGCATCCTGCACGCCGTCCGGCGCGCGGGCCTCAAGCCGCCGTCGGCGTGCGAGGCCGGGGCCTGCGGGACCTGCATGGCCCGGGTCGTCGCAGGCAAGGCAACCATGCGCGTCAACAACGCCCTCGACGCCGACGAGGTCGAGGAAGGCTACGTGCTGACCTGTCAGGCGACTCCGGCGAGCCACGAGGTCGTCGTCGACTACGAGGCTTGAGGGGCCGGCTCCCGCTGTCTCCGGCGCGAGCTCACAGCTCGGGGGCGAGCGAAGCCAGGAACTCGAGCGTGCGCCGGCGCGACTCGATGCGGGACTCGCGGTCGCGCCCGAGCGCGACCACGCGCACGGCCAGGTCCGTCGTGCCGGCGTCCTTGAACGCGCGCAGGCGCTCGCGCACGGCCGACTCGTCGCCGGCCGCGAGGATGTCGCCTTCGCTCTTCGCGTCGCCCCGGTCGAGCAGCCGCTGGTAGTTCTCGCAGTACTCGGAGTGTCCGAGCAGCCGGTTCGCCCAGTCGCGCGCGGCGTCGACCTCGTCGTCGGGGCAGAGCGCGACAGGGACGCCGGTGACCACGCGGGGCGCGGGGCGGCCGGCCTCGGCCGCCGCCTTCGTGATGCGCGGGACGACGTGCTCCCCGACGGCTCGCTCGTCGGCCAGCCACAGGATCGTCCCGGACGCATGCTCGCCCGCGACGCGCAGCATGACGGGAGCCAGCGCGGCGAGCAGGACCGGGGTCGACTGCCAGTCGCTGACGTCCATCGGACTGTGCACGCGGAACTGGTCGTTCTCGACGTCCACGGAGCCAGGCCCTGCGAGCGCGGGGTTCAGGACCTCGAGGTAGTTGCGCATGAGGTGTGCCGGTCGCTCGTAGGGGAGGCCCAGCTGGCCGTCGATCACCCAGTCGTGTGAGACGCCGATGCCGAGCGCGAAGCGGCCCTCGCTCACGGCCTGGACCGACATCACCTCCTGGGCCATGGCGATGGGATGCCGCGTCTGGATCGGCACGACCGCGGTCCCGAGCTCGATGCGCTCCGTCGCCTGCGCGGCCAGCGTGATGGCCACGAAGGCGTCGAAGTCGCCCGGGATCTGGGGCAGCCAGATCGAGGTGAAGCCGTCGCGCTCCGCCGCCGCCGCGTCCGCAGCCAGCTGCGCGGCCTTCTGGCGGTAGCGGCCGCGCTCCGGGCCCATCATCAAGCCAACCCGCATGCTCGCCGCCTCCGTTCGACCCCCGGCGGCCCACACTAGCCGCGGCCCGACGCGGTGGCAATTCGGTTCTCATTCTGAGAGAATCGAGATCTCACCGACCCGGGGCTGCGACGGGAGGAGACCGTGGAGGTGGGAGCCCGGTTGTTCAACGGCGCGACCTCGGGCGCGCCGCCCGCTCTCCAGCGCGGGCGCGGACCCTCCGCGGTCACGCGGAGGCAAGGAGCTGCGATGGCGGGAGCCGACGACGGGAAGGACGGAGACAAGAAGGGCTGGCGCCAGCGGGCGGTCGCGAAGAGCCTCTCGGCGGCGCGCACGCGCGCGGAGCAGCGCGTGCAGCGGCTTCTCACCGCGGCCTTCGAGCTGATCGACGAGAAGGGGACAGCCGAGTTCACGATCCAGGAGGTCGTCGACCGCTCGGGCCAGTCGTTGCGCGGCTTCTACCAGTACTTCGAGGGCAAGGACGAGCTGCTCTTCGCGCTGCTCGAGGAGAGCATCGAAGAGGCCCTCACAGACCTCCGCGAGGTGGCTGCGTCCGAGACCGATCCGCTCGCCCGTCTGCGCGCCTTCACGATCCGGCTGCACGAGTGGTGCGAGCCGGTCGGGGCGACGCGCAAGCGCGGCTCCCACGATCGCGTGCCGCTCTCGGAGTTCTCGATGCAGCTCGCCCTCAAGGACCCCGGGCGCCTGGCCCTGGCCATGGCACCCATCTCGGGCATGGTGACCGAGCTGCTCGAGGCTGCGATCGCGGAAGGCGTCCTCGAGGTGGCCGAGCCGCGCCGGGCCGCACTGCTGATCCAGCAGACGGTCATGTACGGCTGGTTCATGAACCGCCTCATCCCGAACCAGCGCGCACGCGTAACCGCCGAAGACGCGTGGGAGTTCTGCCTCCACGGTATCGGCGGCTGACGGGACCACGGGGGCGCGAGCACCGCGACGGAGGAGCGACCATGCAGGCACTGAGAGCTACGGCGGAGATCCCCGCCGAGGCCTTGGACGCCCGTCCGGAGTCCACCTTCAAGCCCGTCCAGGCCTGGGCCTTCGCTGGAGGCGTGCTCCTGGTCTTCCAGCTCTACGTCTGGGCCAGGTGGATCACCGGGCCGTACTTCGTGGAGGTGCCCTCCGGACCCAGCGTGCCCCCGACCTGGATGCAGAACGTCCTCGTCACCTGGACCGGGGTCATCGTGCTGGGGTTCCCCGTCGCCATCTACTACTTCCTCATCAAGCCCTGGCGCCGGGAAGGGCGCATCACGAACGACGGCATGCTGTTGGGTGCGTTCGCCCTGCTGTTCTTCCAGGACCCGTTGTTGAACTACCTGAACACCTGGTGCACGTACAACTCCTGGCTCTGGAACCGGGGCTCGTGGGTGCAGGACATCCCCGGCTGGGTTTCCTGGGGCCAGCCCGGGGCGATGATGCCCGAGCCGCTCCTGATGAACGCCCCCGGCTACTCGTTCGGGGTCCTCATGTGCACGATGCTCGGATGCTGGGCGATGCGGCGCGCCAAGCTGCGGTGGCCGAACCTCGGCGTCCCCGGACTGCTCGGCGTCCTGATCGTCTTCACCTTCTTCTTCGACGTCGTGATGGAAGCGTTCTTCCTGATGCCGATGGGCCTCTTCACCTACCCCGGCGCCATCCGGTCCCTGTCGATCTTCCCCGACACCTACCATCAGTATCCGATCTACCAGGGGCTGATGTGGGGGGCCGTCCAGGCCGGGTTCTGCTCGCTCCGCTTCTTCACGGACGACCGCGGCCGAACCTTCGCCGAGCGCGGCCTGGAACGGGTCCAGGGTGGTGCCTTCAAGAAGGAGTCCATGCGCTTCCTGGCCATCTTCGCGGCGATCAGCGTGTTCTTCTTCGCGTTCTACAACCTCCCGGCCCAGTGGCTCGCGATGCACGCCGACCCCTGGCCGGAGGACATCCAGAAGCGCTCGTACTTCACCATGGGCATCTGCGGGGAAGGCACGGGACGGCTCTGCCCGCATCCGGCCCTTCCGATCGACCAGGGCGAGACCTCTGCCTACATCGCTCCGGACGGCAGCGTGGTCCTCCCCGAAGGCGTCGCGCTCCCGAAGATCGTTCCCTTCGAGCGGGCGGAGTGAGATGTCGACCGCAGAGCGCCGTACTACCGGGCAGTCGGAAACGAGGTGGAGGTGTTTCGGGCCGCGGCTCGCCGCGGCCTGCCCGTGCTGCTGAAAGGACCGACCGGCTGCGGGAAGACCCGCTTCGTGGAGGCCATGGCCCACGAGCTGGGCCGGGAGCTCATCACCGTGTCCGGTCACGAGGACCTCACCTCGGCCGATCTGGTGGGACGGTTCCTTCTGAAGGGCGGGGAAACGACCTGGGTGGACGGGCCGTTGACCCGGGCGGTGCGGCAGGGCGCCATCTGTTACCTGGACGAGATCGTGGAGGCGCGCCAGGACACCACGGTGGTCATCCACCCCCTCGCCGACCATCGCCGCGAGCTCCCCGTCGACCGACTCGGCATCTCGCTCCGAGCGGCGCCGGGGTTCCAGCTGGTGATCTCGTACAACCCCGGCTACCAGAGCGTCCTCAAGAACCTGAAGGAGTCGACCCGCCAACGCTTCGTGTCCATCGAGCTCGACTTCCACCCTGCCGACGTCGAGACCGAGGTGGTCGCCCATGAAGCGCGCATCGACCTGGAGACCGCGCAGACCCTCGTCAAGGTCGGAGAGGCGATCCGCCACCTCGAGGGCTCGCCCCTGCCCGAGGTGGCCTCGACCCGGACGCTGATCTCGGCCGGCGAGCTCGCCGCCGAAGGGCTCGACCTGCGCAGCGCGATCGAGTCGGCCGTCGTCCAGACCCTCTCCGACGACCCGGATGTCGTCCGCGCGCTCGGCGAGCTCGTGGACGCCTTCGTTCCCCCGTCGTGACCGCGACCGACTCGGACGCCCCCGACCCGGGCCGCTTCCGGCTCCTCGCCACCTCCGTCGCCGGACGACCCCTCGGAGTCGCCGAGGCACGGACGGGGGAGCCTCCGCACACGGACGGACGGCTCGTCTTCGTTTCGGCGGGTCGTCCCGTCTCCGAGCAGCGCCGGGAGGTCCTCGTCCAGGCCGCTCTCCTCGGAGCTGGGAGCCTCGATCACCCGAGGATCCGACCGCTGCGTGGACGCCCGAAGCTCGCCCGCCGCTACCTGGCGCTCGAAGGTCACCGGGTGCTCACCGAGCTGGCCGGGCGGATTCCGCTGGCGGCCGCGCTCTGCCCGAGAGAGACGGCGACCACGGCGACCGCCGACGAGTCCCTCGAGCTGGCCCGGAGCCGGAGCAGCATCGCCGATGCGCCCGCATGGTTCGGGGCCATCCGCCCTTCCCGGCTGCTGGGTGCGCCGGACGGCGGACCGGGCGCGCGGCCGGGCAACGACGATCTCCGTCTCCGGTTCCGCCCGACCGACGTTCCCGAAACGGAGGACGACGGAGACGCGGAACAAGGCGGTCGAAGCAGGATCCTCGAGCTGTTCGCGAGCCCGCTCGCTTCCGACACGTTCTCGGACTTCTTCCACAAGCTGCTCGGCAGCTCCCGCTCCCCTGGCAGTGGTGCGGGCAATGGCGCGGGCGATGGTGCGGCCGGCGAGGGAACGGCGACGCGGTCACTGCGGCGGGTGGCGGGCGTGGGACCGGACGCACGGCCCGTTCCCGTCCCAATCCGAGTCACCGGCGAGACGCCCGGCGCGGCGACTGGCGTGGGCGGCGCCCTCTACCCGGAGTGGGACGTCCACAGGAGCCGCTACAAGCCGGAGCACTGCCGGGTCATCGAGTTCCCGCTGCGGACGACCCCGGACCTGACGGCTGCCGGTGTCGCCCGCGACGAGGTGCTCCGCCGACGCCTGACCCGTCTCGGCCTCGGCCCCAGGGTCGTCCGCCGCCAGCCCGATGGCGACGACCTCGACGTCGAGGCACTCACCGACCTGTTCGTCGATCTGCATGCAGGCTACTCCCCGCCCGAGCGCGTCTACCTGGAGCGCCGCAAGCTCGATCGCGACCTCGGCGTCCTGATCCTCGTCGACGCCTCCGGCTCTGCGACCGACACCGATCCGGCAGGCCTCTCCGTCCACGAGCACCAACGCCGGGCCGCCACCACCCTGGCCGTCACCCTCGAAGAGCTCGGCGACCAGGTCGCCGTCTACGGCTTCCGGTCCCACGGTCGAGGGTCGGTCCACCTGCTGGCCCTCAAACGTTTCGGGCAGCGCTTCGGCGCGGGCGGGCGCGCTCGACTCAACCAGCTGAGACCCGACGGCTACACCCGCCTCGGCGCCGGCATCCGCCATGCCGGCGAGATCCTCAAGCAAGAGGCCGGCACCCCGAATCGCCTGCTGCTCGTGCTCTCCGACGGCTTTCCCTACGACGACGGCTACGAGTCCCGCTATGCCGAGGCCGACAGCAGCAAGGCCCTCGAGGAGCTCCGGGCCGACGGCGTCGCGTGCCTCTGCCTCTCCATCGGCGGCTCCACTCCGCCCGACGCCCTCCAGCGCGTCTTCGGGTCGGCCAGCCACGCGAGCGCCCCGACCCTCGCCGACCTGAGCCCCCGCATGGACGAGCTCTTCCTCGTCGCCCTCCGGGAGCTCGCGGCGCCGAACCTGCGCGATCCCCGTCGTCGGCGGGCTTCGACGCGAGGGAGCGCATGAAGATCCTGCTGACCGGCGCATTCGGCAATCTGGGCAGCCTGGTCATCGAAGAGCTTCTCGATCGGAATCACGACGTCGCGGCCTTCGACGTGGCGAGCAAGACCAATCGGAAGGTGGCCAAGGGCATCGGGGACCACCCGAACCTGGAGGTCGTGTGGGGAGACATCCGCGACGAGGATCAGGTGGCGTCCCTGGTTCACCGGGTCGACGCGGTCATCCACCTGGCTGCCGTCATCGCGCCGTTCTCCGAGAAGAATCCGGAGCTGGCCCACGCAGTGAACGTGGAAGGCACGGAGCACGTCCTGCGGGCGATCCGCACGGCACCGAGCCCTCCCCTGATGGTCTTCAGCTCGTCGATCTCCGTCTTCGGCCCGAGGCAGAAGGGGGCTCCGCTCTGTACGCCTGGCGACGAGCTGGTGCGGACCGACCACTACTCCGGTCACAAGATCCACTGCGAAGAGCGGATCCGGGCGCTGGAATCCCGTTGGGCCATCCTGCGATTGGCAGGGATGGTCGATTCCCGCATGCGCCAGCGCGATCCGCTGCAGGCTCGGATGGGTTTCGCGCTGGCGCCCGACAACCCCGTGGAGTACGTCCACCCCAAGGACGCGGCGACGGCCCTCGCCAACGTCCTGGAGAGACCCGAAGCGCACAATCAGATCCATCTCATCGGCGGTGGCAAGGACTGCCAGGTGACCACGCTGGAGATGACCCAGACGATGATGGGTGCGATCGGCATCACGATCAACGCAGACGACCTGGGGAACGAACCGACCTACGCGGCCTGGCTCGACACGACCGAATCGCAGAGGCAGCTGTCATTCCAGAGGCACACGGTCGAGGACTTCCGGCGAGAGTGCTTCGAGCGATTCCGGTTCGTTCGACCCTTCGTGAGACCCCTGTCTCCGCTGATCATGACGGCCATGAAGCTGTGGCTTCGACCCAGCGCGACCGAGAATCGGGGAGATCCGAGAGGATGAGGCGAGCCGACGGCGAGGTGATCCTGCTCTGGGCGTTGCCGGTGGTGGGAGTCCTCTGGCTGTCTGCGTTCCTGCTGTTCCCGGGCTTCGTCCAACCGATGTCGCCCGCGATGTCGGCCGAGGAGGTCGCCGCCTTCTACCGCGACCCCGAGAACCTCCCGCGCATCCGCTACAGCATGATCCTCTTCAACTGGTTTGCGGTGGGCCTGATCCCGGTCCTCGCTCTGATCGTGTTGCAGATCCGCCGGATGGCCCACCGCACGCCGATCTTCTCCTACGCGATACTCGCGTGCGCGGCGGGCGGCCCCACGATCTTCCTCATGGCCAACCTGTTCTGGCTCCTCGCCGCCTTCCGCCCGGACCGCGATCCGGAGCTGACCCTCCTGCTCAACGACCTCGCGTGGGTGACCTTCTCGAGTCAGGTCGGGTTCCTGATCGCACAGAATGTGATCCTCGCCCTCGCGATCCATCTCGACCGACAGAAGCGACCCGTCTTCCAGCCCTGGGTGGCGCACTTCAATCTCGTCGTCGCCGCTCTGCTGATCCCGGCTGCCTTCGTGGGGGCAGCCATGACGGGCCCCGTCGCCTGGGACGGCCTGCTGACCTTCTGGGTGCGAAACATCGCCATCGGCCTCTGGATCGTCGTGATGGGCGTCGTGCTCGGCCAGACGATCAAACGCCAGCGGGTCGAAGACGAGGCAGAGGCGGCATGAGCGCCCCGGCAATGGGAAGCGTGTCCGAGGCGCCCTCGGGCTCGCTGCTTCGCAAGATCGCCTGGCACTGGCGCCACGACGACAAGCGCGAGCTGTGGATCGGTTGGTGGACACTGGTCGTCTTCTACAACCTCTATGGCCTGCTGTTCTTCGTCGTCGCGCGCACCCAGCCCCCGCCGCAGCCTTCCTTGAACCCCTCCGAAATCGTGCAGTGGTTCGACGACCGGCACCACGGCCTGATCTACGGGTACGCGATCGTCTTCATCGTGGGTGGCGCGACGGCGATCATGAACGCGACGCTCGCCTATACGATGCGGCGCATGTCGGTGAGTCGCGCGTTCGCGTACTCCTACCTCGTCATCTACGCACTCGCGACGCTTCCCGGCATGCTGATCATGGGCGTGGTGTGCACAGTCGGCGCCATGCGGCCCGACCGCGACCCCGAACTCATGAGCTGGCTGTACGACTTCGCGTTCTTGTCGTTCGAAGGGACCATGGGCGTGTTCCTGATCGGCTCTCTCGTCTGGATGGTCGCGGTCCTGCTCGACGAGAACGGGGTGTTCCCGAAGTGGTTCGGCTACCTGAATCTCTGCAACGCGCTCACGGAGGTCGTCGTCGCACCGGCGTGGATCTTCAAGAGCGGCCCCTTCGCCTGGGACGGCGCGATCGCGTGGTGGATCAACATGGGCGTGTTCGTCACCTACACGACCGTCTTCCTCACGCTGCTCCACAGGATGATCTTGCGTGAGGACTTCGGAAGTGGGCCATTGCCGGAACTCGCGAGCGACGACGCGACGGCGCCGCCCGGTTCGCTCGAGGCGGCACGATGACGAGCGCCGCAGAGACAGGATACCAGGCGAACGACCGGCTCCAGGCCGCCCGCTTCGTGCCTGGCCAGCCGGACATGTGGGCCTTCGTGCTGTTCGAGGCGCTCGTCTTCACCGCCTACTTCACGGTGTACGTCTTCAGCCGGGCTCGAAGCCCCGACCTCTTCCTGGAATCCCAGGCGCATCTGGACCTGGGGGTCGGGGTCTTCAACACCCTCGTGCTGCTGGCGAGCTCCTGGTTCGTGGCTCGCTGCGTCCACGCGTCCCGCGAGGGCTCGCTTCGGGCCGCGAGGACGAACGCGTTCCTGACCATGCTCTGCGGCTTCGTATTCCTCGTCTCCAAGGTGCGCGAATGGGCGGCGGAGATCGAGCAGGGGTTCAGCTTCACCAGCGACGAGTTCTTCTCCTTCTACTACTTCCTGACGGCGATCCACTTCCTCCACTTGCTGATCGGCTTCGGTGTGTTGGCCATCGCCGTCCACCAGCTCTCGAGCCCCGCGCGACGCTCCCAGGAGGTGGTCGAGACCTGCGCCACCTACTGGCACACGATCGACTTCCTCTGGGTCATGATCTTCGCTCTGCTCTACGTCATGAGGTGATTTCGTGGCAGCCGGATTCGAGAAGAGACTGTTCGTCGTATGGCTGGCCCTGTCCGCGATGACGATCGCGCAGCTCGGCGTCGGCTCACTCGAGGGCCGGGCGACGTTCGCGCCGAACACCGTGATCACGTTGGGCGCGGTCGGCATCGCGCTCGTCAAGGTGCGCATCATCTTCCGGGAGTTCATGGAAGTGAGGCACGCTCCGGCGCTGCTGTGCCGGCTCACCGACCTCTGGATCGTGTTGACCGGCGTGGCTCTCCTCGCCGGCCATCTGGCCGGCACGCTGCTCCCACGGAGCTGAGGGCCGGGGAAAGCGGGCGCGCCAGCCGCCAGCACGACGCTTTCCGCTCAACCTCGGGGTCTGCCCGGCCGACGACGTTCGAATGGAGCTCATCGCCGGACTGTCCGTCGCCCTCCTGGTCCTGACCGCGTTGGTCGTGGCCACGCGCACCTACGCGCTGTGGTTTCGGACCCGGGGCCTGCCCGAGCTCCTGCTGAGCCTGTATCTCACCTTCGCCACCGTGCTCGGCTACCCGGTCGTGATCGCGATGATGCAGATTCCCGCGTCCGAGTCGGTGGCGTTGCACGTGCTGGGGGCGCTGCTCACGACAGCGGGTCCGATCTGCCTGCTCCTCTTCACACTGGAGGTCTTCCGATCCGGCTCCGTCTGGGCCCGCGTCCTCGTCGTCCTGGCGCTTCTGCCGAACCTCGTGGGCAGTGCGCTCTATTTCGTCGAGGTGACCGGCTCGAGCCCGCGGCCGATCGGGGAGCTGATCGGCGTGAATTTCCTCAACTCCACCGCCAACGCCGTCGCCTACTTCTGGGCGGCCTTCGAGGCGCTCAGCTACCACCGGCAGCTGCGGCGGCGACTCCATCTCGGTCTCAGCGAGGCGACCGTGGTGAACCGCATGCTGCTCTGGGGGCTGATGACCCTGGCCGGCGGCGTGGCGGTCGCCATCAACCTGATCGCACTGCTCGCCGGCTCCTTCCTCAGCCCGCCGGTCGTGCTGGTCTCGAGCCTGCTGGGCCTCGTCCACGCGTGCTGCCTGTTCCTCGCCTTCCATCCGCCGCTCTGGTACCGGGCGTGGCTCGACGCGAGCTCGGAGGGGAAGAGCGCCTAGCCGGGGCGGACGCGGCGACGTCAGAGTCCGAATCGGACTTCCGTCAATCGCTCCGAGGCCACCCAGAGGCGCGCCGCCACCTCCGCGTCGCGGGCGTGTGCGCTGGGCTCGACCGCGCCGGGTGGGCCGCCCATCTGTCCGAAGCCGGTCGGACCGTAGTAGCCGCCGCCGACCACTCGTGGGTCGCAGGCCGCGAAGACCAGCGAGCGGGCGCCTTCCTCCGCCTTCTGACCGAAGAGGCGCATCGACAGCCGGTAGCCCCAGAGCTCGACACGGTCGCGCAGACGCCACCGGTCTTCGCGCTCCCAGCCGGCCGCGATCGGGGTCTTCGAGATGCCCGGATGCGCTGCGACGCTCACGAGCGGGAGGCCAGCGGCCCTGACGCGACGGCTCAGCTCCAGAGCGAACATCAGGCACGCGAGCTTCGCGTTGCCGTAGGCGCGCGACGAGGAGTAGCTGCGTTCGAGCTGGAGATCGTCGAGGTCGATGCGACCCGTCGCGTGGGCGATGCTCGCGACGCTCACGACGCGCGCGCGCCCGCTGCGCGCGAGCGCGGGGAGCAGCAGGCCCGTGAGGGCGAAGTGGCCGAGGTAGGCCACGCCGAGCTCCAGCTCGAAGCCATCACGGGTGATGGCCCGCTCCATCGGGGGCAGCAGACCGGCATTGTTGACGAGCACGTCCAGTGCTTCGCCTCGCGCGAGCTCGTCGGCGGCAAAGCTTCGGATTCGCGACAGGTCCGCGAGGTCGAGCTCGCGCATCTCCGCGCGACCTCCGGCGTCGCGAATGCGTCGGACGGCGACCTCCCCTCCCGCGACGTCGCGGTCGGCCACCACGACGTGGTCGCCACCCGCCGCCAATGCGAGGGCGGTCTCGAGGCCGATGCCGCTCGCGGCACCGGTCACGAGGACGCGGCGGGAGGTGGGCACGCCCCCGCCTACTCCGCGGGGTCGCCTTCCGAAGCGGCGAGCGGATCGTGCTGGCGCCCGGAGTCGAAGCCGCCACGCTTGCGCAGGAACGTGGTGGAGCGCCGGTGGATGCGCCAACCATCGGCGGTGCGCACATACTCGTCCTCGTACCAGGCGAGCCGCATGGCGTGGGTCTTCTGGTCGATGAAGACATAGTGCTGGATCCCCGTGGCCCGGTCCTCGCCGTCGAAGTCGACGACCGGCATGTTGCCGATGAACTGCCCCCGCGGCGCCGCGGCCAGCAGCTCCGGCATCCTCTCCACCGAGTACTTCGTGCCGAACGCGCTGTACTCGCCGTCCGGCGTGAAGAGCTCGAGCCACCGATCGACGAGGTACTGGCTCGCGAAGGCCATGTAGCGGGAGCACAGCTCGTGGATCTCCACGAGGTCGGCGATCCGCCGGGGCCCTCCGCTCACGGAATCGGCTCGATCTTGAGCTCGAACTGGGCCGTCCCAGTGTCCGGGATGTAGGGCTGCTTCCAGATCTCGACCGGGAACGACATCACGATGAGCGAGTACAGCAGCTCGAGCAGCCGGTGCGCGTCCTCGGGGAGATCGTCGAGCGGGAACGGGTCCAGGTACTGCATGGCGTCCTCGGCGCGCGGGAAGACCGCGTCGTAGAATGCCTGGATCTCGTCCATGGTGCTGGCCAGGCGCTTCGCGTAGCGCTCGGGCTCGCTGTCGAAGCACCAGTCTGCGACCCAGGGTTCCAGATCGGAGAATTCAGCGGGCAGCAAGGCATCGGCCACCTTTCATCCCTCCCCTTGCTTGCGTTTGTAGTCTTCGACCCAGTTGTGGATCGTCTTGTTCGCGTGCCGGCACATGAACTCCTGGTCGCCCAGCGGGAAGGTCGAGACGACACGCGACTCGAGTCCCATCTGCGTCGCCTCGAGGGTGCCGCAGTCCTCGAGGGCGTACTCCTTGATCGTGGCGATGCCCAGCTGCTGGGCGAGGCGCTCGCGCACGTTGCGCGGCGGCGTGAAGTAGGCGTTCGCCTCGAAGAGCAGGCGATCGTGCGCGACGGGCCAGTAGTGGTAGGTGAGGTACCAGCCCGTCTCCCAGAACACGATCGCGAAGTTCGGGAAGATCTGGAACGAATCCAGGCCCCAGCTCTTCTTGTTGCCCGGGTTGAGGCCCGGCGGGAGCTCGTCGCCGACGATCTCGGACGGGTCCCAGGGGCCGAACAGGCCGCTGCGCATCAGCTGCTCGATGGGGTTGTAGAACTCCGGCACCAGCTTGCCGCCCGCGCCCCCGGTCGTCGAGCCCACGCGATGCGGGACCGTCGGTCTGGAAGTGGCTCGTGTAGAAGCCCTTTGTCCTGGTAGTCGGTCTGCCTCATGACCGGGTTCTGGTGGCCATGGAGGATGGGCGGGTGATAGAACTCCTGGAAGGCGTCGTGGAAGATCTTCCAGTTGCTGCCGATGTCGCCGCGGTAGTAGTAGCGCTGGGTCAGCTTCTCGAAGGGGTAGTCGATCGCGGTGATCATCGGGCCGAGGAACTCGTGTGAGCGACTGCTCCGGCTGCTCGGCGAAGTTCACGAAGATGAAGCCATTCCAGATGTCGCAGTGCACCGACACGAGGGGGTAGTCGGCCTTGTCGATCCCGAAGAACTCGCTCTTCCTGGAGGATGAAGGTCAGTCGGCCCTCGAGATCGTAGGTCCAGCCGTGGTACTTGCAGGCGAACTGGCGGCAGGTCCCGCTGACCTCTTCGCCCGGGTGATCGGTCCACACCAGCTTGTTGCCGCGATGGCGGCAGACGTTGTGGAAGGCGCGGATCCGTTCGTCCTTGCCTCGAACGACGATCAGCGAGGTCTTCAGGCCTGGGAGCTCCTTGGTGAAGAAGCCGCCCTTTCGCGGGAGCTGCTCGACCCGCCCGACGTTCAGCCAGGCCCGCTTGAAGACAGCCTCGCGCTCGAGCTCGAAGAACTCGGGCGAGATCGCGCTCTCGTAGGATACCGGGGCGGTGTCCAGCTCGGGGTTGTGCTCCGTCCAGGAGCCCTCGGGAGGCTTCGGATGCTGTCCCGCGGCTCTCTTCGGGACCTTCAGGGATTCCGACATGCCATTCGCTCCTTCGCGCGTTCCTTGGCGCCTTCTCTGGCTCTCGTCACAGGACCATGCCGCCGTTGACCCCGACCACCTGGCCGGTGATGAAGGCGGCTTCCTCGGAGCAGAGGAAGCCGCAGGTGGCAGCGATCTCTTCGGGGGTTCCGGCTCGCCCGACCGGCACGACCTGCGCGGCGGTCTTCTCGAGCCCTCCGATGTCTCCCCCGGCCGAAGCGCGGCGCAGCATCGGCGTGTCGATCATGCCCGGGGTCACGACGTTGACGGTGATGCCCTTGCGGGCGAGCTCCAGCGCCAGCGCGCGAGTCAGGCCGACCACGCCGGCCTTCGAGGCGACGTAGTGCGCCATCCGCGGCGCGCCCGACTGCGCGCTCGACGACGAGATGGTCACCATCCGACCCCAGCCCGCGTCGAGCATGTCGGGCGCCGCGGACTGGAGACAGTGGAAGGTGCCGGTGAGGTTGACGCTGAGGAGTCGCTCCCACCTCTCGGGCGTGATGTCGACGAAGCGCTCGAAGGCGTCGAGCCCGGCTGCCGTGACCATGATCGCGATGGGCCCGAGCTGCGCCCGGGCCTTGTCGAGCGCCGCGTCCACGGCGCCGCGGTCGGTGACGTCGACCTCCACGCCGACCGCCCGTGCGCCCGCCTCGCGGAGCTCCTCTGCGGCCCGGTGCACCTCCTCGCCCTGGAGATCGAGCAGGGCGACCCGGGCCCCCTGGGCCGCGAGGTGTCGAGCGATCGCCCGGCCCATGCCCGACGCCGCTCCCGTGACCACGGCGACCCGCTCCATCCCTGCCATCGCTCCGCTGCCTCCGAGGTGGGGCCCGGCGGCGAGTATGAACCGGCCAGAACTCGCTTGCAACAAAGTTCTCCGTAGCGGAGAATGTGGTTTCCGGCCCCTGGGCCGACGGCGCGACCCCCTAGCTCGGGAGGAGACCCCTTGGCCCGCTTTCCCAGACCGCCCGAAGGCACCTGGACCGAGCATCACCCCGACCTCGGAACCGGACCGGTCTCGTTCGAGGACTCCGTCTCGCCCGCGTTCTGGGACCTCGAGCGCGAGGCGATCTTCCGGCGCGCCTGGCTCAACGTCGGGCGGGTCGAGCAGCTGCCCCGGAACGGGAGCTACTTCACCAAGACCCTGCCGGGCCTCCGAGCCTCGGTCATCGTGACGCGCGACCGGGACGGCGAGGTCCGGGCTTTCCACAACGTGTGCCGGCATCGCGGCAACCGACTGCTGTGGGAGGGCACGCCCCACGGCGAGTCCTGTGGCAAGGCCCGCCAGCTCGTGTGCAAGTACCACGGCTGGCGCTACGGCCTCGACGGGGCCTGCACCTACGTCCACCAGGAGAGCGAGTTCTTCGACGTGAAGAAGGAAGAGCTCGGTCTCGCCCCGGTCCACTGCGACACCTTCGCCGGCTTCGTGTTCGTGAACCTGGACCGCGAGCCCTGCTCTGCGCTGCGCGAGTACCTCGGGCCGATGGTCGGCGCGCTCGAGGGCTACCCGTTCGACCGCATGACCGAGCGCTACTCGTTCCGTGCCGAGAACGAGAGCAACTGGAAGATCTTCAGCGACGCCTTCCAGGAGTACTACCACGTGCCGCCGCTGCACACGCACCAGCTCGGCCCCACCCCCGAGGCCCAGAACCCCGAGTACGAGTTCGAGGGGGCCCACTACCAGATCGACGGGCCGCACCGCATGGTGAGCACGGACGGCACCTACAAGCACTTGTGGCCCAAGGAGCACCTCTATCCCGCAGAGACGCTCACACGCAGCGGCAGCACGGGGCCGTGGGATGCGCCGGAGCTCGGCGAAACCCCGGGCGTCAACCCGTCGGGTACGCCTCGCTGGGGCATCGACAACTTCCAGGTCTTCCCGAACCTCGAAATCCTGATCTACGAGCGCGGCTGGTTCGTCACGTACCGCTACTGGCCGACATCGCACAACACCCACGTGTACGAGGGCGATCTCCACTTCGTGCCGGCGCGAAACGCCCGCGAGCGCCTGGCCCACGAGTACGCCGCGCTCACCTTCAAGGAGTACGCGCTGCAGGACTGCGGCACGCTCGACGGCACCCAGATGGGACTCGAGCAGGGGGTGTTCGACACGTTCCCCCTGAATGACCAGGAGATCCTGGTACGCCACTTCCACAAGACCGTGGGCGACTGGGTCGATGCCTACGCACGCGAGCGAACGCACGGCCGAGAAGGGGGCACGCCGCGATGAGCGACGCGCTGCTGCCGCCGGAGTTCGACGACGTCGAGCCCTGGGCCGCCACCTGGTGCCTGGCGACGGAGCCCGAGCGCTGGGCCCGACGGCTCGCGAGCCCCATGGCGGAGCTCCAGGCGTTCTACGATGCCTTCTTCCCCCGCGCCGAGGAGGCGATCGCGTGGTGTGACCGCTTCCCGCTCGACGACATGCCCGCGGACGCCCAGCGGCTGCTCCAGCTCCTGCACTCGCTGCTGATGGTGTCCTACGCCGTGGAGGTCTGGAAGCAGCCCGAGGTGGTGAACGGCGGGTCCGCTCGCATCGACCGGATCCTGGCACCCCTCCCCTGAGGCCCTGACATGCGGATCTGCCAGGAGAATCGAGAATGCCGCGCCTGACCACCTTCGACGAGTACCGCGATCGCTACCCGGACTATGCGCTCGAGAAGACCGACGACGGCATCCTGCTCATGCGCATGCACCGCGACGGCGGCCCTGCAGTCTGGGACGAACGCATGCACCACGACACCGCCAACCTCTTCAACGACGTGGCGGGTGATCGCGACGTCCGCGTCGTGATCTACACCGGGACCGGCGAGAACTTCAACGCCAACTGGGGCCAGACGGAGACGAAGCGGCCCTACTTCAAGGCTCCCGCCGAGTGGGCCGAAGAGATGGCGTGGTACGGGCGACTTCGGCACATCAACCTGCTGGAGATCGACGCCATCATGATCGCGGCGGTGAACGGCCCCGCGAACATCCACTCGGAGCTGGCGTTCCTCTGCGACATCGTGCTGGCCTCCGACGACGCCTACTTCCAGGACCTGGCCCACTTCCCGCGCAACCTTTCTCCCGGTGATGGCCTGCAGAACGTCTGGCCGCTCGTCCTGGGCCGCAACCGCTTCCGCTACGCCCAGCTCATGGCCCAGAAGATCACGGCCCAGATGGCCCACGAGTGGGGCGCCGTGAACGAGGTGCTGCCGAAGGCCCGGGTGCTCGACCGCGCCTGGGAGATCGCGCGCTACCTGCTGCGCTTCTCGCCGATCGTGTTGCGCCACACGCGTCGGACCTTCACGCAGCCGTTCAAGCGGCTCGCGATCGACGACCTCGGCTACGGGCAGACGATGGAGGTCCTCGGCATGACCCAGTTCACCCCCTTCGGCGGGGGCCAGGAGCCACTCGACCGCGCCTGGGACGATCCCGACCTGTGGAAGAAGGACTGAGCGGGACGGATGGACGATCTGAACGGACGAGTCGCCGTCGTCACGGGGGGCGGAAGCGGGATTGGACGCGGCCTGTGCCTCGGGCTCGCCGCCGAGGGAATGACGGTCGCGGTGGCGGACGTCCAGACCTCGAACGCCGAGGCCGTGGCCGCGGAGATCGAGTCCGCGGGCGGACGGTCCTTCGCGGTGGGCGTCGATGTGACCTCCGCCCCGTCGCTGCACGCGGCCGCCAAGGAGGTGGTCGCGCGGGCGGGCGGCGTGAACCTGCTGTGCGCGAACGCGGGCGTGCTCGCCCGCATCGGGCCCCTCGAGGCCCACACCGCCCTGGACTGGGAGTACACGCTGTCCGTGAACGTGATGGGCGTCGTGAAGACGGTCGACGCCTTCCTGCCGGCGCTGCGCGAGAGCGCGCCGGATGCGCACATCCTGACGACCGCATCGCTCGGCGGGCTGGTCTCCGAAGTGCGAGCCCCAATCGGCGCGTACACCGCGTCGAAGTACGCCTGCGTGGGCTACAGCGAGATGCTGCGCGCCGAGCTCGAAGGCCAGGGCATCGGCGTGTCCGTGCTGTGCCCGGGCGTCGTCACTTCCAACCTGATGGGCACCTCTGCCGAGAACCGACCCGACGCGTTCGGAGAGCAGGCCGCCCCGAAGCTGACGCCGGAGCGCGGCGGCAACGATGCGGCCCGGCTCGCCGGCTTCGCGATGTCGGCCGAAGACGTGGGGCCGACCGTGATCCGTGCCATCCGGGCGAACCGTTTCCACGTGCTCACCCACCCGCAGGCGAGGCGGCTCGTCGAGGATCGCTTCCGCGCACTGCTCGAGGACTTCGACTTCGCGGAGTCCGGGCGCACGAAGCCGGGCAAGAAGCAGAGAGAGGAGAGCTAGGGATGGCACAGGTTCCGATCGCGAAGGGCATCTTCAGCTGGCCCTCGGACGACCCCCAGCTGATCGGCGGGCGCTGCAGCGCATGCGGAATCGTCACCTTTCCCGCCCAGGACGCCTGCCCGCGCTGCGCCTCGACCCGGATGGCCGAGCACCTGCTGGCGCGGCGCGGCCGTCTGTGGGCCTGGACGACGCAGGAATTCCCGCCGCCCTCGCCGCCCTACACCGGGCCCAGCGGCGACGACTTCGTCCCCTACGGCGTGGGCTACGTGGCGCTGGGCGGCGAGGTGCGCGTCGAGAGTCGCCTCACCGAGACCGAAGGGCTCGAGACCGGCATGGAGATGGAGCTCGTGGTGGTGCCGTTCCGCACGGACGAAGAGGGCAACGAGGTCGTGACGTTCGCATTCCGACCCATCGGTGCAAGCGAAACGCGCAGCGAACCCTAGCCGAGCGAAGAAGGGAAGGAGAAGAGATGGACGTCGCGATCGTAGGCGTGGGGCTTCACCCCTTCGGCCGCTTCGGGGACCTGACGGGCATCGACATGGGCGCGATCGCCGTCCGCAAGGCCCTGGCCGACGCGGGCATCGAGTGGAAGGACGTCCAGTTCGCCTTCGCGGGAAGCTACGAGATCGACAACCCCGACGCGGTGGTCGCGTTCCTGGGGCTCACGGGCATCCCGTTCACCAACGTCTACAACGGTTGTGCGACAGCCGGGAGCGTGCTTTCGCTCGCTGCCGACACGATCCGGCTGGGCGACCACGACCTCGGCATCGCCATCGGCATGGACAAGCACCTGCCGGGCGCCTTCAGCGCCGACCCGCGCCTCTACGCCTGCCCGTCGTGGTACGGAGAGCAGGGTCAGTTCCTCACTCCCAAGTTCTTCGGGATGAAGATCAACAAGTACATGGGCGACCACGGGATCGCCTCCCGAACGCTGGCCCGGGTGGTCGCCAAGAACCTGCGCAACGGCGCCCTCAACCCGAACGCCTTCCGGCGCAAGCCGATCCCGGAGGAGGAGATCCTCCGTTCGCGCATGCTCAGCCATCCGCTCACCCAGTACATGTTCTGCAGCCCAGACGAGGGCGCGGCGGCCGTGGTGCTGTGCCGGGCCGACCGGGCGCACCGCTACACCGACAAGCCGATCTACCTCCGCGCCAGCGCGGTGCGAACGCGGCGGCTCGGCGCCTTCGAGGTGCACAGCCCCTGGCTCCCGGTCGAGGAGACCGTCGGCCCCACCGTGGACGCGTCGCGGGCCGCCTACGAGAAGGCGGGCATCGGGCCCGAGGACGTGGACGTGATTCAGCTGCAGGACACCGACGCCGGCGCGGAGGTGATCCACCTGGCCGAGAACGGCTTCTGCGCCGACGGTGAGCAGGAGAAGCTCGTAGCGGACGGCGAGCTCGAGATCGGCGGACGGCTGCCCGTGAACACCGACGGCGGGCTGCTCGCGAACGGCGAGCCGATCGGCGCGTCGGGGCTCCGACAGATCCACGAGGTGGTGTTGCAGCTGCGTGGCCAGGCGGGCGAGCGTCAGGTTCCGGGCGACCCGAAGGTCGGCTACACGCAGCTCTACGGTGCGCCCGGGGTGGCGGGCGTGTCGATCTTGTCGCGGTAGAGGGCGGGGACACGAGAGCCAGTCCGTCCGCAGGATCGCGAACGTAGGATTCACAGGAGAGGTTCGAGCGTCCATGAGCGACTTCAGCCAGCCCGAGGGGCGTCTGTTCATCGACGGTGAGTTTCGCGATGCGCGATCCGGCGCCGTCTACGAGAACGTCAATCCCGCCACCGAGGAGGTGATCGGGCAGGTCGCGGACGCCGCGGCGGCCGAAATGAACGACGCCATCGCGGCCGCCCGTCGCGCCTTCGACGAGAGCACCTGGGCGACCGACCGCGCCCTGCGCAAGCGCTGCTTGGTGCAGCTCCGCGAGGGGCTCGAGAAGGAGAAGGAGAACCTGCGCCAGCAGACCGTGGCCGAGGTGGGCTCTCCTCTCCAGCTGACCTACGCGGTGCAGGGCGACTCGGTGATCGCGGACCTGGGCTGGGTGACGGAGCTGATCGAGCGCTTCGAGTGGAAGCGCGAGCTCCCGGTTCACGAGTTCTTCGGAATGAAGAGCCGCCGGCAGGTCTGGAAGGAGCCGGTGGGCGTGGTGGGCGCGATCACGCCCTGGAACTTCCCGTTGCAGGTCAACCTCTCCAAGGTCGGCCCCGCCCTGGCGGCCGGCAACGCGGTGGTACTGAAGCCCGCGCCGGACACGCCCTGGAACGCGTCCTTCATCGCCAGGGTGGTGGCCGAGTACACGGACATCCCGCCCGGCATCTTCAACGTGGTCTCCTCTGCGGACCCTGCGGCCGTCGGTGAGGTGCTGACCACGGACCCGCGCGTGGACCTCGTCACCTTCACGGGCTCGACGGCCGTTGGCCGGCGCATCATGGCGGCCGGCTCGGAGACCCTGAAGAAGGTCTTCCTCGAGCTCGGCGGGAAGTCGGCGAACATCGTCCTCGACGACGCGGACCTGGCGAAGGTGTGCGGCTTCGCCGGAATGTCCGTGTGCACCCACGCGGGGCAGGGCTGCGCGATGACGACGCGGCTGCTGCTTCCGCGCTCCCGCTACGAAGAGGGCGTCGAGATCGCGAAGGCGTCCTTCGAGGCCGTGAAGTACGGCGACCCGACCGACATCCAGAACGTCATGGGCCCGCTGATCAACGCCCGCCAACGCGAGCGGGTGCTGGGCTACATCCAGAAGGGAGTCTCCGAGGGCGCCCGCCTGGTCACCGGCGGCAAGCGGCCGGCACACCTGCCCAAGGGCTACTACGTGGAGCCCACGCTCTTCGCCGACGTGGACAACGCGATGACCATCGCCCAGGAGGAGATCTTCGGGCCCGTGCTCGTCGCGATTCCCTTCGACGACGACGACGACGCGGTTCGCATCGCCAACGACTCGGTCTACGGACTCTCGGGGGGGATCATGTCGAGCTCGGAGGAGAGGGCGCTGGCGGTGGCAGCGCGCATCCGGACCGGCACGCTCGCGGTCAACGGCGGCCTCTGGTTCGGTCCCGACGCGCCCTTCGGCGGCTACAAGCAGAGCGGGGTGGGTCGCGAGATGGGCGTCGAGGGCTTCTCCGAGTACCTCGAGACGAAGACGATCGGCCTGCCGGCGACCTGAGCCCAGCGATTTGGCTCAGTCCGGGGGCCGCTTCGCAATCACGTACTCGTCGACCGGACGCCCCCCGATCAGGTGTTCCTGGATGATCCGCTCCAGGACCTCGGGGCTGCACGCGCGGTACCAGACGCCTTCGGGGTAGACGACCGCGATCGGCCCCTGCATGCAGATCCGCAGGCAGTTGACCTTGCTGCGGTAGACGCCACCGTGATCGACGAGCTCGAGCTCGGCCAGGCGTCTCTTCAGGTAGGCCCAGGACTCGAGGCTGGACTCCTTGCGTGAGCACTTCGGCTCGCTCTGATCGGCGCACAGGAAGATGTGGCGCTCGATCCTCTCGACACCCAGTCTCTCGACGGTCTTGCGTAGGAGCTTCTCCAACATCGCTCAGCGCCCGGCAGCCCGGTAGTCGTCGTGGCTCCCCGAGCTCCACATCCCGATCGAGTCGGCGTTCGTGTTCGGCGGGTAGCGCATGAACAGGAATCCTCGCTCTTGCAATCATACTCTCATTTGCAGAGAATGTGATTTCCCATCGACCCGAGGGCGGGACGACACAGGCGACGATTCTCGCGGGCGTGCGGATCCTGGAGGCACAGCTTCGTACCGGCCGCTTCGGCAGTGACCTCCGGCCTGCGCGCGGACTCTCGGCGGCGCGAGCGTCCGCAAGCGACTCGAGATCGACGTCGAGCAGATCCGCGCCGCCAACCCACGGATCATCCCCGTGCGCGGCACCGGACGGGACAGTGGGGACTCTTCGATCTCGAGCATGGGTATGCGTGGGGTGCGACGGGGACGTGGAACATCGAAGTGCCTCCCGCTCATTCTCTTGAGTGACGTAGCCGCCGGCACCTGGGTGCTGCGACGCGCGCGTGATCACCGAGCGGATGGGGGCTACCCAATCGCGCCGCGCGATCTCGCCCTGCTCGCTCGTCGAGCCTCGAGACCCTCCGGGGTCCTGGCGGACGCGGTAGACTCGATGCCATGTCCGCACAAGCGCGCCGGTTGGCGGCGATCCTATCCGCGGACATCGCGGGCTACTCCCGGCTGATGGCCGACGACGAGGATGCGACCATCGCGATGGTCACGTCCCGTCGCCAGCAGGTCGGGCTGCTTCTGGAGCAGCATCGCGGGCGCCTCGTCGACTTCACCGGCGACAACTTCCTGGCGGAGTTCGCGAGTGCCGTCGACGCCGTCGAGTGTGCGATGGCGATCCAGCAGGTCGGTGTCGCGCTGAACGCGTCGCTGTCTGCGAGCCGCAAGATGGAGTTCCGCATCGGGATCCATGTGGGCGAGGTCCAGGTCCAGGAAGAGCGTCTCTTCGGGACGGGCGTGAACATCGCTGCGCGCCTCGAAGCGCTCGCAAAGCCGGGTGGCGTCTGCATCTCGGCGAAGGTCTACGAAGAGGTTGCCAGCCGGACGGCGTTCTCGTTCGGCGATCTCGGCGAGCAGTCGGTCAAGAACATCCCCGACCCGGTGCGAGCGTACGCGGTGGGGGCGCCGGGTACCGCCGTGGCCGTGCCGCGTCGTCGCCGGTCCGCGCCGCTTGTCCTCGGCGCGCTGCTGGTCGCGGCCGCAGTCCTGGGCGCGACGTTCTGGTGGGTTCGTGGGGGATCGCGTCTGCGCTTCGCCGGACGTCCGCCGCCGACCTCGGTGGTGGTGCTTCCTTTCGACGACATGAGCGCCGACCGGAGCTACGCGTACTTCGGCGAGGGGATGAGCGAAGAGCTCACCAACGTGCTCGCCCAGCTGCCGGACCTGAAGGTGATCGGCCGAACCTCCGCGAAGGCCGTACACGGCGAGGGGCTCGCCGTGGAGGAGATCGGGGAGCGTCTGGACGTCGGCGCGGTCGTCGAAGGCAGCGTGCGGCGGGAAGGCGAGAAGCTCCGGATCACCGTGCAGGTGATCGAGACCGGCGACGGATTCCATCTCTGGTCGCGAAACTTCGACCGGCGCGTGGAGGACGTCTTCGCCGTGCAATCGGAGATTGCGGCCGACGTGGCCGCCGTGCTCGACCTCCGTCTCAAGGCCGCGAACGCACCGCCGCCGACCTCCGACTTGAAGGCCTACGACGCCTACCTCACCGGGCGCAGCGCCCAGAGCCGCCAGACACCGGAGGACATGCGCGTCGCCATCCAGCGCTTCGAGGAGGCGACCCGGGCGGACCCGGAATTCGGGTTGGCCTACTCCGGTCTGGCCGATGCCCTGACCCTCTCGTGGGCGTTGGCGCTGGACACGAGCGAGTCGATCGTGCCGCGTGCCCGGCGCGCGGCGGAGCTCGCCGTAGAGCACGCACCCGACTCGGCGGAAGCCCACACCTCCATGGGTCGGATCCACTGGTTCGACCGGAAATGGTCGGAGTCGGAGGCCTCGTTGCGGCACGCGATCGAGCTGAACCCGGGGTACGCGTTCGCCCACCAGAACCTGGCCCTGGTGCTCGTGAACCAGGGCATCGTCGAGGAACGTGTGGCCGCCATCAACCGCGCGGTAGATCTCGAGCCGCTGTCGCCGTTCATGGCAGTCAACCTGTCCACGATCCTGGGCGCCGTCGGCGAGCAGGAGGGCTCCGCCCAGGCGGCGCGGCGGGCGATTGCACTCGAGCCCGACAACCCGTTCGGGCACTTCCTCCTCGCCGGTGTGCTGTGGAACAGCGGCGACAGTGACGGGTCGTTCCAGGCGCTGGAGGGCGCGCCCTTCCCGGAGCCCGCCAAGCGAGCGGTGCGCGAGGCCTACGCGTCAGGGGGGATCGACGCCGCCTGGGCTCGCCTTCTCGAAGCCGTGATCGCGGTCACGGGTGACCCCTGCGGAGGCGTGAACGGTCCCGGTCTCCATACGATGGCCGGCAACCGGGAGATGGCGCTGTCGTGTCTCGAGCGCGCGGTCGACGTGCCCGGGCTCTACATGAACCTCTACCCAAAGCTACACCCGCTCTTCGACCCGCTCCGCTCCAATCCCCGCTTCGACGCCGTGCTCGCAGGCATGAACCTGGCGGACTCCACGAATTAGCAAGAAGCAGGCCAGGCTCGAGGCAGAGCGCGCGCGATCACCCGCGAAACATGTGGCACATTCGGGACTGCTCGTTCGGGCCAGTGGCAGAAAACCGCGGGCGCCGGCGACGAAGGTGGATCGATGAGCGCGGCATTTCCGACGTTTCGGCCAAGGGCACCGTGGTTCGGTGCCGACCTCCAGACGCTCCGCAACGTGTTGCGCGGACCCGTGATCAACCCCTCCGGCCGAAACGCGACGGAGATCGTACTGCCGCTCGACGACGGGACCGGAGATGCCCTCGTGGGCGCATTGGATCAACCGTCGTCGGCACTGGGCGGGAAGGAACTCGTCGTGCTGATCCACGGCCTCTCCGGCTCGGCCGACAGCGCATACATCCTGGCGAGCGCGAGCGCATGGCTCGAACGCGGGCATCCCGTCCTGCGCTTGAACCTGCGCGGCGCCGGTGCGTCGCGCCAGTACTGCCGGCTGCAGTACCACGCAGGGAGGACGGACGACCTCCGCAACGCACTGCGCGCAGTCGGCCCGGATGCCCTGCGGAACGGGCTCATCCTGGTCGGCTACTCGCTCGGTGGGAACATGCTTCTGAAGTTCCTCGCCGAGTACGGCCGCGATCTACCGATCCTCGCCGCGGCTTCCGTCTCGGCGCCGATCGACCTCTCCGCCGCGTCCCAGCGCTTTCTCGCGCTCCGCAACCGCCCCTATCACCGGCACCTGCTAGCGACGATGAAGCTCGAGTGCTTTGGCGGAAGATCCGAGATCTCGGAGCCGGAGCGGAGCGCCGTCGAGGCAGCGCAGACCATCTACGACTTCGACGAGAACTTCGTCGCTCCGCGGAACGGCTACCGCGACGCAGAGCACTACTACGCCGAGAACCACGCCCGGCAGTTCCTCGACGAGATCCGCGTGCCCACTCTCGTCATCCACGCACTCGACGACCCCTGGATCCCGGCTACGAGCTACACCTCACACGAGTGGCACGCGAACCCACGAGTCCATCCACTGCTAGCGCCGGGCGGCGGTCACGTGGGGTTCCATGGGCAGGGTGCGCGACTACCGTGGCACGACCGCTGCATCGGAATCTTCGTGGACCACGTCAAGTCAGGAGGCGATCCTTGAGCTCGAGCAGGACCCATCTCGTCGTCGGAGGATTCCCGCCTGGAGCGTCGGCCGCCCACGACATGGACTACGCGAGGCTGCGTCTGCTGCGCCTGCTCGATGAGACGTGCGTCGTGCAGGTCACCGTATCGAGCGACTTCGCCGACCTCGAGCGGTGGCTTCCCGACTGCGATCTCCTGGTGAGCTACGTCGCCGGCCCGCACCTGGATGGGAAGCAGAACGAGCTCGTCCAGGACTGGCTCGCGCAAGGGGGCCGCTGGCTCGCACTCCACGGCACGAGTGGTGGGCGCGCCGGGCGCGTCGAGGGGAAGCCCCATGCGCGCCGCATGCTGAAGCTGCCCCACCACGAGTCGCTGGGGTGCTTCTTCCTGAATCACCCTCCTATCCGCCGCTTCCGGGTGGACGTGGCGAGCTCCAGTCACCCGCTGGTACAGGGCCTGCCCGCGTCGTTCGAGGTTCAGGACGAGCTCTACTTCATCGAGCTGCTCGATCCCGACCACAGCGAGGTGCTGCTCACCACCGAGCTGCCGCACGACCCGGACCCCGCCTTCGGCTTCACGGTCGACGCAGACACCTCTCTGCTCCCGGACCAGAAGACCCGGGCGCTCGCCTACGTTCGAGACGTGGGGAGCGGAGGCGTGGCCTACGTTGCCCTCGGGCACTGCCACTCGCCGGCGACGAACGGCCAGCCCTACGTGGATACGAGCGTCGACCCCGACGGCAAGACCCCGCTGCTCTTCCGCGGTGCGTGGGAGAACGAGGCGTTCAACCGTCTGCTGAGCAACGCCCTGCTGTGGGGAACCGCGCGCGACCGCCTTCAGTAGGCACGGCGGGAGCGCGGGATCGACACCGCACCGCTTCGGCCTCGAGGCCCCCGGTCCCAAGGGACGCAGTGGCCGGCCCGTGCGCCGAGGAGTGGCTCAACAACGACGACGGTCAGGCGCGCGCCGCTCGACGAGATCCTAGACTGCTATCTTCGACCCAACGCCAAGGGATATCGCTCGCTTCTGGAGGTTCGGGTGTCGTCTCGCCACAAGTTCTCCATGTCGTGTGGATCGAATCCGCAATTCAGTGCCTCGGTGGTGGAGCGGGTGACTTCCAACCCTCCGGTCAACGCGGACGCGCGCGACCTGCCGGCGCCTGCTAGCGACCGCGCTGCGCGCGCCGGTTACCGGGCACGCTCGGCTGTGGATGACATGCGAGTGAATGAGGTGCCATCCTCGTGAGAGGGCAGCTCTTCAAGTTGTGGGATCGCGTTCATTCCGGTTTCTGGTTCATTCCGGCGGTCATGGCCGGCGTGGCCGTGGCGTTGGCCTTCCTGAGCGTCACCGTGGACGAGCCGGTGACGAAGTGGTTGGCGCTCAAATTGGGCTGGACGTTCACCGGTGGAGCGGAAGGTGCGAGCGCCGTGCTGGGGATCGTTGCCGGATCGATGATCACCATCGCCGGCGTGGTCTTCTCGATGACGTTGGTCGCCCTTTCGCTAGCCTCTTCGCAGCTGGGACCCCGTCTGCTGCGCAGTTTCATGCGCGATTCCACCACACAGGTGGTCCTCGGCACGTTCATTGCCACCTTCCTGTACTGCCTGATCGTCCTCCGCACGATCCGCCGCGCGAACGAGGTCACTTTCGTCCCGCACCTGTCGGTCACCCTCGGCGTTCTCCTCGCGGTGGCGAGCGTGGGGGTGTTCATCTACTTCATCCATCACGTGTCTGTATCCATCCAGGCCAATGAGATTGCCGCGCGGATCGGCAAGGAATTGATCGAGAGAATCGATCTTCTTTTCCCGGAACAGATCGGGCGGGGAGCGCCACAGGTCCCGACGGAGCCACCCGACGCAGGCTTCTTCGAGGCGTTCGATCAAGAGGCTCGGCCGATCGGTGCGCACGGTGACGGCTACGTCCAGTTCATCGACATGGAGGCCTTGCTTGCGCTGGCGTCGGAGGAGGACCTGATCGTTCGACTGGAGCGGGGGCCTGGAAGCTACGTCGTCGCCAGTTGTCCGCTTGTGCTGATCTGGCCGGGAAGCCGAGTGACCGACGGGCTCACGGACCAGGTCAATGCCCTCTTCGTCCTGGGCCACCAGCGGACTTCCGGCCAGGACATCGAGTTCGAGGTGAACCAGTTGGTGGAGATTGCGGTCCGGGCCCTCTCCCCTGGGATGAACGACCCGTTCACGGCGATCACGTGTGTGGACCACTTGGGGTCCGCATTGTGTCGTTTGGCTTCACGAGACAGGCCGTCGCCTTATCGCCATGACCGCCAGAATCAGCTTCGGGTGATTGCGCCTGCCGATGCGTTCCCGGAGATCATGGACGCGGCGTTCAACCAGATCCGGCAATATGGCCGCTCCAGCGTCGCGGTAACCATCCGCCTGCTGGAAACGATCGCCGTGGTCGCGGGATTCGCGCATCGGCCGGAGGACCGCGCCACGCTCTTGCGACACGCTGAAATGATCGCCCGAGGAGCTGGTGAGGGGCTGCCCGAAGACCAGGACCGCCGGGCGGTGGATGAGCGCTGCCAAGCGGTAAGGAAGTTGTGCAGCGAACCGGCTCAGTCTCGCCGCAAGAACAGTGATGGATGAGGCCAGGCTGTGGCTCCGGGGTTGAGACCGCGCGATCGAAGGCTTCGAGGGCGGGCTGCTGTCGCGTATGACTTGCGGTGGCGTAGCCCACGACCTTGCGGGAGAAGAGGTCGAGCAGCACGGCCAGATAGAGCCAGCCTTTGCGCCCTCGGATGCGCGTGATCTCTGCGACCCAGACGCGATCCGGTGCCCCGCTGTGGAAGTGACCGTCAAGGCGCGGCGCACCGTAGGTCTCGCGGCTGGCCTCCTGCACCTCGCGGATGCGCTCGGCCAGCGCCTGGTCGTCTCGCTCGCGCCAGCTGGGCTGACGCTGGCACCAGGCGTAGGAGCCACTGCGGGAGACCTTCCGCACTCGGCACATCATGCCTACTCGGAAGGTCTCCCGATGTGGACGAACCGGAACTTCACTGAGCATGGGACGAACACCGCTACCTGGGGAATCCGCTAGTCGGCAATTCCCGATCGGCGCCATCGCGGGAGTCTGCTCGCGGCGAAGAGCGCGAACGAGCCTGCGAGGACGCCGAGCCTCACACCGGGCTCCGGTACCTGCACGATCGTGGTCGGTGCGGGCTCTGGCACTGTCTGGAGCTGTGTCGTGACCGTCTCGCCAAAGGTGAGATCCAGCGTCGCGCCCGGAGTCGGCGCGTCGATCACCAGGTCGCCGATCTTGGTAGGCCCGAGGTCGCCGAACTCGTACTCGCCTCCGATGAAGTCGAGCTGGTTGCCGACGAGGTTGTATTGCACGCTCGCCGGTACCGGCGTGAAGGACTGCACGGTGACGCCCGTGCCGAGGAGCCGCATGCGGTAGCCGCAGGTCTCGTCGCCGTCACCCTGCCAGCAAGGATCGACGGTCGATGCGACACCGCCCGCGTCCAGGTAGAGATGAAGCGTGACGGGCCCTCCGGACGGCACCGTCGCCGGAACGCCGCCGCTCACGCCGTCGTCTCCCGGGCTGTGATAGAGGATCTGGGCGTCCGCTGGCTGGGAGGCCGGGAGCGAGAGCATGGCGCTCAGTGCGGCGATCCAGGTTGCGGCCCGGAAGGACCGTCTGGCGGGCATCTCGAGCGCGCGCGTGTCGATCGGGCCGTGCATCCGCAGGTCCCCTGTCGAGCTCCCACTCATCATAACCCCGTACGATGGGTGCTTTACAGTCGAAACTGTCGGCGCGTATGATAGGCGGGCAGAGGGAGACCAAGGAGGCACCGGCATGCCCATGGTCGATCGTGGTCGTTCTCACGGCGCCCGATTCGTCGCCGCACTGGGCCTGATCCTGGGCGTCGCGCTCGTGGCCGCGCCGGTCGCGGGCGACTTCGTCCCTGGCGACGTCAACGACGACGGCAGCTTCGATACCGCCGATGCCGTCGTGCTCGAGCGCGACCTGATCGGCCTGGGCCCGGGCGTCAGCCAGACCTGCCCGTTCCAGCCGAACGCCACCGGCCAGATCACGTGCTGGAATTCGAGTGGAAGCGTCATCCCGTGCACGGCGACGGGCCACGACGGCGACATCCGAGCCGGAGAGCCGGCAGCCTACCAGGACAACGGCGACGGCACGGTCACCGATCTCCGTACCAGCCTGATGTGGGAGAAACTCTCGGACGACGGCAGCGTGCACGACGTGGATGACAGCCACAGCTGGGACGGCGCCTTCGCTGCAAAGGTGGCCCTGCTGAACGCCACTTCCTTCGCGGGATACGACGATTGGCGCGTGCCGAACGTGAAGGAGCTGTTCGGCATCCTCGATCTCCAGACCTTCGACCCGGCGGTCGCTCCGTCCTTCGATACCGCCTGCGTGCCCAGCTGCGGCGTCACGGCTTGCAGCTGCACCGCCTTCACCGGGGGCTCGGAGTACTGGTCGTCGACCTCCGACGCCAGCGCACCCGCCAACGCCTGGGTGGTCGAATTCGCGCGGGGCGACGTGGCCTCGATTCTGAAGACCGGGAACGCGAAGGTGCGAGCGGTGCGTGGACCGGGCGACGGGCTCAGCTGCACGAACGGCAACATGCGTCTTTGCGGCGTCGCCATCGGCGAGTGCTCGACTGGAACCGAGACCTGCGTCGACGAAGCATGGAGCGGCGTGTGCGTGGGAGAGGCGCCTCCCGGGCTCGAGGTGTGCGACGGGCTGGACAACGACTGCAACTCGGTGGTGGACGACCCCAGCTCACCGGATCTCTGCCCCCCTGCGCCGAACGTGGCGTCCGCTACGTGTGCAGCAGCGACCTGCCAGGTGGTGTCCTGTGATTCCACCTGGCACGACCTGAACGGTGTCCATGCCGATGGCTGCGAGTGCCAGGAGGACAGCAACGACCAGGGCGGCCTCGGAGCCGCCTGCAACGGCGCGGTCGATCTGGGCTCGCTGCCGGACGACGGCACCACCGTCATCCAGGTGACCGGCAATTTCGTGCCATCCGGGGACAGCGATTGGTACCGCGTGGTCATGCTCGACACGAACGACACGCAACACATGGTGATCCAGTTCGCCAGCAACCCGGGCAATCAGTTCCGAATTGCGACCCTATTCGCCGGCATCTGCGGGGGCACCGACGTCTGCTCCGGACTCACCCCTTTGCAGTTCGTCTACGAGGGCTTCCAGGGGCAGAACGACTCCAGGACCTTCTATATCCAGGTCATCCGGGATCCAGCCGCGCCTCCGACCTGCATCGAATACACGCTCGAGATCCGGAGCGAGGCGCCGATCGGCTCGTTCGTCTCGCAGTGCAACGGTTGAGCCAGAGCGTGGAGGATGCGCCTCGACCCCGCGGCGACGCCGCGGACCTACCCGTCCAGGTCGAGCAGGTCTCGCAGATCCGCGTGCGAGGCGACGACGAAGTCGGCGTCGGCCAGGGGCGACGTATCGTCATAGCGGGCCCGGATGCGAACCGAGCGCATCGCGAGGCTGCGGGCACCCGCCACGTCGGCGTGGCGCAGATGGCCCACGTGGAGGGCGCGTTCCGGGCTCACCCCGAGCGGCTCGAGGGCGACGCGAAACATCTGCGGATCGGGCTTGGGGACGCCGACTTCGTCCGAAAAGGCCTGGACGGCGAGATGCTCGATGAGCCCGAGGCGATCGAGATGCTCGCGCACCACACGGCCCGGCGTCAGCCCGGTGTCGCACACGAGCGCGCAGGGGATCCCGGCCGCACGCAGCGCTTCTAGCGTTTCCAGAGCACCCTCGAGCGCCACCACCTCGCCGGTGTGCGACGCCTCTTCGAACGCGGTGACGAGCGAATCGAGCGCCTGCTCGTCTCCTTCGAGTTCGAGCACCGCGAGGCTCCATTGGGCGACCTCGCGAGCACCGCTCGCCTCGCCCGCGCGCCACAGCTGCATGTGTCGGTTCCAGGCCGAATCGAAAGCGCGCGTCGCCTCTTCTGGCGAGACCGGGCGTCCCGCCTGCTCGGCGGCTTCCCGCAGCCGGGCGACTCGCAGCGCGTGGGCGAGTTCCCAGTTTTCTTCGCAGATGAGGGTGTTCCAGCAGTCGAAGGTGACGGATTCTGGCATCGCGATCTGCTCGCGGCGCGTCCGCACGAGTGCCGCGACTTCTTCGAGAACCTCGTCGCCGGGTTCGTCGGTGGCGACGACCCGGTATTCGTCTTCCGGTAGCTCCACCACAGGTTCGGATCGCCGCGCGAGATCGTCGGCCACGATCTGCCAGAAGGGCTCCTCGACTTCGGCGTCGCGCGCGGCGAGCCGCTCGCGCAGCGCGGCTTGCGACGCGCGACACTCGACGAATAGAAAAGGTGCGCCGTGCGTGACCGCCATCGCACGCGCGCCTTCGCGCTCGCGTGCCAGCGAGAAGCAGCCATCCACGACCACCGAATGCCCGTCCGCGAGGCCGCGCTCGGCGCGTCGCAGGAGTTCCGCGTACACCTCGTCCTCGAATCTGCGGGAGAAGGTGTCGAGCCCGGCCAGTGGCATCTCGTTTCGAACTTCGTCGGATCCGAAGTGAGCGGCTCCGAGCAGGGGCGCGAGCCGCGCTGCGACGGTGCTCTTGCCGGAGGCCACACCCCCGCCGACTGCGACCAGCACGAGCGGGCTACGCCGCAGCCGGAGCGCAGGCGAGGTGTTGGGGCCGAGGTTGGAGTCGGAGTTGGGATCCGAGTTGGGATTCCGGTCGGAGGCTCTGGTGGGGGACACGCCCGCAGCGTAGCGCCCCGGGCGCGAACGGCCCGGCGGCGTACCGCGCAGGTTGCGGCTCTCACTGTTTGCAGTCCCGGGGTTCTCCCAGGGAATCGTTCGATTCGAGAGACGTTCTCCTGGGATCCGTGGATTTCGTCCCGAATCCTTGGCGCGTAGGGTACCGGCCTGCATCGCGAGGAACCGTCGGTGTGGCAATCGACCGTCGCGGCGCGCTGCTCGTGGCCGATGATGTCGGCAATACGATCTGGCGCGTGAGCGGGCCCCGCGGCGGGGGCCACGGGCGGAATGCCGAGGAGTAAGGAGCGTTCCGATGTGGTGGCGACCGGACGACCGCCGCCCTGGTCGGCGCAGTGGTCTTCGCGGCCTATCACCTACCCGTGACCCCGTACGCGCCCGGTCTGGCCGCGAAGCTGTCGTTCGGGTTGGTGCTGAGCGCGCTGCGCCAGCCCACCGATTCGCTCGTGCCCCTGCGCTCGCCCATTTCGGCTTCTGGCACGTGATGGGCTCGCAGCGCCGTTCAGTGCGCGGCGCGGTGGCGGGTGGGCGTCCGCATCAACGTGCCCCGCACCACGTGTCCGATCGTGAGTCCCTGCACCAGGATCGAGAACACCACCACGCAATAGGTCAGCGCGAGCACGATGTCGCGCTGCGTGCCGGCGGGCAGAGACAGCGACAGCGCGACCGAGATGCCTCCGCGCAACCCACCCCAGGTGAGCACGCGCCACGCCCCATCGGGCAGCCCGAAGTGTCGACCGAATGCCGCGGTCGGCAGCCCGACCGAAAGCGAGCGCGCGAGCAGCGTCACGCCGACCGCGACCACGGCGGCCGTCAACACCGGCGGCGAGAACCTGACCAGCAGCACCTCCATCCCGATCAGCAAGAACAGCACCGCATTGAGGATGCCGTCGATCAGCTCCCAGAACATGTCCACGTAGCGCCGCGTCGTGTCCGACATGGCGCGCTCGCGGCCATGGTTGCCGATCACCAAGCCGCAGATCACCATCGCGAGCGGGCCCGAGATGTGCAAGTGGCTCGCCAGCGCGTAGCCGCCGGTCACTGCTGCCAGCGTCAGCAGCACTTCGACCTGGTACTCGTCGATGCTCTTGAGCATTGCGTAGGTCGCGTACCCGAGCACCAACCCGAACACGATGCCGCCGGCCGCCTCGCGCGCCAGCAGCGCGAGCACCGAGCCCGCCGTCGGAGGCCCGGCGCTCGAGAGCATCGCGGCCAGCGAGGCGAACACGACCACGCCAACGCCGTCGTTGAACAGCGACTCGCCGGCGATCACGAGCTCCACGTCCGGCGACGCGCCGGCCGACTTCAAGATGCTCATCACCGCGATCGGATCGGTCGGCGAGATCAACGCGCCGAACAACAGGCAGTACAACGGGCTCAGCTCGAGGCCGGTGACCGGCGCGGCCAGCCACAGGCCGACGCCCACGAGCCCGGTGGACAGCAGCGTGCCGAACAGCGCGAGCGCCAGCACCGGCCAGCGCTGAGCTCTCAGCGCGCTGAAGTCCACGTGCAGGGCGGCGGCGAACAACAACAGCGACAACATCCCCTGCATCAACAGGTCGGAGAAGTCGATCGATCTCAGCAGGGACTCCTCGTAGCTACGCAACGCGTGGGCCCAACCCGCGGCGTCGAGCGCGATGAACGCGAGCGAGAGCGCGAGCGCGATCACCATCACTCCAATCGTCGTCGGCAGGCGCACGAAGCGATGGTTCAGGAAGGACAATACGGCCGTGATGGCGAGGCAGGTGGCGGCGACGTCGAACATGGTCGGGGAGGTTGACGAACTCGGCCCGCTCACACAACAACGCGACGCGTAGGGCGGTCGGAACGCACTCACGCCTATGCGCTCAGCGCCCTGGTGCTCGGCGCGGTGCTCTCGCCGCTGTGGTTCGACCCGAAGGACCGGTGCCGGGGCAGCTTTCGGCTCTCGACCTACCCTTTGCAACTACGCGCGAGGTGGCGCTGGTGCGCAACACGATCGACTCGGTCGACTACCTCCTTGCCAATCCGGCAAGACTATCGGCTGCGTGAAGTTGATTGAAGGCGAAGTCATTTGTGTCTCGAAAGTTCAAGGGTTCAGCCTCCACAACGTGCCGTTCAAAACTGCCAAGCAGATCGTCCTCTACAAGATGCCCGTGGAAGAGATCGTCAAGTGAGTGGCGCTGCCGGGCGTCGTGGCGGCGAGCGACGGCATGCCGGTGGTGCCCGGCGGCTGGGACCAGCTGCCGTGGGACACGCCCTATGAGGACCTGCCCAATACTCATCCCCGCGTCGCCGGTACGCACGGCAAGAGCCTCCGCATCGCACGCGAGAACGAGATCCCGCTGATGCACGTGCTGGCGACGTTCAGCTACAACCCGGCGCGCTACCTCGGTGAAACGGGGCTTGCGGCCATGCGGGAACGCGGACGCCTGCAGAGGGGGATGCTCGCGGACGTCACGATCTTCGATCCGCAGACGGTCACCGACAACGCGACCTATCTGCATGGAACGCGGCCGACGACGGGGATTCCCTTCGTCGTCGTTCATGGTGAGATCGTGGTGCGGGACTCGAAGGTCGCCCCGGACGTCTTTCCGGGTCAGCCGATCCGATTCCCGGTGGCGGAGAAGGGGCGCTACGAGCCCATCAGCAAGGGAGGCTGGGAGGCCGAGTACCTGGTGACGCCGGTCGGCTTCTACGGACTGGACATGCTCGAAGAGAATTAGGGGCGTTCCCAAGCAGCCCGGCGTGGCGCTTGATCACGTAGCGCATCAGGTAGGGGGCCATCAGGCCTAGCACGCCCGATCCGGCGCGCTGGCAGAACAGGACAGTGAGCAGAAGGCGCGCGTGCGGATTCGCGAGCACGTCCTTCATGGCGCGGAAGGAGCTGGTCGCACCCCGACCCTGGCACTCCTTCCGCTCGCGCAGGCGAACGGTCGGAATCAGGAGGACGAGGGGCAGCGCAGCCGACACGCCGAAGGCGAGCCGCGACGCCGCGACGCCGCGAGCCGCGAGCCGCGAGTCCGCCGCGTTCATCACGACCTGCATCGCGCCGAACGCCATCAGCATGCCGAAGATGAAGACCGCCGAGTTCGCACCGAAGATGCGACTCCGCTCGTGGTAGTCCGTCGTGAGCTCCGCACCGAGAGCCGCATGGGGCACCGAGTACATCGTGAACGCCGTATAGAACGTGAAGAGTGCGACGGCGAGCCACGCGTACATGGCCGAAGGGGCGAACGACGGCGGACTCCAGATCATCACGAGGCTCGCCATCAGGAGCGGGATGGCCGCGAGCATCCACGGCCGCCGACGGCCCAGTCCCGTGGGCGTGCGATCACTCAGGGTGCCTATGATCGGATCGGAGACCGCGTCCCAGACCCGACCCGCCGCAAAGAGGAGCCCGACGGAGAGCGGCGCGAGCAGCAGCACGTCGGTCGCGAAGTTCGAGAAGTAGAACTGCACGATGAAGAGCAAGCTCGAGAATCCGGCCACCGGCGGCGAATAGGCGAGCAGCACGCCGGCCGGGAAGCGGCCGCGGGAGCATAGGACGGACAAGCCCGGTTTCGGGGTGACGTCCGAGTAGGGGCGTTGTGTCAATCCCCTGTGGGTGGCCCGGCGGCGGGAGCACCGGCCCGGCGGAGGCAGTTGAACACTCGTCGCCGTCCCGCGATCCCTACAGCGGTGCTCCGGCTTTGGCGAAGCAGGCGATGATGTCGGCGCTCTCCAGCAGCGGCTTTCCGTCCGCGACCAGGCAGGGGGCCTGCGCGCCGCCTGAGATCTGCTCGAGCTGCTTCATCGCCGCCGGGTCCTCGCTCACGTTGCGGACCTCGACGCCGTCGAGATGGCAGTTGCTCCAGGCGCTCAGTGCGGCGCGCGAGGCGCCGCAGTTGTTACGCACGTAGAGCACCGCCCCCTTGGCCAGTCCGCTGGGTGCTGGGATCTCTTCGGTGCTTCCCTTGCATTCGCGATCGATGCGCTCGCACTCCGCCGCGAGGGCCGCGATGTCGCGCCGGCCGTCGGGCCCCACCGATTCTGCGAAGCGCACGACTCCATCGCTGTCGATGATGATGGTGGCGCGGTCGGTGATGCCGGGGCCGTCCAGGTAGACGCCCAGGGAGATCGCGGCGGCCCCTTTGGGCTGAAAGTCCGCGAGCAACGGGAAGGAGATGCCGCCGAGGCTATGGGCCCAATTGGCATGGGAGTAGACGCTGTCGACACTGACACCCAGAACCTGGGTGTGGGCGGCGCGGAAACGGGGCAGCAGGGCCTCCGCCTCCGGCACCTCCTGGCTTCAGGTGGGGGTCCAGTCCAGTGGATAGAAGAGCAACAGCACGTGCCGCTTGCCGCGGAAATTCTCCAGCGCAACCGTCCTCCCGAGGTGGTCCTTGAGCTCGATGGCGGGGACTCTCTCTCCTACGGAAATCATGGCAAACCTCGCATTCCAATCGCTGGTCCGAAAATTCTCGCCGCTCCTGAAAGATTCTGCAAGGGGCGAAGCCCGCAGACCCGCTCGAAATCGAGTGGAGCTGGAGGACCTCGAGGATGGCTTTGATGCTCGACGACACGCGGCCATCGAAGCCGCCCTTGCGCCCATCGTCGTCTCTCGAGGGCTCCCGGACGCCCGCGCGGAGTCGCACACACCCGATTGCGGGCGCTCCAGAATTGTTCTGGGTGCGGGCTCGAGCCGACGGCGACCAGACCGCGGCTGCGGGTCGCAAGTCGACCTGGTGCGACTGAAACGACGACCTATCGTCAGACTGCGGTCGTGCAGAGAGGGGAAGCAGCGATTCGACGCGTAGCTCAAGCGAGCAGTCTCGAGGAGAAGTGATGGATTTCGAGCTTTCGGACAAGGCCAAGGCGGTAGAGGAACAGCTCTGCCGATTCATGGACGAATATGTCTACCCCGCCGAGAGGGAGTACGCCGAGCAGGCAGAGGCGCATCCCCATGAAGAACCAGGCATCATGCTGGAGCTCCGCGCCAAGGCGAAAGAGATCGGGCTCTGGAATCTCTTCCTGCCGGACAACGAATGGGGTGCCGGGCTGACCAACCTCGAGTACACGCCGCTGTGCGAAATCATGGGCCGCAGCGGGATCGCCGGTCGCGTGTTCAACTGCCAGGCGCCGGACACAGGCAACGCAGAGATCCTCGCTGAGTTCGGCACACCAGAACAGAAAGAAAAGTGGCTCGTGCCGCTGCTCGAGGGGGAGATTCGCTCCTGCTTCTCGATGACAGAACCCGAGGTTTCGGGAGCAGACCCGACCAAGCTCCAGACGCGGGCGGTGCGAGACGGTGACGACTACGTGATCAACGGCCACAAATGGTTCACCTCGGGTGCCATCGGAGCCGCCTTCGCGATTGCCATGGTGGTGACCGATCCCGACGCAGCCCCACACGAGCGCATGAGCCAGATCCTCGTGCCGACTGACAATCCGGGTTTCGACATCATTCGACCGGTTTCCGTGATGGGACACACCGGGGGCGGAGGCCACTGCGAGATTCGCTACGAAGACTGCCGCGTACCCGCCACGAACGTACTCGGGCCCGAAGGCGCGGGGTTCATGATCGCTCAGGCGCGTCTCGGTCCGGGCCGCATCCATCACTGTATGCGAGCGATCGGCATGGCGGAGCGCGGTTTCGAGATCATGTGCCGCAACGCCAACAGCCGGGAGGTTGCGGGCGGCCTCTTGCGCGACAAGCAGTTCATCCAGGAATTCGTGGCAACCTCTCGGATGGAGATCGACCAGGCGCGCCTCCTGACCCTGCACGCTGCCCACAAGATGGACCGGTACGGCAAGAAGCAGGCTCGCCAGGAGATCTCCATGATCAAGGTCGTGGTCCCGAACATGATGATGGCCGTGCTCGATCGCGTGATACAGAGCCTGGGTGCTCTCGGTGTCACCGACGACACGCCGGTGGCGGCCATGTGGCGAAACGGGCGGTCGCTGCGCATCGCGGACGGTCCGGACGAGGTCCACAAGATGGTGATCGCCCGCCGCGAGCTCAAACGCTTCGCCTAGAGATGGAGCATCGAGGCGAAGCGAGTACCGAGCGCTGATCGCGCGGTACGAGGACCGCCGCGCGCTAGGGGCTTTCGGACCGCCAATCCTCGAGGGTCTGCTCGATCCGGGCGCGGGCTTCCTGGAGCAGCCAGAGGCGGTCCTCTTCCGGGCTTCGCGGGATCGGGGCACCGATGCGCATGCGCACCCGAGTACCAAACGGAATCGGGAACAGATTGAAGCGCAAGAGCCGCCAGGACCCGTCGATTGTGACTGGCACGATGGTCGCCTCCGGAGCCTCTTCGAACAGCGCCAGCGCACCCGCCGGCTTGAACGGACCTAGCTTGCCGTCGCGAGACCGCGTCCCTTCCGGGTAGATCACCGCCGAGACCCCGCGCTCGCGCACCTGGGCACCCAGGGCGCGGATCGCGCGGGTGGCTCCCTCGCGGTCGCTGCGATCGATGATCGCGTTGCCACCCCGCCGCAGGTTGTAGGAGATGCTCGGGATCCAGCTCGCGAGCTCGCGCTTCGAGACGTACTTCGGAAAGTTGCGGAAGAAGGCCGCTCCGAACATCGGAATGTCGAACATGCTCTGGTGGTTGGCGAGGATGAGATACGGGGTCTCCGGCACTACGGCAGGGTCCCGCTCCACGACCAGCCGGGCGCCGGCCATACGGAACACGAAGACCAGGGCGATCTGGAGCCAGCCGGCGACGTACTCCTGAGGGCGCTGTCCGAACAGGCGCGCCACCCGCTGTAGGGGGTCGAACAGCAGCAGCGTGCCCGCGAACGCCACCAGGAAGGGCGGCGTCATCAGCCAGTCGATCCATCTCGGTCGCGCAGGGTCCACCGGGGTGTTGGGCACGGCGTCATTGTCGCCGCTTCGGCCCCGCCCGGCCAATCGGAATCTCCCGCGAAGCCCGAGCTGCGCGTCGGCCTTCGTCGAAGCACCCCGCTCACTCGAGCTGTCGCACCGGGAACTGAGTACCCAGTCTAGATCCAGGCACAGAGGGGGCCAGCGAGCCAGGAGACGAGTCTACGCAGCCATGCTTGGCGACCCCTGAGCATCGGACGAACGAGCCCGGTTTCGGGGTGACGTCCGGGTAGGGGCGTGATGTCAACCCCCTGTCGTACGGCTGGAGTACGGGGTCGCATGTCGCCGTCAGATGCTCTTGACTGCGTGCGGCCGCGCCACGGCCGGTCACATGAGCTTCGGGCTCGGTCATGATGCCCGCGCGTGGTACCGACACCGCGACAGCGATGAAAGGGACTCCGCTCCCTCGCTCGGGCCGATGCGTCCGATCGGCCGCAACCCATCTCGGCCCGGCCCTAGTGTCCCTGGTCTCGCCTCGAGAGGCGCCGCCGACGCAGCACCATCAACGGCGGCAGTAGGAAGACCAACTCGAATCCGAGGCCGCAGCTGGGGCTCACGTAGTGCTCCGCGAATCCCCAGGGATCGCTGCATTCCGGGTCGTCGGGATAGTCCGTCAGTCCGTCGAAGTCGTTGTCACCGCCGTCGATGCACGCCGGCAGCTCGCTATCCACACCGTTGGTGCAGTCGAGATCGGCAGAATCGATGCTTCCGTCGAAGTCATTGTCGACCCCGTCGTCACACTCGCTGTCGCATCCGTCACCGATCCCGTCGCCGTCGG
The DNA here is from genome assembly GCA_963822965.1 of uncultured delta proteobacterium. Classification (GTDB taxonomy): domain Bacteria; phylum Myxococcota_A; class UBA9160; order UBA9160; family UBA4427; genus JAJDAN01. The sequence continues at coordinate 1,289,762 of CAWGJT010000005.1, forward strand.
TGTCGTCCTGTCCCGCGTTGACGAACGCGGGACAGTTGTCTGCCACGTCCGCGACACCGTCGCCATCCCCGTCGGGCGCGATCGTCAGATTCTCGAAGAACTGGTTCGGCAGGCATCCGTCACAGACGGAGGCTCCCTCCGGCAGGATGTTCTGCATCCAGGTATAGACCCCCATCCATCCGCCGATGGCGTACACATCGAGATCGCCGTCCAGGTCGAAGTCGACCAACTCGGCCTCGACACGCTGCGCGACGAACTCGGGGTCTTGCAGAATGTTCTGGCCGCCCAGGTCCGAGCTGAAGGCCGGCGTCGCAGCGCCATCATTCAAGAAGGTATTGACGCCACCGCCCCCGGTGACCTCCTGTCCTTCTACCGGGAAGAAGTTCGCGATGAGCACATCGATGTCGCCGTCCTCGTCGATATCACCCAGCTGAGTGTCCATCAGGATGTTCTGCGCATGGATCGAATCGTTGAAGATCTCGAGCGGAGTGAAGCTCGCGATGCTGCTCCCATCATTCAGGTAGGCCATCACCTGGAGGAACTCAGCTGCACCGATGGGTCTCGCGCGTCCACTCAGGACCAGGTCGTCGAAGCCGTCGCCGTTCAGGTCAGCCGTCGCGCCGGAATAGGCCTGGATCTCGTGTGTGAACGTGAGCGCCGCAACATTGTCGATGCCGATTCCGCTGCTGCCGTTGTTGAGGAAGAGCTGCGACGAATCCTCGCCCTGATTGACGGTCACGACGTCGAGCAGCAGGTCGTTGTTCGCGTCGACCAGCACGACGCCGCGAGTCGACACATTCGTCGGCGTCGGGAGGTCGTCCGAGTAGAACAGCGGCGCGACGCCGCCGGCGACGTCGTTGTAGAAGATCGACGTCACGGAATTCTGGCCGGGTGCTTGAGTGCAATCGATCTCCTTTTCTTGCGCGACGACGAAGTCCAGGGCACTGCCCTGGTTCAGGTTCCCGACCGCGATGTCCGTCGGGCAGAACGTCAGGGCGGCCGTGAAATCCGGGCTGGCAAGATCGAAATAGGGCGAGCTCTGGCTGTTGAAGTAGACCTCGACGCGCCTCGTCGTCGTCGAGCCCTCGAATGCCTGGATCAGGTCCGGAAACCCGTCACCATCGAGGTCTCCGAGCGCGATGGCTCTGATTGTCGCCGCGGGCGTCGTCGTACCCAACGGAGTCGCGTCGAACCCGGCGCCTTGATCGTTGATTCGGACGACCGTGCCGAAGTACGGAGCCGAGAGCGCATCCAAGCTGTACTCCACGATGTCGGGGTAGCCGTCCTGATTGACGTCGCCAACCGCCGACGATCCGGTCGCCGCGAAGTTGAAGCTCGGATCACCGAGGAAATCGGATGCGTCCTCACCGAAGAACGGAAGCTCGTCTTGACCGACGAGATAGGTCCCCTCGACGATTTCGGTCCGCTCGAGGAAATGCAGCGGATTGACTTGTGCGAGACCCCGAGTCGCAAGCGACAGCAGGATCAGCACGGCGAGCAAGATAGAGCAGGAAGCCCTCGTTGCGACCTCACCCCACACCCGACTGTTGGCTCGTTTCGTGTCCATCCGCAGTCTCCCCCATCCGATCATTCCGACGATCGATTCGTCGACGATCCTAAGGCAAGAGTCGCGCGGAATATTCTTCGGAATTCTTAAGATCGCGGGGACACCGACTTTTGTCGTCGTGGACGAACGGTTCATACACCATGTCGAGTCGCGTTCGCTCGGCTGACGGGGGGCTCCTCCGGGTGCGAATCGACCCGAGTGTCTGGATCCATTCGTGTCCCGTCATCGCCGACCGCGGGGGATAGGACCCGCTGGCGCGATGGCACCACGCACATCCCGATGGAGCGGCGCGAGCGCGAGTCGAGGGAGATCCCACAGTGCTGCCATCGACGAGCCGCTGGTAGCGCGAATCCATCGAGAGGGCGACCGGCGTCCAGTTCTACTTCGCAACGCCCTACCACTCATGGGAACGAGGCAGCAACGAGAACTTCAACGGGCTGCTTCGACAGCACCTGCCGAAGCGAACTAGCCAAGCAGAAGTCACCCAACGCGACTGTGATCGCATCGCCAAGAAACTCAACACCCGGCCTCGCAAGCGGCTTGGCTACCGCACACCGGAGGAGTGCTTCCTTGGGGTCTAGCGAATGGTGCACTTCCAACTTGAAGTCAGAGCGCTGTATCAGCGCGCTACGGCCCCGTCGCCTGCTGGACACGCTCGACGATCTCGCGGATCACGTCCTGGCTCAGCAGCGGATCCATGATTCCAGCGAACACGAACTGGATGCCGATGCCCACGAGCAACAGACCCATGATCCGTGTCAGCACGTTGACTCCGGTCGCGCCGAGGTAGCCGACCACCCGCACCGACGAACGCAGCACGAGCCACGACACGAACGCTGTGAGCGCGATCCCCACGACGATCGCAGCGTTCTCCGCTGGGTGCGCGACCGTGGTCGCCATGCCGATCGTGACCGCGATCGAACCGGGTCCGCTCAGCATGGGCATGGCCACCGGCGTGAAGGCCACGTCCTGCATCGTCATGGCTTCGGCCTCGGCGTCGGAGTCCAGTTTCCGCTCGGGTTCCGGATCCAACATGCGGAAACCGAGTCGCGCGACGATCAGCCCACCCGCGATCCGCAACGCGTGGATCGAGATCCCGAAGAAAGTCAAGATCAGGGTGCCCGCGAGCAGCGCAACCGAAAGCACGGCGAAGGCATAGATGCAGGCCAGACGGGCCTGTTGCAGGCGCCGCTTGGAGTTCATGTTCCTCGTCACCGCTACGAATACGGGCGCCGTGCTGAACGGGTTCATGATGGGTAGAAGCGCCCCGAAGGTCGCCGCGATGAGAGTCAGCCACTCGAGTACCACGGCGGGACTATAGTGCCAATCGCGCCCCACGGCGTTGCAGGTGGCCGCGGTGGATGTCGTGCCGAGGCAAGCGCCCCTCCGCGACGGCGCGATCGCCTGCCCGCGAGTTCAAGAAGATCTCGGAGGTCCCCGTTGATCCGGCGATGGCGGTGTTGAAGGCGGATCCCGCGGCTTCGTCGGGCGTTGGCAACCTGGTCGTGTGGGGCTCGAGCCTCTTCTTCTCCGCCCGGACACCGCCGGAGGGACCTTCCCTCTGGAAGACGAACGGAACAGCTCTCGGCACGGTGCTGGTCCAGGACCCGGTCGCGGGTGGCGGTAGCAGCGGCTCGATCGGGAGGATCGTGAGAGCAGGGTCCCTGCTGTTCTTCGATGCAGGGCCGGGGCTGTGGCGGAGCAATGGGACGCCCGCTGGCACCTTCGTCGTCGGTCCGTATGGCCTCTCGGAAGCAGTCGCCGTCGGTTCGAAGCTGTTCTTCACGTTCTTCGAGGACCTGCTGGTCAGCGATGGCACCGTCGCGGGAACGTTCTTGCTGGAGTCGTTCCCACCGGGAAACGGCAACGCCGCAGCTTGAGATCGTCCCGCCGCTGGGCGCCCGCCTTGGCCCCAGAGGGGATTGACACAACACCACTACTCGGACGTCACGTCAGAACCCGGCTTGTTTGTCTTATCCTCCTGAACGTCGGCAGGCGCGTTCCGGGCGCGCGTGGGTTCAGGAGCGGCTCGTGGCCTCCCGGCGGACCCGCCGCCGTCCGAGACCGGCGAGTGCCAGCGATCCGGCGAGCAGGCCGGCGACGAAGCCCGGCTCGGGCACCTCGACGGCGCCGGCGTCGCAGATGGCGCTGCCGTTCATGTCGCCGTCCCTGGGCCGGGAGACTCCGCGCTGGTCCAGCGTCGGACAGTCGACGGGATCACCCGCATCGATGGCAGGGCTTCCGGTGGCTGGGAGGTGCGTGAGGGTGGAGCCCCCGTTGTAGGCGAGAACCTCGAGCATCGGATCCGCAAGGACCTGGTCCGTGCCAGCCGTCAGGTTGCAGTCTCCGGCGGCGGTGTCGGTCACGTTGTAGCCGAAGGAGGTGACGGCGCCGGGATTGAACGAGCACTGGTCGAGACTTCCCCCGGCGACGTTGCCAGCGATGATGCTGTTGTGAAGGACCGAGAGATCGAGCAGGAACAAGGCGCCCGGCGCGAAGTCGGACGAGTTGTCGTAGATCGTGCTGCTCTCGATGATCGCCCGCTGCGCGAAGAAGGCACCGGTCGAAGCTGAATCGTTTCGGCTCACGGTGCTGTTCTCCAGGAAGAGATCGACGAACTCCCCGGCTCCGCCGTTGGTCGAGATCGTTGCGGTGTTGTCGACGATGGCGCTTCCCGTGACGCGTGCATCCGCCAGGTAGAGTGGCAGCGCGCCGGAGTTGAATGTCACCGTGGATTCGACGACCTCCACTGTGTACGGTTCGGTCGGAGAGAACGTGCCGCTGTGAACGGAGCTGATCGCGGAGCCCCGGCGCGCGTCGTTTCCGAACAGGAACAGCCGCTCGACGCGAAGGTCTCGACTGGTGGCGATCGCGCCGCCGTTGTCGAGTCCGGCGTCGCCCCCGGTAATCGAGACGTCCTCGATCCGCGCCAGGTCGGGCGCGTTGGTCGGCGTGTGATCGGGCGTGCCCACGTCGAAGACGCGGTCGAGCCCCGCGCCATTCACGATCGTGGATCCGGTTCCGGCTCCACGGATCGAGACCGGCGTGTCCAGGTCCAGGTCTCCGGTGGCGGCGATGTCCTCGTCGGTGCCCGCGATCGAGAGAAGGTGCGTCCCCGCACCGAGCTCGATCTCGTTCATCCCCGGGATCTCGTTCGCCTGTTGGACCGCGGCGCGCAGGGTGCAGGTCAGCCCGACGGTCTGGCACAGGTCGTCGGTCGGGTCGTCGTCGACTGCGTCCGTCAGGTCGTCCACCACGAAGGGAGCCGTCACCTCGTATGCGCCGATGTCGCACAAGAAGACGTCGTTGCCGCCGATGTTCGTGCGCGGCCGACCGCGGGGATGGCCCCTCTGGTCCAGCATCTGTTGGCAGTTCATTCGGATCTCGGAGCTCACGGCGTCGATTGCGGGACTGCCCGGCAGCAGCGCCATCGTCGGGGTGGGGCCTCCATTGTCCTGGAGCGGGCCGATCATCGGGCTCGTGTTCGGGAAGTTGGGCATGTCGACACCGGATACGAAGCCGCAGGTGTTCATGTCCTCCAGGTTGAAGGCGCCGAACGCGGGAGCGCTTCCGGCGCAATTGCCGCCGGAGTTCTGGGCGACCAGCGCGTCTCGAAGAAGACGCCGCTCTGGTTGAAGACACCCTCGCCGTTGTTCGCGGCGATGGTGTCCGAATCGAGCAGGGTCTGTCCGAGTGGCGTAGACCCCGGCGCCCGTCGGTGCGGTGTTGTCCGACAAGGTGCTGAAGCGGACGAACGCTCCGGCGGCGTCATGGTCGCCCCGCCCCGAGATGTTGCTTAGTTGCCGAAGAAGGCGCTGTGCTGCACCTCGCCTGAGCCCCCCATGTAGATACCGCCACCCCGGGCGGCCTCGTTGTTCGAGAACTCGACGTAGTCGACCTCGTAGGACGTGGTCACGACGTAGAGACCGCCTCCGTCTTCGCCCGCCACGTTTCCCGTCACTCGCGAGCGGAGAAGCGAGAAGGATCCGGACCCGACCCAGATCCCGGCGCCATCTTCCTCGGCCTGGTTGCCGGAGATCTCGCTGTCCGAAATGCGGAGCTGGGCAGCATGCCTGCGCTCGCGATGCCACCCCCGTCGTTCCCGACGGTTCCGAGGTCGACGGTGGTCTGATTCCCGGTGATGCGACTGCGGTAGATGGCGAGGTTTCCCTCGTTCGCGATGCCACCGCCAACCGCGGCCGTGCCGCCGCTCAGCTCGACCCCGATCAGCTGAACCGGAGAGGCGCTGGACTCGTTCCAGAGCACTCCGCCGAGCTGCGAGGTGTCGGCGGCGTTGCCCCCTCGCAGGGCGAGGTTCCAGAAGATGACGTCGTCCGCACTCGCGTGGACGTGGAAGAGCCGGTCGATCGCACCGCCCCCCGTGCCGTCGATGATCGAGTATTTCGCGGAGCTGCCCCGGATCTCGACCTTCTCCAGAACGTCGAGATCCCCGGTCACGGCGTTGTCCTCGTCGTTGCCCGAGCTGAGGTCGACGATGTGCGTGCCCGGCAGGACGTAGATCGAGTCGGTGACGACCGCGGAGCCGGCGGTGCAGGCATCGACGCTCACATTGTCGTTGGCGCTGCGAATCGCCTCGCGCAGCGTGCAGGTTCCGTTCGCGGTGTCGTTGTCATCCACGAAGTCCGTTGCCGTGATGAGGGCGGCGCGGCCCGTTCCCGGGACGAGGATGGCCAGGACGAGCACGAGGAGCGCGGTCCCGGAGCGTCCGAACCGCCATGCGACCGCGAGCCCGATCAGGTACAGCAGGCCGGTCCCCGGCTCAGGCACCATACTGCCCTCGTACGCGATGAGGGTTCCCGCCACGCCGATACAGGCTGCAGTGCCGCCCGAGAGCGTGTTGTACGCACTGGTATGGAAGTCCTCGAGCCCCGCCGTCAGCGGCGTGTCTTGCGGGGGTACGGCCTCGGTCGTATTCGTGCGCACGTCGTTGAAGCGGATCTCGCTTCCGATCTCGATCAGGAAGTCGTCGTAGATGTTCGGGTCCCAATAGATGGTGTTGAACTCTGCGATGAGTAGAACCGCTCCGCCGTTCGTGACGAACTGCGCGACCGCGCCGATCTCGCTCGCCGTGTAGTCGAGCGGCGTGCTGAAGTTGTTCGTTACGACGAGCAGGGCCACCGTGGACAGGAAGCTGATCGTGATCACCGCGCTCGACTCGATCGCGCTCACTCCGGGCAGTTCGTCCCAATGGGTGCGGAGTGTCGGCTGCTGCACGGCCCCGCGCGAGAACACGACGCTGGTCTGCGGGCCGAGCACTGCGTCGAAGAACGAGAAGTTGTCCTGGGCGCTCACGTCGCCCACCACCGTGATCATCCCGGCCTGTGCCCGAAGCGGTGCCGCGATGGCGATCGCCAGCAGGAGGAGTGCCTCGAACGTCCGTACGCGAGTGCCCGATTGCTTCATCTTCTACTCCTTCGCCGCGGGCGCCAGCTCCGGCAGAGGGTGCGCCGCCGTTCCGACCATGTAGCCGCCCGCGCGGGTGGTCAGCGCCAGCGACAGCGCCTCGGCCAGGGTGTCGCCGTCGTTCCGGATGGTCAGGTGATGCGACTTCCCTGGACCCGGGCGGACGCGATGGCGAGCTCATCGGCCTTCGCCCCTTCGGGGAGAAGGCCGATGGCCGAGACGACGGCTGAGATCAGGACGCTGACAGCGAGGCGGCTCAAGCGAATACGTCCTTCCGTGATTCACGGTCAGACGTACGTGAAGACGCTCCCGACTTCTGATCTCCGGCTGATGATCCGGTGATCAGATGCCCGAGGCGGCTTGTGGGGCGGTAGGCCTCCGGCTACGAGCACCTCCTGGAAGCGTGGAGCGTCCGGTAGGGGTCGAAGACGGGCTCTTCGATCACGTACCAGAGGTGCCAGTCGGCCTGCTCGGCCAGGCACTCGAGCATCCGCTCCCGCTCGCCCAGCAGCGCCCAGGCCATGGCCGTCCCCATGGCATCGACCCGACAGGCGCGGCACGTGCGCGCAATGTCGATCTCGAGCAGCAGCCGCAAGCTGGCGTCGCGGCCGAAGAGACGACCGTAGATCCGGGCCAGCGGTCGAGCGCGGCGTCACGAGCAGGAAGGCCTCCCGTGCCTCTTCCAGCCGACCGCTCGCGAAGCTGAGCCTGGCGCGCATGATCGCAGCCACCGTGCTGCGGATGCGGAAGGACGAGGAGAAGTACGACCCCGGGCGAGCTGGCCAGCCCGCCGAGACACCCGAAGGCTAGAGGCCCGGGGAATCGTCAAGAGGACAACCACTTCATCACGCAGCGGCGAAGCGTGTTCGCAGTCTCCCTCCGGGGCCCAGTGGCGGGGCGGCACATTCAGTGCCACCTACACGGGCTCCTGTCTTGATTGCATGAACCAGCTCGGGTCGGTCAGCGGCAGTCGCTAGAGAGGGGTTCCAGGCACGACCCGCCGGACGTCCTCCGCCGCTCGAGCGTCCGACTTCGTCGGGCGCGCATGCGCGGGCCGGGCAACGGCTTCCCGTGGTGCCCCCGGCAGGATTCGAACCTGCGATCCTCGGTTCAGGAAGCTGCTCGGGGTGGCGCTGAGGGGCTCTCAGTACCTTGGGCATCCCGAAGTTGGCAAAGCGTGGCAAACCGTGCCCTGGCTGGTCCGTCGGAAGCTACGGAAGGCCGCATCCCGGGCCCGGCCGCCCCGGTCGACATCGCGCCGACGCTCGCCGCCTGAGTCGGGATCCCCGCGCCGAAGGGCCTCGACGGCCACGCGCTGCCGCTGCGCCGAGGCGCTGCCCGGCACAGCGAGTCGACCCAGCGGACGCGGTCGCTGCGCTCGCCTGCACGAACACGTTAGGCCGGCGCCCCCGAACCCGACAGGGCGATCCCCGCCTGGCCGCAGTCCATCACACAATCATCCAACTCCGGTGACACGGATTCCGGTTAGGGTGAGAGTCGAACAAGGAGGACTGCACATGCTCCACTGCCCGATCGAAGGCGGCCCCAGGCGAACCGTCCTGCTCTGGATCGCGTTCCTCGCATTCGCGACGCCCTCGACGGCTCACGCGACGGCGTCCTACTCGGTCACCGCCCAGCTGGTGTTGACGCTGGTCACGATGCAGGGAGACGTGAGCGTCACAGCGTACACCGACGGGCCGGTGGACTACGGCGAGTCCACCCTCGGCGCCGCCACGGCCGACATGGCCGCGGGCATCACCCCCGACCCGTTCGCGGGCACGCGGTTCGGGGTCGGCGACTCGATCGTCCTGGCGGCATCGGCTTCGGGATACGCCCTCGACGGGACGGCGGACTCCCACATGTTCTACGAAGCGGTTCTCTTCATCGGCTTCGCGACGGGCGGATACGTCGAGTTCGCCTACGACTACGCGCTCGACGCCGACACGGCGGCGAGCGCGCCCTCCGACGAGGCCGTCGGCACGGCCGCCGCCTACCTCACCGAGGCCGGCGACCCGTACCTGCCCCTCGACAGCGCGCACGGAGACAGCACCTCTCCATACGTCTTCGACTTCTTCGGCATGCCGCACCTCACCCCGGTGACGGCCTCCGGAACGCTCGTCATCGATTCCAGCCAGCTCTTCCGAGCGAGCGTCTGGACCACCGGGCACGCTAGGGCGGTGCCGGAGCCAGCGACCGCGACCCTGCTCGGGCTCGGACTCGGTCTGCTCGCGACCGGGCGACGATCATCCGGCGGCTCCGAGATGCAGCGGGGGGAGAGCCGATGAGTCCGACCCTCCGACTCACGTTCGTCCTGTTTGCACTCCTCTCCTTCCTCACCTCGGCCTCCGTGGCCGACGCCGTGCCGTTCCGCCTGCAGGCCGTGGCAGACGGCGAGGTCTTCGACCACGGGCTCGACGGCTTCGACACGATCGACCCGCTCCTGTCCCGATCGAGCTTCAACGCCTGCGCGTTGGGATGCACGGCCCGTCGCTGAGCCGTGCCGTCTTCGAGTTCGACCTCGACGCCCTGCCCCCGGACGTCTCGACGAGTTCGATGGGCATAGGACGAATAAGCCCCGCTTTGGCTGAACGTCCGGGTAGGGGTGTTATGTCAATCTTTCCTCCGGGGTCATGGCGGCGGGGCTGGAGTGTCTGGGCGCCCATCAGCTCGAGGGCGAGATTGCTGATGCGCTTGTTGGCTGTCAGCAGATCGGGGTCGATCAGGCTGAAGCGGTCGGCCAGCCCCTCCACCTCGTCCTCGAGCACGTCGGCAGGCGCGGCCTTCATCACCAGGCCGATCTTCTCGGCGTCCGCCCCAGTCACGGAGTCCCCTGTCAGCTACAGCCGCTTCGCCCACTGCGGGCCGCAGTGATACATCCAGAGGTTGTTGGGCAGAGCGCCCATCGCGCGCGCGGCGGGAAAGCCGATCCGAGCATCCTCTGCAGCGACCACGATGTCGCACGCCAGGGCGAGATCGGTCCCCCCGGCGAGACAATTGCCGTGCACCTGCGCGATGGAGGGCTTGTGCATCTCCCAGGGCGTCCGGATCCGGCGGTTGTTCTGCTCGATCAGCCAGATGTCGTCATCGTGGGTGCGGCCCGTTCGACGACCCGGCCGCTTCTTGCCGCCGAGTGCCGTGAGATCGTATCCGGAGCAGAACGAGGCCCCTTCCCCCTTCAGGATCACGCTGTGCACGGCGCAGTCGTCATCCGCCTCCCACAGCGCGTGCTCGAGCTCTTCCAGGAGCCGGGGCGTCATTGCGTTGTGCGTCTTGGGACGCGCCAGCGTGATGCGCGCCCGGCCGTCCTCGACCTCGTAGCGGATGTCTTCGTAGCTCGTGTTCACGTCCACCCCGTTGCCGTCCTCCTCGGGGTTCGCATTCCTGGTCAGGAAGCTGCGGCCTGGCTCACTCGGTAGCGAATCGGGAGCCGCTTCAAGCCCACGACGAAGCTGGACGCGATCCGGAGCGGGTCACCTGCGAGCTCCAGAGCGTCGATCCGGCCGACCAGCTCCCGCAGCAGCGCGCACTGCGACTGGCGGGCCAGGTGGGCGCCGAGGCAGAAGTGCTCGCCGATCCCGAATGCGAGGTGCCGGTTCGGATCGCGGTCGATGCGGAAGGTGGTATGGATCCTCGAAGACCGACTCGTCCCGATTCGCCGAGGCGTAGAAGAGCACGAGGTTCTCCCCTTCGCGGAGCTTCTGCCCGCGGAACTCCGTGTCCTCCGCCACGACGCGCTTCATGTAGTTGACGGGCGACACCCAGCGCAGGATCTCCTCCACCGCGCTCGGCACCAGATCCGGATTCCGTTTCAGCTTCTCGAACTCGCCCGGGTGCTCGGCCAGGGCGTGGATGCCGCCGGCGAGGGCGTTCTTCGTGGTGTCGTGCCCTGCAGTAAAGGTGATCAGGTAGTAGCCGAGGGTCTCCATCATCCCCATGGGCTCCCCGTTCACCTTCGCGTTGGCGAGCACGGTCGCCAGATCGTCCCTCGGCTTCGCGCGGCGGTCTTCGATGATCCCGTTGAAGAGCTGGAAGAACTCCATTGCCAGCGCCATCACCGCCTGACTCCGATCCTCGCCCTCGCGCTGGAGATCGGGGTCGTCCGCGGCGAACAGCGCGTTCGTGAGCCGGAGTAGCTGGGGCTCCATGCTCGCGCGATACCCCGAGAATCGTGGAGAGCACGCGAAGCGGGTGTGCGGCGGCGATCTCGTTCGCGAACTCGCATTCCCCCTCGCCGCCGCTGGCACGCTCGACCAGCCCGTCCACCAGGGCGCGGGCGCTCTCCTGGGCGATCGGGGCGATGCGGTCGATGGCACGCGGCGTGAACCAGGGGGCGGCGACCTTGCGATAGTCCCGATGCTCCGGCGGATCCATCACGAGGATGGCGCGCATCTGTCCGATTCCCTGGTTCGCTTCGAGGATCCGCTTCTGCTCCTGGCTCTCGAGCACGATGCCCAAGCGATTGAGGAAGCGCTGCGGCTGCTTCGAGATCTCGCTGATCTGGTCGTGACGCACGATGGGATAGAAGGCGTCGAAGCCCTCCGGTCGAACAGTGGTGCAGCCGGTCCAGCTTTCGCAGCGCGCGCCACTGATCGTGGGGGACGCCGCGCTCGCCGTAGGCCTGCGGCGCGATCAGGTCGAAGCCGTCGATTTCGGTCATCTGCACTACTCCCGTCGACCCGTCAGAGGGGGCGACGCTCGTTCAGCGCCGCCGCGTTCCGGTAGAGGATCTTCTCCTGGTCGGCGGCTGCGATCCCGTCCAGCTCGTCGAGAAGGTCGCGTCGGGTGCTCCAGGCCCTCCATGTGGGGCCAGTCCGACCCGAGGATCACCCGGTCGGCGCCCATGTGACCGATCACCTCGGCGACGTCGTCCTCCCAGAAGGGATTGATCCAGACGTGCCGCCGGAACACGTCCACGGGGTCTTCCTTGAAGTAGCCGCGGACGCGCTTCTTGGTGCGATCGAGGCTGCGCAGCAGAGTCGCCGAGGAACTCCGAGCCGTTCTCGACCGAGGCGATGCGCAGGTTCGGAGAAGCGTTCGAAGAGCCGGTCGAAGACCAGGCTCGCCAGGAAGTCGTTGATGTTCCGGGCGCGGTGGAAGTTCGTGACGCTCGGACGCGGGCCGAGGCCGAGGGGGTCGAGGCTTCGAACGTCGTAGCCGTTGCTGTCGTGGCGGGTGGCACCGATGTGGGTCACGACGGTGATGCCGGCCTCGTTCACGCGGGCCCAGAAGGGATCGAAGTCCTTGTGACCCGGGTTGCGCGGTCCGCTTCGCGTGAAGACGGCGGCCGGCCGCATCACCAGGATCCGCGCGTCGCGCGCGAGCGCCCACTCGAGCTGCTCGCAGGCCCAGTCGACGTCCGCCAAGGTGATGTAGGGCGAGGTGAAGATGCGGTCCTCGTAGGTGAGCCCCCAGTCCTCGTCGAGCCACTGATTGAAGGCGCCGAAGGTCGTGCAAAGCGCATCTACGTCCTTCTTCAGCGGCTCCTCGTAGAGGACGCCCAGCGTGGGGAAGAGCCAGGCGCCCGCGAGGCCCTGCGCGTCCATGCGCGCGATCCGCGCGTCGCGGTCCATGTACTCGGGCGGCATCGGCTCGAGCGAGGAGCGGATCAGCTCGACGCTGGTCAGGCCGCGCGGGTTGCCGCTGAAGTACTCGCGCAGCACGCCCGGCTTGGAGATGGGGTTGAAGGTGGGGTTCCCGGAGCGATCGATCTTGCCGCCGACGACCTGGTACTTGCGCCCGTCCTCGAGCTCGACCCACTCCACACAGCGGGATCGCATCCGCTTCGGCACGTGCCGGGTGAAGGCGTCGTGCGCCTCGTAGTAGTGGTTGTCGGCGTCGAAGATCTCGCCCTGGTAGCTGGCCATGCCTGCCTCCTCCCACGAGCGGGTTGCGCGGCACCTCGCGCGGAGTGACCGGTGTCTTGCAGTGGCTCAATTAGTATCATAGTTTGGGAGACGCGGGAAGCAGCGAAGCAGCGATGGAGGACGAAGCGCATGGATCCGGGATTCCACGCCCAGAACAACCCGGACAAGGCCGCCGCCATCCACGCGCGCACGGGCGAGGTGCTGAGCTACGCCGAGCTCGATGCGGGCTCCAACCGCCTCGCGCAGCTCCTGTGGTCCGAAGGCCTGCGTCCAGGCGACCACATCGCGGTCTTCCTCGAGAACCACCTCCGCTACTTCGAGGTCGTCTGGGCGGCGCTCCGTTCCGGACTCTATGTCACGACCGTCAACCGCTACCTGACCGGCCCGGAGGCCGGCTACATCGTGGACGACTGCGGCGCACGGGTGCTGGTGTCATCGCGGGCAGTCCATGAGGCCGCTTCGATGATTCCCGAGCAAGCGCCGGGCTGCCGACGCTTCCTGGTGGTCGACGGACCGCCCGAGGGAGCCTCGGAGCACTTCGAGAGCTACGAGGAGGCGCTGAACGAGCAGCCCGCCGAGCCCCTGGAAGAAGAGCCGCTCGGCGAGTTCATGCTCTACAGCTCGGGCACCACCGGCCGACCGAAGGGGATCGCGCGACCGCTCTCGGGCCGGCCGGTTTCGAAGGGGCTGGCGATGGGGGTCACGCTGAAGGGACTGTTTCGCGCGGATGCCGACACGGTGTACCTCTCGCCCGCTCCTCTCTACCACTCGGCGCCCATCGGCTTCACGACAGCCATCCAGTCTCTCGGCGGGACGGTCGTCATGATGGACCGCTTCGACGCCCGTGACGCGTTGCAGGCCCTCGAGAAGTACGCCGTCACGCACAGCCAGTGGGTGCCCACCATGTTCTCGCGCATGCTGAAGCTCCCGGAGGAAGAGCGCGCACGCTTCGATCTCTCCGCGCACCGCGTGGCGATCCACGCGGCGGCGCCCTGCCCTCGAAAGGTGAAGGAGGAGATGTTCGCCTGGTGGGGCCCGATCCTGCACGAGTACTACGCGGGAACCGAGACGAACGGCTTGACGTACGTGGGTCCCGAGGACTGGCTGGCCCATCCCGGCACCGTCGGTCGCGCCGTGATGGGCAAGATCCACATCTGCAACGAGGACGGCACGGAGCTTCCGACCGGAGAGCCGGGCATCGTGTACTTCGAGCGAGACCGGCTGCCCTTTTCCTACCACAAGGATGCGGAGAAGACGCGAAGCGCCCAACATCCGCAGCATCCCACGTGGACGGCCCTCGGCGACATCGGCTACGTCGATGAGGAGGGCTACCTCTACCTGACCGATCGGGCGTCATTCATGATCATCTCCGGCGGCGTCAACATCTATCCACAGGAGATCGAGAACGAGCTGATCATGCACCCCAAGGTCGAGGACGTGGCCGTGATCGGCGTGCCGCACCCCGAGTTCGGTGAAGAGGTGAAGGCCATCGTCCAGCTCGTCGCGGGCGTGGACGCCGAACCGACGCTGGCCGACGAGTTGCTCGCGTTCGCGCGAGAGCGCCTGGCGGCCTACAAGTGCCCCCGCTCGGTCGACTTCGAGGCGGAGCTCCCCCGTCTCCCCACCGGCAAGCTCTACAAGCGGTTGCTCAAGGATCGCTACTGGGGCGACAAGACCAGCCGGATCGTCTGAGGCGATCGACGACGGTCAAGCGCCTCGCAGGTTGCATGGCCGCTCTCCCAGCAACAACTGCGAGAGCTTCGAGTCGATGGCCTGACTCGCAAGTCGATTCGAGCCCGTTCCGCAAGGCGTCAGGTCACCGCCCCCGACTGTGACTAGAAGCGGTACCGCCATGGGTGTCCGCCTGGGCGTGCCCGCGGGCTCGGCAGTGGAGCCCCCGCCGCAGTGCGCCGCCGGCGATGCCTCGCCGGTCGTCGCGCCCATCGGGCAACGCGAGCTGCGAGCCGCCGAGCCCGGCTCTTCGCGGCAGATCGCCGACGCGGCGGCGCTCACCCAAGAGGAGGTGCGTGCCGCGTGCGCGACGAAGGCGAACTATCATGAGACCCGGCTCACCCTGCGATTCACGCCCGCCAGCTCCTGGGCCGAGGTCGACACACTGCTCGCCGAGCCGGCGCGGACGGCGGCCCCGAGCGATCGGACCCGCGACCAATCCTCACACGGGCCGTGCGTCTGTGGCGTTGCGCCTCAACTGGGATTCACGTTGCGCTTCCCTCCGATGGCGCTTGCCAGCGGCCTCTCGCCCATGTCACAATCGAGATGACCTGGCTCGTCGTGCGCCACGCGGCGGCATCGGCATCTTGGAGGTGGCGACGATGCACAGACTTCTTTCGCTTTCTTGTTCTTGTCGCCGGGCATCCAATTCCTGGGCTCTCTGGCTGGTGGCCATCGCCTGGTTGGGGCTGGGCGGCTCGGCGGGAGCGCAGACACCGCCCCCGGATCTGGGCACCTCGGTCGAGGCGTGCGTCAGCTGCCACGCAACCGGCGCCTTCGCCCAGGTCGGCGACGTGAACGATCCCTTCGACGTCCACTACGTCGATCTCGATCCGCAAGGTCCGGAGACGCAGTCGGGCTACCGACAGATCCACATCGCCCTCTCCTCCGTCGACGTCACCGGCATGCAGGTGGTGCTGGAGTTCAGCGCGACCGACGAGAACGGCGGTCCGGTCGACAACCTCTTCGACTCGGACGGCCGCTTCACTCTCGCGCGGCTCGTCGAGGGCGCCACGACCGGCGACCCCACCGATTGGCACCGGCTGGTGACGGGCGAACGCTTCACGACCAGCGGCGGCCTCTTCGAATACCTCGGCAGCGGCAGCTACCGCTACACCTCGGTCTACGACCCCACCACCACCCCGATCGCGGCCGGTGACACCCTGCGCCTCGCGGTCCAGATGTACGCCGGCGACATTCCGCCCGGCAACGGATGGTGCGACTTCGACGCCGACCTGATGACGGCCAACGACTGCACCAGCCCCGTGAGCCTCACCCGGGACATCGTGCAGACCTCCAACTGCAACAGCTGCCACGGCGTGACCAGCGACACCATGCTGCGCGTGCATGGCGGCCGCACCCAGGTGCAGTACTGCGTCACGTGTCACAACCCGGATCTTGGCGACTATGACATGACGAACATGGTCCACAAGATCCACTACGGGGCGAACCTCACCAACGGCTTCCCACCGTTCGACGACGTCCAGTACACCCGGGACATCGACAACTGCCTCTCGTGCCACGGCGGCAGCGGCGTCGACGCGGACAACTGGGAGATGGTTCCGTCCCGACGCGCCTGCGGGTCGTGCCATGACGACGTCGACTTCGACACGGGCGCCGGTCACCCCTCGGCCGGCGCGCAGCCCACCAACCGCTTCTGCCAGAACTGCCACCCGCCCACGGGCGTCCGCACGGACAGCCTGCTGCCCGTCTCGGTGGTGCACCAGGGCGCGGCCCGCGCCGCCGAGGGCGCCCTGTATCGCGGGGGCTCCAACGGCTTCTCGATCGACGACGTGAGCTTCGACCGCGTCGCCGAGACGGTCACCATCGACTACTCGGTGACCCGGGACGGCCAGAAGATGATCCTGCAGAGCGATCCGCGCTGGAGCAACGGCGCCGCGCTGCGCTTCCGGATTGGCTGGAGCACCGACGACTACACCAACGAGGGAAGCGGCAGCACGCCCGCACAGCCGTTCGCGGTGAACGCGCTCAACGTGGGCGGCGTCGTCGCGGACCTGGGCGGCGGCAACTACCGCACCGTGGTCGACGTCTCGAGCTTCGGCTTCGGTACCGTGGCGATCGGCCTCGAGGGACATCCCCAGGCCGACCTCACCGACGACATGGTGGCCAACTACGTCCGCATCCCCGTGAAGGACGCGATCGCATTCGTCAGCATCGAAAATCGCGCCCCGACCGAGCCCCGGCGCCAGGTGATCGACATCACCAAGTGCAACCAGTGTCACGACCACTCCGGGGCGGGGCTCTCGCTGCACGGCGACAACCGCTCGGGCAACGAGCAGGTGTGCGTGCTCTGCCACAACGCGAACGCGACGGACATCTCCCAGCGACCCGCGCCCCCGATGCCGACGGCGGACGGCAAGCCCGAGGAAGCCATCGACTTCAAGCGCCTGATCCACGGCATCCACACCGGAGCGGATCTCGCCCAGGGCCTCGTCATCTACGGCTTCAACGGATCGGTGAACGACTTCTCGACGGTCGAGTTCATCGGGAACACCCGGAATTGCCTCACCTGCCACCTGCCCGGCACCTACGGAGCCGAGAATGCGGCCGAGACCCTGCCGTCCACGGTGATCACCGGGGCGGACCTGGCGGACCCCGAGGACGACCTGAACATCTCGTCGGTGGCCTCGGTGTGCTCGTCGTGCCACGACGACCAGATCGCGAAGAACCACATGCTGCTCGGCGGAGCGTCGTTCGTGGCGTACGACGCGGACATCGTGGCGGTGCCGGAGCCGGGGACGGTCGTCTCTCTGTTGGCGGGGTGCGGGCTGCTGAACCTGCTCTCGCGCCGCCGACGCAGAGCGGGGAACCGAACGCCGGGTCGTTGAGTCCCGGGGCGCGTCCGACGGAGTGCGGCTCGCGCGCCGAGCGGCGTCGACCGCCGACCCACCGGAGTGCTAGCGTGGCCGAGTCACCTTCCCGTCCCGCTGGCTCCCGGAGGGCACCAGGCTTGGCCGTTGCTCTTCGCGCGCTCGCGCGCCTGTTCCCGGTGGCGATGCTGGCCCTGGCGACAGCCTGCGGCAACGTCGGCGGCAGCACCGAGCAGGGCGGGGGCGCCGGAAGCACCACGAGCGGCGGCGGGACGAGCGACAGCGGCTCCGCGTCCGATGCCGAGACCGCGGGCGCGACCCCGGCGCCCGCGCCCGACGAGCCGCCGACCTCCGTCGAGGCCTGCGCGTCCTGTCACGCGCCCTGGCAGGCGCTGCCGGTCGACGACATCGATCGCGAGGGGGACGTCCACTACATCGACCCGGACCCGAACGGGCCCCTCACCGCGTCCGGCTACCGCCGGATCGACGCGGAGATCGACACCGTCGATCTGAGCGGCGCCTCGGTCGTGATCGACTTCACGGCCCGGAGCGAGACCGGGGACCCGGTCGAGGACCTCCTGCCCGACGACGGGCGCTTCGCGCTGGCCCGCCTCGAGGCCGGGGTCGGCGCGGCGCCCAACGACTGGGTGAACGTCGGCCTGGAGGCCGGCGCCTCGACCACGGAGCGCTTCACGAGCGGCCTGTTCGAGAACCTCTCCGCAGGCGCCTACCGCTACAGCTCGCTCCTCGACCCGGCCGGGCTGGTGCTCGCCGGCGACTCCATTCGGGTCGCGATCGAGCTGTCGGCCAGCGACCTGCCGCCCGAGAACGCCTGGTGCGACTTCGACGCCGACCTGCAGGCCCCGAATCTCTGCGGCGCCACCAGCCTCACCCGCGACGTCGTCCAGACCGCCGGCTGCAACGTTTGCCACGGCCCCACCCACGACACGAAGCTCGTCTTCCACGGAGTGCGCACCGAGGTCGAGTACTGCGTCACGTGCCACAACCCGACGGGTGACACGGACTTCAGCCTGCTGATCCACAAGATCCACGCGGGCGAGTATCTCACGAAGGGCTTCCGGTCGTGGTCGACGGTGCGCTTCACGAAGGACCTCGACCGCTGCGAGGTGTGCCACACCGGGGCTGGTGCGGACGTGGACAACTGGAAGGAGGTGCCGGGGCGCAGTGCCTGCGGCGCCTGCCACGACCAGGTGAACTTCGACACCGGCCAGAACCACGGCTCGGGCGGCGTGCAGAAGACCGATCGCTACTGCTCCGGCTGCCATCCCGTGTCGGGTCCGGTCACGCAGATCCAGATCCCCATCACCACGGTGCACCGGGGCCAGCGCCGCTTCCTGGAGGCCGCCACCTATCGGGGCGGCGCGAACGGCTACGACATCGAGAGCCTCGACTACGCACCGGACACGAACGAGATCACCGTGGTCTACTCCGTCACCCGGAACGGCGCGCGCATGAGCCTCGAGAGCGCGCCGCAGTGGACCGCGGGCGGCCGGCTCCGCCTGGTGCTGGGCTGGAACACGGCCGAGTACAGCAACGAGGGCAGTGGCGCGACCCCCGCGCAGCCCGTGCAGCTGAACGCCCTCGACGTGGGCGGCGCCGTGACCGACCTGGGCGGGGGCCGCTACCAGGCGACCCTCGTCCCGCCGAGCAGCACCTCGGGTACCGTGACCGTGCATCTCGAGGGACGTCCCGTGGAGGACCCGGGCGCGCCGGGCAGCACCGGCGAGCAGATCCCGGTGGAGAGCGTCATCGAGCCCGTGAACCTCGAAGGGGGACGCTCGCAGATCGAGCCGCGGCGCAGCACCGTCGACCCGAGCCGCTGCAGCGTCTGCCACGACGCCTCGGGTGCCGGGCTCGCGGTCCACGGCAACAACCGGGTCGGAAACGTCGCCGTCTGCGCGGTCTGTCACAACCCCGATGCGACCGACATCAACCGCCGGCCGGCCGACCCGGCGACGACCCCCGACATGAAGCGCGAGGAGGCGATCGACTTCAAGCGCCTCATCCACCAGATCCACGCGGGAAGCTCCCTGCAGTCGGGGCTGGTGATCTACGGCTTCGCGGGCACGCCGAACGAGTTCGACCAGGTGGATTTCATCGGCAATCTCGCGAACTGCGAGACCTGTCACGTGGCGGGCTCGTACTCCACGCTGGACGCCCGGGCGGCGGGAAACTCGACGGTCGACACGGGCGCCGACCTCGCGGATCCCGACGACGACCTCAACATCTCCTCGACGGCGGCGGTGTGCTCTTCGTGCCACGATGCACAGGAGGACGAGAACCACATGAGGCTGTACGGCGCCTCCTTCAGCGCCCTCGATGCGAACATCCGCTGAGCTCCGATGGGCGACTCCGAGGCGCACAGGCAGAGGACGCAGCGACCCGCACGGCGGCAGCCGGGAGCGGCTGCGGCGCGGTTCGCGTGGCGTGCAGCCGCGGGTCTCGCGCTGGCCGGCGCTCTCGCGTTCCTGGCCTGCGCCTGGACCGCGTCCGAGCCGCCGCCCCAGCCCGGCGACTGGCACCGGACCGAGCCCGTACGGGGCGCCAGCGCGCCCCTGGGAGCCGCGCGCTGCGACCGCTGCCACGGCCACCAGCCGGCCCCGCGACACCACGCGGACTGCGAGTCGTGCCACGGCTCCGGGGAGCGCCACGTCCAGAACGTGACCGACCTGAGCGGAATCCGCTTTCCCAGGAACGCCGACTGCCTGGCCTGCCACGAGACCGGTCACCGGGGCCTGCTCGACTGGTCGGCCTCGAACCACGAGCGAGCCGGCGTGCTTTGCAGCGACTGCCACGACCCGCACAACCTCGAACCCTTCCACCTGCGGACCCCGTCCCGGGTGGCCCAGAACGTGCTGCCCCAGGCCCGACCCGAGACGCGCGTGTGCCTGGGCTGCCACCTCGACGTCGCCGCGAAGCTGAACCTGCCCTCGCACCACCCGGTCCGAGAGGGGATGCTGGCCTGCAGCGACTGCCACGACCCGCATGGGTCGTCGCGTACCCGGCTCGGTGCGGCGACCGCGCGCTGCACGGGCTGCCACCAGGCCCAGGCCGGCCCGTGGATCTACGAGCACACCCCTGTGGCCGAGGACTGCGGCTACTGCCACGTACCGCACGGTGCGGCCGCCGACGACCTGCTGGTCGCCAACCAGCCCGGCGCCTGCGTGTACTGCCACTCCCTGGCCCAGTTCGGCGCCGTCCACGACCCCCAGGCCTACACGAACCGCTGCACCGAGTGCCACGGCGCGGTGCACGGCTCGTACTCGGACCCGCACCTGCGGAGGTGAGCGTGTCAGCGATCCCCCGAAGCCGTCGCCTGCGTCGCCCTCCGACTCCGATCCTGCGGACGGCGCTCCTGTGCGCGGTGCTGCTGACGCCCGTCGGGGCGCGAGCGGCGGACGAGGCGACCGACCCGGCGACCGACCCGGCGCGCGACACGCCGCCGACGACGGAGACCGACGCGGCGCCCCGCGCGGTTGCGCCGTCGGGCTCCGGGACCGCCCGCGAGACCCCGCCCGAGCCGCCGCCCCCGCCCGAGGAGGAGCTGGGACCGGTGCTGCTGTGGTCTGCGACCGTCTTCGGGCAGTACCGCAAGATCGACTCGCCCTACGACCGCGACCGGCGAGCCGGCTTCTTCGACCAGTACGAGTTCACGCCCAGCAAGGGCTCCACCGCGCCGCTGCAGCTGGGCGTGCGGGAAGCCAGCCTCGATTGGATCGAGGACGACGAGCCCCGCATCCAGCTCCGCTACGCCAGCCCGACCTCGAACCTGGACCTGAACGGAGGCGATCTCGGCGACTCCTTCCTCGACCAGCGGGCGCTGCTGCTGGGTCGATCCAGGGCCTTCCGGCTCGACCTCGACTACTGGCGCTTCCGGACCGAGCAGCTGCGGGTCTACCCGGAGACGGACGCCGGGGGTGGGGCGCTGCCGTACAACGACCTGACCGGGCCGGACGACCGCTTCTACCGCGACCGCACCGGCTTCCAGGGCGAGCTGCGCTGGCGCCCCGATCGCTCGCTGCCCGACGGCAGCGACGGGCTCGCCTGGCTGTCGCCCGAGCTGGCGCTGCGCGGGGGCTACGACCGACGCGAGGGCCGCCGGCAGCAGCAGACCCTGCTGAACCCCGCGAACGACTGGGTCGCCTTCCCCCAGGACTTCGGCGACGACGTCTCGGACGTCGGCGGAGGCCTGCTGGTGGCACCCGGCGGGCTGTTCACGATGACCTTCGACTTCGACTACCAGGACTACGCGGCCAACCAGCCCCAGCTGGACGACACCCTGCCCTTCCCGCCGACCTCGCGCAGCCTCGATTTCGTGCCGTCGAGCAACCGCAAGACGGGACAGGCGGGCCTGCACGTGCGCCTCGGCGAGCGCGCCGTCGTGACGGCGGCGTTCCAGGCCACGGTGCTCGACCAGGAGAGCCCGCGCACCCCCCGCCAGCAGAGCGTCGGTCTCGACCGCAACAAGGCCACCGTCTACTCGGCGCGCATCGCCGGCGACCTGCAGATCGCCCCGGACTGGACCGCCAACGCCTTCGCGAAGTACGTGTTCCGGGACCGCGAAATCGATCAGAACACCCCGCTCTTCGGGCCCACGAGCCCCGGCCAGGTGGACGAGTTCCTCGACAGCTTTCACCGGATCGACCTGGGGGCCGAGAGCGTCTACCGGCCGTGGCGCGGCGTCGACCTGGCGCTCGGCCTGAGCGCGCTCTTCATCGATCGCGATCTCGACTTCGCCCAGCCGGGTCTCGGCAACGCCGTGATCCTGCCCGCCAACGCCTGGGTGAACGGCCACACCCAGATGTGGACGGTCTACGGGCGCGCGCAGCTGCGCCCCTTCCGCGGGGTGGGGGTGCGCGTAAAGCTGAGCTACCGCGATGCACCCGACACAGGCTACGTGACGGATCTCGACGACTACGTCGAGGGGAGCCTGCGCGCGAGCTACGTCGTGCCCGTCACCCGGCCGACGACCGTCGCCTTCCAGCTGAGCGGGGGATCGGGCAAGAACTCGCAGTTCAGGGCCATCGACGGCGTGGGACCGACCCCGAGCGGCCCCAGCCGGCGCCGCGACTACGAACGCAGCCACTGGACCCTGAGCCTCTCGGGGGACAGCGCGGTCCGCGATGACCTGAGCCTCTTCGCGTCGCTCAGCTACGCGGAGGACGAGCAGAGCGACGACCTGCTGCAGTCCAACCTCCAGCGCTACTTCCAGGACGCCGTCCCGATCCAGTTCCGCAAGCTGGACGGTCTGGACTGCCGCACCCGGGAGCTCGGGTTCGTGCTCGGAAGCCAGCTCTGGCTCACGAAGAAGACCGACGCCGGACTCTCCTACTCGTTCACTTGGGCCGAGACGAAGTTCCTCGACCCGGGCAGCATGCCCGAGCTGGCGCTGATCGGCGACAACCGCATCGTCGACGCCCGCATCCACGGGCTCGACCTGGAGCTGCGCCATCAGATCCGCAAGGGGCTGCGCGTCTTCGCTGGCTACCGCCTGCAGCTCTACGAGGATGGCGCCCCCAAGCCGAGCGCCACGGGCAGCGTGCAACAGCCGGGAAGCCGCACGGACCTGCGCCACACCGTGAGCATCGGCATCAGCCTGAGCAGCGAGCTGCTGGACCGCGCTCGCTGAAGCTACGGTCCGGGCGGCTGGGGCTCCTTCGCGGCGATCGCCGGCGCGGCGTGCACGAAGCCCTTGTGACAGTCGGTGCACGCGATCTGCTTGGCGACGGCACGCTCGTGATACTCGCGCGCCCGCGGTGTCTGCTTGGCGAAGGTGGCCTCGTCCTGCTTGTGGCACTCCGCGCAGGCCGTGAGGGTGATGGGGCCGTGCGGGTTGTGGCACTGGGTGCAGTACATCGCGTTCTCGCCCGTGAGGCGGTGGGGCGCGTTCTCGGGTGCGTTCGTGAGGATGGCCGGGTGACACATGGTGCAGAACGCGACCTGGCTCGAGTGGTCGAGCATCGGACCCTTGGCCTGGTGGATCACGTGGCAGTTCGTGCAGGCGAAGAATTTCCCGTGGGCGCTCTCCTTCCAGTGGGCCCGCGGGCCCTGGTCGTGGCAGGTCAGGCAGATCTGGTTGCGCTCTGGGACCGGGGTCTTGCTGCTGTTCGAGAACGAGATGTTCCCGACCTGGATCGGAAACTCCATGTGCTTCTTGCTCGGTCCGTGGCAGCTCTCGCACTGCTGCTTCGCCGCCGGCGTGCGAGGATCGTCGGCCTTCCAGTGGGCCGTCTTCTCGATGCCCAAGATCTTCTCGGTCCCGTGGCACTTGAGACAGGCCTCGGCGCCCTTCCCGGAGTACGGCTGGTCCGTTTCGGTCGCGCCGACGAGCCCGAGCGAGGCAGCGGCGATGGCGGCCACGAGCCCCGGGCGAAGGGGCCCGCGCCGGCGGGCGCGGAAGCTCATCGGGAGTCCACCTCCTGGTGTCCGGGATCGTGCACCTCGGGCACCGCAGCCCGCGGCAGGATGCCTTCGGGCAGCTTGTGGGCGATGCCCTTGTGGCAGCTGATGCAGGTCTTCCCGTTCTCGAGGGCGACGCCGTGCAGATTGCGCGCCTTCTCGGACTGTTCCGCCGGGTTCCACAGATCGACGTGGTGGCAGCGACGGCAGTCCTGGGAGTCGTTCTCGATCATCTCCGCCCACACCCTCGACGCCATCTCCATCCGGTGCGACTCGAACCTGGCGGGCGTGTCGATCTTGTGGGTGATGAAGTGATGGTACAACTCGCGAACGGACTCGGCCTTGCGGATCAGCATGGGCACGAAGGCTTGCGGGATGTGGCACTCATGGCAGTCGACGAAGAAGCCGCGGCCGTTCTCCGCGTGGGCGGTCGTCATGTACTCGTCCCCGATGTTCTCCTGCAGCTCGTGGCACGACAGACAGAAGGGGGTGCTCGAGAAGAAGTGGAGCGTCTCGTTGAAGACGACGACCCCGGCGACACCGAGGATGCCCCCGACCACGACCAGTACGCCCAACGGGAAGCGCGCGCTGGGGGACCACAACCACGCCCAGAGGCTCTTCACGCGGATCGACCCCCCTGCCTCACACGCATCGCACGACGAGCCTAGCCGTGGGACTCCGCAATGTCCAACACCGATCGGACACCTGCCCCCTTTCGGGCGAAGGGGCTAGTCGTGTCCTTCCGGCGCGCGCAAGACCAGAAAGCCCTCCGGCGCGAGGCTGGTTGCGAGCATCACCTGGTTGATGTCGTGGTGGCCCGTCCAGGTGCGCGCGCGGCGATTCGAATCGCGAAGCCAGAAGGCGACGACGTCGTCGCCCATGGGCAGGAAGGGACGCAGCGCCTCGAGCTCCTTGCGAGCGGCTTCGTCTCCCGCGAAGCATGCTTCACGCACTGCCTCCAGCATGCGACCCGCGGCGTCGAGCCCGATGGCGAGTCCCAGCTCGCGAAACGCGAGACGCCGCTCCGCCGGTGCACTGGGATCGTGCTGCCGGCGATAGCTGGACAGACCCGCGCGGGCCGACCGCAGCAGCGCTGCGAGCAGGCCATTGTCCTGGAGCCCACCCCGCATGAGCTGTTCGATGCGATAGGCGTCGCTCAGAAGGCCTCCGATCCCGAGCGGATCGTCGGTGGCGAGTGCTCCATCGGCGATCATGGACGCGTAGTCGGCGATGGCGCCTTCCAGCCGCGGCCCCTGGGCCTGCTCGAGCGCCGCAGCCGTTCGCTGGAGCTGAGCTGCAGTCACATAGCCGTCCAGGGGATCGTGCTGACCCATGGAGGGCACGAGCGGGCGCGAGAGATCGATGCTCAGCTTCCAGTACATGCGCTTCGGACCTGCAGCGGATGGGGCGTGGGTGAAGGCGGCGTGCGCCGTCTTCGCCAGCTCGCGCGCCCAGAGGTTGAAGGCGGGCTGGCCAGTCGCGCGCGCGGTCTGATCGAGCGCGTGCATCCACTTCGTCAGGTAGTGGAAGTATTGCCCGTCCCGGTCCCACTCCAGCTGTGAGTCGAGGGACTCGTTCGTTGGCCGCTCGGGTAGCGGCTTGCCGATCCGCAGCCCGCCTCGGGTCGGATGCTCCTCGGCGGCGCCGTCGAGCCAGCCCCGGCGCGCGGCGTCGGGCCGGTGGCGGCCGAGGGTGTGATGTACTCGCTCGACGAGCGTCAGCGCCTGCGTGCGATAGCGCCCGTCGCCGCTGGCGCGCGCCAGTCCCAGCAGGTTGCAGACCGCGAAGGCGTCGGTCCAGAGGTACCGTTGCTGGTCTTCGCCAGACGCGACACCGGTTCGCGCCACGAAGTCCTCCATCAGCCCCGCGGCCCGGTCGATGCGCTGCTGTCGGCTCATGGCGATCCCGTGCGTCTCGCGATGCTCGGCCTCGGTGCCCGTCCCGTCCCGCGGAGGCGTCGATCCGCTCCGTGAGACGGGCACCGCACATTCGGTCGTGTCCGCAGCGACGTCACCCCCGGCCGACGCGCCGTCGGCAGGAAAGCCGGCCGCCAGACCGAGGACCAGAAGGAAAGCAACCAGCCCCGGCCCGCCGCGCTGCCTCGCCATGAGGACTTCTCCCACGGCGGCAGCCTAGCATCGCGTCTTCGCAGTGTGGCGAGCCGAGCACGGGAGTGATCTGGAGGGGGGCTCGGGAGCCCCTACGGGGGACCCGCTGAAGTGTGACCACAAGCTCCGCCGATAGCGAAGTCTTCCGACGATGCTCTCCGCATGGCGGGTCTGTCAATCGAAATCTCACCGGCGACGCCGCCGCGCGGTCCGAGACAGCCAGGGACACCCGGCGCGGGTCGAAGTGAGGCTTCGCGGCCTCAGTGGATCCTCACTCTCTCGATCGCCTCGCGCCAGGAGCCCGGTCCGGCCAACCGGCCCCCCCGTGGTGACGGAAAAGACGCCGACCGCTCCTCGACGAAGCACAGTCGCCGGACTCGAAGGGATACACTCATTCATGTGGTCGATGCGGGGGAGGTCGGTGCAATGAGGTGTCTACGCAGTGTCTGGCTGGCGATCTGGACCGCGGTCGCGATGGCGGTGCCTGCCTCCGCCCTCGCGCAGGACGTCGAAGGGACGGCTGACCCCGAACGCTGGAGGGTTCCCTTCGAGGGCGAGCTCGGCTTCGCGGTCGGCCTTCCGCAGAACGAGCTGAGCGAGGAAGTGAAGGACTCCGGCTTCGGCTTCGATCTGTACATGGGGGTCGGTCTGGACGAGCTGCCCATCGCGTTCGGCGCCGAGCTGGGTTTCGTGACCTACGGCTCGAAGACGCGCACCCAGAGGGTCTCCGGTGTGCGGGTCGACGTGACGACGGACAACAACATCCTCCTCGGTCACCTGGTCGTTCGCATACGGCCTCGCGACTGGGTCGTGCGACCCTACGTGGAGGGGCTCGTCGGCTTCAAGCTCTTCTTCACCGACACCACGGTGAGAAACCCGGATGGATCGGGGAGCATTGCTTCGAACAACAACAATTCCGACGCTGCCTTCAGCTACGGAGCGGGCGGCGGTGTCATCGTCCCCATCTTCGGGGGGCCCGTCTACGTGAGCGCCGGCGCTCGCTATCTCTTCGGGACGCGAGCGAGCTACCTCTCGAAGGGCTCGGTCGACGTGAAGACCTCGGACACCGATCTCCTGCTCGTGAACATGGGCATCGGGGTCGCCTTCTAGCCGGCACTCTCGCCTGCCGCCTACGAAGATCGGACTGCACCTCGCGGCGGCCGGGCGGGGGCTAGATCAAGGCGCGGGTTCCCCAGACGTAGAGGAGCGAGGCACGCGTAGAGGCTCCGCCGCTGCTCGAGCGGAGCCGCGAGCATCAACTCTCCACTCGAGAACGCCCAGCCAGAACGGGAGCAGACGCCCGGATCAAAGAATCTGCGGCGATGGGGAAAGTGCGTCTTGCGCTCCGACCCTATGGAAGGACGAACAAGCCCGGCTTCGGCGTGACGTTGGAGTAGTGGCGTTATGGCAAGCCCCTCCGGGGTCCCGGCGGCGGGGGCGGAGGCGGGCCAGGGCGTACTTCGCCGCCGAGACCGGCGACTGAGGGCCGTCAGGCGACGTCTCTCAGCCCCGGGGCCTCGTCGGGCAGCCGCAGGTCTCCCGACGCGTACCAAGGGGTATCCTCGACGGATGGCGCCTTCGTGGCTTCCTCACCCGGATGACCTGGTCGGCGCGCTCTCGAACGTGGCTCACGCCCTGCGCCCAGGCTCGACGAACACCCTCCCGGCGCTTCGCGGCTACGAGGAAACGGATTTCGAGGCGCTCTTCCCCGCTCCAACGGAGGCGCCGCGCGAGGTCAGGCTTCGGCGCCGCTGGCGATTGGCCGGGGTCGTGAGCGAGGACATCTCGTTCCCATCGGCGTACGAGCCTTTGGATGCGGCATTTCGCCGACGCTACGAGCGCGAGTACGTCGAGAACCACACCGTCTGGGCGCGACGGCTGCGCCCGTCGGGCTGCGAGGATCGGCCGCGCCTCCTCTACATCCACGGCTACATGCAGCCCGAGACCCTCTTCGAGGAGGTCGGGCTGCTGGCGCTGTTGGCACGCCGGCTCGGCGTCGAGATCGTACAGATCCAGCCGCCGTATCACGGGCGACGCAAGCCGAAGGGATCGTGGTTCGACGGCAGCCTCTACTGGACGGGGGACGTCGTGCGGAGCGTCGAGGCGCTGCGCCAGACCCTGCTCGATGCGCGCTCCCTGCTCAGCTGGATGCTGCAGGAGAGCGACCGGCCCGTCGGCGTATCGGGCCTGAGCCTGGGCGGCTTCCTGACCTGCGCCCTCACCTGCCTGGACGACCGCTTCGCGTTCTCGTTTCCGCTGATCGGCCACATGGACATCGGAGCCGTGATCGAGGACGCACCCGTGCTCGGCAGGATGCGCCGTGAGCTGCGCGACTTCGGCTGGGAGCCACGGGACTTCGGCGCGTTCTTCGAGCGGATCGGCTGGAACCGCCAGCGCGCGCTCCTCGACCCGGCCCACATCCGCCTCTACGCGGCGTCCCGCGATCGCTTCTTCGCACCGGCCCTCGTCGAAGACCTCGCGGAGCGGTGGGGCGGAGCGCCGATCGAGTGGTACGACTGCAGCCACATGGGCTTCGCGCGTCACCTGCCTCGGGCCGCCACGAGCATGCGCTCGGTCATCGACGCGGTCGCCTCTCCCTAGATTGGGTCTTCCTCGCGGCGCCGGCTCCCGTCTCGGCCCGCCGCGCGAGCCACGCGACGGTGAATCCGTACACCAGGTGGATCGCGAGGCTCGGGTAGACCACGCTCCATCCGAGAAGCCAGGGAGTCGTGTCTCCGAACGCGACTGGGAGCGCGAGCGAGTTCACCACGACGTAGAAGCCCGCGCCATATGCCAGCCCGACGAGAAGCCTGTCCCGCGTGCGCGAGAACCTCACGAGCACGAGCAGCAGCGGCACCGCGACGACGCAGCTGATCGCGAGGTGCTGGACGAACGTGAGCAGGTAATGGAGGGGCCCGGAGGCGTCCCCGACCACGAGCGCCAGGGTCTTCCTGCCGTACTCGTTGACCCGCAGGCCCAGCCTCTGGAAGAGGGCCGCGAAGGGGATCATTGCGAGCCCGGCGATCGTGCCGGTGCGGAGCGCCTCCCTGACGAGCTTCATCTCAGATCGATTCCTCGATGATCGCGACGATCGTCCGCTCGATCTCTTCCGCGGCCTGCCCGAGCTCGGCGGATTCGGAGATGAGACCCAGGATATCGGTCGGGGGGATCATTCCGATCCGGGTCTGGCCGGCGTCTTCGTACACCGAGATCCGGCAGGGCAGCGCCATGTTCACGCGCATGTCGTTCCGCAGGATCTCACTCGCTTGTCTCGGGTTGCAGACCTCGAGGACGCGACATTCGTTCGGAAGCTCGAAACCCTTCGCGCGCAGGGTCGCCCGGAAGTCGTAGCTGTGGAGGACCCCGAAACCGTGCCGCTGGACCGACGCCAAGACGGCCGCCGTCGCATCCTCGACCGACTTGTCGGTATCTCGTACGTAGATCACGCAAACCTCCGAAGCCCGCCCCGAGACTACCGGCAGGCGTCAAGACGTGCCGCTTCCCGTTGGCGAGTGGGGCCCCGACGGCGGTCGTGCGGCGCGCTCGTCATCGTCGTCGAAGAGCAGGAACGCAAACCCCATCGAGGCGACCGCCAGGTGCCAGACCAGGACGCCCAGATAGGTGACCTCGGCTGCGAGAGGCGATCCCAGGGCCGCAACTGCGAGCGATACGAGGGAAATGAGGAGGCCCAGATAGGACGTGACCCTGTGCGTCGCCGTAGCCTGCGGGGGTCGTCGAAGGATGAAGGACGACACGTCTGCGAGGTGGACCGCACCGTAGATCGAGAGGGCCCAGCGCCAGGGCGGGCTGGCGACGCGCTCCAGGATCAGCGGAAACAGCGAGAAGAAGATCGCGAGCGCGCTCACCTGGAGGAGGATGCGAAGATTGAAGCGCTGGATCGCCGTCCAGGCGCTGACGCCCCGGTTTTCGAGAGTGACGACGACGCTGCTGAAGCCCGCCAGGGCGACCGCGACTTCGGCGACGAGGGCGAGGGCCTCGTGGCTCGACGATTCCATCAGGCGCTCACAGGTCCAATCGCATGGGCTGCACCAGCAGGCTCGACCCGGGTCGCAGGGGCTCCGGAGCCCCGTCGGGCTCGAAGCCCGCGCGCTCGTAGAGACGCTCTGCTGCCGTCTGACTGCATGTGACCAATAGTGCGACAGAGCGGGCGTTTGCGCCGGCCGCCCAGCGAACCGCGGCGTCGAGTAGCGCGCGCGCCACGCCGAGGCGCCGCAGCTCCGGCTCGAGCGTACTCGTCGGGCTCCGGGAGCCGAGCCGCCCACACCCTGCTGGAACGGCAGGTGCCTGCGGTTCGGAGACGCGGAAAATCTCCGCACTCAGCGCCCGGAGAGCGCGCGCATGAGGCGATCGGCCTCGGCGGTGTGGCGAAGAGGCGTGCTCGAGAGCCATCGTCGAAGCTTCGCCTCGGTGGCGAGCCGCTCCAAGCCCTGCTCGGCTGACACAAGCAGATCCTGGAGCCTCGGGGTTGCCGGCATTGACGGCGGCTGGGAGGAGGCGGAGCGCGGCAATGCGTTGGCGTGTGGCACGAAGACCGTGCCGCGAAAGCTCCTCGGCGATCTTCTCGTCAGCAGTGCGATGAGACATGGCGAACCTTGTTGGTGCTCGAAAGGCATCGGAGCAGCGGGATCGGAAGGCGATGAAGACGGGACTGGTGAAGCGGATCGTTTCGGCGGGCAGTACCACGTCATGCAGCTTCCAAGTCTGCAAGTACCGACGCCAGGGTCGCCCGCATGGTGACCCGGTCAGGCGCCGCCGTGCATCACGTCGGGCAGCTGCACGGGTCCCTGGAAGCTCCGCATTCCGGGGGACATCCAGAACCACGCGGTGGTCGGCGCAGGGAGATCGACGATCCAAGGCTGCACGGTGTGAATCGTGAGCAGCTGCCCGCCTGCGGGCAGCACCAGCTCCGAATCACGCGCGTCATGCCCCACCAGCTCGACGAAGTGCTCGCCCGCGACTTCGAGCACGCGCACGTCCCTGTTGCCGCAGAAGGCCAGGACGTGGTGCTTGTCCACGCACATCTTCAGTGGGCCACCGGGCGAGGCGGGCGGCTCGACGCGCTGAGGCCGCGCCACGCACAGGAACTCGACGCCGCCGATATCCCGGAACTTCACGGGCATGCCGCCTGCGTCGCCGGGTGAGCGGCGAAACGCCGCGGCGTCCATGCTGGCCTCGCCGATCCCGACCTTCGTGCAGGGCGGGGCGACATCGAGCGCTTCGAACTCGCGCCGCGTCATCGGGGACGTGCTCATCCACACCGTCGCGTCGCTGCGATCGTTGACTTCCACGAAGGTCTCGCGGCCCCCGCGCACGTGGAAGGCCGTGGGAGCGTGGCGCCGCATCAGCTCGCCGAGTTCGGGGTCGTTCATCCGTCTCCCATTCCTTCCTTGGCCAGTCGAGGTAACCGAGCCTGCAACGCCGCCAGGGTCGCCACGAGATGCGAGTCAGGGCACGCCGTTGGGATCGAACACGCCGTCGCCATCGACGTCGATGAAGACGGGGTTCGTGAAGCCGATCGCATGGGTGAACGTCGGGTCGGGCAGCACCACGTTCGTGTACCCGTCGTACGCGGCCACGGTCCCGCGCGCACTGGCGCTGAGCCAGTAGTCACCGAGACTGCCCGGCGGAAGCGGCAGCGTGAAGACCTGCCTCAGCCGCACCACGTCCGCGAGATCGGTGGAGTAGGGTGTGGAGTCGGGGCGGTACACGATCGGCAACAGCCAGGGTGTGGCGTCGAAGACGCTCCCACCCAGCCCCGTCAGCGGTGCGGCCACCGACTCGTACCCGTTGATCCGGATCCATGCCTGCTGCGTAGGCACCCAGGGCGCCGCCAGCACGGTGAGGCGCACGTCGACCGAGCCGTCCCCATCGTCCGCCACCAGGTCGCCGGGCTGCCCTTCGAACACTCCGTCCTCGTCGGCATCCACCTCGACGTAGACGACGGGACCAGAGCTCGCGATCACCTCCATGGCATCGGGCCCGGCCCCCGGGCGCCGCGTCGCCGGCTGGTTCGTGGCCGGCGAGGCCTGGACGAAGCTCGGCAGCAGCGTCTGGTTGAAGGCAGCCAGGTCCAGACTCGCGAGATCGGCGCTGGCATCACCCGGCGCGAACACGAAAGTGCGCGGGAAGCCCGCGGCGGGGACGAGATCGTTCGTTCCGGGGCTCGCGGTGGCGGTGCGCACCTGACCCGACGAGACGAGCGCGGCGAAGTCGAGCCGATTGATGTCGTAGATGGCGGTCAGACGACCGGAATCGAGCTCGATCAGGTCGAAGTCCAGATTCGTGGTGCCGGCAAGGGTGCGGGGCGTCTGGAGGAGGGTGAAGGCGCCGCTGCTCGTGTCGAGCGGCGTGGGGTAGCCGCCGGAGGCCAGCGACGCGGTGCCGGTGTTCGGCTGCGGGAACGTATCGTTGCCGTTGGTGAAGAAGCCGGCACCGAAGGGAGGCAGCGGTGGCGGGAGGACCGGATAGCGGGGGGTGTGGAGGGCGATGACGGCCGCGCCTGCCGCGCGGAGCTGGTCGAACAGGTCCGCCGGCTCGCGGTACTCGTCGGGCGGAGCGCCGCGGCGAGGTGCGTCGGGGTCGAAGGTGAGTGGCCAGGCGCCGAAGCTGCCGATCGTGTTCGGGGAGTTCAAAACGCCCGGCACGACGATCGGTACGCGGCCCTCGGTCGACAGGCCGGTCATCTCTGTGAGCAGTGATGCCACGCCGACGGCGGGATGGGCGGCGTCCAGTGCGGCGACGGCCGGCCCCAGATCGGCCAGGCGGTCCGGGTCGGCGGCGACCAGCACCTCGACGCCGCTGGCCAGGTGAGCGATCACCCGATCCTCGGCCGGCACCGGCGACCCGGAGGAGCCTTCGGACTGGACACGCAGATCGGCGGAAACCAGCCGGCGCAGCGGGCTCTCGAACCCGGCGGTCGCCCTGAAGTTCGCACTCAAGTCCACACTGGAGCTAAGTGGGGGAAAAGCGAGTCCCGTGGCGTTGGTCGCTCGCCCCTCACCCTGCGTGACGTGAGCATCGACGACGACGTTCTCCCCCGCTCCGAGCTTGGAGTCGGTGAATGCGGGCCAGTAGGCGCCGATCACGTAGGTCGTACCGGGGGCCAGCGCCACGGGCGGCGTGGTGACCCATCGAAACATGCCTTGGAGCGGGGCCTCCGTCCCTACCGGAACGGTGACCGACGTCAGCAGCGTCCCATCATCGATCCAGAGACCGACGTCATGCGCGACCAGGAGGCCGTCTTCACCGGAGTCCCAGAATCCCAGCTGCTCCACCACGAGTGGGGCCGTCACGCTGAAGGTCCAGCCCCGCGTCGTGTTCACGGACCATCCCAGGTTCGAGTAGGTGTCATCCTGGTCGAAGGCCGCGAACGGGTCCCCCACGGTCGCAGGATCCGGCAGAGCTGCCGAATCCAGCAGCCGCTCGAGCGAGAACGCCGCGCTCACCACCTGCCCCGCCGACACCAGCACGAAGTCGAGCGGCTCGCCGGGAGCCGGGAAGCGATCGAGGCTGTACTCGAGACCGCGCGAGACGAAGACGCGATACGCGCCCGGCGGCACGTAGACGCTGCCGGTGCCATCGGCCAGGTGCACCACGTTCGCCTGGCCCGACGCCCGCGGCAGGTCGCCGAAGTCGGGGTCGGGGGTCGCCGGAGCGGGGCCGAGCCCATCGGGGTCGGCACCCCGGATCACCACGCGCGCGGGCAGCGGACCGCCCACTCCGTCGGTCACCACGAGGTCGAGCCGCGCGAAGATCGCGTCCCGGACGAGATCGAAGTCGGCCACGGCACCGCCGCCGGCGCTCACCTCGACGATCTGAGCCACCGGATCGATCCCGGGCGAGTCGACCTCGACGAGGTAGCTCGAGGTCGAGATGCCCCCTTCCAGGCCGGGCGGCACCAGCAGCTCGTCGGGTCCACTGCCCACCAACCCGGGGAAGCCGCTGGGGACGACCAGCTGGTACGCACCGCTCACCGGGTCGGGCGTCGCGAAGGCGATCGGCGGCGCATCGATCCCGTAGAGGATCGAGGGGTAGAAGCCCGCCTGCCCCGTCACGCCTGCCGGGGCGCCGGGGTCGTAGATCAACGCCGGGCTCAGCTGGTAGGCCGTCACCCGCGTTCGCTCGGAGGCGTCGAAGACGCTCCCCGAGATCATGGCCGTCGCGCCGTAGGGATTGGGGACGGTGGTGCCGCCGGGTGTGAGCCGATCGGTCGCGGCCGCGAGCCGGCGCACGGCCTCGTCGACCGCGCCGGCGTCGTTTGCCTCCCCCACCGCAATGGCGCGTCGCCAGACGAACGACTCCCCCGGTGAGAGCGCGTCGCGCTCGCGCAGCTGCCGCTGGATCGACACTGTGCTGCCTTCGGCGGTGTGCCACAGCTGCCCGGCCTCCACGTCGACCACGGCGTAGCTCGCGCCGGGCTCGCCGCGCCCAACCAGCGCGGCGAAGGGCATGGGGAGCGGATCGACGAGACCCTGGGCGACGCTCCCGGAGAGGGCGCTCCAGGGCGACAGGTTCGCGACGTCGAGGCCGCCGACCACGATCACGTCGCTCACGGCATCGAGGTAGGCGATGCCCCCGTCCGACGGGTTGGTGACCCGTGTCTCCACCTCCAGCGCGCGGCTGCCCGCGCGCAGCGTGTAGGTGGTCTCCACCTCGATCGGCGAGCCACCGGAGTTCAGGCGTCCCGTCGCCGGATCGGATACGACACCTGTGGGCAGATCGGCCGGGGACCGGGCCAGGATCGCGCCGGAGACCCGAAGGCGCACCGTGTCCCCCGAGTGCGACGAGACCGGCAGACCCTGGTCGTCCAGGAACTCGGCCGTGTCGTAGACCACCACGTTCGCCAGGTCGGAGGTGGTGCGCCGGATCACGTAGACCGAGCCCGCCGCGTCGTCGACGTAGGAGACCCCCGGCGGCACGAACAGCCCGATTGTGTTGGGGTCGGCGACGACGGCGATCGTCAGCTCCACACCGGCGTTGGCGCCCGTGGTGATGAGCAGTGAATCTCCCGGTTGCACCCCGTCCGTGATGAAGTCGGCGCTGCTGTCGACCAAGGCACCAACAAAGGCGTAGGCGACTCCGGCGAGGCCGCTCGCGATGGTGTCGCGCCCCACGACGGCCTGGGTCATGCCGAGGAACTGGTCGTTGCCGGTGTCCGTCGAGGCCAGATCGACCAGGTTGCCACCGGTGGGGGCCCATACGTTGGCGAGGGGAAACGCGCCGCCCAGGCTGCTCGCGTCGATCCCCGTTGCATCGATCGCAGCGCGGATGCGTCCGTTGGACAGCACGTAGTCGCCGATGCCGCCGATGGCGTCGGGTCCGTCGGGCAGCACGCTCGGATCGTTGGGCTCGACTTGCGTGCTGCTGGCATCCTGACACACCGAGGCGGCGGCCGCGCTGCACACCTGCTGGATGCCCGGCGCCTGGCTGGCCAGGTCGCGGGCGATCACCACCGCATCCAGCAGTCCGCAGCCTCCGCCGCTGGCCACCTGGCACTTCTCGGGCGCGGTCACGTCGGCGATCAGTCCCGCCAGCTTCTGGCGCAGCTCCTGCACGTCGTCGTCGTCGATCGCGCCGTTGGCGTCGGCGTCGCCGCAGGCGCAGCTCGGGTCGACCAAGGGCGCCGCCACGACATCGCCGGCGCCCAGGACGAACGCGGACACCAGGAGCGTGCATGCGAGAAGGCGCCTCACGATCCGCCTCCGTCTCGTGCACGACGCCTCGCCAGCAGCAGCAGCAGACCGGCGCCCCAACCCAGGAGCGCACCGCCCGCTGGCTCGGGCAGCGTCACCAGCGTGGTCGGCGTCAGGCTCTGCGATCCGAGTGCCGCATCGATGCTCTCGCCCGACGTGAGATCCAACGTGCCGCCCTCGGTGCCGTTCACGACCAGGTCGCCGATCTTGACCGCGCCCAGTTCACCGGTGATGGGATCCAGCCGGTTGCATCGCAGCACGTCGCCGCTCAAGTTGGAGAGCACACCACTCGCCGCCGTGAAGCTCTGCAGCGTGAGCCCGCCTTGACCACCGACCGTCAGGTTCCAGGCGCAGACTTCGTCACCGGTGCCCTGAGAGCAGGGATCCGCTGGCGACGCCGTCGCACCGCCATCGATGTACAGGTGGATCGTCGTCGGTGCGAGGGACGGAACCTCGACGGGGCCGCCGGGGTTCACGCCGTCGTCCGCCGGGCTGTGGTAGACGACCGGCGGCGCTGCGCTCACCGGGAGCGCGAGCAGGAACAGGACCGAAATCAAGACGCCGAACAGCCGCATGACAGCACCCCGCAATGGTTGCGTCCACAACCACTATAACCGCATGCGGCCCGCACGCGTCAGCGCAGATGTGCATGGCGAGGCCCCCGATCGGCCCTCGATGCGGGGCAGGGCGGATCGAGTGGCGATCCGACACACCAGCCCATCGGCAACGCCCGGCGCCAGTGCCGCGGGACAACCGCGGGACAAACGTTTAGGAATCAGACTTTCTGGTCTTCGGGGACTTCCGCCGCCTGAAGCCGAGTTCGATTCGAGGATAGGCCGAAAAAGCCCGGTTTCGGCGTGACGTCCGCGTAGTGGTGTTGGGGCGAGCCCCGGTACGGTCCGGGGACATCCAGTACAGAAGTCCGGGCACATCCTTTACACATTCTCGCTTCCCGTGATCTTACCGGTTTGCAGGTCGATTCGTCCGAGCACGGTGTTGTAGTAGACGATGTTCCAGACGTCATCACCCACCTCTTCGAGTCCGATGTCCTCGCCCTCGAGCGCGTTACTGAGGAAGTACTGGCCGGAGAGTCGGAAGGTCCCGCATGTGCTCACCCTCCGAACCTCGAAGTGGCCCGGGTACTCGGGCTGCGAGAAGCGGCTTGGATAGGGTCTCGTCGAGGGCTGCCAGCGCTCGGCTGGAAAGTCGCCCTGGAGTGCTTCATGCGGGCGCTCGTGGTTGTAGCGCTGCTGGAATCGATTCAGCTTCCGCTGCTGCGCGACGAGGTTTGCGGCGGGTGGACTGGCTGCCTCTCGCTTCATGTCTTTGTGCATGCGCTCGTGTTGACCGTTCTCCTGGGGGCTCGAAGGGCGGATCCGTTGAGCCCGTACTTACGAAACAGAGCCCGGAACGCCGGCTTCGCGCCTTCCGTGCGAACCGACGGAAGCGCCTTGCAGAGCAAAAGCATCCGACTGTAGTGATCGGTCACGGTCAGCGGGTAGCAGTACTTCTTGTCGCCGGTCTTGAACTGGCCCTTGAAGTCCGCAGGCCAGATCTCGTTGGGGCCCGCTGTCTCCAAACGCACCGCGCCGGGATGTTTCCAGGATTGCCTGCGCCGGTTCTTTCGAAGATGGCCGTGTCGATCCAGGATCTCGTTGACCGTACTTCGGGCCGGAAGGCTTCGACCCGGATGCCGTCTCTTCAGGATCTCGCGCAGCTTGGTGGCTCCCCAGCCGTACTTCTCCCGAAGCACGAGGATCTCGCGTTCGACGTGTTCGGGTGTTCGGTTCGGATGGCGATTGGGGGCCCGAGAGCGGTCGTCGACCGCCTTCAGGCCCTCGGCCTCGATCCGTTCGACCCACTTGTAGCCGGTGGGTCGAGAGATCTGATATCGGTCACACAGCTCGCTCATCGACCACTGACCGCTCGCGTAGTCGCGATAGAAATGCGGACGCTGCTTCTTCGGCTCGGTGTCCATCCAGGGCATCCTTTCGTGTAAAGGATGTGCCCGGACTTTTGTAAACCATCGCCCCGACCGTTCAACCCGGGGGTGCCCGGGCTCTAAAGGATGGGCTGAGGGCTCTCGCCGGCGACCAGGGCGGGCAGGGCGAAGACGGTGAGGAGGTAGACGAGGACGATCGCCGCGCCCATCGTGAGGCCGAAGGTCGTCGACATCGGGAGCAGCAGCACCGTCGACGCCGCGAAGCCCGCGGCCGTCGTCAGCATGCCGGCCAGCATGTGCGGCCCCATGGTCTCGAGCGCCTTTCCCGCGGCCTCGTCCGGTGCGAGGCCCCGGGCAAGGCGCTCCTCGTCGTAGCGCTCGATCCAGTGGATCGGGTAGTCGATGCCGATGCCGACGAGGATTGCGCTGATCCCGAGGTTCAGCGGGTTCAGGGACACGCCGAACACGGGCATGAAGCCCAGCACGATCGCGACCGCGACGACGACCGGCGTCACCGCCAGCGTGGCGCGACCGACGCGCCGCCAGGCGATCACCAGCACCAGCCAATTGGCCGCGAGGCTCAGGAAGAACGAGCGCACCAGCGTGTCGGCGTAGTAGACCGACTCGAGTGGGTAGACGATGTCTCCGCCGCCGACGCGCACCTCGACCCCCGCGATCCGGTCGAGGTGCAGCTCGGCGAGCGCCTGCTCGATCGCCGCGACGGCGGCCAGCGAGCGCGAGCCCGCCTCGCCGTCGACGAAGAAGCGCATCAGCAGGCCGTCGTAGCCCGCCGGCCCGCGGTGCACGACGTAGTCGAAGGCCTCCCGGAAGCTCGTGTCCGTCGCCCAGTCGGCCGTGCGCTCGCTGTCGCGCACGCGATCGAGGGCTCGCTGTGCGTCCATTCCGGGCGTCACGCGCAGGCCGCGCTTCTCGATCAGCCCCACGACGGAGTCGACGTTGGCGCGGCCGAGCACCTTCTCGATCTCCGGACAATCGTCGAGGCGCCGCTCGAGCTGCTGCATCTTCACGAGCAGCTCCGCCTGGGCGACGTTGCCGCGAGAAGTGGACGTAGCCCACCCGGAAGTCTCCGAAGTAGCGCTGCATCGCCTCGTTGGCCTGCCAGGACGGCATGTCGGGTCGCAGCAGGTCACGTCGGGCCATCTCGCTGTCGAGCCGGGTGGCGGACAGCAGCGCGATCACCAGCACCGCGGCCCCGAGCCCCAGCACCGGGCGCCGCCCCGCGTGCACCACGCGTAGGGAGAGCCGGGCCTGCAGGGTGTGGAGTGGGTGCGGCCCGCGAGCGTGCCTGGCGGCCTCGCCCGCGTCGGCCAACGAGGGCCCGTGGCGCCGCGCCAGCTCGGCGCGCAGCGCGCCCTCCAGCAGCAGGGTGACCCCAGCACGATGCCCATCGACGCGGCGACCAGCAGGAAGAAGCTCGCGAATACGTCGGCCAGGGCCGTGAGACCCG
This sequence comes from uncultured delta proteobacterium, assembly GCA_963822965.1. Taxonomy (GTDB): domain Bacteria; phylum Myxococcota_A; class UBA9160; order UBA9160; family UBA4427; genus JAJDAN01. Next base: position 1,328,830 of record CAWGJT010000005.1, read on the forward strand.
TCGCCAGGAATGCCACCAACGTGGTGAAGGTCGTCAGGAAGACGGCGTCTCCCGCAGCCCGCGAAGGTGGCGCGGAGGATCTCCTCGAAGCTGCGGCCGGGACGGGTCTCCTCCCGGAAGCGGCGTCCGAAGACCAGGGTGTCGTCGATCCCGGTACCGAGCAGGATCGGGAAGACCAGCAGGTGCAGGAAGGACAGCTCGGTGCCGAGCCAGGCCGCCAGGCCGAAGGTCCAGATCGCGCTCACGGACAGGATCGCGAACACGATGGCGACCTCGCTGGCGCGGCGGAAGAGGGCCGCCACGCACAGCACGTCCACCAGGAAGAGGGTCAGTCCCAGCAGCACGGCGCTGCTGCGGGTGTCTCGGTCGATGTCGTAGGCGACCAGGTCGTCGTTCAGCACGTGGAGCCTCAGCTCGGGGGTCTCGAGGGCCACGATGTCGTCCCGGATGGCGGCCAGTGCGTCCCGGCGCTCGGCTCGCGACCCTTCGAGCTCGGCGCGCACCAGGGCCCGGATCGCCTCGACGGACGGGATGGCATAGTGGCTCTCGGGCGCACCCGGCGCGGTCAGCATGCCGGCCGCCTGCGCGATCCGCAGTCGCGCGTAGAGCTCGATCGCCTCGGGCTCGGACAGGAAGTGGGCGCTGACCTTCATCAGGTCGCGCACGGTGCGGCCGCCCGCCAGGCCCAGGATGGCCTCGGCGATGGTCGAGTAGTCGTCCACCTCGAACAGGCTCTTCCGCTTCACCCGCTGCAGGCCGCGATCGATGCCCTCGACCAGGCTGAAGCTGGTGACCGGGTGGCGTGCCCGGATCGTCCGCAGGATGCGCAGCTGCTGGTGCAGAAGCTCCGGCTCGAGCAGGCTGCGCGAGCCGCGCGACTCGAAGATGACCGTCAGGTACGCGCCTTCGGCGAAGTCGTCCTCGACGGACTCGACCAGTGCGCGCGCCTCCGGGCGCACGAAGCTCCGGAAGCTCGTGTCGATGCGGATCCCCGCCAGCTCGAAGGCGAAGAAGGCCGTCACGACTGCGACCGCGGCGAGCACCGCTCGCGGGTGGCGCGCCGTCAGGAGGCCGATCCGCTCCGCGGACGTCACCAGTGGGCTCGGTCAGTCTCGCTCGCGGGCGTCAGCGTCTTCGCAGACGGATGGCGCGGAGAGCCGCGAGCCCGGCCAGGCCCGCCAGCAGCCCGCCCGGGACGGAGGGCTCGGGCATGTAGTGGACGCCGGCGACCGGGTTCGGCTGCGGCGCCGCGCTCGCGAGCGCGGCCGCGTTCAGCGCCTGGACCTCGGTCGCGGCCGCTGACGAGGCGAGCGCCGGACCCCCCGAGCCCGCCCCGAGGCAGCTGGCGCCGTCTGGTGAGTAGCAGTTCGCGTCGAGCACGACGTTGAGCATGCCGCCGGCGCTGTCGAAGTTGTCGATCGAGATGGCCGCGGCGTCCACGCCGATGTTGTTGTCGCTGAGGGTCAGGGAGAACAGGTCCGGGTCGAACATGGTGTCGGCGCCCAGGGACACCTGCACCGGTGGCCGGAACAGCCCGGCGGGACGCCGTCCGATGGTCAGGCCGCCCCCCATCGCCTGGAGGCTCGCGTCCACCACCAGCGGCGGCAGGGCGGGGTTGCCCCCCGAGCTGGGCCCCGACGGGTCGAGGCCCAGCACGCTGTCGGTCACCGTCAGGCGCGTCGGTGCGGAGCGCCCCGACGAGGTGAGGGCCAGGAAGTGCTCGTCGTTCTGCTTGCAGGTGGGGCAGGCCAGCTCCTGGACCGGCGTCGCGCAGGTCTCGGAGTCGACGGATCGGCACGCCGCGCCCTGGGCGCTGGTGGAGCCCACGTCCTCGACGTTGGCGGCGCCGTTGGCCACCTGGATCGCGCCCATCAGCGTCCTTTCCACCTGCAGGTACTTCGCGCGCACGTCGACGTTGCCGGACACCAGCAGGCCGCTGCCCAGCTCGTCCCCCAGCAGGTTCGTGATGCAGTACGCATTGGGCGGCACCGCGTCGGGATCGTCGGCGGTCAGCGGCTCGGCCGAACCGGGGCGGACGTTCGCCCCGCCGGAGAAGCTCGCCAGGGTCTCGAAGCCTCGCACGACCGAGGGGTCCGTCTCGAGGCTGCCTACGCAGGCGCCGCTGCCCTCGTCGAAGGCGAGGTCGCCGATGCGACCGCGCCCCGCCCGCATGTGCAGGGCGATGCCCTCGCCGGAGGGCAGGGTGAGATCGGTGCCCAGCGGGTTCGACGCCGAGCCCATGCCGACGAGCTCCACCCGGTCCACCTCGAGGTTGCAGAGGCCGGTGGTGGCCGGCATGGCGAGCGCCGACGGGATGCAGGCCCCCTGGCCGATCAGGAAGGAGGAGCAGGCCCCGAGGTCGAAGGGCACGTTGCCCAGGATGTCGCCATTCGACGGGTTGATGCCGATGCGCGGCCCCGAGTCCGCCGAGCAGCCGAGCCCGAGGACGGTGTGCAGCAGGGTAGGATCGGTGACGTTCGGGTCGGCCTGCTGGTGGAAGACCAGCTCCTGGAGGCTCACGTCGGCTTCACTGGCCACCAGGCCGCTCATCGACCCGCTGATGGTCAGCTTCTCGGCCACGAAGGACCCGCGCCGGTTCTTGCCGGCCGCGCAGTGTCCCGAGTCGCTCCCGAGATCGAGAGGATCGCTGGCGATGCAGGGATGCGATGTGTGCAGCCGCGGGCCGGGCGCGATCCCGACGCCGACCCCGCCGCCGACGAAGTCGATGTGGCTGTCGCCCAGCAGGCTCATGCTGCAGCCCGAGCAGCCGAAGCCGGTCTGCTGCTGCGACGCGGCGTCGTACAGGGCCGCCGTGCCGCCTCCGTTCGGGAACAGGGCGTAGTCGGGCGCGGCCCCGTCGAAGGTGCCCACCACGTTGTGCATCCGCAGGTCCACGTCGCTGCCGGTGACCCCGACCTCGTCGTCGAAGAAGACCACGTGGCGGCCGTGCACGGGGGGAGCCTGCGCGCCGGGCGAGCCGGTCCCGAGATCCACCGGCGTGAGGGAGCTGACGCGGACCCCGACGAACAGGTCGCTCGAGGTCGGCCGGTTGCGCTCGACCACGGCGGACGGAACGCGGACGAAGAGCACGTTGACGCCCTGGATGTTCTGTACCTCGGTCTCGCCGAGGGCTCCCTCGGCCATGTTCTCGCCGAGCGTGTAGCTGGTCTCGACCAGCGGTGCGTGCACGCCGCCGTAGAAGTTGCTGCCCACCAGGTCCGGAGGGCCGACGGTCGCGGTCTCGAGGGTGGAGTCGAGCTCCTCGGTCAGGCGGGTGAGCCCGAAGAAGCTGGCCGAGTCGGCGATCGTGGTCTGCGAGCCGAAGGCCAGCACCTCCACCGCACCGATCCGTAGGCGCGGCACGCCCAGGCCGTCGAGGATCGTCACGCGTCCTTCGGCCCCGCCCGGCGGCACCTCGCCGAGGTCGAGGCTCCAGCCGGCGGGCAGGCTGAGCAGGTGGGTGAAGACGAGGTCGTTGCCCACGCCGATCTCGGAGATCGGCACCTCGTAGCCGACGGCGACGCCGTTGGCGTGACTCGACAGGTGCAGGTCCAGGTCGGGCCCGGTACCGATGGTCCGGGGCACGAAGGTCGAGCGCGCGACGGCGCTCTGCCAGGTCGACTGCAGGAGCGAGGCGGTGCCCGGGGCGTAGTAGGACAAGGTGAGCCCCGAGACCCCGTGCGGAGAGATGCCGACGACGGGGTCGGGCGGGTAGATGCTGGGCTGCGCCGGTGTGCCGAGCCCGCCCTCGGGCGCGATCTCGAGCCCGATGGCCGAGCCGTAGCGCATCCGGAAGGAGGGCGTGCGCACGTGGAGCACTCCCGTGGTGTCCGCCTCCAGCAGCGCGTTGATGGTGTCCGGATCGCAGACGTCGCCGACGCCGTCGCCGTCTGAGTCCTCCTGGTGCGGGTTGACGTTGGCCGCGCAGTTGTCCGGGACGTCGTCGATGCCGTCGTTGTCGGAGTCCGCGGCTCCCGCGGCGCCCGGAAGCAGCAGCACGAAGGCTCCGCACAGCAGGAGGAGGAGCTTCGAGTCGATCGGTCGGCACGCCATGGGGTCCGCTCCCTGCCAGGCTCGGCCCAAGCATACGACGACACAGATGAGTGATTCCAGCACGGCGGCGCCCCGGAGCATCTTCCCCGCACCCGCCCCCCCGCGGGGGGGGGCGGGGTGCGGGGCTGCCGGGTCGCGCACCACCAGGTGGTCGCGCAGCTCGTTCCGTGGATCGGGGGCTCTCGCGACGCCGGTCGCGCCGGGATCAGTCGTCGTGAGAAGGGACGCAAGCTCGAGGACTTCCCGGTCGAGACCAACGGCCAGGCGCTGGTGGAGGCGGTCCGGATGATCCCGGGGCATCCTCGGCTGTCCGAATCTCGACGACGGCCGTGGCGGGCGCGGGGCGCTCTTCGCCGCCGTGCGCGGGCAGGGCACGCGGGCGCTGCCGCTCTGGGGCGACGGCCTCGAGGGCCCGGCGGTCGCCGTCTCGAAGGCGACGTCCCTGGCCGAGGCGCGCTTCTGCGAGTCGGTCGAGTCCGACCACTCCGACCAGGCGCAGTCGGCGCGGATCGCGGAGCTTCTCGGCATCACCCAGGAGCCCTTCCGCATCGACAGCCAGTGCAACTACGCGGCGATCGCCCGAGGCGACGCGTCCATCTACCTGCGACCGGGTGATCGAGGTCGTCAAGCAGGTGCGCGCCGGAGGCTGAGCGCCGGCGCCACCAAGCCACGCCACCACGCCGCGACGGCTCGTGCCGCTTCTCTCTCGCGTCGTCCTCGCGTCGTCGAGTGAATCTCATCGACTTCGCCGCACCTCTGTGTCACGGTGGATCCCGTGGGATTGTCCACCGGGAAGAAGGAATTCGCATGCCCAGGCAGCTCTGGATTGGAGCCCTCTGCACGATCGCCCTGGTGGGCCTGTGGGCGAGCCGGGCCAGTGCATTCGCGTTCGACATGGTGCCGCGGACTCCGACCACGGGGCTGGACGTCAGCGACTCGGTCACGGTCGACGTCTTCTTCGACGCCACGGACGTCGACGTCTACGCCTTCGACCTCCGCGTCCTGTCGAGCAACGCCAGCGCCATCCACTACGACGCGACGGCCTCCGCGGCGCTCGAGGCATCGGGTGATGCGGGTCCGGGTACACAGCCGGCCTACATCCTGTACGACCCCGGGATCGGGATGTCCCTCCCGGCGGTGGCCCTCTATCCGTTCCAGACGCCGGTCTGGCCCACCTGGCCCACACCGCCGCCGGGAGAGGAGGAGGTGCAGATCGGCTTCCTGATCCCAAACCTCACCGGCCCGTACGGGACCCGAACCACGGGGACCGGGATCTGGATCGCTTCGCTCGTCTTCCACGTCGGCTCGGCGATCACGTCGGAGAGCCTGGCCCTCTCGGTGAGCAGCCTGCAGCAGGGTTTTGGTCCGTATCCGGTGGACCAGATCGGGCTCAGCTCACCGATCACCCTCACGGGCGTCCCCGAGCCGGCGACCGGCCTGCTGATGGGCGTGGCGCTCGTCGCAGGCGTCGCACGGAGCGCGCGGCGGCCCGCGTAGCAGGACCCCGCTCACGCGGGTACCCGCTCAGGCGCTCGCGCGCTGCGGGCCCCGCACCAGCTTTCCCGGCAGCGCGCCCGTGGGCGTGCCGTCCTGGTAGATCACCTCGCCACTGCAGATCGTGTAGCGGTAGCCGTCCACCTTCTGGATGAGCCGCTTCCCGGCGGCGGGCAGGTCGTAGACCATCTCCGGCGCGTGGATGTGTAGCGCGTCGAAGCCTCCGGGGTCACGGCGGCGGGCCCTCGAGCAGAAGGGCCAACGCCGCGCCGCCACCGCGAGGAAGCTCGGGATCACGCGGGAAGGGCTGTACAAGTAGATGAAGCGGCTGGGGATCGGGTGAGGCGGTTGCAGGGCCCGCCGCGATCATCGAGCAGGCGCTTCGCTGGGGGCTTCGATCGGGCGGCGGTATCCTCTGCCCCCGATCATGATCCTGATAGGCGACTACCTGCTGGACGATGAGCGGACGGAGCTCTATCGCGACGGAGCCCGGATCGAGATGCAGCGCCTCCCCCTCGAGCTGCTGCGTCACCTGATTCGGCATCGCGACCGGACCGTCGAGCGAAGCGAGCTGCGCGCCGCCCTCTGGCCCGATACCCACGTGAGCGACGGCGCGCTCAGCTCCGCCGTCTACGCGCTCAGAAGGGTGTTGGAGGACCACGACCGTGAGGAGGCCTGGGTGCGGACCGTCCGGGGACGAGGCTTCCGCTTCGAGGGCCCGTGCCGGGCGATCGGAGTGTCGATGGACCTGCGAGCCGACCCGATCCCGTTCGTGCACCGGGAGAGCGAAATGGCGCGCCTGGATGCGCTCCTGCGACGCGCCGTCGCGGGCAGCGGTTCCGTCGTCCTGGTCGAGGGCGCGCCCGGGATGGGAAAGTCGCGGCTCGTGGCCGAGTTCAGTCGACTCCCCGCGCATGCGCGCAAGGCGATCGCCCGTGCGGAGCCGGACGCGGGCTCGCCGCCCGGAGCGACGCTGCACGAGGCCCTCGTTCAGCTGAGCCGCCGATCGCTCCTCCCGGAGGACATCGCTTCCCGCGGCGATCCTCTCGATCGCCAGCGGAAGGAGCTCGGGGCGCAGCTGCTGACGGCCGTCGAAGAAGGCCCGTTCACCCTCATCCTCGAGGACCTGCACTGGGCCGACCCCCTGACGCTGGCGACCCTCTCCCACCTGGCGCGAGAGATCCCGGGCCTGCCGATCCTCCTCGTCGCGACGTTCCGGCCGGAAGAGGCGGGACGCGCGGCGGAGCACCTCCTGCGGCTCGCTCTCCAGCCCGGCGTCGAGCGGATTCGCCTCGGCGCGTTCTCGGTCGAGGCCGTGTTCTGGGTGCTGTCGCGGGTGCGGGGGGGCGTGCCGACACCGGACGAGGTCGCCGACGTACTGAAGCGCAGCGAGGGAATCCCCCTCTACGTTGCGGAGCTCGCGCAGGTGCCCGCGTCGGAGGCCGGCTCCGGCGGCGGGTTGCCGGTCGATCGCCTGCTCCAGGAACGGATCGCCACGCTCTCCGCGGGAACGCGCGCCGCCATCGGAGTCGCGGGAGTCTACGGCGCCCGCTTCGATCTCGGCCCGCTGCAGGCCGTGGGCGGCGAACGGGTGCCGCGGGGCCTGGACTGGCTCGAGGAAGCGACGAGCGCGGGCGTGCTGCGCCGCGACGAGCGCGACCCCCTTCGCTACCACTTCAGCCACGCGCTGCTGCGCGATGCGGCCGTGCAGGAGATGCCGGCGCCGGAGCGGGCCGCCATCCACGGCCGGATCGCGGCGCGCCTCGAGGAGCTGCACCCGGATCCGCCGGACCACGTCGTCGACGCGATTGCGCGTCACTGGGGCGCAGCGCTGCCCTACGTCGGCGACGTCGATCGGGTCATGGCCTGGGATCTCCGCTCGGCCCGTCTGGCGGCCCGGCGACGGGAGTGGCCGCGGGTCACCGAGCTGACCGAGCGCCTGCGGCGCTGGATCGAAGGCCTGCCTCGGGACGATCCACGGCGCGCGGCCGCCCTCGAGCTGGAGCTTCTCGCCGCGAGCGGCTCCTTCCTGGCCCGGACGCTCGACGAATCCCGCGACGCCCTCGAGCGCGCGGCCGTCCTCTACGAGGCGGGTGCGGCATGCGATGACGACGCCACGCTCTTGTTCGGCCTCCAGGGAACCTACGGGGTCTTCGCGGCCGATTCCGAATGGACCGAGCGCGCCGTCGCGCGCCTCGCCGAGCTGGAAGGGCCGACCGCGTCCGAGGTCGGCCGCGCCCTGGCGCTCCTCGCGGACCTGCGGCGGGGACGATTCGCTGCCACAGTCGAGCGCGGCGCCGAGCTCGCCGACGCGGACCCGGCCGACGTCGATGGGCTCCCGCTTCCGTACTCACCGGTCGGCCTCGCGCTCACGAACGCCGCCCTGGCCGCGTGGGCGGTCGGACGAGACCGCCAGGCCCGGGAGCTCCTGGCGATCGCCGAACGTCGCGCGGTCGCTCGCGGCGAAGCGCTCGACCAGGCCATGGCGCTCTTCGGCGCCTGCGTCGTGCACGAGCTGCGGCGCGACTGGCGCACGTTGCGCACGGTCGCCGCCCGCCTCGACCCGCTGTGTCACGAGCACGACCTGACGCGCTTCCACGGGGCGGGCTTCTCCTTCGAGCAGTGGGCCCGCGAGCAGCTCGAAGGCTCGAACGCAGCCTTCCATTTGATCGGCCGCGTGGTGCGCGATCGCAACGACAGCGGCGAAGCCAACGCCTTCCGCTCCTGTCTGCTCGGACTGGCGGGCCGCATGCTCGCCCATGGAGGCCGCCCGGAGGAAGGCCTCGACTACCTCGTCGAGGCGGAGCAGGTGGTCCGCGCCGGCGGCGAGGAGCAGTTCCGCGCGGAGGTCCTCCGCCAGCAGGCCGAGCTCCGCGCCAGTCTGGGCCAACGGGAAGCCGCAATCAGCCTGGCGAAGGAGGCCCATGACCTCGCCGCGGAGCAGTCCGCACCGATCCTCGAGCTCCGCGCCCTGGTGACGTGGCTGCTGGTGGACGACCGCCCGCCGAGAAGCGCGAAGGCGCGGCTCGCCCGGCTCTCCGGTGAGCTCGCGGGCGTCCTCCAGCCCGCAGAGCTCGAGGCCATCCAGCGGCTGTCCCGACGCGCGGGACGCTGAGCCCCACGAAGCGCCTCAGCGGCGGCGCGACGATCGCCACCGGCCCAGCGCGGCCAGACCCGCGATGCCAGCCAGCACGCCTGGCGTCGCGGCCGGCTCGGGAACCGCGACGGCGTCCAGATCCGCGGCCACCCAGTCCGCGTCCTGCGCCGAGCCGTCGTAGGCCAGCGACCACTGCATGCCGGGTGCTCCGGCCGGATCGAAGAGGAGGACGTCCTCGTCGGCGAACGCGACGCCGGACACGCTTCCCGCGCGGTCGAAGGACATCGCGAAGCGACCGTCGTCCAGGGCGTGGACCCCGTCCAGGTCGAGACCGGCCGCGATGCCCTCGGCCGAGCCGTCGAAGAAGAGCTGGTAGGTCAAGAAGAAGTCGTCCCGTCCCAGCAGATCCTCGTCCGCCACGACGATGTTGCCCAGGTCGGCGGCCTTGTCGAAGGACAGGATCAGGGCGTTCGTCGTCTCCGTGACCGCGTCGATCCCGACGTCGGGGGGAATCCCCTGTTGCGATCCCTGCCACGCGAGCTGGTAGCCCGTGCCGTCGTAGCGGACCACGTCGCGCGGCTCGACGACGACGCCGCCGAGCACCGCCGGCTTGTCGATGGCGAACAGCCGATCGCCGTTCGGACGCAGGTGGTAGGCGGTCACATCGACGCCCGCCGGCAGCGGGCCCAGGTCGACCGGGGTGGTCGTCCCGGCCAAGTCGTCGAGGGCAACGCTCTGATCCGTCACCACGGTGGCGTCGAGCACGACCGCCTTGTCCGGGGAGGCCGCGACCGGGTACTGGGCGGAGGCCGGGGCCGCCGCGAGGCCGATCAGGAGAAGGAGCCCGAGTCCCGCGCGGCGAGTGTGCACCCGAGCCATCCTACTCCTCGATGCACCAGGTGCTGATGGCGAGGCCGCAGGAGACGTTCGGCGTCTTCTGCCAGCCACCGTCGGTGTACCAGGCCCAGGTCGTGCAGAGTCCCACGTCCGCGTCCACCCAGCCTCCGACGTTGAGTATGCCGTTGGTCGCGAGGCTCACCGGGTAGGCCTCTGCGGTCTCCGTGTACACCAGGTTCGAGGGATCCTCGAGCTCGAGCGAGCGCGCCGGCCGGTAGCCGGGGCCGCAGCTCAGGTCCGCGTTCGCCTGCGGCTCGCCGAGGGAGGACAGGTAGTAGCGACGCTCGGACTCGGGATTGCAGGGGTCGCCGGTGCACACGTTGACCGCGGTGGCGACCGCGTTGCCCGACGCGTCCGGGCTGTTGTTCGTGAGCACGTTTCCGCCCCAGGCGGTGCCGGCGCCGAGGGACGCACCGGTGCCGAGGTTGTTGGCGATGCGGTTGTTGCGGACGATGGAGTTCTGGAGCACGACGAGGCCGGCTCCTTCGTTGGTCCGGATGACCAGATCCTCGACGAGGGCCCGCTGTCCCAGCACGACCCCGCTCGCGCGGAAATCCTCGACCACGCCGTTGCGGACGGTGACGTCGTTGGCGCTCGCGCCGTCGATGCCGTTCTGGATGTTGATGACCGGGCAGACGGCCAGGACGTTCACGCACGGTCCCACGGTGAATCCGGCGAGGTCGAGCGTCGCCCCGTCGGTCTGGATCGAGATCGCAGTCGTGCCATTGCTGCCCAGGAGATTGCTGGTGAGCACATAGCTGCCCTGCTTCGTGATCTCGACCGGCAGGCCGGGGCCGTCGCCGGGGAAGCAGCCCCCGCTCACGCAGGCCTGGTCGATCTCCAGCACACCATCGCCGGCGTGCGCCATCCCGGCGACCAGGATCGAGAGCAGAGCGAGCCGGATCTTGTACATGGACCTTCCTCTCCTGTCTGCAACGCCTCGCAGCCCGTCCCGGAGCCGCGGTCGCGGACCATGGTCCCCCAGCGTCTGCCCGCCGTACTTGAGGAGAACTTGATGATTCGCCCGAACCGAACGCGCCAAATCAGGGAAAGCCCTTCTAAATCAATCACTTGAGACCCTTGCAGGCGTGGGAGTCCCGCGCGGGCCGGACCGCAGGACGGCCGTGGCACGATCGCGGCGGGGCTACGGGCGAGCGACCCGCCGCCGACCGCCTCGCGGTCGCTCAACGCAGTCCGGCGGTGGGATTGGTGGGCGTGCGCAGGGTGCGGAGGAAGGCGAGCAGCTCCTTCCGCTCGCTCTCCGACCGTCTGGCGTAGCCGTCGCGCGCGTCCCGAGCCTCGCCGCCGTGGAGCAGGATCGCCTCGCTCAGCGTCATGGCGCGCCCGTCGTGGAGGTAGGGAGCGGTATCGGCGACGCCCCAGAGCCGGGCCGTCGTGAAGAAGCGATCCAGATCGCTGCCGAAGGACTCGGCCAGCGCGTCCCCCATGTCATGGCGCTTGAGGTCCGCGAAGAGCGGCACCCGGACGCCACCCCCGCGCGCAGGCGCGAAGCCCGGCGCGGCGGCCCGCAGGTCGACCACGTAGTGCGGCTCGATCTCCGCCCCGTCCGCGGCGGGCAGACTCAGCGCGAGGCGGGCCGAGCGCGCCCGCAGCAGGGGCCGATGGCAGTCCGCGCAGCCGAGCTCCACGAAGAGTCGCCTGCCGCGCCGCGCGGTCTGGCTCGGGCGGGTCTGGACCGGTTTCGGCAGCGTCGCGTTGAAGATCTCGAGCGCCGAGACGGCGCCGATCCCGATCTCGTTGACGACGCCGTCGCCGTCGCCGTCCACGTCCCGGCCGACGATCTCGACGGGCTCGATGCCGAAGTGGAAGCGCAGGGCGTCCAGATCGAAGTCCCGGATCGTCTCGAGGTCGCCCTTGCGCCCGAAGGGCCGGACGATCAGGTCTTCGTCGACGCCCTCGACCCCCGAGGTGTCGAAGAGCCCGTCCCGGTACACGATCGAGCCGAAGTCGACGCCCTTGGCGACGAGCGCCACCGGCACGCCGGGCTGCTGCCGCGCCCGCGCCTTCTGCGCCAGCAGCTGCTCCGTCATCTCGACGGCCAACTGCTGGACTCCCCCGCTCCCGAAGAGGAAGGGCGGGTTGATGAAGCGTCCGTCGAAGCTGGCGAAGCCTTCACCGTCGTCGTCATCCGGATCGATCGTCGTCGGCATGAACATCGCATTGCTGACGGAGCCGCCGACCCCACCGATCCCGAACACCGGTGGAACGCTCGCATTGCTGAGGATCGAGTGGCACTCGAGGCAGGACTGCGCGTCGAGGCCGTTCACGCGCAGGAAGCTCCCGTTGCCTTGAAGCGTCGGACGACCGCCGAGCGAGATCGGGTCCGATGGATCCATGGGACCGTCGCCGTAGCCGTCCGCCTTGTTGAAGGGCGTCGAGAAGACCAGCATGCCCTGGCGGCGGATCTCGCGAAGCGGGAGCTTGCCCGTCTCGATCTGCGCCTGGGTGATCGTGACGCCGGCCTCGACGAGGCGTCGCCCATCGCCGGCGTGCGCCATCCCGGCGACCAGGATCGAGAGCAGCGCGAGCCGGATCATGCACATGGACCTTTCTCTCCTGTCTGCAACGCCTCGCAGCTCACGCCGGAGATGCGGTCGCCGACGATTATCACCCAACCGTCGGCCCGACATACTTGAGGAGAACTTGATGATTCGCCCGAACCGAACGCGTGGAATCAGGGGAAACGTTTCGAAATCGAGCACTTGAGCCCCCTGCACGCGTAAAGTCCCCCGATGACCGACCGGAGGGCAGCTGTGTCACGATCGCGGTGGAGGCATCGGATGCGTCGTCTCGTCCTTGCGGGGTGGATCCTGCCCCTTCTCGCCTTCGGTTCGCCGAAGCTCGCCATCGGACAGGCGAGCGACCCGCTGCCGATCGACGTGCCCGCCGTGCAGATCCAGGGCGACTTCCTGGTCAACGGCGCACTGGCCTCGCCGCTCACCGCCGAGTCGGCGCGCCTCCGCCTCGATGGCATGCTGGGCCTGGGGGCCGGCTTCCCGATCGGACGCAGCTACGAGCAGAGCTACGGGCCGCTCTGGGTGATCCCCACCGACTACCAGGCCGGCTATGGCTTCGACTCGTCCCTCTTCGGAACCCTGCCGCGGAGCTCCGCGGCCTCGGTTCCGATCGGCCCCTTCGTCTACCTGGACGGCTCGCAGCCCTTCGACGTGGACGTCCCGGCGGTCGGGATCACCATCGACGTCACGCTGAATGGCTCGCCCTTCGGAGACCTCTTCAACGACGACTCCGAGCTGCTGCTCCGCCACGTCGGGACCGGGAACGAGTTCGTGATCGGGTCCACCCTGGCGCAGCCCCTCTCCGTCTCGGTCGTCCCCGGCAGCTACGACCTGGTGTACCGGTACATCACGGGAAGGCTGCATCCGGTCAACACGCACGCCACGATCGCCGCAGGCCTCGATCTCTCGACTTCGCAGACCGTGTCGCTCGATCTCGAGGCGTACCCGCATCAGCAGGTCGTGCGGCTGAACGGCGCCTTCTTCCCCGCGTCGCCCACCGAGTACGGCAACATCGCGCTGGAGAGCCCGGACGGACGCGACCGGGTGGACCTGGGGCCGACCTCCGGGTCCCTGTCGGAGGTCTTCGTGCTCGCGGGCAGCTACGTGCTCGCCTACGAGCACGTGAACGGAGGCGCCCAGGTTCCCGTGAACACGCACGCGATCGTCGACCCCATGGTCATCGTCGACGAGCCGGCTCCGGGGCGCAACATCTCCACCGGGTCGACCGACGTCCAGGCGGCTGTCGTCTCGATCGACGCCACGCTGAACGGCGATCCTTTCGTCGTGTCCCCGACCAACTGGGCGGAGTGGGCGGTCGTGGACGCGGACGGCGAGGAGACCCCCTTTGGCAGCACGCTGACCCAGCCCTTCGCCACCACCCTGGTCCACGGGACCTACGACGTCTTCTACCAGTGGCAGCTCGGCGCAACCGACGTGCCCGGCAACACGAACGCTCGCGTCGCCACCGGCCTCGTCGTCGCGGGCCCGACGACGTTCGCCTTCGACGTCCCCATGGTCGCGCGCACCTTCGAGCCGCTCCTCAACGGGGCCCCGTGGCCGCAGTCGCCTACCGAGTTCGGGGATCTCGACCTGCAGGGAAGCGAGCCGGAAGACCGCTTCGACCTGGGCTCGACCTACGACGGGCCCACAATCCAGCGCCTCGTCATCGCCGGGGCCTACGACCTCATCTACGACCACCGGAACGGCGCCACGACGGTACCGGTAAACGAGAGCGAGCCGATCCTGAGCTTCCACACCTCAGAGGGCCCGGTGATCGGGGTCGACGTGGCGGCGACGCGAATTGCCCCGACGGTGACGCTCGACGGCCAGGTCTTCCCGACCGGCAGTGGCAACCAGGCGCGGATCGTGCTCCGTTCGGCGGCCGGGGGCGAGACCCCGATCGGCACGACCGATCAGGCGCCCATCTCCCCGCGTCGCGTGATCGACGGGACCTACCGGATCGACTACGAGTGGCTGAGCGGCGACGACATTCCCCGCAACAGTCGTGAGCCGGTCGGGACTGCGTACGTGCCCGAGCCGGGATTCCTGCTCGGGCTCGGCATCGGCATCGCCTTCCTCGCCGCGACCAGCCGGAGGCGGAAGCGTCCCTGACGCATCCGTCCGCCCCCTCGCCCTCCACCCCGGCCACACGAACTCACACAGCGCGACGATCGTGGGACGTTCAAGCGGGGTTCCGGCTCGATGCCCGGGAGGCGGGCGCGGGCGGAGCCGCCCCGGACGGCCTCGCCCGGCTGTGAGCGTCCCCGAACTTGCGCTTGTAGGCGGCCGGCGCGAGACCGGTGTGGCGCTTGAAGACGCTTCGGTCATGCCGAGGTGGCTCGCCAGGGTCTCGAAGTGGATCTCCTCGCGGCAGTGCTGGCGGTTCCACTCCTCCGCCCGGCGGACCACTTCGTCCGCGTGGCGGGCCCCGATCGGCAGCACCGCGAAGCCCGCCTGGCAGTCCCGCGGCATCTCGATCAGCAGCGAGCGGGCGCACTGGCGCGCCACCTCGCGACCGCAGTACCGCTCCACCAGGTACAGCGCCAGGTCGAGCGCGGCATACACACCTGCCACCGCAGTAGCGGGCCTGCTCGACGGGCGTATCGCCACCACCCACTGGGCGGTGGTCGAGTCCTATCAGGAGCGCTTTCCGACGGTCCACTGGCGGCCGGACGATCTCGTCACCGAGGACGGCGGTCTCTTGGATCTGGTGGCTGGTGCCTGCATAGCTGCAGCCCTCCGGTGGGCCCGTCGATCCGAACATCCGGTGCGGGCCGACGGTCCCTACTCGATCCAGGCCGACGAAGCGTTGGAGCGGGCGGGCCGGACCGATCTGATGTTCGTGCCGGCCGCCGGTCTCGACCTCGACGCGGTGCTCCAGCTCAACGCGCCCATCCTCGACTTCCTGCGCGCCCGTCACGCCGAGGGGTCGAGCATCGCGGCCGTGTGCTCGGGGGTTGCGCTGCCTGCGGAGCGCCCGTCTTCAAGGGTCAGATGGGATCTACGCCAGCGTCTTCGCGAGCCCGGCGTTCCGAGCCCAATACGAGCGGATCATCAAACGAGGCCGTGGCCATGGTGTCAGCCGGCGAAGGCGGGCACTTCGCTCGCCCGATCACCTCCCCGGCAGAGGAGACGCAGAACATCGACGGCCCCGAACTCGACTCATCCGGGCGTGGGGCGGGGGATGCGGGTCTGGAGCGACGAAGGTAGAGCCGTCCACACTACGTCCAGACAGCGCATCAGTGGCTCGCGGGCCAACAGGATGAGGAGTACGGCGTAGACGGCCGAGCCTGCGAAGCCGGCAACGAGGAGGACGCCCCAGCCAGGCCAGCTCGCGGGCAGCGCCTCCCGAGTCGCCCAGCACGTGGCCCCGAGTGCCAACGCCGCAAAGGCCGGGATCGCGTACGGTTGGGCGAGTTCCATGAGGCTGGCGCCGATCACGCTTCGCGCCGCCAGCGCAAAGCACGGCATCAGGACGAGCGAGCGCAGCAAGACCGCTGCCGCGACTCCGAGCACGCCGAAGCGGACGCCGATCAGGATGGCGACGAGGCCGAAGCCTATTCCAACGAGCTGAATCCTCAGCACCCAATCCGGCTTCCCCATCGCGATGACGACCGGACCGAATAGCATCTGGACGGAGAACGCCACCCCGAATCCGCTCAGCAGCTGCATGACCCGAACGGACTCGTTCCACTGCTCACCGAAGACCGCGAGCACGAGGACGGGGGCGAGCGAAGCGATCCCCAGATAGACGGGGAAGACGATCATTCCGTTCATCTCGGACGCGATCCGCAGCGCCCGACGAACCCGCTCGGGATCGTCCTGCATCTTGGAGAACACGGGGACGGACACGGAGTTCAGCGTCTTCGACAACAGATCGACGACCATCCGAACGGCGCGAAACCCGACGACGTAGATGCCGAGCGCCGCCGGGCCGACAACATAGCCGATGATGAAGCGGTCGACGTGATCTCCCAGATATCGCAGAAGCTGGATCCCAACGATGTTCAACCCGAAGTTGAAGAGCTCACCCGAGTGCCTGCGCGTGGCTCGAAACGACGGCCGCCAACCCGTCAACCCCCACAAGAGCACGGCCGACGCCGCCGTAGCCGTGAGCTGCTGGGCGACCAGACTCCAGACGCCCCAGCCGGACACGGCCATCACAACCCCGACGACTCCGCCGACGACGTTCGCCGCGAGCGTGCGAAGGGCGAGTGGCTTCATCTTGAGCGCGCGGCGGAGCTGGGCGGCAGGTACCAGGCTGAAGGCGCCGAGGAAGAGCGACGGCGAGAGCCAGCGAAGGACCTCCGCCAGCTCCGGCTCGCCGACCGCGGCGCCGAGAAACGGGGAGGCCACGAAGAGGATGACGGTGAGCGCGGACGAAATTCCGATCTGAACCCAGAAAGCGCTGTCGAGGTGCTCCTGTTCGAGATGCTTGCGCTGCACGATGGCCTGCGTGAAGCCCGCGGTGGCCATGAGCCGGATGAGCACCAGGAACACCCCGGCATAGGAGACCAGGCCGAAGTCCTCGGGCGCCAACAGACGCGCCAACGCGACGAAGATCACCAGGTTCGAAGCCTGCCCACCCCAGCTCTGCAGCATGGTCCACGCGGCCGCATCGACGGCGCGCTCTCGCAGTCCCATTCTGTAGGGTCTCCTCGTCCGGTCGGCTGGCAGAGATCGAGGACGCGGCCTCAGCCGCGATCGTCGAGCTCTTCCCAACCCCGTCGCGAAGCGTCGCGACGAGCTCGGAGTGCCTCTTGCATCCGCTCGGCGTAGTACCAGAGGCCGGGACCGGACTTGGCCGCCAAGCGATAGCCCTTGGCGACCAGCACGGGGCCCGCGACGGCCTCGAAACGCGAGAGCCGAGCGGGCCGCAGCTCTTCGCGCCACGCCTCGATGCGATCCGGTAGCGGAGGCTTGCCGATGTTTCGGTGCAGGTGCTGCAAGCGATCGGGTACATATTCGACTTGGCGCGCCGTGTCGATTTTCGCGGCCTCGACACCGAGCCAGGCGAAGATCCGTGCGAGCTCCGCTTGGGGATTTCGGACGAGCGCTTCGTAGGCAACCTCGAATGCCTGTGTGGGGTGCCGCATCGCGAAGTGATCGAAGCTCTTCACGATCGTGCTCCAGCGCTTCGCGCTCGACACCGCGTTGGTTTCGAACGGCTTGCGCCGCGAGGAGTGGAGCGCCGCCAGCTTCGAATTGAAGACCGCCCTGCCGTCTCGCACGATGTGGAGCATCCGAAGCCCCGGAATCTGGCGCGCGAGCGCAGAGGCGCAGGCCACGTACAGCCCTCCCTTCTTCAAACCGAGGATCCGGGCCTCCGGTCGTGTGAGGGCGAACTGTGCAGCGAGGACCTCTCGGACGAAGTCGGCAAAGGCGAGAGGCAGACTCGCGCACAGGCACTTGCGAAGTGCTTCTCGATCGACATCCCAATCACGCGCGAACTTGAAGTCGCCATAGAGGAGGTCGAGCGCCCGTTCGAGGGCCTCGTCGGAGGTGACCGGCCAACTCTCCGCCCGGGAGAGCAGGCTCACCACGAAATTGCTCTCCGGCCCCAGCGCGATGTCGGGATGATTCGTGAGCAGGGACGCAAGGAAGGTCGTGCCCGATCGCGCATCTCCCACCACGAAGAGCGTGACAGGACGCGCTGCGATGTTGCCGTCGTTCGCGATTTCGGGTCCCTCTGGGGGCTGGAGTTCTGAAGACCGGGGGACCGCGATGGTAGCGCGCCGCCCTTTCGTCGACCCGAGGGGGTGGACCGGCCGTCTCACTGGCGATCCGCCGGGGCAGGCTAGAATGCGTGCCCAAAACCCGCACGCACCGCAAGCGCCTGCGTGTCCTCCCCTGTACCCGAGGCTTCGATGACCCGGCTTCCCTCGCGGATGATACGGAAGCTCCGTCAGCTCGGCGGAGTCGACGACGGCGGACCCCTGAGGTTCCAGCGCGACGGGCACGAGTTCACGGGTCTGCACCGGCTCGAGAAGCACCGCGGACGCATCTGGAACCGCGCGGGTCGGCTCCTGTGGCGAGCGGAGATGGACGGCCGGCCCGTAAAGATCTTCGAGTGCGCGAGCCCGACACAAGCGGAGTTCATTGCCGCCCTGTCCAGCCACGCGGAGCTCGGGACCTTCTTCCCGGAGGTCCGCATGCGCATCGGGGCAATCATCGTCGCGGAGTGGGTCGACGGCGCGCTGCTCTCGTGGAAGGCGATTCAGAACGACACGCATCAGATCATCCGCAAGATCGCTGCAATGCAGGCTGCCCTGCATCGAACTTCGCTCGAGAGGTTCGAGCGGGAATGTGGCTTCGACTACCTGGACTGCCTCCTGCAGCGGGCTCTGCGCTTCTCGTCCATCCTGCCGATCGACGACGCAATCCAGCGGATCCAGCAGAGACTCGCCGAGCTCCCCGACCTCCCCTCACGGTTGTCTCATCCCGACTTCACGGCTCCCAATCTCGTGCGACGCGGAGGCCATCTCGTCTCCATCGACAACGAGCTCGTGAGTCAGAACTCGCATTCGATCTTCGATCTCTTCAATACCGTTCGGAGTTTCGGGAAACTTGCGCGCGGCCCGATGCTCGAGCGGTATCTTCGAAGCTACGCGGACGCCGGTGGTGATCTCGCGCCCCTCCTCGACCATGCCGAGTACTTCGTGTCGATCTGGCACCTCCGGTCGATCGGTGCCAGTCTTCAGAACGACGATCTCCGTGCGGCAGACCAGCTCGCGCGAGAGGTTGCTGCCGATCGAGCGGACGAACCCGTGTTGCTCAGCTGCACAAGGGAGATATTGGGACGATGACGTATGAGACCCGGTGGGAATTCATCGATCCTCGGGTAGAAGGCCGACGCGTTCTCGAAGTGGGGCCCGCAGAACTCGTCGGCACGACCGCCTCCCACAAGGGCGACCGCTGGATCCACGGTCGCGTTGCCAAGGTCGCGAAGAGCCTGGTGGGGGTCGAGTACAGCCAGGAACAAGTCGATGCGCTGCGTGCGCGCGGCTTCGACATCGAGCAGGGCGACGCCCAGGATTTCAACGTCGAGGGAGACTTCGACGTCGTCCTCGCCGGCGAACTCATCGAGCACCTGTCCAACCCGGGGCTCTTCCTCGACTGCGCCTATCGTCACCTGCTGCCGGGCGGAAAGATCGTTCTGACGACACCGAACCGATTCGCGATCGATCGGATTCTTCGTGTGCTGCGAACGGGCGAGATTCCGCGCTATCAGAAGAACATCGCCAAACACGTGATGTACTTCGACTCCGATTCTCTCGGGTCGCTGCTGGAACGACACGGCTTCATCGACATCGAGATCGACTACTGCATGTGGGTCGGTCTTCCGCGCACCGGCGGCACGAAACTCGCGATGCAGTTGGCGCGTAGATTCCGGCCCGTGATGCTCTCGACGATCGTCGCAACGGCGGTGAAGAAGCACTGAACCCGCGCCGCTCTCAGCGGCGGTACGGGTTGGGCGCAAAGCGACTCAGTGCGACGCGCCAGGCGAAGCGAACCAGGCGTACCGGAAGCCGCAGGGCATAGGACGAATATGCCCCGTTCTGGCTCGACGTCCGGGTAGGGGCCTTATGTCAATCGCCCTCCGGGGTCCCGGCGGCGGGACCGCGACGGGCTGCTTTTCGGCCGGCCCTCTAGCCTTCGTCCGGTACCACCATCCCCCGCTCCTTGAGCCAAGCGATTACCTTGGTCATCGATGGAGACATACCCGGATTGAAGGCCAGCAGTCGTCGACCGTTGGCGATTCGATCTATCAAGCTGACGCCCCATTCATTCCGGAACTGGTAGTCGACGCCTTGCTCCAGCAAGAAGTAGGCCACATCGAACCATCCGAGGCCCGCCGCGCGCATCACGGGCGTGTCTCCGTTTGCCGCGCGTGCGTTGAGATCGGCACCTGAATCCATCAGGAGCTTGACGGATTCAATCGACCAAAGCGCCCGGAAGATCGGCGGACCACCGAACGGCCACGCCCCTGCCACCAGATTCCAGTCTCCGCCGTGCCGCAGCGCCACTTCCAAGAATCTGCGATCCCGAGCGCCCGCCGCCCAGTGCATGACGGAGCTGCCGTCATCGAAGATGATATTCGGATTGGCTCCAAGCTCGAGGAGCAGGGTAAACCCGGACAGGTCTCTAGTTGCGTAGAACAGCGGCGTCACGTTCCCTTTGCCCCTCGAATCCACGCCAACTCCCCCTTCGACCATCCGCTTTACCTCTGCTATCCGCCCCTTGGCAGCCGCCACTGCCAACTCCTGAACCTTCGGATCAGCGAACACCTCCGCCGCGGCCGGCGCAACGCCCGGTTTTGCACTGCCCCGATTGACGCTCCACCTCGAGACATTTTCGGCCCCGGGTGCAGGCATTCCTTCGCAACACAGCGAGACCATGGCGACTGCAGCCACAACCGCGTAGGCAAGGCGACCACTGCGCCAGTCAACTGCTGCTCGCATCCCTAGCAGCCTCCATCATTCAACGCCGCACACAGCGGCGCGATCGGGTGATAGCCGCCGTTTTGAACACCAATGTAAGCCCCAGGAGAGCTCGTCGGGGTCACGAAATTGACGAATCGGAGAAGGTCGCTGCCACTCCGGATTTGAAAGATGTGCGGGCTACTCGACGCAACGAGGCCAGCGAGCGTACGCGAATTGATTCCCGCTGAATCGAAGACGTAGGCGTCGCTTCCCGTAGCAATCGCGCCCACGATGGCGAGACCTCCCCCGAGCGAATGACCGACGAAGACAAGCGGTCCAATCCCGAACGCATACATCCCACTCGGATCTGTCATGGACAGTGGACTATTTCTCACGTACGCGTAGGGGTCTAAAGATTGCGGACTCGCCGCTCCCATGACCGGATCAACCGACAAGAACTGACCGACCAGCGGGTCCAAAACGCGTGCATTTGCGTGGATCAGGCCCACCTCGTCGAGGTGCTCGTGGTCCGTAAAGCGCCGGGGCGTCACGTTGCTTCGCTGCCCGTTCCCGAGTGGCTGGCCCTGCTCGTCCACGCTTCTCCCGTACGGGTCGTAGAAGTACCGGACGAGGATCGCGCCCTGCTCGTCGGTCACCGCGGCCACCGAGCCGAGGCGATTCTGGTGAGTGTAGCGGGCACTTCGACCCACCGTGTCGCTCGTGACAATCAGGGCCACCCGGGTTCCGTTCGCCATCACGTAGTGGTGACGCTCGGTGGCGGAGGATAGGCCGGACAAGTCGCATTCTTGGCGAAGGTCCGAGTAGGGGCCTTGTGTCAATCGCCCTCCGGGGTCCCGGCGGCGGGCAGACTCTTGATCTGGCTCATCAGCCCGTTCTTGCTCCAGCGGATCTCGTCCTCGAGGAGGCGAGCCCCCGGCGGCATCAGCTCGAGCGCGGCTTCGCGCATCAAGCCGAGCTCCATTCGTGCGATGTTCGCTCCGATGCAGTAGTGGGTGCCGTGGCCGAAGCTCACGGCCTCTCGCGTGTCGCGGCGGAGATCCAGCGCATCCGGTTCGCAGAAGATCCTCGGGTCGCGATTGGCGCTCATCAGGCCCAGCAGCGCGAGCTGCCCCCGGCGCAACGCCTTCCCGCCCAGGTCGAAATCCTCGACGACGCACCGCGGCATCACGATGAGGCCACTGTCGTAGCGAAGCAGCTCTTCCACCGCGTTCTGCAGGAGGGCGGGATCGGAGCGAAGAAAGGAGAGCCGCTCCGGGTGCTTCAGCAGCGAGCGCAGTGCCCGCGCACAAGCAACGCTCGTCGTGCCCGTTCCGGCCGAGACCAGGCCCGCAATCACGCGTGTCACGTCCTCGGCAGTCGCGGACGCAGATGCGCCGGGAGCGTTCAGGAGATCGGAGATCAAGTCCTCCAGGCCCTCGAGCGCGCTGCGCGCTTGCATCCGTCCACGGCGAGGACACAAACACCGCGCCACGGCCGCGAGGCTCTCGAACCGAACCGCCCGATTGGCCAGCAGAGACGGACACGAGCAGCGCCCGGCGGCGGGCGACTCGCCCATCATCCCAATGCGGGCAGGGTCGTCACGACGCCGCGCGGTGCGGCCCGCGCGCTTTTGGCTCGGAGGCGCTCTACTTCACCCGTTCGATATCGCCCGGCCGCCAGGTCTTGTTGATCCAGGGCTCGAGCGGTCCGTACATGCGCAGGATGACGAACCAGCTCTTGCCCGGAATCGTCTGTAGCCAGTTCCCCTCTTGGCCCTTCGGCGCCTTCGGCGCGAAGTAGACGTCGTAGGAGCCGTCGGCGTTCTTCTTCATCCCCTTGGTCTGGCTGCCCACCGTCGGGAAGAGTTGGCTGGTTTGCAGCTGCGTGCGCGTCTGGGTGTCGTAGAGCGTGACCGCCCAGAAGTTGTTCACGGGCACGTTGGGCGGCAGATGCAGCTTGTAGGTCTTCGCACCATCGAAAGGCTTGTCCTTGCTATCCAGAAAAGCCAATCCGTAGTCGGAACCTACTCCCACATGAGTCGTCGCCATGGCTGGCGTCACACCACCGGCGTTGTAGTAGAAGAGCACTCGCGCATCGAGGCCAATCGTGCCGTCCGCTTCGAACGAAGTATTCCTGTTTG
Organism: uncultured delta proteobacterium; assembly: GCA_963822965.1. Taxonomy (GTDB): domain Bacteria; phylum Myxococcota_A; class UBA9160; order UBA9160; family UBA4427; genus JAJDAN01. Next base: position 1,351,471 of record CAWGJT010000005.1, read on the forward strand.
CGTAGGCCGTAACCCAGTTGCTCTTCGTATCGGGATAGAGATACACCCCGCCAATCCGAGGGTCGTAGGTGATGGCACGCCCTGCAGCGTTCCCGAGCGTCGCTGCCTCGGTCAGCAACTTCTTCATCCTGGCATCGGGATCGAAGGGCTTGCCCTTCACGATGCCGATTGCGGCCATGTAGCCGCGAACCTCGGGCCCAATTGCATCGATCGGCTCGGCCTGAACGACCTTGTTCAAGATCTCGAAGTACTCGAAGTCGCTCGGAAAGATCGTGCTGAACGATCGGCCGGACATGTTGATGAATTGGGTCGGCGCGGGATTGGCCTTGTCCTTCAGCGGATAGATGCGCAGCCCGGATTCGAAGTTGTCGACCGCGGCCTTCAGGCCGTCCTTGATGGAGCCCCGCAAAAACAGGAAGTTCTTGTTGGTCGGAGGCTTCAGCAGGAAATATCCGTCCGGCACCTTGCCCTCGTAGCCAGGAGGCAGGACGAGGTACTTGCCGCCCTTGCCCTTGTCCGGTCCGGTGATGCCGATATCGCCGACGAATCTCTGCCAGGCGTCGTCGAGGAAGCCCAGCATTCCCGGCGGCACTTCGATGACCGTCGGACCATCGTTTGCCAGGTCCGTCGGCGCATAGGCATACATCGTCGACGTATTGGAGGTGATGACCGGCGTCCGGGAATCCATCAGTTGTTCCCAGATGGCGATCTTGTTCGGTGCATCGGCGCCTTGCTGGGCCATCCCGAGGAGTACGCTGTAGATCGAAACGGCGCCGACGTTGTCCAGGTAGACCCCGAGCCCACGCGCGCGGTCCAGATAGTCGTAGACCAGATCGTTGGTGTTGCCGATCGGCACGCCATCGAAGAATTTCAGCTCACCGGCTGCGGTCTGGACCTGGTCCGGGATCGACGCAGCCTTCGTCTTCATGGCTTCCCTGGAATCGACTGCCTGAGCATGCGCACTCGCAAGAGCTAGCGTACAAGCGACTGTCAGCGCGAAGGCTTTTCTCTTGCTGGCATTCATTGCGTTCACCGTTCTCCTCGTTGAATTTTGTCACCGGGTGCAGCAAACCGACCGAGGCAGCCCCGCTGCGGCCCATCGAGAGATCGAACTGCGATCCAGTCCTCGAGCATCGCGCTTATGGGGCACCCGGACCCGCGGCGAAGCTGCCGCCGCAGATGCACTACGCCAGCGACGGCCTGGACATACCCTCTAGCTCCTACTTGGCCCGGGGTATCGGAGGCCCCGGAAACGTCCAGGTACCATCGACGATCGCCTTGCTGGGCTCATACATTCGAACGGCGTAGTTCCAGCCGACCATGATGGGGAGGCAGTTCTCGACGCCGTCGCCGCACCCACCGAAGCGTATGGTGTAGGACCCGTCGCGGTTGGGCTTCGCGGTCAGGTTGTTGAGGCTGTAGGCGTCCAGGTCGTTCTTCTGAAAATAACCCTTCGCGTTGTACAGGCTGATCGACCAGAAGCCCTCGACCGGCACGTCCTTGACCGTCAGCTCGAATTTGCCGACAGGAAGGTCGGGCTGCACATTCACGTAGACCGCGTCCTTGTCCGGCAGACCACCCCAGGCAGACGCGGTACCGATCATGAAATGAACCGGGTTGACCTCTTTCTTCGAGCCGAATGTCTTGACATAGCGCTTCAGCCCTTTTGCGAGCTCGAGCACTGCGTCGAGCGTAGCCTCGTAGCTGGCCTTGTCGTATTTCGGCATCGCGAAGGGCATGTCGGATCGCGCCGAGATGCCGATCGCATCCTGAAGCTTGTGGGCCGCCGCGAGATCCGCCGGGTCTTCGGGGTTCGCAAGCGTCCGGATGACAACGCTGACAAAAGGCGTGTCGAATTGGCCAACGGTCAGTTCATGGGCGCCGCCGCCGTAGAAGACCTTGTTCACGTATCCATCGTTGTTGATGATCATCAGCGACATATATCGCTTGCCCGCATCGGGCATGGTCACGGTCGCGCCCTTGGAGATGTCGACCACACCAAGGCTGTAGAGCGTGTCGCGGTTCATCCGGATGACGTTCTGCTTGTCGATCGGCGTTGGCGTCCGGTTGTGGTGCAGCTTGTTGATTCCGCCCGCCAGCTTCACGATGCCCGCATACTCGAAGTCGGTCTGAGCCCGGTCGAAATTGTCTACATTGACGGAGATGGCACCATCGGCACTGGCCGCCAGCGAAACGCACGTGAGGGCGAGCGCGCAGACAAGCGAGGAAAATGCAGAGCGTTTCATCTGGACGATGTTCTCCGTCTGGGTGCCTGATCCGAGGGGGATGGGAAGCGGGAGTCTCCACCAGGCGCGCCGCGCATGTCAACCTCACCGCGACAACCGTCGGGTCATAGGAAGCAAGGAGTAGTAGCGAATATCACCGCCGCGCCAACGAGATCACCGGTGGGACGCACCATCGACATGGCTCTAACCCTTCGTCAGATGCGCCCAGCGCGCCGGCAGCGACACGTCGCGGTCCACGACCTTGGGCGGGAAGTTCACCTCGGCCGGCGGCCGCCACGCCATGTCGCGCATCGTCTGGCCGACGTTTGTCAGACTACGCCTCATCGGGTTTGAAGAAAGCCCCGCTTGAACCTCCTATAACCCACTGGAGGATCGTCGTTGCGCAGCTGACCGCGCCGGGCGCGCCCTTCGAAATCCTCGAGGACGGGCCGGGGTCGGCCGAAGCGCGTCTCCGAAGACCGCGAGCGATGGCTGCGCGAGAAGGTCCAGAACGCCGCGCTCCACGGGACCCTGGACTGCATGGTGCGGTGCGATCTTGCGGCGCGTCCCGGCCAGCACGCTCGCCGAGGCCGGCGTCTTGCCCACGTCGCCGCCCGCGTGGCGAGCGGGAATACGCGAGAATACGGGCACGAAATGGTCACCAGCGATCCGGCCCTTGCGACCCGTTGGGTGACAGCTGTGCTGTCACTTCGTTGAGGGCTTCCGACATGCCGAGTGAATCTCGAATGACCGTCCGGCTCGACCCTGCGACTCGCCGAAAAGTCGAGCGCCTGGCCGCTCGCGAGGGCATCTCGCTGAACGAGGCGCTCAACCAGTTGCTCCACCAAGCGCCCGATGAGAGCGAGGCTCCGCCCCGCCGTCACAGGTACCGACTGAAGCCGCGAAAGGTCGGCTTCGGGTTCGAGGTCGCACGAGCCCGCCAGCTGGCCGCGCAGATGTCGGACGATCAGGCACTGAAGAAGCTCAAGGAGACCCGTTGAAGATCGCGGACGTGCAGATCCTGTTCTACGCGATCGACCCCACCTCTGAACTCCATCCCGCCGCGGCTCGCTGGCTCGAGGATTCGATCAGCGGACGTGAAGGCGTAGGCTTGGCCTGGCCCACGGTGCACCAGTTCCTCCGCCTTGGCACGAACCCCGCCTTTCCGGGTTGCATGTCCGACGACGAGGCCATCGGCTGGGTCGAGGAGTGGCTCGAGGCAGGCGTCCAACTCGTTTCTGACGCCGACCTCGGCTGGGACCTGCTGTCGGAGCTGGTCGCCGCGTCACCGCGGGTACTGCGCAACGCGGTCGAGGTTGTGCACCTCGCTGCGATTGCGATCTCGCGAGGCGCGACGCTCGCCTCGTGCGATTCGGACTTCGAGGCGTTCGTAGCTCATGGACTCCGATGGGAGCAGATCGCTACGACCTGAAAGAGCTGGCACGCCGGGAGCAATCAGGGCGAATAGGGGATTCAAATTGGGGCCCCTGCGTGTGACGCCCCCAGACCATCCGCACTCCGTCTCGAGCCGCCGTTCCCTGCCGGATTCGGCACGGGGGCTGCCGTGATTCGCAGACCCTGCCGCCGGCCACGCGCTGCCGTGGAGCAGGATGAGAGGCGTGTGGCATCGCGCTTGCAAAGGCGATGATGTCCAGAGCCGCCGATTGGTCGGGGCGAAGGGGTTCCCCCCGTGGCTCGAGCGGCGTAGCTCGCGCACATGACCACGATGTCCCGACGGCCCCCTTGCGTCCGGAACCCGGAGGCGCGGGAGCCGGCGAGACTCGAGGCGTTCCCGCTCCAGGCTGCGCTGGCCGAGCGGGAGACGGGCGGGCCGGCAAGACGAGACGGAAGGCAAGAAGAGAGGCCAAGGGAAGGCAGGAGGACAGTCGATGACCAGACGAGTTCTGCCCCTGATCGCAATGATCCTGCTGACGACGACGAACACGGCGTTCGCCCAGGACGACGACTGGTCGGACGACGAGCACAGAGACGATTACAAAGAGGAGATCACGCCGGCCAAGGACACGGCGCCCTACGTGGAGCTCCTGGGCTCGGGCGGCGCCGTCGACCACCAAGGTCTCACCCGGGTGGATCCCGGTGATGGCGTCGGCGGAGTGGGCGCCGTCGTCGGCGGTCACCTCCAGACGTGGCTCGCGATCGAAGGCGAGTACGAGCTCGTGGCGCCCAACGCGACGCACCTCGCGACTTGCAGCTTCAAGTTCGTGCCAATCCCCGACAGCCGACTGCAGCCGTACCTCAAGGCGGGTATCGGTCTCTTGGGCGGCGCCGACCGCGACCACCCATACCGATTCCTCGGCCGCTTCGACGCCGGCGCGGCGTTCTTCATCAAGAGCAACCTCGCGCTCGATGTCGGCATCACGGCGGGCGTCGCGACGCACGACAAGCAGGTCTATCTGGGCAATCTCGGCCTGATCTACTATTTCGAATAGAGGCGGGAGGCGCTTTCGAATAGGGCCGCAGGCGCTCGAATGAGGTCGCAGGTGCTTCGCGCAGGGGCTAGGCGGTCTCGCCGGTAGTGGCCTTATGTCAAACCCGTGCGGGTGGCCGGCGGCAGGGCCTTCGTCGAGGCGGTCCGGCGCGCCGCCACGAACCTCCGCCCCGCCTGAGCCGGTACCCACGCGCTCGGCGCAGGCCAAGGTGCGGGCGTCGCCCGAGACCGCGCCGAGCTGGCGCTGGAGTGAGGCCCCAGAGCCGGGGCGCCCAGTATCCAGCGGTACTGGTAGTGATTCTGCTCTTTCGTGTGGGTCGCTGCCCGCGGTGCGGGTCTCTCCTCCAGGGTCGCGAGATCTGGGGTGGGAGGATCACGATCCCATGGTCGTTCCGGTCGACGTGCAGCGACTGTGGCTGGGACGAGTCGAGCGAGGAAAGAGAGGCACCGTAGGGGCTTCGATGGGGACACGACGGTGGACGTGTACTTCGTCGTTCTGTTCGGCCTGTTGCTGTATGTCAAACCCGTCCGGGGTCCCGGCGGCGTGTCCTGCTGGCGCTGGAGTGGCGCGCAGCGGAGCACACTTCACTCTCGCTCGGCGTCGGTGATCGCCGAGGACGAGCGCCAGGCTGGTCGCCAGCAGCGACAGCGTCCCCGGCTCGGGTACGACGCGGAACCAGTCGACTTCTCCGACGAATCCGAAGTGAGCGCCGTCTCCCTGGAACTCGTGTACGGGGTCGCTAGGCGCCGGATCCGTCAGGTGAAGGCCACGACCGGCCAGTCGTCTCGACGAGGTCGGTCTGATCCACGCGAACGCGAGGGTACTGGATCCCATGGTCGACCAGTTCCTGTCCAGAGACCCGCTTGCGATGCCTGTGATTCCTGAACCGCCCCGGGTTCTTCGGAGCCTCGGTTGGTTGGGTTCCGCCGCCGTGACGGACTCCTGTTGCTGCTGAAGGTACAAGGTTTCGAACTCGGCGGGCGGCACGTGGCCAATCGGTTCGAGCAGCCTCTTGTGGTTGAACCAGTCGACCCAGGTCAGCTCGGAAGGACTGATGGGTCGTGAATGGAGGAGCGTGCAGGCCTGGAGCTCGAGCCGAGCGGGCGAGGCCGATTGCGATACGGTGCTGTTGCAGTCCGTGGTGCCGCCCCCCGGGTGTTGGACTGCGCCGCCGAGTGCCAGCTTCCGTCGTGGAAGATCCTCGTGTAGCTCGAGGTTGGTGTCCCGGAGGTGGACCGGGCCTGTGCGTATCGTGAGTTGACGGTGGACGGACCGGTGACGGTGATAGACTCCGTCCCCGATGCTGTCGCCTCACCGAACTCGTCGAGCGCTGTGAAGGGGCGGAGCTGCTCCCCCACCACGATGGCGTCGCGCGCCACCTCCTGGGCGCTCACCAGCCACGTCAGGAGGAAGAAGCCGCCGCCGAAGAGCGTGAGTATCGCGGGCACGTATGCGAGCCCGTTCACGCCGACGCCGAGCGCCGCGATGGCGAGCACCGTGGCTGCCCCGAAACCCGCGACATAGGCGCCGCGGTCGTCTGGAATGTTCACGGGGCGCCCTGCCTCGAATTGAAGGGTCTGATCGCCTTCTGAGATCTCATTCCGGCGCGTCGCGGAGCCACCGATCCGCTCTCGCGGTCCGCCCGGAAGCGCCTCCCGTCGGCTAGTATCGGAATTTCAGCCCCGGTCCGGGCCCCGGTCCCGCTCTCGATCGAAGGAGAATCCCGATGCCCGTCCGCGCACGCCCTCCGGCGCTGACATGCCCCCCCGCGCCGGGACATCCCCCGACGTCCCGACGCGCGTGCGTCGGGCTCGGATTGGCCGCCCTGGTCGCAAGCCTCGCCGGCCTGATCGCGTGCAGCCCGGAAGCCCCGCCGCCGCCGCCGCCGCCCGAGATCGAGGTCGTCTCCGTCCTGCAGCGGGACCAACCCCTCGAGATGGAGATGGTGGGCGAGACGCGGGGCTCCGCCGACATCCCCGTGCGCGCGCGGGTCGAGGGCGTGCTCGAGAAGATGAACTTCGTCGAGGGCGGCGACGTCGAGAAGGGCCAGCTCCTCTACGTGATCGAGTCCGACCCCTTCGACTCTGAGGTCGTCGAGGCCGAGGGCGCCAAGGCCGAAGTCGACACCGCGCTCGCGAAGGCGAAGGCGGACCTCGATCGGATCAAGCCGCTGGCCGAGATGAAGGCCGTCAGCCAGTCGGATCTCGACGGCGCGGTCGCGCAATACGAAGCGGCGCTGGGCGCCCTCCAATCCGCGAAGGCGCGGGTCGAGCAGGCGAAGATCCGCCAGGCCTATACCCGGATCCGCGCGCCGATCTCGGGCCGCATCGGGATCACCGCAGCCCAGGTCGGCGAGTTCGTGGGCAGGGCGCCCAACCCGGTCGTTCTGAACTACGTCTCCCAGACCGATCCGATTCGGGTCCGCTTCTCGATCGACGAGCGGACCTACATGCTGCTCGCTCGCAAGATCCGCGAGGCTGATGCGCGATCCGAGGACGAGCGGCGCGCCAGCCGGGATCTCCGGCTCACCCTGGCCGACGGGCGCGAGCATCCGCTGCCTGGACGTCTGGTCGCCACCGACGCCTCGATCGACCCCAAGACCGGCACCTTCACCCTCGAGGCCGACTTCCCGAATCCCGATCGACTCGTGCTCGCGGGCCAGTTCGCCCGGGTGCGCGCCGTCGCCGACGTCCTCGAGGGCGCGCTGCTCGTGCCGAGTCGCGCGGTCAGCGAGCTCCAGGGCAACTACCGCCTCTACGTCGTGAACGACAAGGGCATCGTCGACCAGCGGCAGGTGGAGCTCGGCCCGGCGATTGGCGACCTCCAGGTCATCCAATCGGGCCTCGCGGCGGGCGAACACGTCGCGATCGAATTCATGAAGCTGCGCCCCGGCATGAAGGTGACGCCGAAGCTCGTCACCCTCGACGCGAGCGGCGCGCTCCCGAAGGAGGACGAGCTTCCGCCGAAGGACGCCGGGAAGGCGCCGAAGACGCCCGCCTCCGAAGAGTCCCCGGGTCCCGAGAAGAAGGCGAGCTGATTCGTGGCGGAGTTCTTCGTCCGGCGCCCGATCGTGGCGATCGTGATCGCGATCGTGATCGTGATCGTGGGGTTGGTCGCGCTCCGTGGCCTCCCGATCGCCCAGTATCCCGACATCACGCCGCCGATGGTGAACGTCACCGCCAACTACACGGGCGCGAACGCCACCAGCGTCGAGCAGTCCGTCGCGACGCCGATCGAGCAGAAGGTCAACGGCGTCGAGGACATGATCTACATGAAGTCGATCAACTCGAGCGACGGCAAGATGTCGCTCGAGGTCTCCTTCGAGGTCGGCACCGATCTCGACATGGCCAACGTGCTGACGCAGAACCGCGTCTCCGAGGCCTCGGCAGTGCTGCCCGACGAGGTGAAGCGCCAGGGCGTCACGGTCAAGAAGAAGCTCTCCTTCCCGCTGCTCCTGATCTCCCTCGAATCTCCGAACCACACCTACGACGACCGCTTCCTCGCGAACTACGCGACCATCAACATCATCGACGAGATCGCCCGCATCCAGGGCGTCGGTCTCACCGAGGTCTTCGGCGGCAGCTCGACCGAGTACGCCATGCGCGTCTGGGTTCGGCCCGATCAGCTCGCCAAGCTGAACCTCACGATCGCCGACCTGCAGCGCGCGATCCAGGAACAGAACGTGCTGGTCCCGGCCGGCCAGCTCGGCGGCCCGCCGGCCCCCAAGAACACCGAGTTCACCTACACCGTCAGCACCTCGGGCCGCTTCGCGACCGAGGCCGAGTTCGGAAACGTCGTCGTCCGCTCGAATCCCGACGGCTCCCAGGTCCTGCTGCGCGACGTCGCACGAATCGAGCTCGGCTCCCAGAACTACATGATGACGACGCGCACGAACGGCCAGCGCACCGCCGTGATCTCGGTCTACCAGCTCCCCGACGCCAACGGCCTCGAGGTCGCCCGCTCGATCAAGTCGACGATGGAGCGCGTCTCCCAGCGCTTCCCGAACGACATCCAGTACTCGATCTCCCTCGATACGACGAAGCCGATCGTCGCCGGCATCCGGGAGATCGTGATCACGCTCTTCGAGGCGGTCGTCCTCGTGATCCTGGTCGTCTTCCTCTTCCTGCAGAACTTTCGCTCGACCCTGATCCCGACGCTCACCGTGCCGGTCTCGTTGATCGGCGCCTTCGCGGTCTTCCCCTTCCTCGGCTTCACCGATCAACACGCTCTCCCTGCTGGGCCTCGTCCTCGCGATCGGAACCGTCGTCGACGACGCGATCGTGGTGGTCGAGTCGGTCGCGACCAAGATGGAGGGGGGGCTCTCGGCGCGCGAACGCCACGATCGCAGCGATGAAGGAGGTCTCGGGGCCGATCGTCGCGACCTCGCTCGTCCTGATCGCGGTCTTCGTGCCCGTCGCGGCGATGGCCGGCATCACGGGCCGCCTCTATCAGCAGTTCGCCATCACGATCGCGATCTCGGTCGCGATCTCCTCGATCAACGCCCTGACGCTCAGCCCCGCCCTGGCCGCCTCGCTCCTGAAGCCGCCCGGCGAGACGAAGAGCGTCTTCGACCGGTTCTTCGCCGCCTTCAACCGTGGCTTCGCGGTCCTGACCGATCGCTTCATGAGCGTCGCCGTATTCTTCACGAGCAAGCTCGTCCGCTCGGGCGCTCTGCTCGCCGCGCTCGTCGTGGCCCTCGTGCTGCTCTTCCGGCTCGTGCCCAGCGGCTTCGTTCCCGAGGAGGACCAGGGCTACCTGCTCGGCGCCGTCATGTTGCCCGACGCCGCCTCGCTCCAGCGCACCGAGGAGGTCACGCTTCAGGCCTCCCGGATCATCCAGGAATTCGACGCCGTCGAGAGCGTCGTCACCATCTCGGGCTACAGCCTCGTGTCGGGCACCGTGCAGCCCAACTCGGGCTTCATCTTCGTCCAGCTGAAGGACTGGGACGAGCGGCCCGAGGCCGAGGACCACGCGCGCAACATCGTGCGCCGCCTGAACGCCGCCTTCGCGACCCGGATCCAGCAGGGTGCCGCCTTCGCCTTCGGCCCGCCGGCGATCCCCGGCCTCGGCACCGGCGCCGGCTTCTCGATGATGCTCCAGGATCGCGGCGGCAATGATCCCGCCTACCTCGACGAACAGGTCCAGCGCTTCGTCCAGGCCGCGCGCGCGCGCCCCGAGATCGGCCGCGCCAGCAGCCTCTTCCGCGCCAGCGTGCCCCAGGTCTTCCTCGACATCGACGAGTCGAAGACCCTCAAGCTCGGCGTCCCGCTCGACCAGGTGAACACCGCGATCGGCGCCTTCCTCGGCGGCGCCTACGTGAACGACTTCAACCGCTTCGGTCGGCTCTACAAGGTCTACGTCCAGGCCGAGCCCGAATACCGGACGGACGTGAACTCGCTGCGCTTCTTCTACGCGCGCAACCAGGACGGCGGCATGGTGCCGCTCTCGACCCTCGTCTCGACGAGCCGCACCCGGGGCGCCGAATACACGAACCGCTTCAACCTCTTCCGATCCGCAGAGGTCCAGGGCCAGGCCGCGCCCGGATACAGCTCGAGCCAGGCCCTCGCCGCCCTCGAAGAGGTCGCCGCCGAGACGCTGCCCCCCGACATGTCCTACGCCTGGAACGCGATGAGCTACCAGGAGAAGGCCGCCGAAGGCAGCGGCAGCGTCGTCTTCGTCATGGCGCTGGTCTTCGTCTTCCTGATCCTCGCGGCGCAATACGAGAGCTGGTCGCTCCCCCTCTCGGTCCTGCTCGGCGTCCCGATCGCCGTCTTCGGCGCGATGGCAGGCCTGTGGATTTCGCGGCTCTTCAGCGAGAGCTACGAGAACAACGTCTTCGCCCAGATCGGGCTGGTCATGCTGATCGGCATGTCCGCCAAGAACGCGATCCTGATCGTCGAGTTCGCCAAGATGCAGCGCGACGCCGGTATGAGTGCGGTGGACGCCGCCCTCGAGGCCGCGCGCCAGCGCTTCCGCCCGATCCTGATGACCGCGTTCTCCTTCATCCTCGGCGTGCTGCCGCTGCTGGTCGCGACCGGTGCCGGCGCCGAGGCGCGCAAGGTGATGGGCATGACCGTCTTCTCCGGCATGCTCGTCGCGACCGTCGTCGGCGTGCTCGTCGTGCCCGCCCTCTACATCTTCGTCGAACGCTACGTCGCGCGGTCCGAGAGCGGGAGCCCGGAACCCCAGGCCGGCGGTAGCGGGGATGGCGGCTCGAATCCCGAGAACGCCGGAGGGAGCGCGACATGAAGCGCTGCGCGTTCGTCGCTCTCGCGTCTATCGCGTCGCTCGCCGTTTTCGCCGGCTGCGCCCTCACGCCCGACTACGAGCGGCCCGAGCTCGAATCTGCCCGAGTCGTTCATCGGGGCGCCCCCGACCCAGGAGTCGATCGCGAATCTGAAGTGGTGGGAGCTCTACAAGGACGCCACCCTGATCGAGCTGATCGAGCAAGCCCTCGAAAACAACCAGGACCTCGCCCTCGCGATGGCGCGCATGCAGGAGTTCGAATCCCTCGTCACCTTCACCCGCGCCGACCAGTTCCCCTTCCTCAACCTGTTCGACGGCGCCGGACGCGGCCGCCCGAGCCGCGAGATCGTCCCTGGCGCCGATACCAACAGCAATTTCTCGGTCGGCGCCAACCTGAGCTTCGAGATCGACCTCTGGCGCAAGTATGCCCGTGCGACCGAGGCCGCCCGCGCCGATCTCCTCGCGACCGAAGCCGCCTACCGCAACGTCACCATCAGCCTGATCGGCGACGTCGCGAGCGGCTATCTCCTGCTGCGGGATCTCGACGCACGGCTCGAAATCTCACGGCGAACCGCCCAGGGTCGGCGCGACCGCCTCGAGATCATCCAGGCCCGCTACGACAAGGGCACCGTGCCGGTGCTCGACGTGAATCAGGCCGAAGTTCAGCTCGCGATCGCCGAAGCGTCCATCGCGCTCTACGAACGCCAGGTCGCCCAGGCCGAACACGCCCTACGCGTGCTGCTCGGCGAGTACCCCGGCCCCATCCCGCGCGGCGAGCCCATCCGGCCGGACACCTGGCCGATCGATGTCCCCGCCGGCCTGCCCTCGGAGCTCCTCGAACGTCGCCCCGACCTCGTCGAGGCCGAGCAGCGATTCGCGGCCGAGACCGATCGCATCGGTGTCGCCCAGGCCATGCGCTTCCCCGCGCTCTCGCTCACCGCCGAGGCGAGCGTCGTCGCCAAGAGCCTGACCGACTTGAACTCCACCGACGCCGGCCAGTGGAACGTAATGGCGGGCATCTTCCAGCCCCTCTTCAACAGCGGACAGCTGAAGGCCCAGAAGGAGGCGCAGGTCGCGCGCGCCGAGCAGGCCCGCGCCCGCTACATCGGAACCCTGCAGAACGCGTTCCGCGAGGTCGAGGACTCGCTCGTCGAAGTCGAGACCTACCGGCGCGAGCGCGAGGCGCGGGATCGACAGGTGAGGGCCGCGCGGAGCGTGCTGCGGCTCTCGCAAGCGCGCTACGACGGAGGCGTCGTCGATTATCTCGAGGTGCTCGACAGCGAGCGGACCTTGTTCGACGCGGAGCTCGAGGAGTCGTCCGTACGAAGGCAGTCGCTGACGGCGTACGTGAGGCTCTACAAGGCGTTGGGTGGGGGATGGGAGGAGGAGGAGAACGGCGAAGCGGAGGCAGCGCCACAAGCCGACGAATCGGGAGCGTCAGCCGACACGCCCTGAGCGATCGACCTGGGACGTCGACTCCCCGTCGTATCAGCCCCCGGACCCAGGAAGCCTATCCGGGCTGGCAGCCGTGGATCAGTGGCGCGCGCCAGACGCTCGAGGCCCTCGTCTCGAGCCAGTGCAGCTCGGATCGCGCTCGGATCTAGTTCGCATACAGGAACGAGAGCTGGATCCGAAGCTGCCAGTCCGGGCCGATCGTCGGCGCCACGACGTGGTAGTAGGCCTCGACGGTCGTGCTCATCCGCTGGCCGGCGATGGCGAATACCTTGCCCACGCCGCCGCCGAGCGGCACCAGCCACTGGTCCTTCGTCCTCGCGTCCCAGTTCGCCGCGATGCTGGGGCTGGTCGTGAGGTACCAGCCCTGGGGCAGGTTGTAGTTGAGGAGCGGCCGCAGCGTCATCACGTCGACATCGGCGCGGTCCTCGTCGCCGGCGAACGACCAAAGCTGCTGGACGATGACACCCCCGACCCAGGGCCCACGGGTGTAGATGGCGGCGGCCGCGGGCCCGGCCGACCACTTCTCGGTCCCCAGCAGCTCGTCCGTCGCGGTGGGGAGCAGGAAGGCGGGACCCAGCCCCCATACGAAGCTCCGCGCCTCGCGCGGGGTGACGAACGCGATCAGCGAGATATCCCCCAGCCCGTCCTTGGACTCGGGCCAGGGAAGATGAACGATCGGGATGACGGGCCGCAGCAGGATCGTCCAGTCGTCTCCCGGCTCGAACGGGATGAGCGGCTGGATCCGGAAGAAGTTGAGGGCTTCGTGGTCCGGACCGAATCCCAACTGCACGTTGTCTTCGAAGCGCGCGACGTAGAAGCGCGTGACCGGGTTCTGATCCGCGATCGCCAGCTCCGTGAGGGTGGGCTCCTCGGCGTACGCTCCACCCGAGCTCCAACCACGACATGTACGGCTCGGGGCTCGGCTGCTTCGAGCAGGCCCTGCGCCACCCGAGCTTCGCCGCCCAGCAGGGCACGAGCCCGCCGCCGGAGCCACCCGCAGGGGATTGACACAACCCCGTCGCGGGCTCCCCGTAGGAGATCGACCTAACGCCCATACTCCGGCTTCGAGCTGAAACCGAGCTTGCAGGCCTATCCGCTACGGGTTCATGCTGTGGCTGGCGCCCGTGGTCTCCCGGCGCCTCCTGAGAGGGTTTCGGGACCGGGCTCAGCTGCGCCCCGACGCCACCACGAACCCACAGCTGAAATGGGGAGTCGTCCCATGCCCGAGGCCCGCGTCGCGAGCTTCAACATCGCCGACCTGCCGTGGCCCTTCGAAGACCCGGCGCTGCAGGCCATCCCGGACCGGGTCGCGCAGATCCGCAACGCCCTGGAAGCCTACGACTATCGCCTCGTGCAGGAGGACTGGTTCCAGCGCATGAACGGCCTGCCCTGCGGTCACTGGTACTGGTTTCCGAGCGGGCTGACCCTCGGCACGCCGGTCACGCATCCAGTGACGAGCATCGGCTGCTTGCGACACGCGCGCTCGGGCTTCGCATCGGGCGACTGGCTGGCCCAGAAGGGATGGCAGCGGGCGACCTCCCAGGGCATCGTCTTCGCACACACCCACCTCGACGCGGGCGATGCGGACTGGATGTACCGCCAGGAGCAGGCCCTGGCCATTCGCGCGGCCCTGCCCTCCACCGGCCCGCTCGTGCTTGGCGGCGACTTCAACACCGAGAACCAGGGCGAACGCGACTGGCTGGACCAGAAGCTCGCCCAGATCGGCCTCGTTCACGCCTCGGCCCCGACCGCCAAGGGCAAGGACCACATCTACACGCGCGATCTCACGGTCAACGGCGCCGGCGCGGACGCGGCCTTGTCGGCCCTGAGCGACCACCCGGCGATCTGGGTCGACGTCTCCTGGATCTGATCCAGCCCCACGCGCGCCCGCGCCTCGAACGGCCTCCGGCCCAGCGAACCTCGCCGCGCGAGCAGGAGCAGCAGGGGCCCGTCTTCGGGACCGTCGGCCAGGGCCTCGTCGCCCTCGACGGCAGCCCATCCATCGCCGAAGTGACGGGTCTGCGAGGTCAACCTGCCAACAGAGACGATCCTCGACGCGTGGGGCACGGGGCCACGTCGCTCGCTCAGAGCGCGGCACGGCTCCGCACACCCCTTCGACCCGACGCACTCTTGCTCCGTCGCCCGTCGCGGGTTCCCCGTAGGAGATCGAACAACGCCCATACTCGGGAATCGAGCTGAAACCCAGCTTGAACGCCCTTCCCCATCGGCTTCCGGGCACTTTCTCGCTGTCGTTCGGAGTCCGCCCGAGCCACCGCTCGCCGCATGCGGCGAGCGCCCAACGACCATCGCTGGCTTGGCGGCATCGAAGGACTCGCCGCGCGCATCCGGGGCGCCGTCGCAGTGCCACGTCGATCGATGGGCGCTAACGCGCCCGTCCACCGGCGCCTATCAGGATCAGCGGCACCTCGCTCGATTCGGCGAGCTGGCGCACGATGTGGCCGAAGGTCCGTCCCGCACCGCGGGCGTGCTGGATCCCCATGACCACGAGATCGACGTCCTCCGCATGCCGCAGGATCGCCTCGCACGCATCTTGTGCCTCCTCGATCTGCACGTCGAAACGCCCCTCGACCTCGTCGCGCGCCAGAGCCCGCACCTCGCGCCGGGCCTGCCGCGCCTGGTCATCGGTAAGACCGGGAGCCAGGGTGCGCAGAAAGGTGATCGCACACTCCTGTGAGCGGGTCAGGCTCGCGACCAGCCGGGCGCGCGGGCGGCTGTGATCGCCGCGGCCGCCGAGCGGGATGAGCACGCGACGCACCTGTGCGATCCGCCAGCGCCGCGGCGCCCGCAGCACGACGACGTCCGCATCCAGCGGCGCGACCAGGGCCTCGAGCTTCGCCCAGCCCTCGGGCGTCTCTCCAAGCGGTGCTCCGAGCACGACCGTCTCGCAGCGGTGGAGCCGTGCGACCCGCGCGATCTCACGCGCCGGGTCGGCCGCGATCGTGAACAGGGTCTCGGCGGGGGTGCCGCGCTCGAATCCGCGCAGCAACGACTCGCCGAGGATGGCCTGCGCATCGCGCATCACCGGGTGGTCCTCGTCGGGCACCTCATCCGGCGTCGCCACGACGCACAGCTGGAGCACGCGACCGACGCTCGGCGTCCGCACCGTCGCGGCGACGCCGACGAGCCCCGCAGCGCTGGTGGGACTCGCGATCGGCACGAGGACGAGCGGGCTGCGGCCGCGCAGCCGCGCCAGGTCCGGGTCGCGAGCCTCGGCACTCGTGTCGGCCAGGCGCGCGCCGCGGGCCAGGAGCGTCACGAAGAAGGCGAGGCCAAGAAGCAGCCAGGCCATCACCACGTGGCCGGCTGCCGGCACCTCGATCGCCTGAAAGATGCCGAGCGCCAGGCAGAGCGCGCCGCCCACGAGAGGCACGACCGGTAGCCGGCCGTCGCCGGACCTGCGGCGCGCGAGAATCGCGGCCCAGTGCACCGTCGCGAAGGAGATCAGGAAGATGAGGCTCGAGGCCGCGCCCGCGGCCGACACGTCGCCCACCGCGGCGACGACGACCGCGAGCATGGCGGCAGTCACCGCCACTGCCAGTGCGGGCGTCTCGCCGCTGCCGCTCATGCGCCCGAGCGGACGCGGCAACGTGCGATCGCGCGCCATCGAGAATGCCACTCGCGAAGCTCCCAGCAGATTCGCCTGGAGAGCCGACAGCATGGAGAGCACGCCCGCCCCGATCACGAGCCAGTAGCCGACCGGTCCGAGGAATCGCTCCGCGGCCTCTGCCACCAGACCCTCCGGGTTCGCCGCGGCCGCCTGCGCGATCTCCACGTCTGCGGGCACGCCGACGGTCGTAATCAACAGCAGCAGCGGGATATAGATGGCGAGAGCGATCGCGAGGGACAGGTACATCGCCCGCGGCAGATTCCGTTCCGGGTCGCGCACCTCGCCGCCGACCGCAGCGATCAGGTCGAAGCCCTGGAGCGCGATGAAGGTGTACCCCATGGCCTGAAAGAGCCCGCTGAGACCGGCCGGCAGGAAGGGCCGGAGCCCGGCGGCGAGCTGCTCGCCGCTGTGCCCGAAGGCGGCGACGGCGCCGCCCGCGATCACGATCACGAACACCACGACCTTGCCGATGGTGGCCCCCTGGCCGCCGCCGGACGCCTTGCGTACCAGCGCGACGGCGTAGAAGCCGACTGCGGCGAGCGCGAAGCCGACCCGCAGGTCGCCGCGCGACAGCCAGGCCACGTCCTGGCCCAGGCCCGCGAGCAGCCGGGTCGCCCCCTCGGCGGCGAAGACTGCGAACCCGAGGGCGTAGAGGACGCCGGCGACGATCGAGGCAAACCACACCACCCAGCCGACCACGAAGGCGACCTCGATCGAGAGCACGTGCTTCGCGTAGGTATAGGTGCCGCCGGATTGCGGGAAACGCACCGCCAGCTCGGCGAAGCTCGCCGCGGTGAAGACGGCGATGCCACCGTTGAGCACGAAGGCAAGCAGCGCCCCCGGCCCAGCAGTCCGGAAGGCGACGCCCGCCAGTGCCAGGACCCCGCCGCCAACGATCGCGCCAACGCCGATGAGCGTCGCGCCGAAGAGTCCAAGGTGCCGCTCGCCGGGCGTTTGCATCCGCGGATCATGCGGAAGTGCAGGGACCTCTGCGAGACCCGGCGAAATCCCAACGGCGGCGGCTCGCGGACCTGACTCAGACCCACTTCGCCCGGACGCTCGGATCGGCGCCCATACGCCGCGCGACGGGGAGCAGGGCTTCTCAGCCCCAGGGGCCCGCGATCACGTCGTTCCCGGGGAATCCCGCTGTATGTCGGCTGCTCAACCGCTGGACTGCATCCGCAGGAAGACCCGGTGCCGCAGCGTATGCAATCGGTCTGATCGCCCTCCCCTCCCCCCGCACCACCGAAACGAGCCGCCCGGTCTCAGCCTGCGGCCGGGCGGCGCGTGTTTCGAGGGTCCACTCGAGCAAGCCCTCCAGGCCAAGGCCGCGCCCTCCTCCGGCCTCCGCGGCTCCACCCGATTCCAGATGCCTCCCGCCCGGGAGCGCGCCCTACTTCACCTGAATCGTCACCTTTTCGATCTCGCCGGTGAAGGAAGTCGACTTCTACGCTGGACGCTCCTTTGGGGAGGGGCTTGCCGCCCCTCAGGACGGTGTGTTCGTCGAAGTAGTTGTAGTCGAAGACGGGAACGCCTTCGTCGAGATACAGGCTGAGGCCGGCCGCGAGGCCACCAAACCCGACGATGACTCCTTCGGTTCGCGCTCCGTCGGTCTCGACGTTCGCCGTGAGGGTCCATGAGCGGTTCTTCATCGGCGGCGCGGCCGTCTCCGAAATGCGGATGGCGCCCGGGTAGTAGGTGAACGTCCTCGTGTCGGGATCGGCGCCCGGAGGCAGAGGCTTGGGCACGGCCAGCCGAGCGGAGCCCCGGTCGTCCAACGGGTAGATGTGGTACTGCCGAGCCGCCTCGGCGAATCGGGCCTTCAGCGCGGTCAGCTTCTCGGGATGTTCGGCTGCGAGATCCACGGCCTCCGAGAAGTCGTCGGGCAGGTAGTAGAGCTCCCAGATGTCCTGATCCCAGTTGCCTGGCGCATAGTCCTGCCGCCATGGGAAGGTGTGCTGGGCGTTGGCCTTCCAGCCGTCTCGATACATCGAGCGGTTCGTGAAAATCTCGCAATACTGCTCGGAGCGCCCCGCGTAGCTCGGATCGTCGAAGCTGGCGAGGAAGGACTTCCCGGCGAGAGGCTTCTGCCGAATGCCGTCGACCGTCTGCGGCATCGGAATCCGGGCCGCTTCGAGGATGGTGGGCGCGACGTCGATCAAGTGCAGGAACGCGTCGCGCAGCTGTTCGTCATGGGTGATCCGGCTGGGCCAGCTCGCCACCATGGGGTTGCGTGTGCCCCCCAGATGCGAGGCCACCTGCTTCACCCATTGAAAGGGAGTATCTCCCGCCCAGGCCCAGCCGACGGGGTAGTGCGGCTCGGTCCCGGGCGCTCCCACATTGTCGAGCAGCGGGACGAGCTCCTCGAGTGGCGTGTTGATGCCGTTGAGTGCCTTCACCTCGTTGAAGGTTCCGTCCGGCCCGCCTTCAGCGGAAGCGCCGTTGTCGCCCGCGATGAAGATGACGAGCGTGTTGTCGGCATCCGGAAGCTCCTTCACCGCATCGAGCAGACGGCCGATCTCGTGATCGGTGAATGCGAAGTAGCCCGCGAAGTTCTCCATCAACGTCGTGTAGACCCGCTTCTGAAGGTCGCTGAGCGAATCCCAGGCCGGCACCCAGTCCGGCCGCGGAGTCAGCTTCGTGCCCTTCGGAATGATCCCCATCTCCAGCTGCCGCTCATAGACCTGCTCGCGGTACTTCTCCCAGCCCATGTCGAACGCGCCCTTGAACGACTCGCGCCACTTCGCCGGGGCCTGATGGGGTGCGTGCATCGCCCCGGGCGCGAAGTACATGAAAAAGGGTTTGTCGGGTGCGACCGACTTCGAGAACTTCATGCGGGCGATCGCCCGATCCGTCATGTCGGTGAGCAAGTGGTAGCCCTCTTCTGGCGACTTGTCGGGCTCGACTGGGCTGGTGTTCTCGAAGATGACCGGGTAGTACTGGTCGGTCTCCCCGGCATTGAAGCCGTAGAAGTACTCGAAGCCGAGGCTCGTCGGCCAGCGATCGAAGGGGCCGGCGATGGTGGTCTCCCAGTCCGGCGTGTTGTGGTTCTTGCCGAACCACCAGGTCGCGTAGCCGTTGTCCCTGAGGATGGCTCCGATTTCCCGGAAGAAGCCCTCGACCTGTGCCTCGTCCGTGAGATCGAGCTGCCGAGCCTCTACCCCGTCGCCAAGCTTGCACGCGGCGGCATCCATCCGGGATTGATTGCTCGACGCGATGACGACTTCGGCGCCCGCGTCGCGTGCACCTTGCGCCACCGCGAAGCCGATCCCCGAACCACCGCCGACCACCAGCACATCGTCATGATCGAGATCTCTCCATCGCGCGGCTCCGCTACTCCACCGCCGGACCACGACACACTGCACCAAGACACCCGTTCGAGCGCAGTCTACACCAGCGGCACCTCGTTCTCGCCGGGTCAACTCAGCCGATTGCGGAACAACCAGCCTGCGAGGGACAGACTCGCAAGCGCGATCAGCGCGAGGGGCCACAGCTGTTGCACGACGAGCTCGGCCGACATGCCCTGCAGGAAGATCCCCCGCACGATGACGAGGAAGTAGCGCATCGGATCGACGAAGGTGATGAGCTGAATGGCCTTTGACATGTTCGCGATCGGGGTCGCGAAGCCCGACAAGATGATCGCGGGAACGAGGAAGAGAAAGGCGCCGAGGATCGCCTGCTGCTGAGTGCGGACCAGAGACGAGATCATGAGCCCGACGCCGATCACGGCCAGCAGGAACAAGATCATCCCGACGTATAGAAGAACGAGGCTTCCTAGCAGGGGAACCCTGAACCAGAACACCGCCATCGCGACGATCACCGTGCCTTCGACGACCCCGATCAACAAGGGAGCGAGTGACTTGCCAAGCAGGATCTGGCTCGGCCGAAGCGGCGTCACGAGGAGCTGGTCGAAGGTGCCGAGTTCGCGCTCCCGCGCCACGGAGAGAGCCGTGACCACGAGCGTCACGACGAGGGTGAGAAGAGCCACGATTCCCGGCACGATGAACCAGCGGCTGTGGAGGTTCGGATTGAACCAGGAGCGCGCGACCAGCGTGGCGGGGGGCAGTCGCGCACCGTGGCGTTGCAGCCAGTCGATGTTGAACTCGCGAACGATCGTGTTGGCATAGCCGCTCAGGATCAGCGCCGTATTCGAATTGCGGCCGTCCACGATGACCTGGACCCGGGCGGGCTGGGCGATGCGCAGATCCCGTGAAAAGCTCTGGCCAATGTGGACGACGAGCGCGGCGTCGCGCGCGTCGATCACCCGAGCGATGTCGGATTCTCGTTCCAGATGCGCCGCCGTGCTGAAGACCGGCGAACCCTCGAAGCGTGCGATCAGATCGCGGGCATCTCCGCCCGCGTCCTCGACGTAGAACGCGACTGGAACGTTCTGCAAGTCATAGGTTGCGGCATAGCCGAAAACGAGGAGTTGGATGATCGGAGGACCAATCAGAACGACGCGACTTCGCGGATCCTTCCAGACGGCCAGGAGCTCCTTGACGACGAGGGCTCGGATGCGTTGCCACATGTTCGTCTACTCCAACCGTTTGAGCGTCTCGCGCTTCGTGAGACCGAGAAAGACGGCCGCCATGACGGCGAGCGCAAACGCATTCGGCAGGATGACGCTCCAGACATTCCCGGCGAGGAAGCTCGTCTGGAGGATCGCAACGAAATAGCGAGCTGCGATCAGATGGGTGATCCACTGCACGACGGTCGGCATGCTCTGGATGTCGAAGATGAACCCCGAGAGGATGAAGGCGGGCAGGAAGGTCACGATGATCGCGATCTGTCCGGCGATGAACTGGTTCTTCGCGACCGTCGAGATCAACAGACCCATGCCGAGGGCCGCAAGCAGGAAGAGAGCCGATGTGAGGCCGAGTACCCAGAACGAGCCCCGAAACGGAACGCCAAAGAGGCCGATGGCCATGATCACGGACAAGGTCATCCCACCCATGCCCAGCAGGAAATAGGGGATCAACTTCCCGAGCAGCAGCTCTGTCGTCGAGACGGGCGTGACGAGCAGGGCTTCCATCGTCCCGCGCTCCCATTCACGAGCGACGACCAGGGCCGTCAGCAGCGCGCCGATCAAGGTCATGATGATCGCGATCAAGCCGGGCACGAGGAAGTCGCGGCTCCGAACGGCTGCGTTGAACCAGACCCGCGGCTCGACGCGAACGGGGGCGGTCGAGAGGCCGCCCTTCGTCGCGTGCCTGCTGTTCGAGCCACGCGGCCCAGGTGCCGTCTACATAACCGCTGATGAGTCGCGCCGTGTTGGCGTCCGTACCGTTGACGAGGAGCTGGATCGGTGCGCCGGTCGGATCGTAGAGACGACGCGAGAAATCGCTGCGGAGGACGACCACGGCGGACACCTCGCCGTTGACGAGCGCCGCCTCGGCGTTCTTGCGCTGGAGAACCTGATGCGGATCGAAGTACGGCGACTGCGAGAAGGACGCTGCGAAGCTGACGGCGGCAGGCGTCGGATTCTCGATGACCAACGCGACCGGGACGCCGCGCGCATCGAGTGAGATTCCGTAGCCGAAGATCAGCAGCAGGACGAGCGGGAGCACGAAGGCAATCGCGATGCTGCTCGGGTCGCGCAGGATCTGTAATCCTTCCTTACGCAGGAGTCCACGCAAGCGCATGCGGCGCTTCGCGGAGCTCGAGACGGATGTGGACGTATTCATTCGGGATGCTCTTCTCGATAGTCCGTGATCAGGTCCACGAAGGTGTCGTCGAGCGAGGGCTCGGGAAGCTCCGCGCTGCGCGCCTCGTCCTTCAATTCGTCGGGCGTACCGATCGCGATGAGGCGTCCCCGGTAGATGATGCCGGCGCGATCGCAATACTCCGCCTCGTCGAGAAAATGGGTCGTGACGAGGATCGTGACACCGGATTCGGCGAGCGCGTTGATGCGATCCCAGAACTCTCGTCGTGCCAACGGATCCACGCCCGAGGTGGGTTCGTCGAGAAAGAGGATCTCCGGCTCGTGAAGGAGCGCCGCACCGAGCGCCAGCCGCTGCTTGAAGCCGAGCGGGAGATCATCGCTCGCGCGATTGGCCAGCGCTCCGAGGTCGAAGTTCTCGAGTGCCCAGGCGACGCGCGCGTCGCGCTGGCGCCCGACCAGACCGTAGGCGCTGCCGAAGAAGCGCAGATTCTGTTCTACGCTGAGGACGCCATAGAGCGCGAATTTCTGAGACATGTAGCCGATGCGCGCTCGCGCCCGAGGCGCGGATCGGCGCAGGTCGATACCCAGCACATGAGCCTGCCCGGCGGAGGGTGGAAGCAGCCCGCAGAGCATGCGAAAGGTCGTGGATTTGCCCGCGCCATTGGGCCCGAGCAAGCCGAAGATCTCGCCGCGTGAAACCGAGAAGCTCATCTGATCGACCGCGCGGAAGCTGCCGAAGTCCCGAGTCAGGTCGTGGATCTCGATCACCGGCGGTGCACCTGGGTCGGTTTCCGTCCGGTCTGGAGTCGTTGGCTTCACCGGCGCCAGCGCGCTTGGCGGCGACGACGGCGGCGGAAGCGCCGATTCCTCCTCGCGGGCATCATCACGAGGCTCACGGGTCAGCCGCGCATGAAGGAGCGAGACGAAGGCGTCCTCGAATCGGGGTGAGACGGAATGGAACGCCGTCGGGGCGCCCGCGGCATCGATGAGCAGCGTCCCGGGCTCGGGCGCCGGCTGTCCTTCCGCCATCAAGATGCGTACGGTTCGGCCCTGGACGACGGCATCGAGGACTCCGGGTCGAGCCTTGGCGCGACGTGCGACGCGTCGCCGCTCGTTCGGGGGGACGGACAACGCGAAGGTGCGCCCGCGCAGGGGCTCGATGAGATCGGCCGGCCGTCCGTCGGCAAGTCGCTGCCCTTCATAGAGGACGATGACGTGGTCACAGCGTTCGGCCTCGTCCTGATAGGCGGTGCTCCATACGACGGTCATACCGTCGCCCGAGAGCTGTCGCACGATCTGCCAGAGCTCTCGGCGGGAGATCGGATCGACGCCGACGCTTGGCTCGTCGAGCAGCAGGAGCTCAGGCGGATGGACGAGCGTGCACGCCAGGCCGAGCTTCTGCTTCATGCCGCCCGAGAGCTTGCCTGCCAGTCGTGCGCCGAAGGGACCGAGGCCGGTGAACTCCATCAACTCTGCATAACGCTTCGAGCGCTCGACGCTCGGCAGCCCATAGAGATCCGCGAAGAGCTCCAGATTCTCGGCGACGCTCAGATCCTCGTAGAGCCCAAAGCGCTGAGGCATGTATCCGACGCGCCCGCGTATGCTTTCGGACTCGTGTGGAGCATCGATACCGAGCACCTGAAGTCGTCCAGCATCGGGCAGGAGCAGTCCGGCGATCAGGCGAAGCAGCGTCGTCTTTCCGGCTCCATCCGGACCGACCACACCCGTGATGGCGCCGCTGTGAATCTGCAGGTCGAGCCCGCGCAGCGCAGCGACGTGCTGATCTCCAACGCCAAACTGCTTGCGGATGGCGGTGGCCTCGACCGCCAGGTCGTCGGTCCGATCGACGGCCGCAGTGGCGCCGCTCATTTCGGCGACTGCGACTCGGAGCCCGCCGCCGGGGGTGCTGCATTCGGTGGACCGGAACCTTCGGCGGGCGCGTCTGCGGCGCGTGTGACTCCATCCTCGGCCTCCGTCGAAATGGCGGCCGGAGACGCAGGCGGCGACTGACCGAGCGGCAGGTGGACCGTCACGGGCATGCCCTGGCGAAGCGTCTGATCCGGGTTGCGCACGTAGATCCGCGTTCGGTAGACGAGGCTCGTTCGCAGCTCCGGGGTCTCGACCGGCTTCGGTGTGAATTCGGCGGTCGGGGAGATGAAGCCCACCCAGCCCGCGTATGTCCGGTCGGGGAAGGAATCCGTCTTGATCTCGGCCTTCATGCCGGGGAATACACGGCCGAGATCGCGTTCCGAGAAGTACGCACGCACCCAGACCGGATCGCGGAGGGCGAGGGTGTAGGCAGGCGTGTTCGGGAGCACGACGGCGCCCGGCTCGAGGATGCGCGTCAGGACCGTGCCGGCTGCGGGCGCGAAGAGCTTCGCATCCGCCAGCCGATGCTGAGCGAGCTCGAGCGCGTTCTGATCGGCGAGGAGTTGAGCACGAGCCGCCTCGATGTCCTCGCTGCGCGGGCCCTCGACGGCGAGCCGAAGATCTTCTTGCGTGGCGTGTAGACGGGCCTGGGCCGAGAGGTGGGCGGCTTTCGCGTCGTCGATCTGCTGCGGCGAGGCGGCATCGGCCCGCAGCAGCTCCTCGAGTCTTTCGTGCGTCGACGCGGGCATCGGCGAGATCCGCGTTCGCCCCGGCAAGGTCTGCCCGGGCGCGTTTGATCTCCTCGGGTCGACTTCCGTGCTCGAAGCGCGCAACCACGGCACGCTGTGCCGCAACCCGCGCCCGAGCTTCGAGCATCGCGTGCTCGAGGCGGGACCCGTCGAGCTCGGCCAGCAGCTGCCGCTCCTCGACCACATCGCCTTCTTCGACGTACATCGCGACGACGCGGTCGCTCTCGTTGAAGGCGACGTCGACTTCGCGCACATCGATGTTTCCGTAGACGACGACTTCGTTCGACGCGTCCCCCCGGTCCCATCGGACAAAGAAGATGCCACAGGCTGCGAGCACGATGACGAGCCCCGCGACAATCACGATACGCCGGCGGCGAGAGGACTTGCCCGATGTCTTCGGATCCGGTTGGCTCAAGGTCATGGTCCTGGCGCGGACGGCACCGCTCCAACGGTCGTTTCGCTCAGTGTAGACAATCCCTCGAGCTTCCGAACGATTCTTCGCTCGCTCGTCTGTCGTCTGGATTCATCTGCGAGGGCGCGATTCCGCCCTTTGCGATGGACCCCCAGCCGTCCTTGTGCGGACCGGCCCCCCCCCCATGGAGGCGAACTGCATCAATGAAAAGCTCACCGTCGCAGGATGGTTGCTTGATAGAGCGACGAGCTCACACATCGCGATGGTCGCTAGGGATGAGTCGCCAGCCGCGACTGGATTTCGTCGGCTGTAGGCACCTTCCCTTCGAAAATGATCTCGCCGTCCACGACGAGTGCCGGTGTGCGCATCACGCCGCTATCGATAATCGCGTTCATGTCCGTGATTTTCTCCAGTTCGTACGTCATGCCGAGCGCTCGCGCCGCGGATTCGGCGTTGGTGGCAAGCTTGACGCACTTACTGCAGCCCGATCCAAGGATCTGCAATTTCATCGTTCTAGCTCCCTATGACCCAATGGCTCCATAGATGGAACCGCTGAATGTCGCCATGACTATGACCAGCGCGCAGTACACCAAAGTCTTCTCGGTTCCGATAATGCTGCGTATTACGAGCATGTTGGGCAGCGACAGCGCTGGCCCTGCGAGCAGCAAAGCGAGAGCTGGGCCTTTGCCCATCCCAGCACCGAGCAGCCCTTGCACGATCGGCACTTCCGTCAGGGTGGCGAAATACATAAAGGCGCCCAGGACCGAGGCCAAGAGATTCGCTCGCAATGAATTTCCGCCGACGGCCGCATCCACCCACTCCATGGGGATGACGCCTTCGTGTCCAGGGCGACCTAGCAAGAAGCCAGCGACCAGGACTCCAACCAGAAGGAGCGGCAGGATTTGCTTGGCAAAGTCCCAGGTCTGGGCAAACCATTCTTCGCCGGCGCCCGGCTGCAGCGCCGCCAGCACGGCAATCCCCAGAACTGCGACCGCAAATGGGAGCTGAGGTGTGTTCGAAAACAACAGAGCCAGCAGGGCGACGGTCGCGGCCAGAGTCAGCATCCTTCCTACTGGCCAACCCCAGCGTGCCACCAGGAACAACGCAAGGCCGCCACCGAGCTGCGCGGTCAGAGCCCATTTCCAGGAATAGATCAATTGCCAGGTACCGCCTTCGGACGGCGCCCAATTGGCGAACACCAACACACCAACCATGAGCGCGAAGAACGTCACGGTATCTGCCACGGGCATGTCATCGTCGGCGTCGTCAAAGCTGCGCTGGGGAGCGGTATCCCCGCGGCTGGCTTCTTCGCGACGATAAAGGACCTGCATGATGAAACCGATGATGACCGCGAAAGCGATTGCACCGACGGCGCGCGCCAATCCGATTTCGGCACCGAGCACCTTGGCGGTGATCACGATGGCCAAGATATTGATTGCCGGTCCCGAATATAGAAAGGCCATCGCGGCGCCGAGCCCGGCACCGCGCTTGTAAATGCCGCCGAACAACGGCAGCACAGTGCAGGAACATACGGCCAGGAGAATTCCAGAGACCGAGGCGACACCTAACGCGATAGGCTTTGGCGCGCTCGGTCCGAGAAACCGCATGACTGCGCCCTGGCTGAGATAAGCCGCCATGGCACCCGCGATCAGAAACGCGGGCAGCAGACACAGGATGACGTGCTCCTGGGCGTACCAATTCACCAGGTGGATGCCTTCGAGCACCGCATTGTCAAACCGCGCGCTGTCGGCCGGCATGAAATAGACGGCAAGAAACACGGTGCTGATCGTCAGAAGCACGCGTCCTTCGGTGCGGTTCTCCTGCCAGAATTCGCGCAGGCGATCCCCCCATCCTCTCGACTCTTTGGGGGGCGAATCAACGGGTGTAACGCTCGTCATGGGGCTCGCAATCGGGTAATCGGGTTGATGGCCATGCTCACTGGGGTGATGACGTCGCTTCGCGGGCGAGGGCCAAGAGTCGCGACGGCCCGACGGGCTCGTCGGGTAGAAACGGGACGATCGCGAGCCGATGGGCCAAGCGATCTCGCAGGGCCTCGATGGGTTCGAACTCCGCGAGCGCTCGCTCCACCGGGATGCGATCTCGGGGTGCGGCCGCCGATAGACTCGCATTGATGACCCAGGCGAAAGGCTCGACGCCCGCACGACGTAGGTCCTCTTGAAGAGATTCCGCCTCTAGAACGGGCATCGTCTCCGCCGTCGTGACGAGAATGACCTTCGTGTAGTCGGGATCTCGCAGCCGCATGAGCGGCGTAGTGACATGGCTCGATACCTCCTTGGTCTTGTCCATGACTTCGCGGTGATAGGCGCCCGTGGTGTCCAGAAGTAGAAGCGTACGGCCTGTGGAGGCCGTGTCCATGACGATGAATTCCTGCCGAGCTTCTCGCGCGATTCGAGTGAACGCCAGGAATACCGCCACTTCCTCGTAGCACGGAGATTGTAACTCCTCATCGAGAAGCTCGAGGTTCTCCGGAGTCAACTGGCCGCGATTCTTGTCGAGCGTCTCCTGTCGGTATCGCTCGAACTCTTCGCGAGGGTTGATTCGGGTGACTTCGAGGCCCGGAACCTCTGCCTCGAGCGTCTCTGCGAGGTGCGCCGCCGGGTCGGTCGTCGACCATAGGACGAACAATCCCGGTTCTGAGTTGAAGTCCGGGTAGTGGCCTTATGTCAAACCCCTCAGGGGTCCCGGCGGCGGGCGATCCGAAAAACTCGACGCTCACGAACACGCTGAATTCGTCCTCGAATGCGAAGAGGACGGTCACGTACGAGGTGTCGAAGAGGAAGTGGGAGTCGCGATCCAGATCCTCCGGAAGGAGCAGATCTGGGAACGCGGTCATCTGTCCACCCGGCTGGACCTGGTTGAGCGGACCTTCAATGGGCGATACGAATGAGTTGCCCGCGCCCCGCCGACGGGACCCCGGAGGGGTTTGACATAACGTCCCTGCCCGGGCAGCGAGCCAGAACCGGGCTTGTTCGCCCTAATCCTCGGCGTTGTGTCGCCGCGCGTATGCCCTCGAGTTCCCGGCCGAGATCGGGCTCCCTGATGAGGTCGTCGGGTTCGACACACTCCTCGGGCCCAACTTCAGCATCCTGCCCGAGCCTGCCACGGGCGCCCTCTGGCTCGCGGGCCTCGCCCTCGCACTGAACCGTGGGCGCCCCCGATCCCGCCCCGAAAGGAGTCCCGGCGGCGGGCTGCCCGTTCTGCTTGCCCCGGGCTACTCGCGAGTTCGACTCCACGACAGGCCGCACGCCGCCGTCGCCGCGAGGCCTAGAGGCAGCGCCAGCCTTCAGGCGCGCCCTGCGCGAGGAGCCGGAGGCTTAGAGCCCATCTCATAGACCCGCTCGGTCGCCAGGCGGCGTCTTCGCCCCGATCTCATCGTTGCGAAACCTCGCCGTAGGTGCACAAGGTTGTGGACAAGACGATGGAGCCGCTCGCCGGGAAGCGCAGGCCGCGCCGGTAGCGGCGGGCGGCCGATCGTGCCGAGAGCGGGTACGCGTGCGGGGGGATCGCGGCGCCCGTGGCCCCAGAAGAGCTCCGGCGCGGGGCTCCGGGCGAAGGCGCTGTCCACCGGCACGAAGGGGAAAGAGGAGCTCCGTTTCGCAGAGTTCGGTTGGTGCCCGCAGCTCCTGAACGGATGCGCCGCGCATCCCTACGACGAGTACCTCTGGGACAGGAGCTCAGTCGATCGCTCCGCCGTCGCCGAGAGCCGGGTCAGCTGGCGCTGTGCGGCTCGCCGCCGTGACTCAGACAGTCGTCGCGCTGCATGTACTCGGTGCCTCCCCGGATCTGGCAGCGCACGATGCCTTCGTCGATTTCACCGGTGTTGAGGGACCTGGCCTCCTGCCACCACTGCTTCATCCCCTTCTGCACCTGGGCCTTCTTTTCCGCCAAGGATCCGGGCGGGCGGGTCTCCTTCGCGCTGGAGCCGGCGTTGGTCTTGGTCTTCTTGGTCTTGTCGTAGCGTTCCATGGCTGCGTTGCTCTTGTCGAGCTCCTGCAGGACGGGGCAACCCGTGCAGGCAAGCGATACGCAGATGACGAGGAGTGCCCGGAGGATCATGCTGTGTATATCGACGGCTCCGGATTCCGGCTTGAGACGCGAAGCGCTCGGCTCCCGCGCCTCGAGGTCAGCGAGGCGGTGGCCACCGGGAAGGAGCTGCGGTTTTGGTACCGGCGTCGCAACGCGTCGTCCCGGCGGCGGGTGGCGAGACGACGTCGGATGAGGCAGCCTGAACCCGGGTGCGCCGATTCCCGGCGCAGGCATCCCGGAGCGGTCGGGCCGCCCTCCGCGTCGACAGCCGTCGTGGGACCATAGGACGAACAAGCCCGGTTCTGAGTTGAAGTCCGGGTAGTGCCTTGTGTCAAACCCCTCAGGGGTCCCGGCGGCGGGGCGATTTCAAGCTGCGGAGTCGCTGGGCCGGCGTCCGCAGCGGCTCGGGGGGAGATCTCGAGGCGAGCGGGGGCCTACGGGGCGCGGATTGGGCCGATGCCGGGGGCACCTTCTGGGCCTGCTACCAGGGATCGGCGAAGGCTGGGGTCTGATCGAAGTCGTCCGCTGCGTGATCTCCATCGACTCGCGCCGCGCCAGCCCGCGCCGGGAGTATCGGTGGGGCGCGGACCGGCAGGTCGAGACAGGCCAGGATCTTCGCAGCCACCTCGGGGTCTTCGATCGCAGCGAGCAGGCGCAGACCGGCACCGCACTGCAGACACCGAAGCGCGTCGCGGTGAATCTTCGATTCACAAGCGCTTGGCCAGCGTAGCTGGCCCGCGATTTCGAATACCCGCATCAAGAGCCGTGCCCAACAGATCCGGTACGCGCGAGCCCGCTCCGCGTCCTCGAGATATCGACAAGCAGAACGTCATCCGGATGAACCGCGACACGCTCTACAGCCTTGGTGTGGTCGACATCTCCAAGGGCGCGACCGTGACCATGCTCGATGCGGGCAAGCGGCATATGTCGCTGATGATCATCAACAACGATGGATACGTGGACAAGGTCTTCTACGGCGGCGGCGCCCATGAGCTAACCGTCGGCCAATTCGACACGCCTTTTTTCGGCGTCGTCATCCGAACGCTTGCGAACCCCGAAGACCCGGCGGATCTCGCGGCGGCCCGCCGCCGTGACCCCGGAGGGGAGATCGACATAACACGCCTACCCGGACGTTCAGCCAAAACGGGGCTTATTCGTCCTATGCCCCGACGCCAGCCTTCTTTGCGGCGCTTCCCCATGTTCGCCGCATCGATGTCTCGGACCACCAACGCGCGCCACGCCCATCGGGGTTCGGGAACAACGGGCTGTCCGGCCTCTGGAACCTTGTCTCTGATGTGACGTGCTCGTTGAGCCAGTCAGTCAGCATGAATTCGACCGCGGGCACCGTCTTGATGTTGCGCGACTTCAAGCCGCGGATGAGTCCCTTCGTAACACGATCTTTCGCGGCGCGGGCAACATGGATTTCATCGTCGCCGTAATCACGCACGCGCAGCACACGCGCCTCACATGAACCGCCCCGGGTTTGCCGGAGGTCCGGGAACGGGCGGTTCGGATGGTCTCGGACCACCGAGGCGACCATGGCTCGGTGAACCCTCGGTTGGGAGCGTCGGCGACTCGTACGACAACGCGATGGCCGAGACGATCTTCGGCCTCTTCAAGGCCGAAGTGAACTGGCCCATGGCCCTTCGCGAAGTCTCGAGGAAGGCGAGTTCGCGACGCTCGAGTGGGTCGACTGATTCAACAACCGGAGGCTGCTCGAACCGATCGGCGATATCCCACCTGCGGAATTCGAAGCGATGTACTACGAAGCACCGGAGCATCCGGCCTTGGAGGCCGGAATCAACCAAACGAGTCTGCGGGATTCCCGGCTTGGTTCACCCCTCCCGCCTGGAGGCCGTTGCGCTGACCCAGCCTGTGTAGTTGAAGGAGTCAACCTGACCCTAGTTCGCAGCCACGATCCCCGGCGGCTTCCAGCTGCCCTTCCCAGCCGGCAGGATCGACGGCGGCTCCGTCTTGGGCCAGTACAGTCGCATGACGAGGTAGATGGGGCCGTCCGGGGCCGGAAGCCAGTTCGATTTCTTGTCGGCACCCGGGGAGTCCTTCTGGATGTGGAGCGTCAACGAGCCATCCGCGCCCTTCCTCAGGTCGGGCAACATCCGCGAGTTGATCAGGTAGCGGTCGATCGGGTTCTCGATCAGCAGCTGCGTCTTGCCGTCGTACATCGTCAACGACCAGAACGCGTTGACGGGCGGGTACTCGCCTTCCGCGAAGGTCAGCGTGTAGGCGTGCCGGCTGCCGTCCAGCGTCGCACCGGTGCCGTCGACGCGGGTCAGCGGATACACGGCTTCGGCGGCACTGGCGCCATAGATGCCGGCCTTGGCGGCTCCGGCGCGCTGGAGCCAGTTGCCGTCGTAGTGTTTGCTGTCGCCCGGGAGCGACCCGACCTGCCAACCGTTGATGTCCGTCAGGCCGGTTGCAAGGAACCGTTCGATCTTCTCGGCCCCGGCCTTCGAGCCTCGCTGGATCGCTGCCTTGTGTTCTGCGGGCAGCGCCTCCATGTGGATGGTCTTGCCCGGGCCGATGCCGATGCGGGCCAGTTTCGTCCGGATCGGCTTGCTCAGCGCCGTCTCGGGCACGAGCTCGAGGGCGGCATCGAGATACTCCCAGAAGTGGTCCTGGATGCCCGCGCTCGTGGCCGGGACGAAGTCGATCTTCGGCGCGGCCGGCGGGGTCGGCCGGCCCAGGAACTCCGACAAGGGTTGCACCCGGTAGCCCGATTGGACCTTGACGACGTTGGGCATGTCGTCGGCGTTCAGCAACTGCGTTCGGAAGGCGATCATGCTGAACGGCGTGCTCGACCGGAAGACCTTGTTGATCCCTTCCGGCTTCTCGCCCTTCCAGTCCGGGGCGACGACCATGTAGCTGCCGGCTGCGTTGCCCGTCGCACGACTACCGATGTACCCATAGTTGTAAGTGTTGCCGTCGGTAAGCTGCGCCGAGTAGTAGCGGCTCTTCTCGACTGCAGGGACCGAGACCACGATCGGTTCGGCGCGCAGATCCAGGAAGCCCAGGGAGTAGGGCGTATCGCTATTGGGTGTGATGATCGCCGTGTCTTTGTAGGTGAAGACGCGCGCCTCGTTCTTGAAGTGGTTGAACGGCGCCTTGAACTGCCCCGAGTTCTTGTCGACGGCGTACTCGTTCATCACCGCATAGTTCATGACGATGGGCAGGCCGTAGATGAAGCCCGCCTCTGCGATCGCCTGGACCTCGGCGACGCTGGGCGCTGTGGCGGCCGCCTTCTCGCCGGGTTGCGCGACCGCGGGGGTGCCCCGGTCTTCCTGGCTGCACGCGGAGAGCAGGGCGAAGGACAGGATCGCGGTCGTCCCTGCCTGGATGGTCGAGTTGCGCAGACGCTTCATGAGTACCCTCTTCGAGTTCGTCGGATCTCGAGACCCGATCGTCGGAGCGACCCGGCATGCGACGGGGAATCCCAGAAATGGCAAGGTATCGGAGGATGACACTGCTGCTGGACTTGGCCACCTGCCCCACGAAGCATCCGGAGGCGTCCGAGCGAAGTTGAGATCGTTCCCGCCGCCGTGACCCCGGCGGGGGTCACGGCGGCGGGAACAAGCCGGGTTCTGGGAGAAGGTCCGGGTAGCGCCTTGTGTCAGACCCCTCAGGGGTGCCGGCGGCGGGCATTGCCTCGTGCGGAAACCCGTAGCGCACGTGCTTCTCCGAACACTCGCGCGCCATGTCGCACAGGCGCCGCCCCTCGTTGAGCAGACGCAGCGTCTTGTCCCGCGCCTTGGTAAAGTCCTCGATCGAGGCACGAACAGCAACGTCAGTCAGTCTTGACATGGTTCTTCCTCCGCGTGATCCGCCAACTCGATAGCCTCGTATCGGGCCTCACCGTCACAGCTATCGCAGTAGTCACCCTTCTCAAACACGTTCTGCACGATCCACTCCTGCTTCTCGACACCCCACTGTACGTAGGCATCCGCCAGTACCTCGTCGCTACCACACTCGGTACACACCATCTTGATGCGACGTTCAGCCATGTCGCTCTGCCTCGGCCAACCGCATCCGTCCCAGGCCGCGCTCCTTCAATAACTTGTTGGGGCATAGGACGAACAAGCCGGGTTCTGGGAGAAGGTCCGGGTAGTGCCTTGTGTCAAACCCCTCAGGGGTCCCGGCGGGCCGCTGTATCGGGCGGCCCACTTGCTCATGGAAATCGGGTCGAGAGGATGAAACCGAGCGTTCTTGCAGCTGAACTCGGGAAGGACGAGAAGCCTTCTCATCCACCCGAGCGACTCTACGCCACTGGACGGCCAAAGACGTGGACGCAAAAATGGGCGAGGTCGACATTCGGCTCACCTTCCGCCGAGAAAAGAAGGCAGCTCTCCTGGCGTGGTCCGACATTCCGCTTGTCGGCCAGGTCCGAGATCTCAAAGGGTCATTTTCTGTACATGGCGATACGATTAGCTCGGAGGCGATACGGGATGGAAAAGAGGCGACCTTTTCCTTTGAAAGCGACCAGTTGGTGCTGCGTTTCAAGAGCGGCAAAGTCGTGCGCTTCGACTTGGAATAGCGGTCGGCTCGACCCCCGAAAACGGGCTTGGCCGCCACGTGCTCTTTTGAGCAGGCGGAAGACGGAAACCAAGAACTATGAAAATCCAGATCAACACAGACAATCACATCGCAGGTCGCGAAGAACTGGCCGAGCAGGCCAAAGCTACGGTGGAAAGCACGCTCGGCCATCTGGCGAAGCACATCACCCGCGTCGAAGTGCATCTCAGCGATGAGAACAGCGACAAGGGCGGGAGCCATGACAAGCGTTGCATGATGGAAGCACGCCTCGAGGGTCACCAACCCATTGCGGTTTCGAATGAGGCGGAGTCGATTGGCCAGGCGATTGATGGAGCGGCTGAAAAACTCAAGAGATCCCTTGACCACACACTCGGGCGATTGAGAGACCGTTGAAGCCCGTGTGCGTGAGCATCAAAGCCATCGTCGGGTGCCCACTGGATTGATTCGCAGCGGCAACACAAGCGAATCGTCACCATGTGTAACCGCGGCATTGGCGCACATCAACGACACCGTTTGCCTCCAGCCGCCTTGTTTAGTGGCTGGCGGCTGGCGGCTGGACAAATTTGTTCGAACCGATGCGAAAGTTATTGCTCCAAGTCGAGCAGTCAACCGGGTGGCGGGTTCTCCGGCGCGCTTACGCACGCTGGGTGAAGGCGGATGGCAACGAGGGAGCCGCCGCCTTTTCCTACTACCTGCAGATGTCATTTCTGCCGCTGGTCATCCTTCTGGTGACCGCCGGATCGCTGTTCGTCGAGCGCGACGTGGCGACACAAGCGGTCGTGCAGTGGGTCAAACATTACGTGCCGCTGACCGGTGAACAGGAACACTCCGCCGTGGGGACCATTGGCGGCATGCTGGCGGCGCGGGGCCAGATCAGCCTGACTGCGATTCCGTTGTTGCTTTGGAGCTCGCTGCAATTCCTTAGCGTGCTGATTCGGATCACAAACCGCCTCTGGCATTCGCCGACTTACAATTGGTGGCGGTTGCCGTTGAAAAGCCTTGCCCTGCTCGGCATCACGGTGAGCGCCGTGTTGATCGGCATTTTGGTGCCCACGACGGCGCGGATGTTCCGGGAATGGCTCACGGCCCGGCTCGGATTTCCCGGTTGGATGTTCGCCATGATTTTTCAGCTCATTCCGTGGCTGGTTTTGTTCTACGGGCTGATCATGATTTACCGGCTGGCCCCCAGCCGGGCCACCCGGTTTTCCGAAGTCTGGCTCGGCGCGCTGGTCGCGACGCTCTTGATCTGGATTGGCGAATGGATGTTTCTGCTTTACGCGGTCCACATCACGAGCTTCAACGCCCTCTACGGCGCCTTGGGCGGCCTCGTGGCGTTCCTGCTGTGGATTTATCTCTCAAGCTGCGTCTGCGTGTTCGGCATCTGTTTTTGCGCGGCGCTGGCGGAGGTCCGGGCGAAATCCGATGGGCCGTTGCAACCAACCAGCGGGTGATGAACGTCGCACTTTCACTGGCCAACATAGATGAACGGTTGATTCATGAACAAGCTCAAACAGCTCTGGAGCAACCTGCGGGGCAGCTTTTGGTTTTTGCCCTCGCTGATTGTGGCGGGGAGCATTGCGGTCGCGTTGTCCTTGATTCAAGCGGACACCGCCGGTGGCCAGCAGTGGATGTCCCGATGGCCGCGTCTGTTTGGTGCCAGCGCGGCGGGCACACGCGGGGTGTTGTCCACGATCGCCGGCTCGATGATGCTCGAAGCCTTCGTAAGCCAGGAAGATGATCATCCCGCCTGCGGCCAGTTGCAGCGGCGGCGACCATGAGCCTGGAGCGATTTGGGAGGCGTTGATGCCAACGGCACCGACGCCGACGAACAACAGCAGGATCGCCAGCTTCAGTCCAACGATCCAAATCTCCGCTTTGCCGATCAACCCGGCGTTGAGCGGGTTCATGCCGGCAATCGCGACGACGGCGAGACTGATCAGCGCGTGTTTGCCAAGCCCCTGCCAGGCCTGCGGCAGAAACGTCGCACCGTAACTGCCGAATGCGTACGCGTACAGCGACAGCATCACCACGTAACTCAGCCACAGAGGATAAGTATCATAAGGGGATGGCGTCTGCGGGCAGCGACGTAAGTCCCCGAGACCAGACAGGTTGGTGCCTCCCGGCCCCGTTGGACATCCTCGAGTTGGATGAACGACAACCCCCAACGAGAGGAGGCACCGATGGAACGCTACATTGGGATGGACGTTCACGCTGCGAGCTGCACCTTGGCCGTGATCTCCGAGAAGGGACGCAAGCTCGAGGACTTCCCGGTCGAGACCAACGGCCAGGCGCTGGCGGGCCTCGTGCCTGTGTAGGGAATCATCATGGCAGACTGCCATGATGATTCCCCATGGAGGCGGTCCGGATGATCCCGGGCCGCACCTGGCCCACGGCCCCGAGCCCCAAGGTCCGACGGATAAGCTATGCCCCTCCGAAGAACCCAACGAAGCGATGGCCGACCGAGGCCCAGATGGAAGGATGGTTCCCACGTTGCCGTGGAGAGCACAACCGCCAACGAATCGCGCTGCGATCGGCTTGCCCGCGAACCGGGTCTTCGGACCGAGTCACTCGTAGAAGCTCCGCCGCCGCTCCGGTGGAGCCACGAGCACCATCTCTCAACTCGAGAGCGCCCGGCCAGAACGGGAGCAGACGCCCGGATCGAAGAATCTGCGGCGATGGGGAAAGTGCGTCTTGCGCTCCGACCCTATGGAAGGACGGACAAGTCGCATTCTTGGCGAAGGTCCGAGTAGGGGCCTTATGTCAATCGCCCTCCGGGGTCCCGGCGACGGGCCAGGACCTGAATAGCCTTCAGTGGAGGACGTCGGAGGCGGGGCAGAACCTGGCTTGGGCGAACCGCCTGCTCCGAGCTCGGCGGGACATGGCGCCCTGCTGGCCTTCGGCGAATACATGGGGCCTCTGGCAATCGAAAGCGGGAAACCCGCCTCGCAGGTCAAATCGAGAAATTGGTCAGCACGGCCTCTGAACAAGCCGTCTCGACCCTATTCTCGAGCAGCTCTGGAGTCCGCTCTGTATCGCGCTCCGGATGGGCGATACGCGATCGTCTTCGTGAATCTGAGCGAGGGGACTGCCGTGGCGACGTTCCGGATTCCGATCCCACTACGAGGCCTCCACGTCATGGAATCCGAGCAGCTCGACGAGTCGTCGCGCTACGCCGTAACGTCGTCCCGCCCCAGTTCATCGGACTTGCGAGTGATGCTGCCCGGTCGATCGGTTGGTATCGTGCGATTGACCGAGAACTCGTTGCCGGTCGCGAGTCCAGGAATGCAACGATGAGTTCGCCCAACCCGAAAGTCTGTGTCATCACGAATATCATTCCCCAATACAGGGTCGAGTTCTTCAATCGCATCGCTCGAAATGAGGTTGCTCGACTGACGATCTGTTGCCAGTCCCATATACCAGGCCTGAACATCGAATCGAGGGCGCACGAACTGGATTCGAGAATCGAGGTCGTCGACGTTCCCTTCCTGTCTCTCTCCCGAGAGCGATTGGCGTGGCAGTTCATTCCCATGAGGCTTCTCGCGGCGGACTTCGATCTGTTCTTGGTAACGGCCAATCCGAGAGTGCTATCGACGGTTGTCTGGTCTTTCCTGCTCAAGATGTTGAACAAGAAGGTGGTCGGATGGGGCCAAGTGAACAGCGGTAGCCAGAACTCGAACCTTGGACGGCTAAGGCTCTTCTGGTGGAATCGGCTGGATGCGCTTTTCGTCTACACGAGCGCCGAAGCGAAGTCGATGTCCGAAGGTGGATACAGAGGCATCTGTATCGGCATGAACAATGGACTGGATCAGGACCTGATCGACGATGCTGCATCGAAATGGTCGCCCGATCGCCTGGGGGATTGGCAGCGAGAACAGCACGTCGATCCACACAGGATGATCCTTTCATGCGCGCGGCTGGATCCGAAGAACCGATACGATCTGATTCCGCAGGCGATGTACGAGTTGGCGGAACGCCTTCCCGACCTGCAATGGTGCATCATTGGTGATGGCGTCGAGCGAGACCGGCTCGAATCAATGGTGTCTGAACTGGGGCTGATGGGAAGAGTGAAGTTTCTGGGGTCCATCTATGAGGAGGAGGATCTCGCACCCTGGTTCATGTCTGCGCGAGCACTCGTCCACCCAGGCAAGATCGGTCTGAGTCTCCTCCATGCCTTCGGCTACGGCTGTCCTGTCGTGACGAACGGCGACATCGGGGCGCACACGCCGGAAATTGCCGCTTTTCGCGTTGGGGAAACGGGGCTTCTCTTCAATGAGAAGGACCCTGGAGCGCTTGCCGCGGCGATCGGTGCCATCGTAAGCTCGCCGGAATCTCGAGAGCGGATGTCACGGTGTGCAATCCGGGTGGCGAGGGAAGACTTCAATGTCGGCGTCATGGTGGAAAGGTTCGGTCAATTGGTCGATGCAGTCCTGTCGACCTGATTGACAAGGACAGGACCCCCCGAATCATCGGATTCGCGACCTCGACGCAAGCGTCTCCGAATTGTCTTGGTTGCGCCCCGGCGCCGTGACCCCGGAGGGGAGATTGACACAACAACACTACCCGGACGTTCAGCCAAAGCGGGGCTTATTCGGCCTGGGCTCCGATGTTGTGGGTCCGGATGTAGTACGGCACTCCTGCCCAGGTTCTTCACGACCTGCCACCAGCGCGGCGGCTTGGGCCGGTAGAAGTACTCGGTGGAGCAGACCGCGCGCATGGACTCGATGTCGGCGTCTGCAATGTCGAAGCACGCCAGCAGGTGGATCTCGTGGCCCAGACCTCGAAGGCCGACGAGAACGTCGTAGATCGAGGTCGACCAGCCGCAATGGGTGGGATACGGCGGCAGCGGGCTCACGATCAGGATCCGAAGCGGCGCGCGATCCATCGCTCAGCGGATGTCCTCGAAGTGACTGAACGGATCGATCGGGGCCGCCCGGAGGATCTCCACGCGGGACGCAGTTCAGTGACTTCGGGTGATGAGCATCGCGTATTCGGGATTCGGGTGCGCCGACCCGCACACGACCCGAGACTGCGCGGGAGGATAAGCATCATAAGGGGATGGCGTCTGCAGCCAACGACGTAAGCCCCCGAGATCAGATGGGTTGGTGCCTCCGGTCCCCGTTGGACATCCTCGAGTTGGATGAACGACAACACCCAACGAGAGGAGGCACCGATGGAACGCTACATCGGGATGGACGTTCACGCTGCGAGCTGCACGCTGGCCGTGATCTCCGAGAAGGGACGCAAGCTCGAGGACTTCCCGGTCGAGACCAACGGCCAGGCGCTGGCGGGCCTCGTGCCTGTGTGGGGAATCATCATGGCAGACTGCCATGATGATTCCCCATGGAGGCGGTCCGGAGGATCCCGGGCCGCACCTGGCCCACGGCCCCGAGCCCCAAGGTCCGACGGATAAGCTATGCCCCTCCGAAGAACCCAACGAAGCGATGGCCGACCGAGGGCCAGATGGAAGGATGGTTCCCACGACCCCGTGGAGAACACAACCGCCAACGAATCGCGCTGCGATCGGCTTGCCCGCGAACCGGGTCTTCGGACCGAGTCACTCGTAGAAGCTCCGCCGCTGCTCCGGTGGAGCCACGAGCACCATCTCTCAACTCGAGAGCGCCCAGCCAGAGCGGGAGCAGACGCCCGGATCGAAGAATCTGCCGCGATGGGGAAAGTGCGTCTTGCGCTCCGACCCTATGGAAGGACGGACAAGTCGCATTCTTGGGCACCCCGTAGGCAGATCTTACGCGGGAGGTTGCAGAGTCGGCGACTCTGCCCTCTTTGGGATTTCTTGGATCAGACGCCGCAGTTTCCCGCGCGCCGTCAACGGGATCTCATCCACGATCTTCGTCTGGATCTCCAGCTCATCGCCGACTTTTCTCAAGTAGGCTTTGACTAATTCGGCACAGTCATTTTCGCCAAATCGTGGAGTGACCATCAAGCGAATCTCGAGAACGCCAGGTTGGCACTGAAAGTATTGATAGCGAACGACGTTCTCGAAGATCTTTCCGTGCATGTTGAGAGCCGCAGGAGAGATTTGTGCACCGTTCTTTCCAATGACGTATTCCTGCTTCCATCGACCTTGCACTTGATCGAAGCGATCAAAGTTGCGTCCGCAATCGCATCTCGATGGAACCTTTCGAGCGAGGTCCTCGGTGCGATAACGAATCAATGGAAGGCATCGATTGATCAAACCGGTTCCTACAAGTTCCCCCCGCTCCCCATCTTCCTTGATCAAGTTTTTATTTTCATCGATGAATTCGAGAACGCCGTAATCTGGAAAGCTATGGTACGCAGAAGAAATCTCGCATTCTCCTGCCAAGATGATTCGCTCACTATGCCCATACCAAGAGAAGGCGCGGCAGCCCAATGCCGATTCGATGATCTCCCGCTGATCTCGAAATAACGCCTCAGATCCAAGCAATACAGCTCTTAGCCCCAAAGAGTCTATGTCGACGCTATTGCGGAGCACATAGTTTGCAAGGATTGCGATTGCAGAGGGATACCCATGCAAATAGCTTGGGGAAAATTGCTTCATGCATGCAATGTAATCTCGAAGATTATCATCGGTCATGTGAAAGGGTGAAAATTGGATCTCGTTGTAGATCGGGTTGAACTGCCAGTAGACGCCATGATCGCTATTCCGAAACTCAACTCCCCGAAACGTGGCTTTACGATGCCGTGGTGTATATTCGACACTTTCCCACATTCGATGCAAAAATCCCCACTCGGTCGAGGCCGATGCATCATCGAGGTAGAACGTCAATTGGTTTCCTGAAGTGCCTCCCGTAGAGCACTCGTAATGGGGAATCTGGTTGAACGAGTCGGGCAGATAGTGGGCTAGGTCATCGAGAAGCATCTGCTTGCTGAGAAAGGGGAAGGCCTTCAGTGCTTCAAAGGGCGCGAGCCTTGAGACCACGGAGCGAAGATTTCGATATGCTGGAACCTGCTCTGTCGCAAACCCCAAGATCTTTCGAAGCTCGGCCTCTTGATAGCTGCGGAGCTCTTCGCGGTTTGCATAACGAATCTTTTCTTTGCGTCGCAATGTCGCCTTGTAGGATTTTCCAGCGAACAGTGAAAATGGTAGCCAGGCCACTGGTCGTTTGATTACCGGTGGCAACGATTCATATAGCTGCCTCTTGAACGAGAAACCCATGGAACTCCCTCGGACCGAGGATCTTGCCCCGGTAAAGTGGACACGGGGTTAAGCGGCGGTTTCCATTCTCTCATATTCATCGGGCGAGCGGTAGCCGATCGTGGAGTGGAGACGCGTTCGGTTGTAGAAGCCCTCGATGTACTCGAAGACGGCGAGCCGAGCCTCCTCCCGGGTGTAGAAGTCGAAGTGGTAGAGCCACTCGGTCTTGAGGGTGTGGAAGAAGCTCTCGGCGACAGCGTTGTCGGCGCAGCGGCCGGGCTTGCTGACGCTGCAGTGCATCTGGAAGCGGTCGAGCCTTCCCTGGTACTCGGTGCTGAGGTAGACGCTGCCGCGGTCCGTGTGATGGATGAGGCCGGGCCTTGGGTTTCGGATCGTCACCGCGAGGTCGAGGGCTTCGAGGGCGAGATGCTGTCGCGTGTGGTGCGCGGTGGCGTAGCCGACGACCTTGCGCGAGAAGAGGTCGATCAGCACGGCCAGGTAGAGCCAGCCCTCACGGGTTCGGATGTGCGTGATGTCGCCGACCCAGACGCGATCCAGCGCCTCGCTGTGGAAGTGGCCGTCGACGAGGTTGGGCGGCGCCGGGAGCTCGGCCCGCACAGTCGC
The DNA here is from genome assembly GCA_963822965.1 of uncultured delta proteobacterium. Classification (GTDB taxonomy): domain Bacteria; phylum Myxococcota_A; class UBA9160; order UBA9160; family UBA4427; genus JAJDAN01. The sequence continues at coordinate 1,392,521 of CAWGJT010000005.1, forward strand.
GGTGCGCTTGAAGCGCTGCGTGGCGCAGCCCCAGAGCCCCTCCCACTGCATGAGGCGAGCCACCCGCTTGCGCCCGACGCGGGTCCCCTCGGTGCGCAGCGCGGCGTGGATGCGCGGAGCCCCGTAGGTCTCTCGGCTGGCCTCGTGGACCTCGCGGATCCGCTCGACGAGCTGGGCATCGTCTCGTTCCCGCGGGCTGGGCTGACGCTGGCACCAGGCGTAGTCGCCGCTGCGGGAGACCTTCAGCACTCGGCACATCATGCCTACTCGGAAGGTCTCCCGATACGCGTGGACGAACCGGAACTTCATTTCTGGTCGTCCGTGAAGTAGGCCAGTGCTTTTTTCAGGATGTCCCGTTCCTCCCGGGCATCCCGAAGCTCCTTCTCGAGCTGCTGGATGCGGGCCGCATCGCCGCTGGCGTTCCCCTTGCCGGGGAACGCGCCTCGCTTCTTCTCTTCGAGCTGCTTCTTCCAGTACTGCAGCAGGCTTCGCGCAATCCCGAGGTTCTGGGCGACTTCGGTGAGCGTCTTGCCCTCCTGCACGAGCCGCACCGCATCGCGTTTGGACTCGGGCGTGAAGGAGCGCCGGACCCGGGTGGGTCTTCTCTTCGGCGTGGAACACCTCGATGGTCCTTCGACCTATTCTAGGTGTCCACTTTTCGGGGCAAGGTCACGACGCTCTAGCCAACGTTTAGATCCGGCCATCCAAAATGAGGCTTGAATCCGCCAGGAACCAAGGATGCAATCTCGCCGATGGCTTGAGTAGCGTCGGATTTGCTTTCAGATACCACGATTGCATCCAATGGCGTGGTGGCAATGGGCCAGCGATGGCTTTCGAAGGCTTGTCGGATCATGGGGATTTGATCCACGTCTACTCCCATCAATCGAGCGGCGACGGCATCGACAATGGCCGGGTTGTCTCCCCCGAGCAACACTTGTGCCTCAGCGGGTTCGGGGCAAAGCGGCCCGTTGCCTTGTCCTCCGATGATGCCGTCTACGATGGCGAGATACCTCTTTGGGGAGTCTGCGTTTTTCCAAGAGCCATCGGTGTTTCCATACAGCAGGGCGCGATTCAAATCCAAAACCATGCGCCAACAGGTATCGTTACCAGACCAATCTCCGCCACGGATCGTTTTCTGGCTGTCCCCGAGGAGTCGAATTCCGGTGTTTCGCATCTTCCGGTACGCCCAAGTTCCCAGGCCAGGTACCGATAGGGCGATCTTTTGACCAGCTCGCTTCAGTGAAATTTCGAGCTGTTGGGCCAGCGAATGCCCCGGGAATTCATCACCTCCTGCAGTCGAGCTTCCCTGTACGAAATGTGGCAACCAGTTCTTGTCGCCGGTGATTCCCACGAGGTTTTTCAAGCAGCAGGTGATTCCCGTCTTCTTATGGGTTTTTAGTTTGGGAACATTAATGAAAAGATCGCAGGCCATCGGGGTGCCCGCGAGCAGGTACTCCTGCAAGTCGCCTCGGTGGTGAGCATTGATGACCTGGGTATCGTAGTCGGCTCCGTAATAGCGGCCTTCGCCCGGGTGTCCATAGAATAGACTGTCTTTTCCCAAATCTAATTGGACGTAACCTCTCGGGTCTTCGGAGTTTGGAATCCGATCGACAACGACACCCTCTTTGCGAATCCAAAGCTCACGTCTCAGGTCAATTAGTTCAAGGTTGAGATCTGGCCAACGGGCTCGCAAGCTTTCGAGCGAATCGGTGAGTGCGCCTCGGGCCATGATCCCGTCGAAATCCGCATAGGTATTTGGCGCATCACAGATAGCGATGTGTCCACGTCCACGCATCATTTCGGCAAGTTTTTCCAGAATGCAAATCAGCACTACGGGATGAGTGATCAGCGGAAGCCACACATCGGGCTCATACGGATGGGATTCCTCGACCCAGTTCGGTTTGACGACGATCAGGCGTGAGGGATCTCCCTCGCGCAGCATCGAACTGATTTCTGGGTGTGTCTCCAAGACCGTCTGAATGAATTCGCGGATTGCCCCTACGTTTTCGTAAGAAGAAATTTTCGCAATGATCGGAAAGGGCATGGTTCTCACTCGCCAGGAAATCCGGGAACCTATTCTAACCTTCCTTCAATGGAGATTGCTTTGCTAGATCATCAAGGATGACGAGCCCGTGAGACCTTTCCCCTCCTCTCCCCGATTAGGGTATGACGGGGGAAAACGTATAGAAATCGGGGGGATGGACTGGAGCCGACGAGCGGATTCGAACCGCTGACCTGCTCATTACGAATGAGCTGCTCTACCAGCTGAGCTACGTCGGCACGCCGATGGGCGACCGCGCATTCCAACCACGTTGCTTGAGGATAAGCATCATAAGGGGATGGCGTCTGCGGGCAGCGACGCAAGTCCCCGAGACCAGATAGGTTGGTGCCTCCCGGCCCCGTTGGACATCCTCGAGTTGGGACAACGACAACCCCCAACGAGAGGAGGCACCGATGGAACGCTACATCGGGATGCACGTTCACGCCGCGAGCTGCACGCTGGCCGTGATCTCCGAGAAGGGACGCAAGCTCGAGGACTTCCCGGTCGAGACCAACGGCCAGGCGCTGGCGGGCCTCGTGCCTGTGTAGGGAATCATCATGGCAGACTGCCATGATGATTCCCCATGGAAGCGGTCCGGATGATCCCGGGCCGCAAGCACCTGGTCTTCGAGGAGGGCCTGTAGAGCGCCTGGCTCTACGAGACGCTGCGTCCACAAGTCGACGAGCTCGTGGTCGCTGGGATCACGGAGAGCCGGGGACTGAAGAGCGACCAGCGAGACGCCTACGCGCTGGCCGAGAAGCTGCGGGTGGGCAACCTCGAGAAGAGTGTCTTCAAGGCGCCTCGGGAGTTCACACGGCTGCGCGAGCTCTCGCGGATCCACATGACGTTGGTCGGCGACGTCGTGCGGGCGCAGTCGAGGCTCAAGAGCTTGTACCGCGGCCACGCAGAGCGTGGCTGCGCTTGGCGAGCTTCGCTCGCCCGCGCTCCCGCGGCGTTCCGGTCTCGGGCGATAACGTGTATGGGATGCGTCATCGCGAAGCGTGGCAGGCTCAGCTGACGAGGCCGAACCCACCCATTTTCGCGAACCATTCAGATCGCGGAGGACCGGGCGCACCCCTTCGAGAGCTTCGCAGATGTAGGTCCAGCCGTGGTTGCGCTTGCCGACGACCGACTCGTCCGAGGTGAAGACGTCGTCGAACAAAACCTCGTTCGTGCACTCGTCTCTGATGGTGTGGACGGGGCGAATCGTCACGCCGGGTTGCTGCATCGGGATGAGAGAGAGCGTCATCCCCTTGTCCTTCGAGCTTCGGTCGGTGCGTGCGCCGAGCCAGCAGTCGTCGGCGAGGTGCGCGGAGGTGGTCCAGGTGTTCTGCGCGTTGAGCATCCAGCCACCCTCGACGCGATCCGCGCGCAGCTGCATGAAGGTCCTCCATAAGAGGAACAACGCCTCACGGGAGGATGTCTTAGTCGTGAGGGACCTAGAGATCTACCGGCCAAGTGTCGCGGCCGACTACGACCCCTTCGAACCGTTCGAGGAACCCGGCGGAAGAGACAAGAACGGTGCTGTCTTGAGCTACTACTGGCTGTTGGATGACGCGGATCTGCCGATCTTGATCGATTGGCTCCTTGCCCCGGGTTTCATACCGGCCTTTGCGTTCGATCTCGTTACGTACTTCGCGTCTCTCCCGGTCGTCCCGCCTATCGCCGCGATCCACTCGATTGACGGATGGGAGACCCTGGAGTCGGAAGGTCAAGCGCCTGCTCCTCGACCTGCGGAAAGTCAGGACATCGAGATCGAGTTCGCTGGTACCTCTTTCGAGAGGCGTACATCTCGGTCGGACCGAGAGGGAGTGCTGTGGCTGGATCTTTCGAGCGAAGCGTTGCAGCAGGCTTCCGCCGGCGTCACTCAGCTCAACCTTGAGCTGAGCGTCGAGGGCAAGCCGGCACTTCCGGTCCGAATCGCAGGCCGCGCTTTACTGGATCTAGCAGAGCCGGCCATTCAGGGGGATCGCGATCCCGTTCGGGTCTGGCTCAAGCTGAGGTCCATGCCCGCATGGGAAGCCCAGCAGGCGCACATCCATGCGCAGCTTGAAGAGGCTCGTCACGGCTACGCCAAGGGCGATGCAGACGCGCTCGCGTCGCTTCGTGCTGGCAAGTCGTCGGTTTCTCTACCCGACGGAACGGTCGTCGACTGGCGCGGAGGTGCGCCCGCTCGGCCGCCTCGGGCCAGAGCTCGCCTCGACCTCGAGGGCGGCGGCTCGTTGACTGCGGGCGAGCAGCTGATGATTCGAGTGCGTGTGGAGAACACAGGGAAGGGCGATATCCGGCGTCTCGTCGCCACTACCGAGTCGACGCTGCCAGGCGCGGACGGGCTTCCCATCCCGTTCGGGAAGATAGGAAGGATGAGCCGGGTTTCTGACTCACGTCCGAGTAGGGGTGTTATGCGCATTGCCTCGCCCTTCGTGTTACCCGGGCGAGGTCGTTGCCTCACTCGATTTGCTACCCGCAGGTGGCAGAGGGGGGGGCACGAAATGGTGGATCGGATCAGCAAGGGGGCACGCCGTGAGTTGGTCGTCGCGATTGGAGAGCGATACCGAAGCGCGCGGCGGACGGAGAAGCAGTGTATTCTCGACGAGTTCGTGGCCGTGACGGGCTACCACCGGAAGCATGCGGTTCGGGTGCTCAACACCCCACCCGCTACGCCGTGGCGGAGCGCGATCGCTCCGCGCATCTACGACGAAGCCGTCCAGCAGGCACTGATCGTTCTCTGGGAGGCATCGGATCGTGTGTGCGGCAAGCGCCTCAAGGTGCTGCTGCCCTTGCTCATCCAGTCTCTCGAGCAGCATGGGCACCTGCAGCTCGAGAGCCTCGTACGCGAGCGTCTGCTCTCGATCAGCGCGGCAACGATCGATCGAGCGCTGAGGAAGACGCGCGGGGTCGCGGGCAGGCGAGGTCGGAAGATCGCTCGCGCTGCACCTGCGGTGCGGCAGAGCGTGCCTGTTCGTACGTTCGCAGACTGGAATGAGCCCGCCCCTGGCTTCCTGGAGGCGGATCTGGTGCTGCACTGTGGCGGCAACGTTTCTGGAAGCTTCACGCAGACGCTGGTGTTGACCGACATCGCAAGCGAGTGGACGGAGTGCGTCGGGCTCCTCGTCCGCGAGAGTGGGCTCATCGTGGAGGCACTCGAGCAGCTCCGCCGAGCCATGCCGTTCCCGCTGCGCGGCATCGACACAGACAACGGGAGCGAGTTCGTCAACGACGCGCTCGTTGCGTACTGCCAGGAACACGGTATCGAGTTCACCCGCTCTCGGCCCTATCGCAAGAACGACCAGGCTTGGGTCGAGCAGAAGAACGGTGCGGTCGTGCGCCGACTCGTCGGCCACGGACGGCTCGAGGGCATTGCAGCCGTGAAGGCGCTGCAGCGGCTGTACGCAGCGTCCAGACTGTACGTGAACTTCTTCCAGCCCTCGTTCAAGCTCGCTGAAAGAACGCGCGTGGGTTCGCGCATTCACAAACGATATCTTCCTCCCGAGACGCCTTGCTCCCGTCTGCTCGCGTCAGATCACGTGACTGCGCGAGCCAAGGCGCGCCTTCGCTCACTTGCGGGAAGCCTCGATCCACTCCGCCTTCTGGACGAGATCCGCGCCATGCAGCACCACCTGGCCGAGCTCGCCGCGGGACAGACTCCGCACACCGCTCCGCAGCAGGACTCGAACCTGGAGCAGTTCATGAAGAGCCTTGCGACTGCCTGGCGCGACGGCGAAGCACGGCCGACTCACCGCGCTCGGACCAAGCGCCGTCGAGACTGGCGCACGCGACCCGACCCGTTCGAGGGCGTCTGGTCGGGGGTGGAGCGCTGGCTCGAAGCCGAGCCCGATCGCACGGCGAAAGAGCTGTTCGCTCGCCTCCAGGAAGAGCATCCGGGTCGGTTCCCCAATGGCCAGCTGCGGACCCTCCAGCGGCGCGTGAAGACCTGGCGAAATGCAGCTGCGCGACGCCTGCTCTTCGCGATGGACGAGTCGACCGACGGTGCTCCCAGCCCGGGCGATCAACTCGGCGAGCGCCCGGCTGAAGCCCTCCGATCGCCCTCCGGGCTCTCTACAGGCTCCAGCCGGGCTCCGTTACCCGAGCATCTAGCTAGGAGCTCCCGTTGCCTAGACCGGATGGTTGCACCTCGCACCGCCGAAGCCGGTAACATTCCACAGTGAGGCAACGGGGGGCGGCAGAAGTAATTGTCGTTGATCACACGTCGAGCGGATGGAAGTGCAGTTGCTCGCCGCTGACTCTCAGGAGCGGATCTAGCCACGGCGGCACTCCGCGATCGACATGAATCCCGCACTCGATGAAATCAGGGTTGCAGACTGGGAAGGACGCCTCGGCGTAGTGCGTACAGCCCTCCTCGACAGCGAAGCCTATCCGGGTCGCACTGCTCACGCTGTCGACCCCGCCGAAACGTAGGTGAGCTCTCCTGATTGGTCTCCAGAGCCAAGCACTACGATTCCCGGGTCGGTCGGCGGATCTTGCTCCAGGTGAACTGGTGCAACGTTGAGCAGCCAGAACAGGTGACCAGACCTGCTCAGAGTCATGTCGGCGAACGCTGCTAGCTCTTGGATAAGGCGAGGAACATCACACGCCGCCGCGGATGAGTGAGCGCGAGCCTCAGATTCGGCGGCTTCGCACGCGTCGCGCGCCGAGGCCGGCCAGCGCCGCGGCCAGTACGCCGAGCGCCGCGGGCGCCAGCATCGGGACACCAGGCACAGGCGAGGCAAACTGGAGCGTCGAGACATAGATGTCCTCGTCAACCTCTCCAGGAATTCGCGTCGCATCGACGTAGGCCACCATGCCACCGTAGAGGTCGTTCAGATATTGGTATCCCGGGTCGAACGTGACCTGAAAGGTCTGCGAGGTATCGAGGCGGTGGACATAGACATCGAAGTTGCCTGTGATGGTGCCCTCCCAGGCGATGAGGCCGTCGTCCAGGCTCGGCAGTTGATTCGTCGCGCCGTCGTTGACGATCGTGCGGAACTCACCGGTGTGCCCGTTGTAGGCATCGATACGGGTGGGCACACCGAGGCGGGGCGCGACCTGCCAGGCAACCCAGTCACCGCTGGTCGAGGGAGATCTTTCGTCCATCCCGCCGGTGTTGGTCAGTGCGTATCGGGTGTTCGTCTCGAAATCGAAGACCTCGATATCGTAGTCCTCGAGCCCGGTCGGGCCGGCGCGTGACGCCCAGACGACGAAGCGGCTGCCGATCTGGACCTCGTAACTCGGCGGCAGCGGGCCGGCGAGCGATGTACTGACGTTTGTGTTGATGTTGTAGAGGATGACCTCGCTCGCGTTCGCATGGCCTTGCAACCAGACGACGTAGCTTCCGTAGATCTCGGGGTCGCGCACCGAGCCGGCGTTGCCCAGGGATCGAAGCTGGCCGGAGGTGATGTTGTACAGCATGATCGAGCCAGTCGGGCTGGAGACATCGTCGTACGCGGCATAGACGATGTAGTTCCCGCTCACATCGTTGAGTCGATCGTCGGTCAGGCCGGAGGTGACTTGAACGGCTGCGCCGTCGGCGTGTCCATTGAGGAGCGGCTGGTACCAGATGTCACCCGGACCCGGGAAGCCGCTGCCGAGAACGTCCCACGCCGTGTACACGACCAGGTCGCGCGACCCGTCATTGCCCAACGTCGGCGAGGTCTCATTGCTTGCAGACGTCGCGACCGGGTATTCCACCACCGTCAAGCTGGTCTGGGCCCCGGCGATGCCGAAAGGCAGAAGCCCGGCGGTCGCCATGGTGAAGACAAGCAGAAGATTTCCCGGTCTATGTCGGTATGCACGTTTCATGACTGCCTCCTTTCATCCCTTCATGAATGCTGGTTTCACCTCTTGAAATGAATCAGCACAATGCATGTGGCCATGATTTGGATGAGGATAAGCATCATAAGGGGATGGCGTCTGCGAGCGACGACGTAGATCCCCGAGAACACGAAGGTTGGTGCCTCCCGGCCCCGTTGGACATCCTCGAGTTGGGACAACGACAACCCCCAACGAGAGGAGGCACCGATGGAACGCTACATCGGGATGGACGTTCACGCCGCGAGCTGCACGCTGGCCGTGATCTCCGAAAGGGGACGCAAGCTCAAGGACTTCCCGGTCGAGACCAACGGCCAGGCGCTGGTCGAAGCGGTCCGGATGATCCCGGGGCACAAGCACCTGATCTTCGAGGAGGGACTGCAGAGCGCCTGGCTGTACGAGACGCTGAGCCCACACGTCGACGAGCTGGTGGTGGCCGGGATCACCGAGAGCCGGGGAGCGAAGAGCGACAAGCGCGACGCCTACGCGCTGGCCGAGAAGCTGCGGGTCGGCAACCTCGAGAAGTGTGTCTTCAAGGCGCCTCGGCAATTCACCCGCCTTCGCGAGCTCTCGCGCATCCACATGACGCTGGTCACAGACGTCGTGCGGGCACAGTCGAGGCTCAAGAGCTTGTACCGCGCTCGCGGCGTTCCCGTCTCGGGCGAGAACGTGTATGGGATGCGTCATCGCGAAGCGTGGCAGGCTCAACTGCCGGCCAGCGCGCAGGTGAGAGCGACGCGGCTGTATGCACACTTCGACTTCCTGCTCGCGCAGAAGGTCGAGGCGGAGGCCGACCTTCTTCGCGAGGCGAAGAAGCACCCGATCGTCGGCATCCTCGAGACGGCACCGGGCTTCGGGCCGATCCGCGCCGCTCGGTTGGTCCCCATCGTCGTGACACCGCATCGCTTTCGGACGCGGCGGCAGTTCTGGAGCTACTGCGGCCTGGGGATCGCGGGGCAGCTGCGCTGCCCAAGCGCTTGCGACGCTCTGCGTCGCCGCGTGACGCGATCGAGTTCGGACTGGCTCCAGACGGCCGATGGAACGTGGATCAAGGCGCGGGTTCCCCAGACGAGAGGTCTGTCGCGGCAGCACAACCGAGCCTTGAAGCACATCTTCAAGGGCGCCGCGACGACGGTGATCACGCAGCGCAACAAGGATCCGATCTATGCGCGCTACCAGCGGCTCGTCGACGGCGGCACGAAGCCGACGCTCGCGAAGCTGAGCCTGGCACGCATGATCGCAGCCACCGTGCTGCGGATGTGGAAGGACGAGGAGGAGTACGACCCCGGGCGAGCTGGCCAGCCCGCCGAGATACGCGAAGGCTAGGCAAGGACTCGGCCCGGGGAATCGTCGAGAGGACAACCACTTCATCACGCAGCGGCGAAACGTGTTCGCATGCCACGCTCGGCGTGGCCGCGGAGGTGAGCATCCCTGTTCGTCCTGGCCCCCGGCCCAGCGCCTCAAGGTCCGACGGATAAGCTATGCCCCTCCGAAGAACCCAACGAAGCGATGGCCGATCGAGGCCCAGATGGAAGGATGGTTCCCACGTTGCCGTGGAGAGCACAACCGCCAACGAATCGCGCTGCGATCGGCTTGCCCGCGAACCGGGTCTTCGGACCGAGTCACTCGTAGAAGCTCCGCCGCCGCTCCGGTGGAGCCACGAGCACCATCTCTCAACTCGAGAGCGCCCAGCCAGAACGGGAGCAGACGCCCGGATCGAAGAATCTGCGGCGATGGGGAAAGTGCGTCTTGCGCTCCGACCCTATGGAAGGACGAACAAGCCGCGTTCCTGGCGAAGGTCCGGACGACGATCGCGGCCACGGCCTTGGAGCTGGACGAGACGTCTCCGGTGAGCCGATAGCTTCCCGACTGGCTCAGGGTCACCGGAAAGTCGGGCGCGTCGCCGGGGGTGATGCCACCAGCCTGCACCGCCGCCTGATTGATCTCGACGACGCCGTCGACGGCCCGCGCCGGGCCCGCACACGCCAGAACGAAGGTCATGATCACGGGCCAGGTGGCCCTGTTGTTGCGGGAACCCATCGAGCGTCTCTTCTCTCGATCCTCGATCCTTGACCACCGCTCATCGGCATCGACGACGGCCCTTCAATCTATTACAGGGAGAGTCCCGTCGACCCTGAGCCGGCCCCGTTTCCACCCCGGTCGGACGCCCATCTCCTCCAAGAGCCTTCCCGCGATGCGGCCACCTCGTCGGATGCGCCCCGAGCGCGCCGGCCGATTGGCGCGCGGGGCCCGGGAACCAGTGGGGGGTCGAACGCTTGGCCTCGTTCCTGCCGCATCCTCGCGCACTCCCGAACTTTGCAGCTGCGGGTCGACGGAGGAGCTCGAGCCGTTGGCGCCATGCAAGGCCACTTGGGACGGGCGCGGTCTGGCGATCCACGTCGAGTATCTCTCCGGGCCCGACTTCGAGAAGACGCGCATCGGGGCGGACGCCGTGGTGCTGGCCGCGTCGGCCATCGAGGGTGCACGCATTGCCTTTCTGTGCAGCGGGTAGGCGCACCCCGATGGCCTCGGCAATCGCAGCGGGCACGTCCCGCGGCTCGCGTGCAAGCGGGGGTAAAGCCGCACCGCCTGTCCGTCCGATGAACGGACATTCCATCAACCGGCCTCCCGGTCACAACGGGCGGTCGCAACGGGGCATCTTCGCTGGACCGGCGGGAAGGGAGCGACATGCGGCACTCCGTCAACTTCGACCCGAACACCAATGTGGCGACGCTCGGGGGTCGAGCGCTCGTCTTCCACTGTCACCACTACAACTCCATCCTGCAGAAGACGATCGAGCAGGGCCTCGGCGAGGAGGCGAGCCACTTGCTGACCGTCGCCGCCCAGGAGGCCGTTCGACCCCAGCTGGCGGCGCTCTCGCGCCCGGGCGACCGCGATGGAGTGCTCGAAACGGCAGCGAGCGTCTTCAGCGAGCTGGGATTCGGGCGGCTCGACTTCACCGCCCTCACCGGGTGCGGCGGAACCGTCACCGCCCCCTCCTCCCACTACGCCCTCAGCTGGCTCGCCAAGTTCGGCGAACGCATGACGCCTGCGTGTCAATTCACGGCGGGCTTCATCGCAGCCGCGGCGAGCGTGGCGTTCGACCTGGAGCCGGAGCGCGTCCGCGTGCGCGAGTCGGACTGCCAGGCGCAGGGCAGCACTGCCTGTCACTTCGACGTCGAGGTTCTCTAGATGGCAATCGACAACAGCACCATCGTAAGGGCGGTCTCCAGCCTGGAAATCGTGGGCAACGAAGACGGCCTGATTCCCGCCTTCGGCCTGTATCTCACGCGCCACTACGCCGACTACTACAACCGCATCTCCTTCGCATTCCTGCATGCCATGGAGCGCCGCGGTCCCGAGCAGGCAGCGAGGGCTCGGGCGGACCTGATCGAAACCGGTCACGTATGCGGCTTCAATACCATGGGCGGCATCATGCTCTCCGACGAATGGGAAGCGGTCGTCGAGCCCATGATCGAGACGCGCCAGGATTGGATCTGCGGGATCGTGGGCGTCATCAACGCCCTGGGCTGGGGAGAATGGAGGATCGACCACCTGCACGACCACGAGCTGAAGGTCAGCTGCGCCAACAGCTACGAGTCGGATGGCTATCTGCGCGACTACCCGGAGCGTTCTGCCGGGGGCGTGTGCTTCCTGGCGACCGGGGTGGTCTCGTCGCTGATGAACCTGATCTTCCATGGGGACATCACCACGCGCCCCGCTCGTACCGAGGACTATTACAAGCAGCTCTTTCACGAGGGTGACGATCGCTTCGTCGCGGTCGAGACGACGTGCCGAGCCCACGGCGCTCCGCGCTGTGAGTGGGCCGCGAGACGAGCCGGCTCGCGGTGAGAAAGAACGTGAGCCGGCTGGCCGCTGCGAAGCTCCGGGATTGCCTCGGAGGGGACGCGATCGTCGAGGTCACGTTGCCGCGTGGACTGCAGGCGTCGGACATCGAGCGGATCGAGGGGGCGGCCACGCGGATCGTTCTCGCCGACCTGCCCCGGCCCTTCTTCCGCGTCGACGTTCCCGGCCGATACCTGATCACGGGAATCCTGTCGGAGGCGAGGGTTCGATTCACGGTCCGTCGCGCGCTGAGCGATTGCGCCGAGCGCGTCGCCCTCGATGGTGCCCGAGAGATGATGGGCTCGTGATATACCTGGACCATGCGGCGACTTCCCTCCCGCGCCGGGTCGAGTCCGTTCGAGCCGCGGTCGAAGCCTCGTCGTGGGCCAATCCCGGGCGTGGCACGCACGGACCACAGTCTCAGAGCAGCGACCGGGTGGAGGACGCGCGCGCCGTGCTGGCCGAGCTCGTCGGCTTCGGCGAAATCTGCTTCACGTCCGGGGCGACTGCGGCCCTCAATCAAGCGATCCTGGGCTGGGATCCGTCTCCCGCGTGCATCGCGATCGGATCCATGGTCCACAATGCAGTGCGCCGCCCCGCGCACCACTGCGCGGCCGAGGTGTGGACCCTGCCCCATGACCGGGACGGACTCGTCGACGTGGCGGAGACACGGCGCCGGTGGCGCGACGGCACGGCTCTGGTGGTCGTCGACGACGCATCCAACGTGACTGGCCTGCGCCAGCCGGTCGCCGACCTGGTGGAGGTCGCCCACGACCGCGGAGCGGGCGTGGTGGTCGACTGTGCGCAGACCGCCGGCGTGGTCATGCCGCTCGCAGTGGGCGAGGCCGACGCGGTGGCCTTCTCGGCCCACAAGGGACTGCGTGCCCTGCCGGGCTGCGGCGTGCTCGCCGTACGGCCTTCTCTCTCGCTCGTGCCTCGCGTGCACGGCGGAACCGGCGAAGACGCGATCGACGAGGCGATGCCTGCCGAGCTGCCTCGCAGACTCGAGGCAGGCACGCTGAACCTTCCTGGAATAGCGGCGCTCGGCGCGGCCGCCGCGACGGCCCGGCGCGATTCCTGGGACTGGCGCGGGATGGCGACGCACCTACGAGAGGCCGTTGTCGCGGGCGGAGGCCGGCTCGTGGGCAGAGGCGAGCTCCCCATCGTGAGCTTCGTCCTCGACGGAATTTCCGCGGTCGAGGTCGAAGAGATGCTGGATCGCGCGTTCGGCATCACCTGCCGCGCTGGACTGCACTGCGCCCCGGCCGCCCACTCGGTTCTGGGCACGCTGGACGGGGGTGCGGTGCGCGTCTCGGCCGGAGCCACGACGACGTGTGACGACTTGAAGCAGCTCGAGGTCGCGCTGAGGCGGACCACCGCCGCCCGGGTGAGCTACGGCTGAAACGTGGAGAAGAGGAAGGAACCATGTTGCGCTACACCGATGAGGGGAACATCTCTGCCGACGACACGATCCGGAAGGCCTTCTCGAGGTTTGCCTCCGCCGCCGATTCGACGTGCGTGATCGAGCTCGCTCCCAGCGTCTCCCCCTCTCGCGATCTCGTACCCGTCATCGTCGAAGGTCTGCGGTCCAGCGCCAACGTCAAGCGGCTCGGCGTCGTGCACCGGAGCCCCCTTCTCGGCTTCCTCACGTCGGCGGTCGTGCTCCAGACACCGGGGGTGGAGGTTCGCGCGTTTTCAGACGTCCAGGCAGCCGAAGAGTTCTGGCCCGACGCCTGAGGGGAGCCCGGTCAGGATTGCGCTGGCCGCTCGAGTCACCTGCCGACGAACTTTCTCTGCGCTTCGATCTGATCGGCTGCCGCGAGCAGGAGGTCTGCGATTCGGTAACCGGCCAGGATGATGCGCCAACCGTGGCGGAGACGCCGACGCACATCGCGAGTCGCAGGCAGTCCATTGCGCGAGTCGACAGCGAGAGGCCGGTCGCCATCCAGCTCGCGAACAGCAGCGGACAGGCCAGCCCGAAGCGCAGCGGAAGCGAGATGCGGTAGACCTCGGGCGGAAAGCTGCGCAGGTCCCAGAGGCCGGAGAACCCGAACAGGTGAGCCCGACGAACATGCCCGCCCGCAGGCGCGGCAGCCCCTCCTCGAGGTAGTCGAGGCGAAAGGCCGCCTCCAGGGTGGTGGGGAACGCGCCGCGCCCGCCTGCACGACGGCCACCCCGGGGTGTCGACGCGCAGCTGACGCGCAGTCGGCGCGCAGCGTAGAATGTGACGCGTGTCGCAGGCGGAGCGGGCAGCGGAGATCCGACCGGCGGAGTCGGATCCGGAGGGACGGCTGCCGGCCGTCGCCAAGGCCGTCTTCGCCACCGGCGACCTGGCCAACAACCTCGCGCTCTCGTCGCTTTCCCTGGTCTACCTCTTCTTCCTCACCGACGTGGCGGGGCTGCGTCCCGAGCTGGCCGGCGGCGTCGTCTGGATCGCGCGCATCGTCGACGGCATCACCGACCCGGCCATGGGTCGCATCACCGACCGGACCCGCACTCGCTGGGGCCGCCGGCGTCCCTATCTGGTGGCGGGCGCCCTGCCCTTCGGGCTCTTCTTCGGAATGCTCTGGGCGACGCCCTTCGACGGCCAGACCGCCATGTTCGTCTACTACGCCAGCGTCTACATCGGGCTGTCCCTGGCCGCGACGGTGCTGTGCGTGCCGTACATGGCGCTGATTCCTGAGATGGCTCGCGACTACGACGAGCGTACGTCGCTCAACACCTGGCGCACCGCCGCGGCCATGACGGGGGTCGTTCTCGCGGCGGGCCTTCAGCCGGCCGCCCGGGCCCTGGGCGGAGGCGCCGCGGCCTGGTCGACCGCCGGCGCGATCATGGCGTTCGTGATGGTCCTGCCCTGGATCCCGGTCGCGGCGGTCAGCCGGGAGCGCGCCATCACGCACGAGGCGGTCCGGGTCTCGTTGCGGCACGATCTGCTCGACCTGCTGGGTCACCTGCACTACCGGAGGCTGTCCGCGCTGTACATCGCGTCGCGCGTGGCCCTCGACGTGGCCGGCGCCTCTCTGCTCTACTTCATGACCTACGCCATCGGTCGCCCCCAGGACTTCTTTCCGGCGATCGTTTGTCTGATGCTCGCTGCCTCCGCCTCGCTGCCCGTCTGGATGACTATCGCGCGGCGACGGGAGAAGCACGACATCTTCGTCGTCGGCACCACCTGGTGGGTGGCGTGGCTCGTGGTGATCGCCTTCGCCACCCCGGAGTGGCCCCGCTGGCTGCTCTTCGTCATCACGGGCGCAGTGGGCGCCGGCTATGCGGTGGCCGACCTGATGCCGTGGGCGATGGTGGGCGAGGTGATCGACGAGGACGAGCTGCGCAGCGGCCAGCGCCGGGAGGGACTGTACAACGGGACCTTCACGTTCCTGCGCAAGTTGGGGGGGGCCACGGCGATCCTGTTGGCCGGCTTCCTGCTGGCTGTGGCCGGCTACGTGCCGCGAGCGCCGGACCAGCCGGAGAGCGCGCTCCTGGCCATCCGGATGCTGACCGCCCTGGTGCCCGGCCTCTGCCTGCTCGCCGCGATCGGTCTCGCCTGGCGCTACCCGCTGGGCCGCCGGCGCCACGACGAGATCCTGGCGGCGTTGCGCGAGCGCGAGGCGCGCGCCTCGTGTCCTGAGTCCGAATTCGCCAGTTGATTCCCTGGCTCTCCAAGGTGTCCTGACAGAACCGCCGGATGCTCGCCGGTACGAATGGATGGCGAATCCGAACCGGACGAAGTGCCGACAGAGACGACTGCAGGCAGCGGGCCCGTGCCGGAGCGGAAGCCGCGGTCTCTGGTTCGGAACCGCTGGGGCCCAGTCGCCAAGACCCCGCGGAATCGCGGAGATTTCTCAGGCTGGGCCGTGGCGAGTGCGGGAAGTGTCTGCACCCGCAGACGGAATGGCGGTGGGCGCAGTCTGTCGCAAACTCATCTCTTGAAAGGGAATCCCTGGTCTACAGGGAAAGTGCAGGGAATTCCTTCGAGACTAGACCCTGCTGGCAGAGCCGACCGCCGAGATTCCGAAGCCTTTCCGCAATCGTAGCGACAGATTCCCTGTGACCAGGAACAGGGAACTCATTTCGACGCGCAGGGAAGTCTCGGGCACTTCAGACCCTCCGCCCCGATCCGGTCGATCCACTTGTAGCCGGTGGGCCGAGAGATCTGATATCGGCCGCACAACTCGCTCATCGACCACTGGCCACTCGTGTAGTCGCGATAGAAGTGCTGACGCTGCTTCTTAGAATTGGTTTCCATCCAGGGCATCCTTTCGTGTAAAGGATGTGCCCGGACTTTTGTAGACCATCACCTCGACCGTTCACGCCTCAGGGTCCCGGCAGCGGGGCGACGTCAACGCCGCCGCGGCCCAGGCCGGAATCGAGCGCGAGAGCTTCTACCGGCTCTTGCGGCGCCATGGTGTCCAGCCCGATGGTTTTCGCGGTGGGGACTCTTCCGGAACCCTCTGCTGACGGCTCCCAGCCGGCGCAACGGTGCTACTGCCGTCGGGCGAGCCGGCCTTCCCCGTCGACCCGCCAGTGCATCGCGCGCCCCAATGTCCAATACTGCGGGCATGCGGGACGACGACCGGGTGGATGCCCTCAACCGTGGGTGCCAGTGCATCACCATCGATCCGGAGAAGCTGTCGGACCAGCTCGACGGCCTCGTCGCGGGCGCCTACGCGAAGATCAGCGAGGACATGCCGAATGTGTTCTCCACGGGCCCGGTGTTCATCGGCGCCGAGCAGGTCGCGTCCATCGTCGACGTGATCCGCACGATCGAACGCGTCGGCGACAACGAAGGCTATCGCGCCGCCGTGTTGGCGGACGCCCCGCCGGCCGCTCGGGTTCACACCGGGGCGAAGGGCGTCTTGTTCGGCTACGACTTCCATCTGGCCCCGGACGGCCCCAAGCTCATCGAGATCAACACCAACGCCGGGGGGTTGATGCTCAACCTCGCGCTGGGGCGCGCCCAGGCCGCGTGCTGCTCACCGGTCGAGCCGCTGATGAAGGCGGCGCAGGACGACGGGGCGCTCGAGGACGCCATCGTTGCGATGTTCCGCGCGGAGGCGAAGGCGGCGGGCCACCCCAAGCTCGAGCGCATCGCCATCGTCGACGAGGACCCGCCCTCTCAGTTTCTCTACCCGGAGCTGCTGCTGTTCGCCGCGCTCTTCGAGCGTCAGGGGATCGACGCGCGTATCGCCGCCCCGCGAGAACTCGTCAGCGATGGGGGCGTGGTCACGCATCGCGGCGATCGGATCGATCTCGTCTACAACCGGCTCACGGACTTCTACCTCGAGTCCGAAAGCGCCGCCGCCGTGCAGGAGGCGTGGGACACCGGCAAGACGGTGGTGACGCCACACCCGAGTGCGTACGCGCTGCTGGCGGACAAGAGGAATCTGGCGATCCTGTCGGACCCCGAGCGACTGCGGGCATTCGGGGTGTCTCGAGACGCCATCGAGAGGTTGGCGCGCGTGGTGCCCACGACACGCCGCGTCCGGCTCGAAGACGCCGATGCGCTGTGGGCCGACCGCAAGCAGCTGTTCTTCAAGCCAGCGACGGGCTTTGGGAGTCGAGCGACCTACGCCGGACGAAAGATCACCCGGAAGGTCTTCGACGAGGTCGTGCACGGTGACTACGTCGCCCAGCAGATCGTGGCGCCCGGCGAGCGCATCGTGAACGTGGATGGTCATCCGACCACGCTCAAGGTCGACATCCGCGCCTACACCTACGCAGGCGAGGTCTTGCTCTTCGCGGCTCGGGTGTACCGCGGGCAGGTCACCAACTTTCGCACGCCGGGGAGCGGATTCGCGCCGCTGTTTGTCTTGCCTGCCGTGGGTGTGACCGCGATTCCGCGCACCGCGTGACGTCTGCGCCGGACAACGAGCCCGCACAGGTGAACGCCTGCGCTCGGTCGTCGGAGGATAGGCCGACCGCCGCCTGTCCGTCCTCAATATTCGTCCGCCTCGAGATCACCGAGCTTTCGATCCCTCGCTCTCGGCTCCTTCTACCGACGATACCGCCGCCCGCCGCCAAGATTCAGACTCGTTCTCGTCTGGCGGATCGAGCAGGATCTCTCACCTCGTGCGGGCCCTCCTCTCATTCATCGTGCTGACCCTGCTGCTCTGCGGCCCTCCTTCGAACGCGTCGTGAGCAGGCAATCGTCGAACTGGCGCTGCGGCAGCAGCTCGCGATCTACGTCCATCGCCGGCGAAGGCCGCGCCTCGTCCCACTGGACCGGGCTTTCTGGGTTGCCCTCTGCCAGCTCTGGCCAAACTGGAAGACTGCCCTCGTCGTCGTCGAGCCCGAGACGGTCGTCCGCTGGCACCGACAAGGATTCCGGCGCTACTGGCGATCGATCTCGAAGCCCGGCCCCGGTCGACCCCCGATCTCCCGCGAGGTCCAACAGCTCATCATCCGGATGGCCATCGAGAATCCCTGGCGGGCCCGCCGGATCCAGGCGGAGCTCTGGAAGCTGGGAATCCACCTGAGCCTCGCGACCGTATCCCGATACCTCCCGGCCAGGCCACCCGTCTCGGGCCAGCAGCAGCGCTGGTGGACTTTCCTCCGCAACCACAAGGAAGTGGTCGCGGGCATGGACTTCTTCGTCGTCCCGACGGCCCGCTTCGAGCTGCTGTATGTCTGGTTCGCGCTCGACCACGGAAGACGGCGAGTCCTCCACTTCAACGTCACCGAGCACCCGGCCGCGAGTTGGGTGATTCAGCAGCTGCGCGAGGCGCTTCCGAGCGAGGCCACACACCGCTTCCTCATCTACGACAACGATGCGATCTTCTCGGCCGCGGTCACGCAGGCGATCGCGAACCTCGGCGTGTCTCCCGAGAGGACCACCTTCCGGAGCCCCTGGCAGAATGGAACTGCCGAGCGCTTCGTCGGTACCGTGCGACGCGAGCTGCTCGACCACGTCGTCGTCCTCGATGAGGACCATTTGCGAAGACTCCTCCGTGAGTACGTGGACTTCTACGAACGAGACCGGGTTCACACGGTGCTGAGGGATGCACCGCTCGGGCGACTGGCGGAGAGCCGCCCCTCGCCTTGCGCTCGTATCGTCGGGTCTCCTCGCGTCGGCGGGCTCCAGCACCGCTACGCTTGGAACCAAGCCGCCTGATCCGGAGCGACGAGCTCCGAGATCTGGCGATCAAGTGAATGCGGATGAATATTGAGAACAGACAGGCCGAATGCGGCCTCGGATCGGGGCTAGGCGGTGCCGAATTTGACGTCGACCTCGACGCCGACGCGTTGCAGAAGCTCTGTCGAAAGCTTACCGCCGATCATGATGTATACCCCTTCCGCCGGGATGGTGGTCACAGCCTCCTCGTGCCGGATGTCGACCTGATGGGCCTCGATGTCTACGACCTCCGAACCGGTCAAGACCGTTAGCCTGTCGGCGTGGGCCAGCTCTTCGATGCGCTGGCGATTCGCAGGCGTCGCCCGTCCAAAGGCAGCACCGCGGTAGGAAAGAGTCACGGTGTTCCCGAGGAGCGGCTCGGCAAGCGCTGCGGCGGCTTCGAGCGCGCTGTTTCCTCCGCCGACGACGAGGAGAGTCTTCTCGTGGATCTCCCCGGCGTCGCCAAGAGAATAGGTGACGTGGGGCAAGTCCTCGCCGGGCACGCCGAGCTTCTGCGGCGAACCTCTCCTGCCAATGGCGAGAACGACTCGTGCGGCACGATACTGGCCGCCCTCGGTCTCGATACAGAATCCACCACTCACGGGGTCGACCGCCTTCACGCGTTCGCGCGCGCGGATCTCGATGCCCGTCGTTCGGATGACGTCCTCCCAAATGCCCAGCAATTCCTCTTTTTGAATCTCTCGGGCATTCATCTTTCCGTAGCCGGGAATCTCGAAGGGCCGCGTGATGACCATCTTTTCTCGTGGATAGTGGTGGACGGTCCCTCCGATCGCGTCCTGCTCGAGGGTGATCGTTCGTAGGCCGGCCCGCTTCGCCGTGATCGCCGCAGCGAGACCGGCGGGGCCCGCGCCGATGACGGCGACATCGTATTCCAGGTCATGTCCCCCGCGAGCCTCGAGTGAGGCGATGATGGATTCCACCGCTTGTATACCTTGGGACATCGCGTTTCGCACGAGTCCCATCCCGCCGAGTTCACCGGCGATATACAGGCCGTCGACGTTTGTCTCGAAGTCGGATTTCACATGAGGGATCTCGACGCCGCGCCGTTCCGTGCCGAAGACGAGATCGATCGCATGCGTCGGGCAGGCGGCGAAGCAGGCACCGTGGCCGATGCAACGCGACGGTTCGATGAGAGCCGCACGACCATTCACGATTCCGAGTATGCCCCCTTCCGGGCAAGCCGAGACGCAAGCGGCCGTACCAATGCAGGCGTCCGGGTCGATGATGGGGTGGAGTGAGGGCGGCTCACCCAGTCCCTCCGCAATCGACCGTTCGAGCGTGGCCGTGTGGCGCTGTTCCTTGCGCCGGCTGAGCCACCACGACACGAATGCCGAGCCCACGGTCAAGAGCAGGAAGGCCAGAACGACGGCAAGTTTCATTTGCGCCAACCCAATCGTCGTTCAACCATCGTGGGAGCGATTTCCGGACTTGCTCCGATAGCGGCGCTTCGCTTCGTCTTCGTCGCCGCTTCGGTGACACTCTACGCAGTCCTCGAACTCTCTGATTCCCTCTTCGCGATGCTCGCGAGCGATGCCTTGGACAGAATGCTCGTGGCACCCATAACAGGTGTAGCGATCGAGAGCGTCGGGGTGGCACGACTGGCAATCGCTGGCCGGGTGGTGACGATCGAAGCGGAAGTACTTTTCGTGCTCGAATGTCGCAGGTAGCCATGCCCGGACGCCGTGACAACTTCCGCAGTCGTCGCCGGCCTGGCGATGAAGATCGTCACCCGGCCGGACGGTGCCGTGGCAGGTCACACATCCTGCCGCTTGATCAGTCGGGAGCATCGCATGGTCGAATGTCGCGGGTGTCCACGCCTCGAATCCGTGGCAGCTGCCGCAATTCGTGGGCGCTGCCATGTGGAGGTCGTCTTTGGGAGTGCGTTCACCATGACAATCACCACACGTCGAGAGGATGTCCTTCCGGAGCAGTTCGTGCGTGAACACGGCGGTCGCCCCGGGACGTCCAACGCCGACGTGATCGCTATGGCATTGAGTACATGCCGGCTCGATCAAGGCTTGATGAAACGCTGGACTGTCTTCTGCGGTCGCAATGGATGTTCCCTCCGTCGTGCGGATCCCGATGTCTACGAGCGGATGACAAGCGATGCAGTTCTCCGACGGAGTTCCGCGAAAGGGCGAATGGCAGTCGGTGCAATTGTTCGCGATCTCCTCGTGCCCCACGATGACGTCGCCTGGACTGACGGTCACTTCGGGAAGCCAGATGACCAACGTGCCGTAGGCCGCGAGCAGAACGATCATCAGTATGAGATTTCGCACCGGGCTCACCCGAAGACGACCGACGTCGCAATGTGAAGGACGACAAGGACAGCGAAGTTGACGGCGATGGGAAGGTGGACGACGCGCCAGGTCTCCATGCCCCGGATGACGAGGGCATCGGTTTGGAGCTCTTCCTTGATCTCCGACGCGTCGAGGCCCGACTCTCTGAGCCGGCGCTCGCGGCCGCTCAGGCGGCTACGCGCGCTGCCCAGGAGGAATTCGCCCATGAGCCCGCTCGCAACCGCGATCATCATCGCCGCGACCGCGAGCCAGGGCAGGAGCGCATGAAAGTGGACTCCGCCATGGACGAGAATGGCGAGGGCGCCTGTCAGAGCGAGGGCTTCATGCGCGCGTAGCAAGCGGTGGGGAGAGCTGATGTCGATCCATCCCCGCTTCCGGAGTGAGTAGGCGAACGACACGACGACGAGAGCCGTGCCGATCGGCCCTAGCCAGAATCCCACCCAAACAAGGCCGAGCGCATGGAGAGCCGCATCGAGAGCGACCGCCGCGAAGATGACGGCGGCCCAGAGCGCGAACAACGCGCCCCCTCGCAAGGCGACAATTCTCACCGGCGCACCTCCAGGAAAGGAGTCAGGTTGCTACGGAAACAGGGTTGCGAAATCAAAGATCGGGTGATCCACCGGCCATGACGGCGCAAGTTGCTTGAAGATCATAGCCCTGAAGCGCCCCGGGATTGTCAGGGGCTCTGGGGTGCCCCGATATGAGACGAATTTGCGCGTGCTTCGGACCGTGTCGTCTAAGCATGTGCTCGCCGATGGCGTCAGGGCGCCGACCCAGATTGCCGATTGGTCACGATGCTCCACCCAAGGCGTGTATGCTTTCGGCGTCTGCCTCCAGAGCGTGCAATCATTTCGCGCGGACAGCTCGTGCGCGACCGACACACGGCGAACGAACGTTGACCCTCTTCGTCCTTGGGCATGACGTTCCACTATGCGAGGATCGATGTTGATGATGCCACTTCGAGTGAAACGCCTCCGGCGACTGCCGCCGGCGCGGACGTGACCGAATCGCCGGGCAGTCGCCTTCCGCTCGCTGCGCGTGTTCCGTTCGTTGCCAACGTGCTCGAGCTCGACGACCTCGTCGGCCTTTCGGAGAACGACGCGCGAGCTCGTTTGCTGAAGGACGGTCCGAACGAGCTGGCTGCGCAGCAGAAACGCAACCTGCTCACCATCGTCCTCGAGGTGGTGCGCGAGCCCATGTTCCTCATGCTCGTCGCGGCGGGCGTCGTGTACTTTCTCCTCGGGGAGCCGACCGACGCATTGATGCTGCTCGGCTTCGTGTTCGTGGTGATGACGATCACGATCGTCCAGGCACGACGCACGGAGCACGCGCTCGAGGCGCTTCGCGATCTCTCGAGCCCGCGCGCTCTCGTGATCCGTGACGGCGAACGCCGGCGCATCGCGGGGCGTGAGGTCGTAACCGGCGACCTCGTGGTCCTCGCCGAAGGGGATCGCGTCCCGGCGGATGGTCTGCTTCGGCAAGCGCTGCACCTTGCCACGGACGAGTCGCTGCTGACGGGCGAGTCTGTCCCCGTTCGCAAAGTGCCTGCCGCCGATGCTCGCGTCCTCGATCGACCTGGCGGTGACGACTTGCCCTCCGTGTTCTCGGGAACCCTGGTGACCTCGGGCCAGGGCATCGTCGAAACCGCAGCCACGGGCACACGGACGGAGCTCGGCAAGATCGGCAGGGCCCTCGATCAGACGCAGGAAGAGCCGACGATGCTGCAGACCGAGACTCGGCGCATCGTCCGCATTCTCGCGACCGCCGGACTCGGGGCTTGCTGCGTGGTGGTCGTGGCCTTTGCGCTCACCCGCGGTGGGAGCCCCGACGCATGGAAGCAAGGGTTCCTCGCCGGCATCGCGATGGCGATGGCCATCCTGCCCGAGGAATTCCCGGTCGTACTCACCATCTTCCTTGCGTTGGGCGCGTGGCGATTGTCACGCAGCCGGGTGCTCACGCGGCGGATGCCGGCGGTCGAGATGTTGGGGGCCGCCACCGTGCTCTGCGTCGACAAGACCGGCACCCTCACGCAGAACCAGATGACGCTGCGCAAGCTCGCCATCGGAGGTAGCTCCACGGACCTCGCCGGTCTCGCCACGGAGCTGCCGGAGGAGCTGCATGGTCTCCTCGAGCACGCGATCCTGGCGAGCAAGAGCGACCCGTTCGATCCGATGGAGCGTGCGCTTCACGAGGCTGGCGACCGCCTCATCGAGAACACGGAGCATCTGCATCCAAGCTGGTCTCTCGAGCGCGAGTACCCGCTGACGCCGGACCTGCTGGCCGTCAGTCACGCATGGCGCAGCGGGAGCAACGACGACGTCGTGGTGTCCAGCAAAGGCGCGCCCGAAGCCGTCGCCGATCTCTGTCATCTCGCTCCAGAACAGCGCGAGTCGCTTGCTCGCGAGGTGCTGAGCCTCGCCTCGCAGGGCCTTCGCGTTCTCGGCGTCGCCCGCGGCGCGACACGCGTGGGCCTCTTGCCCGACGAGCACCACGACCTGTTACTCGAGCTCGTCGGCTTGTTGGGCTTCGAGGACCCGCTGCGACCGAATGTGCCTGCCGCGGTGGCGGAGTGTCAGACCGCCGGCGTGCGCGTGGTCATGGTCACCGGGGACTACCCCGCCACCGCCCAAAGCATCGCCCGCCACGCCGGACTCACTCACTGCGACACGGTGATCACAGGCGCCGATCTCGAAAGGATGTCCGACGAGGAGCTCGCGCGGCACGTCTCGGACGTCGAGATCTTCGCTCGCGTGGTCCCGGAACAGAAGCTGCGCATCGTCAACGCGCTCAAGGCGAACGACGAGGTGGTCGCGATGACGGGCGATGGCGTGAACGACGCCCCCGCCTTGAAGGCTGCGCACATCGGCATCGCGATGGGCGGGCGCGGAACCGATGTGGCTCGTGAGGCAGCGTCGATCGTGCTCCTCGATGATGACTTCTCGTCCATCGTCGAAGCCGTGAAGCTCGGGCGGCGCATCTACGACAACATCAAGAAGGCCATCGTGTTCATCGTGGCCGTGCACGTCCCCATCGCCGGTCTGTCCATGCTTCCGGTCTTCTTTGCCGACTGGCCGCTCCTCCTCTTGCCCGTGCACATTGCCTTCCTTCAGCTGATCATCGACCCCGCGTGCACGCTCATCTTCGAGGCCGAGCAAGCGGAGGCCGACGCCATGCGACGGCCTCCGCGAACGCGTGAGGTCGGCCTGTTCTCGAGGGAAACGCTCAGCATCGCCCTTCTGCAGGGCTTCAGCATTCTCGCTGTGTGCCTCGGCGTCTTCCTGCTGGCGCGGAGCGACCATTCGGATGACGCCGCTCGCGCGTTGACCTTCGTCACCCTGGTCGTCGCCTTCGTCGTGGTCATCCTGGTCAACCGCTCCTGGCTGCGGTCGGCCGTGGCGATGTTCCGGGTTCCAAACCCGGCCCTACGCTGGGTGCTCTTGGGCGCGGTCTGCGTCCTCGGCGTAGCCGTCCTGGTCCCGTTCGCGCGCCGCTTGTTCCACTTTGCGCCTTTGCATCTGACGGATCTGCTGCTCAGCCTGGGGGCCGGTTCTCTCTGCGTGCTCTGGTTCGAAGTCGTGAAGCGGGTCCGACGCCTGCGGGCGGGTGCCCGATTGGCGCCGGTCTCATGATCTGGGCACAATCTGGTCACAGGCGACGGCGACCGTGACTTCCGCGACTGCGAAGCAGGCGAGACCTATCGGAGAACAAGCGAAAATGGTCGCCCGTCGATCCCCGGTTCACGCAATCGCCACTGACGTGGTCCCCAAACTCCGTCCCCTCGGTCCTCACCGCGGAGGGCTGAAGCGGGGGCGCGGGCGGGCCTGCAGATCGCGGCACGGGACGGCGTCGGGCGGCGTGTAGTGGGGACGCCGTCCACACCGCCCATGTCTGTGCAGGATCCCATACGAAGTCAGTCGAAAGAAAGGTGTAGCCGCCCGCGATGCTGTCTGGACTGCCGTCGAGAACGTCCCACTGGATGGGACCTACGTAGTTCACAAACTCAGGCGACTCAACACGAAACTTTTCTCATGTGTGGCATGGCTCGACACCAGCAGAGACGAGCTCGGGAGCCCTTCGCAGGCAACGTGGCGGCACGGTAGATTCCGGGACGACCGGACTGAGCCGGAGTCAGCGCAGGTGGATAAGCAAAACAAGCTGCCTTTTCGGTACCACCGATACCAGGCGTTCTGACAAGTAGGTTCCGCACCACCGATACTGGCCGTTATGTCCAGCCCGTAAGGGGAGCCGTGGGCTGCAAAAGCAACTGGCCGTTGGGAATGATGACCGCGTAGCCGTCCATGCAGTCGAATCGACCACCGAGGTACGTCGTGCCCACATTGGCACGCCGGGAGGGATTCGAACCCCCGACCCTCAGGTTCGAAGCCTGGACGGACCTCTAGGAAATCTCGGCACGCACGTCGTGGCCGAGAGATCAAGCGCCGAGAGGATGTTCGCCGATGACCCGTTCTCGCCGGAGCGCGTCGATCTCTTCGTCCGACAGGCCCATGCCACGCAGGATCGATTCGTTGTGCTGACCGAGTGTCGGAGGAGCCCAGCGGTGATGGTGCTTCGGACCGGGTGTGATGCGGAACGGCCAGCCCGGGTAGCGGTTGGCTCCGGTGATGGGATGCTCGAACTCCTCGTAGTAGGCACGGGCGATGAGCTGTGCCTCGTCGTACATCCGGTCCGGTGTGAGGACCCGCTCGGCGGGGATGTGTCGGGACTGGAGGTCGTCGACGATCGCTTCCGCGGATCGCGCTCGCGTCCAGGCGGCGACGACTTCGTCGAACGCGTCGTGGGCGGCTTCTCGCATCTGGGCTGACGCGAAGCGCGAATCCACGAGCAGCTCGGGCTGGCCCATCGCTTCGACCAGCCGCGACCAATCGGTATCGTCCCGCACGCAGAGCGCCACCCACACGCCGTCGGTGTCGGTCGGATAGACGCCCTGCGCGTGGCCGCGCTGGCGGTTGCCTTCGCGGGGCGGGATGCTGCCGTTCATCGAGTACTCGATCACTGGCTCCGCGGTGACACACGCGCCGACCTCGATCTGCGCGACCTCGATCTGCTGGCCCTCGCCGCTGCGACGTCGGTGCTCGAGGGCCGCCAGAAGTGCGACCCCAGCGTGCACACCGACGATGGGATCCGCTGGTCCCTGGAGGCTGCAGGGAGGACCATCGCCGTATCCGGTGACGGCCGCCATCCCCGAGGCCTGCTCGATGTTGAGCGCCCAGCCGACGTAGTCGCGCCACGGACCCTCGAGCCCGAACCCCGGCATTCGAACGAGGATGACGTCGGGGTTGATCTCGACGAGCGACGGATAGTCCAACCCGAACTCCTCGACGACTCGGGGCGAGAAATTCTCCACGACGACGTCTGCCTCCGCGGCGAGTCGCCGGACGACCTGGCGGCCCCGCTCCGAGGTGAGGTCGAGCGTGATGTCGCGCTTGTTGAGGTTCGTGCCCTGCCAGATCACGCTGCGTTCGTACCAGTCATCACCCTCGAATGGAAAGGCGCCCGAGTACCGGTGACCGTCGGGTCGCTGGATGGACTCCAGCTTGATGACGTCCGCCCCGAATGCGCCGAGGTAGCAGGTGAGGTACGCGCCCGCCCAGAAAGTGCTGAGGTCGAGGACCTTCAGGTCCGCGAACGGCGAATCGTTGGCCACGTCGTGGGGAGGGCGGGGATCGCCACGCTCGTCAACGTTCGTGATGGGCGTCGCCGAAATTCCGATCCGGGGTGCGCCGCGCAGCGGGAGCACGGGCGTCGCGGAGAGGCGATACGGAGCCCCGGGCCGCCGGAACGACCAGCCGTCGCCCGCGCCTTCCACGAAGAATCCACGCGCCTTGTACTGCGGGAACTCGGGCACCGTGGCCCCGTCACCGACCGGGGCCGCCGGGAGGCGCATTGCCTGGCAGAGCTCGACGAGCTCGTCGACGCCTCGCTCCGCGAGCCAGGGCTCTGCCTTGGCGAAGAAGTCGGCGCGTTCGGGTCCTCCCATCATGACCGCGATCTGATGTTCGGCGAACTCGGGCATGCCAAGCAGGGCACAGAGGTCGAGCCAGTGCTGACCCGTCAGGCAGTTGATCCCGATCCAGCCGTCAGCCGCGCGCACGATGCCCAGAATTGGCGCCGCCCGCCTGTCGGTGGGCATTTCGAGCCGTCTCAGCTTCTCGAATATCAGCATGGGGTAGGGAAGCGTCGACAAGAGGGACTCGAGCATCGAGACGTCGACCTCGGTCACGCAATTGCTCGAACGACTGCGCAGAGCGGTGAGTGCACCGAGAGCCGCATAGGCGCCGGCGATGTACTCGGGGATCCGGGATCCAGCCTGCACGGGAGAGCGGTCGGGATCCTTGTGCGTGATCCAGCCCGATGCCGCCTGCAGGGTGAGGGGTGTCGCCTCGCGATCTCGCCACGGTCCGTGCTGGCCGAAGCTCGTGACGCGCGTGACGACGAGGCCGGGGCGGATGACCTGCAGTGCGCCGCTGTCTAGTCCCCATCGTTCGAGAGTGCCTGGCGGGAGGCCGTCGATCAGCACGTCGGCGAGCCCTAGGAGCGCGCGTGCGGCCGGGAGGTCTCTTCCGTCCTCGAGGTCGAGAGTGACCCCATGCTTGCCCGCGTTGAGGTATTCGAACAGCCCGGATCGGTCGGGGCGGCGAACGCCGCCGGGAAACGGCCCCCACGCTCGCAGCGGATCTCCGTCGGGAGGCTCGATCTTGCTGACCTCGGCGCCGAGCTCGGCGAGCAGCTTCCCGCAGTACGGCCCGGCGATGTCGCCAGCGATCTCGACGACCCGGACATTCTGGAGCGCGGCCCTCATTCGGCACCATCCTCTGAATGGGTCGTCATGAAATCGCGCAGCCCCACGGGCGCGCTGGCCTCGGACATCTTGCTGCTCCGCTCGATCAAACAGATTGGATCATTATGTACAATGATTGACCGATAAAAGTCAATCAGATACATATGGCAAGCCCTTTGGAATACAAATCGTATCGATATGTACGATTCCCAAGGCCGGAGGTAGCGCACGAATGAGCCCGGACTTTCCCCTGCACTCACCCGACTTCTATGCAGGCGACCCGTACCCGGCGTACAAGCAGCTGCGCGCGACCTCGCCCGTGCACTGGAACGACGACACCAAGTTCTGGGCCGTGCTCAAGTACGAGGACATCCGCTTCGTCTCGCGCAACCCGAAGCTCTTCACGTCGACGAAGGGCATCACGATCCCAGACCCGGCGCAGCCGGAGCCGGTTCAGGCGGGCAACCTCATCTTCACGGACCCGCCGCGGCATCGGCAGATGCGTCAACTCCTGAGCACGGCCTTCACCCCGAACCGGGTGGCGGCACTCGAGCCGACCGTCCGCGAGATCGTGTGCGGGATCCTCGACGAGATCGAGCCCGAGTCGACCCATGAGTTCGCAGAAGAGATCGCGGCCCCGTTGCCCACCCGGATGATCGCGGAACTCCTCGGCGCGCCGGCCGAGGACTGGGAGCAGTTCCGCGTCTGGTCGGATGCCGCCGTGGGGAACGCGGATCCCGAGATCGAGCTCGATCCACTCGTCGCAATGGCACAGCTCCACAAGTACTTCTCGGGCCTCATCGCCGAGCGCCGCAAGGAGCTGCGGGACGACCTGCTCTCGGTCATGGTCGCCGCGGAGGTGGACGGCGAGCGTTTCACCGACGAGGACCTGCTCAACCTCTCGTTCCTCCTGCTGGTGGCAGGCAACGAAACGACGAGGAACTTGATCGCTCTCGGCACGCTCGCCCTGATCCAACATCCAGACCAATGCAGGCAGCTCGTGGCCGATCCCGCGTTGATCCCCGGAGCAATCGAGGAGATGCTGCGCTTCACCACCCCGGTGACGCACATGGCGCGTACCGCGACGGAAGATATCGAGATCCGCGGCCAGCACATTCGCGAGGGTGACACCGTCGTGATGCTGTACGGCTCCGCCAACAGGGACGAGGAGGTCTTCGGAGACGACGCCGAGATGTTCAAGGTGACGCGCAGCCCGAACCCGCACATCGCGTTCGGTCTTGGTGAGCACGTCTGCCTCGGCGCGTCCCTGGCGCGCCTCGAGGCGCGAGTGATGTTCGAGGAGCTCCTGAGCCGCTATCCGAAGCTCGAGCTCGTGGGTGAGGTCGCGCGGATGCGCGCCACGATGGTGCCTGGCGTGAAGCGGATGCCGGTTCGCCTCGGAACGGGGGCTTGATTCGATGAACTTCGACTACACGCCCGAGCAGAAGCGCCTGCGCGACGACATCCGAGCCTCCCTCGAGGCGGTGATGACCCCTGACCGCATCGCGGCCGTGAAGGGAAACATGGAGGGTGGCCCTGGGGTGAAGGAGTGTGTCCAAGCCCTTGCCGCAGCGAACCTCCTCGGGGTTGGCTGGCCCGAGGAGTACGGCGGGCGAGGGTTCTCTGCGATCGAGCAGCACGTCTTCTTCGAGGAGGCCAAGCGGCTGAGTGCGCCGATCCCGTTCGTCACCCTCAACACAGTCGGTCCGACGCTCATGCGATACGGCACCGAGGAGCAGAAACAACGATTTCTTCCCGCGATCCTCGCTGGCACCGTGGAGTTCGCGATCGGCTACTCGGAGCCAGGCGCTGGCAGCGACCTCGCCGCGCTGCGGACCACGGCGGTCCGCGATGGCGACGAGTACGTGATCAACGGCCAGAAGATGTTCACGAGCGGCGCCGAGAATGCGGACTACATCTGGTTGGCCGCCCGCACCGATCCCACGACGAAGAAACACAAAGGCATCTCGATCTTCATCGTGCCGACCTCGTCGCCGGGATTCTCGTGGCAGCCGCTCGAGACGATGCCGGGCGTCTGCACCTACTACACGTTTTATGACGACGTTCGGGTGCCCGCGACCGCGATCGTCGCCGGCGAGAACGAAGGCTGGATGCTCATCACCACGCAGCTCAACTTCGAGCGGGCGGCCCTGGGAACCCTCGGCGCAGTCGAGCCGCTGTTCGAGAAGACGCTCGAGTGGGCGCGCCAGACCGAGTTCGACGGTGCCCGGGTGATCGATCAACCATGGGTCCAGTCGATCCTGGCCCGGGTGGAGGCGCAGGTGGCTGCGTACAGGCTCCTGAACCTCCGGGTGAACGCCGCGATGAGCCACGGGGGTCGCCTCGGGATGGGCGAGGCGTCGGCCGTCAAGGTGTTCGGTACCGAGCTGACCCAGCAGGTGGCGCGCCAACTCCTCGAGGTGCTCGGCGCCAACGGGTTGCGGGAGGGGGACACCGCTCCGCTTCGAGGCGCCCTCGAGTCCGCGTACCGGATCGCTGTCATCAACACGTTCGGTGGCGGAGCCAACGAGATCCAGCGAGACATCATCGCCATGGCGGGCCTGGGCATGCCGCGGGCTCCGCGCGACACCCGGGGAAACGAGGCGAAGGCAGGGAGTACGAAGAGATGACCGACGACGCGGCCAAGGCCGAGTTCCGCAAACGACTCAAAGATCTGATCGGCAAGCCCACAGGCTCGGGCAGGCCCATGAGCGCGCCCGATCCGGTGAACCAGGCGATGATCCGGCACTGGTGCTATGCGCTCGACGACATGAACCCCGTGTACCTCGACGAGGATTTCGCAGCGCAGTCCCGCTTCGGCGGCATCGTGTCGCCACCGGTGATGCTTCAGTCCTGGACGATGCCGCCGCCGAAGCTCGCGGGCATCGCGGAGCGGGGCGGGGTCCCGATGGAAATCGGGGAGAATCCCATGTCCTTCATCGACGAAGCCGGCTTCATCGGAACGATCGCGACCAACTCGGAGTTCGAGATGGAACGCTATCCGCGGCTCGGCGACGAGATCACGGCAGAAACGGTGATCGAGGACGTCTCCGACGAGAAGAGGACCGCGATCGGGACGGGACACTTCCTGACCTGGGTGACGACCTACACCGACGAGCAGGGCGAGGTGCTGGGACGGCAGCGCTTCCGCATCCTGCGATTCAAGCCGGGCGCCTGATGCCCAGCCGAATTGCGCCTTCGACCAGTCCCGACACGGACTTCTTCTGGAACGGGCTCCGGGACCGGAAGCTCCTGATCCAACGCTGCACCGGGTGCGGAACGCTGCGTCAGCCACCGCGTCCCATGTGCCCGAAGTGCAATTCGCTCGATTGGGACACGATCGAGTCGTCGGGTCGGGGCACCGTCTACAGCTACGTGATGCCGCACAATCCCCGCTTTCCCATGTTCGAGTACCCGTACATCGTCGTCCTGGTCGAGCTGGACGAGGGAGTGCGCCTCGTGTCGAACCTGTGCGAGATCACCCCCGACGACGTTCGCGTCGGCATGCCCGTCGAGGTCTTCTACACGACCTTCGACAACGATCTCGTACTGCACCAATTCCGGCCGGCCGGCTGAGGCGATCGAATGGACTTTTCCTTTAGTGAAGAACAGGATGCAATCGCGAAGCTGGCACGCCAGCGCTTCGAGGTTCGTGCCACGCCAGAGCACCTGAGCGAAATCGAAGCGGGAGAGGTCCGCTACGACGAAGCACTGTGGAAGGAGCTTGCGAGCGCCGACCTCCTCGGGATCGCATTGCCTGAAGAGGTGGGGGGCAGTGGTCACGGCTTCCTCGAGGTCGCCGTGCTGCTGGCGGAGGTCGGCTGGAGCGTCGCGCCGGTGCCCGTGTACGCGACGCTTGCGCTCGGAGCCGAACCTATCTCTCGCTATGGGACTCGGGAGCAGCAGGAGCGATATTTCCCCGGCGTGGTAGACGGAACCCTTCTGTTGAGCGCAGGTCTGATGGAGCCCGGGAGATCGGATCCGACCTCGCCCGCGACCACCGCCACTCGCGACGGAGGCGGATGGCGCCTCGACGGCAAGAAGGAGCTGGTGCCCGCGGCCCAGCTCGCCCACTCCGTTCTGGTACCCGCCACGACCGCCGACGGCGAAGTCGGATTGTTCCTCCTCGATACGGCGGCCTCAGGGGTCGAGATCCAGCCCGTTGCGACCACCAATGGCGAGCCGCACGCGGATCTGACGATCGACGGCGCGCACGTACCCTCCGAGGACCGGCTCGGGGAGCCCGCGCGCGGCCTCGAGATGATCCGCTCTCTCCATGCCCACGCCCTGGTCGGACTCTGCGCGCTGCAGGTCGGTGTCACGGAACGGGCCTTGCGGATGGCGGCGGCGTACACGACGGAGCGCGAGCAGTTCGGCCGGCCCATCGGCAGTTTCCAGGCTGTCCAGCAGCGCATGGCCGACGCGTTCATCGATGTCGAGTCGATTCGCTGGACCACGTGGCACGCGGCATGGCTGCTCGCCGAGGGCCGGTCCGCCGAGCGCGAGGCGAGCATCGCCAAGTTTTGGGCCGCGGAGGCCGGGGCTCGCGTGGCCGCGACCGCGCAACAGGTTCACGGCGGCATCGGGATCGACATCTCCTACCCGTTGTTCCGCTACTTCCTTTGGGCGAAGCAGAACGAGCTCGCGCTCGGGTCCGCCTCGCAACATCTCGCCCGACTCGGCAGCGCATACACGGAGACGAAGCCATGAGCACGACGAAGACCCACCCCACGACCCTCGCTTGGAGTGGCATCGAGGTAGGCGACGAGGTGACGCCGCTCGAGGTTCCCGTCACGACGACCGTCATCGTGGCCGGCGCGATCGCGTCACGCGACTACATGCCGGTGCACCACGACCGCGACTTCGCGAACAAGCAGGGTTCACCCGACCTGTTCATGAACATCCTCACCACGAACGGGCTGTGCGTCCGCTTCCTCACGGACTGGGCAGGCCCGGAGGCGATGGTGAAGAACCTCTCGATTCGCCTCGGCGTGCCGGCCTATCCCAACGACCCCCTGCACTTCACCGGCTCGGTCGCTGGAAAATCCGAAGGCGAGGGCGAGGGGTTGGTCGAGGTCGAGTTCAAGGGCGCAAACAGCCTGGGCAACCACGTCACGGGTACGGCCGTGCTCAGCCTGGTCGAGGGAGCACGCCGGTGAGTCGTACGCTCGCGGGCAAAGCGGCCATCGCCGGGATCGGGCAGACCGAGTTCTCGAAGGAGTCCGGACGGACCGAGCTCCAGCTCGCCTGCGAGGCGGTCAAGTCCGCGCTCGATGACGCCGGGCTGCAACCGGCAGACGTCGACGGCATGGTCACGTTCAGCGTGGATTCGAACGAGGAGATCGAGGTCGCCCGCAACCTGGGGATTCGAGACCTGAACTTCTTCACGCGCGTGCCGCACGGCGGCGGTGCTGCGGCCGGGACGGTCATGCAAGCGGCGATGGCCGTCGCCACTGGGGTGGCCGACGTCGTCGTCTGCTACCGCGCGTTCAACGAGCGATCCGGCTTCCGCTTCGGAGGCTCGGGCCGCACGATGACCGAAACGCCGCTCTGGCTCGCACCTTACGTGCCCTTCGGGCTCATGACGCCCGCGGCGTGGGTGGCGCTGCACGCCCAGCGGTACATGTCGACCTACGGCGTGACCAACGAGGACTTCGGCAAGGTCTCGGTAGTCGACCGCGCGCACGCGGCGCGGAACCCCGACGCCTGGTTCTACGAGCGCCCGATCACGCTCGCCGATCACCAGAACTCGCACTGGATCGTCGAGCCCGTACTCCGGCTCCTCGACTGCTGCCAGGAGAGCGACGGCGGAGTCGCCCTGGTCGTCACCACCGTGGAGCGCGCCCGGGACCTCGCGCAGCCGCCGGCAGTCATCACGGCGGCGGCGCAGGGGGCGGCGTACGACGGAGAAGTGATGACGAGCTACTACCGCGACGACATCACCGGGCTGCCCGAGATGGGTGTGGTCGCCCGGAAGCTCTGGGCAGATTCCGGCCTCCAGCCTTCCGACATCCAGACGGCCTTCCTGTACGACCACTTCACCCCCTTCGTCCTGGTCCAGCTGGAAGAGCTCGGCTTCTGCGCGCGCGGGGAGGCGAAGGACTTCGCCACGATCGAGAACCTCTCGGTCGGCGGCAAGCTTCCGATCAACACCAACGGCGGGTTGCTCGGCGAGGCGTACATCCACGGCATGAACGGAATCACCGAGGGCGTGCGGCAGATCCGCGGCACCTCGTACAACCAGGTCGAAGGCGTGGAGCACACACTCGTGACCTCTGGAACGGGGGTGCCGACGAGTGCTCTCATCCTCGGGCACGCGCGGTGAGCGGGCGGGCCGCGGTCAGCATGCCGCACGGCGCACTGGTCCCGTCGTGAGCGAGGCTACAACCAGCGACACGCGCCACGTCATCATCGATGCGGCCCACGACTGTTTTCGGCAGTTTGGACTACGCAAGACGACGATCGTCGAGATCGCGCAGGCCGCCGGGCTATCGCGGGGCACGATCTACCAGTACTTCCGGGACAAGTCCGCCATCGTCGAAGCGTGCGCTGAGCACACTTCGCAGCGATTCTATCGCGAGATGGTCAAGGCGATGGAGCCCGGGACCACCCTCGAGGACAAGCTGAGTTTGGCCGCTGTGTTCGTGTGCAAGGCGCGCAGATTCATAGAGCCGAGGCAACGATACTTCGACGAGGACGAGGTCGGTCTCCTGCTCACCAAAAACGCCGGAGTGCTCCTGAGCGAATGCGTGGATTTCTTCGCGCCCTATCTCAAGGCGGCCAAGCTGACCGGAGAGGTGCGTAAGGACCTCGACGTGCAGGCCGCCGGCGAGTGGTTCGCGCGAATGCTGTTCTCACTCTTCAGCACGCCAGCGTCGACGCTCGACCTGGACGACCCGGAGGTGGTAAGACGGTTCGTGCAAGATCACATCGTGCGCGGATTCACGGCGGTCCCGGGCGATCGGCCGAGATGAGCACTGCACCGACGATGGGGACGGCGACAAGGCCCGCGCTGCCAGAACCACGCGCTGCGCGAGAGCAGCGACCTCGAAGACGGCGCGTTCGAGGCCGTCGACGCGGCGTTCGCCGAGAAGCCGGAGAAGAAGGACGACTGAAGGAAGAAGGAAGGTGCCAGGCGTGGAGCCGGGGCGAGGACCGGCTCCTCCGGCAGGCGCGCATCCCGGTGCCGGCTCGCGGCACCCAGCTGCGCCCCTAGAGTCCTTCCGACCGGGAGCGGACGCTGCGGCTAGCGCGCCACCCGGGCTCGCTTACGGTGTCCCGGCCGCGAGAGCGCGGCGAGGACCGCGAGTGACGTCACGGCGAGAAGGGCCGCATCGGGCTCGGGCGCGAGCTGCCAGTGGAAGACCGCCGTGGACTCGTCCGAGGCGCTGGTCACTCCGCTTCCGCTGATGCTCAGCCCCGCGTGCATGCGCACCGACACGGCCTGGACGACCTGCGGCTCGAGGTCGATCTCGAGGACGCCGTCGAAGTCCGGGAACTGCACGGTTCCTCCCGTCGGCGTGACCAGGGAGAGGCTCATGCCTTCGTCGTGCGCGTACTCGATCCGCAGGACCGATGGAACCGCCGGCGCCAGCTCCAGCGTCCACAGATCGATGCTGGAGCCCGTGCTCGCGAAGACATGTCGGCTGCCGTCGCTGTCGATCGCGTAGCCGGTCGTGACGGATACCGAGCCGCTCGTCTCGTCGCCCTCGCCGACGGCGTACTGGCTCGCGCTCGCGCTCGTCGGCCCGTCCGTCGCGAGCGCGTCGGCGTCGAGGACCAGCGGGGCCGCGAGGGGCAGCGCCCCCTCGACCGCGAACGCCTGCTCGTCGACGCCTTGTCCAATCGCCGCCGCGAGGCCGCACGCGAGCGTCAGGCTCGGCGCCTCCGCCTGGGCCTCTGCCCCGGCCAGGGCCAGCAGGAGGCCGAGCAGCCCCGCCCAGACGGGGGTAGCGAGCCGTTGCCGGGTGCCATGCGCCATGGCCTCCGTAGCGGCAGCGGCGGCCTCCTTCCTGAGCGGATCCGGCGGGCGAGCCCCGATCCGGCCTAGAGCGTGGCGATCAGGGGGCGATCAGCAGGCTAACGACGCCCCGCCGCTGGGACCCCGGAGGGCGATTGACATAAGGCTCCTAGACCATAGGACGAACAAGCCCGGTTCTGAGTTGAAGTCCGGGTAGTGGCCTTATGTCAAGCCCCTGCGGGTGGCGGGCGGCGGGGCCCTCCGGGGTCCCGGCGGCGGGCGGGAGGTGCTGCAGCTCCTCGCGGAAGGTCACACCGCCAAGGACATCGCGGCGCGGCTCCACGTGAGCGTGAAGACGGTGGGGACCCACCGCGAGCACCTGATGACGAAGCTCCACGTCGGCAGCCTGGCGGGCCTGACGAAGCTCCCGATCCGGGAAGGGCTGACCACCGCGGAGGAGTGAGCCCCGGGGCCGGGGTGCTTCGTTGCGACCACGCTGGTCGGCGGGCCGCGGGCGTGCGGGTCCGCGTCTCGAGGCGCGGCCCGGTGGACGGGGCCGACCGGGCAGGGAGAGGAAGGTCCCCGTCGGCGCGACCGATCCTGGCCGCGTCGCGGAAGCAGACGAGGCCCCGACCGAACGAGACAGCCCCGTCGTGTTCCGGACGGCCCTCGCCTACCGCAGCGGCAGGTCGATGTGCAGGCCGGTCGATTCCTCGACGTTCTGTCGCGCCGCCTCCAGAGCCGTCCGCGCGAAGGCGCTGTACGAGCTGCGCCCCTCCCACATGTCGTTGATCTGACGACGAAAGAACTCGAGGCTCTCGCGCGTGGCGGTCGCGGCCTGGCTCAGGATCTGCGAGAAGACCGTCTTCGCGTTGAAGTACGCCAGCTGCCGCTGGGCCACCAGCTGCTCGCGCACGTTGAGTCCGAGCAGCTGACACGAGTAGCGGGCCTCCTCGCTGACCGGCTTGATCGTACCGTCCTCGTTGAACTCGAAGTGTTGGCTCGGATCGAAGCCGCTCGAAGACGGGTCGAGCAGCAGCGCCTCCTCCGGCGGCAGCGGGTCTCCCGGCAGCACCGCGCGCGGGCCTCGGACGTCGAAGAACTCGGCCTTGCCGGCCTCCACCCCCTCGTCGCCGTGGCGCCGGCGCCGGTTGCAGTCGATGCACGAGGGCAGCAGGTTGCTCCAGTCGTAGGCGAGCCACCAGTAGCCCGGATGCTCGATGTCCTCGCCGTGGATCCGCACCTTGACGACCTTTCCGGGCAGCTCCCGAATGCGTCCCTTCGGCCGATAGTGCTCGACGTCGCCGGGCTGGTTCGCCGTGATCACGCACTCGCAGTACGCGCACTTCTGGTGGAAGAGCTCGAGCAGGAAGGGCTTGGCGGCCTTGTAGAGATCGTCCGTCAGCTTCACCTCGTCGCCCGGTTGATATCCGTCGATCAGGCGCTCCATGGCCTCGCTCGCCCGCTGGCTCCAGGCTTCAAAGCGATCGTCGGTGAGATTGGTGCGCTGGATCGGAATCACGTCTCGGCCTCCTCGGTTCGGGCGTCGGGCGGCGCCTCGCTCTCCGATGGCGCGGCCGGCGCCGCCTCGCTCTGCGACGGGGCCACCGGCCGCGCCTCGCTCGCGGGGGCGGCGCCGAGGCGGGCCTGGAGCATCTCGACAGCCTCCCTCGAAACGGCCCCCAGGTCGTGATCGATCTGGACGCGGATCTCGTTCATGCTCTGGCGCTCGGCGACGGTCGGCCCGTAGTTGAGCAGCCGCAGCTGCCCCGAGAGGCGCTGCAGCTCGCTCTGCTCGTCGTCGCTCAGCGACCCCTTCTCGTAGAGCTCGAAGTAGCGCTCGATCGTCTGCTCCGCCTCGACGCTCCGGGTCGTCTCGAGCGAGAAGACCGAGCTGACCAGGATGTCCTCGGCCTTCTGACCGGAGACGTCCTCGGGCGGCACGCGCGCCTCCATCTCGCCCGTGTCCTCGTTCGGGGCGACGACCCGCAGCTCCGCGTGCGCGACGGCGCCCGCCAGCAGCGGCGAGTGCGACGACGCGATGATCTGGACGTTCGGGAAGTTCTCGCGGGTCAGCGTCACCAGCTGGCGCTGCCAGCGCGGGTGGAGGTGCGCGTCGATCTCGTCGATCAGCACGATCGCGGGCTCGTGCTCCGGGCTCTCCGAGTGCGGGTACACGTCGTAGAGGCGCTCGAGCAGCACGCCGATCCAATTGAGGATCGAGCTCATGCCCTGGCTCACGCTGGCAAACGGCACCTCGATCGAGCCGGTCTTGACCATGACCTGCCAGGTCTTGGGGTCGACTCGGGAGTACTCGAGGCCGCCCCCCGGCACCATGTCCTGGACGAGCGTCCGGAACGTCCGGAACATCTTCGCCGCGCGGCCGTTCGGCTCCTTCTCGGCACGGAGCGCCGTGTTGACGACCCACTGCTGCAGGTTGTCGAGACGCGTGTCGACCACACCCGCCAGCAGCGGCGCCACGTCGTCCACCGAGGGATCGGGGGCCGCCATCTGGGTCGGCCCCCGCACCTGCGTGGTCGTCACGCCCCGCAGCGCCGGAAACGCCAGCACCAGGAGCTGGCCGGCCTGCAGCGCCGTGGTCTGCGGCGAGCGGACCAGCACCGCCTGCTGGTCGCGCACGAGGTTGGTCATGATCCGCGTGGTGCCGATCCCGAGCTCGATCGTGCCGGCGTCCGCGCCGCTTCGCAGCAGCTGCTGGGCCGCCGACACCGCACGCGGATCGTTGCCGGCGAGCGCCAGCGCGACGGCACGCAGGATGGTGGACTTGCCCCCGCCGTTGTCGCCGAGCAGGAGCGTCCAGCCGGGCGTGAGCTCGAGCTCGAGGCTGCGAAAGAGCCCGATCGACTCGAGCTTCAGGCTCGTGAGGCGCGAGTTGCGCAGCGCGAGCCCAGCGCCGCCGGTGCCCGTCTTCCCGCTCGCGGTCGGGCCGTGGCCGGCCAGGGTGTCGACCGCCGTCACCAGCTCGTGGTAGTCCGGGCTCGGCCGGTAGGGAAGCAGTGTCACACCGAAGCGCTGGCCGAGGCCGGCCGCCCACAGATCCTGCCCCGCGCCCGCCGGTACGACGGCGAAGTGCCGGCGGTCTTCGGACTCGAGCTGCGCAGGCAGGCGGATCAGGAATTGCTCGAGCCCGTGCAGGCTGAACCCCAGGAAGAGCAGCGTCCGGGTCGAGAAGAGCGCCGCGATCGAGCGCTCGAGCTCCGGCGCCCGCGCGAGCATCAGGCGGTACTCGCGCTCCGTCAGCACCACGCCTTCCGGAAGCTGGAGATCGCCCATCGGCTTGAGCAGCGCGAGCTTTCCGGCGCGCAGCGCCTGCGAGATGCCGTCGGGGCGCGCCGGTCCGAAGGTCTGGACCTCCCGACCGTCGAGCGCGCGCGCCATTAGGTCGTCCCAGTTCGTGTCGACCACCGCGGGCACCGGCAGCCGTGCGAGCAGCTCGTGGAGCCGGGCCGGTCGGGCCCCGCTCCCGATCAGCTCCGCACGGAGCGCCGCCAGAACCTTGTCGCGACCGACCAGGTACAGGATCGGCTCGATCGCGGAGTCGG
Organism: uncultured delta proteobacterium; assembly: GCA_963822965.1. GTDB lineage: Bacteria > Myxococcota_A > UBA9160 > UBA9160 > UBA4427 > JAJDAN01. The sequence goes on from CAWGJT010000005.1 coordinate 1,431,970, forward strand.
CGCCCTCGCTCGCGATCTTCGCGCGCAGCGCCTGACGCTGGGCCTCCGGGATCCCGTCGGAGCAGCGGTCCAGCACGTCGAGCCACAGCGAGCGGCTGGTCGGCAGACCCGACTGTGCGGACGTGCCGGGCCCCAGCACCAGCACCATCTCGCGGCGCTCGAGGGCAGCTAGCACCTCGTGGGGCAGCTCCGGAGGCGAGGTCTCCTCGCCCGGCGCGGTCGAACCCGCCTCGTTCGCGCCGACGCGCCCCAGCTCGCTGACGCGCTGCCGCTCGACCTGGACGGTGTACTCGAGCTGGCGGATCTGCTGCTGGGACCGGCGTCGGAAGACCTGGACCAGGATCGCGGCGACGAAGAGGGCCGCCACCGCGAAGACCCCGATCGCTCGGGCACGCGGATCGTCGACGAACGCCCGGAATTTCTCCGCCTCGGGATACGCGAGGTACTCGACGGTGGTCGAGGCGATCTCGCGGCGATCGAGCGCGCTGTACACCGAGAGCGTGACGTCGGCGGACGATTCGAGGGAGTAGGGGGCCTCGACCATGAGGGTGACGCCGAACTTGTCGCGACGCGCGGGCTCGATCGTGGAGGAGCCCGCGGACGGTCCGGCCTTCGCCGCGCCCGAGGCCAGCGCGTCGGCCTCCTCGCGTGGCGTCGCCCGCTCCGCATCGAGGTACACCTCGAGCACGCGGATCAGCTCGCTCTGGGGGATCGGCGTGGCGAGCGCGACCGTGAGGGTGACCATCACCGGACCACCGGGACGGAGAACGGTCGGGCTGACCCGGTCGATCGTCGCCGATTCGACGTACACCACGGCGCCCCGCGGAGGGGGCGTGCTTCCGCGAAGCCCTGACGATGGGCTGGAGCCCGTCGGCTCCTCGATCGGCGCCGCGGCCGGCGCTTTCTCCTGGCGCTTCGGCGGTGCGACGTTCGACGCCGACCCGATGGGCGACGAAGGCGACTTCACGCGCGACGACCTCGACGGCGACACCTCCGAGGTCGATTCCGACCCCGAGCTCGTCGAGTCGGGCCTCGCGGCCAGCGCCATCGGCGAGACGAGCGCCGATGCCGCCAGCGCGAGAACGGCTCCGATCACGCGCGCGCGACACATGTCCGACCGCCGGTGGGCGTCGGGAGTCTCGCCGCCGCTGCCCATTCCGCCCCTCACACCTTGATCGTCGTCACGTTGCACATCTCGGCCTTCTTGAGATCGGTCGTGCTCAGAAGGTCGGTCTCCGTCTTGAGCGCCTCGAGCAGCGTCTTCCGCGGCACCTCGGTGCGCTTCTTCGTCGTGCCGTGCTTGCCGGGCATCGTCGAGATCATCGTCTCGAGCCGCCGGCCTTTCGCGGCGCCGCGCTTCGCGAACTTCTCCCAGAGCAGCTGCTTCGGCGTCGCGTTGCGGCTGCCGTGGTGGCCGACCTTGTAGAAGTCGACGCCGGCCAGGAGCTTCTGCGTCGCCTTGTGGTCGGGCGCGTCCTGGAGCGCGTAGCTCCAGTTCTCGATCTGCGCGTCGCCGGGGAAGAGGAGCTTCTTCTTCCCGACCTCGAAGAGGAGGATCAGGCTCGTGTTGTTCATCTGATCGTCGAGGATGCGGACGATCTCGAGCAACTGCTCGTTGGAGAGGACCGAGAGCCGATCGCAGAACCAGCGCGCCTCGACGGGCAGCGTGGCGCGACGCTTGCGGCCCTTCACGGCGCCCACGTCGAGGGCGCCCAGCCGGCCCACGGCCCTGGCGCCGCCGATCAGCTGCCAGAACTGGTCGGGGTCGCTCGAGCGCATCTTCTTGATCTTCTCGGTCTGGGTCAGATCCGGCGGGCCGAGTACCCGGACCTTTACACCGGGCAGGAGCCGCTGGAGGCTCGTCTTCGCGCCGTGGTGCAGCCACTCGGGCTTCGAGGCCTTGCCCATGGCGATCAGGTTCTCGACGGCGGACTTGTTCGCGATGTTGTCCTCGCCGAGGAAGCGCAGCTGCTTGACCGTCGCCTCCGACATGCTCCGCGGCGGGTTGCGCGTCATCTGCTCCACGGCCGCCGCGATGTCGCCCATCGCCGAGAGTCCCGCGACGAAGCTCTTTCGGCTGCGGCTGGAGTCGCGAGTCGCCTGCTTCGCGTCCCTCTTCGCGCCGGGGTCCTCGGTCCAGGGCTGGAGCACGAGCTTCGGCTTGCACGCGGCGATGATCTGGCCCGAGCGCCCCGACCTCGTATCGGTCGCGAAGCCGCTGATGTGGTCGGCGTGACGATGGGTCGCCACCACGGCGGTGAGCCGGCCGCCGCAATCGTTCTGGATCTCCTTGGCGACCGCCGGCATGTGCTTGGAGGGCTTCAGGCCCTTCGGCAGCCCGGTGGTGCCGAAGTCGATCAGGACGTGGCGCTTGTCCTTCGATCCGTAGACGAACGACATCAGGAAGCAGTCGCCGAACCCGACCTGGTAGCTCCGGATCTCGACGGACTGGGGCTTCTTCGCGGTCTTCTTCGACGACTTCTTCGAGGACTTCTTCGCCATGGCTCACCACCCCTGCTCGGGAAAGTGGCGCGCGTCGATCGCGCGCTGTCGATGCAGGGCCGAGAGGCGTGCCGGGCTGAGCCGCGCCTCCTTGGCCTCGACGCGGATCAGCCCGGTCTCCCAGAGATACGCGAGGCGCTCGGTCTGTCGCGAGCCGAAGACGTCGTTGTGGACGTGGTACTTGAGCTTCCCGTACTCGTCGAAGATCAGGGCGCCGCCGCCGTAGACCGGCGTCGTCGGCTCGGTCACCGGCTCGTCGCCGCTTCCGTTCTCGTCCGCGTCGTTGGCCCCGGCGCTCTTCAGCCGCTTCTTGCGGCGCTGGTCGGCGGCGCGTCGCTCGGCGCGCAGGGCATCGAGGTATTTCTCGGGGAGGTCGATCATCTTCGCCTTGGCCTCCGCCGGGGTCAGGCGCGCCACCTGGTAGTACTGAGCCACGGTCTCGTGCAGCGCGAATCCGTCGGGCCCGATGCGGATGCAGGGCCGCACCGTCAGTACCTCGGTGTAGGCTCCCTCGCGCACGTCGAGGGCATCCCGGTTCTCCCAGAGGAAGCGGAAGACCTCGTCGCGGTCGCTCCGCATCGAGTCGAAGCGCACGCGGCCGTACTCGAGGCCCTGGGGCGCACGCTCCCATACGCCCTCCGGATCCCTTCGCTTCGAGGTGGGCTCGATCCCGTAGGCGCGGAACGAGGCCAGCATGTGCTCGCGCAGGTGCCAGCGCCGGTCGTCCGGCCAGACCTCCATGTCGGCGGTCAGCGCGGCGCTCAGTGCGTCGCCGAACTCGAGGTGCACGGGCGGCATGTAGTCGAGCGCGCGGATCCAGACCGTGGACAGGATCCCAGCGATGTCCGAGCCCTCCTCGGCCACGCGCGCGATCGAGTGGAGCCTCTGGCCCGGGACCTTGGCGGCCTGCACCCGGGCCGTCCACGCCTCGAGGAAGGCGTTCATCACGGCGGCCACGAGGATCTCGCCGCGACGATGCGGCTCCTGGAACTCGGGATCGGTGATCCAGGACCGGCTCGGCAGAATCTTCGCGCTGCGGCGGAGCGCTTCGCCCCGCACCATCTGTATCGCTTCGCCCATCTGCTCGGCGAGGCCGAAGAGCGCGGTCTCGCGCAGGGCGTCGGCGGTGACGTCGCTGTCCTTCAGGTACCCCTTCGGCCGTGTCCGTGTCTCCGGGAGCCGGAGGAGCTCGGTCAGCAGCTCCTCCTGCGTGAACACCGAGAGCAGCGCCACGATGTCGGCGAAGCCCTCGTGGAAGGCCGCCTGGTCGGGACCGGAGGGATCGAGATAGCGCTCGCGCAGCGCGTCGATCATCGCGTGCGTGGTCTCGTGGACGACCACGTCGTGGGAGAGGCAGGTGTGGACGTTCCGGCCGTCGGGCCCCGGGAAGTAGCCCAGCACGAGGCCCTCGCCCTCGCGCGAGTAGAACGCGTTGGCGTCCATCACGCCGTGCGGGGCGACCTTCAGCTGGTGCACGCCGAACGACCAGCCGATGCGGCGGCCCAGCGCGAACTCGAAGCGGGCCAGCGTCTTCATCACCAGCGCGTAGGCGTTCTGCGCGTGGAAGCGGTAGTCGTCGACGATCTTGTCGGCACCTTTGCTCCAGGCCTTCGGCTCCGCTGCGTAGGAGGCCGGCAGCGCGTGGGCCCCGTGGTAGTCGGCCGAGCTGGCGTCGTAGTCGACCACCTGGACCCGGTATCCGATCGGCCCGGCGACCAGATCCTCGGCCGGCACCTCGATGGCGGCCATCAGGATGCTGCCGTCCGCCCGCCGCACGCCGGGATCCTGCGCGATCACCGTCATCGGTCGCGTGGCGGGGCGCGGCGGGGCGGTGGGCGGTGTGCTGGACTGGCCCGACGGTGCAGGCGCGGACGCGGCCGCACGCGCGCTTCGCTTCGCCATCAGCCGACCCCCGAGTCCGGGTACGGAAACGCCTTGGGCGCCGGCAGCGACGTGTCGAGCCACGAGCGGACCGACGCGTCGCAGACCGCGTAGCCCCAGTTGATGAGCCGCTCCTGGGTCCTCGCGTCCTTCTCGCCGAGGTCCGTGCCGACGCGGGCGAGCTCGAGCGTCTGCTCGTGCGGACACGGCAGCTTGTCGGGGGCCCGGAACACGTCGATGTCGACGTCGATGTCCCAGAACGCGCCGAGGCGGTCGCCGTTCTCGAAGGCGTTCATCAGCAGGCGCTTGCGGAGCGCCCGGACCTGGTTGTCCACGACGTCGATCACGCGCTTGCCGAGGCCGGCCCAGTTTCGGGGCACGTCCTTCTCCGGCTGGAAGGGGGCGCCGGCGTCACTGACAAGCAACGTGCGGAAGCGCTTGTAGGCGGTCTCGAGCCCGAGATTGTCGTAGACGCCGCCGTCGGCCAGCGAGACCTCGGTGGTAAAGGGCGGCCGCTGCAGGTCGTACTCGCCCTTCCCTCCCGTGTTCGGCGTGAAATCGCTGTCTTTGAACTCGAAGGTCGCCGGTGCCAGCACCGGCGGAAATGCCGACGAGGCCGCGACCGCGCGGGCGATCGTCACCTTGTCGGTGTGCCGGTTCTCGCCGACCTTCCAGTCGCGCATGTAGGGCGACATGAAGCGCCACAGCGCCCCGGACTGGAGGTTCGACGCGTTGATGACCCAGCGCGGCTGGGCGGGAAGCTGGCTCAGCGCCGCCTTCTCGAACAGGTGCTTGTCGTAGGCCTTCGCGAGATGCTCGTTGATGGACCCGGGCATCACGATGTCGGCCAGCACCTTGATCGCACCCTCGAGCGTCCCCGAGGCGAGCGTGACGCCGGCGAGCGCGCGGATCGGCTTCACCACGGCGCTCTGGTAGGACGCCACCAGCTTCTCGGGTGTCGAGAAGTCGAGGCTCGTCCACCGAAGACCCAGCATGCCGGATATGATCGAGCCGCCCGAGACGCTCGAGACGCGCTGCAAGGTCCCGACCGCCTCGGTCCTTCCGCCCGGAAGCTGGACCGTGCGGTCCCCGGGGCTCAAGAGCCCCAGCTCGAGCAGCCGCCACAGTACACCGGTGTGAAAGAGCATCGCGCGGTAGCCACCGCCGGAGAGACAGACGGCGATGCCGTCCTGGAGCCGCTCTTCCTTCTCACCCGGGAGCGGCGAGGCCGGGGCAACGAGGGCCAGGTCGGGCATGGAGGTTCTCCTGAAGGGTGGGTGGAGGTGGTGCAAAGGCGATGCCGGGGCTTCCGGCGCGTTCTAGGCATCCTCAGAGGCTTCCGCTGTCCACGGCGACAGACGGATGTGTCCAATCGATGGACAGTATCTCACTCGAGGGGTGGGTGATCCATTGGTGTGAGGTAGGGGGTTGCAGTCGGTACTCGGCGGCGTGAGCCTTCCTTCGGGCGTGACAGCGGCGGGGCCGCGAGACGCCGCCGTAGCGGCTACAGCGTGGCGTGGACGGCAGCCCAGGCGTGGCACGGGAGATAGGAGACCGAGGGGCCCGTCTCAATGGTGGAGCGGGTGAAAGGAGAGGATAGGACGGACAACTCGCGTTCTTGGCGAAGGTCCGAGTAGGAGCCTTATGTCAATCGCCCTCCGGGATCCCGGCGGCGGGACGATTTCAAGCTGCGGAAGCGGTGGTTTGGCGCCCGGAGCGGCTCAGCGGGGATCTCGAGGCGAGCGGGAGTCCACGGGGTATGGGTGAGGCCGATGCCAGGGGCACCGTTCGGACCTGCTACCAGGGATCGGCGAAGGCTGGGGTCTGATCGAAGTCGTCGTCCGTGAGATCCCCCTCGACTCGCACGACGCCCGCGCTCGCCGGGGGTGCCGGCGGGGCGCGGGCAGGCAGGTCCAGGCATGCCAGGATCTTCGAAGTCCCCTCCGGGTCTTCGATCGCGGCGAGCAAGCGCAGGCGAGCACCGCACTGTGGACAGCGAAGCGCGTCCCCGCCGCCCGCCACCCGCAGGGGTTTGACATAAGGCTCCTACTCGGACCTTCGCCAAGAACGCGACTTGTCCGTCCTATCCTCGGCCGTCCGGGAACCACTCGAGACCGGCGCGCGCACGCGAATGCCAACCTGCCATCTCCGCTTCGCTTGCCTTCAAGGACGACCCTCATGCCCTCGGCGGCTTCGTTCAACGTCAAGCAGGCTTGCACCCCAAGCCGGTCGCGAACGACGGCAACAAAGAGGCTCTCGGGCGGGTTCACACAAATTTCTGTTGCAATCGATCTGACGTCCTGCTATCGGAAAAGTGTCTTTTCCCTCCGGTGTCGAGAGGATTCCGCTATGGCGAACGATCGTTTCACTGCCGATGAAACCCGCAAGCTGGCAGTCGTCATCGCCCGGGTCTGGGCCGACCCGCAGCTTGCGCAGACCTACGCGAAGAGCCCAGAGGCCGTCCTGAGCGGTGCCGGCCTCAACCTCGGCGGTCGTGCAGCTCCCGAAATCCCGGAGAAGCCCGCCGAGCTCTCCGCCCAGCGCGCAGTCGGCGGCGCCTCGCTCTCCAGCGCCAGCAGCATCAGCTGTGCGACCTGTCCATGCAGCGGCTGCACCGCATCTTGTGCGTGCGCCCAGCTTCAAGACATGCGACCGCATCTCGATGCCATGATGAAACTCGCCGAGGAACCGGCGGGGCGCGAGCAAGCGCGGAAGATGATGGCCAACTGGGAAATCAAGCTGTCTCAGTAGGCCGGTACCGAACTTGCCGGACACCGCCGAGGGCGCTACCGAGCGGGTGCAGACGGAAGCGCTGGCGTTTCTGAAGGATCCGGAACGCCGGCGCCATTGGCGCAGCTTCTACGAGCTCGCTCATGCCGTGCCACCGGTATTCCTCGGGCACAAGGAGTGGTTGCTTGCCGGCCGCGACGACGTTCTCGCGGCGATGCGGGACGAAGGCGCGGAACTGACTGCCCTCTATCCAGCGACGCTCTCGCCGAGCCTCAACGAGCTCTTCCTCGGCATGCTGCCTTTCGAAAGCGGTGCGGACCATCGCCGGCTGCGATCGCTGATACGGTCGCTGTTCTCCGTTGGGGCGATGTCGCGATTGCAGGACCATCTTTCCGACCTGATGGACGAGCTTCTCTACCCCGCCGTGTTCGAGGCGGAAGGGTGCGATGTCCTCGCCACGCTCGGCGTCCGCGTGCCGGAGGCGGTTTCATGCTTGCTTCTGGATGTCATGCCCGTCGACCGGGACGCGATCGGATCCTGGTCGCGGACGATGTACAAGCAACTGGGGCGCTACGACCAATCGGAAGACGAGATCCGAGAGGCGGAGGCAGCGTATCGTGATTTCAGCGCGTACGTACGGCGCCGGATGGGGGGGAGAGTGGGGCGAGGTACGGCGGTGTCGGCGAAGCGCTTCTCGCTGCATGGCGCAACGGCGATCTCGATCACGCGCAGCTGCTGTCCTACTTCGCTCTCTTCCTGCTTACGGGGCTGGACACGCTGACCTATGCGATCGGCAACTCCCTGTGGTTCCTTGGAAACTCGCCCGAGGTCTTTGCCACGCTTCGACGCTCCCCCGACCTGGTCGACACGGCGTTTGCCGAAGCGATGAGGCTGTGGGGGCCGATCCGGCTCTGCGTGCGACACCTCGAGCGCGCCGTTCAAGTCGGTGAAGGGACTCTTCCCGAGGGATCGACGGTCTTTCTCCTCGTGCATGCCGCCAACCGCGACCCCAGGCGGCTCGAGAGGTGCAACGAGCTCCTGTGGCATCGCAGAGGGGGGGAGGATCTGGCCTTTGGTGTCGGCCCGCATGCCTGTCTCGGCGCGGCCGTCGGCAGATTGGTAGGACGCACGCTGTATCGAACGGTGGCGGCGCGCTGCGAGTCACTGCGGGTCACCCCGGGCCCGCACGATCCTCGATTCATCCGCTCTCAGCCGATTCTCGGCATCGAGTCCGTTCGTCTGTTTGCAGAACCCGACCCCGGCCGGCCACGGTAGCCCCGATGTCAGGGACGTTTCCTTTGCAGCCGGTCGTCAGCCTGGGTCCGCGCGAAGAGGATTGGGCGGTGGCGATCGCACGCGGCGCACCGCCGTTTCAGCGATTGCGGCATCCGGCCTTTCATACGGGAGGTCCCGAGCCGCACGGCGCCGAGGCTGCGCGCCGGTGGGTCGAAGCCATCTGCGTTGGATCCCCGGACCGTGAGGCGGAGGTGCGGGCGGCTTCGGACCTCGATCTTTCCGGCGTCGTGCAGGCATTCCGGCCGGCCCGGATCGTCAGCGATCAACGTCTCCCGACGTGGGCCGACCTTCTAATCCGGACGATCCGCGCGTTGCCACGGGAGCTGTGCGGCGGTGCGGCGGACGAGGACCCTACCACGGTCGGTACCCGCGCATTCCTGGGCGTGTCGCACCAACTCCTCGATTGGGATCGGCTCAGGTTTCGCTACCCCTTCCTGGACCCCGAGCTTCTCGTCGCGCTCACGAGGCAACTCGTCACGCGCGTCTTACTGGCTTGTGGTGCAACGCTCGAGCTGGAAAACGTCACCCGCGCCGACCCGACATGGGACTTCGGCCGCGGCGCATGGCTGGACCGCCTGTGCGGGTTCGCCGGGCTCAACTTCGTCGTCGGCACCGCGATCCGGCAGTGGCAACAGAACGCGCTCGAGATTCTCTCGCGGATCGGACGAGACCTTCCACTGCTGCAAGAGGCACTGTTCGCGGGCGTGCCGACCGGCTCGCTCGTTTCCATCGAAGGAGACCTCGGCGACCGCCACAACGACGGCCGATCGGTGGCCGTTCTGACGTTCGCAAGCGGCAACCGCGTCGTCTACAAGCCGAAGGACCTGCGCTGCGCGCGCAAGTTCTTGGGCATGCTGGCGTCCCTCAATGCGGCCAGCCCATCGGTGGCGCTGCCCACGCGGCAGATACTCTGCCGGGAAGACTACAGCTGGGAAGCGTACGTCTCGCAGCGTCAGGTGGAAACCGAGGCGGAGGCTGCGCGGTTCTTTCGCCGGTTCGGGATGCTTTTGCGCGTGCTTCAACTGGTCGAGGGCCGCGACTTCTGGATCGACAATCTCCGTGTCGACGGTGATCGGCCGGTCTTCATCGACCTCGAATGCATCCTCCATCCGCGCGTGGAGACGCTCGGCGATCGGAAAACCATCATGGGGCTCGAGCGTGCGATCTACGAAGAGTCGGTGCTGGCGACCGCGGCCGTGACGCAGCCGGTCGAGGTGCCCGACTTCGGCCGGCAGGACTTCGGCGCGTTGTCGTCCTCCGGCGTCAGGGTCCTGCCCCTGGGCATGTGGAGCGGCTACCGCGATCAGCGAAACGGCAACATCTGGCTGAAGGACGGCCGGCTCTACTGGGCGCCGGACGTCGCGTGGCCGCGTCCGGCTAACAGGCCCGCTGACGCGGTCGATTACCTCGACGATCTGGAATCGGGCTACCGGGAAGCACAGGACCTGCTCTTCCGCACCGCCGCGGAGCTGCGCGACGCGACCGGTCCGCTCGCGGGCATCGAGGACGTGCCGGTGCGGGTGCTCATGCGAAGCACGTGGGAATACCTCGTGCTTCTGCGGGCTTCGCTCGAGCCCACCGCCTTGCTGGACGGCAATGCCCGGGAGCTCGCCTTGGCGAGCGCGATCCCGACCGCGCCCGACTGGGGTGCCGGAGACGACGCTAGGCGGCGCCTCGCACGGTCCGAACTGGATGCGCTCCGGCTTCTGGATATACCCGAGTTCTACAACCTGCCCTCGGGCACATCGGCGATCGATCCGTCCCATCTGGCCGTGCCCGACGTATTCTCGGGGTCGGCGCACGAGCGCCTGAGAGAGCGATTGGATGCCATAGGGTCCTTCGACATAGAGGCCCAGCTGGAAATCCTGCGTACCGCCGTCGGGTCGATAGCCCGGTCGGCGGGCAAGGCATGAACCCGCGGAATGGATCGACAGCGCGAAGTCGAGAGAGCGACGATGACCGCAGGCCTGGGCACGGCGCCGGTGTCGCGTCGCCTCCATCTTCGACCTCGGTACAAAGCCTTCGCGGTCGAGGGAGAAGGCCTCTTTCTGATCGGCGATCGCGATCACGAGATCCTCGAGGGACAGATCTTCGTCGACCTGCTGCCTTTCCTCGACGACGGCGTGGAGGAGACGCTGGTCGCCGATGCGCTCGAGGCAACCTATCCCCGATCCTTCGTGCACTACGCGTTCGAGGTCCTGATCGAGCGCGGGCTGGTGACGGAAGTCCCGCGCCACGCAACGGTCGGCGAGGAAGCCTTCTGGGACGAACTAGGCCTCGATTGCCGAACGGTGACGGAACGGCTCTCGAAGACCGGGGTCGCCGTGACCGCTGTCGGCGCGGTCGAGCCGCGACCCGTCGTCGAAGCGCTGAAATCTCTCGGCGTGACGGCGGGTATCGTCGACAGGCCCACCCGGGAATCCCTGCACGTGGTCCTGACCGATGACTATCTCGATCCCGGGCTGGCGGAGCTGGCAGAGGTCAACCTGCGGGACGACCGGCCATGGCTCCTCGCACGTGGCGCCGGACCCGAAGTCTGGATCGGCCCCTTGTTCAGAAACGGGCATGGCTGCCTGGAATGCCTGTCGTGGCGGCTGCGGACCAACGCGGCCCTCGAGGCCTATGTCGGCCGGCGAGTTGGCGGCACCGGAATCACGAAGGCGATCGCGCAGAACCGGCCGCTCGGGGCCATCGTAGCGAACCTCGTCGCCCTCGAGGCCGCGAAATGGGCTGCGGGTTGCGCCGAACCGGGATCGCGGGTCAAGACGATCGACCTGCGGACGTTGCAGAGCACGGACCATGCCCTGAAGAAACGTCCGCAATGTCGGGTCTGCGGCAACCCCGATCTCCAGACCGAGATCCTCACTCGGCCCGTTTGCATCACCGAGGACGAGCGGCCCGCGCGGGCGACGCTGGACGACCTCATGCCTTTCGTCAGCAAGGTCACCGGCATCGTTACCAGCCTCGTCCGCGTGGAGACCGGCGTCGAGTCGCTGCATACCTATACCGGATTCTTCGGCTTCGGCCGCGACGCGTTCGACCTTCAGGCCGTCAAGAACAGCATGCTGAGCCAGGCCGCCGGCGTCGGTACGACGGCCGAGGCGGCGAAAGTCGGCGCAATCTGCGAAGCCCTCGAACGGTATTCCGGGATGTATCACGGAGACGAGCCGGCAGTCCAGCTCTCGTATGCGGATTTGGATCCGGCGACGGCCGTGCATCCCGGCACGTGCATGCTCTATAGCAGCCGCCAGTACGCCGCGCGCGAGGAAATCAACGCCAAGGGAGACCCCTTCGAGATGGTGCCGCGGCCGTTCGAGGAGACCACGCCTCTTCACTGGACGGGCGTCTGGTCGCTCTCCGCCGCGCGCTTCAAGCTGCTGCCATCGACCTATCTCTTCTATAACTTCCCGCAGCCGCCCGCCGGGCCGTTCTGTTGGGCCGACTCGAACGGATGCGCCACGGGCGTGACGCTGACGGACGCGATTCGCCGCGGCCTCTATGAGCTGATCGAGCGGGATAGCGTCGCGGTCTGGTGGTACAACAGGCTGCGCCGGCCCGGCGTCGATCTCGCGAGCTTTCGTAGCGAATATTTCGACTCGTTCCTCGAATCCTACTCGAAGCTGCAGCGGGACGTCTGGGTCCTGGACGTCACCGGCGATCTGGCGATCCCGACCTTCGTCGCGATCTCACGATCGACCAGCGGCGGGACCGAGGACATCCTTCTGGCGTTCGGTGCGCATCTCGATGCTCGCGCGGCGATCGAGCATGCGCTGTCCGAGATGAACCATATCTTGCCGGCGGTGCTGCCAGCGAACCGCGACGCGTCCGGCGACTATCCGTATCCCGATCCGGCGCAGAAGCGGTGGTGGCGCAACGCGACGATCGAGAGCCAGCCCCATCTTCTTCCCGATCCGAAGATGCAAAGGCTACGTGCCGAGCACTATGGACCCGTCGTTCCGCTCAGCGATTCACAGCAGGCTTCGGCCGTCTGCGCCAGGGTCGAGGAACCCGGGCTGGAGGTCATGGTGATCGATCAGACGCGACCGGACGTCGGGATTCCGGTTGCGAAGGTGATCGTCCCGGGGATGCGGCACTTCTGGTCGCGCCTCGCCGCCGGCCGGCTGTACGACGTCCCAGTGAAGATGGGTTGGCTGGATCGCCCTCGGCGTGAAGAAGAACTGAATCCGATCGCGATGTTTCTCTAGGAGGGGGCGTCGATGCATTGGCTGTTCGAACAGGCCGAGTGGCAAGCGCCGAGCCTGGAATTGCGACTGAGATTGCGACCGGAGGTCAGTATCAACGAATTGCCTGCGGGCGTCGTCATGATCGGCCACGCGTGGGGCGCGCTCCGGCTCGAGGGCATTTCTCAGGCGATCTGCGCTTCGTTGAAGTGCCTGGCGTCCGGCTGGGTCGAGCGATCGGAGCTCTGGTCGATGGCCTCGAACCGCGGCGCAACAAGCCCTGCGGACATGGCCATTTCGCTCAGTCAGCATAGCTGGACTCTCGATCAGCTCGGCTTTCTCTGCCGGCTTCAGCTGGCCGTGCACGGCAGATCGCTTATGACGATCGAGCCGCTCTCGTGCGCCGCAAGCCTCGACCTGGGTGGGGTCTCTCGGGTGGCCGGCACGCCGCGCCTGTCGCGTTTCGCCTATCTGCAGCGTCATGATCACGGCCTGGCGATGGAATCCGCGGTCGCGGCGCACCGGGTGATCCTGCATGACGTGTCGGGCGCCGCCTTGATCAGCTCGCTGGCCGCTGCAGAGGAGCCCGCAGCCGAGCGCGCGCTCGACGACGAGGTACGGCTTGCGGCGATCAGGCTGCTGGACGCAGCCGGCATGCTCGAGGGCAGCGAGTGGGCCGCGGCAGCGGGCATCGGGGACGAGTTGCTGAAGATGGGAGAGTTTCACGACCTGCTGTTTCACCGCCGCAGCCGGTACGGACGCCACGATGGGGCGTTCGGAGCCGAATTCCCCTACCTGCAGAGCGTGCCTTCGCCACCCGCACTGCCCGCTCGGCTCGCGGGTACCGCGATCCCACTGCCGTTGCCGAGCGAACGGGACGTCCGCGCGCGGGACCTCTCGCTCACCCAGGCGCTGGAGCGGCGCGTTTCCATCAGGCAGTACGATGGCCGGCCGGTCACGCTGCCACAGCTCGGGGAGTTTCTCTTCCGGTGCGCCCGGACGCGGGGGCGATATGGCCCGGCTCCGGCAGCCGGCATGCCCTATCAGGCGTGCGATCGGCCATATGCCTCGGGCGGGGGCATCCACGACCTCGAGCTGTATCTGATTGCCGGCCGGGTCGAGGATCTTCCCGCCGGGGCCTATCACTACGCCGCCGACAGGCACGAATTCGAGATCCTGCCCGCCGGCGAGCAAGCCACCGCGCCGCTGCTCAAGGGGGCCATGCGGGCGTCCGGCGCGACGGAGCCGCCGCCGGTCCTGATCAAGATCGCCTCTCGCTTTGGGCGCATGAGCTGGAAATATCGCTCGATCTCCTACGCGACCACCCTCAAGAACGTCGGGGTGCTCTACCAGACGATGTATCTGGTGGCGACGGCGATGGGATTGGCCGGCTGCGCTCTCGGCTCCGGCGACGACGTCGCCGCCGAAGAGGCCTTGACTCTCGCGGCGAGGTCGGAAATCGGCGTCGGCGAGTTCATGCTGGGCATTCCGCCGGCAAGGGCGGCGACGGTTTCGAATCGGCAGATCGATCCGACGTGGCTGCCCCTGGTCCAACCGGATTGGGGACACCACTAGCGACCGCCCGCGAGCGCCGTGCTTCATCTGGAGAGGCTCCGGCGGTCACGCCACGGCCGGACGCGCCCAGGACGCCTGGTAGCGCGCGAGGCAGGTGCCTGAAACGAAGAAGCAGCCACGCAAGTAGCTACTTTCGTTGAGGAGGATAAGCATGATAAGGGGATGGCGTCTGCAGCCAACGACGTAAGCCCCCGAGATCAGATGGGTTGGTGCCTCCCGTCCCCGTTGGACATCCTCGAGTTGGACGAACGACAACACCCAACGAGAGGAGGCACCGATGGAACGCTACATCGGGATGGACGTTCACGCCGCGAGCTGCACGCTGGCCGTGATCTCCGAAAAGGGACGCAAGCTCAAGGACTTCCCGGTCGAGACGAACGGCCAGGCGCTGGCGGGCCTCGTGCCTGTGTAGGGAATCATCATTGCAGACTGCCATGATGATTCCCCATGGAAGCGGTCCGAATGATCCCGGGCCGCAAGCACCTGGTCTTCGAGGAGGGCCTGCAGAGCGCCTGGCTGTACGAGACGCTGAGCCCACACGTCGACGAGCTGGTGGTGGCCGGGATCACCGAGAGCCGGGGACTGAAGAGCGACCAGCGCGACGCCTACGCGCTGGTTGAGAAGCTGCGGATGGGCAACCTCGAGAAGTGCGTGTTCAAGGCGCCTCGGCAGTTCACCCGCCTGCGCGAGCTCTCGCGCATTCACATGACACTGGTCGGCGACGTCGTGCGGGCGCAGTCGAGGCTCAAGAGCTTGTACCGCGGCCACGCAGAGCGTGGCTGCGCTTGGCGAGCTTCGCTCGCCCGCGCTCCCGCGGCGTTCCGGTCTCGGGCGAGAACGTGTATGGGATGCGTCATCGCGAAGCGTGGCAGGCTCAGCTGCCGGCCAACGCGCAGGCGAGGGCGACTCGGCTGTACGCACACTTCGACTTCCTGCTGGAGCAGAAGGGCGAGGCGGAGGCCGATCTACTTCGCGAGGCGAAGAAGCACCCGATTGTCGGACTGCTGGAAACGGCGCCCGGGTTCGGACCGATCCGAGCGGCCCGGCTGGTTCCCATCGTCGTGACGCCGCATCGCTTCCGCACGAGGCGACAGTTGTGGAGCTACTGTGGCCTCGGCATCGTGACCCGCTCGAGCTCGGACTGGGTCCAGACGGCCGATGGCTGGATCAAGGCACGCGTTCCGCAGACGAGAGGTCTGTCCCGACAACACAACCGAGCCTTGAAGCACATCTTCAAGGGCGCTGCGACGACGGTGATCACACAGCGCAACAAGGATCCGATCTATGGACGCTACGAACGGCTTCTCGACGGCGGCACCAAGCCGACACTCGCGAAGCTGAGCTTGGCCCGCATGATTGCAGCCACGGTGCTGCGCATGTGGAAGGACGAGAAGGAGTACCGCCCCGGGCGAGCTGGCCCGTCTGTCGAAATACACGAAGGCTAGGCAAGGACTCGCTCTGGAGAGTCTTCGAGAGGACAACCACTCGATCAGGCAGAGGCGAAGAGTGTTCGTATTGCCACGCTTGGCGTGGCCGCGGAGGTGAGCATCCCCGTTCGTCCTGGCCCACGGCCCCGAGCCCCAAGGTCCGACGGATAAGCTATGCCCCTCCGAAGAACCGAACGAAGCGATGGCCGACCGAGGCCCAGATGGAAGGATGGTTCCCACGACCCCGTGGAGAACACAACCGCCAACGAATCGCGCTGCGATCGGCTTGCCCGCGAACCGGGTCTTCGGACCGAGTCACTCGTAGAAGCTCCGCCGCCGCTCCGGTGGAGCCACGAGCACCATCTCTCAACTCGAGAGCGCCCAGCCAGAGCGGGAGCAGACGCCCGGATCGAAGAATCTGCGGCGATGGGGAAAGTGCGTCTTGCGCTCCGACCCTATGGAAGGACGGACAAGTCGCGTTCTTGGCGAAGGTCCGAGTAGGAGCCTTATGTCAATCGCCCTCCGGGGTCCCCGCGGCGGGGCTTCTCCCGCCACGTCGTTGTGACCCCAGAGTTCTCAGCCGGTCTCCAGTCCAGGGGAGTGGTCCTCCTCGATGTCAGCGATGGTCGCGTACCTGACTCAGGTAGCTCCGTTGCTGGTGCTCGTAGCGCGATGCTGCGGAGGGCCGTAAGCGAAGTCTATTTGGCCCTGACCCGCGCGCGCGAGCGCGTCGCGGTATTAGTTGACGAGACGAGTGGTCCGTCCGAGTTGCTGGGACCTGCAATCGAGGAAGGGTATCTCGTCGCAGCAAAGGATTGAGAGCCGACCGCCGGGCAGGAACGACGCGGGTTGACGACGCTCCTCAATGTGCGCTGTCTTCACGCCTCGGCGCGCAGCCGGCGCTAAGGCGGGCTCCCGGAGCACTGCGTGGTCGAGGGCGTTCCCGGGGGCCTTCGGCGCGTCTGGTTGCGGGCCTCCGCCGCGCGGCGCCCCGTCAGACCCGCGCTTCGTAGACGATGTTGAACGACGTCTCCGTCACGCGCCGGAAGTGCGAGTAGCCCGCCTCCTCGAAGACTGCGCGCATGCCCGACTCGCCGGCCTGGGCGCCCATCGCGCGCCCCACCTCCTGGGACAGGGAGTTCGGCGTGCAGATGAACGTCGAGGCTCCGTAGAAGACCTTCGCCGACGGCAGCTGGTGGTTGACCGCGCGGTCGTCGTGGGCGAAGGGCTCGACCAGCATCACGGTGGCGCCGGGCGCCAGGTGCTCGCGAGTGTGGCGCGCGATGCCGACGGGATCGCCCATGTCGTGCAGGCAGTCGAAGAAGCACACCAGGTCGTAGCTGCCGTCGAAGGCGCTGGCCTTCGACACCCGGAACTGGGCGCGGTCGCCCACGCCGGCGATCTCGGCGGCTTCCCGGGCGGTCTCGATCGACGGTGCGTGGTAGTCGAAGCCGTGCACGCGGCTCTTGGGGTAGGCCTGCGCCATCACGACCGAGGACACGCCGTGTCCGCAGCCGATGTCGGCCACCTGGATGCCCGCCCGCAGGCGCGCCTCGACGCCGTCGAGGGCCGGGATCCAGCTGGCGGTGAGGTTCGACTGGTAGCCGGGACGGAAGAACTCGGCGGTGCCGCGGAACAGGTGCGGATGGTGCTCGCCCCAGCCCATCGCGCCGTCTCCGCGGAACGCCTCCGCGACGCGCTCGAGGTCGTGGAACATCGAGGCGAGCACCAGCGAGCCCCCGGCCACGTAGGTGGGGGCCTGCCTTCGCGCCAGGGCCATCGCGTGCTCGGCGGGGAGCGTGTAGCGCTGGCTGCCGGCGTCGTAGTCGAGGTAGCCGGCGGCGGCCTGCTGGTCGAGCCACTCCTGCAGCAGCCGCCGGTTGCAGCCAGTGTGGGACGCGAGCTCGTCCGCATCGATCGGGCCGCGTCCGTCCATGGCCTCGTAGAGGCCGAGCTCGCTTCCGAGCGCCACCATCGCGATGGTGGTGACGCCACCCATGTCTCCGACGAACCGCCCGACGAACTGCGCGAGCCGTGCCTGGTCGATCTCCATCTGGATCTCCTCCGCGACGCCCGGGGTGGAGCGCCTGGCCTGGCGACCTCGAGCGGAGTCGCTCGAGATGCGCGCGCCGGCGTCCGACCCGACGGGCTGCTTGTCGCGATCTGGCCGGAAGTCTAATCGGGGTTCCGCCGGGCCACCCTTCTCGTTTCCGATCGGGGCAGCCGGAGGCGCGCCCGGGGCCTTCCCAGCCGCCCTGCTTCTACCTCGGGGGAAATCCCAGACGACGAACCACGAGGCGCGCACCGACGCGTCGGAGATCGAGGCCAGCGACGGCGGTCGGTGCTGCCGCGGCAGCCAGGCAGGGACGCCCAGCGTGCTCGACGCCTCGAGCCCGGTCCTCGGGGCTCGCGGGTCGCGATCGGGTCCGGCTGTCGTACGCTCCGGGCGCATGCCGAACGGCACCGGAGGCCCGGGAGCCCCGCGGAGGGAGCTGGTGCGTTGGAGCGCCGCGTGCGGGCTCTTCGGCGCGCTCGCGACGGCGCTGTTCTCCCCGGCGCTGCTCGCCGGGCGGACCCTCGCCCCGGGCGACGCGACCCTCTACTACTACCCGCACTTCGTCGCTCGTCCCGGGCTGTGGACGACCGCCCCGCCGCCGGGCCCCCGTAGGGGGATTGACATAAGGCCCCTACCCGGACCTTCGCCAAGAATGTGACTTGTCCGTCCTATCCTCGACGTTTGCTACAGCCATAGGAATTCGGGACGGGAATTGGGAGTTTCGACGAGAGACCTGGACGCGGAGAATCGAGCGCGCGAAGTAGCCGGCCTGATGGATCACGGCTCGCTAGGGGCGGTCGCCCCACCGCACGACTGGTAGGGATTGGTACGCGGCGACATGGGGACGACGATCACGGGACGTCGTCCACCTGCCTATCACGCGATGCACGGCCCGGACGAGCGATCGGGTCACGACTTCACTGGTGGAAGCGTTCGGGGGTTGCCGATGAGACGTGGCGCGCGACACGCCCGAGTGCCTCGAGCTCGCCGCTGGAGCGCCGCCGGCCACGCGGCTGGCGGCGCTCGTCGCACTTGTTGCCCGGGGCCAGAATCTGTAGCCCCGTGGTCGTTGCTCGCCGCAAGCGATCGTTCACATAACACCCATGGGAGAGCTCCGAGCGGAACCGCGCTTTCGCGCATCCTGTCTCCCAGACTGTGACTGCTCGATCGAGGTCCCCTACCTTCATCGCTGGATTGGTGAGGTCCCCTCGAGGAAATCAGGCCCTCGACAGGACGGACCCGCTGGCGGACGGAGGGGGCACGGTGCGTTGCTCGGCGTGTTCCCATGACAGCGGACCCGAGGCGAACTTCTGCGCCGCTTGCGGCGCTCGGCTTGGCTCGGCCGCGGCTGAGCGACGCCAGCTCACGCTCCTCTTCTGCGATCTCGTGGGCTCCACCCCACTCCTGGAGCGGATCGATGCAGAGGACTACCTCGAAATCGTCGACCGCTACTACGGCATGGTGCGGCGGGTGTGCGCGCTCCGCGACGGTCATGTCGCCCAATACGTCGGCGACGGGGTGCTGGTCTACTTCGGCTATCCGCGAGCGCACGAGGATGATGCCAAGCTCGCCGCACGTGCCGGTCTCGACCTGCTGTCGGGGATCCAGCAGCTCAACCGCGACTCGCACGACCCTCGCTTGCAGCTCTCGGTTCGCATCGGGATTCACACCGGGCTCGTCGTCGTCGGGGATCTCGGGCCGCGACTAGAGGGGGTCGCTGTTGGTGACACAGTGCACACCGCGGCGCGCATCGAATCGATCGCTGAGCCGGATACCATCTGGATCAGCGGCGACACCCTCAACCTCATCGGCAAGGCGTTCGTCACGAAGGATCTGGGCGAGCACCGATTGAAGGGACTCGTCAAGCCCGTCCACCTTCATCAGATCGTCGGATTCTCCGAGCTCGACGAGGCCTCTCCGAGAGCAGCCCGGGTTCCGTTCGCGGCCCGTGAGCTCGAGCTCGACCTGCTCGAGGCGCGCTGGAACGATGCCTGCGCTGGGCGAGGTGCAACCGTGCTGATCTCGGGAGAGCCCGGGCTCGGAAAGTCGCGCCTCGCAGCGGCTCTCCGGGAGCGAAGCGATGATTCCGGGTCCGATTGGATCGAGATTCGCTGCTCGCGTTACACCCGGAACAGTCCGCTGTCCCCTGTGATCCGAATGCTCGAGCGAACACTCCTACCCGGGGAATCTGCTGATCCCGCGGAGCGCCTCCGCCAACTCGATGACGCGATCGGTCGACTGGGGCTCACAGCGGCCGACTCGCTCTCGTCGATCGCCGGCCTTCTGGGGGTTCCGCTGGGCGATGAGGACGTATCCGGCGATCCAGACTCGGGTCCGAAGCGCGAACGCGTGTTCGAGACGCTGATCGAGGTCTTGCTGGCCCGCGCCAGGAATCACCCCGTGGCCGTGCTGCTCGAGGATCTCCAGTGGTCCGACGCCAGCACGCTGGAGCTCGTGGGGCGCCTCGTCGAGAAGGTGGCAAGCGAGCGAGTGCTCCTGGTCCTCACGGCGCGCTCCGAGTTCGCGGCGCCGTGGGGACGTTCGGAGAGCTTCAGCGAGATCGAGCTTCGGCGACTGAGCTCCGATGTAGCCCGCAGGTTCGTCGCCAGTGTGTGCAACGATCGGCCACTCCCCGCGCTCGCCATCGAGCAGATCGTTCAGCGCGCGGACGGAGTTCCGCTGTTCCTCGAAGAGCTCGCTCGCTCCGCCCTGGAATCGAAGGAAGAGCGAACAGGCGACGTCAGCGTTCCAGCGTCGTTGCGGGACTCATTGATGGCCCGTCTCGATCGCATGTCCTTCGCGAAGGAGGTCGCCCTTCTCGCGGCGCCTCTGGGTCGCGAGTTCTCCCATCGCCTGCTCTCGAACGTCGCGGAGATCGAAGAAGCCGGGCTGCGCCGCGGTATCGATCGCCTGGTCGAGGCTGGCCTGCTCTTGCGACAGGGGAGCCCGCCGGATGCCACCTACACCTTCAAGCATGTGTTGATCCAGGATCAAGCCTACCAGTCGCTGGTCAAGCGTCGGAGGAAACGGATTCACGGACGGGCAGCGCGAGCGCTCCTGGCCGAGCACTCCAGCGGAGTCTCCGCCGAGCCGGAAGTGGTGGCACGTCATCTCGATGCCGCTGGGGAGGTGCGGGAAGCGGTTGCCTACTACGAGAAGGCTGCGAAACAGGCCGCTGTCGTGCGGTCGGCCCATCGGGAAGCGATCCGGCACTACAGCCGCGCGATCGAGCTGCTCGACAGCCTGCCCGTGTCCGATGATCGAAACGTCGAGAGCCTGTCTCTCCACATCGCGCTCGGCGTCTCGCTGCAGGCCGCCGAGGGCTTTCAGAGCGAGAACGTCGCCGCCGCGTACGGCCGGGCCCAGGGGCTCTGCAACGTCGTGAAGGATCCGGCATCCGTCGCGTTCGGACTGTACGGCTTGTGCGCATTCCACAATGCGCGGGGCGATCTCGCCATCGCGCACCAACTCGCCGAGGAGCTGCGGCTTCACGGCGAGGAGCACGACGAGCCGTTGTACCGGCTGGCTGGCGAGGTCGGGCTCTGCCAGTCGGCCTACCTCCAGGGTCGGTTCACTTCGTGCCTCGAGTACGGTGAGGCAGGAATCGCGACACGCGACGAGGTCGCGCTACAGCCCGTGTTGGCCGGATACGGCCAGGAGTTCGGAGTGACGGCGCGTTGCTTCATGGCCCTCGCGCTCCATGCGAAGGGTTACTCCGCACGGGCCGTCGAGCTGGCGAACGAAGCCGTCGAGCGCGGGCGCGCGGCGAAGCACCCGTTCTCCCTCGCATTCGCGCTGGTCTTCCTGACGATTCTTCACCTGCAGCGCCGCGAACCAGGTGAGGCGATGCGGGCCGCATCGGAAGTCATCGCTCTGTCGGATCGCATGGACTTCCCGCTGTGGCTTGGTGCTGCCCGCTTCATCACCGGTTGGATCGAGCCGGGTTCCGCCGACGAACGGGGGCGGGGGGAGGACGCGATCGCCGAGCTGCGCGCGGGCGACTTCCAGTCCTTCGCTCCCGAAATCCTGGCGATGCTGGCACGCGGGCGTCAGAGAGCGGGGCAGCACCGGGAGGCGATGCGGATCCTCGACAGTGCGTTCGCATTGTCTCGTCGGACCGGCATGGCCTTCTGGGACGCCGAGCTCTTCCGGTTGAAGGGGTCGTTCCTGCTGGATGCAGAGCCGACGGCGGTGGATGAGGCCGAGAGATATCTTCGTCTCTCGATCGACACGGCGCTTTCGCAGGAGGCAAGGACGCTGGAGCTGCGCGCAGCAGTGAGCCTGAGCCGCCTGCTGCAGGGCCAGGGGCGCATCGATGAAGCCCGCGAAGCTCTCGCTGGGGTCTTCGGTTGGTTCGGGGAAGCCTTCGAGACGAAGGACCTGCAGGACGCCGCCGCGCAGCTTCAGCGGCTCGCGTAAGGGCGCCGGGAGCAGACTGACGGCATCGAGGTGCCGGTTTCCGACCACCAGATCGAGGGATGGTCGCCCCCGCGTGGCTTTCCTTGACCGCGACCGACGGCCGTCGTAGAACGGCGTAGGGCGTCGCCCGGTCCGATCTCGACGCATCCGACCGTTCTGAGGGAGGGGAGACTCCATGCGCGCGACCCGGGAGATCCGGTACTCGGATGCGATGACTCCATGAAATTTCGTTTCTCGCCCAGCGGGTGCGAAACCCGCCCGGCCAGGGGTGAGCCCGCCCGAGCCGGTAGCGAGCCTTGCGACGGTCTTGGCAACGAGGAAGGCGTTGTCGTAGGCACGCGAGCGTGTGGGCCGTGGGTACGTGGCCTCGAAAACAATGGCATTCCGGATGCCGAGCGTTCTGTTTTCGCGAAGGCGATGGCGACCTCTCCGTGGATCTTCTCGAAGAGAAGTAGGGGCGAGGTGGGGTCGAGTTCGGCGGAGTGTTGCAACACGGCACGCACGAAGAGGACGGCCCAGTAACCCGGGAGGCCCTTGGCTCTCCTCGGGAGTTCCCGGTCTTGGGGAGAGCCGGTCATCGGGGAACATGTTGGCGACTCGGACCCGGCCGAGCAAAGGTGGCTCGTGTTGATGTGATCTTCAGGAGGGAACCATGACCGACGCATCGACGTTGGGAACATGTCACCGGCGCCAGTCACCGGGCTCCCCGTAGGGGATTGACATAACGTCCCTACCCGGACCTGAGGCGGAAACCCGGCTCATCCGCCCTATGCTCTCTTCCCGCCGGATCACAAGTGGGTGTCGATCGACGCCTCCCCGCTCGCGGCCACCGACCTGTACCAGGCCGATCCGATGATCCTGTGCTCCGTGGCGAGCGACGAGCCGCCGGACGGCGAGGGCGACGGCCACACGCCCTTCGACATGATCCTCGACGGCGAGGAGATCCACACGCAGGCCTCGGACGAGCAGCCCATCGCGACGACGAACGGCGCGGGCACGTTCTCGCTCGCGCTGCGCGCCGAGCGCAGCGGCGAAGGCGACGGCCGCGTCTACACGGTGCGCTGCGCGCCGCAGGACGACGGCGGGCTGCGCGGCGACTCCGTCGAGGCGGAGGTACGCGTGCCCCACGACCTCGCCTGCGGCCTGATCGGCCCCGAGCTGCTCCTGTTTCCGATCGCGATCGGCGCGCTGCGCAGGCGGAGGAGCGCTCGGGACCGCTCGAACCGCTCGTAGGCCGTCCTCTCGTAGGCCTCGGCGATCACACGCGCATCTTCGGGGAAGGTAGTTCCAGAAAGATCGACCGTCGCAAAGAACTCGTCGCCATTCTCAGCTACGCGCACGGCCACTTGCTCGAGAGGTAGTCGCGTCCGGCCGGTGTAGTTGATGGTTCTCTTCATCAGGCCTCCTTGATGCGCCGCGCATCGACCTCAAGATCGCGATGCGTATCGAACCCGTGAAGGCGGAGCGTGAAGTCGCTTGCCTTTTCGACACGAAGCTTGATTACCTGGCCCATTTGTGTGTTGATGGTTGCGCCTCGCGCTTCAGCCTGCATCGTTGCGAGGTCGAAGTCACGTGCGTCCCACTTCTTGAAGGGGTTTCCACGCCGCGTGCCGTAAGCCACCCGGAGCGTCACGAGATCTCCATCCCGTAGGCCTGATTCGCCGCGAACCGAAACACCTCCATCCAGTCGGGAGATCGCAAAGACCCGCTCCTTGGGCGTCGCCTTGATCACGGGTGGTTCGGTCGTCTTGGGCTTGCGCTTTGCCTTCGCTTCGATCTCTTCGCGGCGCTTCTCGAAGAAGAACACATCCTTGAACATCCTCTTATCGACTTCAGACGAGCCAGCGATGAGTCTGGATACGACCTCTTTCACGCTTCTCTGGACGAAGCGGATCGTCGTTTCAGCCTTCAGCCAGCGACGATCAACGCGAGACTTCCTGGGCTCCCACTTGGTGTGCGCCGGGTTCTCAGCGTCCCCAAGGAGCTTGCCCAATAGCGGCCAGTTGACGATCACCATGCCGCGAATGCCGGGCGGTGCCTGTGACGAGACTCCGGGGATCGTGATCCCCCGGCGTACGAAAGTCACGTGAGCGGACGGCAGGTCATCATCGCGCTTCAGGTATAGGCTGAACCAACAGACCTCTGGAGCTCCCTGCTTGGGGGAAACCTTGACTCCGCACCGGATCGCCAAGGGCTTCCCCGCTTCGTACAGCTCCCGCGCAGCATCGAGCACGGCCTTCGGAATCAACTCATCAGACCAGTGGGTGTTCTTGTCCAGCGGTGGACAGTTCAAGAGGAGGTGTTGCTCCCGGGGCAAGGAGACTGCCCAGCGAGCGAACTCGATCAGGTCCTTAAGCTCGACGCGCTTCTGCGCCTCTATGTCCCGAAGTTGATCCCGAACAACCGCTTCAATGCTTTCACGATCGATGCTGATGACGCGTTCGTCGTCGACAACTTCCACGATGAGCTGCCCAGCGGTGATCGGTACGACGTACTGCTCGCACACCGACAAAGCGAGCTCATCGACCGTCCAGCTGTGAATGCCCTCGTTGAGCCAGGGAACGACAACGCTCAGGCCGCTCCGGGCTCCACGCTTGGAGTCGAACGTCTGGCAAAACTCGGTCAGCAGCGCAGGGTCAACAATCGGAAGAGCGAAGTTCGCTTCTTCCGGATCCTCGTTGAATTGGCCAAAGTGGCCTCTGGGGAAGTATCGCTGTTCACCGACATGGTGATTGTCGAGCACACTCTTGCCCCGCAGAAGGGCGGCGCCGTCGGTGCTGCGAACAGTCAGTCCGTAGAAGCAGCGGATGCGCGACGCAGACTGATATACCGCCTTGCCGATTCCCCAACTGCCTCTCTCGTCGCTCGTCTTGTTGGTCCGTCCTGTGTTTCGCCAGAAGTAGAAGTAGTGGTTCTTCTCTTGGGGTGTTGCACTCCACTTCGGGTCATCTACATAGGGGTCCCCGGTGAGTCCGACCGTATTGAAGTCCTCAACAAGGAGCCACGGACATGCAGCTTCGCTTGGTTCATCAGCGCCATCGCTGGCGCGCAGGTGATCGGCTAGCTCGTCAAACAACCACGAAGGCAAGTCGGTTCGATCAGACGATCCCAATCTGAAGCGGACACAGACGGGAACGCCGGGGTCAAGCTCCGCGTCCAATGCATTCTGGATCGACTCGCGTACCAAGGCGCGAGTCAGGCTGCCGTCTCGGAAGAACTCGTCCTCTGTGGGGTCGTCGTAGTCGTCGCCCTTTCGCGCCTGCTTGAACCGCCATACCGGACCTGTGTCGCCATCTCGGGTTTCGAACGCCACATCGCTGGAGGGGATTGATGCACGCTCGATAGCATCAGCGGCATCGCCCTCAGTCTGCGCGTCGTCTGCTACGTCGGGTTCGCTGGCCCAAGGGTCTGTAGAACTCACTAGCCCTCCTTTGCTTCGGAATTTCCCAAACATAAGCCGCGGTGACGAGTCGCGGCGGGGGATGGTGCCTACAGCCACGCGATTCGCAGACCATCCGAAGCGACTGTCTCTCGATAGACGCTCATCACTACAGGTCGCGACCTGCACCCAAGATGCGCTGTTGGCGGAGCTTCCCGGCAGCACTCGCGTTGGGGCGGGTATCGATGCTCAAGGTGGGATGCTGTGGAGGGAGCGTTGAGGTCATCGCGGGTCTCACGTGTGTTCGGTTCTCAAAGCTTGAAGGAGTCGTCGTCGCCAGCACCCTTGCTGTCGAAGCGGCCTTTCATCTCGTCCAGCGCTGTCTTGAGTGCGCGATATATCTTCGTAATATCTTGATCGCTGTAGGTGTAGTTGCTTCTGTTGGAAAGATTCCCAACCAACCTGAGATCTCTTAGAGCACGATTTACTCTCTTTTCGGCCAATTCTACGAACTTTTCTCTCCGATTTGCCTTCTTCACTTCCAATACCTGCTTCGTGAAAGTTGCGCATTATCCGCATCCATCTTCATATCGTCAATACTGTTTACGTACATTATAGATATTTACGAGCCTGTGGTGCGCGTAGCGCCGCGTTTCCCGCAGGGACCGAGCTAGTGGGCGGGCCAAGAAGCAACTGCTGGGGCGGGTACCGGCTGGCTCTTGATGGTGAGACGTGCGCGAAGTGTCCCGACCGGACTGTGCCGGGAGTGGTCTTGTAAGCAGGGGTGGCTCCCTCTCGTGCTACCGACGAGTCTTGGAGACAGACTTGGAGGGTGCGGTGAAGACAGTCAGATTCATGTGCTTTCCGCTGACAGAGCCACCTCCGTATTTCGCGACGGCAATCGTGGATGTCTTCCGCACACACGCCCCCGAAATCGGTACGGCCAACCCGGCCAAGGGACTCACCAGCGACAGGGTCCTATCCATTCTAACGCCGGGCCTTGAGCAGCTTGGATTCGCGGTTGAGAAGGGGAAGACGAAGAAGGACAAGATCGAGCGCCCGGTGTTCTTCGGTGAAAACGGGGTGCCCACTCTTCGATATCAGATCGACGCGTACCATGAGGAGTGGCGATGCGGCCTTGAAGTGGAAGCCGGGAGAGCTTGGATGGGAAACGCGATCTACCGCGACCTCATCCAAGCGCTTGTGATGGTTCAAGTGGATCACCTGTGCCTGGCTGTATCGAACCAGTACCGGTACAAGTCGGGCGGGCGCGAGGTCTTCAGCAAGGACTTCGACAACGCCGTCGCGGTAGCCAGCGCGATCTACGGCCATAGCCGATTGACCCTTCCCTATAAGTTGACTGTCATCGGGTACTAACCTGGACCGTGGCACGGAGGGAGCAGCGTTCGGGCGGCCGTGCCAGCAAGCTGCCTGTCAAGTTCGTTTCGTTGAGCCTTCGCTAAAGGCACCCGAATGCCCAGGTTTCGACCCGAAGGCGACCATTACCCCGGCACACGCCATCTCACACCGTCGCCGTCGACCCGAGGAACTCAGCCGGCGGCTCCCGGACACAGGCTCCTCTAGGCCGCCTCGAAGCCGCCACACCGAGTTGGGTCGGGTAGTGCCGGCCGAGGGTCACACCCCGCGCCTGCGAAGAGGTTGGCCCCGAGCGGGCGTCGGTAGCGCGCGCCGCGTGGGCGATCTCACGGCGAAACCGAACCGCCCGACCTGGCAACAGAGACGAATGCGCGCGGCGGCCTCTTCGACGCTCTGAAGCCGCGGTCTCCGATTCGGAGTCCTCTAGACGCGATCGCCAAGGCGCCGCGGAATCGCGGAGATTTCTCAGGCGATGCGGGGGTGGAGGCGGGACGTCTCTGCCACAGCAGACTGAATGGCGGAGAGAGTGGGATTCGAACCCACGGTACGTTGCCGTACACACGCTTTCCAAGCGTGCGCCTTAAGCCACTCGGCCATCTCTCCGGAAACCAGTCTGGAGCCGCCGCAAGCCGGCATCACGCGGCCGGCTCGCGGTAAAGCATGGCGGAGAGGGAGGGATTCGAACCCTCGACAGGGTATTAGCCTGTACACCCTTAGCAGGGGCGCGCTTTCGACCACTCAGCCACCTCTCCGCGCCGGACGGGCACTTTAACGCATCTGCCCCGGACGGGTAAAAAGAGCTTTGAAATCGGCCGGGTAAGGGGGCGGGGTCCGGCTTTCCCCTAGGGAGCGGGCGCGCCCGGCTTCGGGTAGCTTGCAGGGCCCTGCGGTTGCAGCCAACCGGTGGAGCCCCCCATGAGCGACGTGACCTTCGACGTCCAGGAGATCCTCGAGGAGAGCCGCAAGGCCGCCGGCCTCGACGACTTCGGGCCGAACGACTTCCGGCCGGGCCTCGAGATGCTGGCCGCCACCTACGACCGGGGCGGCCTCAACGAGCGGGGCCGCAAGCGCAACCGCCGCCGCCTGGTCGACCTGCTGACCACCCGTCTGCGCATCGAGGACGCCTTCAAGCGGCATCCCGAGATCCGCCAACGCCCCATCGTGAAGCCCATGGTGCTGACGGGCATGCCGCGCTCGGGCACGTCGGCCCTCTTCAACCTGCTGGCGCGCGACCCGGCGGCGCGGCCCCTGCTCTTGTGGGAGTCGATGTTCCCCGACCCGCTCGAGGACCTCCCGCCCGGGCAGTCCGACCCGCGACGCGACGCCATCGAGGCGCACTACGCGAAGGCTCGGGCCGAGAACCCCGAGTTCACGAAGATGCACTACACGGCGGCCGACAACCCCGAGGAGTGCGTGCTCGTCCAGGCGTTCACGTTCCACGGCGTGCAGATGGGCGTGGAGATCATGCTCGAGCCCTACGGCTCGTGGTACCGCCAGCAGGACCTGGGCCCCATGTACGCCTATTACAAGGACCTGCTGCGGCTGCTCGACTGGCAGCGGCCCGGCGAGCGCTGGCTGCTGAAGGCGCCGGCGCACATGTGGGGCATCGACCCGCTGATCGAGAACTTCCCCGACGTCTCCATCGTCTGGAGTCACCGCGACCCGCTCATGTGCACGGCTTCCATCTGCAGCATGACGTGGACCATGCTGCACCCGGTGGCGGACGTGACGCGCGAGGCGCTGGGCCCGGTGGTGATGGACTTCTACGCGACGTCCCTCGAGCGCGGTCTCGAAGCGCGCGACCGCCACGACCCGGCGCGCTTCGTGGACGTCACCCACGACGACTTCGTGGACGACTCGCTGGCCGTCGTGCGGCGCATCTACGACCGCTTCGGAATGCCGGTGACCGACGCGGCGGAGGGCGCCTTCGAGGCGCACGTGGCCGCGAATCCCCGGGGCAAGCACGGCAAGCACGAGTACTCGCTCGAGGAGTACGGGCTCGACCCCCAGCAGGTGCGCGAACGCTTCGCGCCCTACGTCGAGCGCTTCCGCATCTCGGGCAACTGAGCAGACGGCACGCGGGCAGCCGGAGCCCGCGAAGAGCCGCAAGCAAGGGCCGCAAGCAAGGAGCAAGGAGAGAAGGCATGGGCGACGAAGCCGTCGACAAGGTGATGAGCGCTGCGGCGTGGACCGAGTTCTGCGACCTGCTGAAGAAGGCGGGGGACGTGATCCTGCGCGAGGACCTCGAAACCGACGCCTTCGACCGCGGCGAGGGGCTCCGCTACCTGTCGCGCCTGCTGCGCGCGGGGCTGCACTCGTTCGCCGAGAACCCGGGCCCGCTGAACCCGCGCTTCCGCACCATGCCCGACAACGTGAAGATGGGCCTCGACAACCCGGACAACTACTACGTCGGCGCGCCCGTCAACCCGCGGTACACGTACCGCATCCGCGGCCGGCGGGGCACGATCCACTACATGAGCTTCGCGGCCCAGAGCCAGAACTTCGCCGCGCGCGAGAAGATCGCCGGCGGCGCCGGGCCACCTGGAAGACCGCCAGCTCGAGCTGCTGCCCGACGGCAGCTTCGAGATCATCGCCAGCCAGAAGGAGCACCCCGGCAACTGGCTGCAGATGAACGAGCACACCTCGCAGATCCTGCTGCGGCAGACCTTTCTCGACCGGCTCTCCGAGAAGCCCGTGGAGGTGTCGATCGAGTGCCTCGACGCCCACGAGCCGGCGGCGCCGCTCGACCCGGCGCGCGTGCCGGGAATGCTGATGGGCGGCGCCATGTACGCCATCGGCTGCGCCCAGTGGTTCGCCGACTGGGTGGTGGAGTTCAAGGACAAGGCCCCCGTCAACGCCTTCCACCTGCCCGGCGAAGAGCAGCACCGGCTCGTGGGCGGCGACCCGAACATCCGCCTGTGGCTGGGACAGTGGGAGCTCGCGCAGGACGAGGCGCTCGTCATCGAGGCGAAGCCGCCCCGGTGCGACTACTGGAACTTCCAGCTCGGCAACATCTGGGCCGAGTCGCTCGACTTCCGCAACCGCACCGTCCACACCAACAGCCACACCACGAAGTACGCCGACGACGGCTCGTTCACCCTGGTGGTGGCCCACGAAGACCCGGGCCTGCCGAACTGGATGGATACCTCGGGCCACCGCCACGGCACCATGGGCCTGCGCTGGGTGCGCGCCGACGCCCTGCCCGAGCCGAAGTGCCGGGTGGTGAAGCTCTCCGAGCTGGCCGCCCAGGGCTGACGAACCTGCCGGATGGGCTGGCGGCCCGAGCCGACCGCATGATTCTCGACGCCTCACTCCGCCTGGCAGGCATCGGTCTGCTGGCCACGCTCGCGCTGGCCTGCCACCGCGAGGCCGCTTCGGTGGCGTCACCCGCGACCGGAGTGTCGACGGCCTCCGTCTCCGCCGAAGCTGTGCCTGCGGCACCGGCGGCGGGCGCGTGCGCTCCCGTCGAAGCGCTGAACGCCATGGACACCCGACAGTCGGTTCCGCTGCAGCCGATGATGGCCTGGCACCAGAAGCAGGACATGATGGAGCACCTGGAGGTCATCCAGCGCATCACCGACGGGCTCGCGCGCGAAGATTGGGACGCGATCGCCGAGGCGTCCGCGCTCATCGAGTCGTCGCCGCAGATGCAGCAGGTTTGTGAGCACATGGGTGCGGGCGCCGAGGGCTTCACCGAGAGGGCCCTCGACTTCCACCGACGCGCCGACGCGATCCGCGAGGCCGCACTCGCGCACGACGGGCCGGGTGTGCTGCGGGCCACGTCGAGCACGCTGCAGGCGTGCACGAGCTGCCACGCGACCTATCGCCAGGACGTGGTCGACGCCGCGACCTGGCAGGCGCGGACGGGCTCCGCTCACGATCCCGCGATGATGGACGGCAAGCACTGACGGTGGCTCTGCAGGTCGTCCCGGCCAAGGCGATGCTTCGGGCTCTCGGGCCTACTCGACGCGGAGCCTGGGCGTGCCGCCCGGGAACTTGGGTCCGGTCAGGTACCGCAGGGTCGACTCCTGGGTGCAGGAGGCGACGAGATGGCCGTGCACGTCGTAGAGCAGGCCTCGCCCGACGGCACGGCCGCCCCAGGCAGCGGGGCTGTCGAGCTCGAAGAGCATCCACTCGTCGACGCGGAAGGGACGGTGGAACCAGATGGCGTGGTCGAGGCTGGCCGTCTGCATGTCCATCGTGTTCACCGGGTGGGGATCCAGTGCCGCCGACATGATCGCGTAGTCCGATGCGTACGCGAAGCACGCCTGGTGCAGCGCGGGGTCGTCGGGCAGGCGGCTGCGGAAGCGCATCCAGCAGCGGGCGCTCGGTGGCCGCACTTCGCGCGAGAACAAGCCCAGGCCGCCCACGGCCCGGATCTCGACGGCCAGCTCGAATTCGAGCTCCCCGATGGTGTCGCCGCCGGGCACCATCACACGTAGCATCGTCTCCTCGTAGCTCTCGCCCTCGGGCTCCGCGACCTCGTCCATCGGAATCTGGTGCTCGGGCCCCGTCTCGGGCATGTGGTGCGATACGAGCATCTCGAGGATCGGCGTGTCGTCCTGGCTCGCCACGACCTGGTTGGTCTCGAACGCCCGGGACCGGCGGCGCAGGTCGACGCGAAAGCGGATCGGCCGGGTCGGGTCGCCCCGCTTCAGGAAGTAGGCGTGGAGCGAGTTCGCGGGATGGCCGCGCGAGCAGTGCTGGGACGCGACGAGCGCCTGGGCCAGCACCTGCCCCCCGAAGAGGTGGACGCCGCCGTGGCTCTCGCAGTCGCCTTCGAAAGAGTCGCCTTCGAAAGAGTCGTCTTCGACCTGGTTCAGGTTCAGGACCGAGAGCAGTCTGTCGATCGATTCCGTCATGGCGGCGGCGAGTCTACCGACTCCGGGCCGGCGTCACGTGAGCCGGGCCCGCAGCGCCCGTCAGGAGCCGGGCGGGCCGGTGCTCACCGCGGTCGCCGAGGCGGCCAGGTCATCGGGGGTCCGCCGGAAGGTGAGCTCGTAGTCGAGCAGGTCCGGCAGCAGGTGGGAGTGCGTGGTCACGTGCATGGTGAGGCGCCCGCCGTCGTCGCTCAGCTGGAAGCGCGTCTCCCGCTTGCCCTCGAAGCTCGATTGTCGCAGCACGAGGGCGCCGTGCTCGTAGCGGGCGTCGTGGGGGAAGTCCGGAGCCCCGACGACCTCGAGCCGGATGCCCGCGTCGCCCGCCCGGATCTCGATCCGCTCGGGCACGCGGACGCTGCGCTCGAGGCGGCGCCGCGCAAGGCCGCGCAGCAGCGGATTGAAGCGCTCGACGAGGTCGTCGACCGTTCCCTTCAGCGAGCGCGCCTCCTGCTCGCCTCCCGCGAAGCCGTAGCTGCCGAGAAACCGGGTCGGGTCGAGGCGGGGCCCGGCACCGTCCGCCCACGCGGCGCCCGAGATCCCGAGCAGAGAGAGCATCAGCAACGTCAGCAGCAGTCGGGGGAGACGGGGCATGGGCTCGGATCAGGTCCTCGTGAACTCGCGGATGAGCCCGGCCGCACCGCGACCCAGGCAGGCGACCGCCTCCTCGCGACCGACCTGGCCGGAGAGCCACAGCTCGACGACCGCCGGAATCGTGGCGGCGATCATCGATGTGAGCACCAGCGCGTCCCGCTCGGGCGCGCCGGTCACCTCCTGCACGCGCGCGAGCCACGGGCCGGCGACCTCGGCGCGCACCTTGCGGGCGACGCTCTCGATGTCGGGGTCGGGGCCGGCCGAGTTCAGCAGTCGCCAGACGCCGGCGCCGTGCTCGGAGACGGCGTCGCACACGTCGTTGAAGAGCCGCTCGAGCAGCCCCTCGACGTCGGCCAGGCCCGCGTCGGCCAGAGACGCCTCGACGCGAAGCTGCAGCAGCTTTCCGAACTCCTCCAGCAGATCGAGCAGGATCGCCTGGCGGTTGGGAAAGAACTTGTAGACGACGGCCCGCGAGACGCCGGCGCCCTCGGCCACGTCCGGGATGCGAACCCCGTCGACACCCTGACTGGTGAGCAGCTCCGCGGCGACCACGAGCAGCTGGGCGCGGCGGTCGGCCGCCCACAGTCGTCCGTGGGAAGGAGGCTCGACGAGCTCGAGATTGCGGCGAGGGGGCAAGGGGGTTTCTCAGTAAATCCAGCGAAGTGACGAATTGTATAGATGTCTAGGCAAGGCGCAACCTCTCCGCGTGAGCGCCCTGGCGCCCGGCACCCCCCCCCGCGGCCCCTGGCTCCCGCCCCTGCCTCGCGTCCTCCGGTCTCGAGGACCCCATCCGGACCGACCGCTCCGGGACTCAGCCCCAGGTCACCACGTTCTCGAGCAACCGGCCGTTCGGCACGCTCCACGACTTGGAGTCGCTACGGATCAGGGTCTCGGTGGCCCCGACACGCTCGACCACCCCGCGTTCGCCCTCGACGATCACGAAGCCGTCCCGGGGCAGCGACTGCTTCAGGAAGTGACCGGCCAAGATATGGGTGACGATCGGGCGCGCGCCCAACGCAAACGCGAGACCCGCCGAGAGCACGATCGCGCCGACGACTGCGGTGAGCGGTGCCACGAGCACCTCGGTGGCGATCCCGAGCTGCTCGACCGCCACGAACCCGATCAGCACCACCATCGTCCACTGCACCGCCGCGCCGAGACGAGGCGCGCTGGCAAGGTCGGCGGCCGCCGCCGCCGAGCGAACGAACGCGCCGAGCAGGCGCGCCCCGAGCACGCCGAGGAGGGTGATCATGCCCGCGCCCACGACATTGGGGATGTACGAGATCAGGCGGTCGATGGTAGTCGTCACCGCCGAGAGCCCGAGCGTCTCGACCGCCGACAGGAAGGCCGTCAGCATCACCGCCCAGAAGACCGCCTTCGCCACGAGCTGCGACGCGGAAAGGCGGACCTGCGCCCGTTGCAACAATGTGGAGAGCTCGAGCCGCGCCGCGGCACGATCCAGTCCGAGTGTGCGCAGGGCGCGGCTGCTCGCGATCTCGAGGCCTCGCGCCAGCAGCCAGCCCACGCCGAGGATTGCGAACGCAGCCACGAGGTTCGGGACGAAGCCCGTCACCTTCGCCCCCAGCGCCGACCCGGTGTTCACGAAGATCTCCCGCCACGCCGCGATGTCCCAGAATCCTTCCATGGTCCGCCTCCTGACCCACCCGAGAGCACGAGCCGACGGTCGACGGGCGCCGTGCCCGCGATACGCGACTCTGCCTTACCATGATCGTAGACGAAGGGAGGAGGCCACATGACCCTGGAGTCCCAGATGGCCGACACGCTGGTGCGCGATCACCCGCGGCGGGCAGCGGCAGTCCTCGAGAGGCTGGGAACCGACGTCACGACGGCCTTCCTGAAGGGACTGGGCCCGGACGACCTCGCCCGGGTGTTGCCGCTTCTCTCCCCGCACTTCGGTGCCGCGGTGATCGCGGCCCTTCCCAATGCGAAGCTCGCGCAGATGCTCGAGCGGCTGCCCCACGACGTCGCAGTGCGGGTGGGACGCCGGCTGGGCGAGGACACCGCGGACGTGCTGGACCGGCTGCCGGCGGACAAGTCCGACACGCTGCGCGCGCTGCTGCGCTTCTCGCCGGACACGGCGGGCGGCATGATGGACCCCCGCGTGCTGGCGCTTCCCGAAGACCTGACGGCAGCGGAGGCGCTGGGGCGCGTGCGTGAGATGCCGGAGAATGCCCGCTACAACCTGTACGTCGTGGACCGGGAGCAGACCCTGGTCGGGGTATTGAACCTGCGCGAGCTCTTTCTCGCGCGTCCCGACAGTCGTCTCGCGGACCTGATGGTGCGCAACCCCCAGCGGCTTTCGGCCGACGCCGGCCGCGCGACCATCGTGTCGCACCCGGGCTGGCGCGAGGCGCACGCAATCCCGGTGGTGGACGAGCAGGGCCGCTATCTGGGCGCTCTGCGCTACCGCACCCTGCGCCTGCTCGAGGAATCGATGCGCGTCCGGGAACCGAGCGAAGCACCCCGAGCGCTGGGCGAGCTACTGGCCATCGGTGCGGGCGCGCTCCTGAACGCCCTGACCGAGCCGGGCGATCGCGCGGACCGTCGAGGATGAGCCCGCCATGGCCCGGCACACCTCCGCATCGACGCTCGCTCTGGGGACCCTGGCACGCACCCTGCTCGAGGAGCAGCCCGATCGCGCCGCTCGACTGTTGGAGACCGCAGCGGACGCGGAGAGCGCCGAGCTGCTGGGCGAGCACGGCGCCGACCTCGCGATCGGCGTGATCCGCCTGCTCACGCCGGATCGCGCAGCCCGGGTGATCGCGGCTCTCCCGGAGCGGGTTCGCGCCAGCGTGCTGACCGGGTTGAACCCGAACCGCGCGGCCGCGCTCCTGGCTCGACTCGACGAGGACGAGCGCGAGGCCTGCCTCGTCGGCATGGATCCGAGCTTCGCCGACGAGCTACGGGAGCTGGGCCGCTACCCGCCCGATTCGGCCGGCGGACTGATGGATCCCCGGGTCGTGACCTTCCGTCCCGACGCCAGCGTGCGCGATGTCGTCCGGCGCCTCCGCCGCTTCCGCAACCGTCGCATCAACGACGTCTTCCTGGTGGACGCCGAGGGCAAGCTCGTCGGATCCGTGCCGTTGCAGGACATCGTGCTGGCTGGCAGCGGCGATACCCTCGGGAGCCTCGCCTCGGGCACGCCGGTCAGCGTGGAGGCACTGGCCTCCCGCGAGGAGGTCGTCCAGACCTTCGAGACCCACCGCGCCGCGAGCCTGCCGGTCGTGGACTTCGACGGCCGCATCCTCGGGGTGCTGCGCCAACGCGAGATCGTCCAGGCCGCCCAGTTGGAGGCCACGGCGAGCGCCGTCACGATGGTCGGTGCCAGCGAGCAGGAGCGCGCCCTCTCCTCTCCCTGGTTCGCGGTGCGAAAGCGACTGCCGTGGCTGCAGGTGAACCTGTTGACCGCGTTCCTGGCGGCCGCCGTGGTGGGCCTCTTCGAGCAGACCATCGCCCAGGTGACTGCGCTGGCCGTGCTGCTGCCCGTCGTGGCGGGACAATCGGGGAATACCGGCGCCCAGGCGCTGGCGGTGACCATGCGCGGCCTGGCCCTCCGCGAGGTGAGGACCGGCCAGTGGCTGAAGGTCGCCGCCAAGGAGCTGACGGCGGGAGCCGGCAACGGTCTCGCTGTGGCCCTGACCACCTCGCTCGCCGTCTACTTGTGGAGCGGGTCCCCGGCCCTCGCGGGCGTGATCGGCACCTCGATGATCATCTCCATGACCCTGGCCGGGCTCTCGGGCGCGACCATCCCGATGATCCTCACGGCGGTGGGGCAAGATCCGGCCCAGTCGTCGTCGATCGTGCTGACGACCGTGACGGACGTGGTCGGCTTCTTCACCTTCCTCGGCATCGCCAGCCTGCTGGCGAGCTACCTGTGACCGGCACGCGCCTTCTCGTCCTGGCGAGCGGGTCCGATGCTCAGGGCTTGGTGGCCGCACAGGTCTGGCGGATGGGGGGCGCCCCGAATCCTTCCAGATTGCGGCGCAGGATGACCACGTCCAGGACGTTGCAGTCACCGTCCTCGTTGATGTCGCACTTCTGGGGTGGCGTCACCGCCCCCGGAACTTCTGCGAGCACCTCGCGGAGCCGCGTGACATCGGCGGCCTGTATGATGCCATCGTCGTCCCAGTCGCCGCAGAAGCAGTCGTCGCCGATGCCGTCGGGCGTGCTCGTCTGGATGCCCCCGGAGTCGAGTCCCGAGTCCGCGATCCACGGACAGAGGTCCGAGGCGTCGGGCTGGTTGTCGCCGTCGAAGTCGCAGCTCGCGGGCGCGCAGGTGGGCACGAAGTCGTCGCAGAGCCGGAACGCCTGGGCATCCGGGACGAGCTGACCGTCGAGACACAGCTGCGGCTGATCGGGATCGACGCCCACCAGATCCCCGTCGAAGGACACGAAGAGGTCGAGGGCCTGGTCCCCATTCAGGTCGATGACCTGGCTGAAGACGACCGGGGCCGCCCCCGGGCCGAGCGCGAGGTCGGGCACCGAGACGTCGCTCGTGGCGTCGAGGCCGAGGGTCGTGAAGATCGCCGCCGTGATGAATCCGGGAGCCGTGGGGTCGACGTAGTTCGGCTCCTCGCCGGGAATCAGGTCGAATGACAGGCGCTGGGCCCGCCCCGTACGCACCAGGCCCCACGTGTGCGTGTTGGCGGGATCCGAGGGATCCGGCCAGGAGTAGAGGGTGTCGCCGCCCGCCGAGGGATGCGCGAGCTCCAGCTGGAGGTGGGCGAGTGTGGGCGGGTCGCCCATGTCGGGGCCCGGAATCCGGAACTCCACGCTCAGAGAGTCCGGTCCGTCGGCGGCGGCGCCGTCGATGTCGGCGGGCGGATCCTGCTGCACCAGGCCTCCCAGACCATCGCCCAGATAGAAGGCGAAGCCGTCGTAGCTCGTCAGCTCGAGTGCGCCGTCTTGGGTCGTGATCTGCGACCCGTCGTCCGGGTTCGTGTCCACGCGAAGGGTGACGATCTCGATGTCCCCCGCGCTGGGGTTCTTGGGCAGCCCCGCCGCGCACACCCAGATGCTGCCACCGCCCGAGACCGTGCGCACCTGTGCGGCGGTCGGGATCGCGCCGCTCGCGCTGCGCAGCCGAATCGGATCCGTGTCGGCCAGGTACGCGACGTCGTCACATCGCCCGTCCAGCACCGGAGTACCGCCGTCCCGAATCTCCTTCGGCTCCACGCTGAGCGACGCAGTGGCCGAGCCGACGCCGCCTTCGCCGTCGTCGGCGTCGAGCTGCACCGTGTAGTCGCCCGGTGCGAGGTCCACGAGGGACAGGCGCTCACCCGTGCCCGTGCGCGACACGGGACCGGTCACGGTCCACGTCAGGGCGGCGCCCGAGAGCGTCCCCGCCTCGTCGCTGTACGCACGACCCAGCAGCACGACCTCCTCTCCCACGCGCAGCCGCGCGTGGTCGGGCACCGACGCGTCGTCGAGAGTGCGGAAGCCGATCTCCACCTCCAGTGGGTCCGGCAACACCGTGAACGCCGGGGAGAGGGCGCTCGTCGAGTGAAGGCCGTCCGACGCCGTGACCTCCAGCCGGCATTGGCTGCACTGACCGAGGCCGCGCGTGTCGCGGCTCAGGCTGTCGAATGGCGTCTGGTAGAGGAGGACCTGCCAGGTGACTCCATCGTCGCGGCTGTAGCGAACGAGGTAGCGGAGTGGCTCGCCATCCGGGTCGCTGCCGCTCCATGCGGCCTTGAAGTTACCGGAGAAGACCTGCGCGGCGGCGGGCGCGTCGACGCTGACCGAGGGCGGCGCGCCACCCGCGCCCAGCATGCCCACGACGAGCCCCCCGAATTGGAGGTCGCGCAGCACCAGGCGCGATACCGCCGGATCGCGCGGGATCCGCGCCACGAGGATGGCGCGCGCGTCGGCGAACTCCTCGTTGGGCAGCAGGTAGACCGGGTGGCTGGATAGGAGGCCGTCGGCAGCGTCGCGCTGCTCGAGAATCCAGCGCGGGGCGACGGAGAGCTGCGCCAGCAGGACGCTGGTCTTGCCGTCGGCCGCGCCGCTCAGCTCCAGGGCATGGTCGAACTCGAAGTCGACGCCCCCCACCGTCTCGAGGGCCGAGACCAGGATCTCCGGCCCGGCGGCCTGGGCCCCGGCATCCTGGACGAGCGCCGCGCCCGCGCCGGCGGGTACGAAGTCGAGCTCCCCGAAGACGCCCTGGTAGGTGTAGTCCGAGGGCCAACGCGCGATGGGTGGGCTGGCGCGGTGGCCGTAGGACAACAGGTCTGCGGTGACGAGCGGGGGAAGGACGGTGAGGCTGATGGGGTCGAGTCCGACGTGCGCGTCGGGGTCGTCCACGTCGAGCTGGCACACGGGATACGGATAGCCCGGGTCGACCCCGTCCGGATCGCCGGGCGCGCAGTCGATGTGATCGCGGCCGTAG
The DNA here is from genome assembly GCA_963822965.1 of uncultured delta proteobacterium. Classification (GTDB taxonomy): domain Bacteria; phylum Myxococcota_A; class UBA9160; order UBA9160; family UBA4427; genus JAJDAN01. Next base: position 1,470,673 of record CAWGJT010000005.1, read on the forward strand.
TTGTGGCCGAGCTCGTGGGCCATCGTGACGCCACTGACCGAGCTGTTGGCGACGTTGTTCGAAGGGTCGAGGCCGAACTGCAAGAAGACGATGATCGAGCTACCCAGGGAGGAGCCGTTGACGGCCGGATTGGGATGTCCCTCTGGCACCAGCACGACCTGATGCGTCACGGCGTTGTCGGCGTCACAGGACGCCGGATCGTCGCGGAAGATGTCGTGGAGCTCCAGGCGCCACAGCAGGGGCTCGATGTCGTCGTCGTCCTTGCTGACCTCGTAGGGTCCCGACGAGAACGGGAACTCGTACTCCTCCCAGGGGTCGCCGCCCGGCCAGAACCAACGAACCTCGGGCGTCGGCAGCAGCACCCGGTTGCGCTCGAGCACCCGGCGATAGAAGGAGCGATATCCGCCCACGGTTCCCGCGACGGTGCGCACGGGCATCACCACCGCGCAGATCGGCGACTTGGGTGCGAAGGAAGGGGCGACCAGCACCTCGTTGTCGGTCTCGTTGGTCTCGCGCACCACCGAGCCCGGGTCCAGCACGCCGCGTAGGACGATGTCGCCCTGCGTCCAGGACTCGGGCATCCGGAACAGGATGCCCTCGTCGAGGGTGGTGCGGTCCGGGAGGGCGTTGCCGAGGGGGTGCGAGAAGCGCGGAATGGGGTCGAGGGGGGAGCCGGGAAGCGGCGATCCACCGGACGTAGTCCCGACCAGATGCGCCAGCGGCCAGGCGCTGAAGGTCGTCTCACCGAGGGAGCCCGGCTCCACGCGCGCACGCAGGCGGGCGAAGGTCTCCTTTCCTTGTACGAGCGGAACGCTGTTGCTGGGCTCCTGGACGACCTGTACCACCTCGAGCTCCTCGGCCACGAGGTTGGGCGGAGTCAACGCCTGGGCATTCACGGGCAAGCGGCGGATCACCGAATCGGACACGTTGACCCAGTAGAGGTAGTCGCCACTGGCGACGAACTGGTAGTAGGTGAAGAAGCGGTCTATGAGCAGCAGCTCATTGCTCGAGCCCGCGAAGCGCCGGCGCACGAGGTCGCCATTGGGCCCGCGCAGCTCCAGCCAATAGATCGCCTCGTCGTCCACCGCCATGGCCTGGAGTACGGGATCGCCGACCGCCACGGTCGCCTCGACGGTCGGCGCGCCTCCCAGCTCGAGGTCCGAGCGCACGGTCACGGGGCCGCTGCCCACCGCCGGGCCGTCGGCCCAGTAGACGCGGCCGTTTCCCAGGGCGTAGCTCTGGGCACGCCCGATCTGCGTTCCGAGCCAGAAGTCGCCGAAGGGCCCGCCGGTGATGAAGTCCGCGCGGTAGAGAAACTCGCCGCTGCGATAGAAGACGCGGCCGTCGGCGCTGGCGCGAAGATCCTTTGCTGGCGCCCCCACGATCAGGAGCAGGCTGCGCGCACCTCCCTCCTGAGGCGCCCGGTAGATCGATCCGTTCTCGTTCCACCACACGTAGCCCCCGGCCAGCGCCACGTGTACGCCAGCGGGTGTCGCCGAAGCTGCCATGTCGGCGACCGGGAGCGGCGCCGAGATCGCGGGCGCAGTGCGCACCCGGACGATGCGCCCGTCGCCGGCCGCCCAGTAGACCCCCGTGTTGCCCACGGCGAGATTCACGGAGGCGAAACGGTCGGGGTCGCATCCCGTCGATTGAAAGAGGAAGCGGGGATCGATCGCGGACCCGTTCTTCGAACCCACCTTGCTCTCCGGCGGGTCGAACTCTCCCCCGCACCCCACCGCGTAGTAGATCGTGCTGAATCGCCTGGCGAGACTGCTCACCTCCGTGTCGAGGAAGCCCTCCACCTGGGCGCTCGCGTGCGAGGGGACCCCCGCGGCCGCGACCAGGGTCATCAGGGCGGCCATGGAATGCCGCCGGCGGCGCCGCGCGAGGGCGCGAAGCATCGCGAGCCCCGCAGCGAGCATCGCCAGCACGCTCGGCTCGGGGACGGCCACCACGGGCCGAGCCTGCAAATCCTCCAGCGTGAGACGACTCCGCACGGCCTCCCCCTCTAGGAGGTCGAGGGAGGCGCCCATCGGTCCCTGCACGGTGAGGTCGGCGATCTTGGTCGGGCCGAGCCCGCCTTCGGGGTCGCCGCCGTTCAGGTTCACGAGCGTCCCCTCGATGTGCGCCACCACGTCGAATGCCTCGGCAATGCCGAGCAGCGCGAGCCCGCCGCTGCCCGCAAGCGCCACGTCCCAGCCGCAGACTTCGTCGCCGTCCCCGCGCTCGCAGGGATCCACGCTCGAGGCGACGGAGCCTCCGTCCACGTAGAGGTGGAGCGTCACGGGGGTGCCGGCCGCGATCGCGACCGGCCCTGCCGGTGCGGAGCCGTCGTCGGCGGGGCTGTGGTAGAGGCGGAGCGGCTCCGCCCGGGCTGCGCCGGTCGCCAGCAGGCCGAGTCCCGAGATGACCAGGGCGAGAATGCCACGCACACGCCGTAGGGCTCGAAACACCATGGCGTCAGCCTATCAACCCGACCGGGGGTCGATCTTGGATGGTTCTGTGATGATGCAAGGTGCGCGAGGCGTCACCGAGCCATCGGATGCTTCCGCCGCGGAAGAGAACTCCCGCGGCTGGCTGCATGCCAGCGTCTCGACCCCGGTAGCGGAGATCCCCTGGGGTTCGTGATGCAAGGGAAAGGGACAGGCGGTGACAGTGGCTCCGCGGGTCGCCCCGGCCAACGCGATGCTTCGCGCTCTCGGGCCTACTCGACGCGGAGCCTGGGCGTGCCGCCCGGGAACTTGGGTCCGGTCAGGTACCGCAGGGTCGACTCCTGGGTGCAGGAGGCGACGAGATGGCCGTGCACGTCGTAGAGCAGGCCTCGCCCGACGGCACGGCCGCCCCAGGCAGCGGGGCTGTCGAGCTCGAAGAGCATCCACTCGTCGACGCGGAAGGGACGGTGGAACCAGATGGCGTGGTCGAGGCTGGCCGTCTGCATGTCCATCGTGTTCACCGGGTGGGGATCCAGTGCCGCCGACATGATCGCGTAGTCCGATGCGTACGCGAAGCACGCCTGGTGCAGCGCGGGGTCGTCGGGCAGGCGGCTGCGGAAGCGCATCCAGCAGCGGGCGCTCGGTGGCCGCACTTCGCGCGAGAACAAGCCCAGGCCGCCCACGGCGCGGATCTCGACGGCCAGCTCGAATTCGAGCTCCCCGATGGTGTCGCCGCCGGGCACCATCACACGCAGCATCGTCTCCTCGTAGCTCTCGCCCTCGGGCTCCGCGACCTCGTCCATCGGAATCTGGTGCTCGGGCCCCGTCTCGGGCATGTGGTGCGATACGAGCATCTCGAGGATCGGCGTGTCGTCCTGGCTCGCCACGACCTGGTTGGTCTCGAACGCCCGGGACCGGCGGCGCAGGTCGACGCGAAAGCGGATCGGCCGGGTCGGGTCGCCCCGCTTCAGGAAGTAGGCGTGGAGCGAGTTCGCGGGATGGCCGCGCGAGCAGTGCTGGGACGCGACGAGCGCCTGGGCCAGCACCTGCCCCCCGAAGAGGTGGACGCCGCCGTGGCTCTCGCAGTCGCCTTCGAAAGAGTCGCCTTCGAAAGAGTCGTCTTCGACCTGGTTCAGGTTCAGGACCGAGAGCAGTCTGTCGATCGATTCCGTCATGGCGGCGGCGAGTCTACCGACTCCGGGCCGGCGTCACGTGAGCCGGGCCCGCAGCGCCCGTCAGGAGCCGGGCGGGCCGGTGCTCACCGCGGTCGCCGAGGCGGCCAGGTCATCGGGGGTCCGCCGGAAGGTGAGCTCGTAGTCGAGCAGGTCCGGCAGCAGGTGGGAGTGCGTGGTCACGTGCATGGTGAGGCGCCCGCCGTCGTCGCTCAGCTGGAAGCGCGTCTCCCGCTTGCCCTCGAAGCTCGATTGTCGCAGCACGAGGGCGCCGTGCTCGTAGCGGGCGTCGTGGGGGAAGTCCGGAGCCCCGACGACCTCGAGCCGGATGCCCGCGTCGCCCGCCCGGATCTCGATCCGCTCGGGCACGCGGACGCTGCGCTCGAGGCGGCGCCGCGCAAGGCCGCGCAGCAGCGGATTGAAGCGCTCGACGAGGTCGTCGACCGTTCCCTTCAGCGAGCGCGCCTCCTGCTCGCCTCCCGCGAAGCCGTAGCTGCCGAGAAACCGGGTCGGGTCGAGGCGGGGCCCGGCACCGTCCGCCCACGCGGCGCCCGAGATCCCGAGCAGAGAGAGCATCAGCAACGACAGCAGCAGCCGGGGGAGACGGGGCATGGGCTCGGATCAGGTCCTCGTGAACTCGCGGATGAGGCCCGCCGCACCGCGACCGAGGCAGGCGACCGCCTCCTCGCGACCGACCTGGCCGGAGAGCCACAGCTCGACGACCGCCGGAATCGTGGCGGCGATCATCGAGGTCAGCGCCAGGGCGTCCCGCTCGGGCGCGCCGGTCACCTCCTGCACGCGCGCGAACCACGGGCCGGCGACCTCGGCGCGCACCTTGCGGGCGACGCTCTCGATGTCGGGGTCGGGGGGGATGCGAACACCGTCGACACCCTGGGTGGTGAGCAGCTCCGCGGCCACCGCAAGCAGCTGCGCGCGGCGATCGGCCGCCCACAGTCGTCCGTGGGAGGGAGGCTCGACGAGCTCGAGGTTGCGGCGAGGGGGAAAGGGGGTTTCTCAGTAAATCCAGCGAAGTGACAAACTGTATAGATATCTAGTCAAGATGCAACTCGCACGGAGATGCGGCAGCCGGCCCAGCCCCGCTAGAGGCCGAAGCCGTTCCACACGAGCAGCACCCAGATGGCGCTGGCCAGGATCGTCTTGCCCAGGGTGCCGGCCAGGCGTCCCACCGTGGCGCCGAACGCCGCGCGGAGGTTGCCGCGCGTGGTGCGGTGCTCGCCGGGCATGCCCGTTGCCTCGCCCAGGAAGGCGCCCACGAAGGTGCCCACCAGCGCGCCGACGAGGCTCCCCACCAGCGGCACCGGCAGCGCCACCGTGAACACGATGGCCCCCACGATGCCGCCCAGGATCGCGCCCCACATGCCGCGCTTCGTGCCACCGCCGTAGCGGCTGCCCGCAGCCCCCGCTCCGGCCTCGATGGCCTCCGCGACCAGCCCGAGCCCGCCGCAGACGCCGAGCAGCCGCCAGCCGAAGGTCACGGTCTGGGGGGCCGGCAGCACCAGGGTGTCCCCCAGCTCCACCAGCACCGCGAGCCCCAGCATGATCCACATGCCCGGGATGCCGAAGGGGATCGAGACCACGCAGGCCACGCCCACGAGCGCAAAGAACGACACGAGCACGTAGGCCTGCCATTCCATGGAAGCCCCCCTCGAGCGCGGGCGCGTGGGCGCGAAGAACGAATGGCGGAGAGGGTGGGATTCGAACCCACGAGGGCTCGCGCCCTGGCGGTTTTCAAGACCGCTGCCTTCGACCGCTCGGCCACCTCTCCGGGTTTCGAATCAATAGGTTAGCGCGGTGATCGACCGCTGAGGCAAGCAGGATACAAGCGGTCGCGTCGGCAAGCCGTAGCACCCCTGCCACGGAACGACTCGAGCGCCATCCGCACGTCCTTCGCGGGGTCGATGACCGTGCGTCGGAGAGCAGGGCGTCCAGCTGTCACCCCCAGCCCTGCAGGAACGCCGCGGAGAGGAAGGCGGTAGCCGGGAGAAGCAGGCTCATCGTGACGACATCGATCGCCGCGGCCCGCGGCATCGTGAAACGCAACGACGGCATCGGGATCGCAGCGCCGATCGAGCTCGCGGAGGAGTCCAAAGCGGCATGCTCGTCGCCCTCGATGCCGACACCAGCACCGCAGGAAATCCGGATGGTTGCGCGATTCCGAGCGGAAAAGGGGCGGGAATACGGGCACAAAGTGGTCACAATGGAGAGGCTCTCACGAAGGAGTTTCATCCGTGTCTGCTGCTCTCCATCCGCCTCGCGCGCCTGGACCGCCGATTCTCGGCAGCGCCGTGGCGATGGCCTCCGATCCGCTCGGCTTCCTGCTCGAGCAGCATCGGCGCCTGGGCCCGATCTTCCGGCTCCGCGCCGGCCACCTGAAGCTCGTCGTGATGGCGGGCGAGCGGGCCAACGCGTTCGCCCATGGAGAGGGTGCGGACTGTCTGTCGAGCCGCGAGACCTGGGCTCCGACTCTTCGGGAGTTCGGCGCACCCAACAACTTCGTCGGTCTCGACGGCGATCCGCACCGCTTGCTCCGAAAGAGGTTCGCGAGCCACTTCTCGCGCAGAGCCGCCGAAGCGCGTCTCCCCGCGCTCGTCGATCTCACGCTGGCCGCCTTCCAGGAGCACTCGGTGGGCGACGAGATCCCGTTCGTGGCATTCAGCCAGGCGCTGGCCTCGCGCCAGGTAGGCACGCTCCTCGTCGGACGCGTCCCGTCGCGGGAGGAGCACGACGCGATCCTCCGTTACACGAACGCAGTCGTGGTCAACCTCTCCCTCCGGCGCATGCCGCACTGGCTGTTCAGGGCTTCACGGGGCCGCCAGTTTCGACGGGATCGCGAGACCGCGTTCCGGTTCTCGCGAGAGCTGGTGGAGCAGCGGAGTCACGAAGGACTCGACGACGCATCGAACTTCATCGATGCCATGGATCTCGCGTCCCGCGAATACCCGAACCTGTTCGCAGCAAACGAGCTCGTTTCGGCCGGGCTCCTCCCGTTCTTCGCCGGCGTCGACACGGTCGGCCAGACCAACGTCTTCATCCTCTACGAGCTGCTGCGCCACCCCGAGCTCCTCGAGCGTGCCCGTGCCGAGGCGGATCGGCTCTTCGATGGCGGACAGCTGGACCCACGCGCGCTCCGCGAGGCCGAGGATCTGAACGGCGCCGTGAACGAGGCGCTGCGCCTGCATCCCGTGGCATTCGCGATGCCTCGGACGGCGGCGCGCGACTTCACGTTCGAGGGCTTCGGGGTCGATCGCGGCGCGTCGGTGATGGTCTTCACGTCGGCCTGTCACTTCGACCCGGGGTACTTCCCCGAGCCGGAGCGCTTCGACATCGAGCGCCATCGGCCGCCCCGCGACGAACACCGTCGCCCCGACGTCTTCGCACCCTGGGGCCGCGGACCGCACCAGTGCCTCGGAGCCGGGCTCGCCGGCGTCCAGATGGGTGCGACGCTCGCGACGATTCTCCACCACTGCGAGCTCGAGCTGGCCGAGCCCGAGCGCGAGTTTCCCCACGTGCTCCGGCCTTCGCTCTCGCTTGGGCCGGAGTTCAAGATCCGATTCAACGGGTGGCGTCGGGACCGCGGCCTCGCGTGATTCCGGGCGCGTCGTGGTTCGAAGCCGACCCGAGGCGCTCGCGTGCCCGGCTCGGTATGCAGCCGCTGCGATTCGTGATACAAGTGTCGCTGGAGGGCAGAGAGATGAGCTGGCTCCGACGACGCGGTGCACGTGCGGCTTGTTGCGTTCTTCTCCTCACGACGATGTACCCGGTGGCAGCCAGGGCCACGACGGTCGTGACGACGATCGACACCACCGTCTTGGCCTCGGACGTCTCGCTCCTCCCGGTGGGCGTTCGGGTCTTCTGGACACTCACCTTCGACTCCGGAGCTCCCGACGAAGACCCTTCGCCCGATGTGTTCCTGGCGACGGGCTTCCCGGCAGACAGCGCGCGTGCCGAGCGGCCTCCCTATCCCGCCGAGCCGACCAGCACGCTCGCATCCAACGGCTTCCTCACGCAGATCTCGGCAACGGGCTCGACCGGCACGTGGCAGGCGACTGGCAACCTGGATCTGATCGGCCTGCTCCCCTTCGACATCACGCTCACGGGCATCGGGATCTCGGTCGACTCCCCGCTGCCCGAGTTCGAGGCCTTCGCGGGTGGCACCGTCGAGCTCGACGTGAGCTCGCAGCAGGCCCTGATCGGCGGCACGTTCACGACCATGCAGGTCGACGCCATTCACGTCCCCGAAGCGTCGTCGGGGCTTCTCCTTGCCCTCGCCTGTGCGGCAGCCGCCTGGCCGGCGAGCCGGTACGGATCGGCCTGAGCGCGATCGAAGGTGAGGAGACGATCGGGGGTGCCGAGCAGCTCGCGCTCTGCCGTCGCTTGACTGACCCGTCTCGCTGCTACTCTGCTTGGCCGCACCCACACGGTTCGCCATGCCTCATCACACCGACGACGAAAAGGTCGCCGAGGAGCTCTCGCGCCACGGCCTTCGTGCCACACGCCAACGCGTTGCGGCGCTCCGTCTCCTCCGTCTCCAGAAGAACCACCCGACTTCGGCGGAGCTCCACGCTCGGATGCTGCCCGAGCACGGGAACGTGAGCCAGAAGACCATCTACGAGATCCTGGACGCCCTGGTCCGGGTGGGCCTGGCTTCTCGGGTGACGGCGGTCGGCGAGCCCTACCGATACGAGGCGAGGCCAGAGCCCCACTATCACGCGACGTGTCGCGTTTGCGGGCGGCTGTACGACGTTCCGGCGAGTGCGGATTCCCAGATCCGCGGACGCGCGAGTCTTCCGGAGGGCTTCCACGTCGAGAAGATCGACGTCACGATTCGCGGCGTGTGCCTTCGCTGTCGGGACGAGATCTGAGACGAATCGCCGCGCTCCAACGACCCGGCTCCTTGCGGTTTGCCGCGTGGACGATATAACAATGATTGTTGTCTAGATCGGGTGCGGCGAGACGCTGGGTGGCCCGGTTCCCCTTCCCCGCGACGCCCCCAGTCGTGACCCCCAAGGAGAATCCCATGCGACGCCGTTCCCTTCCCCTGATGGCCGCCCTCGCGATCGCGATCTCGGCGATGGCGCCTTCGAGTCCGGTCTTCGCCCAGGACCAGCCGAAATCCAACCAGTTCTGGTGGCCGGAACGGTTGGACCTGTCGCCCCTGCGCGACCACGACCCGTCCTCCAACCCCTATGGCGAGGACTTCGACTACGCCAAGGCCTTCGCCAGCCTGGACCTCGAGGCCGTCAAGCAGGACCTCGAGAAGGTGATGTCCACTTCCCAGGACTGGTGGCCGGCCGACTACGGCCACTACGGCCCGTTCTTCATCCGCATGGCCTGGCACAGCGCAGGCACCTACCGCGTGGCCGACGGCCGCGGGGGCGCAGGCGGCGGCCAGCAGCGATTCGAGCCGCTCAACAGCTGGCCCGACAACGCCAACCTCGACAAGGCCCGCCGCCTGCTCTGGCCGATCAAGCAGAAGTATGGCCGCAACATCTCCTGGGCCGACCTGATCGTCCTCGCCGGCACCGTCGCGATGGAGGACATGGGCTTCAAGACCTTCGGCTTCGCCGGGGGTCGGGAAGACGACTGGGAGCCGGAGCTCGTCTACTGGGGTCCGGAAGCAAAAATGCTGGGCCGAATGCGCGAAGGCAAGGACGGCAATCTGGAGAAGCCCCTCGCCGCAACGCAGATGGGCCTGATCTACGTGAACCCCGAAGGCCCCGGCGGCAGCGGGGATCCGATCGCGGCCGCGAAGCAGATCCGCGAGAGCTTCGGCCGCATGGCCATGAACGACGAGGAGACCGTCGCCCTGATCGCCGGCGGCCACACCTTCGGCAAGGTCCACGGCGCGCACAAGCCGTCCGATTGCGTGGGCCCGGAGCCGGCGGCGGCCCCCATCGAGGAGCAGGGCCTCGGCTGGCACAACAAGTGCGGAAAGGGCGACGCGGAGGACACCGTCACCAGCGGCCTGGAAGGCGCCTGGACCGCGGCGCCCACGAAGTTCACGATGATGTATCTGACGAATCTGTTCGCCTACGAGTGGGAGCAGACCCGCAGCCCCGCCGGCGCCATCCAGTGGATCCCGAAGAACGGGCAAGCCGCGAACACGGTTCCCGACGCCCACGTCGAGGGCAAGATGCACGCGCCGATCATGCTGACGACGGACCTGTCGCTGAAGGAAGACCCGGCCTACCGCGAGATCTCGCAGCGCTTCCTGAAGAATCCGAAGGAGTTCGAGCTCGCCTTCGCCAAGGCCTGGTTCAAGCTCACGCACCGCGACATGGGTCCGCGCGCGCGCTACGTCGGTGACGAGGTGCCCGCCGAGGCGCTGATCTGGCAGGATCCGATCCCCGCGGTCGACCATCCTGGGATCGGCAGTGGCGACATCAAGAAGCTGAAGGCCGAGATCCTCGCTTCCGGCCTGACGGTCCCCGCGCTCGTCCGCACCGCCTGGGCGGCGGCCGCCAGCTACCGCGGGACCGACATGCGCGGTGGTGCGAACGGCGCACGGCTCCGCCTCGCGCCGCAGAAGGACTGGCCGGTCAACGATCCGAAGGAGGTCGCGAAGGTGCTCGCGACCCTCGAGAAGATCCAGTCAAACTTCAACAGCAGCGGCGGGCTCTTCCGCAAGCAGAAGAGTGTCTCGCTCGCCGACCTGATCGTCCTCGGCGGCGCCGCGGCGATCGAGAAGGCAGCCGCGGACGGGGGCTACGAGGTGGAGGTCTCCTTCATGCCGGGCCGCGGCGATGCCACCCAGGAGCAGACCGACGTCGAATCCTTCGCCGTGCTCGAGCCGAAGGCGGACGGCTTCCGCAACCACTACGGTGAGGGCAACCGCCTGTCGCCGACGGAGAGCCTGATCGACCGGGCCGACCTGCTCACACTGACGGTGCCCGAGATGACGGTGCTCGTCGGCGGCATGCGCGCTCTCGGGGCCAACACCGGCGGTACGAAGCACGGTGTGTTCACCGACCGCCCGGGCACCCTCTCCAACGACTTCTTCGTGAACCTGCTCGACATGTCCACGAAGTGGACGAAGTCGAAGGACATGGTGGGCATCTACGAAGGGCGGGACCGCACCACGGGTGAGCTCAGGTGGACGGCCACCCCGGTCGACCTCATCTTCGGCTCGCACTCCGAGCTGCGCGCGGTCGCCGAGGTCTACGCCGCGGAGGACGGCCGCGAGATGTTCGTGGAGGACTTCGTCGGCGCCTGGAACAAGGTGATGAACCTCGACCGCTTCGACCTGTAGGCATCGCGACGCTTGGGGGACCCGGCTTCGAGCCGAGTCCCCCTCTGCCTCGGCGATCGGATCCGTCAGCGGGCCATGATCGACTTCATCGGCTGTCCCCAGGCCTTGATCGTGCGGCTGAGATCGGAGCCGAGGAAGTTCGAGCTGAGGCGAAGCTCCGCGAGGAACGCGAGCCACTCCGGATTGGTGGCGATGGACTCGTTCCACTTCTCCATCTCGGCCTGGCTCTCGTACCCGACGACGATGCCGTGGCTCACCGGGCTGATGCCGCCGGCGACCACCGCGGTGAGGTGCACCTGACCGGGGAGCTTCTTGCCCGTCGCGGACTGCATGAAGCGGTCGACTGTCGCCGCGAACGCGGTCGGGTCGGACACATCGAAGGCGAAGTTTCGCCACACGACGTCGGCGTCGGAGATGTCGCCCCAGCTGCGCAAGGTCTGCATCCGCAGGGTTCCGGCGCCTCGACCCACGGGCTCGAGCGCGCCGAGGAATTCGGCCCAGGCGGGATCGGCCTGGAGCTTCTGGGAGAACGCTTCGTACTCCGCGACGGAGTTGTAGAGAGCGACGAAGGAATGGGTGGCGGGATCACTGCCATCGGCCAGGTTGGCGAGTAGCAGGAGACGTCCCTTGTTCTGCTTCATGATGGCTGCGCTTTGCAGCTTCTCGGTGGCCGCGAGGACCTTGGGTGCATTGGCCGGTGCGACGACGAAGCCGGTCACCTGATAGCCGGGACCGGCGAACGCCGCATGAGCGACGAGAAGCACGCTGGCGAGCACTGCAATGATGGCGATCCTTTCGAAACGCGAGGACATATGGTTCTCCACTTCGCCACCTACAGGGCAGTGAGTTCCCTCAACACCAACCGAGAATCGGGTTTGAATCGCGCAGTCGGCCAACTGCGGGGGCGTGCGCGGGCGCGATACTATCAGCGACGCCGTCCCGGCGCCCGCTTCTTGTTAGGCAACGTGAGGGATCGGTGCCCGGGTCACGACAGTTCCGGGCATGTCGCGTCCAACTCGGGCTTCCGCGTCGCGGCGCGCCCGTTGGTCAGGGACAGGGTCCGGTCCCGCACTGGTTCGTCGCAACCTGGACGCTCAGGTTTGCGTTGACCTGAGAGTTGGCGTTTCCGCCGTTGTTCGCATACAGGATGTTCGAGCCCCAGGCGACTTCGTTGAGCAGCAGACCCACGCCGTCGTTGTCGTAGGCGACGTTGTCGAGGACGAGGGAGCCGGGGCCCACGAAGGACTGGATGCTTCCGTTGCGCAGCTCGAAGTTGTCGCTGCCGGTCTCGACCCGGACTCCGTTGGCGATGATGCCGGTGGACGGTCCGAGGATGCGGAAGCCGTTCAGGTCGATCGTCACGTCCCGCGCCTGCACCATGATCCCGTTCGAGGCGGCGGGGGTGGTGAGGTTGCCGGTGAGCCGGTAGCTCCCGGGCTGGCCCACGGTCACCGGAAAGCCCGGCGTGTCCGCCGGCGACACCCCGCCCGCCAGCGCCCGCGCCTGGTTGATCTCGATCACGCCGTCTACGGCTGCCGCGGGCACGGCCAGCCCAGCGCGCAGGCGACAGCGACCACGAAGAGAAGGCACGCTCGCATGCTGCACTCCCGCATGGGTTCCCGAAGACTCGAGCATACATCCTCGTCTGGCTCGGCCGAGCCGGACTGCTGGAAGAGCAGACGACTCCCTGGGCCAGGCGCCGCAGCCTTCGTGCGGGTCGATCGGCATCCCACCGCCCCGCACGGTGGCCCCCCTTGCCCGTGGCCGGCGAGCCCGCGCCGACGAGCACGAACTGCTCCGACACCCACCGTTCCGGGGGCGATGCCGATCCGATAGCCTGCGCGCCCTCATGTCCCGCCGCACGCCGCGCACGACCGACGAGGGGGAAGGGCGCGCTCCCGCCGCCAGCACGAGCAATGCCGGTGCGCGCGAGCGCGCGGCGGCCCGCCACGTGGTCGAGGCCGACATCGAGGAGCTCGGCGACCCGGAGACGGCGCCCGGCCTGCCGGCGACGACCCTGGCGGCGGCGGGCGCCCGAACGGACCGGTCCTCCACCCTGGCCCGGCCGCGGCCGATCGGGCCGGACCGGTCCCTCGTCGGCGAGCTCCTGCGCCTCGGCTGGCCGGTGATGCTGGGCCAGGCCCTCGTCAGCCTCGCGGGGCTCGTCGACCGGGCGATGATCGGGCGCCTCGAGGGCGACATGGGATCGGCGGTTCCCCTGGCGGCCGTCGGCTACGCGACGCAGTTCTTCTCCCTGATCCAGTCCGCTCTCTTTGCCGTCGGGCTCGCGTGCGTCGCGCTGATGGCTCGCGCGATCGGGGCGGGCGATCCCCAGCGCGCCCGGGACTGCCTGGCCGCGTCGCTGCAGGTGGCGATCGGCGTGACGCTGGCCTTCACGGCGGTGATGCTGGCGGCGCCCGAGCAGCTGCTGAAAATCCTCGGCGCGCGGCCCGACGTGATCGACAGCGCTCTCGTCTACCTGCGGCTCGTGGTGGGCTCGTCCGTGCTGCTCGCGGTCACGCTCACCCTCGACAGCGCACTGCGGGCGGACAGGAACACGCGCACGCCGATGATCATCGGCTTCGTGGTCACCGCGGTGAAGCTGGCGCTCAACTGGGTGCTCATCTTCGGCGCGCTCGGCGCGCCGCGCCTCGGGCTCGCGGGTGCGGGCTGGGCCACGGTGGCGTCCCAGCTCGTCGGCGTGGCGATCTACGTCGTGCTGGTCGCGCGGGTGCCGGCGACGGCACCCACGGCCCTCCAATGGCGCGCGCTGCTGCGGCCGCACGCCGTCGTCGGCCAGGTGATCCGCGTCGCGGCGCCGGGCGTCGCGGAGCGCGTCGTCCTGAACCTGGGGCTTCTGAGCTACTTCTGGGTGCTGTCGAGCTACTACGGCACCGTCGCCGTCGCCGCGTACTCGGTCGGCGTCCCGCTGCTTTCCTTCTCCTGGATCCCGGGCAACGGCTACGCCCAGGCGTGCGCGACCCTGGTCGGCCAGCGGCTGGGCGCCCGGGACTCTGCCGGAGCGTGGCGCGCGGGCGTGCAGGCGGCGCTGCTCGCCCTCTGCACCGCGATTCCGCTGGCGGTGCTCTTCGGCGCCCTGCGCTTTCCGCTCGCGGAGCTCTTCACGTCCGATCGCGTCGTCATCGAGGCCCTGGGTCCCTTCATGCTGGCGCTCGCGCTCGGCCAGCCCTTCCTGCAGCTGCACTTCACGCTCGGCGGAGCCCACCGCGGCGCCGGCGACACGATGACACCGCTCATCGCCGCGGCGGTCGGCAACTGGGTCTTCCGCGTGCCCGCCGCATGCTTCTGCGCGATCGTGCTCCACACCGACGTCGTCTTCGTCTGGTACGCGCTGATCTTCGACCACCTGGCGCGTGCCGTGATCCTCGGCCTGAGCTTCCGCCGGGGCAAGTGGATGACGACCCTCGAATAGCGACGATGGACGACCCGGGACGGAGCGCCGAAGTCGGGCGCGAACCTCGGGAAGCCCTGCAGCGGACCTCCCGCAGCGCTCCCCGACCTCGAGCCCGATACGCCTGGAATGCCCTACCGTCCGCCCGTTCCCCGGAGAGGAACGAGGCCAGCGGCTCGGGGACGGGATGTCGGATCGAACGGACGCAGCGGCACTCTCCCCTGAGCTGCTGGTGAAGCTCGCCCGGACGCGCATGCCCTTCGGTCGCTATGCGGGCCGGCTGCTGGTCGACCTTCCGGAGCCCTACGTGGTGTGGTTCCGCGGGCAGGGCTTCCCGCGCGGAAGGCTCGGCGAGATGCTCGCCCTGCTCTACGAGATCAAGGCGAACGGGCTCGAGTCCCTCGTCCGCCGCGTCGCCGAGCAGGAGGCCCCAGCCGAGGACGGGCCCGCGCCTCGGACGACCGGGCGGACCCGGCGATGAAGAGCCGCTGGAACCACAACCTCCACTACCAGCGGCTGATCCTGCAGGCGGCGCCGGCCGGCTGCCGGAACGCGCTCGACGTCGGCTGCGGCGAGGGCGTGCTGGCGCGCGAGCTGCGCTCGGTGTCGGAGCGCGTCGTCGGGATCGATCTCGATCCGTCCTCGATCGAGCTGGCGCGCGCCCAGGGAGGAGAGGGCATCGAGTACGTGCTGGGCGACGTCCTCGAGCATCCCTTCGAGCCCGGAAGCTTCGACCTGGTCGCCTCGGTGGCCGCGCTGCACCACATGGACGCCGAGACCGGCCTCGCGCGCCTGGCCGGGCTCGTGCGGCCGGGGGGCGCGCTGGTCGCGATCGGCCTGGCGCGCTCGCGCTCCCTGGTCGACTACGCGTGCGACGTGGGCGGAGCGATCGCGACGCGCTGGCACAAGCACGTGCTGCGCAAGGGCTACTGGGAGCACACCGCGCCCCAGGTCTGGCCGCCGCCGCTCGACTACACGCAGGTACGACGCACCGCCGAGCGCGTGCTGCCCGGCGTCGTCTACCGGCGGCATGCGATGTGGCGCTACTCGCTCGTGTGGATGCGGCCGCCGGGCGGGTGATCGTCGAGCCTCTGCGCGGTCGTGCCGTCGTCGGATCGCCCCAGGCGGCCTCCCGAGCTGCGTCCGGGGATGGACGCGCGCGCGCCTATCCCGCGGCCGCGGCCAGCTCGAGCCGCGCGGGTCCCCGCACCAGGACGAGTCGACGTACTCGAGGGTCGGCCGGGCTGCGCACCCGGCCGGGCAGCAGGTCCACCAGGGCGTCCAGCGCGAGGCGCGCCTCCAGGCGCGCCAGCGAGGCGCCCAGGCAGAAGTGGATGCCGAAGCCGAAGGCCAGGTGGCCCTGGGGATTGCGATCGACCCGGAACGTGTCGGCGTCCGGGCCCCACTGGCGCTCGTCGCGGTTGGCCGAGCCCAGCAGCGGGACCACGATGGAGCCCGCGGCGATGCGCGTGCCGGCGATCTCCACGTCGCGCGTGGCGCGCCGGAAGACGAGCTGGACCGGGCTGTCGTAGCGCAGGGCCTCCTCCACCAGGGCGGGCACGAGGCTGCGATCCGCGTGCACCCGGGCCAGCTCTTCGGGATGCGCGAGCAGCGCGCAGGTCGCGTTGCCGATCAGGTTGGTCGTCGTCTCGTTGCCCGCCGCCAGCAGCAGGATCACGAACATCACCACCTCGACGGTCGAGAGGCCGGCCTCGCCTTCCCGGGCCTGGACGAGCACGCTGATCAGGTCGTCGCCCGGCTCGCGCTCGCGCCGCTCCACGATCGTCGCCGATGTAGCGCTGGAGGTCTCGCCATGGCGCCGGCGAAGCCGGACTCGACGGGGTCGCGGTCGCGGCCCGATCCCGAGATCCCCGAGATGATCGCGTCCGACCAGCGCTTGAAGTCGCCCATGCGCTCCGGGTCGACGCCGAGGATCTCGGCGATGAGCGTCACCGGAAGCGGGATGGCGAGGTCGTGGACCACGTCGAAGTCGCCTCCCTCGCGAAGCCTCGCCATGCAACGGCCGACGATCTCCTGCCCGCGCGCCTCCCAGGCCTGGATCCTTCGCGGGGTGAAGCCCCGATTCACGATGCTGCGCATGACTCCGTGCGAGGGCGGGTCCTCGGCGATCAGATTGCGCGCGGTCAGCAGCTCGTGGACCTTGAAGGGCAGCGACTGCGCCAGGGCGATCATCCGCTGCGAGGGTCGCCGGATCGCTCCATGGCCTGGGGTCCCGAGCCGCTGATCAGCATGGTGCGCATGGCGTCCGACGAGAAGAGCTCCGGGCTCTTGAGCACGAAGGCGACGTCCTCGTAGCGCGAGACCACCCAGCCGCGCGTCGCCTCCGCCCAGTGGACGGGGGCCTCGTCGCGCAGCGCGGCGTACCAGGGGTAGGGGTTCTCGCGCACGGCGGGTGAGAACGGGTCGTACTGGGTCGTCATCGCGACGGGTCTCCTTGGCTCTCTTCTTCGAGGGGCGAAGAGGCCGCTTCGGCGGGCGCGAATGGATGCAGGGGGCGGAACCAGCCGAGGCGCTCCGACGCCGAGCAGGCGGCGCGCGGTGCGCACGAGGTCCCGGCGATGGGCGGCGAGCTCGGCGGAAGCAAGCGGATCGAAGTCCTCGCCGGGCAGCACGCTGCGCAGCGCCGCGAAGTAGAAGACCGACGCACCGACGATGGCGCTGATCACGTGGAAGGGATCGGGCCGGATGGGATTCAGCTCGCCCGATCGCTGGC
Organism: uncultured delta proteobacterium; assembly: GCA_963822965.1. Taxonomy (GTDB): domain Bacteria; phylum Myxococcota_A; class UBA9160; order UBA9160; family UBA4427; genus JAJDAN01. Next base: position 1,487,693 of record CAWGJT010000005.1, read on the forward strand.
CTTCCTCGAACAGGCGGCGGCTCATGGCGAGGAAGGCCGGGGCGCGCGGGAAGATGGGCTCGGGGTCGTCGGTCGGGGCGTCGGCCGCCTTGCGCAGGATGAGCCGCGCCATGGCGGGGCGCGCCGCGAGCGCATCCACCCAGACCTCGATCGAGGCGTCGATCCGGTCGGCGAGCGGGCCGCGGCCCGCCAGGACGGCCTCGAGCCGGGACAGGAGATCGGCGAAGACGTCCTCGACCACGGCCTCGTAGAGCGCCCGCTTGTCGCGGAAGTGGTAGAAGAGTGCGGCGCGCTTCAGCCCGACCTCGTCGGCCACGTCTTCGAGCCGCGTCTCGCGGAAGCCGCGCTGGGCGAACTGGCGCTCGGCTGCGGCGAGGATGGCGGCCCGCGTGCGCTCGGCCTTGGTCCGCCAGGGCGTCGAATTCGGGGTGGAGAGAGCGTGACCGGGCATCGAGGCGATTTTCTACTAGCGAGTAGATTGTGTCCAGAAGAATCGACCGCGGAGTAGAAAATACCTCCGGTACGAAAGCGGCTCGTGCGTCAGCTCCTCGACGACCTCGAGGGGCTCGCCCCGCCGAGCGCTCAGCCGCCCGACACCCCGAGCTCGCGCGCTACCTCCATCGCACAGCCATACCCCGGAAGGAACGTGACGCCCGGACCGGGGTGGCAGCTGGCGCCGCAGAGATAGAGGCCCGGGACCGGCGTGCGGTGCGCGGAGCCGGGAACGAGCGTGCGCGCGCCCAGCATCTGGTCGGGGTGGATGAGGCCATGGGTGAAGTCGCCGCCGGTCGCGCCCTGCATGGCGGCGAAGTGATCCGAAGAGAAGACGGCCGACTCGACGATCAGCGCGCGGAAGCCGGGATACACCTGGCCGATGCGATCGATGATGCGTTCGGCCATCTCGTCGCGCAGCTTGCCGCGCGCCTGCTTCGGCGCCTCGCAGGGAAAGTAGAAGCCATACGTGGTGCCGAGGTGGTAGCCCTCGGGCGCGAGCGTCGGATCGACCACCGTGGGGATCTGCAGCGCGGCGGGCGGGTTGCGGGGCAGCTCGCCGGCAATGCACGCCTCGTAGCTCGCCTGCAGGTCGTCGGGGTCGGCGAAGAGCGACATGTTGAAGCGCGTGAAGGGGTCGGCGTTCAGGTACTCGAGCGGCGGCCCGTAGCGCGGCAGCCCCTTCAGCTTGAAGAGCAGGTGCACGTAGGCGCCGCGCTGGTCGATGCCGCGGATGCGCTCGGCGGTCTCCGCCGGCACGTGCTCCTCGCCGACCAGGCCGAAGAACGTGGCGGGCTTGTCGAGATTCGAGAGCACCGCCCGCGCCCGGATCTGCTCGCCGTCGCGCAGCTCCACCCCCACCGCCCGGCCGTCCTCGACCAGGATCCGTCGCACGGCCGTCCCGAGCCGCACCTCGCCGCCCTTGGCCTCGATCGAGCGCTGCAGCGCCTCGGAGAGCGACCCCATGCCGCCGCGCACCCGCTTCATCAGCCCGCCCGCGTCGTTGGGCGAGAGCGTGTAGACGAGGCAGAAGGCGCTGCCCTTCGTGTACGGCCCCTTGTAGGTCGACTGCACGGCCGCGAACGCCAGCAGCGCCCGCAGCGGCCGATGCTTCTCCTTGTCGGGGAAGAAGCGATCGATGAGATCCATCGCGCTACCCCGGAACGCCAGCTCCAGCTGCCGGCGCACCCGCGCGCTCGGCGCGGCCGCCAGCAGGGCCTCCATGTCGCGCGGCTCGCTGCCGGCCTCGTAGCGGGCCATCACCTTCGCGGGTTGCCGCGTGAAGGCGACGAGGCGCGCGAAGCCCAGCAGTGCGCTCGTGCCGAAGCGGCGCCAGATGCCGAAGGCCAGGCGGAGGGGGTTGGAGTAGAAGACCACGGGCGGGTCGTCGGGCCCCGAGAGCGTGCACGACATCACGGGCAGGTCGATCAGCTCGACCCCGTAGCGGGCGAGCTCGAGCTCCTCCATCAAGCCGGGTGCGAGCGGGAAGAGCAGCGAGGCGCCGACGTCGTTGCGGCAGCCGGTCAGGATCTCACGGGTCCCCGCCATGCCGCCCGGGTAGCGGTTCTTCTCGAGGCAGACGACGTGCAGGCCGCGCTTGGCGAGGAGGGCGGCTGCGGCCAGGCCGTTGTGACCGGCTCCGACGATGACGGCGTCGACTTCCTGCAATGGGATCTCCTCCATCCATCTGGTGCCGGGTGGCCCGCTCGGGGGCTCGTCCGGGCGGTCGGCGGCGCGGGAGAACAATAGAGGACAACCGCTCGGAATTGACCGACCCTTGCCGCGAGCGCCACGGAGACCGGATGGACCTGCGCGGGAACCTCACCCTGGGCGGCCGCGTGGCGCGCGCCCTGACCCGCATCGCCGCCGACCGCACCCGGGAGTGGCGCGGCGCCGCCCTGCCGAGAACCCCCGAGCAGATCGCCCGGCCGGAGGTCGTCAACGCGTTGCTTGCGGCGCACGGCGACGATCCGCTGCCCCGGGTCATCCGGGTGGGCCTGCCCGACGTCCGCTTCGAGAGCAGCAACTGCCAGAACTTCCTGATCGAGGTCGAGTGGGAGGACCCGATCGGCCGCGAGGGCGCGCCCCTTCCCGAGAGCCTCTACGTCAAGCTGCCGTGCGCCGAGCTGGGCACGCGTGCCTTCGCGAACGCGGTGGGCTTCTGGGCGGTGGAGTGCGCGTTCGCTCGCCGCGTGGCTCGGCAGGTGCCCATCCGCGTGCCCCACGTGTTCGCCGTCTCCGAGCAGGGCGCCCGCTTCGTGCTGCTGCTCGAGAACCTGCACGAGGAGCCCGGCACCCGGCTCTTCACGAATCGTGACATGGCCGCGGGGACGACGGTCGAGCAGGCGCGCCTGTGCCTGGAGACCTTCGCGGAGCTGCACGCGGCCTGGTGGGGCGTGGAGGAGGCGCACAGGGAGGCGCTCTTTCCGACCTCCCTTCACCCCTACCTGGCGCCGGGGGCTCGCGTGCTCACCCGTGCCTTGAACGCCGCCGGAATTGCGCCCGCGCACCGCGCCGCACCGGATCTCTTCGCCGAGCGCCACGCCGCGCTCTGCCGGCTCGCCATCTCGAAGTGGGATGCACTCGTCGACGCCTGGTACGCCGGCCCGCTCACCCTGATCCACGGCGACAGCCATCTCGCCAACTGCTTCGAGTACCTGCACGAGGGCGTACCTCGGATGGGGATGATCGACTTCCAAGGGATGCAGTGGTGCCACGGCATGCGCGACGTCCAGTACTTCCTGATCAACTCCCTCGATCCGGAGGTGCTGGCCGCGCACGAGGGGGCGCTGATCCAGGCGTATGTGGATGCGCTGGCAACACGAGGCGTGGAGCTCGACATGGGCGAAGCCTGGGAGAGATACCGCGCGTACTCCTTCCAGACGCTGATGGTGGCGGTGGTCTCCCTGGGGCTCGGGTCGCTGACGGAGAGGGACGCGACCCTGAGGACGGTGCTCGCGAGGGGCGTAGCGGCGGTGGAGAGGGTGGGCTTTCGCGAGTGGCTGGAGCAGGCGTGAGGCGCTCCCCGCGCGGCGAATCAGCCGGCGGCCTTCCGCAACTCGAAGCCCTCGTAGTCGTTCCCGGCGACCTCGTCGCAGCGTTCCCGGTAGACGTCCATGCCGCCGACGTACGGCATGAACACCCGGGTCTTCCCCGGAATGTTCGCGCCCACGTACCAGGAATTCGCGCGGGGGAAGAGCGTCGCGTCCGCCTGTTCGGAGACGTGCTTCACCCATTCCTCTTCCGCGTCTTCCTTGGCTTCGATGCGTGCGATGCCGTGCTCGCGCAGCCAGGCGATGCAGTTCGAGATCCACTCGACGTGTTGCTCGATGGCCACCGGCATGTTGGTCAGCACCGACGGGCTGCCGGGGCCGGTCACCGTGAACAGGTTCGGGAAGCCGGCCATCTGGATCCCGAGGTAGGTTCGCGGGCCGTCTTCCCACTTCTCGCGGAGGCTTCGCCCGCCGGTGCCGCGGATGTCCATCTTCAGCAGCGCGCCCGTCATCGCGTCGAAGCCCGTGGCGAAGACGATCACGTCCACCTCGTGCTCGGCCTCGGTGGTGCGGATGCCGTGGGCCGTGATCTCGACGATGGGCGTCTCGCGCACGTTCACGAGGGTGACGTTGTCCCGGTTGAAGGTCTCGTAGTAGCCGGTGTCGATCGGCGGACGCTTGGTGCCGTAGGGATGGTCGTGGGGCAGGAGCATCTCGGCGACGGCCGGGTCCTCGACGGTCTCGCGGATCTTGGCGCGGATGAACTCGGCGGCCGTCTCGTTGGCCGCCTCGTTCTCGAGCAGGTCCGCGAAGGAGCCCGCCATGAACTTGAGCCCGCCGTCTTCCCAGAGCTGCTCGTAGACGGCGTTGCGTTCCTCGGGCGTCGCCTCCGCGGCCAGCCTCTCGCTCGCGAGGTAGGGGAAGCCGAAGGGCGATCGCCGGCAGGTGTCGCGAATCACGCGGTATCGCGCCTTGATGTCCGCGGCCTGCTCCGGCGAGAGCGGCGCGTTGCGGGCCGGCACGCTGAAGTTGGGCGTCCGCTGAAAGACGGTGAGATGGTCCGCTTCGGCGGCGATGACCGGTGTGGCCTGGATTCCGGTCGACCCCGTGCCGATGAGCGCGACCCGCTTGCCGGTGAAGTCCACGCCCTCGTGGGGCCAGGCGCCGGTGTGGTAGTGCTCGCCCTCGAAGCGCTCGAGGCCCTCGAAGTCGGGCAGGTTGCTCGACGACAGACAGCCCACGGCGCTGATCACGAACTGCGCACGCACCGGCTCGCCGGAGCTCGTGCGGACGTTCCAGCGGTTGTCGCCCTCGGCGAAGGTGGCGCCTTCGACGCGCGTGTCGAGCTGGATGTCGCGTCGAAGGTCGAAGCGGTCCGCCACGTGGTTCAGATAGCGGAGGATCTCCGGCTGCTCGGGGTACTTGCTGGTCCACTCCCATTCCTGCTCCAGCTCGGGAGAGAAGGAGAAGGAGTAGTAGTAGCTCTCGGAGTCACAGCGCGCGCCCGGGTAGCGATTCCAGTACCAGGTGCCGCCAACGCCGCCGCCGGCCTCGTAGAGGCGCACGTTCAGGTGCAGCTGGTCTCGCAGCCGGTGCAGCATGTACAGGCCGGAAAATCCGGCTCCGATGATCAGCGCGTCGAGCTCACGCGGATTCTCCTGGCGCGATGACATGGGACTCTCCGTTTCGTCGCCCGCCGGACGACAGCACATCGAATGGCATCCCGGACCCGGCCGTGTGGCATCGACCCCGGACGCTAGGCCGTATCCTACCACTCGCCTGCGGCCCCGGCCGCCCGGGGTCAGCGCGCCAGGCGGCCGTCCTGGCCGCCCGTGCCCGCGCGCTGGTACAGTGCCTGGGAATCGGACGCCTGACCGGGCAGTCCGCTCCTCGGGAGGTGGACATGGACTTCGGCATCGCGGTGGCGTCGTCGACGGAGAGCTGGCGCGCGGTGAAGCGCGCCGAGGCGCTGGGCTTCAAGTACGCCTGGTTCTACGACACGCAGCTGCTCAACCCGGACGTCTTCGTGTGCATGGCCCTGGCTGCGCGTGAGACGAAGAAGATCCGGCTCGGTACGGGCGTGATGATCCCCTCGAACCGGATCTCTCCCGTGGCCGCGAACGGCCTGGCGACCCTCAACAAGCTGGCTCCCGGTCGCATCGACTTCGGCGTGGGCACGGGCTTCACCGGCCGGCGCACCATGGGCCAGCGCGCCATCAAGCTCGCCGACATGGAGCGCTACATCGCCGAGGTGCAGGGTCTCCTGCGCGGCGAGACCGTCGCGGCCCGGCTCGAGGGCGAAACGAAGAAGATCCGCTTCCTGAACCCCGATCTCGGCCTGATCAACATCAAGTCGAAGATCCCCCTGCACGTCTCCGCCTTCGGCCCCAACGCGCGCGCGCTGGTGGCGAAGCTCGGCGCCGGCTGGGCGTTCTTCACCGGCTCGGTCGGCCCCGCGATCGGCGCGCTCTCGGACATGCAGCGCACCTGGCGCGAGGCCGGCCGCAGCGAGAAGCTCTATGCCAACGTATTCACGCTCGGCTGTGTGCTGCGCCCGGGCGAGCGGCCGACGAGCCGGCGCGCGATCGCCCAGGCCGGCCCGCTCGCGGCAGTGTTCTTCCACGACCTGGTCGAGCGCGGCACGCTCGGAGAGCTGGTCGGCGCGCTCCCCCCGTCGCTGGCGGAAGCCGTCGAGCAGTACCGGAAGATCTACGAGCAGTACGAGCCCGCCGACGCGCGCTGGCTCTCGGTTCACCGCGGCCACCTGATGTTCGTACGACCCGAAGAGAAGCCCTTCATGACGAAGGAGCTGATCGAGGGTCTCACGTTCACGGGCACGCCCGACGTCCTTCGCGGTCGCGTCGAGGAGCTGCGCGACGCGGGCTACACGCAGTTCACCGTGCAGCTCGTCGAAGGCCAGGAGGACGCGCTCGCCGACTGGGCGAAGCTGTTCGGCCCGCTGGGGTTGAAGAAGAGCGGTGCCAAGAAGGCCGGCGCCAAGAAGCCCTCGCGGAGCAGGTCCAAGCCTCCGGCGGCGAAGAAGAAGCGCGTCGCAAGGCGCTGACGTCGCTCGTCTGCCGCCCCGGCTTCCCGACCGGATGCGACCTCGCGCTCCGACCGGGTACCCTGACTCGACGACGGCCCAGCCCGAGAGGAGGCGACGGAGCGAAATGAGCGCGAGGCGACACGACGCGAGAGACGCAGGAAGAATCGACGCGAGAAGCGCGCGAAGAGCGGCAGGCGCCGGGTGGATCCTGGCGGTCGCTTGCATGGCCGCGACCGCCCAGGCGGGCGACCTCGCGGCGGGCGACATGGCCCCGGACTTCACGCTGCACGCGAGCGACGGCAAGACGTACACGCTGTCCGACTTCCGCGGCAAGCAGGCGGTGGTGATCGCCTGGTTTCCCAAGGCGTACACCCGCGGCTGCACCATCGAGTGCAAGTCGCTGGCCGAGCACGGAGACCTGATCCGCCAGTACGACGTCACGTACTTCATGGCCAGCGTCGATCCCCTGGAGGACAACAAGGGCTTCGCGAAGCAGCAGAAGGCGGACTTCCCCCTGCTGAGCGATCCGGACAAGAAGGCCGCCCGGGCCTTCGGCGTGCTCCAACCCGCGGGCTACGCCGGGCGAGAGACCTTCTACGTGGGCGTCGACGGGCGCATCCTCGCGATCGACCGAAGCGTGCGCCCGGAGACCTCGGCCGAGGACATGGCCGCAAAGCTGGGGGAGCTGGGCGTCGCGCGGGTCGCACCTCGCAACCCGTCGTGACCGCCGACGACGGGCTGCGAAGGCAAGAGCCCCTGGTCGTCTACATCGACCTCAAGAGCCCCTATGCCTACCTCGCGATCGATCCCACGCGCGCGATGGCCCGGAGCGTGGGGGTGGCCATCGATTGGCGGCCCTTCACGCTCGACATCCCGAGCTACCTGGGCTCTGCAAAGCTCGACGACAAGGGAAAGGTCGCGACGAGCCAGCGCTCCGAGCAGCAGTGGAGCGGCGTCCGCTACGCGTACATGGACGCCCGGCGCTATGCCAACCTGACCGGCAAGATCATTCGCGGGACCGTGAAGATCTGGGACTCGAGCCTGGCGGGCATCTCCATGCTCTGGGCGAAGCGCAGCGGACGGCTCGAGGACTATCTCGACGAGGCGTATCCGCGCTTCTGGCGCCGCGAGCTCGACATCGAGGACGTGGGCGTGATCGAGGGCGTCCTCGCGGATGCGGGGGTGCGGACGGACGGCTTCCGCGCGTACGCCGTGGGGCCGGGCCGCGCCGAGCACGACGAGCTGAACGAGGCCGCGTTCGCAGCCGGCGTCTTCGGGGTACCGACCTACCTCGTCGGCGGCGAGATGTGGTTCGGGCGCGAGCACCTGCCGCGGGTCGCCTGGCTGCTCTCCGGGCGCGAGGGCCCGCCGCCGGACGTGGCCAACCGCTCCTTCGGCGCGCACGTGGAATGAGCACCGTCACCGCCCTCGACTCGGCCGAGCTGAGCGTCCTCCTCGACCTTCGGAGCCCCTTCTCCTACCTGGCGCTGCATCCGGCGGTCGCGTTCGGAAGGGAGCTGGGCGTCGAGATCGACTGGCTGCCCCTCACGGCTCCGCCCCTCAAGCCTCCGTCCGCTCCGGCCCCGGGCGACGATCGCGGGGTGCTCCACCGGCGTCATCGCGCGCGGGCGATCGCGCGTGAGATCGAGGTGTACGGTCGGGCCCAGGGCCTCGTGTTGCGAGACCTCTACCGGGACGCCGACACCGGCGCCTTCGACCTCGCCTGGCTGTGGCTTCGCGAGCGCGATCCCGCGCGCCTGCCCGCCTTTCTCGGCGAGGGCTTCCGCGCCTACTGGTCCCTCGAGCTCGACCCCTCGAGCAGCGCGGCCATCGCCGCGCTGCTCGCCGCAGCGGGGGGCTCCACCGCGGGCTTCGAGACCTGGTGCGCGGAAGACGGTCCGAAGACCGCGGCGCGCGTCGCAGACGAGCTTCGCGAGCGCGGTCTGTCCGCCGTCCCGGGCTACCTGGTGGACGGCGAGCTCTTCCACGGCCGCCAGCACCTCCCGATGATCCGCTGGATCCTCGCAGGTCGCCGGGGACCGGGCCCGATCTGAGCCGGCGGGGGCTACTTCACCAGGCGGCGCTTCAGCAGCCAGGCCGAGAGCGGGAAGAAGACCGCCGTCAGGGCGACCAGATAGAGAAGCGAGAGGCCGTCGCGCGGCGTCAGCGCACCCTCCGCGAAGCTGCGGGCCAGCTGCACGCCCGGAGTGAGGGGTGCCGCCCAGGCGATCGGCTGCAGCACGGGCGGCAGCACGTCGATGGGGAAGAAAGATCCGCTGAAGAAGAAGAGCGGCGTGGCCACGACGGTGAAGACCAGCGTGAGCGTGGAGAGGGTCGTCGAGGCGGCGGCGAAGCAGAGCCCCACGGCGCCGAACTCGAGCCCCACCATCACCGCCACCGCCAGCACGCCCGGGAAGGCCCAGGGATCGAGCCAGCCGACGGCCACGGCGAGCCCGCCGACCGCGAAGGTCGAAATGGCGGCCCGGGTCCCGCCCCAGAGCACCTCGCCCGCGGCCAGCTCGGCCACCGTGGTGGGCGTCGTCAGCATCGTTTCCATCAGCTGACTCTGAATACGCTGGAAGGCTCCCCACGCGCACTCGAAGATGGAGTGGAACATGGCGGTGCCGATCACCAGGCCGGGCGTCACGAAGCGCGAGTAGGAGCCATGACCGGGAATGGTGTCGACGAGGCTCCCCACCCCCAGACCCATGGCGATCAGCACGAAGCCCGGCTCCACCAGGAACCAGGTGACGGCCACCTTCCAGACGCGGGCGAGCGCCACCGCGTGGCGCCACCAGACGCCGGTGACGCCGCGCCACCGCACGAGGGGCGCCGCCCGCAGCCTGGCATCCGAGCTCGTCCCGTCGAGACTCATTGCTCGCGCAGCTCCTTGCCGGTGAGCAGCAGGAAGACGTCCTCGAGGTTCGAAGGTCGCACGTCGATGCGCACGCCCGCGAGCCCGGCCAGCGCACCCGTGGCGGGAGACTCGCCCTCCAGCCGGAAGACGGCGCCGATCTCCCGCCACTCGTAGCCGGCCTGCTGCAGCACGTGGCGCACCGCGGCCCGGTCGGCGCCGTCGAGCCGTAGCTCCGTCACATGGACGCCGACGTGGCGCTCGACCAGCGAGCGCGGCGGCGCCAGCGACAGGATCCGGCCGCGATCCATGATGGCGATGCGGTCGCACAGGGTGGCCGCCTCGTCCATGTAGTGCGTGGACATGAAGATGGTGACGCCGGCGGCCTTGAGGAGCGCCAGCTCCTCCCAGACCCGCGTGCGGCTGTGCGGGTCGAGCCCCGTGGTGGGCTCGTCGAGGACCACCACCCGGGGCTCCACGACCAGCGCGCGCGCGATGGCGAGCCGGCGCTTCATGCCGCCGGAGAGCTCGTCCACCTTGTCCTCGGCGCGATCCGAGAGGCCGAAGAAGCCCAGCACGGCGGCGGCGCGCTCGGCCGCGCGCCGCCGCGAGAGACCGGCCAGGAAGCCGTAGAGCTCGAGGTTCTGGCGGACGTTCACGTCCTCGTCGAGGCCGTCCGCCTGGGTGACGACCCCGAGCAGCTCACGCACACGACGCCCCTCGCGCAGGGCGTCGATTCCGTCCACGAATACCGAGCCCGCGTCCACGGGCGAGAGCCCCGAGAGCACGCGCATGATGCTGGTCTTGCCGGCGCCGTTCGGCCCGAGCAGACCGAAGGTCTCGCTGCGGTACACCTGGAACGAGACACCGTCCACGGCGCGCAACGGGCCGAAGCACTTCACCAGGCCCCGCACGTCGATGACGGGGGCCGACCCGTCCGAGCCGAAGCGCTCGTGGTTCGCTTCCGATTGCACCTTGCCCTCCCGATCCGGCCGGCAGGGTAGTCGCGCCGGGCGCGGGCTGCCCGCGCGGGCCCCGCCACGACGACACACCGCAGGGCCTCGAGCACTCCGGGTCGGGACGCACGCACCTGGGGTACCGTAGGGCTTCCGGGGCGGGAGCTGCGACGCGAAGGATCTCATCCATGTCACACCGGATCCTCGTGGCCACGGCCGACACCGTGGGAGTCGAGCGGGCCGGCCCCGCCATCCGGGCCACCGAGATCGCCCGCGCCCTCGCCGCAGAGCACGAGGTGCGGCTCGTCTCCACCGGCCCCTGCTCGCTCCCCGACGAGCCGTTCGAGACCGCCCAGGTGGACGACGACGGGCTCGCAGAGCGGATCGGCTGGGCCGACGTCGTCGTCCTCCAGGGATGGGTCAACCACCTGCGGCCCTTCGTGACCCGCCACGACAAGATCGTGGTCGCCGACCTGTACGACCCGATGCACCTCGAGGTGCTGGGACGCAGCCGGCACGACGACCTGGACGCCTGGTGGGCCGCCTTCAACGGCGCCCGGCAGGTGATCGCCGAGCAGCTCCGGCGCGGCGACTGGTTCATGTGCGCGAGCGACCGCCAGCGGGCTCTCTGGCTGGGAGAGCTGGCCGCCGAGGGACGGGTCAATCCGACGACCTACGCGGCCGACGTCGGCCTGCGCTCGCTCATCGACGTGGTGCCCTTCGGGATGGCCGACGAGCCGCCGCATCGCACCGGACCCGGCCTCAAGGGTGTGATCGACGGCATCGGGGCGGGCGACCGCGTGCTCCTCTGGGGCGGCGGCATCTACGACTGGTTCGACCCGATCACGCTGGTGCACGCCGTCGACCGCCTGCGCCGAACCCACGACGACGTCCGGCTCGTCTTCATGGGCACGAAGCATCCGAGCCGGCTGGTGCCCGAGATGGAGGTGCTCGGGCGAACGCGTGCGCTCGCCACGGAGCTCGGCCTCAGCGGCCGCTGGGTCTTCTTCAACGAGGGCTGGGTGGCCTACGAAGGCCGCCAGAACCTGCTGCTGGACGCCGATGTCTTCGTGACGACCCACTTCGACACGATCGAGACGGAGTTCGCCTACCGCACGCGTGTGCTCGACTATCTCTGGGCCGCGCGGCCGATCGTGACGAGCCGGGGCGACGCGCTCGCCGACCTCGTCGATCGGGAGCAGCTGGGCCTCGCCGTGACGCCGGGCGACGTCGACGCGCTCCACGGGGCGCTGGAGCGAGTGCTCACCGACCGATCCTTCGCCGAAGCCTGCCGGGCGAACATCGAGCGCCTGCGGCCGGCCTTCCGCTGGAGCGAGGCGCTCGCGCCCCTGCTCGCCTTCTGCCGCAACCCGAGCCGGGCCCCCGACCTCGTGGACGCCCAGTCGTCCCGGCGCCGGAAGCTCGGGATGCCCCGACCGTCCGGGCTCGCGGGCCTTCCGTGGGACCTGCGGCGCGCCCGATCGCTCTGGGCCGAAGGGGGCGCGCGCCTGCTCCTCGAACGCACGCGCAGCCGGCTGCGACGCTGATCGACGACGGCGCGGCCTCTCGTCGGAGCCGCCTGCCGATGGGGTACGATCGCTCGGCATGGGCGAGGCCTCGAGCGCGTCGCGTGCCATGGAGCCGTTCGTCTCGGTGGTCGTCGTGACCCACGACGGAGCCGACCACCTCGCCCGGTGTCTCGCGTCCCTCGAGGCCCTCGATTTTCCTCCCGAGCGACTCGAGATCGTGCTCGTGGACAATCGCTCGCCAGCGGGCTCCCTGGACGCCATCCGGTCGGGCTTCCCCCGCGTCGCGGTCGTCACGAGCGCAGAGAACCGGGGCTTCGCGGGCGGCTGCAACCTCGGCATCGCGCGAGCGCGGGGCGAGTACGTGGTGCTGCTGAACGACGACACCCGGGTGGAGCCCGGCTGGCTGCGGGCCCTGGTGGACGCCGCGGGCGACGATCCCGCGGTGGGCGTCGCCACGTCCCGGATCCGCCTCGAGGCGCCGTCGGACGGCGGCCGGCCCGTGCTCCAGAGCACCGGCGCCGAGATCCTGGCCGACGGATCCTGCCGGGACCGCGGCTACGGCGCCGTCGACGAGGGACAGTACGCGAAGCGCGAGGAGGTCTTCGCGGGCTGCGGTGCGAGCATGCTGCTGCGGCGAGCCCTGCTGGACGACGTGGGGCTGCTCGAAGAGAGCCTCTTCATGTACTACGAGGACATCGACCTCTGCTGGCGCGCGCGGGCTCGCGGCTGGAAGATCGTCTACGTGCCCGACTCGGTGGTGTGGCACCTCCACCAGGCGACGATGGGCAGGGGGTCTCGTGAGCACCTCTTCTACGGCGACCGCAACCGGCTCGTGGTCGTGACCCGCAACGCGTCGGCCCGCCGCGCGCTGCGAGCGTGGGCTCGCTACGCGGTCGGCACGATCCCGGGCCTCTCTTCGGCGCCGGTACCGACGGCCGTCCGCGTTCGCGCATTCGCATCGGCCCTCGCCGCGCTGCCTCGAGCCCTTGCCTCCCGTCGGAGGATCCGTCGGGCACGCACGGCTTCCGAAGCCGACCTCGAGCGCTGGTTCCTCCCGCTTCGATCGAGCCGGGAGGGGTCGCCGGCGCCACGGCGGGAGAGGACGTGACCGGCCGCTACCGGTTCGACGCGTTCGTGCTCGACGGCGCTCGGGGCGAGCTCCGCCACGCGGGCGCGAAGGTGCCCCTCGAGCCCAAGGCCTTCGACGTGCTCGCGTACCTGATCCGGAACCGCGATCGGGCCGTGCCGCTCCCGGAGCTCCTGGCTGCCGTCTGGGCCGGGGTGAACGTCGAGCCGGGCTCCGTCCACCGGGCCGTGCACTTCGTTCGCCGGGCCGTGTCGGCGCGCGGCGGCGGAATCGAGGTCATCCGGACCGTCCCGCGCCGGGGCTACCGCTTCGTGCTCCAGGTGGAGCCCGTCGGCTCCGGCGATGCCGGCGAGCCTGCTTCGTCCTACGTCGGACGCGACGCCGTCCGTTCCGAGCTCGACCGCCGGCTCGCGCGCGCCCGGGGAGGGAGCTTCGAGCTGGTGCTGCTGCACGGGTCGCCGGGCATCGGCAAGAGCGCCACGCTCGCGTGGCTCGTGGCCCGCGCCGAGCGGGCGGGAGCCGTACCCTTCGAGGGCCGCTGCATCGAAGGCCCGGCGGCACCCCCGTACCGGCCGTGGGCCGGCATCCTGCGCGCGGCGCTCCGCGCCGACGGGCCCGCCGACGTGGCGGACGGCCTCGAGCCCGGCGTGGCCGAGGTGGCGCGGGCGATTCCCGAGATCGCCGCGGCGCTCGGCGTGCATGCTCCTCGGGACGAGCGGATGGACGCGGGTGCGCGCTACCGCGTCCACGTGGCCATCGCCGATTGGATCCGTCACCGCTCGCGGCGCGATCCGCTCGTGCTGCTGCTGGACGATCTGCAGGGCGCGGACCTCGACTCGATCCAGCTGCTCGACTTCCTCGTGCAGGAGCTTTCCAACGAGCCCGTCCTGATTGCCGCCGCCTTTCGGGACGACCCGGACCCGGCGCCGGGACGCCGTGCCCTCGAGCAGCTCTGCGCGCGCCGTTCCGGTGCCTCCATTCGCTTGTCCGAGCTCTCGGATCGCGAGGTGGCGGAGCTGGCCCGGGACCGGACGGGCCAAGCGTGGTCGTCCGCAGAGCTTGCGCGCCTGGTCGACTCCAGCGGGGGCAATCCGCTCCTCGTCGAGCAGCTGCTGCGCGCGCGCGACGCCGGTCCCGAGCCGGAGACGGTCGATCTCCGCAGCGCCGGGCTTCGGGGGTCCCTTCGCCGTCTGCTCGCGGGCTCGTCGGTCTCGTGCAACGAGATGCTGTCCTTCGCGTGCGTCTTCGGGCGGGAGTTCGACCCTGCGGTGCTCGCCGCGGGCCTCGGCTGGCCGCTGCCCGACGTGCAGGCCGCCATCGACGAGGCCTTCGACCGGCGCGTCCTCGCGCCGCGCAGCCAGGACATCAGCGTCCGTTTCGTGCACGCCCTGATTCCCGAGGCGCTCTACGCCGGCCTCTCGGCCGCCGAGCGCGTCGAGGGGCATCGCCGTGCGGTCGAAGGCCTGCTCGCGACCCGAACCGGCTCGCGCGAGCGCCTGAGCGAGCTGGCCCACCACGCCTGTGAGGCGGCCGGCTCGATCGGTGTGCGGCCCGCCTTCGACTACACGGTGACGGCGGCACGCGACGCCATGCAGCGTCTCGCGTACGAAGAGGCGATCCAGCTCTTCGAACGGGCGCTGTCGTTGCGCGCGCCGGCCACGCCGGGCCCGGCCGCGCGTGCCGCCTGCCTCGTCGACCTGGGCACGGCGATGGTCCTGCGCGGCGCCGGCAGCGAGGCGCGGCCGCGCTTCTTCGAGGCCTGCGCGTTGGCGCGCCGGCTGGACGACCCGACGCTCCTCGCGCGCGCGGCCCTGGGCCCCTCGGAGATCGACGAGTACTACGCACTCGATCACGAGCAGATCGCCGTGCTGCAGGAGGCAGCCGAACGTCTCGGAGACCGCGACCCCGCGCTGCGCGTCCAGCTGCTCATCGCGCTCGCGAAGACGGGCTACTACGGGGCCCGGGACCTGACCCTCGAGGTCAGCGCCGAGGCGCTCGCGGAGGCGCGCTCCCTCTCCGATCCGGCGCTCGTCTGCACGAGCCTGGTCGCACGGGCGGAGGCCCTCGGCTGGACCGAGTCCGACGACGAACGAAGCGCGCTCGTCGAGGAGGCCAACCGGATCGCGCGGCGAGCGCGCGTGCCCGCGACGACCTGGGGGCTCGCGCTGCGGCAGGCTGCGTACGTTGCGCTCGCTTCGGGCGACCGCGACGGCTACGAGCGCCGGCTGCGCGACCTCGAGCGGCTGGCCGAGGCAAGGCGGCTCTCCGTCTTCGACCAGGCGGTGTCCGCCATGCGCGGCACGCTCGCGCTCCTCGAGGGCCGCTTCGGCGAGGCGGAATCCCTGTCCCACCGGCAGCTCGAGACCGGCCGGCACTCGAATCCGGTGCTTGCCTTCCAGGCAGCCGGGGTCCACCGGACGATGATCCAGCTGGCCACGGGCTCTCCGGAGGAGGTCGCCGTGACGATGCGTGCCTTCAGCGCGCAGTTTCCCGAGATCTCGCCCTGGAGCGCGACCCTGGCCCTGGCGCTCGCCGAGATCGGCGAACGCGACGAAGCCCTGGCCCGGGTGGACGCGCTGGCTCGGCGCCGCTTCGAGCCCCGACACCGCGACTTCCTGCCCATCACCCTGGCCCTGCTGGCGGAGACCGTGCAGCACCTCGGCGACCCCGACCGGGCCGCCACCGTCGCCGGCGAGCTGGCGCGCCTGCCGCACCGCTGCATCGTCGTGGGAACCTGCCTGGCGACATACGGCGCCGTGGACCGCTACCGCGGGCTGTGTGCAGAGGCCCGGGGCGACCTCGATGAGGCGATCCGCTACTACGAGGGCGGACTGGCGCTGGACGAGCGGATGGGCGCCCTCCCCTTCGTGGCGCGAGGGCTCGGCGATCTGGGGCGGGCGCTTCGCAGCCGCGGCGGCGCGGAAGATGTCCGCAGCGCCGAAGCCCGCCTGGATCGGGCCTCGGCGCTGGCCGGAGGTCTGGGCATGCACCGCCCTCCGAATTCACGAGCCATAAGGCAACCATAAGGGTGTGGGGCGGCACTCCCGGATAGGCTCGTGATGACACCTCGGGAGGTCGCAATTCATGAAACGCCGGTACGGCTGCGCGCTCCTGGCGCTGGCGGCGCTCGCCTCACTGGGCTGCAATCCGGACGCCCCGTGGGGCTACCGGGTCATGGGCATGGTCTACGTCCAGCACGGGCCCGACATGTTCGCGCTGGCCAACGCACGGGTGGTGCTGCGGGACGCCACCGTGGGCGGCTATGGAAAGAAGCAGGTCCACGCCGACTCGAGCGGGCGCTTCGAGATCCAGGCAGGGCCCTGGTTCGGCAGCTACGAGGTCTGCGCCGATGCGCCCGGCCTGCCCCTCACCTGCCAGCCCGAGACCTTCAACCTCGCCCTGGCGACCGTCGACCCGCCGTGGCGGGAGATCACGATCGTCGCGACCGACGCGCTCCACGGGAAGACGCTGCTCGCCGACGGGGAGACGCCCTGCGCGGAGCCCGTCACGGTGGAGCTACTGGACGGCGGCGGAGCCAGCGGCGGCGGGGCCCCCATCGCCAGCACCGCGTCGAACCCCGCCGGAGAGTGGATGCTGGGCGACCTGCCCCCGTCTCCCCAGTCCTTCCTCATTCGCGCTCGCTGCGCCGGAGCAGGCTTCGACAAGGCGATCAACGTGAACGACGACTACCGCGTCGGCACCCAGTCGTTCGACCAGACATTCCCCAACAACCCACCGGTCATCCAGTCCATCCAGGTGCAGAACGAGATCGGGGACGTGTACCGGATGGTGGCGCCCGGGAGCCATCTCATCGTCCGCGCCACCGTCGACGATCCCGACGGCGATCTCCTGACCTACTCGTGGATCGACACGGCGGACTCCCTTCCCTCCGTCAGCTCGGCGAGCCTGCTCTGGTCGGCGCCGGACGCCTCCCAGCTCGTCACGTTCAACGTGACCGTCGACGACGGGCGCGGCGGCGTCGCCCACGGCAGCGCGCAGATCCGGGTGGGCCCGCTGGAGGACCGCTTCGTGGGGCACGTCCACGACGCCGAGAGCGGTCTGCCGCTCACCGGGGCGAAGGTGGAGGTCGCCGGACAGAGCGTCGTGACGAACGCCGACGGCTACTTCGGACTCGCGGGTCCCATGGCCGCCTTCCACGACCTGCAGGTGACCCTCGACGGCTATGCACCCTACGACGACCGCGTCGAGGGCAGCGCGGCCGGGCTCGCCATCGCGCTCCACCCCCTGCGCCTCTACAACGTGGACCCCACCCAGCAGATCGAGATCTGGGACGGGCCCCGGGGCTTCATGGTGCGCATTCCGCCGAACTCGCTGCAGGACGAGGCCGGCAACGATCCGCCCGGCAACGTCGACGTCGGCATCCACACCCGCAACGGCAAGAGCGAGCCCTCCATCGGCACGGCGATCGTCGCGGCGCCGGGCGCCGAAGACGCGCTCGAGCCCGTGCAGAGCGCGTCGGTGGTGATCAGCGACGGGTCGGGCGCCCGCTACAACCTGAAGGCGGGCGCGCGCGCCACCGTCGGCTTCACGGCGCCGGACAGCCTCGCCCAACCCGGCGTGATGCCCCTGCTCCACCTGGACGAGGGGTCGGGCCTGTGGACCGAGGTGGGCGAGACCGTCCAGAAGCACGCCCGCTACGAGGCGGAGGTGGCGAGCTTCAGCTCGTGGAGCACCGGCGTCGTGCATCCCTCGTGGAACGCCTGCGTCCACGTCCACGTGAAGGGTGGCGTGCGGCTGCCCCAGATCCTGCGCATCTACCGCACGAACCCGCCCAGCGACCTGAGCCAGCACTTCGTGCAGGAGGTGGTGATCCAGGATCACGACAACCTGATCACCCACATGCCGCAGAACCAGACGGCGGTGATCGTGCTGCATCCCTTCAACGACCCGGACAACATCATCGGCACCGCCTACGCGGCCACCGGTTCGGGCGTGACGCCGATCCCGGCCTACCCGTGGAACGGCTGCGCGAACGTGAGCCTGGGCGTGGACGTCCCTGCCGAGACGAACTCGGTGCCGCGCTACTTGAGGCGCATCCAGGGCAACCAGCAGTCCGCCCTGGCCTACTACCAGTCGATCGGTGCGCTCCCCCTCAAGGACGATTTCCAGAAGTGGCTCAACGTCAACCAGTTCCCCGTGGACGCGGTCGACCACGACGTCACCTTCTTCAACCCCAACGACCTGGGGCTCACCCGCCGCGCCAACTGCAACCGCTACGAGCGGCAGGGCGTCGGCCAGTTCGCCTGCTACGTGACCAAGTACGGCAAGATCGGCGAATCGCCGTACGAGAGCCTGTGGGACGGCTTCGCGGGCCTGAACCCCGGCGACACCGTCGCCATGGAGTTCACGGCGCCCGTCAACGGAGACCCCGACGACCGCTCGGTCAAGTTCTACATCTACGCGCCCGGTCAGACGCCCGGCCAGCAGTCCCTCAAGCTGAAGACCGCCTTCGACACCGACGGTGACACCAAGTACGTGCCCGAGGTGTGCCTGCACTGCCACGGGCTCTACGTGCCGCAGTTCGCCGTCTTCGACGTGATGGAGTACGAGTGGCTGGGCGTGGGCCAGAGCAAGGTCGAGAACATCCAGGAGCAGATGCGGGAGTGGAACTCCTGGGTCGACACCATCGCCGCCCACACCAACCCGCCCCACATCCCACCCAGCGCCAACCCGGCGCGCGAGCTCATCAAGCGCATCTACGGGGGCGAAGGAGCGGTATACGTCCCGGGGACGACTGCTCACGCGGAGTACTGGGGCAACCCGGTCTACGACGACGTCGTCAAGCCGTACTGTCGCACCTGCCACATGTGGAGCAGCTTCCCGTTCTCGCCCCCGAACCCCCAGCTCTTCGGGCCGGTCGACAGCCACGTCTGCACCGGCGAGATGCCTCACGCGATGGCCCCCCAGCTCGCCCTGTGGTCGAGCACGAACCCGTGGGCGCCCTCGCTCCTCAACCTGTACTGCGTGACCGTGAGCAGCCCGCCCTCGATCACGATCACCGGACCTCCGGAGGGCACCGAGGTGGGCTTCGGCGGGCTCAGCTTCGAGACCTACACGGCCAGCGTCAGCGACCCGGAAGACGGGGCGTCGTGCTGCTTCGTGCAGTGGTCCGCCAACGACGAAGGGGTCATGGGCTACGGGACGACCGTCCAGTACGTGTTCTCGGCACCCGGGAGCCACTTCGTCTGCGCCAAGGCCATCGACTCCAATGGCAAGGAGGCCCAGGACTGCATCGAGGTCTTCTCCACCAACCACGCGCCGAGCGCCGCGATCCTCGACCCGGTGCAGTCCCAGAGCCTGTTCGTCGGCGATCCCTATACCTTCCACGGCGAGGGATACGACAGCGAGTACGCCTACCTCGAGCTTCCCTGCCAGAACCTGAGCTGGCAGGTGACGCTGTCCCAGAACCCGCCGCCCACTCCGACGACCGCGCAGGGAACCTGCTTCCCGACCTTCACGTTCAACGCCACCGGAATCCACAGCGTCGCGCTCGAAGCGACGGACCTGGACCTGCTGACCGACCAGACCCAGGTGACCTTCAACGTGGTGCCCGTGCCGCCCGGGTCGCCGCCCGGCGTGAACATCACGTACCCGAACCCGAATGACCTCTATCCTTCGGACGCGCCCCTCGACCTGACGGCGCTGGTCACGTCCCACGGCGGCGGTCCCATCAGCCTCGACTGGACCATCGACTGGAGCGGCAACCCGGTCACGATCTCCACCTCGAATCCCGACGTGTGGGTGCCCTCGGACGACGTTCCCTTCAACTGCGGAGGACAGTCCGTCATTCTCCGGCTCGAGGCGACGGACGGCAACGGATCGAAGACCGACTCGGTGGCCTTCGAGATCGCGTACCCGCCGTGCTGACGGGGGCCGGGAGCGGACGTCCCACGCGGGGTCAGTACCCCTTCTCGTCCACGCGCACCTTGCCCCGGAAGGTCCAGTAGACGAGCCCCGTGTAGGCGAGCACCATGGGCATGCCCAGGGCCGCGATGGCGGCCATGATGCCCAGGGTCTTCGGGCTCGAGGCGGCGTTCCACACGGTGAGCGTGTTCTCGGGCGCGGGATGCGAAGGAACCAGGCTCGGGAACAGCGCCGAGCCGAGCAGCGCCACGAGCGCCACGATCACCATGGACGTGCTTGCGAAGGCCTGGCCCGGCCGACCGTAGAAGAGCGCCCGGGGAATGTTGGCGATCGCGAGCACGTTGGCGAGCGGAACCGCCCACAGCCACGGGACGTCCCGCAATCGGTCCGTGGCGTGCGGCACCGCCACCAGCGTCACCATGGTGACCACCAGGAAGAGGGCGAGAAACACCCCGAAGCCGTGCCACGCGGCGCGGTGGGCGCGGGCCTGCAGCTCGCCTTCGGTTCTCAGCCCGAGGTAGGTCGCCCCGTGAAGCGCGAAGAGCGCCACCGTCATGGCGCCGACCCCCAGCGAGTAGGGGTGCAGGAGGTCGCCCGTGGCGCCGACGAACTCACCGCGGGCGTCGAGCGGGATCCCCACCAGCAGCGCACCCACGGCCGTCCCGAATACCAGGGTCGCTCCCGCCGAGCCTGCGCTGAACGCGCCGTCCCAGAAGGCCCTCCAGGCCCGTCCGCGCCGCTTGCCCCGGAACTCGAGCGAGACGGCGCGCAGGACGAGGAAGAAGAGCAGCGCCATGAAGGGCAGGTAGAAGGCCGAGAGCACGGTCGCGTAGGCCTCGGGGAACGCGGCGAAGAGCGCGCCGCCGAAGGTCACGAGCCAGACCTCGTTGCCGTCCCAAAGCGGCCCGATCGACTGCACCGCGGTGCGCTTCTGGCGGTCGCCCCTCGGGACGAACAGATGCACGATGCCGACCCCGAGATCGAATCCGTCGAGCACCGCGTAGCCCGCCAGCAGGGCGCCCAGCAGCCCGAACCACAGCAGCGCGAGCGCCTCGGCGCTCACGTCCGCTCCCCCGCCACGTCGTCCCCCGCCTCGGTGAGCGACCCGCCGTGGCCCGGCCGGCGGGCGGCCGCCTCGACGAACCCCTCGTGCCCGGGCGCGACCTCCGGCGGCGGAGCGGGTCCCTGCTGGATCTTGTCGTTCAGGACCACCACCCACACCGCACCCAGCAGCAGGTAGATGACGCCGAACAGCGCGATGGAGCCGCGCACCTGCTCGGCGCGCACGGCCCGGCTCACTCCGTCCGTGGTGCGGAGACCGAGCGCTTCGTCGTACTCGACGACGCCCGCGGGACCGAGCGCGAGCTGGCCGTCGGCCGTGCGCGGAACGGGCGGGTGCACGATCCACGGCTGGCGCCCGACCTCGGCCGCCACCCAGCCCGCCTGGTTCGCCGCCACGGCGCCCAGCACCGCGAAGACGAACACCCAGAGAAGCCAACGCTGCTGGAAGAGAGTGCCCCGCCACCAGAAGAAGCACGCGAGGAGGCTCACCCCCACGAAGAAGAAGCCGAGGGCGACCATCGCGTGGTAGGAGAAGAAGGGCACCGACACCGGGGGTCGGTCCTCGGGCCGGAACCGGTCGAGACCCACCACCGGCGTCTCGAAGTCTCCGTGGAGCAGGAAGGAGAGACCACCGGGGATCCCGATCTCGCCGCGCACGATCTCCGCCTGGGCGTCCGGGATGCCGAACAGGCTCAGGTCGCCCGGGCCCGTCCGGAACTGACCCTCGAACGCCGCGAGCTTGGCGGGCTGGTGCTCGTAGACGCTGCCGGCCTGGAGGTGGCCGGAGACCAGCATCGCCAGGGAGGAGAGGGTCGCCAGGACCAGCGCGCCGCGGAAGCTCCGCTCGGCGAACTCGCGGTGGCGATCCCGGAGCAGGTACCAGGCGGCGATGCTCATCACGAAGAACGCGCCCATGATGAAGCAGCCGAGCAATACGTGGGTCAGCCGGTGCAGGCTCGACGGGTTCAGCACCATCGCCCAGAAATCCACGATCTCGGCGCGCATCACGGGCTGGCCGTCGATCACCCACGGCGCGCCGTCGCGCACCATCGGGACGATGTGGTGGCCGGCCGGCGTCTGCTGCCAGGAGTTCGCCACCACGATCCACACCGCGGAGAACATCGACCCCAGGGCCACCATGCAGGTGGCGAAGAAGTGCAGACGTGGTCCCACCCGATCCCAGCCGAAGACCAGCACCGCCAGGAACCCGGACTCGAGGAAGAAGGCGAAGATGCCCTCGGCGGCCAGCGCCGACCCGAACACGTCTCCCACGAAGCGCGAGTAGGTGGCCCAGTTGGTCCCGAACTCGAACTCCATCGCGATGCCGCTGGCCACGCCGATGGCGAAGTTCAGCGCGAAGATCCCGGTCCAGAAGCGCGCGGCGGAGCCATAGATGGGCGTGCGCGTGCGGAGCCACATCCCGTCGAGGTACACGAGCACGATTCCCAGCCCGATGCTGAGCGGCGGGAACAGGTAGTGGAACATGATCGTGAGCGCGAACTGGAGTCGGGAGAGCCAGACGACGTCGCCCACGGGCATCGACCGGGTGGGACGAGTCTCAGTTCTTGGGGAAGTTCAAGACCGGGAAGATCGGCAGGAAGCCGTTCTCGGCCATGTTCAGGAAGCCGAACTGGAAGCCCTTGATCTCCTTGGTGATGTTGATGAAGCCGATCTGGGCGGTCGAGCTCTTCGACATGTTGACTCCACCCAGGTCCACCATCGTCGTCCCTTTGGCGATCGTGACGAAGCCCGTGTTGAAGGCGCCCGGGGTTTCGTTCAGCAGGTTGATGAACGCCGCGTTCATGCCCGAATCGCTGCCGGTGTGGTAGTTGACGAGGCTGAAGCACGCCGCAGAGTTCATCTCATCCGTGACCTTGGAGACGCCGGCGACCAGAGCCAGACCGGAGAATCCGGAGGTCTCGCTCAGCGAGAGCAGGCCGATGTCGAGACCGTTCGTGCGCTGGTTCTTGCCGTAGAGAAGAGAGAGGCGCATGCCGCTCACGCTCGGATCGTCCGGAACGTTGACGCCGGGGAGTCCCAGCTGGAAGCCGGTCTCGGCGAGCGCCGCGTTGGAGCAGAAGAGCAGGCAGAGGCAGGCCGACAGGATGATTCGCTTCACGGGGTTCTCCTTGGCAGATGCGGGCCATGATACCCGCGTCGGGCCGATCCGCCGCCAGGGAAGCAGGGGGGCGGACCGCCTTCCGCTCGCCGCCGGCCGACGCGTGCCCGGGATTCGCGTGCGGCACGGGCCGAGCCGTCCCGGGTCGGCCCGCTAGGCTAGGCTCTGGCCCCCGAGATGCCCGGCGATCGCCATCGACTCCTGCCCGCTCCGCTGCGTCGCCTGTCGCGGCCGCTCGGTCGCGAGCTTCGAGACCTCCAATGGGCACTCCGCAACCTCTCGGTCCAGGTGCACCCTTCGCCCGTGTTCGTTCTGGGCCACCAGAAGTCCGGCACCTCCATCATCGCGGCGCTGCTCGGCAAGCTCTCGGGCCGGGAAGTCACCCTCGACCTGCTGCGGGAGGTCTGGCGCCCGACCTTCCACCGCATCCCGGGCGACGACACGTGGTCGTTCGACGACTACGTGCGGCGAAACCGTCTCGGCTTCTCGCGACCCATCGTGAAGGAGCCGAACCTGACCTTCTTCTACCCCGAGCTCCGCGATCGATTTCCCGACTCGAGGTTCGCGTTCGTGGTGCGCGACCCCCGGGACAACGTGCGCAGCCTGCTCGACGCACTGGAGGTGCCCGGAGACCTCGCGCGCCTGGAAGAGCGCCACAAGCACCGCTTCAATCCCGGCTGGGAGCTCGTCTTCGATTCGAGCTGGCTCGGTCTGCCCGGCGAGCACTGGATCGACCGCCTCGCACACCGTTGGAACCTCTGCTGCGATGTCTACCTGGAGAACGCCGAGCGCCTGGCGCTGTGCCGCTACGAAGACTTCGCAGCGGACAAGTACGGCGAGATCCGCCGGCTGGCGGGGCGGCTGGGGCTC
This sequence comes from uncultured delta proteobacterium, assembly GCA_963822965.1. Lineage (GTDB taxonomy): Bacteria > Myxococcota_A > UBA9160 > UBA9160 > UBA4427 > JAJDAN01. Next base: position 1,511,586 of record CAWGJT010000005.1, read on the forward strand.
GCGGAGAAGAACGACATCGAGCACGAGCTCGACGTTCAGTACCAGACCCGGGGAGATCGCTCCGTGCGATGGATCGACTTCTTCGGCGAGGAGAACCTGGCGCGCATCGAATCGATCTGCGCCGAACGAATGCAACGACTCGGCTACCGGGTCTGACGCCGCGGAGGACCGTCCGGATGACGCCGAAGATCTACAACGTTCTCTTCCTCTGCACCGGCAACTCCGCGCGAAGCATCCTGGCGGAGGCGATCCTGAATCGGCTCGGCGCCGGCCGCTTTCGCGCCTACAGCGCCGGCTCCCACCCCACGGGCCGGGTGCATCCGATGGCGCTCGAGCTGCTCCGGGCGCTCGGCTACGAGACCGCGGGCCTCCGTTCGAAGGGCTGGGAGGAGCTCGCGAAACCCGGCGCGCCGGCGCTCGACTTCGTGTTCACGGTCTGCGACGACGCTGCGGGCGAGGCCTGTCCCGTCTGGCCCGGCCAGCCGATGACCGCCCACTGGGGGACCCCGGACCCCGCCGCCTTCACGGGGCCCGAGGACGAGCAGCGCTGGGCCTTTCGCCGGGCCTACCGCGAGCTCGAGCGGCGGATCGATCTCTTCACGAGCCTCCCGATCGAGGCGCTCGACCGCCTGAGCCTGCAGTCGCGCCTGAACGAGATCGGCAAGACCGAAGCCCCCGTGGCGGAGGACGAGTAGTGGAGGGGGAGATGGATGCGAGCCGGGGCAACGCGGAGCCCAAGCGCCTCGGTGTCTTCGAGCGCTGGCTCTCCCTGTGGGTCGCCCTGTGCATGGTGGCCGGCGTGTCCCTGGGCTGGCTCCTGCCCGGCGCGACGGACGCGCTTCGGCGCCTCGAGTTCGGAAAGGGAAGCCAGATCAACGTCCCGATCGCGGTCCTGCTGTGGCTGATGATCTACCCGATGATGCTCCGCATCGACCTCGCGAGCGTGCTCGAGGTGCGCCGCCGCCCGAAGGGCATCGCCGTCACGCTCTTCGTCAACTGGCTGGTGAAGCCCTTTTCGATGGCGTTCCTGGGGTGGCTCTTCTTCGAGCACATCTTCCACGCCTGGATCGGCGACGCCTTGGCCGACCAGTACGTGGCGGGCGTCGTCATCCTGGCGGCCGCGCCCTGCACCGCCATGGTCTTCGTGTGGTCGTATCTCACGGACGGCGACCCGGCCTACACCCTGGTGCAGGTGTCGCTGAACGACCTCATCATGCTGCTGCTCTTCGCGCCGATCGTCTCCTTCCTGGTGACCGGTGCCAGCGGCCTCACGGTTCCCTTCGACGTGCTGCTCTACTCGGTGGGCATCTTCATCGTGGTGCCGCTGGCCCTGGGAAGCCTGAGCCGCGTCGTGCTGATGCGCCGCCGGGGAAGGGCCTGGTTCGAGGAGACCTTCCTCCCCCGCTTCCAGCCCGTCACGACCCTCGCTCTGCTCGCCACCCTGGTGCTGATCTTCGCCTTCCAGGCGGAGAACCTCACGAGTCGCTTCTTCCACGTGGTGCTGATCGCGATCCCGATCCTGATCCAGGTCTACTTCAACTCGAGCCTGGTCTACGGGCTGATGAGGTGGCTGCGGGTTCCCCACGACGTGGCCGCGCCCGGCGCGCTCATCGGCGCCTCCAACTTCTTCGAGCTCGCAGTGGCCACGGCCATCGCCCTCTACGGCCCAGGCTCCGGGGCGGCCCTGGCCACCGTCGTCGGCGTGCTCGTCGAGGTTCCGGTCATGCTCTCGGTCTGTGCCTTCTGCAACCGCACGCGCCACTGGTTCGTCTGGCCCGAGCCCACGCGGAGCTGAAAGACGTCGGGCGATGCGTCGAGGGGCGCGGACGACCCTCGCGGACGCGTCCGTATGCCCCGCGCGGAGCCGCTCAGCGGGGCGAGGCGGATCGCGCCCGACTCCGAGGTGCTGCCGTGGTAACGTCGCGCCGTGGTCGTGGAACGAAACCAGCCGGAAGCCGGACGATCGCAGCCGGTCCGCTTCCGCCGCCCGACCATGGAGGACGGGGCTGCGGTCTGGCGGCTGGTCGAGGACCTGGGCAGCCTGGACCGCAACTCCCCCTACGCGTATCTCCTGCTGTGCCGCGATTTCGCCGACACGTGCGTCCTGGCGGAGGACTCCGGAGCCCTGTTGGGCTTCGTCGTAGGCTATCGATTGCCCGCCGACCCGGAGACGGTCTTCGTGTGGCAGGTGGGGGTCTCGCAGCAGGCCCGGGGCCGGCGGCTGGCGAGCGCGATGCTCGACGGGCTGCTGGTCTCGGAGGGCTGCCGGGGCGTTCGATTCCTGGAGGCCACCGTCACCCCTTCGAACGCCGCGTCTCGCGCCCTGTTCGAATCGCTGGCACGGCGCCTGGACGCCGCCCTGGTGGAGTCCCCGGGCTTTCCTGCCGAGGCGTTTCCGCAAGGCGACCACGAGCCCGAGCCCCGGCTCCGCATCGGTCCCTTCGACAACCTCAAGGAGGGAAGCGCTTGAGAATCTTCGAGGAAATGGAATCCGAAGTGCGGGGCTACATCCGCTCGTTTCCCGCGATCTTCGACCGGGCCGAGGGATCGCTCCTCTACGACGAGCAGGGCAACCGATACATCGACTTCTTCGCCGGCGCCGGGACGCTCAACTACGGGCACAACAACCCGCTGATCACCGAGGCGCTGATCGCCTACCTGAAGAGAAACGGGATCGTCCATGGTCTCGACAAGGCGACCGTGGCGAAGCGCGACTTCCTGCAGGCGCTGCGCGACACGCTGTTGGTACCGCGCAACCTGACCTACAAGGTGCAGTTCACCGGACCCACCGGCACGAATGCGGTGGAGACGGCGCTGAAGCTCGCCCGGATGGTCAAGCGGCGATCGAACATCATCAGCTTCACCAACGGATACCACGGCATGACCATGGGATCCCTGGCGGTCACGGGGAACTACTTCTACCGGGACGAGTCCTACGGCGCGCGGAACAACGTGGCCTTCATGCCCTACGACGGCTACTTCGGTCCGGAGGTGAACACGATCGACTACCTCCGTCGCTTCCTGGAGGATCCGAGCAGCGGCGTCGACGTGCCCGCCGCCGTCATTCTCGAGACCGTGCAGGGCGAAGGCGGAATCCACGTCGCCCGCGTCGAATGGCTCCAGCAGCTGCAGGCACTCTGTCGCGAGTTCGACATCCTCCTCATCGTCGACGACATCCAGGTCGGCAACGGACGAACCGGCACCTTCTTCAGCTTCGAACGAGCCGACATCCAGCCGGACATGGTCACGGTCTCGAAGTCGATCGGCGGCGGCCTGCCCCTGGCGATGCTCCTGATTCGACCGGAGCTCGACCAGTGGCAGCCGGGCGAGCACACCGGCACCTTCCGCGGCAACAACCTGGCGTTCGTCGCCGCCACCCAGGCGCTCCGGTACTGGGAGAACGACGACCTCGCCCAGGCGGTCGAGTACAAGGGCGGCATCCTCCGGTCCGAGCTCGAGCGCATCGCCGAGAAGTTCCCCGAGCTCGAGGCGCAGGTGCGCGGGATCGGCATGGTCTGGGGCATCGAGTTTCCGCAGCCGGGCGTGGCCAGCGAAGCCGCCCGCGAGGCCTTCGGGCACCATCTGGTGCTCGAGACGGCCGGGGCCGAGGATCACGTCCTCAAGTTCCTGCCGCCCCTGGTCATCGAGGAGGAGCTGCTACGGGAAGGGCTCGAAGTCGTCGAGAAGTGTCTGGCGACCCTGCTGGAGAAGCGGCAGCGGACGATCCTGGGAACGGAACGATGAGCATGCGGCCGACCCGAAGGGGCGGGAGACTCGACGGCGACGAGCTCCTTCCGCCGCAGAAGCGGCAGAAAGGCGCCGAATGAGCTCCCCGGACGTCGAGCGAAACGACGAGCGACCCATCGTCTGCAAGTTCGGTGGCAGCTCCGTGGCCGACGCGGGCCAGATCGAGAAGGTTCGGGACATCGTCGTCGCCGACCCTCGACGGCGCTTCGTGGTCGTCTCGGCACCCGGCCGCTCGCGGGTGGACGAAGAGAAGGTGACCGATCATCTGCTGAACATCGCCACCGACGGCGAGCACTTTCGAAGCCAGCGAAAGCCCATCCCGGCCTCCGAGAGCCGAAAGAGCGTGATGGAGAAGTTCGAGGGGCTCGTCCGGGATCTCGGCGTCGACGGCGATTCGCTCCTGCACGACCTGGAGGGAGACCTCGAGCCCGAGCTCGAAGGCGACGAGCGCATCGCCTTCCTGGCGTCGCGCGGCGAGCACTACAACGCGCGGATCATCGCCAGCTATCTCCGGAAGCGCGGGACGAACGCCCGCGCCTGCCTGCCCGAGGAGATCGGCTTCCTGGTCAGCGACGAGCTCCTGAACGCGAAGGTCCTCGACGAAGCCTATCCCCGGCTGGCGTGCCTGGACGACGGGACGGATTCCGTCGCCGTGGTGCCGGGCTTCTACGGCGTGACCCGGAGCGGCAAGATCGCGGTCTTCTCCCGCGGGGGCTCCGACCTCACGGGGGGCGAGCTGTCGTACGCCCTCGAGGCGGAGACCTACGAGAACTGGACGGACGTCAGCGGCGTGATGGAGGTGGACCCGCGCATCATCGCCGACGCGCGGGCCATCCCCCGACTGACCTTCAAGGAGATCCGTCTGCTCGCGTCGAAGGGGTTCAACGTCTTCCACCTCGACGCCATGCTGAGCTGCCGGAAGCGGAAGATCCCCATCCAGATCCGCAATACCAACCGACCCGGCGAGCCGGGAACCATGATCCTCAACGAGCGTGTTCCCGAGGAAGGGGTGGTGGGGATCGCCCAGCTGGAGAACGTCGCGTACATCTACCTCGAGAAGGAAACTCTAAGCGAAGAGCTCGGCTTCACGGCGAGGCTGCTGTCGGTGTTCCGGGACTTCGGGATCAACACCTACCACTACCCCACCGACCGGGACGACATCGCGGTCCTGGTGGATCAGGACGACCTGGAAGGCACCATCAACGACCTGCGGCGGGCGATCGAGATGCAGCTCGAGCCCGACTTCATGGACGTCGTCTACAACCTGGCGATCCTCACGCCGGTGGGCCTCGGGTTGAAGCGCAACTCCTACCCGATCGTCGACGCCCTGAATGCCCTGGCCAAGAACCACATTCCGATCGAGATGATCGACCAGAGCCCCTCGCAGATGTGCTTTCACATCGGCGTCAGCCAGTCCGTCGCCGACGACGCCCTGCGGATCCTCCACCGCGCCCTGATCGCACCCGGCTGAGCCGAACGTCCCGGGCGACGTGCCCTCCCAATCGGCCGCACCGAAGCGGCCGGCGCCGGGCGGGCTGCGATACGACGACGACCACCCGCTCCGCCACTACACGGAGCGCGGATCCGAGCTGCGGCGACCGCCCTCCAGCCAGGCGGTACCGGCGGGCGGAAGCAGGTCGCCGACGCGCTTCGCGTAGGCCTCGACCTCCTCGGGGGTCAGCACGTCCCGCCAGCGCCCGTTGGTGCCCTTGAAGAGGAAGCCCTTCGCGCCCCCCTCGAAGAGACGCTCGAAGTCGCCGATCTCCGAGCCGCGCGCCTGCATCGATTCGAACGTGCAGCGTTCGACGACGCCCGGCCAGCGGGAGGCCGGAACCTCGATGTCAAGGAACTCCGCGATGCGCCGCATCTCCCCCGCGAGGTCGGCCTTCAGATCGTTGTAGTGCACGAGCAGCTGGTTCGGCTCGTGACGGCGCTCCCAGAAGCCCGCGACGTGCTCGAGCATGCCCATGGCCGGAAGCCAGATCGAGAAGAAGCCGTGGACGTCTCCGGTCCACGGCGGCATCTGCATCAGGTCCTCCCCGGCGATGCGCGCGTTCAGCTCGTCGCGCACGTCGTTCCGGAAGCGTTCCATGTGGTTGCACATGGACATGAAGGCGTCCCGCCCGTCGCGCGCCACGAAGATGTACTTCGCGTCCGGGAAGAAGGGAATCCCGTCGGCGGGCGTGTGGCTCTTGATGAAGCGCCGGTGCTGCTGCGCTTCCAGTCGCGCCAGCACCTCTTCAATGGGGTCGAACTGCGCCTCGAGCCAGGGCGAGATCGTGACCACCGGCCCCGGCACGTCGCCGTCCGGCCAGAGCAGGCTCGACACGATGGTCTGGGTCCAGGTCGTTCCGCATTTCGCCGGCGTGCATACGAAGATGTCGCCGGGACGAGGCGTGAAGCCGGCCCAGCGACGGTTGTCGGCGACGGCGCTGCGATAGGGGCGGAGAGATTCGATGGAGACGGGCATGGGCGGGCCTGCGACCTCCGGGGTGGATCGGCTCGAAGCCGGCGGCGGATCGCCGCGGAGCTTGGCACGGATCCGCGCGCCCGTCATGTCGCCGGGAGAGCGGCGGGGCGACCGCTCACCGCCTGACGAGCGCCACGCCCTTGATCTGCGCGAACACCACCAAGCCGGGAGCGAGGGCCAGCGCCTCCCGGGACCGGCGGGTCACGCGCCCCACGATCCGGGCGCCGGAGCCGTCCTCGCCGAGTCCCACCACGAGGTTCTCCTGGGCGTCGTCGTCGTCCTGACGGCTGACGGAGAGGATCCGACCGGGGAGGCTATTGAGGATGGTCGTGTCCACGGGCCGCGCGCGGCTGAAGCTCACGTCCGATGCGCGGATGCGCAAGCGCCGGCGGCTTCCGGGGACGCCCTGGCGACCGGGGACGACGAGCGTTCCCCCTTCGATGGACAGCGTCGTGAGCGCGTGCTCTTCGTCGACCGAGACCACGCGGGCCTCGACGGTCACGGCGGCCTCCGGCGCGCGCAGGAGCGGCAGCTCGGGGTCGGCTTCGAGGGCGCGGAGCGATCCGCAGGCGAGCACGCGCCCGCGCTCGAAGAGCACCAGCGTGTCCGCCAGTCGCTCGACCTCGTCGAGATCGTGGCTCACGTAGAGGATCGGAATCGACAGGCTCTCGTGGAGCGTCTCCAGATAGGGGAGGATCTCCTCCTTCGTCCCGCGATCCAGGCCGGCGAGCGGCTCGTCCATCAGGAGCAGGCGCGGCCGGGACAGCAGGGCGCGGCCGACGGCGACCCGCTGGCGCTCGCCGCCGGAGAGGCTCCTGGGGCCCCGGGCGAGCAGGTGGCCCATGCCGAGCAGGTCGACCACGTCCCCGAAGCCGAGCGAGTGCGCGCTGCCCGCGCTCCCGGCGCGCCGCGCCCCGTAGAGCAGATTGCCCCGGACGGACAGGTGCGGGAAGAGGCTCGCTTCCTGGAACACATAGCCGACGGGACGCTCGTGCGGCTTGCGAAAGGTCCGGCTGGCGTCGTCCTGCCACGTCTCGTCGCCGACGGTGAGGCGCCCGGCCAGGCGCTGTAGGCCGGCCACGCACCGCAAGACCGTCGTCTTGCCGCAGCCCGAAGGCCCGAACAGCGCGGTGACGCCGCGCATGGGCGCCTCGAAGTCGACGTCGACCGGGAAGCTCCCGAGCGTGCCGCCGAAGGTCGCGCCGAGGGTCGCCTCGCCGTGCCCGTGCGTCATAGCCCGGGACGTCCGATCCGCTTCTCGAGCAAGCGCATCGTCAGGATGACCACGAACGAGAAGGCCAGCATGCCGCCGGCCAGCACGTGAGCCTGGGTCCATTGCAGGGTCTCGACGTACTCGTAGATCGCCACCGAGAGCACCTTCGTCTCGCCCGGAATGCTGCCTCCGATCATCAGGACCACCCCGAACTCGCCCACGGTATGCGCGAAGCCGAGGACGGCGCCGGTCATGAAGCCCGGCCGGGCGAGGGGCACGGCGACCGACCAGAACGCGTCCCAGGGTGAGGCGCGCAGGGTCGCGGCCACCTCGAGCGGGCGGTCGCCGAAGGCCTCGAAGGCGTTGCGGATGGGCTGGACGACGAACGGCATGGAGTAGAAGACCGATCCGATCACGAGTCCTTCGAACGAGAACGCCAGGGTGCGCCCACCGAAGAGGCCGGCCACCCAGCCCCCCGGCCCGTTCGGACCCAGGGCGAGCAGCAGGTAGAAGCCCAAGACCGTGGGCGGCAGCACCAGCGGCAGCGCCACGACGCTGGCCACCACCTCCTTCCAGCGGGCCTTCGAGCGGGCCAGCCACCAGGCGATGGGCGTTCCCACCGCCAGCAACACCAGCGTCGTGATCGATGCCAGCGCGAGTGTCAGGCGGACTGCCGACGCGATCTCCGCGAAACCCTGCATCGGCTATTCCCCGGCCCTGTAGCCGTAGGCTTCCAGGACGGCCCGCGCGGCGGGCCCCTTCAGGAAGTCGAGAAACGCTCGCGCGGCCTCGTCGTGCGCGCCACGCTCGAGCAGGACCGCGTCCTGCGCGATGGGGGCATGCAGGTCGTCGGGCACGATCCACCGCGACCCGCCGGCGTGTCGGGCCACCTGCGACAGCGCGACGAAGCCGACCTCGGCGTTGCCGGTCTCCACGAACTGGTAGGCCTGGGCAACGTTGCTGCCGAACACGATCTTCCGGGCCAGGGCGTCGTACACGCCGAGCGCTCTCATGGTCTGGACGGCGGCGGCGCCGTAGGGGGCCGTCGTCGGATTGGCGACGGCGATCTTCGCGAAATCGCCCCCTCGCAGGGTCGCCGCTCCCCGCACCCGGGCTTCGTCCGGGCTGAAGAGCACGAGCCGCCCGGTCGCATAGGTGAAGCGGCTCGCCGGCACCGCGAAGCCTTCCGCGACCGCCTTCTCGGGCCGGACCTGGTCTGCGGCGAGAAACACGTCGAAGGGCGCTCCCTGGCTGATCTGCGCGTAGAGCTGGCCCGTCGAGCCGAAGCTCAAGAGGGCGCGGTGTCCTGTCTGCCGCTCGAAGAGCGCCCCGATCTCCCCGGCGGCGGCGGCGAAGTTGGCAGCGACCGCAACCCGGGTCTCGCCCGCGCGTGCCGCGGGGGTCCCCCCAGCGACCTGCGCTGCGAGGAGCACGGCGGCGCAAAGCCGAGCGAAGGTACGGACCGGCGAATCGAGATGCTCCTACGATGGGCATCCGAATTGAAACATGCCGGCTCGGGAACGGCTAGCCGAGGGAGCCCGTCGGGCCCCCTTTGCGGCGGAACCGCGACCCAAGACTTCGTCTTGGGTCGCGCTCCTGGCGTCGAGGAGCGCGCCGCGCGTCAGCGACCTCGCAGACTGAGCTTCCGGAGCTCTTTGTCGTTGCCCGCGACGAGCAGGGAGTCGGACGGCTTCAGCTTCGCGGTGGGATCCGGCGGAACCACGAGCCGGCCCGTGAGGATGTCGCGCACCCCTACCACCTGCAGGCGAAGCTTCTCGCGCGGCTCGAGCTCGACGAGGGTCTGCCCCATCCAGCTCTGGGGCACCTCGATCTCCTGCATCGAGAACCCGTCCCCGATGGGCGTGTAGTCGAGCACGGCCCTCGATACGATGCGGCGCGCCAGTCGCGAGCCCGCGTCGCGCTCGGGGAAGACCGCCTCGGTGACGTCGAGACGATCGAGGGCTCGCGCCGCGTTGACCGACCGCGCCTTGGCGTAGATCTCGCGTACGCCCACGTCCCGCAGCGCCATGATCGCGAGAATCGTCGTGGAGAGATCCTCCCCGGTCGCGATCACGGCCGCGTCCACGTCGTGGATGGCGATCCGCTCGAGCAGCGCCGGATCGGTGGCGTCGCCGACGACGGCCCGCGTCACCCACTCCGCGTGGCGGTCCACGAGCTCCTCGTCGCGTTCGATCGCGATCACCTCGTGGCCCGTTTCGCACATGCTCTTCGCAAACCAGAATCCGAACGCGCCCAGCCCGACCACCAGGACCCGCATGTACCTACCTCCCAGCCGGCGGATTCGATCCCGCCTCGATCCGGTCTATCCCGATTCCCTCGACGCCTCGTCCGCACGCATGCGCCTCATCCCACGATCACGTCCTCGTGGGCGAAGCGGAAGCGCACCCGGCGGCGGAACCGGGTCGCCATCGCCGCAAGCACGATGAGCGGTCCGATCCGCCCGAACACCATCGTCGGGACGAGCACGAGACGCCCGAAGGGGCTGAGCTCGGACGTCGCCCCCATGGACAGTCCCACGGTGCTGAAGGCACTCTGCACCTCGAAGACGAGCCGCACCAGCTGGGGTCGGTCCGCCCAGCGATCCCCCGCCAGCTCGGTCACGAGCAGCAGGAAGAGCAGCATGCCCAGCAGCAGCACGGCCCCCGCCGCCAGTCCCGTCGCCCGCTGGAGCGTCTCCCGGGGCACCGTGCGCCCCCCGAGCGAGATCTGCTCGTCGCCCGCGAGGCGGCTCCAGAGCAGCAGGCCGAGCAGCGCCACCGTGGTGACCTTGACGCCGCCGGCCACCGAGGCGGGCGCGCCGCCGATCCACATGAGAGCAAGGGTGAGGAAGAGCGAAGGATTGGAGACGGCGTCGTAGTCCACCGTATTGAACCCTGCCGTGCGCGCCGTCACCGCCATGAAGAAGGCGTTCACGGAGCGGTCGAAAACGCCGAGAGGATCGAGCTCGTGGTGCCATTCGAAGACCAGGTACAGGAGAGTCGACCCCGCCAGCAGCACGGCGGTTGCACCGAGCACGAGGCGCGTGTGGAGGGTGAGCCGCGAGTGCCGGCCCCGGAGCCAGTAGCGGAGGTCCTGGATCACCGGGAAGCCCAGGCCGCCGGCGACGATCAGGAACGCCAGGGTCAGCACCAGGGCCGGTCGCTCCCGATAGCCCACGAGGGAGTCGCTGAAGAGGGAGAACCCCGCGTTGCAGAAGGCGGAGATGCTGTGGAAGATGGCCAGCCAGGCCGCCCCGGCGGCGCCGGCGTCCCCGTACCAGTCCACCCAGAGGACCAGCGCGCCCGCAGCTTCCAGGCCCAGGGTGAAGCCCACCGCGGTCCGTAGCACGCGGGCGGCGGCCTGGGCCGGAAGCACCGTCGTCTGCCCTCCGGCGGCTTCCTGCGCTTCGACGCCCAGCCGCACGCCCGTGAGCGAGACGATGACGCTGGCAAGGGTGAGGATGCCGAGCCCGCCCGCCTGGACGAGAAGCAGGAGCCAGGCCTGGCCCCAGAACGTGAAGTCCTTCGACACGTCCGCAACCACGAGGCCGGTCACGCACACGGCGCTCGTCGCCATGAAGAGCGAGTCCACCCAGCCGAGACCCTTGCCGGTATAGAGGCCGGGCAGGACCATGAAGCCGATCGTGCCCACCGCGATCAGGCCGACGAACGAGAGCGCCACGAGCTGGGGGGCGGAGAGGCTGCGCCTCGCGGCCGCCACGCTGTCGCGCGCTCCCGTCGGGTCGAGCAAGTCCGGTCCCCCCGCCGCCGCACGCCACCCCCGTGCAGCGGATTGGATTGTTCAGGGGCGGGTCCCCGGGGTCAACGCCGGGGCCCCATCGGGCCCCGGCGGGTAGGGAAAGAGCTCCCTCGCGTCGTGCGCGCGCCCGTAGGCGTCGCGATAGACGGCGTGGTGGCGCTCGAACTGGGTCGGCGATCGCAGCCCGGCCGCGGCGGCGAGCGAGGTCAACGCCGCGCGCAGGGTGAGCACGTAGTTGAGCACCCGCCACTTCTTCTCGTCGACCACCAGGGCCTGCATCAGATCCTCGTCGGTCGTGGCGACGCCCACCGGGCACTCGTTGCTGTGGCAGCGCTGGGCCTGGATGCATCCCACCGAGATCATCAGCCCGCGGGCCGTGGCGACCGCGTCGGCGCCCAGGGCCAGGGCCACCGCGATGCGGTCGGCGGAAGTGAGCTTTCCGGAGGCGAAGACCCGGACCCGGTCGCGGACTCCGTGCCGCCGCAGGGCGTCGTCCGCTTCCACGATCGCGGACTGCACCGGCAGGCCCATGCTGTCCGCCATCTCCTGGAAGGTGGCGCCGGAGCCGCCCTCGCCGCCGTCCACGGTGACCCAGTCCGGTCCGTCCCCGCGCCGGAGCATGGCGGCGGCGATCTCGTCCAGGGAGCCGGGACCGCCCATCACCAGCTTGATGCCCACCGGCTTTCCGCCCTCCTCGCGCATGCGGGCCACGTGGTCCAATGCCTCGTCCACGGAGCGCAGCATCGGGAAGCGGTTCGGCGAGTCGATGGACTGGCCCACCGGCACGCCCCGGATGCGCGCGATCTCGGCGTTGACCTTGTTGCCCTCGACGTGGCCGCCCCGAAGCTTGGCTCCCTGGTGGAACTTGAGCTCGAAGCCGCAGACCTCGCGCACCTGGGACTGGCGACGGAAGGTGTCCCAGCACCACTCCCCCGCCGCGTTCCGGACGCCGAACAGGCCGGGTCCGATCTGGAAGACGACGTCGCCACCACCCACCAGGTGATGCTCCGAGAGACCGCCCTCGCCGGTGTTGAGCCAGCTGCCACCGACCATGGAGAGACCCTGGGAGTAAGCCTGGATTGCATTGCGGCCCATGGCGCCGTAGGACATGGCGCTCATGCCGATCAGGCCCCGGAGCAGCCACGGCTGCGGGAGGTCGGCGCCGATGTGCAGGGCGAACTCGTCGTTCAGCAGCCACGGCGACACCTCGACCTCGGACATCTTCTCCTTGCGGGAGAACAGCCCTTCGCGGTCGATCACGTATCGCCGGGTCGTGAAGCGGGGCTCCTCGAGGACCCCCATGTCCTCCATCTGGGTGGGGAAGGTCGCATTGCGCAGGTACCAGCCGGGCACTTCGAAGTCCCGCTTCGAGCCGAAGGAGATCAGGGTCTTCATGTACTTGCCGGCGTACACGATCGAGCGATAGCCCTCCCGCGTGAACGGCTTGCCCTCGAGATCGCCGTCGAAGAGGTACTGGCGGAACTCCGGCCCCACGTGCTCCAGCAGGTACCGGAGGCGCCCCAGGATCGGGAAGTTTCGCAGCACCGCGTGCTGCGACTGCCGCCGGTCCGACAGGTAGAGCAGGCCGAACAGCACCGGCGGCCCCATGAACATCAACAGCAGCACCACGAAGATCGCGATGACGACGAAGTGCATCATCCAGTCGAACTGCATGCCGAACCCCTCCCCGCGCCCGCCGACGCGGACCACGCCCCTGCAGAGCCGCCCGTATTGAAGCCGAGGAGGTGGACCGCGTCCCCCGGTTCTCTCCCGGGCCCCACCCGAAATCGTCCCAGCACCGGTGCCGGCCAGAACCACGAGGCCCGCTCGCTCCGAATCCCCTGGGGACCGGCGTACGAAGGAGCACATCGAACCCGCTCCGGGACGGGGCAGAACCCCCTCAAGCCCGACACGGCGCCGCCAACGAGACCAGCCTCGCGAACGTGTCGACGGCCATCTACGCCCCGGGTGTGACCGCCGACTACAGCGTGTGCTGATGCGGATCGTGCTCGACGTCGCACAGACCGGTCTCTACGAGTTCCAGGTCGGGGTCGACTGGGGCCGAGGCGGCGTGGCCGCAGTGGTCGACAACTCGAACGGCCAGGTGATCAGCGAGTACGTGCGCACCGACGGTCTGTGGTGGGCGAACGACTGGAACAACCCCGACGTATTCACCACGCAGATCACCCTCGACCAGGGCGAGTCCTACACACTGGATTGGATCGGGTTCGAGGACTGCTGCGCGGGGGCGAGCACGATCCGATTCTCGTACAACGGCGGCGCCTACCAGCCCCTCGACGACGCCACCATCGCGCCCTACGCCGCCGTACCCGAGCCGGCCTCCTTCCCGCTGGTCGCGCTCGGCCTCTGCGCCCTGCGCGGACGTCGTTCCCCACGCGCCTGACAGGCCCTGCGGCGGCCGCGCACCGCCTCTCGAACCCGGGAATGGCACCCATCCGAGGGACCCGATTGGTCCTTTCGAGGACGCTTCGGCTCCCATAGCCTCGAGATCCTGCCGAGGACGGGTCGCATGCGTGAGCCGACGAGTGGAAGCCAGCAGCAGGGGACAGCGAGCCGCTGGACGATCGGGCTCTACGCGCTGGCGGCCCTGAATCTCGCCAACGGCGTCTGGATGCTGTGGAACCCGGCCCTCTGGTACCGGGACCTTCCGGCGGGAGTGCCCGACTTCGGCCCCCTGAACGAGCACTTCGTGCGCGACATCGGCGCCGTGTTCCTCACACTGGCGGCGGCGCTCGCCTGGGCGGCGCGACGCGAGTCGTACCGTCTGCCCCTGGTCGCCGTCACGTGCCTCTTCTACCTGCTGCACGCCGCGGGCCACGTCTTCGACACGGCCCGGGGATTCGTGGACGCGCATCACTGGTGGCTCGACGTTCCCGGCGTCTACGGACCCGCGCTGCTGCTGCTGGTGCTCACCGTCCTCCTCGCGCGCCCGAGACTCCGAGGCGGAATCGAAAGGAGCTGAGATGAGACTCGAGCCGATCGAAGAGCCCCGAGGCCTGTTGAACCGCATTGCGTACTGGATGTCGCGCCGACAGTTCGGAAAGGTGCCGTCCGTGATCAAGGTGGTCTATGCGAGGTCCCGCGCGCTGGGCATTCTCGGATACCGGATCCAGCGCTTCAGCGAGAAGGGCACCTGCCTCGACCCGGGTCTCCGGCTGCTGATCCAGACCGCGGTCGCCGAAGCGGCGGGCTGCGGCTTCTGCATCGACATCGGTCGTGCCATCGCGGTGCAGAAGGACCTCGGGCTCGACAAGTTCGACGCCATCTCCGAGTGGCGCACCCACCCGCTCTTCAGCGAGCGCGAGCGGGCCGCCATCGCCTACGCGCGGGAGGCGGCCCTCGACTGCCGGGTCTCGGACGAGACCTTCGCGCGGCTGCGCTTGCACTTCGACGATCGCGAGATCATCGACGTCGCCGCGATGGCGGCGATCGAGCGCTTCTACAACGGGCTCGCCATCCCCCTCGGCCTGGAAGGGGACGGTCTGTGCGCGCTCAAGCTGCGAGGCGCCACCCGCGCCGCCGCCGCCTGAGACGCCCGAGACCCCCGAACCGCCTGCGGGTATCCTGCTGCCATGGAAGTCGGGACCCGCCGATCCGATTCGTGGGCGAGACGGCCCGCGCGGAGGACCGCGTGAGCGGGCTGTACCCGGCCACCCGACCCGACGAGCACGGCATGCTCGACGTGGGTGACGGCCACCTCGTCTACTGGGAGACGTGCGGCGATCCCCGGGGCAAGCCCGCGCTGGTCCTGCACGGAGGCCCCGGCTCGGGCTGTACGGCGTGGCACCGCCGGCTCTTCGATCCCGACGCCTGGCGCGTCGTCCTCTTCGACCAGCGCAGCTGCGGGCGCAGCACGCCCCACGCGAGCACACCCGACGTCGACCTCGCGAGCAACACCACCCCGCACCTGATCGCCGACATCGAACGGCTGCGCGAGCACCTGGCCATCGAACGCTGGCTGCTGCTGGCCGGCTCCTGGGGCAGCACGCTGGCGCTCGCCTACGCGGAAGGCCATCCCCGCCGCGTGACCGAGATGATCCTGTTCGGCGTCACCGCCGGGCTGCACGAGGAGATGGAGCGGGTGTTCGGCGGCGGGCTGGCGACGCACTTCCCAGAGGCCTGGGCCCGACTGCGTGCCGCGCTTCCGGCCGCGCGACGGGACGCCGACGTAGCGGCCGCCTGCAACGATCGGCTCTTCGATCCCGATCCCGCGGTGCGCGAGGCCGCGGCCTACGAGTGGTGCCTGTGGGAATCGGCGAGCCCCACGTGGCCCCCGACGACCGGGCTGCTGCCGCGCTTTCGCGATCCGCGGTACGCGCTGGCGTTCGCGCGCATCGTCACCCACTACGCCCGGCATCGAGCCTGGCTCGAGGATGGAGCCCTGCTACGCGGCGCGGACGCCCTGGCGCACGTTCCCGCGATCCTGATCAACGGCCGCCACGACCTCCAGACCTGCGGCGCTGCGGAGAAGCTCGCGCGACGCTGGCCCCTCGCGCAGCTGAGGATCGTCGAGGACGCCGGACACGCCGCCGCCGACGCGGGCATCACCCGCGAGCTGGTGCGCGCGACCGACCGCTTCCGGGCCGGGCGGAGGTCATGAGCCGGGCGCCGGCGACCACTCGAGGCGCTCGAAGAGCTCCACCAGGCGTTCGGCGAGCTTCTCGCCGGTGCGGCGGGCATCTCCCGACAGGGGACCCGTGAGCTCGCCCACTCCCTTGAAGGCGGCGTTGATGAGCAGACCGATCTCCGAGGCCAGTCCGATCGGCACGATGAGCCCGGGCATCCTCGATCCGTTGGCGGCGATCCGACAGTCGAAGAGGGGCTGCTCCGCACCGTCCTGGTCGAGCGCGACCGCCACCTGCGAGCGGATGTGCGAGGCACCCAATCCGAATCCGATCAGGACCCGACCCAGGACGTTTCCGTCGTCGATCTCGTCGAAGCGTCCCGTCACCAGAACGGCCGGCTGCACGTTCGAGCGGGCATCCACTTGGGGAGCAGGCTCCGCCGGATAGCCCGACTTCCGCAGGCTCTCCACCGCCGCCTTCGCGACCGCGTGTACGACCTCGGTCGCGACCTCGCGCTCGTCGGCATCCGCCTCCATCGCCGCGGGAATCGCGAAGTCTTCGATCCACACGACACCCGGCTGCGGGTCGAGGGCAGTCCGGGACCGGAGATTCGGGTCGTTCACCCGGGCGGATGCGCAGGCGGTGAGGGAGGCGAACGCCAGCAGCAGGGCGAGCGCGATTCCCGGCCGTCGACGCAGGCTTCGCCTTCGATGGATCGACATGCAGCGGGCCCCCATCGTTAGGTCCCGGGACGGTATCGCGCCTTGGGTCTCGCGGCCTCCGAGCGGGAGGGGGCGAGAGGGGTGCCGGACGGGCAGCACACGGTTCGGGACGTTCGACAGGGGAGGGGCAGAAAGCCGCGCCTCCACCGCCGATGGCCCCTTCCGGAAGGCCGGTCGAACGGGCCTTTTCCCCGCAGATGGCCTATGCTCTGTGTCGCTACGAAACGCCGCTGCACGATTTCCTTCCGAGTCAACTCTCAGTCGCCAGTCGCTCCAGCTTCGCTTCGAAGCAGTCCCACCGGGCGCGTCGCCCGCCGGACGTATCCCGGGCATCCGCGGAACCTCCCGCCGGTGTCTTTGATTCGGCCCGAGCACCGCTCGGGCCTGGAGCTCGACTCGTGAAGAAGATCTATGTTGGCAACCTTTCCTTCGACACCACGGAATCATCCCTGCGCGCGGCCTTCGAGGCCTTCGGCAAGGTGCACTCCGCGGCGGTCGTGAACGACCGCGAGACCGGCCGCTCCCGAGGCTTCGGCTTCGTGGAGATGGACGACGAGGATGCGGCGAAGGCCATCCAGAGCCTCGACGGCAAGGACCTCGACGGCCGCGCCCTGCGCGTGAACGAGGCGCAGGAGAAGCCGCGCACCGCGCGAAGCGGTGGTGGCGGTGGTGGCGGCGGCGGCCGCGGCGGCCGCTGGTAAAACGAGCCAGAACGCCGAGCCGGGAGCCCCGCTCGGCGCGGCTCCCGGCTCGCCTCTTCGCGTACTCCCTGGAGGATCCCCCATGTCCGACGTACGCGTCTTTGCTTCGTTCGATCTCGAGCACGACGGCGATCTCTGGGCCGTCCTGCTCGAGCAGTCCCGTCAGACGGGCTCCGGCTTCCGGATCTCCGCGCATTCCGAACCACGCCAGATGAGCGACCTGTGGGAGCAGCGGCAGCGCGAACAGATCCGCGACGCGGACGAGGTGATCGTCCTGTGCGGCGCGCACACGGCCGACTGCATGCGCATGAGCGCGGAGCTCCGGCTCGTCCAGGAAGAGGAGAAGCCCTACTTCCTCGTCTGGGGTCGACGCGAGGTCATGTGCACCCGACCTACCGGCGCGCACCCCCACGACAGCATGTACAGCTGGACGCCTTCGATCCTGCGCGCCCAGATCGCCTACGCGCTGCGAAAGGACCGGCCGAGCGAGGCCCTGGCCAGCTTCAAGCGAAGCCTGGCCCTGCCCACCCCCTGAGTCCAGGCAGCACCTTCCTGCGCAGAACGAGTGCAGCGGCTAGCATTCCGGCCGTGCGGCGGTCGGCCCCTTCAACGTTGCTGGCTCACCTGCTGCCCCTGCTGGCGCTCCTGTTGGCGGGGAGCGCGCAGGCCCACTCCCAGGCCTCGGAGTCGGGCGGGGGGTTCGTCACCGGCTTCCTGCATCCCCTGAGCGGGCTCGACCACGTGCTCGCCATGCTGGCCGTGGGCATGTGGGGCGCCCAGCTGGGCGCCCCCGCCATCTGGGTGCTTCCGGTCGCGTTTCCCCTGGTCATGTCCCTGGGTGGGGTCGCCGGCATCCTCGGACTGCCCCTGCCCTCCGTCGAGGTGGGAATCATCGTCTCGGTGGTCGTGCTGGGCGCGATGATCGCGCTGGATCGGCGCCCTCCCCTGCTCGTGGCCGGAACCCTCGTGGCGTTCTTCGCCATCTTCCACGGCTACGCCCACGGCCTCGAGCTGCCGGCCCAGGCCGCCGCCGTGGCCTACAGCGCCGGGTTCGTGATCGCCACCGGTCTCATCCACCTGAGCGGCATCGGGATCGGCTTCGTGACGGAGCTGGATCACGGCGCGCGAATCCTGCGCGCGGGAGGAACCGCCATCTCGCTCGCCGGCCTGTTCCTCGGCTGGCAGCTGTTCGTCTCCTGACGCTGCGAGGAACCTCGACTTGTCCCTGATGCGGCGTCGGGTGATGGGTGGCGCCGTGCTCGCCGCCCTGTTGCTGGTCGCGTCTCCCGCCTCGGCGCATGGCTCCGCGAGCCTGGGCGACTTCTATGCGGGGCTGTCCCAGCCCCTCTACCACCTCGAGTCCCTGCTCCTCCTGCTGGCCCTCGGACTGTGGGTGGGCCAGCGCGCCGAGCGGGAGCAGCTCGCCGGCTTCGTCGCCTTCGTGGCCGCGAGCCTCGTCGGCGCGGCCGCGAGCCTCCTGGGCGTGACGACGCCCGCAGCGCTGTGGGGGGTCCGGCTGGGCACCATCGCCCTGGGCCTGCTCACCGCCGCCCGCTGGTTCCCGCCCATGTGGCTCGCCGTCGCGCTGGGCGCCGTGCTGGGTGCCGCCCAGGGGAGCTTCGGGGCGGGAGGCGACCGCAGCGAGATCGCGCGACCGCTGGTCTTCACCATCGGACTGGGCCTCGCTCCCCTGCTGGTCGCGAGCTGGTTCGTGGCCCTGGCGGATCGCTTTCGCGCTCGCTGGATGGAGATCGGCTTCCGCGTCGTGGCGAGCTGGATCGCAACCATCGCGCTGCTCGTGGCCGCTCTGGCCGCCGCCCGGCCGACCCCCTGAGCGCCCCACCGGCGGGCTGCAGGCACCACGCCACGCGAACGCGTAGCGACGAGCGAGGCCCCCGCGCGGCGGTCGCCGGAATTCCTGCCTCGTTCTACGCCATGCATGCTGGTAAGCTGTTCAATCAGGGGCCCCAAGGAGGTGTCCCCCACGGGAGCCTTGGCGCCGTCCGGCGCTGCTCCCGAACCAGCAGCGGGACGCGGCCTCGGCTGCACGACCCGGCTGCGGCGTTTTGTAGAACCGGGACCAGCGCTTCGCAGCCGGTGCGCGCCAGAGGCGTCCCGCGGACCCGCCGCCCGGACCGGATCTTGCAGGATTCGGCGGGCGGGGCGGCGCAGGCGGCCGCGTGGGCGCCCGAGGGAGGACGCGATCCGACCGATCGAATCCAGCAAGCCGGCAGCAGACGCGCCGGGCCAGAGCCCGTTGCGATCGCCGCCCCGCGTCGTCATCGAGGCGATCTCACCCGCCGTGGACGGCGGCCGCTTCCCGATCAAACGGGTCGTCGGCGAGACCGTGGACGTCACGGCGAGCGTGTTCACGGAGGGCCACGACCGCATCGCCGCGATGCTGCGCTACCGCTTCGCGGGAGACGGCGCGGAGGCGGCGGCCTGGCACGAAACGAAGATGGAAGCGCTGCCGAACGATCGCTGGCAGGGGTCGTTCGAGGTCTCGCGCCTGGGCTTCTACGAGTACCGCCTCGAGGCCTGGGTGGACGCCTTCGAAACCTGGCGCAGCGGACTCGCCAAGAAGGTCGAGGCCGGCCAGCGGGTCGGGAGCGAGCTGCTCGAGGGCGCCGAGTGGGTCCAGGCGGCGGCCATGCGCGCGACCGCAGCCGAAGCCACCGCAGACGCAGCCTGGCTGGAGGCAAGGGCCGAGCAGCTCGCCGGAAGCGAGGACGAACGACGGCGCGCGACCGCGGCACTCGACCCGGCGTTGCGGGACGCCGTCGCGCGGCATCCCGATCGCAGCCGGGTCTCCCGCAGCACGGGTCTTCTCGGCGTCGACGTGGAGCGCGAACGGGCGCGCACCGGCGCCTGGTACGAGCTCTTTCCCCGCTCCTGCTCGCCCGACCCGTCGCGTCACGGCACCCTCCGCGACGTCGAAGCGCGGCTGCCCTACGTGGCGGAGATGGGCTTCGACGTCCTCTACCTCCCCCCGATCCACCCCATCGGCTACGCGTACCGGAAGGGTCCCGACAACACCCCCGAGGCCGGCCCGGACGACCCCGGCAGCCCGTGGGCCATCGGCTCGGAGGAAGGGGGGCACAAGTCCGTCCACCCCGCGCTCGGAACCCTCGCCGACTTCGACCGACTCGTCGCGCGGGCGGGCGAGCTCGGCCTCGAGATCGCCCTCGACCTGGCGTTCCAGTGCTCTCCGGACCACCCGTACGTGAAGGAGCACCCGGAGTGGTTCCGGCGGCGACCGGACGGCAGCATCCAGTACGCCGAGAACCCGCCGAAGAAGTACCAGGACATCTTCCCCCTCGAGTTCGAGTGCCAGCACTGGCAGGAGCTGTGGACCGAGCTGAAGAGCGTCGTGCTCTTCTGGGCAGACCGCGGCGTCCGCATCTTCCGCGTGGACAATCCGCACACGAAGCCCTTCGCGTTCTGGGAATGGCTGATCCGTCAGGTCCGCGACGAGCATCCCGACGTGGTCTTCCTCGCCGAAGCCTTCACCCGGCCGAGCGTGATGCAGTATCTCGCCAAGGCCGGCTTCTCGCAGTCCTACACCTACTTCACGTGGCGCAACACGAGGTACGAGCTCGAGACCTACCTCTCCGAGCTCTGCCATCCGCCGATCTCCGAGTTCATGCGCGGCAACCTGTTCGCGAACACCCCCGACATCCTGCACGAGTACCTGCAGACGGCAGGCGATCGGCCTTCCAGGTGCGTGCCACCCTGGCGGCGACCCTGGCCAACAGCTACGGCGTGTACGGCCCGCCCTTCGAGCTCTGCGTGTCGGAAGCGATCCCCGGCACCGAGGAGTACCAGGGCTCGGAGAAGTACCAGGTACGCCACTGGAACGTGGAGGATCGCGTGGAGCCTGCGGGACTTCCTGGCGCGGCTGAACGAGATCCGTCGCCAGCACGTCGCCCTGACCGCCGGCGCCGGCCCGGTCTTCCACGAGGTCGACAACCCGTCCCTCATCGCGTACTCGCGCACGGCGCCGGGCGGCGAAGACGCCGTCCTCGTCGTCGTGAACCTCGACCCCCACCACCCGCAGACCGGCTGGCTCGAGCTGCCGCTGGAGGAGCTGGGGATCGACCCGGTGCGCCCCTTCCAGGTGCACGACCTGCTGGGCGGAGGCCGCCATCTCTGGTGCGGCGAGCGCAACTTCGTCTCCCTCCACCCCGACACGTCGCCCGCACACGTGTTCCGGCTGCGGCGGCGCGTTCGGACCGAGCAGGACTTCGACTACTACCTATGACCGCAGAGGCGGCACGACCCATGACCGCAGAGGCGGCACGACCCATGAACCGCAGAAACGGTGCCGACGATGACCGCGGCGACGAAGGCGGGCACCAGCCGACGCAGGGCGACCACGGTCGCCGGAGCGCCGCCGAGCGAGCCGCTCTGGTACCGGGACGCCATCATCTACGAGCTGCGCGTGGGCACCTTCCAGGACTCCGACGGGGACGGGATCGGCGACTTCCGCGGCCTGACGGAGCGTCTCGACTACCTGCAGGACCTGGGCATCACGGCGGTCTGGCTGCTGCCCTTCTACCCGTCCCCGCGGCGCGACGACGGCTACGACATCGCCGACTACGACGACGTGCATCCCGACAGCGGAACCCTCGAGGACTTCCGCACGTTCCTGCGCGAGGCCCACAAGCGCGGCCTGCGGGTCATCACCGAGCTGGTCATCAACCACACCTCCGACCAGCATCCGTGGTTCCAGCGGGCGCGGCGCGCGCCGCCCGGCAGCCGCTGGCGCGACTTCTACGTCTGGAGCGACACCGCCAGCGAGTACTCCGAGGCGCGCATCATCTTCCAGGACTTCGAGCACAGCAACTGGAGCTGGGACCCGGTCGCCAAGGCCTACTACTGGCATCGCTTCTACTCCCACCAGCCGGACCTGAACTTCGAGTCGCCCCACGTGCGCAAGGAGCTGTTGAAGGCCCTGGACTTCTGGCTGCGCATGGGCGTCGACGGCATGCGCCTGGACGCGATCCCCTATCTCTTCGAACGCGAGGGAACCAACTGCGAGAACCTCGACGAGACCCACGCCTTCCTGAAGGACCTGCGCAGCCACGTCGATTCGCGCTACGCCGACCGCATGCTGCTCGCCGAGGCCAACCAGTGGCCCGAGGACGCGGTCACCTATTTCGGGCGCGGCGACGAGTGCCACATGGCGTTCCACTTCCCCGTGATGCCCCGGCTCTTCATGTCCCTGCAGATGGAGGACCGCTACCCGATCATCGACATCCTCGACCAGACGCCGGCCATCCCCGACGGCTGCCAGTGGGCGCTCTTCCTGCGCAACCACGACGAGCTGACCCTGGAGATGGTGACGGACGAGGAGCGCGACTACATGTACCGCGTGTACGCGCACGAAGCGCGGGCGCGGATCAACCTGGGCATCCGGCGCCGCCTCGCGCCGCTCCTCGGAAACGACCGCCGCCGGATCGAGCTGATGAACGCCCTGCTCTTCTCCCTGCCGGGCACGCCGGTCCTCTACTACGGCGACGAGATCGGCATGGGCGACAACATCTACCTGGGCGATCGCAACGGCGTCCGCACGCCCATGCAGTGGAGCCCGGATCGCAACGCCGGCTTCTCCCGCGCGAACCCCCAGCAGCTCTGCCTGCCCGTGGTGATCGACCCGGAGTACAACTACGAGACCGTGAACGTCGAGGCGCAGGGGCGCAATCCGCACTCGCTCCTGCAGTGGATGAAGCGGCTCATCGCGCTGCGCCGGCGCTACAAGGCCTTCGGTCGCGGCAGCCTCGAGGTCCTGCATCCGTCGAACCACAAGGTGCTCGCCTTCATCCGCTCCTATCACGAGGACGGAGCACGACGAGGTGATCCTGGTCGTCGCGAACCTGTCCCGGTTCGTCGAGTACGTCGAGCTCGACCTCTCGGCCTACCGGGGCCAGGTGGCCGTCGAGCTCTTCGGCGGCAAGCCCCTGCCGCCCATCGGCGAGCTGCCGTATCTGCTCACCCTCGGCCCGCACTCCTTCTACTGGCTGCGCCTGGAGGAGCCGCGGGGAGACGGACGCGCCGGGAGCACGCCACGAGGGGGAGCCCGTCCCGCGCCTGCAGACTGGCGGGCGGCTTCGAGGCGCTCCTGCGCGGCGAGGGCCGCGAGGCCCTGGAGCGCGTGCTCCCGGCCGTGCTCCCCCGCTGCCGCTGGTTCGGGGGCAAGTCCCGGTCGATCGACGCGGTGCGAGATCGTCGACGTGATCCGGGCTCCCAACGGCGACGCGCAGGCGCGCATCCTGCTCGTCGAGGTGCGGCAGGCCGACGGCGTCTCCACCTATGCGCTGCCCGATCGCCTTCGCGGAGGGGCGTCGCGCCGAGGTGGTGCGACACGCGCACCCCGACGAGATCCTCGTGGAGATCGCGCCCGCGGGCGGCGACGGCAGCGGAGCCGCCGTGCTCTGGGACGCGCTCGGCGACTCGGACTTCTGCGCCGGGCTGCTCGACAGCATCCGGCGCCGGCGGCGGATGCGGGGCGAGCAGGGCGAGCTGGTGGCGAGCCGCACCCGCGCGTTCGACGAGGTGCGGGGCCCCGACGAGGAGCCGCTGCTCGGTCAGCTGCTGCGCGCCGAGCAAAGCAACAGCTCGGTACGCTACGGGCAGCGACTGATGCTCAAGCTCTTCCGCCGCCTCAGCGACGGGGTGAACCCGGACCTCGAGATCGGCCGCTTCCTCACCGAGCGCACGTCCTTCTCCCACGTCCCGCCGGTGGCCGGCGCCCTCGAGTACCGGGTCGGCAAGCGCGCCCCGGCCACCCTGGCCCTGCTGCAGGGGCTCGTCGTGAACGAGGGCGACGCCTGGACCCACACCCTCGCGGACGTGGAGCGCTACCTCGGACACGTCGCGCTCGGCGAGGCGGCACGGCCCGGAGCCGCAGGACGTGGACGTCTTCGAGGCGGCCGGCCAGCCGGTCTCCGCCCTGGCCGCGACCCGCATCGGCAGCAGCCTCGAGTCGGCGAGACTGCTGGGCCAGCGCACCGCAGAGCTGCACGTGGCGCTGGCGTCCGCGCCCGACGACCCGGACTTCGCCCCCGAGCCCTTCGGCTCGCTCTACCAGCGATCGCTCTACCAGTCGATGCGCACCTCTGCGATCCGTCGCCTGCAGGCGCTGCGCGAGCGGCGCGCGAGCCTGCCGGACGGTGTCCGCGAGGAGGTCGAAGGCCTGCTTGACGCTCGAGGGCAGGCTGCTGGAGGCGTACAGCGCGCTCCTCGGCGCACGCTTCGAGGGCGTGCGGATCCGCTGCCACGGCGACTACCACCTGGGCCAGGTGCTCAGCACGGGAAACGACTTCACGATCCTCGACTTCGAGGGCGAGCCGGCGCGCCCGCTCTCGGAACGCCGCCTCAAGCGCTCCCCGCTCAAGGACGTGGCCGGCATGCTGCGGTCGTTCGACTATGCGGTCGCCACCGTTGTCTTCTCCTGGAAGGAGCGCGGCCTGGTGCGCCCCGCGGACCTGCCGGCCCTCGAGGGCTGGGCCCGCTTCTGGCGACAGTGGGTGAGCGCCTCCTTCCTGGGCGCCTACCTGGCGCCCGCACGCGCCGCCGGCCTGGTGCCGAACGACGCGTCCCAGCTCCGCCGGCTGCTGGACGCCCTCTACCTCGACAAGGCCGTCTACGAGATCGGCTACGAGCTGGACCACCGCCCCGAATGGCTGCGCATTCCCGTCCGGGGCATCCGCGAGCGACTGGAGGATCATGGCTGAACGCACCATCAAGAAGGACGCACACGTCCCCTGGCTCGGGGACCACGACCTGCACCTCTTCAACGAGGGGACCCACACGCGCCTCTACGAGAAGCTCGGCGCGCATCCCACGACGCGCGACGGGGATGCCGGCACGCACTTCGCCGTTTGGGCGCCGAACGCCGAACGCGTCTCCGTGATCGGAGACTTCAACGACTGGAATCGAGACGCCAACCCGCTGCAGACCGTCGCCGCCTCCGGCATCTGGACGGGCTTCGTGCCGGGCGTCGCCGCGGGAAGCCGCTACAAGTACCGGATCCGATCGCGCCACGGCGGCTACGCGGTGGACAAGGCGGATCCCTTCGCGTTCCTCGCCGAAGCGCCGCCGCTCACGGCGTCCACCGTCTGGCCCCTGGACTACGAGTGGATGGACAAGGAGTGGATGGAGTCCCGCGGCGGCCGCGCGGCGCGGGACGCCCCGATCTCCATCTACGAGGTGCACCTCGGCTCCTGGAGACGGAAGGGCGACGGCTCGCTGCCCAGCTATCGCGAGATCGCGGAGCCCCTGGCCGAGTACGTCAGCGAGACGGGCTTCACCCACGTCGAGCTGCTGCCCCTGATGGAGCACCCCTTCTACGGCTCCTGGGGCTACCAGACCACCGGCTACTTCGCGCCGACCTCCCGCTACGGAACGCCCCAGGACCTGATGTACCTGATCGACTGCCTGCACCAGAAGGGCGTCGGCGTGATCCTCGACTGGGTCCCCTCCCACTTCCCGAACGACGAGCACGGCCTCGGCTACTTCGACGGCACCCACCTCTACGAGCACGAGGACCCTCGCCTGGGCTTCCATCCCGACTGGAACAGCCTCATCTTCAACTACGGGCGTCACGAGGTGCGCTCCTTCCTGCTGAGCAGCGCCCTCTTCTGGCTCGACCGCTACCACGCCGACGGCCTCCGCGTCGACGCCGTGGCCTCGATGCTCTACCTCGACTATTCCCGCAAGCCGGGCGAGTGGATCCCGAACGAGTTCGGCGGTCGCGAGAACCTGCGGGCCATCGACTTCCTGCGGCGCCTGAACACCGAGGTCTACGAGCGACACCCGGACGTGCAGACCTTCGCGGAGGAATCCACCGCCTGGCCCATGGTGTCGCGTCCGACCTACCTGGGCGGGCTCGGCTTCGGCTACAAGTGGGACATGGGCTGGATGCACGACACGCTCCACTACCTCTCCCACGATCCCGTCCATCGCGTGCACCACCACAACGAGATCACCTTCCGCGCCGTCTACGCGTCGAACGAGAACTTCGTGATGCCGCTCTCCCACGACGAAGTCGTGCACGGCAAGGGCTCGCTCATCGGAAAGATGCCGGGCGACGAGTGGCAGAAGCGCGCGAACCTGCGCCTGCTCTTCGGCTACCTCCACGCACAGCCGGGCAAGAAGCTCCTCTTCATGGGCGGCGAGTTCGGGCAGTGGCAGGAGTGGAACCACGAGAAGGAGCTCGACTGGGACCTTCTCGACGTCCCGACGCACCAGGGCCTGCGGCGATGGGTACGCGACCTGAACACCACCTACCGCGCCGAGCCGGCCCTGCACGAGCTGGACTGCGAGCCCGAAGGCTTCCAGTGGATCGACTGCAACGACGCCGAGCAGAGCACCCTGGTCTTCCTGCGCCGCGCCCGCTCCCGCAACGAGGCCGTCATCGCGGCCTTCAACTTCACGCCGGTGCCGCGCGCGAACTTCCGCATCGGGGTCCCGGGGCGCGGGAGCTGGAAGGAGCTCCTGAACAGCGACGCCCCGCTCTACGGGGGCAGCGGGCAGGGCAACCTCGGCGGCGTCGACCCGGTGCCCGTGGCCCACCACGGGCAACCCCAGTCGATCGTGATCACCCTGCCGCCCCTCGCGGCCGTGTTCTTCCGGGGAACCTACCCGGCGGCCGAAGGCGACCGGACCCGCGACGGGAGCGGCTGATGGACTCATCGGTTCGCGTCTGGCCCGGAAGAGCCCTATCCACGCGGAGCCACCTGGGACGGACGGGGCGTCAACTTCAGCCTCTTCTCGGTGAACGCCGATCGTGTCGAGCTCTGCCTCTTCGACTCCAAGGGAAGGCGCGAGCTGCAGCGGGTGCCCCTGCCCGAGTACACCAACGAGGTCTGGCACGGCTACCTGCCCGACGCACGTCCGGGGCAGGTCTACGGCTACCGGGTCTACGGCCCCTACGAGCCGCGTCGGGGCCACCGCTTCAATCACAACAAGCTCCTGCTGGATCCCTACGCGAAGAAGCTCACGGGCACCCTGCGCTGGTCGGACGCGCACTTCGGCTACCGCATCGGGCACCGCGCCGGAGACCTCTCCTTCGACCGCCGGAACAACGCTCGCGGCATGCCCAAGTGCGTCGTGGTGGACACCGCCTTCAGCTGGTCCCACGACCGTCCGCCGCGGCGCCCCTGGCACGAGAACATCCTCTACGAGATGCACGTGCGCGGCTTCACCATGCGGCATCCAGAGGTGGCGCCCCCCCTGCGAGGCACCTTCGCGGGCCTCTCCACGCCCGCCGCCATGGATCACCTGCGCTCGCTGGGGATCACGGCCGTCGAGCTGCTGCCGGTGCACGCCTTCCTCGACGACCGCACCCTGGTCGAGCGGGGCCTGCGCAACTACTGGGGCTACAACACGCTCTCGTTCTTCGCGCCCGACCCGCGCTATCTCGCGGGCGGTGACCTGGGCGAAATCAAGACCTTCGTCCAGCACGCGCACGACGAGGGCATCGAGGTGATCCTGGACGTGGTCTACAACCACACCGCGGAGGGCAACCACCTCGGACCGACGCTCTCCTTCCGCGGCATCGACAACGCCACCTACTATCGGCTCGTTCCCGGAGAAGAGCGCTTCTACCAGCGACTTCACCGGCTGCGGCAACTCGCTCGACCTGCGTCGGCCCAACGTGCTGCAGCTCGTGATGGACTCGCTCCGCTACTGGGTCGACGAGATGCACGTGGACGGCTTCCGCTTCGACCTCGCGACCACGCTCACACGCGACGGGGAACAGTTCGACCCCAACTCGAGCTTCCTCGACGCGGCCCGGCCAGGACCCGGTGCTCTCCCACGTCAAGCTCATCGCCGAGCCCTGGGACCTGGGCGACGGAGGCTACCGCCTGGGCGGCTTCCCGCCGGGCTGGTCGCGAGTGGAACGACCGCTACCGCGACACGGCGCGATGCTACTGGAAGGGCGACCCGGGGCAGCTCCCCGATCTCGCCTCGCGGATGACCGGCTCGAGCGACCTCTTCGACCGGCGCGGCCGGCGCCCGGCCGCCTCGCATCAACTTCGTGACCGCACACGACGGCTTCACGCTCCGCGACCTGGTGAGCTACGACCGGAAGCACAACGAGGCCAACCGGGAGGGCAACGCGGACGGCGGCGACCACAACCATTCCTGGAACTGCGGCGTCGAGGGGCCGTCGGACGACGGGGCCGTGCGTCGCCTGCGACTGCAGCAGAGCAAGAACCTGATCGCGACCCTGCTGCTCTCCCAGGGCGTGCCCATGCTGCTGGCCGGCGACGAGCTGGGAAATTCCCAGCGCGGGAACAACAACGCCTACTGCCAGGACAACGAGACGGCCTGGATCGACTGGGAGGCGGACGAAGAGGGACGCGAGCTGCTCGCCTTCGTCCGGCGACTCGTCCACTTCCGCCGGCGAGCACATCGTCCTGCACCGGCACCGCTTCTTCCAGGGTCTGTCCAGCCGGGAGAGCGAGAGCAAGGACATCACCTGGCTGCGACGCGACGGCCGAGAGCGCACCGCGGAGGACTGGAGCGAAGCCGAGGACCGGCTGCTGGCCTTCGCGCTGAGCGGCGCGGCCCACGGCTACCACGTCACGGCGGGCGGCGAGCCCGAGCCCGACGACCACTTCCTCGTGATCCTCAACGCCGACTCGCGCGAAGTCGAGTGCCGCCTGGGCGGAGAGCGCCTCGCCCCCGCCTGGCGGCTCGTGCTCCACACCGGCGACGAAGAGCGCGAGGGGCAGGTGGTGAAGGCGGGACAGACGATCCGACTCGAGGGCCGGGTGCTGGCGCTCTTCGTGAACGAGGGAGGAGCCGGATCCGGAAGCCCGCCCTCGGCATGACCGCGCACGCCATGCCCTTCGGCGCGAGCCTCGAGGACGCGGGAGCCACCC
This sequence comes from uncultured delta proteobacterium, assembly GCA_963822965.1. Classification (GTDB taxonomy): domain Bacteria; phylum Myxococcota_A; class UBA9160; order UBA9160; family UBA4427; genus JAJDAN01. The sequence goes on from CAWGJT010000005.1 coordinate 1,540,678, forward strand.
GTTTCCGTCTCTGGGCTCCGGCCGCCCGAACGGTGGACGTGCTGCTCGGACCGGGCGGGGAAAGGCGCGTCCGCATGGAGCCAGAGGCGGGAGGATGGTTCGCGTCCAGCCTCTCCGGGGTCGGCGCGGGCAGCCGCTACGCGTTCTCGATCGACGGCGAGCGGCCGGTGGCCGACCCGGCTTCGCGCTTCCAGCCGGCAGGCGTGGACGGCCCGAGCGAGGTGATCGATCCCGACGCGTTCCCGTGGACCGACGCGGGCTGGCACGGCCGGCCCTGGCGCGAGGCCGTCCTCTACGAGCTCCACGTCGGCGCCTTCACCCGCTCGGGCGACTACGCCGGCGTTCGCGAGCGGCTCGACGCCCTCGTCGATCTCGGCGTGACCGCGATCGAGCTGATGCCCGTCGCCGAGTGCCCGGGCCGCCGCAACTGGGGCTACGACGGCGTGCTGCCCTTCGCGCCAGCCGCCCGCTACGGGCGGCCCGAAGACCTGAAGGCGCTGGTAGACGCCGCGCACGCCCGCGGTCTGATGGTCCTGCTGGACGTCGTCTACAACCACTTCGGGCCCCGGGGCAACCACCTGAAGCGCTACGCGCCCCAGTTCTTCGACGCCGAGCGGCCCACGCCCTGGGGCGAGGCCATCGCCTTCGAGCGCCGGCCCGTTCGCGAGTTCTTCATCCACAACGCGCTCTACTGGCTCGAGGAGCTGCACCTGGACGGTCTGCGGCTCGACGCCGTCCACGCGATCGAGGATCCGTCGCAGCCCGACGTCCTCTGCGAGCTGGCCCGCCGCGTCCGCGAGCGCTGGGACGGCGAGCGCTGCGTGCATCTCGTGCTCGAGAACGATCACAACGAGGCGTGGCGCCTGGCCCGCGAGCCGGACGGGAAGCCGGACTACGCCGCGCAGTGGAACGACGACGTGCACCACGCGCTGCACGTCCTGCTCACCGGCGAACGGCAGGGCTACTACGTCGACTACGCGGACGCGCCCCTCCGGCACCTGGGCCGCTGCCTCGCAGAGGGCTTCGCCTACCAGGGGGAGCCGTCGGTCCATCGGGGGGGCAAGCCCCGGGGCGAGCCCAGCGCGATGCTGCCTCCCACGGCCTTCGTCTCCTTCCTCCAGAACCACGACCAGGTGGGCAACCGCGCCTTCGGCGAGCGCATCGCGCAGCTGGCGGCTCCGGAAGCGGTCCGGGCCGCCGCGGCCATCCTGCTCCTCGCCCCCGCGCCTCCGCTGCTCTTCATGGGCGAAGAGTGGGCCTGTCGGCAGCCCTTCCCCTTCTTCTGTGACTTCGAGCCCGACCTCGCGGCGCGCGTCCGCGAGGGCAGGCGTCGCGAGTTCGAACGCTTCCCGGCCTTCCGCGACCCCGAAGCGCGGGCCCGTATCCCCGATCCCTGCGCGGACGAGACGTTCGAGAGCGCCGTCCTGCGCTGGGCGGACCGCGAGTCGGAAGCGGCGCGGCTCCACCTGGACCTCGTAGGAAGGTTGCTCGACCTGCGTCGGCGCGAGATCGTGCCCCGCCTGCGCGCGGTCGCCGGCGGGGCGGCCGCGTACGAGGTCGGGGCGGGTGGCGTGCTCACGGTTCGCTGGCGGCTGGGCGACGGCACGAGGCTCGGGCTGCAGGCGAACCTCCGCGACTCGCCGGCGACGGCGCCCGTAGAGCCCGCGAGCGGCGGCAGGCGCCTGCTCTTCGCCACGCCCGAGCCGCCGGCGGACGGCGTGCTCGCGCCCTGGTCCGTCGCCTGGTGGCTCGCGGACGCCGAATGAGCCGCGCGTCCCCCTCCACGCCGCGGGCGACCTACCGCCTCCAGCTTCGGGACGGCATGACGTTCGAGCGGGCGGCGACCCTGCTGCCCTACCTCGACGCACTCGGGGTGAGCCACGTCTACTGCTCGCCGTGCATGGAGGCGCGAACCGGGAGCAGTCATGGCTACGACGTCGTCGACCCCACCCGGATCGATCCGGCGCTCGGGGGCGAGGAGGCGTTCGTGGCCTTCGCCGAGGCGCTGCGCGGGCGCGGGATGGGGCTGGTGCTCGACTGGGTGCCCAACCACGTGGGCATCGCCAACGGCGAGAACGCGTGGTGGCAGGACGTGCTCGAGCACGGACGCGCTTCGTCCTACGCGAACTTCTTCGACGTGGACTGGGAGACGGCGCGCCCGGCCCTTCGCGGCAAGCTGCTGCTCCCCGTGCTCGCCCGGCACTACGGAGCCGTGCTGGAGGCCGGCGAGCTCGAGCTCGTCTGGAGCGAGTCGTACGGGCTGGAGATCCACTACTTCGAGCAGCGCTTTCCCGTCTCGCCGGCGTCGACGGCGGCGTTCCTGCGCGAACGATTGCTCGACCGCGACACCGCGCCGGGGCTCGCCGAGCCCCAGCGGGAAGCCCTGCGCGGCGCGCTGGCGCGGCTGGAGCCCGCAGCCGGCGGGGCACGCGCCTCGAAGGCGTCGGCCGGCAAGCTGGCGCTCCTCGATCTCGTCGGCGGCGACCCGGGGCTTCGTGCGGCCGTGGAGGCCGCCGTGGATTCCCTGGGCGGGCGCCCCGGCGTTCCGCGGAGCCACGACGCGCTCCACCGCCTGCTCGAACGACAGCACTACCGTCTCTCCTACTGGCGCGTGTCCGCGGAAGAGGTCAACTACCGTCGCTTCTTCGACATCGACGAGCTGGCGGCCCTGCGAATGGACGAGCCCGAGGTGTTCACCCGCACCCACGAGCGGCTGCTGGCCGCGGTCCAGGCCGGCCGCATCGCGGGGCTCCGGATCGACCACGTGGACGGGCTTGCCGACCCGCGCGGCTACTGCGGCCGGCTCCGGAAGGAGGCGCCCGGTGTCTATCTCGTCGTGGAGAAGATCCTCGCCCGAGACGAGCGCCTGCGGGAGGACTGGGCGGTCGACGGAACCACGGGCTACGAGTTCCTGAACCAGCTTGGCGGGCTCTTCGTCGATCCTCGCGCGGCGGGTCCGCTCGAACGGCTGCAGCGACGCTTCACCGGTGATTCCCGGAGCTTCGACGAGATCCTCTACGAGAGCCGCAAGCGCGTGATGCACGCCCTGCTGGCGGGCGACCTCGAAGGCCTGGCGAGCCGGTTGGACCGCATCGCGCAGCAGGACCGCCACACCCGGGACTACACGCGCAGCGCCCTCCGCTCCGCCCTCGAGGAGATCGTCGCCTGGTTTCCCGTCTATCGCACCTACGTGGACGAACGAGGCGCCAGCGCCGAGGACCGCCGGCGCATCCAGCATGCGGTGCACGAGGCGCGGCGCCGCGCCGACGACCCGGAGTCCGACCTCTTCGATTGGATCGAGCGCATCCTCTCCGGCGAGGTGGCCGCGGCGGCGAGCCCGGCGCGGCGGAGCGAGGTCCTGCGCTTCGTCGCCCGCTTCCAGCAATACACCGCACCCGTCATGGCCAAGGGCCTGGAGGACACGAGCTTCTACCGCCATCACCGCCTCGTCTCGCTGAACGAGGTGGGCGGAGATCCCCGGCGCTTCGGGACCTCCGTCGACGAGTTCCACGCGGCGAACCGGGACCGGGCCGTGCACTGGCCCGGCGCCATGCTCTGCACCGCGAGCCACGACACCAAGCGCGGCGAGGATGCGCGGGCCCGCATCGACGTGCTCTCCGAGATGCCGGACGCCTGGGCGGAGCAGGTACGCGAATGGTCGCGGCGCAATCGCCGCTTCAAGCGGACGATCGACGGCAAGCCGGCGCCTTCCCGCAAGGACGAGTACCTGCTGTACCAGGTGCTGGTAGGCGCCTGGCCCCTGCCTCCGGCGGAGGCCCGAACGCTCGAGCTCTATCGAGAGCGCATCCAGACCTTCATGAAGAAGGCGCTGCGCGAGGGCAAGGAGCGATCCAGCTGGCGGCACCCCGACGCCGCCTACGAGTCGTCCATGGCGGAATTCATCGCCGCGATCCTCGATCCCGACGGCGGCTTCGTGGAAGGGGCCCGGGCCTTCCTCGACCGGGTGGCGGAGCGCGGGCGCGCTGAACGGACTGGCTGCCACGGCGCTGAAGCTGTGCTCGCCGGGGGTGCCCGACGTCTACCAGGGCTGCGAGCTCTGGGATCTCTCTCTCGCGGATCCCGACAACCGGAGGCCCGTCGACTTCGACGCGAGGCGGACGAGCTCTCGCTTCCCTCGAGCAGGAGCTGGGCGCCTTCGGAACCGAGGCGCCGCCGGGACGGCTGCGCGAGCTGCTGCAGACCTGGCCGGACGCTCGCATCAAGCTCTACCTGACGTGGCGACTGCTCGAGCTGCGTCGGACCTGGCCGGATCTCTTCGCCCACGCGGACTACGAGCCCGCCCGGGGCCGCGGCGAGCACGCCGAACGCGTGTGCGCCTTCGCGCGGCGTCTCGACGAGGCGGCGCTGCTCGTGGTGGTGCCGCGACTCGCCGCCCACCTGAAGCGGGTGGACACGATCTTCCCGCTGGGAAGCGAGAGCTGGGGCGACACGGAGATCGTCCTGCCGTCCGGCCTGCCGCACGAATGGCGCGACGTCCTCACCGGACGCACACTGCACGCCCGCGGCGACGCGATCGGGGCAGCCGACGCCTTCGCCGCGCTGCCGGTCGCCGTGCTCGTGGCGACCCCGGGAGGACCTGCGTGAGCGGCGAGGCGACACCGGACGCAGCGGTCCGCGAGGCGCTGCGCGTGCTCGGCGTGAGAGAACCTCGTTCTCGGCATTCACGACGCGAGCTTTCCGGCGACCGCCGAGGACGACACCGGACGGGGCACGTCCTGCTCTCCGGGCGGGACGGCCCTCGTCGCCTTCCTCCGACGGACGGGATTCGACGGCGTGCAGCTCGGGCCCCAGGGAGCGACGCCGTTCGACGACCACTCCCCCTACATGGGCAGCCTCTTCTCCCGCGATCCGCTGTTGGTCTCGCTCGCGCGCCTGGCGGATCCCGACGGCGAGTGGCGCGGCATCCTGCCGGCGCGAGAGCTGGCCTCGCTGGTGGCGGGACGACCCTCCGGCGGCGAAGAGCGGGTTCCCTACGCGTACGTCCATCGCGGACACCGCCGGGCGCTGGCCCGAGCCGAGCGCGGTCTGCGCGAGCGGGTCCGGGAAGGCGACCCCGAGGCGAAGGAGCTCGAGGCCCGCCTCGAAGCCTTCTGCCGGGCGGCCTCCGACTGGCTCGAGGGCGACGCCCTCTACGAGGTGCTCCGCGCCGAGTACGGCGATCGGGACTACGGCGCCTGGCAGGGACCTCACGCCGCGCTCGACCGGGCCCTCGGCGGGCGCCCGGCGGCGCCCGGCGTCTTCGCGGCCCGACGGGACGAGATCCGCCGCCGTCACGCCGAGGCCCTGCGCGTCTACCGCTTCGTCCAGTTCGTCGCCGCCGAGCAGCACGCGCGCTTCCACGAAGAGAGCCGCCGGATCGGCGTGCGCCTCTACGGCGACCTGCAGGTGGGCGTCTCGGCGCGGGACGTCTGGCAGAACGAGGGCTGCTTCCTGTCCGACTACCGACTGGGAGCACCGCCCAGCCGCACGAACCCCGACGGACAGGCCTGGGGCTATCCCGTGCTGGATCCGGATCGCTACCTCGACGACGACGGCGGGCCGGGACCCGCGCTGCGCTTCCTCTTCCGGCGAATCGAGAGGTGCTTCTCGGCGTACGACGCGCTCCGCATCGACCATCCCCAGGGACTCGTGTGTCCCTGGGTGTACCGGGCGGACGATCCCGATCCGCAGCACGCCGTCGTGCACGGTGCTCGACTCTTCTCGTCGCCCGATCTGCCCGACCACGCCGCGCTCGCGCGCTACGCGATCGTCTCGGCCGACCAGCTCGACACGAGCCCGCGGACATCCCGCCATGCGGACGGTCGGGTGGTGTCGCTGCGCCCCGAGCAGATCGACCGCTACGCGCTGCTGATGGACCGGGTGGTCGAGATCGCGAGACGACACGCGCCCGAGGAGGCCTCCCTGGCCTGCGAGGTCCTCAGCACGCTGCCCTTCCCGCTGGCCTGCGTGCTGGAGCGCCACGGTCTCGGGCGCTTCCGCGTCACCCAGAAGGCGAGCCCGGGCGACGAGGCCGACGTCTACCGGCCGGAGAACGCTCGGCCCCACGACTGGGTGATGTTCGGAAACCACGACACCCCCTCGCTCTGGGAGCTGCTCGGGAGCTGGCCCCGGGATCGGATCCGTGCGCGCAGCATCGCGGCGGCCCGAGCGCTCTCCCGGAGCCCGGCCGAACGGGACGCCCTCGCCGCCTCGCTCGCGCGCCGGCCGGACCGGCTCGCCCACGCCGAGATCGCCCGGCTCTTCGCGAGCCCCGCGCAGAACGTGATGATCTTCTTCGCGGACTTCTTCGGCATCGCGGCCTCGTTCAACGAGCCGGGCACGACGGGAAGCGGCAACTGGACGCTCCGCCTCCGGACCGACTGGCAGGAGCGCTACGCCGAGCAGCGTCGCCTCGGAGGAGCGATCGATCTCCGGCTCGCCCTGGCGATGGCGCTGCGGGCGCGCTCGGGGCACGAGGAGCTCGCCTCGCGGCTCGAGCGCGATGCGGGGTCTCCCGTTCAGGCGCCGTAGCCCTCGGTCGGGTGGCCTCCCTCCTTCCAGTCGCTCAGGCCGCCCTCGTAGTCGACGACCCGCTGGTAGCCCTCGCTGGCGAGGTCGCGGGCCACCCTGCGCGAAGCCTGGCACGTGGGAGACGCGCAGTAGAGGACGATCTCCTTCTCCTTCTCGAAGCGCTTCTGGAAGGCGCCCTCCTCGCGCTGCGGAATGTTCATCGAGCCGGGGATGCGCTCCTTGTCGAACGCCTCCGGGGACAGGACGTCGACGAGGGCGTAGCCGTGCCTCGGATGCCGGTTGTCGGGCGTCGCGGTCTCCATCTTCTTGGCGAGCTGCTCCCGGTCGATCGTCGCATAGGCCTGCTGGGTCATGGATCGGTACCTCCTGGATCGCTGGTTCTCCGCCCTCGCGTCTCTCCGGCCTCCCTGCGGTGGGTTTGCAACCGGTGTGCCGGGCGCGCGCGAGGAAGCGCCAGCAGCGGGGACGGGACCCCGGTGCCGGATCTACAAAGCGCAATGCGCCTGGCCCGGAAGGCTCCGCTCGGGGGCGGCGCACGGAGCGCCTCCTGGGGCCGCCCGCCGTTGGCACGCATCCTGCTCTTGTCTCGGGAGAGGAGGTCATGCCATGAGCACCCACGAAGTCCTGCACGACGACGCGAACGATCGGGCCCGAGCGGCCGCCGCCGACATCGCCAGGGAGGTCGCCGCCAGGGACGCAGGCTGGCCGCTCTACGCCGCGCTGGCGGGCTTCGTCGGCGCCTTCGTCGTCGCCGTCACGTTCCTGATCGTGGACCTCGCACACGGCCGCCCTGCCCTGTGGACGCCGGCCCTCCTGGGTCGGGTGCTCTTCCTCGGCCAGGGCGTCTCACAGCCGGGCGCCATCGCGCCGCTCGACTCGCTCGTTCTCATCAGCGGCTACACGTTCCTGCACGGCGCGGTGTTCGTCGCGTTCGGCGGCATTGCAGCGCAGATCTCGCTGGCGCGAGAAGCGCGCTGGACCGTGGGAGCGGGAGTCACGCTGGCCGTCGGCCTCTTCCTCGCCCTGCAGCTCACGTTCCTGGGCTTCGCCTGGGCGTTCGAGCCGACACTTCCCGTCGCCCTGGGGCTCGGATGGATCTCGCTCGCCAACGCGGCGGCCGCGGTCTCGATCGCCCTGGTGATGGGCTGGGTGGTGCAACGCGCGCGCGCGACGCGACGAGATGCGGCGCGACGCAGGCGCACGTCCCGGCCGGAAGCGTGAGCCGCTCGTGAGAGCGGCCCGCCCGGTCTCAGTTCCGACGATCCTCGGCCCGGTAGACGCTGAGGCGGCTGTAGAGCGTCTTGACACTGATGCCGAGGGTCTTCGCGGCCTTCTTCTTGTCGCCCTGCAGCTCCTCGAGGGTCGCCACGATCAGCCTCTTCTCGGCTTCCGCGATGGGCATGCCGACCCGAACGCCCAGCTCCTGCTCCCCGTCGTGGCTGCCAGCCAGCAGATCCGAAGAGAAGGGATCCGCCGAGAAGTGCCGCAGGTCGATGGCTCGCTCGGCGAGGATGAACGCGCGCTCGAGCGCGTTGCGAAGCTCGCGGACGTTGCCGGGCCACGAGTGCGCCTGCAGATGCTCCAGTGCGTCGTCGGTCAGCTCCTTGCGGGTGGCGTTCTCCTGGTTCAGGTCGTGGAGGTGATTCCGCGCGATGAGCGTCGCGTCGTCCGCACGATCGCGCAGCGGCGGGAGCTCGACGGGGAAGACCAGCAGCCGATAGAAGAGATCCTCCCGCAGCGCCTTCTGCTCGAGTGCCTCGTGGGGATCCCGGTTGGTGGCAGCGATCACCCGGACATCCACGTCGATGGGACCGTCTCCACCGACGCGGCGAACCTTGCGCGATTCGAGCACACGCAGGAGCTTGACCTGCAGGTCGAGGGGCATCTCGGTGATCTCGTCCAGGAAGAGCGTGCCGCCCTGGGCCCGCTCGAAGAGCCCGATGTGTCGTCGGTCCGCCCCGGTGAAGCTCCCCCGCTCGTGCCCGAAGAGCTCCGCTTCGATGAGGCTCGGGGACAGGGCCCCGCAGTTCACCGTCACGAAGGGCCGGGTGGCGCGCGGGCTCAGTCCGTGGATCAGCTCGGCGGCGAGCTCCTTGCCCGTTCCCGATTCGCCCACGAGAAACACGCTCGCGGAGGTCGGCGCCACACGCAGCAGCTGGTCGTAGATCCGCTGCATCGGGGGCGACTTGCCGATCAGGCGACCGAAGCGCGCGAGCGGCGGCGGGCGCCGATCGCCTTCGTCCCTCGCGGTCCACGCCGCGTCCGAGCATGCGCCCGTCACGGGCAATGGCCCCTCGGCCAGGTCGTCGAACAGATGGATTCCCCGGGAATCCAGCATGTTCCGATCCGCCAACGCGAGATCGAAGTTCTGCTCGTCGAGCTCCGCGTTCGCCTTCTCGGGTGTCTCCGCGGCGCGTGCCGCAAACCCCACCTGGCCCACCCAGCGTCCGAGGGACGCGCGACGGATGGGATCCACGTCGATGATGAGAGCGGTGGGTGGTCGTTGCTCGCTTCGGGGCATCATGTGTGTTGGTTCCTCCTGCTCGTAGGGTTCGACACTCGTCGGCGGGAGATCCAAACCAGCCGGGGCGGATCACGAAGCGGGATTCCGGAGCAATCTCGCACCTGCGCTTCAGGGAGCCTGCGACGTGTCGGTCGGGAAGCAGCCCGACCTTCGTTCGTCCCGGCTCTCGGGACCCACCGCGTTCTCTCGAGGACGGCAGAGGACTTCCCGCCGCAATGCGACCGCCTGTCCTCGCGAAACCGGCAGACGAGCCAATCGTCGCTATCGACGTCGCTCGGAAGAGGCGGGTTCCTGAAGCTGCGCGGGATCAGGAGCGGGGGCGCGGAACCGGGTTGTGGATGCGCCTGATCATCACTTCGCGCACTCTTCGCGCACTCTCGGCCTTTCTCGCTCGGCCTTTCGCGCTCGGCCTTGGCGGCCGTCGGTCGGTCTCTAGATGCTCGAGAATCGGCGCGTGGCAGGCGAGTGGCTCGCACCACATGCTGATTCGATCGCCGTCTGGTGATGATAGCGGGACATGCCCTTCGCGTCACCCGCGCGGGTTCGCGCCCATGCATCCGTCCACACACCCTCCACACACACTGCAACACCGCCACTGCAACGCCGCCGGGTCGTGAGAATCCCTGCGGCCCGGAAGGAACGGCTGCGGCGTTTGCTTCGTCCAAACAGGCGCCGAGCCCGAAGCCACGGCGCGACCGGCCAACCGGAGGAACAAATGGCGAAGCACACTGGCAAGACCAGGCGCACAGGCACGACGAAGAGCGGGGGCACGACGAGGCGCACGCAGACGACGAAGCCCAGTGGCATGGATGCGACGGAGACGTTCGATCGCCTGGCTCCGGCCATCGTCGCACGCGGCGTGGACAAAGGAACGACGCATCGTCCCGACCTGGTCGTCACGCCACGGCTTGCCGCCCTGCGCCGCGCGGGCACGAGGCACGTGTACGGAGACAGTGCCGACGTGCGGGAGCTCGACCTGCTGCTGACGACGAGCCCGGGTGTGATCCATGGGGAGATCGACGGAAACACCGCGAACCAGCCCCTCATCCGAAAGGTCGTCGCGCGCTACCTCGACGCCGGTCACCCGCGCGCCTGGGCGGACGAGCTGCTCGAGCGGTGTCCCGGCCTCTCGCACGACGACCTCGTGATCCTGCTCTACTCGATCGTCTGCGCTCGCATCGGCAACGACGTCACGCGTTCGTTCGCCTCCGGACGTGCGTGGGAGGTGAGCCTCCAGCTCCACATGGGACTCTCCAACCATGCCGCCGCGGCGCGTTGGGTCGGTCGCCTGCTGCGTCGCATGGTCCCGAGCGCCTTCGTGAAGGTTCCCTTCACCCCGGACGCACCCCAGTGCCTTCTCGTCGCCCGGGACCTCGAGCGGTCGGGAATCCCGGTCAACTTCACCTCGACGTTCTCGGCCCGGCAGGTCGTCACGGCTGCGCTCCTGACCAACGCGACCCGCACCAACATCTTCATGGGGCGCCTCAACCAGGGCCTGCAGGCCGATCTCCTGGGCGAGCACGTGGATCTGGAGGCACAGCGTGCACTGCGGCGCCTTCGCGAGGGGTCCGGCGTCACGAGCGAGCTCATCGTCGCCAGCGTCCACGACTGGCAGACGTTCGTGCGGGTGGCCGGTTGCGACGTCTTCACCGCGCCCTGCAGCGTGATCCGGAGCTTCCTCGAGCAGGACGAGGTGCCGCCGGCGGAGATCGAGAGCCGCCTGGAGACCTCCTACGAGGGAGAGCTCGGTGTCTCCACCGAGGTCCTGGAGAAGATCGACGCGCACCGGATCGCCCGCCTCTACCGGGTCGAGCCCGAGCTCGTGGACTTCCTACAGGAGTATCGCAAGGCGCCGGAGTACGGGCGGCTACGGGACGGCGAGGCGCTCTACAAGCGCTTCGACCAGGCCGGCTTCGGCGACCTCTTCCACCAGCCCAGCGAGCGAGAGCAGCAGGAGATGGAGCGGGGAAAGCTTCCGGATCTGGACGGCACCCTGATCGAACGGGTCCCCATCGACACGCACTTCACGCTGCTGGCCAACGCGGACTTCCGCCGCGCCCAGCTCGAGATCGACGCAGAGATCGAGAAGCGTCTGGAATCGTCCGGACGATGAGTCTCCAGTCCCGAGATCCGAGCCTCGACGGTGGCCTTCCGGACGCGGTCGGCCTGGGCCTCCAGGAGCCGCCCAGCCTCGGCCTCCGGGAAGCGCCCAGCCTCGGCCTCCGGGAAGCGCCCAGCCTCGGCCTCCGGGAAGCGCCCAGCCTCGTGGAACGGTCCGCGGAGGCTCTCTTCGGGTCCCTGACCGACGGCGTGCTGATCCACCAGCACGGGCGGATCGCCTATGCGAACCGTCGGCTCTGCACGCTTCTCGGCTTCGAGCCCGACGAGTTCCACGGGCGCCCCGCGCTCGCGTTGTACCCCGACAGCGACTACCTGATGGCCCTGGCCCGCTGGCAACGGGCGGCGTTCTCGGCGAGCCGAACGGCGGTCACCCATCACCGCCTGCTGCGCCGGGACGGTGGGACCGTCTCAGTGGAGGTGTCCTCGCTGCTCCTCTCCATCGAGGACGGCGAGGCGCTGGTGATCGAGGTGATCAGCCGCTCTCCGGCCTCGCGGAAGGGATCCACGCGACCCGCCTGAGGGCCGGCGTCGCGCGGCCGGGGGCGCGCTCGACGGCGCTACCGGCTTCGGCTTCGGCGAGGCTCAGCCGCGCCCGAACAGAACGCGGGGGGCTCGCGGCTCGAGGCGGCTCACGGCGGCCCGTCCCAGGTCGTCCGCCGCGAGATCGTCCTCTCCCGCACCCGCGGCGCCGTGCTCGGCAAGAAAGGCAAGCACCTGGCTGCGTGCTTCCCGAACCGAGCTCGCCGCCACCCGCAGCTCCACCTCGCTCGCCCCCGACCTGACCTTCCAGGAGTACGTGTAGATCCTCATGAACATCTCCTTCCTTCAACTCGAGCCGGTCTCACGCCCGTCTCGAGCCGTCTCACGTCCGCCCGCCTTCGCCATCGTCGGCCTCGGCCGCCACCTCTGCAACGGTTCGACCGGAGAGGACGCTCTCGGGTTCCGTGCGGGTGGGGTTGCGCCGGGCGTCGGCCCCTTCGTCCTTCATCTTGACGAGGAGCCAGTTCCTCTCGTCACCCCCCGAGCGGCTGTGCACCAGCGCATAGCCTCCACGCAGCTTCCGGCCCTCGAGCCACACCTCCACGGGGCCGTCCGCCAGAGCCGACTCCATGGCCACCTCCTTCCCCTCGTCGTCGTACCGCAGGTTCCGGTACGGCCCGGCGTCCCAGACGATGACGGTGCCGGCGCCGTACTCGCCCTCGGGAATCACCCCTTCGAAGTCCGCGTAGTCGAGCGGATGGTCCTCCACCGCCACCGCCAGCCGCTTGTCGCGGGGATCGGTCGACGGACCCTTCGGCACCGCCCACGACTTGAGGACGCCGCCCACCTCGAGCCGGAAGTCAAAGTGATGGTGGCTGGCGTCGTGCTCGTGGACGACGAAGATGGGATTGTGGCTCTTGCGGAAGCGCGGGCGTCTGCTCTCGTCTCCGGCGGGCTCGGGCGAGCGGGCGAAGTCGCGCCGGGAGCGATAGCGCGCGAGCGCACCGTGCTTCATGGGCGCGGCGCGTGTGACTCGGCCAGGTCAGCCTCCGCGGCCGCCACCTCGCGCTTCGCCGCCAGGAAGGCGTCGGGACTCACCGAGACGGAATCGATTCCGGCCTCGACGAGGAGCCGCGCGAAGCGCGGGTCGTCACTGGGTGCCTGACCGCACAAGCCCACCTCGGCCCGACGGCTATGGGCTCGCTCGATGAAGTCGCGGATCGCGCGGGTGACCGCCCGGTGGCCGGCGTCGAAGAGCGGCGCGAGCTCCTCGGAGTCCCGGTCCACGCCCAGCACGAGCTGGGTGAGATCGTTGCTGCCGATCGAGAACCCGTCGAAGCGGTCGGCGAACTCCTCCGCCAGGAACACGTTCGACGGGATCTCGCACATCGCGTAGACGGCCAGGCCGCCGCGGCCTCGCACGAGCCCGTTCTCGGCCAGCACACCGAGAACCCGATCCGCCTCCTCGGGGGTCCGGCAGAACGGGATCATCACGATCACGTTCGACAGGCCCATCTCCTCGCGAACCCTCCGCACCGCGCGGCACTCGAGCGCGAAGCCCTGGCGATACCGCTCGCTGTAGTAGCGGGACGCGCCCCGGAAGCCCAGCATCGGGTTCTCCTCCACGGGCTCGAACTCCCGTCCCCCCAGCAGCTCGGCGTACTCGTTGGTCTTGAAGTCGCTCATGCGCACCACGACGGGTCGCGGATACTGGCAAGCCGCCAGACGCGCGATCCCGTAGGCCAGCCGGTCGACGAAGTAGGCCTCCTTGTCGTCCCAGCCGCGGGTGAGCTCGGCGATGCGGGAGCGGGCTTCTTCGTCCTGCAGCTCGTCGTATCGAACGAGGGCCATGGGATGGACACGGATCGCGTCGTTGATGATGAACTCCATGCGCGCGAGGCCCACGCCGTCGGCCGGAAGCTGTGCCCAGCGGAAGGCGGTTCCCGGGTTCGCGAGGTTGATCATCACCCGCGTGCGGGTCCGGGGAACGTCCTCGAACGACAGATCCTCCACCTCGTACTCGGCCGCCCCGTCGTAGACGCGCCCCTCGTCGCCCTCGGCGCACGACACGGTCACGGACTGCTCGTCGCGGAGCATCTCGGTGGCGTTGCCGGCGCCCACGATCGCGGGAACGCCCAGCTCGCGGCTGACGATCGCCGCGTGCGAGGTGCGGCCGCCGTGGTCGGTCACGATGGCGGCGGCCCGCCGCATGATCGGAACCCAGTCGGGGTCGGTCGTCCCGGTCACCAGGACCGCGTCCGTGACGAAGCGGTCGATCTCCGACGCGTGCTGGATGGTGCACACGGGCCCCGTCGCCACTGCATCGCCGATGGCCAGCCCCCTCACGATGGGCTCCCCGGCGTCGCGGATCCTGTAGCGGCGCAGCGACGCCCCCTTCTCCTGGGAGTGCACCGTCTCCGGCCGGGCCTGCACCACGAAGAGCTCGCCCGTGTCCCCGTCCTTTGCCCACTCGACGTCCATCGGGCTGCCGTAGTGCCGCTCGATCAAGCAGCCCCAACGAGAGAGCCGGAGGATCTCCTCGTCCGTGAGAACGAGGCGCAGACGCTCCTCCGCGGAGGTCTCGACCGTCTCGACCGCATCGTCGTCCCCGTCGGAGCCGGACGCCTTCTCGGCGTACACGATCTTGATCTGCTTGCGGCCCCGCCTCACGTCCAGGATGGGCTTGACCCCCTCTTCATCGAGGAGCTTCTTGAAGACCGTGTACGAATCGGGGTCGGCGGTTCCCTGGACGACCGTCTCGCCGAGCCCCCAGTTCGCATCGATCACGATCACGTCCCGGAAGCCCGTCTCGGGATCGAGCGTGAAGAGGACGCCCGCACCGGCGCGATCCGCGCGAACCATCTCCTGCACGCCGATTGACAGGGCGACGTCGTCGTGCCCGAAGCCCTGCTCCTCCCGATAGCTGATGGCGCGATCCGTGAAGAGCGACGTGTAGCAGCGCAGACAGGCGTCGAGCAGGGCCTCCTCGCCGCTCACGTTCAGGAAGGTCTCCTGCTGTCCGGCGAAGCTCGCCCCGGGAAGGTCTTCGGCGGTGGCACTGCTCCGCACCGCCACGTGGAGCGTTTCGCGCTCGCAGCGCGCGGCGAGATCCCGGTACGCGTGGCGGACGGCCACCGCGATCTCCTCGGGAAAGACGGCCGCCTCGAACGCCTGCCGGATCGTTCCGGCGACGCTCTGGATGGACGACTTGCCGGCGTGCAGAGCCCGCATGCCATCCGCGATCGTCTCGCCCAGCTCGTTGTGCTCGACGAAGCGCCGATAGGCCGAGGCGGTGGTAGCGAAGCCGCGGGGCACCCGGATGCCGCGGGGCGAGAGGGCCCGCGTCAGCTCGCCCAGCGAGGCGTTCTTTCCGCCGACCTTCGCGACGTCGTCCGAGCCCAGGCGCTCGAGCGGCTGCACCCACTGCGCCGCACCTTCCTCTCCCTTCGCCTTCGTTCGAGACTTCGTTCGCGGACTCATCTGTCCGACCTCCGGGGTCATTGCCCTGCGTCCGGGTTATACCAGCAAGGCGCGTGCCAGCACCCGGCTGGCCCGGAGCCCGGCCCCGGGGACGCGCGGACGCTCGTCGTCCCGACCGACGACCGCCCTCTCGGCCGGCCCACACGGCAGATTCTGCAATCGGGTCGGGCCCTTGAAACGGCCCTCGAGCAGGGGTCGCGGATCAGCGCGGAGCCCGGTAGCCACCCGGCACGCCGTGGGGAGAGAGGACGATCTGCCACAGCTGGTTGCGACGGGCGCGGAATGTTGCCGCACAGCTCTGCAGGTAGAAGCGCCACATGCGCCGGAACGACTCGTCGTAACGCTCGGCGAGCGCCGGCCAGGCCTCGTCGAAGCTCTCGAGCCAGTGCATCAGCGTGCGGTCGTAGTCCGCACCGAAGTTGTGCCAGTCTTCCATCACGAAGAGGCCCTCGATGGCCTGACACACCTGCGTCATCGAAGGCAGCATCGAGTTCGGGAAGATGTATCGGCCGATCCAGGGATCCACCGAGCGGACGGACTCCAGGTTGCCGATGGTGTGCAGCAGGAAGAGCCCTTCCGGATGCAGGTGCTCGCGCACCACCTGCATGAAGCGCCGATAGTTCTTGTACCCGACGTGCTCGAGCATCCCCAGGGAGAAGACGCGGTCGAAGCAGCCTTCGATGCTGCGATAGTCCTGGAGCCGAATCTCGACGGGGAGCTTCGCGCAGCGCTGACGCCCGACCTCGAGCTGGTCCCGGGACACGGTGATCCCCACCACCTCCACGCCGTAGCGCCGGGCGGCGAACCGCGCGGCCCCGCCCCAGCCGCAGCCGACGTCGAGCACGCGCATGCCGGGCTTCAGCTGCAGCTTGCGGCAGACGAGATCGAGCTTCGCCTCCTGGGCCTCTTCGAGCGACGTTGCATCCCGCCAGTAGCCGCACGAGTAGATCTGCCTGGTGTCCAGCATCGCGCGAAAGAGGTCGTCGCCGAGGTCGTAGTGGCGCCGGGCGACCTGGCCGACCCGCGCGACCCGCTGGAGATTGCGGAAGCGGCCGCGGATCGTCTCGACCCGGGACGCGATGGACCGGAAGCGCCGGTCGACGTCGGCCGAGAGCAGGCGGTAGAAGAGCTCGTCGAGACGGTCGCAGTCCCATCCTCCGCCCACGTAGGACTCGCCGAGGGCCAGGGAGCCCTGGGCGAAGACTCGGGCCAGAACGCGCTCGTCGTGGATCTGAGGATCCCACGGCCGGCTTCCGTCGAGGATCACGTCGGCTGCGTCGATCCGGCACTGGACCTGTCTTCGAAGGCGTGAAGACATCGGCAATCCCGCCTTGCCGGCTGTACGACCGACAGTGTAGTGCGTCCTGCACGGCTCGTGCCAGGACGCTCCGGGGACGCCCGGAAGAACACGGAGGGGATCCCGGCAAACCCGAGGCGGCGCAGCGGCCCGGCCGGGTGCAGCCGGATGCAGCGGGTAGGAGGAGGGCGACACATTTGTAGATTCGTGCCGTCAGGACCACACCCGACCGGGAAGGCGAGACCGCGCCGGCCAGAGGCGGGGCGAGATCGCGCGGAGAGGCGGAGGTAGCGCCCGGCACGTGCCTTGCACCCACGTGGATCGCAGCGCAGTGCTGCAGCCAGCCGGTGGCACGGCGAGCGGGAGGTCGGCACCGTGAGGATCGCGGTTCTCAACCCAGGCTCACGAACCATCAAGTCCGGGCTCGTGGAGGTGTCCGGAGCCGAGGTCCGCGTACTCGAGGGCGCCGCCGTCGAGCGGAGCGACCCCGCCGGTCTGGAGCACGACTTCCGGACGGTGCTGGCCGGGCTGCCCCGGGATCGGGTGGACGCCGTCGCCCATCGCGTGCTCCACCCCGGCCTGCACGAGCCGAGCGAGATCGACGAGCCGCTGCGGCGCCTGCTCGAGGAGAGCACACCGCGCGCCCTGCGCGAGGCGGCTCCGGCGCCGGAAGGCATCCGGATCGCCCGCGAGCTGTTTCCCGACGTTCCGGCAGTGGCGGTATTCGACACGGCGTTCGAAGCGGGACAGACGCTGGCTGCGCACCTGCACGCGCCGCCCTGGCATCTGACACCCCTCGACGCCTCCGCAGGGGCCTCCTTCCAGGGCATCGCCCACGCCTCGCTGGTCGAGAGCCTGGCCCGTGCGGAGGGATCCAGCGTCGACTCCATCGACGCGGTGACGCTCCAGCTCGGCGCCCGCTGCTCCACCTGCGCGATCGCGACGGGGCAGCTGGCGGAGATCTCGACCGGGTTCACGCCGTTTGCAAGCGTGGGCTCGGACTCCGACTCGACGCCGATCGCAGATCTGCGAGACGTGCTGCAGGCCGAGGCGCTGGGCAACGACGTGGCCGCCATCGCCGTGAGCCGCTTCGTCCGACGCATCGTCGCCACGGTGGGCGCCTACCTGACCCTGCTCGGCGGTCGCGGGAGCCTGGTCTTCGGCGGGGGCATCGGAGCGAACTCCGCCGAGATCCGGCGGCGGATTGCGGCGGGGCTGCGGTCGTGGAACGTGATGCTCGATCCCGAGCGGAACGACGCGGGCGATCCCGGACGCATCTCGCGGATCGGCCTGCGGCGGGTCTACGCCTTCGAGACCCGGGAGGAGCCGTTGATCGCCCGCGCCGCAGCGGCTGTGCTGGGCACCCGGGGAGCGTCGGCGCCCGCTCCGCCCCTGAAGCCGCGGAAGGCATGACGCCATGAGAGGAGCGACGCCATGAGCGAGACGACGCCGAAGCGACACGACGAGACACAGCCCGGCGCGAGGCGCGGGATCTTCCTGTTCCGGGTCGGCGACATCGACATCCGCCTGGACTACTCGTGGTTCCTGATCTTCGCGCTCATCCTCGTGAGTCTCTCCGCGGGCTACTTCCCGCGCGTCCAGCAAGGCGAGCCGACCGCCGCATACTGGCTGGCCGGCGCGGCCGCGACCCTGCTCTTCTTCGCCTCGATCGTCGCGCACGAGCTCTCCCACGCCCTGGTCGCCAAGCTCTCGGGCATCCGGGTACCTACGATCACGCTCTTCCTGTTCGGAGGCGTCTCGCACATGGAGGAGGAGTCGCGCACGCCGGGCAGCGAGTTTCGCGTGGCCGTGGTGGGACCGCTGACCAGCCTGGCGCTGGCCGCCGTCTTCTGGGGCGTGCATCGGGCGCTTCCCGCGGACTTTCCGCCCCTGGCGGCCAGCGTGGTGGGCTACCTCGCCTGGGTCAACGCAGCGCTCGCGGTCTTCAACCTGCTGCCGGGCTTCCCGCTCGACGGCGGCCGGGTTCTGCGGGCGGCGGCGTGGTGGAAGACGGGCTCGCTCCGGCGCGCCACCCGCATCGCGGCCGACGCCGGCAAGGGCCTGGCGATCGGCCTGATGCTGCTGGGCGGGCTGCAGGTCTTTCTGGGCTCGTTGCTGGGCGGGCTCTGGCTCGTCTTCATCGGCATGTTCCTGCGAACCATGGCCGAGTCGAGCTACCAGAGCCTGGTCCTCGTGCAGAGCCTGGAAGACGTGCGCGTGGAGCATGTGGCGACCCTGGACCCGATCACGGTGCCCCCGCAGCTCTCCATCGCCGACCTGGTGGACGACTATCTGCTGGTGCACGGCTACCGCGCCTATCCGGTGGTCGACGACGGAGCCGTGCTCGGGATGATCTCGATCGACGACCTTCGCGACCTTCCGGCCGAGAAGCGCGCTTCGACCACGGTCAAGGATCGCATGCGGGTGCTGGACGAGTCCCTCTGCGTCTCCCCCGAGCTCTCGCTGCGCGACGCCCTCAAGAAGCTCGCGTCCGGCGGCGTGCCCCTGCTCGTCATGCAGGGGAACGAGCTGGCGGGTATCCTCACGAAGAGCGGGCTGGCGCGCTTCATCGAGATCCGGCGGGCGCTCGAAGAGGCCTGAGCGCTCGGTCAGTCCGAGAGCCGTAGAGTCGACGGTCGAAAAGTCGAAAGGTCGAAAGGTCGAAAAGTCGAAAAGTCGAGAGTCGCACAGGAGAGCCAGAGCTCACTGGAGCGAGAGCGGGACGACCCTTCCGCTGGGCGGCGCCTTCTCCCACGCTGCCGGCGGCCACTGGCGCGGGACTCGCGATGGAGACCGCGGCGCTCTGGGTCGTGCTGGGCTTTTCGTGCTTCCTCATGCTCGAGCAGGTGCTGCACTGGCATCACTGCAACCGAGCGTCGGCGGACTGCGGGTCACCCCTCACCCACCTGATCCTGCTCGGGGACGGACTGCACAGCTTCCTGGGCGGCCTGGGCGTGGGCGCCGTCATGCTGCTCGACGTGCGCCTGGGAACGACCGCGTGGCTGGCCGCGGCGGCCCACGAGGTGCCCCAGGAGCTGGGGGACTTCGGGGTGCTCATCCAACCGGTCGAGCCTCGCGTCATTCCCCCTGCAGGGCGAGGCCGACGTCGATGACGCCCGCATCCTCGCTCTCGACCTCGAAGCCGAGGTCCCGCGCCAGCCCCAGCATCGCGCGATTGCTGTCGAGCACCTGTCCCACGAGTCGCCGGGTCCCGCGCGAACGGCAGTAGCGGATCAGCTTCTCGAGCATGGCCTTGCCGAGACCGCGCCCCTTGAAGTCGGACCGGACGATCACGGCGAACTCCGCCCGCTCGTTGTCCGGGTCGGTGACGGCGCGCACGACGCCGAGGGTCTCGTCGGGCGCCTCCCTGCGATAGGCGATGAACGCCATCTCCCGGTCGTAGTCGATCTGGGTGTAGCGGGCGAGCTGGGAGTGCGGCATCTCCCGAACCATGTTGAAGAATCGAAAGTAGACGTCGTTGGGGTCGAGCCGCTCGAAGAAGGCCCGATGCGCGGGCTCGTCCTCGGGACGAATGGGGCGGGCGACCACGGTCTGCCGCCCGGGAAGCGAGAGGGTCTCCTCGAGCTCGGCCGGATACGGCCGGATCGCGAGCGCGACGCGCTCGGCCGGTGGACCGATCCGGATGCGCGCATCCAACGCGACGACCCCGTGCTCGTCGGCGAGCAGCGGATTCACGTCCAGCTCGCGGATCTCGGGCAGGTCGACGACGAGCTGCGAGATGCGGACCAGCGTCTCCACGAGCGCGGCGTGGTCGACGGCCGGCCGATCTCGATAGGCCTCGAGGAGACGAGCCACCCGGGTTCGTTCGACGAGCTCGCGGGCGAGATTGGCGTTGAGCGGTGGCAAGCCCAGGGCGCGATCGCCGAGCACCTCGACCGCCGTTCCCCCCTGTCCGAAGAGCAGCACCGGACCGAAGATCGGGTCCGTCGTGGCGCCGGCGATCAGCTCGCGTGCACCCGGCCGCCGTTCCATGCGCTGCACCACGAAGCCCTCGATCCGGGCGTCGGGCCGCTCCGAGCGGACCCGACGGACCATCACCTCTGCGGCGGCCGCGACCGCGTCCGCGTCTTCGAGATCGAGCGCCACGCCGCCGAGCTCGCTCTTGTGCACCACGTCCGGCGAGAGGATCTTGAGCGCGACCGGGAAGCCGACCTCCTCTGCGAGCCGGGACGCCCGGGCTGCGTCCGGCGCCGCGCGCGTCTCCACCACGGGAATGCGGTAGGCGGCGAGGACCGCCATGGCGTCGGCGGCCGAGAGCCACTCCCTTCCCGCGGCCGCGGCCGCTTGCAGGATGCCTCGGGCGGCCGCCACGTCGGGTGCGACGCCGGCCACGAAGCGCGGCGGCGTCTCGAGGAGCTGCTCCTGGTTCTCCCGGTACGCGACCATGTACAGAAAGGACCGGACGGCGTCCTCGGGCGTGTCGTAGGTGGGAAGGCTCGCTTCGCGCAGGAGGCGACGCGCCGCCTCGGCACCCGCTCCGCCCAGCCAGCTCGTGAGCACGACGCCGCGCGGCGGCCGTTCGGCCAGCGCCCCGATCACGGCCTGCGCCGCCTCCCGGCCGGAGGCGAGCGCCGTGGGCGCGTGCAGGACGAGCAGCCCCGTGCCCGAGGCGTCGTTCCCCAGCGCGCGAATCGCTTCCTCGTAGCGTCGACCCGTCGCGTCGCCCACCAGGTCGACGGGATTGCCGCCGGACCAGGTGGGCGGCAGGACGGCGTCGAGCTTCGCGTGCGTCTCCGGCGACAGGGAGGCCAGACGCCCGCCTCCGGCGAGGAGTGCATCGGTCGCCATCACCCCCGGCCCACCGCCGTTCGTGACGATGGTCAGCTCGCGGCCCCGAGCCGGGTGCGCGCGAGCGAGGGTCTCGGCCGCGTCGAAGAGGTCGGCGATCCGCTCGACGCGCAGCATGCCGGCCCGCCGGATGGCCGCGTCCACCACGTCGTCCGCCGCGGCCAGCGCCCCGGTGTGCGAGGCGGCCGCGCGCGCGGCGTCGCGGAGCCTGCCGGACTTGATCACGATCACCGGCTTGTTTCGGGCCGCCGCGCGACCCGCCGACATGAATTTCCGCGCTTCGACGAGCCCCTCCAGATACAGGAGCACCGCCCGGGTGCCCGGATCGGCGCTCAGATGGTCGAGCACGTCCCCGACGTCGACGTCGATGCTGTTGCCGAGCGAGACGAAGCACGAAAAGCCGACACCGTGGGACTGCGCCCAGTCGAGCACCGCGGTGCAGAGGGCGCCCGACTGCGAGACGAACGCGAGACGGCCCGGCGCAGCGGGCACGTGCGCGAAGGACGCGTCGAGGCCGATGCCGGGAACCAGCAACCCGACACAGTTCGGGCCGAGGATGCGGGTTCCGTGGCGGCGGGCCGCGGCCAGCGTCGCCGCCTGCAGGTTCGGCGCGGCTCTCTTCGCACCCGGGTTCGGTTTCCGGGTGCGCGCCGCGCTTCCGCCCGCGGTGTCGCGCCGCTCGAGGCCGGCGGTGAGGACGACGACGGCTCGTGTCCCCCGCCGGCCCAGCGCCTCCACGATCCCCGGAACCGTCTCCGGCGGCGTCGCGACCACCCCGAGGTCCGGCACGCGGGGCAGACTCGCCACGTCCGGGTAGGCGAGCACGCCGGCCACCGCCTCCTCATGCGGATTCACGGGCATCACCGCACCCTCGAAGCCGCCGTGCAGGAGGTTTCGGGTCACCACCGCGCCCACGCTGTGCGCGCGGTTCGACGCGCCGACGACCGCCACCGAACGGGGTGCGAACAACGCCTCGAGGTTGCGGACAGTCATCGTCCCTCCGCGTCTGGCAGGCCGACCCGAGGTGGGTCGGCTAGCACCGCTGAGGGAGCCCAAGGGGCTCCCTCGGCTAGGTGCCCGTCAAGGTGGGAAGCGCGCCCCGCACTCCGTTGAGCATGAACTGCACCGCGATGGCGGCGAGCAGCAGCCCCATCAGACGCCCGATGACGCGCAGGGTGATCTGTCCCAGGAAGGCGGAGTAGCGCACCGCCGCGAACAGCAGCACGAAGGTACCGGCGTAGATGAGCGCCACGGTTCCCACGAGCAGGCCAAGCTGGAGCGGTCCGGTGGCCTGGCTCTCGAGCACGATCGCGGTGGTGATGCTGCCGGGGCCGCAGAGCATCGGCACCCCGAGCGGGGTCACGGCGACGTCGTGCTTCTCGATGGCCTCGGCGCGTTCTTCCGGCGTGAGGTGGCTGCGCGCGCCCCGCAGCATCTCGAGGCCGACCCGCAGGATGACGAGCCCGCCCGCGATCTGCAGGGCGGGAATGCTCACCTGGAAGGAGCCCAGGATGCGCGAGCCGAGCAGCGAGAAGGCCGTCATCACCAGGAAGGCGATGATGCAGGCCCGGCGCGCCATCGAGATGCGGGCGGCGTCGCCGTCCTCCTCGGTGAGGGCGAGGAACGTGGGAATCGTCCCGAGCGGGCTCAGGATGGCGAAGAGCGAGCCGAAGGCGAGCAACGCATAGGAGGCAAGATCCATCGCGCGTCACGATAGGGCTTCTGTCCGGAGCCAACGCGACATCGATCTCCCTTCGGGGACAGCTCATCGTCGCCCGGGAGGCCTGAGACGGGCCTCGACGGCTCCGAGGGAGGATCCTGGTGGGGATGTCAAGATCCACTCGAATAGTTACGATAGACACTATCCATGGCCCACCTCGTCCGCCGCAGCCCCGATCGCATCGAGATCCGCGAGAGCGTCGCGACGCCACGCGGGCCCCGGGCGCGGCTGCTGGCGAGCTTCGCCGAGCCGCTCACCCCGGACGTGCTCGAGCGCGCCGCCGCGCGCGCCGCGCGGCCCTTCGATCGCCGCCGGCTGCTGCGCCGAGCCCGGGCGCTGGGCATCGAGGTCGCCGAGCGGTCGCGCGAGCCCGAGGCCCGGGCGCTGCTGGCCCGTCTGCACCGGCCGGACCCCCTGGACCCGACCCTCGCCGCTGCCTTGCGCGAGGCGCTGGCGCGGCTTCCCGAGGCACCCGTCCCCGAGCCCCTGGCCGAAGTCGCGGAATGGGTGGGAGCCAGCGCGTCCGAGCGCGGCGCCAGTCTGCGCGAGCTGCTCGACCTCTACGGCAGGATCGCCGACAGCCGTCCGGCGCGCAGGCGGCGCGAAGGCGAGCGCTTCCCCCGCTTCTCGTCCTTGCGCGAGGCGGGCTGAGGGTGGCGCCGAGCCCCGGCCCGACGCCTTCCCTCTCCGAGAAGGTGCTGCTCCTCGAAGAGGCGTTCGCCGCGCGACGCATCCCCCACGCCTTCGGCGGTGCCCTCGCCCTGGCCTACTACGCGACGCCGCGGGCCACCATCGACATCGACGTCAACGTCTTCACCCCGGTCGATCGGGCGGACGAGGTGCTGGAGATGCTTCGCGCCCTCGGCGCCGACCCTCTGGCCGACGCGGAGCATGCACGGCTCCAGCGCGACGGTCAGGTGCGCGTGCGTTGGGACAAGACCCCCATCGACCTCTTCTTCGCCTACGACCCCTTCCACGAGAGCTGTCTCGAGCGACGACGGCAGATGCCCTTCGGTGCGGGAGACGCCATCCACGTGCTCGCCGCGGAGGACCTGCTCGTCTTCAAGGCGATCTTCGACCGCCAGAAGGACTGGCGGGACATCGAAGAGGTGACCTTCGCGCTGGGCGACGCCCTCGACGGCGACTACGCGCGGGCCTGGCTCGAGCGGATCGTCGGCGCGCAGGACGATCGCTACCGGCGGCTCGACGAGGCCCTGTCCCGCTATTCGTGAGCCGCGGGCGCTCTCTGAGCCGCAGGCGCGTCGGCGGTCTCTTCCCCGCCGTTCGACTCATGGTCGTTCGTGTCTTCCTTGCGGGTGAGCAGGCTGGCCAGGAAGCGCGCGGCCCGCTCGCTCTGCTCCAGCAGGCGCCGCACGTTGCTCAGCCAGTCCAGGGTCTGCACGAGCGCGGGCACGGACAGCGCGCCACGGCTTCCCGCCTCCAGCAGCGAGGCCTTCAGGGCGTGGTACTGCTCCTCGAGCGCGGCCGTCTGCGAGGCCAGGTCCGCTACTTGAAACTCCGGGCGCTCCACGCCGGTCTCCTCCACGAAGCGGCGTACCCCCGCGACGAAGCGCTGCACCTCCTGCTCGAGACGAGGGTCGTCGCAGGCCGCTCGCAGGGCGCCACCGGCTGCCACCATGCCGGCCAGCTCCGCCGTCTCGGCGTAGTAGCGCGAGACACGGAGCGCCGTCGGCAGCAGCGGGTCGAGCTCGGCCGGGAGCACGGTCCGTTGCAGCCGCTGGATGTACTCGCCGATCGCCTCGATGAGGAAGGCCAACGAGCGCTGGCCTGCCGCGATGCCGCCCCGGGCACGGCGGTCGCCCGCCAGGGAGGCCCCCGCGAGCCGGCGCGTGATCTGGCCCGCCCGGGCGAGCTCCATCACCATGGCGTCGAGTGCGAGATAGGGAGTGGAGAGGACGTTGCGGTCCAGGAAGCGAGGCCTGGCCTCGTCCTCTTCGTGGGTGCGGAAGCGGGCCTCGAGAGACCGCACGAGCCGGCCGGTCAGGGGCCACATCAGCGCCACCCCCAGCAGGTTGAAGAGCGTGTGGAAGCCCGCGAGCACCGCCGCCGGCTCGGCGTCCAGGGACAGGGCCGCGCGCCCGCGGACGATGCCGAAGAGCAGCAGCGGCAGCAGCAGCAGGGCGACGGCTCCCGTGGTGACGTTGAAGGCCACGTGCCCGACAGCCACCCGCTTGGCGTTGGGGGTGGCGCCGATCGACGCGAGAGCGGCCGTCGAGGTGGTGCCGACGTTGGCGCCGATCACCAGGGCCGCGCCGCTGCCCAGGGAGACCACACCGCCCGCGGTCGCCGTGAGGACGATCGCCAGCGCGGCGCTCGAGGATTGCATGAGCAAGGTGAGCACGAAGCCCAACACGACGAACAGCGGGACGTGGAGCGGGCCGGCCGCAAGCGAAGCCAGCTCGACCTGGCCGCCCAGCCCTTCGAAGCCCGTGCGCAGGGCGTCGATCCCCAGGAAGAAGATGCCGAAGCCCGCGAGGGCCTCACCGAAGGAGCCGAGCCGGCCGTGGGGCACGAAGAGTCGCAGCCCCATGCCGACGCCCACGAGCGGGAGCGAGAGCGCTCCCAGGTCCAGGTGGAAGCCGACCGTGGCGACGAGCCAGGCGGTCATGGTGGTGCCGACGTTGCTGCCGTAGGTGATGGCGAGCGCCTGCGACAGGCTCAGCAGGCCCGCGTTCACGAAGCCGATGGTGGCCACGGTGACCGCGCTCGACGACTGCACGAGCGAGGTCACCAGGGCGCCCGCAGCGATGCCGCGCAGGGGCGTGCGCGTGGACCGCGCGAGCACCCCGCGAAGCGCCTCGCCGACGGCGGACTTCAGCCCCTCGGTCATCAGCCTCATCCCGAGCAGGAAGAGACCGACGCCACCGAGGAGCTGGACGGCGTGCTCGAGACTCACGACGGCCGGCGGCGCTTCGTGCCGGTGTCGTCCAACCCGGAATCGCCGTGGGGGTCCATCTGCGGCTGCATCTCATCGCACCCGCGCGCGGGCCGCAACCGCCGCCCCCTCAGTCGTCGTCGTGGAGCGCGGCGGGCCGTCCCACCGGCCGCGACCCGGCTCCGGCGTCCAGATAGGCGCTGGCGGCGCCGTGGGTGTAGACGAGCTCGCCGCCGTGGTGTCCCGTGATGCCGACCGCCACCGCCGCGGCGACGGTTCCGGCGACCGTGAGCGCCCGGGCGATGCCGCCCAGCGGCGATCGCAGCAGGCCCGCCGCGGCGAACGGAAGCGTGAGCCCCGCCAGCAGCAGGAAGCGTTCCGCGGCCTCCTCGTGCTCCTCGATGGCCTGCTCGGAGACCACGCGCTCGACGGTCTCCTCCTCGTCCTGCCCGGTGTCGAGGGCGAGGAGCCCGGATGCCACCACGCAGGCCTGCAGGACGAGCACGACCACCCAGGCGGCGGTACGAATGCGTCCGGTGTGGATCGCCCAGACCCCCGCGGCGGCCACCACGGGAGCCAGGACGGCAAGGACGATGGGAAAGTGGACAATCGCGGGATGGAGCGGATGGGGAAGCATGGGGTACGCCTCTCTTCTCGGTCGTTCTCGCGGGGGATCCGCGGGAGCGGGACGGGAAGCTGGCTTCCGCTGACCTGCTGCACCATCCGGCAACTGACTCGGACGGCCCCCGGCGGGCCGCGGAGCGCACGTGGCACATCCGTCGAATGACCTGGATCCCCGCTTCCGGGTGGGTCTCAGCGCCCTGCTGGCGGCGATCGCTGCGTTCGGCGCGGTGGACCTGGCGCTCGACCAGGCGGACTCGTGGCTCTCCCCCCATGTGCTCTTCGAGCTGGGCTTCGTGGCGCTGTGCCTGTCTGCGGTCGTCTATCTCTGGCGCGGTTGGGCGGGAGCCCGGCGCGGTCTCCACAGCACGACCCGGGAGCTTCGCGACCGGGAGGGCGAGCGCGACCTGTGGAAGGCCCGGGCGACGAAGCTCCTGCAGGGGCTGGGCGCCGAGATCGAGGCGCAGTTCGACCAGTGGTCGCTCACGCCCGCCGAGAAGGAGGTGGCCCTGCTCCTCCTGAAGGGTCTCGGTCACAAGGAGGCCGCCGCGGTGCTCGGGCGCAGCGAGCGCACCGTGCGCCAGCACGCGGTCAACGTCTACCGCAAGTCCGGCCTGGCCGGGCGCGCCGAGCTGTCGGCGTTCTTCCTGGAAGACCTGCTGCTACCGGCGGCCGACGGTCGCGGAAGCCCGGATCAGGCGGAGCCGTCGCTGCGAACGGCGGTCACCGAGTAGACGATGCCGTCGTCCTTGCCGGCGCTCAGCACCCAACGAGAGAGCCCGGGGGGCTGGGCCGCGTTCTCCTTCGCCCAGGCGAGGAAGTCGCGGAACATGCCGTAGTGCATGCCCAGGAAGAGGGCGTCCACCTGGCGCTGGGGGAACTCGTCCCCTTCCCGGAAGAACTGCGCGAGCCACCCGAACATGAACTGCGGCTCGGAGCCCACCCAGACGCTGCCCGGCTCGGCACGGTGGCGGAAGTAGCTCCGCTGGAAGACGCGGGCGGCCAGCACGAACACCTCGCGGTCCGGCTCGCTCTGGGGGTACTGGATGTGGATGAGGGCCAGGGAGCGATAGCCCCTCTCCGGCTGGTTCTGCTTCAGCTCGGCGACGGCGCGCTCGTAGAGCGCCTGGGCGTCGAGCCTCGCTTCGCTGCAGGTGGGCTTCACCCCTTCCGGGGGAACGGCGACGAGCGTCTCCCCGGCGACCTCGGGACACGCCGACTCACCCGAGAGTGCGGCACAGCCGATCGACGTCACCAGCAGGAGGGGAAGCGCTCGCACGGTCATCGCCGTCATCGCGCGGCCTGGCGGCTCTCACCGCCGAAGGCGGAATCGAGGGCGGCGGTGAGCTCGGGCACGACGTCGGGGCTCCACCGGCCCTGGAAGAGCACCCTCCCTTCGTTCGTCTGGAGCAGCAGGGTGGGCATGGGCGTTCCGTCGGCGAGCAGGGTGCTCGCATAGGCCTCCGAGAGGAAGTCGTAGACGAAGGGCACGCTCCAGCCGAGGGAGCGCAGCTGCTCGCGCGTCCCCGCGTCACGGTGCCGGCCCTGGGGAAAGAGGATCGTCATCACGCCGTGGCGGTCCGAGAGCGGCGCAAGGGCGGCCGCCAGTGCCCCGAACTCCTCGCCGTCCGGATCGGCGAAGACGCACAGGAAGCCGGGGCGGTCGGCGCTGGCCGCGGGCGCGAGGGCGGACAGCTGCTGACCGGCAGAGTCGACGAGCCGGGTACCGATGGCCTCGGTGAAGTTCGGAGCCGACTTCTCGAGCTCGCCTCGACGAATGCGGTCGGCCTGCTCGACCAGGTCCGTCTCGTCGACGGGGACCTCGTACTTGCCCGCCGAGCCGAAGTCGATGCGCGCCACGCCCGACGTCGCGACGCGGATCAGGACGCCGAGCGTGCCTGCACGGAGCGGCTTCTCGCGTCCCGCAGGCTGCCAGTCCTCCACCAGGGAGACGCGGTAGGGCCAGAGGCGATCGGCGCTCGCGAGACTCGACGCGGTGAGCGTGTCGGCGGGTGCGGCGGGGCCGCCGGCCGTGACGGCGAGCAGCCACGGCTGGAGCAGGAGCAGGGCGACAAGGGCGCGCTTCACGTCGTAATCTTCCCGTCTCGATCGTGGCCGCGAGCACTTCCTGCCTGGAGGGGCTCGGGGAACGAAGGGGAGCCGCCACCCTCGAGCGGGTGGCGGCTCCGGTTCGTTTCCGAAGCCAGGCTCAGGCGCGGCGCGGCAGGACCCTGAGACCCAGGATTCCAGCGAGGAGCATGAGCACCATGCCGGGCTCCGGAACCGGAATCGCCGCGATGGCCACGTTGTCGATGATCGGCAGCTCTCCACCCGAGCCCGGGGTGAACCCCAGGCGCACGTAGCCCGTCGAGCTCGCACCCGGATCGAGGGGCATGCTGTAGCGCGTGTCCGCCGCCGTCAGCACCACCGAACCGAAGCTCGAGTAGGTGCTGCCGTCGGGCGAGAACTCGACCGTCACCGTGGTGCTGCACTCGCCGGCACCCACCGGGTCGCAGTCGAGCGCCCCACCGTCGTCCCCGCCGCCCGAGACCACCCGGCCGCCGAAGGAGACGGCCCAGCTCGCCGCGGCGTCCGGCGCCACGTCGGCCTCGAAGACCACCGCCACGCTGTTCGTCGCCTGCATGGCGAGCAGGTTCTGGAAGGCCTGGCCTTCGGCCCGCAGGACGCCGTGAGCGTCGAACGAGGTGTGGCCGGGGGTGGCCCAGGGCGCGTCGCGGTTGGACCGCACCGGGCCGTCCACGTTCGGTGCCGAGCACCCTTCCGGACCGCCGCTCCCGCCGACCGGCACGCGCTCGCAGTTCATCGAGCCGGCCGTGGGAAGGAAGTCCGTCGTGGTGGAGCTGGAACCGAACGATCCGTCGAAGTAGAGGGTCCCGATCGCGGCCGACTCGGCCCCTGCGTTGAACGTCGGATCGAGATCCGAGTAGTTCGCCGGCAGGGTGTCGGTGAACGGGGCCAGGCTTCCGTCGCCGCGGTACTGGGAGAAGTCCCAGCCCGCGACCGTCTCCGCTCCCGCCGTCGAGGCCCCCAGAACGAGGAGGGCCGAGACGGCGACGAGCGAAGCCTTTGCGCGCAGTCTGTTTCTCATGGGAAAGAGCTCCTTGGCAGGGGCGTTCGCCCGTGCGCCGTTCAGTCCGCGAGCTGGCCCGCGAGGTTGAGAGCCGTCCAGCCGGTGGTCCAGAGCGGAGCCGGTCCGGCCGGGAAGGCGCCCCGATAGGTCGCCGCGCGATCGAGCCCCTTGACCTTCGGGGTCACCCCGCAGTCCGCCCCCGCGCCCGCCGGGCGCGGATCGTAGGGCGTGCCACCGAACGTCTTGCCGTCGAAGCCGACGGGGTTCTCCTGCACGAGGCCCGCGAAGCCACCGCCCGTGGCGCGGATGTTCGCGCTGCAGGCGAGACCGGTGTCGAAGAGCGCGTAGGCGTCGCCGTTGTCCGCCACGCCTTCGGCGTTCGTGGCGCCCGCGGCAAGCGCCGCCGAGCCGTCGCAGGAGGTCGCGATCAGCCGGACGAGATCGTCCGCGGCGTGATCCACCACGTCGTTGTTCGTGGTCGACTCCCCCACGCCGGTGTCGATGGCGAGGCAGGGGTTGCCGACGTTCACCAGCGCGCTGTTGACCACCTGGCCCGCGAAGCCGTGGCGCATCTGCACGCCGGTATTCGCCGAGGCCGCCGAGACGGCCGGGTTCGTGATGTCCGGCACCGAGCCGATGCTGGTGTAGTTGGAGATGTAGGCGGCGGAGAGCGGCCACGGGGTGCTGTCGGTCGCGTCGTTGGCCTGGGCCCGCGGATCGAGCGGGAACACCGTGGCGGAGTAGGCCGTGCGGACGTTGACGTCGAAGTCCGGCTGGCCCGGATCCCGGTTGTAGTCGTCGCCGTCGAGCTCGGCCATCTTGTCGCCGGAAGCGGAGCCGAAGGGCGCGCCCGAGTCCTGGTTGAAGAAGGGCATGATGCTGAACGCGAACTGGATGGAGCCGGTGTAGCCGTCGTCGATGTCCAGCTGGTCGTCGCCCGCGTAGGCCACCACCAGGTGGTTCGGGCTCACGGTGCCGCCGAAGAACTCGAAGCCGTCGTCGAAGTTCGCGTACACCTCGACGTACTCGACGATGGTGGCGTCGCCGATGCCGCACAGGGTGACGCCGTTCAGCTCGTTGCCGTTGCCGATCTCGTCGCCGGCGTGCCGGACCGAGACGTAGCGGAGCACGCCCGAGCTGTCGTGGGGCTCCTTGCCGCCGCACTGGGCGTCGGTGAAGTCGAAGCCCGGAAGCGTCAGGCCCTCGACCAGCAGGTGCCCGATGCCGCCGGGCGCATTGTACTGGTTGGCCACGTTGATGGGCGCCTGGCCCAGCAGCACGAGACCGCCCCACTGGGAGAGGTTGGCGCTGCCGTCGGACGCCAGCGGGGGCAGCGGGGAGCCCAGGGGATCGGCGTCGCAGAACGTGGCGTTCGCCGCGGTCTCGGGCGTCGAGCAGGTGCCGCCGGCGATGCAGCCCGCGAGGTCCTGGTAGCCGGGATGCGGGTCGAAGAAGCCGTCGCCGTTGCCGTCGTCGCACACGCCGTCGCCGTTGTTGTCCACGGCGGCGGTGGTCATGATGATCGGGTTGTTGGCGGTGCCTTCCGCGATGATGCGGGCGTCCTGGGTGATGAGGAGCGCGCCGGGCGTGCCCGCGACCGTTCCGGCGACCGCGCGCCGCGGCTGTCCGCGCACCACGGTGCCGGGCAGGATCGTGAGGGTGACGCCGTCCTGCACGAAGACCGGCGCCTCGAGGCAGATCGGGCTCGGGTTGGCCGCGCCGCCCCAGGTCGTGTCGACGTTGATGCTGTCCTGCACGGCGTCGTTGACGCCGACGATCGTGCCGCAGGGCTGCGCGCTGGCGGTGCCGGCGAAGCCAGCGGCTGCCAGCAGCAGCGCAGAAGTGATCGCGAGAGACTTTCGCATGCTTGATTACCCCGTCCTTCTTCCGTGGTGTACCCCCAAGGGGGGGCGTCGGTGGATTCCGGTTGCGCAAGGCCGGCGGGGACGCCGGTCCCTGCTGGACGGGCGGCATCATGGCAGGACGGAATTACCGCGGCGTTCCACTCCCGTTACGTTCTCGTGCGGTCGCGTCAGAACGCGTACTTGAGCTCGACGGTGTAGTCCCGACCGACCTTGTACTGACGCTCCTTGATCTTCTGTGTCGTCTGCTCGGGGTCGTAGAGGATGCTGCGCTTGCTGTCGGTCAGGTTCTTCGCCGTGAGCTTGATCGACAGCCCCTTCCAGAGCCTCTGGCTCACGATCAGGTCCAGCTGGCCGTACGAGCCCACGTACTGGTCCAGGGTGAACGACGTGATCTGGCCCGCCTGGTTGGGCGTCGCCACCCCGGCGGCGTCGAGCACGTCGGAGATGCCGAAGAACGCGAGCGTCGCCCGGGTGCCCCAGTCCGGCTGGTCGAAGGTGACATCCGCGTTCACGATCCACTCGGGCTGGCCATAGAGCCGGCGGCTCTGCTTCAGGCCGTCGAAGCGAGCGCCGCTCACCAGGTCGGTCCGGCCGAAGAAGGCCGTCGATCGCTCGAGCTCGGCGTCGCTGCGGTCGACCTGGGCGTCGATCCAGGTGAAGTTGCCGCCCAGGGAGAGGTAGTCGAGGAAGCCGAGACCCTTCGCGCCGAAGGAGAGGAAGCCCAGGTTCTTGCGGCCCTCCACCTCGATTCCCCAGAGCTTCGCCTCGCTCGGGTTGTTGAAGAACGTGCGGAACTGGGACGTCGACGACCCGTCGAAGTCCGTCGGGTCGCGCACCACGATCTGCTCGATGGGATCCTGGATGGTCTTGTAGAAGCCGCTGAACGCGAAGAGGTCCCCGACGTCCCCCCACACCACCTCGAGCCGGCCGTCGAAGCTCTCCACGTCCGAGAGCCCCAGACGGGGGTTGCCGATGGTGAGATCGTCGGTTCCGGGCTCGACGGACACGTAGTAGCCGATCTCGCGGAACGAGGGCCTTGCCACGGTCTGCGAGTAGGCCCCACGCAGGGTCAACCAGTCGAACGGGCGGAAGGCGATCCCGGCGGACGGCAGGGCCCGATTCTCGTCGATCTTGCCGTTCACCGCACCCTGGATCTCCGACGAATCGATCAGATCCACGCACTGCCCGCTGCCGTACTGGCCGGCCGGGATGACGTTGCCGGCCGTGTCGCGACAGGGACCGACGGACGGGTCGAGTCCCAGGATCTCGTCGTTGTACGGAGGCGGACGCTTGAACTCGCGGACGGAGTTGTCGAGCCGGTCGAGGAAGAGATACTTGGTGGGAAAGATGAGCGGCGTCTGGTCGAACGCGAAGCCCGGGGTGAAGGGATCGTTCTTCGACTCGATCAGGATGTTCTCGAGCCGGACCCCGCCCAGGAGATCCAGCCATTCCCAGAGCGTCGCCTTCACGCCCAGGTTCCACGCCGCGATCTCGCGCTTCGATTCGTTCTTCGTCGTGATGAGCCCCGAAAGGGACCCATCCGCGCCGCGATTCAGCGCCGTTCCGAAGATCTTCCTGCCGAGCTCTTCCGGGGTATCGGCGAAGATCGCGAACTGCGTGCCGCTGCCGACGCACCCCTCGGCGACCGTGCAGCCGGCGATCGTCGTGGACTCGGCCTTGAGGAAGTCGGAGGTGACGTTGCGCTTGGCGTGCTCGTACCAGATGCCGGTGGTCACCTTGCCGGCGAGCCAATCGAGGAGGTCCCGCTCGTACTCCCCGTCGGCGCGGCCGAAGTACTGATCCTCGTCGATGGAGTTGCTGCTCGAGAGGAGCCCCTTGGCGGCGAGATACTTGCCCGGGCCGAGATCCGCCGGATCCACGGGAAACACCGTTGGCAGGCCGCCGGGAATCTGATTGATGGGAGTGACCCCGGCCGGACACCCAAGCGCGGTGAGGGTGGTGAGCCCGCACGGCTCGAACCAGATGCGCGCCCCGAGAGCCTCGTCATCCTGGGAGGTGGTCGCGTAGTTCGCCGCCCAGGTGAGCTTCAGACCGTCCACCCGAGCGATCTCGTGCTCCCCGTTCACCTGCGTGATGAAGAGGTCGCGGCGGACCTTGAACGACTGGTCCTCCTGGAAGCTCGAGGCCCAGGGCGCGCCCCGGGTCACCGTTTCGGCCAGAGAGACCCGGATCGACCTCGCGATCCAGGAGTTCTCCGTCGCGACCTGCCCCGGCACGTAGGGCGGGCTCGAACCGTCGAAGACGTTGAAGTCGATCTCCTCTCCGTCGGCCTCGAGCTGCGGCAGGATGCCGTAGTCGAAGCTCGGGAGATAGCCGTCTTCCCGGAGCTGCACGGTCTTCTCGTGCGCACGCGTCCAGAAGACCGAGGCGTCGATCTTGTGGTTGCCGGCCTCGTCGAGATCGAATCCGAAGCCGCCGAAGAGGGTGAGCCGCTCGTCGTAGGCGCTGGTGGTGAGGTCGAAGCGGCCCTTGGTGAGGCTGAGCTCACCGAAGGCGAGATCGCCGGCGGGAAAGTGCGACGAGGCTCCGAAGCGAGCGGGCTGGCGCCCCTCCTGGAAGCCCTTCGCGGTGTCGTAGTCGCTCTGCCAGTTGACGACCGCCTTGTAGCGAACCTCGCGCTTCCAGAAGTCCTTGCGGCCGCCGAGCGCCGCCGAGACCTCGCCGTAGATCGTGTCGGTGCCGTCGACCTCCTTGCCCACCGGAGAGCCCCCCTGGTACTTCAGGAAGCGGTCCCAGGCGTTCTCGTTGATCCCCCCCTTGGCGCTCACGGTGAACGAGAACGGCTCTTCGGGGTACTGGTGGGTGACGATGTCGATCGACCCGCCGGCGGAGTTGCTCGGCAGCTCCGGCGCGAACGTCTTCGTGACCACCAGGTTGTTCACGATCTCCGACGGAAACAGGTCCAGCGGAACCGACTGGCGGTCGGGGTCGGGGCTCGGCACGGGCGCGCCGTTGTAGAGCGTGCTGCTGTAGCGGTCTTCGAGACCCCGGATGATGGCGAACTGTCCCTCCACCACGTTCACGCCGGCGACCCGCTTGAGCGCATCGGCGACGTCACCGGAGGCGTACTTGGAGAGGTCCTCGGCGCTCATGATGTTGAGCATCTGGTCCGACTCCATGCGGATGTCCAGGGCGTCCATCATCTCGCCCACCGTGGACGCCTCCACCACGTACTCGTCGAGCTGGAGCACCTGGTCGGAGGTGCCGGTGGGGACCGGCGGCAGCGGGAAGTCCGCGGGGTTCACCACCCCGGCGCGGACCTCGAAGTTCTTCATCGCCGAGGTGCGGTAGCCCGCCTTGACGAAGCTCAGGTCGTAGCGTCCGGGCGGAATCGAGGGGAGCTCGTAGAAGCCCGCGCCGTCGGTGATCGCGATCTCCTGGTGGGGCTCGCCGGGACCCTCCTGGGGCCACACGACGATCACCGTCACGCCCCGCACCGGCGTGCCCTGCTCTCCGTCGAAGACGCGCCCCTGGATGCTTCCCTCGCCTTCCTTCTGTCCCTCGGGCACGTCCCCCACCGCCTTTGCGGTGCCCAGGTTTCCGAGCACGTCGTCGAGGTCGTCCTGCGCCCGGGCGAGACGGAGGGGCAGGATCGTCGACAGGACGAGCAGGAAGCAGAAGACGAGCTTCGGCCACGCCGCGGCGCCGGAGGGGGATCGCTGGCGATCTGTGCTCATGTGGCGTGAAGTGGGCCCGACGAGTGCTGTGGAATCACCGACACCGAAACGCGATCGTCACGATTTCAGGCCGGCCGGGGGGGCGAGTCAGCGAAGGACGCCGTTGCGGCGCCTACGGTAGTCGTCGCCGGTAGGCATCCGCTCGACGAGTCATTGACAAGCGCAGGGCAATTTCGTGACGGCCGACGGCGGACGCAGGCCGCACGGTTTCGCCGCATGCAGCCCGGAAGTTCGTTGCGTGAACGTCACGCTTTCGTAGCGCAAAGGTGAGCGCGCCGGCCGCTATCGAGACGTCTTGTTTCGGTACGATGTCGGCGCTCACGAGCATTCCCCCTCCCCGACGAAGAACGCTGACGCATAGAGACGCCAGAAGTGCGGACCGCCTCACCCGGACGAGCCCGCGGACGAGCAGGCAGAAGACCATGCAGACGCAGAGCCACCCCCTTTTCCGTTTCGCCTCGACGGGCCTCGGCGCGCTGGCGGCGGGTCTCACCGTCGCGATCGCCTCGCTGCCCTCGGTCTCCGGGGCCTCGACCTCGGCCGGCGGCCAGGCGGTGGGGGACTTCCGCGCCAAGATGGAGAAGTGGGTCGAGACGCGGCAGATCCTCTCGGAGGAGAAGTCCGACTGGCAGGTCGAGCAGGAGTCCCTGCGCGCCACCCGCGACCTGCTGAACCAGGAGAAGAAGGCGCTCGAGGCGGAGATCCAGGAGCTCGAGGCCTCCAACACCCAGTCCGACGACGAGCGGCGCGACCTGCTGCTCGAGCGCGGCGACTTCCAGCGCAGCGACCTGGCCCTGGCGGAGAGGATCCGCGGCATGGAGGAGCAGGCGCTGGCCGTCGTCCCCCGGCTTCCGGAGCCGCTGCAGCGGAAGCTGCAGCCGCTGCTGGTGCAGATCCCCGACGACCCCGAGACCACGCGGCTGCAGCTCGGCCAGCGCCTGATGAACGTCCTCGGCCTGCTCGCGCAAGCCGAGAAGTGGAATGGCACCGCCACCTTCGTGGGGGAGACCCGCGCGGTGGAGGGCGACCAGAAGGTGCAGGTCCGGACCCTCTACTGGGGGCTCGGACAGGCCATCTACGTGGACGCCCGGGGACACACGGCCGGCATCGGGCACCCGGGGCCGGCCGGGTGGGAGTTCACGAACGATCCCGACCTCGTGGCACCCGCGCGGCGCCTCCTCGACATCTACGAGGGCAACTCGGACGCCATCGAGTTCGTCCCGCTTCCGGTCTCGATCGACGCACCGGAAACCGCCCACGGTGAAGACTGACCTCATGAGCACCCCGCTTCGATTCCACGCGTTCGCCGCACTCTGCGCCGCGTCGCTCGCGATCGCGTCCATCGCGACGGCACCGGCGGCGTTCGCCCAGTCGTTCGACGGAGCGCAGTCCGACATCGACAAGCGCCTCTCCCGCTCGCTGGAGGAGCTGAGCAGCGTCCGCGACCGGATCGCCAAGGAGAAGATCCCGCTCTCGAAGGCGGTCTCCCGCCTGGAGGACCAGGTCCTCGCCCTGCGCCAGCAGAAGGACCGCTTGCTGAAGATCCGGGACAGCCGCACCGTCGACCTCAGCTCGCTGCGCGCGCAGGTCCGCTCGCTGAAGGAGCAGGACGAGTTCGTGACGAGCCGGCTGGACGAGTTCGTGCGCGACTTCGAGAGCCGGCTCGACATCAGCGAGCTGCCCCGGTACGAGAAGCTCACCTCGGCCGCAGAGCTCGCGGACAAGAACGTGAACCTCGACGCGGGGCAGAAGCGCGGCGCGCGAATCGCCGTCGTCGAGGCGGCGCTCGGCCGTCTGCAGGACCAGCTCGGGGGCCAGGTGTACCCGGGCGACGCCCTCAGTCCGCAGGGCGTCCTCACCCCCGGCAAGTTCGTCTCCCTCGGCCCCGTGGTGCTCTACGCGAGCGACGACGGCAAGGTGACGGGCCTGGTGGAGAACCAGCTCAACGCCGCCGATCCCGTGGTCGTCGAGATGCCGAGCGGCTTCCACGACGGAATCCTCGCGGTCGCGAGCACGGGGCGCGGCGAGCTGCCCTTCGACGCCACGCTCGGCAAGGCGCTCAAGGTCGAGCGGGCCCGCAAGACCCTGATGCAGTACATCGACGACGGCGGCTACGTGGGGTACGTGATCATCGCGCTGGGCATCTCCGCGCTGCTGCTGACGCTCTTCAAGGCCATCGAGATCCTGGGCTTCGAGGTCGCCCGACCGGGGGACGTGGACGGCATCCTGAGCGAGCTGGCGCACGGCAGCCTGGAAGCGGCGGCGCGCAAGGCCCAGCAGGTGAAGGGCATCGCGGGCGAGATGCTGAAGTCGGGGGTGCTGCACGCCGAGGAGTCCCGCTCGGTGCTCGAGGAGCTGCTCTTCGAGAAGATCCTGCGCGTGCGCCCGGCCCTCGAGCGCTTCCTGCCCTTCCTCGCCATCACCGCCGCCGCGTCTCCGCTCCTGGGGCTGCTCGGAACGGTGATCGGCATGATCAAGACCTTCCAGCTCATCACGATCTTCGGCACCGGCGACGCCAAGAGCCTCTCCTCGGGCATCTCCGAGGCGCTCATCACGACGGCGCTCGGGCTGATCGTCGCGATCCCCACCCTGATCCTGCACGGCGCCCTCTCGCGCATGGCGAAGCGGAAGCTCGGCCTGCTGGAAGAGCTGTCGGTGGCGTTCGTGAACGGCGTCTCCGCCATCCGGCCCACCCGCAAGCACCTGGCACCCACCCGGGAGCTTCCGGATGGATAGAATCTGGCAGATCTGGCTGAGCGGCGGCTGGGTGATGATCCCGCTCTTCGCCCTCGCCGTGCTGCTCTACGCCCAGGCCTTCCAGCTCGTGATGTACGTCCGACGGACGAACCTGAGCGGCAAGCAGGAGGCCGAGTGGTGGGAGTGGGTGCACAACCCCGAGCGCGCCCGGGGCCGCGTGGCCGAGATCATCGAGTACACGCAGAACGGCGTGAGCTCCGCCAAGCAGATCCGCGACCGCTTCGACGAGATTCGTCTCGCCCTGGTGGCGCTGATCGACCGGCGCGCCCGCTTCGTGGCCACCCTGGTCGCGGCCGCGCCCCTGCTGGGCCTGCTCGGCACGGTCCTCGGCATGCTGCAGACCTTCTTCGGCATCTCCACCAGCGGCGGCACCGAGACCGCCGGCGTGGTGGCCGCGGGCATCTCGGAGGCGCTGGTGACGACCCAGACGGGCCTCACCGATCGCGCTGCCGGGCCTCTTCATCGTGATGGTCATCCAGCGCCGGCGACACAGCCTCGAGGCGAAGCTCGCGCGCCTCGAGAGCCTCACCCTCGGCCAGCTCAAGTACGAGTAGACCGGATCGAACATGGCACGACGCAGCATCCTCAGCGAAGAAGACCCGACCCAGATCGATCTCTCCCCGATGATCGACTGCATCTTCATCCTGCTGATCTTCTTCATCGTGACGACCGTGTTCGTCGAGGAGAAGGGTATGCCAGGTGAACAAGCCCGACGCGGCGGCCTCCGCCTCGCGGAAGAGCAGGAGAACGTCGTGATCGAAATCACGGCGGAGAACGAGATCCGTTTCCAGAACAGCCCGATTCCCCTGGCCGACGTGGCGGGTCGGGTGAAGGGCAGCGTCACGGGTGCCGACACGCCGGTCGTCATCCGCGTCAACGAGAAGTCGAAGTACGGAACCTTCGTCGCCGTCTGGGACGCCGCCAAACGGGGCGGCGCGGCGACCCTGAGCTTCAGCACGGTCAACTAGCGATGACCGCCTCCCGCCGGGAGACGACCCCCGAGAGAGCCCACCATGCCCCACCGATCCCTGATGAACGAGCCGGACGACTCGACGGCAATCGACCTCTCGCCGATGATCGACTGCATCTTCATCCTGCTCATCTTCTTCATCGTGACGACGGTCTTCGTCGAGGAGCCGGGCGTCCAGGTCTACAAGCCCGACGCCACCGTCGACGCGAAGCTCGAGAAGAACAGCATCATCATCGCCATCACCGCCGACAACAAGATCGTCTACGGGGGCAAGGAGCTCGGCGTGGCCGGCGTGGGCGCCCGCGTGCGGCAGCTCCTGACCAAGGACGAGCTGCCCGTGATCATCCAGGCCGACGCCCGCGCGGAGCAGGGCGTCTTCTCCGACGTGTGGAGCGAGGTGAAGAACGCCGGGGCGAAGAAGATCAGCGTCTCCACGCGGAACGACTGAGCGCGGGAGGACCGATCGAAGCGCGATGGATCCGAGAACCTATCACCTGCCTCCCGACCGAGCCGAGCTGCCCATCAGCGTGGTGCTGGGGGTCGCGTTCGCCGTGGCCCTCTTCGTCGTGATGGCGCTGGCCCAGATGATGGGCGCCGTGAAGGCGCCGGTGAAGTCCATCGAGGAGACGATCGTCGCCTACCAGCCGCCGGAGGTCCTGGAGCTGGAAGAAGAGGAGCCGCCGCCGCCCGAGGAGGAGGAGCCGCCGCCGGA
Source organism: uncultured delta proteobacterium (assembly GCA_963822965.1). GTDB lineage: Bacteria > Myxococcota_A > UBA9160 > UBA9160 > UBA4427 > JAJDAN01. The sequence continues at coordinate 1,580,250 of CAWGJT010000005.1, forward strand.
GCTCGAGCGGGAGCCCCCGCAGCTCTCCCTGGCGCAGCTCGACATCGCGCTCAACCCGGGAACCGGCGGCTCGCTGGTGGGCGACTTCGCGATGCCCACGATCGGCACGTCCGCCCGTGACCTCGGCACCGAGGACTTCGTGGACTTCTCGGACCTCGACCAGATGCCGCGGCCCGTGGGCGCCTCCCTCGACTTCCCGAGCCGGCTCAAGCGGAAGAAGGTGGACGGCCGGGTGGTGCTGCTGATCAAGCTCGGCGAGGACGGACGCGTGCTCGACGTCCAGGTCGACTCGTCCACCCTGCCGGAATTCGACGACGTCGTGGTGCGCCAGGTCGCCGACTGGCGCTTCACGCCGCCCACCCAGCAGGGCCGGCCCGTGAAGGCGCAGGCCCGTCTGCCCATCCCGATCCGCATCCAATAGCCAGGCGTGAATTGGCCAACAGGCAACAGGTGACCCGATGACGAAGGCCCGCTTCTCGCTCTCTCCGTTCTCCCTCCTCTCTCGTCACCGCCGTGCCTTGCTCGTGGTCGCGCTGCTCTGCGGCCTGGCCCCGTCGGCGACGGCCCAGTTCCAGCCGTGGAAGGGGTCGTCGGTGCTCGACGATCCCGAGTGGCGGAAGAGCTTCCTGGGAAGCTACGGCTTCCTCTCCGGCGCCGAGCCCCAGATCGCGCAGAGCGAGCTCGCCCTGCTGCGCGAGGTGATCGACCTGATGAAGGTCAACCCCCGCGCGGCCGCCACCATGCTCTCCCAGAAGATGACGCCCGAGAGCAGCGCCGCGCTCGACTTCATCCTGGCGAACCTCGACTTCCAGAACGGGCAGCAGGAGCAGGCGATCCAGCACTACCAGAACGCGCTCCAGAAGTTCCCCGACTTCCGCCGGGCCCACAAGAATCTCGGCCTGCTGCTGGTCCAGCGCAGCGACTTCCAGGGCGGCCTCGAGCATCTGGCGAAGGCCGTGGAGCTCGGCGATCGGGACGGCCGCAGCTACGGCCTCATGGGCTACTGCTACGTCAACCTCGAGAAGTACGTGGCCGCGGAGAGCGCCTACCGCAACGCCATCCTGCAGCAGCCCGACGTGCGGGACTGGAAGCTCGGCCTGGCGCGCTCGCTGCTCGCCATGGAGCGCCACAAGGAGGCCGTCGCGCTCTTCGCCGAGCTCATCGAGGCGAATCCCGACGACGCCACGGCGTGGATGCTGCAGGCCAACGCCTACATCGGCCTCGACCAACCCATGGCCGCCGCCGTCAACCTGGAGACGGTGCGCGCCATGGACAAGGCCGAGACGAGCAGCCTCGTCCTCCTGGGCGACATCTACATGAACCAGGGAATGCCGGACCTGGCGGCAAGCGCCTACCTCGAGGTGATCGACCACGACCAGGAGAACGTCCGGTTCAGCACCGCCTATCGAGCCGCCGAGCTGCTGATCCGCGCGCGGGCCTTCGAGCAGGCCGAGAAGATCCTCGCCACCATCGACACCCGCTACGCCAAGCGGCTCTCCCAGGACGAGGAGCTGCAGGTGCTCACCCTGCGGGCGAAGGTGGCTCGCGCCCGGGGACGGGACCTCGAAGCCGCCAAGCTGCTCGAATCCATCGTGCACCGGGACGGCACCCGCGGCGACGCCCTGCTCGAGCTCGCCGCCTATCACCGCGGCAAGGGAAACGACGAGAAGGCGCTCCTGATGATCGAGCGCGCCGAGAAGCTCGACGCCTTCGAGTACCAGGCACTCCTCGACCATGCCCAGGTGATGGTCTCCGAGCGCGACTACGCGAAGGCGGCCCAGCTCCTGCGGCGCGCGCTCGCCATCGAGAACGAGCCCCGGGTGGAGAGCTTCCTGGCGCGGGTCGAAGAGGCCGGCCGGCGCTGACGAATCCTGCGGCTTCGTCGGCTGGCCGAGGCAGCCCGTCGGGCTCCGGAGCCGCGACCCGAGAATCCGTCTTGAATCGCGCGCCTGGCCGTCCGGGCCGATCGCTTCACGGAAGGGGCACGAGCACGAGGGCCTGGTCGGCGCCGAGGCGACCCGGGTACTCCCCCCCCTCGCCCCGGCCGTCGCTGGCGATCTCCACGCGATGCCGGCCCGGCGGAGCGAAGGCCGCCGGGGCGTCGCCGAAGTTCACGACGACGAGGCGGGCGTCTTCGCCCTCCCGCGGCAGGCTGCGACGGAAGGCCAGCACGTCGCCCGACGCGTCGAGCAGCTCGAAGCCGCCGCGGCGCAGCGCCGGCGAGCGCCTTCGCGCCGCGAGCAGCCTCCGGTAGAGGTGCAGGATCGAGCCTGGATCCTCGCGCAGGCTCTCGACGTTGCGGCTGGCCGCGTCGGACGGCCAGGGCAGCCACGGATCCCCCGTCCCCCAGCCGTGTCCCGACCCGGGCTGCCACGGGATGGGCGCGCGACAGCCGTCGCGGCCGCCGGGATCGACCACGCGCTGCTTGGGGACCTCCGCGTCCTCGAGGCCCAGCTCCTCGCCCGCATAGAGAAAGGGGGTTCCGCGCAGGCCCAGGAGCAGCACCGCCGCGGCCCGAGCGCGCGCCTCGCTGCCATAGCGCGTGCGATGGCGGGGATTGTCGTGGTTGGAGAGCACCCAGGTGGGCCAGGCGTCCAACGGATCCAGCAGGGAGACCGTCTGGGTGATCCGCTCGCGCCACGCGGAGGCCTGCCACGGCGCGTACAGGGGCGGGAAGTTGAACGACAGGTGCAGCTCGTCCCCGTTGCCGTAGTAGGGGGCCACCCGCGCCGTGTCCAGCAGGTACACCTCGCCGACCATCACGCGATCGCCGGGGTACTCCTCGAGCACGCGGCGGATGTCCCGCAGCAGCGGGTGGACGCGCTCGTCGTCGTTGAGCGCGCAGGCGGGAATGCGGGCCAGGTTCTCGGGCAGGTCGGGCAGCGCCGGGTCCTTGCCGATGCAGTGGATCACGTCCATGCGGAAGCCGTCGACGCCGCGGTCCAGCCAGAAGCGCAGGGTGTCGTGCATGGCCGCTACCACCCCGGGATGGCTCCAGTCGAGATCGGGCTGCTCGTCCAGGAAGAGATGCAGGTACCACTGCCCGGTGGTCTCGTCCCACGTCCAGGCGGGGCCGCCCGTGAAGGCGGCACGCCAGTTGTTGGGGGGCCGGTCGGGCGTGCCGTCCCGCCAGACGTACCAGTCGCGCTTGCCGGCGGCTCGTGAGGAGCGCGACTCGCGGAACCACGGGTGCTGGTCGCTCGTATGGTTGGGCACCCAGTCGATCAGCACGCGCAGGCCGCACGCGTGGGCGTCGACGAGCAGCTGGTCGAAGGCCGCGAGGTCGCCGAAGAGCGGATCGACGTCGCAGTAGTCCGAGACGTCGTAGCCGAAGTCCTTCATGGGGGATCGGAAGAAGGGCGAGATCCAGATCGCATCGACGCCGAGCCAGACGAGATGGTCGAGATGACGCCGGATGCCCTCCAGGTCGCCGATTCCGTCGCCGTCGCTGTCGCAGAAGCTGCGCGGGTAGATCTGGTAGACGACGGCGTCCTTCCACCAGGGGACGCGGTCGGCGTCGGATGTGCTCAATCCTCGATCTCCCACCTCGGGCTCCGCCTCAGGTCGTGACGGAGCCGCCGTTCAGCTGCAGGGTCTGTCCCGTCATCCAGCCGGCCTCGTTCGAGGCGAGATAGACGCAGCAGGCGCCGACCTCGTCGGGGTCCCCCAGGCGGCCGACGGGCACCGTGCCCGCCAGCATCGGGACGGCTTCCTTCGGCACGTTGTTCATCAGGCCCAGCGCCACGCTGTTGGCGGTGACGCCGTCCCGGGCCACCTCCAGGGCGAGGTTGCGCATGAAGCCCAGGCCGCCGCCCTTGCCCGCCCCGTAGGCGGCGACGCCGATGCCGGTACCCGCGGTTCCCGCACCCGACGAGATGGTGATGATGCGGCCGAAGCCCCGGTCGCACATGCCGTCCAGCACGGCCTTGCAGCAGTGCAGTACGCCGTAGAGATTCACGTCGACGTAGGGTGCCCAGTCGAGGGGCCCGGTGTCGCGAAACTTCGTCATCCCCATGCCCGCCGGGATGCCCGCGTTGTTGACGAGGACGTCGACAGGACCGAGCGCGGCCTCGACGGCGGCGACGCCGGCCGTCACGGCCTCGAAGTCGGTGACGTCGAACGGAGACGGCTCCGCGCGACCGCCCGCGTTTCGAATCGCAGCCGCGGTCTCGCGCGCCCGCTCCTCGGCGCGGTCGTTGATCGCCACCGCCGCGCCCTGCCGCGCGAGCTGGCGTGCGATGCCCGCGCCCACGCCCTGCCCGGCCCCGGTCACCAGAGCCACCCTGCCTGCCAGATCGAACACGGGCTCCTCCCGACGCATGCGGTCCCGCGTTCGCGGGCGCGAGCCGGGAGACTACGCGCCTCCCGGCAGGCGATGCAAACCGACGGGCGTGAACGCCGCCCGGTCCCCGGCCCTTTGCAGGCCGAATGGTTCCCCTACCCTTTCCGCTTGACCGAATTCCGCGTGATCGAACGCCAGGGAGCTTCCGCGTGACCGAATCCCACAGCGCCGGGGAGCGGGCCAGGTCTTTCCGGGTCTGCGCCGCCGCCTACGCGGTCGCCTTCGCCGTCGCCTGGGCGACCGCCGCCCTCGTCCCCACCCGCGACCCGGTGTGGATCGCCTTCTGGGCCGACGTCGCCGCCACCGTGGCGATCTTCGGCTTCAGCTTCGCCTACGACAACTCGAGCTTCTACGACGCCTACTGGAGCGTCGCCCCGATCCCGATCGCCCTCTACTGGCTGCTCGCGCCGGGGGGAGGCCAGGGACCGTGGCTGCGCGAAGCGCTCGTGCTCGCGCTCGTCGGGGCCTGGGGAGTCCGACTCACCTGGAACTGGGCGCGCGGCTGGCAGGGCCTCTCCCACGAGGACTGGCGATACGTCGACAAGCGTCACGAGACCGGAAGGCTCTACTGGCTGGTGAGCTTCGCGGGGCTGCACATGATGCCCACGCTGCTCGTCTTCGCGGGCTGCCTCGCCCTGTACCCCGCGCTGGCAACCGGCACCCGTCCCTTCGGCGTGATCGACCTGGCCGCCGCCGCGCTCACGGCCACGGCCATCTGGCTCGAGGGCACCGCGGACAACCAGCTCCGGCGTTTCCGGCTGAGCCAGCCGCCGCCCCAGGCGATCCTCGAGACGGGGCTGTGGGGACGCTGCCGCCACCCGAACTACCTGGGCGAGATCCTCTTCTGGTGGGGGCTCTTCGGCTTCGCGCTGGCAGCCGCACCCGGCACCTGGATGTGGACCGGTGCCGGCGCGCTCGCCATCACCCTGCTCTTCCGCTTCATCAGCCTGCCGCTCATCGACAACCGAATGCTTGCGCGGCGCCCCGACTACAAGCGGCGGATGGAGACGACCCCGGCGCTGATCCCGCGGCCGGGGCGCAGCCAGGGCTAAGCCCTGATCCGTCATACGGATCAGGGCGCCTTCGTGTGGCCCGTCCCGGCACGATCCGATTGACGCGAAGGCGGCGAGGGCCTTAGGCTGGCCGTTGCGGGTAACCCGTCCTGGGGACACCCGGGCCGCGTACCCGAAGCGAGGCAGCGGACTCGCAAAGGCTGAGGCCCACCATGAACAGGACGATCGGATCCCTCTCGATCATCGCAGCATTCGTCGCAGGAACGATGGCCGCCGGGGCGGTGGTTTCCGCCTCCCAAGGGGTGCCCTTCAAGAGCGTCTGGAGTGCAATCTCCCAGCTGGAGCAGGAGACCGACGACCTGAGCGCGAGCCAGATCCTCGGCTTCTACCAGGTCGACGACAGCTTCTCCGGCAACGGCGGCCTTCTCAGCCTCTCGCCCCGATGCGATCCGGGAGACGTGGTCGTGGGTGGCGGTGCGAGCAACAGCGCGGGAGTCGGCTCGGTGCAGGTGAGCGTGCCACGCCAGGATCAGGAAGGCTGGCTGGCCGCCTGGCGAGCCTCCGACCCCGAGGTCTTCTACAACTGCCGTGCGGTCTGCGCGGACTACGACCCGCCGCACATGCCCTGAGCTTCTCGAGGCTTCGATCGGTCGCGCTCCCACCGGGTGACACCAGCGGCTTGGCTCGCCGCCGAAGCACGCCGCGTCGTGGTGCTTCGGAGCGACCTACCGGCGTGTCGGTCGGACGAGCTCGCATCACCGACTCCCGACTTCGTGGCCTTTAGCTTGTCTCGCGAGACGCTATGGTTGCGATCGTAGCAGCGATCGCAACGGAGACGTGATGCTCGAGCTCTTCCCCGGTCTACTTCTCCAGAGCGTGACCACCGGGCTCGCCATCCTGCTGGCCGGCTTGCTGCTGATTCGCCCGCGGTGGAGCTCGCAGCCCCTGGGCCTCGTATTCGCCAGCGTGGTGATCGTTGCGCTCCCAGCACTCCTGCTCTGGATGGGTGCGAGCGAGCACGTCCATCACTCCAAGGAGACCGTGTTCTGCCTCTCCTGCCACTCCATGCAGCCCTACGGTCACAGCCTCGAAGAGCCCGATCAGGGGCTTCTCGCCGCACAGCACTTCGCCGATGGCCTCGTTCCCCGCGACCAGGCCTGCTACGCGTGCCATACGGAGTACACGATGTTCGGGGGTCTGCGCGCCAAGCTCAAGGGCTGCAGCACATGTGGTACGCGTACGCCAGTGAGCCACCGGACCCGATCGAGCTCTACCAGCCCTACGAAAATCGTGAGTGCCTCCATTGCCACGAGAACGCGCGCTCGTTCCTGCAGCACGCGGCGCACCAACCCGTCATGCAGAAGCTGACGAGCGGCGAGGTTTCCTGCCTGCTCTGCCACGGCCGCGTCCACGAGGTGAAGCCGGGCGCGGTGCGGGAGGCCGTGACCGGCGAGCGCCAGTTCAGCCTTCCGGTGGAAGTCGAGCAGCAGAGGGGAGCGAGATGGCTGCACTGAGGAAGCTCCGCATCGGAATCGCGATTCTGGTCGCGGGAGAGAGCGTCGCGCTCGTGACCCAGGCGTGGCACGGGCCGCTGGCCTTCATCTCCTTCGCCGTATTCGGCGTGGGACTCGTCGCGCTGGGCATGGTCGTCGCGATCTGGGGAGCGATCCAATACGCGGCAGCCGAGACCCGAGTGAAGGAGCCGTGAACGGACCGGATCGCCTTCCACCCGTCGGGAACCAGCATGCAGCCGCGCATTCGAGAGGGCATCTGGCGACTCGCAGATCCCAAGATCAGCGTCACCTCCGCAGCAGCCATGATGGTGGGCGCTCCGGTGGCCGCACGGGATGCCGACCTCAGCGTGCTCTGGCTCGGGGTCACGATCCTCGCCCTCTTCTGCATGGAGGTCGCCAAGAACGCGTGGGGCGACGTGATCGACTACGACTCCGGCACGGACCTCGCCGTGGCGCCGGAAGACCGGACGAGCTTCTCCGGAGGCAAACGGGTGATGGTCGATGAGCTGCTCACCCGTCGCGAGACCTGGGCGGTCGCGTTCATCTTCGGCGGCCTCGGCGTGGCCCTGGGAGGCGCGATCGTCCTGCTGCAGGCGCCGCAGGCGGCGTGGATCGGCCTCGTGGGCCTCGCTCTCGGATGGTCCTACCACGGCCCCCCGCTGCGTCTCGCCTATCGGGGGCTGGGCGAGCTCGACGTGATCCTCTGCTACGGGCCGCTGATCTCGCTGTCCACCTACGTGATCCAGACCAACCGATACGAGTGGGACGTGGTCTGGCTCTCGCTTCCTCTGGGCCTCCTCATCATGGCCTTCCTGTGGGTCAACGAGTTTCCCGATCACGACGCCGACGAGGCCCACGGGAAGAACAACCTGGTCGTCAAAGTGGGCAAGCACACCGCCAGTCGACTCCTTCCCGTGATCTATGCCGCCGCCTTCGCTCTGCTCGCCGTCCTGCCCCTGGCAACCTCCCTGCCCGAAACGGTCCTGCTCGGGTGGATCGCGATACCGAGCGCCGTGACGGCATGCTTCTGGACCTGGCGGAACCCGGAGTCCTTCTATCGGGGGAAGGCCGTGCAGCCCATGGCGCTGCTCACCTTCGTCCTGTACTCGCTGGGTGCGGGCGGCGGTGTCCTGCTCTCCCTCTAGAGGCCCGACCGAAACGTGCGACCTGCATTCGAGCGCCCCTGCGACGCCCTGCCTGCGTTCCGCTCCCATCCCCGTAGCTTCGGCTACGCCTCGGTCGCGCGCCTTGCCAGGACGCCGCAGATGACGCTCTCGGTGCCGCGGTACACCTTCCGGCCGGGCCTCTAGCGTCCCATGACCCGGACGCTCGCCCGCGCTCTCGACCTGGCCGTCGCCGGCCTGCTCGCGGTGCTGACGGCGCCGGCGCTGGCGCTGCTCGGCCTGGAAGTCCTCATCGCCAGCGGCCCGCCCGTGCTGCACCGCGAGATGCGCCTGGGGCGGTTCGGACGCCACTTCGAGCTCATCAAGCTGCGCACCCTACGGGCTGTGCCGGAGAACGCTTGCAGCATCGCCATCGAGGGCGATTCGAGGATCACCGGGATCGGTGGCTGGCTCCGGAGGTCCCGACTCGATGAGCTGCCGCAGCTGTACCTGGTCCTGACCGGAGAGATGAGCCTGGTGGGACCGCGGCCCCTGAAGCCCGAACACGCCGCATGCCTGCCGCCCGAGCTCCTCGCAGCTCTGCTGAGCGTGCGACCGGGCTTGACCGGCCCGGCGGCCATCGCGTTCCTGGCGGACGACGACGTACTCGGCGAGCGACCGGAGGCCCGGGATCCGGCCAGAATCGAGTCGCTCTACCTGCGCAAGCTGCTGCCGGCGAAGGCTCGGCTCGACGCGGCGTATGTCGCCCATCGTACGCTCGGGAGCGACATCCTGGTCTTGTTTCGCACCCTTCGAGCCCTGGTCATGCCATCGCTGCGAGCTGCATCCCGCGCCCGGGTGGAGAATTTGCTGGGCAGCTGAAGTGCGAGCTGCGACGCTCCCTCGCTCCAACTTCGCCCGAACGCCCTATTCTCTTCCGGAGCTTCGCAGGAGACCGGCATGGAGCCCACCGATCGCGTCCAGCTTCGACGCGTCCTCGAGCACGCCGATCTCCGGGTGCTGCTCATGGTGCTCTATCACCGGACGGGAGATCGCCGCTGGCTCGAGCCGCCGTATCGCCCCCAGCGAGACGTCCGGCTGATCGCGGACGAGGACGCGGGCCTCGCACCGGAGGTCCGCGACGCCATTCGCGATGCCGCCGTCGACATCCTCTCCGAGCCGAGCACCGAGCCCGCCTTCGTCGATCCCGGCGACGATCGCATGGTCGAGATGATGAGCGCGTGCCTCGGCGAGCAGGTGCCGGCCGATTACGCGCCCATGATGCGCGAGGAGATGGGCTTCGCGTCCCGCGACGTGGCGTGGCGCGACGGACGGCCGCCCGCGGAAGCGGCCACCCGGCAGTTCCTGATCGTGGGCGCCGGCGTGAGCGGCATCGCGCTCGGTGCTCGCCTCGAACGCCTGGGCATCCCGTACACCATCGTCGAACGCCGGGCGCAGGTCGGCGGAACCTGGTACGAGAATCGGTATCCGGGCTGCGGCGTCGACACGCCGAATCACGCCTACTCGTTCTCGATGGGCAGGCGATATCCCTGGCGGCGCTACTTCTCGGCGCAGGACCAGCTCCTCGACTACATGATCCGCTCGGCCGACGAGTTCGGCGTGCGCCCTCGCATCCGATTCGAGACCTCCGTCACGAGCGCCACCTGGAACGAGGAACGCTCGTGCTGGGAGGTGAGTCTCGCGACGCCGGCAGGCGCAGAGCGAGTCTGCGCCGACTTTCTCGTCAGCGCCATCGGCCAGTTCGGCGAGCCCTGGATTCCCCCCATCGAAGGCGCGAGCCGATTCGCCGGACCGAGCTTCCACTCCACCGCCTGGCCGCAGGACCTCGATCTCACGGGGCGCCGGGTCGCGCTCATCGGGACCGGCGCGACGTCGATGCAGATCGCGCCCGCGATCGCAGACCTTGTCGAGTCCTTGACCATCTATCCAGCGGAGCCCGCAGTGGGCACGCCCGATCTCCCGCTACCACGACCCGATTCCCGACGAAGCCCAGTGGCTGCTGGCCGCGGTCCCCTTCTACGCCGAGTGGTTTCGCTTCACGATGCTCTGGCGCTACGGCGACGGGCTGCTTCGCTTCCTTCGCAAGGACCCCGCCTGGCGCCATCCGGAGCGCTCCGTCAACCGGATCAACGACCGGCACCGCCAGGAGATGACGGACCACATCGTCGCCCAGCTGGGAGAACGGACCGATCTCCACGAGGCGTGCATCCCCACCTACCCGCCCTACGGCAAACGGATCCTCCTCGACAACGGCTGGTTCACGACCATCCAGTGGCCGAACGTCGAGCTGGTGACGGATCCGATCGACCGCATCGAAGAGAAGGGGGTCGTCACGACGAGCGGCGAAGAGCGGCCCGCGGACGTCGTCGTCTACGCGACGGGCTTTCGGATGACGCAGATGACGGCGCGGCTCGACCTGCACGGCAAGAACGGCGTCGACCTGCGCGACGCGTGGCGGGACGACGACCCGACGGCGTACCTGGGCATTTCCGTTCCGCGCTTTCCGAACCTCTTCCTGATGCTGGGTCCCAACACCGGCCTGGGCCATGGAGGCAGCGCGATCTTCCAGTCCGAGTGCCAGGCGCGCTACATCACGAGCCTCGCCGTCCAGATGATCGAGCGCGACATCCGCTCGGTGGACGTGAAACAGGCCGTTCACGACGAGTACGTCGAGCGCGTCGACGCCGAGCACGAGCAGCTGATCTGGACGCACCCGGGCATGTCGACCTACTACCGGAACGCGCGCGGGCGCGTCTTCTCGGTGATGCCGTGGCGGCTCGTCGACTACTGGAAGATGACCCACGACGCCGAGCTCGACGACTACGAGTGCGACGGACGAGGAGCCACGGCGCCCCGACCACGAGCGGCGGAGGGAGGCGACCGCGACGCGGATCCCGCCGCCCGTCGCGCACGGCGGGACAAGCGGGCCCCGCGTCCCAATCCGCCCAGGCGCTGATTCCGCCGCGGGAACGCAGCCGCCCGTCGAGGCCTCAGTCGGACGACTTCAGCCTGTCCGCCACCCAGCCGGCCAGGGTCGCGTAGAGCCCTTCCATGGCCTGCCGGGCCGCCTCGGGGTCTCCCTTCGGCTCGTAGGTGCAGCTCCAGTCGAGCTCGCTGCCCGTGCCCTTCGGGCGCACGACCATCGTCGAGCGGTAGTCGCTGGCCGGAAAGGGAAGCTCGCCGGGAATCGTGTACACCAGCGTGCGCGTCTCGTGGTCGACGGACTCCAGGGTCTCGGGCAGGGTCATGGCGCCCGCGCCCACGTGCCGGATCATGCCGGGGCCCTCGCCCTCGACACGGCACTCGGTGCCCGCCGGCATCCAGCTCGTGTTCGCGAAATCCGAGACCAGGGCCCAGACCTTCTCAACGGGCTGCTCGAGCTCCTTCTTGACACCGACCTTCGCCATCTCGTCTCCTCGTCGTTTCTCTTGCGTTCCGCCCGGCGGATGCTCGACCGCTCCGCGCGCGCTGCTTCTTCGTTCGCCGACCCGGATCAGACCAGCAGACCGCCGTCGGCGACGAACTCGGACCCCGTGCAGTAGCTCGATTCGTCCGAGAGGAGGAATAGCGCCAGCCGCGCGATCTCGATGGGCTGTCCGATGCGTCCGAGCGGGAGCTTGCCGTGCGGGCTCTCCGCGGAGGGCTCCCGGGTTCGACCGCCGAAGCTTCGGGACATCTCCGTGTCGACGCCACCCGGGTGAATCGAGTTCACCCGGATTCCGTGGGGCCCGAGTTCGAGGGCGGCCGTGCGCGTGAGACCGCGGATGCCGAACTTGCTGGACACGTAGCCCACCGCCCTGGGAACCGCCTTGAAGCCCGCAGTCGAAGACACGTTCACGATCGAGCCGCCGCCGCCGTCGCGAAGCGCGCGGCCCACCGTCTGGACACCGAGGAAGCTGCCCACGAGATTCACGTCGATCACCCGCCGGTAGTCGTCGACGTCCATCTCGAGCAGCGGCCGGGCCACGAGAATGCCCGCGTTGTTGACCAGCCCGTCGACGCCGCCGAATCGATCGAGGGCGGCTTCCACGAACGCGCGCCACTCGTCGGGCTTCGTCACGTCCAGGTGGCGGTAGAGCGCGGCTTCGCCGAGCGACGCGGCGACCGCCTCGCCTTCGGCGTCCAGCACGTCGCCGAGAACCACCTTCGCACCCTCTTCGACGAAGAGCCGTGCCTCGGCCTCTCCCTGGCCCCGAGCCGCACCGGTGACGAGAACGACCTTGTCTGCGAGTCTGCGCATCGTCCCTTAGGGATTCGGAGGCGGATTCAGAGGCGGATTCGGAAGCTCAGCGGCGGGGCGGTCCCGCTCCTCGCTCGCGGGCCTCGTTCACCCGCAGACTCCGCCGATCGAGCTCGAAGCCGTCGAGGGCGCGGATCGCGTTGTCCGCCGCGCCGCCATCCTCCATCTCCACGAAGCCGAAGCCTCGGGAGCGTCCCGTCTCCCGATCCATGATGACCTTGGCCGACGTCACCTTGCCGTGCTTGGCGAAGAGCTCCTCGAGCTGCTCGTCGGTGGCCGAGAACGGAAGATTCCCCACGTAGATCTTCTTGGGCACCTGCCAGTACCTCTCTCTACCTGCGCTGTCCGGGCCCGGTCGTCCCCGTGTCGGTCTCGCGCTGATCGGGGCTCCAGGGCGACCAGATGGCTCAGGGCTTCGGAGACTCGCCCTCCTCTCGAGGATCGAGCAAGGGCCGAGCCGCCCTGCGGCAACCCGGCCCAGAACCCTCGAATTCTACTGGAAACCCGAATGCAAAGGGGAATTCGCTCGCTCGGTCGGCGAGAGGCGGGTGGAGACGGCACCGGCCCGGCGGGCGCTCTCGCGGCCCTCGAGGGCCGCGAGAGATGCCCGGCCAGGCCTCCCGGCATCTGGCCGGAAGCCACGAGCCGGTCCGGGGACGGCCTACCGAACGATCTCGATCTCCGTGCGGCGATTGGCACGCCGGTGCACGTCGGTGTCGTTCGGCATCAGCGGCGCGTCGGGACCCACGCCCTCGATCTCGATCCGACCCGGCGCCACGCCCGCCTGGACGAGGGCGTCCCGGGTGGCCTGGGCCCGCCGCATGGAGAGCGCGCGGTTGTAGTCGGGGTTCCCCGAGCTGTCCGTGTGACCGCGGACCACCACCCGGGCGTCCGGACTCTGCTTCAGCTGCCGGGAGACGTCGTCGATCTCGCTCTGGTACCGCGAGTCGACGCTCGAGCTGTCGAGACCGAACTGGATGGACCACGGTCCGCGGTCGCCCGGTGCGGCGACCGGGGGCGCCGCGCTGACCGCCGGCGGGGCCGGCCGCGACTTCAGGAACACCTGCCGGTGGAACGCGTGCAGCTGCGGCTCGCTGGCTGCGGCGCTGGCCGTGCGGAAGCTTCCGCAGGACGTCACCTCCGAGATGCTGCGCAGGAGCTGGGCACCGACCTCGCTGTCGCCCACCTGCACGGTATGGAAGCAGACGGTTCCGTCGTGGGCGCTGGCCACCTCGCGGGCGGCCTCGACCACTCGCTCGTCCTCGACGGCGCGCCCGAACTCGTCCGTGGCGAGCCCGTCGCTGAAGATGACCACCGCCGCCCGGCCTTTCTCGCTGGAGAGGGAATCCCGAGCCTCGCCCAGCACCTTGTGGATGGGCGTCCCCCCGCGCAGGTGCTCGAGCCGCGCGGCGTTGGCCTCGAGGGTCGAGCGATCCAGGGGCGAGAGCGGCGTCGTCTGCCGCTCGAAGCCGCCGAAGGCCACCGTCCCGGCCTCGTAGCGGCCGGCGGGCACCGAGGCCACGTAGGCCTCCACCAGGGCGCGCTCCTCGGGGAAGAGGCTCGAATCCGGCACCGAGCCAGACGCGTCGACGATGACCAGCAGCTGATCGAGGGCGACCACCTCGTTGGCGCGGGGCTTCAGGGGAGCCGCTTCCACCTTGGCAACCTGGGGCTGGGGGGTCGCACAGGCGACGAGCCCCAGCAGCAGCACGGAGACGAGGGAAGTTCGGAGCATCTTGATGGATCCTTTCTGACTGGTGGTCTGGCGGTGCATCCTCCGGCTCCGCTCGAAGCGGACGGGATGCCGCGGACCGCGGGGGGATGGGGGCGTACGGCGCGTGACCCTGCCGACGGACGCCTGCCTTCTGGCGTCCCCACGATGCTAGCCGACACATCGCAGCCGACACGTCGGGACGACCCGCCGTTGCTCGCGGCAAGCGACCGGCGGGGGGAGGAGACCCGCGGTCACGCGAGGTCGCGAAGCCCCGCCGCCTCCTGGCGGCGGCCCATCGTTCCCGGGGGAGCGGCTCCCTGGGAATGCGGGACCCGGCCCGACCCGGACGACGAGGGGCGAGGAAGGGGGCGGGGTCCCGGTGGGGCGGGATAGTATCGCCCCTCGACCTCGCGCCCGATCCACGGTCCGGCTCCGAGCCGAAGGACGCGCCCCGTTCCCAACCGAGAGGAGAGCCCGCATGGAGCTCGTCGTCATCGTCATCGCCCTGGCACTCATGGAGTACGTCTACATCGCCTTCCAGGTGGGCTCCGGGCGCACCAAGTACGGGGTGCCCGCCCCCGCCATCAGCGGCCACCCCACCTTCGAGCGGCTGTACCGCGTGCAGATGAACACCCTGGAGCAGCTGATCGTCTTCCTGCCCTCCATCTGGTTCTTCGGCGTGTACGTGAGCGCCGCCGTGGCCGCCGTGCTGGGCGTGGTCTTCATCGTCGGCCGGTTCATCTACCTGACGAGCTACGTGCAGGATCCCGAGAAGCGCAGCATGGGCTTCATGCTCACCTTCGGCCCCAACGTCATCCTGCTGATCGGCGCACTCATCGGGGCCGTCGTGCGGCTCCTGTAGTCGCTCGAATCCCTCCGCGCGGTGGAGATCGGCTCAGTCCTGCCGGGGATCGACCAGGATCTTCACCGCGCCGTCGCCCGAGAGCAGGCGTCGGAACGCCGGCTCGAGGTCGGCGAGGCCGACGGTGGCGGTGTGCAGGGGGTCGAGCTGCAGGCGACCGTCCACGACCAGCTGCATCGCCACGTCGAACTCCTCGTGCAGGTAGCCCAGGGACGCGACGAGCCGGATCTCGCGCGCGAGCCAGGCCGCGGGCGCGATCCGGGCGGGCGCGGTGGCGAGCCCCACCAGCGAGACCAGTCCACCGCGACGGGCGAGCCCCGCGGACTGGTCGATGGTGGCGGGGATGCCCGCACACTCGAAGACCACGTCGGCGCCCCCGGGCCCGCACTGCTCGCGGATGCGCGATTCGAACCCGGGGTCGGCGGGGTCGACGATCGCGCTGGCCCCGAGCCTGGCGGCCAGCTCCGCGCGGCTCGGTTCGGGCTCGACGACCACGACCCGGGCCGCCCCCGCGGCGAACGCGGCCTGCTGCACCAGCAGCCCGATGGGCCCGGCGCCCAGCACGACCACCACGTCTCCGAGCCGGAGGGGGGTGCGGCGCACGGCGTGGACCGCCACCGCGGCCGGCTCGAGCATCGAGGCCTGCACGAGGGAGATCTCGGGACGCAGCCCGTAGAGCCTGGCGGCCTCGACGCCGATGGCTCGCGCGAATCCGCCGTGGGCCGGGGAGAGCGGTCCCTGACCGAGCAGGCTCGCCAGCAACGCGCCGCAGTGGGCGGGGTCGCCGGCTCGACACTCCCGGCAGGCTCCGCACGCGGGCGCCACGCCGATGCCCACGCGATCGCCTTCGCGCACGTTGTCGACACCGGCGCCCACGGCCGAGACCGTGCCCGACCACTCGTGCCCGCAGAGCGCCGGGCTGTAGGGCACCCCCTCGTGATAGGCGTGCAGGTCGGTCCCGCAGATGCCGCAGCACGCGATCTCGACCACGGCCTTGCCCGGCGTCGGCTCCGGATCGGGAAAGTCACGAAGCTCGATGCGCTCGCGACCCGTCACGAGAGCGACCTGCATGCGGGTTCTCCTCGCCCGGCTCCCCTCGCCCGGCCCTCGTCGCGTCGTGATCGGACCCGGCGCGTCCTCCGCAGAAGCAGACACGGGAGGCCCGAAGAGCGGCGAATTGTAGCGATGTGGCCCTCCTCCGGGCACGCCGTCGGCGGGCACTCGCGTGCCCCGGGGCTGGACTATGCTCGAAGACCCGCCGGCCGCAGCGCGGCCGCCCTGGAGATTGCCATGAGCCTCACCCTCGGCGCCGTCTTCCCCACCACCGAGATCGGCAACGATCCGGCGGCGATCCGCGACTGGGCGCAGACCGCGGAAGCCCTCGGCTACCGGCACATGATCACCTACGACCACGTGCTCGGGGCGGTGCACGCGGACCGGGACCCGAAGCTGACCGGACCCTACACGGAGAGCGATCCCTTCCACGAGCCCTTCGTGCTCTTCGGCTATCTGGCCGGGGTCACCCGCACCCTCGGCCTCACGACCGGGGTGGTCATCCTTCCCCAGCGACAGACGGCGCTCGTCGCCAAGCAGGCCGTCGAGATCGACGTCCTCTCGGGCGGGCGACTGCGGCTCGGCGTGGGCACCGGCTGGAACTGGGTCGAGTACCAGGCCCTGGGCCAGCGCTTCGACGATCGCGGCAAGCGCTTCGACGAGCAGGTCGAATTGCTGCGGCGGCTGTGGCGCGAGCCCGTGGTCGACTTCGATGGCCGCTACCACCGCATCGACCGCGCCGGGCTGCTGCCGCTCCCCGGCCGCGAGATTCCCCTGTGGTTCGGCGCCTTGAGCGAGGTGGCGCTCCGGCGCGCGGCCCGGGTCGGCGACGGCGTCCTCTACGGCACCCGACCGAGCCGCGTGAAGCGCCTGCACGAGAAGCTGAAGGAGCACGTGGCCCAGGCGGGACGGGGCGCGGAGAGCGTCGGTGCGGAGGCGGTGCTCGACTTCGCCGACGGTCCCGACGTCTGGCACGCGGAGATCGCGCTCTGGAAGGAGCTCGGCGGCACCCATCTCTCGATCCGCGCCATGGACACCGGCGCCGAGCTCATCGGAACCCGGCGCATGGGCTACCAGGGCCCCGGCGACTACATCCGGGCCCTCGAAACCTTCCGGAAGGAGATCGGCTGATGCAGGAAGCACAGGGTGAGTACCGGATCTACGGGGCCGAGGTGTCCCCCTACTCGGTCAAGGTGCGCTCGTACTTCCGCTACAAGGGCATCCCGCACCGGTGGATCGTGCGCAGCGCGGCCACCCAGGCCGAGTCGATGAAGTACGCGAAGCTTCCGCTGATTCCCATCGTCGCCACCCCCGAAGACGAGGGTCTCCAGGACTCGACGCCCATCATCGAAGCCCTCGAGGACCGCTTTCCCGAGCCGAGCATCCACCCCGACGACCCGGCGCTCGCCTTCCTGTCGGCGCTCGTCGAGGAGTTCGGCGACGAGTGGGGCAACAAGTGGATGTTCCACTATCGCTGGGCGCGGGAGGCGGACCAGGACTCCGCGGCGGAGCGTATCGTCCGCACCATGATGCCGGACGCCGAAGGCGAGCAGCTCGCGGGCATGGTGGCGAACATCAAGAGCCGCATGGTGGATCGCGTCTGGTTCGTGGGCTCGAACGAACGCACCGCACCGCAGATCGAGGCGTCGTTCCGGGAGACGATCGACCTGCTGGACACCCACCTGGCCGGGCGCCCGTTCCTGTTCGGCAAGCGGCCCGCGTTCGGCGACTTCGGGCTCTGGGGGCAGATCTACAACTGCCACACCGACCCGACCGCCGGAGCCCTGCTCGACGAGCACGCGCCGCACGTCGTGGCCTGGTGCGAGCGCATGCTGGAGCCCAAGGCCGAGGGGCCCTTCGAGAGCTGGGACGCGCTGGCGCCCACCCTGGCGCCCGTCCTCGAGCGCCAGGTGGGGCGGCTCTTCCTGCCCTGGTCCGACGCCAACGCGAAGGCCATCGCCGCGGGCGAGGAGGAGCTCCGCGTCTCGCTGGGCGGGCAGACGTGGGACCAGAAGCCGCAGAAGTACCACGCCCGCTCGCTGTCTGCGTTGCGCCGCCGCTACCGCACGGTGGCCGACCGGTCGGCCCTCGACCCGATCCTCGAGCGCACGGGATGCCTCGTCTGGCTGCAGGCCGAGTGACTCCGGCGCACGCGAGCGCCCGCCGTCAGGCGAAGAGGGCCTCGCAGCCCGTGCCCGCCAGCACCGCGTCGACCGCGGTGCGATCGGGCGGCGCCAGCGCCTGGTAGTCGGCGCGCAGCCAGCGCAGGCACTTGCCCTGGTAGGGGAAGGGCTTCTGCACCCACGGCCGTCCGTCGATCGTGCACTCCACCCGCTCGGCGCCGCTCTCGAGAGCAGCGCCGTTCGCGATCAGGAAGGGTGCGTGCACGCGCCCCACCTCGGCGAGCAGCGCGCGCAGGGTCGCCGGGACGGCGTCTCGCGCGATCCAGCCGTCGTCGCCCCACTCGAAGCCGGAGAGATCTTCCACCACCTCCACCCACGCCACGACCCGGGGCGAGATCTCGAGGGCCAGGGCCGCACTCGTCGGATCGAAGAGAGCCAGCTGGGTGAGTTGCCCGAAGAGGCCGAAATCCGAGCTTCCCGGCCGGCCGCCCATCACGAAGAGGTGCTGGCAGAGATGGGCGTCCAGCAGACGGAGCAGCCGCCGGTAGCTCTCCTCGATCACGGGTGCCGTCGTCTCGTTCGAGCCCACCACCCAGAGCCGATCGATCTGACGTTGCGCGATCGCCTGCGAGAACTTCGCGATCACGTCGCCCGGCGCGTCGGTGGCCCGCCACAGGGGCAGGATGGCCGCGGCCTTCTCGATGTCGGCCGGGTAGGACCAGCGGTAGTGGAACATCGCCTTCGTCAGCCACTCGTCCGCGTAGTCCTCGACGAGAGCGTCGAGGAAGGCCACCACCGGATCCTCGGGCACCACGCTGCGTCCGGACTCCATCTCCTCGAGGCGCCGGATGATCGGCGTCGAATCGACGGAGGCCTCGTCTCCCGCGCCGCCCCTTCCGGGAACGACGAGCACCGGCATCAGCTCGACGGCCGTCTTCGGCGTGTCCCGATCGGCGAGGGTGCCCCGCACCACCCAGCGGTGGGGGATGCGTCGATAGCGAAGGACGGCGCGGAGCTTCCGGCTGTAGGGCGAGCCGGGGGCGCCGACGATCCGCAGGGGGTTCGAGGGGTCGATGCTCATCGCGGGCTCCTGGACTCGCTCGGGACCGACGGCGGCGCCGAGCCGCGCGGATTCTACCTATTGGCACTCTTCCTGCCAATTACTCCGGCCACGGACGGCCCGTCGGCGGAACCCCCCGCCGCGGCAGGGCGATCGACTCCCCGGGCTCTCGCGAACGGCCGAGAGTATGTCACCCTAGCGGCCCCGACCGATCCCACAGGAGGCGTCGATGGCGCAAGTCGGATCCATCGGTACCGGCAACGTCGGCAGGCAGAAGCTCCGCCTCGCCATCGTCGGCGTCGGCAACTGCGCCAGCTCCCTGGTGCAGGGCATCCACTACTACCGCGACAAGCAGCCCGCGGACGCGGTGGGGCTCCTCAACTGGGAGATCGGCGGCTACCGCCCCTTCGATCTCGAGGTGGTGGCGGCCTTCGACGTGGACGTCCGCAAGGTGGGCAAGGACGTCGCCCAGGCGATCTTCCAGCCGCCGAACTGCACCATCGTGTTCCAGCCCGAGGTGCCGAAGACGGGCGTCGACGTGCGCATGGGCCGCGTGCTCGACGGCATCGCGGACCACATGCTGGACTACCCCACCGCTCGCACCTTCCTGCGCTCCGACGACCCGGAGCCCACCGCGCGAGAGATCGTCGAATGCCTGCGCGAGTCGGGCACCGACGTGCTCGTCAACTACCTGCCCGTGGGCTCCGAGCAGGCCGCTCGCTTCTACGCGGAGTGCGCCCTCGAGGCGGGGGTCGCGCTGGTCAACTGCATCCCCGTGTTCATCGCGAGCGACCCGGCCTTCGCGGCGCGCTTCGCCGAGCGCGGGCTGCCCATCGTGGGGGACGACATCAAGGCCCAGCTCGGCGCCACCATCACCCACCGGACCCTCACGGACCTGTTCCGCGCCCGGGGCGTGAAGCTCGACCACACCTACCAGCTGAACACGGGCGGCAACACCGACTTCCTGAACATGCTGAACCGGAGCCGGCTGGCGTCGAAGAAGGAGTCGAAGACCGAGGCCGTGCAGTCCGTCGCCGCCGAGCGCCTGCGGGACGAGGACATCCACGTGGGACCGAGCGACTACGTGGCCTGGCAGAACGACAACAAGGTGTGCTTCCTGCGCATGGAGGGGCGGCTCTTCGGCGACGTTCCGATGAACATCGAGCTGCGGCTCTCCGTCGAGGATTCGCCCAACTCGGCCGGCGTCGCCATCGACGCCATCCGCTGCGCGAAGCTGGCTCGGGACCGCGGCCTGGGCGGCGTGCTGCATTCGGCTTCGTCGTGGCTGATGAAGCACCCGCCGCAGCAGCTCACGGACACCCTCGCCGCCGAACGCGTGCGAGCCTTCATCGCGGGAGAGCGGAACGACTGAAGTCGCGGGAGAACGGGGCGGCCGAAGTCGCGGGAGAACGGGGCGGCCGAAGTCGCGGGAGAACGGGACGGCCGAAGCGCTCAGCGTCCCTCGGCGAGCACCGCCTTCGCAATGGTGTTGAGCTGCATGAAGGTGGTGCCCTCGTAGATCTGCGCCACCTTCGCGTCGCGCAGGTACTTCTCGGCCATGCACTCCTTGGTGACGCCGATCCCGCCGTAGACGTCCACGCAGCGGCTCGCCACGGACTCGGCTGCGCGGCTCGCCACCAGCTTCGTCATCGCGCCTTCCCGCGCGAACGGGAGGCCCGCCTCACGACGCCGGGCGGCGTCGTAGACGTGCAGCCGCACGCTGGAGACGTCCGTCGCGCACTCCGCCAGCAGGTGCTGGATGGCCTGGAACTCGGCGATCTTCTGCCCGAAGGCCTCGCGCTCCTTCGCGTAGGCGACGGCGCCCTCGAGGGCGCCCGTGGCCAGCCCGAGCATCTGCGCCCCGATGCCGATGCGACCCTCGTTGAGCGTCTCGATGGCCAGCTTGTAGCCCTGGCCGACCGCGCCCAGCACGTTGGACTCGGGCACCACGACACCGTCTAGCACCACCTCGCAGGTGCTCGACGCTCGCACCCCGAGCTTGTCCTCCTTGCGGCCGATGGTGAGGCCGGGCATGTCGCGCTCGACCACGAAGGCCGTGATGCCGCGGTAGCCCTTCTCCCGATCGGCGTTCGCGAACACCACGTAGAGACCGGCCTCGAAGGCGTTCGAGATCCAGAGCTTTCGACCCGAGAGCCGGTAGCCGTCCGCGCAACGCTCGGCCACCGTCTGCAGCGCGAAGGCGTCGCTGCCGGAACCCGCCTCGGAGAGCGCGTAGGAGCCGATCGTGTCCTTGGCGAGCCGCGGCAGGAATCGCTTCTTCTGGTCCTCGTTTCCCCAGCGCAGGAACTGGTTCACCACGAGGGTGTTCTGCACGTCCACCGGGATGGCCGCCGCGGGGTCCACCCGCGAGAGCTCCTCGATGGCGAGGATCGACATGAAGAAGGTCGCGCCGGCGCCGCCGTACTCCTCGGGGATCTCGATGCCCATCAAGCCCAGCTCGAACATCTCGTCGAGCAGGTCGCGGGGCTGCGCGGCGGCGCGCTCCATCTCCTCGACACGGGGCCGGATGCGGTCCTCGGCGAACTCCCGGACGGTCGACCGGAAGATCTCCTCTTCCTCGCTGAGCTGGGTGACGGGCTGGCCCATGGAGGGCGACTATCGCATGATTCGGGCGGCCGATCGAGACCCGAGCGGCGAAGGCGGAGGCCCCCCATGACGTCGCTGCACGTGGAACCCCTGTCCGGAAACCTGGGCGCCGAAATCCGCGGCGTCGACCTGTCCCGCCACCTGGACGACGCGCTCTTCGGGGCGATCCACCGTGCCTTCCTCGACCACGCGGTGATCGTGTTCCGCGACCAGCAGCTCACCCACGAGACGCAGATCGAGTTCGCCCGCCGCTTCGGCTCGCTGGACGTCCATCCGATCGCCATCGGGATGACCGAGCACCCCGAGATCATCCGGGTGTGGAAGCCGGCCGGGGAGCGGGCCTCCTTCGGCACGAGCTGGCACTCGGACAACACCTTCTTCCCCGAGCCCAGCAAGGCGACGGTGCTCTACGGCGTGACCATCCCGCCCTACGGGGGGGACACCCTCTGGGCCTCGATGGAGCGCGCCTACGACGTGCTGTCGCCGGGCATGAAGAAGATGCTCGAGGGTCTCGTGGCCGTGCACAGCGCCTCGCGCGCCTACGACCCCGCGGTGACCGGCGAGGCCAAGTACCGGGGCGAGGCGGCCATCAACTACCACTACTCCGAGGTGATCGGCGAGGAGGTCGACCACCCGGTCGTCCGCACGCACCCCGAGACCGGACGCAAGTCGATCTTCGTGAACGCCATGTTCACCCAGCGAATCGTCGGGCTCTCCCGCGGCGAGAGCGACGCGATCCTCTCGTTCCTCTACACCCATGCCACCCAGCCCGAGTTCACCTGCCGGCTGCGTTGGCAGCCGGGAACCCTCGTGATGTGGGACAACCGGTGCACCCAGCACTACGCGCTCGACGACTACGAGGGCTTCGACCGGCTCCTGTTCCGCGTCACCGTCTGCGGCGACCGTCCCGTTTAGGGCCCTGGGCTTCGGCATGGCAGCCCTTCGCATCCTCGTCGTCGACGCCTACCCGCGCGAGGGGCGGGCGCGGCTCGCGGACGCCGGCGGGACCGAAGCGGGCGAGCTCTACCGCCGGATCCTCGAACGCGGGGGCAGCGACCTGCGGGTGGAGGTCGTGCACCCGGCAGACGACGAGCGCCCGGAGGCCCGAGAGCTCGCGGACTACGACGGCGCCTTGTGGACCGGATCCAACCTCTCGGTCCTCGACGCGGACGACCCCCGCGTAGCGCGCCAGATCGATCTCGCGCGGGAGCTGCTGGCGGCCGGGGTTCCGGGCTTCGGCTCCTGCTTCGCCATCCAGCTCGCCGCCGTGGCGCTCGGCGGACGCTGCGCGGCCAGCCCGCGCGGCCGGGAGTTCGGCATCTCCCGGCGCATCCGGCTCTCCCCGGACGGGCGCAGCCATCCGCTCTACCGCGACAAGCCCGCGGTCTTCGACGCGTTCACGAGCCACGCCGACGAGGTCGTGGCGCTGCCGCCGGGCACCCGGCTGCTGGCCTCGAACGACTGGTCGAACGTGCAGGCGGCGAGCCTCGCCCGGCCGGCTCCCGACGCCCCCGCTGCCCCCTTCTGGGCCGTGCAATACCATCCGGAGTACGACCTGCACGAGGTGGCGAGCCTGTGCCGCCTGCGGCGCCGGGAGCTGGTGCAGCAGGGTACCTTCCCGAGCGAGGAGGCCGCCGACGCCTGGGTGGCCGACCTCGAGGCCCTCCACGCCGACCCGGGCCGCAGCGACATCGCCCAGCATCTGGAGGTGGGCGAGAGTCTGGTCGACGAAGCGGTTCGCACCCGGGAGGTGCGCAACTGGCTCGCGTCGATCAGGGGCCGAGCCTGAAGCCAGGAGGACCGCCATGCAGAGCATTCCGCTTCTCGTCCACCGCCTGCTCGACCGGGGTGCCCTGCTGGCGCCCGAAGAGGAGATCGTGAGCCTCACCGCGGACGGGGTGCATCGGCAGACCCACGCGCAGACGGCGGCCCGCGCCCGAAGGCTCGCGAGCGCCCTCGCGGCCCACGGCATCGCGCCGGGCGATCGCGTCGCGAGCCTGCTCTGGAACCACCACCAACACCTCGAGATGTACCAGGCCGTGCCCTCGATGGGCGCGGTGCTCCATACCCTGAACCTGCGGCTCTCGCCGCACGATCTCGAGTACATCGTGAACCACGCAGCCGACCGGGTGATCGTCCTCGACGAAGACCTGCTGCCGCTGATGGAGCCCCTGGCCGCGAAGCTGCCAACGGTCGAGCGATGGGTGGTCGTCTCCGAATCCGGACGCTTCGAGACCTCGCTCCCGAACGCGATCGACTACGAGGAATTCATCGCCGGACGGCCCGACACCTTCGAATGGCCGTGGCTGGACGAGAACGCCCCCCTCGGCCTCTGCTACACGAGCGGCACCACGGGCAATCCCAAGGGCGTGATGTACACCCACCGCTCGACGTATCTGCACACCATCGCCCAGGCCATGACCGACGCCATGAACCTCTCGGCGACGGACAGCGTGTGCGGCATCGTGCCGATGTTCCACGCGATGGGCTGGGGGCTGCCCTTCACGGCCACCATGCTCGGCACGAAGCAGGTGTACCTGAGCCGCTACATGACGCCCGAGCGGCTCCTCGACACCATGGTGAGCGAGGAGATCACGGTCTCGGCGGGGGTGCCCACCATCTGGCAGGGCGTGCGCGCCTGCTTCGAGGCGGAGCCCGGGCGCTGGGACCTGTCTCGGCTCAGCCGGCTCACCTGCGGCGGCTCGGCTCCGCCGGTGGAGATGATGCGCTGGTACTGGGACACCCTGGGCGTCGAGATGATCCAGGGCTGGGGGATGACCGAGACGAACCCCCTCGGCACGCTCTCGCGCCGGGTCGCCAAGCGCTCGCAACGCGACCTCCCCCTGGACGAGCAGTTCGCGAACGTCGCCAAGGCGGGCCTGCCGATTCCGGGGCTCGAGCTCGAGATCGTGGACGACGCGTTCCGACCGCTTCCCCACGACGGAGAGGCCATGGGTGAGCTGATCATCCGCGGACCCTGGATCTGCGAGGAGTACTACCACGACCCGCAGCCCGAGAAGTTCCACGACGGCTGGCTCGTGACCGGCGACATCGCGAAGATCGATCCCGAGCAGTACCTCATCATCGCGGACCGCTCGAAGGACCTGATCAAGTCCGGCGGCGAGTGGATCTCGTCCGTGGACCTCGAGAACCACATCACCGCGCTCCGGGGCGTGGCCCAGGCGGCGGTCGTCGCCCAGCCCCACCCCAAGTGGGACGAGCGGCCGGTGGCGCTGGTGGTGCGCGCGCCCGGTGCGCAGGTGACGGCCGAAGACGTGCTGGCCCACTGCGCCAAGGTCTTCGCGAAGTGGCAGCTGCCCGACGACGTGCTCTTCGTCGAAGCGCTGCCCCTCACGTCGACGGGCAAGCTCGACAAGAAGACGATCCGCGCGGACCTCGATGCCCGCGGCTACGCGCTGCCGGGCTGACCGGATTGCCGCTCTGCAGCCTGGACGATCTGCTGGCGTGTCTCGACCTGCGCGAGACCGGGCCCGGTCGCTTCACCGCCCCGAACCTCGAGCTGCCCTACTACCGCATCTTCGGCGGCCAGCTCCTCGCCCAGGCCGTCGCCATCGCGGCGAAGAGCGCGCCGGGCAAGCAGGTCAAGTCCATCCACGTGACGTTCCCGCGGCCGGGCGACCTGCGGGAGCCCGTGGACTACGCGCTGGAGGCGGTGCAGGACGGACGCACCTTCGCCACCCGCAGCCTCCTGGGCAGCCAGGCGGGAAGGCCCATCGTCGCGGCCCTCGTGTCGCTGCACGCGCCCGAGCCCGAGCGCACGGAGACGCTCGACCACCAGCGGGAGGCGCCGCGCGTCGGTCCGCCGGCCGACGCCCCCGCCCGGGAGCTCAGCATGATTCCCTGGGAGACCCGCATCGTGGGCGGCGTCGATCTCGCCGACGAGACGACCGGACCGCCGCGCCTCGAGCTGTGGCAGCGCGCGCGGGAGCTTCCGGACGATCCCGCCGTCCACCAGGGCCTGCTCGCCCACAGCACCGACCTCACCCTGATCGGCACCGCCCTTCGCCCCCACCCGGGCGTGAGCGAGGCTCACTCGCCGGAGCGCCTCCAGACGGCGGTCACGAGCCACACCGTGTGGTTCCACCGGCCGTTCCGGATGGACGAGTGGATCCTGCTCTCCCAGGAGAGCCCGGTCCTCGCGGGCGGCCGCGGCTTCGGGACGGGCCACGCCTTCAACGAGGCCGGCGCGCTGGTCGCCTCCTTCGCCCAGGAGTCCCTGGTCCGCCCGGCCTGACCTCAGGTGCGCGCGTCGGCGTCCGGCCGGGTGTACCACCAGGCCCAGGCGAGAAAGAGGGCCTGGAAGGGGAGCCGCACGTAGGCGAGCGCGCCGGGGCCGCTTCCCGGCCCGTCGCGGCCCACGTTCTCGAACGCCGCGTAGAGGTTCGCGGGGAAGACCGCGATCAGCAGGGCGATGATCCCCCAGGCGGCGAGCACCCGGGTGCGGGGCTCCAGCAGGAAGACGCCGAGGACGATCTCCGCCAGCCCCGAGATCACGTTGAGCCACTCCGGGTCCGGCAGGGCCGGCGGCATGATGCGGACGTAGAAGTCCGGGTTCATCCGATGGTTGAAGCCGCCGCCACATAGAAGGCCGCCATGATCCAGAGCAGCCAGGTCTTGCCACGACTCACGGGGTCACCTCCGTGCGGGCTCCCGCGCGCGCATGCCGGCGGCGGCGGAGGTGCGCCTTCACCCACTCCGCCCCGTCGTCGAGCACCACGTAGAGCGCGGGCACCACCAGCAGGGTGAGGAGCGTGGACGAGAACATGCCGGCCGCGGTGGCCACCGCCATGGGCTGGCGCGACTCGGATCCGGGTCCCACGCCGAGGGCCGCGGGCAGCACGCCGAAGATCATCGAGAAGGCCGTCATCAGCACGGGTCGCATGCGCACCGGAGCCGCGCGACGCATGGCCTCCACCTTGTCGAGCCCCTCGTCGCGCAGCTGGTTCGCGAAGTCCACCAGCAGGATCGAGTTCTTCGTCACCAGGCCGAACAGCAGGATGATGCCGATCATGCTGAAGAGGTTGAGCGTCATGCCCGCCGCCCACAGGGCGCCGAGGGCGCCGATCATCGAGAGGGGCAGCGCCAGCATCACGGTGAGCGGATGGATCAGGCTCTCGAACTGTGCGGCCAGCACCATGTAGATCACCAGGATGGCGAGCCCGAGGGCCAGGGCGAACTGCCGCACGCTCTCCAGGAAGGCCTCGGCACTGCCGGAGAACGTGATGTTCGTGCCCTCGGGCAGCAGCGTCTGACCGAGCTCGCGCACCACCTCGATGGCGTCGGCGACGGGAACGTCCTCGAGGTTCGTGGAGACCGTGACGCTGCGCATGCGGTTCAGCCGGGTGATCTTCGACGGGGCCGCGCCCGTCTCGATGTCCACCAGGTTGCGCAGCTCGACCACGTCCCCGTCCTTCGTCCGCACGTAGAGGCGGCCGATGGACTCGGGGTCGTTGCGCTCGCTCCTGCTCGAGGCGCACGCGCACGTCGTAGCGGTGGCCGGCGTCCTTGAACTTCGCGATGTCCAGGCCGCCGATCGAGGCCTGCACCACCGTCGCGATCTGAGCGGCATCCACCCCCATGGCGGCGGCCTTCTCGCGATCGGGCACCACGCGCACCTCGGGCAGGCCGAGCTGCAGGCTCTCGTTGAAGTCCACGAAGCCCTTGCGCTGCTCGAGCTCGCGCACGAAGTCGTCCGCCAGCGCGGAGAGCTCGTCCAGCTCGAGGTTGCCGCGGATGGCGAACTCGAACTCGCCGCCGCCGCCCCCGCTGAACTGCGAGGGATCGAAGACCCGCGACTTCAGGCCGGGGATCCTTCCGAGGGCGTCCCGGGCCGCCACCATCAGCTCCTGGGCGGTGCGATCCCGTTCGGCGGCGGGCTTCAGCACCGAGACGAAG
Source organism: uncultured delta proteobacterium (assembly GCA_963822965.1). Lineage (GTDB taxonomy): Bacteria > Myxococcota_A > UBA9160 > UBA9160 > UBA4427 > JAJDAN01. Next base: position 1,607,818 of record CAWGJT010000005.1, read on the forward strand.
ACGGCGTTGTTGACGGCGCCCGGCCCTTCCGGTCCCGAGACGCCGACGCCGGCGAAGAGGCCGTTCACCTCGGGCTGCGCGAGCATCCACTTCTCCGCCTGGGTCAGCCGCTCGAGCGTGCCCTGCAGGGTGGTGCCCGGCGGCGTCTCCATCAGGGCGAAGATGCGACCCTCGTCGGACGGCGGGAAGAACTCGAACCCGAGCCGCGAGCCGAAGCCGATCCCGATCGCGAACGAGAGCACCGCGATACCGAGCACGATGGTGCGATGCGCGAGCGCCCAGCCGAGAACGCCCTCGTAGCTGCGCTCGAGCCACAGGAAGCCCTGCTCGAGCCGGTGATAGATGCTGCCGTGGGCGCGCGCCTCGGGCGGCGGCATGCGCGCCGCGAGCATCGGCGTGAGGGTGAGCGCGACGAACAGCGAGAACATCACCGCCGCGGCCACCGTGACGCCGAACTCGCCGAGGAACGAGCCGACGAGGCCCTCCACGAAGATCACCGGAAGGAAGACCACCGCGATGGAGAGGGTGGCCGCGGTGGCCGCGAAGGCGATCTGGCGCGTGCCCTTCGAGGCGGCCTCGAAGGGCGCCTCGCCCGCCTCCCGGTGCCGCTCGATGTTCTCGAGCACGACGATGGCGTCGTCGATCACCACGCCCACCGCCAGGGCCAGGGCCAGCAGGGTCATGATGTTGAGGGTGGCCCCGAAGATCCACATCACACCGAAGCTCGCGATGATGGAGAGCGGGATGGCGGTGGCCACGATGAGCGTCGGCCGGGTGCGCCGCAGGAAGACGAAGACCACCAGGGTGGCGAGGAAGGCGCCGAAGACCAGCGCGAACTGGGTCTCCGCCACCGAATCGCGGATGGACTGGGAGAAGTCCATGATGCCCTCCCAGTCGGCGATCTCGATGCCGGCCGGCGCGAACTTCTTCAGCTCCTCGACGCGCTCGCGGACGTCCGTCGCGATCGCCACCGTGTTCGCCTGGGACTGCTTCAGGACGCCGATGCCCGCGCCCTGGCCGCCGTTGAAGCGCGCCAGGAAGCGCTCGGTCCTCGGCGCCGTCCTCCACCCGGGCCACGTCCCGAAGTCGCACCTCGGCGCCGTCGACGTTCGCGACGATGAGGTCGGCGAGCTCGTCGACGGTCTCGAACTCGGCGTCGGTCTTGAGCGAGTACTCGATCTCGCGGCTCTCGACCCGACCGCCGGGCCGCTCCACGTGCTCGCGCTGCACGGCTTCGATCACGTCGCCCGCGGAGAGGTTGCGCGCGCGCATGGCGCGCGGCGTCGAGCCAGATGCGGATGGCGCGGTCCCGCCGCCCGAAGATCTCGGTGGACGCGACGCCGTCGATCGTCTCGATGTAGGGCTTCATCGTGTAGCGGACGTACTCGGTCACCTCGACGGCGGGGCGGGTCGAGTTGATCGGGATCCAGACGATCGGGCCGGTTCGCGAGGTTGATCTTGTCGACGACCGGCGGCTCGAGCTCCTTGGGCAGCTCCCGACGCGCGCGGGCGACCTTGTCGCGCACGTCCTGGGTGGCCTGGTCGAGGTCCCGCTCCAGCTCGAACTCGGCCACGATGGTGGCCGCGCCGTGGAAGGTGGTGGACGAGAGCTTGCGCAGGCCGCCGATGGTGTTGAGGTGCTCCTCGAGCACCTCGGTGACGTCCTCCTCCATCACCTCGGGCGCCGCGCCCTCGAGCTGCGCGGTGACCGTGACGACGGGGAACTCCATGTTGGGCAGCTGGTCGACGCCCAGCTGCCGATAGCCCAGCACCCCGAACACGACGAGCGAGAGCGTCAGCATCCAGGTGAGGATCGGACGCTGGATGCAGAGGTCGATGAGGTTCATCGGGCGTCCGCGCTGTGAATGGGCTCTTCGGCGAGCGAGCCGTCGGGGTGGCGCGGGACGATCACGCTGCCGTCGATCAGGTCGGCGTGGCCGCGGCTCACCACCGCGTCGCCGGGGTCCAGGCCCTCCCGGATCTCGATCCAGCCCTCGCGGATGCTGCCGGTGCGCACGATGCGCCGCTCCACGCGGTTGCCCTCGAGCACCCGGAAGACCACCGAGCCGTCCGCGCGCTGCAGCACCGCCTCCTCGGGCACCATCAGGACGCCCTCGCGGTGGGCCACGCCGAGCAGGGCGCGCGCGAAGAGCCCGGGACTGAGACGTCGCGTCGGCGTTGGCGATCAGCGCCTTCACGCGCAGGGTGCGGGTGCGCGGGTCGATGGTCGGCGAGATCATCTCCACCACCGCCTCGAACACCTCGTCGGGATAGGGGGCGACGGAGACGTCGATCGGATCGCCGTGGTGCACCCGGCTCTTGTCCGCCTCGGGCAGGTGGAACTCCACCTCGATGGGATCGAGGGAGACCAGCTCGAAGAGCTTCTCGCCCATGACGACGAACTCGCCGCGGTCCGCCCAGCGGCGCGCGATCAGGCCGGCGAAGCGGGCGCGTACCGTCGCGTCGCGCACGGCGCGCTCGGCGGTGCCGAGCTCGGCCTGGGCGACCTGCAGCCGGGCCCGCGCCGTCTCGAGGGCGGTCTTCGCCTGGTCGAGCTGGCTCTCGGCGGCGATGCGGCTGCCCGCCAGCGCGGAGACCCGCTTCACCTCGCGCTGCTGCTCCGCCACCGAGGCCGCGGCCTCGGCGACCCGGGCGCGGGCAGCCTCGAGGTCGAGGTTGCGCCGCTCGGGATCGATCTCCATGACGACGTCCCCGTCGGCGACGGCGTCCCCCTCGTCGGCGAGGATCTCGGTGATCTCCCCGGCGATCTGCGCGCGACACGTCGGCCTCGTGCTTGGCCAGCAGCTCGCCCGAGGCCTCGATCTGCTCCTCGAAGTCGCGGACTGCCACCGGCGTCACCACGGCCGGACGGGACGGGGTGGACTGGGAGTCGCCCTCCTGGCTTCCACAGCCGAGACCGCCCCAGAGTGCGAGACCGACGACTCCCGCCGGCAGCCAGCCGCCGGCGCGCGCGCGGGCGTCTCATCGCGTCCCCCGGCCCCGGCACAGCAGGCCGGCTTCCACGACGTCGAAGGCGAGATCGAGCAGCCCGGGGGCGAGATCCTCCCGGGCGGTGCCGAGGTGGAGCGAGATGACGCCGTGCACCACCGCCCACAGCAGCTGGAAGGCGGCGTCCAGATCGCCCGTCGAGAGGCTGCCGGCCTCGGCCAGCCGCTCGAGGTCCTGCCGCACGAGATCGCGGGCGGCCGTCGCCGACGGCACGGCTTCCACGTCGCGCAGCCCCGCCTGGAAGAGCAGCTGGTAGTGGCTCGGGTTCCGGCGTGCGAAGGCCACGAAGGCCGCGGCCATCTCGCGCAGGTGACGGGCCGGGTCGTCCGAGGGCCGAATCGCCGCCATGGCGTGGTAGCCGCGGCGGAAGCGCTCCTCGAGCAGGTGGTCGATCAGCCCCTGCTTGTCGCCGAAGTGGTGGTAGATCGTGGGCGCCGAGTAGCCGCAGCGCTCCGACACCTTGCGAATCGAGACCCCGTCGACGCCGTCGGCCAGGAGCACGGCCTCGGTGGCCTTCAGGATCTCGGCGGGCGCGGCGGAGCGGCGCCGCCGTCGGGACGCAGGGGAGGTATCCGCGGGGTTGGAATGGGCAGCGGGGTGCACGGGGGTTCCTGACGGGGCGCGTCCGGAAGGCTATAGCGGCGTTATACGTCCATCTTGATACAACAGACGCGAGCGCACCGGCAACTCCCTCCGCCCGGCCGGCGGTCCGGCAAACCCGGGGCGGCGCACTAGAGCCCATCTCACAGGCCCCGACCGAGCCAGGCGAGCGAGCTCGCCCCGAGATCGAGGCGCGAAAGCGAAGGCGTAGTGTCGCTACGGCGAGGTTTCGCAACGATGAGATCGGGGCGAAGACGCCGCCCGGCGACCGAGCGGGCTTGTGAGGTGGGCTCTAGACTGGGAGGCCATGAGCGACCCGCCTCCCGACCCGGCGCCCGAAGACCGCGCCGAGCACGTCCTGCGGACCTTCCTCGAAGAGCCGATGCTCTGGCCGGTCGCACTCGTGGTCTTCCTGACCGCCATCACGTTCGGCGCGGCGATCCTGGTCTTCGCGATCCGGCTGCGGGGCCTGGTGGCGGGGGCGGCGCTGCTGATGCTGATCTTCCTGTCCGTGTGGGGCCTGGACCAGGACATCCGGGACCGGCGCCTGCGGCCCACCAGCCGCGTGGTGCTGGGCCTGTGGGTGGGCAGCGGCCTGGCCGCGGTAGCCCTCGACTGGCTCGGGGCCTTCCAGTAGGGCCCGGCCACGACACACAACAGATGCGCGGCAGAACGGCCGATGGAGCGGGGGAGATCCAGGCCGGGAGCCCGCCATGCGACAGAAAGCCAGGACCACCCTCGTCTGGGTGCTGCTGACCCTCGTCTTCCTCCTGCTGTTCCAGATCACCTCCGAGCCCCGGCGCGAGAGCCGACCCTTCGCGACCTTCCTCGAAGACGTGGCGGGCACGCGGGTGGCGGGCGTCCGGATCCAGGCCGACCGGATCCAGGTCGACCTGTGGGACGGCACCGCGTACGCCACCCACGGCGCCCTCGACGAGGAGATCCTCCAGCAGCTCTCGGACGCCGGCGCCGCCCTGGCCTGGGGCGAGGAGTCGAACCCCCTGCGGACGGTGCTCCTCGTCGGCGTCCCGCTGCTCGCGATCCTGGCGCTCTTCGTCTACTTCGTGAAGAAGGGCATGGCGGGGAGCGGCACGGCCAACATCCTGAGCCTGAAGAAGAGCCGGGCCCGGCTCGTCGAGGATTCGAAGGTGACCTTCGCGGACGTGGGCGGCTGCGCGTACGCCAAGGAGCAGCTCGCGGACGTAATCGACTTTCTGAAGGCACCGGAGCACTGGAGCCGTGCGGGGGTCCGGCTGCCCCGGGGCGTCCTCCTCGCCGGGCCGCCGGGCTGCGGCAAGACCCTGCTGGCGCGCGCCGTGGCGGGCGAGACGGACGCGAAGTTCTACCTCGTCTCGGCCTCGGAGTTCGTGGAGATGTTCGTGGGCGTCGGCGCCGCCCGGGTGCGCGACATGTTCGAGACCGCCGCCCGGGAGGCCCCGGCGGTGATCTTCATCGACGAGCTCGACGCGGTGGGCCGCCGGCGCGGATCGGGCGTGGGCGCCGCCCACGACGAGCGCGAGCAGACCCTCAACCAGATCCTGGTGTGCCTCGACGGCTTCGAGAGCCACGACCGCGTCGTGGTGATCGCGGCGACCAATCGCGCGGACATCCTGGACGCGGCGCTGCTGCGGCCCGGCCGCTTCGACCGGCGGATCGAGATCCCGGCCCTCGACCGCGAGCAGCGCGAGCAGGTGCTCGGCATCCACACGCGCAGCAAGAAGCTCGCGGACGACGTCTCGTTGGCGGGCCTCGCCCTTCGTACGGTCGGCTGGAGTGGAGCCCAGCTCGAAGCCCTCGCCAACGAGGCGGGGCTGCTGGCGGTGCGGCGCGCACGCAGGGAAGGCGCCGAGCAGGCGATGCTGTGCGCCGACGACTTCGAGCAGGCGATGAAGCCCTGCGACGGCGTCCGGCCCCGCTTCGATGGCCTGGACTCGCTCATCATCGAGTCTACCAGCCAGCTCTCCCAGTCCACCGGCAAGGCGATGGTGCGGATCTCGCTGCTGGAGGGAACGCAGATCCAGGGAGAGCTCGTGTGGGCGGACGCGGGCTTCCTGAAGGTACGCGCCGACGACGGCTCGAGCATGATCGTGCCGAAGAACATGGTGAAGACCCTGGAAGCCATCGAGGGCACGGAGTGGGCCGACGCCGCGGACGTCTCGCCGGACCGCTGGGCGGGCCGCTCCCCCGACCTGGCCTGAAGGCCACCATGCCGGGCTTCTACGGGGCGGGAGACGGCTGGCTGGCGGCGCGGGTGCTCTTTCTCGTGCCGGTCCTGCTCTCGCTCACGGTCCACGAGTTCGCCCACGCCTGGACGGCGCGCGCCCTCGGCGACGACACCGCCGAGCGTGCCGGGCGTCTCACCCTGAACCCCCTCGAGCACATCGATCCCGTGGGCCTGCTGCTGCCGTTGCTCGGCGTCCCCTTCGGCTGGGCGAAGCCCGTGCCCGTGGATCCCGCCCGCTTCTCGCCCGGGGTGAGCATGGAGACGGGGCTGGTCCTCACCGCCGGGGCGGGCCCCCTCTCGAACGGGGTGATCGCGATCCTGGCCACGGTCGCCATGGGCCTCTGGGCCCGCTTCGATCCGGCCGCCGCCACGGCGGGCGGCGGGTCCTGGGCCATGCTGCAGAGCGTCGCATTCCTGAACCTGCTGCTCGCGCTCTTCAACCTGCTGCCGGTTCCGCCCCTGGACGGCAGCCGCATCGCGGACGGCCTGATGCCCCGTTCCCTGCGCCCCGCCTGGGAGACCTTCTCGCGTCTCGGCCCCCTGGCCCTGCTCGCGGTGCTCTTCCTGCCCGCGCTCGCCGGCGTGAGCCTCCTCGCCTGGCCCCTCGCCCGGGCGCACGCCCTGCTCGACGCAATCTTCGCGCTGCTCGCGGGCTGACTCGCAGGCACGGGCGTCTGCGGGTTATCATCGCGCTCCCTTCCCCGTCCCTCTTTCGCCACCTCCCATTCCTCCATTCCCCCACGCGCGGAGACACACCGATGGCCATCGACTTCAGCTTCCCCCCCGAGATCGAACAGGTGCGCATGCGCGTGCGCGACTTCTGCGAGCAGGTGGTGCGTCCGGCGGAGAAGGAGATCGACGCCAACGAGGGCGACCGCGGCGTGCTGGTGAAGCAGGTGATCAAGATGCGCAAGACCGCCCAGGAATGGGGCCTGTGGCTGCCGCACATGCCCGAGGAGTACGGCGGCATGGGCCTCGGTCACGTGGCCATGGCGAGCGTCTCCGCCGAGGCGGCAAAGACCCGCTTCGGTCCCTTCGCGCTGAACGCCCAGGCGCCCGACGAGGGCAACATGCACACCCTGCTGCACTGGGCGACGGACGCGCAGAAGGAGAAGTACCTGCGCCCCCTGTGCAACGGCACCATGCGCTCGTGCTTCGCGATGACCGAGCCCGAGGTGGCCGGCTCGGACCCCACGCTGATCCGCACCGAGGCGGTGGAGGACGGCGACCACTGGCTGATCAACGGCCACAAGTGGTTCATCTCCGGCGCCCGCGGCGCGCAGTTCGCCATCCTGATCGCGCGCACCGAGAACGACCCCGAGGTTCCCCAGGCCGTGAACTCGGCGTTCCTCGTGGACATCCCGTCCGACGGCTGGGAGATCGTGCGCGACGTCGAGACGATGAGCGGCTCCCACAATCACTGCGAGATCCGCATCGAGAACCTGCGCGTCCACAAGGACCAGATGCTGGGCGGCCGCGGCCAGGGCCACCGCCTGGGCCAGGCCCGCCTCGGCCCCGCGCGCCTCGCCCACTGCATGCGCTGGATCGGGCAGGCCGAGACCGCCCTGAACATGACGATCGATCGCGCGCTCAAGCGCTTCGCCCACGGCTCCCTGCTGGCCGAGAAGCAGGGCATCCAGTGGATGATCGCCGACTCGACGATGGAGCTGTACCAGTCGAAGCTGATGGTGCTGCACGCCGCCTACCGCATCGACAACGGGCTGGAGTTCAAGAGCGAGGTCTCGATGGCGAAGCACTTCGTCGCCAACGCCCTCGGCCGCATCGTCGACCGCGCGATCCAGGTGCACGGCGCCCTCGGCTACTCGACGGACACGCCGCTGGCGAGCATGGCCACCCACGCCCGCTGGGCGCGCTTCGCCGACGGGGCCGACGAGGTGCACCAGTGGCGCATCGCCCAGCGCGCCATCGAGGCCTACGCGAAGACCGGCAGCGTGGCGGCCGCGGCGGGTGACCTCCCGCTCTAGCCCGGCCTCGGCCACTCAGGCTGCCCTGCTTCGGCCGCGCAGCCTGCCATGCTTCGGCCGCGCAGCCTGCTTGGCTTCGGCCTTCCGCTCGCCCGGAGGCGGGGGCCGCTCAGCTCGCCCGAACCTCGGCGAGATAGTCCGCGAGCTGGGTGGGGTCCATGAAGGTGCGCCAGCCGAGGCCGCCGGCGTCCTTCACGCGCCGCTCCCAGCCGGCGATCCGGTTGCGGAAGACCGCGGGATCCGCGTTGTCGGCGCCGAGCCGCTTCACGTTCATGGCGGCGACCCAGATGCCCGCGAACTCGTCCTTCGCGAGCTTGCGCTGGGTGCCGGGCGCCAGGTCCTCCTCGAGGTCGCTGAAGACGAGCATCACCCGGCTTCCGCTCGCGAGCTCGTCCAGGTACTCCCCCGCCAGCATCATCGCTCCGGGGATGTCCGTGTGCGAGGCGGGCTGCGCCCGGGCGGCGAGCGCGTCGAGCTTCTGGGCCAGGGCGAGCTTCTGGGCGTTCGCCCGGGACGGCCGCGGGTCCAGGGTGACCAGCGCCTCCAGGTTGTCCTTCTCGTAGCTCTCGCCGTCGATGCGCACGACGAGCAGGGTGTCGCCCGGCTCCATGGCCGGCAGCACCTCGCGCTTCAGGATGCGCACCACCTCGGGCGCCTGGTCGGCGTAGGTGCCGGACTCGTCGATGAGCACGCAGATGGCCTGGTCGTAGCGGGACTCGTCGTCGCAAGCGACGAGGAGTGCCGCCATGCCGAGGACGCCGGCGGCGATCGCGGCGCGCAGGGTCCACGAGAGCGTTCGCGGGTTCGTCTTCATGCTGCCGTCTCCCGGGGCTTGGACGGCGTGGAGACGTCGCGCCCGCCCATGTAGGCCGACCGGTCGCTCATCGGGCTCCTGCCGGATCATGGATTCGATGCGGAGCGGGATCGCGACGTAGACGTCGTAGACGCTGCCCACGAGCCCGGTCGCGTGACGCGCCACGTGGGCGCCGCCCGCGGCGATGGCGCCTGCAGCGCGCAGGGCCAGCACCGCGAGCGCCGCCAGGATGTGGCGTCCGCTGTCGATCAGCATCTCGAGGGGAACGGCGACCAGGGCGAGGATCCAGGGCAGGATGAAGCCCAGCACCGCCTGCCCGATCACCGGGATCATCGACTCGCTGGCCGACGCGACCATGCGGCTCTCCTCTCCCGCCAGCGAGAGCTTGAGCGCCGACTCCGCCTCGACGATCTGCTCGCGCAGGATCGCGAGCGAGCTCTCGACGCCGGCCAGGAAGAAGAGCCCGAGCAGCCCGAGGCAGAGCATCAGTCGGCGCCGCGAGCGCGGCATGGTGCCGAGCTTCGGGAACAGCTCGGTGATGCCGAGCATGTCCATCAGGAAGATGCCGAGGGCCGCCTCCATCAGGACGAGCACCAGGGCCGAGACCGTCGAGACGGGGATGCCGCCCACCCGCGCGCCGGCCGGAACCAGCTCGGACATGGGCAGCGCGATCAGCTGGAAGTTGATGAATGCGGCGCCGAACGCGATGCCGAGCACGCACGCCGAGACGAGGAAGAGCTTCGCGGCGGAGAACGTGAGCGCCCGCGCCGCCTCCTCCCGGTCCTGGCGGATCTTCTCGTAGTCCTCGACGAAGGCGTTGATCCGCGTCGAGCTCTCGAGCGCCTGGGCGACCGAGTCCTGCATGCGCGCCAGGAGGCCGCGGATCTCCTTCCAGGCGGGCAGCATGGCGCCGAGGATCTTGTGGCGCCGCGCGGAGTCGTCCCGGAACGCCTGGAGCGCCTTCTTCTCCGCTTCCTCCGACGACTTGCGGATGCCCTCGAGCACCTTCTGGATGTTCGGGTCACCCGCCATGGGAATGTTCGCGATGGTCCCGACGGCCTCCGACCAGCCCGGAACCTCGGGCGGCACGACGCCGCACTCCTGGTAGTCGCTCTCGAGGGACAGGAGCTTGTCGCCCAGGCGACGCTGGAGCGCCGCGTACTGGCCGAGCTGCTGAGAGAAGCCCGTGTCCACCCGCTGCAGCTCGCGATCGAGACGCCCCTGGGCTTCCCGCGTCCCCGCCGCCAGCAGCACGTCCCGGCTGCGTTCGTTCAGCTCGTCGGCAGCGGACGCGCAGCGGCGACCGATCGCCGCCAGCCCGTCGGCCGCCCCCCCACCGAGCCCCTGCAGCAGCCGCAGCATCGAGCCACGCGCTGCCCACAGGAAGATCACGCTCACCACCCACAGAATGAAGAGGGAGGCCAGGGGATTCCCGGGCCAGATGTAGGCTGCTTCCATCGTCGCTTCCTCCCACCGAGTGATCCCCAATCGGACGAGCCACCCCCCAGGTCCGTGAGTCGGAACACGGAAGGTAGGCGGCGCCCCGCCCGCAACGGACGTGCGGAGTACAGGCACCCGAGGCGCGCCTTCTCGTCCAGGCACCCGGATGGGCGATTCAAGAGAAGGATCGGGCCTGCCGATCCACGCCCGAAGGGGGAATCCGTGGAAGCGTTCGCCGGCTCGGCCATCCTGCTGCTCGTAGGGGTCTCGACCGTGGTCGGAATCCGCCTCCTCGCTCGCTGGCGTCACGGCGGCGACCACCCCGAGCTGCTGCTCGGGCTCATGCTCCTGCTCACGGTGGGCGTCGGCTACCCGACCATGATCGGCGCCGACCGCACCCAGGGCGACCTCGCCCGCGGCCTCTTCCTGATCGCGAACGCGAGCGTGAACGTCGGCTTCTCGCTGCTCTTCCTCTTTACCTGGCGCGTCTTCCGAGCGGAATCGAGCGGGGCCCGCCTCCTCGCCGGGGCGGGGGTCGCGAGCCTGGCCGTGAACCTGGGGTTCCGCGTCTTCGGGATGATCGACGGGCCGGAGATCGCCATCGCCCGGGAGGCGCCCATGGAGAGCGTGCTCCAGATGGTGCCCGTGGCGTTCGCCTACGGCTGGACCGCCCTCGAGTCGCTCCGCTACTGGACCATGATGCGCCGGCGGGTGCGGCTCGGCCTTGCCGACGCCGCGGTCTGCAACCGCTTCCTGCTGTGGGGGCTGATGTCGATCTTCGTGATCGCGGGTCTCGGCCTCAACCTGTCCGCGATCGTCCGCCAGGTCGACGTCTTCACGTCGCCCTGGGTGATGCTCGGCTCGAGCATCACCGGGCTCTGCCAGGCGGGCCTGCTGCTCCTCGCCTTCCTGCCGCCGGTCGCCTACCTGCGCTGGCTGGCGGGCGAGGACCGCGGAGGCGCGCCCGCCTCGGCCGCCGCCTGAGGATCGCTCAGGCCGGGCGCCGCTGGTTCAGCTCTCGCGCGTTGTCGCGCACGATCAGCTGAACCGTCTTGTCGTCCATGCCCTCCAGCTCCTCGAGGTAGTCCAGGGGCTGGGGCATGCCCTCGATGTGCGGCCAGTCCGAGCCGAAGATGACGCGCTCCGGACCCATGTACTCCACCACCTCGTGCGGATCGTCCTCCCAGAAGGGATTGATCCAGACGTGGCGCTTGAAGAGCTCCGCCGGGTCCTCCTTGAAGTACCCGGGCATCTTCTTGACGGTGGACGCGAGCTTCCGGAAGAGGTCCGGCAGGAACTCCGAGCCGTTCTCCACCGAGGCGACCCGCACGTTCGGGAAGCGCTCGAAGAGCTTCGCGAAGGAGATGGTGAGCAGCCAGTCGTAGGCGGCCCGCTCGATGTTGAGCATCTTGATGTTCGGGGCGCCGAAGCCCCCGAAGTTGGCCCCGAACCCGTCCCGCGCGTAGCCGTTGCTCGAGTAACCGCTGTCGCCCGCGTGGATGACGACCGTCACCCCGGCCTCGTTGACGCGCGCCCAGAACGGGTCGAAGCGGGTATCGGCGGGTGAGTAGGGCCCCGTCTCCGTCCAGATCGGCGCCGGACGCATGACGACCACCCGCGCGTCCCGCTCGAGGGCCCACTCCAGCTCGCGAATGCCCGCGGCGAGGTCGCCGAGGGCGATGTACGGCGCGGCGAAGATCCGGTTCTGGTAGTTGAAGCCCCAGTCCTCGGAGAGCCACTGGTTGAAGGCGCGAAACAGGATCGCCACGCCCGCCGGGTCGTGCTTCAGCAGCTCCTCGTAGAGGACGCCCAGGGTCGGGAACATCCAGCACGCCTCGACGCCCTGTGCGTCCATCACCGGAATCCGCGCCTCGCTGCGCAGGTACTCGGGTCGGATGGGCTCGCGGTCACGCAGGAACTCGACGGGGCTCTTGCCGTGCGGATTGCCCCGGAAGTACTCGTGCATCGCGCCGGCCTTCGCGATGGGGTTGAAGGTGGGGTTCGCCACGGCCCGGCTCACGCGGCCGCCCACCACGTGGTACTTGCGCCCGCCGATCTCGGCCCACTGCACGGTGCGGGGACCGTCTTTGGGATCGAGATGGCGCGTGAACGCGTCGAGCGCCTCGTAGTAGTGGTTGTCGGCGTCGAAGACCGGGTAGCCGAGGGTGTCGAGGGGGCTGGTGGAAGCCACGGAACGTCTCCTTGCTCCTTCTCACAGGAACGGGTCGCGCAGGGCTCTGGTTGCCCGCATCCGGCGGCGGGGCCTGCCGGTGGGACGTCCCCAGTCTACCGAAAGCCGCAGGCGGCCGGCTGATCCGGGTTCAGCGACGCAGCAGCCGCGCCCCGTTCGCGGCGCGAGGTCAGGCGCGGCCGATCCGGCGCAGGGCGCGCTCGAAGAGGCCGACGGTGGTGGCGTGGAGCACGTCGCCCGTGGCTCGAGGCGCCTTGCCCGCGCAGGCCCGTGCGTGGGTCCCTTCCAGGATGATCCCGAGCTTGTAGCAGGCGAGCACCTCGTACCAGCCCACGTGCGAGAGGTCGCGGGTGGTGCCCTGCCGGTAGCGCTCGACGAGCTCTTCGGCCTTCGGAAAGCCGTCCCACGGCTGCACGCCGACGACCGAGGTCGCGGGCACCTCGGGGTCGGGCCAGGTGGCGAGCAGCCAGCCGAGATCGAGCAGCGGGTCTCCGATGGTGCTGAGCTCCCAATCGACGATCGCCGCGAGGTCCGGCGCGTCGTATCGCACCATCACGTTGCCCAGGTGGTAGTCGCCGTGCAGGATGCCCGGCTCGAAGACCGCCGGGCGGTTCGCCTCGAGCCAGCTCGCCACGTCGCCGACGCCGGGGATGTCGGGCCCGGGGTAGCCCTCGAGCTCCGAGTAGCCGTCGAGCTGCGAACGCCAGCGCTCGACCTGCCGCTCGAGGTAGCCCTCCGGCCGGCCGAAGTCCTCGAGCCCCACCGCGCGATGGTCCACGCGACCGAGCGCCGCGATGGAATCCACCAGCGAGAAGCCCATGGCGCGGCGCACGGCCGGGTCCGAGGCGTGGTACGGGGGAAGCCCCTGGGTGGGGTTGAAGCCCTCGATGGGCTCCATGAGATAGAAGGCGGCCCCGATGACGTCCGTCTCGGGCGAGGCCGCGATCAGACGGGGATGCGGCACGTCTGTGTCACGCAGGGCGGCCAGCACCCGCGCCTCGCGTCGCATGGTCTCGTTGCTGTTGCGCCGCAGGTGCGGCGGCGGCCTTCGCAACACGAAGCGCCGCCCGCCGCGCTCGAAGCGCAGCAGGATGTTCTGGGTCCCACCCGCCAGCAGGGTGGGGGTCTCGATGGCACCGCCCACGAGCCCCTGCTCGTCCATCCAGGCGGCGAGCCGCTCGAGGTCGACGAGCTCGCGATCGACGGCCGCCTCGCTCACGGGCTGCCTCCGTCCACGCGCAGCACGGCGCCGGTCGTGAAGCTCGCGGCGTCGCTCGCCAGGTAGAGCGCGGCGCCGACGATCTCCTCCGGCTCGCCCGCGCGCTGCAGGGCCATGGTCGCCTTCGCCTGGCGCGTGAAGCCCTCGGTGCGAGACCAGGCCTTGCTCACGTCCGTGTGGAATGGGCCGGCCATGATCGTGTTGACGCGCACCTTCGGGCCGTACTCGTGGGCATAGGCCACGGTGATGGCGTTGAGGCCCGCCTTGGCCGCCGCATAGGGGGCCGTCTGGGGCGTCGGGCGGACGGCGGCGACGCTGCTGATGTTGAGGATGGAGCCCCCGTCTCCCGCCGCCATGCGGCTGCCCACGAGTGCCGTCAGCCGGAAGGGACCCTTGAGGTTCACGGCCATCACCTTGTCGTAGAGCGCCTCGCTCGTGTCCAGCGACGAGGGCGCGATGGGCGACATGCCGGCGTTGTTCACCAGCACGTCGATCCTTCCGAAGTGGTCGTAGGCCGCGTCGACCAGGGATTCGAGGGCGTTCCAGTCTCCCACGTGGCACGCCACCGCGAGGGCGCGGCGTCCCAGCTGCTCGATCTCCCGGGCGGTGGCCTGGCACGCGTCGAGCTTCCGGCTGGTCACGACGACGTCGGCACCCGCCCGCGCGAATCCCAACGCCATGGCGTGCCCGAGGCCGCGGCTCCCGCCGGTGACGAGGGCAATCTTCCCACTGAGATCGAAGCTGGGCGCGCTCGCCAAGGCGACTCCCCTCTCGAAGGCCCGCATGCGCGGGGACGACCCAGGGTATCACCGAAGCGCGGTCGACGACGAGCCTGGGGTGCGGATCAGCCGAGGTCGATCTCGCGCAGGCTGTAGATCGGCTCGTCGTCGTCCACCATCGCGAGGATGCGGGCCACGTAGTCGTGGTGGCTCGAATCGAGCTCGCCCCAGAGGCGTGCCCGGGGCGCGGTCAGTCCCATCAGCGTCTCGAGGGAAGCGTCGAGCCGCATGCCCGTGAGGGAGAGCGCCGGGGCGACGTCGAAGCCGCCGGGGTACAGCGTGTCGGCGCCCCGGCCGCCGGCGAGGTCGTCGCGATCCGGTCCACCCACCAGCACGTCGTCCCCGCTGCCGCCCCGCAGCTCGTCGCGACCCTCGCCGCCCTGGAGGAAGTCGTTCCCGGTGCGACCGTCGAGACGGTCGTCGCCGGCGCCGCCCGCCAGCCCGTTGGGGCGCACGTTGCCGTCGAGCCGGTCGGAGAAGCGACTCCCCGTGATGCCCTCGAACGCGTGTCCCGACGACAGGTCGACGAACAGGTCTTCGCGCCGGGACGAGCCGACCTTCTGCACGTTCTTGTCGCCGAGGTCGAAGTCGACGCTGGCGCCGAAGCCCTGGAAGTCGAGGCGGTCGTTGCCGTCGTTCGCGACGCCGCGGCTGCCGTCGGATTCGAAGAGGCGGTCGACGCCGAGGTCGAGACCCGAGAACACGTAGGTGTCGCCGCCCCCCTGCCCGTAGAGCCAGTCGTCGCCGCCGCCGCCCTCGAGACGATCCGCGCCGCCCGCACCGGCGTCCGCCACGAAGTCCACGATGCGGTCCTCGAAGCGGCGCAGGCTGCCGCCGTCTCCCAGCAGCACGTCGCTTCCGCCCGCGCCCTGGAGCACGTCGTCGCCCGCGCCCCCCAGCAGGAAGTCGGCGTCGTCGCCGCCCGTGAGGACGTCGCGGTCGAGCCCCGGGATGCCCGACCCCACGGCCCCCGCCGACAGCTCCTGCACGACGCCGCCGAAGAGGGTGACCCAGGCCTCGTCGCCCGCGAGCAGGTCCCGATCGCGGTCGCCGCCCACGAAGACCGCGTCCTTGTCGGGTCCGCCGACCACCTGCAGGCCCGCGAGCACGGGGCGGGCCAGCCGTTCGCCCGGGAGGACGCCGCCCACGCGGATCGTCGCGGCGTCGCCGCTCAGGCCGCGGAAGACGACGTAGTTGCCCGGATGCGCCGCCGCGGGGTCGCTGCTCCCGGCCTCCACGTAGACGCCCTCGAAGGTGTGGCCCGCCGGATCGGTGAGATAGAGGGTGCTCGTGCCGTCGCTGATCTGCTGCAGCACCGCCTCGTCGGCGACGCGGTCGTCGTCCAGGTAGACGTACACGTCGTAGCTCTCGTACCAGCCGGAGAGGCCGGTGAGCTCCACGACGATCGCCTCGCCCGGATCGCCGCGCAGGAAGCCGTCGAAGAGCCGCTCGTTGTCGCTGGTCGGGATCGATGGCGTCGTGGCTCTCGCCCTGCGCGCCGCCGGAGCCTCCGTCGAGACCCCAGTCGATTCCCACGCCCGTCGCCGCGCTCCCGTCGTCGAAGACCAGGGTGTCGGGCAGGCCCCGCCCGTCCTTCGCTGCGGCGGAGCCGAAGCGAAGGTCGTTCCAGCCCGAGACCTCGACGGCGCCGGCGCTGCCGCGAATCGTCGTACCTTCGCGGCCCGCGCCGAAGGTGAAGCTCAGGACGCGTACGTCGCCGTTGTCGATCGCCGTCGCGCCCGTGTCGATCCGATCGCTGCCGGCGCCGCCGATCGCCAGGTCCTCGCCGTTGCCGGTCCGGATGACGTCGGATCCCGCCGGCCGGTCGTCCAGGGTGCGGACCTCGCGCAGCTCGCCGGCCATCCACGTCAGACGACCCGCATCGCCCAGCACGACGTCGGCGTCCGAGGCGCCCGCGGCGCCGTTCCCGTCGGTGACGATGAGATCGTTCGCCGCCGCCGCCCAGGACGAGATCGGCGCCGCCGCCGGTCTGGATGAGAGTCGTCGCCGTCGCGCGCGCCGAAGAGGCTCTCGATACGGTCGATGGGCCGGTGGTGCCCACGATCTGGATCCCCGAGAGCGCGGCGCCGTCGCGGCCGTTGCCCTCGATGCGCACCGAGGCGACGTCGCCCGAGACTCCCCGGAAGACCACGTAGTTGCCGGGGGCGCGCCGGCCGCGGTCGTCGCCGTCGCCTCGACGTACGTGCCCGTGAACGTGTTGCCGCGGGCGTCGTCCAGGTAGAAGGTGGCGTCGCCCAGACTCACGCCCTGGACGGAGGTGCCGGGACCCGTGCGGGAGTCGGCCGCGTCGAGATACACATAGACGTCGTAGCTGTCGTACCAGGCCGAGAGACCCGAGACGTCCACCCCCAGAGCCTGGCGGGCGTTGCCCTGGAGATAGCCCTCGAAGAGGCGCCGGTCGTCGCCGGGCGTCTCGCTGGCGTCGATGTCCTCCTGCAGGCGGACGCCGGCTTTCGCGCCGCTGCCGTCCAGGTCGACCCCCCACCGCACGACGCACCCCCGAGGCGAGACGACCGTCGTCGAAGCGGACGACCTCGGAGGCCTGGTCGCCGAACACGCCCCGCCCGGCGGCGGTGACGTCGATCCAGCCGTCCGCCTCGGCGCCCGGGCGCGCCGACCACGCCCTCCACCCGGGCGGACGGGCTGCGGCCGCCGAACGAGAACCCGAGGGTCGAGCTCTCCTCCCCCGGCGCGAAGGTCTCGTGGCCGCCGAAGGTGAGCCGCGCGTCGTCGCCGATGACGATCTCCTTCCCGCGAGCTCCACGTCGACGCGGTGTCGATGGCGTCGCTCGCCCGGCCCGCCGATCACGAGGTCGGCCCCGGGGCCGCCCACGATCACGTCGTCCCGCAGCGTGTCCGCCCGGCCGAGCTCGAGGCTGCGGACGAAGCGCACGTCGTGGACGCCGCCGTCGGTCTGGTTCGAGGGAACCCCGGTGACGAGGAACTGGCTGCTGGCGTCGGGGATCACGTCCCACGGCTCGGTCACCGTGATGACCCCGCCGGTGTTGGAGGCGATGGTGCGCGTCTGCGGGAAGCCCGTGCCCGCCGTGATGCGCACCACGAGGCCGACCAGGCCGCCGTCTTCCACGGGCAGCGCGCCGAGACCGTCGGTGATCTCGCCCACCACCAGGGTCGTGGCCGTCGATCCGGCACCCGCGATTCCCCGCCGGTCGTCGGGCCGATATCCCAGGCGCGTCACCAGGCGACCGTTCTCGTCGAAGAAGTCCACCTGCCCGTGGTCGCCGAACAGGATGTCGTCGGCGCTGCCGCCGAGCAGCATGTCGGCGCCGTCGCCGCCGAAGACGACCAGGGGAAGCTCCGGAGCCCGTGGCGTCGACCCGGTCGTCGTCGCGCTCCACGCCGGGGCGCGTGACGACGCCGCCCACGTCCAGGGAGAAGAAGCCGTCCCCCTGGCGGATGATCTCGTAGCGGCTGGTGGCGTCCGGCAGCACGTCCCAGGGCGCGGTCACCCGCAGCTCGTCTTCGCTGTTCGTTCCGATCACGCGGGTCTGGACGAGCGGATCGCCGCCGTCGGTCGACGGGGTCGTCACGCGCACCAGGAAGCCCGCGAGGCCCGTGCCGTCGGTGTCGAAGGGCGCCGCGGCGTCGAGGAGCGTGCGCAACGAGCTCGACGTCACCGCCCCCGAAGCAACCGTCTCGCCGCCGGCGGCCAGGTTCACGGTGACGTCGTCGTTGCCCAGACCGGTGTAGACGAGTGTGACCGCCCGGAAGCGTTCGTCCTCTTCGGTGGTGGGATCGTCGCGCCGCGTCTGGGTCGCCTCCACCTGCAGGGTGTCGTCCCCCGACCCGAGGTAGACGGTGGTGTTCTCGAGGTCGAGGGTGCTGATGCCGCCGGAGATCACCGTGCCCCGCTGTACCAGGTCGGGGCCCGTTCCGAGGCCCTGGATGCGATACACCTCGGCGAGACGACCCTCTCCGGTGAACTCGTAGGTCCGGTCCATGCGGCCCCGGTCGTCGGCGACGCTCTCCTGGTTGAAGACCAGCAGCAGGTCGATGCGCGTGGCCTCGTCCACCAGCAGGTTGGGATTCGTCATGGAGACCGCGTACTCGAGGCTCGGATCGGCGCCGACGTCCGGCACGAACGCCCATGCCTCGTCGACGAAGAGGAGCACGCTGCCGTCGCCCAGCTCCTCGAAGGCCGTCACCAGACGCACCTGCCCGATGGCCTCGCCCTCGCGGCCCCGGGTGATCTCCAGGGTCGCGGTGCTCAGGGCCTCCGGGCCGAGCGCCGCCAGCGCGGCGGCGTCCACGCGCAGGGTGCGACTCGGGTCGAGGACCCGGGAGGGATCCGCCGGGTCTTCGAGGGCGAGCACGGCCCCCGTCGAGTCCTTCAGGTTCGTCTCGCCGGGAAGCCGCAGGGGGTCGAGGTCGAGACCGGCCGTCGAGCCGGATCCGCCTTCGCCCTCGATCCGCAGCGGGCCCTTGATCTTGTTGATGATGTTCGCGATGGGCGCGAACTCCTTGGTGTCGCCGCCGTCGATCTGGTGGTCGTCGACGGCCTGCACGCGAACCACCTGGGGCGTCGCCCAGTCGAGCGGGGTGAAGCGCAGTACCAGGCTGCCGTCGGCGCCGGGAGTGGCGCCGGCCGCGTCCGTCTCCAGGGAGACCTGCACGTTGGCGCGGAACGTGGTGCCCGTGACCTGCACGCCCGCGACCGGCCCCTCGTCGACCAGGCCGTCTCCGACGATCGTGAGCCGGCGCCCGTCGTCGGACAGGCCGGCGATCTCGTAGGTCGCCCCCGCCGCCGTGTCGTTGCTGCCGGTGCCCAGGACGGTGACGGTGTCCCCCACCCGGAAGCCGTCGGCCAGCCAGTCGCCGTCGCTGCGGACGATCGCGTCTCCGTTCTCGAAGCGCAGGCTCGCGTTGCCCGAGATCGCCGCGAAGGCGTTCTGCGGGTGCACGATCACGTCGCCGCGGGTGGTGCGGGTGCCCTGGGGGCTGAGCGTGACGAACACGTCCTCGTCGGGCTGGCGGGTCAGCACCACCGTGTAGCTGTCGCCGGTTCCGTCCCGGACGTCGTTCTCGCTCACGTCGGTGGAGCCGCCGCTCTCCTCGACGAGCACGCCGGGGATCTCGTCGTCCCCGATGTCCACGGCCAGGCGGTCCGCGTCGATCGGTCGCGGCGCCGCACCCGGCACCGGCACCTGGTAGGCGGTGCCGCCGCCGCTCACCGTGTGCGTGATGAAGCCCGTGTGGAAGCCCTCCCGCACCGCGTCGTCGATCGCCACGACGGCGATGGTCCGCGGGCGGAACCAGTCGTCGGCGGTGAACGTGATCTCGGGCAGGGTGTTCTGGAAGTCGGGCAGCACGAAGAGCTGCGCGGTGTCGTCGCCGTCGGTGAGAACGCTGCCGGGGGCGAGGGTGAGGGTGTCCGCGGTGACCGCGGCCACCCCGTAGGTCCCGTCGTTGGCGGTGCTGCCGGCGACCACGACGACCTGACCGGGCGCGAAGCCGTCCAGCAGGAAGGAGCCCCCGCTGCCCGCGTCGTCCCGAACGATCTGGGGCGCGCCGTCGGTGAAGAAGGAGAGGGTAGGCGCACCGCGCAGGAGCGTGATGGGGGCGAAGCGCAGCTGGTCGGGCGTTCCCGGAGAGGTGATCTCGTCGAGGGTCACGGTGACGTCCGAGTCCGGCGCCGTGGACAGGAACACCTCGTAGGTGTCGATGGCGAAGCCCAGGCTCGTGAAGGGCGCGCCCTCGAAGACGGTGGTGCCCTCGCCGGATTCCTGCAGGATCACCGATCCCCGCTCGTCGTCCTCGATGCGGACGGGCACCACGGGGACCGCCAGCTTGTCGTAGCGCCGGATCTCGAAGCGGGTGTCGGCGGTGATGTCGCCGCGGAAGGCCTTCCGCACGGTGATCGTGCTCTCGGTGTTCGAGAGGATCTGCATCTCCTGGCCGACCCCGCTGCCGCGGATCAGGCGGAGGGTGGCGCCCTTGAGACCCTCGCCGGCGGTGGGCAGGGCCACGTCCACCGAGAAGGTGTAGACGTCCACGTCGTCCTGCAGGAAGAGCCGCGGGAGCGTGGAGGTGGAAATCACCTGCACGCTCACCGCGACCCCCGCCTCGGGAGCCGCCGAGGGGCTCAGGGAGTCGCCGGCGGAGAGGGTGAGGAGGGCGTCCTCGATGGCCGCGATCGTGTAGACCCCGTCGTCGTCCGCGGAGCCCGACACCCGGATCGACTGGCCGACCTCGAAGCCGTCCAGGACCCAGCTTCCCTGGGATCGTGCGATGGTGTCGGCGTTGCCGGCGTCGGAGAAGACGAGCTCCGCCGGCCCCCGCAGCAGTGGGGCGGCCACGCTGATCGTCACGTTTCCCGTCACACGCGGGCGCCTCGAACATCAGCACCGAGTCCGGCGCCAGCTGCAGCACCGTGTCCGTCACGTGCTCGACCAGGAACGTGCGGCTGTTGGCCGGCGAGCCGAACACCTCGATGCGCTGGCCGTCTCGGAACCCGTCCTCGAGCCAGCTGCCTCCGCTGCGGCTGATCTCGTCCGGCCCCTCGTCGGTGGGCTGGAAGCGGATCGTCGCCCGGACCGACACGCTGCTGTCCGTCGCGCTCGCGCCCACGTCGCGCCTCAGGGTGGGCGACGACACGGCCACGACCACGCCCTCGGCGCCCGCTTCCGGGGCCAACGCGTCCTCGTCCGCGAGCACCAGGGTCAGTCCGTCGGCCGAGACCGCGCCGACCCGGTAGTGGCCGTCGTTGGACGCGGAGCCCGAGACCACGATGAAGTCGCCGGCCGCGAAGCCGTCCTCCTGCCAGGTGCCGCTGGCCGCGTCGCGCGTGATGCCGGCGTTCGCGATCCCCGGACCGGCCACGAAGTCGAGCCTGCGGCGCCACGAGCACGGGACCGTCGGTCACGGATGCCGGTGATCGTCTCCTCGGCCTCCACCTTGTGGAGGATCGTCCCGAAGTGCTGCCCCTCCACCAGGTCGTCGTCTGCGGCCATGAAGCGCACGGTCTGCGGGATGTCCCAGTTCGTCTCGTCGAACGTGAGCATCGCGCCCGCCGGCTCGATCACCTGCGCGGCCTCCCCGGGCTCGGGCGGCAGGAACCGGATCTGGGGCACCAGGACGATCTCGCCCCGCTCGTCGCGCACGCCGCGCGTGGGGGAGACCGCGGTGATGCGCACGACGACCCGTCGGCGCCCGGGTGAGCACGACCGTGTAGCTGTCCATCAGCAGCCCGGCGGCGGCCAGGGCGTCGAAGTCGACTCCCACCGTGCCGTCGTGCTCGATCACCCGCGAGCCGCCGTCGCTCACGCGGATCGCGACGGCGGGCTCGTCGTTGTCCACCACGTTGGCCGAGATGCCGTCGATGGGAATGCCCTGGTAGGCGGGATCCACGCTCTCGACGCTGTGGGTGACGATGCCGCTGTGGCCGAGCAGGTCGTTGCTGATGACCGGCGGCGTGTCGCCCGCCACGTTGAAGGTGTCGTTCCCGAGCCCGCCGCTGATCACCGTGAGCACGTTCTCGTTGGTGCTCTGCACGAAGAAGCGGTCGTCGCCCTCGGCGCCGTCGACCCGCAGCACCTCGACGCCCACGAAGCGCACGGAGAGTCCGGCTCCGTAGATGCCGCTCTCGGTGACCACGAAGTCGTCGGAGAACTCGGTTCCGATCACGGTCACGGTATCCAGGCCGTCGCCGCCGTCGATGTTGACCGGTGCGTTCACCACGTACTGGACGAAGTCCGCGCCCCCGTTGCCCGCGATGTCGGTCCGCTCGCGCTGGTCTTCCTGCTCGACCGAGCCGTCGAGCGCGAAGGCGCGAACGGTGAAGAAGTCGTCGTCGTCGCCGCCGTTCAGGCTGAGAACCGCCCGGTTGTGGAAGACCGTGAAGGTGTCCTCGCCCTCGTCGCCGTAGATCGTGGTGGGCTCGGAGATTCCGTTGCTCAGGATAGCCCCGGGTGGTGAGGATCGTCGAGAGCTGGTCGAGCGCCGCGATGCCGCTCACGTCGCCAATGCCGTCGCTGCCCGGCACCACCTCGCCGCCCGGGAGGGTGGTCTCCACGTCGGGCACCGAGCTGCGCTCCGACTTGAAGAGCTGGCCGATCTGGAACGTGTCGGCGCCGAAGCCGCCGAAGATCTCCATGGTGGCGAGGTTGTCGTCGAGGGCGAAGACGTCGTCGCCGTCCCGCGCGAAGACCAGGAACGATTCGAGGTCGTCGCGGTAGTCGAGACGCTCGACGCGGTTGGCGGGGATGTCGTTGATGAGCGCCACGAAGGCGCGGGTCGGGTCGGAAGCGCTGGCGCGGAAGAGGAAGCGGTCCACCTCGTTGGTGCCGTCGAGGATCAGCTGGTCGATGCCCGAGACGCCGCCGTCCCGGACGTCGACGACGCGGGTGGCCATGCCGCCCTGGAAGGGCACCACGTAGAGGTCGCCGTCCTCACCGCCCACGAGCACGTCGTCGCCCATCTTCGAGCGCAGGGTGTCCCGCCCGGCGTCGCCTTCGAGGCGATCGGCTCCGGCGCCGCCTTCGAGCTCGTCCGCGCCCGCGCCGCCGTGGAGCGTGTCGGCGTCGGCGTCTCCCTGGAGGCGGTCGTCCCCGGCGTCTCCGAAGAGCGCGTCGGCGCCCCGGCCGCCGTAGAGGCGATCCGTCTTCTCCGCCGCCGTGGAGCACGTCCGCGCCGTCGCCGCCCAGGACGAGGTCCCGCCCGTCGGCTCCCGTGTCGCCCGCGTCCGAGTCCGCGACCCGGACCGTCGCGCCCTGCTCCGGGGGCGCCGGCGCGAAGACCGCGTCCGGAACCAGCTCGAGGCGCAGCCCGTCCTCGGAGATGGCCGCGATCGTGCGCGTGCCGTCGTTCTCGCCGGCGTTCCCGAAGTCGATCCGGAGCCCGGGCGCGAAGCCGTCCTCCAGGAAGCTCCCGAAGCTTCGCTCCACGCTGGACGCCTGGACGACGACGTCCGACGCGCCGAGCTCGCGGGTGAGGCGGTCCAGACGCTCGAGGGTCATCACCGCACCGTCGAGGGCCGCGATCGTGTAGTCGCCGTCGTTGCCGGCGGACGCGGAGACGCGTACGCGCTGCCCCACCGCGAAGCCGTCGTCGCTCCACTGGCCCGTCTCCCGGGTGAGGGTGTCGCGGTCGCTTCCGTTGTCGTGGAAGTCGACGCCTCCCGCGTAGCTCGCCTGCTCGAACACGAGCTCCGGAATCACGGAGAGCGAGAGCCCGGCGTTCGAGATCTCCGGCTCGAGGTCGCGGTCCAGGGTCAGGTGCCGGTCGTTCACCTCGAGCACCCGGTACGTGCCGTCGTTCGCCGCCAGACCCGCACCGGCCACGCGAACGAGCTGTCCCGTCCGGAAGCCGTCTTCCAGCCAGCTGCCGTCGCGCCGCGTGAGCTGGTCGGCCTGGCCCAGCACGCGTTGGAGGTTCTGCGCGTCGCCCTCGCCGAAACCGATGTCGATCGAGCCTTCGAGCAGCACCGTCTCGGCGTCCTGGTAGGCGGGGCGTCCGCCGGCGATGAAGTCGCCGTCGAGGCCGCCCACCAGCAGGTCGTCGCCGGCGCCGCCGAAGATCTCGTCGAATCCCGCCTCGCCGAAGATCGCGTCCGCGTCCGCGCCGCCGTCGACGCGGTCGTCGCCCTTGCCGCCGTAGACGAGGTCCACGCCCGCGTTCCCGAAGATCACGTCGTGGCCGCCCGCGAGGCCGCGGTCCGTGTCCTGGATGCGACGCGAGCCGGTGAGCGTGACCCCGTCCGCGACCTCGTCCGCCAGCTCGTCGGTGTCGGCCAGGACCAGGCTCGTTCCGTCCTCGGAGACCTCCGCCACCCGGTACAGGCCGTCGTTGCCCGCCGAGCCCGCGATGCGCAGCACCCGGCCGGCCTCGAAGTACACCGGCTCCACCGTCTCGACGCTCACGACGTCGAGGGCCGGGTCCACGATCTCCGGCTCGAAGACCAGGGTCCCCCCGCGCACGGCGTCGCGCAGCTGGAGCGTCGCGTCGCTCGCCGAGACCACCTCGTAGAGGCCGTCGTTGTGGGCGCTGCCCGTCGATCTCGACCGTCTGGCCGGCAGTGAAGCCGTCGGCCAGGAAGGAGCCGCCCTGGGCGAGGTCGTCCCGGGCTCAGGGTGTCCCCCGCGAAGACGAGCCCCGGCGCGCCGGAAAGGCGGAAGATCTCCGGCGCGAAGCGCCCGCCGTCGGTGCGCACGATGCGATCGGGCCCGTCGACCTCGTGCACGAAGGTGAGCCCCGCGCTGCCGGCGAGCACGGGCGCGTCGAGGGCGACGATGCCCGCGTCTCCGACCAGCAGGTCGTCGCCCTCGCCGCCTTCGATGCGGTCGTCCCCGCCGCCGCCGAAGACCAGATCCGCGCCGCCGTCGCCGAAGACGACGTCGTCGCCGTCGCCGCTGCCGGCCTGGGCGCGCCACAGATCGATGGTGCCGTCGTCGTCGCTGTCCTCGATCTTGCCCAGGTCGCCGAAGATCGTGTCCGCACCGCCGCCGCCGTGGATCTCGTCGTTGCCGGCGCCGCCGAAGATGCGGTCGTCACCCCCGCCGCCGAAGATCACGTCGTCACCGTCGCCGCCGACGATCTTCGCCCGGCCCAGGGCCGAGTCGTCGAGCAGGATACGGTCGTTGCCCGAGCCGCCGTCGAGATCGAACTCGAGGCCCGCGTCCGCGTCGACGCCGCGCAGGTCGATGGAGTCGTTGCCGTCCCCGCCCACCCAGATGATGCGATCGAAGGTTCCCTCGTAGGTCTGGGTGACGGTGTGGCCCTCGAGGGTGCTCGTCACGTCCAGTCGGTTGCGGTTGCCGGTCACGACGACGCTCTCGGCCCCGTCGCGCAGGTCGCCGTTCAGGCGCTGGCCGGCGAACTGGCCGAAGTTGAGCTGGAGCACGTCGCTGTTCGATTCGATCACGGTCGCGAGCTTGGGCGGCCGGAAGAACTCCGTCTGGAACTCGAGCAGGGTGATCGGCGGAGTGATCGGGAACTCGTACTCGAGCTTCACGAAGAGCAGGTTGATCTCGAGGAACGCGAAGAGGCGCGCCGAGAGCTCGCCCGAGATGTCGAAGATCGCCAGCGGCGCGAGCACGGGCGTGCCGTACTTGATCTCGTTCTCGAAGTTGCCGAGCAGCTCGCCCACGCGGACGCGACCGTCGTGGTCCGGGTCGAAGAGGTCGAAGTCGATCTGCAGGTCGAGCCCGCCGCCGACCCCCGCCCGGGCGATACCCAGGTTGAGCTCGACGGTGGCCGTGAGGCCCCCCGTGAGCACGAGCTCCGGTGCGTCGGCGCCGGAAGCGTCGAGGTCGTTCACGAAGAAGCCGTCGAAGATGAGCTGTGGATTGCGGAAGCCGCCGTCCGCGAACTCCGAGATGCCCTTGGTGTCGAAGCCGATGCCGTGGAAGTCGATCAGTGCGCCGAAGCTCGCACCGATGCCGACGCCCAGCGGCGGATAGATCGGGAAGAACGTGTGGAACGAGAACTCGAACTCCAGCGGCGGGATCGCGTACTCGACGAGGGTCGCCGGATCGCCCATCAGCAGGGCGAAGGCCTGGGAGGGGTCGGTCAGGATCGGGAACGAGAGACTCTCGCTGTCGCGCAGTCGCTGGACGAATCCGCCGGTCTCCCCCGGCAGATCGTCGATCTGCTGGTTCGTGTCGCGCATCATGCCCGCGTTGGCGGTCATGATCTCGCTCTGGGACATGCCCGCGGCGAGCCCCATCGTGGGCTCGACGATGAAGAGATCGCCCATCACGATCTCGAGGCTCGCGTCCGGGTCCGTCGGGATCCCGTTGACCAGGGTGATGAGGTCGGCGATCGCGAAGAGCAGGTCCGGGTTGATGTGGCCGAAGATGCCGGCGAGATCGAGCAGGGTGACCGGCGGACCGAGGTCCGAGAGCACGGGCAGCGGGGCGGTCAGCACGTCGATGATCGGCTGGATGGGCCCGGTGATGTCCTGCACCTTCGACAGGACCGGCGTCACGAAGTCGCTGATGAACGAGCCGAGATCGAGACGCACGTTGCGGAAGGAGACCTCCCGCAAGCCGTCGTCGATGGCGTCCCCGAGGCTCGACAGGGCCACCGACGTGCCGTCGGGATCCTCCAGCCCCCAGTCGAGGACGAACTCCGCTCGCAGCACCGGGAAGACGCTGGCGACGTCGGCGGGAATGAAGTCCTTGTTGACCTCCAGCACCAGCGCCAGCTCGAGGTAGGCGTCGGCGCGGATGCCCGCCTCGATGCCGAGGTTGCCGATGTCGGCGATGCCGAGGTGGCCGTCGCCGCTCGGTCCCGTGCGCTCGTCGAAGAGATCGATCCCGAAGGTGGCCGAGAGGTGGGAGTCGTCGCTCGCGTCGGCGGTGAGCTGCAGGAAGAAGAGCTCGCCCGAGAGCATCGCGTCGGGCAGGGTCACCTCGACGTTCACCATCAGCTCGTCGGTGTCGCTCAGGTCGAGGTAGAAGGCGTCCTTGCCGGAGAGGCCGAAGCCGAAGTCGAGCTGCCAGTCGACGTCGAGACGGATCTCGCCGTCGGTCTCGAGCGAGACGCCGGGGGCGCCGATGTCGAGCCCGAGATCCGCAGCGCCCGAGACCAGCGTCTGGCCGAGCTTCAGGTTCCACTGGATGAACGAGTCTTCGAACGCGATGCCCGGCTGGTCGATGTTCGTCTGCAGGACGACGTCCCCGGGTCCGCGCGCCGGATTGCCGTTCGCGTCGAGCAGCAGATCCAGCGAGGCGCCCTGGGCGGCGACCACGCGCTGGTTGGTGGCGGTGCCCGTGCGCCGGCCGGCGCCGTCGGGATCGCTGTGCGCGATCGTGACGACGACGGGTCCCTCCCCGTCGAGCTCGATCTCGAAGACCGCGTCGCCCGAGAGGACGCCCGAGTCGTCCGCGATCTCGCCGGAGACGCCGAATTCCGACGCCTCCCGGACGACGCGTCTGGCTGGTGAGCCCGAGCTCCGCGGCGGCCACGCCGCCCGGCGCGACGGTCAGCGTCAGGGCCTGCACGCTCGGGTCGATCACCACCAGGCGGAGCGTCGACACGACGTCGGTCGCGACGCCGTTCTCGTCGCGCATCGCCTCGGTCTCGGCCCGGGCCTCGACGCGACCGCCCAGGCCGGCGCCGACCAGCGCGTCGTTCAGGTCGGTGACGAGGGCGTCGTCCGCCGAGCCCAGCAGGTCGAAGAGGAGCTGCGAGATCAGGTTCGCGTTCGGGTCCGCGGCGCTCTCGACCGCGTCGCGGAAGTCGGAGATGAATCCCTCCCGCAGGTCTTCGATGAAGCGCGCGCCGTCCGTCAGCTGGTCGCCGATCAGCGGCAGCTCGACGCCGAAGACCTCGCCCTCCAGAACGTCCTGCAGGCCGCCCAGGAAGAGGTCCACGCCGTCGGTCACGAGCAGGATGTTGTCGATCAGGCTGAACTCGGCCGGGTCGAAGGCGAAGAGGTCGCCGACGGTGAGCGGCGAGCCGTCGGTGTCCGTCGTCGAGCCGTCCGGACGCGCGGCCCGCAGCGCCGCGGGATCGAAGAAGCTCGCGAGCGGGGCCCCGTTCATGTCGCTGACCTGCAGCGTCGTGTCGTCCGTGCCGATCCCGAGCAGCACGTCGTAGAGGACGGTTCCCGCCGGCCGCGAGGGCGTCGGGAAGTCGACCGGCAGCTCGGTGTGGATCTCTCCCTCGAGGCGGCCCGAGAAGCTCTCGCCCAGGTTCGAGACGACGTCCTGGATCCGGCGGATCCCGCCCTCCGTCCCGGCGTCGGCGTCGAAGTCGAGCCCGGCGCGCAGGATGTCCGTGCCGGGCAGCACGCCGCCGGGACCGCCGCCCACCGACAGGCTGCCGCCCTCGATGGTGGCGCCGAAGGGCCCGAGCACCGCGCGCAGGTCGATGTCGTCGGCGGCGGCGCGGAAGCTCGCCGTGATGGCGGTGTCCTCGAAGAGATAGACGTCCGCCGGGCTCGCGAGATCGATGCCGACGGCCAGCAGGAAGCCGGCCTCGCCGCTCGCCTGCAGACCGGCCTGCCCGGTCAGGAAGCCCGCGTCGCCCAGGTCGAAGTGCAGGTCGTAGGACTCGCTGAAGGCCTTGCCCAGGCGGAGCGCGATGCGAAGCAGGTCGATGCCCGTCTCCGCCGAGGCGCTCGCGGCGCTCTCGGCGACGAGGCTCGCGCTGCTGCGAAGCACGAGGGTCCCATCGCTCACGTCGTCCGGGTCGGAGCCGACGCTGTAGGCGCCGTCGTTCGATCCCGTCCCCGAGACGACGACCACCTGCCCCGGCGTGAAGCCGTCGTCCAGCCAGCTCCCGGACGCGCGGGTGATGATCGGTGCGGTGGCAGCCGCTGCCCGGCACGAACACGAGCGCCAGCGGCGCCGCGGTGCGCGGCCCGTCGGGCTGTGGGTCCGCGGCGGGCACCAGGGAGAGATCGATCCCGAAGTCGCCCATCGACTGGCCGCGGATGTTGATGCCGAGCTTGGGACCCGCCGTCGCGTCGAGCCCTTCGTCGACCAGCGCGGGGCCGGGCTCCAGCGTCAGGGTGTCGGCGGTGACGCCCTCCGCCGCAATCGTGTAGGTGCCGCTGATTCGCGGAGAAGCCCGAGAGGGTGATCTCCATGCCCTGCTGGAAGCCCTCCTCGACGAAGCTTCCGCCTCCGCTGCGGGTGATGGTGCGGGCCGCGGCGGTCGATCGCGAGGGGCGTCCCGCCCTGCAGGACGGGCGCCGCCGGCAGCCCCAACGCCTGCAGGAGCTGGTCCTCGAGGCGCTGGATCGCGCTGGCGGGATCGCTCTCGAAGGACTGCGACGGCGGCGTCGAGGTGGTCGGCGAAGGCGAGCACGTCGTTGAACGAGACGTCGAGCACCGGGATCGGTTGGTCGAGGAAGCCGAAGCTCTCGAACTGGCCGAGGAAATCGGACAGCGAGATCAGGGCGTCGATGATCTCGCTGATCGCCGATGTCGCCGAACTTCGAGAAGTCGCCGAGCCCGGGGAAGTCGAACTCGATCTCCGGATCGCGGCGGAGCTTCACCTCCGCGAGGTTCTCGGTGAGGACGGCGTCTTCGACGGTCACGGTGGTGGTCATCGTGCCGGCGTCGAAGGCGACGGACGAGACGAGGGTGTTGGCGGTGCTCGTCGCGTCCGCCGGCAACGTGGCCTGCACCTTGTCGCCCGCGCGGATCGTGTCGCGCTGGTCGCCGGCGAGCGTGAAGGTGGTCGCGCTCTGGTACGTGGGCGCGTCGGCGTCGGCGTAACGTCACGCCGATGGGATTGCCCAGGTCGTAGACGGTGACGCGCAGCCCAGGCAGGTCGCCGTCGTCGATCAGCCCCGGGATGCCGGGCTCGACGGTGAGGCCCATCGCGAAGGTGCCGACCTCGCCGCTCACCGCCACGCCCGCGACGCTCTCGCCGACCAGGGTCTCCTCGAGCGCCAGGGTGAGGGTGGCGGCGGTGACCTGCTCGACCACATAGGAGCCGTCGTTGCTGCCGCTGCCGTCGACGAGGACGCGCTTGCCGGGCTGGAAGCCCTCGTCGACCCAGCTTCCGCTCCCGGCGGCGCGGACGATGGTGGCCGCCACGCTGGCGCCGTCGCCCGGGGTGAAGGTGAGCTGCGGGCTGCCCGCGAGCTTCGGTCCGCCGATCTGCGGCGTTCCGATCAGGGAAAGGGGATCGCCGAGCCCGTCGATCAGCTCCGCCAGGGTGAGCCGCCCGTCGTCGCCGCCGTCGATGCCGATCGAGACGCCCGCCTCGAAGTCGGGGCCCCCGGAGGCGAGGATCTCGACGAAGCCGAAGTCGCCGGAGATGACGACGTCCTCGCCGTCCCCGGTGCCGAGGCGGAGGCTTCCGAAGATCGCGGTGTCCTCGAGGAAGAAGCGGTCGAGGAGCGAGACGCCGCCGATCACGCCGCCGCGGATCAGCCCGTCCACGTCGCGGTAGTCCACGTTGCCGTCGCCGGTCGCGTCGGCCGTCGCGTCGGAGCGCAGGATGGCGAGGCGGCTGGCTGAAGGGGAGGCGTTCGCGGCGTCGACGCGGAAGGTGGACGGACCCGCGATCGTGATGCCGAGGCCCTGGGAGCCGGTCTCGTCCACGAGCACGTCGCTCGCGACCAACGTGAGCACGCCGTCGCTCACCGCCGCGAGGGTGAAGGTGCCGTTGTTGTTGGGGTCGGTTCCGGAGTCGCCCCGGTCGCTGCCCGAGACGCGGATGGTCTGGCCCGGCTGGAAGCCGTCCGCCAGGAAGGAGCCGCCGTCGGCCACGTCGCGACGCTCGATGGTGCCGCTGGCGGCGTCGAAGACGAGCCGGGGCTCGCCGGTCATCGCCGGCACCTGCCGGATGCGGAGCCGGTCGCCGGAAGGGATCGATGTCCGCCACCACCGCGGCGCCGGCGGTCGCTGCCGCCGCGTTGATGCGATCGAGGACTTGCTGCACGTCGGTGGCGCCGTCGAGCACGACCTCGAAGCGCTCGCCCGTCGCGGTGCGGACGACGAGGTCCGCCTGGCTGGCGGCGATCGCGCTCTCACCGACGGGGCGGTCGCAGGCCGAGGCTCGCCTGGGCGGCGGCGTCCGGCGTGATGCTGAACGCGAAGGTCGCGGTGACGTCGATGCCGGACGCGCTCTCGGCCAGCACGCTGTCCGAGCCCACCAGGGTGAGGACGTCGTCCGAGACGCTCGCGATGGTGTAGCGCCCGTCGTTCCGGGACGATCCCGCGACGGTGATGGTCATGCCGTCTCGGAAGCCGTCCTCGAGCCAGCTGCCGTCGCTGCGCTGGAGGCCGCGCGCGGCCGCGTCGAAGGTGATCTCGGGGGTGCCCTTCGTCTCGATGGCGGCGGTGAGCACGATCTGGGAGCCGGCGGTCTCCGCGCGGATCTTCCCCCGCAGGCCCGCTTCGCGCAGCGCCGACATCACGTCCATCGACAGGTCGAGCATCGTCTTGTTGTCGGACGTATCGCTGCCGAAGGGCGTCGCGGCGTCGTGCTGCGCCAGCACGGTGACGGTGATCGGCGACTCGTCGAGGAGCGGCGCGTCGACCACGAAGCTCGCGTCGCCCGGCAGCCGCACCACCGCGCCGCCGCGGATGCGGACGTCCTCCGCGCCGGTCTCCAGCTCGAAGGCGTCGGCGCGTTCCAGCGTCAGGACGCCGCCGGTGATCCCGCGCACCACGAAGTTGCCGTTGTTGCCCGCCGCGGAGCCCGAGACGGAGATAGCCTGACCGACCACGAAGCCGTCGTCCGCCCAGGTCGTCGTGCCGCCGGTCCGCACGATGGTGTTGAAGGCCTGCAGGCTGGCGCCGCTGCGACCGGTGGCGCCGCCCTCGTCGGCGACCGCGGTCGTGAGGGTGAGCGTCGCGCCGTCGGGCGAGACCGAGAGGATCTGGTAGACGCCGTCGTTGCTCTCGGAGCCCTGCACCTCGATGGTCTGGCCGGCCTGGAACCCGTCGCTCGCGAAGCTGCCCGCCGGATCACTCGTCGACGAGTTCACGAGCCGGGTGATCGTGTTGCCCGCGAAGCGCAGATTCGGGTTGCCGGAGATCTCCGCGCCGTCGAAGGCGAGCACGGCGTCGTCGGCGAGGAGCGCCGACGACGGCTCGGAGGTCAGCGCGTACTCGTTCTTCACCACGTCGGTCAGGTCTTCCACGCCGACGAGATCCGTGAGCGCGGTGCCGCCGGTCAGCATCTCGCTCGGGGCGGGCTCCCCCAGGTCGACGCCCAAGGTCATGCGGAAGCCCGCGCTGCCGCCGAGCGCGAGGGTCGGAGAGCCCAGGGTCTGGATGCTGCCGATGGGGCCGAGCTCGAAGCCGAAGTCGAGGGGCACCCCGAGCTGGAAGAGGTCCTTCTCGAAGTCGATCTGGTAGGTGAGCTCGTTGCTGTCCGCGTCGTACGCGAGGCCCGAGATGCCGAAGAGCTCGAGCAGCCGGTCGGAGAGCTGCTGGGCGGTGACGAAGGTGGGATCCCCGTTGGCGTCGAGAAGCTTCGGAATGCCCGTCTGCAGCTCGAGGGCGCCCGTGCCGGCGGTGAAGACGAGCTTCTCGCCGTCGTCGCTCACCGTGACGCCGGCCCCCACGGCGGCGTCCAGGATCGCCGCCACCCCGGCGAGACCCGTCCCGGCCGGGATCGTCACGTTCACCACCACGTGCTCGGGCGAGGCCGTCTCGATCCGCGCGCCGACGATCTCGCCGTCCTCGATCTGCTCCGCCGGGTCGAGGACCAGCACGAGGTCCGTCACGTCGCCGGTGTTCGACCCCAGGGTGAAGACCCCGTCGTTGCTCCCGGTGCCCGAGATCCGGACCCGCTGTCCCGCCTGGAAGCCCTCGTCGAGGAACGAGCCGCTCCCCGCTGCCCGGGTGATGGTGTTCGTCGTGCGGTCGAAGGTGATCATCGCGCCGCTCACGAGGAACGCCGTGTTCGCGAGGACGATCTCCACCTCGGTGTCGTTCTCGAAGTCGGCCGGCGCAGCGTCGGCCACGAGCACGCCGTCCTCCGCGAAGGCCTGCACCGGGAAGCCCAGCCGACGCAGATCGGCCACGCCGCGGGCGTCCAGATCGAGGTCGTCGAAGAGCAGCGCGTCGCTGAAGGCGTCGGCGAGGTCGAAGACGCCATTCAGGGCGTCGGAGACGAAGGGCAGGTCGAAGTTCGCGACGAGATCGCTCTGCCGGACGCCCTCGAGCCAGTCGCTCACCTGGCCGAGCAGCGACACGAAGCTCCCCGCCGTCATGCGGTCGAAGTTCAGCAGGTCCTCGAAGGAGGGACCCGTCACCTCGATGCCGGTGGGATCCGAGAGGTCGGGGATCGCGAGCCCGACGGTGGTGGCCGCGATGGGGCTCGTGATGCCGAGGAAGGGAACGGCGAGCGGCAGGGTGAAGCTGGCCATCCCCGAGAACTCGGCGTCGAGCAGCGCGTCCGGGTTGGCGAGGTTGTCGATCAGCTCCTGGATCGACGTCCGACCGTCCGCCGCGCTCGTGCCGGGATCCAGCAGAACGGCGGTCAGGGTGGGGGTCGCCACGCCACTGCCGCCCACGACGCGCACGTCCACGAAGCCGAAGCGGGCGCCGGCGTCCACGTTGGCCGCGGTGAGCGTCAGCACCCCCGAGGCCATGCCGTTCCGCAGGAAGATGGAGTCGAGGAAGTCGGGCGTCTCGCCCGCGCTCACGGCCGCCGCGATCTCCTGCAGGTCGACGCCCACGTCGAACTCGACGAGGACGTCCACGTCGAGCCCCGCCAGCGCGTTGAAGTCGACGTCGGCGAGGCCACTCTCGAGATCGAAGTCGAAGCCCAGCTCTTCCTGCAGGCCCACCAGGTTGGCGACCAGGTTCACGTGGTAGGTGAGCTCGAGGAAGGTGTCGGAGGCCGCGTCGGTGTCCAGCTCGAGCCCGAGGGTCTCCGGCTCGAAGCCCGTGGCGCCGGCGATCGAGTTCACCAGGTCCTGCACGGTGGGGAAGCGCGCGAAGACGCTCCCCGTGCCGTCGCTCACCGAGAGCGGGTCGAGGATCCGCTCCTGGAAGATCGAGGCGGTGTCGATCAGGGCGTCGAGCCCGCGCTCGACGAACGGGACGTCGGCGTCGAAGGCGACGAGCTGGTCCCGCAGCATGACCAGGTTGTCGAGCATCTCCTGGGCGTCGAAGTCGAGGAAGGAGCGCAGGTCGTCGCCCAGCCCGCCCACGACGGAGAGCTCCACGCCGGCCACGTCGGTGACGTCCGCCCAGGTGAACTGCAGCTGCGAGTCGAGCAGGGTGAAGGGAGCGTCCAGGCCCTCGATCAGCGCCGCGGCCTCGACGTCGGCGGTGAAGACGAGGTCTTGGGTGCTCGCCGGGTCGCGCGCGACCGAGAGGCCCACGAAGTCGAGGGCATCCGTCATCTCGGAGAGGCGCAGGCGGCCGTCGCCGCCGCCCGGCTCGAACAGATCGAATTCGATCGCCACGCCGGGGTCGATCTGCAGCGCGGCGTTCGTGAGCTCGACCTTCAGGAAGCCGAACTGCCCCCCTGCGTCGACGTCGCCCGCGACCTGGAAGTTGCTCGCGACGATCTCGGGTCCGGCCGTGCTCGTGTCGACGAAGAAGCCGTCGGCGTCGACGCCGATGCGCAGCGCGAGCGCCACGTCGACGCTCACGTCGAGCAGGCCGGACAGCCCGATCGAGCCGCCGAAGAGATCGGTCTCGACGTCCAGGTCCGCCTGCCCGGAGAGGGTCTTCAGGATCTCGACGTCGAAGAGGGTCGTGGCCCCGGTCGCCGTGTAGCTGACGTTGCCGTCGTCGCCGTCGAGATCGTCGAGCGCCTGGCGCAGCGCGTCCGGATCGTCGATGTCGAGCAGGTCCTCGAGGCGGAAGCCGTCGGAGCCGCTCTCGAAGATGCGCGCGAGGATCGAGCCCTGCTCGCTCAGCAGGCCGAAGACCTGGGGCGAGCCCGGCGCCGGCGTACCCACCGGCTTCGCGAGGGAGAGGCTCGTGCCCGAGAGCGCGAGCGGGAGCGAGCCGCCGAGGAGCGCGATCTCGTTCGACGTGCTGGGGACCGCGCGATCGAGGAGCTGGGAGAGCTTCCGCAGGGAGCCGCCGAAGACCGAGATGGCGGGCTCGTCCAGGTTGTCGGTGATGGCCGCGTTGGAGACGGCGACCCGCTGCTCGGCGCCGCTGAAGCGATCGTGGATCGTCACGGTGGTGACGGAAGCCACCGTCCGGCTGAGCTCGTCGGCCACGCGCCCGCCTTCGAGCACGACCTCGTTCGTCCCGCTCTCGCCGTCGAAGTCGATGCCGCCGGACAGGGCGATCGCGCCGTCCGTCGCGTCCACCAGGAGCGTGTCGTTGCCGGCGCCCCCGAAGAACGAGACGCCCTCGAGGCTCGAGAGGGGAACCGTCGAGACGACGAGCCCGTTCACCACCACTTCGAGCAGCGACGCGTTGTCGGCGACGCGCCGGACCGCGAACGCGTCGTCGCCCGCCGATCCGATCACGTCGATGCGGCTCTGGGTCGTGAGCGTCTCTTGTCCCGAGACGACGTCGTCCGTGAGCGTGAGCGAGAACGCG
This sequence comes from uncultured delta proteobacterium, assembly GCA_963822965.1. Classification (GTDB taxonomy): domain Bacteria; phylum Myxococcota_A; class UBA9160; order UBA9160; family UBA4427; genus JAJDAN01. Next base: position 1,643,048 of record CAWGJT010000005.1, read on the forward strand.
CTCCGGCCGTGGGTGCCGGCGAAGAGGAGATCGGGCGCACCGTCGCGATCGACGTAGAGCAGGTCGGCGACGGGCGCATTGGGGAGCCCGCGGCCGAGCTCGCTCCAGGAGAAGTCGCCGGCCGCCGTCTCGACCCGCGCCCGGTGCACCCCCGCCGTACTGCCCACGAGCAGCAACTGGACGCCCGCGTCGGTCGTGGCCAGCTCGAGGCTGCCGAGCTTCCCGGTCGGAAGGTTCGCGCTCACCTTCTCCCACGTGACGCCGGCGTCCGTGGTCCGGTAGACGTCGCTCGAATCGATCGCGTAGGCGGTGCGCCACTCGGTCGGATCGAGGACGAGGTCCACGATCGTGCCGGCGCCCACGATCACGCGAGCCGCAAAATCCGTGGTGCGAGCGGCGTCCGCCTCGCGCACGAAGACGGTGTTGCCGCGGCTCGCATAGAGGACGTCCGCGTGATCGCCCGCGGCGTCCCGGCCGCCGTAGGCGATGGCGCTCACGCGCTGGGTGCCGCGGGACCGCGACTGCAGCTCGTCGACGGTGGCGAGGCCGTCGTCGCTCTCGTAGAGCGAGTTGAACCCGATGGCCATCTTCGTCGGGTCGACGGCGTTCACCACGTACGGGATGTGGGCGAAGCCGGAGAAGCGCCGGTCTTCCTGGCCGAGCCCGTCGAGCGCCACGCTCTCCTTTGGGAAGGCGGCGCCCAGAACGACCCGCTGTCGCTGCAGGGACTTGAAGTTGTTCCCCATCCAGTAGCGGACGGTCGTGATGTCGTCGATCTGCGCCACAGCGTTCGTGTTGCCGTCGCCCTGGTTGAGCTGCTCCCATTCGAAGCGGGTCGCGAAGTCGTCGGGAATGCCGTCGCCGTCGAGGTCGACCGGGTCCTCGAGATCCGCCTGCTGTCCCGAGCTGCCGGTGTCCTGGTTGCCGACGAGCAGGACGTCGCTGACGGCGTCGAAGGCCAGCGCGTTCACCTCGGTGATGCGCAGGTCGCCGAGCGCCGACTCCCATTGGCGCGCGGCGGCGTCGTCCACGTCCGTCAGGCGATAGATGCCGCCGTCGTCGCCCTCGAGGATGTCGCCGTTGGCGTCGAAGACCATCTCGCGGGAGTCGGCGTGGGGAGCGGTCGCGTTGGCGCCGCTCGAGACGATGGGGGTCCACTGGCTGCCGGACGCCTGGCTCGCGTCGCCCCGGAAGATTCGCGCGGTGTAGTTGGTGGCGCCGCTGGTGAACCCGATGGGCGTGCCCGTCGCGTCGCGCACCAGGTCCTGACGGTCTCCGCCCGCGTAGACGACGTTCGAGTCGTTCCGGTCCGCGAGCAGCGAGAAGTTCTTCAGCGCCTGACCGCCCGGATTCAGGCCGATGCCGCCGTCGCCCGGCATGTCCAGCTGGGCCCAGGTCGTGCCGGTGTCGGCGCTCCGGTAGATGTCGGTCGCCACCCGGGAGCTCGAGCGAACGATGACCGTTCCCGCCGAGTGCGCGTTGGCCAGCGGGCGGCTCAGGGTGAGCGTTCCGGCCGCCGCATCGATCGAGACGATCTGGAGCGCGCCGTTCGGATCGCCAGAGCCGCCTTCGAGCCCTCCCCCGCTGTCGTTCCGAAGCCCGACCCGGTCGCCCACCTGGAAGAGCGAGGTGGCGCTCACCGCGATCACGGAGTCGCCGACGGTCGGGGTCGCGCCGAGCAGCGCTTCCTGGAAGATCAGCGCCGCGAAGAGCGGGTGCTGGGGCGCGCCGTCCGCATCGCTCACGCTGAGCACGATGCGGTTGGCACCGGCCGGCGAGACGAAGGCCTGGGCGCCGCCGCCGTTCACGAGGCTCCAGGTGGCGCCCGCATCGTCGCTGCGGAGAACGCCCTGCCCGACGACGCCCGCGTACAGGACGTCGTTCGCGGGCATGTCCGTGACGTCGAGGACGAGATCGCTGGCGGGACCGCGGCCGAGGGCGCCGGCCCCACCGCTCTCGGAGAGGTTCGTGAACGTGACGCCGCCGTCGGTGCTGCGGAAGACGCCGCCGCGCCGGCGCACCGTGCCGTCCACGATCTGGTCGAGGGCCGAGACGAGCACCACGCCCGACGTACGCGTCGGCACCACCGACGTGATCGCGAGCCCGGCGAGCTCGGGTGCCGCATCCAGCGACCAGGTCGAGCCACCGTCGGTCGAGCGCAGCAGACCGACGTTGAAGCCGTTCACGCCCGAATTGCTGAAGCCGCCCGTGCCCGCGAACACCACCAGGTCGTCGAGCGGCGTCGACGCGTCCACGGGATTGCCGGACGAATCGAGCGGGCTGATGGTGACGTCGCCGATGGAGAGCGACGGGAACTGATCGGTGAGCGGCGTCCAGTGAGCTCCGCCGTCCGTCGTCCGCCACACGCCGCCGTTCGTGGCGCCGACGAAGATCACGTCCGGGTCGAAGGGGTGGGCGGCGATCGCCTGCACGGCCCCGGCCACCGGGTCGTTGGGCGGGATGTTCTCGACCTGGCCGTTCGCGGAGACGCCGGGACCCTGCTCGAGCCACTGGGGGACGCCCTGCTCGCTGACCAGCACCGCCTCGTTCGTGAAGACCTCGACGCCGGTCACGTGGTCGATCTCGACGGCGCCGTTGGTCGCGAACGCGGTTCCGTCGCCCCGCTGCACCAGGACCGCGCCCGGGAGCGGCGCGAGATCGAGGCGGTCGTTCCCGGCACCGCCGTAGACGACCAGGCGTCCCGCGAAGGTGCCGAGATCCGTCACCGTGATGGTGTCGTCCCCGTCGCCGGCCTCGATCGTGAGCGAGCCCGTCGGCACCGGAATGCTCGTCTGCTCGAAGGACGGGCTGTCGATCACGATCATCGACGTCATCGCATCGAAGGAGACCGTGATGTCGTCGCTGCCGTCGGTGGCGGTGAAGACGGTGTCGGCTGCGGTGCCCGTGGTGGCGAGGGGCTCCATGCCCGCGTAGACGACCGTGTTGCCGTCGAGGGAGACCGAGCCCGCGTCCGGCGCCGTGGCGACGAGCTCGACGCGCGCGTAGTCACCGCCTTCGAAGACGAGCGAGTCGAATCCCCGGTCGCCGCCGGCCACCACGCCGGCGAGCCGCGCCTCGGCCTCGAACACGAAGGTGTCCCGGTTGTCGGCGGCACCCTCGAGGTTCTCGATTCCCGCGAACGCGACCCCGGCGACCTCCCCGGTGCCGTCGCCGTCGATCCGCCAGAGCGAGTCGCCACCGGGCCCGACCAGGGTGTCGTCCCCCGCCCCGCCGTCGAAGAGCACCGGGATCCCGAGGCCCAGCACGCTGTCGTCCAGCGTGAGACGGTCCGCCCCCGCCCCGCCGTGCACCACGATCTCGCTCGTGCTCCCGAGGAGCTGCCACGAGAGGGCCTGGCTGGTCTCCCGGTCGACGAGCCGAACGATGCGCGTGGGAGCCGCGGCTTCGGCCGGCGGGTCGAGCTGCTCGGCGGTCTGGTCGAGCTGCTCGACGGCGAGGGAGAGGTCGTGGTCGCCGGCGCCGAAGTCCGCCGCGACGTCGATGGCGAGCGCGCCGAGCGGGTCGGCGGAGAGCAGCAGGCGCGGCTCGAGGGGCTCCAGTCGGAAAGCCGCCCGACCCGGCGCGGTGCGGGAGCGTTGACGGCGCAGCGTTCGCAGCAGTGACAAGCGGGGGACTCTCCGGATCTCGCGCACCGGGGAACACCAGCCCCGGTCACCCTCCCCCGCCGACCTCGACGGCCGACCCGTTCGTGTGACGGGCGGCGCCGGGCCATCGAAGACGAAGGGCCCTACGGTCCGTCACTTTCTCACAGATCACCCCGAGATCGTTGAGAAATTTGACACGATGGTGCAAAAAACACCCATGCCTGGGACCGCGCTGCGGCCACCCTGGACGACCGGTCTATCCCCGAGGGGAGTCCGGCCAGGCTCAGCTGGGGCGTTCCGACCGTCGCAGGGCTACCGCGGCAGGCCCACCAGCTGGCGGGCCATGATGACGCGCTGGATCTGGCCGGTTCCCTCGACGATGTCCATCGCCTTGACGTCGCGGTAGAGCTTCTCGATCAGATGGTCGCCGCGGGCGCCGACGGTCCCCAGCAGCTCCATGCCGAGGCTCGTCACCTCCATGCCCACCTGAGCGGCGACCGCCTTCGACATCGAGGCCTCGACGATGTTGGGCTTCTGCTGGTCGGCGAGCCAGCCGGCCTTCAGGCACATCATGCGGGCGAGCTTCAGCTTGCGCGCGGCGCGCTCGAGGCGGTCGCGCACCCGCTCGCGGCCCAGCAGGTCGTGCTCCCGCGCGAACGCCTGCGCCTCGTCGAGGGCCGCGCGACCGATCCCCACCGAGTTCGCCGCGATCACCGGCCGCCCGGCGTTGAAGGTGCTCATCGCCGTCTTGAAGCCCGCGCGCTGCTGGTAGCGCGCCTCGCCGCCCAGCAGGTTGCCGGCGGGAACCCGGCAGTCCTGCAGGGTGAAGGACGTCGACTCGTAGGCCTTGAGTCCCATCTTCTTCTCGATCTTGAAGCCGCCGAGACCCGGCGTTCCCTGCTCGACGAAGAAGGCGCGATGGGCCCCGCGACCCTTGCTCGGGTCGAGGGTCGCCTGCACCAGGATCCAGTCCGAGCGGCTGGCGTTGCCGATGAAGCACTTGGCGCCGTTCAGGATCCAGCCGTCGCCGTCCTTGCGAGCCGTGGTGCGGATGGCGGCGGCGTCCGAGCCGCAGCCGGGCTCGGTCATGCCGAAGCACGCCCAGCGCGGGCGCTCGGGCTCGAGGAACGGCGACAGGAAGCGCTCCTTCTGCTCGTCGGTTCCCATGGCGAGCACGTTGCCCTCGGGCAGGCCCACACCCGGGTGCGCGACGCCGACGCCGCGGTCCCAGTAGGCGAACTCCTCCGCCGACAGCAGGGCCATCACGGTGGAGCGCAGGCTCCGCGGCTCGTCGGAGGCGCTGCGGCCCCCCGGCCCCGGCCAGCGGGTTCGGCCCTCGCCGCGATCGACGAGCTTCTGGAAGTACGGATCGTCCACGGGGATGGGCCGTCCCAGGCGGTCCGCCTCGAGGCCCACCGGCCGCGCCTCGCTGCGCCCGCGGTGCGCCACCTCTTCGAGGCGCTCGCGCATGCGCGTCGTCGATCTCGAACTCCATCACGCCCCCTTCGCGGCTGCGGCATGCGACACGTGCGACAGCGGGATGCGTCCGGCGGCCGCGCAGCAGCTCGCGCTCCGCCTCCTCGCGCGCCGCGTCGAGCCCGCCCAGCGCCAGGCCCAGGGCCCTCGATTCCCGCATGAACTTCTCCACCGGGTAGTCCTGCATGAAGCCGTGGCCGCCGAGGATCTGCACGCCGCCCGGACCCACCAGCAGCGAGGCGTCGATGGCCTCGGCGTAGGCGGTGGCCGCCGCGGCGGTCGCGTCGAGGCCCCGGTCGAGGCGCCAGGCGGCCTCGTGGAGCAGCAGCCGCGCGCCGTCGACGGCCACCCGCATGTCGATGATGAGGAACGCGAGCGCCTGGTGGTGGGCGATGGGCCGCCCGAAGGCCTGGCGCTCGAGCGCGTAGCTCGCGCGAGAAGTCGGCGGCCTGCCGCAGCACTCCGACCAGGAGCGACGCCTGGTGGATGCGCGCCCGGGCGAGGGCGCGCGCCGCGGCCGCCGGGTCGTTCCAGCGCGCCGCGATGGGCGCGCCGTCGAGGTGGAGCTCCGAGGCGCCCGCCGCGCGCAAGCCGCTGCCGCGAAGCTCGCTGCCGCTCGATTCCCTCCCGGATGGCGACGGCGCCCTCGGGCCCCAGCACCAGCAGCAGGTCCACCCGGTCGGCGGGCACCCAGGGCACGTGTCCGGCCACCCGGGTGCCGATCTCGAGCCGCGCGTCGCCCGAAGCCACCAGCACCGCCCGCGACCCCTCGGCGCCCAGCAGCGGGCCCGCGAGCTCGCGGAGGGCCTCCTCGCCCCCCAGCTCCAACAGCGGGTAGAGGGCCGTCCCCAGCGGATCCAGCGCCAGGGCCGCGCCCGCATCGGCGGCCGCCAGCTCCTCGTTGACGAGGGCGCGGGCGACGGCGCCGAGCCCCGCACCCCCCAGCGATTCCGGCAGCTCGAGCCCGGCGAGACCCGATCTCTGCGAAGCGCTTGCGCACCGCGGCGCTCACGTTCGCGCGCGGCTTCGTGCTCGCGCAGTCGCGGCACCAGCTCGTCCCGGCCGAAGCTGCCGGCCGTCTCGACGATCAGCTCCAGCTCCGGTCCCGGGTCAAAGTCGAACACGGCAGCTCCTGAAGGATTCGGATTCGAACACGGCGGCTCCTGGACGCGATAAGCCCGTCAGCTCCCGGTGAACTCGGGTACGCGCCGCTCCGCCATGGCGCGCACGCCCTCCCGGAAGTCGCCGGTCTTCTGCAGGCGTTCCTGCTCGGCCTTCTCCCGATCCGTCGCCTGGCGGATGCGGTCCGGCAGATCACCGCGCAGGGTCTCGCGAATGGACGCGACGGCGAGGGGAGCCGAGATGGCGATCTCCCGCGCCAGGGCGTGAGCCTCGTCCCGCAGATCGGCGAGGGCCACCAGGCGGTCGCACAGCCCCATCGAGAACGCCTCCTCGCCCGGCACCCGACGGCCGGTGTAGAGCAGCTCCATGGCGTGCTGCCTTCCGACGAGGTCGGGCAACGTGACCGAGAGGCCGAAGCCGTGGTGGAAGCCCAGGCGCGCGAAGTTCGCGCTGAAGCGGGCCTCGGGTGTCGCCACCCGGAAGTCGGGCATGAGCGCCAGGCCGAGCCCCCCGCCGATGGCCGCGCCCTGCACCGCCGCCACCACCGGGGTGCGCGTCGAGAAGAGCCGGACGGCCTCGTCGTAGAGGTGCCGCTGGCCGTCCGACGCCCCGGCGTCGCCACGGCCGCCGAGCTGGGCGCCGGCGCAGAAGCTCTTGCCCTCGGAGGCCAGCACGATGGCCCGGCAGCGCGCGTCGGCGTCGAGGGCCTCGAAGGCCTCGGCGAGGCTCGCGATGAGGGCGATGTCGAAGTAATTGTGGGGGGGCCGCCGGATCTCGACCCGGGCCACGTGGTCGTCGCCGAGATCGACCTGGACGTCGCCGAAGCTTCCGAACACCTTCAAGGCGGGCCTCCTTCGTTCCGAGATGGTACCTGTTTTCACGCGCACCCGTTTCCACAGGAGAAGAGCATGGAGCCCCGCGCCGTCCTTTCCGTCGACGAGATCCATCTCTCGGACCCGCTGTTCTGGGTGCGCCCCTGGGAGGAGCGCGAGGGGGCCTTCCAGACCCTTCGTCGCGAGCGGCCGATGTCCTTCTACGAGGAGCCCGACACCCGCGGTCTGGTTCCCCCGGGCCCGGGCTACTGGGCGGTCACGAAGCACGCGGACATCCTGCGTGCCAGCCGCGAGCCGCAGCTCTTCTGCTCGTCGAAGGGGGCCACCAGCATTCCCGACATGCCCGTCATGTTCCTGGAGTTCTTCGGGAGCTTCATCAACATGGACGACCCGAAGCACATCCGGCAACGCAAGCTGGTGTCTCCCGAGTTCACCCGCCAGCGCCTCGCGCGCCTCGACGAAAAGGTCGAGCGCGCCGCGCGCGAGGCCATCGACGCGGTCGTGGAGAAGGGCGAGTGCGACTTCGTCACCGAGCTCTCCGCACCGTTCCCGATCCGCATCATCTGCGACATGATGGGAATTCCGAAGAGCCAGCACCAGTTCGTGTTCGACCAGACGAACGTGATCCTCGGGGCGGGAGACCCCGAGTACGTGCCCGAGGGCACCGACATCGCTGCGGCCCTGATCGCCGCCGGCAGCGGCCTGCGACAGCTGATGTTCGACCTCGCCGCCGCACCGCATGAAGACGCCGACGGACGACTTCACGTCGCGCCTGCTGCACGCGGAGATCGACGGCGACAAGCTCAGCCAGGAGGATCTCGCCTCCTTCTTCATCCTGCTCGTGGCCGCGGGCAACGAGACGACCCGCAACGCCATCAGCCACGGCATGAAGGCCCTGCACGACCACCCCGACCAGCGCGCCATCTGGCAGAAGGACTTCGACGGCGTGTCGAAGACGGCGGTCGAGGAGATCGTGCGTTGGGCGAGCCCGGTGATCTTCATGCGCCGCACCACCACCCAGCCCTGCGAGCTGGGCGGACAGCGGCTCGACGCGGGCGAGAAGCTGGTGCTCTTCTACGCGTCGGGCAATCGCGACGAGGACGTCTTCGACGACCCCTTCCGCTTCGACGTGCGTCGCACGCCGAACGAGCACGTGGGCTTCGGCGGGCCGGGGCCGCACTTCTGCCTGGGGGCGAACCTCGCCCGCCGCGAGATCCGCATCTTCTTCCGGCAGCTCTTCGAGCGGATGCCCGACATCGAGATCACCGGGCCGCCCGAGCGCCTGGCCTCGAACTTCATCCACGGCATCAAGCACATGCCGTGCCGCTTCACGCCGGGGAAGATCGCCGCCTGAGCGCCGAAGCCGCCGCCGACCGACCGTCGCGGCGGCTCCGGGAACGCCAGCATACGATCAGGAGCGTGACCCAAGACTCCGTCTTGGGTCACGCTCCTAGGCCCGGACGTCGTCCCGCTCGACGCGTCCGTCGACGATGCGGATGATGCGGCGGGCGCGCTCCATCACGCGCGGGTCGTGGGTCGAGAAGAGGAAGGTGGCCCCGCGCTCGCGGTTGAGCCGCTCCATCAGGGCGAGCAGGTTCTCGGCGGTCTCCGAATCGACGTTGGCCGTGGGCTCGTCGGCCAGCACGATGGCCGGGTTCGAGACGATGGCGCGGGCGATCGCCACGCGCTGCTGCTGGCCGCCGGAGAGCTCGTCGGGGCGACGGTCCTCGAGCCCCGTCAGACCGACGTCCGCGAGCATCCGGCGCACCCTTTCGCGCCGCTCGTCGGGCGCCACCCCCTGCAGGGCCAGCACGATCTCCGCGTTCTCGTAGGCGGTGAGCACGGGCATCAGGTTGTAGGCCTGGAAGACGAAGCCGATGCGGTCGCGCCGCAGGTGCGAGAGCTCGCGCGCGGAGAGGCCCGGCCAGGTCGCGTCCCTCGACGCGCACGCTGCCCGTGGTGGGGCGGTCGAGGGCGCCGATCAGGTTGAGGGCCGTCGACTTGCCCGAGCCCGACGGACCCACCAGCGTGGCGAACTCGCCGGCGCGGATGGAGATCGAGAGCCCGCGCAGCGCCATCACCTCCACCGCGCCCTGCTGGTAGCGCTTCGTAAGCTCCAGGACCTCGACGATGGGGGGCGGCGCGCTCGCTCGCGAGGTTCTGTCATCCGGCCGCCTCAGCCGATCCGGATCGATTCGACGGGCGACACCCGGCCGGCGCTCCAGGCGGGATAGAGGCCCGCGAGCAGCGTCGCCACCAGCGCGCACGAGACGATCGCCACGGCATGGTCGGGATGGATGGCGGCCCGCAGCACCGGGGTCACCGCCACGCCGGCCACCTCGCTGGCGCCGACCCCGAGCCGCGACGAGAGGTCGAGCCCGACCGCCGACAGGTACCAGTAGGGCGCGACGATGAGCAGCGCCCCCGTGCCGCGAGGCCCACCAGCGCCAGCCACAGGCTCTCGCACATGACCATGCCGAAGAGCCGTCCGGGCGAGAAGCCGATCGCCAACAGGATGCCGAACTCGCGCACGCGCTCCAGCACGCTCACGAAGAGCGTGTTGAAGATGCCGGCCGCCACGAGCAGCATGATGATGCCCTCCAGGATGCGCGCCGACGCCACCTTCATCGCGATGAAGCCGGCGAGCTCGGGCTGGCTCTCGTACCACGGCCTCGCCGCGGCGGGCGAGACGCGATCCGCGAGGCGCGTCGCCACCTCGAGCGCCTTTCGTTGGTCGCGCAGGAAGAGCGCCACCTGCAGGGTCTCGTCGGGCTCGTAGTCGCAGCAGCCTGCGCACGCGCTCGAGAGGCAGCAGGCACAGACCGCCGTCGACGCTCGGCGCGCCCGTGTGCACGATTCCGACGACGCGCGCCGCTTCCTGCACGATCTCGCCGTGCTTGTCGGTGAGGGTGTACACCACCTTGCGACCGAGCCCGGCGTGCAGCTTGTCGGCGAGGCCGGAGCCGAGGAGGATCCCGCGGTCGTCCGCCGCTCGCGAAGACGCGACCCGCGGAGACCGCGTCGAGGAGCGAGAGGGTGCCGGCGTCCTCGAGCGCGGGATCGAAGGCGATGAAGCCCGCGCCCTGGCTGCGTCCCGCGCTGGCCACCATCACGTTGCCCTCGATGCGCGGCACCGCACGCTCCACCTCGGGATCCGCCAGGGCCACCTCGCGCAGGCGCCCGGCGTCCTGCAGGGTGCGGCCGAAGCTCGGCAGCTCGAGATAGTCGCGGTGCTGCAGGCTCACGTGCCCGCCGCCCAGCCGCGCCGCGAGGTCGATCATCTGGCCGAAGTTCGCGTCGCCCATGGCGGTGAAGAGCACGGCGATCAGCGTTCCGAAGGCGATGGACGAGAGGGTGATGAGCGTCCGGCGGCGATTGCGCCACAGGTTCCGCCACGCCATGGACGCGATGCCCGTCGCCAAGCATTCCCTCCCGAACATCGCGTGACGCTGCCTCGTGCCGGAAAGCGCCGCCCCGGAGATCAGTGGTGGCGCATGGCGTCCACCGGCTGCACGGCGGCCGCCTTCACGGCCGGGTACAGCACCGCCAGCCCCACGATGCCGAGCAGCACGACGATCGGCGTCGTGAAGGTGGCCGGACCGACCGCCGCCCGCCACACGGGCTCCATCGCGATCCCGAGCACCGAGGTGCCCGCGAGCGCGCCGAGATCGATGCCGGTGGTGGCGAGCTAGGCGACGGCGGGAATCGCGAGGACCACCCCCAGGGCCACGGAAAGGACCACCTGGATGCCGCTCTCGAGCAGGATCAGGCGCAACACCTCGAAGGGACCGACGCCCAGGGCCTTGAGGACGCCGAGCTCGCGGATGCGCTCGAAGACCGCCATCAGCATGGCGTTCAGGACGAGCATCCCGATGGCGACGTAGATCAGGAAGAACATGGCGAGCATGATGCCGCGGGTCGAATCGAGCAGGGACGCGAGGGTCGGCAGCAGCTGACGCCAGGTCTTCACCTCGAGACCGCCGCGCCGCGGCCTGCACCTGCGCTGCGGCCGGCGCCAGGGTCCGAGGCCCTCGGGACGGCGCACGACGATCTGGTGCACGCCCGATGACACTCCCACCAGCTCGCGCAGGGTTTCGGCGTTCAGGAAGACGCCGCCGCGATCCGTGGCGTCGGCGATGCCCCGCAGCACGCCGCGAACGCGGTAGAGCGCGTAGGCCATGGCGCCGTCGATGCCCTGGGTGAGGACGACGATCTCGTCGCCCACGCCGACGCCGAGCATGCGGGCCAGCCGGCGTCCCAGCACCACGCCCTTCGGATCGCGATGGGTCGAGCCAGCTCCCCTCGGCCACCGCCTCGTCGATGCGCGACACCCGGGCGTCGCGATCCACGTCGATTCCGCGGAACGAGACGCCCGCCGACGACTCGCCGGCGGCCGCCAGGCCGAAGGCCAGCGACGCGAGGCGAGGCGGCGAAGCCGCTCTCCACCAGGGGCTCGATGACGGCGTCTGGGTCCTCGATCAGCGAGTCGAGGGCGGGATTCTCGCGGAAGTGGTCCGCGAAGATCTGCACGTCGCCCACCTCGAGGTCGAGGATGCTTCGCTCGACGCCCTCCAGGTAGCCGTCCATCAGGCCGGAATAGAGGATCATCACGAAGAGGCCGAAGCTCATGGCGGCGATCGTGACGCCAGGTGCGGCGACGGTTGCGCCACACGTTGCGCCATGCCATGGGGAAGAGGTCCACGGGTCCTCCACCGGGGCGCGATCCCGCGAAGCCTATCGCGCCGGCTCTCCACCGCCGACCCGGGCCGGGAAGCCCGTGCAGAACGCGAGCATGGCCAGGATCAGCACCGACGCCAGCCAGAACGGCGCACCCATGGCGTGGTCGAAGAGTAGGCCGGCCGGCACGGGCCCCAGAGCCCGCGCCAGGGAGGCCCGCGAGGTGAACGTTCCCATCACCGAGCCGCGGGTCGAAGGCGACGCGAACGAGGACGCCATGCTGATCATCGACGGCTGGCAGATGCCGCGGCCGACGGCGGAGACGGCCAGCGGTACGAGCAGGATGGCCACCGTCGGCGACAGGGGAATCGCCACGAACGCGGCCGCCATCAGGATGGCGCCGGCGAACAGGAGCTTGCGCTCGCCGAATCTCGCGGCGAGGAAGCGGATACCGCCCCCCTGAACGCCTCCCATCAGCACCGCCATGCCCACGAGAATGAAGGCGACGGCGCGCAGGTCGTAGTCGAACTTCACCTTCATCAGCAGGGCGAAGACCGTCTCGAGCTGGGTGACCGCGAGCGAGAACAACAAGTTGGCCCAGCCGATGCGCCGCACCTGGGGGTTCGCCAGCACGGCTTTGCTGGTCAGCCGGGCGTGCTCGACTACGACCTTCTTCTCCGGCTCCACGAGCGTGGCCGCCGCGATCACGAAGTTGATCGCCGCCATGCCCGCGGCGAAGAGCAGCGGGACGTGATAGCCGTACGGACCGAGAATACCGCCGATGGCGGGGCCGAGCGTGAAGCCCACCGCGAACGATGCGCCCAGCAGCCCCATCCAGCGCGTCCGCTCGGACTCGTCGGTCGCGTCGGTGATGTAGGCGCTCGCCACGCTGATGTTGGCGGCGAAGACGCCGCCGAGCAGGCGTCCCGCGAAGAGCCAGGGCAGGGTCGGGGCGAGCCCGGTGAGCAGCAGTGCCGCGCTCGAGCCCGGCGATGGTCATCAGCATGACCGGGCGGCGGCCGATGCGATCGGAGAGCCGCCCCCACAGCGGGGCGAAGAGGAACTGCATGCTCGCGTAGCTCGCGACCAGGAGGCCCAGGGTGCTGGCGTCGGCCCCGAAGCCCACCACCATGAACGGGAGTACGGGCACGACGATCCCGAAGCCCACGAGATCGATCACCACGATGCTGAAGAGGACCGCCAGGGGGCGTCGGGTCTTCATGTGCCTCGTTGTCCGCGCCCGACGCCTTCCGGTCCCGAGCCGCCGCTTCTTCGATCCGTCCGGCCGTCGGCTCCCTACTCAGGCCTGGGGCATTCCCACCCCAGACGATGGACGCGCCCGTGCCGCCTCGATCCCGCCGAGGGCACGGCGCCTCGCAAACGGCCGGCGGGCCGCAACTGTACCGCCGATATCCCTGGAAACGATGCTGGACTCACCTGCCCCGTTGTGGTTGGATGGTCCCGCGCCCGGTACCGGGGCGCTCCGGGAGCCTGCGAACGCGATGCAATCCAGCTGTCTGCCTGTTTCCCGCCCCCTCCGACGTCTTTTTCGAAGCCCTCTTCGAAGCCCGAGCCGATCGGGAGCCCGGTCGCGCACCGTCGCCCTCCTCGCGGCCGCCCTGTTCTGCCTGATCGCGGCGGGAACGGCAACCGCCGAAGACCAGTACGCGAGAGAAGGAGGAATCCGAGCTCCAGGGCATCGCGTCCGCGGGCTATACCCACTCCTTCCAGGACACCAACCTGCCCGTCGGCGGCTCCTTCAGCGACGGCAACGGCCTCGACGTCCAGCTGGGCTTCCAGATCGGCGACTACGTGGCCTTCCTGGCGGGCTACGAGTGGCAGACCCAGAGCGATTACGACACCCACTTCTTCCCGGTCTCCGTGCGCGCCCTGTCGCCGTCGATCCTCGACCGGGTGCATCTCTACGGCCAGTTCGGCATCGGGCTCCTCTACAGCAACCTGCACCACGAGTTCAACACCACCGGCGGCGAGAACGTGAAGGCGTCCGCCTTCCGGCTCGGGGGCGGGGTCGAGGTCGGCATCACCGACCAGGTGTCCGCCATCGTCTACGGCGCCTGGCTGAAGGGCATGGGATCCGCCAACGACTACGAGTACGGTACTGCAGGCGTCGGGCTGCAGTACCGCTGGGAGCTGTAGAACTCCTTCGGCCGCGCTCGGCCTTTCGGCCTGCCTCCTTCGGCCGCGCTCTCAGCCTCGTCCGACCGCCGTGCGCCAGCCGCCCGGCGGGGACGCTTCGCTGGTTGGCGCTAGCGCGGCGATGGGTCAACGTCGGGGCGTGGAATCCGTCCCCCCGGCCATGGCGGGCAGCGAGCCGCGCCTACCGCTGCGTGTCAAGCTCGCCTACGGCGCGCCCAGCTTCGCGGGCGCGGGCATGGCGATTCCCATCGTCATCCACCTGACGATCTTCTACTCCGACGAGGTCCTGATTCCCCTCGGATTCATCGCCCTGGTGAAGGCCCTGGCCCGGGCCTTCGACGCGTTGACCGATCCCTTGATGGGCTGGGTGACCGACCGCACCCGCACCCGCTGGGGGCGGCGGCGCCCCTGGATCCTGCTCGGTGCGCCGCTCGCCGGGCTGGCCTTCGTCGCGCTCTTCGCACCGCCCGCTTCGCTCACGCCGGGCGGCGCCGCCGTGTGGTTCGCGATGAGCTACGTGCTCTACTACCTCTTCCACACGGTCTACGAGATTCCTCACGGCGGTCTCGGCCCCGAGCTCACCCTCGACTACAACGAGCGCAACGTGCTCTTCGGGTGGCGCGCCCCGTTCATCGTCGGGGGCACGATGGTGGCGTCGACCCTGCCGCCGCTGCTGATCGGCGCCCTGGGCGGTGCGCGCGCGGGCTACGTGGCCTTCGCGGTGATCTTCGCCGTGCTGCTCACGGTCCTCTACGCCAACCTGGTCTTCCAGGTGCGCGAGCGCCAGGACTTCGTGAACCGGGCACCGAACCCCCTCGTGCCGGGCGTGCGACGGGTGATGCGCAACCGCGCGTTCCGCGTGCTGCTCGCCGTCTACGTGACGGGCTCCGTCACTGGTGCGATCCCCGGGCTGATGATGCCCTACTTCACGAAGTACGTGCTGCAGCCCGACCACCCCGACCGCTGGCTCGGCATCTTCCTCTTCCTCTACTTCGGATCGGGCTTCCTGGCCCTGCCGTTCTGGATGTGGCTCGCGCGACGCGTGGGCAAGAAGAGCGCGTGGCTCACCAGCTTCGTGCCCGGGCTCACGGGCTCGCTCATGATCTTCTTCCTGCTGGGGAAGGGCGATCTCGTACTCACCGCGGTGATCCTCATCTGGGCCGGCTCGGCATTCTCGGCGGGCATGTTCCTGGGCCCGTCCATGCAGGCCGACGTGATCGACTACGACGAGCTCTACACGGGGCGCCGGCGCGAAGCGCAGTACAACGGGCTCTGGTCGGTGATGGCGAAGTTCACGGTCATCCCGAGCATGGCGGTCCCGCTGGCGATCCTCGCCACGTACGGCTACGTGCCGAACGTCCCCCAGAGCGAGACCGTGCAGACGGTGATCCGCGCGATCTTCGGTCTGGCGCCCGCCACGACGTCCATCGTGGCCTTCGTCATCGCCCTGCGCTTCCCGATCAGCCAGCAGATCCACGAGCGGATCTGGTGGGGCATCCGGGCCCACCAGCGCGGCGAGCCCGCGGTCGACCCGCTCACCGGTCGCAGCCTGCCGCCGCCCCACGAGCGCGGCGTCGACGAGCAGACGGGCTGGTTCCTCGACCACTTCTCCAGCCGCGAGCTGCGGCGGGTGATCGCGCGCGGCCCGGGGAGCGCGCTGTTCAGCAGCACGCTGGCGGCGGCCCTCTCGCTGGCCGTCACGATCGCGGCGGCGGCCGTCACGCTGGTCGAGGCGGGCGACCTCCACCGCGACCCCGGAATCCTGGCGGTGTTCAGCGTGCTCACCTGCGGGTTCGCGTTCACCGCGCTGTGCTTCCACCTCTTCCGCGTGCGAGCGGCCCTCGCGCTGCGCCGCCGACCCGTCTCGCACGCGGAGATCGAGCACCACCTCGCGTTCACCGAGTTCATCCGCAACGCGGACGCCCCGCTGCCCGAGTCGGGTGGGTCGGCTAGCGTCGAGGGGCTCGCCTGAAGGAGAACGCCATGCCCCAGGTCGTCAAGCTCGGAATCAAGCGCCCGGTCACCCGCCCCCTGCTGCCCGACCCCGAGCCCCGCGAGCAGCGCTACACGATCATCTCCGTGGACGACCACCTGATGGAGCCCCCCGAGACCTTCGAGGGGCGCATGCCGAAGAAGTTCGAGGCGCGCGCGCCGCGGGTGATCGAGACCGAGGAGGGCCACCAGGTGTGGTCCATCGACGGCACGCCCTACTTCCAGGTGGGATTCATGTGCGTCGCCGGCCGGCCGCGGGAGGACCACCGCGTGGAGCCCGCGCGCTTCGACGAGGTGCGGCCCGGCTGCTACCGGATCAAGGACCGCATCAAGGACATGGACATCAACGGGGTGTGGGCGTCCGTCAACTTCCCATCGGGCGTGACGGGCTTCGGGGGCACTCTCTTCTCCGGGCTGGACGACCCCGAGTTCGGCCTCGCCTGCACGCGCGCGTGGAACGACTGGCTCTTCGAGGACTGGCACCAGGCCTATCCCGACCGCATCGTGCCCCTGGGCATCACCTTCCTGACGGACCCCGAGAAGGGCGCGGAGGAGATCCGCCGAAATGCGAAGCGGGGCTTCACGGCGGTGACGATGCCCGAGCAGCCCCACCAGCAGGGGCTGCCGCCGGTCTTCGACGCCTACTGGGAGCCCATCATCCGCGCGTGCGCGGAGACGGGCACCGTCCTGAACCTGCACGTCGGGTCGTCGGGCTTCGCGAAGATGCCCCCGGGCGCCCCGATGCTCGAGCTGGGCGCCACCATGTTCCAGGCGATGGCGTTCCAGTCGTGCGCCGAGTGGCTCTGGAGCGGCTGGCCCGCCCGCTTTCCCGAGCTCAAGATCGCCATGAGCGAGGGGGGCATCGCCTGGGTGGCCGGGCTGATCGACCGGCTCGACAACATCATGGCTCGCTCCGGGTACGGCCAGGGCTGGCCCTCGAAGGACGTGACGCCTTCGGAATGCCTGCGGCGCAACTTCTGGTTCTGCATGATCGACGATCCGTCGACGATCTCGACCCGTCATGCCATCGGCGTCGAGAACATCCTGTGCGAGTCGGACTACCCGCACGGCGACGGCACCTGGCCCGATACCCAGCAGGTGGTCCACGCGCTGATCGGCGATCTCCCCGTGGAGGAGATCCGCATGATGACCCACGAGAACGCCGCGAAGCTGTACCGGCACCCGCTCCCGGACCTACGTCTTCCCTGAGCGCCCCGAGCGAGCCCCGAACGGGCTCGCCCTTCGGTCCCGACGCGGCGGCGCCCGTCAGCGCTCGAGCGCGTAGCGGATCGTGACCACCGCCTTGATGCTCTTCAGGCGGGTGGTGGTGTCGTTGCGTCCGTAGTCCGACACCTCGGTCGAGTGGGCCGGCGTGATCTGGAAGACGCCCTGTCGCGCGGAGCGCAGCCCGCCGATGCTCGCCTCGCTGTTCTCGGCCAGCACCTCCGCGCGCCGGCGCGCGTCGGCCGTGGCCTCGCCGAGCATCGCGATCTTCAGCTCGTCCTGCTTCGTGTAGACGTACTGTGGAGAGCCCGCCGAGAACCGGATGCCCTGGCGGACCAGCTCGCCGGACTCGCGAGCCAGGGCCGCCACCTCGTCGATGTCCTGGGAATCGACGCTCACGCCGAGGGACAGCTCGTAGCCCTCGATCTCGTTGGTCGACATGCCCTTCTCGTTCATCCCGTACAGGACGCGCGTGTGGACCGGCGAGACGACGACCTCGCTCCTGGGGAATCCGCGCGCCTCGAGGAAGGCCATCACCCGGGCCTGCTGGGCGGCGAGCTCGTCGTAGGCCTGCTCGAGGGTGGCGGCCCGGGTGGTGAAGGAGCCCGCCCACGAGGCCCGGTCCGACTCGATCTCCCGCTCCGCGTAGCCCTTCACCTCGACGGTCTCGTCCTGACTCCGGACGTCGCGGATGGTGTCGCCCAGGATGGCCGCGGACGCGACGATCGAGAGCCCCAGGGTGGCGCCCAGACCCACGAGGCCCAGCCCCCGCGAACGATCCGCCGATGAGTTGCCCACCGATCCCTCCTCGTTCCCGACCCGCTCCGAACCCCGGCCCCGTCCCCAACCCGGTTGCAGGCTGACACTGCGGGCGGGAACGAGGTTCCTGGCGGGTCCGGGGATTGAAGTATCCTCCGTTCCGAGGAAGCATCCAAGCAGCCATGTCCCCGAGCCGGCCGGTGCCCGACATCTCCCAAGGCCTCGAGCCCGTGTACGACAAGGTCGTCTCGGGCTATCAGACGTTCCACCACGCGCAGCCCTTCGAGCTGGAATGGGGGGGCGTCCTCCCGGGATTCGACATCGCCTACGAGACCTGGGGCGAGCTCTCCCCCGCCCACGACAACGTCGTGCTGCTGCACACGGGGCTCTCGGCGTCGAGCCACGCCCACAGCCACGAAGCCAACCCGAACCCGGGCTGGTGGGAGGGCTTCATCGGACCGGGATGCGGGCTCGACACCGACCGCTTCCACGTCATCTGCACGAACCTGCTCGGCGGCTGCTACGGCAGCACGGGGCCTGCGAGCACGAACCCGGCGACGGGCGAGCCGTGGGCGACGGACTTTCCGATCCTCACCGTGCGCGACATGGTGCGCGCCCAGCTCCTGCTCCTCGACCGACTGGGAATCCACCGGGTCTACGCTTCGGTGGGCGCCTCACTGGGCGGCATGCAGTCGCTGCTGATCGCCGCCCTCGAGCCCGAACGGGTGGGCCGTCTCGTGAGCATCTCGGCGGCCCTGCGTTCGTACCCCCAGTCGATCGCGCTGCGCTTCGTGCAGCGGCAGGCGGTCATGAACGACGCGGACTGGCGGGACGGCCGCTACTACGGCGTGAGCTTCCCCCACCGCGGCATGAAGGTGGCACGGGGCATCGGCACCATCACGTATCGTTCGGGACCGGAATGGCAGGCGCGCTTCGGGCGCAAGCGTCCCGACGGAGTTCCGCGTCTCGACGAAGACTTCCAGGTGGAGACCTATCTCGCCTACCAGGGCGAGAAGTTCTGCCTGCAGTACGACGCCAACTCCTACCTCTACATCTCGAAGGCCATGGACCTCTTCGACCTGCGTCCCGAAGAGCCGCACCGGGAGGGACCGACGATCGACCACGTCCAGTGCCCCTCGCTGGTGATCGGCGTGACCTCGGACTTCCTCTTTCCGGTGCGCCAGCAGCGCGAGCTGGCCGGATCGCTCCGGAAGGCGGGGGCGGAAGTTACCTACTTCGAGATCGACGCGCCCTTCGGACACGACACCTTCCTGATCGAGCGAGACGCGGTGGGCGACGCGGTCCGCGCGCACCTGGAAGCCGGGCTTGAGGACTAGCCCGATGTCTCGGGCGCGGAGGTTCGCCCACGTGCGCGAGCCGCCGGCGCCGTACGAGCCTGCGGGACCTCTGCCTCGTCGCCTCGCTCCTGCTGGGCTCGGCGGGCTGCTCGACGCTCAACGTGATGGTGGACGCCGACTCGGCGGTCGACGTCGCGGCCTTCGAAGCCTGGACGTGGCACGAGCCTCCGAAGATCGCCGACGCGAGCCCCTTCGCGGACAACTCGCTGCTGCGCAAGCGGGTCCGGGAGGCGGTGGCCAGCGAGCTCTCGAAGCGGGGCTATCGCCGGGTGGACGGAGAAGACGCCGACTTCGCGGTCACCTTCCACGTGCTCATCACGTCGAAGCGCGAAGCCTGGGGATCGACCGGCTGGGGATGGCCCAGCTGGAGCTACGGCGGCGACTACCGCGAATCGACGTTCCAGGAAGGAACCCTCGTCCTCGACCTGACGAGCCCGGACGGTCGCCAGCTCTTCTGGCGCGGCTGGGTCTCGGGCGCGGTGCCCACGCCCGACAGCGATCGCGACCGGGTGGCCGAAGCGGTGAAGCGCATTCTTTCGGAGCTGCCGGCTCGTGAGACGGCGCCCGTCGCCCGTCCGGCCGACTCGGAGGCCGACTGAGGCCGTTCCGTCCCGGCTCGTCCCACCGTCGCCCGGAGACCACCCGGTCCGCCTCCCGCCTCCTCTCAAGCGGTCGAGCAGGACACCCGATTCTCCTCTCGGGAGGATCGCGTGCGGGTGAAGCGGTTCCAGCAGCTGAGAACGTTCGTGATGGACGAGATCGTCGACCTCGGCATCCCCGAGGACGCCGTCCGCGACGAGGACATGCGACGCGTCCGGATCATCTCCATCACCACCCTGGGACTGTGCGTCGTGGCGGGCATCCCGGCCATCATCCAGTTCCGGCTGCTGGGCCTGTCGCATCTCGCGATCGCCGGCGGGGTGACGATCGCCGCGGCGCTCGCCAACCTCCTGCTGCTGCGGGCGCTTCGCCGACCCATCCTCGCGGCGCATCTCGGCCTCGCCGTGCTGGGCTCCCTGCTGGTCTTCTCGAACGTCGCGACGGGGGGCTTCTACGATCCCAACTTCGCCTGGCTCTACGTGCTGCCCCTCGGCGCCGCGGCGCTCATCGACCTGCGCGGCGCGGCGATCTGGACGGCCATCCTGATCTGCGTGACCGTCGCGTTCTGGATGCTGCCCGACCAGGGCATCGAGCTCCCCAACCGGGTGCCGGAGGCGATGCGCGCGGGCAACAGCCTCTTCAACCGCATCACCGCCATCCTCGCCATGGGCGTCATCGGCGCGAGCTTCGTGGCCGGACAGCGCCGCGCCGAGCGCCAGCTCGCGTCCGCCCATCACGACCTGCTGGCCGAGACCGCCTACGTGCACCTGCTGATGCACGCCGCCGTCGCCTCCAACGAGGCGGTGTCGTTCGAGAACGCCATGCGGCAGAGCATGCGGCGCATCTGCGAGACGATGGGGTGGCTGGCGGGGCAGGTCTACGCAGTCGGGGACGACGGCTGGATCACGAGCAGCGGATCGTCGACGCCATCCACTTCCAGGATCCACAGCTCGATTTCCTGGCACCGCTTCGCGGGGAGCCAGCGCTTTCCCATCGGGGTCGGCACCGTCGGACGGAGCGTCTCGGAACGGCGGTCGCAGATCCTGCAGGTCATTCAGGAAGGAGAGAACCCGGACGGCCCCTCCGCTCCGCGGCCGAACGGGCCGGGCTCCGCTCCGCGATCACGATGCCCGTCTTCGTGAACGACGCGGTCACCGCCGTCATGCTCTTCGCCTCTCGAGGAAGCTCCAGCACACCCAGCGGCTCGTCGAGGTCTTCTCGCTGATCGGGTCGCAGCTCGGCAAGGTGGCCGAGCGCGCGGCGTTGCAGGACCGGGCCCACCAGGCCCAGAAGATGGAGGCGGTCGGTCAGCTCGCCGCGGGGGTCGCGCACGAGATCAACAATCCCATGTCCTACGTGCGCACGAATCTCCACACCCTGCGCGAGGAGTGGGCCGAGCTGCGCTCCAAGATCTCGACGTTCGGCGACGCACCGAGCTCGCGCCAGCGCTTCGACGACTTCCAGGAGCTGATCGAGGAATCGCTCGAAGGCGTCGAGCGCACCATCGCGATCGTGCGCGACGTGAAGGAGTTCTCGCACAACGGCGGCGTGGATCGTGCGCACTGGGAGATCGTGTCCATGGCCGAGCTGCTCGAGGGCGCGATGCGGGTGACGGCGTCCCAGGCGCCCTCGGGCGTCCGCATCGATTGCGAGTACGAAGGCCAGGGCCTGTGTCGCTGCTCGCCGAATCAGATCCGGCAGGTGCTGGTGAACCTGATCGTGAACGCCATCCAGGCCGTGGGCGAGTCGGGCCACGTCCGGCTGTCGACGGGCGGCGACGACCACCAGGTGTGGGCGCGGGTGGAAGACGACGGGATCGGCATGAGCGAGGCGACCCGGGCGCGGCTCTTCGAGCCCTTCTTCACCACCAAGGCGGTGGGCGAAGGGACCGGGCTCGGCCTCTCGGTCTCCTACGAGATCGTCCGCAACCACGGCGGCGAGATCGAGGTGAGCTCCGAGCCCGGCGCCGGAGCCTGCTTCGAGGTGCGCCTCCCCGCCGAAAGCGACGAGCCCGCCTGACGCGCGGCGACCCGGCCCGAGGGCGCGGCGCTCGGGGGAGCGCGACCCAGGGCGAAGTCCTGCATCGCGTTTCCGCCGCAGACGAATCCTGCGGACTCGTCACCTAGGCGTCGAGATCGAGCTCCAGCAGCGCGCGGTCGTGGATGCGACCGGAGAGTGCGGAGAGCGTGTCGGTGAGGACCATCTGCCAGCCGTACTTCCGGCGCAGGGCGCGGTAAGCGCGGCGCGCGGTCTCCGGATCGCTCACGATGCGGCCGACCCCCGGCTCGAAGTCGCCCTTCAGCCCCCCGCGCACGTTGCAGGGTGCGACCGCCACCCGGCCGGTGGCCCGGATGCGCTTCACCTTTCCCGCCCCGGCCTCGCTGAACACGTAGAGGTGCCCCCGGTCCGCGGCCACCCACACGGGCGTGCGCACCTCGCGACCGTCGCGCCGGAAGGTGGCGAGATTCACGTAGGCGGCGGCGCCGAGCCGATCGGTGGCGGAATCCATGCAGACACTCCCGTTGCGGGGACGGACGGGGCGGGCGAGCCCAGACGGGCCGGGCGGCGCCGGATGCGGTATCCCCCCGTCCGTGCCGGGTAGGCTAGCAGCCGAGCGAGCCGCGCTCCTTGCCGCGATCTGCGCCGCTTCCTTCGCCGGGCCGGTGGTGGCGGCGCGGGCCCAGGCGCCCGAAGAAGTCCGTCGGGATGCCGCGCCGCACGACGCGGCCGGGCAGGCGGGGCGCGTCGACGGCGAACGCATCCGGAACGCCGACGCCGAGCCCGGCAGCTGGCTCGCCCACGGACGCACCTACGACGAGCAGCGCTACAGCCCCCTCACCCAGATCGACCGCCAGAACGTGGCGCGCCTCGGCCTCGCCTGGTCGTACCGGACGGGCACGAAGCGGGGGCTCGAGGCCAGCCCCATCGTCGTCGACGGCGTCCTCTACGCGACGGGCAGCTGGTCGGTGGTCTACGCCCTGGACGCGGCCACGGGTCGCGAGCTCTGGACCTACGACCCGAAGGTGCCACGCGCCAAGGGACGGGACGCCTGCTGCGACGTGGTGAATCGCGGCGTCGCGGTGTGGAAGGGACGGGTCTACCTGGGCACCCTCGACGGTCGCCTGGTAGCCCTCGACGCCGCGACCGGGAAGCTCGTCTGGCAGGTGCAGACCACCGATCCCGAGAAGCCCTACACGATCACCGGGGCGCCCCGCGTCGTGAAGGACCGGGTCGTCATCGGCAACGGCGGCGCCGAGTTCGGCGTGCGCGGCTACTTCAGCGCCTACGACGCGGCCACGGGCGAGCGGCTCTGGCGCTTCTACACGGTGCCCGCCAGCAAGGACGGCCCGTTCGAGCACCCCGAGCTCGCGACGGCCGCCGCCACCTGGCCCGCGGACGCCCTGTGGGAGCTGGGTCTCGGCGGAACCGTCTGGGATTCCATGGCCTACGACCCCGAGCTCGACCTGCTCTACGTCGGCGTGGGAAACAGCTCGGTGTACGACCGGGAGAAGCGAAGCCCGGGCGGCGGCGACAACCTCTTCCTCTCCTCGATCCTCGCCGTGAAGCCCGAGACGGGCCGCATGGTCTGGTACTACCAGACGACGCCCGGGCGAATCCTGGGACTACACCGCCACCCAGCACATGATCCTGGCCGACCTCGAGATCGGCGGCCGCCCGCGCAAGGTGCTGCTGCAGGCGCCGAAGAACGGCTTCTTCTACGTGCTCGACCGGGCGACCGGCGAGCTGCTCTCGGCCGACAAGTACGCCATCGCCACCTGGGCGACCCACGTCGATCTCGCGACCGGACGTCCCGTCGAGCGACCCGAGGCGCAGTGGTCGAAGCATCCGGCGCTCGTCTCCCCGGGCGTCGCGGGCGCGCACAACTGGCACCCCATGGCGTTCAGCCCGCGGACGGGCCTCGTCTACATCCCTACCACGTCCTTCGTCTATGCGTTCCATCCCGACCCGAACTTCCAGCCCCTGCACGACAGCTTCAACACGGCGGAGGACTGGGGCGCCATGTCCCGCAGTCTCGAGGGCTACATGGACGCCATGAAGCCCTGCACGCCGAGCCACATCACGGCCTGGGACCCGGTGGCGCAGAAGCCCGCCTGGCGCGTCGACCACGACTCCCAGGTGCCGGGCGGGCTGCTCGCGACCGCCGGCGATCTCGTCTTCCAGGGAACGGGAAGCGGGGTCTTCGCCGCCTACGACGCGGTGGATGGACGCCGACTGTGGCGGAGCGAGACCAAGGTCGGCGTGATGGCGCCGCCGGTGAGCTATGCGGTGGCCGGCGAGCAGTACGTCGTCGTGCTGGCCGGAGTCGGCGGATCCCACGGGCTGCATCGCGACATCCTCCAATGGCAGAACGACGGGCGCATCCTGGCCTGGAAGCTCGGGCGGCCAGGCGGAGATGCCTCCGGTCGCCCCGCTGGACCGCGGCCCCGTCCAGGCACCGCACATCGCGCTCGTTCCCGAACGGGTCGACCGCGGACGCGATCTCTACGCGCGCCACTGCGCCCGCTGTCACGGAATCACCACCCGCAGCACCGGCATCATTCCGGACCTCAAGCGCTCGACGCCCGGGGTGCACGACAGCTGGAACGAGATCGTGCTCGGGGGCATCCTGTCGGGCGGCGGCATGGCGAGCTTCGCGGACGTGCTCGACGCCCGGGACGCCGCGGACATCCACGCCTACGTGATCTCGCGTGCGCTCCACGAGCCGACGTTGATGGAAGAGCTGGCGCTCTGGGTCTCCCGGTACGCGTGCCTGCCCGTGGAGTGGGTGACCGACTAGCGGGTGACCGACTCGCAGGCGGGCTCAGGCTTCCGGCGCGGGCGACGCCCACGCCAGCTCCTCTCGCAGCCGCGCGAAGAACGTCGGGTCCGGATCGATGGGCGTCATCACCGCGAGCCCGTCGTAGAGGGGGCTCCGGGCGATCGCACCGGCGAAGGACGCGAAGTGCTCCCAGCCCGCGTCCGCGCCGAAGCGTTCCAGGCGATCGAGCAATCCCGGCGGCAGGGGAATGGCGAGGCGCCGGGACAGGCGCACGGCCGCGCGGGTCGACAGGGTCGGCATCAGCATCGGGGTCACCGTCACCCGGGGATGCTCGGCCCGGATCGTCTCCGCGAACGGCGCCAGAGAGAACAGATCGAAGGTCACCTGCGTCTGCACGCCGTGGGCGCCGGCGTCGAGCTTCGCGCGGAGGTTCGCGAGCACCCGCTCGCGCGGACCGAAGGGGTTCAGGGTGACGGAGACGTGGGCCTCGGGAAGGCGGCGGCGCACCAGGCGCACCACCTCGCGGATGCGGGGCGTGTCGGCGTCGTCCTCGGCCTTGTGCTCCCCCCGGATGCACAGCACGCGGCCGAGCCCGGCGTCGCCGGCGCGCGCCACGTCGTCCTCGATGGCCGCCATGCTGCGACCCGCGGTTGGCCAGGTGCCACACCGGCTCGAAGCCCGCCCGTTGCAGCTCGATCGAGGCGGGCAGGCTCGCCCAGCGCTCCGGGCGCTGGATCACGTTGACGCGCCGGACCCCCGCACCGAGCGCCCCGGCCCGGCGCAGCAGCACGCCGGGACGGGGCGCCGCCGGCGGCGTGATCTCGAGGGTGACGGGGAACGCGGACACCCGGGCAGCGTGCCCGGGCCCCGTTGACAAGTAAAGTGAAACGTTAGAGCCTAATTGTTCGATGAAATCGAACGATCGCAACGGACCGGGCGGGCGCGCGGACCGTGGCGGCGCGGATCGACCTCGACGTCACCCGCGTGGACCTCAACAAGCTGCGCACGTTCTTCGTCATCGCCGAGCGCGGGCGGCGTGAGCGCCGCCGCTGCACGACCTGGCCCTCACCCGCTCGGCGGTGAGCCACAGCCTCTCGTCCCTCGAGGAGGCCCTCGGCGTCAGCCTCTTCCACCGGGTGGGCCGGCGGCTGGTGCTGAGCCGCGAAGGCGCCCGGCTGCGAAGCGCCTACGCGGACGCGGAGCAGCGCATCGGCCGCGCCCTGGGCGAGATCGGCGAGGAGGCCAGCGAGGTGCGCGGTCGGGTTCGGCTCGGCCTGTATCCCGGCTTCTCGCGCTTTCGCCTGGCGGCGGTGCTCGAGGGGTTTCTCGCCGAGCACCCGGGCGCCCGCTGTCGCCTGATGCAGGGATCGCGATCCGAGCTGCTGCAGGCCCTGCTCGAGGGACGGATCGACTTCGCGCTGTCGCTGCGGCCGCACGATCCCGCCGCCGCGAGCCGCGTGCGCTCGACGCGGCTCTTCGAGCAGGCGCTGGTGCTCGCCGTCGCGAAGGGCCGGCGCCGCCCGCGCCGCGGGCTCGAGGGCCTCGCGGCGCTTCCCTTCGTGGACCACTTCCGCAGCGATCCCCTCATCGAGCGCTGGGTGGCCCACCACTACGAAGGCCGCCGCATCGCGCACGCGGACGTGCGGGTGTGGGTGGGCGGCGCCACGGACCTCGCCCTCGAGCTCACCTGTCGCGGGGTGGGCGCGTGCGTGCTGCCCCTGGATCTCGTGGAGCCCTATCGCCGGCGCGGCGAGCTCACGGTGGTCCGCGGCTCGGGACCGCCCCTGCTGGACGGAATCTGGCTGAACGAGCTCTCCGGGGCGCGGACGCGCCCCGTCCAGGCCGCCCTACGAGGCGCGTTGCTGCAGGCGCCCGCCTGAGCTCAGAGCTCGAAGCTGCCGCTTCGCCCCAGGCGGTCCCGGGACTCGGCGCCCATCGCCTTCGGGGCCCCCTCGCGAATGCGCGACAGCTTGTCGGGCACCGGGGCCACGTCGCCCGGACGGCGCGGCAGGCCGAAGCCCGTGTAGAGCACCCGCCGCTCGCGGGTCGTCGGCGGCCGGCTCATGTGACACGTGCAGCTCAGGTGGACGGTGACGTCGCCCTTCGCGGTGGGCAGCGGAACCTTCGGCAGGTCGACGCGCGGATGCACACCCGCAGCCGGGATCGAGGCGCGGTGCGAACCGGCCAGCACGCCGAGCTCGCCGCTCGCGGCGTCCGCGCCGGTGACCGAGATGCCCACGGTCATCGAGCAGCACTGGTACGAGTGGCGGCCCAGCGCGCAGTCCTTGTGCCAGGGCAGGTCGCTGATTCCTTCGACCACGTCCAGCGGCTTCACGAGCGCCTCGACGAGGTTGCCTTCGCGCCCCTCGCGCGCCTCGAAGCCGCAGCGTCCGAGCTCGCCGATGCGCAGGAAGCGATCGGGTCCCGCAGCAGCTCGGCCGTCGCCGGGGAGTGCTCCTGGAAGCGCTGCAGCCGGACGGGCCGGTGCTCGCCGCTCCCGGTCCGCGCCCACCAGGAGTTGCCGTCGTCCGGCGCGTAGCCAGGAGCGGCGGTGTCCATGTCCCGGGAGATCGCGTCCATCTCGTCCGGCTCGAAAACGCCCTCGAGGTGCAGGAAGCCCGCCTCCTCGAGGAAGTGCGAGATCTCGTCGGGATCGTCGTCCAGCCGGAAGCGGCGGTGCAGGTCGAGGGGCGCGCCGTCGCGATCCTCGGAACTGGATCTGTCCGGGCTCCCAGGCCGGCCGTCCGTCGAGCAGCGCCCGCGCCACGGGCTCCCACTCGATCCAGTCGTCGACGCCACCGGCGCGCATCTCGACGAGGCCGCCGAGCACGAGCCCCATGCTCGAGCACTGATCCTGCACCCATTCGGAGAAGCTCTCACGGGAGAGGCTCGCCACCACGGCGCCGCTCGCGACGCCCGACTCGATGCGCAGGCCGACGTCCTGGGGGACGAAGCTCACGACCTGGCCCTCGACGTCGAGCGCGAGCGGAGCGAGCTCCCAGACCCGGGCGCCGCGCGCCGCCAGCCGTCCGTTGCGGCCCAGGAGGACCGGCGCCTCGTGCTCCAGGAAGTGCGACAGGTCGAGGGACTGGGTCTCGTGGTCGAAGCGGGTTCGCCGGTCGAGCGAGCTCATCGTGCGTCCTCCGCGGGGCGGGGCGATCGCCAGGGTAGCACCGACCGGGCTCCTCCCGGCCCCCGGTCGCGAGGGCGCGGTCACGCCCGCTTCAAGAGACGCCGTGGGCCGAGAGCCAGTTCGCCACGAGGTCGGCCACCTCGGCCCGGGCCGTCCGCGGCTCGACCAGGTAGTGATCGCCGGCGACGAGCTCGAGACGCTTGTCGCTGGCCGCGAGACCGTCGTGGATGGCGCGGGCGTCGCTCGGGAAGCATCCCGTATCCGCCAGGCTCTGGATCACCAGCGAGGGCTGGGTGATACGCGCGAGGTGGGGGGCGCCGCCGCAGTCGGACTCGCGCAGGCTCCACATGGAGAGCCACGTCCGCAGGGTATTGGTCGAGCCGATGCCGAAGGGGCTGTAGTTCGCGCGCCGCGGGTCTCCCGCGTAGCACTGGCCGATGGGACGGTCCGAGGGATCGAGCCGGCCGTCCATCAGGCGCAGGTCGGCCCAGGTGCGGTAGACGTTGAAGAGGCGGTCGGGGACGCCCCGGGCGGCGAGCCGCTCGAGCTCGGCGATCGCCCAGTCGGTGATGCGGTGGTTGCGGGCCTCCTGCGCGGCGCGGTAGCGCGCGACGAACTCGTCCGCGTAGGGAGGCCCGTTTGCGGGATCGTACATGTCCAGGGCCGGGTCGACCGAGGCCGGATCGCGCTCGTCGGCCACCGCCGGATCGAACCAGGCGGTCAACACCTCGGGCCGACCCTGGTGTGCGTTGAGCGAGACGTAGTAGTCGGCCGGCGGCAGGGCGTTCACCGCTTCGGGCAGCACGAGGCCCCGGGCCGGCCGAATGGACGGCGACAGCGCCTGGGACTGGTAGGCGCCCATCAGCGAGCCGCCCCCGGAGTTTCCGAGAAGGACCACGGTCTCGACCCCGGCCTCCTCCCGCAGCCAGCGAACGCCGGCGCCGATGTCCACCAGCGCGTGCTCGAGCAGGAAGAAGGGCTCCGCTCCCCGAAAGCGCGTGTTCCAGCCGAGGAACCCGTAGCCACGTTCCGCCAGGTACGGCCCGAGGTAGTGCTCGCTGAAGTCCACGTTGTAATGCGTGGCAATGAGCGCGGCACGCGGCCGCGCGCCCGCGCGCGCACACCCAGACGCCCTGGCAACCGTGGTGGCCGACGGGGTTCTGCCTCGAGGTGGGAGAGTCGAGGGAGACGAAGCGCCGCTCGATCGCCGGCGGAGCGGAAGCGCTCAGGACGTCGCGATCTCGCCCAGGATGCGGGCGAGCTCCTCGGGCGCCGAGAAGAACGGCGAGTGGCTCGTGTCCATCTGGTACACGTTGCGACAGCCGTGCCGCTCGATCAACGCGCGCTGGCCGGAGGGCAGCAGGGCGCGGTCCCGCAGGCACACGATGTAGTCCCGGGGAACCCGGCCGGAGCGGTCGCCCGCGACCTGCACCGCCCCCGAGACGAGCCCGGCCGGCTCGGGACACAGACGCTCGCGGGCGAAGGCCACGTCCTCGTCGCTGCAGTCCTCGTAGAAGAGGTAACGGAGGTCCTTGGGCGTCGAAGAGGAGGGTCGTCCCGTCCTCCGAGGGACCGACCGCCGCGACCAGCTCGGGCGAGGTCATCGCCTCGTCCGGCGCGAAAATGGCTTCCGGGTCGGGGAGAAAGGCCGCGAGATACACCAGGCTCTGCAGCCGATCGGAACGCCGCGCGGCCACCTGGGTGATGGTGACGCCCCCGAGACTGTGTCCGACGAGCACGACGTCGCCTTCCAGCGAATCGATCACCTCGCACACCCGATCGCAGTAGGCGTCGAGGCCCACGCCGGCCGCCGGCGCCGGATCGGCTCCGTGGGCGGGGAGGTCGGGGGCCTCCACGACGTGTCCCGCCGCGCGGAGCAACGGCACGAGCTTCGACCAGCACCAACCGCCGTGCCAGGCACCGTGGACGAGGACGAAGGTGGCCATGGCGGCAGCATAACATCCCAGGGCCGGAGGCCCGGCCGGAAAGTGTGACCTGCAGGCGGTGCGGCTCGATCGCTTCTCTGGAGCGCTCGGTTTGGCGCTCGGTCTCGCCCAGGAGCAGGCGGCCTTCTGTCGCACGCTCCTAGGCAGTGTACTCCAATGGAAGACGGCACCGTCCCCGAACCAGGAAGGAGTCGATCATCTGGTCCCGCGGCGCCGCTGGCCTTGAGACGGGGCAGCTCCGGAACGATCGCCTCCAGGGCCACCCGCGCTTCGAGGCGCGCGAGAGAGGCACCCAGGCAGAAGTGCACCCCGTAGCCAAAGCCCAGGTGTCCGCGTGCGTCGCGGTCGAGGTCGAAGACGTCCGCCCGTCCGAAGCGGCGCTCGTCTCGATTGGCGCTGGCGAGGAGCACCGCCACCGTCGCGTCCCGGGGAACCACGGTGCCGACGATCGAGACGTCCC
The DNA here is from genome assembly GCA_963822965.1 of uncultured delta proteobacterium. Taxonomy (GTDB): domain Bacteria; phylum Myxococcota_A; class UBA9160; order UBA9160; family UBA4427; genus JAJDAN01. The sequence goes on from CAWGJT010000005.1 coordinate 1,673,170, forward strand.
GGGTCGCGCGCCGGAAGGCCAGCTGGATCGGCGAGTCGAAGCGCAGGGTCTCCTCGATGAGGGCCGGCACCCCGGCGGGATCGGCAGCCACCCGCTCCAGCGCGTCGGGGTGGTCGAGCAGGACGTTCACCGCGTTACCGATCAGGTTCGTGGTGGTCTCGTTGCCGGCGACCAGGAGCAGCAGGACGAAGTTGACCACGTCGAGCTCCGAGAGGGTTCCGTCCTGCTCCGGGTCGACGAGCAGGCTCAGCAGGTCGTCGCGCGGCTCCTTCCGGCGGGCCCGCACCGCGTCGCGCAGGTAGCCGAAGACGTCGGCGAAGACGTCCAGCAGGCCGCTGCCCACGGGATCGAGCTTCGCGGCGCCCGAGATCATGGCCACGATGGCGTCGCTCCAGGCCTTGAAGTCGGCGCGCCGCTCGGGCTCGACGCCGAGCATCTCGGCGATGATGGACACCGGGAGCGGAACCGCGAGGTCCTCGACGACGTCGATGCGGCCCGTCCGTTCCAGGACGCGCATCCGTGCCGCCACCACCTCCCGCGCGCGCGGCTCCCAGCCGGCGATCCGGCGTGGCGTGAAGCCCCGGTTCACGATGGCGCGCATGACGTCGTGGCGCGGCGGGTCGAGGGTCGAGAGGTTGCCGGCACGCTGCGCGGCGAACGGGTTGATCTTCGTTCGCCACAGGAAGCGGAGCAGGAAGAGCGCATAGCGCGGGCCCATCATGCTGGCATCGGTCTTCATCAACACGTCGCGCATGGCGTCGGAAGAGAAGAGATCGGGCTGCTTCAGGACGAAGATCGCGTCGTCGTAGCGGGACACGCAGTACGTGCCGGAGGTCGGCGACCGGTGCACCGGGTCGCGTTCCCGAAGCGCCGCGTACACCGGGTAGGGGTCGGCGGCCGCGATCATCTCGAAGGGCTCGTAGTCGACGGACATGGTCGGGCTCCCGCACCCCTCGTCGTCGGTCTGGCTCCGTTACCTTAGCGCGGTGTCCCCCGGCCCCGACCGCACCCGCGACGAGATCCCGGCGCTCACCCACGCCGGGTGCGTCGTGGTGCGCGAGGACGCCGGTCGCAGCCTCTTCCTGATCGTGCGCAGCAGCGACGGCCGGCACTGGGTGCTGCCGAAGGGGCACATCGAGGCCGGGGAGTCCCCGTCCGAGGCCGCCCGGCGCGAGGTGCAGGAAGAGGCGGGGGTGACGGGCGAGGTCGTGACGCGCCTCGGGGTGGACGCGTGGCGGACGCCGCACGGCGAGGACGCCCGCGGCGTCTACTTCCTCATGCGCTTCACGGCCACGGGACGGGCCGCGGAGGAACGCCCGGTGCGCTGGCTCGAGGCCGGTACCGCCCGGGAGGCCATCGTGTTTCCGGGCCTGCGGGCGATTCTCGACGCGGCGATCGCGGCCGTCGAGGGCCCGGGGTCCGGCGAGGCATGAGCGCTACCGGCGGCTTCCGATCCGAAGGCGACGGGCGATGGGCGCCCGGTATCCTTCCGCCCATGTCCCGGGATGGAACACAGCGGTCGCAGAGTCCGCCCTCCGGCGGGCAGAGCGCGCTCCCGAACCCTTCCGAATGGAGCGGGGAAGCCCTGCTGGACTACAACCGGCAGGCCTGGGACCGGCAGGTCGCAGAAGGCAACCCCTGGACCCGCCCCGTCGGCGCCGAGGCCATCGCGGCGGCGCGCCGGGGGGAGTGGAGCGTGGTGTTGATCAGCCTGCGCCCGACCCCGCGCGCGTGGTTCCCCGAGAGCCTGCAGGGTCTCGAGGTCCTGTGCCTGGCGTCGGGCGGGGGGCAGCAGGGACCCGTCCTGGCGGCGGCGGGCGCGCGGGTCACGGTCTTCGACAACTCGCCCGCGCAGCTCGCCCGGGACCGCGCCGTGTCCGACGAGCACGACCTCGGCATTCGCACCGTGCTGGGAGACATGGCCGATCTCGGCGCGTTCGCGGACGCGAGCTTCGACCTCGTCTTCCATCCGGTCTCGAACCTCTTCGCGGCCGACGTGCGCCCGGTCTGGCGCGAAGCCTGGCGCGTGCTGCGGCCGGGCGGACGGCTGCTGGCCGGCTTCATGAACCCCGCCGTCTACGTCTTCGACATCGAGCGCTTCGACCGCTGCGGCGAGCGCGTCGTGCGCTACGCGATCCCCTACGCGGACCCGCGCGATCTGCCGCCCGAGGATCTCGCCGCCAAGCGCGCCCGGGGCGAGCCCCTGGAGTTCGGACACTCGCTCGCGGACCTGATCGGCGGCCAGCTCGACGCCGGCTTCCGCATTCTGGGCTTCGACGAGTGTGCGCGCGACGCCAGCGAGTGGCACGGACCACTCCACGGGCTCCTTCCCGAGTACATCGCCACCTGTGCGCACAAGCCCGCCTGAGCGCGCATTCTCCACCCGGACCGAGCCTCCAGGAGCATTGCATGGGCCAGAACGAATCCACCGCCGCTCTTCCGCCGCGCAGCTGGCAGCTGCCCGAGCTCGTCGGCTGGGGACGACTGCCCTCGCGCAGCCCGCTCGTCCCGTATCCGGACGCCGAGGGCGCCCTCGGTGGCGATCGCACGACGTCACCCTTCTTCCACGACCTGAACGGACCCTGGCGCTTCAGCCTGGCGAAGCGGCCCGAGGCGGCGCCCGCGGACTTCGCGGCACCGGGCTTCGACGACGGAAGCTGGACCGACATCCCGGTTCCCAGCAACTGGACCCGGGAAGGCTGGGACAAGCCGCACTACACGAACGTGCAGATGCCGTTTCCCGGGCCGCCGCCCCGGGTTCCCGAGGACAACCCGACGGGGCTCTACCGCCGGCGCTTCGTGCTGCCACCGGACTGGAAGGACCGGCGCGTGGTCGTCCACTTCGGCGGCGCCGAGAGCGTCCTCTACGCATGGTGCAACGGGCGTCTCCTGGGCATGAGCAAGGACTCGCGTCTGCCCGCGGAGTTCGACCTCACGCCGCACCTGCAGCCCGGCGAGAACGTGCTCGCCGCCATGGTGGTGCGCTGGTCGGACGGCACCTACCTCGAGGACCAGGACCACTGGTTCATGGCCGGCCTGTACCGGGACGTCTACCTCTACTCGACGGGCCCCACCTGGATCGCCGACGTGAAGCTGGACGGCGCCCTCGAGGACGACCTGAAGACCGGGCGCCTCGACGTGCAGGTGGAGGTGGGCTTCAGCGGTCCCGTCGAACGCGGCTGGCGCGTGGAGGTCGACGCCTTCGACGCGGCCGGCCGCAAGCTGCTGCGCAAGACCCTCTCCGACGAGGTACCCGTCGTTCCGAACCCCTACCTGTTCCGGGGGCACCGGGTCTCCTTCCAGCAGCCGGTCCGCCCCAAGCGATGGTCGGCGGAGACCCCGCATCTCTACCGGGTGCTGGTCTCCCTGCGCGATCGCGAGGGCCGCTGCCACGAGGTGGTGCGGCAACGCACGGGCTTCCGCCGGGTGGAGATCCGCAACCGCGAGCTGCTCGTGAACGGCGAGCCCGTGCTCATCAAGGGCGTGAACCGGCACGAGCACGACGACGTCCGCGGCAAGGCCATCACCCGGGACTCCATGCTGGCCGACATCCGCCTGATGAAGCAGTTCAACTTCAACGCGGTGCGCACCGCCCACTACCCCAACCAGACCGAGTGGTACGACCTGTGCGACGAGTACGGGATCTACGTGGTGGACGAGGCGAACGTCGAGTCCCACGCCTGGCTGCAGAGCCTGTCGGACGACCCTCGCTGGACGCCGGCGATCCTCGAGCGCGGGATGCGCATGGTGCAGCGCGACAAGAACCACCCCTCCATCGTGCTCTGGTCTCTCGGCAACGAGTCGGGCTCCGGCGTGGGCTTCGAGTCGGTGGCCGCCTGGATCCGACGCTACGACCCGACGCGGCCCCTGCACTACGAAGGTGGCCTCGCCTGGAACTGGTACCGCGACCACACCACCACCGACGTCATCTGTCCCATGTATCCGACCATCGAGGACATCGTCGCCTGGGCGCGCTCGGGACACGGCGAGCGGCCGCTCATCATGTGCGAGTACTCCCACGCCATGGGCAACAGCAACGGCAGCCTGCACGACTACTGGCAGGCCATCGAGGCGAACCCCGGGCTGCAGGGGGGCTTCATCTGGGACTGGGTCGACCAGGGCCTGCGGGAGGAGGACGAGCGGGGGCGGGTCTACTGGGCCTACGGGGGCGACTTCGGCGACGAGCCCAACGACAAGAACTTCTGCATCAACGGCCTGGTGTGGCCCGACCGCACACCGCACCCGGCCATGTGGGAGTTCAAGAAGCTCGCCCAGCCGGTCCGGGTCACGTTCCGCAGCCCGCGTTCGGGGCGCATCCGCATCCAAAACCGCCAGCACTTCGAGGACCTGCGCTGGCTGGTGGGCCGCTTCGATCTCTCGGTGGACGGGCGCGTCGTGCAGCGCGGCAAGCTGCCGCGGCTCACGGCGGCCCCGGGCCGTCACCAGGACGTGACCTTGCCGCTCTTCGTCCCGAAGCTGGCGCCCGGCCAGGAGTGCTTCCTCACCGTGCGCTTCCTGACGGCGCGCGACCTGCCCTGGGCCGACAAGGGACACGAGGTGGCCTGGGAGCAGCTCGCCCTGCCGCGCCGGGCGCCGCGGGTCCGCCGGGCACCGAGTCGCAGCCGCATCGCCCTCGAGAAGACCCTGGAGTCGGTCGTTGCCCGGACCGACGGCGTTCGCCTCGAGGTCGACCGCACGACCGGCCGGATCGAGGCCCTCGACTTCGACGGGCTCGCGCCGCTGGTGGACGGACCGCGTCTGCAGGTGTGGCGGGCGCCCACCGACAACGACGGCGTCAAGGCCTGGGGCGGCCACGGCAAGCCCCTGGGCCGCTGGCGCGACCTGGGCCTGGACCGCGTGGAGGTGACGAAGACCGACGTGCGCGGCCGCCGCCACGCCGACCGGACGATCTCCATCACGGTGGTCCGCGAAACCGACGTCGGGATCGCCCACCGGCAGGTCTACCGGATCGGCGAGCCGGGCGTGGTCCACGTGGAGAACGTCTTCCGGGTGCCGCGCGAGCTCGCCGACCTGCCGCGCCTGGGCGTGACGCTGCGCCTCGCTCCGCCCTACGACCGGCTCACGTGGTTCGGGCTCGGGCCTCACGAGTGCTACTGGGACCGCAAGACGGGCGCCCGGGTGGGGCGCTGGCAGAGCCGGGTGGCGGACGAGTACGTGCCGTACATCGTCCCCCAGGAGCACGGCAACCACACCGACGTGCGTTGGCTCAGCCTGTGCGACGAGACGGGACGCGGCCTGCGCGTGGACGCGGAAGCGGGCGCAGACCGCGCGCTGCTCGAGTTCTCGGCCAGCCACTTCGACGCCGCCGACCTCACCCGGGCCACGCACACCCACGAGCTCGAGCCGCGCGACGAGGTGATCCTGAATCTCGACCGGTTCCAGCGCGGCGTCGGCACCGGCGCCTGCGGGCCCGACACCCTGCCCGCCTACCGCACGAAGCCCGGCACGCATCGGCTGCGCTTCAGCCTGCGCGCCACGTCGGGCGGTTGAGGAGAACGCGCCGGCGACCCGGTCTCAGAGCCTGTGAAGGAATCCTCGACCGAGTCAGGCGCTGCGCCGGTGGGTCGGATGCAAGGCGCGACGACGAGGCGTAGCGCGCCTACGGCGAGGAGGAGCAACGCCGCAGACGGCCCGCCGCCGCAAGCCTGGCGACCGAGAGGATTCCTTCACAGGCTCTCAGTCGATCCGCTGGATGGTGGCGCCCCGCAGCTCGCGCATGATCGGGTCGATGAGCGCCTCCTGGCGCAGCATGCGGCGGTGGAAGTACGCCACCAGGGGCCCGTCGAGGTCCGGATCCGCCTCGAGCACCAGCTCCTCCAGCGCCTCGTCGGCCTGCCGCCAGGAATCGGGCCGCTCGCCCAGCAGGCTGGCCACGTCGTCGAGGTCGTCCGCCTCGAGGGCCGGACCCAGGCGGTCGGCGCGGCGCAGGTACTCGGCGGTGCGGCGCGTGGCATCGAAGCGGTAGCCGGCGAACCCGTCGTCGCCCTCCTCGACCTCCTCCTTCGCGTGCGCCTCCAGCGCGTCGCGCAGCCAGTCGTGGGCCGCGCTGTGCCGCGTCGTCTCGGCGCCCGGCACCTCGACGGGGCTGAGCTCGAGGTCCATCTCCCGCGCGATCACATCGATGGGCGCGCGGCCGTACACCAGGTACCAGGACAGGTACTGCACGAAGTCCAGCCCCGGCGGCGGATTCGCCACCAGGTGGGCGACGGCCAGGGGCGTCACGATGGCGAAGCGCACCGTGTGGTAGTCGATCACGCTGCGATCCACGGGCGCGCCGGTGAGCTGCTCGTAGCGGCGCACCGCCCGGGACAGGTCGCCGAGGGGCTCGCTCAGGTCGCGGCAGCGCATGCCCGCGAGATCGGCGGCGGGATCGCCCAGGCAGGCCAGCTCGAGGTCGAGGATGGCGGTGACGTGTCCCTCGTCGAACAGGAACTGCCCCGCGTCCGCGCACAGGAACGACACCCGCTCCCGGTCGTGCGGCACGTTGCGGCGCACCCAGCCGATCACGAACTCGAGCAGGGGCTCGGGCCGCTGCTTGTTGCGCCGGTAGCCGCGCTCCCAGACGTCGAAGTCGCCGAGCCCGAGCGCCTGGGGCGAGCTCGGACGCTCGAGGCCCACCTTCTCGAAGGCGGCTGGATCGATGGCGTGCATCTTCGCGAGCAGCGACATGTACTCGTCGAGCACGGCCACCCGCTCGACGTCGTCCCGGGCGGTGCGCAGATTCGCCCGGCCGGGGCAGCGCTCCATCACGATGCCCCGGGGCTCCGGGCAGAACCCGTACACGTGGGGCACGGGGATGTCGTTCTGCTCGAGCACCTGCAGCACGTTCATCTCGTGCTCGAGCGCGTAGGCGCCGTGGTCCGCCTCGCCGCGCTCGCCGCGAAAGTAGAGGGGCAGGGTGTCGCCGCCGCGCTCGAGGTCGAGGAACCAGGCCGGCCGCCAGCGCGCCTGGCGCTGGGCGCGCACGATGCGGCCCCCGAGCTCCGTCTCGATCCAACCGAAGGCACGCTTCCACTCCGCGGGCATGGCCGCGGGAATGCCGGGGGGCGTCGCGCTCACGCCGGGACGTCTCCGTCTCCAGAATCGGGGATGCGGTCGTCTCCGGAATCCGGAACGTGGTCGAAGGCTGCGAGAATGCGCTCGAAGCGTTGGGCCAGCTTGGTGCGCATCTCGGGGTGCGTGAACACGTAGAGATCGTCGCGCAGCACGGCGTCGCGCACCATGTACCCGACGCGCAGGGGATCGATTCCCGCCGCAATTCCCCGCTGGACGGCCGCCCGCAGGGCGACCCCCGTCGCGTCGTCGTCGGTCGGGGGACCGCCGAGGCGCTCCGGACGGTTGCGACCGCTGGCGACGATGGCGGTGTTCACGTTGCCCGGGCACAGCACCGTCGCCGACAGACCGAACGCCGCCCCCTCGAGCCGCAGGGTCTCGGTGAGGCCCACCACGGCGAACTTGCTGGCCACGTAGGGGCCCAGGATCGGGTAGGGCTGCATGCCCGCCATCGAGGCGGTGTTCACCACGTGCTTCTCGCCGGGCTGCGCCTTCATGCGCGGCAGAAAGGCCTGCAGGCCGTTCACCACTCCCAGCAGGTTGACGCCCAGCACCCAGTGCCAGTCCGCGTCCGAGGCCGTGTCGAGGGTGCCGACCGAGGCGACGCCGGCGTTGTTGCACAGCAGGTGCACGGCGCCGAAGCGCTCGTAGACCTGCTGCGCGAGGGATTCCACCGAGTCGCGCTCGGCCACGTCCGTGCGCAGCGCCATGGCATGGGCGCCCTGTTCGGCCAGCTCCGCGGCCACCCGCTCGGCGGCGGCCTCCTCGATGTCCGCCACCACCACCTTCATGCCCGAGGTCGCGAAGGCCGTCGCCATGCCGCGGCCGATGCCGCTGCCCCCGCCCGTCACGACCGCGACCCTGCCTTCGAGTGACTTCACCGTTCCTCCAAGCGCGCTCGCGCTGCCTGCGGTGTTCCTTCGGATCCCACGAGGCCTGTATCCGTTCCTCGCGTCTTCGTGTCCGGTTGCGGAATCCGTGTCCGATCCGTCGCCGCAGGCGCTCCGGCCGGCACGCCGACGAGCCGATCATAGCTGCGACGCCGATGCGCGCTGACCTAGACTCGGGCTGCGCGGCGGCCAGATGCAGCGCACGCCGACGAACCCCACACGAGGAAGCCCGCCATGACCGATTCCGCCCCTTCCGAGAAGCCCTTCCACCTGCAGGGCAACTTCGCGCCCGTGAAGGACGAGCTCTTCGAGACGAGCCTCGAGGTGGAGGGTGCCATCCCGCCCGAGCTCAGCGGCCTCTACGTTCGCAACGGCGCCAATCCGGTGACGGGGGAGTCCGAGCACTGGTTCCTCGGCAACGGCATGCTGCACGGCGTGCGTCTGGAAGGCGGTCGCGCCCGCTGGTACAAGAACCGCTACGTGCGGACGCCGCTCCTCGAGAACCCGGAGATGTCGCGCATCTCGCCCACGGGCGACATCGACCACCTGGCCTCCGCGGCCAACACCCACATCATCCGGCACGCGGGCCGCATCCTGGCCCTCGAAGAAGGCGCCTTTCCCTACGAGGTGACGGGCGATCTCGAGACCGTCGGTCCCCACGACTACGGCGGCAAGCTCACCACCGCCATGACCGCGCACCCGAAGATCTGTCCCGAGACGGGCGAGCTCGTCTTCTTCGCCTATCGCCAGCTACCGCCCTACCTCGTCTACCACCGCGCCGACGCCCAGGGCAATCTCGTGCAGTCCACCGAGATCAGCGTCGGCGGTCCCACCATGATGCACGACTTCCAGATCACCCGGAACCACACGATCTTCATGGACCTGCCGGTGGTCTTCGACCTGCAGCTCGCCATCCAGGGCTTGATGCCGTTCCACTGGAGCGACGACTATCCGGCTCGCATCGGCATCCTGCCCCGCGAAGGCGGCGACGCGGACGTGCGCTGGTTCGACATCGACCCCTGCTACGTCTTCCACACCATGAACGCCTGGGACGAGGACGACCGGGTGATCTTCGACGTCTGTCGCATCAGCGAAGTCTGGCGCAACCCGGGCGAGATGGCGGGCGACGGCGTGCAGACCCTGCACCGCTTCACCTTCGATCTCGCCGGCGGCACCACCAAGGAGGAGACCCTGGACGATCGCGGCATGGACTTCCCGCGCATCGCCGACGCCCGGGTGGGGCTCAGGAACCGCTACGGCTACACCCTGCAGTTCGGCGCCGGACCGGAAGGTCCCGGCTTCGCGGGCCACCTGCAGTTCGACCTGGCCAACGGGCGGAGCAAGCTGCACGACTACGGTCCGGGCTGCAATCCGGGCGAGCCCGTGTTCGTGCCCGCACCCGGCAGCGACCCCGACAGCGACGAGGGCTGGGTGATGTCGTACGTCCACAGCGACACCAGCGACCGTACGGAGCTCGTGATCCTCGACGCCACGCGCTTCGACCAGGCGCCGGTGGCGCGCGTCAAGCTCCCCCAGCGCGTGCCCTACGGGTTCCACGGCAGCTGGATCGGCGACTGAGCCCACGCGCCCGGGCGGGTCGGGCGTGTGCGCGCGATACGGGTGCGGGTGCGGGTGCGGGTGCGGAAAGGAAGAGCGCGCTCAGCCGGCCGTGAGGGTCGGCCGCCAGGTGCCGCGCAGCGCGTGCACCAGCGCGAAGCCGTAGCACGCGAAGGCGGCGAGGGAGGCCGCCGGAAAGCCGAAGCCCACGGCCACCGCGATGCCCAGCACCGAGGCCAGCACCGAGGCGACGCCGTTCACCCCCCAGGCGTACGCGATGCCGGTGGGGTGCAGCACCCGGAAGCGGCGGAGCCCCAGCGGCATCGCCATGCCCAGGGCGACGCCCACCGGCCCGATCAGCACGAAGGCGATCACGATGCGCCCGGCGAGGGGCAGATCGATGAGCGCCCGCAGCAGCGGCTGCAGCCCCAGCGCCGAGAGCCCGATCAGTACCACGGCCGCCGCCAGCGCCCCGACCAGCGCACGCTTCGTGTCGTCGAAGCGGTTCGAGACGAGCGATCCCACCCCCGAGAACACCAGCAGCGAGGCCAGCACCACCGAGAGCGCGTAGGTCGGAAAGCCCAGGAAGAGCACGAAGCGCTGGATGAGGACCACCTCGAGCAGCATGAAGCCGAGCCCGATGGCGGCGAAGTAGCTGAGCGAGGACAGGGCGGGACGCTCCACGTGGGTGGTGAGCCAGAGCGGCAGCACGAAGGCCAGCAGCGACAGCACCGTCAGGATGCCCAGGGTCACCATCAGCAGCAGGAAGGGCGAGCGCGCGTAGTGGTAGCCGGCCCCGCCCGAGAGCAGATGCCCCCAGCGGTGCATGTTGAAGAAGAAGGGCTTGTCGTCGGTGGGTGGTGCGATCTGCAGCGGGTAGTCGCGCACGAAGGCCTCGAGGCTCGGCGCCTCGGCCAGGCCCTTCCAGGCGCCCCGATAGGGACCGCCCGCCGCGAACACCACGCCCTGGCCGCGCACCTCCGCCAGCTTGCGGATGCGCGCCAGCTCGGGCTTCGTGAAAGGCTCGAGCCGGGAGAGGATCGTCGCGAAGGGTGGTCCCAGCAGGTCGCGTCCCTGGACGACGACCAGGTGGTCACCGGGATTCTCGATGCCGCGCTGCTCGAGGGCCGCCCAGGTGAGCACCGTGGCGCGGATGGCCTCGTCGCCCACCAGCTTGAGGAGCCGCGACACGTTCAGGATGCCGCCGGGCGCCAGGTGGTCGAAGTAGAGCTGGAAGGCCTCGAGGGTGTAGAGGTTGTTCTCGGTGAGCGCGTAGCCCTGGGCGGCGTTGGCGCTGAGCGTGTCGGTGAAGCCCAGGTGGATCTGGTCGTAGCGCTCGCGGCTGCTGGCGAGCACCGAGCGACCGTCGCCCACGGTGGTGGCCACGCCGGCGCGGGTGTAGGGCGCGCCGGAGAGCGCGCGCAGGTCGCCGTCCACCACGTGTACGATGCCCTGGTTCAGCTCGATCACGTCGACGGGCTGCTGCGCCTCCGAGAGCGCCGTGTAGATGTCGCGGCCGCCGCCGCCGCCGATCACAAGCGCGCGGCCGGGACCCGTGATCTCGTAGCCGATGCTCTGGGGGCCGGTGACGAGCTCGCGCCAGCCGGGGAGCCGGGCCTCGTCGACGATGGGAACCGGCGCGTAGACCCGGTCGTAGACCACCGCCGCGAAGCGCTCGTTGTTCTCGCCGCGCATGCCGAGCACCCGGGCGAGGGGCGTCCAGCGGTCGGCGAAGATCTTCGCGTTGCCGGGCAGCCCGCCGGACAGATACAGCAGCCCGGTGGTCTGGGAGAGCAGCAGCACGAGCGCCGCCAGTGCGGCGGCCGCCAGCGCCGGACGCCGGGCGCGGGGCTCGTCCGACGGGGCGAAGAGCCAGGCGGCTCCCGCGACCAGCGCACCCAGGGCCACCAGCAGGACGGGCGCCGGACCGAGCCCCAGCAGCGGCACCACCACCAGCGCACCGATCCCCGCGCCCACCAGGTCGTAGGCGTACACCGGCCCGATCCACGCCGTGAAGCGGTCGATGGTGAGCGCCACCACCACGCCCGACGCCAGGGACGGAAGCGCCGTCACCACGCACGCAATCGTCAGGTTGGCGATGAAGCCGAGGTCGACGGTCTTCTCGGATGCGAGGTTCAAGCGCACCAGCACCAGCGGCAGCAGCACCAGCAGCGCCGCGAAGATCGCGCTCCAGCGCGAGAGCATCGCCTCCACCGAGCGGCCCGCGAACCAGCCCGGACGCACGTAGATGAGCAGCGCGCCCGCCCCCACCCCCAGCATCGCCAGCGAGATGGCCAGGAAGCTGAAGTGGTAGGCGAGGACCGCGGAGAAGAGACGGGTCACCACCACCTGCAGCATCAGGGTGCTGGCGGTGACGATCCCGAGTGCGAAGAGGGTGAAGCGCGAAGGCGCCTGCATCGGCGCAATCTAGCAGGAAAGAAGGGCTTTCAGGCTCGGCGGGCGCGTCCCGTGGCCAAATTCGACCGTGTGGTCTAAATTCCGACCCGCTGGTCGCTTTCAGGGAGGTGCCCGATGATCCCGAATCGCTGGTATCCGGTGCTGGAGTCGCAGCGGCTCCGCGGTCGGCCCGTGGGCGTCACGCGGCTCGGCCGGAAGCTCGTCCTGTGGCGCGACCGCGAGGGCCGCGCCCACGCCGCCCCCGAAGCCTGTCCCCACCGCGGCGCCTCCCTGGCCGGCGGACGCGTGGTGGACGGCGAGCTTCGCTGTCCCTGGCACGGCTTCCGCTTCGCGGGCGACGGCGCCTGCACGGCCATCCCCTGCGAGGGTCGCGACGCGCGGCCGCCCCGGGCCATGGCACTCCACGTGCTGCCCCTGCGCGAGGCCCACGGGCTCTGCTGGCTGTGGCACGGCGAGGCGCGCGCCGAGCTTCCCGCCATTCCCTTCTTCGACGACGAAGTGGGCGACGACTGGCAGGCCACCGCCCAGACGTCGTACGTCCTGCCCTACCACTACAGCCGCATGGTGGAGACCAATCTGGACATCCACCACAGCCCCTTCGTACACGGCCGGGTCTTCCCCACCGGCGAGCGCGTCGATCCCTTCGAGGCCCACCTCGATGGCGACCGCATCCGCACCCGCGGCGTGCTGGTGCGCGAAGGCAAGCCCGGCGGCTTCGCGTTCCGCGCGGACTGCCAGCTTCCGAACCTGGGCTTCGTGGGCCTGGGCGAGAAGCTCCACATCGTGATCGCCGCCACCCCGGTGGACGACCACCATTCCTGGATGTGGTTCCGCTACTACCAGGGCTACACGCGCTTCCGCCCGCTGGGCCGGCTCATCTGCTGGATCGCCGTGCAGCTCGAGCTGCGCATCGTCCAGCGCCAGGACTGGCGCATCTTCGCCGGCCTGCCGGGAGGCACGGTGGACGACTTCCCGTACCGCTTCGTGCACGCCGACCAGGGCATCGCGCTGTACCGCAAGCGACGCGCCGAGCTGCTGGCGGAGGCGGGCCGCGTTGCGACGCCCGTGCGCGAGGCCGTCTGACCATGGCGAGCCACGAGCCGGCGGCCGTCCGCCGGGCCCAGATCCTCGAGGCCGCTCTCCACTGCTTCGGCGAGAAGGGCCTGCACGCGGCCCGCATGGACGACATCGCGCACGCCTCGGGCCTCTCGAAGGGCGCCATCTACTTCCACTTCGAGAGCAAGGACGAGATCTTCCGCGCGCTCTTCCATGCCTTCGAGGAGGCGCTCTTCACCGACTGGGACGCGCTGCCGCGCGGCAGCGCCCTCGAGACCCTGCGCGCCATCGGCCAGATCGCCCTGGAGAAGCTGCTGCAGCTGCGGCCCCTGCTGGCCGCCTGGACCGAGTTCCTCCGGCAGCCCGAGTCGCGCGCGCACATGGCGGAGGTGTACCGGCAGAGCCGCGCGCGCATCGCGGCCACGGTGCGGGCCGGAATCGACTCGGGCGAGCTGCGCGAGACGAGCCCCGAGCACGTGGCCGCCGTGCTCACCGCCCTCATCGAGGGACTGCTGCTGCAGGCCTTCGTCGACCCCGACTACGACCCGCTGCCGGCCTGGCCCACCGCCTGGGAGGTGGTGGGCCGCGGCCTGGCGGCCTGACCGCCGCGGGCTCCGGTTCTACGCCTCGGGCTTCAGCTTGTAGCGGATGGGCAGGTGCTTCACGCCGCCCACCAGCGTGGAGCGCAGGCGCTCCACCGGGCCCGCCAGCTCGATCGACTCGATGCGCGGCAGCAGGTGCTTGTAGGCGATGGCCATCTCGAGGCGCGCCAGGTGGGAGCCGGCGCAGAAGTGCTCGCCGATCCCGAAGCCCAGGTGGCGGTTCGGGTTGCGGTCGATGCGGAACGTGAAGGGATCGTCGAAGATCGACTCGTCGCGGTTCGCCGAGGGATAGAAGAGCGCCACCGACTCGTCCTTCTTGATCACCTTGCCGCGGATCTCGTAGTCCTCGGTGGCGGTGCGCGCGAAGTGGATGATGGGCGACGACCAGCGCACCACCTCCTCCACGGCCGACTGCAGCAGCGACGGCTTCTGCCTGCAGCTTCCAGATCTCCTCGGGTTCTGGATGAAGGCGAGCATGCCGCCGCTGGTGCCGTTGCGGGTGGTCTCGTTGCCGGCGATCACGATGATGAGGCACCAGGCCAGCACGTCCATGGACTCGAGCGGCTTGCCCTCGTACTCGAGAGTGGTGAAGAGCGTGATGAGGTCGTCGGCGGGCTTCTTCTTCTTCTCCTCGACCATCTTGGTGAAGTAGGTGAAGAGCTCGACCATGGCCGCGCGCGAGCTCTCGATGGGCGTCTTCCCTTCCTCGGTGAACTCCGCGTCGCCCGCGCCGATGATGTGGTTCGTCCAGTCGAAGAGCAGGGGCCAGTCGGGCTTCGGCACCCCCAGCAGCCAGCCGATCACCGCGATGGGCAGCGGCGCCGACACCTCCTTCACGAAGTCGCACTCGCCCTCGTCGGTCGTCGGTCGACCAGCGCGTCGACGATCTCCTTGCCGATCTTCTCGATGTCGTGGTCGATCTTCTTGAGGCCCCGCGGCGTGAAGCGGGTGCTGATCATCTTGCGGAAGATGCCGTGCTTCGGCGGGTCCATCTGGATCAGCGTCTGCGGGAACGCGTCCATCTCGTTGGGCTGCTCGGGCTCGTGGCTGATCGTGAGCCGCGGGCCGTTCAGGAAGATGTCCGGCCGCTTCGAGATCGCCATCACGTCGGCGTGCTTCGTGATGGCCCAGAAGGGGAGCCCCTCCGTGCGGTCCCACCAGTGGATCGGATCCTCCCGGCGCAGGCGCGTCCAGACGTGGTGCGGGTAGCCCCACTGCGCGTAGCCGTCGGGGTGGATGATGTTGAAGTCGTCGGGCGGGGTGGTCGCCATGGGGTCCCTCCTGCGCGGGGCATCGTCTCCGTGCTCCGCGTGTGGAGCTTAGCGCCCGGAGACGGCGTGCCTCACGTGTCGGCGTCGACGGAGAGCGGCTGAAGCGGATTTACACCGTCCAGAATCGAGCGCATGCGCGCCTCGAAGAGCTCGCGGTAGCTGGCATCCGGCAGGATCCAGAAGCGCCCCGCGCGGATGCCCTCGAAGGCGTGGGCGGCGAGCTCGTCCGGCGGCATCCCCGCCTGGATGCCGGCCGCCAGCCCCTGGGCGAAGGCGCGCTCGGCCTCGGACGAGAGCGGCGTGGCGGCGCCCTTCTCCGGGGGACGCACCCGCTCGGAGGCGGCGATCCCGGTGGCGACCGCGCCGGGGCACAGGCACGAGACGCCCACGTGGTCGTGCCCGCGCGCCACCAGCTCGTGGTAGATCACCTCGGAGAGCGCCACCACCGCGTGCTTCGAGACGATGTAGGGCGCGAGGAAGGGCCCCACCAGCAGTCCGCCCACCGAGGCGGTGTTCACGATGCGCGCGGGCTCGCCCTGCTCGATCAGGATCGGCAGGAAGACCCTGGCGCCGTGGATGCAGCCGAAGACGTTGACCCCGAGCACCCACTCCCAGTCCTCGGCGCTGCGCTCCCACGCGCAGCCCGGCACCAGCACGCCGGCGTTGTTGAAGACCAGGTGGATGCTTCCGAACTCCGAGCGCGCGGCCACGGCGAGGGCGTCCACCTCGTCCGCGCGCGAGACGTCCGTGGGCACCGCCAGCGCGCGGGCACCGCGCGCCGCCGCCAGCTCGCGGGTCTCCTCGAGGTTCGGGCGGTCGACGTCCGCCACGACCACCGACATGCCCTCGTCGGCGCAGCGCAGCGCCAATGCGCGCCCGATGCCGCTGGCCGCGCCCGTCACCACCGCCGTACGCCCGCGAAAGTCGTCCACGGCGCTACTCGAGCCAGGCCGGCGAGGGCAGGCCCTTGCTCTTCAGGAAGGCCGGGTTGAAGAGCTTCGACTGGTAGCGGGTGCCGTAGTCGCAGAGCACCGTCACCACGGTGTGCCCGGGCCCGAGCTCCTTCGCGACGCGGATGGCACCCGCCACGTTGATGCCGCTCGAGCCGCCCAGGCACAGCCCCTCTTCCTTCAGCAGGTCGAAGACGATGGGCAGCATCTCCTCGTCGGGGATCTGGACGGCGTCGTCGATGGGCGCACCGTCGAGGTTGCCGGTGACGCGGCCCTGGCCGATGCCCTCGGTGATGGAGCTGCCCTGGCCCTCGAGCTTGCCGGTCTTGATCCAGCTGTACATGGCGGCGCCCATCGGGTCGGCGGCCACGATGCGGATGTCCGGGCTGCGCTCCTTCAGGAACATCCCCACGCCCGCCAGGGTGCCGCCGGTGCCGATCGCGCACGTGAAGGCGTCGACCTTGCCGTCGGTCTGCTCCCAGATCTCGGGGCCCGTCGAGCGCACGTGCCCGTTGCGGTTCGACACGTTGTCCCACTGGTTCGCGTAGAGAACGCCGTGGGGCTCGGTCTTCGCCAGCTCCTCGGCGATGCGCTCGGCCTGGTGGACGTAGTGGTTCGGGTCCTTGAAGGGCACGGCGGGCACGCAGCGCAGGTCGACGCCGCACAGCCGCAGCATGTCCTTCTTCTCCTGGCTCTGGGTCTCGGGCATCGAGATCACGGTGCGGTAGCCCCGGGCGTTGCCCACCAGCGCGAGGCCGATGCCCGTGTTGCCGGCCGTCCCCTCGACGATCACGCCGCCGGGCTCGAGCCGCCCGTCGCCCTCGGCGTCGAGCACCATGTAGAGGGCCGCCCGGTCCTTCACCGATCCGCCGGGATTCAGGAACTCGGCCTTGCCCGTAGATCTCGCAGCCGGTCTCCTCGGAGGCCCTGCGAAGCTTGATGAGCGGCGTGTTGCCGACCGTCTCGGTGAACCCGTCGCGTACGTTCACGGCACGATTCCCTCTCGTCAGGCTGTGTTTCGGGGCGGTCAAGTCTAGGGCCCGAGAGGCTCGACCGCCGCCTTCGAGCGGGGCGCCGGGCCGCCGCGCCCGGGCCGCCCGGGGTTGCGACCTCGTGGGAGCCGACGACGACAGATCGGGGATGGTACCGTGGAAACCGACACCACCACCCCGATCCCCCGAGCGAGGACCCGCGATGAAGCCGATCCACGTCCCCGGCCACTGCGGCTGCGGCCGCGTCCGGTTCGTGCTCCGCGAAGAGCCGATCTCGTTCTATCTGTGCCACTGCACCCGGTGCCAGGCCGACTCGGGCTCGGCCTTCGGCCAGACCATGCACGTGCGGCGCGAAGCGATCGACAGCGTGGAGGGACCGACACGGGACCACGTCATGGAGCGCCCCGACGGTGGGCAGAGCGTCGCCACCCACTGCGCGAACTGCCTGACGGTCCTGTGGGCCGGCCGTCCCGAGGTTCCGCAGGTGGTGGGCCTGAACGCGGGGGCCCTCGAGGACGCCGCGGGGCTGACCCCGTACGGAAACATGTGGACCCGCAGCGCCCGTCCCTGGGTCGCGTTCGCGCCCGGTCCCCGCTACGAGCGGCAGCCGGAGGACCCCCTGGCGATGATCCACCACTGGCAGGAGCGCGATACGGGCTAGGGGGCACGAAAGCCTCCGAGGCCTGGAACGCTCAGGCCCGAGGCGCGAGGGCCCGCTGGACGAGCGCCAGGCTCTCGGCGGACAGCGGCAGCTCCCCCGCCTTCGCGAGCGCCTCGTCGCTCATCTTGGCGGCGGTCTTGCGAATCACGTCGACGAGCTTGTCGTCGTCGCCCATGCTGGCGCGCAGCTCTTCGAGCTGGGTCTCGAGGAAGACCAGGCAGAGGGCGTCCTCGAAGGCCTGCACCTCGGGGTCGACGCCGAGACCCTGCTTGCGGACGATGGCCTGGACGCGGACGATGGTGTCCTCTTCGTAGCCCTGCCCGCCGAGGATGCGGCCGACGTGGGCGGCGTGTCGCTTCTGCAGCTCGCGGCGCCAGCGGTGGTAGCCGGGCTTGCCCTGCGGATAGTCGGCGCGGGGGATCTCCCAGCGGCGCACGTGGTGGGCGCGGGCCGCGAGCTGCAGGGCCTCGCTGGGGTTCGGGACGAGGGCGTGGATCCACCGGCTCGCGAGCTCGGCGTGGGCCAGCTCCTTGGGGCGCGACTCGCCGCGCACCACGATGCGGTTCGGGTCGCCCTGGTTGGCGGCGTCGATGGCCGCGATCGCGGCCTGCAGGCGCGTCGAGCCCGACCCGGCCGAGGCCATGCCGCCTTCCTAGTAGTCGGTCAGGCTGTCGTCGATGCGCTGGATCCAGGCGCGGATACCGCCCTGGAGATTCCAGGCGTTCGCGAAGCCCGCGCCGCGCAGAGCGCGCACGGCCATGGCGCTGCGGCCGCCCAGGTGACAGTGGACGACGATGTGCGCGTCCCGGTCGAGCTCGTGCATACGCTCGCCGAGCTGGCCGAGGGGGATGAGCTGCCCGCCGATCTGGCAGATCTCGTACTCGTGCTCCTCGCGCACGTCGAGCAGCACGTGGTCGACGCCCTGGTCGCGCAGGTGCTTCAGCTGGTCGACGGAGATGTCCCAGTCGCTCTGGCCGGGCACCGCGGGCGGGGCCGGCTCCGCGACCTTGCCGGCCGCGGCCTCGCCGGCGAGCCGTGCGAGCAGGGTCGCGACGTCCGCGGCCGCCAGCGCCCTCGCCTCGAAGGTGAGGGGCTTTCGGGGGTCGTCGGTCGCCACCCCGGGTGAGCTTCGCGTTCTCGAAGAGGCGCCCCACCGCCCACTCGATATCGGCCTCGACCGTTCGGCGGCCGCCGTCGTCGTTGGGCGCGAAGAGCCGGTCGAGGATCTGGATCTCGACCGCCTTCGTCGAGAAGCGGAGCTTCGCCGAGCCGTCGGCCTCGATGGCCTGGATGGCCCGCAGCGCCTTCTGCAGGGCGTCGAGCAGCAGCTCTTCCAGCGGCAGGTCGCCGCCCGCGCTTGCGCACCGTCAGCAGGCCCGTGCGGCCGCCCACCGCGTCGATCCCGTAGTCCACCTCGTGACCCACCAGCACCACCCCCGGCCCGTTCGGCACGTGGATGTAGTTGGCCACGTCGATCAGCAGCCCCGGCACCGTGGCCTGCTGGATGAAGCGGTGGAAGAGCGGGATGAAGGGCTCGAGGGCCACCGGGGCCCCGGGCTCGTCGGTGAAGAACTTGACGGCGATTCGCTTCGGATTCATGGAGGAGCTCATGCGCTGGGCTGCTCGGTCAGGGCGTCGGCCACGGGGCCCGTGCGGCGCCTGGACGCTCGAGCGCGCGTCGCAGGCGTGAGCCGCTTCGATGAAGAGGAGCGCCTCCTCGACCCGGGCCTTGGCGGCGTCGAGGTCGCCCCGGCCCGCGCCCTTCGGCGTGCCGGTGCAGCAGGTAGCGGGCGAACTTGTCCTTGGCGTACTTGTCGAAGAAGAGCTCCGTCTCGACGAAGCGCTGTCTTGAACTCGCTCGACGATGTCGTCCGGGTCCTCGCTCACGTCGATGTACTCGGCGCGCACCAGCGAGCGCGCCGCCGTCAGCATCGCCTGGTAGGCCAGGTCCTCCGCCTCCGCGTAGCTGCGCTCGTCGAGGGCGACCTGGGCGTCGAAGGCCAGGCCCTCGGCCTTCACCACCTCGATGCCGAAGAGCGAGACCACCTCGCCCGCGCACTCGCCCACGCCGAGGTCGCCGATGGTGAACTCGCGCGCGTCGCCCCAGTCGGTGTAGAAGGACTTGTCCTCCTCGTAGGCGGGCACGTGCATGAAGGGCTGGATGACGTTGCGCACCTCGCGCTTGCCGAGGCGACCGATCCAGCTCTGGAAGCTCTCGTTCTTCTCGCGGCCCGCCGCATAGGCGTCGGTCAGCGCCTCCACCACCGCGGGGACGGCCTTGCTGGGCACCGAGCCCACCGCCAGGCCGTAGGCGCCGGCGTTCTCGGTCCACTGCCCGCCCAGGATCACCTGGAAGTGGGGCACCGTGCGCTTGGCCACCTTGCGCGAGTTGCCGTAGAAGCCGATGTCGGCCACGTGGTGCTGGCCGCAGCTGTTGAAGCAGCCCGAGATGTTGATGCGCAGGCCCTTCACGGCCTCGTCCATGGTGGCGCTCTTGGCGGTGAGGCGGTTCAGGAGCTCGCCCGCCAGACCGCGGCTGGCCGCGATCCCGAGCTTGCAGGTATCGGTGCCCGGGCAGCGAGTTCACGTCCACGATGGTGCTGGCGCCCGGCGCGCCGAGGCCGGCTGCCGCGAGCTCGCCGGTACAGCGCCGGCAGGTCTGCCTCGCGCACGTAGCGCAGCACCATGTTCTGCTCGACGGTGGTGCGGAGGTTGTCGCCCACGTACTTGCCGGGCGATGTCGACGAGCGCGCGGGTCTGCTCGCTGGTGATGTCGCCGAGCGGCAGGTTGAGGCGTGACGAGCGCGTAGCCCGCCTGGCGCTGGTGGTAGACGTTGGTCGCGTACCACTCGTCGAACGCGCTCGGGGCCGCTGCTCGCCCGCGGCCAGCGGCGCCGGCGTCGCGCGGCGGCGTCGCCCTGGGTGCGCGGCATGTCGTTCAGGAAGGCGGTCCAGCGATCGTCGTGGGGCAGCGTCTTGCGCTCCTCGTCCACCAGCCGGCGGAACTCCTCGATGCCGAGCTTCGCCACCAGGAACTTGATGCGCGCGCGACCGCGGTTCTGCTTCTCGCCGAGCCGCGCGAAGACTCTGCACACCGCCTGGGTCGGCCGGCAGCAGCTCTTCCTCGGGGATGAACTCGTAGAGCACCTTGGCCTGGTGGGGCACCGGCCCGAGGCCGCCGCCCACCACGAACTTGAAGCCGCGCTTGCCGTTCACGATCTTGCGCCACGTAGCCCACGTCGTGCATCTGCACGAGCCCGCAGGCCTCGTGCTGGCAGCCCGAGAAGGCGGGCTTGAACTTGCGCCCGAAGTCCTGCACGTCGGGGTGGCCCAGCAGGAAGAGCATCAGCGCCTTCGCGTAGGGCGAGACGTCGAACGACTCGGTGTGGCAGACGCCGGCGCGCGGGCAGCCGGTGACGTTGCGCACCGAGTTGCCGCAGGCCTCGCGGGTGGTGATGCCCACCGCGGCGAGCCGCCGCATCAGGTCCGGCGTGTCCTCGATGTGCACGAAGTGCAGCTGGATGTCCTGGCGGGTGGTGACGTGCAGGATGCCGTCCGAGTACTCCTCGGCGAGGTCGGCCAGCACCTCGAGCTGCTCGGGGCTCACGCCGCCGAAGGGGATCTTGATGCGCATCATGCCCGGGCGCGTCCCACAGGGTGTCGGGGCCCTTGGTGGGGACGTCCGGCGAAGGCGAGCTGCTTGACGGAGATGCCGTCCGCGCGATGGCCGTTGTCGTAGCGCTGCCCGTAGACGCCGCGGCGCAGGCGCGTCTCGGCGAAGACCTTGTCCTCGATGCGCCCCTGCTTGCGCAGCTCGATCTGGCCCTCGAAGACGTCGATCTCGCTCGGCCCAGGCGGCGTCGATCCGCGGCTCCAGGACCTGCTTCCAGGTGGGTTCGGAGGGTGTGCGTTCGGACATCTGGCGTCGGCTCCCGCGCCTGGCCCGGTGGCGAGAGGCGCCCGCCGGGGGGTGTGGCGTACTGGCGTTCGATGCTGTCTCTGGGTCGAGGTCTCGGACGCTCGTCGCGTCCGGCCGCCACGCGACGACGGCCGGGCGATGACGCCGGAAGTCGCCGAGACAGCGTTCGATTTGACCCTGGCTCTCGGCCCCCACCTTACCGGAACCGGGCCGCCCTCGTCAGGGCTTTCCCCGTGGGGCCGGTGCATATGGGGACATTCCCGGGGCCGGACCGGACGCCCGGGTGCGGACCGGCCGGTACCCTCCGGAGCACCCGAGCCGCCCACCCGCAGCCGCGCCGCCGGCGATCGAGGAGACCCCCGTGAAGGCAGCCGTCTACTACGAGACCGGAGGGCCCGAGGTCTTCCGCTACGAAGACGTTCCGGACCCGGTGTGCCAGCCCCAGGGTGTGGTCATCCGGGTGGAGGCCGTGAGCATCGAGGGCGGCGACGTGCTGAACCGCGCGGGCGGCGTGATGGCATCGACACCGCACTGCGTCGGCTACCAGGCGGCCGGCACCATCGTCGAGGTGGGCGACGAGGTGCGCGAGCGCCAGGTGGGTCAGCGCGTGGTGACGGTCTTCCCGTTCGGATCCCACGCCGAGCGGCGGCAGGTGGGCTGGCGCCAGAGCTTCGTCGTCCCCGATGGGCTCTCGACCCTCAGGCCGCCACCATCCCCATCCCGTTCGGCACCGCCGACGAGTGTCTCTTCGAGTACGGGCACCTGCAGCCCGGCCAGACGGTGCTCGTCCAGGCGGGCTCGAGCGGCGTCGGCCTCGCGGCCATCCAGCTCGCGAAGCGCGCCGGCGCCACGGTGTTCACCACGGCCTCGTCGGCCGAGAAGCTCGACCGCCTGGAGCAGCTGGGCGCCGATCACGGCATCGACTACGTGAAGCAGGACTTCGTGCAGGAGATCCGCAAGGCGACGGACGGCCGCGGCGTGGACCTCATCGTGGATGGCGTGGGCGGGGACGTCACCCAGCGCGGCTTCTCGCTGTGCGCCTACAAGGGTCGCGTGATGATGTACGGCACCGTAGCCCGGGACTTCGCGCGCTACGACCTGTCGGAGATGCGCATGAACCGCACCATCACCGGCGTCTCCCTCACGCCGGAGTTCGGCACGGACCGGGTGGTGGCGATGATCGAGGGGCACATCCGCGACGTCGCCCGCGGCGAGCTGCAGGCCATCGTCGACCGCAGCTTTCCGCTCAGCGACGCGGCGGCCGCGCACGCCTACATCGAGAGCCGCAAGGCGTTCGGCCGGGTGCTGCTCATCCCCTGACACGGTCCGCGAAGGACCGCCCCCCGGAAGCAACGCACCCGGCCAGGCTCGATGGCCCGCCGAAGTCGCAGACTGCGGCCGTCAGACCAACGAGCTCCGGGTGCCGTGGAGGCCCGCGAAGACGAGCTCGGCGAGCGGCTTGCGGGTGCGGGGGCTCTCGTCGCGCTGGCGGTAGGGCTCCGGGGCCTCGGCGGGCGGCGGCCGCGTAGCCGATGGCGAGGCCCGTGAGCGCCTGGCTGTGGTCGGGGATGGCGAACAGCTCGCGCGCCCGCTCCGGGTCGATGCCAATCATCTGGTGCACCGACAGGCCCCGCGCCGTGGCCTCGAAGGTGAGATAGGCGCTGGCGGCGCCCAGGTCGTGCAGGGCGGCGGCGTTCGGCTTGTCGTTGCGCACGAAGCGGGTGCGGGCGATGCCGATCGCCAGCACCGGCGCCGCCTTGGCCCAGGCCTGGTTGGCCTCCACCAGGCACGAGAGCACCCGCGCGTACCCGGCCTCGTCGTCCTGCCGGGCCACCACGTAGGACCAGGGCTGCTCGTTGTACGAGGAGGGCGCCCAGCGGGCGGCCTCGAAGATCGAGCGCAGGTCGTCCTCGCTGACGGGCCGGCTCGCGAACGCGTAGGGGCTGTAGCGGCCGACGAGAAGCTCCTGGATGGGGTGGTCGGTGACGGCGAGCTTGCTGGCGCTGGACATCTTGCTGGACCTCTTGTTGGACATCGGGGGGTCTCCTGGGTGACGGGGCCGGCGGGGGCGGCCCTCCAGGGGATAGCCGACGCCGCGCCCGGCGCGCGCCGGGACGCGCCTGCCCCAGACCCAACTCCCCGGAAAATCGAGGAATGCCGGGACGACGGCGCGCCGCCGTACGGGCCGCGGCGCGCCGGCTGTGCTTCCCTGTCGAGCCATGCTGGACCCCCGTTCCCTCGAGAATCGCCGCGACGAGATCGTCGAGAGCTGCCGCAAGCGGCGGGTGGACGCCGACGTGGACGGCGCCATCGCCGCCCACGAAGCGGTCACGCCGGCTCACCACCGCAGCTCAACAACCTGAACCGCCACGCGCAACGAGCACCAGAAGGCCGGCAAGGGGAAGCTCGACGCCGCCGCGCGCGAGGCGCACGTCGCCGAGGGACGCCGCCTGAAGGAAGAGGTGGCGGCCCTCGAGGAGCAGCTGCGCGCGGCCGCGCCGAGACCCTGGACGAGAAGATCGACCCGCTGCCCAACTTCATCCACCCGGACGTGCCCGAGGGCGGCGAAGAGGACTTCGCGGTGCTCGCGACCTGGGGCGAGATCCCGCGCTTCGACTTCGAGCCCCGGGACCACCTGGCCCTCGGCGAGCGCTCTCGACCTGCTGGACTTCGAGAGCGCCGCCGCGGTGGCGGGGCAGAAGTGGTACTACCTGAAGAACGAGGCGGTGCTGCTGGAGCTGGCGCTGCAGCGCTTCGCGCTCGACCGGGTGATGGCGGCGGGGCTTCGTCCCGTACACCACGCCCGACGTGGCGCGCACCGAGGTCGTCGCACGCCATGGGCTTCAACCCGCGCGGCGCCGAGACGAAGATCTACTCCCTCGACCAGGACGACCTGTGCCTGGTGGGCACCGCGGAGATCACCCTCGGCGGGCTGCTCCTCGACCGCATCGTGGAAGAGGAGGAGCTTCCGCTGCGGGTCGCCGGCATCTCCCACTGCTTCCGGGTGGAGGCGGGCGCCTACGGGCGCGAGAGCCGCGGCCTCTACCGCGTGCACCAGTTCACCAAGGTGGAGATGTTCGTCTTCTGCACCCCCGAGCAGAGCGACGACCTGCACCGCGAGCTGCTGGCGGTCGAGGAGGGGATCTTCCGCGACCTCGAGATCCCCTACCGGGTGATCGACGTGGCCAGCGGGGATCTCGGCGCGCCCGCCTACCGTAAGTTCGACATCGAGGCCTGGATGCCCGGGCGCAGCGAGGGCGGCAGACTACGGCGAGATCACCAGCGCGTCGAACTGCACCGACTACCAGGCGCGCCGGCTGCGGGCGCGCTTCCGGCGCAAGGGCGCGAAGAAGACCGAGCTCGTCCACACCCTGAACGGCACGGCGATCTCGAACGCGCGCGACCATCCTGATGCTGCTCGAGAACCACCAGCAGGCCGACGGCAGCGTCCGCATCCCGAAGGCGCTCGCGCCCTACGTGGGACGGGACGTGATCGCGCCGCGCGCCTGAGATCGCCACCGTGGCGGTCGACGGGCTCGAGGGATTCGACGGCGGACGGCGCGGGCGCGCCGCGCCCCCGGCCTGGTGCTCGGCACCGCCGGCCACATCGACCACGGCAAGTCGGCGCTCGTGCTGGCGCTGACGGGCGTCGACCCCGACCGCCTTCCCGAGGAGAAGGCGCGCGGCATCACCATCGACCTGGGCTTCGCGGCGCTCGACCTGGGCGACGGCCTGCGCGTCGTCCGTGGTGGACGTGCCCGGCCACGAGCGGCTGGTGCGCACGATGGTGGCCGGCGCCACGGGCATCGATCTGCTGCTGCTGGTGGTGGCGGCCGACGAGGGCGTGATGCCCCAGACCCGCGAGCACGTGGCGATCTGCGACCTGCTGGGCGTCGACCGCGGCGTGGTGGCGCTCACCAAGACCGACCTGGTGGACGACGAGATGCGCGAGCTCGCCGAGCGAGGACGTGCGCGACCTGCTGGCGGGCACGCGCCTCGCCGGGGCGCCCATCGTTCCGGTCTCGTCCCACACCGGGGCCGGGCCTCGACGACCTGCGGGCGGCGCTTCGCGCGCTGGTCGCGGAGGCGCCGCCGCGCACCGCGCGCACGGGCCCGCCGCGGCTGTCCGTCGATCGGGTCTTCGCCATGCGGGGCTTCGGGACGATCGTGACGGGTACCCTCACCGGCGCCGCCCTGCAGGTGGGCGACGCCGTGGAGATCCAGCCGTCCGGGCGCAGCGGACGCATCCGCGGCCTGCAGGTGCACGGCGCGGCGTGCGAGCGAGCCGAGCCCGGGGCGCGCTGCGCGATCAACCTGCAGGGGCTCGAGGTGGCGGACCTCGCCCGGGGCGACGTGGTCACGAGCCCGGACGCCCTCGCACCCACCACGTCCGCCGACGTGCGGCTCCGCTGGCTGCCTTCGGCGCCGCCGCGGCGAGGGCAGCGTCTCGATCGAGCTGCTGTCGGGCACCGCGGAGCGACGCGCGCACCTGGCTCCCATCGGCGCCCGGGCCTTCGTGCCCGGCGAGACGACCTTCGCGCGGCTGCACGTGGACGACGGGCCGGTGCCGCTGCTGCCGGGAGACCGCTTCATCGCCCGGGGCTTCGCGCGCAGCCAGGGCACCGGGGCCACCGTCGGCGGCGGCGTCGTGCTGGACGTGGCGCCGCCCCGCCGCCGGCGCAGCGACCCGGACCTGGTGCGCGAGCTCGAGGCCCTGGCGCGGCGCGACCGCCCCACCGACCTGCGCGAGCGCGTCCGCCGCGCCGGCTTCGCGGGCGTCGGATCGGCGAGCCTGCGGCGCGAGACCGGCACGGCCGAAGCAGAGCTCGAGGCCACCCTCGCACCGCTGGTGGAATCCGGCGAGGTGCTGCGGGCCGGCACGCGCACCTGGATCGACGCCGCCGCCGCCGCGCGCCTGCAGCAGCGACTGCTCGCGGCGCTGGACGCCTTCCACGCCGCCGAGCCCCTGCGGCCGGGCATGCCCCGCGCGTCCCTGCGCGGGCAGCTGCCGGACAACGTCCCGAACGAGGTGGGCGAGCTCGTCCTCACCCGCCTGGCACAGGCCGGTGACATCGAGGCGGAGGGCGACCTCGTCCGCCGTGCCGGCCACGCGCCGGCCATCGACGCCGAAGCGCAGGCCCTGCTGGGTCGCATCCGCGAGGAAGCGCGCGCGGCCGCCCTCGATCCGCCCTCCCCGCGCGACTGGGCCGAGCGTCTGGGCATCTCCGCCGATCGCTTCCGCGATCTGGTCGCGCACCTCGAGCGCCAGGGCGAGCTCGTCCGCGCCCCGGGCGACCTGTGGTTCGAGCGAGCCGCGGTGGACGAGCTGCGCGAGAAGGTGATCGCCCACCTGCGCGCCCACGGCGAGATCGACCCCGCCGCCTACAAGACGCTCACCGGCACCACCCGGCGCACCACCGTGCCGCTGATGGAGCTGCTCGACGAGCTGCACGTCACCCGGCGGCGCGGCGACGTGCGCGTGCTGCGCGGGAGCTAGCCCGAGACACCTCGCGCCGCACCGACGCCGATGCTTCGCCGCTGGCTGCGTTGCGCTGCGCCGCCGTAGGCCGCGCTACGGCCTCCTCACGCGCCTTGCCAGTGGCGCGCCTCGACGCCAGGGCGTTCCACGGGAGTCCTGGGTCAGGCTCCTGGTCGGGCGCAGCACGCGGGCCGCAACGGCTGACCGGGAGGCCCGCCCGAAGGCGAGCCTCCCGGTGCCGTGGGCCGGTACGCCGATGCGGGGCGCCACCTCCAGCCCGTGAGGTCGAGCACACCGGTGCGTCGTCGGTCACATCGGCATGTCGGGCGGCGGAGGAGCCTCGATGGCGTCAGCGGAGACTCGACCGCTGGATCTCCGGTCCTGGCCTGACTGCCGCAATCACAGAATCTGGCTCCTCCTGGACCGCCGAAACCGGCAACTTCCCTGGATCCACCCTCGGCGTTCGCGTCACCGGAAGCCGCGCGGTCGGCTCGAGCTGGGTGCTACTTCTAGGAACGATCATCCCGCTGCTGGTCTTCCCGACGGACGCGCACGCCGCGTGCGGCACGGGCCCGGATCTGATCCTCCACTTCCACCTCGACCACCTGAGTTCGACCGAGGTGATCACGACCGCAGCGGGCGACGTGTTTTCCCAGATCCGGTACGACGCGTATGGCCGGGTGCGAGGGAGGTATACAGCCGCTGGAGCGCTGGTCGGCCCGAACAAGTTCATGCCGACCGAGTACGCCGGGTACACGACCGAGGTTGCCACGGGCCTCCAGCACGCGGGAGTGCGAACCTACGACCCGCTCACCGGTCAGTTCTTGCAGCACGATCCCAAAGGCCAATTCATGAGCCCGTATGCATTCGGACCGGGAGATCCGATCAACGGACGCGACCCGACGGGGACATTCTGGCTGGGCCTCATCGTGTTTGCGCTGATCGTCGCCAACGCCATCTACGCCGGTGTGAAGACGGGAAGCGCCCGCGTCGGCTGGGAGACCTTCGTGGTCGGCGTGGGAATGGCTCTCACCTTCTACGGGCTTGGCTCCGCAGCGCAGGCGGCGACCGCGGCAGGCTATGCCTGGGCCGGCTACAGCCTCGAAGGTGCGCTGACGGGCTACGGCGCATACACTCTGACCGAGCAGGGCAGAGCCGCGGCGAACGGCAACGCCATGAGCGCGGTCAACCTCGGCGTCGGCATTGCGCTCTTGGCGGTGGGTGCGGTCCGGGCCTACCAGCTGCGCTCTCAGGTGGTTAGCGGGACCGCAGCGGCGGATCCGTCCCAGAGTGTCGGCGCCACCGCCGAGACCACGTCGAGCGGCGACTACACGATCACGGATTCGGAGGTTGACGCAGCCCTCTCTGAGCTGGATGCCAACGCATCGAACCTAGGCTTCGAGGGGCTTCCCGCGTCGCGGGTTTTCGTTTCCGAAGCGCTTACGGGGCCCGAGAACTCCGGTAGGACCCACGAAATCTTCGGGTTCCGCTTCGTAACTCTGAATCCCAATGCAATAGGGGGCCGCGGCGCACTCGTTCGGACGCTGTTCCACGAGGCGTATCACTTCAACTCCCCATCGCTTGGAATATCGAGCCTGCAGCACACTCGCTTGCACGCCTTCAGCCTGAACGTGGGGCAGTTCCAGGGGTCGCTGTCGCTTCTGAACTTCCCGACAACTGCCAGCGGTCGCCTCGACCTCTCGAGACCAGTTCCGTTCTACATGCCGGACGGGAGCGTGCGATGAGCCCTGCCAATGCGAGTCGAGTAGCTCGCGCCCTTCTCGTCATTGCCTGCCTGATCGGGAGCGTTGGCTGCGGACCCGAGGCCGAGCGGGAGCACGGGCTTCATGGAAGGCGAGAGGCACAACTCGGGATCCTTTGTCGGGCTCTTCAGCTGTATGAAGAGGACTATGGGTCCATGCCCTCGTCTCGGCTGGGGCTGCGCGCTCTCGTTGCTCCTCGCGACGAGCCAGCAGCCCGCGGCGTCGGAACGCCATACGTGAAGGAGAGTATGCTGTACGATCCATGGGGCAAGGAGATAGAATACTCGCCGCCTGTCGACGGCAAGCACGCAAGTCTCACATCTCTCGGCGGCGGCAATCGAGGGGAACGATACTCTATCAAGTGCCGCGGCCGCGCCGAGTCCGATTCACCTGCTGTGCAGTAGTCCCAAAGTGAACTGCCACGGCTTGGCGTAGATGATCTTCAACCGGGAGACGTCCTACTCACAGGTGATGGCGGGTCGGCCCAGTATCTGAGAGGTACCGGAGAGTACGGTCACGGAGCGACCGTGCTGGAGGCCGGAGACGGCACGGTAAATGTCCTCTCGTCGGACAATCGTGGCATCTACATCAGGGACAACGCGGATTCTGCGGTAGGCGGGCGCACCTTCGACGTCTTCCGGACCGAGGGCGTCAGGGCGACCGATCTCCGGGCGTTCGCGCGCGGTGTCGCGAGCGAAGGCGGGCTTCGGCAGTACTTCGGAAACGGTGGAGGGAACGTCTGCACTTCGGTCGGCGCTCGCGCCCTTGAGGCGGCAGGCGGACCAGCCATCCCTCGACTCGTTGGTGGGCTGGTTACACCGAATGGGCTCGGCAGGGCGCTCGGGCCACCCATAGGGCGCATCTACGTGCCGCTGAGGACTCAACCATGAGGGGTGGCCTGGCTTTCGTGACGATCGCCCTACTGGTATCCGCTTCTGCTTGGGCGGGAGGAAAGGCGATGCAGGATGAGGAAGTGAAGCCGCCGTCGAAGTTCGAGATCCCGTTCGATGGCCCTGGTCAGCTCGCAACGATCTGGAGCTGGGGGCGAGACCGCCCCGACGGCGAGAAGGCTCTGGTCGTCACCGCTCACGGACAGAGTCACCGCGTTGAGATCGAGGCTCCGAGGCGTGTGCGCTGGCGATCGCCTACCGAACTCATCCTCGAGCAGTACGTCTGGCCTCTGAAGAACGGTTCGGGGAGCCGAATCTTGCGCATCGCGCGTGAGGGCGAGGTGCTCGAGGTTCTCAGCGACCGCCAAGGACTTGGCAACATCGAACCTTCGCCGGGCGGAAACGTGGTGCTGCTCGAACGGGACAACCAGAAGGGGTCCCAGGGATTCGAGGTTCGAAGCCTTGCAGAGGACTTCCGGCTGCTGACCGTTCACCCGAAGCCGACGAGTCGGGAGATCGGCTCTATGCCGACACCTCCGATCTGGAGCCCAGATGGGTCGAAGTTCGCCGTGGCGCTCTACGTTCCGAATCTTCCGGAAGAGCCCGGTCGCCTCTATCCGCGGCTTGCCATCGTGTCTCGCGACACTCCTGGCTATACGCGGCTTCCTGACAGCCCTCCTGGTCAGGAGGCGGTGCGGGGCGGCGTGATTCCGCTCTTCTGGAATGAGGACGGTATCTACGTTCGAACCACCCATGTCGGAAGTGGCCTGCTGCGTTGCGATCCGGAGGGCTTGGGATGTACTCCCGTCTACGCTCCGGGTGAGCAGCGCTCAGTTCTCTCCGGGGTGCAGGCTGGAGGCCAGACCGCTCTGCTTCTCGTTCAAGACCCGTCAGTGGATCGGTTCGAGACGCGGGCGAAGGAGATCCACGAGGTGAACCTTGCCACCGGCGAAGGCCGCCTGCTCTTGCGCTTGCCCGATGGGGTGTTCATCTCCGATCTCGATTGGATCGGGGACACGGGCGCCCACTGATTCATCTGCCGACGATCTCGTCGAGCAGCTTCCGCAGAGCGGCGCGGTCCTCCTCTTCGAGCCGCCCGAGCTTGCGCAGCACGAGGCCGCGCTCGATCGTCGCGACGACGGGCTTCAGCACCGAGGGCCGGAGCAGCCCGGCCTCCTTCCACTTGGCCACGGAGGCCTCTCCGAACGCGGCCTGCGCCCGCGCCTGGCTGGTGACGGCCAGGATGATGAGATCCGGCCGCTCGCGGAGTTAGGCCTCGCTGCTGACGACGACGGCCGGGCGGCGCTTGGTGGTGGTCTGGTCGGCAAAAGGGAACGGGACGAGGAGGACGTCCCCGAACTCATAGCCGGTCATAGTCGGCGTCGTCGGGGTTCTCCCAGATCCGGGCGAAGGCGGCCTCGGACAGCCGGCTCGCCGCCTCCGCGAGTCCTCGCTCCTCGTCGCGCACGCGCAGGAAGTCGATGAAGTCCTCGACCTCGGTCACGCGCTCGGGGGCGAGGCGGCGGATCTTGGCGAGGAGTTCCTCTTCGGTCGGCTTCAGGCGTCCCATGCGCGGCCCTCTTCCCCTGCGGGGGTCTGGTACGATGGAGATTCTATCGGTTGGACGAGGGCTTGGCTTCACCCGGTCGCCAAGGCGGCGTCCCAGGAGGCCGTGCTGCAACTACGATGGAGGCGCCAACAGTCGAGGCCGGCCAGTCGGAGTGATCCGCGGGCCTGCTGCACCATCGTCCCAGAGTGGATTCGATGAGGCTGCGCAGCTCAGCGATTCCGATGTACAGACGATTCGAGAATGGACTCAGGGGCGATCGGACATTGCCGATGTGGCAGACGACGCGACCGTCGTGATCCATGACGACTTCAAGGGAACGGCGCAAGAAGGCAGTTTCGGCTACTACGATCCAAAGACTGATACGATCGCGTTGAACCGGTCGAAGATGGTAGGCATGGCCGACACTGCTGGGTGGCTGGTTCACGAGAACACACACAGACTCAATCGGGGAACGCTGGGGGGCTTTCTCTCAAAGGTCGGCGATCTGATTGTCGGCCCGACCAACCCCTGGCACGCGCAAACCTACCGGCTCGGTGACGCTGCTGCCGCTGCCTATCTCGGCGACGCCCGCCGAGGATTGGTCCCAATCGGGTTCGGCGGGCAATACATCTCACCCCGGCCATAGGGAGATCGTGATGCGTGTGTTCCTCTCGCTTGTCGTGATGGCCTTGATCCTTGGGGGCGTGGTGTTCTTCATTGCTCATCAGCAGGACGACGAGCATCCCACGCGCGGTCTGCAAGCTCCCACTGACCTCGTCCAGGTAGCGACAGCTCTGGAGCTATATCGAGACGCGATGGGCAGCTACCCCAGCGAGGAAGAGGGTCTCCGGGTGCTTGCAGGTCGGTTTCTGCCTAAGTCTGAGCTGTCTGACGGATGGGGTACGCCCATCCGGTACGTCCAGCTTTCGCTGCGTGGGCAGCAGTCCTACAGAATCTGTTCGGCTGGCGCGGATGGCGAGTTCATGGAGGGCACGCCAGGAGACGATCATTGTTTCTCGCCCGAGTAGAAGCCCTTCCAGCAAGACGGTGTGTTCGCCGACCCGATCCGACCGTTTGATTTCGGCTGAGCTGAAGTAGTCCCAAAGTGGACAGTACGCGGCGAATGATTACCGCGGCGCGATCAACACGGACACAGGTCTTCCGGATGATCCCGTGGTGGTTCAGTGGCTGAAGGACACTCGATCGAGATGGGCGATGGGGAAGATCTTCGGCGAGTCAGTCGATGGGGTAAAGCTCACCACCGAATCGTTCTTCGCTCGACTTCACGGGGCTGTTGCGACGACTCGGCCAGACCACATTTTCACAACTCTGACCGAGTGCCAGTTCTTCGCAGATGGGAGGCTCGCCTTGCACGAGTACTTCCATGTTCTGCGTCAATGGAACACAAGCGAGCTCACGCGAACCGGCTACCTGCTCGAATCGTTCCAGAACGGTTACTTCAACAATCGATTCGAGGTAGCGGCGCGAGTTTTCGCAGCGCAGAACCTCGCTGAATACAACCGCCTGGTCGGAAGATGAGACGTCTCTTCGTTCGATTGATTGCGTCCTCTCTGCCCTTCCTTGTGGGTGTGTCAAGCTGTTTTCCAATCGGCGACTCGGCAGCTCGTTTGAGAGGGCGGATCACGGTGAACGGGGAGCCCGCGAGCGATTGCCGGCTGAGCCTTCATCTCGCCCGCACGGATCAGATTGTCGAAGCGATCGGGGTTTCCTCAGAGTTTGAGGAGACCTTCGTGATTGCACCTGGCGAGGACGACTACTACGCGACGATCTCATGCAAGAACACTCGAAACGAGTACCGAAGCGAAACCCTGCGCCTGGGGTCGCCACACACTTACGAGAATGGCACCGACCTGGGGACAGTGTCGCTCTCACGTGCCGGGGCCGAGTAAGCGCTTCGCGCATTCCATCGCGGCGGCTCGATGCAGTCCCCGCGCGGCCTTCGCCGAGACGAGCGAATTGACGAGCAGGATGGCGACGCGGCGATCCTTCTCCGGCAGCGACGGCACCGGCGAGAGCTTCTTCCACAGGCGCCGCACCTCGGGGTCTTCCTTCGACCGGGCCGTCTTCAGCGGGGTGTGGAGCGTGGGCGCGGAGCCGCCTTGTTCATGCTTTTCACCTGGCGGGAAGCCGGGCGCCGCCGGAACGCGCTCGCTCCGCTCGCCCCGTCAGTTCAGGAAGTCGGCCGCGCGACCCGCCAGGTCCAGGGCCTTCAGGCCGGTGCCGAAGGGATCGGCCTGGGCGAAGAAGGCGAGGTAGAGGATGGCGGCGGCGCACACCGCCAGCACCAGCAGCTCGCTCGAGGAGGTCTCGGCCAGGGGCCGCGTGCGCGGCTCCCGCATGTACATGGCGATGGGGAGCCGCAGGTAGTAGAAGATGGAGACGACGCTCATGGCCACGCCCACCAGCACGAGGCCGAGCCGGTCGGCGTTCACCGCCGCCACGAAGAGGTAGAACTTGGCCATGAAGCCGGCGGTGCCGGGGATGCCCGCCAGGGAGAGCATGAAGAGCGTCATCGCGGCCGACAGCGCGGGTCGCGCTCGAAGCCAGCCCCGAGAAGTCGTCGAAGGTCTCCCACTCGCGGCCGCCCCGGGCCAATGCCGTCACCACGCAGAAGGCGCCGAGGGTCATGAAGACGTACACGAGCAGGTAGAAGAGGAGCGCCGTCCAGGCCTCGGGGGTGCCCGCCGCGAAGGCCGACCAGCAGGTAGCCGGCGTGGGAGATGCTCGAGTAGGCGAGCATGCGCTTCACGTTCGTCTGGATGATCGCCATGACGTTGCCCACGACCATCGTGAGCGCGGCGAACACCTGCATGAGCAGGGCGATGCGGCCGCCCATCTCGGGCAGCGCCAGCGCGAGGAAACGCAGCAGCGCCACGAAGGCCGCCGTCTTCACGGTGACGGCCATGAAGGCCGTGACCGAGGTCGGTGCCCCTTCGTAGACGTCCGGCGCCCACTGGTGGAAGGGCACCGCGGCGACCTTGAAGGCCAGCCCGACGATCACCAGCGCCAGGCCCGTCACCGCCAGCGGGCCGCCCTGGCTGAAGCCCAGGCTCACGCCCACGAAGTCGGTGTGCCCCGTCGCGCCGTAGAGCAGCGCCATCCCGTAGAGCAGGATGGCGCTCGTGAAGCTCCCCATCAGGAAGTACTTGAGCGCCGACTCGTTGCTGCGCAGCTTGCTGCGGTCGAAGCCCGCCAGCGCGTAGATGGGCAGGCTCATCAGCTCGAAGCCCAGGAAGAGCGCGCATCAGGTCCACGGCCGAGACCAGCACGAACATGCCCGCGGTGGAGAGCAGCAGCAGCGCGTAGTACTCGCCGTGCTGGATGTGCATGGCGGGCAGATAGGTGATCGAGAGCCACACGGAGAGCAGGGCCGCGATCCCGACGAGCGCGATGCCGAAGCTCGAGAGGGCGTCGAGCTGCAGCATCGGGCGGTTCGAGGTTGAAGGGCGACTGCACGCCCGTGAAGAACATGTAGGCGGCGGCGTAGATGGCGAGCACCAGGCTCACGCTGGCGACGATCGCCAGGACGACCCCGAGCCGCGAGCTGCCCGGCGACCTGCACGGCGTCGTCGCCCGGCGGCACGCCGTCGGCCCGCGCGCGCGGCGTGAGCACCACCTCCAGCAGCAGCACCAGCATCGCGCCCAGCGAGACGAAGCCCATCGGGGCAATCACCTGGAAGTCGAGCGACGAGGCGAGCGAGGGCACGAGGTCGGTCACCGCTCCTCCTGCTCGGGCGCCATCGACAGTCGGCGCAGCTCGGACCGCTCGGCGTCCAGATCGGGGCCGTGCAGCTGCCGCAGCTCCATTTCCTGCAGCAGCACGCTCACCGACGGCTCGATGCGCCGCAGCAACGGATCCGGGTGGACGCCGATCCAGATGATGGGGATCACCAGCAGCACGAGCGCCGTGCGCTCGCGCCAGTCGAGGTCGATCAGTCCCCGGTTCTCGGGCTTGTCGAGCGGGTCCGAAGAGCACGCGCCGCACCATCCACAGCATGTAGGCGGCGGCCAGCACCACCCCGAAGGTCGGCCGCCACCGCCACCCAGCGGTCGGCCCCGAACGTGCCCAGCAGGATCAGGAACTCGCCCACGAAGCCGTTCAGGGAGGGCAGCCCGATGCTCGACCATGGCGACCAGCACCGAAGAATGCGGCGAAGACCGGCATCGGCCGGGCGAGACCGCCGAAGTCCGCGATCTGCCGCGTGTGGCGCCGCGAGTAGATGAAGCCCACCAGCACGAAGAGGGCGCCCGTCGACGAGGCCGTGGTTCACCATCTGCAGCACCGATCCGGTCAGGCCCTGCAGGTTCAGCGCGAAGATGCCGAGCATCACGAAGCCCAGGTGGGCCACCGACGAGTAGGCGACGAGCTTCTTCACGTCGCGCTGCACCATCGCGACGAGCGACCCGTAGAGGATGCCCGCCAGCGCCAGCGCGAACATCCACGGCACCGCCTCGCGGGACGCGACGGGGAAGAGCGGCAGCGCGAATCGCAGGAAGCCGTAGGCGCCCATCTTCAGCAGCACCCCGGCCAGGATCACCGAGCCGCCCGTCGGCGCCTCGACGTGGGCGTCGGGCAGCCAGGTGTGGAGCGGCACCATCGGCACCTTGACGCCGAACGCGATCGCGAAGGCCGCGAAGAGCCAGGTCTGCGTCTGCCACCAGGGGACGCCGTCCGCGGCGGTCACCGGGATGATGGTCTCGAGCAGGGGAATGCCGCCGGTCTCCGAGCCCGGAAGCGCCACCAGGTCGAAGGTGGGAATGCCGCCCTGCTCGAAGTTCAGCCGATGGACGACGATCATCGCCACCAGCATCAGCAGCGAGCCGGCCAGGGTGAAGAGGAAGAACTTCGTGGCCGCGTAGATGCGCCGCGGTCCGCCCCAGATGCCGATGATGAAGTACATCGGCACGAGCATGATCTCCCACAGCACGTAGAACTGGAAGAGGTTCAGCGACACGAAGGTGCCGAGCATGGCCGTCTCGAGGGCCAGCAGGAGGAACATGTAGCTGCGGAACGAGCGGTCGATGTCCTTCCACGACGCGAGCACGACGATGGGGATCAGGAACGAGGTGAGCAGCACCAGCACCAGGCTGATGCCGTCGATGCCGACGAAGTAGTGGATGCCGTACTCGGGCAGCCAGCTCACGTGCTCCACCAGCTGGTAGCCCGTCTCTTCGGGGTCGAAGCGTCCCCACAGGCCGAAGACGGAGATGACGAAGGTGAGGGTCGTCGCCGCCAGCGTGGTCACCTGCCAGACGATGGCGGGCAGCCCCTGGGACCGCAGCAGGAAGCCGGTGAAGGCGCTCACCGCGAGCAGCAGCAACGCGGACAGCAGCGGCAGGAACACCACCCAGCTGATCAGATGCGCGTCGACGAAGTGGCCGAGCATGGCGTCATCCGATCAGGTAGGCGAGCACCGCAACGGTGCCCGCCACCACCAGCAGGAGGTAGGCCTGGGTAAGGCCGGACTGCACGTACTTGAGCCCGCCCGCGGCGATTCCACGCACCGCGCGAGCCGTTCCCTCGATGAAGACGCGGTCGATGAGCCCCGCGTCGATGCCGCGGAAGAGGACGCGGTCCGACAGGAAGACGAGCGGACGCACGACGACCGCGTCGTAGAGCTCGTCGACGTAGAAGCGGCGCGCCAGCAGGCGCTCCGGTCCGGCGAGAGCCCGGCCGACGCGCTCTCCCCCGGCCGGGCGCATGACGTAGACCGCATAGGCCGCGGCGAAGCCCACGCCGGAGAACGCCACCGTGAGCCCCACCAGTCGCCACACCGTGGCGGGATCCTCCTCGTGGGGCGCCCGCATGGTGAGCACGGAGGTCAGGAAGTTGCCGAGGCTGTCCGAGGCCTCGATCTGCATCATGTTGCCCCAGAACTGGGGCATGCCGACGATGCCGCCCAGCACCGCCAGCACGGCCAGCACGTAGAGGGGCCACATCATGAGCTCGCCGGGATCGTCGAGGTGCGCGCGGCTCGCCCGCGGAAGCCGCGTCTTGCCGTGGAAGGTGAGGAAGAGGAGCCGGAACATGTAGAAGGCCGTGAGACCCGCGGTCACCACGCCGATCCAGAAGAGCGGCAGGTGACCGGGCACCTCGGAGCTCGCGTACGCGGAGCTCAGGATCTCGTCCTTCGAGAAGAAGCCCGAGAAGCCGGGGAAGCCGGAGATGGCGAGCACTCCCGCCACCATCACCCAGTAGGTGCCCTTGAGCTTCTTGCGAAGGCCCCCCATCGCCTGCATGTCCTGCTCGTGGTGCACCGCGAGGATGACGGCGCCCGCCCCCATGAAGAGGAGGGCCTTGAAGAAGGCATGGGTGACGAGGTGGAAGATCGCCACCGTGTAGGCGCCGCAGCCGGCCGCCATGAACATGTAGCCGAGCTGGCTCACCGTCGAGAAGGCGAGCACCTTCTTGATGTCGTTCTGGGCCGTGGCCACCAGCGCCGCGAAGAGCGCCGTGGCGCCGCCCGGTCCAGGCGATCACGGCCAGGGCTCCCGGCGCCGCCTCGTAGAGGAACGAGAGCCGCACCACCATGTAGACGCCGGCGGTCACCATGGTGGCCGCGTGGATCAGCGCCGAGACCGGCGTGGGGCCGGCCATGGCGTCCGGGCAGCCAGACGTAGAGCGGAAGCTGCGCGGACTTCCCGACGGCCCCCACGAAGAGACACAGGCCGATCAGGGTGGGCAGGCCCATTGCGCCGCCGCCCAGCCAGCCGGGCAGCGCCACGCTCTGCTGGGCGATGGCCGAGAAGCCGGCCTCGAGAGCCCGGAACGACACCGCCGGCGTTCCCGCCTCGGCCATCGACCAGAACAGGAGCAGGATGCCCACCAGGAAGCCGAAGTCGCCGATGCGGTTGACGATGAACGCCTTGCTGCCCGCGTACGCGTTCTCCGAGTCGCCGTACCAGAAGCCGATCAGCAGGTAGGAGCAGAGCCCCACGCCCTCCCAGCCCAGGAAGAGGAGCAGCAGGTTGTCGGCGAGCACCAGCACGAGCATCGACGCGGTGAAGAGGTTCAGGTAGCAGAAGAAGCGCTGGAACCCGCCGTCGTCGCGGTGGTCGTCGGCCATGTAGCCGACCGAGTAGACGTGGATCAGGAAGCCGACGCCGGTCACCACGAAGCACATGACGGCGGAGAGCGGGTCGAAACGGAACGCGAGGTCGGCGCTGAACGCACTCGACCCCACCCCGACGCCCACCCAGGTGTAGAGCGTGTCCACCAGGACGAGGCGGCTGCCCTCCGCGGCGGTCGGGCCCAGCAGCCCCACGATGCGCGCGAACGCGAAGACCGAGAGCAGCAGCGAGGCCAGCACGGAGAGGCACGACACGCTGGCCGCCAGCCCGCGCCCCAGGGGCCGGCGGAAGAGCGCCAGCAACGCTCCGCCCACGACGGCCGACAGCAGGGGCGCGAAGACGATCCACCGCAGCAGCGGGCTCTCGACCCAGTCAGCGGACATGATCGCTCCCACGCGCTGCGGGTCGGGCGCCCCGGGGCGTGCCTACCATCGCAGCAGGCTCGCGTCGTCCACGTTCAGGCTGTCGCGGTTGCGGATGAGCGACAGCAGGATGCCCAGGCCGATCGCCACCTCCGCGGCGGCGACGGCGATCACCATCAGCACGAAGACCTGCCCGTCGAGGCGCGCAGCACCGTCGGCGCCGACGGCCCATACGCGGTTGAAGCCGACGAGCGCCAGGTTGACGGCGTTGAGCATCAGCTCGATCGACATCAGGATCACGATGACGTTGCGGCGCGAGAGCGCGCCCACCGCGCCGATGCCGAAGAGGGCCGCGGAGAGGCCGATCACGTGCTCGATGGGGATGCTCAATCGATCCTCCGCTTCGCGAGGATGACGGCGCCGACGATGGCGGCCAGCAGGATCAGCGCCACCAGCTCGACGGCCAGCACGTAGTCGCCGTACAGCGCGAGGCCCAGCTCGCGATACGTGCCGAAGCCCGGCGGCGGGCGGACCGGCCACCGGGAAGGCGACGACCCGCCACAGACCGGCGAAGAGCAGCAGCCCGACCCCGACGGACCCACCCACGCCGAGCAGCTTGAGGATGCGCTGACCCGCGGGCGCCGCCGGAAATCCCCCGTCCCGCAGGTTCAGCAGCATGATCACGAACAGGAAGAGCACCAGGATGGCGCCCGCGTAGACCATGATCTGGATCGCGGCGACGAGCTCGGCGTGGAGCAGCACGTAGATCCCCGCCAGCGAGATCATCGTGACCACCAGGCTCATGGCGCCGGCCACCACGTGGCGGACGAAGCCGACCATGGCGACGGCCGAGAAGAGCGCCAGGGCGGCGAAGGCGTAGAAGAGTACGAGCTCGAGATTCACCGCGTCGCGACCTCCCCGAGCACGAGCATCACCCCGGCGGTCGCGAAGATGTTCACCACCGAGAGCGGCAGGATCACCTTCCAGCACAGGTCCATCACCTGGTCGTAGCGGAAGCGCGGGAACGACCAGCGGATGAGCATCTGGAGCCAGACCATCACCACCACCTTCGTGAAGAAGCAGCCCACGTGCAGGAGCATGCAGACGACCGTCGCGAAGCCGGTTCCGAACCAGGAGCCGATCGCGTGGATGATCGTCGCCTGCGACAGGTAGGGAATGCTCCAGCCGCCCAGGAAGAGCGCGGTGCACAGGCCGGCGATGATCACCACCTCGATGAACTCCGACATGTAGAAGAGCCCGAAGCGCATGCCCGAGTACTCGGTGAAGTAGCCGGCCACGAGCTCGGACTCGCTCTCGGGCAGGTCGAACGGCGGGCGCTTGTTCTCGGCCATGATGCAGGTGAGGAACATCAGGAAGCCCAGGGGCTGCAGAAAGATTCCCCAGTTCGGCAGGCGCACCAGGTCGAGCCACGGCGGCAGGGATCCGAGGCCGGGAAAGAGCTCGAGGAAGCCCAGCACCCGGAAGGTCGTGTCCTGGGCGACACCCATGTCGGTGAGCTTCAGGGTGCCGAACACCATGAAGACGCCCACCAGGGAGAGCCCCATGGTGACCTCGTAGGAGATCATCTGGGCGGTGCTGCGCACGCCGCCGAGCAGCGACCAGTTGCTGT
The DNA here is from genome assembly GCA_963822965.1 of uncultured delta proteobacterium. Taxonomy (GTDB): domain Bacteria; phylum Myxococcota_A; class UBA9160; order UBA9160; family UBA4427; genus JAJDAN01. Next base: position 1,713,325 of record CAWGJT010000005.1, read on the forward strand.
TGCTCGACCAGCCCGCCAGCACGGCGCCGTAGGTGGCGAGGGAGCCGATGGCGAGCACGTAGAGCACGCCCCAGTCGATGTCGGCCGCCACCAGCGAGACGCGGCTGCCGTCGATCTCGTAGACGCCCCCGTACGGAATGACCGCGAAGGCGACCAGCGCCGGAATCGCCGCAATCATCGGCGCGATGGTGTGCAGGACGCGGTTGGCGCCGGTCGGCACCACGTCCTCCTTCGTGAGCAGCTTGAAGACGTCCGCCAGGGGGTGCAGCAGCCCGAGGAAGGTCATGCCGGCGATGTCGGCGCGGTTCGCGCCGATGCGGTCCTGCATGACGGCGCTCTGCTTGCGCTCCACCCAGGTGATGACCGGCGCGAACAGCATGATCACGACCACCAGGATGAAGAGGGTCTTGACGACGACGAGGGTCATTCGGGGTCGCCCGTCCCGGTCGGGGGCGGCTCGGCGCCGGACCCTTCGAAGCCCGGCAGCGCGAGCGCGGCGCCGATGCGGGTGAGGAAGTCGCCCTCGTCGAGCACGTCCGGCGCCGGGGTGACCGCGCGCTCGACGTGCTGCACGATGCCGTCGCAGTTCGTGTAGTGGGCCTCCTTCTCGGCGGCGTGGCGCACCGGAAGCAGCGACGTGCGCCACCCGCTCGAGCGCCGAGCGGTGCGTGTCGAGGACGATCAGCAGCTCGAGACCCTCGAGGGCCTCCGTGCCGCCGAGGGTGTCCACGAGGTCGTGTCCCAGGACGATCAGCCCCGCGAGACCGCCGCCTCGCAGGGCGCTCGACGACGGGCTCCACCGGCCCGAAGCCCAGGGCCCGGGCGCCCTTCGGCATTCGCCGCCTTCTCGGCCGTGAGCAGCAGGTCGTCCGCCGGCGCCGGTCAGCAGCGGCGAAGCCGCGTGAGCTCGATGCCGAGGGCGTCGAGGAAGCGCCGGAAGACCGCCAGGTCCTCGTTGCTGGCGTGCGCCGAGGCCACCCCCGCGAGCGCGCCCGGCCCCCGGGCTTCCAGCAGCCGCGCGCAGCCGCTCGGCCGCCGACGCCACGGCGTCGTCGACCGACTGTCTCGGCCAGCCCGCCGTCCTCGCGCACCAGGCAGCGCGAGAGCCGGTCCGGGCCGGCGATGCGCCTTGTAGGTGAGGCGGCCGAAGTCGCACATCCAGGTGCTCGTTCACGGCGTCGTTGCGGCGCGGCACGTAGCGCTAGCACCTCGTTCTTGGCGACGCCCAGGTGGACGTTGCAGCCGCCGCGAGCAGCCGGTGCAGATGCCGGCCTTGTCGTCCAGGAACCAGACGCGGATCTTGAAGCGGAAGTCCTTGGTGGTGAGCGCGCCGACCGGGCAGATGTCCGCCACGTTCATCGAGTAGTCGTTCTCGAGCGGCGTGCCGGGGAAGGTCTCGAGCATCGAGTGGTCGCCCCGACCGAAGACCCCGAGCTCGCCGGTCTGGGTCACCTCGCGGCAGAAGCGCACGCAGCGCCGGCACAGGATGCAGCGCTCCTGGTCGAAGACGATGGTCGGGCCCGAGGTCGACGCGCTTCTTGGCCGCGCGCCGGGGCTCGCGGGTGCGCGCGTGCGGGCAGCCCGTAGTCGACCGCGTAGTCCTGCAGCTTGCACTCGCCGGCCTGGTCGCAGATGGGGCAGTCGAGCGGGTGGTTGACGAGCAGCAGCTCCATCACGCCCTCGCGGGCCGCCTTCACGCGGTCGCTCTTCGTGCACGATCACCATGCCGTCGGCGACCGGCGTGTTGCAGGCGATCTGCAGCTTCGGCTGGGGCTTGCCGTCCTGTCGAGCACCTCCACCTGGCACAGCCGGCACGAGCCGTCGATGCTGAGCTTCGGGTGCCAGCAGTAGTGGGGGATGTCGACGCCCCCGGCTTCATCAGCACGCCGCACGTCGTCGAGGGCCTGCAGGATCGTGCGGCCCGCCGGGACCCGGTAGTCCACGTCGTCCACCCGGATGCGCACTTCCTCGGCCGCCGTCACGCGCTTCGTCGTCGCGAGCTTCACAGCTCGAAGCTCCGGGGGAAGGGGCATCGTCCCTCGCTGATGTGGCTGTGGAAGTCCTGGGCGAAGTGGCGCAGCAGGCCCTGCACGGGCCAGGCGGCGGCGTCCGCGAAGGCGCAGATCGTCTGGCCCTCCATCTTGCCGGCAGACGTCCTTCAGGATCGCCATGTCCTCCATCGAGCCCGGCCCCGCGCTCGATGCGCTCCACGATGCGGTTGAGCCAGCCCGTGCCCTCCCGGCACTGGGTGCACTGGCCGCAGCTCTCGTCCCGGAAGAAGTGGGTGATGACGCAGGCCGTCCGCACCATGCAGGTGGTGTCGTCCATGACGATGACGCCGCCCGTGCCGAGCATGAGCTGTCGCGCTCGCGCAGGAACTCGTTCGCCATGGGCACGTCGAGCTGTCCCGCCGGCAGTACCGGCATGGAGACGCCGCCCGGGATCACGCCCTTCACCTTGCGGCCCGGCGGCGCGCCGCCGGCGTGCTGGAAGACGATCTCGTCGAGCGGCGTGCCCAGCGGCAGCTCGAAGAGGCCCGGGCGCACCACGTGCCCGGAGACGCCGAAGATCGTGGTGCCGGGGCTCTCCTTCGGTGCCGAAGCCGCGGAACCAGTCGGCGCCCTTCTCCAGGATGTGCGGCACGTGGCACAGGGTCTCGACGTTGTTCACGGTGGTGGGCATGCCGAAGGCGCCGTACTGCCGCGGGGAAGGGCGGCTTCTTGCGCGGCTGGCCCTTGTGCCCCCGAGCGACTCCAGCAGGCCCGTCTCCTCGCCGCAGATGTAGGCGCCGGCGCCCCGCACGAGCACGACGTCGTGGGCGAACTTGCTGCCCAGCACCTTCTTGCCCAGCACGCGGCCCTTGCGGGCCTCGTCGATGGCGCGCTCCAGCATCGCGCGCCGCCTGGCCGTACTCGCCGCGGACGTAGACGAAGGTCTTCTCGGCGCGGATCGCGAAGGCGGCGATCAGGATGCCCTCGAGCAGCAGGTGCGGCGCCGCGCTCGAGCAGCAGGCGGTCCTTGAAGGAGCCGGGCTCGGACTCGTCCGCGTTGCAGACCAGGTAGCTTGGGGCGCCTCGCGCGAGCTCCTCGGGCATGAACGACCACTTGAGCCCGGTCACGAAGCCCGCGCCGCCGCGGCCCGCGGAGGCCGGACTCCTTGACCAGCTCGATCACGTCGCCGGGCGACATGCTCGAGACGACGCGCTTGGCGGTCGCGTAGCCCCCGCGCGCCCGGTAGCCCTCGAGCGTCCCGTAGGCGTCGTCGCCGCAAGTGCTCGGTGAGGTAGCCGGTGACGAAGGGAGCGCTCTGCATCGCGGCTCCCCTACTCGAGCGCGTCGATCACGGCCCGGGCCGCGTCGAGATCGAGGTTCTCGTAGTAGCTCTCGCCGATGCGCATCATCGGGCGCGTACGCGCAGGCCCCGAGGCACTCCTCGCGGCCCAGGTGGATGCGCCCGTCGGCGGTCGTCTCGCCCGCCCGCACCCCGAGGTGCGACTCGAGCTGCCGCAGCAGGCCGTTCGCGCCCAGCAGCGAGCAGGACAGGTTCGTGCAGACGTACACCTGGTGCCGCCCCTGCGGCGCGTCGCGCAGCATGTTGTAGAAGTGGACGAGCTCCATCACCTCGACGGGAGCGATCTCGAAGATCTCGCGCCAGCTCGCGTGCCGCTCTCGAGCGAGACGCAGCCCAGCTCGTCCTGCACGCAGGCGCAGGGCGCGCCAGCAGGCCGCCGCGTCGTCTGCGGGAAGCGCGCGATCTCCGCGTCGATCCGCTCTCGCAGCGTCTCGGAGATCACCATTCGAGGGCGCCCTTCCTCCACTCGTAGACGAGGCCGACGACCAGGGGCAGGGTGAAGACGCCGATCGCGACGAGGCCCGGCAGCCCCGTCTCCCGGAACGTGGCGCCCCACGGATAGAAGAAGATGGCCTCGACGTCGAAGACCACGAAGAGGATCGCCACCAGGTAGAACTTCACCGCCATGCGCTGGCGGGGCGAGACGAGCTGCTCCTCGCCGCACTCGAAGGGCTCGAGCTTCTTCGGAAACGCCCGCCGCGGCCCGACGAAGAGATGGACCACCATCATCCCAGCGGTGAGCAGCAGGGCGAAACCGAGCATCAGGAGGACGCCGATGTACTCGGAGAGCATGAGAGGCGGCGAATCTAGCATTTCCGCCGGGGTCTCGTGGCGTTCGGCCGGGCCCGGGACGCGGTAGAATGCGGTTCGTGGGTCTGCCCGTCGCGGTCATCGGGGCCGGGAGCTTCGGCACGTGTCTCGCACTGCTGTGCGGGCGGGAGAACGACGTGCGGCTGTGGAGCCGCAGCGCGGACGTGGCCGAGGCCATCAACCGCGAGCACCGCAACCCCCGATACCTGCGCGAGACCGTCCTGCCCCCGTCGGTGCGGGCCACCGTCGTCCCTGGAGGAGGCGCTGGCGCGGCAGCGAGATGGTCGATCTGCGCGGTGCCGAGCCACGGGGTGCGCGACGTGATGGCGCAGGCGGCGCCCTACCTCGTCGCCGGACTCGATCCTGGTCTCCGCCGTGAAGGGCCTCGAGTACGAGACCGGCATGACGATGCACCAGGTGCTCGAGGACGTGCTGCCGGACGTCCACCACCCGCGCATCGTGTGCCTCTCCGGGCCCCTCGTTCGCCCACGAGATCGCCCGCCAGCTCCCGACGGTGGTCACCCTCGCCTGCCGCGAGGAGGCCTACGCGATCTCCGTGCAGGCCACGCTCTCGTGCCCGTGGTTCCGCTGCTACTCCAACACGCGACGTCATCGGGGTGGAGATCGGAGGCGCGCTCAAGAACGTGATCGCCATCGCCGTCGGGCATCGGCGACGGCATGCGGCAGGGCCACAACTCGCGCGCCGCGCTGATGACCCGGGGCCTCGCGGAGATCACCCGCCTCGGCCTGCGACTGGGGGCAGAACGCTCCACCTTCCTCGGGCCTGGCGGGCATGGGCGACCTGCTGCTGACCTGCACGGGCGATCTGTCGCGCAACCGGCGGGTGGGCCTCGCCCTCGGCCAGGGGCGCGAGCTCGACGACATCCTGAAGGAGATGGGCGAGGTCGCCGAGGGCGTGCAGACCACCCGCGCGGTGTGCCGGCTGGCCGAGCGGCTGGACGTGGACATGCCGATCTCGAACATGGTCCGCGCAGGTGATCGACGGCGAGCGGACTCCCGCCGAGGCGGGCCACCACCTGATGACCCGGCAGCTGCGGAGCGAGCGGGACTGAGTGCCCGGCTCCCGCCGGCGGCCGTACCCGCGGCCCCGGCAGGGCCCTACGAGGCGCGAGGAAGAGGCGATCCCGAATAGAGAACGTGTTCCCATTAAGCCCTGCATTCCACGAGCTGGATTTCTCCTTTGAAACCGGTTAGCTGGGGGCTTGCCCCGGAGTCGATCCCCGCTAGGATTCCGCTGCCCTAAATGAAAACGGATTTCAATTTCAGTGACCCAGTCCCATCCCCAAGCTTTCCGAGCCGCCGAGCTTCCCGAGCCGCCGCACACTCGCTCACCTCGACGAGCTGGCGCCCGGCCAGACGGCCACGGTCGTCTCGATCGACGACTCGGGGCCCGTCGGCCGGCGCCTGCTCGACCTGGGGCTGCTTCCCGGCACCCGCGTGCGATGCGCTCCGCTACGCGCCGCTGGGCGACCCGGGCGTCTTCGAGCTGCGGGGCTACCGACTCTGCCTGCGCCGCACCGAGACCGGCTCGCGTGCGCATCCGCGTCGACGCCCGGCACGAGCGATCGGGCGCCGCATGAACGCGAGCCCGCACGCGCCCGCCCTGCGAGCCGGGCACCCCTGCGGCTCGGTCTCATCGGGAGCCCGAACGCGGGCAAGACCACCCTCTTCAACGCGCTCACCGGCCTGCGCGCGCGCGTCGGCAACTATCCCGGGGTCACCGTCGAGCGGCGCGAGGGCGAGCTCGACCTCGGCGGGCGACGCGCGATCGTGATCGACCTGCCCGGCACCTACAGCCTCGACCCCATCAGCGCCGACGAGGCGGTGGTCGCGCGGGTGATCGAGCACCGCATCTCGGGCGTCGACGCGCCGGACGCCCTGGTGGTCGTCGCCGACGCCTGCTCGCTCGAGCGCTCGCTGATGCTGATCGGGCAGGTGATGCGCCCGCGGCCTGCCCACCTGCCTCGTGCTCACGATGGTGGACGAGCTGCAGGCCCGGGGCGGCGTCATCGACCACGCGCGGCTCGAGGCGCGCCCTCGGCATCCCGGTGGTCGAGGTGGTGGGCCACCGCGGGCGCGGCATCGACCGCCTGCGCGAGCTGCTCGCCGACCCCGAGCGCCTGGTCGCGGGCGCCGCATCCCGCCGCCCGCGCGACCCCTACGAGCGCGGCGGCCTGGGCGGACTCGATCGCCGCCCACGTGATCACCCGGCGCCCCGGGCCACAACCGCCTCACCGAGGCGGTCGACCGCTTCGTGCTGCACCCGCTCTGGGGCACGCTGCTCTTCGCGGTCGTCATGGTGACCTTCTTCCAGCTGATCTTCGCCTGGGCGGCGCCCGCCATGGACGCGATCGACGGCGCCATCGCGGCCGCGGCCGGCGCCATCCACGCGCGCCCTGCCCCACTCGCTGGTGGCCGACTTCCTGGCGCGACGGCCTGGTCGCCGGCGTCGGCTCGGTGGTGATCTTCCTGCCCCAGATCGTGCTGCTCTTCTCGCTTCTCTATCTGCTCGAGGACGTCGGCTACATGGCGCGCGCGGCCTTCGTGGTCGACCGCGTGATGGGCAGGATCGGCCTCGAGGGGCGCATCCTTCGTGGCGCTGCTCTCCTCCTACGCGTGCGCCGTCCCCGGCATCATGGCGACGCGCACGATCCCGTCGCCGCGCGACCGCCTGGTGACGATCCTGGTGGCGCCGCTCATGACCTGCTCGGCGCGGCTTCCCGTCTACGCGCTGCTGATCGGCGCCTTCGTGCCGGCCAGGCACGGTGCTGGGGCCCATCGGCCTGCAGGGGCTCGTGCTGCTCGGGCCTGTACCTGCTGGGCGCCGACGGTGGCCCTGCTGGTGGCCGCGCGTGCTCAAGCGCACGCTGCTGCCCGGCGAGGGGCTGCCCTTCACCATGGAGCTTCCGTCCTACCGCATGCCCGACCTTCTCGCTCTGGTTCAGCCAGGTGCTGGGGCAGCGCCCGGGCCTTCCTGCGGCGCGCGGGCACGATCATCCTGGCGGCCTCGATCGTGCTGTGGCTGCTGCTGAACTTCCCGCACGTGCCCCGGCCCGACGGCGCCTCGGACGCCGAGGCCTCGCGCTACGCGCTCGAGCACAGCTACGCGGGCCGCGCCGGACACGCGATCGAGCCGCTGATCGAGCCCCTGGGATTCGACTGGAAGATCGGCGTCGGCCTGGTCGCGAGCCTCGCGGCACGCGAGGTGATCGTCGCCACCCTGGCCCAGATCTACGCCGCCGGCGACGAGGTGCGTTCCCTGCGCGGCGCCATCCGCGCGGACGTGCACCCGGACACCGGGAAGCCGGTCTTCGGCCCCCCGACGGTGGCCGCGCTGCTGGTCTTCTTCGTCTTCGCGCTGCAGTGCATGTCGACCCTCGCCATCATGCGGCGGGAGACGAACTCCTGGCGCTGGCCGGCCTTCGCGTTCAGCTACATGCTGGTGCTGGCCTGGACCATGTCGTTCCTCGCCAACCGCGTCGTGTCCGCGATCGTGAGCTAGCGTGACGGCATGAAACGCTCGCGCCCCGGTCGGCCGGCTTCGTCCCGAGCGGGCCTTCTCCTGCTGGCCCTCGCGTCCGTCCTGCCCGTCGCGTGCATCACGCGCGACGTGAAGGACACCATCGTCGAGCGCCGGGACGTGATCGTCGCCCTGCGCGAGCACAAGAAGGGCTTCGAGGTCATCCCGCGCGGCTTCCAGCACCCGGCGCGGATCGCGCCCCAGCGGCTCCAGAACATCCTCGGCGCCATCGACGTGCGCGGGCGCGAGACCGATCTGGCCGGCCTGCGAGCCGCCTTCGACCCCGCTCAGGTGCCGGTGGCCGCAGAGGCCCTGGCCGAGGGGCTGAGCAAGGCGAACCCGAACCAGGAGGTCGCCGTCACCCTCATCCGCAAGGAGATGCAGCACGTCATCTTCGACCGCAAGCGTCTCACCTCGTTCGTCGCGTACGTGCAGGACGGCCTCCTCTATCTGTACTTCTCCCGCATCGACTGGGAGATTCCAGACCTCGTGAAGAAGACGTCGCTGCCCGAGCCCCAGGTGGACGAGCATCCGATGAAGTTCAAGGTGATTCCGGTGGAGGGGATGTACTCGGAGAGCTCGTACGCGGTCTCCGTGGACTGGCAGGATCCGATCTTCCAGAACCCCCTGCCGCGGACGGTCGCCGGCGAGGGCGACCGGCGCGAGCGGACGATCCTGATGGAGGCGCCCGAGCGAGCCGCGCCCCGGCGCTCGTCGCTACCTGCCGATCTGTTGCCGTATCTCACCCCCGACCAGCTGCGAGAGCTGGCCGATCTCGAAGAGGCCCGGCAGAACGGCGGCATGACCGAGGGCCGCTACCGCCGCGAGCGCGAGAAGATCCTCGACGAAGCCCGGGCCTCCGCCACCTCCGAGTGAGCCCCGGCCACCTACTTCTGCCGCTCGGCGCCCGTCTCCGCGCTGACCGTGCTGCCGCTCGGGCCGGCCCGTGGCGGGCGGGCTGCCTGTGAGTGGCCGTCCGCGGCCCGGCCGGTGGGGGCGGAGGCCCTCCGGATTTCATAACGTCGTGTCCGCGCGGCCGGCTCCGGCACGAATGGCCGCACAGGAATAGAGGCCCCCCAGAAAATGCTGATCCTCCTCGAGATCCTGATCGTTGCGGTCCTGGCCCTCCTGACCGCGCGCTTCGTCCCGCAGCCGCACCGCCGGCGCGTGATGAACGTCTTCAAGCTCTACCTCACCGTGCGCATGGTGTGGCTGCTGCTCGCCTGGCCGATGAAGACCGAGGACGGCAGCTTCGTTCCAGCCTGGAGCCTCGTGCTCGAGGTCATCCGCAACATCGACGCGACCACGTTCTTCTCGTTCCTGCTCGTGGGCGCGGTGATCCGCTTCGTGGGCATCCTGGGGTCGATGCTGCGCTGGCAGCTGGTGCTGCTCGGCCAGGGCATCGAGATGCCCTTCCGGCACATCTTCGGGGCCTTCCTGATCGGCCGCGCCATCGGCTTCTTCCTGCCGAGCACGGCCGGGCTCGACGCCTACAAGCTCTACGACGCTGCGCGCTTCAGCGGCAAGACGGTGGAGGTGACCGCCGGCACCGTGCTCGAGAAGGTGCTGGGCGTGACCGGCATCTTCCTGACGTTCCTCATCGCCCTGCCCTTCGGCATCTCCATCTTCGGCGAGAACGCCGCCGCCGTCGCGGCCATCACCGTGCCCATGGCGACGCGGCATCATCGGCGCCCTGCTCGTGGTGCTGTGGTTCCCGGGCCTGGTGCAGTGGGTGATCGAGAACATCCCGATCCCCGGCAAGCTACGCCTCCAAAGCCTGGTGATCCGCATCTCGAACGCGTCGGCCGCCTACCGCGACAAGAAGGTGCTCGTGCTCGCGATGCTCTTCCTGAGCTTCAGCGTGCACTTCACCACGGCCGCCATGTACTACTTCATGGCGCTGGCCGTGGGCGCCGGCGCCACGGCCGCCTTCTGGCCCATCGTGTTCGGCTCCGCGATCCAGATCTTCGCCACCGTCATCGGCCCCACCGTCGGTGGCCTGGGCATCCGCGAGGCCGCCCAGGCGCTCACCATCGGCGGCCTCATCGGCGTGGGCCCGGCCATCCTCTCCGCCACCCTCGGCTTCTGGGTGGGCGAGTTCCCGACCATCTTCGGCTTCGTCTTCTGGTTCGTGCGCGGCGACGACTACCGGCCGGCCTACTGCCGCGTGAACGGCGACCAGGTGGACTACGAGGAGGCTGCGCGCGCGGCCGTCGCCCTGGAGACCCACGAGGACCGGCTGGCGCGCGAGGAGCGCGAGAGCAACCTGGACGTGCTGCCGTCCCTCGGCGCGCGCGTGCTGACGAGCGCCGGCTACGGGCTGGGCGCGGGCGTGCTGGCGGGCATCATCGTCGGCGTGATCGAGAGCGTGGTGGTGGCGCATGGCGGCTTCGGCGGCGACGCCCAGGTGCTCTGGTACTCACCGCTGGCCCACGCCGTGGTGCTCGGCGGCCTGTGCACCCTGGGCGGTGCCGTGCTGGGCGTGCTGCCCATGGACCGCCAGGAGATCCGGGGCTGGACGCCCAGCCTGGCGATGCTGGCCACCCTGGTTCCCCTGGGCCTGTTCATCACGATCTTCCGCCTGCGGCGCGACGTCTACGCCGAGCAGATGCCGCCCGTGCCGTTGCTGCTCGCGGTGCTGGCCGCGGGCGTCGTGGTGGCGGCCATCCTCTTCTTCGGCGGCCGGCGCATCTTCCAGTCGCCCTTCGGCAACCTGGTGAAGCCGGGCGTCGCCCTGGGCGCTGCTGGTGGTCGCCGTCGGCGTCGGTGCGGTGCTCGCCAACACGGTCTTCGGACCGCCTTCGATCGAGCGCGAGAGCGCCGGCATCCCGGCCCGCCTGAAGGACCGGCCGAACGTCATCCTGGTGATGGTGGACACCCTGCGCGCCGACCACCTCTCCTGCTACGGCTCGAAAGAGGTTCGCACCCCAACATCTGCAGCCTGGCGGCGGACGGCGGCTCGCGCTTCGCCGGCTTCTCCCACGCGTCCTGGACGAAGCCCGCGACGGCCTCGCTGCTGACGTCGCTGGTGCCGTCGAGCCACAAGGCCATGTCGAAGCCCGCGACGCTCTCGCCCGAGGTCACCCTCGTCTCCGAGGTGATGAAGGAGCAGGGCTACACGACGGGCGGCATCGTCTCGAACATCAACCTGGCCGAGAGCTTCGGCTTCGACCAGGGCTACGACGAGTACCACTACCTGGCACCGGCCTACATCGCCTGGGCGAAGGAATCGTCGTCCAAGCTCATCCTCTATCAGCTGGCCCGCCAGGTGGTCTTCCGCTTCAAGAGCGGCATCTCCTTCGACGGCTTCTACCAGGATTCGGAGGTGGTCAACGAAGTGGCGATGGACTGGATCGATCGCCACAAGGACGAGCGCTTCTTCCTCTTCCTGCACTACATGGACGTCCACGACCCCTACTTCGCTCACCCCTACAACGGCGAGGGCATCGCCCGCGTCTCGAACCAGCACCCGAGCCCCGAGCTGGCCGAGAAGATGCAGCGCCTCTACACGGGCGAGGTCGAGTACCTCGACGCGAACTTCGGCAAGTTCCTGGCCAAGCTGCGACAGGCGGGCGTCTACGACGACACGGTGATCGCCCTGGTGGCCGACCACGGCGAGGAGTTCCACGAGCACGGCGGCTGGTGGCACGGTCTCACGCTCTACGAGGAGCAGATCTCGGTTCCCGTGATCATCAAGTGGGCGAAGAACGACCGTCACGCGCCCCCCGCGCCCCATCGCATGGCGCGCCTCATCGACATCGCCCCCACCCTCATCGCCCAGGCGGGCGCCAAGCCGGCCCAGGGCATGCAGGGCGTCGACCTGGCGGTGGACGAGTCGATGCTCTCGCCCAAGGACACGCAGGTCTTCTCCGAGGAGGACCACGAGGGCAACGTGCTGTGGTCGCTGCGGACGCGGGATTGGAAGCTCATCCACGCCAACGCCGGCAACCCGCGCGGCCTGCCCGAGGAGTCGCTCTTCGAGGTGAGCGACGATCCCCACGAGACCCGCAACCTGGCGGGCGGCGAGCACACCGACAAGGAGCAGGAGCTGGCCCAGCACGCCGACATGCAGCGCGCCTACGCGGAAGGCCAGGCGGTGGCCGGCGGCGGCGACGCGGAGATGACCCTCGAAGAGTGCCGGCAGCTCATGAACCTCGGCTACGTCGAAGACTGCTCCCACCTGAACTGAGGCGGCCGGCGAGGCCAGCCGTCGCAGGCGCGCCGCGCTTCTCTGCGGGCGCGCCACACCCCGCAAACGGGGAACGGGAGGCGGATGGATCCGAAGCTCTTCGCCACCGTCTTCGCCACGGTGTTCGTCGCCGAGCTGGGGGACAAGACCCAGCTCGCCACCCTGCTCTACGCCTCCGACGCGAGCGCGCCGAAGGTCACCGTCTTCGCGGCGGCCGCGTCCGCGCTGCTGGTAGCGACGGCGCTGGGCGTGCTCGCCGGGGGCGTGCTCTCCGCGTACGTGAACCCGAAGATCGTGCGCTGGCTGGCGGGCCTGGGCTTCATCGCGGTGGGCGTCTGGGTGCTGGTGTCGTCGGAATGAAGCCTTCGCGGCGGGCAGGACCGGTGCTCTCCCTGACGTTGCTCGCGTTGGCGCTGGGCCTCGCGGCCTGTCGCTCGGAGACGCCGTCCGAGCTGATCACCCTCTGTCACGATCCTCGCTCCCCCGTCTGCACCCGCGAGTACCGGCCCGTCTGCGGAGAGCGCCGGGACGGCAGCCGCCACACCTACGCCAACGCCTGCGAGGCGTGCGCGAGCTCGCAGGTCGTGGGCCACCGCCCCGGTGCCTGCGAGAGCGACCCCGAAGAAGCCAGCTGACCCGAGCCCGCTGGGACCGAATGGGACAACGCCGTCCCAGCTCGTCTCCGCCGCAGCGATGTCGACGCGGCACGACGTGCCCGGGCGAGGCACGAACCGTGCAATGGTTCCTCGCTGGAGAGTGATATGGCATCCGACCGCGAGCTGGTGGGCAGGCATGTCCAGGCGCTGCTCGGCGAATCCCGAGGCGCGGGCGTGCCCCCGGACGTGGTCGGTCGGCTCCTCGTGCAGGAAGCGATCGAGATCTGGAAGCAGCAACGCAGCCTCACGGACATCCAGAGCGAGCTCGAGTTCATCGCCGGGCACCTGGACCCCGACACGGACTTCGAGTTCATGCGCCCGTAGGTCCGTAGGCAAGGAGGGTGCGGGGAAGCCAGGAGAGAGAGGCAGCAGCGAGGAGCCGGTACCGCAAGGAGGACGCGCGATGACGACCACCGACACCCGACGGCGGGACTGGCGCCATCCCCTCGGCGCTGCACGGAGTCTGCTCGGAGGGCTCTTCGAAAAGCCGCCGCTCCGTGCCTGGCGTCGCGAGCACGTGGGCCTGCGGGCGCACGGCGGACGGCTGCCCGCCGAGACTTGGCGCGTGGTGGAGCGCATCGAGGCCTGCAACGGCGAAGACCGTGCCGCGCGTCGTGGCCGGCGCGCGCTCGCCGCCTTCGAGCACCGGCTGGCAGTCCACCTGGCACACGAGGAGGACAGCGGACACCTCGCCGCGGCGCTCGAAGCGGCGCCCCGGTATCGGAACCACGCCCGCAAGCTGCGAGCCGAGCACGAGGAGCTGCTGCTCGAGATGCGGCGCGTCCGCGAGCTCGCCGTCGAGGCCGGCGTGTCGGCGGAGGCGTGGGCAGAGGTACATCGGGCCTGCGGAGACTTCGCGGAACGGCTCTTCGCCCACGACGAGGCCGAGAACGAGATCATGGTGAGCGCCTTCCTCGACGACCTCGGCGAGGGCGGCTGAGGAGAGCGGGCGGGGCGCGCGGGCTGAGCCGAGTGGGGCGCGCGGACGGAGTCGAAAGCAGCGGGCGAATCGCCTATTCGTTCCTCCACTCGTCGGCCCGTTTCGACGAGCCCACACCAGCGCGAGGAAACCCACCATGCAGGACTTCCGTGGCCGCCTGGCCGTCGTCACCGGGGGCGGCACGGGCATGGGGCGCGAGATCGTGCGCCAGCTCACCGCCGAAGGCTGTCACGTCGCCTTCTGCGACGTCTCCGAAGAGAACATGGTGGAGACCGCGCGGCTGTGTGAAGAGACCGCGCCCGCCGGCACCCGCGTCACCCGGCACGCCTGCGACGTCTCCGTCGAGAAGCAGGTGCTGGCCTTCCGGGACGAGGTGCTGGCCCAGCACGACGCAAGCGCCATCCAGCTGCTCTTCAACAACGCGGGCATCGCCGGCGCGGGCAGCTTCCTGGCCGACCCGCGCGCCGACTGGGAGCGCGTCTTCGGCGTCTGCTGGTTCGGCGTCTACTACTGCTCGCGCGCCTTCCTTCCCCTGCTCGTCGCCGCCGACGAGGGCTGCATCGTCAACACCAGCAGCGTGAACGGCTTCTGGGCGAGCCTCGGACCCACCACGCCCCACACCGCCTACAGCTCGGCGAAGTTCGCCGTCAAGGGATTCACCGAGGCGCTCATCAACGACCTGCGCGTGCACGCCCCGCACGTGCAGGCCTTCCTCGTGATGCCCGGCCACGTGGGGACGTCGATCGCGCACAACAGCCGGCTGGTGCTGGGCAAGTCGAGCCCGGCGGAGATGAGCGCCGAAGAGCTCGGCCAGCTGCGCCGGCGTCTCGAGAGCCAGGGCGTGCCGCTCGACGACGTGGACGACCACGCGCTGCGGGCCGGCATCGCCCAGCGCATGGAGAACTTCCGCGAGAAGGCACCCGTCTCGGCCGCCCAGGCCGCCACCATCATCCTCGACGGCGTGCGCGAGGGACGCTGGCGCATCCTGATCGGCGACGACGCCAAGGGGCTCGACCGGCTCGTCCGCCAGTCGCCCGAGGAAGCCTACCAGCCCGACTTCTTCACGTTCCGAACCCTGGGCTCGTAGCCAGCCGGTCGGTGCTGGGGGCGTGTGCCCCCAGGCTGTGCGGCGGGCGGCACGGGGGTCGAGCGCTCCGGCATCCCCTCTCAAGCCGGGCTCGGCCCGTGCCGATTTCGCAGCCATGGAACAGATCCACGATCGCGCCGACGAGACCGCCAAGCGGCCGAACGCCACCTGGCTGCAGCTCTCGCTCGAGGTGATGGTCTTCTCCGGCATCGGCGTGCTGCTGTGTCTCGCCGGCGCGCGCATCCCCGACGGCCGCGCCGACGCGGGCTTCGTGTTCGCGATCCTCGTGGCCCTGCACGCCGGCGGGGTCGTCCGCTTCGTACTGCGGGCCAGCGAGTTCCTCGAGCTCGAGTGCCCGGTCTGCACACACAGCTTCCACGGCCTACCCGACCGCCTGCCGAAGCCGTTCCGCCGGCACTGCGCCCACTGCGGCTCGCACCTCTGATCCGCATGACGGATCAGGGGTTGTCGGCGCCTCTTCGTCCTTCCCCACGCACCGCGAAGCTCGCCTGGTAGACTCCGCGGGGAGCCTGACCGGGGGAGCGCGATGGACGAGCGAGGCGACACCCACCTCAAGTCGATCGGCTACCTGCTGTGGATCTTCGGCTTCCTGGGAAGCCACCGCTTCTACTACGGCAAGCCCATCTCGGGAACCATCTGGTTCTTCACCCTCGGGCTGCTGGGGATCGGCTGGCTGATCGACCTGTTCCTGATTCCGGGAATGGACCGCGAGGCCGACCGCCGCTTCCGCAGCGGCCCCATCGACTACACGCTGGCGTGGATCTTCCTCACCTTCTTCGGCTTCTTCGGCATCCACCGCTTCTATCTCGGCAAGTGGCCGACGGCCATCCTCTACCTGCTGACCGGCGGCCTCCTGGGCCTGGGCGTCCTCTACGACTTCTGGACCCTGAACGAGCAGGTGGACGCCGTGAACGCCTGAGCGCGCGGGGCGCCCTGCTCCTTCGACCGCAGCCGACGGCTCCTTTCGTCGCCCGCCTACACGATGATCTCCTCGGCGCCGAACCTGAGACGATAGGCTTCGTACTGCGACGTGTCGTCGTAGCACGCAAGCACCTGCCCATTCGTGAACCGGAGAGTGAGGGTGCCGTCCGAGGAGGCCTCCGCAGAATCGATCGATTCTCCCACCAGCTGCATCAGCTTCGATTCGTGAACAGGCAGGCAAACACGATCGGAACGATCGAGATCACCTCGTGTTGCATGCGCGAAGCAAGACTCGATCGTGATGGAGACATCCCGGCTGAATGACAAGTGCACCGTGTTCACGCTGAACGACACCTGCTCCAGCGTGCAGCCGCGAGCCGAGACGCATCGAATCCCGCAGGGAGGCCGTACATGGACCCTACTCTACTAACTTTGCGATCTCCCTACACAGCATCGGTGGTCGGCCGTCAGCTCGGACGGCGCCATCCAGATCCGACTGCTTCGCAGAACGCCGAGACTCGCTCCACGTCGACCGACGACCGAATCAGAATCGGATCTCCGGCGCAGGCGTCGTACCACTGCAACGCCAAGCCCGAATCATCATAGACGTGCACGTGCGTGGGAATCGATGCCGTGTCGGTCGACTCCAAGAGCGAGGCCAGGCCGTCCAGGTTCTCGACGCTCATGGGAACGTGAAAGACGTTCGGCTTCGGAAACAACGTGCCGCCCGGAATCCGAGCTTTGCTCGTCGTTCCATGGTCGCGCAGGAACTCCTCGATCGACGGCGGCGTACCGCTGTCTTCGAGATAGAGGATGCTATCGGCATCGAGGAGAACCGGGAGCGACCGCAGGAACACGGGGAACTCCCGCGGTGGGTCGATCTCCCAGGCGTCCGAGCCAATGCTCGGGCGATTGGAACGAGCCCTGCGGAAGATCGCTGCGAAGAGCTCGCGAATCACTGTGCCGTCCTCGATGCGGAGGGAACCGCCAGATGGTCTTTCCCCATCCGGTCCCCGAATGCCTTGCAGATGAGGAAGAACGCCTCGGACCGCTCATCGGGTCTGGTCGCAGACTCGCCACTCAGCCCCGATCTCGTTGATGGAGACCGTGGCCGGCCCGTTCTTGGTGCTCGCCGCGTAGCCGAGCACCTTGTCGTAGCCGCTCAGCTTGTCTTGGATCCCCTGGATGCCCGGGGTGACGTAGGGCTCGATCTTCGATCCAATCCAGTAGCCCAGAACCCCCGCGCCGCCCACGGCCACGCCCTCGGCGGCCCCGACAGCTACCGCCGTGACGATCTGACGGGTCGCCTGGCTCACCACGAAAGCGCCTCCGGAAGCCCCCCCGAAGGTCGAGAAACCGTCTCGTGCGAGCGCGACCGCGTCCAGCCCCGTCGGGTCGAACGCGTTGAGCGGGTTGTTCTGCACGTAGCTGTAGCGGTTCCAGGCCTGGGCCTCGAAGCCTTGCCGGTCCGCCGGGTCGGGGCTGATAAAGCGCCCGAGCACGGGGGCGTAGTAGCGGACTTTCATGTCGCCGAGCCCCGTCTCGGCGTCGGCCAGGCTCAATCGGGAAGCAAGCCCCAGTCTCGGAACATCTCGGCACAAGCGTCGATCGAGAAGGACTCGCCAGGAGGGTGCTCGCTCAGCACCGAGAAGCCGTAGCCGAGTTCCGTCAATTCTCGGCGAACGTCGCGAATCAGCCCGTAGTCGGTAACTACAAGACCCCCGGCCTCGTCATCTGGCCGTCGGACCAATGCCGTCCCTCGAACAACCGTTCCAGAAGGCAGCTCGACGATGGAGGGAGCTTCGACAACCAGCCCCAGCTCTCGCCCCGCTAGAGTGAGCGCTGCAACCAGATTCGGCGCGTCACCGCTCACGGCGCTCAATCCTCCCGAATCGGAAGGTGCTTCACGGGGCCAACGTGACCATGAGGCTCCTGTCCCGGCCCCGGTTCCGAGTGAGGGATTCGGAGCGGATGTGCCTCTGGGCCGCGAACCCTATCGCTGGGGAACGGGTCGGGCAGCTCTCCGTTCAACTGCCGATAGGCTTCCATGTCACCTTCTGATAGGCTTCCGCGTCGTTTGTCCTCGTTTGCCATTTCGACCAGCGCCCGCTTCTCATCACTACATGCTTCGCTCCCGCTCTATCGTATGCGTCGTGGCTGGGCGTTGCGGCGGTGGCGCCGGGTGCGTGCCGCGCGAGAGGCGGGAGCGCCAGTGCTCTATGCGTTCGTCTCGTCCGCGAGCGCCTCGAAGACCGCGGGCACCTCGTGGGCGCTGTCGAGCACGCGCCAGGCGCGCGAGAAGTCGCCGCCGCGGCTGAAGCCTCCGGGCACCACCACGCAGCGCATGCCTGCGGCGACCGCCGACGCGCAGGCCGCGCTCCGAGTCCTCCACCACCAGGCACTCGTCGGGTGCGAGCCCCAGGCGACGCGCGGCGGCGAGGTAGCCGTCCGGATGCGGCTTGTGGCGCGGGTAGTCGCCGGAGGCCAGCACGAACTCGAAGTGGCCGGAGCAGGCCCAGGGGCTCGTGGATCAGCTCGAAGTGCTCGCGTCCCGAGGCCGTCACGATGGCCATGGGCAGCCGGCCCGCGAGGGCGGCGAGCGCCTCGCGCACGCCGTCGAGCACGCGCACGCCCTCGCGCAGCAGCGCCGCGTAGCGCGCGTCGCGCCGCTCGCGCTGGGCGCGGATCTCTTCGTCGCCCACGCCCCGCTCGGCCACCAGGTCGAAGAGGCTGCGGCCCTCGCGCATGCTGAAGTGCGACGTAGCGCTCTTCGTCGAGCGCGATCCCGTAGCCGGCGAGCACCTCCCGGGTGGCCTGGAAGAAGAGGGGCTCGCTGTCCACCAGGACGCCGTCGTTGTCCCACAGCAGCGCGCGCGGCTTGGCTCCGCGCGCGCTCACTTCTTCTCGGTGTCGAGGTCGAGGGCCGCCGAGTTCATGCAGTAGCGCTCGCCGGTGGGATGCGGCCCGTCCGGGAAGACGTGGCCCAGGTGCGCGTCGCAGCGCGCGCAGCGCACCTCGATGCGCCGCATGCCCAGGCTGTCGTCGGTCTCGGTCACGATCGCCTCTTCGGAGATGGGCTGGAAGAAGCTCGGCCAGCCGCTGCCGGAGTCGTACTTCGTGTCGGAGCTGAAGAGCGGCGTGCTCGCAGCACACGCACACGTAGGTGCCCTCTTCCTTGCAGTCCCAGTACTTGCCCGTGAAGGCGCGCTCGGTGCCCGCCTGGCGGGCCACGGCGAACTGCTCGGGCGTGAGCTGGGCGCGCCACTCCTCGTCGGTCTTCTTCACCTTGTCGCTCATGGCGATTCGTCCTTCCTTCTCTACTTTCTCTTCTTCCTTGCTTCGTTGTTCCCCGTCGCTCGGGGGGTGTTCGTCTCTCAAGCGTGCACGGGCGGGCGGCGCTCGCTGCCAGGCCTACGCGACTCCTCGAGCCGGGCGGCCACCTGCAGCAGCAGGTCCTCGCGGCCGTAGGGGGCGACGAGCTGGCTGCCCACCGGCAGCCCCTCTGCGGTCCAGTGCGCGGGCAGCGAGATGGCCGGCTGGCCGGAGAGGTTGAAGGGCAGCGTGTAGACCCCATACGGCGCGGCCATCAGGAACGCGCGCAGCGGCTGCTCGGCGGTCGAGAGAGGGTGCCGATGCGCGGCGGCGGCTGGGCCTGGGTGGGGGTGAGCAGCAGGTCGAAGCCGCCCTGCCACCACGTCGGCCAGGCGCCGCCCGAGCGCCGTGCACGAACTCGAGGGACGCCAGGTGCTGGGGCGGCCGTGATCTCGCGTCCCCGCACCGGCGAGCGCCCAGGTGAGGGGCTCGACGTCGTTCGGCTCGACGGCGCGACCCACCTTCTCGCCCCAGCACTCGAGGGCGCGGGCCACGTTGGCAGCACACGACGTTCACGTAGGCGGCCACCACCTGGGGATCGTCGAGGGCCGCGGGGTACGACTCCTCGACGTGGTGGCCGAGGGCCTCGAGGGCCCGCGCGGTGGTCGCGGCCGGCCGCCACCGACGTCGTCGGAGACGTCGCTCGCACGCGGACCCACCGTCATGAGCCCGATCGCGCAGCCGTCCGGGATCGCGCGCGGAAGCTCGCCGCGTAGGGGGCGGCCGGGCGGCGGCGCGTAGTAGGGATCGCCGGGCATGGGTCCGTACGTCACGTCGAGCAGCGCCGCGGCTGTCGCGCACGCTGCGGGTCACGACGAACTCGGCCGAGAAGCCGCTCCAGCGCTCGCCCAGGCCGGGCCCGAACGAGTTGCGGCCGCGCGTGGGCTTGAGGCCCACCAGCGCGCACATGCTGGCGGGGCCGCGGATCGAGCCGCCGCCGTCGCTGGCGTGGGCGGCGGGCACGAGCCCCGCCGCCACCGCCGCCGACGCGCCGCCGCTCGAGCCGCCCGAGCTGTGCTCGAGGCTCCAGGGATTGCGGGTGGGCCCGTAGGCCGCGGGCTCGGTGGTGGGCAGCAGCGCCAGCTCGGGGGTGTTCGTGCGCCCGAGCGAGACGAGACCCGCCGCGCGGATCTTCTGGGTGAAGTAGGCGTCGTAGGTCGCCTTCCAGCCGGCCGCCTTCGCGAAGCCCATGCCCGCGTGCAGCGGCTCGCCGGCCTCGTCGCCGCCGATGTCCTTCATCAGGAAGGGCACGCCGCGGAAGGGCCCGTCGGGCAGCTCGGCCGCCGGCCTGGGTGCGGGCGCGCTCGAAGGCGGGATGGATGACCGCGTTGAGCTCCGGGTCGAGCTTCTCGATGCGTGCGATCGCGGCGTCCACCAGCTCGCGCGGCGAGGCATTTCGCGGCTGCGCACCAGCTCCGCCTGGGCGGTGGCGTCGAGCCGGGCAACGGGGTCGTCGGACATGGCTTCGTTGCTCCTCTGTCTCTATCTGGCATCGGTCGTGGCACCGCCGTCTTCCGCTTCCGTCTTCTCCAGGCGCTTCCGCTCGCTTCCAGGTCGGCCTTCAGTCTGCTTCGATGCCGGCAGCCGGCTCGGGCGGGTTCTCCAGCCGGATCACGACGGCTCCGCCTCGGGGCTCGCAGGCTGACGATGCGGGGCGAGCGGTCGTCGGCCCGGAACTGCAGCCGCACCGCGCCCTCGGGATCTCCCGGCCCAGGGGCGCCCGCGCGACGGGGCCGCCCAGCACCCGCCACCACGGCTCCTCCTCGCTGGCGTCCTGCAGGCCGGGCGGCGCGTGCGCGGCGTCTCCAGGTAGTCGACCCCTAGTTCGTCCGTGCGTGGGGTCCGCGGTTACCGCGATCCGGCCCAGATCGAAGGTCAGCATCAGGGACGAGACGCGATCCGTCCGGTCGCCCAGGGGCGCCACGTCGGCGCGCAGCAGCTGACCCGCCCCCTTTGACGGCCCTCTCGAAAAGCTCGATGCCCACGGACGACAGTCTACACTCGCCCCATGGCGTGGAAGTCGATCACGAAGGGGCGCGACGCGTGTCCCCGAAGGGCTCGCCGTCCGACGGCGGCGCCACGAGCACGGCTGGGCGCCCCGGGAGCTGATCCCGCCATCGGCGAGGCCAGCTACCACGCCAGCGGCCGGCGCGAGACGATCTAGCCCGAACCTGCTGGCGGCCATCGAGGAGCGCAACGAGCCGGTTCCGTACGACACCCTGTGCCTGGTGGCCGCGGGACTCGGCTGCGATCCGGTGGACATCCTGCGCTGAGGCCCGTGCCTCGAGAGCAGACCAGGAGGATGCATGGAGTACGTCGAAGTCGCCGAGGCACGCAAGCGCGGGGGGCTTCGGCTCGTCCTCACGGCCGGCGTTCCCGGTCCCTGGGGCGAGGCCGCCAAGGGCGTGCTGCACGTAAAGCGCATTCCCTACACGGCGGTGCGTCAGAAGGGGGGCCAGGTCAACGACGAGCTGCGCGCGTGGACGGGCTACGACAACGCGCCCCAGGCCGTCTACGAGGACGAGCGGGCCCGCATCGGCTGGAGCGAGATCCTCTTCCTCGCCGAGCGGCTCGCCCCGAACCCGTCGCTCATCCCGAGCGACCCGCACCAGCGGGTGCTGATGTTCGGGCTGCTGCACGAGATCGCCGGCGAGATGGGCTTCGCGTGGTGCCGGAGGCTCCAGATCTTCCATCCCATCCTGCAGCTGCCCGAGGGCGCGGTGCCCGCGGCCCTGCGCGATTCGGTGGGACGCATGGCGGCGAAGTACGGCTACACCGCCGAGGCCGCCGCGGCGGCGAGCGTGCGGGTGGTGGAGATCCTGGAGGTGCTCTCGCAGACGCTGCGCGCCCAGCGGGAGCGGGGAAGCGGCTTCCTGGTGGGCGACGCGCTCTCGGCCGCCGACGTCTACTGGGCCACCTTCGCCGCCATGCTCGAGCCGCTGCCGCCGGACGTGTGCCCCATGGACGAGATGATGCGCCGCAGCTACACGCTGCGCGACGAGGAAGCGCTGGAGGCCGCGGACCCGATCCTGCTGGACCACCGAGACCGCATCTACCGCGACTACCTGGAGCTACCGCTGTCCTTCTAGACCCGGCCGCCGCAGCTCCCGCGAGGCGGCCGAGAGTGCTGCAGATTCGCGGCCCTCGGAGCGGAGCGAAGCGGAGGCGCGAAGCGTAGCTTCGCCCCGGAGGCCGCCGCAGGCGTACTCCCGTACGTCGAGGACGGCCGGAGCGAGAAGGTCGCGAAGATGCAGTGCTATCGGCCGCCGCAGCCCCCGCAGCTCCCGCGAGGCGGCCGAGAGTGCTGCAGATTCGCGGCCCTCGGAGCGGAGCGAAGCGGAGGCGCGAAGCGCAGCTTCGCCCCGGAGGCCGCCGCAGGCGTACTCCCGTACGTCGAGGACGGCCGGAGCGAGAAGGTCGTGAAGATGCAGTGCTATCGGCCGCCGCAGCCTCGTACGTCGAGGACGGCCGGAGCGAGAAGGTCGCGAAGATGCAGTGCGATCGGCCGCCGCAGCCTCAGATGCCCATCTCGGAGAGCTGATCGACGAGCCGGCGGACCGCCTCGGTGAGGGCGGGGTGCGATCCCTCGAAGCGCTCGAGGCGCTCGCGCAGGGCGTCGAGCGCCTCGCTGGCCGGGCCCTCGTCGCTCGTCTCGTCGAGGGTGGACTGGATCTGGGAGGCGGCCGCACGCAGCGCGTCCCGGGACGGCTCGTCCAGGTCGTGGGCGGAGTCCAGGACTTCGTGCAGCTCCCGCAGGAGCGCTCCGAGTCGACCGGCGGAACGGGGCTCGCTCATGCTTTCTCCTCTCTCGGATCGTAGCGGCGATCGGGGCGGCTGCCCCGGTCTCCCCGCGCCGATCAGCGCAGCCCGCAGGCCTTCATGCGCTGATAGGCCAGGTCGCGCACCTGGTCGGCGACGCCCAGGGCGCCCGAGCGCCAGCCCTTGCCGTCAAAGCCGTAGAAGCGGGTGAGCGAGAGGCCGAGCCCGCTCTGGTCGTGGGACTGCTCGAGGCCCAGCCACTGCTCGCAGGGAATCGAGTCGAGCTCCTCCTTCGAGTCGAGCCAGCCCGAGCGGTCGAGGTCGTAGCGGGCCAGCAGCCACTGCCGGGCCTCCTCGTGCCAGCTCTCGAAGGGCTGTCCGCTGCGGTCGGAGGCGCTCTCGGCCGCCGCGCCCACGGCGGCTGGCGGCTTCGGGCGCGGCGCCTGGGGCTCGGCCCGGGCCACGCGCTCGAGCCGCGGCCGCACCCCCAGCACCCGGCCGGGCTCCGCTTCGACGATCCCCTCCCAGGCCCGGTAGCCGTCCTTCGACACCCGCACCTCGTGCTCGCCCGCGCGCACCGGATGCTGGGTCTCACCGGTCGCACCCACCGGCTTGCCGTCGATGGTGAGCTTGTCGTCCGCCACGTTCGAGCGCACCACGAGCCAGGCCGTATCGCCGCAGAGCTCGGGGGCGAAGGTCAGCTCGTCGCCGCCGTGGGCCTCGACGTCGTGCTGCCAGTAGTCGCGGCAGTCCGGATGGCTCACCTTGAGCGAGTAGGTGCCGGGCGCCAGCCAGTAGACGCTGTCGTCGGCGGCACCCTGGGCCACCACCTCGGGCTTGTCGCCCCGGGTGCGCACCTCGAGCATGGCGCCTTCGACGGAGCTGTGGGCGACGAGCCGGGCGCGCTCGCCCGCGTCGAGGGCCTCCCCGGTGCCGCCGGCGTCGTCCGCGGACTCTTCCTCCGCGGCGGCGCCGTCGATCGCGTAGCCGCCGCCCTCGCCGCCGGCGCCACCCCCCGCGCCCCCCACCAGCACCGCGGGACCGAACCCCTCCCGTTGCCACACCAGGTGCACGACGAGCCCCAGGGCGACGACGGTGGCCACGATCGCCCAGGCGAGCAGCCAGCGCGGCGCGCGGCGAGAAGGCGGCGCGGCGTCAGGCTGCTGCCTTCCCGGCGACGCGTCGCCTGCCAGCAGCTGCTCGAGGGCGCGGTCCAGGTCGTCCAGCTCGGCGCGGCGCGCGGCGCGGAAGCCGGCGTCCTCGGACGCGGCCGCCCGGGCCTCGACGTGCGCCCGCAGGGCCTGGTGCGCGGCGCGGATCTCGCCCGCGTCGGCTCCCTCGGCGAGTCCGAGGATCCCCAGTGCAAGGCCCCGCTCCGGCACGGTCCGCCCTTTCGCCTCCATCCCGGCTCCCGGGATTCCGGCGCGCTCCGCCGTTCCGCCTCCATCCCGTTCCCGGGATGCGGCTCCCTGGGAGCCACGCCGCGGGCCCGTCACGGTAGCAGTCCGGCCGCCGCGGCTGGCTGTGACATACTCCCCGCGTGTCCGACGGCGCAACGACCCTGGGCCCCGCGCGCGTCTCGTCGAGCCCGACGGGCGCGGACGTCCCCTGCCCCCACTGCGGGCACCCGAATCCGCCCCCCCGCAGCGCCGACTCCATCGTCGACTGCCGCCACTGCGACCGCTCGTTCGCGTGGCGCCGCCCGCAGGCCGCGGAAGCGCAGCCCGTGGAGGCCATCGCCTCGGGCTTCCAGGCCATCCAGGCGCGCTCGCCCACCGACGTGGGCCTGCGCGTCACCGGCATCGCCGCGGCCGCCCTCACCGTCCTCTTCTATGCGGCGGTGGTGCACCCGCTGGCGGGCACCTACGTGGGCGAGCTCTTCGGGGCGCGCGGCTGGGTGCCCTACGTGATCGCGTGGCTCTCGGCCTGGGCCGGCGTGCTGCTGGGCCTCAAGGCGTGGCTGCTGGCCGCCCAGCGCCGGGCGCTCGACGTGGACTGGCTGCCCGACGCCCTCGCCACCCGCATCACCCCCGCCAACGCCGAGCGCTTCCGCCGCAACCTGCACGACCTGGCGGCGCGGGCGCTGCCCCGCCCCGGCCTGCCCGTGGCACGCGGCCTGGCGCTGGGCAGCTCGCGCAGCTTCCTGGTCGGGACGCATCGACCGCGCCCTCGAGCGCCTGCGCATGCGGGGCAGCGCGCCGGACGTGATCGACCAGCTGGCCAGCCAGTCGCAGCTCGACGCCAACGCCGTCGAATCGAGCTACACGATGGTGCGTGTGTTCATCTGGGCGATCCCGCTGCTGGGCTTCATTGGCACGGTGGTGGGCATCAGCGCGGCGGTCGCCGGCTTCTCGGACTCGGTGGCGTCGGCGGTGGACCTGGACGTGATGAAGCAGTCCATCGGCACCGTCACCATGGGCCTGGGCGTGGCCTTCGACACCACCCTGCTGGCCCTGGTGATGAGCATCGTCATCATGCTGCCCACCACCTCGCTGCAGAAGGCCGAGGAGGACTTCCTCAGCCGGGTGGACGCTTACTGCGACGAGCGGCTGGGACGCCGGCTCGACGACGGCAGACGGCCCCACGAGCCCGCCCCCGACCCCGGCACCCTGGCCACCCAGATCGCAAGGCTCGCCCGAACCATCGAGGCCCTGGACACGAAGCTCTCCGCGAGCAGCGGCCGAGGCCCGAGCCGGGGCGAGTGAGCGGGCGCGGCATGGCGGCGCGCAGACCGCGACGCGAAGGCGACTCTTCGCTCTTTCCGTTCCTGAGCGTCCTCGCCTGCCTGATCGGCACGCTCACCCTGATGATCGCGGCGCTGGCCATCGGCCAGGTGGCCGAGAGCCTGCAGGACCGCGACCTGGACGCCGACCAGGCGCAGCAGCTCGAGGCCCAGCGCGCGGAGCTGCGCGCCCTGCGAGGCGCAGGTCGAGTCGGCGGACCAGCGTGGAAGAGGAGCTGGCCGCGGCCGCCGCCGAGCTGCGGGCCCTGGGCGTGCGACCCGACCAGCCCGACGCCGAGCGTCGCCATGCCGTGGCCGTGCGACAGAGCGCCGCCCGCCTGGCCGCGCGGCTGCGCGACCTGGAGAAGCAGAGCCAGAGCCTCGACGGCTCGATCCTCGGCGTGCAGGCCGACCTGGTCCGCGAGCGGCCGAGCGACGACAAGCGCCCCATCCGCATCCTGCCCCAGGGCACCGCCCAGCCCCTGCGCCCCTTCTTCGTCGAGTGCCGCGCCGAGGGCGTGCGCGTCTACAAGGAAGACCTGACCGACAGCTTCTATCTTTCGCGCGAGAGCATCGACGACGTGGCGCGCTTCCGCGCCTTCCTGCAGCGGATCCGCAGCGCGCGGGACGGCACCGTCATCTTCCTCATCCGACCCGACGGGGCCGAGACCTACGCGTGGGCGGCGGGCCAGGCCGGCCGGCTCTACGTGCGCAACGCCAAGCTGCCGCTGCCCACCCAGGGCGAGCTCGAGTTCGCGCTGTGAGCGCCCGCAGCCTGCGAAGGCGGCCGCGCGCGGGCGGCGGCGGACAGAACGTGGACTCGCTGCTCGACACCATGGCGAACGTCGTCGGCATCATGGTGGTGCTGATGGCCGTCACCCAGCTCACCGTGGGCGACGCCATGAAGCGCATCCAGGCCTGGGAGAGCGAAGAGGCGTCGCGAGCTCCGCGACGCGCGCCAGCAGGCCGAGGCGCAGCTCGCTGTCGCTGGGCAGCGAAGACCTCACCCGCAGCCTCGATCTGGCGCGCATGCGCGAGCAGATCCGCGACCTGCGGACCGTCGCCGACCCGTCCACCGCCGCGGACACGGCCACGGTGACCGCGACGGTGGCGAGCCAGCGCCTGCAGGTGCGACGCCTCGAGGCGAAGCTCGCCGACAAGCAGAAGCAGCTCGCCAACCTGAAGATCCTGCTGGCCGAAGGCACGGCCCGCGCCGAGCAGGAAGGCATCGCCCTGCGCCTGCCCGACCCGCGCCCCGCCCCCCTGGCCGCAAAGCAGCTCCTCATCTTCTGCCGCTACGGCCGCGTCTTCGACCCGCGCTTCGACCAGCTCGAGCGCGATCTCCAGGAGGTGCTCCGCACCGCGCCGCCCCCGGTCCCGCGCTACTTCGAGGCCTACGACGTGGGCAACGAGCTGCTTCGCTGGCGCGTGGTGGACGGGCTGCGCGGCCGGTCCGCGCGTCTCGACTGGCGCCGGAAGGACATCGGCGAGACCGCCGCCGAGCTGCGCTCGCCCGACGCGAAGCTGCGCCAGGTGTTCGCCGAGAACGACCCGCAGCAGAGCTTCCTGCGCTTCTATGTGTGGGAGGACAGCTTCGAGGCCTACCTCGAGGCCCGGCGCATCGCCGAGGAAGCCGGCTACGCGGCGGGCTGGGTGCCCATCCCGGACGGCCAGCCCCTGGACTTCGTGAAGGGCCGCACCCCGCCCACCCCGGTGGACTGAGCCGACCGTCGCACAGCAGCCGGACCGGGCTGCCGGACGCTACCCTGCGCGCCATGGCGACCCGCATCCGGCCGGTGGAAGAAGAAGACCTCCCCGAGCTGACGCGCATCTACAACCACTACATCGTCGAGACGCCCATCACGTTCGACGTCGAGCCCTACACGGTGGAGAAGCGGCGCGCCTGGCTGGAAGGCTTCGACCGCGAGGGCCCGTACCGCTGCTTCGTCGCCGAGGTGGACGGGCGCGCGGCCGGCTGGGCGTGCACCCTGCGCTTCCGTCCCAAGGCCGCCTACGACCTGTCGGTGGAGACGAGCATCTATCTCGATCCCGCCGTCACCGGGCAGGGCCTGGGAACGCAGCTCTACGAGACCCTCTTCGCGAGCCTGGCGGGCGCGGGGCTCCACCGGGCGCTGGGCGGCATCACCCTGCCCAACCCGGCCAGCGTGGCGCTCCACGAGCGCTTCGGCTTCGAGCGCGTGGGCGTCTTTCCCGAGGTGGGCTTCAAGCTCGGCCGCTACTGGGACGTCATCTGGCTCAGCAAGGATCTGTCGCACCAGGGCACGATCGCCCCCTGACTCCTGGAGATCGACCGCGACCATCGGGCGAACAGGTCACGCTACTTCCCCGACGGCATCGAGGGAGGTCGTTCGACCTCGGGAAATTCTTCCTCCAGCTCCCCGAGCAGTTGCTGCGCCTCCCGCTGAGCCGCGCTCTGCGGAGCCTGATCGGGCAACGTCCGCTGGGCGCTCCGAACGACGGCATCCTTCTCGGGCCGGAGATCCCCGACGAATCGATCGATCTCTCCCGGGCTCCCGAAGTCGAAGAAGGTCAGAACTCGATGAAGGCCCTGGGCGGGAAGCACGGCCACTGGTGCATCTGCACCCGCGAGTCGAACCACCACCAACTGGCGTCCACCCTTCGCCATCAGCTCGTCCCGAAGCGCAGCCAGCGGCGCGTAGGCGTCGGATGACAGGACTAACGTCACGGCGTCGGGATTCACGAGGATTCGGGAGATCCCGCAGCTCTCCAGCACATAGTCCGGGTCGGACCCGACCCAGAACGTGTCCTGCGCCAGGACGGGCGTCGAGAAGCGAAGCTCCACACAGCCCTCGCACTCGGACACGTCGAGCACTCTCTGGAACCATACCTCGGTGCCATCCGCGCATCCGGGCGACGCGCCCGAGCAGCCGACCAACCAGACGATCGACGCACATGCCAGAAGGCACGCGGACCGCATGATCTCGCTTGCGCACGTCACCACGAGCTCTCCTTCAGCACCACGAGCCTGGCACGGTAGATCTGAAGCCGAGCGATCGTCGCCTCGTTGGCCGCTATACGATGCTCGGACCGACGAACTTCGATCTCCATTCCCTGAATTCTCCCGACTCTAGCCATCATGTCGGCGAAGCCACCGTCGCTCGGCTTTCCTTCAAACGCATTCGTGATGCTTTTCACGAGTGGGCTATCAAACACCCGCATCAACGGTGACTCTGGGGCACTTCGCGGATCCAATGTCTTCTCGATGTCCTCGTGCAACTTGTCCACGTAACTCTTGAGCTGCTTGTTCTCCTGGGCAAGCTTCTGGGTCGTATCGTCGATCTCAGCGATGCGTTCAGCGATCCGATCGCTCATGTACTGAGCGGCGTTACCACCCTGGGACGAGGGTCGACCGACAACTCCCCGATTCCCCTATCGGTTTTCTGATGCCTCCCGGTATTGCTTCGGCGATCATCGTACCGTCAGCGGACGGATCGTACCTCGCTGGTTGCGGGCGGGGCCGGAGCCAGCGCGGGGCCGGTGCTCCGATCAGCCTGCCGACACCGACCGGACACGCGCTGCCAGGTCGCTCAGGTCTGTCGCAACCCGCTGATTCCAGTCGAGGCGACTCAGGCCGAGCAGCTCGGTGGCGAGCGCCTCGGTGTCGTTCTTGACCATGCGCCCGGTCAACATCGGAACCACGGCGTTCAGCTCCGTTACAAGGTCCGCTCTTGCCTCGGGGCTCATTTCCTTCAGCGAGGCAAGGTACAAGAGCCCCTGCACTTGTTCTCGAAGCACCTGCGAAGACTGCCCGAGAAGCTCGCTGTAGATCTGTAGCATCTCCGCCTTCTGGGCTCGCTCGCTCGCCGAACTGGCTCTTTGGTATTGCGCGGAAACGTCTCCCTCGACAGCGCGGATTTCATCGACTGAGGGAGCTTCCGTAACAATTGCTCTTAGGCGAGCAGCCCTGATGGCAACCAGTTCCCGGTCAAAGAAGGAACGGTCTTCTCGGTGCAAGCCGTACAGAGCCGCAAGGGTTGAGGACCCCGTTGGCAGAGCTGAATCGGGAACGCCGAGTTGAGTGATAAGCAATCGCTGGAAGACCAAGCCCGATCTCTTGCTATCCAGTCGAGGCAGCTCGGTGCCCCCCAACTCGGCGAGCTTGCCCAGGGCGGTCCGGTACTCCTCGATCGACCAAGAGGCGCCAGGGTCTGGTACCCCAAGGTCCTTGTAGCTCTTGACATCCCACGACTTGTCCTCGGGGACGTGGAGCGGCCGTTCTTGCTCGGATGCTCCGACGTTGGCGGCGATCGCCAAACCTAGTGTTACCGCCAACACGCGAAGTGTTCGTCCAATAGCTGATAGCCGGATCACATCGGTACCCCCAACTGCGTCGGCCCGAGTCATGGAAGCCCGGGCTGGGCAACGCCACGGACAAGTGACAAGCCGTTTCTCAAGAGGCCCGGAGAGAAGCCGGAGGCACTTGGTGTCGTTGCATACACCCCGGCCTCCAGCGCCTTGGCAGAAAGTTCGCCAAAGTTCCTTCCTACTCGTCCCGCTGCCAGCATTCCGCCCTCGAATGCTGGTGCGCCGAACGCCAAGAGGATCGAGCCTCGCGCCAGCTTCAAGTTCCTTCCGAGAACCCGGGCGTTCTCCTGCCTTAGGATGTCGCCACCGGCCTGCTCGGTCGCACGCCGCACGCGAACGTCTGCAATCCCGAACACGTCACGCAGCGAAAGCTGATCGAACACTTCGTCAGGTATCGCTGCGTCCTGTAAGACAGCATCAACGGCCTGCGAGAGAGGTGAGCCATCTGGCCCTACGATCTGAGCGTGAGTTGCAACGTTTCCGGCATCGGCGTACTGCGTCCCTTGGGACGAGGGTCGACCGACAACTCCCCGATTCCCCTATCGGTTTTCTGATGCCTCCCGGTATTGCTTCGGCGATCATCGTACCGTCAGCGGACGGATCGTACCTCGCTGGTTGCGGGCGGGGCCGGAGCCAGCGCGGGGCCGGTGCTCCGATCAGCCTGCCGACACCGACCGGACACGCGCTGCCAGGTCGCTCAGGTCTGTCGCAACCCGCTGATTCCGGTCGAGGCGACTCAGGCCGAGCAGCTCGGTGGCGAGCGCCTCGGTGTCGTTCTTGACCATGCGCCCGGTCAACATCGGAACCACGGCGTTCAGCTCCGTTACAAGGTCCGCTCTTGCCTCGGGGCTCATGCGCGCACGCGACGATCGCCCGCCAGCCGACCGGCCTGAGCGCACCCGCTCCGATCGCGTGCCGGCGCGCGCACGGAGCGAGCCCAGCGCGTGCGTGTCACGCGGACAGCGAGGCCAGCACCTCCGGGTAGAAGCGCCAGCGGCCGCGGCGGGTGGGCCGCTCGAGAGCGCGGGCCAGCGCGCGGAGGAACACGTCCCGCGGCCACTCCCGGGCGCCGAGCGCGGCGGTGTGCTCGGTGTGCACCTGGCAGTCGAGGAAGTCGAAGCCCCACGCGTCGATCTGTCGCACCAGGGCCCGATCGTCCCGTGACTCCTCGAGATCGGCTTCACTCAGCTCTCTCCCAGCGATTCCAATCCCCGCCTTCCGGATCTCGCCAGATCGACTCACCGACCTCGAGGTCCAAGATCCGTCGCGTGGAATCGTCCGCACCCAGAAGAGTTCCGAGCGGAACCACGCGCGCCTCCGCCTCGGACAGCCCTGAACCAGAGCCTGCAAAGGCCTCCCAATAGTCGTCCTCCATCGGGAAACCTCAGTCACCCGGGCACCGCGCAGCGCGTCGAGGTTTGTGACCGCATGTGATGTCGACGGAACCGGAAGCGACCACTCGTCGGCAAGCCACCTCCAGGCCGGCTCAGTGGACGCGCTCCAAGTCCTGGACAGGTCGGGTGTGTCGATTGTCCGGTGCGCCTCGTCCGGGACGACCTGATAGGCGGACACCTCCTCGCGGTCGTAGTAGTCAAGAGCGCCCAATAGCAGCAACTTGACCCAGGATGCATGCACTGGTCGGAAGGTGAACGTTCCGAAGGGCTCCACCTGCACGCTCGCATCGAACGATTCACCCTCCCGCAGGATTCTACTCAGCTCCTGGAGAATCCTCAGGACCTCGTCGCCTTGAAACAGGACCGCGCCAGCCAGAACCACTTCGGCTCCGATCGCTTCAACTAGTCCGATCGTATAGGCGAACAGGGGCACCTTGCCCTGCGCGACCACGTAGATGTGGAGTCCATGCTGCGCGATGTTCTGACGGATCTGCCTCAATGCTGCATCGCGGTCTCCACCGGACATCTAGAGTTTCCCCCTCACTTCGTATCCGTGCCATGCGGCCGAGTGCAAGGGCTGGACCAAGGTTCGAGGCCAACCGGAGATCGGACCGCGAACCCCGGTACACAAGCTATTGGGACCGGTCTTGTTCGCCCGCCTTCGGCGCTATGTAGCTTGTTGTGGCAGTCTTCGCAGGTGAGTGCACCATTCCCGACCTCTGTACCACCGCCATCGGCATGGCGCTGTTGCTTCACGCCTTCGCCCTCGCCGAGGCTCCTCCGCAATCTCCCGCGCATTCCCCGCCCTGGCGCGGGCGTTGCGGGCGGGGCTGGGCCGAGGAGCGCCGGAGCTTGATCAGCGGCAAGACAGCAGCAGCGCAGGCACGGGAGCGCAGGCGTTGCGGGTGGCGGCCGGAGGCAGGGCGGGATGGTGGGAGCTGGGCAGAGGCGGAGTGGCAGATGGAGCAAGCGACGCCTGGCGGCCTGATGCCGAGAGTCTTCCGCCATCACTACGAGGCTGAGATAAGATACGGGGGCACGGGCGGCAGAACTTCACAAGCACAATTCGGCGTAGCTGACGCTATTGCTGCCTTCTTTCTCGTCAGGTAGGCTTTTACTGCTGAGTATGAGCATCTTTCTCTATCGACACTGCTAGCATATTGAAGTGAGCAAACTCGCTGTACTCGCAGTAGTGCTCGCAGCTCCTCAGGTGCTGATACAGATTTTTTGCAATGTTATCAAGAAAGATGATCGAGATGGATCTGTTTACTTTCGGCGATCACGCGTTCGAACTGAAGTACTGATCGTTTTTTGTTCTAGAACACTCGACGACATCTTCAGCGGCACGCTCTTGGCAAAAAACGGAGTGTTGTTTATTTCGACGGTTTTTCATCAACTATCGAGCATTCAGCGTTTCGACAGCGATCAGAAGATTCCATTTTTTTGAATTTCAGGTCGAACTAACTCGAATGTTGCCATATCGTTTATTCAACGCAGTGAATCACTCTATTGTTGTTGCACTCAGCACATTTGATATCGACGTTCCTTTGATCCTTGACGGTCGCTCCATTTCCGCTTTTCGACCTAGAGGCCGGCGAAAAGTGCGACTGCATTCGAGCGCCCCACGACGCCTGGCTGCGTTGCGCTCCCATCACCGTAGCTCGGCTACGCTCGGTCGCGCGCTTGCAGGACGCGCGGATGACGCTCTCGGTGCTG
The DNA here is from genome assembly GCA_963822965.1 of uncultured delta proteobacterium. Taxonomy (GTDB): domain Bacteria; phylum Myxococcota_A; class UBA9160; order UBA9160; family UBA4427; genus JAJDAN01. The sequence goes on from CAWGJT010000005.1 coordinate 1,746,152, forward strand.
CGGTACACTTTCGGCGGGCTCTAGGATGGGTATGGTCACCTTGCCCTCGCGCGGATTCACCGTACTACCCTAGTCGCGATCATTGGAGCAGTTGGCTGGCGCACCTCGTACACGTTTTGGCCCACCGTTCTCTGCTCATTGGTTTCTTTGGCCTTCTTAGTGCTGACGTGCGCTTCTACGAGACCACGGAACTGCAAGTTCTGATGCGAACTCCGCGGGTGTGAGACCACCAGGGAGCTGTGAGGTTTCTCTTCGTTGTAGCGCTGCTCAGGCTTCGATCTTCTCCACTGCGTTTCAGGTCGTGAATAGTTTTAAGATTTAATTTGAATTGAATTTGTGTTGGTGATGAATGATTGATCGATTGGAGTAGAGGATTCAGGAATGGGTTTGCAGAGATGTGCGAAGATGGGTTGCAAGGAGAGGAGGAACGGATTTGGGTAACATCGACTGATGGGGAGTCGGGTGCAGTGATCAACGATGTGAGCGCACGGATGCGCCGTACCAGGTATGAACGAAGCATGCACGTCGTTCGCTCGTCGGCAGCGGCGTCGGAAGGGCGGTGACGCGCGGGAGCGCTTTCTGAGTTCCGAAGAATAGATAGATTTTTATATGGAGAGAATCAGGTAGGAAGGAATTGTGGAGTACAGTTTGATTTTGGGCATATAGGTGATGAAGGATGATAGGAAGGGATTGTAGTGTTGATGAGAAGTTTAGGTTATTTGTAATTTTAGTGTTTGAGTAGTGAACTTTAGTTTTGTGAGTAGAAGGTGTGTATAGGGGATTGGAGGTAGAGTTTGATTGTGATATTTAGAGAGTGTTAAGATGATTTTTTTGATGTTTTTTTATATTGAGAGTGTAGATGATTTGGGTATTAGGAGGTTGGTAGTGATTTGAGTGGTAATGGTGAGATGTAAGTATGAAGATAGAGTGTTTTTTGATGAGTGAGAGTTATATGGTAGGTGTGTATTAGGTGGTGATTTAGAATAAGAGTTTCGAGACGAGCTGCTTACTTGGATGTTTTTGCGTGCAATCCGGTTGATGTCGTCGTACTCGGAGGTTCGGAGATAGTTGGTTTTTTCGACGGAGAGGCGCTGCTGGTGGTTTTCTAGTCGATCGTTACGTCGCTTTCGGTGCGGGGCGATCGATGTTGGTGACGCGATCGAGCTCGTCGTACGCGAGGTTCGTTTGCGTTCCGGGCGCTGGTTGGTGCTAGGGCGGTTTGGTGGTGCTGGGGGGATCTGCTGTAACGCGGCTCTCAGTGTGTTGTTACAAGCGAGTTTAGGTGATCTGCGAGATTTTTCACGGGTTTTGCTTTCTCTCGATCGGTATCGTTGAGCGCTGCTACCGCTTCGATTTCGCTGATGAGTTCGATACGCCTTGCTTCTCCGATCTGACCGTTGAGAAGGACCGTAGCCGCTCGATACCGTTTATCTTCATCAACGGCGTCGAGATTGCTTTGTTCGACGACGATATCGAAAGTTCCATCCGCGAACTTGTACAAGACGTAGTACCACTCACGCGCATCGACGGCGATCGTTTCGCTCGACGAGCTTTCGATGGAGAAGCGCAGATCCCAATCCCGTCGTGGCTTGGAGGAATGCAACTCCCAGCTAGGAATTTCTGGAGCTACATCAACGATTCTCCTCGTTGTTTCCAGCAGCTCCTTCTTGCCGTTAGGGCTTATGACAAGTGCATTGCTTCCATTGCTCCCCGGCTCGATTTCCCAGGTGACATCCGAGGCGAGACACGCGCATCGAGTTGAGCAAGCAGTTCTTCATTGTTAAAATTGTTACTCAGATTTGACGCGACCCCTGCGAACCAAGCCCAGAAGGACTGGACATCGATTGGTGGCTTGACATCGTTCTCTTCCCATTTTTCCTGACGGATCTCGTTGCGTTTGTTGTTGAGATTATCGACACCACCCTCGCGATTCATGGCATTTTGCTCAGCACTCCTACCTGCCGCTGTGTCGTTGCCGTCGTACCGGTCCACCACTTCGGCATTCGAGCGGTCCCTACCGTCCCAGACTCCGCGAGAGGCCGGACTGTTTTGCTTCGTGCGTCCGACATAGGCCTTACCACTCGGGGTATCTTGACCATCGACCTTGTAGACCTTCCCGTCCGCTCCCCTTGTGGCGCTGTCCGCGCCTTCGCTTGTCGGGGTCGTGCTCCCCGTCGTTGCAGCTTGCCTATCGCCCCCCTCGACCTCTCAGCCGGATGACGTCCCACCTTCAATCGTCACAATGTTCGGAGGACGGTCTATATCCAGCATTTTCTCCATCTCTGGGAGCTGAAAAGGGGAAGAGCATCCACGGATACATTCCCTTCACCTTGGGATCAATTCCGCGATGGTATTCCACACCTTTCTTCAGCTTGTCGATCGTGCGCTGAGGTGCTTGATCAGTGACCGTTGGGCACGCTTTTCTGCGCGGGAACCCTCTCGGTCGATCTTCTTCAGCCGATTCTTCTCGTCGGCAAGCTCGTCGCGCGGGTTCTTGAGGGCTTTTTCGGGTTTCCCATGCCTAGCGTTCTCTCCAGTTGCTTCCGACGCCGCTAGTGGCTCCGGGACATGGCTCAACCGGGATCGAACCCGTTCGCATTCGCAAAGCGACCTTCCGAAGCTGACGCGCATCTACAACTACTACGTCGTTGAGACGCCCATCACGTTCGACGTCGAGCTCTAGACGGTGGAGAAGCGGCGTGCTGGCTGGAAGGCTTCGATCGCAAGGGTTCGTACCGCTGCTTCGTCGCCGAGGTGGACCGGCGCCCGGCCGGCTGGGCGTGCACCCTGCGCTTCCGCCCCAAGGCCGCCTACGACCTATCGGTGGAGACGAGCATCTATCTCAATCCCGCGGTCACCGGGCAGGGGATGGACCGGGTGATCCCGTGGCCGCGCCTGCTGGAGCTGATCGAGCCGTACTACCACGGAGGCGAGACCGGCCGGCAGCCGCACGAGCTGGAGCGGATGCTGCGGATCTACTTCCTGCAGCAGTGGTTCAGCCTGTCGGATCCGCAGGCCGAGGATGCGATCTACGACAGCGAGTCGATGCGTCGCTTCGCCGGGTGGAGCTGGGGGAGGACAAGGTTCCGGACGAGTCGACGATCTCGCTTCCGGCATCTGCTGGAGAAGCACCAGCTGACGGAGGGGAGCTCTTCGAAGCAGGGTGCAAAGTTGAACACCGGCAACCTCGGCGGCACCGTGGGCACGCGAGCACAGGCGTTGCGGCCGGGGCCGGAGACCGGGGGTTACTGCATGTCAGCGTTGATCGCGGTCTGATCAGCTGCTCCCAACTTCGTCGCGTTCGGCTTCGCTGTTGTTCTCCAGATCCCGAACCTCTACGAGGGTGCCGTCTCTCTCGACCAAGTGCTTGATGCCACGAGGTGGTACTCCTCATCAGCGCCATGTGGCTCGCCGCAAAGGAACATCCAGTCGCCTCCTCGCGAGCCACTAGAAGAATGGGCTAGCGGCGAGAAAGACGTGTGAGCACACATATCCGTGAACTTCGGCCACTACTCTAGTTTCGCGACATCGCGAATTCTATCGCGGTCGATCCAGCCAGCTTCTTCTGGCGTCTTGGCTCCCTTGCCCGGTTGCAGGTTCTGCACGAAGCAGCGAGGTTGCTCGATTCCGTCTTGCCTCCTTGCGCCACGGGGTCTATGTGGTCAACCTCAAACGAGTTGGAGCTGCTTGCCGCATCCTGAGTTGGTTGTCGCAGTATTCGCATCGAGTTGTACCGGATTCATCGGTAGCTCTCGCTTTTACCTCGCGGCGTTGCGCCGCAGTCGGTTTTCGAGAGGATGTTGCTCTGGAGCTGCTGCTCGATGGGCTGGTCGCGAGGCATTGGGGTTGGCGGATCTGCCCCCCTTGTGGCGCTTGGCGGACTCGTGTCGCGCCTTCGCCGTCGGGCTCGTGCTCCCCGCTGTTGCAGCTTGCCATCGAGGCCTCCATTTACCACATCTCCAGCAGTCAGCACACCGTCGATCGCTGTCGGGAGTCAACGGGGAAGTTATTCCTGCATATCCCTCAACCACTTGCACCCCGGTCGCCGCTTGAACCTCCGCAATCAGCTGGTCGAAGGCCTCCGCCCGTCCATGCTCGGCGGCCCTAGCGATGCGTTCTGCTCGATCCCGCCAGCTTCCGAAGAGGAAGAGTGACTCCGTCCCGGTCGGGTCCGTGTTCGAAACGGGGTTGTTTCGCGCGTACGCGTAGCCGCTCGCGGACTGGGGATCACTTGGCACGATCAGTGGGTCCACGCTGACGAACGTTCCCGTCTCCGGGTTCTGCCACCTGGCGTTCATGTAGTAGAGGCCGGTGTTCTTTTCGAGATGATGGCCGGCAAAGATGGTCGAGTTCGGGTCGCTGCCAACCTGCTGGTGGACGCCTCCAAAGGGCTTGAAGACCGTCTCGCTCTCGGGGGTGCCATCGGACAGCAGGACGACGCCAGTGGTCTTCAGGTAGTCGTTGAGGAACCAGCGACGACCGACGGGCATCTGGTAGCCGCCCGCTTCTGCAGGCATGGGTGGAGCCGCGAGCAGGAGCGCGAGCATCGCGGCAGCCAGGGCCGTCGCCGGGTGCCGAGGCGCCATGGGTGTCCACCCGGTTTGTCCGAGCAGCGCCCACAAGACCAGCGCCAGACACGCCACGATCGAAGCGACCACGATCTGCTGAGGGGGCGAGAGCCCCTTCCAGGCGCCCCCCAGGAAGACGCGGTGCGGAGCGATACGTCACCCCTCTTCAGGGCGATTTCCTCGCCGAATGTCATGATGTGGAGGTCGGCCCAGTGGTTGCCGCCGCCCACGTAGAGCGTGAAGAGATCGTCTGCATAGAACCGGTCGAGGTCCGCGCCGTCGGGTGGGGTGCCCACGTAGTGGAAGTCCCGAATCCGCACGCCGTCCACGTCGTAGTCGGTGAGCAGCACGTCGCATGCGTTCGCCGAGGTTCCTTCGCAGACGAGTCGGTTCTGCGAGTCGAACGTGAAGAAGCGCTGGGGATCGGCACTCAGGATCGTCGCCAGGTTGCCGTCGTCGTCGTATCCGATACGAGTACGAGGGTGCCTTCCTCGAGACGGCTCGCGGCAGGCTGCGCCGGGGAGCGGACGGGAGCAGGATCGACTTCGATGCAGTCGTTCGGGCGACGCTGAAGCAGCCTTCGGGCAGGGAACCTACGACTACGAGATCCCGTTCACGACGGCGGTCGCGACGGCGACGAGCAGGGACGGCACGGAGACCCTGACGCGCAGCGGGCGCAGCATCACCGACGACGCGCACTACGCCCAGATCGTCGGGGCGACGACCAACCGGGCCAACGCCTTCCCGAAGCCGGGTGCGGCGGTCTACACGGTCCTCAGCGGCCGGTTCGACACGCTTCCGCGAGCCAAGTAAACCCAGCGGAACGGCGCCAGCCGAAATGTGGTGCCAAGCGCTCTCATCCGTGTCATAAGATCACTCTCATGCGGCTTCGGGCGCTGCTCTGGGCTCTTCTCTTCGCGCTGATGGCTCTCGGCGCCGCCGCGCCCGGCATCGCCCAGCAGCGACCGAACATCGTGCTCTTCCTCGCCGACGACCTGGGTTGGGCCGACTGGGAGCAGAACGGCGGCCCCTTCGGAAGCAGCTACTACGAGACTCCCAACATGAACCGGCTCGCGCAGGAGGGCGTGACGTTCACGAACGCCTACGCGTCCGCGGCCACCTGCTCTCCGACCCGCGACGCGCTCATGACGGGACAGACCCCGGCCCGCTCCCATCTGACGAGCTGGCTGCCCGGATCCGAGGCGCCTTCGAACCTCTCCGACCCGTTGTGGAGCCCCGGCATCGACAGCGGCGCGGTGACCCTGCCGGAGCTTCTCCGCGCGGCCGGCTATCGGACGGCCCTCGTCGGCAAGTGGCATCTCGGGATCTCGGGCTCGCCGTCGGCCGATCCGCTGCAACACGGCTTCGAGGTGAACTTCGGCGGGGGCTGGAACGGAACTCCACCGACGTACTTCGCGAACGCCTCGGGGTCGTTTCGCCTGACCAACATGGGCGACGGGACGGCCGCTCCGGGCACCTATCTGACGGACCAGCTGACCGACCTCGCGCTCGATCAGATCGACGCCTTCGCGGCGGACGGAGGGCCGTTCTTCCTCTTCCTCTCCCACTACGCTCCGCACATCCCGCTGGCGGCGCCGGCGGCGCTCGTCGATCGGTACGCGGCCAAGCCGCCGTCCGGCGGGCAGGACGACCCGGTGTACGCGGCGATGATCGACAGCCTCGACACGAGCCTCGGGCGGGTGCTCGACGAGCTCGAGCGTCTCGGGCTGCGCGAGAACACGATCTTCATCTTCGCGTCGGACAACGGCGGATCGCCGCTGGCGACCTCGAACTTTCCCCTCTCGGGCTTCAAGGGTCGGCTCTACGAGGGCGGGGTCCGCGTGCCCCTGATCGTCAGCTACACCGGCGATCCGGCGCTCGTCCCGGGTTCGGAGCGTGAAAGCCTCGTCGTCAGCCACGATCTCTATCCGACGCTGCTCGACCTCGCCGGCGTCTCCGGCGATCCCATTCACGATGCGACCGTCGACGGCCACAGCATCCGGACGATCCTCGAGCAGGGGGACGCACCGTCCGACCCGATCTTCTGGCACCACCCGCACATCTCGCCCTATCCCCTCGGCGGCCACGGCGGGCGCTACGTCTCGGCGATCCGGGACGGCGATTGGAAGGCGATCTTCTTCTACGAGGATCGGTCCTGGGAGCTGTACGACCTCGTCTCGGACCCGGGCGAGAAGGTCGATCTCTCGAGCGCGGAGCCGGCGGTGCTGGAAGATCTGGGCAGCGAGCTCGTGGCCCGGCTCGAGACCACCGGTGCCCAGATGCCACTCGACGCTTCGACGGGCCTGCCGGCGCCCCTGCCGGTGCCCGCTCCCGAGCCCGGCGCCACCTTGGAGGTCGAAGCGGCACTCGTCGTGCTGGCGGGCCTGGCCCGCCGGCGCGGCCATGCGCGCACGCGACGATCGCCCGCCAGCCGACCGGGCTGAGCGCACTCGCTCCGATCGCGTGCCGAGCGCGCATGGAGCGAGCCCGCGTGCGTGTCACGCGGACAGCGAGGCCAGCACCTCCGGGTCGAAGCGCCAGCGGCCGCGGCGGGTGGGCCGCTCCAGGGCGCGGGCCAGCGCGCGGAGGAACACGTCCCGCGGCCACTCCCGGGCGCCCAGCGCGGCGGTGTGCTCGGTGTGCACCTGGCAGTCGAGGAAGTCGAAGCCCCACGCCTCGATCTGGCGCACCAGGGCCACGAAGGCCACCTTCGAGGCGTCGCTCTCGCTCGCGAACATCGACTCGCCGCAGAAGGCGGCCCCGAGCGACAGGCCGTAGATGCCGCCCACCAGCTCGTCCTCGTGCCACGACTCGACCGAGTGGGCGAACCCCAGCTCGTGCAGGCGTGCGAAGCCTGCGGCGAGGTCGTCGGTGATCCAGGTGCCGCGCTGGCCCGGGCGCGGCATCTCCGCGCAGCGCTGCATCACGCGCTCGAAGGCCGTGTCCATGCGCAGCTCGTAGCGGCCCCGGCGCAGGTTCTTGCGCAGGGTGCGGTTCACCCGCAGCTCGCCGGGCACGAGCACCATGCGCGGATCGGGCGAGAACCACAGGATCGGGTCTTCCTCGTACCACGGGAAGATGCCGCGCGCGTAGGCCGAGAGGAGCCGCTCGGGCAGCAGGTCGCCGCCGTAGGCGAGCAGGCCGTGCTCGTCCGCCTGGCGTGGGTCGGGGAAGGGCACGGCCTCGACGATGCGCTGGAGCGCGGCGGGCTCCATCAGCGGGTGACAGCTTGCATTGATCGCTCGTCCGGGATCGCAACGGGGGCTCTGGATCGTACCACCACCGGCCGGGGCGCGTTTTCGGGCCTCGGTTGACCGTCGTCGGGCGGCTCGTCTACCCTGCGGGTCGAGGTTCGACCGATACAGGGACGATTTCAGGCGCTTGCAGGCCCTCGGACCGCCTTCCCGGGTATGCCCGACGTGCTAAGCGCCATTGCCCACGAGCCCGTTCCAGCCTTTCGGGGCCGTTGCGGCTCGTGCGAGAGCGCGTCGCGAGAGAGGCGCGCGAAAGAGAATCGAAGAGCATGAGCGAGAAGGAACGGCCTTCGCCCAAGCGCGGCCAGGCAACCGATTCCGTGCACGCCGGCGAGCTGCGGCAGCAGGAAGCGAACGCCATCACCACGCCCATCTACCAGACCTCGACCTTCTGGTTCCGAAACTCCCAGGAAGTGATCGACTACAACGAGGGACGGAACGTCCGCGAGGAGTACGGGCGCTACGGCAACCCCACCTGGCGCTCCGTGGAGCGCAAGCTCACCGAGCTCGAGGGCGGCGAGGAGACGGTGCTCTTCGCGTCGGGCATGTGCGCCGCCACCACCACCTTCCTGGCCATGCTTCCCCAGGACAGCCATCTCATCGTCACCAGCGACTGCTACCGCCGCACGCGGCAGTTCATCCAGCAGTATCTGGGACGCCTCGGCGTCGAGACCACCGTGATCGAGCCCGGCGACACCGGCAAGCTCGAGGCGGCCATTCGCGACGACACGGCGATCTTCTTCACCGAGTCGCCCACGAACCCGTTCCTGCGCGTGGCCGACATCCCCGAGGTGACGCGCGTCTGCCACGAGCACGGCGTGAAGGTGATCATCGACTCCACGTTCGCGAGCCCCACCAACCAGCGGGCCCTCGACCTGGGCGCCGACCTGGTGATCCACAGCGCCACCAAGTACCTGGGCGGCCACAACGACCTGCTGGCGGGCACCATCACCGGCAGCCAGCGAGTACGTCGAGCCCATCCGCAAGGCGCTGGGCGTGCTGGGCGGCATCATCGACAGCCACGCCGCCTGGCTGCTGCTGCGCGGCATCAAGACCCTGGCCATCCGCATGGAGCGCCACAACCAGAACGGCCTCGCCGTGGCGCGCCACCTGGAGACGCATCCGAAGATCCGCAAGGTGTGGTACCCGGGGCTCGAGAGCCATCCCGACCACGAGATCGCCATGGCGCAGATGAAGGGCTTCGGGGGCGTCGTCACCTTCGAGATCGACACCGACATGCAGGGCGCCTTCCGCTTCATCGACGCCACGCGCATCCCCTACCAGGCGCCCAGCCTGGGCGGCGTCGAGTCGCTGATCGAGCTGCCCGTCACCATGTCGTTCTGGGACGTGCCGCCCGAGGAGCGCGCCTCGTACGGCATCACGGATTCGCTGTGCCGGCTGGCCTGCGGCATCGAGAACGCCGAAGACCTGATCGCCGATCTCGACCAGGCCCTCGAGAAGGTGTGAGCGGGCTGCCCTCGACGTGACGGCCGACGTGACGATCGCGACGTGACCACCGCCACCCGGGAAGCCGATCTGCCGGCGCGCTCGCCGAGCCCGCTGCCGCTGGTGGTGCCCATCGCGGTGGCGCTGCTGACGAGCGGCGCGCTGGTGGCGCTGGCCTGGGGCGGCTGGCCGGGGGTCACCGGCCTGAACGGGGCGGAGTTCTGCGAGACGCTCCGGCCCGGGCTCGTCAAGCAGCCCGCCAACACCTTCTCGAACCTGGGCTTCGTCACGGTGGCGGTGCTGGTGGGCTGGCGGGCCATGCGCGACCTGGCCGGCCGCGGCGGGGCGCCCCGCAACCGCATGACCAGCACCGTCTTCTACCCCGCCTTCTACGCCGGGGTGTCGGCCTTCCTGGGGCCCGGCAGCGCCGCCATGCACGCCTCGTCGACGCATTGGGGCGGCCGGGTGGACGTCTACTCCATGTACCTGTGGATCGTGTGGGTGATCTGCTTCGCGTGGGTGCGGCTGCGGGAGGGGAGCAAGCGGGACTTCCTCCTCCTCTATCTACCCGCCATGGCGGGGCTCGCGCTGGTGAACTTCTCGGGCTGGGCCGTGGACTCGAACCTCCTCTTCGGCGCGCTCGTCGTGTCGTCCATCGCGCTCGAGGCCGCCGTCGTCCTGCGCCGGCCCGATCTGCACGCCGACCGGCGCTTCGTGCTGGGCGCCGTGGGCTGCTTCCTGCTGGCCTTCGGCATCTGGATCCCCAGCCACACGGGCGGCCCCCTGTGCGACCCGGATTCCTGGCTGCAGGGACACGCCGCCTGGCACCTGCTTTCGGCCGGGTCGGTGGGGCTCCTCTACTGCTACGCTCGCTCGGAGCGGAGGGTCGTGCCCGCAGGCAGCTGAGCCCGCGCCGGGCACCCGTCCGCGCGAGCCAATCCCAGGACGGAGCAGGAGGGCACGGTGGGCGTGAGTAAGGGACTCTCGATCGTCGGGCTTCTCTTCTCGGTCGTCTCGCTCGCTTGGATCGCCGCACTCGGGCCGGCGCACGCGGCGCGCGCCGACGAGCCCACGGAGACGCCCGGGGTGGCCCGACTGCCCGCCGAGCCGGGCGCGCACTGGGTGTGGGTGCCCGACCGGCTGCTGCAGCACAGCATCCTCTTCGACGGCGACACGGGCGTGATGCTGGGCGCCATCGACTCGGCGGCGACCCTCACCCCGAAGGCTCCGGTGCTGGCGCGCGGCCACTTCTATTCCGTGGACCTGGCCTACTCGCGGGGCCTGCGCGGCGACCGCATCGACTTCGTCTCGATCTACGACGCCGTCACCCTCGGCTACACGAGCGAGATCATGCTGCCCACCCGCCAGGGGCAGAGCAACGCCTCGCTCCAGTACGCCGAGCTGCTGGGCGACCGCTTCCTCGCCGTCTTCAACCAGTTCCCGAACATCTCGGTCTCGATCGTCGACCTCGAGAAGAACGAGTTCGTGCAGGAGATCAACATCGCGGGCTGCGCGGCCATCTACCCCGTGGACCGGCGCCACTTCGCCACCCTGTGCGGCGACGGCACCGCCACCCTCGTGGCTCTCGACCCCACCGGCCACCAGGCCGGCCTGGTGGCCAGCGAGCCCTTCTTCGACCCGGTGAAAGACCCGGTCTTCATCGCCGCCGGCCGCAACGGCACCGCCTGGACGTTCGTCACCTTCAAGGGCCAGGCGCGCACCGTGGACTTCGCGGGCGGCAAGCCCCGGGTGGGCGCCGAGTGGTCGCTGCTCGACGAGATGGACCGCCGCGAGAACTGGCTGCCGGGCGGCCTGCAGCACGTGGCCCTGCACGCCCCCACGAACCGCCTCTTCGTCATCATGCACGAGGGCGGTCCCGGCAGTCACAAGGAGGCCGGCTCGGAGATCTGGGTGTTCGACGTGAACGAGCGCAAGCGCATCGCGCGCTTCCCGGCGCCGAACGTGACGGGCGCCTTCCTGGCCGCGATGGCGAACGTGGAGCGCGGCGGCTGGATCGATTCCGCGATGCAATGGGGCATCCCCAGCCAGGGCGTGCAGGTGATCGTCGTCAGCCAGGACGACCACCCGGTCCTCTTCGCCCGCCACTCGGAGGTGGGCGCCGTGGCGGTGATGGACGCCAACACCGGCGAAACCCTGCGCATGCTGGACGAAGCGGGCCTCACCGGCCCGACCATGCGGGTGCCGTGACATGCGGCGGCTTCTCTCGTCTTCGCAAGTGTCGGCGCGAGCTGTCTCGGCCGTGAGCGTCGACCCGGCCATCGCCTGGACGCTGCGCGTGGCGCTGGCCGCGCTCTTCGCGACGGCCGCGTTCCACAAGGCGGCCGACCTGGCGGCCTTCGCGGCGACGCTGCGCGACTACCGCATGCTGCCCGCCGCCGTGACGGGCCTGCTCGCCCCGTGCTTCGCGGCCGCCGAGGCCCTGGTCGCGGTGTCGCTGCTGGCTCCGGGGTGGGCCGGGTCGGCGGCGGCCGGCGGTGCTGGGCTGCTGCTCGTCTACACGGCCGCCATTGCGACGAACCTCCTGCGCGGCCGGCGCGAGATCGACTGCGGCTGCTTCGGCCCGCGCGTGCGCCAATCCATCTCGGGCGGCCTCGTCGCCCGCAACGCCGTGCTGGTCGCGGGGGCGTTCGTCGCGGCGCTGCCCGCCGGCAGTCGTCCGCTCGTCTGGGTCGACGCCGTCACCATCGTCCTCGGGGCGTGCGTCCTCGCGCTCCTCCTGCAAGCCACCAACGCGCTCACGCTCACCGCCCAGTCGAGCCTGCAACGCCTCCGGAGATCCACATGACCGAAGCCCTCCTCGTCTCGAACCTGCTGCTCTGGGTGCTGGTGGTGGCGCTCGGCTGCGTGGTCGTCGCCCTCACCCGCCAGATCGGCGTCCTGCACGAAAGGGTCGCCCCCGCCGGCGCCCTGGCCGTCCAGCGAGGCCCGGAAGTCGGCGACCCCGCCCCGCGCTTCGCCCTGGAAACCCTCGGCGGCAGCACCCTGAACTTCGGCGGCGAAGACCGCGAAGGCCGCCGCACCCTGCTCTTCTTCCTCTCGCCCACCTGCCCCGTCTGCAAGACCCTGCTCCCCACCCTGCGCCGCATCGCCGGCGAGGAAGGCCTGCGCGTGGTGTACGCGAGCGACGGCACCCCGAGCGAGCACCAGGCCTTCGCGGCCCGCGAGCGCATCGCCCCGGACGACTACGTGCTCTCGCGCGACCTGGGTCTGGGCTTCGAGGTGTCGAAGCTCCCCTACGCGGTGCTCGTCGACCGCGAAGGCATCGTCCGCGCCAAGGGGCTGGTGAACACCCGCGAGCACGTGGAGAGCCTGTTCGAGGCCGAGCGGCTGGGGGTCGGATCGCTGCAGCAGTACCTGGCTGCCGACCACACCCACCACGCCGACCACGAGAGCGGACCCGAGCTCGAGGTGGTGCACGGAGGGGCTTCGTCGTGAGCACCGGCTGGACGGAAGCAGGCGATTCGAGCGGCTGGACGCGACGGCCTCGCAAGACGCAGCGGCCGCCGCACGTTCCTGGCCCGCTTCGGCACCCTGATCCTCGGCGGCGCCGCGGTGCCCCTGCTGCCGGTATCCCGAGCCGCCGCGGGCAGGAACTCGCCCCGCATCCCCGCCCCCAACGAGAAGATCGAGGGGCCCCAGGGCGACCAGACGAGCTGCGACTACTGGCGCCACTGCGCCATCGACGGCTCGGCCTGCGCGTGCTGCGGCGGCAGCGCCAGCAGCTGCCCCCCCGGCACCGAGCCCGCCCCCGTCACCTGGGTGGGAACCTGCCGAAACCCCCTCGACGGCAAGGACTACCTCATCTCCTACAACGACTGCTGCGGCAAGACCTTCTGCGGCCGCTGCATGTGCAACCGCAACGAAGGCGAGCGCCCCGAATACCACTGGTACCGAAACAACGACATCAACTGGTGCGCCGGAGCCACAGAGCCAGGTCTACCACTGCTCGATCGCGGTCCTGATCGGCCAGGCCACCGAAGCCCGAGCCGGAGCAGTGAGGCGCGCGGTGAGAGCGGCGCTCGTCGCGGTGGCCCTGCTCGGCGGCGCGTGCCTGGCGCGCCGCGCCGCCGCGACGGCGCAGGAGCTGCGACCCCGAGGGAGCACTACCTGCTCCACTGCTCGGGCTGCCACGGGGCCGACGGCCGCGGCGTCCCCGGCGTCACCCCGACCCTCCACGGCCTGGTCCGTTTCTTGGAGATACCCGGTGGCCGGGAGTACCTCGCGAGTGTCCCCGGCGTCGCCCAGGCCCCGCTGGACGACGAGGATCTGGCCGCGCTCCTCAACTGGATCCTGACGGCGTTCTCGCCGGCCCCTACAAGCTACGCCCCCTACCAGACGCACGAGCTGCGCGACCTGCGCGCGACCCCGCTGCGCGACCCACTCGTGACCCGCGCAACCATAGTTTCATCAAGCAACTGACGTTCCGCGCGCCCGCGGCCGCGTCCCCACCGAAGACGGTTTATCGAGCAAGCTCACGCACCGCCGAAAACCACGCGCTCGACTCGGGAACGCATCCGAATCACGACAGATTCCGGGCATCCACGCCGGCCCAACCACCAGGCTCACGACCGGCTTATGCAGCCAACTCTGGCTCGTTTATCAAGAATTCGGGATAGACTTGGCGCTGGTCAATACATAGTTATGCGGCGGAGTCCGTGGCAGAACGTCCGCAGACGAACATGCGAGTTCTTCGGCCTTCGCGTGAGAAGCGCGAGCCCGGAGACGTCTTCGTGTACCAAATGCCAGACGGTCTCTACCGCGTCGGTCGCCTCGTGGCCCGCAATATTGCAGTCGGCGGGTTCGAGCCGAGTCCAGTTCAGCACCTCGTCTACTTCTATCGCGGTGAGAGCGCCACCAAGGATGTCGTTCCGGATCTGGGGAACCTGGATCTCCTTCTTCCTCCCTTGGTCGTCAATCAGAAGCCTTGGACTCTTGGCTACTTCGAGCGGGTAGCCCGCGTCCCGATAACTGCCGACCAGAAACTACATACGCACTGCTTCCGAGATGCCCTCCGCGGTCGCTACTTCGACGAAACCGGAGCTGAGCTTGCATCCGCAAGCGAGCCTTGCGGAGAATGGGCGCTCCAGAGCTATCGAACCGTCGATGACGCCCTAAGTTCGGCACTCGGCTTCGATCCGATCCCAAACGAGTCCGCCGCATAACAAGGCGTTGCAGCGGGCGTGCTCGGGCTGAGCTGTTCTGGGGCGTGTTAGAATTGAGCCCGTCCCAGGTGTTCACGAGGCTGCTCGGCAGGTCGCCGCACGCCGCTGAACGCCGATCCGTTAGAGCCTATGAGCGATGGGCTCCGGAACGCAGAAGGCCGCTGCCGTTAACCTCCTTTGTGAACTTCAAACACACTGGAGGGACACCTTGTCCAAGAAAACGGCAGCGACCTCGACAGTCGAGATTACCGCAGCGACCCCGACTCTGATGCTGGCCCTCGAGCTGGGCGAAGAGAAGTGGAAGGTCGGGTTCAGCTCGGCGTTCGGGCAGACCCCGCTCGTGCGGAACCTCGCATCGCGAGACCGGCAGGGTCTCCGGGTACAGATCGCGTGGGCGCGCAAGAAGCTCGGCTTGCCCGCCGACGCTCGGATCGTGAGCTGCTACGAGGCCGGGCGCGACGGCTTCTGGCTGCACCGCTGGCTCGAGTCGGAAGGCGTCGAGAGCCTGGTGATCGACTCGGCCAGCATCGAGAGGCCGCAGAAGCGGCGACGCGCGAAGACGGACCGGCTGGATCTGGCGGCGCTGTGTGATCTGTTGGCGCGGCACCTGGCCGGGAGCGCGAAGCCGGTCTTCAGCGTGGTGCGGGTTCCCTCGGTGGCGGAGGAGGACCGACGACACCTGCACCGCGAGCTCCGAAGCGCCAAGGCAGATCGGACCCGCGTGAGCAACCGGATCAAGAGCCTGCTCGCGAACCACGGGCTCGTGCTCCGAGGCTGGAAGGATCTGTCGGAGCGGCTCTCGGGCCTGCGGCTGTGGGACGGGAGCGAGCTCCCGCCCGCGTTGGCGGCCCGGTTGCAGCGCTACGCCACCGACTACGCGTACTTCACGACCCGGATCCGAGCGCTCGAGGCGGAGCGCCGGCATCAGCTGCAGGAGAAGGAGCCCGAGGATCTCGCCGTGGCCAAGGCGCAGCAGCTGTTCACGTTGCGGGGGGTGGGGGTGAACACGGCGTGGTTGTACAGCATGGAGTTCTTCGGCTGGCGGACCTTCCGGAGCGGCAAGGAGGTGGGATCGCTGGCCGGTCTCACTCCGACGCCGCAGGACAGCGGCAAGCGGTTCCGGGAGCAGGGGATCGGGAAGGATGGGAGTCGTCACATCCGGGGCAGTGCCATCGAGCTGGCGTGGTCGTGGCTGCGGTTCCAGCCAGAGAGCGCGCTGTCGAAGTGGTACGAGCGCCGCTTCGGGTCCGGCAGCCCGCGGATCCGGAAGATCGGGATCGTGGCGCTGGCGCGGAAGCTCCTGGTGGCGCTGTGGCGGTTCGTGGAGACGGGGGTGTTGCCGGAGGGGGCGGAGCTGAAGACGGATCTGCGGGTGCGGTGGTAGATCGGCTCGTTCTCTGGGGCCGTGCCTGAGGCCCGCGGCCTGACGGCCGCGGGGCGGAAGAGGCTTTCGAGGGGAAGAGGGGAGATCGAATCCGAGCTGGGAGCGGGTGGCTCGTTACGCCGCCGGGTGTCGAGCAATCGGCGCCGCCCGTTAGATGGGGCTGCCCGCGCCGAGGCTTCACAGTTCGCGCTCGCGCGCACACGGGCTCTTGTGCTCGAGGCGGGGTCCTCGGCACGGATAGAAGGTGGTTCGGCGTGGTCCGGACGTCGCCCGGAAGCCGCCAGGTCGTCGGATGAGAGGCTACCCCGGGGAGTGTGGGCCATGTAGAATCGAACAGCGTCGGCCGCGGGGGTTGACGGAATGGCCAACATAGAAGGCAGGCGAGCATGCGCTGGCCCGAATCATTGACTGAGTTGGGTGTATGGGCGTGGGGCGGTGTCACCGTCGCTCTAGCCCTCACGATCGTCTTGCTCCTCGTAATCTCGACGGCCTGCGCTGAGCCTGGCGCTACCGACGCCGTCAGGTTCGAAGGCTGGGGCCGGGTCTACATCGCGATTCGCGATCACGGGTCTCTCCTTGGCGTGCTTGTCGGCTTCAGCGCACTAGCTTGGTCTCACTTCTATCAGTACTACGCGAATGCGGGGCCAAGCGAGTCGGTTCGGTCGGCTGAACGAGCTGACTCGCCGGCTGCCTAACAAGATGGGATGAGAATGCCAGCCTCCTGCAGCGCAGTACCGTAAGGTCTGCAAGGCAAAATGCGAGCTCGCCAAGGCGGCTCAAACAGGAGGCTGGCATGGATGATCGTGTCATCGAGGGTGCGTTTCTGACGATCCGGATCGATCTGGAAGATCGCTGGAGCGAGGGGCGCGTGCTCGACGGATCGGGTGAGTTGATCGAGGCGTTCCGAGTCCGGACGACGGAGCCTGCGATGGACAAGCAGCTGTCTCGCTACCCGCGGTAGCCGCGTGGTGCTCGAGGTGGGGACGCATTCACCCTGGGTGAGTCGATGTGTGACGAAGCACGGTCATGAAGGTGTCGTGGCGAACCCTCGGCGCGTGCGACTGATCGCGGAGAATGCTGAGGAACAACCTCTACCGCTGCTCGAATCGAGGCCGAGTCGAGCGTTCGAAGGTCGAAGCCTGAGAGTCGCGCTAGAGGGCACATGAAAAAGCTGATGGCGGCGAATGACATACCGACACACGAACGGTACAACATTTGGTAGCCTCTCGTCGAGCCCAGCGGCTTCGGCGTACTGGTCACTCGGGTCGGCTGCAGCTGAACTCCGTTGGGTGGCATGGAGGAGCATATGGCGATCATCCAAGAAGTTCGAGACGCGATTGCCGCAGTCGCAGACAATGTCGAGCATATTCGTACGATTTCTGAGGCTGTAACGAACGGCAAGGACTACTTGAAGACGACTCATTCGAGTGTGGCCGGCGACCTCGCCGCAATGTGCGAGGAGATGGGAAAATCGTCACAGGCGCTGGCCGCAGCATCCTCGATCGTCACTCACTTTCGATTCGTGATAGGTGATGGCCTAGCTGGGGAAGCATCTCGCTTCAACGAGCATCTTGTCAGCCACAAAGCACAAGCGGAAACGGTCGATCGCAGCCTGACTTCGATGCGAGGGCACTGCAGTGTAATCAAGGATCATGCCGATTCGATCCGTGAGCATGCCGATCCTAAGGGACTAACGTCGATCGCGGCGGCGCTGGGATTGCACTCGCCCAAGCGCGAGAAAGATCTAGCCGCTGCTCTCCAGGGAATCTACGACGAAGAGATGCAGTACCATGCAGGCGTGTATTCGATGGCGAATGCAGTCAAGTCAGCACTCAAGGCCATCCAGGACGCTCTAGGACCTCCTGGCTCCATCAACCCGCAGAACGTACCCAAGGCTGCTGAAGTTTTGGGGGAGTATGCGACCGCTTTCGCTCGCCTAGAGGCGGACTGCAACTACAACGTGCTCCAGCTGCAGGAGTCGATTGAAGCGTTGCGAGAACACACCGCCTGACACAGGCAAGGTCCGCCTCGCGAGCGAGGTAATCGAAACGACGAACGACCTAGGGTCGTGGTCGCGCCGATCGACGACCAACCCACCTTCGTGATCCTTCGAGGCGGCGCAGGCGCTGCCACAGCGGGTAGCTCAGTGTGTGCTCAGAGGGGCCGCTTCCCGGCGACCGCGAGTCACCCTGCCGCGCCACGCCACAATTCCGGCCATCGCCACGCATCCCTGTGAGAGAATCGGCGCAGCCCGGCCGCTCGCGGCCGGGACTTGACCACCCACTCGAGCATGAACGTGACAAAGGGGGAGAGACGATGCGTTCCGTTCTCGCGCTGTTCGTGGCGCTCCTGGGGATTCTGCCTGCGGCGACGGCCGATGCCTGGTGTTTCTGGAACTGCAACACGGCGAAGACCAAGTATCCGATCGTGCTGGCGCACGGCATGGCCGGCTTCGACGAGCTGTTCGGGGTGTACGAATACTGGTACGGCATTCCGGGAGCCCTGCGCGACAAGGGGGCCACGGTGTTCGTTACCGAGGTGAGCCAGTTCAACTCCACCGAGGTGCGGGGCGAGCAGCTCATCGACCAGATCGAGACGATCACCGCCATCACCGGCAAGCCTCAGCGTGAACCTCATCGGGCACAGCCACGGCGGGCTCGACGTCCGCTACGTGGCGGCGGTGCGGCCCGATCTGGTGGCGTCGGTGACTTCGGTGGGCACGCCCCACAAGGGTGCCGATCTGGCGGACTATCCTCGCGGACAACCTCGAAGGGGGCTCGTTCGCCGAGGGCGTGCTGGCCTACTTCGCGAACTCGCTCGGCACGGTGCTCGGGCTGCTCGACGGGATCGAGCAACCCCCAGGACGCGATCGCCGCGCTGGGCTCGCTCTCGAGCGCGGGCGCCGCCACCTTCAACGCCTCGTATCCGCAGGGCGTGCCGGGATCGGCCTGCGGCGAGGGCGCCGCGGTGGTGAACGGCATCCGCTACTACTCGTGGGGCGGCACGGGCGTCCTGACCAACGTGCTCGACATCTCCGACGCCGCCCTGGGCCTCACCTCGCTCTTCTACGGCGAGGCGAACGACGGGCTGGTCGGCCGCTGCAGCTCGCACCTGGGCGACGTCATCCGGGACAACTACTATCAGAACCACCTGGACGAGGTGAACCAGGTGCTCGGGCTGGTCTCCATCTTCGAGTCGAACCCCGTGACGCTCTTCAAGAACCACGCGAATCGGCTGAAGAACCTGGGGTTGTAGGGGGCGCGGTGCACACACGCTCGACGCTGCTGCTGGCCGGGGGCGCCGCCGGCTTGCGCGGCGTTGTGGCTGGTGTTGCAGCCCCTGAGCGGGCGGAACGCACGGACCGGCGCGGGCGGCAGCTCCCGCGCCGGTCTCTCCCGCCCCGCACCCCGGCCAGGCCGCCCGACCCCGGAGCGCAGGACGCTGTCCCCGGGCGCTTCCCGCTTCGCTCCAGGGCACCGAGCCCGACGGCGCCCTGGTGCTCGACGCCGACGGGCGCTTCGTGCCCACGCGCGACGCGCTCGATCTCTTCGACTACTACCTCTCGGCCAGCGGCGAGGAGACGGACGAGGAGATCCGCGCGCGCATCGAGGCGGCGATCCGCGAGCGCCTCGACGACCCCGCGCCCGCCCTCGACGCTGCTGGACCACTACCTGGCCTACCGCGCGAAGGTGCGCGAGCTCTTCGCGGATCCGTTCACCGCGAGCCTCCCGCTCGAGCGCCGGCTCCAGCGCATTCGCGAGCTGCGGCGCTCGCAGTTCGGCGCCGAGGTCGCCGAGGCGCTCTTCGCCGAGGAGGAGGCGCGCTGGCGGGTGGACGTCGAGCGGCTGCAGGTGCTGCACGATCCGGCGCTCGACGAGGACGCGCGCGCCGAGAGGCTCGAAGCGCTCGACGCGCAGCTGCCCGCAACGGTGCGCGAGGCCCGCGCCCTGGCCACCGCCGCGCTCACCCTGCGTCGCGACGAGGCGCACCTGCGCGCCGAAGGTGCCTCGGACGCCGAGATCGACGCCCTGCGCGAGGCGCGCTTCGGCCCCGAGGCCGCGGCGCGGCTCTCTGCGCTCGACCACCAGCGCGCCGAATGGAACGCGCGGGTGGACGCCTACCGCGCCGAGCGCGACCGCGTGATCGCCGAGGAGCCCGACGACCCCGAGGCGCAGGCAGCCGCCATCGACGCCCTGCGCGACGAGCGCTTCTCGGGCCCGGAACGCCGGCGTATCGAGGCGCTCGATCGGCTGGAGGCGAGAGCGGAGGCGCCGTGACGCCGAGACGTCGTCCCGGGCGCCGAGCGCTTGGCGTCGCACGAGTCGGAGCGTCGAGCTCAGCGAATTCGCCGGTTCGCAGCCTTTGCGAGAAGCGGGAAGCTTCCCGATCGACAGGCTCCGCCGGAGTCCACCAGGCGCAGCTCGACTCGCCGATTGACACGCTCCTTGGGATCCTCGTAGCGGCCTTCCGGCACGAAGCCCGATAGCGTCGCTTCGCGAAGCATGATGCCGTGCTCCTCCAACGTCCATTTCCGTACGGGGATGTCGATCGGCAGACCCTCTCTTGCAACGAGGTCTCGAACGACCTGCGCACGCTCGTTCGCAAGCTCGATGTTCCTCAGCCTGCTCGCCTCGTCGCACGTATTGTTCAGGCATCCCCTGTCCGCAAACCCGACCAGGTGGACGACGGGGTGGGCCTCTCCCGTGGCGCAACGCGCCACGTCTCGCAGAATCGGCTCGAGGAGAGCGAGGACGGCGTCTCTCTGGCCTTCGGCGATCTCGGCGGAGTCCTTTTCGAACACCGGAAGCGCCAGGGCCTGAAATCCGGGCCGATTGATCGAAACGACCGGGATTCCTTCCGACTCCGGCTGCTTCGTCAAGAGAGGCCCCAGGAGCGCTCGCAACGCCGAGCCCTGATGGTCCAAGACGTCGGCAAGCGACCGAGACGGCTCGGGCTCGCCGAGCATGGCCCATGGCGAGAAGAAGAAGAACACCAGACTGACAGTAAGAAGTCCGATCGAGAGGACCACGGGAACCCTGGGACCAATCCAGCGCCGTTCCTCATAGCGCGACCTGAGGGCGGCGAAGCGGGCGTCCTTCCCGAGCAGGTGCCGAGCGCGCTCGGCTTCCGGCGCAGCGAACTCCAGCTGGTCCGGCAACCTGCCAGAAGGTCCATCGTCGATTCCAAAGCTGACGCGCAGGCGCCGGATCTCGGAATCCGTGAACGTCTCGAAGCGCGACAATGCAGAGAGCCCGGCAGATTGATCGACGGAGCTTCGCTCTCGTTGTACGAGCAGCAGCTGCGCGTTGCACTCGTCGATCGTCTGATCGAGAATGGCTCTCCGAGCTCGCAGCCGGTCGGGATCCGACGGGGACACATCTGCGGCGGCACCCGCTTGCGATTCCGAATTCGACGAGAGTCCCTCCCGCTCCTCGAGAGCCTGGTCCCGCTTCCGAACCAGGGCCTCCTCCTCGCGCTCGTACTCGCGAAGGCGCTCGTTCCGAACGCGGCGGGCATCTTCCTCGAGAGCCAGGGTCACCCGGCCCTTCAGGATCGGAATTCCCTCCACGAGAGTGAGGCGAAACGAGGAGTAGGCGCTCTTCCAGCGCTCCTCCCATCGCTCGATGCTGAAGCTCGCGGACCGCCAGAGCTCGATCGACACGTAGCACACGGCCGAGGCAGCCAGGAGGGTTGCCGCGCCGCGTTGTCCTCGACTCAGTCTGATGGCCTCGCCGAAGAGGAAGCCGGGCACGAATCCCGTCAGCCCGAACACGGCGAGCCCGGCGGCGAGCTTCAGGGCCACGTCGCGGCGGACGTCGACGCTTTCGTCGAGTGAGTCTTCGAGGATCAGCTCAACCGGATCGGACGTCTGACTGGTCTGGCCATCAAGCACGGGATGCTCCAATCCATCTCGGGGTTTCGGTCGCGGCGGGCACCAGGCGCCTTCACCGACACGACTCATCCTACACCGAAGTGATCATCGCAGTACGTGCTTCCTGCACATCGGACGTCAGATTCCGCAGCAGTCCACCCGAGTGGACTCGGTATGGAAAATCTCTTCCACAGTCCACTGGAATGGACTGCACCCGGAGAGGGGTGGACGGAACGGAGCTACACCGAAGAGCGGCTTCAGTCCACAGGAGTGGAATTACACTGAATTCTGTCCAATGTTCGACGAACGCTCTTGCGCCGGCCAATGTTTCGGGCGTAGGTTGTCGAACGACGAAGCGCGGCGATCCGTCGAAGGAGTGAAGGAATGAGCCAGTTCTGTCAAACCTTCGTGCAATTCTTCAGCGAGCTGAAGGGCCTCTCCACTGCCGACCCGCACTGGCTCGCGGTCTTCATCGTGGCGTGCGGTGCGATGGGCGCGCTCGCGATCATCATGGATTGGGCGCACTTTCTCGTCAGCGGAAGCTCTCTGATGAACGTGGCCCATGGGATCAAGACGACTCCGGTCATCTTCTTCGGATGGACGCTTGGTGCCGTCATCGGTGGATATCTCGGTCAGGTTCTCGACATCCTGCAGGTGACGATCCTCGCATCGCTCACGGCGGGCGTCGGCTGGCCCCTCATTCTCACGAAGTCGCTCGAACAGGTGAGCAGGAAGGGAATCGAGCGGCCGGAAGCAGTTCAGAGCTAGGAGATGAATCGATGAGGATTCGCGACTTCTTCGAGGGGCGAGACGAGCTGCTGTCCGAGAAGGAGATCATCGGGCAGATCCGGGAGGCGCCCGAGTTCGACGCCGCCAGGGAAACCGTCGAGAAAGCCGAGGCCCTCCTGCTCTTCCAGACTTCCAGGCAGCAGACCTGGCTCGTGAGCACCGAGGAGCGCCTCTACTGTCTCCTCGACGACAAGAGCAAGCGAGAGCCCGAGCTGCGATGGGTCGTCCCCAGAGCCGAGCTCGTCGACGAAGGGCGCTTCGTTCTTCCGATCCAAACGCGGAACAACAGCGCCAACACCGGGCTCATCGATCTCGGACCCCGGCACGCGAACTGGTACTTCTCGAAGTCCTTGTTCGACACCGATACGAGGGCCGCGGACGTGAAGGTCGCGAGTGCCGTCGAGCAACTCGTGACGAAGAAGATGCTCCTGTAGTCCGCGCTCCGGCGACCAGGCCGGGGAGGAATCCGACGAATGTCGACGAAGCGGTGTGGTGCGGGATCTTCGAACCGGCTCTTTCGACCTCGACTCTCGCACTCTCTCCACCTTCTCTCTTCACCTTTTGCAATCTCTCCACTCTCTTTCGGTTCCCGATCTTCCCAAGGAGTACAGAATTCATGAGCTTCCGCCGGGGTGTCGCCCTTGTCTCCCTTGCAGCCCTCGCCGTCGGCTGCACCTCGATCTCGGGTCACCGAATCGCGAAGGACTCCGCGAACAAAGTCACCGTCCAGGACGTGAAGGGTGTGCCGATCGTGATTCAGACACCCACCCGCGCCCTGTTCGTGCTGACCACCAGCGAATACGAGCTCGCTCGGGTGGAGACCACCTTCGACAAGAATGCCAAGGCCGTGACGGTCAAGACACCGCTCGGACATAGCCGCGAGCAGGTACTCAGCGAGAAGCCGGTCTTCCTGGGTCCCTCGGAGGTCTACACCATCGATCCGAAGCGGCCGCTGGCCGGCTCCATCGATTACACGATCGAGCTCGAGCAGCAGCAGCTCAAGAAGATCGCGGGAAAGCTCGACGACAAGACCCTCGAGGAGCTGCGGCAGCTCGCAAGTGATCTGGCCGATATGGCGCTCAAGGCGGCGGCTCCGACGGCGGGCGTCACGAAGCAGGCAGGCGAGGCGGCACTGGTCGAGCGGACGCTGGTCGGCACCACCCTCAGCCTGGTGATCGTCGATCTGGCAACGGGCGGCATCGACATTCAGCAGCTCTGAGATGCCGATGAGCACCCCGGTCGACCTGATCCGCGTCCTCGAGGACCAGGACGACTCCGGCGTCCTCGGCGTGGCAGTCGGACGCAAGGAGGTCTCCGGCATCGTGTCCCCCGACGCCGAACCCTCGGTCGCATTCGTCGTCGCCCGAAAGGAGCCGCGGGAGGGAAGGTCTCGGAGCGTCGCGAGCGGAGCGCGTGCCGTCCCCGCAAAGGTCGAGCTGGCCGGCCGGGAGATGGTGACGGACGTGGTGGAGGCCGCGGCGGAGCCGGTGGCCGACACCGGCCGCATGCAACGCACCCGGTTCAGCGCCGGGGGTCCAATCGGCAACCGAAGCCAGCTCGGCACGTTCGGCTGCATCGTTCGGCGTGAGGGAGCTCGCTACCGATACGTTCTCACCAATCAGCATGTGGCGCTCTCGGTGGGCTCGGTCTGCTGGTTTCCGGCCTTCGGTGCCCCAGCCGCACTGGCGGCGCCGACCCGCGTCTCCGTGGACCTCGTGCCCGACGAGGTCTTCTGTCCCTATCTCGACTCGGCCAACACGTACTTCGACGTGGATGCTGCGTTGGTGCAGATCCCCGAGGCGAACCGGGATCAGTTCTCGCCGCGAATCCCGACGCTCGGTACGCCGAACGGAATCTTCCGGCCCCTCGCGACCAGCGCTGCCGACTACCAGGCCGAGGTGCTCGAGCGGCAGGTGTCGACGTGGTCCTGGAGCTCGGGGCGACGCGACGGAGTCATCTCGCACGTCTTCTACACGACGCGGCTGGCGCGCTTCGACGCACTGGGCGTGTACAGCTTTCTCATCCGGTCGCAGGACGGCAGCCCGCCGGGAGTGGCGCGCGACTCGGGAAAGGCGTGGGTCTCGCCCCGGCCCGACGGGGGACTCGATCTGGTGGGGCTTCACCAGGGCGTCGTCGAAGTCCCTGGAGGCAGCTCACGCTTCGCGGTCGCCACCGAGATGGCGGCGCTGTGCAGCCATCTGGGGATCGCCCCCGCCACGGACGTCTGATCTTCGGGAAGAGCCGTGTAGCCGTGCTCGTCCCGGGGCGGGCAGTCTCCCCGCCGTGACGCCCGCCCACCAGCCAGGTCTCGGCCTGTTCCAAGTCGGCTGTCGATCGAGGATTCGCCAACGGAGACGATCCTGATATCGTGACGGCTCCATTGCCACAGGGACCGGGTCGTTGAATGGGTTCCGAATGCAGCTGCCCCTCGTGGGCCTCGTCCTCTTGTGGCTGTGTGCGCTCCCTTCCTGCACGATCGTCGAGTGGTTCGAGGCGCGGCAGGCCCGCGACGAGCTTCGCGCCTGCCAGGAGGCGTATCCCGACGATCCCGAGGCGTGCGCGGATCTTCGAGAGGCCAGCGACGAGTCGTACGAAGACTACGAGGATCAGGCCCAACGGGACTGGGGATGCGGCGACACGGAGGACCCGTGCACACCGTGGCAGGACGACTGACGGCCAGGAGCTCGACGTGAAGCACGCATGGATCGCGGGTGTTCTCTTTGCGGCGGCGCTGGCGGCCGGGTGCGGACGACCCGGCAGCCCCGAGCCCGCCGCGGCGGCCGATGCGTACGTCCCCGGGCTCGGCGAGATCATGTCGGCCAACCAGATGCGGCACCTCAAGCTCTGGTATGCCGGCCAGGCGGGCAACTGGCCCCTGGCGGCCTACGAGGTGGACGAGCTCGAGGAAGGCTTCGCGGATGCCGTGCGCTTCCACCCGCACCACAAGGACTCGCCGGAGCCTCTCACGAAGCTCGTTCCCGAGTTCACGGACGAACCCGTCGCCGAGCTGCGCGAGGCGATCGAGCGCAAGAGCCAGCCCGCCTTCGCCGCGGCGTTCGAATCGCTCACCCAGGGCTGCAACGGGTGTCACGTGGCCGCGGGCTTCCCGTTCAACGTCGTGAGGATTCCGACCTCCAATCCCTACAGCAACCAGCGCTTCGAGCCGCAGCAGCAGTAGTCCGACCGGCCACCGAAGCGGATGCGCGCACGGCATGCTGCTGGAGGCCGGTCCATTCCCCATGGATCGATCGGGGCTCCCATGAAGACCTTCGTCCTGCTCGTTTGTCTCGGGATCACCCTTTCATCGGGGTGCGGGTCCGACGAGTCCGAGCTCCCCGACGACTTCGACTGCGGTGAAGCAATCCCGGGCTGGAGAAGGGCCTCGGCGTTTACGCCCGACGTCGTTCCTCCGTGCAACGCGGGAAGCGTCGGAGCCTGCGCCGATTCCGGATACGCATACGTGCCCGGCACCGGGTGGTGTCGTCCTCTCCCCGCCTTCCATTTCTGACACGGCACCGGCGCTCGCGCGCGAGCGAACGAGACCCGTGCTGCCGCGCTCTCCCTACACCCTGCACCCCACGCGAGAATCTTCTTCCAATCGGACTCTTTCTCGTGTAATCACGGTTGCAATGGCGCCGCGCCTGCCTCGTTTCGACGGGTCGGGCCACGGGGGGGAGCCCATGAGCGACGAGAGCGACGACGGATACGTCCCTCCGAAGGAATGGGCCCGGATCTTCGAGCGCGAGCGCGCGGAGATCGCTCGCAGTCGCACCGTTCGAGGCGTCGGGCCCGACGACAGGCTTGTCGGCCTCGCGGTATCGGGCGGCGGCATTCGCTCGGCCACCTTCGCGCTGGGGGTCGTCCAGGCCCTGGCGAAGCAGGGACAGCTGAAGCGCTTCGACTATCTGTCGACGGTCTCCGGCGGGGGCTACCTGGGATCGTCCATCAGCTGGCTGCTGCGACGAGCGGATCCGGGCCAGGTGCACGGCGACTTCGGCCTCGGCGCCGACGACTTCCCGTACGGCGCGCAGGACCCCGGCGGGCGGCCGCCGCACGACGCCCCCTGGCAGAGCGCGATGCTCCGCTTCCTCCGGCAGCACGGCAACTACCTGGCGCCGGGCAAGGGCATCACGCTGATCGCCGCGACCTCCGTCGTGCTCCGCTCGATCTTCCTGAATCTGCTGGTGTGGGTTCCGCTGCTCGTCGCGGTGATGGTGCCGATCGTCCTGTGCGACGACGCCTCGAAGAGCTTCCAGTGGCCATCGGAGGCCTGCTGCGGCCCGGTCGCGTGCGACCAGGGGCTCGTGCACTGCACCGGCACCGAGATCCACGAGCCCGAAGCGTGGCCGCTGAGCGGGCTCCGGAAGGTGGCGGGCTGGCTGCTGGTGGTGTTCGCCGCCTTCGCGGCTCTCTACTCGCTGATCGCCGGCGTTCCCCGGCTGGCGCCCGACTCGCGGCTCGCCAGCCTGACGACGCGCTACCTCTGGCGGCGCCGCTCCGAGATCGGGGGCGGCGTCTTCCTCCTCGTCACGATCGTGGTGGCGGTGGTTGCGAGCCTGCCCTGGGTGGCGTCGTATCTCGGGCGCGAGGTCGCGTCGGCGGGAAGCGTCGCCGCGGTCCTGCTGGGGAGCGTCTCCGGCCTCCGCGCCTTCTTCCGCACCGGCAGCTCGAGCGGCCCGATTCCCGTCGGCTTCATCGCGACCTTCGGATCGACCCTCCTTCTCTACGGAATCCTGCTGCTCGCGTACCTCGGCGCGCTCACGTACGCCGCAGAGACCCACGGCACCTTCGGATGGCCGCCGGAATCGTGGACCAGCTCCCTGTCCCTGCTGGCGGCGGCGACGGCCGGAGCCCTGCTCCTGGGGTTCTGCGTGAATCTCAACCACAGCGGCCTGCACCGCTTCTACCGCGATCGCCTGATGGAGACCTTCATGCCTCCCGTGGACGAGGTGCTGGAGGAGCCCGCGGGTGACTACACGGGGCCGAGCACCCGGGCCGACGGTTGTCGGCTGAGCCAGCTGCACGGTGACGGACACCGGGCTCCGTACCATCTCGTCAACACCAACGTGGTGCTCGTCGACTCCGCCAACCGCCGCTACCGGATCCGCGGGGGCGAAAGCTTCACCCTCTCCCCGCTGTACTCGGGGAGCGAGGCGACGGGCTGGCGACGCACGTCGGAGTTCATGGCCGACACGATGACCCTGGCCACCGCCATGGCGATCTCGGGGGCGGCCGCCAACCCGAATACCGGCGCGGGCGGCGTGGGGCCGACCCGCGCCCGAGGCGTCTCCCTCCTGATGTCGCTCCTCAACATCCGTCTGGGCTACTGGGTGAAGAACCCGCAGCGACGCCAGTGGCTGCGCACGCCGAACCACTTCGACGCCGCGCGCTACGAGCTGAGCCCGCGCGGCTACCGCGAGACCGGCTCGCACCTGCAGCTCAGTGACGGCGGCCACTTCGAGAACCTGGGCCTCTACGAGCTGGTGCGGCGCAAGGCAGCGCTGATCGTGGTGCTCGACGGAGCGGCCGACAAGGGCTTCCAGTTCGGCGACCTGCAGATCGCCGCGCGACGGATCGCCGAGGACTTCGGCGCGCGGATCGAGTTCGATCCCGACAACCACCTGGAGAAGCTGATCCCCCGCCAGGAGGTCGGCTACCCGGTCGGCTTCAAGCAGGCGGAGCGGGGCTTCATCGAAGGCGAGATCATCTACTCCGAGGGTCCGTCCGGGAAGGTCTCCGGGAGGCTCCTGTACGTGAAGAGCACGAGGATTCCGGGCCTCGGGCTGCGCGTGAAGGGCTACCAGGGCTCGCACCGGGACTTCCCCGACGAGTCCACCGCCGATCAGTTCTTCGATGAAGCGCAGTTCGAAGCCTACCGCGAGCTCGGCTACCGCATCGGAGAGAGCGTGAAGGACCGCCTCGCCGCCCTGATTCAGGGGACGGCCGCGTAGTCCGATGTAGAAGCAGGACCGGAGCCCGGTCCCCGAGACCGCGGACGCGTTCCATGCCGTTCGACATGATCTCTGCGACCCGCACCCTGACGGACGAGCCCGAGCGCTCGTTCCCTGTCGGGCCTTCTCGATGCGCGGGTGGAGAGTCGCCTTTCGCGTGACCTACTCTCCCCCTTCGTTTCGTTCGGGCCTCGAAGAGCTGGAAGGGATGGAGGCGGGGTGAGCCAGTCCGAGAAGCTCGGATTCAATGCCACGTGGTCCATGGCCGTGGGCGGCATGGTGGGAGGCGGCATCTTCTCGACGCTCGGCGTCGTGATCGCGATCGCCGGACCCTGGGCGTGGCTCAGCTTCGTCGTCGCAGGGCTGGTGGCGTTGGCCGCGGGGTACAGCTACGTGGCACTCGCCGCCCACTACGGGGAGGGCGGGGGCGCGTTCACGTTCCTGCGCGAGATCCACGCGGAGAGCTTCGCGGGCAGCCTGTCCTGGGTGCTCATCGTGGGGTACGTGCTCACGAACGCCGTGTACGCGTCCACCTTCGGCCACTACCTGGGCAACGTCGTCGGGCTGGGACCGTGGGTTCCGCGCGCCGCGGCGCTGGGCATCCTGGCGCTCTTCATCGGACTGAACCTGCGCGGCGTCGGCGAGGCCGGCGGCGTGGAGATCTTCCTGGTGTGGTTCAAGCTGGCCGTGCTGGTGGGCCTGGCGACCTGGGGAATCGCCCAGTGGGACGTGCCGATGCTGTCGCGGGGCGTGCCCGATGCCGGCGTGACGGCTGCGCTCTTCGGGGCCGCCTCGGTCTTCATGGCCTACGAGGGATTCCAGCTCCTCACCTACGACTACGAGGACATCGCGGCGCCGCGGAAGACGCTGCCCCGGGCGGTGATCTCGGCCATCGTCGTGGTGATCGTCGTCTACGTGGCGGTGGCGGTCGGCACGGCCATGCTCGTCGGCGCAGACGCGGTGGTGCAGCACGAGGAGGTGGCGCTCGCCATCGCCGGGGGACAGGCGTTCGGCACGACGGGCCTCGTCGTCGTGACCATCGCCGCGGCCTTCTCCACGGGATCGGCCATCAATTCCACGCTCTTCGCCACGGCCCGGCTCACCCACGAGGTGGCGAAGGACGGCGAGCTTCCGGCCGCGCTCGAGCACGAGAACGGCGCCGGGGTGCCCGATCGGGCCGTGGTCGCCCTGGGCGCGACGGCGGCGGTGCTGGCCGCCGCGGGCACCTTGTCGACGCTGGTCGAGGCGGCGAGCCTGGCATTCCTGTTCACGTTCGCCGTCGTCTGTGGCCTCGCCTTCCAGCAGAACGCGGGCCACCGCGCGTTGACGGGGCTCGGGACGGTAGGAGCCTCCGCCGCCGGGGCGGGGCTCGTCTTCCGCCTGGTGCGAACCGATCCGGTGGCGCTCGTCGCCCTCGGCGTGCTGGTGATCGTGGCCGTGGCGGGACGACCGCTGCTGCTGCGCTACGTGCGAACCGACGGACGCCACAGCCGACGAAGCGGCTGAGCGTCGATTGGAACGGGCCGGTGCTATCGTGGCCGCGATGGCACCCTGGTGTAGCCGCGACTGGCGCAGAGGCGTGTCGGTCGCGCTGGTGTTCCTGCTCTTCTACGTGGGCTTCGCGCCGGCGCGCCTCAAGAACAGCGACGACGTCGGGCTCTTTCGCGTGACGGAGGCGCTCTTCGATCACGGGACGCTGGCGGTGCCACCGCACCGCCACGCACACCGGGGCGCCGACGGACGCCTCTACGCACCGTACGCCCTCGGACAGGCCGTGCTGGCGCTGCCGCTCTACGCGCTCGCGAAGGGGGCGCGTCGGGTGCTTCCCGAGAGCTGGGTGCGGGCCCTGGCGGGGCCCGAGCGGGAGATCGTGCGCGGCTTTCCCCGGCAGAGCCTCGACCGCATGCGGGGCGCTCCGGGCTTCACGGAGGTCGATCGATCCATCTATGGGGGCACGCTCGAGATCGCCTTCGTCATGCTCTACGCCCCCATCGCCGGCGCGTTGCTCGCCATGGGGCTCTTCCTGCTGCTGCGTCGGCTGGAGGTCTCGCCGCGGAACGCCCTCGTGACGACGGCGCTGATCGGCGTCTGCAGCTACCCGGCGACCATGTCGGTCTACTTCCTGCGGCACACCAGCGAGACCGTGACGGTGGTGTTCGCCCTGCTGTGGCTTCGCGAGTACCGCGAGACGGGACGCGTGGCCTCCCTGGCGCTGGGGAGCGCCGCCGGCTCGCTGACCTTCCTGGTGCGATTTCCCGGCGTGCTGGCGGGACCGGCTCTCGGCATCTACGCGCTGCACGGGATGCTCGAGCGACGCCGGCGTGAGGCACGCCCGTGGCTCCCCGACCTCGCGGCCGTGTCGCTGCCGCTGGCGGCGGCCATCGCGATCCACGTGGGCCTGAACCACGCGCGCTGGGGCACCTTCTTCCAGTCGCCCATGACGGAAGGCGCCCTCGAGAGCTCGCCCTCGTTCACCCACGCGTTCGCGGCCTTCCTGGTCGCTCCGGGGATCAGCGTCTTCGCCTACTCGCCGCTGCTGCTGCTCCTTCCCTGGACCTTGCCCGCCGCCGCGAAGCGCTGGCCGTGGGAGTGCGCGGTGTTCACGATCTACGTCGTCACGCAGCTGCTCTTCTTCTCGAGCTACCACTACTGGACGGGCCTCTGGTCGGCCCCCGGGCCCCGCTACCTGCTGCCCGGATGCACCCTGCTGCTGCTGTCCCTGGGCGCGTGGCTCGAAGCGGGGCCCCCCCGCGCCGGTCGCGAAGCGCTGCTCGTCCTGGCAAGCGTGGGCGCCGTGGTGCAGCTGGCGCTGATGCTGGCCAACTGGTCCGTGGTCGCACATCCCCTGATGCTCGCCGAATCCCGGGCCGCGTTGCAGAGTGCCGACCCCGCCGGCTACGACCCGCAGTTCGAGTTCCTCTACCAGCCCGGAGAGAGCCCCGTTCTCGGCAGCCTGCACGCGGTGGCCAACGGACGCATCGACGCCTGGCTGTGGAAGCTCGGCGCCGGATGGCCCGGACAGCCCGCGGCCCCCGTCACGGCCACGGCACTGGCGCTCGCCTGGGGGATCGGGTGCGCGCTCGGCGGACGCTGGCTGTGGCGCATGATGGAGCCGGCGCCGGCGGTCGGGGCGGGCTAGGCCGGTCGCGGGCTGGATGCGCACGCCGCCGAAGCCAGTCACGCGCTCGCCAGGAACTGCCGCAGCTCGCGCACGAGGGCCGCGGGGGCGTCGCCCTGGATGGTGTGCCCGGCTCCGTCGATCCGCGCCCACCAACCTCGCGGAAGCGCATTCGCGAAGCGCTCGGCGTGCTCGTCCAGGAACACCTCGCTCTCGGCGCCGCGCAGGACGAGAGTGGGGCAGCGGATCTCCGAGACCTGCTGCTGCAGGCGTTCCAGCCGCTCGCTCATGCGCGCCAGGTCGATGGGCTGGCGGCGGTCGGTCTTCCACGTGAGCCGGCCGTCGGGCAGCGCCCGCAGGTTGTGCCGCAGGCTCACGGCCAGCAGCCGCGGGTCGCGGCGCGGGTTGAAGCGCAGCGCCCGCTCGATGAAGGCCTCCAGGCTGGCGCCGCCGTCGGCCTCGGCGACGAAGTCGACGATGGCGCGGCCGCCTTCGATGCGGACCCAGGGCCCGGCGTCCACGGCCACGAAGGCGGAGACCCGGTCGGGGTAGGCGGCGGCGAGGTGCAGGCCGTTGAGACAGCCCATGGACATGCCGACGACGGCGACGCGGTCGAGGCCCCGGGCATCGAGGAAGCCGACGAAGTCGCGGGCGTGGCTCTCCGGCGTGTAGTCGAAGCCGTAGGACCATTCGGAATCGCCGTGACCCCGCTGGTCGAGGGCCAGGCAGTGCAGCTCGTCGCGCAGGGCGAGGCAGACCAGGTCCCAGGTGCGCGCGGTCTGACCGCCGCCGTGAAGGAACAGGACGGGAGGGCGGCCGGGGGTGCCCCAGTCCAGGGCGTGCAGGCGCAGGCCGTCGACCACCTGGTGCAGGTGCTGCGGCGGGACGAACCCGGGCACCTCGAGGCCGGCGAGCCGCGCCGCCAGGCGGTGGTGGGCCTCCTCCTCTTCGCGAGAGACGGGCGAGACACGGGACGCGGGCGACGCGGACGGAGCCGGGGCTTGGGTCATCGGGGGCCTCCTTGCGGGATCGGCGGGATCGGCCGGGCGCCGGCTCGGGTCCCTTTCCCTACCTCGAGTTGCTTACCTTGAGTTGCCAAGGTATTACCTAGGCTACCCTAAGTACATGACGAAGCGCAAGCCGCGGGTGCGTCGGGGACGAGAGGAGGCACAGCGCGTCATCCTGGAGGCCGCCGAGAAGCGCCTGCGGGAGGGCGGCCCAGAAGCGGTGCGAGTGCAGCACATCGCCGCCGATCTCGGCGTCACCGACGCCGCCATCCACCACCACTTCGGGAGCCGCCAGGGCCTGCTGGAGGCGCTGCTGCGCTTCGCGGCGCGGCGCCTCCGCGACGAGCTCGAGGGCATCCTGGCGGCCTGGGACGGCGACCCGGACGGCCTCGAGCGGGTCGCAGAGCTCATCGCCGACTCCTACGCCGTCCAGGGTCACGCGCGGCTGGCGCTCTGGCTGTCCCTCTCCGGCTGGAAGCCGAAGGGAGGCGGTCTCTTCGAGCCGCTGGTGGACGCCGTCCATCGCGCCCGCCAGGAAGCCGCCCAGGCCCACGGCCTGCCCCGCCCCCGCCGGCTGGACACCCAGCACGAGGTGGCGCTCTTGAACCTCGCCCTCGCCGGCGAGCCCCTCTTCGGGCCGGGCTTTCTCCGAAGTGTCGGGCTCGAGGCCGACGCCGCCGCCCAGGAGCGCTTCCGCCACTGGCTGGTCCGGCGCCTGGCCGGGCTCCTGACGGGGGACACACCCGAGTGAGATGGATCCCGGAGTCGATCTCGCCCCTGCTGACACAGAAAAGAGAAAAGCGCGCGGATCTCGCTCAACCCGCCACCGCGCGGCTCCGATAGGTCCCTCGGAGGGGACTACCCATGGAGTGCTTCTCGCATCGCGGAACGCCGGCCGTGGGCTGCTGCAGGCACTGCGGCAAGGGACTCTGCGTGGAGTGCGCGCAGGACACGGGCGGCGGGCTCTGCTGCTCGGACGCGTGCCGAGCCGAGCTCGCCGCCAGCCAGGAGATGGCCCGCCGCGGCAAGCGCGCCTACGGACTCGACGGCAAGGGCGCGCCCTCCGCCATCTTCGTCAACCTAGGCGCGGGCCTCGTCTTCCTCGTCTGGGGAGCGACCCTCGCGAAGACCCCCCTCGCCTACTTCCTGGTCACCCTGGGCGTCGTCTTCGTCGCCGCCGGCGTCATGGGCATCTACAACCGACGACGGACGGGCCTGGCGGTCTGACCCCGGTCGGCGGACGCCGACGCGGCGGTGTAGAGTCGTGGGCGGGGATGGGCCGCCATGGACCGCCGTGCCCGCTTGGTATTTCTGGCTCTCGTGCTGGCGCAGGCCTGCCACTCCGTCGAGGAGTACGCGTTCGAGCTGTATCGCGTGTTCGCTCCCGCCCGCTTCGCCAGCAGTCTCGTGAGCGACGATCTGGCGACGGGCTTCGTGATCCTGAACGCCGGCTTCTTCGTCTTCGGTCTCTGGTGCTACTTCGTGCCCGTCCGGCTGCGGTGGGCCTCGGCCACGTCCTTCGTCTGGCCGTGGGTTATGATCGAGATCGGCAACGGAGTGGGGCACCCGGCGCTGGCTCTCTGGAACGGCGGCTACTTCCCGGGCGTCGCGACGGCGCCCCTGCTCCTCGTCCTTGCATCGTACCTGGCCGTGCTGCTACTGCGAAGCCGGGAGGATGCCGCGCTTCGTTGATCGGAGGGAGCATGAGTCTCTGGGAACGAGTGAAGGCCTATCTGCAGAGACGCGCCGTCCTCCAGAAGGACAAGGACGGCCGACCGGCCGACCTCGAGGTGCAGGTCGCCACCGCCATCCTGCTGCTGGAGGCGGCCCACGGCGACGAGGAGTACGAGTGGCGAGAGCACCGGGCCATCGTCCGGGGCCTCGAGCGTGGCTTCGGAATCGGGCGGGCCGAGACGCTCCAGCTGATGGGTCGCGCGGAGGACATCCGCCCGCCGGCCGTGAGCCTGAAGGACGTGACGCGGATCATCGCCGAGCGCTACTCCCTCGAGCAGCGCATGGCCATCGTGGCGCTCCTCTGGCAGGTCATCGACGCCGACGACGTCGTCGAGGACTGGGAGCAGGTCTTCGCGGATCACGTGGCACGGGCCGTCGGTCTGGGCCCCGAAGAAGCCGACAGGGCGCGCCGAGGCGAGACGGCCTGATCCGACGCGCGCGCGGATCGTCGTGCGCGCGGACCGAAGCCTGCCGGATGGCACCCGGTCGGATGGCACCCGCCTGACACCACCCGCCTGATGCCGGCCGCCTAGGCCACCCCGCCGGCGCCTCCGGTCGCGGTGCTGGCCACTCGCAGGGTGCTCAGCAGGCGAACCACCGTGGGGAAGCCCGCGGCGAGAGCGGGGATCACCGCCAGGGTGACGTCCACGGTGTCGCGTCCCGCGTAGACCGCGTATCCCAGGATGAGAAGGAAGACGAGGGCGAGCGGGATGCGCGCCAGCTCCCAGGCGCCGCCGGTGGCACCCCGCTCCCAGCTGCTCACCCGCTCGGGACGCTCGACGCGACGGGCGAAGAGCCCGAACGCCCGGCTCACGAGCCGGAAGCTCGGCGCCCGGCGGACGAGCCCCCGGCGCATCAGCCGTTCGACGCTGGTCTCGTTCCGGGGGTTCAGCAGGTCGCCCTCGGCGAGCTGGATCACCGCCAGGCGATCTTCCGCCGGCAGCAGCGCCCAGATGCGCCGGAAGAGCGGCTCGGCGCGCTCGACCACCCAGTGGATCAGCTGGCGCTCGTCGAGCTCGCCGCTCCGGAACCGCGGGTCGGCGGCGATCTCCGCCCGCACCTCCATCAGCCACGGGCTCCAGTCGCACTCCGCGCGCAGCACGTCCACCAGATGGGGCGATGCCTTCCCGGTCTCCCCGAGGTCTTGCGGCATCCAGGCGACCCGGGTCGGGTGGACCTGCGCCAGCAGGGCTCCCCAGCGAAGCCGCTGCACGTCCAGGGCGCGCGTCGCCTTCTCCGAGCTCGCGTCGTCCGGCACCTTGCCGCTGACTGCGGCGGCGTCCTGCTGCCACGTCGAGGTTCGCAGGTAGTCGAGGGGATTCACGTCGCTGCAGATCACGACCCGGTAGCGGCCCGCGCGAAGGATGTCCGACAGCGCGGCCCGCACCTTCTCCCGCTGGTCCTCCAGGGGCAGCACCAGGTGCAGGTCCTCGACGATGAGCAGGAGCTTGCCGACCGGCGACGAGTGGGTCCACGTCGCGGGATCGCTCTTCGCGTCCACGTGGTCGACCGCGAAGCCCTGGCTCGAGGCGCGTGCCGCCAACGCGGCCGCCCAGCCGGGCGGCGGAAACAGCACGAGGCGATTGCTGGCCAGCAGCTCGGCGTCGGAGGCCGGCACCTCGCTGCCCATGACGTCCGGGACGCCGAGACCCAGCACCCGGGTCGCCAGGAGCCACAGCAGCAGCAGCGCCAGGCCGACGACGGCTCCCACCCCGAGCGCGGCCCCGAGCCATGCACACACGGTCTGCGGCTGCGGGATGGGAAGTCGCGGCGCCAGCATCCGCAGGCCGCCGCGACGGTACTCGAGCCCCCCCAGGCCCATGCTGCGCGGAATCGACGGTGCGCCACCCGGGGCGATCGGGAGCCAGCACTCGCTGCCGTCGTCGGAGCCCACGTCGAAGAGCTGGCGCAGCTCGACGGACGTGGCGCTGAAGCCGGGGAGCTTGCGGGTCAGCCAGGTGGTGAAGGCACCCGTGTAGTCGTCCACCGCCTCGACGCAGGGCTCCGGGGCGGTCTCGACGACGTCGCATAGCCCCACCGCACGCGCTGCGGCCGCGCCACGACGACCCTCCAGCTCGACCGACTCCACCAGCGAGGGCTGCACGTAGAAGCCCCGACAACGGGCGCTGTCCGAGCGCTCCACCCGCGCCGGCCGGAGGCCGCCGAAGCGTTCGGGGTCCAGGCGGGCGGCGTCCACCTGCAGTCCGGCCGCCCGCCGCATCTGCGCGTCCACGGCAACCCGCTCGCCGTGGCGCGTCAGGCGATCGAGCTGCGCGCGCTGCACGTCCTTGAAGAGCGCGAAGCTCGGGCCCACCACGCACACCAGCAGCAGTGCGAACAGCAGGGCCAGATACGCGCGCTGGCCGTTGCGCGTGCGCTCGGCGTCGGCGCTCGGGGTCGACAGCGCCCACGACGCCGCCAGCAGGCCGGCGGGAATCGCCAGCAGCGACAGGACCACCATGGGCCGCGGGTCGAGGACCGCGTCCTTCGCGGCCAGGAACACGATGGCGTACATCCCCACGGCGCCCGCGACGATGCACAGTCGAGCCAGGCTGCCGCCACGGCGCCTTGGACCTTCCCCCTGCAGCGCCAGGTACACGAAGCCGATCGCCGCAGGCGGCAAGGTGAGGATCGGCCACAACAGGTGCACTCCGCGCAGCCACAGGACGGACAGCATCTGGAACCCGAAGAGGACCCCCACGAAGGTCGCGCTCCTCCAGTAGCGCGAGCGGAGACGCTCGTCGGGCCAGAACCACGAGGCACGCGATCCCGGGGCGAACCACGCGGCCAGCAGCCCCACGGTGAGGAGGCCCAGCACATAGAGCACCAGGTGGCTCCCCGCCGCCAGCAGCATGTCGACGTGCAGCAGGTCGTAGAGGTTGTCCCGCTGGAACACCACCAGCGTCCAGGGCAGATCGCGGACGGGCTGCACGCTGAAGCGGTGCGCGCCCTCGGCGCGATAGCGCCCGTCCACCGCCCGGGCCCTCCGCAGCCGGACGAGGGTCTGCAACCGCCAGTCCGAGCCGGTCTCCGCCAGGAAGTTCTCCACCAGGCTCCGGCTGTCGCTCGAATGGAAGACCACGCGGCCGTCGTCGTCGACGAGCGCGAAGCCGAAGCCGGGAGGCAGCACCGTGGACGTCAGGGAGTCGAAGCGGCGCGTGAGAGCCGCCGCGATGGCGCCCTTGCTCTCACACTCCGTCCCCTCGATCTCTTCGGGAGCTACCGGCGCGGACACCGCGGTGAGCCTCCAGCCGTGGTCGTAGGTCTTGATGCGCTGCAGGAAGGCCTGCTCGGCGGGCTCGCCTTCCACCTGCAGGCTCCACAGCTTGCCGTCGCGCACGTGCGTGAAGTAGGGGCGGTCGGAGACGCGGATGTGGCTCACCTCGCCCATCCGGTAGTTGGCCTGCTCGCCCACCTGCTCGCCGCTCTCGTCGAGCACGAAGGCCACGTCGTAGGGCGGATAGATGAAGGTGCCCTCGTTCGTCGTTTCCCACTCGAGGTGACTCGTCGAGTGGGTGCTCGCCTCGGGGGTCACGCAGATGCGACGCCGGGCGTCGCGCAGCGCCTGCAGCGACTCCACGACCTCGCGGCGCAGGTCGCGCTCCATGCGCAGCGCCACGTCTCGAGCCGTCGCGTCCAGGTTTCGTTGCAGGGCCACCCCCGTCACGAGGTCCGCCACGAGCAGGGTGAGCAGCCCCACCGCCAGGGCCCCGGAGGTGACGAGCTCGAGGACGTGCCGGATCCCGAGGCGCTCGCGCGGCCCCGAGAGCAGGAGCCGCAGCCAGGGCCACGCCAGCGCCAGCATCACGAGACCGGAGACCGCCAGCGTGAGCTGCGACCGCGAGGACGCCATCGAATCGCGGCGGAAACGCTTGTCCGAGACGAGACCCACGACGTACCAGTCGGCGGCGGCGGTAGAGTCCGTGTCCTTCGACGCCTTGGTCGCCGGCCCCGACGAGCGCGAGGCCTGGGCCTTCAGCGGGTGCACGAAGACCAGGTAGCGGGCCTGGTCCAGCTCCAGCTCGACGGGATGACCGCGAGCCGCCGCCAACGCCGAAGCGGCTTCTTCGGGCGCGGCGCCGGACCCGCCGGATTCGGCGCCCTGGGCGAGCTGCTTCAGGCGCTCGAGGGTGCCGGCGGACGGCGCAGAGACGAGGAGCCGGTCCAGCCGGTCGGCCGCCGCGATGGGACCACCCGCCGAGGCGTGCATCACGCGTCCGTCGTCGCTCGCGATGACCAGCTGGTCGAAGGCGCTCGCCGCCGCCTCGTCGAGGGGCGCCACGAGATCCGAGAAGGGGAGCGTGATCCGGACGCGCGTACGCCGGACCGCGTCACCGGTCTCGTCCGGCAGGTCGACGCGACAGCCCTCGGCCACGAGCGTGAGGGGCTGGGCGACGCCCGTGAGAGCGCGCGCCGGCGGCGTGACCTGCTCGGGATCGCACGGAGCGTGCGGATCAGGCGGAGCAGACGATGCGTTCGGCTCGAACGCCTCGATGACGATCGCCCGGTACTCGGGCGTCTTCCGCAGGCCCTCGATATAGTTCACCATCTGTTGGGCCTGGATACAGTCGTCTCGCGCTTTGGGAACGGCCTCGGAATCTGATCTTTTGACCACGTTGCACTGCGGCCTGCGCGCGGCTGCCTCCTCGTCGATCTCCTTGCGGCGCGCCTCCAGCAGCTGCAGGCGGTCCTCGACGTGCAGGCGTTCGGAGAGGATGCTCTCGCTCTCCACGTACTTTTCGCGGTCCGGCGGGTTGTAGGCGCGCTGCTCGAAGGCGAGGCTGCGCATCTTGGCGCTCTCGCCCCGGAGCCCGGCGAGGCTCCGGCGATCGAGCTTGTCCTTGCGCTCCTTCAGCCGCTCGATCTCCGTATCGAGCCAGTCCCGCACGTCCCGCGCGTGGTCGGCTTCGCGCGCCACGGCCTGGCTCAGCTCCGTCTCGGCCTCGTCCAGGTCGTGCCGCCACGCGTCGGGGTCGCTGTCGCGACCCCGCGGCACCAGGCTGAACTGGAGGAGCGGCGTGAGCCGCTGCATCTGCGCTTCGAGCTCGCGGCCCGTCTCGGCCAGCACCCGCACGTTGCGCGCCAGCATGTGCTGCTGCTGCGGCTCCAGCACCATGAAGATGTAGAGGGCGATGGGGATGAGGACCACCGCGAGCAGGATGGAGAGCACCCGAACGAGCCGGTAGCGAGATCCATCCGCAGCCATCGACGGGCCTCCTGTGATCGTTCCGGGGCTCGCTCAGCCGCCGTCCTGGATCTCCGCCACCACCGACTGGTACACGTCCGACTCCAGCAGCAGGCGCCGGCCCCACTCGACCAGCTCGTCCACCTGCTTGCGCGGAAGCTGGAGCCGTGTGCCGACGCTCTCCATGCGTTCGCGCGCGGCGGCGTCCGGAATGGCCTCGAAACGCACGTGGATGAGGGCGAGCTCGGGATGGGGCGGCCGGTCGGCGTCGGTCACGTGCATATCGGAACGACAGCGCTGCTGCAGCGCCCCTGTGGCGAGGCCGTCGCAGCGCCCGCGGATCGCCGCGAAGTCGCGCGCCGCGCGGTCCCACTCGTCGAACCACATACGCACCAGCTCGATGGTATCGGCGGAGTAGTTCTCCATGGGCCGACTGGCGGCCGCGTTCAGCACCTCCACCAGGCCGGGCGGCCGGGACGAACGGTCGGCCTCCGGGTCGTCGTGCGGCTTCGCGTCCACGACGATGACCACGAGGCGCTGGATCTCGCGGCGGCTCGCCTTCTCGTAGATCTCGAGCGGGTTGCCTCCCTGGAGGCCGCTGCCGACGATGCGCAGGCCGATGTTGTCCGCGAGCCCGCCGTCCGACAGGTGGATGAAGGGCCGGCGATCGGCGTCCTCGTACGCGCGCCAGGTGCGGGCCAGCGTCCAACGCTCGGGCGAGACGTCGAAGTCCTGCTCGGCCAGCTCCACCCAGAGAGGCGCCTCGTAGCCGCAGCTCGCCTTGGGGCGGTTGTTCAGGGTGAGCGGAGCGAACGCCAGCGGGAAGGCCGAAGACGCCGTCACCCCGCGCGAGACGGTGACGCCGTCGAGGTTCGAGCAGAGACGGTCGAAGTGCGCCTGGGTGAACGAGAACTGCGCGCCCAGGGAGATGTCCGTGGCGTTCAGCACGATGAAGGGCCGGCGGCGCGGGAGATCGGCGTAGTGACGGTGCTGGAAGATGTGCTCGTCGTAGTACTCGTCGGCCAGGTCACCGCGGCTGAACCACGGCGAGAGCAGGCGGGGCCAATTCCAGGGCGCCGCCACGCGCAGCGCCAGGTCGGTCTCGATCGAACGGTGGAGCACCGCGTCGGGAAAGTCGCGAAAGAAGGCCTCCGGGCCGAAGAGCCCGTAGTAGGCGGCGGCGAAGCTGCCACCCGACACCGAGGAGATGACGTCCACCTCGTCCAGCATCCTTCGGGAATCGCCGAGCTCGGTGTCCCGGAGCGCCTCCATCACGCCATAGGAGAACGCGGCCGCTCGCGTGCCGCCCCCGGAGAGCGTGACGACGACGAAGGTCTGGTCGGGGTCGGCGGCCCCGTCGTCCGTCGCGAGTGTCTCGAAGCGATAGCCGCCCTGGGGATCGTACGGCGGGTCGAGGGGAGGGTTCCGGGGATAGTGGGCGCAGCCGGCCACCAGCAGCGAGAGCGCCAGGATCTGGGCTCGCAGCCTCACGTGGGCGCCGCCCCGGTGGGCGTGAACGCGACCTCCAGCGGATCCAGCACGGAGGTGTTCACCACCTTCACGTCGCGCTTGCTGGGCGTGTAGTCCTTCGGCGTGCCGAGAGCGAAGCGGTGCGTGCCCTTGGAGACGATCAGCACCGTATTGGTCTCGCCCGATCGACGGCCGTCGACGAAGACGTCGCGGGTGCGTGGATAGACGACCTTGACCCACTCCACCGGGCTCGCCCTCCTGTCCTTCGCTTCGCGCTCCGCGTCGCGTGCGGCCCTTCGCTTCGCGCTCCGCGTCGCGTGCCGCCCTTCGCTTCTCGCTCCGCTACGTCGTTCGGTTTCCGCTATTCCGTTCGCGTTGCGCTCTTCCGTTCGCCTTCAGCCCAGGACCCGGGCGACCTCGAAGTGCATCCCGTCGGCCCGGCCGAGGAAGTGCCCGCCCCAGTAGAAGCCGTACTCGTTGGCGAGCGGAACCAGCTCGCGCACCGAGCCCTTGCGGCTGCGCAGGGCGGGCAGCACGCCGAGCTTGTTCCACGCGTAGTTCACGTCGAAGGCCGTGCCCCAGGCGTGGCTCGAGAGGGTCTGGCTGCTGCCGCGGATGAAGCGCGGCACGAAGCTGCCCTCCCAGGTCAGGAGCACGCGCAGCAGCCCGGCCTCCTCCCAGGCGTCGAAGAGGGCGCGCGTCTGCTCCACCACCAGCCGGTGGAGGGCAATGCGGCCGCTGGCGGGCGCTCCCTTCACGCCCCTGAGCTGCGGGATGGTGACGCGCCGGATGTTGCGCTGCTGCCAGTCGCCGAGGATGCGAATGTCGTCCCGGTCCGCAGAGATGCGTTCGTAGTCGAAGCGCCCGAACACGACTTCGCGCTCGGCGTTCGAGGCGAGCGCGGCGAAGATCGGCCGGGGCGGCCAGTCCGAGCCCGACGTGCCGCCCTGGGGATCGCTGAAGCCCGCGTCGAACTGGCGCTGGAGGGCCGCCGCCAGGGTGAGCGGCCCCACGGTGCCGTCCACTTCGAGCCGCGCGCGGCGCTGGAAGCGGCGCGTGGCCTTCTCGGTGCCGGGACCGAAGATGCCGTCGACCGGGCCGTCGAGCATTCCCTGACCGAGCAGGAAGGTCTGCCAGCGGCGAACCTCGTCCCCCTCGCTTCCGCGGCGCAGGATCTGCACGTTCCCCTCCGAGCGTGCGCGAGACTCCGAGCTGTTTCCTTACTCCGAACAGCGTAGGCACGTCAACACCGAATGCGTTCTGGCGAAGACCTTCCCCTCGCCGAGAAGCCGCCCGGCGAGCCGCGCAGCGCCTTCCGTTCCCCCTTTTTCCCCACGTTCCGCGGCGGGAGAGCGACCGTGTAGACTCCTCGGGCGCCCGGATGCGGCGTTCTGGTCGATTGCCCGGGCGCGCGTGGCGCATCGACCCTCGCTCGTTCATTCACTTCGAAAAGGGACCCTTCATGCCTTCGTGGCTCACGTTCGCGCTCATCGGGATCATGGCGGGCATCGCCGCCGGCCTCTTCGGACTCGGGGGCGGCGTCGTCCTCGTTCCGGCGCTGATCTACTGGGCCGGGTTCTCCCAGCACATGGCGACGGGCACGAGCCTCGCAGTGCTGCTGCCGCCCATCGGGCTGGCCGCGACGCTCGAGTACTACCGCAACGACAACGTGGACTTCCACGCGGCGGCGATCCTGGCCATCGGGCTGTTCACGGGCGCCTGGGTCGGCGCCTACCTCGCCAACCACATGAGGGGACCGACCCTGCGGCTCCTCTTCGGCGTCTTCATCACCGGCCTCGGCGTCTACCTGGTGCACGGGGCGGTCCGCCGGCTGGGCTGGCTGTGACACGAGGCGGAGGTCGCGTGGAAGGAGGAGACGATCGCCCGCAGCCGAGCCCCCGAGATCGCCTGATCGACCTCGTCCAGCGCCGGATCGCGCGGACGAGCTCTCCGCGGTGGCAGCTCAGCGTCATCCTCGTCCTGACCGGGCTCTTCGGCTTCCTCACCTCGCTGCTGCTGCTGTGGCTGGGACTCGATCACATGGGCTGGCGGTACCTCGTCGCCTTCTCGACGGCCTATGCGGTCTTCCTGCTGTCGCTCAGGGTGTGGGCACGCACGTACCGCGAGAGCTACGACCCGTCCGACCTGGTGGACACGCTGAACGTGGGCGTGGATCTCCCGGCGGGCTCGCCGTCGCCCCCGATCCCCGAGCCCTTCGAGGGATCGGGGGGCTCGTTCGGAGGAGGTGGAGCCGGCGGCTCCTGGCACGAGGCGGTCGCGGATCCGGACTGGCACGCCGACGTCCCGAGCGTTGGCGGTCACGCCATCGACGTGGCCGGGCCGGGGCTGCCGCTGGACATCGACGAGGGCTGGGTGTTCGTGTTGCCGGCGGCGGTGGCGTTGTCCGGCCTCGTAGCGGTGGGGTTCGTCGTCTACTCGGCTCCCGTGCTCCTGGCCGAGCTCGTTCTCGACGTCGTCATCCTGGGTGGCGTGTATCGCCGCCTGAGAGGCATCGAGCCCCAGAGCTGGCTCTGGGGCGCCATCCGGCGCACCTGGGTGCCCGCCCTGGCCCTCTGCATTCTCGTCGTGGGCCTCGGCTTCGTGCTCGAGTCCATTGCACCCGGGGCACGCACCATCGGCGAGGCGTTGGCGGCCGGGTAGATGTGCGGCTCACGCGCGCTGCATCGCGTCCTGCTTCTCGCGCTCGCCGAGCTCGATGTTGGCGAGCAGCGCGTCCACGGTCACGCGCTCGCCGCCGGAGAGGTTCCGGTACAGGGCGGCGGGCGTATAGATGAGCCCCCACGGAAAGCCCCACCAGCCCAGCAGGAAGGTGGCGGTCGTGTAGGCCGCGTTCGCCCAGCCCGTGGACTCGACGCCCTTGACGTAGAAGCGCGACGGCGTGCGGAAGGTCATGAGCACCATGGAGACCACGGTCGTGAAGCGAACGAGCTCGGTCTGCG
This sequence comes from uncultured delta proteobacterium, assembly GCA_963822965.1. Classification (GTDB taxonomy): domain Bacteria; phylum Myxococcota_A; class UBA9160; order UBA9160; family UBA4427; genus JAJDAN01. Next base: position 1,790,073 of record CAWGJT010000005.1, read on the forward strand.
GCGTGATCCGAACGTCGCGGAACATCGCCGTGCCCTCCCGGACCGCGGCGTGGTTCATCCCGAGCCAGTGGAGGAAGTGGTCCTCAGTGGTGCCCCGCGCCTTGTTGGCCTTCCAGAGGCGGCGCACCCCCCAGCAGACGGCGGCCATGATGGATGCCACCACCAGACAGCCCAGGGCGGTGGACTGGTCGCCGTAGTACACCGCCGAGATGCCGAGTCCCAGGATGCCGATCGGTACCAGCCAGAAGAGAGTCCCGATTCTTTCCATGGGTGAGTCCCCTTGCAGAAGCGCCGGGACGGCGCACCACGCGGTACGTCGGCCGCCCGGAAGCCGCGCTTGAGGCCGCCGGCGCGAGGAGGCACCTCGACACCGAGCCAAGTTGCCGAAGGCCCCCAGACGACGGGCTTCACACCTGCGTGGCCGCCCTCCCGGCCGTGATAGAATGGCGGGCAGCGAGGCCTCCCCATGATCCGATCGCGACCGAGGCATCTCCTTCTGGGCGCACTGCTGGTCGCATTGGCCGGAGCTCTCGCCCCGACGGGGTGCGAGGTCCGCCAGGGGGTGTACGGCCTGACCCTCGACAGCAGCCTGGTGTCGGGATGCTTCCCGCCGCTGGCGTGCCCGGTAGTGCTCGCGGAGAGCGTCAGCGGAACCTTTCGGCTCACCGCCGCACCGTTCGCGGCGCCCTACAGCAGCGAGCCCTGCTGGCACCTTCGGCCCTGCTCCATGGCGAGGAGCCAGGCCTTGAGGTCGAGGCCGCCGCCGTAGCCCTGCAGATGGCCGTTGCTGGCGATGACGCGGTGGCAGGGCACGACGAGGGAGACGGGGTTCGCACCGTTGGCGGCGCCGACGGCGCGGGTGGCGGTGGGGCGGCCGAGAGCGGCGGCGATCTCCGCGTAGGTTCGCGTCTCGCCGAACGGGATGCCCGCCACCAGCTCGTACACCTTCGTCTGGAAGGGAGTGGCGCGAATGTCGAGGGGGACGTCGAAGCGGTCGCGCTTGCCTTCGAGAAACTCGACGATCTGGCCGATGGTGCGCCGGTTCGGCTCGAAGCCCTCGCGGACCACCGCGCCCGGGGCATGGCGGCTGCGCCAGCCCTCGAAGCCGCGACCGCTGGGGTGGGGAAGCTGGACGTAGGCCAGACCTCGGGAGGTGCTGGCGACTCGGAACGACCCGATGGCGGTCTCGAAGTCGGCCGTATGGATGACGTCCATCGGCGGGGATCGTAACACTCACGCTGCCGGATCTTCAATCGAAGAACGCGGGAATCACTCGGCGCCGTCGCTTCCGATCTCTTCTTCACGGATGGCGAGGCGCTTCATCATCTTCTGTAGCGACTGGCGGGGAATGCCGAGACGTTCGGCGGCCCGGGTCTTGTTGCCCGTCTCGCGCAGGGCGCGCACGATGAGCAGGCGCTTCAGGGCGTCCACGGCCAGGGTCATGTTGGCGGCGCCCACGACCTCGCTCGCCACGTCGCCCACGTCGCTCGCACGGCCGCCCCCGCGCACGTGCTCCGACAGCATCTCGACGCCCACGATGCGCTCGTCGCCCGCCAGCGCCACCAGACGCTCGATCTCGTTCTCGAGCTCGCGCACGTTGCCCGGCCACTGGCAGGCCGTGAGCCGGTCCATGGCGGCGTTCGTGAAGCCGGCGAGACGGCGGTTCATCCGCTGGCTCACGCGGTCGAGGAAGTGGTGCGCCAGGGCCGGGATGTCCGAACGGCGCGCCCGCAGGGGCGGCACGTCGATCTCGACGACGCGCAGGCGGTAGAAGAGGTCCTCGCGGAAGCGCCCGGTCTCGACGGCCTTGGTGAGATCGCGGTTGGTGGCGGCGACGACGCGCACGTTCACCTTGCGGGTCTCCGAAGAGCCCAGGGGCCGGATCTCGCCGTCCTGGAGCACCCGCAGCAGCCGCACCTGCATGCCGGGCTCGGTCTCGCCGATCTCGTCCAGGAAGATGGTGCCGCCGTCGGCGATCTCGAAGAGGCCCTGCTTGTCGGCGTGGGCGCCCGTGAAGGCCCCTCGCTTGTGGCCGAAGAGCTCGCTCTCGAGCAGCGTGTCGGGCAGCGCGCCGCAGTTCTGGGCCACGAACCGCTTGTCCTTGCGGGGGCCCGTGTAGTGGAGGGTCTTGGCGATGACGTCCTTGCCGGTGCCGGTCTCCCCCGTGAGGAGCACCGTTGCGTCGGTATCGGCCACCTTGTGCATCACGTCGAAGACCCGCTGCATGGCCGGGCTGTCTCCGATGATGCCCTCGTAGGAGTAGCGGCTCTCGACCTCGCGGCGGAGGTAGACGTTCTCGGCCCGCAGCTTCTCGTTGGCCTGGGCCAGGGCGTCCGCCAGCTTGGTGTTCTTCCAGGCCAGCTCGTACGCCTCGAGGGCCCGCTTCACGTTCACCCGCAGCTCGTCGGGCTCCCAGGGCTTCGGCAGGTAGCGGTAGATGCGCCCGTCGTTGATGGCCCGCACCAGGGAGTTCATGTCCGCGTAGCCGGTGAGCAGCATGCGGATGGTGCGGGGGCTGCGCTCGCTCACGTGTTCGAGGATCTCGACGCCGGTCATGCCCGGCATCACCTGGTCGACGATGATGAGGGCGATGTCCTCGCTCTCGAGCAGCGCGAGCCCTTCCTCACCGGTCGTGGCGGTAAAGACGCGGTACTCCGGGGCGAGGGTCAGCTCGAGAGACTCGAGGATCGCCTCCTCGTCGTCGACGACCAGGATCCCGTAGGGGCTGCCGTCCCGTTCGCTGCGTGCGGCCTCGATCTCGCTCATCGCCCGCCCGTCACCCACCCGTCACCGCGACCGTGCCTGCAGCTTCTCTTCCAGGCGGTCGATCACCCGGGCCTCGAGGTTCACGCCGTCCAGGCGATCGACCTCCTGCATGCCCGTGGGGCTCGTGATGTTGATCTCGGTGAGCTTGCCGCCGATCACGTCGATGCCCACGAGGAAGAGCCCCGAGGCCTGGAGCTCCGGGGCGATGCGCTCGACGATGCGGCGGTCGGCCTCGCTGATCTCGGCCTGGACGGGCCGGCCCCCGACGTGCAGATTCGCGCGCACCTGGCCGTCCCGGGGCACCCGCAGCAGGGCGCCGAGCACCTCGCCTTCGAGCAGCAGGATGCGCTTGTCGCCCAGGCTCACCTCCGGGACGAACTGCTGCCCCATCGCCCAGCGCGAGTCGAAGCCCGTGGCCTGCTCGAGGATGGAGCCGACGTTGGGATCTCCCTCCACGAGCTGGAAGATGCCCTCGCCGCCCTTGCCGTCGAGCGGCTTCACGATGATGTGGCCGCCCATCTTGCCCATGAAGTCCCGCAGGTCGGCCGCATGGCGGGTGACGATGGTCTCGGGCATGAGATCCGCGTAGCGGATCGTGAAGATCTTCTCGTTGAAGGCCAGGATGGCCCGGGGCGAGTTGAGCACCAAGGTGCGGGTGCACAGCTCGAGGAGCTGGGTGGCAGTGATATAGGCGCTGTCGACGGGGGGATCCACCCGCTGGAAGGCCGCGTCCACCTCTTCGTCCAGGACGAGACGGCGCGAGGGGCCCTTGTCCACGTGGTTGCCCCGCTCCCGGCGCAGGGTGACCGGGGTCACCCGGGCCACCGTACGCCCCTCCGACACCGACAGGTCGGAGGGATTCACGTACAGAACCTCGTGGCCCCGGGACTGGGCCTCGAGCATGAGGGCGAAGGTCGTGTCCTCGTCGATCGAGACGCGCTCGATCGGATCCATGACGAACGCCAGGGTCCGAGGCTCGCTCATTCGGGGGAACTGCCTCTCAGATTGCGGGGACGAACACACGCCGGCCGGAGGAGTTTGCGATCTCACGCAGCGCTACGCCAGCGGGACTCCCTCCTGGAGGCCCTCCGGCGGGCCCCGGCCGCCCACCCGCTCCCGCATCGGGGTCCGGCCGCGTCCACGGAATCGCCGTGGGAGCCCACGCCAGCTGCTGCGATGCCCGAACCGGGGCCCGAGGCTCAGACGATGACCCGAAAGCGACGAAGAGAAGGAAGGCAGACTCCTGCGCCCTCCGGTAGCGGAGTGCGCCCGGCGTCGGCTAGGGTTCGATAAGTACTGGAGTTCGCATGGCTTTCATCCGGCCCGGGGGGTTCCGGATCCTACTGGTGGCTTTCGTGGTGCTGGGCCTGGCCTCGGCGGGCGCGGGCTACTGGTTCTACGGGAGCTTCCTCAGCGATCTCCCGGACCTGAAGAGCGTGCGGGACTTCCGCCCGCCCATCGCGAGCGTGGTGCTGGACCGCAACGGCCGGCCCATCGGCGAGTTCTTCAAGGAACACCGCCACATCGCGCCGCTCGACAGCATCCCCGACTACACCCGGCTGGCGTTCGTCGCCGCCGAGGACCAGAACTTCTTCGAGCACTCGGGGATCGACTACCAGGCCATCCTGCGCGCGGCCTGGGTGGATCTCCGGGCCGGCGAGATCAAGGAAGGCGCGAGCACGATCACCATGCAGCTCGTCAAGCAGCTGCTCCTCAGCCCCGAGCGCAAGTTCCGGCGCAAGATCCGCGAGATGATCCTCGCCCGGCAGATCGAGTCGCGCTTCAGCAAGGACGAAATCCTCTACCTCTACGTGAACCAGATCTACTTCGGCCACGGCGCCTGGGGAATCGCCGAGGCGGCGCGGTCGTACTTCGGCAAGGAGGTGCAGGACCTGTCGGTGTCCGAGTCGGCCCTGCTGGCGGGCCTGCCCCAGCGCCCGTCGGAGTACTCGCCGTTCCGCAATCCGGTCGCGGCCGAGAAGCGCCGGCGGTCGGTGGTGCGGCGCATGCTGAAGATGGGCGCCATCGACCAGGCCGCCTACGAGACCGCCATGGAGGACGTGCCGGTGCTGGCCTCCGGGGAGCCCGACGAGGACTTCGAGGCCGCCAAGTACTTCACCGAGGAGGTGCGGCGCTATCTCTACGACCGGCTCGGCGGTGACATGGTTCTCGAAGGCGGTCTGACGGTCGAGACCACCCTCGACGCGGGGCTGCAGAAGGTGGCGGTCCGAGCCATCGAAGCGGGTCTCGAAGCACACGACCATCGCTACGGCTACCGCGGGCCCGTGCGTCGGGTCGCCAAGGCCGACATCGAGAGCGAGATCGAGAAGCTCGCCGTCGAGAACGAGCTCGTCGAAGAGAAGAAGCCCGAGGAGACGCTCCCCCCGCTCGACCTCGACGCCGACGTCGACGAAGAGGGCGAGCTGGTCGCCGCGGAGGACGCGGAGGGGGCGGAGGCCGAGACCGCGGCCGAGGAGGCCGTCGCCGCCAGCGAGGCCGCCGGGACGGACGCAACCGCCGCCGCCGAGGGCGAGGAGGCCGAGGAGCCCGGACCCGAGATTCCCGCCGACCGACCCGTGCTCGGCGTCGTGACGAACGTGGACCGCAAGGCCGAGATGGCGCGCGTCGCGTTCGCGCCCGGGCTCGAGGCCGAGGTCCACCTCGCGGACGTGGACTGGGCGCGGAAGCCCCATCCCGAGCGAAGACCGTACGCCGTCAGCCACATCACCCACATCTTCTCGACGGGCGACGTGGCGCACTTCGAGCTGATCCCGGAAGGCGAATCCCTGGCCGACGACTCGCCCGCCCCGAAGCCGCGGGAAGGCGAGGAGCCGGCTGCGCCGCTGCCGCGCGTCGCCCTCTACCAGGTGCCCGAGGTGGAGGGCGCCCTGCTGTCCATCGAGATCAAGTCCGGCGACGTCCTGTCGATGGTGGGCGGACGCGATCAGGACCACAGCGAGTTCAACCGCGCCACCCAGGCGATGCGGCAGCCGGGCTCGTCCTTCAAGCCCTTCATCTACGGGGCCGCGCTCTCCCGCGGCTACACGCCCGTCTCGATCCTCTACGACCGCCCGGTCGTGGTCGAGGACCAGGAGTCGGGCTTCGTCTGGCGGCCCCGCAACTACAGCCGGCACTTCTTCGGGCCCATGCCCATGCGCAAGGCCCTGGCGCACTCGGTCAACAACGCCACCGTGCACCTCTTCCGCGACGTGGGCGTGGACTACGTGATCGACTACGCCCGACGGCTCGGCATCCACTCGCCGCTCACCCGCGACCTCACCCTGGCCCTGGGCTCGAGCGGCGTCACCCTGCTGGAGCTGACGAGCGCGTACGCGGTGTTCCCGAACGGCGGACGGCGGGTCGTGCCGCGCTTCATCCGCCGGGTGACCGACCGCGACGGCCAGGTGCTGCTCGAGGACGTGGCGCTCGGCAATCCGCCGCCGCCGGTCCTGAAGCCCCTGAACGACCCCGGCGGCTCGAAGAACGACTCGCGACGTCTACCCGGACGGCGAGATCCTGCCGAGCGACCGCATCGTCTCCGAGGCCGAGGCGTTCCTCATGTGCGACCTGCTGAAGGACGTCGTCCAGGAGGGAACGGGCCAGGGCGTGAAGCGGCTCGGACACAACCTCGGCGGCAAGACGGGCACCACCAACGACCAGGCCGACGCCTGGTTCATGGGCTTCTCGCCCGACATCGCGACCGGCGTCTGGGTGGGCTACGACTCGGTGAAGCGGCTCGGCTGGGGGGAGACGGGCGCCAAGGCCGCGCTGCCCATCTGGCGCGACTACATGCGGGCGGCCCTGGTGGGACGGCCGGATCGCGACTACGAGGCCCCGGCGGACATCGTCTACGAGCGCGTCGACCCCGAGACGGGCCTGCTCGCGGACGCGAGCACCCAGGGCGCGTACTTCCAGCCCTTCCTGGAAGACACGGCGCCCACCGAGTATGCGAGCAAGCGTTCGAAGGTGACGGACACCCGGCGTGCTCTTCGCGAGGACGCCTTCCAGTAGGCTCCGCACGACCTGCGCACCGCACGGCCCCACGGCCCTGGGCGCCAGAGGAGAAGCCAGATTGCGGAAGCCGGGGCTCGGGGACGCCACGAGCACGACGTCTTCGAGGCCCGAGTGGCGCCCCGTGCAGCAGCCGGGGCTGCTGCATCCCGTGCTGCCGCAGCTCGCCGACCTGCTGGCGGGCGCGCTGCAACGCCTGGTCGAGGAGACCCGGACCAGCCGGGCCGCCGCCTGGGCACCCGAGACCGGCGCGCGTCCCATCCTGGTGGCGGTCTACGGCGATCCCAGCTTCGACCCGCCGTGCGAAGCCACCCTCGACTCGTTGTTTCGGCTGGCCGGCGCCACCGACCTCGGGGCGCCCGGCCTCGACGACCGACTCGTGGAGTTCTCCCGCAAGGCGGGCTTCGCGGCCGCCGTGCCGCTGACAGGCGCCGCACCCATCGCGGGCATCTTCCTGGGCGAGGGTCCGGACGATCGTGCCGGCCAAGCTCGTCCCCGCACCCTCGCCGCCCTCGACGGCCTGGCCCAACGGCTGCAGGGCCCGGCCGCCACGGCCGCGGCCATCGGCCAGCTCGCGGCCCACCAAGACGAGCTGATTCGGATCACGCGGCTCGCCACCCTGGGCGATCTGGTCGCCGAGCTGGTGCACGAGATCCGCAATCCGCTCGTCTCGGTCAAGACCTTCCTGCAGCTGCTGCCCGACAACCTCGACGATCCCGACTTCCACACCAACTTCCGCAAGGGCGTGGAGGACGAGGTGCGGCGCATGGAGCGGCTGCTCGATGCGGTGATCCAGCAGGCCCGCCCCGGAATGCCGCCCGCCGGCGAGCCCGCCGCGGCGGCCCTCGGCACCACCCTCGAGGCGGTGGGCCGGCTGCTCGAGAAGCGCGCCATGGAGAAGCGCCTGCGCCTGGTGGTGGACGTCGGCCCCGACCTGCCCCGGGCCGCGATCGACGAAGACGCGCTGCGCCAGATCGTCCTCAACCTGAGCCTCAACGCCTTCGAGGCGACGCCCGAGAAGGGCAGCGTCGTCCTCACCGGCAGCCGCGGCCTGCTGGAAGGTCGCGAAGCGCTCGAGCTGACGGTGGACGACGAGGGACCGGGCGTACCCGAGGCGGAGCGGACCCGGCTCTTCGAGCCCTTCTTCTCCACGCGCGAAGAGCGGCCGGGCGGCCTCGGCCTCACCGTGTGCCGGCGGCTCGTCGGCCAGGCCCGCGGCTCGATCCATGTCGAGGACGCCCCCGGCGATCGAAGCGGCGCGCGCTTCTGCGTCCGCCTGCCCGCCGCGTAGCGGGGCGACCCAGCGGCTACGAGGTGGGCAGGAACTTCGTGAACTCGCCGGCGCTCCAGCCGCCGTCGGCCACGAACTCCGAGCCCGTCGAGTAGGAGCTCTCGTCCGAGGCCAGGAAGAGCGCGAGCTGGGCGATCTCCTCCGGCCGGCCCGCCCGGGGAATCGGATAGCGGCGATAGAACTCGTCGATGTTCTTCATCTGGGTCGGGTTGCCCATCAGGGTGTCGATGCCACCCGGATGCAGCGAGTTGACCCGGATGCCGTGATGGCCGAGCTCGATGGCCGCCACCTTCGTCATGCCGCGGATCGCCCACTTGGTGGCCGCATACGCGATGATGGCGTTCTTCGCCTGCAAGCCGTCGATGGACGAGACGTTGATGATCGAGCCGCCGCCGGCCCGCTTCATGGGCTCGATGACCGAGCGGATGCCGAGGAACGTGCCCACCTGGTTGATGCCCACCACCCGCTGGAAGTCGTCGAGGGTGGTGTCGACGATGGACGCGAAGTGCACGACCGCTGCGTTGTTGACGAGGATGCCGAGGGGGCCCAGGGCCTCGGCGGCCGTCAGGGCCGCCGCCCAGTCCGCCTCGTTGCGCACGTCCATCTTCAGGGCGACCGCCGCGTCGCCCAGGCTCTTGGCCACCGCCTCGACCTCGTCGAGGACGTCGCCGAGCACCACCCGAGCCCCCTGCTCGACGAAGAGCCGCGCCTCGGCCTCGCCCTGCCCGCGCGCGGCCCCCGTGATGATCGCCACCTTGCCGGCCAGCCGTCCCGTCGCACCCGCCATTGCGCTGCATCCTCTCGGTTTCGCTTTCCGCTGGAGCGGCGATGGTACGGCTGGCGAGCTACGGCTGCGAGTCCGGAACGCCCGCCGGGCGATCGTGCATCGGTCCCCGGGGCAGACCGCCGTCCACGTCCGTGAAGCCGTACTCGTCGGCGAGGTCGCGCGACGCGAAGGCGCGGCCCGTCTTCGCGTGCACGCCCGCGTCGCTGGCCAGCGCCACCACCGCCCGGCCCGTGAAGCGCTGGGACTCGGCACCGGACGTGTCCAGCGCGGGCATCGCCCGCCCCACGCGCTGGATGCGCTCGGTGAGCACGAGACCCGGCCACAGGGACACGACGGTCACGCCGTGCTCCTTCAGCTCGTGGGCGGTATCCGCCGTGATGCGGTCGAGGGCGGCCTTGCCCACCCCATAGGCCACGTGCCACGCATACTCGGCGGCACCCGAAGAGCTGATGTTCGCGATCAGCCCGCTGCGCTGCGGCACCATCACCCGGGCCGCGAAGCGGCTCGCCACGTAGGCCGAGCGCGTGCCCACGTCGATCATGTCGTCCCAGTTCGAGATGGGCACCTCCCAGAAGGGAAGGCCCGAGGTGAGCTCCTTGGGGATGAGGAAGGCGTTGTTGACGAGCACGTCGAGGCGGCCGGTCTCCTCCACGACCCGCTCGAAGAGCGCCTCCACCTCGTCGTCGCACCGGTGGTCGCAGCGCACCGGGACGCCGCGTCCGCCCAGGGCGGTCACCTCGTCGGCGGTGGCGCCGATGGTGCCGGGAAGCGCCGCCGCGCCCTCCTCGAGGGTGCGGCCCGTCACGTAGACCGTCGCACCCGCCGCGCCCAGCTCCAGCGCGCAGCCCTTGCCGATGCCGCGGCTCGCCCCGGTGACGATCGCCACCCGTCCCGTGAGGGCGCCCATCAGGCTTGCTCTCCCGCCGCTTCCGCGGCGCGGCGGCTGGCCGCCACCACCTGCTCGGCAGCCGCCTCCACCCGGGTGCCCGCAAAGAAGTCGGGATTGACGCTGGTGTAGAAGCGCACCGGGTTCGTGAACACGAAGTCCTCGAAGTCGTCCTCGCCGATCAGGCTCTTCTCCACCAGCTCGTGGGCCTCGGCCAGCACCTGCGTCATGTCGGGCACGTCCCAGTGCCCCATGTCGCTGCTGAACATGGCGCGCAGCTGCACGCCCATCGGGTTCGTGCGACGGTCGAACGCCCAGGCGACGGCGGGATCGTCCGCCTCGCAGCCGAAGTAGAAGCGCGGCACGAACAGGTCGCGGATGTCCTCGACGCGCTCGATCCCGCAGGCCTGCCACTCGTCGAGCAAGGGCGGCTCGGGCTCGAGCTTCGTGAAGGCCTCCGCCAGGCCCGACAGGTCGGGACGGAAGTGCGCGTCGGCGTACTCGGCGAAGAGCTTCAGCAGGAGCGCGGTGTCGATCCGCCTGGGATCGAGATCGAGGATGGTGCGCGCGTTGCGCTTCTCCCAGTGCGAGACGAGATCGGCCAGCAGCGAGCATGCCCAGCCCACGCCCCCCTCGAGGAGCCCGAAGGAGAGCCCGGGGAAGCGACGCGTCACGCCGCCCAGGAAGAGCGCTTTGCAGAGCGCCTCCATGCTGGCTCCGAACGAGCCGATGTGGTTGTAGACGTAGCTCGAGATGGAGCGCCGGCTCCCCCAGCCCATGCCCGGGGTGTGCGAGGCCGGGGCCACCTTCAGCTCGAGGCACCTCTGCCAGACCGGGTCGTAGTCGTAGGCGCTGTCGAGGCCCAGGGCGTCGATGCGCTCGCCGCTGCCGCTCCCCCAGTTGGGCAGGCCGCGCGTCGCGCCCGCATCGCCCTCGCCGATGGGACGGTGCACGAGCCCGTTGATCATGATGGCCCGGGCGCCGAGCTCGCCCACGGCGTGCTCGAGCTCGGCGATCGCCTCTTCCGGGCGTGTGCATCGGGATCTGCGCCACCACCGTCATGCGGTCCGCGTACGGCGCGTAGACCTCGGCGTTGAAGGCGTTGAGGGCGCGGCAGGCCACCTGCCGTACCTCGGCGTCCTGGATGGCGGTGGTGGTGAGGGTGCGGCTGCCGTAGACGACGGCGAAGTCGATGCCGAGGTCGTCGAGGCGCTCGTACATGAGCTTCGGCAGGTGGGCGGTGGCCCGGTCGAGGGTGTTGGCGGCGGGCAGGCTCCACCAGGGCGGCCGCGTGGCCCAGACCGCCCGGCGCTGGGCGTCGCTGAGGGCGCCCCACGGTCGCAGCACGGTCTCGTCGTAGTCCATGCCGCCGGCCGCCTCGAAGCGCGCCGCCATGTCGCCGCCGCCGATGTCCTTGACGTAGTCGAGGAAGAAGGGCTTGAAGACGGGCGCCGTCTCGATCAGGTGACCGTCGGCGTCCACCACCGGGTGGCCGAGGCCGGCGCGGATCTTCGCGGCCCGGGTGTCGCCGCGGCCGACCGCCGTCACCGCGCGCCTCCGCGGGAGGCACCCCGGTCGAGGGCGCCCGCCAGCACCTTCTCGTCGTCGTGGTGGTAGCGCGCCCGCCAGGCCGCCTCGGTCACCCGGGGCAGCACCTCTTCCACGAGACGCACGTCGACCCGGGCGGCCAGCTCCGCCGCGCCGGCGCGCGCCAGCATCTGGGGCAGCCGGGTGCGGATGCGCTCGAGCGCCCAGGCCAGGGGATCGCCGTCGGCCACCGGATCGATGTGCAGCATCTCGTTCGAGCGGTCCTTCCACGACACGTAGTGGTAGTGGGGATCCTCGTGGAAGCAGTCGAAGCGCAGGTACTCCAGCCGCGAGCCGGCGTCGGGCTCGCTGGCGAAGACGTGGATCGAGACCCCGCGGTCGTCGAAGCTCTCGCCGCCGGCGTCGCCTCCCGCCGCGGACTCGACGACGCTGGCCGCCGCGACGGCGTCCGTGAGCAGCCGGTACTCGACGCCGAACGTCACCGCCCCCGCCTCGAAGTGCTCGGTGTGCGCCTCGACCGGGGGAATCGGCATCTTGTCGTAGCGCGTGATGTGGTCCGCCAAGAGCCCCTCCGCTACCCGGACAGCAAGGATCGGGTCACACGACCGACCTCCGCAAGCGCGGTCATGAAGAAGTGGTCGGCCTCGGAGATCACCTCGAAGCGCGACCCGGGAACCGCCCCGAGGATCTCGTGCAGCTCGGCGACGGGGGCGAACTCGTCCCGGTCGCCCACCGCCACGGCGAGCCTGCCGGGAAACGCCTCGAGGAGCGCGCGGTCGAGCATCGAAGGCGGAGGCGACACGAGCAGCAACGCCTGCACCCGCGGTCGGCCCGCCACGGCCCGTACGGCGGTGGCCGCGCCGAACGAGTAGCCGCAAGCGGTGATGGGTCCCGCTACGGTCTCCTCGATCCAGTCGAGGCAAGCCTCGTAGTCGGCCACGGCGGTCGGGCGTCTCGCCCGTCACCTGGCCGGCGCTGGCGCCGACCCCTCGCCAGTTGAAGCGGAGCGACTCGAGCCCCGCCTGCTCGCAGGCCTGGGCGATCTCGGTCACGACCGGCGACTCCATGCTGCCGCCGTAGAGCGGATGCGGCGGCGCGATGACGGCGCCGCCCCGGGCCTCGGGGTGCGGGACGTGCAGGCCCTCGAGGACGAGGCCCGCGTCGGCACCCTCGGGCAGGGCGACGGTGGCGGGCCGCTCGAACGGTCGGGGTGCCATCGCGAGACCGTACCCCAACTCGCCGGCGCTCCCCGGCTATGCTCCCCCCTCTTGCGGGGCGCCAGGGCCCCCCGCACACCCCCAGCCCGGAGACCGGCTTGACGAGTCAACGCAGATGGCGCGGCGCCTTCCTCGAAGTGGTGACCGAGACGGTGGCGCTGCCCAACGGCAACACCATCGACCTGGACATCGTCCGGCACCCCGGCGCCTCGGCGGTGGTGCCCTTCGTCTCCCCCGACGAGGTGCTGCTGCTGCGCCAGTACCGCTATGCGACGAACGGCACCCTGTGGGAGGTGCCGGCGGGCAAGCTCGACGACGGCGAGGACCCCCTGACCTGCGCGTACCGGGAGCTGGAGGAGGAGGCCGGCTGCCGGGCCGGACGCATGGAGTCGCTGGGCCCGATGTGGGCCAGCCCGGGCTTCACGGACGAGAAGATCCACCTGTTCGCGGCCTTCGATCTCACCCCGGTGCCCCAGCGCCTGGAGGCCGACGAGGTGATCGAGCTCGAGCGCATGCCCTTCGAACGCGCCCTCGATCTGGTCTGGTCGGGCGAGCTGACCGATGCCAAGAGCCAGCTCGCGCTCCTCAAGGCCGCCCACCTGGTGGGAAGAGCGTTCCGCTCCTGAGCGGTCAACGCCCTGCCGGGACGCCGACTTGCAGCCCGAGGACGACGCTGAGCGCCGTCCTCTTGGGAGGGTTTCTGCCGATGCCCGCTGCCGGCCCCGCCGGGACATGACCGGAACGGCATGCAGCGCGCGCGCGGCAGCCCCCGCCAGAAGCGCCCTGCGTTGACGGAAGTACCTGCGCCACCTAGCCTTTTCGCCACCTCGGCGCACCCCTTCGCCATCTCGCGCGAAAACCCGATGAGAGAGAAGCAGGAACCAGAGGCAGAGAAAGGGAGACCTCGCGCTTGCACGGACGCGGCTACCACATGGGCTTCGGGCCCCCGGTCACACCCCAGATCATCAAGACCCTGATGATCGCGAACCTCGTGGTGTTCATCGCCCAGTACCTCGTGCCGTTCGTCGTACCAGTTCGGCGTGGTGACCGCGGACGCGACCTGGCTCGGTCTGCAGCTCTGGCGCCCGTTCACCTACATGTGGCTGCACGGCAGCCCCATGCACCTCGCCTTCAACATGCTGGCGCTGTGGATGTTCGGCTCGCCGCTGGCGCTGTACTGGGGCGAGCAGCGCTTCCTCCGCTACTACCTCGTCTGCGGCGTGGGGGCGGGATTCCTGATCGCGACGGTGCCGCTGGTGCCGGTGCTGCTCGGCTGCGGGACCGGTGCTCGGCCCCACCGGCATTCCGACCCTCGGGCGCCTCGGGTGCCGTGATGGGCGCGCTGCTCGCCTTCTCGTTCACCTGGCCCGACCGCACCATCATGCTGCTGTTTCCGCCGATCCCCTTGAAGGCGATCTGGCTGATCCCGCTCCTCCTCTTCTTCGAGCTGTTCGGCGGCCCGTCGAACGTCAGCCACCTGGGACACCTGGGGGGTGTCCTGGTGGGCTGGATCTATCTCGTCAACGAGGGCAAGACACCCGGAGCCCCCAACCTGCGAACTCTCAAGCTCCGCTACCAGCGCTACCAGATGCGCAAGAAGCTTCGTTCGGTCCACGACGACGCGCGCCGGGAGCGGGAACAGAGACGCAGCAACGACCGGACCTATCCACTAGCGTCCCGCCCAGAAGTCCCTCCAGCGCGCCCGCAGGAGAGTCGACATGAGCTCACGATCCGATCGGGACCGTGACTGCGCAGAGGATGCTCGCGGTTTCGGCGGCTTCCTGAGGAGCCTGCTGTCCGGAATTCCGTGGAGCGAGAGCGCCCACGCGGAAGAGACCCTGCTGCTCGACGCCCCCGTCGGCCGACACATGTCGGTCCACAACGCCAACGGACGCACGCGGGTGATCGGCGAGGAGCGGAACGACATCGAGGTGCAGATCGAGAAGCACGCCCGGGGCGAGACGCCCGCCGCCGCCGAAGAGGTGCTCGACGAGATCGACGTCACCTGGGAGGAGGCCGGGGGTGGGCTCGATCTCGAGGTGGTGGCGCCGTCTCGCTGGAAGCGCCGCGGCAGCGCCAACCTGGTGGTGCGCGTGCCCCGGGACCTCGAGGTGGAGGTGGTCGCCGCCAACGGCCGGGTCTGCATGGAGGGGCTACGCAGCGCCGTCCACGCCCGCTCGAGCAACGGTCCGGTCTCGATCTCCGACGTGGTGGGGGACATCGAGGTCTACACGTCGAACGCGAAGGTGTCCTGCAGCTGCACGTGCGGCCGGCTGAAGGCGCGCTCCAGCAACAGCAAGATCCAGCTCGACGAGCACCGCGGCTCGGTGGACGCGTCCACGTCCAACGGCGTGATCCACGCCGTCCTGTCCGAGCTCGGTGCCGAGGGCATCGTGCTCGCCACCAGCAACGGACGCATCGTGCTCGAGCTGCCCGAGGACTGCGACGGGGACGTGGACGTCCGCGTCGACAACGGCATGATCCGAAACTCGCTCGAGATGGATCAGACGGCGAACGACGACCGCACGGGTCGTCTGCGTGGCCGCCTCGGCCGGGGCGGCATCCCCATCAAGCTGCGCACCTCGAACGGAACCGTCTCGCTGCGCTAGGGGGCTGACCCAAGACTCCCGTGGGAAGTGTCTTGGGCAAGGCTCCTGGACTAGCCGGCGCCGCAGCGAGCGGGTCGACCTACTTCGAGCTCGACCCCAGGCGGCGGGTCACCGTCACGCCGTCGCGAACCAGCTCGACGTCCGAGAGGCCGATCTTCGCGACCGTGAAGCCGGCGACGACGTCTCCCTCGCCGACCCGGCGGGGCGACGCGTCGCCCTCCACCTGCAGCACGGCGACGCGGCGGTTCGGGGTGGGGTGCCAGATGATCTGCTGCACCGAGAGCACCGCGTCGGACGCGCGCTCCACGACGGCGACCTTCGCCACCGCCGCGGCGGCGGAGGCCGAAGACCCGGACTTCGAAGCAACCGACGAGCCCGACGCGGATTTCGTCGACGCCGGCGAGGAAGGCTTCGCGGCCGAAGCCGACTTCGGCGCAGCGACCCCGGCGGAGCCCCCCGACGCGACCGAGGCCGACTTCTGTGACGCGACCGAAGCCGAGCTTCCCGACACGGCCGCAGCCGACTTCTGCACCGCGACCGAAGGCGGCGACGCCGACACGGCCGCAGCCGGCTCGGGCGCCCGCGCGGAAGCGGCGGCGCTCTTCGCGCGCTCCTGCCGCGCGGCCAGCACGTCGCTCTTCACCTTGGGGGCGTTCTTCCCTCGCACGGGGACTCTGGCGCTCGGCGCGCGTCTCACCCCGGCAGACGCCGCTGCAACGTCCCCCGCCGTGGCGCCCGCGGCGACCGCTTCGGCCTTCGCGTCGGCCTTCGCGTTGGCGTTCGCGTTGGCGTTGGCGGCGGCGGCGGTGTTGGCGTCGGCTCCCGGGGACCCTTCCACCGGCGCATCCGCGAGGCGCTGCATCTCGCGCCGTACCTCCTGCGCCTTGGCGAACACCTCCATGCGCTTGGCGGCCGTGGAGGGCTCGATGCGCAGCGACGCGGCGGGCGGCTGCCCGGCGCCGGGGCTCGCGGCGGGGTCCGCTGGCACGATCGGCTGGAGCGTCTGCTCGGGGGCGCCCGCGAGCGCGACGGCCTCGGCCTCTCCGCTGGCGCGCGGCGGGGAAGGCTCGGCGGCGACCATCGGGCTTCGCGCGGCCGGCAGCCACAGGGACGAGAGCGACCACGCGATGGCGATCGCGCCCAGGGTGGCCGCGATGCCCGCACCGAGGCCCACCCACAGGTTGCGGGGGCGCTGCGGAACGGCCGGCTCCAGCACCGCTTGATCGAGGCTCATGGCCGCTCGCGCCCGCTTGTCCTCTTCGAGGCGGCGGAGCGCCTTCAGGATCGTGCTCACTCGCTCACCCCCACCTCGGCGGGATCGACGAGCCGCGGCACCTCGTAGCGCCCCAGCAGGTCGTAGAGAACCATGCGCGTGCGCGGGCCGGCCATGCCGTCCGCCTGGAGCTGGTGGATGCGCTGAAACTCGCGCAGGCCTTCGCGGGTGTCGCGATCGAAGAGCCCCGAGGCGGGCCCTTCGTAGTAGCCGAGCTCGGCCAGCGCCTCCTGCAGCCAGGCTACGGAATGGCCCTGCTCGCCGAAGGCCAGCACGGGTCGTACCGACTCGAAGTCGTTCCACACCACCCACGCCTCGCCGTCCCACTGCTGCAGCATCTCGTCGATGGGCACCCAGAGCGGGGCGTCGCCGGTCAGGCCGTAGATCGAGGCGAGATCGCCGTCGAGCTGCATCAGGGCGACGAGCCGGGTCTGCGATTCGTCGGAGCCACGCAGCCGCAGCAGCGCGGGATGGTTGAGCGCGCGCAGCTTCTCGAGGTCGCCGTAGTCGACGGCGAGCGTCGAGAGCCCCCGTTCGCCCAGCCACAGGGAGGCGATGTCGTCGCTGGTGGGGGACGGCTCGTAGCCCGGGAGACCGAAGGCGTCGAGCACGGCATTGAGGGCGTCTCGGCGGCCCTGGTCCTCGTCCTGGGCGTCGATGGCCCCCGTCAGGAAGGCTCCCATCGCCAGGCCTTCCAGGGCCGCGCGGGACATCTCCTGTCCGCGCTCGGGATCCACGGGGCGCAGCGACTGCGCGTCGAGGCCGGGCACCGAGTCCACGGCGACGCTGGCCGAGGCGTCGAAGCCCCCGTCCACCGGCGCCGCGGCCACCTCGATCTCGGGTCCGAGCGCGCCCGCAGGTGACATCCCTTGCGTGCCGGCCGGCGGCGCGCTGCCCACGGGCCCCTCGCCGGGCGAGGCCACCGCGCGCAGACGGGCCAGCAGCGGCTGCAGCTGCTGGTGCGCGAAGTCCGAACCGCCGAGCGCCAGGCCTCCCGCCACCGCAACCCCCAGCAGCAGACCCGCCACGAACACCGAGCCGACGCCCAGCCGGCGCAGCAGCCCGCGACCGCCGACGGCGGCATCGGCGAGCCGGGACGCCCGCGAGCGCCGGCGATCCGCGTCGGGAATCTCGCGCGCCGCCTGCTTGACGATCGCGGGGGTGATGCGCTGGCGCGCGCGCGACGTAGCCGGCGAGCAGCGCGCGGTCGCACAGCACGTTCACCAGGCGCGGCACGCCGCCCGTGCGGCGGTGGATCTCGCGAAGGGCGGCGTCGCTGAAGAGATCGCGCTCGGCCGCGGCCGCCACGTGCAGCCGGTGTCGCACGTACTCCCGCGTCTCGCGTGCCGAGAGCGGATGCAGCGCCCATCGCACGCTGATGCGTTGGCGCAGCTGCCGCAGCTCGGCCGAGTCGAGCTTGCGATCGAGCTCGGGCTGCCCGAGCAGCAGGATGTGGATGAGCTTCGAGGAAGACGTCTCGAGGTTCGACAGCAGCCGCACCTGCTCGAGGGTGCTGCCGGAGAGGTTCTGGGCCTCGTCGATGATGAGGAGCACGCGACGATGCTCCTGCTTCTTCTGCAGCAGGAAGCGGTTGAGCTCGCCCATCAGATCGCTGCGCGTGCTGCCGAGCGACCTCGATCCCGAACTCGGCGCTGATGTCCTCGAGCAGCTCGAGACCGGACGGGCTCGGGTTGAAGAGGAAGGCCACCTCGGTCTCGGTGCCGAGCCGATCGAGCAGGGTGCGACAGATGGTGGTCTTGCCCGTTCCGACCTCACCGGTGACGCAGATGAAGCCCTCGGCCTGGTCGATGCCGTACAGCAGGTGCGCGAGCGCCTCGCGATGGGCATCGGCGAGGAACAGGTATCGGGGGTCGGGAACGAGTGCGAAAGGCTTCTCGCGAAGCCCGTAGAACGCGGTATACATGGCGGAGCAACCTGGCGCGCGAGTGTAACTCATTGAATCAGAAAGAGGTTCGCGGGAAACGGTTCCCGATGGGTGAAGCGGAGCGCCCCTGAATGACCGGCCACGGCCCGGAAGTCGGCCTCGACGTGGGGGCCACCCTCGCCAAGATCGTCCTGGAGCGCTCCGGAGCGGGCACAAGGGCCCGCCTTCGAGCTGCTGCCCTCGGCCGACCCGGCCGCCGTGGCGGACCACGTGAGCGCGCTGGGACCGTCCCGGGTGGGCGCGACCGGGGGCGGGGCCGTCGGCCTGCTCGCCCGGCTGCCCGAGCCGACTCGAACGCGCCCTGCCATCACGCGGGCGAGTTCGAGGCCTGGGGGGCCGGTGCCCGGCGTCTGCTGGCCCGGGCCGAGAGGCGTTGTCGGCGCTTCCGGCACCGGCGGCTCTCGGCTCTCCCGGAGGGCCTCCCGCCGGTGAGCCCTTCCTGGTGGTCTCGCTGGGGACAGGGACCTCGATCCTGCTGGTCACACCGGAGACCACCCTGCGGGTGGGCGGCACGGCCCTGGGCGGCGGCGCCGTCGTCGGGCCTCGGGGGCACGCTGGCCAGCGCCAACTTCGAGGAGCTCTGCGAGCTGGCCGACGCAGGGCGACGCCGGAGCGGTCGACCTCCGGGTCTCGGACATCTACGCCGACCACGAGATTCCGCTGGCCGGCAATCTCACCGCCGCGAGCTTCGGCAAGCTGGCGCGCGACCTGGACGAGCAGGGCTTCGCGCGCGCGAAGCCGAGCCGCCAGGACCGCGCCGATCGGGTCGCTGGCGTGATGCGACTCGTGGGCGAGAACGTCGCGCTCATCTGCGCCGGCATCGCGGCGGCGACCGGCGCGCGCAACACGTGGTGTACGGCGGCTCGACGCTGCGCGGCAACTCGTGCCTCGTCGAGGTGCTTCGCCGAGGTGACGACGCTGTGCGGGCTGCAATGCTGCTTCCTCCCTCACGGCGGCTTCGTGGGCGCGCTCGGACGCGCTCGAGCTGGCACGCCGGGCCGCGGGCGTCGGGGAGGGGAATCGCTGAGGGGTGCGCGGACCACTTCGAGAGTCGGCGAGCTAAACGCCCAACGAAGAAGAGCGTCTCGCACCGACGCGAGACGCTCTCCGGTTCCTGGATCCAACCCTTGGATCCCGAGAAGACTCGCCGTCGGTGCTACGAGCGCGGTCCCTCGGGCCGGCTGGGATCGCGCAGGGCCGGCTCCGTGGGTGCGTCCTCGCCCGGACGGCTCAGGTTGCGGACGGCGCGCTGGGTGCGTGCGATGGCGGCGCGCTGCACGCGCAGCTCCTCGGTCTGGGCCGCGACCTGGCGCTCCAGACGCTCCTTGGCGTCCACCAGCTCGTCGATGCGCGTCTCCATCGCGGCCATGCGGCGCTCGAACTCCGCGATCATGCGCGCCGCGTCGCCGCCGCCGGCCATGCCGGCCGCCATCGGGCTCGAATCGAGAAGGGTCGTCTGGGCGTTGTCGGAGGTCATGTCCATCTTCTTTCCTTCCTGAGCGGACCGGGGCTTGGCGGACGGGGGGCCTTCGTCTTCGTCGAGCGGGATGCCGACCTCGGCCCTGGCGGCCTGGCTGATCGGAATCTCCTCGGTCTCTGCCTCGACGTCGGCTCCGGCATCGAGACCGGCGAACGGATTCTCGTCGTCGCCGAGCGGGTTGTCGAACGCGCTGGCGTCCACCACCTCGGCTGCGTTGCGGCGGCGTACGAAGAAGACGCCCGCCGCGACCACGAGCAGCAGCCCGACGGCGCCGACGGCGATGTTCTGGAGGCTGAATAGACCGTTGCCACCGGGCGGTGTCGCCGCCGCCGGCCGGGGCGGCGTGGCCTGGGGCCGGGCGGTCGCAGCCGGGGTCGGACGGGGCCGCGCCTCGGCGGGCGGCTGGGCGGGCATGCCGGGCGTGGGCGGAGCAGCGCGCCGCGGCGGTGTCGCATCCGCGGCGGGCGGCGTCGCCTTCGCGGGGGTGTCCGGCGTGGGGGTCGGGCGGGCGGCCGGCGCCTTGGCGGCCATCCGCACGCCGGGTCCGCTCGCCGCCTTGCTGTCGTCGGGCAGCGAGGCGGGGGGCTGCGGGGTCGCCATGCGCTCGGCCTTGAGCTGGGTCCGCGACTGGACGACTCGCTCGGCCGGCTTCGCGGCGGGTGCCGGGGCGGGCTTCGGGGCAGTCGTCTTCGCCGTCGGGGCAGTGGTCTTCGCCGTCGGGGCAGTGGTCTTCGCCGTCGGGGCAGTGGTCTTCGCCGTCGGCGCCTTCGCGACCTTCTTCTTCGCCTTCGCCTTCGCCTTCGCGGCGGCCAGAGCCTTCTCGTTCAGGACGTCGAGCACGATCCGCGGCGGGCTCGCGAGGATCATCTCCTTGAGCTTCAGGTCGTTGCCCTTCAGGCGGATGCGCACGCTCGAGCGGTCGCTGCCCACGGGCCGGACCTCGACGCTGTCGATGTAGTCGAGCTTGCCTCGCAGGGTGCGGGCCTTTGCGGCGGCGTCCAGGGAGACGATGAGCTCGTTCACGCCCGCGGACGGCGTGTTGCGCTCCACCTTGTAGCCCACGGAAGAGTCCAGCTCGAAGACCACGCGGGAATAGCCGACGTGCTGACCGACCCGCACGTCCACGACCCGGGCCGCCCAGGCGGGCACCGCCGCCAGCAACATCGCCGCGCACAGACCCACCCACAGCCAGCGCCGGTGAAGTGCCGTTGCCCGGTGCTTCTCCTGCTCTCTACGGCTCGCTTGCATCGTTTCGCGCCCTCTCTCGCGCCACGCTTGTCTCGTCAGTCCGCTCGCGTCACTCGATCCGTCACGCTCGAAGATCGGGACCCGCCAGCCGGCCCCGCTCGCTTCACGGGATTCACGCGTCGGCTCCCGTCTCCCGACCCGGGACTTGCACATTCCTTTACGGGTTCGCGCCGACAGTCTTTAGGGGGGATTTGGAGCGGCTGGCGCGAAACCCGATCGAATCACGATTCAGGGTGGAAACCCACCCGGCCTGCACCTGACTTCCCCTCTCCGGCTCTCTCCGGCCCTCTGGAGAGCTCCCCGACCGGCTCGCACGATGTCAACGCGGCAGCAGCAGCTCGCCAAGTGTCCGGATCGCCAATCGAATGCGGGGACCGTACCACGACACCCAGGTACCGTCGATCAAATGGATGCGGCCGTCCCGGGCGGCGGGAACCTCGAGCCCGCCGAGCTCGCGCGCGTCGGACGCCGTGAACGCGTACGGCTCGTCGGGCAGCCAGACGACGTCCGGCGCCAGCGCAACCAGCTCGTCGAGATCGAGCTTCGGGTAGCGCTCGTCGGGGCGGCGGCGCCGGCGTCCGTCGGGCGCGAGCGCCGCGGTCACGTTCTCGCCTCCGCAGAGCTCGATCATGTCGTGCATGTAGGTGTCGCGCGACGGGGCCATCCACGGATCGCGCCAGATGGGACAGAAGACGCGCGGCCGCGGCACGCCGCTCCGGCGCCGGTCGTGCTCGGCGGCTTCCACCGCCGCCAGTACCGGCAGGGCCACCTCCCGGCGCGCCGTCTCGTCGGCGCCCAGCTTCGCCACCTCCAGCAGCAGCAGCGCCCCCTCGCGCACCGTGCGCGGATACGTGACCCACACGTCGAGACCCCGCGCGTCGAGGGCGTCCACCACCCGGCGCGTGTTCTCCTCGTGGTTGGCGATCACCAGGTCCGGCTGCAGGCGCGCGATCGCCTCCGGGTCGGCGTCCTTCGTGCCGCCCACCTTCGGCAGCGCCGCCACGGCGTCCGCCGGATGTACGCACCAGTCGGTCACGCCCACCACGCGGTCGCCCAGGCCCAGGGCGAAGAGCGACTCCGTGAGGCTCGGGACCAGCGAGACGATGCGGCCGGGCTCCCGCGCCGGCGGGGCGTCGAGCCGCGGGCTCACGGCGCGAACACCACCTGGAGCAGCCCGTCGTGGAAGCGGATGTCCTCGACGGCCCGGCCGCTCAGTGAGTCGGGCAGCGACACCAGGCGCTGGGCGTCGCGCACCTGCACCACCAGGTCGCGTCCGGCCGTCACCACCTCCACGTCCTCGGTCGCCATGCCCGGGAGGTCGATCTCGAGCACCGTGCTGCCCTCGTCCTTGCGCAGGCGAATGGGTCGCTTCCGGCTGAAGAAGCCGGCCGGGTCGTTCTCGCCGAACAGATCGCGGGCGAGCGCGGTGAGCGCCACCGGGCCGATGGGCTCCACCCGCTGCAGCGGGATCGAGAAGCGCGGCACGGGGAACGAGCGTTCGATGCGCGCCAGCTCTTCCTGCTCGCGCGCCGCCCAATTCGCGAAGTAGCCCGAGGCGGCGTCGGCCGGCAGCACGCGGTTCACGAGCACCGCGTCGGCGGCCACGCCGTACAGGCAGAGATAGGCGAACGAGCGGCGCGTCTCGTCCACCACCACCCGCGCCGGATTCACCACCAGGCGCGCGCTGGTGCGATCGCCGTCGAGGAGGATCTGCCGCACGTCGGCCACGTCCTCGTAGAGCCGTTCGATGGCGCCGAACACCTCGTCCGAGGGCAGGAAGCGGTCCGCGTGCATGCGCTTGGCCACGGGCCGGATCATGTTCATGCCGCGCCGCTTCCACTCGAAGACGTTCTCCATGAAGAAGCGCAGCACGTCGGGAAAGCGGAGGAGCCGCAGGGTGGCGCCGGTGGGCGCGCAGTCCACCACGCACACGTCGTGCTCGCCCGCCGCCTCCACCTTGCGGATGGCGCGCAGGGCCACCAGCTCTTCGAGCCCCGGGAAGGCCACCAGCTCCTCGGCGACCATCTCCGCCTCGGCGCCCTCCACCTTCTGTCCCCGCAGCAGCACGTTCATCCACTCCTGGACGACCGCCCACGCTTCGTCGAGCTCGTCGAGCACCGACAGCTCTTGCACGGTGACCCCGGGCGCCACCTGCTCGGGCGTCGAGCCGAGGGGCATGCCGAGGGCGTCGCCCAGGCTGTGGGCCGCGTCGGTGGACAGCACGAACACCCGGTGGCCGTGGAGAGCGGCCCCGAAGGCCGTGGTGAGGGCGACGGTCGTCTTGCCGACGCCTCCCTTCCCGGTGTGGAGCAGGACGCGCATCAGGTGCCGCCCACCTTGCGCCGGGGCGGGGAGGCCTTCCCCGACCGGCGGCTCTTCCTGGGCGCGGCCTTCGCGGGCCGGGGCTCGGGCTCGGCTTCCGGCGCGGCGCCGAAGGAGACCACCAGGGTGCCGTCCTGCAGGCGCGCGGAGGCCAGCGGCAGGCGCGAGATGCGGGGCGGCAGCGGAACGGCGCGCCGCCGGGATCCCGCGCGGACGATCAGGTCTTCCTCGACCACCGCCACCTCCAGGTGGTCCGCCGAGGCGCCGGGCAGCGGCAGATGCACCCGGTGCACCCCCGCCGCCTTCGTGAAGCGGATGCGCGGGGCGTCCGAGAGCAGCGCGTCGGGCCGCTCCTCGCCGAAGATGTCCCGGCCGTGGGCGGCCAGCGCGTCGAGACCCGTCACCTCGTCGCGCTGCAGGGGGGCGTCCAGCACCCGCAAGGGCGCGAAGAGCTCCTCCAGCTCCTGCTGGCGCCGACCCTGCACCGCCCACCAGTCCTGGAAGAACTCCTCCTGCCCCGCAGACGCGGGCAGCAGCCGGTTCATCACCACCGCGTCGCAGTGCAGGTCGAAGAGCGAGAGCTCCATGAAGGCCCGCCGGGCCTCGTCGATCACCATCCGCTCGGGGGTGGCCACGATGCGGATGCTCGTCTGCTTGTCGGACAGGCGGCGACGGAGCTTCCGGGCCCGGTCGTCCACCAGGCGTTCGAGATCGCGGAACACCCGGCTGCGGGGGATCGGCGCGCTCACCATCGCCCGGGCGATGGGCGACACCACCGTGGACAGCACCCGCGCCGCGGCGGGCACGATGCGCAGCACGCCCTTCATCATGTCGGGCAGGGTGACGAGGCGCAGGGTGGAGCCCGTGGGTGCGCAGTCGAGGACCACGAAGTCGTAGGTCCGGCGGCGAGAGAGCTCCTCCACGGCGAGGAGCGAGGCCACCTCCTCGGCACCCGGCAGCAGCGCCAGCTCCTCGGCCACCACGTCGTCGATGCCCTGGTAGCGGAAGAGCTCCACCAGGTAGTCGCGAATCGTGCCGTAGTAGCGGCCGATCTCGACCCGGGGGTCGATCTCCATGGCGTCCAGGTTGGGGGCCAGCTTCGCGGGGCTCGGCCCGAGCGGCCGCTCGAGGACGTCCCCCAGGCTGTGGGCCACGTCCGACGAGACGACGAGGGTGCGCGCTCCCAGCTCGGCCGCTCGGACGGCGGTAGCCGCCGCGGTGGTGGTCTTCCCGACGCCGCCCTTGCCGGTATAGAGAACGAGACGCACGGGCGGACTCTAGCCCCAATGCGTCGGTTGCCCCTCTCGGGCGGCTTGCTCAGGTCGCGTCAGGCCGCGTTGGGAACCATCCTGCCCTGCTTCTGCGCCGACTCGTCGCGCCCGCCGGCCGCGCGGCGGCGTGCCCCGCGCGCCGGCCGGGCGTCGAAGCGCGAGGGCCGGCGGGCCGGCCGCGTCCAGCGATGCCCGCAGCGCGGACACTCCCCGAGCTCGAGCGCGTCCGCCTGCAGGTCCACACAGTCGATCTCGACGTGCGCGCAGCCGCACACCTGACAGCCCGTCGGGTGCGAGAGCGAGAGGGGGGAAGGCGAGACAGGGGAAGGCGAGACAGGGGAAGGCGAGACGGGGGAAGAGGTAGGGAAAGGGAGAGAGCGGGGGGAGCGAAGGAGCGTGTTCGTCGCCATGGGTCGACCTCCTATGTATTGCTGCATTGCCGCATTGCTGCATTGCTGCATTGCCGCATTGCACCTGGCGCCTTGCGGCGCCCTCCGGAGCCTGCTCTCCGGGCTGCCCCGCGGCTCTTTCGCCGAGCTCGCTCGACCTCGAGCCGCGGGACATCCCAGAGAGGTTGCCGGGTCACGAGTGGTGGATGCCCGGTACATCCCCCATGGAAGCCGGGCCCCGTGACGAATCCGGTCACGCGGGTGGGTGTCGTAGCGGGCCGGCGGGGTTCCGACCGCCGGCTCGCACGAGGCACGTGC
Source organism: uncultured delta proteobacterium (assembly GCA_963822965.1). Taxonomy (GTDB): domain Bacteria; phylum Myxococcota_A; class UBA9160; order UBA9160; family UBA4427; genus JAJDAN01. The sequence continues at coordinate 1,815,434 of CAWGJT010000005.1, forward strand.
GGACCCGGACGGAATTCGCCGGGCTCGCGGGTCAGCGCAGCTCGCGCTTCAGGATCTTGCCCGTCGGGCCCTTGGGGAGGCGCGTCCAGAAACTCCACGATGCGCGGGTACTTGTAGGCGGCCAGGCGCTCCTTGCAGAAGGCGATGATCGTCCTCCGCGCTGGCCGTCGCGGCCGGCGCCGAGAGCGACCACCGCCTTCACCTCCTCGCCGTGGCTCTCGTGGGGGACGCCGATCACGGCCGCCTCGACGACGGCCTCGTGGGCGTAGAGCACCTCCTCCACCTCGCGCGGATACACGTTGAAGCCGCCGCGCAGGATCATGTCCTTCTTGCGGTCGACGATCCAGTAGCAGCCGTCCTCGTCCCGCAGGCCGATGTCGCCCGAGTGGAACCAGCCGCCCTGCAGCGCTTCCTTGGTGGCGTCGGGGCGGCCCAGATAGCCCTTCATGACGTTGTGGCCGCGGATGCAGATCTCGCCGCGCTCGCCGTCGGGCAGCGGGTGGTCGTTCTCGTCCACGATGCACATCTCGACGCCCCACACCGGGTAGCCGATCGAGCCCGGCTTGCGCGGCTTGTCGAGCACGTTGAAGCTCGCGACCGGCGACGTCTCCGAGAGCCCGAAGCCCTCCAGGATCGTCACGCCGAAGCTGCTCCTCGAAGGCGTTCATCACCTCGACGGGCATGGGCGCGCCGCCGGTGACACGCAGTACCGCACGCTCGCGAAGTCGTGGGTGCGTCCGCCTCGTGGTGCAGCAGCGCGAAGTACATCGTGGGGACACCCGCGAAGAACGTGACGCGGTCGCGCTCGATCACCTCGAACGCCTTCGCGGGCGTCGAAGCGCGCCAGCAGCGTGAAGGTGCCGCCCAGCGCGATGGTGGCGTTCTGCACGCACGTCTGCCCGAACGAGTGGAAGAGCGGAAGCGTCGCCCAGCGCCACGTGCGTCGGGCCCGGCCTCGGGCATCAGCTTCGGCACCACCATCGCGCAGTTCATCAGCAGGTTCGAGTGCGTGAGCTCGGCGCCCTTGGGCTTGCCGGTCGTGCCGGACGTATAGAGGATGACGGCCGTGTCGGTGGGCAGGGTCGGGTGCAGGCGCGGCGACCGGATCGGCCGTCGGCCATCGCCTGCAGCGAGTCGGCTCCCGTCGCCGCCCGCCACGACCACCGGCACGCCCGCTGCTCGGCGCCCGGCGCGCCCCGCCGCTTCGAAGAGCGGATGCACGATGAGCAGCCGCGCGTCCGAGTCCTCGAGGAAGTACGCCACCTCGGGCGCCGCGGCGAGCACGTTGATGGGGACGACCGTGCAGCCGGCGTAGAGGATGCCGAAGTAGGCGATCGTGAACTCCGGCACGTTCGGCACCAGCAGCGCGACCCGGTCGCCCGGCTCGACGCCCCGCGCCCGCAGGCTCGCCGCCACCCCGCGCGCCGCCCGGTCGAGCTCGCCGTAGCTGAGCCGGCGGTCGTCCTGGCTGACCGCGGTCTTGTCGGGCTTCAGTCGCGCGGTGCCTGGAGGATCGATCCGAGGTTGAGCTGCATGGGGGGTCTCCCGCGCCGGGCGCGGCGCCCCGGTCGATTCTCCCCCGGCGCCGAAAGGTGTCAAACCGGGCTCCGAACGGCGCCGCCCGCCGGGCGGGGCGACCCGGGCCGGGTCGGTCGGCGTCGCGAACGGGTCCCCGGCAGTCGTCCGCTCGGGCTGGCGTCGGCGCCAGAGTGGGCGCGCTGGCCCGCCATTTCACGCGATCACGGGCTACGGGCCGACGCGATGGAGACGCTGGTCTGCGTTGCGACTCAGGTGGCGAAGATCACCAGCAGGTAGACGGCGTAGAGGGTGACGAGGACGCTGCCCGCGGCGCGGCCGATGGGGCGGCCGGCCAGGACGAGCACCCACAGCAGGCCCCCCGAGAAGAGCATCACCCACAGGTCGATGGTGAGGAAGCCGGCGGGGACGGGCACCGGGGCGATCAGCACCGTGAGCCCCATGATGGCCAGGATGTTGAGGACGTTCGAGCCGATCACGTTGCCGATGGCGACGTCGTCGGTGCGATGGATGGCGGCGAGGACGGTGGTGCTGAGCTCGGGGAGCGACGTTCCCAGCGCCACGATGCTGGCGCCGATCACCGCCTCCCGAATGCCCAGGCCCTTGGCGATCGCGACCGCGCCTTGACGGCGAGATCCGCACCGAGGGGCAGCAGCAGGATGCCGAGCACGATGAAGAAGAGAATCATGCGGCAGCTGCGACGGGATGCCCAGCACGCGGTCGATCTCCGCCTCGTCGCGCGTCCACCTCCAGGAACGAGGCCATGCCGCGGAAGCTCACGAGCAGGCCCACCGCCAGCACGCCCACCAGCACGATGCCGTGGGGCCAGGAGAGGGGCCCCAGGAAGCAGAGGCCGATGAAGATGCGCGCTGACGAGCAGCATGAAGAGCCCGTGGGAGCGGGCGCCCGAGGCGGGGATCGCGATGGGCGAGATCAGGGCGGGCAGCCCGATGACGAGCAGCACGTTGGTGATGTTGCTGCCGACGACGTTTCCGATGGCGATCTCGCCATGCCCGGAGATCGCCGCATAGAGCGAGACGAGGAGCTCCGGGCGCCGAGGTTCCCATGGCGACCACCGTCAGCCCGACCAGCAGCGGCGAGATGCGGCTGCGACGCGAGAGCGCGAGCGCGCCACGCACCAGCAGATCGCCGCCGATCGTCAGGTAGATCAGGCCGCCGAAGAGGACGAGGAAGTCCGCCGCCTCGATCATCGCCCGTCCGGGCCCGAGCGCCCGCGGCCGGCTCGTGCGCGCTGCGCGCTTCCATGATCGTCGAGCCAGTCGTTCAGGGCGCGGGCGAGCACCGCGACCTCGTCCTCGCCTTCGCACCTCGGCGCGAAGACCCGTCTCTCCCTTTCGCACGCGGTCCACCAGCGTCGGAGAGGTCGCGGATGGGGCGTGCGAGGCGGAAGCCGAGCAGCGTGCCCACCACGATCGCGAAGGCGGCAAGCGCCAGGGCCACGTCGATGATGCGGCTGCGCAGCGCGTAGAAGCGGGCCAGCTCCTCGTCTGCGTCGATCTTGACGACGAGCCCCCAGCCGAGCTCGGGCAGGAAGCGCGAGGCGACCCACACCTCGTTGTCCCGGTAGTCGTGCGGCAGCTCGAAGATCTCGCCGTTCCCCCGCGCGCCGCGGCCACGCTCGGGGGCGGCTCCGCCGGCGGGCAGCGCGGCGCGTGGCGCAAGGCGTTCAGCACCTGCATGCGACCGCCCGGCTCCAGGCTGAAGAGGATGGTCTCGCCCGTCTCGCCGAGCCCGGTGGAGTCGGCGTGACGCCGAGGACCTCGCCGACGTCCATCACGACGTCGAGGGAGCCGATGACGTGCCGTCGAGCTCGAGGCTCGAGTGCAGCTGCCTTCGAGCCCGCCGTCGCTGCGGCGGTGCAGCCCGGAATACACGACGCACCACTGCCCGTCACGGGCGTCTTTCGCGCGGGAGGCGTCTCCGATTCGCCCGCGCTCGCGATCAGATGCCCGCCGCCGTCGAACAGCGCGATGCGCTTCACCTCCTCGACGGCCGAGACGGCGTCGCGCACGATGCGCTGGATGCGTTCGAGGTCCGCCGGCATCCCGTGTCTCGCCGTAGCGCTCCAGGCTGAGACGCAGCTGGGTGCGGCTGCGGATCAGGCGAACCTGGTCGCGCCAGCCTTCGAGCATCTCGTCGAGATCGTCGACTTTGGTCTCGGCCAGCGCGTCGAGCTGTCGCTCGGAGATGCGCCGCAGCATGTTCTGCGCGGTCTCGTATCCGAACGCTCCCAGCAGGAGCATGTTGCAGAGGGAGAGTGCGACCAGACGCGAAGGCGAGCTTGGTGCGGTAATCCAAGGTCCGAAGAGCCTAGCTGGGGAAGCCTTCGGATTCCCACAGCGGGGAATCCTCTGGGATTCCCACAGAGGGAACAGCAACCGGATCTCGGGGCGGCACGACGCAAGAGCCCTCATGGAGCCCTCAGCCGTCTCAGCCGCCCCGCCTCAGCAGCAGGCAGCCGCCGAGCGGGCCGCCGCCGGCCGCGGCGACGGCCACCTGCGGGTCGCCCGCCACCTGGCGCGCGCCGCCCTCGCCCCACAGCTGCACGCACGCCTCGTGGAGGAAGCCGTAGCCGTGCAGTCGGCCGCCGGAGAGCTGGCCGCCGTTCGTGTTGAGGGGCAGCTCGCCCTCGAGGGCGATGCGCTGGCCGCCCTCGAGAAGGGCCCGCCCTCGCCCCTTGCCGCAGAAGCCCAGCGCCTCGAGCCAGGCCAGGGCGATGAAGCTGAAGCCGTCGTAGAGCTGCGCGCAGTCGACGTCGGCGGGGGTCGAGGTCGGTGCGCTTCCAGAGCATCGCCGCGGCGTCGCGCAGGGCCATGGTGGTGAGGTCGTCCCACTGGTCCCAGGAGGGACGGCCCTTGATGGCCGTGCCCACCGCCTCGACGCGCAGCGGCGGCCGGCGCAGGTCCTTGGCGGCGTCGACGTGGGAGACGATCATCGCCGTGGCGCCGTCCACGGGCACGTCGCAGTCGTACAGGCAGAAGGGCTCCGAGATCATGCGGGCCGACAGGTAGTCGTCCATCGTCATCGGGTCGCGGTAGATGGCCTTCGGGTTCAGGCCCGCGTTGCGGCGCGCGTTGAGGGCGATCCAGGCCAGCTGCTCGCGCGTGGTGCCGAACTCGTGGAAGTGGCGCTTCGCCATCATGGCGATCCAGCACCGCCGCCGAAGCGGCGCCGTAGGGGAGCGTCCACTGCATGAAGCCGCCGGCCCGGAAGCGACCGCCGCCGCCGGCGCCGATCCCCTGACGGCCGCCGCTGCCCTGGGCGGTGGACTCCCACACCGTGCGGAAGCAGAGGACGTGGCGGGCGAGCCCGGTGGCCACCGCCATGCAGGCGTTCACCACCGACCCCAGCTGACCGGGCAGCTCGGGGCCGCCGCAGAACCAGTCGAGGTCGAGGCGCAGCATGTCCTGCACCTCGGTGATGCCGGCGCCGCTGAAGCCCGCGGGCGCCCCGCCCATGTTGCCGGGATAGGTGGACAGGCCGTCGATGTCCTCGCGGCGCAGGCCGGCGTCCTCGATGGCGGCCAGGCACGCGTCGGCGGTGAGCGCCAGGGGGTCGCGGTTCAGGCGGCGGCCGACGTCCGACTGGCCGATTCCCGTGAGGGCCGCGCGCCGCTCGAGAAACTCGCTCATGCGTCCTTCCCATCTGCGCCCGGGCCGGCGGCCCCGGGGTCGGGCTCGAAGAGGGGCAGGAACACGCCCTCCCCCAGGTCCTCGAAGACGACCCGCACCGGCAGGCCGATGCGCACGTCCTCGATGGGGCAGCCCACGATGTTGGTGGTGAGCCGCAGCGACGGCTGCTCGACGATCTCGACGATGGCCACCACGTAGGGCGGATCGAAGCCCGGAATCCACGGCTGGTGGTTGACGGTGAACGTGTGCACCACCGCGCGTCCCGAGACCGCCTCGGACGAGAGCTCCCGCGAGAGGCACTCGGGACACACCGGCGACGGCGGGTGCACATAAGTGCGGCAGCTCGCACAGCGCAGGAAGCGAAGCTCGCCCGCGGCGCCACCCTGCCAGTAGTGCTCGTTCTCCGGGGTCACCTGCGGCAGCAGGCGGAACGGCTTCTTGCTCACGTGGCTCGCCTCGTCCGTCGTCTCATTCGCCGGTGACCGTGTGGTGCAGGATCTGCGCGGACGTCTCGACGAGGTCGTCCCGGGTGACGCCGAAGACCTCGAGCTCGCGGTGGTAGGCGGCCAGTCGCTCGAGGATGGAGGCCATGGCGGCGGCGGCCGCCGCGGGATGACCGGCGGCCGCGTCGCCTTCCCGGTGCTCGCGGATCACCCGGGCGAGATGGGTGATCACCGGGCGCATGGTGCGGGCCCGCAGCGCCTGGAAGCGCTCGTCTCCCTCGTCGGAGGCCAGGTTGCGCACCCGCAGCACCGCATGGTGCGCGTCCCAGTGGGCGATGAAAGCCTCCACGATGGCGCGGGCCTTGCGCCGGCCCGCGTCGCCGCGCCACGAGCCGTCGATCTGCTCGAGGATGCCGGGCATCTCCTCGCTGGTCTGCCCGGCGAGGCACAGCACCACGTCGTCCACGTCGCGAAAGTACTGGTAGAAGGTGGCCGCCGAGGTCTCCACTTCGCGGGCGATGTCGATCACCCGCAGCTCGCGGAGCTTCTGGCGCCCGAGGAGCGTCTCGGTGGCTTCGAGCAGGCGCGCGCGCGTCTGCAGGGCGCGCGGCCCGAGGGCGCGACCGCTCTGGTCGACGACGTCGCGGTCTTCGCTCACGCGCGCCCCAGCAGGCCCAGGGTGTTGTCGCGCATGATGCGGCGGATCGCTTCCGCGGGGAGCGTCGTCAGGCCCTCGACGAAGTCCGCAGGCTCGGCCAGCCCTTCCGGGTGGGGATAGTCGGAGCCGAAGACCACCTGGGACGCGCCGATCTCCCGCACCAGCGCCGGGATGTTCTCCTCGTGGTACGGCGACACGAACACGTGGCGACGCACGATGTCCGAGGGCTTCTCGCGGATACGACCGCCGATCCACGGCCCGTTGCGGCCCATGCCGCCCATCTTGTCCATCACCTTCATCAGGTAGGGGACGAAGAGCGAGCCGTTCTCCACGCTCATGACCTTGAGGTTCGGGTAGCGGCCGAAGAGGTTGTGGAAGACCAGCGCCGCGATGGTGTCCATGATGGGCCGGTCGCCGTAGAAGCACGACCACTGGAACGCCGACTGCCGGTGCGCCGAGGGGTTCGGCTGCTCGCCGAACCAGACGCTCATCATCTCGTTGTAGCCCGACTCGGCGATGTGGAAGGCCACGGTCACGCCGGCCTCGTGGACGCGCGACCAGAAGGGGTCGAAGTACGGGTCGGCGGGGGAGCGCCCGTAGGCCGGTCCGGGTCGCAGGGCCACCACGCGCGCGCCCCGGGCGATCACCCGATCCAGCTCGTCCACGGCGCGCTCGAGGTCGAGCAGCGAGAGCAGCGGCGGCGCATAGATGCGGCCCTGGTAGTCGAAGCCCCAGGTCTCGTCGAGCCAGCGGTTGAAGGCGTGGAAGTTCGCGTACATCTGCTCCGCGTCGTCGGTCATGAACTGCTCGACGCAGACGGCCAGGGTGGGAAAGAGGAGGCAGCCTTCGAGCCCCTGCTCGTCCATGCGTGCCAGCCGGGCCTCGCGGTCCAGGAAGGCCGGATCGTTCGGCTGGGTGACCTCGCCCTCGTAGTCCGGGGTGTGCATGGCGCGCAGCATCTCGCGCAGGGCGCCGGGGCGGGCGTGGTGGTCGAAGTCGAGGTTGCCCAGGAACGTGAAGGGCTTGCGGCCCACCATCACCCGTTCCTGCCCGCCGTCGTCCGCCACCACCCGGATGGCCTTGTCGCGGTGGCGCGGCTCGATGAAGCGGGTGAAGCAGTCGCGGGGCTCGTAGTAGTGGTTGTCGGCGTCGAAGAGCCGGAAGCCGAGGGCGTCTCGGACCGCGGGGGAGCCGGGGATCTGATGCATCGTCAGAATTCTACACCAGACCGCTCCGTTCCCGACCGCTTCCGTTAGCCTCCCGGGCCATGTCGCACCCCGAAGCCCCGTCTCCGGCCCGGGAGCCCCGTCCCCGCATGCTGCACGGCGAGACGGTCGTCGACCCGTACGCGTGGATGCGCGCGCGAGAGAGCGAACGGGTGGCCGCCCACCTCGCCGCCGAGAACGCGTACACCGAGACCGTGCTCGCCCCCCAGGCCGGTCTGCGCGAGACCGTCTTCCAGGAGATCAAGTCCCGCATCCTCGAGACCGACCTCAGCGTGCCGGCGCGCAAGGGCGACTACTGGTACCTGGCCCGTACGGAGGAGGGGCAGCAGTACCCCATCTCGTGCCGGCGGCGGGGCGCCATCGACGGCCCCGAGCAGGTCCTGCTCGACGCCAACCTGCTGGCGGGCGATTCGCCGTACTTCGCCCTCGGCCTCTTCGAGGTGAGCCCGGACCACGCCCTGGCCGCGTACTCGACGGACTTCACCGGCGCCGAGGAGTACGTGCTGCGCTTCCGCGACCTCGACTCGGGCCGCGACCTGGCGGACGAGATCGCGCGCACCACCTACGGCGGCGCCTTCTCGGCCGACTCGCGCTTCTTCTTCTACGTGCGGACGGACGACGCCCTGCGGCCGTACCAGCTGTGGCGCCACGAGATCGGAACCCCCGCCGACGCGGACGCCCTCGTCTTCCAGGAGGACGACGAGCGCTTCTTCCTGGCGGTGGACGCCACCCGCAGCGAGGAGTGGATCCTCCTCACCGTCCACAGCCAGACGACCAGCGAGGTGTGGGTACTGGAGGCGACCGCGCCGCGCGGGACGTTCCGGTGCATGCGGCCCCGCGTGGACGGCGTCGAGTACTGGGTAGAGCACGCCCGGGGCACCCGCGACGGCGGGCGCTTCGTGGTCCTCTCCACCCTCGACGCGCCCAACGGGCGCATCCTCGAGGCGAAGGTGACGGACCCGGGCGCCTGGAAGGAGATCCTGCCCCACCGCGGCGACGTGAAGCTCGACGGGCTGGACGCCTTCGAGCGCCACCTGGTGGTCTGGCGCCGGACCCAGGGAACGAGCGGAGTGAGCGTGCTGCCCCTCCTCGACGAGGGCTGCGGTCCGCCCCGCGACCTGGTCTTCGACGAGCCGGTCCGCACCGTGGGCGAGAGCGCCAACCTCGAGTACGCGACGCGCACCCTGCGCTTCACCTACGAGTCGCTGGTCACGCCGAGCGGGGTCTACGAAGAGGATCTGGACACGGGAGAGCGCCGGCTCCTCAAGCAGCAGCCCGTGCTCGGCGGCTACCGAACGGCGGACTGGGAATCGCGCCGCGAGTGGGCGACGGCCGCCGACGGCACCCGCATCCCCATCTCGCTCATCCAGCGCCGGGGCGCGCCCCGGGACGGCTCGGCGCCGCTGGTCCTCTACGGCTACGGGGCCTACGAGGAGAACAGCGATCCGTGGTTCTCGGCGGGCCGGCTCTCGCTGCTCGAGCGCGGCGTGGTCTTCGCCATCGCCCACGTGCGCGGCGGCGGCGAGCTCGGCAAGGCCTGGCACGAGCAGGGACGGCTCGCCCACAAGGCCAACAGCTTCGGCGACTTCGTGGCCTGCGCCGAGCATCTGGTGGCGGCGGGCTACACGTCCGCGGACCGGCTGGCCGCACGCGGCGCCAGCGCGGGGGGGCTGCTGGTCGCGGCCGCCCTGAACCTGCGGCCCGACCTCTTCCGGGCGGTGGTCGCCGAGGTGCCCTTCGTGGACTGCATCAACACGCTGCTCGACGAGACCCTGCCGCTCACGGTCACGGAGTGGGAGGAGTGGGGCAATCCCGCGATCCCCGAGCAGTACCGCTGGCTGCGCGCCTGGACCCCCTACGAGACCCTCACCCCCCACGCCTGGCCCCGGCTGCTCGCGACGGCCGGCCTGAACGATCCGCGGGTGTCGTACTGGGAGCCCGCCAAGTGGGTGGCGGCCCTGCGCGACGTCGGCACGGGCAACGAGCCGATCCTGCTCAAGACCGAGATGGGCGCGGGCCACGGGGGACCCTCGGGCCGCTACGACGCCTGGCGCGACGAGGCGCTGGTCCTGGCCTTCCTGCTGGACGCCTTCGGGCTCGCGTAGGCGTCCCGCCGCGCGAGGTGAGGGAGCTTCGAGCGCCCGCTAATCTCGTGGGTGTTGGACATCATCCGCTCGTTCCTCTCGCCCCCCATCTCCGCCGAGCCCGAGCAGAGCACCGCGAAGCTCGTCTGGGTGGTGCGCCTGCGCTGGATCGCCATCACCGCGCAGTGTCTCACCGTGATTCCGGCCCTCGAGTTCCAGCTCCTCGAGCCCGGCCTGCTGCCCGACTTCGCGGGCGTGATCGTGCTGCTCGTGACCCTGAACCTGGTGACCTGGGCCGCCCTGCGCCGGGGCTTCCGGGCCACCCCGAACCGCATCCTCTTCCAGCTGTGCTGCGACATCTTCGGGCTCTCGGCCATGCTGGCGCTGACCGGCGGCGCCTGGAACCCGATGGTGCCCATCCTGTTCGTCCACACCGGTCTCGGCGCCCTGCTGCTCGAGGGCCAGAAGAGCTTCCTCTTCTTCACGGTGCTGATCGGCTGCCTGCTGCTGCTGCAGGCCTTCTCGCACATCCCGCCCGGCATCGAGGGGTCGCTGCTGCCGCGCAGGATCCTCTTCCCCGCCCAGCTGGTGGTGGCCGGCGTCTTCTGGATCCTGACGGCGTGGCTCTCGCGCACTCTCACCGCCATGACCGCCCACTTCGCGCTGCTGCGCGAGCGCAAGACGGGAATCGACCGCCTGCGGGCGGTGGGCGCCCTGGCGGCCGGGCTCTCCCACGAGCTGGCGACGCCCCTCAACACCGCGCAGCTCAAGCTGGCGCGCCTGGCACGCACCCGGGAGCTGGACGACGACGTCGACCTGCGGACCGCCGCCGAGGCCCTGGAGCACTGCCGGGACGTGCTGCGGCACATGGCCGGAGCGCCGCTGCATCCCGATCGCCTCCACCTCGAGGTGGTGGACGTCGACGAGATCGTGAGCCAGGTGTGCGCCAGCATCCAGCTCGAGCACGAGGACGTGGGCATCCACATCCACACCCACGGTCCCGCGCCGCGACGGGCCCTGATTCCGGCGGTGGCGTTCTCCCAGGCGCTCATCAACCTGGTCGACAACGCCATCGAGGCCGGCGGCGGCGCGCCGGTGGAGGTCACCATCGACAAGATCGACGGCCAGACCGAGGTGGCGATCCTCGACCGCGGCAAAGGCTGGCCGGAGGTCGTACGCTCCCACATCGGCGAGCCCTTCGTGACCACCAAGCCCGACGGCGTGGGGCTCGGCCTGTACTTCGTCCACAGCCTGGCAGCCGCGGTCGGCGCCGAGCTGCTGCTCGAGGACCGCAGCGAAGGTGGCGCCGTGGCCCGCGTGCGCTTCCCGCGCGTGAGCACGGTGGCGACGGGCCCCATGGAGGCGACGGGCCAGTGACATGAGCGACCCCCACGCCGACAGGACGCTCCTCATCGTCGAGGACAACACGCGCTTCGCCGACACTCTCGGCACCGAGCTGCAGGACCGCGGCTACGCGGTGGAGAGCCTGCCCTCGCTGGCGGCCGTGCGGGAGGCCGACGTCTCGCGCTTCCGCTACGCGGTCGTCGACCTGCGGCTGCGCCAGGACAGCGGCCTCGACGTGATCCAGGAGATCAAGAGCCAGAACCCCGACGTGCACATCGTGGTGCTCACGGGCTACGGCAGCATCGCCACCGCGGTGCAGGCCACCAAGCTCGGCGCCGCCCACTACCTCACCAAGCCGGTGGACATCGACGAGGTGGAGCGCGCGCTCCAGACCGAAGAGGTGGCCAACGAAGAAGTGCCGATCCCCACGGAGTTCCAGAGCCTCTACCGTCACGAGCGCGAGTACATCGAGTTCGTGCTCGCCGAGTGCGAGGGCAACATCAGCCAGGCGGCCCGGCGCCTCGGACTCCATCGCCAGAGCCTGCAGCGCAAGCTGCGGAAGTACACACCCACCACCTGAGCGGGGTGGAGGGGTGGAGGGGAAGGGAGGCGCGCCCGGCGGCCGGTCAGGCCAGGGGCAGCCGCAAGGTCACCCGGGTGCCTGCGCGGCTCTCCGACCCCGAGGCCGGCGACACGATCTCGATCTCCGCGTCCACCAGGCGGGCCCGCTCGCGCATGTTCGTGAGACCGCGCCCCCGGCGCGGTGACGCGGGCAGGCCTACGCCGTCGTCGTGGATCGAGAGGAAGACGTGCGCGCGCCGCGTCTCCGACGCCGGGCAGGTGCCGGTCTGCAGGGTGATCGTCGAGGCGTCGGCATGCTTCACGATGTTCGTGATCACCTCCTGCACGATCCGGAGCACCTGCAGCACCCCGGCCGGCTCGAGGGCCGGCAGGTCGGGGACGTCCTCCACGTGCCACGCGAAGCGCAGGCCCCGGCGTGCCAGCCGGGGCTCCACGCGCTCGCGCACGACCGCCAGCATCGAGAGCAGGTCCGCCTCGCTGGGGTCGAGCGAGTGCACCATCAGCCGCAGGTCGTCGAGGCTGTCGCGCAGGGCCTCCGCCAGCTCCTCGGGCTCGAAGCGACCGCTCTCCACCATCGCCAGGGTCGAGACGAGCTGGCCGCCCAGGCCGTCGTGCATGTCGCGCAGCATGCGCTCGCGCTCGGCCAGAACCACCTGCTCGCGCTCGATCGCGCGCAGGCGCTCGAAGTTGCGCTCGAGCTCGGCCCGCTTCTCCGCCACCCGCGCGTCCAGCTCCCGGTTGAGGCTTCGCGACTCGGCCAGCGCCATCCGGGTGCGGGTGAGGTGCACGCTCACGAGGCCCAGGGTGATCATGCCGCTGGCATAGACCAGCAGCACCTGGTCGAAGAGGAAGTGCCCCGTCGCGAAGCCCACCACGTCGTGCACGGCGAACAGGCCCACCCCCACCAGCGGGAAGAGGGCCGCCAGGGCGTGCATGCCCGAGAGCGTGCGGGCTACGCCCACCAGCAGCACCGCGACGTAGACGCAGAGGGCGGCCGTCGGAATCGCCCACACCACGGCGACCGCGTACGTGAAGATCGGCGGCACCGCGAAGGTCAGGGCGGCGAACCCCGCGGAGACGCCCAGCATCCAGTGCTCGAGGCGCCGTCTCCGCAGGCTTCGGATGCGGTGCAGGGCGAACGCGAAGCACACCACCGAGAACTGGTAGAGCGAGGGACGCAGCGGCTCGACGAGGCGGGCGGGCAGCGGGTTGTCGGCGAACACGCCCGTCACGGCCAGGGAGCTGCACAGCAGCCCGGCCGAGAGCCAGGCCACGGAGCGGGCGTCCGGGTCGTTCCAGTAGACCAGCACCAGCAGCACGGCCACGACGATGCCCGCCAGCGAGAAGATCAGCGGAAGCTGGCGGGAGAACGCGAGCTTCTGCTCGTAGGCGGGCAGCAGCTTCGAGCGCGGGCCGACGATGGGCGCCCGCAGATAGTCGGGGACCGACGCCGTCGCCCGGAAGCGCACGTACAGCACGTTGTCGCCGGCGCCGACCCAGGCCTCGGGAACCGGCAGCAGGAGCGGCCCGCGCACGTGCCGCGTGTCGTCCTCCCGGTAGGGGCCGCTGTCGCCCAGACGTTCCCCGTTCCAGTAGACGGTGACGTGGCCCGAGAAGCCCGGCAGGTAGACGGCCAGGGGCTCGCTCGCAGTCCTCGCCGCGGGAAGCGTGAAGCGGCCCCGGTACCAGCCTTCGAGCGAGCGCAGTCGACGCCCCAGCCCCCAGGCGTCCGGCATCGAAACGGTCTGCCATTCCGAGTCCAGGGCCATGGGCGGCTTCGCGGACGGCCCGAGCCACAGCTCCATGGGCCGGAGGCTGACGATGTCGGAGCCCTGGGGCGGGCCGCAGCCCAGCAGCACCAGGGCGAGGAGCAGCGCGCGTCCGGCGCCCCTCATTCGTCGATCTGCACCAGCCCGAGCTGGAGTGCCTCGTAGATGGCTTCGCCCCGGGAGTGCACCGAGAGCTTGCGATAGATCCCCCGCACGTGGGTGGTCACCGTGTGGGGCGACACGTCCATGATGCGCGCGATCTCGGGAACGTTGAAGCCCTTCACCACGTAGCGCAGCACCTCGTGCTCGCGGCCGGAGAGGTGCGGCACCTCCTCCCTGGCCGCGGCGTCCTCGGGCGGCGCGGGCTTCAGCCGGCGCAGCAGGTGACGCGCGATGGCCGCGCTGATCGGGGAGCCGCCACCCAGCATCTCGAGGATGGCGGCGGCGAGCTGATCGGCGCGGCCGTCCTTCAGCAGGTAGCCGAGCGCACCCGCCTCAATGGCGGCGAGCACGTGTCGTTCGTCGCCGAAGACGGTCACCACCATGCAGAGCGTCTCGGGACGGGCGGCCACGGCCGCCCGGATGAGGTCGGTCCCGTCGCCGTCGGGCAGCCCGAGATCGGTGAGCAGCACGTCGGGCCGGAAGCGCTCGAGCGCGGCCCGCCCCTCGGCGAACGACTCGACCGCCGCCACCAGGTCGAGTTCGGAGCGCGACGCCACCACCTCCGCGAGACGCTCGCGGGTGCGGGCATCGTCTTCGACGAGCAGCAACGACCTGGGCCGATCGGGCTTCGCCACCGGATAGCACCCCGTGTGAGTTTCGTTCGATTCTACCCCGGGGGCAGCCCCCGCCTCCTCCCCGAATCGGGGGAAGCGTCAGCCGAGCATCGGGAAACGAGGCCGACGGCGCCGCAACCAGAAGCTTGCCGATCGCGGGACCCGAGCCGCCGGTCGGCTGCCGTCCAGCTGCCGGTCGGCTGCGCATGAGCTCCCATGTCTCAGCGACACCGCTCATCTTTTTCCTCGGTGGGTGCCGATAAGAAGCCCGATGACCTGCACCGCCAAAGTACTGTTGCGACGGCTGGGCAGCCTGACGGCAATGGCTCTCGCCGTCGCCGTGCTGCCGCACGCGGCCCACGCGCTGCCGGTTCCGCCCACCTTCAACTGGGACGCCAGCAACCCCGGGGCGACCGCGGGCCAGTGGTCGGCCGACGTCGGCTCGCAGCAGTGGACCGTGACCGGCGCCACGCAGACGACGCCCACCACGTCGCTGCCCGGGATCCAGGGCGCCTTCCAGGTCGGTGCCGGCGACTCGATCACGAGCAGCTCGTTCCAGACCATTGCCAGCGCCAACCCATCGAACGAGGACCTGAGCCTGGAGCTGTGGTTCCGCCCGACCAGCATGAGCGGAGGCCAGCAGGTGCTCTTCGAGACCGGCGGCAACCAGACCGGCCTCTCCATCCTGCTCGACGACAGCCAGCTCCTGTTCCGCGTGAAGGACGGCGGCTCGAGCCTGACCCTGAGCTACGACCTCGGGACCGACCCCTCGGAGTTCTTCCAGGTGGCGATCACGATGCCCCTGGGTGGCACCGCCAACATGTACGTGGACGGCCTGCCCGTGGTCAGCGGTGACGCAGCCGCCATTGGCGACTGGACGAACAACGGCGGCGCCGCCCTCGGAAGCATCAACGGACAGATCGGCGGCAACGCCGGTGGCGACCTCGACGGCTTCGGGAACTTCGTGGGCGAGCTCAGCCTGCTGCGCTTCTACCGCAACCAGGTGCTGACGCCCGCGCAGGTGGCGCAGAACTACGCGGCGGTTCCCGAGCCGGGCACGGTGGTGCTCGTGGCTCTGGGGCTCGCGGGCCTGGTCTTCCACTCGCGCCGTCGCCCCACCCGCTGATCCAGCTCCCCGACCTCCCGGTCTTCTTCGCGCGGGCGCACCCGCCCCGTCAGGCCAGCGTCAGCATGCGGTGCGCGGCCCGGGTGGCCTGGGGGATCGGCACCTCGAACGGACACGCGTTCGCGCACGGCGCGCTGCAGCTCGTGCACACGTCGGCCCGGACGTCGAGTCGGGCGTACTGGCGCATGGCCTCGCGCTCGTCGCCGTAGTCCTCGAAGTACATCTTGAAGCGCAGCACGTCGTCGATGGGCAGGCCCTCGGGACAGCTCGAGAGGCAGGCCCCGCAGTGCTGGTAGCAGTGGCGGCCGGCAATCAGCCCGTCGTACTTCTCGAGGATCGCGTAGTCGGGCGGGCCGACAGGCTGTCCGGAAGCGTAGATGTACTCGTCGACGTTCGACGGCTCGCGGAACGAGACCACCAGACACGAGACGCTCGGGTTCGAGAGCACCCACTTGAAGGCCGCCTGGGTGTAGGAGTCCTGCTCGTCCCGCGACTCGAGCAGCCCCCGGTGCTTGGCGCCCTTCAGGGTCTTCATGGCGACGACGCCCATGTCGATGCCGTGGGCGCGGTCGATGATCTCCGCGAGCCGGGGCCAGGCGCCGTGGTGGTAGGCGAGCATCATCACGTCGAAGGCCCGGCTCTCGATCGCCTTCGAGGCCACCGCCTCGAGGTTCGGCGTGTGGGAGGAGAAGCCGAGGAAGCGCACCTTCCCCTGCTGCTTCAGGCGGTCGAAGGCCTCGTGGGCGTTCTCGGACATCAGTCGCTCGAGGGTGTCACAGGAGTGGATGTGGACGAGGTCCACGTAGTCGGTCTGCAGACGCCTCAGGCTCTCCTCCACGACCTGCATGTACTGCGCCACCGGGGCACCGGCGGGAAGGTGGCCGTGGGGCGTGCAGAACTTGGTGGCGACGAACATCTGGTCGCGCCGCCCCTGCATGGCCCGGCCGAGGGCCAGCTCGGAGCCCGTGTCGGAGTAGTCCGGCGCGGTGTCGAAGTAGTTGATGCCGCGCTCGATGGCCTCCCGGGCCACCTGCTCGCCCACCTCGCCCTTGACACGGCTCGAGCCGAGCGAGATGTCCGATACCTCGACGCCCGTGCGCCCCAGTCGTCGGTAGGACCGGATGCGCGCGCCCTCCCATTCGTCCCGAGGATGCTCGGCGCTCGTGGGCACCTGCACCTGGATGTTCGGACCCGTGATCGTCAGCCAGCCGAGGTTGCGGCCGACGGCGGCCACCGCGCTGGCCACGAGGCCCCCGAAGCCCGCCGCCGCACCGGCCAGGAAGCGGCGACGCCCGAGTCCCTCGGCGGGCTCACCGCCCGCGGTGGCTGCCCGGCCGAGGCCACGAGCCCACGTCACGGTGACTGCGAGCGCCGCCACGAACGCCGCGCCGGAGATCCACAGCGGCGTCTTCGAGAGGAGCGAGAGGTCGATGCCCTCGATCGCGAAGCCCAGCCACCGCCCGAAGGCCACGTAGAAGACGAGGGCACACGCCGCCCAGGCGACGAGCACCATCCAGCCCCGCATCCCGCCGCTCCGCCCCGTTCCCGTCGATCCGCTCAAGCCCGGCCCCCCCAACTGATGCGAGGGAGTGTAACGGCCCGAGCCCGTGCGCCTAGCACCCCCCGAACATGGAGCCTCAGCCCGACGTCACCGGCGCTAGCCGGTGACGTAGATAAAGTTCCCCTGCGGGTCGGACGTGCGCTCGGCGTTGCCGAGGATGCGCAGGTGCTCCAGGTGCGCGTAGGTCTCGCTCTCGGCCATGGGGCCCCAGCTCCGTTGCTTGAAGAGCTGTCGGGAGAAGGCCTGCACGCTGGCCGGCCCCAGCATCCGCGAGATCTCACGGACCCGCTCGAGGCGCTCGTCGTGGTGGCGCTTGATGGCCTCGCAGCGACCGGCGAGGTCTCCGAACGGGTGGCCGTGGGCGGGCAACGCCTGCTGCACGTCCGGCAGCGCCGCCACCGCATCCAGCGAATCGAAGAAGGCCTTCAGCGGGTCGTCGAAGCTCGACAGCCCGGAGATGTGCGGCGTGATGCTCGGCAGCACGTGGTCGCCCGCCAGGAAGAGGCCGTCCTCGCGGTTGTGCAGGCAGATGTGATCTTCCGTGTGACCGGGGGTGTGGACGACGAGCCACTCCCGGCCCGCGAGGCGCAGCACCTGCCCGGCGCGGGTCGGGTGGGTGATCGTCGGCACCCAGCCGCCGCGGCCCACGAGCCGCATGGCGCGCCACTTGAGTCGCGCGCTGAGCGGCGGGCGCGGCGGCTCACCGCCCCAGGGCGTCCGGTCGCCGAACTCCGACCGCTTCGGCACGCGTCCGGCAGGCGCCGAGGCGGCGCGAGGGGCGTCGCGATCGGCGGCGGGCTCCTGCTCGGTGTCGAGCCCGTGCTCGGCGGGCAGGTCGTCCACCGATACCTCGGGATGCTGCGGGGCCACCCCGAAGCGGAAGGCGTCGTGCGCCACCACCCGGGCACCCGACTGCTTGGCGAAGCGCGTGGCGCCGCCGAAGTGATCCGGATGGGAGTGGGTGACGACCACGGTGTGAACGTCCTTCACTCCGAGCCCGGCCTGCTTCAGACGCTTCTTGAGGGCGCTCCAGCTGTCTGGACCCGGCATTCCGGGGTCCACCACGGCGGCCCCCTCGGAATCGATCAGCGCGTAGCAGTTCACGTGGCCCAGGCCGGGCATGCGGATGGGCAGCTCCATGCGGAGCACGTTCGGCGCGATCTCGGTGATCTCGCTGCGCGCGGCCTCCTGCTCCTGCTTCCGAGGCTTGCCGCCCGAAGCGTGGGAAGGCTGCGGTGCCGCCGCCGGCGCGGCCTGCTGTTCCCGGGGCTGTTGCATGGACTCGCCAGACTAGCAGGCCGACCCGAGATGGGCCGGCTCGCACGGCAGGCCGAGCCCGCCGGAAGCCCGTCCCGTCGCGCGACGCGGATCACCTTCCTGGGGCACAATGCGGGGGCGATCACGGGCAGCAGGCGCGGTCCCAGCGCGGGCCGCGCGGCCACGAGGACGACACGGGCGACGGGGCCCACGAGGAGACGAGACATGGGACGTCTGGAGGGAAGGGTCGCCGTCATCACCGGCGCCGCTTCGGGAATCGGAGCCGCCTGCGCGCTGCGCTTTGCACAGGAGGGCGCGCGCATCGCGGGCATCGACGTCGCCAAGCCCCTCGAGCGGGGAGACTGGAATGCGGCGGTCACCGCGGCGCCGGACGCCGCCTTCCACGAAGGCGACGTCCGCGACGAAGCGGCGATCGAACGCATCGTGGGCGAGATCGCGAGCCGCTTCGGCCAGATCGACTGCCTCGTCAACGCCGCCGGCGTTTCGACGGGCGGCGCCGTCGGCGAGCTCGAGCTCTCGGAGTGGGACCGGGTGATCGCCATCAACCTCACCGGCACGTTCCTCGTCTCGAAGCACGTGGTGCGCCGGATGCAGGAGCGCCGCTCCGGCAGCATCGTGAACCTCGCCAGCATCGAGGGACTCGAAGCCATGGAGTCCCAGGCGGCCTACAACGCCTCGAAGGGCGGCGTCGTGCTGCTCACGCGCAACATGGCCGTCGACTACGGCCACCTCGGCATCCGCGTGAATTGCCTGTGCCCCGGACTCATCGAGACCCCGCTCACCGAGATCCTGAAGATTCCCGAGCTCGAGGCCGTGCGGCAGAAATTCATCGAAGGCCACCTGCTGCGGCGACCGGGACAGCCCTCGGAGGTGGCCTCCGCCGCCCTCTTCCTGGTGTCCGACGACGCGTCCTTCGTATCGGGCCACGCCCTCACGGTGGACGGTGGCTACACGGCCGGGAGACGGCTCACCCAGCCCGCCGCGTAGCGCCTCATTCGGAAGAATCGCCCTCGTCCGACTCCGGCGCCTGGCCGGCCGCACCGTCCTCCTCCGCGGGGTCGGACGTCTTCATCTTGCGGCGGTCGCTCCGGGCGTCGCCCGCGGTGAGGTTCCACGTGGCGAAGATCTTCTCGGGAATCTCCGACACGAGCTCGTAGCTCTCCGTGATGACCTTCGTGACCGAGCGGTTTCGCGGCGTCTCGATGGTCACCAGGAAGGGGATCGAGCGTTCCCCGATCTGGCGGATCTCCTTCGGATCGATCGTCAGGCGCTTCAGGTGCCGGCCCGACACGTAGTAGTCGGTCCAGCGGATGACGCCGCGCTCCGGGTCGATGCAGGAGATCTGCTCGTCGTAGCCGGACTCGAAGCCCGGGGCCGCGGTGATCCGGACCTTCACGCAGTCGTCGGCGGAGCCGGACGCGGAGTCGGCGTCGCTCGCGGGGGCGTCCGGGTCGACCCAGCGCACCACGAAGTCCTCGACGTGCTTCGGCTCGACGTCCTCATAGGAGAGATCGCTCCCGAAGAACGAATCGGCCTTCTGGGCGCTCGAGAGCCGCCGGGTCATCTGCAGCGCGGGCAGGTAGACGTACAGGTCGTCCGAGGCGCCGTCGTTCTCGAGGATGAGCACCGAGGTGCGACGGATGGGCTCGGGGTACAGGAAGCGCAGCAGCGCGCGCCCGGGCCGAACGCTCTGACGGCGGATGAGCTGCAGTCGGCGCTGCATCTCGCGACCCCCGCGCGACTGGGTGGCGAGCACCAGGGTCTGGATGTAGTCCTCGGCGTAGAGGTTCTTGAACGCGCGATCGAGCAGCGCCGCTGCGCTGCCCGGCTCGGGGGGCTCGCTCGCGTGCCCGGGGCGGGCCATCCCGAGCAGCACGGCCGCGGCCAGGAGCGCGGTGGGGAGCAGGCAGGCCAGCTGGGTTCCGGTCCGGTGTGCCACTAGACTCGCGGGCAGCGCCATCACTGGAGTCTAGACTAGCCGAAGGAGCCCGTTGGGCTCCCTTCCCGGCGGAACCGCGACCCAGGACTTCGTCTCTGGCGGTCCTGGCAGGGAGATCCGATTCGCATGCGACGCCTCCTGTCGAGCTTCGCCGTCGCGACGAGCGTTCTCGCAGTCTTCGTGCTGGAAGTGGCGGCGCCCCCCGCGCAGGGCGCGGTGACGCTCACCGCGGACGAAGAGCTGGTGATCCCCGCCCACGAGGTGATCGACGACGACCTGATCGTCTGGGCGGACTACGTGCGCGTCGAAGGCGTGGTGAAGGGAGATCTCGTCGCCATCGGCTCCGAGGTGGTGGTCGAGGGCATCGTCGAGGGCGACCTCGTCGCCGCCGGCAAGACCGTCTACCTGAACGGCTCGGTGAACGACGACGCGCGCGTGCTCGCGTACGCGGTGGCACTCGGCGAGAAGGCCCGGGTCGGCGACGACCTGTTCGACCTCTCCTACAGCCTGGAGGCCCGGCCGGAGAGCAGCGTCGGCGGCACCCTCTACGCGGCGAGCCGCCAGCTGCTGCTGGCGGGACAGGTGGTGGAGGACGTGCTCGCCCGGGCGGGCGCCCTCGAGCTGCGGGGGCTCGTGGGGGGCGACGTGCGCGCCGTCGTGGGCGGGCTGGAGGGTGTGACCCACTCGTCGCTGGTGATCGACCTGGCCCTCGAGATCCCGGACGTGCCGGAGGGCGTCACCCTGACCGATACGGCGGCCGTCGGCGGCGACCTCGACTACCGCTCCGAGACCCTCGCGAACGTCGCCCCCGGCGCGCGCGTCGCGGGGGAGACGCGTCACGAAGCCTGGCGGGCCGGAGGGGTACCGTCGCTCCAGGAGCCCGAGGACGAAGGGGCTCCCGCCCTGGGCGAGCGCGGCCACGACGCGACCCAGCGACTGGCGGCGCTGCTCGTCGTGGGCCTGGTGCTGGCGGTGGCGGTGCCGGGCTGGCTCCGGGCGCGCGGCGATCGGGTGCGGCACGAGCCGGTCGCGCTGCTGGGATGGGGAATCGCGGCGGTCGTGCTGACCGCGGTCGCCGGCGGTCTGCTCGCGATCGCGTTCGGGATCCTGCTCGCCATCTCCCTCGCCACGGGCTTCGGCGGGCTGGCCCTCACCGCCATCATCGCGGGCAGCCTCATGGGCATGAGCGGAGCCGCCCTCTTCTACCTGGCCTTCGCCCATCTGGCGCCCGTGCTCGCGAGCGCCGGTCTGGGGCGCGCCATCGTCCGGCGCTTCCGACCGGTGGAGATCGAGGCCCCCGAGGCCGCACGGCCGGGTGCGGCCCTGCTCACGATCACCCTCGGCGCCGTCACGTACACCGTGCTGCGTGCAATTCCCGGGCTGGGCTTCGCGTTCGGCGTCGCCGCCGCGCTCGTCGGGCTGGGCGCCCTGGCAGTGTGGCTGCGCGATCGCTTCGCGGCGGACGCCGTCTAGAACGGGAGGAGAGAGGGGATACCCGGCGTACTCTCTCTGCGCCGGCCGCTGCATGACGGCCATGGCGCTCAGCAGCGAGCGCCGGGTCCGCAGGTGAGACTGGCACCATGAGCCGGCGCAGCTGAGGCCTCTCGCTGCCCGCAGGCGCTAGCGCCTCAGCGGGACTCCTGAATGGCAGGCCTCATTCGCGAGCCAGTCCATCGCCAACCGGAGAGGGGCTTCGGCGCGATGCCCCAGACGGAAATCGACGATCGCGTCAACGAGCATCCAGAGCGCGCCATACAATGGAATGCGCCATGCGAGCTCTTCCATCGCCGTCTGATCGGCACCGTACCCATCGAGCAGCAGTGAGAGCGAGCCGGACTCCGCGCGATGGGCGAAGCGCGCGATGTCCCAGAGAGGGTCTCCGACCACCGCGTCGCCCCAATCGATCAGAGCTGCGAGGCCGCTCGTATCGGTCCGGATGTGCGCTGCCTTCAGATCACCGTGGCAGAGCGACCCGACCTCGACCGCAGCCAGTGCATCGGCATGGCGATCGATCGCAGCTGCAGCGGCCGCTGCCACGGAAGCGGCCAGCGCGTAGTCGGCGGCCAGGTTGCGAGCGTCGGTCAAGATGCCGTTCAGAAAACCCAGCCAGGAGCCGTGGGGGAGTGAGAAGCTCCCTCGCTCGTCCCACGAGGCCTCTGCCAGCCAGCCAAACCCCGGCAGCCGCACCTCGTGCAAGCGACGCAGACACGCTCCGGTCTCCGCAAACGCGGGATGCCCGACGGGAATCGGCCAGCCGACGACGCGGCTCATGATGAAGGCGCTCATGTTGTTGTCACCAGCGAGCCGTCCACGCACGAGGATCGCTGGAGCGGCACAGCCGGCATCAATCCCCCGATTACACGCCCACACCTCTGCTCGTAGCGCCTCGTGCATCGTGGACGCCTTCACGACGAATTGGCGTCCACCTGCGTCGACCTCATATACGAAGTTGGTCGCAAACGCGGCTACGCGCTCGACACGTGTCGCTTCACGGCCGAGTTCACTGGCGACGAAGGCCGCGATGGCCCGCTCGAGGTCTCCGAGGACCGTACCCTCCGGCATCACACCTCGCGGTTCTTCAGGCGCCGCCTGGTCGACATTTTCCAAGATCGTGTCGACTACACGTGATAGGGGTGCCGTGGCGTCGATTACGATTGCGTTCTTTGGAATGTCTTCCTTCGTCGCGTGTTGTAATCGCGCATTGGATTCCCCTTCGCTTGCTGGTCCGCCCCACTCGTCTTCGGGTCGGAGGGCAAGACGCCGGTTCAGGGTCTCCAGATCGACCTCGAGAACGAAGACTCCATCGAACAGATCGATGAAACGGTCGAAATTCCTGGAGCCGCCGCAGAAGAACGATGCCGCATGACCCTGGTCGGCCACCAGAGCTCTGACCTTGTCCACGTCCCAGATCCAGTGCTCGTAGGCTGAGCTGTCCAGGGGCTCACCGGTCTTGGGATCGCCCCAATAGGCCAGGTCCCTGTCGCCATGGATGGAGTGGTAGCCGCGCCGTTGCAGCTCGTCGCAGACCGAGGTCTTACCGGTGCAGGAAACGCCTTCGATCAAGTAGTTCTTGACACCCATGTTCCGCTTCCAACACGAGACCACACGTCTGTGTAGCTCTTCCCGCGTTTCGAATGGCTCCGCACCCGCCGCCTGGGCTTCCGGTTCCGCTTCGGATCGAAAGCCGACATTGCCGAGCTGCCCCGGAACGTTCGGATGATTGCCAGTCTACCATGCCTCGTAACCCCCGAGGGTTGGGCAGTCCGACTGCAACACCATGTCATGCCGCCTGTTCGCGACGAGCACCCAGCGGCCTCGGAATCATCGCCTGAGTCTCGCGAGAGACTCGACGGTTTCGCGAGTCTCCGCGGAAAGCCGCTCCATTTCGCTTGGTTCGAGTAGGCCGAGGCTATCGATGACGGCGAGTTGCGCCAGCATCGCGGATCGCTTGGGGCCGTCGAAGCCTCGCGCTATGTCTTGATTGCGATCGCGAATGAGGCCGAAGAGTTCCCCGAAGCGCTCGTGGTGTGTGCGGCGGGGATTCGAGATGACGGCCGAGACTTCATCGAGAATTCGCTCGCACAACCGCTCGAGCGCAACTTGGCGAAGCTCGCGGAAAACCTTCCAGTCTGACTCCGGGAAGCCATGCGACATTGGCTGCTCGCCCTATAGCGGATTGGCGTTCAGCGGCCGGCGGCGCCCTGCCCCGGGGCCGCTTTACACCTGGATTGACGAGATCCTATCACGATCGCAACGCCCGAAGCGTGAGTCGGGCCGCTGCAACGGCTTGATCCTCATTCAGGCCCCCTCCTGTGCCTACTTTACTCGGAGTAGGCTGGTTGGAACGCATAACCACCAACCGTTTCAGGAGAGAGCCATGAGATTCTACACCGAGACGCATCAGCACTACTGCGGGATCGACCTGCATGCGAAGACCATGTACCTCTGCATCCTCGATGGGCAAGGCGAGGTCCTGCTCCACGAGAACCGGAAGAGCCGGCCCGAGGCGTTCCTCGAGGCCGTCGCCCCCTACCGGGAGAGCCTCGTCGTCGCCGTCGAGTGCATGTTCACCTGGTACTGGCTCGCCGATCTCTGCCGCCGGGAGGGCATCGAATTCGTGCTCGGACACGCCCTCTACATGAAGGCGATCCACGGGGCGAAGGCCAAGAATGATAAGGTCGATGCCTTCAAGATTGCGGCGCTGCTGCGCGGCGGGAACCTGCCGCAGGCCTACGTCTACCCGCCCGAGATGCGCGCCACGCGGGACCTGCTCCGCCGGCGCCTGCACCTTGTCCGAAGACGAGCGAACCTGCTGGCGCACATCCAGAACACCCATCACCAGTACAACCTGCCCGAACCGTCCGCGAAGGTCGCCTACAAGGCGAACCGGGAAGGAGTCGCCGAGGCCTTCGAGGAGGCCGATGCACGCAAGAGCCTGGAGGTCGACTTCGCACTCATCGAACACTACGACGAGGTGATCCGCGAGCTCGAGCTCCACCTCGTGCGCCGCGCCAAGCAGCACGACGCCCAGGCCTTCCAGCGACTGCGTTCGGTGCCCGGGATCGGCAAGATCCTGGCGCTCACGATCCTCTACGAGATCCATGACATCGCACGCTTCGAGCGGGTGCAGAACTTCCTCTCCTACGCCCGGCTCGTGAAGTGCGAGCACAGTTCCGCGGGCAAGAGACTCGGCACGGGCGGCGCAAAGATCGGCAACGTGCATCTGAAGTGGGCCTTCTCCGAGGCGGCCGTCTTCTTCCTGCGCAACAACCCGGCGGGCCAGGCCCATCTGCGCAGGCTCGCTGGCCGACACGGCAAGGCCAAGGCGCTCTCCATCCTCGCCGCGAAGCTCGGACGAGCGGTCTACTTCATGCTCGCGAAGGAGCGCGCTTTCGAGATGGAGCGCTTCCTCGCGAGGAGCTGAAACGAAAGAAGGAGCGGAGGCGGGTGATCCCGCCGCCTAACTGGAGCCAGTTCCCGAACGGGAACCAGGGTCGAGCCCGAGCAAGAGGTCTGAAAAGATCCGGAGATCTGTGATCGCCGCATTGCGGCGAAACACCTGAGGACCTCATCGGCACCAAACCCGGCATCCGACCGGCTTGATTGGAGACCCGCCTCCCCTCCGAACATTCGCGGGGCGCCGAAGGGCGTTCCTCCAACGCGTTCTGCCCCTCTCTCGAGCCCGGAGCCAACTGGACCGACGAGCCCGACAGACTTTGATTGGACGAGCGAGGGAACCGATGTGTTTCTGGGACACGGCGCCGATCGAGATCCCCGATAGGTGTTTGGTGCAGGCGCAACGCCTGGAACCCGTCGACGGAAACGAAAGTCGGAACGAAGGAGGAACGACGCACCCAAGAACCAACGCCGCTTCAACCAGCAGGCGTCACGGGACCACTTTGTCCCTTGACGACCGGGGGCCTGATAGGTGTTAGACGGCGCGCTTGCTGGACCCTTCCGGCTTACCGGCCGAGCGCGCGGCGGTCCACACCCCGACGACTCCACGGGCTCCGAAGAAGAGGCAAATTCCCAGAGCCGCTTCGGTGAGGGCAGACCAATCGACACCACCAGCCCCGAGGGCTCTAGACACCCCTCGGATGGCGAAAAAGCAGCCGAGGACAGAGAGCGCCACCGCGTGAGAGCCGCCCACGTTGAGCTCGCTTGTACCGGGGAACAGTCGAGCCGCCAAGCGGTCACGCCAAGCCACGAGGATCAACCCGAGCCCGATTGCGACCAACGAGCCGATCAGGACGACAATCGATAGAAGCGGCTGCGACGCGGGGGAACTCACAGCGGGCGGCGACTGGAACAGCACGGCCAGGCAAAAGAAGAGGTCGGGGATTCGAGACGCGGCGATGAACACGCCAAGCGCAACAAACGCGACGCTCGCTAGTTCACGCTGACTCACGACCGCCTCCCAACCGCGCTGTCTAACGAACGGATCGGGCTTCAGCTGCACCAGCCAGCGCTGACCGGCCTCGCCGAAGCCATGGAGGTTCGATGCCAACAGGCTACCAGAGCCCGGAACGCCCGGCTGGCTGGTGGCAGCTGCAAGCCCTTGTTGGGCGGCGGGCGCGTTGGCCCTAGGGTTGGAACCGACAGCCTGCGACACCGAAGTACTCGGCTGCCGCGTCCGGAATGAACTGCTGGAGTGCGCTCGGGCCCATTGTGGCGTAAACGGCGCGTGGAGCAGCACCCGGCTTCAGTAGGTATGCGCCAAAGCTTCGTTCGCGTTCTCGGGGCAGCTCGATTGAAGTGACATCGCCGTCGATCTGGAACGTGAGCTGACGTGCTAGCTCGAGACGAATCTCTGGCGAGATTGGTTCGAGACATTTGGCGACGTCTGAGAGCGCGAACTGCAAGTGAGCGAGCGCCTCCGACGCTCCCGAAGTAGGGTCGTCGAACTCCGCTTGGTCAAGTGGTGGGAAGAAGCCAACTACCGTCGGACCACTGACGACTATCGGCTCGGCGATCGATGCCGGCTGGGAGGCGCAAGCCGGCAAGACGAGTGGGATCACCGCAAGCAGGGCAGGCCATCGCGCCAACTGAGACCCCCGCCGCCCAACGGACCGGCGCTCAGCTGCGAGCCACAGCGCCTCCGCGGCTCGGTTGAAGCACCCAAGGTTCAATGCCAAACAGTATCACGGCCCGATTGGAACGCGCTGTGGCTCGTCAGCTGCAGCGCCTTGTTGGGCGGCGGCCTCCCCGGCGCTGACGAGTTTGATCGCGATTCCTCCAGCGCTGGGGATCTGGAGGCGAAGGTCCTCGACAGAGGCGCAACGAATCACCAGGGTGTTGGAGGACGACCAATCGAGTGCCGATGGCTCGGAGCAATAGCCGCGAAAGACTGGCGTCGAGTGAGGTATGAAGCCATATCGGGTGGTTTCGAGTCGAATCTCGCTTCCGTAGGGTGGATCGTCACCTTCGCCGATGAGGTAGTGGGCCGCGGTCACAGATCCATCTGGGGACTTCGCAGTTCGATAGCGCGTCGGCCGATCAGCGATGTAGGCGACCAGCAGTAGGAGCACCGCGGCGAGCGCGAGTAGGGCTGCTCCAGCTGAGATCACGACTTTGACGAGGCGCATCTGCCGCCGCCCAACGGACAGGGCTTCAGCTGCACCAGCCAACGGCGGCTGGCTGCGCCGAAGCGCCTGGGTTCTCCGGAAGGCTACCAGAACCCGCTAGCCCCGGTGCGAGCTGGTGTCGGCTGCAAGCCCGTGTTAGCCAGCATCGTCGGGTCTGGCACCCGATGAGGCTCGATCGCAACGGGCGCTCGAGCCTGCCTGTTGGTGCCGACCGCGGCCAAGGGACCCGATCGAAGGGCAGACCAAGCCACGGGCTGGCTCCGATCGAGAAGCGCGGAGGCTCAAGCCTGCGTATCGCGAAAGAACCCGCTGCCGGAACCAGGTGGGCAGCGCGATTCAGCGACGGCGGACCCTCAGAGAAACCGCATGCAGTACATGCTGGCTAACTACTTATTGACCTGCACCCCAGTCTACCGCGGATTGGGGTGAACCGAGCGCGTGTTGGCTGCATATCCCGGATGTGGGGCGCGTGGATGGGGTGGGCTTTGCTTGCGGAGTCGTTCGCGATTCGGGTGCTCTTCCGGGTTGGGCGTGCGGGTTTCGTCGGTGCGGACTTGCGCTCGATAACCCGGTGGACTCGGGCCCTTCCGGTGGGGCACTTCGGGGCCTGGGAGGGGACTCCGGAGCCATCGCGATGGTCGCCTCGATCGGGCTTGGGGCGGGTGCGCCGGGCGTTGACGCGACGGGGTAGAGGGGAGGAGACGGGCGGGGACGAGAAGATCGGCGCGGAGCCGGGATCGCCGCTGGATCTGGAGGCCCGGCCGATCACGCCGTCTCCACGGGCTTGCCCTGCTCAGTGCGCCGGAGGCTCGCTGGCGGGGTCCGGGGCGGGCGCCTCTGCGGAGAGGCCGAGCAGCCGCGAGGCCAGCCCGCTCCAGGAGACGAGCTGTCGGGAGGAATCGCCCACCGGCACGAAGCCCCGGTCGAGAAGCGCCGCTTCGATGGACGGTAGGTGCAACGCGCCCCAGGGAATCACGATCCGACGGTACTCGGGCAGCGCCGCGTCCAGCTCCGCCAGCAGGTGCTGGTTGCGCTGCACGACGATGTCGTTCCACAGCCGACCGACGTCGACGGGATGCCGGCTGAGCTCCAGCCACACCTCGACGAGCTCGCGGACGTTGCTGCTGGACCAGGCCCGGGCGGCCTGCGACAGGACGGCGATCGTCTCGGGCGAGAACGCGGAGGCGTCGACGTCCGCGCGCAGCACGTGGGGCCAGCGTTCCTCCTCGTCGGTCCCTTCCCAGGCCTCCTCGAAGTAGCGTTCGATGGGCGTCTGCTCGGTGAGCCCGAGCGCCTCGGCGACCCGCGCATAGCGGAGAGGCTGCGCGAGACGCTCCTCGCGGTCGGTCACACCCTCCTGCAGCACGATCGTCGAGGGCGTTGCGAACGAATCGTAGAGCGACGCGTAGGCATCGCTCTCTCCGACGTGCATCATCCCGACGAGCGCCACCCGGCGATCGTCGTGCTCGTAGAAGCGCTCGCCCATCGAGAGGCCGTGCACGTCGAAGCGCAGGAAGCCGTGCGTGCCGACCTGCAGCCAGGTGAGTGCGGCCAGAAGCAGGTAGCCACACGCCGCGGGCACGCCGAGACCGATCGACGCCGCTCCGAAGCCGAGCGCGCGCCATCCCGAGAGCTCGGCGCGATCCGGACGGACCGCCAGCAGCCAGCGCTCCGAGCCGCTACGCGTGCGCACCCACACGAGGCCGCAGAGGACGGCGAAGAGCTGGATGACGGATTCGGCGAGAGCGAGACTGCCGAGAGGGACGAAAAGCTGAAGCGGAGCGGCCCCGAAGCCCAGCCACGCCAGCACCGCGACGAGGGGAACCAGCAGCCGGGCCGGAAGCTGCGGGGACAGGGCGGTGAGCAGGAAGACCGGCGCACTCGCCGCGAGAACCCCGAACGCGATCGCGTTGCGCAGCCCCGGAAGCAGGCCGCTTCCCGTCGCCGCCTGGAGTCCGTCGTCCAGCACCGAGAGGCCGGCGTCGAGCAGGTAGCCCACCAGGAACACGTTGGCGATCGCGACGAAGAAGGTGGTGCCCGCTCGAGATCGGAACGGAGCGGACGCGGGCAGCGGCGGCAGACCGGACGGTGACGACACCGGCGTGTCGCTCACGCTTCCGTCTCGGGTGCCACGAGGCGTACCTCGCGGCT
The DNA here is from genome assembly GCA_963822965.1 of uncultured delta proteobacterium. Classification (GTDB taxonomy): domain Bacteria; phylum Myxococcota_A; class UBA9160; order UBA9160; family UBA4427; genus JAJDAN01. The sequence continues at coordinate 1,844,645 of CAWGJT010000005.1, forward strand.
GGCGGGATCGATCTCGACGCGCGGCGGCTCGGCCAGGCGCATGCGGCGTCCGCTGCACTCGCGGCCCGTCGCCACGTCGAACGCGTAGCCGTGCCAGGGACACACCACCCGACCGTCCACCACGGGCGCCTCTGCCAGGGGGCCGAGCCGGTGCGGGCAGACGACGGCGTGCGCCACCAACGCTCCGTCCACCAGGGCCACGCGAAAGCGGTCGCCACCGAAGGGGACGATCGCGGGAAGCCGCGCGCGCAGCGCATCCAGCGGGCCGAGCCCGACGGAACGGGGACGGGCGGCGTGCTCGCCGCGCCGCGCGGCGAGCTCGGCCGCGCGGCGCACCATCATCGACTCGTCCTCGTCCCACAGGCGCGTGTAGAGCGCGACGAACCGCTCCCCCACCCCCGGCATGGCCTGGGCGTCCAGGCCCGGCACGTGGAACCCGACGGTCACGTGGCTGCGCTGCGCGTCCCGCTCCTCGACCCGGGTCCAGATCTCGCTGCCGGCGCCGGGACCTTCCAGGGTGCGGGACACGTACCGGGGCTCGTCTTCCTCGATCACGAGCTCGAGCCGGATCTCGCGTGCGCCCCCGGGCAGCCCGATGCGCGCCCGCCAGCCCCAGGCGCCCTCGTCCTCGAGCGCGATGCGCGAGAAGCTCCCCGCGTGCAGCCACGGCAGGTGCTCCCAGTCGCGCACGTTCTCCCACACCCGCTCCACCGAGACCGGCAGGTCGCGCTCGTAGACGGCGACCCGGGGCGGGGTCGGCTCGGATGCGGGCATGTCGGCAGCCTCCGGGCGGCCCCGAAGGGCCGCGTGCGAGGATACCCCGTCGCCGGGTCTATACTCGCCCCATGGCGAACACCCGCTCGATCGTCCATCCCAAGGTCTTCGGCGTGACCGAGACTTCCCTCACCCTGTGCTTCACGGTCGCCGAAGGCGATGCCCCGGTGGACGCCGAGGCCCGCGTGCTCCTCGACGGCGAGGTCCGCGCCGTGACGCAGGGGCCGGCGACGCGGCTCGTCCGCATCGACGGTCTCGAGCCGGGCAGCGAGTACGAGATCCGCATCGAGTCGGGCGACGCCAGCGCCGGCGAGACCCGCTACTTCGACGGACGGGCCCGCACCCTGGACGCTCCGCGGGCCGCCCAGGTGGCCTCCTTCGCGACGATGAACGACCTGCACTTCGGCGAGACGCGCATCGGCGGCCTGCTCACGGACGACCACGAGTACGGCGACGCGGCGCCGGGCTTCCCGGTGGTGAGCGACGACGACTACCAGACGCCGTACGCCGAGTTCATGAACGCCGACGCGATCGCCGAGATCAACCGTCTCGAGGTCGACTGCACGATCATCAAGGGCGACATCGCGGACGCCGGCCTGCCGGAGCAGTTCGAGACCGCCGCGCACGTGTTCGCGGGCTTCGATCGCCCCCACCACCCCTTCCTCGGCAACCACGATCACCTGCAGCGCCTGGAAGGCCGCGAGGTGGACGGCTACGGAATCCTGGGCGCGGAGCCCGCGCCGCGACACCTGGACCTGGCGGGCTGGCGGCTCATCCTGCTGGACACCACGATTCCGGGCAGCCACGACGGCGCCTTCGGCCCGGAACGGCGCGAGTGGCTCGCGGACGCGCTCGCCGAGAGCCGGCGTCTCGGCATGCCGACCCTGCTCTTCACCCACCACCAGCCCGTGCCGCCCGAGCACCGGGACAGCTACCCGAACTCCATCGGCATGGACCCCGACGACTCGCTGGCCCTCTTCGACCTGCTGCGCCACGCCCCGCACGTGAAGGCCATGCTGATCGGCCACACCCACCGCAACCGCATCCGCCGCTACCCGCAGACGGGACGCCTGCCCTTCGTCGAGGTGAACAACCCGAAGGACTACCCCGGCGGCTTCGCCCACTACCGCCTCTTCGAGGACGGGAGCTTCCGACAGGAGGTGCGGCGCACGCCGAGCGAACGGGCCCTCGCCCACTCCACGCGCTGCCGGGAGCTGTTCCGCGGCCACTACCAGCACTTCGTGCTGGGCAGCCTGGCGGAACGGAGCTACGTGGCCGACGCCTGAACGCGGGCCTCGCTCTCGGCCTCGGGGCCGGCGGCCGCGAGCGCCTCGTCGGGGGCGGGCTGCCAGCCGGCGGCCTCCAGTCGGCGGCGCGCGTCCTCGCCTTCCACCTCGTGGACGGCCACCGTGGCGACGTCGCCCTCCTTGGGTGTGAACGCCGACGACATGGGCGACACCCGCCCGCCCCGGCGCACGGCGAGCACCACGTAGCCTTCTTCGACGGTGGCACTGGCGACGGGATCGCCGCTCGGGCGCGGCTCCGGCTCGGGAACGGGCTCGTAGCGCCGCTTCTCGAGGGTGACGGAGCCCCGGCGCGCACGAACCTCCCAGCGCCCCACGTCGTGGGGTCCGTCGAAGGCGACGCTCGCCCGGTGTCTCTCGACGAGCTCCTTGGCGAAGCCGGCGTCCATGCGATCCACCGCGACGAGGCCCTCCGGCACGGAGAAGAGGTCGCGGGCCCGGTCCACGAAGACCGCGTTCACCGTCTGGTTCGCGGTGAGACCGATCGCCACGCGCACGCCCTCGAAGCGGGCGCGCTGCAGGGTGCGCTCCTCCAGCGCGTTGCCGTAGACCACCGAGAAGCCCTGCTCCTCCACGCGGCGACAGTTCTGCGGGTTCGAGTCGACGAAGACCACGGACGTCCCAGCCGCTCGCAGCTCCTCGGCGAGGGCGAGCCCCAGGCTGTTGGCGCCCAGGATGGCGACACCCTCCCGGGCCGGCAGCCGCACGTCGAGCCAGGTCGCCACCGGGTGGGCGGTGAGCCCGGCGAGCACGACCGTCCCGGCGATGGTGAGGAACACGAGCGCCCGCAGCTCGACCCCGCCCGGGAGGCCTTCGCTCTCGAGACCGATGGCGGTGAGCGAGGCGATGGCGGCGGCGACGATGCCGCGCGGTGCGATCCAGGCGATGAAGAGCCGCTCGCGTCCGCTGAGATCGGAGCCCAGGGTCGACAGCCACACGCCCACGGGCCGTACCACCACCACCAGGGCCGCGAGCACCGCCAGCCCCGGAAGCCCCAACGCAACCACGTGCTCGTAGCGGACGTCGGCCGCCAGCATCACGAACAGCAGTCCGATCAGCATCACCGTGAGCTGGTCCTTGAATTCGCGCAGCTCGCGCGCAACGGCGATGGGCATGTTGCCGAGCACGGCCCCGGCGATGGTCACCGCCAGGATCCCGCTGTGGGAGATGACCTCCTCGCAGGTGCCGAAGAGGAGCAGCACGACCGCCAGCACGAAGATGTTCTCGAGCCCTTCCGGGATGAAGCGCTTGACGCGCAGGGTGGCGCCCAGCAGGAGCCCGACCGCGCCGCCGCACACCACGCCGAAGCCCAGCCGGACGAGCAGATCGCCGGCCGCGCTGGCCGCGGAATCGACGTCGGGGGCCAGCACCAGCGCGAGCACGAGCACCGCGATGAGCGCACCGATGGGGTCGATCAGCACACCCTCGGCCTCGAGCACCGTCGACACGCGGCTCTTGAGCCGCAGCTCGGAGATCAGCGGGCCGATGACCGTGGGCCCGGTCACCATCACGAGCGAGCCGAAGAGAACGGCGATCGTCCAGTCCCACCCGAGCAGCGCGTGCACGGCGAGGCTGCCGCCCCCGATCGTGACGAGCCCACCGACGGTCACCAGGCGGCGCACGGAGCCCTGCACCCGACGGATACGGGAGAAGTCGAGGTTGAGGCCGCCCTCGAAGAGGATGACGGCGACCGCGAAGTCCAGGATCGAGTAGAGGCCCGTGCCCAGCGAGTGGGGCTCGATCCAGTCGAGCCCGTCGGGCCCCAGCCCCACGCCCGCCAGCAGCAGCAGCACGATGCCGGGCACCCGCAGGTGCCGCGCCACGGACTGCGCGAGCACGCCCGCGGTCAGCGCCAGGGCCAGCGTGAAATTCGGATGTACTTCCCCCACCGCCGGGGAGCCTAGCTGGCGAATCCTTCGGATTCGCTAGGCCGCGGGCACCCGGTCGCCGTGGGAAGCCTGGGCGAGCGCGCGGGGCGAATCCTTCGGATTCGCTAGGCCGCGGGCACCCGGTCGCCGTGGGAAGCCTGGGCGAGCGCGCGGGGCGAATCCTTCGGATTCGCTAGGCCGCGGGCACCCGGTCGCCGTGGGAAGCCTGGGCGAGCGCGCGGGGCGAATCCTTCGGATTCGCTAGGCCGCGGGCACCCGGTCGCCGTGGGAAGCCTGGGCGAGCGCGCGGGGCGAATCCTTCGGATTCGCCAGGCCGCGGACAAAAGGAAAGGAAACTTTGCGAAATCCATGGGCTTCCCTAACCTGCTGTCATGCAAGAGGAAACGGATTCGCGGGCCCGGGCCCGGGATCGCGTGCTGCTGCTGCTGAAGACGCGCGGCACCGCCACCGCCGGCAAGCTCGCCGAGCGCCTCGACGTAACACCCATGGCGGTACGCCAGCACCTGGCCGCCCTCGAGCGGGAAGGACTCGTGAGCCACGTCGAGGAGCGGCGGCCGGTGGGGCGGCCCGCGCGGCTCTGGAGCCTGACGCCCCGGGCCGCCGAGCGCTTTCCCGACAGCCACGCCGAGCTCACCGTCGAGCTGCTGACCGCCATGCGGGACGTCTTCGGGGAGGCGGGCCTCGAGCGGGTGATCGCGGCGCGCTCCCAGCGCCAGCGCGAGGCCTATCGGGCCCGGCTGCCGGGACCGGAGGCGCCTCTCGCCGACCGCGTGGCCGCCCTGGCAAAGCTGCGGCGCGAGGAAGGCTACATGGCCGAGTGGTCGCGGCAGCCCGACGGAAGCCTGCTCCTGGTGGAGAACCACTGCCCGATCTGCGCCGCCGCACGGCTCTGCCAGGGCTTCTGCCGGGACGAGCTGCAGGTCTTCCGCGAGGCGCTCGGGCCCGACGCCCGGGTGGAGCGGAGCGAGCACCTGCTGGCGGGCGCGCGCCGCTGTGCGTATCGCGTCCAGGCCGCGGAGCCCTGAGGTGGGCCACTGTGTGCGCGTCCGGGTGCGCGGCAGCGTACAGGGGGTGGGATTCCGCTACGCGACCCTTCGGAAGGCGCGCGAGCTGGGGGCCCGGGGCTACGTGATGAACCGACCGGACGGCAGCGTCGAAGCCGTCTTCGAGGGCGACCCATCGATCGTCGAGCGGTGTCTGGCCTTCGTCAGCAAGGGACCTTCGGGGGCGCAGGTGAGCGAGGTGGAGACCGAGAGCCTGCCCGCCGGGGAGCTACCCGAGTTCGAGATTCGCTACTGAGACAGGAAGAGACAGAACGCAACCGACGAGAGACCAAGGAACCACGAGAGGAGTCCTCATGCGCTCGTTCCGAATCGCCACCCGCTCGACCGCCGTCCTGATCGCCTGCCTGGCCGGCCTCGCCTTCGCGGCCGGCCTCACCTTCGCGGCCGGCAGCGCCCTGGCGGACGAGGCGAAGCTTCCCCACACCCCGTCGCCCAAGGGCGCGCACGCCTACATCGTGAGCCCGAAGGACGGCGCCACCGTCACGAGCCCGGTCACGGTCGTCTTCGGCCTGGAGGGGATGGGCGTGGCGCCGGCCGGCGTCAACATGCCGAATACCGGACACCACCACCTCATCATCGACTCGCCGCTACCGGCCCTCGACCAGCCGATCCCGAAGGACGACAAGCACCTCCACTTCGGCGGCGGCCAGACCCAGGTGACCATCGAGCTCGCCCCCGGCAAGCACACCCTTCAGCTCCTGCTCGGCGACATGAACCACGTGCCCCACGTACCGCCGGTCTTCTCGAAGAAGATCACCATCACCGTGAAGAAGGGCATGTAGCCCGCGGGGTCGCGCCCGCGCGTCAGACCAGGATCTTGCTTCCCTGGCGCGCCACCTCGTCGGCGTTGGCCTCGACGGGCTCCGGGGGCTTGGGGACGGCGCGACCGCGCTGCACGGCGGGTCGCTCCTTGATGGCATCCTTCCAGCGTTCCAGGTGGGACAGGCCGTCGATGGAGACGCCCGCCCACTCGTGGATGGAGACCCAGCTCCAGTTGGCGATGTCGGCGATCGAGTAGTCGCCGGCCAGCCACTCGCTCTCGCCCAGGCGCTGGTCGAGCACCTCGTAGAGGCGCCGCGTCTCGTTCTGGTAGCGATCGATGGCGTACTGGATCTTCTCCGGTGCGTAGCGGAAGAAGACGTTCGCCTGTCCCTGCATGGGGCCGATGCCGCCCATCTGGAACATCAGCCACTGCATCACCAGGGAGCGTTCCTTGCGGTCCGCGGGCAGCAGCTTCCCGGCCATCTCCGCCAGGTAGACCATGATGGCACCGGACTCGAAGACCGTGAAGTCACCGGCATCCTCGTCGACGATCACCGGAATGCGCCCGTTCGGGTTGAGCTTCAGGAACCAGTCCTGCTTCTGCTCCAGCTTGTCGAGCCGGATGGGGGTCACCTGGTAGGGGATCTCGAGCTCCTCGAGGGTGATGGAGGCCTTCCAGCCGTTGGGCGTGGGGGACGTGTACAGTCGGATCATCGGGTCCTCTGCTTCTCGCTTGCGGGCTTGGGAGCTGGGATGGAGTCGGCGGGCGCGTCAGACCGGCAGATCTTCCCGCGTGAAGATCGGCTCGAGTACGATGCCCCGAGCGGCGAAGGCGTCACGCGCTCCCTCGCCCCGATCCACCAGGCAGAGCACCCGGGCCACCTTGCCGCCGGCGTCGCGCACGGCCTCCACGGCCTCCAGGGTGGAGCCCCCGGTGGTGGTGGTGTCCTCCACCAGGGCGACGGTCTGTCCCTCGGCGAAGGCCCCCTCGATGCGGCGCCCGAGGCCGTGGCGCTTGGCCTCCTTGCGGACGAAGAAGCCCACCAGGTCGGCGGGGGGCTCGTGGCGGGCCGCGGCCGCGAGCACGGCCGACACGTAGGGAACGGCGCCCACCGCCATGCCGCCCACCGCCTGCACGCGCGGGCCTTCCAGCAGCCGCTCGAGGGTGAGCTCGCCGGCGAGCCGCACGCCGCGGGGTCGCATCAGGGTCTGGCGCAGGTCGAGGTAGAAGTCGCTCTCGCGGCCGCTCGCGAGGGTCACCTTGCGGCGCTCGAACGACACCTCGAGGATGAGATCCAGCAGCTCCCGCCGGCGTGCGTCCGCCACGGCTAGCCCTTCCTGGTGCCGAGCATGGTCTCGGCGATGATGCTTGTGTGCAGCTCGCTCGTGCCCTCACCGAACTCGAGGCTCTTCGCCTCCATCAGCAGGCGCCCGATCTCGTACTCGGCGGTGCACGAGTAGCCGCCGAAGATCTGCATGCCGTCGAGGGCGTTCTGCACGGCGGCCTGGCTCGCCAGCAGCTTCGCCATGGACGACTCCATCGAGCAGCGCGCGACGCCCGCGTCCTTCATGCGGCCGAGCTGGTAGACCATGAGCCGCGCCTGCTGGGTGCGGCACGTCATGTCGGCGATCTTCTGCTGGATCAGCTGGAACGTAGCCGATCGGGCTGCCGAAGGCCTCGCGCTCCAGCGCATAGGGCACGGCGAGATCGACGCAGCGCTGGGCCTGGCCCACGCAGCGGGCCGCCACCGAGAAGCGCCCCGTGTCGAGCGCCGAGCCCAGGATCGGGAAGCCCTTGCCGGGCGCGCCGAGCACGCACTCGTCGGGCACGAAGGCGTCGTCGAAGTGGACCTCGGCGAGGTTGTCCCGCTTGAGGGTTCGCATGGGGAAGTCGCCCAGGGTGATCCCCGACGTGGCGTGCGGATCGACGAGGAAGGCCGTCACCCCCTTGTGCTTCTTCGCGAGGTCGACGCTCGCCACCACGAAGAAGAGGCCGGCGTGGGCGGCGTGGGAGATGAAGACCTTGGTGCCGTTCAGCCGGTAGCCGCCCTCCACCGGGGTGGCGGTGGTGCGCATGTTGCCGAGGTCGGTGCCGCCTCCGGGCTCGGTGAGACACGCGGAGCAGATGACCTCGCCCGCCGCCATGCCGGGCAGCCAGCGCCGCTTCTGCTCCTCGTTGCCGAAGCGCAGGATGGAGCCGGCCACCAGCGAGTTGCAGACCGAGACCACCGAGGCGGTCACCCAGTCCACCCGCGCCAGCTCCTCGCAGATGATCCCGTAGGTGAGGACGTCCGAGTACGAGCCGCCGTACTCCTCGGGGATCATGGGCCCCATCAGGCCCAGGGGCGGGAGCTTGGCGATCAGCTCGATGGGGTAGCGCTCCTCCCGCTCGTACTGCTCGACGTAGGGGAGGATCTCCTTCTCGGCGAACTCGCGGACCGAGGCGCGCACCTGGCGCTGCTCGTCGCTGAGATCGAAGTCGGCCATGCGATCGAGGGGGGTGGTCATGGGGTCTCCGCAGCGAGTGCCGGGCAAGAGTAGCCCCCGGAGGCGCCCCGGCACGGCTGAAGGCGGCTCCCACCGGGGGATGACCGGCGGGGCCGAGCGGGCTAGCCTCCCGCCTCCGCAGGGGCCGGCCCGGCCCCGGACCTCCCCGAACCGGCTCATCCGCCGGCTCCATCGAGAACGAGCCGAGAAGAGCGAGGCGACCGCCGTGAGCGCGACCAAGAAGAACAGCATGTCCCACCGCAACCGCAACAAGTCGGCGAAGCGCCGCGCCCAGCTGAAGGCGAAGCACAAGCGCGTGCGGCTGCGCAAGAGCAAGGGCGAGCGCTCCACCTATCGCTGAGCGCCGGTCGCCGAGACCGGTCGCCCGTCAGCGCGACCGCTCTTCGGCACCGGCCAGGACGACACCGCCTCGCCGATCTAGGACGAAACCGCCTCGCCGAGCTCGGAGACCGCGCGGTCGATGGCCGCGTCCACGGCTCGCTCCCACGTCGTGGCGTCGTCGGTGTCGCCGGCGTCGGGGAAGAGCAGCCCGCGCGACGAGCTGACGACGCCCCCTTCGAGACCGCCCGGCCCCGGCACGAAGCCCGCCACCGCCTGGCGGGCGTCCGCACCCTGAGCGCCGTAGCCCGGCACCAGGAACACGGCGCGCGGCAGCGCCTCGCGCACCGCGCGCGCCTCCTCGGGCCAGGTCGCCCCCACCACCGCACCGAGCGAAGACCACCCCGTGCCCGGGCCGCGCAGCTCCTCCGCCCGCGGCGCCAGCGCCACGGGCCAGGGCGTGGAAGAGCGGTGCGCCCTTCACCTCGAGGTCCTGCAGATCGCCCGCACCCGGGTTGCTGGTGCGGACCAGCACGAAGACCCCGCGGCCGAAGGCGCGCGCCCGCTCGAAGTACGGCTCCAGGGTGTCGAGGCCGAGGTAGGCGTTCACGGTGAGCGCTTCGGCGGCCAGCGGCGCGTCGGGCTCGAGGTAGGCGCGCGCGTAGGCATCGGCGGTGGATCCGATGTCGCCGCGCTTGGCGTCGAGCAGCACCAGCAGGCCGCGCTCGCGGGCGCGCGTGATGACGTCGGCGAGAACCGCCACGCCGGCGGGCCCCATCTGCTCGTAGAAGGCGCTCTGGGGCTTCACGACCGCCGTGCGACCTTCCAGACGATCGACGAAGGCCAGCAGGAAGGCGCGCACCGCCTCGGCGGTGGCCGGATCCCCGGGCGCCATCCCGCCCTTGCGAAAGAGCGAGGGGATGCGGTCCAGGTGGGGATCGAGACCGACGCAGAGGGGGTGTCCCAGATCCCGGACGCGTGAGATCAGGGCGTCCGCGAAGTGGAAGGCTCGGGATTCGCTCAAGACGAGTCGCTCCTCGAGGGCCGCAGGGTAGCAGACCGGAGCCGCTACCCTCGCCGGAATGTCCCAGGCGCACGGCGAACCCGAAGCCCCCGAAGCGCCCTTCCGCTTCACCCTCGAGGCCACCTCCGGCGCCGCGCGCGCCGGACGCTTCACCACGCCGCACGGCGCCTTCGAGACCCCGGCCTTCATGCCCGTCGGCACCCACGGCGCCGTCAAGGCGATGACCCCGGGCCAGGTGCGCGCGACCGGGGCGCAGATCGTGCTCTCGAATACCTATCACCTGTCCCTGCGTCCGGGCGAGGCGCTCGTCGCCAAGCTCGGCGGGCTGCACGGCTTCATGCGCTGGCCGGGTCCCATCCTGACCGACAGCGGCGGCTTCCAGGTCTTCTCGCTGCCGAACGTGGAGATCAGCGACCGGGGCGCGCGCTTCGCCAACGAGATCACGGGCGACACCGTGGACCTCACCCCGGAACGGTCCATGGAGATCCAGAACGCCCTCGGCGCCGACATCATGATGGCCTTCGACGAGTGCACGCCGTTTCCCGCCACGAGGGAGCAGGCCGAGACCGGGGTGCGCCGCACCCTGCAGTGGATGGAGCGCTGCATCGCCGCCCACGCGCGGCCCGGCGACCAGGCGCTCTTCCCCATCGTGCAGGGCGGCGTGCACCTCGACCTGCGCGGCCGCTGCGCGGAGGCGCTCGTCGCCCTCGACATGCCGGGCTACGCGATCGGCGGCGTGTCGGTGGGCGAGGGTCACGAGCTGATGTGCCGGGTGACGTCGCACACCGCGCCGCTGCTGCCGGACCACAAGCCCCGCTACCTGATGGGCGTGGGCACCCCCGAAGACATCCTCGCCGCCGTCGGCTTCGGCATCGACATGTTCGACTGCGTGATCCCCACCCGCTACGCGCGCTCGGCCACGGTCTTCACGTCCCGCGGGCGCCTGCGGCTCACCAACCGACGCTACCGGCGGGACGCCTACCCGATCGACGTCTCCTGCGACTGCTCGGCCTGCGCGGGAGGCTTCTCGCGCGCCTACCTGCACCACCTCTTCGCGGCCAACGAGGTGCTTTCGGCGATCCTGTGCTCGATCCACAACGTGCACTTCTACCAGTCGCTCGTGCGCCAGGCGCGGGAGGCCGTCCGCCGGGACCGCTTTGCTTCGTTCCGAGAGGAGTTCCTCGCGAGCTACGGCGAGGCCGCCAGCTCGGAGAGAGGCGACGAAAAAGCCCGACCCGCGAAGAGAAGGTCTGGCGGCCGGCGCCCGAAACGGAAAGACTAGGCGGCCATGGGCCGAGGCGAAGCGTTCCTGACTCCCGAAGAGGTGCTGCGGCGCCACACGAGCGGTCCGAAGACGGGCGTCTTCACGGACGGCTCGTGTGACGGCAACCCCGGCCCGGGCGGCTGGGGCTTCGTGTGGGTCGAGGACGACGAGATCGTCGCCGAGCGCCACGGCGAGGATCCCCAGACCACCAACAACCGCATGGAGCTGCGCGCGCTGATCGAGGCCTACCGGGTGCTTCCCCGGGACGCGAAGGTCACCGTCCACTCGGACAGCCAGCTCTGCGTCAAGACCATCAACGAATGGGCGGCGGGCTGGGAGAAGCGCGGCTGGAAGCGCAAGACCGGCCCCATCGCGAACCTCGAGCTCGTGCAGGAGCTGTACCGGCTGGCGAAGGAGCACCCCGGTGTGAAGCTCCAGTGGATCCGCGCCCACGACGGCTCGAAGTGGAACGAGTACGCGGACGCGCTCGCGACCACGTCCCTGCGCGAGCGCCGCTGAGCCGGGCCCCGTGATCCGCGCGCTCTTCCTGGACTTCGACGGGCTGGTGGTGGACACCGAGACCGCCGACTACGAATCCTGGCGCCACGTCTACGACGCGCACGGTGTGGAGCTGCCGCGCGCGCGCTGGGTGGAGGCGATCGGCAGCGACGGCTCGTCTTTCGAGCCCCTGGTCCAGCTGCGCGCGCTGGCGGGGGACGTCGACGAGGAGCACGTCACGCGCCTGCGCCGTGCACGGCGCGAGGAGCTCTTCGGCGGCCTGCGGCCGCTGCCCGGCGTGGTGGACTGGATGGGCGAGGCGCGCGCCGCGGGCCTTCCCATCGGCGTCGTCTCGAGCTCGCCGCGTTCGTGGGTGCGCGAGCACCTGGAGCGGGTCGCCCTGCACGACCACGTGGACTTCCTGATGACCCGGGACGATGTGCCGCGCGTGAAGCCCCATCCCGACCTGTATCTGCGCGCCCTCGACCACCTGGGCGTCGGGGCCGCGCACGCCATCGCGGTGGAGGACTCGCCCAACGGCCTGCGCGCCGCCCGGGCCGCCGGCCTCTTCTGCGTGGCGGTGCCCGGCCCCATGACCCGCGGCCTGGCCTTCGACGACGCCGGGCTCGTGCTCGGGAGCCTCGCCGAACGCACCCTGGCCGGCGTGATCGAGCTGCTGGCGCGATGGAGCGAGGGCACCTGAGCCGTGCCGCGCTGGGGACGGGCGATTCCAGCGGCTACCGCGGCTCGATCCGACGATCGAAGCGCTCCCAGCAGAGCTTCTCGTCCACGGACTCCCGGGGCGGTGTGCCGTAGCGACCCACCGGCCAGCCGATGGGAAGCAGCGCGCAGGTGGGCAGCTCGGGCGGCAGCCCGAGCCACGGGTCGAGCTCGTCGCGGAAGCCCGTGTGGAGCGTGGTGAGCGAGGCGCCCAGGCCCACCGCCCGGCACGCCAGCAGGATGTTCTGGATCGCCGGAAACAGCGCCTGGGTCTGCTCGTGGCCGCGGCGCCGGAAGCCCGCCACGAACAGGTGGACGGGCGCCTCGTGCAGATGGTCGGCCAGGTGCAGGGCCGCCAGCGCGTTGCGCCGCTTGCGGGCGGGGAAGTCGGGCGCCTTCGCGGCCTCGAGGGCGGGCGCGATGTAGGCGCGGAACGCCTTGCGGTAGCGCTCCGCCACCCACGCCCGGCGCTCGGGCTCCGTCACCGCGATGAAGTACCAGGGCTGCCGGTTGCCGCCGCTGGGCGCGAAGGTGCCCGCCTCGCACACCTTGCGCACGAGGGCGCGCGGCACCGGGTCGGGCCGCAGCCGGCGGATGGCCCGGGTGGTGCGGATCCCCTCGAGGAGCTTCACGTCCTCGCCGATGGTGGCGACGTCGATCTCCGGTGCGTCCGACGGCACGGCTACCTCCCGCCGCGGGGCAGGCTCGTCTTGCCCAGCTTCAGGATGTGGCGGAACTCCTTGCTCGTGAGCGGTACCACCGAAATGCGTCCCCGGCGCACCAGCGCGATCTCGCCGAGGTCGGGGTCGGCCTTGACCTCCGCCAGGGTGACGGGCCGCTTCAGCGGCACCACGGGCTCGACGTCCACCACCACCCATCGCTCGTCGTCGCTGGTCGGGTCGGGGTACGACTCCTTCCGGACCCGCGCCACGCCCACCACCTCCTTGCCCTCGTTGGAGTGGTAGTAGAGGACGAGGTCGCCCTTCTTCATGGCGGCCAGGTTGTTGCGGGCCTCGTAGTTGCGGACGCCGTCCCAGTGGGTGGAGCGGTCCTTCACGAGCTGGCTCCAGGGGTACTTGGCGGGCTCGGATTTGACGAGCCAGTAGCTCTGCGGCATGCGGTCCTCCATCGAGGGCGTGTAGGGTACCCTGCCGGCCATGGGCTCACCCCTGGAAGATCGCGAGATCGGCCCCGTCACCGTGCTCTTCGGCGAGGGGGGCGGCAAGTATCCCGACGGCAACTCGCTGCTCGTCCGCGGCACCCGCGAGACGGCGATCGTCGATCCGTCCCTGGGCGTGGTCGCCCGGCGCGAGCGGCTGCCGCGCGTCGACCGGGTCGTCAACAGCCACTGCCACGAGGACCACATCGCCGGCAACCACCTGTTTCCCGACGTGCCCTGGCACGTCCACGCCGCGGACGCCCCGGGCTTCCGCTCCCTCGACGACATGATGGCGATCTACGGCTACTCAGAGCCCGTGTCCAGCCAGTTCCGCGAGCGGGTCGTCGCGGACTTCCACTACGTGTCGCGGCCGGACGTCACTCCCTTCACGGACGGCGACCGCTTCGATTTCGGAGACGTCACCTTGCGGGTCGTCCACACGCCGGGACACACCCGCGGCCACTGCGTGCTGATCGTCGAGTGGGGAGCCGGCGGGCCGGACGAGCGCCTCGTCTACCTGGGCGACATCGAGCTCTCGAGCTTCGGACCCTACTACGGGGACGCCTGGTCGAATCTCGAGGACTTCGAGCGCAGCCTGCGCGCGGTGCGGCAGCTCGAAGCCACCTGGTACGCCACCTTCCATCACATCGGCGTCGTCGACCGCGAGACGTTCCTCGAGCGCCTCGACCGCTTCGAGACGAAGATCACCCTGCGCGAGCAGGCGCTCCTCGAGTACCTCGAGGTACCGCGCAGCCTGGACCAGATCGCCCAGCACCGCTTCGTGTACCGCCCGGGCCCCGCGGCGGAGTTCGTCGAGTGCGTGGAGCGACGCTCCATGGGCATGCACATCGAGCGCCTGATCGCCCAGGACCGCGTCGAGGAGATCGAGCCCGACCGCTACCAGACGGTGGACGTCTAGAAGCGTGATCCAGCGGTGATGGTCCCTGCCACGGCAATCCGAAGGATTGCCCGCTCAGCGCATCTCCGGCGGCGTGCGCGAGGTCATGAAGTCCCGGGCCAGGTAGGCGGTGAGGGGCCGCGGGCCGAGGCGCTGGGCGAAGTTGGCGCGCAGCCAGTTCCACCAGCCCGGGATCACCGACGGCTGCCCGCCGAGGCTGCGGAGGGCCTCCGCGACCACCTCCTCGGGCGGCACGCCGCCCTGGCTGATCTCGCTCGCTGCCTCCTGGAACTCGGTCTGCACGGGACCGGGCTCCAGCACCAGCACGTCGATGCCCTGCTCGCGCAGCTCGACGAAGAGCGCCTCGCCGAGGAAGAGGTCGAAGGCCTTGGTGGCCGCGTAGACGGCGTGATAGGGGATCGGCTGGTGGCCCGCCGCCGAGCCGGTGAAGAGCACGGCCCCCCGACCGCGCTCCACCATGCCAGGGACCAGGCGGCTCGTGAGCACGAGGGGCGCCTGGCAGTTCACGGCGATGAGCTTCTTCAGGCGGTCGCTGTCCTGCTTGTCGAGACGCCCCGCGTAGCCCAGGCCGGCGTTGTTGACCAACACCCCGATCTCGAGATCGCGCACCGCCTCGGCCAGTCGATCCGGCCCGTCGGCGTCCGCCAGGTCGATGCCGACGGTGCGGGTGGAGACGTTGAAGCGCTTCTCGAGCTCGTCGGCGAGGGCGCGCAGCCGCTCCTCGCGGCGCGCCGTCAGCACCAGCGAGAACCCCTCCCGGGCGAGCGCGCGCGCGAACTCGACGCCGATTCCCGAGGAGGCGCCCGTCACCAGTGCCCACTCTCCGTAGCGTTCGGCGAGGGAGTGCGGGCCGCGCTCGAAGTGGTCGCCGGAGCTCCAGAAGCCGAAGGCGACGAGCGCGAACGGAATCGCCGACACCAGGCCGCCGAAGAAGCCGAGCACGCCGCCGACGTGCGCGACGCTCCACACGAACATCCCGAAGGCCACCTGGGCCGCGTAGGCCGTGCCCCAGAAGCGCATCCAGGGCCGGCGGCGGCGGAACCCGTACACGGCGGCGCCGTAGACGAACCAGTGGGGCAGCGCCATCACCTTGGCGGCCCAGCCCGTGAAGAGGATGCCGAACCACACCTCCTGGTCGGCCGCCACGGGCTTCCAGAAGAGGTCCCAGGGCACGTAGACGAAGGCCATCCAGCCACTGAAGACCAGCAGGAGGTTCATCCACCAGGGGCGGTCGTGGAAGATGTCGCGTAGCCAATCGCTCATGGGAGGACTCCTGGGGCGCGATCCGAGACCGCAGCGTAGCCTAGGATGCGATGACGGAGCCGAAACGCCTCTCGCTCGAGGAATTGGAGGCCTGCGGGGCGGACTTCGACCGCAGCGTCGAGCGGCAGTCGGACGTCGATCGCTTCTGCTCGCGCAGCGAGTGGATCCTCCCCTACCACCGCGCCTTCCTGCCCGAACGCGAGCCGTTCGTCTACCGCGGGGGCGCTGGCGAGGCGTCGTTCGCCGCGATGGCGGCCCGCGAGCATCCGGACGTGGGCCGGTACCTGGAGCCCTTCGAGAACATGTGGTGCTTCGCGTGCCCCCTCGTCGGACCCGACGCAGTGAGCCTCCTGGCCGCGGCGATCGCGGCGTGCGACGCGGGCCAGGCCCCGGGGCACCCGGGCACCCCTGTCGTGCTCGGGGGCATTCCGGCCTCGCGCGACCCCCAGGGCCTCGTGGCCTCGCTCGCCAGGGCCTTCGAGGATCGCTACGAGCTGCGCGTGGTCGACGCCACGCAACGCTTCGTGGCGTCGCTCGAGGGTGGGATCGAGGGCTGGCTCTCCCGCCGGTCGCGGTCGTTCCGTCGCAACCTGCGCGCCGCGCTGCGCATCGCGGAGGGCGACCCGCTGACCTTCGAGCACGTCCACGTGCCGGACGCCGCCGCGGCCCGCGACGTCTACGGGCGCCTGCTGGCCGTCGAGAAGAGGAGCTGGAAGCACGCCGAGGGCGGCGGCGTGGCCCGCGGCCCGATGCGCGCGTTCTATCGCGACATGCTTCCGCGTCTCGCCGCCCGGCGCGGGCTGCGGGTGGTAGTGGCCACGCGCGAAGGCGAGGACGTGGGCTACCTGCACGGGGGCCTCGTGGACGACCCCTCCGGCGGACGGCACTTCCGCGGGCTGCAGATGAGCTACGACCTGCGCTTCGCCCACCTCTCCCTGGGCAACCTGCTGCAGCACGAGATGCTGCGCGCGCTGTGCACGGAAGGCGTGCGGAGCTACGACCTGGGCACCCGGCAGGAGTACAAGCGCCGCTGGGCCGAGGAAGGACTCCTCACCCTCACGATCCTGATGCGAGCCGGCGACCTCAGTGCGCCGGCTTCTCCGCCGCCCGGTGGGGAATGAAGAGGACGCAGGCAACGATGAACGCGACGAGCACCGCCGACGCCGAGTAGCGGCTCAGCGCCAGACCGCCGTCGGTGAGGGGCTTGTCGAGGAAGTCGCCGACGACGGCGCCCAGCGGTCGGGTCAGGATGAAGGCCGCCCAGAAGAGCTGGGTCTTCGAGACGTTCGACCACAGATGGGCCGCCGCCACCACGGCCAGCAGGGCGCCGAAGAGGACCGCGCTCCCCGCATAGCCGAAGCCCGCGGAGTCGGCCGTCCAGTCGCCGAGCGCGGTGCCCAGGGTCTGGGAGAACATGATCGTGACCCAGTAGAAGAGCTCCTGCCGGGGCGTGCGGACCGTCTCGACCGAGACCGAGCCGAGCGACCAGTACCAGACGGCAAGGGATGCGACGAGCAGGACGAGCAGCGCCGACGAGCCGCCGGCGTAGCCGATGCCCAGGGAACGGGTCGCGAAGTCGGCCAGCGTGGTGCCGACCGTCGTCGACGCGACGATCGTCGTCCAGTACAGGCCCGGATGGAAGCGCTTCGCCCGGATCTGTGCGGCCACCGCCAGCAGGAAGACGACCGCGAAGATGGCGGTGCCAACGAGATAGCCGAGGTCCATGGACATGGACACCGCGTCGCCGCCGGTCTCGCCCAGCGTCGTGGCTGCGATCTTGATGAGCCAGAAGACGAAGGTGACTTCGGGAACCTTGCTGCGACCGTGGTCCGCGGCGCGCTCCATCGTCGAGCCTGGGCCTCCCAAGAGGACAACGCTCAGCGTTGCCCTCGGGTTGCAGGTAAGCGCCCCAGCGGGGCGCTGACCGCTCAGGGCTTCTGGACGCTCTCGAGCGGGCGCTTCGTCGGCAGCTTGTCGCGCCGCCAGCCCTGCATGTCGCCTTCCAGGTGCTGCACGTTCTCGATGCCCGCCGCCTTCAGGGTCTTCTCCGCCTTGGCGGCCCGGCCCCCGCGCTCGCAGTAGACCACGACCCGGTCCGGGTCGCGGTCCCGCACCTCGGAGATCCGCTCCGGAAGCTGGTCGTAGGGCACGTTGATGGCGCCCGGAACGTGGCCGCTCTCGTACTCCTTGGGCGTGCGCACGTCCAGCACCAGCAGCTTGGGGTCGGTCTTCATGGCCGAGATCAGCTCCTGGGGCTTCACCGTCGGCGTGTCGTCGCCGGCCTGCGCCGGTGCCGTTGCAACGAGCGCCAGCATCGCCAGGGCGAGCGGCGCCGTTCGGGAAATCCATCTCATCGTACGTCCTCCCAGTCTTCTCCGTAGTGAATGAAGATCTCGCTTCCGGGCTGGATGTTGCGGATCGCATACAGATCCACGCCATCGAGCTCGGCATTGGGCTCGGCGGAGTGATTGAGGAAGCGCAGGTCGTTCTCGCCGCGGACGCCCCGCCGGCGGTCGTCCTCGTCGATCACCCAGAGCACGTGCTCTCCGTCCCGGGTCGTGTGCGCTCCCTCGAAGCGGCCGATGTAGCTGCCCGGCCGCAGCCGCGTCTGCGCGAAGAGCCCGCGCCCGTGCACCCCGCTCGGCCCCACGGCGACGCGTCGCGCGAGGGCGTCGCTCACGAGCGGCCTTCCGGGCTCTTGTCGGCGGCCGCTCGGGGCTCGCGTCCGTCCTCGGTGCGCAGCACCGGACCGCCGACCTCCAACCAGGCCGCGAAGCCGTCGTGCACGTGGCTCACCGGCGCGAGCCCCATGTCCTGGGCGGTGGCGGCGGCCAGCGCCGAGCGCCATCCGCTCTGGCAGTAGAAGACGAAGTGCCGGCCGCTGCCGAAGACGTCCTTGTAGTAGGGGCTCTCCGGGTCGACCCAGAACTCGAGCATGCCCCGGGGCGCGTGCAGCGAGCCCGGGACGAAGCCCTCCCGGATGCGCTCGCGGATGTCGCGCAGGTCGATGAGCAGGGTGTCGTCGCGACCGACCAGCGCGATGGCGTCGACGGCGGAGACGCACGCCACCCGGGCGTTCGCCTCGGCCACGAGCTGCATGGCGTTCTTGCGCGGGGTGGGGCTCGAGGACAACGGCATCTCCTTCTATGAAGACCGTCAGAAGACCGTCAGACGAGCTCGACGGTAGCCATCTCGCGAGCGCAGTTGAAGCGCACCGCAGGACCCGCGACGCCGATGCCGCGGTTCACGTAGAGCGTCGAGGCCTTCAGCTGATACAGGCCCCGGGTGTAGCCCGTCATCACGCGCGCCAGGTTCACGTGCCGGCCGCGGCGGAACGGCAGCGCCAGCTGGCCACCGTGGGTATGTCCGGCCAGCACCAGCGGAAAGCCCAGCCGGGCGGCCTGCCCGAAGGCCTGGGGGCGGTGCACCAGCAGCAGCACGGGCCCGTCGTCGGGAAGCGACGCGGCCAGGCTCTCCATCGACTCGAGGTGCAGGTCGCGATTCGTCCAGTCGCGACCCGGGTCCTCGATGCCCGCCAGGTAGAGCGGCGCGTCCAGGGGCAGGCGCACGCACTCGTCCCGCAGCAGGCGGATGCCGGGGGCGTGGGCCGCGAACGCGTCCACGATGCGGTCGGTGCCCGTGTAGGTGTCGTGGTTGCCGAGCACCGCATAGACGCCGAGGCGCGCGCGTAGACCGGCCAGGCGCCGGACGCCCTCCTCGACGAAGGCCGGGTCGAAGTCGAAGATGTCGCCGGTGATGACCAGGAGATCGCTGCCCAGGGCGTTCGCGTCGCGCACCATGGCGTCGAGGCGCTCGCCTTCGAGGCCGTTGCCGATGTGGAGATCGGTCAGGTGGCCGATGCGCAGCCCCCGGTGATCGTCGTGCAGGCCCTCGATGGGCACCTGCACGATGGTGCGGTCCACCTTCTTCTGTCCGCCGGTGAACGCCCATACCGATGCGAACCCCACCGCGCCGACCAGCACCATCGAGAGCGCCCGGAAGAGCGTGAAGGCCGGCTCGCTGCCGAGCCCGATCCAGCCGAGCAGGCTCGTCACCGGGAAGAGCCCGAGCCAGGAGACCGCCACGGCCAGGCCGACGAGCAGGGTCGAGATGCCGACCGCCATGTAGACGCGGGCGGCGCGACGCGCGTCGCCTCCGTACATGCGGGCCCGGCGCAGGAGCGGCACGGTGACCAGGTTCGCCGCCACCAGCCCCAGGCCGAGACCCAGCGCCAGCCCGGCGCCGAGGCCCTCCCGGCCCACCACCACCACCAGGGCCCACTGGAGGATCAGCGCCTGCATGGCGCCCAGCAGGCCCGCCAGGGTGCGCCACATGTTGCCGAAGACGGCACGCCGCAAGCGGGCACGCAGCTCGAAGCGCGGCCGCCGGGCACGTCCCAGCTCGTCGGTACCGATCACCATGACTTGGACACCACGAAACTCCCAAGAGGACGACGCTCAGCGTCGTCCTCGGGTTGCAAGTCAGCGCCCCAGCGGGGCGCTGACCGCTCAGAACCGGTCCGCCGGCCAGTAGACGAAGTTCTCCGGGGGCAGGACCCGCTTCAGGAACTCGGTCGGCGTCTCGTCGGATCGGACGGAAACCTCCAGCCTCGTCCCCAGGGCCTCGGCGTCCAGGCACAGGAGCATATTGGTGGGATCGTCCACCACCTGGGCGCTGATGCCCCGTTGCTCCAGGGAGACGGTGAGCGGCAGGTCGTCGAAGGAGGGCAGCAGCAACGCCTCTCGCAGCGCGTCCGAAGACTGGTCCGCGCGGCACAGGACGTCGGGCTGGCGCGTCCGCAGCTCGGCGTCGATCAGCTCGGCGAGGGGCTCGGCGTCGTCGTCCCGGGAGAGCTCGGTGACGACGAGCTTGCCGAAGATGCGGGCCAGCCGGAGGTGCGCCACCAGCACCCCGCGACGGCGGGCCACCACCAGCTCCTCGTCCGGATTGCCCGCCAGCTCGAAGGACGCCTCCCACAGGGCGTCGTCGCGCACCACGGTGCCGCTGCGCGACCGGGAGTACCCCGCCTGCAGGGCCTTCACGTCCTCGAGATCGCGATCCCACTCGAAGCGGGAGATCTCGACGTCCGGGTCTCGCCGAGCCGCGGGCCGCGGCGACTCGGCGCGGCGCATCCAGGCGCGCTGGCTCTTCCAGGACGCGAACCCGTACCGTCCGTAGAAGTCGAACCGGCTCGAGAAGAGGAGCGAGAGCTCCATGCCCCGGGCGCGCATGGCCGAGAGCGCCTGCTCGAGCACGCGGCCGCCGAGCCCCTCCCCGCGCCGGGACGGGCGGGTGAACACGCTGCCGACGCCGCCCGTCGGCACGGGATGATCGAGCACCCGCACTTCCCGGGGAAAGATCTGGACCGTCGAGAGGAGCTGGTCGCCTTCCGCGGCCACCCAGACGTTCTCGTCCGCGTAGGTCGGATCGTGCAGGGGCCAGCGCGCGAAGAAGTCCCGACCCGTCCAGCCGTCCGGCATCTCCCAGCCGTCCAGCAGGTCGAGCCAGGCGTCCCGCTCGCCGGCCTCGAGGGTTCGGATCTCCATCCGGCGGTCAGTATACTGCCGGCATGTCCGAAGCCCGCAGCGTCTACCGGGAGGCCTTCCAGCACTTCGCCAAGGGCGAGCTGGACGACGCCATCGCCGGCTACCACCGCGCCATCGAGATCGACGAGAGCCTGGCGATCGCCTGGAACGGCCTCTCGATGGCCCTCGCCCAACAAGGCAACCTCGACGAGGCCATCGACGCGGCAAAGCGCCTCGTGGAGCTGGAGCCCAAGGATCCGCTGAGCCACACGAACCTGTCGCGCCTGCTGCAGCAGAAGGGCCTCATTCCGGAGGCCGAGGAGGCCATGGCGACCGCGACCCGCCTGCAGATGGGTCCCGGCTGAATCCCGCTCAGGCTTCGTTATTTCGAGCCGCAACGCCCGCTCCCGCCGGAGGCCCCCATGAGTGACGCACTGAAATCCCTGGGGCTGAGCCCCGATCTGCACGCCTACCTGGTGGAGCACGGAACGCCGCCCGACCCGATCCTGCGCGAGCTCGCGGAGGTGACCCGCGAGCGCATCGGGGGCATGGCGCTCATGCAGATCGCTCCCGAGCAGGGCACGTTCATGACGCTCCTCACCCGGCTCGTCGGCGCGAAGAACGCCGTCGAGGTGGGCACCTTCACGGGCTACTCGGCGCTGTGCATCGCCCGCGGCCTGCCCAGCGACGGCCGGCTCCTGTGCTGCGACGTGAGCGAGGAGTGGACGAGCATCGGGCGGCCGTTCTGGGAGAAGGCCGGGGTCGCTGACCGCATCGATCTGCGCATCGCGCCCGCCCTCGACACCCTGCGCGAGCTGCCCCGGGAACGCCACGTGGACCTGGCGTTCATCGACGCCGACAAGCCCAACTACGCCAACTACTACGAAGAGCTGCTGCCGCGCATGCGACAGGGCGGCCTGTTGCTGGTGGACAACGTGCTCTGGGGCGGCGGCGTCATCGACGACAGCCGCCAGGACGAGAGCACCCTGGCGATTCGCGCCTTCAACGACCTGGTCGCCGGGGACGACCGCGTGGAGGCGGTGATGCTTCCGGTCTCCGACGGCCTCACCCTGGTGCGGGTACGCTGACGCCCGCGTCTCCCGGCCCTGTCCGCACGGGCCCGATGACCGGATCGAGAGGAACGCGGAGCCGCCCTGTCCTGGTTCGACTGGTACCCCGCCTACGAGTACCGCCTGGCCTCGACGCAGCTCGCCCTGGCCATGCTGGGCATGGGTGCGCTGCTGCGGCCGGTGGACTTCGCGGCGCTGCTGCGCAGCCCGCGCGCGCTGTCGGTGGGACTCGCGGTCCAGCTCGTCGGGGTGCCGCTGGTGGCGTTCGGGCTGGGACGCCTGCTGCCGGTGCCGGCGGGCATCGCCGCCGGGCTCGTGCTGGTCGCGGCGGTGCCCGGGGGCACCATGTCCAACGTCGTGACGCACCTGGGCCGCGGCAACATCGCGCTCTCCATCTCGCTCACCGGCCTCACGACGGTGATGGCCCTGGTCATGACCCCCGCCCTGCTGCGGCTCTTCGTGGGCGAGTTCCTGCCCGCCGACTTCGAGATGCCCGTGGCCCGGGTGGCCTGGGAGATCGGCGTCACCCTGCTGCTGCCCCTGGCGGTGGGCATGGCGGTGGGCGCCCGCTTCCAGCCCTGGCGCGGCGTCTTCTCGCTGTGGTGCATCCGCGGGAGCCTGGCCGCCATCGGGGTCATGATCGTGGGCGCGGCCGGCAGCGGTCGCGTGGACGCCACCGCCTACGGACCGATGGGACTGCTCGCGATCCTCGCCCTCTCGGGCGCCGCCCAAGCGCTCGCGTGGATCGTCTGCCGGGCGACGGGCCTGACGGCCGCGGACCGGCTCGCGGTGCTCGTCGAGGCGACCATCCGCAACACCAACCTCGGCGTGCTCGTCAAGGCGTCCCTGTTCCCCGCCGAGGCGGGTCGGGTGGATCCCATCGGCGACGCCATGTTCTTCGCGGTGCTCCTCTACGGGGGCGCAGCCGTGCTGTTCGCGGCGCCCCCGGTGGTGCTGGCGCGACGCGCCCGGACCACGGCGTCAGCCTGAGCGGGCCCCGCGCAGCAGCCGAGCGGTGCACTCCGCCACCCAGCCACCGTGGGCCCGGCAGGCGACGAGATGATCCTCGGTGGGGCCGGCACGTCCCGAGCGCGGGTTGGTCCAGGCTACCGGCCCCCAGTGACAGCCCGCCGAGGCGAAGCCCGGCAGGCGGTTGTGCATCGGCACCAGCAGCATCCCGTGCTCGGCGAGGTTCGCCAGCAGGCCGACCAGGGCCAGCTCGGCGCCCCCGCGCGCCCCGGCGCCGGCGGAGCAGAAGGCGGCACCCACCTTGCCGACGAGCGTCCCCTGCATCCACAGGGGCGCGCAGCGCTCGAAGAAGGCGCGCATGGACGACTCCATGCCGCCCATGTGCACCCCGGACCCCAGCACGAGGGCGTCGATGGACTCGAGGTCGCCGGGCTGCGCGTCCTCGGCTCGCTTGACGAGGGTGTCCGCCTGCGACTCCCGCGCGCCCTGCGCGAAGGCTTCCGCCAGGCGCGCGGTGCGGCCGGTCTGGGAGGCCACCACCACCAGAATCCTCGCGGCTGCGGGCGCCGGCGCCCCGGGTGCGCTCATCGCCCGCACACCTGGTCGAGGACGCGCCGGAAGTCCTCCGGGTCCGGGCTCTCGGCCTCGATCTCCTCGAAGCGCACCCGGGCGGCGTGCAGCATCTGGCGCGGGGCGCCGAACGCGAGCGCCCGCTCGTCGCCGTAGAGGGCATCTCCCAGCACCGGGTGGCCCAGGTGGGCGAGGGTGACTCGGATCTGGTGCAGGAAGCCGGTCTCGATCCGCACCTCGACCAGGCTGGTGCCCGTGAAGCGCTCCAGCACCCGGACCGTCTGGCGTACCGGATAGGTGCGGGGCGGGCTCTGCCACGAGCCGTCCACCACCCGCACCCGCGCCGGGCGATGACGCACCACGGCCACCTCGAACGTCATGGCCCCCTCGTGGCGCTCGGGCACCTCGCCGGCCACGAGGGCGCGGTAGACCTTCTCCAGCCGGTGCTCCCGGAAGGCGGCCCGCAGTCGTTCCCAGGCCGCGTCTTGGGTGGCCAGGAGCAGGACACCGCTGGTGTCCACGTCGAGCCGGTGAACGACACCGCTCCGGAGCCCGCCCTCCCCCACGCCGTGGATCTCCGGGTGCGCGGCGATCACCGCG
The DNA here is from genome assembly GCA_963822965.1 of uncultured delta proteobacterium. Lineage (GTDB taxonomy): Bacteria > Myxococcota_A > UBA9160 > UBA9160 > UBA4427 > JAJDAN01. The sequence goes on from CAWGJT010000005.1 coordinate 1,868,845, forward strand.
TTCAGCACGGTACCCGTCTCGCCCTCCTGGAGGGGGTGCACGGGCGTGCCGGCGGGCTTGTCCACGGCGAGCCAGCCGGAGCCCCGGGCCAGCACGTGGAGCGGCTCGGCCGGACGCGCTCGCTGGTCCTCCGGGCGGCGGAAGCGCCCGATCTCGAGACGGCCCTCGGCGGGAAGCGACAGCCCCTTGTCGCCGTAGCCCAGGGTGCGGCCGCCGAGGGAGACGAGCCCGTCCGCCAGCAGCTGGCGGGCCTGGGAGCGCGAGATGCCCAGGGCGTCCACCAGGAAGCGGTCGAGCCGAACCCCGGCGTCTCCGTCCCCGAGGGCGATCGTCGAGGCTTCGGGAGCCTGCTCCACGGAGGGCATCGCGCGATTGTACGCGGCGGGGGCTCGCTCGACAGGCCCGCGCGGCCTCGGGTACCCTCGCTGGCCACGATTCGAGGCGTCGGGACCATGATCGATCGACGAAATCGACGGAACAGGCAACACGCCAAGCGCCGGATCATCGGGATTATGGGCCCGCGGCCCGGATCCCGTCCCGACTAGCGCGACGAGGCGAATCCGAAGGCCGCGGGAACCCGATCCTGCGGCCTTCGTGCTTCTGAGTGTCTGCCCCCCAGAACCGAACTCCGCGGGGACCCCGAGATCCCTGGACCCTGGCCTTCGAGGCCTGACGGAAACGCGGAGAGCGAAGAAGATGAGCCAGACCGAACGAAGCACGCACCCCATCGCCGTCATGGACACCACCCTGCGGGACGGCGAGCAGACCCCGAACGTCTCCTACACACCGGAAGAGAAGCAACAGCTCGCCCGGCTCATGCTGTGCGACCTCGAGGTGGATCGCATCGAGATCGCCTCGACCCGGGTCTCCGAGGGCGAGGCCGAGGCGGCGGCACGCATCACCGCCTGGGCCCGCAAGGCGCGGGTCCTGCAGCGTGTCGAGATACTGGGCTACAGCGACGGCGACCAGTCCGTGGACTGGATCGCGAGCGCGGGCGGCAAGGTGATGAACCTGCTCACCAAGGGCTCGGAGAAGCACTGCCTCGGGCAGCTGCGCATGAGCCCCGAGCAGCACCGGGCCCGGGTGCGGGAGACGATCCGCTACGCGCTCCGCAAGCGCCTGACCGTGAACGTGTATCTCGAGGACTGGTCGACGGGCGTGCGCGAGTCCTTCGACTACGTGTTCGCGATGGTCCAGATGCTGCGCGAGCTGCGGGTGGCGCGAGTGTACCTGCCCGACACCCTCGGGATCCTCGATCCCGAAGGGGTGACGCGCTACGTCGGGCTCATGACGCAGACCTGGCCGGCGGTGGACTTCGAGTTCCACGGCCACAACGACTACAGCCTGGCCACCGCCAACTGCCTGGCGGCGGTGCGCGCCGGGGCGCGGGGCATCCACACCAGCGTCAACAGCATGGGCGAGCGGGCCGGCAACAGCTGCCTCGCCGAGGCGGTGGCCGCCATCCACGACCACACGGAGTTCCGCACCGGCGTGAACGAGTCGCGCCTGTTCGCGGTCTCCCGCATGGTGGAGACGTTCAGCGGCAAGGACGTCGCCGCCAACGCGCCCATCGTCGGCCGCGACGTGTTCACCCAGACGGCGGGCATCCACGCGGACGGCGACGCCAAGGGCGATCTCTACGCCAGTCGGCTGCTGCCGGCACGCTTCGGCCGCACCCGGCGCTATGCGCTCGGCAAGCTCTCGGGCAAGGCGTCCCTGGACCACAATCTCGCCGCCCTCGGCATCGAGCTCTCGGACGCCGACCGCGACCAGGTGCTGAAGCGCGTGATCGAGCTGGGCGACAAGAAGAACCAGATCTCCGCGGAAGACCTGCCCTTCATCATCACCGACGTGCTCAAGCGGCCGGGCGAGCAGCTGCTGCGGATCGCCTCGTGGCGGGTGTTCGTCTCCAACGACGAGACGCCCCGGGCCGAGGTCGCACTCTCCTACCAGGGTCGGGTGGAGAAGGCAGAGGCCGAGGGAGACGGCGGCTACGACTCGCTGATGAACGCCATCCGCAAGGCCGTGAAGCCCTTCGAGGTGGAGATCCCGCGTCTCGAGGACTTCCGCTCGCGAATCCCGCCGGGCGGCCGCACCGGCGCCCTCGTCGAGACGGTGATCACCTGGCGCAAGGAGGCGACCGGCACCGGCACGTCCCGGCGAACCCAGCGACGCGGCAGCGAGACCTTCTCGACCCTGGGCGTCGACTCGGACCAGCTCACGGCGGCGGTGATCGCGACCGAGAAGATGCTGAACGCCATCCTGCCCCGGAACGAGCCCGAGAAGCCCGCCCCCCGGAGCGTGCGGAAGCGCCGCGCCCCGGCGGCCGCCCGCAAGGGACGCAGCTCGCGCGGGGGGCGTGGGTGAGGCACGGCCTGCGCCGGCAGCTCGCCCCGCTCGCCCTGTGCCTCGGGCTCACCCCGCTGCTGGCGGCCTGCCAGTCGCTCCAGGAGAAGAAGGAAGAAGCGACCTACGAGCCCACCGAGAGCGTGATCGAGGTGGTGGCCGTGCTGCGGCGCCACGTGCCGGACGACACGTACCGCTTCCCGCCCGGCACCGACTTCAGCGGGCGCAACGTGTATCGCTCCTCGCTGCTGCGGCTCGAGAACCTCGAGCAGCTGCACGAGGGCAGCCTGCGCGCCGGCCATCTCGACCCGGTCATCGCCTTCTCCAAGGCGCGCGCCCTCGAGCGGCTGCGCGCCTACGACCTGGCCGCCCAGCACTTCGACCGCGCGCGCGAGCAACGAGACCCTGCGTGCGGACGCCGAACGCGGCGCCCGGCTGAACGCCGCCATCGCCCAGGCCCTGCGCGTGGGCCTCGACCTGCACGACCCGATGAGCGGCGACGCCGTGCTGCCCGTGGACCCCGACGACGTGGTGGCCGGCCTCGACACACGCATCTCCCAGCTCGCGGCGCTGCTGCGCGACGACCCGCCGCCCCCCTACCCGGCGATCCTGCGCGAGGAGATCGAGCGGGCCGACGTCACCCGGGCCCGCTACTTCACCGCCATGCGCCAGGTCCTCCCCGACGGCAACCTGCGCGCGGTCGCCGAGTGGCAGCGCGTGCTCGCGCGTCACGAGTCGAGCAAGCTCGAGCGCCGACACATGATCGAGACGGCCAACCTCTACGCGGAGCTGGCGCGCGAGTACGTGATCGCGAAGCCTCCCGAGAGCCTCGACTTCGATCCCCCGATGTTCCGCGAGCTGGTGGACGGCGCCACGCACCTCTACGAAGCGGTGGCCCACCAGGACGGCACGCCGGAGAAGATCGAGGCCGCCCGTCGCCTCGAGGCCTTCCTCGCCTTCACCCTGCAGGTGGACAGTGAACGCTTCTCGCAGTGAACGCTTCCGCGTGCGGGGCTGCGGCTTCCGCAGCCTGGCCGTCGCGCTGCTGGCCGCGGCGTGCGCGGGAGCCGGCTGCCACACGCCCACGCCCACCACGGGCTTCGAGCTGCTGGCGCCCACGGCCCTGCCCGAGCCGACCCCGCCGACGCCCCTGGACCACGCGGTAGCCGATCTCGCCGCAGCCACCCTGGCCGGCTCGACGCCCGAGATCGACGACGCCCTCGCGCGCGTCGAGGCGCTGCACACCAGGAAGGACATCGAGGAAGCCCGCCGCGAGGGGAGTCCGCCCATGGAGGGGCTCGTGCCCCTGTGCATCGACGCCCGCAACGCCGCGCTGGACGATCCGGTCGCCTACCGCGCCGCCTCGAAGGAGCTGCTGCATTCGTGGTCGCTGCATCCCGATCCGGCCCTGAAGGCGCGGCTCGAGCAGGCGGTCGCCGACGACCCCCTGAAGCTCGCGAGCGAGCGCACCTGGGACCACTACGAGAGCCTGTGGGCGACCACCTTCAACACGATCGTGGAGCCCGTGGGCGGCTCGCTCATGTGGGGCGTCGCGATCGCCCCCTTTCGGCTCGCCAACAGCATCACCAACTACCTGGCCAACATGTACTCGCGTCCCGCCATGAGCGTGCAGGAGCGCCAGGCCCTGGCGCTGCGCAAGCTCTACCTGGCCGAGTATCCCGATGCCTCCGACGCCCCGGCGGTGCGCGAGAAGGTGAAGAGCCAGCAGGCCGAGCTCGACCGCATGCAGGGCAAGCAGTTCGCCGAGGAGGCCTCCCGGTCGCTGGCGGCCGGCGACCTCGAGCTGGCGGAGCTGCAGGCGGACCGCGCCCTGCAGGTCGATCCGGACAACGCCGACGCGCGCACGCTGATCGCCGTGGCCCGCAACCGCCGCGAGCAGCTCGAGAAGCTTCGCGAGCGGAGCGAGCAGGCCAGCCGCGCCCTGCCGGAAGACCTCGAGCCCGGCGCGCTGGACGAGGCGGCTCTGCCGAACGGCGATCACGCCCTGGCAGACCTCCTCTCTTCGCTCCTCGCCTCCACGAACGTCGGCGAGGCGAGCCACGTGCGCGGCGAACAGGACCCCGCGCGACGCCTCGCGGAGCAGCACCGCCTCGAGCGTCTCATCGACCAGATGCGCATCCTGCAGAACGCGGACCCGGAAGGGCACCTGGCCGACGAGGCCGAGTACGTGCTGGCCCTCGCCCAGTACGACCTGGGCTTCGAGGACGAGAGCTGGAGGAAGCTGCACGACCTCGCCCATGCGGACCCCGAGAGATCGAACATGGAGCGCCACGCCCGGGCGCTCGTCGACAACCCCTGGCAGAACACCTACGGCAACTTCGCGCGCCAGCGGCAGCGCGCCACCCGCAAGGACCTCTCCTTCCGGCTCTTCGGCACCCAGGCGTTCGGACGGCGCTACCCCGAGCTGCCGTTCGGGCTCTCGTACCTCGTCGAGGCGCCTTCTATCGCCCAGGCCCTGGTGATGGCCCCCATCCGCGCCGTCTTCGGACCGTGGGAGCCGCCGGGCCAGGACTTCGACCGGGCGTCGGCCGTCGCCGGCTACCGCTACCTGGCGCGTCAGCCCGAAGGCGGACACGCCGACCGGGTGGCGCTCTGGCTCTACGACTACGAGCTCGAGCGCAAGAACTGGGTGGCCGCGCTGAACCTCTACGACCTGCAGCCCACGACCGACGACCTGGAGCGCATCACCCTGGTCGAGAAGGCGGCCGACCAGCAGCTCGCGGCGGCCGACCGCGCCGGGCGGCGCGACTGGCGGGGCTCGATCCTGCGCGGTGTCGTGCGGGAGTTCCCGGACTCGGACGCGGGCCTGGAGGCGGGCTGGCGCCTGCGGCGCGAGCTCGAGAGCCTCTCGCCCCAGCGCATCCGCGTGACGAAGTCGTTCCTGCTGGAGAACCCGGACGTCGCCGGGCCCTACGGGCTGGCCCTCAACCCGGTGCTGCTGGACGGCAACCTCCACAACGGCGAGCTGCACCCGACGGGCGTCACGTTCCTGGGCGGCCAGGTGATGGAGTTCGCGCTCGTCGCCCCGAGCGGCGACGAGGACGACCCGCCGGTGAGCGTGCGGCAGGACGTGACGCCGGAGCGGCTGGCCCACACCGTCGCCATGCTCGACGAGACGGTGCTGCTGAACGACCAGATCGACGAGGGGGACGCCGTCAGGCCCGACGCCTTCCGCGACTACTACATGGAGCGCGCCCGCCTGGGGCTCGCCGCCCGGCCGGACATGCGCGCCTCGGCCGAGTCCGACTACGTCTACGAGAGCCTGCGCGAGCAATACGGCATGGTGCGCGGGCGCGACTCGATCCTGCCGTTCGACCTGGTGTTCCAGGGGTCGCTCTTCGACCTGAGCCTCGGCGCGTTCCCGCGCTGGCGACAGCCGAAGGAGACCCCCGACGCCTTCCTGTACCGCTAACAGCGCGACCCAGGACGAAGGCCTGGGTCGCGGTTCACCGCAAGGGGAGCCCAACGAGCTCCCTCAGCCAACCGGCCATCCGGCCTCCGAGGAGGACCACCCGTGCCCCCGATCGCTCGCGTCGTGCTCGCCCTTGTCGTGCTCGCGCTCGTCATCCAGATCGTGCCGTACGGACGCGATCACCAGAACCCGCCGGTGAAGGCGGAGCCTCAGTGGGACAGCCCCCGCACGCGCGAGCTCTTCTTCCGCACCTGCAAGGACTGCCACAGCAACGAGACCGAGTGGCCGTGGTACAGCGTCGTCGCGCCGGCCTCCTGGCTCGTGTGGCACGACGTGGACGAAGGGCGCGAGCACTTCGACGTCTCGGAGTGGGGCCGCCGCAAGAACCACGGCGACGAGGCGGCGAAGATGGTGCGCGAGGACGAGATGCCGCCGTGGTTCTACCTGCCCCTCCACCCGGAGGCCCAGCTCACCAGCGCCGAGCGGAAGGAGCTGCTGACCGGCCTCGTGGCCACCTTCGGAGACGAGGAGGCGGAGAAGGCCGAGAAGGCCGCACGCGCCCCGGGCTCCTGAGCCCGCGCGGCGGTTCGGGAGACCGGGTCAGCCCTCGGCACCCTCGCGGTAGGCGGCGTCGAGGATCTCGACCGGGTGCAGCACCCGGGCACGCAGGCCTCGCTGCCGGACGCCGCTCGTGATCTGCATCAGGCAGCCCGGGTTGCCGGTGGCGATCACGTCGGGGTCGGCCGCCGCCAGCGCGTCCATCTTCTCGGCCAGCACCCGCCGCGACATCTCGGGCTGGGTCAGGTTGTAGGTGCCGGCCGCGCCGCAGCAGCGGCTGGCGTTCGCGTGGGCGACGAGCTCGAGGCCTTCGATCTTCGAGAGCAGGCGCCGCGGTGCGGCCTCCACGCCCTGGCCGTGCACGAGGTGGCACGGATCGTCGTAACACACCCGCGCCGGGAAGCGTCCGTCGGGTGCCCGGAGACCCACCTCGTCGAGGAACTCGCAGACGTCGCGCACCCGCGCCGCCATGCCGTCGCCCTCTCCCGGGATCCAGCGATGGGCCTCTCGCATGGCGGCGCCGCAGCCCGCCGAGTCGAGGATGATGGCGTCGAAGGGCAGGTCGGCGGCCAGGGCGTCGAACACCCGGGCGTTGCCGCGGGCGAGGTCCCGCGCCGCGTCCAGGTCGCCCGCGTGGGCGTGGAGCGCGCCGCAGCAGCCCTGATCCCGGGGCACCAGCACGTCGAATCCGTTGGCGGCCAGCACCCGCACGCTGGCCTGCTGGACCGGCGCGAACACCTCGGACATGAGGCAGCCCGTGAAGAAGGCCACCCGGCCGCGGCGTTCGCCCAGCGCGGGCGTCCGCTCGGGCAGCCGCGCCCGAGACGCGCCACTCGGGATCGGGGGCATCAGCGCGTAGGCCTCTCGCAGCGACCGGGGCAGCAGGCGCAGCGCCAGCCGGTCGAGTCCGAGCCGCTGCGCGAAGCCCAGGAGCGACACGACGGCCCGCAGCCTGCCCCGGTGAGCCACCACGTGGCGCAGCAGCCCGCGCTCGAGGCGCGCCGCGAGCCCCTGCCGGGCGCCCGCCTCCTGCAGGGCCGCGCGGGTGTCCTCGAGCATGGCGCCGTAGGGCACGCCGGCCGGGCAGGCCGTCTCGCACGCGCGGCAGCCGAGACACAGGTGCGCCTCTTCGGCGAGCAGCCCCGTCAGCTCGACGCGGCCTTCCGCGGCGCCGCGCATCAGGTAGACGCGGCCGCGGGGCGACGACGTCTCGCGCCCCGTCGCGAGATAGGTGGGACAGGAGGTGAGGCACAGCCCGCAGTGCACGCAATCGAGGGTGCCCGTGTAGATCTCGTCGAGGGGGCTGGCATCGGCGTTCGCTCACAGGCGGCCCTGGAAGCGTCCCGGGTTGAGGATGCCCCGGGGATCGAAGCGCTGCTTGAGGGAGCGCGAGAGGGGAAGCGCGGCGCCGGGATCGCCGAAGACGTCCCGCCCGTGTCGCTCGGCCTCCGGCAGCGCCTCGAAGACCACGTCGGCCTGGGCGGCGGCCGCCGCCGCGTCGATGGCCGCGAGGGCGGCGGCAGGCTCGCCGGACTCGTCCCCGACCGCGTAGACGAGGCCCGGTCCGGGATACGCGACGGTCCCGAGGCCGGCGGCGACGAGCGGCGCGCACAGTGCCTCGAGCCGCGTGGGCAGGACGGCCAGGCGCGCGCGCAGCGACCCGGACGCCTGCAGGTCGCGCAGGCGTCCCACGAGTCGCGACGCTTCGGAAACCGGGCGCGCGCCGGACTCCGCCTGCAGCCAGTCGCCGTCCTGGGCGACCGCCGGCGCGTCGCCCGCATACTCGGCGACGAGCACCCGCGCGGGGGCGGTTCCGGCCGGGGCACCCAGCCGCTCGGCGGGCGCCCCCGTCACCAGCGCGACGGCGCGCGCCGAGCTCCGGCGCGACGCCTCGAGGGCCACACGAAGGCTCTCTTCCGGGCTCACGCCCGCCAGCAGCGCCACCCAGGTGCGCGTCTCCGCGGGACGCGGCCGCAGCCGCAGCCAGGCCGACTCGATCACACCCAGGGCCCCGAGCGATCCCGCGTAGAGCTTCGCCATGTCGTAGCCGGTGACGTTCTTCACCACGCGCCCCCCGCAGCGGGTGCGCTCGCCCGAGGCCAGCACCACGGTGAGACCCAGGATGCAGTCCCGCGGCGGGCCGAAGCGGAGCCGACGCGGTCCCGTGGCGGCGGTCGCCAGGGCGCCCCCGACGGTGGTCGTCGCGCCCGGCGGATCCAGGGGGAGCTCCCAGCCGGCCGGCGCCACCGCCGCCTCGACCGCCGCCAGCGTCGTCCCGGCGCCCACGTTCACCACGCCGTCCTGGGCGTCCAGCTCGCGGATGCCCGCGAGCCCCTCGGTGGAGAGCAGGGTCTCGACGCCGTCGCGCGGCGGGTTTCCGAACTGCATGCGGGTGCCGCCCCCGCGCACGAGCACCGGCCGGCCCCGTTCGTCCAGGGCGGCCAGCACCCGGCCGAGCTCGTCGCCGTCCCGCGGCCGCAGGGTGGCGCGCACCGTCGCGCCGGCGACCGGCTGCGGCTCGTGCAACGAGACGATCTCCGCACCGAGGGCGGCCAGCAGGGCGTCGCCGGAGTCGCTCATCGCGCGTTCGGCCGGGGGCTCGGGGACGCGCTCTCGGGGGCGGCCCAGCGCGAGCAGCGGCAGGCGGCCGAAGACGTGCGGCGGCAGGCGACCGAAGACGTGCGGCGGCGGGCGCTCATGCCAGGGGCACCCGGTCGTAGCCCCGGGCCTTCGGGTTCGACTCGGCGCAGAAGCGGGTCGTGGGAAAGGCCTTGCCGGGATTGCACACGAGGTCCGGGTCGAAGGCCGCGCGCAGCCGGCGCATGGCGTCGAGATCCGCCTCGTCGAAGACGAGCGGTAGGAAGTCGCGCTTCTCGACGCCCACGCCGTGCTCGCCGGTGATGACGCCGCCCGCCGCCACACAGGTCTCGAGGATCTCGGCGCCCGCCCGCAGCACGCGCGCCAGCTCGTCTTCGTCGCGCCGGTCGAACGAGATGTTCGGGTGCAGGTTGCCGTCGCCGGCGTGGAAGACGTTCGACAGCCGCAGCCGGTGGCGGTCCGCAATCTCGCACACCTTCGCGATCACCTCGGGCAGCCTGGCGCGCGGCACCACCGCGTCGTGGACGTAGAGATCCGGCGCCAGGCGACCCATGGCGCCGAAGGCTCCCTTGCGGGCCTTCCAGAAGAGGGTGCGCTCGGCGGCGTCCCGGGCGACGCGCACGTCGCTCGCCCGGTTGCGCCCGGCGATCTCGCGGATGCGGTCCACCTGCCCCTTCAGCGCGCAGGCCGCCCCGTCGAGCTCGGCGATGAGCACCGCGCCCGCGTCGCGCGGGAGACCCGCCGCGTAGACGCTGTCCTCCACGGCCGCGATGGTGCGCTGGTCCAGGATCTCCATCGCCGCGGGCACCAGCCCGCTGCCGATCACCTCGCCCACGGCGTGGCAGGCGCTCACCACGTCCGGGAACACCAGCAGCAGCGTCTCGACGGCTTCCGGCGTCTGGCGTGAGCCGCACGGTCACCTCGGTCACGATGCCCAGGGTTCCCTCGCTGCCCACGAACGCGCCCACGAGATCGAAGCCGGGGCTGGCGCCGGTCTTCGATCCCAGCCGCAGCACCTCGCCGTCGGGCATCACCACCTCGACCGCGAGCACGTGGTTCGTGGTGGCGCCGTACTTGAGCGTGTGGGGGCCGCCCGAGTTCTCGGCCACGTTGCCGCCGATCGTGCAGGCGAGCTGGCTCGAGGGGTCCGGGGCGTAGAAGAGCCCATGGTGCGCGACGGCGACCGACAGGTCCGCGTTCACCACCCCGGGCTGAACCACCGCGATGCGGTTCGCGGCGTCCACCTCGAGGATGCGCTTCATGCGCGAGCACTCGACGACGACGCTCCCGGGCACCGGATGCGCGCCCCCCGAGAGCCCCGTCCCGGCGCCGCGCGGCACGAAGGGCCGACCCGCTTCGCGGCACGCCCGCACCACGGCGGCCACCTGCTCGGTGGTGCGCGGCAGCACCACCAGGCTCGGCCGGCAGGCCTCGAGGGTGAGGCCGTCGCACTCGTAGACGAACAGCTCGTCGTCCCGGGCCAGCACGCCGTCGGCCCCGACGATCGCGCGGAGCCGCGCCGCCAGCGCGGCGTCGGCCCGAGCGGCGGACGCCGGCTCGGAGGAGGAATTCGTGCCGGCCGCCCCGGTCATCCGGCCCGCCTCAGGCGAGACCGAGCCTCTCGAGGTCGTCCTCGTCGAGGCCCAGGTAGTGACCCACCTCGTGACGCACGGTGACCTGGATCTGGTCGATCAGGTCTTCGCGGTCCTGGCAGATCTTCTCGAGGTTCTTCTTGAAGAGGAGGATGCGGTCGAGGTCGGGCATCTGGTCGGTGACCGAGGCCTGGGTGCGCGGAACGCCCAGGAAGAGCCCCAGGATCTGGGGCGAGACGTCCTCGCGCTGCACGAGATCGAGGGACGGAAAGTCCTCCACCAGCACCGGCACGTTCTGCATGGTGTCGCGCACGGACTTGGGCAGGTTCGCCAGCGCCTCGTTCATCACGTCCTGGAAGAACTCCTCGGACACCTCGGCGGGCAGCGGGTAGTGCTGGGGGTCGAGGGCGTTCGCGCGCGCGAAGCAGCGGGCGGCCTCTTCGGCGTCGCCCACCCGCTCGAGCACCAGCCCGTAGTGGTAGACCGCGTGGGGCGCGTCGGGATCGATGGCGACGGCGTGCTCGAGCACCCGCTGCGCTTCGGGGTAGCGACCGAGCTCGAAGAGCACCTGCCCCTCGAAGGCGCTGTAGATGGGCTGGTCGCCGGCGGCCTTGAGGGCGCGGCGCACCAGGAACACGGCGCCCTCGAGGTCGTCGAGGTAGAAGAGCGCCTTCGACTTCAGGTAGTAGACCTCGGCCTGGAGCGAGCGGTCGGGGCGGGGCAGCTCGGAGCGGCCGGTGAGGAGGTCGTCGCACAGCTCGAGCGCCAGCTCGAACTCGCCCAGCTCCTCGATCAGGAGCTCCACCCGGTTCAGGTGCGCGGCGGTGAACTTGGGGTCGGTGCGGGCGGCGTTCTCGAACTCGAAGAGGGCCTCGTCGATGCGGCCCTCGTCCCACAAGATCTCGCCGCGCCCGTTGTGGGCTTCGGCTCCGCCCGGGTGAACCCGCAGCGCCTCGTCGAGCCAGGCCAGGGCCTCCTCGATCCGGCCGCCGTGGGAAGCCTCCATGGCCTGGTCCAGACAGTCCCAGTAGCGGTCCTTGTCGTTCTTCATCGCCTCTTCACCGCTTCCCGCTTCCCGCTGCGGCGGACGACCGCTGCTTGCGGCACTGCTCGGGCAGGCCCCGGGAAGCGGGTCCGTGTGGCCGGCCGATGGTAGCAGCCCGGGGGTCCCCCTGCCTCCGGGGGACGAGCGCGCAAGTACGGGAATCCCATCGCGTTTCGTGGCGTCTGGTTGACTCGGAGCCGCGCGCTGGGAGAGGATGGCGCGCTCATGGCAGCGACCGATCCCGACGAGGCGGCCGGCACCCCGGAGCCCGCGCCGAGCCCCGGCTACGCTCGCTATGCGCTCGGCCTGCTGCTCTTCGTCTACATCTTCAACTTCATCGACCGGCAGATCCTCTCCATCCTGATCGAGTCGATCAAGGCGGAGATCCCCCTCACGGACACCGAGCTCGGCTTCCTGGGCGGCATCGCCTTCGCGATCTTCTACACGTTCGCCGGCATTCCCATCGCCCGCTGGGCCGACCGCGGCTCCCGGGTGTCGATCATCGCCCTGAGCGTCGTCATCTGGAGCGGCATGACGGCCCTGACGGGGGCGGCGCGGAGCTTCGGCGTGCTGCTGCTGGCACGCGTGGGGGTGGGAATCGGGGAGGCGGGCTGCTCGCCGCCCGCCCACTCGCTCTTGGCAGACTACTTCCCGCCCGAGCGCCGGGGCACTGCCCTCTCGATCTATGCCCTGGGCATCCCCCTCGGCGGAGCCTTCGGCAACCTGATCGGCGCCTGGGTGGCGAGCTGGTTCGGCTGGCGGATGGCGTTCGTCGCGGTGGGCGTGCCCGGGTTGCTGATCGCGTTGCTCGTGCGCCTCACCCTGCGCGAGCCCGTGCGCGGACAATCCGAGGTGCCGGTGCGGGGCGTCCGGGCCCCCCTCCAGGCGAGCGAGACCACGTGGCAGGTGCTGCGCTTCATGGCGCGGCTGCGCGCCTTCGTGCACCTCTCGCTGGCGGGCGCGCTGCACGCCTTCGTGGGCTACGGCGCGGCCTACTTCCTGCCGTCGTTCTTCGCGCGGGTACACCACATGGGGCTCGCCGAGCGCGGCTCGTGGCTGGCGGGGCTGGCGCTGATCGGCGCGGTCGGCACCTACCTGGGCGGGTCGCTCAGCGACCGGCTCGGCCGGCGCGACGTGCGCTGGTACATGTGGGTGCCGGCGATCGCCACCCTGGCCGGGGTTCCCATCGCGCTCGGCTACTACCTCGTTCCCGACGTCTACGTGGCCCTCTCCATCGGCGTGCTCGCGAGCATCGCCGGTCCCATGTACCTGGGCCCCTCCTTCGCCATGACCCAGACCCTCGTGCGGCCCCACATGCGAGCCATGGCCTCGGCGATCCTGCTCTTCATCATCAACCTGATCGGCCTCGGGCTCGGCCCGTGGTTCGTGGGCTACACGAGCGACGCGCTTGCCCCCCGCTTCGGCGACGAGTCGCTCCGCTACGCGCTGGTGAGCATCGTTTCACTGGGGAACGCGTGGGCTGCCGCCCACTACTTCCTGGCCGCCAGGACCCTGAAGGCGGACCTGGCAGTGAAGGACGCTGTCGACTGATGCTGTCGACGGAGGGCCCACTCGGGCGGCAGCCGCGACACGACCGGATCCGTCGCGGGACGCCGGGCGGCCAGCCGGCGAGCGCGGCCGGCGATCGGTCGACGGGGATGACAGTGCAGTGACATGTTTCGGCGTTTCTCGCCTGCGAGTTGCCCGCTGGTTCTAGAAAGCGTGCACCGCGTGTGCTAACTCTGTGTCCGGATGGTCCACGGAATGATCATCCACCCAATGTCTCCAAGAAGTGCAAGGCGAACACGGCAACACGAAGAAGTTGAAGGGGCCAAGACAGTCCCGCATCCTGCTGGTCCCCAAGAGCCCGCTCCTCGGAGCGGGCTCTTGCATTCTTATGTGTCGTGACCGGGTTGCCGCCCAATGGGGGCTTCGTCGACTCGCGGGCGCCGTGCTCCCCTCATATGTGTCGTGACAGGGTTGCCGCCCAATGGAGGCTTCGTCGACTCGCGGGCACCGTGCTCCCCTCGTATGTGTCGTGACCGGGTTGCCGCCCAATGGGGGCTTCGTCGACTCGCGGGCGCCGTGCTCCCCTCGTATGAGTCGTGACCGGGTTGCCGCCCAATGGGGGCTTCGTCGACTCGTCCAGTTCAGCTCGCCATGTCCCGACAGAACTCTGCGACGACGAGCGCCACCCAGACTCCGGTCAATACCTTCCCGAGCGCAACGCATCGCCGAAGGAGATCCCAATAGCGGGGCGAGAGGCCGTGCTCGGTACAAATCTCCTTGTACTTCAGCACCCAGCCCCAATCTCCAGCGTAGCGCCAACCGCGAGAGTACGGATCAACGGCCCAATTCAGTGGCGCTCCACATTGGAAGCATGCCGGCTGCCTGCGCGACGACCAGCACCAGAATCAGCAAGCTGGCGCCGATCGCACCCCACGCAAGGAGGGGCCGCGACCTTGACGGACCGCCAACAACCGTGGTGCCAGCGAGGAGCAGCGGCGTAAGCCCCACCGTGAGCGCTGTATAGATTAGAGAGAACAACCAGACGGACGACGAGACCGCGATCGCACTGGCACCGGGGTTGAGCCGGACCAGGTATTCCGATTCGGTCACTTCGCCGAGCAACGCGGTTCCCCCAATAGCGAACGAGAACGACGAAAATGCAAACCAGTTGACCGCCACGAGGCTCCATACCAGCGGGCGGAGGCGCGAACCCGAGTCCTCGGCGGGCGACTCGATCCGCCGCGAACGCGGTCGAAGGACCGCACTGGCGGATCGCCCCGCCATGACGATACAGAGAACGAGAAGGAGAACAGAGATGAGGAGACCAAGAATCCTGTGCACTGGCGCGTCCTCGCTTGGCGTGTGGTCACTTCTCGTACGCGCCTATGACAGTGGGATTCCCTTCCGACGGATAGCTGCTAGCGACGCGGGCAACAAGACCGTCTGTTGCACCGGAGTCTTCGCTCCCCAGTAGCGATCTGACAGCACCAGGGATCGAGATTCCGTAGCCGACACCTGCGTTGATAGCCAGGCTGGGCGTTGTCGCACCGAATTCGTAGACGTTTCCATCGCTCACGCGTGTTGCCGATCCCGAAACGAGGAAGAGGTCACCTGTAGCGGAGAATCCAAAGCCTTCGAAACTGGCCGGCACGACGTCCGGATCAAAGCTGGCGACTCCCCTCACGAACAGGGATGGCAAGGGATCGCCAACTCCCGCGCCGAGCTCAGGCGTGTAGATTACAGTGCCTTCCAAGCTCCGCCGTTCACCGCCGGATCACGGCCAGCCACGAAGGTCACAGAGTGAACGGTATCGACCCCCGCGATCAGGCCTAGTGCGTACAGCGGCCAATCGACTCCGACTGTGATGCCTAGCGCCTCGTTACCCATGGGATCGCTGAACCGCAGCGGGTTGTTCCCCGCATACGCATACAGGTTCACGTCCCCGCCCGCGAACCCCAGCGGGTCCGGCGACAGGAAGCGGCCCAGGTCCGGGTCGTAGTAGCGGGCCCGGTAGTAGTAGAGCCCCGTGCCCGCGTCGAGATCCCGACCCGTGTAGCGCAGCGCGTTTGAGGAAGAGCCCGAGACAGCGGATCGCCGACCAGGGGCTCACGCGCCTCTCGAAGCTCTTCGAGATCGAGCGCGAGTACAAGAATGAGACGCCTGCCGAGCGCCATCGGCTGCGCAAGGAGAAGCTCGGCCCGAGGCTCGACGAGCTCGCCGAGTGGCGGGCGGGCGTGAAGGACCGGGTTCCGCCCACCAGTCTCACGGGCAAGGCGCTGGGCTATCTCGAGAACCAGTGGCCGCGGCTCGTGCGCGTGCTCGAGGACGGGCGACTCGAGCTCTCGACGAACGCGATCGAGCGAGCGATCCGCCCGTTCGTCGTCGGTCGCAAGGGCTGGCTGTTCGCCGACACGCCGCGGGGGGCGACGGCCAGTGCCCGCCTCTACAGCCTGGTCGAGACGGCCAAGGCCAACGGGGTCGAGCCCTGGGCGTACCTGGAGCGCCTGTTCACGCTGCTACCGCTGGCCACGGACCGCGCCGCCTACGAGGCTCTCCTGCCCTGGCGCATCGAGCTGCCCGAGCACCACGCCGCGCGCTGATCGCCGCCGGCCCCGATCCTCTCGACTCGGTCACGATGGCACGGAGCCCTCGACGGGAATCGGCCGCGCATGGGTTCGTGGAGCGCGTACGTGCTGCCACCACCTCGTCGATCACCGAGCCGCGCAGGTACTTCGCCTGCAGATTGCCCCCGCCGTCGTAGATCGCCTCGAGGTGCTCGCCCTCCAGGTGCATCGCCTGGGGGCCGCCCGCTCCCGCCCGACCAATCCGGTAGCCGAGCGGGTCGTAGCCGAGCTGGCTGGTGCCGAACCGGCCGGTCGCCGTCACCACCTGGCCCCTGTCGTTGCGCGTGAGCCCGTAGACCAGGCCCCCTCGCCATCGCGGCGCGCCACGACCGCACCGTTGTCGTCGTACTCGAAGCTCGCCAGCAGGGCCCCGTTCTCGTCCGTCTCGCGAATCTCGTGCAACCGGTTCGCCGTCCCCGGCGCGAAGTATCGCGTGCCCGTGTTGGTGGTCAGCCCACGGGGGCCCGGGAGCGGCGTCGAATTCAGCAGCCCGGTCCGGGCCATCAAACGCGGATCTGCTGACATCAGCGGGAGCTACGAGGGAATCCCTCACCGGGTCAAGAAGAGAGCCCAGTCGTCGTCAAGGCTCTCGACGAGGGTGATCTCCTTGCCGAACAAGTAGTCGCCGACAGCCAGCCTCTCGCGCTTGTCGTTGCTGAACAGGAATCCGACCTTGACCCCGGGCACATACCCGGAGCGAACCAGAGCAACCCACCCAGGCGTCACTTCGGCACGTAGACAGCCGGCCTCTGCAACGGCTCGACTGGCAGGCTGAAGACTCGGCGAATCCACCGTCAGCGGGTTGATCGCCCAGGGCTCGCCACTACTCGCCTGGGACGCATCTCTGACGAGCCGATCGGCCAGGTCGTCGATTACACTTCGACGGATTTCGAGGTAGGTTCGCGCGCCAAGCCACCGAACGCGCCCCTGGACGCCTACGGCGATCGTCGCGGCCATCGCTAGCGCGAAGAAGGCCAGTAGCGCCTCTCGTCGCCGGGATCGCACGAGGAGGGACGAGAGCAGGAGAAGCAACCCGGATCCGACGACGCAAGCAGCGGTAGCGAGCAGGACCACGAAGTTCGAAACTCCGGGAATGAAGAACTCGGCGAACGAGATGACCAGGTGCGTAGCGACTCCAACGATGCCCGCGATGCTTGCACCTCGAACGAGCCTCGTCATCGGAACACTAGACCACGGCAGTCGCTCGCTTGCCGCCGGGTGACGTGCGGGACCCTATTGGGCCGTTGGCTTCCCCCCGAGACCTGCCTACTTCGAGTACACCCGAGTTGCTTGCGGCTGACTCGTCTGGCTCGGGTACTGCATGAACGTCTGAGTGTTGAAGTCGGGCACAGCCGGAGTGTAGTTGAGGCCTGACGGACTCCAGTTGACACCACGATCAATCGCATGCTGGTCCCAGGAATCCTCGCCTCCTGCAAAGTACTCCCCTTGGACCCACGCTCCGGCGTGCAGGAGGGGCCCGGGAATGCTTCGACTCGAGCCGACAGCCGCCCAGGCGACGTTTCCAGCGTAGTCGTGGGAGTACGCCTGGTCGTCGAAGACGTAGAAGTCTCCGTGTGAGAATGGGTTGTCGTGCTTGTAGTCATAGGCATGCCCCTCACGAGAGTTTGCGCCGAACTCCGCGAGATGAAGGGGCCACGCCGGCTCGAAGATCTCCAGGCCACCACCATCCTGCGCGACGATACCATCAACCATCGAGGCAGATACGTTGGCCGGCCAAGCTCCCCCAAAGCTCTCGTTGCCCAACGACTCCGCGACGTCCTGCGGTGCCGAATAGAAGGTCGATCCGTGTGCGCTGATCGGGCCCCGATACCCCTCGGCGAAGTCTCGAATGCCGGGCGCAGCTACGTTGTCCACGATGGGCGACGGACTGCCCGCGGTCCAGTAGTAGTCCGCCAGCCCCATCGGATCGTTTGCCCCTAGCGGGTTGTTTCCGACATACGCATACAGGTTCACGTCCCCGCCCGCGAACCCCAGCGGATCCGGCGACAGGAAGCGGCCCAGGTCCGGGTCGTAGTAGCGCGCCCGGTAGTAGTAGAGGCCCGTGTCCGCGTCGAACTCCCGGCCCGTGTAGCGCAGCGCGCTCGGACTCCCGCCCGTCTGCGACACCAGCCCCCCGAATGGCGCGTACGTGACCTTCTCCTCCACGCTCCCCGCGTGCCCCGACAGCGCCAGCACCGACTCCAGCGCGTCGTGGTGGAACGTGTAGCTCGTGGTCCTGCCGGCGGCGTCCAGGTAGTCGCCCACCACCACCTCGTCGATCACCGAGCCCCGCAGGAACTTCGCCTGCAGCGACCCCGTTCCGTCGTAGATCGACTCGAGATGCTCCCCCTCCAGGTGGTACTGCTGCACCGCGCCCGCGGCCGTGCGCCGGACCCGGTAGCCGCGCGGGTCGTAGGCGTACTGGCTCGTCCCGAACGGACCCGTCGCCGACGCCACCTGCCCCCGGTCGTTGCGCGTCAGCCCGTAGGCGAGGTTGCCCGAACCGTCCCGGCGCGCGGTCACCGCACCGTTGTCGTCGTACTCGAAGGTGGCGAGCAGCGGACCGTTCTCGTCGGTCTGGTGGATCGCCTCCAGCCGGTTCGCCACGCCCGTCACGAAGTAGCGCGTGCCCGCGTTCGTCGTCTCGATCTGGCGGTTGCCCACGGCGTCGTACGTGTACGAGACGTAGCTCGCGTCCCCGGGGTTGCCCACGAAGGTCAGGCGATTGAGCGCATCGTAGCCCCGCGCGATGCCCACCCCGTCGTCCCAGATCCCCGTGATGTTGCCCGTGGCGTCGTGCCCGTAGGTGAGCGACGACACCACCGTGCTGAATGACCGCTTACATATCCACTTGCAACACCGCCGGCGAAGGCGGCGGTCGTCTCCGAGGCACCCAGCGCACCCACGACGTAGGTCGTGCCAGCACTTTCATCCGTGGCTGAGCTGCGGGAGATTGCGGTCCATCTTTGGATGGAGGGCGAGATGCGACGGCGCGAGGCCCCAGGGGAAACAGGGATCGTCGAGCGTGTAGGGCTCCTCCCGCCTCACTGTAGCCAGTGTTGTTCCAACTCGTGCGGCCGGTCCCAAGATCCAGGCCAACCTCAAAGTCAGCAACCTTCAGGAAACTCACTTTGGCGCTGAGTTGGTAGCCCGCTGAGATTTCACCCTGCGGGATATCTGCTAGCTCGCGCAAGACTCGCCGAACTCCCGAGAGTTCCGTGTGTTGTTGAACCAGCCCATCCGGATCACTCGCGATGAGCGGATTGTTCCCCGCATACGCATACAGGTTCACGTCGCCGCCGCCGAAGCCCAGCGGATCCTGTGACAGGAAGCCGCCCAGGTCCGGGTCGTAGTAGCGCGCCCGGTAGTAGTAGAGGCCCGTGTCCGCGTCGAGCTCCCGGCCCGTGTAGCGCAGCGCGTTCGGCGTCTCGCCCCAGTGCGTCAACACGCCCCCGAAGGGCTGATAGGTGAACGTCTCCTCCACGCTCCCCGCGTGACCCGACAGCGCCAGCACCGACTCCAGCGCGTCGTGTAGCTCGTGGTCTTGCCGGCACCACGTTGGGATCGGTGCTGCCAACATGAGAGGTTGCTTCCGCCCGGATCACTGAACAGCACCAGATTGTTTCCAACATACGCATACCAACGCATAGAGGCGAACCGGATCTACCCACGAGAGATCGAGTACCAGTCGCTCCGCCTCCCGTCCATGGATGACGAGGATCGGCCTTCGGGGCGCGCGGGCCGCGAGCTTGAGGAAAACGCCGGTCACCTGGCTCCAGCCAATTGAGCGAGTCCCGTGAGCTTCTCGCAAGACGATGCCAGCAGGTTCCGATACCAGGACCGAGAGCGGCTGCCGTCGATGGAGCCGATAGGAGCCAAGAACGATGAACGCCCCGAAGCCCCCGAGAACCAGAACAGGTATCCAAACACCCTGCATGGCTGGCAGCATCGCCAGCGCGAGCGCGGGGGTGGCGGTCATCAGCGGCAACACCATCGCCCTCGCCAGAGAGGGCCTGACAAGTTCCAGGGGAAGCGAGTAGGCATTCGTGATCCATTGCGCTCGCCGGGCAATGATCGCAACCAGTTCGCCTGCGTGCTCGATCTCATAGTAGATTCGATGGACTCGGCTCCCGCCGCACCCTACCAACGCGAGATGCGGATCTGCGCTTCGCCAGACGTGACGGATCTCTCGAATCTCTTGCCAGGGTAGAGTCTGTTCTTGCCCCTCACCGTGGACAAAGACCAGTTCCTTCACTCGGCACAGAATGACGCCCCGGCGGCCTCTTCCGCCTCGCAGCATCACCCAACACAACATTGCCGCCGGGACCAAGAGCCCGGATACGATCGCCAGGGCCACCGGCTCGGTCCGATTGACCACGATCACCCCAACGCCGCCGAGGACGAGTACCAGGATGAAGCCCGCGCTCGCGAGGCATATCATGCGGCCGTTGGGCGCATATGAGAATCGGACGGCGGTGGCGCCTGATAGCTCCATCATTGCGAGGAACTACATCCATCGCTGTCTCTTCGGACGTGAGCAGCAGATCCGCAGAATCGCGCATCGCACCTCGGCCAGGCAGCGCGCGGAGCACTCTTCGGGCAGCTTCGGGCCCTGATTACGCTACTTGCCATAGGGCGAGTCGAGGAGTCCGGCGTTGCCGCCGCGCGTGGACAAGGCGCTGAAGCCAAGCTCGGTAGGGGCGCCATTGGTCGGAACAGGCTGGGTCAACTGCTCGCTGAACAACACGTTCGTCGCGCTTCCGGCCGCTAGATCGTAGAAGCCAAGTGTGGCCGCGATGACTTGCTGCTGCGCGAGGCTGTACAGGGCTTCACCGCCCACGGCCGTCGCAGTGCTCGCGCTTGCAGCGACAAGCGATGGAAGAACCGCGACGCCCGCCCCGCCGAACCCGCTGTTGTTGGCGATCGACCAGTCGACCTGGTCGAAGCCGTACTCTACCGCCTGTGGACCTGCACTGCCGGCGAAGCCACCAGCATATCCACTTGCAACACCGCCGGCGAAGGCGGCGGTCGTCTCCGAGGCACCCAGTGCACCCACCACGTAGGTCGTGCCAGCACCCAACGTGCCACCAATCACAAGTCCCGAGAGTCCTCCCACAACGACCCCTTGCCACACGTCACCGCCCGTGAGGTACGCGGTGGCTCCACCGCTTGCTGCACCAATGGCCGCACCTACCACCGCACCCACGCACCACGGACACTGACCCTTCGGATCGTTGAACCGAAGCGGATTGTTCCCCGCATACGCATACAGGTTCACGTCCCCGCCGCCCAGCCCCAGCGGGTCGGGCGACAGGAAGCGGCCCAGGTCCGGGTCGTAGTAGCGCGCGCGGTAGTAGTAGAGCCCCGTGTCCGCGTCGAACTCCCGGCCCGTGTAGCGCAGCGCGTTCGGGCTCTCGCCCGTCTGCGCGAGTACGCCCCCGAATGGCGCGTACGTGACCTTCTCCTCCACGCTCCCCGCGTGCCCCGACAGCGCCAGCACCGACTCCAGCGCGTCGTGGTGGAACGTGTAGCTCGTGGTCTTGCCGGCGGCGTCCAGGTAGTCGCCCACCACCACCTCGTCGATCACCGAGCCCCGCAGGAACTTCGCCTGCAGCGACCCCGTTCCGTCGTAGATCGACTCGAGGTTCTCGCCCTCCAGGTGGTACTGCTGCACCGCGCCCCCGGCCGTGCGCCGGATCCGGTAGCCGCGCGGGTCGTAGGCGTACGCGCTCGTCCCGAACGGGCCCGTCGCCGACTCCACCTGGCCCCGGTCGTTGCGCGTCAGCCGATGTCGTATGACCGCCCGATCAGGTGGGACCGTCCCGTCACCTCGCGGTTCGAACGTCAACCGCATACTTCGCATGTTCGGCGGTGGATGGCGTCCTTGTCCCTGTGAGACGGAACGCCACATCCGCGTGACTTGGGACGAACACGGATTCGGTGGGATCGTAGATCACATCCAGGAGCTTGCCTTCATCGTCGAGGAACTTCACCTCCACCTGCACATCCTTCCAGGCACGTTGACTCGAATTTCTGATCGTCCCAACGCAGTGGACCATCTCGGCATCCCCTTGGGATTCCGGATCCACTCTCGAATCGACAATGGAGAGGGCGTCTCGGAAGTCCATGTGTTCTACTTGAGCTATCTCGAAGCTCCTCAGCTGCCACAATCCGTACATGACAAGCAGCACCAGAAGGCCGTACCGCAAGGCGAGCGACGGCTTCCACAGGCACCGCTGGCCATTCCCGGATCGGTCCACGCTGCACTCACCTCGTTTTGACGTAGGCAGACGACGCCTGCGGTGAGTTCGGAGTACTCGGATACAAGCCTCCCTGCACCGTGGAATCCAGAATTGGTACCGGTGATCCACTGCCGGATGCCGAACCCATCAGATGGCCCAGCCCGCCAAGCAGGTCGATGCTTCCGCTCGCCACTGTAGCCGTTGAACTCAACGTAATCGGGAAGTCGAAATCAAACAGCGAGGCACTAGCCGTCAGGCCAGCGGGCTGACCAGTCTCTAGGTCGGTCGAATACTGGACTCCGACCGGCGGAATCGGCACACCGAGCAGCGCAGACACGAACGAAGTCACGAAGGAGATCTCTCCACCTACGTTAAGCGTGTCATTGTGGACATCCGCTGTGTAGCCCGCAAATGCGCTGAGCCCGGAGTCGAGCCCATTGCCCTCGTTCCTCTCATAGAACAGACCCGCCTCGAGCCCTCTGCCCACTTCTCCCGTTCCTACATAGACTCCCACGGAAACCTCAGATCCCTTCTCAACATTTTGCGGTTGGCACGGCCACCCAAGACACGACAGTGTCAACCCGAATTTGGCATCCTCGAGCCCCATCGGATCACTGGCCACCAGCGGGTTGTTCCCCGCATACACATACAGGTTCACGTCCCCGCCCGCGAACCCCAGCGGGTCGGGCGACAGGAAGCGGCCCAGGTCCGGGTCGTAGTAGCGGTCGTTGCGCGCTAGCTGGTAGACGACGTTGCCCGCCCCGTCCTTCCGGCCGCTGAAGGCCCGGTCTGTCAATAGGAAGGCACGTCGAGCTACGCCGGGCGACCTCGCGAGTCATCGAGCACGCACTCGAGCGCATGGAAACAGCCGATCGGATTGTCACCAAGCCAGGGAAACCTCCGAGCCCCTCCCGACGCCAGATCGAGCTGAAGATCGAGGAGGAAAAGCAGCCAGCGCGACCAACGCAAAGCCGAACCGCATCGATCTCGCTCAAGCTCCACTGCGACGCGCGAAGTAGCGATGACACAGTCAGACTCCGATGATCAACGCGAATCTGTCTCGCAGGCACGATGGTTAGAAACACCAGAAGAACGAACAAGAACGAGCCAGGAATGATCAGCGACGAGAGAGCTTCACCCCAATGACCCATCACCAGCCAGTAGGCCGTGACAACGAAGAATGGAAGGAAAAGCGTGGCTAGCAGAGCCATGCCGCGCCAGCGAATACCGCTCGGAGCCTGAGTCCTGAATGGGGTCCGAGCAACCAGGTGGGGCGTGCGTCGAAGGAGAGCCTCCAGAAGGACGTCGGCATCCGGGATCGAGAGCGGAAAGGAGATGGAGGCCGCGCTCTCGCATTTGCGAAAGAGTTCGAGCGCCGTACCTCCGACAGTGACGTACCGGACTTGAGCAATTTCACCCCAAGCAATCCGGCTCGTGCTCCCTGCAGAGTCGATTCGGCTGACGCCCGCCTCATCGGTCTGGAATCGCAAGGCACGTGGAGCAGATCTCCGATGCACTAGAACCGAACCGACCAGCAGCTGGAGCGATAATGCACCCACGAAGAGAACGATCGGCAAAGGAGCCTTCGCGCCCACTAGGAATAGAAGTGCCACGAGCGCAGGAGAAGCCCCACGAGAGCGATCGCAGCCGGAGCCGCTCGAGGTGAAGTCATCTTGAGCTCGGTCACGATGAAGCCTCGGGGACCTACGATTCCCCCGAACCCCCCCCTGCTACAGCGAGGCTCGACGGCGATCGCCGTGGTTCACGTCAGTGTGCCATGGTTGGCTACTTCGAGTAGACGCCGACCAGTGGGTAGAGGGGCGGTTGACTCGAATACATCGTTCCGCCGGAAGAACTGGAAGCCGATCCAGCAGAAGCGCCACCGCCTCCGAGTTGAAAGTTGGGAGTCAGAAAATCTGGTCCCGTGAGGCTGGGTAGCTGTCCTCCAACCACGCTACCGACCAGGTCGACCGATGCGGCTTGCACGCCATAGGCGGCTTCCAGTGAAATTCCGCCGAGCGAGAAGGCCTCGGGTGCCGAAAATGCCCCAAAGGCGGAGGAGACGCCAAGCTCGGCGGCCGCCTCGGCTGCACCGATGGTGCCGGGCAATATCGATCCAACACCGCCCGCAACCCCGGACACAGCGACCTGCGTATAGTTGATCTGGTTTCCTAGCAGTGACTGCCCCAGCAGATTGCTCGTCGCTCCGCCGTTCGACCCGGCGGAACCGTTCCAGCAAATGCCGTATCGGTCGTCGCGCTAGCACCGAAGTACTCAAGCGCAACGGCACCTACGCCCGTGCCGGAAGCGGGCCGGCTCCAGCCCAAGCAAAGTACTGGTTGCAATCGACGCTGCTGTCGCGTTGGGAAGCTTGCCCGCCCTGGCGATGACCGCACCTGCAACTCCACCAATGATGGCTCCAACGATACACGTCGGGCACTTGCCACTCGGATCACTGGCCACCAGCGGGTTGTTCCCCGCATACGCATACAGGTTCACGTCCCCGCCCGCGAACCCCAGCGGATCCGGCGACAGGAAGCGGCCCAGGTCCGGGTCGTAGTAGCGCGCCCGGTAGTAGTAGAGGCCCGTGTCCGCGTCGAACTCCCGGCCCGTGTAGCGCAGCGCGCTCGGACTCCCGCCCGTCTGCGACACCAGCCCCCCGAATGGCGCGTACGTGACCTTCTCCTCCACGCTCCCCGCGTGCCCCGACAGCGCCAGCACCGACTCCAGCGCGTCGTGGTGGAACGTGTAGCTCGTGGTCCTGCCGGCGGCGTCCAGGTAGTCGCCCACCACCACCTCGTCGATCACCGAGCCCCGCAGGAACTTCGCCTGCAGCGACCCCGTTCCGTCGTAGATCGACTCGAGATGCTCCCCCTCCAGGTGGTACTGCTGCACCGCGCCCGCGGCCGTGCGCCGGACCCGGTAGCCGCGCGGGTCGTAGGCGTACTGGCTCGTCCCGAACGGACCCGTCGCCGACGCCACCTGCCCCCGGTCGTTGCGCGTCAGCCCGTAGGCGAGGTTGCCCGAACCGTCCCGGCGCGCGGTCACCGCACCGTTGTCGTCGTACTCGAAGGTGGCGAGCAGCGGACCGTTCTCGTCGGTCTGGTGGATCGCCTCCAGCCGGTTCGCCACGCCCGTCACGAAGTAGCGCGTGCCCGCGTTCGTCGTCTCGATCTGGCGGTTGCCCACGGCGTCGTACGTGTACGAGACGTAGCTCGCGTCCCCGGGGTTGCCCACGAAGGTCAGGCGATTGAGCGCATCGTAGCCCCGCGCGATGCCCACCCCGTCGTCCCAGATCCCCGTGATGTTGCCCGTGGCGTCGTGCCCGTAGGTGAGCGACGACACCACCGTGCTGAATGACCGCTTACATATCCACTTGCAACACCGCCGGCGAAGGCGGCGGTCGTCTCCGAGGCACCCAGCGCACCCACGACGTAGGTCGTGCCAGCACTTTCATCCGTGGCTGAGCTGCGGGAGATTGCGGTCCATCTTTGGATGGAGGGCGAGATGCGACGGCGCGAGGCCCCAGGGGAAACAGGGATCGTCGAGCGTGTAGGGCTCCTCCCGCCTCACTGTAGCCAGTGTTGTTCCAACTCGTGCGGCCGGTCCCAAGATCCAGGCCAACCTCAAAGTCAGCAACCTTCAGGAAACTCACTTTGGCGCTGAGTTGGTAGCCCGCTGAGATTTCACCCTGCGGGATATCTGCTAGCTCGCGCAAGACTCGCCGAACTCCCGAGAGTTCCGTGTGTTGTTGAACCAGCCCATCCGGATCACTCGCGATGAGCGGATTGTTCCCCGCATACGCATACAGGTTCACGTCGCCGCCGCCGAAGCCCAGCGGATCCTGTGACAGGAAGCCGCCCAGGTCCGGGTCGTAGTAGCGCGCCCGGTAGTAGTAGAGGCCCGTGTCCGCGTCGAGCTCCCGGCCCGTGTAGCGCAGCGCGTTCGGCGTCTCGCCCCAGTGCGTCAACACGCCCCCGAAGGGCTGATAGGTGAACGTCTCCTCCACGCTCCCCGCGTGACCCGACAGCGCCAGCACCGACTCCAGCGCGTCGTGTAGCTCGTGGTCTTGCCGGCACCACGTTGGGATCGGTGCTGCCAACATGAGAGGTTGCTTCCGCCCGGATCACTGAACAGCACCAGATTGTTTCCAACATACGCATACCAACGCATAGAGGCGAACCGGATCTACCCACGAGAGATCGAGTACCAGTCGCTCCGCCTCCCGTCCATGGATGACGAGGATCGGCCTTCGGGGCGCGCGGGCCGCGAGCTTGAGGAAAACGCCGGTCACCTGGCTCCAGCCAATTGAGCGAGTCCCGTGAGCTTCTCGCAAGACGATGCCAGCAGGTTCCGATACCAGGACCGAGAGCGGCTGCCGTCGATGGAGCCGATAGGAGCCAAGAACGATGAACGCCCCGAAGCCCCCGAGAACCAGAACAGGTATCCAAACACCCTGCATGGCTGGCAGCATCGCCAGCGCGAGCGCGGGGGTGGCGGTCATCAGCGGCAACACCATCGCCCTCGCCAGAGAGGGCCTGACAAGTTCCAGGGGAAGCGAGTAGGCATTCGTGATCCATTGCGCTCGCCGGGCAATGATCGCAACCAGTTCGCCTGCGTGCTCGATCTCATAGTAGATTCGATGGACTCGGCTCCCGCCGCACCCTACCAACGCGAGATGCGGATCTGCGCTTCGCCAGACGTGACG
This sequence comes from uncultured delta proteobacterium, assembly GCA_963822965.1. Lineage (GTDB taxonomy): Bacteria > Myxococcota_A > UBA9160 > UBA9160 > UBA4427 > JAJDAN01. The sequence goes on from CAWGJT010000005.1 coordinate 1,895,500, forward strand.
GATCTCTCGAATCTCTTGCCAGGGTAGAGTCTGTTCTTGCCCCTCACCGTGGACAAAGACCAGTTCCTTCACTCGGCACAGAATGACGCCCCGGCGGCCTCTTCCGCCTCGCAGCATCACCCAACACAACATTGCCGCCGGGACCAAGAGCCCGGATACGATCGCCAGGGCCACCGGCTCGGTCCGATTGACCACGATCACCCCAACGCCGCCGAGGACGAGTACCAGGATGAAGCCCGCGCTCGCGAGGCATATCATGCGGCCGTTGGGCGCATATGAGAATCGGACGGCGGTGGCGCCTGATAGCTCCATCATTGCGAGGAACTACATCCATCGCTGTCTCTTCGGACGTGAGCAGCAGATCCGCAGAATCGCGCATCGCACCTCGGCCAGGCAGCGCGCGGAGCACTCTTCGGGCAGCTTCGGGCCCTGATTACGCTACTTGCCATAGGGCGAGTCGAGGAGTCCGGCGTTGCCGCCGCGCGTGGACAAGGCGCTGAAGCCAAGCTCGGTAGGGGCGCCATTGGTCGGAACAGGCTGGGTCAACTGCTCGCTGAACAACACGTTCGTCGCGCTTCCGGCCGCTAGATCGTAGAAGCCAAGTGTGGCCGCGATGACTTGCTGCTGCGCGAGGCTGTACAGGGCTTCACCGCCCACGGCCGTCGCAGTGCTCGCGCTTGCAGCGACAAGCGATGGAAGAACCGCGACGCCCGCCCCGCCGAACCCGCTGTTGTTGGCGATCGACCAGTCGACCTGGTCGAAGCCGTACTCTACCGCCTGTGGACCTGCACTGCCGGCGAAGCCACCAGCATATCCACTTGCAACACCGCCGGCGAAGGCGGCGGTCGTCTCCGAGGCACCCAGTGCACCCACCACGTAGGTCGTGCCAGCACCCAACGTGCCACCAATCACAAGTCCCGAGAGTCCTCCCACAACGACCCCTTGCCACACGTCACCGCCCGTGAGGTACGCGGTGGCTCCACCGCTTGCTGCACCAATGGCCGCACCTACCACCGCACCCACGCACCACGGACACTGACCCTTCGGATCGTTGAACCGAAGCGGATTGTTCCCCGCATACGCATACAGGTTCACGTCCCCGCCGCCCAGCCCCAGCGGGTCGGGCGACAGGAAGCGGCCCAGGTCCGGGTCGTAGTAGCGCGCGCGGTAGTAGTAGAGCCCCGTGTCCGCGTCGAACTCCCGGCCCGTGTAGCGCAGCGCGTTCGGGCTCTCGCCCGTCTGCGCGAGTACGCCCCCGAATGGCGCGTACGTGAGCTTCTCCTCCACGCTCCCCGCGTGCCCCGACAGCGCCAGCACCGACTCCAGCGCGTCGTGGTGGAACGTGTAGCTCGTGGTCCTGCCGGCGGCGTCCAGGTAGTCGCCCACCACCACCTCGTCGATCACCGAGCCCCGCAGGAACTTCGCCTGCAGCGACCCCGTTCCGTCGTAGATCGACTCGAGATGCTCCCCCTCCAGGTGGTACTGCTGCACCGCGCCCCCGGCCGTGCGCCGGACCCGGTAGCCGCGCGGGTCGTAGGCGTACTGGCTCGTCCCGAACGGACCCGTCGCCGACGCCACCTGCCCCCGGTCGTTGCGCGTCAGCCCGTAGGCGAGGTTGCCCGAACCGTCCCGGCGCGCGGTCACCGCACCGTTGTCGTCGTACTCGAAGGTGGCGAGCAGCGGACCGTTCTCGTCGGTCTGGTGGATCGCCTCCAGCCGGTTCGCCACGCCCGTCACGAAGTAGCGCGTGCCCGCGTTCGTCGTCTCGGTCTGGCGGTTGCCCACGGCGTCGTACGTGTACGAGACGTAGCTCGCGTCCCCGGGGTTGCCCACGAAGGTCAGGCGATCGAGGGCATCGTAGCCCCGCGCGATGCCCACCCCGTCGTCCCAGATCCCCGTGATGTTGCCCGTGGCGTCGTGCCCGTAGGTGAGCGACGACACCACCGTGCCGTCTGCGGAGAGGCTCGTGAGCCCCGTCAGCCGGTTGCCGGCGTCGTACGCATAGCGCGTGCGTGCCCCGCTCGACAGGATCCGATCGAGCAAGCGCCCGCCCGCGTCGTAGTGGTAGGACACCTGCAGGTAGGCCGGGTTCTCCTCTGCGATCAGCCGGCCCGTCCCGTCGTACTGGTAGCGCGTCACGTCTCCCTGGTAGTCGATCTTCTCGAGCAGCCGGTTCGCATCGTCGTAGCTCGTGTACTGGAGGGTCCGGCCCAGGCGGCTGTCCGTCTGCGAGATCAGCCGGTCGCGGTCGTCGTAGTCGAACGTGTAGCTGACGGCGGGGTTCGTCAGGGTCTTCAGGTTGCCGTGCAGGTCGTAGGTGCGGTCCTCCTCGTCCCCGGAATCGACGTACTCGATGTGGACCAGCCGGTTGAGGTCGTCGTAGGTGTACCGGGTTTCGTGCTGATCCCGGTCCGTGCGCGTGCTGAGGTTGCCCGCCTCGTCGAACGTCACCTGCTCGGGAAGCCCCGTGGCGTCGGTCGTAGACTTCGGCCGCCCGAGATCGTCGTAGGCGAAGCCCGTCTCCTGGTTCTTCGCATCGATGATACGAGTCTGGTTCCCGAGGAGATCGTACGCGAAGCGGGTCTCGTGGTCTTCCGCGTCGACCACGCGGATCAGCCGACCCAGCTCGTCGTACTCGCGGTATTCGGTCGCATCGTAGGAGTTGCGGAGGCTGGGGTTGGCAACGCCGTTCGGATCGATCGCGGTCTGCAGGCGGCCGCTGGGGTAGTAGCGAAAGGCCGTCTGCAGGGTCATTCCGTCCGGGTCCACCGTCCTCGTCTCGAGGTTTCCCACCGCGTCGTAGGTCATGACCATCCGATTCCCGTTCGGATCGATGGTCTCGACCAGCTGGCCGGCTGGGTCATACACCATGCGCGTCTGGTGGCCGTTCTCGTCGGTCGTCGTGGTCGGGCGATTCATCGCGTCGTACTCGACGGCCTTCCACGCCCCCGTCGGATCGGTGGCGCGCGTGACGTTGCCGGCAGCGTCGTACTCGTAGACGGTGGGCGGGGCATCGTAGGACTGGTCCGCGATCAGGCGGTCGGCGGCGTCGTACGTGCGCTGCTCGAGGGTCAGGTCCTCGAAGGTGTCGTCGGGCCGCTTGTAGCGCATCCGCCGGGCCGTCACATTGCCGTTCGCATCGTAATCGGTCCAGTGCTGGTTGCCGAGCGGGTCGGTCAGCCGGGTGACGCGGCCCAGCGGATCGTACTCGTAGCTCGTCGTCAACGCGATCGGGGGGTCGGTCGCCGGGTCGTCGGTCGGCAGGTCCCGGCGGTAGAGGGTCTCCGTCTCCTTTCGTCCCAGATCGTCGTAGGTGAACATTCGGCGCACTTCCGACCCGTCCGTTCCCGTGACCCGGATCTCCTCGACCTCCAGACCGTTGCTGCCAGGCTCGTAGGTGTAGGTCGTCGTCGACCGGTTACCGCTCTTCGGGCGGGCTTGCGAAGTGGATCAGGTTTCCGTCCGGGTCGGCGACGATGAAGTCGTGGGCGTTCCAGGGCTGGTGCCGGTAGGGCTGGTGGAAGTCGAGGCCGGCCTGCTCGTAGGCGACGAAGAGCGCCTTCAGGTTGCGGACGACGAGGGTGGCCGAGAGCAGGTCCTCCCGCGCCCGGAGCGCCGGGTCGAAGGCGGGCTCGTCCACGTGGCGCAGATTGAGGCCGGCGCGGTCGCGCACCACGAGGCCGTAGTAGGGCGGGTCGCCGTACAGGTACGCGACCTCGAACCCCAGGCGGTCGCGGTAGAAGGCGACGGCGCGCTCCATGTCGGTCACGAAGACCTGGGGGTGCACGCCGAGGATCTCGGGGGTGTCGGGGTCGGGGGTCGGCTCGCGTTCGTTGCGGTCGATGCTCATCTCGTCCAGGCTCCTCTCGAGCTGCGTCCAGTCCGCGAGGTGGCGCTCGCGCGCGACCCCCTGCTGGGCCTGGGCGAGCGAGAAGGGACCGTTCGCGGCCGGGCATCTGGTCCCGGCCGTTCGCGCAATCAGCCCTTCTCGAGCGCCGCCAGGGTCTGCTCGACCTTGCCGAGGAGCCCCGCCACCCGGGGATAGCCCGCGTACTGGGCCAGGTGCACCAGGGTCTCGCGCACCTGCTCGGCGTCGAGCTCGCCGTTCTTCACGGCGGCGCGTACCTGGATCGCGTAGGTGTCGGGCTCGCCCAGGGCCGCGATGGCCCCCATGGTGAGCAGGCGCCGGTCGCGCTGGGAGAGCTGCGGGCGCGTCCACACCTCGGCGAAGAGCTGCTGGATCATGTTGTCGAAGAACGCCATCGCGCCGCGCGGCGGCGCCGGCACGTCGCCGCAGTACACCTCGTTGAACTTGTCGATGCCCTTCTGGAAGCGCTCGTCGTCGGTCATGTGCCGTCTCCTGGAATCTCGAGGGTATGCGGTTGCGGCGCGCGCGACGTACGCCGCTGGCGCCGGTGCTTCAGCCGGAAGCCGGCCGCACGCGCGGGAGCACCTCGTCCACGAGCAGCTCGAGGCTCTCCCAGGCCAGGCGCGGCGGCAGACCGCCGCACAGGGGCTGGGCGAGGAAGATGCCGTTCTCGCGCACGTGATCGACGGCCTCGTCGGCGCTGAAGATGCGATACGACCCGTTCTCGGAGCGCAGCTCCTCGACGCTCGACGCCACCGACTTCGTCGACGCTCCCGCGTCGCCGAGCCACTCCGCGTACAGACGCGCGTCGTGCAGCAGATAGGGTCCCATCTCGGCCCACGCGCGATCGGGGTCCCGCGCCACGAAGGCCGACGCCACCGAGCCGGTCGGCGGGTTGATGAACATCCCGGGCTCGTGGCCGGCCTCGCGACACGCCTCCTGGTAGACGGCCTCCAGGGCCGGGTTGCCGCCCTGGGTGATCATCCCCATCCCCAGCCGCCCGGCCCGGCGCACCGCCGCCTCGCTGTTGCCGCCCATCAGCAGCATCGGGCCACCCGGCGTCGTGGGCCGGGGCGTCACCAGCACGGGGCGACCCTGGTAGTCGAAGGGCTCGCCGGTGAAGGCCTGTCGGATGGCAGCGAGGCATTCCTCCATGCGCCGGCCGCGACCCTTCATCTCGCGGCCGAACATCGCGTACTCCTCGGGCCGATAGCCGAGGGCGCACACGTAGGACACGCGGCCTCCGCTCATCACGTCGAGCACCGCCATCTGCTCGGCCAGCTCGATGGGGTCGTGCAGCGGAACCAGCAGCGCCGCCACCTGCACGGGCAGGGCCTGGGTGCGGCCCACGATGCCCGAGGCCAGCACGAAGGGCGCCGGCAGGTAGCCGTCGGGGGAGGCGTGGTGCTCGGAGACCTGCACGGCCACGCAGCGGTGCTTCTCGCCCCACTCCGCCATCTCGAGAGCGGCGGCGTAGAGCTCGCCGATGGGGGTCCCGTGCTTCGGGGCGCGCATGTCGAATCGAAGCGTGAACATGGAATCTCCGTCAGCTCGTCTCCGGCTCGCCTGCTCGCGGCAGCACGAAGCGCTCCCGATACTCGGCGAACTCGGCGGCGAGGCCTTCCCGCGTGAAGCCGAACTCCTCGAGGGTGTACTCGTGCGGCGCCCGCTTGTCCCGGGCGTTCTCGGCGAGCCAGTCCTCCATGGACTGCCGCGCCCCTTCCGTGAGCGGCTCGCCGAGCCAGTCGTAGACGCGGCGCGCCTGGCCCAGAGCATCGCGGTTGGCGTCGCGATAGTCCACGTCGAGGAAGCGCTCGGGCGCGTAGCGCTCGCGCGCCCGCAGACAGCGCAGCAGCCCGCCCCCGTAGCGCCGGCGCACCACGTCTCCCACCTGCTTCGGGTCCACCTGATCGCTGTTCAGCGCGTGCAGGGCGCGGTAGAAGCTCGCCGTCGACGGAATCGTCTCCAGGGGATCGCGGTGGGTCTGGATCACGCGGGCCCCCGGAAACACCGCGAAGAGCGTGTCGATGAAGCCCAGGTGGAAGGGCGCCTTGAGGATCCAGCGCCGGCCGCCGCGCCGGCCCGCCTGCTGCTTCTGCCACTGGATGAAGCGCAGCAGCCGCTCGAGCCAGCGATACGCGGGAGTCGCGTCCTGGGCATCGAGCCACGCCGCATAGCCCGGCACGTGCGCTCCCGACTCCGGGACCCAGCTCATGAACGAGTGCTCGACGAGCATCACCTCCTCGTCCGCGCCCTCGGCATCCCACGGATGGATCGAGGCCAGCACCGGCACCGCCTCGAGGGTCGCCTTCACCTCGGCGTGCGCGGCCGCGACGCGCGGGTCTTCCCGCCGCCAGTCGCTGCCGGGAAACGGCGCCGGGTATCGCACCTCCCACCAGCGGGCCACCTCGAAGCCCGGCCCGCTGCCCAGCAGCCGGTGCAGCCGCGTCGTGCCCGTGCGCGCCAGGCCCACGATGACCACCGGCGACCCGAGGTCCTCTTCGAGGATCTCCGGGTGCCTGCGGATGAAGTCCTCGGACATGAGCCGCGTGACGAGACTGTCCACGATGCGCGCGTGCTGCGTGCCGCGGCCGACGGCGTTGAGGTTCGCCTCGCGCTCGAGCGAGTCGAGCAGCACGGCGAGGGGCTCGAGGAACGACTCGTCGCCGAAGTCCGAGAGCCCGGCCTTGCCTCGGGCCTCGTCCACCAACGCCCCGAGATCGAGACTCAACGGATCCACGTCAGTCACTGCCACTCCGGATCGACCGGGACGAAGGGAAAAGTCCGTCGCACGAGACGGACCGGGAGACCATAGAGTCCGCCGCAGCCGCGCGACAACCGCGCCGCCCTGCGTGGTGGGGGGGTCGGGAGCCTTGCCGTTGTGGCATGCCCAGTGCCATCATCTGCCGACGTGCACCCGCCCCCCAGGAGGAGCCCATGCAGGTCCGAAACGAGGTCATGCCGAGCGAACCCGAGCGCATCGCCGCCATGCAGGAGCCGGGACCGAGCGGTCCCATCATCATGGTCAACCTGCTGAAGTTCCGGGAGAAGGCCCAGTACCCCGACGGCCGGGACGCCCATCTCTCGGGTCGCGAGGCCTACGCGCGCTACGGGGCCGCCGTCTCGAAGCTGCTGCCGAAGTTCGGCGGGCGGGCCATCTTCGCGGGCGACGTCACGTTCCTCGCCCTCGGCCAGGTCGAGGAGCTGTGGGACGAGATCGCCATGGCCGAGTACCCGGATCGCGCGGCGCTCTGGGCCATGTCCACATCGCCGGAATGGCGCGAGATCGCCGTCCACCGGCAGGCGGGGCTCGCCGGCCAGCTCAACATCGAGACCACCTACGCGTCGGGGTTCACGACCGGCGACTTCACGGGGCGGGCGCTGGGCGGGTCGTGACTCTTGCGTCCGTCGCGGCCGTCGCGGCCTTCCTTGGCTCGACGCGGGGACGCGGGCTCACTTCACCTCGGCGCGGGCCTTCGTGAAGAGCTCCTCGAGCTGCGATCCCAGCAGCTTGCTTCCGATGGAGCGCTTCGCGCCGCCCCCGAAGCCGGTGACCTGGTCGGTCGACGTCCGGTTGGTGTAGACGACGACCGTGTGGCCACCGTCCGCGGGCAGGAAGCCCGCCACGGCCTGCTCGGAGTTGTAGCCGGTGCTCACGTAGAACTGCCGCTGGGCGACGATCCACGCGTCGCCGTCCGGAACGAGCATGAGGTGGGTGAGGACGATCGTTGGCACTCCGTGACCCTTGAAGTGCGACCAACGCAGGATCTCCTGGGCGCCGGGCGGCTCGTCCTTCGGATACGAGAGCAGGTGGTGGTATGCGGTGGGCGCATAGCGCTCGAGGTTCTTGGCGGCCTCGGTGGCCACGCGTAGCTCGTCGGCCGGCGAGCGCGACTTGCCGCCGCCCAGCGCGTAGGGGGCGATGCCCGCGAGGCCCTGCGCGCGGTAGGCCTCCACCCGGGCGAGCAGTGCCTTCCGCAGCTGCGCCTCCACGGCCTCCGTCGTGGCGTCCTTGCCGAGCTTCTGGAACGCCGCGATCTCCTCCGTCGAGAGGTTGACGTCGCCTCCGGGCTTCGCAGCGAGATAGTCCTTCGCGCGTGCCTTGGCGTCGGGCGCGAGGGTGAGCTTCGCGAAGTCCGCCAGCGTGGCCGGATCGGACACCACGCCGAAGGCGATCATGTTCGGGTCCACCCGATCGAGCAGGTGTCCCTCGGAGCGCTTCACCAGCTCGCTGGGCGTGACAGGCACCTCGAACGCCATTCCGGCAACCAGCTCGCGCTCCGAGGCGGCCTTGGCGGTGTGCCGGACGATCTTGCCCGACTCGACCTCGGCGATCTCATCCGGGGAAAGGCCCAGGTCTCCCAGCAGGGTGCGGGTGCCGGGCAGCGACTGCGCGTGGGAAGCGCCGGCGCAGAGCCACAGGAACCCGACCAGCACGCCCAGCAAGATGCTCGCACGCTTCACGGTCGATCCTCCCTCTGAAGTCTCGGCGGCGCTCCGGTCCACGACCCGCTTTCGGCGCCCCTCCGAAGCCTGGAGGATGGCCCGGAGCTACCGCTGGATCCAGCCCTGCCTTACGAACAGCTCTTTGAGGGCACCCTCGATCTTCGCGGCCGTGCGCTCTGCGTCCGCATCGACGTTGTCCCCAAAGGCCTCCGAGGCGACGGTGCCGCCCGCGGTGACGGCTGCCGAGACGGCGAGGTTGCCGGCGGCGGCGCCGACCCCCAGGGTCTCCGCGGCCCCCGGCTTGCGGCCGCTCTTGGCCACGATGTCGAAGCGGTCGACCAGACGCTGGCCGTACGGGAAGAGCTCGCTCACCTGCACGGCCGTCCGCACGTCGCTGCGTCCCGCGCCGAGGCCGATGGCCACGCGCTCGGCGCGGTTGCCCTCGTTGATGGTCAGGAACTGTCCGACGATGGCAATCGTCGAGCCCGACGATCCCGAGACGTCGGGCACCGGACCCGTCGCCAGCTCAGCCGGCAGGCCGAGCTTCTTCACCTTCTCCACCAGCTTCTTCGCCAGCGCCTCCGCGACCGCGTGGGCGACCTTCTGATCCTCTTCGGTGGTCGAGAGGCCCTCGAGCTTCCAGACGCCGGAGACCGTGGGGCTCCAGTCGAGCTTCACCTCGTCGGGCGACGTCGCGAACTGCGTGATGAGGATGCGGTCGGGCCGCGGCAGCTGACCGCCGTACTGGCTCTCCATCTGGATGTCGGTGCTCGCACAGCCGAGGCCACCGAGCCCGGCGAGCAGCAGGATGCCGGCGAGCGCGAAGCCGCCGCGAATCGAATTCGAAGAGCTCATGTGGATCTCCTTTTGGACCGCTGCCGCGATCGGGGCCGGGGAGCATACGCGGCGGCACGCGGAATGGCTTGCCATTCCGCGACACCGGGAGGCGCCGACCGCCAGCGGTTCGGGGCGGTTCCCGTCCAGCGGCGGAAGGCGCGGGTGAAGGCGCTCGCATCCGCATAAGCGAGGATCGCCGCCACCTCGGTGAGGGGGATGCGGGTGTTCTCCACGAGCTGGCGGGCGATCTCGAACCGGGTCTCCTCCACCAGCCGGTGGAGGGTCGTGCCACGCGCCCGGAGCCGACGGTTCAGGGTGCGTCGGTGCATGGAGGTGCGGCTCGCCACCTCGGCCACCGAGCCCTTTCCCGAGAGGAGCATGGTGCGCAGCATCCGGCGCAGGCCCGCCACCAGGTCGTCGGGCATGGCGGACTCGGCCAGGGCGACGCGCCCCACAAGCCTGCGGAAGACCTCCGGGTCGGCGCCCCGGGTCGGCCGCTCGAGATCCCGCGACGGAAACACGAGAGCCGTGCGCGCCGCGTCGAACCGCAGGGGAGCGCCGAACACCTGGCGAAAGGGACGCAGATCCGACGGGCTGCTGTGCGCGAACCGCACCTCGACGGGGCGCCAGGCCGCCCCGCACAGCTCCCGCAACACGTTCGTCACGATCGCCATGGCGCCGTCACAGATCTGGTCGCACGCCTCGACCCCGGGCTGATACACCTCGTAGCCGAACGTCGCCGTGCCGCCCGCGACGACCAGCGGTGCCACGGCCCCGCGATCCCGCAGGTGCAGGTGCGCGGTGAGGTTTCCGAGGGCGGTGCCGACGTCCGGGGAGTGCCGGGTGAGCAGGCCGACGAGGCCCAGCGAGCTGGAGCCGGCCCGCTCGCCGACTCGGAGTCCGATGTGGCGGCAGCCGCTCCGGGCCACGGCGAGCGCCAGCAAGCGTCCGAGGCTGACGGCCGAGATCTCGCCTTCGGGATCGTCGAAAACCCGCCGGTCGAGGCCACTCGCCGCGATCGTCGCGTCGGAATCCAGCCCCACCTCCCGCAGCACCGCAGGCAGGTGCGCGATGGCGTCGACCCGGACGGTGCCTTCGGCCGCCGGCCAGGGGGACTCGAGTCGCGTCCGGCGGATCGGTTGGGAGGCTTCAGCCATGGTCGTTCCCTTCGGTCGCCATTCTCGTCGAGGCGTCGCAAACTGACAAGCGCAGCCCGGCGCCATTCCGGATCATCCGCCGCGCCGAGCACGAAGAGACCCCCAAAGGAGAATCGGCATGTCCCGACGAACGAAGGTTGCTGCGGTCGTCGCCGCGGCCGCGCTGGCGGCGACCGCGTGTCTCACCCAGCAGCAGCTCCTCGACGACAACCAGGCGATGGCGATGCAGACCGCGGTGAACCGCGGGAAGTTCGAGATGAACTGCCAGGACGCCACCGGCATCGTGATCTCGCGCGAGGTCGTCCAGCCCGCCCTGAACGGCCCGTTCGTCGAGGGCGTCCAGCGGGCCGAGTACACGATCGGCGTCAGTGGCTGCGGGGATCGCAAGACGTTCGTGGTGATCTGTCCGGAAGGCGGAGGAGGCTGCTTCGCCGCCGGTCCGGGCCCCTTCCACAACTACTGACCCCGGGCTTCGGCCGCGACTCGGCAAGGACTTCGGCCGCGACGCGGTCCCCCGGCACCGCGTCGCGAGAGGACCATGGCATGAGAAACGAGACGAGGAAGTCGATCCTGTGGGGTGGGCTGCTGACGCTAGGCGCGTTGGCGGTCTGGGCCTTCGCGTCCCACGCGCAGGTGATCGACACGGACGCCTGCCAGAAGTCGTGCTACGACGTCCACACCGATTGCGTCGACTCGTGCAGCGACGGCGGCAACCCGATGGAGTGCGAGTCGAGCTGCGACGAGCAGCTCCAGGACTGCTTGTCGGACTGCAGCTGAACGCCGGGGGAGGGCGCGCCTCAGCGCTTGCGCCCCAGCTCCCCCAGCAGCTCGAGCTGGATCTCCTGGATCTCCACCAGCCGCGCCCACTGGTGCGAGAGCAGGTGGTCGAGCTTCTCGTGCAGGTGCCGGATCTCGAGCTCGGCCTTCAGGTTCACCTGGTAGTCGTGCTGCGAACGCAGCCGGTCCTTCGCCTCCTGCCGGTTCTGGCTCATCATGATGACCGGCGCCTGGATCGCCGCGACGCACGAGAGCACCAGGTTCAGCAGGATGAACGGATAAGGATCGACCGGGCGCCACAGCAGCACGCCTGCGTTGGCGGCGATCCACAGCACCAGGAAGACACCGAAGCAGATCAGGAAGGTCCAGCTACCGCCGAAGGTGGCGATGTGATCGGCCAGGCGCTCGCCCAGGGTCCAGTCGCGCTCGAACTCGAGATCCACGTTCTCCGAAAGCAGCTCGTGCTCGCGCAGGCTGTCCACCACCTCCTGCTCGAGGCTCGTCAGCTCGCCCCGCTCGGACTCGAGCAGCGAGTGCACGTAGCGCCCCCGGTAGCGGGCCAGGTCCTCCTGACAGACGAACCCCTCCCCGGACCACTCCGGGTGCTCCCCGCGGATCGTGTCCGCCAGCGCGGGCCGCAGCACCTCGCCCGAAACCAGCTGCCTCCGCGGAAGGCTCCGGCCGCAGATCGAACAGACAGTGTGATCGTTCCTGCTCATGCCGTGCATCCTCTCGTCGATCGGGATGCGGCGACCGCCGGGCGCCTACCGGCGACGAGCCACCGCAATCGCGGCCGTGGAATCCTGACGCCAGAGCTGGTGGGCCCTCCTGGGCTCGAACCAGGGACCATCCGGTCGTGAGCCGGGGACCGGGTCTCGATCCCTCCGGAACCGTTGGAGCTCCCGACCCCGAGTGTGCCGCACCGTGGATGAGTTCGCGGGTGCGGAGTGAGCGCCTCACTCTCCCGGAGCTACCCTCTTCCGGCTCGGCGGTGCTCGGGCCTTCGGATCCCGGTGGACGGCCGGGGGGGGCACCCGGGGGCCGGCTTGCAGCTCGCGGCGGAGGGGCGTTTCATAGAGGCCTGTTCTTCGCCAGGAGATCCCAAGATGAACGAAGCGATCCAGACGACGACCGGAACGGCGACGCCGGAGGAGCTCGGTCCCACGCTGATCCACGAGCACGTCCTGGTGGGGTACCCGGGCTGGGAGCTCGACGCCAAGGCGCCGCCCTTCCGACGCGACGACGCCATGGCGCGCGCCATGGACCAGATGCAGGAGCTCCAGGACCTGGGTGTCGGCACCTTCGTCGACCCCTGCCCGATGGATCTCGGCCGCGACGTCGAGTTCCTGGCCGAGCTCTCGCAGAAGAGCGGCATGCGCATCGTGTGCACCACCGGTGCCTACTTCGAGGCCGAGGGCAACACCTTCACGTTCCGCCAGCTTCCGGTGGAGGAGATCACCGAGATCTACGTGAAGGAGATCGAGGAGGGCGTGGGCGAGACCGGCATCAAGGCCGGGGCGGTCAAGATCGCGACCGGCTCGCGCATCGTCAGCGACTACGAGCGCAAGCTGGTGACGGCGGGCGCCCGGGCGGCGCGGGAGACGGGCGTCCCGATCATCTCGCACACCCAGGACGCCTCCTGCGGTCACGACCAGATCGACATCGTGACCGGGGAGGGTCTCTCGCCGGATCGCCTGCTGGTCGGCCACTCCGACGGGACGGAGGACCACTGGTACCAGCGCTCCCTCGCCGAGCGCGGCGCCTACGTCGGCTTCGACCGCTTCGGCATCTCGCTGTTCCAGCCCGACGAGGTGCGCATCCGCAACGTGCTGAAGCTCGCCGGCGCCGGCCACCTGGAGCGCATCCTGGTCTCCCACGACTCGATCGGGTGCTGGCTCGGGCGGCCGCTGCCGTTCGCGAACTCCTTCGAGGAGCTCCTGGCGGCGCTGCCGAAGTGGCGCTCGACCTACATCTTCCGGGAGGTGGTTCCGAAGCTGCTCGAGGGCGGCCTCAGCCAGGCCGATGTCGACACCATTCTGGTGGAGAACCCGCGCCGGCTGTTCGCTGCAGGTCTCGAGAAGGGCGCCTGAGCGTGGCCCCGCCGCGCGTCTCCTTCGGCTACGACCACCTGCTGCGGCGGCTGGGCGGCCCGAGCTACCTGGAGCGCGATCGCACGGCGTTGGTGTTCCGCGACCAGCGCCTGTCCTACGGGGAGCTGCACGACCGGGCGGCGCGCCTGGCGGACGCACTCGCGGGCGACGGCGTGGCGAAGGGGGACCGCGTCGCGATCCTGCTCAAGAACGACCCGGCCTGGCTCGACGTGTTCTTCGCCGTGGCGTCCCTGGGTGCCGTGCTGGTGCCGATCAACTACCTGCTGCGCGCGAAGGAGGTCGCCTTCGTGCTGGGCGACTCGGGGGCCACCACGCTGGTGGCCGGCGACGACCTGGCGGAGGTGGCGAGCGCGGCCCTGGCCGAGTCGCCCGCTTGCCGCCGCACGCTGGTCGTGGAGAACGCCGGCGGCGAGGCCGGGCCTGGGGCGGGCGCCTTGGCCGGCGCGCGCGGGCTCTCGGCCTTCGCGGCGGGGGGCGAGCTTCGCTGGCCGCAGGTCGAGCTGTCCCTCGACGATCCGAACCTGCTCCAGTACACGAGCGGCACCACCGGCTTCCCGAAAGGCGCCACCCACACCGTGTCGACGCTGCTCTGGAACTCGTTCCACCAGATCGGCGACTTCCAGGTGACGGAGCGAGAGCGCTACCTGTGCGTGCCCGCGCTGTGCTGGGCCGCCGGGATGCACGACTTCACCCTGGCCACGCTGTGGGTGGGCGGGACGGTCGTGCTCAACCCGAGCGGCGGCGTCACGATGGAGGGCCTGCTCCAGGTGATCCAGGCCGAGCGCATCACCAAGGTGCTGCTCGTCCCCACCATCCTGAAGCAGCTGGTCGAGTTTCCCGATCTGAAGCGCTTCGACCTGAGCTCGCTCGAGGCCGTGCTCACCGGCGCGGAGCCCGTGCCCGTGCCCGTCATCCGGCGCTTCAACGAGGTGCTGCCCGAGACCACGCTGATCCAGGGCTACGGCATGTCCGAAGGGCCGACCATCGCGACCTATCTGCGCGCCGAGCACGCCCTCCGCAAGGTCGGCTCCTGCGGCAAGCCAGTCACCAACTGCGAGCTGCGGGTCGTGGACGACCAGGACCGTGACCTGCCCCCGGGCGAGACGGGCGAGGTGCTGACGCGCAGCCCCGCCACGATGGTGGGCTACTGGAACCGCGAGGATGCGACGGCCGATGCGCTGCGAGGCGGCTGGATGCACACCGGCGACCTGGGGACGCTCGACGAGGAGGGCTTCCTCACCATCAGCGGCCGCAAGAAGGACATGTTCATCTCGGGCGGGCTCAACGTCTACCCGGCGGAGATCGAGTCCGTGCTGCTCGACGTGCCCGGCGTCGCCGAGTGCGCGGTGTTCGGCGCGCCCGACGACCGCTGGGGCGAGACCGGCCACGCGGTGGTGGTCGCGAAGCCCGGCGCCGCGCTCGAAGCGGACGCGCTGCGCGAACGCTGCCGCGAGGCCCTGGCAAGCTATAAGGTGCCGGCCCACATCGAGATCCGGACGGAGCCGCTGCCCCGCACCGCGTCGGGCAAGGTGCAGAAGTTCAAGCTGCGCGAGGAGCGCTGAGCGGCACCGAGCCGGAACGCTGGGAAGTCCCGGGTACCCATGGCAAGGACGGTGGGCCCTCCTGGGTTCGAACCAGGGACCATCCGGTTATGAGCCGGTTGCTCTAACCCCTGAGCTAAGGGCCCGCCGGGGGAATCCTAGCCCTGATCCGTGGTGCGGATCAGGGCGCAACTCCCAATGCCGGCCGAGTCGCTACGTCTTGCTCGGTCCGTGCCGCGATCCGGGCCCGACGCCCGGACCTCATGGGAATGAGGTCGTCGCGCTCAGGCTGGCTCCGCCTTTCTCACACGACCCGCGAGGGCTGGCAGGGTCTGCGGCACGCAGGAAGCACACTGAATGACGCATTGGGGCGAGCAGGCCGTCGAGGCGCCGATCCCGCCTCGGAAGACGGCGCCTTCGTGACGCTCCGGCGCAGCGAGAGCCCTCCGGCGGGCTCCGGTATCGTCCCGGCCGTGCCGGCTCGTCTCGCGCTCCTGATCGTTTCGCTCGGGCTCTGCGTCGCGCTCGCCGAGGTCGCGCTGCGCGTTCTCACGCCGCTTCCGATCCACGAGCTCTCGAACCGACGGCCGAACCCGGTGCTCGGGTACGTGCTGTCGAGCTCACTGCCCGACGTGGATGCGCGCGGCTTCCGCGACGGCGGGCGGACGCGGCTCGAGGACGCGGAGATCGTCGTGGTGGGGGACTCGCACGCGTACGGGGTGAACGTCTCGTCCGAGGCGAGCTTTCCGGCGGTGCTCGAGCGCAGGACCGGCCGGCCCGTCTACAACATGGGCGTCGGAAGCTACGGCATCTACCAGTACATGATGCTGCTCGAGCAGCTGACGAGCTTCGCGAACGTGCGCGACGTGGTGCTGGCCCTGTATCTCGCGAACGATCTCGCCGCGCACTGTCCGATGACCGGGGAGCCCGCGTGGAAGTCGCTGGCGCGGCAGCGCGGGCTCGAGACGCCGCCGTGCCAGCCCGGGGAGGCCTTCAGCGAGATGATCCAGCGACCGCGCAGCCTGCGCGAACGCAGCGCGCTGCTCGACGCGGCCTGGACGCTCTTCGAGCGCTTCGCGTCGCCCGCCGAGCCGGCCTTCGAGCTGGCAGACGACCAGCGGGTCGCCATTCGTCGATCCCGCAAGCACCAGCTGGCCACGTCCCTCGCCAACGATCGCGTGGCCCTCAACCATCTCAACTCGCTGGGCATCCTGAAGCGCGCCCAGCGGCAGCTGCGGGCGGCGGGCATCCGCTTCTCGGTGCTGCTCGTGCCCTCGCACGAGGAGGTGCTGGTGGCGTGGAGCCATGCGCGGGGAGAGCCGGTGCCCGACGAGCTGGACGCCATCGTGGCCACCGAGCTCGCGATGAAGCGACGCTACCAGGCGTTCCTCGACGGCTCGGGCATTCCGTACGAGGACGCCCTGCCCGCCATGGTGGCGGCGCTGGACGAAGAGGTCCGGGCCGGACGGGAGCTGTATCCCGGCGCCGACGACCATCCGCTGGAACGCGGTTATGTCGCCTACGCGGAGGCCGCGGAGGCGCTGCTCGCGCGCGCGGACGCGCAGGACCCGCACGCCGAGCGCCCGAGCCAGTCCGCCGGCGGCGCGGCCCGCGCGAAGCCCGCGCCGCTTGTGGCGAAATGACGGAGCTGGCACCATCCGTCGGATGCCGAACGCGCCCGCCTCGCCCCCCGGAGCCAGCAAGCCCCACCCCACCCACTGCGTGGCGGTGATCGGGGGCGCCACCGCGGGCGCCGAGGTGGCGGGACGCCTGGCGGAGCTCGGCTGCGTGGTGGTGGTCTTCGAGCAGAACCCGCGCCCCTACGGAAAGATCGAGGACGGCCTGCCCTCGTGGCACATCGCGCTCCGCAGGAAGGAGTACGAGAACATCGAGAGCAAGCTCACCCGGCCGGGGGTGCACTTCGTGCCCGAGACGAAGATCGGCCGCGACATCGACTTCCTCGAGCTGCTGAACGAGTGGGGCTTCTCGGCCGTGGTGCTGGCCAACGGCGCCTGGTGGGACCGCCCGCTCCCCGTGGAGGGCGCCGACGCCTACATCGGCAAGGGGCTCGTCTACCAGAATCCGTTCGTCATCTCCTTCAACCACCAGGACGACCCCCACTTCCAGGGAGAGCGCTTCGACATCCCCGACGGCTGCCTGGTGGTGGGCGGCGGCCTCGCTTCCATCGACGTGGCGAAGATCCTGATGCTCGAGAACGTGAAGCGTGCGCTCGCCGAGCGCGGCATCGAGACGAGCGTCCACGAGCTGGAGGTGAAGGGCATTCCGAAGATCCTGGAGGGCCACGGGCTCCGGTACGACGACCTGGGGCTGCAGGGCTGCACGATCTTCTACCGACGCCGCGTGCAGGACATGCCGCTGATGGAGGCGCCCGAGGGCGCCGACGCGAGCCGCCTGGAGAAGGTGCAGAAGGGGCGCGAGCGCATGCTCGCCAAGGCCCAGGAGAAGTACTGCTTCCAGCTGGAGCCGCTCGCCGCCCCGGACGGCCTCGTCGTGGAGGACGGCCGCCTGGTGGGCCTGCGCTTCCGGCGCACGAAGATCGAGAACGGCCGGGTCGTTCCCACCGACGAGACCTTCGAGCGCCGGGGCACCTGGGTGATCTCGTCCATCGGCAGCATTCCCGAGCCCATCGTGGGCATCCCCATGAAGGGCGAGCTCTTCGACTTCGAGGACTGGGACACCGGCCGCATCGCGGGCTTCCCGATCCTGTTCTCGGTGGGCAACGTGGTGACCGGCAAGGGCAACATCGTGGCCTCGCGCAAGCACGCCGCCCACGTCTTCGAGGACGCCATCGAGAGCTTCCTCGGCCTGGCGGAAGAGGAAGGCCGACACGGAGAGGCCCGGGCGGAGAGTCGTGCCGGCCAGAAGGCACGCGCCACCGCCGAGCACATCCACGCCCAGCTCGGCGTGCCGCCCAGCGCCGAGACCATCGCGTCGATCCTCGAGCGCGTGAAGGACCGCCAGCGCGCCGTCGGCTATCCCGGCGACTACAAGGCCTGGATCGAGAAGGTAGGCCCCGCCGCGTAGCCGGCGAATCCGAAGGATTCGCCGAGCCGGGTGCCCGACCCGGACGCAAACGCTTCCAGAGTCGTCTCGACGCGCGGTGCCTTGCGACCCAGGCGACCCATGCGACCTATCCGAGCAGGGTCGCCAGCTCCGGCACCTCGCCGGCCTGGGTCCAGCCCGGCATGCCGGTCCGCCACACCAGCGTGTCGGCGCGCAGGCGGCCGGTGGCGACGGCCTCCTGGAGCTGCGCGGGCGTGAAGGGCCCCACGGCCTCGCCGTTCTCGGCCAGGTGCCAGGTGGGCATGGGCGGCGGGGGCGGAGGGGCCTGGGGGGGCGGCGGAACGGGCGCGCTCTGCATGGACTGCATCATGGGGTTCGCCATCGCCATCCCCATGCCCACGCCGAGCCCCGCGCCGGCGAGACCACCCGCCGGGTTCGCGGCGGCCACCGGCATGGCGTGACCGATCTGGTAGGCCTGGTAGGCGCGCAGGTCGCCCACGATTCCCATCCCGGTCCGCACGTCGAGTGCGTTCTCCACCTCGGCGGGCAGCGAGATGTTCACGATATGGAGCTGCGGAATCTCGAGCCCGTACTCGTCGTCGACCATCTCGCCCACGGCGGCCCGCATGCGCTCGGAGAGGTGGCGATACGCGCGCGCCAGGTCGAGCACCGGAATCTCGGACTGGGAGACCACCTCGGCGAAGGCGTTGTTCACGATGGATCGCAGCAGCTCGGTGATCTCGTCCGCTTCGAACACCGAGTCGGTGCCGACGAGCTCGGAGAGCAGGATCTTCGGGTCGAGCGCTCGCAGCGTATAGGTGCCGAAGGCGCGGACGCGGACCGGGCCGAAGTCCGAGTCGCGCATCATCACCGGGTTCGGCGTGCCCCACTTGAGGTCGGTGATGATCGTCGTGTTGACAAAGTAGACCTCGGCCTTGAAGGGGCTCTCGAAGCCGTACTTCCAGCCGAGCAGCGTCGACAGCACCGGCAGGTTCTTCGTCTCGAGGCGGTACATGCCCGGCTCGAAGACGTCCGCCAGCTTGCCGTTGCTGACCAGGATGGCCACCTGGCCGGGGCGCACGATCAGCTTGGCGCCGTTCTTGATCTGATTGTGGAAGCGCGGAAAACGCCAGACGATCGCGTGGTGGTTGTCGTCCACCCATTCGATGATGTCTACCAGTTCCGCGCGAAGCTTCTCGATCATGCCCATTGGAGGCTCTCCCTTCATACCCGCCCAGTTTTCCCGCGTCTCGCGACTGCTACTCCAGCAGTCCCTTCAAGACGCTCACGATCGTTTCCGCCAGGAAGCCCCCGCTGCTGCTCGAAGAGCGCGAAGACCGCGTCCACCCCGAGTCGCCGCCCGTCACGGCGGCCAGGCGGACGCTTCGCATGGCCTCGGCGGCCTGGCGGTCCGCGTCCTGCAGCATCGCCTCGGCGGAGGGGTTGCCCCCGGAGAGCACGAAGCCCGTGATCTGCTCGAGCTCGTCCGCGTCGAGCCAGGTGCCGTGCTTGCGGCAGGTGTCGATGATGACCCCCGAGCTCCTGCGGAAGTTGCGGCGCTGCATGAACGCGTCGCACTCGGGGCACTTCCGGTACTTCACGCCCTGGGACATGGGGTTGCCGCCCTTCACCCGGGGCTCCTGGGGCTGGTTGCTGCGCGGCTCGCCCCGCTTCTGGGCTTCAAGGGCCCGGTTGACGAGGAGATCGAGCCGGTTGCCCGGCGCCCAGATGCCGTTGCAGGAGCCGCACTCGTTGATGCCGATGCCTCCGATGCTCCGGGGCGGCATCAGGCAGGCGCACACCGGGCACGGAAGCTCGAAGCCGTCCACCTTGACGGTCTCGGGCGAGAAGGCGACGCCGCAGGCGGTGCAGAAGCGCGACACCTCGGCGTTGCGCCCGTAGCATTCGGGACAGATGAGCGAGAGCTTCTTGTCGTCGCGGACGATCTCGGAGCCGCAGTAGTCGCAGCCCGTGGCTTCCGCGCCCACCACCGCGCCGCACGAGCCGCAGCGGTGGATCTTCGCGTCCACGCCCTCGAGGTGGCGGTTCTCCACCGTCTCCCCGCACCGGCACGGGAAGCTCTCGGCGGCGACGTCCGTGACGTCGTACTGCGTGTGGCAGTTCGAGCAGGCAACCAGGCGCACGCGGCCCCTCCCATCCAGTCGCCACCCTGGATCGGATCAACCGTCCCCTGGCTTGAAGACGACGCGGACGCCCGCACGCACAAGCAGGCAGGCCGCAAGCGACCGGAAGCCGGTACGCAACCGCCCAGGCGTGGGAGGGATCGGGCTCGGTCGAGGAAGGGCTCGGGGACCCGGGCTCAGTCGAGGAAGGGCTTCAGCACCCGGCTGCGCGACGGATGCCGCAGCTTCCGGAGCGCCTTCGCCTCGATCTGCCGGATGCGCTCGCGGGTCACGTCGAAGTCCTGGCCCACCTCCTCGAGGGTGTGGTTCGAGCGCTCGCCGATGCCGAAGCGCATCCGCAGCACCCGGGCCTCGCGCGGCGCCAGCGTGGCCAGCACCTCGTTGGTCTGCTCGGCCAGGTTCGCGTGGATGACGGCGTCCTGGGGATTCAAGGAGCTCTTGTCCTCGATGAAATCGGACAGGCTGCCGTCCTCCTCCTCGCCCACCGGGCTCTCGAGGCTGATGGGCTCGCGGGCGATCCGGAGCACCATGCGCACCTTGTCGACCGGCAGCGCCATCTTGAGGGAGAGCTCTTCGGGGGTGGGCTCCCGTCCCAGCACCTGCACCAGGTGCCGCGTGGCGCGCACCAGCTTGTTGATCGTCTCGATCATGTGCACGGGGATGCGGATGGTGCGGGCCTGGTCGGCGATGGCCCGGGTGATGGCCTGTCGGATCCACCAGGTGGCGTAGGTGGAGAACTTGTAACCGCGCTGGTACTCGAACTTGTCCACCGCCTTCATGAGGCCGATGTTGCCTTCCTGGATCAGGTCCAGGAACTGCAGGCCGCGGTTCGTGTACTTCTTGGCGATGGAGACGACCAGGCGCAGGTTCGCCTGCACCAGCTCGCTCTTGGCGGCGTGGGCGCGGCTGGACGATTCGTGCAGGCGCTCCCTTGCGACGCGCACGTCCGCACGCGACATGCCGAGCTCCTGCTCCATCTTCTCGGCGCTGCGCTCGAGCTGCTCGAGCTCGGCCACGGCCACGGCGACACGCGCGGCGTTGCCGCCGAGGCGCAGCAGGGCCTCCTTGGCGCGCGGCCCGCGCTTCGCCTGGGCCGCGGCGAGATCGTTGAACTCCGCCAGCGAGATGCCGAAGCTGCGCGCGATGCTCTCCGCCTGGGCGTCGAGCATGTCGACGGACTCGGCCACGTCCTCGAACGCGCGCGTGATCTGGGAGACGAGCCCCTTCGAGAGGCGCACCTTGTGCAGCAGCTCGACCGCCTCGCGGAAGCCCTGGTCGATCTCGGCGCGCAGCCGCTTGCGGGTCTGGGCGGTGGTGCGGGAGTTGGTGATCGAGCTCCGCTTGCGCGCGATCTCCGCTTCGATCTTGCGGATGCAGCCTGCCGCCTGCAGGAGCTGCTTGCGCCGCTCCTCGGGCGGCTGGGCGTTCTCGTCGTCGATTCCCTCGAGCACCTTGCGCAGGTCGGCGCCCTTCCCGCGAACGCGATCGACCGTCTCGAGCACCCGGCCCAGGCCCATGGGCGTTCCGAGGACGGCGAGGTCGGCGTCAAAGAGACCCGACTCGATGCGCTTGGCGATCTCGACCTCGCCCTCGCGCGTGAGCAGCGAGACCTGCCCCATCTCCCGCAGGTACACGCGGACCGGATCGGCCCCGGGCGCCTCGTCGATCTCGGCGTTGCGACGGACCCGAAGCGGCTTGCGGGTGCGCGGCGCGCTGGCGGGACCCGCGGCGCTGGCCGGCGCCGACGTGGCGTCGACGTCCGTGCCTTCGGGCGCGCCGGCGGCGGCGTTCTCCCGGGCTTCGAGCGTGGACCTCCGCTTCGACGTCCGCGTAGACGACGAAGCCGATGATCGGGGAACCTGCGGACTCGTGGGCGCATTCGAGGACATCGGGGGGGCTTTCCTCTCTGGAATCGTCGACTCTCGATTCTCGACTCTCGACTCTCGACTTTGTGTCGCTATTCGATTCCGCTCAGCACTTGCTCAGCGTTCACACAACCTGTCGCATCAGCTTTCTTGCTCACATTGCTCGTTCGCCGGTCGTTGCCGCGTTCTTGCTGTCTCGCTCCATTGCGTTGCGTCTTCTGGGTCTTCGACTCGATTCCCTCTTCGCGGTCTCCCGCCCGGCTCCGGCGCATCGGAGCTAGACGTATGACCCCGGACTGTCACTCGTTCTTCGTAGGAGTGACAACCCCTCCCGGCGAAGTCGTTCCTTCTCGCGGAAGATGGCCTCCTGGTCCTCCTCAGGGTCGCCCATCCGCCGCGTCAATTCCTTCTGCAACGCGTCAATCCGGCGCTTCTCGAGCCGCGCCACGAGATCGCGCAGCGCGCGCTCGGGTGGCGTTTCGCCCCGGAAGAGCTCGTCGTCCATCGCCACCATGCGAAGCCGCGATCGCGCGTCTTCGTCGAGTCGCGCTTCCAGCGCGAAGTGATCGGCCGCGCCCGTCTCGTCGACGATCCCCTCGCCGGCGGCATCGAGCAAAGCCCCTAGGACTGCCTTCCAGGAGCCCTCGGGGAGCAACGACTCGAAGGGAGCGCGCTCGAGGTCGCCGGCCAGCCCGGGATGGCGGAAGAGCAGCACCGCCAGCTCGTGCAGGTGGCGCTCCTGGCTCGACACCTTGCGGGGCACGACGCTTCGCGATTCGACCACCGGCGCGGTGCCGCCGCGAGCCGCGGTGCGCACGGCGGCCTGGACGGCGGCTTCGTCCGTCGCGGTCCAGCTGGCAAGGCGCCTTGCGTACTCCACGCGCTCCACCGGGTCGCCGATGCACGCGACGACGGGCACGATGCGGTTGACCACGTCCGCCTTCTGGCCGGGGCTCGCGCAGCCGGCGTCCACCGCCCACTGCATCACCTGCTCGAGGGCGTCGCGGGCGCCATCGACGAGGGCGCAGAGCTCGTCTGCACCGCGGCGCACGAGGAAGCTGTCGGGATCTTCGCCCGCGGGAAGCGCGACGGCGCGCACCCGCAGGCCCTCGGGCAGCAGCACCTCGAGGGATCGCTCCATGGCCGCGCGTCCGGCCGCGTCGCCGTCGAAGAGCAGCACCACCTCGTGGGTCCGGCGCGAGAGCTGGGAGGCGTGCTCCGCCGTGAGGGCGGTCCCGCACGTGGCGAGCGCCTCGCCCACCTCGGCACGCGCGAGGGCGATGCGGTCGAAGTAGCCCTCGCAGACCACCGCCCGAGCGGCCCGGCGCAGCTCCGCCAGGGCGTCGGGGAAGCCGTAGAAGGTCTCGCGCTTGCGGAAGACCGGCGTCTCCGGCGTGTTCAGGTACTTGGGCTCCTGGCCCTCGGCGAGGGCGCGGCCCCCGAAGCCGACCACCCGACCGCGCACGTCGTGGATCGGGAAGGTCACGCGTCCGCGCAGGCGGTCGTAGTAGCCCGGGCCGCCCTGACGCCGGGCGACGAGGCCGGCCTGCTCGCCGATCGAAGCCGGGATCTTCTCCTGTTCGAGCCGCCGCACCACGGCGTCCCAACGATCGGGCGCGTAGCCGATGCCGAAGCGCGCGATGGCTTCGTCGTCGAAGCCCCGGCCCTTCAGGTAGTCGCGCGCCTTCTGGCCTTCGTTGCCAGCGAGGGTCTCGCGGTAGAGCCGTTGGGCGATGTCGTTGGCGGCGAAGAGCCGCTCGGAGAGACCGCGCTCGCGGCGTTCGCCGGCGCTCTCCTCGATCTCGATGCCGCAATCCGCCGCCAGATTGCGAACGGCCTCCGGAAACGAGAGGCCGTCGTGCTTCATCAGGAACCCGATGACGTCGCCGCCTTCCTGGCAGCCGAAGCAGTGGAAGATCTGGCGGTCGGGATTGACGTTGAACGAAGGGGTCTTCTCACCGTGGAAGGGACAGAGGCCCTTCCAGTTGCGGCCGGCTCGCTTGAGCTCGACGTAGCGGCCGATCAGGCCGACGATGTCGACGCGGCTGCGAATATCCTGGATGGTTCCTTCGGAGATCCGACCCATCCCACTCCAGCAACCCGCCGCCTCGCGCCTCGAAGCCGTGCTCCTCGCAGGAGCCCGGCCCTCGCAGAGAGGAGCCCTGCTCCTCGCTTGGAGGTGCGCGCGTCTAGCGGGTACCCCTTCTCATCTTCTTCAGCGCTCGCTTGCGTGCGGCTGCAGCCTTCTTCTTCTTGCGGATGCTCGGCTTGTCGTAGTACTCGCGTCTCCGCAGCTCGGTGAGGATCCCCGCCTTCTCGCAGGTCTTCTTGAAGCGCTTCATGGCCGCTTCGAACGACTCGTTGTCCTTCACCTTGATGACGGGCATTTGCCTTCTCTGTCTCTCGCGCGATGACTAGCGCAGTACGCGGATGGCGAACGAGCGGGGCCGCCCCGCACCGTCCTACCGAGGTCCGCTGGTAGGTGGCTTCTGGGTCTTCGCTGTGTCGGTTCCTGCGCGGCAGTTGCCGGAAGGGGCAGCCACGGCGCGGCGCTCTCTCCGCGGCGCCCGCGACGCTCCTGTCGATCCGGTGCTGGCCAGGGGGAGATGAATGGGAATCGACTCTCGAATCTGCAATGGACGCGCCACCGTAGCCCACGCCCCACGGGGATTCAAGCAACGCATGGGCAGGCGGCCGGCGGGTCGAGGCGACGGGGCGGGAGCCAGCCGCCACCCCTCGAAGGCTTCATGCCGAGGCCGGCGAAGGCTTCACGACGAGGCGGCCGAAGGAGGCCTCACGGGAATCCCCCAGCCGAGGAGCTGGCGCTTCACCTCGCCGACGGTCGTCTCCTTGAAGTGGAAGATCGAGGCGGCGAGAGCGGCCTGGCAGTGTCCCCCCTCGGGGCCATCGCGCAGGGCCGCAGCCAGATCCTCCGCGCTGCCGCCCCCGCCCGAGGCGATCACCGGGATGGGCACCCGGTCGGCCACGGCCCGCAGCATGGCGAGGTCGTAGCCGCTCTTCGTGCCGTCGCGGTCCATGCTGGTGAGCAGGA
This sequence comes from uncultured delta proteobacterium, assembly GCA_963822965.1. Taxonomy (GTDB): domain Bacteria; phylum Myxococcota_A; class UBA9160; order UBA9160; family UBA4427; genus JAJDAN01. Next base: position 1,920,322 of record CAWGJT010000005.1, read on the forward strand.
TCTCGCCGGCGCCGGCCTCGGCCATGCGCGCCGCCCACTCGACGGCGTCCAGTCCCGTGGGCCGCCTGCCGCCGTGGGTGCACACCTCCCAGCCGTCTCCCTCGGTCCGGGCGCGGGCGTCGATGGCGACCACCAGGTTGGCGCTGCCGATCTTGGCCGCCGCCTCGGCGACGAGGTCGGGGTTCTGCACGGCCGCCGTCATGATCGAGACCTTGTCGGCGCCGGCGTTCAGCAGGTCGCGCACGTCCTGCAGCGAGCGCACGCCGCCCCCCACGGTGAGAGGCATGAACACGCTCTCGGCCGTGCGCGCCACCACGTCCAGCAGGATGTCCCGCTCCTCGTGGCTGGCGGTGATGTCGAGGAAGGTGATCTCGTCCGCCTCCTGGGCGTCGTAGAGCCGCGCCACCTCGACGGGATCGCCGGCGTCCACGTGGTCGACGTACTTGACGCCCTTCACCACGCGACCCTTGTCGACGTCGAGGCACGGAATGATGCGCTTCAGCAGCACGACGGAGCTCCTTCGGCAGCGCGTTCGGCGGCCGCGAGGGCCTCGGCGAGATCGACGGCGCCCGTGTAGAGCGAGCGTCCCAGGATGGCCCCGGCGATGCCGCTCTTCATGCGGGCGATGCCGCCCTCGATGTCGGCCAGCGACGCGACGCCGCCGGAGACGATGACGGGGACGTCGACGCACTCGGCGAGGGCGGCGGTGGCGTCGAGATTGGCGCCGGCGAGCATGCCGTCCCGGGCGATGTCCGTGTAGACGATGGCGGCGATGCCGTCGTCCGCGAAGCGCTGGGCCAGCTCGACGGCCGTCATCTCGCTCACGTCGCGCCAGCCCTCGACGGCCACGCGTCCGTCCCGGGCGTCGATGCCCAGCACCACCCGGCCGGGGAACGCGCGCGCGGCGTCGCGCACCACCTGCGGCTGCTTCAACGCCACGGTGCCCATCACCACGCGGTCGACGCCGAGCGCGAGCGCGGCCTCCGCGTCGGCCACGCTGCGCACGCCGCCTCCGAGCTGCACGGGAACCGAGCCCATGGCGGCGACGATGGCGCGAATCGACGCCTCGTTGCGTCGCACGCCGTCCCGGGCCCCGTCGAGATCCACCACGTGGAAGCGCCGGATGGGATGGGCGGCCCAGCGACGGGCGGCCCGGGCGGGGTCGGGCTCGTAGACGGTCACGTCCGCGTAGCTGCCCTGGGCGAGCCGCACGCAGCGCCCTTCCAGCACGTCGATGGAGGGGATCACCTCGAAGATCCGTCCCGTCTCGCGCGAGCCGCCCACTAGGATTCCTCGACCCAGAAGCGATACGCGTCCAGCAGCCGCTTGCCGGCGGCCTGGCTCTTCTCGGGGTGGAACTGCACGGCGAAGAGGTTCGGCGTGGCTACCGCGGACGCGAAGGAGCCGCCGTAGTCGGTGCGGCCGACCACGATGGAATCGTCGTCGGGCTCTCCCCGGTAGGAGTGCACGAAGTAGAAGTAGTCGCGCTCGGGCAGATGCTCGAGCATCGGGTGCGCGCCCGAGAACACCACCTCGTTCCAACCGATGTGGGGAACGCGCAGGCGTGCGCCCGAGGGGTCGCGGTCCGGGAAGCGGCGAACGTGTCCGGCCAGCACGCCGAAGCCCTTCGTGATGCCGTGCTCCTCGCCCTCGTCGAAGAGAAGCTGCAGCCCGAAGCACAGGCCCAGGTACGGACGCTTGTCCGCGATGGCGCGGGCCACGGCCTCGTCGAGACCGGCCGCCCGCAGGCTGTTGGCCGCGTCCCGGAAGGCCCCGACGCCGGGCAGCACGACGCCCGCGCACCCGCGCACCACCGCCGGGTCGCCCGTCACGACGGGCTCCATGCCGGAGCGGGCGAGCGCCTTCGCCACGCTGCGCAGGTTGCCCGCGCCGTAGTCGACGACCGCGATGCGGGGCGCGCTCATCTCGGACACCGGCGCCGCGCGCCGGCGATGGGGGGACACTCGATCATGAATCTCTACCCGGAGCTCTCGCGGATGAAGTCGCAGCCGCTCGTCAGAGCGCGCCCTTCACGGTGGGCAACCCGGTCTGGCGCGGATCGATCTCGAGGGCCGCACGCAGCGCGCGGGCGGCTCCCTTGAAGACCGCTTCCACCACGTGATGCGGGCTGCGTCCGTACCGCATGTCCACGTGCAGATCGAGCCCAGCGTTCTGGGACAGCGCCTGCAGGAAGTCCTCGGTGAGGGCCGCGTCGAAGTCGCCGATGCGGTCGTTCGAGAGATCCACGCGATACACCAGGTAGGGACGGTTCGAGATGTCCACCGCTACCTCGACCTTCGCCTCGGCCATGGGCAGCACGGCACTGCCGAAGCGGCGGATGCCCACCGCCGAGCCCAGCGCCTGGCGGATGGCCTGGCCGATGGCGATGCCCACGTCCTCGACGGTGTGGTGCAGGTCGACCTCGATGTCGCCCCGGGCCTCGAGCTTCAGGTCGAAGAGGGCGTGCCGGGCGAACGACTCCAGCATGTGGTCGAAGAACGGGATCCCCGTCGAGACCTCGTACTGCCCCGACCCGTCGAGGCAGAGCTCGACGTGGATGTCCGTCTCCTTCGTCTTGCGGACGATGGTGGACGTTCGGGGGCTCGAAGTCGGCGCGGCCGCGTCGCCCATGTCGGTCTCCTGGCTCCTTCCTCGGGTGCTGTCTCGTCCTGCGCAGGACCCGGGAGCCGGAGAGCGTCCTGGGCCTCGTTAGATCTCGGCTTCCCGCGCCGCCTCGCGCTCGCGTCGCGCCCGGCGGATCTTCTGCAGACGCAGGTCGATCGACTTTCCGTGTCCGCTGAGGCCCTCGACCTCGGCGAGACGGATCACCTCCGCGCCCAGCTCCCGCAGCTTCGGCGGCTCGAACTTCATGAAGCTCGTGCGCTTCAGGAAATCCTCGACGCACAGCGGCGATGCGAAGCGCGCCATCCCGCCCGTCGGGAGCACGCCGTTGGGTCCCGCCAGATAGTCCCCGACCGCCACGGGAGTGTAGTGACCGAGGAAGATGGCCCCGGCGCAGGTGACCGTCTTCACTGCGCTTTCCGGATCCTCGATGGCGAGAACGAGATGCTCCGGCGCGTAGCGGTTGGCGATTGTAATCGACTCCTCGAGATTGCGCGTCACCACCACCGCCCCCCGGGTGGAGAGCGACTCGCGCGCGATCTTCGACCGCTCGAGCCCCTTGAGCTGCCGGGCCAGCTGCTCCTGGACCCGGGTCACCAGGGCCTTGGTGTGGGTCACCAGCAGCAGACGCACGTCCTCGCCCTGCTCGGCCTGGGAGAGCAGGTCGGCGGCCAGCCAGGCGGGCGTGGCGCTGCGGTCGGCGACGATGCAGACCTCGGAAGGGCCCGCCTCGGGGGTCACGGCCGCGTACCGCGCGACGGCGCGCAGGGCGCACGTCACGGCGGGATCGCCGTGTCCCACGATCTTGTCCACCGCGGGAACCGTCTCCGTCCCGTAGGCCAGGGCGGCGATGGCGTGCGGGCCTCCCATCTTGAACACCCGGTGGACGCCCGCCACCCGGGCGGCGGTGAGGATCTCCGGGGCCACCTTGCCCCCGCGGTCGGCGGCCGCGGCGAGGACGATCTCCGGCACCTCCACCACGGAGGCGGGGATGGTGTTCATGATGACGCGCGAGGGCGCGCGCAGGTGGCGGCTGTCCACGTAGACGCCCACCCGCTCGAGGGGGCGCACCCGGTGGCCCATGTAGCCGCCGCCCTCCTCGCGCATCTCCCAGCTCGACGGAATGCGCTTGCGGTGGAACTCGCGGACGCGCATGGCGGCCTTGCCGAGGGCCGCGCGGTCGCCCGCGTCCGCCTGCTCGCAGGCCTCGTCCCATTCGTCGCGGCCCACCTCGAGGGTCTGGATCTTCGAGCGGTCGGCCTTCTGCACGAGCGCGAGCAGCTCGGCGTCGCCGCCCTCGCGCACGCGCTCGAGCGTCCGCCGCACGTCCTTCTCCGACGCGGCCCCGTCCTCGGCGCGCTCGCACAGCGCCGCGAAGCTCGCCTCGAAGGCGGACTCGTCGGTCTTGATGACGCGCAGAAGCTTGGTCGATCGGCTGGCCATCTCTCGCCTCCTGGCTTTGAGCCCGTGGCTGCGCTCGGGCTCCCACCGCTGGAGGGGGACGGGCGGCGGCGTTTCCGGCTATTTCGTGCGACCCGGTCCTTCGCGGCGCGCCACCACGACGCGCGGCCTCCGGGCCAGGTCTCGTACGACCTCGATCTCCACGAGGCCGGCCTTGCTGCACTCCTCGGCGATCCGCTCCGTCTGCTCCGGTCCCAGCTCGACGGCGAAGACGCCTCCCGGCATCAGCGCCTCGTTCACCCCGGCCACCAGACGGCTCGCCACCGCGAGGCCATCTTCTCCGCCGAAGAGAGCCACCTCGGGCTCGTGCACCAGCTCCGGGGGCAGCCCTCCCGCATCTCGCCGCGCCACGTAGGGCGGGTTCGAGACGATGAGATCGAACTGCTCCCCCGGAACGGCCCCGAAGAGGTCTCCCTCCAGGAAGCGGAGTCGTTCACTCAGCAGCAGCTTGTCGGCATTGGAGCGGGCAATCTGTAGGGCCAACGGGGAGATATCGGTGGCTGTGACGTGTGCAGCGGGCCGCTCGTGGGCCAGGGCGAGGGCGATCGCCCCCGATCCCGTGCCCAGGTCCAGGATCCGGTAGGATCCCCGCGGGTCCGGCAGCCGCGCCAGGGCGGCCTCCACCAGGGTCTCGGTCTCGGGGCGTGGCGTGAGGACGTCACCGCTCACCTGCAGCTCCAGGGACCAGAACTCGCGCACCCCCAGCAGCTGGGAGACGGGTACCCGCTCGCGCGCGCGGCGCAGCACCAGCTGGCGGAAGACCGCGCGCTCGTCGGCGTGGATCGGCTTGTCGAAGTCCACGTAGAGCTGCAGGCGCTTCACGCCCAGGGCGTGGGCCAGCAGGCACTCCGCGTCGAGCCGGGGCGAGTCGAGGCCCTGGGCGGCGAAGTGCTGCTCCGTCCACTGGAGCAGCTCGAGGATCGTCCAGGTCCTGTCTTCGGCCATCTCCGTCCCCCGAGCCGCGCCAGGAGCGTGCGCGGCAGAAGGCCGCGCACGCCGCGGCCAGCCGAGATCGTAGATTTCGGCCGCTACCCGGCCTCGGGGTCGGAGCTGTCGAACGACTCCGACAGCTCGAGCCGCACGGCGGAGATCAGCTCCTGCAGATCGCCCTCGAGGACGTGGTCGAGCTTGTGGAGCGTCACCCCCGCGCGGTGATCGGTGATGCGATTCTGCGGAAAGTTGTAGGTGCGGATCTTCTCGCTGCGCTCGCCGCTGCCCACCTGCTCGCGGCGGGCGCTGGCTCGCTCGTCGGCGGCGCGCTGCTGCTCCATCTCGAGCAGCCGCGAGAGCAGCACCTTCATGGCCTTCGCCTTGTTCTTGTGCTGGGACTTCTCGTCCTGGCACTGCACGACGAGGCCCGTCGGTAAGTGCGTGATGCGAACCGCGGAGTCGGTCGTGTTGACGCTCTGTCCGCCCGGACCGCCCGCCCGCATGACGTCGATGCGCAGGTCGTTCGGGCTCACCTCGACGTCCACGTCCTCGGCCTCGGGCATCACCGCCACGGTCACGGTCGAGGTGTGGATGCGTCCCTGGGACTCGGTGGCCGGAACCCGCTGCACCCGGTGCACGCCCCGTTCGTACTTCAGATCGCGGAACACGCCGTCCCCGGAGACGAGGGCGATGATCTCCTTGAAGCCCCCGCCCGCGGTCTCCGAGACCGAGAGGTTCTCCACCTTCCATCCCACCCGGTCGGCGTGCCGGTGGTACATGCGGAAGAGGTCCGCGGCGAAGAGGGCCGCTTCGTCGCCGCCCGTGCCCGCGCGGATCTCGAGGATGGCGTTGCGGGCGTCGTTGGGGTCGGGCGGCAGCAGCAGCTGGCGCAGCTCCTGCTCCAGCGCGTCCCGCTCTTCGCTCAGGCGGGCGACGTCGCTGCGCGCCATCTCGGCGATCTCGGGATCGTCGTCCCGGAGCATCTCGCGCGCGCCTTCGAGCTCGACCAGCACCGCGCGGTAGCGACCGCCGCGCTCGACCAGGGGTCGCTGCAGGGCGAGCTGCTTGCCGAGACGCTGGTACTCGCTCGGCTTCTGGGCCAGCACCGGATCGGCGAGCTGCTCCTCCAGCGCGCGGGCGCGCGCCTCCGCCTCGGTGATCTTCTCGAGGTAATCTGCCATTTCAGGAGGCTGCGACGGCCATCTCGGAAGCTACGACGGCCATGGTTCGGGGAGGGGCCTCTCGCAAGTGGCTCAGGAGTTCATCGACTCCAGGAACTCCACGTTCGTTTCCGTGGCCTTGATCTTGCCCAGCAGGAACTCCATCGAGTCCACGGGGGACAGGGGAGCGAGCACCTTGCGCAGGATGTACATCCGGTTCAGGGTGTTCTCGTCCAGCAGCAGCTCCTCGCGCCGGGTCGCCGAGCGATTGATGTCGATGGCCGGGTAGGTCCGCCGATCCGCCAGCTTCCGGTCGAGCACGAGCTCGCTGTTGCCGGTGCCCTTGAACTCCTCGAAGATCACCTCGTCCATGCGCGACCCGGTGTCGATGAGCGCGGTGCCCACGATGGTGAGGCTGCCGCCCTCCTCGACGTTGCGCGCCGCCCCGAAGAAGCGCTTCGGCTTGTGGAGCGCGTTGGAGTCGACGCCGCCCGAGAGGATCTTGCCCGAGTGGGGCACCACGGTGTTGTGGGCGCGCGCGAGGCGGGTGATCGAGTCGAGCAGGATCACCACGTCGCGGCCGTGCTCCACCAGGCGCTTGGCCTTGTTGATGACCATGTCGGCCACCTGCACGTGACGCGTGGCGGGCTCGTCGAAGGTGGAGGAGATCACCTCTCCCTTCACCGTCCGCCGCATGTCGGTCACCTCTTCGGGCCGCTCGTCGATGAGCAGCACGATGAGGTAGACCTCCGGGTGGTTCTCGATGATCGCGTTCGCGATGTCCTTCAGGATCGTCGTCTTGCCGGCCTTGGGAGGCGACGTGATCAGGGCGCGCTGTCCCTTTCCGATGGGCGCGATCAGGTCGATGATGCGCGTCGTGATGCCGCCGATCTGCGACTCGAGGGTGAACTTCTCCTGGGGATAGAGGGGCGTCAGGTTGTCGAAGAGGATCTTGTGGCGCGCCTTCTCGGGCGCCTCGAAGTTGATCGACTCGACCTTCAGGAGCGCGAAGTAGCGCTCGCCTTCCTTGGGCGAGCGGATCTGACCCTCGACGCTGTCGCCCGTCCGCAGGTTGAATCGGCGGATCTGCGACGGCGAGACGTAGATGTCGTCGGGCCCGGCGAGATAGTTCTGATCGGGCGCGCGCAGGAAGCCGAAGCCGTCCTGCAGGATCTCGAGCACGCCCTCGGCGAAGATCTTGCCGTGCTTGGCGGTCTGGGCTTGGAGGATGGCGAAGAGCAGGTCCTGCTTGCGCATGCCCGCCGCGTTCTCGACCTCCATCTCCTCGGCGATCTTCGTCAGCTCCTGCATCGTGTTCGCCTTGAGGTCGCGGACGTAGATGCGCTCGCTGTCGTCGTACTCGTCGGCGGCGGCCTCCTCCTCGGCGAGGTCCTCCTCCGAGGGCAGATACTCGCGCTTGACGGTCTGCCGTACGCCCTCGCCCTTGGCGCGGGTGTTGCCTCCTCCACCCCGGGAGCCGGAGCTGCGGCGGCGACCCCGGCCCCGGCGGCTGCGGTTGCCTTGGCTTCCAGATCCATTGGTGGAATCACTGGCGCGCTGCGTCGTCACGTTGTCGTCTCTCTCGTTGGAGTCCAGAGGAGGGCCCGTTTCGCTCGTTTGGGGTTGGAGTTGGGTTTGGGAGGGGTGCCCGGAGCGGGCTTGGGATCGCGGTCGGGAGGGGGTCGTCTCGGGAAACCGACTGCGGGGTTGGTCGGCCGTGAGCTGGAGCGTGAGACCCGGATCAGAGTCTGAAAGCGTCTTGGGAGGATGCGGTTCGCTCTGTCTGGCTCTCTGGTTCGGAGTTTCGGACCGGGAAGTTGAACGAAAAATCGCTGCTTCCGTCCCGGAATTCAGCTGTCGGGTTTCGCGGCCTTCCGCTGGATCCGAACGCGGCCCGATGCGGCAGCTTCGCGTTCGTTGCTGAATTGGATAAGGGGAAGAGTGGGACAACCGTAGAGCCGAGGCCCCGGGCTGTCAAGAACTCCGTTTCACGCGCGGTCCGACGCGGGCCCGGAGCCCGCAGCGATGTGATGAACCAGACGGCCCGCGCGCTCGCCGTCCCGACGGTAGGAGTGGAAGCGTTCCGGCTGACAGGCCGTGCAAGAATCCGGAACGACGCCGCGATCGGTGTCCGAGATGCCCATCCGCTGCAGCTCCACCGCCACCAGGGATGCGAGATCGAGCATCCAGTGACCGGGACGCCCGGCTTCTGCGGGGCGGAGCGCCGCATCGAGGCCGGCACCGAACCGGACCCGCAGGGGCACCACGACGGGCTCGTCCACCTCGTAGCAACAGGCGCCGATGTGAGGCCCGACGACGGCCCGCAGCCGGGTGCCGGCGGGAGAGCGGGCCTGCAGGGCAGCGATGCCCTGCTCGACGACGCCCGCCGCCAGGCCGCGCCAGCCCGCGTGGATGGCCAACACGGCCGCACCGTCCCGGCTCGCGGCCAGCACGGGGACGCAGTCCGCGGTCACGATCCCCACGGGGACGCCGGGCTCCCCGGACACGATCGCGTCGGCTTCGGCCGGATGCGCGCTCCCGTCTCGCACGGCGGCCACCCCCACGCCGTGCACCTGGCGAGGACGCACGAGAAGGCGGGGCGCCGTGCCGTCCCGCAGCCCGAAGCCATGGACCACGCCGATCTCCTCGAGCAGCGGGTGGCGAAGTCCTGCCGGGCTGGCGGGAGACGGCGGCGGGGCGCTGCTCATCGGTCTCCTCCTCTCCCGGCTTCCGGCCCGGCTCTCTCGGGGCTGCCTTCGCGCTCGCGCAGCCACGAGAGGAACGCCGCCAGGTCCGCGGGCAGGGGCGCCTCGAAGCGCAGGCGCTCGCCGCGGCTGGGGTGCACGAATCCCAGCACCGCGGCGTGCAGGGCGGGACGCGCCGGCACCGGTCCCGGCGTCGCGGCGCCTCGACCGTACACGGGATCGCCGACGATCGGGAAGCCCAGGGACGAGAGGTGCACGCGGATCTGGTGGGTGCGCCCGGTCTCCGGACGCAGCTCGAGCCGGCTCACGCCGCTGCGGGGAAAGCGTTCGACGACCCGCCAGTCGGTGATCGCCCGGCGGCCCGAGGTCGTGCGCACCGACATGCGCTTGCGGTCGGTCGGGTGCCGTCCGATGGGCCGATCGACGCGGCCGCGGTCCTCCCCGGGCAGCGCCCGCACGAAGGCGTGGTAGACCCGCTCGATCGTGTGGTCGTGGAACTCGGCGGCCAGCGCGGCGTGGGCGGCGTCGTTCTTCGCCACGACCATCACGCCGGAGGTTCCCTTGTCCAGCCGGTGCACGATGCCGGGCCGCAGGGCACCGCCGATGGTCGCCAGGCCCCGGCTCGGGTCCCGGCAGTGATGCAGCAGCGCGTTCACGAGCGTTCCCGTGTGATGTCCGGGCGCGGGGTGGACCACCATGCCCGCCGCCTTGTCGATGACGATCAGGTCCCGGTCCTCGTGCAGGATCGCGAGGGGGATGTCCTCGGCGACCACCTCCGAGGCCACGGCGGGGGGAGGCGTCACCTCGAGCAGCATGCCCGCCACGACGCGCTCGGCCCGGCGCGGGACGTCGCCGTCGGCGAGCACCCGGCCGGCGTCGATCCAGCGCTGCACCTGGGACCTCGATCCGGCGCCGAGCTTCGCGAGGGCCGCGTCGAGCCGCAGGCCCGCTTCGTCGTCCGTCACCTCGAAGACGAGGGTCTGCTCGCCGTCTTCCTCACCGCCGACCGAGGATCCGGCCACGGCCCTTCTCCGTGCAGGCCTGCTCGTACCGGACCATGTAGCTGTCGGCGACCCGCTTGCCGTCGAGCCCGATGGCGCGCGCGTACGCGCTCACGAAGCCACGCACGTAGACGGCCGGGGGCAGGCAGTCGAAGGCCTCTTCCTCGAGGGCCTTCAGGTACGTGAGGGTCACCTTCGTCACCCCGGCGACCTCGTCGAGCTCGATGCCCCGGTTCATGCGGGAGCGTCGCAGGCGCGATCCGTCGTAGTCCACGTCGGAGCCGTCCGCCGACCCCTCGACCATGCCCTCGAGCGCGCTGTCGAGGGAGATCTCCATGTCGTCGTAGTCTTCGAAGGCGGCGCCGTCGGCGACCTGGCCCGGCGCTGCTTCCGGGGATTCGGCTTCGGGAAGCGACTCGAAGGTGACGCGATCGTAGGCGCGGCGGGCCCCCTCGTCCGAGAGCACGCGATACGCGTCGAGCACCCGCTCCCGGATCGCCGAGGCCTCCGATTCCTCGAAGAGGGAGTAGAGCGCGAGCGATCCCGACGCCCAGGTGGACGTCGCCAGCCGGTAGGCGCGCTCGATCTCCTCGGGACGGGCGCCGGGCGGTACCTCGAGCACCTCGTAGTGGTTCTGCGCGTCCAGCCCCTTCAACCGCCACCCCCGACGATCTTCCGCGCGATGCGCTGCAGATAGATGGCGGCGTCCGAGCCGGCGTCGGTCTCGACGACCGGACGCCGGGCGGCCACGCTCCGCCGCACCGCCTCATCGTGGTTCACGTAGCCCAGATACTCCGCCTCGATGCCGAAGTACTTGCGGCACACCGAGCAGACCGCGAAGCCGAGCTTCACGTCCTCCGCCGTGCGCACGCCGTTGACCACGATGCGCGGACGGAACGAGCGCATCGTCTCGACGAAGCGAGCGCCCTCGTCGGGGTCGGTGGACTCGATCTCGCGCAGCAGGTCGATCGGGTTCCGGATGCCGCGTTCGTTGCGCTGGTCCATCGCCTCCGTGACGAGCCTGCGCACCCCGTGACCGACCATGGCGAGACGCATGCGGCGGTAGAAGGCCGCACGCAGGAACGAGTACGCGTTCTCCACCGAGGTGGGCTCCGGCTGCAGGACGATCAGACCCTCGCCGCCCACCAGGAAGTAGTCGAGCACCGAGGAGTGGGTGCCGGCCCCGAGGTCGGCGACCACGAAGTCCGCGTCGAGCCTGCGCAGCGCGCGCATGAGGCGCACCCGGCGCAGATGGTTCGGCTGGGCGTCGCCGAGGTGGGCGTGGGTTCCGGCGATCAGCTGCAGCCCCGGCGCGCCCGTCTCGACGAGCAGCTTGCCGAGGTCGTCCTCCCGCTGGGCGACGAAGTCGGCGAGGCTCTTCGGCGGCGTGGGCACCCCGAGGCTGGTGTGGAGGTTCGCGCCCTCGAGATCGCAGTCCACCGCGACCACGCGCTTGCCCATGCGCGAGAGCGCCACCGCGAGGTTCGCGGCCACGAAGGTCTTGCCGACTCCGCCCTTGCCCCCGCCGATCGAGATCACCCGCGCTTCGTGCACGGAGGCCTCGGCGATGGGCCCGGAGGCCGGCGGATTGGATCCCGTGATCGTGTTTCCCGATTGTGCCGAAATGGCTCCCCCCCTTCGCCACCCGAACGGACCCCGCACGACGCCACGCCGACGAGGCCACCCGCAAGACGCCTCGCACGGCGCACGAGCCAGTCTACATCGCCAGCTCCCGATCTCGTCGGCGTCCGAGATCCACGGAGGCAGGCTCGTCGATGGCGAGGTACGGACGCCATTCGTGGTGACGCATGCTGGCGGCGGGCAGGCTCATGAGCGGGGTCCAACGCGGGCGCTTCGGCTTCGCGCGCAGGCGCAGGCCGGCCTGCTCCGGCGTCCGCCCGCCCTTCATGCGATTGCAGGACACGCAGCAGCAGACGACGTTCTCCCAGGTCGTGCGTCCCTTCTGGGTGCGCGGAACGACGTGGTCGAGGTTGAGCTGCGCGCGCGGCGGGCGCTCTCCGCAGTACTGACAGGTGAAGCCGTCACGGGAGAAGATGTTGCTGCGCGAGAAGCGGACCATGCGCTTGGGAATCCGGTCGTAGAGCATCAGGACGATCACACGCGGTATTGGCACCGGACCCGAGGTGGTGCCGATGCACTCGAGCCCCGGGGCTCCCACCTGGGCTCGCCAGCTGTCGAAGTCGAAGGTCTCGTAGCGGTCGTTCACGATCCGGGCACCGCCCTGGTAGACGAGGGAAAAAGAGCGCTTGACCGACGTGACGTGAATCGGCAGGAAGGATCGATTCAGGACCAGAACGCTGGAGTTCAACATCTTCGAGCGGCTGCGAAGTTACACAACGAAATCAAGGGGTTCAACGCGCCGGGCGGGGCGCCGGCCCGATCCCTTCGGCCACCGCCGCTTCGATCCTCGCGGCGTCGCCGTCGTCGAGGGTGCGCGCGTCGAACAGCACCGCGTCGTCGCGCACGCGGGTGAGCACCGGGGTCGCGGCGGACCGCAGGGCCGCCGCCGTCCGCGCCGCTCCGGCCGTCGGGCGCAGCACCACCACCCAGGTCTCGAGCTCGAAGCCCGGCAGCGAGCCGCCACCCACGGGCGCCCGGTCCGGCTCGACGTCCACCCGGGCTTCGTCCTTGCAGAGCTCCTTCAAGCGCCCCGCCAGGGCCCGGGCCCGGGCCTCCAGCACCTCCACGGGCTCGAGCAGCGCGCGCAGCACGGGAACCTCGCGCTCCGCTCGCCCCTCCAGGTGGGCGGTGAGGGTCCAGTCGAGGGCCGCGAGGCTCATCTTGTCGAGGCGGAGGGCACGCGCCAGGGGATTGTGGCGCATCGCGTCGACGGCCTTGCGGGTGCCGAGGAGGATGCCGGCCTGGGGCCCGCCGAGCAGCTTGTCGCCCGAGAAGCAGACCACGTCCACGCCGGTGGCGACCCGTGACGGCGCATGGGACTCGGGCGGAAGGCCACGCGCCGTGAGGTCGAGGAGCGTTCCGCTCCCCAGGTCCTCCATCACGGGCAGCTCGTGACGCCGACCCAACGCCACCAGGTCCGGGAGCCCCACCTCCGTCACGAATCCCGATTGGCTGAAGTTGCTGCGGTGCACCTTCAGCAGCAGGGCCGTGTCCGGACCGATGGCGCCCTCGTAGTCCCCCAGGTGGGTGCGGTTGGTGGTTCCCACCTCGACGAGCCGCACGCCGGCTCGCTCCATGATGTCGGGCACCCGGAAGGAGCCTCCGATCTCCACCAGCTCGCCCCGGGAGACGATCACCTCTCGGCCCCGCGCCAGGCTGTCCAGCGCGAGCATCACCGCGGCCGCGTTGTTGTTGCACGCGTAGGCGGCCTCGGCCCCGGAGAGCTCCACGAGCTTGGCCTCGAGCGGACCCAGCCGGCTGCCCCGACGCCCCGTCTCGAGGTCGAGCTCGAGGCTCGAGTAGCCGGCGGCGGTCTCCCGCACGGCCTCGGCGGCGCCGGCGGCCAGGGGGGCGCGGCCCAGGTTCGTGTGCAGGACCACGCCGGTCGCGTTCACCACCGCGCGGGGATGCCGGCGGCAGAGCTGCTCGGCCAGGTGGGCGGTGCGCGCCTCCCAGTCCGAGTCGGAAGCGGGAGCCGGCTCCGGTCCTGGACCAACCCGGGGGGAGGCCGCCGGCGCGCCCTCCAGCCTGCGGGTCAGCTCGTCGCGGGCCTCCGCAACCACCCGGCGAGCGGCCTCGGTGACCGCCCAGCCCGGCAGCTCGGGCCGGCTGTGGGACAGTGACCCAGCCAGCCTGGACACGGAAGGAAGTGCCCGCCGGGGGTCCGGGTTGACGTTGCTCCGGGAATCCACCATCGTCCCGTGAGTTTAAGGCGGTCTGGCTGGGTCGCCTCCCGAGGTGGAAATCCCTCACTGGATCGAGTCGCTACGACGCTCCAGGGAAGGGCTTTTCCGAGTCGAGTCGGTAGTCGGGATGGTCGGAGAGATGGACGGCGGCGGGGTGCTGCTGGGGCTCTTCGAGTCGCGACGTAGAGCCAGACCGTGAAGTCGGTTCGAGCCATTCGAGTCAAACTGAGTCGCCTTGCAGGTCGAATGAGTCGGCTTGCAGGTCTCTTCCTGAAATCTCTTGGACGAGATGGGTTTTCCTGTGCGAGTCGCGTTCGAGGTTTCGGAGCTGCACGTCGGGCTTCGAGAACGAGAAAGAGTCTCCGTCCTGCCGCTGCGACACTTCGCAGCGGATTCCCGTTGATCACCCCGCCACCGCCGCGCGAAACCGCGGCGGACGACCCTTCCTGATACCCGACACGGCTCGCCAGCGCCGGAGGCGCCGGAACGAGATCGAGGCACGTGCCCCGGGGCCACACCGGCCCGGGCCTGGGTGTCCTTCTCCGCCCTGACCTCTGCAGCAGGTCGTCGATGCAGAACGAGATCATCATCAATGCGGAGCGCGGGGAGACCCGCGTCGCCGTGCTGGAACGCTCCGTCTTCACGGAGCTGCACATCGAGCGGGCCCAGGAGAAGAGCGTCGTCGGGTCGGTCGTGAAGGGTCGCGTCAGCCGGGTCCTTCCGGGCATGCAGGCCGCCTTCGTGGACATCGGACTCGACAAGGCCGCCTTCCTCTACGCGGGCGACTACTTTGCGAACGGGTTCACAGAAGAGACCGGCGAGGAAGGCGCCGTTCCCACCAAGCCCCCGAATCGCAGTCGCCGGGGCTCGCGCCAGCCTCCCCGCATCGACACGCTGCTCAAGGAAGACCAGGAGATCGTGGTCCAGATCGCCAAGCAGCCCATCGGCACCAAGGGCGCCCGCATCATCTCCCACATCTCGATCCCGGGCCGGCACCTGGTGCTGACGCCCTGGAGCCGGCGAGTGGGCGTGTCTCGTCGCATCGAGTCCGACAAGGAGCGGAAGCGGCTGCGCGAGATCGTGGAGCGTCTCCGCCCCCAGGACCTGGGCTTCATCATCCGAACGGCGGGAGAAGGCATTCGCGAGGCCGATCTCGAGGCCGACATCCGGTACCTGTCGTCGGTGTGGGAGAACATCCAGACCCGCAACGGCCGCTCCCACGCCCCGGCGGTGCTGCACTCCGAGCCCGACCTGGCGCTGCGCATGATCCGCGACCACGCCAACGCCGAGACCAAGCGCATCGTGGTGGACGACCCGGCGTGCCACCAGATGATCCACTCCTTCGTGGATCGCTACGTGGCTGACCCACGTCCCCGCATCGAGCACTACACGGGCCGGGAGCCCGTCTTCGAGGCCTTCAGCCTCGAGAGCCAGATCCACGCGAACCTCGGCCGGAAGGTGTTCCTGAAGTCCGGCGGCTCGCTCGTCTTCGACCAGAGCGAGGCGCTCACGGCGATCGACGTCAACACCGGCCGCTACGTGGGCAAGCGCGACCTCGAGGAGACGGTCTTCAAGACGAACCTCGAGGCCGTCAAGGAGGTGGTCTACCAGATCCGCTTCCGCAACATCGGCGGCCTGATCATCATCGACCTCATCGACATGGAGTCGGCCGATCACCGGGACAAGGTGTACCGGGCGCTGCGCGAGGCGCTGCGGGCCGACAAGGCGCGCACCAACATCCTGAAGATCTCCGAGCTCGGCCTCGTGGAGATGACCCGCAAGCGCACCCGCGAGAACCTCGTCCAGACCCTGTGCGAGCCCTGCGCGTACTGCGAGGGCAAGGGCTACGTGCTCTCCAGCCAGAGCGTGGCCTACCGGGTGATGCGGGAGATCCGCAGCGACCTGCCCCGCTTCTGCGGCCGGCGCGTGGCGCTCACCGTGGCTCCGTCGGTGGCCGAGGAGCTGCTGCGGGGCGGGGCGTCCCTGCTGGGCGAGCTGGGCGAGGAGGCCGGCCGGGAGATCGAGGTGCGGGCGCGGCCCGGCATGCACCAGGAGCAGTTCGAGGTGATCGCCCTCGACGAGGGCCCCCCGGTGGAGGTGTCCCTGCGCTGGCTCGACGGCAGCGCCGAGGCGGCCGACGAGGAGGAAGGTGCCAGCGCGGGCGAAGAGGAGGGCGACGGCCAGCGGGGCGGTCGCTCCCGCCGGCGCAAGCGCGGCGGTCGCAAGCGCGGCGGCGCCGGAGGCGGCGCGGACCTCGAGGGCGAGACCGAGACGACGGCCGCCCCGGAGGGCGACTCCGACCGGGAGGACGCCTCGCCCTCGGTGGAGGCGGCGGCGGCCGCCGGCTCGCTGCCCGCGGCCCTGCTGGCGGCTCCGGAAGCGGTTGACGCGCAAGAGGAATCGCGGATACTCCCGCCCTCTCTGGAAGGGCGCCTGGAAGCGCGGTCCGAGGGCCTCCTGCCCGCCGCACCCCAGGATCCCGACGCCGTGGACGCCGGGAAGGACGTCTCGAGCGACTCCCGGGCCGCAGCGGAAGCGGCGGAGGCCACGGAGAAGGACGAGGTCCCGGTCGCCGACGAAGACTCCGCGGGCGTGGACACCTCGCACCCAGTCTCGCAGCAGGAAGCCACGACCCTGCCGCACGAAGAAGAGAGGGATCGTTGATGTACGCGGTGGTGCGCACGGGCGGCAAGCAGGTCCGGATGCAGCCGGGCGAATCGGTGCGGGTCGAGAAGCTCGCCGGCGGCGTCGGCGACACGATCGAGCTCGCCGACGTCCTGCTCGTCGGAGGCGAGGATTCCCTCAAGGTCGGTACGCCGGTCGTCGCAGGAGCCAAGGTGGTGGGAACCATCACCGCCCAGGGCCGCGGTCCGAAGATCACGGTCTTCAAGATGAAGCGGCGGAAGGGCTACCACCGCAAGCAGGGACACCGCCAGGACTACACCGAGATCCTGGTCGACCGCATCGAGGACTGAGGGCAAAGCGATGGCACACAAGAAGGGTCAGGGCAGCTCGCGCAACGGGCGCGACAGCAACGGCCAGCGCCGGGGCATCAAGGCCTTCTCCGGCCAGACCGTCTCCGCCGGCACCATCCTCGTCCGCCAGGTGGGCACCAAGGTCCATCCCGGTCGCAACTGCGGCCTCGGCAAGGACTACACGGTCTTCGCGAAGGCCGACGGCGTCGTGAGCTACGGGCGATCGCGCGGGCGCACCATCGCACACGTCGATACGCTCGGGGCGGCGCACGCAGAGCCGCATTCGCCGAGCTAGAACGCCTGCCGAGCTGAGCCGCCGCGAGTCTCCACCCGATCCATCCCCCTCCGTCTTCCACGCGCGCTCGGCGCGGCGGGCGATCGGAGTCGCCGTGGCCAGCGAAACCTTCGTCGACGAAGCCACCATCCACGTCTCTTCGGGCGCGGGTGGGCCGGGCTGCGTGGGCTTCCGGCGCGAGAAGTACATCCCGCGCGGCGGGCCCGACGGGGGCGACGGCGGCCGCGGCGGCGACGTGGTGCTCGTCGCCGATCGCAACGAGAACACGCTGCTCTCCTTCCGGTCGCGAAGACGCTTCCAGGCCGAGAACGGTCACCCGGGAGGCAGCTCGGAGTCCACCGGCGCCGACGGCGCGGACGTCCTGATCCGGGTCCCGGTGGGCACGATGGTCTTCGACGCCGGTGCGGACGAGTCGGCCCCCCCCTGGCCGACCTGTCCCGGGACGGAGAGCGCTTCGTGGCGGCACGCGGCGGCCGGGGCGGTCGCGGCAACGCACGCTTCAAGACGGCCACCCGACAGACGCCCGACTTCGCCCAGGACGGCACGCCCGGGGAGGACCGCGAGCTGCGGATCTCGCTGAAGCTGCTGGCCGACGTGGGGCTCGTGGGCTTCCCGAACGCGGGCAAGTCGACGCTCATCCGCGCGATCTCCGCCGCCCGGCCGCGGGTGGCCTCGTATCCGTTCACCACCCTGGTTCCCTCGCTGGGAGTAGTGGAGCTCGACGATCGCCGCTTCGTGGTGGCCGACATCCCGGGGCTGATCGAAGGCGCCAGCGAAGGCGTGGGCCTGGGCGACCGCTTCCTGCGCCACATCGAGCGGACCCGGGTGCTCGTGCACCTGCTCGACCTGGGCGCCATGGTGATGGAGGCGCGAGAGCCCCTCGCCGACTACGAGGCGCTGCGCAAGGAGCTCGGGCGCTACCGACCGGATCTCCTCGACCGCCGCGAGATCGTGCTGCTCAACAAGATCGACCTGGTCCCTCCGGAGCGGCAGGCCGACGTGAACGGGGTGGCGGCGGCGCTGGTCGGGCGCGGCTCCGTGGTGCTGCGCGGATCCGGGGCCACCGGACAGGGCATGCGCGAGCTCGTGGTCGCCCTCGTCCGTACCCTCGACGACGCCGACCGGGAGGCGACGGCCGCGGAAGCCGCGCGGGGAGGCGAAGCGTGAGACCCCGCATCGAGAACACGGGAGATCCGGAGCTCGCCGCGAAGATCCTGAAGGACGCGCAGCGGATCGTCGTGAAGGTGGGCTCGAGCACCCTGACCCGAAGCGGCGAGCTACGGCCCCGCAAGTTCACCGATCTCGCGGTGCAGATCGCGAAGCTCGTCGAGCAGGGACGGCAGGTGGTGCTCGTCTCCTCCGGCGCGATCGCCGTCGGCACCCGCCGGCTCGACTGGACCAAGCCGGGACGATCGATCCCCGCCATGCAGGCGGCCGCGGCCGTCGGACAGATCGGCCTCGTCGAGCTCTACCAGCGCCGCTTCGGCCGACTGGGAATCCAGGTCGCCCAGATCCTGCTCACCCGCGCCGGGCTCGAGGATCGCGAGCGCTTCCTCAACGCGCGCCACACGATCCACGAGCTGCTGCGGCTCGGCGTCGTGCCCATCGTGAACGAGAACGACACGGTGGCCACCGAGGAAATCCGCTTCGGCGACAACGACAACCTGTCGGCGCAGATCGTGAACGTCGTCGGCGCCGACCTGCTGGTGATCCTCACCGACGTGGATGGTCTGCACGTCGAGCGGCCGGTGGCCGGCCGGCCGAAGCCCCCGCTCTACGGGGTGATCGAAGCGATCACCACCGAGATCGAGGGCGCCGCCATGGGATCCGCGAGCGCCTTCGGACGCGGCGGCATGATCACGAAGCTCGAGGCAGCCCGATCGGCGGCGCGATCCGGCGCGGCGACGGTGCTGTGCAACGGCGGCCCGCGCGACGTGCTGCTCCGCCTGGCGGCCGGCGAGCTCGTCGGAACCCTGGTCCTGCCCGGTCCGCGGCTCGCGAGCAAGAAGCACTGGCTCGCCTACACGTCGCGCACACGGGGCGAGCTCCTGATCGACGACGGCGCGGCGAAGGCGCTGGCGGTGCGGGGCCGCAGCCTGCTGCCCGCCGGCATCGTGGCGGTGCGCGGCCGCTTCCGCATCGGTGACGCGGTCTCCTGCCTCGACCCGGCCGGACGGGAGCTGGCGCGGGGCCTGACCGCCTACGCGTCCGACGAGATCGATCGCATCAAGGGGCTGGCGACCGGCAAGATCTCCACGGTGCTGGGCTACTCGAACGGCGACGAGGTGATCCACCGCGACGACCTGGTCGTGCTGGATGGGCCCGACCGTGGCTGAAGCCCGGGGACCGGACGTCGGGATCTACGGGGGAACCTTCAACCCCGTCCACCTGGGACACCTGCGCGCCGCCGAAGAGGTGACGGAGCAGCTCGGCCTCGCGCGCATGGTCTTCGTGCCCAGCGCGCGACCGCCCCACAAGCAGGCGGACGAGAACGACCCCATCGCCCCGGCCGACCAGCGGCTGGCCTGGCTGGAGGCCGCGGTCGCCGACAATCCCCACTTCGAGGTCGACCGGATCGAGGTCGAGCGGGCGGGGCCCAGCTACCTGGTGGACACCCTGCGAGCCCTGGTGCAGAAGCTGGCCCCCGCCCGGCCGGTCTTCACCCTGGGGTGCGACGCCTTCCGCGAGATGGAGACCTGGCGCGAGCCCGCAACCCTCCTCACCCTGGCGAGCTTCGCGGTCACCACCCGTCCGCCCCGGCAGCAGGGAGCCCTGGCCGAGTGGTTCCCGGCGGGGCTCCGGGCCGACTTCGAGCTGGCTCCAGACGGCCTCTCGGCCCGCCACAAGCAGGTGGGCACCTGGGTCCGCGGGGTCGAGATCACGGCCCTCGACATTTCTGCGTCATCCATTCGCCGCCGGATTCGCGAGGGGGCTTCCGTTCGCTACCTCTTGCCGGAGGCGATCCACGACGCGGTCGTCTCGAGCGGGTGCTACGCGGCGCGCGCCGCCACGAAACGGAGGGCCCCCTGAGCCAGTCGAAACCGCAACGCGCTGATCTTGCCAAGGCCGCCCACGTCCTCGAGGCGGCCCTCGAACGGAACGCCCAGCTGCCGGTGGTGCTGGACGTCCACCAGGTGACCTCCTTCGCGGACGTGTTCGTGCTGCTCTCGGGCCGCTCGGATCGGCAGGTCCGCGCCATCGCCGAGGCGATCGTCGAGCGCCTGCGCCGGGAGGGCGACGAGCCGCTCGGCATCGAGGGCATGGAGGAGGGGCGCTGGGTGCTCATCGATTGCAACGACGTGATCGTCCACGTCTTCGAGCCGGAGATGCGCGACCTCTACGCGCTCGAGCGGCTCTGGAGCGACGCGGAGAGCGTCGATCTGCTGGAGCTCGGCCTGCCCGCCGAAGCCCTCGAGGCGGCCGGCACCGACGCAAGCGGCGCGCGCGCGGTCGGTGAGGAGACCCGACGGTGACGGCACCGGTGGTGCTCGTGGTGCTCGATGGCTACGGGATCGGAGACGGCGGGCCCTCCGATGCGACGCGGGTGGCGCATGCGCCCTTCCTGCATCACGCGGCCGGCCGCTATCCCCACGCCCGCATCGAGACCTCCGGCGAAGCCGTCGGGCTGCCCGAAGGCCAGATGGGCAACTCCGAGGTCGGGCACATGACGATGGGCGCCGGCCGGGTGATCGAGCAGGACCTCACGCGCATCAGCCAGGCCCTGCAGCAGGCGCCCGCCGAGGAGCAGCTTCCGATCCGGGAGCTCTTCGACGCGGTTCGCGCGAAGGGGGGCACCCTCCACCTGATGGGGCTCGTCTCCGACGGCGGTGTGCACAGCCACGTCGATCACCTGCGCGCCCTGCTGGCCGCGGCGGCACGCGCGAAGGTGTCCACCGCGGTGCACGCATTCCTCGACGGCCGGGACACGCCGCCGCGCTCGGGGCTCCGCTTCGTGAAGGCGCTACTTCCCGAGGTCGAAGCCTGCGGATCGCAGATCGCGACGGTGATGGGTCGCTACTACGCGATGGACCGCGACAACCGCTGGGACCGGATCGGCCGGGCCTACCACGCCATCGTGTGCCGCGACGGCGAGCACGCACCCGACGCCGTGTCCGCCATCGAGACCTCCTACGCCCGGGATGAGACCGACGAGTTCATGCGACCCGCCGTCATCGCGGGGGGCCGGGCACTCCAGGACGGCGACGGCGTCTTCTTCTTCAACTTCCGCGCCGACCGCGCGCGCGAGCTCACGAACGCCCTCACCGGGGCGCGCGCCGATCGCTTCGCGGGGGAGCTCGAGCGCCGCAAGGTGGTCGACCTGTCGGGCTTCCTGTGCATGACCGAGTACGACGCGGCCTTCGGCCTGCCGGTCGCCTTCCCGCCGGAGCGGCCGCGCGAGCTGCTGGGCGAGATCGTCTCCCGGGCCGGTCTCGCGCAGCTCCGCATGGCCGAGACGGAGAAGTACGCGCACGTGACGTTCTTCTTCAACAGCGGCGGCGAGGAGCCGTTCCCCGACGAGGATCGCGTGCTCATCCCCTCTCCCCGGGACGTCGCCACCTACGACCACCGCCCGGAGATGAGCGCCCTCCAGGTGACCGAGACCCTGGTGGAGCGGATCGAGACGGGGGACTACGCGTTCGTCCTGGTCAACTACGCCAACCCCGACATGGTCGGTCACACCGGCGTGATGGACGCCGCAGTGAAGGCCGTCGAGACCATCGACCACTGCCTCGAACGCGTCGCCGAGGTCGTCCTGGAGCGCGGGGGGCAGATGCTCATCACCGCCGACCACGGCAACTGCGAGCTGATGGTGGACCCCGAGACGGGCGAGCCGCACACCGCGCACACGACGAATCCCGTTCCCATCTACTGGATCACGCGGGACGCCGCCGGGCGCGGGCTGCGCGACGGCACCCTGGCGGATCTCGCCCCGACGGTTCTCGAGCTGCTCGGGCTCGACGTTCCGAAGGAGATGACGGGGCACTCGCTGATCGCACCGGACGGCGCCTGACGGAGCCCGGATCCCGCCGGGCCGGGCCGGGTGCCGGACGAGCGGCGGGCTTGCGGGCGAGAGCGAAGGGGCGGCTACCCTGACGACTCCCCCGGTCCCCGGAAGTGCGTCGCTTGCGAGAGCGCCGTCGCCTGCGAGACCGACTGCCCCCGCTCCGGCCCGGACGCTTCGTCGGCTGGCTGGCGAACGGCTTCGTGGAGCTTGCTGCGCCCCGGCGCTGCGGGGGCTGCGGGGTCGGGTCCGAGCAGGCGCTCTGCCCTCGGTGCCGCGCGCTGCTGGAGCCCGAGCTGCTCTCCGACGTCTCGATCCCGCACGTCGACGCTTGCGTGGCGGCCGTGGTCTATGGCGGGCCGGCAGCGGACTGGCTCCAGCGCTTCAAGTATCCGCGGCCGGGTCTGGCCGCTCTCGATCCCGCCCCCATCGGCGTGATGCAGCTTCTCGCCGTGGAGGCGGTGAGCCGCGCACCCGGCGCGGCACCCGCTCTCGTGGTGCCGGTTCCGTTGCACCCCCGGCGGCTGGGCGCGCGCGGCTTCAACCCCGCGCTGCTGCTGGCACGGGAGGTCGCCCGGGCGACGGACGCCCCCTGCGCACCGGCCCGGCTGCGTCGCGACCGGGACACACCCAGCCAGACCGGCCTCGATCGGCGCGGCCGCCGGCGCAACGTGGCGGGCGCGTTCTCGTGCCGGGGCCGTGCACCCGCGAACGTGTGGCTGGTGGACGACGTGGTGACGACGGGCGCGACGCTCTCCGAGTGCGCTCGCGTCTTGCGCCGCGCCGGGGCACGGCGCATCGTCGCGGTCTGCGCCGCCCGCACGCCACGCGAGCGCCACCCGGACACCGACCCCCCCGGCCGAGCCGACGAGCACCCCGGCGCGAAACCCGACGAGGCTCGACCGATGCCGCGCATCAAGCAATCCGTCACGCTGCTGCACCGTCCGAGCCTGGACGAGGAAGCCACCGCCGTCCACTTCGAGGCGGGGGATGCGCTGGAGATCCTCGAGGAGTGGGAATCCCACTACCTGTGTCGGCGCCGCGACGATCCCGAAGGACGGCTCTTCAACGTCCGCAAGGAGCTCGTCGATCCGAGCTGACCGGCGCTAGAGGCCCGGCCGGAAAGCGTACCGCGGCACCGAGAGCGTCATCTGCGGCGTCCTGGCAAGGCGCGCGACCGAGGCATAGCCGATGCTACGGCGACGGGAGCGGAACGCAGCCAGGGCGCCGCGGGGGCGCTCGAATGCAGGTCGCACTTTCCGGCCGGGCCTCTAGCCCGGCAACGGATTGAGCAGCGGCTGCCATGCCCGGCGGCAGAGCGACTGGCTCGCCGCGAGGGAACGCGCTGATTCCGGCCACTCCCTGCACGCCCGTGGGCCTGATTCCGCCCGTGTTTCGATCCGTCAGGGTGCTGGCACGCTCGATGCAAGAGCCCCCGTTGCGCCCCGGAACCCACGGTAGACCGCTGGCGTCTACCGATGCGAAAGGAAGAGAGCCATGGGAATGGTTTGCGCTTGGTGCGGCAGTCTTCTGCGCGGAACCACGGGAACCTCGGTTCCCGTCAGTCACGCCCTGTGCCGGGGCTGTCTTGGCGAGCTGCGGGAAGCGCTCGCCAGCAACGGCCTTCGCGTGCAGGGACGGCCAAACCACCAGCACCGCTGAGCCTCGCTGGACGCGGCAGCCCACGAGGTCCCCATCCCGACGCGCCCCGCCTCCTCGGGCGGGCGGTCGCGGGCAGATCCCGGGGCCACTGCCCGGGGAATCCTCCGGATTTCCCGGCGCCGCGGACCGCGACCCGCTGCCCGGATCGCGGTCCTAGGGCAGCCGCTTCCGGGAGACGCCGCGGGCCCGGACGAGCCGGCCGCGAAGAATCGCGACACCGCTCGCGAAGCTCAGCAGCAGCGCCGCGATGCCGACCACGTGGATCGGCTCGGTCAGGTAGTGGAGCAGGCTCGTGCCCTCCCCCGCCCGACCGTGTCCCGGGTGCGCCGAGGCCCCCGAGGCCAGCAGGGTGAGACACGCGAATACGATGAGAACGACCCGGTAGTACACGACGAACCCTCCCTGGCTCTTTGCTCCAACGATGCCACAAACCCGGGCCGGCGTAACCCGGTCCCCGACCCCGGCGCGGGGGGCCTCAGGATGGCAGCTCGGACCGGGGCGTGAGCCACTGGTCCGCGTCCTCGTAGGCGCGGAACACCTTCAGCGAGTCGAAGTGCGCGTCGGCGATCATCTCGAACATGCGGCTGATGCCGAAGATGGCGTCCCGAGGCGCGACGATCGCGCAGCTCCCCCAGCGGATGCTCGAGACCAGCCGCCCCACCTCGCTCGCCACCGCTCGCACCTGCTTGTGGTCCGGGAGGTTGGTGATGCCGCTGAGATCGAGCAGCACGTCGAGTCGGTCGGGACATTCCGGGTCGGCCTCGAGCTGCTTGAAGTGCGCGATCACCTCGTCGAAGGTGACCGGGCCCGTGCAGCGGGTGACGATCTTCCCGCGTCCGGCGTCGATCTCGTAGTGGACGGGCACGCTCTCCCCCGGGTAGGTACCGGCGACACCGCCCCGAGTCTATCAGCGCGCGCCGGCCTCCGCGCGCGCGATCAGTGCGCTGATGCGTTCGACGAGCTGGGGCTGCACGTCGCGCGGCATGTCGTGACCCATCCCCGGCACGAGCAGCAGCTCGGCACCGGGAATGGCGGCGGCCGTGTCCCGGCCTCCCTCGACGGGCACGAGCGGATCCGCCTCTCCGTGCACCACCAGCGTGGGCAGGTCGAGAGTCCGCAAGGCCGGAACGCGGTTCGGCTGGGTGAGAATCGCCGCAAGCTGGCGAGCCTGGCCCGAAGGCAGGAAGCAACGGTCGTAGGAGCGTGCCGCCTTGTCGCGCACCCCCGCCTCGTCGAAGGGGAAGCCCGGGCTCCCGATGATCTTGAAGGTCTCGACCGAGCGCTGGATCGCGTCCTCCCGCTCCGACGGGGGCGGCATGATGAGCCGGGCGGTAACGGCCGGATCCGCGGCGGGCAGGTCGCGGTTGCCCGTCGTCGACATGATCGAGGTCATGCTGCGAACGCGACCGCGGTGCCGCAGGGCGAGAGTCTGCACGATCATGCCGCCCATGGAGGCCCCGCAGACGTGGGCGGAGTCGAGGCCCAGGGCCTCGATCAGCGCCGCCGCGTCGTCCGCCATGTCGTCGAGCGTGTAGGCGGGCACGGGCGCCTCGGCGGGATTCATCATGAGGTTCATCAGATCCGGCATGCCGGCGTCCTCGAACTTCGTCGAGAGACCCACGTCGCGGTTGTCGTAGCGGATGACGTAGTGGCCGCGCTCGGCGAGCGCCTCGCAGAACGCCTCGTCCCACAGGACCATCTGCGCGCCGAGCCCCATGGTGAGCAGCAGCGGGCGCTCCCGCTCGTCTCCGAAGGTCTCGTACTCGAGAGAGATTCCGTTCGCTCGGGCCTGGGGCACGGGGTCGTCCTCGCTCCCCGGGGCGCGCTCAGCGCTCCCGGTTCCTCTGGCGCCCGATGGTCTCCGCGATCACCTCCCGGAGGCGATCCGGATCGACGGGCTTCTTGAAGATCACGCCCTCGAGACCCTTCAGCCGGGAACGCTTGATGATGTGGTCCTTGTCGTAGTGGAAGGCCGTCATCATCAGCACCGGCAGGTCGGGATGGCTCTTCTGGCAGGCCAGGTAGAGCTCGTGACCGTCCATGTGGGGCATCACGACGTCCGTGAGCATCAGGTCGAAGTGCTGCGATTCGAGCAGGCGCATGGCCTCGAGACCGTCGTTGGCGGTGGCCACCGTGCAGCCCGCCGCCTCGAGCAGCTCCTTCATGGTGCTGCAGATGCCCAGGTCGTCGTCGACCACCAGGATCGAGAGGCCCTTGAGGCGCGGATCCAGCTCGCCCTGGGACTGCCGGCTCAGGTCCAGCATGCGGCCGGGGCCCACGTACTTGACCGTCTCGTACTGCTCGCTGGACACCATCTCGGAGAGACGCTCGAGGATGTCCGTGACCCGCGCGACCTCGCGACGGATCGCGTCGAGGCGCTCGGTCTCGACCGACGAGTCGCGCTCACCGCAGAGCCGGACCACGTCGCCCTCGAGGAGCGAGACCTGGTTCAGGATCACGGCCAGCGGGTTGTTGATCTCGTGCGAGAGTCCCACGGCCACCTCGCCGAGGGTCGCGAGCTGATCCTTGTGCAGGATCTCCCGCAGGTCCTTCGCGTAGCCGATGGTGCCGTCCTCCTCGCCATCGTCGTCGTAGATGATGGCGGCGGACATGGCGACCGGGATCTCCTCCTCGTGCTTGGAGAGGAGCCGCGTCTGGAACGACTCGCAGATGCCCTTGCCCCCGAACTCGGACGAGCGCATGGCCGACATGACGCGCTTCGCCTCGTCGATGTCGGGATACAGCATGCCGACGAAATGGCCGACCACCTCGTCGCCGTCGTAGCCGAGGCTGCAGGAGGCTCCGTCGCTGTAGTAGATGACGTTGCCCTGGCGATCGGTCGCGACCACGATGTCGATCGAGCGGTCGGTCAGTCGCTCGAGATGCTTCCTGGACAGCGCCATCGCCTACCCGCTTCAAGCCCCATGCCACCCGCCGGGGGTGGCCTCTACTCCAGGCCCTGCTCGGCCAGCCAGCGCTCGGCGTCGATGGCGGCCATGCAGCCGGTTCCGGCGGCCGTGACCGCCTGCCGGTAGACCTTGTCGGCACAATCGCCGCATGCGAAGACCCCCTCCACGGAGGTTCGCGTCGTTCCCGGAGCCACCCGAACGTAGCCCTGCTCGTCGAGGTCGAGCTGCTCCTGGAAGAGACTCGTGTTCGGCTGGTGTCCGATCGCGACGAAGAGCGCCTCGGCGGGCAGATCCCGGGTCTTGCCGGTTTGGACATCGGCGACCCGGACCCCCGTCACGAACTCGTCGCCGAGCACCTCCTGGACCACCGAGTTCCAGAGAAAGTCGATCTTGTCGTGCGCGAGCGCCCGCTCCTGCATGATCTTGGAGGCGCGGAGCTGTTCTCGCCGGTGGACCACCGTCACCTTCGTGGCGAAGCGGGTGAGGAAGAGGGCCTCCTCCATGGCGGTATCCCCGCCCCCCACGACGACCATCGGCTTGCCCTTGAAGAGGGCGCCGTCACAGGTCGCGCAGGCCGAAACCCCGCGGTTCTGAAGGCGAGTTTCGGACTCGAGCCCCAGCCAGCGGGCGGAGGCGCCGGTGGAGACGAGCACCGCGTCCGCGGTGAAGCGGCGGTCGTCGGTCTCCACCACGAACGGGCGCTGGGTCAGATCCACCCGGGTGGCGTCCTCGAAGAAGATCTTCGTCCCGAAGCGCTCGGCCTGCTTCTGGAAGTCTTCCATCATCGCGGGACCGGTCACGGACTCGGGGTAGCCCGGGTAGTTCTCGACGTCGGTGGTGATCATCAGCTGGCCACCAGCCATCAGGCCCGCCACCACCACCGGCTCGAGACCCGCCCGTGCCGTGTAGATGGCGGCCGTGTAGCCGGCCGGCCCACTGCCGATGATGAGCACTCGCACGTGCTCGCTCTGCATCCTCGTCTCGCCTCCCGGATCGCGGAGCCGGATGGTAACGCCTCGTCCCCCCACGGCGAGCCCGACGACAGGGCTCTGCCCGCGGGTCGCGCGCGGGTGCCGGGGGATCCCCGAGATTCCCCAGCCATCCCGGCCAGCGGCTAGAGGCCAGCAGCCAGCGGCTAGAGGGGCTCGGTGATCGGCAGCTCCTCCCACATCAGCTGCAGGAAGACGCCGATGAAGAAGGACAGGAAGGTCATCAGCACCACGGCCGACGGGAAGGCGAGGAAGGGATCGAGTCCCACCACCCGAGGCAGCTCGCCCAGCAGGGGCTCGAGACCCCGCCTCAGCTGTTCCACCGGGATCTCGCCGCCATCGGGCGACCAGTTGCGGCTCGCCATGATGCCGCCCAGCAGGCTCGTGATCACCATGCCCGCGCCGAAGGCCTCGAGCACGCCGAGCAGGAAGATCGATCGCGCCCGGGCGAAGGCGAGCTGGGTGTCGCCCAGCCGGCGTTGCACCTCGACGTAGATGTACAGGAGCGTGATCAGGCCCAGCATCACCCCCAGGGTGACGACCGTCCCCGCCGAGCGGCTGGCCAGGTCCCACACCTCGTCGATGAAGAGCACCGGCAGGTAGCCGACGATGATCCCCGCGCCGATGCGCGGAACGGCGGCGTGGAAGAAGGAGAGGTCCCGCTTCCAGCAGAAGCGATAGAGGAGGAACCACACCGCCACGGCGTTGATGATCGCGATCTCCACCGAGCAGACCAGATCGAAGAGCCAGGGGTTGCGGTCGTAGAGGAAGGCCGCCGCCACGAAGGGCGACGCCATCGCCGCGATGGTGAGCGCGTGGATCCGCGGGGTGTGCCAGGAGAGCACGGTGCCGTCGTCGCCCTCCCCCCGACCCAGTGACTCCGCGTGATGGATGATCGCCGACGAGTGCCGGATGTCGTACTGGCGCAGGAACCACGCCTCGAGCTTCTTGAGCAGGCGCTGGCAGTCCCGCGAGTTGCGCCGCAGGAACACCACCAGGTCGCTGCGCCGGTCCAGGCCCGTCGCGCCCGGGCGGACGATCCCCCGCAGCACCTCGTCCTCGCGGTTCGCGAAGGGAGAGTCCTCCTTCTCGAACGCCTGGTTCTCCTCGTCGAGGCAGACGCCCTCCATCCACAGGTAGAAGGCGCGTTCCGCCATGCGGACGATCAGACGGTCGACCACCTCCGGATCGCCCGCCTCCAGGGCGTGGAAGAACCCCGACTCGCTGGAGTCGTCGCTCGGATCGATGGCGCTCACCTCGCCGGCCACCCAGCGCAGCAGGTACTCGGGGCGCACGCGCTCCGCCAGCAGCACCCGCAGCGAGCGGTAGATCTGCTTGCGCAGGAGGAAGGACGCCACCCGGATCGAACGCATGTCCGGCAGCTCATGGCTCTCGATGAAGCGCAGCATCAGCTGACAGAGCAGCGCCACGTCCTGGTGGAGGCGCAGCCGCACCGCCGGGTCGAGATCGGACCGGGTCTCGAGACGGGTGCAGACGCGCACGATGTAGCGCGGCGCCTGGGCGAGCAGTCGGCCCATCAGCTCCGTGGCGTCCCGCTGGTGCGCGGAGGGCGAAATCAGGCGCGGCTTCCGAAGCAGGTCGTCGAGCTGCAGGGAGAGCTCGGTGGGATCGTGCCGTTCGCGGTGGAACGAGAAGGTCTCCGGGAACAGGGGCACGAAGCCGTCCCCCCCGTCGCGCTCGAAGCGCACCTGGCGGGCGTGAAACGCGAAGGTGAAGCGCAGGGTGACGTCGAGGCGCTCGACCCGCAGCTCGAGACGCTCCAGCCCGCCTCGTCCGCTCTCGGCGTCGCTTCGCTGCGGCTCGGCGCTGGCCGACGACACGCGATTCAGAGGACCCGCTTGCGCGGATTCTCGCCCGACTCGTAGTAGGTCTCGACGAGACGGTTGAGCTCGGCGACACGAGCCGGCAGGGCATCCGCGTTGGGCCAGCGCTGGGATGCTACGCGCATGCGATCGAGCAGCAGCTGCGCGTCGGGGTACTCCTCCCGTCCCATCACCTCGTCCACGTCGAGCCAGTTCTGGATGGCGGTCTGGGTGCGCGACACGCGCTCGTTGAGCTCGGCCATCCGCGGTGACAGCACGCCCAGCTCGCGGGCTTCCCGAGCCAGGTTGCCGAGATCGGTGACGGCCTGCTCGAGCGCGCCGCGCAGGTCGCCTTCCGTCTGCCCGATGGCCGCCACGATCTCCTCGAAGCGGCGCCGCAGCGGCTCGTGGGAGACCTCCTTGATGCGAATGACGCTGCCCACCTCGGAGTCGAGGCGCTGGGCGCTGATGCGCACGCGCAGGGGCTTGCCCCGGGACTGCAGCTGCACCTCCTCGAACGAGCCCTTGGGCTCGTCGAGCAGACGCATGACCGTGTCCCCGAGGTTCTCGATGCCGAGCTTCTCGAGGATCGACGCGAGGGAGGCGCCGCGCGGATCCTCGCTCAGGCCGAGGTACTCGCGCGCCGGACGGTTGGCCGCCCGCACGATGCCCTGGGCGTCCACCGCCAGGGCGCCCGTATCGAGGCGGTCCATCACCGCTTCCAGGAAGAAGTTCGTGTTCCGCAGCTCGGCCACGAGGCGGGTGTTCTCGGTGGCGAGCGAGTGATGATCGACCGCGCGCTTGACGGTCTGCTTCAGCTCGTCGGGCTCCCACGGCTTGTTCACGTAGGCGTAAATGTGCCCGTCGTTGATGGCCTGGATGGTGGCGTCCGCGTCGGCGAAGCCCGTGAGCATGATGCGGACCGTCTCCGGATGCCGCTTCGATGCCTCGGCGAGGAACTCGACCCCCGTCATGCCCGGCATGCGCTGGTCGGTGATCACGCAGGCGATGGGCGCCTTCTCGTCCAGGATCTCGAGCGCCTTGTGGGCGTCCGTCGAGGTGAACACCTCGTAGAGGTCCATGAACGTGTACGACATCGTCTCGAGGATGGCCTCCTCGTCGTCGACGATCAGGATGCGGGGCCGGTCGTGGCTGTTCATGCCCATGGTTGCTCGAAAGGGTGGGGCCCCCGAAGGACGCAGGAGCTCAGAAGCGCTTCACTCCGCGCTCGAGGTCGGCCTGGATCTTCCGGTCGACCTCGGCCCGAAGCTTGGCGCGCATGGCGGTGAGTCGGCCCGGCAGCCGTGCCGAGGCCACCTGGGTCCACGGCCGCTGCTCGGCGCCCCGGTGGAACCGCCGGAACTTCCGGAACGCGTGCAGCTCGTGCTTGAACTGCTCCTCGACGAACTTGATCATGATGGCGTCGTCCAGGAAGCCGAGCACGGGGATGTCGTCCGGGATCAGGTCTTCGGCGTTGGCGAAGTAGGCGAGCGCCGCCAGCACCTCGTTGCGCACCTTCGCGGGTGCCGCGTAGTCCTCGTCCTCGATGATCTCGGTCAGGTCGTGCAGCGTCTCGATCGCTTCGAGCACGAAGCCGGGTGTCTTCTTGCTGCGCCGGACGGTCTCGACGAGGTCCCTCGCCGACTTCAGGATCTCGGTCTGGTCCTGGTCCGAGATCGCCTTCTTGGCCTTGCGAAAGAGCGAACGGAAGTAGTTCGCGTCGTCTTCGTCGAGCTTGAAGGTGACCTTGAACGACGTGGCACTCATCACGGGCCTCCGAAGGGTGCTGGACTTCCGGACGGGGAAGGCACACGACCCCGCGGCGACCGGACTTTATCACAGGCGCCTTCGGTGGGCGCCGTGGAAAGGCCTCCTGGACGTCAGTAGCGACACGCTTCGATCAAGCGATCCACGGAGCCCTGCCACTCGCCGCGCCAGGCCGCGAGGATCACCTCTCCGGGGCTCGCACCGCGCTCGAGCACCTCTCGAATCGGATCCAGGAAGGAACGTTCGTCGGAAACACCGTCGCGCGCCGCAATCCGACGCAGCCCCTCGGACGAGATCTCCGTGAGCTCGCGGGCGAGATCGAGAATGGGGCGACCCGCCGCGGAGGCGGCCAGGCCGCGACGCGGCACGTCCGCCAGCAGCTGCTCGCGCTGCCTCGACGTGAATCGATCCACCAGCTTCCAGGCCGCCTCGCACGCCTGCGCGTCGTAGAGCACGCCCTTCCAGATCGCGGGCAGCGCGCAGATCAGCCCGGGCGGCACGGCGTCGGCGCCCCGCACCTCGATCACCCGCTTCAGGCGAACCTCGGGAAAGAGCGTGGTGAGATGGGTGTCCCAGTCGCCCAGGGTGGCACGATGTCCCTGGAAGCCGTGGGCGAGGAAGTGCCGGAAGGTCATCGGCGCGGCCGGCAGATAGTGCTTGTCTCGCACGACGAAGAACATCGGGACGTCGAGCGCCCACTCCGCGTAGTCGCGGTAGCCGAACCCGCTCTCGAACACGAAGGGCAACGTGCCGCAGCGGTCGGGATCCATGTGACGCCAGATCTCGACCCGGCGGGTGATGAAGCCGCTCTCGCGGCCGGCGTGGAGGGGCGAGTTGGCGAAGATCGCCGACACCACGGGGGAGCAGCCCATCCCGGTGCGCAGCTTCGACGCCATGTCGCTCTCGCTCGCGTAGTCGAAGTTGGCCTGCACGGTGGCCGTCGCGTGCATCATCTCCATGGCGAGCTCGCCGCGGGTCGGCAGGTAGTCCCGCATGATGTCGTAGCGGGCCTTCGGCATGTGGGGGATCTCGGAGACGGGATGAAGCGGGTCGGCGCCGAGGGCCAGCCACACGATGCCCAGCTCGTCCCCCACCTCCTTCACGAGATCCACGTGCCGGCTGAACTCCCGGCAGGTCTCGCGGATCGACGCCAGCGGCGCGCCGGACAGCTCGATCTGCCCCCCCGGCTCGAGGGTGATCGAGGCGGCGTCCTTCTCGAGAGCGATCAGCTTCTCGCGCTCGTAGATCCGACTCCATCCGTCCCGCAGGGCGATGCGCTCGAGCAGCGCGGCGATGCCGCGCTCTCCGCCGTAGGGAACCCGCTCACGGGTGTCGGCGAAGATCCCGATCTTCTCATGCTCCGTACCCACCCGGAACGCTTCGACCGGCTTCTCGCTCTGCCGGAAGTAGTCCAGCAGGTCGTCGACGGTTGCGACCGTCTGCTCTCCGTTCATCCGCGGGACTCCGGGTCGTACAGCGCCGGGTGCAGGAAGCGCACCAGCGCACATAGTACGGCCTGCCGTGCGTAGTCGCTGCGCGGCAGGACGCCGAGGCTCAGCTTGCCGATGTTGCCCACCCCCCGCGCCGAGGGAAGCGCTCCGGCCGGGCCGGCCGCGCCGCCCCGGTAGGCGGCGAAGACCCGGTCGAAGACCTCACCGATGGGCTCGCGCCGGTCGAGCGCCGGGGCGACGCACTGCGGCGGGTAGGCGAAGCCGGCCGACAGGCCGAGGGCCTCCCGGTGGCCGTCGGTGACGAACGCGCAGCCGACGTTCAGCACCTCGCCGGGACCGGACGCCAGGGGAAGCTCCACGAGGCCGTCCTCGATCCCCAGCGCCAGCTCGCAGGCGCCGGCCTCCCGGGCGCGCCGGGCGCGGTTGCGGGCGCCGGACACGATCTCGTCGTAGCCCACGGGCTGCTCGGACACCCCGCTCTCGACCTGCGCGCCCGCGACCTCCACCCGGGGCGCATAGGGGGCGAGCGCGGCGCGGACCGCCTCGAGCTTGGGCTCGTTCAACGTGCCGACCCGCACGGTGCGCAGGTGCAGCAGGGGAGACCACTCGGCGGCGGCCGCGGCGTCCGCCCTCACGGCGTCGCAGCGTCCTCGACGAAGGAGCAGACGAAGCTCTCGAGCGCGGCGTCGAACTCGACGCTGGGGGTCAGGGGAAAGCTCCGGCACGGGCCCTCGGGCTTGCCCGCCCGGAAGGGACCGACCAGGGTCACCTCGCCCCGGCTCTTCACGGTCACGATGGCTCGATGGCGCCCTCGGCCGAGCTCGAACTCGCAGGAACGCACGTGCTTGTCGTCGACCCGCACCGGCGACACCCGAAGCTCGAGATGGGGTGCGCCCGCCTTGCGGGCCGCCGCGTGGAAGCGGGTGACGGCGTCGGCCACCCGGGTGCGCAGCTCCTCGGCCCGAGCGCGGGCCTGCCCGATTCCCTCGCCGTGGGCGGCCTCCCGCTCTCCCAGCTCGCGACCCAGCTCCTCGAGACGCTCTCCCAGACCCATGGACCTCCTCGATCCCCGACCGTCGGACGCAAGCGCGAGCGTGGCGCCTTGGATGCCCGGCCTCCCGGGAGGGATTCCGGGGAGCCGGCCGGCACCGGTGCGGGACGGGCTCACGGTGGCCAGCGCCCTCGCGCAGGCGCGCGGAGCCGGGCGAGCCGCCCGGCGGCTTCGGTCAGAGGGCCTCGTCCGAGGCGGCGACCCGCCGGATGTCGAGGTCTGCCAGCAGCTGGTCCCGGGCGCTCGCGAACTCGGGCGAGTGATCGAGGTCCACGGGGTTGCCGGCCGGGGCGCGAATCGACAGCGGGTTCACGTAGCGACCGTTCTTGGTGACCCGGAAGCAGACGTGGGGCCCCGTGGCGAGCCCGGTGTGGCCCACGTAGCCGATCACCTCCTTCTGATGCACCCGCTGGCCGACATGCAGGCCGTTCGCAAAGCGGGAGAGGTGGGCATAGTGGGACACGTAGCCGTTGGAGTGGCGGATCTTGATGAGATTGCCCGAGTCGCCCGCCCATCCCCGGAAGATCACGGTCCCGTCCGCCACCGACCAGAGCTGGGTGCCCTCGGCGGCCGCGTAGTCGACGCCCGGGTGCCGGCGCGTGATGTTCAGGATCGGGTGGCGGCGGGCGTTCGAAAACCCCGAGGAGATGCGGCTGTAGCGGAGGGGTGCCACCAGGAAGGCGCGTTCGACGCTCGTGCCGTCCGGATGGAAGTAGCTGCCCCGACCCTTCTCGGTCTCGAAGTAGACCGCCGTGTAGTCGCCCACCGCACCGTCGTAGCGCGCGGCCAGGATGCGGCCGGGCCGGATGTAGACGTCTCGTCCGTCGTCGTCGGTGAGATAGAGCCGCTCGTAGAGGACCCGGAACGAGTCTCCGGACTTGACGTTGCGCGTGAAGTCGATGTCCCAGGCGAAGATCTCGGAGAAGTCGTCGGCGAGCTGCGGGTCCTCGCCGAGCGCCCGGACCGCGTCGTAGACCGAGGTGTCGACCAGCCCCGCCAGGGTGACGACGCGGGCCTGTAGCTTGGCGCGGTCCTTCCTCACCACGTAGCTCTCGCCGTCCCAGAAGAGATAGATGCTCTCCTCGAGGCTCGTCGAGTACCGGAAGTCCACCAGGTTGCCCTCGGCATCGAGCGCGAGGCGGTAGCGGTGGCCGGGGCGCGAGTGGCGGAAGTCGAAGAGCGGGCGGACCTCCTGGGAGATCAGGTGCACGACGGCATGCGAGATGCCCCGCTTGGCGAGCTCTCCGCCCAGCGACTGGCCCTCCTCGAGGGTGCCCTTCGTGACGACGATGAGCGAGGAGCTCCCCGGCTCGTCCACCTGCCCGAAGCCGGGCGCCGAGACGTGCGGCAGCTCGGCTTCTCGATCCCGGTCGGTGTAGGCCTCGGCGTCGGCGTGCAGGGGAAGCTCGTCGATCGAGATCGGCTCGAAGGCCGCCACCACCTTGCCGCGCTCGCTGCCGTCGCCCTGGGAGGCCCCGACACCGGAGACGAACGCCAGCGCGAACAGCACCGAGAGCACCACCCAGCGACGGGACACCGCCCTTGCGGGCGCTGCACCGTCCACCGGGTCGACTCCGGCTTCGGGCGCTTCCTGGCTGTGCGGCTCGAACATCCGGCCCCTCCGGTCGGGATACGCGCGGCGTTATAGTTAGCCACCCCTACGCGGGAGCGCACGGCAGAAAGCTCCAGGAAAGAGGACTTGCAGCGGATTCCCATCACCCGGCGCGAAGGCGCGTGCGGCCACCCGAACGGGATCGGCGCGCGGCTCGCGCCCGTCTCGGGAAGGGCCCCTGGGGCACCCGGCCCCTTCGAGAGCCTCGCCCGCCGCCGGCGAACCCGTCCCGTCTGCACATTTGCGCGGGTCTTTACCCTCGTCGTCTGTGTCGGTGTCGTCACCCTCGGGCCCGGACGCGCGCACGCGATCTGGCCGTTCGACCGCAGCGAGAAGCCCCTCGACGAGCGAGCTGCGGCGATCCTGTCCCGCGCGATCCGCATTCCCAGCACGAATCCGCCGGGCGGAGAGGCCGCCCTGGCCCGGTATCTCGTCGACCTCGCCGAGGACGCCGGCCTGGAGGCCCGGATGGTCCGGACCCCCCGCAGCGCGGGGGCGACGAGCGAAGCGGAGATCGAGGCGAGCGATCGCGCGGCCGGCTGGGCCCGTCTTCGCGGCACGGGAGAGGCGCGCCCCATCGTGCTGCTGTCGCACCTGGACGTCGTGCCCGCCGAGCCCGCGGAGTGGAGCACGCCGCCCTTCGAGGGACGCATCGTCGGCGGACGCGTGATCGGTCGCGGCGCGCTCGACGCCAAGGGCGTCGCGGTCGTCCAGCTGTTGGCGCTGATGGAGCTCGCAAAGCGCGACGAGCCCCTGCGCCGCGACGTCATCTGGCTCGCGACCCCCGACGAGGAGAGCGGCGGCCTGCTGGGGGCGGGCTATCTGGTGGACGCGCACCGGGAGCTGCTCGGCGACGCGGAGCTGCTCCTCACCGAGGGCGGCAACGTTCGGACCGGCACGCCCGGCTCGCCCGACGTCTGGGGTGTTTCCGTCACCGAGAAGAGCCCGTGCTGGCTCGAGCTGACCGCGCGCGGTGAGCCGGGCCACAGCTCTACACCCCCGCCCAACCCGGCCGTATCGCGCCTCATCGGCGCCCTCGACAGCGTGCGCCGCATCGAGACGCCCATCCGCGTGCTGCCCGAGGTGCAGCGGATGTACGCAGCGATGGCGCCGTTGGCCGAGCCCGAGGATCGCGCCGGCTACCGCGACCTGCGACGCGCGCTGGCCGAAGACGCGCGCTTCCGGCGACGCTTCCTGGACAACCCGGGCCGCAACGCCCTGGTTCGCGACACCATCTCGATTACCGTGCTGGTGGGCGCGCCGAGCACCAACGTCACGCCCGCGCAGGCCCGCGCCCACCTCGACGCCCGACTGCTGCCCGGCGAGAGCTGCGCGGACTTCAGCCAGGCCATCGCGAACGTCGTCGCGAACTCGGCGGTCCAGGTCGAGACGCTGCTCTCGTTCGACTCGCGGAGCTCGCCGATCGATACGGAGCTGTTCCGGGCCATCGAGCGGGTCGCCACACGCGAGGACCCCGGCGCGCTGGTGGTCCCGCGCGTCATCGCCGGCTTCACCGACGCCCACTTCTTCCGCGACCTCGGCATCGTCGCCTACGGCTTCGTACCCCGTTGGCTGTCCGCCGACGACACCCGCGGAATCCACGGCCCCGACGAGAGCGTGACGATCGAGAACCTGGCGCGGGGTACCCGGACGCTCGTGGCTGTCGTCGAGGAGCTGGCGGCGCCCGTTGATGAGCTGGCGGCGCCCGTTGATGAGCTGGCGGCGCCCGTTGATGAGCTGGCGGCGCCCTGAGGCGAGCGCGCGGACGGCGAGTGCCGGCTACTCCTCGCGGAGCTTCTGGATCGCCTCGTGGAGCGTCTCGAACAGCGGCTCCACGTCCTCCACCTCCAGGCACGAGAACGCGATCCGGATGTCCGTGGGGCTCGTCGCGATGAGGCCGGTGCCGTAGTGCTCGAGCAGGTGCACCCGCAGCTTCTCGGCGTCGACCCCGGTCACCCGCACCAGCATGAAGTAGCCGCTGTTGAACGGATACACCTGCCAGCTCTCCGCGAAGCGCGGAGCGTTCGCCACCTCGAACACCTTCGCCGCACGCCGCCGCAGGATCTCGCACTTCTCCTTGCGCTCGGCGTCGATCGTCGGCGAGCCGAGGGCCTTCTCGACCAGGGTCTGTGAGAGCTGCGGGACGTTCGAGATGTTGGCGCGGATGGCGCCGCGGGTCTTGGCGTCCAGCACGTCGCAGGCGGTCTGGGCGCCCTCGCGGCGTCCGGGCCCGAAGGTCACGAAGCCGCAGCGCAGGCCCCACACGAAGAGCTCCTTGGTGGCGCCGTCGAGCTTCACCGCCAGCAGGTTGGGGTGGCGGTTCGCGAGCAGGCCGAAGAGCGACTCGGTCATCGATTCGCCGCCCAGGTGATAGAAGAGACCGAAGTAGGCGTCGTCGGTCACCGCCACGATCTTCGTGCCCGCGGCGGCCTGGGCGACGAGGGCCTCGCTGATCGCGCGACCCTCCTCCGGCGTCGGCATGTAGCCGGTCGGGTTGTTCGGGAAGTTGAGCAGCACGACGAGCTTCTCGCGCCCGGCCGCATGGCGGGCCAGCTCCTGGCGGAACCCCTCGACGTTGAACCCGCTGCCCGCGTAGAACGGGAAGGTGGCCACCTCGGCACCGAGCTGGACCTCGAAGCGGAGCCGGTAGTTGCCCCACAGCTTGTCGGGCAGGAGCAGCAGGTCGCCGGGGTCGACGAAGAGATCGCCCACCAGCGAGAGGCCATGGGTGATGGCGTTCGTCGTGATGGGCAGGCCGAACACCTTGTCCTCGAGGCTCGGGTTCTCGGCCAACAGCTTCGCGCGCCAGCGCGCGCGCAGGCCCGGACGACCGGCGGGCGGCGCGTAGTTGAAGACGTCCTTCGGATCGAGGCCGACGATGTGCTGCTGGATGGACTGCAGGTACATCGGTCCGGCGCCTTCCGTGGCGATACCGATGGTGGCATTGAACCGGTGCGCCTTCTCCTTGGCTTCGGCGCTCTGGGACAGGATGCCCTTCGGAAAGTAGGCGCGTCGCCCGAACGCGGAGAGCATCGCCAGGATCTCGGGCGCGGCGCTCTCGAGCTGCTCGTTGAGCTGGGCGGCAAGGGGATTCAGGGCCGGCTCGGCCATGCTGCGGTTCCTCTTTGGACCCCGGCTCCGGGACCCTGCGAGCGGGAAGGTCGGCCGGGCGGCTCCGACCGGGCGTGGAGGTTACAGACGCTTGTGGAGCACGTCCATGAAGTCGCCGAATCCGAGCGCGCGCCAGAAGCCCTGCCCCTCGGCGTTGCCGTGCGCGACCTGCACCTCGACCCGCTCCACGCCGCTCGCGGCCACCCATCGCAGGGCCTCCCGAACGAGCAGCCGACCGATGCCCCGCCGCCGCAGGCTCTCCCGGACGCCCACGTCGGTGATCTCCGCGCGCTCCACCTCCTGCAGGATGGGCGGGGCGTGGTCGATGCGGACGATGCACATGCCCTGGAGGTCGCCGTCCACGTCGTAGACCAGGATCTCGGCGTCCCGGTCGCGCAGCAGGGCCGAGAGCAGCTCCCGCAGCTCGCCGGCGGCGTCGGGACGCATGGTGAACAGCGGGTCGAGGTGGGCGTGATGGTGCGTGATCGCGCTCCACAACGCGGCGACCCGATCGAGGTCCTGCATGCGGGCAGGACGGACCACCCCGGCACGGGGCTCCCCCGAGCCGGCGGCGCGCTCCCCCGGAATGGCTTCGGGATTCCTCACGAGCTGCTCATGCCCTCCGCCTTCGATCCCGGCCTGCGGCCCGGCTGCTATTCCGGATGCCGTTCCGACTCCCGAGCGGGCCCCGGGGCCTTCGCGCCGCCGATCACGTCCACCTCACCGGCGCGGCGCAGCACGAAGGTGCCGTGCCGGGTCCCATCCCGCACGAACGAGCCGCGCACCTCCCGCCCGTCGGCGCTCACGCTCTCGGCCACGTAGCGGGTGCGACCCTCGACGTTCTCCGTCCCCGCCGAGCCCATCGAGACCGCCTGGGTGAAGACCGGGCGGGCCGGCAGGCCCTCGACGCTCCACGACTCGCTGTAGCCGATCACGCCGATCGACTCGGACTGGAGCCCCCCGGCGGAGCGGTAGCCCGAGCGCGCCGTGCCGCGCAGCCCCTTCGAACGCGAGCCGCGCGCGTCCACCTGAAGGCCCTTCTCGATCTCCGCGCGCTGTGCCTCGTTCGGCTCCCAGGCGTGCAGGGTGCGCGCCGGCCGGCCGTCGCCGGTGGTCTCGAAGCGTCCGGTCTCGTCCCGGAAGACGACGGTCGGGAACACCGTCCACTGCAGCCGGCTTCCCCGCCGCTCGAAGTGCCAGACACAGTCTTCCCAGCGACTCACATCCGGGTCGCCGCTCGCCTCGTCGCGATAGTGGATGGTGACGTGCCACCAGCCCCCGAGCTCCACGACTCCGTCCGCCGCGGACGCGCGGACCGGCAGGCAGGCCGCAGCACCGGCGCAGAGCCAGACGAGCCAGGCTCCCGCCGCAACGCCGATCGTGCTTCTTCTTTTTCCAGCCGGACGACTCGTCCGCGCTTCGCCGTGAGAGAATGAGACGCAGTTTGGCGTAGGCGTCACCGCGGAGATCGGCGACCGGGCGCGGCGCTTGCGCAAGAGACGGAAAGACTTTTCCCCATTTGTGATGAGCGCCACTCCCGCAGGTCGTGCAAGCTCCGCGCCGGCGACCCTTCTCGTACCGGGGGATCCGACCCGAGACCGGTCGCTTGCGGAGCCCGCTGCGCAGCCACGAGAACGCACTGCGCTTGGCATATTGCTTGCCCCGGTGCGCTCGGGGATCTGCGCTCCATTCGCGCCGATTTCCCGACCCCGAAACGCCATGAACGTCCGAGACCCCGCAACCATGACGTCGTTCGATAGCACCTTCTGGATCGTCCACCGCGACCCCGGCCCCCGCGCCGCCCTGGGCCGCCTGGCGACGGGTGTGGGCGGACGTCACGAGGTCGTCCTCGGCCGTCCGGGCGACGCCGTCTTCGACGCCGCGGCCCCCGCCGACGCCATCCTGCTCGACCTCACCGCCAGCAGCCGCGACCCGGAGCCCGAGCTCGAGTTCGCGCGCCGCATGCACCGCCGGCTGCCCGACTGCGTCTGGGTGCTGATCGCCGAGCCGGCAGCGGTGGCCAGGATGCAGCGGCTCTTCGACGCCCTCGACGCCCGCGTCATCCCGGGACCCCCGGACCTGCGCAGCCTGCGCACCGCCCTCTCGGGGGCGCTCGAGCGGCGAGAGGCGCGCCCCCTGTCCCGGCGCATCGGCCGCGACCACGTGTCGGCCCGCTTCGCGCGCTGGTTCTCCTCCTCCCAGGGCCTGGGGGAGCCGCCCGAGCTGGCCCTGGCGTTGGATCCGCGCCTCGCCCTCGAGCCGGTGCTCGCGCGCGGCGAGCCCGGCACCGGGCGCGGCCTGCTGCTGCGCTACGTCCACACCCTCTCGACCCCGGACGCCGGCCCCTTCGTCCGCGTCGCCTGCACGCGACAGAGCCGCCCCGAGGAGCTCGTCTCCCAGATCGAGGAGGGCGTCCGCGAGTCGGGACCCCTGGAGCCGGGGCTCCACGCCGAGGGGCGCTTCGGCATCTGGCTCGCCGAGATCGATCGGCTCCCCGAGACCGCCCAGTCCCGGGTGCTGGACTGGATGGAGTTCGGTCTGCCCCTGGTGCTCCCGTCCGCGGTGCGCGGCGCCACCCGCTGGTTCGCCAGTGCAGGCCCGGACCCGACGCGGCTCGACCCGCGCCTCGCCCTGGTGTTCGCCGAGCTCACCATCCGCACGGTGCCGGTGCGAGAGCGTCCGGGCTGCATCGAGGCCTTCGTGCTCGACACGGCCCGCGCCTGGTCGTCCGTCCGGCGCGAGCCGGCCAAGAGCTTCGACGCGCCCACCATCGACCTGCTGCGCGCCGAGCCGTGGCCGGGCAACCTGGCGGAGCTCGAAGCGGTGGTGATCCGGAGCCTGGCCCACGCACCCGCCGACGCGCGGGTGCTGGGCATCGGCGACCTGCGCTTCGACCCCGAGCTGCCGGCGCGACCTGCGGGCCCCGGGCCCGCAACCGCTGCGGCCGCGGAGCCGGCGCCACCCTCGGCGACACCGCCCACCCCGGACGAGGCCGGCGTTGCCATCGCCCGCGCCGTCACGGATGCGGAGGCGGGATCCGAGCCCCTGGCCCTGACGAGCCTCGAGCCGGACGAGGCGACACCGCGTCCGCCGCCGGAGCCCGCCCGGCGCGACGACCCGGTCTCGCGGCTCGCGACGGCCGTCGCCCACGAGGTCCGCAATCCCCTGGTCTCGATCCGGACCTTCTCGGAGCTGCTCGACGAGCATTACGCGGACGAGGAGTTCCGCACCCGATTCGGCCGGGTGGTGGCCGACGACGTCCGTCGCATCGAGGAAGTCGTCGAGCGACTCGAGCAGATGGGTGAGGGACCGGCGCCCGCGGCGCGCTTCGACATGACCGCCCTGCTCGAGGCCCTGCTGGACGACCAGCGTGCCCACATCCAGTCGAAGCGCCTGCTCGTATTGAAGGAGCTGGATCGGGCGCGCCCCTACGCGTTCGGCAACGAGGTCGCGCTGCGCCGCGCCCTGAGCGGCCTGCTCGACCACGCGATCCGGGAGGTGCCCGAGCGCGGCGACCTCTACCTGGCCTCGCGTCATCAGCCGGGAACCCCCGAGCGGGCCACGATGCGGATCGTGCTCCGCTACCGGGTCCAGCCCAGCGCGGCGCCGGGTGCCGAGGCGTCCGGCCTGCCGACCCTCCGCGACACCGTGCTCGAGCGGTCGCTGGCGGAGGGCGTCATCGCCCGCCAGGGCGGCAGCCTGCGCGTCGACACCACCGACCGTGCCGAGACCGAGATCGAGATCGATCTCCCGGCTCCCGGACCCGAGTGGCGGGACGAGGCGTTCCGCTGAGCACAGCCCGGACGGCGGTGATACCCTGCCGCCATGCCTCGCGTCCTGGTCGTCGACGACGAGCCCGGTGTCCAGGAATCGCTTCGCATGCTGCTCAAGCAGGAATGCGAGGTGGTGACCGCGGGCGACCTGGACGCCGCCGTGCGCTCGATCGACACCCAGGTGCCGCACCTGGTGCTCCTCGACCTGCTGATGCCCGGCCGCAACGGCATGGAGCTGCTGAGCGAGCTCGACGAGCGCGGGCTCCGCATCCCCGTCGTGGTGCTGACGGCCACCAAGGCGGTGGCCACGGCCGTGGAGGCGATGAAGCGCGGCGCGATCGACTACATCACGAAGCCCTTCGAGCCGGAAGCCCTGCGGCTCAAG
Organism: uncultured delta proteobacterium; assembly: GCA_963822965.1. Taxonomy (GTDB): domain Bacteria; phylum Myxococcota_A; class UBA9160; order UBA9160; family UBA4427; genus JAJDAN01. The sequence continues at coordinate 1,962,833 of CAWGJT010000005.1, forward strand.
GTGCGTCAGCTCATCGCCCACGGCGCGCTGGAAGAGGAGGTCGAGCGTCTCCGCGAGGAGGTGCGCGGACGCCAACAGATCGTCGGGCTCATCGGACGGAGCCCGGCCATGCACGACGTGTTCCGGGCCATCGAGCGCGTGGCGCCGTCCCGCGCCAGTGTGCTGATCTCCGGCGAGAGCGGCACCGGCAAGGAGCTCGCCGCCCGGGCCATCCACGAGCTGTCGCCCCGGCACGAAGGTCCGTACGTGGCGGTCAACTGCGGCGCGATCCCCCGCGATCTGATCGAGAGCGAGCTCTTCGGCCACGAGCGGGGGGCCTTCACGGACGCCGTGGAGCGGCGCATCGGCCGCTTCGAGACGGCCTCGGGCGGCACCCTGCTGCTGGACGAGATCGGCGAGCTCGACCCGGCCGTCCAGGTGAAGCTCCTGCGCGTGCTGCAGGAGAGACGCTTCGAGCGGGTCGGCAGCTCGACGCCCATCGACGTCGACGTCCGCATCCTGGCGGCCACCAACCGCGATCTCACCGCCGAGGTCGAGCGCGGCCGCTTCCGGCCCGACCTCTACTACCGCATCAACGTGGTGCCGATCCGGATGCCCGCCCTGCGCGAGCGCCGGGAGGACGTCCGTCTGCTGGCCGAGCGCTACCTCGATCGGGTGGTCGTGGAGACCGGCCGCCGGGTCAGCCTGGCGCCCGCCACGCTGAACGCCATGGAGACCTACCCGTGGCCGGGCAACGTGCGCGAGCTCGAGAACGCCATCGAGCACGGGCTGGCCCTGTGCGAAGACGACGTGATCGAGCTGACCGACCTGCCCGAGGACATCGGCCGCAGCGGGCTCACGGAGTCTCTCCGGGACGACTGGCGCGCCGGCCGGGTGGGCTTCGAGGAGACCGTGGCCCGCTTCGAGCGGGAGCTCCTACGCGAGGCCCTCGAGCGCGCCCAGTGGAACCAGACCCGTGCGGCGGCCGACCTGGGGATCACCCGCCGGGTGCTGAAGCTCAAGATGGACCGCTTCGAGCTCGACTCCCGGGGAAAGGATCGCCCGGAGATCCCGCACGGGGACGAATCCAGGCGCTGACGGCCGTTCCGATCGGAACACCCCGCCGATTTCGCAGACGGCTCGGCGGGTTGTGGCGGCAAGGTGCGTGTCGACGCGGGCCGGGTCGTTCCGATGCGAACGGCAGGAGCCTGCCACCGGGCCGCCGCCCCACCTTTTCGCTGACACTTCAATCGCTTCGAATCCGGCCACTTGCACCCGCGACGGGCTTCCGCGCTGCCGGTGGCACGCGGCTTGCGAAGACGACGTGACATGGCCCACAACCCCCCGGCTCGAGTCCGCCCTTGCGACCCGACCCCGACAAGAAAGGGTCGCGCGATGGCCGACTGCCCCCGGACCCAGATCCGTCCCACCGAGTACATGCTCGAGAAGACGACGATCCTGATCGTCGACGACGAGTCCGGTCCTCGCGAGTCGTTGCGGATGATCCTGTCCCCGGCCCACAAGGTGATCACCGCCGATTCGGGCTCGGCCGCCCTCGAGGTGATGCGCTCGACGCCCGTCGACCTCATCACCATCGATCTGAACATGCCCGGCATGAAGGGCGAGGATCTGATGCGCGCGATCCGGGACGACTACCCGTCGACCGAGATCATCGTCATCACCGGCTTCGGCTCGGTGCGCACCGCCGTGGACGGGCTGCGCTTCGGCATCTGTGACTACATCTCCAAGCCCTTCGACGTGGTGGAGGTGAGCGGGGCCGTGAGCCGCGCCCTCAGCCGCAAGCAGGGCCGCTCCAAGCTCGTGAGCTTTCTCGAGGGGGTCGGATCGGTCCTCGGCAAGGATCGCGGGAGCGACGAGGTGCTCGCGGAGCTGGCGACGCGCCCCGACCTCCGCAGGCAGCTGGCCGGCGGCGCCGGGGCGGCCCACGTCCCGCGTCCCGAGCCGGCGTCGGAGCGAGCGCAGCAGGCGGCCGGGCAGAGCCGGCCGGTGGCGCCGGACACGACCCTGGAATTTCTCGACGTCCTCGCCCAGGCCCTGGAGAGCCGGGACGGCTACCTGCGCAAGCACGCCCAGCGCGTCGGCTTCTACGCCGACCTGCTCGCCGAGCGGCTGGGCGTGGACGAAGAGCTGCGCGAGCACGTTCGCATCTCGTCATTCCTGCACGACATCGGCAAGATCGGCCTGAGCGACGCGGACAGGCAGCGCGCTCAGCTGCGCACGAGCGCCAGCGACGGCGAGGAAGAGCATCCCGAGGTCGGTGCCCGTCTCGTGGAGCCGCTGGGCTTCGAGGAGCCGATCGCGGAGGCGATCCGCCACCACCACGCGAACTGGGACGGCAGCGGCTACCCGGAAGGAGTCGCGGGCGAGAACATTCCGCTCGCGGCACGCATGATCGCCGTGGTGGACGCCTTCGACAAGCTCACCGACGACCGGCCCGGTGCGGCCCGCCGATCCACCGCCGAGGCGATCGCCTGCATCCAGAAGGGCTCGGGGACGCACTTCGATCCCGCCATCGTGGCGGCCTTCGTCGGGATGGTCGAGAGCGGCGAGCTCGAGCTGGGCGCCGCGGGCGAGGAGGCCCGATGAGCGCCGGCGTTCCCCCCGTGCTCGACCGCGGCGACGCGGCCGGCGAGCCGTCGTGCGACGGCGTGATCCGCATCGCCCGCTACAGCGTGTATCCGCGGGCGACGAGCGAGCACGCGGTGCAGAGCGGCGTGGCGCGAGAGATCGGAGACGGACGGCTGGTGCTCGCGACGTCGACACCGGAGTCCGTGGGTGAGCTGCTGCGTGTGCTCGTGCAGGGCCTCGGCGACCAGGACGAGCACACCCTGGCGCGCGTCATCTCGTGCGAGGCCCGCGGGCCGGGACGCTTCGAGCTCCTGCTCGAGGCGCTCGACTCCCACCAGCCGCGGTTCGTGAGATCGCGACGGCAGGCTTGATTTCGACTCGTCTCGTTTTGGGGGGCGAAGGGGTCGGGTCCGGACGGGAGGTCGATGGATGAACCGGGGGGTTCCATCGGCTTCCTGTCCGGACCCATTCCGTGAGCCGCCGGTCCACGCAGGACGACCCACCGGGCGTGCTGCTACCCTGGGTGCCATGTTCGGAATCGGCGGCTGGGAGATGATCCTGATCGGGGTGGTCGCTTTGCTGGTCTTCGGACCGAAGCGGCTGCCCGAGCTGGCCCGCTCCCTCGGGAAGGGCCTGGCGGAGTTCCGCAAGGCGTCGAGCGACCTGCGGCGCAGCATCGACTTCGACCTCGATCCCACCCGAACCTCCGCACCGGCCCCCGAGACCCAGCCACCCGCCCAGGCGGGCGACCCGGCGAGCACCCCGCGCATCGGTGGAGGGCCCCCGGCTGCGGGAGGGCCCGCCCTGGAGTCCCCCGAAGGCGCCGATCCGGATCCCGCGCCGGTCGTGGCGGACGAACGCGTCGCCCGTGGAGATTGACGAGGCGATTCCGCTCACCGAGCACCTCGGCGAGCTGCGCAGCCGGATCTTCAAGGTGCTGCTCGCCTGGGGCGGCGGGTTCGCCCTGGCGTGGGGGTTCAAGCAGCAGATCTTCGGCTACCTGCTCGCCCCGGCCATCGCGGCGCTGAGCCCCGAGCAGCCGAAGCTCCAGGCCATCGCCCCCACCGAGATCTTCTTCACGTACGTGAAGTGCGCGCTGCTGGCGGGCTTCATGATCTCGCTGCCGGTGGTGTTCTGGCAGGTGTGGGCCTTCGTGGCCCCGGGCCTCTACCCGAGCGAGAAGAAGGCGATCGTCCCCTTCGTCGCGAGCTCCACGATCCTCTTCGCGGGCGGCGCCGTCTTCGGATACTCGGTGGTCTTCCCGCTGATGTTCCAGTTCCTGACCGGGTTCGACAGCGAGTTCGTCGTCTCGGCCTGGACGATGCGCGAGGTCTTCGCGCTCACCTCGCGCATGTTCCTCGTGTTCGGCGTCGCCTTCGAGCTGCCGCTGTTCATCTTCTTCCTCTCGGTGGCCGGCATCGTCGATGCGCGCCAGCTCTGGGGCTGGACCCCCTATGCGGTGCTGGGCGTCTTCATCGTGGGCGCGATCCTGACGCCGCCCGATCCCGTGAGCCAGGTGTTCCTCGCGGTTCCGCTCCTCGGCCTCTACCTGATCGGCGTCGGCGCCGCGTGGATCTTCGCCGGAAGGCGCAAGAAGCAGGAGGACGAGAGCGAGAAGGCGGCCGACGGCTCTCCCAGCTGAGGGCTCTCGCGGCTGAGGGCTCTCGCGGCTGAGGGCTCTCGCGGCTGAGGGCTCTCGCGGCTGAGGGCTCTCGCGGCTGAGGGCTCTGCCGGCCGAGCGGCCGGCGGGATCACTCGGGGGCGAGGCGCTCCAGCACGTGCTCGCACGGAGCCGCCCCGTCGGCGATTCGGACCTCGAAGCGTCCGGGCTTCTTCTCCATCACGAACGCCTCGTGCGGCCGGCCCTCCACGAGCAGCGACCAGGCACCTCCCGGCGCGGCCACGGCGTCGAGTGGCAGGCGCCGGCCCTCCACCTCCACCTCGCGCTCGGCGCCCGAGCCCACCACCTGTACGGCGAGCGCGCCCTCCCTGGCGCCCTTGCCCTTCTCGACGAGCTTCAGGGGCGTCCCGGGAGGAGCGTCCAGCGAGAGAGCCACCAGGGCGGCCGCCACGGGGAGCCAATCGCGGGAAGGCTCCGTCCCTTGGGCCGTGGCGAGCAGCGAATCGACGAGGCCCGTGTCGTAGCGGCCGGCCACGAAGTCCGGGTGGCCCAAGAGCGCACGGTGCAGCGGGATCGAGGTCCGGATGCCCTCCACGGCGAACTCGGCCAGCGCGCGCTCGAGCCGCGCCATGGCCCGTTCGCGGGTGGGTCCCCAGACGACGAGCTTGGCGAGCAGCGCGTCGTAATGCGGCGTCACCGTGTCGCCCGCCTGCACGCCGGCCTCCACCCGCACGCCGGGACCGCCCGGCGGGCGGAAGACCGCGATCCGCCCGGGAGAAGGCAGGAAGCCCTTCGCGGGATCCTCGGCGTACACCCGCGCCTCGATGGCGTGACCGCGCGGCGCGACTTCCTCCTGTCGGAACGACAGGGGTGCACCCGCCGCCACGCGGATCATCTCCGTCACGATGTCGACCTGCGTGATCTCCTCGCTGATCGGGTGCTCGACCTGCACGCGGGTGTTCATCTCGAGGAACCAGAAGTCGCCGCTCGCGTCCATCAGGAACTCGACCGTCCCCGCGCCGACGTAGTCGACGGCACGCGCCGCCTCGAGCGCCGTCCGACCCAGGGCCTCCCGGCGCTCGGCGTCGACGCCGCAGGCCGGCGCCTCTTCGAGCAGCTTCTGGTGTCGCCGCTGGACCGAGCACTCGCGCTCGAAGAGGTGCACCGCGTTGCCGTGCCGGTCGGCGAGCACCTGCACCTCGATGTGCCTCGGCCGGGCGATCTGCTTCTCGACGTAGATGGCGTCACTGCCGAACGAGGCCTGTGCCTCGCTGCGCGCACGCTCGATGGCGGGACGCAGGTCCTTCTCGGCGGCGACGACCCGCAGGCCGCGCCCGCCGCCGCCGCCGCTCGCCTTGACCATCACGGGCAGACCGATCTCGAGGGCGAACGCCACCGCCTCGTCGTCGGACAGCGCCTCCGCGGAGCCCGGCACCACCGGCACCCCGGCTTCCCGCATCAGGCGCCGCGACGTCACCTTGTCGCCCATCGCCCGCAGCACGTCCGGGGCCGGACCGATGAACGCGACCCCCGCGCGCGCGCACGCCTCGGCGAAGTCGCCGTTCTCGGAGAGGAAGCCGTACCCCGGGTGGATGGCATCGGCGCCACTGCGCCGGGCGATCTCGAGCAGGCGCTCCACGTCGAGATACGACTCGCTCGCGCGTGCCGGTCCGCAGGCGTAGGCCTCGTCGGCGAGCCGGACGTGGAGCGCGCCGCGGTCCGCCTCGGAGTAGACCGCCACGCTCGGCACCGCGAGATCCCGGCAGGCCCGGATCACGCGAACCGCGATCTCCCCGCGGTTCGCGATCAGGATCTTCTGGAACATCTGAACGGGCCTTCCTCGAGACGCGGGTCGGGAGCGGCGTTCAGAGCTTCGCGATCTCGCCGGCCGTGCGGACCAGGCGCTGCTCGTACTCGAGCAGGTCGATCGGCTTCCGCGCCACGCCGGAATCCATTGCCGCCTGGGCGACGGCGGGCGCCACGTAGCGCAGCACCCGCGAATCGAAGGGCTTGGGGATGATGTAGTCCGGCCCGAAGTCGAAGTTCTCCCCGGGATAGGCGCGCTTCACCACCTCGGGCACGGCCTCGCCGCGCTGGGCGAGCTCGGCCAGCGCGTGCACCGCGGCGAGCTTCATCGGCTCGTTGATCGCCGTCGCCCGCACGTCCAGGGCGCCCCGGAAGATGAACGGGAACCCCAGCACGTTGTTCACCTGGTTGGGGTAGTCGGAGCGGCCCGTGGCCATGATGACGTCCGAGCGCACCACCTTCACGTCATCCGGCGTGATCTCGGGGTTCGGATTCGCCATGGCGAAGATGATGGGGCGCTCGCCCATCGACTCGACCATCTCCTTGGAGACGAGGCCACCCTGGGAGAGACCCACGAACACCTCCGCTCCCGCCATGGCGTCGGCGAGGGTGCGCGACTTCGTGTCCGAGGCGAACTCCGCCTTGTAGGGGTTCATCCCCTCTTCGCGCCCCTTGTAGATCACGCCGCGGCTGTCGAGCATCGTGATGTTCTCGGCGCGCGCTCCGAGATCCTTGTAGATGCGACAGCACGCGATCGACGCAGCACCGGCCCCCGAAACGACGATCCGCAGCTCTTCGAGATCGCGCTCGGTGATCTCGCACGCGTTGAGCAGGGCCGCGGCCGAGATGATCGCCGTGCCGTGCTGGTCGTCGTGGAAGACCGGGATGTCCAGCAGCTGCTTGAGACGCTCCTCGATCTCGAAGCACTCCGGGGCGCGGATGTCCTCGAGGTTGATCCCGCCGAAGGTGGGCGCGATGAGCTGGCAGGTGCGGATGATCTCCTCGGGATCGGTGCTGTCGATCTCGATGTCGAAGACGTCGATGTCCGCGAAGCGCTTGAACAGGACGCCCTTGCCCTCCATGACGGGCTTGCCGGCAAGGGCCCCGATGTTTCCGAGGCCGAGCACGGCCGTGCCGTTGGAGATGACGGCGACGAGGTTGCCCTTGGCGGTGTAGCGGTAGGCCAGATCCGGGTCGCGCGCGATCTCGAGGCAGGGCGCGGCGACCCCGGGCGTATAGGCCAGCGACAGGTCTTCGGCCGTGTCGGTTGGCTTCGTTGGAACGACCTTCACCTTCCCGGGGCGCCCGGATGCGTGATAGGCGAGTGCATCTTCCTTGAGACTCACGGAGCTTCCCTCGTGGCCCTTGCCGTCGCCGGGGCTGCCAGCGACGGCTCTCTCCGACGAACCGGGTTCCGGAGGGTGGCCTGGAGCGACGGTTCCCGTCGCAGCGAGAGCTGGGAGCAACCCGGGACCAACCTCGGCCCCCGGCTTCTACCCGGGCCTTCGTCCAGGCTCTCCCACCTCACCGCCCCGCAGGTGCACGGGGTCGGCCGCCAGGCGAGAGCCCTGGATTCTATCAGATTCCCTGAGGAGTTGGGGGGCGATGGGGACGCCCCGCGTTCCACCTCTCCACCCGCCGCCTCCCGGCCGGTGGGGTGGGGGTGGCGGTCAGTCCACCACCGAGGCGCCGAGCGATTCGGAGAGCTGCCGGGCGGACTCCGTCAGCGCCGGCACGACCCGCGAGAAGAGATCCTCCTCGGAGAGCCGGAACGCCGGGCCCGAGACCGACATGGCCGCGACGACCTCGCCACCGTCGCCGTGGACCGGGACGGCCGCGCAGTTCAGACCCGCCTCGCACTCTCCGAGATCGAACGCATAGCCTTGACCGGCTACGGTCCGGAGCTGCTCGAATAGCTTCGCACCGTCGACCACGGTGTCCGGCGTCCTGGCCTCGAGCCCGCCAGCGGCGACCACCGACCGATCGAAGCTCTCGCGCGTGGCCTTGTCGGCACAGCCGACCAGCACCTTGCCGAGAGCACTGCAGTGGGCGGGCAGCCTCTCTCCCACCCGCGAGGAGGTGACCAGGAGTCGCTTCGGCTCGATCCCGTCGAGGTGGACCACCTCGAAGTCCCGCAGCACGCCCAGGTGAGCGGTCTCGTCCAGCCCCCGCACGAGATCGGCGAGCACGGGACGGGCGCGTTCGAGCAGGCTGTGGCTGCGCGCGTAGGCGCGGCCGAGCTCGAGGGAGCGTACGCCGAGGCGGTAGCGGTCGGTCGCTGTGCTCTGCTCGACATAGCCGCCGAGCTCCAGTGTGGCGAGCAGACGGAAGACGTTGTTCTTGTGCAATCCGAGGCGACGGGAGAGCTCGCTGACTCCGAGCTCGGGCTCGCTGTAGAAGACTTCCAGCAAGCGCAGCGCATTGCTCACGGTCTGGATCGTGTAGTCGCTCTTCGGCTTGCTCATTTCCGGGGCACCTCTCTCGACATCCGGCGCTGGGCTCGGAATGTCCGGGGGGGTTAGAAAGGCGGATCAGCTTTTCTGGCTTCTGGCTTCTGGCTTCTGGCTTCTCGGAGGATCGTGGCTCCCCGTCTGGTTCGACCGTCTCTGTCGCTTCGGGGGTACTCGGGTTCCCTTCTCTTCTACCTCTCTTCCTTCCTACCTCTGCTTCCGCTGCTTCTTCTATTATTGCCTCTGCTTCTACTTCAGCCTCTGCTTCCTCTACAGCTCTACAGCTCTACTACCTACTCCATCTCGGCTCTGCTTCTCCGCTCTGCTTTCTCCGCTCTGCTTTTTCCGCTCTGCTTTTTCCGCTCTCCTTTTTCCGCATTCCATCCCTCCCCCTCGTGGGCCGCCGAGGTGCTCTGCGAGCTCTTCGTTGCCTGCCTCGAGGGGTAGAACTGCTCTGATGACGGTTGAGAGTCCGTGAAGGTTTCGTGAATGTGGAGCGGAAACCAGAGTTATAGGGGGGGCCGTTCGTTGTCAACATACCATCTCGGGCGCGCTCACTCTTTTGGGGCGGCTAACACATTTCTGAGTAGTCGGGACCCTGGAGAGATCGGCGTTTCACAACGGAATTCGAAATCGCGAACCACGCGGGAAAAATCTTCACGCGGCGTGCATCCTGTGTGAGCGGACCGCGCGCGAATCCGCACATCCCCGGGCGTTGGGGGGCACGACGCCTCAGGCGGCGCGCGAGACGGCTTCGCGGGACAGCAGATCGGTCATGAGGGCAGCCACCCCCATCACGATGCATACGTCGGCGACGTTGAAGTCGGGCCAGGCATAGCCCGCCCACAGGCGGACATGAAGGAAGTCGATGACCTCGCCTCGCCAGATGCGGTCGAGGAAATTTCCGGCTGCACCAGCGAGGACGAGACTCAATCCGAGAGATTGAATCCGGTCCCCCGGGGCCAACCGATGGTAGAAGCCGGCAATCACCAGGATCGCGATCAGCGACACGACCGCGAATCCGACCAGACGGCCATCCGACGCCATGGACGCGAACAGCCCGAAGGCCGCGCCCGGGTTGCGCGCGTGGGTGATGTAGAGGAAGCCGCCCAGGATCGGGATCCGCTCGCCGTGGACGAGCCGCGTCTCGACGAGCAGCTTGCAGAACTGATCCGCCGGCAACGCGCAGACCATCACACCCAACAGGATCCGGAGCTTCGGCGGCACTAGCGTCCCGTCCCGGAAGCTCGCCGGCGATCGGCCGCCCCTGCGGCTCGCCGGCTTCGTTGCGCTCCCATCTCGGTCGCGGCGGTCGCGCCGCGGTCGCGGGACACCAGTATCCCGTCCCGGAAGTTCGCCTGCATTCGGTCGCCCCTGCGCCCCGCCGACTGCGTTGCGCTCCCCTCGCCGTAGCGGGCTACGCCTCGGTCGCGCGCCTTGCCGGCGGGACGCACGAGCGACCTCGGTGCGATCGAGCGCACACCCGGCAGCGAGTCAATTTGGCGCCGAGCTTCCGGGACGGGACACTAGCGGAGTTCCGCGGCGGACAGGGATCCGTCGTCCCACACGTCCGGGGCCGCGTTGCGAGCCTGCTCGAGCAGCGGGAGCCCCTCGTCGAAGCGACCGCTCTCGTACAGCGCCTGACCCCGCAGGCCGACGAGGTGCGGCTCGACCCTCGGGGAGGGTCCGCCTTCGGCGCGGAACAACGCGTCGGCCTTGTCGAGGAACGAGAGCGCCCAGGCGGGATCGTTGGTCTCCGCGTGGTGCCGCGCGATGGCCAGGTACGCGTAGGGATTGTTGGGATCCACGCGGAGGGCCTCCTCATAGATGCCCATGGCGCGCTCGGGCTGGTCCGATGCATCGGCGTCGAGCCCCGTCACCACGATGCGCAGCGAGGCGCGCCGCGCCGGATCGCCTTCGCTCGTGACCTCGCTGATCCGCAGCGGCGCGAGGGTTTCCTCGGGTGGGCGGGCGAACCGGAGCGCGCACGAGGTCGCGAAGAGCGAGAGCGCCACCAGCAACCCCACCGCCGCGCGATTCGTCATCGGCCGAAGATCCGATCCCAGAACCCGCCGCCTTCGGGCCGCCGGGCACGGCGGCTGCCCGAGTCGTCGTCCTCCGGCTCGGTGCTGGTGCTCCGCCACGTGCAGATGCGGCTCGGCTCCGTTCCGCGCAGGAACACCTCGGGCACCCGCTCGGGACAGCCGACCATCGCGACGGCTCCCGTCTCCGGATTGATGTCGAGCTCGCGCACGCTCGGCGGGTGCAGGAAGGCACCCCGCACCTGCTTGCCGGTGGCGACGCTCATGAAATCGGCCCATATGGGGAGGGCCCCCCAGCTGCTCTGGACGCCTATGGTACGCGGCTCGTCGAACCCGACCCAGACCACGGCCACGAGCTCCGGCGTGAAGCCCACGAACCACAGGTCGTACTCGTCGTCGGTGGTTCCCGTCTTTCCCGCAACGGGGCCGACGAACCCCATGCTCCGCACCCGGCGTCCGGTGCCGCGGTCGATCACGCCTTCGAGCATCGACGTGGCGAGATAGGCGACGCCCTCGTCGAGCACGCGCTCGAAGCGAAGCTCCCGGCGCTCGAGGGTACGGCCGTGGGCGACCACGTCCTCGAAGGTGTGTGGCTGCGGGCGGATGCCGCCGTTGGCGATGGTCGAGTACGCGCGCGCGATCTCGATGGGCGCCACGGACGCGGTGCCAAGAGGCAGGCTCGGCACGCGGGGCAGATCGCTCGTCACGCCCAGACGGTGCGCCACGTCGATCACCCGGTCGACGCCCACCTCCATCCCCACCCGAATGGCGGGAATGTTGATCGAGCCCTCGAGGGCGCGACGAGCGGTGACCGGTCCGCGGAACTGGTGATCGTAGTTCTGCGGCTGCCAGGTTCCGTCGCGGGTCTCGAGCTCGAGCGGCGAGTCCGAGAGCAGGCTGGCCAGGGTGATGACCGGCGGCTTCGACCCCACCGGCTCGAGCGCGGCGATGTAGGTGAACGGCTTGAAGGTGCTGCCGGCCTGGCGACGGGCCTGGGTGCAGCGATCGAACTGCGAGAGCCCGTAGTCGCGACCGCCCACGAGGGCCAGCACCTCCCCGGTCTGGGGTCGCATCGCGATCAGGCACCCCTGGAGTCGCCGGTTCGGGTCTTCCTCGCGCAGCTTCGGATAGCGCTTCTCGATCCGCTCGAGGCCCCGGGACAGGGCGCGCACCGCCGCGCGCTGGAGCCGCGGGTCGAGGGTGGAGTAGATCTCGAGTCCCTCCGCGGCCAGCACGTCCTTGTCGTACATCTCCGGAAGCTGGCGTCGCAGCACGTCGAGGAAGTAGCGCGACTCGCCGACCTCGGGTGTGACCGTCGCCACGCGAATCGGCTGGGACCGCGCGAGCTCGTACTCCTCGCGGCTCAAGCGACCCTGCTCGAGCATCAGCTTGAGCACGAGATTGCGCCGCTCCAGCGCCTTCTCCGGATGGCGATGGGGCGAGATGCGGTTCGGGGACTGGACGATGGCGGCGAGCAGCGCGCTCTCGGCCACGCTGAGCTCGCTGGCCCGCTTGCCGAAGTAGAACTTCGCTGCCTCGCCCATCCCGTGGATCTCGGTGGAGCCGCGCTGACCGAGATAGATCTCGTTCAGGTAGCTCTCGAGGATCGCCTCCTTGTCGTAACGGGCCTCCACGAGCAGGGCCATCACGGCCTCGGTGAACTTCCGGCGCAGGGTCTGCTCGGGGGTGAGGAAGAAGTTCTTGACGAGCTGCTGCGTGAGGGTGCTCGCGCCCTGGCGGATGCCGCCGGCCCGCAGGTTCGCCAGCAAGGCGCCCGCGATGCGGCGCGGGTCCACGCCGTGGTGGCTCTCGAAGCGCTGGTCCTCGATGGCCAGCACCGCATCGGACAGATGACGCGGCAGATCCTCGAGCCGCACGAGGTCGCGCTGCTCGCGGTCCACCCCGTAGTAGGCCCCCACCAGCTCCGGCTCCAGCAGAACGGCGCCCATCTCGTGGCCGCCGTAGCGCTCGACGATGGAGTCGATGAGGTCGCCCGCCAGGTGGATCGTCACGTAGCGCGCCGGCTCCTGGCGCGACGGGTGGTCGAAAGCCCGCAGGTACACCCGCAGCTCGCCCTTGCCCCAGCGGTAGCGGCCGGGCGCCAGCTCACCGGAGCCCGTGTCCTCCCGGTAGCCCAGACGATCGAGGGTCTGGGGCAGCTCGATGCGCTTCCAGTCGAGCCCGGGGTAGAGGATGGTGGGCGCCGACAGCACCCGGGAGGGGACCGAGAAGCGGCGGCCCTCGAAGCGTTCGACCACGATGCGGTCCTGCTCGAGCACCCAGCTCGACGCCCAGAAGCCGGCCAACACCGCCGCGACCGCGAGCAGACGGCCGGCGGTCCGGACACGCCGCCGCGCCGTCGAGTCGCCCCCGCCGCCGCGCGGGCTCCTCTTCGTCGAGCGCCCGGAGGAGGCGGCCTTCCGGCGCGCGGTCTTCCGGCTGCCCGAGCCCCGGGTGCCGCCGCCCTTCCCCCTGCCTGCCGATCCGCTGCCCGCCAAGTGACGCCCCCCACCCCGCAGCCAGCGTACCGCTTCCCGCGTCGCTGCGAGGCGTCCGCGGCTTGTGGTTCCCCCGCGAAACCGCGAGATTACCCGCATGTCGAGCGACAAGAAGCCTTGGGGCGGACGCTTCGCCGGGGCGACCGATCCCGCCGTCGAGCGCTTCAGCGCCTCGGTCCACTTCGACCGGGCGCTGGCGCGCTACGACATCCGGGGATCCATCGCCCACGCCCGCATGCTGGGGCGCACCGGACTCGTCTCGCCGGCCGATGTCGACGCCCTCGTCGCCGGGCTGCAGAAGATAGAGAGCGAGCTGGAGTCGGGTGAGTTCCCCTTCGATCCCCGCCTCGAGGACATCCACATGAACGTCGAGGCCCGGCTCCGCAGCCACGTCGGGGACGTAGCGGGCCGGCTGCACACGGGCCGCTCGCGCAACGACCAGGTGGCCACGGATCTGGCCCTCTACCTCCGGGACGCCTGCGCGGCGGCGGGGCGCGGGCTGGTGGAGCTGCGCCGGGCCCTCGTCGACCGGGCCCGGGAGCACGTCGACACGATCCTGCCGGGCTATACGCACCTCCAGCGCGCCCAGCCCGTGCGCCTCGCCCACCACTGGCTGGCCCACGTGGAGGCCCTGGGGCGGGACGCGTCGCGCTTCCGGGACGCCCGGGAGAGGCTGGCCGGGTCACCCCTGGGCGCCGGGGCCCTGGCCGGCTCCACCCTGCCCCTGGACCGCGAGGACACCGCCGCCGCCCTGGGCTTCCGCGCGCCCACCCGCAACAGCATGGACACCGTCTCGGCGCGGGACGGCGCCATGGAGTTCCTGGCGGCGACGGCCATCACGATGGTGCAGCTCTCCCGGCTGGCCGAAGAGCTGGTGCTGTGGTCGAGCGCCGAGTTCGGCTTCGTCGAGCTGGCCGACGCCTACTCGACGGGCTCGAGCCTGATGCCCCAGAAGAAGAACCCGGACGTGCCCGAGCTGGTGCGCGGCAAGACCGGCCGCGCCGTCGGCAACCTCGTCTCCCTGCTCACCACCATGAAGGGGCTGCCGCTCACCTACAACCGGGACATGCAGGAGGACAAGGAGCCGATCTTCGACTCCGCGGCGACGCTCGCCGATTCGCTCGAGGTGATGGCGGGCGCGATCGCCACGCTGCGAGTGGACGTGGAGCGCATGCGGGCCGCCGCCGAGGACCCGATGCTGCTCGCCACGGACCTGGCGGAGGTGCTCGTGCGCGAGGGGGTCCCGTTCCGGGAGGCGCACGAGGCAGTCGGGCGCATCGTCGGACACTGCACCCGGGCAGGCCTGGACCTGCGGTCGCTCGGCCTGGACGAGATGCGCGGCTTCCACCGGGCGTTTCCCGCCGCCGCCGGCGAGCTGCTCGATCTCACCCGCAGCGTCGAGCAGCGCCGGCTCACCGGAGGCACGGCCGGCGAACGCGTGCGCGCGGCCCTCGAGCACGCCAGCGAGGAGCTGGAAGAAGAGGCCAAGGCCCTGGAGCTGGCGGCCGGGCCACCCGGACCCCCACGATGAGGCGTTCCGCGGCGCTGCTCTTCGGATTGTCCGGGCTGCTGCTGGCGGGACCGTTCGCCGGATGCGGGCGCTACGGCAAGCCCGAGCGCTACCCGCCCCCGCCGCCCCCGGAATCCCGCCTGGCCGACCACGCGAGCGGCGCCGAGAAGCGGTACACCTTGGAGAGCCGCGAGGCGACCGATCCGGGCCCGGACGGGACTCCGGTGGCGGGCCGCGCGAGCCGCTAGAGGGTCCGGAGACGATGGCGGCGGCGCGCCAGCCGCCCGTTGGCCGGGCCGACCCCCGGAGCCGGAGCGAAGAGCCGAAGGCGAGCCAGAGGATGAGGAACCCGAACCCATGAGTGACGCCCCCTTCGAGGCGTTTCCTCGACGCGACGGCGACCTGTACGTCGAGGGCGTGTCGGTCGCCGAGATCGTCGCGCGCGTCGGAACGCCCGCCTACCTCTACAGCGCGGGTGCGCTCGAGGCGGCCCACGACGCCCTGGCGAAGGCCTTCGCCGGCAACCGACATCTCGTCTGCTACGCCATCAAGGCCAACATGAACCTGGCCGTCGTGAACACGCTCGTGCGTCGCGGCGCGGGCGTCGACGTGACCAGCGGCGGCGAGCTCTTCCGCGCCCTGCGCGCCGGCGCCGACGCGCGCAAGATCGTGTACTCCGGGGTCGGCAAGCGCGACGACGAGATCCGGGCCGCCCTCGACGCGGACATCAAGCTCTTCAACGTCGAATCGCGGGCCGAGCTGCGCCACATCGACGCGGTTGCGGGCGACCTGGGGGTGCGTGCGCCGATCACCTTCCGGGTCAACCCCGACGTCGATCCGAAGACCCATCCCTACATCTCCACCGGGCTACGGACGAGCAAGTTCGGCATTCCCATCACCGAAGCCGTGGACGCGTACGCGGAGGCCAAGGCGCTCTCCCACGTCGACGTCGTGGGCGTCGACTGCCACATCGGCTCGCAGCTCGTCAGCGTCCAGCCCATTGCGGACGCGCTCGCCCGGGTGCGCGACCTCGTGCTCGAGCTGCGCGCCGCCGGACACGCCATCGAGGTGATCGACGTGGGCGGCGGGCTGGGCGTCACCTACGCCGAGGAGACGCCGCCCACGCCGCGCGAGTACGCGGCCGCCGTCCTCGGCGCCGTGGGAGACCTGGGCTGCGAGATCGTCGTCGAGCCCGGCCGTTCGATCACGGCGAACGCCGGCATCTTCGTGACCCGCGTCCTCTACACGAAGGGCACCGACGAGAAGAGCTTCGTCATCGTCGACGGCGCCATGAACGACCTGCTGCGACCGGCCCTCTATGGCTCGTACCAGCGGGTCGAGCCCGTCGGACCCGCCCGGGCCGGCACCCGCAAGATCGACATCGTGGGGCCCGTGTGCGAATCGGGCGACTTCCTGGCGAAGGATCGCTCGTTCCCGCACGTCGAGGAGGGCGACCTGCTGGCGGTGCGCTCCGCAGGCGCCTACGGGTTCGCGATGTCGTCGAACTACAACGGCCGACCCCGGTCCGCCGAGGTGCTGGTGCGCGGCGACCGCTTCGCGGTGGTCCGCGAGCGCGAGCGGCTGGAAGACCTCATCCGCGGGGAGTCGATCGCAGAGGACCTCTTCTCGTGAGCGGCGACGGCGACACCACCGGAACCCCGCGCTCCGTCGAGTTCACGAAGATGCACGGCGCGGGCAACGACTTCGTGATGCTCGACGGCATCCGCCAGTCGCTCCCCGAGATGGAGTCGTTCGCCCGGCGCATCGGTCATCGCCAGCTCGGCATCGGCTGCGACCAGATCCTGGTGGCGCGACGGCCGCGCGACCCGGACAGCGCGGACTTCCGGATGGAGATCTACAACCAGGACGGCTCCCAGGTAGAGATGTGCGGCAACGGCATCCGCGCCTTCTTCAAGTACCTGCGCGACCACGGGCACACCTGCGCGGACGAGCTGCGGGTGGAGACCCTGGCCGGCGTGGTGGTGCCGCGCTGGGCGGGAGACGACCTGGTGCGGGTGGACATGGGACGCCCGGTGCTGGCGCCTGCAAAGATCCCCACCACCCTCGCGTCCGGCGACGGCCCCGTGCTGGACGTCACGCTCGTCTTCGACGACGGCGCCGATCCCTCCGAGGTGATCCTCTCCTCGGCGTCCATGGGGAACCCGCACGCCGTGGTCGTGGTGCCGGACGTGGAGACCGCGCCCGTGACGAGCCTCGGCCCGCGCATCGAGCACCACCCCGCCTTTCCCGCCCGCACCAACGTGGAGTTCGTCGAGATCGTCGCGCGCGATCACGTCCGGCAACGCACCTGGGAACGGGGCATGGGCGAGACGCTCGCCTGCGGCAGCGGCGCCTGCGCGGTGGGCGTGGTCTCCATGCTACGCGGCGTGGTGGACCGCGAGGTGCGGGTCGAGCTGCGCGGCGGCGACCTCACCATCGCCTGGGCGGGCGAAGACGCATCCGTGTTCATGACCGGCCCGGCCGCGGAGGTCTTCACGGGCCGGATCGCCGTATGACCGCCGGGCGCCACGGCCGACGGGCGAGGAGGCAGCCATGTTCGAAGGTGTCCTGACCGCCCTGGTCACGCCGTTCCGCGACGGCGCCGTGGACGAGCCGGCGCTGCGCGAGCTCGTCGAACGGCAGATCCGCGCCGGGCATCCACGGGCTCGTGCCCTGCGGCTCGACGGGCGAGTCCGCCACCCTGTCCCACGCCGAGCACGGCCGGGTGATCGAGATCGTGGTAGACGCCGCGGCCGGTCGCGTCCCGGTCGTCGCGGGGACCGGATCCAACAACACCCAGGAGGCGATCCGGCTCACGCGGCACGCCAAGAGCGCGGGCGCCGCTGCGGCCCTGCTGATCTCGCCCTACTACAACAAGCCGACCCAGGCGGGCATCCTCGCCCACTACGAGGCGGTGGCGCGGGCATGCGAGCTGCCCCTCATCGTCTACAACATTCCCGGACGGACGGCGTCCAACATCCTGCCCGAGACCCTGGCCCAGCTCGCCCACGTCGAGTACGTGGTCGGCGTGAAGGAGTCGTGCGGCAACCTGGACCAGATCGCGCACGTGGTGGCCCGCTGTCCGGACGACTTCGACGTGCTGTCGGGCGACGACTCGCTCACCCTGCCCCTGCTGGCCGTGGGCGGACGGGGCGTGATCTCCACGGCGGCGAACGTCGCCCCGGGCCAGATGCTGGAGCTGGTCGCCGCCTTCCGCGGGGGCGACACGGCCCGCGCGCTCGCCATCCACCAGAGCCTGCTTCCGCTCTTCGACGCGCTCTTCTGCGAGACGAATCCGATCCCCGTGAAGGCGGCGCTGGCCATCATGGGGCTGGTGGATCCCGAGATCCGTCTTCCCCTCACACTCATCACCCAGCCGAACCGCGAGGCCCTGCAGGTGGTGCTGAAGGAGCTCGGCTTCGCATGAGCACGGCGCGCGTCGCGGTGGTGTCGGCGCCCTGGGGCGCATGGGCGAAATGGTGCGCCAGGCGATCGCGAGGCACCCCGGCCTCGTGGTCGGCGGCGCGCTCGAGCGCCCGGGGCATCCGCAGCTCGGCAGCGAGGTGGACGGCGTCCGCCTCACCGACGACCCGGCCGAAGCGTTCTCGGGCTGCGACGTCGTGATCGACTTCTCGCTCCCCGCGTCGACCCTCGCCAACCTGAAGATCGCGGCGGACGCCGGCGTCGCCTACGTGACCGGCACCACGGGCGTCGACGCCGCCGGGCTCGAGCAGATTCGGAAGCTGGCCGAGCGGGTGCCCGTGGTGCACGCGCCGAACTTCTCCCTGGCGGTCAACGTCCTGGCGTGGCTGGTGCAGGCGGCCGCGGCGAAGCTCGGCGGCGGCTTCGACGCCGAGATCTTCGAGCTGCACCACAGCGCCAAGCGCGACGCGCCGAGCGGCACGGCCCTGCGCCTCGCGGAGGCCGTGGCCCGGGGTCGGGGCGAGCAGCTCGACGAGCACCTGCTGCTCGAGCGGGCGGGGGACATCGGTCCCCGCCCCGAGGGCGCCATCGGCGTTCAGGCCCTGCGAGGCGGCGACAACCCGGGCGAGCACACGGTCCTCTTCGTCGGCCGAGGCGAGCGGGTGGAGCTGGTCCACCGCTCCGCGACCCGGGAGCACTTCGCCGAGGGTGCGGTGCGCGCCGCGCACTGGCTGGTTGGCCGCGAGCCCGGCCTCTACCCTGTGGAGGAGATCTTCGGCCTGAAGGAGTGAAGACGTGCCCGGATCCGCCCCTGCTGTCTCTTCGGTCCCCGGTAGCGCGCGCTTCGTCTACGACCCGGCCGAGCCGAGCTTTCACGAGCAGGCCCACGAGATCTACCGCGTGCTGCGCGACGAGCATCCGGTCTACCACCACGCCGCCGGGGACTGGTGGGCGCTCTCGCGCTTCGAGGACGTGCGCCGGGCGGCGAACGATCCCGCCACCTTCTCGTCCGAGAACACGTCGATCGCCGTCGGCCTGCTGCCCCAGATCCAGAGCGTCGACCCGCCCTACCACGACGCCCTGCGCGGCCTGGTGAACACCGCGTTCACCCGCTCGCGCGTGGCCGCCATGGAGCCGCGCATCCGCGAGATCGCCCGGGAGCTCGTCGACCGCTTCGCAGCGCGCGGCACCTGCGATCTGCTCCGCGACTACGCGCGGCACCTGCCGAGTCTCGTCATCGGCGAGATGATCGGCGTCCCCGCCGAACGCCGGGAGACCTTCCTGCACTGGACCGAGGCCATGGTCGCGGCCACCCCCGGAAAGACCCAGAGCGAGAACGTCAGGCACCCGGCCGTCGGCATCTACCAGGAGTTCACGAAGCTGCTCGAGGAGCGACGGGCCGAACGCCGGGACGACCTCATGAGCGCACTGATCGACACGGAGCTCGACGGTCGCCGGCTCACCCAGGAAGAGCTGCTCGGCTTCTGCTTCGTCCTGATCGTGGCGGGCAACGACACCACCACGAATCTGATCGCGAACGGTGCGGTGCTGCTGGCGCGCCACCCGGACCAGCGTGAGCGGCTCGTCCAGCAGCCCGGGGGCATGGAGCGCGCCGTCGACGAAATGCTGCGCTACGAGTCGCCCGCCCAGGCGCTACCGCGCATCACCACCCGCGACGTCGAGGTCCACGGGGTGACCATCCCGAAGGGCCGCGAGGTGAAGCTGGTGTTCGGCGCGGCAAACCGGGACGAGCGCGAGTTCCCGCAGCCCGACCGATTCGACGTGGACCGGGTGATCCCGCGGCACCTGGCCTTCGGCCAGGGCATCCACTACTGCCTGGGCGCCAAGCTGGCACGGCTGGAGGCCCGGGTGGCCCTGGAAGAGCTGCTGGCCCGCATCCCCGACTACACGCTGGACGGTACCCCGCGCTGGCTGACCTCCGTGTGGGCGCGCGCGTACGCGGGCGTGCCCGTGCGCTTCGAGCCGGCTCGCGCCTGACCCGGATGGGGCTCCTCGACGGAAAGGTGGCGATCGTCACCGGCACCAGCCGTGGAATCGGCGTGGAGATCGCCCGGCGCCTGCTCGAGGAGGGGGCCTGCGTGGCCGGCTGCTCGCGGCGAGACCGGGAGGACGTGCCGTTCCTCGCCGGTGTGGAGACCCCGGGCCCCGAGGCCGCCGAGCGGGCCGTCCACTGGAAGTGCGATCAGCGCGACGCCGAGAGCATCGACGCCTTCGTCGGTCGGGTCGTCGCTCGCTTCGGACGCCTCGACATCCTGATCAACAACGCAGGCGGCACGGTGCCCACCCCCCACGCCGAGGAGGTTCCCGAGCTCGTCGCCCGGATCGAGGGCTCCGAGCCCTCGGACGATCCCTTCCTGCGCACGGCGCGCTTCCACGCGTTCTCGATCCAGAACAACCTGATCGGACCACTCTGGTTCGCGATCCGCGCCTGCCAGGAGATGAAGAAGCAGGACACGACGGGCTCCATCGTGAACATCTCGAGCGGGGCCTCCCACCCGGCAGGCTCGCCCACCCTGGTCTCCTACGGCGCCGCCAAGGCGGGCCTCAACCACATGACGCGTTCCCTGGCGGAGGAGTGGGGCCCGGGGGTCCGCATCAACTGCCTCGCCCTGGGCGCCACGGTCACCGACAACTTCCGCCGCCTGGTTCTCGGGCAGGACGATCCCGAGGGCCGAACCTACTTCCGGAAGATCCCCCTGCGGCGGGGCGGCGAGCCGCGCGAGGTCGCCAACGCCTGCGTGTTCCTCTGCTCGGGGCAGGCCGACTACATCAACGGCACGACCATCGAGATCGACGGAGGTATGCTGCCCGGCGTCCTCTACGAGCCCGGGATCCAGCAGATCGAGCGCATGCTCGAGGCCGACGTCGCCCGGAAGGCCGCCCGAGAGAAGGGCGGCGGAACGTCCGGCGCGCAGGGGGACGCGCAGGGGGAATAGTAGAGGGGGTCGGCGGGCCGCGGCGTCAGGCGCCACCGGCCAGGCGCGGCGCTGCCTCGGGCCGGACCCTGCCGTTCGCGAGCCCCCAGCGCAGCACGGCCTCCACCGTCTCCCGCGGATCGCGCCACTTCAGCCCGAGCTCGGCCACCTGGGGCGAGTCGGGAACCGGCCACCAGCGCGTCGCCACCTCGAGCGCCTCCCGCGTGAAGGGGCCGAAGCTGCGGCCGGTGAGCCCGCGCACCCCGTCCGCCACGCTGGCCAGGCCGCGCAGCAGCCAGCCCGGTGCGCCGAAGCGTGGCACCCGGCCCCCGGAGACCTCCTCGATCAGCGCCGTCAGATCGTCCCAGCTGAAGTAGTGGCCGGCGGCGATGACGCGCTCGCTGCCGGGTCGCTCCAGCAGCCGGGCGTTCAGCATCCCGAGGTCCCGCACGTCCACGAACTGGGTGCCTCCGGCGCGGATCGTCATCCGCGTGAAGCCCGTGTGGGCGCGCATGGACTCGCTCGCTCCGGGGTCTTCCGGGCCCACGACCCCGCTGGGGTACACGATGTGAACCGGCGCTCCCTCGGCCTGGCACTCGCGCA
Organism: uncultured delta proteobacterium; assembly: GCA_963822965.1. GTDB lineage: Bacteria > Myxococcota_A > UBA9160 > UBA9160 > UBA4427 > JAJDAN01. The sequence goes on from CAWGJT010000005.1 coordinate 1,984,290, forward strand.
CGTAGCAGTCGCTCGCCACCTTCGACCTTCCGTAACGGCTGCGGTTCTCCACGAGCGGCAGCCCGGGGACGAGGTGCCCCGCCCGGGGATCGAAGACGGCCGTCAGGCTGGACACGAAGACCATCGAGGAGAGGTTCCGCCGGCATCCCTCGCCGATGACGCAGCGCGTCCCTTCCTCGTTGACGGAGAACGCGTCATCGCCTCCGGCACTCGTCACCGATACCGCGGCCGCGGCATGGACCAGCGCGTCACAGCCGCCCATGACGCGCGTCACCGCCTCGGGATCGGTCATGTCACCCACGATCACGTCCGCGTCATCGATCCCGAGGTCTCCGAGGCATCGGCGGGCCTTCTCCCGACTGCGCACCAGCACCCGGAGGGAGTGGCCCCGGTCCCGGAGCGCCCGGGCGGTATGGAGCCCCACGAACCCCGTCGCTCCCGTGACGAGGGCTCTCATCCCGCGTCATCGCCCGCGAGCTCTCGCGCCAAGGTGTCCTTCAGGAAGCCCAGCTCGAGGGTTCGCAGCTCCGGGCTCTGCCCTTCCAGGATCCGGAATGACGCGATGCCGGACAGGACCGCCGCCGCGTAGCGCTGGAGCGCGATGCTGCGACGCGGCGAGATGTCTGCGTCATGGAAGAAGCGCGCCCAGATCTGGCCCCAGCTCGGCCCCTGGAGCTCGGCCAGGGAGCCCGCCAGCTCGGGCAGGCTCTCCTCCGCGGCCGACCAATTGAGCAGGATCTCGAACGTGCAGCGGTAGTGGCGACTCGAGAAGTGCTGCCAGGCGCTCTCCACGAAGGCGGCGACCCGTTGCTCGAGGGAGAGCCCCGCCACGGGCACCGCGGCCAGGTGGTCGATGAACCGGTTGGTGGAGTCCTCCAGGACCGCCATCAGGATGCCGTGCTTGTCCCCGAAGTGGTGCTGGACGGCCCCCCAGGTGACGCCCGCTCGGCGCGCGATCTCGGAGGCCGTGGTTCGCTGGAATCCCACCTCGTCGATGCTCTCGTTGACGGCGGCGATGATGCGGCGGCGGGTCTCCGCCGCCCGCTCGGCGTGGCTGCGACGGACGCGGGGCGGCCGGGAGATCTCCAGATGCTCGGGCATGCCCGGAGACCATATACCTTGCAGGCACAATGTAAATGGCTAGGCTTCGCACCATGACGGCAGCCCCCTCTTCTGTGACCTCCTCCGGGAGCGGCCACCCGGGCGGGCAGGCGCCCCCCGTGCTGTCCCGAAGCTGGCCGGGCCTGGGCCACCTGCTGGAGCTGCGCCGCGCCCCCATCGAGCTCTTCTGGCGGGTGCGCGAGGAGTGCGGCGAGGTGGGCGAGATGAACTTCGCGGGCAACCGCGTGGTGCTGTTCACCGGCGAGGCCGCCCAGGAGGCCTTCTTCCGCGCGACCGACGAGCAGCTGGACCAGGCGGCCGCATACCCGTTCATGACCCCGGTGTTCGGCAAGGGCGTGGTCTTCGACGGCACCCCCGAGCAGCGCAAGCAGGCCATGCGCAACCAGTCTCTGCGCGACAAGTTCATGCGGGGCCACGCCGAGGTGATCGCACACGAGACCCGGCGCATGATGGACACCCTCGGCGACGCCGGCGAGATCGACCTGCTCGACTTCTTCTCCGAGCTCACCCTCTACACGTCGAGCGCATGTCTCATCGGCAGGCAGTTCCGCGAAGAGCTGACGAGCGACTACTTCCCGGTCTTCTACGACCTCGAGAAGGGCACCGACGCCATCGCCTACGTCAACCCGAACCTGCCGCTGCCGGTGTTCCGCACCCGGGACCGGGCTCGCCGCCAGCTCGTCGAGAAGCTGACGGGCGTCTTCGAGCGGCGGCGCGGCCTGAAGGACGACGAGCGCGAGCTCTTCGACATCCTGCTCACCATCAAGAACCCGGACGGCTCGCCGCGCTACACCATCGACCAGATCACCGGCATGTTCATCTCGATGATGTTCGCCGGTCACCACACCACCTCGGGCACGGCGGCCTGGTCGCTGATCGAGCTCCTGCGGCATCCCGACTACGCGAAGCGGGTCGTCGACGAGATCGACGGACTGCACGAGTCCGGCAGCGACATCACCTACCAGGCGCTGCGCGAGATCCCGGTGCTCGAGGCGGGCATCAAGGAAGCGCTGCGGCTGCACCCGCCGCTCATCATCCTGATGCGCAAGGTCATGTACGACTTCCACTACAAGGGAATCACGGTGCCCGCGGGCAAGCTCGTGGCCGTCTCGCCGGCGGTCTCGAACCGGCTGCCGGAGTGCTTCCCGGAGCCCGACCGCTTCGATCCCGAACGCTACGGCGAGGGCCGGCAGGAAGATCGGCAGAGCTTCGCGTGGATCCCGTTCGGCGCCGGGCGGCACCGCTGCGTGGGCGCCGCCTTCGCGATGATGCAGCTGAAGTCGATCTTCTCGGTGCTGCTCCGCGAGTACACCTTCGAGCTGGCCCAGCCCAGCGAGAGCTACCGCAACGACCACTCGAAGATGGTCGTGCAGCTCGCCCAGCCGTGCCGGGCGCGCTACCGCCGACGCCGCCACGCGGCGCGCTGACGAAACCGACGCTTCCGACCGAACCCCCACACGAGGACGAGCATGCCTGCCTTCCCCCGAGACGAGCTGGAAGAGATGATGCGACGCTGGGTCGCCGCCAACGACCGGGCGGGCGAGACCGGTGACTGGTCGAAGATGTCGGCCTTCTACACCGAAGACGCCCTCTACACCTGGAACAACGGCGACAAGTGGGAGTTCGCGGCCCGCGGCCGCCAGCAGATCCACGACTGGGTGTTCGGGACCGAGATGGAGGGCCTCGAGAACTGGGTCTATCCGTACGTGCGGACGCTCATCGACGACCGCAAGGGCGAGGTCCTGGGCGTCTGGCGTCAGATCGCGCCCGATCGCGATCCCGAAGGAAGGCCGTACGAGATCGCGGGCACCGGCGGGTCGTGGTTCCGCTACGCGGGCGACTTCCAGTGGAGCTGGCAGCGCGACTTCTTCGACCACATCAACGCCGGCGCGGTCTTCGGTGCCATGATGCAGAACGGCCAGCTCAAGCCGAAGATGATCGAGCGCATGAAGGCCGGCTCGAAGATGCCCGGCTGGGTGAAGCGCGAGGACTTCGACTGGTACGAGACGATCGAGGACCGCGAGGCCTGACCGCGCCGGCGCCTCAGGCCTTCGGTACCTCGAGCACGCCGGCCTCGACGAGCGAGTCGATCTCGCCCTCCGGCAGCCCCAGCAGCTCGCGCGCGACCGCTCGCGTGTGCTCGCCCACCTTCGGCGCCTGGAAGATGCGCACGTCGCTCATGCCGCTGGCCCGGAAGCACGGGCCCTCGAAGGCGATCCAGCCCAGGTCCTGCTGGTCCACCCAGCGCGGATAGCCGCGCGCCTGGAAGTGCGGGTCGGCGAGCTGCTCGCTCCCCGTCAGCATGGGTGCTGCGGGCACGCCGAACATCTGCAGGGACTGGGTCACGCCGTTCTTCGTGAGCGTCGCGGTCCAGGCTCCCAGGTGCTCGTCGATCTCGGCCTGGGCGGCGCGACGACCGGCGGCGTTCTCGTAGCCGGGCTTCTTCGTCCACTCGGGGTTGCCGAGCGCCATGCACAGCCGCTTCCAGTCGTCGTCGTCGCGCACGCTGATCGCCACCCACTGCTGCACGCCCTGGCAGGGATAGGCGCCCCAGGGCGCCCCGCGCTCGCTGCGATTGCCCATGGGCTGGACGCTGCCCGGCGCCAGGCCGGTTCGCAGCAGCAGGTCGCCGATGATTCCCGTCACGGCCTCCACCTGCGCGACCTCCACGTGGCCGCCCTCGCCCGTGCGCTCCCGGCGCAGCAGCGCGGCGAGGGCTCCCACCGCCGTGAGCCGGCCGGCCAGGTGATCGGGGAAGATGGACGTCGAGCCCGCCGGATCCTCCTGGTCGTCGTAGTTCCAGAGATGCACGAGACCCCCGACGGGCTGCGTGCTGGGCCCGTAGCCGATCCAGTCCGCCCACGCGCCGCGCGAGCCCAGCAGCTGGCTGCTGGCCATCACGATGCGCGGGTTCAGCTCACGGAGCTTCTCGTAGCCGAGCCCCATCTTCTGCATGGCGCCGGTGGAGTTGTTCTCGACCACGACGTCGGCCTGGGCGATGAGGCGATGCACCAGCTCGAGACCGCGCTCGGTCTTCAGGTTCACGCCGAAGGCGCGCTTCGACGTGCTCGAGGAGGCGAACGACGCACTCATCTCCGTCGACATCACGACGCGGATGAAGTCCGGCGCCGTGCGGCTCTCGATCTTGACCACGTCGGCGCCGTACTGGGCGAAGAGCCGGCTCGCCTCCACCCCCACACCTCCGATTCCGAAGTCGATCACGCGCAGGCCCGCGAAGGGCAGCGCCGGATCCGGCGGCGGTGTGTTCGGCCGCTCCCGCGGCTCGCTCCAGATGCCGGCAAGGATCTCGGCGTCGTGCTCCCCGGGCTCGGGGGCGCGCGTCCGGTATCCCTGCCGCTCGCCGTCGATCTCGAAGAAGCCCGAGGCGATGGGACCCCTGGCGCCCGGCGCGTACTCCGCGTCCACGAAGGTGCCCCGGGACACCAGGTGCTCGTTCGCGAGCACCTCGTCGGGCGAGAGCACGGGAGTGCAGACGATGCCCCGGCGCTGGGACTCGAAGGCCACCTCCTCGTGACCCATCGTGGCGAAGAGATCGCCGATCATCACCGCCAGCGCGTCGGCGATCTGCAGGCGTCCGAGAAAGCTCTCGTAGATCGGGTCGCGCAGGTACTCCGGGTCGCCCAGCCACTCCCGCATCGCCTTCCACTGGCGCGGGGACAGGATCACGAGGCGCACGTAGCCGGTCTTGCAGGCGTAGATCTTGTACATGGGCCCGGAGCCGGCGCGGACCTCGGCGACGTCCTGCCCCCGGGCGCGGGTGAAGCTCGCGTTGGAGAGCGCCCAGTTGGTCTGCTGGGCGAGCGCCTCGAGAACCGAGAGGTCGATCGTCTGGCCGTAGCCCGTTCGGGCTCGTTGCAGCAGCGCCGACAGCACCGCGAAGGCCCCCATGACGCCGGCGATGTCGTAGGCGGGGGTCCCGGGCGGGAGCAGCGGCGGCTTCTCCGGCAGGCCGGCCTGGAACTGCATGCCGCCCAGGGCTTCCAGGGTGGCGTCGGTGGCCACCCAGTCCCGGTACGGCCCCTGCCGGCCGAAGTCGGAGACCTGCAACACCACCAGCCCGGGATTCGCGGCCCGCAGTGCAGCCTCGTCGATCTCGCGCGCGGCGAGACCGCCCGGCCCGAACGACTCGACGAGCACGTCGGCCCGGCCCGCCAGCTCCGTCAGCCGAAGGCGGTCCGCCGGCTGGTCGAGATCCAGCACCAGACCGCGCTTGTTGAAGTTGCGGTAGCCGAAGTAGAGGCTGCGGCCGTCGTGGAAGGGCGGACACCGGCGAGAGGCGGCACCGGACGGAGGCTCCACGCGGATCACGTCGGCGCCAAAGTCGGCGAGCACGCGTCCCGCCAGCTCGGCCTTCTCGTCGGCCAGGTCGACGACACGGATTCCTTCGAGGGGTCGCAGGGTCGCGGGCATGGAGGGCTCCTCGGCGAGGGAGAACACTATAGGCCGCCGGCCCGCTCGGGCCGCCTTGCTCGCGGGGATTCCTCCGGTAGCCTCCCCGCGATGACCGAATCGAGTTCAGCGCCGGCCCCGCGCAACCTCGCCGCCTGGCTCTGTCCGCTCGTCGCCATCCCGGGGTTCCTCTCCTACTGGCTCTTCTTCGTTCAGTGGCCCCTCTTCCGCGACTTTCCGTGGCTGAACCTGCTCTTCCTGTCGGTCGCCATCGGCCTGGGGGGCGTGGCGGTCTACCGCGCACGAACCCGCTGGAGCCGGGTCGGAAGCGTCGCCGGGCTGGCGCTCTCGCTGCTCCTCACCGGACTCCTCTCCTACTACTGCTTCGTCTTCTCCTACCAGGTTCCCGATGCGGGCCGCGCGGCCGGCACGGGCACGCCGCTTCCCGCCATGACCCTCGCTTCCTGGGACGGCCGCCCCGTCGATCTCGCCGAGGCGGGCCGGGGCAAGCTCATCCTCGTCTTCTATCGGGGCTACTGGTGACCCTTCTGTATGTCGGAGCTGCACGGGCTGCAGACACGGATCACTGATTTCGAGAAGGCCGGCGCCACCGTCATCGCGGTGAGCCCCGACTCCGTCGACGAGAATCGCGGGGTGGCCGAACGATTCGACCTGTCGTTCCCGATCCTGTCCGACGCCGACCTCGTGCTGACGAAGTCCCTGGGACTGCTGCACGAGGGCGCGTCCATCGACGGCGGCGACGTGCCGCGCCCGGCCACCCTGATCATCCAGGATGGTCGCATCGTGTGGCGCGATCTCACCGACAACTGGCGCATCCGGCCCAAGCCCGGCGACGTGCTCGCAGCCTTCCGCGACGTGACCGGCTCCTGAAAAGAAGAGCCCCGCCGGCCAACGCCGACGGGGCTCCGAATTCTCCGCTCTCAGCTCCCGGCGAACCCCTCGGATTCGCCCGCTGAGCCCGGGGGATGCAACCCCCTCTCAGCTGGGTGTCCGTGAAGCCGAGGCAGTCGGCGAACCCTTCGGTTCGCCTAGCTGACGAATCCCCGACTGCGATCAGCTCAACGGCCCGTAGAGCCGAGGCAGTCGGCGAATCCGAAGGATTCGCCTAGCAGTCGTAGTACAGCTCGAACTCGTGCGGGTGCGGCCGCAGCCGGATCGGGTCGACCTCGTTCTCGCGCTTGTAGTCGATCCAGCTCTCGATCGCGTCGCGGGTGAACACGTCTCCCTTGAGCAGGAAGTCGTGGTCGTGCTCCAGCTCGCGCAGCGCCTCGTCCAGGCTGCCCGGCATCACCGGGATGCCCTTCGCCTCTTCCGGGCTCAGGCTGTAGATGTTCTTGTCGAGCGGTCCTCCCGGATCGATCTTGTTCTCGATGCCGTCGATGCCCGCCATCAGCATCGCCGAGAACGCCAGGTACGCGTTGCAGGACGGGTCCGGGAAGCGCACCTCCACCCGCTTCGCCTTCGGGCTCTGCGAGTAGGTCGGGATGCGGCAGGCCGCCGAGCGGTTCCGGCTCGAGTAGGCCAGGTTGACCGGAGCCTCATAGCCCGGCACGAGCCGCTTGTACGAGTTCGTGCCCGGGTTCGTGAATGCCGCCAGCGCCCGCGCGTGCTTGATGATGCCGCCGATGTAGTAGAGGGCCATCTTCGAGAGGCCCGCGTACTCGTCGCCCGCGAAGAGCGGCTTGCCGTCCTTCCAGATCGACTGGTGGGTGTGCATCCCCGAGCCGTTGTCCTGGAAGAGGGGCTTCGGCATGAAGGTCGCGGTCATGCCGTGCCGGCGCGCCACGTTCTTCACGACGTACTTGTACTTCATCAGCTTGTCGGCCATGGAGCCCAGCTTGTCGAACACCATGTCGATCTCGGCCTGGCCGGCGGTCGCCACCTCGTGATGCTGCGTCTCGATCTCGATGCCGAGCGTCGCCATCTCGAGGCACATCTCGGTCCGCAGGTCCTGCTGGGTGTCCGTCGGCGGCGCCGGGAAGTAGCCCTGCTTGTGGCGCGTCTTGTACGCGAGGTTGGCTCCGCCTTCCTCGGCACCCGAGTTCCAGACGCCCTCGTTCGAGTCGATCTGGTAGAAGCCCTCGTTGGCGCTGGTGCTGAAGGCCGCGTGGTTGAAGATGAAGAACTCGGCCTCGGGGCCGATGTAGCAGGTGTCCCCGATGCCCGATTCCTTCATGTAGTTCTCGGCCTTGCGCGCGATGTAGCGCGGGTCGCGAGAGTACGGCTGGCGCGTCGTCGGATCGACCACGTCGCAGATCAGCACCAGGGTCGGGTGGGCCATGAAGGGATCGATGAACGCCGTCGTGGGATCGGGGATCATGAGCATGTCGCTCTCGTTGATCGCCTGCCAGCCGCGGATCGACGAGCCGTCGAAGCCGTAACCGTCCTCGAAGGTCGACTCGTCGAGCATGTTGATCGGGTGCGAGCAGTGCTGCCAGCTGCCGGGCCAGTCCGTGATGCGGCAGTCCACCATCACCACGTTGTTCTTCTTCGCAAACTCGAGTACCTGCTTCCCGTTCATCTTCCGTTCCTTCCTTCCTGATGTTGAGAGAGCTTTGCTGCGGCGAGTCCGCCTCGCGCCGGGGGGCGCGGACTCCGTCGAAGCTGCCTCGATGAATTCAACCTGGTCTGCGCTCTTTTCGGTCTGCGCTCGTTCGTCGGTTCTAGACTGCTTCGGTACCGCGCTCTCCGGTTCGGATCCGGATCGCCTCGTCGAGGGGCAGAATGAAGATCTTCCCGTCGCCGATCCGGCCGGTGTTGGCCGCTTCGACGATGGCTGTCACGACGCCGTCGACGGCGTCGTCGCCCACGACCACCTCGAGCTTGATCTTGGGCAGGAAGTCCACCACGTACTCCGCGCCGCGGTAGAGCTCCGTATGGCCCTTCTGCCGGCCGAAGCCCTTGACCTCGGTCACCGTGAGGCCCTGAACGCCGAGCCCGTGCAGAGCCGCCTTCACGTCGTCGAGCTTGAAAGGCTTGATGATCGCCTCGATCTTCTTCACGGGTGGGCTCCGCGTTCGCTCTGGGGGTTCGACGCGCCGCCCTCTGGGGGCGGGCGCCAAGTTATCACGTCCCACCCGGACTGTGCCGAGCGGAGACCAGGTGGGCCTGCCCGGGAAGTCCCCGGTAGCGCGCCACACGCGGCCCATATCGCAAGATGCGTACCGAGCCGGCCGGAAGTCCGGGAGGCTCCTACGGCCCTCTCCCGCCCCCGGGACGGCCCGATGGTGCCTGACATTGCCCAGGGACTGGGCAGGGCCTGCCCGAGCCGATGGCAGCGCTCGTCCCCCCCCCTCGGGCAACCGGCTCCGCGGGGCCCTGATCGGCCGCCCGGCAGCCGGCCTCGGCTGGGTACGGGGCTTGCACTCGTCAGGCGGCCATGAGTATCGAACCGATCCAAGCAGCCCGAGACACGAACGACCTGTCCATCCGCAACAGCACGCGGGACAGTGATTTCGAGGACTTCCTCCGTCAGGCGAGCCGGCTCCAGGGCGACGATCCGCTGTCGCTGCGGGCGTGGCTCGATCTCGCCGAGGCCTGGAAGATCACGAAGACCTTGCGTGAGTGCCGGGGCAATCGATCGGCCGCGGCCCGCGCGCTGGGAATCGGACGCCGGACCCTCTACGCCAAGATGGAGAAGCTTCAGATCACCCCCACGTGGGCGATGGGCGGACATCCCCTGGGCGACTGACGCATCCGGGCGACACCCGCGGAATCAGCGGCTCCAGAGCGCGTTCTCGTCGAGGAAGGCCAGGGTTCGCGGGCACGCGTGCGCGTCGCCGGCCTGGAGGGCCTGCGCGAGCCACTGGAGGTCGGCGGCCGTGTCGACGTCGAAGCCCGGCGCGAGCAGGTGGACCCGCATGCCCAGGTCGCGCGCCCGGGCCAGGGTGTCCTGCAGCACCGAGCCGGTGCTCATCTCGTGATCGAAGAGGCCGGGCCAGGGCCGCTTCAGTCCCACGAGCCCGTAGCCCCCGTCGCGATCGGGCAGCAGCACCAGGTCGTGATCCTCGAGCCGATCGAGCGCCTCGGCCACCGCCTCCCCCGAGAGACACGGGCTATCGCTTCCCCGCAGCAGGATCCGGCGGGCACCCCCGGCGGCGGCCTCGCGCACCGCGAAGCCCATGCGCTCCGACAGGTTGCCCCCGTGCTGGGCGACGACGCGCATCTCGCAGGGAGCCCGCTGCGCCATCTCGACCAGCGCTTCCGGGGGATGCACGGCGACCACCGGCTCCAGGGCGAGGTCGCGGGACACGTCGGCGGTGGCCACCAGCACGTCCTGGAGCAGGCAGCTGTAGAAGTCCGAGGCCTGCTCGGGGGAGAACGGCGGCGTGAGGCGAGTCTTCACGAAGCCCGGACGCGGCGCCTTCGCGAACACCACGATGACACCCCGCGTCGCCCTCACACCCCGGCCGACCTCATCGAGCGTCCGCCCCGACGCCCCGGTCGACGCCCATCTCGAAGAACGGCGGCTCGCACACCGTGGCGGCGAGCGGTCCCGCCGGGTCGTCGCAGCGAAGGCTCGTCCCCGCCTCGGCGTGCTCCCGCCGCACGAAGCCCAGCCCGATCACGCCGGCCCGGGGCGACCGGCAGGCGCTGGTCACCTCGCCCGTCGGGCGATCGCCCGCCGCCAGCGGAGCGTCGGGCGCCGGCACGCGCTCGTCCTCGAACCGCAGGCCCACGAGCAGATGGTTCACGGCACCCCGGGAGTACAGGCGCGCGACGATCTCCTGGCCGGTGTAGCAGCCCTTGCGGCGGGAGATCGCCCGGTCGAGGCGCGCCTCGTCGGGGAAGATCTCCTCGTTGAGCTCCGGGCCCAGACGCGGAATGCCGGCCTCGATCCGCAGCACCTCGAGGGCGTCTCCCGAAGCCGGGACGAGGGCGTCTCCGCCCGCGTCGGCCAGGGCCGCGCCGACCGCGTCTCCGGCTTCCACCGGTACGAAGAGCTGGAAGCCCGACTCCCCCGACCAGCCGAAGCGCGCCGCGACCACGTCGGTGCCGGCGATCTGCGTCGTCAGCCAGCTCTCGGGCGCGAGCGCCGTCAGCGCCGGTGCGCTCGCGCTGCCCGCCGCCGCCAGCACCGCCGCGGCCCCGGGTCCCTCCAGGCCCAGCCGGAGGATCTCGTCGGTTTCGACCGCGAGCTTCACGTCGTCGGCCACGATGTAGCGCTCGAGGCGAGCCACCACGTCAGCCACCGCGCTGGCGGCGGTCTCCAGCCAGAAGCCATCCTCCCGGGCCAGCACGTGCAGATCGGCGACGATTCGACCCTTCGGCGTGAGCAGTGCCGCATAGCATCCGCTCTCCGGCGTGCCGGGGGCGATGCGCGTGACGTCGTTGGTCAGCATGCCGTCGAGCCAGCGGCGGGCGTCGCGACCGGTGACCGCGACCAGCCCGCGCCTCCCGAGCTCCTCGGCGAACCCGAAGAGTCCGGCCGACTCGCGCACGCGGAGCACCTGTCGTTCGACGTCGTTCACGCCCGACCCTCCCGGCGCGGCGCCTCGAGGGCGGCACCCGCCAAGGCCCGGGCGCGCTCCTGCTGCGCCTTCGTCCATTCGTCGAAGCGCGCCTTCACGGCGTCGTACTCCTCCTCGGTGTCCACGTCGATCGCGCAGCCGCCCACGTCGGTGACCACGAAGCGGAATCGCGTCTGCAGCAGCCGGCTCACGGCCTCCTCGGTGCGGGCGAGGGTGTTGGCGGTGCGGAGCCAGTCGGCGAGTCGCCGCCATCCCCAGCGATCGACCAGGCCGCTCAGGTGGATGAGCGAGTACCAGAAGACGATGCGCGCGCCGCCGCCCCGGTGGATCAGCAGCCGGAACCCCAGGGAGATCATGTTCCAGAACTCGCGCTGGTGGCGGTGCTCGTACATCTCCTCGATGAGCTCGCGGGCTCCCATGCGGCCGGGCTTCGCCCAGTGCAGGTTGCTCTGGCGCAGGCGCCCCTCCCGCATGTTGAAGTAGGCGACCTCGATGCCGGGTCCCCCGGCCCGCGCCGGAAGGAACTGCTGCAGCGATTCCCGGGGCACGAGACCCAGCGCGTAGTCGCAGTCGCAAGCCCGGGAGCGCTCGATGAAGCTCGAGATCTCCAGGGCGGTGGCGAACGGCAGGTCGGCGGAGAGGTAGAGCACCTCGAAGTCCAGGTCCGCCTCTCCCTCGGGATCCCGGCCCTCCGGCGGCGCGCCCGGAAGCGCCCGGCGGTAGCTCTCCCAGCAGTTCTCGAACAGGTTGCGGAACTGCTCGATCACGTGGAGCGGCTTGGTGAGAGAGGCCTGCACCTCGTCCCGGGCGAGCGCGGTCTCGAGCCGCTCGGCGTCGCCCACCACCCAGACCTCGCTCACCTGCGGAACCCGCTGGAGCACCTCCACGACCCGGGCCACGAGCGGCAGACCCTCGACCTCGAGGAAGACCTTGCTCTCCCCGTACACCGCCTTGGCGGCGCGGCGATCCCCCGCCGTGACGATCGCGGGCAGTCCCACACCGGCTACCGCCACGCCGCCCTCGTCCGGGGGGCATGCGCCGGGGCGTTCGTCGGGAGGCAGATGGACGGCGCCGCCAACACGGGATTCCCTCTCTGCCGGCTCGATCGAGCTTCTCGCTGGGTCTCGCATCCGTCTCGCCGACCGTCGGGCCCGGAGCCTGCCGGCAGCGACCCCCGGGATCGGGTCGGAGGAGCGGACCGCGGAGCCTAGCGCGCCGGCGTCCGGCCGGGGCGCACCGCCACGCTGCGGAGACCGGACCCGTGCCGGCTGGTAGCTTGCCCGCATGATCCGCCCGGGCGGCGTTCTGTGGCTGTCGGATTGGCTGGCCTTTGCGAGCCTCATTCCGGCCTGCGTCGCGGTCGGCCTGCTGCTGGCTGCCTGCGGCGCGCTGGGCCTCGCGCCGGACTGGACCGGCGCCGGGCTCGCCGCCGCCGGGACGCTCGTGGTCTACAACGTCGACCGCCTGCGCGACACCCGGGCGGACCGGGTGAACGCGCCGCTGCGAACCGCCTTCGTCGAAGGACACCGCGGCACGCTCCGCGTCCTGACCGCGGTGTCGGGGGTCGCCGCCCTGGGACTGGCCCTGGCCGAGCCGCGCGAGGTGCAGCTGCTATGCGCCGGCGTGCTGGGGCTGGGCCTGCTCCACCGGCGTCTGAAGCGGCACTCGAGCTGGAAGCCGGTCTACGTGGGGGGCGCCTGGGTGGCGGTGACGGCGGGCATTCCGGCCCTGGCGGCAGGCGATCCCGCGGCGGTCCCCTGGCTGCTGGCGGTGTACGCCGGGGCGGTCGCGGGCAACGTCGTCGCGACGACCCTGCGCGACGACCGCCAGCCGCGCCGCCTGTGGCTCGCGCGAGGCCTCGCGCTCGCAGGCATGGGCGTCGCCCTGGCGGGACCCGGCGGCTGCCCCTCGCTGGCCGCCATCCCGGGCTGCGAGCTGCTGGCCCTCGCGGCCTTCCAGCCCGGAGAACGCTACGGCCTCGTCGTCCTCGACGGCGCACTGCTCGTGGGAGCCGCCCTCGCCCTGGCCGTCCAGTCCCTGCAGTAGAGCGCCCACCGCCCCGCCACGAGAGAACGCGCCTGCGGCCCAGGGATTCCGCCACGCGGAATCCCGAAAGGCGCCCGCGGCCCAGGGGTTCCGCCACGCGGAATCCCGAAAGGAAGCACCCGCGGCCCAGGGATTCCGCCACGCGGAATCCCGAAAGGAAGCGCCCGCGGCCCAGGGGTTCCGCCACGCGGAATCCCGAAAGGAAGCGCCCGCGGCCAAGCGATTCCGCCGTGCGGAATCGCGGCAAATGGTGGAGCCGAGCGGGATCGAACCGCCGACCTACGCGTTGCGAACGCGTCGCTCTCCCAGCTGAGCTACGGCCCCACACGAACCGGGAACGAAACGGGCTGCGAGCTTAGCGGCCCCGAACGGGACGGGCACCTGGGCGCTCTCCGCCGACCCCCCGGGCAGCCGGCGTCGATCCGCGGCACCCTCCCGGGCCGGGATGGGCCGTCGCGCCGGCCCGGCCGCATCCACGGATCCCGACGGAGGTGCCCATGACCATCGATGTCCGCAAGATCCTGTGCCCCATCGACTTCTCCCAGCACGCCGACCTGGTGGTCGAGTGGGCCGCCCACCTGGCCGAGGAGCACGGGAGCGAGGTGCTGCTGCTGCACGCCTACCACCTGCCGGTGGAGTTCCAGCAGCTCGAGGGCGCCTACCTGCCCGCCGACTTCTGGGACTCGGTGAAGGAGGAGGCGCAGCGCTGCCTGGCCGCCTACGCCGCGAAGCTTCGCGCGCGGGGCATCACGGTCAGCGAGATCGTCCGCGAGGGCTATCCCGCCACCGTCATCGAGGAGGAGGCCGAGGAGGCGGGCGCCGACATGATCGTGATGGGCTGCCGCGGCCTGTCGGGCTTCAAGCACCTGCTGCTCGGCAGCATCGCCGAGCGCGTCGTCCAGCGGTCCCACTGCCCGGTGCTCACCGTCAACAAGCCCGACGAGCCCGAGTGAGTCTCGCGCCGCGCGTCAGGCGATGCCGAGCGCGCGGTCCTGCTCCTCGGACGAGAGATGCTCGAACTGCAGGATGCGCATCTCCTCGAAGGCGGTTCGCACGTACGGCGTGAGCAGGCCCAGGCGCTTCAGGTTGGGCACGACCCGCGAGAAGAGCTGCTGCCGGAAGAGCTGCAGGATCGGCGATTGCAGCAGGGTCTCCCGCACCTCGGCCGCCGGGAAGCCCGCATGCTCCGCCACCTCCTCGCCGATCAGGCGGTCGCGCATGAGCCGGCACGCGTCGATCACGAAGTCCTCGCGGTCGCGCAGCTCCCGGGCGGGCATCTCGGCGTAGAAGCCGTCGAGCGAGAGCACGCCGAAGGCCACGTGGCGCGACTCGTCGCGCATCACGTTGTGGACGAGGTCCTTGACGAGGGGCTCGGCGGTCAGCTGGTAGAGATTCGCGAAGGCCGCCATCGCGAGGCCCTCCACGAGGATCTGCATGCCCAGGTACTTGAAGTCCCAGGCACCGTTCAGGAGGATGGCGTCGAGGAGCGACTTCAGGTGGCTGTTGATCGGCCACTCCCACTCCAGCTTCTCGCGCAGGTAGCGGCTGAACACCTCCACGTGTCGCGCCTCGTCCATGACCTGGCTCGACGCGTAGAGCTTGGCGTCCATCCACGGAACGGCCGAGACGAGCTGCGAGGCGACGATCATGGCGCCCTGCTCGCCGTGCATGAACTGCGAGAGCTGCCAGCTGATCTGCGCGTGGTTGAACTCGCGCTTCTCCTTCTCGGAGAGTCGCTGGTAGGGCGCGTAGGCGTCGAGCGGGTTGAAGGCCGCCGGGATGATCTCGGACTCGGGATCGACCTGGATCGTCCAGTCGAGACCGTCGCCGTTCCACTGCTCGCGCTTCGCCTTCGCGTAGAGGTCGCGAAGCCCGTCCTCGAGCGAGCCGTAGCGCCACACGTAGCAGCTGTCGAAGGAGGTGAGGACGCGCTCCAGCTCTGTGTCGACAGGGCGGGGCGCGGCTTCGGCGCGGAGCGGGGCTTCGGAACCGGCGGACATGGGGAGCGACTCCTCGAGCGGCAGCGGGCGTGGGCGACGGATGGCAGCTCCGGCAGGCCGAAGAGCCCGGGTGTGGCAGAAAGGCACCAACAATTTGGTGGGTTATCGACCGGGATCCCGCCAACCTGAGGCGATTCGGCGCCCCGACTAGCGGTCCTTCGACCCGGCCTTCCCCCGCGGGAGGCTCTTCTCCCGAGCCCGGCGGCCCAGGGCGCCCGCCGGATGGCGGGCCGCGTAGTCCTCGAGGGTGAACCCCGACCGCTGCTGGAGCAGCGCCGAGAGCGCCGCGAGCACCGCCACCTCGGTGGCCACGCTGGCCCGTGGTGCAAGGCCAAGGGGACCGCCCTCGCTCGAGACGCCGGCCTCGAGCACCACGTCCGCCAGCTCGGCCAGCGCGGAGCCGGGATCGCCGGTCACCGCGATCACCCGGGCACCGTGGCCGTGAAGCAGCTCGGCGAGCTGCACGGTCTCGGGGGTGCCTCCGCTGTTGGAGACGGCGATCACGATGTCCCCGGTGACGACCTGGCCGAGGCTGCCGTGGGTGGCCTCGGTGGTATGCAGGAAGCTGGCCGGCGTGCCGGTGGACGAGAGCAGCGACGCCGCATAGTGACTCACGTGCTCCGGCTTGCCGAGACCCGTGACGTGCACGCGACCGCCCGCCGCGCGCGTCGACTCGACGAGGCGGGCCGCGGCCAGCAGCGACTCGCCGTCGTGTCGCCCGGCCAGCTCCGAGAGCTCGCGCGCGATCACCTCGAGCACCTGTAGACCCGCGCTCGCATCCGACGCGTCCGCCGCGTCGGAGCCAACACCCGGAAGTGTCGACAGCGCCTTCCAGTCGAGTCGGGCGCCGCCTTCGGACTGCGTCTCCCCGTAGAAGCGCGCCACCCGCGCGCGCGCCGCCGGGATGTCTTCGGGAAAGGCGCCGAGCTGCTCGACGCACGCCGCACCGCAGGCGTTCGCCAGCCGGCCCGCCTCGGGCCACCCGAGCCCGTGGTGGAGACCGACGAGGAGCCCGCCGAGGAAGGCGTCGCCGGCACCGGTCGAGTCCACCGGCTTCGCGGGGCAGGCGGGTACGGTTCCCTCGTACTCGTCGCTCGAGATCGCGCAGCCCGCGGCGCCGTCGGTCACCACCACCGCCTGGTTGCCGAAGCGCTCGCGGATGGCGCGCGCCAACGCCAGCGGATCGTCGGCCAGGCGCGGAAACAGCTCGCGGGCGGCGAGCTTCGCGGGCTTGAGAACGTCGGCCGCCCGCAGCACGGCGTCGAGGGTGGCCTCGTCGCCGAGGGTCGCGAGCGCGTCGGCGCGCGGCACGTCGAGGTCGACGACGGTGCGCGCGCCGGCCTCGTGCGCGATGGCGAGGGCCTCGAGGGCCGCCGCCAGGGGCAGCTGCGAGACCTCCGTGGTGAGGATCTGCGCCCGTCGGATGAACGCCTCGTGCACTTTGCGAACGTGTTCGCTCGTCGTCTCGCTGGTGGCGCCGGGCGCCATGTAGATGCTCCGCTCGCCCGAATCGTCCACGAAGATCTCGGCGACGGTGCTGGCCGCGCCGTCCGGGTCGAGATGGATGTGGGCCTCGATCCCCGTGCGCGCCATGGCGCCGCGCAGCAGGCGGCCGCCCTCGTCGTCGGCCTGGCGGCCGAAGATGCCCGTGCGCAGCCCGAGGATCGCCGCCCAGCCGAGATGATTCAGCACGACCCCGCCCACGTAGCTGCGGACGGGCCCCGCCCCCGCCAGCACCTCGCGCAGCACGCCCTTCTCGCCGGAAGACAGGATGCGCGGCGCGCGGTGCACGCGATCCACCGCCATGCTGCCGATGCCGACGACGTCGAGGTCGCGCTTCACGGGGCTCTGTTGCCGTCTGCGGGCCGTCACTGCCGTTCCGGTTGGGAGGTCGTCTGCGTCGCGGACCCGGTGCGTACCGGCCGGGACCCGACGCCTCAGGGTGCCACCGTAACCCAGGGCGCGCCGAGCTGGGCGCGCACCGCGTCGCGAACGCTCTCGTAGCGCGCGTCGAACCGGTCCGCGTCCGGCGCGCCGAGGGCGGGGGTTCCCGGCGCCACGGCGGCGCTGGTGATCACACCGTCCCGCAGCAGCGCGCGCTTCAGACACGCGATGGTGCGCCGGCCGCCGGCCGCCACCTCGGTGGCCGCCCGGAAGCTCTCGACGATGCGCTTCATCTCGTCCATGCGCTCGAGGTCGCCGGCGCGGCACACCTGCCAGGCGCGCGCCCACTCCCGCGGCAGCGCGTTGGCCGGGCCCGAGACGACGCCGATCGGCAGCCCGCCCTGCATGCGGTAGCGGTACCAGTGCTCGGCGATGGTCCCGACGACGCCGCGGCGCGGGCGGAACAGATCGAAGATCAACATGGCGTTGCCGACGTAGATGCCGAACTCGCCGCGCTCCCGGAAGCTGGCCGCCGCCTTCGTGTAGTTGCCGAGCACCTTGCGGGTGGCCGACACCTTGATGCCGCGCACGAAGTCGAGCCGCGACATGGCCTTCACCTGACGGGTGCGGATGTGCGGCACCTTCGGGTCGACGGCGATGTCCGCGTTGTCGTAGAGGAAGACGGGGATGCGGCGCGGCCGCGCGTCCAGCAGGTCGGAGATGTCCCGGGCCACGAAGCGCACCGGGTCGTCGATGCCCTGGATGGAGAGCGGCGCCAGCACCGCCGCGTCGACGCCGCACGCGATGGCGAAGTCGAGATTCTCGAGGGTCTCCTCGGCGGTGGGCGCGGTGACCCCCGCCCAGGCCTCCACCCCCCGGCCGGTGGCGGCGGAGAGCGAGGCGTTCAGCTTCGCGACCTCCTCGGCGCAGACCTGGATGACCTGCTGCCGGGTGTGGTTGTCCACCCGGTCCCACTCGCCGGTGGTGCCGGCCGAGAAGACCACGTCGGCCCCGTAGCCGTCCTGGATCACGTGACGGACGAGGGCCCGCTGATCGCTGTCGATCAGCCGGCCCTCTGCGTCCAGGACCGTCACCACGGGCACCGAGAGCCCGGAACGCGGTCGTGTGTCTTCGACGCTTCTCACGGAGCCTCCCCGCACCCGGCGAGAGGCCCCAGTGTGCCTCAGACCGTCTCGAAGAAGTAGGTCATCTTCGTGCCGAGCGCCGTGGCGAGCTTGTGGAGCGTCGACATGGAGGCCGCGCTCTTGCCGAGCTCGATCTGGGAGATGAGGCTCACGGACAGGCCCGTCCGGTTGGCGAGCTGCTTCAGGGTGAGCGGACGCGAGTGCCGCCGCTCCCGGATCCGGCGGCCCACCTCGAGGTTCAGGCGCGTCTCGAGGTCCACCAGCAGGCCCTTGTCCTGGATCGCCTCGCGCATCACGGCGCGCAGGGCGTCCGCCTCGACGGGCTTCCGCAGGTAGTTGAAGGCCTGCTGCTTCATGGCCGCCACGGCCATTTCCACCGTCGGGAACTCGGTCATGGCGATGATGCACAGGTCGCTGTCCGCACGGCGAAGCTCCTCGAGCGCGTCCATACCGCCCGGGTTCTCGGGCGACACGTCGACGACGACGAGCTGGTAGCGGTTGTTGCGAATCTCCTCGGGGGCGCCGGCCGGGTCGGTGATGGCGCTGACCCGGTACCCCTCCTCACTGAGGATGCTCTTGAGCTGGACGTTGGTCTCCTCGTCCGGATCGATGACCAGGATGTTGAGACGCTGCGGTTGACTCATCCCTCGAACTCCCGTGGCCCGGCAGGCTTCCGCGGGGATGGTTGCCGCTTGCCTGCTCCCGGGTGTGCGTCGGCGGCCGGAAGTCCCGAACTCTTCAGGAGTTCCGACCACCCTCTGCGTTCCACGAGGATCTTCTTCGGTATTCGTGGGGCTTTGCATTAGCCCTGAATTCGAGAATTTGCGGAGTTTCCCGAACCGGGGGCGCCGGCCGGGGACGGGGGCGCCGGCCGCTACCGCGCCCCGGAGGGGGCGGCGGGGGCGCGGGCGGAGCCCGCGGCATCGCCCATCGGGTCGCCGGCCGCAGGCGTCTGCAGCCAGGCGCGCTTGAAGCCGGCCGCGGGTGCGTTGACGGGCGTCACGCCGAGGATGTCGAAGCGGATGGGCTGCCGATCCGGCTCGTGGATGGTGATCGAGTCGGGAAACCGCACGGCGCCGAAGGCGACGAGCGGGCCGAAGTCCACCACCACCCCCGTGGCCGACTCGATCCTCACGATCTCGTAGCTGGTGCTCTCGATCCAGAGGGTGGGCACCGGGTTGCTCGCCAGGCGGAAGTCCTGGTCCGGGGGCGGGGGGATCGGAGGCCCGGGGCTCCGCGGGACCGCCGCGCCGCCGTCCGCCTGGCCCTCGTCGTCGGGCGCGGGCGGCGCCACCCGGGACGGATCGCCGATCACGTAGCAGACGCTCGTCCCGCACGGCTCCAGGGCCACCGCGTCCACGTCGAAGCCGTGGTCGCTCAGGGCCTGCCGGAGGGTCGCCGGGGAGTCCACCTGCAGGAAGAAGAGCGGCGGCAGGAAGTCCCGCGGCCGTTCGAGCTCCTCGCCGTTGCGGCTGGCCAGGTGCTCGGTGCCGAGCAGCAGGTGCCGCTCGACCCGGTCGGCGGCGTCCCGCAGCTCGAGGCGCGCCAAGCCGTTGGGATGCGTGACGAGGGTGCCCGTGCCGATGGGGTCGCGACCCACCACGCGGAGGGTCAGGTCGATCTGCAGGGCCTCGCTGCGACCCGCGGCGGCGTTGGCGCGCGCCGTGGCCCGGGCGATGCGATCCGCCCGAGGCACGAATCCGAGCAGCGGCACGAGCGCGAGCGCCGCCGCAGCGAGCGCGATCGGTCGCCGCCGTCTCGCCGCCATGGGTGTCACCGCGGGAACCCGGAGATCCGGCTGCCGCCCGCGTAGCGGGCGCGGCTGCCCAGCTCCTGCTCGATGCGGAGCAGGCGGTTGTACTTGCAGACCCGGTCCGTGCGGCAGAGCGAGCCGGTCTTGATCTGCCCGGCGCCGGTGCCGACGGCGAGGTCGGCGATGGTGGTGTCCTCGGTCTCGCCCGAGCGGTGCGAGACCACCACCGCGAACCCGGCATCCCGGGCCATCTCGATGGCCTCCAGGGTCTCGGTGAGGGTCCCGATCTGGTTCACCTTGACGAGGATGGCGTTGCCAGCCTTCTCCTCGATCCCGCGGGCCAGGATCTTCGGGTTCGTGACGAAGATGTCGTCGCCCACGATCTGGAGCCGGTCGCCCAGGGCGGCGGTGAGCTGGCTCCAGCCCGACCAGTCCGACTCGGCGAGCCCGTCCTCGATGGAGACCACCGGGTAGCGCTCGCTCCACTCGCGCCAGTAGTCGATCATCTGGGCGGTGGTCTTCTCACTGCCCTCGCCGCTCAGCACGTAGCGCTCGCCCTGCTGGAACTCGCTGGCCGCCGGATCGAGGGCCACGAAGACCTGCTCGCCCGGCCGGTAGCCGGCGCGCTCGATGGCGGCGACCAGCAGCTCGATGGCGTCGCGGTTGCTCTCGAGATCCGGCGCGAAGCCGCCCTCGTCGCCGACCGCCGTCGAGAGGCCCTTGTCGTGCAGGATGTCCTTCAGGGTGTGGAAGATTTCGGCACCCCACCGCAGGCCCTCGGCGAAGCTGGGCGCCCCCAGCGGATAGATCATGAACTCCTGCAGGTCGACGCTGTTGTCGGCGTGCGCGCCGCCGTTGATGACGTTCATCATGGGGGACGGCAGGAGCGTGGCGGCGTCGCCGCCGAGGAAGCGGTAGAGCGGCTGATGGGACTCCACCGCGGCCGCGTGGGCGGCCGCGAGGGAGACGCCGAGGATGGCGTTGGCGCCGAGCCGCGACTTGGTGTCGGTTCCATCGAGGTCGACCATCAGGCGGTCGAGGGCGGCCTGCTCCTCGAGCCCACCGAGCGCCCGGCCCCGCACGGCGGCGGCGATCTCCTGGTTCACGTGGCCCACGGCCTTGAGAACACCCTTGCCGCGGTATCGCTTGGGATCCCCATCCCGCAGCTCCAGGGCCTCTCGCGAGCCGGTCGAGGCGCCGGACGGCACGGCCGCCGCGGCCCGCACCCCGTTCGAGGTCTCGATCTCGACGGTGAGCGTCGGGTTGCCCCGGGAGTCGAGGATCTCTCTGGCCTGCACTTCGCGAATCGTTGCGCCGCTCATTTCGTGTCCCACCGTCTCCTGTTCGGCCGCGTTCCCGTCTGAATCCAGCCGGCGCGCGGGACGGTAGCAACCCTCATCGGAGCTTGGGCACTGCGACCGGACCCCCATCGTGCGCGATCAGGATCTCGGCCTCGATTCCGTACGCGTCGGCCAGCAGCGCCTGCGTCATGACCGACACGGGCGGTCCGCTCGCCACCACGGCGCCGTCGCAGAGGACCGCCAGCCGGTCGCAGGTGCGCGCCGCCAGGTTGAGGTCGTGGGAGACGACGAGTGCCGACCGCCCGCGGGCGGCCAGCTCCCGGACGATCCCGAGCACCTCGACGCGGTGGCGCAGATCGAGGAAGGCGGTGGGCTCGTCGAGCAGCAGCAGCTCGGGATCCTGGGCGAGCGAACGGGCGAACGCCACGAGCTGCCGCTCGCCGCCGGACAGCTCGAAGACCGAACGATCCGCGAGCTCCAGGATCCCGAGGCGCTCCAGGGCGCGGCGGGCGTGGGCGACGTCGGGCTCGGCGTCGAATCCCATCAGTGGCTGGTGGGGGGCTCGCCCCATGACCACCAGCTCCCCGGCCCGGAAGGGGAACGGCACTCCGGTGTCCTGGGGAACGACGGCGACCCGGCGGGAGAGCTCGCGCCTCGGCCAGCTCGCCAGGGGCCGTCCGGCGAACAGGGCCTCCCCGGCGTCCGGTGCCAGCACCCGGCTCGCGACGCGCAGGACCGTGGTCTTGCCCGCCCCATTGGGACCCACCAGGCCGACCACCTCGCCGGGATCCACCCGCAGATCCACCCCTCGCAGCACGGGCCGTCCGCCCAGGGCGACCTCGATACCCCGGAGCTCGAGGCCCGGGCGGGACGGCGCTTCGCCCCGGGCGCTCATCGGGCCATCACCTGCAGGTGATGGCGGCGCAGCAGGGTCAGGAAGAGGGGACCCCCGACGATGGCCGTGATGGCGCCCACCGGCAGCTCACGCCCGCCGAGCAGGGTGCGGGCCACCGTGTCGCACACCACCAGGAAGGCGGCTCCGCCCAGCGCCGCGGCGGGCACCAGCAGCCGGTGGTCGGGACCCAGCACCAGCCGCAGCAGGTGCGGAATGATCAGCCCCACGAAGCCCACCAGGCCGGCGACGGACACCGCCGCACCCACCATGAGCGACGTGGCAACCAGCAGGATGCGTTGCTGCCGCGGCACCGAGACCCCGAGCTGCTCGGCGGCCTCGTCTCCCAGCGCCAGCACGTTGAGCGAGCGGGAGAGCACGAACGCCGCCGTGAAGCCTGCCCCCAGGAAGACCACCAGCCAGGGCGCCACGTCCATGCGTGCGCCCGAGAGGTTGCCCACCAGCCAGAGGAAGATGCGCAATCCCTGGGTGAGGCCCGCCGCCGAGGCCAGGAAGACGATGGCCGCGGAGGCGAAGGCGTTGAAGACGACCCCGGTCAGCAGCAGGTTGGTGGCGGACACGCGCCCGCGAGCCCCCGCGACCAGATAGAGGAGCAGCGTCGTCAGGACGGCCCCCACGAAGGCCGCCGGCGGAACGGCCGCGTATCCGAGTCCCACGAGACCGCCCAGGGACAGCATGGCGATCCCCCCGAGCGCGGCGCCGCCGGAGACCCCGAGAATGAACGGATCCGCCAGCGGGTTGCGCAGCAGCGCCTGGAAGATGACACCCGCCAGCGAGAGACACGCACCCACCAGCGCGGCCAGGGCGACCCGGGGCAGGCGAATGCGCCAGACGATGTCGGCGGCCGCGCCGACGCGGTCCGGCTCGCGCAGCGCGCGCGAAAGCTCCGAGACGCTCAGGTGGCTGGGCCCCAGCATCAGACCCGCGGCCAGGGCGACGGCGAGCAGCACGAGCAGCACGCCCAGCACCGACGCGAAGCGCACGCCCGTGAGATGCTTCATCCGCCGTCCCCGGCGTCCGGCCCGACGGCCGCCAGCAGCTCGCCGCGCGCCGCTTCGCCGTGCAGCGCGACGACCAGGGTCTCGATGGAGCGATCGAGGTAGGGACCGGGCAGGGTCACGGTCTTGGGATCGAGGTGCAGCACGCGTCCCGCGGCCACCGCCGGGATGGCCGGCCAGCGAGACCAGTACAGCATGGGGTCGCTCGGCTCCTCGGTCATGTCGATCAGCACCTCGGGTGCCGCGTCGAGCAGCCACTCCAGGGCCACCTGGGGATAGGCGGCCTCGAAGCGGCCACCGAGATTGTCCGCGCCCGCCGCCTCGAGCAGCTCGTCGATGAAGCTCCCGCGACCGACCACGAAGACGGGATCCCGCTGCAGCACGACGAGCGTCCGCGGCCGGGGCCGCCCGGCGGTGATCGACTCGGCGGCGCCACGCGTTCGACGGATGCTCCGGATGCGCGCCGCCGCCGCCGCCTCGCGTCCCACGAGTCGGCCCAGCCGCTCGATGTTCTCGAGCACCTGCTCGAAGTGGATGTTGTCGAAGATCTCGACGCGGACGCCCAGCGCGCGCAGACGCGCGACGAAGTCGCGCTGCTCGACACTCGGCACCACCAGCACGGCGTCGGGCTCGAGGGCGGCGACGGCCTCCAGGCTCGGATTGAAGAGGCCCCCCACCCGGGGCAAGTCGGCGACCGCCGGCTGCTGGGCGGCCGAGAACTCGTCGACGCCCACGAGGCGGTCCCCGGCGCCGAGGGCCAGCACGATTGCCGTGAGCGACGGGTTGAGGGAGACGAGACGCGAAGCGTGCGCGCCGACCGCCCAAGGCACCTCCGCAGGCGCACGGTCGCGCCCCCCGCACGCGAGGCCGGTGACGAGCAGGCCGGCGGCCAGCGCCCACACGAGGGCCCGGGGAAGACCCCCGTTCTCGGAGGGCACGGAATGCATTCCGCGATTCTAGTGCCCCTTGCCGGGGAGTGTCCCGAGGGTTCGCCTGCGAGGTCCCGGGACTTCGCCGGCAGTCGGCCTGCGCCCTCGGCGGAACGCAGGGGAGGGGGACTGGGTGCCGGGCGCGCTGCGCCCGGCACCGGTCCGGCGTGCGCGCGCCACCCGGGCGCGCGTCCTCACAGCCTGCGTGCGGTGGTCTTCCCGGTGAGCGTCACGAAGGGGCGCATGCGTTCGAGCATCGCCTCTCCGATCCCCTTCACGTCGAGCAGCTCGTCGACGTTCTTGAAGCCGCCGCGCTCCTTGCGCCTTGCGACGATCGCCACCGCGCGCACCTCGCCCACCCCGGGCAGCAGCTGCAGCTCTTCGGGAGTGGCCGTGTTGAGGTTCACCACCCCGTCGATGGATGCCGTGCGGCTGGGCGACGAAACCGGGTGACTGGGCGGCTGGGCAGCGCGTCCACCCGATGCCGCCACGAGGGCGAGCGCGCACGCCACCAGGAGTCCCTGCACGGCGACGCGCCGCCAGGGATGCATGTTGCTGTTCATCGTTCTGTCTCTCCGCGGGACCGCGGGGTGAGGGAACGAAGGACCCGGGCGCCGACCAGCTAGTAGTCCCGACCGGCCGCGTAGTCGGCGGCGGAGATCAGGGCCTGCTTGGCGGGGCCGTCCGGGAAGGCGGCGATCGAAGCGCGCGCCTTGGCGACGTGTTCCTCCGCGCGCCGGACGGTGTCCGCCACGCCGTGATAGCGGCCCACCATCTCGACGACGGTGGTGAAATCGCTCGGCGACACCGGGTCGGGCCCGGTGGGCGAGGTGACGTCGAGCCCCTCGGCGTCGGCCCGGCGCGCGCGCTTGAGGACGCTCGAGACGAGCTCGCGCTCTCCCCCGGTGCATCGCTTCAGGGTGAGCAGCAGGGGCAGCGTGACCTTGCCCTCGTGCAGGTCGGTGTGGTCGCGCTTGCCGAGGGCGGTGGCGCTCGATTCGTAGTCGAGCGCATCGTCCCGAAGCTGGAAGGCGAGTCCGAGCTCGTGGCCGAAGTCGGCCACGCTGCGGCGTTCGCCTCGCGTGACGCCGCCGAGCAGCGCGCCCGACTCGCACGCCACGCTCAGCAGCGTGGCGCTCTTGCGGTCGATCACCTTGTAGTACTGCGCCTCGGTGGCGGCGACGTCGAAGCTGAACTCGAGCTGCAGGAGCTCGCCTTCCGCCATCAGGCGGATGGTGTCGGCGAAGCGCTCGAGGATCTCGACGCTGCCGTCCTCGATGATCATGTTCGAGGCGCGCGCGTAGAGGAAGTCACCGCCGAGCACCGCGCGCCGGTTTCCCCAGATGGCGTTGGCCGACGGCCGGCCCCGCCGCAGATCCGAGAAATCGACGACGTCGTCGTGAAGCAACGTGGCCGTGTGCAGCAGCTCGATGGCTGCGGCCACCTGCACGCGCCGCGGTCCCGTATACCCGCACAGCTCGGCGGCCAGCATCACGAGCGCGGGCCGCAGACGCTTGCCGCCCGAGGAGAGGACGTGATCGCCGATGGAGACCATCAGCTCGCTCGGTCCGGCGAGCTGGTCGCGCATGGTGCGCTCGACCAGGTCGAGGCTCGGGGCGAGGCGCTTGAAGACGCCAGCGATCGCGCCGGAAAGCTCGCTCGGGGTTGCTCCGGCGGGCATGTCCCCGCTGGCGGCTCTCTCCAAGGGAGATGCCTCCAAGGGCGATGCGCCCGAGCTTCCGGAGCTCTGGCTCGGGGCGGGGCGCGAGGCCGTGGGGGGCTGCGTCATCGACCATCGAAGTTAGCCGCGCGCGGGGGGACTGTCAAAGCCCAGGAGCAAAGAAAGTGCAGGAAAAACAGAGGGTTAACGGAGGGTCACGCGAGTGTGTCCCAGCGGAATCGGACGGCCCCTCCACCGTAAACCGAACCGCTGCTCACCGGTCGACGGCGCGCTAGCCTGCCGGCCCGTCCCGTCGCTGCTCGAGGAGACTCCACGTGATCGACTATGCACGACTGGCCCGCCGGGCGCTGGAAGGCGACGCGCCGAGCACCGAAGAGGCCGTTCACCTCATCGACGGCCCCGAGATCGAGCTCCTCCGGCTGGTCGACGCCGCCTACGCGCCGCGCCGCCACCACTTCGGCCGCAAGGTGATGGTGCACGTCCTGAACAACGTGCAGAACGGCCTTTGTCCCGAGGACTGCGGCTACTGCTCGCAGAACCGCGACTCCGCGGCGGCGATCCGCCAGTACCCGATGAAGCCTCCCGAAGAGATCCTCGCCGAAGCAGAGCGGGCGGCCCGCGCGGGCGCCTCCCGCTATTGCATGGTGCTCTCGGGCCGGGGTCCGACGCTCGCGTACACCAGGCGTCTGGCAGAGGTGATCGCCGAGGTGAAGCGGCGATTCCCGGTGGAGGTGTGCCTCTCAGCGGGGCTGATCGACGACGAGAAGGCCGGCATCCTCGCCCGCGCCGGCCTCGACCGCCTCAACCACAACCTGAACACCAGCGAGCGCCACTACCCGGCGATCTGCTCGACCCACGACTACGCGGATCGACTGGCGACCCTCGAGGCGGCCCGCCGGAGCGGCATCCAGACCTGCAGCGGACTCATCATGGGCATGGGCGAGGAGACCGAGGACCTGGTCTCGGTGGCATTCCAGCTGCGCGCCCTCGAGGTCCCGTCCATCCCCGTCAACTTCCTGATCCCCATCGAGGGCAACCAGGTGACCCGGGACGGGAGCCTGACCCCGGAGCGGTGCCTGCGGGCGCTCTGCGTCATGCGGCTCGTCAACCCGTCGGCGGAGATCCGGGTGGCCGGGGGCCGGGAGGGCAACCTGCGCTGCCTGCAGCCGCTGGCCCTGTATCCCGCCAACTCGCTGTTCGTGGAGGGATACCTGACCACCCGGGGCGACGCCGTGGACGACACCTACGCGATGATCCGCGACGCCGGCTTCGAGGTGGAGGGCAACCCGCTCTACGATGCGGATGACGCGCGTTATGACGCGTTCCGCATCCCGGGCGGCGGAGACCAGCTCCTGCGACCCGAGGTCGCCCTCGAGTCCGCCAAGACCTGAGCTCCGGGCCCCAGGGCCGCTCAGGGCTTGCTTCGCCTCGCCGGAGGGCCGACGACGCGCGATGACGCGCGTCGAAGAAGAACACGGGCCACCGCGTCATCGAGACCGGCGAGGTCGGCGTGACGCGCGTCATCCCAGCCTCGGACCCCCATCCCCGTCCCGAGACGATCCGGGTCTAAAGACCAACGGGCCATCGGACGATCAGCCTCCGGGGGAGGCCGGTCTTGGCGGCAGCCGACGACGAGCTACGAGCGCTCGAGGGCAAGCTCAACACGCTGAAGCTCGACTACGAGCGTTACTTCCTGGGCTCCCGGCCCCGGGAGCCGGTCATGCTGCGCCAGGAGATCCAGAAGACGGTGACGCTCTGGGCCAACCAGCCCATCCAGAACACCGCCGTGCGGTTCAAGTTCAACTCCATCCAATCCCGCTACCAGGCCCTCAAGCGCCAGTGGGACAGCATCCTCCGCCAGATGGAGGCGGGCACCTACAAGCGCGACGTGTTCCGGGCCAACATCCGGGAGAAGGGTCGCCCTCCCGCCGGCGGGCGATCGGCCGAACGCGCCGCGGCCTCGGCGAATGCCGGGCAGGCGCTCCTCGAGAGCTACCGCGAGGCCGCCCAGGCCTGTGGCCAGAGCGTGAGCGGCCTGAGCGCCCAGAAGCTGCAAGCGGTGGTCGACAAGCAGACGGCGGCCCTGCGGGCGAAGACGGGCTGCAAGGACGTGAGCTTCCGGGTGGTCGTGAAGGACGGCAAGGCGAAGCTCAAGGCCGCACCCGTCCGGAAGTGAGCCCGCGCCACACAGGGGCACCGCCGAGAAGCATGGCCCGCACCCAAAGCACCCGGCTGGCGAGTCCTTCGGATTCGCCGGTCACCGCCTGGCGGCGACCGCCAGCTGGGCCTTCGCCCGGGCTAGCTCCTCCTCGAGCTCGCGGCGGCGCGCGGCGTGCTCTTCGTCCTGGGCCAGGGAGCCCAGCTCGAGCGTGCAGTTCTCCTCGCGGGCCCGCGCAGCGTCGGCGTCGATCTCCTCGGCGCGGAGCATCGAGCCCACCATCACGACGACCCGTTCGGGACCCACCTCTGCGAAGCCGTCGGAGACCGCCGAGAGCTCGGAGCTCCCGCCCTTGCGGATCTCCATGCAGCCGTGGTCGAGCGCGGACAGGAAGTGCTCGTGGTTCTCGAGCACCCCGAACTCGCCCTCGCTGCCCGGCAGCACGACCTCGTCCACGGGTCCCGCGTAGGTCTGGCCCTCGGGCGTCACGACCACCAGCTCGATCGGCATCGGTCTCTTCCCCTTGCTGCTTCGCGAACCGCGCGCGGGCGCGGGAGCGTTCTAGAGCCGCGCCGCCTTCTCGCGGGCATCTTCGATGGTGCCCACCATGAAGAAGGCCTGCTCGGGCAGGTCGTCGTGCTTGCCCTCCAGGATCTCCTTGAACCCGCGGATCGTGTCCTCGAGCTTCACGTAGACGCCCGGCGTGCCGGTGAACTGCTCGGCGACCGCGAACGGCTGCGAGAAGAAGCGCTCGAGCTTCCGGGCGCGATCCACCGTCAGCCGGTCCTCCTCGCTGAGCTCGTCCATGCCGAGAATCGCGATGATGTCCTGCAGGTCCTTGTACTTCTGCAGGGTCTGCTGCACGTCGCGCGCCACCCGGTAGTGCTCCTCTCCCACGACCTGCGGGTCGAGGATGCGCGACGTCGAATCCAGCGGGTCGACGGCCGGGTAGATGCCGAGCTCGGAGATGCGCCGCGACAGCACGGTGGTGGCGTCGAGGTGGGTGAAGGCCGTGGCCGGCGCGGGATCGGTGAGATCGTCGGCGGGCACGTAGATGGCCTGCACCGACGTGATCGATCCCTTCCGGGTCGACGTGATCCGCTCCTGCAGCTCGCCCATGTCCGTCGAGAGGGTCGGCTGGTAGCCCACCGCGGAGGGAATGCGGCCGAGCAGCGCCGACACCTCGGAGCCCGCCTGGGTGAAGCGGAAGATGTTGTCGATGAAGAGGAGCACGTCCTTGCCCTCTTCGTCGCGGAAGTACTCCGCGGCGGTGAGGGCGGTGAGGCCGACCCGGGCGCGGGCTCCCGGCGGCTCGTTCATCTGGCCGTAGACCAGCGCCGCCTTGTCGAGCACGGTGGTGCCGTCGGAGAGCTTGGCGTCGGCCATCTCGTGCCAGAGGTCGTTGCCCTCGCGCGTGCGCTCGCCGACGCCGCCGAACACCGAGTAGCCGCCGTGCTGCTTGGCGATGTTGTTGATCAGCTCGAGGATGACGACGGTCTTGCCCACGCCGGCGCCGCCGAAGAGGCCGACCTTGCCGCCCTTCGGATAGGGTGCGATCAGGTCGACCACCTTGATGCCCGTCTCGAGGGTCTCCGAGGACGTGGCCTGGTCGACGAACTCGGGCGGCGCCCGGTGGATCGGGGACCGCTTCTCGCACTCGATGGGACCCTTCTCGTCCACGGGCTCGCCGATCACGTTCATGATGCGCCCGAGCGTTCCGGGGCCGACGGGCACCGTGATCGCGTGGCCGGTGTTCGTCACCGGCTGGCCGCGGCGCAGGCCGTCGGTGGTGTCCATCGCGATGCAGCGCACGGTGTTCTCACCGAGGTGCAGCGCGACCTCGACGGTGAGGTTGTCGTCGCGCGAATCGATCGAGGGGTTCGAGGTCGTGAGCGCCGTGTACACCTCGGGAATGCTCCCGGCCGGGAACTCGACGTCCACCACCGGTCCCATCACCTGGATGATCTTTCCGTTCGACCCGTTCGACATTGGTCTTCCTCTCCTGACGTGCTCGCGCGACCCGAGGGGCTCGCGCGTGGTTCCGGCGGACGGCTCGGGTGCCGTCAGCCGAGCGCCTGGGCGCCGGTCACGATCTCGACGAGCTCGCGCGTGATCGCGGCCTGGCGGGCGCGGTTGAATTGCAGGGTGAGCGAGTCGATGAGCTCCTCGCTGTTGCGGGTGGCGTTCTCCATGGCGGTCATGCGGGCCGCGTGCTCGCCGGCCTGGTTCTCGAGAAGCGCCTGGAAGACCGACACCTCCAGGGTCTTCGGCGCCAGGCTGGCCAGCAGCTTCTGCGCGTTCGGCTCGATCGTGTAGGCGAGCGCCGGCTCCTCGCTGGCTTCGACCGCCGGCAGGATCGGGAGCAGCTGCTTGACGACGGCGCGCTGGGTCATGGTGGTGACGAACTCGTTGAAGACGATGTGGACCTCGTCGAGCTCTCCCTGCTCGTAGCCCTCCGCCAGACGCCGGGCCACGGCGGCGGCCTGGGCGTAGGTGATGTGGGTTCCGACCAGGTCCCGCTGCACGATCTGCTCCGGGCGGCGTCTCCGGAAGAAGTCGCCCGCCTTACGGCCCAGGAGATAGAGGGCGATGTCCATCCTCGCGCCGTCCTTCTCGACCAGGAAGGCCTGGGCCTTCTTGTTGACCTGGCCGTTGAAGGCACCCGCCAGACCCCGGTCCGAGGTCACCACCACGACGCCGACCCGCCGGACCTTCTCGTGACGCTCGAGCAGGGGGTTCTGCGCCTCGGTCTCGCCGGCGGCCACCTTCTCGAGCGTCTCGCGCATGTGCGTCGCGTACGGACGCGCGGCCTCGACGGCCTGCTGGGCGCGGCGCAGCTTCGCCGCAGAGACCATCTTCATGGCGCTCGTGATCTTCTGCGTGTTCTCGACCGCGCCGATGCGGCGCTTGATGTCGCGGAGGTTCGACATCCCGTCTAGGCCGCCTCGCCGTGGGCCGCCGGCTGGAACACCTTCGCGAACTCGTCGAGCGCCGAGGCGAGCCGGCTCGCGGTGTCGGCCTCGAGCTTTCCGCTGGTGCGGATCGTATCCAGGATGTCGGCGTGGTGCTCGACCATGTGCCGGAGCATCTCGCGCTCGTAGCGACTCACGTCGCTCACGGGCAGGTCCCGGATCCACGACTTGCGGCCCTGCTGGGGCGTCGCTGAGAAGATCGAGACCACCTGCTGCTCCACCGGCATCGGGGCGTACTGGCCCTGCTTCAGGATCTCCACCTGGCGGTCGCCGTTCGCCAGCTGCTCCTGGGTGGCGGCGTCGAGATCGCTGCCGAACTGCGCGAAGGCCGCCTTCTCGCGGTACTGGGCGAGGGACAGCTTCAGGGTGCCGGCCACGCTCTTCATCGCCTTCGTCTGGGCCGCCCCACCCACGCGAGACACCGAGATGCCCACGTTGATGGCGGGACGGATGCCCGAGTTGAACAGATCCGTCTCGAGGAAGATCTGGCCATCGGTGATGGAGATGACGTTGGTCGGGATGTACGCCGACACGTCGCCCGCCTGGGTCTCGATGATGGGCAGCGCCGTGAGGCTGCCGCCGCCGAGGCTGTCGTTGAGCTTCGCCGCCCGCTCGAGCAGCCGCGAGTGCAGGTAGAAGACGTCGCCGGGGTAGGCCTCGCGCCCCGGAGGCCGACGCAGCAGCAGCGACAGCTGCCGGTAGGCCACCGCCTGCTTGGACAGATCGTCGTACACGATGAGCGCGTGCTTGCCGTTGTCGCGGAACCACTCCCCCATCGTGCACCCCGAGTAGGGGGCGATGAACTGGAGGGGCGCCGGCTCGGCCGCGGTCGCGGCGACCACGATGGTGTACTCCATGGCGCCGTGCTGCTGCAGCTTCTGCACCACCTGCGCCACGGTGGACTGCTTCTGTCCGATGGCCACATAGATGCAGAAGACGTCCGTATTCTTCTGGTTGATGATGGTGTCGATGGCGATGGCGGTCTTGCCGGTCTGGCGGTCGCCGATGATGAGCTCGCGCTGTCCGCGGCCGATGGGCACCATGCCGTCGATGGCCTTGATGCCCGTCTGCAGCGACTCGTTGACCGACTTGCGGGTGACGATGCCGGGCGCCTTGACCTCGACCTGGCGGCTCTCGCTGCTTTCGATGGGGCCCTTGCCGTCGATGGGCTGGCCCAGAGCGTCGACGACCCGGCCGAGCAGCGCCTCGCCGACGGGCACCTCGATGATCTTGCCCGTGCGCTTGACGATGTCGCCTTCCCGGATGTGTTGCGAATCGGCCATGATGGCGATGCCGACGTTGTCCTCCTCGAGGTTGAGCACCATGCCCCGTTCGCCGTGCGCGAACTCCACCAGCTCGCCCGCCAGGGCGTTCTCGAGCCCGTAGACGCGCGCGATGCCGTCGCCGGCCATCAGGACGGTGCCGGTCTCGGCCACGTCGATCTGGCGGTCGTAGTCGCGGATCTCGCGCCGCAGGATGTCGGTGATCTCGCCGGGCTTGATGTTCATCGCTCAGGATTCCTTCGTGAGGTTGGCGCGCAGCTGGTCGAGCTGCGCGCGGATGCTGCCGTCGAAGACCAGGTCGCCGACGCGCGCGATGGCGCCGCCGATGAGGCTCTCATCGAGCTCCACCTCGAGACGGACCTCGAAGCCCGTGCGCGCCGAGAGCGCGCGCCGGAGGCGATCGCGCCGACGTTCGTCGAGGGGCGTCGCCGAGACGACCTCGGCGGTCACGAGGCCCGAGTCGACGTCCACCAGTCGGACGTACTCGGCGTGGATGCCAGGGAAGTCGACGAGGCGCCGCTGGTCGATCAGGTAGCTGTAGAAGTTGGTGACGAGGCCCGAAATCCCCGCGCGCTCGGCCACGCTCTGCAGCACGGCGCGCCTCTCCTTCACGGGATAGAGCGGGGTGAGCAGGGCGTTGCGGAGCTCGGGGCTGGATGCGAACAGCTCCACCAGGGTGTCGAGCTCGGCACGGATCTCCTTGGTCTTGTGGGCCTCCTTCGCGAGCGCGAAGAGGGCGCGTGCATAGCGGCGGCCGGCACCCGAGCTCTTCATGCTTCCTCCGTGCTCAGCTGGCCTGGGGCTCGACGCGCGTGATGAACTCGTCCATCAGCCGCTCGCGGTCGGTTTCCACCAGGCGTTCGCGCAGGATGCGCTCGGCCATCTCCGTGGCCAGCTCGGCAGCCTCCCGCCGCAGCTCGGCCTGGGCGCGGCGCAGCTCGTGCTCCACGGCCGCCTCGGCGTCGCTCTGGATGCGTTCGGCGGCGGCCTGGGCCTCGGCGAGGATCGTCGCCGCCTCCTCCTCCGCGTGCCGGCGCCCCTCGTTGCGGATGACCTGGCTGTCCCGCTCGAGGTCGATCAGCTTGCGCTGCCACTCTCCGTAGCGCGCCTCGGCCTGGGCGAGCAGCTCGGCGGCGTCCTTCAGGTCGGTCTGGATCTGGCCGCGCCGGGCTTCGAAGAAGTCGCGGATCGGCTCGCGGGCGAAGTAGACGAGCGCGCCCACGACGATCGCCAGGTTCAGGAAGTGCAGCAGCAGCTCCTGCAGGCCGCCGCCGGCATGCGCCTCCTCGGAGGCGAACGCCGGCTCGGCCGTGCCGAACGCGACGAGGGCGACCGTGCCAAACGCGACGAGGGCGACCGCGAGCAGCGAGCACACCCGCGGCTGGATCCGTCGGGCGGACATCACGAGAGACTCCGGCCGAGAATTCGTTCTGCGGCGAGATCCGCCAGCTCGCTCGCGCTCGCGCGCAGCGAGTCCCGTGCCTGGGAGAGCGATCCCTGGAGCTCCTGCCGCGCCCGCACGAGCTCCTGCTCGGCGTCCTGCCTCGCCTGCTGGGTGACGGACTGCAGCTCGGCGCGTGCCACGTCGAGCTTCTGGCGCCGCTCCGCGGAGGCTTCCTGGTAGGCCTCGCGAATCGCGTCCTCGTATCGCTGCAGCGACTCCTGGGCCTGGACCTGCACGCGCTCGGCACGGCGCCGCGCCCCGGCGATCCGCTCCTCGCGCTCGTCCATCACCCGGAGCAGCGGCCGGAAGATGAGGTGGTTGAGCGGCAGGATGAGGACGAGAAACGCCACGAACAGGACACCGGTGACCACCAGGTCGGGGGTGAGCTCGAGGGTCTCGGACGCACTCGCCGGCAGGGCGACCAGCAGCGACGCGAGCACCGCGCGCAGCACGACGCGCGAGCGCGAGCCGCACCCGTCGCAGGCGCGGCGGCGCGCGGCCGCTGCGGAATTCGCGTCTAGGGATGTCAATCGCATCACTCCCTGAAGTGATCCCCAGAAGGTCGTGTCACGAAATGGTCGTCTCGCGGGAGAGCATCCTACGAAAGCGCCCCCGGTGGCCTGCCACAACGCAGCCAAACGCTGCACGGCGGGGCGTCGCGTGCGACCTTCGAGACCCCCGAAGCGCCCGGGGAAAGACACGCCGAGCCGACCGCCGCGGGATCTTCGCCCCGAGGCTCCACCCGGCGACCTCGCCACTGCCGCTTCCGTTCCGGGGTTCTCTGGCGCGCGGGAGTCTGGCATAACCAGCCGCCCGCCGCATGGGATCTCGCCCTCGATCCCGCTCGGCCGGCAGCCCTCAGGCCTGCGGGGTGGCGTCCAGCGTCTCGCAGCGCCCGTCGAGCACGCAGCCGTCCTCCATGGAGACACGGGGAGCCCGGACCACGCCGCGCACCCGCGCCGTGCGCAGCAGCTGGATTCGCCGGCGCGCGGTGGCCTCGCCTTCGAGCACCCCGCCCACGATCAGCTCGTCCACCTCTATGGTGCCGACCACGCGGGCGGTCTCCCCCAGGCGCAGGGTGCCGCGACACAGGATCTGGCCCTCCACCTCCCCGTTCACCTGGCCCCGGCCGCGGAACGTGACCAGGCCCTCGAAGCGGCCGGAAGCGCCCACCACCACCGGGCCGGCATCCACGGCCTCCGCGGCCGGGCGCTCTCCGACCGCGGCGGGGGGAGTCTCGCGACCCGAGGGATGAAGGCTCGCGCTCATCTAGAGCCCTTCCAGGATGAGCCGCGTGATGCGGTCGAGATCCTCTTCGCTGGTGTACTCGATCTCGATCCGCCCGCTCGCGGCCGATCCCAGGATGCGTACCCGCGACTGGAAGTGGCGTTCCAGCATGTCGCCCAGTGCTCGCAGGTGGGGGTTGCTGGTGGCGGCGGCCTCGGAGCTGCGCGCCCGGGCCTTGCGAGGGGTGGCGCGCGCCGGGCCGGCGATCTCGCGGCCGAGCTGCTCCGTCTCGCGCACGGACAGGCGCTCCGCCAGGACGCGCTCGCGCAGGGTCCGCCGGCGCTCGGGCTCGACCACCTGCAGCAGCGCCTTGGCGTGGCCCATGCTGAGCCGTCCCGCCTCCACGTCCTCCTGGATCTCCACGGAGAGCTCCAGCAGACGTAGGTGATTGGCAACGCTCGAGCGGTCCTTGCCCACCCGGCGGCCGATCTCGTCCTGGGTGGCACCTCGCTCGGCGAGGGCGCGATAGGCGCACGCCAGCTCGATGGGATTCAGATCGTGTCGCTGCACGTTCTCGACGATCGCGAGCTCGAGTCGATCGCCCGGATCGACGTCGGCGATGACCGCCGGAATGGTCTCGAGCCCCGCCTGGCGCGACGCACGCCAGCGTCGCTCACCCACGATCAGCTCGTAGCGGTCGCCCGCGCGACGCACGACGACCGGCTGCAGGAGTCCGCTGCGCGCGATCGAGGCCGCGAGCTCGGC
Source organism: uncultured delta proteobacterium (assembly GCA_963822965.1). Taxonomy (GTDB): domain Bacteria; phylum Myxococcota_A; class UBA9160; order UBA9160; family UBA4427; genus JAJDAN01. The sequence continues at coordinate 2,019,813 of CAWGJT010000005.1, forward strand.
GAGCCGCTCCGGGTCGAAGACGCGTCGCGGCTGGTCCGGGTTCGGATCGATGCGATCGACGCGAATGCGCGGGAGCTCGCCGGCTTCGCCGGCCGCAGCCGGAGCGCGTCCGGGCTCGTCCTCCGCGCTCGAAGTCGAACGCGGTGCAGAGGGAAGCAGAGCCCCGAGGCCTCGGCCGAGGGCATTGCGCTGCGCGCTCATGAGTCTTCACCTCGAGCGATCGCGTCGTCGGCCTCGGGCCAGGACACGTCGGGAAGCTGGGGGGTTTCGAGCGCCGGCCGCGGCGCGGACGACACCAGGGGCGGCGGCGGCTTGCGCGGCGCGTCCGAGAGCTGCAGCCCGGCCAGGATCTCCTCGGCCAGTCGCAGGTAGGCGACGGCGCCGCGCGATTGGATGTCGTACAGGATGATGGGCTTGCCGTGGCTGGGGGCTTCGCTGAGCCGCACGTTTCTTGGGATGCGGGTGCGGTAGACCTTGCCGCCGAAGTGGCTGCGCACCTCGGCCTCGACCTGCCGGCTCAGGTTGTTCCGCAGGTCCACCATCGTGAGCACGATGCCCTCGAGTCGGAGGCCCGGGTTCAGGTGCTCGCGCACCAGCTCGATGGTGTCGATGAGCCGCGCCAGACCCTCGAGCGCGTAGTACTCGCACTGCATGGGGAGGATGATCGAGTCCGCCGCGGTGAGGGCATTGAGGGTGAGCAGCCCGAGGGAGGGTGGGCAGTCGATCACCACGATCTCGTAGGACTCCCGAAGCTCGGCGAGCGCCGACTCCAGGCGGCGCTCCCGGCTCATCGCGGACACGAGCTCGATCTCGGCGCCCACGAGGTCGGGGCCTGCGGGCACGACGTGCAAGTGGCTGAGCGCCGTCGGGACCACCGCTTCCTTCATGACGCAGCTTCCGATGAGCGCGTCGTAGATCTGACGCTCTGCGTTGCTGATCCCGAAGGCGCTGGAGGCGTTCCCCTGGGGGTCCAAGTCGATCAGGAGCGTGGCTCGCTCCGAGGCCGCGAAGCAGGCCGCGAGGTTCACGGCTGTGGTGGTTTTACCCACACCACCTTTCTGGTTGACGACTGCGATCACCCGGCTTCTAGCAGCCATCCCTGGCACCCCCACCGGCCGGATAGGTACCACACGAGGTCCGCGAGCGTCCACGCGCATTCGCGCATCCGCCGCGAGTTTCGGAGCGGGATGCGGCTCAACGCGCTCTGGCGATCCACAGGGAGCGGGTGGGACCGCCGGCGGGCACCTGGTAGGAGGAGATCTCGCTGCTCGAGACACCCGGGTGCTCGACGGTGCGCGGCACCGTTCCACCCGGAACGGCGAGGGTGGCGCCGGGAAGCGACCAGCGGAGCATCCAGGCCACGAGGCGGTCGGGGGCGGCCACCGCCTGGGCGACCACGAGCTCGCTCGGGACGGGCTCGAGCTCCTCGAAGCGGCCGCGCAGCGCCCGGACGTTTCGCAGACCCAGAGCCCGAATCGCGTGGCGTTGGAAGTGGTGACGCCGCTCCCGGGCCTCGACGAGCACCACGGACCGATCGGGGTGCAGGATTGCCATGGGGAGACCGGGAAAGCCCGCCCCGGAGCCCAGGTCTGCCAGGCTTCCGGCCGCGGGGAGGGCCGCGTCCAGGGCGGCGGCGTCCAGAACGAGCCGACCCACGACGGACTCCGGGGTCGGGTCTCCGGTCAGGTTGATCCGCTCCCCCCAACGCGAGACCTGCACGGCAAGCTCGAGGAGCTGCGGGATCGCCTCGTCGGGAGGCGAGAGGGAGAGCTCCGCAAGGCCCTCGCGGAGGATCGATTCGGCAGGCTCGGGCACGGTTCCCCGTGGAACACCAGCGGAACTCGCACGTTCCGCGTGGAACGCCGGCGCGGCCGGCGGCGCCCGCTAGTCGCGGTCGCGCTCGCGGCCTTCGGCCTCGCGGCTGGCCTCGATGGCCTCCGCGTACTCGGGAGCGCCTTCCGGGACGATCACGACCTGGCGGTAGCGACCGGTTCCCACGCTCATGGTCGCCACGCCCTCGATGTCCCGGACGGCCATGTGGAGGGCCCGTCGGTCTCTGCCGTTCATGGGGTCGAGGGCCACGGACCGGCCGGTCTCCTTCGCGCGGCGAGCGGCTCGTCCCGCGGTGCGCTCCAGGAAGGACTCCCGCTGGTCGGCGTCTCCCTCGCAGTCCACCACGACCCGCTTGGGATCCTCGTCGGCGCGCATCGCGGCCTGGTTGGCGAGCAGCTGGATTGCGCCCACCGCGCGGTCGTCGGCGCCGAGTCGATCCGCTGCCGGCCCCTCGAGCTGGATCACCAGGAAGTCGTCCTCCTCGCTCTCGGCGAGAGAGAAGTTGCCGAGCCCCATCCGCTCGACGATTCCCAGCACGTACTCGCCGAGCGGCGTGAGGGCGCCCTCGGTGGTGCCCTTCGAGGGCACGGGGCCCTCGGAGGCGGGAGCCGCGGCGGCTACAGGTTCGGGCTCGGGAGCCGATTCGCGATCACGTTCGCGTTCCCGGCCTCGCCCCCCGCGGGACTCCTGGCGATCGCGACCTCCGCGCTCTCGATCCCGCCCGCCGCGCTCGCGGCCCCGGCCACCACGGTCGCGGCCGCCCCGTTCACGGCCCCCGCGGTCCCGGTCTCGATCCCGGTCGCGGTCGCGATCTCCGCCACCGCCGCCGCTCGGCGGGCGCCCCGCCAGGGACTTGGGGATGGCGACGATCACCTGCCGGCCGCCCAGCCCGAAGACGTCCTCGGGCTCGGCGATGCTCAGCTCCGACTCCTCGACGCCAAAGAAGCGAACGGCCTTGGCGACCGCGTCGGCTCGCGACTCGGCGATGAATTCGTTGGGCTCTGTGGTTGCGTCGTACGACATGACTGTGGGGCTCCTGGAGGGTTTTCGAGGGATGGTGTGCGGCCCGGGCCGGGCAGCTGGCTCAGGCTGCGCTGCGGTTCATGCGCCGCCCGATCAGAAGCTGATGGGCGATCCCGAGGAAGTTGCTGATCATCCAGTAGAGGACCAGGCCGGAGGGAAACTGGTAGAAGAGCACCGTCATCATCACCGGCATCATGATCATCATCATGGTCTGCTGGCTGGGATCGACGGTGGTGGGCGTGAGCTTCTGCTGCATGACCATCGAGGCGCCCATGATGAGCGGCAGCAGGCGGAAGGGGAAATCGAGCCCGGGTACCATGAACAGCACCTCGGGAGCCGACAGGTCGTTGATCCACAGCAGGAAGGGAGCCTGGCGCAGGGCGAACGAGCTCTTCAGCGCGAAGAAGAGCCCGATGAAGACCGGAAACTGCAGGAGCATCGGCAGACAGCCGCCGAGTGGATTTACACCCGTTTCCTTGTAGAGCGCCATGGTCGCCTCGGACTGCTTCTGGCGATCGTCGGAGAACTTGGCCTGGACCTCCTTCAGCCGGGGCTGCAGCGCTCGCATCTTCTCCATCGAGCGCATCTGCCGGTTCATGATCGGCAGCGTCAGGACGCGAACCAGGATGGTGATGAAGATGATCGACCAGCCGTAGTTGGGGATGATCCGGTAGCAGGCGGAGAGCAGCCACTGGAAGAACAGCGTGAGCGGCTCGAACCAGGAATACCCGAGGTCTACCGACCGGTTCACCTCTCGCCCCACGCTGGCGAGGATCTCCGGCTCCTTCGGGCCGAGGAAGCCTGACACGCGCCGGCCCAACGATTGACCCGGTGCGATCTCGAGAGGCTCGAAGCGAAGCACCGTCGCCGCGGACTCGCGCTTCACGAGCGGCTCGAAGGACGCGCTCGTTCCCGCGATCGGATCGGGCAGCAGCAGCGACGTGAAGTACTTGAGGTCGACGCCCGTCCAGGAGACGTCGCGCCACACCTCCTGCTCGGTCTCCCCGCTCCCGAAAAGGCTCTTGAAGAACCCCGGCGAGCCCACGGACTTGACCGGCTGCTTCTCACGGTCGCCGGCGTGGAGCGCGACGAGCGACTCCTCGGTGTAGTCGTTGCCGCTGCGAACGGTAGCCGGAAGCTCCACGGCGAAGTCCGGCGTCACCACGTGGCCCGAGTCGTTCCGAACCTCCATCCGCAGATCGAACTGGTAGCCCGACAGATCGAACTCGTAGATCTTGCGAATCTTCATGCCGCCGCGCTCGAGCAGGAAGACCACCCGGTCCGGGGCCTGCCTCTCCACCTGGTAGACCGCGTCGCTCAGGTCGCCCAGGCCGAGCTCCCGCAGCGGCACCGTGAGCGCTCGCGGGTGCGAGGGGTCGGGGTTCACGAGCTCGATGAGCTCGCCCTTCTTGCCCGCGCGGGTCAGCTGGTAGAAGTCGAGCAGGGTCCAGCGCGTGAGCGCCGCGCCGCGACTGGTGAGCCCGGCCTCGAAGTGCTCCCCGTGGATCGTGCCGTGCCAGATCTCGGACTCGGGAACCTCGGGCTCGGTCTGGGAAGGGGCAGTGGGTGTCGCGGCGCCGGAGCTCCGCTCCGGGGTCGCCTGGGAGTCGGCCGTCTCCCCCGCCCGGTCTTGACGCGACGCGTTGACGCGCGCGTCATCGACCGCGGCGCCCGGGCTCTCGCCTGCGGTCGCAAGCTGCTCGACTTGACGCGATGCATCGGGCGGCGGCTCGGGGCGATGCGACGTCTGGTACGCCAGCCAGGCGCTGTAGACGGCAATCGAGAGGGCGATGGCGAGCAGGGTATTGCGATCCACGGCCTTGCCTCAGGGAACCGGGTCCAGTCCGCCCTCGTGGAACGGATGGCACCGGGACAAGCGCCGTAGCGCGAGCCAGCCACCGCGCAGGACGCCGTGAGCCGCGACGGCCTCGATCGCGTACCGCGAGCAGCTCGGGTGGAAGCGGCAGTTCTGCCCCAGCAGGGGCGAGACGACTCGCTGGTAGGCGGCGAGCAGGGCGATGACCACGCGTGCTGCTCGGCCGGGGCGCTCGGCCCGCGCAAGCGTCCGCGATTCGACCTGGGGGCCGGGGTCAGCCACCGGCCGGCCCCCGTCCGCGGGCCGCGGCCTTCTCGGCCAGCCCCGACAGCTCCGCGCGCAGCGAGCCGCAATCGAGGCAGGCGGCTCCCGGGCGTGCGATCACCACGATGTCGACGTCTCCCTCGAACCTTGCGCGCGAGCGCCGGAACCACTCCCGGATGCTCCGCTTGACGCGATTGCGAACGACCGCTCCGCCGACCTTCCGGCTCGCCGTGACCCCCAGACGCGGTGCGGGCCCCTCGCCTGCTCTACTCGCTCCGGAGCGCCACCCTGGCGCAACGAGCATCACGAAATCGCGCGACGATACGCGGATGCCTTGCCTGGACACGCGCTGGAAATCCCGCGAGAGCAGGACCCGGTCCGACCGCCGCAGGCGCTCGGACACCGCTCGCGGCTACTTGGAGCCCACGGAGACGGCGAGCCGCTTGCGGCCCTTCTGGCGCCTCCGTCGCAGGACATCGCGACCCCCGCGGGTCTTCATGCGGGATCGGAACCCGTGCTTTCGCAGTCTCTTGATCCGACTCGGCTGATAGGTGCGCTTCATCCCGAGCCCTCCCTGATTGATCTCGTCCCGACCCGGTCCACCCGGACCCGCCGCCGCTCTCCCCGGTCGAGCGGTCGGCAGCCCTCGGCTCGTCCCACGATCCCGTGCGACGAGTACCGCGTCGCCCCCGACTGCCCGCACGGGCGGCCGAGGCTAGAACGGTATGGCTGGCGGAACTGCTCCCGGAAGCGATGCCGGAAACCGATGATCCCCGACCCAGAACGGGTCGGAGCGGTTCGCAAGTATCCGTTTCCGGACCCCGATGTCAACGGCCCGGGACCCGCCGCCCCAGCCCATCGGGAAGCTCTCTACGGCTCCGGGCAGCTCCGCCGCGCCCCCTCGGCGCTTTCCCCATGACTCCCCTTCGCGCGCAACCCGGTGCGCCCCCGGTTCGTCTGCCGCCGCCCACCCCCACACCCACAACGACGGTTCACGACGCGCGACGTTCACACCCCGTTCGCGACACGAGCCGTGAAACACCGGTGCGCGGGCGGCGGCACGCCTCGCGATTCCCTTCGCGCACGCCCCGTCTTCCCCGCTCTTGCGTGGTAGACTGCCGACAAGAACCCGCTCGATTCCCGCCCTCAACCCCCCGAACGGGACCCGAACGACCAGGAGGATCGGCTGGCGTTGTCCGACTCCCGAGCTTCGCAACCAGTCCGCGTGCTCCACGACAAGCGAGAAACCCCTGCAGCTCCCGCCCCTCAGCACGCTTTTGTCGCTTCGTTGCCCGCGACTACTGCTGCTTTCTCTTAATTCATTACTAATACAGTAGGAACAAGAGCATGAAGCTCTCCATCACAAAAGCCGAACTCACCCGCGGTCTCGCCCGCATCCAGGCGATCGTCGAGAAGCGCAACTCGATGCCCATCCTGGCCAACGTCCTGCTCGAGGCAAAGGCCGCGGGCAAGAAGGGCAAGGACGAGGGCGGCACGCTCGAGCTCGCCGCGACCGACCTCGAGGTGGGAATTCGCGGTCTGCACCCCGCCGACGTGGCGACCCCGGGTGCACTCACCATCTCGGCCAAGAAGCTCTTCGAGATCACGCGCGAGCTCCAAGACGAGCTGGTGCACCTGGAGTCCACACCCAACGCGTATCTCACGATTCGCTGCGCGCGAGCCGAGTTCACCCTCGCCGGCACCGGCGCGGAGGAGTATCCGACCCTTCCGGCCTTCACGCCCGAGAAGGTCGTTCCCGTGCAGGTGGGCATCCTCGGTCAGATGATCGAGCGAACGATGTACGCCGCGTCGGTGGACGAGACCCGGTACAACCTGAACGGGGTGTATCTCGAGGTCCTGGCCGACAGCGGGAAGCTCCGCATGGTGGCGACCGACGGGCACCGCCTCGCCTGCGTCGATCGGTCGCTGGGTGACGAAGCGTCGGCGCTCGCGAGCGGCGTGATCATTCCGCGCAAGGGGCTGGCCGAGCTCAAGCGACTCGTGGACGAGGACGACGACGACGAGATCGAGCTGGCGTTCGAGGGCAACAACGGCCTGGCTCGCCGGGGCAACGTCACCCTGGTGATGCGGCTCATCGAGGGCGAGTTCCCCAATTACCGCCAGGTGATTCCGAAGAAGCTGGACCGACAGCTGGTGCTGAGCGCCGATCCGCTGCTGCACGCGCTGCGGCGCGTCTCGCTGCTCTCCTCGGAGCGAAGTCGCGCCGTGACGCTCGAGCTGTCGGATGGAAAGCTCGTCATCACGTCCAGCAATCCCGACCTCGGAGACGCGCGCGAAGAGCTCGACGTGGACTACGCGGGCGAGCCGCTCTCCATCGGCTTCAACTCGAAGTACCTGATGGACGCCCTCGCGGTCTCCGGTGCGAAGGAAGTGCGCTTCGGACTCCAGGACGACCTGTCACCCGCGCAGCTGGTTCCCACCGACGACGACGACACCCTCGCCGTGGTCATGCCCATGCGCATCTAGCCGCGAATGCGTCATTGCGTGTGCTCGCCCTGGCGGCGGGCTCGGATCGCGGCATGGACCGAGCAAGACGCAGGGATTTGCCAGGCATCAGGAGTTGCGCCCGGATCCGCATGACGTGATCAGGGCTGGCAGGGTCGTTTCGTAGTGCCTCGGAAGGGAGTCTCGGACGCCTGCGAGACGGCCGTTCAGGCACTCGCCCGCGGGGAAAACAGCCGTTGGATGGCCGCCGCCAGAGCCGCGAACCGGCTGCGCGGCCGGCCGCCCAGCCCGCGCAAATTTTGAGTCTTTCCCCGCACTTACACATCCAGTAATCTCCCGCCTGCCCCATGGGATTGGGAGTCGACCGGCCCCCCTGATTCCCGCCTGCAACAGCGCACCGAGACGAGAGGTGCCCGGCCTTCGCCGGAACGAGGCCGAGAGCGCGCGTGAGCGCGGCGCGAGCCCTGCGGATCCGGCGGGTGCTCGAGCGACAGGCGGGGATCGATCGGAGCACAGAAGGTTCAGGTGTGAGCTACGACGCCAGTTCGATCGAGGTCCTCGAAGGCCTCGAGCCGGTACGCAAGCGACCGGCAATGTACATCGGAACGACGGGTCCCGACGGACTGCACCATCTCGTCTACGAGGTGGTGGACAACTCGATCGACGAAGCCCTCGCCGGCTACTGCAAGGAGATCTCGGTCACGCTGCACGCCAACGGCAGCGTCACCGTGGTGGACGACGGCCGCGGCATTCCGGTCGACCTGCACAAGGCGGAGAACCGGCCGGCCGTCGAGGTCGTGATGACCACGTTGCACGCCGGCGGCAAGTTCGACGAGAACAGCTACAAGGTTTCGGGCGGGCTGCACGGCGTCGGCGTCTCGGTGGTGAACGCACTCTCGAAGCGGCTCGACCTCGAGGTGCGACGCGACGGGAAGGTGTGGCGGCAGAGCTACGAGCGCGGTCATCCCATGGGTCCGCTCGAAGCAGTGCGCGACAGCGACGCCACCGGCACCACCGTCAACTTCGCGCCCGACCCCGAGATCTTCCAGACCATCGACTTCTCGTTCGACGTCTTGTCGAAGCGCCTGCGCGAGCTCTCGTTCCTGAACGCCGGCGTCCGCATCCAGATCACCGACGAGCGCGCCGACAAGCACCACGACTTCTGCTACGAGGGCGGCATCGTCTCGTTCGTCGAGCATCTGAACGCCAGCCGCGCGCCGCTGCACGTGCCGCCGATCTTCATGTCCGGCACCCGCACCATGAACCAGCAGGGGCGTGAGGTACCGGTCGTCGTCGAAGTGGCGCTGCAGTACAACGACTCGTACAACGAGGCCGTCTACTCGTTCGCCAACAACATCAACACCGTCGACGGCGGCACCCACCTGGTGGGCTTCCGGACGGCGCTCACCCGCACCATCAACCGCTACATCGCCAGCCAGAGCAAGGGCTCGAAGGGACAGCCCGAGACGGTGAGCGGCGACGATCTGCGCGAGGGTCTCACCGCCGTCATCTCGGTGAAGCTGCCCCAGCCCGAGTTCGAGGGACAGACGAAGGCCCGGCTCGGCACGAGCGACGTGCGCGGAATCGTCGAAGCCATCGTCTACCAGGACCTGAGCGCCTTCCTCCAGGAGAATCCCCGGGTCGCGAAGCCCATCCTCGGCAAGGTGCTCGACGCCGCTCGGGCGCGGGAGGCGGCCCGCAAGGCCCGCGACCTGGCCCGCCGGAAGGGCGCGCTCTCGGACTTCAGCCTGCCCGGCAAGCTCGCGGACTGCCAGGAGCGCGACCCCAGCAAGTGCGAGCTCTTCATCGTCGAGGGCGAGTCCGCGGGCGGCACCGCCAAGCAGGGACGCAACCGCGCGACCCAGGCGATCCTCCCCATCCGCGGCAAGATCCTGAACGTCGAGCGCGCGCGACAGGATCGCATGCTCTCGAGCACCGAGATCCAGGCGATGATCGCGGCCATCGGCTCGGGCATCCGGCCGGACTTCGACGCCAGCAAGGCCCGCTACCACAAGATCATCATCATGACGGACGCGGACGTGGACGGCAGCCACATCCGCACCCTGCTGCTCACGTTCTTCTACCGGCAGATGAAGGAGCTCTTCGAGGCCGGCTACATCTACATCGCGCAGCCGCCGCTCTTCAAGGCGAAGCGGGGCCGGTCGGAGCGCTACCTGAAGAACGAGCCGGCCCTCGAGGACTACCTGCTGGACCTCGCCCTGGCGAATGCGTCGGTCAGCGCCGGCGACGCCGTGGCGCCCCTCGGCGAGCACGAGCTGCGCCAGCTGCTGCACGCGGCGAGCTCCTACAAGAAGGTCCTCGATCGGCTCGCGCTGCGCATGATCGACGCCCGCGTGGTGGACGCGGCGATCCACGCGGGCGTGCCCGCCGAGGCGGACCTGTCGGACGGCGAGCGCCTGCTGGGCCCGGTCGCCGAGGCCATCGAGGCGGAGTTCGCGCGCCTCGAGCCCCAGGCCGATCGCATCGAGTGGTCGCTCGAGCCGCACTCGGCGGGCGGTCACCGCCTGGTGGCGCGCACGCGCCGAGCGGGCTCTTCTCTCTCGGTCGTCTTCGATCCCGAGTTCCTGCGCGGAAGCGACTACCAGCGGCTGCTGCGGCTGCACGAGGACTTCGTGGCCCTGGGGGCCGGCCCCTACCGGCTGGCAGCGGGGGACGGCAGCGAGGCCCAGGAGTTCCACACGGCCGCGCAGCTGCTCGCCTTCCTGCTGGCCCGCGGCAGCAAGGGCGTCGCGATCCAGCGCTACAAGGGCCTTGGCGAGATGAACCCCGACCAGCTCGCCGAGACCACCATGAATCCCGACAGCCGCACCCTGCTGCAGGTGCAGGTGGAGGACGCCGTCGAGGCCGACGAGGTGTTCACGATGCTGATGGGCGACGTCGTCGAGCCGCGCCGGAACTTCATCGAACAGAACGCCCTCAACGTCCAGAACCTGGACGTGTAGCGTCCGCGAACCCCCCGAGAGCCCGACCCGATCATGTCCGACGAACCCTACGATCCCGAACTCGACGCCGACGCCGACGCAGGTGGCCCGGACGGCCCCGACGACGGCGGCCCGAGCAGCCCGGCGCCGCCGCCCGAAGGCGGTCTCGAGCCCATCGCGATCGAGGACGAGGTCCGCAGCTCGTTCCTCGCCTACGCGATGTCGGTCATCATCAGCCGCGCGCTGCCGGACGTGCGCGACGGCCTCAAGCCCGTCCACCGACGCATCCTCTACGCGATGAACCAGGAGGGCCTGCTCTCCAACCGCCCCTACTCGAAGTCGGCCGGCGTCGTGGGCGAGGTGCTGAAGCACTACCACCCGCACGGGGACAGCGCCGTCTACGACGCCATGGTGCGCATGGCCCAGGACTTCTCGCTCCGCTATCCGCTCGTCGACGGTCAGGGCAACTTCGGCTCGGTCGACGGCGACCAGGCGGCCGCCTACCGCTACACCGAGGCGCGTCTGCACCCGCTCGCCGAGGAGATGCTGCAGGACATCGACCGCGAGACGGTCGAGTTCGCCCCCAACTTCGACGGGCAGATGCAGGAGCCGGTGGTGCTCCCCACCCGCTTCCCCAACCTGCTGGCCAACGGCTCGTCGGGCATCGCCGTGGGGATGGCGACGAACATTCCGCCCCACAACCTGCGCGAGCTGACCGCCGCCATCGTGCACGTGGCGCGAAACCCCGACTGCACGGTGGACGACCTGCTCGAGCGCATGCCCGGGCCGGACTTCCCGACCGGCGCCATGCTCTGCGGCAGCGAGGGCATCCGAAGCTACTACGCGCACCGGACGCGGCCACCTCACCCTGCGCGCCAAGGCGGCCTTCGAGGAGACGAAGCGCGGCATGCGCATCGTGGTGGACGCCATCCCCTACCAGGTGAACAAGTCGATGCTGCTCGAGCGCATCGCCGAGCTGGTGCGCGACGGCAGGATCGAGGGCATCACCGACCTGCGCGACGAATCGAACCGCGAGGGCATGCGCGTCGTGATCGAGCTCCGGCGGGACGCGCCCGAGGAAATCATCCTCAACCAGCTCTACAAGATGACGCCCCTGCAGTCGACCTTCGGCGTCAATCTGCTGGCGCTGGTGAACGGACGCCCCCAGACCCTCGGGATGAAGGAAGCGATCTCGCACTTCATCGAGTTCCGCAAAGAGGTGGTGATCCGGCGCGCCATCTACGACCTCGCCCAGGCCGAGGCGCGCGCCCACATCCTCGAGGGCTTCGTGATCGCTCTCGACAACCTCGACGAGGTGATCCGGCTGATCCGGGCCTCGGACACCACCGCCGAGGCGCGCACCGCCCTGATGGAGCGCTTCGCGCTCTCGGAGCGCCAGGCCCAGGCCATCCTGGACATGCGGCTCCGCGCGCTCACCGCCATGGAGCGGCAGCGCGTGATCGACGAGCTCGAGGAGCTGCGCGCGAAGATCGCCGACCTGCGCGACCTGCTCGCCAGCGACAGCCGCATCCTCGACGTGGTGGTCGAGGAGGTGGAGGACGTGGCGGCGCGCTTCGGCGACGAGCGCCGCACCGAGCTGACCGACGCCGTCGAGGGCATCTCCACCGAAGATCTGATCGCCGAGGAGGACATGGTCGTCACCCTGTCCCACCTCGGTTACATCAAGCGCAACCCGATCACCCTCTACCGGCAGCAGCGGCGCGGCGGCAAGGGCGCGCGCGGAATGGAGACGCGCGAAGAGGATTTCGTCGAGCACCTCGGCGTGGCCTCCACGCACGCGTACCTGCTCTTCTTCACGAATCGCGGTCGGGTCTACTGGCTGAAGGTGCACGAGCTGCCGCAGCTCGGCCGGGCGGCCCGGGGCAAGGCGATCGTCAACGTGCTGAGCCTGCAGGAAGGCGAGCGGGTGCAGACGATGCTGCCCGTTCGCAGCTTCGAGGGCATCGAGGACGAGTCGATCCTGCTGGCCACGCGCAAGGGGGTGGTGAAGAAGACGCCGCTCTCCGCGTACTCGAACCCGCGCCGCTCCGGGATCATCGCCATCAACCTCGGCGAGGGCGACGAGCTGATCGGCGCGGGCCGCTGCACGACCAACAACCAGGTGATCCTGGCCAGCAAGCGCGGCAAGTCGATCCGCTTCGACGAGGGTCAGGTGCGCGCCATGGGCAGGACGGCCACCGGCGTGCGCGGCATCGCGGTGGCGGGCGACGACGAAGTCGTGGGCATGGAGATCCTGACGCCGGGAGCCGCCATCCTCACCGTCACCGAGCGCGGCTACGGGAAGCGCACGCCCCTGGACGAGTACCGGCTCCAGAACCGCGGCGGCTCCGGGCATCATCACCATCAAGACCACCGCGCGGAACGGGCCGGTGGTGGGCGTCGCCCAGGTGGTGGACGAGGACCAGCTCATGCTCATCACCAACGGGGGCAAGGTGCTGCGCTGCGCGGCCAACGGCATCTCGGTGATGGGACGGAACACCCAGGGCGTTCGCATCATGGACCTGGCCGAGGACGAGACCATCGTGTCCATCGCGCGTCTCGCCGAGGGCGACGTGGCGCGGCCCGCGGTGGAGGGTGCGTCGCCCGAGCGCGACGAAGCGATCGAGTCGGCCGCGGACGACGACGAGCCGGACGACGAGCCGGAAGAGACGGACGAGTCCGAGGCGCCCGACGAGGACGGCGAGTAGGCGCATGGGACTCACGGAGTCGCGACGGCTGTTTCGGGCCGCCCGCAAGCGCATTCCGGGCGGGGTCAACAGCCCCGTACGGGCCTACGGGTCGGTGGACGGCGTGCCGCCGTTCATCGACCACGCGAAGGGCGCCCGCATCTGGGACGTCGACGGCAACGAGTACATCGACTACGTGGGCTCCTGGGGACCGATGATCCTGGGTCACGCGCATCCTGCGGTGCTGAAGGCCGTGCGCGCCGCGATGGCCCGGGGCACGAGCTTCGGCGCGCCCACCGAGCACGAAACGCACCTCGCCGAGGCGATCGCCCGGGCGCTGCCCTCGGTCGAGCAGGTGCGCATGGTGTCGTCGGGCACCGAGGCCACCATGAGCGCCATCCGGCTGGCGCGCGGTGTCACCGGACGCGACCGCATGCTGAAGTTCGACGGCTGCTACCACGGCCACTCGGACGGGCTGCTCGTCGGAGCCGGCAGCGGCGTGGCGACCCTCGGCATCCCGGGATCGCCGGGCGTGCCGAAGGCGATGACCGAGCTCACCGTGCAGGCGCCCTTCAACGACCTCGCGGGCGTTCGGCAGGCCTTCGAGCGCTGGGGCCGAGGACATCGCGTGCGTGATCGTCGAGCCGGTGGCGGGCAACATGGGCTGCATTCCGCCGGTGGCGGGCTTTCTGGAGGGGCTGCGTTCGGCTGTGCGACGAGCACGGCGCGCTGCTCGTCTTCGACGAGGTGATGACGGGCTTCCGGGTGGCCCGCGGCGGCGCCCAACGGCTCTATCGGCGTGACCCCGGACCTCACCTGCCTGGGCAAGGTGGTGGGCGGGGGGCTGCCGGCCGCCGCCTATGGCGGGCGCCGCGACCTGATGGCCCGCATCGCGCCCGAAGGCGACGTCTACCAGGCGGGCACGCTCTCGGGAAATCCGCTGGCCGTGGCAGCCGGCCTCGAGACGCTGCGCCGGCTCGAGGCGCCGGGCGTGTACGAGACGCTCGCCGCCCGCAGCGAGCAGCTCGCCGGAGGCCTCGTCGAGATCGCCAAGTCCGCGGGCGTGCCGTTCACGGCCACGGCGGTGGGGGGCATGTTCGGCTTCTTCTTCCACCCGGGCCCGGTCACCTGCTACGCGGACGCCCAGCAGTCCCACGACGGTCGCTTCCGGAAGTTCTTCGCCTCGATGCTCGATCTGGGGGTCTACCTGGCGCCCTCGCGCTTCGAGGCGGGCTTCGTGTCCCTGGCGCACCGGCCGGCGGACATCGCCCGCACCCTGGAAGCCGCCGAGAAGGCCATGCGGCGGGCGGCGAGCGTCGACTGACGCGGGCCCCCGGCTCGTCAGGCCGCGGCCGCGTACAGATGCCACTGCCCGGGGATGCCCTTCAGCTCGTGGGCGCCCCGGTCGTCGAAGCTCAGCTCCGAGCCCGCCACCAGGTCTTTGACGGTGCTCGAGACCAGCACCTCGTTCGGACCCGCTTCGGCGCAGACGCGCGCGCCCAGGTGGACCGCGAAGCCCGTCACCTTGTCGCCCAGCAGCTCACACTCGCCCGTGTGGAGCCCCGCGCGAATGGCGATGCCCAGGGAGGCGACCGCGTCGCGGATCGCGCACGCGCAGCGGATGGCCCGGGCGGGGCCGTCGAAGGTGGCGAAGAGGCCGTCGCCCGTAGTGTCGACCTCGCACCCACGGTGCCGCTGCAGCTCCCGGCGCGTCATGGCGTAGAACCGGCCCAGCAGCTCGCGGTAGCTGCGATCGCCCTGCTCGGCGAGCTGCGCCGTCGAGCCGACGATGTCGGTAAAGAGCACCGTGGAGAGGACGCGGTCGGGCTCGGCGGCCTGGCGTCCCCCGGTGACGAAGTGCTCCACCTCGTCGAGGATCGAGTCCGTGTCCCCCACCCAGGGGAAGTGGTCGCGGCCGGGGACCTCCACCAGCTTCGCGCCGGGGATGTGCTCGGCCAGGTAGCGGGCGCCCCCGATGGGGATCGCCGTCTCGCCGACGCGATGGATCACGAGGGTGGCGACCTGGACGGAAGGCAGCACGTCCCGCACGTCGGTGTCCCTCGCCATCGCGACGAGCTTCCGCATGGAGCCGGGGCTCACCGCACGCCGCTCGAAGCGACCCCAGCTCTGGACGAAGGCGTCGTCGTCGGCGCGGGACGGCGCGAAGAACCGGGCCGAGATGCCCTGGCCCCACTGCGCCTCGAGGGTCCGCAGGAAGTCATCCCACTGTTCGGGGCGAAGAGCCCACGGATAGTCGTCGCTGAACTGGTTCGTCGCGAACGTGTTGCACAGGATGAGGCCCGCGGTGCGGGCCGGGTGGGTCGCCGCGAAGAGCGTGCACATGGGGCCACTCTCGGAGATGCCGAACAGGAAGGCCCGCCGGGAGCCCACCGCGTCGAGAACCGCCCGCAGGTCGTCCATGCGCTCATCGAGGGTGGGCAGGCGATCGACCGGGTCGGACAGGCCGGTTCCCCGCCGGTCCAGCAGGATGAGCCGCGAGAAGCGCGACATCCGCTCGAGGAACGGCGCGAAGCTGGGCTCCTCCCAGGCGTACTCGATGTGCGACACCCAGCCCGGGACGAAGACGAGATCCACCTCGCCGCGCCCCGTCACCTGATAGGCGATGTTCACCCCGCTGTCGCGCGCATAGTGGGTTTCGGGACTCATGCGATCCGCATTGTGGGCGTGGGCCCGTCCGAAGGCAATCGCCGCCCGGCGCGGCGGACGCTCACCCACTCACCGACTCACCTGCGGCTCAACAGGCGTCGCCGGACCGCCTATGCTCGTGCCAGCGCCTGGATCCCCGACCGGGTGGACCGGCTCCAGGCTCCGATTCGACCCCAAGGGGGGACTCCAGTCATGAGCGGTGGTGAGCAGCCCGATCGGCGGGAGCCCGAGCGCGACCGCAGCCAGGCCGAGCTGCCGGCCCGGCTCCGCTACAAGCCCATGGCGGCCGCCTACCAGGGGGCGGTGGAGTCGGTCTTCGCCCTCGGCATCGGTGTGGTGGCGGGTTGGGGGGCGGATCGCTACTTCGGGACGGCGCCTTGGTGTCTGGCGGCCGGTGCAACAATCGGTTTCGCGGCGTTCGTCCTGCGCTTGACTAGACTCAGAGCCGCTCTCGATCCGGCGAGCTCCGAGCCGACGGACGCGCCAGAGCGGCCCGGGCCCCCGGGCGACCACCGACAAGTGCGGCAGGATGCGCCGCCAGCAGAGCGGCAGAACGAGCGGCCCGAAGAGCCGTGAGACGACAGGCCCAGCAGCGACGGACGGGGTCCGCCGCGGGCGGGGCCCCGATGGAGCGAGCGAGCCAGATGAGCGGCCTCGGAGACACGCGAGCGGAGATGCTCCGCGTCGAACGCCTCAACCTGACCCTCAGCGCGGGGGCGGTGGCGGCGTCGTGGGCGCTCTTCTCGCCCCAGGTGGCGGGCGGCCTGGCGGCCGGCGCCGCCGTCGAGGCGCTGAGCTTCCGCACCCTGCACGGCGCGGCGCGGCAGTTCTTCGCAGGCAACGTGGGCGGCCCGGGCCTGTGGATGGGCGTCGTCGGCCTGCGGCTCGGCGTGCTGATGGGTGCCGTGGTGCTGCTGCTCGTCGCGGGCACGCACCCGGTGGGTCTCGTGGCGGGCCTCTCGATGGTGATCCCGGCGGTGGTGATCGACGCATGGCGCCATCGGCCGCCGGTCGTCGACCAGAGCGACTATCCCGTGCCCCCGCCGGACGACCCCTCCTGGGACCGCATCAGCCTCTGGGGCTTCTCGCGACCGGATCCGGCAGAAGCGCAGGAAGAATTGCAGGAAGCGCAGGGCGGGCAGGAAGAAGAAGGTGACGAGCAGCGATGAGCATCTACGGCTTCCTCCACGAGCGCGGCATCGGCGAGGTCTACCAGGCCGTCGTCCTGGCCATGTTCCTGCTGGTGCTGGGCGGCCTCGCGGTGCGCCGGCGCGTCGCCGCCGAGGGCGGCGGCATCGTGCCCGACGAGGGCGTCTCGACGCGAAACGTCATCGAGGTGATCGTCGAGATGCTCGTCGGTCAGGCCCGCTCGATCATGGGCGACGAGTACCGCACCTACTTCCCGGTCGTCGCGAGCATCTTCCTCTTCATCCTCGTCTCGAACCTGATGGGCCTGATCCCGGGCGTGGGCGGCGCCACCACCGACGTCAACACGGCCCTGGCCTGGGCGATCATCTCCTTCCTCGTCTACAACCTCGTCGGCATCAAGACCCACGGCTGGAAATACATCTACCAGTTCATGGGGCCGGCGCTGATGGAGCGCGAGATCGCAGGCCGGCACTTTCACATCCGGGTGCTGGCGCCCATCTTCCTGCCGCTCGAGATCCTGCTGCACTTCGCGCGCATCCTGACGCTCACCGTTCGTCTCGTCGCGAACATGTTCTCGGACCACAAGGTGATCGCGGTGTGGAGCTCGATCGTGCCCATCGCGGTTCCCGCCATCTTCATGGGGCTGGGGCTCATCGTCTCGGTCCTGCAGGCGTTCGTGTTCTCGCTCCTCACGATGATCTACATCGGCCTCGCGCTCGAGGAGCCGCACTAGCAATCGGGTTCCGTCCCGCACTCGAAGCATCGAGTATCGAAAGGAGTAAGACGTGCGAAAACTGGGAAAGCTTCTTCTCTGGACCGTGGCTCTCGTGTTGGCGCCCGCCGTGGCGATGGCCGCGGAGCCCGGCGCGGGGAGCCTGGGGCCCGGCCTCGGCGCCGGTCTCGCCGTGGGCCTCGCGGGCCTGGGCTGCGGCCTCGGCCAGGGCCTGACGGCCGCGAACACCACGCAGGCGATCGCGCGCAACCCGGGCGCCGCCGGCGCGATGTTCACGAACTTCATCCTCGGCATGGTGCTCATCGAGTCGATCGCGATCTACGGCCTGCTGATCGCGTTCCTTCTGATGAACAAGTTCTAGATCGAGAGACGGCATCCGGACGGAACCGAAGAGGACGCCGGACGGAGGCTCGAAGCGGGTTCACCCCGTTGTTTCCCGCTTCGAAACCGTGCCTCCGCCCGGCGACCCGAACCCCGCTGACCCCCGGTCCCGTTAGAGGGGTGCTCGCGGGAGACGTCTTGCGACGTCGCGAGGTCCAGGAGCAAGGGGCGTGCCAGATGACTGGCACGCCCCTTCTTGCGTTCAGGCTCACGAGAGGCGCCGGCGCGCTGCATGTGTGAACGTCCCGCCACGCGATGACGGTGAACCGCGGAAAGCTGATCGCCTTCGAGGGGCTCGACGGCTGCGGGAAGAGCACGCAGCTCGTGCTGCTGGCCGACGCGCTGCGCGCGCGCGGTGTCGACGTGGTCACCACCCGGGAGCCCACCGACGGCGAGCACGGCCGGCGCATCCGCGAGGCGGCGCGCTCGGGCACGCAGGTCGATCCCCGAGACGAGCTGGCGTGGTTCGTCGCCGACCGGCGTGAGCACGTGGATCGCGTGATCGAGCCGGCGCTCGCCGCCGGCCGCACCGTGCTCACCGACCGCTACTACCTGTCGAGCGTCGCCTACCAGGGCGCGCGGGGTCTCGATCCGGCGCGGATCCTGGCCGAGAGCGAGGCGGCGTTCCCCCGGCCGGACCTCGCCATCCTGGTGGAGATCGATCCCGAGCGCGGGCTCGAACGGGTGAACGCGCGGCTGGCGGACGGCGGCACCGCCGAGCCTCTCTTCGAGGAGATCGCGTTCCTGCGCGAGGTGGCCCGGGTGTTCGCTGCCCTGCGGCTGCCGTACCTGGTGCGCGTTCCGGGCGACGACAGCCCCGAGGCCGTGCACCGCCGCATCTTGAAGCTGGTGGGCGAGCTTCGGCGCTAGTCGGGCCGACGGTGGCGCGGTCACGCGCGCCGAGCGTCCGGCTCGTGGAACGCGTGCTCGAGGGCGTGGTCGAGCATCACGTCGTCCTCGAACACGTAGCGACCCGAGAAGGGAATTCCCTGCAGCATGAGCGGCAGCCAGATGCGGTTGTCCTCCCACATCTCGTGATACGGGATGCGCGCCAGGGGCGTCCACAGCGGAATCGCCTCGTCGGTCTCGGTCGGACGGCCCTCGAAGCCCTCCGCGGTGAACGCGAAGACGTGGATCGAGTAGCCGTCGACGAACTGGAAGCGGTGCTCGCCGCGGGCCACGACGCCCCGGGGCGTGACGCACAGCTCTTCCTGCACCTCGCGGACCGCGCACTCCAGGGGCGTCTCGCCGGGCTCGAGCCGGCCGCCCGGGCCCACGATCTTGCCGGCGCCGAGCCCGCGCTTCTTGCGGATGAGGAGCATCTCGTCCTCTCGGACGACGAAGCACAGGGTGCCGCGCTCGCGCGGCTGCCAGCGCTGCCAGTCGATCTCGGAGACGCTGCGGGGAACGGGGGGCACCGCTCCTCCTGTCCGGCGAGTGCGGTCGGGTCGGGCTCGGGCGGCCAACGTCGCAGCCATGCGCGATGGCCGCAAGTTGCCCCGTGCGGTCGGGCGCGGGAGAATGGGTGCATGCCGGCTCAGCGTAGGTCTGGATCTCCGTCGTTCGCAGCGTGTGCCACCGCGCTGCCGTTCGTGCTCCTCCTCGCCTTCGCCTGCGCGTCCGAGCCGAAGCCGGTGGCCCTGAAGGTGGGTGGCACGGTGCCGCGCGTCATGCTCTACGACCAGAACGAGCAGCCGCACCGGATCGACGAGAGCGTTCGGGTCATCTTCTTCGCGCGCGAGATGGAAGGCGGCAAGGTGATCCGCGCCCTCCTCGACAAAGAGGGACCGAAGTACCTCGAGGCGCACCGCGCCGTCTACGTGGCGGACATCAGCGAGATGCCGCGTCTCATCGCGAGCATGGTCGCCATTCCCCAGATGCGCAGCGAGCGGCCGTATCCCACGCTCCTCGACCGGGACGGCAAGGCCACCGCCAGCTATCCCTCGGAGGAGGGGCGCGTCACCGTGCTCGTGCTCGACAAGCTGCGCGTGAAGGCCGTCGTGTACCGGGGCTCGGTGGCGGGTCTGAAGCAGGTCGTCGATCCCATCCGCTGACGATCCCGGAGCCATGCGGAGGCGCCCGGCCGCCGGGGTCGCTCGTGTGGGCGAGCCGTCGTGCGAATCCGGAGGATGGGCCCTTCAGCGGATGACGAAGAGCTTCTCGACGACCCAGTAGATCCCGTAGCCCAGGTAGCCCAGGGGCCCGAGGATGCGCTTGCGCTCGAGGGTGAGGGTCACCGACGAGAGCGACACCTGGCTCTCGAGGCGTTCGAGCTGTCCCTGCAGCGCCTCGACCTCGGTCTGCACCCGCGCCAGCTCCTTCTCGACGGCCAGGATCTCCTCGACCGTGCTGGCCCGCTCGAGCAGCTGCCGGAGCCGATCGCGCAGCTTCACGTCGTTGGCGAGACGCACTTTCAGGTCGGCGTGCTGCTCGGTGACGTCGTAGGACGAGACCGAGGCGTGCTTCACGCGGCCGAGCGCTTCCAGATCGGTCAGCAGGCCGTCGAGCGCCGCGGCGGGCACGCGGAACTGCAGGCGCAGGGACTCTTCGCCCGCCTCGTAGCTGGATTCGACGAAGCCGTCGCGGCTGGTAACCGCCGCGGTGGCGCGCTCGCCCGCCTGCTCGAGGTCGTCCACCTCGACGCGCAGGTCGGCGGTTCGGATGATCTGGCGATCGGTCCGAGGCCCACCCGGCGGAGCTGCTGCCAACCGGGTGCGGCCGAAGCCCTGGGCATCGGCCGACTGCAATGCGGGTGCGCTGTCGAGCGCGCACCCGGAGAGGGAGAACGCCAGGCCGGGCACGAGCCCCCAGGCGAGGAGGAGCGCGAGCTCGGTGGCGAGGCGGCGCGGCCGGGCCCGACGGGGCGTGCGAGGCTTGCGGAGCGCGGCCGCGAGGAACCCATGCATGGGGGTAGGGAAACCTCCCGGGCGGTCCCGGTTCGCCGGGAGACCGCTGCTACACTGCGGCGCGACCTCCGACTCCCCCCGGCGAACGGAGAGCGTGATGCGCGAGGTCGAGATCGAGGGGGCCGGCGTTCCCTGTCTGGTTCCCGTGTCGGCGCTTCCCAGCCCGCAGCAGCGCGAGCTGCCCGCCGGGCTGCGCGAGCAGCTCGAGCTCATCTTCGTGCAGCCGCCCGGTCCGCCCGAAGACCCCGTGGCCGGCCTCGAACGCATCCGCGAGGAGTGCGGGCTCGATCGCGTCGGGCTGCTCGGCACCTCGATCTGGGGCCTGCTCGCCGCCGCCTACGCGCGCCGTTACCCGGAGCGCGTCTCGTTCGTGGTGCTCGTCGGCACCCCGCCCCACATGGCCGGCCTCGAAGACGCCCAGCGCCGTCACTGGGAGGACTTCGCGTCGCCCGAGCAGAAGGCGCTCCTCGAACGTCGACTCTGCGAGCTGGAGGAGCAGGGCGGCGAAGAGGCCAGCGTCTCCGCCAACGCGCGCGCCTGGGCGCCCATGGGGTGGTACGACACCGACTTCGATCCGGGCCCGCTGCTCGAAGGCATCGAGATCGACCACGAGCGCACGGCTGCCACGGTGCGCGCCTTCGCGTCGGTGTCGCTGCCGGCCGTGCTGCCCCAGCTCGGCTGTCCCGTGCTGCGCATCCACGGCGCCCACGACTACATCGTCCCGCCCACGCTGTGGGACATGCACCGGGATCTGGGCCCACACGTCAGCGTCCGCATCTTCACGAACAGCGCCCACCACCCCGCCCACGAAGAGCCCGAGCGCTTCCAGAAGGAGCTGCTCGAGTGGATCGCCGGCGTCCAGGATCGCGGCTAGGAGCCTGACCCAAGACACCTCGCGCCGCCCTGACGCCGATGCATCGCCGCTGGCTGCGTTGCGCTGCGTCGCCGTAGCCCGCGCTACGGCCTCCTCACGCGCCTTGCCAGTGGCGCGCCTCGACGCCAGGGCTTTCCACGGGAGTCTTGGGTCAGGCTCCTAGCCGACGACTGCCCGGGATTCGTTCGTCGCCCGAGCCGTCCACGTCGGGTGACAGCGGATCGCGTCGCGACGGATCAGTCGGCGAGCCGAGCGCTCCACGGGTGACCCGCATGCACTACGCCGAGCGCTTCGGCGAGCCAACGGCGGCGTGCGGCGGAGAGAGCGGGGAGCGCAGCCTCGAAGTCGCGCTCGTCCTTGGGGCGCGGGTGCTTCGCCTTGTAGAGAAGCTGGATCTCGGGGGCCAGGTACGGCAGGCCGCCACCGTCCCGCAGCACCACCTCGGCGAACGGACGACGGATGCGGGCGTCCCGGCGGAACACCCACTCGCGAGGGTCGCCCTCGTCGAGCAGCACCTCGAGCGCGAAGGCCCGGGAGCCGTGCGGCTGGCACCAGAGCCCGTGGAGGGGCGCGGCGAGGCCGTGCCGGCGCTCTGCCTCGGAGAGGACGCGCAGCTCCCCCTGGTGGGCGACGAAGATCTCGAAGCCTTCGAGGTGCTCGTAGAGCGCGCATTGATCTCCGCGCAGCAGGCCGATCTCGAGGTCGGCGTGGCTGCGGGTGGTCCGGCCCAGGAAGCGGTCGATCGCATGACCGCCGGCGATCCACCACGGAAACAGCGTTCCGGCGAGGAGCGCGGCCACCGCCTCGCAGGAGAGGGGCTCCCAGCGACGGGCTGCGGTGTCGGCGATGTCGGTGGGGCGGCGGCCGCTCCCGTGCCTGGCGGCCGGCGACCCGTGTCGGGCGGGCCTGCTAGCCTTCGGCGGCTCGACGGGAGAGGTCGATCACGGGCGAACACGGGGAGGAAGGCCGATGAAGGTCGTGCTGCGGATCCTGGCAGGCATCGTCGGGCTGGCGGCCGTGGCCCTGCTGGCGGTGTTCGTCTACGGACGCTTCTCGGACGGTCCGGTGGGCTTCTTCTCCGGGGGTCCTCTGGTGAGCGGGCCGATCGTGGAGGAACCCGTCGCCGACTGGCACTTCGCGAAGGACGTCCGGACGATCGAGTTCCAGCTCGTGGAGCCGCCGCGCTCGCGCACCACCTGGATCGTGGTGGACGGCCAGCAGGCCTACATCCCGTGCGGCGTTCCCAACTTCCGCCTGTGGAAGAAGTGGCCCCACGAGGCGATGCAGGACGGCCGCGCGGTGCTGCGCATCGAGGGCAAGCGCTATCCGGTGCAGCTCACCCGGGTGGACGATCGGGGCCGGGTCGAGGCGCTCACGAAGATCGTCGGTGACAAGTACGATGTGGGACTGCCGGGGGAGGGTCCCGACACCGTCTGGTTCTTCGAGATTACTTCCCGGGCTGCCGGCTGAGCGGCTGGGCGACGACGGAGGAGGGTGAATCGATGGCGGCGAAGATCTTCCTGGGGCTGAACGCGCTCGTCTTCGTGGGCTACGGGCTCGTGTGTCTGGCTTCGCCCGCGGTGGTGGCGGACCAGACGGGCATGCAGCTGGCCACGGGGGTGGCGCGCACGGAGGTGCGCGCCATGTACGGCGGCCTGCAGACCGCCGTGGGCCTGCTGGCCCTGGCCGGCGCCATGCGCCCTGCCCTGCAGCCCACCGTGCTGCTCACCTTCGTGTTCCTGTTCTTCGGCCTGGCCTCGGGACGCATCGTCGGCATCCTCGTGGACCCCGATCCCGGCTTCTACAACTTCAGCGCGGCCGCCTTCGAGACGCTCTTCGGCGCGATCTCCACGGCGCTGCTCGCGCGGGTGAGCAGCCCGGGCACGGCTTCGGTCGCGTAGCCTGATTGGCGTAGCCCGCCGGCCGGGTACCGCGGATTCAGCTCGCCGGATCGGCCGTCGTTCCGGTCACCTCACGCAGCCAGTCGAGGTAGCTCGCGCCGGCAGACTCGGGCGCCAGCACCACGATCTTCGGGACGTCGTAGGGGTGCAGCTCGCGCAGCCGGCCGGTGGCCTCGTCGGCCCGCTCGGCGGTGGTCTCCATCAGGATCAGCACCTCGTCGTCCCGCTCGATCTTGCCCTGCCACCAGTAGTGGGAGACGACACCTTCCACGAGGTTGCCGCAGCCCACGAGCCGCGCTTCCAGCAGCTCGAGCAGCAGCGACTCGGCGCGCGCGCGCGAGCAGGTGGTCAGGATGAGCCGCATTCGGGTGGGGCCTCCGGCCGGGGGGCTCTGGTACGATGCCGCGGCGCGTCCGCAACCGACAGCCCGGGCCGGGTCCGGCCCAGGTGAGGGGTTCGAGAGAGGGCCAGAGAAGGGGCCGGAGCCGGTCCAGAGCGAGAGCCCGAAGACCCGAAGACCCGAAGAGAAGAAGAGGAGCCCGATGCAGCTCAACGGAATCGCCCACGTCCAGCTCACGGTGACGGACGTCGCGCGCTCGAAGGAATTCTACCGGCCGTTGCTCGCGCTGTTCGAGATGCAGGTGCTGATCGACACGGAGACCTACTACTACTGCATCGGAAGCCGCACGGGCATCGCCATCGCACAGGTCGATCCGAAGCATGCGGGCGACCGCTTCGACCAGCGCCGGGTGGGGCTCCACCACCTGTGCCTGCGGGCCCGCGAGCGCGAGCAGATCGACGAGATCCACGACTTCGTGGCGGGGCTCGGAGCGACGGTGGTCCATCCGCCCCGGGAAGACGCCTTCGCGCCGGGCTACTACTCGGTGCTCTTCGAGGACCCCGACGGCATCCGCATCGAGGTCAACCACGTGCCGGGACGGGGCCACCTGAAGTCCTGAGGGCGGTGCCGGGCCGGGAGGGGCCGCCCCGGCTCTCGTTGGCCGGCCTGCCCCGCGCCTTCCGGACGGTGACGGTCGCGCCACAGTGCGATCCATGTCACCAAATCCCTACAGAATCGGAATCAATTGACCGATACGAGTCGAACGTGGTAAACGAACAGTCGTTCATGCGACGAACAAACGTTCGTAATCCACGGGGGACCCTCGAGTCATGCCGACGGAAGCCGCCACCGGAACCGCCGCCACCCGCGAGCGCATCCTCGACGCCGCGGAGGCCCTCTTCGCCCAGAACGGGCTCGCCGGCACCGCCGTGCGCGACATCGCCCGGGACGTCGGGCTCACCGCCGCCAGCCTCTACAACCACTTCGCCGGCAAGCAGGAGCTGTACGAGGCCGTCCTCGACCGCGGCGTGCGCCCCCTCATCGCCATGATGCAGGAGGTGCCCGCGCAGAGTCAGACCATGGAAGCGCGCGTGCAGCTCATCGACGCCATCATGAAGCACCTGGGCAAGCGCCCGCACCTGCCGCGCCTCATCCACCACGAGGTGATCAGCGGCGGCGCCTACCTGCACAAGCTCGGGCGCACCTGGCTGAGGCCCCTCATCGCCCAGGGCATCACCGAGATGAAGCGCCAGGAAGAGCCCAACTGGAGCGAGGACGAGTACCCGCTCGTCATCACCGCCTGGCTCAACCTCGTGTTCGGTCACTTCACGATGGCCCCCATGCTGGGCGTCGTGTTCGACAGCGACCCGCTGGCCCCCGAAGCCATCGAGCGCCAGACCCGTTTCCTGCAGAAGCTCGCGCGCATCATGTCCTCGGGAGATCCCGCAGGCCGCAACGGTTGAACCCCGCCCCACGAGAGAAGCACGAGAGAGGACCCCCCATGAAGCTCAGCGAAGTCGACCTGAACAACCTGGACACCTTCGAGAAGGGCACGCCCCACGACCAGTTCAAGCTGCTGCGCAACGAGGCGCCGGTGTACCGGCACCGGGGCGGTCCGGGCCAGGAAGACTTCTGGTGCATCACCAAGCACGAGGACCTGAAGCAGATCTCGAAGAGCCCCCAGCTGTTCTCGTCCGAGCGCATGGGCGCCATCATGCGCGACCCCGATCCCGCCAGCCTGGCGATGCTGCGGCTCATCATGCTCAACATGGACCCGCCCAGGCACCGGCAGTACCGGGCCATCGTCAACAAGGCTTTCACGCCGCGCATGATGAAGAACCTCGAGCCCGCGGTCGACCGCATCGTGACCGAGATCATCGACAACGTGATCGAGAAGGGCGAGTGCGACTTCGTGGACGAGCTGGCCGCCCCGCTCCCCATGCTCGTCATCTGCGAGATGATGGGCGTGCCCGAGGAGGACCGCCGCGCCATCTACGAGCTGGGCAACAAGATGGTGGGCTTCGACGACCCCGAGCTGCAGGGCGGCGAAGTGCAGGTCGCCGGCCAGGACCCCGAGTACCAGGAAGCCTCGGCGGAGATGTTCATGTACGCGGCGAAGCTCGCGGAGAAGTCGCGCCGCAACCCCGGCGACGACCTGGCCACGGCGCTGCTGAACGCCGAGGTGGACGGCCAGCGGCTCTCGGAGATGGAGTTCAACTCGTTCTTCCTGCTGCTGGCGATCGCGGGCAACGAGACGACCCGCACCGTCACCACGAACGGCATGATCGACCTCATCCGCCATCCCGCCGAGCGCCGGAAGGTGCTGGACGATCCCTCGCTGGTGCCGTCGGCGGTGGAGGAGATCCTCCGTCACGAGCCCGCCGTGCACGCCTTCCGGCGCACCGCCATGGGCGATACCGAGATCCGGGGCGTGCCGATCGCCGAAGGCGACAAGGTGGTGATGTGGTACCCCGCGGTGAACCGCGACGAGGACGTCTTCGAGAGCCCGGACGTCTTCGACGTGACCCGCAGCCCGAACGAGCACCTCTCCTTCGGAATCGGCGAGCACTTCTGCCTGGGCTCGAACCTGGCCCGCATGGAGCTGCGCAAGATCTTCGCGGCGCTGCTCGACCGGATCCCGGACATGGAGCTGGCCGCCGAGCCGCGGCGCCTGCGCTCGAACTTCGTGAACGGCGTGAAGGAGATGCGCGTGCAGTTCACGCCGAGGGCGCGCTCCGACGCGTAGCGGGCGAATCCTTCGGGTTCGCTGACCGGGGGCGCACGGCGTTCGTTATGGCATGCTACCGGCCATGCAGCGCGCGGTGCTCTTCGACCTCGACAACACGCTGACGGCGCGTCGCGCCAGCGTGGAGCGCTACGCGCAGCTCTTCCGCGAAGACTTCGCGGACCGGCTGCTCCCCGTCGAGCTCGAGGTGCTGCAGGCGGCGCTCGTCGCCATCGACATGGGCGGCTACAACGCGCAACGCGTGGCCGACATGGAGGAGCGCCTGCGCTGGCGCGAAGCCCCGGGCCACGAAGAGCTCGATGCCCACTGGGCGGGACGCCTGCCGGATGCGACCGTCGCACGGCCGGGCCTGCACGCGCTCTTCGAGGCGATCAGCGCGTCCGGCCTGCGGCCAGGCGTCGTCACCAACGGTCGCGTGCCCGGACAGCTCGCGAAGCTGGACGCTCTGGGACTGCGCGATCGGCTCGACGCCATCGTCATCTCGGAAGCGATCGGCTGCAAGAAGCCCGACCCGCGCATCTTCGCCGCCGCCTGCGAGGCCGTGGGCGTCCCGCCCGAGGCGTGCTGGTTCGTGGGCGACCACCCGGAGAACGACGTCCTGGGCGCGGCGCGCTTCGGCATGACGGCGGTGTGGATCACCGACTCCGTGGACGGCCACCCGTGGCCTTCGGAGGAGCCCGAGCCGGCGCACCGCATCGAGGGGCTGGACGAGCTGCATTCCCTGCTTCGACTCGTGAAGCCGGACGCGTGCGCGACGACGAGCTGAAGAACCTGGTGGACGAGCTGCTCTATCTCGTCGAGGTGGGGAGCGGCTCGACCCTGGCCGACGAAGCCGAGCTGGCGCACGCTCTCGACCGCCTCGCCCTGGCCATGCGCTGCCACGTGGCGAGCGACGAGCCCGGCGAGCTGCCCGCGATTCCGCCCCGCAACCGGGAGGTGCTCGGGAAGGTGGCCGCCAGCCGTTTCCCGGGCTTCGGCGCCTACAATCGTGCTGCCCGTCTCACGGAAGACCTCGGCCGGAGCACCCTCGAGGTGCGCAACGCCGTCGACGACGTGGTCGCCGTCGCCGACGCCCTGCACGTGGTGGCCTGGCTCTGGCGCAACACGAGCTGGCAGGCCGGGATGTGGTATCTCCAGGAGAGCTACCGGCGGCACTGGGGCGAGGCGATGCGGGCCCTGCAGCTCTACCTGCACGTGCGCGACGCGCAGAGAGTCGAAGGCGCCTAGAGGAGCGCGACGCGGCCGCAACAGGCAAGAAACGACAGGCAAGTGGGGAGAGGACGCGGCGTGCTCCAGGTGACCATCGGGCGAGTCGACGAGGACGATGTTCCCGTCCTGCGTGGCTGGCTCGCGAAGCTCGACTCACGTCGGGACGAACTGCGGGAGAGCTACTCGACCCACGGAACGCATCACGAGCTCTTCCTGCTCGTCCGCACTCCCACCCAGCTGCTTCTGCTCCTGATCGCCGAGGTGAAGGACGACGAGCAGGCAACGCGCTCGTTCCTGCGCTCGAACCTCCCCATCGACGTGGAGTTCAAGAGCCTCGTGCAGAAGATCGGTCCGGAAGCCGCGGAGGTGGAGCTCCTCTACGACTCTTCGACCTACGTCGCGCTGCCCGACGCGTGAGCCGGCGCCACCCGTGAACGCCCGGTCACCGTCGACGGGCGCCCCGCCCCGCCGCTAAGCTCGCCGCATCCCGTCGCCCCGAATGCAGCGAAGCGAGCGTCCCGCTCGTGGGGTGACCGTGGAGCCGCAGCCCCCGCGGCCGACCGAGGCCCATCCGCCGAAGTGGCTCTCGCGCCGCGTGCGTGAGGTGCTGCGCCGCCGGCACTACAGCCTGCGCACCGAGCGAACCTACCTGGGCTGGATGAGCCGCTTCGTCCGCTTCCACGCCGGTCGGCATCCCGAGCAGATGGGAACCACCGAGGTCGTCGCCTTCCTCACCCATCTGGCCGTCGAGCGCCACGTGAGCGCCAGCACCCAGAAGCAGGCGCAGAGCGCGCTCGTCTTCCTCTACCGCACCGTGCTGGGCCGCGAGCTGAAGGGCCTCGAGCAGGCCGTGCGCGCCCGGCGCCAACGGTCGACGCCCGTCGTGATGACCGTCGAAGAGGTGCGGTCCGTTCTCGAGAAGATGCAGGGTCGGAACCGCCTGATCGTCACGCTGCTCTACGGCAGCGGGCTGCGCGTCGAGGAGTGTCTGGCGCTGCGCGTCAAGGACCTCGACTTCGACCGCCGCCAGCTCTGCGTCCGGCAGGGCAAGGGCCGCCGCGACCGTTACGTGCCCCTGGCCCGCAGCCTCCGGGAGCCGATCACCGAGCACCTCCGGGGTGTGCGCGCCCTCTACGAGGCCGACCGGGCCGCCGGCGAGGGCCTGGCGCCCCTGCCGGACGCCCTCGCTCGCAAGCTCGGCCCGGAAGTGTCTGCGGCATGGGGCTGGCAGTGGGTCTTCCCATCCCGGAGGCGAAGCACCGATCCCCGCACGGGAGCCGTCGTCCGCTATCACCTGCACCCCTCCGCGATCCAGCGAGCGGTGCGAAGCGCGTCGCGACGGGCAGGCCTGCGCAAGCGAGTCACCACGCACACGTTCCGCCACTCCTTCGCGACACACCTGCTCGAATCCGGCACCGACATCCGCACCCTACAGGAGCTGCTCGGCCACCAGGACCTCGACACCACGATGATCTACACCCACGTCGCCCGCAGCGGCCCCCTGGGAGTCCCCAGCCCCGCCGACCGCCTGTGACCAGAATCCCCACCGCCGCGTCGACCCGCCACCGGGTTATCGAGCCAGAGATCGCAGCAGCGAAACCCGCACGCCCACCTCGGATTATCCAAAGAATCGAGAGAGATTCCGACCACAAACGCCACGCAACGCCCCACCCCCACCACCGGGTTATGCAGCCAACACGCGCTCGGTTCACCCGAATTCGCGGTAGACTGGGGTGCAGGTCAATAAGTAGTTATGCGGCTTCCTCCCCCCGAGGTCCTATCGTTGCCTAGCGACAGGCGAAAGCGTGGACTCGGTGTGCTCGCAGCCTTTCTTGCGCTCGGTCTCGTACCGAAGGCGATTCCCGCGCTTGGCGACCTCTTCATTCTCTACTGGCTGGTGCTTCTCGTCGTCTTCGCTGCAGCGTTCCTCTTTGGCGCCTGGCAGCTTCTGCGCGTCATGCACGCGCTCGCCAAGACTCGGCGCGCGAGCCACATCTCGGTAGGCTCTATTCTTCACTCGCCGCTGGCCTTCTGTTCCTCCTTTTCGTCTTGGCGCTGCGCTTCGTTCCTAGTGCTCTACCCACAGG
>CAWGJT010000006.1:0-968608 GCA_963822965.1 uncultured delta proteobacterium
ACCGCGCCATGGTGCATCTCTGGATCACGGCGCCGCCGGCGCGGTGACGTTGCCCGTCACCCGTTGAACTCGGCGGCCGCCCCGTCAGACTGGGGCGGTGTCCGCGCTCATCGACCAACTGCAGCGCGCCCTGCGGGCGCGCCACTATAGCCGCCGCACCGAGCAGGCCTACTGCCGCTGGGTGAGGCGGTACATCCGCTTCCACGGGCTCCGCCACCCGAAGGACATGGCGGAGCCCGAGATCAACGCCTTCGTCACGCACCTGGCCGTCGCCGAGCACGTCAGCGCCTCGACGCAGACCCAGGCGCTCAGCGCGATCCTCTTTCTCTACCGCCACGTGCTGCACCGCCAAGTGGGCGAGCTGCACGAACTGGTCCGCGCCCGCAAGCAGCCCCGCCTGCCGGTCGTCCTGAGCAGGGAAGAGGTCCGCGCCATCCTCCACGAGCTCGAGCGCGACGACCGCCAGATCTGGCTCATGGCGTCGCTGCTCTACGGCGCCGGGCTGCGGCTCACCGAGTGTCTGCGCCTTCGCGTGCTCGACCTCGACCTGGCCCGAGGCGAACTCACCGTGCGCTCGGGCAAGGGCGGAAAGGACCGCGCCACAACGCTTCCGCAGGCGCTCGTCCCCGACCTCCGCGAGCAACTCCGCCGCGCGCAACTCCTCCACGAGCGCGACCTCGCCGACGGCTGGGGCGCGGTCGAGCTTCCGGCCGCCCTGGAGCGCAAGTACCCGCGCGCCTCCCTGGGAGTGGCGCTGGCAATGGGTGTTTCCGCAGCAGCGCCGTTGGACCGACCGCCAGAACGGCCGCCAGGGCCGCCACCACGTCCACCCGACCATCGTCCAACGCGCCGTCGCACGATGCCGTCCGGCGCGCCGGCATCGACAAGCACGCGACCTGCCACACGCTGCGCCACTCGTTCGCGACGCACCTGCTCGAGACCGGCTACGACATCCGCACCATCCAGGAACTCCTCGGCCACAAGGACGTCGGCACCACGATGATCTACACCCACGTCCTCCAGCGCGGCGGACAAGGCGTTCGCAGCCCGCTTGACGCGCTGTGAGGCCACTCGCGCCTGTGGGCCGATTTCGCGGAGGCGACGCAAGGAACCACAGCGAAGGGGCGGGCGCACAGCGCGAGCCGAGCGCTCCCTAGTCCGTCCTCTCGCAGACTCGAGAAGTCACCCTCCTACCCTCGTGGTACAATCTTACGCAGAAGCTCGCTGCAGCACGGAGGGGCTCTTCCATACTGCAGAAATGCAGTTGGGCGGAGTCGGGGCGGAAGCATCTGCAGTAGGTGGCAGGGGTACGTGTAGGATGTTCGTCTTGGTGCGTGGCTGCTGCTCGCGCTTCCTGCTCGCCATGCGGTTGCTCCTCGCGAGGCTGCGTGCGACTACCGTCCGTGCAGTCGTTCGGCTCCGCTCGGTGTGCGGCCGGCGGACAGCCTCTCCGCCGTGCTCGCCGAAAAAATCGACGCCGAGCGCAGGGAGCAATACGAGACCTACGATGATCAGTGGCCGAGGCGAGACCGACGGCTCGGCACCTCGACGGCCTTCTAGTCGTTACCGCCCGAGGCCAAGCTCGTCTACGCTGGTCGATGTCACGTCGACTTCACTCAACTGGGGGCGTGTGATATGGTGGCCCATGGCGGAGCCGGCTCTCCGACCTGGGCCTTGTGTGACCTACGACGCCAACCTGAGCGTAGGACGCCTACACGGCCGGGCGCACGCCCCGACTGGCCCACAAGGCGTCTTCCAACGGTCGCCGTCACAGCCTACTCTCATGAACGTCAGCGAATCACACGCCCAACAAGCGCGTCAACTTGACTCGCCGCAGCGCCGATCGTGTCATCAGGTATCGTCGCGCTCGCAAGTTACGCGCGGTGCGTTAGGCCCACTACCCCAGCCGATCGCTGACCGTACTCTCGAAGCGTGAAAGGGCGATATGGCGCCACCCGTAAGACTACGCGAACTGTCCCAGGAAGCGCAGCTGGAGGTCGACGGCTTCGCTGCCGACATGCTTCGGCATCTGGGTCTGCCCGCCGATGCGGAGCCTGCGGCGGTCGCATCGGCCATCGACTCCTGGGTCGAGACGCTCCGTGTCGACCCCGCGCGGATTGACACGACGAGGCTCTTCTGGTTGGCTGCCCGCCTCGGCTGCCTGTGGGGGGAAGCGATCGTCAAGGCCCACGGCTGGATGTGGCGGGAACGTGAGGTGGACGGCGACTGGTACCTCACCGTGGTCGAGCCCCGGCTCCGCTACTTCCACGATCCAGTGCCGTGCGCGCAAGCGTGCCTGGCGGGCAGGGGCCGCAATCCCGACCTCGAGAGCGTGCTTCGCTCGTTCGGCACGCTGGCGCCGACTCGGGACGGCGCACTGGCCGACATATTCCTGGGCCGCGGCCGGCCGCGCGTCTCTTCTCCCGGCGCGCGGCCGACGATGGGGCCGCTGCGGGCAGCGAGAGAGCGATGTCCGTGCTCGAGGCCGCCATCGGTGACGTCGGTTGCTGGACCTGGTGGCAGCAGTGGACGCAGTCATCGCCGCAGCTCTTCCGCGCGGAGTTCTCGCGCGTGCAGCTCTGGGTGCCGCCGAACGCTCCCGGTCAGCCGCCGGCGGGAAGGTCGAGCTCGTGTTTCCCTATTCCCCTCTCGTCGCGTTCTTGACCTCGCCCCATGCCAGCCCCTCTGCCTTCAGACTGGCAGGAGGCCCTCTGCGACGGTCGCATCGACGGGTTCGAGATCCTGCCCTTCCGGTTCACGCTGACCTCTGACGACGATGTCGCTGCCATGGCCGAGGGCTACGACTGCACATTTCTGGTGGGCACGGCGGATGACCTGGCGGCTCCGTCCCCGTTCAGACTTGCGTTTCGCGCCGGCGACGTCGGCCTCGTTGTCCGTGGCGGGCAGATGGGCTGCGTGGCCCGCTCCGGTTCGCTCGGCCCCAAGGAGGTCATCGACGCCTCAACGGAGTGGGAGAGCTACTGGCGTGAGTACTGGGACTGGCGGGACACCGACTCGCCAATGCCTTCGGACCCTGCCTGCGAGGTGACGTTTCCCCCTGGGCCGCCTGGGTGGGCATGGCTCCTGACCATGGAAGCCCCGGGGCCTAACAAGCGGTTCGAGCAGACAAACCACGGCCACAATAGTAAGCCCAAGCCCAAGCGCGGTGGGGCCGTGGTTTGCAGCTCAACCGCGGTGCGTTGGGCGGACAGATGGCGGTGGTGAGGACATTGCTGGGGCGTAGGGCCCGCGACTGGCGAGTCGGCCATCGTGGGCGTGACGCCCTGTACTACGAGGAGCGCCATGTAGGGACGTGGTGCCGCATCCCCATTGATGGCGAGATGCTGGTCGGACGCCCGCACCACGTGATCTACTTCGGCTCGAAGGCCGATTGGGCAAGGCAGCCCGAGTGGGCTCGTGGGCGTCGCGACGAGATCCTCGCACGGATCAAGAGGTCTGCCCGATCGGTGAGTACGCCTTCCAGGGCGAAGCGGTCTTCCATGCTGACGATCGGGCTGCGCTGATCGAGGAAGCCGGCGGCCTCTCGAATGAGGCATGCGCGTGGGCCGGCTGCACTGAGCCTGCGCTCATGGGCAAGCGCCTCTGCGCTACGCATTCGTATCCGGCGGTGGCATGGTAGTGACCCAGCCGCCCAACAAGCGGATCAAGCTGGCTCGCCGCGGCGCCGACGCTGTCACAAGGAATCGTCGCGCTCGCAGCTTATCCGCGGTGCGTTAGGCTGACGAAGCATAAAGCGAAGCGAACAACGAGAGCTGCTGCGCGCGTTAGAGAGGCGCATCCTCGCCGGCGAGCGCAAGGCCGATATCGTCGGCCAGGCCGCCGCGGACGGGCAGGACTGGCAGACGTACGCGCGCCTGGTCGCACGCATCCCGACCCCCGCCAGCCGACACCGCTGGCGCTGGCTGAACCGCGCCGTCGTGGCGTCGATCGCCGCGTCGTCGGCGGCCTGGGTCGCCGGCCTCGTCGCCATCGAGACTGGGTTCTGGCTCGCCGTCGCCCTCCTCTGTCCGCTGTTCCTAGCCGCCTCGCTCTGGGGGGTCGCTCACTATCGCCAGCGGGACTACATGGTGGCCGCGAGTCTCGCCTTCCTCGGCCTGTATGTCTGGCTCTTCACGATCGCCTGGCACAGCCGGGGGCTCGCATCGGGCGTGCTCGTCGCGGTCGAGGCCGCGCTCTGTGGGCTCGTCCTCGTCCTTGCGCAGCTGACCGTGCAGTTGCTCCTGCCCTCCACAACCATGTGGATCAACGTGAAGCCCAAGACCGATGCCGCCGGACAGCTCATGTTCGAAGAGTGAGCGCGCAGCCCAACAAGCGCATCAACCTGTCGCGTCCAACGGTTTCCGTAGTAACCTCAGACCGCAGTCCGCGCAGGTTATGCGCCGAGCGTTGGGCAGGCAGTGGGTCGACGCATGGCGGAGGTGAAGCATGATCGGTGGTCCAGCCTTGAGGCCGCCGGGCGAGAGCTATCAACGGTCGCCCGAGCCTCAGGACGACGAAGCCAAGCGCCAGCTCTACGCCGCGCACCGCAGGCGTCGCCATGTGCCCATCTCGTCGCTCGTGGCCCTGGTCGTGCTCATCGCGATCGTCGCCGGCATCGCTCTCGTTCTGCTCCTCAGCCTGCTGTGACGGAGTCGATGCGAGGCGTGCTGCCCAACAAGCGGATCAAAGTAAGACCACGAACGAAGAACAGCGAACATAAACATTACGTATTGCTGGCGTGCTCGCGCCCGACGCCCTGGACCGCGTGGAAGCCCTGCGGCCGATCGCCGACGAGCTGGGCCTGTCGCTGGCGCAGCTCGCGCTCTGCTGGTGCCTGCGGCTGCCGCTGATGGCGAGCGTGATCGCCGGTGCCACCCGCCCCGAGCAGCTGGAGGAGAACTGCAAGGCATCGGGACGACGGATTCCGGCCGAGCTGCTCGCACGCATCGACGAGATCGCACCCGGCCCCGTCGCGGAACGCTGACCGGAGGGCGGGCTGTGCTATATGCGAGCGACCGCTCCCACCCGCGACGAAGCGGTACCTGCAGATGGTGAAGATCCGGCTCTATACCCAGAGCATCAATCCGTTCACGAGCAAGGTGGAGCTCGCCCTCGCCCTCAAGGGTCTACCGTACGAGCGCGAGGTCTCGAACGATCCCGAAGACATCCGGCGCTGGAGCCCGGTCACCAAGCAGCTGCCGGTCATCCAGATCGACGACGAACGCATCCACGACTCGACCGCCATCATCGAGGCCCTCGAGGAGCGCTTCCCCGACCCGCCCCTGCTGGCCCGCGATCCGAAGACCGCGCGCGCCCAGCAGCGCCTGGCCGAGTGGAGCGACTCGTCGTTCCTGTTCTACTGGAACCGCTGGCGCGAGGCCCGCTTCCCGCGGCCGGGCGACAACCAGGCGGTGGACGCCAGCCTGCTCGGCAAGCTGCGCGACGGCATCGCGCGGGCGTTCCGCGCCCACGGTGACGGCCTGAGCCGCGGCGAGCTGCGCGAGGCCGAGGTGCTGAACGAGCTGGCGGGACGCCTGGCCGACCTGAGCGCCTTCCTGGGTGCGCGCCCGTTCTTCTACGCCGACGAGCCGAGCGTCGCGGACGTGTCGGTCTACGGCATGCTGCGGATCCTCTACGAGGGCCCGATCACGGGCGCACACGAGCTGATCGTCGAGCGACCGGAGCTGGGGGAGTACATGGCGCGCATGCAGGCCAAGATCGCCGCCGGCGCGAGCCACCCGGCTCTGGATCCCCCCGAGGTGCCGGAAATGCCGGCCGGGTCTCCGTGACCCAGCTCCGCGCGATCAGCCGGCGACGATTCCTGCAGGCCGCCGCCGCCACCGCGGCGAGCGCGGGGCTTCCCGGGTGCTGGCACGGAACGCCGCGGCGTCCGAACCTGGTCGTGATCGTCGCCGACGACCTGCGCGCCGACACCCTCGGCTTCGCCGGCGACCTCGAGGCGAAGACGCCGTTCCTCGACGAGCTGGCGCTGCGCGCGGTGCGCTTCTGGGACAACTTCGTCACCACCTCCATCTGCGCGACGAGTCGGGCCAGCCTGCTCACGGGGGAGTACGCCTCGCGGCACGGCGTCTGGTCCTTCGACCAGACCCTCCGCCCCGCCCAGCTCGCGGACACCTATCCCGCGCGACTCCGGCAGGCCGGCTACTACACGGGCTTCGTGGGGAAGTACGGCATCGGCACCCAGGCGGGCTCCGATGCCCCCGAGATCTTCGACGTCTGGAAGGGCTTCTTCGGCCAGGGACGCTACTGGGCGGACGGCTCGCACACCGGCGAGCACCTGAGCGCGCGTCTCGCAAGAGAGGCGCAGGAGCTTTCTCGAGGCGGCCCCGGCAGATCGGCCCTTCTGCCTGAACGTGAGCTTCAAGGCGCCGCACGTCCAGGACGAGGACGAGCAGAGCGATCCCTTCCAGCCCGACCCGCGCTTCCTCGCCATGCACGCGGGAACCGTGTTCCACCGCAAGCGCACGGACACGCTCGACGCGTTCATGCGCCTGCCCGGCTGGATGCAGAGCTCGGAGGCGCGACGCCGCTGGGAGACCCGCTTCGGAACCGACGAGAAGTTCCAGGACTCCATGCGGAAGTACTACGCGCTGGTGAGCGGGCTCGACGAAGCCGTGGGCACCATCCTGGCGGCCGTCGACGCGACCGGACGTCGGGAGGAGACCGTCGTCGTCTTCACGTCGGACAACGGCTTCTTCCTCGGCGAGCACGGCCTCGCCGGCAAGTGGTTCGGGTTCGAAGAGGCGATCCGCACGCCACTCGTCGTCGAGCTGCCCGGCGGCATGGTCTCCTGGGACGTGCGCGTCCCCACCCTCAACATCGACCTGGCGCCGACGCTCCTCGACCTGGCCCACGTGCCCGTGCCGGGCGCGATGCAGGGACGAAGCCTGCGGCCGTTGCTGGTCGACGAGACGCCCCCGACCTCGTGGCGTCACGACTGGTTCTACGAGCACCGGCTGGAGCTACCCGAAACCGCGGCGAGCTGGGGCTTCCGGGGGATCCCCAAGAGCGAGGGGCTTCGCGACGACCGCTACAAGTACCTCGTGTACTACGACTCCCCCGAACCGAACAAGCTGCTCTTCGACCTGGAGAAGGACCCCTACGAGGAGCACGACCTCTCGGCCAGCGCCGACCCCGCACTCCTCGCGAGGCTCGCAGCCCGGCTCGCCGAGCTGCGAGCCGAAGCCCGCGGGACCCAGGTATCGAGTCCATAGTCGGCGAGCCCCGGGGAACCGGGCCGCGCTCGCGGTGGGGTGGTGGTGTCCCCAACGGGGATCGAACCCGTGTTGTCGGCTTGAAAGGCCGATGTCCTGACCACTAGACGATGGGGACGCGGAGGCAGCTCCGGCGGGCGAGTATGACGCAGCCGCCCCCGAGCGCCCAGTCCAGCGCGCCCGCGCGTCGCCTACCCGCACGGCTCGGCTTCGGCCTCCCCGACAGCTCGTGTTCGGCCTCCCCGACAGCTCGTGTTCGGCCTCCCCGACAGCTCGTGTTCGGGGCGCCCGTTTCGCCTGCGGTAGCATCCCGGGGCATGTCTGAACGGTCGATCTCGCTCGAGCGCGCCCAGAACCTGTTTGCCAGCTTCGTGCGCAAGGTGGATCCCCTGGCGCGGGGCGCGCAGCTCAGCCCGGAGCCCGACTTCGGCTTCGACGGCATCGGCGGACTCGCCTCGGCCAAGGACGAGATCCTCACGTACGCGTGCGCGGCCACGAACCCCGAGGTGTACGAGCACTGGGGCACCTTCCCGCCGTCCGGCGTGCTGCTCATCGGGAAGCCCGGGGTGGGCAAGAGCCTCCTCGCCAAGGCGCTCGCCTCGAAGACCGAGACGGCCTTCCTCCACGTGGACGTGCCGCGCATGGTGCTCGACGTGGTGCACAGCACCGGCAAGGTGGGCGAGCTCATCCAGTCCTGGTCGACCCTGCTCGAGGAGATGCCGCCGCTCACGGTCTTCTTCAACGAGCTCGAGTTCTCCCGCGCCGAGGAGATCGGCCACCGGCGGGCCGACCTGCCGATCGGCCCCATCATGGACTTCCTGCTCGAGCTGGTGGCCCGCACCATCGCCTCGCGCGACCACCTGGTGGTGGGGGCCACGGGCCACCCGGACACCCTGCGGCACGCATTCGTCGCGCCGGGGGTGTTCGAGCGGGTCGTGGAGGTGAACCCCGTCTTCCCCATGGACGTCGTCTCGGCGCTTCAGATCCACGCGGGTCACGCCGAGAAGCGAGCCGGAAGGTCCCTCTTCGACGGGGTGGACTGGGAGCGCGTGGTGGGGACCACCAGCGAGCCGTCGACCGGCGACTGGGTTCGCATCCTGCACGCCGTCCTGCGCCGCAAGGCGCGCTGCGAGGCGGCGGGCGAAGAGGTCGCGTCCGTCACCACCCAGAACCTGAGGGACGAGGTCGAACGCTTCCGCCAGGCGCAGAAGCACATCCGCGCACCGGATGGTGGAAACTATCTCTAGGTCCCCGAGCGGGCCTGGACTCCAGAGCGGAGAAAGTCCATGCAGCAGTGCTGGATCGTCACCGGCGGCGCCGGTTTCATCGGCTCGAACCTGGTCCGGCTGATCCTCGACGAGCACGAAGCCCGGGTGGTCGTCGTGGACAAGCTCACGTACGCAGGCAACCTGCAGAGCCTGGCGGACTGCGCGTCCCATTCGCGCTTCCACTTCGTGAAGGCGGACATCACCGACCGCGCGGCCATGGAGAAGGTGTTCCGCGAGCACCGTCCCACCGCGGTCATGAACCTCGCCGCCGAGAGCCACGTGGACCGCTCCATCGAGGGGCCCGAGGCCTTCATCCAGACCAACGTGCTCGGCACCTTCCAGCTGCTCGACACCGCGCGCTTCTACTGGAGCGAGCTCGCACGGGCGGAGGCCGACGCCTTCCGCTTCCTGCACGTCTCCACCGACGAGGTCTACGGCTCGCTCGGAGAGGACGGCTTCTTCACCGAGGAGACCCTCTACGCGCCGAACTCGCCCTACTCGGCCTCGAAGGCGGGGGCCGACCACCTGGTGCGCGCCTACCTGCACACCTACGGCCTGCCCACCCTGGTGACGAACTGCTCGAACAACTACGGCCCGTACCAGTTCCCCGAGAAGCTGATCCCGCTGATGATCCTGAACGCCATGGAGGCGAAGCCGCTGCCCATCTACGGCGACGGCGGCAACATCCGCGACTGGCTCTACGTGGAGGACCACTGCCGGGGCATCCTGCGGGTGCTCGAGGCCGGCCGCGTGGGCGAGAAGTACAACCTGGGCGGCGACAGCGAGCGCACCAACCTGCAGATCGTCGACATCCTGTGCCAGGAGCTCGAGGCGCGGCTGCCCGCGGCCGAGAACCGGGCGATGCGCGACGAGGGCAAGCCCGACTACCGGCAGCTCAAGACCTTCGTCTCCGACCGCCCGGGCCACGACCGCCGCTACGCGATCGATGCCGCCAAGGCCCGGCGCGAGCTCGGCTGGACCCCCGCGCACGACCTCGCGAGCGGGCTCGCGAACACCGTGGCCTGGTACCTCGAGCACCGGCCCTGGTGGGAGGCCGTCCTCTCGGGCAGCTACAAGCGCGAGCGGCTCGGGCTGATCACGGGCGAGTGAGAGCCGGTGAAGGGACCTCTCGGTCGCCAGGCTTGCGGCGGCGGGCCATCCGCGGCGCCTGACCCGGTCGAGGATCCGTCTGAGCCCCGACCGCGCGGCGCGCCGCGCAGGCATCCGCCCGCGGCCGTCCTTCGGTGCCCCGACACCCCGACGGGGTCCGGGGCGTGCGTCCCGATTCCGGGACGGGGCCGCCGCATCCCGTCACCCGCCGGCCCGGGCCCGCGCCCCGGCCAGCGATTCCCCCGGGCTTTCCAGGGGCTCCATGGCCCGATGCGCCGCCCCGGGGCGGCGCCCGGCGCGCAGCATGCCGGCGTTCTGCCGTCCGGACGCCGGGCCGCTGCCGATCGCGCGTCCCGGAAGCGGGACCGAAAAGCTCCAGCAAGAGCTGCAGAACTCATCGCAACCTGCCGATAGAGAATGTGCTTTCCGAGTTCTCCGCCAGCTCCCCCCGGCCTGGCACGGAGTTTGGAAGGAAGGGACCCGAACGGGCGGCGTGGGCCGAGGTCTGCCCCGCGTCTCGAAGTGCGCGTGAGGGCCCCAGGAAGGGAGAGGTCCGTGAACGAACATACCGTCCTATTCGTCGACGACGAGGTGAACATCCTCAAGGCCCTGCAGCGCCTGCTGCGCAACGAGCCGATGAAGGTGATCACGGCGTCGCGCCCCCAGGAAGCCATCGAGGCTCTCGACAACGCCCGCGCCCAGGTCGTGGTCTCCGACCAGCGGATGCCCGAGATGAGCGGGGTCGACCTGCTCTCGACCATCCGCGAGCGACACCCGGACATGGTCCGCATGATGCTCACCGGCTACACCGAGATGAACATCGCCGTGGAGG
Source organism: uncultured delta proteobacterium (assembly GCA_963822965.1). Taxonomy (GTDB): domain Bacteria; phylum Myxococcota_A; class UBA9160; order UBA9160; family UBA4427; genus JAJDAN01. Next base: position 10,446 of record CAWGJT010000006.1, read on the forward strand.
CCATCAACCGCGGCGAGATCTACCGCCTCATCACCAAGCCGTGGAACGACGACGAGCTCAAGGCCACCCTGCGGCAGGCCTTCGACCACTACGACCTGAAGGGCGAGATCAAGCGCCTGAACCAGGTCACCCGGGAGCAGAACTTCAAGCTCCAGGACATGAATCGAAACCTCGAGGGCAAGGTCCGCGAACGCACCAAGCAGCTCGCCGCCAAGCACCAGGAGCTGCGAACCGCCTACATCCAGACGATCCGCGCCCTGGCCGAGGCCATCGACGCCAAGGACGCGTACACGCGCGGTCACTCGGAGCGGGTGGCGGTGTACTCCTCGCGCCTCGCCCGGGAGATGGGGCTCGGCAAGGAGCTGATCGAGCGGGTCTACTTCTCGGGACTGCTCCACGACGTGGGCAAGATCGGCGTGCCGGACGCCATCATCACGAAGCCGGACCGCCTGACCGAGGCGGAGTACATCGAGATCCAGAAGCATCCCGAGATCGGGGCGAAGATCCTCGAGCCGGTGGAGTTCCTGCGGCACATCGTGCCGTGCGTGCGCCACCACCACGAATGGTACGACGGCTCGGACCGGGGCTATCCGGACCGGCTGCGCGCCGACAAGATCCCCCTGCCCTCCCGGGTGATCCTGGTGTGCGACACCGTCGAGGCCATGACGAGCGACCGGCCCTACCGCAAGGCGATGCCGCTCGAGACGGTGGTGCGCGAGCTGCACAAGTACGCGGGCAGCCAGTTCGACCCCGTCTGCGTGGAGGCCTTCCTCCGGCTCCTCGAGCGCGACGGCGAAGAGTTCATCTCGCAAGAACCAGAAGTTCGACATCTATGAATTCATCGAAGGCTGACGACCGGGAGCGGCCGGGCTGGGGGATCGAGGAGCTCCAGCTCCTCGCGGCCCTGGGCTTCGGACCCGACAGCGTCTTGATGAACGAGCCCAAGCTCTTCCTCGACGCACCGTTCCTGGCCGCGCTCCAGCGCGAGCTCGTCCAGGAGCTGGGCGCCGACGAGGCGGCGCACGCCTTCTTCCACATCGGAATGCTGCACGGGCTCCGGGACGCCTTCCGGATCGGCGCCGCCGAGCCGGCGGGAGAGGGAGTCCGGGACGTGGTCGAGTACCCGTCCCTGGTGATGCGGCTGGGGTCGCTGCCCGGCGCCGGACGACGGCCGGGGAGCTTCGAGGTGAGCGGGTGCTGGCCCGACGCCTTCGAGGCGGAGTCGCGCCTGTCGAAGCTGGGTGCCAGCCCGGGGCCCGCCTGTGCCCTGTCGGCGGGCTACACGTCGGGCTGGCTCTCGGGAACCCTCGATCGCGACGTGGTGGCGGTGGAGACCGCATGCCGGTCGGCCGGGGCCGCCCACTGCGTCTTCGTGGCCCGGGACGAGGAGGGGCGCGGAGCCGGAGCCCGCACGGGAGCCGCCGCCTCTCGATCGCGACCCTGCGTGCCGTGGCCGGCCACGCCGCCGCGACCCGAGCCGACGGCGGCGAAGGGATGCGCCTGCCGGCGCTGCCGTGCGCCCTGGATCCGGACGATCCGGCCGTGCACATCTGGGGCCCCGTGATGGTGATGCCGTTCACGGGCCCCGAGGCCGCCCTCCAGACCATCGAGCTGCTGGAGCAGGACGACGCGACGCGGGCCGTCCGGGTGGTGGTGCTGGACCTGTGCGGCGTCCTGCTCGACGAGGGCTTCGGGGCCGCCGCCGTGGAGCGCCTGATCGAAGACATCCAGTCCTGGGGGGCCGAGGTGATTCTCACGGGGATCTCCCCCCTCTCGGAGGAGGTGGTCGCCGAGCTGCAGGCCACCCTGCTGCTCTCTCGCAAGGATCTGCCCGAGGCCATCGCCTACGCGTTCCAGATCGCCGAGGCCCAGCGCCACCTGCTGTGACCCGTCCGGCCGGGACACGCAGTCAAGTGGCACCTCCAAACGCCCGAAATGCCAGGAGATGACGGCCCCGGCGCAGGTTCCCGAGAGCGGCAGGCTGGCGGAGCTGCCGCTGCCGCGAATCCTCATCGATCTCTACGCGTCGCGCTTCGACGGGCGCCTCGAGCTCACGCGTGCGCGCAGCCAGAAGACGGTGATCTTCCAGGACGGCGCGCCCGTCGGCTCGGAGTCGAACCTGCCCACCGAGCAGCTGACCGCGGTGCTCCAGGACCTCGACCTGCTCTCCCGGGACGATCGCCGGCGGGTCGACGACCACGTGAGGCAGAAGCAGTGCCCGGAAGGCGTCGCCCTGCTCTCCCTCGAGGTGCTCGACGCCAAGCAGCTCTTCGAAGGCATGAAGCAGCTGTTGCGTCGTCGGATTCTCGAATGCTTCGGCTGGGTGGACGGCGAGTACCGCCTGCAGTCCGGCGAAGAGCGGCGCGAGGACCTCAAGCCCTTCCGCACCGACCCCTACCGCCTGGTGCAGGAAGGACTGCAGAGCCACTGGAGCCTCGATCGCATGCTCCAGGACCTGGGCCCGCGCATGACCGCGTACGCGAGCGCGGGGAGCCGGCTCGGAAGGATCGCGCGCCGGCTGGTCCTCGACGCCAGCGTCGAGCGCATGATCGCCGGCCTGAACGGGCGGCAGGCGCTCGGCACGGTGATCGGCGGCGCCGTCGGCTCCCCGTCCGCGCTGGCCGCGTTCTGGGTGCTCGATGCCGCGGACGCCCTCGCCTACAGCGACGCGCCCCGGCACAACGAGGAGGACGCGCCGCCGGAGATCGAGATCGAGATCACGGGCGGCGAGGCCGCCGCCTCCACGGTCGCCCGGCCGCGGGTCGCCCAGGACACCCGCAAGGCGCGCTCCGCCAACGACCCCGAAGCCGAGAAGATGCGGGCCGAGGTGCTCGAACGCCTCGAGAGCCTCGAGTCGATGACCTACTACGAGCTGCTCGGCGTGGCGCCCAACGCCGAGCAGGGCGCCATCCGCAAGGCCGTACTTCATGGCCGCCAAGCGCTACCACCCGGACGCCATCGCGCGGCTCGGGCTGCAGGAGATCCGCCAGCAGGCGGGCGAGGTCTTCTCGAGGATCGCCGAGGCGAACGGCGTGCTGTCCGACCGGGAGAAGCGCCGGCGCTACGACGAATCGCTCGAGGAGGGCGGGCCCGAGATCGACGTGCAGGTTCTCGCCCAGGCGGAGACCTTCTACCGCAAGGGCGAGATCCTGATCAACATGGGCGACTTCCGCGGCGCGCTGGAGTACCTGAAGAACGCGGTCCGGCTCTACCCCGACGAGGCGATCTACCAGAGCGACCTCGCCTGGGCGTACTACAAGAAGGCGCCCCCCGAGCCCGACCCCGCCTTCGAGCACATCCAGCGCGCGCTCGAGCTCGATCCCTCGAACGCCGTGGCGCAGTTCCGGCTCGGCGTGATCCAGCGCGCCCGGCACTGAGCCGGTCAGCGGTCGACGGCGGTCTCGAGCAGCAGCCGGGCCTGCCGGTCGAGCCGGGGCTCGAGCCGTGCGGGATCGTGCAGCGCCGCCGGCCAGTCGAGCATCACCACCGAGAAGCTGCGATGGTGGCCGTCCCGCCAGAGGATGCGGGCCGAGTGGCTGCCGACGCGAACGTAGGGACCGCGCAGGCCGGCCCGGCTCGCCACCGCGGTGACCGCACGCAGGGGATCGACCTGGCTGCGGGTGAGCGGCAGACGCCCCACCCGCACGCCCGACGGCGCCGCATAGAGGGCGGCCAGGGTCGGCGCCTCCAGCCGGTCGCCCGACTCGATGCGCCGGCCCCAACGGCGAGCGGCGTCCACCTGGCCGTGGGCCACCATCACGGAGCGGCCCCGGGCCACGTGTCCCGGGAAGCCCAGGGCGTGGCCCAGCTCGTGGACGGCCGCGCCGAGCAGCTCGGTCGCGGTGAGCGGCACCGGTCGTCCCAGCACGTCGGGCAGGCTGCGCCGCAGGTGGATCGACGCGTACTGCAGCTCGGCGTCCACCGGCGCCTCCGACGCGGCGTCGACCTCCACGGGAATCGCACAGTCCGCGATGGTGTCGCCCGTCCCCGCGGCGCTCTCCCCCGTCCCGTCCGCGACGAGCTCGAAGACGATGCCGGCCTGGGGCGGCTCGTCCTGCCAGGGGCGCGGGGCGAAGCGGATGCCCAGGCCGGCGCCCTCCCAGGCCTCGAGCGCCCGCTCGAGCACCGCGGTCTCGCCGGGAGTCGCGCTTGCCGGCAGCCACACCGGGACCGGACCGTCCCCCACCCAGCGACAGAGGAAGAGCGCGAGATCCTCGCCGGCCAGGGCGAAGTACGGCAACGCCTCGCCCAGGTGACTGCCCGGCACCGCCACGCCGGGGTGCCGGTCTTCCAGGGCGCCCAGGTCCCAGCCCGCCGGCGACCCCGCGCAGCAGGACAGCGAAGCCGTCAGGAAGAGCAGCAGCAGGCCGTCCCGCGGCCGCCAGGGCCCCGCCATTCGCATCAGCGCACGATCTCCACGCCCGCGGGCTTCACGTCGGTCTCGAAGCCGAAGATGCGCCCGTAGAAGTAGAGCTCGCCCTCGAGCGCCGTGCGGATGTTCTCCGCGCGACGGAACCCGTGCTGCTCCCCCTCGAACGTCACGTACGCGTGGGGAATCCCGCGTCGGGCGAGCGCCGCCACCATGGCTTCGGCCTGGTTCGGCGGAACCACCCGGTCCTCGAGCCCCTGGAAGAACGCCACCGGGCAGGACAGCCGCTCCGTGAAGTGGATGGGGGAACGCGCCCGGTAGAGGTCCGCGCGCTCGGGATACGGTCCCACCAGCCCGTCCGTGTAGCGCGACTCGAACTTGTGGGTGTCCCGCGCCAACGCCTCGAGATCGCCGATGCCGTAGTGGCTGGCGCCGGCGCGGAAGACGTCGTGGAAGGTGAGCGCGCACAGGGTCGTGTAGCCCCCCGCGCTGCCACCGCTGATGGCGAGCCGGTCGCGATCGACTCGCCCCTGCCGGGCGAGGTGCAGAGCCGCGTTCACGCAGTCGTCCACGTCGACGACGCCCCACTGACCCCGCAGCCGCTCGCGATACGCGCGGCCGTAGCCCGTCGAGCCGCCGTAGTTCACGTCCACCACCGCGAAGCCCCGGCTCGTCCAGTACTGCACCGACAGGTTCAGCACCGGCGCGGTCGCCGACGTCGGACCGCCGTGGCTCTTGACGAGGAGCGGCGGGCGCTCGTCGGGCGGTCCCTCGAAGTCGGCGTTCACGGGCCGGTAGAAGAACGCGTGGGCCGTGCGGCCGCCCGTGGTCTCGAACTCGACGGCTTCCGGCAGCGAGATCGCCGCCGGGTCGAGATCGAACGCGAAGCTGCGGCGCAGCTCCTGGGTGGCGCCGGTCTGCAGGTCGAGGCGACAGATGGCCGCGGCCCGGTCCGGCGCCGCCCCCACGAAGGCCGCCACCCCGGCATCCACCCGCACGTTCACCACACTGGCGTAGGGCAGCGCGAGGTCCTCGAGCCGTCCGGACGCAAGCTCGAGCCGACACAGGCGATCGAAGCCGCCCTCGCTCACGCTGCAGAGGATCGTGTCCTCGTCCCGGTAGGCCCAGGTGGACATGCCGAACACCCACTGGGGCCGTCCGAACTCCGCCGCGCGGGGGCACAGCTCCCGGCGGACGCCGTCCTCGATCCGCGCCAGGTTCCACCAGCCGCTGCGGTCCGAGACGAACGTGAGCCGACCGTCGGGCGAGAAGCCGGGCTGGAAGATCGACTCCGCGTCGCCCCCCGCCACGCACTGCGGCGGCCCCACCGGACCGTCGTCTCCCCAGGGCTGCACGAAGAGGCGGGTGCCGTCCCAGGGCATGTTCGGATGCTCCCAGGCCGTGTAGGCGAGACGCTGGCCGTCGGGGGAGAAACGCGGAAAGCTCACGAAGTCGTGGCCGCTGGCCACGACCCGCGGCGCTGGCGGCGTCTCCGCGGCCCCGGCCGCTTCGAGATCGAAGACGACCACGCGGTTCTCGGGCTCGCTTCCCGGGCGGGCGCGCTCCTCGACGGCGGCGATCCAGCGTCCGTCCGGCGAGAAGTCGAAGTCCGCGTAGCGGGCGCCGCCGGCGGCCAGCAGCCGGCCCGCAGCGGACACGCCCACCTCGCGAAGCCACACGCGCTGCTCCGCCATCTCGACGTGGACGAGGCGGCCGGCGCGAACGCGGTAGTCGCCGCCCCCATACTCGTGGACCAGGGTTCGCACGTTCTGGTCCGCCGGGGAGACGTCCTCCGGCTCCTGGCCGGGGCCTGCCCGCACGACCACCTGGCGGCCGCCCTCGTTGGGTCGGCCTTCGAGCCAGTAGACGGAGCCGCCGTCGACCTGCGGAAAGCCGAGCCGCAGGGCGCCGGCCAGGATGCGGTCGGCGGAGAGCGGCGTCGGCCAGCTTCCGTACGGACGGATCGACTTCCCGGGTGCGGCCATGGCCGGGTAGCTTCGCGAATCACGGCGGCACCGCCACGCCCGCAGTCGACTGGCGCGGCCGCGCCGCGGCCCGCATGCTGGGCCGCTCGCCGCGGCGCGCCGCGGCGCCGGACACGGCTTGGAGGCGCGATTTGGAAGCGACGGAGCTCGCCATCCTGGCCGCGGGCGGATTCGCGGCGGGCGTCATCAACACGCTCGCCGGCGGCGGCTCCCTCATCACCGTCGGCCTGCTGGTCTTCCTGGGTCTGCCGGGAACCCTCGCGAACGGCACCAACCGGATCGGCGTGCTGGTCCAGAACGCGACCTCGGCCTGGCGCTTCCGCGTGGAGGGCATCTCGGGGTTTCGCGAGTCGGTGCCGGTGCTGGTCCCGGTTCTCGTCGGCTCCCTCATCGGCGCCTACGGAATCTCTCGCGTCACGCCCGAGCTCTTCGAGAAGCTCTTCGGCGTGGTCATGCTGCTGCTGCTCGTCCCCATGCTGCGCCCGCGGCGTCGCACCCGAACGGAGGACGCTGCCGACACCCCGCCCCGCAGCTGGTCACCCCGCGTGCGGACGCTGGTCTTCTTCGCCATCGGGCTCTACGGCGGGGCGCTGCAGGCCGGGGTCGGAATCTTCCTGATCTTCGCCCTGGCCCGGGCCGGCTACGACCTGGTGCAGGCCAACAGCATCAAGGTGGTGGTGATCGGTGCGCTGACGGCGGTGGCGGTGCCGGTCTTCATCCTGAGCGATCAGGTGGTGTGGCCCGCGGCGTTCGCGCTCGTGGTGGGCTTCGCGCTCGGCGGCGCCGCGGGCGTTCGACTCGCCGTGCTGGGAGGCGAGCGCCTGATCCGGCCGGTGCTCGGTGCGGCGGTCGTCGTGCTGGCGGGTCGCATGCTGGGGCTCTTCTGAGAAGGGGCTCCAGGGGCTGCGCTCGCGGCGGAACGCATCCGCTGGGGCTGCAAGCGCGCGTGCTCGGGCAGCGTGCGGGTGTTTCCTGTGGAACGAGTGGGGCGAGTGATCAGAGATCGCGCGGAGCGCGCGAGCGGCTCGAGGGCACCAGCAGCGCCATCACGTGCTCGGCGAGCCAGCGCCGGTAGCGCTCCTGGGTCGCGTCGTCCGACGACACGCCGGCGCTGCGACGCAGCACGCCGCCAATCAGGGCGTCGCCCAACAGGGCGGCGGAGACGAGCTGTACCGCGAACAGGGAGTCCTCGAACGTCGGCGGCGTGCGGTTCGCGCGCTCGGCGTCGCTCTGGCGCCGCGCGTGCACGGCGCCGGCGAGATCGCGCAGCAGATGCGGATCGTCGTCCGCGTGTTGCGCGGCCAGGCGTCCGGTGAGGGTCCCCCACGCCAACAGGCGCGCGTGGCCCCGGTCGCGCAGGGTCTCGAACACCTTGTCGAGCCAGGCGGTCACGTCGCTCGTCCGGCCCCGCTCGCCGAGGGCCTCCACCAGGTCGGCGTTGAGCGCCTCGAAGGCGTGCCGGGAGAGCTCCCGCATGAGCACCTCGCGGCTGCCGAAGTGGTGCAGGATGGCGGGATGGGAGATACCCAGGTCCGCGGCGATGTCCTGGAGGCGGATCTCCTCCGGCCCGCACTCGGCGAGACGCTTCTGGGCCGCCTCGAGGATCGCCCGCCGGGCCTCCTCGGCCGTCCGGCGGCGCCGTCGGCGGGGCTGGTGCGCGGCGTCGGTCACTTCAGGCGTCTCCCAGGGCCAGTCGAAGGTGCGGAGCGAGACGAGAACTTACAACAATGTAAGCCATTGCGGGAAGCCCGGACGCCCGGGGACCGGCTCGCCCCGATCCGCGACCGTTTTGCGCCGGCACCCTTCGATGCGACGATTCGCCGGCGGCACGCGCAGGCCGCGCTCCGGCGAACGACGCGGGACACGGGGGGCACCGGTGCCGGACAGAGGCGGGGCGACCACGAGCGAGGCGGCGTTGGTCCTGTGCGGAGGACACTCGCGACGCATGGGGGTGGACAAGGCCGCCCTGCCCTTCGGAAGCGAGAGTCTGCTGCAACGGGTGGTCCGCCTCGTTTCGCCGGAGGTGGACGAGGTCTGGCTGGTGGCCCGGGAGGGCCAGCAGCTGCCCGCGCTCGCGGGCGCGCCGCTGCCCGTGGCCCGCGATCCCGCCGAGGGCCTGGGACCGCTCGCCGGCGTGGTGGCCGGGCTGCGCGCCATGCGGTCCGAGCGTGCCTTCGTGATCTCGTGCGATTCGCCGCTGCTCGAGCCGCGGCTCGTGCGCCACCTGCTCGATCTGTCTCGGGGCCATCGCGCCGCGATGCCCCGGGTGGCGGGATACTGGGTGCCGACGACGGCCGTGTACGCGAAGTCCATCCTGCCCGAAGCCGAGGCCCTGCTGGCGCGCGGGGAGCTGCGCCCGCGCATGCTGGTCGAGGCGGCCGGCGTGCGCGCGGTTTCCGAAGACGAGCTGCGGGGGGTCGATGCCGAGCTCGCGAGCCTGCGGGACTGCGACACCCCGGAGGACTACGCGGCCCTGCTCGCCCGCGCCGGCCTGCCCCTCGCCGCCGACGTCTCGCGTATGCTTGCCGGCTCCAGCCCCGGGCAGGGAGACGAATGAACCTGATCGAAGAGCTGACGGCGCTGCAGGAGCGGAACGGAAGCCTGCAGGACGAGGATCTGCTGGCTCTATCGCAGCGGCTTCGCGTCCCCCTCCACGAGATCCAGGGGCTCTGCTCGTTCTACCCGCACTTCCGGCGGGAGCCCCGGACCCCGCTCGAGCTGAAGGCCTGCCGCGACCTGGCCTGTCACCTGCGCGACGGCGGCGCGAGCCTGGCCGCGCTGCGCGACCGATGCGCGGCGCGGGACGACGTGGGCTTCGAGGCCGTCTCGTGCCTCGGTCGCTGCGACATGGCCCCGGCCTGCGCGCTGAACGACGTACCCCTCGACGCCGGCGAGGCGGAGGCCGTCCTGGACGGCGACGCGCCCCCGCCTTCGTTCGAGACGTTCGCCGCCCGCACGGGGGCGGAGCCGGAGCGGCGCTTCGCCCTCGACCCGCATCCGGGACCGGACGACCACTACGGCGTCTTGCGCGAGTGGCTGGCCGGCGCGGACGGACGCGAGCGCGCGGCGGATCTCGTCGCGCGGCTCGAGGCGTCCGGGCTGCGGGGAATGGGCGGCTCCGGGTTCCCGACCGGACGCAAGTGGAAGCTCGTGGCCGCCGAGCCCGCGACGCCCCGCACCGTGATCTGCAACGCGGACGAGAGCGAGCCCGGCACCTTCAAGGATCGGGCGCTCCTCGCCGACGCCCCGCACCTCGTCCTCGAAGGCATGCTGCTGGCCGGCCTCGCGGTCGGCAGCCACGAAGGCATCGTCTACATCCGCCACGAGTACGAGCCCGAGCGCCGGCGCCTGGCCGGAGCCATCGAGCGCGCTCGCGCGGCCGGGGCCCTCGGCGGCGAGCGTCTTCGGCTCGGGCTTCGCGTTCGACGTCCGCATCTTCGTGTCACCCGGCGGCTACGTGCTGGGCGAGGAGACCGCTCTGCTGGAGGCCCTCGAAGGTCGCCGGGGCGAGCCGCGCAACAAGCCCCCTTACCCGGGCGTGCGGGGCCTCTTCGGTCGGCCCACCCTCGATCAACAACGTGGAGACCTTCGCGCAGGTGCCGGCGCTGCCTGCGGACCGGCACGGTGGCCACCAAGCTCTTCTCCTGAGCGGCGACGTGGCGCGGCCGGCCGTCGTCGAGGCGCCCGTCGGCACCACGGCGCACGAGCTGGTGGCGCGCTGTGGCGGCATGCGCGACGGACGGCGCCTGCTGGCCTTCCTGCCCGGCGGCGCCAGCACCGGGTTCCTCCCCGCCGCCCAGGCCGACCTGCCCCTCGACTGGGAGCCCCTGCGCGAGGCGGGATCGGGCCTGGGCTCCGCGGCCGTCCTGGTGGTGGCCGAGGGGGCCGACCTGCTCGCCCTCGCCGGCAACCTGACGGCGTTCTTCCGAAACGAGTCCTGCGGCAAGTGCGTTCCCTGTCGCATCGGAACCGAGAAGGCCGTGGCGCTCATCGAGCAGCGCGAGCCCGCCGGCCTGGCCCGCCTGCACGCGCTGCACGAGGCGATGGCGGCCACCTCGATCTGCGGCCTCGGCCAGGCGGCGCTCAAGCCGGTGCTGAGCGTCCTCGACGGCTTCGGCGCCGCCGGACGAGGGCCCGGCATGACGCGGGTGACCCTGCACATCGACGATCGCGAGCTGACGGTCCCGGCGGGCACCACGCTGTGGGAGGCCGCCCGCGGCGCCGGGATCGAGATCCCGGTGCTGTGCCACGATCCCAAGCTCGAGCCCGTGGGCGTCTGTCGCCTGTGCGCCGTCGAGGTGGAAGGCGAGCGGGTCTTCGCGGCGGCGTGCATCCGCGAGGCCGCGGACGGCATGGTCGTCCGCACCCGGAACGAGAAGCTCGAGCGCTGCCGGGACGTGCTCACCGAGCTGCTCCTCTCGGAGCAGCCCGCGCGTTCGGCGCGCGAGGCGACCACCGGCGACGATCGTCTGCTTTCGCTCGCCCGCAACGCGGGACGTCCAGGCCGCATCTCCCGGCCCCCGACGCCACCCGGCCGCCGCGGGGTCGCGACGACTCCTCGCCCGTGATCGCCGTCGACCACGCAGGCCTGCATCCTCTGCGACCGCTGCATCCGCGCCTGCGACGACGTGCAGCACAACGACGTGATCGGTCGCACCGGCAAGGGCTACGAGACCCGCATCGGCTTCGATCTCGACCGTCCCATGGGCGACTCCACCTGCGTGAGCTGTGGCGAGTGCGTCGCCGCCTGCCCCACCGGCGCCCTGGTCGACAAGGCGCTCGAGACCGCCCGGCGGCCGCCGGCCGTCCTGAAGCTCCGTCGACTCGGTGTGCCCCTACTGCGGCGTCGGCTGCGCGCTCCGCTATCACGTCGACGAAGACCGCAACCAGGTGGCCTTCGCCGAGGGACGGATCGGCTCGGGCAACGACGGTCGCCTGTGCGTGAAGGGCCGCTACGGGTTCGACTACGCGACCCACCCCCAGCGCCTCACGCGGCCGCTCGTCCGCGTCGACTACCCCAAGCGCGCCCTGTCACCCGAGGTGGCGAGCTCGACGCGAAGCCGCGGCCGCCGGGCCCGCCTGGTGGACTACGACCGGGTGCTGCCGGCGTTCCGCGAGGCGAGCTGGGACGAGGCCCTCGACCTCGTCGCCCAGCGGCTGCTCGCGATCCGCGAGCGCGACGGCGCCGCCGCCCTCGCCGGCTTCGGCTCGGCGAAGTGCAGCAACGAAGAGGCCTACCTGTTCCAGAAGCTCGTCCGCGCCGTGTTCGGCACGAACAACGTGGACCACTGCACGCGGCTCTGCCACGCGTCGTCGGTGACCGCGCTGCTGCAGATGATCGGATCCGGCGCCGTCACCACCACCTTCGGCGACATCGCCAACAGCGACTTCGCGCTCATCACCGGCAGCAACACCACGGCGAACCACCCGGTGGCCGCCACCTTCTTCAAGCAGGCCGCCGCCCGGGGCACGCGCCTGCTGGTGGTCGACCCCATCCGGACGCCCATCGCCGACTACGCCTGGCGCTTCTGCCAGATCCGCCCGGGCACCGACGTCGCCTTCTACAACGCGATGATGCACGTGATCATCGAGGAGGGGCTCGTCGACCGGGACTACGTGGCCCGCGCCACGAGCGGCTTCGAGGAGGTGGCGCGCAACGTCGAGCGCTACACGCCCCGGGTGGCGGCGGGCATCTGCGGCGTCCCCGAGGAGGTGCTGCGCGAGGTGGCGATCGCCTACGGGCGCGCGCGCGCCGCCATCACGTTCTGGGGCATGGGGATGAGCCAGCACGTGCACGGCACGGACAACTGCCGCTGCATCATCTCCCTGTGCCTGATGACGGGGAACGTGGGCCGCCCGGGGACCGGGCTGCATCCCCTGCGCGGGCAGAACAACGTCCAGGGCGCGTCCGACGCCGGGCTCATCCCCATGAGCTATCCCGACTACCAGCCCGTGACGTCGCCCGAGGTGCGCCGCCACTTCGAGCAGGCCTGGGGCCGCCCCCTGGATCCGGAGCCCGGACTCACCACCGTCGAGATCATGGAGGCCGCCCACGCCGGGCACGTGCGGGGCATGTACATCCTGGGCGAGAACCCCTTCCTGAGCGATCCGAACACGAGCCTCGTGCGCGCCGCGCTCGAGCGGCTCGAGTTCCTGGCCGTGCAGGACATCTTCCTGACCGAGACCGCCGAGTTCGCCGACGTGATCCTGCCGGCCACCTCGGCGCTCGAGAAGACGGGAACCTTCACCAACACCGACCGCCGCGTGCAGCTCGGGCACCCGGCGCTCGAGCCGCCCGGCGAGGCGCGCCTCGACTGGCAGATCCTCTGCGACGTCGCCACGCGCATGGGCTACCCGATGCACTACGACGACGCCTCGCAGATCTTCGACGAGCTGGTCTCCCATTCGCACGGGTATCGGGGGCTCTCCCACGCGGCCCTGGGCCCGACGGGCAAGCTCTACCCGTGTCCGGATCCGGACACGTCGGAGGGGACGGTGGTGATGTTCGGCGACGGCTTCCCGACCGCCGACGGCCGCGCCCGCTTCGTGCCGGCCTCCCATCGGGGGGCCGACGAGCTGCCCGACGGCGAGTACCCGCTGATCCTCATCACCGGCCGGCTGCTCGAGCACTGGCACACCGGGCCAGATGACCCGGCGCGCCCGGGCCCTGGACGCCATCGAGCCGGACGCGTTCGTCGCGCTCCACCCCGACGACGCCGCGCGGCTGGGCGTGGGAGAAGGGGACTGGGTGACGGTCCGTTCGCGCCGGGGCGCCATCCACCTGGCGGCGCGGCTCACGCCCGCGACCCAGGCGGGCTCGATCTTCGTCCCCTTCCACTTCCGGGAGGCGGGCGCGAACATCCTGACCAACGACGAGCTCGACCCGGACGGCAAGATCCCCGAGTACAAGTTCTGCGCGGTCCGCGTGGAGCGCTACGACGCCTGACGCGCTCCGCCCCGGCGGCGCCGCCGGGCCAGGCCCGCCAGCGCCAGCAGCGCGCCGGCCCCCAGCGCCGTCCCGGCCGGCTCCGGCGCGAACCTCACGTCCAGGTCGTCGAAGCGCGCGAAGTGCGAGCCGGCGCCCGCGAAGCGCACGCCGCGGATGTTGTTTCCGGCGATGCACAGGGTCTCGGTGGCGCCCGCCGCGGAGATGACCTCGCCCAGCTGCACGTCGCTGCCGTCGTACGAGCGCAGCACCGCGTAGTCGCCGGCCCCGGTGGCCCGGACGTCGACGCACACCGAGAGGGCGTCCACGACGAACGTCGCGTGCACCGTCCCCTGCCCGTTCTCGCTGAAGTCCGAGAACTGCGTGTTGCAGACGCTCACCTGGTTCGGCGACGAGGCGAAGTCGCCCACGCTGTCGGCGTTCGCGTACACCTCGTCTCCGATGCCGCACGAGGCGGTCGGTCCGTCCCGCTCGAAGCCGACGCCGTAGGACTGGTAGGTCTGGTTCACCACCGTCCCGTTCGCGAGGGGCTGGTCGTTGGTGTCGACGTCGAAGTCGATGGACGCGTTTCCGAACGTGAACTCGAAGTCGTCGAAGCGGGCGAGCGTGCCCTGGTAGCCGGCAAACTCCACCGACCGGATCGTCGCGGCCGTCACGCACAGACGCGACTCCACGCCCATGGGCGAGAGGTTCTGGTCGAGCAGCGCGTCCGAGGCGTCGTAGGCCCGCATCACGCCCTGGGCCGTGCCGCTGCTCGGCAGCACGCTCACGCACACCTCGGTCACCCGCCGCGGGAAGCGCGCCACCACGAGCCCGTTGGTGTTCTCGGAGAAGTCGGCGAAGTGCGCGCCGTCGCAGACGCTCACCGCATTGGGCGGCGAGCCGAAGCCGGTGGGAAGGTCGTCGTTGGCGTAGACCGCGGGGCCGCCGCACGGCGAGGAAGGGCCGGTCTTCTCGAACGTGACCCCCTCGCTCTCGAAGAGGGTGTCGACCACGGTTCCGTCGGTCACGGCGACGCCGTCCGAGGTGGTGTCGAAGTCGATCCGGTTCGGCGCGTAGGTGATGCGCAGGTCGTCGAAAATCGCGAAGTGGCTGCCGCTGCCCGCGAAGCGGAAGCGGTCGATGGCGTCGCCCCGGATGCAGAAGGTCTGGGTCACGTTCGGGGTGGAGGTCACCGAATCCATCACGGTGCCCATGTCGTCCACGATCTGCAGCACGCCGAAGTCGCCGCTGCCGGCCGGGTCGACGGCCACGCACACCTCGAGGGCCGGTCGCTCGAGGATGCCTTCGATGAGGCCGCTGCCCTCGTTGAAGTCCGAGCCGGCGGGCGGCGCGCAGATCGTCACGTTGTTCGGGGAGGAGGCGAAGCTCTCGCTGGCGTTCGCGTAGACGCTGGTCCCCGGGCACACCCCGGCGAAGCCGCCGGCCCGGGTGAGCACGACGCCCAGGTCCGCGTAGACGTTGTCGAGCACCGCCCCGTCGGCGATGGGATCCCCCTTGGGATCCACGTCGAAGTCGAGCGTCACGGTGGCCGCGCCGGCCGAGCCCGCTAGACGCCAGTCCGAGCAGCAGCCCCTGAAGCAGCAGCCCCTGCGAAGCGCGGCGCGAACGCACGAATGGAGATTCGATCGCAACATCACAGTACCCCCCGGCCAGCGACGTCGGAAACGCGCTGGCACCTTACCAGCCCAGGGCCGCTCGATCGAACGGAACGGGATGGAGGTCCGGGCAGGAGGCGGCGCTGCGCCACCCCCAGATCGAGATCGTAGCCATATCACCACGGATCTGGCGAATCGGGACCAGCAGCGCCCCGTCCCGACCGGTCCACCAGACGCTCATGCCCGAATCCCGGGCCCGTTCCAGCGCCTCCGCGGTGGGCAGGCGCGACCGCCCCGAGCAGGGGGCCGAGACGAGGGCGACCCCGGCGCCCACCGCCCGGAGAAACCCGCGGCTCGACGAGCCGGCGCTGCCGTGGTGGGGGAGCACGACGAGGCTCGCGCGCAGGTCCGCACCGAGCTCGACGAGCGCCTGCTCGACCCGCTGGCTGATGTCGCCCGGGAGCAGCACCCGGGCGCCGGCCAGCTCCACCCGCGAGACCAGGGACCGATCGTTGCGCGAGGCGGCGGGCTGCCGGGCCGCCGGCGGGGGCCAGAGGGTCTCGAGGCGTAGATCGCCGAGCCGCACGGCCGGGTCGCCGCGGCCTCGCTGCCGGACGGGGATGCCCGCGAGACGCGCCGCGGCCACCAGGGCCTCGAACTCCCGGGCCGTGTCCCGCGGCAGCCACAGCTCCCCCACCGGCACGTCCCGGAGCACCGACGGCAGGCCGCCCCGGTGGTCGAGGTCGGCGTGGGTGGCCACCACGACGTCCAGGCGGTGCACGCCCAGCGCCCGCAGCGCCGGCACCACGGCCCGCGCTCCCAGGTCGGCGCCGCCCGGAAGCGCGCCGCCCCCGTCGACCAGGACGGCGGCGTCGCGTCCCTGGACGAGGATGGCGTCGCCCTGCCCCACGTCGAACACCACCACGCGCGGGGGCGGCGGGCCCACCACCGCTGCCGGCGCGAAGGCCAGCACGCCGTACACCGCGAGCACGAGGACCAGGCGCGTGCGGGTCCGACGCGCGCGGACGACGCCCAGGGCGAGCGCGCCCGCCAGGACGAGCGCCCAGGCGACGGGCGGCGGTCCCGACCGGCTCGCCGCCGGCAGCCAGCGCGCGGCGTGGTCTGCCGCGGCGAGCGTCACGCCCGCGAGACGCGCGGGCCCGCCCACCAGCCAGCCTGCCGCGTCACCCGCCAGCAGCGCGGCCGCGGCCGCCAGCAGCGCCGCAGGCAGCACCACGAAGGCCGTCACCGGCACCGCGACGACGTTGGCCACGAGCCCGACCGGCGTCCCCGACATGCCGTGGAGCGCCAGCACCGGCGCCGTCGCCGCCAGCGCCGTCGCCGAAAGGTGAAGGCTCGCTCGACCCGCGCGCGCGAGGCGGGCGAGACCTCGCTCCCCCGCACGCGCGTCGGGCGCGAACGCACCGCGCGACGCCACCAGTGCCGCGGCGGCGACGAACGAGAGCTGCGCGCCCGGCTCGAAGACGGCGGCGGGCTCGAGAGTCGCCACCACCAGCGCCGCCGCCGAGAGCCCGTGCCAGCGAGCCCGGCTCCGGCGCAACGCCATCCCGCCCGCAGAGCAGAGCAAGAACACCCAGGCCCGCCGCACCGGGGTGCCCCAGCCACTGGCCAGCGCATAGACGAGAGCGAAGCCACAGGCGACGCCCAGCGCGGGAAGGCGAACGTCCCAGCGGGCCGTGAGCGGCGACAGCCGCCGCAGGATCCCGAAGGCCGCCATCCAGACGAGGGACGCGACGAGCGCCACGTGGAGGCCCGAGACCGCCAGCAGGTGTGCGATCCCGAGACGGCGGAAGGCCTCCCGATCCCCGGACGAGAGACCGGAACGGTCTCCCAGGGCCAGCGCAGCCAGCAGCCCGCCCCCGGGCCCCCGGGCCTGCAAGCGCGCCGCGGTCGCGCGGCGAAGCGCACGGGCACGCGCCGCCAGCGTGGGGCTGCCCTCGGGCGCCAGCCGCGCTGCCACGCGCGCGTCGAGGAGCCTCGCGCGTGCCGCCACGCCCCGGCGCGCGAGCGGTCGGGTCCGGTCGGGCAGGCCGGGGTTCGCCAGCGACCGAAGCGGTGCAATGCGCAGGCGCGCACGCACCCGGTCGCCGGCCACGAGCGAGGCCAGCCAGTCCCCTTCCGGCGTTCCGGCGGCTTCGACGAGCTGGACGCGTCCGGGCACGCCGGATCTCTGGTCGGGGTGCCCGCCGCGCGCCTCGAGACCTGGGTGCGGGACGCTCCCGAACCCGACCTCGCGCAGCCCACACAGCTCGACGACCCGCCAGCCCGGGACCTCGCGCGTCTCGCACACCCGCGCCTCGACGGCCCGGTCCCGGGTGCTGTGGGGTGCCTGGCGCCTCGCCGCGGCGAGGTCGCTCGCGAGGCCGTAGCCGCCGAGCGCCAGCGCCGCCCCGAACGCGCAGCCGGCGCACACGCCCGCCCGCCGGCGGCACGCGACCGCCGTGGCCCCGCAAGCGAGGGCGACGACGAGTGCTGCGCGCGGGCTCGGCTCGAAGCGGTCCGCCGCCACGACGCCGGCCAGCACGCAGACGGCGAGGCCGGGAAGCAGCCACGGAGCCAGACGCAACGGGAGTCTCCCGGGACCGGGAGACCCGGGAACGTACCGCGCGGGTCGCCGGGGGGCTCCCGAAAAGCGGCGCGCGCAGGCCTACGGGAAGCGGCGCGACCCGGTGGGGGCACACCGTCGGTGGGCGCGCGCGGATGGAATCGCGGGCGGGATCAGTGGACGACGCGAGACGTGGTCGGGGGCGACGCGGTGCGCATGCGACGCAGGTAGGCGGCCAGGACTTCGAGCACCTCGTCGAGCTTCGACAGCTCGCCGGCGAACGACCCCATCAGCCGCTCGATCTCCTGCAGCTCGCCGGCGCTGCGGGCCAGCTCGTCGGCGATGGCCGTCTGGACGCGGAAGCCCAGGGCGACGCCGTCCAGCACGGCCGCGTAGCACTCGCTTCCCGCGTGCAGCTCCTGGGCGACGGCCTCGGCGAGAACCTCCGCAGCCGGTACGGCGACACCTCGGGACTGCAGGTCCGCACGCACGCGATCGCGAGGGCGACCTCGTCTCGCCCTCCTCGCTCGCTGCCACCGGAGCGGTGGTGTCGGGCTTCCAGCGCATCGGATGTGCTCCTCCCGGCGGCCGGCTCCCCATGGGGGTCGATTCGGGCCGCTCGGCACCCTGGAGGAGCAATTTCGATGCCACCCACCGTCTGGGCGCAGGTCGTCCCGCAAGTGCCCGAACCCGAGCCGCTAAGGCGGATCGGTCGCCGCGCCCGCCGCATCGGCTTCCCCCGGCGAGGGCAACCCGATGACCGTTATCGGAAAAGGGCTTCCGGTGGGGGCCGGCCGGCGATCCCGTCCGGGGCCCGCGAGAGCGCCCCGGGAGGCGGGCGCGTCAGCGGACCCAGCCGGGCTGGCAGCCGGCCCGACGGCACTCGTCCTCGAGCCCGTTGGCCAGGTACTCGACGAGGTCGTCTCGCTTCTGCTGGGCCTCCTGGAGGCGGTCCCGCAGCTCCTCGCAGGGGATGTGCTGGCGGATCCCCGACTCACCGGTCTGGTACCACTCGCCCCCGCGGTTGCACGATTTGACCACCGAGAGCATCTGCCGGAGGTGCTCCTCGGCCTGCCGCAGCTCCTGCTCGGCAGCCGGTCGCTTGCTGCGCCACATGCGCTCGATACCGTCGTTCGAGCCGCCGGAACGGCGGCGCCGGCCGGGCGCCGGCCGCTGGGCGGGCTGACCCTCCACCACGGTCTGCAGCTGCTTCTGCAGCACGTGGGGCTTGGTGCCGGGGCAGGCGTTCGCGTCGCTCGTGAAGACGGTCTTGCCGTCGGGGCCCACGCACTCGTAGATGCCGGTGCCGGCGCCGGCCGCGAGCCCCAGGACCAGGCCCAGCGCCATCGAGACTGCCGCGACGGTCGCGAGGGTCCGACGATTCACTGGCGCCAGCCTCGCGGCACGCCCGCCTGGTTGGCCTCGCGTTCCAGCTCCTCGAGCGACGCGCCGCAGCTTCTCGCGGTGCACTTCGAGCTCGCGTACGCGGCTCTCCTCGGTGAAGCCGCCCTCCTCGAGATAGCTCTCGAGCTGCGCGAGCGGCACGCGGATGGAGTCGAAGCGCTCCCGCCACTGGGCCTGGTTGAGGCCGCCGCGAACCAGGTTGTTGGGCTTGAGGGTGATGACGCCGGCGGCGGCGTCCACCTGGTAGACGAAGTTGTTGAAGAAGGCGCCGCCGAGGAGCCCCACGTCCATCGAGCCGCTCACCGCGGCCTGCAGATCGGAGACCCGGGCCGGGCCGAGCTGCACCGTCTTCAGCCGCACGATGGGCTCCGAGACGATGCCGTTCGCCGTGCTCACCTGGATGCGCGGCGTGTCCTCGTTGATCTGCAGGCCGAGCTGCTGGGCCACCGTCCACGGGATGGAGACGCCGCTGGCTCCCGTATCGATGAAGAACGGCGCCCGCACGCGTCCGTTGAGGAGCACCTCGACGCGCATCAGGGTGCCGTGCCGCTCGAACGGAATCCGCATGCTCGCGCCCGGGACCAGGCTGGCGGGACGCGACGTGGGCTCGGCGTCGGACGAGCTGCTGCGGTTGTAGACCTGGAGGGGATCGCGCTTGCTGCGCTCGGCGGCGCCGCGCCGCGCCGCCTCGCGCTGCTCCGCCGGCACCTCGTGGATGCTCTGGGAGAAGTGCAGCCGGCCCGAGGGGTCGGTCCACTGGTAGATCTCCGCGCCCGCGCCGCCGGAGACGAGCAGCAGGGCGCTGGCGAGACACAGCCCCAGCGGGCGACTGGACATCCGGACGAGATTCGCCCGCGGGCGTCGCATGGAGAGACCTCCCGTCTCCTGATCGGCGGGATCGGGCCCGCGCTTGAAGCGCACTCCGGTGTCACGGCGCGCGCGGGCGGCGAAACCCATCGGGAACGCGCAGCGACCGGCAACCAGGCGGCAGAACCCGCGACTCGCGGTGCGCTACTCGGGAGACGAAGCCCCGGGCTCGGCGGCCGCGGCGCCGTCGGATTCCGCAGCGGGCTCGTCGGTCCCGGCGACGGCGTCGAAGAACGTGCGGATCGTGGCGGCGTCCTTCTGGGAGATGCCCGGCACCGCTGCCAGCTCCGTCTCGCTGGCCGCGCGCACGGCGCGCAGGGAGCCCAGGGTTCGCAGCAGCGCGCGCCGCTTCACCGGGCCGATGCCCGGCAGCTCCTGCAGGATCGAGGTCAGGCCGGCCTTGAGCCGCAGCTCGCGCTGGAACTCGATGGCGAAGCGATGCGACTCGTCGCGCACGCGCTGCAGCAGCAGCAGCCCCTTGGAGCCGGGATGCAGCATCACGGGATTGGCGCGGCCCGCGCAGGAAGATGCGCTCGGCCTTGAGCCCGCCCCCGCGCTTCACGCGCAGGCTCGGCGACTGCTCGTCGCGCTCCTTCGAGAGGCCGAGGGTGTCCACGTCGAGGCCCGCGTCGGACAGGGCCGCCAACACCACGCCGAGCTGCCCGCGCCCGCCGTCCACCATCAGCAGGTCGGGCAGCGGCTCCTCCTCGACCCGGGCCAGGCGCCGCTTCATCACCTCGCGCAGGCAGTCGTAGTCGTCGCCGCCCGCCGCCTCCTGGATGCGGTAGCGCCGGTAGTCCTTCTTGCAGGGACGGCCGTCCTCGAAGACCACCCGGCTCGCCACCGGCAGGGCGCCCTGGAGGTTCGAGACGTCGTAGCACTCGATCCGGCGCGGCGTCGCCTGCAGGTGGCACTCGCGCTCGATCTCCGCGAGCGCGGCGTCCACGCTCTCGCGCGTCTCCAGCCGGCGGGCGAGGGTGAGGGATGCGTTGTGGGCCGCCATGCCCACCAGCTGCCGCAGCCCGCCCGCGCCGGGGCGTGCGCACGGCCACGCGTCCGCCGGAGCGGTCCGACAGCCACTCCTCCAGCACCCCGCCGTCCGGAAAATCCTGGGACGTGAGCACCTCCCGGGGCGTGGGGCGGGTCTCGTCCCCGTAGTACTGGGCGAGGAAGGAGCCCATCACCTCGCCGTCGTCGATGCGGACGTCCGAGAACCCGAAGCCCTCGGTGCCCACCACGCGCCCCTCGCGCACGTGCAGCACCTGCACCTCGGCCTCGTTGCCCTGCCGGGCCAGGCCGAACACGTCCCGGGGCGTGCGGTTGTCCGACACGATCTGCTGGCTCTCGACGGTGCGCTCCACGGCCTGGATGCGGTCCCGCAGGCGCGCCGCCTCCTCGAAGTCCTCCCGCGCGGCGGCCGCCTTCATGCGCGCGTGCAGATCGCCCACCAGCTCACCCGAGCGGCCGCGCAGGAAGAGCACCGTCCCCGCCACCAGCTCGCGGTAGCCGGCCTCGTCCACCAGGCCGCAGCACGGACCCAGGCAGCGCTTCATCTCGTACTCGATGCAGGGCCGCCCGCGCCGCTGGTAGTCGCGGAAGGTGGCGTTGCTGCACGAGCGCAGGGGGAAGATGCGCCGCAGGTTCGAGAGCGATTCCTTGAGGGCCACGCTCGACGTGTAGGGACCGAAGTACTTGGCGCCGTCCCTTCCGAAGCGCCGGGCGGTGGTGAGTCGCGGCCACTCCTCGCGCTCGTCGAGACGCAGGGTGAGGTACTGTTTGTCGTCCCGCAGGCGCACGTTGAAGACGGGCTTGTGGCGCTTGATGAGCTCGTTCTCGAGCAGCAGCGCCTCCTTGATGGTGGGCGTCACCACCACCTCGACGTCCGCCGCCCGCTCCATCAGGGCCGGGATCCGGATGCGTCCGTCGCCGCCGCTCACGTACTGGCGGACGCGGCTCTTCAGGTTCTGCGCCTTGCCGACGTAGAGCACCTTCCCGCTCTTCGCGCGGAACAGGTAGACGCCCGCCGCGGTGGGGAGCGCCTCGACTCGCAGGGCTACGCTCATCCCAGCTGGAGCCGCTCTTCTTCCAGCAGCCGGATGCGGTCGCGCAGGTCGGCGGCCTGCTCGAACTCGAGCTCGGCGGCGGCCTTCTTCATCTCGGCCCGCAGGGCCGCGATGAGCTTGGGCAGCTCGTGGGCCGGCGCGGTGGGCGCGCGGCGCTCCCCCTTCACGCCCACGGTCACGTAGTCCGACTCCCAGATCGAGTCGTGGAGGCTCGTGATGCGCTTCTGGACGGTCTGCGGGGTGATGTCGTGCTCGACGTTGTAGCGGGCCTGCACCTCGCGCCGCCGGCTCGTCTCCTCGAGGGTCCTGCGGATGGAGTCCGTCTCCCGGTCGGCGTAGAGGATCACCCTTCCCCGCACGTTGCGCGCCGCCCGACCGATGGTCTGGATGAGCGAGCGTGCCGAGCGCAGGAAGCCCTCCTTGTCGGCGTCGAGGATCGCCACCAGCGACACCTCGGGGATGTCCAGCCCCTCGCGCAGCAGGTTGATCCCCACCAGCACGTCGAAGCCGCCCTCGCGCAGCTCGCGGATGATCTCCATGCGCTCGATGGTCTTGATGTCGCTGTGCAGGTAGCGGATGCGGATGCCGAGCTCCGCGTAGTACTCGGTGAGCTCCTCGGCCATGCGCTTCGTGAGGGTCGTGACGAGCACCCGCTCGCCCCGCTCCACGGTCTCGCGGATGGCGCCGAGCAGGTCGTCCACCTGCCCGCTGGCCGGCCGCACGTCCACCTCGGGATCCATCAGGCCCGTGGGCCGGATGATCTGCTCGACCACCACGCCCCCGCTCTTCTGCAGCTCGTACTCCGCCGGGGTGGCCGAGAGGTAGAGGCGCTGCTTGGCCCGCTCCTCCCACTCCTCGAAGCGCAGGGGCCGGTTGTCGAGGGCCGAGGGCAGGCGCCAGCCGTACTCGACCAGGGTCTCCTTGCGCGCCCGGTCGCCGCGGTACATGCCGCCGATCTGGGGTACCGAGATGTGGCTCTCGTCGAGCACGACGAGGGCGTCCTCGGGCAGGTAGTCGTAGAGGGTGTACGGCGTCTCACCGGCCTCGCGTCCGTCGAGCCAGCGCGAGTAGTTCTCGACGCCGTGGCAGAAGCCCATCTCCTGCAGCATCTCGAGATCGTACTTCGTGCGCTGCTCCAGGCGCTGGGCCTCGAGCAGCTTGCCCTCGCGCTGGAAGGTGGCCACGCGCTCGGCCAGCTCTTCCTTGATGCCTTCCACGGCCCGCTGCAGCCGGACCTCGGTGGCCACGTAGTGGCTCGCGGGATGGATCAGGCTGCGCTTGGGCCGGGCCAGCACCTTGCCGCGCAGGGGATCGATCTCGGCGATGCTCTCGATCTCGTCGCCGAAGAGCTCCACCCGGATGGCGCGCTCGGCCTCGTACTGGGGAAAGATCTCGACCACGTCACCACGCACCCGGAAGGTGCCGCGGTGGAAGTCCAGATCGTTGCGCTTGTACTGCATGTCCACCAGGGCGTGCAGCAGCTCCTGCCGGGGCATCTGCGCCCCCGCCTCCAGGAAGACGTGCATCGAGCCGTAGTTCTCCGGCGCGCCCAGGCCGTAGATGCAGGAGACGCTGGCCACCACCAGCACGTCACGCCGGGTGAGCAGGGAGTGCGTCGCCGAGTGCCGCAGCTTGTCGATCTCGTCGTTGATCGACGAATCCTTCTCGATGTACGTGTCGCTGGAAGGAATGTACGCCTCGGGCTGGTAGTAGTCGTAGTACGAGACGAAGTACTCGACGGCGTTGTGCGGGAAGAGCTCCTTGAACTCGGCGTAGAGCTGGGCGGCCAGGGTCTTGTTGGGCGACATCACCAGGGTGGGACGGTTCACGGTCTCCACCACGCAGGCCACCGTGAAGGTCTTGCCGCTGCCGGTCACCCCGAGCAAGGTCTGGTGCGGGTCGCCCCGCCGCAGGCCCTCGACCAGCTCGCGGATGGCGCCCGGCTGGTCGCCCATGGGCTCGTAGGACGAGACCAGCTCGAACGGTCGATCGCTGCGCTCGGCTCCGCGCTCGCTCGTGCTCATGGTCGCCTCCCGTTCATCGCCGCCGCCAGCGCGGCCCCTCGGGCGTGTCGACGATTTCGATGCCGCGGGCCTCCAGCTCGTCCCGGATGCGGTCGGCCGCCGCCCAGTCCTTCGCGGCCCGGGCCCGCTGGCGATCGGCGAGCATCGCGTCGATCTCGGGATCCGACTCGAAGGCCGGCGCCGCCGGGTCGGCGGTCACCAGGTCGAGCCCCAAGATGCGATCGAAGTGAAGCAGCAGCGCGCGTCGCACCCCGGGCGGAAGCTCCTCCCGGGCGCGCGCCACGTCCCAGGCCAGGGCCAGGGCCTTGGGCGCATTGAGATCGTCGCGCATGGCGTCGCAGAAGCGCTCGCGATGTCCCGTCGGATCGCCCTCCCCCGCCTCGCCGGCGCGCTCGACCGGTGCGTCGCGCACCTCGGCGGCCAGACCCAGCAGCCGCCGGTAGCCGGTGGCCGCGGCGTCCATGGCCTCGGGCGTATAGGTCTGCTGCTGGCGGTAGTGGGCCTGGAGCAGGAAGTAGCGGAACGCCAGAGGCTCGATGCCCCGGGCCACGAGGTCCGAGAGCAGGGCCACGTTGCCGGTGGACTTGGCCATCTTCTCGCCCTGGAAGTCGATGAACTCGTTGTGCATCCACACGTTCACCCAGGGATGCGAGCCCGTGGCGCCCTCGGACTGGGCGATCTCGTTCGTGTGGTGGACGCGGACGTGGTCGATGCCGCCCGTGTGGATGTCGAAGTGCTCGCCCAGGTACTTCATGCTCATGGCCGAGCATTCGAGATGCCAGCCCGGAAAGCCCCGACCCCAGGGCGAGTCCCACTCCTGCTGCCGCTGCACCCCCGGCGCCGCGAACTTCCAGATCGCGAAGTCGGCGGGATGGCGCTTGCCCGTCACCTGCTCGATGCGCCCGTGCTCGGCCTGGCCGGCAAGATCGAGGCCGGCGAACTGGGCGTAGCGCGGGAAGTGCGAGACGTCGAAGTAGATGCCGTCCTCGAGCCGATAGGTGAAGCCCTTCTCCTCGAGGCGCCGGGCCAGGGTGATCTGCTCGTTGATGTGCTCCGTGGCACGGCACAGCACGTCGGGATCCCGGACGTTGAGCGCCCGCCGGTCCGCCAACCACTGCTCGGTGTACATCGCGGCGATCTCGAGGGCGCTGCGCCCCGCCCGGGCGGCGGCCACCTCCATCTTGTCCTCGCCCACGTCGCTGTCGCCGGCCAGGTGGCCCACGTCGGTCACGTTGATGACGTGGGTGACCTGGTAGCCCTCGGCCTCCAGGGTGCGGCGCAGCAGGTCGGCGAACACGTAGGGGCGCAGGTTGCCCAGGTGCTGGGGGGCGTAGACCGTCGGCCCGCAGCTGTAGATGCGGACCCGGCCCGGCACGATGGGCTCGAAGGGCTCCTTGCGCGCGGTGCGCGTGTTGTAGAAGACGAGGCGGCTCACGGTCGAAGCGACTCCACGACGGACGAGCGCGCCGGGAGCGGCCGGCAGCTCGAGAACGGACGGATTCGAACAGGGGAGCGCACCGGGAACCTACTCCGCCACGGGTTCCAGCAACACTGCTGACAGGGCGGCGATGCCCTCGGCGCGCCCGACGGCGCCCAGCTGGTCCGTGCTGGTGACCTTCACGTTGACGCGATCCGGGCCGACGCCCAGCAGCGCCGCCAGATTCGCGCGCATCCGGGGCTGGTGCGCGGCGAGCCGCGGCGCCTGGGCGACGATCGTGGCGTCCAGGTTCGCCACGCGCATGGCCGCCTCGCGCATCATGGCCACCACCCGCTCGACGATGCGCGCGCTGTCGATGCCGCGGAGCGACTCGTCCGAGGACGGAAAGTGCCGGCCGAGGTCGCCCTCGCCCAGGGCGCCCAGCAGCGCGTCGGCCACGGCGTGCAGCAGCACGTCGCCGTCCGAGTGCCCCTCGAGCCCGCGCCCGCCGGTCTCGGCCGCCGGAATCTCCACCCCGCCCAGCACCAGGCGACGGCCGGCGACGAGCCGGTGGGCGTCGAAGCCCTGCCCGATGCGCATCACCGCTCCAGCCCGGAGAGCGCCTCGGCCCGCTCCACCAGGGCCTCGGCGATCACCAGATCGATCGGGTGGGTGATCTTCAGGTTGTGGACCGATCCCAGCACGATGCGCACCGGCACGCCGAGGCGCTCCACGAGCTGGGCGTCGTCGGTGGCCTCGAAGCCCTCGGCCTGGGCCTTGGCGAGGGCTTCACGCAGCAGATCCACCCGGAATACCTGGGGGGTCTGGGCCACCCAGCAGGCGCTGCGCTCGGGGGTCGACTGCACGAGGCCGCCTCGAACGAGCTTCACCGTATCGGGGCTCGGCCGGGCCAGGATCGCGGCACCCGACGCCCAGGCTCCCTGGATCACCGCCTCCACCTCGGGCTCCGAGACGAGGCAACGCGCCGCGTCGTGCACCGCCACCCACTCCACGTCGGCGGACAGGGCATCGAGACCCGCCTGAACCGAGTCCTGGCGCCGGGCCCCGCCGGGAATCGGATCCGCACGCTTCGGTCCGCCGGGCGCCACCCGGTCCCACAGCGCGGCGTGATCCGCCGGCACCACCGGCAGCACGTGGTCCACGAGACGAGCGCGCTCGAGCGTCTCCAGCGAGCGCTCGACGATGCACCTTCCCCCGAGCGACACGAAGGCCTTGGGCATCGCGCCCCCCAGTCGGGTGCCCTGCCCCGCCGCCAGCACCAGTGCCGCCACCTGCCCGTTGCCCTGCATGGCCGACGAGGATAGAACAGCGCGCACGCGGGGGTGCCCCGCACCCTGCGGGAGTTGTTAGAGTCCGGCCCGCGCCCGTGGAGGAGCCTCGATGAGTCGACATTCCCGCATGCCGTTGGCCCTCGCTCTGCTGGTCCTCGGCACCCTCGTCCCGGGGTCCCGGGCGAGCGCCCAGATGAGCCCGGAGAACGAGCTGGGGACCTCCGACGTCGAGGCCATGGACGACACGGAGCACTACGAGCAGAGCCTCGCGGGCGAGCGCGACGAGGACGCAGGCGACAAGCTGCCCCTGCACCTGTCCGACGCCGTCGCCCAGGGAATCGAGAACAACCTCCAGCTGCAGGTGGATCGCTTCGATCCGCTGATCGCCTGGGAGGGCAAGGCGACGACCTGGGGCGCCTATGACCCGACCTTCTCCGGCAGTGTCGGGTACGGATCCGACTACACGCCGAACCCCAACAGGCTGTTCGGCGCCGCCCGCAACCGCGCTCGCACGACGGACGGCGCGCTCGGCCTGGACGCCCTCGTGCCCTGGCTCGGCGCCTCGATCGGCCTGGAGTCGACCGGCAGCAAGCTCGATTCGACGCAGTTCTCCAACTTCCAGACGCTGCGACCCGAGTACCGCTCCGGCATTGCCGTGACCGGCACGCTTCCTCTGCTCAAGGGACTCATCTGGAACGAGCCGTGGACCCTGGTGAAGACCTCCCAGACGCTGTACGAGAACTCTCGCGAAGCCTTCCGCGCCAACCTGATGGACGTGGTCCAGAACATCGAGACCCTCTACTGGGACCTCGTCGCCCAGAAGCAGGCGGTGCGCGTGGCCGAGAAGAGCCTCGAGACGGCCCGCTCGCTGCTCGACCAGACGAAGACCCAGTACGAGGTGGGCGTGAAGTCGAAGGTCGAGGTGGTGGAGGCCGAGGCCGGCGTGGCCGCGCGCGAGTTCGACCTGATCGTGGCGGTGAACCGCTTTCGGCGGGCCCAGGACAACCTGATCGACGCCGTCTACGGCACCCAGCTCACCCCCGGCACCCACCTGGAGATCGTGCCGGCGGACGATCCCGAGAACTACGTCGCCTACCAGATCGACACGGTGGAGGCCGCCGAGAAGGCCTTCCACAACCGCCCCGAGCTGCAGCAGGCCGAGTACGAGATCGATCGCCAGCAGTTCGAGCTCAAGTTCGCGAAGAACCAGCGACTACCGCAGTTCGACATCCAGGGCCGCTACGGCGTGAACGGTCTCCGCGGCAAGGGCTTCGGCGCGAGCGACGTCGATCCGGGTCCGGGCGTGGACCTGCAACCCAATCCGGATACGGGCGACTACAGCGACACGTACCACGATTGGTTCACGGACTCCGGCGGGCAGGAGTTCTCGGTCCGCGGGGTCGTCTCCATTCCGATCGGAAACGTGGGCGCACGCCACACGGTCTCCCGGCGCCAGCTCGAGCTGCGCCGGGCCAAGACCACCCTCACCCAGCTCAAGCAGCAGATCATCCTCCAGGTGCGCGACGGCGCCCGCAACCTGGCGTCCGCCCAGGAGGGCATCGAGGCCGCCAATCGACGACAGGTGGCTGCCGCCGAGCAGCTGCGCGCCGAGCGCGTGCGCCTCGAGTACGGCGAATCCACACCCTTCCGGGTGCTCGAGAAGGAATCCGACCTCGTGTCGGCCGAGAACCAGAAGATCACGGCACTCTTCACGTACCGGAAGTCCGTGGTCGATCTCCACCGGGCCCAGGGCACCATCCTGCAGGCCCGGAACATCGTCGTCGAAGACGCTGCCACCCTGCGATAACCTCCGCCGCCGGACACCAGGGGGGAATCGACAGCGCATGAGTCTGTTCGGATCGGGTGGACGCAAAGACGAGGGAGCGCCGGCACCGGACGTGCGCCAGCACACGCAGTCCGAGAGCCGCGCCTCCGAAGAGCGGCAGGCAGGTCGGGATCGGGTCCACAGGGACCGGGGAGGAGAGTCCGTGGCGAGCTTCGGCAAGTCGATCGTCTTCAAGGGAGACCTGACCGGCGACGAGGACCTCGAGATCGAGGGCCGCGTCGAAGGCCAGGTGAAGCTTCCCAACCACCAGCTCACCATCGGCGCACACGGCAAGGTGACCGCCGAGGTCGAGGCCAAGACCGTGATCGTCGTGGGTCACGTCTCGGGCAACGTGAGCGCCAGCGAACGGGTCGAGGTGCAGGCCTCGGGCGTGGTGGACGGGGACATTCGCGCCCCCCGCCTCCTCATCCAGGAAGGGGCCGTGGTGAACGGCAGCATCCAGATGGGCGCCCCGGCCAAGGCCGGCGAGAAGCCGGTCCCCAGCGCCGCCAGCTCGAATCCGGAGCCCGCCCGCAAGATCGGCTGACGCGGACCCCGGCGCCGCGGCTCAGCGCCGGGCGGCGCTCTTCCGTTTCTTGCGGCTCGTCCGGCTCGAGGTCGGGGAGCTCGCCGAGCCGGACGGGCTCGAGGCCGGGGACTTCCCCGAGCCGGACGGGCTCGACCCCGACGTGGCGCCCCGCGACCGCGCGCGCCGTTGCTTCTCCGCCTGCTCGTGGGCGGCGCCCTTGCCGTAGCGCCGCTCGAGCACCAGCAGCACCGGCGCCGCGATGTACATCGACGAGTAGGTGCCCACGAAGACGCCGAGGATCATCGCGAACGCGAAGGGCTGGATCACCGGCCCGCCCAGGAAGTACAGGGACAGCAGGGCCAGCAGGGTGGTGCCCGACGTGAGCACCGTGCGCGAGAGCGTCTGGTTCACGCTGTCGTTCAGCACCGTGGGCAGATCGAGGCTCGTGTGCAGGCTCATGTTCTCGCGCACGCGGTCGTAGATGATGATCGTGTCGTTGAGCGAGTAGCCCAGGATGGCGAGCATGGCCGCCAGGATGCGCAGGTCGAACTCCATCCCCAGGATGACGAAGACCCCCGCCGTGATGAGCAGATCGTGGATCGAGGCGACGATGGCGCCCGGCGCGTAGCGCGTGTTGAAGCGGAAGGCGATGTAGATCAGGATCGCGATGCTCGCGAAGAGCAGCGACTTCAGGCCGTCGTCCCGCAGCTCGGCGCCCACCCGGGGGCCCACGAACTCGACGCGCTCGATGGTGACCTTTCCGATGGCGCCCTCGAGGGCCTTCGTGAGCCGAACGATCAGGTCCGAGCCCTGCACGTCCGCATCGCCTTCGGCCGCGCCGGCGCCCTCGTCCTGGGCCGCGGCGACCGCCTCGTCTGCGGGGGCCTCGGCCGCGTCGGCACCCTCCCCGGCGGCCGCGTCCGCCGGCGCCGTCTCCTCGTCCTCCGTGTTGATGTTGCCCGAGAAGCGGATGAGGTACTCGTTGGCGCCGGGCTCGCCGTAGCGGACGACGCTCGGCTCCTTGATGTCCAGCGGTCCGGTCAGCACCTCGCGGATGGCGCCGTCCGACGCGTCGACCCCCGGCGCGAAGGCGAGCTGCACCTCGGTGCCGCCCGCGAAGTCGATCCCCATGCGGATGCCCTGGATCGGGATCGCGATGATCGACGCCAGCAGCACCAGCCCCGACGCGGCCGCGCAGATGCGCCGCTTGCCGATGAAATCGATGTGGGTACCGGACGGTATGATCTCCCAGGACACCGGGGATCCTCCTAGATCGAGAGCTCGGCCATGGGTCGGTCGCCGGGATACAGGTGGAAGAGCAGCCGCGTGATGACGAGCGCCGTGAAGACGCTGGTCACGATGCCGACCGAGAGGGTCACCGCGAAGCCCTTGATGGGACCGGTCCCGTACTGGAACAGGATGACGGCCGTGATGAGCGTGGTGATGTTCGCGTCGAGCACCGTCCAGAGCGCCTTGTAGAAGCCCGTGGCGATGGAAGTTCGCACCGTCTTGCCGATCCGGAGCTCTTCGCGGATGCGCTCGAAGATGATCACGTTGGCGTCGATGGCCATGCCGACGGTGAGCACCAGACCCGCGATGCCGGGCAGCGTGAGGGTCGCGTCGAAGAGCGACATCACGCCGATCAGCATCACCAGGTTCGCCACCAGGGCGATGCTCGCGTACACCCCCGAGAGCCGGTAGTAGCCCACCGCGAAGCCCAGCACGAGGATCAGCCCGACCGCCGACGCCATCACGCCGCTGTCGATGGAGTCCTGCCCGAGCGCCGGACCGATGGTGCGCTCCTCCTCGATCACGACGGGCACCGAGAGCGCGCCGGCGCGCAGCACCACCGCGAGGTCGGCCGCCTCCTGGGAAGAGAAGCGTCCGGTGATCTGCCCGCGCGTGGTGATGCGGCTGTTGATGGTCGGGGCGCTGTAGACGTTGTCGTCCAGGATGATCGCCAGGGGCTTGCCGATGTTCTCCTCGGTGAGCTTGCCGAAGATCTCGCCGCCGTCGGGGTTGAAGCGGAAGTTCACCAGCGGGCGCTGTTGGGGGTCGAAGCCCACCCGCGCGTCCTCGAGGTAGTCGCCGGTGATGTCGGGCGTCTTCGGCACCAGGTAGGCCGCGGTGACGCGATCCGTCTCCCGGTCGCGCTCGAGCTGGATCATGTCGCCTTCGGGCAGGCCGTCGGGGTAGCGGGCACGCAGCAGCTCCTCGCTCACGTCCCGGTCCTTGACGATCTTGAACTCGAGGAAGCCCGTCGACTTGAGGAGCGAGCGCGCCCGGGTGCGGTCGATCTGGCCGCCCGGGATCTGCACGAGCACCCGGTCGATCCCCTGCCGGGTGACGACCGAGTCGGGAATGCCGCGCACCGGATCGTCGATGCGGCGCCGGAGCACCTCGAGCACCTGCAGCATGGTGCGCTCGCGGATCTCCTTCTCCCAGCGCGAGGTGAGCGTGAAGCGCAGGGTGTTGCCGTCGCGCCCGGCCGACTGCAGCACCCCCGTGTCCTCGGCCGCGGTCTCGACCTTGTCGGCGTCCGCCTCCGAGGCCGCCTCGACCACCAGCTGGCCCTTCTCGACGCTCAGGTGCTCGGACGTGACGCCCTCCTGCTCCAGGGCGTCCTTCACGTTGCTGCGCAGGTAGTCGAGCTCGCGCGCGACGGCGGCCGGAAGGTCGACGCCCACCACCCAGTGGATGCCGCCCTGCAGGTCGAGCCCCAGCCGCAGGCTGTCGTCGGGCAGCCAGTTGCTGGCCAGGCGCTCCTGCTTGGGAATGAAGTTCGCCACCGCGAGCCACGCGAACAGCAGCACGACCGCACTCGTCGAGATCCACCGCCAGCGCAGGCTCACGCCTCGTCTCCCTTCTTGTCCTTCTTGCCGTCCGCGTCGGCGCCACCGCCCCGGGGCGCGACGCTCTCGATCCGGGCGCGTGACACCTGCACGCGCACCGCCTGGCCCTTCAGGTTGGCGATCTCCAGGGTGACCGTGTCCTCGGCGGTGGCCACGATCTTGCCGTGCAGGCCCCCGGCGGTGACCACGTGATCGCCCTTGGCGGCGCTCTTGACCGCCTCCTCGAGGGCGCGCTGCTTCTTCTGCTGCGGCCGCAGCACGAGGAAGTAGAAGATCGCGAAGATCGCTCCCATCATCAGGAAGAAGCTCGCGTCCATTCCGCGGGCCGCGGGCGCGGCCTCCTGCGCGGCGTACCAGAACCGGTTCATCGGCCTCCTCCGAGCGCCCGAGCGCCTCCCGACCAGCTACCCCGGGTGAGCTTGGCACCCGGATAGAAGGTACGGAGGATCGCGCGATAGTCGTCCCCGCGTCGGGCCATGGCCCGCGCGCCCCACTGGCTCATTCCCACTCCGTGACCGTTCCCCGAGCCCACGACGACGAAGTCGTCCCCGTCCTCGCGCAGCTCGAAGAGCGTGCTCTTCAGGTTCGACTCGCCCAGGACGCTGCGCAGCTCCCGACCGCTCAGGACCGCCGTGCCTCGCTCCCCGGTGAGCTCGACCGAGGCCACCCGACCGCTCTCGGTCCGCTGGCCGACTCGCGCCGCGACGACGGGCCCGATTTGGTGGCCCAGGGCTTCCGCGGCGCGGCCGAGTGTCGTCCGGGAGACCCGAACCCGCCAGTAGGAATCCGGAGAGTCCCACTCGTCCTCCACCGGGACGCTCACCAGGTAGTCGCGCGATTCGCCCCACACCTCCCGGGCACTGGCCGTGCGGCCGCCCGACGACGAGTGGAAGACCGCCAGGATCGGATCGCCGCCCTCGGTGAGGATCTCGCCGCGGGTCGCCTCGACGGCGGCGCGCACGGCGTCGGATTCGGCCTCGACGCCCGCGTAGACCTGGGACGAGGCGCCCGCAGAGACGTACCAGGGCCGTTCGCGGCGGCTCATCAGCTCGTGGAGCGCATAGGTGCGGCTGGCCACCGCCTGGGCCTCCAGCGCGCTCGCGCTCCACGAGCCGTACATCTCCCGGGCCAGGATGCCGTTCAGGTAGCTCTCGAGGGGCACCTCGTTGACGACGGCCAGCCCGGGGCGGGCGCCGTCCGTCGGCGCGAGCACGGCGAGCACCTCCACCACGCCCCGCACCCGGACGCCCTGCACGTCGAACGGCCCCCCCGAGGCCGAAGACCGCCAGCTCGAGACGATGGGGCCCCCGTTCACCCGCAGGCCCTCGCCGGGCGCCCAGGTGATGCGGGCGAGGCGGCGGCCGCTCGCCGCCTCGGCGACCACCACCTCGTCCTGCCCCTGGCGGAGCAGCACGCGCATCCAGGGCTCACCGGCGGCGCCCACCCCGGGAAGCGCGGCCGGGCTCCAGCTGGAAGCCGTGCTCCCGCACGCGAGGGCCAGGCAGGCCGCCAGTGCGATCGCCTCTCGTCGGCTCCGTCGGCGCCGTCCCTCCCGCTCTTCCCCCCGAAGAGACAAGAAGGCCGCCTACAGGTCCCGGGCGATGGCCTCGGCCTTGTCCGTGGCCTCCCAGGGGAAGCCCTCGTTCTCCCGGCCGAAATGCCCGTGGTAGGAGGTCGCCCGGTAGATCGGACGCCGCAGGTCGAGCCCCTCGATGATGCCGCGCGGGGTGAGATCGAAGTGCTTGCGGACGATCCGCTCGAGCTCGGCATGGGAGAGCCGGCTGGTGCCGAAATGGTCGACGCGGATCGACACCGGCTCGGCGACGCCGATCGCGTAGGCGAGCTGCACCTCGGCGCGGGCCGCGGCCCCCGCCTTGACGAGGTTCTTGGCCACCTAGCGGGCCGCGTAGGCCGCACTGCGGTCGACCTTGGACGGATCCTTGCCCGAGAAGGCGCCGCCGCCGTGCCGGCCCATGCCGCCGTAGGTGTCCACGATGATCTTGCGGCCGGTGAGACCCGCGTCGCCCATGGGTCCGCCGATCACGAAGCGACCGGTCGGGTTCACGTGGAAGATCGTGTCGCGGTCGAGCAGCCCGGCGGGAAAGGCCGGCCGGATCACCTGCTCGATGATGTCGTCGCGCAGCTTGTCGTAGCCCACGTCGGGAGCGTGCTGGGTGGAGAGGACGACGGCATCCACCCGGATGGGGCGATCGTGCTCGTCGTACTCGACCGTCACCTGGGACTTCGCGTCGGGGCGCAGGTACTCGAGCTCGCCGGACTCGAACTTGTGGCGGTGCGGCTCGATCAGCCTGTGGGCGTAGCGGATCGGCGCCGGCATCAGCTCGGGCGTCTCGTTGCACGCGTAGCCGAACATCATGCCCTGGTCGCCGGCGCCCTGCTCCTTGTGGAGCCCCTCGCCCTCGGAGACGCCCTGGGCGATGTCCGGAGACTGCTTGCCGAGGGCGACCTGCACCGCACAGGTGGCGGCGTCGAAGCCCATGTCCGAGCTCGTGTAGCCGATGTCGGCCACCACGCCGCGGACCAGGGAGCCGATGTCCACCTGGGCCTTGGTGGTGACCTCGCCCAGGACCATCACCAGCCCGGTCGTCGTGGCGGTCTCGCAGGCCACCCGCGAGTGGGGGTCCTGCTCGAGCATCGCGTCGAGAATGGCGTCCGAGACCTGGTCACACATCTTGTCGGGGTGACCCATCGAGACGGACTCCGAGGTGAAGAAGATGCGACTGGCCATCGAGGTGCTCTCCTGCAGGGCCGCCGCCGGGGGGCGGCCGGGTTTGCGCGTTCCTGGGGCCGTAGCTGTGGGGGACCGGCTCGCCCGGTGCGAGGGGCCCGCAGGGTAGGTGACGCCCCGACGTCGTTCAAACGAACGTCTGAGAGAGAGTGACCCGGAGCGGGCTTCGGGTGACGTGCGCCTCGCGCCGGGCGCCGGAGGGCTCTAGAAGGCCACCCCGCGCCGCACGAGGGGGCCCTGCCGCGGCTTTCGGGGGGCCGGGCCGCGTTCCCGGGCGGGCCTCCCCGGCTGCCCGGGTCGGCTCCGCTGCGGCCCGGTTCGGCTCTGCGGCGGCCCGGGTTGGCTCTGCGGCGGAGCCGCGACCCGAGACCCCGTCTTGGGTCAGGCTCCTAGGCGCTCTCGGCCTCGCGCTCGGTCAGCAGCGCGCCCAGGGCGTCGATGGCCTCCTGGGCGTCCGGCCCCTCTGCCCGCAGCCGCAGGGTCGTCCCCCGGCTGGCCGCCAGGGACAGGATGGAGAGCACGCTGCGACCGCTCACCCACTCCTCGTCGTCCTCCCGGGCGACCGAGATCTCGCTCTCGAAGCGCCCGGCCAGGCTCACGAAGCGCCCGGCGGGCCGGGCGTGCAGCCCCAGCTCGCTCTGCACGGTGAACTTCGCCTCGATCGGCGCTTCCTGGCTCACGTCCTGGCTCCCGGCAGGAGCTCACTGGCCACCGAGATGTTCCGCTGGCCGTACTCCTTGATGAAGGTGGCGAGCTCTTCCAGCGGCTTGTCCTCGCAGAGCGTGGCGAGCTTGATCAGCATGGGCAGGTTGATGCCCGTCACCACCTCGACGTGGTGCTCGTCGAGGAAGGAGAGGCTCATGTTGGACGGGGTTCCCCCGAACATGTCGGTCAGCACCAGCACCCCGTCGCCCTCGTCGGTGGCCTTCAGCGCCGAGGCGATCCCCTTGCGGATTTCCTCGACGGACTGGCTCGGATCGACGGCCACGGCCGCGAACGGCGGAGCGTCGGGAATGATCAGGCGCAGGGCCTGGAGGAACTCCTCGCCCAGCCGGTAGTGGGTGACGATGACGACGCCGATGCGGCTCATCGCGGCAGGTCCCGGTGATCGACGCTGCACCTCTCGTCCCTCCTCCTCAGGGCCCGGGCCAGGGCGATGGAGACGGCCACCGAGCGGTGCTGTCCACCCGTGCAGCCGAGCCCGACGGTGAGATAGGCCTTTCCCTCCTCGTCGTAGAGGGGCAGGAGGAAGCTCACGAACTCGCGCAGCCGCCGGAAGAACTCCCGGCCCTTGTCGCTCTCGAGCACGTAGCGCGCCACGGCCGGGTCGTGGCCGCTCCGCTCGCGCAGGCCGTCCTCGAAGTACGGGTTCGGCAGGAAGCGCAGGTCGAAGAGCAGCTCCGCCGACTGCGGCGGGCCGTAGCGGAAGCCGAAGGAGATCAGGTTCACCACGGTCGAGCGTTTCCTCCCGGAGACGTGCCGGGTGACGGTATCGCGTAGCTGGTGCACGTTCAGCGACGACGTGTCGATGTGGAAGTCCGCCAGGCCCGAGACCTCGGAGAGCAGGCGTCGCTCCCGGGCGATGCCGTCCCCGACGCTCGTCGGGGAGAGCGGATGCACGCGTCGGGTCTCCCGGTAGCGCTTCTCGAGGATCTCGTCGGCGCAGTCGAGGAAGATCATCTCGACCGACGTCCCGGTGGCCCGCAGCTCCCGGAACACCTCCGGCAGCCGGCTGAGGAAGCGCTCCTCCCGGGCGTCGACGGCGAGCGCGATCTTCTCGATGGGCGGCGTCGCCTTCGTGCAGAGATCCAGGAACTGCGAGACGAGCTGGGGCGGCAGGTTGTCCACGCAGTAGAAGTTCAAGTCCTCCAGGGCCGCCATGGCGGTGGAGCGGCCGCTCCCCGAGAGCCCGGAGACGAAGACGATCCGGGTTCCGGGACGGCCGCCGGGATCGTTCGAGCGCACGCCGTTGCTCATTGCTGCGCGTGCTCCGCACGCAGACGGGCGTCGAGGCGCTCGGCGGCGTTCGACCCGGCCCGCCGCCGCAGGTGGTCCCGCACGGCCACCTCCACCAGGGTGGCCATGTTGCGGGCCGGGCGCACCGGCAGCACCAGCGCCGGCAGCGAGACGCCGGCGACGGCCTCTCGCGGCCGATCGATGCCGATCCGCTCGTAGTCGGCGCCCTCCTGCCACACCTCGAGCCGGCAGACCAGGTCGACGGAGGACTCCTCGCGCACCGCCTCGGCGCCGTACAGCTCGGGGATGTAGAGGAGGCCGATCCCGCGGATCTCCATGTAGTGGCGGATGCGCTCGGGGGCGGTACCCACCAGCACCGGCGTGCCGCCGTCGGCCGCCTCCACCCGGCGGATGCGCACCACGTCGTCGGCCACCAGCCGGTGTCCCCGGGAGACCAGCTCCAGCGCGCACTCGCTCTTGCCGATCCCGCTGTTGCCGAGGAGCAGGACTCCCACATCGAGAACGTCGATGAGCGCGCCGTGCGCCTGGATCTCCATGGCTCCCTCTGCGAGCCCGACCAACGGCCTCCCGGCTCGTCCCGCGCTGCCAAGAGGACGAACGCGCGGCGTCGTCCTCAGGTTGCAAGCCAGCGCCCCAGCGGGGCGCTGGCCGCTCAGAACTTCGCGTCTTCCTCTTCGATGGCCCGGAAGACGTCCTCGAGACTCGACGCATCGATCAGCTTCTTGCGGAACTCGGCGTCGCGGAAGAAGCGCGAGATGCGCGCCAGGGCCTTCAGGTGCTGGCCCCCCGAGTGCTCGGGCACCACCAGCAGGAAGAAGAGATGCGTCGGCTGGCCGTCGATCGACTCGAAATCGACGCCCTTCACGCTGCGGGCGAAGGAGGCGACCAGGCGGTCGAGGCCCGGCATCTTGCCGTGGGGGATCGCCACGCCCTCCCCGATGCCGGTGCTCTGGAGCGCTTCGCGCTCGAGGAGCACCTGCAGGAGTCGCTCCGCGGAGAGACCCTTCTCCGCCGCGGCGAGGGAGCGCGCCATCTCCTCGAGCACGGCTTCCTTCGTCTCGGACGCCAGGTCCAGGATGGCCCCGTCCCTGACGAGGATGTCCATGATCTTCAAGGCCGGTCTCCTCGTGCTCTCAGTCGCCGAGGGCTCGATGCGGGCGCTCCGGGGGCAGTTTTTAGCCGATCTGCCGGCGCTTCGTCGAGGACAGGAGGTTCATCGCCTCCCGATACTTCGTGACGGTGCGCCGCGCGATGTCGATGTTGGCCGACTTCAGCATCTCGGCGATCCGCTGGTCGGACAGCGGACGCCGCGAATCCTCGTTCAGAATGATCTTCCGGATCTTCTCCTTGACGCTCTCGCTGGCGATCGCCTCGCCGTGGAACCGATTGATGCTCGAGTTGAAGAAGTACTTGAGCTCGAAGATTCCCTGGGGCGTGTGGACGTACTTGTTGGTCGTCACGCGGCTGACCGTCGACTCGTGCATCTCGATGTCGTCGGCCACGTCCCGCAGGTTGAGGGGCTTCAGGTGGGAGATGCCGTGCTCGAAGAACTCGCGCTGGTGACTTGATGATGCTCTGCATCACCTTGTAGATCGTGCGCTGGCGCTGGTGGATCGACTTGATGAGCCACAGGGCGGAGCGGAGCTTCTCGTGGACGTACTCCCGGGTGTCCTTCGCGACGCTCTTGCCTCCCGAGAGCACGTCCCGGTAGAGGCTGTTGATCCGCAGCTTCGGCAGCCCGTCCTCGTTCAACAGGATGTGGAAGTCGTCCTCCATCTTGTAGACGTAGATGTCCGGGACGATGTAGATGGGGTCGTCGCCGCCGAAGGCGCGTCCGGGCTTGCGGCTCGAGCCGGCTGATGACGTTCGCGGCGGCCGAGAGATCTGCCGGGCTCGCTGCCGTGGCCCGGGTCAGGCCCCGGAAGTCCCGCTTCTGGAGCAGGTCGAGGTGGCGGTCGATGATCGCAGACGACCAGCGGGTCGTCGATCTCGAGCGTCTGCACCTGCAGCATCAGGCACTCGCGCAGGTTGCGGGCCGCCACACCGGGCGGATCGAGCTGCTGGACCTTCGCGAGCGCCCGCTCCACCAGCGCCTCGTCAGCGCCGGCCTGCCGCGCGACGTCCTCGACGGGGGACATCAGATAGCCGTCGTCGTCGAGGTTGCCGATGATCCAGCGGCTCACCGCCACCTCCTCCGGGTCGAAGGCGGAGAGCTGGATCTGCCACGCGAGGTGCTCGGCGAGGGACGGACGGCGCGTGAGCGTCGCCTCGATGGAGGGCCGGTCGTCGTCTCCCGCCACCCGGGTCTCGAGCCCGGTCTGCGGGTAGTTGTCCATGTAGTTCTCCCACTCGATGTCCGCGATCTTCTCGGCATCGGTGGGGGAATCGTCGGACCCGGCCTCGGCTGCCGCCTCGGAAGCGACGCTCTCCGGGGCCCCTTCGGCGTCGGCGCGCGCCTCGGCCGTCTCGGCCTCGGCCGCCGCGGTCTCCGCGTTGGCCTCGGCCTCGGCGCGGCTCTCGCGATCCTCGCCCGGCGTCTCGTCGGAGGCCTCGCCGGCGGTCCGGTCGTCGCCCTCGCTCTCCTCGAGGACGGGATTCTCCTGCAGCTCCTGCTCGATCAGCGAGGTGAGCTCCTGCCGGTTCAGCTGCAGCAGCTTGATCGCCTGCTGCAGCTGCGGCGTCATGACGAGCTGCTGGGAGAGTCGCAGCTGCTGTCGGAGCTCGATGGCCATCGCGCCTGCTCTTGCCTCCTGTCGCCGTGCCGGCGAGCGATCTCCGCTCGTCCGGGCTAGTGGAGCCTGAAGTTCTTCCCAAGGTAGACCGCCCGAACCTCCGGGTCGTCGGCGATCTCCTCGGGCGTTCCGAGGCGGAGGATCTCCCCGTCCTTGATGATATACGCGCGATCGCAGATCGAGAGCGTCTCGCGCACGTTGTGGTCGGTGATGACGACGCCGATGGAGCGGCTCTTGAGCTGCTCGATGATCTTCTGGATGTCGATCACGGCGATCGGATCGACCCCCGCGAAGGGCTCGTCGAGGAGCATGTAATGCGGATCGAGCACCAGGGCGCGCGTGATCTCCACCCGGCGGCGCTCGCCCCCGGAGAGCGAGTCGCCGCGGCGCCCGGCCTTCTCGGAGAGGCCGAGCTCTGCGAGGAGCTCCTCGAGCCGCTCGCGCCGGCGGGTCCGGTCCTTCTCGATCGTCTCGAGAATCGCGTTCACGTTATCGGCGACCGTGAGCCGGCGGAAGATGCTGGGCTCCTGGGGCAGATAGGTGATGCCGAGGCGTGCCCGCCGGTACATCGGCAGATCGGTGATCTCGCGGTCGCCGAGGAAGACCCGTCCGCGGGTCGGTCGCACGCTGCCGGCGATCATGTTGAAGGTGGTCGTCTTGCCGGCCCCGTTCGGTCCCAGCAGCCCCACCACCTCGGCCGGATGCACCTCGACGCTCACGGAGCGCACGGCGTGCTTGCTGCCGTAGACCTTGACGAGATCGGACGCGATCAGGGCGTCGCTCACGGCGCGACCTCGCTCGGGGGCGCCGAGCCGTCCGCGCAGGCGCCCCCGCTCTCGCCGACCTTGGGCTGGATCAGCACCGAAGCCGCCCCGGTCACCGTGACGCGCTCGTTCGACAGGTCGAAGGAGATCTCCTCCCCGCGGACCCGGTCGCAGCCCTCGAGCACCTCGGCCTGCCCCCGGCACACGAGGGTCTGCGCTTCGCGCTCGTAGCGGGCCCGCTCGCAGCGGGCCCGGCGCCCCCCCTGGGCGACCCGCACCCGACCGGAGGCCAGCAGCAGGTCGGGCTGGGACGCGCCCTGGGCGTACACCGCCTCCAGGCGGTCTGCGTTGAGGATGATGTTGCCCTGGTGCACCTCGACGTTGCGCGAGAAGACCAGGCGCCGGCCGCCGTCCTGGGGCAGCACCTCGAGCTCGTCCGAGTGGATCTGGATGGGATCGTCGCGCCGCACGCCGGGCAGCATCGCCAGGCCGACGCCGGCGGCGTCGTCCTGGGTACCCGATTGCTCGCTCGCACCGGTCGCGGGGGCCTCTGCGGATGCGGTCGGCGCCGGGGCGGCGACATCGGGGAGCGCGTCGCTGCCAGCGTCCACCGGATCGCCCAGGTCCGCCAGGATGAGCCGCGCCAGGTGGTCGACGGCGCCCGGCAAGGCCGCGTCGGAGTCCGGCGCCAGGCGATACTCGGCGCGCGCGACCCCCGAGTGCCCCGAGCGCAGCTCCACCGACACGTCGAGCCCGCCGCGGGGTGCCCGCCGCGTGCGCCCCACGATCACGTTGTCGACGTCGTTCCGCTCGGCCCAGCGCCGCACGTCCCCCGCTTCGGGCGCGTCGAGGCCGCGTCCGTCCGAGACCAACGACCCGGGCGGCACGATGCGGGTGGGCGACAGAACGGCAAGCTCCTCGGCCAGCCGGCTCGCCACGTCGGGAACGGGCGCGCCGTGGGCGTCGGCGGCGAACGGCGCGACGGCGATGCCCCGATCGGGATCCGCCCCCTCGGCCGCCGCCTCGCTCGCGCGGGCGAAGCCCAGAGCGAGCACGGCGGCTCCCAGCGCAGCAGCGAGGACGCGAACGCTCACGGCTTCTGCACCACGCTCGCCCCGCCCAGCAGGCGGAAACGCCGTTCGCGCACGAAGTACTGGAAGCCCCCGCCCTGGTAGGTGATGGCGTCCTCCGAGATGAGCACCGGCGCGTTCGTGAAGAGCAGACCCGCGTCGTGGTCGTACTTCACCCAGGGCGCCTCGAACTGGCGGTCGCCGTCGGTGCGACCGCGGACGTTGCCGCGCGCCTCGAAGTCGTTGGTGGCCACGTCGAGCTCGCCGCTGTCACAGCGGATCTCGAACTCGCCCGCCGAACGGGACGGCTCGACCGTGGCGTGCACGTCGTCGAGGTAGACCCGTTCCTGCTCGGTGTCGAAGCGGGCGTGCGCGGCGTGCAGCACCAGCTCGTTGCCCGGCCCCCGACTCGCGATGAACGTCATGCCATCGACGTCGAGCAGCGGCGGCTCCGCGTGCAGGGGCGTCGCGATCAGGAACGCCGCGAGCAGACCGCTCGCGGCGATTCGGGACCTGACCGGGAGCTGGATCGCGCGAACAGCCATGCAATTACCATACCTCGCGAATCCGACCGATACGCTGCCCCACACGGTTGCGCTCGCGGATTCCCACCGGAGCGCCCGCCGCGAGGACGGACCTCGGAGCTTCAGTCGGTCTGCCCGACGAGGGTCTTGATGGGCTCGTGGGAGCCCAGCCAGTACGCCGGACGGAAGATCAGGGTGTCGAGGATGACCCCGACGGGATGGAGCGCGTAGGCGAGAACCCGGAGGGGGTTCCCGGCATCGCTCGGCTCGTAGGCGTTGTCGGGCTCGAACAGCTCGGCCTCGATTCCGGCTGCGGCCTCGTCCTTCGGTTCGTCGGCGACCACCGGCCGCGCCAGCACGAGAGCCGAGAGTGCGACCACGACCAGGAGCGATCCACGAACGAGCCCGGCGCCGCGCCGCTGCGATCGTCGTGAGCCCGCCGTCTCCGTGATCATGCCGACCTCCCCTTCGTCCACGCGACGGAGGTTACCCCTTCGATCGGCTACCCGGCCACCGCCATTGAGATCTCGCGCAGCGCAGGTGCGCGCGCGCCGGAGCCGCTTCGACCGGAAGCTCGCGCGCCCGGCCCGCGGCTTTCCAACGGATTGCCGATCGGCTGCGCGGTGCGTGCCGGGTGCACGCCGCTGTCCGCCGCGCTGGTCGACCCCGCGGGAAGGCGCGTGGCTCAGCGTCGCCAGAAGGCCGGGTTGAAGAGGACGAGCAGGGTGAAGAGCTCGAGGCGCCCCGCCAGCATGCAGAACGCCAGCACCAGCTTCACCGCTCCCGGGAAGATCGCGAAGTTGTCGTACGGACCCGCCAGCCCCAGGCCGGGTCCCACGTTGCCCGTCGCCGTCAGCGCCGCGGAGAGCGACGTGACCACGTCGAAGCCGCTCGCGGAGACGATCGCGGCGGCCACCACGACCACCAGGAAGTACGCGGCGAAGAAGGTCCAGACCCCGGCCATGACGTCGGGCGGCACCGGCTTGCCGCCGAAGCGCACGGCGGGGCGCACCGCGTTCCGGTGACCGACCAGCGTGAATGCGGAACGCAGGGACCGGATCCCCAGCACGATGCGCAGGCTCTTCACGCCGCCGCAGGTGGAGCCCGCCATGGCGCCGAGCGCCATCAGCTGCAGGATGATGATCTGGGAGACGGCCGGCCAGTGCTCGAAGTGGGCCGTCGCGAAGCCGGTGCCCGTCAGCAGCGAGACCGCCTGGAAGCTCGCGACCCGGGCCCGGTGGTCGGGGTAGAGGTCGGTGGCCCAGAGGATCGCGATGAAGATCAGGCACACGCTGACGGTGAGGACCGTGTAGTAGCGGAGCTCCGTATCGCGGAACACCTCCCGCGCCCGCCCCGTCAGCATGCGGTAGTGGAGCACGAAGTTCACGCCCGCCAGGAACATGAAGATCGTGACGATCCAGTGGATGGCGTCCGAGTCGTAGGCGCCCACGGACTGGTCGCGCGGAGAGAAGCCGCCCGTGGACAGCGTCGACATCGCGTGACAGAGGGCGTCGAAGGCCGGCATGCCGGCGATCACCAGGGCGAGCCACTGGGCGGTCGTGAGGCC
This sequence comes from uncultured delta proteobacterium, assembly GCA_963822965.1. Lineage (GTDB taxonomy): Bacteria > Myxococcota_A > UBA9160 > UBA9160 > UBA4427 > JAJDAN01. The sequence continues at coordinate 53,566 of CAWGJT010000006.1, forward strand.
CACGTAGATGAACCACAGCTGGCGCGCGGTCTCCGCCACCCGGGGGCGCACCTTCTCCTTCACGGGTCCGGTGACCTCGGCGCGGAAGAGCGACATCCCGCCGATCCCGAGCAGCGGCATCAGGGCCACCGTGAAGACCACGATCCCCATGCCCCCGAGCCACTGGGTGAGCGAGCGCCACAGCAGCAGCGCGTGCGGCTGCCCGTCGATGAAGGGCAGCACCGTGGATCCGGTGGTGGTGAAGCCGGAGACCGACTCGAAGATCGCGTCCACCGGGCCGAGGACGCCCGCGGTGACGTACGGCAGGGCCCCGAAGATCGACGCGGCGATCCAGGCCGCCGACACGATCAGGAAGCCGTCCCGCGGCCGGACCCGCACGGTCGCCGGCTTGACGAAGAGCCCGACGGGCAGGCCGACCGCGACGGCGATGCCCATGGACACCAGGTACGGGACGACGTTGTCGCCCATCCAGAGCGCCGTGACGGTGGGAACGATCTGGAAGGCCCCGATGAACAGGACGAGCCAGCCCACGAGCTGTACGGCGAGCGGCAGATTCAAGGCCCGTCCCCCCTTCGGACGCGCCAGAACGTACAGCAGCACCCCAGCCGCGTTGCGCGCTGCCCGCCCCGCCCCCCAAGGGGACCAGGACGATCGGCCTCCGCTTCAGAGTCCTGTGGAACGGAATTTTATCCGGCTCCGATCGGAACCGACCCCGTTTTCTCCTTCGAGTGGCCCATGCTTCCGAAGTCCACTCGCGAGACCACACCATTTCTTGCCCTCCGGACCGAATGTTTTTCGGCCCTCCTCCCGATCAACTGGCTATTTGCACAAAAATCGGCGATCTTTCCCGCCTTGGTGGCGTCCCGGTTCGGCGCCGTCCGCGAGAATCGCGTCGAAACGGTCGAAGCGACCCGAAACGGCGAAAGCTGGGAGCGCTCCATGACGGCACAGATCCCTACCGGCGCAGAGAAGCTCATCCGCTGCCTCGAACGCGAGGGCGTGGAGTACATCTTCGGCCTCTCCGGCGGCGCGGCCATGCCGATGTTCGACGCGCTGGTGGACTCGACGATCCAGCTGGTCATGGTCCGCCACGAGCAGGGCGCGACCCACATGGCCGACGGCTACGCCCGCGCCACCGGGCGCCCCGGCGTCGTGCTGGTCACCTCGGGCCCCGGCGCCACGAACACGGTCACCGGCATGCTCACCGCCCTGATGGACTCGGTGCCCATCATCGTGCTCTGCGGTCAGACGATCCGGCCCATGCTCGGCAAGGACGCCTTCCAGGAGGCCGACGTCACGGGCATCACCTACCCGGTGGTCAAGCACAGCTACCTGGTGAAGGACGCTGCCGACATTCCGCGCGTGGTGCGCGAGGCCTTCCACATCGCCACGACGGGCCGACCGGGCCCGGTGCTGATCGATCTCCCCAAGGACGTCACCCAGGGACCGTGCGACGCGCCCTTCGTCGACGACGTCGACCTGCCCGGCTACACCGTGCCGACCCGGGCCCGCCCCGAGGACCTGACGCGCGCCGCCGAGCTGCTCCGGGCCGCCAAGCGACCGCTGCTCTACGTGGGACACGGCGCGGTGATCTCCGGCGCCGGCAAGGCGGTGATCAGCCCTGGCCGAGAAGCTGCGCGCGCCCATCGTGAACACCCTGCTCGGCAAGGGCGCCGTCGACGAGACCCATCCGCTGCACCTCGGCATGCTCGGCATGCACGGCACCGCCTACGCGAACAAGGCGGTGGTCGAGTGCGACCTGCATCATGGCCATCGGCGCCCGCTGGGACGACCGCATCACCGGCAAGCTCGACGAGTTCTGCGCGGACGCCGTCGAAGATCCACATCGACATCGACCCGTCCGAGTTCAACAAGATGATCCGCCCCGACGTCGCCGATCCAGGGCGACGCGCGGCTCGTGCTCGAGGAGCTGCTGCCCGCTGATCGAGCCGCGGAGACACGCGCCGAGTGGCTGGCGCAGTGCGAGGACTGGCGGCACGCAGTACCCGCTCAAGTACCCGAAGCAGGGCGGCCTGCGCGCCCAGCACGTGCTCGACCGGCTGAACGCGCTCACCGAGCGGCGACGGCGATCGATCGCCACGGACGTGGGCCAGCACCAGATGTGGGCGGCCCAGTTCTGCCTCGCCACCACCAACCGCCACTGGCTCAGCTCGCGGCGGCGCCGGCACCATGGGCTTCGGCTTCCCGGCGGCCATCGGCGCGCAGTTCGGCCACCCGGACAAGGAGGTGTGGGCGGTCGTGCGGCGACGGCGGCTTCCAGATGACCCTGGCGAGCTCGCGACCGCCGCAGTCCACAAGCTCCCCGTGAAGTGCCTCATCATCAACAACAACTACCTGGGCATGGTCCGCCAGTGGCAGGAGCTCTTCTACGACAACCGCTATTCGGGCGTCGACCTGGAGGGCAACCCCGACTTCGTGAAGCTCGCCGAGGCCTACGGCATCAAGGCGCTTCCGCATCAAGCGGCCGGCGGACGTGGATCGCATCCTGCAAGCAGGCGCGCGCGTACGCGAGGGCCCCTGCGTGGTCGTCGCCGAGGTGGTCAAGGAGGACAACGTCTTCCCGATGATCCCGGCCGGCGCCGCCATCAAGGACATGATCATCGAGAAGCCCCAGCGCGCGCATGGAAAAGCCCGACGGGCAGCACCTGATGCGTCCGCCCTGCGCCGCTCCGTCCGACGCGCAGCGGCCGACCCCGGAGAAGCCATGAGCGTCGTCGCCATCGCCCCGACCCCTGCCGTCGATTCCAGCGGCACCCACACCATCTCGCTCTTCGTGCACGACCGTCCCGGCGTCCTGGTGCGCGTGGCCCTGGTGTTCGCGCGCCGGGGCTACAACATCGAGAGCCTGGTGGTGAGCCCCGCCGCGGGCGCCGGCTTCTCGCGCATGACGATCACCTGCTCGGGTGATCCGGCGACCCTGGATCAGATCATCCGGCAGCTCAAGAAGCTCGTGGACGTGGTGAGCGCCATCGACCACACGGGCGACGCCGCGTACGAGACGGAGATCGCCCTGATCAAGCTCGACGTGAAGGACGACGACCGCAACCAGGTGCTGCAGATCGCCGAGCACTTCAACGCGAAGGTGGTCGACTACGCGGTGACCAGCGTGATGCTGCGGGTCTACGGCAGCAGCGAGAAGCTCGACGCGCTGATCGCCCTGCTCCGACCCTACGGCATCTCCGAGCTCGTGCGCTCGGGCAAGATCCTGATGGCCCGGGGCCAGTTCACGACCTGAGCACCCGACCGGGCAGCTCGCCCTCCGGATCCACCACGTCCCGGCCCTGCTCGCGGATCGGCGTGCCGTTCACGATCACCGCCTCGATGCCCGTCGCGTCCGAGACGAGCCGGTCGGCGCCCGCCGGGAAGTCGTGGACGCGCCGCAGCGGGCTGCAGCCGACGGTCTCCGGGTCGAAGATGGTCACGTCCGCGGCCAGGCCGGGGGCGAGCCGCCCGCGATCGCGAATGCCGAACACGTCCGCCGAGCGCGACGTCAGCAGGCGTACCGCCTCCTCGAGCGAGAGCACGCCCTTCTCGCGCACCCAGTGGGCCAGCATGTGGGTGGGCGCGCAGGCGTCGCAGAGCTGGCTCGCGTGGGCGCCCGCGTCGGACAGGCCCAGCATCGAGGCCGGGTGCCGCAGCAGCTCGGCGACGGCCTCCTCGTCGGTGTTCATGATGGCGATGCGGAAGCGCGCCTCGAGGTCGGTGTCGAGCCCCATGTCCAGCACCAGGTCCACCGGATGCACGCCCCGCTCCGCGGCCACGTCCGTCACCCGGCGCTCCTCGAGGCGGCGGTCGGGCGCGTACTCGGCGATCCAGGTGTCCTGCCAGCGTCCCGAGATTCCTCCCTTCTCGGCGCGCTGGCGGAAGGCCGCCCGGAAGGCCGGATCGGCGTAGATGCGCTTGCGTCCCTCGAAGTCGGCGCGCGAGACGGGCTGGAAGAGCGACAGGCTCTCGAAGGGGAACGGCGCCTTCCACTGGAACTCGAACATGAGCGGACGACAGGCCACCTGGGGGACCACGTCGACGCCTTCGGCCTGGAGCCTGCCGCTCTGCTCCAGCACGCCGCGGTGGCCGTCGGGCCCGAGCATGCCGGCGAGCAGGGCCGTGAAGCTGACGGGGCGTCCCGTGGCCCGGCCGATCTGCTCGAACTCCTTCAGGAAGAATCCGCGGCCGAGGGTCGCCTGGAGCACGCCGCGTCCCGCCTCGCCGAGGCACGACGCCAGCCGCGCGATCTCGTCGAGGTTGGCGGCCCGGCTGGGCACCGGCCGACCGGCGTAGCCCACGTGGGTAGGGGACTGGGAGGTCGCGAAGCCCAGGGCGCCGGCCGCGAGCCCTTCGGCGACCAGCCGCCGCATGGTCTCGACCTCGTCCGGCGTGGCCTCGCGCTCGGTGGACGCCTCGCCCATCACGTACATGCGCAGGGGGGTGTGTCCCAGCAGCGCCCCGACGTTGATGGCGGGCCCGCGGGCGTCGACGGCGTCGAGGAACTCCGGGAAGGTCTCGAAGGGCCAGTCCTCGCCCACGCCCGCGCGCAGTGCGTCGAGGGACATGCCCTCGACGTTCTCGAGCGTCCGGAGGATCAGGTCCCGGTGCTCGGGACGCGTCGGCGCGATGCCGAAGCCGCAGTTGCCGATGACCACCGACGTGACGCCGTGCCAGGGCGAGATGGTGAGCATCCGGTCCCAGAACACCTGGGCATCGTAGTGGGTGTGGATGTCGACGAATCCCGGCGCCACGACGCGACCGTCCGCCTCGATCACCCGGTCGGCGCTGCCGGAGACGTCGCCCAGGGCGGCGATCCGGCCGTCGCGCACCGCGAGGTCGCCGCGCACCGCGGGGGCACCCGTTCCGTCGACCAGCGTGCCGCCGCGAATCAGCAGCGCGTAGTGCTCGCTCATGGCTTCCTCCTGGCACGGCCGCCGGGGCGGCCGCCGATGCGATCTTCAGCTCTGCAGCCGCTTCTCCACCTCGCCGTCGAGGACACGGGCGAGGCTCATGAACGCGTCGAGGATCTCTTCCTTGTCGTTGCGCTCGCTGCCGGCGCACAGGCCTTCGAGCAACGCCGACAGACGCGACTCCACCTGACGCATGTCCCGCACCCCGGTCTCGGTGAGCTCGAGGCGGATGCCGCGGCGGTCCGCCTCCACCTGCACGCGCCGGATGCGACCGTCCTTCTCCAGTCCGTCCACCAGGGACGTGAGGGTCGGCCGCTGGATGGCGGCACGCGCCGCCAGCTCCCCGGCCCGCTTGGGGCCATGGCGCAGGAAGAGCAGCAGCCGGTACTGCGGAATGCTGATCCCCTCGTCCCGGCAGACCCGCTCGAACTCGCGGTACAGGAAGACGATGGCTCGAACGGCGCTGCGGGCCCTACGATCGGGCTCCCGGGCCTCGGCGCTGACGGCGCCGATCCGCTCGGATTCGTCCGCGGCGGGATTGTCGGACATTGCGGTTACGTTACCCCAACCGGCAGCGCCGGTGGGAGGTGAGCCCTGCAGGTCAAAGCGCTCGATTACACGGTGCTGATCGTCGAGGATCTCGACCGGGCCCTGGCCTTCTACGTGGAGGGTCTGGGGCTCCCCCTGAACCACCGCCGGGGTCCGTACGCGCAGCTCCAGACGGGGGTCACCCGCCTGGCGTTCTACGAGCGGTCGGCGCTCGCGCAGACCCTGGGCATCGCCCTCGAGGCACCTGCCGCCAATGCGCCGGGCTTCGAGCTCGCCTTCTTCGTGGCCAACGTGGACCGCGCGTACGCGGAGCTCGTGGTCACGGGCGCGACCGCCGTCACCCCCCCGGCCGACCGGCCGTGGGGGCAGCGGACCGCCTACGTGCGCGATCCGGACGGGCATCTCGTCGAGCTGGTGGAGCCTCGCGCGTGAGCGACGCGATGCGCCGCACCGGCTGCCGGGAGACGGCGCTCAGGCGCCGTCCCGATTGCGGTAGCGCGGCACGCCGAACTCGGGCGGCAGGTTGAGGATCTGGGAGGGGAAGGCCTCCACCAGGAACTGCACCACGTCCCGCACCGAGACGATGATCTGCGGGCACCCGTCGTCGTCCACCGCCGGCACGTGCCGGAAGCCGCCGACGGACATCTTGTTCAGCACCCAGGCGATGGTGGCGTTCAGGGCGAGGGACTCGGGGTCGCGCACCATCACCTCGTCGAGGGTGACCGTGGCGGGATTGCGGCCGCGATTGATGATGCGGAGCAGGATGTCCCGCTCGGTGAAGATGCCCGCGAGTCGCGAGCGCGAGGTGCCGTCCTCGGTGATGAGAACGCATCCGCGATGCTCGCGCTGCATGGCCTGCATCGCCTCGGATACCGCGTCCGACCCCTTGAAGCAGATCGGCCTGCGGCTCGGCAGAGCGGTCAGCGGCTCCTGCAGCAGGTGCGCGTCGAAGACATCGCGCTTGCGCTCCCGGGGCTCGTCGAAGTAGGCGTCGTCCGGCAACGTTCCATCCAGCTCGGTTTGCATGAGGGGTCCTCCCGTGGGTCGCGCCGCCACCCGGGTGCGGTCGTCATCAGGAGCGTTCTCGATCGGGGCTGTCTCGAGGTCCCTGATCCGGCGCGGTTCTCGATCGGGACTGACTCGTATAATACCCTGAAACCGGCCCCCCGTCCGAATGGCAATCGTCCGGCGCACCTGCCCCCCATGGGGCATCGCGCTCGACCCGGCGCACGAGCCGCGGCAAGGGGGGGATCCTGGGCGCGCTCGACTGGATCGTGATCGCGTTCTACGCGCTCGCCGTGTTGGCGCTGGGACGCCGCGCGGCCCGCGGACACGCGAGCGCCGCCGACCTGCTCGTCGGGCGACGCTCGGTTCCCACCTGGGCCGTGCTCGGCTCCATGGTGGCCACCGAGCTCTCGGCCGCGACCTTCCTCGGCGTACCCGACGCCGCCTACCAGGGCAGCTGGTCGTATCTCGAGCTGGCCTTCGGGGCCCTGCTGGGGAAGGCGGTGATCTCCCTGCGTGTCGTCCCGCTGTATCACCGGCTGGGCGTCGTCAGCATCTACCAGCTGCTGGAGCTTCGCTTCGGCCCCGCAGCCCAGCGCGCGGCGGCGTGGTGCTTCGTGGCAGGTCGGCTGCTGGCCTCGGGCGTGCGTCTCTTCATCGCCGCGCTCGCCTTCTCGGTCGCCACGGGAACCGACGTCACCCTGGCCATCGTCGCCTGCGGCGCGATCGCCGGGATCTATACGCGCGCGGGAGGCATCCGCTCGGTGATCTGGACCGACGTCCTGCAGGCGGCGGTGTTCCTGGCCGGTGCCCTCGCGCTGCTGGCGGCCGCCATCGGAAACGTGCCGGGCGGTCTCGGCGAGGTCCTCGACTGGGCCGGTGACGGCGGACGCAGCCGCATCTTCACCTTCTCGCCGCTGTTCACCTGGGGCGACAGCCGGGGCTTCGGCACGGCGCTCGTCGCCGGATTCTTCCTGACCCTCGCCACCCACGGCACCGACTTCGACATGGTGCAGCGACTGCTGGCCGCACGCGGCGGGCGCGCCGGGGGCACGGCGCTCTTCGGCTCCGCGCTGCTCAACTTTCCGCTCACCGCGCTCTTCCTGCTGGTGGGAACGGCCATCGCCGCCCAGCACGCCGCGGCGCCGCCCGAGGTGCTGCCCGAGGCGGGCCGCGTGGTGCCCGCGTTCGCCATGCAGGCCCTGCCGGACGGACTGCGCGGGCTGGTGTTCGCGGGCCTGCTCGCCGCGGCCATGTCGAGCCTCGACTCGGCAATCTGCGCCATCGCCACCAGTCTCACGGTGGACCTGGCACGAGAAGAGGCCTCGGACGAGCGCCTCGCCGCGCGCACGCGCCGGGCGTCGGTGGCGGTGACGGCGGCGCTGGTGGTGTCCGCCCTGGGCATGGCGGCGTACCACGCGGCGTTGCAGACCGGGACGGGCGGCGCGGCGCGGCTGGGTCTCGTCGAGTTCGCCCTCTCGGCGATGACCATCCTCTACGGCGGGCTGCTCGGCGTCTTCGCCGTGGCGGTGCTGCTACCGGGTGCGGGCAGCGAGCGGAGCGCCGTGGCGGGCCTCGCGGCCGGCGCAGCCGCCGGGCTCGCGCTCTTCCTGCACCCGTTGGTGCTCGGCGAGACGTGGCTCGCCTGGACCTGGTGGATTCCGGTGAGCAGCACCCTCGCCGCACTCGTCACCCTGCTCGCCGCGCGGGCGCCCACCGGCCGTCTCGCGCGAGCCGGTCTGGGATAGAGTCGCGGAGCCGCACGGCGGCTGGAGTCGCGGAGCCGCAAGGCGAGCCCGTCGGTCGGGGAGGAGATCGTGCAGGACGGAAACCGTCGGGCCATCCTGGCCGCGCTCGCCGCGAACCTCGGGCTCGCGGCCGCAAAGCTCTTCGGTTGGGCCGTCACGGGTGCAGCATCGATGCTCGCGGAGGCCGTCCACTCGTTCGCCGACACCGGGAACCAGGCGCTGCTGCTGTGGGGAGGAGCCTCGGCGCGGAGGCCCGCCACCGAGGACCACCCGTTCGGGTTCGCACGCGAGCGGTACTTCTGGTCGTTCGTCGTCGCGCTGGTGATCTTCTCCCTGGGCTCGCTGTTCGCGATCTACGAAGGCGTGAGCAAGCTCGTCCACCCCCACGAGCTCGAGAGCCCGTCGTGGGCAGTCGGCATCCTGCTGTTGGGCATCGCCATGGAGAGCTTCTCGTTCCGGACGGCGGTGGTCGAGGCCCGACAGCAGAAGCACACCCGGGGCTGGTGGAACTTCATTCGCAACACGAAGAGCCCCGAGCTTCCCGTGGTCCTGCTCGAGGATCTGGGCGCGCTGGTGGGACTGGCCATGGCGCTCCTCGGCGTGAGCCTGGCCGCCGCCACCGGCGAGCCGCGCTTCGACGCCCTGGGCAGCGTCTCGATCGGCGCCCTGCTGGCCGCGATCGCGATCGTGCTCGCGATGGAGATGCGCAGCCTGCTGATCGGCGAAGCCGCCTCGCCGGAAGACCGGCGCGCCATCCGCACGGCCCTGCAGGAGACCGAGCAGGTGGAGCGGGTGATCCACATGCGCACCCAGCACTTCGGACCCGATCAGCTGCTGGTGGCGCTCAAGGTCCAGTTCGACTCGACGCTCTCGATGCGGGGCCTGGCGGACGCCATCGACCGGGCCGAGCGCTGCATCCGCGAGCGCGTACCCGCCGCGCGTCTCATCTTCATCGAGCCCGACATCTATCGCGAAGGCGAGCCGTCCGTGGGCGCCAACCCGGCGTTGGCGGATACGACGCCGGCTTCGCGGCGCTGAGCCCCGGCCTCGACGCGCGCACCCGCCAGCAGATCGCGGCCGTCGAGGTCTGCCGGCACGGCCACGCCGAGGCGCGCGGCCAGGGTGGGCGCCAGGTCGATGGTCCGTGCCGGCCCCGGGACGCGGCCCGCCGCGAAGCCGGGCCCCCAGAAGACGAGCGGCACGTCGCGGTCATAGTCGTACGGGCTGCCGTGGGAGGTTCCGTCTCCGTCGAAGTCCGCCAGGCAGGTGGGCTCGAACTGCACGAAGAGGTCTCCGCTGCGCTCGGGGTCGAGGGAGTTGCGATAGAGACGGGCCAGCTCGCTCCGTCCCTCCACCACCTCGCGCCGGGTCCAGGCTGCGCGCACGGCGGGCTGCGCCTCGAGCCAGCGCTCCGCCACGGCGACCACCTGGTCGACCGGAACGCCGCGGTCCCGAGCCAGCGCCCGGTCCACGGTGAGCTCGCTCGCGACGTTCAGCCACGGACGCGGCCAGGAGAACGGCGACAGCTCGAAGTGAAGCTTCGCGTAGAGGCGCAGGATCAGGGACACGAGGCCCACCCGCCCGCCGTCCACCGGACACTCGAGCGCACCGGTCTCCGCCAGTCGCTCGGGCAGAGGCAGCACGCCGTGGTCGGCGCTGAGCGCCACCAGCAGCCCACCGGGTCCGACGCGCGCCTCGGCCCCGGCGAGGAATTCGCCCAACGCCGCGTCGAGACGCAGCAGGGCGTCGCGCGCCTCCAGGCTTCCGGGGCCGTAGGCGTGGCCGACGGTGTCCGTCGCCGACAGCGAGATGGCCAGCAGGTCGGGGGCGTCGTGTCGGCCCAGGTCTTCCGACTCGACGAGGGTGCGCGCGAAGTCGAGGGTCAGCAGGTCGACGAAGGGAGAGTGGTAGACGTCGTCGGCCTGCTCCTCGGGATCGTCGTCGTGCAGCGGGTGCGGGCTCGTGCGGCTGCGCTCGTCCGATTCGCCCGGGTAGTCGTCGACGCGCGGCGGCGTGCCGCCGGCGGGCTCGCTCGAGTGGATCCACTGGTCCGGGACGCGCGCCGCCAGACCCGGCGCGTTCCAGGCCGTCACCCAGCCCGGGAGCGCGCCCGCGTAGTAGCGGCTCGTCGTAAAGCCCGGCCACACCGTCTCCGCGTCCAGGCGGCCGTCCGGTCCCGCGCGGAGCGCGCCGTCCTTCTGCAGCCAGTACACCCCGTCCGGATGCTGGCCGCCCAGGGCAATGGCCGCCCGATCCTTGGCGGAGACCGCGAACACGCGGGCTTGGGGGAACGTCGCCTTCAGCCAGTCGCCCAGGGCGTCGGCGCGAATGGGCCGCGGCGAGCGTCCCGCCTCGGGATCGTCGTCGCCGCCGATCACGGCGGCATCCGGCGCCGGATCCGCAACGCAGTAGCGACGCTCTCCCGACTCGCGGTCGATGTAGGTGTTGGCGGTGACGCCGACCGGACCCGGCTCGCGGCCCGTCGCGATGGCCACGTGACCGGGACAGGTCTCCGTGACCGCGTGGTCGAGCTGCGCGTCGCTGTACGCGCGTCCTTCCCGGGCCAGGCGACCGAGCCCCCCCGGCAGGGCGGGGTCGAGGCGGTCCCGGCGCAGCTGGTCGATGGCCACGATCAGGACGAGCGCGGGCCGCCGCGCCCCAGGCGTGCCCTCGCCGTCTGCCGCGGACGCAGGACGCGCGAGGACCACGAGCACGAGCGCCGCAGCGACCAGGAACCGGAGCACGGCGGCAAGCTAGCAGGTAATCTTCCCCGACGATTCCGGGAGGAGCGAGGCATGCCGTACGCAGCAGGCCGTACGATCCACGACGCGGACAGCCACGTGATGGAGACGCCCGAGTGGATGTTCGACTATGCGCCCGCGGACGTCCGCGCCCGCATGAAGCCCGTCTTCGTCGCGTCCGTGAAGCCCGGCGAGGAGACCTTCATCGAGGAGCTGCGGCGCCGCCATCGCGACCCGGAGTATCGCGCCCGGGACGAGGCCGAGATCATGCTGCGCAAGAACTGGCAGGCCACCGGCTCGTTCATCGCCGAGGACCGGCCGCGGGCCCTCGACCTGCTGGGCTTCGAGAGCCAGCTCGTCTTCAACACGTTCTCGAACGGACAGCTGCTCGCCGCCGAGCACGGCGACGACGTCGACTTCGCGTACGCGCTCGCCGAGGCCCACAACCGCGCCATGGCCGACTTCTGCTCCGTGGACCGGCGCCTGCTCGCGACGGGCTACGTCCCGCTGCGCGACTTCGAGCGGGCGCGCCGGGCCGCCATCCAGGCCATCGAGCTCGGCTGCAAGGCGCTGCTCTTCGCCTCGGCCTGCCCGAAGGGGCACTCGCCCAGCCACATCGGCCTCGATCCGGTCTGGGCCGTGGCCCAGGACGCGGGCCTGCCGATCGTGCTGCACGTCGGAGGCGGGGGTCGACTGCTCGACCCCTGCTACTTCGAGAACGGCCTGCCGCCGGTGCCGGACTTCCACGGCGGCGCGGAGAACTTCCGCTCGGTGGACTACATGGCGATCCCGTATCCGCCCATGCAGACCCTGGCCACGATGATCCTCGACGGCGTCTTCGAGCGCTTTCCCCGACTGCGCTGCGGGGTGATCGAGCAGGGGGCTTCCTGGGTGCCCGGCTGGATGCGACAGCTCGATTCGGCGGTCGACGCCTTCCGGCGCAACGAGGAGCGCCTGCAGAACCTCGCCCTTCGGCCCAGCGAGTACGTCCGGCGCCAGATCCGCGTCACCCCCTACCCCGCCGAGGACACGGGCTGGATCATCGAGAACGCGGGCCCCGAGGTGTGTCTGTTCTCGTCGGACTACCCGCACGTGGAGGGCGGGCGCAACCCGCTGAAGCGTTTCGAGGCGTCGCTCGACGACGTGTCCGAGGACGCGAAGACGCGCTTCTACCACGACAATTTCGCCGACTTGATGGGCGCGGGCCTGCCGACTTGATCCGCGCGGGCCGGCCGACTTGATCCGCGCGGGCCGTCCGACTTGATTCGCGCGGGCCGGCCGACTTGATCCGCGCGGGCCGGCCGACTTGATCCGCGCGGGCCGGCCGACTTGATTCGCGCGGCCGTCTACTCGGGCAGCGCGTAGGCGATCACGGCGTCGCCGGGCTCGGACCAGCCGTGCCCTCCGGCCGCCACCACGACGAACTGCCGGCCGTCGGGCCGCAGGCGATAGGTGAGCGGCGTCGAGTTCGCCGTGAAGGGAATCCGGCGGCTCCAGATCTCCTCCCCCGTCCGCGCGTCGAAGGCCCGGAAGCTCTTGTCCGTGGTGGCGCCGATGAAGACGAGCCCACCCGCCGTCACGATCGACCCGCCCAGGTTCGGCGCCCCGAGCGGCAGCCAGAGGGGGAACGGCGCCTGGTCGCGCGTGGTTCCCAGGGTGGACTGCCAGAGCACGTCGCCGCTGCGCAGGTCCACGGCGGTCAGGGTGCCCCACGGCGGCGCGAGGCACGGCGCACCGAAGCTCGACAGCAACGGGAAGCGCTTCACCCCGTAGGGGGTACCGCGCATGGGATACAGCTCGTTGGGATACTGGTTCAACGCGGGATCGAGGGCGTCGAACTCGGCGCGCGGTATCAGCTGCACGACGGCGGCCGCCCGCATCTGGTTCGTGTAGAGGACGCCGCGTACGGGGTCGACGGAGACGCCGCCCCAGTTCATGCCCCCGGCCGAGCCCGGGTACTGGATGGTCCCCTGCAGGCTCGGAGGCGTGAAGAGCCCCTCGTGGCGGTAGCGGGCGACCTTCTCCCGGCAATCGCTCTCGTCGATGGGCGTGAACCCCCAGGCGGTCTCGGCGGTCACCTGCGTGGGATGCAGCGGCGGCGGATGGGTGGGAAACGGCTGCGTCGGCGAGAGCGTCTCGCCCGGCACCGTGCCCTGGGGCACGGGCCGCTCCTCGACGGGATAGAGGGGCTGGCCGGTCTCGCGATCGAGCAGGAAGACGTGACCCATCTTCGTGGCCTGGGCGACGCCCGGCCTGCCGCCGCCGACGCCGTCGATCTGGAAGAGCGTGGGCTGCGACGCCACGTCGTAGTCCCACAGGTCGTGATGCACGGCCTGGAAGTGCCACACCACCCGGCCCGTGCGGGCGTCCAGGGCCACCGTCGAGCTGCCGTAGTAGTCGAGACCGTGGCGCAGACCTCCGAAGCTGTCGGGCGACGGGTTGCCCGTGGGCACGAACACGAGCCCGCGCTCCGAGTCGCTCGAGAGGGGCGCCCAGACGTTGGGCGTTCCCGCCTCGTAGCGACGACCGTGCGCGGTCGGCGTGGGCCGCCAGCCGGGCGGCACGGGATCCCAGGCCCAGCGCAAGGCGCCGGTGCGGGCGTCGAAGCCCCGCACGACTCCGCTCGGCGCGTCGACCCGCAGGCTGTCGGCGACGAGGGCGCCGATCACGACCACGTCGCCCACCACCACGGGCGGCGAGGTCGGGTAGTACTCCCAGGACGGGACGTCCTCGCCCATCCCCTCGCGCAGGGCCACCCGACCCGCCTCGCCGAAGCCTTCGCAGGGCCGGCCCGTCTTCGCGTCGAGGGCGATCAGCTCCGAGTCCCGGGTGCCGTAGAAGATCCGCTCGCGGCAGGCGTCGCCCTTGCGGGCGGCCGGGTCCTGCCACCAGGTCACCCCTCGGCAGGTGAGCGGATACGGCCCCTCTCCCCGCTTCGCGCGCAGCTTCGGGTCGAAGGTCCAGCGCTCCTGCCCGGTCTCCGGATCGAGCGCGACGACGCGCATGAAGCCGGTGCAGAAGTAGAGGGTTCCGTCGGCGACGATCGGCGTCGCCTCGAACGACGTGCGTGCGAACTCGCCGCGGCCGTCGGAGAAGTCGCCGTGACGGTAGGTCCAGGCGACCTCGAGGTCCTGCACGTTCTCGGGGGTGATCTGCGTGAGCGGCGAGTACCGCAGCCCGCCCTCGTCTCCGCCGTAGGCCGGCCAGTCGGCGACCGGCCCGGCGTGGTCGAGGGGACTCGAAGGAGAGCAGCCCAGCGTCTGCAGGAAGATCAGCAGCACCCCGGCGCCCAGCAGGCGGGACAGCACGCTCGATCCGGACCCCATCGGCGGCCGAAGCGGCCCCCCTCCAGAGGAGCTAGAGCAGCTCCTGCTTTCGCGTGAGGTAGGGGAAGTGGACGGCCTCGGTCGTGTCGCGCACGGGCGCCTCACCGCTCACTCCGAACAAGGGGCTGCTCGCCACCTGCATCACCGGGGCCGCCTCGCGTGCCCGGCGTGCCCGTCCCTGGGTCCGCGCGGAGACGGAGCTGCGCCGCAGATCGTTGGGCGCGAAGGGTGCCACACCCGCTTCCTCGGCGCGCTTGTCGAGGCACTGTCGGACGGCGCTGGCCGTCAGGCGGCGGACCTCCACGGTGCCGTTCTTCCGCACGGGGCACAGGAGCGGACCGTTGGCGTCGCCCCGCGCCTCGAGCCAGTCCTCCAGGGCGATGAGGGCGCCATTCTGGAGCGGCACTGTGCGGCCGCGGGAGTCCTTGGTGCCCTTCACGTAGACGGTGACCTGTCCGCGGCGGTTGTCGAACTTCATGTCCTTCAGGTTGAGCGCGAGCATCTCGTTCGCCCACAGCCCTCCCTGGTAGCCCAGGCTGAGGATGAGCGCGTCGCGCGGTCCCTCGGGCGTGGAGTCGACGCCGCACGCCGACGTGAGCGCCCGGAACTCGCTCGCCCCCAGGATGCGCCCGCGCACGACGCGCTTGCCGTCGGCCTTGGGCATCTCGAGCGCCGCGGCCCGTTCCTCGTCGCTGAGGAAGCCGAGCTTGTGGCACTCGCTCAGCACCCGGCGAAGTGAATTTCGCAGCTTCTGGACGTGCTTGGCACCGTAGGCGGGGGGGACCTGGCGGTACTTGCGGGTCGGATCGCGGTCGAAGCGCAGGGATTCGATGCGCGCCGGCGTGCCCTCTTCCTTCAGGATCTGCAGAGCGGCGGCGCCGTGGTAGGCCTTCACCTGCTGCCAGGGAAATTCGTGGGCGTCGCAGACGCCGTCGGTGAAGAGCAGAGCCAGGGTGTGGAGGGCGTCCTCGGCGGTACGCCGGACATCTCCGGTCTTCAGGGACTCGAGGTAGCTCTGGACGGCTTTCGCGCCGCGCTGCACCTCCTCGGGCTCGAGAATGAAGTCGGCTGATTCTCCTGCGAGGCGCTCGTCTCCCAGGTAGACAGCATCCGTGGCCATACTGGGGGGTCTCCGGTGGCCATTCCAGCTCGCCTGCTTCGGGACTGCAGCGTGGGCTCCTGTGCTCCTGCTGGCTGACGGCCGACCGCGGGGCTCGAGGTGGAGCCCGCGCCGCTCCCCGACAGCAGGCTGCGGGAATAGCGTTCGAGTGGGTTTTTGTCCGCTGTGCGCTCTTCATATGGCACGAAACCCGACTCGAAGTCAAGCGCCGTTGCCGGGCGGGACGATTCTCCAGCCAGTTCAGGTGGTTAGCAGAACGCGAAGATGTCGGACTCGCCGGGTCCCCCAGGGATTCCAGCCGGATTGGACCCACGAGTCCCAGATTATGTCCGTTTCTGTCGTACCAATTCCTGCTCAATCGGTCCCGGGACCGCCTCCCTCGCCCTCTGGGGAGGTGGCGGACCCGTCGGCGTCGGCCCGATCCGCCAGGTACAGCAGGATGGCCCGGGCGTCGCTCTCGTCGATCACGCCCCCGAAGCCCGGCATGCCCCGCCGGCGCAGGCTGCCGTGCACCACGATGTTGGCGAACGAGCGGCGCGCACCGGGCCGCAGGTAGCGCAGGTCCGGCAGCGCCCCGCCGCCGACGGCACCCACGCCGTGGCAGGCAGAGCAGTTGACGGCGTACAGGTCCGAGCCTCGCTTCACCAATGCCTCGCTGCCCGGCGGTGGGGGCGCCGGCGGAGCCGGGCGGCGCCGTGGCGGCGGCGGGGTCGGCAGCCGGGCGGTGCCTCCGAGCCGATAGGTCAGGATGCGACCCGCGGGCCGGGCCCCCACGGCGCGCGCGGCGTCGCCGCCCGACAGCCCGAAGGCTCCCCCCCAGCCGGCCAGCACCGAGACGTACTGCACGTCGTCCACCCGATAGGTCATCGGCGCGGCGATGATGCCCGTGGGCGCCTGCGCCTCCCACAGCTTCTCTCCCCGGTCGGCCGAGTAGGCGACGAAGCGACCGTCGGCGGTTCCCTGGAAGACCAGGTTGCCCGCGGTCGCCAGCACGCCGCCGTTGCCGATGGCGTCGTACGGCACGCGCCACACCCGGCGTCCCGCGACCGGATCCCAGGCGTCCAGGCTCCCGCTGGCGGCCTCGCGCGGGAACGAGGTCGCTTCGGTGAAGTCGACGCCCGCGTTCGCGTACGAGCCCGGCACGTAGACGAGCGGCTTGCGGATCGGCGCGTAGTAGCCCGCCACGTCCTGGGCCGGGATGTAGACGAGCCCGGTCCCGGGATGGAAGGCCATGGGCTGCCAGTTGTGAGCGCCGAGGCTGCCGGGCCGGATGAAGGCCGGGTGCTCGGCGTAGTCGCCCGCACCCGTCTCCACGGGGCGGCCGCTGGCGAGGTCGACCCGGTCGGCCCAGGTCACCCGGGCGAAGGGGGTGGCCGAGAGCAGCTCGCCCGTCTCGCGGTCGAGCACGTAGAAGAAGCCGTTCTTGGGCGCCTGCAGCAGCAGCTTCCGCACGCGCCCGTGCCACGGCAGGTCGGCCAGGATCATGTGCTGCGTGGCGGTGAAGTCCCAGCTGTCGCCCGGCGTCGTCTGGTAGTGCCAGACGAGCTCGCCGGTGTCCGGACGCAGCGCGAGGATCGACGACAGGTACAGGTTGTCGCCGCCGCCGGGGCTGCGCACGTCGCGACTCCAGGGCGCGCCATTGCCGGTCCCGACGTAGAGCAGGTCGAGGTCGGGATCGAAGGCCATCGAGTCCCAGACGGTGCCGCCACCGCCCACCACCCACCACGGGGTGTGAGGACCCGAGTCCGCGGACCAGGTCTCGAGGGCCCGCTCGAGGGCCGGCGATTCCTGGGGCTCGCCCGGATTGCGGGGCACGGTGTAGAAGCGCCATACGAGTCGCCCGTCCGCGGCGTCGTAGGCCGACACGTACCCGCGCACGCCCATGTCGGCGCCACCGTTGCCGATGATGACCCGTCCCTTCACCACCCGCGGCGCGCCGGTGATCGCATACGGACGTTCGAGGTCGACGGTCTGCACCGACCAGCGCACGTCGCCCGAGCGCGCGTCCAGGGCGACCAGACGCCCGTCGAGGGTTCCGACGTAGACGGTGCCCCGCCAGAACGCGACGCCCCGATTCACGACGTCGCAGCAGAACGTCGAGGCGCGCTCCCGGGGAACCTTGGGGTCGTAGGTCCAGCGGAGCTCGCCCGTGGCGGCGTCGAGCGCAACCACGACGCTCCAGGTGGCCGTCGTGTACAGCACGCCGTCCACCACCAGCGGCGTGGCCTCCAGGCCGCGATGGGTGCCGAAATCGAAGCTCCAGGCCAGGCCGAGCTCGCTCACGTTGTCGTCGCGAATCTGGTCGAGCGGGCTGTAGCGTTGCTCGGCGTAGTCGCGGCCGTGGGTCAGCCAGTCGTCGGGATCGAGATCCGCCCGCGCGATGCGCGCGCCGTCCACCGGCCGCGCGTCGGGGGCGAGCGGGGCGCTGCAAGACGGCAGCACCCACACCGCGAACGCCGCCACCAGCGCCGCACCGATTCCCGACCGCATCCCAGCCCTCCCGTCCCGACCCGGCGCGCAGTCTAGCCGCCGAGCTCGCGGGATTCGCCCGGGGCGTCGGCGCAGCCGCGCGCGCCCGCAGCTCCGCGCAGACGCGGACCGCGGACCGCGGACCGCAAGTTGACGGCTCCCGGTGGGGGTGTCAGCGTAGGCTGTTCTTCCATCCCGTCGCGCCCTTCCCGTGAGCAGTCCATCCACCATGCCCCGATGACGGAGAACCTCCGCCAGCGCATTCAGGCCAGCCCGCGCTATCCGGGCTGGGTCCTGTTCGCGTGCCTCACGGGCATGTTCGCCACCACCTTCACCATCACGATCCTCGGCGTCTCGCTGGCGGTGATCGCCGACGACCTGGGATCGACGCCCGCCGTGGTCGCGTGGACGATCACCGCCCCCATGCTGGTGCAGGCCCTGGCGCTCCCGATCCTGGGCAAGCTGGGCGATCTCTACGGGCACCGCCGCGTCTACCTCGTGGGATTCGCGCTCGCCGCCGCCGCGGCGCTGGCGACGGCCGCCGCCTGGGACGCCACAAGCCTGATCACCATCCGCACCCTGGGGCAGCTCACCGGTACGGCCACCATGCCCGCCTCGACGGCCCTGCTCTTCAGCGTCTACCGCCCCGAGCAGCGCGTGAAAGCGATGGGCTGGGTGAGCCTCGTGTCCGCCGGCGCGCCCGTCTTCGGCCTCGCCATCGGCGGGCTGATGGTGGACACCCTGGGCTGGCGGCCGCTCTTCGTGATCCAGGCGGTGCTGTCGGCGATCGCGCTGATGTTCGCGACGATCGTGCTCAAGGAGACCCGGCGCCAGGAGGGCATCTCCCTCGACATTCCCGGCGCCGTGCTGCTGGCCGTCGCCGCGTCCGCGTTCACCTTCGGCATCAACCGGCTGCCGATCTGGGGCGTCCGGCATCCCGGCGTGCTGGTGCCCCTGGCGATCGTCCCTTTCGCGCTGCTGGCGTTCGTACGGGCGGAGCGGCGCAGCAGCCACCCCCTCGTCCCGCTGGAGTTCTTCTCGCGTCGCAACTTCACGTTTCCGCTGCTGAGCGGCTTCTTCGTGCAGTTCGCCTACATGGGCGGCTTCATCATCAGCCCGCTGCTGCTGCTGCAGGTGTTCGGCTACTCGGCCACTGCCACGTCCTTCCTGACGATGCTGCGACCCGTGACGTTCAGCCTGTCGTCGCCCGTGGGCGGATCCATCGCCACCCGCATCGGCGAGCGCACCATGGTGGTGGTGGGATCCGGGACGATCGTGCTGGCCATGGCGAGCTTCGCGCTCGGCGCCGCCCACGAATCGATCTTCCTGATCGGCGGCGGGCTGATGATCGCGGGGCTGGGGCTCGGGATCGGACAGCCGTCCATCGCCGCCATCGTCGGCAACAGCGTCGACGACCACAGCTTCGGCGTCGCGAGCTCCGCCGTACAGATGGCCGGCTCCATCGGCGCGGTGTCCGGAATCAGCGTGCTCACGGCGCTCACCGCGGACGCGACCCATACCGACGTGTTCGTGAACGGCTACGGGGTGGGCGCCGGCATGGCCGCCATCGGCTTCGCGGCGAGCTTCTTCACCCAGGGGCGCCGCGCCGCTGCGCGCGCCCGCGGCCCCGTCGTCATCGACCCGCTGGAGGCAGCCCTGCTGGAAGCGGCGGCGCTGGACGCTCCGCCGGCCGAGCGCGAGCGGGGTCGACCCGGGCCCGGCTGAGCGGCCTCCCAAGAGGACAACGCTCAGTTGTCCTCAGGTTGCAGGTCAGCGCCCCTGCCGGGCGCTGACCGCTCAGGTGACGATGCGGTAGAGCACGGTCCCGCGGGCCACCACCCGGCCGTCGGCGCCGCCCGCCACCTCGACGTCCGCCCAGAAGCCGTCGCCGTCGCGCTGCACCAGGCGACCGTAGGCCACCAGGTCCTGCTTGCGGGGCGGCGCCAGGATCTGCGCCTGGAGCGCCGGCGTCGAGGCCTTGTAGGGCCCGGGCCCGGTCTCCGCCCAGGCCGCCATGGCCCCGGTGGTGTCGAGCAGCGCCAGCACCGCGCCTTCGTGCACACCGCCGGCCGGCGTCGGCGTTCGCCTCCGAGAACGGCATGACGATGCGCGAGTGGGCGTTCGTCATGTGCTGGACCACCAGACCTCGTGCCTTCGTGAACGGCATCTTGCCGACATGCGGCCCCATGGTCCCCGGATCGGAAGCGCCGTCGTCACCCGCGCTGACGCGAAGCACCGCCGCCGGTGCCCCGAAGCGTCCGCGCACCATGCTCGTCGAGTGCGCGATGGACTTGCCGTCCGCGGTGGCCACGTCCACCTCGACGAAGCACATGTTCTTGCCCCGTCGCAGCAGGGTTCCCGTCGCCCGTACGTCCTCGCCGATGGCGGCGGCGAGATAGCTCACCTGCAGGCCGGCGGTATGGAACGGCGCGGCCTCCACCCCCAGCGCCGCCCGGGTCACCGCCTGGCCCGCGATGATCGCGAGGGACGCCGCACAGCCCCCGTGCAGGGCCTTGCCGGGGTTCGAGTTGACGTCGTCGTAGGGCAGCTCGAGGGTCACGCCCGTCTCCGAGAGCTTCTCGCAGCGCACGCCCAGCGCGACCGAGTACGGCGAGCCCTCCACCCAGCCCTGGATCTCGTCCATCTCCCCTCCCCTCCTGGCCGCGTCCCTCAGCCCCTTCCGGGCAGCAGGCACGAGTGGATCGATTCCTGCCCCGGAATCTGGCGCGCCAGGGTCTGGATGGCGACCTCGGCCTCCCGCAGATCGAAGTCGTGCGTGTGCATCTTCGGCGATCTTCGAGCTTCCCGACTCGATCAAGCGGATGGCGCTCCGGTAGCCGGTGGACGTCACGCCGATGGCGCCGCGCAGCTGGATCTCCTTCAGCACGATCTTGTCCGAGACGAAGTCGGGGATCGGCTGGAAGCCCTTGACGCCCGCAAGCACCACCGTGCCGCCCATGCGCACGTAGTCGAGGGACTCGGCGACCGGGCGGGTCGCATACGACGAGACGTCCACCACGACGTCGACGCCCCGGCCGTCGGTCAGCTCCCGAACGCGCTGCTTCACGTTCTCGTTGTCGACGTCGATCGTCTCGTCCGCGCCGAAGCGGCGCGCGAGCGCGAGCTTGCGGGCATCCGCGGCGAGGCCGGTCACGAAGATGCGATCGGCCCCCGCCTCGCGGCAGGCGATCACGCTGGCGAGGCCCCGCTGTCCCGGGCCGAGGATCAACACCGTGTCGCCCGGGCCGGTCCCGGGGATCTCCACCGCCCAACGGAAGCCGGCGCCCAACGGATTGAACAGCACGGCGATCTCGGGCGGCAGCTTCGGGTCCACCTTGTGGACGATGCTGTTCGCGTCCAGAAACATGTGCTCCGCGTAGGCGCCCCACAGGCCGGGCGGCTCGTCCAGCGGGATGTAGGAGTAGATGCGGCGCGAGCGGCACAGGTGGTAGTCGCCCCCGAGACAGGGACCACAGAAGCGGCACGAGAGCATGGTCTCCACCGCCACCCGGTCGCCCACGTCGACGCCCCAGCGACGGGCGGCGGCGTCGCCGATCCGCTCGATGACGCCCAGCGGCTCGTGGCCCGGGATCACCGGCATGGGGGTTCGCAGCACGCCCTCGTACTGCTCGTAGTCGCTGCCGCAGATGCCGCAAGCCTCGATCCGCAGCAGCGCCGTGTCGTCCGTGATGTCGGGAATCGGCAGCTCGCGGGGCTCGAGGGTACGCGGGGCCGTCTGCACCATCGCCAGGGTCGTGCGGAGACGGGTCACGTGTCGCGCTCTCCTGCGGCTCTCGCCTGGGCTCGATTCCGGCCCCCGGCGGGCGACGCTTCGCCCGGCTCGGAAGGTCCCGTATTGTGTCCGACCCGTGCGGGCGCGGCAAAGCGCCGGCGCCGTGCGGCGGCGGGAGGACCCTCGTCTTGCGCTTCGAGCTGTTCGCCGAGGTGCGCTGGCCGCCCGAGGGCGCCGCGACGGCGCCCCGGGACGCGCTCGCCGGCGCGGAGGCCGAGGGTTGGGACGGCGTCTGGCTCGGGGGCACCTCGATCCGGCACGGTGCGCAGGGCGCGGACGCGGAGAGCGGAATCGAGCCCGATCTCCACCTGCTCGCCGCCCAGCTCGCAGCGACCACCCGCCGGGTGCGGATCGGCGTCGCGGCCACCGTGGGACCGGGCTTCCACCCGCTGCATCTCGCCGAGGAGATCGCGATGCTCGACATCCTCTCGGGCGGTCGTCTCGACTGGGCGATCGGCGCGCCGGAGGGTGGCGGCGCGGTCTTCGAAGAGCAGCTCGACGTCGCCCTGCGGGCCCTCACCGGAGAGCGCTTCGCCTACGCCGGCAAGACCTTCCGGATCCCCGAGCTCGCCTGCCTGCCGAGACCGGTGCAGCGCCCGCCGCCGACGCCCTGGATCGTCGCCCGCTCGCCTGCGGCCGTCGCAGCGGCCGGCGCCCGCGGCCTGCCGCTCTGGATCGGACCGTTCCAGACCGGGGACGAGATCGCCGACAGCGTTCGCATCCACCGGGAAGCCGCCCGCGCCGCGGGACAGGCGACGGAGCTGCCCGCGCCGGCGATCGTACGCTTCGTGCACGTGGCGGAGCGCAGCGACCGCGCGCGGGAAGCCGCCATCCGGGCGCTCGCCGCCGCGCAGCAGCGATGGGGCGCCGGAAGCCGAAGCGCCCGCGAGCTGCTCGAGGACTGCGCGATCGTGGGCGACGAGGCGGAGTGCCGCCGACGAATCGACGACCTGCGCGGGACCCTCGGCTCCTGGCGCCTCGTCGCCTGGGTGGACGGGACGGGGCTCGATCCGGCGGCCGTCCGCGCCTGCCGGGAGCGCCTCCTCGCCGGCGTCGCGCCGCGCTTTCGCGCCACTGCGGGCGGCTGACGGCGCACCCCGGATCCGCTACCCAATTGGTCCCCTACGAGGCCCGGGAGATCGGGCCCCAAGCGCCCGCAACCACGAGGACGACCCATCATGCCCATCGATCCGAGCGCCGTCGGCGCCACCGGCGATCCCGTCAAGCGATCCTGGACCTCCAAGGACTGCCTCCTCTATGCCCTCGGCGTCGGAGCCGGTCTCGACGACCTGCAGTTCACCACCGAGAACACGCAGAACACACCCCAGCGTGTGCTGCCGACCTTCGCCGTCATCATCGGCGGCGGAGGCGCCCCCTTCGGCAAGATCGGCACGTTCAACCCCGCCATGCTCGTGCACGGCGAGCAGGCCATCGAGCTGTTCGACGAGATTCCGCCGGAGGGCGAGATCGAGAGCACGGGACGCATCTCGGCCATCTGGGACAAGGGCAAGGGCGCGGTCGTCGAGATGACCTCCGAGTCGAAGCTCGTCTCCACCGGCAAGCCGCTGCTCAAGACCGTGATGTCGGCGTTCATCCGCGGCGAGGGTGGGTTCGGCGGCGAGCGCGGACCCTCGGCGTCGTTCGAGGTGCCGACCCGCAAGCCCGACCACCGCGTGAGCTACGAGACGCGCGCCGATCAGGCGCTCCTGTACCGGCTCTCCGGCGACCGCAACCCGCTCCACTCCGACCCGGCGTTCGCCAAGATGGGCGGCTTCGACCGCCCGATCCTCCACGGGCTCTGCACCTACGGCTTCACGGGTCGGGCGCTCCTGCAGTCCCTGTGCGACAACGACCCGGCCCGCTTCCGGTCCATGTACGGTCGCTTCTCGAAGCCGGTTCTCCCCGGCGACACCCTCGCCATCGACATGTGGGTGGACGGGAACGAGTGCACGTTCCAGACCAAGAACCAGGGCGGCGACGTGGTGATCGACTGCGGGAAGGCGACGTTCTCCTGAACGCGCACCTCCTGGACGCGTGCTCGGGACGGGGGTCGGCCGCGCGGCCGACCCCCGCCCCGGAGCGTCCGCTCGGCTAGGAGCCTGACCCAAGATTTCGTCTCGGGTCGCGCTCCTAGGGCCAGATGCCCCGTTCGAGGGCAACCGACGTCACCCGGGCGATGGCGAGCACGTAGGCTGCCGTGCGCAGGTCGACGGGCTCGAGCGGCATGTCGGGCACCGGACGTCGCTTGCGCGTCTCCTCCAGCGCCGAGCGCAGCGCGGGGATGCCCGCGACGAGCTCCGACTGCTTCGTGAGACACGCCTCGGTGGCGCGCACGAGCTTGCGATGCAGCTTGTGGTTCACCTCGTCCAGGTCCCACTGCTCGTTCTCGGTGTTCTGCACCCACTCGAAGTAGCTCACGATGACGCCGCCCGCGTTGGCGAGGATGTCGGGCACGACGACGACGCCGCGCTCGGCGAGAATGCGGTCGGCCGCCGGGGTCGTCGGACCGTTCGCGCCCTCGACGACGAGCCGGGCCGACACCCGGCCCGCGTTGTCTCCCCGGATCTGTCCCCCCACGGCGGCCGGCACCAGGATGTCGCACGGGAGCTCGAGCAGCTCCGCGTTCGTGACCGTCGACGTCCCCGGGGCGCCGGTCACCGTGCCCGCCTCCTCCCGCTGCCTGCGTAGCGCCTCGAGGTCGAGGCCCTTCTCGTCGAAGACGCCGCCGCGGTGGTCGCTCACCCCGACGATCACCGCGCCCTGCTCCTGGAAGAGCGACGCCACGTGGCGGCCTACGTTGCCGAAGCCCTGCACGACCAGGCGCGCGCCCGACACCGTCAGGCCGGGAACCACGCCGCGCCGCAGGATCTCCTGGGTCACGTAGAGCACGCCGCGGCCGGTCGCCTCCCGGCGTCCCTCGGAGCCCCCGATGTCCACCGGCTTGCCGGTGACCACCGGCAGGTTGTTGCGGCCCGGGTGGAGCGCGTCGTAGGTGTCGTACACCCACGCCATGGTGCGCGCGTCGGTGTTCATGTCCGGTGCCGGAATGTCGGTCTGGGGCCCGATGAGGTCCCCGAGCTCCGAGATGTAGCGCCGGGTGATGTGGCGGAGGTCGTCTTCGGTGAGCGCCTTCGGGTCGCACGCCACCCCGCCCTTGGCCCCGCCGAAGGGCACGTCGACGACCGCGCACTTCCAGGTCATCCAGGAGGCCAGGGCACGAACCTCGTCCGCCGTGACGTCGGGGTGGTAGCGGATGCCTCCCTTGCCCGGGCCACGAATCCGGCTGTGGAGCACCCGGTGGCCCGTGAACATGCGCACCTCGCCGTCCGCGGTCAGCACGGGGAACTCGACGGTCGTGATGCGCCGGGGGCGCTTGAAGAACTCGACGAAGCCCGTCCTCAGATCCGGCAGGTAGCAGGTGGCGCGATCGAACTGCTGCCGGGCGATCTGGTAGGGGTTGAGATCCTCGGACCCGGTCTCCGGGGCCACGCCGTCTTCTGCCATCGCCTCCTCCTCGGGCCTCGAATCTCGAGCGGAGCGTCCGCCCCACCGGCGAGAATCCCGTATCGTCAGGGTAGTTCAGCGGGGCGCGAGCGGAGCCGAGCCGGGATGTGCCCCACGGCGGACGCGAGGAGGGCTGGCCCGATGGGCCTCGCGAGCGAGATCCTGTGCCTGAACTGCGGGTCGTCCTCGCTGAAGTTCGCCCTCTATACGGTGCACGGCGGCGGCGAGTCCCTGCGTGCGGGCGGCGCGGTCGAGGGAATCGGCCTCGGCACCGGCGCGCTCGAGATCCGCGACGAAGACGGCCGCGTGCTCGGCACCTCGCAGGACGACTCTTCCGACCACGACGCCGCCCTGCAGCTGCTCTTCCAGACTCTGCGCGAGCGGGGCCTCTCGCAGATCGACGCCGCCGGCCACCGGGTGGTGCACGGCGGCCCCGACCGGAACGGACCGGCGAGGATCGACGCCGCGCTCCTCGACGAGCTACGGGCGCGCTTCCCCCTGGCGCCGCTGCATCTGCCCCAGGAGCTTCGCGTGATCGAGGCGACGGCAGCCCGCTGGCCCGCCCTGCCCCAGGTGGCCTGCTTCGACACCGCGTTCCACCGGGACATGCCCGAGGTCTCGAGACGGCTGCCCCTTCCCCGAAGCCTCTTCGACGACGGGGTCCAGCGCTACGGCTTCCACGGGCTCTCCTACGAGTACGTCCGCGACGCGCTCGGCGACGACGTGAAGGGCCGGGTGATCATCGCCCACCTGGGCAACGGATCGAGCCTCGTGGCGCTGCGGGACGGCCGTCCGATCGACACGACCATGGGCTTCACGCCGACGGGCGGCGTCATGATGGGGACCCGGACGGGCGACCTCGACCCGGGCGTGCTCCTCCACCTGCAAGACCATCGCGGCTGGGACGCCGCCCGGCTCGCGCGGCTCGTCAACCACGAGGCCGGCCTGCTGGGGGTCTCCGGCGCGAGCGCCGACATGCGCCGGCTGCTCGAGCTGCGGACGCACGACCCCCACGCGGACCAGGCCGTCCGCATGTTCTGTCGCTCGATCCGCCGGGCCATCGGGGCCCTGGCCACCGAGCTCGGCGGGGTCGACCTGCTGGTCTTCACCGGAGGCATCGGCGAGCACGCAGAGCCCGTACGCCGGGAGATCTGCCAGGGACTCGCCCACCTCGGGGTGCGCCTCGACCGCGACCCGGGCGCCTCGGCTCGCGCGCCGGCTCCGGCGCCCTGCCGGGTCCTCGTCGTGCCCACCGACGAGAACCGCGTGATCGCCCGACAGACCCGGCGGGTCGTCTTCGACGCCGGCCCCTAGGCTCCCGCCGCCGGCTCCACCGGCCAGCGCCAGTTGCGCACCTCGGGAAGATCCTCTCCGTGCTCGCGGATGGCGACCACGAGGTCGGGATTGTCGAACGCGACGCCGAAGGCGTGCATCCGCGTCTTCAGGTCGGACGAGATGGGCTCGGCCATGGCGTGGTGGATCCTCCCAGCAAAGTGCGACGGGGACGTCTCCGCGGCGCGGCCCCGGAGACGTCCCCGTCCGTGTTCCCGTCAGCCGCTGCCCGTCCTCGGGTGCAGGCGCGCGTGAATCCGACCCAGGTGCGCGGCCTCGCGGTGCGACCCGTGTCCGAGCAGGAGAACGGCGCCCCGCTTGATCGCTTCGTTCGCCAGGAACCAGGCGAACGCGTAGCCCCAGACGAGCCCGGCCAGTCGCCACCCGATGGGCTCCATGAACCAGCCGTACACCGCGAAGAAGGTCGCGGCCACCTGGGTGAGCTCGGCGGTCCAGAACAGCACCGGCGCGGGCCAGGGGCGTCTCCAGAAGGGCCGATCGATGCTGCGGGTCAGGTAGATGGTCATGTGACCGGCGACGGCCAGCTTGAGGAACATCAAGGTCTGCAGGGTCGGGCGATCGAGGTGCAGCACCTCCTCGCCCAGCCAGAACATGCCGAAGCTCGCGAAGACCCCGGCGATTCCGAGGACCGTCGCCAGGGAGAGCACCACGTGCATCTTCCAGCGGACCGGACGGGGATCCACCCGGGTGCGATCGTAGGCGATCATCATGATCGGACCGTCGTTGAGCAGCGCCAGCAGGATGATCATCACGGCCGTGACGGGATAGAAGTCGAAGATCAGGATCGAGAAGGTCATGAAGAGCAGCACGCGGATCGTCTCCGCAATGCGGTAGATCGCGTACGCGGTCATGCGCTCGAAGATGCGGCGCGCCTCCTGGATCGCCTCGACGATCACCGAGAGACCGGGCGCCGTCAGGACGAGATCCGCCGCGCTCCGCGCCGCATCCGTCGCGCCGGCGACTGCGGTGCCGACGTCGGCCTTCTTCAGGGCCGGTGCGTCGTTCACCCCGTCTCCGGTCATCCCGACGATGTGGCCCAGCCGCTGGAGGGCTTCGACGATCGCGAACTTGTGCTCCGGGAAGACCTGGGCGAAGCCGTCCGCCGCCTCGATCGAGCGGTCGTCGAGGGCCCGACCTTCGGGAAACGCATCCTCGGCGGTGACGATGCGGGTGCCGAGGCCGAGCTGTCCGGCGATCTCGCGCGCAATCGCGACGTGGTCCCCCGTCACCATCTTCACGTGCACACCCATCTCGGCGGCGGCGCGGAGCGTCTCGGCCGAATCCTCCCGCGGCGGGTCCGAGAAGGGCAGGATGCCGAGATAGCGCCAGCCCCCCGCTTCGTCGTCCCGCCGGGCGACGCCCAGGGTGCGATAGCCGCGCGACGCCAGGTCCTCCACGGCCCGGGAGACGGAAGCGCGAACCGCGTCGGCGTCGTCGCACAGCTCGAGAATCGCCTGGGGCGCGCCCTTGGCGACCTCGAAGCGCTTCCCGCCGCGGCGGATCACGGCGTTGCTGCGCTTGCGCACCGGGTCGAACGGATCGAAGTGCTCGGTCTCGAACTCGCCGAGCGACGCTGCTCCACCCTGCAGCTGCTCGAAGATCGCCCGCTCGATCGGGTCCTGCTCGGGGTCTCGCGACGCCAGGGCCGCGGTCTCCACGATCTCGCTCGCGCTCGCTTCGGCGATGGACACGGGCTCGGTCAGGACGAGCCGGTTCTGGGTGAGGGTTCCGGTCTTGTCGCAGCACAGGACGTCCAGGCCCGCCATCTCCTCGATGGACACCAGCCGGCTCACGATCGCCTGGTGACGGGCGAGGCGCACGGCACCCACGGCCATCGCGACCGAGAGCACTGCCGGGAGGGCGACCGGGATCGACGCGACGGTCAGGACCAGGGCGAACTGCACGGTCTCGAGGAAGGGTGTGTGGCGGAACAGCGCGACGAGGAGCACCAGGCTCACGAGCCCGACCGAGAGCAGGATCAGGAAATGGCCAACCTGGAGCACCGCTTTCTGGTAGTGGCTCTCGGTTCGGGCTTCTTCGACCAGGCGCGCGGTGCGGCCGAAGTAGCTGTGCATGCCCGTCGCAACGACCAGCGCGTCCATCTCGCCCCGCTGGACCACCGATCCCGAGAACGCGACGTCGTCGACGTGCTTCGTCACCGGCAGGGATTCCCCGGTGAGGGCCGACTGGTCGATCTCGACCTGGTCGCCGCCCAGGAGCTTCAGGTCGGCCGGCACCACGTCGCCCAGCCGGACGTGAACGACGTCGCCGGGGACGAGGTCGCTCGCGGGACGGCGCTCCCAAGCGCCGTCTCGGCGAACCCTTGCCATCAACGCCAGGCGCTGCTTCAGGAGGGCTATGGCGTTGTCGGCCTTGCTCTCCTCCCAGAAGCCGATGGCGGCATTGACCCCCAACAATGTCAGGATGATCGAGAGCTCGGGCCATTCCCGGACCACCGCCGAGAGGGCGGCGGCGACCTCGATCATCCACGGAATCGGTCCCCAGAAGTAGCCCAGGAGCTTGAGAAGCGGGTGGACGCGCTTCTCCTCCAGGGCGTTCGGCCCGTACCGCTCGAGGCGCCGCGCGGCCTCGGCATTCGACAGGCCCTCACCGGTGGTGGAGAGCTGCTCGAGGACCTTTGCCGAGGGGACGTCCTCGATGGCCCGGACGTCCACCGGCGTCGGCGCGGTGCCCTTCGTCGGAATCTGCGCCTCACTCACGCCAGCTCTCCTCGTTTGTGCAAAGGGGCTCCCGCTCGCCGGAGTCCGTGTCTCGCGCGACCCGGAATCCCGAGCGGGAGCCTGGTTCGGGCAGCCCTTTCGCGGGGATGCAAGCCCGAGGCCAAGGGCCACGCCCGAAAATCCGGGCGCGCACGACCGCTCACGGCCCTCGAGGGCACGTGCCTGGGGTGTTCTGCCACTGCGGTGGGCACCGTCCCGGGTCTGGGGTCTCGTCCGGCCGTGCGCGCCGCATCAGCGTTCCGAGCGCGGACGCCGGGCCCGCCGCCCCCGGGTGCGGGCAGGCCGGCGATAGCCGGGCGCCTGCGCGGCGGCCGGCACCTCGCGACCGGCACGCTCCCGCCGTGCCGCGATCGCATCGCGCGGCGGACGCGACCCGATGAGACACGACTCGTCCTCTCCGATCAGGTCCTCGCGACCGGCCCCTTCGAGCGCCTTGCGCACGGTGAAGTAGTTCTCTGGCGCGAAGAACTGCAGAAGCGCCCGCTGCACCTCGCGGTCGCGCAGGCGCTTCACCGTCTTCACGGGCTTCATCGTGAACGGATCGAGCCCCGTGTGGTGGATGCACGTGGCGACGTCCATCGGTGCCGGAATGAAGTCCTGCACCTGTCGCGGCCGGTAGCCGTGCTGCTTGAGGAAGATCGCGAGCTCGATCATCTCCTCCACGCCGCTGCCCGGATGGCTGGCGATGAAGTACGGCACCAGGTACTGCTCCTTGCCGGCGCGGCGCGAGGCGGCCTCGAAGCCCTCGGCGAAGCGCTCGAAGCTCGCGGTCCCCGGCTTCTTCATCACGCGCAGCACCTCTTCGCTGGCGTGCTCGGGCGCCACCTTGAGGTGTCCGCCCACGTGGTAGCGGGCCAGCTCGTCGAGATACTCGTCTTCGCCGGCGGCGAGGTCCATGCGGATGCCCGAGGCCACGTGCACCTGCTTCACTCCCGGCACGGCGCGGCTCGCGCGCATCAGCTCGAGCAGCGGCCCGTGATCGGTCTCGAGCAGGCGGCAGACCTTCGGATGCACGCACGACGGCCGGCGACACACCGCCTCCACCGCCGGCGCGCCGCAACGCATGCGGTACATGTTCGCCGTGGGGCCACCGAGGTCGCTCACGTGTCCCTTGAAGTCGGGCCGGCTCGCCACGGCCTTCACCTCGCGCAGCACCGACTCGTGGCTGCGGCTCTGGATCGCCCGCCCCTGGTGCATGGTGATGGAGCAGAACGTGCAGCCCCCGAAGCAGCCCCGCATGATCTGCACCGAGTCCTTGATGGTCTGCCACGCCGGAATGGCCTCTCCCTCGGCGGCATAGCGCGGGTGGGGCTCCCGCGTGTAGGGCAGCTCGTGCAGGGCGTCGAGGGTCTCCGTGTCCAGGGGCAGTCGCGGTGGGTTGAGGACGACGCGACGGTCGCCGTGGGGCTGCACCAACCGCCGCGCGTTGTGGGGATTGGTCTCTTCGTGGAAGCGCCGGGTCATGCGCGCGAAGGCCGTGAGATCGCCCGAGATCTCCTCGAAGGACGGAAGCTCGAGGGTGCGGCCGTCTCCCGCCGACGCGAAGTCGTGCTCGGGCAGGGTCTCGTTGCGACCGAGCAGGTAAGCCACGCCCCGCATGTCGCGCAGGTCGCGCACCGTCTCGCCGGCGTCGAGCCGGGTGGCGATCTCGAGCGCCGCCGCCTCGCCCATGCCGAACACGAGCAGGTCGACCTTCGAGGGAGCCAGGATGCTCGGGTGCACCTTGTCGGACCAGTAGTCGAAGTGCGCGATCCGCCGCAGGGAGGCCTCCACGCCCCCCGCCACCACGGGAACGCCCTTGAAGGCCTCCCGGCAGCGCTGGGCGTAGACGGCGGTCGGCCGATCCGGTCGCAGGCCGATGCGCCCGCCCGGCGAGTAGGCGTCGGCGTTGCGCCGCTTCCGGTTCGCCGTGTAGTGGTTGATCATCGAGTCCATGTTGCCGGCGCTCACGCCGTAGAAGAGGCGCGGCGCACCGAGGGCGCGCCAGGGGTCGGCGCTGCGCCAGTCGGGCTGGGAGAGGATCACCACCCGGAAGCCGTGCCGGCCGAGCCAGCGCGCCAGGATCGCCGCGGCGAACGACGGGTGATCGACCACCGCGTCGCCGGAAACGAGCACCACGTCGGCCTGCTCCCAGCCGAGGGCGTCCATCTCCTCGCGACTGGTCACGAGCGTGGGCGGCATGGCCGGGTGGGCGCTCATGGCTAGCGACCGAGCAGGCCCTTCATCGCGTCGAGCACCTTCTTGCCCTCCTTGCCGGTCTTCTCGCCGAGGGCGTCCATTGCGCGCTCCGTGACGTCTGCCGTCGAGCCCCGCTCCTGCATCTCCTTTCGATACTCGGCCAGCAGATTGCGACAGCCGACGGGGCGCACCTTCGGCGTGCTCTCCTTCCTCTTCTTCTTGTCGAGCAGGCCCGCGCCCAGGTCGAGGGCGCGCGTGGCGAGCGCCGCGGCGTCGACGCCCGCCTTGGGCTCGGCGAGGGTTCCCTTCACGGTGAAGGGCGGCAGGGCGTCCGCGACGCTCACCGACAGGGCCTGGCGGTCGAACTTGAGCTTCAGCTTCTCCTCGCGCAGGTCCACCTTGCCCTCGCCGAAGAGCGCGACCGCCGACAGGTCGACCACGAGGCCGTCGGGCCGCGCCACCCCGTCGCGCACGGCGAAGTCCGCGTAGGCGCAGCTCACCTGGGCCTGCTTCGACACCGGCTCGGCGCGCAGCAGGGAGCTCGCGTCGGCGAGCACCAGCGCGGCCGTGTCGTGCGCGAGGGTCGCCGTCCCCATCTCCAGCAGGAGACTGCCGTTCAGGCTCGCCATGATGTCGCGCACCGAGGCGCCGCGGCCGGTGAGGTCGACGGCGAGGTCCAGCGGGCCGCCCGTCAGCATGTCGTTGCCCTGGGAGGCGAGCAGCTTGCCCAGCTCGACGCCGTGGGCCTGGGCCCGGGCCACCAGGGGCGGCGGCTTCTTCGACGCGTCGAGCGTCACCGCCAGGTCGAGGTGGCCGCCGGCGACGTCGGCCGCCAGCTTCTTCAGCTGCAGGTTGCGATCGTCGAGCTTCAGGTCGAGATCGAAGCCCGTGAGCAGCAGCGACCCGAGGTCGATCTCCTTCGACTGCAGCCGCAGCACGGCGTCCGCCGCGGCGAGCCCTTCGAGGGGCAGCGGGTCGGCGGAGAAGAGGCGCTTCTGCGAGCCGGTGGCGCCGCCCTCGGCGGGCGCGGATCCCGCCGCGGCCGGAGCCGACGAGCCCTTCGCTGTCTCGGCGGAAGTCTTCGCGCCCGCGTCCTGGAAGTCGGCCAGGGCGATGTGGGGCGAGGTGAGGCGTGCGTCGAGCCGCGGTCGGGCCCCCCCGAGCTTGACGTCCACCGTGCCCGTGAGCGAGGTCGAGCCCATCCGCAGGACCAGGTCGCGAATCGCGTAGGCCTGACCGCCGCCCGTGAGCTTCATCTCGAGCCCGTAGGGCCCGAGGTCCGGCAGCTCGCCACCCGTGAGTGCGCCCAGGGCGGCCAGGTGCTCGCCCGAGACCTTCACGCCCAGGTCGAGATTGCCGCCCTCGAGCGGCTTGCCCACCTTGCCGTCCACGCCGATCTTCGCGCCGCCCGCCTGGGCGGCGAGATTGACGCCGAGCGGGGCACCGGCCATCACGTCGGACACGCCGTCGAGGGTGCCCGTCACCTCGATGGGCGCGTCGCCGTAGTGAGCCGACAGATCGAGCTGCAGCGGGGCGCCCTCACCTTCCATGAGGGTGACCAGCCGCTCGATGGCGATGCGCTGCGAGGACCCGGTGCGCGCGTCGCGGATCACCACGACCGCGTTCTCGATCTCGGCGCGCCGCACCAGCGCCGTGTAGGGCTTCGACGCCTCCCCGCCCTTCCCTTCCGGCCCTTCGGGAGCGGGTGGGCTCGTGGCGGGCTTCTTCTCCTCGGGCGGGGCCCCTTCCGGGGGCTTCGGGGGCGTGAACTCCCAGTTCGGCACGCCCTTGGCGTTGGTCTCGAGGAGCAGATCCAGCCCCCGGAGCTCCACCCGGTCCACCACCACGTTGCCGAACAGCAGGGGCAGCAGCTCGAGGCGCACCACGAAGCGATCGACGGTCGCCATCTGGGGCCGGGAGCCCCAGGCGGCGTTCTGGAAGCCGATCCCCGCCACGGAGACGCCCGGCTTCAGGCCAATCTCGAGGTCGATGTCGCCGCTCAGGTCGAGCCGGCGCCCGGTGGCGTCGTAGGCCGCCTGGGCGATGGGCTCCTTGTACTGGTTCCAGTCGATCCGCTGGAGGGCCACCCAGCCGGCGACGGCCGCCAGGACCAGCAGAAGCACCAGAACGCCGAGGACGATGGCTACGCGCCGCATGCTCTCACTCCCATGGGCAAGAAGGATGCAACAACCCCCGGCGCGCTCCAATTCGTGCACCCTCCCGCCCAC
The DNA here is from genome assembly GCA_963822965.1 of uncultured delta proteobacterium. Classification (GTDB taxonomy): domain Bacteria; phylum Myxococcota_A; class UBA9160; order UBA9160; family UBA4427; genus JAJDAN01. The sequence continues at coordinate 87,237 of CAWGJT010000006.1, forward strand.
CTGCGCCGCCCGCGCGCCTCAAACCCAGGCGCCCGCTGGCCGAAGAAGTGTGAGGAGCATCGCCAAGCAGGGAGCCCGCACGTTCGATGCGCAAGGAGTTGCCGGACCACACCCGGAGAGGAGGAGCCATCTCGATGCTCCAGGGGGGACCCCTCCACGGCAGATCCACGGCGACGGCGCTCCTGCTCGCGTGCACGCTGTCGCTCGCCGGGCCGGTGCGCGCCGAGCCGCGCCTGCCCCCCCCGGACACACCCCCGAACCAGACTGCCCTGGACGAGTCGCTCGGAGAGATCGAGGCGCTCGTGCTCGAAGCCCACTTCGCCACGGCCCTCGGCGTCGCCGAGACCACCCGCAGCTGGGCGGACGAGCTTCCGTCGAGCCCCGAGGTGCGCGAGGCGCGGGCCCGGCTGAACGTGCTGATGTCCACCGCGCAGATCGCGCTCGGCGACGAGGCGGCGGCGCGCGAGAGCATGGAGCGCGCCCTGGCCGTGTGGCCGCTGCTCGTGCTCGACGAGCGCACCACGTCGCCGCGGGTGGTCCGACTGCTGCGGGAGCTGCAGGCCTCGCGCCGGGCCGCGAGGAAAGCGTCGTGAGCGGCAACCCCCTCCTCGACGACGATCTCGGCGGCGAGCGCTCGGTGGCGGTCCGCAAGCTGCTGGTCGAGGCCCGCCGGGCCCTCGAGTTCGACCGCGCCCACGTGGTGCTCGTGGGCGACCGCGCGACCACGCGCGAGCTGCCGCGGCTGCTGGCCGACGAGCTGCAGGGCGAGATCGAGAGCGTCGTCGTCCGCCTGGCCGGCCGGGAGGACACGGTCACCGACTGCGTCGCCGAGGCGATCCGCGACGCGCGCCGGCAGGCGCCGGACGGAGCCGAGGGCGAGCTCGATCCGACCGCGCCGCGACGCGCGCGCATGGCGCTGCTGCTGCCCGACGCCCTGTCGATTCCGTCCGCCTCCCTGCGCGCGTTGAACGAGATGGCCACCCGTTCCGGCATGACCGAGCGCCTGGTGCTCTTCGTCGATCGCGACGACACGCCCCTGGACGACCCCGCCCGGGAGCTCGTCGCACGCGTCGGCGTCGGCATGTCGAAGATCGAGCTCGAGCCCGCGTCCTTCTCCCGCGAGCCGCCCCGCGTGATCCGCCCCGAAGAGCCCGACGCCCAGGCGGCTCCCGTCGCCGGAGTGCCCACGGTCCCGAGCGATGGCCGCACGCGTCGCGTGCGGCCCGTGCGGGTGCGATCGCGCCGCCGGCCCGGCAGCGGCCATCCCATTCTCTGGATCCTCACCACGGCGCTGCTCGGCGGCACCGCCCTGTTCCTGACCGCGCCGGGCATCGTGCGTCACGTGGTGCTGCCCTCCCTCTCCGAAGGGATCACGATGCCGTCGCTCGCTCCGGATGCTGTTGAGCTCGGAGCAGCCGGAGGCACGGCCGAGCCCGGCGCAGTCGCCGACGCGGAAGGCCCCGAGCTGCCGCCCGTGGGCGTCCCCACCGCGACCCCCGCCCGGAGGCCCAGCGCGGCCCGCCAGGCGGTCCTCGCCGCGACGGCCGACCCCGGGCAGTCCCTGGCACACGGCGTGATCGTGAGCGCCGACGTTCCGACCATGCCCGACGCCGCGGATCCGGGCGCGGACGATCCGGACGACGCGAGCCCCGAAGCCAACCACGTGGCCCTGGCCCCCGTTCCCGTGCCCTCGGCCGCGGCCCCGCCGCCCGCGGAGCCCGAGCCCGCTCCGATCATCGTGAGCTTCAACGCCGCGCCCTGGGCCGACCTCGAGATCGACGGCCGCGACGTCGGCCCGACACCCATCGGCGACCTCTCCCTCACCCCGGGCCGGCACCACCTGCGCGCCACGTTCCCCGACGGCCGCGTCGTCGAGCGAAGCCTCCGGATCGATTCGCTCCAGAACCGCTTCCGCATCGAGTGATCGGCGGGCGGACGCGAGGCGACGGCAGCCCGCGCGCGGCCCGTCCCTCCGGTGGTGCCCCGGGAGCGCGACCCCACCGGCCGGGGCGCGGCGGTAGCCGGCGCGTCTCTCGGATCGACGGACAGTGGGCGGCAGAGGGAAGTGGTGACCCAGGCAGAATTCGAATCTGCGACCTTCGGCTTCGGAGGCCGACGCTCTATCCAGCTGAGCTACTGGGCCACGGAGGCGCTTGCTACAGCGCGGGCGCGGACGGTACCACCCCCGCCCGCCGGGTGCCGCCCCGATAGCGGGACGCTCGCGCGACCGCTCGTCGTCGCGGCGGGTCGGGCGCGACGCGGGATGAAAGACTGGTGGGACGTAGAGGACTTGAACCTCCGACCCCCGCGGTGTGAGCACGGTGCTCTAGCCAACTGAGCTAACGTCCCAGGACGGCGGAGTTTTCGCCATCCGGGGCCGGATTTCAAGGTCGCATTCGTACCGGCGCACCCGGGACCCCCCTTGTCGCCCCGATGGCCCGGAAGATGCCCCCGAAGAAGAGCTCGAAGAGCGCCGACAGCGACTGGGAGGGGGCCGCCCGCAGCTTCCTGGTGCCGTGGCAGGCGCGACGGGCGTTCGCCGGAGCGCTGGCGTGCGGCAGCTACGTGACCGGCCACCCCACCCCCCACTCGGACGTGGACGTGCAGATCCTGCTGGCACCCGGCACCCGCTGGCGCGAGCGCGGCAACCGCATCGTGAACGGCTTCCTGGTGGAGTACTTCGCGAATCCACCGGAGCAGCTGCACCGCTACTTCGCCGACGACCACCGCCGCAACCGCCGGGTGACCGCCACCATGTTCTGCACGGGACGGGTGCTGGTGGATCCGGGGGGCGACCTGGCACGCATGATTCGCGAGGCGCGGCGCTGGCATCGCAGGCCCCTGCCCCGCACCACCCGCGCCTGGCGCGAGCACACGCTCTACGCGATCTGGGACGTGATCGACAACGCCATGGACGCTGCCGAGCGCGGGGCGCCCGATCTGGCCTTCCAGTACCACCACGCCGTCTACGCACTCTACGAGGACTATGCGCGCTTCCTGCGCCAGCCCGTCCTACAGGTGTACCGGCTGCTCGGGGTGTACGGTCCGGGCGGACGGCCGGAGAAGATCCTCGCCGAGCCGTTCCCGGACCCGGCGTTCGTGCGCCTGCTGATGGGGGCCCTTCGCGAGACCGACCCGAAGCGCATGCCGGCCCGTCTCCGGCGACTCGCCGGGCACGTCACCCGTGCCCTGGGTGGGTTCGAGATCGACGGCTGGCGGCTGCGCACCCCGGTCGAGTGACGGCTCGCGCTACTCGCTCGTCTCGTCCGGCTCGATGGTCACCTCGCCCCTGCGGCCCTTCCGCGCTCGCAGGGCCTCCAGCCGCGCGCGTTCGATCTCGAGCCACTCGGCGCGCGGGCGGCTCGGGTCGAAGACCAGCTCGATCTCCGCCTCGGCTTCTTCACCCGAAGCCAGCCGGGCGGCCACGCGGATACGATTCGGGCCCTCCTCGAGCGGAACCCGGGCACGGAACCGGCCCGATTCCTCCAGGTCGATCTGCGGCGCCGACTCCCCCAGGTCGAGGTTCTCGACGCGCACCCGCTCGGGCTTCGGCGCCAGGTCCGCGACCAGCCGCCCGGCCAGCACCGCGGGCGCGGCTCCGGTCGGGCTCCACACGACGCCGCCGGGCGCCGCAGCCCGCATCTCCCGCACGACCTCGGGGACCTGCCCGCCGCCGAGCCCCACGATCTCGAGCCAAGCGCCCTGCGCGGCGAGCCTTCCGGCCAGCGCCACGAGCCGCGCACGATGGCGGGGATCGCTTGCCGCGGCTGCTCCTACCGGATAGCCCGCGGCCGCGTCGACCCACACGACCACCCCCGGCGCGGGTGCTCCCGGGGCTGCGGACGAGGCGGAAATCCCGTCCAACGCCGCCTCGAGCGCCGCGGCCAGGTCGCGTGGCCGCAGATCGCCCGGCGGGTCGCCGCTCCTCGAGGCAGCCGTGCCGCGGCTCGCGAAGGCAAGGGTACGCGAGTCGACGGGCTCGCCCCGATCGCGCAGTCGGCTCAGAAGGAGCCGGGATGCCGCCGGGCCCGTCTCCCGCACCGCGGGCGAGCGGTCCAGCAGCAGCCAGACACGCTTGCCGGCGCGCACCCGGCCCTCGGGCCCGGCCCCGCGCTCCAGCCAGCCGGAGAGCGCCACGCTGCGCTCCAGGTTGCTCACCACGTCGCCGGGCGCCGGGGTCTCGAGGCGGACGCCCAGGCGCGCGGGCGCCGGAACGGGGAGCGTGCAGCGCTGCATCCAGGCCGGGCTGAACACCTGCACGCGCCGCCAGGGGGAGGGCTCGGCCTCGCTCGCGACGGCCACGCAGCGGAAGCGCGTCTCGTTCAGGAGCGCTCCCGCCGGCTCCACCTGGCACGAGTTCGCGAGCACACGCGGATGCTCGGGGTGCGGCAGCCAGGCCGAGCGCTCCCGGCTCCATACCTCCATCTCCAGCAGTCCGCTCTCGCAGGACTGCGCGGGCAGGAAGACGGCCACCCGATCTCCCGGCACCCCCGCCGCGGCCACCCCGAACGCCGTCCCCATCGTCGCGCACGCCGCAACGGCAGCCACGACCGTCGGGAGCCGCCCCCTCGCGAGCCCCACAGGCACGGGGACCCGGGATCGGTCGCCCGGCGCCGCAACGGATCCTGCGGATCGAGCTATCCCGCGAACTTCGGCCACCCGAGCAGATACGTGACGTGGGCGGGCTGGCTGCCGATCTTCACGCGCCCCGTCTCCCACGTGAAGCCGTCTCCCTCGAGCCCCGACACCATCTCGTCGAGCTCCGCCACCGTGTACGCGCGCAGCCCCGAGACGAAGCCGTCCCAGACGACGAAGAGCGGAATCACCGGCACGAGATAGGTGAAGACCAGCCAGCGCCAGTCGAAGGGGCGCAGGAAGGGACAGGCGAGCGCGAAGAAGAGCGGCGCGAACAGGATGCCGACGAGGAACGGCACGCTGCGCTCCGCCACGTCGAAGACCGCCACCGGCTGGCGGCTGTCCACGGCGCTCTGGAGGATGCGCCGGGCGTCCGGCGGTCGGAAGTGGTGGAGCGCGTTGAAGAGCGTGCGGCAGCCGTCGAGAGAGGCCGGCACGCTCGTCGCGTCGACGGACTCGGGGTGCACCGTCACGCGGCCGTCGGACCTCGCGGCCACGGCCGCCAGGGTCTGCACGTTCGGATACCGGTCGGTGAGCAGCGCCGTCACCTCGACGCCCTCGTCGCGCAGGGCGTCGACCACCGCCGGCACCGGCCCGGCGCCGCCGGAGCACAGGTCCACCAGACAGCGCGCCCCCGAGGCCCGCAGCAGCTCCGCCAGCTTCGGTGCCATGTAGCCGGGCTGTCCGGCCAGGTCGGCGGCCAGGCGCAGATACGCCGTGCCGGCGTCCCGCAGCACCGCGGGAAACCAGGGCTGGTCCTCGAGCTCCATCAGGTGCAAACGTGCCATCGGGCGTCCGCTCGTGTGGGCGCTCGCTCGTGCCTCAGCCCCGGCCCTGGCGCTGCGCCACCGCCTCCACGAAGGCCCGGAAGAGCGGATGCGGCGCGAAGGGCTTCGACTTGAACTCCGGGTGGAACTGCGAGCCCACGAAGAACGGATGGTCGGGCAGCTCGATGATCTCGGCCAGGCGGCCGTCCGGGGAGAGACCCGAGAAGACGAGCCCCGCCTGCTCGAGCTTCTCCCGGTAGGCGTTGTTGAACTCGTAGCGGTGCCGGTGACGCTCGGCGATGTCCGTCCGCCCGTAGGCCTGGTGCGCCCGGGAGCCCACCACCAGCTTGCAGGGATACGAGCCCAGGCGCATGGTGGCGCCCTTGTCCTCGATCACCTCCTGGCCGGGCAGCAGGCTGATGACCGGATGCGGCGTGTCGGGATCGATCTCGATGGAGTTCGCGCCCGGGCAGCCCGCCACGTGACGCGCGAACTCGCACACCGCCATCTGCATGCCGAAGCAGATACCGAGGAAGGGCACGCCGTTCTCGCGCGCGTACTGCACGGCGCGGATCTTGCCCTCGGTACCCCGGCTGCCGAAGCCGTGGGGCACCAGGATGCCCTGGCAGTCCCGCAGCATCGCCGGGTCCTCGAGCTTCTCGGAGTCGATGTACTCGATGTTCACCCGGGCGCCGAGCGGAATGCCGGCGTGGACGAGCGCCTCGTTCAGACTCTTGTACGACTCGGTGAGATCGACGTACTTGCCCACCATGGTGATGGTGAGCTCGCGGCTCGGGTTGCGCAGGGTCTCGACCACGCCTTCCCACTTGCGCAGGTCGGGTCGGCCGGTCCACATGTTGAGCACCTGGGCGACCTTCTCGTCGAGTCCCTCCTGATGGAAGACCAGGGGCACCTCGTAGATCGTGTCCACGTCCTTGGCGGTGATGACGGCGTCGTCGTCGACGTTGCAGAAGAGGCCGATCTTCTGCTTGATGGCCTTGTCGAGGTAGCGATCGGTGCGGCAGAGGATGATGTCGGGCGCGAGGCCCACGCCCTGCAGCTCCTTCACCGAGTGCTGCACGGGCTTCGTCTTGACCTCGCCGGCCGCGGCGAGATAGAGCACGGGCGCCACGTGCACGAAGCAGGTGTGCTCGCGCCCCACGGAGCCGCGGAACTGGCGGATCGCCTCGAGGAAGGGCAGCGACTCGATGTCGCCCACCGTGCCGCCGATCTCCACCAGGATGACGTCCACCGCGGCTCCGTCGGCCGCCTGGCGGATGCGCTCCTGGATGGCGTCGGTGACGTGCGGCACCACCTGCACGGTGCCGCCGAGGTAGTCGCCGTGCCGCTCGCGGGAGAGCACCGTGTCGTAGATGCGCCCGGCGGTGACGTTGTTCAGCTTGCCCATCACCGAGTTCGTGAAGCGCTCGTAGTGGCCCAGGTCGAGATCGGTCTCGGCGCCGTCCTCGGTGACGTAGACCTCGCCGTGCTGGAAGGGATTCATCGTCCCGGGATCGACGTTGAGGTACGGGTCGAGCTTGAGGAACGTGACGCTCAGCCCGCGCGCCTCGAGCAGCGCGCCGATCGACGCAGAGGCGAGCCCCTTGCCGAGGGACGACATCACGCCGCCGGTCACGAAGATGTACTTGGTCTGTCGCGTACGCATCGGCACCTCCCTTCCCCTCTCGTCCTCTTCGTCTCTCTTCGACCTTCCGACGAGAAGTCACGAGGACCCCGCTCACCCACGAACGGCGTCCCGGCGACTCCACCCCCCACAAGAGAAACGGGAGGCCGGTGTGGCCTCCCGTTTCGAAAATCAGCTGTCTTGCGACGCCTCGAATCAAGGCGATCCTCCGATCAGCGCTTCGAGAACTGGTACCGCGCGCGGGCACCCTTCTGCCCGTACTTCTTGCGCTCCTTCCGACGCGGGTCCCGGGTGAGGAAGCCGGCTCGCTTCAGGACGGCGCGCTGGTTGGGATCGAGCTTCTCGAGGGCGCGCGCGATCCCGTGGCGGAGCGCTCCGGCCTGGCCGCTGGTGCCGCCGCCCTGGATGGTCGCGCTGATGTCGTAGCGGGTCAGCGCTTCGGTCATCTCCAGCGGCTTGCGCACGGCCAGCTGGTCGGCGTGGCGCGGGAAGTAGTCCTCCACCGTGCGGCCGTTGATGAGGATGTTGCCGCCGCCGAGCTGCAGGCGCACACGCGCGATGGCGGTCTTGCGCTTGCCGGTGGCGGAGGTGATGTCGCTCGGACTAGCCAAGTGTGAGCTCCTCGGGCTTCTGTGCGGCGTGCTTGTGGTCGGGTCCGGCGTACACGCGAAGCTTCGAGAGCATCTGCCGGCCCAGGGCGTTCTTCGGAAGCATGCCGGTGACGGCCTTGCGGACGACGCGATCGGCGTGCGGTCCGCCGAGCAGCTCGTTGGCGGTGACCGTCTTGACGCTGCCCATGTAGCCGGTGTGCCGCTGGTAGACCTTCTGCTCCCGCTTGCGACCGGTCAGCTTGACCTTCTCGGCGTTGACCACGATCACGTGGTCGCCGGTGTCGACGTGGGGCGTGAACGTCGGCTTGTGCTTGCCGCGCAGGATGCTCGCGATCCGGGTCGCGAGGCGGCCGAGCACGACGTCCGTCGCGTCGACCACGTACCACTGGCGCTCGACGTCCGCCGGGCGCGTGCTCTGGGTGGCGCGGTGAGCCGGAGCTCCCATGGTCGTTGCCTTTCCTCTGGCTTCCGGCCTTCCGGCCTTTCTGCCCTTCTGCCTTGTCTGCGTCCCGCTCGCTTCGGCGTTCGCAGGGGCTGCCGGCCGGCCGACCGCGGGACTCGCTTCACGCCCCTCTTCACGCCCTCTTCACGCTCACGTTCACGCAAGTGGAGCCGACCGGTCGCGCCTCGAAGAGACCCATGCGAGGCGCAACCCGCGCGCGGCAGCTGGTGTTCGGGACGGGCATTGGGTACCGGAGCGCAACCCGCGAGTCAAGGGCCCGCTGCCGGCGGCTCTCCCGCCAAGACGCCGATATTGCATCGAAATGTGCCGGTGCGGACCCGTCGCCCCCAAGGGCAGCCGGAACGCTGCGCTGCCCGGCCGGGGCGCCCTCGCCTATGCTCCCCTGCGCGTCGGCCGGGGCGTCCGCCGGGCCGGCCCCCCGCCGGAGGAATCGCCGTGAGCCGCCGCAACGACCCCGCCCCGCCGCGGGAACGCCCGCTTCTCGAGCAGCGCCGGCGGGACACGCTGCGGGAGCTCGAGTCGCTCCACGGCCGCCGAGAGATCGGTGCGGAGGAGTACCGCCAGCGTGCCGAGGCCACCCGACGCGCCACCGACGAGGTGGAGCTCGAGGCCCTGCGTCCCTCTCACAGCCCGCACAGCCCGCACGGCCCGCACGCGGTGCCGCCGATGCCACCCGTTCCGCCCGTTCCCGCCACCCCCCCGGCGCGGCCCGCCACGGCCCCCGGGCCCTTGCCGGAGCGGACGCTCCCCGAGCCCGGCGACGAGACGGGCTTCGTCTTCGCGTGCATGGGCGGCTCGATCCGCAAGGGAAGCTGGGAGCCGCCGGAGACCCTGTACTCGCTGGCGCTGATGGGAGGCGTCGAGCTCGACTTCCGCGAGGCGGCCCTGCTCGAGGGCACGACCGAGGTGGTGGTGCTGTCGATCATGGGCGGCACCCGCATCACGGTCCCCGACGACGTGGACGTCGAGGTGAACGGCGTCGGCCTCATGGGGAGCTTCGAGCACGTATCCCGCCACCTTCCCGGCCCGGACCGTCCGCTCATCCGGGTGCGCGGCCTGGCCCTGATGGGCGGCGTGAGCGTCAAGGTGAAGCCCGCTCCCAGAGCCGGGGGCATCCGGGGCTTCGCGAAGCGCCTGGGCAACCTGGTGTGAGGACGGGTCAGCCGCTCCCGCGCTGGCGCTTTCGGTCCAGGATCAGACGCTCGTAGGCGCGCGCCGCGCAGTCGGCCACGGCCCCGAGCGCCGCGATGGACGTCTCGCCGAAGGCGCTCGAGCCGTTGTCGCAGTAGAGCAGATTGACCACCCGGTCGCGGATGGAGATGGGCTGCACGAGCAGGTCCTGCACGTGCGCCCGGCCGATGGCCTCGAGCAGGCGGCCGTCGATGCCTCCCTCGGGCGGCGCGCCCCGGAACGCGAAGCCGGTGACGGCCGGGTGCGCGAAGATGCTGTGGACGCCCAGGGGCACCTCCACCCCGTCGAGTCGGGGCTCGACGGCACCGCTCACGCGGAAGGGCTTTACCTTGTCGCCGCCCACCAGGAAGAGCACTGCGGCCTCGCAGTGCACCCGGGCCAGGGCGAGCACCAGCTCGGCGATGACGTCCCGCTCTCCCGCACCGACGAGCTGCGCCTCCAGCTCGGCCACTCGCGCGGAGGAGATTGGGCCCTCGGGCTCGCGCGCCGGGCTGCGGGTCGGAGCCGCCGCCTCGACGACCAGCTCCTCGAGCAGCAGGAGCTCGTCCTCGACGTCCTCCTTGGCAGATGCCTCCGGCGGGGGCGGACGGGCGGGCTCCGGTGCGGTGGACGGCCGTGGGGAGCCGGCCTGGGGCGGAGAGACGGTCTCGGGCGCGGGGGCGGACCGAGGCGCCGGGGCGACCGGAGCCGTCTCGGGCTCCGGGCGCAGCACGTCGTCCTCGAACCACTGGTCCAGCACGTCCCGGGCCCCGGCGGCCGGCTCGGGGGCCGGCGCCGGCCGGGGTGCGCGCGACCCGGGAGCTTGCAGGGTGTGTCCGAGGCTCGATTCGGCGCCGTCCGAGAGCACCATGTCGGTTCGCCGCAGGCGCGTCGCCAGATTCACGAAGCGTGGATGCCGATCGATCTGGAGATGGGTCTCGAGCCAGTAGAGGAGCCGGATCTCGGGCAGCACGTACGGGATCACCGGGCGATTGGCCGCGGTGGAGACGAAGTCGAGCTGCTCGCGGTCCTGGGGATCGAGCATGGCCACGTGCAGGGCCTCGCGCTCGACGTGCAGGGGCAGCAGCTTGTGGCGCCGGATGAGCGCCATCGGCACCAGGTGGATGGCCTTCGGGTCGGGGTTCTCCACCCAGTCCACGGGCGCCAGGGTGAGCCCGTGGAAGCGCGTCAGGTGCTCGGCCAGCTCTTCCAGGCGCAGGTAGCCGATCTCGACGAGGTTCGTCCCGAGACGCCCGCCGTAGACGGACTGCGAGCGCAGCGCCTCCTGGAGCTGACCCTCGTTCAGCACGCCTTCGGCGAGCAGCCACTCGCCGAAGTGCAGCTCCTTGCGTTCCCTCGATCCGGCCTGCACCCGGGCCCTCCCGGCCCCGGAATCGGCCGGACGGAGGCGCGACCGTAGCCCGGCCCCGCGAGAGCCCCCTCCCCCGGCGCGGGACGTTCCGCCGCGGCGCGGGGTGTTACGCTCGCGACGGAATCCATCGCGAAGGAGCGGGACATGGGCGAAGCCAGGCCGGATCGGAAGCGGCTCACGAAGGAGACCATGGACATCGAGCCGGGCCTGCCCTTGCAGGCGTCCGCCGGCGGCGTCGAGGAGCTGCGGCGCGACATCCAGCGGCTGATGGACATGGAGGCGATCCGACAGCTCAAGCATGCCTACTTCCGCTGCATCGACACCGCCAACTTCGAGGAGCTCGCGACGCTCTTCCACGAGGACGTCTCGGTCCACTTCATCGGCGGCAACTACGAGTGGAAGCTGCAAGGACGGGACGAGTACGTCGCCTCCGTAAAGAAGGCCTTCACCCGCCAGGCCATCGGGCACCACAACGGCCACCAGCCCGAGATCCAGATGCTGAGCGACAGCGAGGCGACGGGCATCTGGTACCTGGCGGATCACATGTGGATCCTGTCCGCGAACTACTTCACCACGGGCACCGCGCTGTATTGGGACCGCTACTGCAAGGTGGACGGGAGCTGGAAGATCAAGGAGACCCGCTACGAGCGGATCTACGAGATGAGCCAGCTGCTCGAAGAGGCGCCGAAGGTCTCGTCCCACTACCTGGGCGTGTTCGGCAGCGAGGTGATCGCCTGAGGCCCGCGCGCGGGCTCACAGCCACTCGAGCCAACGACCGTGGGGGTTGCAGCGCGCTGCCAGCCGCGTCTCGCGCTCGCTCCCGCGATACGTGGTGTGCTTGAGCTCCGAGCAGCGGTCTCCCGTCCCCTCGATGCTCAAGAAGTGGATCGGACGCGCGGCGGCCGCCGCCTGCATGGCCTTCAGGGTGCCGCGCAGGGCGTCGCGCGGGAACTGGTAGAGGGTGTGCGTGCCGTAGACGCACACCGTCACGCCGGCCGGCGCCTCGCCGATCAGCGCCGGCAGCGCGCGAGACGCGTCGCCCCGCACCAGTCGCGGCGGCGCCTCCCGCGCGATCTCGATGGCGCCGCTGAGGCGCTCCGGGCGGCCCGGATGGTCGGGCCACACGAGGGCGCGCAGCCACTGCACGGCGTCGGGATCGGAGACGTCGACGGGGTGGAGATCGATGCCGCTCCGCGACGCGACCGGAATCTCCCGGGGTAGCGGCGGCAGGGCGACGTCGCCGCGAAGGCTGCACTCGACGACGACGCGCGACGACGCGTCGCCCCACGTCACGGTCGTCCCGGATGCCGGCTCCGGCGTGTAGCGATAGCGGAAGCGATCCCACTGCAGGTTGAGCCCGGCGCTGGGGCCGATCTCCACGAGCCACAGGGGCGCACCCCCCTCCGCCTCGCAGACCCGCGCGAAGGCCGGCAGCAGCGCGCTGCTGCGCTGGACCACGTTGGTCTGGGTGAGACGGCTCGCGATCAGCGGCTCGATCGCCGCCCGATGCGCCAGGCAGAAGTCCCGGAACACGGGAAACACGTCGCGCGCCGGCTCGACGGCGCCCCGCGCGAGAGCCGGGTAGAAGTCGCGCAGCGGGTGGAGGGCCCCGCCCAGCAGCAGGAAGTGCACCGCGGCGAAGAGCAGGTTCGGCGGCGGCTGGGTGGCCGGGGCGTGGGCCGCCAGCGCCAGCAGGTCCGCGTCGCGGGCCACCCCGCGGCACAGGGCCTGGTAGATCCAGCCCTCGATCTGCGGGCATTCGAGCTCGCCGAAGTAGGAGAAGATGCGCGCCAGGCCTTCGGGGCTGCGGTCGCCGCCGTCGGGCCGCCGGGTCTCGAGGGAATCCGTCATGGCGCGGTGTGTAGCGCCGCGAATCATGGATCGGCACGTCCACGTCCCCGGGAGGCGTGAATCCACCTCGATCCACATTGCCCTCGCGCCGGCGATCCGCCCGCCCGGGACGGGACCGGGTCAGACGTTGAAGCGGAAGTGGACGACGTCGCCGTCCTGGATCACGTATTCCTTGCCCTCGACGCGGAGCTTGCCGGCGTCGCGGCACTTCGCCTCGCTCCCCTCGGCCACGAGATCCTCCCACCGGATCACCTCGGCGCGAATGAAGCCACGCTCGATGTCCGAGTGGATCTTGCCCGCTGCCTGGGGCGCCTTCGTGTTCCGCCGGACCGGCCAGGCCCGGCACTCGTCCGGCCCGGCGGTGAGCATGGAGATGAGATCGAGCAGCGCGTAGGCGGAACGGATGAAGCGCGCCTTCGCGGGCTCCTCGAGGCCCAGGGCTTCGAGGAACTCCTTCTGCTCGGCGGGCGGCATCTGGGCGATGTCCATCTCCACGGGGGCCGACAGCACCACCAGCCCCAGGCCGCGTTCCCCGGCCGCCCGTGCGAGGGCAGCGGGCGCGGGCTCCTGGATGGCCTCCTCGGCGACGTTCAGCACCAGCATCAGGGGCTTCGCGGTGAGGAACGCGTAGCCCGAGAGCACCTTCTGCTCGGCCTCGGAGAGATCGACGGAGCGGATCGGCTTCTCCGACTCGAGGCCTTCCTGGATGCGCTCCAGCAGCTCGAGCTGCCGGGCGTCGCTGCGGTCCTTGCGAAGGCGCGCGACCCGCTGCTCGACGATGGCGAGGTCGGCCAGGATCGTCTCGGTCTCGAGCTCGGCCATCTCGCCCGTGGGATCCGGCGCCTCACCCAGCTCGTTCGGAAAGCCCCGAAGCACCTGGCACAGGGCGTCCACGTCGCGCATCGCGTTGAGGGTGGCGCGGTCGATCCCCTTGCTGGCCCCCGTCGCCGCGAGATCCGTGAAGGTCGTCTCGGCATAGGTGGTCTTCTTCGGCGAGTAGAGCTTCGCCAGGGCGTCGACCCGCGAATCCGGCACCTTCACGACGCCCACGTTGGCCTTGCCCGAGCCGGCCGCGTAGCCCGTCTCGACGGCGATTCCCGTGAGCGCGCCGAACACGGTGCTCTTGCCGCTGCCCGGCAGTCCGACGAGTCCGATCTTCATGCGGGCCAGACCCTAGCATGCCGACCCGGGCGGGGTCGGCTCGCGCCGCGCACGCCGGACGCTCGCCTCAGCGGGCTCCCCGCCGGCGGGCCACGCCCGCCGCACCGGCAACCGCCAGCATCGCGACGAGCAGCAACGTTGCCGGCGCGCCGAGCGTCGGCCCGCGCACGACCCGGTCGCAGACGTCCCCGCGCCCGTCGCCGTCGGCGTCCGCCTGCCCCGGGTTCGGCAGGTAGCGACAGTTGTCACAGGCATTGCCGACCCCGTCCCCGTCGTCGTCGGCCTGGTCGGGGTTGGCGACGTCGAAGCAGTTGTCCACGTCGCTGCACAGGCCGTCCGCGTCCACGTCACCGATGGGATCCGCCGGGCACGCGTCGCAGGCGTCCCCCGTACCGTCGCCGTCCCCGTCGGCCTGGAGGGGATTCGAGACGCCCGGACAGTTGTCCGCGTCGGCGCACAGGCCGTCGCCGTCGGCGTCGTTCTGGGGATCGGCCGGACAGCCATCGCAGGCGTCGCCCACGCCGTCCGCATCGGCGTCGGCCTGGCTCGCGTCGGCCACGCCCGCGCAGTTGTCGTCGCAGGCGAGCGTCTCGCCCCCGGTGCACGGGGCGTCACCGATCCAGCCGGAGCCGTCCCCGTCGTCGAGGACGCCGTCGCCGTCGCTGTCGTAGTCGAGCAGCAGCTCGGTGAGAGCGCCGTCGAGCGCCGTCAACGGATAGCTCGCACCGTTCCCGGGGTTCGTCACCGGGGTGCCGTGGGAGGTGAGCAGGGTTCGCACGTCGGCCGGAGTGAGGGTCGGGTCGACGCTCAGCAAGAGCGCCGCCTCGCCGGACGCATAGGCGGCCGCGGACGACGTGCCGCCGATGTACGTCGCGCCACCGACGGTGAGGGTTCTCGTCTTCCAGTCGGGTGCGAGAATGTCGAGCAGCGAGCCGCTGTTGGCATGACACACGAAGCTGCCGGCGACGGTCGGCGCGTCCGTGCACGTCTCGGTGCAGCTCGCATCGAAGCACCAGCCGACGCTCGAGAAGGCTGCGTCGTACACGCCTCCCACGGAGATCGCGTCCGGCGCGCAGGCGGGCAGGGAGATGCCGTGATCCCAGCCGTTGTTGCCCGACGCGGCGAAGACGACGACGCCCGCCGCCACGACCTCGGCGACGGCGTTCGCCAGGATCGAGCCGCTGCAGGGCGCGATGCCCGCATTGTCGTACTCGCCTCCGTCCGAGAGGCTCATGTTGACGACCCGGATGCCGTAGGCGGCCTGGTTCGCGAGCACCCAGTCGAGGCCGCGGGCTACGTCGGAGGTGTTTCCGTTTCCCTCGGAGGAGAGCACCCGCACCGCCACGATCCGGGCGTCGGGCGCGATTCCCCGGGCCGTCGCACTCGACGTGATGATGCCGCTCATGCTCGTGCCGTGTCCGTCGTCGTCCTCGGCGGATCCCGAGCCGGACTGCTCGTCGCTGCCGTCCGGACAGCATCCCGCCGGCCCGGGATTCGTGTCGCAGAAGCACTGCTCGCCGACGAGCGCACCGGACAGGGCGGGATGATCGCTGTCGATGCCCGTATCGAGGACCGCCACGTTGATCCCCTGGCCCCGAAAGCCCTGATCGATCAGCACGTCGGCCCCGAGCAGCGGGACGCCCTGGACCGTCGCCTTCTGGATTCGGCGATCGAGATCGACACGCTCCACCTCGGGAAGGCGCTCGAGGGCTTCGATCGCCTCCGGCCGCGCCCAGCCGGCGATCCCGCTGACCAGGCCATAGCGATGCCGAATCTCGAAGGAGCCCGGGGGCAGCGCCCGCAACGCGCGATCCTGCCGAGCACGGATCCGGTCTCCACGCAGCAAACGCGCGCGCGGCAGGTCGTCACGGCGCAGCACGACCTCGATCGGAATCTGGTCCGACGCGGTGCTGGCGGCCAGACGCTCCCGCAGGCGCGGCGAGACGCGAGAGCCGGCCTGGGCGAACGCCGACGGGCTCGCGGCGGCCGCGAAGAGCAGAACGAGGAGCAGGCGAGGGATCGCCCGTGAAGCCCTGCTCCCCGCACCGCCCGCCATTCACCCGCCTCCGCTTCGAGAGCGTGCCCATTCTCGCACAAGAGCACCCGTCAGGAGAAGCCGGACGCGATCCGCAGCCCGGCGGCAGCCGCTGCGCAATCGACGTGAGCGGCGCGCGCGATTCGACCGTCCGCGCGGCCCGCCATCCCCGCAGCGCGCGTCAAGCCGTCGGGCGACGGCACCGATACACAGCGAACCATGCCGCGCTCGGACTCGGTTTCCGCGGCGTTCTTCCTCGCCAACATGCTCATCATGCTGGCCCTGGGAGGACGGCTGCTCCTCGCCGCCCGCCGCTCGCGGCGCGCGGCCGAGGCGGCGGTCGGGACCTCGGCGGCGTTCGGCGCGCTGGCGGTCATCCTGGGCCTCGTCGCCACCAGCCTGCTGGCGCGCAACCCCTCGGCATTCCCGCTGTGGGCGGCGAGTCGTTGGGCGCAGGCCACGGGCCTGTGCGGACTCGCCGTCGGAAGCTGGCGCATCTACCACCCGGACCGGCCGGAAGCGGCCGCGGCGGCGGCCATCTCGTGCGCGACGGCGCTCACGGCCGCCGCGCTGCGCACCTTCGGAGGCAGCATGCCGCCGCCGAATGCGACGTCGACGGGTCTGCTCCTCTCGGTCGTCGCGTCGCTCGCCGTCTACGGCTGGGGAACCGTCGAGGCCTTCCGCTACCACCGCGTGCTTCGGCGCCGCCTGGCCCTGGGGCTCGCCGATCCGGTCATCACCCACCAGTTCCTGTTGTGGGGCTACTCGGGCGCATGCGCGCTCGCGACCACGGTGACGGGCAGCGTCTGCCTGTTCGCGTTGGGAACCTCGCTGTCGGCGTACCCCGGCCTCTTCGCAGTGGCCCAGCTCGCCCTGCTGGAGGCGGCCATCGCGCTGTGGTTCGCGTTCTTCCCGCCCCGCTTCTACCGCGAGCTGTTGCGCAGGCGCGCGACCCGCGCCACCTCCTGATCGCGCCGCTCCCGGCGCTTGATCTCGAGGTACTCCGCGCGGGGCATCTCGCGCAGCTGCAGCGGATAGCGTTCGCAGAGATCGAACCAGCGTGCCAGACGCGCCTCGAGGCGAGCCTCGGCGGGAGCGCCCTGCGTATCCAGGTAGGCGACGACCGCGAGGTAGTAGCGGAGGGCGTTGCGCTCCACGGCGCCCGCCATGCCCGTCACGTACTCGGGCTTGCCGTCGGCGTCGTAGCCGGTGACCGTGAAGCCCACCTTGTTGCGACCCACGGTTGCCAGGTAGGTGCTCGTCGCGAGCCGCGCCGCGAGGCCCGGGCGGTACGAGTAGTGCAGGTGCAGGCGGCTCGATCCGTCCCGCAGCGGCGTGACGCGCAGCTCGATGCGCACGTCGTGTACGCCGAGCGGGCCCTCGTCCGCCGCCAGCGAGGCGTCGACGCCACCGGAGTCGTCTCGGGAGAGATCGAAGGCGTAGACCATGGGAACACGGTTGCGCGGCGGCACGTAGACCTTGCGGCCGGTCTCGATGCGAATGGGGACCGCCCGCGAGCCGGAGTCCGCCTCGTCCTCCGGCCGGCAGGACTTCACGTTGAAGTGGAGCGTCAGCACGTCGCACCAGGCCTGGGGCCGCGCCAGCACCTGCTGCAGGTCGGCGAACGGAACCGCCAGCAGGCCGCGCACGTCGCCCTGGACCGTGTCCCCCTCGAGATTCGCGGTGACGCTGAGCGGGTCCTCGAAGGGGCCGGCCTCGAGCGGGCTGGGGAGCCGGGGGTGCGCGGCCGGCAGCGCGCGCCGTCCCGCCGCCGGCGGCTCCGCGGCCACCGGCGTGGCGACGACGAGCGCGGTGGCGGCCAACACGATCCACGCGGCGCCGAAGCCGATGATCCGGGCCGGAATCCTCCTCATCGGCCGCTCCCCTCCTCGTCTCGGAGCCCGCCGGACGGCCGACCGCACCGGACCTCCGCGTCCGCGTAGCGGACGGCCACGAGGGTCAGCCCCCGGGCCGGTGCGGTGACCCCCGCGCAGGCCCGATCCCGCGACGCCAGCACGCGCGCCATGTCCTCGGGCGGCCGGCGTCCGCGACCCACCTCGCCGAGGGTTCCGACGAGGTTGCGCACCATGTAGCGAAGGAAGCCCGGTCCCTCGAAGTCGAGGACGATCTCCCCCGGAACGCGCCCCGCGACCTCGACCCGATCGAGGCGACGGATCGTCGTGCGCACGGACGAGCCGGCGGCCTGGAAGGCCGCGAAGTCGTGCTCGCCCACCACGTGCCGCGCGGCCTTCTGCATGGCCTCGACATCGAGGGGCGTCCTCACCCACCAGCTGCGCCGGGCGCGCAGGGGCGAGCGCACCGTGTGGTTCCAGATGCGATAGCGGTAGTGCTTGGAGCGCGCGTGGCGGCGCGCGTCGAAGTCGTCCGCCACACGCTCGACGGCGACCACCGCCACGTCGCCGGGCAGGTTGGCGTTCAGCGCCTCGCGCAGGGAGCCGGCATCGAGCCGGGTCTCGAAGCGCGCGCTCGCCACCTGCCCCTCCGCGTGGACGCCGGCGTCGGTGCGGCCCGAGCCCGTCAGCCGAACCGGCCCCCCCACGATGCGCGCGAGCGCGTCGGCCACGCTTGCCTGGACGGTGCGGCGCCCTTCCCCCTGGGCCTGCCAGCCCGCGAAATCCGTCCCGTCGTACTCGAGGATGAAGCGGAAGCTCTCCAAGGGCGCGTCCCCCAGTGGGGGTGAAAGCGGGCTCCGACGCTCGGAGCCACCCGTTCGGATCAGTTGAGGCGCAGTCGCGTCTCCGCCAGCCGCACGACCTCCGCCGCCACGAGGCGCAGTCCATCGGTCGCGACC
The DNA here is from genome assembly GCA_963822965.1 of uncultured delta proteobacterium. Taxonomy (GTDB): domain Bacteria; phylum Myxococcota_A; class UBA9160; order UBA9160; family UBA4427; genus JAJDAN01. Next base: position 105,759 of record CAWGJT010000006.1, read on the forward strand.
CATAGCAGCAGACCGCGATCGTGGGACGGGTCGCGGCGCACGCGCCCCACCAGCACCTGGTCGCGGCCGGCGGTGTCCCGCGTCGAGGGCGCCCCCTCGCCCGCCCCCCACAGCTCGATGCCCGCGGCCTTCTCCAGCAGCGCCAGAGCGTCGTCGACCGACAGCGGGGTCCGGGTCTGGATCGCCAGCATCGAGCCCTCTCCCACGAAGGTGGGCACCTGCACGCTCGCCACCGCGATCTCGAAGGGTCGGTCCAGCAACCGCCGCACGTCGGAGCGCAGCCGCGCCTCGAAGGCCGTGGCGCCGCCCTCCTCGGTCGCGCCGGCTCCGGTCACCGGCACGCAGTCGAACGCCACCGGGACTGCGAAGGTCTCGGGCTCGGGCGGCTCGGTCTGGGAGAGGAGTGCGATCGTCTCCGCCGACAGGGTCTCGATGCCCTTGCGCCCGGCGTGGGCCGCCGGCTGCAGCACCGAGCCGACGACCCGCTCGAGGTCCACGCCCTCGGCCAGCGCCGCCAGGGTGCGCGCCCACCCCAACGCCACGCCGGAGGGAATGCCGACGACGGGGGCCGTGAGCTCCGGCGCTGGGCTCCGGTCGCACATCACCACCGGAACCTCCGGCGACCCGGCCAGGGCGCCCGAGCAGTCGATGCACGAGACCTCGCTGCGCAGGGCCTCGCGGATGAGCTCCAGGGCCACGCCGGCCGGCGTGCACAGCACCAGCAGGTCGACACCGCGGAGCGAAGGCAGCTCCGTCTCGACGAAGATCGTCTCGCCTCGGAAGTCCACGTCGCTTCCGATCGAATCCTCGCTGGCCACGGGCACCAGGGATTCCACCGGCACGGACGACTGCTCGAGGGCCGGACCGCACCTCTTCGCCGAGCGCTCCCGTCGCGCCGACCAGCACGATCCGCAGCCCGCGCGCGGCACCGGCGGCGGGACTCATCGGGGCTCCCTCGAGGCGTTCGAGCACGAGATCGCCCATGGCCCGGCAGCCCACCAGGGCGCGCTGCTCGCCGGGCAGCACCAGGTCGGCGCTGCGATGGCCCGGCTTCGAGCACCGCCGCCGACCGCGTCGCGGATGGAGGCGGCCGCCGCCGGCGCGTCGAGGGAGTGCTCGAGCAGCATGGCCGCCGACAGGATGGCCGCCAGCGGATTCGCCACGTCCTGGCCCGCGATGTCGGGCGCCGAGCCGTGGACCGGCTCGTAGAGGCCAAGCCCGCCGACGCCGAGGCTCGCCGACGGCAGCATGCCGAGCGAGCCGGTGATCATGGCCGCCTCGTCGGAGAGGATGTCGCCGAACATGTTGCCCGTGACGATCACGTCGAAGCGACGCGGGTCCTTCACCAGGAACATCGCGCCCGAGTCCACCAGCTGGTGCTCGAGGGCGACGTCCGGGAAGTCCTTCGCCACCTCGTCGACCACCTCGACCCAGAGCTGCGACACCTCGAGCACGTTGGCCTTGTGCATGTGGCAGAGCGTGCTTGCGGCGTCGCTGGGCCGCCTCGAAGGCTACCCGGGTGATGCGCTCGATCTCGACGTCGCGAATACACCATGGTGTTCCGGCCCACGCCGGTGCGGGCCATTGCGCTCGATGCCCGCGCGGCTCGCCGAAGTAGAGGCCTCCCGTGAGCTCGCGCACCACCAGCATGTCGATGCCCTCGACGATCTCGGGCCGCAGGGTCGAGGCGGCGACGAGGGCGGGGAACACGGTGGCGGGGCGCAGGTTCGCGAAGAGCGAGAGCTCCCGGCGGATCCGCAGCAGCCCCTTCTCGGGGCGCACGTCCACCGCCAGGCGGTCCCAACGCGGCCCGCCGACGGCGCCCAGCAGCACCGCGCGGCTCTCGCGGCACAGCGCCACCACCTCGTCGGTGAGCGGCGTTCCGTGCGCGTCGATCGACGACGCCGCCGATCAGCGCCTCCTCGAACGCCAGCGGCGATCCCGTGCAGCTCGGCCGCGCGCTCGAGCACGCGCCGGGCCTGCTGGGTGACCTCCGGCCCGATGCCGTCGCCCGGAAGGAGAACGATTCGCGTCACGAGATGCTCCTGCTGCCGCGGGTGGCGGGCGCGCAGCCCGCTCCGGGTCGCTCAGATGCCGCGCGGCTCCTCGACCGGCTTGCGCCGGCGGTGCCACTCGAGCTTGTTGAGCGCGTGGACGTAGGCCTTGCCGCTCGCCACCAGCACGTCCTCGTGCGCGCCGTGGCCGACGACCGTCGCCCGTCCTCGCGGATCGTGACCGACACCTCGCCCTGGGCGTCCAGGCCCGCGGTGACCGCGTGCACCTGGTAGCGCTCGAGCTGGCTCTCGGTCTCGGTCAGGTCGGAGATGCCCTTGAAGACCGCGTCGACCGGGCCGACGCCCGACGCGGTCGTCTCGCGCTCCACGCCGTCCACCTCGAGCTTGACCGTGGCGCTGGGCCGTGCCGCCGGTGCCGCTGTGGATCTCGAGGGAGCGCAGCGCGAAGCGGTCCTCGCTGCTCACCGACGGAGTCGGCGACGATGGCCTCGAGGTCTTCGTTGTAGATGACCTTCTTCGCGTCCGCGAGATCCTTGAAGCGCTTGAAGGCGCGCTGGAAGTCCTCGCCCTCCACCTCGAAGCCCGAGCTCCTTCAGGCGCTCGCGAAGGCGTGACGACCGGAGTGCTTTCCGAGCACCAGCTCGTTCGAGGCCCGCCCGATCGACTCGGGCGTCATGATCTCGTAGGTGATGGCCGCCTTGAGCACGCCGTCCTGGTGGATGCCGGCCTCGTGGGCGAAGGCGTTCTCGCCGACGATCGCCTTGTTGGGCTGCACCGCGACGCCGGTGATCGACGACAGCATGCGGCTCGACGGATAGATCTCCCGGGTGCGGATGCCGGTATCGAGACCCTCGAAGACGTCGGGCCGCGTCTTGATCGCCATCACCACCTCCTCGAGGGAGGTGTTGCCGGCGCGCTCGCCGATGCCGTTGACCGTGCACTCCACCTGGCGCGCGCCGGCCCGGACCGCGGCCAGGCTGTTGGCCACCGCCAGCCCGAGGTCGTTGTGGCAGTGCACCGAGAAGACGCGCCCGCGCGGCGCCGGGCACGTTCGCGATCAGGTAGCGGATGAGGTCCGCGTACTCGTCGGGCGTCGTGTAGCCGACCGTGTCCGGCACGTTGAGCGTGCGCGCGCCCGGCGTCGAGGGCGTCGCCGAAGACCTCGCACCAGGTAGTCGCGGTCGGAGCGCGTGGCGTCCTCGGCGGAGAACTCGACGTCGTCGACGTGCCGCGCCGGCCTGGCGGACCGCGCGATCCACCTCGTCCAGCACCTGCTCGCGGCTCATGCGCAGCTTGTGCTCGAGGTGGATGTCGCTGGTGGCGATGAAGGTGTGGATGCGCGGCGACCGGGCGCCGTCGAGCGCCTGGGCGGCGCGCTCGACGTCCGCCTCGCCCGTGCGCGCCAGCGCGCAGATCACCGGACCGCGTCACCGCCTTCGCGACGCCTTCACCGCCTCGAAGTCGCCCGTCGCTCGCGATCGGGAAGCCCGCCTCGATGACGTCCACGCCCGAGGCGTTCGAGCTGGCGCGCCAGCCCGAGCTTCTCGTTCAGGTTCATGCTGCAGCCGGGCGACTGCTCGCCGTCGCGCAGGGTGGTGTCGAAGATGCGGATGCGGTCGGCGCTCATGGGCCGGGCTCCTGCACGGGTTCGGATTCCTTCGAGGACGAGCGGTGGTCTTCTGCGCTCTCGAGGCTCCGGCCGGTGCGATACCGCCAGTACCAGGACACGGGACCGTGGGCCACGTACGCCAGCGCCACGAAGAAGAACGTCACCGTCGGCTTCGCGGCGAGCAGGATCACCGCCAGCACGGCCACCACGATCGACCCGTCCGAGCGGCGCACCCGCAGGTCCTTGAAGCTGCGGTAGGGGATGGGGCTCACCATCAGGAGGCCCAGCAGCACCAGCCCCAGCGCGGGCAGCATGGGCGGCAGGCCCATGGGCAGGCCCAGGTCCTCCTTGAGGAATCCCTCGGAGAGCCACACCGTCGAGGCCACCATGCCCGCCGCCGCCGGCGTGGGCAGGCCGTCGAAGCGGCCGCGATAGCGGCCCGAGCTGACGTTGAAGCGCGCGAGCCGCAGAGCGCCGCAGGCGGTGAAGAGGAACGCCATCACCGGCCCCGGCCAGAAGCCCAGCTCCCGGAAGTGACCCGCGTGGAAGGCGATCACCGCCGGCGCCACGCAGAAGGAGACCGTGTCGGCGATGGAGTCGTACTCCACACCGAAGCGGCTCTCCGACTTCGTGAGGCGCGCCGCGCGTCCGTCGAGCACGTCGAAGATGGCCGCCACCAGGATCGCCCACGAGGCACGCCAGATGTCCGTCGCCGACATCACGATGGCGTAGAAGCCCGCCGCCAGGTTGCCGGTGGTCAGCAGGTGCGGCAGCAGCGGGCCGAAGCCCCGACCGAAGAGATCCGCGTGCTCTCCGCGCTCGCGCCGGCGCCTGCGCCGGCGGCCCCGCCGGCCGCCTTCCCGGCCCGGTCGCTCTCCGCGCGTCGCTTCGGTTGCGTCTTCCATGGGCCGCGCGCCGGGCTCAGTTCTTGGTGCGATCGACGAGCTGCTTCTCCTTGAGCCAGGGCATCAGACCGCGCAGCCGGGCACCGACCTCTTCCATCGGGTGCTCTCGCCGCGCGCCGACGCATGGCCTCGAAGGAGACGCTGCCCGCACGATTCTCGAGGATGAAGTTCTTCGCGAACTGTCCCGTCTGGATCTCCGACAGGATGTCCTTCATGCGCGCCTTGGTGGCCGCGTCGATCACCCGGGGCCCGCTCACGAAGTCGCCGTACTCGGCGGTGTTCGAGACCGAGTAGCGCATGTTCGCGATGCCGCCCTCGTAGATCAGGTCGACGATCAGCTTGACCTCGTGGATGCACTCGAAGTACGCCATCTCGGGCGCGTAGCCCGCTTCCACGAGGGTCTCGTAGCCGGCCTGCATGAGGGCGGTGAGGCCGCCGCAGAGCACCGCCTGCTCGCCGAAGAGATCGGTCTCGGTCTCCTCCCGGAAGCTCGTCTCGATGATGCCCGCGCGCCCTCCGCCGATGCCGCTCGCGTAGGCGAGCGCGATCTGGAGCGTATCGCCGGTGGGGTCCTGGTGGACGGCCACCAGACAGGGCACGCCGCGTCCCGGCCTCGTAGTGGTCGCGAACCGTGTGGCCGGGGCCCTTCGGCGCCACCATGAAGACGTTCACGCCGGCGTCCGGCCGGATCGCCCGGAAGTGGATGTTGAAGCCGTGGGCGACGGCCAGGTAGTTGCCCGGCTCGAGGTAGGGATGCACTTCGTTCGCGTAGACGTCCGCCGCCAGCTCGTCGGGCAGGGTCAACATGACGACGTCGGCCTGCCGGGACGCGTCCGCCACGGTGGCCACGCGCAGACCCGCCGCCTCGGCCTTCGCCCACGAGGGCGAGTCCTTGCGCAGCCCCACCACCACCTTGACCCCCGAAGCCTTGAGGTTCTGGGCGTGTGCGTGCCCCTGGCTGCCGTAGCCGATGACCGCGACCGTCTTGCCCGTCGAGGCGACCGAGGTCGGCGTCCTTGTCGTAGTAGATGTTCAGTCCCATTCCAGTGCCAGTCCGAGTGGCTCCCGCAGGCGTCTGTCGTTTCGCAGGAAACGCCAGGGCTCCGGTCGCGAGTGTTGGGGAGACGCCGGTCCCGTGGGCCGTCGCCAGCTAAGTGCCCGAGATTACGCGAGCTTTCAAGGGGTGTCAAAACGCCCGCCGAGCGCGACCCCGCGAGCGGGTGGAATCAGAACCGCACCCGACACTTGAGGCCCGCGGAGAGCGCACGGTCCGGATTCGGCAGCTCCAGGCGGACGCCGAAGGTGCCGCTGGCCGCGTCCACCACCCGGTCCACGACGGTGACCGTCGCGGGATACTCGCCCGCCCACGGGCTCCTCGGGCAGACACCATGCCCGTGGCGCCCGGCTCGATGCGGCCCAGCGCGGAGACCGGCGCGAACACCTCCACGCGCAGCGGGTCGATCTGGGCGAGCTCCAGGATCTGCGGCGGGTCGGCGTACTCGCCGGGATTCCGGATCACCTTCACGACCACGCCCTTGACGGTGCTGCGAAGGCTCCGCTGGGCGAGCGCGGCCTCGGCGCGCCGAAGCTCGAGCTTCGAGAGGGTCCGGTCCTCCCGGGCCTTGCGGACCGACGCCTCGGCGACGAGCCGGGCGCTCTCGATCTCCTCGAAGACGCCGTCGGACACCACGCCCTCGGTGCGCAGGTGCTCGTTGCGCTCCATGCGCCGCTTCTCGAACTCGAGCCGCGCCAGGCTGCCCTGCAGCTCGGCGTCCGCCGCCTGGCGCGCTCGCGCCATCTCCACCGTGGCCTTCTCCACGCCCGACTCGAGCGTGGCCACGAGCTGTCCCTCCTCGACGAAGTCGCCGCGTTCGACGAGCACCTCGTCGACGACCCCCACCACCGGTGCCGAGAGCACCACGTGACGCCGGGGCTCGAGCAGGCAGTCGAACTCGAGGGGCGCCTCGGCCACGCCGGGCAGCTCCTGGCCGGCCACAGGCGGTGCGGCCAGGACGAGCCCGACCGACACGAGCACGGTGCCGGCGAGCCCGGCGAGCCATCGCCGCCGGATGCCACCGCGGCGCGGACGCCGGTCGCTTCGCGCGCTGCGTCGGCTGCGGGCCGTGGCGCGCATCGCTCTCCTTCCATGGGGACCCTTGGGGCTGCTCGGGGCGCTTCGCGGACGGTCGTTCGGTCAATCGGGCCTCCCCGAGAAGGCGAGCAGGGTATCGAGTTGGTCGTCCATCTTCAGCAGGTCGCGCCGGATGCGGGCGTGCAGGCGTCCGGCCCGGCGCTGGGCCTGGGCCAGCGCGACGCGCCCGGCGAGGCCGGCGAGGCGTGCCGGCGCGTACCGGACCGCACGCGCGAGCCGACCTCCGTGCACGCTGCAGAGCTCGTCCTCGAGCGAGACGATGGCCTCGCAGCTCCCCGGGTCGCCCTGGCGCGCACAACGCCCGAAGAGCTGCCGATCGATGCGCGCCGAGTCGTGTCGCTCGGTGGCGAGCACGTGCAGACCCCCGCACGCGGCGACGCCCTCCCCCAGCGCGATGTCGGTTCCGCGTCCGGCCATGTTCGTGGCCACGGTGACGCGGCCCGGCTCGCCGGCGCCCGCGACGATGTCCGCCTCTTCCGCGTCCTGCCGCGCGTTCAGCACCCGATGCGGCACCCCGCGCGCGGCGAGCCGCGCCGACAGCTGCTCGGAGGCTGCCACCGAGCGCGTCCCGACGAGGACCGGCCGCTCCTCGGCGTGCAGCCCGGCGATGCGATCCGCGACCGCCTGCCACTTCGCCTCGCTGCTCGGGAGCACGCGCTCGCCGGCGAACGAGCGCCGACAGGGCCGGTGGGTGGGGATCGTCACCACCGCCAGCCGGTACGTGTTCCACAGCTCGGCGGCCACCTCGCGTCCGGTCCCGGTCATGCCCGCCAGACGCCGATAGCGCCGGAAGAAGCGCTGGTAGCTGATGCGCGCGCGAGCGTCCCGACGCCCGGTCAGCGAGACGCCCTCCTTGCGCTCGATCATCTGGTGCAGGCCGTGCTCCCAGGAGCGGTCCGGCATCAGCCGTCCCGTGTACTCGTCGACGATCTGCACCGCGTCGTCCACCACCAGATAGTGTTGATCGCGCTGGAAGAGGTGCAGGGCCGAGAGCGCCTGCCGCACCAGCTGCTCGCGCCTGCGCGGCCCCCGGAAGAGCCCACCCAGGGGCTCGAGCGTCTCCTGCAGCACCTGCGAGCCGGCTTCGGTGATGCGGACCTGCCGCTCGGACTCGTCGATCCGGAAGTGGAGCCCCTGCGCCAGCGACCGGGCCGCCGCCACCGCGTGCCCGTAGACCTCTTCCTCGCCTGCGTCCTGGTTCTGCTCCGAGATGATGAGCGGCGTGCGCGCCTCGTCGATGAGGACGCTGTCGGCCTCGTCGACGATCGCGAAGTGGAGCCCGCGGTGGATGAGCCGGGCGGCCCGCCCCGGCGCGCCGGACAGCTCCTCGAGCTGCAGGCTGCGCCGGCTCGGATGCCCCCCGAGCACGATGCGGTCCTTCAGGTAGTCGAACGCCACCTCCTTGTTGGTGCAGTAGGTGACGTCGCACGCATACGCCTCGCGGCGGGCGGCCGGCTCCATGCCGGAGACGACGACCCCCACCGACAGGCCGAGCGCCGCGTAGACGGGCCCGAGATGCTCGGCGTCCCGCTGCGCCAGGTAGTCGTTCACCGTGATCACGTGCACGGGGACGCCCGCCAGCGCCGCCGTGCAAGCCGGCAGGGTGGCCGTGAGCGTCTTGCCCTCGCCGGTCTGCATCTCCGCGACCTGGCCCCGCAGCAGCACCCAGCCACCCATCAGCTGGACGTCGTAGTGGGCGGTGCCCAGGCTGCGACGCGCCACCTCCCGCACGATGGCGAAGCTTCGAGCCGCGACGTCGTCGCGATAGCCGAAGCGGGCGAGGCCACGCCGCAGCGTCCGAACCGCATCGTCGAGCGCCGCGGAGGACAGGGAGGCGAGGCCGTCGGCCTGCTCGTCCACCCGCGCCGGAACCCGGGCAAAGCCTCCTCCCCCCAGGACCGCTCGTGGAAGCGCCGAGCGAACGGCGAGACCGCCCGCAGCCCGAGCTCGTCGAGCTTCGAGAGCCGCTCCTCCTGGCGCTCGGGATAGGCGCCGCGCACCACGCCTCGCGAAAGCCCCTCGCGCGGGCAGCGAGGGTCCGCGTCCTGCGCCCTTGCGGCCCCGGTCGAGACGAGGGGCGCGCTAGACATGGAACCGCGAAAGGAAGAGCTGCCGCAGGCGCCGGCTCCACTGGACACCCAGGGGCTCGTCGCCCAGATCGAAGCGGACGTAGACCCGGCCGCCCGCGTTGACGACCGCCTGGGAGGCCGGCACCGCGAGCTCCACCTCGAACATCCGCTGGACCGCCCGTTCGCCGCGCGGATCGCGGGGATCGACGGGCACGGCCCCTCCGCCGCCGCTCCCGAGCACGCTGCTCGGAAGGCGGTCGCTGGCGGCCGGCACCACGCGCACGACCTCGGCGTCGTGGATCGTGCCCAGATCCTGGGCCATCCGGACCACCGCGCGCCGCAGCCGGCGGCCGACGAGGTGGACGTCGTCCTGCGCGACGACGGCGCGCACGCTCACCGTGTCGAGATCCACCACGTGGGCCAGCAGCGTGCCCTGGGAGACGAAGCGTCCCGGCAGGTCGTCGGGGCGCTCCACCACGAAGTGCCCGCTCGCCCGGGCGCGGATGGCGAGCGCCGCGTGGCGTTCCTCGGCACGGGCCAGGCTCTGGCGCGCGTAGGCGAGCTCGTCCTCGCTGACCTGGGCCTCGAAGATGTCCGCGGCGCGCAAGGCCGCGACGCGCGCCTCCAGCTCCTTCACCCGGGCCGCCAGCGAGACCCGGCGGGTCTCCAGCTCCGGGTCGGCGAGCTGGATGAGCAGATCCCCGGGCTCGACCCGGGCGCCGGGAGGCGCCACGACCGCCGACACGAAGCCCTCGCTCCCCGCACGGACGAAGGCCTCCTCGGGAATCCACACGACGCCCTCGGCGCGGGCGCGCAAGGGAGCCGGAACGAACGCCAGGCCGCCGACGACGGCGATCGCGGCGCCGGCGCAGACCGCCACCGCCCGGGTGCGCACCGGGCGCAGCGAGGGCGACGTGAACAGGAAGCGCAGCCCCCGGTAGAGCGGAACCCCGATCCAGCCCACGCCCGCCGCGAGCCCCAGCAGCAGCCCGACGAAGAAGAACTGGTCGAGGATCCACGTCAGGATCGCCACGACGATCAGCGTCCGGTACACGAAGGCCGCCACCGTGAAGCCCACGAGCCAGGGGCGCTCGCCCGGTGCGGTGTGGGGGGCCTCGGCCTCTCGATTGCCGAACAGGTAGCGCTCGGCGAGCCAGGCCACGAAGCGGCTGCCGCGGGTCCGCAGGTTCGGGATCTCCGTGAGGTCCGAAAGGATGTAGTAGCCGTCGAAGCGCAGGAGCGGGTTGGCGTTGAAGAGCAGCGTGGTCGCCCCGCCGATCAGCAGGACGTTGTAGGCCACCGCCCGGACGGCGCCGGGCTCGGCGCCGAGCCATACGTAGAAGGCGAGCGAGGCCAGGAAGACCTCCACGAGCATGCCGCCGGCGCCCACCAGGGCGCGCTGCATCTTGTTCGCGAAGGCCCACGACGCCGAGGCGTCCACGTAGGGCACCGGCGTGAACACCAGGAACATCACGCCCATGTCGTGGACCTGTCCGCCGAAGTGCTTCACGGCGATGCCGTGACCGAGCTCGTGCAGCAGCTTGAGCGCGGGGAAGACCAGCCAGATGGCGAGCAGGTTTCCCGGGGTGAAGAGCCGGTCGAGCACGTCCTGGCTGAGCTCGCTCCAGTGCACGCCGACGAGCACGGCGGCGGGCACCACGACCGCCAGCCAGAGGAGCGCCCCCAGCCAGCCGAAGAACGGCCGTACGAAGGGCTCCGCCGCCGTGAGGAAGCGCTCGGGGTCGGCCAGGTGCACCCGCACCGCGAAGGGGCTCGCCAGCTGCCCGCGCAGCTGCTGGGTCTCGTGTCGCCGGTTCCGCTCGAAGAGCTCGAGGGCGTCCGGCGGCACGTTCGCCTGCAGCATGTCCGCGGCGTGCAGCTCGCCCAGCAGGTGGATCAGCTCGTCCTGGGTGGGCGCTTCGTCGCCCAGGGCGTCGGCGGCGGCCCGCCAGAGCTCGTCCACCGTGCGGCGCCCGTCCATCCCCCCGATCACGTGGTGGGCGCTCGGGGGGAAGCGATGAAAGCGCTCGTTGGCGGCGTCCTGCAGCACGTACCACACCTCGCCGCGGTACTGCTGCCGGTGGACGCGGGCGTGGGCGCGGAGCCGCGGCACCAGGTTCTTCACCCGGTACCAGGAACCGCTGAAGAGACTCTCGGACATCAGGGCAGCCAGCTCCACAGCGTCAGCCGCAGCCAGTCGACCACGTCGTGGGTCCAGATCCAGATCAGGCGCCGGCGATCGATCTCGATCTTGCCCACGCCCTCCATGCCGGGCTGCAGGTCGGCGGGTGTCTCGTCGAGGCTCGCCTCGACCCGGAACGTGTTTCGTCCCTCCCCGGCCGTGGAGACGGGCGTGATCTGCAGGACGGTGAACGCCAGGGGCTCGGCGGGAAACGCCGAGAAGATCAGGCTCCCCCGTTGTCCCACGGCGATCTCGTCGACGTCGCGCTCGTCCACCTGGAGGGCCACCCGGTACTCCTCGAGCGGCGCCACCTCGTAGAGGAGCTGCCCGCGCTGCACGGGTGCGCCGAGCTGCTGGCTGAGGTCGCCCGTCACCACGATGCCCGCGAACGGCGCGCGCAGGACCATCTTGTCGAGCTGGTCCTCGACCAGGGACAGCTGCGCCCTCGCCTGCTCCATCTGGGCGCTGTAGATGCGGACCTCGGCGGCGTTTCGCTCGGCCATGGCCTGGCGGTACTGCTTGGTGACCTGCTCGAGCTGGCTCGCCCAGCGGCTGCGCTCGAGGCGGATCTCCCGGTCGTCGAGGGTCGCGAGCAGATCGCCCTGCGCCACCCGGTCGCCGGCGCGCGCCGGGGCCTCGGCGACGAATCCGTCGAAGGGCGCTACCGCCGCCCGCAGCAGGCGCGCCTCGAGGATGGCGTCCGCCGTCACGCGGTAGTCGGCGTGCAGCACGCAGAGCGCCAGCACGAGCAGCACCGCGGCGGCGGTGCCGAGCTTCAGCGCCACGTGCCGCGGGCCCACCAGACGCGTCCCGAGCTCGCGCGTCGCATCCAGCACCTTGGCGGGAAGCCAGCGGTCCTCGCGGCGTTGCACCTCGAGCAGCGGACCGGCGATGGAGACGGCGGTCTCGATGCGACGGAGCTCGCTCGCGACGAAGGGACGGTCCCCCGACCGCTCCAGGGTCACCACGGCGCAGAAGCGATCGCCGTGGGCGACGGGAATCGAGCACGCGGTGCCCTCTCCCTCGTCCTCGCGCCCGCTCTCGCAGAGCTTCGCGTGACAGCGGGTGATGCGCGCGTCGTCGCCGGCCGGCGGCGGGTGCACGACGGTGCTCTCCTGGTCGAGGGCCTCCTCCATGGCCGCCTCGAGCGCCCGCACGAGATTGGCGCGCTCGCTGAAGAGCGCGCTGTGCGAGACGGCCTGGAGGCGCACGCGCCCGCGCCACACGGAGCCGAAGGCGGCGCGGTCGCAATGGAAGCGGGCGGCCAGCTCGGTGACGAACGCCGTGGCCGCCGCGCGGAAGTGCTCGTGCTCGAGGGGCGTGGCGACGAGCTGCAGAACCTCGGCCGCCTCGGCCGCCGCCGCCGGACCCGAGCGCGCGCGGAGCGCGGCCAGTTCGAGCCAGCCCGTGCCCCAGGAGAGCTGCCGCAGCGCCTGCTCGAGCTGTACCGCGGGCCGCGGCGCCAGCTCCAGCACCACGGCGCCCCAGGCCTCGCCGTCCACCTCGACGGGCTGCGCGAGGCAGGTGCGCGAGACCGCATCGCGCCCCGGCAGCGGCTCCAGCTCGAGAGCCAGGGCGCGCCCCTCGACCAGGGCCTTCTCGGCTGCCTTCGCCAGCGCGCCGCTGGGAACCTCGCCCGCCGGCCAGGTCGCCCAGGTCGAGAGGACGTCGCTCTCCCGGCGTGCCAGCACCACGCCGCGGGTCACGTCGGGGATCCAGAGACACTGGAGCGCGAGCCAGCTCTCCGCGAAGGCCTCGGGCGTCTCCGCCCCGCGAAAGGCGGCCCACAAGGCGCGCAGGTCGGCGGCCGCTCCCGGGGGCCGCAGGGCACGCACGCTTCCCGCGGCGTTTCCCGTCGTGTCCAGGGAGTCGATGGAGGCCACGGTGCGGAGTCTATCGCTTGTGGGGGAGGCGCGGCGCGGGGCGCATCAGCGGCCGTCGGGCGCGGGTCGCTCGATGGCCAGCGCGCCGAAGCGGCGCTCGTAGTCGGCGATCGCTCCGTTCAGCAGGCGCGCCAGGCGCTTGGCCGCATAGGGGCTCAGGATCAGACGGTCCGAGACGCGGACCGTGACGGGCTGCCCCGCTCCCTTCCAGCCCTGGTTGGTTCCGAAGACGACCACCACCTCTTCGCGCGTGCTGGCGACGTTGCAGACGTTCGCGTAGGTGGTCCGCATCGCGGCGTCGTCCCAGACCACGCCCGGACGCGGGATGGGCACCTCGTGACTCACGGCCATGATCGACTCTCCCGTCCTCTCCGCGGGCCCGGACCGAGCTCCGGGCGCGAGGGCACGTGGCCCTCCCGGATAGTGACGCTGCGGGGACGGAAATGTCGGGAGCTGCGCACGCCCTGCCTGCGGACTGCGCAGCTCGCACGGCCGGACGCGCGTGACGGCAGCGGCCGACGACGACGCTTCAGTTCGTCTGCCCGGGCGGCGCCGAAGGCACCACGTCGAGCGCGCCGAAGCGGCTCTCGTACTGGGCGATCACGTTGGCGAGCAGCATGGACAGGCGCTTCGCCGCGAAGGGGCTCATGATGATGCGATCCGAGAGATCGACCGTCACCTCGGCCTCGTTTCCCTGCCAGGCCTGGTTCGTCCCGAAGAGCACGATCACCTCTTCCCGGGTGCTCGAGACGTTGCACACGTTCGCATACGTGCTGCGCATGTCCGCGTCGTTCCAGACCACCTTCGGCGTCTTCGTCTTGGCTTGCTCTGCCATGCGTTCTCCTCGTGGGTTCGAGCTCCTGGGAGCGAGGGCGGGCAGTATTCCACGTCGAGAGACCCGCGGAAAGCGGGCCGCGGTCGTCACACCGGCTCTTCGACGCTCCGGGCCGTACGCGTCACCTCGGCTTCGGCACGACGCACGTAGCGGGGCGCGAGGTCGGGTGGTGCGGTCTCGTTGCGAAGGAGCCGCGCGATCGCCAGCCGCCCGACGCTGCCGGCGTCGGGCGCCGCCTGCTCCGGCGAACGTTCCTCGAGCCGGACCACGCGACCGCCCGCGCGGCGCCGGAGCTCCTCGCCATACAACAGCGCTCCCTCGCCCACCAGCCGGCAGCCCGAGGGCAGATGCGGCGCCAGCTCCGCCGGCGCGAAGAGCCCCTCCGCCAGGTCCACCCGCAGCGCCGAGACCTCGGGGACGAAGATCGCCGCGTACACCTCGCCACGACGCGCGTCGAGCAACGCCGCCACGGGATCGCGATCCCCGGGCGCGAGCGCGCCGAAGGCCAGGGCCTCCAGGGTCGGCACCGCGACGATCGGCCGCCCGGAGCCCAGGGCCACGCCCTTGGCCGTGGCGAGCCCCACCCGCAGGCTCGTGAACGAGCCGGGCCCGATGGAGACGCCGATGGCGTCCACGTCCGAGACCGGACGGCCGGCGTCTGCGAAGAGCGCGTCGAGCAGGGGCAGGATGCGCTCGGCGTGGTGCCCCTCGAGCGCGGGCCGGCGCAGCGCGATCGTTCGATCGCCCCTGGACGAGGGCGACGCTGAGCTGCGCGGTGGCCGACTCGATGGCCAGGACGAGCGGATCTCCCTCGGCTCATGAGGAGGTCAGAGCGCGGTGCTGATCCACTCGACGAAGTTCGCCCAGTGCCGGGAGAGGTCGTTCCAGAACGCCAGGGCCATCAGCAGCACGATCAGCACGAGGCCCGTCTGCTGGACGATCTCCCGGGTGCGCACGGAGATCGGGGAGCGCTTCACGCCCTCGACCAGGTAGATCAGCGCCTGCCCCCCGTCGAGGATCGGGATCGGCAGCAGGTTGACGATGCCGAGGTTGATCGAGATCAGGATCATCGTGCTGAGGTACGCCTGCCAGCCCAGGTCCAGGGACTTGCGGGCGATCTCGGCGATGCCGATCGGGCCCGGCGAGCTTGTCCGTGCCGACCTCGCCGGAGACGAGCTTCCCGAGCCCCTGCAGGAATACCACGGTCATGTCGACGGTCATGTCGACGGCGCGCGGAACCGCCACCAGCGGATTGCGCTGGCGGTCGAGGGCCGTCTCGCCGGGCAGCGCCGCCAGCGCGTGGCCGATGCCGATCTGGTAGACGTCCTCGGACATGCCCTCGATGTCGAGGGGCCCCTCGACCTGGCGCAGGCGGGGCTGGATGGAGACGTTCCGCGTCTCGCCGTCGCGCGCGTAGGTGATCTCGAGCGGGCGCCCGTGGCTCGTCCGCACGGTGTTGGCGAAGGATTGGAAGCTGCCCACCGGCCGGCCGTCCACGGCCAGCAGCAGATCGCCCCGCTGCAGACCCGCCTCCTCGGCGGGCGCGCCCGGACGAGACGAGATCGACCAGGATCGTCGCCGAGATGACCCCCAGCCGGGCGAGGGAGCCTTCCGCCGGCACCTCGACGGTGTGCTCCGTCGGCGTCTCGGATCCGTCTTCGCGGCGCTCCACCCGGAAGCGCACGGGACCCGATCCTGCCGGGATCGCCCCGTAGGCCGCCCGCAGCTGCTCCCAGTCCTCCACCGGCACGTCCCCCACGCGCGTCACGCGGTCGCCCGAGCGGAGACCGGCGCGCGCCGCGGGAACGTCGTGGGAGGGCACCCCGAGCAGGGTCGGCAGGCGCCGACTGCCCAGGCCGATCCAGCCGATCTGGGTGACGTCGCCGAAGGGATCGAGCACGCCCCGGCGCTCCAGCGGTACCTCGAAGCGGCGCGACACGCCGTGACGGTCCACCTCGAGCTGCAGGCGACGTGCCCGACGCTTCGGCGATGGCGCCGCTCACGTCCTGCCACCAGCTCACCGGTCGGTCGTCGACGGAGACGATCCGGTCGCCGGGCTCGAGACCGGCCTCCGCGGCGGGCGACCCCGTCTCGACCATGCCGACGACGCTCGTCGGGCGCGGCACGCCGATCCACAGCACCACCGCGAAGGCCAGCACGGGCAGGGCCAGGTTCATGGCCGGTCCGGCGAACGTGATGAGCAGCTTCTGCCAGGTGCGCTTGGCGGAGAGGTACTCGTCGGGAGCGGCGTCGAGCACCGTCTGCGGCTCGGCCTCGCTGCCGGGCATCGGCTCGCCGAGCATCTTGACGAAGCCGCCGAGCGGGAACCAGGCGACCACGTACTCGGTTCCCCGGCGCACCCAGCGCATGCGGAAGCGGCCCAGGCCGATGGGCGGCCCGAAGCCCAGGGAGAACTTGAGCACGCGCACCCCGCAGGCCTTGGCGGCCAGGAAGTGGCCGAGCTCGTGGACGAAGACCAGGGTCCCGAGCAGGGGAATCGCGGCGAAGAGATAGTCGAACAGGCTCATTCGGGCTCCCGGCGGAGAAGCATAGCGCGCCCGCTCGCGCGCCCAGACGGTCCGCGGCGAGCACGTCGTCGAGGTCGACGGAGACGACGGCGCCGGCGCGATCGCCGAGGTGGGCCTCCAGGACGCGGTCGTTCACCTCGCTGATGCGCGGCAGGGGGATCTCTCCCGCCAGGAAGCCGCCACGGCCACCTCGTTGGCGGCGTTCAGCACCGCCGGGCGCCGCCTCGCTGCCCGCCAGGGCGCGAGCGGCCAGGTCGAGGGCCGGGAAGCGCTTGCGGTCGGGCTCCTCGAAGTCGAGCCGGCCGGTCGCCGCCAGGTCGAGCGACGGCGTGTCGAGGGGGATGCGCTCGGGGTGCGCCAGCGCCACGGCGATCGGCACGCGCATGTCGGGCAGCCCGAGCTGGGCGATCACCGAGCGATCGACGAACTCGACCAGCGAGTGCACCACCGATTGCGGATGCACCACCACGTCGATCGCGTTCGGCGGGCACGTCGAAGAGCCAGCGCGCCTCGACGATCTCGAGCGCCTTGTTCATCAGGGTGGCCGAATCGATCGTGATCTTTGGCGCCCATGTCCCAGTTCGGGTGCGCGAGGGCCTCCTCGACGCGTGGCACGCGCGATGCGCTCCGCGGGCCAGGTGCGGAAGGGTCCGCCCGAGCACGGTGAGGATGAGGCGCGCGACGTCCTCGGCCCGCTGCCCGGAGAGGGCCTGGAAGATGGCGCTGTGCTCGCTGTCCACGGGCAGCAGGGTCACCGCCGTGCTTGCGGACGGCGCGCAGCACCAGCGCGCCGGCCATCACCATCACTTCCTTGTTGGCGAGGGCGACGTCGCGGCCGGCCTCGATGGCCGCGAGCGTCGGCCGAAGCCCGACGGCGCCCACCAGCGCGGCGACGCACAGATCCGCGGGGTGCGTCGCGACCGCCCGCAGGCCCGCCTCGCCGCACTCGACGGCGAGCGATTCGCCGAAGCGGGCGCGCAGCGCCTCGGCGTCCGCGGCCTCGCCCGCACCGACACGCGCTCCGGCCGGAAGCGCTCGATCTGGCCGCACAGCTTGTCGACGTTGCGGCCCGCCGCGAGCGCCACGGCGCGGAAGCGGTCGGGGGCGCCGGCGATCACCTCGAGGGTCTGCTCGCCGACGCTGCCGGTGCTGCCCAGGATGGAGACGCGCTTCACGAACGCTCCGCGCGATCGTCCAGGGAGGGCGCCTCGGCCTCCTCTACCTTCCGGGCCCGACTCGCGGGCCGGTGCCTGTGCGTCCCGGGCCGCCTCGATCTGCGCGCTGGTCTTGCCGAAGCGCCGCTCGCGCGACTGGTAGTCGCGCACGGCGTCCAGGAGGTCGCTCCCGGCGGAAGTCGGGCCACATCACGTCGGTCGTGTAGAGCTCGGTGTAGGCGATCTGCCAGAGCAGGAAGTTCGAGACCCGCGATTCGGCGCCGGTCCGGATCAGCAGGTCGGGATCGGGCACGCTCCGGCTCGTAGAGGTAGGAGGCGAAGATCTTCTCGTCGATGCCGTGGGGATCGAGCTCGCCCGCCTCGGCGTCCCGCGCGATCTTGCGCGCCGCGTCGACGATCTCCGTCGCGGCCGCCGTAGGAGAGCGCGAACACCAGCGTCATCGCCTCGTTGTTGCGCGCTGCGCGCGATGGCGCTCTCGACCTGCGCGTCGGATCTCGGGCGGCAGGCGCTCGAGGCGGCCCATCGCCCGCACGCGGATGCCGTTCTCCATCACCTCGTCGATCTCTTCCTCGAGGTAGCGCTCGAGCAGGCGCATCAGCTCGCGCACCTCGTCCTGCGGGCGGCCCCAGTTCTCGCTGCGAGAACGCGTAGAGGGTGAGGTAGCGGACGCCGAGATCGTTGGCGGCGCGCAGCACGGTCGCGGACGGCCTCGATGCCCGCGCGGTGTCCGGCGTTTCGCTCGAGCCCCTGCGCCTCGGCCCAGCGCCCGTTGCCGTCCATGATGATGGCGACGTGCCGGGGCACGCGGTCGCTGCGAATTTCGTCCTCGGCCATGCTGGAACCTCGGTCTTGCGAGCTCTCGCCCCGCCGGCCTCCTCCGGGCACCTTCCCCGGACGCCGCCGCGGCGACAGGGTCTCAGACCTCGAGGACCTCCTTCTCCTTCTCGGCCGTCAGCTCGTCCACGCGCGTGGTGAACGTCGTCGGTGAGGTCCTGCACGCTCTTCTCCGCGCGGTGGCGGTCGTCCTGGCCGAGACCGCCCTCGCTCTCGAGGTCCTTGAGCATGGAGAGGGCGTCCCGCCGGCCCTCGCGCACGCCCACCTTGTGGTCCTCGGCCATCTTGCGCACTTGCTTGACGAGATCCTTGCGGCGCTCTTCCGTCAGGGGCGGAATCGGGATGCGGACGACCTTGCCGTCGTTGTTGGGGGTGAGGCCGAGGTCCGAGGCGAGGATCGCCTTCTCGATGGCGCCGAGCGCGCTCTTGTCGTAGGGCGAGATGACGATCAGGCGCGGGTCGGGCGTCGTCAGGTTCGCGAGCTGGTTCAGCGGGCGTCGGCGTCCCGAAGTAGTCGACCAGGACCCCGTCGAGCAGGTTCGTGCTGGCGCGTCCGGTGCGCACCTGCTGGAGCTCCTTGCGGAAGCTCTGGATCGACTTCTCCATCGCGTCCCGCGCTTCGTCCAGCACCACTCGAACGTCTTCGTCCGCTGCCATGCTCCGACCTCCCTCGTCTACGCCGTCTGCTCCGTCACCCACCGTGGTGCCGACGGTCTCTCCCAGCACCACCTTCTGGATGTTGCCGGGCACGCTCATGTCGAAGACCACGATCGGGCAGCTCGTTCTCGCGGCAGAGCTGCGATGCGCCGTCTGGTCCATGAACCGCAGATTCTTCTGGATGGCTTCCTCGAAGCTCAGCCGGTCGTAGCGCGTCGCGTCGGGATCGAGCTCGGGATCGGCGTCGTACACCCCGTCCACCTGGGTGGCCTTCAGGATCACGTCGGCCTGGATCTCCGCGGCGCGCAGCGCGGCGGCGGTGTCGGTGGTGAAGTAGGGGTTGCCGGTGCCCGCCGGCGAAGATCACCACGCGCCCCTTCTCGAGGTGGCGGATGGCCCGCCGCCGGATGTAGGGCTCGGCGACCTCGGTGATCTGCAGGGCGGTGAGCACGCGGGTCTCGACGCCGAGCTTCTCGAGGGCGTCCTGGAGGGCCATCGCGTTGATGACGCTGGCGAGCATGCCCATGTAGTCGGCGCGTCGCCCGGTCCATGCCCTGGGACGGCCGCCGCCATGCCCGCGGATGATGTTGCCGCCGCCGACCACGATGGCGAGCTCGACGCCGAGCGCGTGGACGTCCCGAAGCTGCCGGGCCGTGCGCCTGGACGACGGCGGGATGGAGCCCACTGCCCTCGTCCCCGGCGAGGCCCTCGCCGGAGAGCTTCAGGAGCGGCCTGCGATAGACGGGCTTCAACCCGCGGCTCTCCTCCCCGAGCTGGAAGCGCACGAACCCGGTCACCGCGACCTCCGCGCCGATGTCCTTGCCCACGGCCCGCACGACGTCGCCCACGCTGTGGTCGGGGTCCTTGACGAAGGCCTGCTCGACGAGGCAGTTCTCCGCGAAGAACTTCCGCATGCGGCCCTCGACCATCTTCTCGATCACGTTCTCCGGCTTGCCGCTCTGCTCGGCCTGTGCGCGAAGGACCCGCGCTCCGCCTCGACGGCGTCCGCGCGGCATGCCCGTCTGGTCGACGGACAGGGGCGTCGGGTCGGCGGCCGCCACGTGCATCGCGACGTCCTTGGCCAGCGCCTCGAGCTTCGCATCCGGACTTGTTCGACGTGATCGAGACGATCACGCCGAGCTTGCCGCCGGCGTGCACGTAGCCCCCGGTGACCCCCGAATCGACCGCCAGCCGCTGCGACGCGCTTGAGCTCGATGTTCTCGCCGAGCTTGGCGACCGCGGCCTGGATCCGCGCGTCCACGCTCTCGTCCCCGAGGCGGGCCGCCAGGGTCGCCTCCGCGTCGCTCAACCCGGCGTCCCCGGCGACGAGATCCGCGATCGCCTGGGCGAGGGCCTGGTACTCGTCGGTGCGCGCCACGAAGTCCGTCTCGCAGGCGAGCTCGATGATGGACGCCACGGGGCCCGCCAGGGACAGCCCGACGACGCCCTCGCTCGTGGCGCGACCGGCGCGCTTGCCGGCCTTGGCGAGGCCGCGCTCGCGCAGCAGCTCGACGGCGCGCTCGGCGTCGCCCGCGGCGTCGCTGAGCGCGCGCTTGCAGTCCATCATGCCCGCGCCCGTCTGGGTGCGGAGCGCCTTCACGTCTGCCGCCGAGATGGTGGACATGGTTCCTCGTCTCTCCCTTTTCTCCTGCCGTACCCGCCCGCGGCGCGCTGCGCCGGCGGCCTCGTGGCTCTCGATCCATGCGATCCGTGCGATCCGCGGCGCGGCCGCGGACGCCGTCCCGGATCAGCTGTCTTCCGTCGCCTGCCCCTGGGCCCTGGCGCTCGAGGTGAGGTCGGGCGCCTTCTCGCCGGTCTCCGCGGCCGCGGGAGCCGGCTTGGCCTCGCTCGCGGCGCCGGCCCCTGCGGCTTCACGCTCGGCCCAGCCCCCGGAGCTGTGGGTGCGACCACCGGCCTGCCCGCGGCCCCGCCGCGGCGGCTGCTTGATCTCCACCACGCGCCGCCCGGTCGCCGGCGCCTGCGCCGAGGACGGCTTGGCAGCCGGAGCCGCCGCCTTCTCGGTCAGCAGGTCCTTCTGGAACTGCTGCTCGCCCTCGAGACAGGCCTGCGCGAGGAGCGTGCAGTACAGCTCGAGCGAGCGGATCGCGTCGTCGTTGCCCGGCACCACGAAGTCGATGCCCTCGGGATCGCAGTTCGAGTCGACGACCGCGATGATCGGGATCCCGAGCCGCCGCGCCTCGCTCACCGCGATCTCCTCCTTGGAGACGTCGATGATGAAGACCACGTCGGGCAGCTTCGTCATCTCGACGATGCCCTCGAGCGACTTGCTGTACTTGTCACACAGCCGGTTGACGCGCGACAGCTCCTTCTTCGAGAGCGCCTCGCGCTTCTCGTCGTTGTCGCGCAGCTCTCGCAGCTGCTTGTAGCGGTCGATCGACTTCCGGACCGTCTTCCAGTTGGTCAGCATGCCGCCCAGCCAGCGGTTCGCGACGTAGAACTGGCCGGCGCGCTGCGAGTGCATCTCGATCAGCGGGGCGGCCTGTCGCTTGGTGCCGACGAAGAGCACCTTGCCGCCGTGCGCCGTGGTGTCGCGCACGAACTCGAGGGCCTCGCGGAAGAGCGGCAGGGTCTGGTCGAGATCGAGGATGTGCGTGCCGTTGCGCTCGCCGAAGATGTACTCGCGCATCTTCGGGTTCCAGCGACGCGTCTGGTGTCCGAAGTGGACACCGGCCTCCAGCAGGGTTCGGATGTTGAGCTCGGGAGCCTCGGCGGAGGCGCTGGGCTCCTGGGCCGCGCGCGTGGCAGCCGCCTCGGCGGCGTCGGGCGTACCCGACGGGGTCGCCGTCGTTTCGGACATTCCATTCTCCTTCGCGGTTGTGCGTCCGCCCCGACCGTGAATTCCCCGACCCGACCTCCCGCGCTCGCGTTTCTCTCAACCTCAACTCGACAGCCGATTACACCCGGGACGCGCGGGCCAGTGCCCGCGCGTGGCCCGCAATCGGGAGGGTCACGCGACCGATGGACGCCGGGCACCGCAGGGGCGGCCCGGAACGTGTGAGTTGGCCGTTGGTTAGCACGTCGATGGGCTCGGGACCAACGGGGACCCCGAGGGAATTCCGCCGCGGGCGGGCGGCGAGCCCCCCGCCCGACCCCCGTCGTCGCTCAGGTCGTGTAGTCGGCGTTGATCCGGACGTAGTCGTAGCTGAGGTCGCAGGTCCAGACGCGGGCGGCGCCGCGGCCCGCGCCCAGGGACGACCTCGATCTCGATCTCGTCCCGCTCGAGCCGGGTGGCCGCCCGGCGACGCGCGGCCGGGCCCGCGGACGCCCCCTTCCGGAACACCGGCACGCCGCACAGGCTGACCGTCGTGCGATCCAGCCGCAGGTCCAGTCGGGCCGCGCCGACCGTCTGCAGGATGCGCCCCCAGTTCGGGTCGCCGCCGAAGATCGCCGTCTTGACCAGCATCGAGTTCGCGATGCGGCGGGCCGCCGTCTCGGCCTGCGCGTCGCTGCGCGCCCCTTCCACGCGCACGGTGACGAGCTTCGTGGCGCCCTCGCCGTCCCGGGCCAGGTCCCGGGCCAGGTCGCTCGCACACCTCGTGGACGGCCCGCCGGAAGGCGGCGGCCCCCGGGCTCGCGGGCCCCGTGAGACGGCGATTGCCCGCCGCGCCGTTGGCGAGCAGCAGCACGGTGTCGCTGGTGGACGTCTCGCCGTCGACGGTCACCCGGTTGAAGCGTGTCGTCCGCCGCCTCGCGCAGGAGGCGCTGCAGGAAGCCGCGCGAGCGACGGCGGCGTCGGTCACCAGGAACGAGAGCATCGTGGCCATGTTCGGCTCGATCATCCCGGATCCCTTGGCGATGCCCGCCACCGCGCACCGTGCCGCGCCCGAGCTTCACGGTGGTCACGGCCGTCTTGGCGAAGGTATCGGTGGTGCGGATCGCCTCGGCCGCCTCGCCCAGCCCGTCGTCGCCGAGCGCGTCGACGACGCGCGGAATTCCGGCACGCAGCTTCGCCATGGGCAGCGGCTCGCCGATCACGCCCGTGGACGCGACGAAGACCTCCTCGACGGGACAGTCCAGGGCCTTCGCGGTGATCGCGGCCATGCGGCGGGCGTCGCGGCGCCCGCGCTCGCCCATGGCGACGTTCGAGACCCCGCTGTTGACGACGACGGCGCGCGCCGAGCCGCCGCGCAGACGCTCCCGACACCACTCCACGGGCGCGCTCGGCGACCGTCGAGCGCGTGAAGACGCCGGCCACCGTCGCCGGCCGATCGCTGGCGATCAGCGCCAGGTCCCGCGCCCTCGTCTTGATGCCGCAATGCAGGCCCGCCGCCCGGAAGCCGGTCACCCGAAGCAGCCCGCCTCCACGAGCGTCGCGCGCGGCCATTCGCTCAGGTCGCCCCGTGGCACTTCTTGTACTTCTTGCCGCTGCCGCACGGACACGGGCTCGTTGCGCCCGACCTTGTCGACGGCGGCGCCCGGTGCGGCCCGCCGCGCCCCGCCGCTCGCCGTCACCGCCGAGCCCGGGCGGCTGCCGGGGCTGCCGCGGCAGCGGCCGCGGCGCCGGCAGCGCGGCGGCTCGGGCAGCACGAACTTGAAGATCAGCTCCACGGCCTGCTCGTCGATCCGCGGCTCGATCTCCTCGAAGAGCTCGAAGCCCTCGCGCTGGAACTCGACCTTCGGATCCTGCTGCGCGTAGCCGCGCAGGCCGATGCCCTCGCGCAGGCCGTCCATCGTGTGGAGGTGGTCCTTCCACTGGGTGTCGAGGATGCGCAGCAGGATGTCGCGCTCGAACCACTGGAAGCCCGGGTAGCCGATCTCCTCGTACTGCGCGGCCATCGCGTTGCACTTCGCTGCCTTGTCGTCGAGGAAGGCGATCAGCCGGTCGAGGATGGCGCGCCCGAGGCGTCGGTCGCCGGCGACATCGATCTCGATCGAACGGCGGCTGGTCGATCGCGAAGCTCGACGCCGAAGTGCTGGTCGAGCTCGCCGGATGATCTCGCCGAGCGCCTCGGGCTCCGGGTCGCCCTTGTCGGGCCAGTGCGCGTCGAGGATCCCGACGAGCACGCCCTCGCTCATGTCGAGGACCTCGTCGTGCACGTTCTCGGCGTCGAGGGCCTGGCGCCGGCGCGCGTAGAAGGCCTGGCGCTGCCGGTTCATCACGTCGTCGTACTCGAGCAGGTGCTTGCGGATGTCGAAGTTGCGCGCCTCGACCTTCTTCTGGGCGTCCTCGATCACCCGGCTGAGCATGCGGTTCTCGATCGCCTCGCCCTCCTCGACGCCCACCCGGTCCCACCACTGGGCTTGACCCGGTCGGCCTCGAAGATGCGCAGCAGATCGTCCTCGAGGGAGAGGAAGAACTGGCTCGAGCCCGGATCGCCCTGGCGGCCCGACGCGGCCGCGCAGCTGGTTGTCGATGCGGCGACTCTCGTGGCGCTCGGTGCCGAGGATGTGGAGGCCGCCCGCCTCGAGCACCTTCTCGCGCTCGGCGCGGCACTCGTCCTCGAAGGTCGCGCAGCCAGTGCGGGATACTCGGGGTGGTCCTTGTCGCCCTGGCACTTGGCGAGGGCCAGCGCCTCGGCGTTGCCGCCGAGCACGATGTCGGTGCCGCGGCCGGCCATGTTCGTCGAGATGGTGATCGCGCCCGATGCGTCCGGCCTGGGCGACGATCTCGGCCTCGCGCTCGTGCTGCTTGGCGTTGAGCACGTTGTGCTTGAGGCCGTGCTTCTGGAGCTTGCGCGAGAGCATCTCGGAGGTCTCGATCGAGATCGTGCCCACGAGGATCGGCTGCCCGTGCTCGTGGCGCTCCTTGATGTCCTCGATGACGGCGTCGAACTTCTCGCGCTTGCGTCTTGAAGACGACGTCCGGCGTGATCCTCGCCGGATCATGCGGCCGGTTGGTGGGGATGATCATGACGTCGAGGTCGTAGATCTTCGCGAACTCCTCGGCCTCGGTGTCCGCGGTGCCCGGTCATGCCCGAGATCTTGTCGTACATGCGGAAGAAGTTCTGGAAGGTGATCGGAGGCGAGCGTCTGGTTCTCGCTCTGGACCGGTGATGCCCTCCTTGGCCTCGACCGCCTGGTGGAGCCCGTCGGACCAGCGGCGCCCGGGCATCATGCGCCCGGTGTGCTCGTCGACGATCACCACCTCCTTCTTGCCGGTCCTCGCCCACCTCGCACCACGTAGTCGACGTCGAGCCGCTTCAGCGTGTGGGCGACCAGCGCCTGGCTCACCGCGTGCAGCACGGGCAGCATCGACGGGTCGTAGAGGTTCTCGACGCCGAGCATCTTCTCGACCTTGTGGATGCCCTCCTCGGTGAGGGTCGCGCTGTGGGCCTTCTCGTCCAGCCAGTAGTCGCCGGTCTCCTCGATGCCCTTGGCGGGCTCGCCCTTGGTGCCCGGCCTGCAGGCTCGGGATCACGCGGTTGGCGATCGCGTAGAGCTGGGTGTTCTCCTCGGAGGGACCGGAGATGATCAGCGGCGTGCGCGCCTCGTCGATCAGGATCGAGTCGACCTCGTCGACGATCGCGTAGTTCGAGCTCGCGCTGGACGCACGAGTCGACGCTGAACTTCATGTTGTCGCGCAGGTAGTCGAAGCCGAGCTCGTTGTTCGTGCAGTAGGTGATGTCCGCGCCGTAGGCGGCGCTGGCGCTCGGCGTCGCGTCAGGCCGTGGACGATCGTGCCCGACCGAGAGGCCGAGGAAGCGGTGGACCTGCGCCCATCCACTCGGCGTCGCGCCGGGCCAGGTAGTCGTTGACCGTGACGACGTGGACGCCGAGCCCCGGAAGCGCGTTGAGATAGGCGGGCGAGCGGCGCCACCAGGGTCTTGCCCTCGCCGGTCTTCATCTCGGCGATCCAGCCCCGATGCAGCACGACGCCGCCGATCAGCTGGACGTCGTAGTGGCGCTGCCGAGGGTGCGCTTGGCGGCCTCGCGCACCGTCGCGAAGGCCTCGGGCAGCAGGTCGTCGAGGGGCTCGCCCTGCTCGAGCCGCTCGCGGAAGCGCGGCGGTCGTCGCGCGCAGCGTCGGCGTCGGACAGCCGCGCGAGCCCGGGCTCGAGCGGGGCGATCCGCTCGACGAGCGGCAGGATGCGCTTGATGACCCGATCGTTGCGGGTGCCGAACACCTTGCTGAGAGCACGTTGCATGGGACGATCCCGCGGGCCGGGGGGAGAGGAGCGACGAGTTTAGGAGAGGCCCCGACAGGGGGGCAATCACGTCGCGCGAGCACCCGCGCGGTGCGACGCGGCCGGGGCGCCGGGAGCTCCGGGCCGGGCGTCCGGGCGGCGCCTCGGCGGCGCCCTTCGGGCCGGGATCAGTCGAAGATGTAGTCGAGGGGGTCGCGCGACTTGCCGTTCACCTGGATCGCGTAGTGGAGGTGCGGGCCCGTGCTGCGGCCGGTGCTGCCGATGGCGGCGATCTTCTGGCCCCGATCGACCGTGTCACCGACCTTCACGTAGATCTCCTTCGTGTGCCCGTAGAAGGTCTTGACGCCGAAGCCGTGGTCGATGGTCAGGCTGTTGCCGAGCGGGCCCCGGTGGTCGATCGAGGCGACGCGACCGCGCGCCGGCGACGTGATCAGCGGTGCCCTCGCGGGCGGCGATGTCGATGCCGGCGTGCATCTGGCGGCGGCCCGTGAACGGCGAGATGCGCGCGCCGAAGCGCGAGGTGAGCCAGCCCTTCGCGGGCCAGACCGACGGCATGGAGACCAGGCGGGTGCGCTTGTCCTCGAGGGCCTTCACGAGCAGCCCGAGCGACTCGGTGCGCCCGCCGGCGCGCGCGGCCACCTGCCCGGCCGTATCGGCGAGGTTGCTGATGTGACGGGCGCCGAGGCTCGTCAGCCCTTCGCGCGCCTGGCCCTCGGGACCCAGGGGATCCTCGGGGCCGCCCATCCCCGTCTCGGGGAAGTTCTGGCCGACGGGACCGCGATCCACCGGCACCCCGGCCGGCGGCATCACCTCCATGTCGCCCTCCTCCTCCTTGGAGGCATCGAAGGCGGGCACGAGCTCCGTGACCTCCTCGCCGCCGACGCCGGCCGCGCCGGGCAGGTTGGCGATGATGCGCACCTTGCGCTCGAGCTCGCGCACCTCGTCGAGCTGGTTCTCGGCAGCCAGCAGCGTCTTCTCGAAGCTGTCGATCTGCTCCCGCTGCTCGGCGACCTCGACCCGCAGCGACCCGAGCTCGGAATTGTCCGCGCGCACCCGCACGTAGTCCCACAAGCCTCCTGCGAGGATGGCGACCGCGACGCCAACCCCGATCAAGGCCTTCCGCACCGTCGCCTTCGCGATCTGGAATCGCTTGACCGGCGATCGAGCATCGACGACGAGCATGATCGTGTAGTGTTCCATCTCACCTCTCCCGACGGCTCCCGTCCGTCGTTCCCTTACCCCTCTATACCCCTCGCTCCACCCGGCCCTACCCGGGCACCGTCACACCCAGCGTCAGCTTGCCCATCTGGATGACGTCATCGTTCTTGAGGCGCATGCGCTCCGCCCGTGCGCCGTTCACCGTCGTTCCGTTCGTGCTCCCCAGGTCCTGCACGAAGAAGCCCTCCGCATCGAAGCCGACCGCCGCGTGCGACCGCGAGATCGTGGGCTCGGCGATCACCAGGTCGGCACCCCGACCGCGTCCGATCACCAGCCAGTCCCGGTCGATGCACACCTCCAGGCCCTCGTAGAAGCCGCTCTTCACCAGCACCGTCGCGCCCGGCGGAACCACCGTCCCGGCAGAGCGCTTCGCCTTTCGGGGGCTCACCGCAAAACTCCCGTCATGCAACCCCCATCGCCTTCCCGGCGAGGGACGCCGGCGATGCGCGTCACCTTTGCGCCCCCGGCTCATGTCCTCTGCGGTCTGATCGGAACCGCCCGCGCGTCGCTTGAACGGGAAGTGATGGGAAGCCGCCAGCGGGCTCCTGGAGGCGGCCGGGCGGCCGCCGGAGGTCTCAGGGGGTCCCGGCGGGGGCGCGAGCCCCCAGCAGCTCCAGTGCATGTAGACGGGTTGCGTCCGTGACGGATTCGCCGCCGGCCATGCGGGCGATCTCCTCCACCCGCGCCTCGCCCTCCACCCGCTCCACCCGGGCGAGGGTCTGCCCCCCGTGCTCCGCCTTGCTCACACGAAAGTGTACATCTCCCAGGGCCGCGATCTGGGGCAGGTGCGTGATGCACAGGACCTGGTGATGGCGGGAGAGCTCGGCGAGGGCGCGGCCCACGCGCTCGGCGACCCGCCCGCCGATGCCCGCGTCCACCTCGTCGAACACGAGCACCATGCCGGCTCCGGAACGGCGCAGGGCGTTACGCACCGCCAGGAAGACACGGGAGAGCTCGCCGCCCGAGGCGACGAGGCGCAGCGCCCGGGCGGGCTCGCCCGCATTGGCCGAGAAGCGGAACTCCACGCGCTCGCTGCCGCTGGGACCACAGGGGAGCCCTGCCGGTGCCGGCAACGCCTCGAGGTGTACGTCGAAGCGCGCACCGGGCATGGCCAGGGCGTCGAGGGACTGCTCGACGAGCCGGGCGAGCTTCCGCGCGCTCTTGCGCCGTCCCGCGCCGAGGCGCTCCGCGGCCCGCGCGAGCTCGGCGACCCGCGTCTCCCGCTGCTCCGCCAGCTGCTCGATGCGGGCGTCGGCGCCCTGGGCGGCCTCGAGCTCTTCGGCGGCCCGCGCCCGGAAGGCCTCGATCTCAGCCTCCGTGGCGCCGTACTTGCGCTGCAGCCGGCCGATCTCCGCCAGGCGGTCCTCCACCTGGGCGAGCCGCTCCGGGTCGGCGTCGATGCGACCGAGATAGCGCTCGAGATCCCGTCCGATCTCGAACAGCTCGGCCTCCTGGGCCCGCACGCGCTCCGCCATCCCTTCGAGCCCCGGGTCGAGGGCGGCCAGGCCGTCCAGCAGCCGCGCCGCCTCCGCCACGCGATCGACGGCGTTGGGCAGCTCGTCCGCCGCGTCTCCGGACCCGACCAGCGCCGCACAGGCGCCGCCGCCCTCGGCCTGCAGCCGGTCCGCGTGGGCGAGACGCGCATGGGCGGCGTCGAGCTCCTCGATCTCGCCCGGCGCGAGGCCCACGTCTTCGATCTCGCGGACCTGGAACGCGAGGAAGTCCTGCCGGCGGGCACGCTCCTCGGCCTGCGCCCGCAGGTCCTCGAGCTCGCGATCGAGGGCGCGCAGGGCGGAGACACCCGTCTCCACCTGCTCGCGCAGGTCGAGCAGCCCGCCGGACTCGTCGAGCAGCCGGCCCTGCACGTCTGGGCGCAGCAGGGTCTGGGAGCTGTGCTGGCTCGAGATCTCGATCCGGTCGGCGAACAGCTCCGCCAGGGTCGCCGTGGGCACCAGCTCGCCGCCGACGCGCACTCGCCCGCGACCGCCGCGCGAGAAGGATCGCTGCACGATCAGCTCGTGGCCTTCCCCCGCGATCTCGCGCCGGGCGAGCTCCGCCTCGAGGTCTGGCCAGCGGCGGGTGTCGATGACGGACTCCACCGCGGCGCGCTCGGCGCCCGTCCGCACTGCGTCCGGAGAGCCGCGGCCGCCGGCCAGCAGCGAGAGCGCCCCCAGCACGATGGACTTGCCCGTGCCGGTCTCGCCCGTGAGCACGTTGAGTCCGGGCCCCAGCTCGAGCTCGGCCTCCTCGACGATGACCCAGTTCTCGATGCGGAGCGACTCGATCACCGCTCGCCCCAGCGAAGCTTCGTCTGCAGGATCTCGAAGCGGCTCCGCAGGGGCGATGCGACGATGTCGACCGGGTGCGG
The DNA here is from genome assembly GCA_963822965.1 of uncultured delta proteobacterium. Taxonomy (GTDB): domain Bacteria; phylum Myxococcota_A; class UBA9160; order UBA9160; family UBA4427; genus JAJDAN01. The sequence goes on from CAWGJT010000006.1 coordinate 135,296, forward strand.
CGAGCGCCGCATGGACACCCGGTCGCCATCCTCGAGCTCCATGCCCTCCTGGCCGTCGATGGTGATGGTGGCGTCGCCGCCCAGGGTGTGGACCCGCACCTCGACCTCCGCATCCGCGGCCAGCACCAGCGGCCGCTGGGTGAGGGAGTGCGGACAGATCGGGGTCAGCACGATGGCCTCGAGGCCGGGCATCAGGAGCGGCCCGCCGGCCGAGAGCGAGTAGGCCGTGGAGCCGGTGGGCGTGGAGACGATGAGCCCGTCGGCATGGTACGTGGTGACCCGCTGCCCCGCCGCGAAGGTCTCCAGGTCGATGATGCGCGAGAGCGCCGTCTTGGTGATGACGGCGTCGTTCAGCGCCAGGAAGCGGCGGACGTCCTGGCCGTCGCGCCGGGCCTCCACCTCGAGGCGCATGCGCGAGACCATCTTCGCCCGCCCGTCGAGCACGAGCTCGAGCACCTCGAACATCTCCTCGGCGTTCACCTCGGTGAGGAACCCCAGGGTCCCGAGGTTCACGCCCAGGATGGGAACGCGGCGACTCCCGGCGGCCCGGGCGACGGACAGCAGCGTGCCGTCACCGCCCAGGGACACCAGCAGATCGGCCGCCGCCGCCAACACGACGGGCGGCTCGCCCGGCTGGCCGATGAGGCGCCCGCATTCCGGGTCGACCCGGGCGGCGATGCCCCGCTCCTCGAGCCACTTCACGAGCCCGCGAACGGTCTCGGCCGCCTGGGGCTGATCCTGGCTTGAGGCATACACCGACGGTCTGGATGGCCACGGCCGCGTTCCCTCGCTCTTCGGGCTCTCTCGGTGGGACTCGCCCGGGCTCGCTCGCACCGTCGCGCGGATCTTCCGCACGCGGCTCCGGCACCGGAGTCTCCCACTTGCGGGCGCCGGCCTCAACCGGCAAGCGCCCGGAAGCGCGGCCGCCGGCTGCCCGTCGGGCCCCTTGGTGGTCCAGCCGCTTCGCCTCGAGCCGTCGCGCCTCCGACCGTTCCGTGTCCGGCCGTTCCGTCTCCGGCCGTTCCGCCTCCGGCCATTGCTAGCATCGTGCCATGGCGGACGAATCGATGGATCTCTTTCCGGACCGTCCGAAGCGCCGCGTCGATCCTCGCGCTCCCCTCGCCGACCGCATGCGACCGCGCAGCTTCGACGAGCTGCTGGGCCAGCCACACCTGACGGGGTCGGGGAGCGCCCTGCGTTCCCTGCTCGCCTCCGAGGAGCTTCCGTCCCTCATCCTGTGGGGCCCGCCCGGCAGCGGCAAGACCACGCTGGCCTGGCTCCTCGCCGACGCCCCGGGCTCGCGCATGGAGCCCCTGTCGGCCGTCACGTCCGGCGTCAAGGAGATCCGCGAGGCGGTGGAGCGGGCGCGCCGCGTGGCGCTGCGGACGATCCTCTTCATCGACGAGATCCACCGGCTGAACCGTGCCCAGCAGGACGTGCTGCTGCCCCACGTGGAGGCCGGCACCGTCACCCTGATCGGCGCCACCACCGAGAACCCGTCGTTCACCGTGAACGCCCCCCTGCTCTCGCGCTGCCGGGTGATCACCCTCGAGCCCCTGGACGACGAGGCCATCGCAAGGACCCTGGAGCGCGCCGTGGCCGACCCGGATCGCGGGCTCGGGCGCGGCGGCCTCGTCCTCGGCCCCGGCGTGGTCGGCGCCATCGTGCAGGCCGCGGAGGGAGACGCCCGGCGGGCCCTGGGTCTGCTCGAAGCCGCGGCGGCCGTTCACCGTCAGGGCGACACACCGGACGCGCCCCTGTCCCCCGAGACGGTGCGGCTGGCCGCAGGGCGCCGGCTGCTGCTGCACGACCGCGATCGCGAAGAGCACTTCAACGTCGTCTCCGCATTCATCAAGAGCCTGCGGGCGAGCGACCCGGATGCCTCCCTCTACTATCTGGCGCGCATGCTCGAGGCGGGCGAAGACCCCCTCTACCCGGCGCGCCGGCTGGTGATCTTCGCATCCGAGGACGTGGGCAACGCCGACCCGGTGGCGCTCCAGGTCGCCACGTCCACCTACCTGGCGGTCGAGCGTATCGGCATGCCCGAGGGACGAATCCCCCTCGCCCAGGCGACGACCTACCTGGCCTGCGCGCCCAAGAGCAACGCCTCGTACGCCGCGTTGGGGCGGGCCCAGGAGGCCCTGGCCGAGACGGGCTCGGCCCCCGTCCCGCTGCACCTGCGCAACGCCCCCACGCCGCTCTTGAAGGAGCTCGGCTACGGCGCCGCGTACCGCTATCCGCACGACGAGGACGATGCCTTCGTGGCGGCCGAGAACCTGCCGGACGCGCTGGCCGGACGGTGCTTCTACGAGCCCAGCGAGCGGGGCGCGGAGCGGGAGATCGGCGAGCGGCTGGCCCGCAACCGCGCGCGCCGCCAGGACGTCGCGAAGGGCTCGCCGGGCGGGGGGCACGGCGAGGCGTCCTGAAGCTCAGGCCGGGGGAACCTCGGCGAGCGCTGCCACCTCGACGCAGTTGCGGCCGCGCTCCTTCGCGCGGTAGAGGGCTACGTCCGCCGCCGCCACCAGATCGTCGGGAGCCTTCATACCGGGGCCGAACCCCGCAATCCCGATGCTGATACGAGTCTCGATCGCCGCTCCGTCCGTCGACTCGAACTGGGTCTGCTCCACCACCGAGCGCCAGCGCTCCGCCAGCAGCCGCGCACCCTCCAGCTCGCTCTGCGCGAGGATCACGATCACCTCCTCGCCCCCGTAGCGCCCGGCCACGTCCGTCGCGCGGAGCTCCGAGAGCAGCAGCGACGAGACGCCGCGCAGAACCGTGTCGCCGGCCGGGTGGCCGAAGGTGTCGTTGACCTGCTTGAAGTGATCGAGGTCCGCCATCATCACGGACAGGGGCGAGTGGTATCGCCGTGCGCGCAGGAACTCGATGGAGAGCACCTCCTGGGCGTACCGTCGGGTGCGCAGGCCCGTCAGGCCGTCGGTGGTCGAGAGGCGGGCCAGGGTCTCGTTCTTGACGCGCAGCTCGTCCTGCAGCCGTTTCACCTTCAGGTGCAGCCGTAGACGCGCGGCGAGCTCGCCCGGATGGAAGGGCTTCACCACCAGGTCGGCGGCGCCGCCTTCCAACAGCCGGACCCGGCGATCGAGGTCCTGGGAGGCCGTCAGGAAGACGAAGGGCACGTTCCGGCAGGCGGGCGTCGCCTCCTTCACGAGCAGCAGCTTCTCGCCGTCGATCTCGGGCATCTCGAGGTCGCACAACACGACGTCCACCGGGTGGTTGAGCAGCAGCTTCAGCCCCTTCAGACCGTCTGCCGCCTCGAGCACCTGGTCGAAGACGCGAATCGGCTCCACCGCGCGGATGATCTGCGCTCGGTGCACTGCCGAGTCATCGATGATGAGGAGCGTCGGCACCGCCCCCTCCTGCAGGGATTCGTCCCGAGGGGTATCGGCCGAACGCGCCCGGAGCTTGCACCCGGAGACGCAGTCGCGGGGGCCGGGCGCTCGATCGGGCCGGATCGTGACCGCGCCACCCGCAGCCCACCGGCAGCCGGGAACCTGCCCGGACCGTCATCCGGGCCGGGCCCGCCCGCTTCCGCCCTTCCCCGCCCTTCCCCGTCTCTCCCCGTCTTTCCCCGTCTTTCGCGTCCTTCCCGGTCCGCCCCCGCCGGATCCGGCTCGGGGCTGCACTGGACGGTCCCGGGCCGCTTGCGGGCGCGGCCCGGGCCAGCCGTGTCTCACGACTTGATCGCGATCGTCCGGGGCTTCGCGGCCTCGGACTTCGGGACCCGAATCGTGAGAACGCCGCTGCTGAACGACGCGTCGAGGTGCTCCTGGTCGGCGTCCGCCGGCAGCTGGAACGAGCGCGTGAAGGACCCGTAGCTGCGCTCGGTGTAGCGGCGCTGCTCCTTCTTCTCCTCGCGTTCGCTCTTCTTCTCTCCGCGGATCGTCAGCAGACCCTCATGGAGCTCGACGTGCACGTCGTCCTTCTTGCTCCCCGGCAGCTCGACGGTGATCGTGTACTCGTTCTCGCCGTCGGCGACGTCCATGGCGGGCAGCCACGCTCGGGTCTGGATCGACTGGGGCCACTCGCGAACGAGCTCGTCCATCAGCCGCGGGAAGCGGCCGGAGAAGAGCCCCTCGTCCAGCAGGCTCGGCCACGACCCCAGCTCGGCGAAGGGTCGCCAGGGTGCCAGCGCCCGGGCCTCGCCGCCCTCTCGCCCCTCTCGCTTCGCCTTTTCCGCCTTGTCACCCATCTTCCGTCCTCCTCCTCATTCTCGTTGCTTCGACTGTCCCCGCGGCGGCCCTCACCGCCGCGTCGAATCGCTGCGCGGGCGGCAGATTGCCTCGAGCACCAGGCCCACCTCCTCGGCGCCGATCGCCGTGGACGGCGCCCGCCGGCCGGCCGCGGCTTCGGCGATGTCCGCCAGCGAGAGCAGGCCGCGCAGGTGGTCGTGCTCGTCCACGACCGGGAGCCGACGGACCCGGGCGGAGCGCATGATGGCCTCGGCGTCCGCCACGCTGTCCGCGGGACGGCAGCCGAAGACGCGGTGAGCCATCGCGCTCTCCACCCGCATCTCCGCCAGTCGTCCGCCGCGGGTGAAGAGCGCCATGCAGATGTCGCGGTCGGTGATCATGCCGACGACGTGCCCGCTGCCGTCGCTCGAGACGACCGGCACGCAGCCGCAATCGTGCTCCCACATGATGCGAGCCGCCGTGCTCATCGGATCGTCCGGCGTGCAGACGTGCACGTCCGTGGACATGAGGTCGTACACCGGCTGCGGCGCGCCACGCCCGCGCCCCGCGCCGATTCCCATCGCGTGGGCGACGCGATCGAGGGCCTGCTCCACCTCGCGGCCCAGGCCGCGCAGGGTCTGGTCGCCCACGTCGCGCAGGCGGGCTGCCGCCTCCTCCATCCGCTGCTCGATCTCGTGGCGCATGCGCGCGGGATAGGAGCGATGACGCGCGCCGCGGATCTCGCCGGCCACGCAGTCCGAGAGCCGGGCGAGCTCCCGTCCGAGGCCGACGAGCAGATCGTCGAAGCTGACCATCCCGACGACGCGCTCGCCCTCCAGCACGGGGATGCGGCGGACACCCGCCGTACGCATGCGTACCACGACCTCTTCCAGGGGCTCCGCGGGATGCGCCGCGATGACCGGTGCGCTCATCACCGCCGACACCGAGGTGCGCGCGGGATCGAGCCCCTTGGCGACCACCCGCAGCACGATGTCGCGATCGGTGAGAATCCCGGCGACCCGCTGGTCGTCGCCGACCACCGCCACGCTGCCCACGGCGCGCTCGTCCATGTCCCGCGCGACTGCGGAGACGGAAGCCTCGACTCCCGCCGTCACCACCTCGCGAAGGTAGTGCTCTGCGCGACGAAGCGCGGGCGGCGGCCCTTCCTCCTCGCCCTCCCCGGCCAGGGTGCGGGACGAGCCGGCCGGGAGCTGCGACACCAGCACCTCTCCGAGCCCCCCGATCTCCCGCGCCAGCAGCAGGAAGAGGTCGTCGGCGGAGACGACGCCCAGGACCCGGTCGCCGTGCACCACGGGCAGCCGCCGGACGCGCGCGCGACTCATGCGGGCCAGGGTGTCCTCGAGCGACGCGCCGCGGTCGACGCACACCGGCGAGCGGGTCATGGCCTCGCCGACCCGAACCTCCCGCGAGTCGCGCCCCTGGGCGGCCACGGCCAGGGTCACGTCCCGGTCGCTGAGCACGCCCGCCAGGTGTTCGCCGCGCACCACCAGCAGCAGACCGACCCCCTCCTTCTCCATGCGCTGGGCGGCGGCCAGCAGCGTCTCGTCCGGCCCCACGCAGACCGCCGGCCGACGGCAGTAGGAGGCGATGCTCATGACGACCCCTTCCTCTTCGTATCGCACCTGCGAGACAAGCATTTCCCATGCCAAGACACGTCCGAGCCTCCACCGAGGCACCACGCTCCCATCCATGGGAATGCGACGGCAGGCTGGCCCGGTGCCCGGGCTCGACGCGTGACGCGACGCCCCAGCACCGGAGGCGCGCAGACCCTAGACGCCCCGAGGCGGACGTCCGCAGGAAGGCCGTCGCGTCCGGCCGGTCCGTGGGCCGTGCGGATTCCACACCCGCGCCGTGGCAGATCGTGCAAAGCTCCGCCGAGGGGCGGGGCGACGGCTGCGGCTGGAGGCGGCTACGGCTGGGGGCGGGGAGCGGCCGCGCCGGCGGGTGCGGCGGGCCCGGCGATCATGCGGCGGTAGAAGGCCGGCGGGAAGAAGCCCAGCCACAGGCAGATCGAGGCAACCAGGGTCGTCGCGGGCGTGATGAAGAGGGCCGGAGTCCACTGTGCGTAGGCTTCGCGCAGCACCAGGCCGGCCGCGAGGGAGACGATTGCGAGGGTTCCCATCGCGAGGCTGAAAAATCCCCACATCAGGATCTGGTGCGCGACGACCGGGTCGGCCAGCCCCAGCGCCACTCGGCGCCGCATCAAGCGGTGGAATGCCACGCTCTCGTAGGCCCCCCACAGGTAGATCGCAGAACGCGCCGCCACGAAGCACACGTTCGAGATCGTCGGGGCCACCGTCGTGGGCAGCGTCTGCCCCAGCGAGGTCCACAGCCAGCCCGCCAGCACCCAGAGCGAGAGCGCAGCGCAGAGCACCCCGGCCCAGAGATCCATCACCCGGTAGATCCGCCAGATCCCGACCGACAGCGCGATCACGCCGAGGGCGATGAGCCCGTTCGCCACCACCACCCACGAGAAGAGCGGCGCCCAGTCGCCCTCGGCCGCTCGGGTGCGGATCACCGTGTAGAGGACGATGGCCGCCACGACGAACGCCTGGTAGGTGCCCATGGCGATCTCGGGCGCGCCGCGGGTCCTCGCGGCCACGATGCAGCAGGCGCACGCCTACGAAGACGGAGAGCGCCAGGGTCGTCAGCGTTGCTGCGGCGGCGAACTGCTGCATCGTTCCCAACAATCGGCCGCCGGTCGCCACAGCTGAACCCCCTCGGGCCCCGCTGGATCAGCCCGGAGGCCCGAGCCGGCCGCCCACGGCCCGGGCCTGGCCGGGGAGGCCACCCGGGTCGTAGCAGTACTGCTCGCGGCCCCGGCGCTCCATCCAGTCTGCGGGCCCGAGTCGGAGCGCCGTGTTGCGCAGGGCCACCAGCCCGGGGTGCTTCCACATTCCCACCCGTCCCCACAGGCGAGAGAGGCGCACCGTGCGGGCGGTCCGGCGTGCCCGCAGCCGGTGGAAACGCCGGAATGCCTGCTCCGGGTCCGGGGCCAGGGCGATGCAGCGCGCCAGCACGACGGCGTCCTCGATGGCCATGCAGGCGCCCTGCCCCAGGTTCGGCGTCGTCGGATGCGCCGCATCCCCCAGCAGCACGGCGCGGTCCCGGTGCCAGCGGCGCGCGGGCCTCCGGTCGTAGATGTCGTTCTGGAGGATGCACTCCACGGGCGTGCGCGCGAAGCGCTCGGGAACGCCCCCCGCCCAGCCGGCGAAGGCCTCGAGCAGGTGCGAGCGACGCTCTCCGATGGCGATCTCGGTGCCCTCGGGCAGGGGCGACGTGGCCCACCAGTAGACGCGCCCCTCTCCCATCGCGTAGTACGCGGTGCGGCGGCCCCGGCCGAAGTACTCGCGGCTCACGTCGGGCTCGTCGAGGCGTGCCTGCGCGATGCCGCGGAAGATCGTCTCGCCGGCGTAGCGGGGCGGCCCGTCCGCCAGCACGTGCTGCCGCACGGTCGAGTGCAGCCCGTCCGCGCCCACCAGCAGGTCTCCGTCGAAGGGCTCCGCGCGTCCCCGGACGAAGACGCGCACCCGGCCGGCCTGCTGCTCGATCGCCTCCACGAGGGCTCCCGTCTGGACGGCCTCGGGCTTCACGCAGGCCGCGAGCGCGCCGTGGAGGACGCCGCGGTGCATCACGTAGCCGGCCCGACCCGCCTGCTCGAAGATGCGGTCGAAGCGGACGGCGACGAGATCCTCACCCGCGTCGGTGCTCACGAAGAACCGGTGGAAGCGTGCGCCCCGCGCGAAGAGCTCCGGCGAGACGCCCAGCACCTCGAGGGCGCGCACGGCACCGGGCAGCACACCGAGACCACTGCCCACCTCGCCGAGCACGGCGGCGCGTTCCAGCAGCACGAAGGGAAGCCCGAGCCGTTGCAGGGCCGCTCCGAGGGCCATCCCGCCGATGCCCCCGCCCACGATGATCGTGCGTTCGGGGGTCATCGCTCACGCCTCCGGGTCGAGCCGTACGGACGCCGCGATCTGTCGCCAGAGGAACGCGATCACCCGCTCCGGGGACGGTCGGCGCGAGCGGGTGAGCGCCTCCACCATGACCTGGCGCATGGCGCCGAACATGGCCGCGCCCGCCAGGCCCGCGTCGATGCCCAGGGGCAGCTCGCCGCGCCGCTGCGCCTTGCGGATGCTGCGGGCGGCGCGTCGCACGACGAGGGCGGTACGGTCGGACTCGCGGCGCGCCACCTCGGGGTCACGCGCGAGGGCCCCGTAGAGCACCACCGCGAAGGGCTCGCGATAGTGGAAGCGCACCCCGGCTTCGAGCCGCAGGCGTTCGTGCCGAGCCCAGTCGCCCTGGTCCTCGAGATCGAGGTCGAAGACCTCCCGCTGGAAGCGGTCGAAGAAGTCGTCGACGAGCGCCGCCACGAGCCCCGACTTGGAGCCGAAGTATCGGTGCACGAGGCTCGGCACCACCCCGGCCACCTCGGCGACGGCGGCGATCTCGAAGTGACCGCCCGACGCGATGGCCAGGTCTCGGGCCGCCGACAGCAGGCGTTCGCGGGTGGCGCGGCCCTTTCGGGTGAGCGGCGGCGGAGCAGGGCTTGACATCGGGGGTGGAGTCTTGCCAAGCTAAGAATTGATGTCAATTCAATTCTGAGCCGAGCACCCCGAAGCCCGCAGACCGAGGTCGAAGCGCATGGAACCGACGCAACCCGCCCGCGCGGCCCACCCCACCCCCGATCCCACGTCGCCGGGCGTCGCGCCCCTGCTCGACGATCGGGCCGTCGCGGAACGCGTGCTGGCCCACGTCCGCGAGGGAACCACCGATCTCGGGAGCGACGTGTGGCGTGAGCCCGTCTCGAGCTATCGCTCCCCGGCGCGACTCGAGGCCGAGATGCACGTGCTGCGCCGGACGCCGACGCCCTTCTGTCCCTCGGCGGCCCTGCCGAAGCCGGGATCCTTCGTGGCGCGCGAGGCGGCGGGCATCCCGCTGGTCGTCGTGCGCGGCGAAGACGGCCGTGTCCGGGCCTTCCGCAACGCGTGCCGTCACCGGGGCACCCAGCTGGCCAGCGGGACGGGCTGCACCCGCGCCTTCGTGTGCCCCTACCATGCCTGGGCCTACGGGCTGGACGGCGCACTCCGCCACGTTCCCCACCCGGACGGCTTCCCGGGTCTCGATCGAGACGAGCATGGCCTCGTCTCCGTCGCCGCCGAAGAGCGGCTGGGGCTCGTCTTCGTCACCCAGGAGCCGGACGCTTCGAGGCCTGCGCCCTGGGAAGGCCTGCCCGAGCTCATCGCGGCCGACCATACCCTGCTCCAACACCGCGAGGTCGACGCCGACGTCAACTGGAAGATCTACCTGGAGGGGTTCATCGAGGGCTATCACATCCGGGCGACCCATCCCGAGAGCTTCTACCCCTACGGCTACGACAACCTGAACCTGGTGGAGCGGAGCGGTCGCAACAGCCGGGTCACCTTTCCGTTCCGGCGCATCGAGAAGCTGGCGTCGGTGCCGCCCGCGGAGCGCCGGGTCGACGGTCTCCTCACGTACGTCTACCACCTCTTCCCGAACACCCTCGTGACCGTGCTGTCGCACCACACCAACCTGGTGGTGCTCGAGCCTCTGGCCATCGACTGCACCCGACTCGTCACCTACACACTGGCCCATGGCGGCGATGGAGCCGACGCCGGAGAGTCCGCCCGGCGCGACGTCGCGTTCGTCAACCAGACCGGAGCCCTGGAGGATCAGGCCGTGGTCCTGTCCATCCAGCGCGGGCTGCGGAGCGGTGCCAACGAGGCCTTCACGTTCGGGCGCTTCGAGGCGGCGATCGCCCACTTCCACCGCAACCTGGCCGCCGCCCTCCCGTCCTGACGGGCCGCACCCCCCCACGCGGCGCGCCGAGCCTCTATGCTCGCGGTCCCAGGTCGGGAACGAACCGGGAGGCTTCGGGTGTCCCACGTCACGATCGACGGCTTCGAGATGTACTACGAGCAGCACGGTGCGGCGGGAGAGCCGCTCGTGCTGGTCCACGGCTATACGGGGGACGTCAGCGACTGGCACCACCAGATCGCGGCGTTCGCGCCCACGCACCGGGTGCTGGCCATGGACCACCGCGGTCACGGGCGCTCGGGCGCCCCGCCCGACCGCGACGCCTACACCGTGGAGCGCATGGCGGACGACGTGGAGGCGCTGATCGCGCACCTGGGCCTCGACCGCTATCACCTGGTCGGCCACTCCCTGGGCGGGATGGTGGCCCAGGAGATCGCCCTCCGGAGCGCGAGCCGGCTGCTGTCGCTCACCCTCGAGGACACGGGACCCGACTTCGGCCTCGGCCGACGCGAGCCCGTCCGGCAGCTCTTCGAGAGCCGCCTGCGCCTCGCGGAGGAGCAGGGCATGGAGGCCGTCGCCCGCCTACCGGCGCCGCCCCGCCCTCCCCACCACCCCCCCGAGCGGCTCGAGGAGGAGCTGGCGCGCCTCGCGGCCATGTCGGTGGACGGCTTCGCCGGGGGCTGGCAGGCGCTGTGTCGCTGGCCGGGAACCGGAGACCGCGCCCAGGCCATTCGCACCCCCACCCTGGTGATCCACGGGGAGCTCGACGCGGCGCTGCTCGCCGGCTCGACCTGGCTCTCCCGGACGATCCCCGGGGCCCGGCTCGAGGTCGTGCCCGAGGCGGGCCACTCCCCGCAGCTCGAGCGGCCGGACCTGTTCAACGCCGCCCTGGGGAGACACCTGTCGGAGACCGCCGCGGGAGCATGACCTGCGAGGTCATGGACCCCGCGCCCCGGCCGTTGCACCCTGACAACGATGCCCGAGACCCGACCGCCGTTCGCCCGCCTGCTGCGCCAGTGGCGCCGTGCTCGCGGTCACTCGCAGCTCGACCTGGCGACCGAGGCCGGGGTCTCCACCCGTCACCTCTCCTTCCTGGAGACCGGGCGCTCCACCCCGAGTCGCGAGATGGTGATGCGGTTGTCGGCGACGCTGGACGTTCCCTTGCGGGAGCGCAACGCGCTGCTCGCCGCCGCGGGCTTCGCCTCGGTGTTCCGGGAGACGGACCTCGACGCCCCCGAGATGTCCATGCTGCGCCGAATGCTCGACTTCCTGCTGGAGCAGCACGCCCCGTTTCCCGCCGTGCTCCTCGATCGCCGCTGGAACCTGATCGGCATGAACACCGCCGCTCCGCGCGTGCTGGGCGCGTTCTCCGGCAGTGGCGGCCCCTGGCTGGAGCAGCCCCTCAACATCCTCCGCCTCACCCTGCACCCCGAGGCCCTGCAGCCCTACGTGGTGAACTTCGACGAGGTGGCCACCGAGCTCCTCACGGGTCTCCACCGCCAGGCCGCGAGCGATGGCGACGACCCGGATTGCAGCACGCTGCTGGCCGAGCTCACCGCCCTGCCCGGCATCCCCGAGACGGGGGTGGTGCCCGACCTCCTGCGGCGACCCAGCCCGGTGTTGCCCCTGCACCTGAAGCGCGACGATCTCGAGCTGCGTCTGTTCACCGCGGTGACGCAGATCGCCTCTCCCCAGGACGTGACCCTCGACGGACTGCGCATCGAGAGCTTCATGCCCGCCGACCCCGAGAGCGAGGCTGCGATCCGCCGGCTCACGAGCACGGACTGAGGACGCCTTCCCGCGCCCCGCTACCTCCCGCGTAATTGCCCGGGCTCCCGGCCGCGCGCAAGCTCCGCGTGGCGCGCCCCGCCACACCCAACCGCCAGGAGTCTCCCATGAACCCGAGCGACTTCGCGCAGCTGCGCAAGATGATCGACACCCCCTTCGGTCGCATCGCGACCTACGAGACCGGCCGGGGTCCCGCCGCCCTCTTCGTTCACGGCTACCCCCTCTCCGCCTACCACTGGCGCCACCAGCTGGAGGGCCTCGCCGACTGCCGCCGTTGCATCGCCGTCGACCTGATGGGCCTGGGCCACTCCGAGCCCACGCCCGAAACGGGCGTCGGCTACCCCGAGCAGGCCCGCATGCTGGCGGCCGTCACGGACGCGCTGGGGCTCGAAGAGATCGACCTCGTGGGCAACGACAGCGGCGGATCCATCGCGCAGCTGCTCGCGGTGTCGGCGCCCTCGCGGATCCGAACGCTGACCCTCACGAACTGCGAGGTGGCCGAGAACAACCCGCCCGCGGCCCTCGCGCCACTCGTGGAGATGGCCCGCGCCGGACAGGTGCCGGCGATGTTCGATGCCCTCGTCGCCGACGTCGACGCCGCCCGGGGCGCGCTCGCCCCGGCGTTCGACCGACCCGAGGTCGCCATCACCGCGGAACGTCTCGCCTACGACGTCGCGCCCCTGCTCGCCTCGGAGGACCGCCGCCGCCGCCTGAACGAGTACCTGACGGAGCTGTCGGCGGAGGTCACCCTGGGAATCGTCCCCGACCTGGAACGCTTCCAGCGTCCGGTGCTCGTCGTGTGGGGCGACGCGGACGGCTACATGCCCGTCGAGTCGGCGCGCTGGCTGGAGGCCCACGTTCCCGGCGTCGAGCGCGTGGTCCTCGTGGCGGGCGGGAAGCTCTTCTTCCCCGAGGAGGAGCACGAGCTGCTGAACCGCGAGCTGCGCGCGTTCTGGGGAGCCTCTCGCAGCGCGACGTGACCGGCTCCCGGGCGGGGCGGCGTCTGCCGTGTCGATCCGGCCCTGTCTCGTTCCCCTGCCGGGAGACCTCTTCCACGTCCGCAGCGTGCTCGAGCTGAACGAGGAGGTGATGCAGAGCCGGGTCGACGACCTCGTCCTGGCCACAAGCATCATCGAAGAGCTGAACCTCGACACCCGCGTCTGGTCGAAGGCCTGATCGGGCCAGAGACCGTGCGCCGGGCCCCAAGCCGCCGGGGTCCCTCTCCCACCCGGGAGGGAGCCAATTCGACGCGGAACGTCCGAGACGAGACACTGGGACGCGGGGCCAGCGAATGGCCAGCGAAACCGGGAGGAAGGTGTCTGCCGTGGGGGCTTCGCTCCGGACCGCCGGCGTCGCGCTGCTGTCCCTCGTCAGCCTCGCCTGCTGCCTCGGCACGGGGTCTCGCGTTCTTGCGGACGCGGGTCCCACCCCCGTCGACGCCCGAGAACGCCTGCCCGTGGACGGCGCGAGCCTCTCTCTCGTCACGCGGGGAGTCGATCGATCCGCACCCATCCTGCTGTGGCTCCACGGAGGGCCCGGAGGCGCGGAGAGCCCCCTGTTCCGCCTCTTCGACGGGGCGCTCGAGGACCACTTCGTCGTCGCGTACTGGGACCAGCGCGGCGCCGGGAGATCCTTCGATCCGGACGCCGATCCGGCGCTTCTCACCATCGACCGACACCTCGCCGACCTCGACGCGGTGGTCGATCGTCTGACGGCGACCTTCGGGCGCGCGCGGGTCATCCTGGTCGGCCATTCCTGGGGCTCGGCGCTGGGACTCCTCTACGCACAGCAGCACCCCGAGAAGGTGGCGGCCTTCGTGGGCGTGGGACAGGTGGTCTCCGTGCGGGCGCAACGGCGGGCGCAGTACGAGTTCGTGCGCCGCGAAGCGGAGCGTCTCGGCGACGACTCGGCGCTCGAGACGCTCCGGGAGATCGGCGAGCCGCCGTGGTCCGCCGAGCAGGATCTCGCCGTGGGCAGGCTCGTCGACCGCTTCGGCGGCCTCTTCCACCAGCGCCCGAGCTTCTTCTGGACGGTGCTGCGCGGCGTCGGCCGGGGGATCGTCACCCCCTGGGAGATTCCCCGCTTCATCCGCGCGAACGAGATCTCCCTCGAAGCCATGAACGACGAGCTGCAGGAGCTCGACCTGCGCCGGCGGGTTCCGCGGGTCGAGGTGCCCGTCTTCTTCTTCCTCGGCCGCTGGGACCGGAAGACGGACCCGCGCCTGGCCGCCGCGTACCTCGAGCAGCTCGAGGCGCCGGAGAAGGAGTGCGTGTGGTTCGAGAACGCCGCCCACAACGTGCCGTTCGAGGAGCCGTTGCGCTTCCAGGAAACGCTCGTGCGCGTGCTGCGGGAAGCCCAGATCGCGCGGTGACGCCGGGCCGCGCGGCGGCCGGAACCGGTCTCCCCGACCCGGACCGAGGCCCTCGGGCGCCTGCCCGCTTCGTCGAAGAGGGATCGCCCGGCGCCTCGTGACCCCCGTTCAGGTCGTCCCGCCGTGCGAGCGAGGCCGCTACCTTCCCCGCCCTCGATCACTCCAGGGGTTGTGACTTGGCCATGTCGACGAGCGCCGACCTCGATCTCCCGCCCTACGATCCGCAGCGCATCCTCGAAGCGCCCTTCCCGGAACGGGTGAGGCTCGTGTGCCGTACCTGGGCCTCCCAGGTGAATCCCAATCCCGCCATCGTGCTGGTGATGTACTGGGCGAAGTACCTGCTGCTCTTCGTCGGGGGCTGGGCGTTCTTCGTCTCCTTCTCCGCCGGCTATCCGGGCTTCACGTCGCCGGGCGGGTGGGCGTTCACGACCGGCGCGTTCCAGAAGGCGATCCTGTGGGCGATCTTCTACGAGCTGGCGGGCTTCGGGTGCGGCTCGGGGCCCATGAACGCGCGCTTCTCCCCGCCGATCGGCGGCTTCCTCCACTTCCTGCGTCCGGGCACCACGAAGCTGCCGCTCCTTCCCGGTGTCCCCGTCTTCGGCGGGACCCGGCGCACGGCGCTCGACGCCGCGCTCTATGCGGCGAACCAGCTCCTGCTGCTGCGCGCGCTGCTCGCGCCCGAGGTGACCCCGGCGCTCCTGGCGCCCGGCTTCGTGCTGATCCCGCTCCTCGGGGTCACGGACAAGACCCTCTTCCTCGCGGCGCGCGCCGAGCACTACTACGTGGCGCTCGTGTGCCTGACGGTGGCCAGCGCCGACGCGCTGTGGATCTCGGCCTGCAAGGTGATCTGGGGCGCGATCTGGTTCTGGGCGGCGACGTCCAAGGTCAACGACCACTTCCCGTCGGTCATCATGGTGATGATGAACAACGGGCCGTTCTTCCCGAAGTGGCTCAAGAAGCGGCTCTTCGTCGCCTACCCCGACGACCTGCGCCCCTCGCTCGATGGCCGTCTTCATGGCGCGCATGGGCACGTTCACCGAGTACATGATCCCGCTGGTCCTGCTCACCAGCCACAGCCCGCTCGTCACCGGCGTGGCGCTCTTCGTGATGTGCGGCTTCCACGGGTTCATCGCGCTGAACAACCCGAGCGGCATGCCCATCGAGTGGAACATCCTGATGATCTACGGCGGCATCTTCCTGTTCGGCTTCCACCCGGAGGCGAGCCTCCTGGCCCTGGGCCAGGCGCCGTGGCTGGTCGCTCTTCCTGTTCTTCTGTCTCTTCGTCGTGCCGGCCTACGGCAACTTCGTGCCCTCCGCGCGTCTCCTTCCTGCTGTCCATGCGCTACTACGCGGGCAACTGGGCCTACAACATCTGGCTCGTCCGCAAGGACGCCATCCCGAAGCTCTCCCGGCTGACGAAGGCCGCGGGCACCATGCGCGAGCAGCTCGAGAAGCTGCTGCCCGATCCGATGGCGGTGGAGACGGCCCTCGCGCTGTCGCTCGCCCACCGCTTCATGCACCTGGAGGGCCGTCCCCTGCTCGAGGCGCTGCCACGCGCGGTCGACGACATCGACGACTACGAGTGGATGGACGGCGAGATCGTCGGCGGCATGGTGCTCGGCTGGAACTTCGGCGACGGCCACCTGAACGGGACGCAGCTGCTCGAGGCGGTGCAGGCGCAGTGCGGCTTCGAGCCGGGCGAGCTGCGCGTCGTGATGGTCGAGTCGCAGCCGCTCTTCGGCCGCACGATGCAGTGGAAGATCGTCGACGCCGCGAGCGGCGTGCTCGAGGAGGGCGAGACGCGAGATCGCGCCGATGCGGAGCCTCCAGCCCTGGCCGACCGGCGAGCACGCCCGGGCGTTCCTGCGCGGCCCCGCCGACCGGATCGCCTGAGGCGGCGCCGAAATGCCGGAGCGCGAACCGGAAGCCGTCGTGATCGGCTCCGGCCCGAACGGGCTCGCGGCCGCGG
This sequence comes from uncultured delta proteobacterium, assembly GCA_963822965.1. Classification (GTDB taxonomy): domain Bacteria; phylum Myxococcota_A; class UBA9160; order UBA9160; family UBA4427; genus JAJDAN01. Next base: position 151,410 of record CAWGJT010000006.1, read on the forward strand.
TGGCCCTGGCGCGGGCGGGCGTCTCGGTGCGGGTCGTCGAGGCCGACGACGAGATCGGCGGCGGTACGCGCAGCGCCGAGCTCACCCTGCCCGGCTTCCTCCACGACGTCTGCTCCGCCGTCCACCCGATGGGCATCCTCTCGCCCTTCTTCCGCCAGCTGCCCCTGGCCGAGCACGGGCTCGTCTGGCTGCGGCCGCGCGCCTCGGTCGCGCACCCGATGGAGGGCGAGCCCGCGGTGATGCTCTACCGCTCGCTCGAGCGCACCGCGGCGGGGCTGGGGCGCGACGCGCGCGGCCTGGTCGCGGCTGGTCGGCCCCTTCCTCGACGACCCCCACGCCCTGCTCGCCGACGTGATGGCGCCGCTGCGCGTGCCCGGGCACCCGCTCCGGATGCTGCGCTTCGGCCTGCGCGCCGTCTTCTCGGCCAACCGGCTCGCGCGCCTGTGCTTCCGCGGCGAGCGGGCGCGCGCGCTCCTCGCCGGCTGCGCCGGCGCACTCGGTGCTGCCGCTCACCCAGCCCCTCACCGCGGCGCTCGGCCGTGCTGTTCGCGATCACCGCCCACGTGGAGGACTGGCCCGTGGCCGCGGGCGGCTCCCAGGCGATCGCCGCGCGCCCTGGCCTCCTACCTGCGAAGCCTGGGCGGCGAGATCGAGACGGGCCGCCGCATCGAACGCCTGGACGAGCTCCGCGACGCGCAGGGTCGTCCTCTTCGACACCTCCCCCGAGCAGCTCGTCCGCATCGCCGGCGACGCGCTTCCCGCCGGCTACCGCCGCCGGCTCGCGCGCTACCGCTACGGTCCCGGCGTCTTCAAGCTCGACTGGGCCCTCGACGGGCCGATCCCCTGGCAGGACCCGGCGTGCCGCGAGGCCTCCACGGTGCACGTGGGGGGCACCCTCGAGGAGATCTGCGCCTCGGAGCGCGACATGTACCGCGGACGCCACAGCGAGCGCCCCTTCCTGATCCTCTGCCAGCAGAGCGAGGTCGACGCGACGCGGGCACCGGCCGGCCAGCACACGGGCTACGCGTACTGCCACGTCCCCCACGCCTCGACCCGGGACATGAGCGCGGCCATCGAGGCGCCAGGTCGAGCGCTTCGCGCCCGGCTTCCGCGACCGCATCCTGGCTCGGCACGCCATGGGCCCCGCCGACTTCGAGCGCTACAACCCGAACTACAAGGGCGGCGCCATCACCGGCGGCGTCGCCGATCTCTTCCAGCTCTGGAGCCGCCCGGTCGCGCGACTCGATCCCTACTCGACCCCGAACCCGCGCCTGTTCCTGTGCTCGTCCTCCACGCCGCCGGGCGGCGGCGTCCACGGACAGTGCGGGTACTGGGCGGCGAGATCGGTCCTGAAGCGACTCGGCCGGCGCTGACGCGCGCACGGCGCGCGGCGCGCGGGCCTCAGCGCGGCCTCACCGAAAGAGCGCACCGCGGAGGATCGGCTCCATGTCGGACCAGATCCCCAGGGGCCACGTGATGGCCGCCGTGCACGCCACGATCGCCTCGGTGAGGAAGACCCGCGCGGGCGGGAAGAAGAACACGAGCCCGACGATCACCAGCAGACCGAAGCGCTCCAGACGTCGATACGCGTCGAGCGCACCGGCCGGCAGGAAGTACTGGAGCACCCGCGAGCCGTCGAGCGGTGGGATCGGGATCAGGTTGAAGACCGCCAGTAGCACGTTCACGAAGATGCCGACGGACAGCACCGCGGCCAGCCGGAACCCCGGCGCGGCGAGCCCGAGGGCGGAGAGAAGCGCGAGCACCAGGGCCAGGCCCACCGCCATCGCGAGGTTGGAGAGCGGACCGGCGGCACCCACCAGGGCCCAGTCCCGGCGCGGGTTGCGCAGGCGCGAGAGGTCCACCGGCACCGGCTTCGCCCCACCGAGGATGATCCCCGTGCCGGACAGGATGAGGAAGAGCGGCAGCAGGATGGTGAAGAAGAGGTCGATGTGGGGCAGCGGGTTCAAGGTCAGCCGCCCCCGCTCGCGAGCGGTGGGGTCGCCCAGCCGATCGGCCACGAAGCCGTGACACGCCTCGTGGGTGGTGATCGCAAACACGACCAGCACCGCGGATCCGGCGACGGTCAGCGGATCCATCGGGTCGCTCCCCGGAGCCCATGGGCGCCGGCCTGCCTCGTTGCCCTCATGCCTCCCCGATCCTCCGCGCGGCGCTAAGCAGCAAGGGCAGGTCGATCTCCCGCAGCTCGGCGATTCGCTCGACCGTGACGTCCGGGGGAGGATAGGTGATTTCCTGGGCCTCGCGGGCGTAGTGGCCCTGTCGCGGGAAGACCGTCGTGACCCGCTCACCCCACACCTCCTTCACCGCCGTGAGGATCCGGACCTTGTCGTCGACGAGCACGTAGTGCCTCGCCGGGAAGCGCCGCTCGACGTCCTGCAGCTCCAGCTCCTTGTGGATGTAGACGAGCACCCGCCCTCCGACCGCTGCGCGCAGCCCCGAGCGCTCGATCTTCCGCGGCTGGAACACCGCATCGCCGTCGGACAGGATGACGGTCGGGCCGAAGGCGGCGAGGTGCTCGATCACGTCCCGCACGCCGGGGAAGACGGACCGGTCGAACGGGTAGTCCAGCAGGAAGGAGGAGACGTCGAGGAGGCGCTGATCCCGGGGGTGCGTCTCGCGGTACCGCTGGAGCGCACCCAGGTAGTCCACGTAGCCCCGCTCCGTCCGCAGCTGCTCGAGGATCTCGAAGTACCGCTCCGCGCCGTCCGCGCCGACCTCCCGTACCAGGGTGCGCCGGAGGTCGGCCGTGATCCCGTCATTGTCCAGCAGCGTGTTGTCCACGTCGAGCAGGAACACCACCGGCGTCTCGGACACCGCCGGAGGCGTCATTCCGCGTAGAGCTCGCTCGCCTGCGCGAGGGCGTCGGCGATCTCGACCTTCGTGATGAGTCCGCGCACCGCATCGGGCGTGATCGGCCCCGCAGACTCGACGACGAGGGCGTAGAACGCCCGGCGGGTCCGGATCCCGCTCACGATGTCGGCGAGGCGGGTCCGCGGCGCCTACGCGGATCCAGTCGCGGCGAGCGACCTCGCCCAGGGTCGCTTCGCGGCCGGGCTCGATCGAGGGCGCCCAGCGCGTCGGAGCGTGTCACGACCCCGACGACTTCTCCCCCGTTCACCACCAGGAACCACGAGACGTCGGCGCGCTCCGCCAGCAGGTGCGCCGCTTCGTCCAGGGTGCTGGACGCCTCCAGGCGCTCCTGCACGGCCTCCATCAGATCCTCCGCACGGTGCAGCTCGTGCACGCTCGTGCGGAGCGACTCCGGGATGATGTGACCGCGCCGGGTGAGCTTGAGCGAGTAGATGCTGTCGGCGCACCACCGGCTCCGGACGCCGTAGCTCAGCGCCACGGTGATCGTCATCGGGATGATCACGTTGTAGTCCAGGGTCATCTCGAAGATCATGACGATCGCCGCCAGCGCCGCACCGGTCGAGCCCCCGACGACGCCCGCCATTCCCGCCACGGCGAAGGCGGGTGGGCTCACCGCGAACTCCGGAAACGCAGCCGTGGACGAGGATGCCGAGGCCCGCGCCGAAGCGTCGCTCCCATGTACAGCGCCGGGCGAGAAGATCCCGCCCGAGGCACCGGATCCCAGCGTGAGCGAGGTGGCGAGGAGCTTCAGCACGCACAGCAGCAGGAGCAGCGGCGCGGCGTCGAGGGTTCCGGTGAGCACGTCGTTCACGGTGGCGTAGCCGACCCCCTCCACGTAGTAGTGACCGGTGGTGCGGAAGAGCACGTAGAAGAGGATTCCGACCATCAGCATCCCGCTCGCATGACGGACGTAGTAGCTCGCCGGGCATCCGCTCGAACAGGTCCTCGAACCAGTAGATCGAGCGGATGTAGACGACGGAGACGCAGCCCCATCAGCACGCCGAGACCGACGAAGGCGAGCAGGACGAACGGACTCGTCAGCTCGAAGTCGGAGGTCTCGAAGCGTCGGGATCACGAAGGAGGGATGGGCGCCGAAGAAGATGCGCCCGACGTAGGTGGCGGTCGCGGTGGAGATCGCCACGGGAACGAGCGTGCGGGCGCTCACCTCGAGCATCATGATCTCGACCGCGAAGAGCACGCCCCCGACGGGCGTGTTGAAGGTGGCCGCGATCCCGCCCGCGGCGCCGGCGGCGATCATGGTCATGCGCTGCCAGACGGGAACGGCGAGCAGCTGACCGATCGTCGAGCCGAAGGCCGAGCCGATCTGGATGATCGGGCCTTCTCGCCCCACGGCGCCGCCGCTTCCGATCGACAGGGCCGAGGCGAGCGACTTGACGAGCGCGACCACCGGGCGGATCACCCCGCGGTCGTAGTAGATCGCGTCGACGACCTCGGGGACCCCGTGGCCCTTGGCCTCCGGGGCGAAGTTCTTCACCAGGAACGCGACGCCGAGAGCGCCCACCACGGGCACGAGCGACCACCCACGCGCCCCATGGGCTCGCGGGAGTGTGGACGTTGGCGTCGTACACCCAGGAGAGCTGGCCCAGGAAGAGCAGGTTGTGGAACAGCCCGATCAGGCCGCGAAACAGCGCCGCGCCGAGACCGGCGAACGCGCCGATCGCCACCGAGACGAGGTAGAGCGAGATGGGGGAGAGACGCCGGACCGGCGGCGCTTGCGGCTCGGCCACGCTGCCCTCCCCTCTTCCCCTGCTGCGGCTGCTGCGGCTGCTGCGAGTACTTCGGCCCGATTCCCGCCCGATTCCCGCTCTCGCGAACCGGTGCCCGAGGGCTCGGATAGTCTTCCGCAGCCCGACCCGCGAGGGAAGAGATGGATTGCCGACGACCGCGCTCGCGGCTGGGCGGGATCGCCCTCGAAGGCGTGCCCCGACGAGCGCCCGTGGACGACGATCACGTCGGTCGGCAGCCCTACGCGGCGGGCGCCGAGCACCCGGGACACGGGACCCCAGTCGATCATGCCGTAGAGCGCGACGTGCCGGGTCGCATAGGGAGCCAGCGCTCTCCGCACCGTGCGCTGCTCCCGGGGGCTCCCGACGCGGTCGGCCAGCTCGGCGCACAGGGCGGCCGTCACGAGCCAGGTGAAGTCCTTCGGAATGCAGAGCTCGCCGCCTACGACGAGCTGCGAGATGACCTCCCTCCCGAGACCCGGGTCACCGGCACACGCGGCGGCCAGCGCGGCGGCCAGGCGCCAGCCCGCCAGGGGCGTCTGCTGCGACACGTCCGCCATGAGCGGGGCGAGCTCCGCCAGCCGCCCCTGGAGGCGGCGGAGGGTGAAGAGCTGCATCGCCGTCCACTGCCCCGCCAGCTCGTAGCCCGTGCGTTCGCCCAGCTGGCTGGCCCGGTCGAGCTCCCGTTCGGCCTGCGCGAGGTCGCCGTCGGCGAGCGCGCGCATGACCCGGTAGTGCGCGTGGTGCCAGGCGTAGACCAGCTCGGCATCCGCACCCAGCAGCTTCTCGTGATCCGCGAGCACGCCGTCCACGCCGGCCGGGTCGCCCGTCTCCACCAGGTCGGCCACCAGGTCCATCTGGGCATCGTGGATGCGGTGGGAGTCCCCGAGCGCGTACGCGAGATCGAGCTGCTCCCGGGCGGACGCCTCGCGCCAGGGCAGGTTGTCCGGGCTCCAGCAAGCGAAGTGCGCAGCGCGCAGAGAATCGCAGACCAGCTCCGGCGCACCGATCTCCCGCGCACGCCGGACGGCCGCGGCCGCGAGCCGCTCCCGGCGTGCGCGGTGCTCGTCGCCCTGCAGCGCCTGGGCGAGCCGACCCCACACCCGGACCGCCAGCGCGTCCCGCCGATCGCCCAGTGCATCCGCCGCCTCTTCGAGGAAGCGAACCCGGACCGGATCGATGCCGGGGCTCTCCTCCACGCCGGCGAACGAGAGGGCCGACCGCACCAGCAGGTCCACCTGCCCGACGAATCGCGCCCGCTCTCCCGCAGAGCGCAGCTCGACACGTCCCTGGGCCACCTCGCCGGCCTGGACCAGCGTCTCGCCCAGCTCGATGCGCGCCTCGATCGCCTGCGCCGCGGCGAAGGCCACGGGCTCGCGGGGCGCCATGATCTCCAACGCCGTCCGGAGCAGCGCCGCGGAATCGGCGAAGCTCTGGCGCTCGCGCAGGCGGCGCGCGGCCCGGCGCAGATGGGTGACCGCCTCGGTGGCCCGGCTGGCCGACGGCGATCGCAGCAGATGGTGGGCAACGGCGACGGGCTCCCCGTCTCCGCCCCCGCGGCGGATCAGGGCATCGGCGAGCCCGGCGTGCGCCCGTCCGATGGCGCCGGTCGGCGCCTCTGCAATCAGACACTCGGCCACCAGGGCGTGCACGAACCGGAAGCGCACGTCGGACCCGTCCGTCGCCTCGAGCAGGCGCGCCCCGCGCGCTTCGTCGAGCCAGGCGTGGACCCGATCCATCGCCGTGTCCAGAGCGTCACCCACCAGCGCGGCGTCGAAGTCCCGGCCCGCCACCGCGGCCGTCGTGAGGAAGGCCCGGCACGCAGGCGACACGGTGAGGAAGCGTCGCGTCATCACCTCGCGCGAGAGCGAGGGCAGAGACCCCGCGAAGCCTTTCGAGCCGCCTGCAGGCTCGAAGGGCTCCGACACCCGGGCCAGCTCGAGCAGGAGGAACGGGTTGCCGGCGGTTCGATCCAGCCAGTCCTGCGCCTCCGCATGGCCGAGCTCGCGCCCCAGGACGTCTCGCGCCAGCCGACGGATCTCCTCGACGCCGAGAGCGCCCAGCTCGATGAGCCGCGCTTCGGGATGCTCACCCAGACGCAGGAGCCGCGCGTGCTGGTCGATGCGGGCCTGCCACTCGCTGTTGCGGGCCGTCGCGACGAGCAGCAGGGGAAGCTCCCGAAGCTCATCCACCAGCACCGCGAGAAGATCCAGAGAGGCGAGATCCGCGCGATGCAGATCCTCGAGGACGATCACCAGCCCCCCGCTCCCGGTGGCCCCCTCGAGCAACGCGCGGAGATGTCCGGCCAGCCGGAAGCTCGCCTGGACGGAGTCGTCGCGGGTCGGGTCGCGGGTCGGTGCGGCCGCCCGGACACCGATCCAGTCGCGCAGCTCCGGGAAGTGCTCGAGCAGCACTCCCCGAGCGACTTCGGAGAGCGTGTCGGGCTGGATGCACCCTTGCCGGAACAGGCACCGCAGCACCTGCACCCACGGCGCGAAGTGGCTCCGCGGACCGAGCTCCGGAACGCGCCCCAGTGCACCCACGACTCCGTGCGCCGGGAGACGATCCAGCAGGCGCGACACGAGCCAGCTCTTGCCGATTCCGGGCTCTCCCAGAATCATCACCAACCGGCCGGCGCGAGCCGGACGCCCGGAGGCCGCGGCTTCGAGCTCGGCGAGCAGCCGCTCGCGGCCGCCGCCCGGGGACGCCCGGGCCGGGAACGCCCCGCGCGCCTCGCCGACCGGCGGCGCCTGGGTGGGGCCGTTCAGCAGGTAGCCGCGACCGCGGACGGTTCGCAGACGCTCGGGGTCGAGGCCGTTCTCCCGGAACACGCGCCGCGCCTCCTTGACGGCGCGGGCGATCGCCCAGTGACTGACGGACGTGCCTCCCCAGACCTCTTCGAGCAGCTCCTCCTTCGAGACCACGCGATCGGCATGCACCGCCAGAAAGAGGATCAGATCGAAGACCAGAGGCTCGACGGCGACGCTGCGTGAACCGATCCACAGCTCCCTCCGAAGACCGTCGATCCGCCAGTCGTCGAAACACACCCGCACGTCGATGCCTCGACCGGCTCCAGGGCCGGACATGGAAACGTGTAGCGGCAAGATCGGTCCTTCGCATTCCCGAGGGAACCGGCGCCAGCGCCGGCGCCCCAGGGCCGTGCAGAACGTCCCGGCGACTCGTCCGACAGCTCGCCGCCCACGTAGCCCGGGGGCGGCGACACCCCCACGCCGACAGCCATCGACCCGGGGCCGCACCACCGTCGACCTGGGCGACCTGGGCGACCTGAGCGACATCGGGACCGAGCGCGGGCTCCTCTTTGTAGAAAGCCGCACGGGAGTCCGCAGCGGGGCAGCTTCGGCATGGTCCTCGCACGTCTATCCCTCGAGGCGAACGAGCCCAACCACCGCATCCAACCACACGAGGAGACATTCCATGACACACGAATCGAAGGCGAAGCAACCGAGCACCGCGCGACGCCTCGCCAAGACGGCGGCGGACATCGCGATCGGGGGAACCGCGCTGGTGGCGGACAAGGCGATCGAGGCCGTCGACGAGGTGGTCGAGCGGGCCGAGGAAACCTTCCGCGAGGGGCGACGCGAGGCTCGCAGGACCGCGCGCCTCGCGACGCGGAGCGCGCACGAAGCGATCACGGACTCCGACAGTCGAAGCTACGAGGACCGGACGCGGGACGAGCTGTATGCCCTCGCGGCGGAGCGCGGGATCGAGGGGCGGTCGTCCATGCGTAAGGCCGAGCTGATCGACGCGCTTCGGGCCAGGCGCTGATCCGGAGGTCCGTGCGTTCGCGCACGGTGGGACTGCGCCGCGGACGTGACGCGCAGCCGTCGGATTCGGGAATCTCGGCTCACGAGCCGGGAGCCGTCCTGCACGCCCGCTGCCAAAGCCGTCTAACGCGCACCCGGGCGCCCGGTCTTCTGCTCGTGTAGTTCGCACAAAAGGGGGATCGACTGCCCGAGCACCGCACGGCCCGCGGGTGGTGGGGCCGGGCCGAGGGAACCGCAAATCACCCGAGCGTGGGGAGGACCCCGGCTGGCATGGGCGTTGCACAATCCCCGGACGGTTGCGCAATCCCCGCACGATTGGACACACGGAGAGGAGACAGCACGTACATGACCGAGAAGACAGGGTCGACCGAGGCAACGAGCTCCACGGGCATCCAGGAAACCCTGGGTGGTACCCTGCGCTTCCTGGGAAGACACTGGCGCGGGCTTCTGCGTGGCGCGGCGGTGCTCGCGCTCGTCGTCGTGGTGCTGCAGAACATCGAGCCCACCAGCATCGACGTCCTCTTCTGGTCGATCCACGGGGTCCCGAAGCTCGTTCTGCTGACCGTCTTCATGGCGCTGGGCGCAGCGCTCTGGGAGATCGGCCGCCGCCTGCTGCGCGCGGGACCGGATCGCGCGGGAGCCACCTAGCCCCGATGCGTCGTTCCTCGAGCTTCTCGCGTGCCGCAGAGCCCACCAGCCCTTGCGGATCCCGCGAGATCGCTCGAATCAGCCTGAGCGCGACAACCTCATCGTCGGGAGATCCGGGTGCCGGACTCGGATCGCGGCACGGACCGAGCAGCCGCGTCAATCCGAACAGCATTGGGAGTTGCGCCCTGATCCGGTTGACGGATCAGGGCTAGGCGCCCGCCGCGTTCTCCACGTAGCGGGCCAGCCTGGCCGCATCCTCCACGGCGTGGCCGGCCTCGTCGTTGTTGAAGTAGGCGTAGACGTCGAGGCCATGGCAACGGTGGGCCTCGATGCGTTCCGCCTCGGCAGTCAGCCGCTGGTGGGCATAGCCTCCCTTGTATTCGTGGCCGTGGAAGCGGAGATAGCTCCAGCCCGCGGTCACCTCCCGAGGGTGGTTCTCGATCATGTCGTGGATGCAGAGCCCAGCCTGGTGGTCGCGCAGGACGGCGTAGACCGGCTCGCAGAGCCAGCGCGGGTCGCGAAACTCGAACGCCCAGCGCAGCCCGCGCGGCGCCACCGCGAGGAAGCGGGCCAGGCGGTCCACGTCCGGCGCCCAGCGCGGAGGAAGCTGCACCAGGATGGGGCCGAGACGGTCGCCGAGACGGCGAGCGAGCCCGACGAAATGCTGCACCGTCTCCTCGGGGGCCTTCAGATGCTTCAGATGGGAGCCGTAGCGGCTGAACTTGAGTGCAAAGCGAAACGCCTTGCCGACGGCGTCCCGCCAGCCGTCGAAGCTCGAAGCGCTCGGCAGCCGGTAGAAGGTGTTGTTGATCTCGACCGTGGCGAAGCGCGTCGCATAGAAGCCCAGCCACTCTTGCTTCGGCAGGTCGTCCGGGTAGAAGACGCCCTTCCAGTGGTCGTACTGATAGCCGGAGGTGCCGACGAAGCAGCGGCCCCGCTTCCGGGCCATCGCTCAGTCCCGCTCCGGCTGGCAGCGCGGGCACCAGAGCGCCGTCCGCCCCGCGACCCGGCCTCGCGCGAGCGAAGCACCGCAACGGGGACAGCCCGCCTCGCGCTCCTCACGGACGCTCTCGAGCCAGCCCGCCCGCGCCGGGATCCGGCCGTGTCGCATGGAGGCGCGCAGCACCTCGCGCATGCCGTCGTAGAGCGCGCGGAGCCTTCTTTCCGAGAGGCCGCACACGGCCGTCGCCGGGTGGATCCGCGCGCGCCAGAGGATCTCGTCGGAGAGCTCGTTGCCCAGGCCTGCCAGCAGCGACTGGTCCATCAGTGCGGCCTTGATGCCACCGCGGCGATCGGCGAAGCGGGCCCGCAGCTCGTCCCACCGCATCGCTGCGGCATCGGGACCGAGCTCCCCCGTCACACGCGTGAGGGGGGAGCCCTCCCGGACGAGCCAGATCCCGCCCAGCCTTCGCTGGGAGCGGTATCGCAGGGTTCCCCGGTCCGTCTCGAAGACCACGCCGTCGTAGGCGCCGTCCGCTTCGTCCCGACTCGTCCAATGGAGGTCGCCCGTCATCCCGAAGTGGACGGCGAGCAGGTGCTTCTCGATCGGGGCGAGCAGCCACTTGCCGTGACGCCGGGGGGTGTCGAAGGCCCGGCCCTGCAGCGCGCGCCCCAGACCCTGGGGCGAGGAGTTCCGGATCAACACCGGCGCGGGTGCGCGCACGTGCGCGACGCGCGCGCCGGTCACGTGGCGCGCCCAGATCCGGCGGAATCGCTCCACGTCCGCAAGCTCGGGCATCGCTCCAAGTCATAGCAGCCGGCATGCGGGACCCTGTCGAGAGCGGACCCGGTAGGCCGACGAGAGGGAATTCGCGACCTCCATTCCCGACCGGGGAGGATCCGGGTACCCTCCCTCTCTCGCCGAGCCAGCAACCGCCCCGGGAGGCGGGAGGAGGAGGAAGAAGATGAATCGCCATGGAATCGCCGCGCCGATCTTCGCCCTGTGGATGGGCCTCACCCTGGCGCTCGTCGCGCAGGCGCAGTCCGTCCAGAAGGAGCAGGTCGGCACGGCGTTCACGGGCAAGGTCGTATCCGTGGACGCGGCGACCGGGACCCTGCGCGTCCAGGGCGCGAACGGGGAGAAGGGCGCCTTCCACGTCGACGCCGCCCGAACGACCATCATGTCCGGGGACGAGAAGATCGCGCTGTCGGGCCTGCACGAGGGCGACTGGGTCGCCGTCGACGCCGACGCGAGCGGCAAGCAGCGGGTCGCCACCTACATCGAGGTGACGGACGACCCGAGTGGACGCAAGGACTCGAGCCCGGCGCTCGCGACCGCGGCCGGTGCCACCGTCGAGGTCCGCCACAACAAGCTCTCCCCGGCGGCCGTCCAGATCGCGGCCGGCCAGACGGTGACCTTCCACAACATCGACAAGATGCCCGGCGGACACACGGTCGAGGCCGTCGACGGCTCGTTCTCGAGCCCCCCGCTCGACCAGGGCGAGGACTGGTCCCACGACTTCGACGTGCCCGGCGTGTATCGGGTGCGGATCAAGGAGCACCCGAAGGCGGAGGCCAGCATCGTCGTCGAGTAGCCGAGTCGAGGACGGCCGGAACGCAGGATCCCCCGACGCGGGTCTCCGCCGTGGGCCTCAGGTCGCCCGCAGGCCGCGCCGGGTGAGGGCGCAGCCGCCCAGCCCCAGCTGGGCGAGCACGAGCAGAACCAGGGAGCCGGAGGAGAGCGCGGGCACCGGGACTCCCGCCTGCGGCGCGAGCTGTCGTTCCAGCTGCACGCCGGCGATTCCCATGCAGGCGAACGCGCCCGTGCCCTGCCCCTCGATCTGGAGGCTGCCGTCGCTGACGAGCGCGTCGCCCAGGGCCACGGATACGCCGGCTGCAGCTGGGCGCCCGTGTTCCCGGGAAGCTCCGCGAGCGCCGCCCCCTGAAACACCGTGACGTCGCCGGTGGAGACGCCGGCCGCGGAGGGCGCGTAGACCCAGACGCGGTAGAGCCCGTCGAGGAGGCCGTCGAGGTCGAGCTTCCAGATGGCCGTGTCGCAGTCGCCCCCGAAGTCGCCCATCAGGGCCTGCGCGTCGGGAGGAGAGCCGGGGCCGAAGCCCGCGTCCGACTGCGTCGTCAGGGTCGCCGTCACCGGGGACGCCAGGCCACTGGCCGTCACCGGTACGTCCAGTACCCGGGTAGCAACCCACCCGCTTGCTATATCAAGCACTACGCGTATTTGCTTGATAAAGTATGATTGCTTTGTATACTACGCACTCGGGCGCAAAGGCACCCGCAGGATCGCCTCCATGAGCGGGGCCTATGCGCTCAGCGGCGAGGCGATCGACGAGGCGCTGACGCGGACGTCATTCCCGTGGACGCCCCGGCGCTCGGCCGCGTAGGAAACGCCGAAAACAGCCATACGCGCTTCGCCTACAGCTACGCGCGCTCTGCCGAGGATCCACATCTTCATGAAACGGAGCTCAAAGGTGGCGCTCCCGAGGATCGATCGAATCACGATGAATGCACATGTGTCGCTGTCCGGACTGGACTCCGCCTTCCTCTCCTTGGAGACGCCGAGCACCCCCATGCACATGATCGGGACGTTCGTGCTCGATGCTTCGAGCGCCAGCGGCGGCTACTCCTTCGAACGAATCCTCCGCCTGTTGGAGGATCGAATGCCCGATCTGGCTCCCTTCCGTCGCCGGCTGGCCGCGATTCCGTTCGGCCTGGACCATCCGGTATGGATCGACGATCCCGACCTCCGGATTCGGAGCCACGTCTATCGCGTCGGGGCGCCCGCTCCGGGGTCGGACCAGGTTCTCGCCAGCCTGGTCGCCCAGATCGCCTCGCAGCCGCTCGACCGGACCCGGCCGCTGTGGGAGCTCAGGGTGATCGAAGGCCTGGCCGAAGGCAGGGTGGCCCTCGTCTTCAAGATGCACCACGCCATCGCCGACGGCGTCTCGGCGATCCTGCTCCTGCTGCAGCTACTCGATTCCTCGCCCGAGGGAGCGGATGCGGGCAGGTCCCACGAACGCGTGCGGAGGGATCCGGCTCCCACGAGCAAGGCGCTGCTGGCCCACGCACTCTCGCGCCTGCCCCAGCGATCCGCGCGCTTCGCGCGACTCCTGCGCGACACGGCGGCATCGCTGGTGAGCATGGGCCGTTCCACGGTCGGCAGGGACGCGGGCAGCAGCCGAATGCCGATGCCCTTCAGCGGACCCCGGACGCCCTGGAACGGGGCGACTTCGCCGCAGCGGACGGTGGCGTATGGAAGGGCCCGGCTCGCCGACGTGAAGACGATCAATTCGGTCTACGGCACGACCGTCAATCACGTCGTTCTCGCTGCGTGCACCCAGACCCTCCGGAACTACCTGGAGGCCCATGGCGGGACACCGGATGCTCCCCTGGTGGCGGCGGTCCCGGTCTCCCTGAGAACCCCGGAGGAGCTGGAGACGTACGGCAACCGCATCTCGGCCCTCCTCGTGCACCTTCCGGTCCACCTGGCCGATCCCGTGGAACAGCTACTCGCCGTGCGTCACGACGCGCAGTCGTCGAAGCAGATCCACGCTGATCTCGGTGTTGCCGCGCTGGGAGAGTGGGCCGAGTTCACTTCCGCGGCGCTCCTCACGAGCGCCGCTCGTTTCTACTCGGACCGGAAGCTCGCAGCCCGACATCGCCCCCTCCACAACCTGGTGATCTCGAACGTCCGAGGGCCTGGAACTCCCCTCTACGCCGCCGGCGCGAGGGTGACCGCTGCCTATCCGCTGGGCCCGCTGATGGAAGGAGCGGGCATGAACATCACGGTCGTGAGCTACATGGACTCGGTCGACTTCGGAATCATCGCGTGCGAGCGATCGGTCCCCCACGTGGCAGACATCGCACTCGGGTTCGGCGCGGCGGTGGCCGACCTCTTCAAGATCGCCCTCGAAGCGCAAGAAGACGGCGAATCCGAGACGTGACCAGCCAAGCTCGACCCGGGAATGCCTCCGGTTGCTCCGGGGTCGGCTTTTGCGTCCGGCCATGAGCCCCGGTGGCGCGGATCTGCGTAGCTCATCAGGCGCGCTTCACGGATTGCTTGCCCTCTTTGATTTGCGTGCTATTCTTAGCAGTTCTGGCGGATGCTCGCACGGCGGTCCCCAGCTCGGCGGACGAGAAACAGCATGCGCTGAAGCCAATGGATCAAGTGGACCCGGCGCGTCAAGCGGAGACCACTGCGGGAGAATCAAGCCATGAAGGTGAGACCGTTGCACGACCGACTCCTCGTAAAGCGCATCGAGGGAGAAGAGAAGACCAAGGGGGGGCTCATCATCCCCGATACCGCCAAGGAGAAGCCCATCGAGGGCAAGGTCATCGCTGCGGGCAAGGGGAAGGTCGACGAAGACGGCAAGCTCCGCCCACTCGACGTACACGAGGGAGACCGGGTGCTCTTCGGCAAGTATTCCGGCACCGAGATTCAGCTCGAGGGTGACGAACATCTGATCATTCGCGAGGACGACGTCCTCGCGGTGCTCGAGTAGGAGAAACGCATCATGTCAGCAAAGCAGATCCACTATGGACAGGACGCCCGGGAGCGTCTCCTGCGTGGCGTCGACCAGCTCGCCAACGCGGTGCGCGTGACGCTGGGGCCCAGGGGCCGCAACGTCATGCTCGAGAAGAGCTGGGGAACGCCCACGATCACCAAGGACGGCGTCACGGTGGCGAAGGAGATCGAGCTCGAGGATCCCTTCGAGAATCTCGGTGCGAAGATGGTGCGCGAGGTGGCGAGCAAGACCTCCGACGTCGCGGGCGACGGTACCACCACCGCCACCGTACTCGCGCAGGCCATCTTTCGCGAGGGGACGCAAGATGGTCGCCGCCGGGATGAACCCCATGGACCTGAAGCGCGGGATCGACAAGGCGGTGGCGGTGCTCGTCGAGGATCTCGGCAAGCAGTCGAGAAAGACCCGCACGGGCGAGGAGATCGCCCAGGTGGGGACGATCTCCGCCAACGGGGACGAGACGATCGGGAAGATCCTCGCCGAGGCGATGGAGAAGGTCGGCAAGGAGGGCGTCGTCACCGTCGAGGAGGCCAAGGTCATGGAGACCACCCTCGACGTCGTCGAGGGCATGCAGTTCGACCGCGGCTATCTCTCGCCCTACTTCGTGACCGACGCCGAGAGCATGGAGGTGGTCCTCGAGGATGCGCTGGTACTCCTGCACGAGAAGAAGATCAGCAACATGAAGGACCTCCTGCCACTCCTCGAGCAGGTCTCCCAGCAGGACAAGCCCATCCTGATCGTGGCCGAGGATCTCGAGGGAGAGGCGCTGGCGACCCTGGTCGTGAACAAGATCCGGGGCACGCTGCACTGCGCCGCCGTGAAGGCGCCCGGCTTCGGCGATCGCCGCAAGGCGATGCTCCAGGACATGGCGATCGTGACGGGCGGCCACCTCATCGCCGAGGAGCTCGGACTCAAGCTCGAGAACGTGACGCTCAAGGACCTGGGTCGGGTCAAGAAGGTCGTGATCAGCAAGGACGACACGACGCTCATCGAGGGCGCGGGTTCGAAGAAGGACATCCAGAGCCGCTGCGACGAGATCCGCAAGCAGATCGAGGCGACCACCTCCGACTACGATCGGGAGAAGCTCCAGGAGCGGCTCGCGAAGCTCGCCGGCGGCGTGGCGGTGCTCAAGGTGGGCGCGGCCACCGAGACCGAGATGAAGGAGAAGAAGGCCCGCGTGGAGGACGCCCTGCATGCGACGCGGGCGGCGGTCGAGGAGGGCGTCGTGCCCGGCGGCGGCGTGGCGCTGCTCCGCGCACAGAGCGCCCTGGACGGGCTCGAGGAGAGCCTCCCCGAGGATCAGCGGGCCGGCGTGAGGATCGTGCGCCGTGCGATCGAGGAGCCGCTGCGCTGGATTGCTGGGAACGCCGGCATCGAGGGATCGATCGTCGTGGAGAAGGTGAAGCACGGTCGTGGGGCGTTCGGCTTCAACGCGGCGACCGAAGTGTACGAAGATCTCGTCGAGAGCGGGGTCATCGACCCCACCAAGGTCGTACGCGCGGCGCTCCAGAATGCCGCCAGCGTGGCGTCCCTGCTCCTCACGACCGAGGCGCTCATCGCGGAGAAGCCGGAGAAGAAGGGCGGTGGAGGCTCCATGGGGGGCATGCCCGACATGGGCGACATGGGGATGTAAGCCGGTCATGTCCGGGCCCTCCTCGGGCGAGGAGGCGGCGACTCGTAACACGACCGAGTGGATCTGGCTCGCTGCCAACGGCGACGGTTGCCCGACATCCCGACCCCCGCGGTGCTATGGTCTTCTCATCGCGAGAGATTCGCTCGCACCTCACCGCGAAGGAGAGAGTCATGAAGCCGAGGAATGGGTTCGTTGCGATCGCCCTGGCGCTCAGCGTAGCGTCCGGGGCGGCGCTGGCTTGTCACGACAAGGGTCCGCTCGAGAAGGCCGGAGAGAAGGTCGATGAGACCGTGGACGACATCACGCACCCGGGCGAAGGACCGGTCGAGGAGGCCACGCGCAAGGCCGGAGAGAAGGTCGACGACATGAGCGACTAGCCGAATTCGCCTGTGGAGCAAGGCCGACGCAGCAAGCTCAGTCGTCGATGAAACGCTCTCGCAGCTTCTTGACCTGGCCCTGAGAGCACACCACGTACACCGTGTCGCTGCTCGCGGATCCGGGTCGTCGTCCCCGGCCAGCTCCGCCTCGCCCTCGCGCGTGACGGCCAGAGGCCCTCGCGCCGTCGGGCAGCCGGAGGTCGGCAACCGTGCCCTCCTCGCTCTTCCGGGCGGCGAAGGAGAAGAAGCGGATGCCCGTCTTCATGAGCGGCGCCAGATCCACGCTCTCGATGCCCGCGACGCGATCGGCCACCGCGTTGGCCGTCTCCTGGCTGGGGATGAGGACGTCCTCCAGGCCCAGCTCGGCGCAGAGTCCACCGAAGTCGGAATCCTCGATCATGGCCACCACCCGTGTCGAACCCGAGGCGTTTGCCCGCCAGGGCGGCCAGGATGTTGTCCTGGTCACTCCCGGTCATGCAGAACAGGAAGTCCGTGTTGCCGGGGCCGAGCTCGGACAACACGGCCGGCCGGCTGCCGTCCCCATGGACGAGGCCGCAGTCGAGGCCCATCTCCTCGAGCGCTTTCAGCCGCTCCTCCCCCGCGTCGACGATCACCACTTCGTGTCCGTTCGCGAGCAGGGAACGCGCCGACTCGACCACCTGGCCGGTCGCCCCGATGAAGACGATGCGCATCACGAAGCTCCTCCTGCGCCCGAGCCAGGTGGAGGGACGCAAGAGGACGATGAACGCCACCACCTCCACGCGCCCCATGAGCATGTCGAGCGACAGCACACCCTTCAGGAAGGCCGGAAGCTCCGCGCTGGTGATCCCCGCCGAGAGCCCCACGGTTCCCACCGCCGACACCACCTCGAAGAGGCTGTCGAGCGGAGCATAGCCGTAGGTGAGAAAGGCGAGCCACGAGAGCGCGACGAGGATGCCGAACGCGGAGACCACGCCCACCACCCACTCGACCTCGTCGGGCGAGACGGGGTCGCCGCCCAGCCGGAGGCTTGCACGTCCGGAGCGGAGGATGGAGATCCGGTCGAGCAGCAGCCCCAGGATTCGCAGGCAGACCAGCAAGCGGAAGATCTTGATGCCGCCGGCCGTCGAGCCGAGCCCGCCTCCCACGAACATCGAGGCGATCACGATGAGCTTCGGCCCAGGCGCGAGCTCCGACATCGCAATGCTGGAGAAGCCCGCCGTCGTCTGGGCCGAGACCGCGGTGACCGCGAGATCCGCGAGCGGGACGGCAGCGTCGGTGGAGAGCCATTGAAACCCGGCGAGGGCGGCGACGGCGAGCGCGCACAGAAGCGCCAGGCTTCGCAGCTGGGGATCCGACAGGATCTGCCGAGGGTGCCGGTAGAGCGTGCGGTAGTAGAGCGAGAGCGGCACGGCCCCCGCGAAGCAGAGCGCCAGGATGGTCACGCGGACGCGGCCCGGAAAGACGGCCAGGCTGCCGTCATGGCTCGCGAAGCCACCGGTCGAGACCGAGGCGAACGCGTGGAGCGTGGCATCGAAGGCGCCCACGCCGAGCGCGACCAGGGCGCCGACCCCGAGCAGCGTGAGCGCCAGATAGGTCACCAGCACCCGGCGGGCGTGGGCGCGCGTTCCCCCCACCACGTCGTCGACTTCCCGCGAGTCGAAGCCCATGCGCTGCGCCGAGACGCCGGGCGTCACGATCGAGTGCGAGGGCCAGCACCAGGACGCCGAGCCCGCCGAGCCACTGGAGCCAGGCGCGGGCGAAGAGCAGGCCCGCCGGCGCATCCTCGACGGAGGCCAGCACGCTCAGACCGGTCGTGGTCGCTCCGGACACGGCCTCGAACCAAGCGTCCAGCGGGGTCATTCCGTAGGCGGTGAGAGGGATCGCCCCGGCGAGCGAGGCGATCCCGAACACGAGCGCGCTAAGGACGAGGGCCTCGTTGCGCTGGAGATCCGCGCGGCTGCCCGCCTTCCAGCCGAGCGCCCCGAGCCCGGCAAGCCCCCCGGCCACGGCCAGGCTGTAGAGCGCCACGTCCGGTCGACCGCTTCCCCAGGCGACCGCCGCGGGCACGCAGGTCAGGACCCCCAGTGGGCCCAGCAACAGGCCCAGGTAGTGCGCGAGAACGGCGGTGCGGGCCGCAAAGCGCAGGCTGTCGAGGGCGCGGGAGCCGGTCGGCATGGAGTCGGTGAGCCCGGGTCGTGTTCGAGAGGTGCGATCTCTGCGATGGACATACCACACACGGGTCCGAGAGGCCGCCCGGCCCGCCGCCGCGCCGGTCCGCTGCTCGACCGGGTGCGAGCTTCGTCAGCGAGCGATGCCGGAACGTCGGGCCGGAACGACGTGTCCATCCCGAGTCGTCCCCTTCAGGAACCTGAAGAGGTCACTGTAGGTCCTGCGCGCGGTTGCCCCGAATTCTGGCGGCCTCGCCGCGCAGGGCGGGCACCCTCCAGTCATCCCAAAGGCCTTCGGCCCTGGATGACACGAACCACGATCACCACGAGCGCAATGACCAGGAGGATGTGAACCAATCCTCCCATTGTGTGCGAGGTGACCAGACCCACCACCCACAGGATGATCAAGATGATCGCGATGGTTTCTAGCACTTGCTCCTCCTCCAACGGCCGGGTAGCGCCGCTCGGAATCGCCGGCCCCAACGAGCCCCCCCGGCGGCGGTGGCCCAGGATCCACGCCGATCCGGACTCAGTCGAGCGCATCCTTCACGTCATCGACGACCTCTTCGACCTTCTTCTTGGCCTTTTCAACCGCCTGCTTGACCTTCCCGGCGGCTTGGTCGGACTTCCCTTCCCGCTTCATCTTCTTGTCACCGGTCAGGGCCCCTGCAGCCTCCTTCACGCGCCCCTTCGCTTGGTCGGACTTTCCGCTCGTCATGGCTGATTCTCCCATCCCTTGTCCGTTGTAGCCAATGCTAGCGCCCAGAGCGGCGCGTTTCCTGCGCCACGACTGCGCCCCCTCCCCTCTGACCTCGGATTGTGGCAGTTCGACCCACGCAGTGCGCCCCAACGTCACATGTGTACCGACGACGGCGATCCTCCGGAACCTCGTCATGACCGTCAACTCTCACTATTTTGTGAACAGCCGAGGTTGGGTGGGTCGATCGTTCGAATGGATACGCGCTTGAACGTGGGGCGACCCCTGGAGACGGCGGGATCATGACCTCGCACGAATCGCGTTGGGCGCGGATCAAGCCGCGCGCGACCAGCATCGACGGCGATCGGGTCGCCTACCGAGCCGCCGGCAAGGGGCCGGTGCTGCTGCTCGTGCACGGCATGGCCGGTAGCTCCGAGACGTGGAGGTACGTCATGCCCGCGCTGGCCGAGCGGTTCACGGTCCTGGCCCCCGATCTGCTCGGTCAGGGGCTGTCCGACAAACCCCGCGGCGACTACTCGCTCGGCGCCCATGCCAACACGCTGCGCGACCTCATGGACGCGCTCGAGCACGAGCGGGCCAGCGTCATCGGCCAGTCGCTCGGGGGCGGGGTAGCCATGCAGTTTGCCTATCAGTTTCCGGAGCGCTGCGAGCGCCTGGCCCTGGTGGACAGCGGGGGGCTGGGCCGGGAGGTCACGTTCTACCTCCGAATGCTGACCGTCCCCGGATTCGAGTCGGCGTTTCCGCTCTTCTGCTCGCCGCGGCTGCGAGACGCCGGGAGCCGTGTCGCCTCATGGCTCGGCGGCGTGGGCGTGCGGTCCACGCCCGCCCGCCAGGAGATCTGGCGGAGCTACGCGTCGCTGGCGGACGCGGAGAACCGCCGCGCATTCTTTCGCAGCCTGCACGAGGTGATCGACTTCAGTGGGCAGGCGGTGAGCGCCCTGAGCCGGCTGTGGCGGGCGGCGCAGCTGCCGACCTTGATCGTGTGGGGGGACCGAGACCCGTTCATTCCGGTGAGCCACGCCGTCGCGGCGCACGAGGCCATCCCCGGAAGCCGGCTCGAAATCTTCGAGGGGGTGGGTCATTACCCGCACTGTGAGGCCCCCGAGCGCTTCGTCGAGGTGCTCGTCGACTTCATCGCCTCTACGGAGCCCGCCCGACTGCCCCCGCATTCGCCCCCACCTCTGGACGCAGCAGCCGCGCCGGATTAGACGACCCTCCCATTGGAAGTGATGAGATCCACAATCTTCTTGGGGCCAGCGCGGATCGGGCGTTCAAGCTGCGCGTTGGCTCGAAGCCCGAGTACGGACCCTTCCCGCTCATGCGAGGGATCGGCCATGACCGCTCGGCCGCAAGCAACGGGTGGCGCGAGCGCCAGCTTCGGATCGCGCGCGGCTTCATCCGCGCCCGTCGCGATTCGTCCGAGGTCACCACGTCACGCTCCGGGTTTGGGCGTCTTCGAAAGCCCCTACGCGGACCGTCGGCGGGGCCGGCGCGGCGGGTTCCCTTGCCGACTATGCGGAGGTCGTGGCCGTTCCTTCCTGGGCGTCCGGACCGCCGGGCGTGCTTACGCTCCCCCGACGGCCGCGCAGCGTCTACCCTAGGGCTCAGGCTACCACGGAGCGCGGGTCACCTTGCAGCGATCGGCATACCACCATCGACCAGTTCCGCGGGCAGTGTTGATCGGTTCTCTGTGCAGCATGCTCACCTGGGCGGTCATGGCGCAGGTGCCAGAAGAAGGAGCCGGCGAACTCCAGAGATCACCCGTCCCCGGCAAGGCAGAACTCTCGGCAGCACCCGAGAAGGTGGAGGTCAAGCCGGTCGCGCGCGATGAGGAGATCCGCAAGCGTCTCCAGAGCGTCCTGGATGCCACCGACTGGTTCCTCGACCCACAGGTCCGGGTCGAGGAAGGCGTCGTCTTCCTGAACGGTCGCGTAGAATCCGATGAGCTCAAGAAATGGGCTGGCGATTTGGCGCGCAACACACAGGCCGTCGTCGCCGTGGCCAATCGGATGGAGGTTGCGGAGCCGTCGGCATGGGATCTGCGTCCGGCGTGGATTGCACTCTCGGTCCTATGGCGCGAGCTCATCCGCGCGCTTCCCTTCTTCGCCTTCGGGCTGCTCATCCTGGCTCTATCGGTTTCAGCCGGCATGCTGGCCACGCGAGGCGCGCTGGCGTTTCTTCACCGACGGATTCGAGCGAAGCTCCTGCGAAGTGTGATCGCCCGTAGCGCGGGGGGGCTCGTCTTCCTCTCCGGCGTCTACATCATTCTGAGAGTCTCGGGCCTCACGCAACTTGCGTTGACGATGGTCGGCGGCACCGGCCTGATCGGCCTTGTCGTGGGCATCGCATTCCGGGACATCACCGAGAACTTCCTGGCAAGCGTATTCCTCAGCATGCAGCGGCCGTTCGAGACGGGCGACCTGCTCGAGGTATCGGGCGTGACGGGGTACGTGCAGCAATTGAACATGCGCACGACGATCTTGATGACCCTCGATGGCAACCTCGTGCAGATCCCAAACGCCAACGTCTACAAGAGCAACCTCCGAAACTTCACAGCCAACGCCAACCGGAGAGAGGACTTCGTCGTCGGCATCGGCTACGACGACTCGATCAACGATGCCCAAGAGATCGCGCGGCGAGTGCTAGCGGATCATCCCGCGGTCCTGAACGACCCCGAGCCGTCGGTGTTGGTGGATAGTCTGGGAAGCTCGACCGTAAACCTGCGCCTCTACTTCTGGCTCGACGGCCACGAGTACAGCTGGTTGAAGGTGCGATCTTCGATGATCCGACTGGTGAAGCTTGCCTTCCAGGAACATGGCATCTCGATGCCCGACGACGCTCGAGAGATCGTCTTCCCGCGCGGCGTTCCCGTCACCAGGCGCGACGAGAAAGTGAGAGGGGCGCCCGCTGCCGAGCCGGGGAAACCGCTCGCTGCCGAATTGCCGCACGAAGGGCTCGCCGCGGTGTCCACGAAAGCGGAGGCCGGTTTGTACAGCGAAGCCGGCGTCATCGAGCAACAGGCACGGAAGGTACAACCGTTGAAGGACGCGGAGAATCTCTTGGAGGGTGCCGTCGGCACTGCTTCTGATGGAGAAGAGGCGCAACGATCCAAGGAAGAACGGGGTCGCAACGGAAAGTGAAGGCGAACAGTCGCCCGTGGCAACGCTATCGTCGACCCCGTTGTCGCGGTCCTCGCGCTGTGCATGCCGCGGCTCAACGGTGGCGCGTCTTCTTCCGGCTCGTCGCCTTCTTCGCCTGGGCGCGGCCTGCCGCCCGCCGGCGCTTCGGCTGGCTCGCCGCGTCGGGCACCAGGAACTGCGCCACGTCGGCCCAGAGCGCCTCGAACCGCCGGCGGTCGAAGTCGCTCCCGGATACGAGCCAGTCGACGTGGGGAGGATCGTGCTCCGCGTCCCGAAAGTGGCCGAGGACGTCGAGGTGGTCGGCCACGGCGGCGTGGACGACGTGCCCCCAGGCCTGGGAGAGCGTCGGTACGATGCCGTCATTGGCGGCCGGGGACGGCATCGCCCCGTAGGCGCGCCGCAGGACGCGTGCCTGGGCGGGGGCGAGCTGCGGCGAGACGCGCACCGGCGCCGCCTCGATCAGCCGGTAGAGCCCGCTGTAGAGGGCGTGCGTCACCTGCGCCGCCGGATCGATCCCCGCGTGAAGCGTCGCGCCAAGGCTCGGGGGTGCCGCCTGCCCGACCACCGCGCCGTAGCGGAGGCCGGGACGCTGCAGCACCGAGGCATTGAAGACCTCCATCGCCTCGGGCGTCAGCTGGAGCATCAGCGCCTGGTCGCGGACCACGTCGCGCAACAGCTTCCGCACGGCCCGGCGGCGAGCCGGCGTGAAGTCCTCGAGGAGCTTTGCGAAGAGCTCGTCGAGGAGCTCACTGCCCGCGACCAGACCTCCGAATCGCACGAAGAAGCTCCCCATCCACAGCAGTGCGGCGAGCGGCAGGTGGCCGAAGTGGAGCACATAGATGGTGCTGAGCGAGAGAAGCTCCATCAGCCGCTGGCCTTGCACCGTCGTGAAGAACGATGCGATCGGCGTCCCGTGGTGAGGTGTCGAGACCGTGACGACCGTCCGCACGCGGGCCGCCAGCCGCTCCACGTCGAGCGCCGAGGGCAGCGCCACCCCCGGAGCGGCGAGCAGACGCACGTCGAGGCCGCCGCTCGAGTGGCCGATCAGATGCAGCGGAGCGGCGCCGCGCGAGGCCGTCGCGTGCATCACCTCGAGCACCCGTGCGGCACGATCCGGCAGCGACGCCGTGGGAGACGTCCTCACGATGTGGACGCGGGGCTCGAGCCCCGCCGCGGTGAGACGCTCCGTGAGGAACCGCCTGACGTGCCCGAAGTACGTGAGCTTCCCGAGGTGTCCAAATCCAAGGAAGCCCGGGACCAGGTAGATGTGGTGAGTGGGGCCCATCGATAGACAGGGTACCGCGTATTCATCGCCGCACCGCTAGCCTCCAGGGCAAGGCGGTGGTACGGCGGTTTCCTCGCGCGAGTCGTCGCGAGCTGTCGCGAAGCCGAAGGTCGCGATAGCGCCTCCTGCTCTCGGAGGCTCCAGAGGCGCCGGTGCGTGCGGAGAAGCGAGTGAAGAGCACTCGTTGATCCTCTACGGCACGCCTGCTCGGTTCGCGATCACATCGCCAACTGTCCCAGCAACTTCGCGCGCGACGATGGCGAGGCTACGATTGCTGCATTCTGAACCATTCAGATCCATCCGCGTAACGCCAGCAGCGTAGGAGCCCCTCATCGATGGAAGCATGGACCTGGGCGGGAATCTCCCTCTGCCTGTTGCATTCTGCCATGTTCTCGGGGTTGAACCTGGCGCTGATGGGTCTGGGGCGGCTTCGGCTAGAAGCCGAGGCCCTTGGTGGAAGCCCCGCAGCGGCGAAGGTCCTGGCGCTGCGCCAGGACGCGAACTTCCTCCTCACGACCCTTCTCTGGGGCAACGTCGGCGTGAACGTGCTCCTCACCCTGCTCTCGGATTCAGCCATGGCGGGCGTGGCGGCCTTCTTCTTCTCGACCTTCGGGATCACCATCGTGGGAGAGATCGCTCCGCAGGCCTACTTCTCGCGGAATGCCCTGCGGACCGGCGCATTCTTCGCCCCGGTCGTCCGCTTCTACCAGCTGCTCCTCTACCCGATCGCGAAGCCCGCCGCCCTGGTCCTGGATCGCTGGCTGGGCCCCGAGGCGATCTTGTACTTCCGCGAGCGCGATCTGCGCGAGCTGATCGAGCTCCATGCAGTGGCGGCCGATTCTGATGTCGGGCGCCTGGAGGCTCAAGGGGCGCTGAACTTCCTGGACCTCGACGACCTCCCCATCGCACAAGAAGGAGAACCGATCCATCCGAAGAGCATCGTTCCCTCGGAGAGGGCGAACACGCTGCCACGTTTCGAGGCGACCCCCAACGATGGTTTCCTCCGCGATCTCCAGGCCTCCGGGGAGAAGTGGATCGTCCTCGTCGATCGCAGCGGCGAGCCCGGTCTCGTGATCGACGCCGATGGTTTCCTGCGAGGCGCGCTCCTGGAGGGAGCCGCCTTCAGTCCGGCGCGCCACTGCCACCGACCGCTCGTCGTACGCGATCCCGCGACGCGCCTGGGTCAGCTTTTGCACCGGTTCCGCGTCGAGCCGTGCACCTCCGAGGATGACGTCATCGACCGGGACGTGATCCTCCTCTGGGCACCCTCCGAGAAGCGGGTGCTGACCGGGGCGGACATCCTCGGGCGGCTGCTCCGGGGAATCGCCACGCGGGGGCCGGTCACCGCCCCGCAATAGCGCGGGGGAGCAGTCGCCAGCCGTTTCCGGGCTGCCCGCCGCTCTGGAGGCCGACCCGGGCTCAGCCGCTCCGCCCTTGCGCTCTCGTGCTCTTCATCGCTTGACCGCCCCAGAAGAGCCGTCCACGGGCGACCGCAGGCGAACCGTGACCCGACGCGTCGCCCCGTTCGAGGGAAGCTCCACTCGGTTGCCCTCGATCCGAGAGCCTTCGATGAGAATCTCGACGGCGTCCCCACCCGAGCTCGGCGTGTTGTCGACCACAATCTCGAGAACGCCGCCTTCGGTGCGAAGCGTCGCCTCGAATCCGGACCAGTGCCGCGGAATGCGAGGCTCGATCCGGAGAGCCTCTCCCTCCCGGTGAAGTCCCAGAATCGCCTCCACCCCGAGTCGCCAGCACCACGCAGCCGAGCCCGTGTACCAGCTCCATCCGCCGCGACCCACGTGCGGCTCGACGCTCCCGATGTCCGCCGTCAGGGCGTAGGGCTCGATCCGATAACGCGCGATCGCTTCTGCACTCTGCGCGCGCTCGATCGGGTTGAGCATGCGGAACACCCGGGTCGCGCGGTCGCCGTCTCCCGTCTCGGCAAATGCCCACGCCAGCCAGGCCGCAGCATGGCTGTACTGGCCTCCGTTCTCACGGATGCCGGGGGGATAGGCCTTGATGTAGCCGGGATCGCGCGCCGTGAGGTCGAAGGGAGGCCACAGCAGGCACGCGAGCTCGTCGTCCTCGCGAATCAACGCCGCCTCGGCCGAACGGAGGGCCCGCTCCGCTCGCTCGCGGGGTGCACCGCCCGAGAGCACGGCCCACGACTGGGCGATCGAGTCGATCCGACACTCATCGGATGACGCGGACCCCCAAGGTGTCCCCTCGTCGTCGAATGCGCGGCGGTACCACTCCCCGTCCCACCCTTCGGCGCGCGCCGCGCGGAAGAGCTCCTCCGCGCGCTCGCGCCACGCCTTTGCGGCGTCGATCTCGCCGCGACGCTCGCACAGATCTCCAAACCCATTCGCCGCGGTCCCGGCGAACCACGCCAGCCAGACGCTCTCTCCGCGGCCCTCCGACCCCACGCGGTTCATGCCGTCGTTCCAATCGCCGTCCCCGATGAGAGGCAGGCCATGGGAGCCGCGCGTGAGGCCGCGCTCGAGCGCACGGCGGCAATGCTCGAACAGGGAAGCGCGCACGTTCCCATGCTCGAAGAGGTCGTAGCGATCGTGCTCATCCGCGCCCAGCGGCGGCGCGGAGAGAAAGGGGACGTCCTCGTCGAGCACGCCCAGGTCTTCCGTCGCCTCGACGTAGCGCGCCGTCACGTAGGGGAGCCAGAGGAGATCGTCCGAGCAGCGCGTCCGGATACCGCGACCGAGCGGTGGATGCCACCAGTGGAGCACGTCGCCTTCTTCGAACTGGCGGCTCGCACACTCGAGGATGTGCGCTCTCGTCCGGGCCGGGTCGCAGTGCAAGAGGGCGAGGACGTCCTGGAGCTGGTCGCGGAATCCGAAGGCGCCGCTCGACTGGTAGAAGCCGGTGCGCGCGAGGATCCGAGAAGAGAGCGCCTGATAGAGGGCCCAGCGGTTGATCAGCAGGTCCATCGCGAGCTCGGGGGTCTTGATGGTGACGGCCGACAGCAGCGAGTCCCAGTGGGCCGCGAGCTTCTGCGAGGCTTCGGCGACGGTGGGCGGCTCTCGCCATCGCTGCGCGAGCTGGGCGGCGTGGTCGCTGTCGCGCCCCGCCCCGAGAACGAAGTGGGTGCGGACCTCCTCACCCGGTGCGATGTCCAGGTGGACCTGGAGGACCGCGCAGGGATCCAGGCCGGCGCCGACGCGACCGCTCAGACCGACGCGACCAAGCGCCGCAGGGGCCCGGGGGTCGCCTTCGCGCCCGAGAAACTCGGAGCGGTCCGCCGTCAGACCGTGGGGTTCCCGGTCGGCGGTCAGAAAGGCGACCGGGTCGGCGAAGTCGGAGTTCCAGCGGTTCCGTGCGCACAGGGATCGTGTCGGAGCGTCGTAGCTCACGACGATGCGAGAGACGCCCTCTTCGGGGACGCGACCCAGCAGCCAGCGTGCGTAGTAGGTGGCCGTGATCCTCCGGGGTCGGTCCGTGTGGTTGTGCACGCGCAGCTCGACGATCTTGACGGGATCGTCTGTCGGGACAAAGACTCGGACACGACACGAGAGGCCCCTGCCATGCTGCCTCCATTCGGAGTAACCCGCGCCGTGGCGTACCTGACAGGGAAGCTGCGAGCCCGCGGGCCCGGGCGTCGGGCTCCAGACAAGGGCGGTCTCCTCGTCCCGCAGGTAGAGCGACTCTCCGGCGGGATCGAGCACGGGATCGTTCGTCCAGGGGGTCAGCCGGAACTCTCCGCTGTTGCCGGACCAGGTGTAGCCCCCGCCGGCCTCGGTCACGAGGCAGCCGAAATCGTCGTTGGCCAGCACATTGCACCACGGAGCGGGGGTCGTCTGGCCGGGGCCGAGGTGAATCACGTACTCGCGACCGTCCGGAGAGAAGCCCCCGAGGCCGTTGTCGAAGAGAAGGTCGGTGGGACGCTCCAGGGCGGGAGTGGGATCGAGCTCCGCAGCGGCCCGGGTCGGATCCAAGTGAGGCAGCGGGCGAGACGCGAGCGCGCGGGCGGCGAGCTGCTCGCGCAGCGGCCCTTTCTCCGTGTCGAGGACAGCGCCAGCCGACACTTCGAGGAGTAGTCGCTGCTCCTCGGAGATCTGATCAGCGCGGACCAGGTGGATCCCTGCCGGTCGGCCCAGCCACTCGGCGGCACCCTGCTCTTCGAGGAGGCGGTGCACATCTTCCCACGCGTCGTCGAGGTAGCCCGTCGCAGTGCGTGACAGCAGCACCAGATCGACCGCCATCCCCCCCTTTCTCCAGAGCTGGTGCGCGCGGACCAGGTCGGCGAGGACCGTCCCCCCTGGCCACCGCTCGTCGTCTCGACCAGCAGCAGGGGCTGGTCTCCCGAGATGCCGAGCCCCCAGAGGCTCCGCTGTCCCAGCGAGTTGGCAGACATCTGCTCCGATGTCGCCCGAAGCTCGGCGCGCGGGGCCAGTAGCGAGGAGAGCAGTGCCTGCAGCTCGGGCAGCCGCGCGGCCGAAAGACCCAGGCGTGCCGCCTCGCGCCCGGCTTCGGCGTGCGCATCCGACAGGAGCCATTCGAAAGAGGTGAGCGTCTCGTACCGCGCCGCCGTCTCGTCGACGGACTGACGCGACTGCCCCGCGATCGTCACGAATGCGAGCTGCTCAATGGCGTGCGGCGCCAGACTCACCTCCGCACAGACCGACATGATCGGAGTCGAGCGTGGCCCCCTGGCTGCCAGAAGGACCTTCCTCGAGGCCCCGGGGCCGGCGCATGCTCCCGTTGCGACCCAGGAAGCGCTCCCGATCGGTCTCGAACCCCGCGAATGCCACCGACGCCGAATCCGCGACCAGCCGATGCATGACGACTGGGAAATGCTCGCTGGGGTCTCGGGGGCGACGCGTGAAGACCAGCGCATCGAGCGACGGGACGTGCCTTCCCTCCACGAACAGCTTGCTGAAGGCCGGATGCTGGGCGTCGTCCCGGGGCCGCGCGAGCACGACCTCGCCGTAGCTCGTGAACGAGAGCGATCGCGGTCGATCCGTCTCGTTCACCACCGTGATCCGTCGAACCTCGATGTCGTCGGCGGCGCTGATCGCAATGTCCGTCCGGATGGCGATCCCGTGCTGGCGTCGGTGCAGCTCCACCATGTGGGCGTGGAACACGACGTCGACTTCCGCTCCGTCGCCGCCCGTCGGCTGGCGCGCGACCGACCAGGTGGCTCCCGTCTCCCGATCCCGCACGTAGATCCAGAGGCCGGCGTCGTCGAGGGTTCCATCGGGCAGACAGCGAGTGAGTGCGTGCTCGCGCCAGCGAAGCGCCCCCCCGCCGGCCTCGGTCACCCGGGAAGCGAGTCGGCCATTCCCCAACAGGTGGACGCTCGGTCGGGCACCCGTCGGATCCGGTCGCCACGGAAACAGCGCGACCGGCTGCTCGCGTCGAGGTCGCTCGACCCGGGGCAGCGAGCTCCGCGGCTCCTCGATCGGGAACCGCCAGGGAACCCGCTCCTGGAGGAGGAGGCCCACCGCCTGCACGCGGGCGTTCGCCTCGAAGCGCCTCACCAGCGCGTCGCCGCACAGGAGGTTGTCGATGGCGGCGAGGATCATCCCCTGGTGGTGGGACATATGGGAGGCGACGATCGCATGGTCCCGCCCCTCCGGAAGTCGGCTGGGGGTGAAATCGATCGCCTCGTAGAAGCCGTAGCTTCCGAGCATTTCCAGGTCGCGAAGGCGCCTCAAGTTCTGGACCGCGGACGACGGAAATAGCGGGAGGGCGAGGGCGGTCGCGTAGGGAGCGATGACGCGATCCTCGTCGAGTCCGCGTTTGCGCCCGAGGCCCTGCACGCCGAACGCGCGGTAATGGTAGTTGTGGTTCGCATCGAAGGCCGCGAATCCCGATTCGGACACCCCCCACGGCAGACCGCGGCGTTGGCCGACCGCCTTCTGTTCCACGACGGCTGCCCGCTGGCTCTCGGCCAACAACGTACCCGGATAGCTCTGGACCAGGAGCGGGGGCATCAGGTACTCGAACATCGTGCCGCCCCAGGAGAGCAGCGCGACCGTACCCTCCGTCCGGGTCAGCGGGCGATCGAGCGAGAACCAGTGCGCGACAGGCACGTCTCCCTTCGCGATCGCAACGAGACTCGCCAGCCGCGCTTCCGAGGCGAGCAGGTCGTAGTGGTGCGAGTCCATCTGGTCGGCAGCCACGTTGTACCCGATGAAGAGGTGTCGCACCTTGGGGTCGTAGAGGAGGCCGAAGTCCATTCCGAAGGCCTCGCGTTCCGCCTGGGTCGCCAGATGCGCGAGATCTCCCTCGAGCTGCTTCGCATTGCCGACCCCCGCCGTGACGGCCTTCTCGAGGTCGTCGAGCCACCTACCGATCCCCGGCTCCGCGTCGCCGTCTTCCCGCTCGCTGAAGAGCTGCTCGCGGGCCCTGGCGATCTCGGTCAAGACTTCTTCGCAGCGAAGCGCCAACATGCAAAGCGGAACCGACGGGGCGAGCAGATCGGCGAGCT
Source organism: uncultured delta proteobacterium (assembly GCA_963822965.1). Classification (GTDB taxonomy): domain Bacteria; phylum Myxococcota_A; class UBA9160; order UBA9160; family UBA4427; genus JAJDAN01. Next base: position 181,708 of record CAWGJT010000006.1, read on the forward strand.
CTGCGCGGGTGCGAATCAGTCCCGGCGCGCAAGGATGGCCTCTGGGCAGGCGGGGCGTCGCATCCAGCACCCCGAGCCAGGGAGCGAGGGATTCGATCTCGTGCTGCATGCCGCGAACGTGGTCGTGCACACGTGCCAGCCACAGCCGAACCTCGCGCAGCGCAGTCGGGTCGACCGACCCACGGCGATTCGCAACCGTGTCGAGCAGGATCCTCTCGAGCTCGGCGCACCGCGCCTCGAGCGACTGAATCGTGCGAACCCACGCGTCCGGCTTGTCTCGAACGTCGAGCGCAAGGTCGCGCATCGCCACGACGCGCTTCTCGATGTCAGCAAACTCCGAGGTGTCGCTCTCCCCGAGGAGCTCCGAGAGGTGGTCCTGCAGCAGAGCGATCGTGTCCGCAAGGCCCCGCCAGCGTTCGGAGCGCAGGCAAGGCTTGCCCGCCATGTCCACGCAGCCCGCTTCGATCGCAATCAACGCCGCCGCCAGATTCCCGCTGTCGACGGTCGAGACGTAGCGGGGCGGAAGCGGTTCGAGCGTGCGCGTGTGATACCAGTTGAACAGATGGCCGCGATAGTGCTCGAGGCGCGTGACCGTCCGCAGCGTGTTGCGCAGACGTACGGCGAGCTGCTCGAGGCCGAGGTACCCGAGATCGCTTGCCGCGAGCGTCGAAAGCAGGAGCATGCCGATGTTGGTGGGCGAGGTCCGGTGAGCGACCTCGCCACCCGGATCCGCCTGGTAGTTGTCGGGCGGGAGCCAGTGGCCATCGGGGCCGACGAAGGACTCGAAGAAGAGCCAGGTGCGGCGCGCGATCCCGCGGAGGAAAGCCACGTCTTCGGCGCCGAGGTGCTCGCGCAACGCGGGAGTAGGCCGGCTGATTCGCCGAGCGATCTCGGGCGACACGGCCCACAGAGCCAGGAGGGGAGCTGCGAACGGCAACGCACCGGGGCGCCAAAACAGCAGCGCGGCTGCCGTGGCAAACGCTGCGAGAGGCGCGATCGCCATCTCGCTCCAGTAGAGCGCTACCGGGCGGCGCTGGGCGATAGCCGCCGCCGCGTGTGCGGAGCTGGTCCACTCGAGCAGATGGCGCTTCGTGAACGCAACGCGGACCAGCGTGCGGACGATGGCATCGGCCATCACTGCCGCCTGATGGGGAAGGAACACGAGGAGCAGGAACCAGCGCCCGACACCTTCCGACAGGGTGCGAGAGACGCCTCGAGAGAGCCGCCATCGCTCGCGCGCCAGACCGGTCGCAAAGTCGATGCAGAGGTGGCCGGCGGGTGCCAGGATCGCGAATAGCGTCCACACGAGCGGGTGCCCCGGCAGCCATGTCCAGCCCGAGGCGATCAGCAAGAGAAGGGCCGGAGGCAGGAGACTGCGCCGGAGGTTGTCGAGAACCTTCCAGCGGTCGATCCACGCGAAGCGATTCGGCAGATAGTCGAAGTCGGCGCCCGGGACGCGGCGGCCGAGCCACGGCAGGAGCTGCCAGTCGCCGCGCACCCAGCGGTGGAGCCGGCGCGCAAACGCCAGATAGCTCGGCGGGTAGTCCTCGTAGAGGACGATGTCGGTCGCCAGCGCGGCCCGGCCGTGGATTCCCTCGAAGAGATCATGGCTCGCGAGCGCGTTCTCGGGGACGCGCCCGACGAGGCTCCGCGAGAATGCCGCGACGTCGTAGATGGCCTTCCCCACGTAGATCCCCGTGCCGAAGAGATCCTGATAGACGTCCGAGACGGCTCGGCTGTAGATGTCGATCGCGGTGTCGCCGCAGTAGAGGCGGGTGAAGCGCGAGCGGTTTCCGCTCTCGGGAGACGTCTCGACGCGGGGCTGAACGACGGTGTACCCGGCTTGAACCCGGCCCGATGCGGGATCGACCTCCGCGCGGTTCAGCGGGTGGGCCAGCGTCCCGACGAGGCGGGCCGCGGTTCCCTGGGCCAGCGCGGTATCGGCGTCGAGGGTGATCACGAAGCGAATCCCCTGGAGCTCGGAGGGCTCGCCTTCATGGACTGCGAAGCCGGTGTCGTCGTCGCCCCGGAGCAGCCGGTTGAACTCGTCGAGCTTTCCGCGCTTGCGCTCCCAGCCCATCCATCGACCCTCGACCGCGTTGAAGCGGCGTTCCCGGTGGAGCAGGTGGAAGGGGCCGGAACCATCGGGATCATGGCGGCGATTGAGCTCCGCGATGCCGCGCACGGCCTGGTCGAGAAGAGCCGCGTCTTCGGGGCGCCGCGGCTCATCGGCTTCGGGGAAGCCGGTGAGCAGCACGAAACGCAGATTCGGGCCGGGGTTCGACAACCGGTGACGCTCGATCTGGCCCAGCAGATGCTCCACGTCCTCGGGGCTGCCGAGCAGGCTCGGAATCACCACGGCGGTCTTGTATTCGGGCGGGATGCCGTGCTCGAAGGCGAGCTTGGGAAGCACGGTGGGGGGGAGGATCCGTGGGATCGCCCAGTGCAGCACCGTGACCGCGAGCATCGAAGCCGGCAGCAGGAGCAGAGCCAGCGCGGCGCACCAGGCCGCCGGGTTGGCTCCGACCTGCGCCAGGTAGAAGCCCGGCACCAGGACGAACGACGCCGTGAAGAAGAGCAGCGCGCCGAGGTACATGCCCGTTGCGTGCTTGCGGAGCTCGCGTCGGCCTCGCTCCATCCAGCTGGCCTTGCATCGGAGCGAACGCTCGAGCCGCTCGCGCCCCTCTGCGACGAGCCAGAAGCCGACATGCGCCGATCGGCCGCGATCCGTACTGCGGCGCGCTTGCGCCAGCGCGCGTCGAGCGACCTCCGATTCGTTGTGATTCGAACGTCGGGCCAGGTCCTCGACCGCCCGTCGGTAGCGATCACGGGTCTGCACGTCCATCTTGGGGTAGGCACCTGCGGGATCGTTCCGGAGCGCGGCGTCGATCGCGCTGGTTGCCTCCACGAACTCCGGCCAGGAGATCGCATCGAGCGTCGCGAGGCCGCGGACGCTGCGCGCCACGCACTCCGTCTCGTCCAGACGGAGCGGAAACTCCTCTCTCCATGTGATCTCGAAGGGAGCGGGGAGCTCGGGGGCAAGGCGTTCGAGCGCCAGGACGAGCGTCTCGATGCAGATCAAGCGGAGCATCGTCGGGAGCGCCCACAGCTCGGCGAGCTCGAGCGTCTCGACCTTCTGGTACGCGGAGACGAAGCGGGTGACGGACTCGGCCGTGAGCTGGAGGCTCGTGGCATCCACGATTCCGTGCGCCAGTGCATAGACGCGCGGCGGGCGCGACTCGCGGTCGATCGCCAACGCGGGCAGCCGCGTGTAGTAGCCGCGGGGCAGGTCCTTGCGAATCTGCCGCACCGCGCGCTCGACCATGTAGGCGTTGTCCATCAGCCATTCGGCGGCCCTGGCGGCTGCGGGCGCCTTCGGAAGGATGGCGTGGGCGTCGGAGAGCCACCGGGAGATGGCGGGGAGCCCGGAGAGAGAGGGAATCGGGAGGGGCTGCTGATCCGAGAGGGCGTGCAAGCGAGCGAGGGTGTCGCCCGCGGACACCAGATTCGGTGGGCACATCACGGGGCGAATCCGGTCCGGTCACGACTTCGCAAGCTGCGGGAGTCGCACGCCTCCGCGGCTACGGCTTCTTGGCAGCGTCCGGACGATCTCGGTGGTCCGCTCGCGAACGACGAGCAACGGCGCGGTGGCATGCTCCAGCAGGAAGCTCGCGACGCTGCCGAAGGGGAGCTCCGCCCGCCCGCCGCAGCCGTGTCCGGAGAAGACCACCAGGTCGACGTGATCCTCGGCGATACGACGCAGGATCTCGCCGCGGACATCGCCGTCGACGGCCACGAGAGTGCGTACCCGAATGCCCTCTCCGGCGACGCGCTTCTGCACGCCCTCCAGGTAGACCTCGGCAGCGCGCGCGTTGCGGTCGACGAGGCGTTGATCGAGAGCCTGCTCCCCGTCGTCGAGAGGACAGGGGCAAGGACGCTCGGGCCTCGAAACGACGTGGAGCAGGAGCAGCTCGGAGCCGTGGACCCGGGCAACGCTCGAGGCCAGTGGCAGGGCGCTCTCGGCTCGGGGCGACCCGTCCAGGAGCACGAGGATGCGTCGATAGGTGAGCTCGCCCTTGAGCGGCTCCTGGACCGATTGGGCCGGCACCAGGAGCACGGACCCGGAGATCCCCTCGATGAGCTTGCGCGCAGTGCTGGCGAGGCTCCATTCCGTCCACCCGCTCTCCCCGTGGCTGGCCAGCACAGTGAGGTCGACACCGTGGCTGCTCACCCAGTCGCGAATCTCCTCGGCCGGGCGCCCTTCGAGGACCTCGATTGCGACGGGCACACCGGACGATGCATGTTCGGACTCGACCGCGGCGAGGTGCCCTCGGGCCTCCGCGCGCCGAGCTTCCCACTCGAGCGGGTCGGTCGGCGTCGCACCCGGGCCCTCATGCGGCGGCTCGAGCGCGTGCAAGACCGTCAACTTGGCGCCGAAGGCTCGCGCCAAGACGACGCCGTGCGGAACGATCCGATCTCCGATGGGAGAGCGATCGACGCAGACGCCCACGTGACGGATCGGCTGCGGCCCCCCGTCGGAAATGTCGTGGTTCGGGCCCTCTACCGATTGGCTCGTCATCGCGTCCTCCCGGATGGACCCGAGGGTGATGGTACTCCCCTTCCCTGGAGCGACAAACCAGCTCGGTCCCCGTCACGATCTATCGCCTGAAGCCAGGCGGTCCCAGCTGGGTTCGATCGCGACACACGTCGGAGCACTTCCCGAGGAGCCCCAGGACACTTCCAATCGGCGCCGGCCCTGGCCGTAGGCAACGAGCCTCCACGCCATTGTCCGCACATCAATCACGTCCGGCTCCCGGACGGCGGCCCGCTCTGCCAGTCTCTTCCGACAACGCCTCGAAACCGGAAAGCACGTCGAAGAGCTCCTCGTCGATGCTTCCCTGACGGACCCGGTGGAACGTCCCGTTGAGATTCTCCAGCAGCTCGTCGATATTCCTGTCCGCGCGCTCCATGGCCGCCAGGCGACTCGCGTTCTCGCTCGCGAGGGATTCGGCGCAAGCCCGGAAGAGGGAGACGAAGACGTATTCGCGAATGAGCGCCCGCAAGGTCCCGGTGCCGCCGCCCATGACCTGGGGCAGGTTCTGGGTCGGCCACGGAAGCTCGGCCAAATCGTCGCGCCAGGCCTGGTCCAGCGGTAGCAGTCGCTGACGGATGGGCGCGTAGGCCGCCCCGGACGTCGGGCGGTTGTAGAAGAGATGGAGTTCGCTCACTTCACGATCCCCGCGGAGCGCTGTCGCTCTCCAGGAGAATCTGTCCGACGAGAGGGGTGATGGCCTGGACGGAACTCGGCACCGCGTAGAGTCCTGCCAGCAGCAGACCTGCGTCCGCGAGGCGCGCATGAACGCGCTCACCCACGGCCCATACCTGGGCATCCCCAGGCAAGGCCGCGATAGCCTCGACCGCATACTCGGCAACCACCTCGTTGAACTGGCCCACCAGCCCCTGGTCGGAACCGAACACGACCGCGCCGATCACATCCCCATCGGCTCTGGCCTTGCCGGCTGCCATGAAAGCCCCTGGCTCGCTTTCCCGAAAGCAAGCGCTCAACCCCAGCTCCACCGTCCGGTAGTAGTCGACCAGTGCGCGCACCGATTGCTCGTATTCGCCGATACTCGAGGCGGCCAACGCTTTCATCGTGCGGACGACCGACTGGAGGTCACCGGCACTGCTGATCTTCCTGCGCAGGCTCGCCGTCGTGTCGCTCATGGCTTTGGCTCGAGTGCCGCATCCGACGAAAACGCTTCGAGGACCTGGCGACCGATTTCGACGATCGTTTCGCGGTCCTCGACGCTCAGCTCGCCGGCGGATTGCAAGCGCTCGCGCAGCTCGGCCGGAATGTTCTCCGCCGCCTCGCGAACGGCCTGCTCGGCCTTGGTCATCCGTTCAAGCGGCACCGCGTCGAAGAGCCGCGCGGTCAACGCCAGCAGGACGGCGATCTGCGCCGGCACGGGCACTGGGGACAATTCTGCCTGATTGAGGCTCGCGCGAATCCGCCGTCCGTGCTCGATGACCTTGCGGGTGTCTTCATCCAGACGCGCGCCGAACCGGGCGAAGGTCTCGAGCTCCTCGAACTGGGCGAACGCGAGCTTGAGATCGCCCGCCACCGCGCGGTAGGCCGCCCGCTGCGCCTTTCCGCCGACCCGGGAAACGGATTTTCCGACATCGACCGCTGGCAGCACACCCAGTTCGAACAGCGACGGCGAGAGATAGATCTGCCCGTCGGTGATGGAAATCAGGTTGGTCGGAATATAGGCGGAGATGTCCTGCGCTTGCGTCTCGATGATGGGCAGGGCGGTCAGCGATCCGCCACCGCGTTCCTCGCTGAGGTGCGTCGCCCGTTCCAGCAGCCGCGAATGAATGTAGAAGATGTCTCCCGGGAAGGCCTCCCGACCGGGCGGACGGCGCAGCAACAAAGATAGCTCGCGATACGCGCGTGCATGATGAGTGAGATCGTCGTAGACGATCAACACGTCGCGGCCGGCTTCCATGAAGTACTCCGCGATGCTGGTCGCGGCGTAGGGAGCGATGTAGGCGAGACCTGGCGGATCGTTGCCCTCGGTGACGACCACCACCGTATAGTCCATCGCGCCCTTCTCCCCCAAGGTCGCCAATGTCTTCGCCACGGCGGACGCCCGCTGGCCGATGGCGCAATAGACGCACACGACACTCTGGCCCGGCTGATTGAGGATGGCGTCGATCGCGATCGCAGTCTTGCCCGTCTGCCGGTCCCCGAGGATCAGCTCACGCTGTCCACGTCCGATGGGAATCAGCGCATCAATGACCTTGAGCCCCGTCTGGAGCGGAACGGTGACGGGTCCGCGGTCCATGATGGGCGCAGCGGGGCGTTCGATGGGCAAGCGCCCACTCGCGTCCACCGGCCCATTGCCGTCGAGTGGCCGACCGAGCGGATCGATGATGCGTCCCAGCAAGCCGTCGCCCACGGCCACGTCCATGACCCGACCCGTACGCTGGACTTCATCGCCTGCGTGCAAATGCCAGTACTCGCCCAGCAGCACGACGCCAATCTCGTCCTCGTCTACGTTGAAAGCGATACCGGCTACGCCGCCGGGAAACTCCATAATCTCGTCGACGCCCACGCCGGGAAGACCGGAGACCTTGGCGATGCCCGTCGAGACGTTCGTGACCGTGCCCACCTCGCGGGGCTCCAGCCGCGGCACCAATCCCTCGCGCGCCCGGCGCATGCTCGTAAACGCGCGCTCGAGTGCCGTCTCCACGGTTTCAGGCCCAGTTCTCATTGGCTCACTTCTGCCTTTGGCTCGGTCTTTCGCTCAACGGATGCCTCGGATCGGACTTGTTCGTCCAGAAGCTCCCTGACACCCTTCTCCAGCGACCCAAGGTAATCCGAGATGCTCCAGGCCACCTTCTGTCCATTCGACGTCAGCTCGATCCCGCTCACGAGCTCCGGCGCGGTCTCGAACTGGACCGCGACCTCGAGCGAAACGCATTCGTTGAGTGATTGCTGTACTGCGGCGCGTTGCTCCGACGGCAGCTCGTAGGCGCTGCGCACGATGGCCGGTGCCGACGATGCCGATAAGGCTGCGGCGAGACCTTGCTTCGCCTCATCTCCCAGGTCTCGCAGACGACGCGTGAACATCTCGCTCATGCGTTCTTCCAGCGTTGTCCCAGCGAGGTCCGTCAGCGTCTTTCGCGCGATCGCAAACACCTCCGCTTCGGCTCGGCGGCTGATGGCCTCCGTCAGGCTGCGGGCTTCGCGCCTCAATGCTTCCTGGCGCTTCGCCCTCCAGGCCTCGGCCGCCTGGCGTGCTTCGCCGAAACGCCGCCCCCGCTCGGCTTCCACCTCGCCCGCCACCTGCCTCAGGAGTTCAGCCCGCTGACGATCGAACTCCTCGTTCTTCTTCTCGAACAGAGCGCGCTCCTTCTCGGCTTCGGTTCTCTTTGCGTCGGCGTCCGCAAGCTCCGCAGCGACCCGCTTCTCCCGCGCGTCGATCGCGCGAAGAATGGGCTGGTAGAGAAAGCGCTTCATCAACCAGACCAGGATCAGGAAGTTGAGCGCCTGCGCACCAACGGTGAACCAATCGACGAGCATGGACTACCTTCCCACGGCTTCCGCGATCACGTAGTTCCAGAACGGATTGGCGAAAAGGAGAATCATCGAGACCACGAAGCAGTAGATGGCCGTGGACTCGACCATCGCCAGACCGACGAACAGCGTGCGCGTGATCGTGGCCGATGCGTCCGGCTGCTGCGCCAGCGCACCCAGCGCTGCCGCGACTGCGCGCCCTTCGCTGAATGCTGGCGCCATGGTGCCGAAGCCCGTGGTAAGTCCGGCGATGACGATGGACGCCACCGCGATTGTCGTCATGCTGTCCATGCTGCTCCCCTTGATTTCCGACGTTATTCCTTCACTGGACCGGTTCTGCTTCGGGGCCGGAGCCACGCTCGCGAACTCGCGTGGCCGCCGCGATGTAGACCGTAGCCAGAATGAAGAAGATGTAGGCCTGCACCATGCCGGTCAGCAGACCGAGCGCCGTCATCAGGATCGGAAAGATGAAGGGCGTGATGCTGAGAAGAATTCCGATGATCATCGTCCCGCTCATCATGTTTCCGAACAGCCGGACCGCCAGGGCGAGAGTGCGCGAGACTTCACTGATCACGTTGAAGGGCAACATGATGACCGTCGGCTCCACGTAGGACTTGAGGTAGCCACCCATCCCCTTCTCCTCGATGCCGAAGAGCGGCACCGCCACGAACACGCTCAGCGCGAGCGCGACGGTCGTCGAGAGCGAGCCGGTCGGGGGCTCGTAGCCCGGAATGATGGTGCACAGGCTGGCCGCTGCGACGAACAGGAAGAGCGTGCCGAGAAAGCCGAGATATCTCTCCGGATGGCGCAGCCCGACCTCCTCGATCTGTTTCTCAATGGCAGTGACGACGATTTCCAGAAGGTTCTGCCAGCGTGAGCGTCCGAGATCCGTCGACAACCTGCGTGTAATGAGTCTCGAACCCATGGCTAGCAGCAGCATCAGTCCCCACGTGAACACGATGGTGGCGTTGAGTTTGAGAAACCCGAATTGCCAGAAGATGATCTCGTCGGGACTAAGGCGCATGAGCCGTCCATTTCGCCGGGACGTCCTGATGTTCGACCGACGCGCTGGCGAGGGAGGTCGCCAGGAAACGTGCAACGACGAAGCCCAGGAGACAGGCGAGCAGCCGTTTCCAGTCACCGCTCGAGACGAGATGGAACCCAACGAGGACGATGCTCATTCGCAGCACCACGCTGCCGAGGAACCAAAGCGCCGGCCGTTTGGCCCACACCCCTCTGCGAACCGTCCACCAGAGCCCACCGAAGAAGCTCGCACCGAGCAAGAGGCCCGCCGCACAAGCCGCTGCCAGAGGCAGGAACTCAATCATCGCCATCCTCCCGTTCCTCGCCGATCGCCTTGTCTTCCCTGGCGACCCAATGCCACGCGTTCAAACAGCCGATCGCGAGCCCGGCGATCAACAGCGCCAGCGTCCAGGAATGGAGGCCGGGATGGCGTTTGTCCAACCACATCCCGAGCGCCGCGCCGAGTAACGTCGGAACCGCCACCGACCAGCCGACGAGCCCCATCATCCCCAGGCCGAACCAGACGCCCGGAGCGGAATTCCGCCGCGCCTTGAGCTTGCGCGCCGCCTTCGCGCCGACCTGCCCAGCAAACGTCGACCCGTTCTTCGAGGGTCTCGGGGTCGGCTCGTCAGTCATGCTGAAAGCTCGCACATCGACGCAGAAAACCGGTCTCCAATCTCGCCATGACCGAGCGCACGCTTTGCTCGCGTTCGTCCAGGGTCAAGAACTCCCGCTCCACCGCATCGCGCAATCGACCGAGGTCCACTCCGCCTATCGCCTGACGGACGGAAACGACCACCTCCGGGCCGGTCTTGACCAGCACGCCCGCATCCACAGCGACGAAGACCTCGCCGTCCTCCTCGGTCTCGTAAGTCACAATTCCCGGCGTGAGGGCCGCCACACAATCGAGCCGATGCGGCAAGAGTCCAAACGAGCCCTCGCGCGTCTCGGCCACGATGCGCGACACACCGCTCTTCGCTTCGAAGATTCGGGACGGCAGGAGAATCTTCAGATCAATGAGCGTCGGCGCCATGATCGACCTTCGGTCGAGGCTTCGCGCCGGTTTCCGGATGGGGCCCACGCGACGCTCGAGCTTCTGGTTCACCTCCGGACGAGTCGTCGGAGCGAGACTTGCCGCTCTTCTTGGCCTCCTCGACCGAACCGATCATGTAGAGCGCACTCTCGGGGTATTCCTGGAATTCGTCGCCCAGGATGCGCTCACAACCGCTCAACGCGTCCTCGAGGCTGACCAGCTTCCCCTCGTGACCGGTGAACTGCTCGGTCGTGAAGAATGGCTGGGTCAGGAAACGCTCCAGCCGTCGGGCGCGGGCGACCACGTTGCGATCTCCGGCGGAGAGCTGTTCGAGGCCAAGCATCGCGATGATGTCCTTGAGCTCCGCGTATTGCGCGAGCGTGTGCCGGACCTCCTGCGCCAAGCGGTAATGCCGTTCGCCGACGATGCCCAGCGTGGCCATCTTGGAATTGGATTGGAGCGGGTCGATGGCCGGGTAGAGACCTTCGCTTGCCCGCTTGCGCGAGAGCACGATCGACGCGGACAAATGCGAAAACGTGTGCACCGCCGCCGGGTCGGTGAAGTCGTCCGCCGGTACATACACTGCCTGGAGCGATGTGATGGCACCGGTATCGGTGTTGGCGATGCGCTCCTCCAGCCCCGACAGCTCGGTGCCCATCGTGGGCTGATAGCCCAGGCGAGATGGCATCTGCCCCATCAAGCCTGACACTTCCGAGCCCGCTTGAATGAACCGGAAGATATTGTCGATGAGCAGCAGCACATCGCGGTGCTCGTCGTCCCGGAAATACTCGGCCATCGTCAGCGCGGCGTGACCCACGCGGAAGCGGCTGCCCGGCGGTTCGTTCATCTGGCCGAACACCATCACCATGTTCGGCAGGACCCCGGCTTCCTTCATTTCACGGTAGAGCTCTTCGCCTTCGCGACAGCGTTCACCAATACCGCAAAAGATGCTGACGCCCCCGTGGTGCCCGATCATGTTGTGGATCATTTCGGTGAGCAGCACGGTCTTCCCGACGCCGGCTCCCCCAAAGAGTCCCGCCTTGCCGCCGCGCTCCAGTGGCACCAGCACGTCGATCAGCTTGATGCCCGTTTCAAAGATTTCAGACTTGGTCGAACGCCTCGCCAGTGGCGGCGGCGCCCGGTGCACGGAACGCCATTGCACGTCCGTCGGCGCCGGCTGGCGGTCGATGGCGTTGCCGAACACGTCGAACATGCGCGAAACGATGCCTTTACCCACCGGAGCTTTCAGCGGCCCGCCCGTGTCCTCCACCGCCATACCGCGCGCAAGTCCCTGCGTGGGGGTCAGCGCGATTCCCCGCACGTGACGCGCATCGCGCTGCGCCAGCACCTCGATGACGATCTGCCCCTCATCTCCAGCGCGCAGCACGGAATAGATCGGAGGCAGATCCTCTTCGAATCGGATATCTACCACGCTTCCGCGTACCCCGACGACCGCGCCGAGGTTTGCTGTACCGGGCTTATCGTTCACGGCTCCTCGTCGATGGCGGCCCGGATGTGGCATTCCACTGCCAGTTGCGGATCTCCGGCAGGTCCTCGCCGTACCTGTCGATGTACTGCTTGTGCTCGACGAGCTTGTCCTTGAGCTGCTGCTTCAGGTAGACGCCCTTGTCGCCGGTCTGCGGCAGGCGATCGATGGTGTCCATCACGAGGTGGAAGCGGTCCAGATCGTTCAGCACCGTCATATCGAAGGGCGTGGTGATGGTGCCCTCTTCCTTGTAGCCGCGGACGTGGATGTTGTCGTGGTTGGTGCGGCGGTAGGTCAGCCGATGGATCAACCACGGGTAGGCATGGAAAGCGAAGATGACCGGTTTATCCTTGGTGAAAATCTCGTCGAAATCCACGTCGGAGAGTCCGTGCGGGTGCTCGCTAGGCGGCTGCAGCTTCATCAGGTCGACGACGTTGACCACTCGGATTTTCAGTTCGGGCAGGTGCTCGCGCAGGATCGAAACGGCCGCCAGCGTCTCGAGCGTAGGCACGTCGCCGCAGCAGGCCATGACCACGTCGGTTGCAACAGCCTGGTCGTTGCTGGCCCACTGCCAGATGCCGATGCCCTCGGTGCAGTGCTTGACAGCGGCGTCCATCGCGAGCCACTGCGGCGCCGGGTGTTTGCCGGCCACCACGATGTTGACGTATTGGCGGCTGCGCAGGCAGTGGTCCATCACCGACAGCAGGCAGTTGGCGTCCGGCGGAAAGTAGACACGCACGACTTCCGCCTTCTTGTTCACGACGTGGTCGATGAAACCGGGATCCTGGTGGGTGAAGCCGTTGTGATCCTGGCGCCAGACATGCGAGGCCAGCAGGTAGTTCAGCGAGGCGATCTTCCGCCGCCACGGCAGGTGTGCCGTGACCTTGAGCCACTTGGCGTGCTGGTTGAACATCGAATCGATGATGTGGATGAACGCCTCGTAGCAGTTGAAGAGCCCGTGCCGCCCGGTGAGCAGGTAGCCCTCGAGCCAGCCCTCGCACTGGTGCTCGCTGAGCATCGAGTCCAGCACGCGTCCGGTGGGCGCGAGAAATTCATCGTTCGGAAGTGTCCTCGCGTCCCATTGGCGATTGGTCGCTTCAAACAGGCCCTGCAGGCGGTTGGAGAGCGTCTCGTCGGGGCCGAAGACCCGGAAATTGTGCTGCGCGGCGTTCAGGTTCGCGACATCGCGCAGGAAGCGCCCGAGCACGAGCGTATCGCCGGCGCCCGGCGCGCCCGGCGCCGGCACGCTTTCCGCGTAGTCGCGAAAATCCGGCATGCGCAGGTCGCGCAGCAGCATGCCGCCGTTCGCGTGGGGATTCGCGCCCATGCGCCGCTCGCCCCTGGGCGCAAGCTCGGCCAGCTCCGGTTGCAGGCGGCCCCGCTCATCGAAGAGCTCCTGCGGCCGGTAGCTCCTCAGCCAGTCTTCCAACAGCTCGAGATGTTCGGGATGAGCGGCCGGGTGGAGCGGGACCTGGTGAGCGCGGAAGGTTCCTTCCACCTGAAGGCCATCGACCACCTTCGGCCCGGTCCAACCCTTGGGTGAATCGAGGACGATCATCGGCCAGCGCGGGCGCGTGAGGTTGCCGTGGACGCGGGCGTCCTGCTGGATCTCCTTGATTCGCTCCACCGCCGCGTCGAGCGTCGCGGCCATGGCCTCGTGCATCGGTCCGGGCTCGTGACCCTCGACGAAGTGGGGCGCCCACCCGTAGCCGCGCAGCAGCTGTTCCAGTTCCTCTCGCTCGATGCGGGCGAGGATGGTCGGATTCGAAATCTTGTAGCCGTTGAGGTGCAGGATCGGCAGCACCGCGCCGTCCGTCGCCGGGTCGAGAAACTTGTTGGAATGCCACGCCGTGGCCAGGGGTCCCGTCTCCGCCTCGCCGTCACCGACGACGCAGGCGACGACCAGATCGGGATTGTCGAATACTGCCCCGAACGAATGGCTGAGCGAATAGCCCAGCTCGCCGCCCTCGTGGATCGAGCCCGGGCACTCCGGCGATGCGTGGCTGGGAATACCTCCGGGAAACGAGAACTGAAGAAAGAGCCTCTGCAGTCCGAGCTCATCCTGGCTGATGTCGGGATAGATCTCGCTGTACGTGCCCTCGAGATATGTATTGCCCACGACGGCCGGGCCGCCGTGCCCGGGACCGGAGACGTAGATCATGTCGAGATCGTATTTCTTGATGACCCGATTCAGATGCACGTAGATGAAGTTCTGCCCCGGGGTCGTGCCCCAGTGTCCCAGCAGCATGCGCTTCACATCCGCGAGCACCAGGGGCTGCTTCAACAGCGGATTGGCGTAGAGATAGATCTGCCCCACGGAGAGGTAGTTCGCAGCGCGCCAATAGGCATCCATCTTCTGGAGCAGATCCGGCGCAAGGGTGTTGGGCTTCATGATCTACGTTTCCCGCATCGAGTCAAGACCGAGGACGCGCGCAGCGGACTTCGCAAGCATGGCCTCCTCGTTCGTGTGGACGACCCGCACCCTGACGCGGCCGGCATCCCGCGAAATCAGTGCTGCATCCTCTGCGTTACGCTCCGAGTCTAGCGCGATGCCCAGAAAACCGAGTCTGTCGCAGATCCGCTCCCGGATGAGCGGCGCGTTCTCACCGATGCCTCCTGCGAAGACGAGCGTGTCCAACCCGCCGAGCGCCGCGGCGAAGGAACCGATCCACTTCACCATCTTCTGAAATTGCGTCGCGGTCATCTGCTCGGTGCGGGCCAGGTCGCCGACCCGTCCCGGGTCCAGATCGCCTGAGCGGCTGCCCATCATCAGTCCCTACGTTGGCGTGAAGCCCATGCTGGTGTCGACCCCGCGGCAAGGACGCGGTCGGCTGGGACCGTGTCGAAGCAGGCTACCTGAGGCAATACAGGATGACGTTGGCCGGAATGCCTCCATCAACTCGTCATGCACGGCTCGGCGCAGGAGCACCAGACCGCCGGCCACGAGCACCATCTCGAGCAGGAAGGCGATGTCTCCGGGGAACTGTGCCATGGGACCTCCTCGCGTCCGCATTCATGCGGACGACTCGGGCTCGGATAGGGGCCTGCGCGCGGACCACCGCATGTCACAGACAGGGTCCCCCGAAGAGAGGGTGTGGGCCCGCTCGTAGTGACCGCGCACGTCGCCGCCATCGTCCACGATGGCGTAGGTGAGTGCCCAATCGTAGGCGCACCACGAGCGCCGGAAGACCTCGATCGCGTCCGGATCGTCGTGCGCCTCGGCGTAGCGGCGCGCGAAGTCGAACGGCGGGCAAAAGGTCCAGTCGGTGCGGAACGCCTCGGGCTCCGAGCTCGCCTCGACCGCGTAGCCTGGGCGGCCCCGCCCGCTGAAGGGGTAGGTGAGCAGCATCCGTAGCACCCACTCGAGGCGCCGCTGCGGGTCGCGCGTCAGCAGCCGGACGATGCCTCGCGGCAGGACCACCCCGCGCTCGTACACCTTCCAGCCGACGTCGGCGACGAGCTCCATTGCGCACTCTCGCTCGAGCCCCGCATCGCGCAATGCGCGGTAGGCCGCAACCGTGAGCACGGCGAAGAGAACGTTCTGGCGGTTGCCGCGGGCGGGGATCTGCTCCAACCGGGCCTCCGGGAGCATCTCGTCCGCGAGCTTCCACGCGCGTGCCAGGATCGCATCGACCTCGTGAGCCAGCAGGCGCCCGCGTTCGGGACGGCTCCGATCCCACATCCGGCCCCTCAGGGCCTGCCGGGCCGCCCGCCGGGCCTCGCGACGCAGGAGGGCGCGAATGAGCTGCATCGCCGCCGCAACCTAGCCAGCGTCGGCGATGTAGAGATCCGTTCGCTCCGGTGAGGTTCCTTCCAGAATCTCTTTGGCCTTGCGGACCTCATCCGGTGCTCCGTGGGTGACTACGAGAAACTTGTCGGATTTGATCGCAGCCTCGTAGCTGAGGATGCTGTCCTTGGGGATGCCGATGCTGTAGAGCCCGGCACCCAGGGCACTGAGCCCGCCGACCACCGCGGCGCCTTCGAGCGCACCGACGATCCAGCTTGCCAACGGTCCGGCGACCACCAGCGGGCCGAGACCCGGCACCCAGAAGAAGGCGGATCCGAAGAGCAATCCCCAGATGCCGCCCCAGAACGCTCCCATCTTGCCCCAGTACTTCATGCGGTCGCCGGCGTTGTAGTAGCCGACCACATTTTCCTCGGTGTGATAGTCCCTGCCGACGATCGACAGCTTCTTGATGTCGATTCCCGCTCGCTGAAGCTCCTTGATGGCTGCTTCGGCCTGGTTGTGGTGATCGAAAACGGCCACCGCGGCGTTCTTCTTGTCGGCCATGGGTTGGGTCTCCTTCTGCCTCGAGTCGATCGAAGCGATTTGTGCCCAGCCGATCACCCGCGCGGCGCGGTCGCCGCTCTGCTGCGGGCGTTCGGTCGAAAGGCAGGGTCTCATCGACCCTCGGCCGTCAGGGCTGATGCAGGAACCTATTCCGAACGGGAGACCGTCGGCATCCCGGGATCCAGGGGAATCGCGCTCCGCATGTGCGGTTTCTCAGAACATCGAGCCCGAGGCGACGCCCGGATCGTCCTCCGCACCGGCTGCGCAACCGACGTGAGCCTCGTCGATGGCGTCTTCGACTTCATCGTCTGCACCTGGATGCTCTCGCGCGTGGCTCCTCGGAGCGAGATCAGGCCGCCCGCATGGTCTTGCGCTTCGACTCGATGCACGCGAGCAGGGCGTTCCAGGACTGGACGAACGAGTCGCGCCCGTCTGCCTGGAGCTTGGCCGCGAGCGCATCGACATCGATGCCCGTCTTGCCGACCGCCTCGACGACGGCGTCCGCCTCGGCGGTATCCGTGTCCAGGAGACCCTCCACGGCACCGCTCTCCGCAAAGCTCCGCAGCGTCTTCTCGGGCACGGTATTGACGGTCCCCTCGGCCGCGAGCGCGGTCAGGTAGTAGCCGGCGGGCAGCGCGGGATCCTTCGTCCCGGTGCTCGCCCACAGGAGCCGTTGTGGCTGTGCGCCCGCCTCTGCCAGACGACGCCAGCGATCCGACGCCAGGATCTCCCGGTAGATCTTGTACGTTCGCTCAGCGATCGCGATGCCGAGCCGGTTCGCCAGCGCCGGCGGGAGGCGGGAGGCCGTCGCGCCGTCCCAGCGGGAGACGAAGAGCGACGCGACCGAGGGCACGTGGGCGCCCCTTCCTGCCTCCACCCGCTGCTCGATCCCTCGCAGGTAGGCCTCGGCGGCCGCGCGAACCTGCCCCCGCGAGAAGAGCAGCGTCACGTTGACCGGGATCCCCGCGGCGATGAGCTCCTCGATGGCAACCAGACCGGCGCCGGTACCCGGGACCTTGATCAGCACGTTGGGGCGCCCGGCTCTCGCGAAGAGCGCCTTCCCTTCCGCGACGCTTCGCGCCGCGTCGTCGGCCAGCGTCGGCGAGACCTCGATCGACGCGAACCCGTCCCGGCCCCCGCTGGCGTCGTAGATCGGCCGGAAGAGATCCGCGGCGGCGACGATGTCCTCGAGGGCAAAGTCGAAGAAGAGGCGCTCTGCCGAGTACTGGGGCTCGAGGTGCCTGCGGATGGCGGCGTCGTAGCGGTCGGACGCCGCGATCGCATGCTCGAAGATGGTCGGGTTCGAGGTGAGGCCCGTCACCGAGAGGTTCGCGATGTAGCGTGCCAGGGTCCCGCTCTCGAGGAGCTCCCGGCTGATGCTGTCGAGCCAGATGCTCTGCCCCCCGTCTTGCAGTGTCTTCAGCGCAGTCATAACGACCTCCTCGTCGAGCGGAGTATGGCGTGTCAGTCCAGGTCGGCAAAGGTCGCCTCGACGAGAGCCTGCGCCTCGGCCTGGATCCGGTGCAGGCATCGTTGCATGGTCGGGCTCCTTCTCATCCCTCGCCGTTTCGCGACGACGAGCGCCTATCCGAGCACCACCTCTACGCTGTGCTCCGAACCGTCGTCGGACAGGGGCAAGAGCGCTCCTGCTGAGAGCACGCTTCCATCGAGACTCACACGCGATACGCCTCGGCAGACTCCGTTCGGGTTCTCGACGCGGATCCGGTAGAGCGAGCCGCCATGCCGGTAGGTGATCTCGAAGCGCTTCCATTCGCGGGGGATGCAGGGGTCGATGCAGAGGGCGGAACCACGCTTGCGGAATCCGAGAATCGACTCCAGCCCCGCGCGGTAGAGCCAGCCCGCGGCTCCCGTGTACCACGTCCATCCGACCCGCCCGACGTGGGGCGGCTGCGAGTAGACGTCGGCGGCGACGGCGTAGGGCTCGCCCTTGTAGCGGTGAAGGTCCGTGCGGCGACTCGTATGATGGATGGGGCTCAGCAGGTTGAAGTGCTCGACGGCCTTGTCGCCTTCGCCGAGCATCGCGAACGCGATGATCGACCAGACGGCGGCGTGCGTGTACTGACCGCCGTTCTCCCGGATGCCGGGGACGTATCCCTTGACGTACCCGGGGTCCAGTGAGGTCCGGTCGAATGGAGGGGAGAAGAGCAGCATCAGGCGGTCGTCACGACGAACGAGCCGTCGCTCCACGGAGTCCATGGCCTGGCGAGCCCGCTTCTCGTCACCCGCACCGGAGAGAACGGCCCACGACTGGGCAATGGAGTCGATCTGGCACTCCTCGTTCTCCGCCGATCCGAGCGGCGTCCCGTCGTCGAAGAAGGCGCGCTTGTACCACTCGCCGTCCCACGCCTCCGCGTCCAGGGATGTCGCGAGAGAAGCGGCCGTGCTCCGCCAGGTGGCCGCACGCTCCGCTTCCCCGCGGCGGTCCGCGATGCAGGCGAAGTCTCTCAGGTTCACGAGCAGGAACCAGCCCAGCCAGACGCTCTCCCCCCTCCCCTCGTGGCCGACGCGGTTCATGCCGTCGTTCCAATCGCCGGCCCCGATCAACGGGAGGCCGTGGCGGCCCAGATCGAGGCTTCGGTCCAGTGCCCGCGCGCAGTGCTCGTAGAGCGTCGACCTGTCTTCCGACTCCGTGGGCTCGAAGTACGCCTCTTGTTGGCCCGCCTCGAGAGCCGGCCCCTCGAGCCAGGGCACCTCCTCGTCGAGCACCGCGTCGTCCTCGGTCGTCTGGAGATAGTGGCATACCGCGTACGGCAGCCAGAGACGGTCGTCGGAGATGCGGGTTCGCACACCGCGACCCGACGGGGGATGCCACCAGTGCTGCACATCCCCTTCGCGGAACTGCCGCGCCGCGGCTCGCAGGATGTGTTCGCGTACGAGGCCCGGCGTCGTCACCGCCAGCGCGAGAACGTCCTGCAGCTGGTCACGGAATCCGTACGCCCCACCAGATTGGTAGAACGCAGAGCGGGCCCATAGGCGGCAGGAGAGGGTTTGGTACAGAAGCCAGCGGTTCAGCAGAAGGTTGATCGAGGGATCGGGCGTCTCGACCTGCACCGTCCCCAGCAGCTCGTCCCAGTGGTCTTGGACTTCGCCGAGCACCGCGTCGGCGTCCACCGCGCGGTAGCGCTCGACGAGCGAGCGCGCCTCTTCGGGACCCGCACCCTGGCCGAGCAGGAACAGCACCTCGGCGCGCTCTCCCGGCTCGAGCTCCACCTGCGTGCGGAGAGCGGCGCAGGGGTCCAGGCCCGCTCCGGTCTTGCCGGATAGCTCCCGCCCTCGCTCCAGCGACGCGGGGTGATCGAGGCTCGCGTTCCGGCCCAGGAACTCGAGGCGGTCTCCGGTCCAGGAGGTTTGGCGCCCGCCCAGGTCGGCGAAAGCAATGCGCTCTGCGAATTCCGCGTTCCAGGGGTTTCGCGCGAACAGTGCTTGCGTCGCGGAGTCGATCTCGGTGACCACGTGCGGCGCAGAGCCTGTGCGCGAATCCCCGAGCACCCACTCCGCATAGGCCGTAATCGAAAGGCGCCGCTTCCGGGCCGACCGATTCTCCAGGGTGAGGCGCGAGATCTTCACAGCGTCCCGGACGGGCACGAGCTGCAGCAGATCGAGTGCTATGCCGTGGGATTCGTGCTCGAAACGGCTGTAGCCCTGGCCGTGCCGGATGACATAGGGCCAGGGCTCTTCGCGGATGGGAAGGAGGGTCGGCCCCCAGACCCGGCCGCTGTCCTCGTCCCTTACGTAGATCGCCTCGCCCGGCGTGTCGCTCGTGGGATCGTTCGACCAGGGTGTGAGCTTGTTCTCGCGGCTGTTCGCGGACCACGTGTAGCCGGAGCCCGCCTCGGAGACCTGGAAGCCGAACACCGGGTTCGCGACCACGTTGATCCAGGGAGCGGGCGTCCACTGTCCCTGGCCCAGAACCGTGACGTACTCGCGGCCGCCCGGTGCGAAGCCGCCGAGCCCGTTTCCGAACTCGAGATTCAGTGCCGGCGGAGAGATGACGGCGGGCGTCTCGGGTGCCGGGCGACGACGCGGCGGGAGCGGCGCGGGGCGGGGCCGGCCCAGCCGGACCACCTGCTCGGACAGCGTGCCCCGGTTCGCATGAATCACGATTCGGGCCGCGGCAAGAAGGAGCGTCTGGTCGCGCGACGACACGAGCTCGGCGCGCAGCAGATACACGCCGCCGCCCCTTCGCCCCTCCTCCTCCGGCGCATGGCTCGCGCGCACCATGCCCTCGAGCGATTCCTGGAGCGCCTGCGCGTAGGACGCCCCGCTGGCGTTGAGGATCACGAGATCGGCGGCGATCCCCTTCATGCGCCAATACTCATGTGCCCGCAGGAGCTGTCGCACGATGTCCCGCTCCTCGTCCCGCTCGATGCGAACCAGGGCGATGGGAAGGTCGCCGGAGATCCCGTAGGGCCAGAGCCCGGACGCACCGAGCTGGTTCCCTGCCATGACCTGAGGAGCCGAACGCAGCGTGGGATCGGTGTGAAGGAGACGGTTGGCCAGGCGCTGGAAGAGATGTGCCTCGTCCTGGGTGATTCGCAGGTGGTGCAGCTGGACCTGTGCCTGGGTCCAGGCCAGCGAGCTCTCTCGCTCGAAGGTCGCCGGCTGACGGTACTTCTCCGCCATCTGGAGCGCTTCGTCCCGTGTGGACGCGACGAGGGTGGTGAACACGAGACGAACCGTCGCTCCCTGCGGAATCGCCAGACGCTGGCGGAGGCTCACGATGGGATCCAGAACCGCCCCGGTCGTGCCCGAGAGCGATCCCCCGTCGAGCACGGAGAGGGCAGACCGGACCCCGCGGCCCCGGCCCAGGAAGCGGGCGCGGTCGCTCTCGTACTGCAACGGGCGCGACCGGCTCCCCCTCGACGGCGGCCAGGTGAGCCAGCCAGACCCGGGGCTCGCCTGCGGAACGCGGGCGCCGCGTCGCCAGCAGCGTCCCGAGCTCGGGAACGAACTCCGTCTCCACGAACAGCTTCGAGAAGGCGGGGTGGGCCTCGTCCGCGCCCTGAGGAGCCAGCACGACCTCGGCATAGGACGTGAAGTCGATCTCACGGTCCCGGCTCCCGACATTGGTCACCGTCAGCTGGCGAAGCTCGGCATCGTCGTCGGGGGAGACCACGATCTCGAGGGTGATCGAGAGGGATCGGTCTCGCTGGATGATCTTGGCGCGGTCCTCGGAGTAGACGACCTCGTAGTGGTCGACCTCCGTTCCGCTCGGCTGGAAGCCAGCGGACCAGACGTCGCCGGTGTCGGCATCCCGCAGGAAGACGAACGTGCCCCAGTCGTCGCGCGTCGAATCCTCTCGCCAGCGGGTGACGGCGAGATCGTTCCAGCGGCTGAAGCCGGAGCCCGCCGCCGTGATCATGACGGTGTAGCGGCCGTTGGAGAGAAGATGGGTGCGCGGCGTGATGTCGTGCGGCGACTCGAACCTTCGCAGCGTCGGGAGAACGAGATCGCGGACCAGCGGTGCTACCCGCACCTCCTCGCCCCGGGGCCGGGTCACGGCCACCGAACGCGGCGTCCGCTCCTGAAGCAGCAGCTCCGCGGCCTGGACCATGGGATGGGCGTGAAAGCGCCTCGCGGGTCAGGCCGTCGTGAACCACGTTGCCCAGGGCGACCAGGGTCATCCCCTGGTGATGGGCCATGTAGCTCCGAACCACGGCCACCCGGCCGTTCTCGGGCAGGTTCGACGGGGTGTAGTCGAGGGCTTCGTAGAACCCATAAGCGCCTCGCGCTCCGGCCTGCTCGAGGCGCGCGAAGTTGTGGAGCGCAGCCTTCGGCTCCAGCATGGCCGCGAGTGCGGTCGCGTACGGAGCCACCACGACGTCCTCGAACAGCCCGCGCTTGAGCCCCAGACCCGGCACCCCGAAGTCCGAGTACTGATACGTGAGCTCCACGTCTCGAATGTTGTAGGCCGATTCGGAGACGCCCCACGGAACCGTCCCGCTCCGCGCCGTACTGGATCTGCCGCGCCACCACGAGACGGCAGGTGAGATCCAGCAGGCTGCGCGCGGGCTGCCGCATCACGAGCAGCGGCATCAGGTACTCGAACATGGAGCCCGACCAGGAGACGAGCGCTGCACCGCGCCCGACCGGCGTGAGGGCCCGGCCCAGCAGGAACCAGTGCCGGGGCGAGACGTCGCCCTTGGCGATGGCCACGAAGCTTCCCAGCCTCGCCTCGGAGGCCAGCAGGTCGTAGCAGTTGGGATCGAGCGTGCCGTCGGCCACCCGATAGCCGATCGAGAAGAGCTTGCGCGAGGAGTCGAAGAGGAAGCGGAAGTCCATGGCCTGGACCATCGCTTCGGCGCGGAGTGCCAGGGCCGAGAGCCGATGCCCGAGGCCGGTCTCCGCTCTCCGGGACGCATCCAGACCCTCGAGAAGCAGGGCCGTGTCCGAGGTCGCGGGCGTGGCTCGCGACGCAGTCCCGCACGCTCTTCGCCCACGCCAGGACCTCGGATCGGGATCCGTCCTCGACGTCGCTCGCGAGCGTGCGCGCGATGTCGAGAAGGTTCTCCGCCTGGGCCTCCAGCTCCTCGAGCCGGCCCACCCATTCGGGAAGCGAGGTCGGGGGCTCGTCGAGAGATGCCGCGATCGCCTCTGCCGCCTCGCCGCAGATGCGTCTCCGTGACCGTCTGGGTGCGCCGGGGACGCTCGGCCCTGCTCCTGCGCCTCGAGAACCAGCTCGAGAGCGTCCCGGATTCCCTCCAGGGTCTCCGGGCCGAAGCAGGGGGCGATGCACGAGCTCGCGGCACGCTTGCGCCACGGCGATCAGGTGCCCCGCCAGATTGCCGCTGTCGACGGTGGAGACGTAGACGGGATCGAGCGGCCGGAGGTCCCGCGTGTCGTACCAGTTGAAGAAGTGCCCGCGGAAGCGCCGCAGGCGCGTCATGCGTATCGAGCGTGTCCTCGAGCCGTTTCGCCATGTCGAGGATCCCGATCCAGCCGAAGTCGTGGGCGACGGTCGTGCTCAGCAGATAGAGACCCAGATTGGTCGGCGAGGTGCGGTGCGCGACGACGGGCTCGGGGTCTTCCTGGAAGTTGTCCGGCGGGAGCGCGTTCTCCTCCTCGCTGACGAAGGTCTCGAAGAAGCGCCAGGTGCGGCGGGCAAGCCGGCGCAGCGAGCGCGTCTCGTCGGGGGAGAGGACATCGTGCCTCCACGAGCCTTGGCGGCAGGCTCATCCGCCAGGCGACGACGGGCGACAGCGACCCACAGGAGAACGAACGGCGTGGCCACCGGCCAGGCGCCCGGCGCGAACAGCGCCGACGAGCACGCCCGCCGCGACGGCGAGGCCGACGCCCGAGCGTAGGTGCCGGTAGAAAGCGCGGAGGCTCAGATCGGCCCCGTATCCCGCCTGCGCGGCCGGAACCCACTCGAGGAGGTTCCGCTTCGTGACGTAGAGCCGCCCGAGCGTGCGCACCACGGCGTCCGCCATGAGCCAGGCCTGGTGGGCCAGCATGGTGATCGCCAGGAACGCCTGCGAAAGAGCCACGAAGATGTCGTCGCCCACCGCGCGCAGGTGGCTGCGCTTGGAGATTCCCCGCCGCCTGGGGACGAGGCCGTCGAGGACCGGGATGAAGGCCGGCACCGCGACGGAGCCCACGAAGAGACCGGTCCACAGGAGCGCGAGAAACACCCGGCAACGTCCACGCCGCCGCCGCCAGGAGAAGCGACGCTGGGGCGACGAGGCTTCGACGAAGATTGTCGACCATCTTCCATCGACCCTGGGCGGGGATGCGAGGCCCCGGCCTCACCCGGCGGCGTCGCGCGCGTGGCCCAGGATCCAGGGCAGGAGCTGCCAGTCGCCCCGCACCCAGCGATGCTGGCGGCGCGCGGCCACCTCGTAGTTCGACGGGAACTCCTCGAAGAGATCCACGTCCGTCAGCAGCCCGGCGCGCGCGAACAAGCCCTCGAAGAGATCGTGGCTGAGAAGCGCGTTCTCGGGCGACCTTGCCCTCGAGCGCCGCCTCGAAGGCATCGACGTCGTAGATCCCCTTGCCCGTGTAGGACCCCTCTTCGAAGAGGTCCTGATACACATCGGAGACCGCGGCCGCGTAGGGGTCCACGCCGCCGGGACCCGAGACGATGCGCTGGTAGGTCGTGCTGGCCGGGCCGGTGGGCAAGCGACGGCGTGATCCGGGGCTGCATGACCGCGTAGCCCTCGACGACGCGCCCCTTCCCGGGGTCGAAGCGCGGCCGGTTCAGCGGGTGCGCCATCGCCCCGACGAGGCGGTAGGCGGCGCCCTTGGGAAGCCGGGTGTCGGCGTCCAGGGTGATGACGTAGCGGACGCTCTGCGGGCACCGCGGGCGGCCGTCCGTGCGACCGGAATGAACGAGGTGTCCGTGGCGCCGCGAAGCAGCCGGTTCAGCTCGTGGAGCTTGCCTCGCTTCCTCTCCCAGCCGATCCACTGGCCTTCCTGCTCGTTCCAGAGACGCCGGCGGTGCAACAGGAGGAAGCGCGCCCCGCCTCCGGGCGGGCCCTCGTAGCGCGCATTGAGGCGCTCGATGCCCTCGGCCAGCGCGGCGACCAGCTCCTCGTCGCCGGGCATGCGCTCGCAGGTCGCGTCCGCCCAGTCGGTCAGCAGGGCGAAGTGGAGATGGCCCTCGGGGTTGGCCAGATAGTGCACTTCGAGTCGCTCGAGCTGCTCCTCGAGGTCGGCGAGGCTCGTGAGCAGCGAGGGCACGGCGACCAGGGTTCGAAGCTCCGGCAGGCACGCCCTGTGCGAGCTCGAGCTTCGGGAGCCTCCTGGGCGGAAGCAGGGCCGCGACCAGGCGATGGACGAGGGACACCGCGATCTCCGAGGCGGGCACGAGGCCGAGGATCGCCAGCAGGACGAGGCTCCAGGGCCCTGCCCCCGCCGACTGCGCGACGAGCACGAGCCCGCAGAGCTGCAGGGCGCTGAGGGCGGCGATCGCTCCCAGATAGCCCGCGATCGCGTGGGCGCGGCAGACGCGCAGCAGCCGGAGCCGCAGGGGAGAGCGAAAGCCCAGCCTGCCGCTCGAAGTCCCGCCGGCCCTTGGAGACGAGGCGAGTAGCCCGGATCCTCCTCGGCGCGCTCGGGAACACCGGGAAGCCTCGGCCCGCTCGGTCGGGGCCTCGCTCTCCGGCCGCGGTGGCGAGGCGTCTGCCGGTCCTCTTCGGCTGCGTTCCGCGCCACGCAGCACGGCTTCCCGCGCCACCTCGAGCTCCGATCGCCCCGAGCCCCGGGACAGCAGCTCGATCTGCTTGCGGTACTCGTCCCGCGTCGCGAAGTCCATGGCCGAAAACGCGGGAGCGGTGCGCAGCACCTCGTCCACCAGGCTGACGCTCTCGAAGAACTCGAGCCAATCGATGGAGGACATCCATCGCATGCTGCTGATGATGTTGCGGACGGTCGCGTTGGCCGCGCCCTGGGCGTGGTGTTCCTCGGCCACCACCTCGCTGGAGGACGTCCCCTGGGCGGCGAGCTTCCGATCGAGCCAGTCCAGGGCCGGCATGATCGACTGCGTCCTGGTCGCGCAGCCGCTGGACCAGCTGGACTGCGAACGCCCGAGCCAGGGGGGTGTCGTCCAGACCGCGCAGGACGTCCTCGGTGCTCTCGGCGGGCCGACCGGAGAGGCCCAGCAAGCGGTCCGCCAGCTCGTCGGCCCGGGCCCGCTCCCGTCGAGAGTCTACGATCAGCTGCGACAGCCGCCGCAGGTTCTCCACGAGTGCCATGCGCAGGTGGATCGGCACGGCCCAGAGCTCGCCGATGCCCGAGAGGCTGGACGCGCTGGTAGGCCCGGACGAAGCGCGCCAGCGTCTCCAGCTCGAAGCGACTGTCGGTGTGG
Organism: uncultured delta proteobacterium; assembly: GCA_963822965.1. Taxonomy (GTDB): domain Bacteria; phylum Myxococcota_A; class UBA9160; order UBA9160; family UBA4427; genus JAJDAN01. Next base: position 207,447 of record CAWGJT010000006.1, read on the forward strand.
GCCACGTAGGCCCAGGCCAACCCGTAGACGCGCGGAGTTCCCGCCAGGTGGCCCGCGGCGATCTTCGGCAGCCGGCGGTAGTAGCTCTCCGGAAGGTGGTCTCGGATCTCCCGGAGCTGCTCGTCCACGACGTGGAAGTTGTCGAGGAACCACTCCTCGGCGAGCGTGATCTCACTCTTCTCGCCGACCGCCCGGACGACGTCGTGATACGCGTCCAGAAGTACGCGCTCGTTCTCGCGGACCCGAGCAAGAAGGCTCCGTCCCTTCGTGGGTTTCTCGGGTGGTTCGATCGGCTGCAGCCAGGCTCTCGGCGTGTTGCTCGAGGCGCTCGATGCCGAACAGCTCAGCGCGGATCGGCTCTTCTCGCGCCGATGCGGCGCTCGGCGCGCTGTCGGTTGGCGCTCATGTTCGCTCGCGTTCTCCCGGCGGAAGGATCTCTCGGAGTCTGGCTTCATGACGAGGGACGAAGACGCGGATCTTGCCCAGCTCTTCCTGCTCCTCGGCGGGGGCTCCCTATAGACTAGGAAGGCTTACGCCGGGACCGCTTGCCGTCTCGCATCGCTCTGGAGTATGCGACAGACTGCTTGATACATCAAGCATCTAGCAAGGACGCTTGACCGCTTTAGCAGATGTACCTCCCGCCGCCAGCCATCCGCGCTACGGCCTGCCGGCCTTCCCCACGGTCAGGGTCCGCGATCACCAGCCCACGATCCCGAACCGACCGACCCGCGGAGACGAACCCGCTCCTCGTCTCCGTGCATCCGGCCACCCAGCTGCTGTGGAGCGCCAACGGCATCATCGAAGGGGAGACCCAGCCCTACTTCCTCGAACCCGCGTACACGACCGTGACGCTCGAGACCGAGGTCGTGCCGGGCTTCGGCTGGGCGCCGACGTCGATCCGCTTCGACTCCGGCTACACGTACTCGTACGGCGTCCAGCTCACGATCATCACGGAGGCCGAGGGATTCGTGTTCCGCGAGCAGGACTACGACGCTGGCTCGGCTCGAGGCGCCCCGCCTCCTGAGGCCGGCGTCTGCGGACGCGAAGACGTCCGGCCAGGCAGACCCGCCCCACGTCGATTCGGACGGCTGGCAAGCACTCGAAATGCAGGACGCGATGGCGGGGCGGACGGGACTCGAACCCGCAACTTCTGGCGTGACAGGCCAGTGCTCTAACCGGTTGAACTACCGCCCCGCGGTCACCGGGGCGGGTAGATTGCCGGAGTTTCGCGCGGTTGCAAGGGCGGGGGTCGATTTCGGCGGCGGGGATCGACCGCGGCCGGGCCGGTCAGGAGCGCGGCACCGGGACGGGCACCTCGCGGCCGGCGGCCAGGTCTTCCTCGCGGACCGGGACGCGCCACTCCGCGGCTCCCGCCCGCACCCGGTAGGGGCCCCTGGGCCGGGCGGCAGGGGTCGCCGCCGTCGCCACCGTCGCATAGGGGACTCGCAGGCGGGCGGTTCCCGCGGCGTCGGCCCGGGCGCGGGTGCGCCAGGGGAAGGTCCTTCCCGTGGGCGTCTCGATCTCGACCTCCGCCAGCACCTCGCTGCCCGGGGGCTGGCGGGGCACCACGAGGACGGCGCCTTCGACGATCTCGAAGAGCTTGTAGGGGGCAGGGACGAAGGGCTTCGCGACGCCGCGCAGGGCGCCCAGGGGCACGCCCTGGGCAGGCGCCTCGGTGACGAGCCGGAAGCGACCCAGGGCGGAGCGGACGTCGGTCGCGCTGCCGTCGCCCCGGTGCAGACGGTGCAGCAGCGTGGCCGGCGCGCGGCCCTCGTCGGTGGTGACGACGAAGCGCGCGCGCAGCGCCTTCGCCTCCGCGAGGCCCGCCTCCTCGTCCTTCGCAAGATAGAAGCGGTTCGTGGCGTGCAGGCCGTCGCGGCCCACGTAGGGACCGAAGTTGCCCGCCGGCGTGGGCCGGCGGCCCAGGGCGTTCACGATGAAGCCCAGGGTGGGAGGCGTGATGATGCCGTAGGCGGGCCGCACGCTCGGGTCCTCGTAGCCCGCCGTCTCGGGTGTGGCTTCACGCAGGGCGTTCACGAAGGCGTGGACACTCTGGTTGAGACCCAGACCCGGCCGTTTGACGATGACCTCGTAGCCCCGGAGCACCGCGAGGCTCCGCCAGGCGTGGGGTGCGAGCTCGGCAAGGTAGCCCCAGAAGAGGAGCGGGATCGCGAGCGCGGCCAGCCCTCGCGCGGGCGCCGCCGCCCGCGGCCAGCGCCGCGCGACGGTCCCCACCGCGAAGGCCAGCCCCAGCGCCAGCCCCACGCTGGCGGCCGGCGCCAGGTCGCTGCCGTAGCGCGCGTTCGAGACGGCGAGCACGCCGAGGAAGACGATCCAGCCCGTCAGGTAGAGCGCCGCGGCGCGGCGTCCGCTGCCCGGCGGCGACCGGCGCGCCTGGAGCAGCACCGCCAGCGGGACCCCGGGCAGCAGCCAGGCTGCGGCGCCGTACAGCCCGAGGGGCAGCGAGAAGTCGCTCCACAGGGGCTGCGTCTCGTAGTTGAAGCCGATGAATGGCTCGGCCCGGGTCGCATAGTCGAAGGCAGTGGCCAGGCTCTCGCGCGCCAGGAAGACGACCCCGATGCCGGCCGCCAGGCCGGCCAGCGACACGACGCCCACCCGCTGCGCGCGCGTCGTCGCCCTCCCCCGCCGCGAGCGCCAGGCAAGCCAGCCCCGTGCGACCGCCGCCACCGCCGCGAAGGCCAGCAGGACCGCCGGCTGCAGCCACGAGAGCTCGACGGCGGAGAAGCTCCCACCCCCCGCCGAGTGCGGGAGGCGGAGCGCGAGAGAAGCGAGCGCCGCGGCGAGCGCGCAGCCCGCGGCCTGCCAGCCCAGCAGGTCGCGCCGGTCGCTGGCCGCGGCGATGGTCACCCCCAGCCCCTCGGCCAGCACGACGTAGAGGATGCTGCCGTGCCACGTGAGCAGCATCGCGACGCGGGACGCGACGAGCAGCGCCTGCCAGCCGCCCGCCGCGCGCGACCCCGGACGGGATGCCAGGGATGCCGTGTGCCCCAGCAGCAGCAGGGTTGCCACGAGCGACACGGCGGCGTGGTGATCGGGATCGCCGAGGGACGCGTACTGCACGGCCACCGGCAGCAGCGCGAAGAACGCGACGGCGGCGAGGGCCGTGGCCGGACCGGCCAGCTGCCGCGCGACGACGAAGACGGCGAGGGCCGTCAGAAGCGCCAGCACCACCGGCGCCCAGGCCAGCACGTGCTCGAGGCCGCCGCGATCCGCGCCGAGCGCCTTCGCGGCCGCGGCCAGGGCGAGGTCGTAGAGCGGTGGCCATGGCACCCAGGCGCCTTCGGGAAAGTTCAGGTAGGAGTCGAAGGCCAGGACGCCGGGAAAGTGCTCGAACGAATAGCGTGCCCGCCGCGCGTGGTACTGGGCGTCGTCCAGGGCCAGCGCCACGACCGTGCCGCCCCTCGGCGCCCGAACGAACGTGCCCTCGAACCCCACGGAACGGATCGCCACCACGGCCCCGCAGAGTCCCACCAGGGCGACGACCCGAGCCCACCTCACGCGAACGAAGCGCCCCGGAGACGCGAGCGCGAATCGCGGAAGGAATGGGCGTGCACGGACTCGAACCGCGGACCCTCTCGGTGTAAGCGAGATGCTCTAGCCAGCTGAGCTACACGCCCAAAGGATCCCACGCGAGCCCTCTCGAGGCGCTCGAGGCGAGAACCAGCGGGTCAGTTGACCCCGGCCGGATGAGCGACATCGGCTTCGGTCGCCCGATGCGGCGTGTGCGGCAGGTCGTAGATGTCGTCGATGTCGTGGAAGCCTTCCCGGAAGAAGGTCGGATCGTCCACCGCCAGCGCCCGGGCCAGCACCTCGTCCATGTGATCCACCAGCACGATCTCGAGGGAATTCTTGATGAGGGGCGGTAGATCCCTGAGATCCTTCTCGTTTTCGCGCGGGATGATCACGGTGTCGACGCCGCCGCGGTGGGCCGCGATCAGCTTCTCCTTGAGCCCGCCGATGGGCAGCACCCGGCCGCGCAGGGTGATCTCGCCGGTCATGCCGACGTTCGACCGCACGGGCACCCGGGTGAGCGCCGACGCGATCGTGGTGGCGAGCGTGATGCCTGCCGACGGACCGTCCTTGGGGGTTCCACCCTCGGGCACGTGGATGTGGATGTCGATCTTCGAGTAGAAGTCGCGGCTCAGGCCCAGCTGCTTGGCGCGGGAGCGGATGTAGGACATCGCCGCGCCGGCCGACTCCTGCATCACCTCGCCCAGGCGACCCGTGAGCTGCAGCTTGCCCTTGCCGGGGGTCACCGCCACCTCGGTCTGCAGCAGCTCGCCGCCCACCTCGGTGTAGGCGAGGCCAGTGGCGACGCCCACCTTGTCCTCGGCCTCGGTCCGGCCGAAGCGGTAGCGCTGCACGCCCAGGTACTTGCGCACGAGCTTCGGCGTGACGCGGGTCGTCTTCGCATCGTCGCCCGCGCCCACCACCTTGCGCGCCACCTTGCGGCAGATCGAGGCCAGCTCGCGCTCGAGGCTGCGGACGCCCGACTCCCGGGTGTAGTACCGGATCACCTCGAGCAGGGCCGGGTCGCTGAACTCGATGTGCTCCGGCTTCAGCCCGTTCGCCTCGCGCACCTTCGGCACCAGGTGCTTCTTCGCGATCTGCAGCTTCTCGGGCTCGATGTAGCCCGGGATCTGGATGATCTCCATGCGGTCCTGCAGGGGCCGCGGGATCTCGTGCAGCGTGTTCGCGGTGCAGATGAACAGGGTCCGCGACAGGTCGTAGTCGAGGTCCAGGTAGTGATCGTTGAAGGTGTGGTTCTGCTCCGGGTCGAGCACCTCGAGCAGCGCCGACGACGGGTCGCCCCGGAAGTCCATGGACATCTTGTCCACCTCGTCGAGCAGGAAGACCGGGTTGCTCGAGCCGGCCTTCTTCAGGCTCTGGAGGATCTTGCCGGGCATGGCGCCGATGTAGGTGCGGCGGTGGCCGCGGATCTCGGCCTCGTCACGCACGCCGCCGAGGCTCATGCGCACGAAGTCCCGGCCCGTGGCGGCGGCGACGGACTTGCCGAGGGAGGTCTTGCCCACGCCGGGCGGGCCCACCAGGCACAGGATCGGGCCCTTCATCCGGTCCACCAGGGCCTGCACGGCCAGGTACTCGAGGATGCGCTCCTTGGGCTTCTCGAGGCCGTAGTGGTCCGAATCGAGGATGTCCTGGGCCACCTTCAGGTCGATCGTCTCGTCGCTGATACTCGTTCCACGGGAGCGCCAGGATCCAGTCGACGTAGTTGCGCACCACGGTCGCCTCGGCGCTCATCGGCGACATCATCTTGAGCTTGCGGAGCTCCTTCTCGCCCCGCTCCCGCGCCGCGTCGGGCACCTTCTTGGCCTGCAGCTGCTCCTCGAGCTCCTGGATCTCGTTCTTGAACTCGTCGCGGTCGCCCAGCTCCTTCTGGATCGCCCGCATCTGCTCGTTGAGGTAGTACTCCTTCTGGGAGCGCTCCATCTGCTTCTTGACGCGGCCGCGGATCTTGCGCTCCACCTCGAGCACCTCGATCTCGGCCTGCATGCGGCCGTAGACCTCGTCGCAGCCGGTCGAGGGTGGGGAGGATCTCGAGGATGGCCTGGCGCTCCTCGAGCTTCAGGTTCAGGTGCGAGACGATGGTGTCGGCGAGCTTGCCCGGCCTCGTGGATCGACGTGATGGTGTTGAGCAGCTCCGGCGGCACCTTCTTGTTGAGCTTCACGTAGCTCTCGAAGCCGGCGTGGATGGACCGGACGAGCGCCTCCACCTCGACGCCGTCGTCCGCGTTGTCGGGAAGCTCCTCGATCGCGCAGCGGAAGTACGGGTCCGCGGAGCGGAAGGCCTGGATGCGGGCGCGGCACTTGCCCTCGACCAGCACCTTGACGGTACCGTCCGGCAGGCGCAGCAGCTGGATGATCGTGCCCAGGGTGCCGAGGGTGTAGATGTCGTTCTGGCCGGGCTCGTCCTGGCCGGCCTGGCGCTGGGCCGAGAGCATCAGCTCCCGGTTGCCGGCCACGGCGTCCTCGAGGGCCTGGATGGACTTCGCGCGGCCCACGAAGAGCGGAACCACGTGGTTGGGGAAGACGACGATGTCGCGCAGGGGAAGCAGCGGGACGATCCGCTCGCCACCCTTCTCGACGGGAAGCTCGCTCCCGTTCTCGTCGTCGTTCCGAAAGAAGACCATTCTCACCCCCAACCGGGTTTGCGGACCGGTACCGCCCTACGCCGACTCGGCCTCCCGCTTGAACACCAGGATCGGATCGGCGCCCTGCTCGATCACGTCCTCGTTCACCACGCATTCCTCGACGTCGTCGCGCGACGGCAGCTCGTACATCAGCTCCAGCATCGCGTTCTCGAGAATGGCCCGCAGGCCGCGCGCGCCGGACTTCCGCTGCAGCGCTTCCCGGGCCACGGCCCGCAGGGCCCCCTCGGTGAAGCGCAGGCGCACGTCCTCGAACTCGAAGAGCTTCTGGTACTGCTTGACGAGGGCATTCTTGGGCGCGGTCAGGATCTCGATCAGCGCCGCCTCGTTGAGCTCGTTCAGGGCGGCCACCACCGGAAGACGCCCGATGAACTCGGGGATCAACCCGAACCGCAGCAGGTCCTCGGCCTGGACTTCGGTGAGCACGCTTCCCGTCCCCCGATCACTCCTGCTCTGGATATCGGCACCGAAGCCCAATCCCTTCACCCCGATCCGGCGCTCGATGATCGTCTCGAGCCCCACGAAGGCGCCGCCGCAGATGAAGAGGATGTTCGCGGTGTCGATCTGCAGGAACTCCTGCTGCGGGTGCTTTCGCCCCCCCTTGGGTGGCACGCTCGCCATCGTGCCCTCGATGATCTTGAGGAGGGCCTGCTGGACCCCTTCTCCCGACACGTCCCGGGTGATGGAGGGGTTCTCGCTCTTGCGCGCGATCTTGTCGATCTCGTCGATGTAGATGATGCCCCGCTGGGCCAGCTCGACGTCGTAGTTGGCGGCCTGCAGCAGGGAGAGGACGATGTTCTCCACGTCCTCGCCCACGTAGCCCGCCTCGGTGAGGGTGGTGGCGTCGGCGATGGTGAAGGGCACGTCCAGCACCTTGGCCAGGGTCTGGGCGAGCAGCGTCTTGCCGCAGCCCGTCGGGCCGAGCAGCAGGATGTTCGCCTTCTGCAGCTCGACGTCGCCGACGGACGACCCGCTCTCGATGCGCTTGTAGTGGTTGTGCACCGCGACCGAGAGGATCTTCTTGGCCTCGTCCTGGCCGATCACGTACTCGTCGAGGGCCTCGCGGATCTCCTTGGGCTTCGGCACGCGAGACGCCCGGGCCGGCGCCTCCTCCTGCCCGTACTCCTCGGCGATGATGTCGTTGCAGAGCTCGATGCACTCGTCGCAGATGTAGACGGTGGGGCCGGCGATGAGCTTCTTGACTTCCTTCTGGCTCTTGCCGCAGAAGGAACACGAGAGATTGGCGTTGTCTTCCCGCTTCTTCATCGTCGACTTCTCTCTTTTGGGTTCTCTCTCGGATCGTGAAAGACAGCCTTCAAGAGAGCGGCACCCCTTCTCCGCTCTCGGCGCCACGGCCCTTCGGCCCGGTGCGCAGCTTGCCCCCATTCACCTTCACGGCCGGGCGCCGGCTCGCCACCTGGTCGACGATGCCGTAGTCCTTCGCTTCGGCCGCCGACATATAGTAGTCGCGCTCGGTATCCTTCGCGATCTGCTCCGCCGTGCGTCCCGTGTGCTCCGCGAGGATCTCGTGCATGCGCTCGCGCATCTTGAGGATCTCCCGCGCCTGGATGTCGATGTCCACCGCCTGCCCCCGGGCACCGCCCATCGGCTGGTGGATCATGATGCGCGAGTTGGTGAGGGCCACGCGGCGGCCGGGGGTTCCGGCGGCCAGCAGCAGCGCCCCCATGGAGGCGGCCTGACCGATGCAGGTGGTCTCGATCTGCGGGCGCACGAACTGCATCGTGTCGTAGATGGCCCAGCCGGCCGTCACGCTGCCCCCCGGCGAGTTGATGTAGAGGTGGATGTCCTTGTCGGGATCCTCGGCCTCGAGGAAGAGGAGCTGCGCGACGATCACGTTGGCGACGTCGTCGTTGACCTCCGCGCCGAGGAAGATCACGCGGTCGCGCAGCAGCCGCGAATAGATGTCGAAGACACGCTCGCCACGCTGGCTCTGCTCGATGACGTACGGAATCAACGGCATCTCTGGGCTCCTGGCTTCCCCGTTCCGATGGTAGACGACTTCGAAAGCACGAGTGAATCGCCCGACCGACACCTTCGTCGGCCTCTGGTGGTTACGGCGTTCCTGCGGGGGGGCGAGAGAGGTTTTAGCATCTTTGCCGGGGCGTCACCCGCGCCCTTCGATGCCGCGGGACGGCCGGTCGCCTCCGGGCCGGGCGCAGCCGGATTTCGCTCGGAACGGCCGCCCGTGTCGCGCGCTCCTGCCGGCTGCCTGCTCGTTGCGGAGCGCCCGCCGGCCCGAACGGGAACGCGCGGCGGCGCTCACTCGGACGCGGCCGTCTCCTCGACCTCCGCGTGCTCGGCCAGCAGGTCGAGGGCTTTCTGGTCCACCAGCTCCGAGCGGATCGCCTCGTGCCAGCCCTGCTCGTGCGCAATCTTGCGGAGCTGTGCGGGCGGCATGCCACGGCCCTCGGCCATCTCGTCGAGCCGGGCGTGCACGTCCTCGTCCGTGGCCTCGATCTTCTCGGCCCGGGCCACGGCCTCCAGCAGGAAGGCCTCGCGCACGCGACGACTCGCCGCCTCCCGGCCATCCTCGGCCATTCGAACGAGCTGGGACTGGAGCACCTCCGGCGGAAGCTGGTGCTCGTACTCCCGGCGGAACGACGCGATCTGGTGCTGGAGCTGGCGCTCGACGATGCCCGGCGGCACCTCGAAATCGGTCCGCTCGATGAGGACGTCCATGACGCTCCGTCGCAGCATCGAGTCGGCGGCGCGCTGGCGTTCGCTGCGCAGGTCGCTGCGGATGCGCTCCCGCAGCTCATCCAGGCTCTCGAAGTCGCCCACGTCCTTGGCGAACTCGTCGTCGAGGTCGGGCAGCTTCCGCTTCTTGACGGCTTCGACGTGGACGTCGAAGACCGCGTGCTTGCCCGCCAGCTGCTCGTTGCCGTAGTCGCCCGGGAAGTCGATCGCCACCTCGCGGTCCTCTCCGGCCACCGCGCCCTCGAGCTGCTCTTCGAAGCCGGGCACGAAACGACCCGAGCCCAGCTCGATCTCGTGTCCCTGGGCGCTGCCTCCCTCGAACGGCTCGCCGTCGACCCGGCCCACGAAGTCGATGGTGACGAAGTGCCCGGAGGCGGCCGCGGTGCCCTCGGGCTCCTCGACCAGGGGTGCGCTCCGCTCGCGCAGGGTCTCGAGCTGGCGCAGCACCTCGTCCTCCCCCACCTCGACGGCCGGACGCTGCGCCGGCAGTCCCCGGGTGTCCGGCAGCTCGATCTCGGGCTTCAGCTCGATGCGGGCCTGGTAGACGAAGTCCGCACCCGGCTCGGGACGCCCGGCCTCGATATCCGGCTCCACCAGGGGCTCGACGCCGGCCAGCTCGATGGCGTCTCGCAGCGTCTCGCTCACGAGCTGCCGCTCGATCTCGTCGGGGATCGAGGCGCCGTACAGGCGCTCGAGCACCGGGCGCGGCGCCTTGCCCGGCCGAAAGCCCTTCACGCGGGCCTCCTTCCGGAGATTCTTGTAGGTGCGGTCGAAGGTACGGTCCACCCGGGCCTTGGAGACCGTCACGGAGAGCACCTTCACCACGGGACTCTCTTCGGTCACCTCGACGCGGATGTGACCGTCACTCGATTCGAAGCCAGTCATGAGGATCTCGCTGCGCAGGAGGTTGGTACCGGGGACAGGACTCGAACCTGCACGTCCAAGGGACGGTGGCTCCTAAGGCCACTGCGTCTACCAGTTCCGCCACCCCGGCAGGCGGATTCGGACCTTAGCAGAAGCCCGGCCCCTCCCCCGGCGGCTCCGGAGCGATGCCCCGCGGAAGTGCTCCCAGGACTTGCCCCTCGCGCGGCAGGCTTCTAAGGTCCGCCCGGGCGCGTAGCTCAATTGGCAGAGCAAGGGACTCTTAATCCCTAGGTTCGGGGTTCGATTCCCCGCGCGCTCACCAGGTCGCTCTGCCGCACGACGGGGACACCAGCGAGCAGCAGGCAGCCAGCCGGGCAGCTCTCCCCGCCTCGTCGCGGGCCGGCACTCAGGCCTGCGAATCTTCGGCCGTCTCCGCTCCGTAGCCTCCCCCGCCCGGGGTCTCGACGCACAGCACGTCTCCCGCGCGCAGGTCTCGCGAGCACTTGCCGGGAAGCTCTTCGACCCCGCCGTCCCCGCGCTCGACGCGGTTGCGGCCCGGCGCGCCGGGCTCTCCGCCGGCGAGCCCGTAGGGCGCGGGTCTCGCGTCGCTCGCTGAGAAGGGTCGCGACGACCGGGGCGAGGAACGCGATAGCGACGCACGACGCCGTCGCCGCCCCGGTGCCGACCGGCGCCGCCCGAGCCGCGCACGCAGGGAGAACTCCAGCAGCCGAACCGGGTAGCGCGACTCCAGCACCTCGGGGTCGGTGATCCGGGTGTTGGTCATGTGGGTGTGGACGCCCGAGGCGCCGTCCGAAGTCCGGACCCGCCCCCGACGCCGCCGCCGATCGTCTCGTAGTAGCCGAAGCGCTCGTCGCCGAAGGTCACGTTGTTCATGGTGCCCTGGCTGGCGGCCGCCAGACCGAGCGCGCCGAGCAGCACGTCGACCACGCGCTGGGAGGTCTCGACGTTGCCGCCCACCACCGCCGCTTCCGCGGCGGCGGGTCGAGCAGGGAGCCCGCCGGCACGCGCATCTCCACCGGATCGAGACAGCCGCCGTTCAGCGGGATGCGCTCCGCGACGAGGCAGCGCAGCACGTAGATGACCGCGGCCTGCACCACCGCCCGCGGCGCGTTCAGGTTGCCGCGGCACGGCCGGCCCGGTGCCCGCGAAGTCGATGCGTCATGCGCTCGCCGCGCGATCTCGATGGCGCACGCAGATCGGCGTGCCGTCGTCGAGGCGATCGGCGAAGCGATGGATCGCCGTCGGGCAGCGCGGCCGATCTCCGCGTCGCACCTTGGCCGCGGCGGCGCGCCTGCAGCTGGCCCATGGTCGCCGCGACCAGCGCTGGGGCCCGACCTCCGTCGCGAACGCCGCGCAGCAGACGCGCTCGCCGGCCCGGTTCGCCGCCACCATGGCCTCGAGATCGGCCAGGTTGTCGTCGGGCTGCCGCGCCGGGATGGGGACCGCTCTCGAGCAGCGCGCCGGACGCCGCCTCGTCGAGGGTGCCGCCGCGCACGAGACGCATGGGCGGGATCAGCACGCCCTCCTCGGCCAGGCTGCGGCGAGTCCGCGGGCATCGAGCCCGGCGTCGAGCCGCCGATGTCGGCCTGGTGTCCGCGGCTGGCGACGAAGAAGGCGGGCGCACGCGTCGCCTTCCGGCGAAGACCGGCGTCACCACCGTCACGTCGGGCAGATGCGAGCCGCCCGCGAAGGGATCGTTGGTGACGAAGACGTCGCCCGGCGCCGCGTCCGGGAAGCGCGCGCGCGGACCGCGCGCACGGTCTCGCTCATGGCGCCGAGATGCACCGGGATGTGGGGCGCGTTGGCGACCAGGCCCGCCCCCGCCGTCGAACACCGCGCAGGAGTAGTCGAGCCGCTCCTTGATGTTCGTGGAGACCGAGGTGTTGCGGAGCACCGCGCCCATCTGCTCGGCGATCGACATGAAGCGGTTGCCGAACACCTCGAGCCGCACCGGGTCCGGCACGTCGGCGGTCGGCGGCGACGACCTCCCGGGCGACGCGCCCGCCCTCGGTCGCGTCAGGTCAGCACCAGCACGCCCTCTCCGTCGACCACGAGCGAGAAGCCCGGATCGACCACCACGGTTCCGGTGTCCTCGAGCACGATCGCCGGGCCCGCGAGCCGGTGCGCCCGGCGCCAGCGGCTCCCGCGCGTAGACGGGGGCGGCCGCGCGCCCGATCCCGGGAAACCACGCCTTCACCGCGACGCAGGGGCTGCGGCGCCTCGCGGGCCGGCGCGGGCCGCGGCAGGCTCGGCGCCGGGCGCCGGACCGCGGACCCGGATGCGCACGCGTCGTTCGATCTCGATCGTCGCGGTCCTTGCGCACGTAGCCGAAGCGGCGCTCGTGCTCGTCGGTGAAGGCCCGGCGCCAGTCGAAGGCGCCGGCGGCCGATCCGTCGTCGCACACCGGAAGCGGCGTGTCGGTTCCGCGGTAGCGCAGGTCGAGCCAGCGCTCGACGCGCACCTGCTCGCGGCGCCACGCCCTCCGCCTCCAGGGCCTGCCGCCCCTCGGCCTCGAGCTCGTCGCAGGGCGCGCTCGAGCTCCGCGGGCAGCGGCCGCGCCGGACGCGGGCAGCGACGCGCGCGCGCCGCGTCCCGCTGGCCGTCCCAGCTCTCCTCGGCGACCCCGATCCCGTAGGCGGACAGCAGCCCGGCCAGCGGGTGCAGCAGCAGGGTGCGGATGCCGAGGGCCCGTGCGATCGCGCACACGTGCTGGCCGCCGGCGCCTCCGAAGCCCACGAGCACGCAGCCGCGCGGATCGACGCCGCGCGCCACCGACACCTGCTGGATCGCCTCGGCCATGCTGGCGTTCGCGATCTCGACGAAGCCCGCCGCCACCTCGTCGACGCTGCGCTCGAAGCCCGCCCGCGCCAGCGCGTCGCGCATGCGCTCCAGCGCCGCGTCGACCGGCGCGGCGTCGAGCGCGAAACGGGAAGCGATCCGGCAGCAGCGCGGCCGAGGAAGAGGTTCACGTCGGTGACCGCCAGCTCCCGGGCCGCCGGGCTGCCGTCCGGCGCCGCTGCCCGTAGCAGAGCGGTCCCGGATCGGCGCCCGCGCTCTCGGGACCCACCGTCAGGCGGAAGCCGTCGAAGCGGCACAGCGAGCCGCCCCCCGCCGCCACGGTGTGGATGCGCAGCATCGGCGACTTCACGCGGATGCCGCCCACCACCGTCTCGAAGCGCGCGCTCCACCTCGCCGTCCACGATCAGCGACACGTCGGTGGAGGTGCCGCCCATGTCGAAGCCGATGGCGCGCTGCGAAGCCGGCCCGCCGGGCGACCCGCGCCGCCGCCACCACGCCGCCGGCGGGCCCCGAGAGCAGCGCCGTCGGGCCCGCGGAAGCGGGCGGCCTCGGTGAGCCCGCCCGACGACTGCATGAAGCGCAGGCGCGAGCCCGGCAACGCCCGGGCCAGCGCCGGCGACGTGACGCCGCAAGCAAGCGGCGTGAGATAGGCGTCCGCCGTCGTCGTCTGGCCGCGCGCCAGGAAGCCCAGCTCCCGGGCGACCTCGTGGGAGGCGATCACGTCGGGAAAGCCCGCCTCCCGCGCCAGGTCCGCGAGCTCCCGCTCCATCTCCGGGATACGCGTACGCGTGCAGCAGCACGATCGCCACGCGACTCGAGCCCGCGCCGCGCGCGCCGCCGCGAGCGCCGCGCGGGCCGCCGCCCGGTCGAGCGGCTCGACCTCGTCGCCGTCGCACCCCGACGCGCCCGCGCACCTCGACCACCGACGCGTGGACGCGGAGGCGGGCGGCGGATCGCCAGCGCGAACAGCTCCGGGCGCTCCTGGGTGCCGATCGTGAAGACGTCGCCGAGGGCGGCGTGGGTGACCAGGGCGGTGCGCGCGCCGCGGCGCTCGAGCAGCGCGTTGGTGGCGACCGTCGAGCCGAGCTTCACGCTGCAGGCCGGCAGCGGAGCGCCCGGCGCCACGACCCCCTGGGCCTCGAGGATGCTGCGTACCGCCAGCGCCGGCGCCTCGTCCGAAGAGAGCAGCTTCGCGCTGTGGAGCCCGCCGTCCGGGGAGCGCGCGATGCAGTCGGTGAAGGTGCCGCCGCGGTCGATCCAGAACTCCCAGCGCGGCGCCCGGCTCACGACCGCCTACCGCGCAGGCGGCGCGGCAGAGACCGGACCAGCGCACGCGTGGCGTCGTCGCCGAAGACGACAAGGCCGGCTCCCGCCGACCGCCGCGAACACGCCGCCGCCCAGCACCAGGTCGAGCCCGGCCGCCAGACGACCGGCGCCGCCGGTCTGCACCTGGCTGGCCGCCAGCGCCGCCGCTCCGGCGATCGCGACGCTGCGCAGCCCGGCCCCCAGCAGCGGCAGCAGCGGGGGCGTGCCGTGCAGCATCCGCGCCCACACCACGGTGGCCCCGGCGTTCACCGCCATGGCGATCACCCCGGCGGCCGCCAGGCCCTCGACCCCGCGGCTCTCGCGCAGGATCAGGTAGACGGGGATCACCGCCAGGGCGACCACCGTCCCGAGGATCATCGGGCGCCAGGTGTCCTCGCGCGCGTAGAAGGCCCGGCTCGCCACCTGCTGGACGATCCAGGCGGGCGTCGCGATGGACATCACCGCCAGCAGGTGGGAGACGTTGCGCGCGGCCTCGGCGTCGAAGCGTCCCTGGCGGAAGAAGAAGTCCACGATCGGACCGGACAGCACGAACATCGCCGCCGCGGCCATCGTGCCGAGCCCGAGGGCCACCCGCAGCGAGCGCCCGAGCACGTCGTCGAGCTCGGCGGTGCGCCCGCTCGACCACAGGTTCGAGAGCACCGGCAGCGCCGCCGCCCCGATCGCCTGGCCGATCACGCCCACCGGCACCATGAAGAGCTTCCTCGCGTAGCCGAGATACGAGACGCTGCCCGCCGCGAGCGCCGCGCCCAGGTACTTCTCGTACCACTCGTCCACCGTCGCCAGCGAGATCCCCAGCATCAGCGGCGCCGCGATCCACAGGTAGCGCCCCAGGTCGCGGTCCCAGAAGGCGACCCGCGCGCCGCACCGCGCGCACCTGGCGCAGGTCGTAGAGGGGCACCAGCCAGTTGCCCAGGATCGCGCCGGCGAGCACCCCCCAGGCGAATCCCTCCACGTCGCCGGTGATGCAGGCCGCCCGGCGATCACGCAGCCGTTGTAGAGCAGCGGCGCCGCCGCCTGGGCGCCGAAGCGGCCGTGCGCCATCAGCACGGCGCGCAGGATGCCGCCCGTCACGAAGAAGACCTGGGCGGGCAGCATGATCCAGGTGAGGCGCAGGGTGAGCGCCTGGATCTCCGGGTCGAAGCGCGTGAGCTGCGAGGCGACGATGTCCTCGGCGAACCAGGCGAGCACCGCGGTTCCCAGCACCGCCAGCAGGCCCAGGGTGCCGAGGATGGTCGCGAACAGGTGGCCCGCCGCCGCCTCGCCCCGCTGCTCGCGCACCCGCGTGTAGAACGGGATGAACGCGATCGCGAGGGCGCCGCCCGCCAGCAGGTAGTTGAGCAGATCGGGCAGCAGGAAGGCGATGAAGTAGGCGTCGGTCTCCGGGCCCGCACCCGCCCGGTTGGCGAGCACGAGATCGCGCACGTAGCCCGAGATGCGCGACAGGAAGACGCTCGCGGCGAGCAGCACCGCCACGGCGCCCAGACGCGACGACTCCGCCCGGCTCGACGCCCCCGGGCGACCCGCGGACTGCCCTGCCCCGCCGGACGCTTCGCTCACGATTCCCCCCCGGCGGCATTATGGGACGGACGGACCGCTTCTGCCGGCGGAGATCACGAGCGGGGGTTGGGCTCCTTCCACAGGTCGCCGGTCCAGGCCTCCACGACGAAGTCGTCCCCCTGCGCGGCCGCGCACCCAGGGATGGTCCAGCGGCACCTTGCCGAACGGCGTATCGAGCACGTACTGGGGAATCGCGAAGCCGCTGGTGCGACCGCGCAGCGCGCGGAACAGCTCGATGCCCTTCTCGATGGGCGTCCGGAAGTGGGCGGTGCCCTCGAGCAGCTGGGCCTGGTAGCAGTAGTACGGCCGCACGCGCATCCGCACCAGGGTCTCGCACAGCTCCTTCATGGTGGCCTCGTCGTCGTTGATGCCGGCGAGCAGCACGCTCTGGTTGCCGACCGGGACGCCCGCCCGCAGCAGCCGGTCGCACGCCAGGGCAGCGGCGTCGGTGAGCTCGCGGGGATGGTTGAAGTGCGTGTTCAGCCAGATCGGGATGATGCCGGGCCAGCAGCTCGCACAGGGCGTCGGTCACCCGGTACGGCAGGGTCACCGGCAGCCGGGTGCCGAGCCGGATGATGTCCACGTGCGGGATCTCGCGCAGGCGCTCCAGGATCCAGCCGAGACGCGCGTCCGAGTAGGTGAGCGGGTCGCCGCCGGTGAGCAGCACGTCGCGGATCTCGGGGGTCGCGCGCGATCCAGTCGAGCGCCTCCTGGAGCTCGCGCTTCTTCATGGTCCACTCGAGGTCGCCCACCATGCGCTTGCGCAGGCAGAAGCGGCAGTAGAGCGCGCACTCGTTGTTCACGCAGAACGCGATGCGGTCGGGATAGACGCGGATCACGTTCTTGACCGGCGAGTGGGCCACCTCGTCGAGGGGATCCGCGAGCCCCGCCGTGTCGAGGGCCTCGACGGACCGGGGCACCACCTGGCGCCGCAGCGGGACAGGTCGGGATCGTCGGGGTCCATCAGGGAGGCGTAGTAGGGAGTGATCACGAAGTGGAAGCGATCCGAGAGCTGCTCGATGGCCCGGATCTCGTCCGGCACCGGGTGCACGTAGCGGGCCAGGTCCTCGGCCGTGCGGATGCGGTGCTGCATCTGCCACGACCAGCTGGTCCAATCGGCCGGGTCGACGCCGGCGGGAACCGGAGCCGGGCGCACCCCACGCAGGGCGGTCACGGCGCCGCCTTCCGGGCGACGCACGGGGCGCGCTCCGGCAGGCCCAGCCGGCGCAGCCCCCCCGCCAGCACCTCGGAGAGCAACGCTTCCAGGGAGCGTCCCTCGAGCTCCGCCAGGATCGCGAAGGTGCCGTCCACCGCGAACGTCGGCAGCGGATTGATCTCCAGGAAGACCGGCTCGCCGGAGGCGTCGAGGCGGAAGTCGCAGCGGGCGAAGTCCCGGCACTCCAGGGCCTCGAAGACCCACAGGGCCAGGTCCTGCAGGCATTCTTCGAGGGCGGGCGAGAGGTCGCCCGCCAGCCGGTGGCCGCCCCCTTCGCCGTGGACCTCGAGGGCATGCAGGCCGATCCCGCTGCGTGCGTCGAGCGCGCGCTGGAGCACCGGCAAGGGCCGCGGAGGGTCGTTGCCCACCACGGCCACGGTGTACTCCGCGCCCGGCACGAAGCCCTCCACGAGGGCCGGCTGCGCGTAGTCGGCCGCGACGCGCGCCACCTCGCGCACCAGCGCCTCCCGGTCCTCGACCCGGGAGCTGGTGCGGATCCCCTTGGCGCTGCCCTCCCAGCGAGGCTTCACGAAGAGCGGAAACGCGAGCCAGTACTCCTCGAGGCGCAGGCTCCGCGCGTCGTCGGCGCTTGCCAGCACGCACTGGGGCGCCACCGGGACGCCGGCAGCGGCCACCGCCCGGTTCGTCCAGGCCTTGTCGAGGCTGGTGGACAGGCTGAGCGCGTCCGAGCCCAGCAGCGGGACGCCCGCCATCTCGAGGAGCACCGGCGCCCAGGCCTCCCGATTTCGCGAGCCGAAGCCTTCGGCGATGTTGAGGGCCGCGTCGACGCCGAGCGGAGCGCTCCCGGCGACGCGCGCGAGTAGCTCGTGGGGGCTTCCGAGGCGGACGGGTTCGTGGCCAAGCGCCCGGATCGCGGCCTCGAGCGCCGCGACGGTGCTCTCGGGCTCGTACTCGACGTGGGCGTCCGACGGCTCCGCGGGCCGCCGCGGGTAGGTGTCGAAGGTCTCGAAGACGATGCCGATCGTGAGCGCACGCTCTTCCATGGAAGGGCAAGGATAACGTGCCCGGAGCGCCTGCCGGTGCCGGGCCGGCTTCGGAAGCGGTCCCGCGCTGCGGGCGGACGCGGCGATTCGGTATAACGTCGCGACCGTCCCACCCCCTGTGCGAGGCGCGCGATGAACGCAGCCGTGCTGGCCCTGATCGTCGTGGCGATGTTCGCCGTCGGCTACCGCTACTACGCGGGCTTCCTCTCCCGGCGGGTCTTCGGCCTGTCCGCGGACGAGCCCGTGCCGGCGCGCCAGCACGAGGACGGCATCGACTACGTGCCCACCCGCGTCGAGGTGCTCTGGGGGCACCACTTCGCCTCGATCGCCGGGGCCGCACCGATCGTGGGCCCCGCCATCGCGGTCATCTGGGGCTGGCTTCCGGCCCTGGTCTGGGTGGGGCTGGGAACCATCTTCATGGGCGCCACCCACGACTTCGCGGCCCTCGTGATCAGCCTGCGCAATCGCGGCCGTTCCATCGGCGAGATCGCGGGCAGCGTCGTCAACAAACGCACGCGCACCCTCTTCCTGCTGATCATCTCGTTCCTCATCTGGGTCGTGCTCGCCGTCTTCGCCTTCATCATCGGGACGCTCTTCAAGTCGAACCCGGGATCGATCTTCCCCATCAACATCCAGATCATCGTGTCCATGCTCATCGGGTGGCTGATCTACAAGCGCCAGTCGGGACTGCTGGCGCCCTCGCTGGTGGGCTACGCGCTGCTGCTGGGAGCCATCTTCTACGGGGACGCCGTCGCCCGGGCCTTCCCGGTGCTGGGCGAGATCTCGGTGCTCACCTGGGTGTGGCTGCTGCTCATCTACTCGTTCGCCGCCTCGGTGCTGCCGGTGTGGCTGCTGCTGCAGCCGCGCGACTACCTGAACTCCCACCAGCTGGTCACGGGGCTGGTGGTGCTCACCCTCGGCCTCGTCTTCCTGCACCCCACCATCGTGGCGCCCGCGGTCGATCTGCATCCACCGGGCGCGCCGCCCCTGTTTCCCTTCCTGTTCGTGACGATCGCCTGTGGCGCCATCTCGGGCTTCCACGGCCTGGTCGCCTCGGGCACCACCTCGAAGCAGGTGGGACGCATGACCGATGCACGCCCCATCGGCTACGGCGCGATGCTCGCCGAGGGCAGCCTCGGAATGCTGGCGGTGATGGCGGCGACGGCCGGCTTCGCGAGCACCGCGGAGTGGCACGTCCACTATGCGAGCTGGGGCGCCGCCAACGGCCTGGCCGCCAAGCTCGGCGCCTTCGTGAACGGTGGCGCGACCTTCGTCGCGGTCCTGGGAATTCCCGTGGAGGCCGCCCGCACCTTCATGGCGGTGATCGTGATCGCCTTCGCGGCGACGTCCCTCGACACGGGCGCCCGTATCCAGCGCCTGGTGATCGCCGAGCTGGCCGAATCCTATGGGGTGCGGCCCCTCACGAACCGCTACCTGGCGAGCGCGTTGGGGATCGCGGCGGCGCTGCTGCTGGCGGTCACCCAGGCCAGCGGCGAGGGCGGCCTCGCCCTGTGGCCGCTGTTCGGAACCACCAACCAGCTGGTCGCCGGGGTCACCCTGCTGGTGGTGTCCGTGTGGCTCAAGAAGACGGGGCGCCCCATCGCCTACACGCTCGTCCCGATGGCCCTCGTCGCCTCGGTGACGATCTGGGCCATGCTCGGCAACCTGCTCGAGTACTTCGACGACTTCCAGCAGATGTGGCTGCTGGCGATCAGCGGCAGCCTGATCCTCGTGTTCGACGTCTGGATCCTGATCGAGGGGCTGCGCCTGATCGTCGCCCCGCGCCGCGTCCCCGCCGCGGCCTGAGGGTCGGGCTCCGGCCCCACGATTCCGTTGCGACGCGAGCCGACCGTCCCGGTTCTAGGTGCGGCGGATCTCCTCGAGGCGGGTCTCGAGCAGATCGAGGTTCGCGGGGGCGGCGCCCGGGACGAGGGCCCGGATGACGCCCAGGTGCACCACCAGCAGCAGGTCGGTCTCCGGGTGCCGCAGCCCGAGGGCGATCACGGCCCGCCGCACCCGGCCGCGCGCATCGCGCCGGGACTCGCCGCCGCCCGCCCGGGCGTCCGGGTCCTCGGATTCGAAGGCCAGCAGGG
Organism: uncultured delta proteobacterium; assembly: GCA_963822965.1. Classification (GTDB taxonomy): domain Bacteria; phylum Myxococcota_A; class UBA9160; order UBA9160; family UBA4427; genus JAJDAN01. The sequence goes on from CAWGJT010000006.1 coordinate 227,236, forward strand.
CCTCGGGATCGCGGGCGGCGATCTCGTCCCGGGTGAGCCCCGACCAGCGGCCCACGTCGATCTCCCGCAGCGCGGGCAGCCGCGTGGGCTGCTGGCCCAGGAGCGCGCCGATGAACGCCGACGTCTCGACGGCCCGCTGCAGGTCGCTGCACACGAGCCGGACGGGCCGGCCGCTCTGCGACACCTGCGCCACCACCGCCTCGGCCCGCGCTGCCGCGGCCTTCCGTCCCGCCTCGGACAGCGGGGGATCACCGTGGCCCTGCCAGCGGCGCGCGGCGTTCCAAAGCGACTCCGCGTGACGCAGCAGCCAGATGCAGGGCCCGTCGTCCACCACGAACCGGCTCGCTAGCGCGCCCAGCGGCGCATCGCCGGGACCAGCCAGGCGCTGAGTCCGGCCGCGAGCAGGATCGGCGTCGCGGTGTGCGCGCACAGCACGTGGAAGGCGCTCGTGGCCGGGCAGATGAGGTGGACGATCAGCGCACCCGCCGCGCCGCCGCCCAGCAGCACGGCGACGACCGTGAGCCCCGGGCGGCCCGCCCAGCCCCGGGCCGCGGCGACGAGCGCCGCCGCGACGGGGAGACCGGCGAACAGGGCGCCGTGCCAGAGGCAGACGAGGTTCTGCTGCAGCGACGTCGCGGGCCCCGTCCCTCCCCACACGGTCCCGCCCGCGGCCACCGCGACGGCGAGGGCGAGCCCCAGCAGCCCGATCCCGGCGGCCCCGCGCTCCAGCGCCTCGCGGCCCGGCACCACCGACGCCAGCGCCGTCGTGCAGGCGCCGACGACGGCCAGCGCGAGCCCCAGGAGCACACCGCTGAACGCCAGGCTCCGCAGGGACTCCACGCGATGGGCGGGCAGGCCGTAGGCGCCGACCGCCACGACCGCGACGAGCGCGGACACCGCGAGCAGCCACCCGAGCGTCCGTCCGATGGGCGCGATCGGGCGCACCGGCTGGAGCCCGGTCACCAGCTGCTCGATCAGATCCCGCGACGGATCGCTCGTCATCGTCGCAACCGCCCTTCGCTGCTCTCGAGCTTCGCTCGCAGGGCCCGGTAGCCGCGATGCGCGCGCACCTTGAGGGCGCCCGGGGAGACGCCGGCCCGCAGCGCGGCCTCGGCCACCGACAGGCCGTGGAGGTGGATCAGCTCGACGGCTTCCCGCTGGTTGGCGGGCAGCGCCGCCAGTGCGGCGGCCAGCGGGCCCGCCAGCTCGTCCGAGCCCGGCTCGCGATCGGCCGACGGATGGGCGAACAGATCGGGCTCCTCGACGGCCAGCTCGCGCCGGGTGCGGCGACCCCGCTCGCGGAACCAATCGATCATGCAGTGGCGCACCACGGTGCGCATCCAGGGCCCGAACGGTCGCTCGGGTCGGTAGGTGTGGCGCCCGCGATGGATCGCGATCAGCGCATTCTGCACCACGTCCTCCGCGTCGGCGGGAGCGGAGATCCGGCTCCGCACCTGCCTTCGCACGAAGGGCAGCACGTCCTCCAGGAGCATCCGGTAGGCATCCTGATCGCCCGCCTGAGCCGCGGCCATGGCGGCACCCCAACGATCCTCGCCGTCGGCGGGCCCGGACGCGTCGGCGGCCGCAACGCCCCGCTCCGGATCGCCACTGCCTTCGTAGGCCACCTACGCTCCCGTGCTGCAGTCGGTTACGGGGATCTCGCCGGCGATCACGGCCAGCCGGTGCGGGCCCGAATCCGGCGGAGGGCAAGCATAGACGATCGCGGGAAGCGGCCGATTCCAGCAGCTTCGTCCTCGGGCTTCGTTACCATGCGCGCCGATGGCCGAACCGACCTGGCTCTCCCTGCTGCCGGCGCTCGTGACGATCGGCCTCGCGTTCGGCACGCGCCAGGTGATTCCCTCCCTGCTCGCGGGCATCCTGACGGGGTCCGCGGTGCTCTTCGCCGACAGCGGCGACCTCGCGGACCTCAATCCCATCAGCCGGCTCTTCCTGCCCGCCCTGGGCTCCGAGTCCTACGCCCAGATCCTGCTCATCTATCTCTGGTGCCTCGGCGGCCTGATCGGCTTGTGGGGGCACACGGGCGCGGCCCGACACTTCGCCCACTGGGTGGGCGACCAGCTCTCGGGCAGCCGCCGCTCGTCGCTCTTCTTCGCCTGGGTCCTCGGGTGCGTATTCCACCAGGGCGGCACGGTGAGCACGGTGCTGACCGGCTCCACCGTAAAGCCCGTGGCCGACACCAACGGAGTGAGCCACGAAGAGCTCTCCTACATCGTGGACTCGACCTCCTCGCCCGTCGCGACCATCCTGCCCTTCAACGCCTGGCCGGCCTTCGTCGCCGGGCTGGTGGCCGGAACGGTCCCCGTGATCGCGGATTCCGCTGCGGGAACGCGCTTCTTCTTCGCTTCCATCTGGTACAACTTCTACGCCTGGTTCGCGGTGATCTCGACGCTGCTCTTCTCCCTCGGGCTGCTCCCCTGGGTGGGCGGGGCGATGGCGCGAGCGAGGGAACGGGCCATCGGCCAGGGCCGACTCGACGGTCCCGACGCCCGCCCGATGCTGGTGGGCTCGGGCGAGCCCGAGGGCCACGCCGTGGAGGGCTACACGCCCCGGCTGTCGGACTTCCTGGTGCCCCTCGGGCTGCTGCTCTCCATCAGCGTGATTCCGATCCTGCTCGGCGGGGCCAGCCGCATCAACGAGGCCTTCGCGATCGCCGTGCTGGCGGCCATGGTGCTCGCCGCCGTTCACGGGATGCGGCTGGACGACATCCTCGACGGCTTCGTCACGGGCTGCAGCCGCATGACGATCGGGGCCATCGTGCTCGGCCTGGCGGTCACCATCGGGACGGTCTCCCGGGAGCTGCACACGGCGGACTACCTGGTGAGCACCGTGGGCCAGGGACTGCCCCCGCTGCTGCTGCCGGCCCTCCTCATGGGCCTGTGCATGCTGATCGCCTTCGCGACGGGCACCTCGTGGGGGACGTATGCGGTGGTCTTCCCGATCGCGATGCCGCTGGCCTGGGCCATGCAGCCCGACGTGGCCTACCTCGAGGTGTGCTTCGGCGCCGTGCTCGGCGGCGCGGTCTTCGGCGACCAGTGCTCTCCCATCTCCGACACCACGATCCTGTCGAGCATGTTCACCGGCTGCGATCTGATGGATCACGTGCGCACCCAGCTTCCCATGGCCCTGGCCGCAGCCGGCCTGGCCGCACTCACCTCGACGCTCGTCGCGGCGATCGTCTGAGCGCTCTCCGCGCGCGGTACCGGCCGCGAGCCGCCCCGACACCTGCCGCAAAAGCACCCCGCTTGCTGCCACAAAGCTCCCTGCCCGCCCACTGATTACCGGGGGGCGGGGGCCGATGTGGATCGTCGCCGTTTCGATCATCTCTACGAGGAGCTCTCGGTGGCCCTCGGCCAGCTCGTGCCGCGTTATGCGCTCTGGCTGCACATGGCCGAGGTGGGGCTCGACCCCGAGCGGCTGTCCCGGGTGGACGCGACGCGCTTCTGCCGGGACCACCTGGCGGGCTTCCTGGCCTCCCAGCGCCTGATCCTTCCGGAGCGCCAGGCGCGCCGCCTGGGCCGGCGCATGGCGCGCTTCGACCCGTGCCATCCCACCCCCTACGAGCACATGGCGCGCCTGGGCGAGCGACCCGGACCCCGCTGAGCAGACGCCCCCTTTCCCCCCGGGCTACGCGTTCCGCCCCTCAAGGTCCTGCGGGCGGCCACCGATCCGATCCGGCGGGGGGCTTCATGTTCAACCGCGGATGCGTCGCGAATCCGGTCATGCTGATCGAGGGCTTTCCGGGCCAGTTCAACGATCTGGCGCGACGGATCCGTCTGCAGGGCGCGGAGCCCGTGACGGCCGACGGTCTCGCCGACGCCACGATCCTGATGCCCATCGGCGAGCAGGGCGTCGCGGCCGTGCTGCTGGATGCCGGCCTGGCCAGCCGCGCCCTCAAGAAGGAGGTCTCGCGGCTGCGCGCGGCGGCGGGCTCCCTCGAGCTCTTCCTGCTGGCCGTGGGCCAGCCCGCGTCTTCGGCCGGTCGCAAGAAGCTTCGCGCCGCAGGCATCCGCTACGCCCTGTGGGAGCCCTTCGACGACGCGGTCCTCCGCTTCCAGCTCAACCGGGCGTGGAACGCGGACCGGGACGACCACAAGCGCGCCAGCCCGCGCATTCCCACCTACCTGCACGCGCAGATCGGCGGCACCCAGCGCGTGAAGGACGGCGTGGTGTACAGCCTGTCGCTGCAGGGGGCGTTCGTGGAGACCTCCCGCGCCTCCATGTCCGGCGCGGTGGTCGACATCGCCATCCGGCTGCCCGGCTGCTTCATCGAGACCAAGGCCCGGGTCGTCTTCGCCAACGTACCGGGCAACCTGCAGCGGCCGAACCTTCCCCTGGGCATGGCCGTGCGCTTCGAGCGTCTCGACTCGGACACCGAGCGCAAGCTCAAGTCCTACGTGAAGGATCGCATGGCCCAGCTCGAGGTCTGAGCGGGGCGAGGCGCTGCGGCAGCCCGAAGAGCGCCCGTAGCGCCCGGGCCCGGTGGGAGATCTCGTTCTTCGTCTCCTGCGACAGCTCCGCCAGGGAGAGGTCGTAGCCGTCGGGCTGGAAGATCGGGTCGTAGCCGAAGCCGCCTCGCCCGCGCGGCGCCTCCAGGAGGCTTCCGGCGCACTCGCCCCGGGCGGTGGTGACGGCTCCGTCGGGCGCGGCGAGCGCCATGTGGCACACGAACCGGGCCCGCCGGCTCGCACCCGAACGGGCCGCGAGCTCGCGCAGCAGGTACCGGCAGCGCCCGGCGTCGTCGAGCCCCTCGCCGCCGAACCGCGCCGAGTACGCACCCGGTGCGCCCCCGAGCGCCTCCACCTCGAGACCCGAGTCGTCTGCCAGCGCCCAGTCGCCGAGGCGGGCCGCCGCCGCGCGCGCCTTCGCCGCCGCGTTCTGCGCGTAGTCTCCGCCCTCTTCGGGGAAGTCCACCGGCACAAGCCCCTCGAGCCCGCACAGCACGAGATCCCGATCCGCCAGGATGTCGGCGATCTCGCGCACCTTGCCGGGGTTGCTGGTGGCGATGACGACGCGCGCACCGGGGGGCAGGGAAGCCGTGGCCACGCCGCCGCTCAGTGCGCGGCGGACGCGAGGGCGCTCTGCTGCAGGCGCCCCAGCTCCTCGATGCCGCGCAGGGCCAGGTCGGTCAGGGAACGCAGCTCGTCCGCGCTGAACGTCGCGCCCTCCCCCGTCCCCTGCACCTCGATGAAGCGGCCGCTCCCGGTGGCGACGACGTTCATGTCCACGTCGGCGCGGGCGTCCTCCTCGTACGGGAGGTCGAGGCGGACCTCGCCGTCGACGATGCCCACCGAGATGGCCGCCACCGAATCGCGCAGGGGATCGCGAGAGACGTCGCCCCGGGCACGGAGTCGACGGCAGGCGATCGCCAGCGCCGTGTAGGCGCCGGTGATGGCGGCCGTCCTCGTCCCGCCGTCCGCCTGCAGGACGTCGCAGTCCACCCACAACGTGCGTTCGCCGAGCGCCGGCAAGTCGGCGACCGCGCGCAGGCTGCGCCCGATGAGCCGCTGGATCTCCTGGGTGCGACCCGACACCTTGCCCCGGGTCGACTCGCGCTCGCTGCGGGTGTCCGTGCTGCCGGGCAACATGGCGTATTCGGCCGTGATCCAGCCCTGCCCGCTGCCGCGGAGCCAGCGCGGCACCGTCGCCTCCTCGGTAACGGTGCACAGCACCCGCGTGCGGCCCAGGCAGCACAGCACGCTGCCGAGGGGATTCTCGGTGAAGTCGAGCTGCAGCTCGACCGGCCGCAGCTCGTCGCTCCGGCGTCCGTCGCGTCTCGGCTTCACGGTGCCCTCTCTTCGCCCGGCTCGTCCGGCCCGCGCTTCGTCGTGAAGGCCGAGGAGCGCGCGTGCAGCTCGTCCGACCCCCACCGCGCCACGCCCCGGGTGCGATCGTAGTCCGCCCCGAAGGCGAGCACCGCCTTCGCGAGGGCGGTCGCGATGGCGTTCCGGTGCTTCGTCGTGCGCAGGGCCTTCTCGTCGGCGCGGTTGCTGAGAAAGCCGATCTCCACCAGCGCGGCCGGCATGCGCACGCCCATCAACACGACGAAGGGCGCCTGCTTGATGCCGCGCGAGGGAACGGGATCGACCCCGACCAGCTCGGCGTGAGCGAGCTTCGCGAACAGACTCGACTCTCGCACGTGCTCGTTGACGGCCATGTCGCCCAGGATCGCCGCCAGCGGATCGAGTCGCAGGGAGGCGGGCGCCGACGCGCCCAGCGCCTGGTTCTCCCGGTCGGCGAGCTCGCCGCTCCAGTCGTCGCTCGCCTCGAGCGACACGAAGTAGGTCTCGATGCCCCGAGGCTTCGGGCTGGGTGCGGAGTTCGCGTGGATCGAGAGAAAGAGATCGCCGCGGGCGTCATTCGCCACCGCGGTCCGCGTCTCCAGCGGCACGAAGCGATCCCCGTCGCGGGTGAGGACCACGCGGATTCCGTGGGCTCGGAGCTGCGCGGTGAGCCGACGGGCGACGTCGAGAACGATCTGCTTCTCCACGAGGCCGCTGGCGCCGCGCGCCCCCTCGTCCTCGCCGCCGTGGCCGGCGTCGACGATCACCACGTCGAAGCGGTCGTGCGCGGGCTCGGGCTCGGAGCCCCGAGCGGTCGGCCCGGGTGCGACGAGCCAGAGCACGCCGCCCACGACGAGCGCTCGCAGAACGGAGACGTGGCATCTCGACGTCAAGCGCACCCCCCGTCGCCGAGCTTACCACGCCCGCCCTCGGCGCCAGAGTCACGGCGAGCCCCCGCGGCGTCGCGACGAGACCGACCTGGCAGGCCGACCCAGGATGGGTCGACTTGCGCCGCAAGACTCGTCTTCGGTCGCGCTCCTAGTGGTTGGCGGCGAGATCGGGGACGTGCGACGGCTCGATGCCCCGGCGGACGGAGTACTCGGCGTGCTGGCCGAATACCTTCAAGGGCACCCAGCTCGGCAGCTCGGACATGTGCGGCATGCCCGTCGTCATGGCGCCGGTGGGATCGATCACCCAGGGATCGTCCGGATTCTCGAACCAGAAGGTCACCATGTGGTGCTGGCCGTCGGAGGGCCGATACACGATGGCTCGGAAGACCTCGTCGTCCCGGAAGCCGAGCTCCCGCAGCCCCTGGAACGCGAGCAGCTCGAGGCCGTCGCAGTCGTCCCCGTCGGCACGCAGGGTCTCTTCCAGGGTCGCCCAGTGATCGATCGGGCCGTCGGGCACGTAGTGCTCCTTCGCCTCGGCCTGCACCCAGGCGGCGAAATCCCGTGCAATGGCCCGCTTGTGGTCTCCGAGGAACGCGGCGTACTTGCTTCGCAGGCTCGCCCCGTCGGACTCCCGGGCGCGTTCCGGAAGCGGGCTGCCCGCCAGACCTCGGCCCGCCTCGGGGCGGGCTCCGTCGGCGCGCGCTTCGGCGGCTCGTGCATCGGCGCCCGGCTCGGCGACCGGCGGCAGGGCGGACCACAGCTCGACGGGCTCCGCGAGCTCGCGCCGCTGCCAGCCGGCGATCTTGGGACTCCACGCATCGGTCGGGGACGGCGGCTGGAAGTAGTCGAAGTGGCTGGCCGGGGTGAGCACCAGGCCCGCGCAGCCCAGTCCCAGGGAGAGGCCCAGGACGAGGAGCCCGAGCAGGGGGGACGAGGTGCCGAGCGCTCCACGCATTACCGGCGTGATCGGCATGGACGGGCCAGAAGTTGAGCGATTCCAGCAAGTTCCGGCTAGACAACGGCAGCGTGTCGGGGCGGGCGGCGGGTCGCCGCGCGGGCGTTGCCGAGCAGGACCGGGGCGATCGCGCCGATTCTGCACACCCGTGAGCCGGCAGCGCGGACGGACCGGAAGCGAGGAGGGGTCGGCGCCGGATGTCCGGCAGCGCGAGGAGGCCTCAGGCGGGAATCATCACGTTCATCTGATCGCAGGCCCCCGTCAGGAGGAAGAGGATCAGGAAGAACGCGATCAGGGCCGGGATGCCGCCGAGCACGTACAGGTAGGAGCCGAGATCGTCGTTCCGCTCGTTCTCGTCCTGCTTGCGCTCTTCGGGCATGGAAGGGCTCCTTCTGGCTCTCTCTTGGCTCTCTAACCTGGCTACCCGGCTACCTGGCTCCGTTTGGCTCTACCTGACCACCAGGCTCTCGTGGGGGCTTCCGGACCGCCCCCCGAGGTGCGGCGAAGTTAGCGACCCCCTCGCGCCCTGCACCCCCCAGCAACGATTTGTGGCGGCGGACCCCGGCTCGGGCCTCCCCGTCTACGGGGCGGCCGAGGCCTCCCGCCACTCCGGCGGCACCGCCGCGAGGTCGGCTTGCACGTCCAGGGCTCGCAGGCGGCGTTCTGCCCCGTCGATGGCCTCCCGCTCGCTGCGGATCTCCTCGCGCAGCCGGATGCTGAGGGGCGACGTCTGGGGATCGCTGGACCCGGGTGCGGAGACCTGCCAGGCCGAGGACGTACCGGAGGTCTTCTCGAGCTCCGCCTCGGCCTTCGCCAGGCGCTTGCGCGCCTCCGCCAGGTCCGTCCGGGCGCTCTCGAAGCGCGCGCGCCACTCGCTGACCGTGGCGCCGCCGCGCCGATCGACGTCCGACTCGAAGCTGTGGGGCAGCCGCAGCAGACGATCGAGGTCCACGTCCGGCGCGGGCTCGTCGGACCTGGGCGGAGGCGCGTCCTGCGTCTCCTGAACGCGGCCGGAACCCGTCTCCTGAGCGCGGCCGGAGCTGGCTCCGGGCGCGGCGGGCTCGCCCGCGGCCGGCCGCGGGGGGGCATCCGCGGCGGATCGCGGGGGCTCGTCGGCCGCCGAAGCCCCCGTGGCGAGCAGCAGCAGCAACAGCGCGGCCGGGACGGCGATGCCGCCCGCGGCCGACCACCCACCGCATCTTCCCTGTCGTGATCGCATGATGGCTTGGGGGCTCTTTCGACGCGCTCGACGCGCTCGAGGCGCTCGACGCGTTTTGGACCCGGGCACACGCCCGCCGGGGCTCACGCACAACTGTAGCGGAGCGGGTCGCATCCGGTGGAAACCCGGCGAATTGCCGGCTCTCCGGTCAAGACCCGCTGCCGGCTGCCGATACGCCAGGCGTGACTTCCGCACGGCGGAAGCTCACTCGTTTGCGCGGAGGGTTGAGGGCGATGGACCGCGAGAAGCTTCACCGCCTGCTGCGACTGGGCCTGGAGAAGGGAGCGTCGGACATCCACTTCCAGGTGGGTTATCTGCCGCTGTACCGGTTCCACGGCGAGCTGGTGGAGCTCCGCTACAAGGTCCTCACGCCGAAGGACACCGAGGAGATCGCCAAGCACCTGCTGGAGCAGGACGAGACCTCGACAGAATCTGGACTTCAACGAGCGCGACCTCGCCTTCGAGCTGCCCGGCGAGGGCCGCTTCCGGGTCAACATCTCGCGCCAGCGGCGCTTCTTCAACATCGTCCTGCGCGTCATCCCGCTGCAGATCAAGGCCTTCGAGGATCTCAACCTGCCCGGCGTCCTCGGCGACATCGCCCAGCTTCGCCGGGGCTACGTGCTCGTCACCGGCGCCACCGGCATGGGCAAGTCCACCACCCTCGCGACGATGATCAACGAGGTCAACCGCAGCCGGAAGGCGAAGATCGTGACCGTCGAGGATCCGATCGAGTTCGTCTTCACCCACGACAAGAGCATCATCACCCAGCGCGAGATCGGCACCGACACCGCGTCCTTCCCGGACGCGCTGCGCGCCGCCCTGCGCCAGGATCCGGACGTCATCATGGTCGGCGAGATGCGCGACCTCGAGACCGTCGACACCTCGCTCAAGGCGGCCGAGACCGGCCACCTGGTCTTCTCGACGATCCACACCGAGCGACGTCGCCTCGACGATCAACCGCCTCGTCTCCTTCTTCCCGGTCGAGGAGCAGCTCCAGGTGCGGGCCCGGCTGGCGGACAACCTCAAGGCGATCGTGTCGCTGCGCCTGCTGGTGAACAAGAAGCAGAACGGGCGCGTACCGGCGGTCGAGATCATGCGCAGCACGCGCATGATCCAGGAATGCATCAAGGATCCCGCCAAGACCCACGAGATGACCGACTATCATCGCAGCGCGGCCGGGGCGACGGCATGCAGACCTTCGACCAGCACCTGCTCGACCTGCTTCGCGCGAACAAGATGTCGGTCGAGACCGCCATGAACGCGGCGTCGAACCCGACGGATTTCAAGACCAAGCTGGAGATGGAAGGCGGGATTCCGGAAGGCGACGAAGAAGCCGAGAAGCCCGACGCACCCTTCCAGATCGAGCCCGACGGCCGCTTCTAGCAGAGCGATCGCCCCTGGCGTACGGAGACCGGAAGCGAGACATGGCGCAACCGGCGAGAATGCAGCATCTGACCGCGGCCCTGCGGGCAACGGCGTCGCGAGCGGCGGCGACGACCGGCGGGTATGCCTTGCTCTTCGCGAGCGCGCCGGGGGGCGCGGCGCCAGGCGTATCGGCACGACTGCGCGCGGCCGCGGGATTCGGCTCTCCCGACGAGGCGCGCAAGGCCTCCGAGGCGCTGCTCCCGGGCGTCCGCGAGGCGATCTCCAACCGACAGGTCAAGCAGCTCGGCGAGGTCCCGGCCCTGGGCGAACGGGCCGCGGGCGGCGCCAGCGTGATGCCCCTCGTCTTCGAGGACAACGTCCACGGCGCCCTGGTGGTCGCCGGTCCCGTCGCCTGCGACGAGGCCATGCAGCTGGCGCTGGCCCAGCTCGCCAGCTCCGCGGCGGTCCACCTGGACCACCTGGTGGTGGCCGAAGAGATCGAGCGCCTGCGCAGCTCCACGAATCAGATCCAGACGCTCGCCGAGGAGAAGAGCGACGAGCTCCTGAAGCTCTCCGAGGAGCTCTTCGCCCAGGACATCGAGCTGCTCCGCACCAACGAGAAGCTCGGCAAGATCGAGAAGCTGAAGAACGACTTCATCGAGAAGATGTCCCGCGAGCTGCGGACGCCGCTGAACAGCATCATCGAGTCCATCATCTCGGTGCTCGCCGGCGAGAACGACGCGCTCTCGGATGGCGCCAAGGCCAGCCTTGCGCACGGCCCTCGACGAGGGAACCGCCTTCCTGCGCACGCTCCAGAACATCCTCGACCTGTGGCGCATCAAGCAGGGCGAGCTGCCCGTGGAGATGCAGGAGGTGAACTTCCCCGAGGTGGTCGACGAGACGATCTTCAGCGTCCAGGACGATGCTCGACGCCAAGGCGATGCAGATCGAGAAGCGCTTCGACGAGCCGTTGCCGAAGGTGGGGACGGACCTGGCCAAGGTCGAACCAGATCCTCTTCCTGCTGCTGGACAACGCCGCGAAGTTCACCGAGGAGGGCAAGATCACGATCACGGCGCGGGTCCGAGAAGGACACGCCTGCACTGCTCGATCGCCGACACGGGCATCGGGATCTGCCCGGACGACCAGCAGATCGATCTTCGACGAGTTCTTCCAGGTGGACGAGCTGTCGTCGCCACCGCTACCGCGGCGCCGGACTGGGGCTCACCCTGGTCCGCGACCTGCTCGTGCTGCTGGAGGGCGAGGTGCTGCTCACCAGCGAGCCCGGCCGCGGCACCACCGTCTCGTTCAGCATCCCCGTCCAGCCCGCCTAGGGCGCTTCGCTCCGGCGGATCAGGGGGTCGGCGTGCCGCCCTCGGACGTGGCCGGACGGGCCGCGTCCTCGATGTGGGCGTCGATGTCTTCCGGGTAGTCGGGCAGGATGCGTCCGGCCGCGATCTCGCGCAGCGCGATCACCACGTCCTTGTTGTCCTCGGCGCTCACCAGGGCGGTGGCCCCCTTCTTGAGCTGCTTGGCGCGGATGGCGGCCATCTGCACCAGGTGGAAGCGGTTCGGAACCTTCTCGGTGCAGTCTTCGATGGTGATACGGGCCATGGATCTCCTTCCTTCCTCGCCGCCTGGCTCTTTCCGGGTCTTCCGGGTCCCACGCCGTCCGCACCGCGCGGATGAGGCAGGAGTCGATCCGGTACGAGAGGACGGCTTGGAGGTTCCCGCAGGGCGGGCCACGCGCAGCTTAGGCCAGCCCCCTCCCCCGCCGCCAGCCGTCCTCCCCGGCAGCCCTGCCCCGCCTCAGGAATAGCTGACGCTGCCCCCGGCTTCCCGGGAGCGGAGCGCCATGAAGAGCGGCAGGCGGTACAGCACGGGGCCCAGGGGAAGCCCCAGCTCCGCGGCCACCTCCTGCATGGTCTCCGGGCACATGTAGTACGCCCGGACCCGGGCCACCCGACCCTCCAGCTCCTCGACGCGGGTGAGCGACTGGAGCTTCCGCCCGCCGAACTCGGTGGAGAAGCTCAGCATCACCGGCTCGCCGCGCAAGACGGCCGCCTCGGCCTCCCACCGCTTCGGACGCAGCGCTTCCGGCAGGTCCGGGTGGACGTGGCAGGACTGCCAGAGCCAGCTGCCGCGCCGCTCGAACTGGTCCCGGCCGATCTCCAGCAGGCTGCCCGGCACCTCGATCGACGCCCCGTCGAGCATCAGGGCCAGCAGGCCGTCCAGATCCGCCGCCCGCATGCACTCCACGAACCGCTCCACCAGGGCCGCAGATGGCCTGGGCCGCGGCGAGCCGATGCCGTCCTGCGCTTCCCGCAGCCGGCCCCGGCCGCGATGGAGCGCCGCCTTGACGGCCCCGACGGTCGTCGCGAGGACGTCGGCGATCTCCCGAGCCGTCATCTCGAAGACCTCCTTCATCACGAACGCGGCGCGCTCCTGGGGCGGCAGCAGCTGCAGCAGCGCGGCTCCCGCGTCCCGCGCCTCCCCCGCCCGGTGGCGGGCCCCCGCCTCCGGCGGGGGCGCGGCACCCCGTGCCGCGCGCTCGAGCTCCCGACGCCGCAGGGCGTCGACCCACAGATGGGTCGCGATCCGCACCAGGTAGGCGCTCGGGTTCTCGATGTGCCGGTGAACGGAGCCCATGGTCGCGAAGCCACGCAGGAGCGTGTCCTGCACCAGATCCTCCGCGTCGAAGAGGTCTCCCGTCAGCTTGCGGCAGTAGCGGTGGAGACCCGGCCGGATGGGCTCCAGCAGGCCGATGTAGCGGTACCAGGCGGCACGGGCCTGGTCGCGAAGGTCGTCGGGTAGCTCGGGCTCGCCCATGCGGTCCTCCAAGGTTGCGCTCCACCCAGAAGACGAACGGCACCCCCAGAAGGATACGTCCAGAGCCCGCAAGCCAACCCGAGCCCCATACGGCCGCAACCAAGCCCCGACCCAAAAAAAGGAAACCCCGGCCGACAAGGCGTCAGCCGGGGTCCTTCAGCCGCCGCCTCCCTGAGGCGCTCCGCAGAACGGAGCGCCCCGGGGATGGCAGCCGTCTCTCCTGGGCTACTTCTTCTTGCGAGCAGCCTTCTTGCGGCCCTTCTTCTTCGCGGCCTTCTTGCGAGTGGCCTTCTTCTTCCGGGCCTTCTTCTTGGCGGCCTTCTTGCGAGTGGCCTTCTTCTTGCGGCCCTTCTTCTTCGCCGCCTTCTTCTTGGTGGCCTTCTTCTTCGTGGCCTTCTTCTTGGTGGCCTTCTTCTTGCTAGCCTTCTTTCGTGCTGCCATTGCTTGGGTCACCCCCCTTTCATGAACTCTGGTGACAAGGTCCTTGGGTCCCTCGACCCGGCGAGCAGCGTTCGATCCCCTTCACCGCTTCCCCCTCCCCGCTTCCGACCGGCTAGCCGGACATCCGCTGGGAGAGGTGGAGATGTCGAGAGATCGCTCGTTACCCGCTGGTCACCTCCACTTGCGTTTCGTTGCGTTGATTGACCTTGTTCGGTCTGTCGGAGGCTGGATCCTGCAACTTGAAGCAAAAACGAACCGCTTCTCATCGCAAACCGCGGCACTAGAGCCATTGTTGCTGATGACGCTAACACCGATTTTTCACCCTCGTCAAGTAAATTGCCCAAAAAAATCAGTGTGATGGGGAATCAAACTGCGTCCCGCGAGACAGAAAGCGTGCGTAGCATGTGGGCGGGAGCGCGTGTGTCTGTGGGATCCGCCCTCGTCGAAGCACTTCGAACCGCCGCGGCGCAGCGCGTGTCGCGCGCCGCGAGGACACGCACTGCGCCGTGCTGCTCTCCGAAAATGGATTGCAGTTTCGGATGCTTACCCGCTCGTCGGAAAGGCGCGGCCGTTGCCTCGATCGCTTCGATCGGTCACGTGCCGAGGGCTCGACGGGCACCTCCGACGTCGAGCCGAACCTTCGTCGCGCGCTCGCAGAACGGCCACGGGGTTTCGACGGCCCGGCCGAGTCCGATGCGACGAGGAATCGGTCGGCGCACGGGCGGTCCGGTGTTCACGAACCGATGCGCATAGCGCGACGACGCGACCCGCAGCCTCCCGAAGCGACGCCAACGAGGCGAGATGCGGTGGCGCCGACTCGGGCGCATGACTCTCGCGGATGCTCCACGCCCATGCTTCTCCGCGTTGGACGGCCGGTGGACGGCTCGTCGCGGGACCCGTGAGTCCCCGCGCCCCGGCCGCCCCAGCGAGGCCGCCAGTGTGCCCCAGCCACGACCCCGAGGCGGCCGCCGTCGCGGAAGAGCCTGGCAGGGCTCTTGCAAAAGCGGCTCCTGCAAAAGCGGCTGTCACCCGGCCACGTCAGCGCCCGGCCACTTCTGGAGGATGGATCATGCTCGTTGCCACCCGTCGCATCCCGCGCGTCTGCTCATCGTTCCTTCTCGTGTTGGGCGTCGGCCTGCTCGCCGGCGCAGCCACCGCCGAGCCCCCGGCCGACGAGGCCTGCCCCACCTGGCTGCCCGACTTCAAGTGCGATCGGCAGGCCCGCTTCGACGGCTTCGTCCAGCCCATGTCCATGCCCTACCTGTTCGAAGACCCGTTCATCACGACGGGCGCGAACCTGGTGGGAATCTGGCACGGCTTTGCGGACAACAACGGATTCGAGGGCGGCTACGCGGGCGTGCTCGCCCTGCAGCTTCGCGTCGCCCTCACCGACAAGCTGGCCCTCATCGCCACCAAGGACGGCTTCATGATGTTGCGGCCGGACATCAAGCTCGGCGACATCACGGGCAACAAGGCCGACCGCCAGGCCGTGCTGCGCGACGAGAACGCCTTCATGAACATGACCCTGGGCTTCAAGTACGCAATGATCGAAGACCGGGAGAACGACTTCATCCTCTCGCCGGCGATCCGCTACGAGATTCCGCTCGGCAACGACGAGGTCCTCCAGGGACGGGGCGACGGCGTCTTCATTCCGTCGGCGTCGTTCGCGTGGGGAGCGACGGAGCAGCTCCACCTGATCGGGAGCCTGGGCGGTCAGGTGCCCCTGGACTCCCAGAAGCAGAGCAGCTCGATCTTCTACAACATGCACGTCCAGTACGTGCTGGCGCGGATGCTGGTGCCGTTCGTCGAGCTGAGCGGGATCCACTGGACCAACAGCGGCAACGGCAAGCTGAAGCTCGACACCTCGCGGGCGCTGGGGACCGACGTGACCCTGAGCACCGCGCAGTCCGCCCTGGGAAGCGGACCCTTCGAAGGCGCCGACGTGGCCAATCTGGGGTCCCAGGGCGTTCGCGGCGAGAACCTGCTGACCATGGCCTGGGGGCTGCGCATCCCCCTGGACGACCGCCTGGTGCTGGGCATGTCCTACGAGCGCGCCCTGCGCGGCAAGGAGAACCTGTTCGACCAGCGCGTGACGGCCATGGCCACGTTCGAGTACTAGCGACGGGGCAGCAGGCTCGCGAGCGGAGCGCTCGCCCTCCGAGACGGGGCTAGCGCTTGTGCTTGTGTCGCTGCCGCTTCAGGAGCTTGCGCTGCTTGTGCTTGCGCATCTTCTTGCGGCGCTTCTTGATGACGCTGCCCACGGATCGTCCTCTCTAGGTCTCGTGCCGACTTCCGCTCGGAAGCGGGCCCGATGGATAGGGACTCGGCCGAGGCAAGTCAAGACGAGCGGCGCGGGGAGGCGTGCGGAGCGGGTCTGGGAGCGGGTGCTCCCGCGGGGTCAGGCGGCGGCGTGATCCGGGGTCGGCTCCGCCTCGTCGTTCCGATCGTCCCGAGACGACCAGCGGGCGCCCCGGGTGAGCAGGTGGCGGGCGCTTCCGAGCCAGCGGTTCAGGACGTGACGCCGTGGCAGGAACCGCAGCACGGGCTCGCCACGCGAGCCCAGATCGTCGAGAAGCGCGTCGATGGCGATGTTGCCCGGGTCGATCATCCGCGCGCGGCGCAGGTAGCGCAGGCTCTCGGCCTTGAAGCCGAAGGCCAGGTTCAGCCGGGCGACGTTCAGATACAGATCGGGGTTGAAGAACTCCTGCTTGACCGCCGACTGGCACAGGTCCAGGGCCTCGTGGTAGCGGCCCCGCGCGAGCCCGAGCGAGAGACCGTAGAAGGACCGCACCTGGGCGTGTGCGCGGTTTCCGTCGAACACCGGACGCAGCACCTGCAGGGCTGCCTCCGGGTCTCCCTGTCGGAGCAGGTCGCGCGCCTGCGCGATCGCGACCTCCGACACGCCTCGCATCCGCACCGGGACCGGATCGTCGGTCGATCCAGATTCCTGGGGAACGGGGGGGTGGGTGCTCATGGTGGACTCCTGCCTTCCTTCCGCTCCTATCGGCAGGCAGTCGCCGGGCCCTGAGGCTTCCGACCCACACTATCTTGGGGTCGGCTGCCCGGGCGACGCGATCCTTCATGCAGCCGGACGGCAGGCGGCCGGCAACCCGCGCCGCGAAGTCGGCGCGCGGCGGGGCGTCAGCGGTCGAGCAGGCCGACCCGCTCCGACGCCTCGAACTCGGCGCGCAGGGCGTCGTAGTCCGCCCGCTTGAGCTCGCGATACGACGTGTCTCCCCGGCGCCGGAAGTAGATCGGCTCGTCGGAAAGCCGCCGGCGATCGAAGTGCTCCTGCTTGAGCGTCCGCACCAGGATCTTCTGGGTCTGCGTGTACGGGAACTCCTCGACGATCCGGACGAAGTCGGGGAACCACTTCTTGTCCATGCCCCCGCTCGAGACCTGGCGCTCGCAGAAGGCGAAGAACTCGCGGGCGTCGAAGCGGGCGCCTTCGCGAAGCTTCAGGGCGGCCATCACCCACTCGTCGGAAACCGGACACGGCACGCCGTAGGCGGCGGCCAGCACCACGTCGTCGTGCTCCTGGAGCAGCCGCGCCACCTGCGCGGCGGAGAAGTTCTCGCCGTCCTTGCGGATCCAGTCGTCGGTGCGGCCGTCGAAGTAGAGGTAGCGCTTGCCGTCCTGCAGGAGGACGTGTCCCAGGTCGCCCGAGTGGTAGACGCCGTCGCGGAACTTGCTGCGATTGGCGTTCTCGTTGGCGAAGTAGCCCTGGAAGAGCGCGGAGTCGGGAGCCACGCGACAGATCTCTCCCACCGCTTGCGCGTAGTTGAGGATCTTGCCGTCGGCGTCGAGCTCCACCGCGGGGCACTCCTTGCCGGACTCGTCGAGGATGCGAACCGCCGGGTCGGAGATCTCCCCCACGCAGCCCCGCGGATCGCCGCGGCGCCGGAAGGTGCTGATGGCCGCCTCGGTCGAGCCGTAGAGCTCGAGCATGTCCTCCAGCCCGAGCCAACGCGTGAAGCGATCGATGTCGGGAGGCGACGCGCCGTTTCCCAGCGCGTACCGAAGGCCGTTGAGGGGACTGCCCGCCACCTCCTTCAGGATGCGCGGCTCGTCCCCGCCGTACTGTCGTTCGATGGCTCCCAGGATGTAGTGGACCGGCTCGCCCACGTAGTTCCAGAAGGTGACGCCGTGCTCGAAGACGTCCGGCACGAAGCTCCCTGCGCTGAAGCGCTCGCGCAGCACCATGCTGGCACCGACGAACAGCGCCGGCTGAAAGCCGAGGAAGAGCGCGTTCGAGTGGAACAGGGGCATGCACGCATAGCCGCGGTCGTCGGCGCCGAGCCCCAGGTTCCTCGACACCGTCATCCCGATCACGCAGAGCTTCATGTGGTTGTTGTTGATGCCCTTGGGCAGCCCCGTCGTGCCCGACGTGTAGATCACGACGAGATTCGTCCCGGGCGCCACCTCGACGTCGGGCGGCGCTTCGACGCTGCCCGGCGGTCCGACCTCGGCGTCCAGACGCGCGAGCAGGTCGTTCTCCGCCGGCACCTCGGCCCCGCCACGGGGCAGCACCAGGATGTCCGCCTCGCGCAGGTGCTCGAGATCGCCGCGCACCCGATCGAGGCGATCGAGCAGCGCTTCGTCTACCACGAGGATCCGCGCGCGCGACTGGTTCAGCACGCCCGCCAGGGTGTCGCCCTGCAGGCCGGTGTTGATGCCGAAGAGGGTCAGCCCCGCGTACCCGCAGCCCCCGTAGAGGGCGAGCAGCTCCAGGTGGTTCTCGAGCAGCATCGCCACGTGGCCCGGGCGCTCGTCGCTGATCTCCCCCAGCCTGGCCGTGAGAAAGTGCGCGTAGCGCAGGCACTCCTCGCGATAGCGGCGAAACGTCCACGAGCGCTCGTGCTGGACCAGGAAGGTCCGGTCGGCATTGGCGGGATCCTGTGCGCGGGCGTCGATCAATGCACCCAGGGTGAGCGGGGGTGTAGCAGCAGCGGGATTCGACACGATTCCTCCTTGCGTTCGTCGCGGCCTGGGAGTCGCCGGAGCGCTTGCGAATCACGAGGAGAGGGCGCCGGGGCCCACCTGCCGGGGCCGGCGCCCCGCCGCGCGCGGCCGGGGACGCACCGTGGGGTGCGAGCGCTAGTACTCGATGATCTCGAGGATGTAGCGCTTCTTCTCCTTGCCGCTCGCCGCCGCCATCAGGGTCCGGATCGCGGAGGCGTGAGCGCCTCCCTTCCCGATCACCTTTCCGAGGTCTTCCTTGGCGACGCGGAGCTCGAGAACGTGCGCATGTTCTCCCACCACTTCCTTGATCTGCACGTCATCCGGTCTGTCGACGAGCGCCCGGACGATGTCCTCGATGAGCTGCCTCATCATCCTGCTCTTCTCCACCGCTCGCTTCCGCCATCGAGATCGACGACGGCCGTACGCCACTCGGGATCACAAGCGCTTCTCGCGACTTCCGTTCGGACTTGCCGACAGTCTACGCCGAATGCCGGAGCCGAGGCGAGGCCGAAGCGAGATCGATGGGCACATTGTGGCTCGCGGCGGTGCGCGCCAGGACGAAGGACCGGGCATCCGCGGAGCGCACGGGCCGACCCCTCGGGGTCCGAGCCCGCTCCTTGCGGCCGACGTCGGCCCAGTCTGTCGGAAGGCAGCTGGCAGGACGACACGACGTACGCGGTCGCAACATGGGGCTCGTTGCACGCACCGCCGCCCCGAGCGCTGCGCACGGAGCCGCGCGAGCGGCGGTGGAGCCTCAGGCGCCGGCGGGCGGAACCAGGGACGTACGCGCCGGCGTGGCGCGCCAGGCGAACCGAGCGCCCCCCAGGCCCGCCAGGCGGAGCACCGGAACCCGCCGGGCCAGCACGGTCGCTGCCTCCACGATGGGATCGACGTGTGACGCCGACCCGAGCGGCGCGAAGGCGAACCGCAGGAGCTCGGCGGCGGCGATCTCGGGATCGAGGGTGGCCGCCACCGTGTCGTCGTCCGCGGCGGAATCCAGCAGGTGCAGGCCTTCGAGACGAGCGCCGAGGGCGTTCCGGGAGCGCGCACCCGACCGAAGGGTGGAGGGAAGCGGATAGACGTCGAAGCCTTCGCGTCCGGGCTGGAGGACCAGCCAGCCGGACCACAGGGCCGTGGAGGGGCCCGGAGGCGCGGGCGTCGCGTCGCCCAGGATCACCAGCGCACGCCCCTGCCTCACCGCCGCCATCGCTCGCAGCACGAGTCCGCCGGCAGCGATCACGCGATGGATGAGGAGCAGATCGTCGAGCGGGCTCGCCAACGGGAAGACGCCGGCCCGGGCCGCCGCATCGGGAAGCGCGATGCGCGCCCAGCGAAAGGCCGGGTCGAAGCGCGCCACGCGACCGTCCCGGACGATGTGCACCACGTGGTCACGGCCTTCGCGCCCCGCCTCGAACACCCGGCCCTGGTGTGCGTACCGCAGCACGTCACACGCGGGAGAAGGCTGCCTCAATCGCTCTACGGAGACGTGGACGTCGGCGTCTTCGGGATGACAGGTGCGGTCGACCAGCGCCTCCGGCCATTGCCACTCGACTGCCGCCGGCACCTCGATTGCCAGCTTGACGCCCGCCCACGCGAAGCCGCGAAGCCTCGTCCTGCCCATGCTGCTCCCCCCAGAGCCGGTCGGGGAGCGCGTCCGCGACCGTTCGAATTCCGCCCACGCCTGCAACGGATCGGCAATTTTCCGCTCGGCTTGATGCGAAATCGTCCGGACCGGTCCAATTCGGCCGGGACGCCGGCGAATTCCCCGGCCCTCACGACCCCGGCCTCGAGGGGATTGGAAGATCGGCCGAAGCTGATGTACGAATGGACCCGACCGCGATGAGCCAGGAACGAACCACGACCAGTAGGCCCCCCGGGCCAGAGCCCTTCGGAGCCGGTGCCGTGCATCCGCGCGCGGCCCGCTTCCGGGCGAAGGAACCGATGCGCCCCACCTGATCGCCGCTGCGGCGTTCCGGGGAGGCCACCGGAACGACTGCCGCATGCAGTCCATGCTGCAGCGTGGCAAGAGCGGCGAGAGCGCGACATGGCCAAGCCCGTCGTCACAGCACGAATCCTCCGCCGGCTGCTGAGCAGCGGCGTATACACGCGTGCCGAGCGCCTGCTGGCACGGGTGCATCCCGCCGACCTGGGCCCCCTCCTCGCCGCTCTCACCGCGGACGAGATCCGCATCGTGATCGACCTGCTCTTCCGGCAGCGGCGCGCGGCCGAGACCTTGGCCGAGCTGCCGCCGGAGCTGCTGGCGGTGGTCTTCGACGCGGTCAGCGACGAGCGGCTCGCCGAGATGCTGGTGCGCCTGGAGATCGACGACCGCCTCGACCTCGTCCACGGCATCCCCGAGGAGCGCCGCACCGCGGTCGTCGAGCGGCTGCCGCCGCACGTCCGGGACGAGCTGCGCAAGGCGGAGCTGTATCCGGCGAGCAGCGCCGGGCGCGTCATGACCACCGCGTTCATCGCCCTGGACGAGAAGATGACCGCCCAGGAGGCGATCGATTCGATCCGGGCGGCCGGCGAGAGCGAGGGACCGCTCCTCTATCTCTACGTGCTCGACGAGGTCCGCCGGCTGCGCGGCGTCGTTCCGATCCGCCGGCTCGTCGCCGCGCCCCCGGACTCGCGTTGCGGCGATCTCACCGTGGAAGTGCCCGCGAGCGTGCACCCGGAGGCGGACCAGGAGGAGGTGGCCCAGCTGGTGGCCCGCTACGACCTGCTGGCCATTCCGGTGACCGACGTGGACGGGACCATGCTGGGCGTCATCACCGTCGACGACGTGATCGACGTCATCACCGAGGAGGCCACCGAGGACATGTACCACCTGGCCGGCCTCTCCGAGGAGGACCGGGTCTTCAGCCCGGCGCCCCTGGCGATCCGGAAGCGCCTGCCCTGGATGGTCGTGAACCTCGGCACCGCCTTCGCCGCAGCCCTGGTGGTCTCCCTGTTCCGGGACACCATCGAGCAGACCGTCGCCCTCGCCTTCTTCCTGCCGGTGGTCGCGGGCATGGGCGGCAACGGCGGCATCCAGACCCTGACGGTCATCACGCGCGGCATCGCACTCGGCGAGATCGAGTTCTCGACGGGGCTGCGCGCGATGCTGAAGGAGATGGTGGTGGGCCTGGCGATCGGGCTCGCCACGGGGCTGCTGGGCGGCGGCCTGGCGTGGCTCTGGAACGGCAGCGCGATGCTGGGCGTGGTCCTGTTCCTGGCGATGGTGGTCACGCTCACCATGGCGGGCTTCATGGGCGCCGCGGTGCCCCTGGCCCTCAAGGCCCTGCGCCAGGACCCGGCCCTCGGTGCCGGGGTGATCGTCACCACCCTCACCGACGCCATCGCCTTCCTGACCTTCCTCGGCACCGCCACCCTGCTGCTCGACCGGCTCTGACCGTCCTGCTGCTACGGGCTCTGACCGTCCTGCTGCTACGGGCTCCGACCGTCCTGCTGCTACGGGCTCCGACCGCCGCGCTGCTCGATGGGCTCCGGCGAACGTGACGGGCTACAGCGCGTAGGTCGCCTCGAGATAGCGGACGATGTCGGCCGACTCGAACAGGTGCGTCCCGGTGTTGGGATCGACGAGCCAGGGGACCATCATGCGGCCCGAGCGCGACACGAAGGCTTCGCGTCCCGGGCTCCCCTTCGCGACGTTGTGGAGCCGATAGGGCAGCTCCAGCGTGCAGAGCGCTTCGCGCGCGAGCCGGCAGAACGGAGAAGCCTCGAAGCTGTAGAGCTCCAGCGGCTGCTCGGGCGACCGCGCCCTCCGGTAGTGCGAGCCGTAGCCCACGCGCGGCAATCCCGCGAGGATCGAGCTGGCGTCCCGAAGAACCGGGGCGGAGAGCACGAACGGAACCCGTCCGTCTCCGTACCGATCGAACAGGTAGCGGACGATGTCGTCCGACTCGTACATCTCCGTATCCGTGTTCGGGTCGACCAGGAACGGGAACTGCGCCTTTCCCCCGCGCCGCTTCACCTCCTCCCGGAAGCGCGGTCCGCCCTTCGGACACGGTCGCACGTCCGCCCCGAGGTCCAGAATGGAGAGCGCCTCCCGCACCTTGCGGCAGTACGGGCAGTTCTCGAACTCGTACAGCTCGAGAACCTTCTCCGGACGGCGCCCGATGGCGCCCACCTGCAGGCCCCCTGCCCCACTCAGGAGCGTCGAGAGGAGCGAGGTCGAGACGTCGACGATGCGGGACATGGAACCTCCGGCCCGGGTCGGGCCCCGCCGTTCGAGGCGCTCCCACGGGCAGAGCCGGCGAGCGCTCTTCAGGGTGTCGGGTCGGGCACCGGCTTCGGCGTTTCGACGGTCGCGGAGAGCACGCGTCGCGTCCACCCCTCCGGACCGCGCACCAGCTCCTGGGTCGGCCAGTACTCGAGATCGAGCTTCAGGGTGATCACCTCGACCCGGCCGTCGAGATCCACCGTCTGCAGCCGCACCGAGCCACGGTCCGGCACGTCGGCCACGGCCTGCTCGAAGGCGTCGAGATCCGGCGTCGCGACGCTGTTGACGGCCAGCACCCGGCGGGTCGCGCTGAAGTCGTAGCGGTTCGCGGGCGAGCCATACCAGTAACGCGCGTTGTACACCCCCCACGGCTCGATTCCCCGCTGGGTCGCGAGCGCCCGCATCGGGGCCTGCAGGATCGCGCCGCCCCACAGCAGCGCGCGCTCGGTGCCCACGCCGGGCAGCTCCCGGGTCGGCAGCACGAGATCCAGCATCTCGCCGTCCCGGAGCACCGTCATCGGGACGGTCGGTTGCTGCGAGGCGTGCTCGACCTCCTCGAAGCGCGTCACCGGCTCGCCGCCGATGGCCAGCAGGATGTCGCCGGTGCGCAGCAGCTCGGCGCTGGGCGCTCCCGCGGTGAGCCGCGCCACCGAGAGCGCCCGACGGCCCTCGGGGTCGTGCTCCTCCAGGAGGCGCGCCTGCTCGTCCGAGAGCCCGCGGCTGCGGGCGTCGGCGATGGTGAGGGGCGCCAGCTCGACCTCGATGGAGCGCCGCGCCACGGGACGGCCTTCGCGAAGGGGCTCGACCATGTCGATCACCTGGTCGATGGGGATTCCCGCGAAGAACGAGCTCAGGCCCTTCCCGGTGTCCCGCGAGTACGAGGCCCAGAATGCGAGCACCCGGCCCTTCTTGTCGGCGAGCACGCCACCCACGCTGGCCGCGGGATCGTCCACCTCGACGAGCTCCATGTTCATCTCGCGGAAGCGCGGCGGATGCGGCAGCGGGAGCACGAAGGGACCGACGCCCGAGATGCGCGTCTCGCGCGAGACGATCTCCTGGCGCGGGCTCAAGCCCACCATCCAGACGCGATCGCCGTTGCGGAGCTCCTTGTCGCGCAGGGTGGCGTTCTCAACGGGCGTCTCGCCGATCAGCGCCGGGTCGTAGGAGACGACCGCGAGATTGTGCTCCGGGTGCAGGTAGACGAGCTTCCCCGGAACCTCCACCGAGCCCCCGAAGCGAATGGTGATGTCGCCCAGGGCGATGGGGACCGTCTCGCGGTCCACCACCACGAGCCCCCGCTTCGTGTCGACGATCAGGCCGGCCCCCTCGAAGCGATCGCCGTGGACGCCGTCGACGCGGTACGGAACGTCGAACTCCACCACGACGATCGACGGCGCCAGCTCCTCTACCGGACCGTCGCCCTCGACCTCCAGCTCGGTGGTGGCGGGCTCGAGGGGCGGAGCGGGTGGCGCCGGCGCCGACGCCTGGCAGGGCCAGTGGCCCGTCGAGTCGTCCCGGGTGCAGAGCTCCATGCCGAACCACCGCCGGCTCACGCGGATGACGGCGACGTTCTCGCTGCGTGGGTTTCCGAGCAGGTAGTATCGCAACGTCACCTGCCCACCCTCGGGCACCGCCGCCAGCACCCGCTCGAAATCCTGCAGGGTCGGCACCGGGGTGCCATCCACGGCCGTGATCACCGCACCCCGAGGCACCCCGGCCTGGGACAGCATGTAGCCGGGCGAGGCCGTGTAGACGCCTCCTGCCGGCACCGAGTAGTTCCGGGCGAGCTGGTAGGACAGCCGATTGAAGACACCACCCCCGGCCTCGACGAAGGCATCGGGCGTGATGGCGTGCAGATCGCCCACCTCGATCTCGACCTCGAGGGGCTCGCCGCCGCGCTCGACCGAGAGCTCGACCGTCTGGCCGACCCGGTCGTCGATCAGGGACTCGATGGGCAGGAAGCTGGTGACGAGCTTCCCCTCGATGTGGGTGAGGATGTCGCCTGGCTGGAGCAGGCCGTCGGCCGGCCCTCCCGGGACCACCTGGTCGATGACGATCATGCCCGTGCCGGACGGAAAGGCCGCCCGCACCGCGCGCTCCGTCTCCGGCCGCAGGCCGAGACGCCGCAGCTCGTCGTACGGGCGGTGCAGGAAGATCGTCTGGAGGGTTCCCCGGGTGACGGGCTTCCCGGCCTGCAGCAGCTTCAGGGCGCGCACGACGCGGTCCAGGGGCAGGTAGAAGCTCGAGGCGGCCATGCGACTGCCCCCGGCGTTGAGGGCGATCACCTTGCCGTCGATGTCCACCACCGGCGAGCCGGACGATCCGCCGGAGGTCGACGAGGCCGCCTGGTAGTAGAACGTGTTGAAGTCGTTGAAGCCGGTCTGGCCGTAGAACGGAGCCTCCCGATCGAGCCGCGCCAGGGTGCCGGCCAGGATCGACAGCTTTTCCCCCGCGTCGTTGCCGATGACCCGGATGTCCACGCCGACCCGAGCGCGCTCCGGCGCCAGGTCGAGCTGCGCGAGCTTCATGAACTTCACGTCCTTCGGGTCGAAGCGATAGAACCCGAAGTCGTGAACCGGATCGCGATACAGCGCGTGGAGATCCACCTCCTCGTTGTCGAGGAAGACGCCCTCCGCCACCACCGGCCCCGGCATCACCACGTGGCGGTTCGTGAGGATCAGTCCCCGCTCGGCGTCCACCACGAAGCCCGTGGCGGTCTGGTAGCCGGCCACCACGTCGTCGAAGGAACGCGGTGCGTTCACCCGCATCACGACGATGGCGGGAACCACCCGGTCCAGCATCTTCTGCCAGCCGTTCTGCGGTGCGACGACGGCGACGGCTGCCAGTAGCAGCCCCGAGAGCGCCTTCATCGCGCCCCCGTCGTTTCCGACGGCTTGGACGGGGAGTGCAGGTGCTGCGAGAGGGTGCGATCGAGATAGGTCTTCACGTATTTCCCGAGGATGTCGGCTTCGAGGTTGACCCGTTGGCCGGGGCGGCACGCCGAGAGCGTC
The DNA here is from genome assembly GCA_963822965.1 of uncultured delta proteobacterium. Classification (GTDB taxonomy): domain Bacteria; phylum Myxococcota_A; class UBA9160; order UBA9160; family UBA4427; genus JAJDAN01. Next base: position 252,932 of record CAWGJT010000006.1, read on the forward strand.
GTCTCGGCGAGGGTATGGGGGATGAGAACGACGTCGAAGCCCTGCGGTTCCGCTCGGACCACCGTGAGGGAGACCCCGTCGATGGTGACCGATCCCTTGTCGACCAGCAGCCCCGCCAGCTCCGGGTCGCATTCGACGAAGAGCTGGACGTCGTCGCCCTGGCGCGCGAGCCGCCGGACGCGACCGACCCCGTCGACGTGGCCCTGCACGATGTGGCCGTCGAGGCGACCGTCGGCCCGCATGGCGCGCTCGAGGTTGACCCGCGCACCCGGCGCGAGATCGCCCAATGCCGAGCGATCCAGGGTCTCCCGCACCGCGTCGAACCCGAGATGCCGGTCTTCGACGGCGGTCACGGTGAGACACACCCCGTTGACCGCGACGCTGTCGCCCAGGGAGACGCCCTCGCCGGCGCGCCCCGCCCGGATGCGGAGCCGCACGAGCTCCCCCTCCCGCGACAGCGACTCCACCTCCCCGACTGCCTCGACGATGCCGGTGAACATCTAGCGTCCGAACCTGCGGTCGATCTCCTTCAGCATTCGCGAACGCACGGTCTCGTAGTCGGCGGGCAGCTCGATCGGGGGGTTCGGGTTCTCGGGCACGATGCCTTCGAGCTGCATCCGGTGGTAGTCGACCTTGAAGTCCACGAACTTGAGGCCGTGTGCCGTGGAGAGGACGATCACCCGGTCGCTCGGGGCGATGAGCCCCCGGCGGATGAGCTTCTTCATCGCGGCCAGGGCGACGCCCGTGTGCGGACAGTTGAAGAGACCCGTGCGATCCGCCTCCGCGCACGCCTCGACGAGCTCCGACTCGCTCGCCTGCTCGACGACGCCGTCGTAGCTGCGCAAGGTGGCGATGGCCTTCTCGATGGAGACGGGGTTGCCGATCTGGATCGCCGACGCCAGGGTCTTGCGCGCCGCGATCGGCTCGACGACCCGGAAGTCCTTCAGGTACGACAGATAGAGCGGATTGGCGGCCTCGGCCTGGGCCACGCAGATGCGCGGCTTGCGCCGGATGAGCCCCATCTCGAGCAGCATGTCGAGGCCCTTCCCCAGGGCGGACACGTTGCCGAGGTTGCCGCCGGGGATGACCAGCCAGTCCGGCACCTCCCAGTCGAGCTGGTGCAGGATCTCGAGGGCCACGGTCTTCTGCCCTTCCACGCGCAGGCTGTTCATGGAGTTCGCGAGGTACACCCCGTCCTGCCGGGCCACCTGCTTGACGATCTCCATACAGCCGTCGAAGTCGGTGTCGAGGGCGAACACCATGGCGCCGTTGGCGACTGGCTGGATGAGCTGTGCGATCGAGATCTTGCCTCGCGGCAGGAAGACCACCGCCGGAATGCCCGCTGCGGCCGCGTAGGCGGCGAGCGCCGCCGAGGTGTCCCCGGTGGAGGCACACGCCACCGCCGGAATCTCTCGGCCCCGTGCGATCATCTCCTTCACCATCGAGACGAGCACCGTCATCCCGAGGTCCTTGAAGGAGCCGGTGTGGGAGTTGCCGCACAGCTTGAGCCACAGCTCCGGCACGCCCAGCTGGCGACCGTAGCGCTCGGCCCAGAAGAGGTTGGTGTGGCCCTCGTACATGCTGACGACGTTGTCGTTGTCGATCTCGGGGAGCACCCACTCCTTGAAGCCCCAGACGCCCGAGCCGAAGGGCCAGTCGTTTCCGTGGGTCCGCTCCCGGAAGAGCTTCTTCCACTCCTCCGCGGGCGTCTTCTTCAGCTCCTCGACGTCGTGCACCACCTGCAGCAGACCGCCGGAGCGGTCGGTGTACACGATCTCGTCGAGCCCGTAGCGCTCCTGCGGGTCGTGCAGGCTCTCGAACCACGCCCGGTAGCGGGGTTTGGCTTCCATCTGGGCCCTCCTCCGAGTTGGGGCTCGCGCCGAGCCGCTCAGAGATCGTCTTCGATCCGGATCAGCCGGGTCGGCGCGGTGACGTCCGGCAGGGAGTCCACGCGCGCCAGGGCGCGGCGCACGGCCGCCTCCTTGGCGGGATGTGTGAAGACCAGCACCGGCACGGAGCCGCCGGCGTCCGCCCGCCCGGGCTGGAGCACCGACTCGATGCCCACGCCCTCGTCGCCCAGGGCGCCCGTCAGGTGGGACAGCACCCCGGGCCGGTCGACCGCCGTGAAGCGCAGGTAGCAACGGGTGTAGAGGTCGCCGAGGGGCACCAGGGGGTGGTCGCGCAGCCCCAGGTGCGGGTACGAGAGGGGCGAGACCCGACCGGCGCCTCCGCGGCGGATCTCCCGCGCGATCTCCATCAGGTCGGCGCACACCGCGCTGGCGGTGGGCATCTCGCCGGCGCCGGCACCGTAGTAGAGGGTCGGACCGACCGCGTCCCCACGGATCGCGACGGCGTTCATGGCGCCGTCGACGGCGGCCAGCATGCTCGATTCGGGGATCAGGGTCGGATGGACGCGCGCCTCGATCGCCTCGCCCTCCCCCCGCGCCTTCGCGATGGCGAGCAGCTTGATGCGATAGCCGAAGTCCATGGCCGCCTCGAAGTCGATGGGCAGCAGCCCCCGGATGCCTTCGGTCGGGATCTGCTTGACGTCGATGCGCACGCCGAACGACATGGCGGCGAGCAGGGCCAGCTTGTGGGCGGCGTCGATCCCCTCCACGTCGAAGGTCGGATCCGCCTCCGCGTAGCCCAGCTCCTGGGCGCGCTTGAGCACGACCTCGAAGTCCTCGCCAGTCTGCTCCATCTGGCTGAGCACGTAGTTCGTGGTGCCGTTGAGGATGCCCTCGACGGTCTGGATGCGATTGGCGGAGAGCCCCTCCCGCAGGGCGCGAAGGACCGGAATGCCGCCCCCCACCGCCGCCTCGAAGGCCACGTCGACGCCCTGGCCCTCCGCCGCCGAGAAGATCTCGCCGCCGTGCAGCGCCAGCAGCGCCTTGTTCGCCGTCACCACGTGCTTGCCCGCCTCGATCGCCTGCAGGATCAGGCGCCGCGCCACCTCGTAGCCGCCGATCAGCTCGATCACGATCTTGACGGCGGGGTCGGCGATCAGGGCGTCCGCGTCGGCGTCGAAGTGGATCCCCGTGAGATCGACGCCCCGATCCCTGTCGGTGTCGAGGTCCGCGATCCGCACCAATCGCAGCGGGAAGCCCAGCCGCTCCTCGATGATCGAGGCGTTGCGTTCCAGCACCTTCACGACTCCGGTCCCGATCGTCCCGAAGCCGAGCAGGCCGACTCCCACTGCGTCCGCCATCTCGCTTCTCCCGCTGCGTCCCGCTGAAGGGCCGCCTGCCTCGTCTCGCCGAGGGCCTGCTGCTGCGCCTCGCCAGGGCCCGAGGTCGCCTCAGCTCGACCCGTCCGGCTCGTCTTCGCCCGGGGTCCCGGCGTGCTCGGGCTCGGCCGTCGCGCCGCGCAGGAAGCGACGGATGCCGCGCACGGCCTGCCGGATGCGATGCTTGTTCTCGACCAGTGCGAAGCGCACGTGGCCCTCCCCCGCCTCGCCGAAGCCGATCCCGGCGGAGACGGCCACCTTCGCCTCGCGCAGAAGGAGCTTCGAGAACTCCAGCGAGCCCAGGGAGCGGAAGGGCTCCGGGATCGGCGCCCACACGAACATCGTCGCCAGCGGCTTGTCGATCTTCCAGGCGCCCGGACCGGGCTGCCCCAGGCCGTCGACGAGCACGTCGCGCCGCTCGCGGTAGATCTCGACGTTCTCGGTCACGCAGTCCTGGGGCCCGCGCAGCGCGGCGATGGCGCCGATCTGGATCGCCTGGGGCATGCCGTAGTCGAGATAGCTCTTGATGCGCGTGAGCGCGTGGATCATCTGTCGATTGCCGCTCGCGAAGCCCACGCGCCAGCCGGCCATGGAGTGGCTCTTCGAGAGCGACACGAACTCGATGGCGATGTCCTTCGCGCCCGGTACCTCGAGGATGCTGGGCGGCTTGTAGCCGTCGAAGCAGATCTCCGCGTAGGCGAAGTCGTGGAGGACCATCAGGTCGTGGGCTTTCGCGAACGCGACGACGCGCTCGAAGAAGGCCCGGTCCACCACCTGCCCGGTCGGGTTCGCGGGGAAGGACAGGATGAGCATCTTCGGCTTGGGCCAGGTGTGGCGCACCGCCTGCTCGAGATTCTCGATGAAGTCGGTTCCGGGGGTGAGCGGGACGTTCCGCAAGTCGCCGCCGGCGATGATGACCGAGTATTGGTGGATGGGGTACGCCGGGTCGGGACACAGGACCACGTCGCCCGGGCCGATGGTCATCAGCACGAAGTGCGAGAGACCTTCCTTGGCGCCGATCACGGCGATCGCTTCGCCGTCCGGGTCGAGCTCGACCCCGTGTCGGCGCTGGTACCACTCCGTGATGCCGCGGCGCAGGTTCGGAATGCCGCGCGACTCCGAGTAGCGGTGGTTGCGCGGATTCCGGGCCGCCTCGCAGATCTTCTCGACCACGTGGGGCGGCGTGGGCAGATCGGGGTTGCCCATGCCGAGGTCGACGATGTCCTCGCCGGCGCGCCGCGCCGCGCGCATCAAGGCGATCACCTCCCCCAGGCTGTAGGGGGGCAGGCGGTTGAGCTTGTTGAAGTCGTGCCGGAATCGTTGGCTCATGCTGGGTTCACTGTCGTCGGTTCGGGGTCGTCGGTTCAAGGGGTCGGTTCGGAGCCGGGAGTCCGAGCCGTGGCGACCCCTGGAGCCCGCCCTCCGGGGAGCCGCCCAATCCCGCAAGATTACTGGAGAATTCCTCAATCGGCCCGTTCCGACCGGGGACGGCTGCGAACGAAGAGCCAGTAGAAGGGAAGTCCCGCCAGCAGCATCCCCAGGCTGATCGCGCACTCGCGCGGACGCCCCGCCATCATGGCGCCGGCAATCGCCGCGTTCGCGGCCAGGTAGAGCCCCGGGACCACCGGATAGCCCCAGGCCCGGTACGGCCGGGGGCGCCCCGGCTGCCGCCACCGCAGCAGGTAGAGCGCGACCACGTCGGCGCTGGTCGCCAGCACCACGGCAAAGGTCGTGAAGTCGAGCGCCGAGGGAAAGCTCCGGAGCACCCCCAGCAGGACCACCGCCACGATCCCCTGCAGCAGGATCGACCCGGTGGGCGTCCGGTAGCGGGCGTGCACGTAGTCCGCCCCCCGGAAGAAGAGCCCGTCGAGGGACATCGCGTAGGCGATGCGCGGGCCCACCAGCACCGTGGCGTTCAGCGTGCCGAGGACCGAGACGAGCACGAAGAGCGCCAGCAGTCGCCCGCCGACGGGGCCGAACAGCGCCTTCGCCGCGGCCTGGCCGGCGTCGGTCGTGCCCGCGAGCGCGTCGAGGGGCAAGGCGTAGAGATAGACGCCGTTCACCAGCACGTAGACCCCCATGCAGAGCAGCAGCCCCAGGAACAGCGAGCGCGGCAGGTTGCGGGAGGGATCGCGGATCTCACTGCCCACGTAGACCGCGGCGTTCCAGCCGAGGAACGTGAACAGGATCGGGGACATGGCGAGACCGAAGGACGAGGCGGAGAAGTGAAAGCCCGGCGGCGCCGCGGCGGGCAGCAGACGCTCGGCATCGCCGCTGCCCAGGATCGGTCCCAGGAGCGCGAATGCGATCAGCGCCAGCACCTTCACCAGCGACGTGAGGTTGTTGGCCCGCGCGCCCCAGCGCGCCCCCACCCAGTTGAGGGCCGACGTGGCCACGGTCACGCCGATGGCGACCGCGAGGGTTCCCCCGCTGCCGAGGTGGAGCGGGCCGGCCACTCCCTCCGCGAAGGCCGCGGCCAGGGCCGCGATCGTGCCGGCGTAGATGGCGAAGAAGGTGAGCCAACCGACCAGGAAGCCCGCGATCGGGTGGATCGCCTCGCGCAGGTAGACGTAGTCGCCCCCGGCGTGCGGAAACATGGTGGCCAGCTCGGCGTTCGCGAATGCGCCGGCCATCGAGAGAAGCGCGCCCACCGTCCAGGCGGCGAAGATCCAGCCGGGATGCGGGAGCAGCTCCGCCACCCGCCCGGGCGTGAAGAAGATCCCGGCGCCGATCACCGACGCCACCAACAGGAAGGTGGCGTCGGTCAGCGTGAGCTGGCGTCCCAGGCGATCTCGGGGATGGCTCTCGGCACCAGCGTGCATGGGCGCCCCCAGCGCCTCCCGGGACGCGCCTCCCGATCAGGTCAGGAACGGGACCAGCAGCAGCGCGACGATGTTCACCAGCTTGAGCATCGGGTTGATGGCGGGACCGGCGGTGTCCTTGTACGGATCGCCGACCGTATCGCCCGTGACCGCCGCCTTGTGGGCGTCGGATCCCTTGCCCCCGTAGGCGCCCGACTCGATGAACTTCTTGGCGTTGTCCCAGGCGGCGCCGCCCACGGTCATCGAGATGGCGACGCACAGACCGCTCACGATCGACCCGATCAGGAGGCCGCCCAGGCCCTGGGTGCCGAGACCGGGCAGGAAGGCCACCGCGATCGGCACGCCGATGGGGAGCATGGCGGGCACGATCATCTCCCGCAGCGCGGCCCGCGCCACGATGTCGACGCAGTGGCTGTACTGCGGCCGGCCGGTGCCCTCCATGATGCCCGGAATCTCCCGGAACTGGCGGCGCACCTCCTGCACAACCTCCGCGGCGGCCTTGCCCACCGCGTCCATGGCGAACGAGGCGAAGACGAAGGGCAGCGCGGCGCCCACGAAGAGCCCGGAGAGGACGGCGGTATTCGACAGATCGAAGCTCGTCACGATACCCACGGTCCTGAGGTCGGCGATGAACGTGGCGAAGAGGACGACGGCCGCGAGCCCGGCGGAAGCGATCGCGTAGCCCTTGGTGACCGCCTTGGTGGTGTTGCCGAAGGCGTCGAGGGGATCGGTGACGGCGCGGACGTCGTCGCCGAGCTCGGCCATCTCCGCGATGCCGCCGGCGTTGTCGGTGATGGGCCCGTAGGCGTCGATGCCGACGATCAGGCCCGCCAGGGAGAGCATGCTCATGGCCGCGATGGCGACGCCATACATGCCGGCCATCGCATAGCAGCCCGTGATCGCCATCACGATGACCGCCACCGGAACCACCGTCGAGTTCATGCCCACCGCCAGACCGCTGATGACGTTGGTGCCGTGGCCGCCCTCGCTCGCGGACGCGATCTTGTCGACGAAGCGCGAGCCGTCGCCCGTGTAGACGTCGGTGATCCAGAGCATGACGGCCGTGACCGCGGCGCCGGCCAGGGCGCACACCCACAACGCCATGCCGCTCAGGCTGTGGCCCTTGGCGTCCTGCAACGGAATGTCGATGACGTTGTTGGCGACGAGCAGGACGCCCAGCATCACGATCGTGGCAGCCCCGAGACCGATGTACATGGCGCGCATGACCGCCGGCTGCTCGCCGGGCGCCGGCTCGGAGATGCGGACCAGCGGAAGCGCGGCCAGCGACCCGATGATGCCCGCCGAGCCCACCGCCAGCGGGTACAGGAACATGGTGTGGTTGCCGGGGAAGATGATGTGGGCGAGCAGCATGGCGGCGGCCGCGGTCACCCCGTAGGTCTCGAAGAGGTCGGCGGCCATGCCCGCGCAGTCGCCGACGTTGTCCCCCACGTTGTCGGCGATCACCGCCGGGTTGCGGGGGTCGTCCTCGGGGATGTTGGCCTCCACCTTGCCGACCAGGTCGGCACCCACATCGGCGGCCTTGGTGAAGATGCCGCCCCCCAGGCGGGCGAAGACCGAGATGAGGGAGCCACCGAAGGCCAGGCCGATGATGGCGTCGGGGCTCGAGTAGCCCGTCGCGTCCATGATGACCACGAGCACGCACATGGTGAGCAGGCCCAGGCCCACCACCATCAGGCCCGTCACGGCGCCACCCTGGAAGGAGAGCGCGAAGGCGCGCCGGAAGCCGTCCGAGGCCGCGGCCGCGACGCGCACGTTGGCGCGCACGGACACGTTCATCCCGATGAAGCCGGCGGCGGCGCTCGCGCAGGCGCCCAGGACGAACCCGCCCGCGTACCACCAGTTGAGCGCGAAGCCGATCACCAGCAGGACCGGCACGCCCACCATGGCGACGGTCCGGTACTGGCGGTTGAGGAAGGCGCTGGCGCCCTCCTTGATGGCGTCGGCGATGCCGTTGGCGCGCGCGTTGGGCGCCGGCGCCGCGAGCACGCTGCGGTAGAGGAAGCCGCCGACGACGATGGCGAGCATCGAGACCGCAAGGGAGATGACCGTCACAGACATTTCGTTCTCCGCGAAGCTGGAGGGATTGCGTTCGGAGCTGAGGACGAGGGGCCGCGACGCCTTCGTTCGAGCGGTTCGATCGGATGGAACGCCAGGATCGCCGGCCCGCGGGCGGCGCGAAAACTAGACGTACACACCCCAAAAGTCCAGCCTGCATTGGGTTTTCGGGCGAGACGGCGGTTGGCACCGGGCCTGGAGAGCTGCTTCCCCCCGCGGGTAGAGGGGCTCTTCTGTCGCTATGCTCCGCCTCCGGCGACCGGCTGGGTACCCCGGCCTCGCCCGACGAGGCGCGCGAGAGTGCGACGGAGGAGGGACATGACGGCTGCATCCGGCACGAAGAGCGGAGCCGCGGTGCTGCTGGAGACGGCCTCGGCCGCAGGCGTGGACGTCTGCTTCGCCAACCCCGGAACCACCGAGATGCCCCTGGTGGCGGCCCTGGACGCGGTTCCCCGGGTGCGCGCCGTGCTGGCGCTGTTCGAGGGCGTGTGTACGGGCGCCGCCGACGGCTACGCACGCATGACGGGACGCCCGGCGCTCACCCTGCTGCACCTGGGTCCCGGGTTCGCCAACGGCATCGCCAATCTGCACAACGCCCGACGCGCCCGCAGCGCCGTCGTGAACCTGGTCGGCGATCAGGCGAGCTGGCACCTCGCAGCGGACGCGCCGCTCACCTCGGACATCGCATCCCTGGCGAGGCCCGTCTCCGGATGGCTCCGGTCGGCCCGCTCCGCCAGCGCACTGGGGACAGACATCGCGGACGCCATCTCCGTCGCGACAGGCCCGCCCGGCTGCGTGGCCACCTACGTGATCCCGGCGGACTACCAGGCGGAGCCGGGAGGCCCGGCCGGCACCGTCGCGCTGTCGCCGGCGGCGGCCGTGCCCGGGGATCGGATCGACACCGTGGCCGGGCGGCTCCGGGACGCCGGCGAACGCGGCGTCCTCTTCCTCGGCGGTGCCGCCCTCGGCGACCGGGGCCTGCAGGCCGCGGCCCGCGTCGCACACGCCACGGGGGCACGCCTGCGGGTGGAGACGTTCCCGGCGCGTTGGGAACGGGGAGCGGGAACGCCGGCCGTCGAGCGACTGGCGTACTTTCCGGAGCAGGCCCGGGCGGACCTGGCTCCGGCCGGGGTCGTCGTGCTGGCCGGCGCGCCCGCACCGGTGGCCTTCTTCGGGTATCCAGGAGAGGCGAGCGAGCTCGCGCCGACGGGCAGCACCGCCGTGCTCGCCGCCCCGGAAGAGACCGTGTGCGACGCGCTCGAGCAGCTCGCGGAGGCGCTGGCGCCGGGGAGCCCGGCCCCCGCGACCCTCCCGGCCGCTCCTCCGGCGGCACCTTCCGGAAAGCTCGACTCGGCGTCCGTGGGCGCCTGCCTCGCTCGCTGCCTGCCGGAGCACGCCATCGTGATGGACGAGTCGGCCACGTCCGGGCTGCCCTTCTACACCCTGTCCGCAGCCGCGAAGCCGCACACGCTGCTCGCGCTCACCGGGGGCGCCATCGGCCAGGGGCTGCCCGTCGCCACCGGCGCCGCCATCGCGTGTCCCGACCGCAAGGTGATCGCCTTCCAGGCCGACGGCAGCGGCGCCTACACGCTGCAGTCCCTGTGGACCCAGGCGCGGGAGGGGCTCGACGTGGTGACCCTCCTCTGCTCGAACCGCGCCTATCGCATCCTGCAGGTGGAGCTCGTGCGCGCCGGCGTGGCCGAGCCCGGCCCCCAGGCGCGCTCGCTCACCCAGCTCGACCGGCCGCCTCTCGACTGGGTGTCCCTGGCGCGCGGCTTCGGGGTGCCCGCCACCCGGGTCGAGTCCGCCGAGGCGCTGCTCGAGGCCTTGCCGCGCGCCCTCGCCGAGCCCGGTCCCCAGCTCATCGAGATGATGATCGGGTAGCCTGGGCGCAGCCGAGGAGGCCGTCATGACGCCGCGGATCGTCGCTCCGACCCTGGCCCTCGCATGTCTCGTCCTTCTCGCCTGCCACCGACCCGAGCCCGAGAGCCCCGAGCCCATCACGCCGCCCGCCGCCGCGGCGCCCGACGCGCCGCCACGTTCCACCGCCGACCTTCCGGGGCTGCGGCGGAGCGGTCGCCTCCGCATCCTCGTCCAGCGACGCGGCGACGCCTGGCTGCCCCGGGACGGCTCACCGCTCGAGCAGGACCGGGACCAGGCCGCAGCGCTCGCGGCGGATCTCGATCTGCAGGCCGAGCTCGTGGCCCTGGACAACTTCGAGGACCTGATCCCCGCCCTGCTCGACGGCCGCGGCGACCTGGTCGTGGCGAACCTCACCGCCACGGAGGCACGACGCAGCCGGGTGGCCTTCTCCCTGCCGATCGCCCTGGTGCGCGAGCAGGTCGTGACCCGCCAGGACGACGCGGCCCTGGCGACTCCCGCCGACCTCGCCGGGCGGCGGCTCGCCGTCCAGCGCTCATCCTCCTTCTGGCACAGCGCCGAGCGCCTGGCGGCCGAGCATCCCGGCCTCGAGGTGGTTGCCGCGCCAGAGGACCTGGACGAGGAAGGCCTGCTGGACGGCGTCGCCAAGGACCGCCTCGACCTCACCCTGATGGACAGCAACGTGGTGGACGCGGCCCTGCACTGGCACGACGACCTGCGCGTCGCGTTCGACCTGGGCGAGAACCGCGTGATCGCCTGGGCGATGCGGCCCGACGCGCACGAGCTGCGCAAGGCCGTGGACGGATTCCTGGCGAAGTCGGGGCGCAATCCGAACGCGCACGGGCGAGCGCTCCACGTGGACGACCTGCCCGGGATGAAGGAGCGCGGCGTCCTGCGGGTGATCACGCGCAACAGCAGCACGAGCTACTTCATCACCCGCGGCGAGCTGGTCGGCTTCGAGTACGACCTGGCGCGCCGGCTGGCGGACGAGCTCGACCTGCGTCTCGAGATCGTGGTGCCTCCGAGCCACGACACCCTGGTGCCGTGGCTGCTCGCCGGCAAGGGAGACCTCGTCGCCGCGGGGCTGACGGCGAGCCCCGAGCGCGCACGGCGCGAAGGCGTCGTCTTCTCGCGCATGATGAACGAGGTGCGCCAGACCGTGGTGGCCGGGGTCGGTCGAGAAGAGCGGTGGACGTCCCGTGCCGCGCGCCGTCGGCGAGCTGACCGGCCGCACCTTCGTCGTCCGCCGCAGCAGCTCCTACTGGGACACCCTGGAGGCCCTCCGCGACGAGGGCGTCGCGGACTTCGAGCTGGTGGCCGCACCCGAGAGCTACGAGACCGAGGAGATCATCGCGCGCGTCGGCAGCGGCGAGTACGACCTGACCCTGGCCGACAGCGACGTCCTGGCCGTCGAGCAGAGCTGGCGCGAAGACGTGGTGGCCGCCTTTCCCCTGGGCAACGAGATCGCCCACGGCTGGGCGGTGCGGCCCGACAACCCGAAGCTCCTGGCGGCCATCGACGCCTTCTTCGACCGCGAGTACCGGGGACTCTTCTACAACGTGACCCGGGACAAGTACTTCGGAAACGCCAGCTCGATCCGCGAGCGGCTCGCGTCGCGCCCGCGACACACGGGCTGGATCTCGCCCTACGACGACGTGGTCAAGCGCCTCTCCCCGCGCTTCGGGTTCGACTGGCGGCTGGTGGTGGCCCAGATGTTCCAGGAGAGCCGCTTCGACCCGAAGGCGCGCTCGTTCGCCGGAGCGCGGGGGCTGCTGCAGGTGATGCCGCGCACCGCCCGGGAGCTGGGCTACCAGAACCTCGACGATCCCGAGACGGGAATCCAGGCGGGGCTCGACTATCTGGCCTGGGTGCGGGAGCGCTTCGACGCGGGCCTGCCGGCCTCCGAGCGGACCTGGATGTCGCTGGCCGCCTACAACGTGGGCCCGGGCCACGTGCGCGACGCACGGCGCATCGCCGTCGAGCAGGGCCTCGACCCGAACCGTTGGTTCGGAAACGTCGAGAAGGCGCTGCTCCTCAAGCAACGCCCCGAGATCCATCGGAAGACCCGCTTCGGGTACGCGCGCGCCCAGGAGCCCGTCGCCTACGTGCGCGCCATCCGCGACCGCTACGAGGCCTACCTGCAGTCGGGCGCCGGATCGTGAGGGCGATGCGACCCCGGCCGGTCTCGCTCGCGCTCGCTACTTCGCGGCGTCGAGGGTGTGCTGTAGCCGGTCGACCGCCTCGACGAACTCGTCGATGAACTGGTAGATCACGTCGGCGGCGCCCACCTCCTGGGTCAGGCGTCCCACGACCTGCCCCACCGGCATGCCCACCAGCTCCCGGGCCCGGGCGCCCTCCTTGCGCGCGGCCAGGCCGATGCGGGTCTGGGCCTCGGAGCAGGCCATGTACTGGAGCGGCATGGGCAGCGTCCCGGGACATTCGTCCCGCTCCCACGCCTCGGTCCAGGCGGTTCGCAGCAGCCGGGCCGGCTTGCCCGAGAGCGAGCGCGAGCGCACCGCGTCCTTCGGACGCGCCGCGAAGAGCTTCTCCTTCACCAACGGCGAGACGTCGGCCTCGCGGACGGTGAGCCAGACCGAGCCCGTCCAGACGCCGGCCGCACCGAGCGCCATGGCGGCGGCGGCCTGGCGACCCGTGGCGATCCCGCCTGCGCCGAGCACCGGGGTCGGCGCCACCGCCTCGACGATGTCCGGGATCAGGACCATCGAGCCGATCTCGCCCGTGTGGCCGCCAGCCTCGGTTCCCTGGGCGACGATGATGTCCACGCCCGCCTGCTTCTGGCGCTGGGCGTGCTCCACCGCACCGGTGAGCGCCGCCACCTTCACCCCGTGCGCGTGGGCGAGATCGATGATGTCCTTGGGCGGCGGCCCGAGGGCGTTCACCAGCAGCTTGACCCGCTCGTGGCGCAGCGCCACCTCGACGTGGTTGCGCCCGCCGCCCTCGGTCCAGCCGAGGAGCCCCGTCCCACCGCCGCCCACGCCGGCGTCGGCCGATGCGTAGTCGTCCGGGAGCGGCGGCACCTCATACTCCTCGAGCACGCCCTCGATCCACTTCTTCGTCTCTTCCGGAATCATGTTCCGGAAGACGCTGGCGTCGACCTCGCCCGTCTCGGCGTCGGCCTTTCCCAGCCCCTGGTCCTTGCCCGCGTAGCTCATGGGCATGACCGTATCGACACCGTACGGCTTGTCGCCCACGTGCTCGTCGATCCAGCGCAGCTCGACCTCGAGCTGCTCGGGCGAGAACGCGAGGGCGCCCAGCACCCCGAAGCCACCCGCGTTCGTGACGGCCGCCACCACGTCGCGGCAGTGACTGAAGGCGAAGATCGGAACGTCGATGCCGAAGAGATCACAGAGCTCGGTTCGCATGAGAGCCTCCCGGCGGAGACCCTAGCCCGAAGAGGAGCTTCGCGCGCCGGGGGCGGGAGCGAGCCGAAGGGTCGACTCCGACCGTGCCGGCCCGGGTGGACCGCCGCTGCGGGAAGCCCGATCCGGCGCGTGATGCGCCTCAAGCGCTCGGCGCCGGCAGCCGATACGCGCCCCGGGTAGCAGTCGCTCCAGACCCCGCCGATGCCGTGGGAAGTCGCGGACTTCCCGAACGAGCCAGGAGAATCTCCGTGCGAGCCAGCGTTCGAAGCGTTCTGAAGTTCGTGCTCCTTGCCTTCGCTTGTGTCCTGGCGATCGGCGCATCCCTGCCGGCCTTCGCCCAGACCACGACCTGCCTCTGCGCCAACGGAGAGGAGATCACGACGACCCGGATCGGCTCGGATCGCTGCGAGAGCGCCTGCGAGATCCTGGGCGGCGGGGGGACCATCGCACCGCCCGCCGACCAGAGCGACGACGAGGGCGACGACGACTCGATCGTCGTGGTGCCCCCGCGCCGCCCTGGCGGTCCCGTCCGACCGCGCCGCTAGCGGAGGCATCCTTCGGATGCATTCGCCGGGGAGGCGGAGGCGATCCGGTTGGTCGCACTCACCACCGCCTCGAGGGAGGCCTCGACGATGTTCTCGTGCAGGCCCACCCCGAAGAGCGAGGTGTTCTCGCCGGTCACCACCTCGACGTAGGCAACCGCCCGCGCGTCGGCGCCGACGCCGACCGCGTGCTCGCGGTAGTCGCTCACCCGGATCGACACACCGAAGTGACGACGCAGGGCGTCCACGAAGGCGTCGATGGGTCCGCTGCCCGTGCCCTCGATGGTGCGCTCCACACCCGCCTCGCGTACCACGGCCACCAGCCGGTCGGGGACGTCGCGCCCGCCCTCCTCGCGATAGTCCACCAGCGCGAACGGCCCCCGGTCGTTCAGGTAGGTATCCACGAAGGCCTCCCAGACTCCCTTGGACGAGAGCTCCTCGCCCGAGGCGTCGGTGATGCGCTGCACGATCTGGCGGAACTCCACCTGCAGGCGCCGGGGCAGGCGCAGTCCGTGGTCCTGCTCGAGGACGAACGCGATGCCGCCCTTGCCCGACTGGGAGTTGATGCGGATCACCTCTTCGTAGGTCCGGCCCACGTCGGCCGGATCGATGGGGAGGTACGGCACATCCCAGGGGTCGCCTTCGCGCAGGGCCGCCAGGCCCTTCTTGATGGCGTCCTGGTGCGAGCCCGAAAACGCCGTGAAGACGAGATCCCCCGCATACGGGTGGCGCGGATGCACGGGCAGGCGGTTGCAGTGCTCGGCCACGCGCACCAGCCGGTTGATGTCCGACAGGTCGAGCCTCGAATCGACGCCCTGGCTCGTGAGGTTGAGCGCCAGGGTCACCAGGTCGACGTTGCCCGTGCGCTCGCCGTTGCCGAAGAGGGTTCCCTCCACGCGCTCGGCCCCGGCCATCACCGCCAGCTCGGCGGCGGCCACCGCGCAGCCCCGGTCGTTGTGGGGGTGCACGCTCAGGATCACCCGGTCGCGCCCCCGCAGGCTGCGGCCGAAGAGCTCGACCTGGTCGGCGTATACGTTGGGCGTCGTCATCTCGACGGTGGCCGGCAGGTTGAGGATCAGCTTGCGCTCGGCGGTCGGCTCGAAGACCTCCATCACGGCCTCGCAGATCTCCACCGCGTAGTCCACCTCCGTCGCGCTGAAGCTCTCCGGCGAGTACTCGAAGCGGATCTCGCTGGCGACCATCCGGACCGCGTTCTCGCGCACGCGCCGGGCCGCGCGCACCGCGATCTGCGTGATGCCCGCCCGGTCCTGCTGGAAGACCACCCGCCGCTGCAGGGGCGAGGTGGAGTTGTACAGGTGCACGATGGCGCGCTTCACGCCGCGCAGGGCCTCGAAGGTGGCGTCGATCAGGTCGTCCCGGCACTGGGTGAGGACCTGCAGGGTGACGTGGTCGGGAACGAGATCGCGCTCGATCAGCTCGCGCACGAAGTCGTAGTCGGTCTGGGACGCGCTGGGAAAGCCCACCTCGATCTCGCGAAAGCCCGTCCGGACGAGGGCCTCGAAGAGGCGCCGCTTGCGGCCCGCGCCCATGGGCTCGATCAGGGCCTGGTTGCCGTCCCGGAGATCCACGCTGCACCACTGGGGCGCGCGCTGGATCACCCGGTCGGGCCAGCTCCGGTCGTGCAGGCCGATGGGCGCCACGCCCCGGTAGTGCGCGGCCGCGGCGGCCGAACGGCGCGCCACCTCCGCGGGGCTCCACACCTTCGCAGGCGGTTCGATGGACATCACGCTCTCCTCGTCTTCGGCTTCCGCGCCGGGCTCGCTGCCCGGAGCGGCTCCCGCCGCCGGCTCGGAGAATGGGGGTCCTGAAGTCCCAGGGGTCCCGAAAGCGCGAAACCCTCTCCGGCCGGTCTGGCGGGAGAGGGTTTCGCGTTCCTCGGGATGCTCGATCCGTCGACGCGCTAGGCCTCCCCCGCCCTGCTAAGCAGCAGGCCAAGAAGGAGGAGACCCTGAATTCGCGCGTTCTGGAAGGACATCTCGGCTCCGTTGTGTAGAGGACGGAGCGAACGCCGTCAAGCATTCGCCCGTCCGGGCTCGACTCCGGCGCTTTCCGCCTCGTTTCAGCCGGCTCTTTCTGCCTCGTTTCAGCCGGCTCTTTCTGCCTCGTTCAGCCGGCTCTTTCTCTCGTTTAGCCGGCTCTTTCTGCCTCGTTTCAGCCGACGTTGACGAGGGCCAGTCGCTCGCCCCAGCGCGACGCCACCGCCGCACGCAGCTCCGGCTGTCCCGCCAGGCCCGGGTCGCGACGGACGGCTTCGAACGCCGCGCGCCGGGCGATCCCGAGCAGCCGCTGGTCCCGCAGCAGATCGGCCACCCGCAGGTCGGGCAGGTGTCCGCTCTGCCGGGTGCCCAGGAACTCCCCGGGGCCGCGAATCCGGAGGTCGGCGTTCGCGATCTCGAAGCCATCGGTCGTCTCGAGCATGGCCTTGAGGCGCTCCTCGCCGCGGTCCACAGGCCGGTCCGTCTCCGCCTCCGAGGCTTCCGGCGAGACGGACCGGGCACCCGCCGCCGCCCGGGAGACCAGCACGCAGGTGCCGGGGCGCTCTCCGCGACCCACCCGGCCCCGCAGCTGGTGCAGCTGCGCGAGCCCGAATCGCTCGGCGTGCTCGACCACCATCAGGGTGGCCCGGGACACGTCGACGCCCACCTCGATCACCGTGGTCGACACGAGGATGTGCGTCTCGCCCCGCTCGAAGCGCTGCATGGCCGCACGGCGCTCGGTGGCCTCGAGGCGACCGTGCACCAGGTCGACCCGGCACTCGGGGAAGGCCCGGGCGATGCGCTGGGCCGACTCGATGGCCGAGCGCAGATCGATCCGCTCGCTCTCCTCCACCAGCGGGTAGACGACGTACACCTGCTCGCCGCGCTTCACGGTCTGCTCGACCAGCCGGCTGACCGCCGCCCCCTCCCCTTCGCGCATCAGGAGGGTCTTCACGGGGCTGCGGCCCGGCGGCAGCTCGTCGATCACGGAACAGTCGAGGTCGCCGTAGAGGGTGAGCGCCAGGGTTCGGGGGATGGGCGTCGCGGTCATCACCAGGGTGTGCGGGTGGCGGGCGTCGTCGCGCTTGGCAGCGAGCGCCTGGCGCTGCAACACCCCGAAGCGGTGCTGCTCGTCCACCACCACCAGCGCCAGCCGGGCGAAGGAGACGTCCTTCTGCACCAGCGCGTGGGTGCCGATCACCAGGTCGACGTCGCCGCTCGCGAGCCGGCTGCGGATCGCTTCGGCCTCCGCCCGGGGAACCGACGCGGTGAGCAAGGCGATCCGAAGTCGGAGGCCCGCCGCCGAGCCCGCCACCAGGGCCGCCAGGGTGCGCGCGTGCTGCTCCGCCAGCAGCTCGGTGGGGGCCATCAGGGCCGCCTGCATGCCGTTGGCCGCGGCGGCCAGGGCCGCGAGGAAGGCCACCACCGTCTTGCCGCTGCCCACGTCGCCCTGCACCAGGCGATTCATCGGGTGCGGGCGCGCCAGGTCGGCCCGGATCTCCTGCCAGACGCGGGCCTGGGCGCCCGTCAGGGGGAAGGGGAGCCCGGCGGCGGCCCGGGCGATCCGCGACCGGGACACGTCCAGGGGCACGCCCGGGAGCCGCGCGCTCTCGCCGTGGCGCAGGGCCAGTCCCAGCTCCAGCAGGAAGAGCTCTTCCAGCACCAGGCGCCGGTGGGACGGGGACGCGAAGGCCTCGTACTCGGCCACCTCGGCCTCGAAGGGCGGCGCGTGCACGATCCGCAGGGCCTCCCCGGGCTCCGGCAGGGCGTGCTCGCGCACGAGCGTTTCGGGCAGGTAGCCGGGCGCCAGGTCCGCGTACTCCTCCACCGCGCGCTCGATCAGGCCCCGCAAGGTGCGGGGGGGCACGCCTTCCGGGGTCGGGTAGCGCGGCACGATCCGCCGCAGGGAGGTGAGCCGCTGTGCCAGCTGCACCTCGGCCTCCGCTTCGGGCAGGTCGTCGATCAGCTCCACCTCCGGGTGTACGAGCTGCTTCGTGAAGCGATGGCGTCGCACGTCCCCCGTCACCAGGATGCGGGACCCCTTCCGCAGGCTCGACTCCAGCGCCTCGCTCCCGTGGAACCACTTGAGGGAGACACTGCCCGTGTGATCGCCCACCACTGCCTCGAACACGCGACCGGGGCGTCCACGGCGGGTGCGCGACAGGGCGGTACCGGTGCTCTGCACCTCGGCGAGGAAGGTGGCGCGACCGCCCACCATCAGGTCGCCCACCTCCACCAGGGCACGACGGTCGTCGTAGCCGCTCGGCAGGTGGAAGAGCAGCTGCTCGACGTGCTGGAGGCCGCGCCGGGCCAGGGCCTCGGCGCGCCGGGGCCCCACGCCGGGGAAGACGGTGAGCGGCCCGGCCAGGGCCGCCGCCGCCCAGTCGGGCCGGCGATAGGGGTCGAGCAACGTGAGGGCCCGGCGGACTCGTGCGATGCGGGGGTCGGGCGCGTCCGGGTCGACGCCGCTCTCGTCCGCCGCCGCGGCCGCCTCGAAGGCCACGGCGATCTTCTCCAGCACGCCGCGCAGGGGCGCGGGCGCGGGCACCTCCAGCGCGCGCCGGCAGGCGCGCGCGACGGTGCGGTCGAGGTCGTGCACCCGCGGAAGCCGTGCGAAGTCGTCCGCCGCCGCGAACTCCAGCGGCTTCAGCACCGCCTCGAGGCGGCTCTGGACGCGGCACGTGGACATGCTTCCGCCTCGAACCGGGACCGCGGCGGCAGCGGGGCTCACGCGCGCGGGGGACCCTCCTCCGACCGCGCGTGGATCTCTTGCAGGGAACGAACGCCGATCGAGCCCCGCTGCAGGGCGCGAATCGCCCCGGCGGAGGCGCGCGCCGCCGCCAGGGTCGTACAGTACGGCGTTCCGCGCTGCAGGGCCGCCCGGCGCATGGAGAACGAGTCGCGGATTGCGGTGGGATCCGGATCCACCGTGTTGATCACGAGGCTCACCTGCCCGGACTGGATCAGGTCTGCGGTGTGCGGCGACCCCTCGTGCACCTTGTTGACCACCTCGGCGGCGATCCCGTGCGCCTGGAGCGTCTCGGCGGTACCCCGGGTGGCCACCACCCGGAAGCCCAGCTCGGCCAGCTCCCGGATCGGCGGAACCCCCGCCTCGTGCTCGCTGCTCCGCATGGAAACCAGCACGCAGCCGCTCGTGGGCAGGCTGTTGCCCGCCTGGATCTGCGCCTTGGCGTAGGCGCGACCGAAGTCCGAATCGATGCCCATCACCTCGCCGGTGCTCTTCATCTCCGGACCGAGCAGGGTGTCGACCCCCGGAAACTTGACGAACGGAAAGACGGCCTCCTTCACCGAGAAGTGGGTGGGCACCCGCTCTTCGGTGAAGCCCAGATCCTTCAGGCTCGAGCCGGCCATCACCAGCGCGGCCAGCTTCGCGAGCGGCACGCCGATCGCCTTCGACACGAAGGGCACGGTACGGGAGGCGCGCGGATTCACTTCGATCACGAAGAGCTGCCCGTTCTTCACGGCGTACTGGACGTTCATGAGGCCGAGCACGCCCAGCTCCAGAGCCAGCTTGCGGGTGGCGACCTGGATCTGCTCCACCACGTCGGCCGAGAGCGAGTACGGCGGCAGCGAGCAGGCGCTGTCGCCCGAGTGGACGCCCGCTTCCTCGATGTGCTCCATGATGCCGCCCACCACCACGATCTCCCCGTCGCAGATGGCGTCGACGTCCACCTCGATGGCGTCGTTCAGGAAGCGATCGACCAGCACCGGGTGCTCGGGGGAGGCCTTGACGGCGAAGCGCATGTAGCTCCGCAGCGCTTCGACGTCCTGCACGATCTGCATCGCGCGCCCGCCGAGCACGTACGACGGCCGCACGAGCACCGGATAGCCGATGCGGGCCGCGACGGCTTCGGCCTCCTGGGCGCTGCGCGCCACCGCACCCGCCGGCCGCTGCAGCCCCAGGGTCTCCAGCAGCGCGTCGAAGCGTTCGCGGTCCTCTGCCCGGTCGATGGCGTCGGGAGGCGTTCCGAGGATGGGGACCCCCGCCCGCTCGAGGGGTACCGCGAGCTTGAGCGGAGTCTGGCCGCCGAACTGCACGATCACCCCCTCGGGCTTCTCGACGTCGACGATCGCCAGCACGTCCTCCAGGGTGAGCGGCTCGAAGTAGAGGCGATCGCTGGTGTCGTAGTCCGTCGAGACGGTCTCGGGGTTGCAGTTCACCATGATCGTCTCGAAGCCCGCGTCGCGCAGGGCGAAGACGGCGTGCACGCAGCAGTAGTCGAACTCGATGCCCTGCCCGATGCGATTGGGACCCCCGCCCAGGATCATGATCTTGCGGCGATCCGTCGGACGCGCCTCGCACTCGTCCTCGTAAGTGGAGTACAGGTACGGCGTGTGGGCCTCGAACTCGGCGCCGCAGGTGTCGACGCGCTTGAACACGGGACGCACGCCGAGCGAGAGGCGCAGCTCGCGCACCGCCTGCTCGCGCAGGCCCCACAGATCGGCCAGGCGCCGGTCGGAGAAGCCCATCTGCTTGGCCGGCCGCAGCCACACGGCGCGTTCGGGCTCGCTCGCCGCCTGGAGACCGCGCTCGAAGTCCGCGATCTGGCTCAGATTCCGGAGGAACCAGGGGTCGATGCCCGAGCGCTCGTGGATCTCCTCCACGGTGCCGCCCCGGCGCAGCATCTCGACGATCGCCCAGGGCCGCCCCGGACGGGGGACGTCGATGGACTTCCACAGCCGTTCGCGGGCCGCCGCGTCGCTCTCGTCCGGCGGGCCCTCCGGCGACTCGAAGCCCGCGTGTCCCACCTCGAGCGAGCGGATCGCCTTCTGCAGGCTCTCCTTGAAGGTGCGCCCGATGGCCATCACCTCGCCCACCGACTTCATCTGGGTGGTGAGCATGTTGTCGGCGCTCGGGAACTTCTCGAACGTGAAGCGCGGCACCTTCGTCACCACGTAGTCGATGGTCGGCTCGAAGCTGGCCGGCGTCTCTCGGGTGATGTCGTTGCGCAGCTCGTCGAGCGTGTACCCGACAGCGAGCTTGGCGGCGAACTTCGCGATGGGAAAGCCCGTGGCCTTCGAAGCCAGCGCCGACGAGCGCGAGACCCGCGGATTCATCTCGATCACGATCATCGCGCCCGTCTTCGGATCGACCGCGAACTGGACGTTCGAGCCCCCGGTCTCGACGCCGATCTCGTGCATGATGGCGATCGCGGCGTCGCGCATCTCCTGGTACTCGCGATCCGTGAGGGTCTGGGCCGGCGCCACCGTGATGGAATCGCCGGTGTGGACGCCCATCGGGTCGAAGTTCTCGATGGAGCAGACGACGACGACGTTGTCCGCCGCGTCGCGCATCACCTCGAGCTCGTATTCCTTCCAGCCGAGCACGCTCTGCTCGACCAGGCACTCGTGCTGGGGCGACTGGTCGAGGGCCCACTGCACCAGCCCGTCGAAGTCTTCGTCCCGGAAGGCCACGCTGCCGCCGGTGCCGCCCATGGTGAAGCTCGGCCGGATGATGGCCGGAATGCCGGTGTCCTTGACCACCTGCCGGGCCTCGGCCAGGGAGCGCGCGAGCCCCGAACGGGGCACCCCGAGCCCGATCTTCCGCATGGCCTTGGCGAAGAGCTCGCGATCCTCGGCCTTGTGGATGGAGTCGAGCTTCGCGCCGATGAGCTGCACGCCGTGTCGCTCGAGCACGCCCGGCCTCGTGCAGTCGCACCGCCAGGGTGAGCCCCGTCTGCCCCCCGATGGTGGGCAGCAGCGCGTCGGGACGCTCCGCCTCGATGATCTTCTCCAGGCTCTCGACGGTCATCGGCTCGACGTAGGTGCGGTCTGCCGTCTCGGGGTCGGTCATGATCGTCGCGGGATTGGAGTTCACGAGGACCACCCGGTAGCCCTCCTCCCGGAGCGCCTTGCAGGCCTGGGTGCCGGAGTAGTCGAACTCGCACGCCTGTCCGATGACGATCGGGCCGGAGCCGATCACCAGGATGGTGTGGATGTCTTCACGCTTCGGCACGCGTCCGCTCCCCGCGCGCGGCTTCGCGTGCGATCTGTGCTCCGGTCACGGTCTCGCCGGCTCGGTGCCGGGCGACCATCTCGCGAAAGCGGCGGAAGAAGAACGCCGCGTCGTGGGGCCCCGGCGAAGCCTCGGGGTGGTACTGCACCGAGAAGACGGGGCGCTCTTCGTGGGCGAGCCCTTCCACGGTGTCGTCGTTCAGGTTCACGTGGGTGATGCAGACGGGCTCGCCCGCCGTGCGCAGCGACTCGGCGTTGACCGCATAGCCGTGGTTCTCGGCGCAGATGGCGACCCGTCCCGTCGCCAGGTCCTTGCCGGGCTGGTTGCCGCCGTGGTGCCCGAACTTGAGCTTCTGGGTGCGCCCGCCCAGGGCCAGCCCGAGGATCTGGTGCCCCAGACAGATGCCGAAGAGGGGCTTGCGCCGGGACAGCTCGCGCACCGTATCCCGCACGCCCTGCACGGCCTCGGGATCGCCGGGACCATTGGAGAGGAAGATCGCGTCGGGGTCGAGCGCCAGAGCGTCGACGGCGGACGTGGTGGCAGGCACGACGGTGACGTCGAAGCCCTGCTCCACCAGCAGCCGCAGGATGTTGCGCTTCACCCCGAAGTCGTAGGCGACCACCCGGAAGGCGGGCGTCGGGCGGGGCGGGCGCGGGCACTGTCCCTGGATGCCGGGCCAGGCGCCCTCCCGCCACGCGTACGGCGCCTGGCAGGTGACCTCGGCCACCAGGTCCCTGCCTTCGAGGGTGGGAGCGCTGCGCGCGCGACGGACCAGCTCGTCCTCGTCCTGCACCGCGGGGTCGGTGCTGAGGACGCCCACCTGCGCGCCGTGGTCGCGGATGCGCCGCACCAGCGCCCGGGTGTCGATGCCGGATAGACCCGGCACACCCGCCTGGGCGAGATAGGCGTCCAGGCCGCCCTCGGCGCGCCAGCTGCTCGGCGTGTCGAGGAGCTCCTTGACCACGAAGCCCTCGAGAAAGGGACGGGCCGACTCCTCGTCGGTCCGGTTCACGCCCACGTTCCCGATCTGCGTATAGGTCATGGCGACGATCTGCCCGGCATACGAGGGATCCGTCAGGATCTCCTGATAGCCGGTCATCGACGTATTGAAGACGACCTCGCCAGAGCGGACGGTCGCCGCACCGAAGGCCAGGCCCCGGTACACCGTGCCGTCCGCCAGCACCAGCCGCGCGGTCCTCGGCGTGGCGACGCTCACGGCAACAGCACCCCCCGGTCGCAGTGGAAGACCAGATGACCGGCCACCACGGTGGCCACCACCCGTCCCGTCAGCTCGTGGCCCGCCCAGGGCGAGTTCCGGCTCTTCGAGTAGCCCTTGGCCGGGTCGTAGGTCCACCGCCGCGTCGGGGTCGAGCACGACGACGTCGCCCGGGCTCCCGACGGCCAGGCTGCCGCCCGGCAGGCTCATCACCCGGTGCGCGTTGGTGGAGAGCCGCCGCATCAGCTCCAGGGGCGAGAGCTCGCCCTCCCGCACCAGGTCCATCACCACCGCGTAGGCGGTCTCGAAGCCCAGGATTCCCGGCGGCGCCGCGGTGAACTCGACCTCCTTCTCGTGCACGGCGTGGGGCGCGTGATCGGTGGCGATCACGTCGATCACCCCCTCGACGAGCGCCCGGCGACAGGCCGCGACGTCGCTCGCGGAGCGCAGGGGCGGCGCCATCTTCGTGTTCGTGTCGTAGCCGAGGGTGGCCTCGTCCGTGAGCGTCAGGTGGTGGGGCGTCACCTCGGCGGTGACCGAGAGGCCCTCCTCGCGCGCGCGCCGCACGAGCTCCACCGCGCCCGCGGACGAGACGTGCGCCACGTGCAGGCGGGCGCCCGTCCGCTTCGTCAGCATCAGGTCCCGGGCGACGAGGATGTCCTCGGCCAGGCACGGGTTGCCGGGCAGCCCCAGGCGCGTGGAGACGGGTCCCTCGTTGACCACGCCGTCTCCCCGTAGCGCGCAGTCCTCGGCGTGCACCACCACCGGCACGTCGACCAGCTTCGAGTACTCGAGCACCCGGCGCATGGTGCCGGCGTCCGAGATCGTCTTTCCGTCGTCGCTGAAGGCCACGGCGCCCGCCTCCCGCAGCGCCACCATCTCGGTCATCACCTCGCCCCGCAGCCCGATGGTGGCCGCGGCGATGGGATAGACGCGCGCCGGCGAGTCGGTCTTCGCCCGGTTCAGGATGTACTCGGTGACGGCCGGGTCGTCGTTGACGGGCTGTGTGTTGGCCATGCAGACGACCGAGGTGAAGCCGCCGGCGACCGCCGCCCGGCCGCCGGATCCGAGATCCTCCTTGTACTCCTGGCCCGGCTCCCGCAGGTGTGTGTGCAGATCGATGAAGCCCGGCGCCACCCAGCACTCCCGGGCGTCGAGCATCTCCGCCCCGCGCGCGTCGAGGTCGGACCCGATCGCGGAGATGCGACCGTCCTCGACGAGCACGTCGGCGTTCTGGTCGAGGTCGACGGCCGGGTCCAACACCCGCCCGCCGCGGATCAACAGTCTGGCCAAGGGACGATTACTCCTGTTCCTGGCGGGTGCCGGCAGCCGGCTCCATCCGAGCCGCCCGCAGGCCTTCGGCCAGGCGCGCATCGCGCTGGATGCTTCGGCCGGAGAGCAGATAGAGCAGCGCCATGCGGAGCGCGACGCCGTTGCGAACCTGGTCGAGGATGACGCTCGGCCGGTGGTCGGCCAGGTCGTGGGAGAGCTCGACGCCCCGGTTCACGGGCCCGGGATGCATCACGATGGCGTCGTCCTTGGCGTAGCGCAGCTTCGCGCGGTCGATGCCGAAGGTCGCCGCGTACTCGCGCACGCTGGGGAAGCAGGCTCCCTCCAGGCGCTCCATCTGGATCCGCAGGGCCATCACCACGTCGGCGCCGTCGAGGGCCTCGCGCAGGGACGTGTACGCCTTGACCCCCAGCACCTCGACGTCCGCCGGCAGCATCGTCGGCGGGCCCGCGACGCGCACCTCGGCGCCCATCTTGGAGAAGCCGTAGATGTTCGACCGCGCCACCCGCGAGTGCGCGATGTCGCCCACGATCGCCACCGTGAGGCCGTCGATGCGCTCCTTCTGCTGGAACACGGTCAGCATGTCGAGAAGCGCCTGGGTGGGATGCTCGTGGGCGCCGTCTCCGGCGTTGATCACGGGCGCGTCCAGCACGTCGGCGATGCGCTTCGGCACGCCGGCCACGGCGTGACGGACGACCACGCAGTCCGGGTCCATGGCGTCCAGGGTCTTGGCGGTGTCGAGGATGCTCTCGTTCTTGGAGAGGCTCGACGAGGAGGCCGAGAAGTTCACCACGTCCGCCGCCAGCCGCTTGCCCGCGATCTCGAAGCTCGTCTGGGTGCGCGTCGAGGGCTCGAAGAAGAGGTTCACGACGGTGCGGCCGCGCAGGGTCGGCACCTTCTTCACGTCGCGGGTCCCGATCTCGGTCATGCGCTGGGCGGCCTCGAGGATCCGCTCGATCTCCGGCCGGCCGAGGTCCTCGATTCCCAGCAGATCCTGTCCGACCACGTCAGCGCTCCCCTGCCGCGGCGGCGCCCGCGGCCGCCCGATCCCGCCGCTTGCCGCGCGCCTCGAGGACCACCTCGAGGGGGCCCGCCAGCCCGCCGTCCTGTCCCTGGAGCACCACCGCCTCGCCCGGCTGGGTGGGGATGTTCTTGCCCACGTAGTCGATCTTGATGGGAAGCTCGCGGTGACCGCGGTCCACGAGCGCCACCACCTGCACCGCGCGCGGGCGGCCGAAGTCCATCAGGGCGTCCATGGCCGCGCGGATCGTGCGTCCGGTGTTCACCACGTCCTCGACGAGGACGACCACGCGGTCGTCCACCGACGACGGCATCTCGGTGACGCGCAGAGGCGGACGCTCGGCGGTCAGCATCACGTCGTCCCGGTAGAGGGTGGTGTCGAGGATCCCGAGGGGCACGCGGGTGGACGAGAGCTTCTCGAGGTTCT
The DNA here is from genome assembly GCA_963822965.1 of uncultured delta proteobacterium. Taxonomy (GTDB): domain Bacteria; phylum Myxococcota_A; class UBA9160; order UBA9160; family UBA4427; genus JAJDAN01. The sequence continues at coordinate 278,789 of CAWGJT010000006.1, forward strand.
CGACCAGCATCCGCCCCAGGGGCACACCGCCGTTCGGAATCGCCACCAGGTAGAGAGCGGCGAGCTCGTCGTCGTTGCGCTCCACGATCTCGTGGGCGATGCGCATGAGGGCGCGGCGGATGGCGACGTCGTCGAGGATGCGCCGGGCCTCGGAAGAAGCCTCGGCTGCGTCGGCGCTGCTGGAGACGGCGTTTCCCCCGGAGCCGGCATTCCCCTTCTCTTCGGAAGAGCTGGGTGCGGCTTCTCGGTCGGCGTGCTTGGGCGGGGTGGGCTTGGGGGGCGTCACTGCGCACCTTTTTCCGTCTCACGGGACAGAGTTAAAAGGTCCGGCCTTTCGACCGGGGGCAGCATAACGCGTGTGGAGGGCGCGTCAATCGCGATCGCCGCGCGCCGGCAGGCGCGGGCCTCAACCGTCGTGTTGGTCGGGCGAACGCGCGGCGGGCACGCCGGCCACACCGACGTCCGCCAGGCTCTCGTCGGGAGACGCGCAGCGCACCCGGCTGCCGATGCGGCTCCATCGCTTCTCGGCCGACCACCAGTTCACCGGATTCAGGAACTGCAGGAAGTTGCCGTTCACGTCCCAGGACCAGTAGAGCAGGAACGCCGGCCCCTGCATCTCCTCGAAGCGAACGGTTCCCCACACGCGGCTGTCGTTCGAGTGATCGCGGTTGTCGCCCATCATGAAGTAGCGCCCAGGCGGCACCGTGAGCAGGGCCTGGCGGGGTCCCGGGAGACGGGGGTCGGCGAGCACGGCGTGATCGCAGCCGTTCAGGTGCTCGCGCTGGATCTCGAGATCGTGCCCCTCCTCGTCCACGAAGAGCTCGTGGGTGTCCACCTCCTCGACGCGCTCGTCGTTCACGTAGAGCCGCTCGCCCCGTACCTCGATGCGATCTCCGGGAAGGCCGACGACTCGCTTCACGAAGTCGTCCCGGGGCAGATCGGGGCGCTGGTCGGCCGGGTAGATGTGCTGGAGGCCCCGATCGTCGCTGCGCGCGACTGCGAACACCACCACGTCGCCCCGCTCCGGCTTGCGCCAGCCCGGCAGGCGGATCTCGGTGAAGGGAATCCTCGGACCGTAGACCAGCTTGTTGACGAAGAGATGGTCCCCGATCAGCAGCGTCGGCAGCATCGACTCCGAAGGGATGCGGAACGGCTCCACCAGGAAGATCCGGATCCCCAGCGCGATCACCACCGCGAGGACGATGGTGCTCACCTGCTCCCACAGCCGCGCGAGCGGGCCGGCGGCGCCCGCGGCCGGTTCGTCCCCGCCCGCCCCTTCCCGATTCGGTTCGCTCATTCGTCTCCCAGCTTCAGGGCGGCGAGGAAGGCCTCCTGGGGAATCTCCACCGAGCCGACCCGCTTCATCCGCTTCTTGCCCGCCTTCTGCTTCTCGAGGAGCTTGCGTTTGCGGGAGATGTCGCCGCCGTAGCACTTGGCGGTGACATTCTTGCGCAGCGCCTGCACCGACGTTCGCGCGATGATGCGGGAGCCGATGGCGGCCTGGATGGCCACCTGGAACTGCTGCCGGGGAATGAACTCCTTGAGCTTGCGCGTGAGCTCGTTGCCTCGGGCGTAGGCCTGGTCCCGGTGCACGATCAACGAGAGGGCGTCCACGGGCTCGCCGTTCACGATGATGTCCAGCTTCACCAGGTCTCCCCGCTCGTAGCCCACGAGATCGTAGTCGAAGGAGCCGTATCCGCGGGTGACGCTCTTGATGCGATCGTGGAAGTCCGTGACCACCTCGGCGAGGGGCAGATCGTACACGAGCTGGACGCGGTCGCGGTGCTGGGTCATCCCGCGCTGGATTCCCCGCCGGTCCTGACAGAGGCCGATGACGGCCCCCAGGTACTCCGACGGGACGTGGATGGTGGCGCGGATGATCGGCTCTTCGACGCGATCGATCTCGCTGGGATCGGGCAGCGCCGCCGGGGTCTCGATCTCGAAGGGCTCGCCGACCTTGGGCACCACGCGGTAGCGCACGGTGGGTGCGGTGCTGATCAGGTTGAGCCCGTACTCGCGCTCGAGCCGCTCCTGGATGATCTCCGCGTGCAGGAAGCCCAGGAACCCGCACCGGAAGCCGAAGCCCAGGGCCGCGCTGGTCTCCGGATCGTAGGCGAAGGACGAGTCGTTGAGGACGAGCTTCTCGAGGGACGCCTTGAGATCCTCGTAGTCCTCCGCGTCCACCGGATAGAGGCCCGCGAACACCATCGGCTTCGAGTCGCGGAAGCCGGGCAGGGGCGCGGAGGCGGGATGGCTGGTGGTGGTGATGGTGTCGCCCACCTTCACGTCCGACAGGGTCTTGATCCCGGCGATCACGAGACCCACCTCGCCGGCGGCGAGCTCCGCCACGTCCCGGCGGCCGGGCTCGAGCACCGCGAGCTGCGTGATTTCGCGCTCCCGCTTGCTGATGAGGAAGCGGATCGAGTCGTGGCGTCGCAGCCTCCCGTCCATCACGCGCACGAGCAGCACCGCGCCGACGTAGGAGTCGAACCAGGAGTCGAAGACCAGCGCCCGAACGGGCGCCTCGGGGTCGCCCCGGGGCGGCGGCACGCGGTCGACGATGGCCTGCAGCAGGGCCGGCACCCCCGTCCCGTTCTTGGCAGAGACGTGGAGGACGTCGCTCGCGTCGAGCCCGACGATCTCCTCGATCTCCTGGGCCACGCGTTCGGGATCGGCGGCGGGCAGGTCGATCTTGTTCAGCACCGGGATGATCTCGAGGTTCGCATCCACCGCCAGGTACGTGTTCGCCAGGGTCTGGGCCTGGATGCCCTGGACGGCGTCCACCACGAGCAGGGCCCCCTCGCAGGCGGCGAGCGCACGGGACACCTCGTAGGAGAAGTCCACGTGCCCGGGGGTGTCGATCAGGTTCAGCACGTAGTCCTCGCCGTCTGCCGCGCGGAAGCGCATGCGAACGGTCTGGGCCTTGATGGTGATCCCCCGCTCGCGCTCGAGGTCCATGTTGTCGAGGAACTGCGCCTTCTTCTCCCGGTCCGTGAGGGAATGGGTCGCGTCGAGCATGCGGTCCGCGAGGGTGCTCTTGCCGTGATCGATGTGGGCGATGATGCAGAAGTTGCGGATATGGTCGCGGTCCACGGCGGTCATCGGGGACTCCCGGCGGCGAGCGCTTCGGGATCGCTGTGCTCGAGGGTCACCCGAAGATCGGCCGAGGCCAGATAGGCGGCGAGCGCTTCGCGCCAGCTGCGCAGGCGCACCCCCAGCGCCGCGGCGCGCTCGCACGCGAGCACCGAGTAGGCCGGGCGTGGTGCGGGCGCGCCGATGTCGGCGGTGGTGACCCGGTCGATCGCCAGGTCGCCGTAGCCCCCGGCGTCGAGGATCGCGCGGGCGAAGTCCCACCAGGTGGGCGCGTCGGGGTCTCCCGGATCCGGGGCGTTGGACAGATGGTAGATGCCGCCCTGCCCGCGGCCCGGGGCCGTGGCGGTGGCGAGCCCGCGGATCCCGGCGGCCAGGTCGGCGGCGTAGGTCGGACATCCGCGCTGGTCGTCCACCACGCGCAAGGGCCCCTGCAGCTCGCCGGTCCGACGCAGCCGTCCCTGACGCAGGATCGCCCCCACGAAGTTCTTCCCCGGGCCGAAGACCCAGCTCGTGCGGACCACGAGCGAATCGGGCGAGGCTTCCCGCACCTGCGTCTCCCCGAGCAGCTTGCTGCTTCCGTACGACGTTCGCGGCGCCGGGCTGGCATCCTCGGGGATCGGCACCGTGCCGTCACCGTCGAGCACGTAGTCCGTCGACACGTGGACGAGCCGGGCGCCCACCCCTTCGCAGGCGCGTGCGAGAAGGCCGGGCCCGTCGCCGTTCACCCGGAAGGCCGCCTCCCGGCCGTCGCTCTCGCAGCGGTCCACCTGATTGTAGGCCGCCGCGTTGACGAGCACGTCGGGGGCACCGCCCGGCAGCTGGTCCAGGGCCCGCGCCACCGACTCCGGGTCGGCGATGTCCAGCTCCGCATGCGAGAAGGCGCCCAACAGCGTGTCTCCGGCCGCCGTCGCGGGCTCCGTGAGCGCGCGCACCAGGCAGCGTCCGAGCTGCCCGCGGGATCCCGTGACCATGTAGCGAAGTCCCATGCCGACTCGAAGCGACCGGGGCTCGAACGCTCGCCCGTAGCGAGTGCCGCGCCTCGCTCACCCTCCTCCTTCGGTCAGCACCCAGGTCGGAAGACGCTCCTCCGACTTGAGACGCGACGCCAGCGCCTCGGCTTCGCCCCGGCTCGGCACGGGACCGACGCGCACGCGCCAGCGTCCGTCCCCGCTCGCCTCGCTGGGGATCACGTAGGCGTCGAAGCCCCGGCCGCGCAGCTTCCGGAGCATGCCCTGGGCGGCGTCGCCGTCCGCGAAGGCCCCCACCTGCACCGCGAAGCCGCTCCGCACCGCCGAGGGCGCGGCCTTCGGCCTGGCGTCGACCTCCCGTGGCGGGGCCTCCGCACGACGCGCCGGCGGCGGCGCCGCGACCGGCGGAAGCTCGGCCGCCCGGGCCGACTCCCGGCGTGCGGGCTGTGGGCGCGCGGCGGCCACGGTCTCGGCCTCCCGGGCGGCGTCGCCGGCTTCGGGCGCCACGGCGTCGGCCGCGACCTCGGGCGTCCAGGGAACCTCCTCGCTGCGGCCCACCAGGTGCCCGACCACGAGCTCGGGCTCCTCGGAGACCACCCCGGCCACGAGCCCCAGCCCGAAGCCTCCCGCGATCAACACCGCGGCTCCCAGCAGGCTGGCGAACCAGCCCGGCTCTGCGTCTCGCATCCTCCCCCCTCCCGATGCTCGTCCGTTCACTGCTCGCGCGGCGCTCACATCTGCTCCGGCGCCGAGAGTCCCAGCAGCCAGAGGCCGTTGGCGAGGACCACCTGCACCGCGCCCATCAGCGCGAGGCGGGCGGCCGTGAGCACCGCGTCGTCCGACACGACGCGGTGACGCTTCCCGTCCTGCACGTAGGGATTGAAGATCCCCGCGAGCTCGCGCAGGTAGTAGGCGACGTGGTGGGGAGCCCGGGCTTCCGCGGCGCGCGTCACCAGCTCGGGGAATTCCCCGAGCTTCTTGATCAGCTCGATCTCCTCGGGCAGCGCCAGGCGCCCGGCGTCGAAGGCGTCGGGCCCCGGCATCTCGAAGCCCTCCTCCCGCGCCTTGCGCATGATGCCGTGGGTGCGCGCGTAGGCGTACTGGACGTAGTAGGCGGGGTTCTTGCGCCAGTTTCGGTCCTTGGCGAGATCGAGGTCGAAGTCCAGGTGACCGTCCGCCTTGCGTTCCACCATGAAGAAGCGGAACACGTCCGCCCCCACCTCTTCGACGAGCTCGTCGACGGTGAGGAAGTTCGCACGACGGGTGGACTGCTTGACCTTCTCGCCGCCGCTCGTGATCGTCACGAACTGGTGGAGCACGAGCTCGACCCGCTCGGGATCGAAGCCCAGCACCCCCATGGCGACCCGAACGAACGGAAACTGCTCGATGTGGTCGGCGCCCTGGACGTCGATGATCGCCTCGAAGCCGCGACGGTACTTCTCGCGGTGATAGGCGATGTCCGGCAGCAGATAGGTGGGCTCCCCGTTGCTGCGGACGACCACCCGGTCCCGGTCGAGACCGAGTGCAGTGGCTCGGAACCAGACCGCTCCCTCGGCTTCGTAGATGGAGCCCGCGGCGCGCAGGTCCTCCAGCACCGCGTCGAGCTGGCCGCCGTCGTAGAGCGACTTCTCGTTGAAGTAGACGTCGAAGCGGATGCCCAGGGAGTCCAGAGTGGCGCGGATCTCGCCGAAGATCGCCTCCTTCGCGGCGTCGAGGAAGACGCCCAGGGCCGGCTCGTCGCCCAGCGCGTCGCCCCGCCGGCGACGGAGGTCGACCGCGATGTCCCGCACGTACTCGCCCCGGTACCCGTCCCGGGGAAACACCACCGGGAGTCCGTCCACCTCCTCCACCCAGGCGTTCTCGGGATCGGCGAGCGCCGCTTCCGGCGGCGGCGCGGCCCGCTCCAGCGATTCCAGATAGCGCGCCTTCACCGACTCGCCGAGCACCCGCATCTGGCGGCCGCCGTCGTTGAAGTAGTACTCCCGGGTGACCTTCCAGCCCGTGAGCTCGAGCAGCCGCGCGATGCAGTCGCCCAGCACGCCCTGGCGCCCGTGGCCGGTGGACAGCGGGCCGGTGGGGTTCGCGGAGACGAACTCCACCTGCACCGAGCGCTGCTTGCCGGCGTCGGAGCTGCCGTAGCGCGGGCCCACCTCCAGGATGCCGCGCAGCACGTCCTGCCAGCGGTCCTCGGCGAGCCAGACGTTCACGAAGCCCGGGCCCGCCACCTCCGCGCGGGCCACGAGACCGCCGGCATGCCCGAGCCGAGCCACCAGGTCGGCGGCGATCTCGCGCGGCGGGCGGCGCAGCTGCTTGGCGAGGTGCATGGCGACGTTGCACGCGAAGTCGCCGTGCTCCTTCTGGCGGGGAACCTCGAGGACGATCTCCGGCAGCGGGGTGGCCGCATCGCCGGCCTCCGCGAGCAGGTCGCGCAGCGCCCTCTCGACCTCCTCGGTCAGCTTGTCTCGAACGTCGCTCATCGGCGCTTCCCGCTGCCTTCTCGTGGTGACTCGTGCTCGCTCGGGGGGATGGCTCGCGGGCTACCGGTCGTGCCCGCTGCGCCGGTCGAAGCGGACGACGATCTCGCCCGGCCGCGCCAGCTCCAGGTCTTCCCGGATCGCCCGCTCCAGCGCGAAGGGCTCGCTCTCCAGGGCTTCGATCTGCTCGCGCAGCGCCTCGGTCTCCCGGTTCAGGCCCTCGACCCGGGTGGCCGCCTGCGCCACGTCGTCCCGCAGACGGAACCACATGGGGATCCCGGAGCTGCCGTCCGCCAGGGCGATGCCGGCGACGGCGGCCAGCAAGAGGGGCACCAGCCAGGTGGTCCTCACCACTCCCCCCCCTCCCCCGTCCGGCCGATCCGGCTGCGTAGAGTACCGAAATCAAAAGCGTTCGGGAGGGTGCGCGGCGGGCGTTCGGGACGGTATGCGGCGGAAGGACCCCGGCGCGAGGAGCGACTCAGGGCGTCCCGGCGAGAAGCGACTCGATGCGCTCCCGATAGACCGACCAGTCGCGCGGCCCCACGTAGCGCTCGAGGATGGTCCCGTCCCGGTCCACCAGCAGCGATTCCGGGTATCCCGTGGTCTGATACCGGCGGGAGACCTCCTGGGAGGGGTCGAGGGCGATCGGGAACGTGACGCCGAGGCGGTCCCGGAACGCCGCCACCTCGTCGCGCCCCTCGTCCACGGAGATCGCCACCAGCTCGAAGCCCTCGGGGTGGAGTGCGCGATAGAGCCGCTCCATGGAGGGGATCTCGTCCTCGCACGGCTTGCACCAGGTGGCCCAGAAGTTGACCAGGACGATGCTCCCGCGCTCGTGGGCGAGCACGAAGGGCTCGTCGCCGTCGAGGCGCTGGAGGGTGAAATCGGGCGCCTGGGCACCCCGGCCGACGGGCGCCGGGACGCCGCTGTCCCCTACCCAGATGAACGACAGGGCCACGGCGAGCACCGCGGCGCCGGCGATCCAGGACACGAGCTGGCCGCCGCCCCCGCCACCCGCCCCGCCGTCGGCGGTCGCGGGCGTCTGGGTCTCCGGCTCCATCGTGTCGCTCCTCCGGCCTTGCGGCCTCCGCCCCGCTCGTCGGGAGCGGGCGCTCCCGATCTCAGCCCTGCTCGACGAGCTCGATGATCGAGATCGGTGCCGCGTCACCCACCCGGGTGCCCACCTTGATGACCCGGGTGTAGCCGCCCGGACGATCCCGGAACCGTTCCGCCAGCTCGTCGAAGAGCTTGGCGGTCACCTGCTTGCTCTGGATCACCGAGAGCGCCTGCCTCCGGGCGTGCAGGTCGCCCCGCTTCGCCAGGGTGATCATCCGCTCGGCGACCCCCCGCAGCTCCTTGGCCTTGGCGTCGGTGGTCTCGATCCGCTCGTGGTCGAGCAACGACGTCACCATGTTGCGCAGCATTGCCTTCCGGTGCGCACTCGTCCGACCGAGCTTCCTTCCACTCTTGCGATGTCGCATGAATCAGGCCTCGCGCTGCTCGCGCATCTTCTCCAGCTCCTGGCGGGGCGGGAGATTCTCGATCGTCATTCCCAGGGAGAGGCCGAGCGCACCCAACGTCTCCTTGATCTCGTTCAGCGACTTTCGCCCGAAGTTCTTCGTCTTCAGCATCTCCGCCTCGGTCCGCTGCACCAGCTCGCCGATGAAGCGGATGTTGGCGTTCTGCAGGCAGTTCGCCGAGCGCACCGACAGCTCGAGCTCGTCCACCGACTTGAAGAGGTTCGGGTTCAGCGGCTCCGGCTCCTCCGCCATCGGCGCCAGGCTCTCCGCGGGCTCTTCGAAGTTGATGAAGATCGTGAGCTGCTCCTTCAGGATCTTCGCCGCGTAGGCCACCGCGTCGGACGGATGCACCGCGCCGTCGGTCCAGACCTCGAGGTTCAGGCGATCGTAGGTGGTCTCCCGACCGACGCGGGCGGGGGTCACCGTGTAGTTGATCTTGCGGATCGGCGAGAAGATGGAGTCGATGGGAACGGTCCCGATCGGCATGTCCTCGCTCTTGTTGCGCTCCGCGAGCACGTAGCCCTTGCCCCGCCCCACCGTGGCCTCGAGCTCGAAGTCGGCCTCGGGGCCCAGGGTGCAGATGTGGTGGTCGGGATTCATGACCTCCACCGTCTGGTCGTCGGAGACCAGGTCTCCGGCCCGCACCACGCCCTCGCCCTTCTTGTGCACCGTCAGGACCTTCGGGCCCTCCGCGTGCATGCGCAGGCGCACCTCCTTCAGGTTCAGGACCATCTCCGCCACGTCCTCGAGGACGCCGGGAATGGTCGAGAACTCGTGGAGCACGCCGTTGATGCGAATGCTCGTGATCGCTGCACCCTGCAGAGAGGAGAGCAGGACCCGCCGCAGGGCGTTCCCGAGCGTGGTCCCGAAGCCGCGCTCCAGGGGCTCGCACGCGAAACGTCCGTAGTTGGCGGTGAGGGAATCGTCCTCCACCTCGAGGCGACGAGGCCGGATGAAGTCTCGCCAGTTCTTTGCGATCAGCTCTTGCTGCATGGAATGTTCCCCCAAGCTCGCTCGATGAGTCCGGATCCGGGGCTGAACGGCGCGAGGCCGGTCGCCCGGGACGGCATCAACGTGAGTAGAGTTCGACGATCAGCTGCTCTTCGATCGGCAACGTGATGTCTTCGCGTACCGGAAGCTGCTTCACGGTCCCCGCGAAGCCCTCCTTGTCGATCTCGAGCCATTGCGGGATGGCGCGCCCTTCGAGGGTCGCCAGCGCGGCCGCGATGCGCTCGACCTTGTGCGACTTCTCGCGCACCGAGACCACCTGCCCCGCCTTCACGCGGATGGACGGCGTGCTGGCCTTGCGGCCGTCGATCGCGAAATGCCCGTGCCGGATGAGCTGGCGCGCCTCGTTGCGCGAGGTCGCGAAGCCCAGCCGGAAGACCACGTTGTCCAGCCGCCGCTCGAGCAGCATGAGCAGGTTCTCGCCGGAACGTCCCTTCATGCGCGAAGCGCGGTCGAAGGTGCTGCGGAACTGGTGCTCGAGCAGCCCGTACATGCGCTTCACCTTCTGCTTCTCGCGCAGCTGTACGCCGTAGTCGGAGAAGCGGCTGCGGCCCTGGCCGTGCATTCCCGGCGGATAGGCGCGCTTCTCGATGGCGCACTTCTCCGAGAAGCAGCGGTCTCCCTTCAGGAAGAGCTTTGTGCCCTCGCGCCGGCACAGCCGGCAGGCGGATCCCAGATAACGTGCCATTCGTGTCTTCCTCTCGGTCCTGCTAGACCCGCCGCCGCTTCGGCGGGCGGCAACCGTTGTGCGGAATCGGGGTCACGTCGCGGATCATCGTGATCCGCATGCCCGCGCCCTGCAGCGCGCGCAGCGCGGACTCACGCCCGGCGCCCGGACCCTTCACGTAGACGCCCAGGGTGCGAACCCCGTGCTCCTGCGCCTTCTTGGCGCACTCCTCCGCCGCCATCTGGGCGGCGAAGGGCGTAGACTTGCGCGAGCCCTTGAATCCCTGCTGGCCGGCGCTCGCCCAGGCGACGGCGTTGCCACCGACGTCGGTGATCGTGATGATCGTGTTGTTGAAGGTCGACTGGATGTGCGCGACACCCGTCTGGATGTTCTTCTTGACCTTCTTCTTCCGAACCGTCTTCTTTGCTGCCATGGTTTCCCGTCTACCCGGTTGATCGCGAAGTCCGGCGGGGCGGCGACGGCGAATCTGCGCCGTACCGCACCCCCCCTCACTTCGCGGGCTTCTTCTTTCCCGCGATGGTCTTGGCGGGGCCCTTCCGGGTCCGCGCGTTCGTGTGGGTCCGCTGGCCGCGCACGGGAAGACCGCGGCGGTGCCGCAGCCCCCGGTAGCAGCCGATGTCCATCAGCATCTTGATGTTCTGGTTGACCTCGCGGCGCAGGTCGCCTTCGACCTTGTGGTCGCGCTCGATCACCTCGCGGATCTTGATCACCTCCGCCTCGCTCAGGTGGTCGGTCTTCGTGCTGCCCTCGACGCCGGCCCGCTCGCAGATCTCGAGGGCCTTCGAGCGCCCGATGCCGAAGATGTACGTCAGCGAGATCTCGATCCGCTTCTGCCGGGGCAGGTCGATGCCCGCGATTCGCGCCATTTTCTGTCCTCCGCCTCTCGCCCGCCGCCCCCGCTCCGTGGCGGTGCCGCGCTGAATTCCTGCTGCCGGGCCCCGGCCGACGAACCCGCTGGCTTCGTCGGCGACGCTAGCCGACCCCTCCAGGGCCGGCCGGCTAGCCCTGGCGCTGCTTGTGTTTCGGGTTCTCGCAGATCACGCGTACGACACCCCGACGCCGGATGACCCGGCACTTCTCGCACATCTTCCTGACCGATGATCGAACCTTCATTGCGTCCCCGCCCTGCCTTTCAGTGAGATCCCGTGGTGCGCGTCAGGACCTCCGGTCCGTCGTCGGTGATCAGGACCGTGTGCTCGAAGTGCACCGACAGCTCGCCGTCCTCGGTCACCGCCGTCCACTCGTCGTCGAGCATGCGCACGCGCTCGCTGCCCGCATTCACCATCGGCTCGATCGCGAAGACCATGCCCGGAAGGAGCCGCGGCCCACGCCCCGGCCGCCCGTAGTTCGGGATCTGCGGAAGCTCGTGCATCACCCGTCCGATCCCGTGTCCCACGAACTGCCGCACCACCCCGTAGCCCGCGCCCTCCGCCCGCGCCTGCACGGCGTGGCCGATGTCCGAGAGGCGGTTGCCGGGCACCATCTGCGCGATTCCCTGATAGAGCGCGTCGTGGGTCGTCTCCATCAGGTCCCGCGCATCCGGGTCGAGCTCTCCCACGGGGATCGTGCAGGCCGAATCCGCGTGGAATCCGCGCGTGCTGATGCCGAAGTCGAGGCTCAGGAGGTCGCCCGGCTGGAGCTCCCGCTTGCCGGGGATGCCGTGGACGATCTCGTCGTTCACCGAGACGCACAGCACGGCCGGATACGGCGGCAGCCCGCCGGGATCGTAGCCGAGAAACGACGATTCGATGCCCCGCCGGGCGATCTCCCGGGCGGCGACGTCGTTGAGCTCGCCGGTGGTCACCCCGGGCTTCGCCCGGTCGCGGAGGACGAGCAGGATCTCGGCCACGTGCTGCCCGGCCTCCCGCATCACCTCGATCTCGCGGCGGGTCTTGATCGGAATGCGCTGCCCCATCATGCCAGCGCCTCCTCGAGGCGTTGCGCCACCTCTTCGACGCTCCCCATGCCGGAGACCTCGACGAGCAGGCCCTGGTCGCGGTAGTGGTCCAGCAGCGGAGCCGTCTTCTCCGCGTAGACGCGCATGCGCTCGCGAATCGTCTCCTCGTTGTCGTCGGTCCGACCCTCGATCTCCGCCCGCTTGAGCAGGCGCGTCACCACCTCGTCCGCGTCCACGGTGATGGCCAGGCAGCAGTCGAGCGGCGTCCCCAGCTCGGCGAGCATCGCGTCGAGCGCCTGGGCCTGGCCGTCCGTGCGCGGGAAGCCGTCGAGGATGAACCCCTTCTCGCAATCCGCCTGCGATAGGCGATCGCGGGCGATGGCGATCACGATCTCGTCGCCGACCAGCGCCCCCGCGTCCATGACCGCCTTCGCCTGACGGCCCACGGGCGTCCCGGCGGCCACCGCCGCGCGGAGCATGTCGCCGGTGGAGACGTGGGGGACGCCGAGACGCTTCGCCAGGAGCACGGCCTGGGTGCCCTTGCCGGCTCCCGGCGCGCCCAGCAGCACGATGCGGGTGGAGGGACTCATCGTCCGAGCCTCCCGCGAATGCGCGCGCCCTTGGCGAGCCCCTCGTACTGACGGGAGACCAGGTGCGACTCGATCTGGCCCACCGTGTCGAGCGCGACGGAGACGACGATGAGCAGCGCCGTGCCCCCGAAGTAGAACGGGATGGCGAAGCGCTGGGAGAGGATCACCGGCAGGACGCACACCGCCGAGACGTAGATGGCCCCGATCAGGGTCAGCCGGCTCAGGACGTGGTCGATGTACTCCGCGGTCTTCTTGCCGGGCCGGATCCCCGGGATGTAGCCCCCGAAGCGCTTGATGTTCTCGGAGACGTCCACGGGATTGATGATGATCGCCGTGTAGAAGTAGCAGAAGAAGATGATCAGGGTGACGTAGATCGTGTTGTAGAGCGTGCTTCCCGGGTTCAGGAAGGTGTCGATGAACTGCTGCACCGCCGGGGAGTTGCTGAACTGCCGCAGGGTGAGCGGGAACATCAGCAGCGAGGACGCGAAGATGGGAGGAATCACGCCGGCGGTGTTCACGCGCAGCGGGAAGTAGCTCATGCCGCCCTGGGTGACCCGGCGTCCCACGACGCGCCGCGCGTGCTGGATCGGGATCCGCCGCTGGCTGCGCTCCACGTACACGACGCCCGCCAGGACCACCACCACCAGAGCCCCCAGCAGCAACGCCTCGAGCGGGGTGAACTGGTCGGTGCGGATCAGGTCCATGAGCCGGGAGAGGCCGGAGGGAATGCGCACGATGATGCCCGAGAAGATGATCAGCGAGATGCCGTTGCCGATGCCCCGCTCCGTCACCTGCTCGCCGAGCCACATGATGAAGGCCGTGCCGCAGGTGAGTGTGATCATCGTCGTCAGGCGAAAGCCCCAGCCCGGGTTGATGACGGCGCCGCTGCCGAATTGCCCGCCTTCGAGGGCCGTCGCGATCAGCAGGCTCTGGAAGCCGGCCAGGACGACCGTGGCGTAGCGCGACCACTGGTTGATCTTCTTCTGGCCCTGCTCGCCCTCGTTCTTCAGGGCTTCCAGCTGGGGGATCACGACCGTCAGCAGCTGAAAGATGATGGTGGCGCTGATGTAGGGCATGATGCCCAGCGAGAAGACCGAGAGCTGTTCGAGGGCGCCTCCCGAGAAGAGGTTGAAGAGGCCGAACACGGTTCCGGACATCTGCTGGAAGAAGTCGCGGATCACCTGCGGGTTGATTCCGGGCGTGACGATCACGCAGCCGACGCGATAGACGGCGAGCATGGCGAAGGTGAAGAGGATGCGCTTTCGCAGCTCCTCGATCCTTCCGATGTTCTGCAGCCCGGCGAGCACCCTAGACGAGCTCCACGCTTCCACCGGCGGCTTCGACCTTCTGTCGAGCTCCGGCGCTGATTCGATTGACCTTCACGCTGAGGTTTCGCGGTGCGTCCCCGTTTCCCAGCACCTTGACCAGCGCGCCCGTACCGCGAATGAGCCCCTGCTCCGCGAGGGAGGCGAGGTCTACCGTCGCACCGTCCCCGAACGCCGCCAGCGCAGCGAGATTCACGATCTCCACGTCCTTGCGGAAGTGGTTCGTGAAGCCCTTCTTGGGCAGGCGCATGTTGAGCGGCATCTGGCCGCCCTCGAAGCCCTGACGCACGGGATGTCCGGTCCCGCGCTTCCCCTGTCCCTTCACGCCGTGCGTGGACGTCTTGCCCCGACCCGAGCCGGGGCCGCGTCCGAGACGCTTGCGGCCCCGTTTGGATCCGGGATTCGGCTTGAGCCGATCCAGCATTGCCCTAGTCCTCCACCACCGCGATCAGATGGCGCACCTTCGCGATCATGCCGCGCACGGACGGCGTGTCCTCGACCTCGACCACCCGGTGCATCCGGCGAATGCCCAGCCCGCGCAGAGTGGCTCGCTGCCGCTCGTTGTATCCGATCTCGCTCTTGACCTGCCGGAGGCGAATGCGCCCCTTCGAAGTCGTACCGCCCGATTCGCTCACCACCGTCTCCTCTCCCTGCCCCGCCTGCCCGGCCCCGAGCCGCCCCGCCAGCCGACCCATCCTGGGTCGGCCCGCTAGGAGCGCCGCCGTCCGAGCTCCGCCAGCCGGGCATCCGGCTCCTCGAGCTCCTGCAGCCCCACCATCACGGCGTTCACCACGTTGCGCGGATTGTTCGTTCCCAGCGTCTTGGTGAGGATGTCGCTCACCCCCGCCGTCTCGAGCACCGCACGCACCGGCCCGCCTGCAATCACGCCCGTACCGGGCGACGCGGGCTTCAACAGCACCCGACCCGCACCGAAGCAGCCCAGCACCTCGTGGGGAAGCGTCCCCTCGATGATCGGAACGCGGATCAGCGTGCGCCGCGCCCGCTCGACCCCTTTCCGGATCGCCTCGGGCACCTCGCCGGCCTTGCCGAGCCCCACGCCGACCACGCCCGCGCCGTCTCCGACGACCACCAGGGCGCTGAACGAGAAGCGGCGACCGCCCTTCACCACCTTCGCGACGCGGTTGATGTGGATCACCCGGTCGTTCAGCTCGTAGTCGTTCGGATTGATGTGCGATCCCTGTACCAGAGTTGCCATGTCAGAACTCGAGCCCCGCTTCCCGCGCCGCATCGGCCAGGGCCTTGATGCGTCCGTGAAAGAGAAATCCATTTCGGTTGAAGACGACGCGTTCGATGCGCCGCTCGCGCGCCTGTCGTGCGATCTCGGCGCCGACCCGCTTGGCCGCCTCGACGTTGCCGGTCCCGCCGCCGTCGACGACGCCCTTCGTGCGCGTCGAAACGGTGCAGATGGTCCGACCCTCGGTATCCACGATCTGCGCGTAGATGTGCTTCGCGCTGCGGAAGACCGTGAGCCGCGCCCGATCGCTCGTGCCCAGACCCGTGCGCACACGGTTGCGCCGTGCGATCCACTTGCGGGACTTCTCGTTCGCCGACTTCCTCTTCATTTCCTTCTCCGCTCTCCCGCGGGCCGCGGCGTCTCCGCCCCGAACCGCGTGAAGGCACGCTATGCCGCGCCGGCCTTTCCGACCTTGCGTCTCACCTGCTCGTCGGCGTACCGCACGCCCTTGCCCTTGTACGGCTCGGGCGGCCGCTTGCCGCGGATGTTCGCCGCGAACTGCCCCACGAGCTCCTTGTCGATCCCCTCGACGACCAGACGCGTGCCACCCTCGACGGCGACCGAGAGCCCCTTCGGGATCTCCATGTCCACCGGGTGCGAGTAGCCGAGCAGCAGGTTCAGCGTGTTGCCGGAGACCGAGGCGCGATAGCCCACGCCCTGGATGTCCAGCTGCTTCCGGAATCCCTCGGTCACGCCCGTCACGAGGTTCGCCGTGATTGCACGCGCGAGCCCGTGCAGCGAACGGCTCTGCTTCGAGTCGTCCGGCCGCTTGAGGCTGATCGCGTCATCCCCGATCTCGACGGCGATCCGCTCGGGGAGGTTCTTCGACAGGGTTCCCTTGGGACCCTTCACCTCCACGGCCCCGGCGTTCAGCTTGACGGTCACGCCGCTCGGGAGCGGGATGGGGAGCTTTCCGATCCGGGACATCGCTACCAGACCTCGCAGATGATTTCGCCGCCCACCTTGGCTTCGCGGGCTTCGCGGTCGCACATCACGCCCTTGGGCGTGGACAGGATCACCATGCCGAGGCCGTTCCGAACCTGCGGGATCTCGCCCACCCCGACGTAGACCCGGCGCCCCGGCCGGCTCACTCGCTTGATTCCGTCGACCATGGTCCGGCCGTCGTCCCGGTAACGCAGACCGATGGTCATCAGGTCGTGGCTCTCACCGCTCTGGCTGCTCACTTCTCCGACGAAGCCCTCCTGGGAGAGCACGCGGGCCACCGCCATCTTCAGCTTCGAAGCGGCGCAGCTCGTCTTGCGGTGCCGCGCGGAACCGGCGTTCCGGATGCGCGTGAGCATGTCGCCGATCGGGTCAGTCATCATGATCGTCTCTCCCTGGCCCTCAGGATGCGAACGGCATGCCGAGGTGCGCGAGCAGCGCCTTCCCTTCGGCATCCGTCCTGGCCGTGGTCACCACGGTGATGTTGAGTCCGGTAACGCGCTCCACCGAGTCGTAGTCGATCTCCGGGAAGATGATCTGCTCTCGGACGCCCAGGGTGTAGTTGCCGCGCCCGTCGAAGGACTTGCCCGAGACGCCCTTGAAATCGCGCACGCGGGGCAGCGCGACGTTCACCAGGCGGTCGAGGAACTCCCAGCAGCGGGCGCCCCGCAGCGTCACCATCGCGCCGATCGCCTGCCCCTCCCGCAGCTTGAAATTCGAGACGCTCTTCTTCGCGCGGCGGACGTTGGCTTTCTGCCCGGTGATCTGTCCCAGCTCCTCGACCGCCCGCTCGAGCAGCTTCGGATTCTGCGTGGCTTCGCCCACGCCGATGTTGACGACCACCTTCTCCACCCGGGGAACCTGATGGGTGTTCTTGTACGAGAATTCGCTCTGCAGCTTCGGGACGATTTCGCTCCGGTACCGCTCGAGCAGTCGGGGGGCCATCTAGAGCACCTCCGGCGCCAGGGACACGATCTTCATGTACCCCCGTGCACGCAGCTCGCGAGCCACCGGGCCGAAGATCCGCGTCCCGATGACTTCCTTGTTGTTGTCGATCAGCACGGCCGCGTTCTCGTCGAAGCGGATGTAGGAGCCGTCGCGGCGGCCGATGTTCTTCTTCGTCCGGACGATCACCGCCCGGCGGACCTCGCCCTTCTTCACACGAGCGTTCGGGATCGCTTCGGACACGGCGACGACGATGATGTCGCCCACCGAGGCCTCCCGGCGCCTCGAGCCGCCGAGCACCCGGATGCACTTCACGCGCCTCGCCCCGGAGTTGTCGGCGACACTCAATTTGGATTCTGCCCTGATCATCTCGAGAACCCTCGACTCCCTGACGAATCCCAGGGATTCGTGTGCTGCGCGAGCCGACCCATCCTGGGTCGGCCACCGCTAGACGCCCGTCGCACGGACGACCGTCTCCTGAACCTTCCAGCGCTTCCGCTTGGAGAGCGGCCGGTGCTCGATGATCCGTACCCGGTCTCCGTTCTTGCAGTCGTTGGCCTCGTCGTGGGCCAGGAACCGGGAATAGCGGCGCACGTACTTCTTGTACTGCCGGTCCTTCACCAGACGCTCCACGCGCACGACCACGGTCTTGTCCATCTTGTCGCTGACGACTGTTCCTACCAATGTCCGCCGACGCCCTCGTTCGCTCACTTCGTCGCCTCACGCTTCTCGGAGAGCACAGTTTCGACTCTCGCTACGTCCCGGCGCAGCCACTTCAGCTTCGCCGTGTCCTCGAGCTGTCCCGTGGCATGCTTGACCTTCGCATTGAAGAACTCGCTGCGGGCCTCGCGGACCTTCTGGGCCAGCTCTTCGATGCCTAGCTCTCTCAGCTCCGACGCCTTCATCGATGCCTCCGCTCAGTCTTCGCGCACGACGAAACGCGTCTGCACGGAGAGCTTGTGCGCCGCAAGGCGGAAGGCCTCCCGGGCCACGGTCTCGTCGACGCCTTCCATCTCGTACAGCATCCGCCCGGGCTTCACCGGGGCCACCCAGGCCTCGGGATTCCCCTTCCCCTTGCCCATGCGGGTCTCGGCGGGCTTCTTGCTCACCGGCTTCGCCGGAAAGAGCCGAATCCAGACCTTGCCACCGCGCTTCACGTGCCGCGTCATCGCAATCCGGGCCGCCTCGATCTGGCGGGCCGTGACGAAGCCCGCGGAGACCGCCTGCAGACCGTAGTCTCCGAAAGAGACCTGGTTGCCGCGCATCGACTTGCCGCGATTGCGTCCCTTGAACGACTTCCGATGCTTCACCTTCTTCGGCTGGAGCATGCCCGCCTACCTCGCCGGATCGGCCTGCAGGTGCTGCCCGAGCGGCCCCTTGTGCAGGTCCTTGTCGCCCACCTCGCCCTTGAACACCCAGCACTTGACCCCGATCGTGCCGTAGGTCGTGTGGGCCTCCGCGAAGCCGTACTCGATGTCCGCTCGCAGGGTGTGCAACGGCACACGGCCGTCGCGGTACCACTCGCGTCGCCCCATCTCGGCGCCGCCCAGGCGCCCCGAGCACTGGATGCGGATGCCCTCCGCGCCGAACTTCATCGTCGAGACCATCGCCTTCTTCATGGCGCGCCGGAAGGCGACACGGCGCTCGAGCTGCAGCGCGATGTTCTCGGCCACGAGCTGTGCGTCGAGCTCCGCCTTCCGGATCTCCTTCACGTTGATGAAGATGTCGCGCGGCGTGAACTGCTTGAGCTCCGCGCGCAACACCTCCACTTCCGCCCCGCGCTTGCCGATGAGGATGCCGGGCCGCGCCGTGTGGATGTTCACGACCAGCTTCTCACCCGTGCGCTCGATCACCACCTTCGAGATGCCCGCGTGATAGAGCTTCTTCTTGATGTAGTTCCGAACCTTCACGTCTTCGTGGAGCTGTTCGGCGTAGTGCTTGTCGGCGTACCAATTGGACTGCCACCCATAGAGGGTGCCCAATCGGAAACCGTAGGGATGAACCTTCTGACCCACGCGTACTCCTTGCTCGTCGGCTCGTCCTGGACCTAGCGCTCGTCCAGCTCGACGCTGATATGGCTCGTTCGCTTCTGCACCCACGTCGCCCGACCCTGGGCACGCGGCCGGATCCGCCACATGCTGGGACCCTCGTCGACGGTGATCTTCTTCACGACGAGCTTGTCGATGTCGATGCCCGCCTGGTGCTCGTCGTTCTTGTTCTCTGCGTTCGCCACCGCGGAGCGGAGCAGCTTCGCGAGCGGTCCCGCGAAGCGCTTGTCCGAGAGCGAGAGGCGATTGAGGGCGTCCTCGACCCCCAGCCCGCGCACCAGGCCCACCACGAGGCGCGCCTTCCGGGCGCTGATTCGGTGATTCTTGAGCGAAGCCGTGACCGCCATCTCAGCGCTTCACCTTCCGGTCGGACGCGTGCCCCGTGAACTTCCGCGTCGGGGCAAACTCGCCCAGGCGGTGGCCGACCATGTTCTCGGTCACGAAGACCGGCATGAAGAGCTTGCCGTTGTGCACGTGGAAGGTCTGTCCCACGAACTCGGGCGTGATCATCGAACGCCGAGACCAGGTCCGCACGACCTGCTTCGAGCCCGACTTCTGCACCTTGTCGATCTTGCGCTGCAGGCTGGGATCGACGAACGGGCCCTTTCGGAGTGAGCGCGACATCTACTTCTTCCCCCGTCGCTTGACGATGTACTTGTTCGAACGCGACTTGTTGCGCGTCTTGTGCCCCTTGGTGGGCTTGCCCCAGGGCGTGCACGGATGCCGCCCGCCCGAGGTCCGCCCCTCGCCACCGCCCATGGGATGGTCGACGGGGTTCATGGCGACGCCGCGCACGTTCGGGCGCTTGCCCTTCCAGCGGGCGCGCCCCGCCTTGCCCAGGGTCTGGTTCTCGTGGTCGAGGTTGCCCACCTGCCCGATGGTGGCCTTGCAGAGGACGTGCACCATGCGCATCTCGCCGCTGGGCAGACGCAGGGTGGCGTAGCTGCCCTCGCGGGCCATCAGCTGGGCGCCGGTCCCGGCCGAACGGACCAGCTGGGCTCCCTTGCCGGGCTTGAGCTCGACGTTGTGCACCAGCGTCCCGAGGGGGATGCGCGCCAGGGGCAGCGCGTTCCCCACGCGGATGTCGGCCTTCTCTCCCGCCATCAGGCGGTCTCCCACCTTCACGCCGTTCGGCGCGAGGATGTAGCTCTTCTCGCCGTCCGCGTAGTGCAGCAGCGCGATGTTCGCCGAGCGGTTGGGGTCGTACTCGATCGCCGCGACGACGCCGGGAATCCCCTGCTTGGCGCGGCGGAAGTCGATCGCCCGCAAGCGGCGCTTGTGGCCGCCGCCTCGATGCCAGCTGGTGACGCGTCCGTACGTGTTGCGACCGCCGCTCTTGTTCGCGCGGCCGCTCGTGAGCGACCGCTCGGGCCGGTTCCGGGTGATCTCGACGAATTCCGAGACGCTCATGTCGCGTCGCCCCGGAGACGTCGGCTTGTAGACCTTGACGGGCATGGTTCCCCCTTAGATCCCCTCGAAGAACTCGATCGACTGGCCTTCGGCCAGCTGGACGATCGCCTTCTTCCATTCCGGCCGGCGGCCCATGAATCGGCCGATCCGCCGGGTCTTGCGCGGCTGGCGCATGGTCCGCACGCCGAGCACCTTCACGTCGAAGAGCTCCTCGACGGCGCGCCGGATCTCGTGCTTGTTGGCTCGCGGGTCGACGGCGAAGGTCGCCACGTTGTCGGCCTCGCGACCGATGTTGCTCTTCTCCGTGACGAGCGGGCGTCGGATCACTTCGTGCGCGTTCATCGCTCGTCTCCCTCCGCGCCGGCCGTCCCCTTCGCGAAGCCCTGGAGGCGGCGCTCCACGGCGTCCACCGCTCCGCGCGTGAGCAGCAGCTTGTCGTGGCGCAGGACGTCGTAGACGTTCAGCCCCTCGGCGCGGACCACCGCCACGCGCGGAATGTTCCGGGCCGACACCTCCACCTTCTCGTTCGCCTCGCCGATCACGATCAGGACCGACGCGCCCGCCAGGCCGAGGCGGTCCAGAGCGTTCACCACCTCGCGGGTCCGGAAGCCCTCGAGCTCCAGGCCGTCCACCACGGTGATCGCGTCCTCGGCGAAGCGGGTCGAGAGCGCCGAGACCAGCGCGGCCCGCCGCACCTTCTTGGGCAGCGAATGGGCGTAGCCGCGCGGCACCGGACCGAAGACGGCGCCGCCGCCGGCCCACTGGGGGGCCCGGATGGTGCCCTGTCGGGCGCGGCCGGTCCCCTTCTGCCGGTACGGCTTCTTGCCGCCGCCCGAGACACCCGCACGGTTCCGCGTGCTGTGCGTTCCCGCCCGGCGCAGCGCGAGCTGCCGCCGGACCTCGGCGTGAAAGAGATGCGGCCGCACGGCCGCTTCGAAGATGGAGGGGTCGAGATCGACGGTCCCCGCCTTCTCGTTGCCCCGCGTGACGACGTCCAGAGTGGCCATGGCTAGAGCTTGATCTCCACGTCGACGCCCGCGGCCAACTCGAGCTTCATCAGCGCGTCCACGGTCTGGGCGGTCGGCTCGATGATGTCGATCAGCCGCTTGTGAGTGCGGATCTCGAACTGCTCGCGCGACTTCTTGTCGATGTGCGGGCCGCGCAGCACCGTGTACTTGTTGATGTCCGTCGGCAGCGGGATCGGTCCCGCCACGCTGGCTCCGGTTCGAATGGCGGTGTCCACGATCTCCCCGGCGCTCTGGTCGAGGAGCTTGTAGTCGTACGCCTTCATCCGGATTCGGATCTTCTGTGCAGTGCTGTCAGCCATTGGATTCGTCTTCCTCGCCTCGGCAAACGCCTGGGCAGTGCTACTCGATGACCTCGGACACCACACCGGCGCCGACCGTGCGTCCACCCTCGCGGATGGCGAAGCGCAGCTCCTTGTCCATGGCGATGGGCGTGATGAGCTGCACCGTCATCTCCACGTTGTCGCCCGGCATCACCATCTCCGTCCCCTCCGGAAGCTCCGCCACGCCCGTCACGTCCGTCGTCCGGAAGTAGAACTGCGGCCGGTATCCGTTGAAGAACGGCGTGTGACGACCGCCCTCGTCCTTGGTCAGGATGTACGCCTGCGCCTTGAACTTCGTGTGCGGCGTGATCGTCCCCGGCTTCGCCAGCACCTGGCCCCGCTCCACCTCGTCCTTGCCCGTCCCGCGAAGCAGACACCCCACGTTGTCCCCGGCCTGACCCTCGTCCAGGATCTTCCGGAACATCTCCACACCCGTCACCACCGTCTTCGACGTGTCCCGGATCCCGACGATCTCCACCTCGTCGCCCGTGTGGACCACACCCGCCTCCACACGACCCGTCACCACCGTCCCCCGACCCGTGATCGAGAAAACGTCCTCGATCGGCATCAGGAACGGCTTGTCCAAAGCCCGCTCCGGCTCCGGAATGAACGAGTCCAGCGCGTCCATCAGCTCGTCGATGCACTTCGCCGCATCGTCGTCCGACGGATTCTCCAGCGCCTTCAACGCCGATCCCTTGATGATCGGCGTGTCGTCCCCCGGAAACTCGTACGAAGAAAGAAGCTCCCGAACCTCCATCTCCACCAGCTCCAGAAGCTCCTCGTCGTCCACCTGGTCCACCTTGTTCAGGAACACCACGATGTACGGAACGTTCACCTGACGAGCCAGCAGCACGTGCTCCCGCGTCTGCGGCATCGGGCCGTCCGCCGCCGACACCACCAGAATCGCACCGTCCATCTGCGCAGCACCCGTGATCATGTTCTTCACGTAGTCCGCGTGACCCGGACAGTCCACGTGCGCGTAGTGACGCGAAGCCGTCTGGTACTCCACATGCGCCGTCGCAATCGTGATCCCGCGCTCCCGCTCCTCCGGCGCCTTGTCGATCTGGTCGAAGGGAGTGAAGTCCGCCAGGCCCTTCGCCGCCTGACGCTGCGTGATCGCAGCCGTCAACGTCGTCTTCCCGTGGTCCACGTGACCGATCGTCCCCACGTTCACGTGGGGCTTCGTCCGCTCGAACTTCTCCTTGGCCATGCTGCCTTCCTCTCTCCCTCTCTTCGGGACTCTTTCCGCTGGTGACCTGCCTGTCGGGCGCTCCCGACGCGGGGCCTCCGCGTCCGGTCACGGAGACCGTCAGCGCACGCCGAAGCCCGCCGCCACCTCGCGAGGCGCCGGCGCGTAGTGCGAGAACTCCATCGTGTAGCTGGCGCGACCCTGGGTCATCGACCGCAGGTCGCTCACGTACCCGAACATCTCAGCCAGGGGAACGGAAGCGTCGATCACCTGTGAGGGTCCGCGCACGTCGACCTTCTTGATCTGCCCCCGGCGGCCGTTGAGATCACCCTGGATGGCGCCGCGGAACTCGGGCGGCGTCACCACCTCGACGTTCATCACCGGCTCGAGCAGCACCGGACCCGCCTTGGCCAGGCCCTCGCGCATCGCCATGGAGCCGGCGATCTTGAAGGAGCGCTCCGAGGAATCCGTGTCGTGGAAGGCTCCGCCGAGGAGGCGGGCCTTCACGTCCACCACCGGGAAGCCCGCGATGGCGCCCGACTGGGACGCCTCCTCGCAGCCCTGTCGCACCGAGGGGATGAACTGCTTGGGGATCGCCCCTTCGCGCACCGCGTTCTCGAAGGTGAACCCGCTGCCCGGCTCGCCCGGGCCCACTTCCAGCTCGACCACCGCGTAGTCGCCGGCGCCGCCGGTCTGCTTGATGTACCGGATCTCGACGACCGCCGGTTCGGTGACCGTCTCCTTGTAGGCCACCTGGGGGCGACCGACGTTCGCGTCGACCTTGAAGTCCCGCAGCAGCCGATCGGTGATGATCTCCAGGTGCAGCTCGCCCATGCCCGAGATCAGGGTCTGACCGGTCTCCGGGTCCATGGCGACGCGGAAGGACGGGTCCTCCTGTGCCAGGCGCTGGAGAGACTGGGAGAGCTTGTCGAGGTCGGCCTGGGTCTTCGGCTCGATGGCGATGGAGATGACCGGCTCGGGGAAGTCCAGGGACTCGAGCAGGATGGGCGCGTTGATCGCGCACAGCGTCTCGCCCGTGGCAATCCGCTTGAGGCCCACCACGGCGACGATGTCCCCGGCGTAGACCTCGTCCACCTCTTCGCGCTTGTTCGCGTGCATCTTGAGCAGGCGGCCGACGCGTTCGCGCTGCCCGCGACTCGCGTTGAGCACCGTCTCGCCGCTCTTCAGGTGGCCCGAGTAGATGCGCAGGTACGTGAGGTGGCCGGCGTGCTTGTCGCTCATGAGCTTGAAGGCCAGGGCCGACAGGGGCTCGTCGTCGTCCGCATGGCGCACGGCGGCGGCATCGACACCCTTCTCGACCTTGCGCGGATCGATCCCCTCGATGGGCGGCACGTCCAGGGGCGAGGGCAGGAAGGCGATCACCGCGTCGAGCAGGGGCTGCACGCCCTTGTTCTTGAAGGCGCTGCCGCAGAGCACCGGCACGATCTCCAGGGACAGGGTGCCCTTCCGAAGGGCCTTACGGACCTGGTCGACCCCGATCGCCTCGCCGTCGAGGTAGCGCTGCATCAGCTCCTCGTCGAAGTCCGCCGCCACCTCGAGCATGGCGTCCCGCGCCTCCCGGACCGGCTCGACGAGCTCGGCCGGGACCTCTTCCTCGCGGATCTGCGCGCCCAGGCTCTCGTCGTCCCAGTAGAAGGCCCGGCCCGTGATCAGATCGACCACACCCGCGAAGGCATCCTCCGCACCGATCGGAATCTGCAGCGGGACCGGTCGCGTATGGAAGCGGGACTCCATCATGGAGACCACGTTGTCGAAGTCTGCGCCGGGACGATCCATCTTGTTCACGAACGCGACGCGGGGCACGCGGTAGCGGTCGGCCTGTCGCCAGACCGTCTCGGACTGGGGCTCGACGCCACCCACTCCGCAGAAAACCGCGATTGCTCCGTCCAAGACGCGCAGAGACCTCTCGACCTCGATGGTGAAATCGACGTGCCCGGGCGTGTCGATGATGTTGATGCGGTGGTCCTTCCACGTGCAGGTCGTCGCGGCGCTGGTGATCGTGATCCCCCGCTCCTGCTCCTGCTGCATCCAATCCATCGTCGCTGCGCCGTCGTGCACTTCCCCCATCTTGTAGTTGACGCCCGTGTAGAAGAGGATCCTCTCCGTCGTCGTCGTCTTCCCGGCATCGATGTGGGCCATGATGCCGATGTTCCGGATGCGATCGAGCGGGACCTTGCGCGCCATCGTTTCATTCCAAACCCGCGTCGCGGACGACCCCCGCCCGCGCCACGGAACCACCAGCCCTCAGCCCTGATCAGCCCTGAGCCCAGCAACTCGCCTCCGGCGAGCTGCGGAAAAAGCCTTACCAGCGATAGTGCGAAAACGCCTTGTTGGCGTCCGCCATCCGGTGCGTGTCTTCCCTCTTCTTCACACTCTCGCCGCGCTCGTTCGCGGCGTCGATCAGCTCGTTCGCGAGCTTCTCGTGCATGCTCTTGCCCGGGCGCTTCCGCGAGTAATCCGCGATCCAGCGCATGGCCAGCGAGGCGGCGCGTTCGGGCCGGATCTCGACGGGCACCTGGTAGGTGGCGCCGCCCACGCGGCGCGACTTCACCTCCACCCGCGGGCGGACGTTCTCGAGGGCCCGACGGAACGTTGCGAGCGGATCGCTCCGCATCTTGCTCTCGATCTCGTCGAACGCGTCGTAGAGGATGTTCTCGGCCGTGCTCTTCTTCCCGTCGCGCATGAGCACGTTGATGAAACGACCGACCACCCGGTCGCCGTGCTTGGGATCGGGCTCGGGCTGTCGCTTGGGTACGTCTCGCCTTCTCGGCATCGATGGATCTCCGGGTGGGGAAGCGCTACTTGGGGCGCTTCGCGCCGTACTTCGATCGTCCGCGGTGCCGCCCATCGACGCCCGTCGCGTCCAGGGTCCCGCGCACGATGTGATAACGAACACCGGGGAGGTCCTTGACGCGACCTCCCCGGACGAGAACCACCGAGTGCTCCTGCAGCGTGTGGCCTTCGCCCGGGATGTAGGCGTTGACCTCGCGCCCGTTCGTGAGGCGCACACGCGCGACCTTGCGGAGCGCGGAGTTCGGCTTCTTCGGCGTCTGCGTGTAGACGCGCAGACACACGCCGCGCTTCTGCGGCGCCGCCTCGAGATCCGGGGCCTTCGAACCCTTCCTGCGCGGGGAACGCCCCCTGCGGATCAGCTGTTGGACGGTGGGCATGTGCGAGATCTTCTCCTTGACCCGGGTCTTTGCTCGGCGCGCTCGGCTCTCATCGCGGGCTGACCCGCCCGGGCTTGCAACGTTGGCTTCCCGGACGCCTGCCGCGGTTCCGCTCTCCGGCCCTCGACCTGCTTTCCGACTCGGTCCGACTCGGTTCGCGGGCTCGTCCGTGTCGAGCGAAGAGCGAGCGCCGGCCGCCTTCGGGGATCGACAACGGAAAAGGTCAGGGACAAAGAGCCCCCTCCGAACCCGCCCTCGCTGCGAAGAGACCGGAGACGCCTGCGGAACGGCGCCTCGGGTATTCCTCTCCGCTGATCGGGGCGGACCGCGAGAAGGGCGGTCCCTGATCCTAAAAACCGCCGTACTTTAGCGGCGTTCCGTCCACTGTCAACGGACCGGCTGCACCTGCCGGAGAACACCCACGGCGTTCGTCGCGCCGGCGGGCGCAGCCTGGCTCCGCAGGGGTCGGCCCGACCGACCCCATCGACTCACATCTCGAGCGTGTCCGATTCCCCACTGCCTTCGGCGAGCAGGCCCGGAGCACCCAGATCTTCGCTCGGGCTGACCGGCGGGGCGGCCACCTCGTCCTCCTCCGGCCCGACGTCCATGCCCTCCGGCGCCTGCACCTTGATGCCCACGCTCTTGTACCGAGCCAGCCCCGTCCCTGCGGGAATCAGGCGGCCCATGATCACGTTCTCCTTGAGGCCGCGCAGGCGATCGACCTTGCCCCAGATCGCCGCCTCCGTGAGCACCTTGGTGGTCTCCTGGAAGGAGGCCGCCGAGATGAACGACTCGGTGGACAGGGACGCCTTGGTGATCCCCAGCAGCTGGGGCTCGGCCACCGCGGGCTGGTGCCCCTCCTCGAGCATCCGCTCGTTCACCGCCAGGAAGTTCGTCTTGTCCGCGTGCTCCCCGATCAGGAAGTCCGTGTCGCCGGCGTCGGTGACCCGCACCTTGCGCAGCATCTGGCGGACGATCACCTCGATGTGCTTGTCGTTGATCTTCACGCCCTGGAGCCGGTAGACCTCCTGGACCTCGTCGGTGAGGTACTTGGCCAGCTCCTTCTCGCCCTTGATCTTGAGGATGTCGTGCGGGTTCGAGGAGCCGTCCATCAGGGCCTCGCCTGCGCGAACGCGATCGCCTTCGTGCACGCTCACGTGCTTGCCCTTCGGGATCAGGTACTCCTCGGGAGTCCCGCCCCCTTCCGGGGTGACGAGCACCCGCCGCTTGCCGCGGCTGTCCGAGCCGAACGAGACGATGCCGTCGATCTCGGTGACGACCGCGCACTCCTTCGGCTTGCGCGCCTCGAAGAGCTCGGCCACGCGCGGCAGACCACCCGTGATGTCCTTGGTCTTGGACGCTTCGCGGGGGATCTTCGCCACGACGTCGCCCGTGGAGACCTCCTGCCCCTCGACCACCGAGAGGAAGGCGCCCACGGGAAGCAGGGCCCGCCCGAGGGTCTCGCTGCCGTCGAGGGACTTGACCGACACGCGCGGGCGCAGGTCGGGGTCCTTCGACTCGATGATCACCTTCGAGGAGACGCCGGTGAACTCGTCCACCTGCTCCTGCATGGTGATGCCCTCGATGATGTCTCCGAACTTCACGACGCCCGGCGCCTCGGAGAGGATCGGGCTCGCGAAGGGGTCCCAGTCGAGCAGCACGTCCCCGGCCTTGACCGGCTCGCCCTCGCTCACGTAGAGCCGGGCGCCGTAGACCACCGGGTGGCGCTCGCGCTCCCGCCCGCTGGCGTCGATGATGCCGAGCTCGGCGTTCCGGGTCATGACGACCCGGCGCCCGGCCCCGTCGGTGACGGTGCGCACCCCGTGGAAGCGGACCTCGCCGTCCGTGGTGGCTTCCGCGTGCGACTGCTCGGCGCGCCGGGTGGCCGCGCCACCGATGTGGAAGGTCCGCATGGTGAGCTGGGTGCCCGGCTCGCCGATCGACTGCGCGGCGATCACGCCCACCGACTCCCCGAGGTTCACCATCGAGCCTCGCGAGAGATCGCGGCCGTAGCACTTCACGCACACGCCGTGGCGCTCGGCGCAGGTGAGCACGGAACGGACCAGGACGCGCTCGATGCCCGCGTTCTCCACGAGCCGAACCCGGTCCTCGTCCATCTCGTCGCCCGCGTGCACCAGCACCTCCTCGGTGACGGGATCGCGGATGTCGTGGAGCGTGACCCGGCCCAGGATCCGCTCGCCGAGGGGCTCGACGATCTCGCCGGCCTCGATGAGGGGCTCCATCTCCACGGCGTCGTCGGTGTGGCAGTCCCGGGTCCGCACGATCACGTCCTGGGACACGTCCACCAGGCGCCGGGTGAGATAGCCCGAGTTCGCCGTCTTGAGCGCGGTGTCCGCGAGGCCCTTGCGGGCGCCGTGGGTCGAGATGAAGTACTGCAGCACGGTCAGCCCCTCACGGAAGTTCGCCGTGATGGGCGTCTCGATGATGGCGCCCGAGGGCTTGGCCATGAGACCGCGGATACCGGCCAGCTGGCGCATCTGCTGGGCGGAGCCGCGCGCGCCCGAGTCGGCCATCATGTAGATGGCGTTGAAGCTCGGAACGGTCTTCTCGTTGCCTTCCGCGTCGATCACCGTCTCCCGGGCGATGCCATCGAGGAGCTGGGAGGTGATCTTCTCGGTCGCCTGGGCCCAGATGTCGATGACCTTGTTGTACCGCTCGCCGTCGGTGATCAGACCCTCCTGGTACTGGTCGTCGATCTGGCGCACCTCTTCTCCCGCCTCGGAGAGGAATCGCTCCTTGTCGGGCGGAATCCGCATGTCGTCCACGCAGATCGAGATGCCGGCGCGGGTCGCGTGCGCGTACCCGAGCGTGCGAAGGCGGTCGGCGAGGATCACCGTGGCCTTGTTGCCCAGCCGGCGGTAGCACTGGTCGATGAGCTCGCCGAGGGCCTTCTTGTCCATCACCTGGTTGATGAACTCGAAGGGGATCTCCTTCGGCACCACCTCCCGCATCAGGATGCGGCCGCAGGTGGTGTCGACCAGCTCGCCGTTCATGCGCACGCGAATCGCCGCGTGGATGTGGAGCTCGCCGGCGTCGAAGGCGATGCGCACCTCGTCCGGGCTGGAGAAGAGCAGGCCCTCGCCGGGCGAGCCGGGGCGCTCGCGGCTCATGTAGTAGCAGCCGAGCACGATGTCCTGCGTGGGCCCGATCATCGGACGGCCGGTGGCGGGGCTCAGGATGTTGTTGGTGGACATCATCAGCACCCGGGCCTCGATCTGCGCCTCGATGCTGAGCGGGACGTGCACCGCCATCTGGTCGCCGTCGAAGTCCGCGTTGAAGGCCGAGCAGACCAGCGGATGCAGCTGGATCGCCTTGCCCTCGATCAGCATGGGCTCGAAGGCCTGGATGCCGAGCCGGTGCAGGGTGGGCGCCCGGTTGAGCAGGATCGGATGCTCCTGGATCACCTCCGCCAGGATGTCCCACACCTCGGGACGCTCGTTCTCCACCATCTTCCGCGCCGCCTTGATGGTCGTGACGAATCCCTGCTGCTCGAGCTTCGAGTAGATGAAGGGCTTGAAGAGCTCGAGCGCCATGCGGCTGGGGAGACCGCACTGGTGCAGGCGCAGCTCCGGCCCGACGACGATCACCGAGCGGCCGGAGTAGTCCACGCGCTTGCCCAGCAGGTTCTGCCGGAAGCGACCGGACTTGCCCTTGAGCATGTCCGAGAGCGACTTGAGCGGCCGCTTGGAGGGGCCCGTGATGACCCGTCCCCGCCGTCCGTTGTCGAAGAGGGCGTCCACCGCCTCCTGGAGCATCCGCTTCTCGTTGCGGATGATGACCTCGGGGGCGTTCAGCTCCTGCAGGCGCTTGAGCCGGTTGTTGCGGTTGATCACCCGGCGGTAGAGGTCGTTCAGGTCGCTGGTCGCGAAGCGGCCGCCGTCGAGGGGCACGAGCGGGCGCAGGTCCGGCGGGATCACGGGAATGATCTCGAGAACCATGTGCTCGGGCCGGTTGCCCGACTCCCGGAAGGCGTCGAGCACCTTGAGGCGCTTCGCGATCTTCTTGCGCTTCGCCTCGCTCGTGGCCTCGCGCATCTCCTCGCGCAGCCGCTGGCACTCTCCCGCGACGTCGAGGTTCGCGAGCATCTGCCGCACCGCGTCCGCACCGATACCGACGTCGAACGCCTCGCGCCCGTACTTCTCCCGGGACTCCATGAGACGCTCGTCGTTGAGCAGCTCGCCCTTCTCGAGGTCCGTGTCCTTCGGGTCGAGCACGACGTGGGCCTCGAAGTAGAGGACCTTCTCCAGATCGCGCAGGGTGATCTCGAGGATGTTCCCGATGCGCGAGGGCAGCGACTTCAGGAACCAGATGTGGGCCACCGGCGAGGCCAGGGTGATGTGCCCCATGCGCTCGCGGCGCACCTTGGACTGGATCACCTCCACGCCGCACTTCTCGCACACGACGCCCCGGTGCTTCATGCGCTTGTACTTGCCGCAGTTGCACTCGTAGTCCTTGACGGGGCCGAAGATCTTCGCGCAGAAGAGTCCGTCCCTCTCGGGCTTGAAGGTCCGGTAGTTGATGGTCTCCGGCTTCTTGACCTCGCCGTAGGACCATTCCCGGATCTTCTCCGGCGCCGCCAGGGAGATCTGCAGCGCGTTGAACGCCAAGGGATCCTTGGGCTTCTCGAAGAGATTGTAGAGATCTCGCATATTGGTTCCCCCCTGATGGCAGGGCGCGCGCGGACGCGACGGGCGTCCGCGGATTGGATCGTTCGCTAGACCTGGTCTTCCTTGAGCTCGACGTTCAGGCCGAGGGCCTGCAGCTCCTTGACGAGCACGTTGAAGCTCTCGGGCAACCCGGGCTCGAGCGCGTTCTCACCCTTCACGATGGACTCGTAGATGCGGGTTCGACCGAGCACGTCGTCGGACTTCACGGTCAGGAACTCCTGCAGACCGTAGGCCGCGCCGTACGCCTCCATGGCCCACACCTCCATCTCGCCGAGGCGCTGGCCGCCGAACTGCGCCTTGCCGCCCAGCGGCTGCTGGGTGACGAGGCTGTAGGGCCCGATGCTCCGCGCGTGGATCTTGTCGTCGGCGAGGTGGTGGAGCTTCAGCATGTAGATGATGCCCACCGTGACGTCGAGATCGAAGGGCTCGCCGCTGCGACCGTCGAAGAGCACGGTCTGTCCCGACGTGGGGAGTCCCGCTCGCACGAGCTCCTCCTTCACCTCCGCCTCGCTGGCGCCGTCGAAGACGGCCGTGGCGACGTGGATTCCCTTCCCGAGGTTCCTGGCGATGGACAGGATCGCCTCGGGCGAGGCCTCGTCGAGGCGCTTCGAGATCCCCGCTTCGTTGTGCGCGCGCTTGAGCTCCTCCCGGATCACCTCCGGGTCCTGGGACCGCTCGAGCAGGTTGCCGATCCGCTGGCCGAGGCCCTCGGCGGCCCACCCGAGGTGGGTTTCCAGCACCTGTCCGATGTTCATGCGCGAGGGCACGCCGAGCGGGTTGAGCACGACGTCCACGGGCGTGCCGTCCGCCATGTAGGGCATGTCCTCTTCCGGAACGATCCGCGAGATGACGCCCTTGTTCCCGTGCCGGCCCGCCATCTTGTCGCCGACGGAGAGCTTGCGCTTGATGGCCACGTACACCTTGACCATCTTGAACACGCCCGGCGGCAGCTCGTCGCCCTTCTTCAGGCGCGCGATCTTCTCGTCGAAGACGGCCTTGATGACGACCGCCTCGCCCTCGACGTTCTCGAAGACCCGGTCGACCTGCTCCTGGGTGGCGGCGTCGCGCACCTGGATCTCGCGCCACTTGCGGTCCGGGATCTGCTGCAGCTTCTCCACGGTGATCGTATCGCCGGGGGCGAGCCACTCGACGCCCTTGCGCTCGTCGGCGACCCGGTTGGCCACCTCCTTGCCCACGAGCAGCCCGCGCACCTTGCCGAGCGCGCCGTTGCGGATGATGCGGATCTCGTCCTCCTGATCCTTCCGCAGGCGCTCCACCTCCTGCTCTTCCAGCATGCGGGCCCGCTCGTCCTTCTCCACGCCGCGGCGCGAGAAGACCTGCGCCCCGATGACGGTTCCCGTCACTCCCGGCGGAACCCGCAGCGAGGTGTCGCGCACGTCGCCGGCCTTCTCGCCGAAGATCGCCCGCAACAGGCGCTCCTCCGGCGAGAGCTGGGTCTCGCCCTTCGGCGTGATCTTGCCCACGAGGATGTCGTCCTGCTTCACCTCGGCGCCGATGCGCACGATGCCCGCCTCGTCGAGGTCGGCCAGGGCCTCCTCGCCCACGTTCGGGATGTCGCGGGTGATGTCCTCCTTGCCGAGCTTCGTATCGCGCGCGACGCACTCGAATTCCTCGATGTGGATCGAGGTGAAGTAGTCCTCGCGGACCATGCGCTCGGAGATGAGGATCGAGTCCTCGAAGTTGTACCCGGACCAGGGCATGAAGGCGACGCGGACGTTCACCCCCAGCGCCATCTCGCCGCGGTCCGTCGCGGGACCGTCCGCGATCACCTGCCCCTTCACCACGCGGTCGCCCGCGCGGACGATGGGCCGCTGGTTGATGCAGGTGTTCTGGTTCGAGCGCTGGCACTTGATCAGGCGGATGATGTCGACGTTCGAGCCCGACGCGTCGTCCTCGTCCGGATTGAGCACGATGCGCGCGGCGTCCACCGACTCGACGACGCCGTCGCGCTTCGCGACGACGGTGACCCCCGAGTCCCGGGCCACCACCGCTTCCATGCCGGTCCCCACGAGCGGGGCCTGGGTGCGCAGCAGGGGAACCGCCTGGCGCATCATGTTGGAACCCATGAGCGCGCGGTTGGCGTCGTCGTTCTCCAGGAACGGAATGAGCGACGCCGCCACCGAGACCAGCTGGTTCGGCGACACGTCCATCATCGTGACCTCTTCGGGGCTCACGAGCTGGAACTCGCCGTGCTTGCGGGCCGAGATCTGGTCGCGCTCGAAGCGCCCGTCCGGACCGATGGGCGCGTTCGCCTGGGCGATCGACATCTCCTCTTCGTCGAGGGCGGACAGGAACTTCACGTTGTCCGTGATCACGCCGTCCTCGACGGAGCGATACGGGGTCTCGATGAAGCCGAAGTCGTTCACCCGCGCGAAGGTCGAGAGCGACGCGATGAGGCCGATATTCGGGCCTTCCGGCGTCTCGATGGGGCAGATGCGCCCGTAGTGGGTGGGGTGCACGTCGCGCACCTCGAAGCCCGCGCGCTCCCGCGTCAGACCGCCCGGCCCGAGGGCCGAGAGGCGGCGCTTGTGGGTCACGGACGAGAGCGGGTTCGTCTGGTCCATGAACTGCGAGAGCTGGCTGGATCCGAAGAACTCCTTGATGACGGCCGAGACCGGCTTGGAATTGATCAGGTCGTGGGGCATCAGCGTCTCGATCTCCTGGAGCGACATCCGCTCCTTGATCGCACGCTCCATGCGCACCAGACCGATGCGGTACTGGTTCTCGAGCAGCTCGCCCACCACGCGCACGCGGCGGTTGCCCAGGTGGTCGATGTCGTCGACCCGCTTGCTGGGGTCGACGCCGTTCTTGAGGTCGACGAGATACTTGACCGCAGCCAGGATGTCCTCCCGGCGCAGGGTCGGAAGCTCGCCCAGGGGCACCTCCTCGGCGGGCTGGCCCTTGCCGCGGGGATAGAACTCCACCCGCTCTTCCCCGCTGAAGCCCAGCTTGTGGTTGAGCTTCAGTCGGCCGACCCGGGAGAGGTCGTAGCGCTCGCCGTTGAAGAAGAGGTTGTTGAAGAGGTTGGTCGCCGTCTCCAGCGTGGGCGGATCGCCCGGGCGCAGGCGCCGGTAGATCTCGATGACCGCCTCGTCCTGGGTGAGGGTCTTGTCCGCCAGCAGCGTGTCGCGCAGGGCGCTACCGGTGGTGATCGGATCCAGGTAGAGGAGGTCGAACTCGTCGATGCCTCGCGCGTGCAGCTCGTCGAGCTGGGCCTGGCCCAGCTCCTCGTTGCACTCGAGGAGCACCTCGCCGGTGTTCTCGTCCACGATGTCGAAGGGCGTGACCCGCTTGACGGCGTCCTCGCGGATCAGATCCTCGACGCCGACCTGGATCTCGCGAATGCCGGCCTTCCCCAGACGCCGCACGGCGGCGCCCGTGAACTTCTTGTCCTTGCGGACCAGGATCGTGCCGTCCTCCGCGCGCACCTCGCGCGTGCAACGCTGGCCGACGAGGAGCTCGGGCACGACGCTCTTGAAGAACTTGCGTCCGTCCCGGCGGATGCGCTCCGCCCTGTAGAAGTGCGAGAGCAGCTCCTCGGCGCTGAAGCCCAGGGCCTTCAGCAGGATGGTGACGTGGAGCTTCCGGCGCCGATCGATGCGCGCGAAGAGAAGGTCCTTGTGGTCGAACTCCATGTCGAGCCACGAGCCGCGATAGGGAATGATGCGGCACGAGTAGATCTTCTTGCCGGCCGCCGAGACGGTCGTCGAGAGGCTCGTGTCGTAGAAGATGCCCGGCGAACGGTGCAGCTGGGAGACGATCACCCGCTCGGTGCCGTTGATGATGAAGGTGCCGTTGTCGGTCATGATCGGGATTTCCCCGAAGTAGACCTCCTGCTCCTTCACGTCCCGAATCGCCTGGGAGCCGCTCGGCGGCGTCCCACGCCACCAGGCGGATCGTCACCTTGAACGGGGCCGCGTAGGTCATGCCCCGCTGGAGGCACTCCTGCACGTCGTACTTGGGCTGCTCGAGCGTGTAGCCCACGAACTCCAGCGAGGCGGTGTCGTTGAAGTCCTTGATCGGGAAGACCGAGCTGAACACCGCCTGGAGGCCGACGTTCTCCCGCTTCTCCATGTCGACGTCGGTCTGGAGGAAGCGCTCGAACGAGAAGCGCTGGATCTCGAGGAGATTCGGGATGTCGATGACGCGAGGAATCCTCGCGAAGCTCTTGCGAACACGGGGCGCGAACTCGGAAAAGGTGATCTCTTGCACGGTGGGTCGTTGACCTCCCGACAGCCGCGAGCGACGCCACCGTCCCCTCCGGGACGCTCGACGTCGTCGCGATGCCTCTACGGGCTCACTTTCTCGTCGTCCTTCCGGTGAAGCTCGCCTCGCGGGAACCGGGACGCGGGCGAGCCACCCATTCGACCGGGCCGGCCCCCGCGGCGTCGCCGCGGGGAGCCCGCCCGGAAGGAAGGACGGGTACTACTTCACGTCCACCTGACCGCCGGCAGCCTCGATCTTGCCCTTGATCTCGTCGGCCTCCGCCTTCGGCACGCCTTCCTTGAGGGGCTTCGGCACGCCCTCCACGAGGTCCTTGGCTTCCTTGAGACCCAGACCGGTGATCCCGCGGACCTCCTTGATGACCTGGATCTTCTTGTCCCCGAAGCCCACGAGGATCACGTCGAATTCGGTCTTCTCCTCGGCGACGGCCGCGTCGGCAGGACCGGCAGCCGCGGCGACGGCCACCGGTGCGGCCGCAGAGACGCCCCACTTCTCCTCGAGAAGCGTTGCGAGCTCGGCCGCTTCCATGACGGTGAGGCTCGAGAGCTGGTCTGCGATGGCGTTCAGGTCGGACATTGTCATTGCGCCTTTCTTGTTGAGACATGAGGGGTGGGCGGTCGTTTCGTCGGGAGCCGACCCACGGCTCCCTCCCGCCACACCGGTCTGGAATTCGCTTCCGGCCGGATCGGGGCACCCTGCCCGGGATCAGCCGGCCTCTCCCATGGCGTTGCGTCGCGCCTCGATGAGACGCGCCAGCTGGCCGCCGGGCTCCTTCATCAGCCGCACGAGCTTGGTTGCGGGGGCCACCAGCAAACCCACGAGCTTCCCGCGCAGCTCGTCAAGGCTCGGGAGCGTCGCCAGGGTGGCGATCTCCCCGTGGTCCAGGGCACGTCCGTCGAGGTACGCGCCCTTCAGCTCGAAGACGTCGAACGCCTTCGCGTAGTCGACGAGCACCTTCGCGAGAGCGGCCGGGTCTCCGTAGGAGATGGCGATGGCGGTCGGACCGTTGAAGCAGTCCGCGAGCACGTCGAGCGGCGACTCCGAGGTGGCGCGCCGCAGCACGGAGTTCTTCGTCACCTGGTACTCGACTGGACCGCCGGCGACGTCCTTGCGCAGCTTGGCGCGCAGGGAGTTCGCCTGCTCGACGGTCAGGCCGCGATAGTCGGCGACGAAGACGCTGGTGGCCCGGCCGAACTTCTCGCGCAGCTCGGCGACCTGCTCTTCCTTCTGGGTTCTGGTCAGCATGCGAGTTTCTCCGGTCTCCCCGATCCCGCGCTCACGCCGCCGCCGAGAGCGCCACGGCCGAAGCGGGATCGATCCGCAGCCCGGGCCCCATGGTGGTCGAGAGCGCCATGCGCTTGAAGTAGGTGCCCTTCGCCGCAGACGGCTTCTGGCGGTTGATG
This sequence comes from uncultured delta proteobacterium, assembly GCA_963822965.1. Taxonomy (GTDB): domain Bacteria; phylum Myxococcota_A; class UBA9160; order UBA9160; family UBA4427; genus JAJDAN01. Next base: position 315,016 of record CAWGJT010000006.1, read on the forward strand.
ATCTCCATCAGCGCCGACGATGTTGGCGACCAGCTTCTCCGGCTCGAAGGAGATCTTGCCGACCGCGCAGTGGATGATTCCGTTCTTGTCGACGCGGTACTCCACCTTGCCGGCCTTCTGCTCGGCGACGGCGCGGCCGACGTCCTGGGTGACGGTCCCGAGCTTCGGGTTGGGCATCAGGCCGCGCGGGCCGAGCACCTTTCCCAGACGACCCACCACGCCCATCATGTCCGGCGTCGCGATCACCCGGTCGAAATCGAGCCAGCCCTCGTTCTGGATCTTCTTCGCCAGATCCTCCGCACCCACGAAGTCGGCGCCGGCCTCCCGCGCCTCCCGCTCCTTGTCGCCCTTGGCGAAGACCAGGATGCGGGCGGACTTGCCCGTGCCGTGGGGTAGCACGATCGCGCCGCGCACCATCTGGTCGGCGTGCTTCGGATCGACACCGAGGTTGATGGCGACGTCGACGCTCTCGTCGAACTTGCCCGTCGGCAGGGACTTGAGCAGGGCGACGGCCTCGTCGGTCGTGTAGAGCTTCGACCGATCGATCGCCTCGGATGCCTTCTTGTAACGATTGCTTCGACCCATGGGTCCATCTCCGCTCGTTGCCACTTCGTGGCTCTCTTGACTCGCGCCTCGATCCCGCCGCTCAGCCCTCGACTTCGAGGCCCATCGAGCGCGCGGTGCCGGCGATGATCTTCTTGGCCGCCTCGACGTCGAAGGCGTTCAGGTCGTCCTTCTTCATCTCGGCGATCTCCGCGAGCTGGGCGGACGTCACCTTGCCGACCTTCTGCCGGTTCGGCTCGCCCGAGCCCTTCTCGATCTTCGCCGCCTTCTTCAGCAGGACCGCCGCCGGCGGCGACTTCAGCTCGAAGGTGAAGCTGCGATCCGCGTAGATCGTGATCACCGCGGGGATCACGAGCCCCTGTCGGTCCTGCGTCCGGGCGTTGAACGCCTTGCAGAACTCCATGATGTTCACGCCGTGCTGGCCGAGCGCGGGGCCGACCGGGGGCGACGGATTCGCCTGCCCCGCGACGCACTGCAACTTGACCACCGCGATGACCTTCTTTGCCAGCTGCTCTCTCCCGCTCACCGCCTCGCGGCGAGCTCGCTCTCGGCGTCCGGGCGGGTCGGCGAGCGCCGACCGCAGCGCCCCACCCCGCCGTGCTTCCGTCTCAGGCCTTCTCGACGTTCGTGTAGTCCAGGACCACCGGCGTCGCGCGACCGAAGACCTGCACCATCACGCGCAGCTTCTCCTTCTCCGGCATCACCTCGTCGACGAAGCCCGAGAAGTTTGCGAAGGGGCCCGTGGTCACGCGCACGTTCTCGCCCTCTTCGAAGCTGATCAGCGGCTTCGGCTTGGCCGCCCCCTCCTTGATCCGCTGGGTCATCCGCGCGACTTCTTCCTCCGGAATCGAGGGCGGCTGGGTCGCGTTGCCGACGAAGCCGGTGATCTTCGGGGTCCCCTTCACGACGTGCCACGTCTCGTCGTTCAGCTCCATGTGCACCAGGATGTAGCCCGGGAAGAACTTCCTCTTCGAGGTGCGCTTCTTGCCGCCGACCATCTCCACGACGTTCTCTTCCGGGATCAGCACCTCGTCGATGGCCGCCTCGAAGCCGAGCGCGGTCGCCCGCTCGAGCAGGCTCTGCTTGGCGCGCGCTTCCTGCCCCGAGTAGGTGTGCACGATGTACCACTTCTTGTCGCCCGGGTTCACCTTCGCCTCGGCGGAGGAAGTTCCCGGTGTATTCGGTGCGCTCATCGGATCACCCGTCTTCGCGTTTCGTTCGGGGTCGTGGCGATCTCGACCCCGGTGCAGAATCCCGACCTCACTGCAGAAAGGTCCGCATCACCATGCTCAATGCGTAGTCGATCAGGCCGAGCACCGTCGTCACGACGACGACGACCACGACCACGCTGACGGTGCCGGCAACCGTCTCGTTCTGCGGCGGCCACGTGATCTTCTTCCATTCCGCCTGGACCTCGACGAGGTACTCGCGCGCATCTCGAATCCATTGCAGCGGGTTCACGGACGGCTCCTGGTTCCTCTCTCTTCTCTGCTCTGTTCTGCTCTCGCTGTTCCGTCTGTTCTCGCGCGTCTCTCGTCCGGGCCCCGGCACGTCCGTCGGTGGCAGGCGCGGAGGGACTCGAACCCCCAACCCCCGGATTTGGAGTCCGGTGCACTACCAATTGTGCTACGCGCCTAGGGCCCCATGGGGAGCGCCTGCGCGGCGTCCCTCCACACCTCCTACTCGATGACCTCGGAGACCACACCGGCGCCGACCGTGCGTCCACCCTCGCGGATGGCGAAGCGCAGCTCCTTGTCCATGGCGATCGGCGTGATGAGCTCCACCGTCATCTCCACGTTGTCGCCCGGCATCACCATCTCCGTCCCCTCCGGAAGCTTCGCCACGCCCGTCACGTCCGTCGTCCGGAAGTAGAACTGCGGCCGGTATCCGTTGAAGAACGGCGTGTGACGACCGCCCTCGTCCTTCGTCAGGATGTACGCCTGCGCCTTGAACTTCGTGTGCGGCGTGATCGACCCCGGCTTCGCCAGCACCTGGCCCCGCTCCACCTCGTCCTTGCCCGTCCCGCGAAGCAGACACCCCACGTTGTCCCCGGCCTGACCCTCGTCCAGGATCTTCCGGAACATCTCCACGCCCGTCACCACCGTCTTCGACGTGTCCCGGATCCCGACGATCTCCACCTCGTCGCCCGTGTGGACCACACCCTCCTCGACACGACCCGTCACCACCGTCCCCCGACCCGTGATCGAGAACACGTCCTCGATCGGCATCAGGAACGGCTTGTCCAGAGCCCGCTCCGGCTCCGGAATGGACGAGTCCAGCGCGTCCATCAGCTCGTCGATGCACTTCGCCGCATCGTCGTCCGACGGATTCTCCAGCGCCTTCAACGCCGATCCCTTGATGATCGGAATGTCGTCCCCCGGAAACTCGTACGAAGAAAGAAGCTCCCGAACCTCCATCTCCACCAGCTCCAGAAGCTCCTCGTCGTCCACCTGGTCCACCTTGTTCAGGAACACCACGATGTACGGAACGTTCACCTGACGAGCCAGCAGCACGTGCTCCCGCGTCTGCGGCATCGGGCCGTCCGCCGCCGACACCACCAGAATCGCACCGTCCATCTGCGCCGCACCCGTGATCATGTTCTTCACGTAGTCCGCGTGACCCGGACAGTCCACGTGCGCGTAGTGACGCGAAGCCGTCTGGTACTCCACGTGCGCCGTCGCAATCGTGATCCCGCGCTCCCGCTCCTCCGGCGCCTTGTCGATCTGGTCGAAGGGAGTGAAGTCCGCCAGGCCCTTCGCCGCCTGACGCTGCGTGATCGCAGCCGTCAACGTCGTCTTCCCGTGGTCCACGTGACCGATCGTCCCCACGTTCACGTGGGGCTTCGTCCGCTCGAACTTCTCCTTGGCCATGCTGCCTGTGTCCTCTTGCGTCCGTCTCCCGGGCCAGCGAGGCCCGGGACTTGGAGGTTTGCTTTCGATCCGGGATCGGCTTCGCTCTCCTGCGAGCGCCCCATCCCGGCTGGCTGGAGCTCACGAGCGGGCTTGAACCGCTGACCTCGTCCTTACCAAGGACGTGCTCTACCACCTGAGCTACGTGAGCCGAATCCTCTCGCCTGCCTGCCCGCGTCTCAGGGACTCCGCTGCGACTCCCAGGGAGCCCGACGGCGTAGGTGCTTGGAGCGGGAAACGGGATTCGAACCCGCGACCCCGAGCTTGGAAGGCTCGTGCTCTAGCCAGCTGAGCTATTCCCGCGTTCCCTTCGTGCCGTTCCCTACCGTTCGTTCGCTCCGCCGCTCCGACTGCGGCTTGATCCGTGTCTCGCGCTTCTGCTCCAGCGACGAGCCGGGCGCGCTGGTGGAGAGGGGAGGATTCGAACCTCCGAAGGCAATAGCCAGCAGATTTACAGTCTGCCCCGTTTGACCGCTTCGGTACCTCTCCGCTCGACCCGCCCTCGCTCCGGCTTCCACGACGTTTCGAGGCACCGGCCGTGACGCTCGGGTTCGGCGGCCGCCCCGTCCGGCTGCGCAACCTACTCTGCACGGTGTCGATCCTCGTTCGTCCCCCCACGCCTGCACGCGCGCGCGCGCAAAACGTCCTCCATCGAACGCGCCGAGACAGCCCAAAAAGGGACTGCCATCGGCCGCACCGCAAAGGGTTCGCCCGAACTCGGAAGCCTTTGAAATTGGCTTGTTTTCCCGCCCGCGAAACTCGCCCCGACCAGCCCGCAAGATCTCCCGTCGCCCTCACGGGGAGCGCGATGTTACCGTCCCCGTGTCCCCATGGGCAACCCCCTCCCGCGGGTTCTTTCGGACCACCGGGCAATCCGGCCCGGGCCCCGGCCGACTGGATGGCCGCGGATGGCTCAATGCGAGTCTTTTTCACCCCAGACCATTCCTCCGAGACGCGAACGGGCGACTCGATCCGGGCCGAGGCGTGGAGCGGAGCTGGCGAGGGGACTCGAACCCATAACCCTCGGATTACAAATCCGATGCTCTACCAGTTGAGCTACGCCAGCGAGGGGAGTCCGGGGGACGGCGGGGCAATATAACGGAGCGGGACGCCCCCGCCATTCAGCCGGACGGGGGCTCGACCGCGCCGGCCCGTCGCAACAGCTCGAAGAGCAGGACGGCGCCGGCCGTCGCCACGTTGAGCGAGCCGACCCGGCCCGCCATCGGGATCCGGACCCGGTGGTCCATCTGCGCGAGGACCCCTGGCCGCAGGCCCCGACCCTCGGCGCCCAGGGCCACCGCCAGGTCCCCCGCCAGCAGCCGGGGCGCCATCTCGAAGATCGACTCCGGCGCGCCGGGATCGGCTCCGAGCAGCCAGAACCCCCGGCGCTTCAGCTCGTCCATGGCTCGCGACAGGTTGCCCACCCGGACCACCGGGAGCCATTCGAGCGCTCCGGCGCTCGCCCGGGTGGCGGCGGGGCTGAGCGGCGCCGAGCGGCGCTCGGCGGTCACGATGCCGATCGCGCCGGCGGCCTCGGCCACCCGCGCGATCGCCCCCAGGTTCTGGGGATCCTCCACCCCGTCGAGCAGCAGCAGGCGGCGGTCGGGACCCGGGGCGGCTGCCAGCAGCGCGTCGAGGCCCACCTCGGGCAGCGGCCCCGCCTCGAGCGCCATGCGCTGGGGGTTGCCCCGATCGTCCCGGGCGCGGATCTCGCCGGGCGGCACCTCCTCCACCGGGACGCCCGCGGCGCGCGCCGCCTCGAGCACCGCCGGCAGGTCCGGGCCGCGCGCTCCTCTGCCGCTCGCGACCCGCAGCCGGACGAGCTTCCGCCGGCGGGCCCGCAGCGCTTCCAGCACCACGTGGACGCCATCCAGATGCTCGTGGCGGTCTGCCGAGCCGCCTCGCCTGCCGCCGGCCTTCCTGCCGCCCTGCCGTGCCGCCAAGCTCCGCTCCCGTGCGGGCTCGCTCGGGGAGCCCGCGCCCGCCCGCCCGGGTCGGGACGAGGGCGAGCCTAACCCACGGGAGGCGTCAGCCCTCGAGACGGGCGCGCAGGTCCTGGACGGCCTCGAGGAAGATCTCGGGCTCCGGGATGCGGGGGTGGTTGCGCAGCTCGAACTCGAGATAGGAGACGAGCTCGCCGAGCGCGGCGGCCACCGCCCCGACCCGGTCGCCCGCCAGCCGGAGCGCGCGTCGCGTGATCTCTTCGGGGTCGAGCATGCCCGACGGACCGACGCGCAGGGAGGTCAGCAGCTCCGGATGGCGCTGGGCGCTGTCCTCCAGCAGGCCGTTCAGGCGCTGGGCGACGAGCGCGCCGCCATCGAGGGCCACGATGGGTGCCGCCAGCTCCGCCAGCAGCTTCGCGTGATCCGTCACGCAGGCGCGGACGGCGTCGTCCTCGGGCTGCCGGAGGTCGGCCGTCTCGAGCCGCGCGCGGCCGGTCTCCTCCCGGTCGATCCGCACCGCCCCGATCAGGCTCAGCAGCTGCAGGGTGCGAGCGCCGGACAGGGGGTCGAGCCCGACCCGCCGGCAGACCGAGTGGAAGTCGCACTCCCCCGTGAGCGCCTCGAGGAAGGCCCGCTCGTTGGCGGCCAGGGCGTTGGTCTCGGCGTGCAGGCTCCGCAGGCGTACGCGCGGATCTTCCACCATGGCGAGCATGCGGAAGAGCTCGTCCCGGCGCTGCAGCCCCTCGGCTACCAGGCGTCGGGTAGGAAGCGAGAGCCGCACCACGTTGTCCGGCTGCACCTCGCCCTCCCAGAAGTACACGATTCCGCCGGTGTACGAGAAGAGCGAACGCACGATGTCCTCGACCTGGGCCTTGACGCCGTTCCACAACGCCCGCGGCGTCAGGATGCCGCGCTGGACCAGCACCCGGCCGAAGCGCTGCGAAGGCTCGTAGGACTTCTCCGCCTGCCGCAGCTGCTCGAGGGTGAGCAGCCCGCCGCGAAGCAGGCTCTCGCCGAGGCGGTCGACGACCTGGTTCGAGGTGGCGAACACCACCTCACCGCGGTGCAGGTAGACGGACTTCTCGTGGTCGTCGCGCCGGAAGTAGAGAAAGCCCGACTTCCCCGAGCCGTGGATGACGTTGAGGATGTCGGCGAGCGGGAAGGCGCGCACCTCGGCGGTGAGGACGAGGTCGCGGTCCCAGGGAATGGCGATCGGCGCGTCGGAACGGCTGCGCTCGAAGACGATGGAGCTCGTCCCCGCGTGCAGGACGCGTACGGACTCGTCCTTCTCGAGGCCGAGCTGCTGGCGCTGCTCGTCGCTCAGCGTCAGGTCGCAGCCGAAGCCGCCCGCCGACAGCGCAGACATCCTTCCCTCCGATTCCTGTCGGATTCTTCGTCTTCCGAAAGCATCCCCTTGAGCAGACGGCTGCGTCCGCGATGCCGACCGACCTGCCGGCCCGACGCGCGGAACGAGCCGGCTGCCTGCACTCAAGCTGCACCTGCGGCGGCCGATGCGGGAGCCAGGAGGGGGCACCATGGAAGATCCGACCGGGCAGGATCCGCGCATTTCCGTCAGGCTACGCGCGCGCATCTCGACCATCGATCCGGAGACGGATCCCTTCACCGGAAAGCCCTTCTTCCGAACCTGCGACGAGACGTGCGCGAACGTCTCCCGGGGCGGCGCCTTCGTCGCCATGCGCGAGACGATCCCGCCCGGACGGAGACTTCTCGTGGAGCTGGAGATGCCCGGCGGTCGCCAGGTGCAGACGGTCGGTCGCGTGGCATGGACGCGTACGAGCCTGGGCCATCGTGCGCCCGCGGGGAAGACGCGCGAGAGCGGGATCGGAATCGAGTTCCTCGGAGGTCCGCGAGACGAGCTCGTTGCACTCGAGCGCTTCATCGCGCGATCGATCCGGCGACGGAAGCGCGATCGCGAGTCGCCGCCGGGATACGTTCCCGTCGACCCCGGCTGAAGACGCGAGGCGCGCGCACGCGAGCGACGCCGCCACGCGGGACATCGTGAGGCGCCCGCCACGGGCAACGCGCACGCAAAGCGCTTGAACGTGCGCCAGCCCAGCCGGTATGCTGCCTCTCCCATGCGACCGCCCGGATCCTTCAAGATCTCTCGCCGCCCGCGCACACCGCGCGGCTCGGAAGGCCGTCCGCTCGACCCCAGCGGCTACGGATACGGCCGTTGCCAGAAGATCGTCGACTCGCTGTGCAGCGAGATCCTCGAGGGCGAGAACCTGCGCATCCGCCAGATCTTCGAGCAGCCCCGGGCGATCTACCGGATCGAGCTCGACCGGCCCGATCTGAGCTACCAGCGAATGACCCTGCTCGACGAGGACACCCTCGAAGAGCTCCTCGAGATCGACGAAGTGCGCAACCGCGTCGCGGAGGCCCTCCGCTAGGAGCGCGACCCAAGACGAGGTCGCGGGGTCGCGGTTCCGCCGCAAAGGGAGCCCAACGGGCTCCCTCGGCTGGATCCGGGCGGCGGAAGGCCGCGCGTCCGCGGGAGCGAGCCGAAGTCCGGGACTTCGGCCGCCGCGGAGGAGAAGCGGTGCCCGGGGTAGGACTCGAACCTACACGGCCGTGGGCCAGGCGATTTTAAGTCGCCCGCGTCTACCTTTTCGCCACCCGGGCAGACCTGAGGGTCACCCAGTCTATACTGCGGCCGTCCGAAAGGGGAGCTTGCCCGCAATGTTCCACGGGAAGAAGATCGTCGTCGTCATGCCCGCCTTCAACGCGGCCAGGACGCTCGAGCAGACCTACGCCGAGGTCCCGCTCGATCTCGTGGACGAGGTGGTGGTGACGGACGACGCGAGCTCGGACGAGACGGTGGCCGTCGCGCGCCGCCTCGGCCTGCGGACGCTCGTGCACGAGAGCAACCGGGGCTACGGCGCCAACCAGAAGACCTGCTACACGGAGGCGCTCCGCCTCGGCGCCGACGTCGTGGTGATGCTCCACCCCGACTACCAGTACACCCCGAAGCTGCTGGCGCCGATGATCGGCATGATCACCGACGGCCCCTTCGACGCGGTGCTGGGCTCGCGAATCCTCGGCGGCAGCGCTCGAGCCGGCGGCATGCCGCTCTACAAGTACGTCTTCAACCGCTTCCTGACGGCCACCCAGAACCTGCTCGCCGGCGCGAAGCTCTCGGAGTACCACACCGGCTACCGGGCGTTCTCCCGCGAGGTGATCGAGCGCCTGGCGCTGCACGAGAACTCGGACGACTTCGTCTTCGACAACCAGATGCTCGCGCAGATCCTGCACGCCGGATTCAAGATCGGCGAGGTGAGCTGCCCGGCCGCCTACTTCGACGATGCCTCGTCGATCAATTTCTTGCGGTCGGTCAAGTACGGGCTGGGGGTGCTCGCCGTCTCGGTGCAGCTCTTCCTGCAGCGCAAGGGGCTCGCCTCGTTCGCGATCTTCGACCCGAAGGGCCGGAGGCTCGAGGCCGGGACTGTTTCGGCGACTCGCCAGGGCGAGTCGCTGGGCTGAGGGCTCCTTCGGCGACTCGCCAGGGCGAGTCGCTGGGCTGAGGGCTCCTTCGGCGACTCGCCAGGGCGAGTCGCTGGGCTGAGGGCTCCTTCGGCGACTCGCCAGGGCGAGTCGCTGGGCTGAGGGCTCCTTCGGCGACTCGCCAGGGCGAGTCGCTGGGCTGAGGGCTCGTTCGGCGACGCGCCAGGGCGAGTCGCTGCGCTGAGGGCTCCTTCGGCGACCCGCCAGGGCGAGTCGCTGCGCTCGGGGCTCGTTCGGCGACGCGCCAGGGCGAGTCGCTGCGCTGAGGGCTCCTTCGGCGACCCACCAGGGCGAGTCGCTGCGCTCGGGGCTCGTTCGGCGACGCGCCGGGGCGCGTGGCTGCGCCGAGGAGTCGGGGTGGAGGCGGCGCCCGGATTCGAACCGGGGATCAGGGCTTTGCAGGCCCATGCCTTACCACTTGGCCACGCCGCCGCGGACCGAGGGGGTACCGCGCGGCACGCGTGGAGTCAATTTCCAGAACCGCTACGGTCGGGCGCCGTGAGGTGGCTGATTCTCTTCCTGGGCGGGGGCACCGGCGCGATGCTGCGCTTCGCGGTGGCGCTCTGGGTCGACGAGCGCGCCCAGACGAGCTTTCCCTGGGGAACCTTCGCGGTGAATGCCATCGGCTGCTTCGTCATCGGCCTGCTGGCGACGATCGCCGACGAGCACCGGCTGCTGAACCCGGCCGCCCGGCTCTTCACCGTGGCCGGGCTGCTCGGCGGCTTCACCACCTTCTCGACCTTCGGGCTGGAGACCTGGCGACTCGTCGAGGAGGGGATGCCGGGGCTGGCCCTCACCAACGCGCTCGGCAGCCTGGGTGCCGGAATCGTGGCCGTGATCCTGGGCGTCCTGCTGGGCCGCGCCGTCGCCTGAGCCGGCCCGTCAGGCCCCGAGATCCGGCAGGGGCTCCACGCCGCCTCCGATGTAGAGGGAAGCGCCGTCGTCGCCCAGGGCGTTGAGCAGCTCCGCGTGGGCGGCGTGGCGGAAGCGCGCGAGCAGCCCTCCCTCCACCCCGTCCTGCTTCACCCGGCACAGCAGCGCCCCGTCCCGGGGCGAGACGCGCAGCGACGACACGTCGAGGCACTCGCTGCTCCGATCCGAGAGCAGGATCTCGCCGGTCTCCGGGTCGAAGAGGCGCACGAAGAAGGCCGCCTCCTCCACCTCGATCTCGCCCCGGAAGCGCCCGATCTGGACGACGTACTTGTCCTCGCCGGGCAGGTAGCGGACGGCCCGATCGAAGCGCTCCCGCAGCTTGCGGTTGCGCAGGGGCTGCCCTTCGTGGGTCCAGCGGCCATCGTGGTGGAGCACCAGCCCGAAGGGCCGCAGCGGAGGCGGTCCCGGCGGACCGTTCACCCCACGGGCTCCGGCTCGAGGCTGCCGTCCTCGCCCACCCGGAACACGCCGGCCAGGTCGTAGCGCTCCCACAAGACCAGGCGCAGGCGACGCCCGTGCCGGTCGCGGTAGATCCACTTCTCGTTCCACGTGACGCCGTGCTCGTGCTGCGTACGGGGATCGTTGACGCTTCCCACCTGCTCCTGGGGCGCGCCGAAGCGATGCCAGATCGTCGCGCGATCGGGGCCGCTCATCGGTCGCACTCGCCTCCGATCATGTTCACCATGTCGAAGGTGGGGATGAGGTCCGCCAGCAGGCCGCCCTTCACCATCCGCGGCAGGGGCTGCAGATTGATGAAGCTCGGCGGACGGCAGCGCACCTTCACGGGCCGCTCGGAACCGTCGGAGACGAGATAGAAGCCGAGCTCCCCGTTGGCCGACTCGGTGGCCAGATAGGCCTCGCCGGCCGGCACCCGCGGCCCCTCCGTCACGGACTTGAACTGTCGGATCAGCTCCTCCATGCGGTTGAAGACGCGCGACTTGGCGGGCCAGCGCACCCGGGGATCCTGGACGTCGACCGGCCCCTCCCCCATCAGGTCGAGACGCCGCAGGCACTGCTCGACGATGCGCAGGCTCTGGCTCATCTCCTCCACGCAGACCAGGTAGCGATCGTAGTTGTCCCCGACGCTGCCGATGGGAACGTCGAAGTCGATCTCCTCGTAGGTGAGGTACGGCTCGGCCTTGCGCACGTCCAGGGGCACTCCGGCGGCGCGCAGCAGCGGGCCCGTGACCGCGTAGCGGATGCACTCCTCCTTGGAGATGCCCCCCGTTCCGCGCAGCCGGTCCACGAAGATGCGGTTGCGCGTGACCACGTCGTCGAAGTCCTTGAGGAGCCGGCGGATGCGGACCAGGTTCTCCCGCGCCTGGGCGCCGAAGCCCGCCGGCACGTCGTGGGCCACCCCGCCGATGCGGATGTAGTTCGACGTGACGCGCGCTCCGCACATCGACTCGAGCAGGTCCCACACCAGCTCGCGGGCCTCGATGCCGTAGAGGAACGGCGTCATCGCCTGCAGCTCCAGGCAGGTGGCGCCGCAGCGCGTGAGGTGGTCGCCCAGCCGGGAGAGCTCGCTCGAGAGCACCCGCAGCCACTGGCAGCGCAACGGGGTCTCGATCTCCAGCAGCTTCTCGACGGCGAGACAGAAGCCGACGTTCGCGAGGATGGCGGAGTTGTAGTTCAGGCGGTCCGTGTACGGGATGGCCTGGTACCAGCTGCCGCTCTCACACTCCTTCTCGAAGCCGCGGTGCAGGTAGCCCACCTGAACGTCCAGCCCGACGATGGTCTCGCCGTCGAGCTCGATCAGGAACTTGACCGTGCCGTGGGTGGCCGGGTGGGAGGGCCCCATGTTGAGGCGCTGGTGCTGGGTGTGCAGGTCGCGCTCGAGATCGTCCGCCCCGGTCTCGCGGGTGCGCTCGGTGAGCAGGTGGGGCTCGGCGCCGCGGTCGTGCGCGTGTGCCATCTCAGCTCCCGGGGCCGATCAGGGGCTGCCGACCCGTCTTGGGATAGTCCTTGCGGAGCGGGTGTCCCTCGAACTCCTCGTAGAGCAGGATGCGCCGCAGGTCCGGGTGGTTCCGGAAGCGGACGCCGTAGAGGTCGAAGACCTCCCGCTCCATCCAGTTGGCCGAAGGCCAGATCGAGACCGCGGAGTCGACCTCGCAATCACCCACATCCACGCCCACCTTCACGCGGACGCGGTGGTTCCGGCCCAGGGAGTACAGGTGGTAGACCACCTCGAAGCGCGGGCTGCGGGGGCCGTCCCGCCGCGCCGAGTGGTCGACGGCGGTGACGTCGGTCAGCATGTCGAAGTCCAGGGCCGGGTCCTCTCGGAGGAAGCCCAGCACGTCCAGGAGGCGATCGCGGGCGACCACCACGGTCTCGTCGCCGTGCTGCCGGTGCTCGGACAGGATCGCGTCCGCCAGCTCGGCGCGCAGGCGGGCCAGCACGACGGCGGCGGACGCCGAAGAGCCCCCGGTCCCGGACGGGGCCGGCGCCGCAGGTGTCTCGTCGCTCACGGCCCCACCTCCTCGGCCCGGCGTACGACCGCCGCGCCCTCCCGGTCGTACTCGCGCCGCAGGAAGCGCAGCCGTCGCTCGACGAGGCTCGCCGGCACCAGCAGCTGCTCCTTGTGGAAGTGCATCGAGTCGCGGTCGAAGGCCGCGATCTCCACCTCGGGGCTCATGACGATCGCCTCCTCGGGACACGCCTCCTCGCAGAGGCCGCAGAACATGCAGCGCGACATGTCGATGTCGAAGGTCTCGGGATATCGCTCGATGCCCGCATCCGGGAGCTCTCCGGGGACGATCGAGATGCAGTCCGTGGGGCAGGCGAACTCGCAGAGCCCGCACGCCACGCAGCGCGGGGCACCGTCCTCCAGCGCCACGAGCACCGGCATGCCGCGAAACGCCGCCGGATGGTCGACGCGCTCCTCGGGATACTGGACGACGAAGTCGCTGCGGTTGCGGCCCGTGACGAAGCCACGCAGATTGCGGAAGAAGTGCCGCGCCGTCACGGCGAGGCCCTTCACCAGCATCGGAACGTAGAGTCGCTCGAGCCAGCCGAGCTTCTCGCGGCGCTTGACGCGGATCACCTTCCCCGGCATGGGCGCTCAACGTAGCCCGGATCCGCTCGCCGTTCCCGAGGACGCCGCAAAGAAGGTCCGAACGGGCTCTCAGGCGACCGCGTCCGCCGCCGGGAGCGGCGCGGCGCCCGGCGCGAACGCCCTCGCGAAGGTGCGGCCCACCTGCTCGCGCACGTGCCGGTCGAGGGCGGGCGTCCCGCAGACCCCCAGCTCCCGGGCGACGGACGTCATCTCGACGTCGCGCAGGCCGCACGGCACGATCACCTCGAAGCCCTGGAGGTCGAGGCTCACGTTCAGCGCAAAGCCGTGCCAGGTCACCCAGTGGCGCAGGCCGACGCCGATGGAGCCGAGCTTGCGGGCCGGTCCGGCCCCGGCGGCGGCGAAGACGCCGGTGCGGCCGGCCACCCGCCGGGCCGGGAGGCCCAGACCGGCGAGCGCGTCGATCAGCGCCTGCTCCACCCGCCGGAGGAAGCGATGGACGTCCGGCACCCCCCGCGTCGCCAGGTCGACGACCAGGTAGCCGACGAGCTGCCCCGGGCCGTGGAACGTGACGTCGCCCCCCCGACGCGCACGGAAGAGCTCGACGCCGCGGGCGGCCAGCTCGGCCTCGGACACCAGCAGATGCTCCCGTCGCGCGGCGCTCCCCAGGGTGACCACGGGCGGGTGCTCGAGCAGGAGGAGCCGGTCGCCCCGGATCCCGCGCCGTCGATCCGCGACCGCCTGCGCCTGCCGGGACAGCGCCTGCCCGTACGGCACGCAGCCGAGCCACTCGACGTCCAGGCCGTCCACGGGGGTCGCCCCTCGCTACAGATCGAAGCTGCCGGCCTCGAGCAGCTCCCGGATGCGGTGCAGGAAGCCGTTCGCCCCGGCGCCGTCCACGGCGCGGTGATCGTACGACAGCGCCAGGTGCATCATCGGGCGGATCACGATGGCGTCGGCGCCGTCGATGCTGCGGACCACTGGTCGCTTCACCAGCTCGCCCATGCGGAGGATGCCCACCTGGGGCTGGTTGATGATCGCGAAGCCGTAGAGGTTGCCGGTGCGGCCGGGGTTCGAGACGGTGAACGTGCCGCCCCGCAGCTCGTCCGGGCCGATCCTGCGGGCGCGCGCGCGACCGGAGAGCTCGGCGATGGCGAGGGCCAGCCCGGCCAGCGAGAGGCGATCCGCGTCGCGCACCACCGGCGCCAGCAGGCCCTTCTCGGTCTCCACGGCAAAGGACAGGTGGATGCCGCGCCGCTCGACGATCGCGTCTCCCGCCACCGAGACGTTGAGCGCCGGAAACTCGCCCAGCGTCCGCGCCACGCAGTGGGCAACGAAGGGCAGCACCGTGAGCGAGGTGCCGTGTCGTTGCTGGAAGGCGTCGCCGTGACGCCTGCGGAGCGCGGCGACCGCGCCCAGATCGACCTCGGCGACGGTGCCCACGTGGGGGCTCGTGTGCTTCGAGTAGACCATGTGGGCCGCGGTCAGCCGGCGCTGGACCGACATCGGGACCACGCGATCGCCCTCCTCCAGCTCGAGCTGCAGCTGCGGGAGCGACGCGGTGGGCGCGGCCAGAGCCCGGCCGGCGCTCTCGGCCGGCGCGAGCGCGTCGTCGGGCCCCTCCGCGGCCTGCTCCCGCCGGGCGGCATGGGACAGCACGTCGGACTTCGTGACCCGTCCCGCGCTCCCGCTGCCCTGGATCTCGCCCAGGGGAACGTCGCTCTGGGCGGCGAGGCGGCGGGCGACGGGCGTGGCCCGGGTCGCTCGGGCATCGGGCGCCTCGCGGGCGGGCGCCGGATCCCGGAAGACCGGGGAGGCGTCGGGCTCGCGGCTCGCGGGCGCCTCGTCCAGGATCGCCAGCTCGGCACCCACCTGCACCACGCTGCCCTCGGTCGCGAGGATGCGCGTGACGACACCGGCGACCGGCGCGGGGATCTCCGCGTCGACCTTGTCGGTCGTCACCTCGCAGAGGGGCTGGTCCACCTCCACCCGGTCGCCCTCGGCGACCAGCCAGCAGGACACGGTCCCCTCGACGACGCTCTCGCCGAGCGCCGGCAGCTTGACCGGAATCGACATCCGGCTCCCCCTCCTTCGCGATCCTGAGAGCACGAATCGGCCGAACCCCGCGTCATCTTGACGAGCGCGGCGAGACGGCACGGATGGGGCGCCGCCGGCCCGCCGCACGGCCGAGCCCGGCAATCGCGACGGGGCCGAGCCCAGGACCGGCCGCGCAGCCGAAGTCTCAGCGTCCGGTGGGAGGCGAGAGCTCGTCGATCTCACGGTGTCGCCCGTCGGCGGGCACCCGCTCGAGCTGGATCCGCTGCTGGAGCTTCATCAGGCCGTCGAGGACGGCCTCGGGGCGGGGCGGGCAGCCCGGCACGTACACGTCCACCGGGATGATCCGGTCGATGCCCTGCAAGGTGGCGTAGTTGTCGTAAGGACCGCCGGAGCACGTGCACGCGCCGAAGGCCATCACCCACTTGGGCTCGGCCATCTGGTCGTACACGGTCTTCAGGATCGGCGCCTGCCGGTGGGTGATCGTCCCGACCACCATCAGCAGGTCGGACTGCCGGGGCGAGAAGCGCGGCAGCGCGCAGCCGAAGCGGTCGATGTCGTAGCGCGGTCCGGCGGTGGACATGAACTCCATCCCACAGCAGGCCGTCACGAACGGATAGAGGAACATCGAGTACTTGCGTGCCCAGCCGATGACGGACTCGAGCCGGCTGGTCTGGAAGGAATCGGCCCCCTGACGGAGCAGCTCCACCACGCGCTGCTCGTGGGGTCTCTTCGCGTCCCGGGCCACCGGTCGCCCGGTCAGCCCGGCCAGGAGCTCGCCTGCCTCGGATGTCACGCCCCCCCCTGTCTCTACTCCGCCGACTCACGCCCGCTCGCGCAGCCCCGCGGCAAGGATAGCGGCTCTGATATCGTAGGCTTCCGGACGGGATCCTGGACGAACGAGGAGGTCAGCATGAGCGCCACCGGCAGCCGCCCGGTCACGCCCGTGCGCCTGGTCCTCGCCTGGGGCGTCCACCTCTTCACCGCGAGCGGCGCCGTCGCGGGCGCCCTGGCGCTGCTCTTCACCTGGCAGGCCGATTTCGGCAACGCCGCCCTGCTGATGATCGCGGCCCTGATGATCGATGCCGTCGACGGCACCCTGGCCCGGGCCGTCGGCGTGAAGGAGGTGCTGCCCGACATCGACGGCCGGCGTCTCGACGACATGGTCGACTTCCTGAACTTCGTGATCGTGCCGGTGGTCTTCATGGCGAGCGCGGGCTGCCTCCCCGGCTGGGGCTGGGTGGTGCCCCCGATCCTCGCGAGCGCTTACGGGTTCTCCCAGGCCGACGCGAAGACCGACGACCACTTCTTCCTGGGCTGGCCTTCGTACTGGAACGTCGTCGCCCTGTATCTGTGGCTGCTGGACTTCTCGCCCGCCGCCGGCGCCTTCTGGGTCATCGGGCTCAGCTTCGCGATCTTCCTCCCCTTCAAATACGTCTACCCGAGCCGCCTCGCCCGGCCCGTGTTCCGCCACACGCTGAACGGCGGCGGCACCATCTGGGCCCTCGTGCTGGTGGCGGCGATCCTGCGTCCCGAGCTGGCCGAGCGCCTCTACCTCGTCGAGATCTCCCTGGCGTATCTCGTGTACTACATGATCCTGTCCATCTGGCTCGGGGACTGGAAGAGCGGATGGGCGTGACCGGCGCGGATTCCGGACAGCGCACGGGCGTGCTGCTGATCAATCTGGGCACCCCCGACTCCCCCTCGGTGCCCGACGTGCGGCGCTACCTGGCCGAGTTCCTCTCCGATCCGCGCGTGCTCGACATCCATCCCGTGGGTCGGGCGTTGCTGCTGCACGGCGTGATCCTGCGGACCCGGCCGCGCCGATCTGCCGCCGCTTATGCGCAGATCTGGACGCCCGCCGGCTCGCCGCTGCTGGTGGAGAGCGAGAAGCTGCGGGACGCGGTGGCGGACCGGCTCGGAGCGGGCTTCCGGGTGGAGCTCGCCATGCGCTACGGGAGCCCGTCCATCGAGGCGGCGCTCTCGAAGCTCCTGTCCGAGCGGCCGGAGCGGATCGTCGTGCTGCCCCTCTTTCCCCAGTACGCGAGCGCCGCCACGGGCTCCGCTCTCGCTCGGGTCTTCGAGGTGCTGGAAGAGCTGGAACGGCCGAGCGCCGGTGCGCCGCCGCAGGCGGGGCGCGCGCGACCGGAGATCCGAACGGTTCCGGCGTTCTACGACGACCCCGGCTGGCTCTCGGCGTGGCGCGACGTGGGCCGGGAGCCGATCGCGGCCTTCGCCCCCGACCACGTGCTCTTCAGCTTTCACGGGCTGCCCGAGCGACAGATCCGCGCCCTGGACGCCAGCGGCGGGCACTGCTTCGCGAGCGCGGGCTGCTGCGACGCGGTGGGACCCGTCAACCGCGCCTGCTATCGCGCCCAGTGCTTCGCGACCAGCCGGGGGCTCGCGCGCTCCCTCGGGCTCGCCGCGACGCCCTGGTCGGTGAGCTTCCAGTCCCGGCTGGGGCGCACGCCCTGGATCCGACCCTACACGGACGAGGTGCTACCGGCACTGTCCGCGGACGGCGTCCGGCGTCTGGCCGTGCTGTGTCCCGCCTTCGTGGCCGACTGTCTCGAGACCCTCGAGGAGATCGACATCCGCCTGCGCGAGCAGTGGCGCGAGCTCGGCGGTGAGGACATGCTGCTGGTGCCGTGTCCCAACGCCCACCCGACGTGGGCGACGGCCGTGGCCGAGCTCGTCCGCCGACACGCCGCGCCCACGAGCCCCGCCGAGCCGCGCGCCCTACCGACGCGCCCGTCCACCCCGAACCTCGAGGTCCCAACATGAGCGAGATCGTACGAAGCGAGCTGCGAGACCAGGTGGCCGTCGTCCACTTCGACGACGGCAAGGCCAACGCCTTCTCCCTGGCCAGCATCGCCGGCCTGAACGCGGCGCTCGACCGCGCCGAGAAGGAGGCCCGCAGCGTCGTCCTGGCAGGACGGCCGGGACGCTTCTCGGGCGGCTTCGACCTGTCGGTCATGCGGGGCGGCGACGGCGGGGCGGTGCGGGAGCTGGTGCGGGCCGGCGCCGAGCTGGTCTTGCGCCTCTACGACTTTCCGGCGCCGGTGGTGGTCGCCTGCACGGGACACGCGGTCGCCATGGGCGCGGTGCTGCTCCTCGGCGCCGACCTGCGGATCGGCGTCGCCGGCGACTTCAAGATCGGCCTGAACGAGGTCGCCATCCGCATGACCCTGCCTCCGTTCGCGATCGAGCTGGCCCGGGACCGGCTCTCCCGCCGCCACTTGCAGCGGGCCACGGGCCTGGCCGAGCTGTACGCACCCGAAGACGCCGTCGACGCCGGATTCCTGGACCGGGTGGTCGCGGCCGACGCGCTTCTCGAGGACGCCGTGGCAAGCGCTCACGGGCTCGCGTCCCTGGACCCGCAGGCCCACCATGCCACCAAGCGGAGCCTGCGAGGGGAGACCCTGACGCGGCTGCGCGAATCCCTCGGCCCGCTCTGAGCCGGCGGGGCGGCGGACCGTGCGGGGCCCGTGCGGGGCGAGCTCCGCACCTCCTAGGCGCCGGCGCTGCGCCGGCGCTCGAGGATGCGGGCGGCGGCGGCGGCGCCGCTCGCCAGGGTGTCCGCCACCGAGACGCCGGCCAGGTAGGAGCCCGCCAGGCTCAACCCGGGTAGCCCTTCCAGCCGCCGGCGGATCTCGGCGACCCGGCGCGTGTGCTCGGGATCGGGCTGCGGAATCGCCCGCGGCCAGCGCCGCAGCGCCACCACCCGAGGCGAGCCCGAGAGCCCGAGGCAGCGGTCGAGGTCGGCGAGGGTGCTCGCGACGATCTCGTCGTCGGCCAGCCCCACCGCCTCGGGCCAGCGCACTCCCCCCTGCATGCAGTGCAGCAGCTCCCGACCCTTGGGCGCCCGGCCGGCGAAGAGGCGGCTCATGAACAGGCAGCCCAGGAGCCGCAGGCCTTCGGCCCGCGGCACGATGAACCCGAAGCCCTCGATGGGCTCGCGAACGTCGGCCGGATCCACGCCGAGCCCGAGCGCCACGATGGGCGCGTACTCGATCCCGTCGAGGAGCTCCCCGGCGTCGGGATCCACCGCCCGCAGCATCTCGGCGGCGGCGAACGCCGGCGTCGCCACCACCACCTCACGGGCGTGGATGCGCTCCTCGCCGTCCGGTCCGGAGAGCTCGGCCCACCAGCCGGCGTTCTCACGAGCCAGACGCTGCACCCGGGTGCCCAGGCGGAGCGGCTCGGGCAGCGCGGCCGCGATGCGCGCGGCGAACGCGCCGAGCCCCTCCGCGGCCGACCAGGTTCCCGGGCGCCCGCGCGGGCCGGGCGGCCGGCGGCGGAGGAGCCGAGCGAGCCCTCCGCGCAGGAGCGAGCCGTGGCCGCGTTCCAGCTCGGCCAGGGCGGGAAAGACCGCCTCGACGCCGAGCCTGCGCTCGTCGCCGGCGTACACGCCCGTCAGGAACGCTCCCACGAGGCGGGCCGCCACCTCGGGACCGAGCCGCCGGGCGACGAACTCGTGCACCGACTCGCTGGTGGGGTCGCCGCGCCGCACGAACGGCTCCGCGAGCACCCGGAGCTTGCCGCGGGCCGAGAGCAGCGGGGTCGAGAGCGCGGAGATCGGCCCGTGCGGCAGAGACACCAGGCGGCCATCGTGGAAGAGCGCGCGCCTCCGACTCTCGGGGGTGGCCGCGACCAGACCGGCCCAGAGGTCGTGGCGATCGGCGAAGTCGCAGAAGCCGGGCTTCGCCTGGAAGGTGTTCGGTCCGGCCTCGATCCGGTAGCCGTCGACCTCGTCCGTCTGCATCACGCCGCCCGGCTGCCGGCCCGCATCCACTACCAGGGGGTGCAGCCCGGCGGTGGCGAGATCCCGCGCCGCGGCCAGACCCGCGATGCCGGCACCCACCACGAGCACCTCGACCTCGCGCGAGCTCCCCGGAGCGGCGGTCATGCTCACGCCGGCACGAGGGCCCGGGCCGCGTCGGTGAAGGCGCGCACGCCTTCGACGGGGGTGTCGGGCAGACAGCCGTGGCCCAGGTTCAGGATGTGTCCGCGCGCCGGCCGACCGGCCTCGGCCAGCTCGCGAACCCGCTCGAAGATCACGTCCCGCGGCGCGTGCAGCGCGCAGGGATCGAGATTGCCCTGGAGGCTCACCCGCGCGCCGTGACGCTTGGCCACCGCGGCCAGGTCGACCCGCCAGTCGAGGGAGATGACGTCGCTGCCCGCAGCCACCATCTCGTCCACCACATGGGCGCCGTCGTTCACGTAGAGGATGAGGGGTGCGGCGGCCCGATCCACCCGGGCGACGATCTCCCGGTGGCCGGGGAGCACCCACTCCCGGTAGTCGGCGGGCGACAGCAGTCCGGCCCAGGTGTCGAAGAGCTGGACGACCTGGGCGCCCGCCTCGATCTGGGCATTCAGGTAGTCGACCGTCAGATCCGTGAGCAGCGCGAGCAGGGCGCGCAGGGTCTCGGGCTCGGTGTGGAGGAGCCGCTTCAGGCTCGAGAAGCTGCGGGAGCCCTGCCCTTCCACGAGGTAGGCGGCCAGGGTGAACGGCGCCCCCGCGAAGCCCAGCAGCGGGATTCCGCGGCTCGCGAGCTCGCGACGCAGCACACGCAGGATCTCGAATACGAAGGGAACGCTCTCCCGGGGGTCGGGCGTGCGCAGGGCATCCACCTGGGCCCGGGTACGGATGGGATCGGCGATCACGGGGCCCGGCCGGAAGTCCACGTCCACGCCCAGAGCCGGGATCGGCGTGAAGATGTCCTGGAACAGGATCACCGCCTCGGCGCCCACCAGGTCGATGGGCTGCAGGGACACGCTGACGGCGCGCTCGACATCCCGACACATCTCGACGAACGAGACGCCTTCTCGCACCCGCCGATACTCGGGCAGGTAGCGGCCCGCCTGACGCATCAGCCAGACGGGCGGCCGGTCGACCGGCTCGCCCCGGCAGCTGCGAAGCATGCGCTGCTCGGGCGTGAAGCCCGCGGCGGAGGCCATGCGGGCGGGCTAGCCCCGATCCGTCGTGCGGATCGGGGCGCGGCTCCCGAGGCGGACGGGATCGACGCATCGGCTGGACCCGTGCGGACGGAGCACTAGTAGCCCGAGAGCCGTGCCCAGCGGTCGCGGTGCCAGGCCGAGTCGCCGAACGTCAGCTCCGCGGCCCGGGCCCGCTTCAGGTAGAAGCCGATGTCGTACTCGTCGGTCATGCCGACGCCGCCGAACATCTGCACGCCCTCGTTGCCTGCGAGCACGTAGGTGTCGGAGCAGCGAGCCTTGGCGAGGGACACCAGCTTCGGCAGCTCCGGGTCCTCCTCGTCGATCGCCCGGCTCGCCGCCATCACCGTCGAGCGCGACAGCTCGATCTCGATGAAGAGCTTGGCGGCGCGGTGCTTGAGGGCCTGGAAGGAGCCGATGCGTACGCCGAACTGCTCGCGCTCCTTCAGATAGGCGAGCGTGAGATCGAAGGCCTGGGACATGCCCCCGAGCATCTCGGCGCACAGGCCGACCGTGGCGCGATCGACCACCTGCTCGACGACGGCGGCGGCCTGCCCCGCCTCGCCCAGCAGGGCCTCGGGACCGACGGAGACGCCGTCGAGGGTCACGGTGGCCGCGCCGCGGGAGTCCATGCGGATCTGCCGGGTGCGGCTCAGACCGGCGGCGTCCGCCGGAACCAGGAAGAGCGAGACGCCGCCGTCGGTCAGGGCCGAGACCACGATCGCGTCGGCGGCGTGCCCGTCGAGGACATGGACCTTCTCGCCGTGAAGCCGGAAGCCGCTGCCGTCCTTCTCGGCGCGCGTCTCGATGCGGTTCACGTGGTAGCGGCTCTTCGCCTCCTGGTAGCCCAGGGCGAGGAGCTTCTCGCCGTTCGCCAGCGGCGTGAGCCATTCCTCCTGCTGGCGCTCGTCGCCGGCGAGCAGCACCGCCTGTCCCCCGAGCAGCACGCTCGAGAGGAAGGGCTCGGGGGCCAGATTGCGGCCCAGGGCCTCGAGCACGACCACGAGCTCGGCGAAGCCCATGCCGGCGCCGCCGACGGACTCGGGAAACGGGATGCCCACCCAGCCGAGCTCCGCCATCTGCTTCCACAGCTCGCGCGAGAAGCCGGCGGGGTCCCCGCTGTCGCGCAGGGCGCGCATGCGGCTCACCTGCGACTGCTCCTCGGCGAAGTCGCGCGCGGTCTTGGCGATGAGCTCCTGGTCTTCGGTCAGTGCGAGTGCCACGTGGATACCTCTCTGGGGATCGCCGGTCCGTGGATCGGCGGTGGTATGCCGCTCGGGGGGGACGCCGGCCGCCGCCTCGAGCGGGGCCGGGCGCGCTCAGTCGGGCAGCCCGAGCACGCGCTTGGCGATGATGTTGAGCTGGATCTCCGACGTCCCGCCCTCGATGGAGTTGCCCCGGGTGCGCAGCCAGGCACGCGTCAGCTCGAGCTCGTCCTCGTCGAAGCCGTTCCCCTCCCAGCCGACGGCCTGGGGCCCCGTCAGGCGGACCAGCACCTCGTGGCGGCGCATGTTGGTCTCGGTGCCGTAGATCTTGAACATCGAGCTCTCGGGTCCGGGCTGATGGCCCGCGCGCGCCGCGTCCCGGGCCCGCTGGATGGTGAGCCCGAAGGCGCGCGTATCCATCTCGCTCTGCGCGATGTCGTCGCGCAGGACCGGATCGTCGATGCGGCCCTCGCGGTCGAAGCCGACGTAGCGATCGGCCAGCTCGACGAACCGGCTGCGTCCCTTGCGGGCGGCCCCTCCCCCGCCGAAGGTGTCGGCGATCATGCTGCGCTCGTGGCCGAGCAGGGCCTTGGCCACCGTCCAGCCGCCGTTGATCTCGCCGATCACGTTCCGGACGGGAACGCGGACCTGATCGAAATACGTCTCGCAGAACGGGGACTTGCCGCTGATCAGGAGAATCGGCTTCACGGACACGCCCGGGCTCTCCATGTCGATCAGGAGGAACGTGATCCCCTCCTGCTTCTTCGCCTTCGGGTCGGACCGCACGAGCGCGAAGATCCAGTCCGCCTGGTCGGCGTAGGACGTCCACACCTTCTGCCCCGAGATCACGAACTCGTCACCTTCCCGCACCGCGCGCGTCTGCAGCGACGCGAGGTCGGAGCCAGCGCCCGGCTCCGAGTAGCCCTGACACCAGCGGATCTCGCCGCGGGTGATGCGCGGCAGGTGCTCCTTCTTCTGCTCCTCGTTGCCGAAGCGCAGCAGCGTCGGGCCGATCATGGTGAGCCCGAAGCCCACGAGCGGCGGCGGAATGCGCAGGCGTGCCATCTCCTGGGCCAGCACCTTGGCCTCCTCGTTCGAGAGGCCGCCGCCGCCGTACTCCGTGGGCCAGGTGGGCGCGGTGAAGCCCTTCGCGGCCGCCGCGTCGAGCCAGCGCTTCGCGTCCGGATTCGGATAGGTGGCCTTGCGGCCGCCCCAGTTGCCCTCGAGCTCGGTGACCGGCACGCCGCGAAGCGACTGGGGGGCGTTGGCGTCCAGCCAGCGCGCGGTTTCGGCGCGAAAGCTCTCGAGATCGGCCATGGGGGTCTCCTCCGGATTGGACGTTCGGGCGCGGCGTTCGGGCGGCTGGGCGGGTGCTCGCCCGGGCTTCGTTCGATCGCCGAAGGATTCTGCTCCGCGCGGAGGCGCCTCGCAAGGCGGGTGGCCTGCCCTGCTACCCTGGCCGCGTGAAGATCCTCCTCGCCAGCCCGCGCGGCTTCTGTGCCGGCGTGGACCGCGCCATCGAGATCGTCGAGAGGGCGCTGGAGCGCTTCGACGAGCCCGTCTACGTCCGCCACGAGATCGTCCACAACCGGCACGTGGTGGACCGCCTGCGGGAGAAGGGCGCCGTCTTCGTCGACGAGCCCGAGGATGCGCCCCGGGAGGCCCGCCTCATCTTCAGCGCGCACGGCGTCTCCCAGCGGGTTCGCAGCGCCGCCGAGCAGGCCCGGCTGCAGACCATCGACGCGACCTGCCCCCTGGTCACCAAGGTCCACAACGAGGTGAAGCGGCTGGTCTCCGAAGGCCACCAGATCGTGATGATCGGCCACTCCGGCCACGTCGAGGTGGAGGGCACCATGGGACAGGCGCCCGAGGACATGCTGCTGGTGGAGACGGTGGACGACGTGGCGCTCCTCCAGGTGCGCGATCCCGACCGCCTCGGCTGCGTCACCCAGACCACCCTGTCCGTGGACGACACCCGCGACATCCTCGACGCCCTGCGATCGCGCTTCCCCCGGATCGTGCTGCCGAAGCGCGACGACATCTGCTACGCGACGCAGAACCGGCAGGACGCCGTCAAGCAGCTCGCCCACGAGGCGCAGCTCGTGCTCGTCGTCGGTGCGCCCGCTTCCTCGAACAGCAATCGTCTGGTCGAGGTGGCCGCCAAGCGGGGCGTCGAGAGCCACCTGATCCAGAACGTCGAGGACATCGATCCGGCCTGGCTGGCGGACGTGTCGTGCGTGGGGGTCACGGCCGGCGCCTCGACGCCGGAGTTCCTGGTCGAGCAGGTGGTCGAGCACCTGCTGGCGGTCGGCGGTCCGGACAGCGAGGTCGCGACCCGCGGCAACGTCGAGGAGCACGTCACCTTCAAGCTGCCGGCGGAGGTGCGCCACGACGGCGAGCCGGCCTGAGCCGCCCTTCGTTCCGTCGCTGCCCGCGGTCGGGGCGCCGTCAGGCGAGGCTGCCGGCGGACTCCTTCGTGTCCTGGAAGTCGAAGCGGAAGCGCCGGCCCTTCTCGGCGGCGGGGTCGTCTTCCGCCACCACCCGGACGCGGCCACCCTTCTCGAGTCGGCCGAAGAGCACCTCCTCGGTCAGGGGGTCCTTGATCTCCCGTTGGATCACCCGGGCCAGGGGGCGGGCGCCGAAGTCCGGGTCGTAGCCCTTCTCGGCCAGCAGCTGGCGCGCCGATTCGGCCAGCTCGATGGTGATGCGGCGCTCCCGCAGCTGCTCCTGCAGCTCGCCGACGAACTTGTCGACGACGCGCTCCATGACCTCGGGCCGCAGGTTCTGGAAGAAGACGACCTCGTCGAGGCGGTTCCGGAACTCCGGGCTGAAGATCTTCTCGACGGCCTCGCGCCCGTCGCCCACGCGCCCCCCGGCGAAGCCGATGGACTGGGTGGTCATCTCCCGGGCGCCCGCGTTGGACGTCATGATGAGCGTCACGTGCCGGAAGTCGGCTTCGCGACCCTGGTTGTCCGTGAGGGTCGCGTGGTCCATCACCTGCAGCAGCACGTCGTAGATGTCCGGATGCGCCTTCTCGATCTCGTCGAGTAGCAGCACCGCGTAGGGCTGCTTCCGGATCTGCTCGATCAGCATGCCTCCCTGGTCGTAGCCCACGTAGCCCGGGGGCGCGCCGATGAGACGGGAGACCGCGTGCTTCTCCATGTACTCGCTCATGTCGTACCGCAGGAACGGCACGCCGAGGACCTTCGCCAGCTGCTTGGACAGCTCGGTCTTGCCCACGCCCGTCGGACCCGTGAACAGGAAGCAACCGATGGGTCGGTCCACCCCGCCGAGGCCCGCCCGGGAGCGCTTCACGGCCCGGGCCACGAGCTCCACCGCCGCGTCCTGGCCGAAGACCACCCGCCGCAGCGAGTTCTCGAGATCCTCGAGACGGCTCTTCTCCTCGCCCGCGGTCCGCTCGAGCGGCACCTGCGCCATGCGCGCCACCACGCGCTCCACGTCGCGCACGCCCACGGTCTTGCGCGGGCGCGCGGAAGGTCGCAGGCGCACGGCGGCGCCGGTCTCGTCCATGACGTCGATCGCCTTGTCCGGCAGGAAGCGGTCGTTCAGGTGGCGCACCGCGAGGTCCACGCAGGCCTTGAGGGCCGCCCCCGTGAAGCGCACCCCGTGGTGCTCCTCGTAGCGGGGCGCCAGCCCCTTGAGGATGCGGACGCACTCCTCCTCCGAGGGCTCGGGCACGTCCACCTTCTGGAATCGGCGGGAGAGCGCCCGGTCCCGCTCGAAGTGGCGGTACTCCTGGTAGGTCGTCGAGCCCATGCAGCGCAGCTTCCCCTCGGAGAGGATCGGCTTCAGGAGGTTCGACGCGTCGACAGTGGTGCCCTGGGCGGAGCCCGCCCCCAGGATGGTGTGGATCTCGTCGATGAACAGGATGGGATGCTCCTGCTTGAGGAGCTCGTTCATCAAGGCCTTGAAGCGCGCCTCGAAGTCACCCCGGTAGCGCGTGCCAGCGAGCAGGGCGCCGAGATCGAGCGAGAAGATCTCGGAGCCCTTCATGTCCTCCGGGACACGCCCCTCGTGGATGCGAAGGGCCAGGCCCTCGGCGAGGGCGGTCTTGCCCACCCCCGACTCGCCGACGAAGATCGGGTTGTTCTTGCGCCGTCGCGCCAGGATGTGGGTGATGCGCTCGAGCTCGGCTCCGCGCCCGATGAGGGGATCGAGCTGTCCGGCCGCGGCCCGCTCCGTGAGATTGCTGCAGAAGGCCTGCAGGGGGTCGGCGGGGATCTCGCCCGCCTCCTCGCCGCCGCCCGGGCGCCCCATGAAGCCTTCGAGCTCGTCCTCGTCCCCGCTCGCCGCCTTGGAGATGCCGTGGGACACGTACTGCAGAACGTCCAGGCGGGTGACCCCCTGGGATCGGAGCAGGGTGACCGCGTAGGAGTCGGGCTCGTGGAAGAGCGCGGCGATCACGTCGCCCGCCTCCACTTCCTCCTTCTCGGCGCTGACGGTGTGATCGAGGGCGTGCTGCAGCACCCGATGGAAGGCGATGGTCTGCCGCGTCTCCACCGCGTCCTCGCCGGGCACGCGCTCGAGGTCCTCGTCGAAGAAGCGCTCGAGCTCGTGCTTCAGGACGTCCACGCGGGCGCCGCTGTTGCGCAGCACGTCGATCCCGTCCTCGTCGTGGCAGAGGGCGAAGAGCAGGTGCTCGACGGTCACGTAGGCGTGCCGGCGGGCCACGGCCTCGCGGATCGCGGCCTGCACGGTCATCTGGAGCTCTCGGCTGAAGCTACTCATCCTGCCCTTTCCGGTTCGACCTTCTCGTCCTGCCGCCCGTCCTTCCGCGGCCCCTTCGCCCCGGCTCGCGACGCGAGCGCCGCCGCGGGTCCCGACCCGGTCAGGGTAGCCGGCCTCATTCCTTCTCGACCCCCGAGCGGAGCGGATAGCCGCGCTCTTCGGCCGCACGGTGCACCGCGGCGACCTTCGTCTCGGCGATCTCGAGCACGTATACCCCCGCTACGCCCACCCCCCCGCGGTGGATGGCGAGCATGATCTGCGTGGCCGCCGCGGGGCTCTTGCCGAAGAGCTGCTCGAGGATCTGCACGACGAACTCCATCGGCGTGTAGTCGTCGTTGAAGAGCAGCACCTTGTAACGCTGGGGCCGGGACGTCTTCGAGCGCGACCGGGTTGCGACCCCACCTTCGCGCTCTCTCGTCGGGCTGGCCGGATCCTGGGGGGGTTGCTGGCTTCCGCCGCCGGAGGCGGCACGCGCTCTCGCCATGGACCCAGGTTAGCGCCTCGTTTCGTGATCGCCCGGTGCTCCGCGGGCCGCACCGTCGCGAAGCAGCCCGCGCGGGGAGGCGAGGAAGAGCCCCTGCTAGCCCCAATGCGTCAGTCGGTGCGCGTCCTGCGTGCCGCAGCCCCTGCCAGCCCTCGCGGATCGTGCGAGAACGGCGGAACCAGCCCGAGCGCGACAACCTCACTCCCATGAGGTCCCGGCGTCGGGCTCGGATCGCGGCACGGACCGAGCAAGACGCAGCGATTCGCCGGGCATTGGGAGTTGCGCCCTGATCCGCATGACGGATCAGGGCTAGACTGCGCGGATGGCCGACGTCGAGGTCGCGGAAGGCGTCGCCGCCCTCCCCCGCGATGACTGGAACGCCCTGGTCGGCGACCAATCGCCGTTCCTCGAGTGGGACTGGCTCGCGTCGCTCGAGGACGCCGGCACGCTCACGGACCGAACGGGCTGGCTCCCCCACCCGCTGGTGGTGCGCCGCCGCGGGAGGCTGGTCGCCGCCTGTCCGCTGTACGTGAAGGGTCACAGCCAGGGCGAGTTCGTCTTCGACTGGGGCTGGGCGGACGCCGCCGAGAACGCCGGCATCCGCTACTACCCGAAGCTGCTCGTCGCGGTTCCCTTCACGCCGGTCACCGGCGCCCGCTTCCTGGTGGCGCCGGGCGAGGACCGGGCCCATTGGACCCGCCTGCTGGCCGCGGCCCTGCGCGAGCTGTGCCTCGCCCAGAGGCTCTCCTCGGTGCACGTCAACTTCTGTCTCCCCGAGGAGGCCGACGCCCTGGCGGAGAGCGGCTTTCTCACCCGCGTGGGAATTCAGTACCACTGGCACAACGAGGGCTACGCGAGCTTCGACGACTACCTGGCGCGCTTCCGCAGCAAGCGGCGCAACCAGATCCGCCGCGAGCAGCGCCAGCTCGCCGAGAGCGGCGTGGTCGTGCGCGCCCTGGCCGGCGACGAGATCGGTGACGAGCTGTTCCGACCCATGTTCGACTTCTACCTCTCGACGATCGAGAGTCGATACTGGGGCCGCCAGTACCTCAACTACGACGTCTTCGAGGCGGTCCGCGAGCGCTTCCGGGAGCGCCTGGTCTTCGTGGTCGCCTACCAGGACGGCGAGCCCATCGCCGGCACGTTCAACGTCGCCAAGGGAGACGCGCTCTACGGCCGCTACTGGGGCGCCACCCGCTTCGTCCGCCATCTCCACTTCAACGTCTGTTACTACGCGGCCGTGGACTACTGCATCCGGAACGGGCTGACGCGCTTCGAGCCGGGCGCGGGCGGCGAGTACAAGCAGCTCCGCGGCTTCGACGCGCAGCCGACCTGGAGCGCGCACTTCCTGGCCGACCCGCGGCTGTCCCGCGCCGTGGAGCACTATCTCGAGCGGGAACGCGCCCAGGCCAACCAGCAGGTGGAGTGGATCCGCGAGCGCAGCGCGCTGAAGCCCGCCGGCCGCTGAGCGCGACTCAGGCCAGCAACGCTTCGACGCTCGCGGGATCTCCGTCGAAGGGCCCCACGTGGCGCAGCTTCAGGGCGGCGGCCGCGGCGCCGAAGCGCGCGGCGGAGACCACGTCCCGGCCCTTCAGGCGCGCGAACACGTAGCCCGCCATGAACGTGTCGCCACAGCCCGTGGGGTCGACCGGCCGCTCGGTGGCCACCGCCCCGACGCGATGCACCTCGTCCCGGTGACATACCACCGAGCCCCGGCCGGCGAGGGTGACCAGCACCTCCTCGGGCCCCCAGCTCGCGAGCCGGCGGGCCGATCGCTCGGGGTCGCCTTCTCCGGTGAGGACCCGCGCCTCGTCCTCGTCGGCCTTCAGAACGGAGACGCCCGCGAGGCCGCGCTCCTTCTCGGGCCAGTCCGCCAGCTCCACGCCGCCGCGCACGATGCGGCGGACGAGGCCCTGGACGTCCAGGGAGACCCGGCCGCGTCGCGCCACGGCCTCGAGGAACTCGAGGGACATGTCGTCGTGGGTCAGCGGGCCCAGGTGGAAGAGGCGCGCCCGAACGTCGCCGAGGTCCGCGGGCACGAACGGCAGCGCCACGGCGCCCACCCGCTGCACCCGTCGGTCCCGATCGTCGTCGAGGTAGCGGTTCTCGAACTCGGTGGTCTTGGGGCTGTCGGAGCGGGCGACCTCGATGCCGAGCTCGCGCTCCCCGGCCAGCAGGGCGTCGGCGTCCTCCTGGGCCATGCGGGTGAGCACCGCCACGTCTCCCCCCAGGCGCGCGAGGGCCAGCGAGAAGTAGGTGGCGGTTCCGCCGGCGCACTCCAGCCACCCGCTGGGCGTGGCGAGGCGGTCGACGGTCACGTGGCCGATCACCCAGACGTCGTGCATCAGCGTGCGAGCAGCCTCTCCCGGGCGACCCGCAGGCGCGCGAAGTCCTCTCCGGCGTGATAGGAAGAGCGCGTGAGAGGGCTGGCGGAGACCAGCAGGAAGCCACGCTCCCGCGCCGCCGCGGCGAGCGCGTCGAACTCGTCCGGCTCCACGTAGCGATCGACCGGAGCGTGGCGGAGCGTCGGGCGCAGGTACTGCCCGATCGTCAGGAAGTCGACGTCCGCGGCGCGCAGGTCGTCCATCAACGCATGCACCTCCTCGAAGCGCTCGCCGAGACCCACCATGATCCCCGACTTCGTGAAGAGCGAGGGATCGCGACGCTTGGCGTTCGCCAGCAGCCCCACGGAGTGCTCGTAGCTGGCGCCCGGGCGGATGCGCCGGTACAGCCGCGGCACGGTCTCGCAGTTGTGGTTGAAGACGTCGGGCCCGGCGTCCACCACCCGCTCGAGGGCGCCGGGCTTGCGCCGGAAGTCGGGCGTCAGCACCTCGACGGTCGTGTCCGGCGCCGCGCGCCGCAGGGCTTCGATGCAGCGCGCGAAGTGGCCGGCGCCACCGTCCTCCAGGTCGTCCCGGTCGACGGAGGTGACCACCACGTGCTCGAGGCCGAGCTCGCGCACCGCGGCGGCCAGATGCTCGGGCTCCGCGGCGTCCACCGGGTCGGGGACGCCGGTCGCCACGTTGCAGAACGCGCAGGCCCGGGTGCACACGCTGCCCAGGATCATCACCGTCGCGTGCTTCTTCGCCCAGCACTCGCCGAGGTTCGGGCAGGCCGCCTCTTCGCACACGGTGTGGAGGCCCTGTCGACGCATGAGCTTGCGCGTCTCGTTCACCTCGGGGCCGTGCGAGAGGCGCACCTTCAGCCACGGGGGCTTGCGCGCCGGCCTGTCGGCGGCGTGCGCGGCGTTGCGGATCTGCAAGAGGTCGTCGGCCATGGCTCAGATGTGGATGGCCCGCCCGAAGGCCTCGAGCACGGACTCGTGCATCATCTCGGACAGGGTCGGATGCGCGAAGATGGTGTGCATCAGCTCCGCCTCCGTGGTTTCGAGACCCATGGCGATCACGAAGCCCTGGATCAGCTCGGTCACCTCGGCACCGATCAGGTGGGCCCCCAGCAGCTCCCCGGTCTTCGCCTCGAAGATCGTCTTGACCAGGCCCTCGGTCTCTCCCAACGCGATCGCCTTGCCGTTGCCCACGTACGGGAAGCGCCCGATCTTCACCTCGAGCCCCTGCTCGGCGGCCGCCGCCTCGGTGAGGCCCACGCTGGCGATCTGGGGACGGCAGTAGGTGCAGCCCGGAATGCGGTTGCGGTCCATCGGGTGCAGCCCCTCGACGCCCGCGATGCGCTCCGCCGCCAGCACGCCCTCGTGGGTGGCCTTGTGGGCGAGCCAGGGCGGCCCGGCCACGTCGCCGATCGCGAACACCCCCGGCTCGCCGGTCTCGCACCACTCGTTCACCACGATGTGGCCCCGGTCGACCGCCACCCCGGTCCCCTCGAGCCCGAGATCCTCGACGTTGCCGGTGATGCCGACCGCCAGGATCACCCGTTCGGCCTCCACCGTCTTGGTTCCCCCGTCCTCGAACGCGACGGTGGCCACCACGCCGCCTCCCGAGCGCTCGACGCTCGACACCGTAGCGGCCGTGAAGATCTGCACCCCCTGCTTCTTGAACTGCTTGTGGGCGAACGCCGAGATCTCCTCGTCCTCCACCGGGAGGATGCGGGGCAGCGCCTCCACCACCGTCACCTCGGCGCCGAGGTCGCGGTAGAAGCTGGCGAACTCCATGCCGATGGCGCCCGAGCCCACCACCAGCACCGACGCGGGCATGGCCTCGGGGACCATCGCCTCCTTGTAGGTCCAGATGCGCTCGCCGTCGGGCTCGAGACCCGGCAGCACCCGGGCGCGCGCACCCGTGGCCAGCACCACGTGGGCCGCGCTCAGATCGGCCACCGAAGCGCCGTCCTTCTCCACCGCCACCCGTCCGGGCCCAGCGAGACGGCCGCGCCCGTCGAACACCTGCACCCCGTTCTTCTTGAGCAGGCTCTTCACGCCGGTGGCGAGACGCTTCGCCACCTTGCGCGAGCGCTGCACGATCCGCCCGACGTCGAACGAGACGTCGCTCGCGCTGAACCCGAACTCGTCGAGCCGTCCGAGCAGGTGGTTGATCTCGGAGCTCCGCAGCAGGGCCTTGGTGGGGATGCAGCCCCAGTTGAGACAGATCCCGCCCAGGTGCTCGCGCTCGACGAGGGCCACCCGCCGGCCGAGCTGGCTGGCGCGGATCGCGGCCGGATAGCCCCCCGGTCCCCCACCCACCACGATGACGTCGAAGGCCGACTCCGACACGGAAACCTCCCTTCCTTCGTCCCCTCGTCCCTGTCCGCGCTGCGGTCTCCGCGGGCACGGTACCACCTTCCGCGGCGGCATCCCGCTCGCAGCCCGCGCCCCGCTCATCGACCGCTTCCGGCGGGCGCTGGAGCCGCGGACGCCTCGGCGCGGATTCCATGCGGGGTAGACTCGCCGCATGGCAGACAACGGCCCGCTGTCGGGTGTCACGATCGTCGACCTCACCCGGGTGCTCGCCGGCCCGTACTGCACCATGGTCCTCTACGACCTGGGGGCCCGGGTGATCAAGGTGGAGCGTCCGGGCACGGGGGACGACGCGCGCACCATCGGCCCCTTCGTGTCGGCGGACCGCGAGGCGGGCGGTGCCCGGGAGTCCGCCTACTTCCTGTCGCTCAACCGGGGCAAGGAGAGCATCGCCCTCGACCTCCGGGACGACGGCGATCGCGCGATCTTCGAGAAGCTGCTCGCGAGGGCCGACGTGCTCGTGGAGAACTACCGCCCCGGCACCCTCGAGAAGCTCGGCTACGGCTGGGAGGCGCTCCACCCGCGCTTTCCCCGGCTCGTCTACGCGGCCGCGTCGGGCTTCGGACACAGCGGCCCCTACTCGCGAAGGCCCGCCTACGACATGGTGGTCCAGGGGATGGGCGGGATCATGAGCCTCACCGGGACCCCCGGCGGCCCGCCCACCCGGGTGGGATCGTCGATCGGCGACATCACGGCCGGTCTGTTCACCGCCGTCGGCGTGATCGCGGCCCTCTACGAGCGGCGGGAGACGGGCGTCGGACGCAAGATCGACGTGGCGATGCTCGACTGCCAGGTGGCGATCCTCGAGAACGCCATCGCGCGCTACCAGGCCACCGGCGAGGTGCCGGGTCCCCTCGGCTCCCGGCATCCCTCCATCACCCCCTTCGAGGCATTCCGCACCGCGGACGGCTTCGTCATCGTGGCCGCGGGTAACGACGCCCTCTTCCGGAAGCTGTGCGACACCCTGGAGCGACCCGACCTGGCGGCGCGCGCCGAGTTCGCGAGCAACGAGCTGCGCACGCGTCACCACGATGCGTTGCGCATCCTGCTGGAGGACACGCTCTCCCGGGAGGACACCGCCACCTGGCTCGCGCGCCTCGAGGCCGCCGACATTCCCTGCGGGCCCATCAACGACGTGGCCCAGGTGCTGTCGGACGTCCACGTCCGCGCGCGCAACATGGTGGTGGAGGTGCCGGGCCCGGGCGGCCGCCCGATCTCCATCGCCGGCAACCCGATCAAGCTCGACGGCGGCGCCGACCCGCCCACCCGCCCGCCGGCGCCGGCCCTCGACGCCGACCGCGACCGGATCCTGCGAGAGCTCGCGGAGCCCGGGCCCGAGCGGGCCGCCGGCCCCGCACGCCCCGCCCGGGAGAGCCGCTAAGCTCACCGCGTGTCGTCCGCCAAGGCCCGCCGCAGCCCCGTCCTCCCCCTCGGCGACCTCCGCTTCGAGGTCGAGCACCGTTCCCTCGCGGGTGCTGACGGCGGACCGACCCTGCGCGTACGCGACGCCGACGGCCGCGAGCGGCTGCGCTTCGACTGCTTCCGCTTCCAGCCTCACTATCACCTCTGCGACGCGGCCGGATTCACCGCCTTCGGCCCCGTGGCCGACCCGGTCACCTGGGCGGTCGACGAGCTGCGACGGGACCTGCCGGGCTGGCTGGCGCGGGCGGACCTGCCCGGGGCCGGGCCCTTCGATCCGCAGGCGCTGGCGCAGACCCTGGAGGCGGTGGAGCTGGCGCTGCGCAACCCGCCGGCGCGCTTCGACGACCTCGACCCTGCGCTGTTGCACACGCGGCTCAGCGAGAAGTGGCACACCTATCCGGCGGACATCCAGCCGGCCTGGGTCGCCGAGATGGACTTCCCGCTGGCCGAGCCCGTTCGCGCGGTGCTCGAGCGCGCCGTCGACCGCTTCGACGTGGGCTATCCGGTGGCGCCGCACGAGACCGGGCTGCGCGAGGCCTTCTGCGAGCGCATGCAACGGCTCTACGGCTGGCAGCCGAAGCCTGCCCGGGTCGAGATCCTGACGGACGTCGTGCAGGGCCTCTACCTGGGCCTGCTGGCG
Organism: uncultured delta proteobacterium; assembly: GCA_963822965.1. Classification (GTDB taxonomy): domain Bacteria; phylum Myxococcota_A; class UBA9160; order UBA9160; family UBA4427; genus JAJDAN01. The sequence goes on from CAWGJT010000006.1 coordinate 349,121, forward strand.
TGGAGCGAACCGGGCGACGGCGCCGTGATCCAGACGCCCATCTATCCGCCGTTCTTCGACGCGGTGCGCGACACCGGGAGGCGCCTGGTCGAGCAGCGCCTGTCCGCTCCCGACGACGACGCCCCCGGCTACGCGCTCGACGTCGACGCACTCGGCGCGCTGGCGGACGAGCGCACGCGCGTCCTGCTGCTGTGCAATCCGCACAATCCCACGGGCCGGGTCTTCACGCGCGACGAGCTGCTGGCCGTCGCCGAGCTCGCGCGGGAGCGCGACTGGATCGTCGTGGTGGACGAGATCCACCAGGACCTCGTCTTCGGCCCCCACCGGCACGTGCCCTTCGCGACGCTCTCCGAGGACGCGGCCGCCCGCACCGTGACGCTCACCTCCGCCACCAAGGCGTTCAACATCCCGGGGCTGCGCACGGCGGTCGCCCACTTCGGGTCCGCGGCGCTGCAGCGGCGCTTCAACGAGGCCGTTCCCCGGCACGTGCGCGGCGGGATCGGCCTGCTGGGGCTGTATGCGACGATCGCCGCCTGGCGCTGGGCCGACCCGTGGCTCGAAGAGCTGCGCGCCCATCTCGCCTCGAATCGCGACTTCCTGATGGAGTACCTCGCACAGGAGATTCCAGAGATCCGCTGCCAGGTACCCGAGGCCACGTATCTCGCCTGGCTGGACTGCCGCGCCCTCGGCCTCGAGCCGAGCCCGGCCCGCTTCTTCTACGAGCACGCGCGGGTCGCGCTCTCCGAGGGACGCAAGTTCGGCCCGGGCTGGGAGGGCTTCGCGCGCCTCAACTTCGCGACCAGCCGCGCGCTGCTCGCGGAGATCCTCGAGAAGCTCGCCAAGGCGGTCCGCAGTCGATAAGGTCCCGTCTGCTCGGAAGGAGAATGCCGTGAGCAGTGGAAGTGAAGGACGCGAGGGACCCAGGGCCCTCGCGGAGATCGAGGTCGATCGCAAGAACCTCTACCGCGAGGAGGTCTACACGGACCTGAAGATCGCCTCGATCCGCGTGCTGACGCCGGTCAACGTGGACGGGACGCTCGACGCGAGTCGAGCGGTGCTGTATTCGGGCGAGACCCAGCTGATGTCGCAGATGGGTCCGGTGCCCGTCCACGCCCCGATCGACGCCCGCAGTCTCGACGAGGCGATCTCGAAGTTCCCGGAGGCCGTGAACCAGGCGGTCGAGCGCCTGATGGAGGAGGCCCGGGAGATGCAGCGCCGCGAGGCGTCGCGCATCGTGGTCCCCGGGCAGCCGGTGCCGGGCAAGATCACGCTCTGATCGCCGGGCGGGGCGCGGTCCCGGACAGGCTTCGGCCGCCCCGGTAGCCCTCAGCGGGCCGCCCCGGTAGCCCTCAGCGGCCGCTCAGGTAGCCCATGAGCAGCGCCACCACCTCGTCGACGAAGCGCTCGCGCGGCAGGTCGTGGATGCCCTCGTGGGCGAAGCGGTGGGTGAGCGCCTCGGTCGTCTGCACCACCAGGTGAGCGGAGGTGTCGGGATCCGCCAGCCGGACGCCCGGCGTCTCCCGCAGGAGCGCCTCCACCCGGTGGGCCAGGGTCTCCTCCATCTGCAGCACGCAGGCGTGCAGCGCCGGCGGATGGGGCGCCTCGGCGAACACCGCGTGGTGGAGCCGCGGGTCGCGCTCGTGCACCTCCAGCATCGCGGCGACGAAGCGGCGGATCCAGCGTTCGAGGGACGGCCCCTCGGACTGCGCCTCGGCGAGCAGCTGGTCGATGTCCGCCATCATGCGCTCCACGTGCCGCTCGGCCACCGCCACCAGGATCGCCGCCTTGTTGGGGAAGTACTCGTAGAGCGAGCCGATGGCGACGCCCGCGGTCTCCGCGATGCGGTTCGTGCTGCCGCCCGCGTAGCCCTGCTCGGAGAAAACCCGAGCCGCAGCCGTCACGATGGCGTCCACCGTGGCCCGGGAACGGCGCTGGCGCGGCTGTTTCCGGGGACTTAGCTCCTCGCCCTGCGCCATCGCGCCCTCCCGACCAATCCGAGTTGCAAATCCGAGCGATCGCTCGGATATTCGCGGGGTCCGCGATCCACCACAAGCCCCCGGGAGGTCCGATGCACGACCACGCCCACAGCCACGGCCACGCCCACGTGATGGGCGCCGGGATCGGCAACGAAGCCCGGCGGGGGCAGGCGAAGCGGCTCGTGGTCGTGATCGTCCTGAACTTCGCCTACATGCTCGCCGAGGTCGTCGGCGGCCTGCTCACGGGATCCCTCGCGCTGCTGGCCGACGCGGGCCACACCCTGTCCGACCTGGCCTCCCTGGGCCTGGGACTCTTCGCGATCTGGTTCGCGCAGCGCCCCGCCAGCGCGAGCCGCACCTACGGGCACACGCGGGTGGAGATCCTGGCGGCGCTGGCCGAGGGCATCGCCCTCGTCGGTGTCGGCCTCGTCATCTTCTACGAGGCCGTCGAGCGGCTCGGCGTCGACCGGGAGGTGAACGGGCTGGGCGTCATGTGGATCGCCGCAGGAGCCCTCGTCGCGAACGGGCTCGGTGCCCTCATCCTGAACGCCGGCCGCCGGGAGAGCCTCAACATCCAGGGGGTGTGGCTGCACCTGGCCACCGACGCACTGGGGAGCCTGGGCGTGGTGGCCGCGGGCGCCGCGGTGTGGCTCTTCGGCTGGGTCTGGGCGGATACCGCCGTTTCGATGGTCATCGGCGTGATGGTGCTGCTCGCGGCCTGGCAGCTGCTGCGGAGCGCGGTGGACATCCTGATGGAGGCCGCGCCCGGACACCTGGACGTGGAGGAGATCCGCAGCGCCCTCGGCGACCTCGGAGACGTGACGAGCGTGCACGACCTGCACGTCTGGACGATCGGCAACGGCGAGGTCTCGCTCTCGAGCCACCTGGTCGCGCCCCCGGACCGCGATCCCAACGCGCTGCTGCGCGAGGTCCGGCGACTGCTCGACTCCCGCTTCTCGATCCGCCACTCGACGATCCAGATCGAGCTCGAGGACGGCGACGAGGCGGACTGCCAGGGCGCCTGCGACCCGCCGATCATCCCCGGGAGCCCCGTCGCCTCCTGAGCTCCCGGAACCGGCTCCCGCCGGCATGCGCACCCGCGGGGGCCGGGTGGTGCGGGGCTCGCGGCTTGCGAGCCGCCCGGCTGACGTTATCGTCATCGACTGACATGTCCGTCACCCAGGTCGGATCGCCCGAAGAACGCCGCACTGCGGGCGCCCGCAGCCGGGAGGCCACGCGCGGCCGGCTGCTCACCAGTGGCGCGCACCTCTTCGCCGAGCGGGGGCTCAACGGCGTCACCACCCACGACATCGCGCGGGAGGCCGGCGTGGCCGCGGGGACCTTCTACCTGCACTTCCCCGACAAGACCGCGCTCTTCCGCGAGATCGCCGTGGACACCGAGGAGCGGCTGCGGCTGCACGTCGAGGAGGCCACCGGCGAGGCGCCCGATCTCCGGGGTGGGGTCCGCGCCCGGGTCGAGGCCCTCGTCGACTTCACGTCCGAGAACCGCGAGGTGATGCGCATCCTGTTCGGCGCCGATGCCGGTGCCGCAGGCTCCGCGCTGCTCGACTCGTTCTCGCGCTCCATCGCCTCGGGGCGGCGCGCCGCGATCGAGACCGGCGAGATGCCCCGGGAGATCGACGCCGCCGTGCTGTCCCAGGCCCTGGTGGGCATGCTGAGCCGCGTGCTGCTGTGGTGGATCGACGATCCGGCGCCCGTCTCGCGCGAGACCCTGATCGAGACCCTGACCCGCATCCAGCTCTCCGGGACCCATCCCGCCTAGAGCGCACGAGAGGATCTTCCCGTCCCCGGCCCGACCGCGGACGGGAGCCAGAGGAGAGAGACCGAAATGGACCGCGACATCACGTACGACTCCGCCTACAACACCGTCGACCGCGACGACTTCGACGCCCTCATCGAGGTCGATCGATACGCCGATCGAAGCGACGCCTTCGACTCGATCATCTCGGCCACGGTCGATCACTTCTGGGATCCCCAGGATCCGCGCTACGTCGACTACCACCTGGACTTCGACCTCGCGCAGGACACCATCATGCCGCGCGAGTTCGCGCCCGAGCTGCACTCGGCCGTCGCCGACCGTCTGACCGAGCCCCAGAAGATCCGCCTCGCGAACCAGAACACGCGCTTCATCCTGTCGAGCATCCTGCACGGCGAGCAGGGCGCCATGTCCCTGTCCGCGAGCCTGTGCCAGATCATGAAGGACCCGGGGGCGCAGGAGTACGCGGCCAACCAGACGCGCGAGGAGGCTCGTCACGTGGCGGCCTACACGAAGTACGTGCAGGCGCGCTGGGGTACGCCGCTGGCGGTCGGCCCCACCCTGCGCGGTCTGATGAACGAGATCGTGATCTCGCCCCACGTCTACAAGAAGCTCGTCGGCATGCAGATGCTGATCGAGGGCCTCGCCATGGGAGCCTTCGCGACGATCTTCCGGGAGACCCGCGACCCGCTGCTGCGCCGGGTCACCCAGCTCGTCATGAGCGACGAGGCCTTCCACCACAAGTTCGGCAAGATCTGGGCGGACAAGACGGTGCCGAAGCTCACCGAGGAGGAGCACGTCGAGGTCGAGGACTGGGCCGCCCGCTGCTTCACCCACCTGCTCGACAACCTCGTCAACTCCGAGCAGAAGCAGGAGATCTACAAGGAGTTCGACCTCGACTGGCAGTGGGTCCGCAGCGCCGTCATGGAGGCGTTCGGTGACCGCGACCGCCGAGAGGACATGCAGAACAGCACGAACATCTTCCGCGTGCTGATCAAGACGCTCCTCAAGGCGGGCATCATCACCGACCGCACCAAGTCCGTCTACTCGACCTGGGTCGACATGGAGGAGCTGAAGCTCGAGGACGACGCCGTCGTGGGAACCGACCTGGCCGAGGCCACCGTCGACGAGCTGCGGGAGATCAACAAGGGCCGCCAGAAGATGGTCCGCATGCTTCGCATCAACTGACGTCCGCGCGGGGGGCGGCCGTGCCGCTCCCCGCGAATCCCCTACCCTGCCGCCATGACGTCCTCCCTGCCGTCCCTGCTCGCATGCGCCGCGCGCGGCCCGCACCCCGTCGGCGTGACCTCCCTCGAGCTCGCCGACGCCGAGCGGCCGGGTCGCAGCCTCGCGACGGACGTCTGGTACCCGGCAAGGCCCGAAGGCTACGCGGACCACCGGCTGGCGGATCACCCGATCGGGGCGCCCCATGAGGCCCGGACCGACGCGCCGCCCGCGGCCGGCCTGGGTCCGCTGCCGCTGGTTGCGTTCTCCCACGGCAACTCGGGGCTGCGGCGACAGTCGACGTTCCTCACGAGCCACCTCGCGAGCTGGGGCCTGGTGGTGACCGCACCGGACCACGCCGGCAATACCTTTTTCGAGATGGTCGGCATCACCAGCGAGGAGGAGCGCGTCCGCGTCCACCGGCAGGCCCGGACCGACCGGCCACGCGACCTCGGCGCGGCGATCGACGCCGTCGCGAGCCCGGGCCCGGGCCCCACCCGCTGGCCGCAGGTGGACGCCTCCCGCGTCGGGGTGCTCGGGCACTCCTTCGGCGGCTGGACGGCCCTGAAGATGCCCGCCCGGGACCCGCGGGTGCGCGCCGTGTGTGGGCTGGCGCCGGCGAGCGAGGCGTTCGTGGGACGCCGGGCCTTCGAGCCCGGCGAGCTGCCGTTTCCGAACGCCCTGCCGACCCTGGTGATCGCCGCCCTCGAGGACGTGCTGGTGGACGTCGACACCAGTATCCGACCGCTCTTCGCGCGCCTGGGCGCCCCGAGCCTGCTGGTCGGTCTGCGCGACACGGACCACTTCCACTTCTGCGACCATCTCGAGCTGCTGCACGGCCTGCACGAGCGGAACGGGAAGCGCCCGAAGCAGACGCGCGGCACGCGGTCCTACCCCGAGCTTCTCGCCGAGGCGCGCACCCACCGCGCTCTGCGCGCCCTGGTGACGCTCTTCTTCGTCGGCAGCCTCGGCGGCTCCGGTCTCGCGCGCCTCGACGGATCCGACCTCGCGCACCTCGACGGCTCCGGTCTCGCGCGCCTCGATGATCATCTCGAGCTGCTGGAGGCGCGGCTCGACGCTTCGCCTTCGGCCCGGGTCGCGTCGTGACGGCCGCCGCCGACCTGCACGGCAAGCGCTGCGTGATCACCGGCGCGACCTCGGGCATCGGCCAGGCCACGGCGATCGCCCTGGCCCGCGCCGGGGCCGACCTCTCCCTCGTCTGCCGCAGCCGCGAGCGCGGCGAGGCCACCCGCGCGCGCATCCACGCGGCGGCACCCGAGGCCGCCGTCGATCTCGTGATCGCCGACCTCTCGTCCCAGGACGAGGTGCGCCGCGCGGCTGCCGAGCTGCTGGACGACCCGCGGCCGATCCACGTGCTGCTCAACAACGCCGGGGTGGTGAACCTGCGCCACTCGACCACCGTCGACGGCATCGAGACCACCTTCGCGGTGAACCACCTGGCGTACTTCCTGCTCACCCTCCTGCTGCTCGACCGGTTGCGCGCGACCCCCGGCGCCCGCATCGTCAACGTCGCCTCGGACGCCCACAAGTTCAGCCGCATGGACTTCGACGACCTGGGCCGCGAGAAGGACTTCCGCTGGATGCGCGTCTACGGCCAGTCGAAGCTCGCGAACATCCTCTTCACCCGAGAGCTGGCCCGGCGCCTCGAGGGAGAAGACGTGACCGTCAACGCGCTGCACCCGGGCGGCGTCTCCACCGGCCTGGGCGCCAACAACGGCACCCTGCTCCACCGGGTGGCGATGACCCTGGCGCGGCCCTTCCTGAAGAGTCCCGAGTCCGGGGCGCGCACGTCGATCCACCTGGCCACGTCGCCCGCTGTGGCCGACGTGAGCGGCGCCTACTTCGCCAGCTGCAAGCAGACCCCCGGCAGCCGGGAGTCCCGCGATCCCGAGGTCGCCCGACGCCTGTGGGAGGTGAGCGAGCGCATGACGGGCCTTGCGGCCGCACCGGGAGACGAGCGGTGACCCGGGAGAGCCTCCGCTTCCCGGTGGGCGAGGAGATGACCCTGGTGGGCGACGCGGTCGGCCCCCGCAACGGCCCGCCCGTGGTGCTGCTGCACGGCGGCGGCCAGACCCGTCACTCCTGGCGCGAGACCGCCGACGCCCTGGCGCAGGCGGGCTTCTACGCGGTCAGCGTCGACCTGCGCGGACACGGAGACAGCGGCTGGTCGAAGGACGGCGACTACACCCACGAGAGCTTCACCGCGGACGTCGTGCAGCTCGCCCGGTCGTTCGAGACCCCGCCCGTGCTGGTGGGAGCCTCCCTCGGCGGCATCTCCTCCCTGCTCGCGATCGGGCGAACCGCCGGGGAGCCGCGGCCCCTGGCCCGCGCCCTGGTGCTGGTGGACATCGCCACGCGCATGGAGCGCGACGGCGCCACGCGCATCATCTCGTTCATGGCGAGCCGGCCCGAGGGCTTCGCGAGCGTCGAGGAGGCGGCCGACGCCGTCGCGTCCTACAACCCGCACCGCCGCCGGCCCCGAAGTCTCGCCGGCCTGGCCCGGAATCTCCGCCGGCAACCCGACGGCCGCTATCGCTGGCACTGGGACCCCGCCTTCATCGAGGGCCGGCACGAGACGAGCGACCGGATTCACGACCCGGATCTGCTGGAGCGCGCCGCGCGCCGGCTCACCGTGCCCACCCTCCTGGTGCGCGGCCGCCTGAGCGATCTGCTGAGCGCGGAGGGCGCCGAGGCGTTTCTCGAGCAGGTGCCCCATGCGCGCTTCGCGGACGTCTCCGGCGCCGGACACATGGTGGCCGGCGACCAGAACGACCTCTTCTCCCAGGCGGTCGTGAACTTCCTGCGCGAAGAGGTGCACCCCGAGGCGGAGCGCACCGGCCAGCCCTGATCCGTCACGCGGATCCGGGCGCAGCTCCCAATGCCTGCCGAATCGCTGCGTCTTGCTCGGTCCGTGCCGCGGTCCGAGCCCGACGCCGGGACCTCATGGGAATGGGCTCGTCGCGCTCAGGCTGGTTCCGCCGTCCTCGCACGACCCGAGAGGGCTGGCACGATCTGCGGCACGCAGGAAGCGCACTGAATGACGCATTGGGGCAGCCCTGATCCGTCACGCGGATCCGGGCGCAGCTCCCAATGCCTGCCGAATCGCTGCGTCTTGCTCGGTCCGTGCCGCGGTCCGAGCCCGACGCCGGGACCTCATGGGAATGGGCTCGTCGCGCTCAGGCTGGTTTCGCCGTCCTCGCACGACCCGAGAGGGCTGGCACGATCTGCGGCACGCAGGAAGCGCAATGAATGACGCATTGGGGCTGGGAGCGCGACCAGGACGGACTCCCGGTTCGGCCCGCTAGCGGGCCTCGGCGCGGAGCGGGTGCGGGTGACCGAAGAGCCAGCCCTGGCCGTAGTCGATCCCGAGCTGCTTCAGGGTCTCGAACTCTTCCAGGGTGTCGAGGCCTTCGCCGATGATCCTCGCGCCGGTCTTCTCGGCCACCGTGCACAGGGCGCGCAGCACGTCCTGGCGGACCACGTCCTCGTCGACGCCGCTCACGAAGGTGCGGTCGACCTTGATGTACTCCGGCGAGATCTCGAGCAGCGCCTCGAGCCCCGCGTATCCCGAGCCCGTGTCGTCGAGGGCGAACGAGAAGCCGAGCTTGCGGTAGTAGTCGCGCATCTCCCGGAAGGCCTCGAAGTCGCGGATCGACTCCTGCTCGGACACCTCGAAGACCACGTCCTGGGGCGTGAGCCGACACTCCGCGAGGGTCCGGATCAGGCGATCGGAGCGGAAGCTCGGATCGTGGATCGCGCTGGGCAGCACGTTCAGGAAGAGCTTGCTGCCGTCGGGGAAGTCGATGGCGCCGGCGATCGCGCTGGCCCGACAGAGGCAGTCGAGCTCGTAGACGAGCCCCTGGCGCTCCGCCTCCTGGAACATGGCGATGGGCGCGTGAAACTCGGTGCCTTCGGGTCCGCGCGCCAGGGCCTCGTAGGCGAAGACCACCCGGGAATGCACGTCGACGATGGGCTCGTAGACCGAGTGGATCCGGCGGTCGAGCAGCACCTCGTGGAAGCGCCGCCGGCGCTTGCGCGCCGCGACCTGGACGTTGAGCCGCACGTCCTCGCGCGCCTCCTCCACCACCTGGCGCAGCTGGGTCTGGACGCTGAGCTTCGGATTGCGCAGCACGACCGCGTAGCCCATCGGGACCGTGGGGGCCTTCTTGACGTGCGGATAGAAGAGCTTCGCCCCCTCGCGCTCGAGCTTGCGGGCCACCACCTGATCGAAGCCCGGAATCTCCTGCCGGTAGAAGCGCGCGTCATGGTGCTCGCGGAAGAGCACCACCATCATCTCGTTGCGGCCCGATTCGCCGCTCAGCACCAGGTCGCAGTCCGCCAGGCGCTCGGCCGCCACCGACCGCAGCAGGTTCGCGAAGTTCACCTCCGCCTCGAGACGCGCCGCGTGACCGCGGGTGCGCTCGATGCGCTCGAGCAGCGGCATGTCGAAGACCATCACGGCCAGGGCCGTGCCCGCGGCGAAGCGGTCGGCGATCGCGTCCACGGAGGATCCGAGATCGGCGACGTCCGGGCGTGCGACGAACGGCAGAGGCCGGGCGGCCTCGCGAACGGGTGACTCGTGACCCCTCATCCCTGTCGCCATCGGCACGCCGCGATGCTTCGTTGAGCCCCCCGAAGGGGGTGCCGCCGGGACGTGCAGGGCGCCGGCAACTTCGCCGGCGAGGCTCGGCCGACGACCGGGTCTCGGTTATGCTGGCGACCTCTTCCGGACCGCGATCCATCCTTCGACCCATCCCGTTCCTCGAGCCCCCGAACCGCCAGGAGTCCCCGTGTCCGAACGAGTCCGTGTCACGATCCAGGACGGCGTCGCCGACGTCCGTCTGAACCGCCCCGACAAGATGAACGCCCTGGACGACGCCATGTTCCGGGCGATCGCGGAGACCGGCGGCCGGCTGCGCGAAGACCGCAGCCTGCGCGCCGTGGTGCTCTCCGGGGAGGGCCGCGGCTTCTGCGCCGGTCTGGACTTCTCGAGCTTCGGCGCCATGGCGGGCGGCGGCGCCCAGGCCGGGGAGCCGCCGCAGGAGGATCGCGCGGCCCGCGGGCTGCTGACGCCCACCGACGGCCCCGGCAACCGCGCGCAGTACGCGTCCTGGGTGTGGCAGGAGATCCCGGTGCCCGTGATCGCCGCCGTGCACGGCGTCGCCTTCGGCGGCGGCCTGCAGATCGCGCTCGGCGCCGACATCCGCATCCTGGCCCCCGACGCGCGTCTCTCGGTGATGGAGATCAAGTGGGGGCTCGTGCCCGACATGGCCGGCAGCCAGACCCTGCGTCACCTGGTCCGGCTCGACGTCGCGAAGGAGCTCACCTTCACCGGGCGGATCGTCTCCGGCGGCGAGGCGGTGCAGCTCGGCCTGGGCACCCAGCTCTCGGACACCCCGCTCGAGGCCGCCCTGGAGATGGCGCGCGAGATCGCGAGCAAGTCCCCGGACGCCGTCCGGGCCTCCAAGCGGCTGCTCAACGAGACGCGGCTTCTCGGCCTCGAAGAGGGTCTCGGCCTCGAGGAGTCCCTCCAACGCGGCCTGATCGGCGGCCGGAACCAGGTGGAGGCGGTGAAGGCCAACCTCCAGAAGCGCCAGCCGGACTTCGACGACCCGGCCTGAATCAGGGCACGCCGGACGATGCGGCGGACCCCGCCGGCTTCGCGCTGGGGGTGAAGAGCGGCTGGCCGCCCACCCGCAGCGAGCCGATCGCCGCTTGCCCTTCGGCGGAGAGCAGCCAGTCGATGAACGCCTGACCGGCGCGCACCTTCACGTGGGGATGCTTCTCGGGGCTCACGAGAATGACCCCGTAGTGGTTCCAGAGGCGCGGGTCGCCTTCGACGAGCACCACGAGATCGCCGCGGTTGCCGAAGGCGAGCCAGGTTCCGCGGTCCGTGAGCGTGTAGGCGTTCATTCCCGACGCCACGTTCAGGGTGGCGCCCATCCCCGAGCCGGTCTCGCGGTACCAGCTGCCCGAAGCCGGATGTGGATCGACGCCCGCCTGCTTCCACAGGCGCAGCTCCGCCTTGTGGGTGCCCGAATCGTCGCCCCGGGAGACGAAGGGCGCCCGGGCCTTCGCGATCCGGGCGAGCGCGGCAGCCGCGTCGCCCCCCCCGCGAATGCCCGCCGGGTCGTCCTTCGGTCCCACGAGCACGAAGTCGTTGTACATCACCTCGAAGCGCTCCACCCCGAAGCCGTCGGCGACGAAGGCCTCCTCCGAAGCGCGATCGTGGACGAAGACCACGTCGGCGTCCCCGCGGCGCGCGAGTCGCAGGGCCTGTCCCGTCCCCACGGCCACCACGTGCACGGCGATGCCCGTCTTCTTCGTGAAGAGCGGCAGGATGTGCTCGAAGAGCCCGCTGTTCTGCGTCGACGTGGTCGAGACCACGACGATCGTCTCGGGCTCGTCCGCCCGCGCGGGTGCGATCGGCGTTCCGAGGAACACCCCCGCCGTCAGGGCGAGCGCGACGCTTCGCTTCAACCGGTCCATGGCAGCTCTCCTCGCAGGAAGGAGCGCGCCTCGGCGCTCGCAGGAGATTCGAAGAACGACGCCGCCGGCGCCCGCTCCAGCAGGCGCCCGGCGTACAGGAAGAGCACCTCGTCGGCGACACGACGCGCCTGGCCCAGGTCGTGGGTGGTCATCACCACCTTCGTGCCCGCACGGGCGATCGCCGCGATCAGCGCCTCGACGGCGCGGGTGGCCGACGGATCGAGGGACGCCGTGGGCTCATCGAGGAACAGCACCTCGGGCTCGAGCGCCCACGCGCGGGCGAGCGCGAGCCGCTGCTGCTCGCCGGCAGAGAGCACCCGGGCCGGACGATCGGCCAGGTCGGCGAGCCCGGTGCGGGCGAGCACGGCCGCCACGCGCTCCGCGCGCTCGCGCCGGGGCACGCCGGCCACCGCCAGCGCCCAGGTGACGTTCGCCGCCGCGGAGCGCCGCAGCAGGACCGGGCGTTCGAACACCATCGCCTGCCGCCGGCGCACGCGGGGATCGCCCGCCGCGCCGCCCGCCCCGAGCCAGCGCACCCGACCGCCCGTAGGCGCCAGCAGGCCGTGGGCGATGCGCAGCAAGAGGCTCTTGCCGGCCCCGTTCGGCCCGAGCACGACCGTTCGCGATCCCGCTTCGAAGCACGCCGAGACGCCGTCCAGCAGCCGGCGACCGCGCGCCTCGAAGCGGAGCTCATCCAGCTCGAGAGGCAGGATCGAGGCGGACGTCACCTGGCGCCCTCCGCGCGCAGACCCACCTCGCGAACCACCACCGCCGCCGCGTTGACCGCGAGGGCCAGCAGCAGCAGCACGAAGCCCAGGCCCAGGGCGAGGGCCAGGTCGCCCTTGCTCGTCTCGAGGGCGATGGCCGTGGTCATCACCCGGGTGGCGTGGGCGATGTTGCCGCCCACGACGATCACCGCCCCCACCTCGCCGATGGCGCGGCCGAAGCCCGCCAGCACGGTGGTGAAGAGCCGGAAGCGGCCGTCCCACAGGAGCGTCGGCACGGCCCGCAGCGGTCCGGCCCCGAGCGAACGCAGCTGGTCGCGGTACTCCTCCCACAGATCCTCGACCACCTGCCGGGAGAGGGCCGCCACGATGGGCGTCACGAGCACGAACTGGGCGATCACCATCGCGCGCGCGGTGAACAGCCAGCCGAGGGAGCCGAGTGGCCCCGAACGGGAGAGGAGCACGTAGACGAGCAGGCCCACGACCACCGGCGGCAGGCCCATGGCCGCGTTCAGGGCCACCACCACCGCCGCGCGGCCCGGAAAGCGGGAGAGCGCCAGGACCGCGCCCGCCGGCAGCCCGACGCAGGACGCCAGCAGCAGCGCGCCGCCCGAGACGGCCAGGGAGAGCCGGATGATCTCGAGCAGCTCCGGGTCGCGCTCGACGATCAAGCTGATCGCGGCGCCGAGGGCATCGAGGAGGCTGTGCATGGTGGGCCAGGACTGTCACCGCTCCCCCACTGGCCCGCAAGCTCTCAGCCGGCGGACGCGATCTCGTCCCGGGTCGGGATGCCGCGAACGTCACTGGACGCGAGATAGACGATGGCGGCGAAGCCCGAGACCGAGAAGGCGCCGATCGCCACGGCCGTGCCTGCGCCCAGCCACTCCGCGAGCGACGCGGCGACGAAGCCGCCCGCAGGCGCCAGGAACCACGTCAGCCCCCAGACGCCCATCACCCGTCCGCGCAGGTGGTCGGGAACCAGGAGCTGCAGGGTGGTCATGCCCAGGTTCAGATAGATGGAGGCGAAGAAGGCCCCGGCGAAGAGCAGCCCCATGGACAGCGGCAGGCTGCGGCTCGCCGAGAACGCGCCGACGCACAGGCCGAAGAGCACGGCACCGGCGATCATCACCGCCCCCGTGTGGCGCCCGGTGGAGAGACGGACGATCGACAGGGTGCCGAGGAGCGCACCCACACCCGCCGCCGCCTCGAGCCAGCCGAACCCGGTGACGCCCACCTTCAGCAGGTCGTCCGCGAACACCGGCAGCAGCACCACGTAGGAGCGCCCGAAGAGCGACGAGAAGAACGAGAGCCCGATGATCGCGAAGAAGAGCCGATTCGCGAGGATGTAGCGGACGCCCATCCAGGCGCCGTCCTCGTCCCCGGGCGTCCGGGCCCGCGCGAGCGGCGCGAGCTTCAGGCTGGCGATGAGCCCCGTCGAGATCGCGTAGCCGGCGGCGGTCACGAAGAGCGCCTGCCCGATTCCGACGGTGGCGATGACGAGACCCGCGAGTGCCGGCCCCACGATGCGCATGCCGTTCCACACCGCGGTGCCCAGGGCCACCGCGCTCGCCATCGCGTCGCGATGGACGAGCCGCGGCAGCAGCGCGTTCTGGGAGGGGTTCGTGAGGGCGGCGAGCGCGCCGCCCAGAGCGGCCCAGGCGACCACCAGGGCCAGGGTCACGCGGTCGCCGACCACGAGCACCGCCAGGGTCAGGTTCAGGGCGCACGTGGCCGCGCGGCCCCAGACCAGCAGCCGCTGCGGGTCGACGCGGTCCGCCAGAGCCCCCGCCGGCACCATCAGCAGGATGGTGACCGCGGCGGACACGATGCCGGGAACCCCGAGCCAGAAGGGGGAGTCGGTGATCTGGTGCACCAGCCAGCCGCTCGCGATGAAGCGGAACTGCAGGCCGAAGACCAGCGCCACGCTCGCGAACCAGTAGCGGCGGAAGTCCGGGTACGAGAAGGCCCCGCGCGACGGTGAGGTCATGCGGAGCGGATCAGAGCAGCAGGTTCGCCGGGTCGGCCAGCGTCTGCACCAGGAAGCTCGTGAATCGCACCGCCGCGGCGCCGTCGATCACGCGGTGGTCGTAGGAGAGCGAGAGCGGCAGCACCAGCCGGGGCTCGAAGCGCCCGCCGGCTTCGGGCGAGATGTCGAGCCCCTTCGACCAGATCGGCTTCACCACCGTGCGGGACACGCCGAGCAGGGCCACCTCGGGCGCGTTCACGATGGGGGTGAAGGCGGTGCCGCCGATGCCGCCGAGGCTCGAGATGGTGAAGCAGGCGCCCTGCATGTCGTCCGGGGAGAGCTTGCCCCCGCGCGCCCGTTCGGCGATCTCCGCCGTCTCCCGGGCCAGCTCGAGGATCCGCTTGCGGTCCACGTCCCGCACCACCGGCACGACGAGGCCGTTGTCCGTGTCCACCGCGACCCCGAGATGGAAGCTCTTCTTCAGGATCAGCGACTTGCCGTCGGGCGCGAGCGACGACGCGAACTCGGGATGGCGTCGCAGCGCCACCACCACCGCCTTCATGACGAAGACGAGTGGCGAGAGGCGAACGCCGTGGGCGGCGGCCGTCTCCGCCTTGCTCTTGCGATAGCTCTCGATCTCGGTGATGTCCGCCTCGTCGTGCTGGGTGACGTGCGGAAGGTTCAGCCAGCTGGCGGTGAGGTTCTGCCCGGCCCGCTGTCGGATGCGCGAGAGCGGCACGGCCTCGACCTCGCCATAGCGCGAGAAGTCGACCTTGCGCACCGGCGGAATGCCCGACCCGGCGGCGCCGCCCCCCCCCGCCAGCGCCTGTCTCACGTACTGCTTGACGTCTTCCACGAGCACCCGGCCGTGGGGCCCGCTGCCGGGGGTCTGGGTGAGGTCGACCCCGAGATCCCGGGCCGTGTGGCGCACCAGCGGGCTGGCGTGCGGCAACACCTCGCCGCCTCCCCGCACCGGGGGAACCGGCGGCTCGGAGTGCGGCGCCTCGCCGGGCAGCTGATCCGCCGCCGGGTGCGGACCGGGCGCGGGCGCGCCGGGCGCGAGACGCGTCCCGGGCTCGGGCGCCAGGTCCGCGGTGGCGGTCGCTCCCGGGCTGGTGCGGGCGGGCGGCGGCTCCTCGTCGCTCGCCCGCGGCTCTTCGTCGGCCGGCGGCCCGGCCTCGTCGCGCCCGCCCTCGACCTCGAGGGTGAGCAGCATGGAGCCCTCGGAGACCCGGTCGCCCAGGTGCACGGACACCTCGGCGACGATACCCGCCTCGGGCGACGGAATCTCCATGGTCGCCTTGTCGCTCTCGAGGGTGACGAGCGAGTCCTCCACCGCCACCCGGTCCCCCTTGGCGACGAGCACCTCGATGACCTCGACGTCGTCGAAGTCCCCGATGTCCGGAACCTGAACCTGGATGGAGCGCGCCAAACGCGTCCTCCGAAAGGGCTGGCTAGAGGGTCGCCGGGTTGGGCTTCTCGGGGTCGATGCCGTACTTGCGGATGGCCTCGACGACCCGCGAGCTCTCGACGGTGCCGTCCTCGGAGAGGGCCCACAGCGCCGCCGTGCAGACGTAGAAGCGGTCTACCTCGAAGTGGTGACGCAGCTTCTCGCGGCCGTCGCTGCGCCCGAAGCCGTCGGTCCCCAGCACGCGGTAGCGCGCCCGCACGAAGGGCCGGATCTGGTCCGCGAAGGCGCGCATGTAGTCGCTGACCGCCACCACCGGCCCCTCGCGTCGCGAGAGCTGTCGCTCCACGTACGAGAGCCGGGGCTCCTCCTCGGGATGGAGCATGTTCCAGCGCTCCGCGGCCAGGCCGTCGCGCCGCAGCTCGGTGAAGCTCGTGACGCTGAACACGTCCGCCGCCACGCCGAAGTCCTGCTCGAGCATGTCGGCCGCCGCCAGCACCTCGCGCAGGATCGTGCCGCTCCCGAGCAGCTGCACGCGCGGAGCCTTCGCCATGGCCGACTCGCGCACGAGGTACATGCCCTTGAGGATGCCGGGCTCGCAGCCCTCGGGCATCGCCGGCTGCAGGTACTTCTCGTTCATCACGGTGAGGTAGTAGAAGACGTCTTCCTGCTCGCCCACCATGCGACGCAGCCCGTCCTGGATGATGACCGCGAGCTCGTACGCGTAGGCCGGGTCCCAGCTCACGCAGTTCGGGATCGTCGCCGACAGCAGGTGGCTGTGGCCGTCCTGGTGCTGCAGGCCCTCACCGGCCAGGGTCGTCCGCCCGGCGGTGCCCCCCAGCAGGAAGCCCCGGGCCTTCATGTCCCCGGCCGCCCAGCACAGATCGTGCACGCGTTGGAATCCGAACATCGAGTAGTAGAAGTAGAAGGGCACCATGTTGATGCCGCTCGACGCGTAGGAGGTGCCCGCGGCGATCCAAGACGCCATGGCGCCGGCCTCGTTGATGCCCTCCTCGAGGATCTGGCCCTTCTTGTCCTCGCGGTAGTAGGAGACCTGGTCGACGTCCACCGGCTCGTAGAGCTGGCCGACGGAGGAGTAGATGCCGAGCCGGCGGAACATGCCCTCCATGCCGAAGGTGCGCGCCTCGTCGGGGACGATGGGCACGACGCTCGGGCCGATCTTCTTGTCGCGGGTGAGCAGCTGCAGGATGCGGACGGCGGCCATGGTGGTCGCGATCTCGCGGTCGCCGCTGCCCTCGGTGAGCGGCTGGAAGAGCTCGAGCCCGGGCACCTCGAGCGGAGGGGCGTCGGTGCGACGCACCGGCAGGTAGCCGCCCAGGGCGCGGCGGCGCTCGTGCAGGTAGCGGATCTCCGGACCGTCGGGATCCGGCATGTAGAACGGCGCCTCGGCGATCTCGTCGTCCGACACCGGGATGTTGAAGCGGTCCCGGAAGGCCTTCAGCGCCTCCTGCGCCATGTCGTGCTGCTGGTGGGTGATGTTCTGGCCTTCGCCCGCCTCACCCATGCCGTAGCCCTTGACGGTCTTCGCCAGGATGACGGTGGGCTGTCCCCGGTGCTCGACGGCGGCCGCATAGGCGGCGTACATCTTGTGGGGATCGTGGCCGCCGCGGTTGAGCCGCCAGATGTCGTCGTCGGAGAGGTTCGCGACCATGGCGCGCAGCTCGGGGTATTTTCCGAAGAAGTGCTCGCGCGTGTAGGCGCCGCCACGAGACTTGTAGTTCTGGTACTCGCCGTCGCAGGCCTCCTCCATGCGCTTGCGCAGGAGACCGTCCTTGTCCTTGGCGAGCAGGGGATCCCAGTAGCTGCCCCAGATCACCTTGATGACGTTCCACCCGTCGCCGCGGAAGTTCGCCTCGAGCTCCTGGATGATCTTGCCGTTGCCGCGAACCGGTCCGTCGAGCCGCTGCAGGTTGCAGTTCACCACGAAGATCAGGTTGTCGAGCTTCTCCCGTCCGGCCAGCGAGAGGGCGCCCAGGCTCTCGGGCTCGTCCGTCTCGCCGTCCCCCACGAAGCACCACACCTTGCGGTCCTGGGCCGGCAGGATCTCGCGGTCCTGCAGGTACTTGATGAAGCGGGCCTGGTAGATGGCCATGATCGGGCCGAGGCCCATGGACACCGTCGGGAACTGCCAGAAGTCGGGCATCAGCCGCGGATGCGGATACGAGGGAAGCCCGCCGCCGCCGACCTCCTGGCGGAACTTGTGCAGCTGCTCTTCGCGGATGCGGCCCTCGAGGAAGGCGCGAGCGTAGATGCCGGGCGCCGAGTGCCCCTGGATGTAGAGGAGGTCGCCGCCGAAATCCGGGGTGGGCGCCCGGAAGAAGTGGTTGAAGCCCACGTCGTAGAGCGTCGCGGCGGAGGCGAAGCTCGAGATGTGGCCGCCGAGGGCTCGGATCCACCCGGTTGGCCTGCACCACCATCGCCATGGCGTTCCAGCGGATGATGGAGCGGATGCGGTGCTCGATGGCGTGATCGCCCGGGCTGCGCTTCTCCTGGGTCTCGGGGATCGTGTTCAGGTAGGCGGTGTTGGCGCTGTAGGGCAGGTACGCGCCCTTGCGGCGGGCGCGCCGGATGAGGCGTCCGACGAGGTAGTGGGCGCGCTCGGGCCCCTCGTGCTCGAAGACCGAGTCGAGGGCGTCGAGCCACTCGCGGGTTTCCTGGGGATCGGGGTCAGGCTGCAGGGGCACGCGTCGACCTCGCGGGAATGGGACCAACCGCCCCACGATAGCAGGCCCCTCCCCTCCCCCTCGGGCAAATCGGAGACGGCGGCGAGCGGTTCTCCGCTCTGGGCCTACGCGGGGCTGGCAGGCCGACCCAGGATGGGTCGGCTTGCGCCGCAGACGGTCCTGCGGATTCGTCGGCTAGTCGCGGCTGCCGAGGAAGATCCGCAGCACGTACCAGAACATCAGCGCCACCGAGGCGAAGAGCTGCAGCGCCGCGGCCACGTAGCGGTCTTCCGGGTAGTGGTGGAGGACGTTCGAGGTGTCGTAGAGGATGGCCGCCCCCGCGAATCCGATCATCGCCACCGAGAACCAGGTGCCGAGCTGGAATCCGAACAGCACCGCGGCCACGATCGCCACGACGGCCAGAACCCCCGCATAGCGAAGCCCGGCCCCCAGGAAGGAGAAGTCCTTGCGGGTGGTGAAGGCCACCGCCGTGAGACCGCCGAAGCCCAGCAGGGTCACCAGGGCGGCGCTCTGGATCACGCCGTTGGCGTACGTGTTGGCGATGTACAGCATGGGAACGAAGAGCACCGCATACGCCAGCACCACGGCGAAGAGCGCCGCGTACTGTGCCGGCTTCGACTCGGACGTCTGGGCCGCCCGCGTGGCGAGCCAGGTGACGATCATGAAGCCGCCGAGGACGAGCAGCCACGACGAGCTCATCATGGCGGCGGCCATCGGCTCGGCCAGGCCCGTGTTGAAGAACCAGATCTCCAGCAGGGTGAAGAGGACGATCGAGCCCATCAGGTGGTTGTAGGTGCGGGTGATGAACTGCGCGCGGGTCTCGACGCTGGACTGGCCGACGGGCACGTACGCCCGGGGCATCTCGGTCGGTGAGCTCATGCTTCGTCCTCCTGCGGGGTCGCGGACGCCTCGACGATTCCTTTCCGTCGAGAGGCTCGCACCGGACCCGTGGTTCCCCACGGTCGCCCCATCGTCGGACGTATGGGCCTCCTGTCAACCGCACACCCCGGGGGATCGTGTGCCGGCTCCCGACCGTGTGCCATGCTGGCGCGGGCTCGCGCAGGTCCGCGCGCGCCGACCCGGAGGTTTCTCATGCCCCTGCGAATCGCCTTCCGACGCTTCCGACGGGAAGCCCTGGCGCTCCTGGCCGCGGGCGCGCTCGGGGCCGCGGGTGCTGCCTTCGCGGCGGGCAGCCCATCGGCGGGCAAGTCGAAGGACGAGGCACGGCCGTCCGGCTACGAGGCCGGTGTGGCGCTGCTCGACGCGGGACGCTTCGAGCAGGCCCGCCAGAAGCTCGAGACCGCCGCGCGAGAGAGCCCCCGCGACCCCGACGTGCTGAACATGCTGGCCTACAGCCAACGGAAGTCCGGACAGCTCGACCGCGCCATCGCCACCTACAAGCGCGCGCTCAGCCTGCGACCGCGCTTCCCCCAGGCCCGCGAGTACCTGGGTGAGGCCTATCTGCAGGCCAGCCTGCGCGAGCTCGAGACCCTCGAAGGCTACGGGCCCGCGGCGAAGGACGAGCGGGCCCGGCTGATCCACGCCGTGCGCGCTGCGGCCACGGATCTCCCGCCGCAGCCGGAAATCGCCGGCAAGCCCGCCTGGTAGTCGGCCGATACGGAGGCGACGAGCCCCCCTCCCCAGCGCCCCCCATCGAGCCCATCGGCCCAACGACGAGGACCCCCTCGCAACAGCCCCCTGAGGTGACCTTGGCCGGCTACCGGACCTCGCCCGTCCCGACCCCGCGAATGCCCGGCGGCATTCCGTTCATCGTCTCGAACGAGGCCGCGGAGCGCTTCTCGTTCTACGGCATGAAGGCGATCCTCGTCGTCTTCATGACCCAGTACCTCGTCGCGCGCAGCGGCGAGCTGGCCGTGATGGGAGAGGAGGACGCCAAGGGCTGGTACCACCTCTTCGTGGCGGCGGTCTACTTCACGCCGCTCCTGGGCGCCCTGCTCTCGGACGTCCTCTTCGGCAAGTACCCCACGATCCTGTCCCTCTCGCTCGTCTACTGCCTGGGCCATCTCACCCTGGCGATCGACGACACCCGCTTCGGCCTGGCCCTCGGTCTCGGGCTCATCGCCCTCGGCTCCGGCGGCATCAAGCCCTGCGTGTCCGCCCACGTGGGCGACCAGTTCGGTCACAGCAACGCCCACCTGCTGGAGCGGGCCTTCTCGTTCTTCTACTTCGCGATCAATCTCGGCGCGGGCGCCTCGATGGCGCTCACCCCGATCCTGCTCGACCGCTTCGGCCCCCACGTGGCGTTCGGGGTGCCGGGCGCGCTCATGCTCCTCGCCACCTGGGCCTTCTGGCTCGGCCGCTGGAAGTTCGTCCACGTGCCGCCGGACGGACCCCGCTTCGTCGCCGAGGCCACCAGCCGCGAAGGCCTCACCGCGCTGGGGCGGCTCGCCGTCATCTTCGCCTTCGTCACCATGTTCTGGGCCCTCTTCGACCAGACCGGCTCGTCGTGGATCCTGCAGGCCGAGAAGATGGACCGACACTTCCTGGGACACGAATGGCTGTCCTCCCAGATCCAGGCCATCAACCCCATCCTGGTGATGGCCATGATTCCCGTCTTCAGCTTCTGGGTGTATCCGGCGATGCGTCGCGTGGCGCCCCTCACCCCGCTGCGCAAGATCGGCGTGGGATTCTTCGTGCTCGTGGCGGCGTTCCTCGTGACCGCGTTCGTCGAGCAACGGATCCAGGCGGGCCAGACGCCGAGCATCGCCTGGCAGCTTCTCGCCTACGTGATCCTGACCGCGTCCGAGGTGATGGTCTCGATCACCTGCCTCGAGTTCGCATACACCCAGGCGCCGAAGGCCCTGAAGTCGCTGGTGATGGCGCTCTTCCTCCTCTCCATCTCGGCCGGGAACCTCTTCACCTCGGCGGTCAACTTCCTGATCCGCAATCCGGACGGCTCCTCGAAGCTCGAGGGCCCGAGCTACTACCTCTTCTTCGCGGGCCTGATGACCCTCACCGCGCTGGCGTTCATCCCCGTCGCCATGCGCTACCGCGAGCGCACCTACATCCAGGGAGAGACCCGGGAGGACGAAGCCGAAGCCACCGCCGAGGCGGTGGCCGCGGGATAGGCCGCCCTCCCGGCGACGCGCATCGCGTTCGCGGCCGGAGCCCGGGCGCGTGCGGACCCGGAGAAGGGGGAGAGCTCACGCGACCGCTGGCAGCGGGCGCCGAAGCCCTCCCCTTCCGCGTGCGAGCGCCGTCTGGACCACGTGAAGCGCCGACCCCACCAGGTACAGCGCGGGGGAGAAGACGATCTCGAAGGCGAGGGGCGGCAGGCTCGAGCGCCAGACCACCACGCCGGCGCACGCGAGCGCGACCGGCACGTGCGACCACACGATCGCCCGCCGGATGGCCGCGCCCGCCGCGGGATCCCGGCTCGCCGCCATGCGATCGCGCAGGAACACGAGCCACTGGAAGATGTGGTAGAGCGTGGAGGCCGCGAAGACGTCGGCGAACGTCACCCCGACTCGCTGCAGCGCGACGACGGCGGCCATCACGAGCACCATGCCGACGATCGTGCGGAAGTACGTGTCTCGCGGGATGCGCCCCAGGGCGAGCCCGCGTCCATAGGCGCCGGTCACGGCGATGTCGTTCTCGACGGTGTGCCAGACCGAGAGCGCGAGAAGCGGGCTGGTCGCGATCAGGAAGTCGTCGACCGCCAGCCAATCGAGCGCGGCGAAGTACGCAGCGAACGCCGCCGCGACGGAGACGAAGCCGAGCCCCATCCACAGCCGGCGGGACGCCTGCGCCGGTCGAGGGCACCCCGCACGCCGTCCGACCCACGCGGCGCCGATCAGATGGGCGTAGCCCAGGGCGAGGACGAACACGTACAGCGCGCTGGCCCGCTCCTGCGCGTCGGGCCAGAGCGCGGCGAACGAGGCGAGGGCCGCGAGCACGAGCAGCGTCGTCGTGATTCGATTGGAGCGGGCCGTTCCCGAGACCCTCACCGCGGCCGGGACCTCGCTGCCCGCACGGCGCCCCGCCCGCTCGACGACCCGGACGTGCGGGGCTCCCGGAAGCCGAGCGGGATCGTCGGCGAACCCATCTATGCCGGGCGCGCGCCGGCGCAGATCGGGACGAGCTCCGAGAGGGCCCGGATCTCGTAGTCGGCGGTGGCCGCGTCGCCGAACTGTCCGGGCGGCCCGGCGCCGGGCTCGAGGATCAAGGCGGTCCGCATGCCCATCGCCCGGGCGCCCGCGATGTCGTGCACCGGAGAGTCGCCGACGAAGAGCACGTCGGCCGGGTCGCAGCCCGCCTTCTCGAGCGCATAGACGAAGAAGCGCGAATCCGGCTTGCACGAGCGCGCCTCCTCGGAGCTCGTCCAGTGCTCGAGCCGCGAGGCGAGCCGGGCGCGCTCCACCATCGGGTGCAGGTAGTCGTCGTCGATGTTCGAGACGATGTGGAGGGAGAGCCCCGCCTCGCGCAGCGCGTCGAGGGTCTCGAGGCAGTCGGCGCGCAGCTCGAAGTGCTCGAGCAGCGTGCTCCGCTGCAGGTCGTAGAACCATGCGAGGAAGGCTTCGTCGGCCTCGGCTCCGAGCTCGCGAGCGAAGAAGCGGAACGTGTCGAGGAAGAGATCGCGGTGGAGATAGAAGGGACGATCGTTGTAGCGGCGGAACGCCTCGCCGCTCGCCTTGCCGTAGGCCTGCGCGATGACCCGACGGTCCACCTCCACTCCGAGGCGCGCGGCGGCCTGGGCGAAGATGGGGCCGCCGGCGCCGACGCCGCGCATGGCGTCCTGGAAGGACGCGTAGCTGAACAGCGTTCCACCAAAATCGAAGAAGACCGCCTGGAAGGGTCTGGTCACCCACTCGCTCCCACTCGTCGCGCATCGTATAGTGGTCCCCCGGCCGGCGGTCAAACCCGGGTCCCGCACAGCCATACAGGAGCGAACGAGCCATGACGGCCCCCCTGCGACGCTTCGACGACAAGGTCGTCCTCATCACGGGTGCCGCCTCGGGAATCGGCCGCGCCACCGTCGAGCGGATTGCCGCAGAGGGCGGCAGGGTCTTCTGCGCCGACATCCAGGCGGAGGCGGTGCAGGAGAGCGCCAAGCGCGCCCTCGAGCTCGGCCCCGACGCCGAGGCCCACGTCTTCGACGTGAGCGATCCGGCGCAGACCACGGCGTGCGTCCGCGCGTGCATCGAGCGATTCGGACGCGTCGACGCGCTCTGCAACGTCGCCGGCATCCTGCGCTTCGACCACACCCACACGATGCCTCTCGAGGACTGGAACCGGATCCTCCAGGTGAATCTCACCGGCACCTTCCTGATGTGCCAGGCGGCGATCCCCCACCTGCTCGAGAGCCGGGGGGCGATCGTGAACCTGTCGTCCACGTCGGCGCTGGCCGGGCTGCCCTATGCGGCGGCCTACGGCGCCTCGAAGGCGGGCGTCCTGGCCCTCACCTACGCGATCGCCATCGAGTACGGCAAGCAGGGTCTGCGCGCGAACGCCATCTGCCCCGGCTCCATCTCGACGCCCATGACCAAGGACCCGGCCTTCCCGGAGGGCCTCGACATGAAGCTCGTCATGCGCGCCATGCCCCTCGACAAGTTCCGCGGCCCCGAGACGGTGGCGAGCCTGGTGGCCTTCCTGGCCTCCGAGGACGCGGCGCACATCAACGGCGAGCGCATCCGGGTGGACGGCGCGACCCTGTCCTGACCGCGCAGCACGAGAGGCCGTAACGCGAGCGCTCGCGGCCGGGCCTCGGGGGACCCACGATGACCGAAGCGATCCGAGACCAGAAGATCCTCGTCACCGGGCCCACCAGCCAGGTGGCCCTGCCCGTCGTGCGCGCGCTGGCGCCGGACAACGAGGTGTGGGGCCTGGCGCGCTTCCGCAAGCCTTCGGACCGCGCGCCCGTCGAAGCGCTCGGCGCCCGCACCGTGGCGGTGGATCTCGCCGACGGAAGCTTCGAGGAGCTACCCGACGACTTCGACCTGGTGCTGCACTTCGCGGTGGTGAAGAGCGGGGACTTCGATTACGACCTCCGGGCCAACGCCGAAGGGGTCGGCCGCCTGATGTCGCACCTGGGTCGGGGGCGACCGCCCCGGGCCTTCCTGCACTGCTCCTCGGCGGGTGTGTACGAGTACGCCGGCCACGAGCGGCTCCGGGAGACGTCTCCCCTGGGCGACAACCACCGGGTCATGCTGCCCACCTACAGCATCTGCAAGATCGCGGCGGAGACGGTGGCCCGCTTCGCGGCGCGGGAGTGGCAGATCCCGACGGTGATCACGCGCCTGAGCGTCCCCTACGGCGACAATGGCGGCTGGCCGTGGTTCCACCTGATGATGATGAAGAACGGCGCCGAGATCGTCGTCCACCCGGACGCGCCGAACCTCTTCAACCCGATCCACGAGGACGACTACATCGCCCAGCTTCCGCGACTGCTCGAGCTGGCGTCCGTGCCGGCCCACGTGGTGAACTGGGGAGGCCCCCAGTCGAGCATCGAGGAGTGGTGCGCGATCCTGGAGGAGCTCACCGGGCTCGAGCCCAAGCTGCGCGCCAGCGCCCAGGCCCTGGGCAGCGTCACCCTCGACCTGACCCACCTGCACGAGGCGGTCGGCCCGGCGAAGGTGGGCGTCCGCGAGGGATTGCGGCGCATGGTGGCCGCGCGCAACCCGGAGCTGCTGGCGGGCTGAGGGCCGACGAGGGTGCCGTCCTCGTCACGGCGCCATGCGCGCGATGACCTCCTCGCCGAAGCGCGCGACGCCCTCCCGACGTTCGTCGAGGGTGCGACCCGCGAGCCCGTAGAGGGTCCACGGCAGGGTCTGCACGTGGGTCACGCCCGCGTCCTCCAGCCTGCGATAGCCGTCGATCGTGTACGCGTCCTTCGCGGCCCCGAGCACGGAGAACGGCTCGCCCGCGCGGGGCGAGTCCGCTCGTAGCTCGTGGAGGTGCCGCACGAGCCCGGCCATCTCGTCGGTCGCGTGGAGGTCGGAGATCCAGCCGTCGCCGAGCCGGGCGGCGCGGCGCAGGGCCCGGGCCGAGAACCCGCCCACCCAGATGGGAACCGGCTCCGCGGGCGCCGGTCGCATCTCCACCGGGTCGAAGTCGAAGAGCTCCCCGTGGTGCTCCACGTAGCCCTCGGCCTGCCACAGCTTGCGGATCACCTCGATCATCTCGTCCATGCGGCGACCCCGGCCCGCGAAGGGCTGCTCCATGGCGCGGAACTCCTCGCGCATCCAGCCCGCCCCGACGCCCAGCACGACCCGCCCCCGGGACATCACGGCGGCGGTGGCGACCGTCTTGGCCACCTGGAACGGGTTGCGCAACGGCAGCACGTAGACGCTGGAGAAGAAGCGCAGGCGTTCGGTGACGGCGGCCATGGCGCCGATCGCGACCCACGGGTCGGGCCAGTCGGTGAAGGGCCGCCAGCGCGGCGCACCGTCTTCGGTGTAGGGGTACGGGGTCTCCAGGTTCCGCGGATGGATCAGGTGATCGGAGACGGCGATCGCGTCGAACCCGGCCTCGTCGCACGCGCGGGCGAGGTCGCAGAGGTCCGCCACGGGCGCATAGGCGGCATTGACGACGAACTTCATCGTGGGATGCCGAAAGGCCCGAGCTCGCGGAGAACGCACACGGGGATGAGCTTGCTCATGGGGGCTCCTGCCAGGCGGCCGTCCCTGCGCGGACACGGGCGGGCCGAACATAGCCCGCAGTGGATCTCCGGATCAGCCATCCCCGTCTGCTTTTTCCGCGCGATCGGATAGGCTGAAGACGGCGGAGATATCCCCGAGCATCCTCGTCCCCCCGCGCGCGCTCCGGAAGCGGCGCGTCACCCGGAAGGGTCGCACCGCAATCTACGACGACGACGATCCGGGCGAACCCCAGGCAGCCGGAACGGCCGCGCGCCGACTTCCGACGGAGATGGCATGAGCCCGCACATCGAGCCCTTCCGCGTGGACGTCCCCGAGGCCGTCCTCGCAGACCTTCGCGAGCGACTCGACCGCACGCGTCTTCCCGCGCCCCTTCCCGCTGCGGGCTGGCGGGACGGGGCCGACCTCGATGCGTTGGCCGCGCTGCTCGACCACTGGCGCCACGTCTACGATTGGCGGGCCGCCGAGGCGCGCCTGAACGAGCAGGCGCACTTCGTCACCGAGGCGCAGGGCGAGCGGCTCCACTTCCTCCACGCGCGCTCGCCCGAGCCCGACGCCCTCCCCCTGGTGATCACGCACGGGTGGCCCGGCAGCATCGTCGAATTCCTCGACGTGATCGGACCCCTCTCGAACCCGCGCGCCCACGGAGCCGACCCGGCCGACGCGTTCCACGTCGTGTGCCCCTCGATGCCGGGCTACGCCTTCTCGGGCCCGACGCGCCAGGCGGGCTTCGACGTCCACCGGGTGGCGGACGCCGTGGCCGAGCTGATGCAGCAGCTCGGCTACGAGCGCTACCTCGCCCAGGGCGGCGACTGGGGATCCCTCGTCACCCGGCGCCTGGGGGAGACCCGCGCCGAACACCTGATCGGCGTGCACTTCAACATGCTCTTCTGCCTGCCCGAGAACCTGGCCGACCCCGCCGTCTGGGAGGACGTCACGCCCGCGGAGCTCGAGCGGTTCCAGCAGGCGGCCTCACGGATCGCGGACGGCACCGGCTACATGGCCATCCAGTCCACGAAGCCCCAGTCCCTGGGCATCGGGCTGAACGACTCGCCAGCCGCGCTCGCGGGCTGGCTGCTCGAGAAGTTCCACGCGTGGACGGACCACGACGGCGACCTGACCCGGGTGCTCTCGCACGACCAGATCCTGACGAACGTGATGCTCTACTGGGTGACCGGCACCGCGACCTCCGCCGCGCGCCTCTACGCCGAGAGCCAGCGGGCGGGCACCGCGGCCACCTCTCCCTGGAGCGGCCGGGTGGACGTCCCCACCGGATACGCGCGTTACCCGCGCGAGCTGCTGCAGCCCCCGCGCGCCTGGGCCGAGCGGCGCTACCGGATCGTCCACTGGAGCGAGGCGGAGCGCGGCGGACACTTCGCGGCGTTCGAGCAGCCGCGAGCGTTCGTCGACGACCTCCGGGCGTTCGCACGGAAGATCCGCCCAAACGCCTGAGGCCGTCCTCGTCAGCCCGCCAGACGGAGATGCAGAACGGGACCGTCCGTCCAGGCCTCGATGTTGTCCCACTGCTCGAGGAGGCGACAGCGGGTGACCTGGGCGCTGCCCGGCGATCCCATGCGAATGCGCATGTATCCCGCGTTGCTCCGGTTGAGGCGTTCGATGACGGCGTTCCAGTCTCTTCGCTGACTCACGTGACTCCCCATGCTCCTGCCCGTTCTCCTGGTACCGAACTTCTTGCCTGGCCGCTCTCGTACCGGCCTTTCCCCCACTCTCCGGCCCACTGTGGTGGCGGCCTTCCTACCCATGCTGGTGCCCGTGCTCCCGGCCAACCCGGCCATACTTCGTGGACGACTCCCGGATGCTCGTCGCGGCGGCTCTCGGTGACCCTCGGCGACCAGCGGCCACTCTCGAACCAGCAGCCACTCTGGGCAGCCACTCTCGAACTAGCAGCCACTCTCGAGCCACTCTCGAGCCACTCTCGCTCGAGCCACCCTCGGATGGGGCCTTCGGCACCGCTCGCGAGGACTCGGTTCCCTCGGCTTCGCGCGGCGACGCGAAGCGGCAGCTCGGCGGGACGCTTAGCACAGCCCTGGAATAACGTC
Organism: uncultured delta proteobacterium; assembly: GCA_963822965.1. GTDB lineage: Bacteria > Myxococcota_A > UBA9160 > UBA9160 > UBA4427 > JAJDAN01. Next base: position 377,088 of record CAWGJT010000006.1, read on the forward strand.
GCACGAATCCGTCCCCCGGACGCGCCTCAACATAACATCGAAGCTCGGTGGCACGAGCAGAAGCGCTGACCGGAAGCGCCATCGTGTCGAATTCTTCACGACATGCGGAATGGGTTCTATCGACGAACTCGGAGAACACCCGAGCATCTGGAAGAGGCATGCACTTGGATTCGGACCTGGGTCCAGCCTCGGCAGGCGAGGACGAACGGATTCGTAAAGATGCAGAGGCGATGCCGGCTTCGAGCGCGAGCGATCCCGAGCGCGTCCCTGTCGCAGCTGGCGGACTCTCGCCGGAGCCGCTGGGATGCAGGCCGCGAAGAAACACCCGGCCGATCGCACAAGAAGACCGGAGCCGTGCAGCGGAAACGCCCGTGGCAGCGCGCGCGCGGAGTCGCGCACTTGGCTTCCCGGGAGAGCCCTTCCGAGGAGAGCCCTTCCCACGGCACAGGGTTTCTCAGAAGAACGGACTCAGCTCTGCATCGCCTCGACGGCGGCGCGCGACAGGGCGGCGCCCGCCGGCGCCACGGCCGCGCGCGCAGCTACGCGAGAGGCCCACGCCCCGACCCCCGAGCACGCGTCGGGCACCGGGACTCCCAGGGAGGCGGCGGCCTGCACCTGGACGAACATGGCGATGTCCGCCACCGCGTAGCTTCCGGCCAGGTAGCTGCGACCCACGAGTTCCTTGTCGAGCTGCCCGTAGAGCTGCCGGAGGCCGGCGGTCGCGCTCGCCGCGCGCTGGGCGTCCGGCGAGGAGGGTCCGGACCCGTAGAACCGCGCCTCGATCAGATCCCACACCAGGGGAAACCAGACCTCGTCGGCCTCTCCCTCGAGTCGCCGGCAACGGGCGCGGCCGGCGGCATTCTGCGGGTACAACGCGGGCTCCGGAATCCGGTCCTCGAGATACTCGAAGATCTGGGTCGAGTCGTAGACGACGACGTCGCCATCGACCAGCACGCGGGTTCAGCGCGACGACCTCGGGATGATGCGGCAGATAGCGATCGGCGAGGCTCCAGCCGACCGTCACCAGGTCGGGGTCGACGCCCTTCTCCGCGAGGGCGATGCGGGCCTTGGCGGAGAGGAGGCCCGGCGGATCGGTATACAGCTTCATGGCGGGCTCTCCTGGGCACGTCGAGAGGGCGCCCGGCGAGCATCCCGGACCGCGGTGGCTTCGCGTCCCGCCCGCGCGGGTGACAGATCCATTCCGGGAGCGGTCGCGGTACCCATCGAGCGCGGGAGCTGGTAAGGATTCTTCCATGTGGCTCGAGCTCGACGGAGCGGGTCCGCTCTACCGGCAGACCTATCGAGCTCTGCGGGACCGGATCCTCGACGGCGCGCTGCCGCCGGGCAGCCGACTTCCCGCCACGCGCGATCTCGCGCGCGAGCTCGGGCTCTCGCGCAACACGGTGATCGAGGCCTACCGCCAGCTCGTCGACGAGGGGTACGCGCAGGCGCGCATCGGGGCCGGCACCCGGGTGGCCTCGGCCCTGCCCGAGACGCGGACGACCGTCGATCGAGCACACGAGCCGGGCGCCGCGCCGGCGGCGCCCGCGGTGCCCCGGCTCTCCCGGGAGGGACGACGCGGCCTCGCCGCGAGCCCCCGCGGTGGGCTCTCGTGGGCCCTGCCGCGACGCAGCCTGGAGTACGACTTTCGCTATGGCGAGCCCGCCTTCGGCGACCTGCCCCTCGCCACCTGGCAACGGCTGGTGGTGCGACACCTTCGTCGTGCTTCGGCTCGGCGTCTCGCCTACACGCCGCCGGGCGGCGCGCCCGAGCTGCGCCGCGCGTTGGCCGACCATCTGGCCCGCGCGCGCGGCGTGCGCTGCGCGCCCGAGCAGGTGGTCGTCACCCGCGGCACCCAGCAGGCGATCGATCTCGTGGCCCGGGTGCTCGTGGATCCCGACGATCGCGTGGCGATCGAGGAGCCCCACTACTCGGGAATCTCGCTGCGCCTCGCGGCCGCGGGCGCCCGACTCGTTCCGATCCCCGTGGACGAGGCGGGGATGGTGGTCTCCCGACTCGAGCGCGAGAGCGACCTCACCGGCGTATGCGTCACACCGTCGCACCAGTTCCCGACGGGCGGCATCCTGCCGCTGGCGCGGCGCGCCGCGTTGCTGGAGCGCGCGGCACGATCGAACGCCTTCGTCCTCGAGGACGACTACGACAGCGAGTTTCGCTACGACGGGCGTCCCATCGAGTGTCTGCAGGGGCTCGACCGGAGCGGTCGCGTCCTCTACGCGGGGAGCACCTCGAAGCTGCTCTTCCCTTCGCTCCGGATCGGCTGGCTCGTGCTCCCCGTGCCCCTCGTACCGGCCTTCGAGACCGCGCAGGCCCTGGCCGACACGGGAAGCGCCACCCTCGAGCAGCTGGCCCTGGCGAGCCTGATCGAGGAGGGCGGCCTCGAACGGCACGTTCGGCGGATGCGCGTACGCAACGGCCAGCGACGGGCGGCGCTGCTCGACGCGTTGACCGGCGAGCTCGGAAGCGAAGCCCGCATCGGCGGTGCAAACGCCGGGCTCCACGTGCTGCTGGAGCTGCCGGGGATGCCCGCGCAGCAGGCTCCCGCCCTGCGCCGGCGTTGCGAGGCACGCGACGTCGGGCTCTATCCGGCCGCGCCCTACTATCTGTCGCCTCCGGCGCACGCGAGCTTCGTGCTGGGCTATGCGTCCCTGGACGAGACGCGCATCCGCGAGGGGGTGCGGCGGATCGCCGCCGCACTCCGGGAGCCGGACGGCCCCTGAGCCGGGTCTCGCGTCAGGCGCCCCCCGCGGCGGATCCCGTCCGGCCCTCCGATTCCGCCCGGGAAAGCGGCTCGATTCCCGCCCGCCGGGCGGCCTCCAGGGCCAGGGGAAGATCGTCCACGAGCACGAAGTCCACGCCGAGCGCGAAGAGCTCGTGCAGGTCGTCGGCCCCGACGCCCGGCGCGCAGAAGAAGTTCACCCGCAGCCCCGCACGGTGAACCCGTTCCGCGAGCGCGGGCTCGACCGGCCCACGTGCGTAGTGGAACTGGATGAAGTCCGAGCCCGTCGCGATGGCGTGGTCGACGTAGCGGGCCCGGGACCGTTGCCGCGCGAGGTTGCAGAGGAGCAGGTCCGGGTGGACGCTTCGGGCCCGCTGCCCGGCGTCGTTGCCGCAGGCGATCACCACCTGGCGGGCGCGCCCGCTGTCCACCACGAGGCGAGCCACCTCCTCCGCGATCGGCTCGCCCCGCTTGATCTGCAGGTTGATCCAGAGGTCGTCCGGCATCACGGCCAGCGCCTCTTCCAGTGTCGGAATGCGCTCGTTTCGGTGACGAATGCTTCCGCGGCCGCCGGCGTCGAGGCGGCGCAGCTCTACCAGCGAGAGGTCGCACACGTTGCCCCGGCCGTCGGTGGTGCGGTCCACGCTGGCGTCGTGGATCACGACGAGCGCGCCGTCGGACGAGCGCCGGGTGTCGAACTCGATCTGGTGCACCCCGAGCGCCGCAGCGTGGCGAAACGCGGCGAGGGTGTTCTCCGGCCCGCTCGCCGCGCCACCCCGGTGCGCGCACACACCCCGGTCCGGCAGGGCGACCCGCGTGGTCGCCGGGACCGAGCCCGCGAGAGATGCGTCCCCCCCAGCGCAATCACTCGTCGACATGCGGCGGAGTCTATCACCCGCTTGCCCGGGTCGCGGGAGGCGCGGCATGCTACGGCCATGTCGCTGGGCTCCCGCCTCCCCTCCGAAGACCCCGGCCCCGCCCCCCCCGGCGACGTCCCGAACGGCCGCGGGAAAGCCCGCGTGCTGCCCGACGCCCGGCGCGTCGCCGCGGCACGCGCCGCGCCGGTGAAGGGACCGCGCATCCTCTTCCTGAGCGGGGGCACCGCCCTGCGCGACCTGTCCCGCAGCCTCACCGACTACACGCACAACTCGATCCACCTGGTCACGCCCTTCGACTCGGGCGGAAGCTCGGCGCCCCTGCGCGCAGCCTTCGGGATGCTGGCGGTGGGCGACCTGCGCAACCGGCTGCTCGCCCTGGCGCCGCGACCGGGGATGGATCCCAACGGCCTGCACGCGCTGCTGTCGGCGCGGCTCGCGCGGGCGGCGCCGCGCGAAGCGCTCTACGCCGAGCTGAAGCGACTCGCGAGCGGCGGCGATCGGCGACTCGCGCGCATCTCCGAGAACGCGCGCCGTCTCGTGACGGAGGAGATCGGGCGCTTCCTGCGGCTGGCACCCGACGACTTCGATCTGCGCGGCGCCAGCATCGGCAACCTGGTCCTGACCGGGCTCTATCTCGACGGCCGGGACATCCACGCCGCGCTGTCGCACCTGGCGGCCCTGCTCGGCGCCCGCGGCCGGGTGATTCCCACGCTGGACGCGAACCTGCACCTGGCCGCGCGACTGGCCGACGGGACGCGGGTGGTCGGCCAGCACCGCATGACCGGCAAGGAGCACCCGCCCCTGGCGTCCCCGGTCGAGGAGCTCTCCCTCGTCGAGAGCCTCGACGAGTCGGTGGCTCCGCTCTCGTCGCGGCCCGCCATCGGCCCCGAGGTCGCCCGGCTCATCCGCGACGCCGACCTGATCTGCTACCCGATGGGCAGCTTCTACACCAGCGTGCTGTGCAACCTGCTGCCGGCCGGGATGGGCCGCGCCATCGCGTCCGCTCCCTGTCCCAAGGTCTACGTGCCGAGCATGGGGGTCGACCGCGAGCTCGTGGGCGTCGAGCCCGGCCAGACCGCCGGGCTGCTGCTCGACGCCCTGCGTGCAGACGCGGGCCCCGACACGCCCGTGGACCGCCTCCTGAACGCGGTTCTGCTCGACCCGGACTCCACGTGCTATGCCCTGCGCCCCGACACGGCGCGCATCGAGCGGTCGGGTGTCGAGGCGCTGACGACCCCCCTCGCCGCGAGGCCGGGCCGACCCCGCGCCGAGCCCACCCGGCTGGCGGAGATCCTGGTCTCGCTCGCGCGCCCGCCCGAAGGAGACGGAGCCCGCCGATGAGCGAGACCAAGCGACCCGCGATCCAGGCCCACTGGGACGCCACCAAGACCACCGGCAGCGACATGTGGGAGCAGAAGCGACGCCTGGCCGCCGCGATGCGCCTCGTCATCGAGCGTCTCGTGCCGAGCAACGCCCCGGTGGACGAGCTCCGCCGGGCCGCCGAGGGGCTGGAGCGCTACGCCGAGGCCCTGCAGGCGCATCCGCGGCTGGTCCGCGTCCACGGCCACGCCGAATCCGCCACCGCCGGAGACGTCGGTGCGTTCTTCGACCAGAGCCCGCTCATCGGTCTCGCGAATCCCCTGGCGCCTCCGCTCACCATCGGCAGGACGGGCGAGAAGACCGCGGCCGCCTCCGTCGTCTTCGGCTCCGCCTACGAGGGACCGCCCGGCTCGGTACACGGCGGGTTCGTCGCTGCGGCCTTCGACGAGGTGCTGGGCTACGTGCAGTCCCTGTCCGGCGCGCCGGGCATGACGGGAACCCTGACGGTGCGTTACCGGAAGCCCACCCCGCTGCACCGGGAGCTGCTCTTCGAAGCCGAGCTCGTGCGCGTCGAGGGACGCAAGATCTTCACCGCCGCCACCGTCCGGGCGGACGGCGAGCCGACCGCCGAGGCCGAGGCGATCTTCGTCTCGGTGCGCCCCGGGCGCATGGAGGAGCTGATGGCGCGGCGCGACGCCTGGGAGGCCGAGCAGGACCCCCGTTGAGCGGCCGGCAGGCGCGTCAGCCGATGATGACGTCCGGCGGTGCGGACAGCAGGTAGCGGAGCGCAGGCCGGTCCAGGAAGCGTTCCTCGTCGGCGGGAATCCGCTCCCGATAGCGGGGCTCGCGGGTCATCGCCTGGAAGTCGGCGAGCGACGCGTACCACTGCTCCGCGAGACCGTCGAACCCGCCACCGGACTCCCGGGCGTAGTCCCCCTCGAGCCGATGGCTCTGGTGGTAGGCAATCACGTGGCGTGCGATTTCCGGCTCGCCCGCGAAGAGCGCCGCGTGGGGCCCTCGCCAGTGCGCATGGAAGTCGGCGGGCGAGAGGTCGGCGCGGCGCTTCAGCAGACACAGCAGCTTCACCTTGGCGTCCTGCCTCTGCGCGCCGCCGTCGATCACGACCTCGTCGTCCTCGCTGAAGATGAGCGTGATGCTGCGGCGGTCGATGAAGCGCGCCTCGTCCGGTGCGATGCGCTCCGCGTACATCGGATCGCGGACGAAGCCGAGGAAGCTCTCCATGGATTCGAGCCACTGCACGGTGGCACCGTCGAAGCCGGGCTCGCCCTCCGGGTCGCGCGCGTAGTCCTCCGGCAGCCGGTGGTTCTGCTCGTAGCGCACGATGAATCGCGCCAGCTCCGGCGTGTTCGCGATCAGCGGACCGTGGCTGTTCAGCCAGTGGTCGTGGAACGCCTCCGCGCTCATGCCGGGCTTGCGGCGGAAGAAGCAGACGAGCTTGATCATTCCATCTCCTGGAGCGGGGTTCGATTCCGAAGCGGAGTCACGACCCCAGCGCGCGGGTCACGATCTCGTACACGTCGTTCGAGAGCGGCTTGCAGGCCGCAATCCGCTCGAGCTCGGCCTTCATCCGCTGCTGGCGCGCCGGATCGAAGCGGCGCCAGTCGTTCAGGCTCGAGGCCATTCGGGCCGCGAGCTGGGGGTTGCCGTCGAGGGCGATCACCATGTCGGCCAGGAAGCGGTAGCCCGCCCCGTCCGCGCGGTGGAAGCGTACCTGGTTGGCCCCGCAGAACACGCCGACCAGGGAGCGCACCCGGTTCGGATTGCCCAGCCGGAAGTCCGGGTGTTGCGAGAGGGCGACCACGCGCTCGGCCGTGTCCTCGCGCTTCGACAGGGCCTGCACGCTGAACCACTTGTCGAGCACGAGCGGGTCGTGGCGCCAGCGTTCGTAGAACCGGGCGAGCGCAGCCTCGCGCTCGGGCACCTCCGCGTCGGCGAGCAGCGCGAGCGCCGCCTGGCACTCCGTCATGTTGTCGGCGGTCTCGAACTGGCGAACGATCTTCGCCGTCACCGCCGGATCGTCGAGTGCGGCGAGATAGCCGAGGACGGCGTTGCGCAGCCTTCGCCGGTCGATGGAGCGCCGATCGCCGCCATGAGGCTCGGCACTCCCGCTCGCCTCGTATGCGGCCTCGAGCGCGTCGCGGTGGGCCACCGCGAGCGCGCGACGCAGCCCCTCGCGGGCGGCGTGCAGCGAGTCCACGGGGATCACGTCCAGGTCCTGACCGAGCACCTTCTCGCCGGGGAGCCCGAGCGCCAGCGCCTTCAGCGAGCCGTCCAGCGAGGGGTCCGCGAGGATGCGTCCGAAGGCCGCAGAGAAGTCCGGGTCGAGACGGGGCTCGCGGCCCACGGCGACCTGGCGCGTGGCCTCGAGGAGCAGGTCCTTCGCCAGCTCCTGGCCCGCTTCCCAGCGATTGAAGGCGTCCGAGTCGTGGGCCATGCGGAAGGCGAGATCCTTGCGGGACGTCTCGCACACGAGCTTCACCGGCGCGGAGAAGCCCCGCAGCAGCGAAGGCACCGGCGCCTCGGGGACGTCCACGAAGGTGAAGAGCCGGTCCTCTTCGACGAGCTCGAGGACCCGCTCCGGGCGGGCGCGGTGGTGCTCCTCGCCGACCAGGCGCAGGGGCAGATCCTTCCCGTCCGCGCCGAGCAGACCCACCCGCACCGGAACGTGCAGCGGCTCCCACGCGGGCGCGTCGTCCCGGCCGGCGTAGCGCTCCGGGCGCGATTGGCGCAGGCGGAGCCCGTAGGTCTGCGTCGCAGCGTCGTAGCTCCCGCTGGCGTGGAGCACCGGGGTGCCCGCCTGGCGGTACCAGCCCTCGAAGAGCTCCAGGTCGAAGTCGTTCGCGTCGGCCATCGCGCCGCGGAAGTCGTCGCAGGTGACGGCCTGGCCGTCGTAGCGCTCGAAGTAGAGGTCCATCCCGCGGCGGAAGCCGTCCCGACCCAGCAGGGTCTCGATCATGCGGATGACCTCGGCGCCCTTCTCGTACACCGTGGCCGTATAGAAGTTGTCCATGGAGATGTAGGACTCGGGCCGGATCGGATGCGCCATCGGGCCGGCGTCCTCGGAGAACTGCGAGATGCGCAGCCGCTTCACGTCCCCGATCCGCTTGACCGCCCGGGAGCTCATGTCGGCCGAGAACTCCTGGTCGCGGTAGACCGTCAGGCCCTCCTTGAGGGTGAGCTGGAACCAGTCGCGGCAGGTCACGCGATTGCCGGTCCAGTTGTGGAAGTACTCGTGGGCGATCACCCCCTCGATGGCCTCGTACTCGTCGTCGGTGGCGGTCTCGGGCTTCGCCAGCACGTACTTGGAGTTGAAGATGTTCAGCCCCTTGTTCTCCATCGCCCCCATGTTGAAGTCGTTGACCGCCACGATCATGTAGACGTCGAGGTCGTACTCGAGCCCGAAGCGCTGCTCGTCCCAGGCCATGGCCTTCTGCAGCGACTGCAGGGCGTGCTCGCAGCGATCGACGTTCTCGGGCTCGACCCAGATCTCGAGCCGCACGTCGCGCCCGGACGCAGTGGTGAAGCGACCGCCGTGACAGCGGAGGTCTCCGGCGACGAGCGCGAAGAGGTAGCAGGGCTTGCGGTGCGGGTCTTCCCAGCGCACGCGATGGCGGCCGTCGCCGAGATCCGATCTGCTCCACGCGGTTGCCGTTGGAGAGCAGGACGGGATAGCGCTCGCGGTCGGCGTCGATGGTGGTCGTGAACAGCGCCATCACGTCGGGCCGATCGACGAAGTAGGTGATGCGCCGGAAGCCCATCGCCTCGCACTGGGTGCAGAAGAGACCGCCGCTGCGGTACAGCCCGGACAGCGCGCGGTTGTCCTGGGGCCGGATGCGAACCCGGGTCTCGAGCTGGAAGCGCCGGGGTACCCGGCGCACGGTGAGCCCGTGCTCGTCCACGTCGTAGGCCGACGCGGGCAGCTCCCGGCCGTCGAGGCGGACCCATTCGAGCCGCAGCCCCTCGCCGTCGAGGACCAGCGGCGGTCGGTCTCCGGCCAGGGCGTCGTTGATCCGCACCTCGAGCCGGGCGGTGACGAAGGTGTCCTCTTCCCCCAGCTCGAAGTGGAGGTCGACCGCATCGATCCAGTAGTCGGGCTGGCGATAGTCCTTGCGGTAGACGGGCTGCGGCTTCTCGTCGCGCATTCGGGTGGCGGTCTCCTGGAACGTCGGGCGTCCGCTCGGCGGCCCCGGCGAGATGATAACCGCCCTGCCTCGGGGTGGCGGAGCGGGATATCCTGGCTCCGCGATGGACGGCGCCCCGCACCCCGAACCCCTCCACGATCCCGGCGACTATCCCGCCGAGCTGTACGAGCTCGTCCATCGCGGCACGGCGGGAGACACCGCCTTCTACCGGCGCGTCTGCACCGGTGCGCAGCGGATCCTCGAGCTGGGCTGCGGCTACGGGCGCGTGCTCGAGGTGCTGGTGGACCTCGACACCCCCGGGCTCGAGCTGACGGGGATCGACCGGGATCCGGAGATGCTCGCGAGGGCGCGCGCCCGACTCGCGCGGCGAAGCGGTGCGGCGTCCCGCGTGCGTCTCGTCGCCGCGGACATGAGCCGCTTCGCGCTGGAACGGGCGGAAGCCGGGCCCACGCGCTTCGATCGCATCCTGATTCCACACAGCGGCCTCTACTGCCTGCCGGACCCGGCGGCGTGCGTGGCCTGCTTCCGCAGCTGCGCGCGCCACCTCGCCCCGGGCGGGAAGCTCGTCTTCGACGCCTACGGCGCGGATGCCTTCCACGCGACCGCCGATCCCGCCGACCACGTCGACGAGCGACTCGACCCGGTCGTCACCGTCGAGCACGAGGAGACCTGCTACGACGTCTTCGAGCGCAGTCGCTGGCACCGCTCCGCCCAGGCCCTCGACGTCACGTACGAGTACATCCCTCGCGGGGGCGGCACGTGCCGGATGGGACGGCTGCGCCACCACTATCTGCTGCAGCACCAGATCGAGCCGTTGCTGCGCGAAGCCGGCCTGCGCCTCGTCTCCCTCGACGGCGACTTCGAAGGCGGCCCCTGCACGCCCGAAGCCGACATGTGGGTGGCGACGGCGGTCTCCGCCGCATAGGAGTGTGCGCGACGACACACCCCGCACGGCGCCACGAGCCGATGTACGGTTGCCTCCCCTGCCCGGCTCGGGAATTGTGGGACGGAGAAAGGCCGCTTGACGAGTCGAGGGACCTACGGGAGGCTATGCGCCGCGTCAGACAGCCGACGCAGGACGCAGGGGGGTGACATGGAGAGACTCGAGCAAGCGTTCGTAGAACGATCGGTGCCGAGCGCCGAGGCGCGCCAGGCCGCCACCCGGACGCGCGCGCGCCGGATGGCCTGGGTGGCAGCCGTGGCACTGCTGTGTGCGGGGGCCGCGCAGGCCCAGGAGGCGACACCCGGCGGGCGCCGACAGGACGACTCGCGCTTCTCGGTGCGCGGTGCGATCGGCTTCACCGCCGACCCGGACACCTTCCTGATGACCCTCGAGGTGCCCTGGAAGGCGCACGATCTCGTCTCGGTGGGCCCCATGTTGCAGCTGGGCTTCTCCGACGACGACGTGCTCGTCGCGCCCACCCTGGAGGTGTATCTCACCCCGCAGCTCGCCGACGACCTCCGGGACTTCCACCCCTATGCCCACATGGGAATGGGCTTCATGTACCTGGAAAAGGATCACCGCCGCCCGGGCCGCGACGAAGAGGACGCCGACTTCCTCTTGACCACGGGCTTCGGCGCGGAGTACGCGGTGCAGGAGAACCTGTTCCTGGGAACGGGCTTCCTGTTCGACATCGTGCCCGCCGGCGTGGCCGGCGAGCGCTTCGTCTTCGGCTGGCAGATCCTGACCCTGCGCGCGGCCTTCTGACCCTGCGCGCGGCCCCGCGTCCCGCCTCGCGCGTCAGAGCTCCTCGAGGATCACGATCTTCGGCGGCCCGGCCATGATGCCCGCGAAGCCCGCGCCCTTGCTCGCGAGATTCTTCGAGTGCAGCGCGAACGCCTCGTCGCTCTCGTACTTCTCGTAGGCGACGAAGGCCGTCGGATCGTCCTTCTGTTGGTGGAACACGTACGCGAGCGTGCCGGATTCGTTGGCGAGGGTATCCGCGGCGAGCTGCTTGAGGAACGCGCGCGCTTCCTCGATCTTGTCTTCCTTGACCTTCAGGGTGGCAACGACGCTGGGCATGCGGGGCTCCTTCTCGGGGGTTCGTGGGGGCTCGAGACTCGTGCGGCTCGGGCTCGCGTGACATCGCTCGGGCCGGGCAGCATAGACAGCCGCCCTCGGCGGTACCAGTCGCCGCGCGCGGAACGGAATTCGGCGCAGGACCCGACTCAGGAGGCGGCCACGGCCCCCCCGGAGCCCGAATCGGCGTGGCTGCCCAGGTCGATGCCCTTCCAGCGCCCGCCGCGGAAGCGGTGGGAGAGCATGGCGACCTTCACCACGTAGTCCGCGATCAGCGCCGCGAAGATCCACTCCACCGGAAGTCCGAGCCACGCGAAGAGAGCCGACAGCGCCACCCGGATGCCCACCAGCCCCGTGAACACGGCGTACAGCGGGAAGCGGGTATCGCCCGCGCCGCGCAGGGAGCCACCCAGGGTGAACTCCACCGCCATCAGGGGCTGGCAGCCGCCCAGGATGTAGATGAAGACGACGGTCAGACGCACCACCTCCGGATCGTCGATCATGAAGGAAGCCACCTGCTCCGCGGTCGCGATGACGATGGCGCCGAGCACGATCATCGAGGCCACCGCGAGGCGCATCGCGTGCCAGCCGCTCCGCTCCGCGCCGTCCGGGTCCCGCGCCCCGAGCTTCTGCCCGACGTGGGTGGAGGCCGCGATCGAGAACCCGAAGCCCACGACGAACGAGAGCGCCAGGATCTGCACGCCGATCCCGTAGGCGGCGTAGGGGGCCGTCCCGTAGAGGGCCACCACCCACAGGAAGGCGATGAACCCGAGCTGCCATACGGCCTGCTCGATGCCCGCCGGATAGCCGATGCGGAGGATCTCGCGCAGGCGGTCCCGGGCCATGGCTCCGGCGGGGCCCACGCCGACGATCAGCGTGCCCCGCAGCCACATCACGACGAAGATCACCGCGCCCAACGTGAAGGCGAGCCCGTTGGCAATGGCCGCCCCGGCCACGCCGAAGGAGGGGATCCCGAAGGCGCCGTAGATGAGCGCGTAGACGAGCACCACGTTCACCACGTTCGTCACGGCGCCGATCCACAGCGGCGTGAGGGTGTCGCCCGCCGCGCGACAGGCCGTGCCGAGCACGAACGAGACCGCGAAGGTGACGTTGAAGACCGAGAGCCAGCGGATGAAGCTCGCCGCCTGGGACACGGCCAGGGCATCGAGCCGGAAGATGCCGGCGAGGGCGTCCGCGAAGAAGAGCCCGGGGATGGACATCACCAGGGAGACCCCGAGACACACCACCACCGAGGCGCGGGTGACCCGCTCGGCCTCGTCGCGATCCCCGGCCCCCCAGGCCCGGGCGACGAGAGCGGTGGTGCCGGCCGTCACCGCCATCAGCACGCCCTGCAGGACGAAGAACATCCGGTTTCCGGTGGTGACCGCCGCGACCGCCGAAGGTCCGAGGGAGCCCACGATCTTGATGTCCACGAGACCGACCGTGGAGTAGAGGAGGTTGCTCAGGATCGCCGGCCACGCGAGCTCGAGGATGCCACCGGCGGGCCGCGTGGTGCGGAGCGCTCCGTCCCCGGGCGGCATCGGCGCCCCGAGCGGCCGCTCGGGCGTTCCGGGAGGCACGGCGCTTTCGACGGCATCCGTGGTCATCGGCTCCTCGAGGGCGCGCGCGGACTCCCCGGCCCGGCCCACCCGTCTCCGCGGCAGACCCGCGGAGGCGTGGAGGAGCCGGCAGCACGGATCGACTCCTGCACGCAAGCGGACAGCCGAGATCGCCGCCACGACACGGATGCGGGGATGGACTCGGCAGGTTCCGAATGCAGGGGTGGGCGCGAGCGCGCCGAGTCTACACTGCGGCGCGCGGGATGTCCCGGCACGTGGCGGGGGATCCGCATCCCCTGCCGACGGCGGGCTGGCAGCAGACTCGCGGGCGAGTCGCCGCCGGCGACGGCTGTCTCTCAGAAGCTCGGCGTCGGATTGAGCACCGGAATCTGGAAGATCCACTCCTCGGGCGACGCGGCGCACGCTCCGTCCCGCAGGCGCAGGTGACAGACCAGGGGCGCGGGCTCCGACGGCGCGCTGAGGCTCACCCCGCCGTACTCGTTGCCCTGGCAGGCGATCCACGGGTACTTGATCTGCGTGAGCGCGGGACAGGAGCCCGCCGCGGTGGCCGGCACCGAGCCGGGGCTCAGATCCTCGAGGGCAGACGCCGAGCCGGCGGCCAGCAGCAGCCCGAGGGCGAGGAGCAACGAGCCAGCGAATCCGACGGCGGACGGGCGGAGCCTGGATCGGTCGATCGAGGGGCGGGGACGGGCGGTGGCGACCATGGCAGCATTTCTCCGTTTCCACTGGATCCGGCGCTCGGATCCGCAATCCACGACAGCACGAGCGTGGGCCCCCCTCCCGCCCCCGTTGTAGATCACCATGAGGGGAAATGTCAACAGAAGGTTTCACCAGCAGGATCGGGAGGTTGGTGCCCGCCGATCCCGGCGCAGGAAGCCGCAGCTAGGAGCCTGACCCAAGACACCTCGCGCCGCCCTGACGCCCACGCATCGCCGCTGGCTGCGTTGCGCTGCGTCGCCGTAGGCTGCGCTACGGCCTCCTCACGCGCCTTGCCAGTGGCGCGCCTCGACGCCAGGGCTTTCCACGGGAGTCTTGGGTCAGGCTCCTGGGCAGCAGGCGCGCTGCGGCTCAGAGCAGCTCCCGGGCGAGCGAGAGGAATGCGGCGGCGGCTCGTCCGAGTGGCACCCCACGCGGGCGGACGACCCCCAGCTGCCGGGCCTCGCGGCGGGGGAAGATCGAAGCGCACGCCAGCGCACCGCTGGCCACCTCGGTGGCGACCGCGATGCGCGGAACCACGGAGATGCCGAACCCCAGCGCCACCAGCCGCTTGATCGCCTCGATGCTCGCGAGCTCCATGGCGACGCGCACGCCGCCCGGCCCTCCGGCGAGACGCGCGTCGATCCAGGCGCGCGTGCGCGAGCCGCGATCCAGCAGCAGCCACGGCTCGTCCCGCAGCTCGGCCACGCGGATGCGCTTGCGGCCGGCCAGGCGATGGGTCGGGGGCAGGATGGCGACGTCCTCGCGCACCATCAACGCCTCGGCGGCGAGCCGGTCGCTGGCGGCGGGCAGGGTCACGAATCCCAGGTCGACGTCGCGCGCCAACACCTGCTGCTCGGTGATCGGCGACGGACGGTTCGAGATACGAAGCTCGACCCCCGGATATCGCGCGCGGAACGCCCCCAGGACCGGGGGCAGCACGTAGCACGCGCTGGTGTCGCTCGTTCCGATCGCGAGCTCGCCCGCCTCGAGGGACTGCAGGGCCTGCAGCCGCTCCCGCGCGGCGTCGAGCACGGCGAAGGACCGTTCGGCGTGCTCGAGCAGCACCTCGCCGGCGGCGGTGAGCTTCACCCCGCGACCGAGCCGCACGAGGAGCGGCTCGCCGACGTCGTCTTCGAGAGCGCGGATCGCCTGGCTGACCGCCGGCTGGGTGCGGTGCAGCCGGGCCGCGGCCCGGGAGAAGCCGCCCGCCCGCGCCACCGCCGCGAAGACCCGCAGCCGCTCGGAGTCCAGATCCATAAGAAGATCCTATCCAACTGGTAAGAAGTATCCATTGGAATTATCCGAGTCCCCCGGCCATGCTCGTACCGGGCGCTGGGAGCCGTTGGCGCCGAGGAGGAAGCCATGCCGGTGGACGCGGTGGTGGGCGCGAACTGGGGGGACGAGGGCAAGGGCAAGCTGACGGACTGGCTGGCGCGAGGGGCGGACTTCGTGGTGCGCTTCCAGGGCGGCCGCAACGCCGGCCACACCATCGTGAACTCGTGGGGTCGCTTCGCGCTCCACCTGTTGCCGTCCGGGGTCTTCCGGCCGGACGTCGTCAACGTGCTCGGGCCCGGGGTCGCCGTCGATCCCGGCGCCCTGCTGGCCGAGCTCGCGATGCTCGAGGAACGGGGCGTGCCCGCGCCGGTGCTCCGCGTTTCCGACCGGGCCCAGGTGGTGCTGCCCATCCACGCGCTACTGGACGAGTGCGAGGAGAAGCGCCTCGGCGACGCCCGCTTCGGCTCGACGCGGGTGGGGATCGCACCCTTCTACGCCGACAAGGCAATGAAGCTCGGGGTGCAGGTGGCCGAGCTCGCGGACGGAACGCGGCTGCGGACGCGACTCGAGGCGAGCCTGGCCCCCAAGAACGTCCTGCTGCGTCACCTCTACGGTGTGAGCGAGCTGCACGCCGGCGACCTCGTGCCGCCGCTGCTGGATCTCGGCCGTCGCATCGCGCCCTTCGTGTGCGATACGACGAGCCTGCTCCACGACGCGCTCGACCGGGGCGCGCGGGTGCTGCTCGAGGGCCAGCTCGGCAGCCTGCGCGACGTCGATCACGGGGTGGCGCCGTTCACGACGTCCTCGTCGCCCATCGCGGGCCACGGCTGCGTGGGCGCCGGCGTGCCGCCCACTGCCTTCGACCGCATCGTCGCCGTCGCCAAGGCGTACTCGACGTGCGTGGGCGCCACCCCGTTCGTGACCGAGCTCGCCGGAGCGGAAGCGGCGCGGCTCCGCGAGCGCGGGAACGAGTTCGGCGCCACCACCGGAAGGCCGCGCCGGGTGGGCTGGTTCGACGCCGTCGCCACGCGCTACGGCTGCCGCGTGCAGGGCGCGAACGCCGTGGCGCTGAGCCTGCTCGACGTGCTCGACGACCTGGACGAGATCCCGATCTGCACCGCCTACGAGATCGACGGAGCCCGCACCGCCCGGTTTCCCACGACCGGCCCGCTCGAGCGCGCCACCCCCTGCTACGAGACGCTTCCCGGCTGGCGGCGCGACGTCTCCGGCGTGCGACGCTTCGAGGCGCTTCCCCCGGAAGCCCGCGCATACGTGCTGCGGATCGAGCAGGAGATCGAGCTTCCCATCCGCTGGATCTCCGTGGGACCCGAGCGCGACGCCGTGATCGAGCGCAGCCCGGGCGCTGCGCCGACGTGACGGTGCGGGCGGAACGCGGTGTCGCATCGCTTCAGGCGCGTGCGTCCGCCATGCGGAGCGGTGCCCGCCCGACACCGGGCCAGATGCGCAGGCACCCGAAGGCGCTGCGCACCGCGATCCACAGCAGCACGACGGCCCACACGGCGTCGAGTCGCGGCGGCCCGGGCGCACCGCGCGCCTGGGCCTCGACGGCGCCGAGCCCGGCCAGCCCGAGCCCGCTCGCCACCAGCATTCCGTTGCGCAGGTAGGCGTAGTCCCGGGTACCCCAGTGGATGCCGTCGGTCACGAACGACAGCGCCGACAAGGGCTGGGACAGCACGAAGACCGGCCAGGCCGCCGCGAAGACCTCCCGCGAGCCTGGCGGCACGAGCAGCGCGGCCACGGCTGGCTCGAAGAGCCACAGGAGCAGCGAGAGGGCGAACCCGGTACCGAGCCCCCACGCCACTCCCAGCCTCGCCACGTGCAGCGCCAGCGCCGGCCGCGCCGCACCGCGGAAGTATGCGATCAGGCTCTGGGTGCTGGCCGCGTAGGCGTCCAGCAGGAACGCGAGCAGCATCCACACCTGTCGGATGGCCTGGTGGGCGGCGCCGGCGGTGGCTCCCATCTGCAGCGCGACCCGGGTCGCGACCAGCATGAAGCCCAGCAGCGCCGCGGTGCGGATCACCATGTCGCGACCGACCACGAAGAGCGCGCCGACGCGCGCCGGCTCGAAGCGCCAGCTCCAGCCGATGCGCTGCACGACCAGCGCGCCCGCGAAGGCCGCCCCGCCGATCTGGCTCGCCACGGTCGCCCACGCCGCACCGGCGATGCCCAGCGCAGGCACCGGTCCCCAGCCGAGCACCAGCACGGCGTCGAGCGCGACGTTCACCAGGGACATTCCCCCGGCGATCCACATGGGCGTGCGCATGTCCTGCAGGCCGCGCAGCGCACCGAAGGCGGCAGCCAGCGCCAGGGTGACGGGAAAGCCCACGAGCCGGATCTCGACGTACCGCGTGGTGGCCGAGCGGATCGACGGGTCGTCGCTCATCCACGCCACCAGTCCATCGAGAACGGCGAGCACCCCGAGCGCCGAGAGCAGCCCCAGCGCCAGCGACACCCCGATGGCGAGGCTCGCGACCCGCCGCGCCTCGGTCTGACGCTGCTCGCCGAGCAGCTGCCCCAGCTCGGTCTGGGTGCCGACGCCCAGGAAGTTGAACACCCAGAGCACGCTCGAGAGGATGGCCGTCGCGGCCCCCAGCGCGGCCGCCTCGGGTGCTCCCAGCCGTTCGACGAAGGCCGTGTCGACGACGCCGGCCAGGGGCTCGGCCACGAGCGAGAGCATCACCGGGAGCGACAGCGCCATCAGCGTCCGGTGCGGATGCGCCTCGAAGGGATGCGGCACCCCCGCCCGCTCCCCGGCACGCAGCGGCCGCGCGCTGGCCTCGCCGGAATCCGGCTGCATCAACGACCGTGGAAGCGCGGCGCCCGCTTCTCGAGGAACGCGCGGACTCCCTCCTGGTGGTCCTCGCTCGCCAGGCAGGCGGCGATGGCCGCCTCGCAGGCGGCGAGATCGCGATGCTCGGGGTCCCGCAGCGCGTTCGCGATGGCGACCTTGGCGGCGCGCAGGCTGAGGGGCGCGTTCCCGGCGATCCGCTCCGCCAGCTCGCGCACCGCGGGCTCCAGGGAGGAGCGGGGAACCACGCGGTTCACGAGCCCCATGCCCACTGCCTCGTCCGCCGAGAAGCGGCGGCCGCTGAACAGCATCTCCGAGGCATGGGCGGGCCCCACGAGGTCCACCAGGGCCTTCACCGCGAAGAGCGGATAGCCGACTCCCAGCCGCGCCGCGGGGATTCCGAAGCGCGCGTCGTCCGCCGCGATGCGGATGTCCGCCCCGAGCGCCACCGCCACGCCGCCGCCGATGCAGTAGCCGCGGATCATCGCGACGAGGGGCTTCTCGAGGGCCACCAGCCCCGCTCCGCCGGCCTCGCGGGCGCCGGCGCCGGGCTCGGCCTCACCGAACTCCGAGATGTCGGCGCCGGAGACGAAGGCCCGGTCGCCGGCGCCGCGCATCACGACGACGCGCACCTCCGGCGCGCGTTGGAAGGCGTCGAAGGCCACCGGCAGCGCCCGCTGCATCTCGTTGGTGAGGGCGTTGCGTCGCTCCGGGTGGTCGAAGGTGAGCCAGCCGACGGCGCCGTCGATCTCGGCCACGAGCCGTTCGGTCCCGAGCGCGATCCGCTGCATGGCTTCCCCCTGGCGCCGGCCGATGCGGCCCTGGAGCGGCGCTCCGCAGGGGGCATCGTTCGGGTGCGAGCATAGCGGCGGCGGGCCGGCGACCGGGCGATCACGCCCCGAAGAAGTCGCGCAGCGCCACGAGAAAGCTCCGCGCCGCCAGGGTGAGGTAGCGCCCCTGCTTGTAGACCACCCCCATCTCGGTGCGCGGGCCACGCTCGAGGTCGGCGAGGGCCACGCTGGCCAGGGTGCCGGCCGCCACCTCCTCCTGGACCGCCATGGCGGGCACCACCGACAGGCCCGCGTCCACGCGCACGAAGCGCTTGATGACCTCGATCGACGACAGCTCCATCTTCACGGTCAACGCGGCCCCCGCCTCCCGGCAGACGGCGTCGAGCAGCCGGCGGGACGAGCACTGGTCGTCCAACAGGATGAACGGGTAGCGCTCGAGGTCCTTCAGGTGGATGCGACGGCGGCGCGCCAGCCGGTGCGCGGGGTGGCAGATCAGGACGTCCTGCCGGCGAAACAGCGGAATCGCCTCGAGCCCCGCCGGCATCCCGCGCAGGGTGACGATCCCGAGGTCCACCTCGTGGTCGAGCACCGCCTGGGCCGTACGCGGAGACGTCGCGTTGCGGATCACGATCTCGATGCCGGGATGGGCGGCGCGATAGCGCTGCAGGATGTCGGGCAGGCGATAGCAGCCGGTGGTGTCGGAGGCGCAGATCACCAGGCGCCCCCGCTCCATGCGATCGAGGTCCGAGAGCTGCTGCCGGGCCTGCTCGAGCAGGGCCTCGGTCTGCTGCACGTAGCCCAGCAGCACGGCTCCCGCTTCGGTCAGCTCCACGCGCTTGGTGGTGCGGTCCAGCAGGCGACGTCCCACGGTCTCCTCGAGCTTCGCCACCTGCAGGCTCACCGCCGACTGGGACCGGAACAGCGCCTCTCCTGCCTTCGAGAAGCTCCCGAGCCGCGCCACCGTCGCGAACGTCCGCATCGCCTCGTAGGGCCAGTCCACCCCCTCCCCCTCCCCGGAGACGCCGCGCCGGCGGCCACTCCTCATTCATCTCGAATTTCGATCAATGTCATGAACATTATCAATTTGAACAATAATCGGGCGACCCGTACCCTGCGCGCCCATCCCGTCCCGCGCCGCCTCTCGCCACGAAGGGCGGCGAGGCACGACGCGGGGCCACGAGAACAGGAGGCAGAGGCATGGCCACGGTGCGCACCCGGCTCTCCCGCAGCTTGAAGGAATTCCGGCTGCTGCCCGCTCTCACCCCGAGCGACGGCGGCATGGACGCGGTCTCTCTCGAGACTTCCGCGTGCCGCGCGACCGGGGAGCCGGAAGGCTGCATCCGCCTCTCCCTTCCCTTCGTGAGCGCGGCCATGCAGGCGGTGACCGGACCCGAGATGGCCATCGCCGTCGCCCAGCTCGGCGGCATCGGCGTCGTGCCGGTGAGCCAGCCGGTGGAAGACCAGTGCCGGGCCGTGCAGGCCGTCAAGCGGTTCCAGGCGGGCTTCCAGACGGACCTGCGAACCCTGTCGCCCCAGCAGCCCCTCGGCGAGGTGGCGCGGCTCATCGAAGAGACGGGCCATACGCGCTTTCCGGTCACCGACACCGGCCTCTTCCACGGACGCCTGCTGGGCGTTCTCACCGACAACGACTTCGATCCCCGCCGCGATCTCGCGTTCCGCGTGGCGGACCGTATGCGCAAGGACGTGCAGGCGGGGGTGGAGACCTTCGACCTCGACGAAGCCAACCGGCTGATGATCGAGACCGGGCGCGGGTTCCTCCCGATCGTCTCCGAAGAAGGAACGCTGCTCGCGGTGGTGTTCCAGAAGGACCGTGACAAGCACCTGCGCCATCCCGCCGGCACGGTGGACGCTCAGCGCCGGCTGCGGGTGGCGGCGGCCGTCTCCACCCACCCGGAGGATCGGGAGCGGGTGCGTGCCCTGCTGGAGCACGACCCCGACGTGCTTGTGATCGACGCCTCGCACGGGCACAGCGCCCACCAGGCGGACACGATCCGCTTCCTCAAGTCCCGGTCGCAGGCTCCCGTCGTCGCGGGCAACGTCGTCACCGGCCCGGGCTTCCTGCACCTGGCGGAAGCCGGCGCGGACGCGGTGAAGGTCGGCATGGGGATCGGATCCGGCTGCACCACCCAGGAGACCAAGGCCACGGGCCGGGGGCAGGCCACGGCGCTCCGCGAGGTGGCGGCGGCGCGGGACCGGCTGGCACAGGAGACGGGGGTGCGGCTTCCGCTGGTGGCGGACGGAGGCATCGCCGGCCCTGCCGAGATCGTGGTGGCGCTCGCCCTGGGCGCGGACGCGGTGATGCTCGGCAACCTGTTCGCGCGCTTCAGCGAGAGCCCGGGCACCCTCGTCCGCGGCGCCCGCGGACAGGACTTCAAGGAGTACTGGATGGAGGGGAGCCGGCGGGCGGCGAATGCGCGCCGCTATGCCCAGAGCCGCCGTCTCTTCTTCGAGGAGGGCATCGAAGGCTTCGTGCCCCACGAGGGATCGGTCTACGAAGGCCTGCCCCGGATCGCCCTGGCCGTGCGCTCGGCGCTGGCGACGGCGGGCTGCCGCAGCATCCGGGAGCTCCAGGAACGAGCCGTCCTCGAGCCCCAGTCCGAGGCGAGCCTGCGAGACGCGGCCGTGTCGGGAATGGAGCGAGCCGCCCTGCCCGGCGCGGCCCGCTACACTCCGCCGGTCGCGTGAACCCGATCGCCGCCGGCGGTGCCTCTAGAGGCCGGCAAACCCGGGAAGAGCCCGGGAAGAGCCCGGGAAGAGCCCGGGAAGGACGGGCCCCGGGCCGGGCAGGCAGCCGCCGGGAACGAGAGCGAGCGAGAGGAAGCGAAGCCGGCGAATGCATCCCGATCGTCACGACGAGACTGCAGCCAGGAGCCCTTCCAGGGCCACCGGTCGGCTGGTCGCCTTTGGCGGCTGGATCATGCCGGCCCTGCTCGCCATGGCGGTGATCCTCCCCCTGCGTTCGGCGGTCGCCGACTGGAACGACGTCCCCAGCGGATCCATGTGGCCCACCATCCTCGAGGGTGATCGCATCTTCGTCGACAAGCTCGCCTACGGCCTGCGGGTTCCCTTCACCACCGAGTGGATCCGCGAGTGGGACGGACCACAGCGAGGCGACATCATCACGTTCGCGTCGCCCAAGGACGGAATCCGGCTCGTGAAGCGGGTGATCGGCATACCCGGTGACCACATCTCCATGTCCGACAACCGTCTCGAGGTGAACGGCGAGCCGGTGGGATACCGGGACGTCGACGGCGCGGAGACCCAGACGCGCCTGGACGGTCACGACCTGAGCATGGTGGTCGCCAGCGAGTCGCTGCCGGGCTGCACGCACGACGTGGCCTTCACGCCGAGACTCATCGCACGCGACACCTTCGGTGAGGTGGTGGTCCCCGAAGGACACTACTTCTTCCTCGGTGACAACCGCGACCAGAGCTACGACTCGCGCTTCATGGGCTTCGTCGCGCGCGATCAGATCTACGGCCGCGTGACCCACGTCGCGCTGTCCGTCGATCCCGAGCACGGCTACTGGCCGCGCTTCGATCGCTGGTTCACCCCGATCCACTGAGCCGGCCACGCTCGCAACCATGCACGACGGCGCCTCCGCCCGCTGCCCGATCTGTGGCGAGCTCGCCCGCCATCTCTACGACAAGGGGGGCCACTCCGTACATCGCTGCCGGGGCTGCGGCCTGGGCTTCGTCGGAGACCTGCCCACCGCCGAGGCGCTCGAACGCTTCTACGCGGCAGGCTACTACGACGCGGCTTCCCCGACCGAGAGCGGCGGCCTCGGCTACCACACGGCCTACACCGAGCTGGAGAGCGGGCTCAAGCGCATGTACGGCGACTTCCTGGACGGAGTGGAGCGCCGGCATCCGGGCAAGCGCTTCGCGCGGGTGCTCGACGTGGGCTGCGCGTACGGCTACTTCCTGGACGTCGCACGCGAACGCCTCGCTCCCGCCGAGCTCGTGGGTCTCGACGTCACCCCCGAGGCCCGGGGAATCGCGGCGCGCGGCTACACGTTCCACGCCGGCTTCATCGAGGACGTTCCCCTGCCGGAGGCGCACTTCGACCTCGTCTTCCTGGGTGACGCCTTCGAGCACGTGCGCGATCCCGTGCGCGTGGCGGACCGGCTGGCGAGCGTGCTCGCGCCCGGCGGCGTGCTGCTCCTCACCACCGTGGACTTCGACTCGGCCCTGGCCCGGCTGCTGGGCCGCCGCTGGCGCCTGATGAAGCCGCCGGAGCATCTCTTCTACTGGACCCGGCGCTCGCTCGAGCGCCTCTTCGGCGAACGGGGGCTCGCGAGCCGCTTCGACGACTACTGGCTCTACCTTCCCAAGGCCTACGTGTACCGCCAGTTCGAGATGCAGTTCGGGCTCCGGCCGCTCTTCCTGGCCTTGTGGCCCGGCGACGAGATCCCGATCTGGAGCTTCGACGTGCTGCTCGGCACGTTCACGAAGCCCGACCCCCCCGCGAAGCCGGCGACCTGAAACGACGCCCCGTCTCCGGCCACAGGGCCAGCGACGGAGCGCCAGCGGCCCGGGACAGCGCCAGCGAACAGAGCGCTAGGGACAGGTGGTGTTCCCATCGCAGACGTTCTCGCCGATCTCGGCGGGACCCGCCACCTGGGGGCTGCCGCCGTTGCCCGAGAGCACGTTGCCGCCGTAGCCATCCGAGGAGTTGCCGCTGATGGCGATCACGCTGCTGCTCCGGATCGCGTTGCCCGTGATGACCGTGCCGCCCGAGCCCGCCACGTCGATGGCGCTGTGGTTCTCGGAGAGCTGGTTGGCCTGGATCACCCCGCCCTGGCCGGCGTTCATGAAGATCGCGGGACCGCCGCTCTGGGCGATCACGTT
Source organism: uncultured delta proteobacterium (assembly GCA_963822965.1). Lineage (GTDB taxonomy): Bacteria > Myxococcota_A > UBA9160 > UBA9160 > UBA4427 > JAJDAN01. Next base: position 400,231 of record CAWGJT010000006.1, read on the forward strand.
GTCGGTCACCACGCCGTCGTCCAGGTCCACGCCCTCGCTCGCGCTACCGAGGATGACGTTGCCGATCACCGAGCCGCGCTTGCCCGTGATCTCCACACCCTTGCCGCCGCTGCCCTCGACGCGGCTGCCGGAGATCGAGGAGCCCGGGCCCATCTGGACTCCCGCGCCCGACGCGTTGCGGACCAGGCTCTCGTAGACGCCGCCGTTCACGCCCGTGCGGATCCCGATGCCTCCGGCCCCATCCACGATGCAGTCCCGCACCGTGGCGCGGCCGCCCACCGAGATGCCGATGCCGCCGTTTCCGATGACGCGGAGCCTCGAGACGTGCGAGTCGTCACCCACCCGGACGGCGGCGTCGCCCATGCCGACGATGGTGCCGTTCGAGACCGCCGTGTTGTCGAGACCGCTGGCGTCCACGCCGACGCCGTTGCCCGGCAGACCGCAGTCCGGGCGGCACGGCGTCTTGTTCGCGATCACGAAGCCGTTGAGATCGATGCTCACGTCGTGGGCGCCGACCTCGATGGCGGTGGTGTTCAGCGAGTCGACCTCGAGATTGCTCGTGAGCCGGTAGCTTCCCGACGCCGTCAGCTTCACCGGGAAGCCCGGCGCGTCGCCCGCGCCGTCTCCGGCGAGCGCTCGGGTCTGGTTGATCTCGATCACGCCGTCCACGGCGAGCGCGGGCGTGGCGAGAACGACGTGCGCCACCACCAGGATGACGACCGGGTTGGTCCGCATGGAGCTCCTCCGCTGTGCTTCTGCCCTTCCAGCCATCCTAACACGGGGATGCGGCGCCGTGGAGCACGCCGGTCGGCTCAGTCCAGGGTCACCACCAACGAGCGCCGCGGACGCCCGCCCACCGCCCGGCTGCGGTGCCCGCGCCCGGTGGTGTCCTCGGCGAGCAGAATCTCTCCCGCCTCGAGCACACGCCTCGTGCCGTCGCCGAGCTCGATCTCCACGGCGGCGTCGAGATTCACCACGTACTGGCGTCGCGGCGCGCAGTGGAAGTCGAAGTCGTAGCTTCCCTCCGTCTCGCGGAACGCCAGTCCCGTCGCCGTCTCGAGCCGCGAGATCCAGCCGATGGCGCCACGGTCGACGAGCGGCACCTCCACGTCCTCGAAGTGCGATTCCCCGTCGTCGCCGGTGTAGATGCGCGTGATCTTCATCGCCTGGCCTCCTCGAAGGGTCCCCTCACGGCACCGCGACCGGCTCGCCGCCCCGCAGCACGAGGTACTGGCGGCGGGGGTCGTTCTGCAGACCGGCCTTGCGGGCGTCGGCCGTGCGGGTACGGGCACCGTCGGGTGCGTACTGCAGGATGTAGCTCCTGCGCACGCGGTCCGTGAGGTTCGGGCCGGTCCGGTGCGGGGTGAGCGACGAGAAGACGACGATGTCCCCCGCTCGGGCGGGTACCGGAACCGCCTCCGGCGAGCTGACGACGCAGCGCCAGCCGAGGGGCGTGGACTCGTGGGCCAGGGTGCCGCGTCGATGCAGCCCGGGAATCACCCAGGGACAGCCGTTCCGCTCGTCCGTGTCGGTGAGGGCCAACCAGCACGTCAGGTACTGCTGGGGCTCGATGTACGTGTACCCGTTGTCCTGGTGGAACGGAAACTCCTCGGGGTTGCCGGGCTTCTTGTAGACGGCCTGGTCCCAGTAGAGGCGCACGTCCGGGCCCACCAGACCGCGGCAGAGGTCGAGGATCGGCGGGGCCGCGGAGAGCTCCCGCAGGAAGCGCGACCGCAGGACCAGGTGCGTGGTGAAGGTGATGGCGTCGGCCTTCGCGATGAAGAGCCGCCCTCCCTCGCGCGTGCGCAGGAACGCCTCGACCTCCTGCTCGAAGGGATCGATCTCGGCGACGGTACGCGCGACGGTGTCGGCGTCGAAGGCGGACTCGTAGAGCAGGAAGCCCGTCTCGTCGAAGCGGGCCGCCTGCGCGGCCGAGAGCCCGCGGCCGCTCCGAGGCGCCGACCGCCACGAGAAGTCCCGGTTGAGCGGATGCCGGGCGGGTACCTCGCTCATGGGATCGCGACGGGCCGCGGGATCGGCATCCAGTCGTTCACCGGGGAGGTGTCCCGGTCGCGGTCCACCGTCCCTTGCGACGCGTAGTGATAGACCATGGCGGCCCGACACCCCGACGAGGTGTTGTCCCGGGAGCAGTGCATCAGGTGGCTGTGGAAGACCAGCAGGTCTCCCGGCTCCATGGTGACGGGCACCGCGTCCCCCATGTCGTGGTCGACGATCTCCACGTAGCCCACGTTCGCGTGCGGCCGGCGGTCGGGCACGTGCGCGTGCACCGGCTCACGGTGGGAGCCCGGCAGCACGTGCAGGCAGCCGTTCTCCCGGGTGGCCTCGCTCACCGCCAGCCACACGCCCACCTGGGGCGAGCGATCGAAGTGGAAGTAGTACGAATCCTGGTGCCACGGCTGCCCCCAGGCGCCGGGGTTCTTGAAGATGAACTGGGACAGGAAGCAGTCGAGGTCGGGACCGAGGATCGGACGCACCCGCGCGAGCAGATCCTCGCGCGTCGCGAAGTCGCGGAAGACGGGATCCCGGTGCAGCCGGAAGACCTTGGAGACGCGCTGCTCGGCCGGCGCGCCGGCCGCCACGCTGGCGCGCAGATTCGCCTCGGGCAGCACCAGGGCATCTCCGGCGGCGCCGGCGCCGCCGGCCTGGCGCGAGAGCTCCACGACCCGGGACAGCATCGCCCGGCAGACCGCCGGGTCGGCAAAGCCGCGTACCAGGAAGTAGCCGTCGCGCTCCCAGCCCGGATCCATGCCCCGAGATTAGCTGAGGGAGCCCGCTGGGCTCCCTCAGCGGCGGAACCGCGACCCAAGACTTGGCCTTGGGTCGCGGTCCCAGTCGCGCACACCGGCGATCGCATGGCCGATCGCGTCGAGCCGGGCGGCCGAGAGGCCGTGTCCTTCGAGGGCGGCCCGCACGCGGCGGTCGAGCTGTCCCGCCTCCACCGGCCCGCCGGTCGCCAGCCGCGGCAGGAGCCATGCCATGCGGTCGCCGATCCGCAGCAGCGCCGGGCGCAGCTCGGTGTCGAGGTCGAAGGTCGCGAGCGCGGGTCCGCCGGTCTCGGCCTCCAGCACCCGCTGCTGGACCTCGACCGCCGCGTCGATCTGCGCCCGGTAGAAGTCGCGCACGGCGGCTTCACCCGGCGCGGCGCGTCCTTCGCGCCGAGCGGCCTCGCGAACGGACCGGAGCGCAGCCGCCAGCACCCGCTCCTCGCGGGTCGGATCGACGACCGGAAGGCCCTCGCGACGCTTGTACTCCGCCACGAAGGGCATCAACGCGAGCCGTTCGTCGCAGGCCGCCAGCAGCGCGGCGAGAGGCTCGGCGGTGCGCGGACCGGGAGCGCCGAACCACTCGCCGCGCCACGCGGCGAGGGTGCCGTCGGCCTCGGCGGCGAGCAGCCAGGCGTCGAGACGGCGCGCCAACACCTCGGCGCCCGGCGGCAGCCACCACGCCTTGCGGTCCCGCGTGATCGGTCCGACGACGCTCACGCCGGCGAGGTCGCGGATCCAGCCCGGCGCCTCCAGGGTGTCGGTCACCGCCGCTTCCACGTCGCCGTCGGCCAGGGCCTCGCGGACCGCGCGGTTGTCTGGGATGGCGACGATCGCGGCCCGGCGGAAGCGCGCGCGGGTCACCCGCTCGAGGTGGCCCCCCGCGTTGACCGCCACCCGCAGCGACGGGTCGTCGAGTCCCCGCAGCGGATCGCCGGGCCGCGCGCCGGCGGTGAGGCGCGCGAGCACCGCCGTGCGGACGAGCACCACGGCCCCCGTCTCGGCGACGGGCAGGCTGAAGCGTCCCCGCACCGACCGCTCCGGCCGCACCGTCACGCCGCTCATGGCCACGTCGAAGCGTCCGGAAGCGAGCGCCGTCTCGAGCTCCGGCCAGCGGAACGGCACCCACTCGACCGTGTAGCCGAGGTCGTGCGCCAGACCCCGGGCGGCGGCGACGTCGAAGCCGACGTAGTCCACCGGGCCCGGCCCCGCGCCGACACGCTCGCTGAAGGGCGGGTAGTCGCCGCTCACCCCGACCCGCAGCACCGGGAGGGGCGGCGCGGCGGGGTCCGCCGGCCCGCCCCCCCGGCAGGCCGCCACGAGCAGCAACGCTCCCGCGAGGAGCGACCGGACCCACGACGACGGCATGCAGCCTCCGGACGGCGCAAAGGAGCGGAGTCTATCGCGGTCCGCTGGCCGCGGATCGGGCTCGGGCGGAGGCCCCGTCCAGCCCCGGCCTCGCCGGTGGTAGAATCGCGGCTCGCCCGGAGGAGCATCCATGGACTTCGACGACACCCCCGAAGAGGCCGCCTTCCGCCAGGAGGCCCGCAGCTGGCTCGACGCCAACGCGAAGCGCAAGCAGCCCGGTGAACGCAGCGCGAGCCCGGCCGAGCACCGCACGGATCCCGACGTCGTGGCGCGGGCCCAGGAATGGCAGGGGCGCAAGGCCGACGCGCGCTGGGCCTGCATCACCTGGCCTGCCGAATACGGGGGACGCGACGCGACGCCCATCCAGAACGTGATCTGGAACCAGGAAGAGGCCCGCTACGCGGTACCGCCGAACCTCTTCACCATCGGCCAGGGCATGCTCGGCCCGACCTTGATGGCGCACGGAACCCCCGCCCAGAAGCAGCGCTACCTCGAGCCGATGCTTCGCGGCGCGGAGATCTGGTGCCAGCTCTTCAGCGAGCCCAGCGCCGGATCCGACCTCGCCGGCCTCCGCACCCGCGCCGTCCAGGACGAGGCGACAGGCGAGTGGGTGATCGACGGCCAGAAGATCTGGACGAGCGGCGCCCAGTACTGCAAGTGGGGAATGATCGTCACCCGCAGCGACCCCGACGCCGCCAAGCACGCGGGCATCACCTACTTCATCGTCGACATGCAGGCGCCGGGAGTCGAGATCCGGCCCATCCGGCAGATCAACCGCGCGACGAACTTCAACGAGGTGTTCTTCAACGGGGTGCGCGTTCCCGACGAGAACCGGGTCGGGGCGGTGAACGACGGCTGGCGCGGCGCCCTGACCACGCTCATGAACGAGCGCGCCGCCATCGGCGGGGGCGGTGCGGGCGGCCCCACCTGGGAAGACCTGCTGCGTCTGGCCGAAGACATCGAGCTGGACGGAAGACCCGCCATCGAGAGCCCGGCGGTGCGCCAGCGGCTGGCGGACTTCTACACGCGCAACCGGGCGCTGCAGTACACGGGCTACCGCACGCTCACCGCCCTGTCGCGCGGCCAGACGCCGGGGCCCCAGAGCTCCCTGGGCAAGCTCGTCGGCGCGGCCATGCGCCAGCAGATGGCGTCGTTCGCCATCGAGCTCGAGGCCGCCTGCGGCATGCTCGACGATCCCGCCCTCGCCGTGGAGGACGCAGCCTGGCAGAGCGCCTACCTGGGCGCTCCCGGAGGTCGGCTGGCGGGCGGCACCGACGAGGTGCTGCGCAACATCATCGCCGAGCGCGTGCTGGGCCTGCCGCCCGAGGCGCGGGTCGACAAGGGCATGGCGTTCAAGGACGTGCCGACGGGACCCGGCGGAAAGGGCTGACGGGCGGGTGCCCAGCCGGGCGCCGGGCCGGGTGTAGACGAGCGCCCCCGGCGCGCTCGTCATGCGCCCGCGATCGCCCGTCGCACCACCGCGCGGATCTGCTCGTTGTTGAAGGGCTTGGGCACGTAATCGAAAGCGCCCGCCGCCGCCGCGTCCCTTGCGACCGTGTCGGAGCCGTAGGCGGTGATGAGGACCACGGGCGTTCCCGGTCGGAACTCGGCCACGTGACGCACCAGGTCGAGGCCGCTCACGCCGTCGGGCAGCGACAGGTCCGTGAGCACGAGATCGAAGCGGCCGTCTTCGAGCAGCTCGAGCGCTTCCGCGCCGGTGGTGGCCACCTCGGTCACGTGTCCCTCGCGGCGCATCAGGCCGCGAATCGCAAGCTGGATGCCGGGCTCGTCCTCCACGATCAGGATCGAAGCGCCCATCGGTCGAGCCCCTCCCGGAGACTCCCCCCGGATTCCGAAAGGGTATACGATGACGCGCATGCCGAGCGACGCCAGCGACGAGGCGAAGTGGCCCCTCCAGGGCCTGCGGGTGGTCGACCTCACGAGCGAGATCGCGGGGCCGTATGCGACGAAGCTCCTCGTCGACGCCGGCGCCGACGTGGTGAAGATCGAGCCGCCCCGGGGCGACCCCCTGCGGCGCTGGACCGCGTCCGGCACCCGCCTCGCGCCGGACGAGGACGGTGCGCTCTTCCAGTTCCTGAACGCCTCGAAGCGCAGCGTCGTCGCGGATCTCGAAGACCCGGCGGGCCGGCGCCTGGCGCTGGAGCTCGCCGGCGAGGCGGATCTGGTCGTGCACGGTCTCACCGAGGCGCGTGCCGCGGCCGTGGGGCTCGATGCGCCGAGCCTGTTCGACCGTCGTGCCCGTACCAGCTCGGTGTCGGTCACGCCGTGGGGCGCCGCCGGCCCCTTCGCCGAGCGTCCCTGTACGGAGTTCACCCTGCAGGCCGCCACCGGCTCGGTGGCGTACCGCGGCCTGCGCGACCGCCGGCCGGTGGCCGCGGGCGGACGCTTCGGCGAGTGGCTGACCGGCGTCTACGCGGCGGTGGGTGGCGTCACGGCGTGGCTCTCGGCGCGGCTCACCGGCCGTGGCCAGCAGGTCGACGTCTCCATGTTCGAGGCGATGCTGCTCTCGATGACCGTCTACCACGACCTCAACGGGCAGTGGGTGGAGGGCGACCTCGCCCGCTCCATCGAGATTCCGTCCATCGAGCCCGCGAAGGACGGCTGGGTGGGCTTCTGCACGATCACCGGCCAGCAGTGGAAGGACTTCTGCGCGCTGATCGGACAGCCCGAGGTAGCGAACGACGACAGCTACCTGGACGCGCGTCGACGCATGGAGCACCGGGAGCTCATGAAGCGGATCATCCACGGCTGGACGCGCGAGCGCAGCGTGGACGAGATCGTCGAGGTCGCGAGCCTGATGCGCATCCCGGTCGCACCCGTGGGCGACGGTCGCACCCTGCCCCAGATGGACCACCTGGTGGCGCGCGGCGTCTTCTCCAAGGGACCCGGCGGCTTCCTGCAGCCGCGGGTGCCCTACCGCCTCTCGCGCACGCCGACGCGGCCGTTGGGATCGGCGCCGAAGCTCGACGAGCACGGCGACGCGATCCGCGCCGTGCCGGGCTCCGTCTTCCGGCCGCGCGAGGAGCCGGCCCCCACCGTCGGTCCCGACGCCCCGGGACTGCCCCTCACGGGGCTGCGCGTGGTCGACCTCACCGCCTTCTGGGCCGGTCCCTTCGCCACCTGCTACCTGGCCGACCTCGGCGCCGACGTCGTGAAGGTCGAGTCCATCCAGCGCCCGGACGGGATGCGCTTCGCCGGCGCGATCCGGAAGGAGAAGCTCTGGGAGTGGTCGCCGGTGTTCGCGGGCGCCAACCCGGGCAAGCGCGACGTCACGCTCCAGCTCGACGACGCCCGCGGCATGGCGCTGCTGAAGCGCCTGATCGCCGACGCGGACGTGGTGATCGAGAACTACTCGGTGCGGGTGCTCGAGAACTTCGGGCTCGGCTGGGACGAGGTCCGCGCCCTCTCGCCCCGGGTCATCATGGTGCGCATGCCGGCCTTCGGGCTGGACGGCCCCTGGCGCGACCGCACCGGCTTCGCGATGACGATCGAGCAGGTGAGCGGACTGGCCTGGATCACCGGCTACGAAGACCTGCCCCTGGTGGTGCGCGGCGCCTGCGACCCCGTCGGCGGCATGCAGACCGTCTTCGCGCTCCTGATGGCGCTCGAGCACCGGCGTCGCACCGGCGAGGGACAGCTCGTCGAGGTGCCGCTGCTCGAGAACGCCCTGAACCTCGCCGCCGAGCAGGTGATCGAGTACTCGGCGTACGGCGAGCTGCTCACGCGCGCGGGCAATCGCGGTCCGGTGTCGGCGCCCCAGGGCGTGTACCGCTGCGCCGACCGCGACGGACAGGAGCAGTACGTGGCGATCGCCATCGCCCGGGACGAGCAGTGGCAAGCCCTGTGCGATCAGCTGGGCAACCCGGCGTGGGCCCGCGATCCACAGCTCGCCACGGCGGCCGGCCGTCGCACCCGACACGACGAGATCGACGAGCGCATCGACGCCTGGCTCGCCGACCAGCACCGCGACGCCGCCGCGGAGCGGCTCGTGGCCGCGGGCATTCCCGCCGCCGCGGTGATCAACGCGCACCGGGTGATGCCGAATCCGCAGCTCGAGGCCCGCGCCTTCTTCCAGACGATGGTGCACCCCGAGACCGGTCCGACCCGCTATCCAGGCTTTCCCATGCGCTTCTCCCGCTTCGGCCCCGGGCTGCACCGCCGCCCGCCCCCCACCCTGGGGCAGCACAACGACGAGGTCCTGCGCGGAGAGCTCGGCCTGTCGGAGGCAGAGGTGGCCGAGCTGCGCGCAGCCCGGGTGGTGGGCGAGCGGCCGTCGTTCCTGTAGGGCCGCCGTTCTGCGGATCGGATGCCGGTGCGGCGCGCACCGCCCGCGCCCGGGCGCCCCGGCGCGCGCGCCGGGGCCGCCGACCTCCTGAATTTCCCTGTGATTTCGCTGTGATAGAGTGCCCCGGGGCCCGGGTTGACCCCAACCGGTCCGCGAAAGCCACCCACCTGCACGGTCCAGGCCCCTGCTTCTTCACGTGTTCTCGCTCCACCGTGCTCTCTTCCACCCGGGCGCCGCTCCCAAGCGGGCGGATCGCGCGGCCAACGGAGATTCCCCGACCTTGGCGACCTCCACCCGGCAACCGGCCGCCGGCATCCTGCACACCGGCGCCCTCCTCGGGCTGATCGCGGCCCTGCTCGCCGCCGCACCCGAGGCGGAGGCGCAGTGCGTGCAGACCGGCACGAACGTCTCCTGCACAGGCACCGACCCGGACGGCTTCGCGGCGGCCGAGGACGGCCTGACGATCACGGTCCAGCCTGGCGCCACGGTGGAGAATGGGGGCACGGGCGGCGCCGTCACCGTCCAGGGCAGCAGCGCTCTCACGGTGGAGGCCGGCGCCACCCTCTCCGCCAACGGCGTCACGCCGCGGGGCGCCGAGGCGCAGGGCAGCGGCGACACCCTCACCAACCGGGGCGACATCCTCGTCTCGGGCAGCGGCGCCGTCGGCGTCCAGGTCGGCACGGTGGTGAACGAGTCCACGGGGCGGATCATCGTCGCACCGGCCATCGGCGGCGGGGCGGTGACCGGCATCAACGGGGGCGCGGGCCGGAACGTCACCAACGACGGCCTGGTGCAGGTGAGCGGCGCCGGCTCCACCGGCATCGCGACGGCCACCCAGGGCGTGACCACCAACACCGGCACCATCCGGATGCTCGACGCCAACGCCATCGGCGTGAGCCAGGGCGCCCTCTCCCAGCTGACCAACAGCGGCCTGATCGAGTCCACGGGCGACGGCGGAATCGGCATCCGCCTGAACGGCGCCAGCGCCTTCGCGAGCAACGACGGCACGATCCGCACGGGCCCCGGCGGCATCGGAGTGCTCGCCAACTCCATCGGATCGCCCCAGAGCCCCAACCGCTTCAACAACCTGCAGAACGGCCTGATCGAGACGGGAGCCGGCGGCGTCGCCGTGCAGGGCTCGATCGGGGTCGAGCAGGTGGGCAACCTGGGAACGATCCAGGGCGACGTGCGGCTCGGCGCCGGCGGCGACTTCTTCGGCTGGGGAGCCGGCAGCAGCGTGAGCGGCGCCCTGGACGGCGGGGACGGCAGCGACCAGATCCAGCTCTTCCAGGCCGACCCGGCGATGCCCATGGCCGACACCTACGACCTGGGTGCCGCCCAGGGCTTCGAGCTGCTCCGCGTCGGCGCCGCCGGAAGTACGGACACCTGGACCCTCACCGGCAGCGGCGCCTACGCCGACGGCATCCAGGTGGAGGGCGGGACCGCGCGGGTGGCGAGCGGGGCGGCCGTGCAGAACGAGCTCCGCATCCTGGATGGAGAGGCGCTCTTCGCCGACGGCGCCACCTTCGCGTCGGGTATCACGGTGACGGGAGGAACCGCGACCTTCGAGGACGGAGCCAGCGTCCAGGCGAACGTGGTGAACGACGGCGGCGCGGTGCGGTCGGCGGGCGTCTCGACCCTGCAGGGCGACCTCACGATCGCCTCGGGTGCCTCGTATCGGGCGAGCTTCGATCCCGCGACGAGCTCGCGGCTCGACGTCCAGGGCAGCGTGAACCTCCAGCCCGGCGCCAACCTCGTTCTCTCGAACTCCCAGACCCTCGCGATCGTCCAGAGCTACCGGATCCTCACGGCAACCGCCGGCGTGACCGGGCAGTTCGACGTGGGCTCGGCGTTCCAACGCATCACCCCGACCTATGGTCCCACCACCGGCTCGAGCTTCGTGGACGTTCTCGTCGAGTCGACGTTCACCCTGCCGGCCCGCTCCGCGAACGAGCGCCGCCTGGGCCAGCACCTCGATCTGGCCGCGCAGAACGGACCCGACGCGGACATGGCGGCGGCCCTGTCGGACCTCGCCTCCATCGTCGATCCGGACACCGCCCGCAACGCACTCGACGCCCTGCAGCCCGAGTTCTACGACTCGGCCACCAGCGCCTCGTTCGAGACCGCCCGCTCCTACGCCGGCCTGCTCGCCGAGCGCCCCCTCCGCTGCGAGTCCTTCGTGTCGCCCTACCGGCGCGACCGTCCCTCGCTCGAGCCTTGCAGCGCGCGCGGGCTCACCCCCTGGGCCGCCGGCTTCGGCCGCTACGCACGCCGCGACGGCACGAGCGACCACGTGGACTGGAGCTACGGAGGCGGCGGGCTGGCGTTCGGCGCGGACCAGCGCGTGGGAGACGATCTGCTGGTGTCCGGCATGCTCGGCACCAGCCGCCTGGCGCTCGACTACGACGGCGACGGTGACGCCTCGCTCACGAGCTTCGAGGCCGGGCTCGGGGCGACCTGGCGGATTCGCGGCACCCGGCTGCGCGGCGTCGTGGAGTACGGACACGGCTGGCACCAGAGCCGCCGACGGGTGGACTTCCCCGGCGTCTCCCGCCTGGCCCGGGCGAGCTACGACAGCAACCGCGTGACCGGGCTCGTCGAGGTGAGCCACCGCTTCGTGTGGGCGCCCTTCGAGCTGGAGCCCGTGGTGTCCGCCGAGTACACCTGGCTGCGCGAGGAGGCGTTCCGCGAGACCAGCGCCGGCGTCGTGGGTCTCGACGTCGCGTCGCGCGAGAACGCCCTCTTCGCCACGAACGCCGGGGTGCGAGCCGGCATGACTCTCGTGAAGTGGTACTACGCGGGCGCCTGGCTCGAGTGGGCGGACGGGGTCTGGCGACCGGAGATCGCGGCGAGCTGGCGCCAGGTGTGGAACGACTACGACCGGGCGCTCTCGTCCCGGCTCGAAGGCGCCCCGCCCGGGACCCCCTCGTTCCGCACGGAAGCCCAGGACGCCGAGTACGGCGCCGACCTCGCCGCGAGCGTGAGCTTCCAGCCCCAGGGGTCGCGCAACACGATCGAGCTGGGCTACGAGGGCTTCATCGGCGATCGCACCATGGTGCACAGCGTGGTGGCGCGCTTCCGGATGCCCTTCTGAGCGGTCAGCGCCCCGCTGGGGCGCCGACTTGCAGCCCGAGGACAACGCTAGCGTTGTCCTCTTGGGAGGGCCTGACGGCCGTCCGGGCGCGAGCTCACGCGCCCTGTCCCAGCACCGCGCGCCCCGGACGACACGCTTCGACGAGGAGCGCCTGCTCGTCTCTCGGCAGGTCGGGGAAGCGGGCCGGCGGGAGACCGCGCACGAGCCCGGCCGCCCGGCTAGTCCAGCCGCCGGGCGACGCATCGAGCGCGAAGAAGTCGCAGATCTCTTCGAGCACGGCGTCGGGCTTCGTCACGAGATCCTCGAAGCGCACCTCGTGATAGCGCTGCGGGTCGATGCCCTTCCGGGCTTCGTCCCCGTGGAGCACCTGGTCGCTCCAGTAGCGGCCGTAGTAGGAGACGTCGGGCCGGGAGGACAGGATTCTCGAGAGGGGATCCGAAGCCTCGGGCGGCGCGTCGAAGTCGATCTCGGACATGCCGGGGCCCGTGCCGTCCGCCGCCTGGTAGAGAATGGCGATGGGCAGGCGGTAGGCGTGGTGCTCGCGCATGGACAGCGCCGCCTCGTAGCCGTCGCGATGGATGTGCAGAAAGCGCGCGGCCGGAAAGCTCGCGGAGAGCGCCCCGAGATAATCGATGGACGAGCCGGCCCGCTCGATCCAGTGCTCTTGCCCGTGACGCGCGCAGAGCCAGTCGAAGAGCGCCCGGTGGTGGGCCACGGCCGGCTGGGCGGGCAGGCCCCGACAGAAGTCCATCGTCTCGTCGAAGAGCGCGTCCGGATCGTCCGACAGCCGGGGCAGCAGGCAGACGAGGATCCACGGGAGCGCTTCTTCGCGGCGACGACGCCCGCCCCGACCGAACGGATACGTGATCTCGGCCACCTCGTAGCCGCGCCGCAGCACTGCGGTCACCAACTTCTGCTCCGCGGCGACGAGCGCCGCGAAGTCCGCTCCGGAGATCGGCTCGGGGGCGAAGCGGCGGAAGACGTCGAGCCCGTTGAAGTACTCGAAGATGCTGCAGGTGGCCGGATTCTCGGCCAGCATGCGCGAGAGCAGCGTCGAGCCGCAGCGACCGGTGCCGACGATGAAGCGATCCATCCGCGATACTCTACCCGGCATGTCCGACGCCCCCAGCCGCGCCCCGGTCTCCGTCTCCGAGTCGGTTCCCGACCCGGGTGACCCGCGGATCGCCGACGGCTCCGCCTGGGAGCGCTTCGCCTCGCGGCTGCTGCGGTCGGCCGACCTCGTCGTCGGCGACGGGGTGCCCGACTCCCCGCAGCTGCGCGCCGAAGGCTTCCGCTACCTGACGCGCTTCCTCGAGGCCGGGATCCGGCTGTGCGTGTCCCACAACGACCCGGACTACCCGATCTTCGGGCGCATGATCGAGTACACGATGACCTGGGGCCTGGACGCGCCGGACTGCCTCTACGTCTACGCGCCCCTGCGAGGAGACGCCTGCTACCGGGTCGAGGGATTCCGGGGCACGGCCAACCACATCGACATCCAGGTCAACGCCGGTCACTACGCCGAGGGCAACGTCGCCTCGTGGGCCACGATCTCGTCGCTCTCGGGCTTCGACCTCGCCCAGCAGGAGGACGGCCGCTTCGACCTGGTGCTCGGGGGCCGGCGCGAAGACCACCCCGGGGCCACGAACTGGCTGCCCTTGCGCGAAGACGCCGGCTTCCTGCTCATCCGCCAGTACTTCGCGGACTGGGAGCGCGAGCGCCCGGCCGACCTGGAGATCGAGCGCATCGGCGCCGTATACCCGATTCCGCCCGCTCGCTGCGGCCGCGTGGCCGACCAGCTCGCGCTGCTCGAGACCTGGCTGGCGCGGGGCGGCGCCCTGTGGGAGCGGATGAGCCGCAGCTTCCTCGGGCTCGCCCCCAACAGCCTGATCGTGCACCTGCCCCAGGGCGCCAGCGAGCACACCGGCATGGCGGGCCAGGCCTACGGAATCGGGAACTTCCGCTGCGAGCCCGACGAGGCGGTGATCGTCGAGCTCCGCCCGCCGGACTGCCATCACTGGAGCGTGAGCCTCGCCAGCTACTACTGGGAGAGCATCGACTACGCGACGCGCCAGACCTCGCTCAACCAGCACCAGGCGGTGCTCGACGCGGACGGCGTGTTCCGCGCCGTGATCGCCCACCGCGACCCGGGCTTCGCCAACTGGCTGGACACGGGCGGCCACCGCGAAGGCTCCATCGCCGCTCGCTTCCTGCGCGCGGCGGCGGCCCCGACGCCCGAGCTGCGCGCCGTCCCCCTCTCGCGCCTGGACGCCGCGCTACCGGCCGACACCCCCCGCGTCGACCCGGACGCGCGCCGCGACATCCTGACGCGACGGCGCCGGGCGGTGCTCCGCCGCTACCGGGTCTGAGTCCGGGTCCGGGCGAGGCGCCTTCGGGTCCCAGCCGTCGCGCAGCTCGCGCAGGGTGTGCACGCGGCGGCGGGCGGCCCGATCGACGAGAGCGTCGAGCCGGGACGACAGATCGTCGCTCGCCACCAGCACCTCCCGCTCCCGCCGCTCCACACGGATCGGCAGCGCGAGCCCGGCACGCCGGGCCACCGCCGGGGCGATCTCGCGATAGGCCGCCTCGAACTCCACGGCGTCCTCCGGCGTGTCCCAGGCGGTGAGCCACAACAGCGCCCGGCGGCCGTCGCAGCGGGAGGCCAGGTAGCGGTCGCCGTCCCAGCCGCTCCAGACGCCGGGGTCGACCGGCGTCTCGGACAGGTCGCCGAAGAGCACGCTGAGCTGCTCCTCTCCCACCGTGTTCTCGGTCATCGGCTCGCAGCCGGGGGGCAACGCGTCCGCTACGGCCTGGAGGTCGAAGCTGAAGAAGTCCGCGTGTCGCAGCTCGGGGTGAACGACCTGCTCGGTGGACACGGGCGGGTCCTCGAGCAGCGCGAAGCGCTCGCGCAGCGCCAGCCGGTAGCCCTTCGCATACGGAAATCCCAGCAGCTCGCGGATCAACGCGGGCGCGGTCGCCAGGGCGCCGCCCGGCTCGGCCAGCCCCTCGCGGAAGGAGGCGTCGAGCTGTTCCGGCGCGGGAAGCTGCCCACTGATCGAGAGGATCCCGTAGAGCATCGCGTCGCCCTCGAAGGCGGCCTGCATGGCCAGCCCCACGTCGTCCTGGTCCGGGTACATCGAGTCGGCCTCGAACAGCTCGGGATGGGCCTGGTGCTGGAGCAGGTGCACGACCTCGTGGGACAGGGTCATCTCGAGGAGCAGGTCGCGGCCCGTGAGCGACGAGAGCAGCCACACCGAGGGCGGCACGTCGGGATCGCCCAGCACCAGCAGCGCGGACTGGCTCGGCAGGTAGAGCCCCGCCACCTCCTCGCCCATCACGCCCACGTAGTCGTCGAAGAGCTCCCGGTCCGCGGGCCAGAGGCCCACGGTCACGATTCCCGCCTCGTAGTCGGCGATCTGGTGCTGCGTGCGATTGGCGACCACCTCGGCGGCGATTGCGTCCCGCATTCCCTCCTGGGTGACGACCCGCACGTCGATGGGCCGCTTCGCCCGGAGACCCCGCGCTGCCTCGACCCGGGACACCAGCGTCTCGAGGGCGTCGTTCTGGACCTGACCGTCCTCCACCATCGAGTACGCGCAGGCGACGAGCCCCGCGCAGGAAAGCGCGATCACCCCGACCGCGAGCGCGCGGCGCCGTCCTACGGGGCGCCGGACGGGACCGGGCTGGGGCACTCAGGGCACCGCCGCCAGGGCTTCGAGCTGCAGGGTCTGGAAGTCGCGCATGACGAGGTCCCGCGAGAAGAGGCCGGCGCTGTAGATGTTCCGAACGTCTCCTCGGTCGTCCACCAGGAACACCTTGAGGACGTGCCGGATGAGCGGCGTCTCGCGGTCGGCCGCACCGGGCTCCTCGCCGGCGACCCGCAAGCGCAGGGTGTCCTGGTCGAAGGACGCAAGCACCGGCTCGATGTCGGCGGGCGTGGCCGCCGTGAGGAAGCGCCAGTCGGAGCGGGGCGCGAAACGCTCGCGCAGCTCCGCCATCTGCTCGGGGCGGTCGCGCTCGGGGTCGAAGCTCACCGTCACCAGGCGTACCCGCTCGCGCAGGGCCGGGTCGGCGGCGACGCTGCGGTCCACCTGCTCGAACACGGCCAGGGCGGCGGGACAGGCCGCCGGACACGCCGTGTAGACCAGCGACACCAGCGCGACCTGTCCGGGCGCGAGACCGAGCATCCGCACCTTCTCGCCGTTCGAGTCGAGCAGCCAGTGGTCCTCCACCCGCGCGATGGCGGGAAGCTCGTAGCTCCCCGGCGCGGGCAGCGAGAGCTGCGGAGCCGGCGGCTCGGCCGGGGGCGTCGCGTCCGCCGCCGGCGCCGGGCCCGCCAGCGCCTGGGCGAGCAGCAGCGCCGCAGCCAGCCGCACGCGCGCGCTCACTCGCCGGCCCCGCCGCCGACCGCCGCGTCGACGACCCGTCCCGCGAAGGCCCCTGCGACCTGGCCGCCGGAGGCGTCCGCGACCTTGCCTTTGTAAAAGTCGATCGAGCCGAAACGCATGATGTGCGGGCGGCCCAGGCCCTGGGCGCGGAAGTCGACCTGGAAGAGCGGCTCGAGGCTCTTTCCGTCCCACGAGAAGGCCTTGAGGAACTGCTCGTCCTCCTGGCCGGACTTGTCCCAGCTCGCGAGCAGCGAAGACGTGAAGTACACGCGCTCCCCGTCCCAGGTCTGGGAGACCATGTTGAGCTGCGAGCCGATCTTCTTCTCGAGCACGACCTTCGGCTGACGCGGACTCGAGACGTCGAAGACGCGCACCGTCCCGTCCATGAAGCTGTCCACGAAGAGGAAGCGGTCGTCCGCGGACAGGCTGATATCGACGGGCAGCGGCAGCTTGGCCGGATCGCCGATATCTGCCAGGGGCACCGCCTCGAAGGTGCCGTCGTCCTTCAGGAAGACCCCCCAGAGCTTGGCGGTGAGGGCCGCCGACGTGAACGCGTAGTCGTGACGCGGCTGGAGCGCCCAACGGATCTCGAGGGGCGCTCCGGGCACGTCCAGCACCTGAAGGGGCTGTCGCGCGTGGTGGTCCCACACGACCATGGTGTTGCCGAAGTTCTTCATCGCCTCGGCGTCGCCCATCAGCTCCCGCAGGTCACGCATGTAGTTGTTGCGCCCGGTGAACGACGACGTGAGCATGCGGTTCAGGCGGGCGTTGACCCGGGCGTCGTAGCCGTAGACCGCGCCTTCGGGCATCCAGGTGGTGCGCACGAACTCGCCCCGGTTGTTGAGCTCGACGATGCCGGTGCGGCCGCCTCCGTCGCGGGTGTTCGAGAGCCCCGTGATCATCATCCGCCCCGGCAGCGCGTAGAAGGTGTGCGGACCCACCACGCCGCCGCTGCGCTCCGCGAAGTCCTCGATGCGCTGCACGAGCTTGGGGTTCGCGGGATCGGTGGCGACGTCGAAGATGAAGATCTGGCTGTCGTCGAGCCCGCCCGCCCAGAAGAAGCGGCGGTCGTCGGTGAAGCCGCCGTGGTGCGCCTCGTGGCGCCCGCCCACCGAGGCCGTCGCCACGACCTTGCCGTAGTCGGGCCGCTTCGGGTTCGCGCCGATGGTGACGAGCTTGTCCGAGCCGTCGCCCAGACCCGGGGCGCCCAGCGTCCAGACGTAGACGAAGTCCTCCTGTCCGACGATCTTCGCCAGGTAGGGAGACTGGCAGGTCTCGTCGGCGGTGGCCGCCGCCGCCAGTCCGCACGCCAGCACGAGCCCACTCAAGAAGCGGCCGATCCTTGCGGTCGTTCCGAAACCCATCTCCACGCCCTCCCGTGTGCGGTTGCTCGTCAGACGATGATCGCACGCTCGCGCAGGGCGGCGATCTCGTCTTCGCTGCGCCCCAGCTCGCGCAGGATCTCTTCGCTGTGCTCGCCGTGCGCGGGCGCCATGCTCCGGGGCGCCCAGGGCGTCCCCCCGAAGTCGACCGGCGTCGCCGGCAGCAGGGTCGTTCCGTCTCCGTCGGGCACCGCCACCAGGCCGCCCGAGGCCAGCACCTGGGGATCCGAGAGCACCTCCTGGGTGGTCTGAACCGGCGCCCACCAGAGATCCTCCTCGGCGTCGAAGACCGCGCCCCACTCGTCCCGGGTGCGGGTGGCGAAGATGGCGTCCAGCGCGGCGATGAGCTCCCCGGCGTTCTGGACCCGCGCCTCCACGGTTGCGAAGCGCGGGTCGGAGATCCACTCCGGGTGCCCCACGGCACGCGCCAGGGAGGGCCAGTGCCGTTCCGCCTCGAGGCCGACGATCCAGAACCAGCGACCGTCCTTGTCCGCATAGTTGTTGATGCAGGGGTTGCCCATGGTCTTGCGGTCGGCGACCTGCAGCGGGACGCCGAAGCGGACGCCGAGGGAGAGGTCGAAGCTCAGGGTGTAGAGGCCTTCGCGCAGGAGCGACGTGCTGACGAGCTGCCCCTTGCCGGTCTTCTCCCGGGAGTACAGGGCGGCGGAGATCGCGGCCGCGGCGGCGAGGCCCGCGTTGTGATCTCCCATGCCGCCGCGCTGGAAGGGCGGATGGTTGCCGGGGGAGGTCAGGCTGGCGGCGATGCCCGAGCGCGCCCAGAAGCCCGCGATGTCGTAGGCCGCCCGATCCGCGTCCGGTCCCTCCAGCCCGTAGCCCGAGATGACCGCGTAGACCAGGCGCGGACAGCGGGCGAGCAGGGTGTCGGCGTCGAGACCCAGGCGCGCGAGCGCCTTCATGCGCACGTTGGTCACGAAGACGTCGGCCCCGTCGACGAGCTCCAGGGCGATCTCGCGTCCCATCTCGCTCGCCAGGTCGACCACGATGCTGCGTTTGCTGCGGTTGTCGTTCTCGAAGATCGGATTGAACGGAAGGTCGGCGCCGAACATGCGGCTGAACGTGCGCGCCGGGTCGCCGATGCCCGGAGGCTCGATCTTGACCACGTCGGCTCCCCAGTCCGCCAGGATCCCGCCGGCGGCGGGCCCTGCGACCCAGACGCCGATCTCCACCACCCTCACACCATCCATGGGACCGGGCATGCCTTCCTCCTCGGCCTTCAGTCTATCCACTTCGCCGAGCCCGCGGTGCCGGCCTCGACGATCTCGTCGACGAGGCCCCAGCGCAGCGCCGTCGCGACGTCGATCCGCTCGCCCGAGATGGCGAGCCAGGCGGTGCGGTGGCGGCCGATCCGCCGGGGCAGGCTCGCCGTGCCACCGGCCCCCGGCACCAGCCCCATGGACAGCTCGGGAAGCTGGAAGAACGCGCCCTCCAGCGCGACCACCCGGCCCGCGAAGGCCGGCAGCTCCACCCCGGCTCCCACACAGGCGCCGTGGACCCGCGCCACGGTGCGCTCCCCGCAGGCCAGCAGCAGGCGCGCCGGATTCCGAATCGAGCGCACCGCGTGGGCGGTGGCCGGATCCGGCAGGTCACCGAACTCGGCGAGGTCGCCGCCGCTGCTGAACGAGGGTCCCTCGCCCCGCAGCACGATCTCGCGCACCGAGTCGTCCGCCACGGCCATCTGCAGCCCTTCCACCAGCGCGTCGCGCATGGCCACCGAAAAGGCGTTGTGCCGGCGCGGCCGGTTCAGGGTGAGCACCAGCTGCGCGTCCCAGCGCTCTACACGCACCGCGGGGCCGGTCTCCTCGGGCGGCGGCGGGGGGCGGTCCCGTCCGGCGATCCAGGCCGCGAACTCGGGCCCCGCCTGCAACGTGGAGTAGACCAGGCTCTCGGCCACCAGCGCGTGATGCGGTCCCTCCGAATCGCCCCGGCGCAGGAGCTGCACCAGGGCGAGGGCGGCGAGCGGGGCCCGCAGGATCGCGTCCACCAGGGGCGCCGCCGCGTCGGCAGAGAGCACCACGAGGTCGAAGCGATCCGCGAGCGCCGCCGCGGCGGGCGTCTCGCCCGGGCAGATGGCGATGGTCGGACAGGCCAGCTGCTCCAGGGCCGTCCGGAGCGCCTCGCGGGAATCCCGCGGCGGCGGGTCGCCGGCGCCGGCAAAGTCGACGAGAAGCGCCGGCTGGCCGGTGAGCGGCGAGAAGCGCTCCTGGGCGTAGGGCGAGCGCAGCGCGTCCATGGCATCGGCGAGCCGCAGGACGTCCGGACGAGCCATGGACGCGTCGGCCGGGTGCGTCGTCACGGTGCCGGGACTAGGACTCGGCGAGCTCGGCGCGGACCTGACGGCGCAGGAGCTTGCCGGTCTCGTTGTAGGGGAGCTCGTCGCGAAACTCGATGCGCTGGGGTACCCGCGAGGAGCGCAGGTGCTCCTTCACCCACTCCTGCAGGGTCTCCACGTCGGCGCCGGCGCCCGCCCGCAGCACGACGGCGGCCGCCACGGCCTCACCCCACTGCTCGTCGGGAACGCCGACCACCGCGGCGTCCGCCACCGCCGGATGCTCGAGCAGCACGTCCTCGATCTCACCGGGCGACAGGTTCTCGCCCCCGCGCACGATCACGTCGTCGATGCGCCCCTCGACGAAGAGATAGCCCTCTTCGTCCATCGAGCCGCCGTCCCGGGTTGCGAACCAGCCTTCGTCCGAGAGCAGGCTGCCCCGTCCCAGGTACTCGCCGGACACCTGCTCCCCGCGCACGCAGATCTCCCCGCGCTCGCCCGGGCCGACGGACTTGCCGTCCTCGTCGCAGATGCGCACCTCGAGCGCCGGGAGTGGCCGGCCCACGGACACCAGCCGGCGGCGCACGCTCGGATCGTCGCTGCCCGCGGCCGCTCGGTGATCGTCCGGGGTGAGCACGGAGATCGTCGAGCTCGTCTCCGTCAGCCCGTAGGCGTTCGTGAAGTCGGTCGACGGGAACAGGCGCATCGCCCTCTCGATCACGGGCAGGGGCATCTTGCCCCCGCCGTACGAGATCGCCCGCAAGGTCGACAGGTCGGCGGTGTCCGCACCGCCGAGAGCGTCGATGATGCGGGAGAGCATGGTGGGCACGACGAAGGCGTTGGTGACGCGTTCGCCCCGCGCCAGGTCGAGCCACGCCTCGGCGTCGAA
This sequence comes from uncultured delta proteobacterium, assembly GCA_963822965.1. Taxonomy (GTDB): domain Bacteria; phylum Myxococcota_A; class UBA9160; order UBA9160; family UBA4427; genus JAJDAN01. Next base: position 420,728 of record CAWGJT010000006.1, read on the forward strand.
GTTCGGCAGCTGTACGATGCGGCGACCCGAGTAGACCGAGCTGGCGATCGCCGCCATGCCTGCCACGTGGTAGGGCGGCACGCTCACCAGGGCCGCGTCCTCCTCGCCGGCCCCCATGAACTCCACCGAGCCCAGCACGTACGAGACCATGTGCTTGTGCCGCAGCACCGCCGCCTTGGGCGCGCCGGTGGTCCCGCTCGTGAAGAGCAGGATCGCGATGTCGTCGGGATCCATCGGCCAGCTGGCGTCGGACGCCACGTCGCCGGGAGCCGTCACCTCCGACAGCCACTCGTCGCGCTCCACCACCTGGATGCCGTCGATCTTCGAGAGTGAGGGCGCGCGCTCGGCGTCGGTGACCAGCAGCGCCGGAGCGATCTGGGACGCGAGCCGCTCCACCTCCTCGGCGGTGAGCCGGTAGTTGAGGGGCGCGAAGGGCCGTCCCGACCAGGCGCTCCCGAAGAGCGCGATCGGCACCGCCGGACTGCTCACGTCGAGGATCGCGACGCGTTCGACGCCGGCGGCCTGGATGGAGGCGGCCGCCCGGCCCGCGGCGCGGAACAGGTCGGCGTAGGAGAGCGAGCGGCCGCCGCTCGTCACGGCGATCCGATCGCCGAAGGCCGAGGAGGCCATCTCGAGCAGCATCATCAGGTTCATCGGGTCACCTGCCGGGCCTTCGCCGGGGTCGCCATCGTCGTTCGCGCCGCCGGAGGGGTCAGTCCGACGACGGCAGGGGCTTCGCCCCCTTCACGCTGAGCAGCGCGCCGCTCGCCCCCAGCGAGCCCTTTCCGGGCTTCGTGCAGAGCAGCTCCAGATCGCCTGCCTCGTTCACGTAGCGCTTGCCGATCTGGGTGCCCCCGGCGGCGCCCTCGGAGAGGGTCTGCCCGGCGGGCGCCGTGGCGCCCAGGTCCACCATCGAGGCACCCCCACACGTGACGTCGATGTCCTGCTGGGGCGCCAGCACGACCATCACCTCCGTGTCGCACACGACGCTCTTCAGTCGACTTCCCGCCTTGAGCTTGGCCATGAATCCTGTCCTACCTCCGCGCATGGATCGGGTCCGAGCCGTCCCGTTGCACCCGGACCCTTCGAACCGCGCCTGTCGAAAGAGTCCGGGACGATAGCCACTCCCCGATCGGGTGGCAGGGCGATGCGGTCCTGGGCGACGATGACGACCGCGAGGTCCGAGATGCACCCGAACCACACGCAGGGGGTGGGCGACCGCGGCGGCCCGCTCCGCGCGGCCGCTTCGATTCCCGTTCAGGCCGCCGGCGAAGGCCCTCCCGCCTACGCGGCGGCGCTGCTCGCGTCCCTGGGGCTCGAGGTGCCCTGCTTCGCCCCGGGCAGCGGAGATCCCGCGGAGGCCTGGGCGCGCTCGGGGGCCATGGCGCTCACCGGAGAGCCCGACGGACCCGCACTGCCGGCGCCCGCGCCGGTGGCGGCCTGCGCGGCCGGGGCTGGCGAGGCGCTGCGGGCCGTGGCCCGGGCCGCCGGCCTGCGCGACCCCGGCCTGCTCGACGGCGCCGCCCTGCTCGCGGAGCGCGCGGCTCTGTTGGACCCGCCCCGGGGACGCTCCGGACGCCGCTCCGTCGGCGGCAGCTGCCGCATGCTGCCCTGCGCGGACGGCTGGCTCGCGCTCAACCTGGCGCGCCCGGACGACGCCGCGCTGCTGCCCGCCTGGCTCGAAGGGACTCCCGACGGCCGGCGCGACGTCTGGTCGCTCGCCGCCGAGGGCGTCCGCACGCGCGAGCGGGCGGCGCTCGTGGAGCGCGGCCGCCTGCTGGGCCTGGCGCTCGCGCCCGTGGCGACGGAGGCCCCCGCCGATGCCGGCGACGGCTGGCTCCGCACCACCGCCGGGGGCCCGCGCCGGCACGGCCCCCGTCGCGACCGGGCTCCCCTGGTGGTGGATCTCTCCTCGCTGTGGGCCGGCCCGCTCTGCGGGCAGCTCCTGGCGGCCTGCGGCGCACGGGTCGTGAAGGTGGAGAGCCTCGCGCGACCCGACGGGGCGCGGCGCGGCCCGCGCGCCTTCTTCGACCTGATGAACGGGCAGAAGGAGAGTGTCGCCCTGCCCTTCCACGAGCCTGCCGGGCGGCGCGCCCTGGCGGCGCTCCTCGCCCGGGCCGACATCGTGATCGAGGCGAGCCGTCCCCGGGCCCTCGAGCAGCTCGACATCGACGCCGCCGGGCTCGTCGCGTCCCACGGCGTCACCTGGATCGGCATCAGCGGCTACGGACGCGCGGCGCCCCAGGCCGGCTGGGTGGCCTTCGGCGACGACGCCGCGGCGGGCGCCGGGCTCGTGGCGACGGCGCCGGATGGCAGGCCGTGCTTCTGCGCGGACGCGGTCGCGGATCCCCTGACGGGCCTCCACGCCGCCCTGGCCGGGCTCGCGGCCTGGTCGCGCGGCGGGGCCCGGCTGCTGGACGTGTCGCTGCACGGCGTCGCCGGCTTCGTGCGGGCCTGGCCGGGGACTCCCGAGGGCGTCGCCGTCTCCCAGGCGGAGGTCGCGCCGCCGCGCGCGCGGGTCGTCCGAGACCGCGCGCCTTCCCTGGGCCGCGACACCGCGAGGGCTCTCGCGGAGCTGGGCATCCGTTGCTGATCCGGAACGCCGAGATCCCGCAGCCCGGCGCCGCCGCCTGCCCGACGCGTGGCGACGTCCGGATCGCGGACGGCCGCATCACGGCCATCGACGTCGGCCTGCCGGGCCGCGGCGACGAGCCCGTGATCGACGCCGCGGGCGGAGCCCTGCTGCCGGGCCTCCACGATCACCACCTGCATCTCTTCGCGCTCGCGGCCGCCGCGAGCTCCCTGCGCTGCGGCCCGCCGGAGGTCGCCGGGGAGGCGATGCTCGGGGCCGTCCTGCGGTGCACCGCCGACCGCCACCTCGCCGACGGCGCCGGCGACGCCTGGATCCGCGGAGTCGGCTACCACGAGTCCGTCGCCGGGGCGCTCGACGCATCCCGCCTCGACGCCCTCGAGCGGCGCGTGCCGATCCGCATCCAGCACCGGAGCGGCGCCTGCTGGATCGTGAACGGCCCCGGGCTCGCACGGCTGGGCCTCGGGGGCCCCCTCGCGCCGGAGGTGCCGGCGGGCGTCGAGCGGGATGCGGGAGGCCGCGCCACCGGGCGCCTGTTCCGGATGGACGCCTGGCTGCGCGAACGACTGGGCGCACCCGCCGCTCCTCCGCGCCTGGACGCCGTGGGCAAGCGCCTGGCGCGCTTCGGCGTGTGCGGCGTGACCGACGCCTCGCCGGGCAACGGGCCCTCCGAGCTGGCCGCCCTGGGCGCCGCCCACGCCCGGGGCGCCCTCCCCCAGCAGGTGTGGCTGATGGGCAGCCGCGCTCTGCCGGAGCCATGTGCGGCGGGCGTGTTCCGGGGTGCCTGGAAGGTGATCCTCGACGAGGCGCGCCTGCCGGAGCTCGCAGTCCTCGAGACGGGCATCGCCGAGGCCCACGTCGACGGACGCCGGGTGGCCGTCCACTGCGTGACCCGCACCGAGCTGGTGTTCGCCATCGCCGCCTTCCGTGCCGCGGGCAGCCTGCCGGGCGACCGCATCGAGCACGCGGCCGTGGCGCCGCCGGAGCTGCTCGAGTCCGTCGCGGCCCTGGGGCTCTGCGTCGTCACCCAGCCGGGCTTCGTTCGCGAGCGCGGGGACGCCTACCTGCGGGACGTGGCGCCGCGCGACCGGCCCTGGCTCTATCGCGGCCGGGGACTGCTGGCGGCGGGTATCCGCCTCGGTGGCGGAACCGACGCCCCGTTCGGCGATGCCGATCCCTGGCTCGCCATGCAGGCCGCCGTCGATCGGCGCACCACCGGGGGAGCGGTGCTGGCCGCCGACGAAGGACTCTCGCCCGATCGTGCGCTCGCGCTCTTCACCACCCCGGCCGGCGATCCGGGTGGAGCGCCCCGTCGCGTCACCGTCGGCGGGCCCGCCGACCTGTGCCTGCTGGACCGTCCCTGGCGGCAGGCTCGCGACGTCCTCTCGAGCGAGCTCGTCGCCGCGAGCGTGAGCGGGGGACGGCTCGTCTGGTCTCGCGCGCAGGGGGAACGTCCCGCGTGACGGGACCACCGGGCCGGACATCGCGTCGGCCGGGGCGCGTTCAGGAGCCCGTGGACGTGTAGCGCCGCACCCCGAGGCTCCAGAGCTGGAAGCACACGAGCAGGAAGGCGAAGCCGGCCGCGGGCGTCAGGCACTGCAGCCACCGGGGCGAGCCCAGGGGGTCGCTGCGCCCGAGCACCGCCACCAGCGGGAAGTAGCAGACGCAGGCCAGGGGCACGACGAACGTGAAGAAGCGCCGGAACCAGGCGCCGTAGATCACCAGCGGATACTGGGCGCTCTCGACGCCCCCGTACGTCAGGGTGTTCATCAGCTCGAGGCTCTCGGTGGTCCAGAAGCAGAGGGTCGCCTGCAGGACGAAGAGCCCGAAGAAGAGACACACGCCGCCCGCCAGCGCGAAGAGCAGCAACGCCACGCGCGCCGGCCCCCAGGCCACGTCGAGCACCCACGACGCCCACAGCAGCACGAAGAGCCCCTGGGCGAGACGCCCGACGCGGCGCAGCGCCAGCTCGGCTCCCGCCAGCTGCAGGATCGTGCTGCGCGGCCGCAGCAGGATGCGATCGAAGTCGCCGTTCTTCACGTAGAGCTGGAAGTCGTGGAAGCCCGCAGAGAGGCCGTCGGCCACCGCCATCGAGACGTTCACGGTGCCGTAGAAGAGCGCGACCTCGGCGAGCGTCCAGTCGCCCAGACGTCCGAAGCGGTCGAAGAGCGCCCACACCCCGAGGAACTCGATCGCCGTGATGCCCAGCTGGCCGATCCCCTGCAGCACGAAGGAGGCCCGGTACTGCATCTGGGAACGCACCGACACCGCCAGGTAGCGGACGTAGAGCGCCGCGGCATCGAGCAGGGAGGACGGCGACGAGCCGGCGCTCACCTCAGCCTCCCTGCACGACCAGCATCCGCTGGCCCCGCGCCAGCAGGACCCGGCCGGCGGCCACGAACACGAGCACCCAGGCCATGCCCAGCGCCAGGGGCAGCCCGGCCTCGCCGGCGGGAATGTCCCCGCTGTAGATGCGGAACGGCACGTCCACGAGGGCGCGGAACGGCAGCAGCTCGAGGACGGGGCGGGCCCAGTCGGGGAAGAGCGGCAGCGGAATCACCATGCCCGAGAAGACCGTGACCAGGGTGGGCATGATCCGCGCCATGCCGTCTCCCGAGATCGTCCACAGCAGGGATACGTGGACCAGCATCGTGATCGCACAGCCGAGCGCGATGGCCACCGACATCGCCAGCACGAAGAGGGCCGCGGCCAGCGGGGACGCGGGCGGCGCGAGCCGCCAGGCCTCGAGACCGAGAAGGGGCATCGCGACGCCCGCCAGCACCACGATGGGCAGCGCGCGCAGGGACGTCGCGGCCACCCGCATGGCCAGCGTGCGCATGGCCCAGAAGGTGTAGAGGTCCAGGGGCCGCAGCAGCTCGAACGCCACGCCGCCGTCGCGGATCTGCCGCTCGAGATCCGCGTCGTGATTCCACGGCAGGAGCGCCAGCAGGGCCTGGCCGAGCCACACGTAGGTAACCACGTCCGGGAAGGCCATGGGCGCTTCGGTGCCGCTCGAACGGTAGAAGGCCAGCAGGATCATGATCCGGACGAAGCCCCAGAACACCTGGGTGACGGCCCCGGCGAGGGCTGCCGCGCGGTACTGCAGCAGCATGCGGTAGCGCGCGCTGAGCAGGGCCGCGTACGGCCTCGCGGAGCGATCGCGGCGGACGCCGGCGCTCATCGACCGGCCCCGGGCTCCGCGTCGTACAACCTCGCGATCACCTCTTCGATGGGCGGGTTCTCCACGAAGAGATCGTGCACCGCGTGGCGGGCGGTGAGACGCGAGATGAGCGCGGTGGCGGAGATCCGCGCCGGATCGAAGGCGAGCTGCACGCGGGCACCGTCCCGGCCGATCAGACGCACGTCCGGGTCGGCGACCGGCTCCGCCTCGTCGACGAGATCCAGGGTGAGCCGGCGCTCGCCCAGCACCCGTCCGCGCAGGTCGGCCAGGGGGCCGTCCACCAGGATGCGCCCGGCCCCGATCACGATCACCCGACGGCAGAGCGCCTCGATGTCGTCCATGTCGTGGGTCGTGAGAATGACCGTGACGCCCCGCTCCACGTTCAGACGGCGCACGAAGTCGCGCACCGCGAGCTTGGCGCCGGCGTCCAGACCGATCGTCGGCTCGTCGAGGAAGAGGAGCGGCGGCGCGTGCAGCAGGGCCGCCGCCACGTCGCAGCGCATCCGCTGTCCCAGGGAGAGCTGACGCACGGGGGTGTCGAGCAGGGGCTCGAGGTCGAGCATCGCCACCAGCTCGTCCCGCGACCGCGCGTGGTCTTCCCGGGGAACCCGGTACACGTGCCGCAGCAGCTCGAAGGACTCGACCACCGGCAGGTCCCACCAGAGCTGGGTGCGCTGGCCGAAGACCACCCCGATGCGCCCGACGTAGGCGGCGCGTTGGCGCCAGGGCACGTAGCCCAGCACCTCGCAACGCCCGGCGTCCGGCACCAGGATGCCCGACAGGATCTTGATGGTGGTGGACTTGCCGGCGCCGTTCGGGCCCACGTAGCCGACGAGCTCGCCCGGCTCGATGGAGAACCCGACGCCCAGGAGCGCCTCCACCCGGCGCACCTCCCGGCGCACCACGCCGCGCACGGCGCCCCAGAGCCCCGGCCGGCGCGCGGCCACCTCGAAGTGCTTGACCAGGTCCTCGACGACGATCTGCGACACGCTTCCCGCCTCCCGGAACCCGGGCGCCGAACGAGGGCCCAAGCACGAAAAGGCCGCCGAGCCCGACCCGGGAGGGGTCCTGCTCGCGGCACCACGATCGAATGCGGCCTGCTCGCGCCTTGCGGGCGCGGTCGCCCCGGGGCCGATCTCGGCCCCGGGGCGGCGGCGGAGGCTACCCCACCCGCGGCCCGGCCCGCGAGGCGGGCTCGGCGCTCACCCGCGCACGCCGAAGCGATTGCCGCTCTCGTATCGGCGCAGCCCGGCCGCGAAGACCCAGGCAGCCAGCCCCGCGTAGAAGGCCGCGCCCGCGACCGCCGCCAGGAGCCCCGTCCAGCGGAAGTCGCGCACCAGCTCGACGGGCAGGTACCCGATGAAGCCCGCCGGCACGACCGTGAAGAGCAGCAGCTTCAGGGCGCCGCCGAAGAGCACCTGGGGATAGGTGGCGAACGTCACCAGGAAGTCCCACATCTGGCGGGCCAGCGACTCGATCCGTCCCAGCCAGAAGGCCAGGCTGTGCACGAGGATGCCCGAGGCCACGAACACCACGGTCGTGCACAGCAGCGCCGCCCCCAGCGCGGGCAACCGGGACCAGTCCACGAGGCCGGACAGCAGCAGGAAGCCCAGCCCGCTGAACATGTCCCCCCAGCCCGAGGCGACGGTTGCCGAGCCCACCACGTGCAGGAGCGGGTTCCTGGGCTGGGTCAGGAAGGCGTCCAGGTCTCCATCGGCGATCGTGCGCGACAGGTCGCGGATGCCGCCGGCGAAGACCACCGTCGCCCCGTGACCCGCAGCCACGAGGCCGAAGAGCGCAGCCACGTCCGCCAGCCCCCAGCCGCGGATCTGCTGGAAGCGCTCGAAGAAGATCCACCAGAAGACGAAGTAGAGGACGTTGTTGGCGAGCATGAAGAAGGCCTGCATCCAGAAGGCGCCGCGCAGCGCGAACGAGGACTTGAGGTTCATCGCCACCATCGCCCCCGCGAAGCGCAGGGCGGAGACCCAGCGTCTGGTTCCCGTGTTGCCGTCCATTCGAACCTCCTTCTGCGCCTTCCGGGCTTCGGCCGCCGTTCCTCCCGGGCTTCGGCCGCCGTTCCTTCCGGGATTCAGCCGCCGTTCCTTCCGGGATTCAGCCGCCGTTCCTTCCGGGATTCAGCCGCCGTTGATGTCGAGCGCTCGCAGCGCGCGGCGCTCGACGGCCACGACGAGCGCCGTCGCGACGGCGGCCCAGAAGACGAGCTTCAAGGCCACCAGCCCGGCGAGCTCCGGCTGCCAGCCGAACGCCATGCGCCCGGGCCCGTGCATCAGTGCGGAGAACGGCGTCCAGAGCGCGATCTCGCGCAGCCAGGCGGGATAGACCTCGAGGGGCAGCATGAGTCCGCCCAGCACGAACGCGCACTTCTGCCAGATCCAGTAGACGGGGGAGCAGTCCTGCAGCCACACCGCACAGAGGCCGATGGTCGCGTGGAAGCAGAGCGCCACCCAGCCGGCCAGCAGCCCCAGCGGCAGGGCGAGCAGGAGCCCCCACGGATCGTCGGGCGGTCCGTCGGCCATCCAGAACGCGAGCCCGCAGCCGAAGACCGCCAGGGTCGCGGACCGGACCAGGAAGTCGCCCGCGGACTCCGCGAGCCGGGCGCCCAGGTAGGAGATCGGGCGCGGCAGCCGGTAGGCGATGTCGCCGCGCCGCACGTCGGCCTCGAGGGCCAGGTGGACGAGGGGCAGGGACAGGATCACCCATTCGGTCACCGCCAGGTACCAGACCAGCTCCCGGGCCGAGGCGCCCGCGACCGCGCCCCGCTCCGCCACCACCCGCCACAGGCGCGAGAAGATGCACAGGATCACGGCGTAGAACCCCAGCCGACCGAGCAGGGCGGCGCGGTCCGAGAGCGACTGCCGGATCGCGATGCGCACCACCGAGGCGTACTTGCCCGCCCGCGACCGGGACCGCGCCCGCCGCGGGGCTCGCATGTCGAGTGCCGTCGTCACCGGTCGACCTCCCAGCCCGCGGACGCCGCGGGCGCATCGGCCGCGGCACGGGCGTAGATGGCCTGGACGATCTCCTCCATCGGGGGATCTTCGATCGACAGGTCGGTCAGGCTCGTCTGCGCGAGCAGCGCCTGCACGACCCGCTCTACGGACACCGCCGTCAGGTCGACGTCGAGCTCCGTGCAGTGGGGACGCCTCCGGGTCACCCGAACGCCCGGCAGCGCCACGTCCACCCGCTCCGCCGCGCTGCGGAGCGTGATCCGCTTGCGGGCGATGAAGCTCCCTCGCAGGCTGGCCGTCGACCGGTCGAGCAGCAGCCGTCCCCGGTGGATCACGATCACGCGTTCGCACACCCGTTCCATGTCGCCGGTATCGTGGGAGGTGAACAGAAGCGTTCGTCCGTCCCGCTCGCTCTGCTCGCGGATCAGGTCCCGGATCACGGCCTTGGCGGTCACGTCGAGGCCGATCGTGGGCTCGTCGAGGAAGAGGATCTCCGGGGCGTGGAGCAGGCTCGCCACCACCTCGCAGCGCATCCGCTCGCCCAGGGAGAGCTGGCGGACGGGCTTCGCGAGCAGGTCGCCGATTCCGAAGCGCTCGACCAGCGCCGTCTGGCGCTGGCGATGCACGGCGGGGTCCTGCTCGTACACCCGGCCCAGCAGCTCGAAAGTGTCGACCGGAGGCAGGTGGTACCAGAGCTGGCTGCGCTGTCCGAAGACCGTACCGATGCGGAACCCGAGGGCGCGCCGCTCCCGCCACGGCTCGTGGCCGAGCACCCGCACCCGACCCCGGTCGGGGTGCAGGATCCCGGAGAGGATCTTCACGGTGGTGGACTTGCCGGCGCCGTTGGGCCCCACGAAGGCCACCCGCTCGCCGGCCTCCAGCTGGAACGAGAGGCCCTCGACCGCCGGCTGCGAGCGGACGGACGGGCGGAAGAGGCCGCGCGTCGCACCCCGGAGACCGGGCTGGTGCTCGCGAACGCGAAAGCTCTTGTGCAGCTCCTCGACGTCGATGGCGACGTGCATGACCCCTTCTCCTCTGGCCGCGATCGGGCTCCCGGGCGGGCCTGGAATCGAAAAGGCCCTTCCGGCGGAGCCGGAAGGGCCTTTTCGATCGCTCGAATCTGCTCCCGGCTACAAGACGAGCTCCATCGCGAGCTGCACGCAGCAGCCGACGATCGCGCCATTCGCGATCGGGTCGCCGGACGCCCCACCCGCGACGGGCGGGAGGTACGTGCCGGGCTCGAAGCCCCGGATGCAGGAGAGCGGACATGACGCGCAGCATTTCCCGCGCATCGTCATTTGTCAAGCGAAGCTGAAGTGGGCGGCGACGAGCGAGCGCCCGAGCCCTTCCGGAGGGCCCGGACGCTTGAATGAACGCAAGCGAAGTGCCACGATCGCGCTCCGTCCTCCTCCCCCACCGACCGGACGCACCTGTCATCGATGACCCCCGCTCCCCTGCGCAGAGGCTCCCGACTCGGGAAGTACGCCCTCGAGAAGAAGCTCGGGAGCGGCAGCTTCGCAACGGTGTGGGAGGCCCGGGACACCATCGAGAAGCGCCGCGTCGCCCTGAAGATCGCCAACCCCGAGGTGATCGCCGAGTGGGGGCCCGAGGCCGTCGAGCACGAGGCCCGCATCGCGAGCCGGCTCTCGCATCCGAACATCGTCGCCGTGCGCAACGCCGACTGGATCGACGGCCGCTTCGTGATCGTCACGGATCTGGCGAAGAAGTGCCTCTCCGAGGCGCCCGGCATCCGGCGCTCCGGACGCCTCGCCCTCCAGGTCGATCCGGGACGTCGCCGCGGGCCTCGCCTACGCGCACTCGAAGAACGTGCTGCACCGGGACGTGAAGCCCGAGAACATCCTGCTCTTCGAGGACAACCGGGCCGCGCTCACGGACTTCGGCGTCTCGCGCTTCGCCAAGGCCGCCAGCCAGACCTACACCGAAGCCGGCACCCTGGGCTACATGGCGCCCGAGCAGGCCTACGGCCGGCCGCGGCTGGCCTCGGACGTCTTCTCCCTCGGGCTGCTGGCCTACGAGCTCATCACCGGCACCCTCCCCAGCTGGCCCTTCGAATGGCCGCCGAAGCACATCGAGCGCTTTCGGGAGCGCGTCCCGGCGCCGGTCCGGGCGGTGCTGCGGAAGGCGGCGGAGTTCGACCCCCACCGCCGCTACCCCGACGCCATCGCCTTCCATCGCGCCCTCGAGAACGCCTTCCGGCAGGTGGAGCAGGAACGTCCCCGGCGACGCCCTTCGAAGCGCCGGACCCGCAAGCCCGCCCTGTCCCCGCTGGCCGTGGAGGCCGCCCAGTTCAAGCGCCGTCACGGCGCGGCGCTCGAGCTCCGCTATCGCTGTCACCGCTGCGACGGGCCCATCTCGGAAGCCATGAGCCACTGCCCCTGGTGCGGCAGCGCGGACAACTCCCTGCGCGAGGTCACCGTCTACCCGCTGTACTGCCCGGAGTGCGAGCACGGGGTCCTGCCGGAGTGGACGAGCTGTCCGTGGTGCTATGCGGGTCGCTTCGAGGGCAACGGCCGCCCCCCGCGCCCGGATCCCAAGGCGGAGCGCCACTGCACCCGCAAGGGCTGCCCGGGGGAGCTGCGCCCGTTCATGCGCTACTGCCCGGTCTGCAAGCAGAAGCCCCGGCGCGTCTGGTCCCACGCTCACCTACCGGACCGCTGCCCGCGCTGCCGCTGGCCGGTGTCGAAGACCTCCTGGCGCTTCTGCCCCTGGTGCGGGCGTCGCGAGCCGCGGGCCGGGACCTTCACCGGATCCTGAAGCCGGCTTCGTCCGGATCGGGGCCTTCCCGCTCGCGGCGCGGCTCCGCGACACGCGGCTCAGGTCCTTCGATACAGGATGAAGGTGAGGTCGTCGGGCTTGCAGGGCAGGCCCTCGGCGGGCTCCTCCATGCGCCGGATGGCCGTGGCGGCGAGCCGCGACGCCACCTGCTCCAGGGGCTTCACCCGAATCGTGTCGACGATCTCCGCCAGGCGGAGATTGTCGAAGACTCCGTCGGTGGCGAGCAGCACCGTATCCCGGCGCGCGAGGGCCAGCGGGCTGCCCACCTCGATGCGCATCTCCGCCGAGCCGATCATGTTCGAGACGAGGTGACGCTCGTCGTGGTGGAGCGCCTCCTCGTGCTCGAGCATCCCCGACTCGACCGCGTAGCCCACGGGCGAGTGGGAGACGGTCTGCAGCTTGATCCGGCCCCGCTGCCCCACCACCAGGATCTCCGAATCCCCCACGTGGTACGGACGCAGGGTGTCGACGAAGAGCTCGGCGGCCGCGAGGGTCGTGCCCGCGCCGATCCCCAGCTCGAGCACCCGTCGGTTGGCCTCGTCGAGACCGTCGAGGATCGCGGTGCGCGCGGCGCTCGCGGCATCCGGGGCCCGGGAGAGCGCGTCGCGCAGGCACTCGAGCGCCAGGCGGGAGGCATTGGCGCCGCCGGCCTGGCCTCCCAGCCCGTCCGCCACCGCCAGCACCCCACCCGCCTCCAGCAGGAACGAGCCCGCCGCGTCCTGGTTCTGGCTCTTGCCCGGATTCCGGCGCGAGAAGATCACCGCCTCGCCGCCGGGCAGGTGCAGGGGCTCGGGCTCGCTCATGTCGGCGTCGGTGAAGATGCGGACGGGGGGCATGGGGGTGGGCGTCTCGCTCATCGGGATCGCCTCTTCGCGCGCGGTCGGACGGATCGTGGCTCGTTCGAAACCACATTCATCCACAGCGGGTTGGCCGCCTCGACGCATGATCCACATGAGGTCGAGGGGGAGCCAACGGCCCTACTTGAAGCGCACCCGCGAGCCCACCTGGACGCTCTGGGCCTGCGCGATGGGCGGAATGGCCTGGCCTTCGAGACAACGACCGACAGCGTTGCAGTGGGCGACGACCACGCCGACCGAGGCCTCCGGAAAGACGTTCACCACCACGAACTTCGCCAGGTAGCGCTCGACCCGGGTGTAGCGATCCTCCTCGACCACGAAGCCCACCGCGCCCCGAGCCACCCGCTGCTCGCTCCCGCCGCTGATCGTCAGCTTCACGTCCGGCTCGTCCAGGCTCAGCTCGCTCACCACGATCTCCTGCTGGGCCATCACCGCGGGATCGACGAAGCTCCGACCCAACGCGGCGGCCAGCTTCTCGAAGTCCCGGCGCACGAGGGCGCCGGACCGGAGTCCGATGCGGGCGCTGCCGCTCGCCACCACCATCTGCGTGTACGGATCCACCACGCGGTAGTCCACGTCGAACTGGCCGTTGCCCTTCGCGTCCCGGGAGATGGACGTGATGGAGCTCTCGAGCACGCCGTCCACCATGCCCCGCAGATCGCCATACGGGTCGGGCGACGCCGCGGGAGCCGCCGACACCGTCTTCGACGGGGCGGCTGCGGCGACGGCGGGTAGCTCCGGCGCCGACGAGGGCCGACCGTCGTAGAGCCCGAAGCGGCCTCCGGCGTGCAGCGCGGTCACCAGCACCTCGCCGGACGCGTCGGCCACGGCCGCGGCCTCGCCGGTCTGGTCGACGAAGGCGCGGACGGCGATGCGATACTGCTGGGTGCGCGGGGTCAGGAAGCTCGGCGGCAGCACCATCTCCGCCAGGGGCGGCTGGGCCGGGGGCATCTCGATCGTGCGTCCCACCGTCTGGCAGCCCGGCGCCAACGCCGCTGCGAGCCATACGGAGGCGAGCGCGCCGCCGCGCCGGAGGCGAGCGCGAATGGCCGGCATCAGCGTCCCTCCACGGCGGCCGTCGGCGGGAACGCGGTGCCCGAGACGGGCTTCAGGTAGCGATCCGCGTAGCTGGCCGCCTCGGGATGGTTCGGGCTCCGCCGGGCCAGGCGCCAGTGCTCCATGGCCGCGTCCGACATGCCGAGCTGCTGGTAGGCGTAGCCGCACCAGACGTTGACGTCGGCGTCCAGGCGACCCACCGCCGCCCCGATGGCGGTCGCCCGTTCGCAGTCCTCGCGCCACCGGCCGTCGGCCCGGACGCCCTGCACCGCCCCGAGCACGGCGAGCTGCACGCGGTAGAAGCGACGCGCCCACTCGCGCCCCGGCGGCGGATGGGTCTCGAGGATGGCGGGCACGTCCGAGCCACCCACCTCCTCGGTCACCCGGGAGGCGAGATCGAAGTACGGCGACAGGTGGTCCGTCGCGCAGCCGTCGTCCTCGAGGCTTCGCTTCAGAGCCGTGATGGTCTGCGCCCGAGACAGCACCAGCATGCCCTCGGAGAGCGCCAGCCCGGCGATTCGCGGCCGGTGCGGGTTCAGCGCGTACCCGTTCCGCAGCACCTGGAAGGCGGTGTACTCCCGCGCCAGGTCGGCGGCCATCGCCCAGGCCGCCGCAATGTTGGTGTCGACCGGAAGGCCGGGCTTCAGGGACTCGAACACGGCAAGACGCGGGCGGACGCACCGCGCCGCGTCCCTCGGACAGCCCGCCTGGCCGGGAGCGAGCGTCTCGTAGGCATCGACGCACGCCAGCGCGGCGTCGCTCTCGAGCGACGACGGGCGCCGGGAGACCGAACGATCCACGTGCGCCGACCAGCACTCCACGGCCGTCGCCGAAGGCGTCTGGCCCAGGGCCGCACAGGGCGCCGCCTCGCCGCTGTCCTCGAAGCGCACGTGCAGGCCGGGCACCGACGGCACCACCCGGAACGCCTCGTCGGCGGCGGCCGGTGAGGCGGGGAAGACGCCGGGCAGCAGCGCGAGCGCGGTGGTCACGCCCCACGCGAGGAGCCCGGAGCCAGCCCGGCGAACGGCGCGCGGCGGCCGGATCGCGGAGCGGAAGTGTCGCTGGATGGTCGCCTTGGCCCGCATCGTCCCCCCCAGAACGAGTGCCGCCTGCCGGCGGCGCGGTCGGCAGGACGGTATCACAGGCGCGGTGCGGCGCCTGCCCGGGCGCTCCCAAGAGGAGAACGCTCAGCGTTGTCCTCAGGTTGCAGGTCAGCGCCCCAGCGGGGCGCTGACCGCTCAGGAGCCCTTGCGGCCCAGCATTCGGCCCCGGATCTCCTCGAAATCGACCCCCAGGAAGACGGCCTCGGCGTCCGCGGTGAGAGTCGCCCCCGCATGACAGGTCGCGCGCGCGATCACCCGCCGCCCCCGGTCCTCGTGGACCCAGGCCGTGAAGCGGAGCTCCTCGTCGAGGGGGGTAATGCTGCGATAGCGGACCTGCAGCGAGGCGGTCACGCCCGCCTTGCCGACGAGCTGTTGGGCCTGGCCCAGGAGATCGTCGAAGAGGGCCGCCACCCAGCCGCCGTGGACGCCGTGGGGCGGCCCCTCGTAGGCGGGGCCCAGCGTCGCCGTCGCCTCCAGGGTCCGGGAGCCGTCCTCGCCGATCGTCGGCGGCCGACTCACCAGCGGCGGCGCGATGGGATTCAGGCGGCCGCGGATCGGGCTCTGATCCGTATAGGCGCGGCGCGCGTCCGCGCTGGGGTCGCCGGGCGGCGACTCGGCGTCGTACCAGCGCGGCCGCCGCGGTCCCGCCAGGCATCGGTGCAGGGACTCGGCCAGCGCGTGCGCCTGCGCGAGCCCATCGAGGGGTACGTCGTTCCAGGCCAGGTCCGCGATCGCGGACCGCAGCTCGTCGGCCAGGGCGGCAGCCTGCTGCCGGCGTTCCGCTTCGCTCATGGATCGTCCGTCTCGCGGGTCCGGGACTCAGGCGCCGGCGTCCGCGCCGTGATCTTGGACGTACTGCCTGGCCCACTTGTAGTCGGCCTTGCCGTTGACCGCGCGCCGCACCTCCTCCGCCAGGAAGAGCTGCTTGGGCACCTTGTAGGCGGCGATCTTCGTTCGCGTGAAGTCGCGCACGTCCTGGGCGGACGCGGTGGCGCCGGGCGCCAGCGAGGCCACCGCCGTCACGCGCTCGCCGAACTTCTCGTCCGGGACCCCGACCACGAGGCAGTCGACCACGTCCGGATGGAGCTTCACGGCCTCCTCCACCTCCTCGGGGTAGATCTTCTCCCCCGCCGAGTTGATGCACTGGGAGCCGCGGCCCAGCAACGTGAGCGACCCGTCCGCCTCGACGATCGCCCAGTCTCCGGGAAACGAGTACCGCACGCCGCCGATGGTCTTGAAGGTCGTGCGAGACTTGGCCTCGTCCTTGTAGTAGCCGATGGGAACGTTGCCCCCGGCCGCCACCATGCCCGCCTCGCCCGAGCCCGGCTCGACGAGCCTCTCGTCCTCGGTGAACACCTTCGTGGTGGGCGCCATCGCGAACTTCGCGGTCGCGCCGATGTTGCCCCGGGTCGTGATCTGGGTGCCCATGGTGCCCTCGGTGGAGCCCATGGCGTCGATCAGGATGAAGTCCTGCCACTCGAGCAGCTGCTGCTTCACCTCGGCGGTCCACATCACGCCCGAGGAGACGATGAAGCGGATCGACGACGTGTCGTAGGGACGGCCGGCCTGCCTGGCCTCCTCGAGGGTGCGCAACATGGGCTTCGCGAAGGCGTCGCCCACGATCACGAGCAGCATCGCCTTCTCGCGCTGCGCGGTGGCCCACAGCTCGTGGGCGTCCAGGGATCGGCCCTCCAGGGCGACGACCGTCCCCCCCGCGGTGTGGGGCATCATGGTGCCGATCCAGCCGCCGGTGCCGTGCATCATCGGGCAGCCGGGAATCGAGACGGCGCCGCGCTCCTCCTTCCACGCCTGGGCGACGGCCGGCGCGATGGCGGCGGCCTCCTGGGGCATGCCCAGGCCGAGTACGGGAAAGATCGAGCCGATGAACGACTGGACCATGCCGCCCATGTTGTACATGACGCCTTTGGGCATGCCGGTGGTGCCCCCGGTGTACAGCATGTAGACGTCGTCCTCGGAGCGCCGGATGCGGGGCGCGGGCTCGTACGACGCGAGCAGCTTCTCGTAGGACGCGGCCCCGGCGATGGACTCGCCGCCGTCGTCCACCTGGATCCAGAGCCGGATCTTCGGGCAACGGTCCATCACCCGCGCGACCCGGTCGGACAGGCTGGTGTGGAAGACCAGGGCCTCGGCGTCCGAATTGTCGAGCAGGTAGAGCAGCTCGTCGTCCAGGTAGCGGTAGTTGATGTTGATCGGAACGTGCCGGCCCTTGAAGGCCCCGAACTGCACCTCGGAGTACTCGCAGCCGTTGTAGAGGTAGAGACCGACCTTGGCGTCCGGCGCCAGGCCGGCGTCCGCGAAGGCCGCCGCCAGCCGCGCGGCGCGCTCGTCCCACTGCTGCCAGGTCACCCGGCGGGTGCCACAGACGAGCGCGGGGTTGTCACCGATGGCGTCGGCGATGGATTCCCAGACGGTGGCGAAGTGCATCTCCATGAACCTTGGGGGCTCCTGCTTCCGATCCGCGAAAAGGTCCGCGGTGCCGGCTCGAGATGATGGCACAGGCCGCTGCCCGGAGCCGTGGCCGGCGTGGGGCTCGAGCACGGAGAGCGCCCGACGATGGAGGCTCCGCTTGAGCGCCCCGTACGTTGCACGATCCTTGCCCGCGAGGGGCACCACGCGAGCCAGGCTCCGGCGGAAGAGCGCCTTCGCCCCGCTGGCCTCGTCTACCAGCCCGAGCGCCGCGGCCTCGCGGCCTCCGTAGCGCTGGCTCGAGCGCAGCACCGGCTCCCGGACGTGCGGCGCGAGCTTCTGGTGCACCAGGGCGGTCATGGCGAGCTCGAGGGATGGCCCGGGATCGGCCTGCACCCGGCACCAGCGGGCGCGGTCCGCGCGCATACACTGGAAGTCGCACGCCAACGCGATCCCCGCACCGATCCCGAAGGCGTCTCCCCCCACGGCCGCGGCGGACGGCACGGGAAACGCGAGCAGCCGTGCGAGCAGCGCGATGGCGCCGCCGACCACGTCCGCCGACGGAGCGCGCATCGCTTCGGGATCGAAGCCCGGGCAGAACCGCCCCCCAGTGCCGGTCACCACGAAGCAGGCGTCCCCCCTGGTCGCCTCGAGCCGATCGAGGCAGCCGTGGAGCTCCTCGACGAACGTCGCGTCCACCCGACCGTCGCCGTGCAGGCGCACCCGGAACGCCCCGTCCCCGACACCCTCCAGGCTCGCCCGGGTCACCGCCTCGAGCCTCGCCATCGCAGGGTCCTTCTCATGGAGTGCTTCTCTCTGAGCTTCTTCTCATGGTCGAGGTGTCGCGAGCGCGGCGCGTCCCCCCCGCCCGGCGGGCGGGAACACGGCAGACTATGCTCTTCCGTTCGCGGACGCCGGCGGAGAACGAGCACATGAAGGGACCCCGGGTCGCCGTCGTCACCTCCCTCGCCCTGGCCGCACTCGCGGGCCTGCAGCTCGCGGTGTGGGGCGCCGGGGAGGAGGGAATCCGGGTGCTGGTGCGCTCGAGCGCGCGCAGCTCCGTGCTCCTCTTCGCCCTCGCCTTCACCGCCTCGAGCCTGCGGACCTTCTGGCAGAACGGCGCGACGAAGTGGCTCCTCGCGAACCGCCGCTACCTGGGCATCTCGTACGCCGTCTCCCACGCCATCCACCTGCTGGCGCTGGTGGCGCTCTACGACGCGTCGAGCGAGTTCGCCACGGCCCTCTCCCCGATCACCGTGGTGGGCGGCGGAATCGCCTACGCGTTCACGGCGGCCATGGCCCTCACCTCGAGCGACGCCGCAGTGGCCGCGCTGGGACGCCGGCGATGGAGCCTGCTCCACACCGTCGGCGGCTGGTACATCTGGATCATCTTCGCCCAGAGCTATCTGCCCCGCGCCTTCCTGTACCCCGCCTACCTGCCCGCGGCGTTGGTGGTGCTGGCCGTGCCGGCGCTGCGCTTCGCGCGCCGCCTGCGGCGGGGCGTGAGCCGCCCCCAGGCCGCGTGACCCCATCCGACCCCGGCGGCGTCGGTCGCCGACCCATGGCGGATCGGGCCGCAGCCGCCCGGGGGGGGCCGCTGTCGGGGCCCGCAGAGCCGTCGGATTCTGCTGGCCCGGCGCGGCGCGGGCGGCGGCCCTCACGCGGGCCGGCGGGGGACCGGCGGCAGGTCACCGGACGGGGAGCGGCACCTCGAGGGCAATCCGGCCCTCGGACCCCGCCGATCGTGACACCCGGCGGACCTCCGGGTCGACCCACGAACGGGGCACCCGAGTGACCGGCGGCCACTCCCGATTTAACCCCTCGAACGACCAATTCTATTGCAGGAACGAGCCCTTTCGTGCTCAAATGGCCGCACTCCCCCGCTCGCAGTCACGAACCGGACGAAGCCGGCCCCACGAACCCGGCCCGGCCAGAAGACAGGAAAGGCACCCGCCCATCATGGAACGCACCCGATTCTCGTCGCTGCTCGGCGCACTCGCCGCGACCGCTCTTGTCGTAGGCCTGGCGCTGCCGGCCCTCGCTCAGCGTGACTTCCTGACCTTCGAGAGCGGGCCCGTACGCCCGGTGGCGCTGTCTCCCGACGGAACCCGGCTCTTCGTCACGAACATCCCGGACGACCGGCTCGAGATCTTCGACGTGGTGGCCGGCGTGCTCACCCACACCGGCTCGGTGCCCGTCGGCATGGAGCCCGTGGCGGTCGCCGCACGCACCAACGACGAGGTTTGGGTGGTGAACCACCTGTCGGACAGCATCAGCATCGTCGACCTGACGGCGACGCCGCCCACCGTCACGCGGACGCTGCTGGTCGGCGACGAGCCGCGCGACATCGTGTTCGCGGGTACCGGCGGCAACCGCGCGTTCATCACCACCGCGCACCGCGGCCAGCAGCGCACCGACCCCTCCATCGCGAGCGTTCCGGGGGCGGGCGACCCGCAGCTCACCACCGAGGGCATCGGTCGGGCGGACGTGTGGGTCTTCGACGCCACGAGCCTCGGGAGCACGATCGGTGGCACGCCGATCCGCATCCTCACCTTCTTCGGCGACACGCCGCGGGCCCTGGCGACGACGCCCGACGGCAGCACCGTCTACGTGGCCGTCTTCCAATCGGGCAACCAGACCACCTCGATCATCGAGACCTCGGTGTGCGACGGCTTCGACTCCGCCAGCCCCTGCAACATCAGCGGCTCGACGGCGCCGGGCGGCATCCCCGGACCGAGCGACAACGCCGATGGCGCGCAGGCGCCGGAGACCGGGCTGATCGTCAAGTTCGACGGGTCCAACTGGCGGGACGTCGCCGGCCGAAACTGGAGCCCCCTCGTCCGCTTCGACCTGCCCGATCACGACGTCTTCTCGATCAACGCCAACACCCTCTCGTCGGGCTCGGTGGTCGAGTACGACCACGTGGGCACGATCCTCTTCAACATGGCGGTGAACCCCGTCAGCGGGAAGGTCTACGTCACGAACACCGAGTCGCCCAACAACGTGCGCTTCGAAGGCCCCGGCAACCACGGCGGCAGCACCGTGCAGGGCCACCTCTCCGAGAGCCGCATCACGGTGCTCGACCCCGCCGGCCCGTCCGTCGACCCCCAGCACCTGAACCAGCACATCGACTACAGCAAGCTGCACACCGACGTGCCGGACCTCGTCGACACCGCCGCCCGGAACCACAGCCTCGCCACGCCGCTGCAGCCGGTGGTCTCGAGCGACGGCAACACCATCTACATGGCGGCGTTCGGCTCGGCCAAGATCGGCGTGTTCTCGTCCAGCGCCATCGAGGACCCGAGCTTCGAATCGAACTTCGACCCGACCGTCGCCAGCGCCAGCTATCTCTCCGCCCCCGGCGGCGGGCCGGCCGGCCTGGCCCTGGACGAGGGGAACGACCGGCTCTACGTGCTGACGCGCTTCGACAACTCGGTCTCGGCCATCGACCTCACGAGCGGCATCACCGCCCAGACCATCGCCCTGCACAACCCGGAGCCGCCCAAAGTCATCGAGGGACGGCCCTTCCTGTACGACGCCTTCAACACGTCGGGCAACGGCGAGGCGTCCTGCGCGAGCTGCCACATCTTCGGCGACCTGGACGGGGTGATCTGGAACCTCGGCGACCCGGACGCCAGCGTCTCCACGAATCCCAACCAGCCCCAGGTGATCGGGTCCCAGACGCCCTTCCATCCCATGAAGGGCCCGATGACGACCCAGACCCTGCGCGGCCTGCAGTTCGACGGCGGCATGCACTGGCGCGGCGACCGGGTGAACGGCTTCTTCGGGATCGATCCGTGCACCGATTCGCTGGCCTCCGCGTGCAACGAGGACTTCTCGTTCCGGAACTTCATCGTGGCCTTCGAAGGCCTGGTGGGGCACGACGGCGTGATCGCCACCTCGGACATGCAGAAGTTCGCCGACTTCGCGCTCGAGATCGTGCTGCCGCCGAACCCGGTGCGCGCCCTCGACAACTCGCTGAACGCCACCCAGGCCGAGGGCAAGAAGCACTACTTCGCGGCGGGCGAGATCGGCGCGCCGCCCGGCGCGGACGGCGCAGGCAACGACGCCGGCGTGCTGAGCTGCAACCAGTGCCACACCCTGCGGCCCTCGATCGGCGCCTTCGGCACGGGCGGCTCCCAGAGCTTCGAGGGCGAGACCCAGGAGTTCAAGATCCCGCACCTGCGCAACGCCTACGCGAAGGTCGGCATGTTCGGCATCTCGAGCGCCGGAGGCGTCAACCTCGGCCCGCAGGTGCGCGGCTCGGGCTTCCTGCACGACGGCGCCGTGGACACGCTCAAGAACTTCCTCTCCTCGAGCGTCTTCAACCTGACCAACACCGAGGAGCTCCAGCTCGAGCAGTTCGTGCTCGCCTTCGACAACGACATCGCACCCATCGTGGGCCAGCAGGTGACCCTCGACGCCACCAACGCGGGGGTGGTGGGACCGCGCATCGACCTGATGATCCAGCGCCAGGACGCGACCTTCGATTCGCTGCTGCTCTTCGGGACCCAGGGCGAGTGCGAGGTGGTGGTCAAGGGCAACATCGGCGGTGCGCTGCGGGGCTTCGTGCGCCTCTCGAACGGCATGTTCCAGGACGACCTGAACAACCTCCACACGGACGCCGAGGTGCGGGCCTTCGCGGTGAGCGACGGTCCGCTCACGTACACCTGTGCGCCCCCCGGCTCCGGCCAGCGCATGGGCATCGACCGGGACGGCGACGACCTGAGCGACGGCGTGGAGACGGCGACCGGGATCTACGTGGGCCCGAACGACACGGGCTCGGATCCGGCGAACCCCGACACGGACGGGGACGGCACGCCCGACGGCCTGGACCCCGACCCCAACAACCCGAACATCAGCCTGACCACCGTGCCGCTGCTCGACGGCGGATCGCTGGTGGTCTACGCCCTGGTGCTGCTGGCGACGGGCTTCGTGGTGAGGCGACGGCTGGGCTTCCAGGCTCGCTGAGGAAGAGGCCGAGCAAGAGAGACCGGCGCGAGCGAACGGCCGGCGGCGACGGGCGCGGACGCGGCTCCGCGCCCGTCGCCGCGGCGTCTCCGCACGGGACTGACGCCGCGATCCGGGCTACGCTCGCCGGCCGCCCGCCCCCACGGACGACCCCGAAGCGCCACAGCCTCCCCGGACCGAGCCAGGATGGACACGGAAGCCACCCTCAGCGAGGCATGCGACCAGATCGCAGCGTGCCGCGACGCCGACGCCCTCAAGGACGTCGAACGCCACTACCTCGGGCGCAAGGGCGTCGTCGCCGCGGCCCTGGCGACGATCGGCGGGCTTCCGCCCGACGAGCGCAAGGCGGTGGGACAGAGCGCGAACCGCCTGAAGCAGGCCATCCAGGAGCGGGTGGACGCCCGCGCCGCGGAGCTCGAGGCCACGCGCCTCGCCGCCGAGCGCTCGGGCGCGGGCTTCGATCCGACCCTGCCGCCGGCCCGGCTCGAGACCGGCTCCCTGCATCCGGTCACCCAGGTGACCCGGGAGCTCGAGGATCTCTTCCTGTCCATGGGCTACAGCGTGCTCGACGGCCCCGAGGTGGAGCTCGACCACTACAACTTCGAGGCGCTGAACATCCCGCGCGACCATCCGGCCCGGGACAGCCACGACACCTTCTTCTGCGACGACGAGGGCCGGCTCGTGCTGCGGACCCACACCTCGCCGGTGCAGGTTCGCGCCATGGAGCAGCTCGCCCCGCCGTTCCGGGTGATCGCCCCGGGGCGCTGCTTCCGCCAGGAGACCACCGACGCGAGCCACGACCACACCTTCTACCAGATGGAGGGCATGGTGGTGGGTCGCGATGTCTCGGTGGGGCACCTGATCGGCGCCATGCGCACCCTGCTCCGCGGCATCTTCCGGCGGGATCTCGACGTCCGGCTGCGACCCGGGTACTTCCCCTTCGTCGAGCCGGGCTTCGAGCTCGACGCCCGCTGCCCGTTCTGCGAGGACGGCTGCAGCGTCTGCAAGCGCACCACCTGGATCGAGCTGCTGCCCTGCGGTCTCGTGCACCCGAACGTGCTTCGGGCCGGCGGCATCGACCCGGAGACGTGGAGCGGCTTCGCGTTCGGCCTGGGCCTCTCGCGCCTGGTGATGCTGCGCTACGGGATCGACGACGTGCGCCACCTGTTTGCGGGCGACCTGCGCTTCCTGGAGCAGTTCTGATGCTCGTCTCCTACCGCTGGCTCGCGCGCCACGTGGATCTCGAGGGCATCGACGCCTCGCAGCTCGCGGCGGACCTCACGCTCTCGACCGCCGAGGTCGAAGGCGTGGAGCGCTTCGCCCCGCAGCTCTCGGACGTGGTGGTGGGGCACGTGGTGGAGCGCGAGCCCCACCCGGACGCGGACAAGCTCTCGGTGTGTCGGGTGGACGTGGGGGCCGCGGGCGGCGGCGCACCGCTTGCCATCGTGTGCGGCGCGCCGAACGTGGCCCGGGGCCAGAAGGTGGCCGTCGCCGTGGTGGGCACGACCCTCCCCGGCGACTTCAAGATCAAGCGCTCGAAGATCCGCGGCGTCGAGTCCCTGGGCATGATCTGCTCGCGCAAGGAGCTCGAGATCGGCGACGACCACGACGGCATCTGGGTGCTGCCCGAGTCCGCCGAGACGGGTCGGCCCGTGGCCGCCGCCCTGGGCGTCGACGACTGGGTGATCGAGATCGACAACAAGTCGCTGACGCACCGA
Organism: uncultured delta proteobacterium; assembly: GCA_963822965.1. Taxonomy (GTDB): domain Bacteria; phylum Myxococcota_A; class UBA9160; order UBA9160; family UBA4427; genus JAJDAN01. The sequence continues at coordinate 444,396 of CAWGJT010000006.1, forward strand.
CCCGACCTCTGGGGCCACCGCGGGATGGCCGGCGAGGTGGCGGCCATCACCCGCCGCGCGCTGCGCCCTCTCGACTGCAGCCTTCCGGCGACGGGTGGCGGCCCGCCGTTCCCGGTCCGCATCGCGTCCGGAAGCTGCCCTCGCTACCTGGGCCTGCTGATCGAAGGGGCTCGCGCCGACGCGTCCCCCGACTGGCTGCGCTGGCTGCTGCTCGCCGTGGGACAGCGCCCCATCGACGTGCTGGTCGACCTCTCGAACTTCGTCATGCTCGACCTGGGCCAGCCGAACCACGCGTTCGACGCCTCGCGGCTCGACGCCGACGGCATCCTCGTGCGCGACGCGCGCCCGGGAGAGAGCCTGACCACCCTCGACGGCGAGGCCCGCCGCCTCGCTCCCGCCGACCTGCTGATCTGCTCGGGCGACGAGCCGGTCGCCCTCGCCGGCATCATGGGCGGCCTCGCCTCGAAGGTGGGCGGCGACACGAGCCGCCTGCTGCTCGAGGTGGCGGCGTTCGACGCGCCGACCATCCGGCGCACGTCGGCCCGCCTGGGCCTGCGCACCGATTCGTCCGCGCGCTTCGAGAAGAGCCTGTCGCCCACCCTCGTCCCCCAGGCGGCGGGACACTTCGCGCGCCTGCTGCACGGCCTGCAGCCCGACGTCGTGTTTCCGGCGCCGCCCACCGACGTGGGCGAGTGGCGGGACCCGGCGCTGTCCCTGCGGCTGCGTCCGGCCCGGGTGCGCGCGGCGCTGGGCGCCGACGTCCCCGACGAAGAGATCGCCGACATCCTCGAGCGACTGCACTTCGGCGTCGCGCGGGAGACGGATGCCAGCCTGCGGGTCGACGTGCCCTCGGTGCGCGCCACCAAGGACGTCACCCTCGAGCAGGACCTCGTCGAGGAGATCGGCCGCATCCACCGCTACGGCAGCATCCCCGAGCAGACCATGCTGGCCGCCGTGGAGCCGCCGCGGACGGACCCGCGGCGCGACCTCGTGCGTCGCATCCAGGACCGCCTGGCCGGCGCGGCCCGCTTCCACGAGGCGCTCAGCTACTCGTTCGTCTCCGACGCCATCGTCGCGAAGCTCGGCCAGCAGGACCTGCCCCACATCATCGTGCGCAACCCCGTCGACCAGGCGGAGTCGCGGGTGCGGCGCTCGGTGCTGCCTTCGCTGCTCGCCGACCTCGAGGCCAACCGCCGCAGCCGGACGGACGTGCGCCTCTTCGAGATCGGCAAGGGCTACCGCCCCGAGCACGCCAACGCGCGCGGCGAGCCCGGCGAGGTCCACGAGGTGGCCCTCGTGCACGCATCGTCTCCGGACGTGGTGGGAGAGCGCTTCGACGACGATCGCTTCCACCAGCTCCAGGGGGTGGTGACCGACCTGCTCGCCTGGGTGGGGGTTCCGCAGCCGGTGTGGGACGTTCCCGAGGCGCCGGCACCCGCCTGGGCGCACCCCGCACGCTGCCTGGTGGCACGGGCAGCGGGTGCCGCGCAGCCGCTGGCGACCGTCGCGAACCTCGAGCCCGGCCTGTGCCGCGCGGTCGGCCTCGGCGGCGACCTCGCCAGCGACGTGGCGGCGGCGGAGATCTCCATCGACGCGCTGCTCGCGAGCGAGCGGCGCGTCCGGCCCTACCGGCCGATCCCGCGCTACCCCGGCGTGAAGCTCGACGTCGCCGTCGACCTGCCGGAGGCGACCCGCGCCGCCGAGCTGGTGACGGTGATCGAGGCCGCGGGCCGGGGACAGGTGGCCGGCACCGAGCTCTTCGACGTCTACCGGGGCCGCAACGTCGAGAGCGGCCGCAAGTCCCTCGCCTATCACGTGCTGCTGCAGTCCGAGGCGAAGACCCTGAGCGACAAGGACCAGGCGAAGTTCCTGAGCCGCCTCGAGAAGGGCCTCGAGGCCATCGACGGGCGCCTGCGACGCTGAGCGCGAAACCACGGAGGCCGTGCGCATGAGCGGAAGCCGGCTCGACGCCGATCTCGAGGACTCGATCCGCATCGTCCGCCGCTGGATCGACGAGGCCCGCTGCATCGCCGTGCTGACGGGCGCCGGCATCTCCACCGATTCCGGCATCCCGGACTTTCGCGGCCCCCAGGGCCTGTGGACGAAGAATCCCCAGGCCGAGAAGATGGCCACCCTGCAGCACTACGTGGCGGATCCGGACGTGCGCAGGCGCGCCTGGCGCAGCCGCCTGGAGAGCTTCGCGCGCCGGGCCGAGCCGAACGTCGGCCACCACTCCCTGGTGGAGCTCGAGCGCCGGGGCAAGCTGCACCTGCTCATCACCCAGAACGTCGACGGCCTGCACGTGGACGCCGGCTCCGATCCGGGCCGCGTCGTCGAGATCCACGGCACCGTTCGCGAGGTGACGTGCCTGGACTGCGGCGATCGGAGCCCCATGCAGGAGACCCTGGATCGCGTCCAGGCGGGGGAGGACGACCCGCCGTGCCGGAAGTGCGGGGGCATCCTGAAGTCCGCGACGATCTCCTTCGGGCAGGGACTCGTCGCCCGCGACCTCCGCCGGGCCGAGGACGCGGCCAACACCTGCGACCTGATGCTGGCCATCGGGACCACCCTCGGCGTCTACCCCATCGCCGCCGTGGTTCCCATCGCCAAGCAGGCCGGGGCCCGGGTCGTCATCCTGAATGCCCAGCCCACCGAGATGGACGAGCTCGCGGACGCCGTGCTGCGGGGCGGCATCGCCGACCTGCTGCCCCGTCTCGTCGCGGAGGACTGAGCCCCGGCCAGGCCGAGGCGGCCGGCCAGGGGGCTGGCCGACACCAGACAGGCGTCGGGCTCCACGCCGAAGAAGCCCGCCCAGAACGAGTCGATCGGCCGGGCGGCCGGTACGTCAGGCCAGCATGGAGAGGGTCAGCTTGCGCTGGCGCTCCCGGACCAGGTCCGGCGACTCCTCCTCGAACACCTCGTCGGGCTCGATGCGGAAGATGGGCTGGCCGGCCTTCACGATGGCGCCGTCGGAGTCCTTCATGAGGTTCTCGACGATGGTGCCCGAACACGGCGCCAGCACCTTGTTGAACATCTTCATCACCTCGATGACGAAGAGGGGCTGCCCGGCCTCGAAGTGGTCTCCCGCTTCGATCAGCAGGGGCAGTTGCGGGGCCTCCCGGCCGTAGAAGGCTCCCCCGCTGGGCGCCACGATCTCGTTCGGGCTCGCCTTCGGCGGCGGCGCCAGCAGCCGGGTGAGCGACTCCACCTCGGAGGACTCGGAGCCCGGCCGGAAGCGCTCGGGAAACACGGGCTCCAGCGCCGCGTCGACGCCCACCTCGAGGAAGCCCGCCCGCAGCCCCAGGCGGGGGATCAGGAGCAAGAGCTCCAGCCCGATCTGGAAGCCCCGGTGCGCAGCCACGCAGCGCGGCCACAGGGCGGTGTCGGGACCCGCGAAGGCGTCCGGCGGCCCGCCGGCGAGGATCGCCTGGAGGCTGTCCCAGTCCTTCGCACCGGTTCGCAGCTGCAGCTCACCGTAGAAGTCGAGGGCACCGCGGAGCTGGTCCCAGTCGTCCTCCCAGATCATCTCCGAGGGCGGCTTGGTCTCGGTGAAGTCCATGTCCAGGTAGTGGTACAGCTCGCGCAGGAAGACCACCGGGTTGTCGGCGAAGCGGACCGCCTCCTCCTCGACGGTCCACAGGCGCCCGCCGTGGCGCCCGAGGAATCCCGCCATGGCGTGCGGGTCCCGCAGCAGCCGTCCGACGGGGCGCAGCAGCAGCGTCTCCTTGGCCGCGAAGGCCGCCCGTGCGTCCCGATCCTTCAGCGACGCCAGCATCTCGGCGGCCGCGATCTCGAGATCGACGTCCCGCGCCAGCTCCTGGAGCGCACCCACCGCGGCCAGCCAGCGCGTCAGGAAGCCGGTGTCCGGCTTCAGCATCGGCTCGACGCCGAGCAGCCAGTTGATGAGGCCGTACTGCACCCCGAGATTGGTGCGCAGGTCCTTACCGCGCAGGGCCATCTGGCGGAGGATCTCGGCCAGGCGCGCGAGGTTGTCGGCCCGGGAGGAACCGTCCGTCAGGATGAGGGCGATGTTCGAGTCGTAGGCGCCGGCCAGGTTGTAGTAGACGAACGACCCCGTGTCGGGATTCCGGGTGCCGATGCCCTGGTCGTCGCGGATCTCGTAGTCGAGCGCCTTCGACCAGCTCCGGATCATGCCGCCGGCGTGGGGCTTCAGGGCGTCGTTCGTGGCGTTCATCCGGATCTCGGCGCCGGAGACCTCGCGCGGCACGCGTTCGGGTCGGGGCAGCCGCGCACCGTGCAGCTCGACGAGCACCATCGCCTCGATCAGCCGGTCGACGTAGAAGTACTCGTCGGAATCGTCGGGATTCGTGAACTTGAGCCGATAGACGAGCTCGGTCACCCCGTGCTCGACCTGGATGCGCGTGTTCATCTCCATGAAGAAGTGGTCGAAGCCCTCGACGATGCACTCGAAGGTGGAGACGCTGTCGAGGCCCACGCCAAGGCCGAAGCGCTCGCCGTCCGTCTCCATGCGGCCGAGGGTCTCGCGGTCGGCCTTCAGGGTCTTCGCCGCCTTCCCCCGGTAGCCGGAGAGGGCCTCGTCCAGGAGCTCGCGGTTCAGCGAGAACTCGAGCTGCTTCTGCTCGTGCATCTGGATGGAGCAGTCACGGCCGCCGAGGGAGATGCACCACTCCCCGTTGCCCAGGAGCTGGATCTCGTTGTGCCGCGTCTTCTCCAGGTTGAGCTCGATCAGGAAGTTCCGGTTCGAGCCCGGCGCCGTGACCTTCTGCTCGGCAATCACGCCCATCACCGCCGCGGCCACCTCGCCCGGCCCGGCCACCACGCGCTGCCCCTTGCCGCCGCCGCCGCCGATCGCCTTGAAGCGGATGCGCGACTTCGGATACTGCGCCCAGATCTCGCGGCTCTGCGCCTCGGCCTCGGCCTGCAGCTCGGCGATCGTCACGAGCTCGACGCTCCGATCGTAGCCGGACTGCAGCAGGGCCTCGGCGTTGTCCTCGAGGGAGAGCCCGTCGTTCCACGCGAACGCGAGCTCGTGCTGCGCGGCCAGGGACTCGAGCGCCGCACGGTCGCCGGCCTTGCGGGTGAGGGCCAGGGCCGAGACGTTGTCCACGCCCGGGATCACCGCGTTGCCCAGCCGGCGCGCCAGCTTCTTGGCCTCGTCCTTGGCGCCCGCGAGGCGGACCGTGTGGGACGAAGGACCGATGAAGCGCAGCCCCGCGTCCTCGATCGCCTGGATGAAGTCCACGTCCTCGGCCATGAAGCCGTAGCCGGCGAAGAGGTGCGTGTAGCCGTGGCTCTTCGCGATGCCGATGATCTCGCGGATGCGCGCGACCTTCTCGTCCTGCCCCGAGCCCATGTAGTCCTCGACCCGGTGGACGTTGTGCGGGAAGCGGAGATCCCGGAGCTCGGGGGCAAGGCAGCGCGGATAGACGACCGAGTCCTTCTCGGACAGCAGCATTCCGTACTCGCCGACGCCGATCTGGTCGAAGACCTCGAAGGCCTCCTTGCGGACCGGGCCGCGGCACACGACGAGGCACTTGACGCGCTTCAAGGTGAACGAGCGCAGCCACGCCGAGCCGGCTTCGTGGAAGGGGACGACCTCGAGGTCCGGGGTCAGCACTACTCGTGCTCCCGCTGCACGCCGCCCATCGGGGCGGGCTGGTAGGTCCGCATCAGGAAGCCCAGGTGGGAGGCCAGCACGCGCCGACTCTCGCCCGGCATCACGATGCTCGAGACGGAGCCGAGGGACAGCGCCTCCTTCGGGTTCATGAGCGCTTCTTCGTAGCGGGCGGTGAGTGCGGAGCGGCCCTCGTCGAGCTTGCGATGGGCCTGCTTGTCGCCCTGCTTCACCGCCGCCGCGTACTCGTTCTCGAGCTTGCGCACCTCGTCCTTGTAGACGAACTCCACGCCACCGCCGGGGCCCATCACGGCCACGCGGGCCATCGGCATGGCGAAGACGCGATCGGCGCCGGTGTAGTGGGAGTTGTAGGCCGCGTAGGCGCCGCCGAAGGCGTTGCGGATGATCATCGTGATGCGCGGGGTGCGGATGTCGATGATGGCGTCGAGGAGCTTGCGGCCCCTGAGGATGATCCCGCGCCGCTCCTGCTCGGTGCCCGGCAGGAAGCCCGTGGTGTCCTCGAGGAAGATCAGCGGGATGTTGTAGATGTTGCAGAAGCGGATGAAGCGGGTGGCCTTGGCGGCCGCGTCGACGTCGATCTGCCCGGAGGCCTCGGCGGAGTTGTTCGCGACGAATCCCACCACCCAGCCGCCGAGGCGGCCGAAGGCCGTCACCATGTTGCGCGCGCGCTGGGGCTGCAGCTCGAAGTACTCCCCGTGATCGACGATCTGCTGGAGGTAGAGGGTGATGTCGAACGGGGCGTTCATACCGGCCGGGCCGCCGAAGGTGCGCCGGAAGAGCAGGTCCTCCTCCACGGTGTAGCGCCCCACCGGATCCGAGGTCTGCTTGAAGGGAGAGAGGACGCGGTTGTTGTCGGGCAGGTAGGTGAGCAGGCGTGCCGCGGTGCGCAGGGAGCCGAGCTCGTCGTCCGTGACGAGGTCGCACACGCCGTTCATGCCGTGGACGCCCGGGCCGCCCAGGTCGTCGGCGGACACGGTCTCGCCCAGCGCCGACTTGACCACACCGGGCCCCGTGAGGCCGATGAAGGTGTCCTCGCACTGGATCATGAACGATCCCTGGCGCGGCAGGTAGGCGCCGCCGCCGGCGTTGTAGCCGAACATCAGGCTGATGCTGGGGACCACGCCGCTGATCTTGCGCAGGGCCGTGAACGCCTCGCTGTAGCCGTCGAGCCCCCCGACGCCCGCGGGCACGAAGGCCCCGGCGGAGTCGTTCATGCCGATGAGCGGGATGCCCCGCTCCGCCGCCATGTAGATGATGCGCGCGAGCTTGTCGCCGTTGGTGGCGTCCATCGAGCCGGCGCGCACGGTGAAGTCGTGTCCGTAGACGGCCACGTCGCGCCCGTCCATCTCGAGGATGCCGGTGATGATGGAGGCCCCGTCCAGGGAGGGCCCCCAGTTGTGCCACAGGATGTTCGGCTCGCGGCGGGTCAGGACCTTGATCCGCTCCCACACGGTCATGCGGTTCTTGGCGTGCTGCACCCGGACCCGGGCGGGACCGCCTCCCCGGTAGGGACGCTCGGCGAGCTCGCGGGCCTCCTCGAGGGCGCGGTCGTAGAGTCCATGGTGGCGATGGGTGGACGCCGGGCTCTCGGCGGGCACGGTCGTCACCGGTCCGGCCAGCCGGGCCAGGGGGTTCTCTAGGCTGTACGAGGGTGTCGTCATGGGTGGCTGGAGGATCGTCTCGTCATGCTCGTCGGTGGCGGGACGACGGCTGGACCGGGGTCCGCCGCGGGCTCTCTCGCGAGACCTGCTCTCGCGGAACTTTGTCTGAGGATCGACAGGCAGGCTCCCGGCCCGCCCGGCTCGGCGATACTACCCGCAAAACCGGGCTCGAGCGAGGCGCCGACCCCGCGGGAGACCCGCCTCGCCGGGGGCAGAGCCCCGCTCCGAAGCTCCATCGGCACCCCGCCCGTCCACCCGGGGAGGACCCCACGCGATGCAAGTCACCGCGATCTACCACCTGGCCCCCACCTCCGAGCTCCGCTCCGGCGTGGCCGGCGACGCCTACCGGCCCCGCAACCTGGCCGCGGACGGCTTCGTCCACTGCGCGGGAAGCCCCGAGGTCGCGCTGGCCGTCGCCGGCGACTACTTCGGCGATCTCGCGGAACCGCTCATCGCGCTGGTGATCGATCCCGGGCGTCTCGGCGCCGAGCTCCGCTTCGAGGCGCCGGCGCCCCGGCCCGGCGGCGGCCGCGCGCATCTGGCGCGCGCCGACCTGTTTCCCCACGTGTACGGTGCCATCGACCGCGCGGCGATCCGGGAGGCCGGCCGGCTCGGACGAGACGCCGCCGGCTATCGCTGGCCCGAACGCTTCGAGCCCCTGGAGAAGCTCCTGGCAGGCCGGTGAGGCGCTCCGCCGGCGGGACGCCTATTCGTCGGGAACCCCGAAGCGCGTCTGATACGCACGCAGGCTGCGGCGGCGCTCGGCCGCGTCGAGCCCGAAGTCCTCGAGGCGATAGTCGATGGTCCCGTGCCGGCCGCGGGGGTTGGCGTCCTGGTAGGCCCGCACCCGCGCCAGCGCGGCTTCGCCGCCGGGCTGACCGGCAAACTCGTAGATGCGCGCCACGGACCCCACCTCGTCGGCCATGAACTCGTGGAAGCGGAGGTCCATCGCCTGCTCGGGCGGGATGCGGTCACGATCCCGCAGCGAGGCCAGCAACAGGTCTTCGATCCGCGCCGCCCAGTAGGCGCCCACCGCCCGCGGATCGATGTGGCGTGTGCCCATGCGGAGCCCGTAGGTGCCCAGGGTGCAGAACGACGCGGTCACCCGGACGGGATCGCGGTGGGTCTGGATGATCTTCGCGTCCGGGAAGACGGCGAGCAACGGCCCGATCTGCTCCAGGTGCTGCGGGGACTTCAGCACCCAGCGGCGCGGGCGCCCGTCCTGCCACTGCAGCACCTGGAGCAGGCGCCGCAGCCCCCGATAGGCGTGGGTCTGATCGCTGGCCTTGTACCAGTCCCGGTAGCTCGGCACCTGGTAGCTGCTCTCGAAGAGCATCGTCGAGATCTCCACCGCCAGCAGCTGGATCTCCTCGTGGCGCGACGTCGGGGTCATCTCGTGCATCAGCGGGAAGAGCGGCATCACCCGGTGCAGGAAGTCGAGGCCACGCGCACAGCGGGCGAAGCGAGGGTCGTCCTCGGCCCGGCGGGCCGCGGCGCTCCCCCGCTCGGGCAGCGGATCCGGAATCGGCTCCAGGCTCTCCCAGTACGGCAGGCTGCGCAGGGACGGGTCGCTCGAGAGAAGGTTGTGGAGGTGGGTGGTTCCGGTCCGGGGCAGCCCCATCACGATGATGGGCGACACCACCGGCTCCTCCTCGATCTCCGGATGGCGCCGCAGGAGCGCGAGGAGCCGCAGCCGCGTCACGAGCAGGCCGTGCAGGAGCTGGCGGGCCCCGAAGCGACCGAACGGCGTGAGCCGGGCCTCGGCTTCGAGGGCGCGCAGCAGCACCGAGAGCGGCTCGCGGAAGGTCTCGTCGCCGAAGTCGTCGAGGCCGGTATGCCGACGGGCCGAGGCCAGCAGCGCCGCTTCGTCCAGCCGCAGGAGCGACCCGGCCAGGGGCGTGGCGAGCGCGTTCCCGGCGCGCAGCAGCCAGGGCACCTGCGGGCTCGCGAGGTCGTCGATGTGGATCGCTTCGGAACTCATGATCGGGGTCGGGTAGCTTAGAGCCCCTGCTGCGAAGCCGCTCCGTCGCGTCTTCGCCGGATGGGCTCCCGGTCAGGACTTCCGATGGCGCGATCCACACTCCCCCTCGACCGGCTCGCCGTGCTCGGCGCCGCGTTCCTGTTCGCGACCGGGGGCACGGTGATCAAGGCCACGAGCCTGTCGGGCTTCCAGGTGGCGGGCGGCCGCTCGCTGCTGGCGGCGGTCGTGCTGTGGCTGCTGCTGCCACGCTGGCGCGCCTTCTGGCGGCCCCGGGCCCTCGGGGTCGGTCTCGCCTACGGGACCACCCTCGTGCTCTACACCCTGGCCAACAAGCTCACCACCGCCGCCAACGCCATCTTCCTGCAGTCGACGGCGCCTCTCTACGTGCTGGCGCTCGGGCCGTGGCTGCTGCACGAACGCAGCCGGCGCAGCGACGTGCTGCTGACGAGCGTGCTGCTGCTCGGCATGGCGCTCTTCTTCGTGGGCCACGAGGCGCCGGCCGCCACCGCTCCGGATCCGGGCCTGGGCAACTTCGTGGCGGCGGCGTCCGGTCTCTCCTGGGCCTTCACCCTGGTGGGCCTGCGTTGGATGGCCCGCGCCGAGGCGGGAAGCGACCCGGGCGCCGAAGCGGGCGCCGCCGTGGTCGCGGGCAACCTGCTGGCCTTCGCGGTCTGCCTGCCGTTCGCGCTCCCCCTGCCCCCGCCGCATCTCCTCGACGGGCTGCTGGTGGGCTACCTGGGCGTGTTCCAGATCGGCCTCGCCTACGTGCTGATGACCCGGGGGCTCGCCCGGGTCCCGGCCCTGGAGGCGTCCCTGCTGCTGCTGCTCGAGCCGGTGCTGAACGCGCTCCTCGCCTGGTGGGTGCACGGAGAGCGGCCCGGCGCCTTCGCGCTGGCGGGCTGCGCGGTGATCGGGGTGACGACCGTCGCCCGGACCTGGCTCGCGGGACGACGCCTGGCGCTCGCGAGCGCGGGCCCCCTCAGTTGACGCCCCGGTCCCGCCCCTCCCAGTAGCGCGCCCGCAGCTCGCGCTTCAGGACCTTGCCGGTGGGGTTGCGCGGCAGCTCATCCACGAAATCGACCGAGCGCGGGATCTTGTAGCCGGCGATGTGACGCCGACAGGCGTCGATCAGCTCGCGGTCGCTCACCTCCTTGCCCGGTGCGCGCACCACCACCGCCTTCACGGCTTCGCCCCAGCGCTCGTCGGGAACCCCGATCACCGCCACGTCGGCCACGCCTTCGTGGGCGAAGAGCACGCTCTCCACCTCCGCCGGATAGACGTTCTCGCCGCCCGACACGATCATGTCCTTCACGCGGTCGTGGATGTAGAGGTAGCCGTCCACGTCGAAGTAGCCCGCGTCGCCCGAGCGGAACCAGCCGTCCTGGATCGCCTCGGCGGTCGCCTCCGGGCGGTTCCAGTAGCCCTTCATCACCATGCCGCCGCGGATCCAGATCTCGCCCACCTCGCCCGTCTTGCAGTCTCCACCACGGGCGTCGACGATGCGGACGTCGACGCCGAAGTTCGGCAGCCCGCAGGCGCGGAGCCGCGGGCTGCCGGGGACGTGGTCCGCGGCGGGCAGCAGCACGCAGCCCCCGGTCGTCTCCGTGAGCCCGTAGGCCTGGATGAAGTCGCAGCGGAACCGCTCGATGGCCTGCCGGAGAAGCTCCTCGGGAATCGGCGACGCCCCGTAGAGGATGGCCTTCAGGGAGGAGACGTCCGTCGTCGCGCATCGCGGCTGCTGGAGCAGGAAGTTGATCAGGGCGGGCACGAAGAACGCGTGGGTGATGCCCCGGCTCTCGATCAGCTCGAGGATCTCGGGCGGGTTCGCCTCGCGGGTCACCACCAGCTCGGCGCCGGCGAAGAACATGGCCAGCGCGTAGCCCGAGCCGCCGATGTGGTAGAGGGGCATGCAGATCAACGCCGCGTCGCCGCGCTGGGTCCCCCCGAAGCCCGTCACGGCCACGCCGACGACCTCGACGAGATTGGCGTGGGTGAGCTCGGTGCCCTTGGGATGACCGGTGGTGCCGCTCGTGTAGAGCTGCCACGCCGTCTCGTGGTCTGCGGTGTCCCGGCGCGGGTCCTCCTCGGAGGCGGCGCCGCAGAAGTCGGCGTAGCGGGGCCAGGCGGTCGGCCCCTCCCCCCAGCGCACGATGGTCTTCACGTTCGTGAGCTCGCCCTCGATCGAGGCCATCGCGTCCGCGAAGGCCTCGCCCACGAAGACGACGGGCGCCATCGAGTCGTTGATCACGTAGGCGATCTCGGGCGCGGCGAGCCGCCAGTTCACCGGGGTGTACACCCCGCCGGCCTTGGCGATGCCGAAGATCGTCTCGATGAACTCGTCGTGGCCCTTGTCGAGGACGCACACGCGTTGGCCCGGGGCGAGCCCCGATTCCACCAGCGCGTTGGCCACCCGATTCGCAGCGCGGTCGAGGTCCCGGTAGCTGCTGACCCGATCGCCGTGCCGGAGCACCACGGCGTCCGGGTGCTGACGAGTCCTCCAGCGCAGCATCTCCCCGACCGACTTCATCTTCCACCTCCCTCGTCCGGCCCGCGGCGCGTGCGCACGCTCGCCGCTGAACCACGCTCAGCTCATTATACGGTGACCGACCGCCCGGGGGAGGGCCGGATTCCAATCCCGGCTCGCCCGGACCGGCCCCAATGCGTCATTCCGCGCGCTTCGACGGATCGGGGCTAGACTCCGCGCCCGTCGATGGCAGAGCGGACGTTCGAAACGCCATTCCGGCCTCCCGCACCCCTCCGCGCGGCCCGGAATCAACCGACCCCTTCGTGAACGAGCCAGGAGATCCGGCGTGCACTTCGGGCTGAGTGAAGAGCAGAAGCTGCTGCAGGAGACCTTGCGCGGCTTCGCGGCGAGCGAGTGCCCGCCGATGCGGCTGCGCGAGATCTTCGACGCCGGCCGGGGACACGACGACGCGCTCTGGCAGGGGCTCGCGGAGATGGGAATGACCGGGCTCGTCGTGCCCGAGGAGCACGGCGGTGCGGGGCTCGGCCGGCTCGAGCTCGCCCTCGCGTGCGAGATCGCCGGCGCCACCGGGCTGCCCGGGGCGCTCCTCGAGCACGCCCTGGCCGCGCTCGCCATCGCACTCGGCGGCAACGACGCGCAGCGGAAGCGCTGGCTCCCCCGTCTGGCCGACGGCTCGACGATCGCGACGGTGGCCCTGGCGGAGGACGCCGACTCCTGGATGCCGCAGGCATGGGCGACGCGCGTGTCCCACGGCAAGCTGACCGGTCGCAAGCAATACGTACCTCACGCCGCGCACGCCGGACTGGCCGTGATCGGCGTCGCCGGAGGCGGCCTCGCGCTGCTCGAGCTCGACGGCGGAGCCGCGGCGGGAGCTCGTCTCGAAGCCCAGGAGGGGATCGACCGCACCCGCCCCATCCAGCAGCTGGTGCTCGACGGTGCCGAGGCCGAGCTGCTGTCGGAGACGACGGGCGGCGAGGTCGCCGCCCGGGTGATCGATGCGGGGTTGGTGGCCCTGGCGGCCGACGCCTTCGGCGCCGCGACGCGCCTCGTCCGGCTCTCCGTCGACTACGCGAAGGACCGCCGGCAGTTCGGGCAGCCGATCGCCCAGTTCCAGTCCGTCAAGCACACCCTGGCGCGCATGGGAACCGAGATCGAGCCCACGCGCGCCCTCTACTGGTACGCCGCACACGCCCTGGACGAGGGCCTGCCCGACGCCCCACGGCACGCGGCCATGGCCAAGGCGCACATCAGCGAGCGAGCGGTCGCCGTGGCCCGAGAGGCGGTGGAAGTCCACGGCGGCCTCGGCTTCACCTGGGAATGCGACGTCCAGATCTGGTTCAAGCGCGCGATGTACGACCGCAGCTTCCTCGGAACGCCCGACGCGCACCGGGAACGCGTGGCCGTGCTCGCGGGCTGGTAGGAGAGCGCCCGATGGATCTGCGATACAGCGACGAGCACGAGCGCTTCCGCGCCGAGGTGCGCGAGTTCCTCCGGAGCTGGCCCCTGTCCGGCGAGGAGGCGAAGCTCCCGCGCGAGCGGCAGGAGGCGCTGTTCCGGCGGCGCGCGATCGAGCGCGGATACGTGTATCGCGACATTCCCGCCGCGTACGGCGGAGGCGGCCAGGAGCCCGACGTGCTGAAGGACGCGATCTGCCGCGACGAATTCCACGCGGCGGGCGCGCCCGGCGCCCAGCCCACCCAGGGACCGGCGATGCTGGCCCCCACCCTGATCGAGTTCGGCAGCGAGCAGCAGAAGCGCCGCTTCGTCCCGCCCACTCTCGCGGGCGACCTGGTCTGGTGTCAGGGGTACAGCGAGCCGGGCTCCGGCAGCGATCTCGCGTCCCTGCAGTGCCAGGCGGTGCTCGAGGGTGACGAGTGGGTGATCAACGGGCAGAAGATCTGGACCAGCAACGCCCAGGAAGCGCAGTACCTCTTCGGGCTCTTCCGCACGGAGCCCGACGCTGCCAAGCACAAGGGCATCAGCTACCTGCTGGTGCCCCTGGACCAGCCCGGGATCGAGATCCGGCCGCTCAAGCAGCTGACCGGCGGGATGGACTTCAACGAGGTCTTCTTCCAGGACGCGCGCACGCCGGCCGACCACCTGGTGGGCGAGCGCGGCCAGGGCTGGCAGGTCTCTCGCGCCACCCTGAAGCACGAGCGGAACCTGATCGCGAACCCGAACATGATGCGCGAGCACTTCGACGCCCTGGTGGAGCTGGCGCGGAGCCGGCGGCGGGGTGGCCGGCCCGCCATCGAAGACCCGGGCGTCCGCCAGCGCCTGGCGGCGATCGAGTGCCGCGTGCGCACCAACGAGACCTCGAGCCTGCGTCAGCTCTCCGCCGCCGCCCACGGCGAGGAGCTCGAGTGCATCCTCCCGATGATGATGAACAAGCTCTACTCGACGGACGTCATGCAGGAGCTGATGACGCTCGCCTACGACCTGTTGGGCTCGGACGGCCTGCTGGCGCCCTCTGCGGAGGACCTGGCCGGCTACCGCCGGGGCGAGGGCCCGACCGGCTGGGTCGAGCAGTACGTGTTCAGCCTCGGCCCCGCGATCGCCGGGGGTGCCACGAACATCCAGCTCAACATCATCGGCGAACGCGGCTACGGTCTGCCGCGAGACCTGCGTCCCGGCAAGTAGCCGGCCGCGCGCCCGGAGAAGCCGTCACGTCCCCTCGCCGCCCGCACGCCCGAACGAGGCTCGCTTCCACAGCGCTCGGGCTCGTGCTGTTGCTCGCGCCGGCGGCGGGCTGCGGGCGGCCGCCGGACGCCACCCCGGCCGGGGCCGCGCCGCCCGCCACCGCCGACGCCCGAGCCGACGCCCAGGCGGGCGACCCCGAGAGCGCGGCCGGCTCGGCTCCGGAGCCCGGGCCGGGAAGCGTGCGGCTGCGGGTCGACGAGCACGGCCTCACCCTGGTGGCGAACGCCACCCCGCGGCGCCCATTGCTGGAGGAGCTGGCGGCCCGCCTCCATTTCGAGCTGGTGGCGAGCGACCTCGGCAACGAGCCCGTCAGCGCGCACGTGGAACGAGGCCGCCTCGAGGACGCGCTGCCGCAGCTGCTGGCCGACCGGAGCTACCGGGTGGACCACCGCTACGACGCCGTCACGCGCCGACACGAGGTCACGCGGCTCGAGGTGGCTCCGCGCGGTGCCGCCGTCTTCTCGGCGCCTCCGCCCGCCACGCCCGCCGGGGCGCCGGAGAAGCCCGACGCTTCCGGGGGACCCGGCCGGGACGCGGTCGCCGGGGTGGAGCGCGCAGACGCCGGCCCCGAGACCGCGCCGAGCGGCGACGGCGTCGACTGGAAGGCGCTGGTGCTCCGGCTCGACGACGCGGACGCCGAGGAACGCATCGACGCGCTGAACGAGATCGACCCGGACGGCGACGGCCTGGCGCTCATCATCGACCGTCTCACCCGGGACCCGGATCCGCGCGTTCGCGCGGCGGCGGCGGAGAATCTCGAGGACGCAGATACCCTGGCCGGCGTCGACGCCCTGGTGCGCGCGCTCAGCGACCCGGACAAGCAGGTGGTGCTGGCGGCCATCGACGCGCTCGAGTTCACCGAGGACTACACGGTGGTGGAGAACCTGCTTCCGCTGCTGAACCACCCGGATCCCGAGATCCGCGAGGTCACCCGCGACGCCATCTGCTTCATCGGGAGCTGTCCCGACGAGGACGACGACTAGCAGACGAATCTGCAGGATTCGTTTGCGTCGCGCCGATCCATCCTGGGTCGGCTTGGCAGGAGCAGGCCGACCGCGCCCGGGCTCAGCCGCCGGACTTCGCCGCCACCTTGGCCCAGGTGTCGCGCAGCGTGATGGTGCGGTTGAAGACCAGCGCGCCGGGGGCGCTGTCCGGGTCGACGCAGAAGTAGCCCAGCCGCTCGAACTGGAAGCGGTCTCCCGCCCGCGCCTCCGCGAGGCTGGCCTCGACAAAGCAGCCCGTGCGCACGACGCGCGATTCGGGGTTCAGGAAGGCCGTGAAGTCCTTGCCCTCGGGCGTGTCCTCGGGATGCTCCTCGGTGAAGAGCCGGTCGAAGAGGCGCACCTCGGCCCGGAGCGCGTGCCGCGCGGACACCCAGTGGAGGGTGCCCTTCACCTTGCGCCCGTCCGGCGCGTCCCCGCCCCGGGTCGCCGAGTCGTAGCGACAGCGCAGGCGCGTCACCGCGCCGTCGGCGTCCTTCTCGACGCCCGTGCAGGTGACGAGATAGGCCCCCCGCAGCCGCACCTCGCGACCGGGCGCCAGGCGGAAGAACTTGGCCGGTGGGTCCTCGAGGAAGTCCTCCCGCTCGATGTAGACCGTGCGGGAGAACGGAACCTGCCGGAATCCCCGAGATTCGTCGCGCGGGTTCACCGGCAACGGGAACTCCTCGACGGTCTCCTCGGGATAGTTCTCGATCACCACCTCGAGGGGGTCGAGAACGCCCATCACCCGGGGCGTGCTCTCGTTCAGATCCTCGCGGATGTGGTACTCGAGCCGCGACAGCTCGATCACGCTCTCCCGCCGCACGACCCCCACCGAGCGCACCAGGGCGTGCAGCGACTCGGGCATGACGCCGCGACGGCGCAGGGCCGCCAGGGTCGGCATGCGCGGGTCGTCCCACCCGTCGACGATCCCCTCCTCGACCAGGCGTCGCAGCTTTCGCTTGCTCGTGATGGTGTGGGTGAGCTCGAGGCGCGCGAACTCGATCTGTCGCGGCGTCGAGGGGGTGTCGAGCTGCGCGATGATCCAGTCGTAGAGCGGCCGGTGGTCGATGAACTCCGCCGAGCACAGGGAGTGGGTGATCCCTTCGATGGCGTCCGAGAGACAGTGCGCGAAGTCGTACATCGGGTAGATGCACCAGGTGTCGCCGGTCCGATGGTGCGGGGTCTTCTGGATGCGGTAGAGGATGGGGTCGCGCATCGTGAGCACCGGCGAGCTCATGTCGATCTTGGCACGCAGCACCCGGGAGCCGTTCTCGAACGCCCCGGCCTTCATGCGCTCGAAGAGGTCGCGGTTCTCGGCCACCGACCGGTTCCGGTACGGGCTCTCGATGCCGGGCTCGGTGAGGCTGCCGTTGTGGGCGCGGATCTCGTCCGGGCTGAGATCGCACACGAAGGCCTTGCCCCGATCGATCAGGTCCAGCGCCCAGCGATAGAGCCTCTCGAAGTAGTCCGACGCGAAGAAGAGGTTCTCGCCCCAGTCGCAGCCGAGCCAGCGGATGTCCCGCTGGATGCCCTCGACGTACTGGGTCTCCTCGGTGGCGGGGTTCGTGTCGTCGAAGCGCAGGTGGAACACGCCGCCGAACTCCGCCGCGAGGTCGTAGTTGACGAGGATCGCCTTGGCGTGACCGATGTGGAGATAGCCGTTCGGCTCCGGAGGAAAGCGCGTGACCGGCCGGGCGTGCTTGCCGGATTCGAGGTCGGCGACCACGATGTCGCGGATGAAGTTGCTCGGCGGGGCGGCCTCTTTCCCGGGCGTGGACACGATGCTTCTTCCTTGGGAGCGCCGGCTGGGGAGCCCTGGCGGGCCGCCGATTGTATCGGCCCCGGAAGCGATCGCCCACGCGGCGGGCCGACACGGGAGATCCGGGTCGCTAGCATCGCCCCATGAGTGACATCCTCCTCGAGATCGACGGCCCCGTCGCCACCCTCACGCTGAACCGGCCGACGGCCGCCAACGCCCTGACCCTCCCCATGTGCCGGGAGCTGATGCAGGCCGCGATCCGATGCGACGAGGACCCGGCCGTGCGGGCCATCGTCCTGACCGGCGCGGGCAGGCTCTTCTGCGCCGGGGGCGACCTCCAGAGCTTCGCCGAGCTTGGGGACGGCATCGGCGCGGGCCTGAAGGAGATGACCGCCTACCTGCACGCGGCGATCTCCCGGCTGGCCCGGGGCGAGGCGCCGGTGGTGGTGGCGGTGAACGGCGCAGCCGCGGGCGCCGGCATGAGCCTGGCGGCGGCCGGCGACCTGGTGATCGCGTGCGAGTCCGCGAAGTTCACCATGGCCTACACGGCCGCGGGCCTCTCCCCGGACGGCAGCTCCACCTGGTTCCTGCCCCGCCTGATCGGCCTGCGCCGCACCCAGGAGCTGATGCTCACGAATCGGAGGCTGTCGGCCGACGAAGCCCTGGCCTGGGGACTCGTGAACCGCGTCGTGCCCGACGGCGAGGCCGGGAAGCAGGCCGGCGAGCTGGCACGCCAGCTCGCCGAAGGCCCGACCGGGGCCTTCGGCGTCGTGAAGAAGCTGCTCGTCTCCGGCTTCGACGAGAGCCTGGAGACCCAGATGGAGCACGAGGCCGCCGGCATCGCCGGCTGCGCGGGCACCGCCGACGGCCAGGAGGGGATCCGCGCCTTCCTGGAGAAGCGCCCGGCCGCATTCAGCGGTCGCTAGCAACCGCGACCCGGGACTTCGTCGTCACGGTTGCGCCGCAAAGGAAGCCCGACGGACTCCCTCGGCCAGCAGGCCGACCGGGGATTCGTCAGCTCGCGGACTCCCCGGCGGCGAGCCCGACCCACCGCCGCCAGTAGCGGTGGATGATCCAGCCCTGTCCGGCGAGGATCACGTTGGCCAGGGCCACGCACACCAGTGCCGTCCATCCGCCCGGGCCCAGGCGATGGACGACCCCCCCGAGGCCCGCGATGCCCGCCACGAACGCGAAGGGCACCAGCGACTCCAGGCCTCCGGGCTCGCGAAACGCCTCGACCACCGCCGCGTTCTCCGGATCGCGCATTCCCGCCGCCAGCATGGACGCCGAGACCCAGCTCGAGACCGCGAAGACCGCGGCCAGCACGTAGAACCAGTACGGCAACAGCCCGGGACGCATCAGCTCGATCACCACGAGCTCGAGACCGCCCAGCACGAAGGGCGCCACCGAGTCGCGGGTCGACGGGACCCAGCTGAAGCGCATCACCATGCCCGTGTAGAAGAGCCAGACGACGACGATCCCCTGCAGGACCGCCGCCACCTGCAGCCAGCCGACCCAGGCGTCGAGCCCCCCCTCGAAGAGGTGGGCGCTCTCGCGGGCCTGGGTCCACACGGCCTCGAGCGCCAGGGCCTGCACGATGCTGACGAGCGTGACGAGAACCGTGGGCAGGAGCTCCCGGGCGCGAACGTCTCGCACGGCGGTCTCAGCGGCGGCGCGGCTTCTGACGGAACCCCTTGCGTCCCGCCATCGCCTGCTGTCCCTGGCGCATGGCCGCCGGCAGCTTCTCGAACTGGAGGCCGTACCAGCTCATGCCGAACTTCTTCATGTTCATCTTCTTGCCGTTCTGGACACGCTGCAGGTTGTCCTTCGTGGTCTCGTTGTCCTTCTCGACCTTGAGACAGCGCAGGAGCTGCGCGATGGCGCCGTCCCGATCGCCTTCCTTCCAGAGCAGCCAGGCGTAGACGTTGTAGAGGATGATCTGCTTCTTGTTGTACCGGATGGCGGTCTCGAGGACCTGCTTGGCCTGGTCCAGCTCGCGGCGCCGGAAGTGGAGGCTCGCGAGGAAGAGCTGCGCGTCGGAGAGACGCGGGCTGGCCTTCTCGAGATACTCGAGGGCCCGGGCGTCGTCGCCCAGGGTGAAGCACAGCGAGCCCATCTGCGCGTAGAGCTGTCCCCGCAGCAGGATCTGCCAGCGCGAGAGGGGCAGCAGCTCCTCCAATGACCGCAGCGCGAGCTTGGCGTTGCCGCCCTGGATCTGCCGCTGGATCTGCTCGAAGCGGGGCTCGATGCGCTTCGCCAGCCGGCGGGAGAGGATCGCGAAGGTCGCCACGGAGACCACGACGCCGAGCACGATGCCGAACGCCCACGTCTTCCACAGGCCGAGCGCGGTCCAGATCGCACCGGCGACGAGACCGACTCCCAATGCAACGAGGATGTTGTACACGTCGTGCTTCGTCCCGTTCTGGCGCCGGATCCCGTCGGGCTTCCCGGAGCCCCGAGCGACCCGCGGGCCCGGACGGGCGGACCCGCTCCGGGCTGCGAGCTGCAGGTGCGGGTCGGATCCGGGCGGCGTGGCAATATAACGGGGGAGGCAGGCGGATGCTCGTGGCACTAACCGGGGGAACCGGCTTCATCGGCTCGCACACGGTCCGGGGCCTGGTGGCCGCCAACCATCGGGTGCGGCTGCTCGTCCGGGATCGCCGCAAGCTCGAGCGCGTGTATGCGCCGCAGGGCATCGAGATCGAAGACGTCGTGGAAGGAGACGTCACCGACCCGGGCGCCGTCGACCGCCTGCTCGCCGGCTGCGACGCGGTCGTCCACGCAGCGGCGGTCGTCGCCCTCGAGGTGGCCCGCGCCGGGGAGGTGAGAGCCACCAACGAGCACGGCGTACGCCTCGTGGTGGGCGGCGCCGTCGAACGAGAGGTGCCGCGCATCCTCTACGTCTCGAGCGCGAGCGCGTTGTTCACGCCGGGCGGCGGCCCGCTGACCGGCGACTCGCCCGTCGGCCTCACGGCCAGCGCGTACGGCGAGTCGAAGGCGGGCGGCGAGCGCTACGTGCGCGAGCTGCAGGAGCGCGGCGCCCCCATCCTCACCGTGTACCCGACGGCGGTGATCGGCCCCGACGACCCGAGCCTCACGGACCCCAACCGCGCCCTCGGCTTCTTCCTCGACTGGGGCGCGGTGGTGACGTCCACCGGCTATCAACCGATCGACGTCCGCGACCTGGCGCGGATGCACGTGGCCCTGCTCGAATCCGACCTCGCCCAGGGACGCTACATGGCGACGGGGCCGTACTTCGCCTGGGACGATCTCTACACCCACATCGAGCGGCTCATCGGGAGGCGCCTGCGGCGCTGGCCCGCACCGGGCGCCCTGCTCCGCGGCCTCGGCCGCGCGGCGGACGTCGTGAAGCACGTGCTTCCCTTCGAGCTTCCCCTCACCCTCGAGGGCATGCTCTTCGCGACCCGTTGGCCCACCGCCGACGGCACGCCGGCCGAGCGCGACCTGGGAATCCGCTTCCGCAGCATCGAGGAGACCCTGGCCGACACCTACCGCTGGATGTGCGCGGCCGGGCACCTCCGCTCCGAGCAGATCGGCGACCTCGCCGTCGACGGATGATCCACGGCGGCGGCGCCTGGCCCCGTTGCAATGCGGCCTCGCCCGAGCACCCCCGACCGGAGGAACCACGATGCCCGTCCCGCGCCTCCTCGCTCCGGCGGGCGCCCTGCTCTGCGCGCTCGTGCTGCTGGCGTTCGCCCCGCGGCCGGCACGCGCGGCGCCCGTGGCGTTCGTGGGTGCCGAGATCCGCACCGTCTCCCGGGGCACCCTGGAGGACGGGGTCCTGATCTTCGAGAACGGCCGCATCACCGCCGTGGGACCGCGTGGGGAGGTCGAAGTGCCGCCCGGCGCCCGGGTCCACGAGCTCGGCGGAAGGATCGTCGTCCCCGGGCTCGTCGACACCCACTCCCACATCGGCATCTATCCGCGACCGGCGGTCCCCGCCCACGCCGACGGAAACGACGTGTCGGCGCCGGGCGATCACCCTCGGTCCCGCGCAGATGCTGGGGATCGCGGACGACTACGGCTCCGTCGAGACCGGCAAGGTGGCGGATCTCGTCCTCTTCGACGGGGACCCTTCGAGTACACGAGCCACGTCACGGCGGTGATCGCGGGAGGCGACGTGGTCTTCGAGCGCTAGCCGAGGCAGCCCGTCGGGCTCCTTTGCGGCGGAACCGCGACCCAGGACTTTCGTCTTGGATCCCGCTCCCAGCCCGCGTACCTTCCTCCCGTCCGATCCGAAGCCGATCCGAGGAGGTCTCCATGTCCGCCGCCCCTGCTTCCGCCCCGGAGACGTCCGTCGCCCGGGACTACCCCGTCATCTCCGCCGATTCGCACATCACCGAGCCGGCGAACACCTACCGGGACCACATCGACGCGAAGTGGCGGGACAAGGCACCCGCGCTCGAGAACTTCGGCGAGGCCGGCGACCTGTTCGTCATCGACGGCATGAGCAAGCCCGTTCCGATGGGGCTCGTGGCCGCCGCCGGCAAGCCCGCCGAGGAGATCCGGGTCACCGGGGTCCGCTTCGAGGACATGCACGCGGGCGGCTGGGATCCGGACGCGCGCATGGCCGACCAGGACCGGGACGGCGTCGCCTGCGAGGTCATCTACCCCACCGTCGGCATGGTGCTCTGCAACCACAAGGACTTCGACTACAAGCAGGCCTGCTTCGACGCCTACAACCGCTGGATCGCCGGGTACTGCGAGGCCCACCCCGAACGGCTGCTCGGGATGCGGCCAGACGGCCATGCGGACGCCCGAAGACGGCATGGCCGACCTGGAATCGATCCGCGAGCTCGGGCTCCGGGGCGTGATGATGCCGGGCAACCCCGGCGTGGAGGACTACGACTCCACCGCCTACGACGCCTTCTGGGAGAAGGCGATCGAGCTGGGGCTTCCGCTCTCCTTCCACATCCTCACCACCCGCGACACGAGCCCGGTGCGGGGGCCGAAGATGAACGGCTTCCTGTCCATCATCCGGGGCTGCCAGGACATCATGGGCACGCTGATCCTGGGCGGCGTGTTCGAGCGGCACCCGGACCTACGGGTGGTGTGCGTCGAGGCCGACGCGGGCTGGGTCCCCCACTACATGTACCGCATGGATCACGCCTACAAGCGGCACCGCAACTGGCTGCCGGCGGGCCAGAAGCTCTCCCGTCTGCCCTCCGAGTACTTCGCCGAGTGCATCTACACGACGTTCCAGGACGACTGGGTCGCCTTCCAGAGCGTGAACATGATGAACTGGAAGCGGCTGATGTGGGCCAACGACTTCCCCCACAGCGACTCCACCTGGCCGTGGTCGCAGCAGATGCTCGAAGAGCACGGACGACACCTGTCGGAGGAGCAGCGTCGCGGGATCCTGTGCGACAACGTCGCCGCGCTCTACGGCATCGACGTGACGAAGCTCCAGGCTGCCCGACCGGGCGGAGCGCCGGGATGAGCGAGGCGATCGTACCCTTCCGCTGCGACGTGCCCGAGGGCGTGCTCGACGACCTGCGCGAACGCCTCGCGCGCACCCGCTTTCCCGACGAGGTGAACGACGCCGACTGGTCGTACGGGACCGACCTCGGCTACCTGAAGGAGCTGTGCACCTACTGGCGCGAGAAGTTCGACTGGCGCGCCCAGGAGGCGGCGCTCAACCGCTTCCCGAACTTCGTGACCGAGATCGACGGGCTCTCGCTCCACTTCCTGCACGCCCCCTCGCCCCGCCCGGATGCGATGCCCCTGGTCGTCACCCACGGCTGGCCGGGCTCGGTGTTCGAGTTCCTCGACATCATCGACCGGCTTCGCGACCCCGGAGCTCACGGCGCCGACCCGGGCGACGCGTTCCACGTGGTGTGCCCGTCGATTCCCGGCTACGGCTTCTCCGAAGCGGCCCACGCGCCCGGAATGCACCCGCTCCGGGTGTCGGAGACGATCGCCAAGCTCATGGCCCGGCTGGGCTACGCCCGCTATGGCGCCCAGGGCGGCGACTGGGGCTCGATGATCTCCCACGGCCTGGGGCTCGTGGACCCGGGGCACTGCGCGGGCATCCACGTCAACATGGTCGTCGCGGGTCCGCCCGCCGGCGCCGAGAACCCCCTGGAAGGCCTGAGCCCCGCGGAGCTGGAGAACCTCGCGGAAGCCCGGCGCATCCAGGACGAGGAGATGGGCTACTTCCGCGAGCAGAGCACGAAGCCCCAGACCCTCGGCGTGGGGCTCAACGATTCTCCCGCCGGGCTCGCGTCGTGGATCGTCGAGAAGTTCCGCACCTGGAGCGACTGCAACGGCGACGTCGAGTCGGTCTTCAGCAGGGACCGGCTCCTGGCGAACATCACCCTCTACTGGGTGACGGGCACGATCACCTCGTCGACCCGACTCTACCTGGAGTCGAGGCGGGCCGGGCTCGGTGTCGCGGACCACGCCGTCCCCCTCGGCTGCGCGGTCTTTCCCCGGGAGCTGATCCGCTCGCCCCGGCGCTGGGTGGAGAGCCACTTCGACGTCCGACAGTGGACCGAGATGCCGCGAGGCGGCCACTTCGCAGCCATGGAAACGCCCGACCTGCTCGCAGCGGACGTCCGCTCCTTCTTCCGACCGCTGCGCGCCGCGTCCGCCTGAGCGGGGGCCGATCGATCGCGGGACGACGGATCGGGACGCGACCTTCCGCTCTGCTGCCGGTTCCCGAAGTGCTTGCCTCCTCCAGTGGCCTCTGCGAGCATCCGCGCCCGCAGCCGGGGAGCGCCGTTCGTGCCCCGCTGCGAGCGAGTCGGCGATTCGCCGCTCGGCTGCCGATGCATCGAGAGGATCCTTGAGTCGAGCCAACCTGAAGGACGTGGGTCTGGCGCTGCTGGTCGCCTTTCTCGTCGCGGAGGGCCCGCTCACGCCGGCCGCGCGAACCCCTTCCTGGCTCGCGGGCGCCGCCTCCGGGCTGCTCTTCTTCTGGTGGCGCGTCACGCGTCCGGCCCCGCAGCGCGAGCAGGCAGCTACCGCTCGCAAACGTTGGGACGTGCCGTGGCCGGTCTGGCTCTGTCTGGGGCTCTTCGCGCTCGCCGCGGCGCCCACCGTCCTGTGGATGTACCAGGAGTGGACGGGCAGCGTCTGGCACAACACGCACGGGATGTTGATCCCGGTGCTGATGGTCCTGCTGGGACGGAACATCCTGCGGCGCTCGAAGACCGGCGCGGAGGAGCCATCGCTCTGGGGGTTCGCCTTCCTGGCGCCGGGCCTGGGGCTCATGCTGATCGACGCCGCGGCCGGCACCCGCTACGTCGCGGCCGTCGGGATCGCATTGTGCCTCCCGGGCTTCTCGCTGCTGCTCCTGGGCCCGGCGCGAACGCGGGCTCTCGCGCTGCCCCTGACCCTGGGCGTCTTCATGGTCCCGCTGCCGAACTCGTTCGCGAGCCAGATCTACCTGCGAACCCTGACGGCGCATGGCGTCGCACCGATCCTGAGCGCGGTGGGAATTCCGACGCTCGTGGACAAGTCCCTGCTCGAGCTTCCGAACGCGAGCTTCCTCGTCGCCGACGCGTGCAGCGGCTTCTCCACCCTCTACTCGGCGATCGCCATGGGCATCCTGCTCGGCACCCTCTGCCCCTCCCCCCGGCGGCGTCTGCTCGTCTATGCGGCGATCGTACCCCTGGCCCTCACCGCCAACATCGTGCGCGTGGTGCTGCTCGTGTTGATCGCCATCTACTTCGACCCGAGCCTGCTCGATACCGGCGCACACGCCGCCTCGGGTGTGTTCACCTTCTTCGGCGTGCTCCTCGCGCTGATCGTGCTGGCGGATCGCCCCCCTCTGGCGCAGGCGCTCCTGTGATCCGGTTCTCCTCCCGCTACGTGCCCGCGATGGCGGCCCTGCTCACCGTCGCCCTGGGATTGATGATCCACGGCCGCCTGACCCCGCACCGGGACGAGTGTCTCGATCGCAGGGAGCTGCTCGACGGCGTCGCCCAGGATCCGCGCGTCACCCTGCGGACCGAGGGACCCCATCGAACGCGGCTCGAGGCCGGACAGCTCACCGGGTCGCTTCGGCCGGAGGCAGAGGGCGCGGTGGAGCTGCCCCTCACGATCCAGGAGACCTTCGGCCTGCCGAACCTCCTCCTGCAGCCCGCCCAGGCGCTCCCGGGACGGCGCGAACCGGACGACGTGGAGGAAGCGCTGCTCGAGACGCCCGACGGTCCCCTTCCGGTCCGCTACGCATACGAGCGCCGCGGACGGACCGTCCGGGTGACGGGGTACTTCATGACGTATCGCGGCGAGGCGATTCGCAGCGCGCTCTGGACCCGCATGCGGCAAGGTCCCGAAGCGATCTTCACCGGCAGCTACCCCATCACGCTCTTCGCGATCGCGGCGCAGACGCGCGCGATCGCGCTCGCCCCCAGCCTCGAGCGGATGAACGCGTGGCTGCGCGAGGCGTGGGACCGCTACCGACGGACCTGCGCCCCCTGACGGGGCGGACGTCGCGGCCGAAGCCCGGGCGGGCGATGCGGCCGAAGCCTCCTCCGGCTCCCGGCGCTCAGGAAGTCTTCAGAAAGTCGCTTCGCTGGGCGTTCAGGAGCCGCTTGACCGCGGATTCCCGCACGCGCACCACGAAGGGCCGATCGACGGCCTTCACGAAGCGCTCTCCGTCGACGAGCGCGCCGACCCGGTAGCCCCCGGAGATGGACTGATCGTCGGCGGCGACCGTCCAGTCGATGCGCACTCCTTCGTCGAAGCCCTGGTCGGGCTCTACCTGGGAGCCCACGGGCCGCGTCATGCGAACCCCCGCCGCCGCGGTCAGAAACTGGTCGATCTTGTCGGAATCCGCGCTCTCCCCGTCGGCGAGGTCGGCGAGGGTCCAGTCGTCGCCGGTGCGTTCGAAGTGGAGCTCGCCGTGGTCGTTCCGGACGGTCACGGCGGACAGCTTCGCCACGTCGGCGTCGACGTACGACGTGTCGTAGTAGCTCGCGGAATCGTCCCGGAACGACCATTCGCTGGCGCCCGTCGCGCGATAGACGTCGTCGTCCCCCACGCGTCGCAGGTTGACGCTCCGGCTCGTGGCGGCGCCCATCAGCCACTCGGAGCTCTCGCCGTCCGCGACCATCCGGATCCGGCGCCCGTAGCTCCCGTCCGCCACCTTCAACGCCTCGTGGCTCTCCGGGTGCGTCGCGATGGGCCCGGTGGTGGTGAGTCCCAGCAGGGAGTCCAGCAGCCCGTCGACCTTGGTGGGGCTCGCCGGATAGTCGGCCGCCGAGGCCACCCGCCAGCCGTCGCCCTTGCGCACGAGCTCGACGCCGGCGGGCTTGGCGTCGCCCGCAGGAGCCGCGCTGATGTCGATCTCCTCGATGGCTTCGCGAGGCAGGTCGAAGACCGGCCGGCGGGCGCCGGGGGCCCTCGTGGGCCACCAGGTGAAGGCCGCCAGACCGATCTGGGCGGCCAGCACGACGACGAGCACGCGATGGGCGCTCACGACGCGGCTCCCGAGGTCTTCCCGGCCGGCACCCCCAGCGGGCGGACGCGGCGACGGCGGCGGGCCGGCAGCAGGGTCGCCACCCCCAGCATGCCGGCGCTGAGGGCGACCGTTCCCGCCTCGTAGGCGCGCGCCTCGTCCTCGCTCACGGGGCGCAGCGTGCGCGCGAAGGCGCCGGAGGAGCGGATGGCGAGGAGGTCCGTGTCCTCCACCGACCAGTCGATCAGGTTCTGCACGAGCTGCAGGTTGCTGCGGTGCACCTCGCCGCCGGGCTGCGCGGCGAGCTGCAGCATCAGATCGGAAACCATGTCGGACGCGCCGAGCACGACGAGGCGCGCGTCCGGCAGCGACTCCTTGAGGGTGCGTCCGGTGCGATCCGCCTGCGCGTCGCCCTTCTCGTCGCCCGAGCCCTCGAAGAGCGGCGAGGGCCTCGCGGCGTAGTAGCTGGGGAAGCGTCCCGTGAGGCTGACCCCCACGACCTGGGCGCCGGTGGGACCGGCGGGCCCGAAGCCCGTCTCCGGATAGCGCTTGAAGTCCGGCTCGATCTCGCCCCGGGTGTTGCGCCAGCTTGCGGGCGACGTCTTCAGCAGGACCGAGGCTTCGACGCCTTCGGGCGGCGCGACCTCGAGCGGCGACGCCCAGGGTGCCGTCACGTTGGGCAGCCCGGTGAACACCGGCGACCCCACGGCGAACCCCTCGCTTCGCAGGTCGGCGAAGAACGGGTACGGCACCATCCGGATGCGCTGGAAGCGGAAGCCTCCCCGATTCTCCGTCACCGGGATCGGGAACGGCACGTTCTGCGGGTCCATCACCAGCGCCGGGGGCACGGTCACGCCCCAGGTCCCGAGCAGATCGAAGATCGACTCCGGCGCGGCCCGGGCGGCCAGGGTGCCCTGGGCGGGGTGGATCTCGAAGCGCGTCGCCAGCACGATCATCTTGCCGCCGCGCATCAGGTACTGGTCCAGGGCGAACTTCTGCCGCTCGCTCATCTCGCCGGGCTTGGCGACGATCAGCACGTCGATGACGTCGGGGACCACGCCGTCCTCGAGGTTCAGGCGCTTCACCTCGTGGTCCTCACCGAGCAGCTGCTCGAGGATCTGATAGTCCGGGTGCGGGGGCGGCGGCTGGAGCTGGGGTGGCAGGTTGGGATTCATCGGGGGCGCCTCGGGTGTCGCCGTGAACAGCCCCACGGTCTTGAGCTGTCCCGGGGTGACCCGCCGGATCGCCGACTCGAGGGCCACCTTCAGATCGGACTCGGAGAGGTCGCTGCGGGGGAGGATGCGCTGGGGCTTGTCGGTGCCCTGGAGCAGCAGGTCGAGATAGAAGGTCTGTCGCCCGAAGAGGTCCACCGCCAGCGGCTGGATGCCGAACTCGTCGGCCAGGTGCTGCTTCAGGGTCTGCGAATCGCCGTTCGCCGGCGCCCGGGGATCGACCTCGCGGAACTCGAGCTTGCCGTCGCTCGTCGCCACCAGGTCCTTCGCCACCTTGCGGATGCGGTCCGGCAGCTCGCCGAAGCCCTCCGGCAGGGTGTCCGGCGTGACGTACAGGGTGAGGGTGAGGGGAGCCGGCAGCCGCGAGAAGACGTAGTCCATGTTCTGGAAGTCCTGGGACACCCGCTTGATGGTGCGCGTCACGTCGTACTCGAGATTGCGCAGCCGGACCTGGATCCCGTCGTCGTCCGCGAGCACGTCGATCAGCTCGTCGAAGCTCAGGGACGCGTGCTGGTCGCCGTAGCGGATCAGGATGTGGAAGTAGGAGTTCACGACCGACTGCTGGTGCCGGTCCGCCACCCGGAACGGCACGCTGCGGATCTGGTACTGCTCGTTGAGCTCCGACTCGAGCTCCTCGTCGGCGTTGGGGTCGGCGAAGTTGACCTGCACCTTCCCGCCCCCGTAGACCTCGTACTCCTTCAGGAGATCGCGAATCTGCGGCACCAGCGGCGCCAGCAGCGGGTGCGTGCGCTCGGAGAAGTAGCCGTCGATCCGAAGCGGCTCGGGCAGGTTGCGGAGGGTGTCGATGGTGGTCTGGCTGATCGAGTACTCGCCCTGGGCGGTGAGGTCGACGCGTGCCCGGGTGACGGGCGCGAGCCAGAGGTTCGCGGCCACCACGTTCGCGCCCACGAGCCCGACGCTGGTCCACTGGGCGAGGCGACGGCTGCGCCCCGACGCGGACCCGGGATCGATCCGATCCTGCTCGAGGAAGAGCCAGTTCAAGCCCAGGAAGAAGATCGCCAGGCCGGCGTAGTAGACGAGATCGCGCAGGTCGAGCACGCCCCGCTCGATGCTCTCGAAGCGCGAGCCGGTGCCCAGCGCGCGCAGCACGTCGGCCGAGGTGTTGCCGAAGAAGGCGGTCACCCCGTCGCTGCCGAGGAAGTAGAGCGCGCCCGCGACGAGCACGGTCAGCATCAGAGCGACCACCTGATTGTCCGTGCGCGCGCTCACGCACAGCCCGATCGAGAGGTAGGTGGCGCCCAGCAGGAGCGCCCCCACGTAGCCGCCCACCACGGGACCCCAGTCGAGGGGCCCCAGGAAGGAGACGCCGATCGGGATCGGGAGGGTCATCGCCAGGGAGATCGCCACCAGCGCCATGCCGGCCAGGAACTTGCCGAGCACCAGGTCGCGGGTGGAGACGGGAAGCGTCAGCAGGACCTCGAGGGTCCCCATCTTCTTCTCTTCGGCCCACTGGCGCATGGTGAGGGCCGCCACCAGCAGGATGAGCCACACGGGCAGCCACTCGAAGAGGGGCCGCACGTCGGCGATCCGGCGGGCGAAGAAGGCCGAGTGGCCGAAGAAGCTGTACAGGACCGCGGCCAGGAACAGACCGATGAAGATGAGCGCCACCGGCGACTGGAAGGACGCCCGCAGCTCCTTTCGCGCGACGATCGCGACGGGGCTCACGACGCCTGGGCCTCCGCGCGGGCGAGCAGCTCGCTGGCGCGACGGCTCTGCAGCTCCTCGAACACGCTCTCGAGGGTGCGGCTCTCCGGTGCGACGGCGCCGATGGTGAAGCCCGCGGCCCGCGCGGCGTCGATGATGGCGGACACCGGAGAGGTGCCGGGCGCGCACTGGACCGCCCAGGTGGTGAAGCGGCGGTTGCGCGGATCGGGGCCGCGAGCCGTCACGCTGCCGACCCCGTCGATGGACCCCAGACGACGGACCACGTCGTCCGCCGCCCTTCCGTCACCGCCTTCGGGGGGCGCGAGCGACACGCGGACGACGTCGCTGGCGACGAGCTCGGCCAGCGGCTCGTCGGCCACCAGACTGCCCTCGATCATGATGAGGACCCGATCGCAGACCGCCTCGATCTCCTGCAGGATGTGGGTGGAGAGGATGATCGTGGTGTGCTCCGAGAGCTTCCGGACCAGCTCGCGGATGCTCTGGATCTGCACCGGATCCAGCCCGTTGGTGGGCTCGTCGAGCACGAGCACGTCGGGCTCGTGGATGATCGCCTGGGCGATGCCCACGCGCTGCCGATAGCCCTTCGAGAGCGTGCCGATCGCCCGCACGAGATGCTCCTCGACACCCACGGCCCGGGCCGCCGCCACCACCGCCGCGTCCACCCGCTCGGGCGCGATCCCGCGCAGCTCCGCCACCATGGCGAGGTACTCCTGGACGAGCATCTCGGGATAGAGGGGCGCGTTCTCGGGCAGATAGCCGATCTGGCGCTGGACGCCGGCGCGATCAGCCGCCACGTCGACGCCGCCGACGGACGCGGAGCCCGAGCTGGCCTCGAGGAACCCCGTCAGCACCTTCATGACGGTGGTCTTGCCCGCACCGTTGTGACCGAGCAGACCCACGATCTCGCCTCGACCGATCTCCACGGAGAAATCGTCGACGGCGAGCAGGGAACCGTATCGGCGCGTGAGGTGGCTGATCGAGATCATCGTCGGTGGTCGAGATCGTCGCTGCGGATCATCGTCACGACCCGGTCCGACCGGGAGGATCGGGACCAGGGCGCCATCGGTCCCGGACGATCCGCGAAGGGGCTTGTATCCAAAGCAGCGCGAGTTCGCAACCTCGCGCTCCAGGGCGGGTCGAGTAGAATGCGGCCCCTCCCGCCGCATCCGGGTTTCACCATGCCGATCCCCCTTCTCTTGCGCACAGTCCTGCCTCGAGTCGCGCCGGGCGTCCCGGCGCGAGCCCGCCCCTGCCGGAATGCCCCCCGGCCGTCGTCCCCGCGCGCGGGTCGGGGCGCGCCCGGTCGGATGGTGCTGGGGCTCGTCCTGGCCCTCTGCGCGGCGCCCGCAGCCGCCGGCAAGAGCGTCCATCCTCCCATCCCCGAGTACGCCCTCGGCAGCGAGCGCAACACCATCGAGGTGTTCCGAGAGGCGGCGGATTCGGTGGTCTTCGTCACGAACGAGCGTCTCCAGCGCGGCTTCCGGCTCGACATCGAGAAGATCCCCCAGAACACCGGTTCGGGGATCATCTGGGACGACCAGGGCCACATCCTCACGAACTTCCACGTGATCCAGGGCGGCAACGCCTTCTCGATCACGTTCGGGGACGGAATCACCCTCCCCGCAAACGTCGTGGGCTACGACCCCAACAAGGACCTTGCGGTTCTCAAGGTCGACGCAGATCCCGCGCATCTGGTTCCCGTTCGCCGGGGCCGCTCGGCCGATCTGGTGGTGGGGCAGAAGGTCCTCGCCATCGGAAACCCCTTCGGACTGGACCGGACCCTCACCGTGGGCGTGATCAGTGCGCTGGGCCGGGAGATCGTCTCGGTGGCTGGCACGACGATCGAGGACGTGATCCAGACCGACGCCTCGATCAACCCCGGCAACTCGGGCGGCCCCCTGCTGGACTCGTCCGGCGGCATGATCGGCGTCAACACGCAGATCGTGAGCCGCTCGGGCCAGAGCGCCGGGATCGGATTCGCGGTGCCGGTGGACACCGTGGAGCGCATCGTCCCCCAGCTGATCCGCTACGGCAAGGTGCGCCGCGCGGGCCTGGGGGTCCGCATCCTGCCGGATGCGTACGCCCAGCAGTGGGGTGTCGCCGGGGTGATCCTGCGCGAGGTGGACGCCGCCAGCCCGGCGGGACGCGCGGGACTCCGCTCGCTCCAGGTCGATCGGCGGGGCACGGTCCTCTCCTACGACGTGATCACGGGCATCGACGACCACACCGTCAAGGACTACGACGATCTCTTCCAGGCGCTCGACGGGCGCAAGCCGGGCGAGGAGGTGACGGTCTCCTACGAGCGCCAGGGCAAGCGCCACCAGACCCGGGTGCGGCTGCAGGAGCTGGACTGACGCCGGGCCCCGGTCCCGACGAGGGCGGGCGGCGGGGCTCTTCCCGCCTCGACCCGCTGGCCGGGTCCCTGGCCGCGCTGGGCGCCGCGGGCGATGCCGGTCCGGCGGACGTCGAGCACCTCTCCGCGAGCGACGGCCTCCCGCGCGCGTTTCGCGGCCATCGGGCGCGGGAGCCCCTCGCAGCGGTGATCCCGTGGATCGTGGAGCGCGCGGGCGCCGCATCCCGGGGTCGGACCGAGCCCGCGTGACCCGTCAGGCCGAGGTGGAGAGCCTCGCGAGCAGCTGGAAGTACGCCTCCGGCGCCGACAGGATGCTGAGGCCGAGACCGCTGGGAATGCCCGTCGTGTGATGCCGACTCATGCGGTGCTCCCGAGCCACCCGGGCGTGGAGCTCGAGCTCGCCCTCCTCCTCGTGGAGGATCACCCGGACCACCGACCCGGTCTCCGCCTTCTCCTGGCTGCGCACGTAGAGCCCGCTCGCCGAGAGGTCGGTCACGAGGCCTCCGTGCCGCTGGCCCTGCACGATGAGCTCGCAGGGCACGCGGCGGCGAAAGCGGGTGAAGGCGACCGGACGCCTGCGACGCTCGTCGGTGACGGACATGCGGACCCAATCGGCAGATCGCAGCGTCGGCTTCAGCGGAAGCTGCGTCGCCCCTCGGGAAGCGTGCGCCGGATCACCGCTGGCATCCACCCGAACGCGCCGCCACCCTCTCCGGCCCACCCTTCCCCGCTCGAGGAGGCCCGGCCGATGACCCGCATCTTCTACGACAGCGACGCCGACCCGGCGGCGATCGAGCACGAGCGCATCGTCGTCGTGGGCTATGGCAACCAGGGACGCTCGTGGGCCCTCAACCTGCGGGACTCGGGACTCGACGTGAGCGTCTGCGTCCGCGCGGACCATACCCGGGACCGGGCGCGCGACGACGGGTTCGCGGTCCTCGACCTCGACGCGGCGGGCGAGGCGGACATCCTGTGCGTGCTGGTGCCCGACGACTCGATTCCCGGCCTGCCCCTGAAGCCGAGCGAGTCCACCCTGACGGTGGTCGCGAGCGGCTACTCGCTGGCCTTCGAGCGCTTCGATCCGCCGGGCGACGTCGCCATGCTGGCGCCCCGCATGCTCGGCCCGGAGGTGCGTCGCTGCTACCTGGAGGGCGTCGGCTACATCACGGCGCTGGGTGTTCACCGCGACGTCACGGGTCGTGCCTGGCCCCGCCTGCTGGCCCTCGGAGGGGCCCTCGGCGGCCTGCGCCAGGGGGCGATCGAGCTGACGCCCCGGCAGGAGGCGGTGCTCGACCTCGCCGTGGAGCAGATCCTGTCTCCCGCCCTGACCCACGTGAACCAGGCCTTCGTGGTCACGATGCTTGCCCAGGGCATTCCGCTGGAGGCGATCCTGACCGAGCTCTACCTCTCCGGGGAGGTCGAGCGGAACTACCGGCTGCTGCGCGAGGTGGGCTTCGTGGGACAGCTCGGACTCCACTCCCCGACGAGCCAGTACGGTCAGCTCTCGCGGCGCGGGGCCTACGACCACCTCGACTTCGGACCGAAGATGCGGGAGCTCGCGGAGGACATCGCATCGGGGCGGTTCGCGGACGAGTGGGACGCGGAGAGCCGTGCGGGCCATCCCCGCCTGGCGGCGCTGCGGGAGGAGCACGCGGGGCCCCTCGTTCGGGCCATGGAGGAGGACATCCGTCGCAAGCTCGGGGAGAGCCGCTCCGAGTAGCGTCCGCGCCGCCTCGCGCTTCGGAACCCCGATCCGGCCGCGACCGGGTCAGCGCGGCAGCGTCAGCGCAGCAGCGCCTCGGTCAGCGCAGCAGCGCCTCGAAAGTGCGCCGCATGACCGCCTGGGCGCCAGCGGGGTCGAGGTCCTGCACCAGGCGAAGGGCCTCCCAGCTGTGCCAGGAGCACGCGACGATCAGGGCGGCGAGCACCTCGCTGCGAGCGGGCTCGGCGAAGGCGTCCAGCTCCCAGCGGAAGATGAACTCCGTGTAGCGCCTGCGGATGCGGTCGGTCCCGAGCAGGATCTCGCTGACGTCGGGCGACTTGTCGCGTCGGACGCCGTGGCGGAATCCGCGGAACATCCGGGACAGCGGCATCGTGCGCTCGAGCACCTCGCCGTGTCGCTCCACGAAGCGGCCGACGCGCTCGTCGAGGGAGAGATTCGGCGGAATGTCGACGTGGGTCGCGACCACCCAGTCGAACGCGCGCCGGGCGGAGGCGGCCAGCACGCCTTCCATGTCTCCGAAATGGGTGAACACCGAGCGGGCCGACACCCCGGCCCGCTCCGCCAGCTCCGCCCCCGTCGGCGGCAGGTCGGCGTCGGCGACGAGCTCTTCGTAGGCCGCCAGGATGGCTTCCCGCGTCCGGATCCCGCGCGCGATGCGGCCGTCGTGTGTGCGGAAGGTCTCGGTCCCCAGCGCGTTCGCCATCTGCTCTCCGTCGCGGGCTTCGAGCGATCTTACACCACAAACGTGATCGGCGTACGCGCAGTCTGCGAGCAGCAGACCGGCAGTCGCCGGCCGAAGTCCCCGTCGCGCCGAAGCCGAAGCGGTCTTCGACGGGTTCACGAACTCGACGATCGGGTCAACTGGCCCTGCCGCACGGACGATGAGTCTCCGGAGACGTGCGTGGCGCCCGATTCGCGATCCAACCCACGGAGCCCGACCGACCCGATGAGCGCTGAGCCGCGTCAGAACCACGCGCGCGATCCGGCCGACCCCCTCTCCGAGGTCGCGCTGCTGCGCGAGCGCCTGCAGCTCGAGACGCTGATCTCCGAGCTGTCGCGCCGGCTGCTCTCCACCGAGACCGCGGCCATCGACGACGCGATCCGCGAAGGACTGCGATCCGTCGCCGCGGTGGGCGGCGCGGACCGCACCTTCCTCGTCTCCCTGCCCGAGCTCCGGCGCGATCGCACCTTCTTCTTCGAGTGGTGCTCCGAGGGCGTGGCGCCCCGTGCGAGCGCCCCGACGCTGTCGGATGGCGAGCAGTACCGCGGCTTCTCGCGACGCCTGATGGCCGGCGAGATCGTGAGCATTCCCGTCGTCGCCGACATGCCCGACTCCCTGGCGACCGAGCGGACCGCCATGCTGGCGGCGGGGATCCGCTCGTACCTGCTCGTTCCCGCGGTCTCCCGCGGTGCCCTGATGGGCATCCTGTGCCTGCACTGCGTGCGCCAGGAGCGCCACTGGTCCGACCACGAGCAGACCCTGCTGCAGCTGATCGCCGACCTGTTCACGAGCGCGCTCCGGCGCAAGCGCAGCGAGACGGCACTCGCCGAGAGCGAAGCCCGCTTCCGGGCCCTGGCGGAGAACTCCCAGGATTCCATCTGCGAGCTGTCCGCCAACGGGCACGTCCTGTACGCGAGCCCCGCCTACGCGACCCTGATGGGCAGCGCCCGGGACGACCTCGAGGGCAGCAACTTCTTCGAGCTGGCGGATGCCACGGACCGGCAACGGCTGCGCGGAGGAGTCGGATCGGCACTCCGCGGTGTCGCCGCCAGTCCCATCGTCTTCCGCACGCGCAATCGCGAGGACGAGCGGCTCGACGTCGAGGTGACCGTGCGCGGCTTCTCGACGGCCGGCGGCGAGGCGCGCGTCGTCGGCGTGCTGCGCAACGTGAGCCGGCGGGAGCGCGACCGACGGGCCCTCGAACGCCAGGTGGAGGGCGAGCAGCAGATCGCGGAGCTGTCCCGCTTCTTCCTGGACCTCGAGCCGGCCTCCACCCAGGAAGCCACGCGGGACAAGCTCCTGGTCGCCGCGTCCATCGCCGGCGCTGACCGGGCCTGGATGTTCACGATCGATCCGAGGGGCGTCGAGCCCAACCGTCCCTACGGCTGGAGCCGCGACGGCGACCTGTCGTGGATGGCGGGGATCGACCAGGACTCCGACACGTTCCGATGGGCGCTGCCCTCCCTGATGGAGGGGCAGGTGCTGAACGTCCCCCGCGTGGCGGACCTCCCCGATGACGCGATCAACGAGCGCGGACACCTGTTGCGGCGGGGCGTGCGCTCGTTCCTCGGCGTCCCGCTCCTGTCCGGCCGCCGCTTCGTGGGCATGATGGGCTTCGAGCTGACCTCCCGCGAGCAGCGCTGGTCCACCGAGGTCGTGACGCTGGTGCGTCTCGCGGGCGGCATCTTCGTGAGCGCGCTGCGCCGCGAGCAGTCGGAGGTCGAGCTCGAGCGCAGCCAGAGCCAGCTGCTGCAGTCCCAGAAGATGGAGGCCGTCGGCACCCTGGCGGGCGGCATCGCCCACGACTTCAACAACCACCTGGCCGTGATGCTGGGCAACGCCCGCTTCGTGGCGAGCAGCGTCGAGTCGGACGCCGAGGTGCGCGAGGCCCTCGCCGACCTTCAGCGTTCGGCCGAGCACTGCGCCCAGCTGACCCGTTCCCTGCTGGCCTTCTCGCGCCGCAGTCCCGTCACCATCCAGGTGGTGGAGGTGGCGCAGGAGATGGCCGCGGTCGCGGATCTGGTGCGGCCGCTGCTGCCCAGCGCCATCACCCTCGAGGTGGCGGCACGCGAGCTGACCGACGGGGTTCGCGCGGACCCTACGCAGCTGCGCCAGGTGCTGATCAACCTGCTGGTGAACGCACGCGACGCCATGCCGGAGGGAGGCCGGCTCCGGGTGGAGTCCGGCCGGCGCCACATCTCGACCCAGGAGGCCTGGTCGCTCGGCCTGTCCGGGGCGGGCTACTACGTGGAGATCCAGGTCAGCGACGACGGCGAGGGCATGTCGGAGGAGACCCGTTCGCGGATCTTCGAGCCGTTCTTCACCACGAAGCGCCTGGGAGAGGGCACCGGACTCGGGCTCGCGACCGCCTACGGGATCATCCAGCAGTGCCACGGCGCGATCACCGTCGAGAGCGAGCTCGGCCGGGGAGCCCGCTTCCGCCTGCTGCTTCCCCTGGCGGAGAACGCCGAGGGGTCGCGGGAGCCCGCGGTCGTGCCCGACCCGGTGCCCGGAACCGAGACGCTGTTGCTCGTCGAAGACGAGCCCGCCGTGCGCCGGCTCCTGAGCCGCACCCTGCGGCGGCAGGGCTATCGGGTCCTCGAAGCCGAGAACGGCCTGGCCGCCCTGGAGGTGGCCGACGGTGCGGGGTCCGAGATCGATCTGCTCGTCACCGATCTCGCGATGCCACACCTCGGCGGCGTCGATCTCGCCGCCAAGCTGCAGGCGGTGCGCCCGGACCTGCGCGTGCTCCTTCTCTCGGGACACGCCGCGCCCCACGACGGCTCGGCGGACGCCGAGATCCGCGGCGCCCGCTTCCTGCAGAAGCCCTTCGACGACCAGGCGCTGCTGCGCGAGGTGCGGCTCCTGCTGGACCGGGAGTGACACCGCCCGCCGAGCCGCGGGCGGCCCGGCCATCCGACTCCTCGCCCCAATGCGTCGCTCAGGGTGCTTCCTGCGTGCCGCAGGCCCTGCCAGCCCTTACGGATCGTGAGAGAACGGCGGAACCAGCCTGAGCGCGACAACCTCATTCCCATGAGGTCCTGGCGTCGGGCTCGGATCGCGGCACGGACCGAGCAAGACGCAGCGATTCGACAGGCATTGGCAGTTGCGCCCTGATCCGCATGACGGATCAGGGCTGGCCCCAATGCGTCGCTCAGGGTGCTTCCTGCGTGCCGCAGGCCCTGCCAGCCCTTACGGATCGTGAGAGAACGGCGGAACCAGCCTGAGCGCGACAACCTCATTCCCATGAGGTCCTGGCGTCGGGCTCGGATCGCGGCACGGACCGAGCAAGACGCAGCGATTCGACAGGCATTGGCAGTTGCGCCCTGATCCGCATGACGGATCAGGGCTACGCGGGCCTCCGCTCGCAGCTCAGTCGGCCGCCCGCTCCCGGCGCTCGTACCACGTGAACACCAGCGCTCCCGAGCGCGTCGGCGGGTAGTCCTGGTAGCCCGGGAGATCGTGTACGTCGAGGACCGCCCGGCGCGGCGCGTACTCTCGAACGAACGCGGGATCCTCGGCGATCTCGAGGTCCGACAGGAACCAGGGATTCGAGGCCGGGACGCCCGCCGCGGGCCCGAGGATCAGGTAGTCCGGACGCTGCGCGAGCACGTAGGCGCCGTCGCCCCGGGCGTGCCCCGGCAGTCGCTGTCCGGGAAGGCGCAGCGGGCCCATGGGTCGACGCGCGATGTGCGCGTCGTTCAGGCCGAGCATGTCCAGGTAGCGCAGGTCCGGCGCGTGGTAGGGCGTGGAGCCCGCCGTGTTGAGGGCCACCAGGGAGCCCGGACGCCAGGCTCGAGCGATGTAGCGACCGACGGCGGTGCCGACGAACGAGGTGGCGTTGCGGTGTGCACCCGAGACGTGGGGCCAGACGAGCTGCAGGGCCAGGGCGAGCGAGACGCCCCCGGCGACCGCCAACCGGCTGCGGGCCCCGAGCCGCTCGAGGTCGGGGCGCCACAGCGCGAAGGCGAGCCAGCAGGACAGGGGCAGCACCGGTACCAGCAGGCGGTGCAGGGGCATCTGGTCGCCGCCCACGTAGACGATCCACGCCGCGTGCAGCGCGAGGGCGGTGAGCGCGAACGCCTGGCCCCGGGTGAGTCGCCGTGCGAGGCCGGCCCGCAGCGCACCGGCCATCGCCCACGCCAGCGCGAACGGCGGCGTCGCCAGGAAACCGCCCAGGTAGCGCACGCCGGCGGCCAGCCGCCAGCCACTCGGGTCGCTGGCCTTCACGTACCAGGTATTGGGCAGCAGATCGCCGTAGTAGACCCCCTTCCAGACGAGCCAGGGCGCGAGCAGCACGGCAACCGGCGCCGCGAAGACGGCCGCCGACGAGACCCGCGCGCGCAGACGGCCCGGCTGCGTGAGCAGGAACGCGACCGCGGCGGCGACGAAGATTCCCGCGTCGAGACGCGTGAGACACGCCAGCCCGAGGCAGCCCCCGGCCAGGGCCAGGGGGCGGCGCGCCGGCAGCGATGCGTCGGACAAGGCGTCGCAGACGCCGAGCGCCCCGACGGTGACGAGCAGCGCCACGAGGGGTGCCTCGAGCCCGCCGAAGACCCAGGCAACCAGCGGAATCGAAGCGACCGAGGCCACCACCGGCAGCGACGCCAGGTCCGGCGTCGCCCAGCGTCTCGAAGCCCGCGCGCGCAACAGGCCGAAGGCGAGGAGTCCGCACCACGCCGCGAAGGAGACGATTCGCACGGCCCGCACAAGATCCACGCCGACGGCGCCGAGCCCGGTGGTCAGCAGGAGCTGCAGGAAGTTCGTGTAGCCCTCGACGCGATCCCCCGGGTTCCAGGCGACCCCGTTTCCCGCGAGCCAGTTCTGGGCGTATCGCAGGCTGATGAACGCGTCGTCGTGCAGGAAGCCCGCGTTCCAGGCCACCGCCCGCCAGACGACCACGAAGCCGGCGCCCCACACGAGCGCGGCACCGAGGATCACCGTGCCCCACCGGGTACCGCTCCTCATCGCGGCCGTAGCTTAGGCCGCTTCGCGGTGGGAGACCTGATAACCTGCCCCTCCTCTTGGAAGCTTCCCCGCGAATCCTCCCCGTACTCGGCGGGCTCCCGATGGTCCTCGTGCTGCTCGCCGGCGTCGGCTGCGACGGAGCCCCGAGCGGCGGCGTGCTGGGACGCCCCCCGTCGGCTCCCGCCGTCCGTCTCGTCGACCGGTCCGGCGAGGTGAGCCCCGCCGCCGAGGAGACGAGCGGCGGGAGCCGGCAGACGCCGCCCGCCCCGGACCCGGCCCTCGCTCGCTTCGATGGCGAGGCCCTGCGGACGTGGAAGCGCGAGACGCGGGACGGGGCGCTCCACATCGAGAGCCCCCACCTGGCCCCGTACGGGCTTCGAGGCGCCGGCAGCCTGCACCTGCGTCTCTCGCCCGGCGGCGCCACGCGCGTCGTGCTCACGCCCCTCAGCGAGGGGAGCCAGCTCGCGCGCGAGCAGCGTGCACTCCGGAGCCTCGAGCTCTCCCTCGAACGGGACGCCGACCCGGACGCGCCCGTCGATCTGACCGTCGATCTGAACGAGGCCCTGCACGGAAACTTCGGGGACGCCGGACGCGGGGGACGCCTGGCGAAGCTCGAGATCGGGCTGCCCGGAGCCGACCCCGAGCGGGTCGTCCTGCACGCGCTCGCCGTCGAGACCCGGTCGCCGCTGCCGGCAGACGCTCTCGCCGCCCCGGTGGTCGCCGACCACCGGGGCGGCCTGCGCGCCGCCTGGGCGGTGCGCGGCGGTGCGAGCGTGGAGCTCGCAC
Source organism: uncultured delta proteobacterium (assembly GCA_963822965.1). Taxonomy (GTDB): domain Bacteria; phylum Myxococcota_A; class UBA9160; order UBA9160; family UBA4427; genus JAJDAN01. The sequence goes on from CAWGJT010000006.1 coordinate 484,478, forward strand.
TGCAGCTGCCTGCCGGCGCGCCCGAGCTCCGCTGGCTCGACGCCGCCACCCCCGACACCGGAGCGAGACGCGTCGAAGTGATCGACGGGTCGGCCACGACCCTGCTGGCGGCGGAGGGCCCGGCCGCGGGAAGCCTCGCGGCGGACTGGACGCCGCGCCGTGCCTCCCTCTCGCGCTGGTCCGGCCAGGCGGTGCGCCTGCGGCTCGCGGTCGACGGATCCGGCGTCGGCTTCTTCGGCGAGCCGACGGTGATGGACACGAGGGCCGCCAGCGACGCCGACGTCCCCGACGTCCTCGTCTATCTCATCGACACCCTGCGCGCGGACCATCTGGGCGCCGGCGGCAGCCCGCTGCCCGGGGTCTCTCCGACCATCGACCGGCTGGCCCGGGAGGGCGTCTTCTTCGGCCGCGCCCAGAGCAGCTCGCCGTGGACGAAGCCGGCAATCGCCACGCTCATGAGCGGCATCCTGCCCCTCACGCATCGCGTCGGCGCGACGAGCTACACGGACCGCATGCCGGCGAGCGTGCCCCTCCTGCAGGAGCGCTTCCGGGACGCCGGCTGGCGGACGGGCTCGTTCTCCGCGAGCCCGCTCGGCAGCACCCTCTCGGGTCTCGAGCGCGGCTTCGACGCCGCCTTCCCGCCCCGCTTCTGGCAGGGCCGTGCGCAGCTGGACACGAATCCCTCCGCGGACCAGCTGCACGCCGCGCTGCTGGCGTGGATCGACGAGCAGCCGGACCGCCCCTTCTTCGCATACGTACACACCCTCGAGGTCCACGAGTGGAAGCTGCCGCGCTACCAGACGGGAAGACCCGAAGGCTTCAGCGCCTACGACGCGGCGATCCGGGACGCGGATCGCCAGCTGGGCGCGCTGCTGGCAGCCCTCGCGAAGCGCGATCGTCCCCTCGTGCTGGTGCTGACCTCGGACCACGGCGAATCCTGGGGCGATCACGGACTCCCGAGCCACGGCTTCGGGCTCTACCAGTCCCAGATCCACATTCCACTGATCTTCTGGAAGTCCGGGGACGGGGCTCTGGGGTCCGCGAAGGTGACGACGCCCGTGAGCCTCTCCGATCTCGCGCCCAGCCTGCTCGAGGGCTTCGGCCTGCCGCCCCTCGAAGAGTCGGACGGGGTCAGCCTGGTGCCCGGGCTGGCCGGCGGCGAGCTCGCGCGCGGCCCCGTGCTGTCCGCGCTGCTCCGCTTCGTGTGGGCACCCGACGCGCCCCGCCAGTACGCGGTGACCACGCCCGAGCAGCGGGTCTCGATCCGACCGGAGGGAGGCCGCGAACGCAGCTACGACCTCGTCGTCGATCCCCGGGAGCTGCGCCCGCTGGCACGACCCGACCCCGCCGCGGCTCGCGCCCTCGACGGGATGCTCGCGCGCCAGGCCCAGCGGGCCGCCGCCTTCGACGCGCGACACGGCCCGGTCGTTCCCGGTCCCGTGACCGCGGAGGACTCCGCCCGCCTGCGCGCCCTGGGCTACCTCGGAGACCCGGGGCCGGCGGAGCGCACCCCGGAAGGCGCCGGTCCCGAAGGGTCCGGCGAGGGCGACCGGGCGGGCAGCGCGGCGCGCGCATCGGACCCGGCGCCGTCGAGCGCCCGTCCGCCCGGCCCGTAGCTTCCGGGCCGGGTGCTGCCAGCGCCTTGCTACGCTCGCGAGATGGCCGCCCGCTCTCAGAAGAAGACCGCCCGCAGCGCGGGCGCGAAGAAGAAGGGGAAGAGCCGCAAGCCGGCGTCGGCCGCCCAGGCCCGGCGCCGGGCCGTCCGCAAGAAGTCGGGGGCCGGACGCAAGCGGCTCACGCCGGGCCGGGAGAAGCGCGGACTGACCGGCGAGCAGGTCGCCCTCGCTCTCGACGCGCCGGAGCTCAGGGCCCTCCGCGCCGAGATCGAGGCCGCGGGCGGTGCAGCGCTCGGCGCCTATCACGAGCCCCTCTCGGGTCACGCCATCCTGCTGGCCTCGCTCCCCCTGAAGGCCGTGGAGCCCACGCCGTTCCAGCGCAACCTCTCGCCCACCCACGTGAAGCGCCTGGCCGCCAAGATCGACGAGAGCGGCTCGTTCCTCGACCCCATCATCGTGGTGCGCGGCGAGCAGGGCGGCTTCTGGACGCCGAACGGCCGCCACCGCCTGGCCGCCGCGAAGGTGCTCGGGCTGCAGCAGATCACCGCGCTCGTCTCGCCCGACGAGCAGCTGGCCTTCCGGATCCTCGCCCTCAACACCGAGAAGGCCCACAACCTGAAGGACCGCAGCCTCGAGGTCATCCGCATGGCGCGGGAGCTGGCCCGCCGCCACAAGAAGGCGCGCGAATCCGACTACACCGCGGAGCTCGAATCGCCGGAGCTGCTCACCCTCGGCATCATCTACGAGGACGACGGCCGCTTCGCCGGCGGCGCCTACGGCTCGTTCCTGAAGAAGGTCGACCGCTGGAGCACGAAGAGCCTGGTGGCCAGCCTGCGAGAGCGCGAGGGCCTGGCGTCCCGGCTCGTGGCCATCGACCGGGACGTGAAGCGCATCGTCTCGGAGCTGCAGGAGCGCGGCTTCAAGTCGCCCTATCTCAAGGCCTACGTGGTGGCGCGCATCAACCCCGTTCGCTTCCACCGCGCCAAGAAGGGCGACACGAAGCCCCCCATGACCCTGGCCGCCGCGCTCACCCGCATGGCGGCCTCGGCCCGCAACTTCGACACCGCCTCGGTGCGCTCGGGCGAGCTGGCGCTGGTGGCCGCCGTGGCGAGCGGAGACGAAGACTGAGCGATTCCGCCCCGCGATCGGCGCTCGCGGAGCCGCGGGTGCAGGACGCGCTCATCCTCGCGGTGCTGGCCGTGCTGGCGGCGGGCATGGCCGCCTGGACGTGGCGTGCCTGGCCCGATCCGTTGATCGACTTCGGCCGGGAGGCCTACGTGGCCTGGCGGCTGTCGGAAGGCGACGTGCTGCATCGGGACGTCGTCTACGTGAGCGGCCCGCTCTCGCCGTACTGGAACGCGCTGGCGTTCCGGATCTTCGGGGCGGGGCTCGACACGCTCTTCGCCGTCAACGCCGCGATCCTCGCCGCGCTGGTGGGGGTCTGGGTCGCGCTCCTGCGGCGTGTCGCAGACCGCACCGCCGCCTTCGCGGGGGGCGCCGTCTTCGTGCTGCTCTTCGCCTTCGCCCAGTACGTGGGCATCGGCAACTACAACTACCTGGCTCCCTACTCGCACGAGCTGCCCCACGGTCTGCTGCTGGCCTCGATCGGCTTCCTCTGCGCGGCGCGGGGCCGGTGGGGCCTGGCGGGCTTCCTGCTGGGGCTCGTCGCGCTCACCAAGATCGAGGTCTTCGCGGCGGCGGCCGCCGCCAACGCCGTGGGTCTCGCGGGGCGGGCCTGGCAGGACCCGTCGCGCGCGGCGCGGCGCACGGGCCTGTTCGCGGCGGGCTTCGCGGTGCCCATCGCCATCGCCGTGGCGGCCCTGGCCGTGCCGCTCTCCGCCGGTGAAGCGGCGCGGGCGGTGGCGATCTCCTGGCTTCGCCTGCTGGGCGACGACCTGGCCGCCCTGCCCTTCTACCGGCGCGGCCTCGGCAGCGACGACCTGGCGGGCAACCTCGCCCGCGCCGCCACGTGGGCGCTGCGCATCGGTGCGCTCTTCCTCCTGCCGGCAGTGGCGGCGTTCGCGCCCAGGGAAGGGCGTCTCGGACGGCTCGGCCGCACGGGCCTCGCCGTCGTCGCAGCCGCCGTGATGGCCGGGGGAACCGGTCTCTTCGTGGGCCGGATCGGCTGGCTGCAGGCGGCGCGCCCGCTTCCCTTCTTCGGCCTGGGGGCCATGGCGGTCTGCCTCTTCCGGCTGTTCCGCAGGCGATCTGCCGGCCCCGGATCGGACCCCCGGGAGCAGGACCGCGTGCTGCTACAGGCGATGCTCGTCACGTTCGCGACCGTGCTGCTCGCGAAGATCTTCTTCCTGGCGCGCATCTACCACTACGGCTTCGCGCTGGCGCTGCCCGCCACGCTGCTCTTCGTGGCGGCGCTGGTGTCGTGGATTCCCGCCGCGATCGACCGGCGCGGAGGCTGCGGCGCGGTGTTCCGGGGCGCGGCCCTGGGGGTGCTGGCGGTGGCAGTCGTCGGCCACGGGCTCGCGATGGCACCCTACTTCGCGGTCAAGACCGGATGGCTCGGCGGCCCCCACGACCGCTTCCGCCTGCAGCCGGGCCTGGCGCGCGTGCTGGGCGTGGTGCTCGCCGACGTCGAGTCGCACACGCGGCCGGACGAGAGCCTGCTCGTGCTGCCCGAGGGCGTGATGCTCAACTTCCTCGCCCGCCGGCCCACGCCGACGCCGCACTTCAGCTTCAACCCCTTCGAGCTGCACGTCTACGGCGAGGCCGAGATGCTGCATGCCCTGCAGGCCAGCCCGCCCGCCGCCGTGGTGCTCGTCCACCAGGACACGAGCGAGCACGGCGCCCGCTTCCTGGGACGCGACTACGGGCGCGATCTCCTCGCGTGGGTCCGAGGCGCGTATCACACCCGCCGTCAGCTGGGCGAGCCGCCCCTCGAGCCCGACACGCGCTTCGGGGTGGCGATCCTGGCGCCCGGGCGGAAACCGGGAGATCCCTGAAGGCGAGCGGGGCACGCGACGAGGTCCGGACCCGCCAGGCGATGCGCGCCGACTCCGCCCGTGCCACGCTCGACCTCGTGCCGGAGCTACCGGACATCCGCGTCTATCTCGACTGCCTCGAGCCGCGCATCCTGGGCCAGCCCCTCGAGCGCGTCCGCCTGCAGAGCGTGTCGCTGCTGCGGACCGCCGTGCCCCCCATCGCCCTCGCCGAGGGCCGGCGGGTCACGTCCCTGCGGCGGGTGGGCAAGCGCATCGCCATCGGTCTGGCAGGCGACGCTCCCGGCGAAGAGCTCTTCCTCCTCTTGCACCTGATGATCGCCGGCCGCCTGCGCTGGCGTCCGCCCGGCGCGAAGCCGCCCGGGAAGCGTTGCCACGCCGTCTTCGACTTTCCGACGGGATGCCTGCTGCTCACCGAGGCCAGCACCCGGAAGCGCGCGATGCTCCACTTCCTGCGCGGCCAAGCCGCCCTGGCCGAGCACGACCCGGGCGGGCTCGAGATCGCCGACGCCACCCTCGCGAGCTTCCGGGAAGCCCTCACCCGGGAGAACCACACCCTGAAGCGCGCCCTCACCGATCCGCACCTGCTCTCGGGCATCGGCAACGCCTATTCGGACGAGATCCTGCACCGCGCAAGGCTCTCGCCCGTGAAGCTCACCAGCCGCCTCGACGACGCCGAGCTCGAGCGCCTCTTCCAGGCCACCCACGAGGTGCTCGACGAGTGGACCCTCCGCCTGCGCGCGGCCGTGGGCGACGGGTTCCCCGACAAGGTGACGGCCTTCCACCCGGAGATGGCGGTGCACGGGCGCCACCGACAGCCCTGCCCGGTGTGCGGCTCTCCGGTACAGCGCATCGTCCGCCAGGACCACGAGACGAACTACTGCGCGACCTGTCAGACGGGGGGCAAGCTGCTGGCGGACCGCGCCCTGTCGCAGCTCCTCAAGAAGGACTGGCCGCGCACCCTCGACGAGCTCGAGATGCGCCGCACCACCGGCGCCAGCCCCCGGCCCGGGAGCCGCCGCCGCCCGGGCACCTAGCCCCGATCCGTCATAGAGAATCGCTTCCCAGACGTTGAAATGGCCCTGGATGTGTGGTTTGAAGGAGTTTCCACGCTTCGACAACCCACACAGACAAGGCCACTTCAGTGAGATCAAGGAAAGAGGTTTTGAGGACCCGCGTCAAGGGTCCGATGACGATCGAGTTCAGCGAGGAAGCGCTCTCTGCCCACGCTGGGCTCGAGCTCTTCGGCGGCTTCCTTCGCGCGGAGGGCTGGCTGGATCGGATCCGCGAGGTGTTCGCGGATCGGTGCTTCGACAGCGACTACGGCTCGTTCAGGATGACGCTGGTGGCGGTCGGCCTGCTGTTGCTCGGCGGTGAGCGGCTCGCCCACCTGGAACAGCTTCGGCTCGATCCGGTCTTCCACCGCTTCGCGTCGCTGTCGCGGCTGCCCTCGGAGCGGACCTTCTCCCGCTGGCTCAAGGACATCAGCGAGGGCTATCGAGACCGGCTGAGGGTCCTGCTTCGGGACGTGGCGTTCTCGACCTGGGCGCGAGGAGCGCTTCATCGGGTCACGATCGACGTGGACGGAACCGTCATCCGCACCGGCGAGTCAGTCGATGGGGCCGAGCGGGGGTTCAACCCCCACCACCCGAAAGATCCTTCGTACTACCCGCTTACAGCCCAGCTGGCGCAGACGGGTCAGCTGCTCGACGTGGTGAACCGATCGGGTCGAGTGAACGACTCGGTGGGATCGGTCGAGATGCTGGGTGAGCTGATCGAGGACGCGAGAAGCCGTGCTCCCGGCGCTCCGATCGAAGTGCGGCTCGACGGGGCCTTCTGCCAGAAGGCGGTTCTCGACGTTCTGGAGACGTCTGGCGTCGAGTACGCGATGAAGATGCCGATGTGGGAGTGGCTCGGGATCCTCGATCGGGTGCGCAGGCGCAAGACCTGGACGCGCATCGACAAGCGGCGAAGCGCGTTCTCGACGGACCTCCGGATCGAGAAGTGGAAGCGCACGGTGCGGGTGATCGTGTACCGGAAGCAGATCTCGGGGAAGCCCGCGAAGGCGTTCCAGCTCAGCCTGTTCCAGCCCGACGACGGCTACTTCGAGTACTCGATGGTGGTGACGAACAAGGCCGAGTCGGAACGAGCCGTCTGGCACTTCATGGCCGGTCGTGGTGGCCACGAGAAGACGCTGGGCGAGCTGAAGCAGAACGTGGCGTTCGCGACGGTGCCGACCAACGACTGGGATGCGAACAGCACCTGGCAACTGCTCTCGGCGCTGACGCACAACCTCGCAAGGGACTTCCAGGTGAAGACCGGTCTCGCCGCATCTCGAAAGAACGGCCGCAAGCGCACCGCCCGGTTCGTGTTCCGGTCGCTGCGCACGCTGCGCTTCACGCTCCTGGCGATCCCCGGCCGAATCTGTCACCCCGGTGGCCGCCAGGAACTTCGGATCGTCGCTACGGGCCCGATCCGCAACAAGATCCGGCACATCGAGCAGCGGATCGCCGCCTGACCGCGCGCCGACTACCCTCGATCGGGCAGGAAACTATGACGGATCGGGGCTAGCAGCCTGACCCAAGACTCCCGTGGAAAGCCCTGGCGTCGAGGCGCGCCACTGGCAGGGCGCGTGAGGAGACCGTAGCGCGGCTACGGCGACGCAGCGCAACGCAGCCAGGCGGCGATGCATCGGCGTCAGGGCGGCGCGAGGTGTCTTGGAACTGACACCTCGCTAGCACAGCAGCGGCAGGGTCGTGGGCCCGCGCAGCACGGTGTTGGTGCCCCAGACGAGGCCCCCCTCGTCCCCGTCGAAGCGCAGGTCGGGGAAGCGCGTGACGAGCGCCTCGAGGGCAAGAGCCCCCTCGAGCCGCGCGAGCTTCGACCCCAGGCAGTGGTGCAGTCCGTGACCGAAGGAGAGGTGCTTCACGTTCTCCCGGGTGACGTCCAGCCGGTCGGGGTCCTCGAACTGCTCGGGATCGCGGTTGCCGGCGCCCAGCAGCAGCACCAGCTGCTGCCCCACCTGCAGCCGATTCGCGTGCATCGTGGACTCGCGCGTCACGAAGCGCGAGGTGAGCTGCACCGGCGAGTCGTAGCGCAGCAGCTCGTCGATGGCGCCCGGGATGCGCTTGGGCTCCGCGCGCAGCAGCGCGAGCTGCCCGGGATTGCGGAGCAGGGCCACGACACTGTTGGCGATGAGCTTGGTGGTCGTCTCGTTGCCGGCCACCAGCAGCAGCACGCAGGTGGTGAAGAGCTCGTCGCGCGAGAGACGGTCTCCCGCCTCCTCGGCCGCCACGAGCGCGCTCAGGAGATCGTCTCGCGGCGCCGCCCGGCGCTCGTCGGCCACCGCGGCGATGTACTCCCCCAGCTCCTCCATGGCGCGGCGCGCCCGCCGGGCCTCCTCCCAGGTGTTCTCGCCCAGGGTCTTCACCGCCTCGTCGGACCAGCGGCGGAAGCGATCCTGGTCCGCGGCCGGCACGCCCAGCATCTCGGCGATCACCGTGATGGGAAGCGGCGCCGCGAAGTCGGCGATCAGCTCGAAGCGGCCGCCGCCGCGAGCCGGGACGGGCAGACCGTCGAGCACCTGCGCCACCACCTCCTCGATGCGACCGCGCATGACCTCCACGGCCCGGGGCGTGAAGGCCTTGCTGACCAGGGAACGCAGCCTCGTGTGGTCGGGCGGATCCATCCGCAGCATGGACGCTTCGCCGGTCTCGTACGGGTCGGGCAGCCCCTCCCGGCCCGCGCGCCTGCGCACCTGCGACCAGCGCGACCAGTTCCGCTCGTCGGCCGAGAAGGCCTTGTCGCCGAGCACGGTCAGGATGTCGTCGTAGCGCGACAGCACCCAGCCGTCGGCGGGGCGGCTGCGGTGAAAGGAGTCGATGGCCTGCAGCGAGCGATAGAGGGGATACGGATCGGCACGATACTCCCTGCGGACGGGATTGAAGACGACCCCGGTCTCGACGCGTTCGAAGGCCAGCAGGCAGGCCCCCCGTGCGGCGAAGACGGCGCGGTCGATGGTGCTGCGCAGACCCATGCTCCCCTCCCAGACGTCAGCCTCTCTGTCCCTCACCCCAGGGACGTAGCAACCGGCATGCCATCTTCCGCGGCCCCGGACGAGGCCCTGGGCGGGCCCCGGTGCCCCAAATCGGCCAGCGGGTGCAGCATGGAGACCCGCGTGCAGCGAGGCGGCTGCAGCGGGGTCGCCGCCGGCACCCGGGTTGCCTGGCGCCGCCTCCCCTTCCATAGTCTCTCCGTGGCCGCGATCCGGCCGGGGAGGTTCTTCATGAAGCGATTCATCCAGCACCAGGAGCTGGCGCGCGACCGCCGGTTCATCCGCCAGGAGAACCTCGCCGCCGACCTGCTGGCCAAGGTTCCCGACGACGTCGACGCCGTCGTCGAGCTGTTCGAGAAGATCGCCCCGATCATCGAGACGGGCGTTCGCGGCACCGCCGCCGAGCCCCTCTACGACCAGTTCGGTCCGGCCTTCACCTTGATGACCTTGAACGAGCCCATCCGGCCGAACGAGCCCGGCACCGAGGACCGGCTCAAGATGCGCATGCACGGCATCTTCGTGGGCGAGCTCCAGGCCCTGGAGGGAGCCGGCCGCTCGCTCTGGGACTTCCCCGACGCGCCCTGGGAGTTCAAGATGAACATGGCGCGCCAGTGCTGGGACGAGGCGCGCCACGTGCAGATCTTCGAGAAGCTGCTCGACCACGTGGGCGGCGAGGTGGGCATGTACGCCGAGAGCACCTTCCTCTTCGAGGCGGCCTGCGCGGACGACCCCGCTCTGCGCGTAGCCGGCGTAAACCGGGCCCTCGAGGGCCTCGCCTGCGACGTGTTCCGGGACAACATCGAGTTCGCCAAGCAGTCCGGCGACGAGCTGATGGAGCAGTCCATGGACTACGTCCTCGCCGACGAGCTCACCCACGTGCGCTTCGGCAGCGAGTGGGTGGCCGAGTTCTGCAAGGACGACCCCGAGCGCCTGAAGGCCGCGCGGGAGTTCCGCCGGGACGCCGACCGGCGCTTCAACTTCGGCGGCGCGCGCTCCGCCGAGGCGGGTGCCGCCATCCCCATCGCCTGGGAGGATCGCAAGTACGCGGGCTTCACCGACGAGGAGCTGCAGGACCTCGCCACCCTCTCCGGCGAAGGTCCCAAGCGCAAGACCATCCAGCGGGCCGTCGAAATCCTCGTCGAGCGCTTCCAGAGCCGGCAGCGCGAGCAGCAGGGCGACGGTGCCCGGGAGACCGCCTGACATGAGCGAACGGATGTACCCCGGCAGCGGCCGGGACGAGCGCACCACCTTCGCCCCCTACTCGGCCTTCGACATCCCGCAGGACCTGCGCGAGCTGTACGGCCGCTACGACGTGGAGACCACCGCCCGTCGCGTGCGCAACTTCCGCTACGCCGAGGAGTGGATGATGATGATGCTCGGCGGCTGGCTCGCGACGGTGCCCGAGGTGCCCGTGAAGACGGGCTTCGGCAAGATCATCTGGGAAGGCGCCCGGGCCGCGGACGAGCTCGGCAAGCGCCTGCCCGAGCTGCGCTGCGGCAAGCGCGCCGCCGAGAGCTCGGAGGCCGGCAACCAGGCCTTCGCGGACTTCATCCAGGAGGTGGCGGGCCCCGAGAGCCCGGACCTCACCATCGAGAAGCTGACGGGCGTGTTCGACGTGCTGAAGCCGCACCTGGTGGACGTGTACGAGCGACACATGCGCGAGACGGATCAGATTGCGGACGCTCCCACCATCGAGATCCTGGAGGACATCGTCCGCAAGACGCGCCGGCACATCGCCTGGGGCGAAGAGGTGCTCGACCGTCTCTGCGACACGGATGCGAAGCGGCAGCGCCGATTCACCCGCCAGCGCGAGCTGCGGGAGCAGCTCCAGAAGAGCGGCGGCGTGACCGGAGACCTCGCCCGGGACCACTGAACGGCGAGGCGCGGAAGGTGCTGGATCAGCGCAGCCCGTCGTGGCCGTGCACGAAGAGCGGCTGCACGTCCAGCCGCGCGTGGGCGGCGCGCATCTCGTCGTCGCCGGGTGCGCCGCGGAAGCTCCGAGCGGCGTCCAGGGTGCGGCGCAACAGGGTCGGATCCGAGGCGGTGTTCACGAAGATGCCCGGCCGGGCGAGCGCCCAGTGGACGGCGCGCTCGATGTCCCCGGGATCCTCGAAGGCGTGGTACCAGGTGGTGGTGGTGCGCTTCTCGCCCTCCTGCCAGCGGCGCCGCGCCACCGCCTTGATGGTCTGCACGGCCACCTGGCGCTCCGCACACAGCGCGAGCAGCTCCTCGAAGCCCTCTGCATAGTCGGGTTGGGCCATCATCGAGAAGTTGTAGGGCAGGAGCACCGAGGCGAAGTCGAAGCGCTGGAGGCTGCGGAGGTGCATGCGCGCCACCCGCGTCCCATGCCCGGTGACGCCGATCCAGCGCACCAGCCCCTCGTCGCGAGCCTCGACGCACGCCCGCAGCGCCCCGTCGTCGGAGAACGCCTGCTGCCAGCCCTCCTCGTCCGTGAGATTGTGGAGCTGGATCAGATCGAGCTGGCTCACCTGCAGCCGCTCGAGGGAGTGCCGGATCTCGTCGCGCGCGCCCGCATAGCCGCGCTGCCCGGTCTTCGTCGCCAGGAAGAAGTCCCCGCGGTGCTCGCGCATCCACGGACCGACCCGAAGCTCCGCGTCCCCGTAGCTCGCCGCCACGTCGATGTGATTGATCCCCGCTTCCAGCAGGTCTTCGAGCACCCGATCCGCCGCGGCCTGGTCCACCGCGAAGAGGGCCGCCGCACCGAAGACGATGCGGGTGCTGTGATGGCCGGTCCGGCCGAAGGGCATCGTGGGAATCATGGTCGCTCCTCGCACGAGGATTTCGAACCGCGGAGCATAGGCTGCCTCACCGCCGGTGTCCGTGGTCTCCCGGACGCTGGTAGCATGGGGGATTCGATCTCCACTCCCGCGGCCCCGGAGACACCGACGGCCGCCGCCGAGATGCCGATCTCCGGGACGGCCCGGGACGGAGCCCCCGGCGCCCGAAGGAGAGACCCCGCCATGACGCCCCAGTCCGCCATCTTCGGCCCCCTGCTCGCGACGATCTTCCTGACCTTCCTCGTCTGGGTGTACATGTTCGTCGTCCGGATCCGCTTCATCAACGGCAACCCGGTCCAGTCCGAGGACCTGGCCGTACCCGGCAGGCTGGCCGAGATCTCGCCGCCCTCGGTCTCGAATCCCTCGGACAACCTGAAGAACCTCTTCGAGATTCCGGTGCTCTTCTACGCGCTGGCGCTCTACCTCTTCGTCACACGGCAGGTGGACGCGACCTACGTGATCGCCGGCTGGATCTTCGTCGCCTTCCGCGCGCTCCACAGCGCGATGCACTGCACGCTCAACATCGTGATGGTGCGCTTCTATCTCTACGCGATCTCGACCCTCGCGCTCTGGGTCATCGCGGGCCGGGCGATGCTCCACTACCTCGCGGGATAGCCGGGTGCAGCGCTACTGCGACGTCCCCCTTCCGCGCCGGCGTTACGTACCCGGCCGGGAGCCACACCCGAGGCACCGGACCGACCCGCACCTGCCCGAGCTTCCGCGGGACGCGGCGCCGCTGAACGCCCGATCGTGGCCGGGATCCACCGCGTACCGGTACGCGATCGACCTCTTCAACCACGAGTACTTCTGGGAGGCCCACGAGGTGCTCGAGGGCTTGTGGGCGGACGTCGACCGCACGTCGCCAACGGGACGTTTCCTCGCGAGCCTGATCCAGCTGTCGGCCGGCCTCCTCAAGGAGTCGCCCTCCCTGCATGCGGGCGCTCAGCGTCTGCTGGCCCGAGCGCTGCCGGGACTCCGATCGAGCTCGCGGGTCTTCCTCGGCGTGGACGTGGAAGCGCTTGCACGGGATGTGCAGGAAGTGGCGTCGGGCCGACGCACCCATCCACCTCGCATCCGTCTCCTGCTCGAGGCGGCGCCCGGCCCCGAATCGCCCGGCGGTTGAGACGCAACGAGTTCTTCCACCCGGGACGACGCTCGAGAACACCCCGCAAGGCGTCTTGCGGTCGGAGACGCAGCGACCCAGGCTTCGATTTCCCGCGCGAATTCGAGATGACTCGACAGCATGTGCTGTTATGCTCCGGCCGTGCGAAGGACCTCGTTCCGCGACTGGCCGTGCTCGATTGCGCGAACCGTCGACCTGCTGGGCGACTGGTGGAATCCGTTGATCCTACGCGACGCCTTCATGGGTACCCGCCGCTTCGAGCAGTTCCAGCACAGCCTCGACATCGGACGCAACGTGCTCGCCGTGCGCCTGCGCCGCCTGGTCGACGAGGGAGTGTTCGAGAAGCGGAAGTACCACGAGCACCCCGAGCGCTACGAGTACGTGCTCACCGAGAAGGGCACGGACCTGTTCGGCGTCATCGCGACGATGATGCGCTGGGGCGATCGTTGGCTGGACGAAGGCGCGGGGCCGCCGGTGGTCCTGCGGCATCGCAGCTGCGACTCGGTGACCCACGCCGAGGTGGTGTGCGCCGAGTGCGGAGAGCCCCTGCGGATGCGGGATCTCCGGCTCGAGCCGGCCACGGGGCACCGGGCCGAGGCGCCGCCGAAGAGCCAGAGCCCGGAGCCGCGGGTCTCGAGCTGGCAGCGCCGGGACGGGTCCGGGGAGACCTGACCGCAGAGACCGGGGCCCGCGGGACCGGGACCGGGCTGCACGTTTCGCCTCCGTGCCTCCCGGCGCGGGCTCGCCCCGCCCCGCCCGGGCGCCTACTTGGCCTCGCGCCGGGCCTGCAGGTACCCGCGACGCGCTGCGGCACACTCCGGGTCGCCGAGGGCCGTCACCAGTCCGTCGGCGTCCGACCAGCTCCGCATCGTCCCCACCATCTGGTCGGTGACGGCGTTGACGTGTCGCTTGGTCGAGAAGAGGGCATGACCGGCCTTGGCGGAGAGTGACTCCGCCAGGGACTGCACCGTGGCCTCGAGGTCCTCCGCCGGCACCACGCGATTCAGGAAGCCCGCACTCCGGGCTTCGGCGGCGTCGAAGGGCCGGCACGTGAGGACGAGCTCCTTGGTGAGTGCTGGACCGATCTCGCGCACGAGCCGGGGGATTCCGCCCCACGCCAGGGGAATGCCGAGGTCGACCTCGGGGATCGAGAACCGCGTTCCCTCGGCGGCCACGCGCAGGTCGCAGGCAGCGGCCAGCACCAGGCCGCCCCCCACGCACCAGCCCTGAATCGCCGCGATGCTGAGGGCGCGCATGGCCTCGAGGGCTTCGGCCATCTGGCGGCCGAGATCGGCCGCCTCCCGCGTCGACATCTCCTGAGGCCCCGTGAAGCTTCCCAGGTCGGCGCCCGCCGAGAAGGCCCGACCGGCCCCTCGCACGACCACCACCTTCACTCCGGGCTGCGCGTCGAACCAGTGGGCGGCGGACGCCAGCTCCGACAGCGCCTTCGTCGAGAGCGGATTGAGCTTCTCGGGGCGGGCGAGGGTCAGGTGCCCGATGGCACCATCCGCTTCGACGCGCAGGGTCTCGAACATGGCTCCTCCGACCTCGGCTGTGATCCGTGAGTGCGGGGAACGTAGCATCGCACCCACAGGCAGACGCCAGCCCGCCACGCTCGCGCTCGCGAGAACGGGTACCCTGCGCCCCCGAGCGATCCGTCACCGCGGAGGACCGTCCCCCATGCGCGAGGCCCTGCCGCTGCGAGAACGGAAGATCGACGTCCTCTTCGTCGCCTTCTGGATCGTCAACCTCACCTTCATCACCTACGTCGTCGACCTCGAGCAGATCGTCATCGCGGACCCCCGGAGCTTCGAGTACCCGCTGTGGCCGCCGCCTCCGCTCGTGGACCTGGTCCACTGGTGGGGGACACACTTCGATCCACTCCAGTACGCGCGGCCCCCGTGGTGGCGGGCCACGATCTGGATCGACGCGCTGCTGTTCGGCCCCTTCTATGCGGCCGCGACCTGGGCCTTCGCCCGGGGACGGGACTGGATCCGGAACCCCTGCCTGGTGTGGGCCGGGCTCATGCTCGCAAACGTCACGATCATCCTGTTCGAGGAGCTCGTCGGTCCGCACGCGACCCCCGCCCGGGGTGTCGTACTGCTGGCCAACGCACCCTGGCTCGCGATGCCCCTGGCGACGATCGCGCGGGTCTGGTCGCCGTTCCCGTTCACCCGCCCGACCCGTTCCTGATCGGCTCGCACCCCCTCCCGGCGACGCACCTCGGTCCAGGACCCTGACCCAAGACTCCCAGAGGCCCGGCCGGAAAGTGTACCGCGGCACCGAGAGCGTCATCCGCGGCGTCCTGGCAAGGCGCGCGACCGAGGCGTAGCCGAAGCTACGGCGACGGGAGCGGAACGCAGCCAGGGCGCCGCGGGGGCGCTCGAATGCAGGTCGCACTTTCCGGCCGGGCCTCTAGTCGAGAAACACCCACAGGAGCTTTCGACTCGCATCGTCCAGCTCGTCCGGGTGGCGGACGGCATAGAGGTCACCCGCCACGTCGCGGATCAGCAGGCCGCCGCCCGCCAGCTCCCGCGGCCACTCGTCCCGCTCGGTCTGGAAGGTGCGCGGCCCCTGCACCGTCTCCACCTCGAAGGTGCGGATCTCGATCTCCTCGTGCACGGAGACGATGGACTCGATCTCCATCACGAAGCCCGCTTCGGCGAGGGATTCCTCCAGCGCCTCGCGCGACTCGCGCCCCAGGCCGGCCGGATCGCGCACGAGGGCCAGCTCCTCGTCGTCCTTGTCGCGCAGCGAGACGTACTCGGCCGGCTGCGACCACGGGAACAGGCGACACACCCGCACCGCGCGCGGCTCCGGAGAGGCGTCCGAGGCACCCCAGAGCTGTCCGTCGAGACCGCGCCACAGGCGCAGCCCGGCGGGGCTTCCGTCGGGCCGGGCGGACACGGCCGCCTCGGCCGTGTCCGCCGGTGCTTGCCCCGGCAAGGCCACTCTCGTCGACGTGTGCTTCATGACATCACCCCCTCGATCGGTTGAAGCGTTCCCGCAGCGGCGCTCCTTCCCCGGCCGGACTCGCTCGGCCGGAGCGTCAGCGCCTGCTGCAGCTCACACAGCTTGCGGTACGTGCCGCCGGGCCGGGCCAGCAGATCCCGGTGGGTGCCGTGCTCGATCAGGCGCCCCTCTTCGACGACGAAGATGCGGTCCGCCCGGCGCAGGGTGGAGAGCCGGTGGGCGATCGCGAAGACCGTCCGATTCGCCACCAGGCGATCGAGGGCCTCCTGGATCTTGTACTCGGTCTCCGTGTCGACGCTGCTCGTCGCCTCGTCGAGAATCAGGATGCGCGGGTCGTGCAGGATGGCGCGCGCGATCGAGATGCGCTGCCGCTCTCCGCCCGAGAGCGTGTGCCCTCGCTCCCCCACGATGGTGTCGTAGCCGTTGGGCAGCTTGCACAGGAAGTCGTGGGCGTTCGCCGCCCCCGCCGCCTCGATCACCTGCGCGAGGGAAGCGCCGGGCTTCCCATAGCGGATGTTCTCCACCACGCTGCCGTGGAACAGATACGGGTCCTGCAACACCATGCCGAGCTGCTCGCGGTAGTGGCCGGTGTCGAGATCGCGCACGTCGACCCCGTCGACGAGCACGCGCCCGCCGGTCACGTCGTAGAAGCGCGCGATCAGGTTCGTGACCGTGCTCTTGCCGCCCCCGGAAGGCCCCACCAGGCCGATCACCTCGCCCGGCTCGACGTCGAAGGAGATGCCCCGAATCACCTGGCGCACCCCGTCGTAGCCGAAGACCACGTCCTCGAAGCGCACGCGACCCTCGACGGGCTCGAGCCTCACGGCCTCGGGCCGGTCGGTCACCTGGGGCTGGGTGTCGAGCACCTCGAAGATGCGGTGGGCCGAGCTCGTCGCCCGATTCATGATGCGGGCGATCTGCCCGATCACGTCGATCGGCGCGATGAACATGGTCATGTAGAGCAGGAACTGCACGAAGGTGCCGGACGAGAGCGTCCGCCCCGTCGGGCCGTTCCCCAGCACCCGCGGAATCGCGAGCACCCACACCAGCACCACCATGCCCCGCACCACGAACATGAGCAGCGGCCAGAAGGTGGTCCACACGGCATGCAGCCGGTTGAACTCCGCCGTCGCGTCGTAGTTCCGCAGGCCGAAACGGTGCTTCTCGTGGGCCTCCCGGTTGAAGGCCTTCACCACGCGCATACCCGGAATCGTGTCCGAGACGACGTCGGTCACCCGAGACCACTTGCGCCAGGCGCGCAGGAAGATCCGGTTCATGCGTCGGCCCTGCCAGTACGTCGCCCAGCACAGGAACGGCACGGGCAGGGTCATCACCAGGCCCATCCGCCAGTCGAGGTGGATGAGCATCCCGCACAGGCCGACCAGCATGATGAACGAGAGCGATACGTCCACCACGCCCAGCGCGATGAACTCCCACAGCCGGTCCGTGTCCGAGATGACCCGCGTGATCAGGCTGCCCGTCTTCTTGCGCGAGTAGAACGAGAGCGAGAGCTCCTGCAGGTGCTCGTACAGCTCGGTGCGCAGGTCGCGGGCCACGTGCTCGCCCAGCACCGCCATCCAGCGAAGCCGCACCCAGGCGCAGACCTGCCGCAGCGCGTAGGCTGCCGCGATCGCACCGACGGACCACCACGCCAGGCGCAGGCCCTGGGCGACGGACATCGTGCCGGCCTCCACCGGCTTCACGATGTCGTCGATGATGGTGCCCGCCAGGTACGGCGGAACCAGCGACAGCAGGGTGAGGAACGTGGCGGAGATCATCCCGAAGGCCACGTGCCCCTTGTAGGGCGCGAGGTACGAGAGCAGCCGCCAGATGACGGCCATGTCGTTCGCCGCCACCAGGGCCTGGGCGTCGCGGACGGGGCCTGCCACGGCGTCCGCGTAGACTCCGTCCGGCTCCTGCGAGGGCACGTCGCGGCCGGCGAGCTGCTGCTCGACGACGAACTGGATGTTCTCCATGGCGCGCCGCTGCCGGTGGGTGAAGCGCACCCGCGCCAGGGCCGGCTCGTCCGGATCGCCCAGGAACGAGAGCGAGCTGCACGAGAGTCCCGGGTCCAGGCGCACGTCGCGGATCGACGAGCGGGGGAAGCTGCGCACGACCGGATGGGCGTCGCCGTCCTCGCGCGCGAGGGCCACGCGCTCGGGGCCGAGCGCGACCCAGGTCGCAGCGAAGCGCAGCGAAGCGTCGAGGTCCGCCATTGCGTAGAGCTGGACGGGCTGGCCCTGGAAGTCCTCCTCGATGCCGGCGCGCAGGCGCGCCGGCAGCCGGTGGGGCTGGTCGGTGTAGCGGTCGATGATCTCGCGATCGCACTCGACGGCGGTAACGGCCTGCATGCTCGGTTCTCCGTTCGCTTCGCGCGCGGGGCGCTCTCTCGCGGCTTGCTTCGATGGCTCGCTTCGTGTGCTGCGGCGTCGGCCAGGCCCGGAAAACGAAAACGGCCTTCCGGGATGCACCCGGAAGGCCGTTGGGAGATCGAGACTCCACCTGGCTCAGGGTGCGGCGCGTCCTCCGGTGTCCACGGGCTGCTGGACGGACGGAACCGGGTGACCCGTAACGAATCCAGCGGTCGCGACGGACGCGAATCCAGCGCTCGCGGCGCAAGCGCCATGCGCGCGCTCACCCGCGCACGCGTCGCCCGAGAACGCCATCGCGTTCTCGAGGAGCGTCTGGATCGAGTTCCGTCTCGTGAGAGTCATCGGACCTGGATCGCCTCCATCTCGTTCCGTCGGAAAACCATTCGGGGCCAGGTGTCGCGAAATCGGTGGCGGGATTCTACGGGACGACCTCGACACGTCAAGGCGTCGTGGGACGCTCCGCTGCCAGCCCGCTGCCAGCCGGCGTCTCTTCGGTCGCGAAGCGGTCGCGCTGAAGCGGAGATCTCGCGGCGTGCCGCGCTGCGTCAGCCCGGCGCGGGTCTGGGGTATGCTCCGGCCCCCGCGCCCGGCCGTCGCCGGGCCCGGCGACGCGACGACGGCACGCAAGGAGACCTCGAAATGTCCTCGGATCTGAAGCTCGGCCTCCAGCTCGGCTACTGGGGCGCCCAGAAGCCCGCGAACCACGTGGAGCTCGCCCAGGAGGCGGAGCGCCTCGGCTACGACTCGGTCTGGACCGCCGAGGCCTGGGGGTCGGACGCCCTGACCCCCCTCGCCTGGATCGGCGCCAACACCTCCCGGGTCCGCCTCGGCACCTCCGTCGCCCAGCTCTCGGCCCGCACGCCCACCGCGGCCGCCATGGCGGCGCTCACCCTGGACCACCTGTCGAACGGCCGGATGATCCTGGGCCTCGGCGTCTCCGGTCCCCAGGTGGTCGAAGGCTGGTACGGCCAGCCCTTCGCCAAGCCCCTGGCCCGCACCCGCGAGTACGTGGACATCGTGCGCCAGGTGCTTCGGCGCGAGGCGCCCGTGCAGAACGACGGCCCGCACTATCCCCTTCCCTACCACGGGCCGGGCTCGTGGGGCCTCGGCAAGCCCCTGCGGTCGATCACCCACCCCCTGCGGGCCGATCTCCCGATCTTCCTCGGGGCGGAGGGGCCGAAGAACGTCGCCCTGGCCGCCGAGATCGCCGACGGCTGGCTGCCCCTCTACTACTCGCCCTTCCGCCAGGAGGTCTACGCCGAGTCCCTGGCGCACCGGAAGCCCGGCTTCGAGATCGCCCAGCTCGTACTCGTCAACGTGAACGACGACCTCGAAGCAGCGCTCGGCCCCGTGAAGGCCATGCTCGGCTTCTACATCGGCGGCATGGGCGCCAAGAAGCGCAACTTCCACATGGAGCTCATGAGCCGCATGGGCTTCGAGGCCGAGGCCGTCAAGATCCAGGAGCTCTTCTTCGAGGGGAAGCGGGCCGAGGCGGTGGCCATGGTGCCGTCCCAGTTCGCCGACGAGATCTCCCTGTGCGGGCCCGTGGAGCGCATCCGCGAACGCCTGCAGGCATGGCGCGAGACGCCGGTCACGACGCTGCTCGTCGGCGGCGGCGATCCCGCCACCCTGCGCACCATGGCCGAGCTGGTTCTCTGACCGTGACGCTGCGCTTCGAGCTCTACTGGTCGTTCCGCTCGCCCTACTCGTACCTGGCCACGCCGCGCATCGTGGCGCTGTGCGAGACGTACGACCTCGAGTGCGACGTGCGACCCGTCTACCCGATCGCAGTCCGCACCCCGGACTTCTTCGACCGGGTGAACCCCATGTGGCCGCCCTATCTGCTGCGGGACACGGTGCGCATCGCGCAGATGCACGGCATCCCCTACCGCTGGCCGCGCCCCGATCCCATCGTGCAGGACTTCGCGAAGCGGGAGATCGCGAAGGAGCAGCCGTACATCCACCGGCTCACGCGCCTGGGAATCGCCGCGGCGGAGCGCGGGCGCGGGCTTCCCTTCCTGCGGGAGGTGAGCCACACCATCTGGTCGGGCGAGGTGGACGACTGGCACGAGGGCCCGCACCTGGCGCGGGCCGCGGAGCGGGCCGGACTCGACCTGGCGGAGCTCGACGCCGCCATCCTGGCCGACCCCGAAGGCCACGAGGCGAAGATCCAGGCCAACCAGGCCGCCCACGCCGCGGCGGGCCACTGGGGGGTGCCCACGTGCGTCTTCCAGGGCGAGCCCTTCTTCGGCCAGGACCGCCTCGATCACCTGCTCTGGCGCCTGGAGCAGCACGGTCTCGCGCCCCGGGCCTGAGGCGGGAATGAGATCAGGCGGGATTCCGCTGCTCGTAGACGCCGTGCTGGCCCGGGGTCTCGGAGATCGAGACCCGCAGCCTGCGCACCTGGGAGCGGCCGAAGCGCTCCGTCAGGCGGCGATCGAGCTCGCGACCGAACCAGGTGGAGAGGTTCTCCACCGAGCTGTTGTTCACGGGCAGCACGATCACGTCGTGGCTCGGGACGAGGTAGCGGTCCTGGTGGTAGACCACGGAGGTGTGCCCGTCGTCCCGTCGCTCGATCTGGAGCTCCGGATGCAGGCCCGGCACCAGCCAGTGCTCGTCGAGCTCGTCGCACAGCGCGCGCACGACGGGCTTCGCGTCGAGGAAGTCGATCACCAGGCCGCGGTCGCTGAGATCGCCCTCGATCTCCACCTCGACGTGGTAGTTGTGCCCGTGGAGCCGCTCCTTCGTCCCGTCCGGAAAGATGAGGAAGTGGGCGCACGAGAACTTGAAGTACTCCTTCCGGAGGTGAATCGACCAGGCTTCCTGCGTGGACTCGGGAGGGGCGGACATGGCCAGAGCATAGACGCTCGCGGGGCTTCCCCAAGACCCACGGCGGGGCGGCCTTCGTGAGCACCCGACCCCGGGACCCCTGCCTGCTGGGGGTGGTGAACGTGTCCCCGGAATCGCGGATGAGCGACTCGATCGCGCGGACGCCCGACGACATCCTGGGCCGGGCCGCGGCGCTCACCGCTCACGGCGTGCAGGTGATCGACGTGGGCGGACGCTCGGTCACCCCCGACGTTCCGATGATCGAAGACGCCGTCGAGCAGCGCCGCCTCGAGCCCGCCGTGAAGCTGCTGCACGAGGCGGGGCATCGGCTCTCGGTGGACACCTGGTCGCCCGAGACGGCCCTGCGCGCCATCGCCTGGGGCGTCGAGCTGCTGAACTACACCGGCGCGAGCGTCCCGGACGCCCTCCTCGATGCGGCGGCCGCCGCCGGAACGAAGCTCACCCTCTCCTACATGCCCTACGGAGACGCCTACCGGATGCGCGCCCGGCCCCGCGTCCCCTACCGCATGGACGCCGTCCGCGACTTCCTGGCGCCCCGGGTCGAACGGGCGCGACGGGCTGGCGTGCGGGAGGTCGTCGTCGATCCCAACCTCGGCATCCTGCACCCGGAGACCGACGACTACCAGAAGGTCCACCTGCAGATGCACGTGCTCGCGAACGTGGAGCGGCTCCGCGGCCTCGGCTGCAAGGTGATGCTCCACGCCGCCCGCAAGCCCGAGCGGGAAGCCCGCATCCTGTTTGCCGAGGCGGTGCTGCGGGCGCGCCCGGACTACGTCCGAACCCACGAGCCCGAGATCCTGGAGCGCCTGATGGCCGCCGCCCGGGAGACCGGCGAAGAGACCGGCTGAGCGGCTCGAGCTACCGGCCCGCCTGGCCGAGGGAGCCCGTCGGGCTCCCTTGGCGCCGGAACCGCAGCCGGGGATCTCCCGGGTCGCGCTCCCGGCTTCCCGGGTCCGGACGACCCCGACGTCCCCGCGCCGAGGCCGCTCCCGCCGTCGCGCCGTCCCGTGCGCGCTCGCGTCGGAGGGCGTGGAACTCCCCGGCGACGCGCAGGATGAGCTGCCGCACGAGGATCAGCATCAGCAGTCCGGCCGCGTAGCTCGTGGCGACCAGGACGGTCTGGTAGTCGTCCGCGCTCACCGCCGTCTTCGAGGCCGCCAGGCCCCACAGGTTGCGAAGGCCCCTGATCTCGAGGAATCGCCTCGCCAGCGCGCCGGCGACGAGCGCGCTGGTCCCCGCCACGGCGTTCACCAGCACCTCGTTGCCGAAGAAGGCCAGCAGGCCGCGGCGGGAGGGCAGGTGCGTATCGCGGGCGACCCTCGCACAGCTCTCGAAGCCGTCGGAGACGGCCTGCGCGAGGGGCGCGCGCCGCGCACGCGCACCGCGCCGACCGGCCGGCCGCGACAGGCCGGGGGCCGTACACGAAACGCTCTCTGCCTGGGAAGATCCCTGCATGACGCTCCGACCCCGTCCCCGCGACGGGGGCTCCGGGCGGTCCGCTCGGAGCCGCACCCCCGATGATCGGCAGTGCCGGCGACGGGCTCGTGACGGATGTCACGGGATGGCCACGTCGTGCGGGTCGCGAAGCGAGGCGCGACCCCGGTCTGCCGAAACGCGCGTGACGCGTCCCGGCTATGCGCTCCCGAAGGTCTCGGCGATGGCCAGCAGGTTCTCCTGCACCCGCTCGGGCTTCATGCCGACGCTCGGTGAGTAGAGAAGCAGGTGGTCCGAGAGCCCCTCCCACTGGCGGATGCGGTCGCGCACCTCGTCCGGGGTACCCGCCACGGCGATGGCGTCCACCATCTCGTCGGGCACCGCCGCCTCCATCGCCTTGAAGTCCATGCGACGGAACGCGTCCGCGATGGTCTCGCCGATGCCCCGCCAGCCGTGGACGTCGAGCACCGAGTGATAGAGGCGCGTGGTGTAGTAGAAGGCGATCTGGGCCCGGGCTTCCCGGCGCGCCTGCTCGCGGTCGCTCGAGATGGACGTGATGACGTACGGCGCCAGCTCGCAGGCCGTCCCCTCGAGCCGCGGCAGCACCTTCTCGGCGATGTACTTGCGGGTGTAGATCGGGTGGCCGATGAGACCGTCCGCGGTGGTGGCCGCGGTGCGGATCATGTGCTTGTTGACGGCCGCCAGGTAGATCGGGATCCGCTCCCGGGGCGCGCCCGGCCGCGCGTACTGGGGGATCTTCACCTGGTAGTACTTGCCCTCGTAGCGCAGGCCGCCGCCCTTCTGGGCCGCGAAGGCGGCGCGGATCAGCTCGATGGCCTCGCGCATGCGCGGCGCCGGCGGATCGTCGAAGGGCATCGAGTACCAGTTGACGTTCATCGATCGGGTGCCGCTGCCGAGGCCGAGGATGACCCGGCCGTTCGAGATCTCGTCCAGGTCCATGGCCGCCGAGGCGGCGAGCATCGGAGTGCGCATGAACGCATAGGCGATGGCGGTGCCCACCTTCACGCGCTCGGTGGCCGCAGCCACCGCACCCAGGCGCACGAAGCCGTGCTGGTGGAAGAACTCGAGGGTCCACACCGAATGGAAGCCGTGGCGCTCGGCGGCCCGGGCCGCCGCGATCTGGTCGGCGATCGAGGCGGCCGTGAGGATCATTCCGTAACGCATGAGCACCTCTTGCCCGAACGGGGCGTCGTCAGGGTCTGGCCGGACCGCGGTTCGCCGCGGCGTCCCGGGGCAGCCCGAGCCCGCGCTCGCCGATCACGTTCCGCTGGATGTTGCGCGTGCCGCCGGCGATGGAGCCGCCCAGAGAGCTCATGGTGGCCGTCACCCAGGCGCGGTTGTCGCGGGGCCCGGAACCGCCCGGCTCGGCCCGCTCGCCGGCCATGAGCAGGCCGTCGTCTCCCAGCAGGTCCAGCGCGATCTTCGCCTGCAGGTCGGCGATGTCGTTGCCGACGAGCTTGTTCATCAGGGTGATGATGCCGTTCGACTGTCCCCGGGCGTCGCGGCTGAGCTGGCGATACCCCGAGTACTGGTGCGCGAGCACGTAGCCCTCCAGGGCGGCGATGCGCTGGCGGAACGTCGGGTGCTCGAGGGCCGGACGACCGTCCACCACGGAGCGCTTCGCGAGCCGCACCAGCGCCTCGAAAGCGGCGGTGGTGTTGGCCGCGTTGCCGATGGAGTTGCGCTCGTGCTTGAGGGTGGTGCGCGAGACGCTCCAGCCCTCGCCGCGCCGGCCGACGATCCAGTCGGCCGGCGTGCGCACGTCCGTCAGGAACACCTCGTTGAACGTGGAGCCGCCCGTCATCTGACGCAGGGGGCGCACCTCGACGCCCGGCTGGTGCATGTCGATCAGCAGGTAGGAGATGCCCGCGTGCTTCGGGGCCTCGGGCTCGGTGCGCGTGAGGCAGAACATGTAGTCGGCCCGGTCGGCGCCGCTCGTCCAGATCTTCTGCCCGTCGATTCGCCACTCGTCGCCCACCCGCTCGCCCCGGGTCTTGAGGGAGGCGAGGTCGCTGCCCGAGCCGGGCTCGCTGTAGCCCTGGCACCAGACGACCCGGCCAGTGATGGTGTCGCGGACCCACTTCTCCTTCTGCCACTCGGCGCCGCGCTCGAGCAGGGTGGGCACCAGCATGGACGGGCCGATGCCGCGCACCTCGCCGGGCGCGCGGGCGGCCGCGAACTCCTCCCGCAGGACCTGGGCGGCGAGCACGTCGGACTCCTGCTCCGAGCCGCCGTACTTCTTCGGGATGTGCCGGCACAGGTAGCCGCACTCGATGGCGCGCTCGCGGAAGAGCACCCTCTGCGCCGGCCGATCCAACCGGGCCTCGTCCCCCGACAGCGGCCAGTTGGCGGACAGGAAGTCGCGCACCTCGGCGCGGAAGCGCTCGTACTCCGCGCCGTAGCTCAGGTCCATTCGGCCCCCTCGAATGCGGTCGTGGATGATTAGGGGTCCTAACCAGCTGCTAGAGTTCTACCCCCATCCCGGCTGACGGGCAACCGGGAACCGACGCGAAGCGGACAGAGGAGAGACGAGCCATGGCGGAACGCCGCCCCCTCCCGGAGCCCACCCCGGAGACCCGGCACTTCTGGGACGGCACGCGCGCGGGCCAGCTACGGCTCCAGCGCTGCCAGGCTTGTGCGCACGTCTACTTTCCGCCGCGTCCGTTCTGCGCGAAGTGCGGCTCGCGGTCCGTCGCGGTCTTCCGGGCCAGCGGCCGGGGCACCCTCCACAGCTACGTCATCAACCAGCGCGCGATGCCGGGCTCGGGCTTCGAGGCGCCGTACGCCATTGCGGTCGTCGCCCTCGAGGAGGGCCCCCGCATGATGTCGAACATCGTCGGATGCCCGCAGACCCCCGAGGCGCTCATCCTCGACATGCCGCTCGAGGTGGTCTTCGAGCCCGTCAACGACGAGATCTCGCTGCCCCTCTTCCGCCCGGTGCCGCTGGCGGCCAGCCTCGGTGGCGTGGTGGCCGCGTGAAGCCGGGAAGCGTCGCCATCGTCGGCGCGGCCGAGACGACCGAGCTCGGCCGCATTCCGGACCTGTCGGTCCTGCAGCTGCACGCGGACGCCGCCCTGAACACGCTGGCGGACGCGGGGCTCTCGCCCGCGGACATCGACGGCGTGGGCACGGCGGGCGTCTCCCCCACCGAGATCGCCTACTACCTGGGCATCGAGCCCACCTGGGTCGACGGCACCATGGTGGGGGGCTGCTCGTTCATGCTGCTGGTGCGCCACGCCGCCGCCGCCATTCGCGAGGGCCTCTGCCGTACGGTCCTCATCACCCACGGCGAGAGCGGGAAGTCGCGGGTCGGCGCGGCGCGACGCGCGCTCTCCCCCACCTCGCTGCAGGGCCAGTTCGAGGCGCCGTACGGCCCGGCGGGACCGACCACCCTGTTCACGATTCCGGCGCTCCGCTACATGAAGGACTTCGGGCTGACGGAGGAGAAGCTCGCCTACGTGGCCGTGGTCCAGCGCGAGTGGGCCGCGAAGAACCCGCGCGCGAGCTTCCAGGACCCCATCACCGTCGAAGACGTCCTGGGCTCGCGCATGATCGCCTACCCGTTCCGCCTGCTGATGTGCTGCCTGGTGACCGACGGCGGCGGCGCCCTCATCCTGACGTCCGCCGAGCGGGCGAAGGACTTCCCGCGTCCCCCGATCTACGTCCTGGGCACCGGCGAGAGCGTCGAGACGCCGATGGTGAGCCAGATGGAGGACCTCACCACGTCGAAGGCCTTCCGCATCTCCGGCCGCAAGGCCTTCGAAGAGGCCGGCATTCGCCACGACGACGTCGATCACCTGATGATCTACGACGCCTTCGCGCACCTGCCCATCTACGGCCTGGAAGACCTGGGCTTCGTGGGCCGCGGCGAGGCCGCCGACTTCATCTGGGAGCGCAACACCGCGATCGGCGGTCGCCTGCCGCTCAACACGAACGGCGGCGGTCTCTCCTACATGCATTCGGGGATGTACGGCATGTACGCCCTGCAGGAGTCGGTGCGGCAGCTGCGCGGCGTCGCCCCCGCGCAGGTCCCCGACGCGAAGATCTCCATCGCCCACGGCGTGGGCGGCATGTTCGCGGCCTCGGGAACCATCGTGCTGGGAAACGAGGTGCCCTGACGAAGACGAAGACGAAGGAGGAGGAACCATGGGCCGACTGGACGGACGCGTCGCCGTCGTCACGGGTGCGGGACGGGGCATCGGCGCCTCGCTGGCGCGCATCATGGCCGCCGAGGGCTGCGCGGTGCTCGTGAACGACCTGGGCGTCTCGCTGGAAGGCAGCGGAGAGGACGCCGCACCCGCCGAGCAGGTGGTGCAGGAGATCGTGGCCGCCGGCGGGGTCGCACGGGCGAGCTTCGCCGACGTGGCGGACCACCACGCGGCGCTCGGCATCGTCGAGACGGCCGTCGAGGAGTTCGGCCAGCTGGACGTGCTGGTCAACGTGGCGGGCATCCTGCGCGACCGAATGATCTTCAACATGAGCGAGGAGGAGTGGGACGCGGTCGTCCGGGTGCATCTCAAGGGCACCTTCAACACCTGCAAGCACGCCTCGGTGTACTGGCGCAAGGAGCGCCGCGGCCAGTACCGCATCGTCAACTTCACGTCGGGATCGGGCCTGCACGGCGCGCCCGGCCAGCCCAACTACGCCGCCGCCAAGCTCGGCATCGTGGGACTGACCTACTCCCTGGCGAACGCCCTGGGCGCCTACGGGGTGACCGCCAACGCCATCGCCCCGGGCGCCGCCACGCGCATGACGGCCTCGATTCCCGACGAGCGCCGGCGCAACCTGGGCATCACCCAGGACGATCCCCGCCGCTCCCCGGACAACATCGCTCCGCCGGTGGTGTACCTGGCGAGCACCGCGTCCGACTGGCTCACCGGCCGGGTGATCGGCGCCTCGGGCTATCGCATCTCGCTCTACAGCAACCCCGAGGTGATCCGCGAGATCTCGTCGCCCGTGCCCTGGAGCCTGGACGACGCCTTCGCGCACATGGAGCGCGCGTTCCGCCCCGCCGTGGAGGGCCGCCGGGGCTTCGGCGCGCCGGGCAGGCCGAGCCGGGTCTGAACGCAGCGGTCGACACCGGCTTCGCGGGCGCCCCCGGCAAACCGGCCGTCTCTAGCCGCTTCGGATGAAGCGATCGAAGATCGAGGGAAGGCGGTGCTTGACGAGCACCAGCACGGCGAAGAGGAAGAGCTCCTCGACCAGGAACTGGAACCCGCCGAGCAGCCCCACGACCACCAGCCCCCCCTGGATCCCGGAAGCCCAGACGAAGTCCTGCAGCTGATCCCGGCAGATGTCGCAGACGGGAATGCGGAAGAGCCGCACACCCGTATGCATGCGGCAGAAGAGACACCGCCAGGGTCGCGTCTCGATCGGTTCGTCGGCCACGTCACACCCTCCCCGCTCCGGCGACCCGGAACCCCGAACCCCGGCGCCGGCCTGGCTAGCGGAGGGAGCCCGCTGGGCTCCTCTTGCTGCGGAACCGCGACCCGAGATTTCATCTTGGGTCGCGCTCCTAGATCTCGACCCCGCGCAGCCGGAGCGCGTTTCCGATCACCGAGACCGAGCTCAGGCTCATCGCCGCGGCCGCGATCATCGGATTGAGCAGGATGCCCAGCTCGGGATACAGCACGCCTGCGGCCAGGGGGACGCCGAGCGCGTTGTAGACGAACGCGAAGAACAGGTTCTGGCGGATGTTGGACATCGTGAGATGGCTCAGGCGACGAGCCCGCAGGATGCCCCGCAAGTCGCCCCGCACCAGGGTGACCCCGGCACTCTCCATGGCCACGTCCGTACCGGTGCCCATGGCGATCCCCACGTGGGCCTGCGCGAGGGCCGGCGCGTCGTTGACGCCGTCTCCGGCCATCGCGACGACGCGCCCCTCGGCCTGGAGCCTTCGCACGGCCTCCCTCTTCTGCTCCGGCAGGACGTCCGCCATCACTTCGTCGAGCCCGAGCCGCTTCGCCACGGCCAGGGCGGTGGTCCGGTTGTCGCCCGTCATCACGACGACGCGGATGCCCTCCCGGTGGAGACCTTCCACCGCGTCGGGCGTCGACTCCTTGATCGGGTCCGCCACCCCCAAGAGCCCGGCGAGGACGCCGTCCACGGCCAGGAACATCACGGTCTGGGCCTCGGCCCGCATCCCCTCCGCCGCCTCCGCGAGTGCGCCGACCTCGGTACCGAGCTCCTCCATGAGCTTCCGGTTGCCGATCCCCACCTCGCGCCCGCCCATGCGGCCGACGACGCCCCGACCCGTTCGCGAGTCGAAGTCCGTGGCGTCCGCGAGCGCCACCTGGCGGTCGGCGGCCCCCGCCACGATGGCCTGGGCCAGGGGATGCTCGCTGGCGCGCTCGAGCGAAGCCGAGAGCCGCAGCACCTCGTCCTCCACGAAGCCCTCCGCGGGCACGATCCCGACGAGCCGCGGCCTGCCCTCCGTGAGCGTTCCCGTCTTGTCGACGACGAGGGTGTCCACGTCTCGCAGGAGCTCGATGGCCTCCGCGTTCCGGAACAGCACACCCACCGTCGCCGCCTTCCCCGTCGCGACCATGATCGACATGGGCGTCGCCAGGCCCAGCGCACAGGGGCACGCGATGATGAGAACGGCCACGGCGTTGATGAGGGCGTACGCCATCCGGGGCTCGGGGCCGTAGACGGCCCAGACGATGAACGTCCCGACCGAGATGCCGATCACCGTCGGCACGAAGTACCCCGCCACCACGTCCGCGAGCCGCTGGATGGGCGCACGACTCCGCTGGGCGTCGGCCACCATCTGGACGATCCGGGCGAGGAGGGTCTCGGAGCCGACCCGCTCGGCGCGGATGAGAAGCGAGCCCGTGCCGTTCACCGTGGCCCCGGTCACGTCGTCGCCCTCGCGCTTCGTGACCGGAATGGGCTCGCCGGTGATCATCGACTCGTCGATGGCGCTCCCGCCCTCGAGAACGATCCCGTCGACCGGCACCTTCTCACCGGGCCGAACGCGCAGGCGGTCGCCCACGACCACGGCGTCGAGCGGGACGTCCTCCTCCGACCCGTCGTCGTTCACGCGGCGCGCCGTCTTGGGCGCGAGCCCGAGCAGCGCGCGGATCGCCGCGCCCGTCTGGCTGCGCGCCCGCAGCTCGAGCACCTGTCCCAGCAGCACCAGGGTGACGATCACCGCCGCAGCCTCGAAGTAGACGGCCACCTGGCCGTCGGGGCCGCGGAACGAGTCGGGAAAGGCTCCCGGAAGCAGCGCCGCGAACGTGCTGTAGAGCCAAGAGGTCCCGGTCCCGACGGCGATCAGCGTGAACATGTTGAGGTGGAGCGAGCGAAGGGATGCCCAGCCCCGGACGAAGAACGGCCAACCGCCCCAGAGGACGACCGGCGTCCCCAGTCCGAGCTGCACCCAAACCAGGGTCCGCGACGAGAAGCGGGCCGCCAGGTCGACCCCGGGCACCATCTCGGACATCGCGATCCCGAACACCGGAAGCGTCAGGAGCAGGCTGAACCAGAAGCGCCGCGTCATGTCCGCGAGCTCGGGGTTCTCCGCCTCCTCCTCGCCGAGGCCCATCGGCTCCAGGGCCATGCCGCAGATCGGGCACGGGCCGGGCTCGTCCCGCACGATCTCGGGGTGCATGGGGCAGGTCCAACGGGAGACGCCCGCGGACGTCCCCGCAGATTCGGGTGCGCTCGACTCTCGGGAGCCTTCGCCCAGGAAGTGCTCGGGATCGGTTCGGAACCGGGACAGGCAGCCTTCCGAGCAGAAGTGGTAGGTCGTTCCGGCATGCGCGTGCTGGTGCGGACCGGACGGGTCGACCGACATTCCACATACCGGATCGCGCGCCGCGTCTGTAGGGGACTTCACACGAGCAGCCTCCGATGTCGAGCCCATCGTTCAGATCTCCCTCGCCCCGAGAGCGAGCAGCGAACGGAGCCGGATGCCAACTGCCACGCCCGCATACGCACCGCCGCCGGTGCCCACGAGCCAGCCCAGAAAGACGCCCCAGGACGTCCCCACGGACTGCAGGGCGACGCCGGGAGAGAGGAGCAGCAGCAGCATCGCCGCCGGGAGCAGCGGACGAACGGAGGACCGCGCTCCGCCACCCAGCCCGACGAATGCCGCGACGGCCCCGAAGAACAGTGACGTGAAGATGCCGAAGCACAGCGCGCTCAGCGGGGGCCCGCCGATCGATTCGAGCTCGAGGCCCGCGAGCGTCACCGACCACCAGCGCAGGAAGTGCTGATCGGGGCACACCGCGCCGCAGATCCCCGCGAGCCCCAACCCGAGGACACCGACGCAGGCCGCGCGGGCGAGGGGAAGCGATGGCGTCCTCACCCCCAGGAAGACGAGGGACAGGCTCACCACGAGGAGCCCGGCCCACACCGACGCGAAGACCGAGACGTGCCAGGGTGCATGGTGGCCGAAGGGGTGGCCGGAGACCATCAGGGTGGCACCCACGGCGCCCACGATCCCGACCCCGCCCGCACCCGCGAGAAGGCGCGCCGTGCGCCCTCCGCGCAGATCGACGTCGTGCTGGATCGAGGCGAGGATCCCCGAACGGACGCCTTCTCGCAGCTCCGCGGACGTGCGCCCCGACTCTACCGTTTCTCCCATCATAGCCATCTCTCCCCACCTACCCGTCGTGAATCCCCTCGGCCGGGCACGCACCATCTCGTAGCCGCCGCATGGCGCGGGACGCCATCTTCCTCACGGCAACGACCGACCGACCCAGGTCCTCGGCGAGGTCCGGGTACCCGACGCCTCCGACCTTCGCGGTGACGAGCACGTAGCGCTCTTCCGGAGACAGGCCCTCGAGGAGCCGAGCCACCTGCTCGCGAAGCGCCAGCCGCTCTTCGCTGCCCTGCACGTCCCCCGGCGATTCCGACTCCTGGAGGGGAACTTCCTGGGCGCGGAATGCGCGACGCGCGTCATCGACCAGCAGTCGATAGGCGATCTGGAAGAACCATGGCGTGAAGGGCCGGCTGGCGTCGTAGTCGTGGCGCGCGCGATGGATGCGGAGGAAGAGAAGCTGATAGAGATCTTCGGCGCGCTCCGGCGAGCTGGTCCGCTTCAGGAAGTATGCGTAGGCCCGGAGCTCGTAGCGCCGAAAGAGCTCTTCGAACGCCCGCGCATCGCCGTCCGCGTAGCGAGACATCAGGGTCTCGTCCCTCACGGTGCGCCACATCTGTCCTTCCCCCCTCGGAGGTCGACTCCAGACCATACGTGCTGGCGGCGCCAATGGTGACGCCGGGTCCCCGACCCGAGGAGAGGACGAACGCGCGGACGGCTCGGGTCGATCGGGCTCGGAGCTCTCTGTCATCTCGGCTCTCCTCTTCGGGTCCACGCGACTCGACCGCTCCTCTACGCGCGCGACGCCTCGGGAAGAACCTCCTGCCGAGCGGGCTCGGCCTCCTCGACCGGCGTCACCGGCATGGCGCGCGGCCCGCCGCCGGGCTCGAGCCGCAGCAGCTCGCCTTCGTGCTCGATCTCGAGCGGTTCTCCCTCGAGCAGCTCGTAGGTCGCGCGCTCCTGCCCGAGATCGACCTCGAAGAGCGAGCCGCGCACCCGCAGGCGGAAGCGCAGGCGCCGCCAGCCCCGGGGAAGTACCGGCCGGAAGCGGGGCACTCCCCCATGGTCGCGCAATCCCGCGAATCCGTGCACCAGCGTCATCCAGGTGCCGCCCAGGGATGCCACGTGCAGACCGTCGCGGACGTTGCCGCCGACGTCGCCCAGGTCCATGGCGACGGCGTCAGCGAAGTAGCGGCAGGCCCTGTCGCAGTAGCCCAGCTCCGCCGCCACGATGCTCTGGATGCAGACCGAGAGGGAGGAATCGCCGGTCGTCAGGGGATCGTAGTAGTCGAAGATCCGCTGCTTCTCCTCCCGGCTGAAGTGCTCCCCCAGCAGGAAGGCGGCGAGCACCATGTCCGCCTGCTTGATCACCTGATGGCGATAGATGACGAGCGGGTGATAGTGGAGGAGGAGCGGGTACTGGTCTGCCGGGGTGCCCTCGAAGTCCCAGGGCTCCCGGTCGAGGAATCCGTCGTCCTGGAGGTGCACCCCCGCCTCGTCGTCGTAGGGCAGGTACATCCGATCGGCGGCACGCCCCCATTCGTCGAGCTCCGAGAGGTCGAGCGCGGTCGACTCGACGAGACGCGCATACGCGTCCGGCGCCCGCTCTCGCAGCAGCTCCACCGCACCGATGGCGATCCGCAGGTTCTCCTGGGCCATGAGGTTCGTGTACGCGTTGTTGTTCACCACGGTGTTGTACTCGTCGGGGCCCGTCACGCCGTTGATGCAGAAGCGCCCGTCCTTTCGCTCCGAGTAGAAGCCGAGATCGGCCCACAGGCGGGCGGTCTCCACCGCCATCTCCGCGAAGCCGTGCCCGAGGAAATCGAGGTCGCCGGTGAGCTGGGTGTAGCGCTGGGCGGCGAAGACGATGTCCGCGTCGATGTGGTACTGCGCCGTGCTCGCCGCGTAGTAGGCCGAGGCCTCTTCCCCGTTGATCGTCCGCCAGGGGAAGAGCGCGCCCTTCTGGCCCACCTCCCGGGCGCGCCGGCGAGCGCTGTCGAGCTGCGCATAGCGGTGCTCGAGCAGGCTCCGCGCCACGTGGGGCCGCGTGTAGAGGAGGAAGGGCAGCAGGTAGATCTCCGTGTCCCAGAAGTAGTGCCCCTCGTAGCCCAGGCCGGTGAGACCCTTCGCGGGAACGCCGAAGCCCTCGGCCCGTGCCGTGGCCTGCAGGATCTGGAACAGGTTGAACCGGACCGCTTGCTGCACCTCGGGAGCGTCCTCGACCTGCACGTCGCTCGACCGCCAGAACTCGTCCACCCTGGCGCGCTGCTCGGCCTCGATGCGCTCGAAGCCGGCCTCGAGGGCCCGATCGAGCGTGCGGTTCGTGCGGAAGCGCAGCTCGCCCGCATCGGCCGTCTCGGAGTGGTGATAGGCCAGCGCCTTGAAGATCCGGAGCCCCTGGCCCTTCCCGAGCTTGCTGCGAAACACCACACGGCCCCGGTCCTCGAGGCAGTCGGCCTCCTCCACGGACACGTCGGTGTCCGCGCTCAGCG
This sequence comes from uncultured delta proteobacterium, assembly GCA_963822965.1. Classification (GTDB taxonomy): domain Bacteria; phylum Myxococcota_A; class UBA9160; order UBA9160; family UBA4427; genus JAJDAN01. The sequence continues at coordinate 517,710 of CAWGJT010000006.1, forward strand.
CGTGGTCCATCGCGCAGGCCATTCGAAGGCCGCTGGCGCGCGTCTCGAGGTTCAGGAGCACGCGCCGATCGCGGGCCCGGTGCTCGGTCGCCACCAGCGGATGCCCGTCGAGCTGGCTCGGAACACGGGGATCGCCGCTGGACGCGGGGACTTCGTCCGGCGCGACCAGCTCGGAGGAGATCGTGACGTCCGCCTGTCCGTCGACGACCTCGACCTCGTAGCGAATGCAGACCAGGTGGCGGTGCTCCAGCGACGCGAAGCGGCGCGAACGCACGACGAGCCGCTTGCGGTCGAACGTCTCGAAGACCACCTCGCGGTCGAGGGTGCCAGCCCGCAGATCGAGCGAGCGCTCGAAGGAGACGATCCGCGCCGTGCCGAGATCGAAGGGATCGTCGTCGACGTAGAGCTTGAGGAGCGTTCCGTCCGGCACGCAGAGCATGGTCTGCCCGCGCTTCGCGAAGCCATGGGCCTCCTCGCCGTAGACGATCGGCCAGGTCTCGTAGAAGCCGTTCAGATAGGTCCCGCGCTCGCGCACCGGAAGGCCCTCCTCCGGCGTCGCGCGGATTCCCAGGTAGCCGTTGCTCGTGGTGAAGAGCGCCTCGAACTGCGCCAGGAAGCGGGGCACGAAGCCGCGCTCCACGATCCGCCACGGCTCGATCGGGTAGACCTCCGGCGGAGGGAGGAGCCGGCGGCGCGAGTTCACCTGGGCCACGAGCGAGCGGGTGTCGGCGGCCGATCCGGCCGGCTCGCGGTCGCTCACGGGAGGAGCTCCGCCAGATCGGCGACCGCGACGTCCGCGCCGGCGCCGGCCAGCTCCCCGGCATTCCCGTGGCGCGCCACGCCCACCACGAGACCGAAGCGGCCGGCTCGGCCGGCCGCCACGCCCGAGAGGGCGTCCTCGACGACGACGGCCCGCGCGGGCTTCACACCGAGCAGGCGAGCCGCCTCGAGAAACACGTCCGGAGCCGGCTTGCCGGCCAGGCCCAGGCGATCGGCCGTCTGCCCGTCCACGCGCGCGTCGAAGAGGTCCTCCAGACCCGCCGCTCGCAGGACCTCCAGACAGTGATGACTCGACGAGACGATGGCGATCCGAAGCCCCTCGTCGCGCAGGTACTGAATCCAACGAACGGTGCCGGGATACACCTGCACCCCCTTCCTCTGCAATGCCTCCGTGAAGAACGCGTCCTTGCGCCTTGCGACACCCGCGATCGATTCCTCGCTCTCGGCCGCATCCGCGGACCCTTCCGGAAGCTCGATGCCGCGGGAGTCCAGGAAGTCGCGCACGCCGTCCCGTCGCGCCTTTCCGTCCACGTAGCGGCGGTAGTCGGCCTCGAGATCGAAGGGCTCGAAGCGAGCGCCACGCGCCCTCGCCCGCCGTTCGAGGAGCTCGTCGAACACCTGCTTCCAGCAGCGCGCGTGGACCCCTGCGGTGTCGGTCACCACTCCGTCGAGGTCGAAGAGTACGGCGTCGAACGACGCGGCGGAGACGCGCTCGACGCGCAGAGAGCGGCTTCGTCCGTCAGGACGGGGCATCTTGGGTCTTCTCCTCGCGCCGCAGCTGCCAGGCGCGCCAGATCTCGTAGACGACGGGCAGGATCACCAGCGCCAGGACCGTAGCGGAGACCATCCCCCCCACCATCGGCGCGGCGATGCGCTTCATCACGCGGGCGCCCGTATCGTTGCTCCACATGATCGGCAGCAGGCCAGCGATCACGGCGGTCGCCGTCATCACGATGGGGCGCACCCGCTCGCCGGCTCCCGCCATCACCGCCTCGTAGAGCTCCTCCTTGCCCAGACGCTTCCCGCTCGCCCGCCGGGCCTCGAAGGCGTGGTCCAGGTAGAGGATCATGACCACGCCGATCTCGGTGGCGACACCCGCAAGCGCGATGAAGCCGACCATCACGGCCACGCTCATGTTGTAGCCGAGCAGCCACATGAACCAGATCCCACCGATGACCGCGAAGGGCAACGCGAGCATCACGATGAACACCTCCACCACGCTGCGGAAGTTCAGGTAGAGCAGCAGGAAGATGATGAGGAGCGTGATCGGCACGACCACCTTGAGCCGGGCGTTCGCCTCCTGGATGTACTGGTACTGTCCGCTCCACTGCACCGTATAGCCGGCCGGAAGCGTCACTGCCGACGCCACCGCCTGCTTCGCGCGCTCCACGTAGGTCCCGACGTCCTGGTCCGGGTCGATGTCGACGTAGATCCAGGCCTGGGGCTGGGCTCCCTCCGTCTTGATGGCCGGAGGCCCCATGCGCGGGAAGATCTCCGCAACCTGGCCGAGGGGCACCTGCGCTCCGGTCGGGGTCGCCAGCAGCACGCGGCGCAGCGACTCGGGGCTCTGCCGCAGCTCGCGCGCATAGCGAACATTGAGCGGATAGCGCTCGAGCCCCTCGATGATCGTCGTCACGTTCATACCCCCGATCGCCGACTGGATCACGTCCAGGACGTCCTGCACCGTGAGCCCGTAGCGGGCCGCCTCCATCCGGTTGACCACGAACGACATGTAGTAGCCGCCCGCCACCCGCTCGGCGTACACGCTCCGCGTGCCGGCCAGATCCCGCACCAGGGGCTCCACCTGCCTCCCCAGATCGTCGAGGACGGCGAGATCGGGGCCCGTCAGCTTGATCCCGACCGGCGTCTTGATGCCGGTGGAGAGCATGTCGATGCGCGTCTTGATCGGGAAGGTCCAGGCGTTCGTGAGACCCGGGAAATGGATCAGAGCGTTGAGCTCCTCCGTGAGCTTCTCGATCGTCATGCCCGGCCGCCACTCCTCTTCCGGCTTCAGCACCACGGTCGTCTCGAGCATCGAGAGCGGCGCGGGATCGAGTGGCGTTCGCGCGCGACCGACCTTGGCGAGCGCGTGCTTCACCTCGGGAACCGTCATGATCAGCTGGTTCGTCTGCTGCGCGACCGCCTGTGCCTCGCCGATCGAGACGCCGGGCAGCAGGGACGGCATGTAGAGGAGATCGCCCTCGTTGAGTGGGGGGATGAACTCGGACCCGAGGCGCGTGTAGGGCACCATCGTCACCGCCAGGATGGCGAGGGCCACGCCCAGTACGATCCAGCGCAGCCGTAGAGCCCAGTGCAGCACGGGGCGGTAGGCCCAGACGAGGAAGCGGTTGATGGGGTTGCGCGCCTCGGGAAGGATGCGTCCGCGAATCAGGTAGCCCATCAGCACGGGCACCACCGTGATCGAGAGGACGGCGGCCGCGGCCATGGAGTAGGTCTTGGTGAACGCGAGCGGCGAGAACATCCGACCCGACTGACCCGTGAGCGCAAACACCGGGAGGAACGAGACCGCGATGATCGTGAGCGAGAAGAAGAGAGCGGGCCCCACCTCCTTGGTCGAGTCGACGATGATCTCCCAGTGCGGCTTCTTCCCCCGATCCCGCTCCAGGTGCTTGTGGGCGTTCTCGATCATCACGATGGCGCCATCCACCATGGCTCCGATCGCGATCGCGATTCCGCCCAGCGACATGATGTTCGCCGCGAGCCCCTGGAAGTACATGATCGCCATGGCGATCAAGATCCCCACCGGCAGCGTGAAGATCGCCACCAGCGCCGAACGCAGGTGGAGCAGGAATACCACGCAGACGGCCGCGACGATCAGGCTCTCCTCCAGGAGCTTGCTGCGGAGCATCGCCTGGGCGCGGCCGATCAGTGCCGAACGGTCATAGATGGGGACGATCTCCACCCCTTCCGGAAGGCCGGGCTTCAGCGACTCGATCTTCTCCTTCACGCGGTCGATCACGGCGAGGGCGTTGTTCCAGTAGCGCATCTCGATGATCCCGATCACCACCTCGCCGTCGGCGTCGAGTTGAACGGCGCCTCGTCGGATGTCCGGCCCGAGTCCCACGTCCGCGACGTCGCGCACCAGGATCGGCGTGCCGTGGTCGTCCACCGCGACCGGGATCTGCTCGATGTCCTGGACGTTCCGGATGTAGCCGACCCCCTCCACCATGTACTCGGCTTCCGCGTACTCGATGACGCGCCCACCCACGTCGTTGTTGCTGCGCCGGATCGCGTGGACGACCTTGCCGAGCGGCAGGTCGTAGGCGAGCAGCCGGTTGGGGTCGATCGTCACCTGGTACTGCTTCACGAAGCCGCCAGCGCTGGCGACGTTCGCGACACCGGGGACGGTCTGGAGCTGGTAGCGAACGAACCAGTCCTGGATGCTCCGCAGCTCGGAGAGGTCGTGCTTGCCGGAGCGGTCGACCAGGGCGTACTCGAAGACCCAGCCGACGGGCGTCGCGTCCGGTCCCAGCACGGGGGTGACGCCTTCGGGCAGCTGGTTTTGCACGAAGCTCAGGTACTCGAGCACCCGGCTGCGCGCCCAATAGACGTCGGTGCCGTCGTCGAAGATGACGTACACGAAGGAGAGACCGAAGAACGAGTAGCCGCGCACGACCTTGGCGTTCGCCACGGCCAGCATGGTCGTCGTGATCGGATAGGTGACCTGGTCCTCGACGATCTGGGGCGGCTGGCCGGGCCATTCGGTGAAGATGATGACCTGGACGTCGCTCACGTCGGGGAGCGCGTCGACGGGAATGTTCCGGAGCGCGTAGATCCCGGTGGCGATGGCCGCGACGGTGAAGAGGACCACCAGCAGCTGGTTGCGGACCGAGGCGTCGATGATTCTCTGGAGCACAGCGACTACTCCGGGCCGTGTCCGGAGTGCGCGGGCGCCGGAGCCTCCTCAGCGGGCGGACGGGGAACCATCTCCTTCCCCTCCATCGCTTCGGGGCCCTCCATGGGCGTCGGCGCGGGCTCGCCGGAACCCATCATCTTTCGCACCGCCGATTGGAGGTTGCTCTCCGAGTTGATCAGGAACTGCGCCGAGGTGACGACGCGGTCTCCGGCTGCGAGGCCCTCGAGCACCTCGAAGTCGTCGCCGGCCTGCGCGCCCAGACGCACCTCACGGGGTTCGAAGCGGCCCCCTTCGAGCGCGACGAGCGCCACGTCGCGCTGCCCCGTTCGGATCACCGCCTGGATCGGCACGGCGACCGCTTCGCGCGCCACCTCGCTGTGGACCACCACGTTGGCCCACATGTCGGGCTTGAGGTCGAGCTCAGGCGTGTTCGGGAACTCCATGCGGACTTCGATCGTGCGCGTCTTCTTGTCGAGGTAGGGATACACGTATGTGACCTTGCCGCGATGCGTGACGCCCGGCTGGTAGGCGAGCGTCATCGTCGCCTCCTCGCCGACGCGCAGCCACGGCGCCTCGTATTCGTAGACGTCGGCGTAGACCCAGATCGTGGAGATATCCGCGATCGTGTACACCGTCTGCCCCGGTTGGAGAAACCCGCCTTCCGGGATCATGCGCTCCACCACGATTCCCCGGGACGGCGCGTGGAGAACCATGGTGCGCGTGATCTCACCGCGCTCGCGCAGCGCTTCGATCTGCCGGTCGCTGATGTTCCAGTAGCGCAGCCTGGCCTCCGCTGCGCTCACGAGGTCGTTGGCTCCGGTCATGGCGTCGTGCAATGTGCTGTCGTGGAGCCGGTCCTGGTAGCGCAGCGCCACCAGGTACTCCTCCTGGGTCGAGACGAGCTCGGGGCTGTAGATCTCGAGCAGCGGCTCTCCGCTCCGCACGACCTGCCCCGGAAAGTTCACGTACTGATCCTCGATCCACCCGCCGATCTTGGGCGCGATGCGGCGGACCTTCGTCTCGTCGTAGCCGATGCGTCCCACAGTCCGGATGTCGCGGCTGAGGCGCTTGCGCTGGAGCACGGCCGTGGTGACGCCGATGTTCTGGATCGTGGCCGGATCGATCCGCACCGTTCCCGGCGGCCCCTCCGGCTCCTCCCCCTCGTAGACGGGCACGAGGTCCATGCCCATGGAGTCCTTCCCGGGGCTCTTGGAGATGAACGTCGGATCCATGGGGGACTTCCAGTAGAGGATCTTGCGCTCCTGGCCCTGCTTGCCGGCCGGCGGGCCGTCGGCGGTCGCCGAGACGGGGGTACGCGCGTCCTCCGAGCAGGCCAGCAGGGAGGGCAGCAGCAGAGCGGAGGCGAGGAGCATCGTGACCTTGCTCATGGCACCTGCATCCGGACCGGGGGTGTCAGACCCGAGAGGGGTTGGCCGACGGCGCGCTCGAGGTCCGCGACCGCCTGCTGGTAGTCGCGCACCGCGCGATCACGCATGAGGCGGACCTGCTCGAGAGACCGGAGGCTGTCGATCAGCGTGAGGAAGTCGACCTCGCCGGTCTGATAGCCGGCGCGGGCGGCTGCGATGCGCTCGGTGGTCTGGGGGATGAGCGTCGCCCGGTAGATCTCCTCATTGCGAGCCGCGACGCGGACGCGTTCGTACTGCCTCTGCACCTGGTCCAGGACCTGGTTGGTGAGATCGCGCCGACGTGACTTCTCGCGTCGAACGCGGAACTCCGCCTCGTCCACCTCGGCGCCGATCCGGTTCAGCCATAGCGGGACCGAAAAGCCGAGCTTGACCGTCCAGATGTCGTCGCCGTCGTGCTTGAAGCCCGGGTTCGTGCCGCCCCCCACCTCGATCCACTGGCCGGCAAGCCGCAGGTCGGGCAGGTAGCCCATCCGCGCCAGCCGGCGCGAGTGCTGGCTCGCTTGCACGACCTGGTCCTGGGAGCGCAGCTCCGGCCGCTCCCGCTCCGCCACCTCGACGAGACGCTCGAGCGGGATCGCGAGCGGCTGTGTGTCCAGGTCCGCGGGAGGTCCGAGCGGAGCCCGCGGCGGGCGGTCGAGCAGCGCATTCAGCGCTCCGATCGCCGTCTCGGAGTCCCCCTCGAACACCACCCGCTCCGCCGCGAGGCGGCTCAGCTGCTCCTCCGCGAGGATCACGTCCTGCTGGGCCGCGGTCCCCACCCGGTACTTCGCCTGCGCGACGTCGGCAAACTGGCGGGTCAGCGCGATGGTCTCGTCGTTGATGGCCAGCGCTCGCCCTGCGAGGTAGTAGTCCGCATAGCGCGCCCTCACCTGGCGCGAGATCTCCTGGATCGTCGCCTCGAGGATCTCGCAGATGGCGTCCGCTCGCGCCTCCTCGACCCGGCCACGCAGGGTGAGCTTCCCCGGGAAGGGGATGGCCTGGGACACCTCGACGCCCTGCTTCTGCGGCCCTGCACGGGTCTCGGCCATGGCCCCCGTGTCTGGCATGTAGGCGACCGTGGGGTTCTCGTACCAGCTCTGCGACGTGATCCTTTCCTGGGAGGCCTGCCATTCGAAGCGTGCGGCACGAATCCCCGGGTTGTGCAGGGTCGCATACTCCTCCAGCGCCTCGAGCGAGGTCCGCGAGAGAAGATCCGCTTCCGTCTCCGCCGCCGGCTGACCCGCAGCCGGTTCGCCGCCGCACGGTGGCTCCGCGGCACCGGTCCGGGCGCCCCCCGCGATCAGGGCACACACCAGCACCCAGAGGCAGCTCGCGACGTGGTGGCTCGCCCCCCCCGCCATTCCGGAAAATCCCCCGCGCTCGGCTTCGAATCCGCACAGCCTACTACGGGACAGCCGCTCGAAACGTGACTCGTTCCTCGCTCCGCTTCACCCCATGCGTCGGACGGGCCGAGGCGGAACGCCACAGCCAGGCCGCAGCCGGACTACGAACCGCCCCTCAACGCGAAACCCGGAGTGCGCCGGATGTCACGGGCGGTGGGCTCGGCCCGTAGAATGTGCATGAGAGGAGCTCGCCGCCCAGTATGAGGATCTGGCCAAGGGAGAGGACGCGGCGGCGGCGACCCGGTAGCAGACCGTCGAGCTCTCGCACGGGCGATGACGTCTTGGATCCCCTCAGCCCCAACCCGACCCGCGGGCCGGGGGGCCGACGCCGAGGAGGAGATCGATGACGCGTGAGGCGCCCCGGCGCCGGCCGCCCGTGACCCAGCTGCGCCTCGTCCGCGCCTGGCTCACCCGAGCGCCCGCGCGGACGTTCTTCGTCTCGCTGGCGGTGGGCGGCTCCCTCTGCGTCGTACTCTTGTTGGAGGGGTTCCAAAGCGGCCTCTACGCGCAGATGGAGCAGGTGGTCCTGCGCCGCGGTGCGGATCTCATCGTCACCCAGGCGGGCGTCGGAAATTTCCTGGCCAGCCGATCGAAGCTTCCGCAGACGAGCCGCAAGCAGGTCGAGAGCGTGGCGGGCGTGACGGCGGCATATCCCCTCACGTTGGTGCCGATCATCTTCGATCAGGACGGTCGCCGCAGCCCGATCATGCTGGTCGTCCATCAGGCGCTCGGCGGTGCGGACCGGATCGTGCGGGGTACGGGCAACCTGCGCCCCCGCGACATCGTGATCGACGAGTCCCTCGCCTCGCGCTACGGCCTCGAGCTCGGCGATCCGTTCGTCGTGGCCGACTTCGAGTTCCGCGTGGCGGGCATCACCCGGGGCGCCGCGGCGATGTTCACCTCCATGGCCTTCGCGACCTACGACGACCTGCTCGACTTCTACTTCAGCTCCGGCGTGATGGGCGACGTGGCGAGCCTGCCGCTGGTGAGCTTCCTGCTCGTGCGTCTCGACGAGGGAGCCGACCGCAGCGCGGTGGCCGCCGCGATCGAAGCGTCGGTTCCCTCGGCCGACGTCTTCCTGCCCGAGGCCCTCGCCGCGAACGACGTGGAGATGGGCCGCAGCCTCTTCGGACCGGTGATGCGCGTCGTCACCGCCGTCGCGTACGCGGTCTGCCTGCTCGTCATCGGACTCGTTCTCTACGTGGGGGCCAGCGCCCGCCGCGGCAGCCTCGGCGTGCTCGAGGCCCTCGGCTTCCGGAGCGCTCGACTCGCCGTCTCGATGGCCGCCGAGGGCGTGGGCCTCTTCCTTCTCTCGCTCCCGCTCGCGCTGGGACTCGCCCTCGCGATCGGGCACGAGATCGAGGTCTGGGCGCCGCTCTACGTCGTCGACGTCCTGGTGCCCGGCCCCCTGCTGCACGCGTTCCTCGGCGGCCTCGCGCTCACGCTCGTTGCGTCCCTCGCACCGGTGCAGGTCCTGCGCCGTCTCGAGCCGGCGGACGCCTTCCGGAGCCTCCGATGATCCGCTGGACCCTCCGCTCGCTCGCTCTCGAGCCCATGCGGCTCTTCGGATCGGCTCTCGGCGTAGCGGTCGCCTTCACGCTCGTCGTCTTCTTCGAGGGCGTCTTCGAGGGAGAGTCCCAGAAGATCGTCGCCTACCCGCTCCACGCGGCGGCCGATGTGTGGGTCATGCAGGACGGCGTCTCGAACATGCACATGGCGACCAGCATGATCTGGGACTGGAAGCTGGCCGAGGTCGAGGCGGTGGACGGGGTCGCGAGCGCGACGCCGATCCTCTACGCGAACGCCGTCGTCCAGGCGGGGAGCCGCCCCTGGTTCTCGTACGTGGTGGGACTCGCGCCCGATCGAAGCGGCGCCGGGCCCTGGGAGGTCTCGGCCGGCAAGGCCACGCCCGGCCCAGGCGAGGCGCTCGTGCCACGCGTCCTTGCCGAGCTCTCCGGCCTGGACGTCGGCGATACCGTGACCGTCCTGAACCGGGAGCTCACGGTGGCGGGGCTGACCGAGGGGACCTTCTCCATGGCCAACTCCGTCACCTTCGTTTCGCTGCAGGATCTCGAGGGCATGATGGACGTCACCTCCGCCTACAGCTATCTGCTGGTGCGTGCCGAGCCGGGTGCGACGCACCTCGTCGAGCGAATCCTCGGCGAGGTGGGCGACGTCAACGCCGTATCACGCGAGGAGTTCGTCCAGAACGACCGACGCATGGCCGTCCAGATGGGGGTCGAGGTGATCTGGATCATGAGCCTCGTGTCCGGGTTCGTCGCCGCGCTCGTGGTCGCGTTCTCGGGCTATGCCCAGGTCATGTCCATGCAGCGCGAGTTCGCGATCACCAAGTCCCTGGGCTTCCCGAATCGCAGCATTCTCGGGGCGGCACTCGTCCAGGCGGCCAGCGTCTCGCTCCTCGGGTTCGCGGGCTCCGTGGCGCTTGGGTTCGGGCTCCTCCCCCGCCTGCCGGCGTTGGCGCCCCAGATCGCGCTCGTCGTGCTGCCGGACCACTACGTTCCGATCGCCATCGGGGCGATCGTGGTGACGCTCGCGGCGGCCCTGCTGCCTGCCTGGACCATCGCCCGCGTGGACCCGATGACGGTCTTCCACGCCTGACGGAAGGACATGACCGAGAAGCCCATCCTGCACGCAGAGCATCTGACCCGCCGATTCGGTCACGGCGCCGGCGAGGTCGTCGCCGTGAACGACGTGGAGCTGGCGTTGCGGCGCGGCGAGCTCGCCCTCGTCATGGGGCCCTCGGGGTCGGGGAAGACGACGCTCCTCTCGATGCTGGGCGTCCTGCTGCGACCGACCGCCGGGACGATCACGATCGACGGCGTGGAAGCCACGGGGCTCTCGGAGGCCCAGCTGCCCGCGCTCCGCGCGCACAAGCTCGGCTTCATCTTCCAGGCCTTCAATCTCCTCGACGCTCTCGACGTCGAGGAGAACATCCTGTTCCCGGCGCTGCTCGCGCCGGGCGGCACCCGGGCCGCCCGACCGCGCGCCGACGCCCTGATGGAGCGCCTGGGACTCGCGCGCCGCAAGTCCGCTCGTCCCGCCACGCTCTCGGGCGGTGAGAAGCAACGCGTGGCGATCGCGCGGGCCCTCATCAACGAGCCGCCCATCCTCCTGGCGGACGAGCCGACGGGGAACCTCGACTCGCAGACGGGTCAGGAGGTGATGATGATCCTGCACGACGTCGCCCGCGACGACGCCGCGGCGGTACTCATCGTGACGCACGACCCCCGGGTCGAGGACATCGCCGACCGGGTGCTCTGGCTCGAGGACGGGGCCCTGCGCGACCGCAAGGCCGAGGCACACGACTGGATGCGCGACCCGGTCTGCGGCATGCGCGTGGACGCCTGGACGGCGACGCGAGAGACGCTGCACGAGGGTATGCGCTACGTGTTCTGCTCCCAACGCTGCCTCGAGCGCTTCGTCGAGGCCCCCGACTCCTACCTGCCCCGGGAGCCTGACCCAAGACACCAGGTGCCGCCCTGACGCCACGCGGGTCGGTGGGGGCTCGACCGACGTGCGCGACCGGACCTCGCATGCCCCCGCATCGACGGACGGCGGTCACCGGGAATCCCCGCCGTTCGCGTTGCGGTAGGATGCACGGGAATGCACAACGCGGAGAGTCCGGCCATGCACCAGCGCGAGCTCGAGCCCTGGCAGCATCACCACGCGTTCGGGACCGACGTGCGACAGGAGGGCGAGCGTCGCACCTGGTGGGTGGTCGCGATCACGCTGACGATGATGACGGTCGAGATCGTGGCCGGAGTCGCCTACGGCTCGATGGCGCTCCTCGCGGACGGCTGGCACATGGGGACCCACGCAGCCGCCATCGGTGTGGCCGCCTTCGCCTACCGGTATGCGCGTCGCCACGCCGACGATCCGCAGTACAGCTTCGGTACCGGAAAGGTCGGGGCCCTCGCGGGCTTCGCCAGCGCCACCGGCCTGGCGGTCGTCGCGTTGCTGATCTTCGGCGAGAGCGCCGAGCGTCTGACGGCCCCGGTGACGATCCGGTTCGACGAGGCGATCGCGGTCGCGTGCCTGGGCCTCGCGGTCAACGTCGCCTGCGCCCTGCTCCTGCGCGAGAGCCACGGCCACGCCGCCCCCGGCGAGCACCACCATCACGACCACAACCTGCGGGGCGCGTACCTCCACGTCCTCGCCGACGCCCTCACCTCGGTGCTGGCGATCGCCGCGCTCGGCACCGGCAAGCTCCTGGGGTGGACCTGGATGGACCCGATCATGGGCCTCGTCGGCTCGATGGTGATCGCACGCTGGTCGTACGGCCTGCTGCGAGACACGAGCCGCGTGCTGCTGGACGCCGAGCTTCCCGAAGCCAGGCGCGTGGCGATCCGGGAGGCGATCGAGTCCGACGCGGATACGCGCGTCGCCGATCTCCATGTCTGGCGCGTCGGACCGCGGCATCTCGCGGCGATCCTCTCGGTCGTCGCGCACGCCCCGCGCGAGCCCGACCACTACAAGCGCCTGCTGGCACGGCAACCCGATCTCGTCCACGTGACCGTCGAGGTCCACCGCTGCCCGGACGAGGCCATCGTCGCGGCTTGACCTTGCGGGTCAGGTCGGGGTGTCCGAGCCCCGGTCGCCCGTGTGCTGACCGAACAGGCCTTCGTACTTCGTCACCGTGATGTCGCCCAGCACGCTGCACTGGCACGCCAGGCGCAGCCCGTTCTCCGGGCTGTGGGGCGGCAGGCGCAGGCGCCGCACCTCCGCGGCCGTGGGCGGCGAGACGGGCCCCTCGATCCGCACCGCGCAGGTGCCGCAGCTGCCGCGTCCGCGGCAGTGGAGCGCCCGCGCCACGGTCGTGTAGAGCGGCAGCCGCGCCCGCAGCAGCACCATGCGCAGATTGGCGCCGGCGGGACAGGGAATCTCGCGGTCGCAGAAACGGACGGTGGGCATGGCGCCGGAAGATAGCGCCGGCCGGCCGGTCTCAGGAGCGCCGCCGGCGCGCCCGGGGCTCGACGAGCCCGAACGTCAGCACGCCGCCCGCGAGCATCAGCGCCGCCTGCAGCAGCAGTCCCAGCTCGAAGCTGGTGACGTCGATCAGCAGGCCGAAGAACGGCGAGGCCAGGAAGGAGGCCGCGGTGCAGAGCTGCGAGAGGCTCAGGTAGCGGGCCGTCTCGTCCGGCGGGCTGATCTCGAGCAGGTAGTTGGTGATGACCCGGAAGCCGATGGGGATCAGCCCGATTCCGACGAAGACCAGGGGAAAGAGGCGCCTTGCGTGCTCTGCGTCCAGTCCCGTGAGCCCCACCACGAAGACGGGGATCGCGGCGCCCGCGAAGATCAGCAGGCGCAGCGCCAGCCGATTGCCGAAGCGATCGGCGAGCGGGCCCACCCACAGGCTCGCGAACCCCATCGAGACGTTCTGCACCACCACCCAGACCATCATGTGTCCGCCCGCCAAGCCGAGCCGTTCGCGCGCCAGGGCCTGGTAGTGCGGAAATATCATGATCGACGAGCTGAAGAGCGCCGCCACCACCACGGCGCGGCGGTAGTTGCGGTCGTCGCGCAGGATCTCCCAGGCGCCCTGCGCCTGCTGCCGGAAGCCCCGGCGCACGGGGACGTGATCGTCCCGCTCTTCGCGGAGGGCCACCGCGACCGCCGCCGCCAGCGCGAAGCACACCCCGGTGAAGAGGAAGATGCGATCGTAGGCGGGCTGCGCACCGGCGAGCCAGCCCGGCAGCAGCCACCACGCGAACGTCACCGCGGGCACCATGCTTCCGAACACCGCGACCGAGATCAGGCGGCCCCGACGCTCCGCCCGGATCAGCTTGCCCTGCAGCGTGCCGAGAGCCACCTGGTAGAGGCCCGAGAAGCCGAAGAAGACGAGGTAGAGCGCCAGGAATGCGACGGGCAGCCAGGGCCCCGCGGTGCTCCAACGAAAGAGCCAGCCCGCCAGCAGCAGGAACGGGACCGCCATGGCGAGGCTTCCCAGGGCGAGCGCGCGCTTCTTGCGTGGCATGGCCTGGAGCGGCGCCGACAACAGGAACGCGGGAACGCTTTGGCCGATGCGGCTCAGCACCGGGAGCATGCCGCGCATCCAGCCCGGTCCGGCGATGCTGTCCAGGAAGGCGGGGATGATCACGCTCTCGGTCTTGAAGATCCAGCCGATGCGCACCACCACCTGCTGCCCGGCCAGGAGCAGGAAGTTGCGGGTCTCGGCCGCATCGGCGCCGGCTCGAGACGGCGGTCCCGCGGGCTCGGGCTCGGCAGACATGGCGCGAGCTTAGAGCCCATCTCATAAACCCGCTCGGTCGCCAGGCGGCGTCTTCGCCCCGATCTCATCGTTGCGAAACCTCGCCGTAGCGATACTACGCCTTCGCTTTCGCGCCTCGATCTCGGGCCGAACTCGCTCGCCTGGCTCGGTCGGGGTTTGTGAGATGGGCTCTAGGCGCTCCGCCCGGTTTCCGACATCGGCGGACGCAGGGCGCACCTCCGTCTCGTCTTCGGCTGGAAGATTCGCGCCGCCACGGAACGGACACCGCGCTCCTCAACCCGCGCGAGAGCCTGCCGATCAGAGGATCATGTCGTCCAAGCCGTGCATCAAGGGCTCCAGCATCTCCAGCCTGGTCGAGGACCTCGCCAAGCTCCGGGACGCCGGCAGCATCTCCGAGGTCCTGCTCGAGCAGCACCTCACCGCCGACGACCGGGCCCTGCTCGATCGCGGCGCCAACCTCGCTGGCTGGTACGACGTGCACAGCTATCGCCGCCTGGCCGAGCTGCTCTGCGAGGTGGAGGGCCGCCGGGACGATCTGCTCCGCGAGCGGGGTGCGGCGGCCGCCAGGCGCCTCGCCGCCGCCGGCATCTACCAGCAGATGGAGTCCGTCACCCGCCTCAAGGACGTGCAGCAGCTCGACGCCGACGCCCGCTTCCAGGCCTACGGACGCACCCTGCGACTCGTCGCCACCCTGAGCGGCAGCATCCTGAACTTCGGCACCTGGGTGGTGAAGCCCGATCCGGATCACCCGGACGACCGCTACTGCATCGAGATCCAGGGCGGCGACGCGATGCCCGACGTGCTCGCGATCACCACCGAGGGCTTCGTCAACGCCATGGCCGAGCTCGGCACCTCGGGGGCCACCGGACGCTCCGACACCTGGAAGCTCGAGCGCCGCCAGGGCATGCTCCTCTTCCGGATGACCCGCTCACCCTTCCGAAGGTCCCCCGACTCGAAGTAGGAAGCTCGCGACGCGGAAAGGACGCTATTCGAGGCGTCCCCGCCGACGCTCGAGCTCCAGCACGATGCGAGCGTGCGCGGCCTCGTCCAGGTCGAAGCGCGAGAAGAGGACGATCGCGCCCACGTAGCACACGGCGGGCAGCAGGCCGATCAGCGCGAGCATGGCGGTCTGGGTGGCCTCGGTCTGGGTCGGCGAGGTGCCGTCGTATCCCACGGCCTGGAGGACGAATCCGGTGGTCATGGCGGTGACGCCGCCGGCCGCCTTGCGCAGGAAGTTCCAGACGGCGCCGTAGACGCCCTCCTTGCGCTCGCCCGTGCGCAGCTCGTCGTAGTCGATCACGTCGGCCTGCACCGAGGGCGCCACCACGTTCCCGCAGCCGCTGCCGATCCCCAGCAGGAAGACGACGACGAAGACGATCACGTACGAATCCCGGCCGACGAAGAAGATGCCCGCGTAGGCGAGCATCGTCGCCGTCATGCCGAAGAGCCAGAGCTTCTTCTTCCCGACGCGTCGCGACGCCCACACCCACACCGGCGTGAAGGCCAGCGCGGGCGCCACGTACATCAGGATGAACACCTCGGTGAGATTCGGCGCGTTCACCACGTACTTCATCACGTACGGGGCGAGCATGCCGATGCTCGCGGTGCCGAAGGTCTCGATGGCGTAGACGAAGACCAGCAGGCGGCCGTGGGGATTGCGGAAGACGTCGCCGAAGGCGGCGCGGATGTCCACCGAGCCGCGCCCCTGGAACTCGGCCCGCTCGGGCACGCGAATCGCCGCGTAGAAGATCATCCCGGCGACCAGCAGACCACCGCCCAGGGACACCGCGAGGGCCATGGACCGGGGGTCCTGCGCGGTGCGCACCAGCCACACGGCGCCGAGGCCCACCCCGAGCCCCAGGGAGCTGATGATGTGGCGATAGGCGAAGAGCCGCGTGCGCTCGTGGTAGTCGGGGGTCAGCTCCATGCCCAGGGCGCCGTGGGGCACGTAGAAGGCCGTCGCGGCCGTCTCGTAGAGCAGGTACGCGAAGCCCATCCAGACGACCAGGGTCGCCTCGGTGATGAACGTCGGCGGCGACCAGAGCATCACCATCGAGGCGCAAACCGGCAGCGCCGAGGCGTACATCCAGGCCCGGCGCCGGCCCCGGCGCGCCGTCGAGCGATCGGACCAGTAGCCCGCAAGCGGGTCCGAGACGGCGTCCCACACGCGTCCGATGCCGAAGATCACCCCCATCGCGGCCGGTGCGATCAGCAGCACGTCGGTGCTGTAGATCATCAGGTAGACGGTGAAGAGGATGCCCATGCCGTTCATGCCGAAGAGCGGCAGGCAGTAGGCCCACAGGACGCGCTGGGGCAGCCGGCGGGCTCCCTCGGCGGGCGGCGTTTCGGGAGCGGCGCCCGGAGGCCCGCTGCCCCGCGAGGAGACGGTGTCGGTCACGGCACTGGCATGCTCCCACATCCGGCGCAGACCCGACAGCGCCGCAGGGGACTCATCCCTCGGCGACGTAGCGACGCAGCCACTCGACGCAGCGACGCCACGCGTCCGCGGCGGCCTCGGGTCGGTGGCTCGGACGCGAGGCGTTGAGGAAGGCGTGACCCGCTCCGTCGTAGCTCACGAGCTCATGGGTCACGCCGAGCCGGGTGAGCTCGGCGTCGAGCCGCGCGACGTCCTCGGGACTCGGGTTCGTGTCCTCTCGCCCGAACAGACCCAGCACGGGACAGGCGATGCGATCGCCGCGATCGAAGGGCGACTCCGCGGCTTCGCCCGCGTCCGCCCAGGCCGTCCCGATGCTGCCGCCGTAGAAGACCACGGCGGCCCGCAGGGCCGGGTCGTGGGTCGCCATCAGCCAGGCGATCCGCCCCCCCATGCAGAAGCCGATGACCCCCGTGCGTCGGGGATCCACCGCGGGTTGGCCACGCAGCCAGGCGGCGGTCGCCGCGAGGTCGCGCACGACCTCGCGATCGCGCAGCAGGGCCATCCGTTCCAGGGGACCCCGCGAAGCCGCCTCGGGACCCGACGGCTGCCGGTGGTAGAGGTCCGGCGCCACGGCCGCGAAGCCGCCGTCACCCAGACGATCCAGGATGTCGAGGATGAAGCCGTCCACGCCTGGCGCGTGCATGCACACGATGACCCCCGGCGTCGTCCCGGACGCGACGTCCGGAAGGATCACGTGCGCCGGCATCGGGGCGCCGTCCACGGGGATCTCGACTTCGATGGCCACGATCAGCCCTCTTGCCCGGGCGCGCCGGTCTCCCCGGCTCGCGCTCCTGCCAGGCCCGGGCGCTCGGGTGCGAAGTGCTCCGCGCGCACGCCGGCGGCGAGGAGATCGTCGGGCAGGCGGCCGTCGCCGATCAGACCCGCTGCGGCGCGCGCAGCCCCGGACGAGGTCATGATGCCGAAGCCCCCCTGTCCCACCAGCCAGAAGAAGCCCTCTCGCTCGGCGTCCATTCCGATCACCGGCAGGCGATCGGCCACGAAGCTGCGCAGGCCCGCCCAGCGCCGGCGAATGTGCCGGAGCTCCAGGGTCGTGGCGCGCCGCACGCGCTCGGCGGCGAGGGCCACCGCGAGATCGTCGGGCTCGGCGTCGCAGGGCTCGCTGGGCGTCTCGTCGCACGGGGAGGCCAGCAGCTGGACGCCTTCGGGCTTCAGGTAGAAGTCGTCGTCCGCGTCGAGCAGGCACGGCCACCCGCGCACGTCGACCCCCTCCGGCGGGTCGAAGGTGAGGGCCGTGCGTCGCAGCGGTCGCAGCCCCACTGGACGCGCGCCCGCCAGACGACCCACCGCCTCTCCCCAGGCCCCCGCCGCGTTCACCACGACCGCCGCCGTGTGCCGCGAATCGCCGCAGCGCACCTCCCAGGCGCCGCCACGACGAGCCACGGACGTCACCTCGGCGCCGGTCCACAGCTCGCCGCCGCGGGCCCGGAAGCCGCGCAGGAAGCCGGCGAGCAGGACCGCCACGTCGATGCTGCAGGAATCGGGCTCGAGGATCGCCGCGGCCGCGTAGCCCTCGCGCAGGACCGGACACAGCCCACGGGCTTCCTCGCCGGAGAGCTCCTGCAGGCGGATGCCCGCCTGCGCGGCGAGCTTCGCGGCGTCGGCCAGGCGCTGGCGCTGGTCCGCTCTCGCCACCGTGAGGCTCGGTCGCGGCCGCAGGATCGCGACCGCCGAGAAGCCCTCGGGCGGATCGGCGAGGAAGGCTCGACTCGCGCGGGTGAGCCGCTGCACGGCGGGTCTGCCGTAGCTCTCCACCAGGAACGCCGCCGAGCGGCCGGTGGTGTGCTGCCCCGCCATCCGCTCCCGCTCGAGCAGCACGACGCTTCCCCGCGACTGCAGCTCGTAGGCCGCCGACGCGCCCGCGATGCCGGCGCCGATCACCACGAAGTCCGAGCTCGTGCTGCGACTCATTTCCCGCCGCTCATTGGAAGCGGACACGCAGCCCGCCCATCCCCGTGAAGCCGCCGACCTGGTCCGTCTGGTAGTTGCCGCCCTTCCGCTTCCACACGTCGGAGGCGTTGCCGATGCGCGCCTCGCCGAACGCCTGCAGCCACGGGACGAAGGGCACGGGCACCTCGACGCCCGCCAGCCCCAGCAGGGTGAGCCCCCCGCTCACGTCGCTGCGCACCTTGTCGCCCGGAATGCCGCTGGCGTGGTCGTCGTCCACGTCGTGGATCAGGAAGCCCACGCCGACGCCCACGTAGGGCGAGACGATCGCCTTCGGAAACGGGTGGTACTGGAACTGGAAGCGCAGCGCGAAGGTGTCGTAGTCGGGACGGAAGTCCTGCTTGAGGTCGGCTTCGAAGCGCCGGTACTCGAACTCTCCGCCGACCCAGAAGCGATCCGAGCCGAAGCCCCGGTGGAACATGCCGGAGACGTCGTATCCGCGGCTGCCGTCCCAGGGAAGGAAGACACCGCTGCCGACGCTCACGTGGTAGGGACGGACCGAGCCGTGGCGGGGCTTCTCGGGAGCCGCCGGCGCCCCCTCCTCGGCCGCCGCGACCGAAAGCGCCGCGCCTTGCAGAGCCGACGTGCTCGCGACGAGAACGAGGAGCGCACGGCGCATACGCCTGGAGAATGGCCCTCGCCCGACACCGCTCCCCGAGTCGCCCTCGATCCTCGCGTCGACCATCCTGCAGCCTCCCGCGGCTCCCGGCGCGCGAACGCCCGAAGCCAATGCCGCGCCCCGTGAATGCCGCGCCATGATACGCGAGGGGTGACCCGGCCGCGCGCCGAACGCTCTCACGCGCGACGCACGCGAGACACCACCTGCGCCAGCAGGCCGGGATCGACGTTGCCGCCCGAGAGCACCACGCCGCAGCGGCCCCGTCCCTCGCGCAACGCCAGGGCCAGCGCGGCCGCACCCGAGGGCTCGAGCACCAGGCGCAGCTCGGAAAGCGCCCACGCCATGGCGTCCAGCATCTCCTCGTCCTCGACCAGCTCGATGCGCGAGACGTGCTTCGCGAGCACGGGCCAGGTGAGCTCCCCGGGCGTTCGAACCCGCAAGCCGTCCGCGATGGTGCGCGGCGGGGGCACGCTCACGCGTTCGCCCGCGGCGAGGCTCCGCCGCGTGTCGTCGGCGTCCACGGGCTCGACGCCGATGATCTCGGCGTGGGGCGACAGGGCCTTCACGGCAACCGCACAGCCCGCCATCAGGCCGCCGCCGCTCACCGGCGCGTAGAAGCGATCGAGCTCGCCCGCGTCCTCGACGAGCTCGAGGCCGCAGGTCCCCTGCCCGGCCGCCACCCACGGATCGTCGAAGGGCGGCACCGCCACCAGCTCGCGCTCCCGCGCCAGCTCCCGCGCGCGCTGGGCGCGCTCGTCGCTGTCCGGTCCCACCTCGATCACCTCGGCGCCGTCGGCCAGGGCGCGCGCCCGCTTCGCCGGCGGCGCGTCGTTTGGCATCACGATGACCGCGTGCATGCCGAGCACGCGGGCCGCCCGGGCGACGGCCTGGGCGTGGTTGCCCGAGGAGTGGGCCACGACGCCGGGGCAATCGCGCGGCAGGCGCAGCATCTTGGCGAAGGCGCCCCGCAGCTTGAAGGCGCCGGTGGGCTGCAACGACTCGGGCTTGAGCAGGAGGTCGCAGCGCGGGCGCTCCACGCGCAGCAGCGGCGTCCGCACCACGTAAGGCCGGATGCGTGCCGCCACGTCGCGGATCGTCTCCAGGGAGAGCCGGTCGATCAAGGCAGGAAGGCTCCCACGTTGCGGAGCTTCGCGGGCAGGTACTCCTCGATCACGTAGTTCAGCCCCCACATCGCCAGGGACTGCTGCTCCGCGCGGACACCCATCTGCAGGAGCTGCTCGATCGCCTTCCGCCACGGCTTGCTGGCCTGGAAGAAGGGGTCGTTCTTGAGGGCGTCCCGGGCGCGCTTGACGTCGACCTCCTGGAGCGGGTGGGTCGGCAGCTGGTAGTCGATGATGTCCTGGGGTGTGACGCCGAGATAGCGCGCCTTCGGGACGCAGAAGAACTGGGAGAGATGGGCGGCGTTCCCCGAGCCCACCTTGAGGGTGCGGTAGATGTTCGAGATGCCGTAGGGATCGCAGTCCACGAAGGCATAGACCGGAATGGCGCAGTCGTCGGAGAGCTTGCGGATGAACCGCCGGCACGCGCGCGCCGGCACGCCGGCCATGTTCACCAGGATGCAGTCGCGCGCCTGCCAGAACTTGTGGCTCTGGAGCCGCTGGAAGACGCCGCCCGTCTCGATCGCCAGGATGAACTTCGCCTTCGTCTCGAAGGAAAGGTGCTCGACGCTGGAGGGAATCGAGTACGCGCCCGACCCGAAGCGCGTGCAGTCGATCCGCTCGATGCGTCCGCTGTCGCGGTCCGGGTCGAGCACGACCAGTCTCCCGGCGACGGCGCCGTTGTAGCCCTCGTCGGGGACGAAGCGCAGCTGCTCCCGCGAGACGCCCCGCAGCGAGAACATGGCCTCGATGTCGTCCATCACCGTGTCCGACTCGGTCTGGTCGTCGAACTTGGCTTCTTCCCAGTTCTTGCTCTGGTAGTACGCGTCCCGCTTCGTCGCGAAGTCGTTCGCCTCGACGAGATCCTTCGAGAGGCCCATCATGCGCAGGGTCTGGGCGAAGTTGCGCACCGTGTTGACGGTGAGGGTCCGCTGCTTCTTGTGCTTGCCGATCTCGAAGTACCCGCGCTTCTCCGAATACGAGACGTTCGAGAGCGATCGCACCGGGAACTCGAGGTCCGGCTTGCGTCCCTTCAGGATGTCCCGGTAGACGTCGTCCGCTCGGTCGTGGATGAGCCGAAGGGTCAGGTCGTCGGCCTTCTTCGTGGCCCGGGAGCGCTCGCCGGAGAGCCCCGTGCGGCCGCGCGCCGGCTTGCGCGCGGCCTTCTTCGCACGCGGCCCGCCGGCCGCGCCCCGCCGGACGGACTTCTTCGCCGCGCGGGAGGGCTTCTTCTTCGCGCTCGCCTGGGCCGGGCGGCGCGCCGGCTTCTTCTTCGCGCTCTTCTTGCGGGTCTTGCGGGCTGCCACGTCCTCTCCCGATCCCCGGATGTCGGACCCACGCAGGTTGTTCACGCCGAAACGCGCTGAGCCCTGCCATCAGCGGGACCTTCCCGAGGGCTCGGCGAGGCCGCTGGTGATTCTAGTGGGTGATCCCGGGTCGTAGCGAGCCGCCCCGATGTGCCGAGATTCGAGGGGCATGGCGGTAGGCCCAGCGGCGGTCGAGAGTCTTTGCCGTTGGTACGCGGCGTGTAGGGACCGGCGAAGCGCTGTCGGACGCCGTTCTCCAGCAGAGCCCCTCGACTGTGAACAACCCCATCAGGCACCACACCCAGCCCAGGAGCCACCGCGGGGTCGCCTCGGGGGTCGGCTCACGAGGCCGAAGCCGCGACCAGAAACAGCGGGCTGCGGCTGGACACCTGGAGCAGCACGGGCAGCACCACGAGCACCAGCGGGAGCTGGAAGACCAGACCGGACACGATGGCGATCGCCAGCGGCTGGAGCATGGCCGAGCCCTCGCCGATGCCGAGAGCCAACGGCGCCAGGGCGAGGATGGCGGCGAAGGTGGTCATCGCGATCGGACGCATGCGATTCGCCCCGGCTCGAATGAAACGCTCCTCGGAAGCCGGTAGCTCCACGTATTCCGAATAGTAGAAGATTGCGACTTCGGTCACGATGCCGATGATCATTGTCATGCCCATGCGAGAGGTGATGTTGAACTCGGTGCCGGTCACCCACAAGCCGAGATACACGCCCGCCACCGCGAGCAACGTCGTCACCAGCATCGCTCCGGCCACGCGGAAGGTCTCGTAGAGGAAGAGGAGCAGAAGAAAGACGAGCGCAACGGCAATGACGAGTATGATCGTCAGCCCGCGAAAGGCGATCTGCTGCTGCTCGTAGAGCCCACCCAGGGAGAAGGTGACACCATCGGGCAGCAGCCCGCGTTCGCTGAGCACCGTCTTCACCTCGGCGACGGTGGAGCCGAGGTCGCGACCGGCGATGCGGCCGGTCACGGCGACCATCCGCTTGAGGTCGTCGCGCGTGATTTCAGGCTGGCCGATGACGGGGGTGAGCGTCGCCACACGCTTGAGTGGAAAGAGGTGACCGTCCGCGGCACGCAGCAACAGGTTGCCGAGATCGGCCTCCGTCCTTCGATCCGCCTGCGGGATCCAGACGCGCACCCCGATCACCTTCGGTCCGCGCTGGATGCCCGACGTGACGGCACCGCCGAGAAAGTCGCCGACCGCCTGGGTGATCGCGTCGGGGTCCATCCCCTCGAGGCCCGCCTTGACGCGATTCACCTCGATGTTCAACGCGTCACCGGCCGGGACGATGCCGTCCTTGACCTCGATCACGCCATCGACCTTCGAGATCGCCTCGGCCACGGCGGGGCCGACCTGCTCCAGGACGGATTCTTCGTTGGAATAGAGCTTGATCTCGATCGGCTGCGGGACGCTGGTGAGGTCGCCGATGAGATCCTCCATGAGCTGGGCGGTCTCGATTTGGAGGCCGGGCACCGTCCTCTCGACCCGGGTGCGAACGTCTTCCATGATGGTCTCGATCGGCCGGCGGGGAAGCGGCACCAGGCGGACGAAGAAATCCCCGACGTTCGCCTCCGAGATCCCGCCCCCGAGCTGAAGCCCGGTCCGTCGCGAGTAGGTCTGAACGTCCGGAGTGGCCCGAAGGATGTCCTCGACCCGCCGAAGCAGTCGATCCGTCTCGGAGAGCGAGGTGCCGGGCGGCGAGAGGTAGTCGAGAATGAAGCCTCCCTCGTCCATCACGGGCATGAATCCGGTGGCCCCGTTGCGGAAGCCGAGCACTCCGCCGCCCACCAGCGGAACGAGAAAGAGCAGCACGAGCCACGGGCGGGCGAAGAGCACCCGCATGAGGCGTTCGTAGAGACTCGGGACCGGGCCCGAGAAACGACCGCCTTCCTCCCGGACGTCCCGTTCGGTCAGGAGGCGCGCCGCGAGGATGGGAACGCCGACGAGCGAAAGGAAGAAGGAGATCACGAGGCTCGACGCCATCGTCAGCGAGAGCGCCTTGAAGAACGCGCCCGTCACTCCGGAAAGGAAGGCCAGCGGTGTGAAGATGATGATCGTGGCCGACGACGATCCAACCAGGGGCCGCGTGAACTCCGTCGCCGCCGCCAGCACCCGCTCGCGAATCCCCCCTTCCCCTCCCTCGCGGACGCGGCGGACGATGTGCTCGATCATGACGATGGCATCGTCGATGATGAGACCGACCGCCGCCGCCATGCCGCCGAGCGTCATGATGTTGAAGCTCATCCCGAGCACGGAGAGCAGCAGAATGGTCGCAGCCAGCACGGCGGGCACCGTGAGGATGGCGATGAACGTCACCTTCCAGTCGCGCAGGAAGACGAGCAGCACGAGCGCGGCCAGGGCGATCCCGACGAGCACGGCGTCGCGGGTACTCGAGGCGGAAGCGATGATCAGGTCGCTCTGGTCGTACCAGTTGGCGACCCGAACGTCCGCGGGAAGCTGCTTCTCGAGCTCGGCGAGCTTCGCCTTGACGCCTTCCGCGATCTGGACGGTATTCCCTCCGGGCTGCTGGTAGACCTGGAAGAGAACGGCGTCGCGGCCGTCGGCGGTCACGCGAATCCACTGCGGCTGGGTGGAGCGCTCGACCGCCGCGACGTCGTCGAGCAGGACGACTCCGTATGGCGTCGACCGGAGGACGGTCCGGGAGATCTCCTCGAGGTTCTTGAACCGGGTATCGGAGATGACGAGGTAGAGCTTGTCGTTCTCTTCGAGCCGGCCTACCGCCGTGAGCACGTTCGAAGCGGAGAGCGCCTTGGCCACGTCGGCGAGCGTGAGGCCGAAGGATTGGAGCTTGGCCACGTCGGCCACGACGCGGAATTCCTCGACGCGGCCCCCCTGCACGCCGATGCGGGAGACGCCGGTCACGGTCGTCAGCGCCGGTCGCAGGGTGTAGAGGGCGAGATCGCGCAGCTCGGTGAGCGGTCGCGCGTTCGAGGTGAGGCTGTAGGCGATCACCGGAAACACGGTGGGATCCATGCGCTCGGCGTCGAACGAGGTGCCCGGCGGCAACGCCGGTATCACCTTGTTCACCTCCGACTCGGCCTGGAGCAGGGCGCTCGTCATGTCCTGGCCCCAGTCGAAGTTCACGGAGATCTGCGCGCTGCCCCGGCTCGTCGTGGAGCGCACGCCGCGCACGCCGGGGATGGCGCGGACGGCTTCTTCGATGGGTGTCGTCACCTCGACGACCATGCGCTCGGCCGGCCGGTCGCCGGCCTCGAGATCGATGCGGACGCGCGGGAAGCTGACCTGCGGAAAGAGGCTCACCGGGAGCTGGCAGCTGCTCATCGCCCCGGCCGCTGCGAGCACGGCGAAGAGGAAGAGGAGCGAGCGGGAGTGGCGGTGCGTCCAATCGGAGAAGTTCATCGCGAGGTGGTCCACGGCCATGCCGTCCTCGAGCTCGGCGTTCCCCACCGTGACGACGAGATCGCCAGGCTCGAGGGCGTCGCCAAGGACCTCGGCTTCTCCGTCGGACACCACGCCGAGCCGGACCCGGTGGGCGACAGCCCGACCGTCGCGAACGGTGAACAGCTGCCACGCGTCGTCCTTCGGGAGGACGCTGGAGCGCGGAACCACGAGAGCGTCCTTCGATTCACGGGCGATGCTCGCCCGCAGGTATCCGTCGAGCATCAGGCCGCTGTCGGGCGGCAGGGACACATAGACGTCCACCAGGCGGGTCGCAGGATTGATGCGGCGAGTCACGAGGCGCACCGTTCCACCGATCTCGCGGCTGGCCGGCTGGTTGACCGGAAGCAGGGCGACGCTCTGCCCGACCGAGACCGCGACGAGATCCTCCGGCTCGACGCCGATCTTCGCTTCGATCTCGTCGGTCGCGATGATCTCGACGAGCGCGGCCCCGCCCGCGACGAGCTGGCCGTCCTGCACCGCCACGTTGGCGACGATTCCCTCGGAGGGCGCGCGGAGGAGGCCCGCCGTATCGGCGCCTTCGCGTTCCAGGCTCGCGAGCTGCAGCGCGGCCTGGGTGGCCGCCCTCTCGGCGGAGTTGAGATCCTGATTGGTGGCGAGCTTCAGGTCGAACCGCTCCTGGGTCTGCTTCAGCTCCTTCCGAGCGAGGTCCGCCGCGCTGCGCGCCTGGTTGACCTGCAGCTGCGTGGAAGGACTGGCGGCGATCGCGAGCAGGGGGTCGCCCTTCTCGACCGGCTGACCGGGAGCGACGAGGACGTGGCTCACCCGTGCCTCGTAGGCGACCGAGGTCGTCTGGAGCTTCCCCGGTTGGGCGATGACGCTGCCGTAGGCGGTGACGGTCTCCGCGATCGTCTTGCGGCCCACCTTCACCGCCTCGACGAACGCGGTGGTCGCGTTCGATTCCGAGCCCGAGCCCGCGGGCGGCTCGGGCTCGGAGCACGCCGACCACCAGCCTACCGCGAGGACGACGCTGGCAATCGGGACCGCGAGGACAAGGATTCGGCGCGGGCTCATGAGTCGTGGATCTGCGGCAGATAGCGTCCGGAGGCGATCTCCAGGGCCACCCACGCTTCGATCAGCTGCTGCTCGAGCTTGAGCAGCTCGACCTGGCGAAGGACGAGGTTGTAGCGAGTCTGGTAGTAGCTGATCACGTCCGTGTTTCCCTCGTCGAGGGCTGACTTCGCCGTCGTCACCAGTCGCTCGAGAGTCGGCACGGCTCTCGCCGCCTCGGCCACCTGGCGGTCGATCAGCCGGATGTCGGACAGCGCAGTCGCGATGTCGGAGTGAGCTCGAAAGACGCGGTCGGCGTATTCGTCGAAGAGCTTCTGGCGCGTCGCACGCTCGCTGGCGATCGTGCCTTGATTCCGATCGAAGAGGGGGAGGTCCAGGGTGACGCCGAAACCGACGGTCTGCACGTCGGACGTGTCCCCTGCGCGGTTGAAGCCGATGGAAATCCTCGGGAACTGGGCGAGGATGGCCGCGCGCAGGTTGGCGTCCTCGCTCTCGTAGCCGGCCTTCAACGCGAGAAGATCGAGACGGTGGGTCTCCACTCCGGTCGTCAACTCGGACTCGGACGGTGGTTCGAGCCGGGTCGGCAATCGGGGGGTCTCGATGCGGGCGGGCGTATCCGAGGGGAATCCCATCGCCCGATTCAGCGCGAGACGCTCCCGCGCCAGGTCCTGCTCGAGACCCAGGGCCGTCAGCCTCGCATCCTCGCTGGTGGACTCCGCCGCCGACAGATCGAGAACCGTCTTCTCGTGCCGCTCTACCGCCTCTTGGAGCGTGGCCACGTTCTCGCGCAACGCCCGGTCGGCCTCGTCCGCGGCAGCGAGCTGCGCTTCGAGCGACGCGACCTTGTAGACGGCGGTACGGGCTGCCTGCGCGGTCAGCCACTCCACCCACGCCACGTCGAGATCCACGGAACGGACGTTGGCGCGGGCGGCTTCGCCCCTCGTCGACAGCGTGACGAGCGACGTCACGTCCCAGCTCGCCCCGAAGCCGAACGCCGTGACGGTGCCGGCCGTATTGCCCCCGACGACGTAGTCTCGACCGTAGGAGATCTGCGGGTTCGGCAGCACGCCCGCCTGGACGAGCTGCGCGGTCGCCAGTCCCCGCCGGTTGCGATCCGCCCGCAGCGTCGGATTGAGCAGTACGGCCAGCACCGCGGCCTCGTCTGGATTCACTCCGTCGCTGAGGTCGATCTCCATTGGACGGAGGATCGGATGCTCGATCTGCGAAGCGGCGACCCGCAGCACCGCGACCTCGGGAACCCGGAGACTCTCCTCGACTGCCGCCTCGGTGAGCGGTTTCGGATGGTAGATCGAGCAACCCGAAGACACGAGGAGGCAGCTTGCGGCCAGCCGGAGCGGGAATCGTGGAATTCGAGCCATTCTCGGGACCATGAGGTCTGCCCAGGCTATGCAACGCCTCCCGCCGCGGCAAGCAGACGACGCGGCGATCGGGAATACTCCGCTCGGCGCCCTGCGCGGTCGGCCAAACACCCCAATGCCTGACGAATCGCTGCGTCTTGCTCGGTCCGTGCCGCGATCCGAGCCCGACGCCAGGACCTCGTGGGAATGAGATTGTCGCGCTCAGGCTGGTTCCGCCGTTCTCGCGCGATCCGCGAGGGCTGGCACGCTCTGCTGCACGCGGGAAGCACACGGAAGGACGCATCGGGGCTAGAGGCCCGGCCGGAAAGTGCGACCTGCATTCGAGCGCCCCCGCGGCGCCCTGGCTGCGTTCCGCTCCCGTCGCCGTAGCTTCGGCTACGCCTCGGTCGCGCGCCTTGCCAGGACGCCGCGGATGACGCTCTCGGTGCCGCGGTACACTTTCCGGCCGGGCCTCTAGAGCCTACGGCTCTTCTCGAGCACGTCGGTCAGGTTCTTCACGATACGATTCCGCTGCTTCTCGTCGAGCCCCAGGATGTGCTCGAGGCCGACGGCCACCTGCGGGATGTACTTCTCGATGTAGGCGCGCTTCTTGGCCTCGTCGGCAGCCCGGCGCCCCTTGCGGATGTGGGTGGCGACCCGCCGGCCGCATTCCTGCAGACCGAGCCGCAGCTCCTTGATGATTTCGGGATAGTGGGCGATCGCCTCCTTGCTTTCGGACGTGAACGGCACCCACACGCTCGCGATGTGCACCATCACCAGGGCCGGACCCACGGGCAGCGCGCCCCGGGGCTGCTGGAGCTGGTAGGCGCGCCAGTCGGTCTGGACCACCGCCCGCGTGATCGCGCAGGCGCCCTGCTGGTACTGCAGGGGCACGCGGTTCGCGAAGCGGTAGAGGGTGATGGACTGCTCGGCGCCCATGTCGCCGCCGTAGGCGAGACCCACCTCGACGAGAAAGGGGTTGCCGCGATAGACGGCCGGCCGGCGGGTCACCGCAGCGTAGAAGTCCGCCTTCACCTCGGCCCGCAGGGCCCGCAGGATCAGGTCCTCGCCGATGGGCGCGATGCAGTCCGCGGGCGGGTTCATGATCTTCGTCTTCTGGATCGCCCGGTGGATGCGTTCGGCCTCGTTGCGGGTCACGTCCCGCGGCCGCCGCTTCGACGACACCTCGGCGCGCGCGCAGATCTCCTCGGCGGTGCGCGCCGAAACCCGCGCGAAGTCGCCCTGGAGACAGGTCCTCACGTTGCGGGCCTTGGTGTCGCGCAGCATCTGCATCAGGACGCCGAGCTCCACACCGTAGGGATGGGGCTTGATCTCCGCCGTGAGGGGCGGCAGCTCCTTGGCGACGCGCGGAAACTCGATGGTGGGCTCCGAAGCGGCCGAGTCGCCGCCTCCTCCCGGCGCGGCTCCCTCCGCCGCCGGAGGCGCAACCGGCGGGACGTAGGTGATCTTCGCATGGGGGTTGGCGAGGGAGATCTGTCGAACGTAGGAGTCGACCGAGTGCTGCCCGCCGCGGTAGTTGCCTTCGAGCTCGATCTCCACCCGCGTGCCGTGGTCGACCGGCCAGGCCACGACCTTCTCGACCGACACCCGCGGCTCGTTCTTCTGGGTATCGATCACCAGCTCGAAGTGGTGGGCGTCCTTCCGCTTGCCGGTCCGGGTCAGGATCTTGACGGGACGACCGGTCGTGATCAGCCCGTACATGCCCGCCGCGCTGATCCCGATGCCCTGCTGGCCCCGGCTCTGCCGCAGACGGTGGAACTTCGAGCCATAGAGGAGACGGCCGAAGATCTTCGGCACCTGGCCCCGCACGATGCCGGGACCGTTGTCCTCGATGGCGACGCGGAAGCGGGACTCGCCCTGCTGGGTGATCTCGACCCGGATGTCCGGCAGGATGCCCGCCTCCTCACAGGCGTCGAGGGAGTTGTCGACTCCCTCCTTGACGGTGGTGAGCAGGGCCTTCGAGGGATTGTCGAACCCCAGCAGGTGCCGGTTCTTGGCGAAGAACTCGGAGACCGAGATGTCGCGCTGCTTGCGGCCCTGCTCGACCGCATCGGCGTGATGTACGGGCTTCGGCGCGCGACGAACCGCGGTGGCCTGGCGCGCGCCTTTTCGCTTCGCGGGCTTGCGGGT
This sequence comes from uncultured delta proteobacterium, assembly GCA_963822965.1. Taxonomy (GTDB): domain Bacteria; phylum Myxococcota_A; class UBA9160; order UBA9160; family UBA4427; genus JAJDAN01. Next base: position 546,847 of record CAWGJT010000006.1, read on the forward strand.
CGGCGGTCGCCTGCCGCCTGCCTGCCGCTTCGCCGGTTCCCGGGCCGGCTTCGCCTTCGCCTTCTTCTTCTTCTTCTTCTTCGACCTCTTCGGAGCTCTCGCCTTCGCGGCGGGCGCCCTGCGTTTGCGCCTCGTAGGCTCGCGCTTTTCGGGCTTTCGCGCGGAACGGGCCGCCATCGTCCTCTCCCCCCGAGAGCAGCCCCCGATCATGCCCGATCGATCCCGGGCGTTCCAGCGAAGATCCTCGCGATCGAGTCCCGCGAACCGCGTGGCGATCGGCGCGGGACCGCGGACGGAACCCGCCTGCGCGGCGCCACCGATCCCTTGGGGGGGCGAGCTCCGCCCCTCGCGACCCGTGCCGAAAAGGAGCATGCTCTCGGGTCCCCGCTCGGAATAGAGGATCACACGACCCGAATCGCTCGAGGAGACTCGCTATGCAGAACGTCGATCGCCGGAACACCCGCAACTTTGCGTTGATCGGTCATGCGGGTGACGGCAAGACGTCTCTGGGCGAAGCGATCCTGCACGCCGCCGGGGCCACCTCCGAGCTCGGGCGCGTGGACGCCGGCACCTCCGTGCTCAACTACCTGCCCGAGGAGCGAGACGGGCACACCGCGTCGATCTCGGCCCACATCTACGCGTTCGACTGGAACGGCAATCATCTCACCCTCGTCGACACTCCCGGCGACCGGAACTTCCAGGGCGACGGGCTCGTCGCCCTCCAGGCCGTCGACGGGGCGGTGCTGACCCTCTCCGCCGTCGACGGCATGAAGGTGGGCAGCGAGAAGATGCTCTCCGCGGCCCAGGATGCCGGCGTTTCGGTGCTGGTCTTCGTGAACGGCGTGGACCGGGAGCGCGCCGACTTCGCCACCACCCTCGCGTCGCTCGGCGATCTGGGCGTGCACCCCGCGGTCGTGGCCTTTCCCATGGGCGAGCACGAGTCCCTCTCCGGCGTGATCGACGTGCTCCACATGAAGGCCGTGACGTCCGACGGCACCGGCGAGATTCCCCCGGAGTACGCGGACGAGGCGGCGACCCGGCGGGAGCAGCTCATGGAGAGCGTCGCCGAGTGCAACGACGAGATGCTGGAGCGCTACCTCGACGAGGGAGAGCTCAGCGAGGAGGAGCTGCGCAGCGGCCTCGTGCAGGGCGCCAAGGCGGGGCAGATCCTGCCCGTGCTGTGCGGGTCCGCGACGGCCGAGGTGGGCGTCGATCTCCTCCTCCGCGACCTGCTCGAGCTGCTCCCCTCACCCGTCGAGCGCGGCGAGTGGCCGGCCACGAACCTCGCCGACGGGAGCGAGGCGGCCGTGGCTCCCGATCCCGCCGGCACCTTCTCGGCCGTCGTGATGAAGACGGTGATCGATCGCTACACCGGCACCCTCTCGGTCCTTCGCGTGGTCTCCGGCACCCTGCAGCCCGACGGCAGCGTCACCAACGCCACCACCGGGGAGAAGCTGCGCGTCGGCAAGCTGCTGGCGCTGCAGGGCGACAAGCACGTCGAGGTGGCCGAGGCGGGACCGGGAGACATCGTGGCGGTTGCGAAGCTCAAGGACACCCACACCGGGAACGTCCTCACCGCCGAGAAGGGCGGCGTTCGCCTCGCGGAGCCGACGATTCCCCAGGGCGTCATCTCCTACGCGATCGAGGCGGCGTCCCAGAAGGACGAGGACAAGGTGTTCCAGTCGCTGCACCGCCTGTGCGAGGAGGACCCCTCCCTGCACGTCGGTCGCGAGCCCACCACCGGGGAGTTCCTGCTCACGGGCATGGGCGAGCTCCACGTCCGCACCACGGTCAAGAAGCTCGAGCGCATGTTCGAGGTGAAGATCGAGCTGCGCACCCCGAAGGTTCCCTACCGCGAGACGATCACGAAGCCCGTGCAGCACGTGGAGGGCAAGCTCAAGAAGCAGTCGGGCGGCGCCGGCATGTTCGGGGTCTGCTACCTGGACGTCGAGCCACTGCCGCGGTCCGCCGGCTTCGAGTTCGAGGACAAGATCGTGGGCGGCGCGATCCCGCGGAACCTCATCCCCGCCGTCGAGAAGGGCGTCGTCGAGGCACTGGCCCGCGGCCCCCTGGCCGGCTATCCGCTGGTCGACCTCCGCGTCCGCTGCGTCGACGGCAAGTACCACTCGGTCGACTCCAACGAGATGGCCTTCAAGCTGGCGGGCTCGTTCGGGCTCAAGACCGCCGTCGAGCAGGCGAGGCCGGTGCTCCTCGAGCCCTACATGAAGGTCGAGATCATGGTGCCGGACGACTCGGTGGGCGACATCATGGGCGACATCGCGAGCCGACGGGGCGTGGTGCAGACCACCGAGGTCCGCGGCAACACGAGCGTGGTGATCGCCAAGGTGCCCATGGCCGAGATGCTCGAATACGCCAGCACGCTCACCAGCCTCACCGGCGGCAAGGGCGAGTTCCACCTGGAGTTCTCGCACTACGACGTGGTTCCCGCGAAGATCGCCGAGAAGCTCGTCGACGAGGCGCAGTCCGCCGGCGCCAAGGGCTAGGCCGCTCCCGCCCGGACTGGATCCATGCCGACGTCCCCGCCTGCCGCCCAACGCCTCGAAGGCAAGGTCGCGCTCGTCTCGGGCGCGGCGCGGGGCATGGGGGCCGCCGAGGCCCGGCTCTTCGCGGCGCACGGCGCCCGAGTGGTGCTGGGCGACATTCGGAAGGAGCCCGTGCAGCAGCTCGCCGACGAGCTCGCCGCCGCGGGACGCGAGGCCTTCGCCTGGCAGCTCGACGTGCGCGACGAGCGCTCGTGGCGCGCCGTCGTCGAAGCCGCCGAGCAGCGCTTCGGACGCCTGGACGTGCTCGTCAACAACGCCGGGATCGCCGATCCCGCCGGCATCGAGGACACCAGCCGGGAACGATGGGACGAGATCGTCGCCGTGAACCAGACGGGCACCTGGCTCGGCATGAAGTCCGCCGTGCCCGCGATGCGCCGCGCGGGCGCCGGCTCGATCGTCAACGTCTCGTCCATCTACGGCATCGTGGGAAGCAGCGGCTCCGCCGCCTACCACGCCGCCAAGGGCGCCGTCCGCGTCCTCACCAAGCAGGCGGCGATCGAGTATGCGCCGGCGAAGATCCGGGTGAATTCGATCCATCCCGGATTCATCGACACGCCGATGCTCCGGGCCCCGTTCGAAGGCCGGCCGGACGAGCTCGCGGGCGCGATCGCCGCGCTCACGCCCCTGGGTCGAGTGGGCACGCCGGAGGAGATCGCGAACGCGGCGTTGTTCCTCGCTTCCGACGAATCGTCGTTCGTGACCGGCGCCGAGCTGGTCGTGGACGGCGGCTACACGGCGCGCTGATCCGTCCGCCGCATGCCCGACCTGCCCCTCGACACCCACCTGCACTTCGGGTTCATGACGGGGGTACGCGGCCCCGACGAGGCGCGCGCCGTCGCGGCGCTCGCCGATCGCCTGTCCTTCGACTCGCTCTGGGTCGGCGATCACGTGGCCTTCGCGATCCCGATCCTGGACCCCCTGCTGCAGCTCGCCCAGCTGGCCGCCTTCTCGCGCCGCGTGTGGCTCGGCACCAGCGTCTATCTGCTGCCGCTGCGCCATCCCGTTCCCACCGCGAAGCAGGTCGCCACGCTGGACGTGCTGTGCGGGGGCCGGCTGATCTTCGGCGTGGGTGTGGGGGGCGAGTTTCCCGGCGAGTACGCGGCCTGCGGCGTGCCCGTGCGCGAACGCGGCGCGAGGCTCGAAGAGGCGATTCCCCTGGTGCGGGCGCTGGTCCGCGGCGAGGCCGTCACCGGCGACGGACGCTTCCATCCCTTCCCCGAGACGCGCCTGCTCCCGCCCTCGCCCCAGCCGCAGGGGCCACCCATCTGGTGCGGCGGCCGCTCGCCCGCGGCGCTCGCACGCGCGGGCCGCCTGGCGGACGGCTGGGTGTCCTACGTGGTCGAGCCCGACCGCTACCGTCAGGGGCTCGAGACCATCGCCGGGGTCGCCGAGCGGGCCGGCCGGCCGCTCGAGCGCTTCGACAGCGCGCACCTGCTCTTCCTCCGGATCGACGACGCGCGGGAGAAGTCGCTCGACGTCGCCACGAGCCACCTCTCGCAGCGCTACGCGATGGACTTCCGCCGGGCGGCGGATCGCTACGCGGCCCTGGGAGCACCGGCGGACGTCGCCGAGCGCATCCACGCCTTCCGCGCGGCCGGCGTGCGGCACTTCATCCTGGATTGCGTGGGGCCGCCGTCCGACCGGGACGCGCAGCTCGAACGCTTCGCCGCCGAGGTGAGGCCGCTGCTGTGAGGACGCGCCACGTGGCGGCCTGGCTGGTCGGAGCGCTCCTCCTGGGCTGCGACGCCCCTGCGACCTTGCGACCGAACATCGTGCTCATCATCGGGGACGACCACGCCTATCCCGACGCGGGCTTCATGGGCAGCAAGGTCGCGCGTACGCCGAATCTCGATCGACTCGCCGCCGAGGGCACCGTGTTCACCACGGCCTACAACACGTCCAGCGTGTGCCGCCCCTCGCTCCTCTCACTGCTGACCGGGCTCCAGCCCTACCCGGCCAGCCTCTGGCTGGGGCGGCTCGAGCGGCGCGGCCTGGCCCGGAGGGCCGGCGCCATCCGCTACCTCGACACCCTGCCCGGACTGCTGAAGAGCCGCGGGTATCGGAGCTTCCAGGCGGGGAAGCTCTGGGAAGGAAGTCGCTTCGAGGAGGCCGGCTTCACCGCCGGAACCAAGACGGGTGCCCCCGGCGGTGGTCCCATGGTGCAGCTCGTGGGCGGCGAGTCGGGACTGCAGGTCGGCCGCACCACCATGGCACCGGTCTTCGAGTTCCTCCGAGACGCTGCCGGAGAGCCCTTCTTCCTCTGGTTCGCGCCGATGCTGCCCCACCGACCCTTCGACGCGCCGCCCGAGGCCCGCGCGCGCTACGAAGGCGAGCGGCTCTCCGAGAGCGCCCTCGGCTACTACGCGAACGTCTCCCGCCTCGACGACGCCGTCGGTGACCTGCTCGACGAGCTCGACACCCGGGAGATCACCGATCGAACCCTCGTCGTCTACCTCTCCGACAACGGCTGGGACCCGAGCGGCGACCTCGACGTGGGACGCGGCCGCGAGCTGGGCGGCGTGGCGGGCAAGATGTCCATGCACGAGCTGGGCTTCCGGACGCCGATGGTCTTCCGCTGGCCGGGACGGGTGCCGGCCGGGGTGGTTCGCGACGATCTCGTCTCCACCCTCGACCTGTTTCCGACCCTGCTCGACTACGCCGGGGACGCCGGGGACGCCGGGGACGCCGGGGCGGCGCGCCCGCCGGGCCGCGAGGGAATCGACCTGCGCGCGGCCGTCGAGCACGGTGCCGCGCTTCCAGCGCGTACCCTCTACGGCTGGATGGAGCATGCACTCCCGTCGCGGATCCCGCCCACCACGAAGCACTGGCGGGCGCAGGAGCGCGAAGCCTTCTTCGCGCGCAGCCCGCGCTGGCACTACATCCACTTCCCGGCGCGCGCAGACGACGGCGGCCGAGCCCAGCCCGCCGAGGCGGAGCTCTACGACCTGCGGGCCGATCCCGCCGAGAGCCGGAACGTGGCCGCCGCATTCCCCCAGGAGCTCCGCTCACTCGCCGCCGGAGTCGAGCGGTGGAGGCTGCAGGCCCTGGCCCGCCTGCCCGAGAAGGCATCGCCGGAGGCGGCGTGGCGCGACCCCGCCCGGGCGGCCCCGTAGCGGGTCAGCAGCAGCCGCGCGCCGGAGCGGGCTCCGGCGACGGGGAACCGAAGGTCTCCTCGTCTCCCCGGAACCGGTAGAACTCCCAGAGCAGGCCCTGCGGATCGTGGGCGTAGACGGTGCTCTTGCGCGCGTAGCAGCAATGCTCGTCCCGGATCACCTGGGACGCGAGGCCGAGGGGCTCGAGACGCTCGATGGTGCGCTCCACCTCGTCGTTGTCCGCCGCCTCGAAACCGACGTGGTTCAGTCGTTCGGCGTCGGGGTTCTCGAACAGCACGAGCTTGAGCGGGGGCTCGTCGACGGCGAAGTTGGCGTAGCCGGGCTTCCGCTTGTTGACGGGGACGCCGAAGAGCTTCGAGTAGTAGTCGATCGCCTCGTCGAGGTCGCGCACGTTGAGGGCGAGCTGGAACCGCATGCGGGGACTCCTTGGATTCGGGTTCTCGGGGAACGGGACGCTGAATCGCTCAGGCGGGACCACAGCGGTTCGCCTGACAACAGTTCTCGGTGAGATAGGCCAGCACCTCGCCCATGGCGGCGAAGTCGGCGCGATAGAGGATCGAGCGGCCGTGGCGCTCGCTCGAGACGAGCCGCGCGTTCTTCAGCTCCTTCAGGTGGAAGGACAGGGTCGCCGCCGGGATCTCGAGGCTCCGGGAGAGCACTCCGGGCGCGCTGCCCTCCCGCCCGGCCCGGACCAACGCGCGGAACACGTCGAGACGCGTCTCCTGGGCGAGGGCCGACAGGGCCGCGAGCACGTCCTGCTTCTCCACGATGTCCCCCCTTTGACCCTTCACACGCCACGCGCCACGCACCGGGCTGGATTTATTGTTTCCAACACTATCGAATCATGAAATCGATGTCGACCCCTTCCGTCCGGCGAATCCGGCGGATCCGGTAGAATGCGCCGCAACCCCTCGGAGACAGGAACGAAATCCGGCAGCCGATGGAGCACCCCGCGACCCCCGGGCGATGGCGCGCGCGCCTGGCCGCCCTGCCCCCGGGCCTGATCCAGCTCGTTCGCTTCGCGATCGTCGGGGGCCTCGGCACGGTCACGAACCTGGTCCTGTTCTACGTCCTGGTCGACCTCGGGAGCCTCGCCCCCCTCCTCGGCACCGTCGTCTGCTTCGCGGTGGCCGTGTCCCAGAACTACGTGCTGAACGAGCTGTGGACCTTCGCGACCGCCGGAGACGGCCGGCTCGCGGGGCGCCGCTACGTGAAGTTCGTCGTCGCGTCGCTCGTAGGCCTCGGGGTGAACCTGGTGGTGCTGGCCGCCTTGATCGCGATGGTGCAGTTCCCATTGCTCGTGATTCCCCAGGCCGTCGGGATCGGCGCCGGCATGACGGTCAACTTCCTCGCGTCCCGCTCCCTGGTGTTCCACCGCCGCGACTGAGCCCGCCCTCGCGGCGGCTCGCGTGATAGGCTCGTTGCCGGGAGGCCCGGCATGCGAGGAGGAATCCGTTCCGGCGAGCTGACTGGCTTCGAGGTGGCCGTGCGCGATCCGGGCGTGGCCTGGATCCGCTTCAACCGCCCCGACCGCCTGAACGGCATGAACCCGGCGATGAAGCGCGACCTCGTCGAGACCCTGCTGCAGGCGCAGATGGACGACGGCGTGCGGGTCGTGGTCTTCACCGGCTCGGGGCGCGCGTTCTGCGCGGGCGACGATCTGAACGCCTATCGGAGCCCCGACGAGTCCACGCTCGTCCCGCCCATCGCCCCCGGGCACGACACTCCCATGGGCACCTACGACGGCCTGCGCAGCGTCTCCCAGGCCGTGAATCTCGCCATCCGGAGCCTCGACAAGCTGTCCATCGCGGCCATCAACGGCGTCGCCATCCAGACCGGGCTCTCCCTCGCGCTCGCCTGCGACTTCCGGATCGCGTCGAGCGACGCGCGGCTGGGCAGCGCCACCCTGCGCTTCGGGCTGATGCCGGACGAGGGCGGGCAGTACCTGCTGGTCCAGCATCTCGGCCTGGCCCGGGCGATGGACTTCCTGATGCGCAAGCGGATCGTCTCCGCCCACGAGGCCCACGACCTCGGCCTCGTGCACGAGGTCGCGGAGCCAGCGACGCTCGAGACCCGCACCTTGGAGCTGGCCCGCGAGCTCGCCGAGGGCCCCCAGGTGGCCATGCGCCTCCTCAAGCGTTCGATCTACAACGCGGCGGAGCTGAGCTTTTCCCAGGCCCTGGACGAGATCGCCGCCAAGACCGCGGTGAGCGACCACCACCCCGATGCCCGGGAGGGCGTCACGGCGTTCCGGGAGAAGCGCCCTGCCCGCTTCAACCGCTGGCTCGAGAAGGACGAGTGACGGATCAGGCCTGGGAGTAGCCCGAGCCCGGCCGGTCGAAGCCGATGCCACGGCCCTTCTCGATCCAGCCGAACTCCTTCAGCACGACCTGGCTGTAGGTGACCCGGCCGCTCACCTTCTCGAGGGGCTCCGTGGCGAGCAGCAACGCGGCCTGGGCCATGTACTCCGCGGGCTCGGCCCGGGGATCCTCCATCCCGCGGACGAGCTTGTGGTGGACGGTGCCCGGGGTCGCCACCACCTGGGACGGCGACACGCAGGTCACCGAGACCCCGTCGTCGTAGACCTCGGCGGCGAGCCCCTGGGTGAAGCGTTCGAGGGCGGCCTTCTCGGCCCCGTACAGGGTGCCGCCCCGGAAGCGCCGCACCTCCTCGGAGTAGGGAGCGACGCCCGGGCCGATGGCCGCGCCGCTCGAGATGTTCACGATGGCGCCGGCCCGGCGCTCGATCATCTTGGGCAGCACGAGCTGGGAGAGGTAGAACGGCGCGTGCACGTTCACCGCGAACGAGCGGTGCCACTTGCCCAGCGGGAAGTCGCGGATCGGGATGAAGTACGTGAGCGCCGCGTTGTTGACCAGCACGTCGACGGGGCCGAGCGTCTTCTCCACCTCCGCCACCGCCTGGGCGCAGTTGTCGTACTCCGAGACGTCGCAGGGGAGCGCGAACGCTTCGCCGCCCGCCGACCGGATCCGGTCCACCGTCCGCGAGAGGGATCCGGCGAAGAGCCGGTGGCCGCCCTCCTCCAGGGTGCGCGCGCTGCAGGCCACCCGCGCGCCCTCCCGACCGAAGAGCTCGGCGATCTCCTGACCGATCCCGCGACTCGCGCCCGTCACCAGCGCCACCTTCCCATCGAGTCTGCCCATCTTCGTCCCTCCTGGCCGGCTTTCCCCCGAGCCCTGCGAGTCTACCGCCCTCACGGACGAAACCGCTTCCCGCGCCCCCGACCGCGGCGGTAGAATCGGGCTCACCCGGAGGAGCCGGATGAACGAGCCCGCCCCGCCCGACTTCCTCGCGACGCCTCGCGACGCCGCCAAGGTGGGCATGCTCATCGCGTTCACCGCGCGCCGCGCCCCGGGTCGGCCCGCCATCCTGTCGGAGCGCGGCGGCCGGACATACGGCGAGCTCGACGAGCGGGCGAATCGCCTGGTGCGCGCGCTGCGCGCCCGAGGCCTCGCCGCGGGGGACGCGGTGGCGCTCCTGTGCAGCAACCGGCCGGAGTTCGCCGAGGTGTACGCGGCCTGCCTCCGCGGCGGCTTCCGACTCACCTGCCTCAACTGGCACCTGAAGGCGGACGAGGCCGGCTACATCGTGGACGACTGCGAGGCGCGGGCCTTCCTCGCCGAGGCCGACCGCGTGAGCGAGGTGGCGGCGGCCGCCGCCGAGATGGCGCCCTGCGCCTCCGTGCGCCTGTCCATCGGCGGTGCGATCCCGGGCTTCGAGTCCTACGAGAAGGCGCTCGCCGCGGAGTCGGCCGCGATCCTCACGGATCCCGTCCGCGGAACCACCATGCTCTACACGTCGGGCACCACCGGACGACCGAAGGGCGTGCATCGCGACACCCCGCCGCCCCCGGACCGCACGCCGAACCGCGAGCCGATGGTGCGCGGCGAATCCGTGGTGCTGTGCACGGGTCCCCTGTACCACGCAGCGCCCCTGCAGACCAACCTCGTCCTGCCCCTTCACCGGGGCGTGACGGTGGTGCTGATGGACCGCTGGGACGCGGAGGAGACCCTGCGGCTCGTGGAGCGACACCGGGTCACCCACACCCACATGGTGGCGACCATGTTCCATCGCCTGCTGGCGCTGCCGGAGGAGACGCGCGACCGCTACGACCTCTCGTCCCTGCGTTACGTGCTCCACGGCGCCGCCCCCACCCCCGTCCACGTCAAGCAGGCCATGATGGACTGGCTGGGACCCCGGCTCTACGAGTACTACGCGGCCACCGAGGGCGGCGGCACCTTCATCACGCCGGAGCAGTGGCTCGCGAGGCCGGGCAGCGTGGGACCGGCCAACCCCGGGAGACGGGTCGAGATCCTGGACGACGACGGCCGCCGACTCGGCCCCGGCGAGGTGGGCACCGTCTACTTCGATCGCCCGGAGAGCGGAGCCTTCACGTACTTCAAGGACGCGGACAAGACGGCTTCCGCCTACCGGGACGACCGCTTCACCCTGGGCGACCACGGCTACCTGGACGAGGACGGCTATCTCTTCCTCACGGGCCGCACCTCCGAAACCATCATCTCGGCCGGCGTAAACGTCTACCCCGCGGAGGTCGACGCGGTGCTGCTGATGCACCGCGCGGTGGCCGACGCGGCCACGGTGGGCGTGCCCCACGACGAGCGCGGCGAGGAGGTGAGAGCCGTGGTGCAGCTGGCGCCCGGTCACGCGCCCTCGGCCGATCTCGCCGCCGAGCTGATCGCCTTCTGCCGCGAGCGCCTCGCACACTTCAAGTGTCCCCGCGGCGTCGACTTCGACCCCGCGCTGCCCCGGGGCGAAGCCGGAAAGATCCAGCGACACCGCGTACGCGAGCGCTACTGGCCGGATCGACACACGCAAACATAGAAGCCAAGGCGGCGCTGACCTTCGGCTGCGGTCGGCCGCACGTGCTGGTGGTGGGACTCGACGGCGCGAACTGGGCGGTCCTCGACCCGCCCATCGACGCGGGCTATCTGCCGAACATCGGTCGTCTCGTGCGCCACGGCGCCGGCGCGGGGCTCCTCTGCGAGCCCGCGGATCCGGCCGCGCCGTGCTTCTGTCCGCCGGTCTGGACCTCCGTCGCCACCGGCGTGACGCGCGGCGAGCACCGCATCCGCAACGTCTTCGACCCTTCGTCCCGGCGCGCCCGCAAGACCATCGGCCGCCCGCGTGGGCGATCTTCGCCCGGGATCGCGCGGCGATGGCGGCGCTGCTCCAGCTCTCGCTGGCACGGGGCATGGCCGAGCCCTGGGACCGCAAGACCGAGCTCACCATGATGATCCTGCACGGACCGGACCGGGTGTCCCACCTGCTGTGGGGCGGTCTGCAGGACGTGATGTACGGACCGTTCCACACGGAGGCGCTGCTCGCCCAGGCGGCCGCCTACGACGGGCCGGTCCTCGAGCCCGGCCCCTTCGGCTGGGGACAGATCGCCGATCCCTACCTGGAGGTCGACGAATGGCTGGGACGACTCCTGCTGACACGCCGCTACGACTACATCGTGTTCGTCAGCGACCACGGCATGACGCGGAATCCCAACCCGGGACTGGCGGGGCAACACGACGTGGACTCGACCGAGGCCCACACGGGCATCCTGGCGATCCACGGAATGGGCGTGCGCGAGGGCGCCTGGCTCGGGGACGTCTCGGTGCTCGACGTCGCGCCCACTCTCGCGTACCTGCTCGACCTGCCCGTCGCCCTGGACCTGCCGGGTCGGGTGCTGCGCGAGGCGTTCACCGACGAACGGCTGGAGCGCCGGCCCGCCTATGCGAAGACCGTGATGAGCTGGGAGTGAGCCGGCTCGAGCCGGCTCCTTCCTCTCCGGGCCGGCGGCGCCGCGCCGGCCGGCCGCGCACCCGTCTTCCCCGGCCCTCGCGCCCTCAGGCCGCTTCGTCCGCCGCCCGGATCAGGTGCACGTCGCGCTGGGGGAACGGGATGGAGCAGCCCGCCGCTTCCAGCTCCAGCTTGAGCTCGCGAATCAGATCGAAGCGCAGGGCCCAGTACTCGCTTCCCTTGCACCACGGGCGCACCACCAGGTTCACCGAGGAGTCCCCCAGCTCGGACACGGCGATCGTCGTGGCGGGGTCGGCGAGCACGCGCTTGTCGTTCCCCACCACCCGGGCGATGGTGTCCATGGCCAGCTGGATGTCGTCCGTGTACGAGATGCTCATGACGAGGTCGACGCGGCGATTCTCGTTGGCCGAGTAGTTCTTGATCGTCGAGCCGTAGATCGACGAGTTCGGCACGGTGATGCGGACGTTGTCCGGCGTATTCAGGATCGTGGAGAAGATGCCAATCTCCACGACGCTCCCTGCCGTGCCGCCCACCTCGACGTAGTCCCCCGGCCGGAAGGGTCGGAAGAGCAGCAGCATCGTGCCCGCGGCGAAGTTCGACAGGGTGCCCTGGAGGGCCAGTCCGACCGCCAGACCCGCGGCGCCGAGGACGGCGATGATCGACGTGGTCTGGATGCCGAACAGGTTCAGAACGGCCACCAGCACCACGGTGAGGGCGAGGTAGTAGACGGCGCTCGAGATGAAGGGCACCAGCGCCCCGTCCACCTTTCCGCGCTCGAGGGTGTGACGCACCGACTTGCGGATCAGACCGGCCACCCACCGACCGACGATCAGGACGATGATGGCGCCCACGACGCTCAGGCCCCAGGTGGAGACGAGCTTCGCGCTCGCGTCGACGACCTGTCCGACGGTGTTGCTGACTGCGTTGGGATCCATGACTGCCCTCACCCTTTTTGCCAGTCCGCGTCTGCCGCGTCTGCCGCGTCTGCCGCGCTCGTCCGTGGCGCTGGTCGGCTCTCGGTTCACGGAGGATCGCTCGTGCACCTCCGCGGAGCGGATGTTACGACACGAGCCGGACTGTCAGCGACGGGAGATGACGGAAAATCTCGCGCTCCAGCGGGCAGAGCGCGGCCCAGGCGGGGCCGGCAGCCGCTGTTGTCCAGATTTTCGGGGGCAGGGGGCACCAGAGCCCCCTCCACACGACTAACGCGGCCGCAGGCGTAGCCGGTCGCCGAGGTCCGGGAGGGGCTCGTCCCAGCGCCGGGCGCCCCTCCCCTGAGCGATCGGCCCCAGGAAGATCTCCACGGCACGCGCCACACGGTCGCGCAGCGACTTCGAGGGGTCGTCGTAGAGCCACTGGATCAGCGTGCCGTGCGAGAGGCTGTCGTAGGCCCGGGCCAGGTCCTCGGCGCTGTGGTCCGCGCTGATCTCGCTCCGCTGCTGCCCCCGCTCCATCAGCCGGGTGAGCCGCTGGATGGTGAACTCGCGGGCCTCCGCCGCACCGCCGCCCTCCTCGAGCCCCACTTGCCGCTTGGCGATCTCGCGAAACACGCCCTTGTAGAACGGTCGCACCTGCTCGATGACCTCCCCCATGTGATCGCCGAGCGCGCGCAGGAGCGTCGGAACCGGCGTATGCTCGTCGTCCAGCGCGCGATCGAGCATGCCCCCGTAGTAGGAGAGGACGTCCTCGGTGATCGCGTCCACCAGCGCATGCTTGGACGCGAAGTAGTTGAAGACCGTGGCGCGAGCGACGCCCGCTGTCCGGGCGATCTCGGAGACGGTGACCTCGTCGAAGCCATGCATCGCGAAGAGCTTCTTGGCGCTCTCGAGGATTCGCTCGCGCTGCTCGATCCGGTTCTGGTCCCGCCTGCTCACGGCCACGGCCTTCTCCCGCCTCCATCCGCCTCCAGGAAGATCCTCACGGCGCAACCCACGCCGGTCCGGTCTCGGCGCGCACCAGGTCCACCGCGTGCGCCAGGGTGTCGAGCCGATCGCTCAGGGTCGTGCCGGCCGGATGCAGCATCAGCGTCGTCACGCCGGCGGCCGCGTACGCGCGGATCCGCTCGCGCACCATCTCGTCGCTGCCGATCAGGCTGGTCTGGACCACCATCTCGTCGGGAATCCGCCGGACGGCCTGCTCCCGACGGCCGGCGAGCCACAGCCGCTGGCTCTCGACCGCCACGTCTGCGAACCGGCCCCGACGGAACGCCGCGTTGTAGAAGTTGTGACGCTCCGATCCCATGGCGCCGAGGGTGAAGGCGAGGCCCTGCTTGCGGGTCTCCAGGGTGCGATCCACGTCGTCGCCGAACGCCACGGTGCCGCCCACCTGCAGGTCGAGATCGGCGAGACGGCGGCCCGCGCGCCGCGCGCCCGCTTCGATGTGCTCGAAGAAGGCGCCGGCGTTCTCGGGCGTGAAGGAGGTGCCGATCCAGCCGTCGGCCAGCTCGCCGGTCAGCTCGAGGCTGCGCGGAGACAGCGTCGCCAGGTAGACGGGGATGTCCGGATTCGCCGGCTGGGAGAGGCGAAGGGCCTTGCCCTCGCCGCCGGGTCGGGGGAGCACGAAGTGCTGCCCCCGGTAGGAGAGGGTCTCACCCGCGAACGCCTTCCGGACGATCTCGATCGTCTCGCGCATGCGGGTCACCGGCTGGCCGAAGGACACACCGTGCAGGCCCTCGACCACCTGCGGGCCGCTGGCGCCGAGCCCGAGCACGAAGCGATCGTTCGAGATCGCGGCCAGGGTGAGCGCCGTCATGGCCGTCATCGAGGGGACCCGGGCGCTGATCTGCATGATGCCGGTGCCGAGCCGGATCCGCGACGTCCGCGCCGCGATGAAGGCCAGCGGCGCGACGGCGTCCATGCCCCACGCCTCCGCGGACCAGGCGAAGTCCACGCCGAGGCTCTCCGCCTCGGTGGCGTAGGTGACGACGTCCTGCCAGTCGCGGCGCCGACCGGAGGCGGCCCCACCGATTCCGATTGCGATCTGCAACGAGGCTCCCGGACGGTGCAGGCGCCCTCGCGAGCGCCTTCTTTTCGCGGAGGTCGCCATCTTAGCCTGCATCAGCGCCGGAGCGCCCACACGGCGGCCAGGCCCAGGGCGCCCGCGAACAAGCTCCCCGGGAGCCCGCCCGCGACGGGGACCCGGGCCCGCGGCGCAAACGGCCCGCTCACCTCGTAGGTCGTCCCCGGCAGTCGCTGCGAGCTGAAGTAGAGCCGCCGGCCGTCGGGAGACAGGGCGGGCCCGGTAATCTCGCTGCCGTCCTGTCCCACGACCTGCACCACGGGCTTCACGCCACCATCCGGGGTGAGGGCCACGATCTGCATGTTGCCCCCGTCTTCGGCGACGTAGACGTCGCCCAGGGGTGAGACGTACACGTTGTCCACCCCCGAGAGCTCCGGAGTCGGGCTGGTGGCCCGGTCGTAGACGATCTCGATCGTGTCCGCGTCGGTGTCGATCCGCCAGATGCGATCGTCTCCCTTGGTGGAGAAGTACACGCTCCCCGCGTGATGGAAGCAGCCCTCGCCGCCGTTGAAGCCCGTGGATCCAGGCACCTGGTAGCGCGTCGCGCGCTCCGCCACCGGAAGGTGGCTGGCGTTCTGCACGCCGCCGCCCGCCGGGTTGGGCTCGGGCACGGGATGCCACGCGAGCGGTCGCTCCTGTCCGGGCTGGATCGCTCCCTGGGCTGCCGGATCCAGGATCTCCGCCACCTCGAGCCTCCCGGCCGAGAGGTCGGGATAGCCGGCCGGCGACAGGCGGTACAGCCGGCCCGACGGCTTGTCCTCCGTGAGATGGACCGTGTGGTGGACGGGATCCACGGCCGCCGCCTCGTGGGAGAACGTTCCGAGGCCGGCCCGGAGACCACCCTGGGACCCGGGCGCGAACGGATCGCACTCGTAGACGCGTCCCCCGTCGACCTCCTCGCACGAGAGCCAGGTGCCCCAGGGCGTCGCGCCCCCGGCACAGTTGTGCGTCGTTCCCGTCAGGATCGGGTACGCGCCGACGACCGCCCCGTCCGCGGCGAAGCGCAACGCTCCGACCCCGCTGGAGCCGCTGCCGAGCTCACTGTTCGAGACATAGACCCAGCCGCCGTCGGACGCCGGAAAGACGGCGCCGCCGTCGGGCGCGGCATGCCAGGTGTACCCGCTTCCCGGCACCACCTGCCCCGTCACGGCCACGACCCGCGACCGAAAGCCCGGCGGCAGCATCAGGCCGTTGGCGTCCGGCGGCTGCAACGGCCCGATGTCGTCGACGCCGGACGCGCGCGCTACCGGTACGACCACCGACCCGCCGGCCAGACCCAGACCCAGGACCGTGGCGCCGCGGATTCCGCGACGAAGCAGGTCGCGACGCGACAGCGGCGGTAGCGGCGAGAGGAGCGGAGAGCCGGCAGCGGCTTCGTCGGTCATCTCTCCCCCCCTCCTCTCGGACCAGTGTGCCCGAAGTCGCGCTCGAGCACTCGTCCGGATTGCAGCGCGCACCCGCGCACTGGATGGGAGCTGCGGCGGTTCGTATCATGCGCCCATGTCGATTCGAACCGCGGGCCACGCCAGGCCGCGAGGCAGCATCCTGATCCTGGTGGCCGGCGGGATCCTCGCGGCGGCGGGGGTGGGCTGCGCGACCTCGCACACCTACATCGCGGAGGTGGGCCTGCAGGGGGCGATCGGCGGCACGTGCATCATGGGCGCCCTCGACTCGGAGCCCGACGTCGTCGACCTGATCCGGACGAGCGAGAGCGAGATCTCCTTCCGCGTCTCGCTCCCCGGCGTGAAGCGCAAGCACTGGCCGGCGTTCTCGATCTCCGAGGAGCAGGACCCGGACGGGGCTCCCCTCCTCTCGCTCTCGACCGACTATGAGACCGGCTGGCTCGAGCCCGACGCGCAGGCGCAGCTGCAGCGCGCCCGAAGGCTGGCCAGCGACATCACCGAAGGCTGCACGGGACATCGCCCCACCCTGGGCGAGGCCCGGGCCTGCGGCGCCGGGGAACGCGACGACCTGTGCGTGACGGGGCGCTGAGCGCGTCCCGCGCCCCTCGGGCGCGAGCGCGCCGCGCTCCGACCGGGTCCTTCTGCGGAACCCAGCCCGGACGAGGCCGTCGTCGCCGGACGCCGTGAGCTCCCGCGCCGCCCGTACGCTGCATTGACCTTGCCGGAGGGGTGGGAGAAGATGCGCATGGGTCGCGTGGCGCCTTCGCAACGGGGTGCGCCGGCGGCTTCGACCGGACGGCTCGAGAGGCATGCGTTTGCCCAACATCGTCTATGGCCTTTGCGCCGCCGTGGGCGGCACCGTCATGGCCCTGCAGTTCATCACCTCCGCCGTCGGACTCGGGTCGGACCACGGCGGCGACATGGTCGGAGACCACGGCGGCGGCTTCGGCGACCACGGCGGCGGCATGGGCGGGGACGGCCACGACGCCGGCGACGGCTTCGACGACCACGACTCGAGCTGGTTCTTCGGGGTCCTGAGCTTCCGCACCCTGATCGCTGCCCTGACGTTTTTCGGGCTGGCGGGCCTGGCGGGCGGCAAGAGCGGCTGGGATCCGAACACCACGCTCGTCGTCGCCGTCCTGTGCGGTGCCATCGCCCTCTACGGCGTCTACTGGCTCGGCGTCGGGCTGAGCCGGCTGCAGGCCGATGCGACCGTCCAGGTCCAGGGTGCGATCGGGTCCCACGGCACCGTCTACCTGCGCGTGCCCGCCGGGCGCTCCGGCGTCGGAAAGGTGCACATCAGCCAGCAGAGTCGGACGATGGAGTACGAGGCCGTCACCGAGGGCCGGGAGCTGCCGGTGGGCGCCAACGTGGAGGTGGTCGCCGTCGCGGGCTCCGAGGTGGTGGTGGTCAGGGAAGCCAACTGAGCCAAGTCGGGAGCGGGGATCGTCGCCATGCTGGAGTCCTGGAACGGCCTGAACGTCTACTGGATCGCGCTCATCGCGCTCGTCGCCACCGTCTTCTTCAGCACCCTCAACCTGATGCGTACGCGCTACAAGCGCTGCCCGGCCAATCGCATCCTGGTGATCTACGGCTGGCCCAACCGCGGGCAGGCGGCCAAGTGCATCCACGGCGGCGCCAAGTTCGTCCTGCCGCTGGTGCAGGAGCACGCGTATCTCAGCCTCGAGCCCATCCAGATCGAGGTCCCGCTGCGGGGCGCGCTGTCCATGGAGAACATCCGTGTCAACGTGCCGAGCGTCTTCACGGTCGCCATCGGCACGACGCCCGACCTGATGCAGAACGCCGCGGTCCGCCTGCTGGGTCTCGACATTCCCGACATCAAGAAGCAGGCCGAGGACATCATCTTCGGCCAGCTGCGCCAGGTCATCGCTTCGATGAAGATCGAGGACATCAACCGCGACCGCGACAAGTTCCTCGAGAGCATCCAGGCCTCACTCGAGCCGGAGCTGAAGAAGATCGGGCTGCTCCTCATCAACGTGAACATCACCGACATCACGGACGAGTCGGGCTACATCGAGGCGATCGGCCGCAACGCCGCCAGCCAGGCGATCCAGCAGGCGCGCGGCGACGTCGCCGAGCAGGAGAAGCTCGGCGAGACGCGCGTGGCCCAGGCCGAGCGCGACCAGATGATCCAGGTGGCCAACGCCGCGAAGGAGCGCGAGATCGGCACGCGCGACGCGGAGCGCGAGCGCGCGGTGCGCGTGGCCGAGCTCGAGAAGGCCCAGCGCATCGGCGAGCAGACGGCCGCGTTCCAGCGGGAGTCGCAGATCAAGGACGCCGAGCGGACGATGCGCGTCGAGGTCTCGGAGGCCAACGCCAAGGCCATCGTCGGCGAGAACGAGGCGCAGGCGCAGATCGCGGCCAGCGAGGCCACGCTGCAGGTGAAGCGCGCCGAAGCCTACTCGCTCGGCGAGACGCGCAAGCGGGAGGCCGAGGCCGAGGTGCTGGCGGCCCAGAATGTCGCGATGGCCAAGGCGGCCCTGGCCGACGCCGAGCGCGTGGAGGCCGAGCGGCGTGCCGAGCTCGAGGCGCCGGCCAAGGCGGAGCGGGCGCGGATCCTCGTCGAGGCCGAGGCCGAAGCCGGCAAGCGACGTCTCGAGGCGGAGGGCGATGCGTCCGCGATCTTCGCGCGCCTCGAGGCCGAGGCGAAGGGCCAGTACGAGATCCTCGCGAAGAAGGCCGAGGGTCTGCGACGGATCGTGGAGGCGTGTGGCGGCGCCGACCAGGCCTTCCAGCTGATGATGCTCGAACACCTCGACAACCTGGCCGAAGCGTCGGCACGGGCGATCTCGAACATCAAGTTCGACAAGGTCGTGGTCTGGGAGAACGGCGGCCACAACGGCAGCAGCGCGACCGCGGGCTTCCTGCAGAACATCGCGCGCTCCCTGCCCCCGATGCTCCAGGTGATGAAGGACATCGGCGGCGTGGAGATCCCGGAGACGCTCGCGCGCTTCGGGGAGGACGGAGCCGCCGCGCTCCCGGCCGACGACTCGAAGCCCGCCCCAAAGGCGCCGCCGGGCGCCTAGACCGGCTTGCCCGCGCGACGGCCCCCGGACGCGCTCAGAGGATTCCCGCCCGCACGCCCGCCCAGGCGCCCGCGCCACAGAGCAGCCAGACGACGGCCAGCAGCGCGGTGATGCCCCCCGGGCGCCCCCGATCCCGAATCTCCAGCACCGATGCGGTCGCGCTGAGCGCGCCGGTCACGCAGAGCCCGGCGATCGCCCAACCCCCGCCGTCCCGCCAGGCCACCACCAGCAGAGGCGCAACGAAGACGACCACGTGCGCGACCAGGACGAGCAGGATCGGCCACAGGGTGGGCTCGCGAACGAACGGCAGGACGGCACGCTCGAGGCGCGACGGCCCGCGAAAGGCGTCGAGATCGAGCCTTCGCTCGCGGGGGCCTTCGGGCTGCATCCGGATCGGGCTCGACACGCCGTGGACTCCTTCGGCCCGGCGCTCCCCGCCCACGCGGGAAGCCCTCCGGACGCACGGGCTCGCAATCTTGTGCCTCAGTTTCGGCCCGGCGACAAGCGGTCCGCCCCCGGACCCGCCGGGCGGAAATCGTTGGCCGAGGCACCGCGCGGAGGGGCACAATAGCCGTCGGGCCAGAACGGAGGGGGTGTGGAGTACTCACAGATCCTGTACGAGACCGAGGGTCCCGTCGCGACCATCACGCTCGACCGACCCGAGCGCCTCAACGCCTGGACGCCGCGCATGTCCCGGGAGCAGTGGCACGCCATCGAGCGGGCCAACGAAGATCCCCGGATCGGCACCATCGTCCTGACGGGCGCCGGCCGGGGCTTCTGCGCCGGCGCGGACGTGGGCGGCTTCCACGACCAGATCGAAGAGCAGCAGCAGGAGGAGCTCTCGACACCCGGGGACTGGGTGAAGCTCTGCCGCCGTTCGAAGCCGCTGATTGCGGCGGTCAACGGCGCCTGCGTGGGCGTCGGGATGACCATGATCCTGCCCTTCGACGTCATCATCGCCTCGGAGCGGGCGCGCTTCGGAATGTTCTTCATCAAGATGGGACTCGTGCCGGAGCTGGCGAGCACGCACTTCCTGGTGCAGCGGATGGGCTTCGCCAAGGCGAGCGAGCTCTGCCTGTCCGGGCGCCTCTACTCCGCGGGCGAGCTGGCGGGCCTGGGGCTGTTCAACGGCCTCGTGCCGCCGGACGAGCTGCTGTCACGGGCCGGCGAGCTCGCGCTCGAGATCGCGGCGAACCCGGATCCCCAGCTGCGCATGATCAAGGACCTGCTCAGCCGCAACGGGAGCGAGCCCGACCTCGACGTGGTGCAGTCCCGGGAGCTCGAGCTGTTGAAGCGCTGCTACGACACGCCCGAGCACCACGAGGCCGTCGCAGCCTTCATGGAGCGGCGGACACCTCGCTTCCGCTGAGGGTCGTCTCGGGCGCCGCACCGCGCACGATCGTCGCGAGACGCCACGCCGCGAGCACGGACAGCGCCCCGAAGCCGCCCAGCAACCCGAGGACGAGGCCGGGCGTCCGCAGGGCGTGAGGCAGCAGGGGGGTCGCCAGCCCCGCGAGCCCCGCCATCGCCAGGGACGGCCGCAGCCCGAAGCCCAGCTCGCACCCCAGCAGGAACAGGACGGCCACGCTCGCGGCCACCACCCAGGCGTTCGTCCAGCTGGCGGCCCAGGCGACGAAGGGCCGGGGCCAGGCGGCCGTCGACCAGTCGTCCCAGCGCAGCCGGAAGGGGTTGCCGCCCGCGAAGGGCGCCTCGGGATCGGCGTGCGGGTCCATGCCCCGAGGCGTATCGAAGAGTCCCCGCTCCTCGGCCCGGGCGAGAGGGGCCAGCAGGCGGCCGACCAGCAGGCCGGGCATGGCTGCCAGGGACTGGCCGAGGCCGTACTTGGCGTAGAAGTGCTGACGGTGCTGCGCCTCGGCGCCCGCATGCCGGGCCGGCTGGTGGCCGTCTTCGCGCCCCTGGCACTCGTCGCCCTGCCCCGCTTCTACGGTCACGCCTTCAACAACTCGAAGGACATCCCCTTCGCGTGTGCGTTCGTCTGGGCCGTTCACGCAAGCTGTCGGCTGGCGTGTCGCGAGGCGGGCTCGCGCCTGGGCCCGGCGCTGCTCTGCGGGCTCGCCGTCGGCGCCGCCCTGGCCATCCGGCCGGGCGGTCTCCCGTTGCTGCTCGGGCTCTTCGGCCTGCTGCTGGCCTGGCGCCTGGGGGTGCGAGACGGCGGCGCCCGCGGCGCCTGGCGGGGGGTGCTGCAGGACGCCCTCGTGGCCTGGGCCGCGGCCTGGCTCGTGATGGTGGCCCTGTGGCCCTGGGCGCACGAGAGCCCCGTGCTGAACCCGCTGCGCGCCGTGGCCCTGCTGGCGGGCCTCGCGGCAGCTTCGCTCGTCGAGGTGCTGGCGACGCTCGCGCAGCGGCACGCGGGGCCGCGCCCGGCTGCCCGGGTGCGCGTCGCAACGGTCTGCGCGATGGGCCTGACCCTGGCCACGGCCTTCGTCCAGCACGTCCGCCTGCACCCGTACCAGAGCACCTACTTCAACGCGCTGGTGGACGGCGTGGCCGGGGCGGACGGCCGCTACGAGACCGACCACTGGCTGTCCAGCTACAAGGAAGCCATCGAATGGGTCAACGCCCGCACCGCCGGCGCCGGCCGCGAGGTGACGGTGCTGGTGGCCGCCGATCCCTACTCGAGCGACTGCGCGGCGAGCTTCCTCGGCCCCGGCGTCTGCATGGTCCGAACCGTCGAGCAGGGGGTGGGCGGGGCCCTGCCCGAGCCCTTCGATTTCTACGTCGCCACCACGCGCTACGGGCTGGACGCGAACTTCCCGGGGTCCGAGGTCGCCCATCGGGTCGGGCGGCTGGGAGCCACCTTCACGGTGATCCGCGCGCGGGAAGGCGGGGCAGAACGCAGTCTCGCGGGGCGCTAGTCCTGATCCGTCATGCGGATCAGGGCGCAACTCCCAATGCCTGCCGAATCGCTGCCTCTTGCTCGGTCCGTGCCGCGATCCGAGCCCGACGCCAGGACCTCATGGGAATGAGGTTGTCGCGCTCAGGCTGGTTCCGCCGTCCTCGCACGATCCGCGAGGCCTGGCAGGGGCTGCGGCACGCAGGAAGCACGCTGAATGACGCATTGGGGCTAGCAGGCCGACCCCCGATGGGTCGGCTCGTGCCGGCGGGGGCCCGCCGTTGCTATCCTTGCGCGCGATGCCCACGCCCATCGCACCCCTGTGCCTCCTGACCTGCGAATCGGGCCGCCCGTTCGCGACCGCCGTGGCCGAAGAGCTGGGCCAGCCGCTGGTTCCCACGAGCGAGTCCTGGTTCGCCTGCGGCGAGGGCAAGCTCGTCATCGACGCGAACATCCGCGGCTGCGACGCCTACGTGTTCCAGTCCTGCATCGGCGATCACGACGACCTCTCGGTCTACGAGCGCTTCGTGATGCTGCTGCACGCCGTCGAGGCGGCGAAGCTGTCCGACGCGCTGTTCGTGACCGCCGTCCTGCCCTACTACCCCGGCGCGAGGCAGGACAAGCGCAAGGGACGCACCCGAGAAGGCATCAGCGCGGGCCTGTTCGCGCGCATGCTCTCCGTGGCGGGCGCCCACCGGGTGCTGACGGTCGAGATCCACAACGACGCCATCGCCGGCATGTTCGACGCGAGCCAGACCACCCTCGAGACGGTCTACCTCACCAAGCACATGGTGGGCTGGATGAACGAGCACGGCATCAGCGCGGGCGTCGTGGTGGCGCCGGACGTGGGCGGGATGGAGCGCGCGCGCTGGTACGCGGAGAAGCTGTCGGCGGACCTCGCCGCGCTCTCCAAGGAACGGGACTACTCGCGCCCGAACGCCGTCGTCCGCTCCACCCTGATCGGCGAGGTCGCCAATCGAGACGTCCTGCTGGTGGACGACATCGTCGACACCGCGGGCTCCGTGGTGGCCGCCATCGACGAGCTGAAGTCGCACGGTGCCCGGAACATCACCGTCGCCTGCGCACACCCCCTGCTCTCGGGGCCCGCCTGGGACCGGCTCTCGGCGCTCTACGATCGCGCCACCGGCGAGGGCTGGGACTTCAAGCTCGTCGGCACATCCTCGGTGCTCCACCAGAAGGTGCCGGGATGGTATCTCCACTATCCCATCGAGCCCCTGATGGCGCAGGTGATCACGAAGATCAACCGGCGAGGCAGCGTGACCGGCCTCTGAGCGCGTCCCGGCCGACCCGCGCCGGCGGGTCCGCGCGACACGGGGTGCGATAGAGTTCGCGGCCATGCACGGACGACGGATCGCGCCCGCCCTGGGCGCCGCCGCCCTGGCCTTCGCGGTGCTGCTCGCCCTGGGCTGGCCGGCGCCGGCCTACGCGGTCGCGATCGCCGCCATGACCTTCGTCGCCGTCGCCACCCCCGTCTCCGCCAACGTGCAGATCGCCGCGGCCAGCGCCGCGGCCGTCGTGCTGGGCGTGCTCCCGGACAGCGGCATCGAGCAGGTGCAGATCGTCGGGCGTCTCTTCATCTCGCTGCTCAAGATGCTGATCGCCCCGATGATCCTGCTCTCCATCGTTCACGGCATCGCCGGCATGTCGCGCGCCCGGGATTTCGGCCGCATGGGTACGCGCACGGTGGTCCTCTACGTGGCGACCATGGCCCTGGCGGTCCTCACCGGGCTCGTCTTCGTCAACCTCTTCCAGCCGGGCGCGGGCAGCGAGCTGCGGCACAGCGAGTTCTTCGCGAAGGCCCTGGCGGAGGCCGGGGACCGCCGGCCCCCACCGACCTCGCCCTCGGCGACGCCGTCGCCCGCATCCTGATGAGCGTCTTCGGCAACCCGATCCGTGCGCTGGCCGACGGGCAGATCCTGCCGATCGTGACCTTCGCGGTGCTCTTCGGCCTGGCCCTGCTGCAGCTCGGCGAGCGCGTGCGACCCCTGGTGGACGTCCTGGGTGCGGCGAACCTGGCGGTGATGCACCTGATCGGGTGGTTCGTCCGGCTGGCGCCCGTGGGAATCTTCGCGCTCCTCGGCAACCTGATCGCCGGCACGGGCTTCGCCGAGCTCGCCCGCCACCTGGGCGCGTTCGCCGCCGTGGTGGTCGGCGCCACGCTGGTCCACGCCCTCGTGACCCTGCCGCTGGTGGTTCGATTCGTCGGGGGCGCCTCGCCCCTCGCCTTCCTGCGCGGCATCCAGCCGGCGCTCTGGGTCGCCTTCTCCACGAGCTCGAGCGCGGCCACCCTGCCGGTCACGACCCGCTGCGTCGAGGACGATCTCGCCGTCCCGACCGAGGTCGCGAGCTTCGTGCTGCCCCTGGGCGCCACCGTGAACATGGACGGCACCGCCCTGTACGAGGCCATCGCCGCCATCTTCGTGGCGAACATCTACGGCATGGAGCTTCCCCTGGCGAGCCAGCTCGTCGTCTTCGCGATCGCCATGGTGTCGGCCATCGGCGCACCGGGCATTCCGTCGGCGGGCATGGTGACGATGGTGGTGGTGCTGGAGGCGGTGGGGCTCCCCGCGGAGGCGGTGGCGTTGCTGCTCACCATCGACCGGGTGCTCGACACGATCCGCACGATGACGAACGTGGAGGGGGACGCGGCCGTGGCCCTGTGCGTGGCACGCCTGGGCCCCGCCCGCGCGCCCAATGCCCCGAGCGCGGTGAACCGATAAGCTCCGGCTTCCCCGCGCCGCACAGGAGAAGCATGGCCAGCCTCGACGGCGCGCTCGCGCCCGCCGCCTCCCGAAGCGAGCGGCTCTCCCTCCCCGTGATCCTCGCCTACTGCCTCCCGACCGTGGGCTGTGGCTTCATGTTCCTGCTCATCGGGCTGTACCTGATGAAGTTCGCGACCGACGTGCTGCTCATCGCGCCGGCCGCAATGGGGACGATCTTCGGCCTGTCGCGCATCTGGGACGCGGTCTCGGATCCCATCGCCGGCTATCTCAGCGATCGCACGAATCACCCGGCGGGACGACGCAGGCCCTGGATCTTCGCCTCGACGATCCCCATCGGGCTGGCGTACTGGATGGCCTGGAGCCCCCCGGAATCCCTGACCGGCACACCGCTCACCCTGTGGATGGGCGTCGGCATCTTCGGCTTCTACTCGGCCATGACCATCTTCATCGTGCCCCACATGTCCCTGGGCGCCGAGCTCACCGCCGACTATCACGAGCGGAGCCGCATCTTCGGGTTCCGCCACGTGGGCTGGACGATCGGCTCGATTCTCGCGCTGGCGGGCATGGCGGTGCTGATCCAGGCCGAGGGATCGTCTCCCGCGGCGTCACGCCAGGCGGCCTCCCAGCTCGCCGTCGGCGCCGCGCTGGTGACGGTGCTGCTCGTCGGCTGGGCCGCCCTCCGCCTGCGCGAACGACCGGAGTTCCGGGGGCGCGGCTCGGACCATCCCTTCCGGGCCTTCGCGGACGTCTGGAGGAATCCGCACGCCCGACTTCTGCTCATCGTCACCGGCGTGGAGAACCTGGGGAGCGCAACCATCGGCATCCTCACGCTCTACGTGGCGCAGTACGTCGTGGAGGCGCCGCAGCTCGCGCCGGTCTTCATCCTCTGTTACATGGTGCCGTCCTTCGCCTCGGTGCCGATGTGGATCCCGATCTCGCGGCGCGTCGGCAAGAAGCACCTGTGGACCGCGTCGCTGGTGCTCACGGGCTTCTCGTTCGGCGGCATGTTCTTCCTGGGCAAGGGCGACGTCTGGCAGATCGCCCTGCTGGCCGTGTCGGCCGGGCTGGCGGCGGGTGCGGGCGGCACCATCGGCCCGTCGATCCAGGCCGACGTCATCGACTACGACGAGTACGAGACGGGACAGCGCAAGGAGGGGGCCTACTTCTCCGCCTGGAACTTCGTCTTCAAGACCGCCTTCGGCGTCACCCTGATGCTCACGGGGTACGTGCTCGAGCTGTCGGGCTTCGTTCCCAACGTCGAGCAGACCGAGGGCGTGAAGCTGGCCCTGCGCTCGCTCTACGGCGCCTACCCCTTCGTCTGCTACCTGGGCGCCGCTGCGCTCTTCTCGCGCTTCCGCCTGGACGAGGTCGAGTACACCCGCATCCGGGAAGAGCTGGGGAGGCGCGCGCTCGAGACGCGCTGAGCGCACGGGGCGATCAGCCGGCGAGCTCCTCGAGCACGTCGACGATGCGCACCACCGGATCATGGGACTCGGCGGCGGTCATGGCACCCACCAGCTCCGCCCGGCGGTCGAGGACGCTGCGAACGGCCGCCAGCAGCGAGGTGGCGTCCAGCGACTCCTGCTCGAGAACCAGCCCGTAGCCCTTCTCCGCGAACAGCCGGGCGTTGTCGATCTGGTCGCCCCGGCTCGCCGCGCGCGGCAGCGGGATCACCACCGCAGGCTTGCGTAGGGCGAGCAGCTCGGCGAGGGAGTTGGCGCCGGCCCGCGACACCACCACGTCCGCGCACGCGAAGGCGTCGCCGAACTCCGCGTCGAGGTACTCGTACTGGCGGTACTCGTCGCGCCCCTCGAGCGCCGGGTCGAGGTTTCCCGCGCCGCACACGTGCAGCACCTGCAGATCGCCGGGCAGCGCCGGCAGCGCCGCGCGCAGCGCGTCGTTGATGGCGCGGGCGCCCTGGCTGCCGCCGAACACGAGCACCGTCCGGCGCGCCGGGTCGAGACGGAAGCGGGCCAGGCCCTGCTGGCGATTCCCCGCCCGCAGCGCCGCGCGTACGGGCGTGCCCGTGTATACGGCGTCGCGAGCGCCGAGTCGCTGGCGCGTCTCGCGGAAGGCCAGACAGATGCGGCGCGCGAAGGGAAACGAGAGCCGGTTCGCCAGGCCCGGGGTGAGATCCGATTCGTGGACCACCACCGGGACACGGTTCAGCCAGGCGCCCACCACCACCGGCACGCCCACGAAGCCGCCCTTCGAGAAGACGACGGCCGGCGACAAGCGGTGGATCAGCAGGATCGCCTGCGCCACGCCGAGCAGGATGCGGAAGGGATCGAGCCAGTTCTCGAGGCTGCGATAGCGGCGCAGCTTGCCGGTCTGCACGCCGTGGTACGGCAGCCCGGCTTCCTCGGCGAGACGCCGCTCGATGCCGCCCAGCGATCCCACGTAGATCGGCTCGAAGCCCCGCGCACGAAGCTCGGGAAGCAGCGCGAGGTTCGGGGTGACGTGACCCGCGGTGCCGCCGCCGGTCAGCACGATCCGGCGCCGCGCACCCTTGTCGCTCGTGGCCAATGTGATCACCCCCCTGACCGGTCGCGGCTCGACCGGCGCCCGAGCATGCCGAATGGGCCCGCGGCGCGCCCCCACGCGCTCGCACCCCGCTCTCGCTTCCGCCACGGGAAGAAGATCAAGTCCCCCGGGGAGAGTGCCGATCGACCGGCGGGAGGAGAGCGTGAACTTCTACCTGCTGATGCCCCTGGCATCGTGCATCACGTGCTCGATGCTGGCCACGGCGGTGCTCGCGCGGGACGCGTCCCAGCGCGCCAGCCGCCTCGGCGCGGGGGTCGCGTTCTGCGGCGCCTGGTGGGCGACGTGCGAGGTGCTCTGGACCGCTTCTTCGGATCCCGTCGTCGTGAGCGGACTCATCTCGTTGGCGGCCGCTGGGTGGATGACCCTCGGCCCCCTGATCCTGCACCTCTTCCTCGAGCTCACGCAGCATCCCTGGAGTCGTCGCCGTGTCCTGGCCTTCGCGCTCTACGGCCCGGCCGCGATCCTGACCGTCGTCGACCTCTCGACCTCGTGCATCCACACCGAGGTCTTCCGTACGAGCTGGGGCTGGAGCTGGGTGGTGGGCCCGCTCTTCGTGCTGCCCTTCCTGTGGAGCGCGGGCACGGTCGCGGCGGGGCTCGTGGTGGCCTACGGGTACGTGCACGGCGCGGCCTCGCCCGGAGAGCGGCGGCAGACGAGCTGGATGTTCGGCGGCCTCGTCGTACCGCTGGTGGTCGCCTCGTTCACCGACGGCGTCGCCCCGCTGCTGGGCCTGCGGGTGCCCCGCTTCGGCGCCGCCTCCATCACGCTGCTGGTGGCCAGCGTCGCGTGGACGTTCCACCGCTACGGCTACTCGCTGATGATCCCCGGCGCCTTCGCGACCGAGATCCTCGCGAGCCTGCGCGAGGGGATCGCGGTGCTCCGTCTCGACGGTCGCATCCATTCCGCCAACGCGGGCATGGCGCGCCTGCTGAGCACCGGGGTGCGGGCCCTCGAGGGCCGGAACATCGAGGACTGGCTCGACGTCCCCCTACCGGACCCTACGACGGACAGCGCCGAGCGCGAGTGCTCGCTCGTCTCGCCGGGACGCGAGCCCGTGCCGGTCTCCATGTGCACCTCGCCGCTGCGCGACAAGCAGCAGAATCCCATCGGGGTCGTGTTCGTGGCGCGGGACCTCCGGGAGATCACCAGCCTGCGCAGCCGTCTGATCACGTCGGGACGCCTGGCTTCCGTGGGACAGCTCGCGGCCGGCATCGCCCACGAGATCAACAACCCGGTGGCCTACGTGCGAGCGAACCTCGGCGCCCTGGCCGACGTTCTGGAGGGTCTGGCGTCGCGCCTCCCCGAGCCCCGCGACCCGAAGGTCGCCGCGGAGATCGCCGAGGGACGGGAGCTGATCGAGGAGTCCCTCGACGGCGTCGACCGGGTGACCTCGATCGTGCGGGACGTGAAGGGCTTCTCGCACGCGGGCGCGGAGCGGACCGACGTGATCGAGATCCGTCCGCTGCTGGAGTCGGTGCTGCGCGTGGCGGCGCCTCAGCTCCGCTACGGCGCCGCCGTGGTGCGGCGCTTCGCCGACGCGCCGCCGGTACGCGGCTCGTCCCAGCAGCTGGGGCAGGTCTTCCTCAACCTGCTCATCAACGCCTCCCAGGCGGTCGGCGACGAGGGCGAGATCCAGATCGTGACGAGCTGTTCGGGCGACCGCGTGATCGTGGAGGTCCACGACGAGGGCTGCGGCATCCCGGCCGACCAGCTCGACCGCGTCTTCGACCCCTTCTTCACCACCAAGCCCGTCGGCGAAGGCACGGGCCTGGGCCTCTCGATCTCCTATCAGATCGTGCTGGCTCACCAGGGCGAGCTGACCGTGAGCTCGACGCCCGGCCGCGGCACCTGCTTCCGGGTCGAGCTGCCGGCGGCGGATCTCGGCGCTTCCTGAGGCGTCCCTGGCCCCGAGGACGGATCAGGGCTGGGTCTGGGCCGGCCTCCAGTTGCCGTGGAAGCCGTAGGGGATGCGGTGCGGGAGCTTCACCGTCGCCAGGGGCTTCGCATCCACGTTGCACGCGTCGAGGACGAGGAGGTCGCTGCGATTCGCCGCGCCCCGATGCACGAGCACCAACACGAAGCCGTCCCCCTCCTCGGCTTCCGCGCTTCGCGGAACGAACACCGGCTCGCCCAGGGTGTCGCCCTCGGGCAGCCGGTGCATCCGCTTCTTGCCGGTGGCGAGATCGTAGTGGAGCACCGCGTCGAACCCCGGACGCGAATCGAAGTCCCGATCTCGAGGACGCGAGCCGCCGCCGCTGTAGCCGTGGCGATAGGTCTTGCCCGCATGGCGTTCGTCGAGACGCGGAAACTCGCAGGGACAGTCGTCCAGGGCCTCTTCCTTCACGGTGCCGCTCGTCAGGTCGATCGTCCAGCGGTGGAGCGTCGCCGGCGCCGAGCCCTCGACGCCGAAGAACGGGAGCCGCGGGTAGCGGGCGACCTCGGCGATCACCCGCTGTCCGTCGCTGTGCGCGTTCATGGGGTGGAAGACGTAGCAGGGATCGCTCTGGACCCAGACCACGTCGGCGCTGCCCCCGTCCCGCGGCATCACGCCGATGTGGGTGCCCGCCTCGGGGCGCCACACCAGCGGGGAGCCCGTCTTCTCGATGGCTTCGAGGTCGAAGACCGCGGGGAACACGGGGAAGATCACGTGGGACTCGGTGGTGATGAAGTCGTGCATCATGCTGGCGAAGGGGACGTCGATCTCGACGCTGCGAACGAGGCGTCCGGCGGCATCCACCACCATGTAGGTGAGGAAGGGCGGCAGCGGCGCGTAGGCGAACATCAGCATCTCGCCCGAATCGGGGTCCATCTTCGGGTGCGCGGTCATGATGCCGGGCACGATCCCGCTGTCGTTGCCCGCGAGCGCGGGATCCAGGTGACGGACGAGCTTTCCCTCGAAGTCCCACAGTCCCCGGGTCTCGAGGCTCAGCGGGTCGAGCTCGTGGGGCGGTCCGGCCTCCCACAGGGCCAGGAGCCGCCCGCCGTGCCACACGATGTTCGTGTTGGCCGCATTCCCGCTGACGCCGGCGATGCGTTCGTCGCCCGCCGTCATGTCGGCGAGCCCGCCGAAGAGCGCCTGGCCCGCCTCGCCCTCGCGCCGGAAGCGCTCGGTCTGGACCCAGCGGTTGCGGTAGTCGCAGTGACCGTCCTCGAAGAAGAAGCCGTGGATCATCCCGTCGCCGTCGAACCAGTGGTAGCGGCCCCTGGGCGCGAACTGGGGGTTCGGCCCGTTGCGGTAGTAGGCGCCGTTCAGCTCGCGCGGAATCTCGCCTTCGACGGCCAGGTCGCGGATCTGCCCCTCCATCGGCCAGGGCGCGAAGTTGCCTTCCAGGAACGGGACGGCGGGAAAGGGCTTGCTCATGCAGGGCTCCTCTTGGCTTCGGGGGAATCGCTGGCTGCCGCACCGCAGGCGCTCTCCACGCAGCGGATGGCCTCGCTCAGATATGCGCCCTCGTCGGCTCCGTCGCCTTCGATGAAGCAGCTCTGCAGCGCGCCTGCGACGAGCGCATGGCAGAGCTCGGCGACGATGCGGGTGTTCATGGAGCGTGCGGCGCCGAGCGCGACCGCCGCCTGCAGCGTCTTCTCGAGGGCGGCGACGATGGGATCGTGGGTGCCCGCGCGGACGAGCGGGGCCAGGTCGGGATCGCGCGTCGCGAACGCGCGATGCAGCTCGCGGTGCTGGCCCACGAAGGCGAAGCCCGCCTGGATGGCGGCGCGCGGAGACGGGGGTCGTCTCGTGGGGTCGTCGCCGAACATCGCGCGCACGAACTCGCGGCCGTAGGAGGCGGCCACCGCCCCGAACAGCTCGCGCTTGGAGCGGAAGTGATGGAAGACGATTCCCTCGGAGACGCCGGCTGCCCGGGCGATGCCCGCGGTGGTCGTCCCCACGTAGCCCCGCTCCGCAAAGAGCCGGGCAGCGGCCGCGGCGATCTGCTCGCGCTTCTCGCCCGGGGCGCGGCGGCGGGCGTGGGGCGCCGCCCTGCGGGCGGTACCGGAACGGACGCGGCGGGCGGAGGCGCTCGACGAGGTCACTCCCGAAGTCTTACTGAGTATGACTCAATAAGCAAGGCCTCGGCGCCGCGCTCGGACCGTGCCCCTCAGGCCCGCATGCCCCCGGCTGCGGCGGCCGGGTGGATGCTCTTCTCGGCGCTGGGCCGGGCGCCCATGCGCTCGAACCAGGCCGTCACGTGGGTGTGGGCGGGGTCGATGGGCTGCCCGACGCTGCCGCCGAAGTCGAGCAGGCAGTAGGCCACGATGTCCGCCAGGGTCGGGCGGTCGCCGGCAAGGTAGTCCCGATCGGCGATCAGGCGGTCGATGTGGCCGAGGCCCTCCTGGGCGATGGCCTTCCAGTCGTCCACGGCGGCGGGAACCAGGTGGCGGCGGTCCTTGAACATCGGCTCGCCCACGCCCGAGCGGAACGCGTCGGTCATCGGCCCCGTCACGTGGATCTCCACCCGGCGAATCCACATGCGGGTGCGCGCGCGCTCTTCGGGGGTGCTTCCCACGAGCGCGGGCTCGGGATGCAGCTCCTCGAGCAGCTCGCAGATGGCCGTCGTCTCCGAGACCACGGATCCGTCGTCGAGCACGAGACACGGCATCTCGCCCACCGGGTTCTTCTCGAGGTAAGCCGGCTGGCGGTTCTCGCCGGCCATGATGTCGATCTCCTCGGTCGGAATCTCGATGCCCTTCTCGAGCATGAACATGCGGACCAGACGGGGGTTCGGACCGAGGGAGTTGTAGAACTTCATGCGAGATCTCCTTGGGGGAACGAGGGGGGGTCAGGCCGAGGACGTCTGAGCCGCCCAGCGGATCCCCCGGCGGAGCAGCTCGTGGAACACCGGCACCTCCCAGGCGCCCCGCTCCACCACGGGATAGTAGTCGGCGAGCGGCTGCATGTCGTAGTGCCCCCGGCAGTGCCCCAGGGTGAGATAGAGCACCCCGCCCTTCCCCACCGCCTTGCGGTACATGACGAGGCGGGGCGCATCGTCCGGCCACTCGGCCTCGGCGAATCCGGGGGCCCGCCCCCGGAAGCGCGTCTCGAGCAGGGGCTCCAGCGGGCCGTGGTACTCGCACAGATACAGCTCGTCGGAGACCTCGAAGGGCTCGATGCCGCGCACGAGGGGGTCGTCCGAGCAGGGGACCACCCGGTACGGAGCGATGGGCGGGTGCGCGAGGAACTGGCTTCCCAGGGTCTGCATGAGCTGCGGGCACCAGCGGGGCGTCTCGAACGGAGGCCTTCCGGAGAACTCGAGCACCGCGTTCGTGCCGTGCAGCGCCAGCCAGCGTCCGCCCCCCGCGACCCAGCTCGCGAGGACGCGCTGCTCCTCCTCGCTCGGACGGACGTCGCACGTGTAGGTGACGAGGAAGTCCGAGGCCGCGATCGCCCCGGTGTCGCGATAGTCGGCGGCGACCCCCGTGCGGATGGACTCGTGCTCCGCCAGCAGCTTCAGCAGCTCGAGGCGGGCGTAGTCCATGTCGTGGTACTTCCCACCGCAGATCAAGTAGGCGTCGATGGGCATGGGCGGGCGACGGGGCGCTAGAAGTTGACGCGCTTCGTGTAGCCGCCGTCCACTACGAGGTTGACCCCGGTGACGAGGCTCGCAGCCGGGCTCACCAGGAAGGTCACGGCATTCGCCACCTCCTCGGGCGTTCCCAGGCGGCCCTGGGGACACGTCGCCAGCGTGCTCTCGTACAGGGGCTTCATGTGCTGCTTGATGGTGTCCCAGGCGCCGCCCTCGAAGTAGATCGGCCCCGGAGAAACCACGTTCACGCGGATGCCGCGGGGGCCCAGGGCCTGGGAGAGACCGTTCGCGTGGGTGATGAGCGCCGCCTTGATGGCGTTGTACGAGGTCGGCCCCATGAAGGTCTCGACGGCTGCGGTGGTTCCGATGAACACCACGCTCGCGGCGTCGGACTTCGAAAGGTGGGGCACGGCGGCGTCCACGCTTCGGACCGCGCCCATCAGGTCGACCTCGAAGTTGGCCTTCCAGGCCTTCTCGTCCGTGCCGTTGCCACCGCTCGGGTTCGACACCAGGATGTCGAGGCCGCCGAGATCCTCGGCGGCCGACGCGATCCACTCCTTCAGCGCCTCCCCGTCGGCGACGTCGAGGGCCCGCGCGAAGACCCGGACCCCGCGTCCTTCGAGATCCTTGCGCGCCTTCTCGAGCTCCTCTGCGTTGCGCGAGCAGATGGCGAGATCGACGCCTTCCGCGGCCAACGCCTCGGCGATCGCACGTCCGATGCCGCGGCTCGCGCCGGTGACGATGGCCTTCCTGCCTCGCAGTCCGAGATCCATGGGTGTGCCTCCTGGACGAGTGGACGGGTGACGCGACGGCGCGAGCCCTCGCGCGCGGCCCGCGGCCGCCCCCCCAGTCTCGCAGATCCCGCGCCCGGTGTGCACGGTCCGCGGTACCCGACGTATCCGCGAGCGGCGCTTCCATGTCGGATCCGACGGCTCCCCGGCTGCCCGCGGCGCGGCCCGCACGCGGGCGATAACGTCGGACCCGTGGCGACCCGCATCCAGGTCCGCGGTACCGACGGCCTCCTCTTCGACGGAGAGGCCTGCATCTCGCCCGGCGAGGGCGAGTGGACCTGGCGCGCCGAGTTCCGGGTGCCCAACACGCAGATCGCGCAGTTCCAGATGCGGCGCGGCGAGGAGGTGCGCGTGAGCGTGGACGACGCGAGCACCCACCGGGCGTGGATCGGCGGCTTCGGCTTCGACGACGACTCCAGCGCCAGCGGCATCGGCGGCCACGGCCGCATCCAGCTGCTGGGCCGCGGCGCGATCCCCGTTCCCTGAACCGTCCCCGTTCCCTGAGCCGTCCCCGCCCCGAGCCGCGAGTCAGCCTTCCAGGTAGCCGCCCAGGGTGTGGTGCATGTGGCGGATGCGCCGCTCCATGTGGGAGATGTGCAGCCCGCGATAGCCGGCCGAGTGCATGCCCTTCTGCACGCGGGGCAGATTGAAGGCGTCCTGGTCGAGGACCAGCCCGAGCGAAACCTCGCCGTGCTTGTGGCGCCGGTGCTCGGGCCGGGGGATCTGCTGCCCGGGCGGGACCCGTACGAAGTTCTGCAGGTCGAAGAACATGCGGTCGGGGTCCGTGGGATGCGGCCGCTGGCGGAAGAGCATGAACCCGGTCGCATGGATGTTCAGGGTGACGTTCGGAAAGATCATGTAGTGGTAGTCGTCCACCATCTGGTCGTCGTTCAGGAGCGACACGTCGAGACCGCGCTTCGCGGCGTTGCGGCGACCGGCGGCGACGAGTGCGGCGCGCACGTCCGCCGCCTTGCCGGTGAACGTGGCCGGGTCGATTCCGGCCATCCGCATCATCTCGCGCAGGGGCTGCGTCACCTCGTCCTGGTTCGGGTAGCGCGGGCTCAGCACGCCGAAGGGCACCAGGTAGCGGTTGTGGCGCGGATAGAGATCGATCTGAACGTTCACGTCGTCGATCATCCCGAGAAGCTGCGGATGGATCGCCTGGACGTGGTAGACCTCGTTGAACGCGTCCACCGAGGTCTTCCAGTTGCACTCCCACTCGACGGTGACATCGTTCACGATCCACTGCTCATCGAAGCGGTAGGGATCGAGGTGCTCGGGGATCACCCCGAGATAGTCCGCGAGCGGCTCCACGGCGTCGTTCAGGCTGAACCACACCCAGCCGCCCCAGGTGTCTGTGCGAATGGCGCTCATGCGGATGCTCGCCTCGGGACAGCCCTGCCGGAAGTCCCGCCGATCCGGAATGTGCTTCTGGGTACCGTCGAGGTGGAACTCGAAGAAGTGGTAGGAGCACTTGAAGGAGGAGACGTGGCCCCGCCCCGGGTTTCGCAGCCGGTTTCCGCGGTGGGGACAGACGTTGTAGAAGGCCTGCACGCGGCCGGGCTCCGTCATCACGAAGATCACGGACTCCTTTCCGATCTCCTCGCACACGTAGTCGCCCACCCGCTCGAAGTCCTGCAGGCGCGGACCCATCAGCCACACCCGGGTCCACATGCGCTCCCACTCGAGCGCCATGAATCCGGGCGAGATGTAGCGCTCGGCCGGAATCCGCTCGTCTCCGAGCTCCGGCTCGGTCGCCTTCTCCGTGGGCGTCCCGCCCGGAACCCGCTCACAGGTGTTCGCTGCCGTCATGGAGACCCTCGCCTTCCGCTCTGCCCTCGAGGGTATCATCCCGGCGCGGATTCGCGGCAGAGGCGGGTCGGGCGAATCCGTGTCGGATCCGGCGATGCGGCCGAAGCCGATCGATCGAACGCGGCCGAAGCCGATCGATCGAACGCGGCCGAAGCCGATCAGCCGAAGCGGCCGGTGATGTAGTCCTGGGTCCGCGAATCCTCGGGATTCGTGAAGATCTTCGAGGTTTCCCCCTCCTCCACCAGTACCCCGAGGTGGAAGAAGGCGGTCCGCTGGGAGATGCGGGCGGCCTGCTGCATGGAATGGGTGACCACGACGATGGTGTACGTCTGCCGCAGCTCGTCGATCAGCTCCTCGATTCGGGCCGTCGCGATCGGATCGAGCGCGGAGCACGGCTCGTCCATCAGGATGACCTCGGGCCCCACCGCGATGGCCCGGGCGATGCAGAGACGCTGCTGCTGCCCCCCGGAGAGGCTCGTGCCCGGATCGGCGAGGCGGTCCTTCACCTCTTCGAAGAGACCCGCCCGCTGCAGGCTCGACGCCACCAACTCCTCGAGCTCGCTGCGGTCCCGCGCCAGTCCGTGGATCCGCGGCCCGTAGGCGATGTTGTCGAAGATCGACTTGGGAAACGGATTCGGCTTCTGGAACACCATGCCCACGTGCTTGCGCAGAGTCACCACGTCGACGTCCGGGGCGTAGATCTCCTGGCCATCCAGGCGGATCGAGCCCTCCACGCGGCAGCTCTCGATCACGTCGTTCATGCGGTTGATGCAGCGGATGAAGGTGGACTTCCCACAGCCCGAAGGACCGATCAGGGACGTGACCTGGTGGTTCGGAATCTCGAGACAGACGTCGAAGAGGGCCTGCTTGTCGCCGTAGAAGACGGAGAGGTTCCGCGCCGAGACCTTGGTGGTGGGCACTTCCTCCTTCTCCTCTTCCCGCTCTCCCGCGATCGGCGCTCGGAGCTTCTCCAATCGATCCGCCCTCACCAGCTCTGCTCGCTGCGGTTGCGCAGAACGATCGCCACCAGGTTCGTCACCAACAGTACGCCAACCAGCACGAGAATGGCGCCGCACGTCTTCTCGACGAAGGCGCGCTCCGGACTGTCCGACCACAGGTAGATCTGCACCGGCAGCGCGGTCGCGGGCGCCAGGGGACCTTCGGGAAGATCGGCGATGAACGCCACCATGCCGATCATGAGCAGCGGCGCCGTCTCGCCCAGCGCCCGCGCCATCCCGATGATGGTGCCCGTGAGGATGCCGGGGAGCGCGAGGGGCACCACGTGGTGGGCCACCACCTGCAACGGCGAGGCGCCCACGGCGAGGGCCGCTTCGCGGATCGAGGGAGGCACGGCCCGCAGCGCCGCCCGCGAGGCGATGATGATGGTCGGCATGGTCATCAGGGCGAGCACGAGCCCACCCACCAGGGGCGCGGAGCGCGGAAGCCCCATGAAGTTGAGGAAGACCGCCAGGCCGAGCAGGCCGAAGACGATCGAGGGCACCGCGGCCAGGTTGTTGATGTTGACCTCGAGGAAGTCCGTCACCCGGCCCCGCGGCGCGAACTCCTCCAGGTGAACCGCGGCGGCCACGCCGAGGGGGAAGGAGAGGAGCAGGGTCACCAGCAGCGTCCAGAAGGATCCGAGCAGCGCGCCGCCCAGACCCGCCACCTCCGGCTCGCGGCTGTCGCCGCCCGTGAGGAAGTTCCAGTCGAAGCTGCGCTCGATCCGTCCCTGCTCGCGGAAGGCGTCGAGCCAGTCGAGCTGCACGTTCTTCAGCTTGCGGCGCGACTCGTCGGAGGCGCGCGAGAGCTTTCCCTTCAGGTAGAGACCGGCCTCGTCGGACACCGGAAGCGCCACCCGGATCGTCTCCCCGACGAGCGTCGGATCCGCCAGGACCCGGTCCTGCACCTCGAAGTCCGCGGCCGGCCCCAGCAGCGCGTACAGGAGCTTCAGGTTCCTGCGACCCGAGACCTCGGGCTGCAGCTCCCGAAGCTTGCGGCGGATGGCCGCGCCGTAGTTCGCCGTGCGCAGCATCTGCTTCTCGACGGCTCCCTCGGCCGGCAGCCCCAGGATGCTCCGGTCGAGGCGCAGGTCGACGAAGAGCTCGTCGTGACGGAAGGCCGAGACGCCTCGCGAGCCGATGCCGCCCAGGAGCCCCGCCAGCGCGAGCATCGCGGCGCCCACGGCCAGCAGCCCGTAGACCCGGAAGCGTCGATCGGCGGCGTGCCGCTTCCGCAGGCGGCGGCTCGCGCGCACGCCGCCGGGATCGGTCCCTGCGCCGAGCGGGGCGCTACTCATACTGCTCCCGGTACCGGCGCACCACGTGCAACGCCACGACGTTGAGCACCAGGGTGACGAGGAAGAGCAGGAGCCCCAGGGCGAATGCCGACAGCGTCTTGGCGCTGTCGAACTCCTGGTCGCCGACCAGGAGCGTGACGATCTGCACCGTCACGGTGGTGACCGCCTCGAAGGGGTTGGCGGTGAGCCGCGCGGACAGGCCCGCGGCCATCACCACGATCATCGTCTCCCCGATCGCCCGGGAGAGCGCCAGCAGCACCGCGCCGGTGATCCCCGGCAGGGCCGCCGGCAGCACCACCTGGCGGATGGTCTCGGCCCGGGTGGCGCCGAGCCCGAAGGAGCCTTCGCGCAGGGCGCTCGGCACGGCGTGGATGACGTCGTCGGACAGGGACGACACGAACGGGATGATCATCACCCCCATCACGAGCCCGGCGGCCAGCGCGCTCTCGGACGAGATGTGGATGCCCAGCGGCGCTCCCGCGTCGCGCAGGCCCGGCGCGATGAGCAGTGCGGCGAAGTAGCCGTAGACCACCGTCGGAATGCCGGCCAGGATCTCGAGGAGGGGCTTCACCCAACGGCGCACCCGCACGTGGGCGTACTCCGCCAGGTAGACGGCCGAGAAGAGCCCGACCGGTACGGCCACCGCCATGGCGATGGCCGTGATCAGCAGGGTGCCGGAGAAGACCGGGACCGCGCCGAAGGCGCCGGAGGAGCCCACCTGGTCCGCCCGCAGGGCCGTCTGTGGGCTCCACTCGAGACCGAAGAGGAAGTCCGAGACGGGCACCCGGGCGAAGAAGCGCAGGGCCTCGAACAGCAGGGACAGCACGATCCCGACGGTGACCGCCACCGCCAGCGCCGCGCACAGCCACAGCAGGACCCGCACCCCCGACTCGAAGCGCCGGCGTCGCCCCCGCACCGTGGGATCGAAGCGGCCGCCATGGGCGGCCGCCTCGAGGTCGGCTTCACATACCGAGGACAATCATCCCCTCGGCGCGCTTCCGGGCGGTGGCCAGCCGCGCCGGGGGCAACGGGATCAGCCCCTTGTCGGCCAGATAGCCGTCCGGCCCCGCCGCCCGATCGCTGGTGAACTCGGCCACGAACTCCGGAATGCCGGGCACCTTGCCCACGTGCGCCTTCTTGACGTAGAAGAAGAGCGAGCGCGAGATCTCGTACTTGCCGTCGGCGATGTTCTCGAAGCTGGGCTCGATCCCGTCGATCACGCTGCCCTGCAGCTGGTCCGTGTTCTGGTCGAGGAAGGAGAACCCGAAGATGCCGATGGCATGGGGGTTGGACTCCAGCTTCTGGACGATCAGGTTGTCGTTCTCGCCCGCCTCGATGTAGCGGCCGTCCTCGCGGATCGCATGGGCGACCGCCTGGAAGGCCTTGTCGTCCTTGGCCTTGAGCTCGGCCAGCATCGGGCTCTTCTTGGCACCGCCCTCCATCGCCAGCTCGACGAAGGCGTCGCGGGTGCCCGAGGTGGGCGGCGGCCCCAGCACCTCGATCTTCACGTCCGGCAGGGCCGGATCCACGTCCCGCCAGGTCTGGTTGGGGTTCGGGACGAGCTTTCCGTTGACGGGGATCTCCTTCGCGAGCGCGCGGAAGATCTGGTCGAGGGTCAGGGACAGGCGCTGGCTCTCTCGGGAGTTGGCGAGCACGATGCCGTCGAATCCCACCTCGACTTCGACGATCTCCTTCACGCCGTTGCTCGCGCAGGTCGCAACCTCGGAGGCCTTGATCCGACGCGACGCGTTGGTGATGTCCGGCGTGTCGAGGCCGACCCCGGCGCAGAAGAGCTTGAAGCCTCCGCCGGAGCCCGTGCTCTCCACCACCGGAGTGCCGAACTTCGTGGAGCGGCCAAATTGCTCGGCCACCGCCGCCGAGAAGGGAAACACGGTGGACGAGCCCACGATCCGGATCTCTCGCGCCTCGGCACCCCCTGCGACCCCCAGCACGGTGAGGAACGAGGCGGCCACGAGGGCCAAGGGGGCAGTCCTGGTGAAGCTCACGGTTGGAACCCTCCTGTGTCGCTTCCGTCTCTATTCGCGAAGTCCGCGAAGTCGTTTCTGCGGGGCCTGGAAGCCGGCCCCCCGGCCGGCCCCTTGCTCCACGTGGACCCTAGGTGCACAGTCTGTGCGTGACGTGAAGACTGTGTGACGGTTTCGTCACATTGAGAGCGATCGACGGCACCCGGGTAGCCTTTCGCTACGTAAAAACGTCACATTTCGACCACTCGCCATGCCGGCGTCACGGAACCGTTGCATGGCGACGCTTTCATGGTGCGTGCCGGCAGGCCGCCCAGCGTTCGGGGCCGAGAGGCCGGAGGAAATTCTTGTCGAGAATCGTCGAGCGCGATCTGGAAGCCCTGCGGGAGCTCGGTCTCAGAATGGCGGGTCTGTCGGAAGCGATCCTGGAGAAGGCCCTGGAAGCGGTCTCCCGCCGGGACGGCCAGCTGGCCGAGGAGGTCCAGGGCGACGACCTGGCCATCGACCGGCTCGACATCGAGATCGACGAGGCAGTGCTGGAGATCCTGGCCCTGCAGGCTCCCGTCGCCCGGGACCTGCGGGCGGTGATCGGGGTGAAGAGCGTCGCCACGGACCTCGAGCGCGTGGGGGACCTGGCCCGCAACATCGCCAAGAGCGCCACCCGCCTCGCGAATCGCCCCAAGGTGCCGGTGCCGCCCCGGCTCGAGCAGCTGGGCGACGAGAGCCGCCGGCAGCTCCGACTCGCCCTCGACGCCTTCGCCAGCGCCGACACCCAGGCAGCCCGCCGGGTGCTGGCCGGCGAGGCGCTGGTGGACGAACACCAGGACACCGTGGTTCGGGACGCTCTCGAGGAGCTCCAGAGCCGGCCGGAGATCTCTCCCCAGGAGGTGGACTTCATCCTGATCGCCAAGAGCCTGGAGCGGGTGGCCGACCACGCCACCAACATCGCCGAGGAGGTCGTCCGGATCGCCGAGTCCCGCAATCTGAAGCACGCCGAGAAGCTCGCCGGCAGAGCGGCGGCGGATGAGTGACCCCCCGAAGGAGCCCCGTCTCCGCCCGCCGTGCCCGGCCCGGCCGAGACGCAGTGGAGGCCCGCAGTGACAGCAAGAATCCTCGTCGTCGAGGACGAGCCCGACATCCAGGAGCTCATCCGGTACCACCTCGACCAGGCCGGGTTCCAGGTCGAGACCGCCAGCAACGGCAACGTCGCCCTGCAGGCCCTGCGCCGCCGCCGCCCCAACCTGGTGGTCCTCGACCTGATGCTGCCGGACCGTTCCGGCACCGAGCTGTGCCGGGAGATCCGCTCCGATCCCGACCTGAAGGAGCTGCCGATCATCATGGTGACGGCACGCACGGACGAGGTCGACCGCCTGGTGGGCTTCGAGCTGGGCGCCGACGACTATGTCGCCAAGCCCTTCAGCCCGCGGGAGCTGACCCTGCGGGTCCGGGCGGTGCTGCGCCGTTCCTCCACCACCGCCGAGGCCGGCGAGGCGCCGGAGGTGCTGCAGCACGGCCCGCTGAGCCTCGACGTCGCGCGCCACCGCTGCCAGGTCTCCGATCGCAAGGTCGAGCTCACCGCCAAGGAGTTCCAGCTCCTGCGCATGCTGATGTCCCGCCCGGGGCGGGTCATGAGCCGGGAACGGCTCCTGGACGAGGTGTGGGGCCCGGACGTGACCGTCACCCTGCGCACCATCGACACCCACATGAAGCGCCTGCGAGAAAAGCTGGGCGAAGCAGGCGCACTCATCGATACCATCCGGGGAGTCGGTTACCGCTTCGCGGAGTAACCCCTTTCGTGCCTCGGATCCAGCTCAAGCTCATGGGCGCCCTGGCCGTCCTGGTGTTGGCGATCATCGCCATCGTGGGCGTCGTCGCCGAGCGGGGTCTGCGAGCGCGCGAGCTGTCCCGGATCGAGCGCAACCTCGAGGTGCGCGCGGGGCTCGTCCGGGAAGCCCTGGGCGCCGAGCCCCGGACCGACGTCGCGAGCCTGGACGCCATGGCCGACGAGGCCGGCGAG
The DNA here is from genome assembly GCA_963822965.1 of uncultured delta proteobacterium. Classification (GTDB taxonomy): domain Bacteria; phylum Myxococcota_A; class UBA9160; order UBA9160; family UBA4427; genus JAJDAN01. Next base: position 588,341 of record CAWGJT010000006.1, read on the forward strand.
GCCGCCCACGCCCGGGTCACCCTCATCGAGCGCAGCGGGCGCGTGGTGGGCGACTCGGAGGTTCCGACCGAGCTGCTGCCGACCCTGCAGAACCACGCGGACCGCCCCGAGGTGATCGCTGCACTGGCCGGCCGGGTGGGCGTGAGCAGCCGCACGAGCGCCACCGTGCGCCAGCCGCTCCTCTATCTGGCCCTGCCGCCCGACCCGAGCCAGCACGACCTCGTCGTCCGGCTCGCCATCGACACGGCGGAGGTGGACACGGCCACCTCGGAGCTGCGGGCGGGGCTGGCCCTCGCCGGTCTCGTAGGACTGGTGGGCGCCCTGGCGCTGTCCTTCGTGATCACGCGGCTCACCCTGCGTCCGGTCGAGGAGCTTCGCAACGTCGTCACGGACATCGCCAACGGCAAGCTCGAACGCCGGCTGCGCTGGAACACCCGGGACGAGCTCGGCGAGATCGCCGGGTCGATCAACCAGGTGGCCGAGCAGCTGCGGGGGCGGTACGACGACGCCGCCGCGGAGAAGACCCGGCTCGAGGCCGTGCTGGGCAGCATGGTGGAAGGCGTCCTCGTGCTGGACTCCCGCGGTCACATCACCCTGGCGAACCGCCGCCTGCAGGAGCTGCTGGACGTCTGGCTCGACCCGCGCGGCAAGACGCCCCTCGACCTGATCCGCAGCGAGGCGATCCACCAGACCCTGTCGAACGCCACCACCAGCGGCGAGCCCCAGGTGCGCGAGCTCGAGGTGGGCCGGCGCGTCCTGCTCGTCCACGCGGCCGGCTTGCCCCCGGCGGGCGGCGGGGGGTGCGTGGCCGTCTTCCACGACGTCACCCAGATCCGCAAGCTCGACCAGGTGCGGCGCGACTTCCTCGCCAACGCGTCCCACGAGCTGCGGACGCCGCTCACCTCCATCCAGGGCTTCGCGGCGACCCTGCAGCAGAACGATCTGCCCGAGAAGGACCGTCGCAGCTTCGTCGAGGTGATCGCCCGCAACGCGGAGCGCCTCTCCCACCTGATCGACGACCTGCTGGAGCTCTCGCAGATCGAGGGAAGGCGCGAGCCGCTCCGCCGCTCGGAGATCGACGTGGCCCACATCGCCAGGACGCTACTCGAAGACCTGGGGCCGCGTCTCGCCCAGCGCTCGCTGCAGGCGGAGATCCATGCCGAAAGCCCGCCCCGGGCCTGGGGAGACCGCCGTGCCGTCGAGCAGGTCCTGACCAACCTGCTCGACAACGCCGTGAAGTACACCGACGAGGGCGGCCGCATCGACGTGACCCTGCGGGCCGACGGCGCGAGGCTCCAGGTGGTCGTCCAGGACACGGGCCTCGGCATTCCCGAGGACGAGGTGGACCGGGTCTTCGAGCGCTTCTACCGGGTGGACAAGGCGCGCTCGCGCGCGCTCGGCGGCACGGGGCTGGGGCTCTCCATCGTGAAGCACCTGCTCCAGGCCATGAACGGGGAGATCCGCCTGGACAGCAAGATCGGCGAGGGGTCGCGCTTCACGTTCTGGCTGCCCGCCGCCCCACCCGCCCCCGCCCGGGCCTGAGGCACGTCACCGCAGCCGGAGCCGGGTGCGGACGCGTTCGCCCTCGACCTTCGCCGAGACGTCGATGTCGCCGATCGTGATGCGATCCGGCTGCACGCCTTTCTTCTCCAGGCGGCTGCGGACGGCGTCGGCCCGGCGCCGCGCCAGGATGCGCAGGTCGGCGTCGCCGTCCGCCGCCGGCGCCGCACCGCCCCGGATCTCGATCCCGAGCTTCGGGTTCGCCACCAGCATGGCCGCCACGGCTTCGAGCTTCGTGGGCTCGTCCCCTTCGAGCTCGTTACGCCCGGCCGGGAACCACGTCTGCTCGAGCTCCTCCGGCCGGAAGAGCTTGCCTCCCAAGGCGACCATGCCCCCCACCATCTTGAACGGGGTCTGGACGACCCGGGTGATCAGGGTGCGGAGCGTGTCCACCAGGGTGCCGGTGTAGCTGAAGGCCGGATCGTCGAGATCGCCCTCCACAGGTAGGTCGAGCCGGATGCGGCCGTTGGCGTCCGCCAGCAGGACGGCCGCCGTGGCCACCGGCAGGGACGTGGCGTCGGGGCTGGCGACGCTCTTGCCGAAGGCCACCGATTCCAGCGCGACCTCGTTGCGTCCCACCACCCGTGCCTTCTCGACGTGCACCTCCATCTGCAGGCTGCCGCGACCGGCCTCGAGCTCGCGTCCCACGTAGCGCCCCGTGTAGGGGCTGAAGGACGAGAGCTCGACACCCTTCGCGGAGAGTGCGAGATCCAGGAACTCGCGCGGCGCCATGGGCGCCAGGGAGCCCTTCACGACGACGGGCGCATAGCCGTCGATGCTGGCCTCCGCTTCGAGTGCCGTGCGTCCGCCGGGCTCGGTCGTGAAGCCGTCGGCACGGATGCCGAGGTCTTCGAGCGCCACGCGGTACGCAGGCTCGAGCGTCCGGTCCTCGAAGCCCACGTTTCCGTTCGTGACCGACATGGGACCGATGCGGACCACGGTCGAGGAAGCGTCGCGCTCGCCGTCCTTCGCGGGGGCGTCGCCCTGGGCCGCTTCGCCCTCCCGAGCCGAGAAGACCTGCGCGACGTTCAGACCGGAGCTCTCCTGCACCAGCCGCAGCCGGGGTCCGGCGAGATCGACGCTGCCGACCGTGATCGCGAGGGGCTTGCTCGCGACGTCGATGTCGCGAACGTCGAGACTCTTCCAGGCCAGCAGCGGGGCTTCCACGTTGGGCTCACCCACTGCCAGCGCCTTCACGCCGAGGGACCCCTGAAAGCGGATGCCACCCGGGGTTTCGGTTCCGGTTGCGAGCTTGCCCTTCAGCCCGAGGCGTCCGTCGCGCAGCTCGAGCCTCGCGAACGGCTCGACCCAAGGCTGGAGGGAGGAGAGCGGAAGGCTCTCGAGGTCGACGTCGAGAGCGAGCTGGAGCGGCTCGACGCGCAGCTTGCCTTTCACGCCCAGGCTGGCCCCGTCGCCGAGATCGACCTGCAGGCTGGCGGGGCCCGCTTCGGAGCCCACATCGGCCCGCAGCAGGCTCGAGAGATCGAGGTCGCTGGCCTCGAGATCGATGGACGCGATGTCGCGAGTCGCGGGCGGCTCGAGGGTGCGGTCGGCCAGGCGCAGGCGGCCTCCCGCGAGCGCCAGGCGCTGGATCGCGAGCGCGGCCAGGGGGGGCTCTCTCCCTTCCCGTCCGTCCGGGGCGGGCTCCTCCCGGGGCGCCTCCTCCTCCCCTTCCCCGCCCGCGAGAGGCACCCCGGCCACGACCGGCCCGTCCGGGGTGAGGGCGAGCTCGACGAACGGACCCGCGAGAGAGAGCTCTTCCACGATCAGGCTTCGCCGCAGCAGCGCGGGCGTGTCGACGTCGATTCGCAGCTCGTCGAAGGAGGCGGTGGGCTCGGCCCCGGGCGGTCCCATGGAGAACCCCGTCACCACGAGCCGCAGCCGGAACGGATCGAACGACACCTCCTTCACCCGGGCTTCCAGGGAGAGCTCTTCGTCGGCCAGGCGCGCGACCTGCGCCGCCAGGACCCGCGGCACGACCCCGTAGCCCAGCGCTGCGTACAGCAGCACGAGCCCGACGAGGACCGCCAGAACGATGGCAGCGATGCGAAGCGGGCGGCTCACGGCATGCGAAGCGGGTGGTTTCGGCGGACCCGGAGCATCAGAAGTCGTAGACGAGGTTCGCGTAGTAGCGCCGGTCGTTGCGGGCCTCGTCGGTCTCGTGGGCATCGTAGATGTATACGCCTCCAAGCTTGAAGGCCAGGCCCTCGATGTAGCCGATCGAGATCTTCCACTCGGCCCGCGACTCGAGCCGGAAGTTGGGCAGGTCCAGGAAGTCGGGCTGGTAGCTGGTGTCCCAGGAGAGCTTCATTCCCTCCATCATGTTCCAGGCGAGCTGAGCCGCGAGCAGACCGTTCCACTCCGTGCGCACCGGGTCGTCTCCGATCTTCGTGCAGATGAACGGGTCCGTGGGATCGGATTCGGGTCCCGTCGAGACGCAGCTCTTCGCGCGATCGTCCGTCAGGGTCTGGGCGATGCCGGTACCGGCGCGACCGATCACGTTCCAGGTCGTCGGTCTCGAGGAACTGGTAGCCCATGCCGCCGTCGAGGCCGAGGCGGTGGTTCCAGTCCTGCTCGGCGTCGTAACGATAGAAGGGCGAGAGGAACGGGAAGAAGTCTTGGTCGGGGATCAGGAAGTCGTGGAGTGTAACGGGTGTCGAACTGGTTGTCGGTCGTGTCCCCCGCGCTGCTCGCGAGGAAGTAGCGAGCCACGTAGTTCATCCGGAAGCGCTCGGTCTGGCGGTTCAGCGAGAAGCTCGCATTGACGTTCGTGTCCTTCGACTTGCCGCTGGAGCCCGACCAGCCGGCGGACAGGGACTTCGTCCAGCCTTCGAGGAAGGTCGTGCCGAACACGCCCGGCTTCACCCCGTCGGGCGGCTTGATCTCGCTCTTCGGGATCTCGATGCGCCCGAGCACGGCGTGCTCCAGGACGACCGTGTCCTCGGTCTCGAGGATGATCGATCCCTCGAGCTTCTCTCCGCTCTTGAGCTCGACCGTCTCGGCCTGGGCCGAGCCACAGAAGACGAGCCAGACGGCCAGCGCCGTCGCCGCGATTCGCATCTCACCACCCCTCGTACGAGTCTCCGGCGAAGTGCATGCTCCACCGGCGCCGCGACCGCCCCGGGACTCGCGGGGCACGCATTCTGGGGCAGGCCCGAGCGGGGGTCAACGCGGGGAGACCGCTTCGAAGGGCTCCCCGGACTCCCAGTCAGCCCAGGGGCGGACCGGGAGGGATTTCTACACGACGAAGCGCCAGGCGTCGCCGTCGCGGACGATGCGACCCGCCGACGGGGTGGCGAAGTGTGTGCCGAACACCAGGGTGGGGGTGTCCGCGTAGCGCTCGAGGAACGCGCGGCGGGTGGCCCGGGCGGTCTCCGGCTGCCAGTCGGCGCTGCTCTCCCACTCGGGGTGCGCGCACTGCACCGGGTGGTGCATGAGATCGCCGGTGATGACGGCTTCGTACCCCGCCGAGGAGATGCGGACGCTCACGTGGCCCGGCGTGTGGCCCGGCGTGGGCTCCAGCCGGACCTCGTCCGTGACGGCGTGGTCGACGGCCACGAAGTCGACGAGCCCCGCCTCCACCACCGGGTGCACCGAGTCGCCCATCACGTCGCCGTAGCGGGTGTCGGCCTCCTTGGCCCAGTAGTCGAACTCGGTGCGTCCGAAGAGGTAGCGGGCGTTCGGGAAGGTGGGCACCCAGCGGCCTTCCTCCAGGCGCGTGTTCCAGCCGACGTGGTCCACGTGCAGGTGCGTGCACAGCACGCGGTCGACGGACTCGGGCGCGTGTCCGGCCTCGGCCAGATCCTCGAGGAAGGGGCCCGTCCGCTCGTTCCAGCCGGGAATCGGACGCTGCTTGTCGTTGCCCACGCAGGTGTCGACGAGCACCTTGCAGCCTCCGCTCTCGATCACCAGCGCGTGGACGCTCATGGAGGCGATGCCCGCAGCGTCGGCGAAGTGCGGCTGCAGCCAGGTCTCCTTCGCGAGATTCTCGGGTGTGGCCTGGGGGATGATCCAGGTGGCGGGGCCGGGAATCTCGAGCTCCACCACCCGGGTGACGGTGACGTCTCCGATCTTCCAGCGTCGAAAGATCTGGTCGCTCTTCGCCATCGCACGGTCCTCCTGCTTCGGCCCTGGGGGAAGGGCGAGTATACTGGTCCGCGGTGCCGCGACCCCGACTCTCCCTCGTGCGCGCGCTGCTGCGCGGCCCGGCTCGGGCGCTGTGCGGGCTTCTCGTCGCCTGGGCGGCTCCGGCGGTGGCCGGACCGCCGCTCGTCACCGACGGGTACCGCGGCGCCGGGAGAGCTGCAGGCGATCCTGGCGGGATCCGGCAGCGAGCGCGGGGCCGCGAAGTCGTTCCAGGCACCCCTCGTGGATCTCGCCTACGGCCTGATTCCGGGATTCGAGCTCGACGTCGTGCTGTCGGTCAACCACGCGGACGACAGCCGGAAGGCGAGCCTCGGGTACAACGCCACCCTGCTGCTGCTGGGCTTCAAGTGGCAGCTCGTCGCGCACGAGCGTTGGACGGTCGCCGTCACCCCCGCCGGCGGGCTCGATCTCGACGACCTCGACAACGCCACGGGCTTCGTGCCCGTGGAGGTGGAGTACCGGCCGGACCGCTGGCGCCTCGGTGGCGAGGCGGGATACGTGCCCCAGCAGGGTGGGCCCGACGGCTGGCAGGCCGGCGCCTACGCGGCGCGCGGCTTCGACGCCGGCAGCGAGCTGATGGGTGAGATCTGGTGCGCGGCCCTCCGCGACGTGGACGATCCGTCGGTCAACTGGCAGCTGGGTGTCGATTGGGCCGCCGAGCCCTGGCTGCATGTGCTGGCGGCCGGCGGCACCGGCACCGTGGGAGGCGGAGGTGGCCCGCGCCGGGGCTGGACCGCCTACCTGGGCGTGCAGCTCCTGGTGCACCCGTTCGATCCCTGACAGGGCCCCGCGCGCGAGGGGCGCGGGGAGCCCCGTCGGGGCGCGGCGGCTCAGTCGTCTCCGCCGCCGTTCAGCAACGCGCACGCCTCGTGGACGAACTCGAGGGTCGCGCGCTCGTCCTGGGCGATGGTCTGCAGCATGAACTGGGTCTCGGGGTCGTGGTCGAGGCGCGCCGCCATGTCGAAGATGGGCTGGATCGCCGCATCCACGTCCGGGAACTGCTTCACGAAGTCGGCGATCTTGCGGGCGTCGCCCTTCGCGGAGTCGCCGGCGCCCCGCATGGTCTCCTGGTAGACGGCCTCGGGAATCTCGAAGCTCGGCGTGGCGCCGAGCTCCTTCAGGCGCGCCTCGAGCAGGCGGGCGTGCATGCCCTCCCGCTGCTGGATGGTGCGCAGGCCGCCCTTCACGCAGGCCCGGTCGGAGACCTGGATCCAGGCGCCGAGGGACGCCTCGCCGAGCGCCTCGCCAGCCCGGAACTGGTCGAGGAACGCGACGAGCGCGTCGTGGGAGACCGCCGGGGGGGATGCCGGGGCTCCCTCGCGCTTCTCCAGGCGCTCGAGCCGCTCGACGATCTCGTCCTGCTGTCTGCGGATCTTCGAGAGCTTCTTGTCGATCTTCTTGAAGAAGTCGCGGGCCTCCTTGCCGGCGTGCCTCTCCTCGTGCTCGTGCTCGTGCTTGTCCTTGGACATGGGGGGCTCCTCGCGCGGGGGGTCGGGCTCGGGATGCAGCCGTCCGGAACAGCGTAGTCGAAGCCGGCCGGATCCGGGAAGGCGGGATTCCGGTAGAATGACGAATCCCAGCTTCCTTCCCAGGAGACCCCCCATGAAGTTCGGCCTGATGTTCGTCAATTCCGGGCCCTTCTCGGTACCCGAGACCTTCGACACCCTGGTCCGCACCGCCGACGAGGTGGGCTTCGAGTCGCTCTGGACCGTCGAGCACGTCGTGGTCCCCGTGGGCTACGAGTCCGAGTACCCGTACAGCCCGACCGGCAAGATGCCCGGGGACGAGACCTCGCCGATTCCCGATCCGCTGCTGCCCCTGGCCTATGCGGCGGCCGTCACGAAGAAGATCCGCCTGGGAACCGGCATCCTGATCCTGCCCCAGCGCCACCCCGCCTACGTCGCCAAGGAGTTCGCGACCCTGGACGTGCTCTCCCGCGGGCGCGCGATGGCCGGCGTGGGCATCGGCTGGCTGCGCGAGGAGTTCGACGTGGTGGGGGTCCCGTTCCGCGAGCGCGCCGCGCGCACCGAGGAGGCCGTGCGCGCCATCCGTTCCCTGTGGAGCGAAGGCGCGCAGCCCTTCGAGGGTGAGTACTACCGCTGGAAGGCGGTGGAGTCGAACCCCAAGCCCGTGCAGAAGCCCGGCGTGCCCATCGTCGTCGGGGGCCACGTGGAGGGTGCCGCCCGCCGCGCCGCACGCGTGGGCGACGGCTTCTTTCCGGCGCGGGGCGACCTCCCGACCCTCAAGCCCCTGCTCGACGCCCTGCGCGACGAGTGCGGCAAGACGGGCCGAAATCCCGACGAGATCGAGATCTCGACGGGTGCGCCCTCCCTCGACCTCGACACCGTTCGGCGTTACGAGGACCTGGGCGTCGCGCGGCTGGTGATGGCGCCGCCCGCCTTCGACCCCGAGGGCCTGAAGGCCGCCCTGCCGAAGCTCGCCGAGGACCTGATCCGGAAGGCCTGACCCGCGTGCGCCGCGTCGGCGCGCCACGGACGGGAGACGCGGGAGGCCCCATCGGAATGCCGAAGCCGTACGCGCGAAGCGACGAGCCGGAGCAGCGGAAGGCACCGGAAGGGCGAGAGGAGCAGCTCCTGGCGCGCATCGCCGCCCTCGAGGCGCGCCTCGCCGCCGTGGAGAGCGTGCAGGCGATCGAGCGGCTGAAGTCGCGCTACGGCCAGCTGGCCGACAGCCGCTATGGACCGGACGGCGTGGTCCCGCGCGAGCGGCTCGAGCGCATCGCCGGCGAGCTCGCGGCGCTCTTCCACGAGGACGCCGTATGGGACGGCGGCCCGGGCCTCGGGGTCTGCCGCGGGCGCGAGGCGATCCGGCAGCGCTTCCTCGAGCCCACCCTCTCCTTCTCGTGGCACTACTTCGTGAAGCCCCACATCGAGGTCGAGGGGGACCGTGCACGCGGTACCTGGGACATCCTCGCTCCCTGCACCAGCCGCGACGGCCGCGCCCTGTGGATGTCGGGCTTCGAGGAGGACGAGTACGTGTGCCAGGGCGGCATCTGGCTTCACGCTTCGATGAAGCTGGAGCTGGTATTCCTGGCGCCCCACGACCGGGGCTGGGCGAAGCGCCCGCCGGGCTGAGATCTCCGCGCGTCAGTCGGGCCCGGCACCCTCGCCTTCCTCGGAGCCGTCCGCTGCCTCCTCCACGTAGCCGATCTCGCGCAGGCGCTTGCGGATCTCGGGATCGACGGCCCGGGCCGGTACGTCCGCGTCGGGGGCGGCGTCCACGCCGATCTCCGCCGCCCGGGCCTGCAGCAGGGCGGCCACCTCCGGACGCTCCCCCAGCACGTCGGTCCGCTCCGCCGGGTCGCGACCCAGGTCGAAGAGCCGGTGCGGGGCGTCGTCCCGCGAGACGTACTTGAAGCGGCTGCCGGCCACGTCGGCGGTGAGCGCCCAGCGCGCCGCTCGGATCTGGGCGAGCACCGTGCCCCCGTCCGGCGGTGCGGCGTCGCCGGGCGCGGCACCGAGCAGCGCCGCCGCGTAGCTGCGGCCGGGCAGCGCGTCGGGCTCGGGCACCCCCGCCAGCTCCAGCAGGGTCGGCAGCACGTCGACGCTCTGCACCGGCGCGTCGATCACGCGACCGGCCGCGATGTGGCCGGGCCACCAGACGAGAAGCGGCACCCGCACCAGCTCCTCGTGGAGACGCCGGGAGTGGGAGAGGCCACCGTGCTCCTTGAACTCCTCGCCATGGTCGGACGTGACGACCACGATCGTGCCGGGGGTGCCCGGCCGGGGTGCGAGCCGTGCGAAGAGCCTCGAGAGCTGCACGTCGAGGAAGCGGATCTCCCCGTCGTAGAGCGCCTGCAGCCAGTCCAGCACGTCGGGAGGGACCGGCTTGTCCGCCCCGTCGTGGAAGTAGAGGTAGTCGGACGTGCCTTCGGGTCGCAGGCCCGCGAGCCCGGGATGCCAACGGCTCCGGAAGGGCTCGGGCGGCGCATAGGGCTGGTGCGGGTCGAAGTAATGCAGGAAGGCGAACCAGGGCTCCGGGGTCTGCTCCTGCCACGCGAGAAAGGCGTCGGTGAGCGCTTCGCTGCGGGCGTTCTTCACGAGCTCGTCGAAGCGCAGGAAGCGCTCGAAGCCCTGGTCGAAGCCCGTATCGCCCCGGAAGCGGACGGAGCTCGCGGCCCCGAAGGTGCGGTAGCCCGCCGCCGCGAAGCGCTCGGCCAGGGTGTTCTCGCTGGCGGCCACCGGGAGCCCCACGTGGTAGCTGCCGTGCTGGAACGGGTAGCGACCGGTGAAGAGCGACGCGTGGGTGGGCACGGTGCTGGACGACTGGGCGTAGGAGCTCGCGAAGCGGGCTCCGTCCTCCGCCAGGCGGGTGAGCGAGGGCGCCGTCTCCCGCCCGTAGCCGTAGGCGGCCAGATGATCGGCTCGCAGGGTGTCGATGGAGACCAGCAGCACGTTGGGCCGCGACGCGCGGCCGCAGCCCTGCGCGAGGACCGAGCCCAGCACGAGCCCGAGAACGGCGAGCGCGGGCCAGACCCGTCGTCCCGCTTCCGCCCGTCCTCGCTCCCGGATCACCCGCCCCCCCGCTCTTCGGCCCGGCCAGTCTACCCGATCGCCGTGGGGGACATGCCCGGCCTCGGCCGATACCATTGGCCCCGCCGATGACCACGCCGCCGCAGCCGCCCGAGCCGGATCCGAGCACCAGCGCTTCCGCGTCCTCCGGCGGAGGACCCTCCCGCAGCCTGGCGTACGCGGCCGTGCAGGTCGCCGTCGCGGGCTGGCTGGTGGCGTGCTCTCGCCTCCTCACGAGCGTGGAGCCCGACCTGGCCGGCCTGCTCGACGACGCCACCCTCGTCTGCCTCTACGCGGCGTTGCAGACGGTCCTGTTCGTGAAGCTGACCGGCGTGGGCTCGCGGGCGGGCGCCGGGCTCGCGGTGGCGACCGCGCTCGCGGCCCTCGTCTTCACCAACGAGGTCTTCTTCAGCTTCTTCCACACGAACCTGAGCTTCGCTTCGCTGCAGCTCGCAGGTATCGCGACGGCGGCGACGTCCTCGATCACCGACCTGCTCACGCCGGCGAACGTGGTGGGCCTGCTGCTGCTTCCGGTCGCCGTCGAGGCGGCGGCCCTGGTCCGCCTGGCGGCCCATCGCCGCGACCGGGACGCCACCCTCGCCTGGGGCCTCCTCTTCCTGGGGCTGCTGATCGCGGGACTCTGCGTCCGCGCTGCGCGAGCCGGTATTCCTGTTCAGCCAGAACAACCCCACCCTGGCCCTGGCGCGCGACGTCTCGACCCGCGCCCTGGCCGGGCTCGGCTTCACCCGGAATCGCGCCGAGAGCGGACAGGACGTCCTGTCCCTGCTGAACCGCGAGGGCTATCGCGCGTACACCCCCGCCGGCGGCGCCGAGCGGCCCCTGCTGCAGGAGCCTCTGCCCGGCACCGCCTCCGGCCCGGTGGCGGCAACGCCGCCCAACGTCGTCGTCATCCTGATGGAATCGGTGCGCGGCTTCGAGATGCAGGGCGCGTCCCGCGCCCTGCCCGTCACCCCCGACCTGAACGCCCTCGAGTCGGAGAGCCTCCTCTTCCCCACGTTCTACGCCAACGGCATGACCACGGTGGACGGCGAGTTCTCGCTGCTGTGCAGCGCGCTTCCCGTGGTCAACGAGGCGCCGGTCTACGTGCGCAAGCCCGACCTCGACATCCGCTGCCTGCCCGAGATCCTCCGGGAGAACGGCTACGAGACCCACTGGATCTCCGCCTACAAGTCGACCTACGCGAACAAGCGCCGCTTCCTGCTGCACCACGGGGTCGACCACGTCCACGACGAGGACGCCCTCGACCCCGGCGCCGCCAGGCACCCGCAGGTCGGGTGGGGAATGGGCGACGTGGACATGTTCGCCCAGGCGGTCGACATGATGGACGGCTTCCGACGGCCGTTCTTCGTCGAGGTGATGACCCTCTCGAACCACCACCCGTTCGACCACGACTACGATCTCGACTTTCCGGCCTCGTTCGACTCCGTGCGAGGGAACCTCCACTACCACAACTATCTGAAGGGCATGTACTACACGGACCACGCCATCGGCGGGTTCCTGGCGGCGGCCCGGGAGCGACCGTGGTTCGCCAACACGATCTTCGTCATCCTGGGCGACCACGCGGTGCGCGCCTTTCCCGACGGCCCGGGAGGCGAGTCCCTCGGCCCGGTGCTCGAGACGGAGATCTACTTCCGCGGCCGTCTCCAGATCTACGCGCCGGCGCTCCTCACGCCGGCGCGCATCGACGTCGTGGGCAGCCAGATCGACGTCGCGCCCACCCTGCTCGACCTGCTGGGCATCCGCACGCCCAACAGCTTCCTCGGGGTGAGCCTGCTGGCCGACGTCCCCCCCGAGCGTCGCTTCGCGCTCATGAACATCGGGCACCTGTTCAACATCCGCAGCGGTCACGACTACTGCTATTCGGTGGGCTACACGTGCTTTCGCAAGGTCTTCCCGCGTTGCCCGACGGGTGTCGAGCCCAGCTCCGCGGGGCACACGTGCTTCGAGCTCGATGGAGACCTGCTGGCCGGAGCTCGAGACCCCGGGAGCCTGCGGACCCTCGACCCGCTGGAGCGGGCGCGGACCCTCGACCGTGCCCAGCGCGTGATGGACCTGAACGCGCGACTGATCGAGGAAGACCGCTTTCGCTAGGGGTGCGATCACTCGCGCGTGACGAAGCGAGCCCCTCCGCGGTAGTGGATGAAGGGAGCACCCGGCAGGGGAGCACCGCCGAGGCGGGCCGCCACCTCCCGCAGGACGTCCGCGGTCACCTCGATGATCTCGAGCTCGAGCGCCCGGGGAATCGGCAGCCACGCGAGATCGAGCAGCTCTCCGTTGCTGCGCAGCCCCCCGGAGAGCTCCCCGGCGTCCGTGAGGAAGAAGCGCGCGTGGTAGCGAATCGGGTTGGTCGCCGGCGTGATGGCCCGGCCCACGTACTCGAGGCGTGCGAGATCGGGACGCAGCCCGTGCTCGGGGTCGGGCTCGCCCAGCAGGAGTCCCGTCTCCTCCCAGGTCTCGCGAATGGCGGCCACCGCCAGGGCCCGGGCGCGCGCAGGGGCGGTCGTGGCGTGCAGGCGGGCGGCGACGTGGGGCCGCAGCTCGCTCGCCGCCGGGTGCGCGGCGTCCGTGGGGTCCACCCGGCCGCCGGGAAACACGTAGACGTCGGGCATGAAGCGGTCGCGCGCCGGACGCCGGCCCATCAGCACCTCGGCGTCGCGACCGCGGCCTCGGGCCACCACCAGCGTGGCGGCATCCCGGGGTCGCGAACGGGTCGCCCCACCGCGCGGTCCGGAACGCCCTCCGGACCCGGCGCGCCTCCGGTCTACGCTCACGCGGCAGCGGTACGGTGCGGCTCGTAGCTCCGCGGCGCACCCACACGCCGCTCCTGCCGCACCCCGTCGAGAGGCCGCTCGAGGAGCGACTCCCAATCCACCGCGGGCAGGAAGGCCGCGTCGCGACCGCGCGACGAGGCGTCGCGCCGGAAGTCACCGATCGCCTCGTTGCCGCCGCGACACAGGTTGCGGGCACCCTGGGGATCCCGCCGCACGCGCCGCAGCAGCCGCTCGAAGCGGCTCCCCGAGAGCGCGCGGATCGCCACGAACACCTGCTCGGTGTCGTCGGGGTTCCGGATCAGGCGCTGGAAGGCGCGGCGGGCCGCCAGCGGGCGCACCCTGCGGTCCCAGCGGGCGCGCGGGGCCGCACGCCAGCGCGCGACGGGCCGGGCACGAGACTTCGCTGCCGCGGCCGGGGCATCCATCATCGGGCCAGAGTCGCGGCTCGACGAGACGGCGTCAACCGCCGCCGGATCGGCGCGACACGGTACCCGCGGCATCCCGCGCGGCCCGCAGGTCGCGGGCGACGCCGCGTGCCAGGGTCCCCGAATCGCTCGTCACCGTGATCAGGCGATAGCCCGTCTCCACGTGCTTGCCGGCCAGCTCGGCGTTGGCATGGATGCCCGCCGGAATGCCCGCGCGCGCGCAGGCCTCTGCGATCCGCCGATACCCGGCCTGGTAGGGATCCGGATTGTCCGCGGCGGGCGGCATCCCCAGTGCGAGGCTCAGGTCGTTGGGCCCCACGTAGACCGCGTCCACCCCGGGCACCGCGAGAATGTCGTCCAGCGCCTCGAGCGCAGCGCGCGTCTCGATCATCGGGATGCAGAGGACCTCTTCGTTCGCGTGCCGCGCGTAGTCCGGGCCTGCGACCCACGCCGCCCGGTGGGGGCCGAAGCTGCGCGCGCCCGCGGGCGGATAGCGCGAGGCCGACACCGCCCTGTGCACGTCGTCGGGCGTCTCGATCAGGGGCACGACGATTCCCAGGGCGCCGGCATCGAGCGCCCGCCCGATGGCCGCGAAGTCGTTGGCGGGCACGCGCACCCACGGCACCGAGCCCGCAGCGTGGATGGCGAGGAGCATCTCGGCGGCGGCCGCGTAGTCGATCAGGCCGTGCTGCAGGTCGACGCACACGTAGTCGAAGCCCTGGTGGCTCACGATCTCCGCCGCGTACGAGCTGGCGATGCCGAGCCAGGCGCCGAAGCAGGGCTCGCCGGCGGCCAGACGCTCTTTCAGGGGACGACTCGTCATCCGTGCTACTCCCGCCCCGTCTCGCCCGGCAGGCGCAGGGCCACCAGCGCCGCCGGCTGCTCGCGGTCGCCCACGGAGAAGACGATCCACTGGTGGCCCTGGTGGAGATAGGTCATCGGGCAGCCGCGGACCTTGCCGGGCACCCGCAGATGGCCCACGAGCGCGCCGGTCGCCTTGTCGAACGCATAGAAGAGCGGCTCGGCGGGGTCCGTGTCGCGGTGCTTCGGCAGCAGCATGTGCGCGCCCTCCCCCGCCATCACCAGGGTGCGGGTCGCCAGGACACAGGTCGGAGCCCCGGAGCCGAGAGGCGGGAGATCGAGGTCACGCAGGCGCGGATGGTTCCGCGGTCCGTCGCCCACCGGCACCTGCCACGCGAGGGTGCCTCGGTCGAGATCGATGGCCGTCAGGGTCGAGTAGGGAGGCTTCACCAGGGGCAGACTCTCGGCGGTGTAACGTCCGTCGGGCACCCAGACCGGATCCGCCCGGTCGGTGACGAAGCGGAAGCCCTCCCCGGCGCTCCCTTCACCGGGCTCCTCCCCCGGCTTGACCGACAGGACCATCGGCTTCCGGATGGACGGCACGAAGAGCATGCGGGCCTCGGGGTCGTACGCCGCTCCCCGCCAGTTCGAGCCGCCGACGGTTCCGGGCAGCGCGATGGTGCCCTGCCGCGAGGGCGGCGTGAAGAGCGGGCCGGTGCGGTAGCGGCGGAATACCGCCAGCGCCTCCGCGCGAAGCTCCGGCGTGAAGTCGATGAGGTTTTCCTCGAGCGCTCCCTGCAGCTCGAAGGGCGGCGGCTTCGTGGGAAAGGGCTGTGTGGGCGAAGCCCGTTCGCCAGGCACGTCGGAGGCGGGAACCGGCCGCTCCTCGATGGGCCAGACGGGCTCGCCCGTGGCGCGGTCGAACACGAACGTGAAGCCGTGCTTCGTGACCTGGGCGACCGCAGCGATCGTCCGGCCCGCGACCCGGGCCTCCACCAGGTTGGCGGGAGCACCGGGATCGTAATCCCACAGACCGTGGTGGACGAGCTGCCGGTACCAGCGCAGGGCGCCGGTGCGAGCGTCCAGGGCCACGAGGCTCTCACCGTAGAGCCCGTCGCCGGGGCGATGACCGCCGTAGAAGTCGTTCGTGGGCGACGAGGTGGTGAGGAAGACGGTGTCCGTCTCCACGTCCGCCGTGATGGGACCCCACACGTTGGCGGCCCCGTTGTCCCGCCACGAGTCGGCGCCCCACGTCTCGTGCCCCGCCTCGTCGCCCGCCGGCACCGTGTGGAACGTCCACCGCGGCTGTCCGGTGCGGGCGTCGTACGCGCGCACGTCACCCGGCAGCGCAGGACGCCGCAGGGGCCGGTCGTCGATGCTGCTGCCGACGATCACCGTGTCGCCGGCGATCGCCGGCGGAGAGGACTGGAAGTAGTCGGTGAGACGCGTCACGGGCTTCGGGCCGCGCAGCCCCGCCAGCAGATCCACCCGTCCCGCCTCGCCGAACCCGGGGATGGGCTTCCCGGTGCGCGCGTCGAGGGCCAGCAGGAAGCCGTCGAGGGTGGTCATGAAGATGCGCGAATCGCCCGGGTCGTCGCGATCGTGCCACCATGCCACCCCCCGGTGCTTGGAGAAGAGGAAGGTGAGCGGGCTGGTGCGGAACCGGTAGCTCTCGGGGTCGTACACCCAGCGGGGCGCGCCGGTGCCGGCGTCGAGCGCGAAGACCTGCCCGAGGGACGTGCTGCCGTAGAGCACGCCATCGACCATGAGCGGCGTCACCTGGAAGTCCGCCAGGTCGATCGGAAAGCGCTGCTTGCGGGGGAGCTTCGCGATCTCGGCCGCCAGCGGGACGTCGGGCGACTCGCTCACCCAGGCGACCTCGAGCCGCTGGAAGTTGCCGGCGTCGATCTCCGCCAGGGGCGAGTACTTGCTGCCGCCGGGATCTCCGCCGTAGCTGCGCCACTGCCCGTCCTCGGTGCCGAATCGCGGCGCGACGTCCGACTCGGGCCGGCGGTCGCATCCCCATGCGAGCGCTCCGCCGACGAGGAGCGGCAGCACGAGCGCGCGCGGGGTCGTTCGGATCCGGTGCTTCAACGGGGCAGCAACGCGGCCTTTCCCGCCAGCCGCCGCTCGATCAGGTCCGTCAGGACGGCGCCCGCCTCTTCCAGCGGATGCACGCTCGGGACCGTCGGCCGCAGTCGGCCGTCCTCGATCATGCCCGTGAGGTCGGCCAGCAGGGTCTCGTTGAGATCGCGCTGGCGCGCGGAGGTTCCGCCCCAGTCGACGCCCACCACCTGACAGCTCTTGAGCAGGACGAGATTGGCGCGGAAGCTGGGGATCTGGCCGCTCGCGAAGCCGATCACCAGATAGCGTCCGCCCGGGGCGAGGGCGCGCAGTGCCGGCTCGGCGAGCACACCGCCCACCGGGTCGTAGACGACGTCGACGCCGCCGTCCGAGAGCTCCTTGGCGCGCAGCTTGAGCTCATCGGGTCCCGAGGAGCCACCGTACGGGATCGTCGCGTCGGCGCCTCGCTCGCGACAGCGGGCGAGCTTCTCCTCCGAGGACGCGGCGGCGATCACTCGGGCGCCCCGAGCCTTCGCGACGTCGATCGCCGCGAGGCCCACGCCGCCCGCGGCGCCCAGCACGAGCACCGTCTCTCCCGGACGCAGGTCTCCGCGACGATCCAGGGCGAAGAGCGCGGTGCAGTAGCTCTGGACGAAGCAGGCGGCGGTTGCCGGATCGAGCCCCTTCGGAATCGGCAGCAGCGCCCCGGCGCGCACGACGACCTGGGAAGCGAACCCGCCGACTCCCGTCAGAGCGACCACCGCGTCCCCCGGCGCGACGCCCTGCACGCCGGCACCCAGCCGGGCGACGCGACCCGCCACCTCGCTGCCGGGCACGAACGGGGGCGCGGGCTTGATCTGGTAGAGCCCCTGCACCATCAGCGCGTCGACGAAGTTGACGCCGCAGGCCGCGACGTCCACGAGCACCTGGCCGGGCCCGGGCTCGAGGTCGTCGCGCTCTTCCACCTTCAGGCCCGCCGGCGGACCCAGCTCGTGGCAGACGACGGCGCGCATCAGACGAACCTCCTCGTGAGCCAGTCGACGACGATCTCGTTCAGCCTTTCGGGCTTCTCCTGCTGGGTCCAGTGCCCGCAGCCCTGGATCTGCGTGATCTCCAGATCGCCGCAGATGGCGGGCATTCCCGCGGCCAGCTCGGGCCGCAGCGCCACG
The DNA here is from genome assembly GCA_963822965.1 of uncultured delta proteobacterium. GTDB lineage: Bacteria > Myxococcota_A > UBA9160 > UBA9160 > UBA4427 > JAJDAN01. The sequence goes on from CAWGJT010000006.1 coordinate 605,830, forward strand.
TCCCACTCGGCCGTCACCATCAGGCAGGGCAGCGCGAGCTTCTGCGACCCGATCTCGGGGAAGAGCTGCGCGTTGCGGTCGATGTTGCGGTACCAGTTGATGCCGCCCCGGAAGCCCGTGCGCTCGAAGGCGCGCACGTACACGTCCAGCTCGTCGTCGTCGAGCAGGGGCTCGCCCAGCTCGGGAATCTCGTCCAGCCGGCGAAACGGGTTCGCGTCGAGCTCGCCGCCCGCCATCGCGCGCTCGGCCAGGCCGCCGGGCTCGGGCTCGAAGCCCCGGCGCATGAGCTTGCGGAAGAGCAGGTCCACCCGCGCATCGAGCACGCCTTCCGCCACGCCAGGCTGCTGGAACCAGAGCACGTAGAGCTTCTCTTCGTCGGGCACCGCCAGGCGCATCATCGCCGTGGGCGGAAACGGCATGTTCGGCGTGTTGACGCCGATCACCCCCGCCGTGCGCTCGGGGTGGGCGACGGGCATTCCCCAGGCGACGAAGCCCCCCCAGTCGTGACCCGCGACCACGGCCCTCTCGATCTCGAGGGCGTCCAACAGCCGCACGACGTCGCCCATCAGGTGCTCGAGCGAGTAGTGCTCGATCGCCTCGGGACGATCGCTCGCCCCGTAGCCCCGCATGTCCGGCGCGACGACCCGGAAGCCCGCCGCCGCGAGCGCCGGAATCTGGTGCCGCCACGAGAAGGCGAGCTCGGGAAAGCCGTGGCAGAGCACCACTGCCGGGCCGTCCTTCGGCCCGGCTTCGTGGACCGAGAGCGCGATCGGATCGAGGGAGGCCCCTCGCGCACCGACGCCCGCCGGCAGCTGGATGCTGCGCGCCGGCGGCATGGTGGCGCCCACCGGCGGGGCGCCGGTCCGGGAACGAGGCTCCTGGGTCATCGTGTCACTCCGTGCAGGCCCCAGAGGAGCGCCCAACGATACCCCACTGCGATCTGCGCGGTGGCGGAACCGCGACCCACGACCTCGTCTTGGATCAGGCTCCTAGTGTCCTGAGTCAGAAGTTCGGCGTCGGACTTGCTCGATGGCAGCAGGTCTCGATCGCACCGAGGCCGCGCGTGCGGCCCGCCGACAAGGCACGCGACCGAGGCGTAGCCGAGCTACGGTGACGGGAGCGCAACGCAGCCGGCGGGTCGCACGGGCGGCCGAATGCCGGCGAACTTCTGACTCAGGACACTAGCCCAGGTTCGCTTCGAACACGTCCTCGTCGAAGCCGACGAGGATCGTCCTGCCGGCGCGGATCGTCGGCGCGCGCAGGTTGCCGGTGGGGCCGAGCATGGCGTCCAACACGTCCTTGCCGGCCTTGCCGCCCGGGAACTCCGTCACCTTCCTGCCCTTGGCGACGATCACCCGCGTGGCGCTCGACACCAGCTCGGCCGCCTGCTTGCGGTCGAGCTTGCGGCTCGCCGGGACGACCTCCTTCGCTTCGATTCCATGCGCGTCCAGGAACTTGGACGCCCGGGTACACGTCGTTCAGCCCTTGCGGTAGTAGTACCAGTCGACCTGCTTCTTCCGGGATGCCACGGTGCTCCCTCCTCGGGATGCGAGCTTACCAGGCCGCCGAGCCGGGGCCGCCCTTGATGGGCCCGGCGAGATCCGGCGTCACCCACCCCCCGTAGTAGCCGCCGGGCTGGGGCGTCGCCCGGGTCTCTCCCAGCCAGCAGTCCGAGAGGCGGGCGGGATGGAAAGCGAGCCAGCCCCGAATGGCCTCGAACTCGGGATACGGGTCGGGGTAGCACCAGGCGGCGGCCTCGAGGACGTCGCCCGCCGCGAGGACGTCGAAGAGCCGCGCCCGACCCTTCCACTCGCAGAAGGAGACGCCGGCGTTCGGGGCCAGCCGCCCGAGGTCGACGTCGGCCGGGGGCAGGTAGAGGGTCGGCGCGCCCGCGGTCTCCAGCACACGCAGCGCGCGGGCGCTCTCCGCCACCGCCACGCCCCGGTGCGCCACCCGTACCCGGCGTGCCTCGGGCTCGATCCGGGGCGGCCGGGGGTAGTCCCAGACCGACTCCCGGCCCGGCGCCGGGGGCTCGGCCCAGCTCGGGCGCTCGCTGCCGGTAAAACGCCAGCGGCCGCGCGCGAGCAGGACGTCCCGACCGACGCTCTTCAATGCCGCCTCCTTCCGCTGCGCCGCCGGCTTCGGCTCCCGATCCGCCCCCCTCGACGGAGCGCCAGGTGCGGCTGGTGGCCCTCCGGCCTTCGTGCCAACATGCCGGACCGCATTCCAATCGCCAAGCCGAGGCACCAAGACCATGAGCAAGACCGCCCTCGTCACGGGGGTCACGGGACAAGACGGCTCCTACCTGGCCGAGCTGCTGCTCGAGAAGGGCTATCGCGTGGTGGGCATGGCGCGCCGATCCACCCACTACCGCCACCCGAACATCGAGCACCTGGTGGGCAGGATCGTCCTCGAGCACGGCGACCTGATCGACGCGGACTGCCTGGCGGGCATCCTCCAGCGCCACCAGCCCGACGAGGTCTACAACCTCGCCGCCCAGTCGGTGCCCGCGGACAGCTGGAGCCAGCCCATCGTCACCGGCGAGGTGACGGCTCTCGGCGCCCTGCGCATGCTCGAGGCGGTTCGCCGCCACAAGCCCGACGCGCGCTTCTACCAGGCCACGAGCCGCGAGATCTTCGGGGGCGTGGAGCAGGAGGTGTGCGACGAGAAGACGCCCTTCAAGGCCAACAATCCCTACGGCGTCGCCAAGCTCTACGCACACCTCATGACGCTCACCTATCGCGAGTCCTTCGACCTGTTCGCGTGCGGGGGCATCCTGTTCAACCACGAGAGCCCGCGGCGGAGCCTGCACTTCGTCACCCGCAAGGTGACGATGGCAGTGGCCTGCATCAAGCTCGGCGTGGCCGATCCGCCGGTGAACGAGGCCGGCGAGCCCCTCGTCCAGAACGGCATCGTGAAGCTCGGAAACCTCGACGCCGTCCGCGACTGGGGACACGCCCGCGAATACGTGGACGCCATGTGGCGCATGCTGCAGCAGGACAGCCCGCAGGACTACGTGATCGGTACGAACACCGCCTTCACGATCCGGGACCTGTGCCGCGTGGCCTTCGAGCACGCGGGGCTCGACTGGCAGAAGCACGTCGAGAGCGACGAGCGCTTCATGCGTCCCACCGAGATCGCCGCCTCACGGGGCGACTACGCCAGGGCCCGGGCCGACCTCGGCTGGGAGCCGAAGGTGAGCTTCGAGGACCTGGTGCGGGAGATGGTGGACGCCGACCTGCAGCAGCTCTCCCGCTAGACGCTCCGCGCGACGGCACCCGGCGCGGACCCTCCCGCGCGGCGGAGCCACGCGCCGGCTCCGCCGCAGAAGAGGTCCCGTCGGCCCTACAGGGCCGCCAGAATCGAGTCCGCGTCGCTCACCTCGAACTTCATCGGCGCCTCGACGTTCAGCGTCTTGACGACGCCGTCCTCGACGACGGCCGCGAAGCGCTGGGCGCGGACGCCCATGCCGAACTTGCCGGCGTCGAAGTCGAGGCCGAGCGCCTTCGTGAAGGTGGCACTGCCGTCGGCCGCCATCAGCACGTCGTCGCCGGCCCCCTGGGCCTCGCCCCAGGCGCCCATCACGAATGCGTCGTTCACCGCCAGGCAGACGATCGTATCGACGCCCTTCGCCTTGATGTCCTTCGCCTTCTGCACGTAGCCGGGCAGGTGCTTGGCGGAGCAGACGGGCGTGAAGGCACCCGGCACCGCGAAGAGCACCACCTTCTTGCCCTTGAAGATCTCGTCCGTCGTCATGTCCTTGGGACCCTCGGACGTCGCAACCTTGAGGGTCGCCTCCGGAATCCGGTCTCCAACCTTGATCGCCATGGTGGGGGTCATCTCCCGATCTTGGGTTCCCGACTGCGTGATGCCGGGGTGGGGGGCAATCGCCTCAGCTCGGATCTGCGAGCTTGAGGAGCTGCTTGCCCAGGTTCTTGCCTTCGAAGAGCCGCTGGAAGGTCCTGGGGACGTTCTCGAAGCCCTCCTGGATGTCTTCGGCGTGCACCAGCTCGCCCGACGCGATCCACTTCGACAGGTCGTCGATCGCCTCGCGGGCGCGGCCGAGGTAGTCGAGCAGCAGGAAGCCCTGCATGGTGCAGCGTCGGATCACGAGCTGCATGTAGTTGCGCGGGCCGGGCGGCGGCTCCTTCTCGTTGTAGCCGCTGATTCCGCCGCAGAGCGCGATGCGGCCGCCGATCGACATGTTGACGAGCACGGCGTCGAGGATATCGCCTCCCACGTTGTCGAAGTAGACGTCGACGCCGTCGCCGCACTCCTCGCGCAGGCGCCGCCGTACGTCCTCGTGCTTGTAGTCGATGGCCGCGGTGAAGCGCGCCTGCTCGGTGAGCCAACGACACTTCTCCGCGCCGCCGGCGATGCCGATCACCCGGGAGGCCCCCTGGATGCGTGCGATCTGGCCGGCCACCGAGCCCGTGGCGCCCGCCGCACCCGAGACCACCACCACGTCCCCCGCCTTCGGGCGGCCCACCTCGAGCATGCCGAAGTAGGCGGTGAGGCCCGTGCCGCCGAGGGCGGAGAGCACGAGGTAGGGCTCCACGCCGGCAGGCACCCGGGAGACGCCCCCGAGTGCGCCGGGCACGCTGCCCGAGGAGCAGTACTCCTGCCAGCCGAACATGCCGTGCACGAGATCGCCTTCGGCGAAGCCCGGGTCGTTGGATCGCACCACCTGCCCCACCGCCGAGGCGCGCATGACCTCGCCGAGGGCGACCGGCGGCATGTAGCTCTTCTCGTCGTTCAGCCAGCCGCGCATGGCCGGCTCGAAGGCGAGATACAGGTTGCGGATCAGCACCTCCCCGGGGCCGGGCTCCGGCAGCGGTGCCTCCACGAGCCGGAAGTCGCTGGGCTGCACCATTCCCACGGGGCGCCTGGCCAGGCACCACTGTCGATTCGTCTGGTCCGCCATCCCGTCGCCTCTCCTCGCCCCTGCACCGAGCGTCCGCCCGTGTGCTCCTTTCTACCTTCTTTATCTGGCGGCCGCCCGGCCCCGCGCTCGGCGGACCGCCGCAGCCCGGTCACAGCGCGCCGCCCCGGCTGCGCGGACCCGGCTCACTCTGGCTGCGCGGACCCGGCTCACTCTGGCTGCGCGGACCCGGCTCACTCTGGCTGCGCGGACAGAGTCGGACGCACCACGGTCCCGGGCAGGCGCCCCAGATTCACCAGCAGGCGAACGGGCTGGTTGTCGCGCCGGGTGTTGAAGAGCACGAGGTCCGTCAGGCCGTCCCGGTTCAAGTCGCCCGGACGGATCTGGCCCTCGGTGTCCAGCTCCTGGCGAGCGCTGCGATTGGAATAGCCGTGCTCGCGGCTGCCCACGAAGATCTCGAGCTTCGTTCCGTCCGCCGACATGATGAAGTCGCGGAATCCGTCGCCGTTGAAGTCGTACTCCACCGTCGGGATGAAGCCCTTGGGACGCGAGGTCTGGAAGTCGAGGGGTACGCCGATCTTCACGTCGAACCACGCCCGGTCCTCGCGCGGCGTGGCCGGCACCTGCGCGGGCTTCTCCAGCCCGTAGACGGCGAGGTGCGCGTCGAGCGCCTCCGTCAGGAAGATCTCGATCAGCTCCAGGACGCTGATGGGCACCCCGATGCGCATCAGGTCGAGCCGACCGTCGCCGTCGATGTCGATGAGCTGGTCCGCACCCAGCACCTTCGCGGTCTCGAAGCCGTAGTCGGGGGCATCGAGCTTCCAGCCGCTCCCGCGGTTGAAGTAGATGTACGTGTCGAAGCTGGCGTTCATGACGCCGCCCTTCGTCTCGGACAGGATGAGGTCCGCGAGGCCGTCCCGGTCGATGTCCTGGGCGGCGGTACGCACGGTGCCCGACCCCCGGATGTGGTCTTCGAACGTGATGCGGTTCAGCGCGAGGGTCTGCGAGGGCTCCCGGTCGAAGCTGCCGTCGGGCTTCTGGAGGAAGATGTCGATCATGTGCCGCGTCGAGGACGCGACGTCGGCCCGGCCGTCCCCGTCGATGTCCCCCACGGAGATGCGGGGTGCGTCGACGAAGCTCTGGATGTCGCTCTCGGAGATCATCAGCGACGACGGCTGGAGGAAGAAGTTGGCGCGCACGCGGGTGTGCAGTCTGCGCATGCAGGGTGCCGTCCGGTGCCAGCAGGAAGGTCTCTCCCATCCCCGGAGCCACGAGCCAGGGCTCGGGGCCGAAGCCGAACTCGGCGATCGGAAGTCGATCGAGCCCGCGCTCGTCGCTCGCCACGCCGATCGTGAGATCTTCGGGGATCGACGCCTCGCGCAGATGCGCCTCCAGGCGGCCGTCCTCCGCACGTCCGAAGGCGACGATGCCGATGCCGCGCGGGCGCAGCAGCAGGAGCTCGACGCCCGGCGTGTCGTCGATCTGCGCGAGATCGTACGCCGCGCTGTCCTTGGGAACGGGCATCTCCAGATCGGGCTTGTTGGAGATCGTGCCGTCGTCGGCCTGGAGGAACACGCGCAGCAGGCGGCGCTCGCGCGGCGGCATGTCGAACGTGACCGCGTGCAGCAGGTCCTGCCGTCCGTCTCCGTCGAGATCGACGAGCTCGGCGGTCACGGTGCGCCCCCGGCTCTCGAGGGTCTGCACCGAGAAGGGATCCGCTGCCCGGGCTGCGGCTGGCAGGCCCAGCGCCAGCAGGGCGGCCGCGCAGTGGCATGCCAGGACGGCCGGGAGCCGGGTGCGATTCGAGCGGGGACGGCCACACGCGCGGGCGCTCGCGCCGTAGCCAGCGTGGCAGCAGGATCCGGGTCGGGTCCGCACGCGCGCATGCTAGCAGGCCGGCCCGGGATGGGTCTGCCTTCGCCGCAACCGGCTTGCTCGAACGAATCCGGTCAGCCGGCGGCGCTCGAAGGACCCCGGTGCCGGCGGTAGATCATCCGAACCCACTCGGCGCCGGGGTGATCCACCCAGCGTGCGAGCCAGTGCTCGAGCACGGGCGCCCGGGGCTTGGGGCTCTCGACCGTCCCGGGCGGCTCGACGCACGGGAAGAGCAGCGAAGCGGCCGCGAGGTCGGCCACCGTGAAGACGTCCCCCACCAGGTAGTCCGAGTCGCCTCCCCCCGCGGCGACGAAGTCGAGGGCGCGTTCCGTGGTCTCGAGGGCCCGCTCCACGGCGGCGCGCGACAGGTCGAGATCGCGCCTCATCAGGAGCTGTACCGCCGGAAAGAACGCCCGGTAGGCGGCACGCGTGAGCACCCCGCGGTCGAAGGTGAAGTGGCTCGCGAAGTAGCCCGGATCGGCCATCATCTCCGCGAAGCGCGCGCGCCGCACCGCGGGCCCCACCTCGGCGTCCAGCCATCGTTGCAGCTCCAGGGCCCGCTCCCGCTCGACGGGAGACGCCGGGTAGAGGCTCGGTCCGGGGTGTTCCTTCTCCAGGTGATCGATGATGGCGGCGGAGCCAGCCACTACCCGACCGCAGCAGCGGAGCACGGGCACCTGCCCCTGGCCCGAGAGGCGGTTCATCTTGAGCCGGTGCGGCCCGGGCAGCAGGGCGTGCCGGACGTGGGGAACCTGCTTGCGGTCGAGCGCCCAACGGGCCTTCTCGTTGAAGTGCGAGAGCGGAAAGTGGAAGAGCTCCGTGGGCAGGGTCGCGGCGGGAGCGACGGCGGATGCGGGAGGCGAGGTCACGGGCGCTCGTCCGCCTCGGAGCCGCCGGCCCGGCTCGGGCGAATCTCCGCCCCGGGCACGAAGCGCTGCCTCGCTTCCTCCAGACCTTCCAGGCTCCCGATGTCGAACCAGCCGCCGGGGATGCGCGCGGCGCGCACCTCGACCTGGTCCACCAGCCAGGCGATGAAGTGCCCGGGCGCGTCGGGATTGCCCCCCTCGGCGAGGTAGCGGCGAAGGGCGGCGGCCGCTGCCGCGGGCAGGAAGTAGAGGGCGATGGCCACGAGATCGGAGCGCGGGTCCCGGGGCTTCTCGCGAAAGCGCTCGACCCGTCCGGAATCGTCGACCATTACCTCATTGTACTGCGAGGGGCCGCGCGGGCGCTCCACCTCGCGCACCGCCAGCAAGGGCTTGCGATGTCCCGGAGCACCGGTCGCCAGGAAGGACCGCTGGAGCGGGCGCAGGTCGAAGGCGAGCAGGTTGTCGCCCGCCGCCACGAGCCAGTCCTCGCCGGCCGTCGGAACCTCCGACAACGCGAAGGCCAGATCGCCGATGGCGCCCAGCTTGTCGTCGTCGCTCGTCGAGCCGTCGTTCAGCACGCGCACGGGAACCGGGACGCGCTGCACGCCCTGCCACGCCTCGAACGCTCCGGCGAAGCGCGCGTTGGCGACCACGATCACCTCGCTCACGTCGCGGAGCGTCAGCACGCGAGCCAGGATGTGGGTGAGGATGGGAGCACCCGCCACCTCGAGCAGGGGCTTCGCTCGGGTTCGCGTGAGCGGGTACATGCGCGTCGCGTAGCCCGCCGCCAGCAGGTAGACCTTCACGCACGCCCTCCCCCGGCGACTGCGACCGCGCCCGGCTCGCCCGGCTCCACGCACTCGGCGATGCGTTCGACGGCGGGCGCCGGCGTCGGCCGCAGGAATTCGAAGCCCGCCTCCCGATAGCTCGCGGCCAGCCCTTCCAGCCGTGCCTCGGCGTCGCCCGGTCCCGGCGTCCCGACCACGGCCCCGCCGGACCCGCACAGCTTCGCCGCTGCCTCCTGGCCGGCGGCGATGGCCACCATGCGCCGATCCCGCTCGGCCACGTCGAAGATCGAGGTGCGCAGCTCGAAGTTGCGCCGCACGAGGTCGCGGAAGCCGCCCCGGTCTCCCGCCTGCAGGCAGGCGACACCCGCGTCCACCAGCGCGCGCAGCTCGCCGATCACGCGCAGCACGTCCGGGTCGCCCGCCAGCCAGCGCGCGCGCAGGGTGCCGTGCGCACGTCCGGAGGACTCTCCTCCCCGGGGATCCCAGGCCAGGAAGAGCGGGGGCAGCACCGCGGGATCCAGACGCTCGTACGAGGCCGGCCCGCGCGGCTCGGCGAGATCCATCACCATCAAGCCGCCATGCGCCTGGATGACCCGGTCCATCGCCCCCGCCGCGATCCCCAGCTCGTCGAGCTCGGCCGCCAGGGCGACCTCGGCCAGGCGCGCCGGCTCGAGCTCCACCCCGAACCAACCGCACAGGACCCGGAGCGTCGCCGTGACGATGGCGCTCGAGCCCGCGAGCCCGACCTGACGCGGGACGTCCGTCTCGTAGCGCAGCGTGAAGCGCAGGCGCGGGTCGCCGTCGTGCAGGGCGGCGAACCCCGGCCAGGCGAGCGCAAAGCGGCGCAGCGCCGCCCGCATCAGCCGCAGGCCGTCGTCACAGCCCGTCGCCGCGAACGCGTCGACGGCCTCCCGCGCCGACCCGAAGGCCATGCCGTCGCTGGCGCCGGGGATCAGCGCGAATCGCTCCGCCGGGGCGACGCCGACCCGCGCCCGGAAGTCCGCCACCGCCAGGGCAATGGCCTTCCCGCCATACCCGTCCGAGGGATTTCCGAGCAGCCCGGCCCGGGAGAAGGCTGTCGCAAGCAGAGGCTGCATGGCCAGGGAAGCTATCCAGCGCGGCGACTCCGCGCGAGGACGGACGCGCCTCGTCTCGCGCCCGGGTGCTGCTACGTTGATCGGCCCCGATCCGATGCCCGGGTCGGGCTCCCCCAGGAGACGAGATGCCCGACCACATCTACAAGACCGTCGAGCTCACCGGTTCCTCGTCGGTGAGCACCGACGACGCGGTCCAGAAGGCGATCGCGCGCGCCTCGAAGACGCTCCACCAGCTCCGCTGGTTCGAGATCGGCCAGGTGCGCGGTCAGATCGAGGACGGTCGCGTCGCCCACTGGCAGGTGACGCTCAAGGTGGGCTTCACCCTCGAGGAGTGAGCGCCCGGCGGCTCCGACCGCGCGGCCAGTGCGGCTCCGACCGGGCGACTACTGCGCCTCCGGCAGCTGACGGATCTGCTGCAGGAGTCTCTCGGCGCCCGGGTCGCCCGGGCGCTGCTCCGCGTGTCGCTCGGCGTGGCGAAGCGCCTCGCCCTTTCGGCCCTGCTGGGCGTAGAGGATCGCCAGGGCGTTCTGCACGTCGGAGTCGTCGGGCGCCATGCGTTCGGCGGCGAGAAGCGCGGCCTCGGCTTCGTCGCGCCGGCCGAGCTGCTGCAGGGCCAGGCCCTGGTTGTAGCGGATCCGCGCGCGATCGGGCAGCAGATCGGCCGCCTTGCCGAGCGCGTCGGCGCTCTCCTCGAGCCGACCCTCCTCGGCGAGGACCAGCGCCAGCGAGTAGTACAGCTCGCCGCGCTCCGGGCGGACGACAGCGTCGTCCGCCAGCCCGGAGGCCATGTGCTCGTGCACCTCGATGGCTTCCCGCAGCTGCTGCTCGGCTTCGTCGTTGCGGTGCCGACCGTTCAGAAAGCTGGCGAAGTCGAGCCGAGCGGACGCCAGGTCCGGGCGCAGGGCGATCGCGCTGCGGTACTCGCGCTCCGCCGCGGCTCCGCGACCGCGGCGGCGGTCGAGGATGGCGAGGTTGAGATGCGCCTCGGCGGTGTCCGCGAGGGCGCGCTGGCCCGCGCGGTACTCGTCCAGCGCCGCATCGAACGCGCGCTGCTGCTCGGGAGCGAGACCCGGCGCGGCCAGGCCCGCGAGCGTGAACGCGGCCGCGGTGCGGACGGCGGCGCGCTCGTCGGCGACGAGCCGCGCCAGCACCGGGACCGCCCGCTCCGGGGGCACTGCGGCGAGGGCGCCCGCCGCCGCGGCACGCACCGACCCGTCGGCGTCGCCGGCGGCGCCCTCGATCGCGGCGCCGGCCTCGGCGCTGCCCGAGGCCGCTGCCCGGGCGAGCATCTGCACGGCGGTGGCGCGCGCGATGGCGGGCGCCCCCTCGTCCGCCGCGAGGGCGACCAGCGGGACCGTCGCTTCCGGGCGCCCCGCCCGTCCCGCCGCGAGGGCCTCGCCGTAGTGCGCGGGAAGCACCCGGTCGGCAGGACGCCGGGTCGCCAGGAAGTCGGCGGCCCAGCGGGCGTCGCGGTCGGCGTGACAGCCCGTGCAGGCATTCGGCGTCCCGATCGAGAGCGTGAGATCCGGACGGGGGATCCGCAGGCTGTGGTCGCGGCGGTCGTCCACCTGCATGTAGGTCCGGGACGGCATGTGGCACGCGACGCAGGCGGCGCCGGGCGATCCGGGCGGGTGGAAGTGGTGCTCGGGAGCGTCGTAGGTCTTCGCAACGAGGGTCGGGAAGCGCGGATTTCCTTCCGGCGAGTGACAGCCCACGCACAGGGCGTTGCCCTCGGCGCGCAGCTTCAGGCTGTGGGGGTCGTGACAATCGCTGCAGCGCACGCCGCGCCGGTGCATCCGGCTCTGGGTGAACGAGCCGTAGACGTAGACCTCCCCCTCGATCTGTCCGTCGGCTTGATAGAGGCCCGGCCACAGAAGCTCCGGCTCGTAGCCGTCGAGGAAGGCGGCGCCGGGCACGGTCGCGGCGCTCACCCGATGGCGACGGGAGTGACACGGCGCGCACGTCTCGATCTCGGCGACGTCTCCGGGGACGTCGCTTCGCACCGGCAGACGGGCCTCCACGGCCTCGGGCGCACCCGCCCCCGGCGTGTACGCCTTCGCCCACGCCACGTGGTCGGCGGCCGGACCGTGACAGGCCTGGCACGAGACGTCGATCGTCAGCCACGCGGTGTCGTACGACGCGCTCGCCGCGTCGTAGTTGCGCTGGAGGTCCGTCGAGTGGCAGTCGGCGCACATGCTGTTCCAGCGCTGCAGGGGTCCCGTCCAGTGGAGCGGGTCGCCCGGCGGGATGCGGGCCTCGGGATAGAGCGAGAGCCAGCGCCGGCGTCGGGTGTCCCACGCGATGGGGAAGGCCTGCAGGTGGCCCTTCGGAAGCCGCAGCAGCACCTGCTGCAGGGGCTCGACGCCGAAGGTGTAGGCGACCTCGTAGGTGGCCATGGCACCGTCGGGACCCTCGCTGTCCACCAGGAAGCGCTCGCCGTCCCGATGGAAGCGGGTGGTCACGCCGAAGGCCGTGAAAGTGGCGTCGTCGAAATCGCCGAGCACGGTCTCGGGCGTGGCCTCCTGCATGGCCAGATCGTGGTGCGAGCCCGTCCAGGCGGACTGCTCCGCCGGATGGCAGCCCGCGCACGAGCCGGGGTCGGCGAACGCGGCCGCCGCGGAGGATTCGGCGGCCGGCGCCCCGGACGGAGCCGCCGGCTCCGGCGCGGGCGGTGGCTCGCCGGGCTCGCATGCCGGCAGAGCGGCGCACAGGAGCACGATCGCAAGGGCGTCCGCGGCGCGCGGGAAGCCCGTCATACGGCGACCCGAGCCGGTCGCGGCCCGCCGACGGGCACGGCCCGGAACGCTTTCACCCCGCGCCGCGTCCCCGGAGCGTCGGGCTCGCGAGGAGCCGCTCGACACGATCCGCGGGATAGCCGAGCAGCCGCTCCAGCACTTCGCGGTTGTCCCGGCCCACCGAGAGGGATCGTTCGGGCTTGCGAGCCGGCGATCGCGACAGCCGCAGCCGCGTGCTCTCGACGGTGCTCGTGGGGAAGATGTCGTGGGCGATCTCGAGGAAGTGGTCGCGGGCGGCGAGCTGCGGGCAGGCATACAGCCCCGGGGTGTCCAGGGTCTCGTGGACGGGAACCCCCCGGGCCTGGAGTGCCGCTTCGATCTCGGCCGGGCCGAGGCGGCGCGTCCACGCGCGGATCACCTCCTCGACTTCATCCCGTTCGTCCCGCCGCGGCTCGAGCTCCGGGCGTCCGATCGTCTCGCACAACGCCCGCCAGTCGTCGTCGTCCCGCACGGCGATGGCCACCCAGCGGTCGTCCCCCGCGGCGGGAAACACGCCGTGGGGAAAGAGGTCTTCGTCCAGGTTGCCCGCCGCCCCCTGCACACGCCCGTTCACCGTGTAGTCGAGGAAGGCCGGCGCCAGGAAGTGCAGCGCCGCCTCGGCCTGGGCCTGGTCGATGTACTGCCCCTCCCCCGTCCGCTCGCGGTGCTCGAGGGCCGCCAGGATGGCCAACGCGTTGTAGCGGAGCGCGATGAAGTCCGTGTAGGCGCCGAAGGGGCCCGAGGGCGGCGCGTCCGGCCAGCTCGCGAGCTGCTGGAAGCCGGTGACCGTCGCCGCGAGGTTTCCGAACCCCGTGAACGTGCGCCACGGGCCGGTCTGCCCCATCAGGCAGCTCGAGACCATGACGAGGTCCGGCTTGATCTCGCGCAGCTTCTCGTAGGAGAGCCCGTAGCCCGCGGCGACGCCCGGCGCGAACGACTCGGTCACCACGTCCGCCCAGCGGACGAGATCGCGCACGATCTCCATCCCCTCCTCGGTGGCCAGATCGACGCTGATGCCGAGCTTGTTGGCGTTGGCGCTCTGGAAGCCGCCCGAGCACTCCGGATGGGGGTTGCTGAAGTGATAGGGCGGGATGACGCGCAGGGTGTCCAGGTGATCGTTGCTCTCGACCCGCACGACCGTGGCGCCGTAGTCGGCCAGCATGCGCGTGGCGCCCGGTCCCGCCAGCACCCAGAACAGATCCAGGATCTTGAGGCCGGCGAGGGGCGCCGCGGGGCTCGAGGGCCCCTCGCGCGCCGCGAACGCCGGCCTCCGCGGCGGCTCGTCGCGGAGCAGCGCACCGTGCTGGTCGAGTCGCGGTGCGGGATGCTCCATCCGCAACGGGGAGGCGCCGAAGCGCGCCCAGGCACCCGGGCCCGAGACCGCGCCTGCCTCCGGATGCTCGTAGCCGGCCGGAAAGCCCCGGGCCGCGAGCTGCGGGCTCTCGACGATCTGGTCCATGCGCAGGAGCGGCGCGATGAGGAGACGTCGCTCGACGGCGGCCTGCATCACCTCTTCGGAGGTGCGGCTCGCGAACAGGGCCGTGAGCGCGCGGTCGACCTCGTCGTAGGCGGACGGCTCGATCTGGCGGTGGATCATGCGCAGCCCGAAGGTGCCCCACTGCTGGCTCTTCGGCAGCGTGGGCTCGGCGAAGCCGAGCTCGACGGCCCAGTCGAGGAGCCGCTCCATGAAGTGGCCCGTGGAGGGCAGGAAGCCCGGACCCACGATCACCCAGCCGTCGGAGAGCGGATAGCGGTTCTTGATGAAGCCCGGGCCCACCTGGGCACCGCCCGAGACCCGCCGGGCCGGCGTCTGCTCGAGGGGCCCGTCGAGGATGCGGAACTGGGTGCCCAGGGTCGCGGACTGCTGCGCCGACACGTCGACGTGCTGCCCGCGTCCGCTGCGGCGCCGCTCGGCGTGGGCGATCAACGCGCCCACGGCCGCGTCCGCGCCGGCGTGAGCGTGGGCCTGGGGGACGCGGCAGCGCACGGGTGGCCGCTCGGCGTCGCCCGAGAGGTACGCGCATCCGCTGGCCGCCATGATGGTGAGGTCCGTCGCCGCCCATCCGGACTTCGGGCCGTGCTGGCCGAAGGGCGTGATGGAGACGTAGACGAGCGAGGGATTGAGCGCCGAGAGAGCCTCGTAGCCGAGCCCGAGGGCGGCGAGGCGACCCGGAGGCTCGGACTCGATGAAGAAGTCCGCCCCGGCGGCCAGACGGGCGATGCGATCCCGGTCGGCGGGCACCTCGGGGTCGAGCGCCACGCTGCGCTTGTTGCGCGCATAGGCCCACCAGAAGAGCGAGCGCTCGGGGCCCGGCTCGTCCTTCCACCAGGGACCCTGGCGGCGCGCCGGCGAGCCTCCGGGCGGCTCCACCTGGACCACGTCCGCACCGAGGTCCGCCAGGAGCTGACCGCAGAGCAATCCCAGCTCGTTCGAGAGATCGACGACGCGATAGGGCGAGAGCACGACGGCAGTCTATCACCGCGCGGTACCCGGGAGTATCGCACGCTCGATCCGACTGGCCGTCGCCGTCGGCCTGGGCGCCCTGACCAGCGCCCACGCGTCTCCCGCAGCGCGCGGCCCGAACCCCGTCGAGATCGTGGGGATCCTCTCGGATCCCGAGTGAGCCCGAAGCCGCCTCCTATTCCTGGCGCCGCATCTCCTCCAGCTGCCGGCGCGCCTCGGCGTCGCCGGCCTCGAGACGACGGACGAAGGCCTCGCGGGTGGCCGCTGTCCAGGCCTCGCGAATCTCCTTCTCGAGGGCGGCGCGCGCGGCCGCATCCCCCGCCTCGACCCGTGGGGCGTACTTCTCGCGCAGGGCGGCGATCTTCTCCTCGCCGAGGGCGGCGCGCACCCGCTGCAGCCGTGCCGCGCGACCGTCGGACGGCGCCGGGACCGACGGATTCGAGGCGAGCAGCGCGTCGACATCGCCCTCGGCCAGCGCCCGGGCGACCTCTTCCTGGACGGCGGCCGTGTAGGCGGCGCCGAGCTCCTCGGCCAGCTCGCGCCGCGCGGCCGCATCGCTCGCGATGATGCGCTTCTCGTACTTCTGCCAGATGGCGGAGAGCCGATCCTCGCCAAGCACCGCGCGCAGGTCGCGCACCGGCTCGTTGCCCAGGGCGGAGAGGAACCGCGAATAGGCCCTGTCGCGGATCACGTCCTGGACCTGCTGCTCGAAGCGTTCGTTGGCCTTCTCGTTCGGCGTCCGACCATCGCTCTCGATCCCCCGAGCCTCGCCCGCTCGGATGATCTCGAAGGTGCCCTGCTTGTTCTCGTCCCGGGAGTAGACGCCCGTCAGCCGGTTGCCGTCGGCGGAGACCTCGAGGGTCTGGTAGCGGGTGCGACCCGAGACGAGCGCGTCGCTGTTCGTGGCCAGGGCCACATCGGTGCCGAGGGCGTCGTCGCGGGTGAAGACGGGCAGGCCCGTCGGGTCGTCGATCGACCACGTCTCCTGGTAGCTCACGGTGAGCGCCGAGGTGGAGCGCGCCGCACTGCTCGACGCGTAGCCGCGCTTGGGCGAGCCCCGGAGGCTCTTCGTCTTCGAGCCGCGGCTGTTCACCTGCAGGCCCTGCCGGATCTCCTCCATCTGCCTCGCGTTGGGCTCCCACGCGACGAGCAGACGCGCGCGCGCGTTCCGGCCGACCCGGCCGAAGCGCCCCGAGCCGTCGTTGAAGACGACGATGGGGAACTCCGTCCACTGGAGGCGCGAGCCCTTCTGCTCGATCTTCCAGACCTTGTCCTCCCAGCGGTCGGCGTCGGGGTTGGCGGTGGTGGAGTCGCGGTAGTGGATGAGCACGTACCAGGTGCCGACGAGGTCCACCGACGCGAAGGCCGGCGACGTCAGCAGCAAGAGCGCCGCCGCCGCACCGCCGGCGTGAAGCCAGCGCCGGGCAAGCGAACGGCAGGGGCTCGGGCTCGACGGAGGGGTGCGCATGCGGGTCTCCTCGCCGGGGTTGCTAGCACGCCGTCCCGGGGCTGTCGGGAGGCTATCGCGCGAGGACCGAATCCGGCCCGGAAACCGGTGACTTGTGGCCGCTTCTCGAAAGCGGTTTCGAGGCCGGCGCGGGGACCGCGGCACCCGCGTCCGGCGCGCCCGGCGGCACCGCCGCGGCCCGCCGGAAGGCGATGTCGCCGAACCACGCCACCGCCGACTCCCCGGTATCGTCGCTGTCGCTCATGATGGCTACGCCCGAGATCGCCGGCGCGGGCCCGCCGAAGGCGCGCCGGTAGTCCGCCGCCACGTCCCGGCGCTCGCTCCGCCACTCGCCCGCGTGCGCGGCCCCGCTCTCCACCACCAGCATGCGGGCCCGGTCGGTGTAGGGATTGGGAACGAGGCTGCCGACCGGAGCCTTGTTGGCCCAGATGTAGTTGAGGGCGGCGGCCGGCGGGTACTCGCCGTAGAAGAGGCGCAGCGCCTCGAAGCGGGCGCGCTCGAAGAAGCCGGCGCGCGCGGGGTCGTAGGCGAAGGTGACGTAGATCCGCGCCGGGTAGTCGTCGCCGGACCTGCGCGTGACGTCGCCCCCGGCCAGCACGTTCGCCACCCGCCAGCGCCACTCCAGCATCGGAGTCACCGTGGGATCCACCACCAGGTGCCGCGAGAGCCCGGACGCCGAGGCGTCGCTCTCGGCGCGAACGACGACGACGCCGTCCTCATCTTCCACCAGGGAGTAGCGCGTGTGCCGCTCGATTCGCGCGAACGCGAGCGGCTCCCATCCCGGTGGAATCGCATCGCCGGCGCGCGCCCGGGAGAAGTCGCCCACGACGACCGCGCCGGAGTCGTCGTCCCCGGCGGCGAATGCGAGCACCCCGGCGGCGAATGCGAGCACCTCGGCGGCGAAGACGAGCGCGACGGTGCGCCGGAGGCTCGCTGAACGCTGCATCGGGCCGAGCATAGCCGTGGAACGACTGCCCCCGAACGGCGGCGAGGGTGTATGCTGGCCGGCGGGAGGGACGCGCGCCTTGCAGATCGACGCGAGCGAGTTCGCCGGTCGGATCGCACTGGTCACGGCCGCGGCGGGGGCGGGCATCGGTCAGGCCGTGGCCCGCCGGCTGGCGGCAGGCGGCGCGGACGTCGTCGTCACGGACGTCCACGAGGGGCGCACGCGAGACGTGGCCGGGGCGGTCGCCCGGGACTTCCCCGGCGTTCGCGTCGTGGGGCACGTCCTCGACGTGTCGAACCGCGCGCGGGCCGACGAGGTCGTGGCGGCGGTGACCTCCGAGCTGGGGCCGATCCGCATCCTGGTGAACAACGCCGCCATCAACGTGGTGGGGAGCATCTTCGACTACGACCCGGCGGACTGGGACTGGTGCGTGGCCGTGAACCTGTCGGCGCCCTGGTACCTCTCGCGCGCCGTGATGCCGCTCATGCGCGACGCGGGCGGCGGCGCGATCGTCAACATGAGCAGCTACGCGGCAGACGTGGGCGGCGGGGGCGTGGAGGCGCCCTACGCGGTGACGAAGGGCGGCCTCAACGTCCTCACGCGGTCGTGCGCCATCGAGGGCGGTCCCCACGGCATCCGCTGCAACGCGGTCTCCATGGGCGTCGTCACCGGGACGAAGTTCATCGACGACCACCCGGAGATCGCGGAGCGCCTGCTGCCGGCGACGCCCCTGGGACGACACGCCTCGGCCCGGGACGTCGCCGAGGCCACGGCCTTCCTGGCCTCGGACCGCGCCAGCCACATCACGGGCGAGATCCTGAACGTGGCGGGCGGCACCTACATGCGCACATGAGCCGACCCGCCGTGGTCTGGACCCTGTTGGTGCTCGTCTACGCGGCCTTCGCGAGCTGGTACACGTCCTGCGACGGACCCCTCACCCAGGACGAGATCGCCCACTACGTGGCGCTGATGGAGGAGCGCGGTCGCAGCCCCGAAGAGGTCGCCCGGCTGCGCGCCTTCCTCGAGAACGACACCGGTGACGACCTGGTCATGGTGAACGCGATCGAGATGCGCGAGCCCCCGCTGCAGCTCGACGGCGTCCCACCGGGCGAGAGCGCCTCCCAGGTGCTCGACCGCTACATGCAGTACATGTACCCGGCCCTCTTCCGGCGCGCCTGTCATCCCGTGCTGGTCGGGCAGGCGGCGGCTCCCGCGCTGGACGTGTGGGGCATCGAGGGCGCCCGGCACTGGACGATGGCCGGCATGATGCGGTACCGGAGCCGTCGCGACCTGATGGAGATCGCCACGAACCCGGGCTTCCAGGGCCCGCACGAATTCAAGATCGCCGCCATGGCGAAGACCGTGGCCTTCCCCATCGACCCGTGGTTCCAGCTCGGAGACCCGCGTCTGGTGCTCGCTCTGGCGTTCGGGGTCGTGGGACTCGCCGCGCACGGCCTGGCGGGGCACCGCCGGGCCCGGCGACGCAGTCGCGGACGCGTCTGAACCGCCGGCTGCTCCGCGGGGCGGGCCGGTCCCGACGGTGCGAGCACGGCCGTCAGGGCCTCGACGAGCCGCGTCGCGCAGGCGGGTCCGCGCGTTGCGGGCCTCGTGGCGGCGGGCCTCCCACCGAGCTCACGAGAAGCGTTAGTCTATGCCGGCTCGCGAATCCAGTTGCGGGTGGCGACGCAGATGACCGCGCGCACAACGCGGCCACGCACACGAGAGAGGACGCACGACGAACCATGGACGACCTGCAGAAGGCCTGGCAACAGCTCACCGCCCCCGGCGCACCGTTCGCGTGGTCGATCCGCGACGTGGCGGGACGTCCAATGCGGACCTACGACGCGGCGCCGCCCACCCTGCGCGCCATCTGGGAAGGCTCGGCGGTCCACGGCGACAACGAGTACCTGGTCTACGGCGACGAGCGCATCACCTACAGGCAGGCCCACGAGATGGTGGCCCAGCTCGCGGCCTACCTCGCCTCCCAGGGGGTCGGCCCCGGCGACCGCGTCGCGATCGCCATGCGCAACTATCCCGAGTGGGCCCTCGCCTACTGGGCGACCGTCTCCGTCGGCGCGGCCGTGGTCGGCATGAACGCCTGGTGGACCGGCGCCGAGATGGAGTACGGGCTCCAGGACTCGACGCCGAAGGTGCTGATCTGCGACGTGGAGCGGCTCCGCACCCTGGCGCCGCACCTCGACGCCGTCCGTCGCAAGAGCCCCCTCGAGATCGTCGTGGTGCGCGCGCCCGCTGAGCTTCCGGTCCCCGCCGTGCGCTGGGAGGAGATCATCCGCACGCCCGCGGCGGGCCTGCCCACGGTGCAGATCGAGCCCGAGGACGACGCCTGCGTGTTCTACACGTCGGGTACCACGGGCTTTCCGAAGGGCGCCGTGATGACCCACCGCGCCGTCGTGTCGAACCTCATGAATCTGGCGTTCGGCACCCTGGTGATGACCGTCGCGCGCAAGAACCACAAGTCCGTCGAGGCCGCCGCCGAGGCCGGCAGTCGACCCCTCACGGCGTTGCTGGCGGTACCCCTCTTCCACGTCACCGGCTGCAACTGCTGTCTGCATCCCATCACCGCCCAGGGCGGCCGCCTCATCCTGATGTACAAGTGGAACCCCGCCGAGGCCCTGGACATCATCGAGCGCGAGCGCGTGAGCGTCTTCACGGGCGTGCCGATGATGTCGCGCGAGCTGGTGGAGCACCCCGACTTCGCCCGGCGCGACACCTCGACCATCTCCAGCCTGGGCGGCGGCGGCGCAGCCGTGCAGCCCGACCTCGTGGACAAGATCGAGAAGAAGCTCTCCCGGGGCCGCCCGGCCACCGGCTACGGGCTGACCGAGACCTGCGGCGTGGTGTCCGTCAACTCCGGCGACTTCTTCGTCGACAAGCCGAAGACCGTGGGCCCGCCGCTCCCGGTGGTCGAGGCGAAGATCGTGGACGACCGGGGCGACGAGGTGCCGCGGGGCCAGGTGGGCGAGCTCGCGGTGTACGGACCGAACAACGTGCGCGGCTACCTCAACAAGCCCGAGGCCACCGCCGAGGCGTTTCCCGAGGGCTGGTTCCGCACCGGCGACCTCGCGACCATGGACGAGGACGGCTTCATCTCCATCGTCGACCGCGCCAAGGACATGGTGCTGCGCGGGGGCGAGAACATCTACTGCGCCGAGGTGGAGGCCGCCCTCTTCGGTCACCCCGCCGTGAAGGAGTGCGCGGTGTTCGCGGTGCCGGACGACCGCTTCGGCGAGGTGCCCGGCGCCGCCGTGGTGTGCAAGCCCGGGCAGCGCGTCGGCGAGGACGAGCTGCGTAAGTTCGCCGCCAAGCGCATCGCCTCGTTCAAGATTCCCGTCCACTTCTGGTTCCTGGACGAGGACCTGCCGCGCAACGCCAACGGGAAGTTCCTGAAGCGCGAGCTGAAGGAACGGCTGCTGAAGTAGGCCTCTACCGCTCCGTAGGCGCCGCGTCCGCCAGGGTTTGGACGGTGTACCACGCCTCGGCGGACCACAGCGGACGGCCGCCATCGCTCGTGAAGCGGCTCTTCGCGAGGCGCAGGTGCACCACGCGTTCCGCGTGCAGACCGGGGACGACGAGCCGGACACGCCGGCGATCGTCCGACCAGGCCAGCGACCGTACCGGAAGGGCTTCGACCTCCGGCCCGGGCCCGCCGGACGGGGCGTCCTGCGGAGGGCGCCACTGCTCGAGCGCGTAGTCCTCGAGCTGCGCACCCGAGCCGGGCGCCGCGGGCTCGGTGAGCTCGATCTCGAAGCCTTCCGGTCGCAGGTGTACGGCCCGCATCTCGAAGGTGGGGCGACCGTTCCAGGCGAGGCGCTGCAGGACGAAGCGTTCCTCGTCCACCCCTGCCCCGTTCCGCACACCGCCGAAGCCGCCCGGATCGCCGAGACCGCCCAGATAGAGACGCCCGTCTGGCCCCCACACCAGGCGCCGCACCCCCGCCTCGAATCCCCGGGAGAAGGGGAACACCGCGCCCTGCAGCGCGCTTCCCACGAGCTCGAGGGAAACGCGCTCGAGCCCGCCGAGGACGGCGTCCGCAACCACCAGCTGGTCGCCATAGGGACCGACGTCGAGGGGGGCCAGCTGCCCCGGTGCGCCTTCGGCCTCGGGGTCCCGGAGCCAGACCGCGGGCGCGATCGCGGCGAGCGACGGGGCGCCCTCGACGCCGGCGGAGAGGGCCAGCAGCCTGCTCGCGGGCAACGAGTCCCCAGCGGCCTCGGTCACGTACAGGCGGCCGAGGGGGCCAGAGCCGACACCGCCCGGCAAGCGAGGTCCGCGGGCGACGAGGCACGGGGCGCCGTCGGCGCGCTCGATGCGCACGAGCCGCCCGCGATCGAGCGCCGGCGAATCGGCCGGACGCCCGGGAGCGCCGAGCGCCGCGTAGAAGGAGCCGTCGCGATACGCGAGTCCGCCCGGCGCTGCGTAGAAGGCGCCGGCGCGATCGGCCGCTCCGGCGGCGGGCGCGTCGTCGAGCCCCGTCGTCAGGGGCCAGTCCTGGCAGACGGTGCGGTACTCGTCCACCACGCCGTCGCCGTCGCGATCGACGAGCTGGGTGAGCTCGGGCTTCTGGAGCACGAAGATCTCGTCGTCGACGACCTCCAGGCCGACGGGCGCGTCGAGCCCCGCGGCGATGCGCTTCACGCGGGGCGTCGGTGGATCGGCGAGCAGGCCCTCGACGAGGTACACGCCGCCGATCGCATCCGAGCTCGCGACCGCCAGCCGGCCGTCGGACAGGAAGGCCAGCCCGCCCACGTGCGGTCGGAAGCCCGGCGTCGGGATCGTCTCGAGATCGAAGCTCGGGTGCACCGTTTCGAGGGCGAGCCCGTCGGCGGGACCGGCCGCGGGCTCGACGGTGCCCGGCCAGAGCCCGCGCAGGAAGCGGACGGACCGGGCGAGGGCATCGTGCCACCTCGAAGCGGGGCCGTGCGCGGGAGGCGTGGGTGGGGCCGGCGGCCCGGTGGATTCGAGGGAGAGGATCCACTCGACCATCACCCGGGCGTCGGCCTCGGGCAGCACGGGATGGGCCGACATCGCGTCGTCACCCCACACCCCGGAGCCGCCTTCCACGAGCTTGTGGGCGAGCGCCTCGGCGTCGTCCGGTCCGTAGCGCGCGGCGAGGCTCCGGAACGCCGGGCCCACGGTGCCGCGCTCCAGGGCGTGACAGGCGAGACAATCGTTCTGCTCCACCAGCAGCTGACCGCGAGGACGTTCATCCGCGGTCGAGGTCATGGGCAAGAGACCCGGCTCACCCCGCAGTCGCAGGACCAGTCGGGTCTCCGCGTTGCCGCGCAGGGCGAGTCGACCGGCGGCCTGCGCGTCGCCGAAGGTGCGGCGCGGGCGGAAGTCGCCGTCGGTCTCCACGTCGACGTGGGGGTCGAGGGGACCCAGCGCGACGTCCAGCAGGACCGACGCGCCCTCCGGCACGCCGCGGGTCACGAAGCGCCGCTCGAAGCCCACGGCCCCGGAAGGGCCCGTCACCCGGCGCGGCGTCTCGTCGATGCGAATGCGCCCGATCTCGTCGGCGACGAGCTCGTAGCGCAACGTGGGGCGCTCGTCGTCGAGGACGTGCCCCAGGTATCGGACGCGCGGGCGCAGGTCGCGACCGCCGAGCCGGACCCGCCAGGGCTCCGGATAGCGATTCACGAGCCAGGCGTTTCCGCGGCTCCGCAGGTTCGGGCCTCGTGCGCCCCCGTCCCGCGCGTCGAAGACGCCGTCGCGCCACACCTTGAAGAGGGAGACCCGATCCACCTCCCAGGCGGCCCACAGCTGTGGAGCGACCTCCGCGACGAGAACGCGCGACCGACCGTCGAGGGCCGAGCGGAACACGCGGGGCGCGACCTCGTGGCGCAGCGCCGTCGGCGGGGTGGCGGACCGGGGCTCGGAGCATCCGAGCGTCGTCCCGAGGCCGAACGCGAGCACGACCGCGGACGCCGGCCACGACCGCACCGCCAGCCGCCCGAGGAGACGAGAGCGCCTCATCCAGCGACCCGCACGACCCGCTTGCCCACCGCGCGTCGCTCCTCGACGGCCGTCAGGGCCGCGGGCAGCTCGTCGAACGCGTGGATCGCCGTCACCCGGGGAACCAACGCGCCCTTCTCGTACAGCGCGTTCAGCTCGCGCTTCATCGCCACGCCGGTGGCCGCGTCCGGCGGGACGGCCAGGGCACCCAGCACGCCGGCGTTGCGCTGCACCAGCTCCCGGGTGCTGGCCCGGCCCCAGCTCCCGCTCGCGAAGCCCACGGCGAGCAGCCGGCCACCGTATGCCAGACAGCCCACCGAGCGTTCGAAGACCTCGCCGCCGACGGGGTCGAAGACGACGTCGACGCCGGCGGCACCGGTGAGCTCGCGAACGACGTCCAGCCAGTCGCCGGCGGCGGCGTCGATCACGAAGTCGGCGCCGTCGAGGCGGCAGGCCTCCACCTTCTCGGGCCCGCGGGCCACGGCGATCACCCGCGCGCCCAGGGCCCGGCCGAGCTGCACCGCGGCGAAGCCGGTACCGCCCGCCGCGCCGTGGACCAGCAGGGTCTCTCCGGCGGCGAGTCCGGCGCGCACCACGAGGGCGAGGTACGCGGTGTGGTAGGCGATGGTGAACACCGCCGCGTGCTCGTCGGGCATGGCATCGGGCACCACGGCGGCGGAGCTCGCCACGACGAGGGCCTGCTCGGCGTGCCCGCCCCGCCCCGCGTAGAAGGCCGTCACCCCCATCACCCGCTGGCCCGTCCGGAAGCCCGGACCGTCCGCCCCGGGCGGACCTTCTGCGAGCATGATGCCCACCACCTCGTGACCCGGGGTGAACGGCCGAGCCGGCTTGTACGCGTAGGTGTCGTGGCACATCAACACCTCCGGCAGGCTCACCCCGGCCATGCGAACGGCGACCAGAAGCTCGCCCGGACCGGGTACGGGCGCCTCCCGTTCGACCTGCTCGAGCACGTCGGCGGGCCTTCCCACGTCATTTACCACCCAGGCCTTCATGCCTTCTCCGTAACGGGCCCGTCGCGAGCCGTAGCAGGTGTTCCCGGGCGCGCGGCCCCGAGGGCTTGAGAATCCCGGGCCGGACGATTAGGGTCAACACTTCGATGCTGGCTCTGTACCACAACGGGCTCTCGTCCTGCTCCCAGAAGGTCCGGCTCGCGCTGGCCGAGAAGGACCTCGCCTTCGAGTCCCACCCCGTCGACCTCCTCGCAGGCGAGCAGCACGACCCGGCCTACGTGCAGCTCAACCCGGGCCACGTGGTCCCCACCCTGGTCCACGACGAGCACGTCCTGATCGAGTCGTCGCTGATCAACGAATACCTGGACGAGGCCTTTCCCGCGCCGGCCCTGAGGCCCGCGCCCCCCGCCGCCCGCCACGCCATGCGGCTGTGGGTGAAGCGGATCGACGAGAAGGTGCACCCGGCGGCCGGTGTGATCACCTACGCGATCGGCCCGCGCTCGCTGCTCCTCCAGCAGCCCGCGAACGTCCGCGAGGCCACCCTGGCCGGCATTCCGGACGCCGCCCGCCGGGCCGCGCGACGCAGCGTGATCGAGCACGGAGTGGCGGCACCCGAGTTCGCGGGCGCCCTCGGACACTTCCTGGACCTGCTGGGCGACATGGAGCGCGCCCTCGCGGGCCCGGCGTGGCTCTCGGGCGACGTCTTCGGTCTGGCGGACGCGGCCGCCCTCCCCTACGTGCTGCGGCTCGACCACCTGGCGATGTCACCCCTGCTGGCACCCGGCGTACGCCCGCGGGTCGCCGATTGGCTCGCGCGCGTGCAGGCCCGCCCGAGCTACGAGAAGGCCATCCATGCCTGGGCGCCCGACTCCGTGGTCGACTTCTTCCGGAAGAACGGCGAGGAGGTCTGGGCCGACGTGGAGCCCCTCACCCGGCGTTAGGCGACCGGTCCCTGCCTGGGCCCGCGGGTCACGCCAGGCGCCCGCCCTCCTCGAGGGGCATCTCGGCCAGCATGCGGCCGATGCGCCGCAGCTGCTCGGTACCGCCCCCGAGATCGAGCTCGAGCTGCTTCGCGAACAGGTAGAAGCGATGCACGGGGTAGTCCCGGTCGACGCCCATGCCGCCGTGCAGGTGCTGCGAGGCCGCCACGACCCGGGCGCCGGCCTCGGCGACCCAGAACTTGGCGAGCGCCACCTCGCGCTCGGCGGGCAGCCCGGCCGCGATGCGCCAGCAAGCCTGTAGGGTGGTGAGACGCATGCCCTGGACGTCGATGAAGGCGTCGGCGGCCCGGTGTCCCACCGCCTGGAACATCGCGATCGGCTGCCCGAACTGCTTGCGCTCCTTCACGTAGGCGGCGGTGCGGGACAGGGCCTCCTCGCACACGCCGAGACCCAGGGCGCACTGCGCGGCGGTCGCGCGCAGCAGCATCCACTCCAGCACGAGACGGCCCGCCGCCACGCCGCCCAGGACGGAGTCGGCGGGCACGCGCACGGCGTCCAGCTCGAGCAGCGAGGCCGGCTGGCCGGAGGTCGTGGCCAGGGGCACCTGCTCGACGCCCGGCGCGCCCGGATCGACGAGGAAGACCGCGGCGTCGTCTCCCTCCCCTTCGGCGAACGACGCCGGAACGAGCAGGAGGTCGGCGAGACCGCCGGCGGGCACGGGCAGCTTGCGCCCGCTCAGCACGAACCCGTCGCCGTCCCGGCGCGCACGGGTGGCGGGATGCGCCGGGTCGGCCAGGTCCTCCTGCAGGGCTGCGGACAGGATCGCCTTCCCCGCCGCCACCCGCGGCAGCCAGGCCTGCTTCTGCGCCTCGCTTCCGAACTCCGCCAGCGGCAGTGCACCGCCCACCACGGTCTCCGCGTAGGGGGCCGCGACCGTGTGGCGTCCCAGCTGCTCGCAGATCGCGGCCACCTCGAGGAAGCCCAGGCCCGCACCGCCGTACGCCTCGGGCACCGCCGTGCCCAGCAGCCCCGACTCCGCGAGCTGGGTCCACAGCGCCGGGTCGAAGCGCGGGCCGCCGCTCCGCTCGACGGCGCGCTGCCGCTCGTGGCTGCTCTCCTCCGCCAGAAGCTTGGCGGCCAGATCGATGATGGCCTGCTGGTCGTCGTCGTACGCGAAGTCCATGACCGCCCCTACATCCGCGGGACCCGGGGCAGCCCCAGGCCGAAGAGTCCGATGAGATCGCGCTGCACCTCGTTCGTGCCGCCACCGAAGGTGAGGATGAGGAGCGAGCGGTAGAAATTCTCGAGCTGCCCGGAGATCACCGCCTGCGGCGACTCGTGCGTCAGGTAGGCTCGCGGCCCGACCACCTCCATCATGAGCCGGATGGCCTGCATGTAGAACTCGGTGCCGAAGACCTTGAGGGCCGACGCGTCCTGCACGGCCAGGCCTCCCTGGGTGGCGTCCCAGGCCACCTTCCAGTTGGCCAGGCGCAGGAACTCGATGCCCGACCACACCCGGGCCAGGTTCGTCTGCACCCACTCCTGGTCGATCACGCGGGTCCCGTCCGCGCGCTTCGTCTCCCGGGCCCAGCGCAGGACCGCGTCGAACGTGCCCTCCATCATGCCCGACGAGCACAGGGTCACCCGTTCGTGGTTGAGCTGGCTGGTGATGAGCTTCCATCCGCGATTCTCGCCGCCCACGAGATAGCGGGCGGGGACGCGCACGTCGTCGAAGAACGTGGTGTTGATGTCGTGCGCCGAGAGGAGATCCATCGGCTCGACCCGGATGCCCGGCGTCTTCATGTCCACGACGAACATGGAGATGCCGCCGTGCTTGGCGGCGTCCGGGTCCGTGCGGGCCGCCAGCCAGATGTAGTCGGCGTCGCTCGCGAGGCTGGTGAAGACCTTCTGGCCGTTGATCACGTAGTCGTCGCCCTGGCGATCGGCCCGCGTCTTGAGCGAGGCGAGATCGGTGCCGGCGCCGGGCTCCGTGTACCCGATGCAGAAGAGAATCTCGCCCGCCGTGATGCGCGGCAGGAGCTCGCGCTTGATCTCGGAGCTTCCGTTCGAGTAGAGCGTGGGACCCACGGTGTTGATGGTGAGCATGGGCACGGGCGAGCCGCAGCGCATCGACTCGTCGAAGAAGATGAACTGCTCGATCTGCGAGCGCCCCTGCCCGCCGTACTCGGCCGGCCAGCCGATGCCCAGCCAGCCGTCCCGGCCCATCTGCCGGATCACCTGACGGTGCACCGGCCCGCAGCCCGCCTCGCGGTGGAGCGCCTCGCGGATCTCCGGCGTGAGGAGGTCCGCGTAGTACGCGCGCAGCTCGCGCCGCAGGGCCTGCTGGTCCGCGCTGAGTCCGATGTACATGAAGCCTCCTGCATCCTCCCGCGAGTGTGGGATGGACCCTTCGGGGCACTCTTGGTAGCGCAACGCCCACGGACGGGCCGGGGTGCGGTAGCGTGACGGGGACGAAGCAGGGAGGAGGCACCGTGTCCGAGAACGCCGCCGCCGGGGAGGACGGGGCAGCCATCCGGCTGCTGCCGCTGGTGCAGGACGGGCTCGTGGCGGGGCTGCTGGGCGCATTCGCGGTGGCGCTCTCGCACCTGGTGGCCGACAGCCTGGCCGGCTCTCCCCTGCACACGCCGAGCGTCCTCGGCGTGTTGCTCGCCGACGGCGCCGAGGCGGCGCGCAACGCTTCCCCCGACGTGGAGTCGGCCTTCCGCTTCACCTGCATCCACATGGCGGTCTGGGTGGCGCTGGGCGTCGGGGCCTCCAGCCTGGTGTCGCTGGTCGACACGCGGCCGCGCTTCGCATCGGTGGTCTTCGCCTCGCTCACGTTCTTCTTCGTGAGCCTGACCTACGTGGCTGGCGGCTTCTCGGTTCCGGGGCTCCGTCCGCTGCATCTGTGGCTCGGCACCGTGGTCGGTGCCGCCGTCTCGGCGGGCTATCTCGTGTGGCGACATCCGACGCTCGTCCCGCACATCGAGCGGGAGCACCTGACGGAGACCACACGCCGGGAGCTGGCGCGCGCGCTGGCTCACGAAACCGCCGGCTACGCCGCCTACCAGGCGGCTGCTGCGCGCTTTCCCGACTCGGCCCTGCGGGGGCTCCTCGAAGAGAAGCTGGGGCGTGTGGAGACCCTGCAGCAGCTCGTGGCCGGGCTCGACCTGGAGCCAGGCGAGCCGGAGGCAACCCAGCCCGCCTGGCAGGCGGAGAGCTTCGAGGCCGCCCTGGTCGCGGCCCTGGCGTTCGAGCGCGAGACGATCGCACTCTACGACCGCTACCTGGCGGCCGTCCCCGAGATGAAGGTGCGCGACGTGTTCCTGCGTCTCCGCTACCACGCCCTCGACAGCACGATCCCGAAGCTCGAGCAGGCGCGAACGCCGGACGCGTGACGCCGGCCGCGTCCCGGGTCGCTTTTTTCGCGCGGGCCTTCCCGGGTACCTTTTCTCGCGCGGGGGCCTGCCCGGCAGACTGAGCTTCCGCGCGGGCCTGCCCGGCCCCACCCGGGAGACTTGGCGATGATCCGCACCCACGGTCTCAACCACATCAGCCTGTCCGTGCGCGATCCCGACGTCTCACTCGCCTTCTACGAGCGGCTCTTCGGCGTTCGCGAGTACCACCGCGAGGCAGACTCGATCCAGGTGCTGGGCCCGGGACCCCACGATGTGCTCGTCTTCGAGCGACGCGAGGGACCTGGGGTGCGCGGCGGCGTCGATCACTTCGGCTTCCGCCTCACCGACCCGAACGACATCCACGACGCCATCGCGCAGGCGGAGGCCGCCGGCGCCCGCATCCTGCGCCACGGCGAGTTCGCACCGGGGCTGCCCTACCTCTACCTCGAAGACCCGGACGGCTACACGATCGAAGTCTGGTACGAGTGAAGCGAAGGCGCGCGCGATTCGCGCGGCCAGGAAGGGACGGTTCGGTCTATGCTCCCGGCCATGCCTCGTGAGCACGGTCGGCCGATCGACGGGAGAGCCACCGCGCGTAGAGCCGGGTGGCGGGCCGCCTGTTGCCTCGCCGGCCTGCTGGGAGCGGCCGCCGCCGCCGCTCCGAGCGCCGCGCAGCAGGCGACCGGCACGCCGTCGGCTGCGCAGCCTGCCGAGCCGGCGCCCGTCGCCATTCCGGTGGCCTCGATCGCCTCCGAGGACGTGGCGCTCGACTCCTATCTGAAGAGCCTGGACGGCCGGCTGGCCGCACCCAACTTCCAGGGAACGATCGCCGAGCAGCTCCCGGAGCTCGCGTCCAAGATCCGGGAACGCGAGGCCGTCTCGAACGCCCGCCTGGAGCGGGGCTTGGGCCGCGCCGACCTGACCGCGATGCAGGCCGACTGGCGCGCCATCGATTCACGCCTCGACACCTGGGCAGCTCGGCTGACCGAGCGGCTCGCGAGCCTGGATGCCGCCGGCCGGGAGCTCACCCAGCGGGCCTCGAGCTGGGAAGCCACCTCCAAGGGCGCGCGCGAAGAGCAGGCACCGCCGGATGTGCGCGCCCGAGTCGCCCAGGCGCAGGAGAAGATCGCCGCCGCGCGGACCCGGCTGCGGCGCAGCCGGGACGACGCCCTGCGCGTCCAGAACCGGCTCGTGGAGCTGCGCGCCCACGTCGCGGACGAGCTGCAGCGCATGGCGGCTGCGCGCGACGAAGCGCTCTCCCACGTCCTGCGGCGCATCGCACCGCCTCTGTGGGCGGTCTCTCCCGGAGACGTCGAGGCGAGCCGGCAGAGCTTCGCCACCGCGTACCACGAGATGAACGCGAGCCTCCAGAGCTACGCCGACCGGGAGGGCCGGCTGCTGTGGCTGCACGCCTTCCTCACCCTGGCCCTCGTCTGGCTGAGCGTTCGCGCGAGCGCCTGGGCGAAGCTTCGCGAGGGTCACGAGCTGCCGCCCGCCCTCGTCCACCCCTGGGCGGCGGGCCTGGTCCTGGGCCTCAGCAACACCCTCTGGATCCACGCGGACGCCCCGCCGAAGCTCGGCTGGCTCATGAGCCTGCTCGTGCTGCCGTTCTGGGTGGTGCTGCTTCGCAACATCGTGCCGAAGCCCCTCCGCAAGCCCCTGCCCGGGCTGGTGGTGCTGGTCCTCGTGGACTTCGGGCGCCGCATCCTGCTGGACTTCGAGGGCCTGTCCCGGCTCCTGCTGGTGATCGAGGCGGCCGTCACGTTCGCGGGGCTGGTATGGCTGCGCCGTCCGTCCCGGCTGGCCCGTCTGCCGCACCCCGCCAATCCCTTCTGGCTGCGCCTGCTGGGGGGCTGGCTGCGCGTGTCGATGGTCGCCGCCGGCGTCGCGACCGTAGGGTCGTTCTTCGGTTGGGTGATCCTCGCCGACCTGCTGATCACCGCCGTGGTGATCGGCACCTTCGTGGGCTCGATCCTCTTCTCGGCGGTGGTCGTCGTCGAGGGCATCTGCGAGAGCGCCGTGTGGACCGGCCGGCTCGACCGGCTGCGCCTGGTCCGCGGAGACCGCCCGGCCCTGCCCCGCGTGGTGAGCCGGCTCGCTCGCACGACCGCGTTCGCGACGTGGCTCTACCTGCTGCCCGGATACCTGTCGATCCGCGAGGGCCTGCTCGACCTGCTGAGTCGCGCGCTGGCGGCGCCCCTGGGATACGGCAGCGTCACGATCACGCTCGGCGGGGTGATCGCGTTCGTCGTGGCGATCTGGCTGTCCTGGGTGCTCTCGCGCTTCATCTCCCGACTCCTGGACACGGAGATCTTCCCCCGCGTCTCGCTCCCCCGCGGCGTGCCGTTCGCGCTCTCGGCCATCAGCCGCTACGCGGTGCTCGTCCTCGGCTTCGTGTTCGCGGTGGCGGCCCTCGGCTTCCAGGTGGGCAACCTGGCCCTCGTCATCAGCGCGCTGGGCGTCGGCATCGGCTTCGGCCTGCAGAACGTCGTGAACAACTTCATCTCGGGCCTGATCCTGCTCTTCGAGCGACCCGTCAAGGTGATGGACGTCGTCTCGCTCGACACGCTCCTGGGCACGATCACCCGCATCGGCATCCGCTCGAGCACCCTGCGCACCTTCGATGGCGCCGACGTCATCGTTCCGAACGGCGACCTGATCTCGAATCGCGTCACCAACTGGACCCTGGCCGACAAGCACCGACGCGTTCCGGTGACGGTGGGCGTGGTCTACGGAACCCCGGCCAGGCGGGTGATCGAGCTGCTGCGCCAGGTGGCGCACGACCACCCCGCGGTGCTCGCGTACCCCGAGCCGCTGGCCCTCTTCATGGGCTTCGGCGACAGCTCCCTCGACTTCGAGCTGCGCTTCTGGAGCGAGGACGAGAACGCGCTCACGACGGTGCGGAGCGAGATCGCGATCGCCATCCAGGACGCCCTCGCCGAGGACGGCATCGAGGTGCCGTTCCCCCAGCGCGACCTGCACCTGCGCTCGGTGGCCCCCGAGGCGCGCGAGGCGCTGGGCGGCGAGACGCCCGATCACGAGCCACGGCCCCCGCAAGCGTCGGGACCCGATGCGGCGGATCCCGACGCCCCCGAAACGTCGACCTGAAGCTGGACGGAGTCCGACGGATCTAGCCGCCGACCTGGTACATCTCGATGCGGTCGCGGGCGGGCTCGCCGTCCTCGGTCTGGAGCAGGGCTTCGCGCTCCTCGGAGTAGCGGTCGCTGCGGTCGCGCCAGACCCGGGCGATGAGATCGCGTAGCTCGTCGTCGCTGGCGCCGCCGCGCAGGGGGGCTCGCAGGTCGGTGCCGCCCGAGGCGAACAGGCACGTGACGAGCTGCCCCTCGGTGGTGAGACGGGCCCGGGTGCACTCGCCGCAGAAAGGCTGGGTGACCGAGGCGATGACGCCGATCTCGCCCTGCCCGTCGGCATAGCGCCAGCGCTTCGCGACCTCGCCCCGGTAGTTGGGCGCGACGGGCTCGAGCGGCAGCTCGGCGTCGATGCGCTCGATGATCTCCCGGGCCGAGAGCACCTGGGAGAGGTCCCACTGGTTGCGGGTGCCCACGTCCATGTACTCGATGAAGCGCACGATGTGGCCCGTGCCCCGGAAGTGCTTCGCCAGGTCGACCAGGGTGTTGTCGTTC
The DNA here is from genome assembly GCA_963822965.1 of uncultured delta proteobacterium. Lineage (GTDB taxonomy): Bacteria > Myxococcota_A > UBA9160 > UBA9160 > UBA4427 > JAJDAN01. The sequence goes on from CAWGJT010000006.1 coordinate 637,917, forward strand.
ACGCCCTTCTGCACCACGCAGTTGATCTTGACGGGACCCAGGCCGGCCTGCTCGGCCGCCGCGATCCCGTCGAGCACCCGGTCCACCGAGAGCTTGTCGCCGTTCATCCGGCGGAAGACGTCCTCGTCCAGGCTGTCGAGGCTGATGGTCACGCGCCGAAGCCCCGCGGCGCGCAGCGCGTCGGCCTGGCGGGGCAGCAGGGTGGCGTTGGTCGTGAGGGCGAGATCCTCCACGCCGGGTACCCGGGCCAGGCGGCCCACCAGGTCCGGCAGGTCGACCCGAAGCAGGGGCTCGCCTCCCGTCACGCGCAGCTTCAGCGCGCCCAGCTCGCCGAAGATCCGGACGAGCCGCTCGATCTCCTCGAAGCTGAGGATCTCGGAACGCGGCAGGAACTGGTACCGGTCGCCGAAGATCTCGGCGGGCATGCAGTAGGTGCAGCGGAAGTTGCAGCGGTCGGTGACCGAGATGCGGAGATCGCGCAGGGGCCGCCCCAGCCGGTCGACGGGCGTGCGGTCGCCATCGCGGGCGGAGGAAGTGGAAGCGTGAGGGGTCTCGGCCATCGCTCTCGGGGGATCCCGTTCAGGAGATCTCGCGCTGGCTCTTGATGATGCGCTCGATGAGCCCGTACTCGAGGGCCTGCTCGGCCGACATCCAGAAGTTTCGGTCGCTGTCGAGGGACACCTGCTCGATGCTCTTGCCGGTCTCGTCGGAGATCAGCTTGTTGAGGCGCTCGCGCAGCTTCAGGATCTCCTCGGCGGCGATGCGGATGTCCGAGGCCTGGCCGCCGGCGCCGCCCGAAGGCTGGTGGAGCAGGAAGCGCGTGTTCGGCAGCGAGTAGCGGTTCTTCTTCTCGGCGGCGAGCAGGATCGGCACGGCGATGCTCGCCACCCAGCCCGCCCCCACGGTGACGATGGGGCTGTCGATGTAGCGGAGCACGTCGTAGATCGCGTAGCCCGAATCCACGTGCCCGCCCTGGGAGCTGATGATCACGCGAATGGGATCGTGGCTCGCGCCGTCCAGGATGAGCGCCTGGGAGATCACCCGCTCGGCCACGTCCTGGTCGATCTGGCCCGTCACCAGCATCGTCCGGATGCCCAGCATCCGGGAGATGACCGCGTCCTGGAGGGCCGGGGGCTTGGGGGCGTCTTCGGGCTCGTCGAAGCGGTGCACGTGCTGGACCTCGGTGATGGCGGAGAGTCGTCCCCGCTGGGATGCCACGCGGCGCGTGCGCGGTTCGGGAAGGTAGCGCGTGGCCCGGGAATCGGGTCACGCGCCGCGGCGATGGAGAATTCGCGAGCTCCGGCTACTCGAAGGCGCCGTGGCGGCCGGCACCCCCTGCGAAGCGCTGGGCGCCCGCCTGGGTCTCGCCCGAGGCGATGACCTCGAGCCCGATGCGGGTCTCCTCCGCCAGGGCGGCCTCGAGGTCCTGGCCCCACTGGCCGTAGGCGGAGAGGCGGTCGCCGCGGAGGCAACGCTGCGGGAAGCGCGCGAGCTCTCCGGCCAGGCGAACGGCCTCGTCCAGGGCCTCGCCCGGCGCCACCAGCCGGTTCGCGAGGCCCATGCGCAGGGCCTCTTCCCCCGACACCCCCCGTCCCGTGAGGATCATGTCGAGGGCGTGGCTCTGCCCGATCAGGCGTGGCAGCCGGACGGTGCCGCCGTCGATGAGGGGGACCCCCCAACGCCGGCAGAAGACGCCGAAGACGGCGTCCGAGGCCGCCACGCGCAGGTCGCACCAGAGCGAGAGCTCGAGGCCCCCGGCCACCGCGTACCCCTCCACGGCTGCGATCACGGGCTTGGCGAGCAGCATGCGGCTCGGGCCCATGGGTCCGTCCCGGGAGACGTCGCGATCCACCCGGTTGCCGCGCCCCTCGCCCATGCCCTTGAGATCGGCCCCGGCACAGAAGCACCCACCCGCCCCCTGGAGCACCGCGACGGCCGCCTCTTCCTCGGCCTCGAAGCGCCGAAACGCGGCCGCGAGCTGCGCGGCGGTGGGTCCGTCCACGCAGTTGCGCACCTCCGGCCGGTCGATGGTGACCACGGCCACCGGCCCTCGTCGTTCGTACAGCACCTGCTCCATCGCCCGGCCCTCGCGCTTGGGATTGCCTCTACACTCGCACCGGTGAGCCAGAACGCAAGCTGTGCGGGCCCCGGGCCCGCGACCGCCAGGAGGATGCATGCAGGTTCCGCTTCTCGTGAACGACTTCCTGCGACGGGCGTCGTACCTCTACCCGGACAAGCTCGCGGTGGTGGACGGCGAGCGCCGCTACACGTGGCGCGACTTCCAGGCCCGGGTGAACCAGCTCTCCCACGCCCTCCTGGGTCTCGGCATCACAAAGGGAGACCGGGTCTGCGTGCTGAGCCCGAACTCGCACTTCTTCCTGGAGAGCTTCTACGGCACGAGCCAGATCGGCGCCGTGCTCGTGCCCCTCAACTACCGCCTGGTCGCCGCCGACCACGAGTACATCCTGAACCACGCCGGCGTAAAGGCGGTGCTCGTCGACTGGGAGTACACCGGCGTCCTCGACGGCATCCGCGAGAATCTGCCGCGCGTGGAGCACTGGATCGAGGCCCGGGACGATGGCGAGACGCCCCCCGGCTGGACGTCCTGGGACGAGCTGCTCGAGGCGGCTCCCACGGACCCGCCCCCGGCGGTGGACCTCGACGAGAACGAGCTGGTCTCCATCAACTACACCTCCGGAACGACGGCCCGGCCCAAGGGCGTGATGCTGACCCACCGCAACTGCTACCTGAACGCCTACAACCTGATCGCGCACCTGGGAGTCTGTCACCAGGACGTCGAGCTCTGGACCCTGCCCATGTTCCACTGCAACGGCTGGGGCGGCGTCTACGCGCTCACCGGGATGGGCGGCACCCACGTGGTGCTTCGCGCCATCGACGGGCGCCGCATCTTCGAGCTGATCGAGCGCGAGAAGGTGACGTTCGCCTGCATGGCCCCCGCCGTGCTGCGGACGATCCTCGACTACCCCCACAAGGATCGGCACACCATCGCCCAGAAGCCGCGCTTCGCGGTGGCCGGCGCGCCGCCCCCCGCAGCGTTCATCCAACGCCTGGAGGAGGAGCTGGGCTGGCACTTCCTGCAGCTCTACGGGCTCACCGAGACGGCGCCGCTGCTGACCATCTCCGCGCCCGACGCCAACACCCCTCGCGACGACTGGGCGCGCCGGGCGCGGGCGGGCGTCGAAGGGCTCGGCGTGCAGATCGAGCTGCGAGACGACCAGGACCGGCCGGTTCCCGCCGACGGCGTGACCCCGGGCGAGATCTGCGCGCGCTCCAACGTGGTGTTCGCCGGATACTGGGAGCAGCCCGAGCAGACCGCCGCGGCGATCCGCGACGGCTGGTTCCACACCGGCGACCTCGCCGTGCAGGACGAGGTGGGCAACATCCACATCGTCGACCGCAAGAAGGACGTGATCATCTCGGGCGGCGAGAACATCAGCTCCCCCGAGATCGAGGACGTCCTCTACCAGCACCGCGCCGTGCTGGAGTGCGCCGTGATCGGTGTCCCCCACGAGAAGTGGGGAGAGACGCCGGTCGCGCTGGTGGTCCTGCGCTCGGGGGAGACGCCTTCCGAGCAGGATCTGCTGGCCTTCTGCCGGGAGAAGCTGGCCCACTTCAAGTGCCCGACCGCCGTCCGCTTCGTGGACGAGCTGCCGCGCACCGCCACCGGCAAGCTACAGAAGTTCAAGCTGCGCGAGCGCTACTGGCAGGGCGCCGAGCGCAAGGTCAACTGAGCCCGACCGGCGCTCAGGGCAGGAGCATCTTCAGCAGGTCGAGGTTCTCGCGCTCGAGCTCGGCCAGCTCGCCGTCGGAGGCGATCACGCCCTCGATCGCGTCGAGGAAGAGCTTCCGGTGCTCGCTCGGGATCGCGGTGGGGTCGACGGACTCGGGCCGCGGCGGGACCTTGAGCCAGCTCTCCACCTGGCCAGCCTCGGCGTCGTCCAGGTCGAGGCGCTCGATCAGTCGCTGCACGAACTGCCGCTCCTCGGGCCGGATCTCGAGGTCTGCCCACGCGAACGAGCAGACGAACTTCATCAGCTGGAGCCGCTCGGCGCGGTCGAGACTCTGGAGCACCTTCACACCTCGCTGGATTTCCGGAATCCCGACTTTCTCACAACCCGCCGGATTCTTCCCGTCGATTTCTCCCGCCTGCCCCGCGGGTCGAGCCGACCCGTCCGGCTGACAGGGTCCAGTCGCCCGGCGGCGGGCGCGGGCGACCTGCACAGAACCTTCCGGCAACCGTGGGGTCCAAGGGAGGCATGGAGTGCCCCGGGTTGCCGGCAGGTCCGCAGCCCGTCCGCTCGGGGTCACGAGGAGAACCGATGTCGCTCGAAGCCGTTGGGCTGCAGCCCCTGCGCACCACCCCCACCCGATACGCCGAGGCCGACCAGGCGACCCTGCTCGGCCTCTACCACGGATACGACCAGTCGAGGCTCGCGCTGGCGAAGCTCGTCGTGAGCTTCGGCGCGGGCGCGCGGGGCGACGAGGAGACGCGGCGCCGCATCTGGCAGCGCTCCCGCCGCCAGGGCATCGCCACGGATCTCTTCGTGCCGCCGAGCGAGCATCGCTTCCCGGAAGGCCTGAACCGGGCCGCGCACGCCGCGGCGCTGACCGCCTTCGCGACCCTGTCGGAGAAGGCCGAGGAGGTGCTGCGCATCCTGCGCGCCCGCTGGCCCGAGCTGTGCGAGGACGCGGGGGGCCCGCTCCCGATTCCGTACCCCGAGGACGTCGCCGCCGACTGCGCCGGGTAGGAGCGCACCCCGAGACGAAGTCTTGGGTCGCGGTTCCGCCGCGGGGGGAGCCCCACCGGACTCCCTCAGCCAGGTCCGCGAGCGCCGCCCGCTCAGGCGGCGACGGTCGGCTTCCCGGACGCGTCGACGTTCGTGTTCAGGAACTCCATCAGCAGCTTCACCAGCTCCTCGGGCGGCTGCGGCTCGGCCTCCTCCACCGAGTCCTTCAGGTGCTCGAAGCGGAGCAGGTCCATCTTCGCGAAGGCGTCGCGAACGCGCGGGGTGAGCAACCCGAGCCGCTTCAGGTTCGGCACGATCTTCGAGAACGTCATCTGGCGGAAGCCCTTCATGAAGGGCGTGTTGTTCGACCAGTCCGTCCAGACGGGCACGTCGAAGCCGAGGCGGTCGAAGACGGGCTCCATCTTGAGCCGCTCGCGCAACAGATGGGAGGCCTCGATGACGAAGTCCTCGCGCTCTCTCAGCTCGCTGCCGGTGATGTCGTTGCGATAGTAGTCGCCGAGGGACAGCACCCCGAACGCCACGTGGCGGGACTCGTCCTGCATGATCCGCGTCGTGATGTCCTGGATGAGCGGCTCGCCGGACATCATCATGCGCATCATGCTGAAGGCGGCGAGGGCCAGACCTTCCACCATGATCTGCATGCCGAGGAAGGTCACGTCCCAACGCGGATCGCGGATGATGTCGTCGAGCAGGCTCTGCAGGCTGGGTACCACCGGGTAGGCGACGCCCATCTTCTCGGTCAGGTAGCGGTGGTAGACCTCCACGTGCCGGGCCTCGTCCATCACCTGGCTCGCCGCGTAGAACTTCGACTCCTCCTGCGGCACGGTCTGGACGATCTTGGCGGTCGCGAGCAGCGCTCCCTGCTCGCCGTGCAGGAACTGCGAGAGCATGAAGGCGTTCATGTGGAGCTGCAGCTCCACCACGCCGCGCTCGTCGAGCTGCCGCGGGGGCTGCATGATCTGGTTCATCAGGACGCCGCCGCCTGCCGCAGTGCGCTCCTGCATCATGCGCTCCATGCTCACCTCGGTGGTCCAATCGAGGTCCACGGCGTTCCAGTTGTTCGCCTTGCCCTTCTCGTAGAGGGCCATGAGCCCCTGCTTCTCGAGCGCGTACTGCCAGTCGAACACGGTGTCGACGGTGGCGGCCACGTGCTCGAAGGCCAGGCCGCTCTCGGGGAGGGGGATCGGGTTCCGCTGCGGGTAGTCCATCGTGGGGCTTCTCCTGACTCGGCTCGGAGCGCGTTGGGGTGCGTGGAAACGGTCTCGGGGCTCGCTCAGGCGATCCCCGTGTAGGCGAGGAAGATGCGGGTGAGCTCGGCTTCGATCTCGGCGTCGGACAGCGCGCGTCCCCCGCAACGCGTCTCGCCGAAGATCGTGTTCTGGAACATCACCCCGAAGGCGAGCTGGATGCCCAGGTCGATCGCCATCTCTGGCGACGGGTGCCGGATCTCACCGCGCCGCGCGAGCAGCAGCCGGCCGATGCGCGCCGAGACGCCCTGGCGGAAGCGGATGCCCTCGTCGCGCGCCTCCACGTCGGCCGCCGCGCGGGCCAGGAAGGTGCTGATCATGTTCTGCTCGGCACGGTGGGTCGCCACGAGCTCGTGCATGCAGGCCGCCACGATCCCGGCCGTCGGGGCATCGCCCCAGTACGCGGGATCGGCCAGCTCGTCCACGCGTTCGTCGAGACGGGCGAGGAAGCGCTCCTCGAGGGTGCGGAGCAGCTCGTCCTTGTCCTTGAAGCGGGCGTAGAAGCCCCCCACCGACGACCCCGCCCGGTGCACGATCTCGGGGACCGAGACGTCCGCGAAGCCCTTCTCGCGGATCAGCGCCTCGGCGGCGTCCAGGAGGCGCAGCAGGGTCTGCTCGCTGCGCGCCTGCTTGGGCCGCGAGACCGTGGAGAGCTGGCTTCTGGAAGGGCCTCGGGACATGCAGGTCACCCAGGACAAGAATCAGAATCGGATTCTTGTTTAGGCGAGATGCCCCAGCGGGTCAACCGTCGAGCCGGGTCCCGGACGGCCTCAGCCGCCGAGCAGGTCGAGCTCGGAGAGGATCTGGAGGATCTCCTGGGGATGCAGCGAGGCGGCGGGCCGATAGCTGCCGGTGCCCGCCCGCATGAAGTGGGACTTGGGGAAGGTCCGGGCGGTGATCTTGTCCGACTCCTCGAGCAGGGCCTGGGCGGCCTCGGTGTCCCCCGCCCGCGCCCGCAGCTCGGACAGGCGCAGCAGGATCGGGATCACCACCGGGTGCTCGGGGCCGTAGTGGGCGGCAAACAGGTCGTAGGAGCGCTGGGTCTCGCGCTCGTCCTCGCCCCGCGGACACAGCTGGGGGCTGCGGAAGCAGACGTCGCCCAGGTGCCAGCTGGCGTAGGCGAGCTGGTCCGGGTGGCCGGGCTCGAGCCGGGCCAGCAGCACCGCCGAGCCGAACGCCTCCACGGCCCCGGCGTCGTCGCCCGCTTCGGCGCTCTCGACGCCGGCCCGCATCTGCTCCTGCCAGCTCGAGAGCGGCACCTTCGGCGCGGGCCTGGACGCGCAGGCCGCACCGCCCAGCAGGACCGCCGCCAGCGCCATCCGCGCCAGCATGCGGGCGCCCCCCCGCGACGCGTGGGGCGGAGCCGGACCGGAGATGCGCGCAGGCCGCGGGTTCTGCACGCCGGAAGACTATGCGGTCTCGATTGCACCGCAAATCGAGAGGGGCTCCTGGCTAGAATCGAGCCGTGTCCCCTTCCCGCTCGTCCGCTCCGGTGCCGGTCGTCTCCGCCCGGGACGCCCGCGGTCTCCTGCTGGGCGCACAGGGTCTCCTCGACGACCCGCGACGTAAGGCGACCCCTGCCGCCGCCGCCCGCCTGATCGATCGACTCGGCTTCGTGCAGCTCGATTCGATCAACGTCGTCGATCGCGGCCACCACCTGACCCTGGGTGCACGCCTCTACGGATACGACCCTCGTCACCTCGAGCACCTGCTCGAGCGCCGGCGGCAGCTCTTCGAGCACTGGACCCACGACGCCTCGGCGATCCCGGCCTGCTGGTACCCCCACTGGAAGCGACGCTTCCGCGCCTTCGCGCGAAGCCATCGCTACCGGCGGTGGATGAGCCAGCGTCTAGGGGGAGACCACCGGAAGGTCGTCGCCCACGTCCGCCGGCGCCTGCGCGACGAAGGCCCGCTGATGGCGAAGGACTTCGAAGCGCCTCCGGGCGTGAAGCGCGGGAGCTGGTGGGGCTGGACTCCCCAGAAGACCGCGCTCGAGCTCCTGTGGCACACGGGCGTGGTCGCGATCGCCGGGCGTCGCGACTTCCACAAAGTGTACGACCTGGCCGAACGGGTGCTGCCCGAGCTGCACGTCCGGGCGACGCCGCGCGCCAGCGAGACCCTCGACTGGGCCTGCACGTCGGCCATCGATCGGCTGGGGATCGCCACCCCCGGCGAGATCGCGAGCTTCTGGCAGGCGGTGAGCGTGGGCGAGGCGACCGCCTGGTGCGCGCGCGCGGTTCGGGCCGGCCGCCTCGTGCCGGTCGCGGTTCGAGACGAGATCGACGGACGGCCCCGCCCGGCGCTGGCCCTGCCCGACTGGGAGCGCCGCCTCGCCCGGCTTCCGCCGCCGGTTGCGGGCCTGCGCCTGCTCGGCCCCTTCGACCCGGTGGTCCGCGACCGGCGTCGTCTTCTCCGGCGCTTCGGCTTCGACTACCGCTTCGAGGCCTTCGTGCCGGCCCCCAAACGCGTGTGGGGCTACTACGTCCTGCCCATCCTCGAGGGCGATCGCCTGGTGGGGCGTCTCGACCCGAAGCTCCACCGGGACCGCGAGGTCCTCGAGGTGAGACGCCTGCACTGGGAGCCCGGCGTGCGCCCCACGCCCCGGCGCCGCCGCGATCTCGAGGAGGCGCTCGGGGTGATCGCTCGGCGGGTCGGCGCCCGCACACTCGATGTGTCGTGGGGCTCGCGGTAACGGGAATCCGCAGGATTCCCCAGCTAGCAGGCCGACCCGAAAGGGGTCGGCTCGCGCCGCAACGAATCCCAGGGATTCGTCAGCTAGCCTCTGGCGCCATGTCCGACGCCGACGACGGTACGATCCTGGGCGCCGACGGCGTGGCGCGCTGCTGGTGGGCCGGCCGCGACCCCCTCTACTGCGCCTACCACGACCGCGAGTGGGGCTACCCGGTGAAGGACGACCGGAGGCTCTTCGAGAAGCTATGCCTCGAGGGCTTCCAGGCCGGACTGGCGTGGATCACGATCCTCCGCAAGCGCGAGCACTTCCGCACCGCCTTCCGCAACTTCGAAGTGGACGCCGTCGCGCGCATGAACCGCCGCAGCGTGGAGCGGTTGCTGCGCGACCCCGGAATCGTGCGCCACCGGGGAAAGATCGAGTCCACCCTGAACAACGCGCGCCGCACGCGCGAGCTGGCGCGAAGCGAGGGCTCGCTGGCGGGCTTCGTGTGGCGCTTCGAGCCGGAGCTCGCGTCGCGACCCCGAAGGCTCACGCGAGCCACCTTCCGGACCCTCACCCAGTCGCCCGAATCGGTCGCCCTCTCGCGCGCCCTCAAGGACCACGGCTTCAGCTTCGTCGGCCCGACGACGAGCTACGCGTTCATGCAGGCCATGGGCCTGGTGAACGACCACGTCCAGGGCTGCGCGATCCGCGAGCGGGCGCGCGAAGCCCGGGCCCGCTTCCGGACGCCGCGCGCCGGGCGCCGGCGCGGTGCTCCGTGAGCCAGTCCCGCGTCGAGACGCGCATCGCCAACGGCCTGCGCCGCTGGGTGGCCGCGGTGGATCGGCGCGCGGGCCTGGTGTGCTGGGGGACGCTCGTCGTCACCGTGGCCCTCACCGTGCACGCCGTCCTCTTCCTGGGGATCAACTCGGACAACATGAGCCTGATCCCCGAACGCCTGCCCTCCCACGACGCCTACGAGGAGTTCAAGTCGCTCTTCCCGACGCTCGACTCGGCGCTGCTGGTCGTGATCGACGCGCAGACGCCGGAGCTCTCCCGCAGCGCCGGCGAGCAACTCGAGGCGGCCCTGCACGAACAGCCGGAGCACTTCACGCGGGTGTACGCGCCAGGAGGCGGCTCGTTCTTCGAGGAGCACGGGCTCCTCTACCGCCCGATTCCCGACCTCGAGAAGTTCGCCGACCAGATGGTGCGGATGCAGCCCGTGATGGCGGAGCTCGAGCGCGATCCGAGCCTGGCGCAGCTCGCCAAGATCGTAGAGCTCGCCCTGGACGACCTGCGCGAGAACGACACCGGCGCGAACGAGTGGTCCCTGGTCCTGGATCGGGTGAGCCAGGCCACCGTCGACCTGTGGCAGGACCCCTGGCTCCACACCTCGTGGGAAGAGATCCTGCTGCGGGGGTCGTCGATGGACGTGACGACGCGACGCGTCCTGGTCGCGACTCCCATCCTCGAGTTCGGCAGCGTCTTCGGAGCGGGGGACGCGATCGAGGCGATCTACGACGCCGCGAGGACCCGCGGGCTCGTGCCCGAGCGCGGCGTCCGGGTGCGGGTCACGGGCAATCCCGCGCTCAACTACGAGGAGATGGTCGGCCTGATCTGGGACATCGGATCGGCGAGCCTCTTCTGCTTCGTGCTCGTCGCGGGCATCGTCTACGTCGCGGTCCGCTCGTTCCGGGTGATGCTCGCGGTCATCGCCACCCTGCTCGCCGGCCTGCTGTGGACCTCCTCGTACGCCGCCGCCTCCGTCGGCCACCTGAACCTCATCTCGATCTCGTTCGCGGTCCTCTTCATCGGCCTCGGCGTCGACTTCGGCATCCACCTGGGCATGAGCTACACCGCGCATCGGCGGCTGGGACGGGTTCACGAGGCTGCCCTCGATCACGCGATCGCGGACATCGGCGGCTCCCTGGTGCTCTGCGGCGTCACCACGGCCATCGGCTTCTTCGTCTTCGTTCCCACCGACTACCGGGGCATCGCCGAGCTGGGCTGGATCGCCACCGGGGGCATGGTCGTGATCGTCTTCCTCTTCGTGACGCTCTTTCCCGCGTTGCTGTCGTCCTGGCTGCGCGTCGGAGAGATCGCACCCGGCGCCGACGTGCACTTCCGCTACGCGTGGTGGCGTCCCTTCCAGCAGCATCCGACGGTCGTCCGGGTGGTCGCCGGGCTCGCGTTCGCGGGCAGCCTGGCGCTGCTCCCCGCGTCCCGCTTCGACCCCAACGTCGTCAACATGCGGGACGACGACACCATCTCGGTGCAGGCCTTCAACGACCTGCTCGACGAGCCGAATACGGCCCCCTGGTACATCAACCTGGTCGAGCCGGATCTCGAGACGGCCCGGGACGCCGCGGAGCGCGTGCGCGAGCTGCCGACGGTGAGCCGCGCCTTCAGCCTCGCCGACTTCGTGCCCGACGAGCAGGACGAGAAGCTCGACATCCTCGCCGACGTCGCCATGCTCCTCGACGTGCCGGCCTCCCCCGGAGGCACGCCCGCAGCGGAGACCCTCTCCATCGACGAGCAGATCGCCGCCATCCGCAAGCTGCACGACTTCTTCGGCCGCTCCTGGATGCAGGAGAAGCACTCGGTCCTGGCCGCCAGCATCCGCAAGCTGCGGGGCCATCTGGGGGACTTCCTCGCGCGTGTGGAGCGCGAAGGCAACGCCCGCGAGGCGATCGCCTCCCTGGAGAGCATCCTGTTCGCGAACCTGCCCGAGCAGATCGAGCGCATGCGACGCGCGGTCGAGACGGGCCCGGTCGACTTCGAGGACCTGCCCGCGGAGCTCGTCGACCGCATGCAGGCGCCCGACGGACGGTCCCGGGTGCAGATCTTCCCCGAGCAGGATCTCGAGGACCTGGTGGAGATGAAGGCCTTCGTGCGGGACGTGCAGGGGGTGGCGCCCGGCGCGACGAGCGTCGTCGTGAACCTCGTCGAGTTCGGGGACGTCACGGTCCGGTCCTTCGCCCAGGCCGTCGTCTCGGCGGCGTTGCTGATCGCCGTGCTGCTCTTCGTGATCTGGCGGGACCCGCTGGACGTGGTCCTGGCCATGTCCCCGCTGGTGCTGAGCGCCGTGCTCACGGGCGCCTTCATGGTGCTGATGCGCCTGCCCTTCGACTTCACCAACGTGATCGTGATCCCGCTGGTGTTCGGGATCGGCGTCGACAGCGGCATCCACCTGGTGCACCGCTGGAAGGCCCGGGTCCCGCCGCACGAGGGCCTCCTCGGCACGACCACGGCGCGGGCGGTCTTCTACAGCGCGCTGACGACGACGGCGAGCTTCGGAAGCCTGGCCTTCTCGGGCCACAACGGCATGAGCGCCCTGGGCCAGATGCTGACCGCGGGGATGGTCTTCACCGTGATCTGCAACCTGGTGGTGCTCCCCGCACTCCTCGACCTGCGCCGGCGACCGCAGGGGGATGAAGCCGCCGCGAGCGGCTGATCCCCGAGCTCGCGGACGAAGGCCGAAGAACCGCCGATCAGGCGCGATGCGAAAGCAGCGCCGCGATGGTCTCGACACCGCGCCGGCGCTGCTCGTTGGCCGCCTCGCTCGGGTCGAAGAGGGACAGGACGAGCACCCCGTCCAGCATGCTGACGAGGCCGGCCGCCGCCGCACCGGGGTCCGCGTCGGGCGGAAGCATCTCGGCCAGCGTCTCGCTCAGGACCCCCGCGAAGCGCTGATGCAGATCGAGGAGCAGGCCCACCACCCACTCGCGGAGCGCCGGCGTCTCCACGACCCAGTGCAGGAAGGCCTGGATCACCACCTGGTGCTCGCTCACCATGTTCTGGTAGCTGCCCACCTGCTCGATCAACCGCTTGGCGGGGGCGAGGTCGTCGAGGTCGCGCTCGAGGGACTCCCGAAACGGGCGCACCAGGAACGAGAACACCTCACGGAAGAGGCCCGCCTTGTCGCTGAAGTGCCAGAAGACGGTGGCGCGGCTCACCCCGGCGTGATCGGCGACGTCGGCGATGGTGGTGCGGTCGAACCCGCGCTCGACGAAGAGCCCGGCCGCAGCAACCAGAATACGCTGCTGGGTCGCGGCCTTCCCGCGCAGGGGCTCGCCGTCGGGGGAGGCAATCTCGTGAGGCGTTGTCCGCTCGATCGCCATCCGCTCCCCCCCTCCGCCCCGCAGCCGCCCCGGACGCCGGCTCGCCCCCAGGGTGCACGGACCGCGAGTGTCGGACCCGCGAGCGGCCCGGGCAACCCCCACCGCTGACCGAACGGGGTCCGCGGGTCCGATCCCGGGCGCCGGCGTCCCGCGCGGCACGCCGGCGCTCAGCCGATGCGGGCGCTCTGTCCGCCGTCCACGGGAAGGATCACGCCGGTGACGAACTTCGCCTCGTCCGAGTGCAGGAACAGCGACGCGTAGGCCACGTCCCAGGCGGTGCCCATGCGGGCGCCGAGGGGCACCTGGGCGTCGCGCGCACGGGACAGCTCCACGGGATCGACGCCCCGGGCGGCGGCGATGCCCTGGATGGCCATGGGCGTGTCCATCAGCCCCGGCATCACGGCGTTCACGCGGATCCCGTAGCGCGCGTTGCCCATCGCCAGGGAGTGGGTGAAGGCATTGAGTCCGGCCTTCGAGACCTTGTAGGCGACGATGCCCACGCTGCAGACCGCCGCCACCGAGGAGATGTTGACGATGCTGCCGGAGCCCTGCTCCCGCATCACGGGAAGCACGTGCTTGCACGTGAGGAAGCAGCCCTTCAGGTTCACGTCCAGGATGCGATCCCAGTCCTTCTCCTCGAGGCGGGTGGGCCCCGCGTCGCCCCCGCCGATCCCGACGTTGTTGTGCAGCAGGTCGATGCGACCGAAGCGCTCGACGCAGGCGGCCGCGAGATCCCGGCACTGGGGCTCCCGCGTGATGTCGGCCTCGAACGCGAAGCCCTCGCCGCCCTCGTCCTCGATCATCTTCTGGGTCTCGCGCGCCGAATCGATCCGGCGGTCCACGAGCATCACCCGCGCACCCTCTCGCGCCAGCAGCAACGCGGTGGCGCGTCCGTTCCCGATGGTGTCGCCCGGGGTCTGGCCCGCGCCGACCACGATCGCCACCTTGCCCGCGACCCTCACCGGGGGAAGCCCTCGACGCCCGCGTCGAGCTGCACGCCCAGCGTGTTGAGCGCCATGGAGACCAGGTTGTACTGCCCGACGGTGAAGACGAGGTCGATCAGCTGTTGGGTGTCGTAGCGCGCGGAGAGCGCCTTCCAGGTGGCGTCACCGATCATGGCGTCGGCGTGCAGCTCGTCCACCGCCCGCAGGAGGGTGGCTTCGAAGGGGTCCCAGCCCGGCGCGTCCGGCCCCGCGGTCACGCGCCGGATCTCCTCGTCGTCGATCCCGAGGCCGCGGCTGATCACGACGTGCTGTCCCCACTCGTACTCGGCGCGGCACAGCCAGCCGATCCGCAGGATCGCGAGCTCGCGTTCTCGCGGCGACAGGGTGTTCTTCCCGAGCACGTGGTTGCCGAAGACGAGCCACCGCTTGAGCAGCTTGGGATGTCGGGCGAGCGTGGCGAAGATGTTGAGCACGCGTCCCCCGGCGCGCATGAGACCGCCGAGCAGCTCGCGCGTCTCGTCGTCCCACTCGGATTCGGGCAGGGGGGACACGCGGGGTTCGCTGAGTCGCATGATCGGTTCTCCTCGGAGGTCGGCCCGGGACCCGGCGGGGAGCTGCGCCGGAAGCTCGAGCAGGGGAAACAGGAAGCGTTCGCGCCGCCCAACGCTACCGAAGACCCGGGCCCTCCCGCGCGAGCGCCTCCGCCAGGGCCGCCAGGAGCTCTCCCTCCACCCGGTTCGTCGAGCGGGGCGCCAGACCCGGGGGCTCCGGGGGCTCGGCTTCCACGTCGAGACGCAGCTCCACCCGCGTGCCGCCCGCGACAGGCTCCAGCCGGGCGTGGACGGTGCCTTCCAGCCGATAGCGCCGCGGATCGAGCACGAGACGCCGGTCCTCGACGACCTCGGTCACCTGGGACGTGACCCGACCGTTGCGCACGACGCACTCGTTGCAGCGATAGTCCAGGGGCGAGTAGCTGCGATAGGACCGCAGCGTACGGGTCACCACCTTGCGCAGCTGCCCGAGGTCGACGGCCCCGGCCGCCGCGTCGGCGCTCGCCCACGGCAGGGCCGCGGTCAGACGATCTTCCGGCGCCGCGGGCTCCTGGAAGCGCGCGCCCCGTGCCGCGAGCACGTTCTCGAGCACGGTCGCCACCCGCGCGGCAGGCGCTTCGAACACACGCGCGGGCGGTGGGAGGCCGGGCGGCGGCTCGTAGGATTCCCGCGTGAACTCGCGAATGCGCGTCCCCGCGCACGCCGTCAGCACGAGGAGCGAGAGGACGAGGCAGCGGGCGAGGGGACGGGCGTTTGCGACCACGGCCGGATCCTATCCGAAACCCATGCGGTAGACTCCGTGGCGCATGGAGCGGGCCGACGTCCTGATCGCCGGGGGCGGCATCATCGGCACCAGCGTGGCCTGGGCGCTCGCGCGGCGCGGCGTCCGCGGCGTGTGGGTCGTCGATCTCGACCTCGCAGGCCTCTACGCCTCTTCCGAGCTGAACGCAGGCGGAGCCCGTGCCACCTGGTGGCAGCCGGTCAACATCGCGACCTGCGCGGCCACTCTCGACTTCTTCCGCGAGCATCGGGACGAGTTCGGATTCCGCGAGTGCGGCTATCTCTGGCTCTACGATGACCCGCAGCTCTTCGAGCGCGCAGGCACCGCGATGCGCCTGCAGAACGGCTTCGGCCTCGGGGTCGAGCGGCTCGACGTGCCGTCGCTCG
The DNA here is from genome assembly GCA_963822965.1 of uncultured delta proteobacterium. Classification (GTDB taxonomy): domain Bacteria; phylum Myxococcota_A; class UBA9160; order UBA9160; family UBA4427; genus JAJDAN01. The sequence goes on from CAWGJT010000006.1 coordinate 653,387, forward strand.
CCGAGCGGTTCCCGATCGTCGACCGGAGGCTCGGGGAGCTGGTGGGCGCCACCCACTCGCCCCGGGACGGGCTCATCAACCCGAACGCCGTCCGGCGCTGGTACCGCCGCGAGGCGGAGCGGCTCGGCGTCCGCTTCCTCGATCGCCACTACGTGTCGGGCGTCGCGACGCGCCGGCTTCCGGGCAGCCGGCGGGCCGTCGCGGGCGTCGACGTGGTGGAGATCCGGTCCGGCGATCCCACCGACGACCGCGGCGTGATCCAGGACATCCTGACCCGACACCGCATTCCGGCCGGCGAGGCCGTGGAGCAGATCGCGGTGGCTTGCGACGTCGTCGTCAACTGCCTGGGTGCCTGGTCACCGGTCTTCTCCGCCAAGATCGGGGTGGCCGACGTCACCGAGCCGGTTCGCCGCCAGATCGCGCTCGTAGACGTGCACGCCCAGGACGTTCCGTCCGGTGTGGACCTGGCCGGCGGCGGCATGATCGTCGACGCCAGCGACCTCTACTTCCATCCGGAGGGCGCGCACGTGCTGGCGGGATACTCGATTCCCGACGAGCCGCCGGGCTTCGACTTCGGCTACGACGGACACGAATTCTTCGAGAACGAGATCTGGCCCCGGCTGGCACACCGCTGCAGCACCTTCGAGCGCTGCGGTCACGTGCGTGGATGGGCGGGCCTGTATGCCGTGACCCCGGATCGCAGCGGGATCGCGGGCGCCGTCACTGGCTTCACGAACCTCTTCGAGGCGCACTCCTTCACGGGGCGCGGGGTGATGCAGTCCTACGGCATCGGGACGGCCCTGGCGGAGCTGATCGACGGCGGGCGGACCCGGGACCTGGACATCGCTCCCCTCTCGCGCGACCGCTTCGGCGACCGGGCCCGCTGGGTGACCGAGGACCTCCACATCTGATATCACCCCGCCATGACCGCCGCCCCGTCCGTCGAAACCCTGACCCTGCCCGCCCGCCACCTGCGAGACTTCTCGCGAAGGGTCTTCGAGCACTTCGGCCTGCCCGACGAGGATGCGGCGCTCGCCGCGGACGTCCTGGCCCGCAGCGACCTGCGCGGCATCGACTCCCACGGTGTGGCGAGGCTGCGCACCTATCACGACATGCTGGAATCCGGGCGCATCAACCCGCGCCCGCGCATCGCGATCATCCGCGAGAGCGCCTCCACCGCCACCGTCGACGGCGACAACGGCCTCGGGCTCGTGGTGGGGCCGCGCGCCAACCAGATCGCCCTCGACAAGGCGGGCGAGGCCGGCACGGGCTGGGTGAGCGTCTGCAACTCCAACCACTACGGCATCGCCGGCTACTACGTCCTCGAAGCCCTGGCCCGGGATCTGATCGGCTGGTCCATGACCAACACCACGAGCCTGGTGGCGCCACTCTGGGGCGCCGAGCGGATGCTCGGAACCAACCCCATCGCCATCGGGTTTCCGGGCGACGAGGAGCCCGACATCGTGATCGACATGGCGACCTGCGCGGCCGCCTACGGAAAGATCGAGATCGCCCGGCGCAAGGGAGAGGCCCTGCCCGGCGGCTGGGCGATCGACGCCCTCGGCCGGGAGACGCTGGACCCGGAGGCGATGATCGAAGGCGGTGCGCTGCTGCCCCTGGGCAGCCGCCGCGAGCAGGGAGGCCACAAGGGCTACTGCCTGGCGGTGATGGTGGACGTCCTGTGCTGCGTGCTCTCCGGGGCGAACTGGGGCCCCTTCGCGCCGCCCTTCGCCCTGCGGCAACGGATCCCCGACCGCAGCGTCGGCAAGGGAATCGGCCACTTCTTCGGTGCCATGCGCATCGACGCCTTCATCGACGTCGGCGAGTTCAAGCGCCAGATCGACGAGTACGTGCGCACCCTGCGCGCCACGCGCCCGGCGCCCGACACGGACGGCCCGCTGGTGCCCGGCGACCCGGAGCGCGAGGCCGAGGCCGCCCGCACGGCCCTGGGCATTCCGCTGCTGATGCCCGTGGTCGAGGACCTGCGCGAGATCTCCCGCACGACGGGCATCCCCTTCGGCGCCTGACACGAGGCCCGGCGGGCCCAGGCCACCGGGACGACACGAGCGTCACGCGCCGCCGGCACCTGCGGCTGCACGCAGGGCCTCGATCACCCCGCCCACCGACAGCAGCTCGGGCAGCACATCGGGCTCGTCGGGCGCGTCGGGCCGGTAGAGCAGGTACATGGGCACGCCCGCCTTGCCGTGGCTCGCGAGCACCTCGCGGATCCCCTCGTCGTAGAGCGTCCAGTCCGCCTTGAAGGTGGCGACGTCCAGCCGGTCGAGCTCCTGCTTCACGCGCTCGTCGTCGAACACCACCTTCTCGTTCACCTTGCAGGTGATGCACCAGTCCGCGGTGAAGTCGACGAAGACGAGCCTTCCGCGGCGCAGCTCCCCCAGGACGGCGCCCGGGTCGTAGGCGCGCCAGGGTGCGTCGCTCGTCGGGACGGCGGCGTCCGCCGACGCGACTCCGACCCCGACCCCGGCGGCGGGCGGCCGGCCCGTGGGCTCGAGCGGCACGGCGGCGAGCCCCAACAGGGCGACGGCGCCGCAGGCGGCCGCGGTCGCGGCGACGAGACCCCGGCGACCGGACTCCTGCACGCTGCCGAAGATCCAGGCCAGGAAGCCCACGCCGACGAGGTAGGCCAGCAGGACCGCCTGGGCGTCGATCCCGACGCTGCGCCCCACCACCCACAGGAGCCACACCACGGTGGCGACCAGGGAGAATCCGAGCCCCGTGCGCACCCGCAGCATCCAGGCGCCGGGCCGGGGCACGATGCGCGACCACGCCGGAACCAGCGTGACCGCCGCGTAGGGTGCAGCCAGGCCTACGCCGATGGCCCCGAAGATCGCGAAGATGACCGGCGGCGGGCTCGCGAACGCGAACCCTACGGCGGTGCCGAGGAAGGGTGCGGTGCACGGCGTCGCCAACACGACCGCCAGCAGCCCCTCGAAGAAGCTGCGTCGCAGGCCGGTGGCCTCGGCGCCCAGGCGCGCGGCGCCCGCCGGCTGGAAGGTCACCTCGAACACGCCGAAGAGGTTCAGGGCGAAGACCACCAGCAGCGTGCAGATCGCGGCGACGAAGAGCGGCTCCTGGAACTGGAACCCCCAGCCCACCGCGGTGCCCGCCGCGCGCAACGCGCTCACCAGGCCCGCGAGCAGCAGCATCGAGGAGAGGACGCCCGCGCTGTAGGCCGCCCCGTGCCCCGCGACCACGCGCCGGCTCTGGTGGGCCAGCTCGGCCACGCGGAAGACCTTGAGCGCGAGGATGGGCAGCACGCAGGGCATCAGGTTCAGGATCAGTCCGCCGAGCAGGGCGAGTCCGATCGCGTAGACGAGCGACCCGGAGGGCCGCGGCGGCTCGAATCCGCCCGTGAGCGAGAGGAGCGGGCTCTCGAAGGTCGATACCTCGGCTCCCGCGGCGGCACGCGGCAGGGGAGCGTCCACCTCGACCCAGGTGCGGCCGTCCGCGAGGGAGAGGGGCACGAGCCCGCGGATCCGCTGCTCGACCGCTTCGGGCTCGTCGACAACCGCTTCGGGCCCATCGGAAACCGCCTGGGGCCCGTCGGAAACCGCCTGGGGCCCGTCGGAAACCGCCTGGGGCCCGTCGGAAAAGGCATGTCCCGCCAGGGCCAGCGCCAGGCCGTCTGCCTCGCGCTCGTACCCCACCACCTCGAGCTCGACCCCGGGCACCTCGTCCGGCACGAACGCCTCGTGGGGCGCGGCCGCCGCGAGACGCGCGCCCTGGCAGCCTTCGGTCGGATCGACGCAGCGAAGCACCAGGGCGGTGCGGAAGTCGTCCCCCGGCCGGATCGCACTCTGGGAGTGGATCGCCTCCACCTCCAGGCCGTAGCTGCGGGCGGACCTCGGAATCCGTCGCTCGAAGCGCGCGAAGAGCGAGTGCACCGACTCGGGGGCGGGAAGGCCCTTCTCCGTCACGTCGAGCACCCGGGAGAGAGAGATGCTTCCGGGGATGCAGCCGATGCGACAGGTCACGAAGTCGGCGGTGACCGCGACCCGCGCGCGTCCCGGCTGGCGGGGCGCGACCACCGCCAGGCTCGTCAGCAGCACCTCGTCGCGATAGCCGTAGGTCGTCAGGAACCCGTCCGACTCCTGGAAGACCTCGGGCGCCGGCCAACGGATCGGGCCCACCTCGGCCTGCTCGAAGTTCCAGTCGAGGCGGGTGGGCAGGCCGGAGTCGCCGGCGTTGCGCCAGTAGACGTGCCAGCCCGGGTCCATCCGGAACAGGACGCCGACCCGCACGGTCTGCCCCGGACGCAGGGCCCCGGCGTCCACGAGCAGCTCGGCCTCGACCCGCGCATCTCCCGCGTCGTAGGCGTCGGCGCCACGGGACGGATCCCCGGCGTGCGCGCTCCCCGCCGCCAGCAGCGAGACGAGGAGCAGCGGGGCCAGCAGGAGCCCGGCGCCGCCGCAGAGCCGGCACGCGCCGCTCCGAATGCTCCGGATTCGCTCCATCGTCCCCCCATGCTGCGGCGCCGGATTCCGCCTCTCGCAGCGCCGCAGCCCGCAGTCTAATCCACCCGCGCTGGGCGACCCGAAGCGGGGCGGTCGAACGCGGCCGGCCCCGTGGGGCGACCCCGCGCAACCCAAGCTACGAGGCTCGCCGGTTCGGGGTAACGTGAAATCGTCGGGTGGGGTCGCGAGAGGAGGTCGGTCCATGAGCGCGAGCGCAGCCAGGCAGCCGTCGGCGCACCCGCGTGCCCGGCGGCTCGGCCTGCTGGCGTGCCTGCTCGCACTCGCCCTCGGATGCAGCGAGGCGGATCGGGCGAGCCTGCTGGCGCGATTCGGAAGCCCGGACGCCCAGTACCGCGCGGGGGTGCTGCTGCTCTCCAGCGATCCCCAGGCCGCGATCCGCTGGCTCGAGCGGGCTTCGCAGCAGGGTCGCGTCGATGCCACCCTCGAGCTGATCGAGATCCGTTCCGGCCGGCGCGGCCTGCCCGCTGACGAAGAGGAGGCCACCCGTCTGTACGCCCGCGCGATCGAGCAGGGCGACGAGGCGGCGCGCGTGGTCCTGGCGCGTCGCTACGCCGAGGGAATCGGCACACCGGTGAACCACGGCCGCGCCGCCGCGCTCTTCGAGGCGGCCGCGGACGCCGGCGACCCCGAGGCCCAGTACGAGCTGGGCAAGCTGTATACGAGCAACGTGAGGGGCGTCTTCTCCAATCCTCGCAAGGCCCGCGAGCGCTTCCTGCAGGCAGCCGAGCAGGGCCATGCCGACGCGATGAACTACCTCGGGACCCTCTACTTCACCGGGTGGGGCGTGGCGCCGGACCCCGCCAAGGGACGCGAGTGGCTCCTCAAGGCCGCCGCGCTCGACCACGCGCCCTCGGAGCGGAACCTGTACGTGATCTACCTCGAGGGTCAGGGCGTCGAGAAGGACGAGGCCGAGGCGCGCAAGTGGCTGCTGCGCGCCGCCGAGCACGGCAGCCCGGAGGCGACCCTGGAGCTCGCCCGCTACTACGAGACCGGCGGGCTCTTCCACAAGGATCGCGCCGAGGCCCTCCGCTGGTACACGGAAGCGGCCCGCCAGGGCGATCGCGACGCGATGTTCGAGCTCTGCCAGCTCGGATCCGGGTCCCCCGACGATGGCGAGTCGAAGCCATCGGCGGAGCCGCCCGGCAAGGAGGTGCTCGACTGGTGCCGGCGGGCCGCCGAGGCGAACCTGCCCGGAGCCCAGTTCGCCTACGCCCGGCGCTATCTGACCGGGGACGGTGTCCTGCGAAACCCGCGCATGGCGGCGCGCTGGCTCGCCCGCGCCGCGGACAACGGCCACGTGGAGGCCGCCCGCCAGCTGGGCATGATGATGCTCCAGGGAACGGACGTTCCCCGAGACGCGGAAGGAGCCTTCCGTCGCCTGCGGATGGCGGCGGAGGCCGACGACGCCCAGGCGAAGCTCGCCGCTGGCCGCCATGTACCACGACGGTGTCGGGGTCGCGAAGAGCGCCGCCCAGGCCTTCGAGTGGATCCTGTCGGCCGCCGAGCAGGGGAACGCCCAGGGGCAGTTCGTGGCGGGCTGGGCCTACGACATCGGCGACGGCACGAAGCGCGACCGCGAGCGCATGCTGCACTGGTACCGGGAGGCCGAAGCGCAGGGCGTGCCCCAGGCACGGCTTCGTCTCGGCATCGTCTACGCGCTCGGCAGGGGGGGCGTCGCGAAGCGGCCCGAGGACGCGCACTACTATCTCAGCAGCGCCCTCCGAAGCGGCATCGAGGAGGCCCGGGAGCCCCTGGCCTCCCTCGAGAAGGAAATGGACGCGACCACGCTCTCGCGCTTGCGCAAGCGTACCGAGGCCCGATTGCGAAACGAGCGGCCGGCTCCCAGTCAGCCCGCCGCAAAACCCGAGAAGGAGACGTCTTGAAGTACCTGCACACGATGGTCCGGGTGAGCGACCTGGACGCGTCCCTCGACTTCTACTGCGGCAAGCTCGGCCTCGAGCAGCTGAACCGGGTGGACGTCGAGGCCGGACGCTTCAGCCTCATCTTCCTGGCGGCGCCCGGCGACTCGACGGCCCAGGTGGAGCTGACCTGGAACTGGGACGAGAAGGGCTACCCGGGCGGCCGCAACTTCGGCCACCTGGCCTACAGCGTGGACGACATCTACGCGGCCTGTCGTCGCCTGATGGACGGCGGCGTGGTGATCAACCGGCCACCGCGGGACGGCCACATGGCCTTCGTGCGCTCGCCGGACGGCATCTCCATCGAGCTGCTGCAGGCGGGCAAGCCCCTCGACCCCGCCGAGCCGTGGGCCTCGATGCCCAACACCGGCGAGTGGTAGCGGGCGCGGCCGGCGGAGCGCGGGAGGACGGCGGTCCGCGCCGGGAGCGTCATCTCCGGCGTCGGGTCGCTCCGCCGGTGCGTCAGGACGTCCGCGCGGGAGCGCGTCGGATCAGAAAGGAGACACCCCGAAGAGTATCGGGTGGACGAAGAGGAACGCGCCGTAGAGCACCGCGCCCAGGGCCACGCGCCACGCGCCCAGCTCGCCCAGCGCCAGGTGGTTGCGACCGGCGGCGATCGCCGCGAAGGGGAAGCTCGACGTCACCCGCGCGAAGCGATCCCAGCGCTCGCCGTAGCGACGCCTGCGTTTCGCGTCGATGGAGAACGGGCCCACGAGAGCCAACAGCAGGAAGGACCCGAAGAAGAGGAGCGCGGGCGGATCGGGATTCACCAGGAAGTGACACAGACCCCACAGCGTGACACCCCACAGGAAGGGGTGGCGGGTGATGCGCAGGATGCCCCGGGCGGGCTGCTCGGCGTCGAGGGCGCCCTCCCCGCCCGTGGCGGTGGGGGACGGCGTGGTGAGACCGATCGCCACCAGCTGGAACGCGACGAACATCACCACCAGCACGATCGGGCGCAGGGCCGCACCGCTCCACAGGGGCGCGGCGGGCGCCGTGCCCGCCCAGGCCGCGCACAGCCACACGATGCCGGCGAGGGACAGGAGGGAGAAGAGCCCGAGATAGGCGCGCTCGCCCAGACGCGCCACGAGACGATCCCGCAGCGAGGTGCCCGCCACGAAGAGGTGGATGCCGACGAAGAAGGCTCCGGCCAGGACGATGGAGCTCATGCGCGCGCCCTCCCGGCGTCTGCCCCCAGCACGGCGGGAACATAACGAACGGCGGCAAGGCGCGCGTCCTCGGCGGATCTCGCTTCACCCGAGCGGCCCCGAAGAGTCGGGCTCGCCGCGGACGAACACCGTGGATCGCTCAGCGGGCGGCGCTGCGCTTGCGGGAGACGCCGGCCTTGGAGGCCTTGGGAGCCTTCTTGCGCCCGCCGCTCTTCTTCTTGGGACCGGACTTCGCCGCCGCCTTCTTGGCGGACGACCGCTTGGCGGCCTTCTTCTTCGTGGCCTTCTTGCGGCCACCGCCCTTGCCGCCGCCGGACGCCTTCTTCTCCGGGATCTCCTCGACCCACTTGCCGTCGGTGTAGAAGGCGCGCCAGCCGGTGGCCTTGCCGTCCACCTCGGTCATCACGTACTGCTCGCGCGTCTTCCGCTGGAAGCGGATGGTGGCCTTGTTGCCCTCGCGATCCGTCCGGGGGGCCCGCGTGAGGTACTCGAACTTCGGGTCGAGCTGGTCCTTCACCGCCAGCACGTCGTCCACCAGCGGCGCGCGGGTCTCCCGGTGTTTGGGAAACTGGCTCGCGGCGAGGAAGATGCCCGCGGCGCCGTCGCGCAGCAGGAAGAAGTCGTCACACGTCTCGCAGCGCAGGTGCGGCATCGGGATCGGGTCGGCCTTCGGCGGGGCCGGCTCGCCGCTGCGAAGCAGCTTGCGCGTGTTCTTGCAGCCCTCGGCCGTACAGCCGAAGTACTTGCCGAAGCGACCCGTCTTGAGCTGCATGTCGGCGCCGCACTTGTCGCACTCGAGCACGGGGCCGTCGTACCCCTTGATGACGAATTCGCCGCGTTCCACCTCGAAGCCGGGGCAATCGGGGTTGTTGCCGCACACGTGCAGCCTGCGCTTCTCGTCGATCAGGTAGCTGTCCATCACCGTCTCGCAGAGGGGACAGTGGCGGCGCTTGAGGAGGAGCTTGGATTCCGCCTCCTCGTCCTCCCCCACGGCGACGGCCTCTTCGCCCGGGATCAGGTTGATGGTGCACTTGCAGCGTTCCTTGGGCGGCAGCGCGTAGCCGGAGCAGCCCAGGAAGACGCCCGTGCTCGCCGTGCGGATCTGCATCGGGCGGCCGCACTCGGGGCAGGGAATGTCCGTGTCCGTCGGCTCGTTGGGCCGCATGCCCTTCTCGCCCCCGGCCTCTTCGAGCTGGTTGCGGAAGTCCCGGTAGAAGTCGTCGAGCACCTTCTTCCAGTCCGCCTCGCCGGTGGCGATGCGATCGAGCGCCTGCTCCATCTGTGCGGTGAAGCCGTAGTCGAGCAGCTCCTCGAAGTTCTCCACCAGCCGCTCGGTGACGATGTCGCCCATCTTCTCGGCGTAGAATCGGCGGTTCTCGACGCGCGCGTAGCCCCGGTCCTGGATCGTCGAGATGATCGACGCGTAGGTGGAGGGACGGCCGATGCCCCGCTTCTCGAGCTCCTTCACCAGGCTCGCTTCGCTGAAGCGCGGCGGCGGCTTGGTGAAGTGCTGGCTCGGCTCGAGCTCCACGAGGGTCAGGACGTCGCCGACGTTCACGTCCGGCAGGGCCGTGTCGCCCTGACCGTTCTTGGCGGGGGGCTGCACCCGGGTGAAGCCGTCGAACTGCAGGATGCGGCCGCGCGTGCGCAGCTCGAAGTCGCCGGCGTGCACCGCGATGGTCGTGCTCAGGTACTCGGCCGGCGGCATCTGGCACGCCACGAACTGGCGCCACACGAGCTCGTAGAGGCGCTCCTGGTCGCGTTCGAGACCGGAGAGCGTGCCCGGGGCCGCCGCCACGTCCGTCGGCCGGATGGCCTCGTGGGCCTCCTGAGCGCCCTCCTGGCTGGCGTAGGAGATGGGCTGCTCGGGCCGGTAGCGCTCCCCGAACTCCGACAGGATGTAGTCGCGACAGCCCTGGACCGCCTCGGCGCTCAGGTTCGTCGAGTCGGTCCGCATGTAGGTGATGTGACCCGCTTCGTAGAGGCGCTGGGCGAGCATCATCGTCTTCTTGACGCTGAACGAGAGCCGGGTGCTGGCGGCCTGCTGCAGGGTCGACGTGATGTAGGGCGCACCCGGTCGCGTACGGGTGGGCTTGTCCTCGCGCTTGACCACCGCCAAGGACGCGCGTTCCAGGCGCGCCAGCGCGGCGTTCGTCTGCTCTTCGTGGGTGGGCCGGAAGCTCTCCTCCCCCTCCTTCATCACCTGCAGGCGAAGGTGCTCGCCGCCCTTCTCCCGGGCGGTGGCCGTGTCCGCGTAGACCTCCCAGTACTCCTCGGGATGGAAGGCGCGGATCTCCCGCTCGCGCTCCACCAGCAGCCGCACGGCCACGGACTGCACGCGGCCGGCGGAGAGACCCCGGGCGACCTTCGACCAGAGGAGCGGCGAGAGCATGTAGCCCACCACCCGGTCCAGGAAGCGACGCGCCTGCTGGGCGTTCACCCGGCTCTCGTCGATGGACCCGGGCTCTTCGAAGGCGGCCTGGATGGCCGACTTCGTGATCTCGTTGAAGACGACCCGCCGATAGCGGTCGTCGTCGCCGCCGATCACCTCGCGCAGGTGCCAGGCGATGGCCTCCCCCTCGCGATCGAGATCGGTGGCCAGGTAGATGGCGTCGGCGTTCCGGGCGAGCTTCACGAGCTCCGCGAGCACCTTCTCCTTGCCCGGCAGGATCTCGTAGTGGGCCTCCCAGCCGTGATCGGGGTCGATTCCCATCCGCGCGATCAGGGCCTTGCGGGCCTGCTTTTTCTTGTGGATCGCCCGCTTGGCGGGGGGCAGCTTGCGGGTGAAGGCCGCGGCCTCGGCCCGGGCCTTGGGATCCACCTGCTTGCCGGACCCGCTGACGGGCAGATCGCGCACGTGCCCGACGCTGGACTTCACGACGAAGTCCTTTCCCAGGTACTTGTTGATGGTGCGAGCCTTCGCGGGAGACTCGACGATCACCAGTGACTTGCCCATGCGACTCCTACTAGCGACAACGCGGCGCCGAACCATAACCAAAATCTGGAGATGCCAAGGAAGACGATCTGGCGCCACTTTTCGTTCCCATGGGGAAGCAACGGGCCTGAAAACCCACAAACACGAGCTCGCAGATCCGAGCCACTCCTCATCGTCGACGCCCGTGGGAATCAGAGTGCGGGCGTCACACCACATTCTTCGTCGACGTTCCGGCGGGGCGACCTCGACCGGGACGGCGCGCCCACCCCGAATCCACGGCCCCAGGCCCCCGCAGGTCTGCGACACTCCCCGCACGAACCGATCGGGGGACCCCCATGGCGAAGATCCTCGGCAACCTCGTCCCGGAGGACGACTACACCCACCCGCTCGGCCCCGAGCCGAACTTCAACGAGAGCATGTACTTCAACTTCTTCGATCCGAAGCAGTCGATCGGCGGCTTCATCCGGATCGGCAACCGCGCGAACGAGGGACGCGCGGAGGTGACGGTCACGGTCTACCTGAAGGACGGCCGGGTGCTCTTCACCTTCAAGCGTGCCCCCATCGAGCACAACGACGCCTTCGACGCCGGCGGGGCGCGCTTCGACGTGATCGAGCCGACCCAGAAGCTGCGCACCGTCTACGAGGGCTCGGTGCTCGACCTGGCGGAGCCGCGCCGGATGACCGATCCGCGCAAGGCCTTCGAAGAGAGCCCGAAGCGCCGCATCCGTCTCGACCTGGTCTACGACGCGGTGGGACCGATGTACGGCAGCGCCGGCGACGAGCACGAGTCGAAGCGCAGCGCGGACGAGCAGTTCGCCAAGGCGCACTACGAGCAGCACATGGCGGTGTCGGGCGACCTGCACCTCGACGGCGAGACCCTCCACATCGAGGGATACGGCCTGCGCGACCATTCCTGGGGACCGCGCTACTGGCAGGCCATCGACGGCTACGAGTGGCTCACCATGAACTTCGGTCCCGACCTCGGCGCGATGGTGTCGGTGATCCGGCGTGGACCCGGCGAAGCCCGGACGGGCGGCGTGGTCGTCCGCGACGGCGCGCTGGAAGCGATCCGGAACGCCGAGGTGAGCGCCGACTACGAGGAGAACGGCCTCTACCACCGCACGGTCACGGCCCGGATCGAGACCGCGTCCGGCGAGAAGCACGTCATCCAGGGCGAGGTCAAGGGCTTCATTCCCCTCCGCAACCGGCGCGAGGGACTCGTCACCCACATCGGCGAGGGCATGACCGAGTGGCGGTGGGGCGATCGCACGGGCTACGGGCTCTCGGAGTTCCTGAAGCAGGTCGAGTGAACGTGAGCGTGCGCGACGAGCACATCGACGCCTTCCGGAGAGACGGGTTCGTCGTCCTTCCCGACCTGCTCGATCCGGCCGAACGGGAACGCTACGGCGCCGCCGTGGACGCCGCGGTCACCCGACGCACGCGCGAAGACCGGCGTTCCCTCGCCGAGAAGTCCCTCTACGAGCAGTCGTTTCAGCAGTGCATCAACCTCTGGGAGGACTTCGAAGACGTCCGCGCCCTGACCTTCCACTCGAGGCTCGCAGAGAGCGCGGCGCTTCTCCTGGGCGTGCGGGCCCTGCGCGTCTGGCACGACCAGGCGCTCTACAAGGAGGCCGGCGGGCGGGGGACGGATCCGCACCAGGATCAGCCCTACTGGCCGCTGCACGAGACGGACGCGATCACCGCCTGGATTCCGTTCGACGGCTCCACCCGGGAGAACGGCTGCATGGGCTATCTGCCCGGCAGCCACACGAGCGGCCTGCGCAGGTTCGCCAACATCTTCACCAGCACGGGCTACGACCTGGAAGCGCTCCCCCAGACGCGAGGTCGCGAGACCGTCTGGGTGGAGGTGCCGGCCGGAGCCGTCGCCTTCCACCACGGGCTCACCGTCCACCGGGCGCTTCCCAACACGAGCCCGCGCACGCGCCGGGTCCACACCGTCATCTACTTCGCCGACGGCACCACGCGCGTCTCGCGCGAGCACCCGCACCCCGCGGTGGACCGGGCGGGAATCGCACCCGGTGCGGTGGTCGCCAGCGACGTCACGCCGATCGCCTGGCCCCGGCCGGCCGGCGACCTGCCCCCCACGCCGCCGCGACCCGACCCCCTGCTGCGCGGCTGGCCCGGCTGGCCGGCGGACGAGACCGCGACGCCCGAAGCCCGACGCCCGGAGAAGGACGGCGCTGGGCGAGGGGCCTGACCGGCCGGCGGCCGGCTCAGGGGCTGAGCACGACCTTGATGGCACCGCTCGCGCGATTCCGGGCCAGGGCGAAGGCGTCCGGCGCGGCGTCGAGGGGCAGGCGATGGGTGATCAGTGTCTCGGCGATCTCGGGCCGCGACGCCAGCAGCGCCGCCGCCACCTCCACGTCCCGCTCGCCCCCGTCGCGCCCGTACATGAAGGAGGGAACCACCCGGATCTCCTTCATGCAGAGCGTCATGCCCGGCGGCTCGAACCCGTCCCAGTAGCTCGCGAGCAGCAGCAGGCTGCCCCCCGGACGGGTGAGCTCGCACGCCTCCTTCAAGGCGCTCGCGGTACCCGCGCAGTCGATCACGAGATCGTAGTCCCCGTCCGCAGCGGCCGTGTCCAGCAGCCGCGCGCCCAGCCGCTCGCCCGCCGCGCGCTGGGCGTCGTGACGCGCCCGGAGGGCGATCTCGCCGGCCGTCGTGGCCGCCGCGGCCACGGCGCACAGGCCGATGGCGCCGCCGCCGATCACCGCCACCCGCGACGGGCGGGCGGGTGCCGCCTTGCGGAGCCCGTGGACCGCCACGGCCAGCGGCTCCACCAGGCAGGCGTCCGCCGGCGAGACGCCCGGAGGCAAGCGCACCAGGCAGTGCTCCGGAACGACCAGTTCGTCGGCCATGCCACCGTCGCGCCCGATGCCGATGAAGCGGTCGAGCTGGGAGGGACACAGGTTGTAGTCGCCACGGCGACAGGGATCGCAGGTGCCGCAGCCGATCACCGGCTCGATGGCGACGGCCGTGCCGTCGGCGAGCTCGCCCGCGACCTCGTGTCCGGGGGTGCCCGCGATCGGCCAACCGCCGTCGATCATGTGGAGATCGGATCCGCAGATGCCCGCCGAGCGGACCCGAACGCGAACGCCCTCGCCGGACGGCGCCGGGACGTTCTCGACCTCGATGCGACCCTGGTGGCAGCGAATCGCTCGCATCAGCGGACGGTAGCAGGGCGCTGAAGAACCCCGGAGCGAGCGAGGGGCGTGCCTCGCGACGGCAGCGGGTTCTTCAGCAGCGGCCGCGCGGACGGCGGGTCAGCCCTGCGTCGGAGGCCCGTCGCCCTTGCCACGGCGCTCGCGCGCCTTCTCGAGACGTCGGGTCCGTGCCCCCTCTCCGTACATCCCGAAGGTGCGGACGATGATCGGTCGATCGGCGGCGATGGCCACCTGCTCGGCGGTGCGCCCTTCGGCATCCAACAGTCCCGTGTCGATCCCCGCCTCGATCAGCTGTCGCACGATGCGCCGCTCTCCCTCGCGGGCCGCGACGTGCAGGGCGGTCTCGCCCTTCGCGTTCTGGTGGTTCAGGTCGACGCCCGCCTTCATCAGCACGATCGGGAGGGCCGTGCTGGGCTTGCGCGCGGCACAGTGCAACGGGGTCTCGCCGGCTTCGTCGACGGCATTCGCATCGGCGCCGTACTCGAGAAGCACGATCATGGTGCCGCCGCGTGCGAAGGAGGCCGCGGTGTGGAGCGGTGTGTGCCCGGCCGCGTCCCGGGCCATCGGGTCCCCGCCGCGGCCGAGCAGGATGCGCATGTTGTGACGGTTGACGTCTCCGTGAGCCGGCGTGCGGCCGGCGTCGTCCCGGGCGTTCGGATCCGCTCCGTGGTCGAGCAGGACGATGGTCGCGCGCGTGGTGTTGTCGCCCAAGACGGCCAGATGCAGGGGCGTACGACCCTGTGCGTCGCGCGCGTTCGGGTCCGCGCCAGCGTCGAGCAGCGTCGCTTCCATCGGCCAGAAGCCCAGGGTCGCCGCCACGTGGAGGGCGGTCCGACCCTGCGCGTCCGTGGCGTTCGGGTCGGCGCCGGCTCGGAGCGCGTCGCGCAGGGCCAGCAGATCCTCGGACTCGACCGCGTGGATGAGGACTTCGGGGGGAATCGTCTCCCGCCCGGCGCACGCGGACACGACCAGCGCGGCAAGAGCCGCCATCGAGAGAACGGAGCGCAACGTGGTTCGGGACTTCGCCAACCGCGGGACGATAGAGCAGTCGCCACCAACAGTCAGGCCGGCAGCGGCTCCGGCCGCGCGGCGCCGGCGCGCAGCCGGGGTGCACCCGCGCCCGGCACGCACCCACGGTCCAAGGCGTTTTCGCGCGCCGATGATTGCGCGGCGAAGCCGGAGGAGGGTAGTGTAAGGAGATCGCGCTACCCCCCGTGCCGGAGAGCTTTTCGTTGAACGCCGTCGATGCACGGACGGGAGCGGCGACGCGACCGCTTCGCGCGCCCCACGGCCGCAGGGGCGCGAGACGAGCCCGGCGGGCGGCTGCGGCGCTCCGTATCGCCGCGCAACTCGGCATCGCCGCGGCGCTCGCGAGCGGCTGCGGCACCCCGACGGAACCCCCGCCGCCTCCGAGCCTCGAGGCCACGACCCCGAGCGAGCGCCTTCCCATCGACGGGCTCTGGAAGACCGCCGGCGAGCCCCAGGTCTACGTGCAGCTGGAGCGCGGGCGCATGTACCTGCAGGCCGGCTTCGGCCCCGACGAACACCACGGCACCCTCGTCTACGCCGACGTCCACCAGAGCGCTCCGCGCGTGTACCGCGCGCTCCGTCCGGTTCGCGGACCGGGCACGCTGACGTGGCAGCCCTGCACGATCGGCGTGCAGGACGACGGCTCGCTCCGGGTCATGCCCGGCCAGGAGGAAGGCGACGGCCCGGAGCCGGGTAGCGAGGGCCGCTTCCTGCGCCTGCTTCCCGTGGCCCTGGCGGACGAGACCTGGTTCGCCGCGCAGCAGGCCACCTGGCATCTCGTGTCGGCGCGGGAGGCGCACAAGCCGCCGCCCCCGGCTCCCGTCGTGGGCACACCCGCCGTGGTGCCCTCGCTGCCGCCCTCGCGCGCGCCGGCCGAGCGGGCGCTCGCCCTACCGGCGGCCGTCCAGCGTTTCGGGCGCTACCACGCCCTCGTCGTCGGCAGCGCCGAGTACATGTATCTGCCGGCGGTCGCCACCGCCGAGGGTGACGCCTCCGCGGTCTCCGAGCTGCTCGCGAGCCGCTACGGGTTCGAGGTGAGTCTCCTGATGAACCCGCATCTCGAAGAGCTCACCGGCGCGCTCGCCCGATACGAGCACGAGCTGTCCCCGGACGACAACCTGCTCATCTACTACGCCGGGCACGGATTCGTGAGCGACGAGCTGGGACGCTGCTACTGGTTTCCCGTCGAGGCCCTCGGCAACGATCCGCAGGAGGGACTCGCCAGCGACGACGTGGCCGCCGCGCTCGCACGCATGAAGGCCAAGCGCGTGATGGTCGTCGCCGACAGCTGCTTCACCGGCGCGCAGCGTCGCGAGGTGGGGCTCCAGAACGGGCAGGGCGACAGCTCCGACAAGCTGGCGCGGACGCGCGCCCGCGTCGTGCTGTCGTCGGGCGGGCTCGAACCGATCCAGAACGGGCAGGCGAGCGGACACTCGGTCTTCACGGGCGCCTTGCTCGAGGCGCTCTCGACGAACGACGAGGTGATCGACGGCACCCGCGTCTTCCAGGAGATCCAGCGCATCGTGCCGGCCGGCGCGAGCCAGACCCCGGAGTACGCGAACATCCTCGGTGCCGGAGACGGCGGCGGCGACTTCGTCTTCGTACCCGGCCGCTGAGCGGGCGGCACCCGCCCGCACCGGGGTGGCTCCGGAGGGCGTCCGCGGGCTGCCGGCGGTGTCGGCTGCGCTAGACTCCCGAGCGTCCCTGTCAGCCCCGGCTCCCCGTCCCCCGCGGAAGCCACCACGTTCTGGTCGGGCGTCCGCCGTCTCCGGCGATCGCCCGGAGGGGATCGGCCTTTGCTCCACCTGCCCGGCTCACGCGCCCTCTCGACCTTCCGGCTCGAGCGTCTCCTCGAGCGGATCCGCTCCCGGGTGCCGGAGGTCACGTGGCTGCAGGCCGAGTTCGTCCACCTTGCCCAGGTCGAACGGCGAGCTCACCCCCGCCGAGCACGCGGTGCTCGTCCGCCTCCTCGAGTACGGTCCGCACGACGCACCGGACGACGCGCCGGGCGGCGGGGAAGCGGGGCTGCTGCTGCTCGTGGTGCCGCGGCTGGGCACGATCTCGCCCTGGTCGTCCAAGGCGACCGACATCGCCCACGGCTGCGGGCTCACGCGCGTGCTCCGCCTCGAGCGCGGCGTCGCCTACCGCCTGGGCGGCCCGCCCGAAGCGCTCGTCCGCGGGCCGCGACGAGATCGCCGCCCTGCTCCACGACCGCATGACCCAGACCGTCCTGCCCGGCGTTCGACGAGGCCGCGCGGCTCTTCGCCCACGCCGAGCCCGCGCGCGTCCGGCAGCATCGACGTGCTTGGGGGCGGACGCGAGGCGCTCGTCGCGGCGGATGCCGCGCTCGGACTCGCGCTCGCGCCCGACGAGATCGAATACCTGGTCGACAGCTTCCGCAGGCTCGGTCGCAATCCGCGCGACGTCGAGCTGATGATGTTCGCCCAGGCGAACTCGGAGCACTGCCGCCACAAGATCTTCCGGGCCGACTGGATCATCGACGGCGAGCCCCAGCGCCACGCGCTCTTCGACATGATCCGCAACAGCACCGAGCAGTCGCGCCGGACGGCGTGCTGTCCGCCTACCACGACAACTCCGCGGTCATCTGCGGGAGCCCGGCGTCGCGCTTCTTCCCCGACCCGGAGACGGGCGTCTACGCCGCGCATCGCCGAGCCGGTGCACATCCTGATGAAGGTCGAGACCCACAACCATCCGACCGCGATCTCGCCGTTTCCCGGCGCGGCCACGGGCTCGGGCGGCGAGATCCGCGACGAGGGCGCCACCGGCCGCGGCTCGAAGCCGAAGGCGGGGCTGACGGGCTTCAGCGTCTCGAACCTGCGGATCCCGGGCGCCCTGCAGCCCTGGGAGACCGACTTCGGCAAGCCCGATCGCATCGCCTCGGCGCTCGAGATCATGCTCGAGGGACCGATCGGCGCGGCCGCCTTCAACAACGAGTACGGGCGGCCGGCGCTGTGCGGCTACTTCCGCACCTACGAGCAGAAGGTGACCGGGCCCGCCGGCTCCGAGGTGCGGGGCTACCACAAGCCGATCATGCTCGCGGGCGGCCTCGGCAACATCCGGCCGGGGCACGTCGAGAAGATGCGCATCCCCGCCGGCGCGGCGGTCGGCGTGCTCGGCGGACCGGCGATGCTGATCGGGCTCGGCGGCGGCGCCGCGTCGTCGATGGCGAGCGGCAGGAGCCACGAGGACCTCGACTTCGCCTCGGTCCAGCGCGACAACCCCGAGATGCAGCGCCGCTGCCAGGAGGTGATCGACCGCTGCGCGGCGCTGGGCGACGCGAACCCCATCCTGTCGATCCACGACGTCGGCGCCGGCGGGCTCGCCAACGCGCTGCCCGAGCTCGTCGACGACAGCGAGCGGGGCGCACGCCTCGAGCTGCGCGCGGTTCCCGAACGACGAGCCCGGCATGTCGCCCCTCGAGCTCTGGTGCAACGAGTCGCAGGAGCGCTACGTGGTGGCCGTCGCCCCGGACCGCCTCGCCGAGTTCCGCAGCCTGTGCGAGCGCGAGCGCTGCCCTTCGCGGTGCTGGGCGAGGCGACCGCGGCAGCGTCAGCTCACCGTCACGGACGCGCACTTCGGCGACGCGCCCATCGACATTCCCCTGGCTCGGTGCTGCTCGGCAAGCCGCCGCGCATGACCCGGGACGTGAAGCGCGTTCCCTTCGCCAGCCGCCCCCTCGAGCGGCTACGGAGATCGAAGCTCGACGAGGCGGCCCGGCGCATCCTCGCGCTGCCGGCGGTGGCCGACAAGACCTTCCTGATCACGATCGGCGACCGCACCGTGGGCGGGCTCTGCGTGCGCGACCCGATGGTGGGACCCTGGCAGGTGCCGGTGGCGGACGCAGCCGTCACGGCCAGCGATTTCGCGGGAACCTGCCGGCGAGGCGATGGCCGTGGGCGAGCGCACCCCGGTGGCGCTCCTCGACGCCGCCGCGGCCTCGCGCCTGGCGGTGGGCGAGGCGCTCACCAACATCGCCTCCGCCGGGGTCGCCGCGACGAGCCAGGTGAAGCTCAGCGCCAACTGGATGGCGCCGGCGGGCCATCCCGGCGAGGACGCGCGCCTCTACGACGCGGTCCGCGCGGTCGGACTCGAGCTCTGCCCCGCACTCGGCATCGCGGTTCCGGTCGGCAAGGACTCGCTGTCCATGAAGACCGTCTGGGAGTCCGACGGCCTCGAGCACAGCGTCACCGCGCCGATCTCGCTCATCGTCTCCGCCTTCGCGCCGCTGGCGCGACGTGCGGGCTGCGCGCACGCCGCAGCTGCGGACCGATGCCGGCCCCACCACCCTGCTGCTCGTGGATCTCGGTGCCGGCCGCAACCGCCTGGGCGCATCGGCGCTCGCGCAGGTCTACGCCCAGCTGGGAAGCGAGCCGCCGGACGTCGACGACCCCCGCCGGCTGCGCGCCTTCGTGGAGGCGATCCACGGCCTGATCGAGTCGGATCTGCTGCTCGCCTACCACGACCGTTCGGACGGCGGCCTCTTCGCGACCGTCGTCGAGATGGCCTTCGCGGGCGGCACCGGCGCGCGCGTGGCCCTCGACGAGGTGGGCTCCGACGATCTCGCTTCGCTCTTCAGCGAGGAGCTCGGCGCGGTGCTGCAGGTGCGCGACGCCGACCTGGCCGCCGTGCAGCGCCGGCTCGCGGAGCGTCGGACTGACGGCGTGCACCCGCAACCTCGGCAGCCAGGGCGAGGCGGGCGACGATCGCGTGGTCTTCCAGCGGTCCGGGCGCGAGGTGTTCGCGGCGGCGCGCAAGCGAGCTGCGGGACCTGTGGTCGAGCACGACCCGGCGGCTCCAGGGGCTGCGCGACGACCCGGTCTGCGCCGAGGAGGAGCACGCCGGGCGCTGCGACCCGGGCGGCGCCGGGCCTCACCGTCGCCCTCCCCTTCGACCCGGACGACGACGTGGCCGCTCCCTTCGTGGCGCGCGGCGTGCGGCCGCGTCTGGCGATCCTGCGCGAGCAGGGCGTGAACGGCCAGATCGAGATGGCCGCCGCCTTCGACCGCGCCGGCTTCGAGGCCGTCGACGTGCACATGAGCGACGTGCTCTCCGGCCGCATCTCCGCTCGACCCGTTCCGGGGGCTCGTCGCCTGCGGCGGCTTCTCCTACGGCGACGTGCTCGGCGCCGGCGAAGGCTGGGCGAAGTCGATCCTCTTCGACGCTCGGGCGCGCGACGCGTTCGCGGGCTTCTTCGCCCGGGCCGACACCTTCGCGCTCGGCGTCTGCAACGGCTGCCAGGCCCTGGCGGGCCTGCGCGAGCTGATCCCCGGCGCCGAGCGGCTGGCCGCGCTTCGTGCGCAACCGCTCGGAGCAGTTCGAGGCGCGGCTCTGCCTGGTCGAGGTGCCGGAGTCGCCGTCGATCCTGCTCACCGGCATGCAGGGCGCGCGCCTTCCCATCGCCGTCGCGCACGGCGAGGGACGCGCGGAGTTCGCGACGGGCGACCCGCGCGCCGTCCTCACGGCGGGGCTCGTCGCGCTCCGCTTCGTCGACGGGCACGGCCGACGTCGCCAGCCGCTATCCCGAGAATCCGAACGGGTCGCCGGCGGGCATCACCGGCGCTCACGACCCCGGACGGCCGCGTGACGATCCTGATGCCCCACCCCGAGCGCGTCTTCCGCACCGTGCAGCACTCGTGGCACCCCGACGGGTGGAACGAGGACGGCCCCTGGATGCGCCTGTTCCGCAACGCTCGGGTGTGGGTAGACTGATGCCGATGAAGCTCTCCGAGCTCACGGCGATCTCGCCCATCGACGGCCGCTACGGGTCGAAGACGGCGGCGCTGCGTCCGATCTTCAGCGAGCTCGGGCTGATGCGCATGCGGGTGCGGGTGGAGGTGCGCTGGCTCGCGTCTCTTGCGGACGAACCCGGGCGTTCCCGAGGTGCCGGCCCTGTCCGCCCGGGCCCGCGCCCGGCTCGACGCCATCGCGGCGGACTTCGACGAGGAGGACGGCGCGCGGGTCAAGGCCATCGAGGCTACCACGAACCACGACGTGAAGGCCGTCGAGTACTTCCTCAAGGAGCGGGTCGCCGACGACCCGGAGCTCGCCGCCGTCGCGGAGTTCATCCACTTCGCCTGCACGTCCGAGGACATCAACAACCTGGCCCACGGGCTGATGCTCCAGCAGGCGCGCGCGCGAATGCCTGCTCCCCCGGATGGACGAGCTCGTCGCGGCCATCCGCGACGCTCGCCGAAGAGCACGCCGAACAGCCGATGCTCTCGCGCACCCACGGCCAGCCGGCCTCGCCCACCACCCTCGGCAAGGAGATGGCGAACGTCGCCGCGCGCCTCGCGCGCCAGCGCGAGCTCGTCGCCGCGGTCCCGCTCCTCGGCAAGGCGAACGGCGCGGTCGGCAACTACAACGCCCACCTCGCCGCCTATCCGGAGGTCGACTGGGCGCTGCACGCGCGCGGCTTCGTGGAGGACCTGGGGCTCGTCTTCAACCCGCGGACCACCCAGATCGAGCCCCACGACTACATGGCCGAGCTCTTCGACGCCATCGCGCGCTTCAACACCGTGCTGATCGACTTCGACCGCGACGTCTGGGGCTACATCTCCATCGGCTACTTCGTACAGCGCCCGGTCGCCGGCGAGGTCGGGTCCTCCACGATGCCCCACAAGGTGAACCCGATCGACTTCGAGAACTCCGAGGGCAACCTGGGGGTCGCCAACGCGATCCTCTCGCACCTGGCGCAGAAGCTGCCCGTCTCGCGCTGGCAGCGGGACCTGACGGACAGCACCGTGCTGCGCAACCTGGGGGTCGGGATCGCGCACTCGCTGGTCGCCTGGCAGTCGACCCTGCGCGGTCTCGGGAAGCTGTCGGTCGACGCCGTCCGCATGGAGCGCGACCTCGAGGAGAACTGGGCCGTGCTCGCCGAGGCGATCCAGACCGTGATGCGCCGCTACGGCATCGAGAGCCCGTACGAGAAGCTCAAGGAGCTGACCCGCGGCAAGCCCGTCGATCGCGAGATCCTGAAGGACCTCATCGATCGCCTCGAGATTCCGGACGAGGCAAAGGACCGCCTGCGCGCCCTGACGCCCGGCGAGCTACCTCGGCGACGCCGCCCACCAGGCCCGCAAGGGCTGAGCGCTCTCTCGAGAGCGGGGGGCCGCCTTCTCGGCGCCAGCGGCCTTCTCCGGGGCGGCAGTCCTCGATGTCAGGGGCAGCAGACTTCGATCTGCAGGATCGCTCCCGCACCGGGCTCCGGGTCCTCTTCGCAGCGGGACACGAACGCGTCGGACACCCGGGCAGGCAGCCCCTCCCGGGGCGCGAGCTGCTCGCAGGCCTTCCGGAAGTAGGCCGCCGTGAGGGTCGATTCCGCGCTGGCGACGGCGTCCGCGCACCCGACGCCCTCGTAATGGACGTTCCGGAGACGCGTCACCCGCTCGGGCGACGCACACACCAGGGAGCGCCCGGCCGCCTCCTCGCCCCGCTCGCACGCGAGGCCGAGCGCCAGCGCCGCGGCCACCACGCCCCCCACCAGCAAGCCGCCGTCAGCACGCACCGGCTTCCTCCATCAGCCGGCCCAGGGTCGCCGACGCCAGGTTGTGGACGTCCATGTCATGGTCTTCCGGCAGCACCTCGTAGTACTTCAGCTGCCCCGCGATTCGGGCCATGATGACCGAGAAGCGGAAGGCGGCGAAGATCTCGTAGTAGGCGAGATGCCGGGCCTCGCGGCCGGCGAGCGCCTCCCACCGCGCCACGGTCTCGACCGCGGCGGGGAAGCCCTTTGCCCGGGACAGCCCGATGCCCTCGCTGAAGGCCCGATCCAGGGTGATCCACCAGGCGAGGTCGGCGACCGGGTTGCCCAGGAACACCATCTCCCAGTCGATCACGGCGACGCAGCGGAGGTCGCGGAAGATCTGGTTCGCGAGGCGCGAGTCGCCCCAGCAGATGCCGACGGGCTCGTCCGTCGGCGCGTTCGCCTGCAGCCAGGCCAGGCTGCGCTCGACCCCGGGCAGACGCTCGCGGCGGCAGCCCCAGTCCAGGAAGTGGTCGTAGTAGGCGAGCTGCTCCTCGAGGGGCGTACGTCCGGCCGGAGGTCGCGGGACGAACGAGAAGACCGCGGGATCGGGATCGACGCGGTGCACGCGGGCCATGGCCTCGAGACCACTCCACCAGAGCTGCCCGCGCTGGTCCGGCTCGAGCTCGAACACCCACCCGGCCTGGTGATAGGGCGGCGTATCGGTGGGCACGACGCCCTCCATGCGGTCCATCACGTAGAAGCGGGAGCCGAGGACGGCGGGATCCTCCTCGAGCCAGCGCATGCGCGGCACCGGCACGTCGTGGGCGGCCATCTCCCGCATCATGCGGAACTGCAGCGGCGCGTCGTAGCTCGGGAACACCGGGAACGCTCCGACGGGCTCGATGCGCGCGACCAGCGCTTCGCGAACGACCTGCCCGTCCCGGCGGAACGAGAGATCGAACATCAGTGTGTCGCTCGAGAAGCCCGTGTCCCGGGGCCCGCGCAGCTCGGCGATGGAGAAGTCGCGGCCCTCGGGAATCACGCGCGCGAACCACTCGACCAGGGTCTTGCGGGTGGCGTCCAGGTCGCGCTCGAGGGGCTGGGGCATGATGGCTCCGTCGGGGAGGGCGGAACATGGCACCCGACGACCCGGCGATCAAGCAGCCGAGGCCACCCGCAATGAAGGTGCTTCAGCGGCGCCCCGGCTCGTAGCGCGCGGACCTCTCCCCGTTCCCGGCTCCTCCGTCGCGGCTTCCGGTGCCATGGGCAGGAGCGCCACCGCCCGCAACGGCCCGCCGGTGCCCGCGCGAATCTTCATGGGCAGCGCCACCACGTCGAAGCCGCGCGGCGGCAGGGACTCGAGGTTCGCGAGGTTCTCGAACGCCGGCACGTCGGCCGCGAAGAGGATCCGGTGGCTCCGGAAGTCCCGGGACGGGCCGTGGTCGATGCTGGCCGTATCGAGGCCGACGGCGTGGATGCGCCGCTCGGCCAGCAGCCAGCGCGCGGCCTCGGGATGCAGCCCGGGAAAGTGGAGCTTCGCGACCGCCTGCGGACCGTGCTCCGCCGTACCCAGGTAGCGCTCCCGATCGGGCCAGAAGCGACCGAAGCCCGTCCGCAGCAGCACGATGGCGCCGTCCGGGATGCGGCCGTGTGCGGACTCGAAGGCGCGCAGGTCGTCGACGGAGACCTGGTGGTCGCGGTCCCGGGCGCAGGCAGCGGACACGTCGACGAGCACGGCGGGGCCCACGAGCTGCTCGAGGGGGATCTCGTCCAACGCACGGTGCCCCTCGGCGAAGTGGGAGGGCGCGTCGATGTGGGTGCCGCCGTGCTCGGCGGTGCGGAACCGGTTGGCCGCGTACCAGTAGCCCCCCTCGGCGAGCCCAGCGGACTCCCGTTCGAGCACGAAGCCCTCCTCGGTGGGCCAGAAGATGGTGTCCGCGTCATAGGCATGGGACAGGTCGACGAGGACATAGGCATGGGACACGTCGACGAGGACAGAGCCGTGGGACAGGTCGACGAGGGGGCGCCCCGCCAGGGCGCCGGCCTCCTGCGCCCCGACCCGGGACGCGAGCCCCAGCCCGAGGACGAGCGCCGCGGCCACGAGCCGAAAATGGGGAGGGGCCGACATGAGGACCTCCTGGGATCGGCGAGGGACCCGTCGAGCATAGGCGAAAGCGGGGTTACCCTGAAGCCGAACGTCCGCGGCCCGCCGGACGGGACGGACTTGCAGAGCGGAAGGAGATTCCATGCGCGACCTCGCCGTGGTCGATGCCGACGGTCACGTCTTCGAGCCCGACTGGATCTGGGAGCGCTACCTGGAGCCGCGCTTCGTCGCGCGCCGACCCCGCCTCGTGCGCGACGAGCGCGGCACGACCCGCTATCAGCTCGAGGGCCTCACCATCCCGCAAGGCACCGGACGCGGCGCCTGGGCGCCCGAGGGCATCATGGAGGCGTCCCTGCACCGCGAGGGAGGCGTCGACCCGAAGGCCCGGCTCGTGGACATGGACACGGAGGGCATCGAGACCGCGGTGCTCTTCGGCACCTTCGGCATGGCGCTCTGGCTGCCGCCGGACCCCGAGCTCGGCACCGCCCTGTGTCGCGCCTACAACGACTGGATGGCCGACTACTGCGGCACGGACCGGTCCCGCCTGAAGGCGACCGCCGCCCTGCCCCTGCGTTCGATCCCGGACAGCGTCGCCGAGGGGCGGCGCGCCGTGAGCGAGCTCGGCTGCGTGGCGCTCACCCTGCCGGTCAACATCCTGGGCCACAACCCCGACGACCCCGAGATCTTCCCCCTCTACGAGATGGCCCAGGAGCTCGACGTGCCCATCGCGTTCCACGCCGGCGGCGGTCGATTCGCCGAGGACCGCTTCACGGACGCCTACGCGACCGCGCACACGGTGTGCTTCCCGATGGACATCCTCTTCGGGCTCACGACGGTTCTGTGCGGGGGCGTGCTGGAGCGCTTTCCGCGCCTCCGCGTCGCGCTGCTCGAGGCGGGCTGCGGCTTCCTCCCCTACTACCTGGAGCGCCTCGACGAGCACTTCGAGAAGCGGGGCCACGAGATGCCCATCACCCGCAGGCCGAGCGAGACCTTCGCCGAGGGACGCTGCCTCCTCTCGTGCGAGCCCGAGGAGAAGACCCTCGCCTTCGTCGCCGCCCGCGTCGGCGCCGACAAGATCCTCTACGCTTCCGACTACCCGCACTGGGATTGCGAGTTCCCGGACTCGGTACGCGCCATCGCCGAGCGGGACGAGCTGACGGACGACGTCAAGCGCGCGATCCTGTGCGACAACGCGCGCCGCCTCTTTCGCCTCTGAATTCGCCCGCGAACCCGGTCTCGCTTCCGAGCGGGCCCACCAAACCGACAAAGGAATCGAAATGGCAACCAAGGCCGAAGCCGCCCTCGCGATCTTCAAGAAGAACATCGGCAGTGAAGAAGGAGTGGGCGAGTGGTTCACCGTCACGCAGGAGCAGATCAACCTCTTCGCGGACGCCACGCTCGATCACCAGTTCATCCACATCGACCCCGAGAAGTCCGCGAAGCTCTCCCCCTACAAGGTGACGATCGCCCACGGCTTCCTCACGCTCTCGCTGATCGTGCACCTCGGCGCGAGCATCCCCCGCACGAGTCCCGAGGCCCACGACGGCGTCGTGATGGGGGTGAACTACGGCCTCGACAAGGTGCGGTTCCCGAACCCCGTCAAGGTGAATGCGAGGATCCGCGCGCGCCGCTCCCTCGCCGAGGCGGAGCTGAAGAATCCGAACACGATCCAGCTCAAGCAGATCGTGACCGTGGAGATCGAGGGCGAGGACAAGCCCGGCTGCGTCGCCGAGTCGCTCACGCGGCTGATCTACAGCTGAAGGCGGGCTCCCCCTCCCCGAGGCCCCCGGCGGGTCGGGGGAGGGACGTGTCGCGGAAGAGGATCAGGGAAGGCCGGCGCCGGGAACGTCGACCGTCACGGTCTCGATGCGCCCGGTCCGGTCGCCCGTCTTCGCGGGGTCGGAATCCGCCGCGGTGCACAGGAAGAGCGTGCGGCGCTCGGGTCCACCGAGCATGCACGCGAAGGCCTGATGCTCCACGTCGATGCGGTCGCTGACCTCGCCGCCCTCCCGCACCCGCAGGACGCCGCGGCTCACCGGAGAAGCCACCCAGATCGCGCCCTCGGCGTCGAGGCAGATGCCGTCGGGCACCGCCCCCTCGAGCCGGGCCCACTCGCGGCGGCCGGAGAGCGAGCCGTCGGGAGCGACGTCGAAGGCGGTCAGACAGGCGCCGAAGCTCTCGCCCACCACGAGCGTGCGCCCGTCGGGGGTGATCACGGTGCCGTTGGGAAAGCGCAGCTCCGTCGCCGCGACCCGGGTGCGTCCGTCGGGGTCGACGAGGATCAGGTTCGTGGCGACGGGCTTCTCCCCGGCGTGCAGGTCGAAGCCGAAGTTGCCCACGTAGGCGCGCCCCTGTCCGTCCACCACCATGTCGTTGCAGTGGAAGGACGCCAGGCTCCCCAGATCGGCCACCTCGACCAGGCCCTCGGGATCGAGGCGCAGCAGCCGGCGGTCCCGCATCGAGACGACGAGGAGCCGCCCGTCCGGGAGCCAACCCAGGCCCGAAGGATCTCCCGACACCTCGACCACGACCTCGGAGCGGCCCTCCAGGTCGACGGCGATCACCTGGCGCGCGTGCATGTCCGAGAACCACAGGCGTCCTTCGTGCCAGCGCGGGCCTTCGGGGAAGCGAAGCCCGTCCAGCAGGATCCGGGTTCCGGTGGTGGAATCGTCCATGCTCTCCTCCGTGACTCGAGGGACTCGAGGGACTCGAGGGGCGGCGCGGCCCGTCCCATCCCCGAGGCCGTCGACGGGGTCGCCACCGCTTCGGGCGAGCGCGGTCGCGCGGCTTCGCCCATCATGCCGGACCGCTCACACCCGGAGCTCCCGTCCCCCAACGTAGCAGTCGATGGGTCGAGCCCGGCGCCGGTTCGAGGCGAGCCTGCATGACCCGACCCTGGCAGACGATCGATACGCGAGACACCCGGGACGGCGTCTTCGAGCTGAGGCGGCGCGGCGACGACGACTTCCTGATCTGCCTCGACGGCCGCATCCTGATGAACAGCCGGGAGAGCCGATCCGAGGAGGCCCTCGGCGCCTGGGCCGCGCAGACCGTGTCGGGACACGCCGCCCCACGCGTGCTGGTGGCGGGCCTCGGCATGGGGATCACCCTGCGAGCAGCCCTGGACGACCTGCCCCCGAAGGCCGTCGTGGTCGTCTGCGAGCTCCACGCGCACGTGCGCGACTGGTGCGCGGGCCCGCTGCGGGAGCGGTGTGGTGGCGCCCTCGAGGACCCGAGGGTCCAGGTCCGCATCGGCGACGTCCGGGACGCCATCGCGGCGGCCGCCGCCGATCCGCAGCACCGCTTCGACGCCATCGCGCTCGATCTCTACGAGGGCGCGCGCCCGGGCCCGGGACGCGGAGCGAGCGACCCGTTCTTCGGCGACGCCGCTCTGGCCCGGACCCACGCGGCCCTCGCCCGCGGCGGCATCCTGGCGCGTTGGACCGAGCATCCGGACGACGACTTCGAGCGCCGGCTCGAGCGGGCGGGCTTCGAGGTCGAGCGGCGGCGGATCCGGGGCGGCGGCGGACGCCGGCACATCCTGGTGGGCGCCCGCCGCCGGACCTGAAGCCTCGGGGCGCCCGAAGGCCGCGCGAACCTTCAGTCGAGGTGCAGCTCGCCCGCGCGGACCCGCCCCTCGCGACCGCAGAGCTCCTCGTGCGCGACCGAGCTCACGAGATCGGGATCCGTGCAGGTCGCCCAGGCCCGGGCGTCGTCGGGCGTTCGGCACGCGCACAGCAGCGACGGCCCCACTTCGCCCCGGGACGGCATCACCGCGAACGTCTCGACGCGGGCGCGACCTTCGTACTCGCGCCGGCAGGGACGCGTGGGCAGAAGCGCCGCCTCCTCATCGAGACACGCGTGCAAGAAGCCGGCGTCGCGCGGCTCGCTGCCGTAGACGCCGAAGGCGTGCTTGGCCATGTAGCCTCCCACGGACGAGACGAAGCCCCGGGTGCCCGGCGCGCTCCGCAGCCGACCCATCAGGGTCGCGATGGCGTGCAGCACGTAGCTGTTGAAGGGTCCGCCCGCAAACGTCAGCCCGCCGGTCACCGTGAGCTCGCGCTCGAGATCGAAGCCGATCTCCGCCGCGGCGATCTGCACCGCCGACGGGAAGCACGAATAGAGGTCCACGTGCGCAAAGTCGCCGGGTGCGGCTTCGGCGAGCTCGAGGACGCGCCGGCCCGCCAGGCGCATGGCCGCCTCCTCGTCGAAGCTCGGGCGTTCCGGCACCGCGGCGGTGCGCATCGCGTCCGTGGCCGCCTGCGGGAACACCCAGCGCTCTTCCGGGACGCCCAGGCGCCGGGCCGTCTCGAGCGAGCACAGGAGCACCGCCGCGGCCTGGTCGACCACCATGTTCGCGACCATCCGCTTCGTGTACGGGTAGCCGAGCATGCGGTTGTCGGCGGTGACACCTTCGATGGCCTCCGCCGAGGGTGCGTCGCGGATCCACGCGTACGGATTGCGGGCGGCGACCCGCGCGAACCCCGCCTGCAGCCGGGCGATGCGCTTGCGGTGGGCGGCCGGCGCCTCGCCGCTCCGGAAGCGCAGCGCGTTCTCGTAGAGGGAGAAGGCCTGGATCGGGCGCGCGCGGTAGCGCAGCTCCCACCAGCCGAAGCCCGGGTCGTGCGTACCGAAGCGCTCGTCGGGCTCGCCGGCGGTCTGCTCGGTCCAGGCGAGCGCGAGACCGGCTCGCTTCGCGCGTCGGGCGCTGTGCTCGGCCTCGCCTCCCACCACCAGCACGGCCCGTCTCCGTCCGCCCATCACCTCCAGCGCCGCCCGCGACAGCATCCACTGCACCGTGCTTCCGCTGATGGGTCCCAGGCCGCTGCGGGCGGCGGGCGCCCCCAGGCGCTCGGCCAGCAGGGCACCGGGGTTCGCGTAGCGCCACAGGCCCTGGGGCACCCAGATCGAGTCGAGCGCGCCAAGCAGCTCTCGGGAGCCGGCGTCGTCTGCGGCGGCCTCGGCGGCTCGCTGCATCAGCCGCAGGGGCTCGTCGGCGGTGGTCGGGTCGTCGGCGCGCTGGACGATCTGTCCGGCGCCCACCAGGACGGGTGTCCGCGGATCGAGGGGCAAGCGGCTCTCCTGCAGCAGGCTCGCGGGAGCGCGCAGGATAACCATCGCGGGAGCGGGGCGCCGCACGCGCTCCGTTCAGGCCCGGGAAGAAGGATCCGCGCGCGCCACCCGTCTCGAGGGGCAGCCGCACCGTGAAGCAGGTGCCCTGCCCGGGCGTCGAGTCCACCTCGATCACGCCGTCGTGCTCGCGCACGATGTCGAAGGCGATGCTCAGGCCCAGCCCGGTCCCCTCGTCGGGAGCGCGGGTCGTGAAGAACGGATCGAAGACCCGGGAGCGGTTCTCCTCGGCGATGCCGGGACCGTTGTCGCGGACGCGGACGACGGCGAAGCGGCCCGTCGACCCCGGTCTCCGCGACGAGCCGCGCCTCGGGAACGCCGCAGAGGGCCTGCTTGCCGTTCAGGAGCAGGTTCAGCAGCACCTGCACCAGGCGGTCCGCCGAGCCCCGCACCCCGGGGAGGTCTTGCTCCAGCCGGCTCTCCACCAGAACGTCGTGGTCGCGATGCAGGTCCGCCAGCCGGATCGACTCGAGGACCAGCTGGTTCAGGTCCACGGGTCCGCTCCCCTCGTCGGGCGAGCGCGAGAGACGGAGCATGCTCTCCACGATGCGGCTGATGCGTTCGATGCCCTCGAGGCTCTCCCCCAGGATCTCGGGCATCTCGAGCAGATCGTTCGAAGCGCCGTCCGCGTGCCGCGCGATCAGCTTCTCGAGGTCGGGCGAGAGAGACTGCAGGTGCGCCAGGTTCGCACGCACGAAGGCCAGGGGATTGTTCACCTCGTGGGCCACCCCGGCCGCCAGGATGCCAACGCTCTCGAGCTTCTGGCGCTCGCGGAGCAGGCGCTCGGTGCGCCGCTGCTCGCTGCGATCGCGCAGGGAGAGGAAGACGCCGGCGGGCTGGGAGCCGTCGGCCCGGACCGACGCCGACGTCAGCTCGAAGATTCGCCCGTCTCGCGCCTGGAACTCGGAGTCGAGGTGGCGTCCGCCCGGCTCGAGGAGGGCGATCGCCTCGCCGATCGCATGCGCGGCCTCGGGCGTTGCGACGAGCGCCAGCACGTCTTCCAGACGCTGGCCGCGCAGAGCGCGTCGTTCGCTTCCCAGCACGCGCTCGGCGGCCGCGTTGGCGTCGAGCACGTTGCCTTCGGCGTCCGCGAGCACCAGCGCGTCGTGGAGGTGCTCGAGGACGTCGGCGCGCACGATGGGCTGGGCCTCCAGCACCCCGTACGCCTCCACGCCGTACACGAAGAGGGCCGCGGTGCCTCCCAGTGCGAGGGGCGCGAGGGAGAACGGAAAGGGCTGCAGGCCCAGGACGTAGATCAGGTGCGCGGCGCAGGGCGCCACCACCGCCCCCAAGACGATCAGCGGGCGGCGCCTCTCTCCGCGGGTGCGGCCGCGCCACACGGCGATGCCGAGACACGCGATCGCCGACGAGGAGAGCACCGCTGCCCAGATCTGGATCGCCCAGTAGACGGGACCGCCCCAGGTGTCTGGATGGGCGCCGTCCAGCGCCGCCTGCAGGTCGCGGTAGAACGCGTGGTGCCAGGGGTCCGTCAGGTACATCGCGGACAGCATCACCGGCAGACTCGCCAGCACCGTCGAGACGGGTCGTCCCCACGCGAAGGGCTTCAGCCGTGCGAACTGCCCCATCGTCAGCAGGAACAAGGCACCCATCCAGCAACACGAGAGCTGCTCGGCGTGGAGCCCCAGCAGCCGCCAGAACGGGTCGGTGGCCGCCATCTTCAACAGCTGCCCGCCCGGCCACGGTGCGATGCTCGCCAGCAGCAGCACCATCATGCGGTGGAGCGGCGAGCGGTTCCAGCGCATGAGCACGTAGATCGTGAGCCCCAGGATGATGGGGACCGCGATGGCGCACTGGATGAGCAAGGCACGGGTTTCCACGCTCGGCGTATCGGGAGCCCCTACAGGGACGTTGAGGGGCCGGGCGGAGCGGTCCCGCACGCCGTGCGGGGAAAACCCGCTCGGCGGCGGCCCGCTCGGCCCGGGACCTGCCGGGGGTCTGCCGGTCGCCCCGGCGTCCGCCCTCCGGGCGGCTGCCCTACCCTTTCGCTCCGGAACGCGGCCCGCTCCGCCATCCGACGCCGCCTGGAGGGCCCATGGCCCGCTACAACTACGACCGGCTCTCGGCCCAGGACAACAGCCGCGGCTTCAACTGGCTGAACATGTCCCTCGACCGGGTCAAGGCGGTGCGCCGGGGACTCGCGTGCTCGGTGAACGACGTGGTCCTCACCGTCGTGACCGGCGCCGTCCGCGAGTTCCTGATGCTTCGCGGCGTCAATCCCGCCCGGATCGACTTCAAGATCTCCGCCCCGGTCAGCATGCGCAGCGACGAGGAGCCCCGAGCCACCGGCAGGGTCCTTGCGGCGGCGGGGGAAGCCGAAGCCGGGACCGCCTCGACGTCCACGGACGCGGCCGAGCCCACGGGGTGGCGGGGCTTTCCGCTCGCGAACGCGCGCCGAGCCGACCCGGCGGGCGCCTGAAGCCGCTCGCCCCCGGGCTGCCCGCCATGCCCCCCGACGACTTACGTGTTCACCTCGAACTACCGATCAGGGACGGAATGACGAGCCCCATCGAAAGGCTCCGGGCCGCAGCCAAGCGCTTCGTCGACCGTGGCACCGAGCGGGCTGTACCCGAGGTCGCGCGCATGATGCGGCGGGCGCGCGGCTTCGGGCTCGTCGCCTTCTCGATCCTCTTCTTGGGCGGCTTCCTCCTCTCGCTCTGGGCCGGCGTGACCTCCGCGGCCTGGATCTCGGTGGCGGGAATGACCTCGTTCGCGATCTGCCTCCGGTGGATGGCCCGGAGCGACGGGCGCCACGTCGAGCTCGCGTCCCACACCGGGCTGGGCCTGTTGCTGGCCGCCATCACCACGGCCTCCCTGGCGGTGGGGGGTGCGACGCCCATCAGCGTCACCTACCCGACGCTGCTGATCCTGGCCGCGATGTACATGCTCGGGGTTCGCGCGGCGGCCCTCTGGACGGTTCTCTCCATCGTCTCCCTGGCGATCGTCGTCTTCACGGCGACCCTGCCGCCCCCGGAAGCGGGTGCGGCGCGCAGCTCCCATGCGCTGATCTTCTCGTCCCGGGCCCTGGTCCTCGCCGCCACCTTCGCGATCGCCTCCCTGGGCAGACGCTTCGAGGATCGTCAGAGCGCACGGCTCGAGTTCCTCGCCCGCCACGACCCCCTGACCGGCCTGGTGAACCGCCGGGAGTTCGAGGAGCGGCTCCAGCTCGCGCTCGCCCGCTGCCGCCGCTACGACCGCCACCTGGCCCTGCTCTTCATCGACCTCGACGGCTTCAAGCGGGTCAACGACCGGCACGGGCACGGCGTGGGAGACGACGTGCTGCGCTGGGTGGGCCGGACGATCGAGGAGCGCACGCGCGATACGGACGTGGCGGGCCGCATCGGCGGAGACGAGTTCCTGGTGCTGCTCGAGGACACGGGCACCGAGAAGGACGCCGGCACCTATGCGCGGCGTCTGCTGGAGCGTCTCGAACGCGCCACGGAGTCACTGCCCGCGGACGTCACCATCCGAGCCAGCATCGGCGTGGCCGTCTACCCCGAGGACGCCCCGGATGCGGAGGGGCTCACCCGAATCGCGGACGCCGCCATGTACCGCGCGAAGCGCGCCGGTGGGCATCGCCTGGCCCGCACCACGGGAACCGAGGCGGCCTGAAGGCCCTTCCGGGAGCCACCCGGCGGGACGACGAGTGCGATCTACGAGCCGGAAAGCCGGGCGAACACGAGCAGCCGGTTGTTGGCCGGCATCTCGGCGTCTTCCCGCAGCCCGAGCCCGGCGGCGTCCGCCTCGCGCTCCAGCGCTTCGAAGTCGCGGATGGCACTCGCGGGATCGCGCTGCCCGAGCCACTCGTCGAAGCGGGCGTTGCTCGCGCTCGTGTACGCGCCGCCGTAGTTGAAGGGACCGTAGAGCAGGAACACGCCGCCCGGCTCGAGCACCCGACCCACCCCGCGCACGAAGGCCTGGACGACGGGCCAGGACATGATGTGGACCGTGTTCGCCGAGAACACCGCCGGCGCGGACTCGACCGGCCACTCGGGCGCCGCGGCGTCGAGGACCAGGGGAGGCCGGACGTTCGGCAGCCGCGTGTCCTCGATCCACGCCCGGATCCCCGCATGGTTCTGCGGCAGATCGGAGGTCTGCCAGACGAGCCCCGGGAGCGCCTCGGCGAAGAACACGGCGTGCTGACCCGTGCCGCTGCCGATCTCGAGGACCCACGGCACGTGGGCCAGATGACGGCGGAGCACGCCGAGGATGGCGCGCTTGTTGCTTTCGCACGCAGGAGAGAAGGGCTTCCCGGTCACACCCCCTCCCGCTCAGTCGGCCAATACACGACGGGCCAGGATCGTGCGCGAGACGACGGTGGTGGCGAGCACCGCGATCCAGAGTGCCGTGAGCCAGGCGAGCTGCTCGGGGAAGAGCAGGAACAGCGTGTACGCGATGCCCGTCTCCCCTCCCTCGGCGAGGCCCGCACCGAGCCGCAGCCCGCGCTCGTCCCGCGGCGGTAGCTGCCGGCCCGCCTCCTGCATCCCGAGGGCCAGGGCGCTCGCGATGCACAGGACGTACAGGAAGATGATCCACATCCAGCGGTCGTGCAGCTCCGGGTGGACGCGATCGAGCGCGAGCACCATGGCGCTGTAGGCCGCCATGTCCAGCACGATGTCGAAGTAGGCGCCGAAGTCCGTCGCCCGCCCGGTGTGACGGGCGTAGATTCCGTCGGTGCCGTCGGCCAGCCTTCCGAGCCACCACAGGCCCACCGCCGCCAGGCGCCACTCCTCGAGCACGCTCCACGCCGCCGCCAACGAGATCGCCAGGGCCAGCACGCTGACCGCGTTGGGCGACAGCCCGCACGCGGCGTAGAGGCGCAGGAGGGGACCGGCGAAGCGCGGAAGCACCCGTCGGAACGGATTGTCGATCACGCGTCGACCCGCCCGCTCAGCGACCGGAGAACGGCTCGCCCCAGGCGTCCCGGAACGCCATCTTCGCCACCGGACGCCGGGAGATGGGCCCGTGCCCTCCGCGGGCCGGATAGCCGATGGGCACGAACGCGCAGGTGTACCACTCGGCCGGGATCGCGAGCAGCTCCTTCACGTCGGGCTCCGCGAAGCAGAGCAGGGTCGTCAAGGTGCAGCCGAGCCCTTCCGCCCGACACGCCAGCAGGGTGTTCTGGACGGCCGGATAGACCGATCCGCCGCCCACCACCGACGGGCGCTCGAGGCCGGCGTCGGTGATGGCCATGATCTTCGGCTGGAAGCAGAAGACCAGGATCGTCGGCGCCTCGTGGAGGTGCTCGGCCAGGTGGTCCGCCGCCGCCATCATGCGCTCCTGCTTCGCGCGGGCCTCGCCCTCCAGGTGTGCCACCTGCCCGCGGTGGCCCTCCGCATAGCGGCGCCAGGGACCGACGTAGAGCTCCTGCAGACGGCGGCGCTTGTCGGCGTCCTGCACGACGACGACCCGCCAGGGCTGCACGTTGCCGCCGCTCGGCGCCCAGGTGGCGGCGCGCAACACCCGTTCGAGCACGTCGTCGGGAATCGGATCCTTCCGCAGTCGGCGCACGGCGCGCAGGGTGCTCATCGCCTCGTAGAGGCCGATCTCTCCGGACTTCGTCGACATGGGGCTCCTCGCTCCTCTGGAACCGGGAGGGGTGTACGGCACCGCGCGCCTCGTCAGAGCATCGAGGTGTCGGTCTCGACGCCGAGAAAGAGGCGTCCGGTCAGCTCGAAGGTCGCGGGCGACACCATCATGTGCTGCGTGGCCACGTGAACGTCGCGGAAGATCCGCTGCAGGGGCGAGCGCCGGTACACGGAGGTCCCCCCGGCCAGGTGATACATCAGGTCGACTACCCGCGCGCACTCGCGAACGGCATGGGTCGTGGCGAGGCGCAGGTCGCGGCGCTGCTCCACCGGGATGCGTCCCTCGCCCACCGCGTGCTCGTAGGCGCACTGGATCGTCTCGTAGAACCAGCCGCGGCTCGAACGCAGCATCGCCTCGGCGTTCGCCACGTCCGACCAGGTGGCCGGACGCTGCGCGAGGGTGCGGCTGCTGCCGGACGGGGTCTTGGCGTCGGCCAGCGCGATCAGCTCGTCGATGGCGGCGCGTGCGAGCCCCAGGGTCACCGCGGCGATGCCCATGGCGAGCAAGCCGAACTGGGGGAACGCGTAGAGCGGCGCCGCCAGCGGACGCCCACCCGCGAGCCCCACGGCCCGGCTCTCGGGAACGAAGAGGTCGTTCATCGCGAAGTCCGTGCTGCCCGTCCCGCACAGCCCGGAGACCTGCCACGTGTCGAAGAACTCGATCT
The DNA here is from genome assembly GCA_963822965.1 of uncultured delta proteobacterium. Taxonomy (GTDB): domain Bacteria; phylum Myxococcota_A; class UBA9160; order UBA9160; family UBA4427; genus JAJDAN01. Next base: position 689,111 of record CAWGJT010000006.1, read on the forward strand.
CCCGGGCGGGAGCGAGCATCATGCGCGACCGCGGGGCTCCGTTCGGCATGGTCTCGGCGACGCCGTCGCGCACCACCTGGCAGCCGCCCATCACCCAGTCGGCGTTCTGGGTGCCCGAGCCCCACTGCCAGCGGCCCTTCACCCGAAAGCCCCCATCCACGGCCTCGGCCCGGCCCCGGGGCGCGAAGACGCCCGCCAGCATCACGTCGGGCCGGTGGAAGATCTCCCGGGCCGACTCGGGCGGCAGGTAGGCGAGCACGCTGCCCGAGGTCGCGCCGATGAAGACCACCCAGGCCGCCGAGCCGTCCGCACGAGCCAGGGCCTCCACGGTTCCCATGGATTCCGCGGGCGCGAGCTCGAGCCCACCGTAGGCGGCCGGCACGCACATGCGGTAGAAGCCGGCCTCGGCGAACCGCCGCGACCATTCTGCGGGCAGCCGCCGCGCCGCTTCGATCTCGTCGGCAGCGGCGCGCAGCTCCGCCGCCATGACCTCCGCCGTCGCAATGGAATCGACACCCACGGCTCGTCCGCTCCTCCCTGGCATCCTGAGGCGGAGGTTCGCCGGCATTCGGCCGCCCGCGCGACCCGCCGCCTGCGTTCCGCTCCCGTCACCCTAGCTCGACCATGCCTCGCTCGCGCACCTCGTCGGCCGGCCGCACGGCCGGCCTCGGTGCGAACCAGACGAGCCGCCACCGAGAGGATCCGACGCAGAACCCCTGCCTCAGGACACTAGACCATATGGAGTGACCGGCTCCATTCGCCAACATCGTGTTCATCAGAGCACGGGGCCGAGTCAGGCCCATTTTTTGCCTCTCCTCACGTTTCTGTGGGTGATGCGGCGTCCCGATCGCCGAAGGCCACGTCCCGGCCGCGCTTCGCGAGCTGCACGATCCTCTGGAGGACGGTCTTCGCTTCGGCGGCCCAGTCCGAAGGAAGAGGTGGGGCCTTCGCGAGAAAGCGCGACTCGGTCGCCTCGCGGGAGCGAGCAACGAACCACTGCGCGAAGCCACGCGGGTTCGAGTCCCGCCACAGGGTCGGCGTGTCGCGGTCGGGGATCTCGATACTTCCAGGAATCACGACGCGGACGGCCGTCCTGCTCCCCAGAACATCGGCGTGGAAGCCGTCTTCATAGAGGATTCGGACGCAGCGGCGCTTGCGCTCGAGCATCTTCGCGTACGTGCGGTGCTGCTGGAGCCGCTCGACCACGAGGTCGTAGAGCTCCATGGGCGTGCCGGCGAAGAAGGCAACCTCGATCACGAAGTCGAGATCGAATTCCGCCCAAAGCAGCGGACGCACGGTGGTGCCGATCGCGGCCGACCCCTGCGGGTAGACGAGAATCGGCCCGTAGGCCGCGAGGGGGCAGTCGGGGTGCTCGAGCCAGGCCGCGAGAGCCCGGTACGCCGACTCCATGCGGGCGACGTGGGTGTCGGTGAGCTGGAGCGCCACGACGATCTGGGTCAGGAGGAAGTCGAGGGCGCCCACACGGGTCGACAGGCGACGAGTCTGCAGATTCATGTCCAACCTATTGGAAATATTGGAGCTTTCTGCCACCCTCCCCCACGTTGTGGGGGCCAGCCATGACGCCGACACAGATAGTGGGTGATGGTGCTGTTCTCGGCCTCTTACGAGTACGACCAGCGCAATCGGATCCGCTCCTGGACACCGGCCGACCCGGGCGGCATCGAGCTCGACGCTCCCGTGGAAGCGCCTTGCCCTGGGTGGCTCGGAAGCTTCGCCGGGTCCCGTCGGCACGTCCGGGCCGACGCCTGTCGCGACGGGCTCTGGGCCGGCTGCCCCCGCTGGCTTGGCGCCAGGCATCTCCTCATCCAGCTGCAGTCGCGCTGCGGCAGGATGGACCAGCAGGCCGGAGGCTCCCTCACCTTCGAGGGCGATGTTCTGACCGGAGCGTAGACCCCGGTAGCGGGCCTCCGACTCGTCGTAGCTGTCTGCGCACGCGAAAGCGTCCTGCTCCCAGGTCAGCAGACTCACGCCGTCGCTCACCGCGCGCGAAGGAACGGACGGGCCCGTCAGCCGCGGCAGGTAGAGGTAACGCGCGAAGTCCTCCGTGAGCTGCGAGACGGGGACGTGGTCTCCGTCGCCGCGCCACAGAGGGACCTTGTCGAGCTCCATCCGCAGCACGGTGCCGGCGAGCACCGTCAGCAGACGCCCGTCGTTCTTGAGCTTCCTGGAGGTTCGCACCGCCAGCGGCTCCTGCCCGGAAAGACGGGAGGCCTGCCACTCGAGGCTCTTCTTCGGCGACTCCTGCACAGGAACCAGCAACCATTGATAGGTCTCGGGCACGCGGCCTTTGACGGCGCCGTCCGCGGAGCCCTTCTGGGTCTCGGCCTGCTTCACCTGGTGCGGCGAGAGGTCGAGCTCGTTCTTCTCCAGGAGAATCGACTCCCAGGCCAGGAATCGGCGGATGGCCTCATCGAGATCCTGTAGACGCGTCTGATCCACCGCGAGGAACACGAGCGAGTTCTGGAAGATCCGAGGCGCGCTACCGCGGGATGCGAGGATCGCCTTTGCAGCCGCCTCCGCGGCGCAGCCCGGCTGCTTCGAGTAGGGATGCTCCGGGCCGAGGACGACGAGGCGCGCGTCCATGTCGTCCGGTACGTCCTGCCCTGAGTGCGGCAGCGCATGGACCCTCCGGAAATCTCCCATCTCCCGCAGGTCGGCGCGCAGTCGCTTCTCGAGCTCAGCCGCCAAAGCATCGGGATCTCGCTGGTACTGATCGGCACGATCCTCCGCCAGCTTCGTGACCGTGGGCTGCGTCGAGCATAGGGCGGATGAGCCGGGTTTCCGCCTCAGGTCCGGGTAGGGACGTTATGTCAATCCCCCAGAGGGGCCCGGCGGCGGGGACTGACTGCTGCGTCACTGCCATGTGTCGGAGCATAACTCCGAATCGCCTTCTTGGAAGGATCGAAGTCCGATAGCCACCTCCGAGCCAGCGTGCTCCGGGGCGCTTCCAATCTGGGCCGCGATTACCGGGGCCGCCGGGATCCAGGGACCCCTGGCCGTAGCAACCAGGAGACGCGCCGGTCGAGCCCCACGATGTGATCCGAGATCGCGCAGGCACGGGGAGTCCGAGGTAGGCTCGCGCCCATGTGCATGCTGTGGGCCCGAGCAGGCCCACGTGCAGGGAGGTCGGATTCCGATGTTTCCAACCGCGGAGCCGGAGGCTACTGGCTGGCGTACTCGGAGCGTCGCGGTAGCGCAGCCAGCGTGATCAGCGCCGCCACGGCGAGCAACGCGCCGCCGGGCTCGGGGAGCGCGATCGTGGCACCCGGGTCGCGCTCGAAGTCGACGTCGAGTGCGTCGCCCGACTCGAGCGTCCCGGTGAGCGCCCCGCTCGTCGCAGCGATCGGCCCCTCGCCGGCGGGCACGCCGTCCACCGCGAAGCCCGATCCGAGGACCGTGACAATTGCGGCGTCGCGGCGCGCTGCAACCCGGTGAACGCGCCGGCGATCTGTCGCTCGCCGGAAATCGAGTGAGGACCGAGCGGTAGCTCCCCCCGAGTCGACAGGGGACCGAGGAGCGAGGCATCCAGACGCAACCGGTGGCAACCCGCCTCATGAACTGCGGAGATCGATTCGCCTAGCAGCTCTCTCGCGCCCCGCGGCACACCCTGGCCCTGGCACGCCCCCTGCAGCACCTGGAAGCAGGCGAGCTGTCAGGAGGCGGGTTTCGATGTAATGGCAGCGCTCGTTCGCGCTCTCGTGGGTCCTCGCGGTCCTTCTCTTGTTCTACCTCTCCGCTCACGCGCCCGAGGCAATGGCGCAGTGTGCCTCCTGCGCGTCGGCGGCATGCACCTCGGAGCTGGCAGCCTGCTTGCCGGACCCGACCTGCACGAGCTTCGCCCAGTGCTGGACGGGTACCTGCGACGACGGCGACGCAGACTGCATCGATGCCTGCGCGGCCTCCTACCCGGGAGCCCTCACAGACGCCGTGCTCGCCTGCCTCGAGACGGAGTGCAGCAACGAGTGCTATCCGACCCCGCCCGTCGCGACGGCCTTCCGGAACGTCCTGCAGATCACCAGGAACAACGCACAGGACATTGCCCCCGCGATCTCTGGCTGGAACGTCGCATGGGAGCAGCAAGTCGTCAGCGACGACTTGGAGATCTACCTCTGGAACGGAGCCGAGATCACGCAGCTGACCGACAACGACGTTCTCGATGAAGACCCCGACATCGACGGATCGAAGGTCGTCTGGGCGCAGTGGGATGGCAGCGATCGCGAGATCATGCTGTGGGACGGCGTCACCATCACGCAAGTCACGGACAACACCATCGAGGACTTCGAACCGGTGATCTCCGGCTCGAACGTGGCGTGGTATGCCTACGACGGAAGTGACCACGAGATCTATTTCTGGGACGGCGCGACGACGACGCAAGTGACCGACAACGCGACACAGGATCGCGGGCCAGCCATCTTCGGCTCGACCGTCGTGTGGCTGAGCACGGACGGACTTGGAGCCGAAAGCGTCCAGCGCTGGGACGGCAGCCAGATTTCGGCCGTCACGACCGAGGCGGGCTTGTACCAATCCCCGAAGGTCTCCGACGCGGGCGTCGTGTGGACCGGATGCACCAAGGGCGGCGGCTCCGCCTGCACGGCCGGGGACTTCGAGATCTACTTCTGGAACGGTGTGGGCACGACCCGGATTACCGACAACAGCTTCGACGACCTGGACCCAGCGATCGACGGCAACACGATCGTGTGTCGCGGCCCGCTGGAGATCTATGTCTGGGGTGGCTCCGTGGTCACCCAGATCACGAATACGAACATCCCCGCCAAGGGCGCGCCGGACATCTCAGGCCCGCGGGTCGTGTGGTCGGAGCCCACGCTCGGAGATTTCGAGATCTTCCTGACGCCTGGACCGGGCACGACCCCTGCTCTCTCGTTGCCGGGAACCCTCCTGGCCGGAGGGCTCGTCGGCCTCACGGGCTGGCTCGGCGCGCGCCGAACGCGTGCGCGAGGCTACGGGCGGCCGGAACGCAGAGAGGCGAAAGGCCAGCGAGTCGCGTAGCCTGGGTTCGTGACGAGAACGGACCGCTTTTCGAGGCTGAGGGCCTCAGGCGCGTGGGCTGCCCTGGCCGCACTGACGCTCGCCCTCGCCGCCTGCGGCGATGACGGCGCGGCTCACACGCCGTCGTCCCATCACAGCGACCACATGCACCACGACTTCTCCGGCGCCGAGAAGTGGGCGGCCCGCTTCGACGACCCGGCCCGGGACGCCTGGCAGAAGCCGGATGCGGTGATCGAGCGGCTCTCGCTCGAGCCCGACATGAGCGTGGCGGACATCGGGTCCGGCACCGGCTACTTCTCGGTGCGGCTCGCCCGGGCGCTGCCGGATGGCCGGGTCTACGGGATCGACACCGAGCCCGACATGGTCCGCTACCTGAAGGAACGGGCGGTGCGCGAAGGCCTGGCCTCGAACCTGTCGAGCCAGCTCGGCCAGGCCGACGACCCGCAGCTGCCCGAGGCCGTCGATCTCGTGCTCGTCGTGGACACGTACCACCACCTGAGCGATCGCACCGCCTACTTCCGCCGGCTCGCGAACCACCTGAACGAGGGCGGACGCGTGGCGATCGTGGACTTCAAGCCCGGCGACTTGCCCGTCGGCCCGCCGCCCGCGGCGAAGATCGAGGCGGATACGATCATCGAGGAGTTGGAGGCCGCGGGCTATCGCCTGAAGGTCGACGATAGAGAGCTGCTCCCATACCAGGACCTCCTCGTCTTCGAACGCCCCGTCCTGCGCCACTTCGACGGCTGAAGGCTCCTTCGACCGCGGAAGGCTCTTCGCGTCGACCGCTGAGGGCTCTTCGACCGCTGAAGGCTCTTCTCGACCGCTGAAGGCTCCTTCCACCGCTGAAAGGCTCCTTCGAAAACGCTGAAGGCTCTTCGCGCGGGATCGTGTGCCCCGGATCCGCGGCCCGGGTACCCTCCCCTCCCAGGCCGCAGCTCGGCCTGCCCCGCGGATGGAACCTCGAGGGGATGTCGAGGGGATCGATGCAGATGAGACGCTCTCCGGTGTCGTCGTGAGCGAGACCGACCGGTCGCTCCAGGTCGATCTCGCGGACAGCTCCATCCGGATGACGGTCCGCATGCCGGGGCGTCGCCTGCGTCCGCACATCCCGGCACTCGAGTGCTACGACGAGGACGCCCGCCGCCCCCACGTGCGAACGCACTCCGCGATGCCCCGCGTGGCGATGCTGATCGATCTCGGGGAGCCGCTGGCCGTCCGGGCGGCCACCGGGCACGGCGACTGGGTGCGTGCACCCGGTGGCTTCGTGGCCGGGCTCTCCGACGCTCCCGCCGCGACCCGTCACTGCGGCACGCACCGTGGCATCCAGGTGGACCTCTCCCCCCTCGCCGCGCGACGGCTCTTCGGGGTTCCGCTCTCGCAGCTGCGGGGACGGGTGGTGCCCCTGACCGATCTGCTCCCGCGTTCGTTCCGCCGTCTCTGCGCGCAGCTGGGCGAGGCACCGGACGGGCAGACGCGGCTCGATCGGCTCGAGCGCTTCCTGAGCGACGCGCTCGCGGCAGACGGACCGCAGAGCCAGCGCGTCGCCGGTGCCGTGGCGCGCATCGAGGCCTGCGGCGGCCGGCTCGACGTCGGCGGTCTCGCCCCGTGGCTCGGCATCAGCCAGAAGCACCTGATCGCGCTGTTCCACGACCACGTCGGGGTACCACCCAAGCTCTTCGCCCGGCTGGTGCGCCACGAACGCGCGCTCACCGCGGCACGCTCCCATCCCGAGCGGAGCTGGGCCGAGATCGCGCTGGACGCTGGCTTCTGCGACCAGTCGCACCTGACCCGCGAGGTGCGCGGCTTCACGGGGAGCACGCCGACCGCCCTGCGAGCGGACGAAGCGGCTCCCCCGGGAAGGCAGGAAGAGGCAGGCCGGTAAATTCCGTCCAAGCAAGCGCGGTACCCGTCGAACTATTCTCGGGGCATGGATCGGCCCTTCGACTCTCGCGGCATGGATCGGCCTTTCGACTCTCGCGGCATGGATCGGCCCTTCGACCTCGGCTCTACCTTCGTCCGGCTCGGGCAGGAGGGCACGGCCGAGCTCGTCGCCCTCACCCCGGAGTTCTGGGGCGCCAGCTGCTCGAGCGGACCCGCGGATCGCTTCGTCGGCATCGTCGCCTTCGGTTCGTCCGACGACCTCCACGCCGACTCGCTCGAGCGGCATCCCGCCGCGGACGAGCTGCTGCTGGTGCTCGAAGGCGCGATCGCGCTCGTCATCGAGACGCCCGACCACCCGCGCCGGGTCGAGCTCGCAGAGGGCGAGGCCTGCCGGGTGCCTCGTGGCCTCTGGCATCGTCTCGAAGTCATTCGCCCGGGGCGACTGCTGTTCGTGAACAGTCGCTACCGGATGGAGAGCCGCCCGCTCCGGAAGAAGGGAGGCGGGCACCCCGACGACGACGAGGAGCACGCATGAGCCGAGTGGACGTGACGGGCCGTTGCCTGTGTGGCGCGGTCACCCTGCACGCGAACGTGGACGAGAAGGTGGGCGCGTGCCACTGCGACCTGTGCCGGGGCTGGGGCGGCGGCCCGCTCTTCGCACTCGATGGCGGCAGCCAGCTGCAGATCGAGGGGGAGGAGCACGTCGCCTGCTACGCGAGCAGCGAGCGCGCGGAGCGGGGCTTCTGCGCCCGCTGTGGCAGCCACCTCTTCATCCGGGTTCGCGGCTCGGGACGCCTCGTCCTGCCCGCCGGCCTCTTCCCGCTCGATGCGGAGCTTCGCTTCGACCACCAGATCTTCATCGACAAGAAACCCGGGTTCTACACGTTCGCCGACGAGACGAAGTGCATCACGGGCGACGAGCTCTTCGCCCAGGCCGCGCAGGGACGGACCGCGGGCAACCTCGAAACCTGATCGAAGGCCTGATCCGGTCGACCGGCGGCCCCCGAACGGCCGGACTGCGACTAGAAGACCTCCCCCGCCGCCCGCCTCCGCATCATGTCCTCGATGTCCACTGACATCGGGGCTCCGCGCGCCAGCACCTTCTCCACGCGGTCTCGCACGAGCGGGTCCCAGGCGGGGTGCGGCAGGATGTAGAAGCGCTCCTCCTGGATCGACTGCAGGACGATCTCGGCGATCTCCGCGGGCGGCTTGCCCTGCTGGATCATGGCGGCGCCGATCGCCCGCATCGTCTCGTCCGGGGCTTCCTTGCCCTTCGCCTCGAGCTCCTTCGGGCGGTTGCGCTCGGCGTCGAAGATGCGGGTGTTCACGAAGCCCGGGCACAGCACGGACGCGCCGATGGCGGCGCCGCGGTCCTTCAGGTTGCGGTAGAGGCCTTCGCTCAGCGACAGCACGCCGTGCTTGCTGACGCTGTACGGTCCGCCGCCGGGGAGCAGGCCCGCCAGGGAGGCGGTGTTCACGATGTGCCCTTCTTCGCCGTGGGCGAGCATGCCGGGCACGAAGGCCTGCAGGCCGTAGAGGACGCCAAAGAAGTTGACGCCGAGCACCCAGTCCCAGTCCTCGTCGTCGATCTCCCACACACCGCGGCCGCCCTCGCCCAGGCTCGCCACGCCGGCGTTGTTGACGAGGATGTGGACGTTGCCGAACGCATCGACGGCGCGACGGGCCAGCTCGCCCACGGATTCGCGGCTGCGGGTGTCGACGCCGACGCCTCGCACCGAGTGGCCCTGCCCCTCCAGCTCGGCGACGGCGCTGGCGAGCGCCTTCTCCTCGACGTCGGCCAGCACCACGTTCATGCCCGCGCTCGCAAAGAGATCGGCGAGTGCGCGGCCGATGCCGCTGGCGGCGCCCGTGACGACCGCGGTCCTGCCTTCGAAATCGCGCATGCTGGCTCTCCTGGGGCCCGGCTGGGACCGCCGGGGTCGGGCTGAGAATGTGAGCGGGGAAGGATACCCTCCTAGCGACACCCGCTCTGCCTCTTTTTCAGCCCACGGCCAAGCGCCACCCTGCCCCGGAGATCCCCTTTGCGATTTGGCGTCTTCTACGAGCTGCAGCTCCCCAAGCCCTGGCACGAAGGTGACGAGCACCGCCTCTTCCACGAGGCCCTCGACCAGGTCGTGCTCGCCGACCGCCTGGGCTTCGACCACGCCTGGGAGGTCGAGCACCACTTCCTCGACGAGTACTCGCACTCGTCCGCGCCCGAGGTGTTCCTGGCCTGCGCGGCGGCCCGCACCTCCCGCATCCGGCTGGGCCACGGCATCCGCCAGGTGATCCCGAACTACAACCACCCGGCGCGCACCGCCGAAGGCCTGGCCACCCTCGACCTGCTCTCGAACGGCCGCGTCGACTTCGGCATCGGCGAGGGGGCCACGCGCCTCGAGCTCGGCGGCTTCGGCATCCCCGCGAAGGAGAAGCGCGCGATGGCGCTCGAGGCGGCCGAGCAGATCGCCAACATGATGGTGCTCGACCCCTACCCGGGCTTCGAAGGCCGCGGCTTCTCCATGCCCTGCCGCAACGTGCTCCCGAAGCCGCTGCAGAAGCCCCACCCGCCCATGTGGATGGCCTGCACGAATCGCGACACGATCCGCGTGGCGGCGCGCAACGGCCTCGGCGCCCTGGCCTTCTCCTTCGTCGACCCGGAGGAGGCCAAGGCCTGGGCGCAGGTCTACTACGACATCATCCGCTCGGACGAGTGCGTGCCGCTGGGCCACAGCGTGAACGCGAACATCGCCATGGTCTCGAGCTTCTCGCTGCACCACGACCGCGCCGAGGCGATCCGCCGCGGCCAGGAGGGCTTCGAGTTCTTCGGCTACGCGCTGCGCGCGCTCGTCGCCCACGACACGGTGCCCGGCCGCACGCAGCTGTGGCAGGAGTTTCGCGAAGGGCGCGGCGAGCGCACCGCAGAGATCGTCGCGGCCTCGAAGGACCCCGCCTACCAGCCCGGCGGCATCGGCACGCCCGACGACATGCGCGCCCACCTGCACGAGTTCCAGGAGGCGGGCGTCGACCAGATCATCTTCATGCAGCAGGCCGGCCGGAACCGGCACGAGCACATCTGCGAATCGCTCGAGCTCTTCGCCCGCGAGGTGATGGAGCCCTTCGCCGCCGAGGCCGAGGAGCGCGAGCGGAAGAAGGCCGAAGAGCTCGCGCCCTACGTCGAGGCGGCGCTGGCCCGCAAGCAGTGGATGCAGCCGCTGGCCGACGACGAGATCCCGGTGGTGCGGGCTTCGGTCAAGCAGGTCGAGGTGAACCGGGACAGCGCGCGTGGCTGACGGGACGCAGCCAGGGACGGGCTACAGCCCCTGCTTCCAGTGGTTCCAGTAGGTGATGTGCTCCGGCGGGCGCCGCTCGGCGGGCTTGAAGTCGTCTCCCTTCGTGTACGCCACGGGCAGCAGCGCCACCTGGGTGACGTCGTCCGGGATGCCGAAGAGCTTGGCGGCCTCGTCCGCGAAGGCCAGGTGGAAGCTCGTGATGACGCTGCCGAGGCCGCGGGCGCGCAGCGCGAGCTGGAAGCTCCAGACCGCCGGAAAGATCGAGCCCCAGAAGCCGGCCTGCATGGCGGTGGGCGTGCTGGGCGAGAGCTTGCCCTTGATGCACGGGATGACGTGGACGGGCACGTCCTGCAGGTGCTCGGCCAGGTACTGGGCCGAGGTGAGGACGCGCGCGGTCTGCTCGTGGCCCGAGGCCTTCGCCTGCTCGGCGCCGGCGGCGAGGTAGTCGCCGCTGGCCTTGCGGTACCAGTCCGCCAGCTGCTGGCGCTTCGCGGCGTCGGTCACCACCAGCCAGCGCCAGCCCTGCTGGTTCGAGCCGGTGGGGGCCTGCTGGGAGAGCGCGATGCAGCGGTGGATGATTTCGGGCGGCACGGCGCGCTCGAGGTCGAGGCGCTTGCGGACGGCGCGGGTGGTGGAGAGGAGGCGGTCGGTCTCGTCGAGGTCGAAGGGCATGCGACAAGCTTACCCTGCAGCCGTACTCCCGCTCTAGTCCCGCCGTCCGCCGCCCAGCAGCCCGAGCTGCATCGCCCAGTAAAGCAGCGTCATCAGCGAGGTCGCGAAGGCGGCCACGTAGGTGAGCGCCGCCGCGTCCAGCACGGACTTCGCTCCCTTGTACTCGTCGTCCGTCACGTAGCGGCCCTGCAGGCAGGCGAGCGCTCGCTTGCTGGCGTCGAACTCCACGGGCAGGGTCACCAGGGTGAAGACGGTGGTGGTGGCGAAGAGGCCGATGCCGATCCACGCGAGGGGAGCATAGGGCGGATGAGCCGGGTTTCCGCCTCAGGTCCGGGTAGGGACGTTATGTCAATCCCCCAGAGGGGCCCGGCGGCGGGCAGCGGCATATGGAGGACGCTCTGGCTCGAGCCCGGCGGCGCGCCGTTCCCGCGCGCCCTCAATCGAGCTCGTCGAGCAACTCCCCCGCCGCCGAGACGAGCGCGGGGATCCGCGCGGCGATGATCTCCATGCGCGGGTCCTGGCTGTCGCCCACCACCCAGCGGTGATGGAGCTGCTGCACGACGGTCGCCGTCTTCCACTGGGCGAAGGCGTCGTACCAGCCCACGCGGGAGACGTCGAGACCGGTCCGCGCGGCGTAGATCTCGGTCACCTCGGCGCGGGTCGGCAGCCCCATGCGCTCCATGCCCACGTGGCTGCCGCGCGAGTGCTCGCCGTCCGACGGATCGGGCCAGTAGTTGAGCAGCGTCCCGAGGTCGATCAGCGGATCGCCCAGGGTCGTCATGTCCCAATCGAAGAAGGCGATCACGCGGTCGGGGTCCCGGGGCTCGAACATGCAGTTGTCGAGCTTCAGGTCGTTGTGGACGATCGACACGCGTTGCGGTGCGGGGAGCGACTCCGCGAGCCGTGCGTGCAGCGCGCACATGGCGTCGTCGTGCTGCGGGTCGGCCACCAGGTCCCAGCGCTTCTTCCAGCCCTTCACCTGGCGTTCGACGAAGCCGTCGGGGTGGCCGAGGTCTTCGAGCCCGCAGGCCGTGGGGTCGAGCAGGTGGAACTCGGCAATGGCTTCGACCAGCGCCGTTCCGATGCGGCGACCCACATCGGGATGGCCGCGCATGCTGGCCGGAATCAGCCCCCGGATGACCTCGCCCCGGCGGCGCTCCATCACGAAGAAGTCGGCCCCCGCGACCGCTGGATCGTCGCAGAACAGGAAGGCCCGCGGTGCGCGGTCGAAGTGACGCCAGAGGCGCGACAACACCTTGTACTCGCGCTTCATGTCGTGAGCCCCGGGCGCGAGCGTTCCAAACGGAGGCCGCCGCAGCACCAGCTCGCGCTCGCCGAAGCGGATCAGGTAGGTGAGGTTCGCGGCGCCGTTCGGAAACTGGAGCACCTCGAAGGGGCCCGAGACATGGAGATCGGCCGGGAGCTCGGTCCGCAGATAGGTCTCGATGCGCTTCCAGTCGAGATCCTCGCCCGGGCGAACGGGAGCCACCTCCGGCGCGATCTCGGGCTCGTCTCGAACGGCGTCCGTCGTCATGGCCGCTCGATCGTAGTCGAGGTCGCGGGCGCGGCACCGTGCCCAGGCCCTTCCGTCCCAGGGCCGCACGAGCGCCGCTCATCGCAGAGGTGTCCCGCACTTGCTCAGCGAACGCCCGCTGCGGCGCCCTCCGCCAGGAACCCGGCCACCAGCTGCATCACACGCGGGTCGAGATCGGGGCCGCTGGCATCCGGGGCGTCCTTCCCGCACCGTCACTCTCGGACGGGAGGCGGATGCCTTGCGGTGCATCGATTCGGAAGCAGGGGGATTGGGATGAAGACTCGCAACAGGATCCATGGGCCCGTCGTGCTCGCGCTGCTGGCCGTCGCTTCCGCCGGCGCCTGCGCGGATTCGCTGGCGAGACACGAGTCGTACATCCGGCGGGGAATCCTCATCCGGGGGCTGCACCGTGAGGCATTCCTCGAGGAGTGGGGCCCCCCGACGAGAACCTCGGTGATGACCGTCGAGGAGGCGGCCGAAGGACCGCCGCCGGTCGCCGGAGCGATGCCCGAACGCCGCAAGGCCTATGACGTGTGGGAGTACTCCGACCCCGCGGTCACCCTGGTCTTCAGCGGCACGAGGCTCAGCTCGTGGAAGACGGACCTGACCGTCCAGGAGCTCCGGAGGAGCCCGTAGGAGCCTGACTCAAGACACCTCGCGCCGCCCTGACGCCGATGCATCGCCGCTGGCTGCGTTGCGCTGCGTCGCCGTAGGCCGCGCTACGGCCTCCTCACGCGCCTTGCCACCGGCGCGCCTCGACGCCAGGGCTTTCCACGGGAGTCTTGCGTCAGGCTCCTAGCAGGCAAGCGGGGCTGTCGGAATCCGGTGACTATGCGCGATGGCGCCGGCGCGCCAGCCCGGCGGCCCCGCAGGCCAGCAGCCCGGCGGCGACACCGATGCCCGGTCCCGGCAGCTGGGAAGGCCGGACGGTCGCCGAGGCGCCTGCGCCCACCAACGCGTAGCCCCCCTGGATGGCCGTCATGTGGACCGCATCGGTCGGACTCTGCCACGCAGACGACGGTCGGAAGCTGAGGCCTCCGTCGAGGCTGTAGGCAAACGAGAGGGAGTTGCTGGCGTCGGCGAAGTCGACCTCGAGGACGATCGGGCCCGTCACCTCGGCGGGGTCGAAGGGATCGCAGGCGAACCAGGTGGCGAAGGCCTCCGTGTACACCATCGAGACCCGCGGGCCCACGTCCTGGCAGGTCGCGGCGGCGAGGTCACCCGCGTAGTCGGATGCGATCACCGACAGATTCAGGGCGGCGGTGCCGCTGCCCTGCACGAGCAGGTAGGTGAAGAGCTGCCGGTCGTAGTCGCGGCCGGTCACCTCGGGAAGCGGTCCCGTCCAGCTGGTGCGGAACACGCCGTCTCCGCCTCCATCGAAGAAGCCGTGCATCGACGGCCCGGGGCTCAGCAGGACGACGTCCCGGTAGCCCGTCGCGTACTCGATGAGAGAAGACGCCGTGTATTCGAAGGCCTGTGCGCCATCGCCCGTCTTCAGTCGCAGCACGCCCGGATCCTCGCTGGTGGTGCCGTACAGGTCGAAGAAGTCGGAGGTCGGCGGCAGGTCGCGTTCTCCGTCGGAGAAGTCGTCGACAAAGCTGCTGGTCCCCGCGAGCTCGGCGCGCGTGAGCTCGAAGTCGAAGCTCTGCGCCTGAGCCGAGCCCGAGAGCCCCAGCAGCAGCGTCGCCAGCCACCCCGCCGGTCGCATGCTGCCCCGTACTGCGTTCGGCATCGCGCTCCTCCGCGTCCCGTGCTGTTTCGCTCTGGAAGAAGGCCCCGCTCCGCCACATTCGTGTGATAGTCTATCACGAGCGGCACCCGCCTCGCGAGATCCGGGGCGACGGCGAGTGACGAGGACTGGCATTGGCACCGGGTGGCGGGCCTGCGCGAGGTAGCCCGTGAGAAGAATCGCCGTCGTCGGCCTCACATGCGCTCTGCTCGTGCCCCTCTCGTCCATCGGCTGTACGACCCGGTACGGTCCTTCGGACGGTGTGCGGGCGCCCGCCCCGCCACTGGCCCCAGCAGCGCCCTTCGGACCGGTGACCGTCGCCTGGACCGAGCGCCTGCTGCAGCTCGCGCGGCGTTGCCTTCCCGCGAAGACGCAGCTGGCGCTGATGGTGAGCCTCGAGCACTTCACCGCCGTGTTCGCGGACCTGCTCCTCGGCCAGCCGCGCTTCACGCACGGGATGCATCCTGAGGTGCGCGAGCTGTGGCTGTGGCACGCCGTCGAGGAAACAGAGCACAAGGCCGTCGCCTTCGGCGTGTACCAGGCGGTGTGCGGCAGCTACTGGCTGCGGATCCTGATGATGACGCGCACCCTCGTGGGCTTCCCGCTCGGAATCGCGTTCTTCCAGCTGCTGCTTCTGTGGCGGGACCGGACACTCTTCGATCCGGCCGACCTCTGGCGCGGGCTGCGCTTCGTGTGGGGCCGAGGCGGCCTGGTGCGATCAGTCCTGCCCCAGCTGCTGCGCTTCTATCGACGCGACCTCCACCCATGGCAGCACGACAACCGCCATCTGGTCCCGGCCTGGGTCGAGCGCAGCGGCTCAGGGGTCTCCGGGGGCTGACTCGTGCGACCACCCCAGGATCGGTCAGCCCGCGCGGGCCGTAGCCCAGCAGGATACCGGGCCCGCTCGGCTCATGGCTGTGCCGCGGGCTTCGGAGGCCGGGGCTGACCTCGGCGCTGCAGCAGGAGAGCCCATGGCTACCCGCCGCCCGCTGCATTCGTACTGGATCTGCTGCTCGGCCCGATCCGGCAGCTCGCTTCTGTGCCAGATCCTCGCCGCCACCGGGGTGGCCGGCAATCCGGACGAGTACTTCTTCTGGGACAACATGCCGTGCCAGGCCAAGCCGTGGGGGATGGCGGCGCGCTGGGGCTCCACGGATTTCGAGGCATACGTGCAGCGTTCGTTTCGAGAGGGCACGACCGCGAATGGCTGGTTCGGTGTCAAGATGGCGCCCGGGCTGTACCTCGACACCTTCCTGCAAGAGGTGCGGAAGCTGCCCGGGCATGCGGACCCCGACCTCACGGCCAGGGAGCTGATCGACCGCTTCTTCCCGGATCTGCGCTTCGTCTTCCTCACGCGACGCGACAAGCTGCGCCAGGCCATCTCGTGGGTGAAGGCCAGCGAGCACGACGTCTGGACGAGCGAGCAGGAGCTGAAGCCCCGCGGCATGCCGCGCCACGACTTCGCCAGGCTCGACGCGCAGCTCACCCTGCTCTCGCTCGTCGAGAGCCTCTGGCAGGATCTCTTCTCCGCGTGGGGGGTGCGGCCGCTGACGCTCGTCTACGAGGACTTCCAGCAGGACCACCGCGGCACCGCCGCGAGAGTCCTCGACTATCTGGGCATCGAAGAGCTGTACGACTACGACGCCCCCGCGAGCCGGATCCTCGAGGTCCGCCGCATGACCGACCCGACCAACGAGGGCTGCACGTTCACGCTCGGCAGATCGATCGGCAGGCTCACGCTTGCGGACAGCGCCGCGTTCTCGATCGCGCGGTGTTCGCATTCCTGGGAAGCAGCGTCCCCGTCGGCTTCAGCTATCGAAGTGGGTCACTCGACGACGAAGAGGTGATCGAGGCGCTCGAACGCACACATATGCCCCTCGCCGGGGAAGATCGTCGCGTCGACCTCGGGGATCTGCGAGATCAGGGCTCGCGTCATGCCGATGGGGCAGTTCCGGTCTTCTTCGCCGGCCCAGAGGCGGACGGGAATGGAGATGTCGGACAGCGAGAAGCCCCAGTCATGGCTCAACATGGCGACCTCATCGGCCATCGCTCGGCCACCGTCGCGAACGGCCTCACGTATCTCCAGCATGAAGGCGTCCCGGATCTCCGGCTGCTCGAAGAAGCGACGGGCGTGCTCGTCGCGAGTCGGAATCAAGGCCGAGTCGGGAAGGAATCGCGCCGCAAAGCCGGTCACCCGCGACACGAATCGCTGAAAGCGAGGGCCACTCAGCCACAATCTTCGAAGGACCGGATCCATGTTGGTCGTGGCATCGGGGGCGTCGAGCGGGCCGAGCGAGACCACCACGGTGATACTTCTGAGGCGCTTCGGGATCGATGCTGCGCACACGAGCGCGTGGGGACCGCCGCCGGAGACGCCGAGAAGATGAAACGTCGGCAGCTCGAGGTGGTCCGCGAGCGCTTCGACATCGCGAGGCCAATCGGTGAGCACTCTCGGCGCATAGCGAGAGGAGAGTCCAAAGCCTGGCCGTTCGGGTGTAATCAGTCGCACGCCCGCGGCTCGAGCGGGCGCATGGAGGTACGTTCCGCAGAATCGGGAGCCGGGAAGGCCGTGACAGACGATCGCCGTAGCGCCAGTCGGGTCGCCCCAGGTCGCGTACCCGAGAGTCCGTCCGTCAGGCAAGTTGAATGTCGCGGATGTGTCCATTGCCCATCCCTCCGCGGTCGATGCGGCCCTCATTCGTTCGTGCTCGCAGAGCGTATCGGAACGAAGAGCGGCTGGACGCCGGGGGCAACCTTCTGTGGCGCCTTCGAGATCGGGCCCGGCAACTCAGACGAGATTGAACCGAACCCCACAGAGCTCGACGCATTCTCCCGCGCGACCCCGATCCGTCGCGACGACGTCGACCGCCGCCAATCCATCGCCGCGACCATCTTCCGCCTTGCTGAATCGGATCGTCGCGTCGCTCAGTTGGATCATCGACGAATCCTCCAGCGGCTTGCCGAGCGCCAGACTCCAACGCTCCGCCATCGCCATCGGATCGTCCGCCTGGATCTCCGCCCCCACGAGATCCGTCACGACTTCCTTCCGGCTGTGATAGGCCCAGTCCTGACCCGCCCAGGCCCAGGACTCCGGGGGATGGGCCTCGTCGATCGAGACGATCGCGCCGCCGACGTCCTTGGGATGGAGATGCAGGCCGCGGATGCCCGAGCCCTTTGCGTCGAAGGCGATGCGGATCCCGGCTTTCTCGAGTCGCGCCCGCTCGGCCTCGAGGTCCTCGACCTGGACGATCACCATGTAGCCGCCGTCTCCGCCCCGGCGATCGAGGAAGCGCTCCGCGGTCGTCCCGGGCTGCTTGGGTGCCACGACCTCGAGGATCCGATCGCCGATCGGGTAGAGACCGTGCCTCAGACCGAAGACCGCGAGTCCCGGATCCCGATAGCAGACCTCGAGGCCGAGGGATTCGCAGATCGCTTGCTCGACGGGTCGGAGCTCGCGGGCGACGAGCGCGATTTGTCGTAGACGCATGGGGCACCTCGCAGCGTGGTTCGAAGGATCCGAGACGGACGCCAGCAAGAGTACAACCGAAGCGGCCGACGCGAAAAGCTCGCGGCGAAGCGGGGCGCGGCGACGCCCGACCGCTGCCGGCCGGCGCTCCGCCTCGATCGACGTCCCCACGGCTCGTGATGTCCGCCGCCGGCCTGGGTTGTGCTTTCGTGGATGATTCCGGCGAAGTCCGCGGGTGAGCGCGAACTCCATTGGGGCGGCACGCCGATGCCCCGCCGCCGGGACCAGGGTCGACCCGACCCGTCGCGACACGGCTCAGGCGCGGAGCTTCCGTACCCCAGCGATCATCAGCCCAGCCCCGAGCACTGCCATGCCGAGCGGTCCCAGCGACGGCACGACGGGCGGGGGAGGCGGGGGAGGAGCGGAGGCCGGGCTCGCGACCCGAAATCCGAACTTGGCGTACTGAACCGCCGCTTCGCCGCCGCTCCGGGCCGACGCTCTCATGTCGAAGTAGAGATCGTTGAACGACCCGCCCCGAACCACGCGGTACGGATTGCCGCTGGTGGTGAAGATGGTCTCGTTCCACTCCGCGACGTTGCCACCCTGGTCGAAGGTGCCGTTCGGGCTGGCCGAGCCGGTGTAGCTGCCCACGGGGGTCGCGTCCGAGACGATCGAGGAGCAGTTCGCGTAGTTGGCCGAGGAAGTCGGGGTACTGCACACCGTCTGGGTGTCCGTCCCCACCGGATAGTCGTAGTAGCTGCTGGAGTTCGAATCGTAGTACGCCGCCTTGTACCACTCGTCCTCACTCGGGATGAAGACCTGGGCATCGTGGTTGCGGGTCACGGTCGCGCCGTTACTCGGCGTGGCCGTGTAGCCCAGCAACGTGTACGCCCCGCTCTCCGTGCTCGCGAACCCCTGCCCGTTCTGCAGCCAGTTCGCGAAGCGCATCGCGGCGTAGAACGACACGGCAACCACAGGCAGGTTCCCGCGGCCCGCGATGACCGTGTAGAGGTAGTTCGGATCGCTGCCGCTGCGCGAGATCCCGCCGAACGTGCCCCCCATGTCCCCGCTGTAGAGGGAGAGCGGTGACGCCCTTCGGCGGGGTGCCGCTGGAGGTGGGGACGGAGAAGCACCTGTCTTCTCTGCGGGTCAATCCCGGGCAGATGCTCTTCGCACGCTACGACGATCTGATGTTTCGCGTGGGTGTGCTTCCCCGCTGGCAGAGCCTGCTGGTCGACGCAGTGCAGGCGGAGCACGAGGTGAAGCCCGTCGCTGGCGAGTCGTTCTATCGCCTGAACGATGGCGACCGACATCCGGTCAGGCTCGAGTCCGCGGGCGGGCCGCCGCGGCGCAGGAACTTCCGATTCGAGTTCGAGCTGCCGCCGCCGCTCGCCCTGGATGAGCCGGGAGCGGCCGTCGTGCAGCGGAGCGAGGGCGACATTCACGCGCTCTACCTCTCCTTCCTCGTGGACGGTCAGCCCTGCGCGATCGATCTCGAGTTCGGAGTCGATCTCGAGACCAGGCGTGTGATCGCCGCCCCCGCGACACCCTGAGCGGTCGCGAAATCCACCAACGCATGACGAGCTCGCAGGCAAGCCAGAGAAGAGCCACGCCGAGGATCGCGGCGCGCGCTCAGGGCGTCACGGCGCGCTAGCCCGCGTCGCCTGCCAGGTAGGCCGGCGCGAAGCTCTCGAGCGCCGCGATGAGCTGCGGCGCGATCTGGGCCGCCTTGTCGAGGTGGGAGCGCGAGGCGCTCCAGCCGAGGTAGCTGAGCGCGCGCGCGAGCAGGAAGGTGGGGAGGCGCGCGAGGTGCTCGTCGGGCAGCGGGCGGCGCTCGCGGTAGCCCGCGACGAGCGCGCCGAGGCAGGGGTCGAAGGCCGGCTCGCCGAGCAGGTCGAAGACGGCCGTGGCGAAGTCGAAGAGCTGCCAGCTCTCGCCGCAGTCGTCGAAGTCGATGAGCCGCAGGCCGCCGTCGCAGACCATCAGGTTTTCGGGCAGAAAGTCGCCGTGGCACAGGCCGAAGCGGTCGGGCGCGCGGCCGAAGGCGTCGAGGTCGGCGGCGAGGCGCTCGGCGAGGCGGTCGAGCAGCGCGCGCTGCTCGGGCGTGAGCCGCGCGAGCGTGCGCCAATCGCCGAGGTGGGCGCTCGGTCCGAACATGCCCTCGGCGTCCCAGACCGGGCGCACGAAGCCGGGCGGGCGCTGCCAGGCCTCGGCGGCGTTGGCGATGGCCGCGGCCTGGCGGCCGACCTCGGTGTAGGCCGCGGTGAGCGCGTCGTCGGCCAGCGGCGCCGCGTCGCCCGTCGCGCGCAGCGGGCGGCCGTCGATCCACTCGAAGAGGTCGCACTGGCGCGGCTCGGGGACGGGGGCGTGCGCGACCACGACGAAGGGCGAGCCGTCGCGCGCGGGCACGACCTCGGGCGTCGCCACGCCGCGCTCGCGCAGGGCCTCCATGAAGGCGAGCTCGCTCGTGATCTCGTCGTCGCTGCGGTAGCCCGCCTGGTGAATGCGCAGGGCGAAGCGCCCGCGCGCGCCGGCGTCGACGCGGAAGGTCATGTTCTCGCGGTAGGCCGCGGGCGAGAGCTTCGCGCCGGCGAGCCCCCAGCTCGCGAGCGCCTCGGCCCCGAGCGCCTCGAGCCCGCGGACCTGCTCGGCCTCGAGCAGGGCGTAGAAGCCGCCGTGGCCGGTCGACATGGCGCCCACTCTACAGCGCCAGCGCGTAGACGTCCTGGGTCTCGCGGCGGCCCCGGATCGGCGCGAGCGCTAGCCCGCGACCTTCGCGAGCGCCGTCTCGAGCTTGCCGAGCGCCTCGTCCACGAAGGCGCGGTCGACGAGCAGGCCGGTCTTCCACTGAAGGTAGCGGCGGTCGTAGCCCGCGAACATCGCCCACAGGCCGAGCGGGTAGAGCGCCGCCGACATCTGGAGGCCGCCGTTGGGCGCGTCGAAGCCGAGGCCCACCACGAGCCCCTTCTGGCGCACGTCGCAGAGGAAGGGGTGGCGGCTCTGGAGGTCGGCGAGCCCCTCGGCCAGCCAGCCCGCCGCGTCGGCCACGTTGCGCGCCGTCTTCTCGGCCGCGCACAGTTCGAGGGCGCGCAGGGCGAGCGCGCAACCGAGCTCCGAGCCGCCGAAGGTCGAGACGTAGCCCCAGCCGCGCTCGTGCAGCCACGCGCCCACGCGCCGGGTCATCAGCACCGCGCCGATCGGGTAGAGCCCCGCGCCGAGCCCCTTGCCCGTGACGAGCAGGTCGGGCTCGATGCCGAAGGCCTCGCACGCCCACAGGCGCCCCGTGCGGCCAAGACCTGTTTGAACCTCGTCGGCCACGAGCAGCGTGCCGTGCCGATCGCACAGCGCGCGCAGCCCGGGCAGGTAGTCGTCGGTCGGGATCGGGAACCCGAACGTCGCCGGGATCGGCTCGATCAGCAGCGCCGCCACGTCGCCGGCCCCGAGCGCCTTCTCGGCCGCGTCGAGATCGCCGAAGGGGATCTTCACGAACTCGCCCGGGTAGTCGGAGCAGAAGTAGGCCGCATCCGAGTCGTCGCCCGCCGCCCCCGACAGCCCCGACGTCCCGTGGAACCCCGCCGCGAGCGACACGATCTTGCGCCGCCCCGTCGCGTGCCGCGCCGACTTGATCGCCACGTCGTTCGCCTCGCTCCCACTCGGCGTGAACACGCAGTAGTGCAGATCCCCCGGCGCCAGCTCCGCCAGCCGCGCCGCCAGCTGCCCCCGCGCCTCGGACGGGAAGTGATGGTTCCCCACGTCGAGCGTCTCGAGCCCCTCGACGAGCGCGGCGACCATCTCGGGGTGCCGGTGGCCGAGGTTGTAGGTGCCCCCGTTCAGGTGAAGATCCTGGAGCTCGTGGCCGTCGAGGTCCCAGAAGCGGTAGCCCTCGCGCTTGCCGATCACGAGCGGGACCCCGGCGCCCGTCCAGAGCTCGACGCGGTTGGGCATGAGGTAGGCGTGGTTCTGCTCGAGGGCGCGGCGTTTTCGGGGGGAGGGGGCTAGCTCTGCCAGAGTCTTGGATAGGGACATCGCGGGATCCTCGGTTGCAGCGATTATGCCATCATCGCCTTCTTGCTGCTTCGGTGAAGAAGGGTCCCCGCCGCCGGGGCCTGGAGGGGCGACCTCGTAGTCCCGCTGATCGCGTCGGCGAACCGTGACGACCGCGTAGTCCGCAGCGCCCGGCACTCGGGCCGCGTGATCCGCTGCTCGCCCAACGGTCTGCGCGCGGCTCGGGCTGCCGGGCCTGCTTTCGCGTAGAACCGGGATTGGTCGTCCCATCCTCGGGTCTTCAACCGGTCGGTTGAAGACCCGAGAAGTCGCAGTGTCGCACCGGCACACGCACACGCGTCGGTGTATCCAGGACACCTGATTCCGAATGCCGAGGTGACCACGGAGGCGATCCGCCTCATCGCCATGACGCTCACGTCCCGGGCTCCCGATGGCGGGGCAGGCGCGGCGACCACGCCTTCAACGATTGGAAGGGAGACGCAGGTGGCACTCTGCCCCACTGTCGCTTGGAGAGCGCTGTAGTATCCCTATTGGGGAGCCGCCGGGCAGCAAATCGGGCCGCGACCTGGCGGCGCGAAGTGCGAAGCGCGAGATGCCAAGGGAGGAGACGCCTGTGGCGACCGAGACCAGGAGAGAAACGAACCCCATCCGGAACCGACTCTTCCGGGGGCTGATGATGACGATGGGCGCGGCACTGGTTGCGCTTGCGGCAAGATCCGCGCCTGCGGACGATGGCGTAGTCGAGATCAACCAGGCCAGCGCTCTCGCCGGCTCGATCCCGGGAGATGCGCCGGGCTTCCCGGTCACGATCACCCAGCCCGGGAGCTACCGCTTGACCGGCAGCCTCACGATCTCCGATCCCAATACCGACGTGATCGAGGTCTCCGCGTCTGACGTCAGCATCGACCTGAACGGCTTCGGAATCACGGGAGTGACGTTCTGCGGCGGGGCGCCGCCCAATTGCAGCGACACCGGCACGGGCTCGGCCATCCGCATCCACTCGCCGGCGCAGGTGCTGATCGTCCGCAACGGCTTCATCCGACAGATGGGCTCGGACTGCATCAGCGGCGGGATCCAGTCGCTGATGGAGAACCTTCAAGTCCTGGAGTGTGGGGGCAACGGCATCGTGGCTGGCGAACTCTCGACGGTCCGGGGTTCCATCGTCCGGCTCGCGCATGACAACGGGATCCAGGTGGGGAACCGCAGTCTGGCGACTGGAAACCTGGTCGTGTTCTCCGGGAGCTTCGGCCTCTCGGTCAGCTCTTTCAGCGGCTACGGCGACAACATCATGAGCTCCAACAACCTCGGAGGCGGAGGCGTCCAGGTCGACGGGTTCGGGATACAGACCTCGACAAACGTGTGCAACGGCGCACCGTGCACCTAGCAGCGCCAGAAAGCCACAGAGCGGCGCGAGGCTCCCTGCCCCACCGAGTCGAGCGGCGTGGCGACCCAGCGTCGCCTCGGGGTGGAGGCTCGAGCCTACGTCCTGATCTGTCGCGGGTCGGGTCCGAGACCGGTTCCCCAGAGATCCGCTCGCGCCAGGGTTCCTCCGCGCTGATAGGCGTCCGGGTGCTGGCTGGCAGCCGATCGTCATGCGGACGTGGGTTCGGTTCCCCCCTCTCCTCACCTCGCCCCTCACCCACCATCACGAGTGCGCGAGCCGTCGGTCGTTATTCGAGCTCGAAGCGAGCTTCGTCAACAAACCTGTTGACACCAACACCCCTTCGTGTTCTGTTGGAATCTTCTCGGCCTCGAACGCGGGGGTCGAAGACGCGCGGGCGAGAGGCCCATGGCGCACTCGGTGCTCACCGCTTCTCGTTCGCTGACGATCTGCAGCGGCGGTTCGAATGCCGACAGCAAGACCCGCAGACCGGCGAAGGGAAACGAGGCGAATCGCCGCCGCCGCGATCCCCACGCGTGCGGGGGCGGTCCTTCTCCTCCTCGTTCTGGTCGTCTGCCTGGCGGCGGACGACAGCGTAGAGCGCCAGCTCTATACGAACGAGGAAGTGGGCTGCTCGGTCTCGTATCCAGCGGACTGGTCGCTGTCGACCACCTATCAGAACGCAGTCGAGATCCAGCACCAGAGCGCTTCACGGCGCGACGCTGCCAGGGTGGTGGTGACGTGGGAGAAGTCCGTGGGCACGAATCAGGCGGAGCGGCGCATCGAGAGCCTGATCGAGTCGGCCGCGCGGGGCCGTGACTTCCAGCTGGAGACGATCCCCACCCCCGACGGAGATCTCCGCTTCTGGACGGTCCTGGAGCCCCCGGCCCGTCCCGTCGCGAGCGATTCGGGCGAAGGGTCGAGGATGATCCTCAGAGCGGGATCGGCTCTCGGCGACGGCTGGATCATTCGCGCCGAAGGCACGACCTGGGAAGACGCCGACTCCGGGGTGATCTCGGACATGAAGGAGATCTGCCGCAGTGTCCGGTGGGCCCGTGGAAGCAAGATACAGCGAGGTGAATCGCAATGAAGCTGACGACATCGACACTGGTGGCTCTGGCGACGTTCGCTTTGACGGCGTCTCTGGTGAGTCTCGAAGGCGCAGCCCAGGAGCTGCGGACTCCGTCCCCGCGAACCACCGAGCCGCCTACGGGCGAGCCGGCCTCGCCCGCGTTCATCGTGCCGCAGTCGACCGTGGGCAGTCCCGCCGCCCCGGGCCCCGGTGTAGCGCTCAATCAGCGGATCGTCCGGACCGCGGGCTGCCAGGACTCCGAGATCGGAATCGGCGCGTCCCGGGACGGACGCAATCTGGTCGTGGCCTCCAACGGCTTCGGCTTCAATGGCGACCGCTTCGTGTCGTCCCAGGACTTCGGCGCGAACTGGAGTGCTCCCACTTCGTGGCCCAATGGCGGCGGCAGCACCCAGGGCGACCCGACGGTGGCGTTCGGCCAATCGGGCAACGGCTATCTCGGATTCATCTGGAACAACCCGGCTCCGAGCTGCGACTTCGGCGTGTCCGTCTCGACGAATGGTGGCACGACCTTCGGAGCCCCCAACTCCGCCGTCAGCTGCCCGCCCAGTGCCAACGGCTGCTTCCCGGACCAGGAGACGATGGCCACCGATCAGCTCAACGTGGGTGGCGGGGGGGATCAGATCTATCTGGCCTGGCGCCAGTTCACGGACGTCGGATGTCCCAATCCTTCGTCGGGCAACACCGACGCCTCGATCGCCTGCTCCCAGGACAGCGCGCAGAACTGGACCGCCCCCGTGCTCGTGGATGCCTCCGGCGACCGGCCGCGTCCAGCCGTCGCACCCGATGGCAGCGTCTACGTGGTGTACGTGGACGGCGACGGCGGAGCCGTGCGGGTCCACCGTTTCACGAGCTGCAGCAACGGTCTGGCCCCCATCGCCGGCTATCCGTACACGGTGACCGGTTCGAGCAGCGTGACCCCCGTGCCCAACCTGGACCGACAGGGCCAGGAGGGCAACCCGATGATCGCCGTCGATCCCTACAACTCGGAGCTGCTCTACGTCGTCTATGGCCAGGACACGGCGGGATCCACCAGTGGCGACCCGGGGATCTTCCTGCGCGTCTCGACGGACGGGGGCGAGAACTGGGGCGGTGCGATCCAGGTCAACGACAACGTCACCAACGACACGAGTCGCTACTTCCCCTGGATCGCGGCCAATCCCTTCGACGGGAGCATGAACATCGGCTGGTACGACCGCAGGGACGACCCGGGCGACAACGACCTGACCGCGTACTTCGGGGCCCGCGCCACCGGCGGAGGCACCTCGAGCCTGGCAGTCAGTCCGAACTTCAGGATCTCGGACGTGGACTATCTCTCCTCGATGCCCGGCTCGACTTGCGGCTCTCCCATCTACGGGGACTACAACGCCGTCGCCGCCGGACCGAGCTTCATGTACGCCGCCTGGGCCGCGCCGGTGAGCCCGTCCTACATCTCGCCGGCCTCCGCGGACGTGGACGTCTTCTTCGCCCAGATCGTCTCGGGAGACATTCCGCAGATCCAGGCCAGCGGGCCCCTCGACTTCGGGGAGGTGTGCATCGGCTCCACCGGCAGCGCCGACCTGAACCTCTGCAACGCGGGGAAGACGGACCTGGTCGTGAACGGCATCAGCAGCTCCGATCCGCACTTCGGGGTCGACCCGAATGTCGGCTTCCCGCTGGTGATCAGCCCCGACTTCTGCTTCCCCATCACCATGCTCTTCACGCCGACTTCGACGACCCTTGCGGAGGCCGACGTGACCATCACGAGCAACGACCCCCTCAATCCGAACCTGATGGTCTCGGCCAGCGGGAATGGGACGACGCCGGACATCCGATTGACCGGCTCGCCGGCCTTCGGCGACGTCTGTGCAGAGGATCCGCAGGAGAAGACGATTTCCGTCTGCAACGTGGGCCCGTGCGACCTCGACGTCAGCAGCGCCCAGATCGACTGCGGACATTTCACGATCGTCAACGATCCCTTCCCGGCGGTCGTGAGCCACGACTCGTGCCTGGATCTGGCCGTAGCCTTCACGCCTCTCTCGGCGGGGCCGAAGAGCTGCACCCTGACGGTGATCAGCGACGATCCCGACACGCCGGCGGCCACCCTGGAGCTGACGGGCAACACGCCCTTCGCTTCGATCGACGTGCCGGCGGGCCAGTCCTTCCGACCCACGGTGGTGCAGAGCGTGGACGTGTGCGAGGAGACGCATCCCTTCCCGGTCTCGAATACGGGACGCTGCGACCTCCAGATCACGGATCTGTCCATCAGCACGAATCCCACGGAGTACGCCCTCTCGGGCGTCCCCTCGTCGCCGATCATCCTGGAGCCGGGCCACGTGGCGGGTGACGGCGCTCTGCAGACGGTCTTCGCACCGCAGAGCATCGACCGGGACGTGGAGGGCGCGGTCTCGGTGACCTGGATCCACGATCCGATCACGGGCGCCACCATGAGCGAGACGCGGGAGCTGTGCGGCGAGGGCGCTCGCACTGGAGCGCGGGTCCTGGTGACGAGGGGCGGTGTTCCCCTCGACACGGTGAAGTCGATCCGACTGCAGCGCATCAATGCAAACCGGAACAACAACCGACTCGACACCGTCGACACCGCGCGGAACCTGTCGTTGATTTCGGTGACCCCGAATGCCCCGTGTGCGCCGTTCCGTTATCACAGGGAGTACGGGACCGTGTCGAATCCGATCCAGCTCTTGCCCGGCTCCTACCAGGTCACGGTGCAGACGCGAGTCGACGGCAGGATGAGGAAGCGCAGCGTCGGGTTCGACGTGAACAGCTGCGGCTTCAACCCGACGGTGATCGTAGACTTTGAATGAGGGCCACTTCGCGGGGGAGGTCGCGAGCCCGGCTTCGCGACCTCCCCTCCAATCGATCGTGTAGCACCGGGCAGCAGGCACTCTGGAGGCCTGGGACCCTCGCCTTGGTGGGGGGCCGTGCAGGTCGGAGGGGAGCCGTGTCTGCCCTGCTCCTGCTCCTGGCCGGCGCCTGCCTGGTCGCGGTGCAGACGGCCTCCGCTCAGAGCTGCCCGGGAAGCGGGGGATGCTGCGAGGGAAACGGGACTCCGGGCTGCGACGACGCCGGCTGCTGCCAGCAGGTCTGCGACCTCGATCCCTTCTGCTGCCTGAGCTCCTGGGACTCGTTCTGCGCCGACAACGCGCTCACGCTCTGTGCTGCCTGCAGTGCCTCGTCCTGCCCCGGCCCCGGCGACTGCTGCGCCGCCAACGGAAGCCCGGGCTGCGACGCCACCAGCTGCTGCGAGCTGGTGTGCAGCACGGACGGTTCCTGCTGCAGCAATGCCTGGGACCAGGAGTGTGCGGACGCGGCGGTCGCGGTCTGCGGCGCTTCCTCTTGCAGCGGGGCGACCTGCGCGGGGACCGGGGGATGCTGTGAGTCCAACGGCTCGCCGTCCTGCGAATCCGAATCATGCTGTGGCGCGGTCTGCGCCGAGGATCCGTTTTGCTGCGATACCAACTGGGATTCCCAGTGTGCCGAGGCCGCGGCGAGCCTCTGCGGCGACGTGTGCGGCGCGCCCGGGGTTCCGTCCACACCGCTGTGGGGAAGGGCTCTGATCACCTTGCTGCTGGCAGCGGCAGGCGTGCTGATGATGCGCCGCCGGCAGAGCCACCCCCTTCGCTCGGGTCGGTGAGGCGTTGCGCGAGTCTCCGAGTGACTCGATCCAGCCACCGTCGGCCGTCTGGAGCCGGTTCGAGCGCGAGGGTGACGGGTCTCCTTCGTTGCCGATGTGAGGGGCAGGAGGAGAACGACGGTGGCCGTCGTCGGATCGCAGGGAGCGACTGCAATTGGTGGAGCCGACGAGGCGCCAGTTCGTCGAATGGGTCGCCGGCGCACTCGACAGTGAATGTCGAAAGCAGTGCAAGAAGCTACTGGGGCTCGCCTAGCGAAACGCCACCTCATCCGCCTGAAGTGCTCGGCGCCGCGCACCGGCCGGGCGACCCGGTCGAGTTTCACGACGGCGACGACGTCGAACCGCCGGCGGCGGGCGTCCGTTAGGAGCTGGTCGAGGGCCGGGCGGCGCGGACGAGGTCGAAGAGCGTGAGGGCGAGGTCTCCCGTTGTCACGGGGAGGTGCGACTCCTTTCGGTGTCGTCATAGACCCGTAACCAAAAGGATCGTCTTTGGATAGCGGTTCTGGGAGGGCGTCTAACGATGGCGGGGGTTTGCGAGGCGGCGGGAGCGGCGCGCGGCGGGGGCGTTTGCGGGACGGGGCGAGCTCGTCTCTTAGGGTGCGAAGCGCGAGGTTCGCGGACGCTAGGCGTTGTAAAATGCCGCGAGGATCGTAGTGCAGAAGCCCAGCATGATGGCCGGCGGAAGGAACTCATTGCTCCGCTCCAATCTCTCGAGAATTTGCGAGACGGGAATCGCTGCAATGATGAGAGCCCACAAGATCCCGCCCGTCACGAGGCCAACTACAGCGACCGCACCGAGGACATAAGCAGCGACCTCGAGGACGAGCCGAGGCGTCAGGCCTGGATCCGGTACTGAGTGTATGACCTTGAAGGCAACGTGAGAAAGCAAGTATAGGAGCCTGCCGAGCCCGAAGCCGACGAGGGCCAGCGCTGGGAATGCCAGCAATCCGCCCTTCTTGACTCTTGCCTGTTCCTCTTCAGTCGGCGCGAGTTCAGCCCGCCTGTCGAGTAGCTCTCGGAGGTTCTCCCCCCTCCTTCGGATCGCCTCCTCCCGGCGTTCCAGTTTCTCGGGCGGCGAGCCTGCCTCGCTTGAAGCAGTTCGCAGCTCGATCCGGTACTCAAGGGTCTGCAAGAGGAGGGCCGCCTTGGAGTGGCGGCCCGACGCTCAGGGGACACAGCGGACAGCGGACGTGTCAGCGGAGGTGGGAGCGCGGCCTACCGCGGCTCCCCCGTCTCCCAGTCGAATCGGTGCCGAAGTGCGCCTCGAAGGCGCGGCGGCAGGCGTCGAGGGGCGGAAGGCGAAACACACGGGGTCGCTTGCCCCCTAGACTAGGTGCACGCCGGGTCGCGCGGCAGCTCAATGACGATGGTCTCCACAACTCTCGCACCGGACAAGCATGGAAGCATGGAGCTTCGGACAGATCCAGAGGATTCTTCGGACGGTGGATCGTCGCGACGACGCCTTGGCAGCCACCGGTTGAGCATATGCCGCCTGCCGTCGCCAATCGGTCTCGCACACTCCCTGTGGAGAGCACATACACCAGCGAATTGTCCCCCGCGGGTCCAATTCAACGCGGGTGTGTGTAGGGATGTGTGGAGCCGAAGTCGATCGGTGGTCGCTCCTGGCGGAATGCCGAACGCGTCGAGGTCGATCTGGACCGCGAAGATATTGAGCGTCGAATCAAACCCCGAAGTGACACCAGTATCGACAGGATCGAAGTACGTGAAGGGTGAAAATCACGAGGCGCCTGACGGTTCTACTCGGCACGACGACGCACTGAATCCTAGGGATCTCGTGGCGAGTACCGTGGCCGGCTTCACCTTCCCAACGGGGTTTCCGCCTCAGGTCCGGGTAGGGACGTTGTGTCAATCCCCCAGAAGGGCCCGGCGGCGGGGGCAGAACGCGAAGGCGTGCATTCGATCAGCACCGCTGATACCTGGCGTTCTGACAACCGAGCTCCGGCGGCGCTGTCTGGTCCCGAACGGGCGTTGATGCCGATCAGGCTGAAGTCTCCCACCGTGCAGCTGTGCAGCATTACCTCGTGTCCGTCGTTGTCCCCGCGGATCACCAGGTTGAACCACATGCTCGCCCGGGTGCCGTTCTTCGAGTCGACAGATCACAGCAATCTCGTGTGAGCTCCGCATGATCCCCTTCATCCCGACAGCATCGACTCCCCGCGTGGGTTGGAAGACGCGCCAGGCGATTGCACGGACTCCGAGAGGTCCGCGTCTTGGTGCCGAATCTTCTTGTCACTGTCACTTCAATCCGGCCACGCTGCCGCAACATCGCTGCCGCGGGTGCTAGGCTATATCCGTATCGGTCCGCGTCTGGACTCTCGCTCTTCGAGGGAATCCTTGTGCCCCCGAAGACGGCTGCACGACGAGGTGAGCCGTCATGGAACAAGCGCACCGGCCCTTGAGCCAACGGTGGGAAAGATGGAAACACGTCCTCGAGCTCGAGGAGATCATCCTTCTGGCCGCCGTGGTACTGGCCGTCATCGGAATTGCCATCACCGAGGTCTCGCCTGTCCGAAGCTACCACTACTGGCTCGGGATGATCGTCGTGTTCGCGATGGTCGCGCTCGCGCTCGGCTGGTTGAAGGCACGCAGAGAAGGTCATGACCTGAAACAACTGTTGGGGGTGCAACTCCTGCACTGGGTCGCGACCTGGGTCGCCGTGCTCGCGCTGTTCCTGATCCTGGACGCCGGACGCCTCAATTACGACAACGTCGGCCTCGTCACCCTGACCGTACTGGCGCTGTCAACGGTTCTCGAAGGCATCCGCGTCGACTGGCGTTTCAGCATGGTCGGACTCCTGCTCGGAGCGACCGCCGTCACCGTCGCCTACGTCGAGGCATCGATCTGGTTGCTGATCGTGCTGGCCGCGCTGATCAGCGCCGCCATCGTCGTCTACGGCTATCTGCGCCGATCGAAAGCTCGAGGCCACGCCAAAGAGAACACAGAAGCAAGTCCCTAGGGAGGTTGGAGTCAATCGTCATCCTCGACGACGTGGCGGCTGGCGAAACGGTGATATCGCACCGCTGCAGCGATGCTCGCAACGACGCCCAGGGCCACCAGCGCCAGCCCGACCCACGACGACCACGGAACGTCCCGGAACCGATCCGGCGTGTGTCCCGCGAGCAGCAGGCCTAAGCGGTCCACCGCGAATCCCAGCACCATGAAGGCGATCGCACCCAGGTCAACAGGGTCCGCTCCGCGGCCAGTCGCACCAGCGCGCGGCCCGCCTCCTCGGAATCCGGGTCGCCGCGCTCGCGCGGCGCCGTGTCGGGGTCGGTGTCCATGCCGCAGAGCCGATCGCCGCGGGGGCGCGGCCGCCGAACGCCTGTACCGGGCGTTCGGCGACCCCGACGCCATGGTCAAATGGCTTCCGCCCTACGGCTTCACGGCCCGGGTCCACGAGATGGACGCCCGGGTCGGGGTCGGCTACCGTCGTTCACGAACTTCAGCACCGGCAATGGTCATTCGTTCGGCGGCCGCTACGTCGAGCTCAGGCCGCACGAGCGCATCCGCTACACCGACCGCTTCGACGACCCGGAGATGGCGGGCGAGATGCAGGTCACGGTCACGCTGCGCAAGGTCGACTGCGGCACCGAGCTCGAGGTCGTGCAGGAGGGCCTGCCGGCCGTGATTCCGCTCGAGCCGTGCTACCTGGGCTGGCAGGAGTCGCTGTCGTAGCTCGCGCAGCTCGTCGAGGCCGAGATCCTGGACCGAGCAGATCCAACATCGACCTCGAAGCTCGCCAAGGGGCGCTCCTTCGGCCGCTACGAGAACTGCTACTGGCGTCTCGAGCCCGATGCGCGCTCTTGGAGCGCGCAGACCTACCTCATCGATACGTTCGATCTGGTGGACCGCTTCGGTCGCATCTCGAGCCGCAACTACGGACCTGATCGACTGCGAAGGGTACGGGACTTGCACGCGGACTCCCGCGACGAGAGACCGGGGCGCGGGAGGCGGGCGATCGGGCCGAGCCCAGGATCGAGGTGAGGTAGAGGGGATCCGGGGGGACGTTTTGTGCAATCTGCTCGGAGCGCAGCCGACCTTGCCGGGATGCGTGCACCGGGCGCACGTGTGCCGCTGGACGCGCCTCCTTCCGGCCGCACACGCCCGCCATCGCCGTGCCGAGGGGGTCCGCCGCCGTCCGCAGGCCCGTTGCGCGGCCGCGGGCGGCGTGGTCCTGCTCGCCCTGGCGCTCGGCGGCGCTGCCCGGGCCGGAACGCCGCTCCCGATCCACCCGCCCGACATCCTGGCGGCTGCCTCGACGCCCGCGGACACGATCCGCCACCTCACGTGGCTGCTCCTCGCGATCACCGGAGCGATCTTCGTCGTGGTCGAAGGCACGCTCTTGTGGGCGGTGCTCCGATACCGGCGGCGAGGCGCACGCCCGGAGGACGACCCCGATCCGCCGCAGGTCTACGGGAGCAATCCCATCGAGCTCGCCTGGACGGTCGCCCCCCTGATCGTCGTCTTCGTCCTCTTCCTCGTGACGTCGCGCGTGGTCTTCTCCCTCGAACGCGACACCGTGACCCCCGATGCCCTGGTCGTCGACGTGATCGGACACCAGTGGTGGTGGGAGCTGCGCTATCCCGGTCTCGGCGTGGTCACCGCCAACGAGCTGCACCTTCCGCTCGAAGACCCGCCGCGGCCGGTGTACCTGCGGCTCGCCTCCGCCGACGTGATCCACAGCTTCTGGGTGCCCGCGCTGGCAGGCAAGCTCGACCTCATTCCGAACCACGAGAACCTCCTGTGGATCGAGCCGCACGAGGCGGGCGTCTACCTCGGTCAGTGTGCGGAGTACTGCGGCACGCAGCACGCGCACATGCGGGTGCGGGTCGTGGTAGAGCCGGAGGCCGACTTCCGGCGCTGGATCGAGGCCCAGCGGTCGCCGGCCGAAGCCGAGCCGGCGGTGGCGGCGGGTCGCCGCGTCTTCGATTCCTACGCCTGCACGAATTGTCACCGGGTCCGGGGCACCGCCGCGGCGGGCGCCGTCGGCCCCGACCTCACCCACCTGATGAGTCGCGCGACGCTCGGAGCGGGGGTCGCGCCGAACGACGCCGACCATCTGCGGGCGTGGGTCGAGAACCCCGATGACCTGAAGCCCGGCGTGCAGATGCCGGCTCTCGGTCTCGACGATCTCCAGATCACCGCTCTGGTGTCGTACCTCAGGACGCTGCGCTAGGTCAACGGGAGGCGGAAAGGAAAGAGCATGACGACGTTCGATGTTCCCGCCAGCGGCTCCGTCCGACGGCCTTCGTGGGTGTCGCGTCTCCACGGTTGGACCACGACCGTCGACCACAAGCGCATCGGGCTGCTCTACATCGGAACTTCGTTCGGATTCTTCGGGGTCGCGGGCCTCGAGGCGGTGGCGATGCGCTGGCAGCTCGCCAGGCCCGAGGCCACCGTGCTGTCGCCGCAGGTCTACGATCGCCTCTTCACCATGCACGGCACCACGATGATCTTCCTCTTCGGCATGCCGCTCCTCTTCGGGTTCGGAAACTACCTGGTGCCGCTCATGATCGGCACCCGCGACCTGGCCTTTCCGCGCATCAACGCGCTGGGCTACTGGCTCTACCTCTTCGGCGGCATCCTGCTCTATTCGAGCTTCCTGGGCGGACCGGGCATCTACGGCGCGGGCAGCGCACCCGACGTCGGCTGGTTCGCGTACGCGCCACTCACCAGTCACGCCTTCTCGCGTGGGCACTCGACCGACTACTGGATCCTCGGCCTGCTCGTGGCGGGCTTCGGCACGCTCGCGACCGCGGCCAACCTGACCGCCACCATCCTCACCATGCGCTGTCGGGGCATGAGCCTCGATCGCATGCCGATCTTCGTGTGGATGATGCTGGTGACCTCGGCCATGGCCCTCTTCGCTCTGCCTCCCCTCACCGGCGCGCAGGTGATGCTGCTCTTCGACCGCACCCTGGGAGCCCACTTCTTCGACCCCCGGGCCGGCGGGTCCGTTCTCCTGTGGCAGCACCTCTTCTGGTTCTTCGGGCATCCCGAGGTGTACATCCTGGTGCTTCCGGCCTTCGGCTTCGTCTCGGAGATCGTGCCGGTGTTCTCCCGCAAGGTGATCTTCGGCTACCCGCTGATGGTGGCCGCCACCGTGGCGATCGGGTTCATCAGCTTCGGGGTGTGGGCGCACCACATGTTCGCAGTCGGCATGAGCGCGCCGCTGAACGCCGTCTTCTCGGGGGCCAGCTTCCTGATCGCCGTGCCCACCGGGATCAAGGTGTTCAACTGGATGGCGACCCTGGTCGGCGGGCGGATCCGCTTCGCCACGCCGATGATGTTCTGTGTCGCGTTCCTGGCGCAGTTCGTGTTCGGCGGTCTCACCGGCATCATGCTCGCCACCGTGCCTTTCGACTGGCAGGTCACCGACAGCTACTTCGTCGTGGCGCACTTCCACTACGTCCTGGGCGGGGGCACGCTCTTCGCGGCGATGGCTGCGCTCTACTACTGGTTCCCGAAGATGACCGGACGCATGCTCTCGGAGCGACTGGGACGCTGGCACTTCTGGCTCTTCGTCTTCGGCTTCAACCTCACCTTCCTGCCCATGCACGTGCTCGGCCTGCTCGGCATGCCGCGTCGGGTGTACACGTATCCGACCGGGATGGGCCTCGAGGGGTGGAACCTCGCGGCGTCGGCGGGCGTTCTGCTCCAGGCGGTGGGCACCGCGGTGCTGATCGTGAACGTCGTGCTCGCCCTGCGGCGCGGCCCCCGGGCCGGACCCGACCCCTGGGACGCCTGGACGCTCGAATGGTCCACCGCGTCGCCGCCTCCGGCCTACGACTTCGCGACCCTGCCCGAGGTCGAGAGCCGCCGACCCCTCTGGGACCGCAAGCACCCGGAGGACCCGGATGGCATCTATGAGTGAATCGCTCCGCGGTCGTCGCCACGACGGCGTCGAGCCCTTCGCATTCACGCGGGCCCAGGTGGGCATGCTGGGCCTGATCGCGTCGGAGTCGACCTTCTTCCTCACATTCATGGTCACGTACCTCTTCTACGTCGGGCACAGCCTCACACCTCCCTATCCGAACCAGGTGCTCGAGCTGCCCTTGGCGGGCAGCGTGTGCCTGCTCTCGAGCAGCTGGACGATCGCCCGCTCGCTGCGCGGCCTGCGCGGCGGGCGGCCGCGCGACTTTCTCGGATGGTGGCTCCTCACCATCGGGCTCGGTACGGCGTTCCTCGCGAGCACGGCCCTCGAGTGGCATCGGCTCATCGTGCACGAGGGGCTGACCATCGCCACCAATCTGTTCGGTACGAGCTTCTATTCGCTGGTGGGGCTCCACGCGGCGCACGTGGCGGTGGGTCTCGTGCTGCTGGCGACCGTGGGCGCACTGGCCGCCCGCGGCCACGTGCGGCCCGACCACCACGACCGCGTCGAGCTGCTGTCGTGGTACTGGCACTTCGTGGACGCCGTCTGGGTCGTCGTGCTGGCGACGGTGTACGGGATCGGTCGATGAGCGACACGATGCGCGACGATCGCGAGCCCCGGGTGGAGATGCCGGCGCCGACGGCCTGGCCCCTGGTCACGGCCTTCGGCGTGGCGCTGGCATTTGCCGGGCTGGTCACGAGCGCCGTCCTCGGCGTCGTCGGTCTCGCTCTGATGTTCGTGGGCGCCGTGGGCGGCGTGCGGGAGGTGCTGCCCGCCGAACGCCGCGAGACGATGGAAGTGGAGCCGCCGCCCCGGCTGCCGGCCGCGGCGCGCATGCCCCACCGGCCAGGCGAGTCGCGGCACCGCATGCGCATCCCAGGGCGGGTCCATCCGTACGCTGCGGGCCTTCGCGGTGGGGTCGCCGGTGGCGTTGCCATGGCGCTGGTGGCGGTGCTCTACGGGGTGGTCGACCAGGGAAGCCCATGGCTGCCGATCAATCTGCTCGCTGCCGTGGCGGTGCCCTCGCTCGCGGGTACCGGCCTCGAAGGCCTCCGCGCGTTCCATGCCGCGGGCTTCGCTCTCGCGTGCCTCGTCCACGGGGTGGTCTCCGCGGGGGTGGGCCTCCTCTACGGGGTCCTCCTTCCGATGCTGCCCGGGCCGGTGACGCCGTGGGGCGTGGTGATCGCTCCGCTGCTCTGGTCGGGGGTGCTGCGCGCGACCCTCGACTTGATCAATCCGGCGCTCGCTGCCCGCATCGACTGGCCGTGGTTCGTCGCCTCCCAGGTCGCCTTCGGCCTGGTGGCGGGCGTGGTGGTAGCCCGTTCCCACAGCATCGCCGTGCTCCAGCGCCTGCCGCTGCGCGAGCGCGCCGGGCTCCGGCTGGGGAGTGGGACGGATGGCGGGTCGAACGGGTCGGGAGAGCACCGGTGAGGCGGAGGCTGGAGTGGGACCCGGAGCGACGAGGGCGCTGCGTATGCCTGGCGATGTTGGCCCTCGGCGCCTCGCTCGCAATCGCGTGCGAGTGGCCGCCCGGCCGGCCGCGCCTCGCCGACCGCCCGGTTCCCGCGGCTCGGACCCGCGACTTCGCGACTCTCTACGGTCGGCACTGTGCCGGCTGCCACGGCGCCGACGGCACGCTCGGCGCTGCCCGTCCCCTCGCGGATTCCCTGTACCTGGCCTGGGCCGGCGATGCACACCTGAGACGAGCGATCGCCGAGGGCATTCCGGGAACGTTGATGCCCGGATTCGCGCGCGACGCCGGCGGAGCGCTCGGTGAGGATCAGATCGAGGTGCTGGTGCGCGGTCTGCGCCAGCGCGCGACGACCGGGACGCCGTCCGGCCTCCCGCCCTACGAGCCGGCGTCACCGGGCGATCCGGCCCACGGACAGCTCGTCTTCGCGGCGCGCTGCGCGAGCTGTCACGGTCCCGACGGAGCGGGTGGAGCGGTCACCGACCCGGCGTATCTCTCGATCGTCTCCGACCGGGCGCTGCGCGCCGCGATCGTGGCCGGGCGGATCGACCTCGGCATGCCGGACTATCGCGGCGGGTCGGACCCTGCGGCCGCGCCGCTGCGGGTTCGGGAGATCGACGACCTGCTGGCCTGGCTGGCCGCCCAGCGTCCCACGCCGGCCGGACCGATCGGCCGAGCAGGCGAGCGGACGGAGGAGGCGCCACGATGAGCAGCTCGGACGCGAGCGGGCGCGACGACGCGCGGGAGCCGGCGGCGGGGTACTCCCGGCGCGGTGTCCTCGTCGCCCTGGGTGCCGGCCTGGTCGCGATCGGCGCGACCTTGCTGGTCGTCCCGGTCCTCGGCCCTCTCCTCTCGAGCGCCGTGCGCTTCGCGGGGAAGCGGGCCTGGGCGTCGCTGGGGCCGGTCGACGCCTTTCCGCGGGGATCCACCCGGCTCGCCCACTACCGCAACCCCTTCACCGTCTCCTGGGACGGGGAGACCGCCACGATTCCCTGCTGGGTCCGACGCGGGCAGGGCGACGAGTTCCAGGTCTTCTCGGTGCACTGCACCCACCTCGGCTGTCCGGTGCGCTGGTTCGAGGGGTCGGGCCTGTTCCTGTGCCCGTGCCACGGCGGCGTCTTCTACGCCGACGGGCGACGCGCGGCCGGTCCGCCGCCGCGCGATCTCTACCGCTACCCGCACCGCATCCGCGACGGGCACCTCCAGGTGCGCGGCGGGGAGCTGCCGTCCCTCGCGGAGCCGCTGTGAGAGCGCGACTCGCGGCCGTCGCGCGCTGGCTCGATGCGCGCCTCGGCGTCGGCTCGCCGATCGCCGAGCTGGCGCACCATCCGATTCCAGCCGGCTCGGCGAGCTGGTTCTACGTCCTGGGCTCGGCGACGCTCGCCTGCTTCGGCGTGCTGGTCGCGAGCGGAATCGCACTGAGCCTCTTCTACGTGCCGTCGGCACGGGATGCGTGGTCGAGCCTCGACCATCTCACGTACGTCGTTCCCCTGGGTTGGCTGCTGCGCGCGGTCCACTACTGGGCGTCGAACTTCATGGTGGCGCTCCTGCTCCTGCACGCCGTACAGGTATTCCTCTTCGGAGCCTACAAGTACCCCCGCGAGCTGACCTGGGTGGTGGGTGTGGGGCTGCTGCTCGCGACGCTCGCGAACGCCTTCACGGGGCAGGTGCTGCGCTTCGACCAGGACGCCTACTGGGGGATCGGGATCGGGGCGGCCATCGCGGGTCGCACTCCCGGGATCGGCGCCGAGGTCGTCCACCTGCTCCTGGGCGGGCCGATCGTAGGCGGGCGAACACTGTCGCGCTTCTTCACCCTCCACACCTTCGTGGTGCCCGGCGCGATCGCCACGCTCGTGCTCCTCCACCTGCGTCTGGTGCTGCGCCTCGGCGTGAGCGAGCCGCCGGTGGCCGGGCAACCGGTCGATCCCCGGAACGAGCGCGCGCGCTATGCGTCGCTGATCGAGCGACACGGCATCCCCTTC
This sequence comes from uncultured delta proteobacterium, assembly GCA_963822965.1. GTDB lineage: Bacteria > Myxococcota_A > UBA9160 > UBA9160 > UBA4427 > JAJDAN01. The sequence goes on from CAWGJT010000006.1 coordinate 727,169, forward strand.
TTTCCCCGCGCCGCCTGGCGAGACCTGGTCTTCACGGGCTGCGTGCTGCTGGGCATCGTCGCCTTCGCCCTGATCTTCGGGCCCAAGGGGCCCGGGGAAGCGCCCGACCCCACACAGATCCACACGACGCCGCGTCCCGACTTCTACTTCCTGTGGCTCTTCGCCCTGCTGGCGCTGCTGCCGCCCCGGGTCGAAACCCCGCTGCTGCTGGTGGCACCAGTGCTGGTGGTGGGGCTGCTCGTGGCCGTGCCGTTCGTGGCCGGCCGCGGAGAGCGCCATCCCCGGCGGCGACCGGTGGCCGTGCTGGGCACGATCGTCCTCTTCACCGCTCTCGGCGTGCTGACGCGCATGGGCGAGACGTCGCCCTGGTCGCCCGTGATGGATGCCTGGAGCGCCCTGCCCACGCCCCCTGGCTACGTCCGCGGCCGTACGCCCCTCGAGCTCCAGGGTGCCCTGCTGGTGCAGCAGAAGCAGTGTCGCAACTGCCACGCGCTGGGTGGGACGGGTGGCCGGCGCGGTCCTGCCCTCGACGGCGTCGCCGATCGGCTCACGCACGACGAGCTGGTGCGCCAGGTGCTCCAGGGCGGCGGGAACATGCCGGCGTACGGCAAGCGGCTCGACCCGGCCGAGGTGGACGCGCTGGTGGCGTTCCTGCAGACGCTCGGATCGCCCGAGGATCGGGCGCGGGGTGCGGACACGAGCGATCGCGGCGCGACACCCGGAGCCTCCGGTGCCCCTCGCGGTTGAGCCCCAGCTCTCCCACCTGGGACCGGAGTCCTGGCTGGTGCTCGGGGCCGTTCTCGCGCTCGCGCTCCATGCGAGGGGCTGGAGAGTGCTCCACCGCCTCCGGCCGGAGCGCTACCCGGTGTGGCGGCTCGTGTCCTTCTGCGCCGGCGTCGCGACGGTGTTGATCGCGCTGCTCTCGCCGCTCGATGCCCTCGCCGACCGGCTGCTCTCGGCCCACATGGCCCAGCACCTGCTGCTGATGATGATCGCGCCACCGCTCGTCTGGCTCGGTGATCCCCTGGCGCCGGCTCTGTGCGGCCTGCCCGAGCGCCTGTGCCGCCGGGTCATCGCCCCGCTTCTCGCGCGGTCGTCCCTGCGCGCTCTCGGCCGCGGGCTCACGCGACCGGCCGTCTGCTGGATCGGCTTCGTCGTCGTGACGGTGCTCTGGCACCTGCCGGTGCTCTACCAGGCGGCGCTGCGCTCCGAGCCCCTCCACGACTTCGAGCATGTCTGCTTCCTGACCGCCGGGCTGCTCTTCTGGTGGCCGGTGCTGACGCCCTGGCCCGCGCTTCCGCGGCCCTGGGTCGCGCTGCCCTACCTGGTGCTCGCCGCTCTCGAGAACACGCTGTTCTCGGCGGTCTTCACCTTCTCGGACCACCTGCTGTACCCGATCTACGCCGGCCGCGCCCCGGCCTTCGGGCTGACTCCCCTGGCCGACCAGGCGCTGGCGGGAGCCGTGATGTGGGTGCCCGGGTCCCTGGCCATGCTGATCCCGGTGGTCGTGCGGGTGGCACGCCTGCTCGACCCGCAGCCTCCTCTCGGCGTGCGCCGCGCCTCCACGGCGATCCGGCCGCAGAAGCTGCAGAGATCGTGGCCGTCCGGCGATGGATGAGCGAGCCGGTCGGGATCTCGCCTGCGTCGTGGGCTCGCGCGATCCCGGATCACTTCCTGGAAGCGGTCCGCGAAGCCCCGGTGGTGTGACGACCGGAGTCGTCGAACAGCTCGTCTCTCCCGTCGCGTTCGGCGATGGCCAGGCCGATCTCGCGCAGCTCGTCCCAGATGCCGCCGGGCACGGTGTAGCGGTCGCGATTCTCGATCGCGTCGAGGTGGTCGGCGACGTCCTCGGGCTGCACGAAACACTCGATTTCCTCCAACGCGGTGACAACGTCCTGCTGCGCGGCCAGACCGGCGTCGGCAAGACAACACTCGCGCAAAACCTCGGCCTGCGCTCGCTCGCTCTCGGTCGTTCCGTACGCTTCTGCACCTTGCCCGCCGCACTGGCCGACCTCATGCGACAGGAGTCGCTGCCCGCAACCGAGCGACGCCTCAAGCGTTACGCCCAGCCAGACCTTCTCACTCTCGACGAGCTCGGATACGTCCCCTGCGACGTCCGCGCTGCTGACCTGCTCTTCCACATCATCAGCCGAAGGCACGAACACCGATCCGTCATCATCACCACCAATCTCGCTTCAAGCACTGGCCCACCGTCTTCGGCGATGCCCCCTGCCTCAGCGCGCTCGTCGACCGCTTCGCTCAACACTGCCACGTCATCGACGTCGACGCCGACTCCTGGCGCGACAAGCAGAGACAACAGCGCCAGCGACGACAAACCGAAAAGACACGAAGCCCTAAGCTATGAGCTCATCCCACCGGGATTTGCGCCCGATTCCCGTGGATCCCGGTGGCCGACAACACGAGATTGCGGTCGGCCTTCTCGAGCAGCTCGAAGGCCAGACCCAGCTCGGCCTCGGTGACCTTCTGGCGGAAGTAGTAGTCGAGACGGTCTGCCATGCGCTGCCCTCGGGAGAAGGGTCTCCACAGGGGCAAAGCGCCGGAGGGGCCGGACGGGGACAGGGCCCTTCCCTGCGTCCGCTGGGCGACGCTCGGGTTACGACAGGTTCCAATCCTCAACCCAAACTGGGATGATGGGAGCGATGAACGCCAACCTGCTTGTGCTACTTGGCGTGGCCACGACTGTTTCTTTTGCCGCGGTGGTCGTCGTCGAAGGGGCCCGTCGCCCTGGGTACAGCCCGCTCTATCACACGGGGAGCGAGCTGGAACTCGGCCCGGGAGGTTGGATCCAGCGCGGCAACTTCGTGCTCATGGCTGCCGGGATGTTCGCCTATGCCATCGGCCTCTACCGAGCGCTCGATACGTTGATAGGCGCGATTCTCCTGAGCGCCTTCGGGCTCGGTTGCCTCATCGCCGGCGCATTCCCGCCGGATCCGGTGCGCGGCTATCCGCCTGGCGCTCCGCGTCAAGCCCCGGCCGAGGGGCTGAGCTGGCGAGCCAAGGTGCACGACATTGCCGGCCCGTTGATGTTCCTAGCGTTGTTCGGCGCAGCCCTGGCAATTGCCGCACGCCTATCTGGCCTATGGCGCGCCTACAGCGTCGTGACTGCGGTGGTCGGCTTTGGGATGATGGCATGGACCGCGCTTGCTTACCGAAGAGACGCGGCCAATACCGGCCTGGTGCAGCGAGGCCTGATCGCCGTGTACTGGGTCTGGATCGTTGCCCTCGGAATCCGCCTGGCAACCATCTCACAAACGATTTGAGGTTCGGCCGTCAGTGCAGCTCGGTGGTCACGCCCAGCTCGCTGGAGCCCAGCTCCCAGTGGTCGATGAAGGCAGGCGGCGATGGCTCGACGAGGTCGACGAAGTGCGTGTGGGCCGGCTTGAGGTAGTCGACGATGGCGCGGATCTGGCTCCGCTCGGTGACGCTGAGGGGAATGTCGACGTCGAAGGCGTAGCGGGCGAACTGGTCCGAGGGGCCCAGCTCCCAGTCGACGCCCAGCTCGGACTCGCCGAGCACCATGGTGGTCCCGTTGAATGGCGTGATGGCGGTGGTGTCGATGCCGAGGAAGAAACGGATGGCGTTCTCGATGCCGACGGCCGTGCCTTTCTGTCGGTACATCTCCACCAGCACGGAGGCCAGGCGCCGCTTGTGAGCATAGGGCGGATGAGCCGGGTTTCCGCCTCAGGTCCGGGTAGGGACGTTATGTCAATCCCCCAGAGGGGCCCGGCGGCGGGCGTCTCGGCATGTCGCCACGACGAGCACTCGCGAGGACGGCAGCTCGTGCGCCAGGAACTCGAGCAGCCGCAGCGACGAGTCGTCCGCCCAGTGCAGGTCGTCGAGCACCAGCACGACGGTGCGCTCGCGCGACATCGCCACGAAGGAGCTCGTCACCGCGTCGAAGAACCGGAAGCGCTGCTGCTCGGGCTCGATCTCCCGCCGGTGGCGCGCGGCGTCCGCATCGACCGCACCGCTCGCTTCGAGGCGCTGTGCGATCTCGGGGACCACCGCGGCGACGTCGTCCGCGCCGGCGCCCAGCACGTCCGCGAGCGTGGCCGGCGGAACCTCGGCGGCATAGGAGCGGAGGATCTGGACCCACGGCCAGTAGGCCGGCTCCTGGTCTCCCTCGAGAGAGCGCCCGAAGAGCACCAGCGCGCCGGCCTCGCGCGCTTCCGCCGAGAGCTCCTCGGCGAGGCGCGTCTTGCCGATGCCCGGCTCACCGAGCAGGACCAGGAGCTGCGGGCGCCCGGCTTGCGCGCGTTCGAGCGCAGTTCGCGCGCGGACCATCTCGTCGTCGCGGCCGAGCAGCGGATCCCGAGCCGTGCTCCCGGGGGGATCGGCCGGCGACATCCGCGCGGGCGCGCTACCTAATCGCGCTCGCGTAACGCCCGGAGCCATCATGAAGAGCCAGAAGCCCGGTCAGCAGATCCTGACCGTCAAGAACCTGAAGCGGAAGTTCGGCCTCAGCCAGCCCGCCTTCGACCTCGACGACCTGCTCGAGACGGTCGGCTCGATCGTCGGAAGGCCCAAGGAGCCGGCCGGGATCGTCCAGCGCAAGATCCTCGAGCACGGGTGGGCCGGGCCTCGCAAGTCCCGACCCGGCTGCAGCGCCTGGCTGGCGCGCCATGCGCGCCCCTCCCACCAGCAGCTGAAGGTCGTGATCGCGTAGAGCAGCTTGCCGCGATCGGCGTGGCCCTGGCGGTGATCTTCGAACAGCCGATCCACGGCCTTCGGATCGAGCCAGCCCTGCTCTGCGATCCCGCTGTCGTGCCAGGCCTCGAGCGCGAAGCCGGCGAAGTCGCCCAGGAACCAGTCGGCGACCGGTATCTGGAATCCCTGCTTGCGTCGCTCCAGATGCCCGTCGGGGAGCCAGGGCCGGGTGGCCTCGCGCAGCACGTGCTTGCCGCGCCCCTTCGCCTTCATGCCCACCGGCACCGTGAGGCTCCAGTCGACGAAGCAATGCGAGAGGAAAGGCACCCGGGCCTCCAACGAGTGGGCCATGCTCGTGCGATCGAGTCGTGGCAGGAGGGCGCTGGGCATGTGGACCGTCAGGTCGCCGAGCATGAACTGCTCGAGCATGCTGGCGTTGCTCCACGCGGGGTCGCCGAAGTACTCGGCCTCGAGCGCCTCGATGGAGCGCCGGTTGCGACTCGAGAAGTCCTGGCAGAAGAGGCGGTCCTGGAGGCCGTTCGAGCCGAGCTGCGTTCCCGCGATGAAGCGCTGGAAGCCCGACGCCAGGCGCGCCGAGTCGCGGATCGGATCGATCCGCTGCCGCACGCGGTTCCATCGCCGCGAGGACGTCACCGGTACCCGACTGGCGAGCGACGCGACCGGACCCACCGCCCGGATCAGCGGCCTCCACCGGGCCATCCGCCGGGCGTTGTGCTGTCTCTTGTAGCCCGCGAAGATCTCGTCGCCGCCTTCGCCGCAGAGAACGACCTTCACGTGCTCGGCCGCGAGCTTCGAGGCGTACCAGCACGGAACCACCGCGGTCGTCCCGAGCGGCTGGCCGAGCCCGCGCTGGATCTCCGGGACCACGTCCCGGGCGCGCCCCAGCTCGACGGGCAGCACGACGTGGTCGCATCCGACGTGCCGAGCGACCGCCCGGGCCGGCTCCGTCTCGTCGATCGGGCTTCCGGGGAATCCGACCGTGAAGGCGGTGATGCGCCGGTTGGTCTGCCGCGTCATCGCCGCCGTGATCGCCGAGGAGTCCACACCTCCGGACAGGAACGAGCCGACGGGCACGTCCGAGAGCAGGTGGCTGCGAACCGTGTCCAGCACCCGCGCTCGCGTCTTCTCGATCCAGTCGGCCTCCGAGACTGCATGGGGGGCTCCCTTCACGAGTTCGATCCTTCATCGGGACGACGCGAAGGGAGCTTGACGGGGCGGCCCTGTGATCCGGCGCACGCCGAGGGTCGGATCGCTGCTCGCCTCGAAGTGATCCGTCAGCGGGAGCGGCGTCGCGTCGCTCGCCACAGGATCGCGAGGAGCAGGCCGGTGCCGGCACAGACGGCCCACATGCCCCCGACCAGCTGGCGGGGCGGCAGGCCCGGGTGCTCGATCTTCGCCCGGCTCACCCCGTTCACCGACATCACGTAGGCCTCGATGTCGGCGATCTCGGCCTGGGTGAGGGTCTCGCCGTCACCGAAGTCCGGCATCGACATCAAGGGGCTCGGGCCCGCGGGATGGCCGCCGTGCTGGAGGAAGCGGTCGAGGTTCGCCGCGAACGCGTCCGGATCCCGCGAGAAGAGCGCGCGCGACACCGGGCGCAGAGCGGGGACCGCGCCCGCATCGGAGCCGGGGTTCGCCACCCCGCCGCGACCGGCCGACCCGTGACAGGTGGTGCAGTTCGTGGCGAAGAGCGTCGCGCCGTGGTGCGAGCTGCCCACGATGCGAGCCGCCGGCCCCGGCGGACCGGGGCTCGGCTGCGCCGGCGCCGCGGGCTGCGTGGCAGGCTGCGTGGAAGTGGGCGCCGCGGGCTGCCCAGAGCTCGTCGGTCCGGAGGCAGCGGGCGCGGCGCCAGTGGGCTTGGCGGGCTCGCCGCGCCGACTCGACAGGTACGCCACCAGCTCCGCGACCTCCTTGTTCGAGAGCGACGAGAAGGCGGGCATGGGCGAGTTCGGGAAGTGCCGGGTGGGATCGAGGATCTGCGTCTTCAGCCAGGCCCGGCCGCGCCCACGGGCGCCCTCGTCGGAGAGATCGGGCCCCACCGTTCCGCCCGTGCCGTCCACCCGGTGGCATCCGATGCAGCCGGACTTCTGGAAGAGTGCCGCGCCGGCCTGGGCGGGGGGCGAGAGGGGCGGGGCTCGTCGGGCCGCCGTGTCGGCCGCCACGCCCGGGGCCGGGCTCGTGACCGGCGGCGGCTGGTTCGACCGCGCGGCCGACGTTCCCTGCCGGTGGTAGCCCGCCACGGTGAGCGCGATCAGGCTCGCCAGGACCAGCACGAGCCCGGCCATCGCGAACGGCCGGCGGTTGGGCGCGCGCTCGGCGCCTCGGTCCACGAACGGGAGCGCGGCCAAGAGCAGGATGCCGAGGAGCGGGATTCCCACCGTGCCGGCAGCCTCCAGGGGGCCCGGCAGGAGCTGCAGCGCCTTGTAGAGGAACACGAAGTTCCACTCGGGCATCGGCACGTAGCTCGTGTCCAGGGGATCCGCGGGGCCGGAGATCGGCGGCGGGGCGAAGGCCGACAGCGTGACGAGCAGCAGGAAGATCCCCGTCGCCAGCACCAGGTCGCGCACGACCTGGTCGGGCCAGAAGGGGTCGCTCGAACGGCGTCGGGCCTCTCCCCACGAGCCCGCGCTCCCGGCCACGCGGAAGGCGGCGAGGTGCACCAGCACGAGGCCGGCGAGCGCCGCCGGCAGGATCGCCACGTGCAGCACGAACATTCGCGAGAGCGTGAGCTGCCCCATCGCCCCGCCTCCGCGCAGCACCCGCTCGAGCGCGGCCCCCACCACGGGCATGGTGCCCGCGATGCTCGTCCCGACCTCGCCGGCCCAGTAGCCGCGCTCGTCCCAGGGCAGGGGCGCGCCCGTGAACATGAGGCCGGAGGCCAGCACGAAGAGCGCCACGCCGGCCAGCCAGACAAGCTCGCGCGGGCGCTTGTAGGCCGCCCACACGAACACCCGCACCATGTGGAGGCCGATCAGCAGCATCATCGCGTTGGCGCCCCAGTAGTGCAGGCCGTGGACGAGCCAGCCGAAGGTCACCTCGGTCCGCAGGTACATGAGGCTGTCGTAGGCGTGGTCCACGGTCGGGACGTAGTAGAAGAGCTGGAGGCAGCCCGTCGCCACCTGGAGGAGGAAGAGGAAGAGCGTGGCGCTGCCGAGCGCATAGGAGAAGCCGGCGCCGCCGGGAATCTCCTCCCCGGTGCCGAGGCGCAGGACCGCGCTCAGCGGGAAGCGCGCATCGATCCAACGGATCCAGGAGCTGCGCACCCGCTAGACCGGCTTCTTCTCGGGGACACCGAGCTCGAAGCGCTCCCACTCGACGCGCAGCTCGTCGCCTTCGATGCGGATGGGGAGCGTGTCGAGCGGACGCGGCGCCGGCCCTCCCAGCACGGTGCCGTCGAGGGCGAAGACGCTGTGGTGGCACGGGCAGTAGAAGTGCCCCGCGGCCGCCACCCACTCGTAGCGGCATCCCAGGTGAGGGCAGATCGGCGAGAAGACCGTGACGTCGCCGCCGGAATCCCTCACCACCCACACGTTGCGGGTCACCGTCTGCGCGAGGTAGGCGTCGGTCGTGTGGTCGCGGTAGCTCAGCTCCACGGGCTTTCCGGTGGGAATCCCGGTCACCCTCCCCACCCGCGCGAAGCGGCGACGGAGACGGCGGAACGAGGGCCCCACCACGGAGCCGAACAGCGGGACGGCGAGGAGAGCGCCCAGGAGCGAGGCCAGAACTCCAGAGGCCAGCGCGAGGAAGCGCCTCCGACCGGTTCCGACCTCGTCCGTTGCGTCCGTCATCCGCCTCCTGGAGAGCATAGGGCGGATGAGCCGGGTTTCCGCCTCAGGTCCGGGTAGGGGCCTTATGTCAATCCCCCAGAGGGGCCCGGCGGCGGGGCCTCTCAGCGTCAGGCAGCAACATCGTCGTGGTCTGCGCAGCGATTCACCTCCACCGTCACGTGCACAAGCTCGGGTCGATGCGCCAGCAGCTTCTTGAACTGGTCCGGAGGACAAGGCTCGTCGCTGACCACAGAAGCAACGACTGCGAGTCTACCAGGGCCAAGTGGCCAGACGTGGAGGTCAGAAACAGAATCTCCTGCCCGCCGACTCTCTAGCGCTTCACAAATAGAATCGAACGTCTCGGTCGGAACTGAGCCATCGAGAAGGATGCCGGAAGTGTCTCGGAGCAAGCCATACGACCAGCGCGCGATGACGAGCGATCCGACGATGCCCATGAGTGGGTCCATCCAAGTCCAGCCGAAGAATTTCCCCGTGAGCAACGCGAAGATGGCCGTGCCAGACGTCAAAGTGTCCGCAAGGACATGAAGATACGCTGCCCGACGGTTGTGGTCGTGATCGTGGTGTCCGGTGCTCGCCTGCGTGTGTTCGTGTGGCTCGTCCCTAAGGGCTTCGGCCTCAGCCGACGCGGCCCCGACGACGTGGCCGTCCGTGCGAGGCGCGCGATGCAGAAGCTCGCGTTGTTCGTCACCGCGTGGGTCGCGGCGTTCGTCTTCCTCCCCGCCGGCTGGGTTGCTCTCGCGCTCCTCGCCTGGGCAGCGCTCGTCCTGCCGGGCATCGTCGAGATGCACCGGGCCTTCCAATCTGTGGATCCCTGAGACGCAGATGTCGAGCAGGTCCCGAGCCATGCGCTCGAGAGGCATCACCCTCCCGCGAGACCGAACGCGGGAACCAACCACGCCGGAGCCGAGCTGCCACAGCGCGCCGGGCTCGGGCACGAAGGCGGTCGATCCGAGCCGGCCGAGGCGCGCGTCTTCGAGCCACACCGTGCCGCCGGGCCTTCGAGCTACGTTCTGGGTCGACGTCCGGGTCCGGGCGTCATGTCGAGCTCCAGGAGGGGCCGAGAAGGCTGCGAGCGCAGCCCACCACGAGGGGAGCATTCATGGCAAGTCCGCACCGGTCCTTCCACCAGCGGTGGGAAACCTGGAAGCACCTCTTCGAGCTCGAGGAGGTCGTTCTTCTGACCAGCGTGGTGCTGGCGGTCATCGGCATCGGCATCACCGAGCTCTCCCCCACCAGGAGCTACCAGTACTGGCTGTGGATGATCGTGGCGTTCGCGATCGTCTCGCTCGTGCTCGGCTGGTTGAAGGCCCGCAGAGACGGTCGTGACCCGAAACCATTGTTGGGGGTGCAACTCCTGCACTGGGTCGCGACCTGGGCCGCCGTGTTCGCGCTGTTCCTGATCCTGGATGCCGGACGCCTGAACTTCGACAACATCGGCCTCGTCACCCTGATCGTGCTGGCGCTGTCCACCGTCCTCGAAGGTCTCCGCGTCGACTGGCGCTTCAGCCTGGTCGGCCTCCTACTCGGAGCGACCGCCGTCGCGGTCGCCTATGTCGAGGCATCGATCTGGCTGCTGTTCGTGCTCGCCGCGTTGATCATCGTCGCCATCATCTTCTACGCCCATCTGCGTCGAAGGAAGGCTCGAACCCACGGCGCGGAAGACAGGGAAGACAGGGAAGAGAGCTCCTGAGCGGGGCGAGGTCGGCTGCATGCTCCCATCGTCTACCACGTCACCGACAGGCTTCTCAGAGGAATGCCACGGAGTTGGCGACGCCCCAGCCGGTCGCCGAGCCCGCGGTCAAGCGCGCGGCGTAGCGTCGGAAATGCGCCATCGTGGCGCGCGTGCCCTCGGCCGTGGCGCCTCCGAAGTAGCGGACGTCGGCGAAGCGCGCGGCGACGAGCGAGACGGCCAGCGCAACGAAGACCGCGTCCAGCCGCGACGGAAGGTCGGCGCGCTCCATCGCCATCATCGCCAGGACGAGGGCCAGGGCGCCGTTGCCGAGGAGCATCCACCAGGTGCGCAAGAGCAGCCCGAGGGCGGGGATGGACGGGGAAGAGTCGGATCGATCGGACATGGGGCCCTCCGAAGAAGGCGTCGGTTGCCGGCAGAGGACAGCTCGGAGAGCTGCCACGACGGCAGTCGACGCGGAGGGCGGCCCGACCGCTCCGGGATGCCTGCGCCGGGAATCGGCGCACCCGGGTTCAGGCTGCCTCATCCGACGTCGCCTCGCCACCCGCCCCCCACACAGGCCGTTGTGACGCCGGTACCGAAACCGCAGCTCCCTCCCGGTGGCCAGCCTCGCCGGCCTCGAGGCGCGGGAGCCGAGCGCTCGGCGTCTCAAGCCGGAATCCGGAGCCGTCGATATACACCACATGATCCTCCGGGCCATCCTCATCATCTGCGTATCGCTTGCCTGCATGGGTTGCCCCGTCCTGCAGGAGCTCGACAAGAGCAACGCAGCCATGGAACGCTACGACAAGACCAAGAAGGCCAAGACCAACGACGGCTCCAGCGCGAAGGAGACCCGCCCGCCCGGATCCCTGGCGGAAGAGAAGGCCCAGGTGCAGAAGGGGATGAAGCAGTGGTGGCAGGAGGCCAGGTCCCTCAACACCGGAAAAATCGACGAAGGCATCGTGCGCTGCCAGATCCGGGGAAACACCGAGTACATGCAGCGCGACGACTGCCTGAGCCGCGGCGGCAAGCCGCACGGCGCCGGCTGACCCGGCTGTCGGCGACGGCGGAGCGATCGACCGATCTCCTGTCCCAGGGGTGCTCGTCGTAGGGATGCGCGGCGCATCCGTTTCTCCCCAACCTCGAGCCACTCGGCCCAGCGCTTGGCTCGAGAAGGCAGCAGTGTCCCGCCATACGCCGCCCCGCACACGAAGGACAGAAGCCGCGGCGCTTGCACGAGAAGGCGACCAGGCGTTCGCGCCGGCAGAGGGTAGGACGAACAAGCCGCGTTCTTGGCCTGGCGGAGCGAGCCCTCCGGGCTCGCATCGTGGCGTAGGTCGACTCAGCGCGGGTCGGACGGCCCCGCGCACCGCCCCCCGATGCTCGCGGCGCCGAGGGCCGCCGCCAGCAGCAGGCCGGTCGACGGCTCGGGCATCGGCGCCGGTGGGTAGGCGTCGGCACCGGCGATGGGCGTGACCCGGAGCAAGACGGTCTGTGCGGATGGGTTGACCACGCCGCCCGCCGTGAAGTACTGGAAGCCGAGCGCGTAGCCCTGGTCCAGGCTCTGGACGCCGCCCAGCGGAACGAACTCGTCGAGCGAGTCTCCCTGCACGGCGTCGGAGCCGACGTACTCCTTGAAGATCGCCGTCTGCACGAACGGGTTGAGGACGATCGGGCTCGCGGCGGAGACGACGTCGAAGTGCAGGCCGAAGTCGGTGTACGGGGTCAGATCGAAGCCGTGCAGGAGCTGGCGCACGGCGACCTTGCCGTAGTCGATCGTGCCGCCCTCGATCTCGAACAGGACGCCGTCGCCGTCGGCGGTGCGGCTCACCACCTGTCCATTGCCGCCGAAGAGCGCCGTCACCTCGTCGAGGTCGAGAAGCGCGGCCTGCGAGAGGGTGATCGTCGTGGCAGCCGCCGGTGAAGCGACGACGAGCAGGAGAGCGAGCAGGAGAGCTAGGTAGGATCGGCGCACGGGGGCCCTCCCGGACCGACACCATTCTATACCCGTAGAGGATCGAACGGACAAATGATGTTCTTCGCGTGGGGTTCGGGTAGGGGCCTTGTGTCGATTCCCCTCAGGGGCCCGGCGGGCGCCTGGTCGCCCATGCGGCTCGGTCGAGGTCGCTCCATCCGCCCAGACTCCATCCAGCACGTCGGTGTCCGAAGCGACCTGTGTCGTTCCGAACGCCGACTGCGAGAAGGCTCATCATGGCGAATCGCTCGTCCGACGAAGCAACGGCCGATGGGGCGTCCCCACTGAAATTGGTTGGCCGTTCCTGGATCGCGGTTACGGCTTCGAAGGCGCGGCCCCACCGTAAGACACGGGGATACAACGAAGGCGCCGAGCACGCCTCCGGCGTCAGCGGCGCTGGTTGCAGTAGAGCACGGCGCACCCGCTGTTGAGCTGCAGCGGCTCGATGGTGGGCGTTGGAGCCGTGTTCTGAACCGTGGGCTGGATCGGCGGCTCCATCGCCGCGCGGCGCCCCGGAGATGCAGCGCCGTTGTCCGTTCTGTTGACGGTCTGGCTGAACTCGTCGTACGGCTTCCGGAAGCTGTCCGGGTAGTTGTTCATGAACCGGATCGTGTCCGTGTTCTCGAGCCGACTCTCGACCGCGTAGTCGGCGCCCCACTTCCCGGTGAGATACGTCATCGAGACGAGCATGCCCGCTCCGGTCCCTGCTCCCGCCGCGACTGCGATCGAGATCAGGGTCGAGGCCGACTCGGCTCCGCCCTGCGCGATCTTCAGCTCGTCCCCTTCCACGATGCCTTCGTAGGTCTGATTCATCGACTTCGACATGGAGTAGGCGTCAAAGGCTATCCCCCCCAGCTTGAGACCCTCGGAGGCCCAGTGCACGGCCCGCCCGCCGAAGCGCGCCATGTCGTCGAGAGCACCTGATTCGATGCCGGTCTCGATCAGCTCTTTGGCCTGGCGGCCCTGCTCGCGCGCCAGCTCGAAGGCATCGTCCGTGATCGCGAGGAAGGTCGAGAGCACCTCCTCCGCAACGTCTTCATCGCGGTCCTGCCCGTACTGCGCGTCGTACTGCTCGTCAAAGTCCGTGCCGTCGCCCTCGTCGAGGTCTTCTGGTGACCGACCAGCGGGATCGACGTAGCGGTAGGGGTTCCCGAGAGCCATTGCGTAGGCGTTCGCGGTGCGCGGCTGAGAAGTCGGCGTCGGTGACGAGCGCAGCGGGTCTACGGAGAGGAAGACCGGCAGGGTCCCCAGATAGAAGCGCGTCTCGAAGTACTGCAGGCCGGACTCGCGGTCCCGCTCCTTGCCCTGGAATCCGTAGCCAGCGGAGTTCAACCCCTGGGTCGCCATCTTCGTCTGGATTCGTGTCGCGCCGTAGGGGTAGTAGGAGCTCTCCTCGACGAGGTTGCCGACCTCGTCCGTGAGCACGGTCGACGATCCGAGATGATCGAGATGATGGAAGCGGATCCTCGCACTGGCGGGGGGAAGCTCGAGCGCCTGGCTCGAGCGACTGGCCCGATAGAGCGCAGCTCCGGGCCCGAGCACGCCAGGCCCATCGGACAGCGCGGAGAGCGGCGGTCCGAGCCTCGAACGCCAGCGCGTCAGGCCGGCATCCCACGACCACAGATTCTCGGAAGACAATAGTGTCGACGTTGCCAGGGACTCGAGCGCCGCGAGCCCGACGAAGCCCGGACCGGCACCCGCTGGGTCCGGCGCACCGGCATAGCTGCCCACCAGGGAAAGCACGGCCGGGGAGGTCGCCAGCAGCCAGACCAGCGAGCCGGCCGGGATGGCCGAACCGGAGTCCAGCAGCTGGAGAGCGCCCGACGAGGGCTCGACCCGGTAGCCCACCGTGGCGCCGCCGATGTCCAGCCGCGCCGCCGTGTCCTGAGCGTCGACGGCCACGGACACCAGGTTCCAGCCGCTACGCAGCCACACCCGCTGGATGCGCGAGGCCGTCGGATCCAGACTGCCCGTCACTTCGGCCGCGCGACCGCGACCGAAGAACACGAACTTCGTGGGTTGCCGCGCTTCGCGAAGCTCGAAGTGAGAGCTTGGATAGAGCGCCGTCCGAGCCTCTCCCCCGACCAGCCCAGCCCAGTCATGCTTGGCGGTCACCTTCTTCGTGATCCGACGGCCCGAGTAGTCGTAGCTGTAGTCCGCCCGGAAGTCATCCGTCTCGACGGCCACCAGCCGATCCTTGAAGTCCCACGCCGCGGTCACGCCGTCCACGGAAGTCACGTTGCCGTTGGCGTCGTACAGGTAGCTGCGCTGATCGAGTCCGCTGTCGGTCGCGGTGAGGGCATGGGGTCCCGGCGGGTCTCCAGCGTTTCGAACTCCTCTCCCGAAGCGGCCGGCCACGCCGCCGTAGCTCATCGTCCCGATCTCCGTCAAAGACTTGCCATTCTCGCTGTGCGTGATGTCGGAGCTCTGGGTGAGCAGGTTGCCGATGTTGTCGTAGGTGTACGAGATGTCGCCGTAGCTCGCCCCCGGATCTTGCGCCGATCCCAACCGGTAGCTGGTCAGGCGATGCAGATCGTCATAGCCGAGGCGCTGCGTGTTGTGGCGCGGATTGCCCCCGACGACGCCGTCTCGCAGATCCTCGACGACCTCGACGTTCGACGTGGGATCGCGCAGATAGCGATAGTCCAGGAGCTCCGACCCGGCGGTCGCTCCGGCGCCGAGCGTCCGGATGCGGCTGAGCCGCAGGCGGTCGTCGTACTCGAAGCTGGTGACGACTCCATTGCCGTACACCTGCTCGGACAACAGGCCCGATGGCGCGTAGCTCGCGTCGTCCAGGATGGCACGACCGCCATTCGCGCCGCGGATCGCGCGCAGGAGTCCCCTGGGCGAATACTGCTGCGTGATGCGATCCCCGTCCGGGTACTCGAGCGAAACGAGGCGATCCAACGAGTCGTAGCCCATCCGATTGGTGAAGGGCACCAGGACGCCGAGGACAGGGTCGCGAACGAGCTTGGCCGTCCACGATCGACGGTGGCGCTCGTCGTAGGAGCGGTGCTCCTCTCCGGACAGGTCGACGATGTAGGACAGTTCGCCCGCCGTGAAGCTCGCCTGCTCCGTCGTTCCATCCCCCAGCGCGACCCCACCGGGTGCCGGCAGATCGTAGAAGTAGGAGACGTCGACCGGATCCGTCAGCGGATCGCCCGTATCGTCGAGGTAGTTCTCCGAAGTGAGACGATTCGCGCGATCGTACGCGAAGACTACGCGCTGGCCCTTGGCGTCGGTGGTGTCGATCAAGTTGTCGGCATCGTCGAACGCGAACAGGCTCCGCCCGCGATCCGGATCGTCGAGCCGAGTCCGCCGGGAGAGGGAGTCGTACTCGCTCTCTACGATGTTCCCGTGGTCGTCCGTGCTGCGGACGAGATTGCCGCGGGCATCGTACTCGTAGAGCGTGTCGAGGCTGTCGCCGTCCGTGCGCTCGACGACGGTAGCGAGACGGCCCAGCCCGTCCCGGCCGTGTGACTGGAAGGCGCCGGGGGTCAGCCCGGCCGTATCCCTCTCGTCGTAGGCATCGACGACCAGCGGGCGATGGACCTGCCGCTTCAGGCTGCCGTCGGGATTCTCGTACTCGATGATCCGCCCGAGCGCGTCGTACCGCGTCAGGTAGTGGGGGTCGCTCGCGTCGGGAAGCTGGTATGCGAAATCCGACGTCGCCTTGGGCAGCCAGGAGCTGCTGGCGGCTCCCCGGTGGTTGTAGGCCATCGCGCCGGTCTGGATCCATTCACTCGCGAGCTCCCCCTCCTGCTTGGCACCGAGACTGCGCCCCAGACCGTCGACGTGCAGATGCAGGTCGACGGTGCCTCCGCCGGCGATCTCGCGCTGTCGCGTGACGATGGAACTGAGTCCATCGGAAGCCTCGTTGAGGTGATACTCGTACGCGCGAGTCGGAGCCGCGATGGAATCGCCTGGCAACACCTCGGAAACGAGCCGACCGAAGCCGTCGTAGCGATACTCGTAGAGGGGACCGGCCGCGGCGAGGTCCCAGGCGGTATTGGAGTCCACGACGCCGAAGCCCTCGTGGTAGGTCGCGTACATCGCGATCGAGTATCCATCGAGATGGATCGTCTCGTCGGTCACGTAGGTCTCGAACCGGTCGTCGAAGCCGAAGGTGCGTCGGTTGTCACGGGCGTCCTGTGTCTCTACGGCGTTCCCGAAGTCGTCGTAGAGGATCCGCGCGCGTGCGATGAAGCGTCCTTCCTGGATCAGCTCCGCTTCCCGACGCGTCAGGTTGCCGGCGACGCACTGGCCTAGCGAGAGCCCGTCGAAGAGCTGGCGGCCGTGCGCCTCGACGTTGCCCGAGCCGTCCTCGATCGTCGAGTCCTGCTCGCAGCGCAGCTGCCAGTCGCTCGTGTTCAGGACCCAGGTCATGGTCGCGAACGCTTCGTCCACAGGGGAGGTTGGATTCGCGAACGCGAAGGGGTCTCCACTGCACACACTCGCGTCGGCATGACTCGAGCGGGAGCAGGGCCCCTGGACGCCGCAGTCCGCGTCGGTGCCGCACAGGATCTGCGCATTTCCGCTGCAGACGCCGCTGGTCAGCAGGCAACCGAAGGGGGGGAGATCGGGCGCGGACACGACGCCCCAGTCCCTTGCCAGGGTGCGGTTTCCGTACTCGTCGAAGTCCGACTCCGAGACGACGTCGACGCGCGGTCCGATGTCGCGCTCGACCACGGCGCGCCTGGCGCCTGTCCTGGCCGCCCAGTGCACGCTCTGGCCCAGCGAGCACGCGTCCTCGGGCAGGAGGTCGGCCTCCGGGCTCTGCGCGACCTGGCAGCTTCCCAGTCCCGCAGCGGAGCATTCGCTGTCGCTGCAGCAGGCGAGCTCGGGGGCGAGGCTGCACGACTTGCCCGTCGCGCCGTACAGGGTTCGCACCTCCCAGCGCGAGTAGTCGTGCGTGAAGGTCTCACCCGTCACCAGACAGTCGCCGTCCGGACCGTCGCTGCACGTCTCCTGGCGCACCTCGAGAGGCACGCCCTTGAGGGGCTCCTCTTCGCGGCCACCGTCCTCGCTGCGCTCGTCGATCGACCCATCGCCGTCGTTGTCGACCCCGTCGGGAGCGCCCGTGTGGAAGCTGTGACGGGTCACCAGGGTGGGCTGGCTGGCGTCGCCGCGGGCGATCACCTCGACCTCGGAGAAGCCCCGGAACTCGCGCTCGAGGCCGTCGTAGTAGCCGTCCCGGTAGCGGAACTCGGTCCGGTACTCGTCCTCCCCGGGGGTGCCGTCGAGATCGAGCCCGAAGCGCAGCCGCTTCGCGCTCACCACCGTCACCGGGAAGGGCAGGCGGCTCTTCCAGGGCGTTCCGTTGTTCCGGGCCTCCACGTAGTCGCTGGAGGAGGACTCGTAGTCGATCGTCGTGACGCTGCCGAGACCGTTGTCGATCTTCCGCAGCAGGTGGGCCGGCACACCCGTTGCGCCGGCGAAGTCGAGGAAGCGCGCGGTCGGGCTCCCGCTTCGGTCGACCAGCACGACATCCGCCGTGCCGTTGGCGTTGACGTCCACGATCTCGACGACGTCGGGTGTCGGACAGCTGGGGCTCACGTCGCACAGCTCGAGCGTGATGCCGCTCGGGTACGGGCCCAGGCTCACCTCCTCCAGGACGTTGCCCCCGCGGTTGATCCAAGCCTTCAGGCTCGAGGGACCGAGCCACAGCAAGTCGCCCAGACCGTCGTTGGTGACGTCCTGCCAGCGGAACTCGCGGAAGCTGGCGTAGTCGGCGCCGGACGGATCCACCGCATCGCCGGCCAGCGTGATCGCCTGCCCCTGCGCACCGCAGGCGCCCTGGGTTCCGAAGCCGCCGCTGCCCACGGCGGGGTAGTAGTCGATCCGCTGGATGCCGTCCTGCCCCGGCGTCAGCGCGACGACCACGAGATCCAGCAGGCGATCGCCGTTCATGTCCACCAGGAAGGTCTTGCCGCCCTGGAAGAGGGCTCCGGAGACGGGGCCGCAGGCCTGGGTGGCCAGCATCGTCTGCTGTCCCGCAAGCGTCGCCGTGCGCCGGATCAGCAGGTCCTCGGCCAGGCCGGTCGGCCCCTCGACGGTCTTGACGACATCGATGCGCTTGTCGAAATCGAGATCGACGAGCCGCAGGTCGGCACTCGCGAAGCCTTCACTGCCCACGAAGCTGTCAAAGCCGAGGATCTTGAAGAGCTCGAACGAGAGTGAGAAGAATCCTCGGCCCGTGCCCGGGTAAATCCGGAAGTCGTCGTTGCCGGTGACGGGCCGCGTCACCAGGTCGGCGAAGCCGTCGCCGTTGAAGTCGGCCAGCTGGGTCCCCGGCAGCGACAGCTGCTGACCGCTCGGCCCGGAGATCGTCTGGGGCGCCTCGAAGCGGATGATGCCGTTCAGGATCGGTCCGACGTTCTCGCGTAGCTCGTAGGTCCCGGGGCTGGGGGTCGAGAGGATGTCCGGAAAGCCGTCCGCGTTGAGATCCACGAAGCTCGCGTCGTCGCCGGCGATCAGGTCCTCCGGGAAGCCGGAAAGCAGCGTCCAGACCGGATTCGTCGAGAAGTCGTAGTCGGTGTAGGAGAAGGTCAGCTCGGGCAGCGACGAGACGCCGTCCGCACCGAGCTGCAGGACGCCGGCGAGACGCGTCGCACCGGCGACGCACTGCTCGTCGGCCGTGCAGAGGCCGCCGACCAGCCCGCGATCGCAGGTGGACGACGTGCAGGAGCCTGCCTCGTCGTAGCGCAGCCGGTAGGCGCGCACCCGCGCGGCGCCGACCTCGCCGACGTCGTCGCAAACGCTCTCGGGGCTGAAGGAGCCGCCCCTCGTGCAGATGTCGACGCCGACGAGGCGATGATCGGTCGTCACCTCGAAGCCCGCGCGGTAGTCGCTGATGGGGTCCGGGCGACCCCCCGCGTAGCTGAAGACGACGACGTGCTCGCCCGCCAGGGTGTAACTGGCGTGGCGGGTGTAGTAGATCCGGTCGCAGAAGACCTGGTTGGTCGACCCGGGCAGGGATGTGTAGGCGTAGTCGATGCGATTGCCGTTCGAGTCCTCGTTGCGGGTCAGCATCCAGCGGAAGACGCGGCCGCCGTCTTCGACCCGCGCGGTCGCATCGGCGCCGAAGGTCAGCAGACCACCGTCCGGAGTCTCCGCGGTCCACACCTGTGCGAGGTCGTCGAAGTGGAAGCGAAGGAAGCCGCCCTCGTTCTCCGTGCGGTAGCTACCGTCGGAGAGACGCACCAGCTCCTCGCCCGCGGCGGTGACGAAGGTGTCCGTCCGATCGTAGCGGGGCAGGCCCTTGTCGCTCTGGCGCTGGATGTAGCCCACACCGGCGAGCGACCAGCCCATGCCAGCAATGCCGTTGCCCCCGCCGCCGTCGTAGCGGAGGCCGACCCGGGGCTGATGACCGGTGCGGCCCGGCGGCAGGGAGAAGCCCACGCCGTAGGTGGCCATCCCGGTGTTGAGCTGCGGCTCGAACGACTCACCCAGGCCCTCGATCGAGCCCGGACCGGACGGCAGCGAGATCGCCTGGGGTGATACCCCGTTCGTGTCTGCGGCGCGTGCCACCGCTGTGAGCCCGACGCAGACGAGCGCGGTGATCCCGATCGCGACCCGCAGCCCCCGCGCTGTCATCTGCCCGGACCGTCCGCGCGAAGCCGGCGGCGACGCAGCCCGGCAAGGAGTGCGATGCCCGGCAGCAGCTGCACGAGCACACCGGGCTCGGGAACGACCACGACCCGGAAGCCCAGATCGGCGGTTTCGGTGTCCGGAGCGGCGAGCACGTCCTCGCGGTCCGGCGAATCGGCGGTCGAGGACAGCAGCAGATGGATGCTCTGATAGTCGCCACCGCGCGCCACGCGCTGCAGCCCGTCCGGCGTGATCTCGGAGTCGTTCGCGAGCCACTCGCGCACGTTGCCGCCCTGGTCCGAGGTGCCGTAGTAGCTGGGCGCACCGGCGCTGCCCACGGTCGTCAGGTTGCCGGTCTGGCCGTTCCAGATGGCCGCGGAGTCGAAGTTCGCGACATCGACGCCGGGATTCGAGACGTCTCCCACGCCGTTGGCGGTGGCCGCGATCGGCGGCACGTCGGTCCGGGTGGGATAGGCCCAGTAGCCGCTGCCTCCGCGGGTCGGGTCGTAGTAGGCCGCCTTGTACCACTCCTCCTCGGTCGGCAGCGAGTGGGTCGAGCCCGGGTCGAGAGCCGCCATGCTCCCCGGGTCGGTCACGCTCAAGTCGAAGGCGCCGCTCTCGAGCGACGCCACTCCGGGTGCGCCACTCTGACTGCCGTTCTCGAGCCAGTTCAGGTAGCGGGCGGCGTCAAGCCACGAGACGAAGTTCACGGGCTTGTCGGCCATGTTGGGCTTGACCGTGTAGCCGAAGGAGCCCGGAGCACCGCTGCGCAGGATGCCGCCGCGCGGATCCGTAGTCATGGCGTCGCTGTAGAGCCCGTTGGGATCGCTCGCGGCCACCGCGTTCAGGAACTCGACGTAGTCCGCATTGGTCACCTCGGCGTCGCTGATGTCGAACTCGTCGGCGACCGCGCCCTTGCCGGTGGCGGGGTCCGCAGGGTTCCCCGGGTCACCCACCGTCTGGTACAGCAGGCCCGGGTTCACCAGCCCCTCGCAGGCATCGCCGATTCCGTTGCCGTCGGCGTCCGCCTGGCCCGCGTTCGCCAGGTAGCAGTTGTCGAGATAGTCCGGCGTGCCGTCTCCGTCGAAGTCGCCCGCTGTCGCCGTATCGAGGTCGTGGCGGGTGACCCGCCCCCGGCTGCCGAGGGTGACGGCCGCGACCTCGAGATCCAGCGCCTGACCGACGCTCACGAGAGCCAGCGTCAGCGATTCGCCGAGCTGCGCGATCCCCGAGCTGGGGCCGCCGCCCATGGTGGATTCGAGGCCGATGCGCAGGATGTAGTAATGGTCCGCCGCACCGATGTTCTGGATCGCGGCCGAAGCGATCGGGACGCCGCTGCGCCGCAGCTCGACGGTCGTGTCGTCCGCCGAGGTCTGGAGCGCGCCGGAAACGCGCACGGTTCCGTAGTAGATCAGATCGGGCTCCGGAATGGCGGCGCGGACCGACCACGCGTGGGCGCCGAGAAGCGCGAGTGCAAGGGCCACCGCATTGAAATGGGTCATCTCCGGACTCCTCCTCCTCTCCTGGTACGGCCTCGCTACTGCTCGCAGAGCGCGAGCGTCACGGTCGAAGAATTCGTCAACGTAAAGACGACGAAACCGAGCCGCGTGTAGATCTCGACACCTTTGAATTTGGGACAGCCTCCCCGCGCGAGGATGAAGCTCTCGATTCCCCCCGCGGTAGGAGGAATGCTCTGCGCCACGTCGACGCTCACCTCCGAAGAGGTGATCGCGTCGGCGGCGATGTCGGCGGCCGTCAACGAATTGTCCTGCACGTCGCTCGAGGCGATCGATCCGTCGGCGACATGCGCGCCCGTGAGGGTCTCCAGTGCCACCTGGGCCCCGGTCACGGTCGCGGCGGCGATCTTCGCGGCCGTGACCGCTTCGTCCGCCAGCTTCGGCGTGGTGATGGCTCCGTCGAGAACCGTCCCCGCGGTAGTGGCATGGAAGGACGCAAACAGCTGCTGCCGCGGGCTCAGCACGACCATGGATCCGCCGCCGTCCTCCACCGCGACCTCCAGCTCGAGGTCGTCTGGCGCCAGCTGGTCGAGGTCGGGGACGCCGTCCGCCGGGCTGACGTCGAGATCCGTGGCGCCGACAACCGCGACGAAGCGGCCCTCCGCATCGGGGGTCACCACGTGGATCTCCGGACCCCAGACCGGGGTCGCCGTCGCGTCGAAGATGCGGAACTGCACCGTCGTGGCTCCGGTGACGCCGGTGAGCTGTCCCTGGTAGCTGATGCGGCGCCCGGCGCCCTCGGCCCCGGTCGGCAGCACCAATAGCGCGAGGGCGACGCTCCAGATCGCTCGATGAGCGAGACGGCTAGGACGGTTGAGCTTCATGACGTGGCACTCCCTAGGGCAGGTTGAAGGCTTCGTAGGTGAAGGTGAGATCGATGTCCTCGATCGAGGCGACCAGCTCGGGCATGTAGATCGCCTGGTTGACGAGCCCGCTCGGTTTGAGGCGCAGCTGCCACTGCGGGCTCGCCAGCGGCACACCCTGGCCGCTGGCGTCAGGGGTTCCCACCGGCGGCGACGACGGCAGCGGGATACCACTGAAGCGGAAGGGCCGGAAGCGCGGCTCGGCATCGCTGGTAGGCAGGCTCCCGCGCCGCATCCGGTAGACGAGGAAGGAATCGCGCGGAGGCTGCACGGGTCCCGTCGACGGCTCGGCCAGTCGGGTCCGCACGATCCCCGGTCCCACCTGCACCAGGTCGAAGACCGGGTCGCCCGTCAGGATGGCCGCGCACTCGCAGTCGATGGGGTTGCCGGCCGCGTCGCTGCAACCATTCGGGATGCAGACGCCGGGTCCGCTGCAGATATCGGCCAGGCCTTTCACGGGCGTCCCTGTCGCGGGGTTGCGACACAGCACGTCGCGCGGGTCGCGCTCGAAGCGGTAGGTCACCTGCGCGTCCAGCCCCAGGATGCGAGCGTTCCAGAAGTCGTCGGAAGCGGTCTCACCCGGCGTCCCGCTCTCGTCCGGAAGCAGCCCCGCAACCCCCCCCGGCTGACACAGCTTCTCCGTCGCGCTGGTGGAGGGGTCGAGGAGTGGGCACAGCGCGAAGCCGCGCTGCAGGCTGATCCCGAAGTCGAGCTCGGCCTCGTTGCCAATGCTAAGCGGTCTGGCAGCGAGCACGTCGCCAAGGGGCTTCTGCGCGGAGGCGAGCGGGTCGCTGAAGATGTTGCGCAGGCTCACGGACTTGACGCAGCTGCCGTTACAGGCAGTGTCGCGATCCGTCGAGGACAGCTCCGCAAAGGCACGGCGGATCAGGCTGCGCAGGTCCTCGGCGTCGCGGGCGGCGAACACGGCCTGCAGCGAGCAGGAGCCGTCGGCACCCGCCATGTCCGACGTCGTCGAGGACTGCTGGCAGGTGCCCGCCGAGCAGTCGCCATCGCGCGCACAGGATTCACCGGTCGGCACGCCCGCGTCCACGCACTCGGACTTCAGGCACGACGAGATGTCGGCCAGCTCACTCTCGCCATAGCCGCGCAGCGGCGACACGAAGTCCGGTCGCGCCAGGTCGTAGGCGGTCGCCCGCAGCAGCATCCAGGTCACGAGGCGTGCGCGGCGCAGATAGCGCGCCGCAGCGAGCTGGTTCTGCAACGCCAGCGCTCGGTAGTTCTGCGGATTGCGAAAGGCACCCGCCGTCCAGGCGTCGGAGAGGGCCTGGGCTTCGTCGAGACGCTGGCGAGCACGCCGAATTTCACTCGCCAGCGCATTGGCCGCGATCCTGGCTCGGACGAGGTGCTGGAGGGCTTCTCGCTCCTTCGACTGCAGATTCAGGTACTGCGTCTGCAGGTTGAAGCGGGAGTCCTGCGCCTCGATCTCGAGAATCTCGCGCTCCCGCCCTTCGCACATGATGCGACGGAGCTCGATCAGCTTGTCGATCTCGAGCTGCCGGATCGCGATCTGCTGATCGATGGTGAGACGTTGGTCGTCGGCCGCTGCGTTCTCCCGGGCCTCTGCACACCTCTCCCCCTCGACGATTTCGCCAGTTTCTTCTTCCCAGCAATCGAAGTCCGCATCTGGATCGCACTGATTTCCGTCGCTATCGACGCCGGCAAGCCCTTCCCTTTCCCCAGTCGTGCAGTGTTGCCCTTTGATGACATCCCGGATCTGACTCCGGATATCCTCGTAGGCATTGATGAGTTCGTCTCCCAGGTCACCGATGTACGCCTCGAACTCCGTGCAGCTGTCGTTGAGGATCAGCTGCTTGCTCGCCAGCCCCTCGAGGATCACCTCCTGCAGCAGATCGAGCCTTTCGATCTCGAGTGCGACGTTCTCGAGTGCGACCTTTGCGGCCTGGACGGCCTGGAGCTGCTCTTCGATGGCGCCATCGGCGTTGACCGTGGAGCACTGGGCGAAGGGATTGCTGGGGTTGCTGCAGTCGACCCCCGCCACCACCCACACGCGGCTCTGGAAGGTGACGCAGCGCCCCGCCTTCTCGTCCGTCGTAGAGCAGGTACAGCCGCTCGAGCTCGACTCGCACGACGCTCCGTACATCCGCACCAGCATGTCCTCGTACTGCTGGCGCATGTCCGCCGCGTAGGACTGCTCGTCCCGGATCGCGTCTGCGTAGGCGTCCAGGTTCAGCGGCGCCTGGTGCGCCGCCACGTCCAGCTCGTCCAGCACTCCCTGCGTGTTCGGCGCCCCCGGCGCACCGCCCTCCAGCAGCGCCTCCAGACACGAGAAGTTCGACGCCCCGCACCCCAGCAGCTCCTTCTGGCTGTCGCTCAGAAACGGCACGTAGTTCGAAGGAAGACCGAAGGGCGTCGACCCCTGCAACGAGCGCGTCGACAGGTCTGCGATCTGCGCCAGCGAGCTCTGCAGCATCGCCATGTCCGTCGTCGCGGTCGCCAGCGCCGCCGGCGCCACCTGCTGGTACAGGCTCAGGCTCACCCCCGCCTCGGCCACCGCCTCCGCCGCCTCCTGCCGCAGCGCCACCAACGCCCGCTCCTTCGCCGAGCTGCCGCACACCCCGTCGCCCGCACCCGGCGATGCGTCGCAGTCCCGGTCCACCCGGCACACTCGCGACAGCGACCCCGTCGGCTGCGAGCAGGTCACCTCCTGCGTGATCCCGCCCCCCGCGGCCGCCGCCCGCGACCACACCAGGTCCAGGTGCTCGGCCTGCGCCCGCGCCCGCAGCGCCCCCAGCCGTATCAGCAGACGCGCCGCACACCCCACCGCCCCGCAGCGCGGGTCCTCCAGGTCGTAGGCCCGGAAGCGAGCCAGCCCCAGGTCCCGGATCGCCTCCACCAGCGTCTGCTCCGCCCGTCGGTACTCCTGCACCGCTCCGAACAGACCCGCCTGCAGGTCCCCGAAGCGCGCCGGCGCACAGATCTCGTTCACCCCGCAGTCCCGCAGCGTCTGACACAGCGTCTCGCTCCCCGTCAGGACCGACGGGCTCGATGCGCTCTGGCATACCCGGCTGTCCAGGTGAAGCAGACCGTCCTTGATCGGATCGTTCAGCAGCGTCGACTGATCCGGGTCCAACGCCAGGTTCAGTCCCCGCACCAGGCGGTCGTCCCCGAACATCCCGTGTGCACTCGCCTTCCGGAAGCTCGCCTCGTACAGCAGACGACCCCCTCGATCCGTCGACAACGGCCAAGACTCCCGCGCGAAGCGCAGGATCTGCTCCACGCATCCGTACCGGTAGCCCGACGACACCGTGTCCGGGCTCTCGTACGACAGCGGCAACACGTCCTCCGGGTCGCAGACCCCGGGCGTGCAGGTCAGGTGACCCGTCGCCCCCGAAGACTTCACCTTCGCGTACGCGTTGTCGTCCTCCGCGAACGATGCACCCCACTGCGACAGACACGCGCTCGCAACGTCCGGCTCCTCCTGAAAGTCGTTGTCGCAAACCAGAGGCATCCCTACCCCCGTACACACCGCCTGCGCCACCACACGAGCCGGAAGAACCGCGGACAGCGCGAAGACGAGCAGCAGCCCCGGCCGTCGCAGCGCCATTTCGGGTCCGCAGCGCATGGGGTCCGCCCTGCCCCTAGGGCAGGTTGAAGGCCTCGTAGGTGAAGGTCAGATCGATGTCCTCGATGGAGGCGATGAGCTCGGGCATGTAGATCGCCTGGTTGAGCAGACCGCTGGGCTTCAGACGCAGCTGCCACTGGGGGCTCGCCAGCGGAACGCCCTGCCCGCTGTCGTCGGGATCGCCGACCGGCGGGCTGGTCGGCAACGGGATGCCGCTGAAGCGGAAGGGCCGGAAGTGCGGCTCGTCGTGGGTCGTCGGAAGGTTTCCGCGCCGCATGCGATACGCGAGGAAGGAATCGTGCGCCGGCTGCACGATCCCCGTCGAGGGATCTGCCAGCGGAGTCCGCACGATGCCCGGCCCCACCTGCACCAGATCGAAGACCGGGTCGCCCGCCAGGATAGCCGCGCACTCGCAGTCGATCGCGTTGCCGGCAGCGTCCGTGCAGCCGTTGGGAATGCAGACCCCCGGTCCGCTGCAGATGTCCGCCAGGCCGTCCACGGGAGTTCCGGTGGTTGGGTTGCGACACAGCACGTCGCGCGGGTCGCGCTCGAACTGATAGGTCACCTGCGCGTCCAGTCCCAGGATCCGCGCATTCCAGAAGTCGTCGGAGCCGTTCTCTCCGGGCGTACCGCTCTCGTTCGGAAGCAGGCCGGCGACGCCGGTCGGCTGGCATACCTTCTCCACCAGGCTCGCACCGGGGTCGAGCAGCGGGCACAGCGCGAAGCCGCGCTGCAGGGTGATCCCGAAGTCGAGAGCCACCTCGTTGCCAATGCTGAGAGGCCGCGCGGAGAGCACCTCGCCGAGTGGCGGCTGCGCGGGAGCGAGCGGATTCGTGAAGATGTTGCGCAGGCTCACCGACTTCACGCAGCTGCCGTTGCAGGCGGTGTCACGGTCCGTGGAGGCGAGCTCGACGAACGCCCGCCGAGAGAGGCTGCGCAGATCCTCGGCATCTCGCGCCGCGAAGACCGCCTGCAGCGAGCAGGAGCCGTCCGAGCCCGCGACGTCCGCGCTCGCTGCGGTCTCCTGGCAGCTTCCGGACGAGCAGTCGCTGTCGCGAATGCAGGACTCCCCGATCGGCGTGCCGCCGTCGATGCACTCGGACTTGACGCACAGCGAGATGTCGGCCAGCTCGCTCTGGCCGTAGCCGCGCAGTGGCGAGACGAAGTCGGGGCGCGCCAGATCGTACGCCGTGGCCCGCAGCAGCATCCAGGTCACGAGGCGTGCGCGGCGCAGATAGTCGGCCGCGGCGAGCTGGTTCTGTAGCGCGAGGGAGCGGTAGTTCTGCGGGTTCCGGAACGCGCCCGCCGCCCACACGTCAGCCAGGGTCTGGGCCTCGTCGAGACGTTGGCGGGCACGTGCAATCTGGCTCCTCAGGGAGTTCGCCGCGATCTCCGCCCGCAGCAGGCTCTGTACCGCCTCGAGGGCCTTCAATTCGAGCTTCAGCTGCTGCGTGCCGATGTTGAAGCTCGAGTCGGGCGAGTCGATCTCGACGATCTCGCGCAGCTTGCCGACACACTCGACGTAGTTGAGTTGGATCTCCTTGTACTGCTCGAAGACACTCATGGCGTACTGCACCGACTCGCTGGTAGTCGACGAGCTTGGATCCTTGCGAAGCTCGGTTCGCACACTGGTGCCGAATCTCCGCAGCGCCGCCTCTACGTCTTCACAGCTGTCGTTGAGGATCGCCTGCCTCGTCGCGAGCAGGTCCGAGTTGAGATCCTGCAGCAGGTCGAGCCTTTCGATCTCGAGTGCGACGTTCTCGAGTGCGACCTTTGCGGCCTGGACGGCCTGGAGCTGCTCTTCGATGGCGCCATCGGCGTTGACCGTGGAGCACTGGGCGAAGGGATTGCTGGGGTTGCTGCAGTCGACCCCCGCCACCACCCACACGCGGCTCTGGAAGGTGACGCAGCGCCCCGCCTTCTCGTCCGTCGTAGAGCAGGTACAGCCGCTCGAGCTCGACTCGCACGACGCTCCGTACATCCGCACCAGCATGTCCTCGTACTGCTGGCGCATGTCCGCCGCGTAGGACTGCTCGTCCCGGATCGCGTCTGCGTAGGCGTCCAGGTTCAGCGGCGCCTGGTGCGCCGCCACGTCCAGCTCGTCCAGCACTCCCTGCGTGTTCGGCGCCCCCGGCGCACCGCCCTCCAGCAGCGCCTCCAGACACGAGAAGTTCGACGCCCCGCACCCCAGCAGCTCCTTCTGGCTGTCGCTCAGAAACGGCACGTAGTTCGAAGGAAGACCGAAGGGCGTCGACCCCTGCAACGAGCGCGTCGACAGGTCTGCGATCTGCGCCAGCGAGCTCTGCAGCATCGCCATGTCCGTCGTCGCGGTCGCCAGCGCCGCCGGCGCCACCTGCTGGTACAGGCTCAGGCTCACCCCCGCCTCGGCCACCGCCTCCGCCGCCTCCTGCCGCAGCGCCACCAACGCCCGCTCCTTCGCCGAGCTGCCGCACACCCCGTCGCCCGCACCCGGCGATGCGTCGCAGTCCCGGTCCACCCGGCACACTCGCGACAGCGACCCCGTCGGCTGCGAGCAGGTCACCTCCTGCGTGATCCCGCCCCCCGCGGCCGCCGCCCGCGACCACACCAGGTCCAGGTGCTCGGCCTGCGCCCGCGCCCGCAGCGCCCCCAGCCGTATCAGCAGACGCGCCGCACACCCCACCGCCCCGCAGCGCGGGTCCTCCAGGTCGTAGGCCCGGAAGCGAGCCAGCCCCAGGTCCCGGATCGCCTCCACCAGCGTCTGCTCCGCCCGTCGGTACTCCTGCACCGCTCCGAACAGACCCGCCTGCAGGTCCCCGAAGCGCGCCGGCGCACAGATCTCGTTCACCCCGCAGTCCCGCAGCGTCTGACACAGCGTCTCGCTCCCCGTCAGGACCGACGGGCTCGATGCGCTCTGGCATACCCGGCTGTCCAGGTGAAGCAGACCGTCCTTGATCGGATCGTTCAGCAGCGTCGACTGATCCGGGTCCAACGCCAGGTTCAGTCCCCGCACCAGGCGGTCGTCCCCGAACATCCCGTGTGCACTCGCCTTCCGGAAGCTCGCCTCGTACAGCAGACGACCCCCTCGATCCGTCGACAACGGCCAAGACTCCCGCGCGAAGCGCAGGATCTGCTCCACGCATCCGTACCGGTAGCCCGACGACACCGTGTCCGGGCTCTCGTACGACAGCGGCAACACGTCCTCCGGGTCGCAGACCCCGGGCGTGCAGGTCAGGTGACCCGTCGCCCCCAAAGACTTCACCTTCGCGTACGCGTTGTCGTCCTCCGCGAACGATGCACCCCACTGCGACAGACACGCGCTCGCAACGTCCGGCTCCTCCTGAAAGTCGTTGTCGCAAACCAGAGGCATCCCTACCCCCGTACACACCTGTGCCATGGCGGGCAGCGAACGGAGAAGGCACACCAGCATCAGCGCCCAGGTGACGGTCCACGGGGAGATCCGCATCGAGTTCCCGTCCTTCGCTTCGTAGCCACTCACTGCGCCAAGCTCGCCAGGAAGATCCGCAGGCCCACGCGCAGCTCCGTCGGCGACCAGCGCAGGAGATCCGTCCAGCCGACGAATGGATCCTCCCCTGCAGCCGCGCTCTGTCCCCCGAGTGCGAGTAGCTTGATTTCGTTCGGCGGTGTTCCGGCACTCAACACTGTTGCGACGGGCGTGCCATCCCCCAGCTCCCAGCGCGCGATGCAGGCCACGCCGGGCCCCGGCATACAGGGCGCGTCGACGGCATCCAAGAGCTGCAGATCGGTAGGCCCGGTGGCGACGATGCCGCCGGAGAGAGTGAAAGCCCCACCGATGGAGACTGTCGCCACGCCCTGTGGCGTAGCCGCCGCTCCGATGCAGGTGATGGCGATGGGCGCGATCGGACCGGAGCAGACGTCGACGCTCTGCACCACGGGGTCGCAGTTGGGCCCGCTGACGCGCACCTGATAGCTGCCGCAGGCCAGCTGGCCCAGCGCCACTGACTGACCCGCCGAGGTTGCGAGGCCCCTGACGTCCGTCCCCAGGATCTCGATCGCAGCGAGATCGAACTCGCCCGGCGTGCCCCCACCATCGGCCACGAGCGCTACGTCGATCTGTAGGGACACGTTCTCGTGATCGAGAGCCGTCGCGCTCGCCCCGCCCAGGGTGCGGAACTGACACGAGAACGGTCGGCAGAACGCGGTCAGCTGGCTGCCCGTCGAGTCGAACGCCGCGCAGTCCACGTCCGATGCGCAGCTCATGCCGTCCAGCTCGGGGTCGCCGCCGGTACAACGGAAGGGACAGTCGCTGTCCTCGCGGCACGCGATGCCCAGCGGGAGCGACCGGTTCGCTCCGGCGTCGCGTGCCACGCACTGCGGTGCCAGGACGCGCTCGAGCTGCGCCACTCCCCGACCGCCGATGTCTCCCAGGATCTCGGTCTCGTACTCGTCCCGGAACGATCCGTGAAACCCGGCCAGACCGCTCCGCTCCAGGTCGAAGCTCAGCTCCCGGTTTGCCCCGGCGAAGGCGCTGGCGATGCCGCCGTGCCGCGGGCACTCTTCGTCCGACGCGCACGCACCCGATCCGTCGGTGCAGCTCCCGAAGCAGTGCGGAGAGGTCGCGTAGGAACCGCACTCGCTCGCCAACGTACACGCGCCCGAGCCGTCCGTACACTCACCGCCCACACAGCGAACGCCAAAGGCGAAGCTCAGATCTGGAAGATCGTCCACGCGGCCCCACAAGCGCAGGCTCATGTCGTTCGACGAGATGCTGCCGTGCAGCACGACGTCCCGGGGAAAGCCCACCGCGTCGCCAAGCGAGAACAGCCCTCCCTCCTCGCTGGATTCATCCACGTCACCGTCCCCGTCGTCATCCAGACCGTTGGCGGACGATCCGACGACCGTGGGATTGATCACGGCTGTCACACGCGCGCCGGTGCAATCCGACACCGGGCTCCCCGCCACCTGTGTGCAGTCGTCCATGTACAAGTGCAGTGGGAGAGGAGCGCGATCATCGCTGCCGTACGAGAGGACACCCGAGTACTCGCCGGTCACCACCGGCGGCTTGAGCGCGACGGGAGCGCTCGCCACGATGTCACTCGGGGGCGTGGGACCCGCACCGCCGCCGCCAGCTGGCGGTCCGGCGGCCGTTCCCACGTCGATCTCCAGCATCGTGAACTCCCGACCCGGATCGAGGCTCGAGAAGCTCTCAAGTGCGATGAGGTTGGCTGGAGCGAGCTGCATGTAGAAGATGTGTGAGTGGGTGGGGTTCTGGAAGCAGAGGTTGACGCAGTCCGTCGCGGCGCCACACAGATCGGGGCAGGGTTCCGGAGAGCCATCTCCGTCGAAGTCGGCGGTCGTGTCGGGACCGTCGGGCGAGCGCGTCGGGTCCGGCTCATGAATGACCGACTCGTCGATGTAGACGTCACGCGCGCCTCTGAAGGAGATCCCGGTGTTTGCCTGGCTGGGGCGCAATACACCGGCTACCGGAAGCGGCGCGCCCGTGTACGAGATCTCCAGCCGTTGCACCGGATTCCCGGCGCTGAGCACGACGCCGTCCGGCTCGATGCGGAACTCCCGCCCGATCGTGATGTCGCCCGTCGTCCGGACCCAGTACCCGTCCGCCGGAGCCAGGCAGCTGTCCGGATCGCCCGTGCAGGCGGCTCCGAAGTCCGTGATCTGGACGAAGGACGCGCTGGGGCGGTCGTAGCGCCAGGCTTCCGGGATCGCGGGCCCGAGCGCCGGCCCGAGATCGGCGAAGACGTCCTGCACGTTTTCGGCTGGCGCGTCGGGAGGCAGCAGCGGACCGATCGAATGCCACCCCGCGCCCGGAAGCTCTTGCAGCCGCACCGGGTCGCCTTCGACGAGGATCTCGAAGCTCGACGACGGTACGCTCGTCACCTGGATCCAGTAGCCGCGCAGCGCTTCGATGCGGTCGAGATCGTTGACGACGTTGGCGAGCTCGCTGGGCAGGTCGCTGGTCGGTGGCGCGAAGTGGCGCCAGCCTTCCACCGGATCGAAGGACCAGATGTGGGCGTAGTCGAAGCCGCCGCCTACCGGGAACACCGACAGCGGGTCGTCGAGCGCGGGATCGACCTGCAGCGAGACGTAGTACCACGCCGAGGCGCTCGGGAAGGGGATCGACTGGAAGTCCGACCGCGCCGCCCCGGCCGTGAGGGCCAGTGCGAGCGCCAGCGCGATGCAGCTGCCGTAGTGGATCCTCGAGATCGTATGCATCGACTACCCCGTTCCCATCCCCGGTGCCCCAGGGGGGCGTCGGGTGGGTGTGCTGTCCTTGGGCGGTGCTCGGGCCGTGAGGCGGGCCACCGCGTCCGGTCGAATCTCCACGCGGCCCGATCGCAGCAGCCACTGGATCGCGCGCTCCTTCGCATCGCGGTGCGCGGCGCTCGTCAGCTCCTCCTGGATGTCGAAGCGGACCTGGCTCAGCATCAGGTGACGGGCGGGATGGTCGGAACGCTTGTAGACGACCCAGTAGGAATCCGAGGTCTCGATCGGGTTGCTGATCGACCCGGGCGCCATCGCACACGCCTTCTCGACGACCGTGTCTGGGATTGCTCCCGGCTCCGGCGCAGCGCAAGCAACCACGCCGGACTGCCCTGCGCTTGCGGGGCTTCCGGTCCCTTCCGCCAGGGAGGCCAGCGCTTGCGGCCTGCGACTCATCTGCGCGCGAATGGCGATCGATCGAATCGCATCGCGCTCCGTCTCGGCCTCGCCACGACGCGGCACACGGACGTAGGAGAACTGGACGCTGCGCGGCGAGACGAAGCGTTTGAGGTTCGTCTGGTAGAAGGCCGCGACCTCTGCCTCGCTGACCGGGACGAAGGTATCCAGCTCTTTGATCAGGGCATCGAGCATCTCTCCGTCCGAGTGCCAGGCGAGACCGCGGCGTGCGGCCTCGCGCCGAAGGAGCACGTGCAGTGCGAACGTCTCGATTGCGTCTGTCGTGGCTGGGATCGACCGGAATATCGACGTGTCGCCCAGGAAGGCTTCGAGATCTTCCTGCGCGTAGGAGATCCCATCGACCACGACGACCGCATCGGCGGGGGCCGGACCTCCCGGCTCGAGCCGGATCACCAGGCCGGCGATCACGAGGATCGCCGCGATCGTCGCCGCCGCGGCGATCCTCGCGCGTCTGCCCGCAGCGCTTCGGCGCGTCATGGCTGCGGCCTCCGGTCGTATCCGGGAGGGAGCGGCGGGCCGGTCGGGCTCTTGCGAGCCAGTGCGCGTACGCCGTCGAGATCGATCGAGACGACAAGGTCGTCGAGCAGGTCGTCCAGGTACGCCTCGCTCCGGAGGACGGCGCGCCTCCGCTCGAGGGTCTGGCGCAGCGCCTCCCGGACCTCCGCTGCATCCTCGGCAGCCCGCAGGTGGGCGTGCCGCGACGTCACGGCCGCGAGCTCGTCGTCGGATACGGACACAGCGGCAGCGCGCTCGAGCACCAGCGATTCCACATCAGGAGCCGGATCTGCGGAGGCAGCGGAGCCGGCCACCGTCCTGGTCTCGAGTGCGAGCGCCCGCAGATACGCCCGAATCAGTCGCGTCGCCTCTACCGGAGTCGCGGGGCGGTAGCCCGGGCCTCTGGAGCGCTCGAGGAACGCCAGGAACTCACTCGTGGTCACCTCCCGCCCCTCGAGTCTCGCGAGAATCCGCGCGCTGGACGGAGCGGCCGCGTGATGCACGCCGGCATCCACGGAAGCCGGCCTGTCGGGCTGACACACCGAGGCGGTGACGGCAGCCACCACGACAGAGAGCATCCAGCCCGTGCTCGGGCGCCAAAAGCTGGAACGAGCCATCCTTGCGATCCCCGCGGGTCGTAAATCGCTCTTCAACTCTCTCCTCGGCTCTTCCCCCGGCGTGTGACACATTATGCAGTCCCGCCAGTCGCGCCCGAGCGTGTGAGCTGGGAATCACAAAACCATCACGAAGCGCGTACCCCGTATGGGAGCCACCGAATCCGTGAGATCGCGT
The DNA here is from genome assembly GCA_963822965.1 of uncultured delta proteobacterium. GTDB lineage: Bacteria > Myxococcota_A > UBA9160 > UBA9160 > UBA4427 > JAJDAN01. The sequence continues at coordinate 760,814 of CAWGJT010000006.1, forward strand.
GAGGCTCGCTGAGACGTTCTGATACGATCGCTAACGTCGCCGCACCCCGAGGGAGCCGTGCTCTACCGCTTCGCCGGATTCACGTTCGACAGCGAGTGGCACGAGGTCGTGCGGCCGAGCGGTGCATCCATACCTCTTCCGGGCAAGGCGGAGCAGCTACTCCAGGCGCTGCTCGAGCGTCCGGGTGTCACCCTTTCGCGCGAGGAGCTGCTCGCGCTCGTCTGGCCGGACATAACCACGACCGAGGCCTCGCTCCGTCGCGCGGTGCACCTGGTGAGGCAGGCGCTCGACGTCGACGAAGAGGACGTGGTGCTCACGACGGTGCGCGGTCGCGGCTACCGCATCGACGCACCTGTCGCGGTGATCGACCCTCACGCCCAGCCAGAGCGCGGGGCGACTCCGCCTCCCCATGAGGGCGCGGAGGTTCCTCGCCGTCTACGGATCCGAGTGCCGCTCGCCTTCTTCGGGGTCGCGGTCCTCTGCCTCCTTCTATTCCTGGGCCGCCCGATTCGTGTCGATGCGAGCGTAGGGCGGATGAGCCGGGTTTCCGCCTCAGGTCCGGGTAGGGGCCTTATGTCAATCCCCTTCGGGGTCCCCGGCGGCGGGAGGCCGTCGGCTTCGCGAGGCAACCGCTGGTCTACGGTCCTCATAGCCTGAGATCCCCCGGGGAGTCGTCACTTCGGGCCTTAAGGGCCTGAAACTCCTATCCGCCTCATCCGCGTGACCTTCTCTTGCGCCATCCAAGCCACGTCAGCGGCGGAAGCAGGGCCAGGCTTGCCGCGAAGCCGTTGCCACAGCCGGCCAGGGTTGTCCTGCCGGTGAGGTTCCCCTCGATGGTTCCACCCATGTCGTGGACGAGCGATCCATCCGGAGCGAAGATGCGAATCCGGAGCGCATCGACGTCCTTTCCCGGGCCATGATCCACCATTGTCCACTCGGCGACATATCCGGCCCGTCCGTTGAGGCTGCCGAGACCGCGACCTGCGAAGGTCTCCATGGGATCGGGAGCGACGTCACATGCGACCATCGTCAAGGCGTCGAGGACGAAGCGGTTCTGGGAATTCCAGTCGACACGGAGCGCCTGAGGCTGGCGGATCGGGTCGCAGTGCAGATGCACGTTGACGTGCGTCCTCTGATTCCCGGTGCCGAGGTCCCCCGCGCCCTTGATGCTGCGCTGATTTCCGTCCGGGTCCGGCTCCAGATCGGGGATGTCGCCGAAGTACTCGGCGTAGAGGTGCGGAGGGAGCACCATCTCGAAGATCTGGAGATCGAGGCGGGCCTCGTCCCCGAGCTCCACGAGGGCCTCGTCATAGCTCTGCCGCAGGTATGTGAGGAACGCCTCTGCCCCCTCAGGGTCGTTCTGGATCAGGTCCTCGAGCTGGATCTGCAGCCCCGCGACGCTGATGTTGTTGAGGATGTTCTCCTCCTCCTCTGCCTCTCCGGACTCGAACAGAGCCGTGGCCTCGCGGGAGAAAGCGCCGCTCCCGATCTCCAGCGGCGCCTCCTCGGGATGCGGGAACGGGGGAGGTCTGGCAGCGATGAGCTGCCCGTCTCCGAGGACCAGGCCCGGGATGCAGCCCACGTCGTCGCCGCATTCGTCAGCAACCAGACGGTAGGCTCGGATGAGGTCCAACGATTCCAACGAGAGAGCAGCGTTGCCTACCGGGCCGAGATCCTCGACCTCGTAGAAGGCCGTGTAGTACCCGCAGCCCGGCTTGGCGGGTGAGAGGCCCTCTAGGAAGGTGCTTCTGCATTCGTTGTTCTGCTGGAACTCGCCCGCACTGAAGTGGATGCGATTGATCAACCCGAGATTGTCACCGCCCACCCAGTCCGCTTCGTAGCCCGACATGTGGAGCTCGAGACCCTGACCGGGATAGAGGAGCGCATCGGGTCCGAGGTATCGATCCCCATCGGCGCTACCCGTCGCCCAGGGGCGACCCCCGAAATCAATGTCGCGTCTTTTTCGAACGCTATTGGAGTTGACGATCTTCGACCATTCGTGGCGAGGCAGACCATCGTTCGCGAAGGCCGACCCGATCTGCGAGTTGTTGACCTGCGCCCACAGCCGCCAGTCGGCCCCCCCTCGAAAATCCTCTGCGTCGTCGGTCACGTCGAGCTTACGGAGTATCAGTCGCCAGCGGCGCAGCCCCCAGTTCGCCGAGTCGGGGTACACCCAGGCGGCGGCCATCCGGAACCAGGGTCGCTCACCCGACAGGCCCCGCAGATCGACCGTCACCTGCAGGTAGGTGACTTCGGGGGCCGAGCCGGCATCCTCTTTGATCACCTCCACGTGGATCCGATCCTCCCCGACGTTACCGGGAAACACCTTCTTGTAGAGAGGAATCTCCGGGAGTCCGCTGACGTCGACGCCCGCGTTCTCGAGGACGGCTTTCGGGCTCCACGGCAGGTGGACGCGGAAGCTGAAGACCGCGTTTAGATCCGCGGGGAAGTCGATCGGGTCCCCGCGACAGTCGAAAGTGCCGCAAAAATCGAACCCTGCCGGCTGGTGCAGCGAGGTATGCCGGCCTCCGATCATTCCTCCAGCGTCACGGTTGAACCAGACGTCAGTGACGATGCCCGGGACGAAGACGCCAGTGCCCCACTCTTCCGGGAGGGGGACGGCTCTCTCGCGGTGCACGGCCATCCCTACCGGGGGATGAATCTCGGACTTGTACGGATCGTGCCCGCAGTCGTGGATCAGATAGCCCCACATCGAGACACGGTCCCCATGACTGGGCTGGAACGACGGCGCGAGCGAGTTCGTCTCCCACTCGTTGTGCATGGCTGAGTGGCCGGTCGGAGCGTGGAACTGCCTGTAGAGAGGGTCGAGATCTACGTTCCAGTTCGCGTCCTGGCTCTCATGGTTGGCGTCATAGTCGGCATCGCTGATCCTGGAGACCTCCACGGCGCCTTCTACGGCATAGACGATCCCATCGTGGTAACCCGCGTACTGTTGTGGCCCGTAGAAATTCTGGACAGTGACCCACTGCGGGTCCCAAACGCCGCCACCTCCGTTGCACTTGTCGTCGGTGAGGTCCGCGTCAAAGAGCGGCTGATGCGCGGCACTGCACTCCAGACTGTCCTGGCAGGGCAAAGAGCTCTCGGTGCAGGTGTTCGTATTGCCGTCGCAGGTTGGAATCACGCTCACGGATGGCGGTCTCGCCGGATGGCGCTCGGGTGGCAGCCGGTCGTCCGTGTGGAAGCGCAGCACGCGATCCGTGGGAGGAACGACGATGCTGGTGCCCTCGAAGGGACAGCCGGAAGGGCACGTGTGAAGCGTGACTTCGTAATCTCCGGCGACGTCCGGCTTCAGGGTGGGCGTCAAGCCCTCCGGGTTCATCAGGGCGGTGGTGCTGTCCCACGGCCGGTCCGTGAGCTCCCAGGTCCACTCCCCCTCCGACAGGGGCTGGATGTACGAGTCGCACCAGGCATCCTCATTGACCAGCTTGATGTTCTTACCGCTGATCGTCACTGTAAGGCTCACGACCGGGATCCCGAACAGGCTGGGAAGACCTATTGCGCCCACGCGAGGCTCGCAGGGCACCACCGGGATCTGGGGGCCGACCAAGCCACCCGGATCTAGGTTGAGGCTCGGCACGTCCTCGACAATCACGGGTTGGATCGCGACGGCGTAGCCCAGACGAGGGGCCAGCAGGAGCACGCCGGTGGCGACGATCAGGAGGGCGCGACTGGATCGAGTCAGCTGGAGTGCCTCGTATGCGCCGAGCATCGCCTCGCTGATTCGGATCTTCCGGATGATCTGCTTCGCTCTGGGCCGATCGCCAGCCATCGTCTCTCCTCCTGTCTCGGTCCGACCGAGCCCGCCCGATCGGCCTGTGCAGCGCATTGTGCGGGTCCGTCTGTGCGACGAACGTCCGTGAGCCTCGAATCACGAAAACATCACAGACCGAGCTGCGGCCGCGGAGGGCGGAGATTGGCCTCGGACGCAGCTGGGCGCGTTCTGATAGGATGTGCCTGGAATCCCCCTCTCCTTCCCACCCCGAGGGAGCCGTGCTGTATCGCTTTGCTGGGTTTAGGTTCGACAGCGACCGACACGAGCTCGTGCGCCCGGACGGCGAGACGACGCCGCTGCTAGGCAAGGCAGAGCGGCTGCTGCGGGCGCTGCTCGAGCGGCCCGGGGTCACGGTCTCCCACGAGGAGCTGCTCGCGCTCATCTGGCCGGACGTCAGCACGACCGAGGCGTCGCTCCGCCGCGCGGTCCATCTCGTGCGGCAGGCGCTCGCCGGCGGCAACGCAGCACAGGCCGAGGAGGACGAGGAAAATGCGGTGCTCGCGACGGTCCGCGGGCACGGCTACCGCATCGATGTTCCCGTCGAAGTGATCGACCCACACGCTGAGCCGCACGTCGAGGCTCCGTCCGCGCCGCGTTCGCGTCTCCGCCGGCGCCTCGTACTCCCGGCCGTTGGCGCCGGGCTGCTTCTTCTCCTCGTCTTCCTCGGCCGTCCGATCGCGGTGGACGTGGCCGCCTCGTGGCCCGAAGGTGCACCGATCGCTCGGCCCGTCACGTCCGTCGCAGTGCTGCGCTTCGACGACCTGGCCGAGGGCGGCGCGCAAGCGCACATCGCCCAAGGAATCTCCGAGGAGGTCATCCACCGACTCGCACAAATTCCGTCGCTACACGTGATCGGAAGGACCTCTTCGTTCGCGCTCCCGCCCGGTACACCGATCGCAGAAATAGGGAGCCGACTCGGCGTCGGCAGCGTGCTCGAAGGCAGCGTCCGTGGCGATGGGCGACAGCTGCGTGTTACCGCTCAGTTCCTACGCGTCTCGGACGAGATGCACGTCTTCTCACGTACGTTCGACCTCGACACAGCGGACCTGTTCGCTGCGCAGGACGAGATTGCAGGGCAGATCTCGGCGGACCTCGCCGAGGCTGTCGAAGTCGCGTCGCCTGCGCGCCTGGACCTCCGTCGCGCTCCCAATCCGCTGGCCTACGAGCACTTCCTGCGCGGATCGACCACACAGCAGTTCCGGAGTAAGGACGGAGCGACGCGAACGATCGAGCAATTCGAGCGTGCCGTCGCGCTGGACCCCGGGTTCGCCGAGGCCTGGGCGGAGCTGTCGCGCGCGTTGCCGCGCTTTGCGTTCTACCTCCGCGCCGAGCCGGCTCGCTACGATGCCGCCATGCGCCGCGCGGAGGAGGCGGCCCTTCGCGCGCTCGCGCTCGATCCGACGAGCGGACTCGCGCACGCGGCCTTTGCCGGGGTGCTGGGCCGAAACGGCGACATGGCGGGCGCGGCCGTCGAGCTGCGGAAGGGAGTCGAGCTGGCCCCGGGCTATTCGGCTCTGCTCGAGGACTACGGGATGACGCTCGCCCGACTCGGTCGACTCGAGGAGGCGCGGGATCTGCTGACCCGGCTCGTCGAGCGCGATCCACTCTCGCCGCTCGCGCATCGGCAGCTCGGACGCCTCCACCTCTATCTCGGCGAACCGGAGCAGGCGATCCGCTCACTGCTCCGGTGCCTCGCATTGAACCCGACTGACGAGGATGCGCCCCGCCTGATCGCAGACGCCTACACCGCACAGGGGCGCGAGCTCGAGGCCGGCGAGATGTTCATCCGCCGGTATCCGTGGGCGTTGCGCGCGCCCGCGCGTGCGGGACTCCGTCTGTTCGGCATCCGGGGGATGGCGCGAATCAGCTACGAGCTCATGCGTTGGCGGAGCGGAGACAACTGTCTGCGCCGGCCATACGCTGCGGCGGGCTACCTGGCCGTCGCCGGCGAGCGCGAGGGCATGTTCCGCTGTCTCGAGGCTGCCCCGCCGACGATGCTGACCTTCCTCGGTCTCGAGCCGGTCTTCGCGCCGTACCGGGACGACCCGCGGTTTGCCCGGGTGCTCGCACGGACGGGCATGGTGGCGCCCGGCGTAGACACGGCGGGTGATGCCGGACGCGGTTCCGTGGATCCGGGCGGCTGAGCACCGTCGCGGCGAGTCTGGCCATCCAGAAACGAGAGGCGTGGATCCGCGAGGTTGGCGAAGGCAGGACATCTGGAAGAGCAGAACGTCGCGGGTTCGAATACTGTCGGGGGCGCCAGGGGAGTCGTTGCGGTTCAGCCGCTTGCGTGCCGTGACGCACCGTTCGGCTTTGGCGTTTGTTGCTTCTCTGCGGCGCCCGCCGCCGGGACCCTGAGGGGGATTGACATAAGACCCCTACCCGGACTTCGCTGTCGGCCCAAAGTACAGATGTCCGCTCTCTCAGTGATTTCGCTTCCTCTCGTGGCCGAGACCCTCGGCGTCGGCCACGAAGCGCCCTGGGCGCAACGGGCCAGGGCTGCGTCCCTGCCTCGGATCCCGCTGCCGGCCGTCGCGGTGTTCCAGCGCGTAGCAGGCGGGCGTCCCGGCGGGTCCTGAACCGCTTGGCGACCTCCGCGTCGGTGCGCGCTCGCTGCTTCTGCTTGATGAAGTCCAACGCGGCCAAGAGCCGCTTGTTGTCGACGACGTCCTCCTGGCGTGTAGCGTGGTCCCTCGGGAAGGCCGTCGCCTGCAGCGGGTGCTCGCCGTGCCAGAAGCGGAGCGAGCCGTCCTCGCGCTCCTCGACGCCGACGCTCTGGCCCCGGGCAGCCCGCGCGGCCTCGGTCGGGTCGAGTACGTACAGCACCCGCTCGTAGTTCAGCGTCAGGCTCTTCGAGACGCGCCGGGTCTCCTGCCAGCTGAAGATGCGCGCGAGGTCGTCGGAGGGCTGGAGAGGGCGGTGCGCGTCGTGCTCGCTTCGCGGTGCTCGCGCGAAGCGGCGGTTGTAGTCCGCCATGAACTCCGGCGCGAAGGCGTTCGCAGTCGCGACATCGCTGATCCCGCGCAGCCGGAGCTCCTTCACCAGTCGGTCCTGGAGCGTCAGGTGAGCGCGCTCGACGCGACCCTTCGCCGCCGGCGTGTTGGCGCAGAGGATGTCGATGTTCAGGCTGGAGAGGGCGCGACTGAACTGCGTCTCCCCAGCGCCGCCTTGGGGCTCCTTCCGGTTCACGCGGAACACCCCGGCCTTGTCGCTGTAGAGCGCCACTGGCTTGCCGTGCTGCTCGAGGTAGGCGCGCAGGGCCGCGAAGTACGAGAAGGCCGACTCCGACTCGCAGAACAGCAGCTCCATCAAGGCGCTCGTGGCGTCGTCGACGAACACCAGCAGCGTGCAACGACCGGCACGATCCTCGAACCACTCGTGATCGCAACCGTCGACCTGGACGAGCTCGCCTCGACACGGCCTGCGACGACGGGGCTGCTGGATCCGAGGCGCGCGACGAGCCCGGGGGACCCACAGACCGTCCTCGATCATCCAGTGCCGCAGCGTCTCGACCGACAGGCCTAGGCCGTGCACCTCCGTCAGCTTCTCGTGGGCCAGCGTCGGGCCGAAGCCCTCGTACCGGCTGCGGAGCGTGGCGAGCGCCTCCCGGCGCAGCTCGGCGGAGAGCCGCCGGTTGCTGGGCCTGCCGCGATGCTTCGACGCCAGGCCGCCGGCGCCGTCCCGCTCATAGGCCCGGCGAAGACGACGAACCTGCCGCGTCGTCAAGCCCAGCATCCGCGCCGCCTCACGCTGCGTCAGCCGCTTCGCGATCACACGCTCGATCACGCTCACCCGGTCCAGCTCCTCGTAGCTCAACGTCACCGTCTCCATGCCCGCGGGAATACCCCGGCCGGTTGGAGAAAGCGGACATTTCTACTTTGGAGAGAGCGGACACTTCTATCTGGGCACTACAGCCTCTGTCAACGCCAGATAGAAATGTCGGCCTGTCTGCAAAGTAGAAATGTCGGGTTCTGCCTCTGCTCTGGCCTTCCGGCCGACAGGGGTCAATCCCCTGGAGGACGGACGTCCGCCTGCGCGGCTCAACCCGGGGCCGCAGCCTCCGCCTGCGCCGCGCGAATCCGCTCCTTCTGCCGGAGCGTGAGCTTGCTGCCGCGGGATAGGCGCTGGCGGTCCCGCTCCTGCTGATCCGCCTGGATCTTCGCCAGCACCGCGCCCAGGCGCTTGTTCGCGACGATGGCTCCCTGCGAGACGTGCGGGTTCTTGTCGAAGAGGGTGCGGGACGGGAGAAGCCGCCCTGCGTGGAAGATCTCGATACCTCCGTCCGCGGCCTCGTGCACGCGGCACGTCTCGCCCGCGAGCCGCAGGGTGTCCGGGCCGGGCTCCACCAGGTAGAGCACCCGCTTGTAGTGGAGTGTCAGGTTGCGTGTGAGCTTGCGGTGCTCCTGCCAGGTGAAGATCCGCGCGAGGTCTTCGTCGTCCCGGACGGGACGATGCGCATCGTGCGCGCTCGCGGGCTCGCGGCCGAAGCGCGCGTTGTAGTCCGCCTGGAACTCCGGCAGGTAGGCGTTGCCGGCCTCGGGCGTCGAGATCCCGCGCAGGCGGAGCTCCTTCACCAGCCGGTCCTGGAGCGTGAGATGAGCGCGCTCGACCCGACCCTTGGCCTGCGGACTGTTGGCGCAGACGATGTCGATGTTGAGCTCGGAGAGCGCACGGCTGAACTGCGTGATTCCGGCCGTCTGCCGCGCCTGCGAGTTCGACACGCGGAAGATGCTCGCCTTGTCGCTATAGAAGGCGACGGGCTTGCCGTAGCGCTCGAGGTAGGCCCGCGTCGACGCGAAGTAGTCGAAGGCGGACTCCGAGGCCACGAAGCGAAGCTCCTGGAGCCGACTCGTCGCGTCGTCCACGTAGACGAGCAGCGTGCAGCGGGACCCGCGATCCTCGAACCAGTCGTGGTCGCAGCCGTCGATCTGCACGAGCTCGCCGAGACACGACCGTCGATGGCGGGGCTGATGGGCGCGGCGCGGTCGCTGCGAGCGGGGCACCCACACGCCCGCATCGATCATCCATCGGCGCAGCGTCTCGCGGGAGACCACGACGCCGTGTTGCTCCGTGAGCTTCTCACACGCGAGTGTTGGCCCGAAGTCGGCGTAGCGGGCTCGGACCAGACCCAGCGCGTGCTCGCAAACCGCCTCGGGCAGCTTCCGGTTGCTGGGACGACCGCGCTTGCGCGAGACGAGCCCGCCGGCTCCGTCCGCCCGCAACGTTCGGCACAGGCGCTCGACCTGGCGCAGGCTCAGGCCCAGCTGCTCCGCGGCCTGGCGCTGGGTCAGCCGCCGTTCGATCACACGGCCCAGCACCTCGAGCCGGTCCAGCTCCTTCGCGCTCATCGTCCAGGTTCTCGCACCGTCCATGTCGGCCTCCCGGCCCGACACGGTGCCTGGAACCCGACATTTCTAAGTTGCTCAAACCCGACATTTCCATTTTGCGCCTACACGCGTCAGGTCCGGGTAGGGACGTTATGTCAATCCCCCAGAGGGGCCCGGCGGCGGGGAACAACGCGTGCTCGACGTCTTCGAGCACGGAGACCAGAGGCAGCGGGACTTCGACGTGCGCGGAGTGAGCGACCTCCAACCCTTGAGTGGAGGTCGACTTCGTGGAATGCTTCGCCATGGTGGCTCCTTCGTGGTGTGGTTACCCCCTCCGTACCACACGGAGGGTGAAGGAGCCGCCACTCTCAGCAGCTCAAATCAACAGGCTTTGGGACATCTCCGTTTGATCGCCGACTCCTGCTGGCCGTGTTCATACAGCCGGGAACAGCCGCAAGAAGAAGTTCCAAAAATGAGAATCCCTAAAGGCAGCTCGGGCCAACCCCAAACGCGACCAATCTAGAACAGTATCAAGCCATTTCTCACCTCTATCAATCTTGATTCAAGGTCTTGTATGTAAACCGCAAGCTGTCTTGCGGTTAGGCCTTTAGCTCCGCTCTCAGTCGGAAGAGCGGCATCGGACCGCTCCGCAGAGCGCGTCGAAGCACAAGCGTTCCGAGTTCCTTGCTCTGGCTGCGATGGTTGTACCGGAAGCTGAACTCACCGAGGTAGCGGCTCAGGTAGGCGTGGCTGACGCCGTGAAACGTACCTCGCAGCCAGCTCTTCAGATTCGAGAAGACGACGTGGCTCCACGGGAAGAGCTTGAAGATAGGAAGGATGAGCCGGGTTTCTGGCTCACGTCCGAGTAGGGGCCTTATGTCAATCCCCCTCAGGGCCCCGGTGGCGGGCCCCGGTGGCGGGCGAATCGATCCGACCCTCGGACCGGTCGTGTCGCGGAAGCCATCCGCATCCCCTCGTCCGCCACTCGGAGGCAAAGTCGTACGCAGATGTGCGACCTCGCCCGGCCGGACCGGGCAGCGCAAGAGTCCGACGGAAACGCTTGACTTCCATTTTGCATACGGATTAGATGGCGCGGGTCACGGTGACACGCCGGAGGGACGATGCGGAGCCTGCAGATCACACTGGGCCTGGTCACGGCGATCGCCGTCTCCGGGATCGCCCCCGCGGCCGGCGCAGGCTGCTGCCAGCTCGTGCGCATCGACCCGCCGGCCTCGACGGTTCTCCGCGTGTGCGAAGACGACGGCACGGGCCACTGTGGCACCGTCCTCTTCGAGGGGGATCTCGCGCAGGACGCGAGCCAGGCTGTCTGCACTGCGGATTCGACCATCCTCTATCAGGAATGGGACACGACGGGCGCGTCGTTCGACGCGCCCGTCGTGGCTCGCTGCGACGGCGATGACGTCGAGCTGTAGCCGCAACGGCCTCCACTACGGCGCCGCGCTGGTCTTCCTGCTGGCCGCGCTCCTGACCCGGCCCGCCCTCGCCGTCACCTACGTGTTCGACGACGTCTTCGACGGCGACGTCGTAGCCGTCACCCTGACCTTGACCGACGTGGCTCCGGAGCAGGTGGAGATCCACGTCTCCGTGGCCCCGGGCGACGGAGACATTCTCGGTGTGTTCGGCAACGTGCCGGGCGACGATGTCGTACCCACCCTTGTCGTCGAGGACGTGAGCGGCGACCTCACCCAGTGGCAGTTCAAGGCGAACGGCGTCTCGAAGGTCGGTGGCGGAAACACGATGGCACCGACGAAGACCTGGGACTGGGGCGTGCGTCTCGGCGAGAACGGGAGCCCCGGTGGCGTGGTGGTCGAGAGCGCCACTTTCCGCTTGTCGGGCGACGGTCTCAGCGCGGCGGCCTTGGCCGCCTCCGTGACCGAGGGGCTCGTCTTCGGTGTCCGCATCCAGAGCACGCCCGGCCCCGAGTTCTCGGCGAAGGTCCACATGCTGGCCGGCACGGCTCCGGTGGAGGAGCCGCCCACGATCGCCATCGCGACCCCCGCCGATGGAGTCCTGCTCGCGGCGAGCCCGGTGACCATCTCGGGCACGACCTCCGACGCGAACGCCGCGGTGGACGTGAACGGCAGCTCGGCCACCAACACCGATGGCAGCTGGACCACGACCCTCGACCTCGCCGACGGCCCTCACACTTTGACCGCCACCGCGACCAACGGCGCGGGCAGCGGCAGCGACCAGATCGCCGTCACGGTCGACACGACGCCGCCGGTCGTCGTCATCGGCGACCCACCGGACGGCTTCGCGACGGTGGCCGCGGCCGTCGACGTGAGCGGCAGCGTGACGGATGCGTCACCGATCGCGACCTTCACCCTCGACGGCGTGGAAGTGCCACTCCAGGGCGGCGCCTGGAGCGCTTCCGTGGCGCTCGCTCCGGGCACCCAGGTGATCACCGCGGTGGCCGTCGACCAGGCAGGGCACCAGGGGTCGGCGTCCATCGGCGTCACACGCGGCAGTGCGCCCACCATCAGTCTGAGCACGCCCGCGCCGGGCCTCCTCACGAACCAGGCCGTGATCTCCGTGGCCGGGACGGCTACGGGGTCGAGCCCGCTGACGGTCGACGTGAACGGAGTAGCCGCCAGCCTCTCGGGCGGAAGCTTCACCGCGCAGGTTCCGCTGAGCGAGGGAGCGAACCTGCTCACAGCCACGGTCAGCAATGCTTTCGGGATCGCGAGCGCCCAGCTGTCCGTCACGCGCGACAGCCTGCCGCCGGTGGTATCGATCGTGAGCCCGGTGGACGGCGCAACGGTCCAGACCAGCCCCGTCCTGGTCTCGGGCTCGGTCAGCGACGCGAGCCCGATCATCGCGCTTGCCGTGCAGGGGAGCCCGGAGGCTCCCGGGAACGCCTTCTCGGCGTCCGTTCCGCTCGGTCCCGGTGCCAACACGCTCGGCGTCTCGGCCACGGACGCAGCGGGCAACGTGGGGTCAGCCACGGTTGCCGTCACGCTCGCCGGAACCGCGCTCGACGTCCACATCACCGGCCCCGCGCCGGGTGCGGTGGTCGTGGTCCCCTCGACGACCGTCGTCGGGACGGTGTCGGACGAGAAAGCCCGGGTGTACGTGAATGGGGTCCTGGCGACTGTCGTCGGCGGGCGCTTCACGGCGATCGCCGTGCCCCTCGAGCCGGGCCCGAACACCCTGACGGCGGTGGCCACCCGGAGCGGCGACACGGCCACCGACGCCGTCGCCGTGGTCCACCACCCGGCGCCCCACGTGCAGATCTCGTCCCCTCGCTCGGGCGCCGTGCTGCGGAGCGCGCTCACCGACGTGGACGGAACCGTGGATCCGCCCGCAGCCTTCGTGGACGTGAACGGTACGACCGCGGGTGTCGGCCCAACGGGGCGCTTCGTCGTGCACGACCTGCCGCTCGCCAGCGGACCGAACACGATCATCGCCCGCGCGATCGACCCCTACGGAGCCCAGGCGCACGACGCGGTCGACGTCACGCGCGACGACGACGCGCCGCCCGGCCTCCAGGTCGTCTCGCTCTACGGCGTCCCCTATGTGGACGACGCGACGGCGTTCGCCGACGTCGACCAGTACGATCGCGCCCAGGCCTACGGCGACCCGGCGGGCTTCTTCGGCGCGCCCTTCGACCCGGTGTCGCGGAGTCGCATGGTGCCGACGCCGGCGGTGCCGCCGGTCTCGGAAGGCGCCGAGATCTCGGTGATCAGCGACCGGCCGGACGACGTGCAGCTCGAGTACTTCTACGAGGACAGCACGATTCCCGCGCTCACCCTGGTCGAGACGCCCACTCCCCTGGACGGCCCGGGGTTCGACCCCGACTCGTATGCGGTCAGTGACGCCTTCGCGCCGGCGGCGTTCGTCCCCACCCACATCGCCGACTTCTTCGAGCTTCCCCTGTGTGCCGGCGACTCCGGCTGCCCGCCCGGCGGGCTCCTGCAGCACGCAGTCGTTCGCGCCCGCGCGACGGCGGGCGGCACCAGCGACGAGCTCGCCCTGCAGACGGACCCCAACAACTCGCTGCAGGTCGAGATCACCTCCCCCGCGTACGCCTCGAACGTGTTCGGCACGCAGGTCACGGTCACCGGGACGGTGCGCGCGACGATGCCGGTGCTGGACACGGCGCGCTACCAGGTGCTGGACACCTTCGGAACGCTGCTCGATTCGGGGACCCTCGCCGTCAACGCCGAGGAGGACCCGAGCGATCCTGACTTCGGCGTGCAGGGACACTTCACGATCTCGGACCTCGCGATCGGCGCGGACATCCTGCGCTTCCGCGTCACCGTGCAGGACTCGCGCGGGCGCTCGCGGACCACCGAGTCGTACATCACGGCCTCCGCGACGGCACCGCCGCCGCGGCTGGTGAGCCCCGCCGATGGATCCGCCATCGTGGGGACGACCGTCTCCGTGTCGCTCGACTTCCCCGAGGACGCGACCCTGACGAGCCTGAACGGTGCCCCCGACGGACGCAGCTTCGCCGCGGGCTACGCGCAGGACGCACTCGTCCTGCCGATCACGCCAGGCGCGAACCTGTTCGTGCTGGACTTCGACACGCCCTCCGGCGCGAACACCATCTCGTTCACCTTCTTCGGGGTGGCCGCCCGCCAGCTGCCGCGCATCCAATCGCCGGCAGCTGGCGCCTACCTGAACAGCAACACGGTGCTGGTGACGGGAGCGGTCCCGCTCGGAACGCCGTATGTCGAGGTGAACGGGGTCGGCGCGGCGCTCGCCGCCGACGGGGTGACGTTCAGCGCCACCATTCCCGTCCCCGCGAGCACGGGCTACCAGGTGGAGAACGGCGTCGTGGTTCCGAAGCCGTTCCAGATCACCGCGGTAGCCTATCCGCTGGGTGACGCGACCACGATCGATACCTACCCCGACCGCGTTGCGGAGCCCCTGGTCGAGCTGCTGCCGCCCGACGGCACCCGTACCCTCGACCCGGAGGTGATCGTCTCGGGCGAGGTCGCCGAGCCCATGCTCGTCGCCCTCGAGACGCCGGCGCAGATCCTGCGCGTGGACGCCCGCACGAATCCGCGCTTCGAGTTCCCCGCGGTGCCGCTCGCGCCCGGCGTCAACGCCTTCACGCTGCGCGCGTCGGACCGTGCGGGCAACGAGATCGTGCGATCGCTCGCGATCGAGCAGCTGCCCTCCGCGCTGGCACTCCTCTCGCCCGCACCGGGGACCAGCGTGCCCGGGCTGGCCGTGGACCTCCAGCTCGAGGCGTACGCGGACGTCACGCTGGATGCACTCTTCGTGGGAGGCACCCTGGTCTCCGGGACGGCCTGGCCGGGCGGGCAGCTGCCCATCGCCACCGGCACCGTCACCCTGGCCAACGTCCCGCTGCAGCCCGGCACGAATGCGCTTCGGCTGGTCTACCACCGGGGCGACGGGACGAGCGAGGTGCTGGCGCTCGAGATCGATTCCACCGCGACCGCTGCGGCCGGCCTCAAGGGCCTCGTCACGGACGCCGCCACGGGGTTGCCCGTGGCCGGTGCACTCGTCACCCTGCAGATCGGCGGGCAGACTCTCGTGGTGACGACCGATGCCAACGGCCACTACCGCTTCGATGTGGCTCCGGGCACCGCGGTCGGAAGTGTCGCGGCCGCGGGCTTCGGGGGCGCGACCTTCAGCGCGAGCCTGGAGGTCGGCCAGGTGGCGGTGGCGGATCTGCCGCTCGAAGCCAATCAGCTTCCCGGCGTCCTGCCGCCCGGACCCGAGCCGCCTGTGGTCGCGAACGAGATCAGGATCCTGGTGCCCCCCGACGGCACGCGGACCGACTGGGACGCGGTCACGGTGGTCGGCGAGGTGGCCCAGCCGGCCTCCAGCGTCGTGGTGAACGGCATCGCCGCCCAGGTGGTGGGCAACCGCTTCACGGCCCCGGGCGTCGTGCTCGCGTCCGGCGCCAACACGCTCACCGCCACCGCCGTCCTGACGGGTGCGGCCGACGTCAGCGACGACGTGCAGGTCGAGCAGGCCCCCGATCCCGTACTCGCCGTCACCCTGTTCTCGCCGCCCGACGGCGTCAGCGTCCCCGGCAGCGGGCTGGTGGCGCGCGGCTTCGTGAGTGCCCGGGACGCCTACACGCAGGTCGCGGGCAGCCTGACGGTGCCCGTCGAGGGAGTCTTCGCCGTCCCCGATCTGCCGCTCGCCGCGGGCGAGAACTTGCTCGTCGCGGCGTCCCGGACCCGGGACCAGACGCAGAGCGCGTTCGCCGAGGTGACGGTCTCTGCGGCAACGGACGCCCCCGCATTGAGACTCTCCGCGCGACCCGACGCCGGCATCGCTCCCCTGGACGTGCAGCTGATCCTGAGTGCGCCGGGTGGGCTCGCCGCCACGCGCATCGACTTCGATCTCGACGGAGACCTGGTGCCGGAGGTCGTCGACGACGCGGACGGGGTCGTGAACGCCACATTCACCCTTCCCGCGCGTCAGGTGGCGCGCGCCCTGGTGACGACCGCCGAGGGAGCCGAGCTCTCGGCGCGCACGCGCGTCCGCGCTTTCCTGGCACCCCAGGCGCGCGCCCCGTTCGCCGCCGGCAATCCCGTGGACCTCGCACCCGCTCCCGGTGGCGACCTCTGGGTTCTCGACGGGGCGGGAGCCCGCGTGCAGCGCTTCGACCGCGACGGAGCCCTACTGGGGAGCTTCGGCAGCAGCGGAGGCGGGCCGCAGCAGCTCTCGGGCCCCCAGGCACTGGCGGTTGCCCCCGATGGAAGCATCTACGTGGCCGATACCGGCAACGACCGCATCCAGGTCTTCGCGAGCGACGGCACCTGGCTGGCCACGATCGGGACCAGTGGCAACGGACCCGAGCAGCTGAGCGGGCCGCGGGGCGTCGCGGTCGACGACGACTTCGTCTACGTGGCCGACACGGGCAACGACCGCATCCAGGTCTTCACGCGTGGCGGCACCGCGCACGCGCGGGTCTCCTTCTCCGAGCCGCGAGGGCTCGCGGCGCGGGCGGGCGAGGGCCTGCTGGTCACGAGCCCCAGCGCTGGACTGCGCGAGTTCGTCGTGCGTGCGAGCGGCCAGGGCTCGCTGGCCCTGCCGCGCGGGCTGGCCGTCTCGGGAGACTTGACCCGCATTCGGGGTCCCGTCGACGTAGCTCCCTTCGAGGGCGGAGTGATCGTCGCCGATGCGTCGGCGAACGCGGTGCTCGAGGTGAGCGCAGGCTGGACCCTGCAGCGAGCGGCGAGCGAAGGGATCGCGTTGCATCCGCTTGCGGTGCAGGCGGGATTCCGGCGGGAGATTCCCTCGATCTACGTGGCCGACGGGGTCGAGGTGGTCGAGATCGACCTTCCGGTGCAGTCTCCGGTGCCGGTGGTGCAGAGCCTGAAGGACCGTCTGATGGCCGAGGACATCGACGGTGCGCTCGAGCTGATCCATCCGCTGCAGCGCCGCCTGTTCGCACAGATCTACTCGGACCTCGGCCCCAACCTGCAGCTGGATGCCGCTGCGATGGGGAGCCTCAACATCGATCTGCTCGGCGAGGATCGCGCGATCGTGCGGATCGAGGCCATGGAGCAGACTCCGGCCGGTCCGAAGCTCCGGCGCTTCCCGGTCACCCTGATCCGCGCAGAGGACGGAACGTGGCAGATCTACGACTACTGAGCTCCGTGCTCGCGCCCCTGGTACTGGTGACGCTGGTTGCGCCATCCTGCTGGACGCTGCCCACCCGGGCCGTGCACACCCCGGGGATCGCGGGCCGCGTGGTCGACCATGAAACGGGAGAGCCCGTCGCCGGTGCCGAGGTGTTCGTGTCGCGCTTCGCGGCCACTCACTATGTGGGACACGCCGGCGCCTCCGTCTTCTATGGGACCCGCTGGACGACGACGGACCAGGAAGGCCGCTTCGCCTTTCCTGCAGAGGACACGCCGGTGCCGCCGGACATCCAGCGATGGGAGCAGTTCTCGGACGAGCCGGGGGTCGTGGTCATCCATCCGGATTACGGGCGGGCCCAGAACGCCCGCAAGATTGGCGACGATTACGCGCACATCGAGTGGGAGGCGGTGCCGGACTCGTACACGCTGGACTTCTGGAAGCGCCGCTGGGGAGCGGGTGCAATCTGCGGGAATTTCGACCGCCCAGGCTATCTCCATTGTTGTGAGTTCGTCTACGGACCAGACCACAAGTGTGGCGGGCGATCGGGGCGTTCCAAATGAAGCGGTTGCTGCTGTTGATCGTCGTCTTGACCCTGCCTCCTACGATCGCGAAGGCCTGGGACAACTTCGTGTCTCACGAACGCCTTTCGTTGAAGGCCATGCTCGCCATCGCTGACGATGAGACGACTCTCGACGCACTCGCGGAAAACCTGGGTCTCCGCGAGGGACTGGAGCAAGATCTCGGCCTGCAGCTCGGCTTCGATCCGATGGGGGTCGATCTCGACATCCAGCCGACGACCCTCGAGTCCCAGGCACCTGATCCGCAGAACTGCAATCCGATCCAGCGCAGCTGGCAAGGCAGCCGGCTGACCGACAACCTCAACAAGACCTCCGACGAGCCCGATCCTATCGACGGAGCGCTCTTCCCGTCGCCCGAGATCGGGGTGGTGCTGAACCCGCGCTGTCCCGACGGCGAGGATCACGCCGCCTGCGTCGAGGCGCTCTGCCGCTTCTCCGCCCAGACCTGGATCGAGCTCGGCACCTTCGCCGAGGACAACCCGAATGGTCGCGCCCAGCACCACTTCCACGATCCCGTGAAGCAGCACGTAATCCCCGGCAACCATGGGCTCGACAACCAGGATCCCGTCCTGCTCGGCTTGGACGCCCTCGTCGCCGACGGGCTCACCGCTGCCTTGCGAGGCGGGAGCTGGACTCAGTTCCTCGAGGGGCTCGCCCAGAAGCTGGGCTGGCGCTCGGAGGAGCGCGACCTCGGGAACTTCGACCTGCAGGGTTTGTCGGCCGTCGACCGGGCCCTCAACACGCCGAGAGACGGGGTCCCCGCCTCCGACGAGGGCCCCCGGAACCTCTTCGCCCTGCCGGACGCGGAACGCTACCTCTACCGCGCCGTCACGGCGCCCTACGCAGACGAGCGCGATAGCTTCACGACCCTCTACTTCCTGTCGCTCGGCCACGTCCTGCACCTGCTACAAGACATGGGCAGCGTGGCCCACACCCGCAACGACTTCAAGTGGGACCACGTGGTGGTGCCCAAGCTCCTGCGGCTCGTGAGCCTGGAAGACGCACCGCGCCAGCAGGTTGGAGGCACGCTCGTCGCCGACTCCGTGCTGGCGTCCCTCATGGGCGACGCCTCGATCCCCTACGCGAAGCTCCAGCAGTACGCAGCAACGCCCGCGGGCCAGGGTCTGGACCTCGCCTCGTTCGATCCATCCCTGGGCCTCGAAAGCCTCGACGCGCTGCGGCGCCGCGAGGTCGGGGCCCTGTTCGACGAGGACCCGTTCACATCGCCGAACGGAGGGGGGCTGGCGGAGTACGTCAACACGCACTTCTTCAGCGCCGGATCCATCGAGGACGAGACCTCCGCCGACGGCTATGCGCTTCCCCTCATACCCGGGTGCGGCGACGTCGGCGACTCCGTCGGCTCGGGCGACGAGCGCGTGTCCGTTGCGGAGCTCCCCGCGCGCTCTCTGGCGACGGGCGAGTTCACGGGCGAGAGCGACGTCTACTACTCGTCGCGGGCGGTGCCGCATCTGGCCCGCTGCCGCTTTCACTCGCGAACCTTCGTCAACTCGCTCCCCAAGGCGCTCTGGCCCTGGATGGCGACCGTCGTGGACGAGACCGTGCAGCGCGACTACCTCGAGCTGATCTGGCCCCGCGTGATCCAGATGACCGCGGCGTTCCTCACCAGCCAGCTGTCGCCGCGGCTCGAGGTGATCCCGGAGAGCGAGGCCTCGTTCCGGCTCGCCAATGCCTCGCTCTTGCCGCTGCAGTTCGACCCCTCCGCGGTCGAGCTTGCCTACGACACGCTCGACCAGCAGACGGAGCTGCTACGAAGGGTCGTCGTCCCGATCCATTGTGATTCGGAGTCGAACGAGGAGGTGCTTGCCGCTGCGCCGAAGTCCGGGGAGGTCGGTCCGGCCAGCGCCTTCCTTTGCCACATTCCAGAGTCACTCGACGAGCCGGCAGCGATCCGCGACAGCTTCTCGATCCTGGTGCGCGGCGCCCTGGGACAGCGCGGGCAAACGGGCACGCGCGCCGAGTTCGACTCGCGCAACAAGGATTTCGTCGTCGCGATGCGCCGCATCCGCCCCGCCGCGGTGATCGACCGCGTGACCCCCGGCACAGACGACGCGAGCGAGCAGGTCGACCTGCTGCGCATGTCGGTGGATCCCGAAGAGGGCTTCGCCCTGGGCGCGCCGGAGAACCTGACCGCGCGTCTCCGGACGGCGATCGGGAGCCAGATCGACGTGAGCTTTCCCACCGCGATTCCGGGGACCGGCCTGCTCGCGGTGCGCTCCGACGAGACCGTGCCGGCCGACCAGGACGAGCCGCTCTTCCGGACCGGGACACAGACCGACCTCTACCTCTTCGATCGCATCGCCGCGACCGATCCGTCCAAGACCGGGTACCTCGGTCCTGCCCCCGACAGTCGCTACGACCATCTCAGCTTCGCCTCCGCTCAGGCGACCGCGACGCCGTCCGGAACGCTGATCTTCGCTCCCGCAGGGATCAGCGGGCAGAGGGGTCTGCGGGCCTACGTGCGCGATCCGAACCAACCGTTCTCGGGCACGTCCTCCCGGCCGGTCACCAGCCGCGGCGCGATCGCGATCCTGGACACGCCGTCTGCCGACGTGGTGGAGATGGAGCGCTGCGGCGAGCCCAAGCGCCTGGTGCCGATCTCGGAGACCGAGGCACTCGTCACTGCGGAGTGCACGCGGGCGACCTGGGACCTGGTCAGCCAGTCCCAGGTGCAGTTCGGTCGCTCGGCGGACAGCGTGTTCCTGGCGACCCTCGTGGATCAGGGCGCCGAGATCGAGGCGGTCTACACCGACGTGCTCGACGCCCAGTCTGCCGGGGCTGCGCGGGGCCTCGTCGCGTGCGCGGCGGACATCAGCGATCCGCTGTTCCCCTCGAGTCAACGGCCCGCCTGCCCGCCCTCGGCCGGGGCGATCCAGCGCGTTGGTGGGGCTCACATCGACTCCGTTCTCGTGGTCGGTACCCCGACGCGAAGGGTGCGGGTGTCCTTCCTTCACAACCTGAATCCCCAGTACAACTCGGTCCCGGGTCCCACCAGCGATCTGCTCTATCTGGAGAGTCTGGAGGGCCAGGGCGACGAGGTGTACGACGTTGCGCTCGGGCTCCCCAATACGATGCGGGCCGAGAGCGCCTGGTCGCCCGACGGGAGCGTGATCGCCTTCCTCGACTCGGCGACGCAGCGACTGTCCTTTGTCGACGTCTCCGATCCGATGGCTCCCGGGGAACCGGTCACGCCGCTGCTGGTCGGCCCGCCGCCACGGCCGGGGTCCTCCCCCGACCCGCCTCCCCTCGTAGCAGCCTCCTTCAGCTGGGATGCGGGCCTACTCCTACCCTAGAAGCGAGGCCGAGAGGGAAAGGGAACGGGAACTGCAGGGAGACGCACTTGCCTCGCGGAAGCAATCAAGCCATCCACATCGTCGCCATGGGTGTCCTTCTGGGCATGCTCGCGTGCTCGGCATCGGAGCCCCCGCCGCGGGACTCCGCCGCCGACAACTCGCCGGTGGTCGCGCGCATCGGTCAACGCGAGCTGCGGGCCGCCGAGCTCGGCTCCCCGGCCCCCGATGCGACAGGTCGGCATCGTCAGCTCGAAGAGGCCATCACGCGCATTGTCGTGGCCGACGAGGCCCGACGGCTCGATCTCGTCGCTTCCGATCCCAAGCTCGCGGAGGCGATCGCCCGGGTCCATCGCGAGGCCGTGCTGCGTGAGGAATCCCTGCTTCGGGATGCTCTCTTCGCCCAGGTCGCCGACGCGGCGGCGCCCACCGAAGAGGAGGTGCGTGCCGCGTACGAGGCGACGAAGGCGAACTACCGCGAGACCCAGCTCACCCTGCGCTTCACGCCCGCCAGCTCCCGCGCCGAGGCCGAGGCGCTGCTCGCCCAGCCGGCCGGGGCGGCGGCCTCAAGCGTCGACACGATCGGGCCCGCGGCGATCCGGCGGCTTCCCGCCAAGGTACTGCCCGAGGCGTTGACGCTGGCAACGCCGGGCGAACGCGCGGTCGCCGGCTCGGCCGAGGAGGGCTTCGGCGTGATCGAGCTGGTGGAGATCCTGCCCGCAGCACCGGTTTCCTACGAGGACGCGCACGAGCGGGTCGCGCGTTCGCTGCGCATGCGCGCCGGGCAGCAGGCATTCCGGAAGCGCATCGAAGCCCTTCGCAGCGAGCAAGACATCCAGGTGTTCGAAAAGGCGGAATGAGCCAGGCGCACCAGAGCATAGGGCGGATGAGCCGGGCTTCCGCGTCTGTCGGCCCAAAGTACAGATGTCCGCCTTTCTCCAAAGTAGAAATGTCCGGTTCTCCTGGTTGACTCGGCCTCGACGGCTCGGCGCCTTGGCTGTGTGCGTCACGGTCGCGTCTCGATGGAGGATCTGGCCTCGGGCCGCCGCGGCGTCCCGGCACGCAGCAGCCGGGCCTCGCGACGGGTCGTGGAGGGCTTCGCGACCTTCGTTTGGGTACGCAAGCGCTGTTGCTCCTTGATGAACTCCAGCGCGGCCGAGAGCCGCTTGTTGTCGACGACTTCCCCCGGCCGCACGGCGTAGTCCTTCGGGAAGGCCGTGGCGAGCAGCTCGTGCTCGCCGTGCCAGAAGCGGAGCGAGCCGTCCTCCCGTTCCTCGATGCCGACTGCTCTTCCGCGCGCGGCACGCGCCGCATCCGTCGGATCCAGCACGTAGAGCACCCGCTTGTAGTTCAGCGTCAGGCTCCTCGAGACGAGCCGGGTCTCCTGCAAGCTGAAGACCCGGTCCAGGTTCTCGAACGGCTGCAGGGGTCGGTGAGCATCATGCTCGCTCCGAGGGGCTCGCGCGAAGCGACGGTTGTAGTCTGCCATGAACTCCGGGGCAAAGGCGTTCGCGGCATCGACGTCGCGGATCTCGCGCAGCCGGAGCTCCTTCACGAGCCGGTCTTGCAGCGTCAGGTGTGCTCGTTCGACACGGCCCTTCGCCGCAGGGGTGTTGGCGCAGACGATGTCGATGTTCAGGCTGCAAAGGGCGCGGCCGAACTGCGTCACTCCAGCGCCGCCCTGGGGCTCCTTCCGGTTCACGCGGAACACCCCGGCCTTGTCGCTGTACAGCGCCACCGGCTTGCCGTGCTGCTCGAGGTAGGACCGCAGCGCCGTGAAGTACGAGAACGCGGACTCGGACTCACAGAAGAGCAGCTCCATCAAGGCGCTCGTCGCATCGTCCACGAACACCAGCAGGGTGCAGCGAGGGGCGCGCTCCTCGAACCACTCGTGGTCGCAACCATCGATCTGAATGAGCTCGCCCCGACACGGCCGGCGGCGCCGGGGCTGCTGGATCCGCGGCTCGCGACGCGCCCGAGGCATCCACAGGCCGTCCTCGATCATCCAGTGCCGGAGCGTCTCGACCGAGAGCGGCAAGCCGTGCAGCTCCGTCAACTTCTCATGGGCGAGCGTCGGGCCGAAGCCCTCGTAGCGGGATCGGACGGTCGCCAGCGCCTCCCGGCGCAGCTCCACCGGCAACCGGCGATTGCTGGGCCGGCCGCGATGCTTCGACACCAAGCCCACGGCGCCAGCTCGCTCATAAGCTCGCCGAAGGCGACGCACCTGCCGGCTCGTCACCCCCAGCATCCCCGCCGCTTCCCGCTGCGTCAGCCGCTTCTCGATCACCCGCTCGATCACGCTCACGCGGTCCAGTTCCTCGTAGCTCAACGTCAGTGTCTCCATGCCCGCGGGAATAACCCGGGCCGCTGGAGAAAGCGGACATTTCTACTTGGGGGAAACCGGACATTTCTATCTGGGTACTACACGCGTCTGTCAACGCCAGATAGAAATGTCGGCCTGTCTGCAAAGTAGAAATGTCGGGTTCTGCCTCTGCTCTGGCCTTCCGGCCGACAGGGGTCAATCCCCTGGAGGACGGACGTCCGCCTGCGCGGCTCAACCCGGGGCCGCAGCCTCCGCCTGCGCCGCGCGAATCCGCTCCTTCTGCCGGAGCGTGAGCTTGCTGCCGCGGGATAGGCGCTGGCGGTCCCGCTCCTGCTGATCCGCCTGGATCTTCGCCAGCACCGCGCCCAGGCGCTTGTTCGCGACGATGGCTCCCTGCGAGACGTGCGGGTTCTTGTCGAAGAGGGTGCGGGACGGGAGAAGCCGCCCTGCGTGGAAGATCTCGATACCTCCGTCCGCGGCCTCGTGCACGCGGCACGTCTCGCCCGCGAGCCGCAGGGTGTCCGGGCCGGGCTCCACCAGGTAGAGCACCCGCTTGTAGTGGAGTGTCAGGTTGCGTGTGAGCTTGCGGTGCTCCTGCCAGGTGAAGATCCGCGCGAGGTCTTCGTCGTCCCGGACGGGACGATGCGCATCGTGCGCGCTCGCGGGCTCGCGGCCGAAGCGCGCGTTGTAGTCCGCCTGGAACTCCGGCAGGTAGGCGTTGCCGGCCTCGGGCGTCGAGATCCCGCGCAGGCGGAGCTCCTTCACCAGCCGGTCCTGGAGCGTGAGATGAGCGCGCTCGACCCGACCCTTGGCCTGCGGACTGTTGGCGCAGACGATGTCGATGTTGAGCTCGGAGAGCGCACGGCTGAACTGCGTGATTCCGGCCGTCTGCCGCGCCTGCGAGTTCGACACGCGGAAGATGCTCGCCTTGTCGCTATAGAAGGCGACGGGCTTGCCGTAGCGCTCGAGGTAGGCCCGCGTCGACGCGAAGTAGTCGAAGGCGGACTCCGAGGCCACGAAGCGAAGCTCCTGGAGCCGACTCGTCGCGTCGTCCACGTAGACGAGCAGCGTGCAGCGGGACCCGCGATCCTCGAACCAGTCGTGGTCGCAGCCGTCGATCTGCACGAGCTCGCCGAGACACGACCGTCGATGGCGGGGCTGATGGGCGCGGCGCGGTCGCTGCGAGCGGGGCACCCACACGCCCGCATCGATCATCCATCGGCGCAGCGTCTCGCGGGAGACCACGACGCCGTGTTGCTCCGTGAGCTTCTCACACGCGAGTGTTGGCCCGAAGTCGGCGTAGCGGGCTCGGACCAGACCCAGCGCGTGCTCGCAAACCGCCTCGGGCAGCTTCCGGTTGCTGGGACGACCGCGCTTGCGCGAGACGAGCCCGCCGGCTCCGTCCGCCCGCAACGTTCGGCACAGGCGCTCGACCTGGCGCAGGCTCAGGCCCAGCTGCTCCGCGGCCTGGCGCTGGGTCAGCCGCCGTTCGATCACACGGCCCAGCACCTCGAGCCGGTCCAGCTCCTTCGCGCTCATCGTCCAGGTTCTCGCACCGTCCATGTCGGCCTCCCGGCCCGACACGGTGCCTGGAACCCGACATTTCTAAGTTGCTCAAACCCGACATTTCCATTTTGCGCCTACACGCGTCAGGTCCGGGTAGGGACGTTATGTCAATCCCCCAGAGGGGCCCGGCGGCGGGGCGATTTCAAGCTGCGGAAGGGGCGGGTTGTCACCCGGGGCGGCTCAGCGGGGATCTCGGGGCGAGCGTGGGCCCACGGGGCTCGGGGGAGGTCGATGACAGGGGCTTCGGTCGGTCTTGCTACAAGGGGTCGGCGAAGGCCGGGGTCTGATCGAAGTCCTCGTCGTCCGTGAGATCTCCCTCGACTCGGACGGCGCCCGGCTTCGCCGGGAGTGTCGGCGGGGCGCGGGCCGGAAGATCCAAGCAGGCGAGGATCTTCGAGGCCACCTCGGGGTCCTCGATCGCAGCCAGCAGGCGTAGCGTTGCACCGCACTGCGGACAGCGAAGCGCGTCGCGGTGAATCTTCGATTCACAAGCGCTTGGCCAGCGTAGCTGGCCCGCGATCTCGAAGACGCGCATCAGCAGCTTCGCCCAGCGGATCCGGTACGCGCGAGTCCGCTCCGCGTGTCCGGCGTTCGGCTCGTCACCCGGCTCGTCCGCAGTGACATCTTCCGGCGGCGCGATCACCCCCGCCTCTTCGGACGCACGCGGCGTGACGCGGTCGCGCAGACCGGCGGCGGGCGCCAGGATGCCGTGGTAGCGGACCTGGTTCGCGCGCGGAGGCGGGATCAACGGGACGAGACGCTCGATGAGCTCGCGCTGCTCCATCAGGATGTGCGTGGTGCCATCGCGCCAGCGGGTCTTCAGGCGCAGGGCCAGGCTGCCGTCGCTCCGCTCTTCCAGGCGCTCCTGGGCGAGGGGTGGGCGCGCGACATACCGGCAGAGCCGCTCGAGCCGGGCGCGGTCGCGTGCGGGCACGCACACGTCGGCATGCAGGCTCATGCCGCCGTAGCGGGGAACGCGGGGCGATGCGTCGGAATCTCCCGGCGTGCCTCCGCTCTCGGCGGGCTCCACCCGGTCGCCCAGGCGTCGCCACGGCATCCCGGCCTCGGGGCCCGTGGCGATGCGGGTCTGCAGCGACGCGGCGGCCAGCAGGGCCAGGAGCGGCTCGTCGCGCGCCAGGGCGTCTTCGTCGTCTCCGGCGCGCCTCTCGATCAGCCGGTGGATCCGGCGCGCAGTGCCGGCCAGAACGCGGGCGACCTCCTCCGCGCTCGGGGCCGGAAGCGGCGAGAAGCGTGGCGGCTCTCGATCGAACACGCTGCCCGAGTAGACCCCGTCGAGCACCAGGGTGTGGAAGTGGAGGTTCAGGTTCATCGCCGAACCGCGAGCACGCGGAGCGTGCGATGCGCAAGCCGAGCGAAGCTCGGCCGCGAAGCGCTGGATGAACGTGACGGCACCGCACTGGCTGCCCCGTGCCCCCCACCTGCGCATGGCCCGCCGACGAAGCTCCGCGAAGAGCGCCCGCGTGAAGGCGCGCAGCACATCGCTCGTGAGCCGGGTGCCGTAGGCGCAGCGGAATCGGAGGGGGTATGGCAGGGTCAAGACCCATTGGCGGATCGGGACCTCGGGCAGCACGCGGTCCACCAGGTGCGCAGCGGTGTCCGCCATTCGCCTTCCTCCGCAGGAGGGGCAGAAGCCGCGGCGCTTGCAGGAGAAGGCCACCAGGCGCTCGTGCCGGCAGTCGTCGCAGCGCAGGCGCAGGAAGCCATGGGCGAGGATCCCGCAGCGCAGGTAGGCCCGCAGCTCCTGCTCCACGAAGCGGGGCGGAGGCTGCCCTCGGGCCGACGCGCGAGCCAGGAAGGTCTCGAGCTCCTCGCGCACGACGCGGTGCAGGAGCGTGCGCTCGGGCTCGTGACGTTCGTAGCTGGCTTCTCCAGGCCGGCGCGACACCGCGGCCGGCGAGTCTGCAAACGCCCTGCCGCGGGAGCACGCGAAGCTGCGCCCGCGCTACGCCGGGTAGGCGAAGCGGCGCGTGCGGGCGTCCACGTCGCAGGAGTGAACCGCAATACGCGAATCGAGAGCAAAACGAACCACCGAACCGGTCGATCGGCCAACCGAGGCGAATACGGGCAGTGGCCGCATGCGAGCTCTGACGGCGCCTTCTCGGGTTCGGAACGACCGAGGTCCGGCGGCCAGGCCCCCGCGGAAGCGCGGGTATTCTCCAGCCGGTGCCGGGAAACGGGCGGCGAATCTCCACACCCACGGACTAGTGTCCTGAGTCAGAAGTTCGCCGGCATTTGGCCGCCCGTGCGACCCGCCGGCTGCGTTGCGCTCCCGTCGCCGTAGCTCGGCTACGCCTCGGTCGCGCGCCTTGTCGGCGGGTCGCACGCGCGGCCTCGGTGCGATCGAGACCCGCTGCCATCGAGCAAGTCCGACGTCGAACTTCTGACTCAGGACACTAGCAGCTAGACGGCGCTTCCCTCCCGACGGAGCACGGTCATGCAGGCTCTACCCCATCCGGGGCAATCCTCGAATATCAGAGTGACTCGTCGTCGAAGCAGCCGAACCGGCCCTGTCGTCCTCCATCGAGATCCGAGGAGAAAACCAATACGCTTCAAGTGGGCACGAGAACGCGAACGTCGAGCCTTGACAAAGGTCACTCCATATCAGCCCTGATCCGTCATACGGATCAGGGCGCAACTCCCGATGCCCGCCGAATCGCCGCGTCTCGCTCGGCCCGTGCCGCAATCCGAGCCCGACGCCGGGACCTCATGGGAATGAGGTCGTCCCGCTCAGCTGGTTCCGCCGTTCTCGCACGATCCGCAAGGGCTGACAGGACCTGCTGCACGCAGGAAGCACACTCGATGACGCATTGGGGCCCTAGCTCGCCAGCCCGAGACGGTTGGCGATGTTGTTCCTCTGCATGTTCGACGACCCGCCGACGATCGGCATGCCGAGCAGATCGCGCACGTGGCGCTCCATGGCGTGGCCCTCGGAGAGGCCGTAGGCGCCCATCACCTGCTGGCAGGCGAGGGCGATCTGGACGGCGGTCTCGGCGACGAAGAGCTTGGCCATGGAGGTCTCGACGCTACAGGGCCGCCGCGCCTGCGCGAGGGCGGCCGCGTGGTAGAGCATGTGGCGACAGGCCTGCAGCCTCGTGCGCGCGTCCACCAGCGCGTGGCGCACGGCCTGGTGACCGCTGATGGGGCGCCCGAACTGCCTGCGCTCCTGCGCGTACTCCCACGCCTCCTCGACCGCGGCGCGCGCGATTCCGTAGGTCACGGCGGTGATCTCGATCTTCTCGACGTCGAGCGCCTCGCCCACCAGCATCCCCCAGCCGCGGTTCCAGCCGCTTCGACCGCCCACGAGGTTCTCGATGGGCACGCGCGCGCCCTCGAAGACGACGTCGCTCGAGAGCGTGTAGCGCAGGTTCGATGTGGTCGATGGGCTGGACCGTGACGCCCGGAGTGCCGGGGGGGACCAGCACGAAGGAGAGGTTCTCGTAGCGTCTGCCGTCGGGATCGGTGTTCACCAGGCAGTAGATGTAGTCGGCGAAGTCGGCGCCCGTGCACCAGCGCTTGGTGCCGTCCAGCACGAGCTCGCGGCCGTCCGGCGAGCGGCGCGCGGTGGTGCGCACGCTGGCGAGGTCGCCGCCCACGTCGGGCTCGGAGAGCCCGTAGGCGAACCGTAGCTCGCCCGCCGCGAGCTTCGGCAGCAGCGCGCGCTTCTGCTCCGGCGAGCCGTTCTCCGAGAGGTTCACGCCGCCGTAGAACGCGCAGTGGATGAACGGACCCGGCCGCGAACGCGCCCGCCTGACAGAGCTCCTCGATCACCGCGACCGCAGCCACCAGGTCGCGTCCCTCGCCGCCGTACTCGACGTCGATCGTGAGGCCGCACACGCCCAGGGCGGCGAGCTTGCGCGAAGAGCTCGTCCGGAAAGCGATGCTCCCGGTCCCAACGGCGCACGGCGTCGGGAGGCATCTCCCGCCGCACGAAGCGGCGGAGGGTCTCGCGCAGCTGCTGGACGTGCTCGGGCTCTTCGTAGATCAAGCGGGACTCCGGAAGGGCGAGCTTAGCCTGCCGGGCGCCGCAGGCCCGCTCGCGGCGCAGGTGGCAGGGGTCGGTCCGGACGACTATCCAGTCTGGCCCGCGTGCGCCCGGCATGCGGGCGCGAAGGAGAATCCCATGGCCGGCCCCCTCGATCCCGCGAGCTATCGCGCCCTCCACTTCGAACGGCAGGGCGACGTGCTGCGGGTGACGATCGACCACCCCGACGACGCCCTGAACGCGGTGGACGAGCTCCTCCACGAAGAGCTCACGCGGCTCTTCCGGGAGCTGAAGCGCGAGGACCACGCCCGAGCCGTGGTGCTCACGGGCCGCGGCCGCGCCTTCAGCGCCGGCGGGAGCTTCGACTGGTTTCCCAGCCTGCAGGAGCCGGCCGCGCTCGAGCACCTGCGCCGGGACGCCAAGCAGATGATCTGGGATCTGCTCGACGTCGAGGTTCCCATCGTCGCGGCGTTGAACGGGCCCGCGGTGGGCCTGGGCGCCTCGCTGGCCCTGCTCTGCGACGTCATCTACATGGCCGACACGGCGACCCTGGCAGACCCGCACGTGCGGGTGGGCATCGTGGCGGGCGACGGCGGCACGGCGATCTGGCCGCTGGCGATCGGGCCGGCCCGTGCCAAGGAGTACCTGCTCACCGGAGATCCCGTCCCCGCCGCCGAGGCCGAGCGCCTCGGACTCGTCAACCGCGTGGTGCCGGCGGACCTGCTGCAGGACGAGGCCCTGGCGTTCGCGCGTCGGCTGGCCGCAGGTGCGCCCCTGGCGGTCCGCTACACCAAGCAGGCGGTCAACAAGTTGGTGAAGGACGCTCTGAACGTCGCCTTCGACACCGCGACCGCCCTCGAGCTCGTCACGTTCCGCAGCGAAGACCACCGGGAGGCCCTCGCCGCCCTGCGCGAGAAGCGCAAGCCTCGCTTCCAGGGGCGCTGAAGGACCGGCGCGGGAACGTGCGGCTCGCGTCGACCCGGGAGGGCCGGCGGGTCCCCGCGCTATCCGGGCCGTCCGTCGGGTCTCGGCTCGCGCAGGAGACGCCAGTAGCGAAACGCGAACCACCCGAAGGCGCCCGACCACGCGACGGCGCCCGACGCGAGCAGCGCCGGATGGCCGGCACCGCCGGCAAGCGGCGCTGCGACCCGGGCGAGGGCCCCGACGTGCACCAGCACGTAGCACCACACGACGCCGTCGGGCAGCACGAGTGGGCGCCCTGTGTGGCCGAGCCCCACCCGCGTCATCACGGCGAGGAGCGTCGCGCCCATGGCTCCCGCGGTGAGGGCGTGCAGGCCCGCCGAGCCCGGGATCGGGGCGCCGAGATCGCCCAGGCCGACGAGCAGCAGCCCGACGGCGACCCAGCCCGATCCCGCGTGCAGCGACCAGAGCAGCGCGTCCGATCGCGTGTGCCGGGTCTGCCAGCCGGCAAGCCTCGCCGCGACGGCCAGGCCGGCGATCACGGCAACGATCCCGGTGAGCGACGTCCGGGGGCTCACGAGATCGGCGAAGGCGAGCGCTGCCGCCGCGCCGATCGCGACCCGGTTCACCCACGGCCACGAGCGGACCCTTCGATCGATTCCTTCCCGTTGGAACGCAGCCTGGGTGAACGCGGGCGTGATGCGGCCGGCGATGACGACGATCAGCAGGACCACCGCGTCCACCCCGAAGCGGAGCGCTCGTCCGGCGACGCCGGAGACGACGCCAATCGCCTCGGCGTGCATCGCGGCGTTCGCCAGGGCGAGGACCCCGACGATGCCGACGACGGCGTAGTTGCGACCCTGGCCCGAGCCCCACAGCGTGCGGAGCACGGCCGCCGCAACCGCGGGCAGGAACGCGACGTCGATCGCGGCGATCAGCCCGGCCGGGAGGATGCCCGCCGCGGCAAACACGATCCGCCCGGCGACCCAGAGCGCGAACAGGGCGGCCAACGGCGCGCCACACAGGACCGGGCCACCCGTCCAGACGGGGGACGCGGTGAGCAGAAAGCCCGCGATCCCGGCCGCCACGACACCGAAGATCATCTCGTGCCCGTGCCACCAACCGGGGAGGAGCCACGCGGGCGCGGGCAGCATGCCGAGCCAGATCGCCGTCCACATCGGGACCGCGACGGCCGCGTAGACCGCCATGCCGAGGAAGAAGGGCCGGAAGGCGCGCCCCCACAGCCCGTACGGCTCGGATCCGGACGCGGACCCCGCCCCGAGGACGGGCGTGAGCAGCCCGCCCCCACTCACGACGGAGCGCCGGGGGCGCGCCCGGCGGAAGCCGGCAGCATCGAGTCCGGCCCCGCACTTCCCGCACGTCGAGGGCCGCCTCTCGTCCCAGCCGGGCAGCGCCTGGGTCCAGCGCCGGCACGCGGGACACCGACGGGCCCGCTCGTGGTCGGTGTCGAGCCGGTACTCGCCGAAGCAGCCCTCGACGCACCACTCGCGGAAGCCGGGCATGAGCACCGCGCGGTGGAACTCGTTCTCGATCCACTGGGTGACGGCGCCGGGGTCGGACCACAGCGTCGAGAACTGATAGCGACGGCCGGGCCGGCTCCAGACGACGGCCTGCAGGCAGCCCTCGACCCCCCGCACCTCTTCGAGGGTCCGGTCGAGATGGCCACGGAACGCGGCCTCGCCGGCCTCCGAGAAGACGAACTCGGCGAGCACGAGGAGGGGCGCCGGGCCCGGCGGGCTGCCTTCTTCGGACGACATGGGGTCCTCCCTGGATCGGATGATTCGAGGCGTCCGCCGACCGTCGCCCGTCCCGCTGGCCCGGCGCCGGCGATTCGCGGGTCAGGAAACCGTCAGGAGCCGCTCCAGTGGCTTGCGGCGCCGCGCGACGAGATCGGAGAGGGTGCAGGCGTCGAGGGTTCGAAGGAAGGAGGCGACCGCCTCTTCGAGCAGACCCCGGAGACCGCACACCGGCTCGATGCGACAATCGCTCGTCCCGGGCCCGAAGCATTCCACCAGGTCGATCCGGCCTTCGGTCTGTCGGACGACGTCGCCGACGCGGATCGACTCCGGCGCGCGGGCGAGCCGAAGCCCCCCGCCGCGGCCGCGGACCGTCTCGAGGAATCCGGCGCGACCCAGCTGGTGGGCCACCTTCATCACGTGAGCCCGGGAGATTCCGTAGGCCTCGGCGATCTGCTCGATGGTCGCGAGGTCGCCGGGATGCACCGCGAGATAGATCAGGACGCGAAGGCTGAGGTCGCTGTACCGCGTGAGCTGCATTCGGCCTCCCGGTGGCCGAAAGATATATCAAATATAGATCTTAAAAGCCAGGCAAAGATCGGCCCGCGGCCACGGGCCCCGCGCGCCCTAGAGCCCCGCCCGGCGCTCGACGGCGAGGCGCCCGAGAGAAGGACGCTCGAGACCCGACGCTCGGGAAAGAGCGCCTTCGGGTGAGGCTCGCTAGACGGCCTCGAAGAGCGAAGCCAGCCCCTGGCCGCCGCCGATGCACATGGTGACGATGCCGTAGCGCTTGCCCTCGCCGGCGCAGCTGCCGCAGCAGCAGGCCGGTCATGCGCGAGCCCGTCATGCCGAAGGGGTGGCCGATGGAGATCGAGCCGCCGCTCGGGTTGAGCTTCTCGTTCGGAATCCCGAGCTGGCGCTGGCAGTAGAGCAGCTGGGAGGCGAAGGCCTCGTTGAGCTCGACGATGTCGATGTCGTCGATGGTCAGGCCGTGGCGCTTCAGCAGCTTCGGCACCGCGAAGACCGGACCGATGCCCATCTCCTCGGGTCCGCAGCCGGCCACCGCCGTCCCGCGATAGATGCCCAGGGGCTCGACGCCGAGCTGCTTGGCCCGCTCGGCGGACATCAGCAGGGTCGCCGAAGCGCCGTCCGAGAGCTGGGAGGCGTTGCCCGCGGTCACCGTGCCGCCCTCCTCCGCCTTCTTGAAGACCGGCGGCAGCGCCGACGAGACCATCGAGGGTGGTCTGCGGGCCGGTTGCACTCGTCGCGGTCGACGATCGCGTCCTCCTCGTAGGGCTCCGCGTCCTTCTTCATGACCTTGCGGCGTCACCTTCATCGGCGCGATCTCTTCGGCGACGTAGCCCTTCTCGACCGCGGTGGCGTAGCGCTGCTGGCTCTGGAGCGCGTAGGCGTCCTGGTCCTCGCGGCTGATCCCGTAGCGCTCGGCGACGATCTCGGCGGTGACGCCCATCGGAAAGTAGAGCCCGGGGAAGCGCTCGCGCGCCGTCTTGTTGGCGAGCCGCGAGGTGTTCTGGGTGCCGTCCTGCATCATCGTGATCGTCTCGACGCCGGCGCCGATGGCCACGTCCGCGCCCTCGTGCACGATGGCGTGCGCCGCCATCATGATCGCCTGGGAGCCCGAGGAGCAGAAGCGGTTCACGGTGGTCGCGGCGACCTCCTTCGGGAAAGCCGGCCGCCATCGCTGCGATGCGCGCCACGTTCATGCCCTGGCAGCCTTCGGGAAAGCCGCACGCCCACGATCACGTCCTCGATCTCCTTGGGGTCGAGATTCGGGACCCGCTCGGCGACCGCGCGCAGGGTGTGGGCGAGGTAGTCGACGGGCTCGGTGATGTTGAACGAGCCGCGATGGGCCTTCGTCAGTCCGGTGCGAAGGCTTTCGACGATGACTGCTTCTCGGGGCATGGATCCGTCTCCTGTCGCGCTCGAGTGCTGGTGTGGGTCTGCCTGCGGTCCGCCATCCGCGGTCCCACCGCTTCGGGCGGTCGGGGTCCGGCGTTCGGGCGTCGAGGCGATTCCGCATGGTAGCCGCCCTGACGGCGTCTGCCGCGCCCGGAACGGCCTCCGAGGCGATTTCCCGGAGCTCCGCGAGAGGACCGGAGCCGGCGCGAAACGGGACTTCGGGCCTTCCCGGGCTCGCCGCGCCTGTGGCAGCGACGCGAACGACCGGCCAGACTCTGCCGCGCAGCAGGCGCCGCCGGAGGCCTTTCCCGCATCCCACCAGGAGACCGACCATGTCGAAGACGACGGAGAGACACGCTGAGCGCTATCTCGAGCAGTTCATGTCCGGCCTGCGCCGACGCAACCCCGGCCAGCCCGAGTTCCACCAGGCCGTCCACGAGGTGGCCAAGGATCTCGTCCCCTTCCTCGAGGACAAGCAGGCCTACAAGCACGCACACATCCTCGACCGCATGACCGAGCCCGACCGGGTGCATCATCTTCCGGGTGTGCTGGGTGGACGACGACGGCAACACCCGCGTCAACCGCGGCATGCGCGTGCAGTTCAACAACGCCATCGGCCCCTACAAGGGAGGCCTGCGCTTCCACCGCAACGTGACGCTCTCGGTGCTGAAGTTCCTGGGCTTCGAGCAGGTCTTCAAGAATTCCCTCACCACCCTGCCGATGGGAGGCGCGAAGGGCGGCGCGAACTTCAACCCGCACCAGCAAGAGCGACGGCGAGGTGATGCGCTTCTGCCAGGCCTTCATGACGGAGCTGTGGCGACACATCGGCCCGAACACCGACATCCCCGCCGGCGACATCGGCGTCGGCGCGCGCGAGGTCTCCTACCTCTTCGGTCAGTACAAGCGCCTGGCGAACGAGTTCACCGGGACCATCACCGGCAAGGGGCTCGCCTTCGGCGGCAGCCTGATCCGCACCGAGGCCACCGGCTACGGCTGCGTGTACTTCGCGCGGGAGATGCTCGGCACCCGGGGCGAGGAGATCCAGGGCAAGACCTGCGTGGTCTCGGGCTCCGGGAACGTGGCCCAGTACACCGCGCAGAAGCTGATCGAGCTGGGCGGCAAGGTCGTCAGCATGTCGGACTCGGACGGCTTCATCTACGACAAGGACGGGATCGACGCCGAGAAGCTGGCCTGGCTGATCGAGCTGAAGACGAAGCGCCGCGGGCGCATCCGCGAGTACGTGGACCAGTTCGGCGGCGACTACCAGGAGGGGAAGCGCCCTTGGGGCGTCGCGTGCGATCTCGCCTTTCCCTGCGCGACCCAGAACGAGATCGAGGCGGACGACGCCCGTACGCTCGTGAAGAATGGCTGCCAGCTCGTCGCCGAAGGGGCCAACATGCCGTCGAGCATCGAGGCGATCGATACGTTCATCGACGCCCGCATCCTCTACGGCCCGGCCAAGGCGGCGAACGCCGGCGGGGTGGCCGTGAGCGGCCTCGAGCAGACCCAGAACTCGATGCGGCTCTCCTGGACCCGGGAGGAGGTGGACCACAACCTGCTCGACATCATGAAGAAGATCCACGCGTCCTGCGTCGAGCACGGACGCGACGGCGACTTCGTCAACTACGCCCAGGGCGCGAACATCGCGGGCTTCATCAAGGTCGCCGACGCCATGCTCGCGTACGGGGTGATGTAGCCGGGCGGACTGCGACTTCGCGAAGGCGTCCACCGGCGTCCGCGGGGGGCCTCCGGCCCCTGAGCCGCCGGGGAGCACCGAATTCCGACAGAAGACTGTCGTCTGGTAGAATACGGGGAACTCCGACGGCCGAGAAGGCCTCTACGGAAGGGGCATGACGGTGCTCAGGCGTCAGTTTGCCCGGAGACTTCGGCCACAAACTCGGTGCAACCCCGCGGCACCTTCGAGCGGAGGGAACCCTCATCATGGAACAACAGCGCGAAGCACGGCTGGCGGCACGGCTGGCCCGAACCTCGGAAGCCCAGACCCTCACGGACATCATCCTCGAGACGTTCCGGCTGAACGGCCGACTGCTCGAGCACGGCGATGGCATGACGAGGGATCTGGGGCTTGTCGAGCGCCCGCTGGCAGGTGTTGTCGTCCGTCGACGGGGAGCCGATGACCGTCGCCGAGATCGCGCGGCGCATGGGCCTTCGGCGGCAGAGCGTGCAGCGCACGGTGAACTCCCTCAAGGCAGACGACTTCGTCGTTCTCAAGCCCAATCCGAATCACCGCCGGGCCAAGCTCGTCGAGATGACCGATCGCGGGTTCGCGGCCCTCGAGGAGACCTACCGGCGGCACGCGGCCTGGGCCAACGACTTCGTGCGGGGCATGACGCGCGACGAGCTCAAGACGACGCTGGCGGCCATGTCGGAGTTCCGGCTGCGTCTCGAGCGGACCACGCGTTGAGCTCCAGGCGTCCGCGGCGTCGCGGCTTCCGAGAGGAAGGCCTACCAGGTCGGCGCGGACGCGGAAACCGAGGCCAAGGAGCGAAGGTCCGCCACGGCCTGCTGGCGGCGATCGCGGATCCTCCGTCGATCCGCGCGCTCGAGCAGATCGGGGTCGCGCCGGGCTGGCGCTGCCTGGACGTCGGTACCGGAGGCGCGTCGATCGCCCGCTGGCTCGCCGAGCGCGTGGGTCCCACGGGCGCGGTGCTGGCCACGGACGTCGACCTGCGCTGGGCGCAGGGCGGCCCCGCGAATCTCGAGCTGCTTCGACACGACGTGGTCGCGGACGCGTTGCCCACGGCAGCCTTCGACCTGGTCCACGCGCGCGGGCTGCTGCAGCACCTCGATCGCCGGGAGGAGGTGATCGACAAGCTCGTCGCCTCCGCCCGTCCCGGCGGCTGGGTGCTGTTCGAGGACGTCGACTGGATCCAGTTCGACGCCCAGGAGATCCCCGAGCCCTTCGCCTCCCTGGTCCGCATGGCCCGCGGACACAGCGAGCGCGAGAACGGATACGACGGCACCCTCGGGCGGCGCTACCTCTCGCTGCTCCGGGAGCGGGGCCTCACGCCGTCGAGGAGCAGGGCAGCGTCTTCACGATGCATGGCGGAACGGCGAGCGCCGAGTGGTTCGTGCTCGCCCTCGACTGGGCGAAGCCCGCGCTGGTGCAGGCGGGGTCTTCAGCGAGGAGATCGTCGACGAGGCACTCGCGCAGGCGCGGGATCCCGAGTTCGCGATCCTGTCGCCGATCCTGATGTCGGCCTGGGGACGCGTGCCCGCCTGATCGGCCCGCGCGGTGCGGCGCAGCGCTCGCGGGAAGCGGCCGCCGGGGCATCCCCGACGGCCGCCTCGGCGCGCTCAGCTGCCGCGAACGACCGTGCAGAAGTGCCCGATCACGATGTAGTTCTGGACCGTGGCCTCGACGGTGTCGACTGGTGATTCCGCCGTTGGCCGCCGCCGCCTTGATGCTGGCGTCGCCCCTGGCGAAGACGCCCACGTACGAGGTCGCGCACGCCTTGCCTTCCTTGGTGCCGACCCGGGTCGTGCCCGCGTCGAGCGGGAAGGAGACGTCCTGGATCCAGATGCCGGCCACCGGCGAGGCGACCGACTGGCAGCCCCCGAGGACGAGCAGGCAGAGCAGGCCGGCGAGCGCCAGGGTGGTTCTGCCGAGGATCGAAGTTCGCTTGATCAATTCGATTTCTCCTGTATGGCTGAAACATGGAACGATGACTGACTTGGAGCGGTGCTGGACTTCCCAGCCCCCCTGTCTGGGCGCAGCAATGCGCTGGACCCGGCGCAGTCTAGTCGAGAAGCGCGCGCGAACAACGAGCTACGCGCAGGAACACGCGAACGGGTCGGGGGCGGCCGGCGTGCCCCGCCGTTCGGACCTGCGTCGATTGTCCCACACGCGGGGAGCCGCTCGCGCCCGGCGGTCCCGGACGGGGTCTAGGCCTCTTCCTCGAAGCGGCGGAAGACGAGGGAGGTGTTCACGCCGCCGAAGGCGAAGTTGTTGCTCATCACGACGCCGGGTGCCCACCTCGCGCGGCGCGCCCATCACGTAGTCGAGCGCGCGCGCAGCGCGGGTCGACCTCGTCGAGGTTCAACGTCGGCGCGAGCCAGCCCGTCGCGCATCATCTCGATGGTGATCCACGCCTCGAGGGCGCCGCAGGCGCCGAGCGTGTGCCCGATGTAGCCCTTCACCGTGCTGACGGGAACGCCGTCGCCGAAGACCGCGAAGGTGGCCTGGCTCTCGGCGACGTCGCCCACCTCGGTGGCGGTGCCGTGGGCGTTCACGTAGTCGATCTCCGAGGCCGCGCAGCCCGCGTCCTCGAGGGCGAGCCGCATCACGCGCTCCATGCTGCCGGCGTCGGGGTTGGTGACGTGCGCGCCGTCGCAGTTGGTCCCGTAGCCGATCACCTCGGCGAGGATCCGCGCGCCCCGGGCGCGGGCGTGCTCGAGCTCCTCGAGCACCAGGGTGCCGGCGCCCTCCCCCACCACCAGGCCGTCGCGCGCGGCGTCGAAGGGACGCGGCGTGGACTCGGGCTCGTCGTTGCGCGTCGAGGTGGCGTACAGGATGTCGAAGACCGCCGCGTCGATCTGGTGGAACTCCTCCGCGCCGCCGGTGATCATCACGTCCTGGCGCCCGAAGCGGATCGCCTCGTAGCCGTACCCGATGCCCTGGCTGCCGGACGTGCAGGCGCTGCAGGTCGGGCACGATGCGCCCGCGGATCCCGAAGAACTGCGCGATGTTGGCCGCGCACGTGTGGCTCATGAAGCGCACGTACTCGTTGGCGGTGATGCCCCGGGTGGTGCGCTCGTTCATGAAGTGCCGGGCGTACACCTCCATGGCCGGCGGGGAGCCGGACGTCGAGCCGTAGGCGATGCCCGTGCGCCCGCCGCCGAGCTCGGGATCGCCGAGCAGCCCGGCATCGCGAGAGCGCCAGCTCGCAGGCGCGCGTCGCGAGCAGCGCCACGCGTCCCATGCTGCGGGTCTTCTTTCGCGGGTAGCCCTCGGGCGTCACGAAGTCCGGGATCGGGGCGCCGAGCTGCGTCTTCAGACCGTCGACCTCGGCCCACCCCGGGATGCGCTGTACGCCCGACTTTCCCGCCCGCAGGCTTCCCCGGACCGTCTTCCAGTCTTGACCGACCGCGCACAGCCCGCCCATGCCGGTGACGACGACGCGGCGGCTCATGCGAGTCCCCCGTTCACCGAGAGAACCTGGCCGGTCACGTAGGCGGCCCCCTCGGAGAAGAGGAAGGCCACGGCCGCGGCCACCTCCTCCGGGCGTCCGAGACGCCGCATCGGGATCATCTTGCGGATCTCGTCCACCGGCGCCTCCACGGCCATGTCCGTCTCGATCAGCCCCGGGGCCACGCTGTTGACGGTGATTTCGCGCTTCGCGAGCTCCTGGGCCAGCGCGCGCGTGGCGCCGATGAGCCCCGCCTTCGACGCGCTGTAGTTCACCTGCCCGCGGTTGCCCATCAGCCCCGAGACGGAGGACAGGGTGACGATGCGTCCTCCGCGCCGCGCCCGCACCATGGGCATCACGAGGGGCCGCAGCACGTTGTAGAAGCCGTCGAGGTTCGTGTGGAGGACGGTGTCCCAGGCCTCCGGCTTCATGCCGGGAAAGGGCCCGTCGGCGGTGACCCCGGCGTTGCACACCACGCCCCAGTAGGGACCGTTCGCCTCGACGTCGGCGACGAGGGTGGCCGCGCAGGCCTCGCGATCGGCGATGTCGAATCGGAGCAGCGGTCCCTCGCGGACGCTCGGCAGGTGCTCCTGGCGCTTGCGCACCTCGGTGCGGGTCTCGCGCGCCTGCTCCTCCCGGGATCGGTAGTGGATGGCGATCTCGAAGCCGTGGCTCGCCAGCTCGATCGCGATGGCGCGCCCGATCCCGCGGCTCGCGCCGGTCACCAGCACCCGCCGTTCAGCCAAGACGTCCCTCCCCCAGCGCCCTCAGGTCTTCGGGAAGATAGGCGTTGATGCGCCCCGCGAGCAGGCGGCGCCCGCTGGGGACCTCGTACAGCTGGCAGTCGAAGGAAACCAGGCCCGTCTCGCCGCCCCAGACCTGGGCGGCGGAGACCGCGTAGTCGACACCCGGCTCCAGACGCTCCGCCCGGATCTCGAGCCGGCGACAGCCGAGCAGGAAGCCTACCCGAGGCGCCTGACCGCGGCGGCGCGCCTCGCGACCGCCGTGCGCCGCGACGCACTGGGCCATGGGCTCGATGCCCGCCCAGGCGGGGAGCGTCCCGTCCGGGTCGCGGAAGAGCGTCAGATCTTCGACCCGCACGCCGCAGAAGGTCTGCTTCTCGTCGCCGGCGAGCACGTCGGTGACGAAGACCATGGGCCCCGCGTGGGGGATCAGCTCGCGCGCCGGCGTCCGGGAGAGGCTCGGCAGGGGGGCGGCGACGACGCCCAGGCCCTCCGACGCCGGACCGAGGCAGAAGCGGCAGGACGCGGCCGTACGCCCGGCCCGGCGCGCTTCGAAGCGCAGGACCTCGTCTCCGCTGGCCAGCTCGACCCGCGCCTCGACCTCTTCGCCGGGACCGATCAGCTCGCGGAACTTGAGCGCCTCGATGCGGGTGGGCGCGAGGCGGCGACCGACGAGCCGGGCCCCGGCCTCCGCCAGCCAGGCGAGCAGCGCCAGGCCCGGCAGCACCGGAAGGCCCGGAAAGTGCCCCTCGAGACAGGCGAGCGCCGGAGGCACGCGTAGTCGCTGCCAGAGGCTCACCGCATCCCGGCGCTCCTCCAGGACCTGCAGCCGCTCGCTGGCGCTCGTCCCCGCCGTCATGCGTCCTTCCCGGGCTCCTCGCCCGACCCGTGCGCGGAAGGCTGCGGGTCGGCGTTCGCCACCCCCACCCGCGGCGGGAAGACGCGCTCGAGCAGGGGATTCAGGAAGCCCCCGGTGTAGCGGCGGAACCGCCACGTGCGGTAGAGGAACTCCAGCGTGAAGAGCGTACCCATCAGCAGGTACGACAAAAAGCCCGTGTAGAACGTCCACGCACCCAGCGAGCCGCGAATCGCCAGCACCAGGGCGACGAGGCCGTTCACGACGAAGAACCCGCACCAGACCCGCGTGACGCCCACCGCGTAGTGGATCTCGGCCTCGCTCAGGTGGTCGACCTGCAGGCGCGCGAACGTCTCGATCATCGACGGTCCCCGGCGCAGGGTGTGGGCGAAGGTGCCGAGCAGCGCCGCATTGACGAGCGCCGGCACGAAGAGGAAGACCCGCCCCTCGTTGAACACCGCGGTCACCACCAGCACGCAGGCCACGGCCGCCGGCGCCAGCATGAGCCGCGCGAGATCCACCCCCTCGCGGGCGCGCGCAAGGGCGACCACGCGCACGATCACGCCCACGGCCAGGGCCAGGGCCAGGGTCCTGGGCTGGAAGACCGACAGCCCCGCGTAGATCAGGAAGGGATAGGCGAGACCGAACGCAACCGCGAGCACCTTCACCGGGCGGCGATGCGACGCGGCTCAGGACGACGCAGCAGTGGGGGTCTGCGCATCCAGGTGGGCGTAAACGAGGTCGACCACGTCCTGCACCAGTCGAAGGGAGCGAAGCTGCTTCTCCTCGAGATCGAGCCCCACCCGCTCCTCGAGCTTCACGGCCAGGTCGATCGCATCGATGCTGTCGAGATCCAGATCCTCGATGAGGTGGGATTCGGGCAGCACCTCGGCCGGAGCGAACTCGAACTCCCGGCAGAGGATGTCCCGCACCTCCTCGAAGATCTCGTCCTTCGTCTGCATTTCCCTCGACTGCCCTCGCTACCGTTCGTGTCCGAGGCTCCGGGGCGCTCCGCGCACGTCCGGCCCTACCCGTTCTGCTCCGCGCGTCAGGCCGCGCGATTCTCCGCGACGAACTCCGCCAGGCTGGCCACCGAAGCGAAGATCTTCTTGTTCCGCTCGGCGTCGTCCTCGATCTGCACCCCGTACCGCTCCTCGATCACCATCGTGATCTCGAGGGCGTCGATGGAATCCAGGCCGAGCCCCTCCACGAAGAGCGGGTCTCCGGTCACGATCTCGTCCGGCTCGATGTCCTCGAGGGCGAGCGCCTCGATGATCAGCTTCTTCAGCTCCAGCTCGAGCGCCGCCTGCGAACCGTCAGACATACCCCAGTCTCTCCTCGAATCCGGCCCGCCAGGTCGCACTGAGGCGCCGCGCCGCCGAGGCTTCCGACCCCTCCGGCGGCTCCGGAGCCGCCGCCGGCCCAGGCACCGGCTCCGGCTCGTGAGCCGTTACCGTATAGCAGGGAAGGTCGTCGGGGACTTGATACCACGGGTCTCCCTTGCCGAGGAAGGGCGGCCGGCAGTCGATGTCCACCTGCAGCACCGGGCACCGGGCCTGCAGCGCGATGCGCGCCGCACCGCGCTTGAAGTCCCGGAGCTGTCCTTTCGGGGATCGCGTCCCCTCGGGAAACAAAATCAAGGTTCCTCCCGCGCGCAGCCTCGCGACGCACGCCTCGATCAAGGCCTCGCCGTCGTCGTTCGGAATGTAGTCGGCCGCGCGCATCACGCCGCCGAGGAACGGATTCGACCACGCGGCGCGCTTCACGACGCACTCCGCGTCGGGAATCCAGCCAGCGAGAATGACCACGTCGAGCAGCGTCGGATGATTGGCGATCACCAGCATCGGCCCCTGCCGGTCGAGGCGTTCCCGATGGTGCCAGCGGACACCGATGGCCCGGAGGCCCACGAGCATCTCGATGAAGAGGCGGAACGAGCGCGCGATCAGCGCTCGCGTGCGCCGGATCCGCGCCGTCCGGTCGCGTGTGCAGAGCCGGATCAGCGGAAATCCCACCCCCACCAGCGCCAGGGAGCCGATCCCGAACACGACGAAGCCGATCCCCGAGGCCAGGGCGCGAAACGAGCGGGGCGGCAGGAACGTCATCGGGCTCCCGGATCGGGCCGTCGCCGGCGGTGAGCCCGCGCCACCGCGCGTCGCCCCCGGCCACGCCTATCCTAACATGACGCCCCCTCCCCGCCGGGCCAGGAGACCCGCATGACACTCGTCGCGAGCCGATCCCTCGCGCTCGCCCTCGCCCTCGCCTGCCTCGCCGCACGCTCCGCCGCCGACGGGCGCGGCCAGGCGAGCCCGGCCGCAACGGATCCCGGGGCGCCGGCCGCGAGCCTGGAGTCGCTGGTGGCGCGCTTCCGCGCCATGCCGGGGTTCTCGGCCGCCTTCGACGAGGAGAAGCGGATCGCCCTCCTCGAACGCCCCCTGCGCTCGCGGGGCAACGTGTACTTCATCCCGCCGGATCGACTGCTGCGACGCGTGAGCGAGCCCACCCCCTCCCTGCTGCGACTGGATGCCGATCGCCTCGTCTACGTGGACGCCGCCGGCAGCGAGACCTTCGACCTGGGCGCGAGCCCGGTCGCACGCGTCTTCGCCCACACCTTCACGGACATCCTCGCCGGCAATCTGGAACGCCTGCGTCAGACCTACGCGATCGAGTTCCGACCCGAAGGCACCGGGCCGGCGACCGACGACAGCGCGTGGCGGATCGAGCTCGAGCCCCGGGAGCCCGCCCTGGCCGGCGCCATCGAGGCCATCCGCGTGCGCGGCCACGGGCTCCGGGTGGTCGATCTCGTGGTGCGCGAGCGCGGCGGGGACACCACCCAAACCCGGTTCCGGGACGTGGACGCGCGCCACCGCTTCGAGGACGCGGAGATCGACCGACTGCTCCGCCCACCGTCGCCTTGAAGCGCGGCCGCCTGCGCGTCGCGCTCGCCATGCTCGCCTTCACCGCGGTCGGCGCCTTCTGCGCCCTTCGTTTCCAGGTCTCGAACGACATCACGGACTTCCTGCACGCGCCGGGAAGCGCGGCGGAAGGGGCCCTGTCGCGACGGCTCACGCGTTCGGACGTGACCCGCACG
Organism: uncultured delta proteobacterium; assembly: GCA_963822965.1. Lineage (GTDB taxonomy): Bacteria > Myxococcota_A > UBA9160 > UBA9160 > UBA4427 > JAJDAN01. Next base: position 803,743 of record CAWGJT010000006.1, read on the forward strand.
ATGGTGCTGTCCATCTCAGCGCCGGACGTCTCCGTGGCGCTGCGGGCCGCCGGCGAGCTCGCTGAGCGGCTGGCGGGCGATCCGGCGGTGGCCTGGGTGAGCGCCGGGCCCGATCCCGAGCTGCCGGCGCTGCTACGGGACCTGTACTTCGCACACCGCTACCAGCTCCTGTCCGACGACCCGGAGATCGAGCTCCCGCCGCGTCTCAGCGACGAGGGGCTCGCCCGGGCGGCCCGCGAGCTGGAGCGGGCGGTAACCGGCCCGCTCGCTCCGCTCGTCAAGAGCATCGCCCCGGCGGACCCGCTGCTGGCGTTTCCGGCCCTGCTGCGGCGCCTGCAGGACGCGGGCACGCCGAGCCTGCAGCTGCGGGACGGTCGCTTCCTGAGCCGGGACGGCACGCGCGCCATCGTGTTCGTGGGCAGCGCGTACCCGGCCCTCGACGCCGCCCGGCAGGCTCCGCTGCTCGCCCGGCTGGACCGGGAGTTCACCCGGCTCGACGACGAGGCCGGCGGCACGCTGGGGCTCGAGCTGAGTGCGGTCCAGCGCTTCGCGGTGCGCGCCGAGCAGGCCATGAGGCGGGACATCACCCGGATCTCCCTGCTCTCGACCGCCGGCATCCTCTGCCTCTTCCTCTTCGTGTTCCGCTCGCCCCGGTTGATCGCGGTGGCCTCCCTTCCCCTGGCGGCGGGACTCGCCAGCGGCCTGGCGGCCTGCCTGCTGCTCTTCGGAAGGGTGAACGGCCTCACCCTGGCCTTCGGCGGCGCGCTGGTGGGGGTGTGCATCGACTATCCGATCCACCTGCTGGCCCACTGGCTGATGGAGGACGAAGCGGACGACGCCACGGGCGCGCTGGCCGGGATCTGGCCGGGTATCCGTCTCGGCGCGGCGACGAGCTTCGTGGGCTTCGCCGCCCTGGCGGGCGCGGGCTTCCCGGGAATCCAGGAGATCGGGATCTTCGCCGGCGCGGGCATCGTGGGCGCCGTCGCGATGACCGCGGTGGCGGTGCCGTTCCTCGTCCCACGCCGACGCCGCACCGGGGCCGGCGCGCCGCCGCCCGTGCGCTGGGCGGGCGCCCTCGCGCGAGGCATCGAGCGGCTGGCCACGCGGCGCGGGCTGGCGGCGGTCCTACCGGTGGGGGCGCTCCTCGTGTGCGCCGCCGGCCTGCCCGGGATGCGCTGGACGGACGACGTGGCGGCCCTGAGCCCCATCGATCCGCACCTCGCCGCCGAGGAGGCCCGGGTTCGCGAGCAGGTGCTCGGGGCCGAGACGAGCCGGGTGGTGATCGCCCTGGGGCGGGACGAGGAGGAAGCGCTGCAGCGCAACGACCGCGTCGCGCGCGCCCTGGATGCCCTCGTCACGGAGGGGGTCCTGAGCGAGTACCGCTCCCTGCACAGCTTCGTCTGGTCGGCGGCCCTGCAGCGCCGCAACCGATCGGTGCTGGCCGCGGCGCCGGATCTCGGACCGCGTCTGCTCGAAGCCCTGGAACGCCAGGGCTTCCGGCCCGCCGCCTTCCGGCCCTTCGTCGAGTCGCTGGCCGAAGAGGCGCCGCCGCTGCGCATCGACGACGTGGCGCGGTCACCCATCGGCCACTGGATCGCGCCCTTCGTTCTGCCGCCGGACACCCGAGGCGGCGTGTCCGGCGCCGAGGTCGCCCTCGTCAGCCTGGTGCGAGGGCTCTCGGACCCCGGCGCCCTGACCCGGGCCCTCGCCCCCATCGACGGGGCGGTCTACCTGGACCAGTTCGCGAGACTCGAGCAGGGCTACCGGGACCTGCGCCGCGCCGCCCTGCGCTACGTGGGTCTGGGCGTCGTGGCCGTCCTGGTCCTGCTGTGGCTCCACTACCGATCGCTCGCCGCCACCGGCGTGGCCCTCCTGCCCGCCCTGCTGGCGTGCGGACTCACCGCCGGCTCGCTGTCGCTCATGGGGCACCCGTTGAATCTCGTACACCTGTTCGGACTGCTGCTGGTCCTGGGCATGGGCGTCGACTACGGCGTGTTCCTGGCGGAGAGCGCGCGCCTGCGCGAGAGCCCCGAGGCACTGGGCGCCACCGCCCTGGGACTGGTGCTGTCCTGCACCACCTCGGTGCTGGGCCTCGGGCTGCTGGCCCTCTCGAGCAATCCGGGGCTGCGCGCGCTGGGCGTCACCACGGCACTGGGCGTCGTGTCCAGCCTGCTCCTCGGCCCGGCGGTGCTGGCGCTGCTGGGGGGCCGGGACGTCGTGCGAGCGTCGGGAGGGCGCGCGTGAGGGCAGCGCGCCGCCTCGTGGGGGGTCTCGGGCTCGGGGCGGTCGCCCTCGCGCTGGCCTGCGCGACGCCGAGACCCGAGGCGCCGGCGACCGGTGAGGGGCTGGGACGAAACTTCTTCGTCCGCCAGCACCTGACGGCCCGCTTCTCCGACGAAGAGCGGCGCTTCGACACGGCGCTGCAGTCCCGCTGTGGCGAGCTGCGCCTCGTGGGGCTCACACCATTCGGCGTACGGCTCTTCACCGCCGTCCGCCGGAACGGGCAGCTCGACGTCGAGACCCTGACGGGGCAGCCCCTGCCCTTCTCCCCCGAGCACGTGCTGCGGGACATCGAGCGAACGTTCTTCCGCTCGCCACCCCCGGGCGCCGGCACGAGCGGGACGCGCGTGGTCACGTGGGCCGGGGAAGCCGTACGCGAGACCTTCCGCAACGGCACCCTCGTGTCGCGGGAGATCGCGGTCGAAGCCGACGCCGCACCGGGCCACGGCGGTCCGCTCGTCATCCGCTACCTCGGCCCCTTCGGACCCGCCGGCATCTCCGAGCGCGTAGAGCTCTCCAATCCCGCCTTCGGCTACGTTCTGGACATCCGCAACTACGAGATCGAGGAGCTCGAATGCCGCGACGCCCCGTGAAGTCGTGCGCCCCGATCCGCGCGCTGCTCGTGCTCGCGGCGATCGCCACCGGCTGCCAGACGCAGCCGATCTACGAGGTGGATCAGGCCATCATCCCCAACGATCCGACCTGGACCCTCCAGGACATGACGCTCGCGATCCAACGCGCCGGCGCGCGCCGCGGCTGGGACATGCGCATCCTCGGGCCGGGTCACATCGAAGGCCGGCTGCGCAAGCCGGACGCGAAGGCGGTGATCGACGTGACCTATCGCCGATACGAGTTCAGCATCCACTACAAGAGCAGCGAGAATCTCGAGCACTCGGGCGACCGCATCAGCAACAGCTACAACCGCTGGGTCTACAACCTGGAGCGCGACATCCGGCGCGAGTTCCTGCGCATGCGGCCGACCGAGCCGGCGGCTCCGGGGCCCGGCCGCGCGCCGGGACGGGCGGGGCGGTGACGCGCTCGGCGAGCCTTCAAGGCCCGGCGCCCCCGCTCCGATAGGCCTGGAGAGCCCGGGGCGCGGGACCGGAACCCTGCGGGTCGCCCGGGGCACCCAGAAGCGGGGGCGCCGGCTGCTACGCTCCGAGGCGCCGTCCGACCCCGCGATCGGTGCCAGCTTCGGCTGCGCATGCCCGAGAAAGAGAACGGAGGCCCCTCGATGATCGAAGCGGTCCGAACCCGGCAGCACGCCGCCCTCCGGCTCGCCGTCGCCTCGATCCTGACGGCGGCAACGGCCGTCGCCTGCAACTCCACGATCGTCATCCCGAGCCAGGGCGCACGGCTCACCAACGGCAGCCGCGCCGTCACCCTCGTGAACCTCCACGCGGAGAACCACCGCCTGTCCGCCCTCAACAGCCAGGCGGGCGACCTGATCCCGGTCTGCACCGACGTGACCATCATCGCCGTCAACAAGAAGCGGCTGACGTTCCGGGTCGACGGCGTGTCGCAGCCCTACGTCTACGACTTCCACAAGGTCGCCGCCGAGCCCTTCGCCCAGCACCTCGCGCGCTACTTCGGCAGCCGTTGCCCGCGCGACGGGATCGCGCGCATGAGCCCCCTCGACCAGGCCGGCATCGCGGCCGGCAAGCCCTATGTCGGGATGACGAAGTCCGCCATCACGATCGCGATGGGCTACCCGCCTCGCCACAAGACCCCGAACCTCACGGCGGCCAGCTGGCGGTACTGGCGAGGCCGGCGAGGCCTGGCGATCGTGTTCGACGGCGACGGTCGCATGTCCGGCGCAAAGGGGCTGAAGCGCGGCACCTACGAGGCGCCCAAGGAGCTCACCGCCTACGCGAGCACGCCGCCGCCTGCCCCGGCCGACCGCCGCGCCAGCCCGGCGCCCGCGTATACGCCGCCGCCCCCCCAGACCGCCGTCCGCCGCGAGCCTCCGCGGCTGGACGCCGCCACCGGCAGCGCGCTCTACTCCAAGCGCGTGGCCGTCGTGGTGGGGATCAACCAGTACCAGCACTGGCCCACCCTGTCCGGAGCCGCCAACGACGGACGCCGCATGGCGCGCTTCCTGCGCGATCAGGGCTGGGACGAGGTGATCGAGGTCTACGACGGCAACGCCACCCGGCGGCGCATGCTCAAGGTGCTGGGAACGGAGCTTCCCAGCATCGCCGACAGGGACACCCTCGCGATGATCTACTTCGCGGGCCACGGGCAGACGGAGACGCTGCCGAACGGGGGCAAGCGCGGCTATCTGATTCCTGTGGACGCGGACACGGACGACGTGTTCTCCACCGCCATCTCGATGGACACCGTGCGGGACCTCTCGAAGCGTACCGCCGCCAAGCACGTCTACTACGCGATCGACGCCTGCTATTCCGGCCTGGCCCTGACCCGGGGCATCACACGACCGGGCAACGCCCCGCCCAACGTCTACCTGCGCAAGATCACCAAAATCCCGGCCGTGCAGATCATCACCGCCGGCGCCGACGGCGAGCAGGCGATCGAGGTCGGGGGACAGGGGCTGTTCACCACCTATCTACTGCGCGCGCTGCAGGGCGAAGCGGACTTCAACCAGGACGGCGCCGTCACGGCCAGCGAGATCGGCGCCTACGTCAAGCCGCAGGTGACCACCGCCTCGCGCAACCAGCAGACGCCCCAGTTCGGCACCATGGAAGGCGGCGGCGAAATCGTCTTCATGCCGCGGCGCTAGCGCGACACGCCCGGTCGAAGCCCCATAGGAACCCATCGAACCGTGGCGGACCAACGCGCAGCGCAGCGACACCTCGTCCCGCTCCTGCTCCTCGCGATCGCCGTCGGTGCCTGTGACCGGCCCGGCCCTCCCACGGCCACGACCCCCACCGTCCCCGACGCGAGCTCCGCCCCGGCGGTCGACGAGCCGCTCGAAGAGCCTTCCTTCGATCCGAGCCTTCCTCCCGTCGAGGCGGGCCGCAGCCTGTACCGGCAGCTCGAGTGCGCCGGCTGCCACGAGTCCGCGGCGGTGCCCGGCCTGGTGGTCGTGCCCCTCGTCCAGCTCCGTACGCGCTTCGACGAGGCGAGCCTCGCGGCGTTCCTCTCCGCACCCCCTCCCCCGATGCCGAACTTCGAGCTGTCGCCGCCGGAGCGTCGCGCGCTCGCCGCCTTCCTTCTGCGCCGCTTCGACTGAGCCGCCTGCGCCGCTTCGACCGGCCCGGTGAGTGATCCGCCCGGCGGAGGGGCCCCCTCCCGAGCCGAGCGGTATCTTCGCCGCCATGTCCGAGCCTCTCCGCAACGAGCGTCCCGCCGTCTGGGTCGGCCACGTGGTCTTGGCGGCCTCCGACGTCGCACGTTCGAACGAGTACTGGAGCGCGTTGGGCATGCGTCCGATCGCCCGCGGCGACGGCTTCGCCGTGCTGGAGCTGCGGGGCGGAACGCATCTGGTGCTGGTGGCCTCCGACGCGCCGGTTCGTCCGGAGACCCCCTGCCCCTTCGACCTGATGGTCGAGGACGTCGAGGCGGCTCGGGAGCGCTACGCGGCCCTGGGCTTCGCCCCGAGCGAGATGGAGCGAAGCGAGATCCACGACTCCTTCACCCTGCTGGACCCGAGTGGCTACCGCGTGACCGTCAACTCGAGCCACGTGTCCGACCTGCCGGTCTGAGGCCCGAGGGCGCGCGTTGTGCGCAACCCTTGACACAGGGTTCGATCCCTTCAAACTCCCGGCGAACGCTCGTTCTTCACCTGGGGGGGTGACATGCATCGATCCTTCGCACGACTTGCCCTGGCGGCAACCCTTCTCGCGGGCCTCTGGAGTCTCGCGGGATGCTCGATGTCCAACAGCTCGGAGACCCTGTCGGACTCGATCAGCAGCCCGTTCGATTGGAGCTCGGGCTCCTCGAAGAGCAGCGGCGGCGACTCCGCGTACCGCCAGGACGTGAGCGACTACACCGTGGCGTTCGTCCGCGACGGCGGTGATCTCGACGCCTTCCGGACCGGGCTCGGGCGGCTGGCCGAGCAGCGCGGCATCACCAACTGGGAGGCCGACTCGTTCACCTGCGCGAGCATCGGGCTCGGTCTGCAGCAGGCGCGTCTGGACCGCACGGCGGCCCTGCGCTTCGGGCGGCAGCTGTTCGCGGACAATCCGGCGAGCCTCGAGGCCCTGGACGCCGGATACACGCGGATCCCGTAAGCGCCGCGCGGAAGATCGTGCCGCGGCGTCGGCTCCGGGGACTGGCCGCGGGTGCCCTCGTGGGGGTGCTCGTGGCCGGCGTCGCAGCGACCGCGCGTGCAGCGTCGCAGGGCTCCGGCCACCCCGCGACCTTCGACTACGGCCACCCCGCGACCTTCGACTCCGGCCACCCCGCGACCTTCGACTCCGGCCACCCCGCGACCTTCGACTCCGGCCACCCCGCGACCTTCGACTACGTCTACACCGAGGCCAACGAAGGGGGTTCGAGCGGGGGGCACGCCGCGATCCGCTTCGGCGAGCACACCTACCACTTCCAGAACCGCGACGGGCTGCTCGTCCTCGACCGCGAGCCGACCCGCGACTTCTTCCACGTCTACGCACTCATCAACAATCGTACGATCCACCTGAGCCGGGTGGCGGTGAGCGCGCAGGACGCGAGGCGGCTGCGCGAACGCTTCGAGCGCCGCCGACGGATCGAGGCGCGGCAGCTCGAGGTGCGCGCGGGGCTGCTCGCGGATCGACGCCTGCTCGAGGGCTGGCGGGCCGTGGCGGCGGGCGGCGACGCGGCCGAGGCATCGCCCGAGATTCCGGCCCTCGGCTACTTCGCGGATACCCCGAAGGCCCGCGCCGCGCCCGCGGCGGCCGTCGCCGGGCTCCGGCACCGCATCGCGGAGCGCTACGGACGCCGGTTCCTCGCGAGCCGCCGCCGGGACGCCATCCGGAGGCTCGAGGGGGCGGTCGCCGCCGATCCCGCGGCGTGGATCGTGGTCCCGCCCCGCGACGCCTACGAGGATCCGCCGTTCAGCCGCTCCTACGCCGGTCGCTACCGGGACGCCGCCACGGAGATCGCCGTGCTCGAGGTGCTGGAGCACAGCGTGCCGCTGGCGGTCGGATCCTTCATCGAGCCGGCGGGACCGGAGTACTGGCTGGAGGACCGGGAGCGAGACCGCCTGCGCGCCCTGCGCGCCGGGCTCGAGGACCAGCTCGTCGACCTCGCCGGATCGGCGCGCAGCGACTGGGGTCGCCCGTTCCTGGTGGGGCTCGCCAGGATGCTGGCCCTGGACGCGAGCCTCGACCGCGGCCGTCTCGTCCTGCTCGACGTGGTGCCCGACGACGCGCGCGCCCTGGCGGCGCGCGTCGTGGCCAGCCGGCTCGACGTCGTCGCGGAGATGGCGCGCGCGGGACGGGGACAGGTCGAGGAGGCGCGACGCCTGCTGCTCGAGAGCAAGGGGGTCGACGAGCGCGCCTGGGGACGGCTCGAGGAGGCCGCCAACCGGGTCCACGAGCTCGACCGCGCCGTGCGCGAGGGACGCGATCTGCGCCTTGCCCGGGGTGTGCTGGTGCCGGGACGCACCCGCCGGCTGGAGATCGCGATTCCGCGAGCCACGCGACCTCCGCGTCATCGACCGCGACCTCGCGCGGGTGCGCGAGCGGGAGCGCGCGCTACCAGGCCGCCCTCGAGCAGCTGTACCGCTACCAGCTGGTCACGCGCAACTGCGTCTCCGAGCTCTTCGAGACCCTGAACGAGGCGCTGGGCGCCGACGCCGCCCGCTCCGAGGTCGCCCTGGGCGGCTACGTGGACGGACACAGCGCGTTCACGTTCATCCCCTTCGTCTCGGCGGCGGCGGTGAACACCCGCTACCGCGTGGTCGAGCGCCGCACCCTGCCCTCCCAGCGCGAGATCCGGCTGGCACAGATGCGGCGGCGGGAGAACGACCTGTGGGTCTCCCTGCGCGAGTCGAACACCCTGACCGCCCGGAGCTACCGGCGCAGCGCGCGGGACTCGTTCTTCCTGTTCTTCACCGACGACGCGGTCCCGCTGCGACCCGTCTTCGGTGCCCTGAACCTGGCCGCGGCGCTGGGGGAGAGCGTCTGGGGTCTGGTGCGCCTGCCGATCGATCGCGGCGAAACCCTGGTCTCCGGCCTCGAAGGGGCCCTCACGAGCCTGCCCGAGCTCGCCTTCGGGAACATCCGCAAGGGCTCGAACGACTGGGTGCCCCCCCGCGCGCAGTCAGTCGACGACTGACGACGACGAAGCCGAGACGACCGACGACGGGGAAGCTACCGGCCAGTCGAGATAGATCGGAGACGACCAGGCCCGCTCCTGCACCGGCGCCAGGCAGTCGTCGTCTGGCGCGGTGCGGTAGCCGCCGTGGCATGGCGTCGTGCGGACCGGCTTGCCCTGGGCGTCGAACTCCGTCCGCAGGTTCGCGCCGTTGATGGCCGGAGACGGTGACTCGAGGGCGCGCACGTAGTAGACCGCGTCGCGGTGCGAGCGCTGGGGTAGTCGGGATCCTCGAAGGTCGCGCGGCAGCCGGACGGGTCGGGACGCAGGGGAGGCTGCAGCCAGGGATCCTCGATGAGCGACTCCACCGGCTCGCCCGGAATCGCCTGTGGGCGGATCCGGACGACCTCGATCGCCGCGATCGGACGCCGCTCGTCGCCCGGGTTGTAGCACTCGCCGAGACACAGCTTCGCCAGGCGCTCGTCCCCCAGCGCCTCGCGGCTCTCTTCGGGACAACCGGGCTGCTGCACGCCGCGAGCCCACCGCGCGCACCTCGAAGCGCGGCACGCTGGCGCTCTCGATCTCCGATCCCATGGGCCGGCGGCCGCCCGCCTCGTCCAGCCAGTCGAACCACAGCAGGATGCGGGGCCCGCTGGTGCCGTAGACCTCGCGGCGCAGGAGGGCGTCCCAGATCGCGTCGCGGCTGCGGCCCTGGCTGTGCAACGCGACCAGGCCGCCGGGGTACATGAAGCTCCCTTCGCGCTCCACGTCGAGCAGGCCGCGCAGGCCCCGCTCCTGCTCGGGCGCCGGCCGCGCGCGCCCGGCGTCGCCGGGACGGCCCCGGATCCAGGGACGCGTGAGAGCGTTCATAGAACGGTGAGGCCATGCCCCGGGCGTCGGTCATCCCGTGACGGCCGACCTGCTTGTAGCCCGTGCCGGGGCGCGCGCTGTGGTTGTCGCTCGAGGCGATGTAGCCGAAGCGGAATCGCAGGGGGCGGCCGTCCGGCCCGGGCTCGTCGAAGCCGGAGACCGCGGCCGCGTACTGCGACGTCTCGCCGGGTCGCAGGTTCATGGCCGGCTTGAAGCAGTCGCGACACTGGTCGCAGTCGAGCCAGTCCTCGGGCGTGGTGTCGGGCAGCACCAGGTGCGGGCGAGACGCCGGCCGCCATCGCGAGACGCCGGGCCTCCTCGACGCGCTCCTCGCAGACGTCGGCGGGCAGATCGCCGCAACGCTCGCGCACGATCTCCCCGGCGCGCCAGCAGCAGGCCAGGTAGCCGGCGGTCGGCGCCGGACAGACGGGCTCCTCGCCCGACCGGCCGTACTCGGGCCACGGCCGGAACTCCTCGGAGTTGCCGTGGCCGGAGTACACCTCGATCAGGCGCTGGCGCTCCGGATCGTGGGCCGAGCGGGTGAGCTGGTTCGCGATGGTGGCACCCGGGCGGCGCGTGGATGCCCCAGGCGAGGCCGTGCGGGATCACCAGGGGCTCGAGCCCGCTCTGGGCGAGCTTCTCGAAGAGCACGTCCGGGGTGCTCGCATTCTCCCGGCATTCCGGCGGAAGCGCGCGGGTATCGACACCCGCCGGACAGTCGGGAATCTCCGTCATCCTCCGGATCCACCACAGGAAGTCCGCGTAGGCACCGCCGACGCGGGGCAGCGCCTCGAGCACCGCCATCATGCCGACGCCCCGCGCGCGCTTCATGGTGCCGTCCGGAAGCGAGCCGATGACCCGTGCCGGAAGCTCGTCGTCTGCGAGGCCGCGGAAGATCACGTTCTTGTGGCCGTAGTGGGTCTCGGGCGTGGCCCCGGCCTGGGTCCACTCGTAGCCCACGTAGGCCACGAGGTCGGGATCGGCGGGATCCCCCGCGCGGGCGTTGCACGCGCGGATGCTCTCGCGCGTCGCCTGCCAGCGCTCCGGGGTCATGGCCTCGGCGTGGTCGTTGATGGAGAAGAAGTCGACCGCGGCGCAGTAGCGCGCGAAGTCGCAGGCGTCGGCCGGCGGGTGCGCGCCCTCGCCGCCGAAGACCGGCAGCGAGAACACGTAGGCGTCGATCGAGTAGGACGTGTGCACGTGCAGGTCGCCGAAGAGGATCTCGCGCTCGCCGGGCGCCGAGCGTTCCTGGGCGGCGCGCAGGGCCGCCCGGGACTCGACGCTGCGCGCCGGTCCCACGATGCGGCCCGAGCCCAGCTCGCGCCCCCCGCAGCCGGCCACTCCGGCCAGGGCCGCGGCCAGAAGCAGCGCCGGGAGCGCCGTCCGAAGGCCGACAAACCGCTCAGGAAACACTTCGCACCCACCCAGCAAGCCGCCGTCCGACAAGCCGAAACCCCCTCGCACGCGACAGGCCTGCGGACGGCCCGCGAGCGCGCGATCGGGCCCCATCGTAGCCCCGATGCGTCATTCGGCGCGGTTCCCGCGCGCCGCAGGCCCTGGTCGGGCGGGACCGATCGGGTCAGCCGTTGGCTTCGAGGATCTCGGACACCACCGAGGGGCGGTCGAAGTCCGCGGCGCCGGCGCTCGCGGCGAGCGGCAGCTCGCCGAGCATCTCGTCGAGACACGCCCGGACGCCCGCGGAGAGCTCGGCGAAGCGAAGCACCAGTCCCCGGGCGCCGTCGTCGCGGTCCACCCGTCCCTCCACCACCAGGGGCGTCTCGCGGGCGGGTACGTGGATCGCGATGCGAAGCTCCTGGCCGAGGCTCAGGGCCTCGGTGTGATCCACGCGCATGCCCCGCGAAGAGATGTCGCGACCCACGAGGACCCGCGCGGCCTGGCTGCCGAGCGCGATCACGCGGCGCCCGAACGCGCGGCGCGGATCCCGATGGCGCTCCCCCTCCCCGGCCTCGAGAAGACCGGGCACCGGATTCCCGGCGTCGCCCGCCGGGCCGGTGCCGGCACCACGCGGCGCCGATCCCATGGCGTCGCGACCACCACGGGCGCGTGCGCGTACGCCTCGGCCCCGGTGCCGTGGGGCGACGACTCGTCGAAGCCGAGGTCCAGCTCCTCGAGCAGCTGTCCCACGTCCGCCAGCTCGCCGTCGTGGACCAGCAGGATGGACGGGACCGCCCTTTCCTCTTCCTCCATCGCCTCACCCGCCCTCCGGGATGCGCGGAGAGCCACCCCCCGCTGGATCGGCAGGATCCGGGATGCCCTATAGGCGCCCCCGAGGCGTCGAGGCAGGGGCTTCTCGGCCGGAAGCCGTTCGGCACAGCGACACCGGCCGAGCGTGTGGAGCGGGCGATCGGCGACGCGATCAGAAGCGGAAGAGCACCCCGCCGCCGAAGGTCGCGTAGTCGAAGCGCTTCACGGACCCCGTGGGCAGCATGTAGGCCGCCTCGGCGTAGAGCGCCCAGTGCGGTGTCAGATGGACGTCGAGGCCCGCCGCCGAGCGGAACGCGAAGTCCTCCCGCGTCTCGTCGTTGGAGTCCGCATCGATGTCCAGGAAGCCGATTCCCGCCATCAGCCACGGCTCGACGCGCCCGAGCGGCAGCAGCAGCTTGGCATTCGCCGTCACCGCGAACCCGTTCACGTCGTTGTCCACCGAATCGTCGCCTTCGAATCCCGGCAGGACCTCGCCTAGAAACTCCACGGCCAGGTACGGATCGCCGCGATAGCCGGCGCGGAACAAGATCGAGCCGGAGTCGTCCTGGGAGCCCGGCGTCGAGAAGTTCTGGAGCGCGAAGGCGCCTCCGACGCCGACGTAGCCGCCGGCCCGGTCGAGCGCGGGCTCCTCGTCGGCGGGCGGCGACGCCTTCGCCACCTCGGAGACGTTCGCTGTCGCCGCGGGCGCCCCCGCGACGACGAGCACCAGCGACGCCACCAGGACAGGGACCGGTCGCAGCCGAACGACGCATGCGGATCGCAGCACCGGGATCCTCCCGTCGGGTCCGGGTTGGACGATAGCCTGCCGCTCTCTACCTTGCGGCGTCTCCGACCCCGGCGGCTCACGCCGGGAAGAGGTCGCAGCGTGAAGCTCGGCGTGACCCTGAGCGCTCTCCACCCCCACTTCTTCGTCGACGTCGCCCGACGCGCCGATGCCCTGGGCTTCGAATCGGTGTGGCTGCCCGAGCACCTCGTGTTCCCCACCGAGATGGGCGGATCGCCGTTCCCCGGCGAGGACCATCCACCCGTGCCCCCGAGCACCCCGGTCTTCGACTCCTTCGCGTATCTCTCCTTCCTCGCGGGCCTCACCCGGAAGATCCGGCTCGGAACGAACGTCTACCTGCTCGGTCTGCGACATCCCTTCGCGGCGGCGCGCGCCGTCCAGACCCTCGACATCGTCTCCGGCGGCCGCGCCGAGGTGGGCATCGGCGCCGGCTGGCTGCGGGAGGAGTGGACCGCGGCGGGCCTCGACCCCGCCACCCGGGGCCGGCGGCTCGACGAGGCCCTCGCGCTCTGCAAACGCCTGTGGAGCGAGCCGGTCGTCGCACACGAGGGCCGGTTCTACCGCTTCGGTCCGGTGATGTTCGAGCCCAAGCCGGTCCAGCGTCCGCATCCGCCCATCCATTGCGGGGGCGAGTCCGACGCGGCGCTTCGGCGCGCGGCGCGAGCCTGCGACGGCTGGCTCGGGCTGCACCACACCCTCGAGTCGGTGCAGGCGCCCGTCGAGCGGCTGCGCGCCCTGCTGCGCGAGCACGGGCGCGAGAACGACGCCTTCCAGCTGACCGTGAGAGCCACCGTCGCCAGCCGGGACGAGCTCGCGCGCTGGGAGGACCTGGGCGTCACGCGCATCATCACGTCGCCCTGGCGACGCTCCCGAGAAGCCGTGGACGAGCTCGAGCGCCTCGCGGAGCGACTCTTCGACTGAGCGGCCGAAGCGCGCTCAGAATGGTCGATCGCCGACGACGGTCACGCGCTCCATCAGGCGTCGGGCGGGCCAGTAGTCCGAGACCGGATAGTGCTGGCTCGCGCGGTTGTCCCAGAAGGCGATCGAGCCCGGGCGCCAGCGGAAGCGCACCTGGAGCTCGGGCACGCGGGCCTGGGCGTAGAGGAGGCGCAGCAGGTCGCGGCTCTCGTCCGCCTTCATGCCCTCGATCTCGCGGGTGAAGGCGGCGTTCACGTAGAGCGCCTTCTCGCCCGTCTCGGGATGGGTGCGCACCACCGGGTGCCGCGCGGCCGGGTACTTCTGCTGCATCGCCGCGAGCTCGGCGGGCGCCATCCGCCGGCCGAAGCTGTGGGTGAAGTCGTGGATCGCGAAGAGACCGTCGATGCGCCTCCGGATCTCGTCCGGCAGGCCCTCGAAGGCCGCGACCATGTCGGCCCACAGGGTGTCCCCCCCGACCTCCGGCACCTGCACCGCCTTCAGGATCGAGCCGAGGGAGGGCTCGACCCGCCAGGTCACGTCGCTGTGCCAGACGTTGATTCGGCTGCGGTTCTCCGGCCCGTTGGCCAGCAGGATGATCTCTGGATGGCCCGGCTTGTTGGGTGTGAACGGATGGATCTCGAGCGTTCCGAAGCGCCGCCCGAAGGCCACGTGCTCGGCGGAGGAGATGGGCTGGTCGCGGAAGAAGATCACGCGATGGGCGAGCAGCGCCCCACGGATGGCGGCGACCGTATCGTCGGAGAGTGGCCGCGAGAGATCGACGCCGCCGACCTCCGCACCGATCCCCGGCGTCAGGCGCTCGATCACGAGCGGGCTCTCGGCGAGACGGGACGCGGACCGCTCCGGCTGGGCCATTCGAATCTCCTCGAGAAGGGGAGCGCGAAGGTAGCCGAGGATCCGGCGGATTCGTGCGCGCGGTCGTGTGCGCGGAGGGGTCGAGGCCGCGGGGAGGGGATCAGTCCCCGCAGACGTAGACGGCGAACTCGCGCTCCCCGGGAGCCGGGGACGGCAGCGGGGTCACCACGTTGCCCCCCATCCCGGCGCCCTCGTTCCGCGCCAGGGTGGTGAGCTCTTTCTCGACCGCGCCCTTCGGGCGCGGCACGAACCAGACCTTGGGCAGAACCGAGGCCTTCGTGTTGCCGAGCCGCTCGCAGTCACTCACCTCGTAGCTCGAGAAGACGCGCACGTCGTCACCCGCATCGGTGACGGAGACCCAGGCGCAACCTGGGAGCAGGAGCCAGCCGATCAGCAGACAGCCCAACAGCATTCTTCGCATGTCGCGAGGCCCTCCATCGCTGGGTCCCTTCTCGTATCGGGCCGACCGGCGGAGGGCTGGAGCCCGTACCTCTCGGCGAGCGGCGGCGCGTGCGCGCTCTCGTGAAGCAGACGTGCAATCATTTCGCGATCATCGGAGGCCGGCCGGCGCCGCCGTCCGGGAAGCGAGCACGGCGCCGGAACGCATCGAGCCGGAGCCCAGGAGCCGGAACCGAGAGGAGAGACCCCGAATGTCCTTCGACCCCCGCGCGCCGGTCCTCGTCGGCCTTCACCAGCTCGAGCAGCGCGTGGACGACCCCCTCGAGGGCCGCGAGCCCCTGCAGATGATGATCGACGCCGCCCGGGCCGCCGCCGAGGACGCGGGAAGCCGTGCCCTGCTGGAGGCGGCGGACGTGGTGTGCGTGATTCGCGGCCGTTGGCGCTACGACGATCCCGCACGCGCCGTGGCGGCGCGGCTCGGGGCCGCGCAGGCGCGTTCCGCCGCGACCCCCTTCGGCGGCAACATGGTGCAGTCGGCGGTGAACGGGTTCGCGCGGGAGATCCGAGACGAGAAGCGCGACGTCGTCGTGCTCGCGGGCGCCGAGAACGGCCGCAGCCTCTCCCGGGCGCGCAAGCAGGGGGTGCGGCTCTCGTACAGCGACGCACCCGGAGAGCCCGACCTGATGCTCGGCCCGGAGCTGTCGATGGTGCACGAGGCGGAGATCGCCCGGAAGCTAGTCCGGCCGATCGCCATGTACCCGATCTTCGAGAACGCCATCCGCTACGCGCGGGGCGAGTCCATCGAAGCGCACCGGGAGCGGATCGCGCGCCTGTGGGCGCGCTTCAACGCCGTCGCCGTCGAGAACCCGCACGCCTGGATTCGCGAGCCGATGAGCGCCGAGCAGATCGCCACCCCCTCCGCCGAGAACCGCATGCTGGGCTTCCCCTATACGCTGCGGATGAACTCGAACGACAAGGTCGACCAGGCGGCCGCCCTGATCCTGTGCTCCGCGGAGGCGGCCCGGCGCTTCGGCGTACCGCGCGAGCGCTGGATCTTCCTGCACGCGGGCAGCGACGCCCACGACCACCTGTTCGTCTCGAACCGCCAGGATCTGCACTCTTCGCCGGCCATCCGCATCGCCGGCGGGCGGGCCCTCGAGCTGGCGGGCACCTCGCCCGACGCGCTCGACTACGTGGACCTCTACAGCTGCTTCCCCTCGGCGGTGCAGGTGGCGGCGGCCGAGCTCGGTCTCTCCGAGGAACGCCCGCTCACCGTGACCGGCGGCCTCACCTTCGGCGGTGGCCCGCTCAACGACTACGTGATGCACGGAATCGCGCGCATGGGCGAGGTGCTGCGCGCGGATCCGGGCAAGGTCGGGCTGTGCACCGCGAACGGGGGCTTCCTCACCAAGCACGCCTTCGGCGTCTACTCGACGGAGCCGCCGGCCGAGGGCTTCCGCCACGAGAGCTGCCAGGCGGCGGTGGACGCCCTGCCCCGCCGCGAGGCAGTGGTCGACCACGAGGGTGACGTCACCATCGAGTCCTACACGGTGATGTTCGAGGGCGGAGAGCCCGAGATCGCCCACGCGGCCTGTCTCCTGCCGGACGGCCGCCGCACGTGGGCGAACAGCCTGGACCGCACGCTCGCCACCGCGATGACCCGCGAGGAGTTCTGCGGCCGGCCCGCTCGCATCGACGGGCACGGCACCTTCACGATGCGCTGACCCGGCTCCAAGAGGACAACGCCCAACGTTGTCCTCAGGTTGCAAGTCAGCGCCCCAGCGGGGCGCTGACCGCTCAGGAGACGATGCCGTCGTCGACGAGCCGCCGGATCTGCTCGCCCGGGTAGCCCAGGATCTCGCCCAGCACCTGCTCGGTATCGGCGCCGAGACAGGGGGCCGGGGTGCGCACGCCGTTGGGGCCGTTCGCCAGACGCCAGGGGATGCCCGCGTGCTTGCGGCGCCCCACCTCGGGGTGGGGCAGCTCCTCGAAGAAGCCACGGGCGGCGAGATGCGGGTCGTCGACCAGGTCCCGGGGCGACATGGACGGGAACGCCGCGACGCCTGCGGCCTGCAGGACGCGGGTCACCTCCCAGCGGTCGCGGGCGGCCGTCCAGGACGACAGGCTCGCGTCCAGCTCGTCCTCGTTCCGCTTCCGCAGCGCGGCCGTCGCGAAGCGCGGATCGTCCGCGAGGCCTGCGGACACGACGCGGGCCAGGGCGCGCCACTCCTCGTCGTTCGCGCAGGCGATCGTCACCCAGTCGTCCTCGCCGGCGCAGGGATAGGCGTTGTGGGGCGCCATCCGGGGATCGCGATTTCCCATGCGCGGAGGCTGCGCGCCCTGCAGCACCCAGGCCATCCATCCCTCCAGCACGCCCGCCGCGGTCGCCTCCCACAGGGACACGTCGATGTGCTGGCCGCCCCCGTGGCGCTGGCGCGCGACCAGCGCGGCGCACACCGCGGCGGCGGCGGTGATGCCGGCAGCAGGATCGCCGAGGGAGATGCCGACCTCCGACGGCCCCAGCCCCGCGTAGCCCGAGAGCGTCGAGAGCCCCGAGAGCGGCGCGACGGCCGGACCGTAGGCCATGTACTCGCGCCACGGCCCGGTCTGGCCGTAGCCCGAAATGGAGGCCATCACGAGGTCCGGACGCACCGCGAGCAGGCTCTCGTAGTCGAGTCCCAGTCGTTCCATCACGCCGGTGGCGAAGTTCTCCACCAGGGCGTCGCTCCGGGCCACCAGCTCCTTCACCACGGGAATCGCGCCCGGGTGCCCGAGGTTCAGGTGCAGGCTCTTCTTGCCCTGGTTCCACTGGTTGAAGTAGCCCGAGCGGTCGAGGCCGGACTCCATGCCCTCGGGATAGATGGTGAGGCGCCTTCCCAGGTCGGGCCGGCCGGCGGACTCGATCTTGATCACCTCGGCGCCGAGGTGCGCGAGGTGCATGGCCGCGAACGGCCCGGCCCACACCCAGGTGAGATCCACCACCCGGATGCCCTCGAGCGGAAGGCCCGACGATCGGGACGAGCCGGCGGAAGGTCGCGCGGCGGCGGGCGCGGGACGCCGCCGCGGCGGCTTCGGCGAGCACCTCCTGCTGGTGCTCGCCCAGCAGCGGGGCGGCGCGACGCACCGCCCACCACGGCTCGCGCAGCACGTAGGGGGAGCCGGGCATCTCGAAGGACCCCGCACGCGGGTGGTCGACCCGGGCGAAGAACCCGCGCGCGCGCGGCTGCGGCTGCGCGGCCAGCCCTTCCATCGTGAGGACCGGCGCGACGCAGATCCGCCGCTTCTGCCCTTCGTGGAAGAGCTCGTCGACCTTCCGGCCGGCGACCCACTCCTGCAGGAAGATGCGCAGGGCGTCCGCGTTGTGGAATCGGTTCTTCATGCTGTCGAAGAGCTCGAGGGACGCCCACTCGGGGTGCCCCATCAGCTCGACGAGCCGCTGCCATTGGTCCTCTTCGGGCGTGACGATGAAGATGAGACCGTCGCGGCACGCATAGATGCCCCAGGGATTGAGCCCGCGGGCGCCGAAGCGGCTGGCGAGCACACCGGGATAGGTCCAGTAGACGAGCGCCGCCTCGATGAACGACGCCACGTAGGCCTGCTCGGCCAGGTCCACGTGCTCGCCCTCGCCGGTGCGCTGGGCGCGGTAGAAGGCGGCGAGCGAAGCCGCGCAGGCCGCCACGCCGGTCTGGAAGTCCGACTGGTGGCCGAAGGCCTTGAGCGGCGGCAGGTCGGGATGCTCGGAGGCGCCGGGGCTCACCCACGCCCAGCCGCCCCCGTGCGCCAGGGTGATCTCCTCGGCGCGGTAGTCGCGATGGGGTCCGGTGAGACCGAAGGGCGTGATCGAGCAGAGCACGAGGGCGGGACGGAGGGAACGCAGCCGCTCGTAGTCGACGCCGAGCGCGTCCATGCGGCCGGGCGTCAGGTCGTGGACCAGGATGTCGGCACCGGCCACCAGGGCGTCGAAACGAGCGCGGTCGCCCGGCTCCTCGAGATCGAGCACGACCGAACGCTTGTTGATGTTGAGCGTGAGGAAGAGACCGCTCCGCTCCGGATCCGCCCCGTCCGCGTCCGGCGGGAAGGGGCCGCGCTGGCGCGCCGGGTCGCCGCCGGGCGGCTCGATCTTGATCACGTCCGCGCCGAGATCGGCCATCATCCGGGTGGCGAAGGGCGCCGACACGAGCCCGCCCAGCTCCAGAACACGCACGCCGTCGAGCCCCTGCAAGGCCGTCCTCCCCGGGCGATGGCCCGACACGATTCTACGGGATGCTGGGTTACCCTGGCAGCTCGCATGTCCGCTCCCTCCATCGTGACCGACCCGCGACAGGTGGATGCCGCCTGGCTGACCGCCGTGCTGCACCACGCCGGCGTCGGCTCCGGGACGCGCGTGAAGGCGACCCGATCGCAGGGCGTGGGGACGGGACAGATGGGGCGTAACGTGCGCTTCGCCCTCGACTGGGAGGGCGGCCCGCAGGACGAGCTGCCGGCGAGCGTCGTCGGCAAGTTTCCCTCGGACGACCCCACGAGTCGGGCCACGGGAGCCTCCCAGGGCGCCTACGAGAAGGAGGTCCGCTTCTATCGCGAGCTCCGGCACACCGTCGGGATCCGAACCCCCCGTTGCTTCTTCGCCGACGTCGAACCGGCGACCGGCGACTTCGTGATGGTGATGGAGGACCTGGCGCCCGCGCTGCAGGGCGACCAGCTCGCCGGCTGCAGCGTCGACCAGGCCGCCCTCGCGCTCGCCGAGGCCGCCCGTCTCCACGCACCCCGTTGGGGGGACCCGACGCTCGAAGACCTGGGCTTCCTGGTCCGTCCCGGCCCGGAGTCCGCCGAGGGCCTGCAGGCCATCTACAAGATGCTCTGGCCCGGCTTCGCGGAGCGCTATGGCGACACCCTGGACGCGGAGGCGTTGGGCCTCTCGCAACGCCTGGGCGACCGTCTCGCCGCCTGGGTGCTGGAAGGCACGACCCCGCTCACGCTGGTGCACGGCGACTACCGCCTGGACAACATGCTCTTCGGCACGAGCGAGGGCGGATATCCCCTGGCCGTGGTGGACTGGCAGACCGTGGGGCTCGGCCGCGCCCTCGCCGACGCCGCCTATTTCATGGGGGCGTCGCTGCTCGAGGTGGATCGTCGCGCTCACGAACAGGCCCTGCTCCGCGACTACCACGAGCGCCTGCAGGCCGGCGGCGTCCGCGACTACTCCTTCGACCAGTGCTTCCACGACTACCGCCGCAACACGTTCGGCGGGGTCGTGATGGCCGTCGTCGCTTCGATGATCGTCGAACAGACAGCGCGAGGAGACGAGATGTTCCTCGCCATGGCGTCCCGTCACGCCGCCCATGCCCTGGACCTCGAATCCGAGGCCCTTCTCCGCTGAATCTCCGGCCGCGGGTCCGGCCAGGCAACCGAAGGAGAGAACGATGAGCAAGCCGCTCGAAGGCATCCGAATCCTCGAAGTCGCGCAGTGGTGGTTCGTTCCCAGCGCCGGGGCGCTGCTCGCCGACTGGGGCGCCGAGGTGATCAAGGTGGAGCACCCCGAGGTCGGCGATCCCCAGCGCGGGCTCGTCACGTCGGGCCTGCTGCCCAAGGGCGGCTTCAACTTCATGTGGGAGCAGCCGAACCACGGCAAGAAGAGCGTCGGCATCGACATCAAGACCGACGGCGGGCGCGAGCTCGTCTACCGACTCGCCGAGCGCTCCGACGTGTTCCTGACGAGCTTCCTGCCCGACGCGCGGGAGCGGCTCAAGATCGACGTCGAGGACATCCGTCGGGTGAACCCGAAGATCATCTACGCCCGGGGGACGGGACAGGGCGTGCGCGGTCCCGACGCCCGGCGCGGCGGCTACGACGGCGCCTCCTACTGGGCGCGCGGCGGCATCGCCTCGGCGATCAGCGGGTCCAACCACGAGGGACCGCCCGTCGGGCAGCGGCCCGCCTTCGGAGACAGCATCGGCGGCATGACCATCGCCGGCGGCATCGCCTCGGCGCTCTTCAAGCGCGAGCGCACGGGCGAGCCCTCGGTGATCGACATCTCGCTGCTGGCCGTCGCCCTGTGGAACATCTCCGCCGACATCACCATGGCGAAGGCCCTGGAGGCGCTGGGGCTCAAGGGCGGAATGCCCAAGATGGACCGCACCCGCGTCCCGAATCCCATCGTCAACGCCTACCCGACGAAGGACGGGCGCTGGATCATGCTCATCATGCTGCAGTCGGACCGCAACTGGCCCGACCTGTGCCAGCACCTGGGGCGCCCCGACCTGATCGCGGATCCGCGCTTCGAGAACGCCGCGAAGCGCGCCGAGAACGGTGCCGCGTGCGTGGCGATCCTCGACGAGATCTTCCGCAGCCGCACCCTGGAGGAGTGGAAGCAGATCCTCGCCACCACCGACGGCGTCTGGGCGCCGGTGCAGCACCCGGGCGAGCTCTACGACGATCCCCAGGTGATCGCCAACGGCTATCTCCCGAAGGCCACCCTGAACGACGGCGGCGAGGCGCAGCTCGTCGCCAACCCGGTGCAGTTCGACGAGCAGCCCTACGCGCTGTCGGGCGCGCCGGAGTGCGGGCAGAACACCGAGGAGGTGCTGCTGGAGCTCGGCCTCGACTGGGACGACCTCGCGCGGTACAAGCAGGACAAGGCGATCCTCTGACCCGGCGCCGCTGGCGACGGCGGGCGGCGGGTCCGCTTCATCGCGGCTTGCGGAACTGCCGGAAGTCCGGCTCGCGCTTCTGCAGGAAGGCGGTCACCGCCTCGCGGTTCTCGGGCGATCCGGCCATCACCGCCATCCCGGCGTCCTCGGCGGTGCGCGCCGCGAGGATGCCCGCCGCATGCGCCACCTTGAGGGTGCGCTTCGTCGCCTGCAGCGCCGCCACCGGCCAGCGGGCGATCTCCCGGGCCTTGGCGAGGGTGGCCGCGAGCAGCTCGCCGTCCGGGAAGGCCCGCGCGGCCAGGCCCACCTCGAGCGCTCGCTCGGCGCCGACCCACTCGGCGGTGAAGAAGAGCTCGGCCGCGCGCTGGCGCCCGATGGCGGATTGCAGCGTGTAGCTGCTGGCCAGCTCGGGCACCAGGCCCAGGCTCACGAAGGGAAGCCGCAGACGCAGGCTCTCGCCCACGTAGACCACGTCGCAGGCGATCGCGAGGGTGGCGCCGCCGCCGACGGCCACCCCCTTCACGGCGGCCAGCAGCGGCTTGTCGAAGGCGAAGACGGCGTCGACGCAGCCGTGGAAGCCCGTGGGGTTCCCGTCCGCGCGAGGCTCGCCCGCCCCCACGAACGCCGACAGGTCCTGGCCGGCCGAGAAGTCGCTGCCCGCGCCCGTCAACACCACGACGGCCACCGAGGCGTCGCCCCGCGCCCGGTTCAACGCGTCGCGCAGACCGTCCCACTGCGCCTCGTCGAAGGCGTTCTTCTTCTGAGGCCGGTTCAGGGTGACGAGCAGCACCCCATCCTCGTATTGCTGCAGCACGGGCCCTTCGCTCACTGGGTCTCCTCTGTCGGCCACTTCTTCGGCCTCGCCACCGACCTCGTCTCCGGCGTCGCCACCGCCCTGGTCCTCGGTCCGCCTACTCCCGGGCCGGCGGAGACGGTAGGCTCTCGGGTCCCATCCGCAATCGAACGGCGACCCGGGGCAGGGAGCTCGGGGCGGCACTCGAAGCGAAGAAGCGAAGAGAGGAAGGCGATGATCGACATCCTCAAGTACCAGGGAAAGATCTGCGTGGTGACGGGCGCCGCCTCGGGCATGGGGGGCGCTTGCGCGAGCATCCTCACCGAGCTCGGTGCCGAGGTCGTCGGTCTCGACGTCCAGGACGTGAACGTGCCGGTCAAGGAATCGATGAAGCTCGACCTGATGCGGGAAGAGTCCATCGACGAGGTGGTGTCGCGGCTTCCGGACCGGATCGACCGGCTCTTCAACTGCGCGGGGGTGCCGGGGGCGCCGCGCTTCTCGGCCCTCGACACCATGGTGGTCAACTTCGTCGGCCTCCGGCATCTCACGGAAGCGGTGCTTCCCCGCATTCCCCGGGGCGGCGCCGTCGCGAGCATCACCTCCGTCGCCGGCATGGGCTACCAGAAGAACCTCGAGAAGGTGAACGAGCTGCTGGCCATCGAGGACTTCTCCCAGGCCCGCGCCTGGTGCGAGGCGAACCCGGAGACCGCCAACGGCTACCTCTTCTCCAAGCAGATGATCATCGGATACACCAAGGCGCGGGCGGCCGCGCTCGCGGAGCGCGAGGTGCGCATCAACTGCCTGAGCCCCGCGCCCACGGACACCCCGATGATGCCCGCCTTCTACGAGGCCGCGCCCAAGGAGTTCATGGACGAGCACTTCCAGGCGCCGGTCGGCCGCAACGCCACGCCCGAGGAGATGGCCGAGCCGCTCATCCTGCTGAACAGCGAGGCCGCGCGCTTCGTCAGCGGACACAATCTCTTCGTCGACTACGGCTACGCCGGCTCGGTCCACATGGGGCAGCGTCCGGCCCTGCTCTGATCCGAGGCACGGATCGAACGGCGCAGGGGGCGAACCGGGAGGAACGGGAGCCAGGTGCAGGACTTCGCAGGCAAGACGGCGGTCGTGACGGGAGCCGCCTCCGGCATCGGACGCGCGCTGGCGCTCCACGCCGCCTCCCTGGGCATGCACGTCGCGCTCGCGGACGTGGAAGCGGACGCCCTCCGCGGGGCGACCGAGGACGTGGAAGAGGCCGGGGGCCGCGCCATCGGCGTCGTGACCGACGTGAGCCGACCCGACGCGCTCCGCGAGCTGGCCGATCGCACCCTGGACGCGTTCGGCGGCGTCCATCTGCTGTGCAACAACGCCGGCGTCTTCGCCGCGGGCGGCACGGTGTGGGAGACGCCGCTCGCCGACTTCGAGTGGCAGTTCGCCGTGAACGTGATGGGCATCGTGCACGGGCTGCGCGCCTTCGTCCCCATCCTGCTCGAGCAGGGCCAGGAAGCCCACATCGTGAACACGGCCTCGATGGCCGCGGTCACGAGCTCTCCCTTGTCGGCGGGCTACTACGCCAGCAAGCACGCGGCGCTCTCGATCTCCGAGACCCTCTACCACGAGCTGACCCAGCGGGGCGCTTCCATCGGCGTCTCGGTGCTGTGCCCCGAGCTGGTGGCGACGCGCATCGGGCACGCCGAGCGGAACCGCCCCGAGCTCTACGCCCGCAAGGAAGAAGATCCCGCGGAGCATCCCGAGCGCGACCTCGTCGAGGCGGCGCTCCGCGAGTTCACGAAGACCGGGGCGCCACCGGCGGTGCTGGCGGAGCGCACCTTCGAGGCCGTTCGCAGCGAGCGATTCTACGTGTTTCCGACCGCGAAGACCGGCTGGCGACGCGCCTGCGAAACCCGCCTCGAAGACATCCGGACGCGAGCGCAACCCCACCTTCGTTCCCACGACGAGCAACGCCTGAGCGGTCCCGCACGGGCGACCGCAAACCGCGAGGTCCTGCCATGGCGACTCCCATCCAGCAGCCCTACGGCGCTCCCGGAGACGGCGCGCGCCGGATTTCCGTCCCGGCCTTCCTGCACCTGAAGCCCGGACCCCGCGCCTGCGTGCGCGAGGAGCGCGCCCGGCTCGCGGCGCTCTCGTTCGAGCGCATCCGCGTCCGCCCCCTGGCGCCGACGATCGGCGCCGAGATCGCGGGCGTCGACCTGGGAAACCTCGACGACGCGACCTTCGAGGAGGTGCGGCGCGCGTGGCTGGCCTTCAAGGTGGTCTTCTTCCGCGACCAGCGGATCGACGCCCGGCAGCAGATGGCGTTCGGACGCCGCTTCGGCGAGCTCGAGCACCACCCCTTCCTCGCCGCCAACGCCGCCCACGACGAGATCGTCCGCTTCGAGAAGGACGAGCAGACCGTGGGCTACGAGAACCTCTGGCACAGCGACGTGAGCTGGCGGGAGAAGCCGGCTCTGGCCTCCGTGCTGCGCGCCATCGAGGTTCCGGCCCTGGGCGGCGACACCCTCTTCGCGGACATGGTCACCGCCTACGAAGGCCTGGACGCCGACGTCAAGCAGCGCATCGAGGGGCTCACGGCCGTGCACGACTTCACCCACAGCTTCGGCCGGGGACTGTCGACCGAGGACCTGGCGGAGAAGCAGAAGCAGTTTCCGGCCGTGAGCCATCCGGTGGTGCGGACGCACCCGGAGACCGGGCGGCGCATCCTCTACGTGAACTCGATCTTCACCAGCCACATCGAGGGTCTCGATCCGGACGAGAGCACCGCGCTCCTCGACCTGCTCTGCCGCCAGGCCACGGTGCCGGAGTACCAGTGCCGCTTCCGCTGGGAGAAGGGCTCGGTAGCGTTCTGGGACAACCGCGCCGTGCAGCACTACGCCGCGTCGGACTACTGGCCGGAGCACCGCGTGATGGAGCGCATCGCGATCGTCGGAGAGCGGCCCCGCTGAGTCCGCCGGACCCCCGAACCCACACCCTGGAGAGCCCCATGCAGGATTCCTCCCCGCATCCCCTCGTCATCGACGGTCGGACCGTCGCCGCCGAAGCCAGCTTCCCGGTGATCGATCCGTCGACGGGCGCCGCGTTCGCCGAGTGTCCGGACTGCTCGCGCGCCCAGCTCGACCTCGCCGTGCAGTCCGCCCAGAAGGCCTTCCGGCCGTGGGCGTCGGACCTGCCCGCCCGCCGCGAGGCCCTCGTCCGCTGTGCGGACGTGCTCGCGCCGGAGGCCGAGCGCATCGGTGCGCTGCTGACCCGCGAGCAGGGCAAGCCCCTGGCGGAAGCCGTCGCCGAGGTGCACGGCGCCGCGTTCTGGCTGCGTCACACCGCCGGCCTCGAGATCCCCGTCGAGCGGCTCCACGAAGACGACGACACCCGCATCGAGCTCCATCGGAAGCCCCTGGGCGTCGTGGCGGCGATCACGCCCTGGAACTTCCCCATCGTCCTCTCGGTGTGGAAGATCGCCTCGGGGCTGCTCGCCGGAAACACCATGGTCCTCAAGCCCTCTCCCTTCACGCCCCTCTCGAGCCTCGAGATGGGCCGCGTCCTGCAGCAGGCCCTGCCGCCGGGCGTCCTGAACGTGGTCGCGGGCGGCGACGACCTCGGACGCTGGCTGAGCGAGCACCCGGCCGTCCGCAAGATCTCGTTCACGGGCTCCGTCGCCACGGGCAAGAAGATCGCCGCCGTCGCGGCACCAGACCTGAAGCGGGTCACCCTCGAGCTGGGAGGCAACGATCCGGCGATCGTGCTCGCGGACGTCGATCCGAAGCAGATCGCCGAGAAGCTCTTCTGGGGCGCGTTCCGGAACGCCGGGCAGATCTGCATCGCCGTGAAGCGGGTCTACGCCGAGGAGAAGGTCTACCAGCCGCTCGTCGACGCCCTGGCCGAGGTCGCCCGGAACGTCGTGGTGGGAAGCGGGCTCGACCCCGCGACGCAGATGGGTCCCATCAACAACCGGCCGCAGTTCGATCGGGTGAACGAGCTGATCGAGTCGGCCCGCCGCGACGGTGCCCGCTTCGCGGTGGGAGGCGAGCCGATGTCGGGCCCCGGCTACTTCGTGCGACCCACGCTGGTGACGGAGATCACCGACGGGTCGCGACTCGTCGACGAGGAGCAGTTCGGCCCCGTCCTGCCGATCATCCCCGTGCGCAGCGCCGAGGACGCCGTCGCGCGCGCGAACGCCAGCCACTTCGGTCTGGGTGGCTCCGTGTGGACGAACGACACCGCCCGGGGCGCCTCGCTCGCGCGCGAGCTGGAATGCGGAACCGCCTGGGTGAACCAGCACGGCGCCCTCACCCCGTTCGCGCCCTTCGGCGGCTGCAAGTGGTCCGGCCTCGGCTACGAGAACGGGCCCTGGGGACTCGCCGCCTTCACCGAGCTGCAGGTGCTGAGCGTCGCCAAGCGCTGAGCACCGCCAGGAGTCCCGATGCCGAAGTTCGAGAACCTGCTCTACGAAGCCTCTCGCGGGCGGGCTCGCGTCACCCTGAACCGCCCGGAGAAGAGGAACGCCCTCTCCTGGCAGCTGCAGCGCGAGCTGTGCGAGGCCCTGTGGGAGGCGGACAACGACCGGGAGGTGCACGCCGTGCTGCTGCGGGGCGCGGGCCCGTCGTTCTGCGCCGGCTACGACCTGGCTCCCGAGCCGGGCGACCGGCCACCCCGGGGCGACGCCGACCGCAAGTATCGCGGCTATCGCAGCTTCGAGGACGACGCCTGGCAGCTCGAGCGGGAGCAGCGCATGCGCATGGCGATCTTCGACATGCACAAGCCGGTGGTCGCCCAGGTGCACGGCCATTGCCTGGCCGGCGGGACCGACATCGCGCTGCTCTGCGACATGATCATCGCGGCCGACGACGCGGTGTTCGGCTTCCCGCCGGCACGCGATCTCGGCGCGCTTCCCAACAACATGTGGCTCTACAACGTCGGCCCCCAGTGGGCGAAGCGGCTCACCCTGACGGGCGACACGATCACCGGGGCGGAGGCCGCCAGGATCGGGCTGGTATTGAAGTCTGTTCCGGCGGACCTGCTCGAGGCCGAGGTCGAGGGCCTGGTCGACCGGCTGGCGCAGATCGACGTGGAGCTGCTGGCCGCCAACAAGCGGATCATCAACCTGGGCCTCGAGCTGATGGGGGCTCGCACCCTGCAGCGCCTCGCCGCGGAGAACGACGCGCGCGGGCACCAGACCCCGAGCGCCGCCGGCTTCCGCAAGGCCGCGGTCGAGAAGGGCCTGAAGGAGGCGATCCGCGAGCGGGACGCGAAGTTCGGCGACGGACGCGCCCGGGTCGAAGGTCCCGAGATCCGGGACGCGCGGGGCTTCCTGGTCGACGAGGACTGAACCGAGACGAGGTCGTCCGACGGACCCGCGTCGGACCGGCCGTCGGGATCGCGGCACGACCCATCCCGGAAGGAGAACCATGGCGAAGCGCACGACGCCCTCGGGCGGCCTCGAAGGCACGGCGGTCCTGGTGACCGGCGGTGGCACCGGCATCGGCCGCGCCTGCGCGGCACGCCTCGCGGCGGACGGCGCCGCGGTCACCATCTGCGGCCGGACGGAGGCGAAGCTCCGGGACGCCGCCAAGCAGATCGAGGCGGCCGCCGGCCACGGCGGCAGCGTGCAGTGGCTCACCGCCGACGTGACCGAGGAAGACGACGTGCAGGCGGCCGTCGCCCGGGCGCTCGAGCCCACCGGGGCCCTGGACGGCTGCGTGGCCAACGCGGGCGGCGGAGGCGGCATCGGCCCCTATCACGTGCAGGACACGAAGGAGTTCCTGCGCGTCCTGCACCTGAACGTGCTCGGCACGATGCTCTGCGTGAAGCACAGCGTGCCCCACCTGGTGGCGAACGGCGGCGGCTCCTTCGTCGGCATGTCCTCCATCGCCGGCCACGTCACGCACCTCTGGTTCGGCGCCTACACGGTGTCCAAGGGCGGCATCGAGCAGATGATGCGGAACGCGGCGGACGAGTACGGAAAGCACCGCGTCCGCTTCAACTCGATCCGGCCCGGGTTCATCAGCACCGAGCTGATGGCCGGCGTGCCCCGGGACAGCGACGTGTACCGCAGCTACATCGAGAACACGCCGATGCAGGACGTCGGCGAGCCCGAGGACGTCGCGAACCTGTGCCGCTTCCTGATGGGCCCGGAATCGCGCTGGATCACGGGCACCGCGATCAACGTCGACGGCGGCCACGCCCTGCGTCGCGGCCCCGACTTCACCCAGTTCGCCGAGGCGATCCACGGCCGCGACGTGCTCGACGGCAAGAAGCCCGCGGAGCTGAACGCGCCACCGGGCGCGGGCTCGGAGAAGGTTCGGAGGCAGAAGCCCGATGGGAGTCCGCGAGGAAGTCACGCAGCAGCTCACCGGCCCCGGCGGTCCGTTCGAGATCGTCGCTCGAGGAGGTGCTGGGGGAGCGCGCTGCCCGTCCTCGCGAAGCGGCCGCGTTCGCTGCGGGAGATGCTCGCGGCCTCCGCCGCCCACGGCGACAAGGAGTACCTGGTCCACGGCGAGCGCCGCGATCACCTACGCCGAGCACGTGGGGCGGGTCGCGTCGACCGCGGCGGCGCTGCAGGAGCGCTACGGGGTCGGGCAAGGGCGACGTGGTGGCGATCCTGGCCGCGAACTCACCGGACTGGCCGATCTTCTTCTGGGCCACGGTGAGCCTGGGCGCCGTGGTGGCCTCGATGAACGGCTGGTGGACGGCGGACGAGATCCGCTACGCGCTGCAGCGCACGACCCCGAAGCTGCTCGTCGGCCGATCGCCGCCGACTGGAGCGGGTGCCCGAGCGGACCTGGGCGTTCCCGCTCCTCGAGCTCGAATCCGAGCGCGACGCCGTGCAGCGGCCACGCCCCCGGCCGCGCGCTTCCCGACGTTCCCATCGACGAGGACGATCCGGCCGTCATCCTCTTCACCAGCGGCACCACCGGACGACCCAAGGGCGCCGTCTCCACCCATCGCGGAATCATCGGCTTCGTGCAGGTGAACATCGTGGGGGGCGCCATCGCCGCCGTCGTCGCCGCGCGCGAGGGAACCGCGTCGCCGCCCGATCCGAACCCGCCCGCCCAGGACGCGTCCCTGGTGACGGCGCCGATGTTCCACCTCTCCGGCCTCTACGCGAACATCGTGATGCAGCTCCATTTCGGCGGAAAGCTCGTCACCCGCGAGGGTCGCTTCGACCCGGGCGAGGTGCTGCGCCTCATCGAGGCCGAGAAGATCACCCTGTGGAGCGCGCTCGGCGCCATGGGGCCGCGGGTCGCCGGTCATCCGGACGTCCGCCGCTACGACCTGTCGAGCATGCGCAACGTCGGCTTCGGCGGCGCCCCCGCCAGCCCGGCGATCCAGGAGCTGATGCGCCAGACCTTCCCCAGCGCCGCGCAGAACGTCGGCATCGGCTACGGCAGCAGCGAGACCGTCGCGGTGGTGTCCTCGATCCGGGGTCCCGAATACCGGAAGCATCCCGAGTCGGCCGGCCGCATCATGCCCATGCACGAGGTGGAGATCCGCGACCCCGAAGGCCGCCCCCTGCCGGAGGGCCGGGAGGGCGAGATCCACGTGCGCAGCGCCTACGTGATGCGCGAGTACTGGGGCGACCCCGAAGCGAGCGCCCGCTCGCTCGGACCGCGCCGTTGGCTCGCCACCGGGGACGTGGGGCGCGTCGAGGACGGGCTCCTCTACATCAACTCCCGCGCCCGGGACATGATCCTGCGCAGCGCCGAGAACGTCTATCCGATCGAGATCGAGTACCGGCTCGACGAGCACCCCGACGTGCGCGAGTCCGCGGTGGTGGGCGTCGACCACCCGGACCTGGGCCAGGAGGTGAAGGCGATCGTCGTGCCCGAGCCGGGCCGGACGCCGGACCCCGAGAAGCTCGAGGCCTGGTGTGCGGAGACCCTCGCCGCCTTCAAGGTGCCGAGCCTGTGGGAGATCCGCGCCGAGCCCCTCCCCCGCAACGCATCGGGCAAGATCTTGAAGAACGTGCTCACCGGCGAGGCGGAGTCCGCACAGATCGAGGACGAGTGAGCCAGGCGATCGCTGCGGCGATCCCGTGCCTCGACAGAAGCGGTCGCGACCCGCGCGACGCCGCCCCGACGAGACGAGGTGCGGTCGGGCCCACCGCCCTTGCCCCGCCGCGAGAAGCCTCGCAATCTTCGCGCATGGCATCGTCGGACGGACGACCCCCGGGCGGGCGCCCCGAGCGGATCGAGCAGCGGGAATCCCAGGACTCCGAGCGCTTCCGGGCCCTGACGGACCACGCCACGGAGCTGGTGGCCGAGTTCGACGAGAACGGCCGCTACCTCTACGCGAGCCCCAGCTTCCAGGCCCTGCTGGGGATCGATCCGGCGGAGCTCGTGGGCACCGTCCCGCGAGACCTGATCCACCCCGACGACCGCGATCGCACGACCGAGCGCTTCGCAGCCGCCGTCGGCGGCGAGAGCGAGTCGCACTCGGTCCACCGCCTTCGGCACCGCGACGGCAGCTGGCGCTGGTTCGAGAACACCGGCCGCGCCTATCGCACCCAGCGCGGCGAGCTGCGCTTCGTGTCCCTGGGACGCGACATCACCGAGCGCAAGCAGGCCGAGGACAACCTGTCCCGCAAGCTCACGGCCGACCAGAAGCTGCTGCAGCTCTCGCGCCACCTCCTCTCCGTCGGGGCGCGACAGCTCGAGAAGGAGCTGGTGGGGTCGCTGTCCGTGGCCGGCGAGCTCTCGGACGCGGACCGGGTCTATCTGGTCGCCCTGCGGGCGGCGCCCGACGAACGCGCCGACGTGTACCAGTGGAGCGACGACGACGGTCCGCCCGCGCGGCTCGAGGACCTCCCGTGGCTGATGGAGGAGATCCGCGCCGGACGCGTGGTCCACTGGGGCGACGCCGCGGAGCTGCCGGCCCTCGCGAGTCGAGACCGCGAAGAGCTCGCGAGGCGCGGGGTTGGCAGCCTGCTGGGCCTGCCCCTGCGGGCGGGCCAGCACCGCATCGGCATGCTCTGCTTCGAGCGCGTGCGGGACGCCCGGCCTTTCACGGCCGACGAAGTGACCTTGCTCAGCCTCGCCGCGGATGTCTTCGCCGGCTCGATCGATCGGCTGCGCACCGAGAGCGCCCTCGAGGAGAGTCGCCTGCAGCTCACCCACGCGCAGAAGATGGAGGCCGTCGGGCGCCTCGCCGGAGGCATCGCCCACGACTTCAACAACCTGCTGATGGTGATCGGCGGCTTCAGCGCGAGCCTCGCTCGCGAGCTGCCTCCCGATCATCCCGCCCGGGGCGACGCCCGCGAGATCGAGCACGCGGTGGAGCGGGCCGCCAAGCTCACCGAGCAGCTGCTCACCCTGAGCCGACGCCAGGTGGTCGACGCCCGCCCCGTCGACCTGAACACCCTCGTCCGGGGCATGCGGGAGATCCTGAGCCGGCTGCTGGGCGAAGACCTGAGCCTGGAGGTGCAACCGGAGCCCCGGCTGCCGGCGGTGCGGGTGGACACCGGGCAGTTCGAGCAGGCGCTCGTGAACCTCGCGATGAACGCCCGCAACGCCATGACGACCGGCGGCTCCCTGCTCGTCTCGACCCACACGCGGCGCCTGGACGACGCGGAGGCCTACGGCATCGGCCTTACGGGCGGGGGGGACTACGTGATCCTGGGGGTGCGGGACACCGGCTGCGGGATGGACGCGGCCACCCAGTCGCGGGTGTTCGAGCCGTTCTTCACCACGCGCGAGCCCGGTCAGGGCACGGGTCTGGGGCTCTCGATCGTCTACGGGCTCGTACAGCAGTGGAACGGCGCGATCAACCTCTGGAGCCGCCCCGGTCAGGGCGCGATGTTCCGGATCTACCTTCCCGCGGTGGCGGACGAGCCCCAGGCTCCGCTGCACCGGGAGACGCGCAGCGGGCCGCCGGGCAGCGAGACCGTCCTGCTGGTGGAGGACGAGGCCCCGGTGCGCAGGCTGCTGCGCCGTGTCCTCACCCAGCAGGGTTATCGCGTGTTCGAGGCCCGGGACGGCGTCGAGGCGCTGGAGGTCTGGGGCGCACGCACCGGCGAGATCGACCTGCTCGTGACCGACGTCGTGATGCCGCGCATGGGCGGCGTGGCCCTGGCGCGCCGGCTCCGCGCCGAGCAGCCAGGGCTCCCGGTGCTCTTCGTCTCGGGACATCCCGAGGAGCGGACGGCGGGCCGCACGCCGGAGATCGTGACGGGCCACTTCCTGCAGAAGCCCTGCTCGAGCCGGGATCTGCTCGCGAAGATGCGGGAGATCCTCGACGCCGGAACGGACGACGGCTCGCTAGAATGAGCGACCCCGGCCGGACGCGACGGACGAGCCGGCCCGTCCCACCGCCGCCCGCGAGGAGACCCGCGATGAGCGAAGCCCCCGCCTCCCGCGCCAGGCTCGCGCGTACCCCGCTCGAGCGGGCGCCGCGACCGCAGCTCGGCGACGATCCGATTCCCAAGGAGCGCTACGTCTCGCCCGCGTTCATGCGGCGCGAGTGGGACCGGATGTGGACGCGCACCTGGCTGCTCGCCGCCCTCGAGAGCGACCTCCCGCTTCCGGGCGACTACGCGACCTTCGAGATCGGCCCGGAGTCGATCCTGATCGTCCGGCAGGCATCGGGCGAGATCGCGGCGCGCCACAACGTCTGCATGCATCGGGGCAACCGGCTGCGGGAGCCCGGGCTGGGCCACGCCAGCTCGTTCACCTGTCTCTACCACGGCTGGCGCTACGGAATCGACGGCAGCCTCGAGTACGCCCAGGACGCGGACACCTTCGCCCAGGGATGCCCCAAGGAGTCCCTCTCCCTGCGGCCGGTGCGCTGCGCGCGCTGGGGCGGCTTCGTCTTCGTCAACCTGGAGCCCGAGGCGGAGTCCCTGGAGGACTACCTCGGCGTCATCCCTCTGCACCTCGACCCCTACCACTTCGAGGAGATGAAGGTCCTGGACGACTGGACGGTGGCGGTCGACTGCAACTGGAAGACGTCCGTCGACGCGTTCAACGAGGCGTACCACATCGCCGGCACCCACCCGGATACCCTCGACGTGAACGACGACGTGGACGTCCCGATCGACTGTTACGGGCGCCACTCCCGCATGTGGCTGAAGCTCGCTGTGGCGAGCCCCCGCCATCCGGAGCACGGGACCGTCACCGAGACGATCCGCGAGCACTTCCTCCGCACGGCGGGGATCGATCCCGCCACCTTCACGGGCGGTGCCGGGGACGTGAGACCGGCCATCGCCCGGGCCGTGCGGGACGTGCAGGGTCCGGCCCTCGGCGCCGACTTCTCCGAGCTGCACGACGCCCAGCTCGTCGACGACTTCCACTACACGCTCTTCCCGAACGTGACGCTCAACATCTTCGGCCGCAGCGCCTGGCTCTTCCGCCACCGTCCCCACCCGTCCGATCCCCACAAGATGCTGTTCGACTTCTTCAACCTGCTGCGGGCCCCGGCCGCCGACATCCCGCGGCCGGAGCACCTGGAGCTCACCCTCGACGACGACTTCGATCGCGAGCCGGTGGGCGGCGGCGGCCGGCTCCTCGGGCAGGACTTCTACAACCTGCCGCGCATCCAGCGGGGCATGCGCTCGAGCGGATTTCGGGGGCTGCACCTGGGCGAGCAGGAGCTGCGCATCCGTCACTTCCACGGCGTCCTCGACGGCTACCTCGAGGACTGAGCTTGCCCGGCCGTCGCGTTCCCCTGGACGTGTCCGGTCTACGGCCGGGAGCGACCCGCGTGGTGCGCGCCGGCGACGACGAGCTACTCGTCTGCAACGTCGAGGGCCGGATCCATGCGTTTCGGAACCGCTGCCCCCACCAGGACTTCGCACTCTCGGACGCCCGGCTGCGGGGCCACCTCATCGAGTGCTCCCTCCACGGAGGGCGCTTCGACGTGCGCGACGGCCGGGCAGTTCGGGCTCCCACCCGCGCGTCCCTGGTCACGTACCCGGTCCACCCGACGCCCGACGGGGGCTTCGAGGTGGAGCTCTGACCCCGGCGGGCTCCCCGGGGAAAGATCCGCTCCCGGCCCCCGGCGATGACATTCCCGACCGCCGGCGACCACTCCTCCGGTACGAGCTGACGAGCCGTCACATTCCGGACCGACGGGAGGAGTGTCCGTGGCGAACGAGCCGCAGCGCAACCCCAGGCGAGCCGCCAGGCGCAATGCCAGGCACCGGCCGTATCCTCTCCGCCGGCAGCTGGCGGGCCTGCTGCTGCTGCTCGCCGCCCCGATCGCGGCTCCGGGCGCCGGCGCCCAGGACTCGGGCCTGCTGCTGTACGGCACCGAGGGCAACCGCCTGCGTCGCTACGACGTCGACAGCATCGGCAGCGGCCGCCTCGTCGAGGAGATCCTGGTGGAGCGCGCGAGCGCCGGCGAGCTCGCGAGCCCGAGCGGTCCGGGGCGCGACATCAACGGACAGATCTGCCGGTTCCCCGACGGCAGCGGGCGCTTCGTGGCGGGGGAGGACTCGAACCAGCCGAACCCGCGGCCGGGCTGGGGAATCTTCGCGGCCGACGGCCACCAGGTGGGCAAGCTGTCGGCCACCTACCAGGTGGCGGGCGCCGAGCCCCATGGCTGCGCGTTCGATCCCACGACCGGCATCCTGTTCACCACCTCGGTGGGCGAGCAGGGCTTCGGCACGGCTTCGGGTCAGCTCATCCTGTGGTTCCCACCGTACGAGGGATACCCGGGTCCACCCGGCGCCTATCCCGACCAGAATCCGATCAGCAGCAACTTCTGCAAGCTCGCCATCGACATCGGCACGGCCGGTAGCGTGCTCGTCGATCCCACCGGTCGCGTGCTGGTCGCCGCATCGGGCGCGCTGCGGGTGTTGCGCTTCAATCCGCCCTTCCCCAGCTCGCCGGACGCCGCGGGCGGCTGCGGCGCGACGGATCCCCAGGGCTCGCCGATGGTCGACGCCTCGATCACCGAGCGCACGGCCGGCGAGACGCCTTACCGCGAAGACAGCCTCCTCGGGCCCGGCGGCAACATGCTGACGCCGTCCGGCCTGGCGCTGTCGCCCCAGGGCACCCTCTA
Source organism: uncultured delta proteobacterium (assembly GCA_963822965.1). Taxonomy (GTDB): domain Bacteria; phylum Myxococcota_A; class UBA9160; order UBA9160; family UBA4427; genus JAJDAN01. The sequence continues at coordinate 838,739 of CAWGJT010000006.1, forward strand.
TGCGGGCAGCGTGCTCACGGGCGTCATCAACGAGTACGACCTGGAGACGGGCGCCTTCCTGCGCCAGCTGATCGACGTGCAGCCGCCGCTCGTGCTGCCCACTCCCTACGGCAATCCCCAGGGCATCGCGGTGGGCGAAGACGGCACGGTGTACTACGCCGACCTGTCCCTCGTCGGCAGCCTGAGCGATCCCACCGGCATCGGCCCCGGCCCCAACGGCAAGGTGTGGCGGGTTCGATTCGACGAGCAGGGGGATCCCCTCGAGCCCGAGAGGGTCCGCGACGGGCTCTCGTTTCCCGACGGCGTGGCGCTCTTCCCGGGCAACCTCCAGCGCGGCGAGTGGCTCACGTTCGCCGGCGGGCCGGCCCGCCGCTTCGACAACCCGAACGAGTCCGTGATCACCGGCGGCAACGTCGACGAGCTGGCCGTCCGCTGGAAGATCCCGGTGGACAAGGTCATCACCGCCTCGCCCTCGGTGGCGGCCGTCGACCTGCCCGGCGAAGGGCTCACCTCCCTCGTCTTCTTCCAGTCCTGGGACCTCTCGATCTACGCGGCGCGGGTCTCCGACGGCAGCCTCGTCTGGCGCTTCGAGACCGAAGACCAGCCCGGCGCCGCATTTCCGAGCACCGCCTCCGTGCACGTCCAGAAGCTTGCGAACCGCGAGCGGGTCTTCGTCGGTCAGGGCCACAACCTCTACTCCCTCGACGCCGCCACGGGCGAGGAGATCTGGCGCTTCACGGCGGGCACGGGCTGCGGCTACGACGACGGCGGCCCGCCCGGGCTCTGCGGCTTCGACGGCGAGCGCAACCAGATCGAGTCGAGCGCCATCGTGGCGGACGGCAAGGTCTTCTTCGGCATGGACGTGAACGACGTCGCCACGGGCAAGGGCGGATTCTTCGCGGTCGACGCCCTCGACGGCCGCCTCGCCTGGTTCTTCGATCTCGAGAGCGGCATGACCTGCCGGCCCGATCCGGGGGACGAGATCCGCCGGTACGACGGCTACCACAGCGAGGCGGAGCTCGGCCTCCCCGCCGGCTTCTTCGCCACCCGCGCAGGCTGCAGCCACCCGCGCTCGGCGAACGGCTGTGGCAACGTGTGGTCGTCCCCAGCCTGGGACCCCGCCCGCGGCGCGCTCTTCTTCGCCTCCAGCAACTGCGACACCCCGATCGACGGCGCCAGCGGCGATCCCGAGCCGATGCCGCCGTTCGACGAGTCGATCGTCTCCCTCGACCTCGACGGCAACGTGCGCTGGGCGTGGCGTCCGCGGGAGTTCGACAACGACGACCTCGCCTTCGGCGGCGCGCCGAACCTGTTCCGCATCGAGGTACCGATCGACTCCGTGGCGACGCTCGTGGACGCCGTGGGCGTCGGCTCGAAGGACGGGACCTACTACGTGCTCGACCGCGACGGCGCGAACCAGGTGACGGGCGCCGCGTGGCACGACGATCCTGCGACGCACCTGCCAGCCGGTCTTCCCTACTGGGCGACGAAGGTGGTCGACGGCGGCAGCATCGGCGGCATCCTCTCCACCGCCGCAGTCGACGAGGTGAACGGGCGTATCCACTTCAGCACCGCCCCCGGCGAGAGCGGGGCGAACTCGCCTCCGGCGGCGCCCCAGGTACCCACCGTGCACGCCCTCGACATGGATACCGGCGCGGTCCTGTGGCAGAACGCCGGCGAGACGCCGCCGCTCGCGAGCTTCTCGTCCATGAGCCGCATTCCGGGCGTCGTCTTCGCGGGCTCCTCGGTGGGCGCCAAGCTGCGCGCCTACTTCGTCGGCACGGGCTTCAAGCTGGCCGAGCTCGACCTGCAGAACTTCGGCCTCGGCTCCACGCCCGTGGTCGTCGACGGCACGCTCTTCGTGGGCGGCGGGATCGGCACGCGCACGCTGACCGGCAGCGGCATCAGCGACGTCGTCGCGAGCTTCCCGTCGGCGCTCACCGCCCTCTGCATCCCGGGCACGTCGGGCTGCGCCGCCTGCAACGACGGCGCCGACAACGACGGTGACGGCGAGGTGGACGCCGCCGACGCGGGCTGCACGGCCCCGGGCGACGACTCCGAAGTGGCCGGAGACGTGAACGGCGACGGCACGGTCGACGAGCGCGACGAGCGCCGCTTCCTGGCGGGCTTCGGACACTCGGCGGGCCAGGTGGGCTACGCGATCGGCGCCGACCTCGATCCGCCCGGCGCCCCGGACGGCGTCGTGGGCCTGGTGGACTACCAGCGCTGGCTGGCGGCGCGCGACGCCTTCGAGGCGGCGTCGGGAGCCGGCGCCGCCGTCCCCCCACCCCCGTCTGCGGCCTCGTGGGCCCCGAGGCGCTGCTCGCCTGGGCCCTGGCGGCGGGGATGGCGCGACGCCGGATCCGGAGGAGAAGATGACGACAGTCTGCAGGCTGCTGGTCGGAGCCGCCCTCGCCGCGGGGATCGTCTCGCTGGCCCCCGCGGCCCGGGCGCTCACCACCCTGCGCATCGAGCCCGGCGCGGGAGCCTCGGTGGTGGACGGCGTGCTCGAGGTGCGCGAGGGCCGCAGCGCGAGCGTGGACGTCTTCGCCACCATCGACTCCGCCACGCCGATCATCGGATTCGGCCTGGATCTGGACCACGACGACCTGCTGCTCGGCGCCAGCCCCGCCGCCGTGGGGAGTGCCTGGATCGAGGTCTTCTCGGCCGACGGGGACGGTCTGGCGGGGCTCGCCGCGCCCCCCGGCGTGAGCGGAGACGACGTGCTGCTGGCCAGCGTCGAAATCCTGGGCCTCACCCGCGGGCTCACGTCCCTCTCGCTCTCCGTCAGCGAGGACGACCCCAGCGAGGGCTTCGCGCTGCAGGCGGTGGGCGCCTTCGACGTGGTGGACTTCGGGAGCGCCCTGCCCGTGCTCGTCACCCCCGAGCCCGGCACCGGCGTGCTGCTGGGCGCAGCGCTGGCCGGCGTCGCGGGCTGGCGGCGCCGACGGCGGAGCTGACCCTGGCCCCGGGAACGCCGCCGGGCGAAGCTCCCGGCGTGTCCACCCACCGCGACTTCGAGCGGCTCGCCCGTCCGGGGGTGCGCGACTTCTACGCCCTGAACCACGCACACCAGACCGTCGACTTCGTGCTGCAGAAGCGACGCGAGTTCCTGCCCCTGCGGCGACGGCGGATGGGGGTGTGGGAGGCCCTGCGCTACCTGGGCGAGCTCGTCGACGACAGCGACCCGGACCTCGAGCTGGCCCAGCTCGATCACGCGCTGCAGACCGCGGAATCGCTGCGCGCCGACGGACGCCCGCGTTGGCTCGTCCTCACCGGCTTCGTCCACGACCTCGGCAAGGTGCTCTGCCTCTTCGGCGAGCCCCAGTGGGCCGTGGTCGGGGACACGTTCCCGGTGGGCTGCGCGTTCTCGGACCGCATCGTCTTCCCCGAGCTCTTCGCCGCCAACCCGGACGCGGGCGACCCGCTCTACGCGAGCCGGTGTGGGCGCTACGCGCCGGGCTGCGGCCTCGACGCCGTGCTGCTCTCGTGGGGGCACGACGAGTATCTCTACCACGTGCTGCGCGACCATCTACCGGAAGAGGCGCTGGCCATCGTGCGCTATCACTCGTTCTACGCCGGGCACCGCGAGCGCGCCTACGAGTTCCTGATGAACGCAGACGACCGGCGCCTCTTCGAGCACGTGCGCGACTTCAACCACTACGACCTCTACTCGAAGAGCGAGGCGCGGCCGGACTTCGAAGCGCTGCGCTCCTACTACGAGGACCTGGTGGCGGAGCAATTGCCCGCCGAGCTGCAGTGGTAGCGGTGCGCTACCGCGGGGCGTCCGGCGCCCGGCGGATGCGCTCGGCGGCGAGCGCCAGGCCCGACAGCAGCGCGTTGCGCAGCTCCCGCGGATCGATCACCTCGTCGTAGGCCATCACCCGGGCCATCGCCCAGGGGCCGGCCTCCTGGCGTCGCTCCACCTCGGCCTGGGCGTCGGCGTCGAGCTTCGCCGCGGCACCGCCGCTGGCCGCGGGCATGGCGCCGATGGTGAGAGACGGAAACGCCAGCACGATCGTCTGATCGTCGCACGGGTTCTGGGCCATCACCGTCGAGCCGAATCCGAAGGCCTTGCGGAACGTGACGTGCAGCTTGGGGGCGCGCAGGCGGCGCTGGGCCTTGAACATCTTGCCGCCCCACTTGAGGATGCCTTCCCGCTCGGCCTTCGTCCCCGCGAGCACACCGGGATTGTCCGCCAGGAACACCACCGGCAGGTGGAAGGCGCCGACCGTCTCGAGGAAGTCCGTCGCCTTGATGGCGGCCGCGCTGTCCACCGCGCCCGAGCGGACCCAGGGCTCGTTGGCGACGATCGCCACCGCCTGCCCGCCCAGGAAGGCGAGACCGGTGAGCAGCGACGCGCCGTATCGGGGCTGCACTTCGAAGAAGGAGTCGGCGTCCACCAGCCGCTCGACGACCCGGCGCATGCGATAGGGCTTGCGGGCGTCCAGCGGGATCCAGTCGAGAAGCTCGTCGAGCAACCGCGGGCCGACGTCGGGGCCTGCCCGGCGCGGCGCCGGCTCGAAGCGGCTCGAGGGCATGTACTCGAGATAGCGGCGGGCCAGGGCGATGGCGGCCGCGTCGTCCGCGGCCACGTTGTGAACCGTGCCCGCGATCTCGGCGCACACCCGGGGACCGCCCAGCTCCTCCTTGGTGACGTCCTCGCCGAGGGCCGCCTTCACCAGCGGCGGCCCGCCGGTGAACATGGCGCCCGCCTCGCTCATGACGGTGAAGTCCGAGAGCGGCGACGTGAGGGCCCCGTGGCCCGCGGAGGCCCCGAGCACCAGGCACACCATCGGCACCTGGCCCGAGCAGTCGGCCAGGGCCAGCAGGTCGCTGGGCGCACGACCGACGGCGCCCGCCTCGGTCAGCCGATGTCCCGCCCCGTCCAGCAGGAAGACGAGGGGAATGCGCTCCTGCAGGGCGAGCTCGCAGACGCGATGGCGCTTGGCCATCGAACCTGTGCCGATGGAGCCACCCAGCACCGTGAAGTCCTCGGCGGCGGCCAACACCCGACGGCCGTTGACCAGGCCGTGGCCCGCCACCAGGGCGTCGCACGGCACCCGCTCGCCTCCCACGAGGGTGCCCAGCTCGTCGAAGGTGCCGCCGTCGAAGAGCAGCGCCAGCCGCCGGCGCGCGTCGAGCTTCCCGCGCGCGGTCATCAGCCGCTCGACCCGTTCCGGGCCGCCCATGGCCCGGCCGGCGGCGCGCCGCCGCTCGAGCGCCGCCAGCACCTGCTTCCAGTCGCTCATGCGCGAGACTCTAGCGTCGGGCGCGTCACGCCGTGGGCTCGCTCAGCGGGGCGCCGCAGTCCTGGCAGAAGCGCGCGGTCGCCGAGTGTCCCTCGCTCGTGCAGCGGGGACAGCAGCGCGTGGTCGGGACGGTGACGTTGCTGGGCCGACTCGACGATCTCGGCGGTCACGATGCCCGTCGGGACGGCCAGGATGCTGTAGCCCAGGATCATGACCAGCGACGCGAGCGCCTTGCCGGCCACGGTCTGGGGCGCCAGGTCGCCGTAGCCGACGGTGGTCATGGTGACGATGGACCAGTAGACCGAGACGGGAATGCTCGTGAAGCCGTTCCGCTCCCCCTCGATGAGATACATGGCGGCGCCCAGGATCGTGACCAGGACGAGCACCGTCCCGAGGAAGACGATGATCTTGTGGCGGCTCGCGGCGAGCGCCGCGCGCAGGATGCTGGCCTCGCCCAGGAACTGCCCGAGCTTGAAGACGCGGAAGATGCGCAGGAGCCGCAATCCGCGGATCACCAGCAGCGACTGGGCCCCGGGCAGGACGATGCTGAGGTACGTGGGCAGGATCGCCAGCAGGTCGACCACACCGAAGAACGAGCGGGCATAGCGAAGAGGCTGGCGCACCGAGGCGAGACGAAGCCCGTACTCGACGCTGAAGAGGAGCGTGAACACCCACTCGGCGACGAGCAGGAAACGCCCGTGGGCGACTCGGATGGTGGGGACGCTCTCGAGCATCACCGCCAGCACGCTCAGCAGGATGGCGAGCAGGAGCGCGACGTCGAAGGCCTTGCCGGCGGGGGTGTCCGCCTCGAAGATCACGACGCGCAGCCGCTCGCGCCAGCCGGATTGTCCGGGCCCGCTCGTGGTGCTCATGGCGGAGGAGTCTATTGGGCCTCGCGAGGAGGGCCACCGCCGGGCGTCTGTCTGCGACCGCTTCAGTCTTCGGGGTCGGAGCTCTCGTCGCGCAGGCCCACCGAGGGGCCGCCCAGCTGGTGCTCGATGCGGCTCAGCTGGCGGTCGCGGGCTCCGGTGGCCGAGCCCTGGATGCGCTCCAGCGGCGACCGCGCGTCGCCGTGGGCCTCTGCGAACCCCGAGAGCGCGCCGCCGAAGGCACCGGCCGTCCCGTGGGCATAGATCTCGACCCCGACCCAGATGCAGGCGAAGAGGAAGACGAGCGAGACGAGGCGGAACCACATGTCCTGCGGCTCGGCACCTCGCCCGGAAAACTGGAGGAGCCGCCCTCCTCCCGCTCCTGGTGGCCCTCCCGGCCGGGCTGTGCATCGGATTGCGGAGCCGGCTTCGCGGTGGGCGGGCAGTCGTGTTATGGGTTGCGTCCGGCGGACCGGGACCCCGTGCGCAGCCCGATCTGCCCGGTCCATTCATCGAGCCCATCCATCGAGAGGAAGCGACGAGTGACGCAAGCGAACGAGTGGCGGCGGTGCAGCGCCTGCAAGAAACCCATCGCTCTCGGCGCCCCCTACTACGTCTGCAGCGTCTCGACCTGCAACCGCCCGCGCACGGGCCTCGTCTTCTGCGACGTCTCCTGCTGGGAGGTCCACCTGCCCGTCGCCCGGCACCGGGAGGCGTGGGCCGAAGAGGCGATGGCACCCCGGACCGCCGACGCGCAGGCTCCCGCGCAGGGGAAGACCGGCGCCCCGGCCCGCAACGCAGCGCCCGCGCCCCGGCCTCCGAAGCGAACCCTGGCCCGCCCCGCCGGGTCGTCGCCGCCGGCGGCCCCGGCCCTGCCGGAAGAGGTCCTGGTCGTGGCCAGCCGCCTCAAGGAGTACGTGCGCGCTCGCGCCGGCATGAACACCTCCGACCGCGTCCTCGAGCCCCTCTCCGAGATCGTCCGATCCGTCTGCGACGAGGCCATCCGCAACGCCGAGAAGGACGGCCGGAAGACCGTCCTCGACCGCGACATCCCCCGCCGGCGCTGAGTCGGCGGGCGGACACGTCGCGCGGCGCGCCAACCCCGAGTGAGGAGACCCCATGGCCAGCCCTTCCGAGCGAATCCCGCAGCTCGACGGACGCAACGCCGGGTCGCGCCGTCTGCGCACGCCGGCCGAGATCCGGGCGCGCCGCAAGCGCGACGTGGCGCTGGGCTACCGCCTCTTCGCCGCCCAGCGCTGGGGAGACCTGGGCGACGGTCACATCAGCGCCCGGGACCCAGAGCGCACGGACTGCTTCTGGATGCTGCGCTACGGCATCTCGTACCACCGCGCGACCGTCGCCGACCTGGTGCTGGTGGGGCCCGAGGGCCACCTGGTGGAAGGCGAGGGACCCATCAACGTCGCCGCCTACTACATCCACTGGCCGATCCTGGCTGCGCGCACCGAGGCCGTGAGCGCCGCGCACGTCCACACGGGCTGGGGCACCCCCTTCTGCGCCGAGGTGCGGCCCATCCTGCCCATCACCCAGGAGTCGTGCATCTTCTTCGAGGACCACGCGATCTTCGACGACGAAGAGGTGCAGATCCAGGACACCGAGGGGGGGCGTCGCATCGCCCGGGCCCTGGGAACGAACCGCGCCGTGCTGCTGCGCAACCACGGCCTGCTCACCGTGGGCGAGAGCGTCGCCGAGGCGGTGGGGTGCTTCGTGCACCTCGAGCGCGTCGCCGAGGCCCACATGAAGGCCCGCGATGCGAAGCCGATCTCGGCGGAGGCGGCCCGCTACGCGAAGCAGGACCTGGTGCGCTACGGCGCCGGCCGCGCCGCCTTCCGGTCGCTGGTGGAGCGACACGTGGGAGACCCCGCGATCGTGGAGTGAGGCCGCCCGCGCTGCCGTCTCCCGTGCGCGCTCAGCGCCTGCGCGCCGCTGCGAGCGCGCCGACGACCGCGAGGAGGAGCCCGGTGCCGGCCACTCCCAGACCCGAGAGCGCCGGGACCGCCGGACCCGAGCCCGGCACCACGTACGGATAGGCGAAGACCACGAAGCGCTCGAAGACGGTCTCGCCCGGCGCCACTTCGTCGCTGAAGATGTCGATGTTCGTATGCCCCTTGCCGGGGAATACGTGGAGCTCGACGGGGAGCCCTGCGGCCAGCGCCTGGTCGCGCAACGCGTAGGCGCCCGAGACGGGCACCGTCGCGTCCGCGTCGCCGTGGGACAGGAAGAGCGCCGCGTCGGTCCCCGACACGACGGGCGTCAGCGTCTCGAAGGCACCCGACATGTTGAACGTGACCCGCGGCGGCGCCGGCAACACCACGCCCGCCTCGTCGGACACGTAGCCGACCAGCTCCGTGAGCACGCCTCCGGCCGAGTAGCCCGCGAGCGCCATGCGACCCGGGTCGATCCCGAGCGGGGCGGCGTCGTCCACCAGCCACTGCATGGCCGCCACGGTGTCCTCGTAGGCCGCGGCGATGGCGGTCGCGAGCCCCGGATCGGCCAGGGCGACGAGGCCCTCGAGGGTCTGGTACTCCGGGCCCACGACGGGATCGTCCCCCTGGAGGCGATACTCGATGGACACGCAGGTGTAGCCGCGGCGCGCCATCCGCTCGCACAGGCCGAGCATCGTCCCGGAGAAGCGGCTCCCGCCGGTGAAGCCGCCCCCGTGGATCGCCACGACGACCGGCCGCGACGCCGGAACGCCTGGCCCCGAAGGCTGGTAGAGCTGGAGGTGAAGCTCGCGGTCGACGGGCGGGCTCCCGACGGGCTTCGTGGCGTACACGACCGAGCTCGTGAGTGTGAAGCCGAACTGCTCGTCCAGGTACAGGGTCTGGGCGGCGCCGGGTGCGCCGGAGAGCACGGTCACCGACACCGCCAGGAGGAGCGTCAGAACGGGACGAACAGCCATCCAGCGATTCTCGCACGAAGCGGCCGCCCGGGTGGGGACGGAAGCGATGCGCCGCCGGGCGTGCCGTTTGTGATACAAGAGACGGTGGGCGAGACGCCCCGGGGCGCGAGCGAGGAGCCACGAGCGAAGATGTCACGATCGAAGCTGTCGGACGACCTCACGCGGCGGGACTTCCTGCGCACGAGCGGGTGGCTGGGCGCCCAGGCGGTCGTGGGCTCGTCCCTCTTCGCGCTCGCCTGCGACGTCTCGTTCTTCGGCCCCCTCCAGGAGCCGGACGAGAACGGGATCCGCCTGCCGAGCGGGTTTCGCTCCCGGGTGCTGGCCCGCAGCGGCGAGCCCGTCGCCGGCACGGACCACGTCTGGCACACCGCGCCCGACGGCGGCGCCGTCTTCCCCACCCGGCACGGCTGGATCTACGTGTCCAACTCCGAGCAGAGCCCGGGAGGCGGCGTCGGCGCCCTGCGCTTCGACCGGGCGGGCCGGGTGCGGGACGCCTACCCGATCTGCGCCGGCACCCGCCGCAACTGCGCGGGCGGGGCCACGCCCTGGGGTACCTGGCTCTCGTGCGAGGAGGTGGCGACGGGCCTCGTCTACGAGTGCGATCCCGAAGGCGTCCTGCCGCAGCAGGCCCGACCCGCGCTCGGCGCCTTCAACCATGAGGCGGTCGCCGTCGATCCCGCCGACGGGCGCCTCTACCTGACCGAGGACCGGCCCGACGGGCGTCTCTACCGCTTCACACCCAACGCCCGGGACAACCTGGAGTCGGGACTGCTCGAGGTGGCCCAGGTCGTCCCGGGCTTCTACGTCGTCTGGCATCCCGTTCCCGATCCGAACCCCGGCCCGGGCGACGTTCCCACCCGCCGGCAGGTGCCGGCCAGCACGCCCTTCCGGGGCGGCGAGGGCATCGTCCACGACGCCGGGCACGTCTACTTCACGACCAAGCACGACGACCGGGTGTGGGACCTCGACCTGCGCGCCCAGCACCTGCGCGTGGTCTACTACCGCGCCAACGATCCCCTGCAGCAGCTCGGCGGCGTCGACAACGTGACCGTCACGCCCGGCGGCGATCTCGTGGTCGCCGAGGACGGCGGCAACATGGAGCTCGTCCTGTTGACGCTGGAGGGTGTCGGCCTTCCGCTCCTGCGGGTCATCGGCCAGGACCGGTCCGAGCTGACGGGCCCGGCCTTCGATCCCCACGGCATGCGTCTCTACTTCAGCTCCCAGCGCGGGAGCGACGGGCGCGGCATCACCTACGAGGTGCGGGGCCCCTTTCCGTCCATGCGCCGCAACGCGCTCCGGCACGAGGCTGTGGAGGCACCCGGGGCCTAGAGGAGACGACATATGTCCGGGAAGCGGTCGGCCGCAACGCTCGTCGTGCTGATCTTCGCCGCGGCGTTCTCCGCGCTTCCCGCCGCCGCGGACGGGGCGGCGGACGCGGAGACCGGAACCGCGCGAACGGGCCTGTACGCCGGGGTCGGCGTCCAGGGCGGCGTCTACACCGAGTTCGACGACGAGCTGAAGGACAACATCCCGGGCTTCGACTTCGACACGGACCCCGCCGTCGGCTTCGACGTCTTCGCGGGCTACCGCGTCCACCGCTACGTGGCCGCGGAGCTGGAGTTCGAGATGCTGCCTGCGACCGACACGGACGTCTCGGGCCTGGGCAAGATCGGCACCCTCGAGACCTGGACAGTCACGACCAATCTGAAGCTCCTGCCCCTGGCCGGTCGCGTGCAGCCCTTCGCGCTCGCCGGCATCGGCGCCCTCCACGCCAAGGTATCGGCCAGCGGCAGCCCGGCCGACGAGTCGGACGCGGACTTCGCGGCCCGCTTCGGCGGGGGCGTCGACGTCTACGTGACCGACCACATCGTGGTGTGGGCCCGGAGCACCTACGTGCTCCCGACGGGGAGCGTGGACTTCGTCGACTACGTGGACTTCGGCGGCGGCCTCCAGTACCGCTTCTGAGGGCGTCCCGGGGCGACGCGCGCCGCCTCCCGGGCGGCGATCTCCGCGTCGTCGGCCTCGAGCGAGTTGACGTAGCCGTCCGCGAGCGACTTCTCCGGGTGCCGACCCGCGAGCTGCCCCATGAACGGCGGGTGGATCGAGTAGCCGATCAGCTGGCGCAGGCGCGGCGACATGGCCCGCACGCGCTCGCGCGGGATCGACACCATGAAGTTCTCCTGCTGGCGCGCCCAGGGCTCGCAGTACTGGTGGCTGAACGCACGCCGCGGCAGCTGGGAACGGTTGGCCCCGCCCCGGTGGAGCAGGGTACCCGCGAAGACGACCAGCGACCCGGCCTCCATCTCGATGGGAACGAGCTGGGACACGAGCGACTCGTCCTGGGGGGCGTCGGGGTCGATCTTGTAGGCCGTCGCCACCTGCTCGTCGCTCCAGGCATGGCTTCCCGGGATCACCTCCGTGCCGCCGTTGGCCGCCGTGAAGTCGTCGAGCGCCCAGATCGTCGAGACGCTCACCGCGGGCCGCGGCCGCGGCAGCGTGTAGAACGTGTCGTCGAAGTGCACGGGCTGGGGGGTCTCCCCCGGCCCGATGCAGATGGCCTGGCTGGCGGTGAGCAGGTAGCCCGGGTGCAGCAGCGCATCGAGCAGCTCGAGGACGGCCGGGTGCTCCGCGCTGCGCTCGAAGACGGCCCCGCGCCCCACCAGGGAGTAGACCCGCTGGGTCCGCTCCCCTTCGAAGTTGTTTCGTCCCCGCAGCTCGAGCTCGAGGTAGGGCTGCAAGGCCGCTCGCATCGCGTCGACCTGGGAAGCGTCCAGCACGTCGCGCAGGACGACGAAGCCGTGTTCCCGATACTGCTGGAGGAGCTGCTCGCTGGCGCCCATGACACGATGTCTCCGACGGTCTGCGATCCACGATAGCGGGCCCCGCGGGCCGCACCATTCGTCGGCAACCGACACCGCAAACGGGGGCGATCCGCTCCTCGCGGGCAGCACCGACCCGAGCTACGACTTCGACGGCGACGGCGTGGTCGGCCTCGACGACGTCCTCCGGCTCCGCAGCGACACCATCCTTCGCGTGGACCCGGGCTCCTCCGGCCTGGCCTGGGCGGGAACCGCTCCCTGCCCGCAGCGTCGGGATCCGGCCGGCCGAGTGGTCACAAAACGTCTCAGAAGTGGAAGCCGAACGCGGCTCCGTAGATCACGGCGTCCTTTCCGGTGCTGTAGTCGTAGTGGACCTGCGGCGTGAAGACGAACGCCCCGATCTCGAACTCGTAGAGGAGGCCCGCGCGGTAGACGAACTCCCTCTTGTCGGTCTTCCTCGTCCCGCCAGGCTCTTCCTCCTCCTCCCTCACGAATTCGACCCCCGGTCCCGTCTGGATGCCGAGTCCCCGCCAGAGGTGGAGGTCCACGACCCCGAGGAGCGTCACGGCATCGATGTCGTCGGTGGCGTACTCGACCACCGCCCCGACCCCGACGAAGTCGTGGATCCGATGCTCGTAGTCGAGTCCGACCGTGAAGACGTCCTCGTCCTCATCGGATGTCCCCGCCAGGATCAACGACACCGTGCTCGGCTTCGCGCGCCATCCCTCTTCGTGGGCCTCCTCGGCCGATGCGATTCCGGGCGCGGCGAGGAGCACCGCCGCGAGCAGCAGACGCCACCCCAAACGAGGAAACGAGGGACACGTTGAGCCCAATGACGGCACCTCCCAGCGAGCATCGCGCGAGTCCGCTGCCCGATCGAGGAGGCTAGGATCGATCGATCGCCGGGCGGCCGCAACTCGACGAAGGATGGAGGCGCCGGGGAACGATTCGGCGACCCGCCGAGCGCAGCCGATCGAGCTCGGCCGCTGGCTGCACGTCGCCGGACGGCGACTCGCGGCCGGCAAAGAGAACGCCCCCGATGCGGCGACCGGGGCCGTTCGATTTCCCCTGGAGCACGAGACCGGATTCGAACCGGCGACCCTGACGTTGGCAAGAGCCGGGGAGCCCGAGGAAGACCAGTGAGTTGCGGCTCTCGGCCCGGACAGCCGCGGACAGGAGCGGCCCCGGATGGACTCCGCGACGGCAGACGGCACCCTCGCGGCACCCCACCCCCCATACGGGGGTCTGGGGCGACGAGGAATTCGGCGCCCGAAGTGAGATTCTCCGCGATTCCGCGAGGTCTTGGCGGCCGACCGCGGATGGCTCCGAACCGAGACCGGCGCGCTGCGCTTGAATGGAGGCGCCACCGGGAATCGTCTTGTCCGCAAACCGGGCGGCCCGGCCCGGGAGCCCGTCGTAGCCGGTCGTTCACCTTTGCGGCGGGGACGCTTGGGGATAGGCGGATCCGGTCCGGCCACGAGCGCCTCCTGGAGCGGACGGCTTTCAGGCCGCGCGCGCCTGTCTCTGAAGCCGCCACGCGAGCAGCCCGCTCAGCGCCAGGATGGCGGCGATGCCGCCGAGGAGGGTCCGTAGGGTCGCCTCCAGTCCCGTCGCGATCGTCGTCAGGTCGGGCCGCCCCGTCTTCCAGAAGACCCATTCGCCGCCGATCGCTGTCGCGAGCTGTGGGTTGCCGGTCTCCAGCACCACGATGCCGTCGCCCGTTGCGGGGTCGAGGCGGGCGGTGGTGTTGATGGCGGGTGCGTTCATTCCGTCGTGGCCGATCACGTAGCCGCCGCTCGCGCTCTTCGCGTAGAGGATGGTCCCGAGGCCCCAGATCGCGAGGCCCAGCTGGTGGGCTTGCGGCTCTCGCATCTGCTCGAGTGTTTCGGGCGCGAGCACCCCGCGGCCGGGCGGCTCGCCGTGCGGTCCCGGCCGTTGCGCTTGCAGGAAGCGCGCGAGGTCCTCCGCCGTCGTGTAGAGCGAGGCCGCCCCGAGTGCCGTGAAGCGGTAGTGGGGGGCGGGCTCCGAGTCGACGTCGTAGAAGGTCGCGAGCACGGCGCCCGATTCCGGGCTCCAGTGGAAGGACGACTGCGTCATCCCGAGCGGTGCGAGCACCGCGCGCTGCATGTAGGCGTCGAACGACTCGCCGGTGACCTCTTCGATCAAGAGCTGCAGCAGCGTGTAGCTGGCGCCTGAATAGCGCCACTCGGTCCCGGGCTCAGCACCCACCCGTGCGACGCCACTGGCCCGGGGCATCGCATCGCTGGCGTGGGTGAGCGACTCCTCGAGGGTCTGCGGCGTCTCTCCCGGCTCGAAGCCCTGGTAGCCGAGCCCGTCCGTCAGGCCTGCCGTATGGCTGAGGAGCCGACGCAGCGTCACGCCCTCGTTGTCGAAACTGCTCGGCGGCAGGTGCCAGCGGGTGAGGTAGCCATCGACGGGTGCGTCGAGCGCGAGCCGCCCGTCCTCGACGAGCGTCATCACGCCGAAGGCCGTGATCCACTTGCTGAGCGAAGCCACCTGGAAGACCGTGTCGGGCCCGACGGGCTCGCCGACCGAGACGTCGTGCTCGCCCACCACCTGGCCGCCCTCCAGCAGCAGCAGCACCGCGTTGCCGGCGTGCGCGTCGTCCAGCCGATGGGACGCCGCCTCGAGGAAGGCCGCCGCATCCCCCGAAGGCGCGATCGCCTCGCGCCCCCAGCCCCGGAGCGCCACGCCGAGCACGATGCCGGTCCAGAGGGCGATGGAAACGAGGGCGAGAGCCGCGGCGCGGCCCCAGATGCGCATGCCGCGCAGTGTAGGGGTTCAGGCCGCCGCGAACAGGAGCTGCGCGGTGGGCAGGATGCCCACGAGCAGAACCTTCAGGCGCAGGCGGCGGCTGAGCACCGACTTCTCCACGAAGTAGACGAGCACCGCGAGCAACAGCGCCCAGTTGAGAACCGCCTCGAGGATTCGCGCGCCCTCCTCGTCGGGCATGAGCAGCCACGACCCCGCGGAGACGACGGTGAAGGCCAGGGCGAGCATCGTCTCTGAGACGGGCTCGACGACCTTGGGGTTCGTGGCCGGCAGCGCACCCGCGACGACCAGGCCGAGCAGCAGCAGCTCGAACACCGCGAAGAGGGTCGCGATGACGACATCCTGCGTGCCGCTCGGAAGCTCGTGGATCGGCGTCAGCAGGGTCAGCCCGAGCACCCCGAGCGTGACGAGGAGCGAGTACGGGGTCAGCGACATGATCTCCCCCAACCCAGGCGCGTACGCGTCGGGTTGGTCGGCCGATTGGCAGCTCAGCAGGAGACTCGAGAGGAGGCACAAGGCCACCGCGATCACCGACCGCTGGAGGTGCCTGAACATCGCAGCTCATTCCTCCGGAGTGCTTGCTCGGCGGATGCCCCGGAAGATACGACCTTCTCGCTACGAGACGATGCCCGAGCCCGGCAAGAGTCGTCCGCATGTCGACCCCCTCCTCGCCCCAATGGACACGCGCTGTTCGTGCCTACCGAACCCGGCAGTGGAGCTACCGGGGCGCGGCTTCGAAATCGTAGAGGAAGATGCCCTCTGCGTTGCCGTGCTCGCCCCCCTTGATGCGCAGGCCGAAGGCCATCTTGCGCCCGTCGGGGCTGATGACCGGGTTGTTGGCCCCATAGCCCGCGTACTCGCTGAAGTGGGTGAGTCGCCGCCAGCTGCCGCTGCCGTCGAGCGCCAGCTGCCAGATGTCGATGTCGCCCACCGGCACGGCGGTGTACGTGGCCAGCTCGCGCTCGACGGCGATGCTCCGGCCGTCGGGAAAGACGCCCTCGGCCTCGTCGTACCCCCAGTCGTTCGAGTAGTCGACGAGCGCACCGCTGCCCAGGTCCACGCCCATCACCTCGCCGCCCTTGTACGCATAGGCGGTGAACAGGAGCTCCCGGTCGTCGGGCGGACGGAAGTCCTGGGTCTCGAGGAAGGCGAGATACCAGAAGTCCCGACGCGACACGCGCAAGCGCTTGTCGACGAGCCGGGGCACCCCACCGTCGATCTCGATGCGCCCGGTCCAGATCTCCGACCGCCCGAAGACGACCGAATCCGGGTAGTCGGATCGCGTCCAGGCGATCTTCATGTCACGCCGCGAGACCGCGGGCCCCTCGAAGCAGGGCTCGCCGAGTCGCTGCGCGGGTGTGTTCGCGTCGTGCGCCAGGTACGACAGCTCGGTCTTCCAGCGATCGCCGGCGTCGCCTTGCGCCGCCGATGCGCCACCCGGCCCGCAGAGGAGCAGGTCGCCGTTGGCGAGGTAGCGGGCCCGGGTGAAGCCGTTGTTCGCGAAATGCGCGGTGAGGCTCCGGCTCTCGCCGGTCGCCAGGTCCAGCTCGAAGACGTTGCCGACGAGGGCGTCGAGGTAGGCGAGGTGGGTTCCGTCAGGCGACCAGTCCGGGCGGAGGCCGGAGGCGAGCAAGGGAGTGATCCACGGGGGAAGGTCGTCGGCCGGGGAGCCGGTTCGAGAACCGATCTCCGCGTCACGGGTACAGCCGGCGAGGCTCGACGCGAGGAGCAGGCAGGCCAGGCCGATGCGAAGGGCCGAACGAGTACGAGAAGTCGAATCAGCCGAGCTGCACACCTTCATCGAGGACGGCACCAACCGGTTCCGGCAACGTATGCGTACTGCGGCTCGTCGCAGCTCCCAGAGCTTCCGGTCATGCAGGGGGGAACGACATCCGGGGTGACGGCAGTCGCACGCCTCCAGCCGGGCATTCCGCGCGCGCAACCGAAGTTCTCCGGCAGCACGAATGTCGATGGCTCGCCCACTTTCGAGGTTCCGTTCGCCTGGTCATCTACCTCGCATCCAGACAGAGGGGCAATGCAAAGCACAAAGCCCGCGATCGGCAGGCTCCAATACGATGCGCGGTTGGCTGTACGCCGCATCGCCCTGCTGGGCGGTAGCCTACGCGTGCTTCGCATACAGCTCGGGGAGGAACCCGGAGAGGTAGGTCATCTCTTCATGGCAGTGCTTGAGCAGCCCTTCGCCGACGCGATCGGGGAAGAGCTGCATGCGGGACTCGACGATCGGGAGCGACTTCCGGAGGATCGAAGTCGCCCAGCCAGAAGCGACTGCGCATCTCGCAGCCGTAGGCCGTATCGCGGCAGAGGTGGATCAGATGACCAGCCCAGATCGGCGCTTCCAGCTGTCCGACCCGCGCGCAGACGGCCGCCGTGACGCCCGCCTCTGCGAACCGAGAGGTATCGAGGTAGTCAGCCGGGTCGCGGAAGTGGATCTTCAGCTTCTGAAGCTCCCCGCCGATGTACTCGTGGACGCGGTGGGTGCCACCGATCGAAGCGTCCGGTGCCGCGCTCGCCGACCCATTCGCACCAGACGTGGTCCTCGGGGTGCCACCACTTGTACTGCTCGGTCGTCTCGAGGTACCCGAACCACCACTCGACCATCGCGCCCTTGCACCGAGGCATGGTCGTCCAGGCGGCCACGTGGAGCTGGCCGTCGGAGAGGCGCGTGTAGCCCGATTCGAGGTCGAGGTATCCGGGCTTCAGGAGGTCGTTTGCTTCCCGAATCTCCATCACGTCTCTCCCAGCTCCCAACGAACGGATTGGGCGCTCAGCTGCGTGGACCAGCGCCACCGAAGACAGATCGAGCACCGAAGGTTGAAGCCGAAGGCTACCAGACGCGAGGAACCACGGTTGCTTGTCGGGCGGCAGCTAGGAGCCTGACCCAAGACACCTCGCGCCGCCCTGACGCCGATGCATCGCCACTGGCTGCGTTGCGCTGCGTCGCCGTAGGCCGCGCTACGGCCTCCTCACGCGCCTTGCCAGTGGCGCGCCTCGACGCCAGAGCTTTCCACGGGAGTCTTGGGTCAGGCTCCTAGCTCGCGGTGGTGCTCTGCGTGTGCTTCGCCCGATGGGTCGGTGCGCACTGCGGTGCCTCCGCTCGAGGCTCTGGACGCGTTGAACGTCCGTCTCGCCACTGATGGCGAGACGCGCAGTCTCGAGCCGCCCCACGCAGAACTGCATGCGGTTGAGGGACATGACTTCGACCGTCTGTCCGTGCAGGTATTCAATCAACCCCGAGAGGTTGAACACCCCCTGAGGAACCGCAGTCTTGAACTCCGCTTCACCGGTG
Source organism: uncultured delta proteobacterium (assembly GCA_963822965.1). Taxonomy (GTDB): domain Bacteria; phylum Myxococcota_A; class UBA9160; order UBA9160; family UBA4427; genus JAJDAN01. The sequence continues at coordinate 856,699 of CAWGJT010000006.1, forward strand.
AAGACGACAAGCGACCGGATGGCGCCGGGCTGCAAGAAGTCGAGGAGGCGTTGCACCGCCCGCACGTGCCGGGAGTTCTGGAATATCGGGTTCTGGAACCTGAACTTGCGCTTGAACAGGACTTGCGTCCAGTTCGCCTGCTTCGCGTTCGCGAAGATCCAACCCCTGTAGTCCTTGGTCTCAACACGTGCTTCTTCAGGTCGCTCAGCGTCCCACGGTCGTGCCCCGGCTGCGGCGCGCCGACGGCGCTTCCGTCCTTGGGGATCTCCTGCGACCACCGGGTCGTCGGAAGGAACTCCAGGTCGCCGGGGGAGAGCAGCAGTGCGGCATCCACGCCCAGAATCTCGCCGTCCCTTCGCAGGTGCGCGACCTTGCCAGCCGAGATTGCCTCCCGCATCCAGGCCGCCCGGCAGCTCGTAGCCAACCGCAGGAAGTCGGGACGGTACGCGGGATCGCCGTAGTCGCTCTCCCGGTTGAACAGGATCGTGCCGCCGAAACAGGATGGTCTTCCGCAGGACTTCGTCCGGGGCTCCGCGCATCAGCAGTCAGCGGTGCAGGACGTCCTGCAATCCGTGATCGTCCAGGTCGCGCCGCCGGCGCCGCAGCCGGTGGTACGTGTCTCCGGTGAGGTAGTGCCGCGCTTGCAGGAAGTCGCCCCAGTACAGGACGGCGTCGTGGTCGAAGACCTCGTCCAGCACGTCCGGGATCTCCCGGTAGGAGAACGGCAGCGTCGTGCCACGGAGCTGCCGGCGGCGCCGTTTCTCGTCCGTCCGGTGGAGCGTGTACCAGCTCGCTTCGACAGCGTCTCCGAGCCGCCGGCAGAACGCGTCGGCCGCCAGGTCGACGGTCACCATGCCCGGGTTCGCGTAGCGCGGGTCTGGCCCCGTGACGAATGCGAGTCGCTTCACGCCCAGAGCCTACCGGCCCGCGCGGCCGGGCACAGCGCGAGCAAGACCGCCAAGGATCCGGTGTGAACGCAGGAGCTGGCCGCGGGCCTCGGAGGCGCCCCGTGCCCTGGCTCCGCGCACTCAGCCGAAAGGCATGCCCGCGAGCTGGCCGCCATCGACGACGAACTCGGCGCCCGTGCAGTAGGAAGCCTCGTCGGAGGCCAGGAAGAGCGCGACCCGAACGGCTTCGATGGGCTGGCCGATCCGCGGAATCGGCAGGCGGGCGTAGTACGAGTCGCCAGCCCCTTCCAGATTCTCTTCGCCATAGTGCGCCATCGGGGTGTCGATCCCGCCCGGATGGATCGAGTTGACACGGATGCCCAGCCGACCCAGCTCGAGCGCGGCCGTCTTCGTCATGCCGCGCACGGCGAACTTGCTCGCCACGTAGGCCGCCATGCCGGCGACCCCGTCGATGCCGGCGACCGAGGACATGTTGACGATGGAGCCGCCACCGGCCTGCGTCATCGCCGGCACGACCGCCTTCATTCCGAGCAGGCAGCCCACCTGGTTGACCTCGATCACCCGCATGTAGTCCTCGAGCCGAATTTCGGCGATCGGCGCGGCGTGGATGATGCCGGCGTTGTTGAAGAGCACGTCGACTCGGCCGAAGGCGTCGACGGCCTGGGCCACGAAGCGTTTCCAGCTCTCCTCGCGCCGAACGTCGTGGTCGACGTAGATCGCGCGCTCACCCAGAGACTCGGCAACGGCCCTGCCCTCTTCGTGCAGCACGTCGCCGAGAGCCAGCTTCGCCCCCTCCGCCGCGAAGAGCCGGGCCGCCGCCTCGCCCTGGCCGCGGGCGCTCCCAGTGATCAGAGCCACCTTGCCGTCGAGTCGCCCCATGATCGCCTCCTCCCTCCGGGTGGGCAGCCGGGCCGGCGCGGCCCCGGCTGCGACGAGCAGCCGCTTACGATGTACTCTCTTTGGGCGCAATCCGACAGGGGGGAGCGCCATGGTCGGCCCGGTGATGGAGTTTCCGCGGGCGCTGGGCGAGCAGGACACGCTGCTCTGGCGCATGGAGCGGGATCCGATCTTCCGATCGACACTGCTGGCGATCGTCGTGCTCGACCGCCCACCGAGCCGCGACGCCCTGGTCGCCAAGCTCGAGCGAGCCGGACACGACCTGCCGCGCATGCGCCAGCGGATCGTTGCGCTGCCGGAGCTGATCTCGACTCCGGTGTGGGTCCGCGCCGACCACTTCGACATGGACTACCACCTGCGCTGGATCAAAGCTCCTGACGATGGCTCACTCCGGGCGCTCGTCGACTTCGCGGGCACGGTCTCGATGGCGGCGCTCGACCCCTACCGACCACCCTGGGAGTTCTACGTCGTCGAGGGGATGGCCGGCGGCCAAGCAGCCGTCGTGCTGAAGCTCCACCACGCCGTGACGGACGGAGTCGGTGGCGTGGTCCTGATGAGCAACTTCTTCGATCACGAGCGCGACGCGCCGCCGCCGGAGCCGGTGCCCGAGGAGGCGGCCGAAGAGCCGGAGCCGTCCGACCTGCTGAGCCTCTCCAGCGAGGCACTGCAGCGGCGTCTCGCGGCGGGCCCCGGGCAGCTCTGGCGCGGCGCCGGACGCCTGCTCGCCGCCGCCCGCCAACCCCTGCGGTCGATGCAGCAGGCCCGTGAGGACGCGGCTTCGCTCGGCCGCATGATGTCGACCCCGCCCGGTCCGCTGAGCCCGATCATGCAGGGCCGCTCCACGAACATGCGCTTCCGCTGCTTCGACGTCCCGCTCTACGGTCTGAAGGACGCGGCCCACGCCGTCGACTGCAAGCTGGGCGATGCCTTCCTCGCCGGCGTCACCGGGGCGCTGCGCATCTACCACGAGCGGGCGAACGCCCCGGTGGAGGCCCTGAGCGCGGCGGTCCCCGTCAACCGCCGGTCGGCGAGCGGAGGGCGCGAGGTCGCGGGCGTCGAGATGGCGGTGGCACGGCTCCCGCTGCCGATCGCCGAGCCCGATCCCGCGCGCCGCATGCCGCTCTACCACCGGCTGATCGCCGAGCAACGCGACGAGCCCTCCCAGGGCTACAGCGAGGCATTCGCCGCAGTGCTGAACCGCGTGCCGATCGGGCTCGCGCTGCGGCTCTACGGCGCGAGCGCGCTGAGCAACGACTTCGTCGCGAGCTCGGTGCCGGGGCTGCCGACGCAGCTCTATACCGCCGGCGCACGGGTCGAGTCGTTCCGTGCCTTCGGTCCCTGCTCGGGCTCGGCGGTGAACTTCACGCTCTTCAGCTATCGTGACACCGCCAGCATCTGCATCACCAGCGATGCGGCCGCGGTGCCCGATCCCGACCTACTGCTCGAGTGCGCGAAGCAGGGCTTCGAAGAGGTGTTCAAGCTGCGCTGATTCGGCACAGAGCCACCAGCGGTGCTGCCGAGGAGCGATCGAATCGACGCTCACAGAAGGTCCATCCAGCCGCCGGCGTGATCACCTACGGCTGGTCAATCCGCAAGATCGGCGCCTGCGAACCCGCCGCCCGCCCGGCGCGGCCACTCTCACCCGCTCGTCAAAGACGACACGACGAGTGCGGTCGTGTCCACGACACGTCGAGGCGTCTACTGTCTACCGATGGAATTCGGGGGAGGATTGGGTGAAGCAACGGGACATGTCCACCATGCCCCTGCCGCTCTGATGGAGACGCCGATCTGATGTGCGTCCTGGCTCCTCACTACGCCCGGCCGACGCGCTGGGCGTGACGATCGGGACGGCGCGCAACCAGCGCAAGCAGATCTTCGCCAAGACGGACAGCCACCGGCAGGCGGAGCTCGTACGGCGAATCCTCTCCGGGCCGGCGCAGCTCGAGCTGGAGCTCGCCTCGTCCATGCAGACCACGCCAAGCGAGCGGTAGAGCTCGCCACGTTTCGGGCTCGCCCGGCTCCTCGAAGCCGGCTTCCACGCGGATCTGGGCAGTCCGTACCGCGAGGAGGCCGGCGTCGAGCGGCTCCCAGTCGTCGGGCGAGAGCTGAGACGGGTCGGCTGGCGGACATGCGTGCCGGCCGGCCTCTTTCGGTTCAACCCCTGAAGGGATTCGGTCGATCAGTACCCGGAACACAGGCCGACGCCATGGAGGAAACGTGATCGAAACTGTCGAGATCCGGGAGCCGGCTGGACTGGACGCCTATGCGGATGTGATTCACCTGACCGAGGCCGTCCGCGCGCTGCGCACCGAGGCCGCCTCGCTCGTCGAGCAGCTGCGCGATCGCAAGGTCTGGATGGTGAACTCGACGGCCCAGGGCGGTGGTGTGGCGGAGATGATGCCGAAGCTCGTCGCCCTGCTGAACGAGCTGGGGCTCGAGACGGAATGGGTCGTGATGGCCACCGAACAGTCGGAGTTCTTCGATCTCACCAAGCGGCTCCACAACCTGATCCACGGTGCGGGCGACCCGGGTCTGCGGGACGAGGACCGGCAGCTCTACGCGGCCGTGAGCTCCGAGAACGCGGCCGACATGAAGCAGCGGATCGGACCCGACGACATCCTGGTCATCCACGACCCACAGCCGCTGGGCATGGGCGCCCTGCTCAAGCAGGAACTCGGCGTGCCGTTCTTCTTTCGCTGTCACATCGGGCTGGACGAGGATCGACCCGAGACCCGCGCCGCCTGGAGCTTCCTGCGGCCCTACGCGGAGGTCTGCGACTGGGCCATCTTCTCGTGCCCCGAGTACATCCCATCCTTCCTGGCCAACAAGGCGGGCATCATCACGCCCGCCATCGACCCACTCAGCTACAAGAACCGGGAGCTCTCTCCGCACAAGCTGGCGGGCATCTTGAAGAACTCGGGACTGGTCCGTTCGCGACATCCGGTCGTCCCGGAGGCGTTCGCGGAGCAGGCAACGCGCCTCCGTGCCGACGGCAGCTTCGCAGCATTGGACGAGGAGACCGACATCGGCATCCCGTTTCGCCCGCTGGTCACGCAGATCTCACGCTGGGATCGCCTCAAGGGCTTCGAACCACTCCTGGAGGCCTTCGCGTCCCTGAAGCAGAGCATTTCCGATCGCGCGGTCAGTGAGCGGCACCGGCGCCGATTGGGCCTCGCACGTCTGGTCCTGGCGGGGCCCGAGCCGGCGGCCGTGGCCGACGATCCCGAGGCGCAGGACGTGCTGCGCGACCTCATCGAGACCTACCGGCGCTTGCCGCACTGGATTCAGGAGGACGTCGCGGTCGTGTCGCTGCCGATGGGGTCGAGGGAGCAGAACGCCCTGATGGTGAACGCATTGCAGCGTTCCTCGAGCATCGTGGTGCAGAACTCGTTGCGCGAGGGCTTCGGCCTCACCGTGACCGAGGCGATGTGGAAGCAGTGCGCCGTACTGGGGAGTCGCGCCTGCGGCATCCGCCAGCAGATCCGCGACAGCGTAGACGGCCGCCTCATCCCGGACGCCGAGGACCCGACGGAGATCGCGGATTTGCTCGACGTAGTACTCGACGATCTCTCCGAGCGCGTGCGCTACGGCCGTAGCGCCCAGCGCCGCGCCCACACCGAGTTCCTGGTCTTCACCCATGTGCGGCGCTGGCTCGAGACACTGGTGAACCAGCTGCGACGCTGATCGCTGCCCGACCCCGAGTGCTCGCAACCCTCGTGGGCGTCTTGCCGCTCATTCTTCCCGAGCTCGAACGCGACTTCGGGCCGGCCCAGGACGCTGTCCAAGCTCCCCATCAATCGCCGCCCAAGACCTTCCGGCTCATGCGCGCAACCGATCGAACCCGCGTGCGGCGCCAGCCCGCGCGAAACCTGCGGAGCGGCCCGAAGCAGTCGTAGACCGGGCCGAACGGCAGCCGCGCCAGACCGACCTCCGCTACGTGTGCGGCGGAAGCCATCCGGGACGGCACGGGAACGGCCCGTATCGGCCAGGACCCGGCGCAATGCCGGTGTGTCCGTGATCGAGAGGGCGAGCGTCAACACATCGACGCCGAGCGAATGCAGCTCGGCCCAGAGCGACTCGCCGAAGAGCAGGTGGAGGCCTTCGAGCCAGAGTAGACGGCCATGGACGGCGCTCCGCTGTAGGCAGCGCCCGAACCGACGAGAAGCAGCCCACCCCGACGTCGTTCGCGGCAGGTTGCACCATGAGATCCGCAGCGAGGGCCATCATGGAGCCTGTCGCGCACATGCTCGCGGGCGGATCGGGCTTCGAGGATCGCTACGAGATCGAGGCGCTGCTGGGATCGGGGAGCTTCAGCCGCGTCTACCGCGCGCGCCAGCTCTCCACCGGACAGTCGGTAGCGATCAAGCTGCTCGACGTGCGCGAGGGCAGCGATTCGACCAGTGGCAACGAGGCCGAGCGCTTCCGCCGCGAGACCCGGATCTGTGCGTCGCTCTCGCACACGAACGTCGTACAGCTGATCGATTCGGGCGAGACCGCCGAGGGGCAGCTCTACGCCGTCTTCGCCCACGTGCCCTGCGAGACGCTGGAGCAGGCGCTGGAGCGCGAGGGCCGGCTCGGGGTGCGCGAGACGCTGCGCCTCATGACCCAGGTGCTCGACGCCCTGGCCTCCGCCCACGCCAAGGGCATCGTGCACCGCGACCTCAAGCCCGGCAACGTGATGCTCTCCGGCACCGGCGCCCGCCGCAACGCCCTGGTGCTCGACTTCGGCGTCGGCGGTCTGGTGGAGAACCGACGCCGCAAGGAGTGGCAGACCCTCACCCAGGCCCACCAGTTCCTGGGGACGCCGCTCTACGCCGCCCCGGAACAGCTGGCGGGGACGGTAGGGAGAAGAAGGAGGTGCTGGCGCTGGGCGACACGCCCAACATCGCGGCGCGGCTCGAGGGCTTCGCCGAGCCCGGCACCGTGGTGGTGAGCGACGGCGGTCGCGGCCGTGGTATGGTGGCAGCCGAGGTATCGTGGTAGTCGAGATCGATCGTCGAAGGAGCCCCCCCTGTCGCGAGCTTGTCCGAATGCAGCCTCTCTCCGTGCGGTGCTCCCTGCGGCGCTCGTGGCTCTCGTGCTTGCGGTCGCAACGGGCCCGGCCCGGGCCAGCGACGGTGTGCTGGAGATCAACCAGGCCTGCGCGGTCGACATGGGCTGCTTCCCGGGCGATGCCGCGGGCTTCCCGGTGACCCTCACGGCGCCCGCCAGCTACCGCCTGACCGGCGACCTCGTCGTCCCGGATGAGAACACCACCGGCATCCGCGCCAACACCTCCGGCGTGCGCATCGATCTGAACGGCTTCCAGATCGTGCGCTCCGGCTGCGAGGGGGCCGTGACCGACTGCACGCCAGCCTCCGGAACCGGCAGCGGAGTTTCGGCTGGGATCGGGGGGGTTCACGACGTGTCGGTGCGCAACGGCATCATCGCGGGAATGGGCAACTACGGGGTGGTTCTCTCGACCCAGGCGCTGGTGACGGAGCTCGGGGCTCGCTGGAATCGCGGCGACGGCATCTTCGTCGGCAGCGAATCGATCGTCTGGCACAGCACGGTGCGTGAGAACGGAGGCAAGGGAATCGTCGCGGGGGTCGCCTCGAGCATCTCGGAGAACGTCGCGTATGGGAACGGCGGCATCGGAATCCAGGGCTCCACCGGTGCGACCGTCGCGGGCAACACGGTCTACCGGAACGGGGGACACGGGATCGACGCGGGCAATGGATCGGCGATCTCGGGCAACTCGGTGCACGACAACACTGGCGACGGCATCCACGCCGCCACCGGAGCGACGATCTCGGGCAACTCGACGACTCTGAACCACGGAATCGGCATCGACGCCAGCGAGGGGTCGACCGTATCCGGCAATACGGCGTCCAACAACACCGGCGACGGGATCCAGGTCGCCGTCGGCTCGTTGGTGCAGGGCAACACCGCGTACGCCAACACTGGCTACGGCCTCGATCTCGCCGCCGGCGTCGCCTACCGCGAGAACTCGATCTCGAACAACTTCACGGGCTCGGTGAACGGCGGTCTCGACCTGGGCGCCAACGCCTGCAACGGATCCGTCGGCTGCCCCTGACCCGCCGCACGACTGCTCTCGAGCAACGGCCATCCGCGGATAGGAGTTTCAGGCCCCACTTTCCGTTCCAGGACCGATAACTCGACGCTATGTCAAGCAGGGTGCGACGGGATCAGACCCCATCCCGGGCCCCGTGTCTTTGGGCGAATTTCTCAGGAAGTACGACGGCCATCCGTTTCCCGCCACCGGGGAACCCCGGAGGGGTTTGACATAACGCCCCGACCCGGGCGTCACGCCAGAACCCAGGTTGTTCGTCCTTCCATAGGGTCGGAGCGCAAGACGCACTTTCCCCATCGCCGCAGATGCTTCGATCCGGGCCTCTGCTCCCGCTCTGGCTGGGCGTTCTCGAGTTGAGAGTTGGTGCTCGCGGCTCCGCTCGAGCAGCGCTACATGACCTCGTGCGACAACCTGGGCAAAGGTCGCCAGCTCCCCAGCCGGCAGCTCGGCAGGGTTCGGCGGCCGGGGTGGTTGCCGCCCGAGCCGGTGACCACGTGCGGACCAAGGCGGTTCAGACGAGTCGGAGCCGCTAGAATCGTCCGCCATGTCTTTTCCGCGCGCGCTGCGCCTAACTACTCGCCCTGCTCGTCTGATCGCTCTGCTCGCCGTCGCGATTGCGTTCGTCTGGATTTCCGGGCCGGTCGCTCTGGCGGAGACGCCCTCGCCCGGGACGTCCGGGGTCGAGGCGCCTGTCGAGGCCGGGCCAAAGACGGCACAGCCAGTCCCTCTGGAAGACGTACCCGATCGCGCGGAGGCCACGCGCGCCGAGCTCGATGCCATCGTCCCCAAGGACGCTCCCAGCCAGCTGCTCGAGCGCATCGGCGCCGAGGTCGACCGCACGCTCCCGGAGGTCGAATCGCTCCTGGCGACGACCCGGAAGACGCTCGCCGCTCAGCCCGGCATCCGCACCCTGAACGAGAGCGAGGCCGCGCTGAGCGCGATGCAGGAGCGCCTGCGGCCTTGGGACGACGAGCTCGATCGCCAGCTGGCTGCGCTCCGCCCGGCGCTCGCGCGGCTCGACGCGTTCGCGGGGGACTGGGAGGCGACCGGCGAGGTCGCCCAGCGAGAGGACGCATCCCCGACGACGCTGAATCTCATCTCGGCCGTGCGTCATGAAATCGACCGGACGCACTCGGCGGTCCTGGCGCGCCGCAACCAGATCCTGGCCGTGCTCGACCGGCTGGTCGATCCGCGCGCTGCGCTCTCGGCCAGCCTCGCAGAGGTGCAGAGCGAAACCAAAGCGAGGCTCACGGGCATCTTCCGGGTCGATCGGCCGCCGCTGTGGAGTCCACAGGTGCGCGCTTCGCTCCGCCAGGAGTGGGGCGCGGTCGGGACGGAGTCCTTCTCGCGACGACTGCAGGAGGGCGGGCAATACGCGCGCGAGCAGGCGCGCATGCTCGGGTTTCAGCTCGCGCTCTTCATCGTGCTCGGTCTCGTCATGCGTTCGCTCCGCGCGCGTGCCCGAGCGAGGACCCAGGACGACTACGACCTGGGAGATGCCGAGAAGGTCTTCGAACGTCCGTGGGCGATTGCCCTGGTGATGGCGCTCCTACTCAGCAGCCCGCTCCATCCGCTGGCACCGCGGTACGCCGGCGTCTTCGCGGCCGTGCTGATCATCGTGGCCGTCGTGCGGATCGGCCGGCGCTTCCTGGCTCCCGCGATGGCGCCCCTGGCCTGGGGCTTCGTCGTCCTCTTCGTCGTCGATCGAAGCCGCGTCCTGCTGGACACGGCGCCAACACTCGATCGCGTCGCATTCCTGATGGAAATGGCCGCCGCGCTCGCCTTCCTTTTCTGGCTCCTGCGTCCGCACCGGCTCGCCGCCATCCCAACGGAGCTGTTGCGGGCTCCGTTCATGCGAGTCCTCGGCGTCGCCATGCGCGTGGCGGTCGTCCTGCTCGCGCTCGCCATCGCGGCCGACCTGGCGGGTTGGGGCGATCTCTCCGGCATGCTCGGAAGAGGCGCACTGCGGAGCAGCTTCGTGGGCTTCACCGCCTTCGTGCTCTTCAAGATGGTCGGCAGCCTGGCGGCCTTCGCGCTGCTTCTATGGCCGCTCAGGCTGCTGCGCTCGATCTCCCAGAATCGACTGCTGGTCCGTCACCGCATCGACCAGGTGCTGGGCGTGGGCGTTGCCGTCCTGTGGGCCACGGTCGTGCTCGGGCAGCTCGACCTGCTCGGTCCCATCATCGCTGGCGTCGACCGGGTGCTCGGCGCCGCCGTCTCCGTCGGTGCGCTCTCCGTCTCGGTGCGCGACGTGATGTCATTCGCACTCACCGTCTGGCTCTCGTACCTGCTCGCGCACCTCGTGGACTTCGTCCTCCGTGAGGACGTATTCACGCGCATTCGAACCGGCCGCGGCGTGCCGTACGCCATCTCGGGCCTCGTGCGGTACACGTTGGTCTTCTTCGGCTTTCTCGTAGGCCTCTCGGCGGCGGGCTTCGAGCTCACGAAGCTCACCGTCATCATCGGTGGCCTCGGGGTCGGCGTCGGCTTCGGCCTCCAGAACGTAGTGAGCAACTTCGCATCGGGCTTGATCCTGCTCTTCGAGCGCCCGATCCAGGTGGGCGACACCGTGCAGCTACCCGACGTCTGGGGCTCGATGAAACGCATCGGGATCCGCGCGAGTGTGATCCGCAGATTCGACGGAGCCGACGTCATCGTGCCGAACTCGATGCTCATCTCCGACCAGGTCACGAACTGGACCTACGGGGACAGGCTTCGGCGCATGGAGATCGACGTGGGCGTCGAGTACGGCACCCCCGCTCGGCGCGTGATCGATCTGCTCGTCGCAGTCGCGAAGGCGAATCCCAAGGTCATCGCCAATCCGGAGCCTCGCGCCTACTTCACCGACTTCGGCGACAGCTCTCTCGACTTCAAGCTCCGCGTCTGGGTCGAGAACTTCGACGACGGCTATTCGACCCGGAGCGACATCGCCGTCGCCGTCCAGCAGGCGCTCGACGAGGCGGGCATCGGCGTGCCCTTCCCGCAGCGCGATCTGCATCTGGTCAGCGTGAGCCCGACCGCGGCGGCGGACCTTCGCAGCGATGCGTCGCAATCCGCCGAACCCGACACGACCTCGGGTTCGGCCTCGCATTCGGGTGAGTAGAGCTGAGCGTGTCTCCTTTGGAACGAATGGGCTGGTACGCGCGTCGGCTGTGGTGCGTCCTTCCAGCCTCGGTGGTCTTCGCGTCTGCCGCCCCCGCCGCCGAGCGGGAGCTGCAGGAGGCGCCGCCTCCGAGCTCCGTCGCCGAGATCCGGACCGCGATCCAGCGGATCATCACCCTGCCGCCGGAAAAGAGACGGGCGCTCGTCCCGTGGCTCCACGAGCCGCTGCAAGAGCTACCGCCCTTCTTCGCCGACACCCAGCTCGAAGCGCGCTTCCGCACCTACTACCTGCGCGAGGACCGAACGAACGGCGTGCTCAGCGAGGCCTGGGCCATGGGCGGATCGATCTACTACCGCTCGGGCTGGCTCGCGGATTTCTTCCAGGCCGAGGTCGAGGGCTTCACTTCGCAGCCGATCGTCGCTCCGGAGAGCAAGGGCGGTACGGCGCTGCTCCAGCCGGTGCAGGACGGCTACAGCGTCCTCGGCATCGCGAACGGCAAGCTCCGCTACAAGGGAATCGAGCTCACCGGAGGCCGCCTCTACCTGGACCTGCCCTTCGTGAATCAGGACGACAGCCGCATGACCCCGAACACCTTCGAGGCCATCACCCTGCAGAAGCCCGGGGGAGAGCTCGGGTTCACCACGGGCTACGCGTGGAACATCAAGGAGCAGACCTCCAAGGATTTCGTCTCCTTTCCGGAAGCCACGGGGCTGAACGAAGAGCGTGGCCTCGCCTGGGGCGGCTTGACCTGGCAACCGAACGAGAGCTTCCACGGCGGGGCATATGCCGGCGCCGTTCCCGACCTCGGCGGAAAAGCCTATGCCGAGCTGGGCGTCAGGCGCGAGCTGGCGGACGGATGGGATGGGCGGATCGACGGGCAGTTCACGTACCAATTCGATGTCGGCGAGGATCTCCTGGGTGACGCGACGAAGGACACCTGGAACCTCGCGATCCGTCCTGCCGTGAGTCACGCGGGAGCGGTCTTCCGCGTGGGCGTGGCCTTTGCCGGCCCGAACGCCACCACGGGCTTCTTCGGATCGAGCCCGAGCTACGTCGATCTCATGCAGGAAACCTTCGACCGGCCCAGGGAGAAGGCGCTCCTGGCCAGCCTCTCCTACGACTTCGCGGGGGTCGGCATCGACGGTCTCTCCACCATCGCGAACTTCGTGGCCGGCTTCGACGGCAAGGTCGATGGCGGTCGCAGCGACAGGCAAGAGGCGGACCTGACGATCGACTACCGCGTGACGAAGGAAGGCTGGATGAAGAGCTTGTGGCTGCGGGTGCGCGGCTCATGGCTCCACGACCAATCCGCTGACCAGGACGGTACCCAGGTGCGGGTCATCCTGCGGTACGACCTGCCGGTGATCTGAGCGCCCCACCCCACCAGGCCGGCCACCGGGGAACCCCGGATGGGTTTGACATGACGCCCCTACCCGGGCGTCACGCCAGAACCCAGCTTGTTCGTCCTATGCTCCCGTGAGCACCGGCGGACTCGACATGGGCGCGAACTCCTGCAACGGAACCCCGGCCTGCCCGTGAGCCGGGGGCGGCCGTCTCCCGCTGGAAGACGTCTGGGACGCGGTCCTGGCTTACCCCGTCGGATTCAGTTCGGGGAGGAAGCGCCCGGCGCGAGCCCCTCCGAATCCTCGCGGTCGGCTGCGGAATCCGGATCGGCGCCGAGGGATTGCAGATGGCGCGTGGCTCGCTCGATCCGCCTGAAATCCCCGCTCCGCGCGGCAAGCGCCCCGACCCGGCGCCACGCGGCGATCCCCTCCTCGACGCGCCCACCGAGCTCGTAGGCCAGCGCCAGATTGTTCCAGGTCGAGATCGCGTTCGGGCTCTCGACCAGCGAATCCCGATAGGCGTCGATCGCCTCGTCCCAGCGTCCGAGCTCCCGGTACTTGTTTCCGAGGTTGTAGTACGCCATGTGCATGCGATTCTCGTTCGCCAGCGGAAGATGGACCAGGACCGCGAGCCCCCCGAGCGCGAGGATCCGGATCCCGCTCGCGACCCAGTCGCGCGCTCGGAGTCGATCGAAGAGATCCACCGCAGCGAAGGCGGCGAAGGGGATCAGCACGACGACCCCCGGCAGCCGATAGCGCGAGAGGACGAAGAAGGTCATCGCGGTCGCGAGATAGACGACGATCGTGGCGTGGACCGGGGCCAGCTCCCGCCAGCGGCGCCCCGTCGACGCGAGCCCGATCAACGAGAAAGGCGCGAGCAGCCCGAAGGAGACGAGCGGAAGCCGGAGCACCCACGAGAATCGTCGCGACACGTCGATCGACCGGTTGTTCCAGACCTCGTAGGCATTCCAGAAGAGCCCGAACTTCTTCGCCTCGAGTCGCAACCAATGGAGCGGGTCGGCGCGGATCTCTTCCAGCGTGCGCCCGGACCAGAACGACGAGACCTCGGAGGGCTTGAGCGATCGCCCGGTCGCTCGCTCCGCCGCCTCCCGGAAGGCCAGGCGCAGCGCCGGCGGCGTATCGGCGCGTTCGCGCGCCCCGATCGGCGGAAGCTTCCAGGTGCCGTCCGCATGGCGATGATTGCCCATGAAGAGATTCTCACCGCCGGTCGAGTTGAGCAGGACGAGATCGTCCCCGGCCAGATAGTTCTTCAGGGTGAAGGGCAGGATCAGGGCCAGGATCACGCCAGCAAAGGTCGCGCTCCACGCCAGGCGTCGACCGACACGGTCGGGCCCTCTCGCACCGAAGACGATCCACGCGACCATGATCGGCGCGATCAACAGGACGCTCTCGCGCGCCAGCACCGAGAGACCCAGGATTCCGCCGCAGAGCGCCCACCGCGCGAGCCCCGGTCGGCGCAACGCGCGCAACGCCGACCATACGAAGTCCAGCCACGAGCGGGACCTGCAGGTTCACCAGCATCACGGTGCCGCCGTAGAAGATCAGCATGCCGTAGAGGGCGGCGATCAGCCCGGAGAGCGCCGCGACCCTTCGATCGAAGAGCTCGCGAGCCAGACCCCACACGAGCACGCAGGTCCCGGCGCCGAGCACGGCCTGCACGTCCCTCAGGATCGGCAGTCCCTCTCCAAAGACCGCGTAGACCATCGAGATGAAGATCGGATAGAGCGGTCCGAGATAGAGCACGCCCTTCCCCAGCCATTCGCCGGCGAGGAGCTGCCTCGCCCATTCGTCGTAGAGCCGGCCGTCGACGCTCCCAATCGTGAAGAAGGGATCGTGGAGGCCGATCTCGCGAAAGTGCAGGCGTCGAAGGACGAGCGCGACCAGGAAGACGAAGCACGCAACGGCGAGGTCGCGGGACCACCAGGTCGTAGCAGGCGGCGATTCAGGCGACAGATCGGGCACGCGGGGATTATATGACGCACCGGCGCCCTGGCGGGCGATTCATCGCTGATCGGCCTCCGCGGTGGATTGGCCCAGCTCGTGCCCGAAGGCCAGTGCGTCCTGATCGTCGAGTCCAAGCTGTTGGCGCAGCCGGCTCAGCACGACCCGTTCGACGGGGGAGATCCCTCCATCACGCATCGCCTCGGCAACCGCTTCGCCGTAGATCTGCAGCTGTCGATAGGACCGGTATTCCGGCGTGTCGCGCACCGAGGGCATCGCCTGGCTCGCGAACCGCTCGACCGCACGCTGGAGCGGCGCCAGGGCGAAGCCGAGCGCACCGGCCGCGAGGATGCCGGTCACGCTGCCGAGCTGATCGGAGAGGAAGTTGGCGGCCCCTTCGGACACCACGTAGAAGACCGCGACGAAGACCGCGGCGATCGCGCCGCGCTCGAGCGTCCATTTCACCTTCAGATCGATGTCGAAGAGATTGGCGTTCTCGACACCGTAGGCGGTCAGCACGACGTAGAGAACGAGTCCGCACGTGGTCAACGCGCTGAATAGCCAAGGCACGCTGACGATGACGCCCGAGGCCCCGAAGAGCGCACCGGTGAGCCCGATCGAGTAGACGACGCCCCAGCTCGCGCCGCGCGCGCCGAAGGCCAGGGCGAGCATCGGCGCCTGGTGGCGTGCGAGGGGACCGTGCGCGGCGTGCCGAGCGACCAACGTGGCAATCAGCCCGAAGGAGTAGCTGAGGACGAGCAATGCAAAGAGAGCCCGCCACCGGGGAACTCCGGAGGGATTTGACATAACGCCCCTACCCGGGGCTTCCTCGTGGGGTCTTCGTCCGGCGCCCACTCGTGGAGGAGATCCCGGGACGCTTATCGCGTAGCATCGCCGGGAGCCTTGCTGGAGCTGCAGATGTCGTCGAAGTGGCGTGCGATGGGTCGGACGGTCGCGGTAGGGGCCGGCATTCTCCTGATGGCCGGGTCGGTGGGCGCGGAAACCGTCCTCATCGAGGCGGTCGCCGACGCGACGCTCATCCAGGACCCCGACGGGGCGCTCGCCAACGGCTCGGGGCCCGTGTTCTTCGTCGGTCGCAACAACCAGCGCGAGAACAGCGTGCGTCGGTCCGTCGTCCGCTTCGACGTCGCGTCGGCCCTGCCCGCGAGGGCCCGGATCGAGGACGTGCGGCTCACCCTCTACATGACACCCAGCAACGCGGCTCCGCGAATGCTCCGTCTCCACCGTGTGCTGAGCGCCTGGGGCGAGGGGGATTCGTACGCCACGGGAGGCGGCGGAGCGACGTCGTCCCCGGGCGACGCGACGTGGATTCACACGCTCTACGACGAGCTTCGCTGGCGACATGCGGGTGGCGACTTCGTTCCGCGCATGAGCGCCGTGCGGAGGGTCGCCGGCTCGGGGCTCTACGCCTGGGAGGGCACGCGGAAGATGAAGGCGGACGTCCTCCTGTGGCTGTGGGCTCCGCAGCGCAACTTCGGCTGGATCCTCATCGGGGACGAGAGCAGCCCACAGACGGCGAAGAGCTTTGCGAGCCGGGAAGCGCCGGATCCCTCGATCCGGCCCGTGCTCGAGGTGCGGTACCGCCTCCCGGGACGTCAGGCGGCCGCCGAGCCGCCTTGCGGTTGGCGGGGCGCGATGCACCAGCCCGCGCGGGCAGTGTGCCCCCTTGTCCCGCACGGTCGCTGAGCGGGAAGTTTTTCCCAAACCAGGGCGCTCGGGACGGGTCCGTGACCGGCACGCAATGTGCAGAACCCTGCCAGGGAGGTTCTGCGATGCGAGAGCTCTCGAGGTGGTGCGCCCGGGTCGCGGGTGCGGGGGTCTTCCTGCTCTGGGCCGGCCTCGCGTGGGCAGACACGGTCGTCATCCCAGCGGCGGCAGACAACACCCTCTTCGAGCCGATCCAGAAGGACGGCCTCGAGGATCGATCCAACGGGGCCGGTGACTTCATGTTCACCGGCCGCGTCAAGGATGCCCTGAACGAGGGCGGCCAGGTTGCGGTCCGGCGGGCCGTCATCGCCTTCGACATCGCCGGGAGTGGAATCCCCGCCGGCTCGACCATCGACAGTGTGAGCCTCTCGCTCACCTGCACGAAGGCCAAGTCCAACACCCCCTCCAACGTCAGCCTCCACGAGCTCTCGAGCGACTGGGGTGAGGGCGCCTCGGACACCGGCAACTCCCAGAAGGGGCGCGGCGAGACCCCCGAGCCGGGGGACGCGACCTGGCAGCACACCTTCTACGACACGCAGTTCTGGACGACGGCCGGCGGCGACTACGTGGGCACCGCCAGCGCGACGAACGGAGTGGGAGGGCTGGGCGTCTACACCTGGGGCTCGACCTCGGGCATGGTGGCCGACGTGCAGGCCTGGCTCGACAACCCCTCCCAGAACTTCGGGTGGATCGTGATCGGTGACGAGGGCCAGAACGAGACCGCGAAGCAGTTCGGCACCCGGGAGAACACGGACAGCGGCGGTGCCAACCAGCCCAAGCTGACCGTCAACTACACGCCGCTCGTCGTCTCCGGCGCCTGCTGCCAGCTCGAGTCCTGCACCATCGAGGCGGCCGCCGCCTGCGGGACCGCCGGCGGCAGCTACCAGGGCGACGGCAGCTCCTGCTCGCCGAACCCCTGCGTCGAGCCCTTCGGAGCCTGCTGCGCGAGCAACGGCACCTGCAGCGAGGATACCCTGGACGACTGCGAAGGAGGTGGGGGCGTCTTCCAGGGCGACGCCTCGACCTGCGGCGCGGTCGAGTGCCCGGTGCAGCTGACCCCCTACGTGGACGCGCTGCCGCTACCCGGCCCGGCCACCCCCGCGAGCGGATCACCCGGCGCGTCGGCGACCTACGACATCACCATGAAGGAGTTCCAGCAGCAGCTCCACTCCGAGCTGCCGCCCACCACCGTCTGGGGCTACGACGACGGCACCGGAGCCTTCACGCCGGGTCCGGTGATCGAGGCCCGGACGGGCATGCCGGTGACGGTCAACTGGATCAACGACCTCCGCGACCTCGGCACCGGGCTGCTGCGCACCAACCACTACCTGCAGCAGAGCGCCGACGACCTCAGCTGCATCCACGGTGCCGAGGACGATGCGAAGACGGTCACGCACCTGCACGGCGGCCACGTTCCGGCGGCCGTCGACGGCTATCCCGAGTCCACCTTCCTGCCCGGCGCCCCGCCGGAGACCTACGTCTACCCGAACAACCAGCGGGCGGCTCCGATCTGGTTCCACGATCACGCGCTGGGCATCACCCGCCTCAACGTCTACATGGGCCTGGCCGGCATGTACCTCATCCGCGACGACGTGGAGGACGCGCTCGACCTGCCCGCGGGCGAGTACGAGATCCCCTTGATCCTGCAGGATCGGAAGTTCAATCCCGACGGATCGTACAAGTACCCGAGCACCTGGCAGGACATGTTCTTCGGCGACAAGGTGATGGTGAACGGCAAGGTCTGGCCCTTCCTGGACGTGAAGCAGGGCAAGTACCGCTTCCGCCTCCTGAACGGCTCGGGCTCGCGGGTCTACACCCTGTCGCTGACACCGCCCACGGGCACACTCACCTTCACGGTGATCGGCAACGAAGGGGGACTGATCGAGCACCCGGCCAACGGCGTCGGCCAGCTGACCGTCGGCCCCGGCGAGCGTTACGACGTGGTCGTCGACTTCGCAGGCTACAGCGACGGTGACGAGATCCTGCTGGGGAACAGCGCTCCCGCGCCGTTCCCCAACGGCAGCGTCGACCTCACCCAGGTGATGAAGTTCGTCGTGGGCGCCGACGCGGGCCACACCGACCCCCTGCCGAGCTCGCTCCGCACCATCGAGCGCCTCCAGGAGGGCGATGCGGTCACGACCCGGGACCTGGAGCTCAAGAAGTCGGGTCTCGACGCCTGCGGACGCTCGGTCTGGGAGATCAACGGCCTCGGCTGGGACGACATCACGGAGGAGCCGGTGCTCGGGACCACCGAGATCTGGCGCTTCATCAACGACTCGGGCGTCTCGCACCCGATGCACATGCACCTGGTGTTCTTCCAGATCCTCGACCGCGACGGGTTCACGCGGGGAACGGGCGGCGAGATCGTCCCGGACGGGAGTCCGCAGGCGCCGCCCCTCGAGGAGAGCGGCTGGAAGGACACCGCCATGGTCGGCCCCAACGAGATCCTGCGCGTCATCGCGCGCTTCGACGACTACACGGGACTCTACGCCTACCACTGCCACATCCTCGAGCACGAGGATCACGAGATGATGCGGCAGTTCCGAGTCGTGCCCGAGCCGTCCTTCCTCCTCGGCCTCGGCGCCGGCGTGCTGCTGCTGGTCCATCTCGCGAGGAGGCGCGCCAGGGCGAGCGCTTGACGCGCCGAGAGCGCACGGCGCGCGCGGATGTCGGTGGCTGAGCTCCCGTTCCGCAGGTCGCTTCGGCGACCGGCGTAGCGAATCACGGCGCCTTCCGGGCGACCGTGAGTCAGCGCTGCTTCGAACGTCGGTACGCGCGTCGGACCTGCGCGCGGCTCACGAGGAGGATGCCGATCCCCGCGACGATCAGCTGGGCCGTCGAGGGCTCCTTGCCCGTTCGACGTGCCATGCTCCCGCTCCCGCGGCGCCCAGCAGCAGCGCGAGTAGGACGTAGAAGCCAACACCGCCGACGGGGACCGCAGGCGTTGCGCAGTTCGGACCACCGTAGCCGGCAACGCAGCCGGAATCGCACGTGCCGTCCGCCTGTGCGCAGGTCCCCGCTCCGGCACAGTTCGCGCTGCACGTGTACTCGCAGAAGTCGCCGTATAGGCCCGGGTCGCAGCCGTTGCACACGGCGGTCGACTGGTCACACCCGCCGGTGTCGCTGCAGTTTGCGTCGCAGGACGTGTCGCACTGGTCGCCCGTCAGCCCGAGGTCACAGGCGAAGCAGTTGCAGGTGGATTGCGCGCATCCTGAGCTGTCGCATCCGCCGGAACAGATCGCCTCACAGTTGGCAGAGCAGCGAGCTGGGACCCTCACGGGGCAACCCGTGCAGGTTCCCGTGCCGCTCAGGCCATCGTCGCACACGCCCGGGAAAAGGCACGTGCAACTGGCACAGTCTGGCCCATACCGGCCTGCTTCGCATTCATAGACGAACGGGACCGCGTTTGACCAACTAGCCGTGGCATCCGCGGTCACTTCCAGCGTGTATGCACCGAAGTTGGCCGGGGCCGGTGTTATCAGTTCGCAGCTCATCAGCGTGGCGGACAGCGCGCCGGCGCTGGTAGTCGTCTGCACCAGGGCAGGGGATGTCCAGCGGCAGGCGTAGCCGGCACCCGCCGTCGAGTCCACCGTCACGTCCACGGTTGTGCCAGCGGCGTAACTGTTGGCCTCGATGGAGCTGTACGACAAGCTCTGGATCGTGGGCGTGGGTTCCGCTTCTGCGCGCGGAACGTACCCCAACAACATGGAAACGACGCAGAGCGTGAGCGCGGATCCCTTCAAGCCCATTTTCCACACCTCCGTCGGGGCCGACCGACCGTTGGTCCTCGACGAGTCTCGCATCCTGGCAGCCCCGGGGTCAAGCCGGCGCGCGTGCTCGGAATCGTGACGATTGGATGTTGCAAGCGAGTGTCGCCGTCCCGGGGCTCCGGACGGCCCGCAGCGTGGCTTTCCGCAGCTAGGCCCGCGGCTCGGCGCCGCAAAGCTTTGCCGATTCGATCAGCGAGAAGAAGAGCGCCGCCACGCCGGTCCCCCGCTCCGACCGGCTCCCGTAGTGGTTCTTACGGCCCACAGCGACGCCGCGAAGTGCTCGCTCGACGGAGTTGGTGTCCAGCGCGATCTTCGGGTCCGCGAGGAAGCGCGCCGCCTGAATCAAGAGCCGATCCCCAACTCTTGCCAATGGCTCCTCGCCGAGAGGTGTCGGTGTCTCAGCGACGTTGGCAGAGAGGGAACCGACATTCCCTTCGACGCCTGCGGCGTCTCATGCTCGCTGCTCGCTCGCAGCTCCCCCTTCCGTTCGCAATGCGCTCGAGCGCAAGGGTCCGAGCGGAATCGGACCGCGAGCTCACGTTGGCAAGGAGATGCCGGAGTTGATTTCATTGAGGAATTTCAACGAAGCGGTCATACCGGGTCGTTTCGATCAATCGTGGGGGAAGTGGAGCCCCATCCTCTCGAGAAACGGAGCCTCCAGCAATCCCCGCGAGGTTCACCGGCTCGAGAGGGATGGGCTGGGGCTTGGAACGCCACGGGGAGGGGTTTTCGCTGGCCTCCGAGGCTTCAATCTCTACAGTCTTTTTCACAGAGCTGATCGGGAGCCAGGGCGAAACCGATGGGCGCGAGGGAGCCATGAGCCAAGCAAAGATCACGCTGGTGGGAGCAGGCGGGTTGTCGTTCGGGCCCACCATGGTGAATGACGTCATCCACACTCCCGGGCTCGTTGGTAGCCGCTTGGTGCTCCACGATGTCGACGAGCAGCGACTCCTGCGCGCCTACAAATTCGCCGCCAAGCTCAATGCGGCGAACGGGTCGCCGGTGGTTCTCGAGCAAGTCACCGATCCGGCCGCTGCCTTCGATGGGGCCGACTTCTGCATCTCCAGTGCCGAGTTTGGCCGCTTCCCCTATTGGCGACAGGATTACGAGATCCCGCGCCGGTACGGCGCGACGCAGGTCAACGGCGAGAACGGCGGACCGGGGGCGGTATTTCATTCGCTGCGCAGCATCAAGAACACGCTGAGCATCTGCGCCAGCATCGAAAAGCACTGCCCCGACGCCTTCTTGGTGAACCTCTCGAACCCGATGAGCCGCGTCACACTCGCGATCAACGAGGGAACAGCCGTGCGCAACGTCGGCATGTGTCACGAAATGCCGATAGGGATCGTGCGAATCGCCCGGCTGCTGCGCATGCGCCCATCGCGCATCGCGGCGAAGGCGTCGGGCATCAATCACTTCACCTTCTTCACCGAGATGGTGGACAAGCACACCGGCGAAGACCTCCTGCCCGCGGTGCGGGCGCTGTTCGCGAGGAAGATCTTCGACTTTGGCCCGACGCTCACGCGCCTCGCCGCTGCGACCGAGTCCCGTCCCGTACTCGCCATGCTCTCCGACCAGCTATTCTCCCCCCTCGTCGTCCACATGGTGCGCACCTACGGTGTGGTTCCCTGCTCGGTCGACAGCCACATCGGGGAGTACCTGCCATTCGCGCACGAGATCGGCGGCCACCACCCCGCACACGTCGACCAGTTCGCGCGGATCGACAAGGTGATCGAGCGGCTCACCACGTGGGTCGCCGAGACCCGACTTCCGGTGCCCGTGCACCGGATGGGCCACAGCCTCGAGGAAGTCGTGCCGATCATTGCTGCACTCTGGACGGGGGTGCCCGAGCGGGTCGTGGCAGTGAACGTCCTCAACCGCGGGTTCCTGCCCAACGTGGCCGAGGGCGCGATCGTCGAGGTGGGCGCGCAGGTGGACGCCGACGGCATCCACCCCGACGTCATGCCGCCGGTCGCGGAGCCGATCGCCGGGCACATCGCCACGCAGGTCGCGCTCCAGGACCTGATCGTGCGCTCGGCGCTGACCGCTGACCGCAATCTCGCATTGCGGGCCGTGATAGAGGATCCGGCGTCACCGTCCGACGAGGCGGCGTGCCGGGCGATGTTCGACGAGCTGGTCCGTCTCCAGGCCAGCGAGCTGCCTTTCTGACGGCACCGGGACTCGCCTCCAGCTGAACGGCTCGGGGAAGTGTCGGTGCCGAACCGAAGTCCCGATCCCCGCGAGCCTGGCGTTGCGCGCGAGCGTCGTGCTTGTCGATTGTCGGGCCGACAAGGAGGGCGGCCGCCCCGAACACAACAGCCCCTCCAGGCAAGAACCCCTGGCGAGGCCGCATTCGCGATGGAGCACCGATAGTGGGGGAAGCTGAAATTGATCGAAATTAGTCGAGTTATCGATAGTTGATAAGATCGCTAACCTAAGTATAATTGGGCTGTGGACCCGATCAGGAATCCGTATTCCCCAGGGGCAGGTGCGCCGCCGCCGGAACTCGCGGGTCGCGACGAGTTGCGCGAACAGGTGCGAATTGCCCTGGAACGTGTTCGCGCAGGCCGATCCACGAAGAGCGTCCTGATGATCGGTTTGCGCGGTGTCGGAAAAACCGTCCTGCTGGATCGCATTCGCGACGATGCAGAGGCTGCGGGGATCCAGACTCTGCGGGTGGAGGCCCCCGAGAATCGCTCGCTTCCGGCCATCCTCGCGCCCGAGCTCCGCCAGGCGCTCCTCAGGCTTTCGCAGAACGAAAAAGCTCGCGAACTCGCTCGCAGGGCACTTCGCGGCCTCGCGGGATTCGTCGGCGCCCTGAAGGTCAGGTACGACGACATCGAAGTGGGTCTCGACCTGTCGCCCGAACCCGGCTTGGCCGACAACGGCGACCTGGAGCGAGACCTACAAGCGCTTCTAGAGGTCGTGGGAGAGGCGGCCGCCCAGATGAACACCGCGCTCGCGATGTTCATCGACGAGATGCAGTACGTCGAGGAACCTCAACTGGCTGCGTTGATCTCGTCCCTGCACCGAATCGCACAACGCCAACTTCCGGTTGTACTTGTCGGTGCAGGGCTCCCGCAGCTCCCGGGGCGCATGGGAAGCGCCAAGTCCTATGCTGAGCGCCTGTTCGACTTCCCGATGATCGGTCCGCTCTCGAACGAAGATGCGGCTACCGCTCTCGTCAATCCCGCTCGCGACGAGGGCGTCGAGTTCGACGACGACGCGTTATCGAAGATCATCGAGGCAACCAAAGGCTATCCCTACTTCTTGCAGGAATGGGGAAAGCACTGCTGGGCTGCGGCGGACACTTCTCCGATCACATTGGAAGATGTCGAGACCGCCTCCGACGCCGCAGTGGCGGCCCTGGATGAGAGCTTCTTCAGAGTGCGATTCGATCGCCTTACCCCGTCGGAGAAGAAATACCTCCGAGGCATGGCTCATCTTGGCCCGGGACCACATCGATCGGGTGACATCGCACACGAGCTTGGTCGGGAGGTGCAGTCGGTTGCACCCATTCGCAGCAAGCTGATTGTCAAGGGGATGGTCTGGAGTCCAAGCCACGGAGACACGGACTTCACTGCTCCCCTCTTCGACGAGTTCATGCGTCGCATCATGCCTGGAGAGGACTGGCGGGAGTAGGCAAGGAGTCAGAGAGGGGGACTGGCTTCCCGCCCGAAGCACCCAACCTTCTACGGTCGCGTCAGCACGAGACAGCCCCGCCGAGCAGAAGCGCTTGGCGGGGCCGTTGTTCCCTGGAGCACGAGACCGGATTCGAACCGGCGACCCTCACGTTGGCAACGTGATGCTCTACCAGCTGAGCTACTCGTGCTTGAAAGGCTGGCGGACGGCAGGTTGTACGGGACCCCGGGGATGGCGTCAAGGGCCCTCCCGGGGGGCCGGGGCCGGTCGCAGCGGCAGGTCCAGACGGTCGACCCGGGCCGCTACAGCTTCGTGATCTTCTCCCGGTCCGCGACGACGCCGGCGGTGGCGTTCCGGGTGTCGAAGACACGACCGGCCTTCTCGACCACCCGCGCGTAGTCCACGACGCTGTGGTCCGTGAGGATCACCACCAGGTCGGCGGCGGCCACGGTCTCGTCCGAGAGATCCGTGTTCTTGTAGACGGCTCCCTCGACGGTGCACTCGCGCACGTGCGGGTCGTGGTAGGTGATGGCGGCGCCGCGGCCGGCCAGCAGCTTGATGACGTCCAGCGCCGGCGACTCGCGCATGTCCCCCACGTCCTTCTTGTAGGCGACGCCCAGGATCAGGACGTTCGAGCCGTTCACCGCCAGGCGGTCCTCGTTCAGCAGCTCGGCCACGCGGTCGGCCACGTACTCGGGCATGCGGCCGTTGATGTCGGTGGCCAGGTCGATGAAGCGGGCGGGGAAGTTGAGCGACTTCATCTTCCACGACAGGTAGCTGGGGTCCACCGGGATGCAGTGGCCGCCGAGCCCCGGGCCCGGCAGGAACTTCATGAAGCCGTAGGGCTTGGTGGCCGCGGCCTCGATCACCTCCCACACGTCGAGCCCGAGGCGGCGGCACATGAGGGCCACCTCGTTGGCGAGGCCGATGTTGATGGCCCGGAAGGTGTTCTCCAGCAGCTTCACCATCTCGGCGCTCTGGCTGGACGAGACGGGCACCACCCGATCGAAGATGGTCTGGAAGACCTCCACGGCGAGCCGGGTGCACAGCGGCGTCTCGCCGCCCACCACCTTGGGCACCTCACGCACGGCGAACTTCTTGTTGGCCGGGTCGATGCGCTCGGGCGAGAACGCCAGCGAGAAGTCCACGCCCACCTGCAGCCCCGACTCCTCGAGCATGGGCACGAAGAGCTCGTGGGTGGTGCCGGGATAGGTGGTGGAGCCCAGCACGATGAGCTGGCCGCTGCGCAGCCGGCGGCGGATGTCCTCCACGGCCTTGGCCATGTGCGAGACGTCGGGGTCCTTCGTGCGCGTCAGCGGCGTCGGCACGCAGATGTTGATCACGTCGAGGCGGGTGAGCTGTCCCAGGTCGCTGGAGGCCCGGAAGCGGCCGGCGTCGCGCTGCTCCACCACCGCCGCCGAGGGCACGTCTTCGATGTACGAGACGCCCGCCTCGAGGGAGCGCACCTTCTCGTCGTCGATGTCGAGACCCGTCACCGTGAAGCCGGCCCGGGCGAACTCGATGGCCAGGGGAAGCCCCACGTAGCCGAGGCCGATCACGCCGATCCGGGCCTCCCGGGACTGGATGCGATCGTGGAGCTCTTCGAGGCGGCTCATGGGAGTCTCCGCTGGCAGATCGTCCGGAGGGGGACGCTGGCGTCTGGCTCTGGTTCAGGCGGCGTCGCGGTCGCTTGCCGCCTCCGGGGAGAAGCCGTTCCCCGGCTGGCCGAAGTAGTCGGCGAAGTACACGTAGCCCGACCACAGGGTGAGTGCCGCGGCCAGGGCCAGAAGTGTCAGGCCGATTTCGTGGGCCGGCAGGCCCAGGGTCTCGTGGTGGAAGAGGAGACACGCCACGGCCACGTTCTGGGTCACCGCCTTCAGCTTGCCCTTCCAGGTCGCCGCCACCACGTGGCCCTGGGTCGAGGCGATGCCCCGCAGGCCCGTGACGGCCAGCTCCCGGCCGATGATGACCACCACCATGATGCCCGCCGCCAGCCCGTGGAGGCGCCCGACGGCCATCAGCATCACCAGCGCGGTGGTGACCAGCAGCTTGTCGGCAAGCGGATCGAGCAGCTTGCCGATGCGGGTCACTTCTCCGCCCCGGCGCGCCAGGTAGCCGTCCAGCAGGTCCGAGCTGGCGGCCACGATGAAGCACCAGGCCATCACGATGCTGCCCACCTTCGAGAGCGTGAACGGGATGAAGAACAGCACCGGCACCACCCCGATGCGCAGCATCGTGATCGTGTTCGGCAGGTTCCAGAACCGCTCTCGCGGGAAGGGCAAAGGAGATGCTCCGGCGCGGACCCCGGGATCCGCGAGGGTGCCCGCTTCGCTCACGGCGACCTCCGCTTCTGGGGAGCGATGGGGGGCCCGAGCCGGGGGACGCGGCTACGGAATTCCGCGTGGTAGCCGCGATAGTAGTTCAGAACCCGCGAGACGTAATCGAGGGTTTCCGGGTAGGGGGGAACCCCTCGATAGCGGTCGACGGCCTTGGGGCCGGCGTTGTAGGCCGCCAGCGCCCGCTTCAGGTCGCCGTAGCGGTCCAGCATGTCGCGCAGGTAGCGGGTGCCCCCGTCCACGTTTTCGCCCGGGTGGAAGGGGTCGCGGACCCCGAGCTTCCGCGCCGTGGCGGGCATCAGCTGCATCAGGCCCTGAGCGCCCACCCGGGAGACCGCCCGGGGCTCGAAGTTCGATTCTGCGGCGATCACGGCCTTCACGAGGGCCGGCTCCACCCGGTGGTTGCGGGCCGAGCGCAGGATGAGGGGGTCGTAGCTGTCCTCCGCGGGCACCTTGGTGCCATGCCGGACCTGCTGGCGGTCGACGAAGTCGGCGGGCCGGGTGGGCACCCACTCGTAGCGCGCGTCCTCGGGCGAGTCGGTGAAGTGCACGACGCCCCGGTCGTCCACGTAGCGGTAGACGGCCGCCTGGGCGGTCGGGATGCCACTTACCAGCAGAAGAAGGCCGAAGGCCGCACACCCGATGAGGAATCGACGCATGGAAGCCCCTATGGTTCCACACCGGCCCGAATCTGGCCGCGTCCGGGATCTGCCCTGGCACCCGGAGGGAACTTCCGCCCCGGACACCCCCCTCCCTACAGTCGGCATCCGAGTCGGCGACGTTTAGCGCCGTTTGGTGATCCGGAGTGCTCCCAGCACGTGACCTGGCGCACCAGCCGCGCGGAACCCTTCTACCACGGGCCCCGGGGGAAAACCACCCCGTAATCGTGACGGTTTGGATTGCAGGGGCTCGGTACACGTCCCTAGACTCGACCTCACCATCAGGCTCCCAGCCCTGAAGGACGCGCCTTGACGCAGACGAGCGATGATCGGCACCTCTTCGACTTCCTGGTCATCGGAAGCGGCCTCGCCGGCCTCTTCTACTCCCTGCGGGTAGCGGAGCACGGCAGCGTCGGGCTGGTCACCAAGCGGCGTAGCGCCGACTCGGCCACCAGCTGGGCCCAGGGCGGCATCGCCGCCGTGGTCGGGCCCGACGACTCCTTCGAGGCGCACGTCGACGACACCCTGCGAGCCGGCGCCGACCTGTGCAAGGAGGACGTCGTCCGCTTCGTGGTCACCCACGGCCCCGACGCCATCGACGCCCTGCTGAAGTACGGCGTCGACTTCGACCGGCGCCGGGAACCCGGCCACGACAGCGAGTTCGATCTCGGCCGCGAGGGCGGCCACACCCGGCGCCGGGTCCTCCACCACCTCGACATCACGGGCCAGGAGATCGAGCAGTCGCTCATCGCGCGAGCGCGCGCGCACCCGAACATCACCATCTTCGAGAACCACTGCGCGATCGACCTGCTGACGTCCCACAAGGCGGGGCGGACGGAGGGCGATCGTGCCCTCGGCGCCTACGTGCTGGACTCGCGCTCGGGGGAGGTGGAGCGGTTCCAGGCACCGATCACCCTCCTGGCCACCGGCGGAGCGGGCAAGGTCTACCTCTACACGAGCAATCCCGACATCGCGTCGGGCGATGGCATGGCGATGGCGTACCGCGCGGGTGCCACCGTGGCCAACATGGAGTTCATCCAGTTCCACCCCACCTGCCTCTTCCACCCGCTCGCGAAGTCGTTCCTCATCAGCGAGGCGGTGCGCGGCGAGGGAGGCGTGCTGCGCACCCAGGCCGGCGAGGCGTTCATGGCCCGCTACCACGAGATGGCCGATCTCGCGCCGCGGGACGTGGTGGCGCGGGCCATCGACACGGAGCTCAAGCGCAGCGGCAACGAGTACGTGCTGCTCGACGTGACCCACAAGGACGCGGACTTCCTGCGCTCGCGCTTCCCCAAGATCTACGAGCGTTGCCGGAGCTTCGGCTTCGACATCACGCAGCAGCCGATCCCGGTGGTGCCGGCCGTCCACTACTGCTGCGGCGGCGTGCGCACGAACCTGTCGGGAGAGACCGACCTGCCGAACCTGTTCGCCGCCGGCGAGGTGGCGAACACCGGCCTCCACGGCGCGAATCGCCTGGCCTCGAACTCGCTGCTCGAGGCCCTGGTGTTCGCCGAAGCCGCCGCCGCCGAAGGGATCCGACGTCGCGAGGAGATTCCGGATACGGGCGACGCGCCCGTGTGGGAGTCCGGCGACGCCACCGAGAGCCACGAGGCGGTCGTCATCACCCAGAACTGGGACGAGATCCGTCGCTTCATGTGGAACTACGTCGGCATCGTGCGCAGCGACAAGCGCCTGGCCCGCGCCCAGCGCCGCATCAGCCTGCTGCGCGAGGAGATCGACGAGTACTACTGGAACTTCCGCATCACGCCCGACCTGATCGAGCTGCGGAACCTGGCGACGGTGGCCTCGCTGGTGATCTCCGCGGCGCGCTTCCGCCAGGAGAGCCGCGGTCTGCACTACAACCTCGACCACCCGGACCGGGACGACGAGCACTTCCGACGCGACACGCTGCTGCAGCGCGGCGAGGCGCCGCGCTGCGACCCGGGCTAGCCCGGAGATGCGCCCCCCCCGCCCCCGACGCTTCCGCCCCGCGCTCGCGCGGGGCGTGCCGCTGCTGCTCGCGTGCGGGACGCTGCTGCTGGCCTGCACCAGCGGGGTGCCCCTGACGATCGAGGCGCCCCCGATCAACGCGCGAACCCGCGCCCTCTATGCGCGGACCAACCTGGAGAAGGCGCGCGCCCTGCGCGCCGCCGGGCGCCTCGACGTCGCCGAGAGCGTGGCCCGGCGGGGCCTCTCCTTCGAGCCCGACGACCCCGAGCTACTGCGCCTGCGGGCCGATCTCCTGGAGAAGCTCGGACGTCCCGGCGAGGCGGTGGCCCTGCGCGAGCACGCCGACCGGATCGACCCGCCGCCGCCCCCCCTCGACGACGCCCCCGACCCGCTCGCCAGCCCCGAGACGGAGATGGTGGTCGCGCTGCTGCCCCCGTCGAGCTCCCTGCTGGAGTCGGCCGCCGCCCGCGGTCGCCTGCCGGCGAGCTGGCCCGAAGGCGAGGCGGCGGAGACGTTGCAGAAACGCTTCCAGGTGCGGCTCCCCGACGCGCGCATCGAGGTCGTGGCCGACGACGAGCATCCCGTGGCGCGCTCGGTGCCGGACGCCCGGGCCTGGGTTCGGAGCCTGCGGGCCGACGCCATCGTGTCGGTGCGCGTGGACCGCGCGTTCTGTGCCCAGTCGGTCAAGGACGGCGACTTCGCGGTGGCCTGGCTGCGGGTGGCGGTGGCCCTGCCGAACGCAGCCGGGCCCGACACCCACCTCGTCCGCACGGCCCTGGACACCCCCGTTCGCCCGGGCTGTGAGGCGGCGGCGATCGCGCGCGCGGTGGAGCGCGTGCTCGAGCTGCACGCGGTGCAGCAGGCCCTCACCGCCGGCCCGGCCCCGACCCACAGCCGCTACGCGAACGCGTCGATCCGCGCGACCTTCCCGGTGCTCGAGCAGCGCGCCGAAGAGGAGGTCGTCCAGGGACGACGCTACCTGTCCCTGGGCGAGCTCGGCCTGGCGCAGGATCACTTCCGGGCCGCCGCGGCGATCGATCCCGAAGACCCGGTCACCCTGGCCTTCCTGGACGACGTGGGGCGCACCCTCGAGCTGGCACGACAGCTCGAGCGGGAGCCCCGGGATGCCGAGGCGCTCGCGCCGGGAGACGAGCCCGAGCGCAGTGCCGCGGCGGGTGCCGAGCCCGACTCCGCCGCGGATGCCGAGTCCGACTCCGCCGCGGATGCCGAGCCCGACTCCGCCGCGGATGCCGAGCGCGGTGCGGTCCACCTGGCCGCGCAGCTCAGCCCGGCCCAGCGCCTGGGGCTCGAGGCGCAGCTCGCCCACGAGCGTCGCCGGCGCGAGGAGATGCTCTCGGCACTCGCCGTGCTGTACGAGATGCGCAACGCGCCCACCGGCGGCACCGTGGCCGCCATGCGTCCCAGCCCCGGCGACGACCCGAAGACCACGGGGGCCGTCCTGGCGCGGGCCCGGTTGCCCCAGGGTCGCAGGGTGGAGGTGCGCACCCTCTACGCGCCGAACGGCAGCGTCATCGCCCGCTACTACTTCCCCGAGGACAGCGACGCCCCCGTCCTGCGCGAGGACGACACCAGCGGCGACGGCACCCCGGACCGCTGGCTCGCCTACGAGAACGGCGTCGTCTCCGAGGTCTGGGAGGCCGAGAATCCCGGCTCCCCGCCGAACCTGCACCTGGTCTACGGGCCCGGCGGATCGCCGATCGAACGCGTGGAGATCGACCACGACGGCGACGGCCGGCTCGACCGCCTCTTCGTCTACTCGGGCGGACGCCTGCGCGAGGAGTCCTGGGACACGAACGGCGACGGCGCCTTCGATCGCTTCCAGCAGTTCGACGAGAGCGGCAGCCTCACCCTGCGCGAAGAGGACGTGGACGGCGACGAGCAGATCGACGTCCGCACCGCGTACAACAAGGGCCGCATCGTGCGTCGCGAGATCTTGAACGAAGAGATCCTGAACCAGGAGCTCCGCAGTCAGGTGCAGTAGCGCGCCCCCGCCCGCCACTCCCGCGCGGTCGCGAAGCTATTCGGGCGTGACGTAGGCCGCGGTGATGCCGCCGTCCACCAGGAAGGTGGATCCCGTCACGTAGGACGAAGCCGGCGACGCCAGGAAGAGCGCGGCGCGCGCGATCTCGCTCGCCTCGGCGAGGCGTCCCATGGGAATGTGAACCATGCGGCGGGCGCGTACCTCGGGATCCGCCAGGAACTCCGCCAGCAGGGGCGTGTTCACCGGACCCGGACACAGCGCGTTGGCCCGCACGTTCTGTCGGGCGTACTCGACGGCGATCTCGCGCGTCATCGCGAGCACGCCCCCCTTGCTGGCCGTGTAGGCGATCTGCGAGGTGGCGGCGCCCACCACGGCCACGAAGGACGCCGTGTTGATGATGGAGCCGCCTCCGGAGGCCAGCATCGCCGGAATCCCGTACTTGCAGCCCAGGAAGACGCCCTTGAGGTTGATGTCGATCACCTGGTGCCACACGTCTTCGGGCGTGTCGACGGGCGAGCCGTCGAGCGCCGGGAACACGCCGGCGTTGTTGAACATCACGTGCAGTCCGCCGGTCTCCTCCACGCAGGCTTCCACGGCCCGCCGCATGTCGTCGGCACGCGAGACGTCCGCCGGGACGAAGAGCGCCCGGCCGCCCTCGGCCTCCACCTGCGCCACCGTCTCGCGACCCGCGCGCTCGTCGCGCTCGCAGACCACCACGCAGGCCCCCTCGCCGGCGAAGAGCCGCGCCGCCTCGCGCCCGATCCCGCTTCCCGCTCCGGTGATGAGCGCCGTGCGTCCTTCCAGACATCCACCCGACTGCGAGCCCGCCACTTCGTCTCCTCCCTCGGCCGGCGCCGAGACCGGGGGACGATACCCGAGACCCCGGCAGGCCGAGGAGACCGCGCGTCGCGTCGCCGGAGGCCGAGCGACTTTGTGGTAGCTTTGCGCCGCGGGTGCGGCGATGACGCTCGGGCCGCATTTCTCGGGGGCCCTGGCGGTGTGCGGCATCTGCGGGATCGTGGACCTGAGGGCGAGCTCGGTCTCGGAGGCCGACCTGCTCGCGCTGCGGGACGGCATCCGCCACCGCGGTCCCGACGACGCCGGCACCCACATCGAAGGCGGCGTCGGCCTGGGCGCCCGCCGCCTCTCGATCCTGGACCTCTCCCCTCGCGGCCACATGCCCATGGCCAACGACGACGAGACCCTGTGGCTCACCTACAACGGCGAGGTCTACAACTTCGCCGAGCTGCGCCGCGAGCTGGAGGCGCGGGGGCGGCGCTTCCGCTCCGATTCGGACACCGAGGTGGTGTTGCGCGCCTACGAGGAGTGGGGCGAGGCCTGCGTCGAGCGCCTGGCGGGAATGTTCGCGTTCGCCCTGTGGGATCGCCCGCGACGCCGCCTCTTCGCCGCCCGCGACCGCCTGGGCGTGAAGCCCCTGTTCTTCGCCCACGAGGGGTCGCGGCTGGTCTTCGCCTCGGAGATCCACGGCCTCTACCGCTTCGTGCCCCCCACGCCCGACCGCATCGACCCGCTCGCGCTCGACTACGTGCTCCGCAGCGGCTACCCGCCGCCGGATCGCTGCTTCGTCCGAGGCCTCCAGAAGCTGCCGCCGGCCCACAGCCTGGTGTTCGACGAGCACGGGCTCCGGCTGCAGCGCTACTGGCGGGTCCGCTTCCGGCCGCAGCGGCACCTCGACCTCGAGGAGGCTCTGGACGAGCTGGACGAGCGCCTCGGCCGGGCCGTGGCGCGCCGGCTGCGGAGCGACGTCCCCCTCGGCGCGTTCCTCTCCGGCGGCATCGACTCGGGCCTGGTGACCGCGCTGGCGGCCCGCGCCGTCCCCGGGCCCCTCAACACCTTCTCCGTGGGCTTCGCCGGGGCCCGTCCCGACGAGGACGAGCGGCCCCTCGCGCGCCTGGTCTCCGAACGCTACGGCACGCAGCACCGCGAGCTCACCGTCGCGACCGACCACCGGCGCATCCTGACCCGCGTGCTCTGGCACATCGGCGAGCCCTTCGCGGACGTGGGCGCGCTGCCGATGTACGAGATCTCCCGAGAAGCCAAGCAGTTCATCACCGTGGCGCTCTCGGGGGACGGGGGCGACGAGTCGTTCGCCGGGTACGGCAACATACGCGCCGCCGTGCTGGCCCAGCGCTTCCGGCGCCTGGCGCCCGTGCCCGTGCGGCGACTGCTGGCGGGCCTGACCGGCGCACCGGACGTGCAGGAGCGGGTCGCGGTCGCCGGTAAGCTCGCGCGCTGGCTCGAACGCTACGTCGAGCAGAGCGTCGCCGGGCAGCTCGGCCAGGCGACGAGCTGGAGCGACGCGCGACGTCCCTCGCTCTACGGCCCGGAGGCCAGACGACGGCTCGGCGACACCAGCGCCCGGCAGATCGTCGAGGGGGTACTGGCGGCGGCGGGTCCGCTCGAGGACGGCGAGCTCCACCTGTTCGCCGACCTGGAGCTGCTGCTTCCGGGCGACTACCTCACCAAGGTCGACATCGCGAGCAGCATGGCGTCGCTGGAGGTGCGCTCGCCCTTCCTCGATCACGAGCTGGTGGAGTTCGCCGCCTCGCTGCCGCTCTCCCAGAAGCTCCTGGGAGGCCGGCAGAAGGGACTGCTGCGTCGCCTGGCCGAGCGGCATCTCCCCGGGGCGGTGGTGCAGGCCCCCAAGCGAGGCTTCGCGCCGAGCCTGTCGCGCTGGCTGCGTGGCGACTGGGCGGACCTGGTGCGCAGCCTCACCGACGACTCGCGCTGGGTCGCCGCCGGGACCTTCGACGGCGACGTGGTCCGCCGCACGGTCGCCGAGCACCTGGACGGACGCGCGGATCACGGGTACGCGCTGTGGATCGTGCTGTGTCTCGAGATCTGGTGGCGGCTCTTCGTCGACCGGTCGCTGGCGCCCGGGGACGCGCTGTGACGGACCCCCTGCGCGTGCTGGTGGGCACGAGCGACTATCCCTCCCAGGACCGACCCCACGTCCGCACCTTCGTCGGCGCGCTGGTGAACGAGTGGCTCCGCCAGCACGTGGACGTCGCGGTGGTGGCGCCCCGCCCTCTCTGGCAAGGGGCGCCCGTGGAGCAGGGCGACCGACCCCCGGTGCTGCGACCGCCCTTCGTGTCCCTCTCCAACCGCGAGATTCCCGGGCTCGGCTCGACCCTGCGTCTCACGGTCGCGTCCTTCTCCCGGGCGCTGGCGCGAGCGGCCCGCGCCCTGCCCTTCGAGGCCGACGTCGCGTATGCGCACTTCCTGTTTCCGGCCGGCGACGGCATCCTGCGCGTCGCCCGGGAGCGCGGAATCCCGGCGGTGGTGGCGCTGGGGGAGTCGGCGCTGGCCTACTACGACACCCACCTCGGTCGCGCGCGCGTCGCCGCGACCGTCGCGGCATTCGACGGCATCCTGTCCGTCTCGCAGGAGAACCGGGACTGGTGCGTGAACGAGCTGGGCGCCCGGCCCGAACGGATCCGCGTGGTGCCCAACGCGGTGGACACGCACCGCTTCCACCCCCTCGACAGGGCGGCGGCAAGGCTCGCCCTGGGACTGCCGGCAGATCGGCCGATCGTGGTGTTCGCCGGCCACTGGAACGAACGCAAGGGACCGCTGCGGGTGCTCGAGGCGATGCGCGGGGTGCCGGAAGCGGGCGTGGTCTTCCTGGGCGAAGGCGCCGAGCGGCCGTCCGGCCCCCAGGTGCTGTTCGCGGGCTCGGTCGCCCACGAGCAGGTTCCGCAGTGGCTGTCCGCCGGGGACGTCTTCGCGCTGCCGACCCGGGCCGAGGGGTCGTCGAACGCGGTGCTGGAGGCCATGGCCTGCGGCCTGCCGGTCGTCTCGTCGGACATTCCCGCCCTGCGAGAGGCCGTCGATGACCGGTGCGCGATCCTGGTCGCACCCGACGACGTGTCCGCCCTGTCCGCGGCGCTCGCCACGATGCTGGGTGATCCGGCCCGCCGCGCGGCGGCCTCGCGTGCGGCGCTGGCGCGCGCCACCCGCGTCACCCTGGCCGACCGCGCGGCAACCATCGCCGCCTGGCTGCGCGAGCTGGCCGACGCATCCCGCGCGAATCCCCGACACCCCGCCTAGCCGAGGGCGACGAAGCCTTCGTCGATCAGGTTCCGGAGCGCCGCGTAGATCTCCAGATCCGGCTCGGGGATGATCTCCACCGCCTTGGCGACGGTCATCCCGACCGCCGCCAGGTCGAGGAGCGCCTCCTCGATCTTGCCCAGATCGCTGCGGTCGCCCGAGGCGCCGGGACGCACGACGAGGGTGGCTTCGGGCGTGATGGGGCCGCCGTCCACCGGCGCCGGATCGTCGCCCGGACCGAACACGTCGTCGAAGACGAGATCGCGCATGGAATCGTCGTCGGGCGGGCCCGCAGATCCCGGATCCACGGCCGCGTCGCCGGCGGATTCCCGTCGCTCCACCTCCGGCTCATCCAGCTCGAAATCGTCGAGGTCCACCAGCACGAGGTCGTCGGCGTCGTCCGCCCCCGCTGGGGCCGGCGCGGCCGGCGCAGGAGGCGTGACCCCGGCCGGCGTGCCGTCGCCCAACAGATCTCCGACCGAGACCGGCTCTCCGTTCACGAGGCTCTCGTCGGGCTGGGCCTCGAACTCGAAGAAGCCTCCCTCCCAGGTCAGGATGTCTTCCAGCGCCTGTCGACCCGTCGCGTATCCCACCTGCGCCCGCAGCCGACCGTGGTCGATGGTGACGTAGCCCTGCTCGTCGCCTCGGGTGAGCGTGAGCATGCCGATGGGCGCGCAGCTGCCGAACATGGTGAGCACGCTGCGGATGCCGAGATCGGCGATGGGGCCGTTGATGCCGCCCAGACGGCGGCTGTGCTCCAGCGTCCGCACGCGTTCGACGAACTCGGCCACCTCCGAGAGTCGCGCCTCGGGAACCCGGAACTCGATGCCCACGCAGCGCGCCCCGCCCGCTTCCACGTTCCGCGTCACGACGCCGCCCATCTTCATGCCGCCTTCGACGCCGGGGTGATCGATGCGCACGCTCACCTTCTGCCCGATGGGCGGCGGCGTCCCGGGGAGGAAGACCAGCATGCCCGACCGGCTGACGTTGCGGGTGTGTCCCTCGATCCAGGCGCCATCGACCTGCACCCGCGCCACGACGCGCGCGCGGAAGCGCGGTGCGATGCGGCGTCCCGTCCCCTGCAGCCGCTCATCGGCGGTCGCCGTCACCGGCCCCGTGAAGAGCTCGAGCTTCGAGCGCACCTCGCCGGCGTCGATCGTGAACTGGATCGCCACACCGGGCTGCGCCCCGGTCTCGGCCATCTCGGGCGGGATGCAGTGGACGACCTCGCCGGGCAGCACCACCGACTGGTCCCGGAAGGCGAGGACGAGCTCGACCTCGACGGTGTCGCGCACCTCGAGCAGCCGGCGGGTGGGGATGAAGATGCCGCCCTTCGCGATGTTCTGCGCGTACTCGCGCCGGAACGAGTCCTCCGTCCGGTACTCCACGCGCAGCTTCCGAGGCACAGGTCCGCCCTCGGCCCATCGACGTTCCGGGCCTCTCGAATCCGTGAGAAATCCTGGCCTCTCATCGGGTGGACGACGTCCGAACCTGACGGGTCGCGAAGGAGTGCGCGATGGCTCGCGGCCATGCGCAGCGGACGTGCAGGTGGCGCGCAGGGAGACCGGCTGGGGCCGGATTCCTCACAGGCCTGGTCAACCCCTGGCCACCGCGCGGGCGCCCATCAAACGCGTTCGAGGTAGCGCGCGCGCTCGAAGTCCGTCACGGCCGTCAGGTGCGCCTGGTTCTCGGCGCGCGCGAAGTGAAGGAGGTGCGCCACCACGACCTGACCGAATGCGCGTTCGACGAACTCGCTGGCCTCGAAGGCCGCGATCGCCTCGGGCAGGCTCGCGGGGACCTGGGGCAGCGAGGCGGCCGCATAGCCGTCTCCCTCGAAGAGGGGGCCGGGGTCGCTCTGCTTCTCGATCCCGTCGAGCGCCGCAGCGATGAGCCCGGCATAGACCAGATAGGGATTCGCGTCGCCGCCCGGGATGCGGCACTCGATCCGCAGACCCGCCCCGTGGCCCACGACGCGGAAGCCGACGGTCCGGTTGTCGTAGCTCCAGGCGATGCACGTCGGCGCGAAGGTGCCGGCCACGTAGCGCTTGTAGGAGTTGGGGTTGGGGGCGAAGAGCATCGACAGGCTCCGCGCGTGCGCCAGCAGCCCGCCCACCGCGAAGCGGAAGGTGTCGGAGGGACGCGCCTGGGTGCCCGGGATCGGATCGCCGCCGTCGCGCGAGAAGACCGAGCGACCCTGCGAGTCCGTGAAGCTCATGTGCACGTGCAGGCTGTTGCCGGCGTGGTGCGTGTCCCACTTCGCCATGAAGGTGAGGGCGGCGCCCTGTCGGGCGGCGATCTCCTTGGCGGCCAGCTTGTAGATCACGTGACGGTCGGCCATCTCGACGGCAGGCGCGTGGCGCAGGTTCAGCTCGTGCTGACCGGGGCTGGCCTCCCCCTTGCTGAACTCCACGGGAATGCCCGAGGCGTCGACCTCGCGTCGGAGGGCAGCGAGAACCGGCTCAGCGAAGCCGCCCGCCAGCAGGTGGTAGTCCTCGTTGTAGGCCTCGTGGGTGCGAAGCCCCTGGTAGCCCTTCTCCCGCGCCTCGTCGAAGGTCTCCCGAAACAGGAAGAACTCGAGCTCACTGGCCAGCTCCGGCGCGAAGCCCTTCGCCGCCGCGCGCTCGACCTGGCGCTTCAGGATCGTTCGCGGCGCCACGGCCACCGGCTCGTCGCGCTCCTCCTCCAGGGAGTCGCACAGCACGATGGCCGTCCGGTCGAGCCAGGCCGCCCGCCGCAGGGTGCCCAGGTCGGGAACCGCTCGCATGTCCCCGTAGCCCTTCGCCCAGCTCGTGAACGCGTAGCCGGGGGTCGGGTCCATCTCCATGTCGGACGCGTAGAGATAGTCGCAGGCGTGCATGCCGCCGCCGAGGATCTCGTCGAGGAAGAAGCGCGCGACGATGCGCTTGCCCATCAGACGCCCGTAGAGATCGGGAATGGCGGCGATCACCGTCTCGATCTCGCCGGCCTCGACCAGGCCCAGGAGATCCGCTCGATCCAGGAGCCCGTGGGTACCCGGGAGCTTCGAGCGCGTCACGCCAGGTCGTCCGCCTCGTCGTCGAGCGACCGGAAGAGGGAGAGCTGCGGCACCGCGTCCTCCTCGCGCACCGGGACGGGGTACTCGAGCGAGAAGCAGGCGTCGCAGAAGCCCCGCTTGATCTGCGTGTTCGTGGTCTCGCGCAGCCCTGCGAGCGAGAGGTAGCCCAGGGAATCGGCTCCGATCAGCTTGCCGATCTCCTCGGGCGTGTGGCGGTGGGCGACGAGCTCTTCCTGGTCCGGCGTGTCGATGCCATAGTGGCAGGGACCGACCGAGGGCGGCGACGAGATCCGCACGTGCACCTCGCGGGCGCCCGCCGAGCGCAGCATCGCCACGATCTTCATCAGCGTGGTGCCGCGGATGATCGAGTCGTCGACCAGCGCCACGCGCTTGCCCTCGAGGAAGCTTCGGATGGCGTTGTGCTTCACCTTGACCCGGAAGTCGCGGATGGACTGGGCGGGCTCGATGAACGAGCGCTGCACGTAGTGGTTCCGGATGAGCGCCGTCTCGTAGGGGATGCCCGACTCCTCGGCGAAGCCCAGCGCCGCGGGCGTTCCGGAGTCGAGCACCGGCACCACCATGTCGGCGGAGGCGGGCTGCTCGCGCGCCAGCACGCGCCCCAGCTCCTTCCGGTAGGCGTAGACGTTGTGGCGCATGAGGTTCGAATCGGGACGCGAGAAGTAGATGTATTCGAAGACGCAGAACGTCTCGCGCACGTCCCGGCGGAAGGGGCGCAGGCTGCGCAGGCGACCGCGCCGGATCACCACCACCTCGCCCGGCTCGATGTCGCGCTCGAAAGTCGCGCCGATCAGGTCGAGTGCACAGGTCTCGCTCGCGACGACGTAGGAGCTGCCGAGACGGCCGAGGCTGAGGGGCCGGAAGCCGTTCGGATCCCGCGCGGCGATCAGGCTCTCGTCGGTGAGCATCACGATGCTGAAGGCACCCTTCACCCGGGAGAGCGCGTCGATCAGACGATCCTCGAGGGCCTTCTCCCGGGACCTTGCGAGCAGGTGCAGGATGACCTCGCTGTCGTTGCTCGACGAGAAGATCGCACCACGCCCCTCGAGCTCGCGCCGGATCGCTCCCGCGTTGACGAGGTTGCCGTTGTGGGCGATCGAGACGGGCCCCCCGTCGGTGTTCGCGCAGATCGGCTGGGCATTGCGGAGATGGCTCTCGCCGGCGGTCGAGTAGCGCACGTGCCCGATGGCGTGACGCCCGTCGATGCGCGCCAGGATCTTCTCGTTGAAGGTCTCCGCGACGAGGCCCATCGCCCGGTGTGCGGTGTGCTCCTTGCCGTTGGAGGCGACGATGCCGCAGCTCTCCTGGCCGCGATGTTGCAAGGCGTAGAGTCCGAGGTAGACGATGTGGGGTGCTTCGTCGTGGCCCTGGATGCCAAAGACCCCGCACTCGTCGTGGAAGCGGTCGGCTTCGTGCGCGACCCGCAGCTCCTCGAGCTCGTCCGGCGTGAGGCGCAGGAAGGAAGAGGGCTCCGAGGGATCGCCTTGGGGGACCGTCATCACGACTCCGGACTGCGCTGGGCAGGCAGCCCGACGCAGCGCCGGGCAGGGCGGAGTCTACCGGGCGGCAGCCCGGCGGTCAACGCGCGAGGATGGCGCAACACTGCGGCCCACAAAGGAAAATTCGCGCACCGGCAGAGCCGGAAGCGGCCCACCCGGGGGCGCGCCCGGGGGGCTCAGCGGGGGTCCCAGCGCGATCGGAACTCCGCCTCGAGGGGCGGCCGCGAGGCCGGCGGTGGAGGGGGCTGCCGGCTCGCATGGCGGGCCTCCCAGAGGCGGACCACCGCCCCGACGACGGTTCCCACCGGCAGGAACTCGGTGAACGGCATCGTGCAGTAGACGCCGGCGACCAGCGCGTAGCCCAGGCGTCGCGGGCGCGGGACGCCGAGGCTCGCGGCCAGCAGCCAGCCGGCGGCCCCGCCCAGGACCAGGCCGGCCCAGATCCCGAGCGGACCGTAGGTGGCGAGGTCGACGAGATCGAGCAGGAAGCCTGCCGCGATGGGTCCCAGCACCGACGCATGAGACGTCGTTTCGGGACCCGGACCCGCCGATCGAGGAGCGCCGTGCATCCGGCCAGTCTAGCGCCCGACTGCACCCGTCCTCCCGTCGGGCTGGTAGACTCCCGCGCTCGAGCCCGGGAGGTGGCCGTGACGATCGACCCGCAGACCCTCGCAGCCCTTTGTGACACCACCCTGGAGGAGACCCACTTCGAGGGTCTGGGCGAGCGCCATCCGGGCAAGGTGCGCGACAGCTACGTGCGCGGCGACCGGCGAACCATCGTCGTGACCGACCGGGTGAGCTGCTTCGACGTCGTCGTCGGAACGATTCCCTTGAAGGGCCAGGTGCTGAACCAGCTCGCCGCCTTCTGGTTCGAGAAGACCCGAAGCGCGGCCCCGAACCACCTGATCGAGGTGCCGGACCCCTGCGTCTCCATCGTCCAGGAATGCGAGCCGCTGGCGGTGGAGTTCGTCTATCGCGGCTACCTGACGGGATCGACGAGCACCTCCATCTGGACCGCCTACGAGCGGGGCGAGCGCGTCTACTGCGGTCATCGGCTGCCCGAAGGGCTCCGCCGCCACGAGCCCCTGCCCGAGCCGCTGCTCACCCCCACCACCAAGGCGCCGCACGGCGAGCACGACCTGCTCACCTCTCGCGACGAGCTGATCGCCAGCGGCACCCTGAGCGCGGAGCTCTACGACGAGGCGGCGCGCATCACCGGAACGCTCTTCCGCATCGGGACCGATTTCGCGGCCAGCCGGGGGCTCATCCTCGTCGACACCAAGTACGAGCTGGGACTCGGCCCGGACGGCAAGATCGTCGTGATCGACGAGATCCATACCCCCGACTCGTCCCGCTACTGGTATCGCGACCGCTACCAGGAGGCGATGTCGAAGGGCGAGAGCCCGCCCGCCCTCGACAAGGAGTACGTGCGGCTCTGGCTGCGCGAGCAGGGCTACACGGGCGAGGGACCGCCTCCCGAGATCCCGGTGCCCGTGCGCTGTGAAGCGGCACGACGCTACATCGAGGCCTTCGAGCGGGTCACGGGCCAGCCCTTCGAGGCCGACACCGAGCCGCCCGAGGCGCGCATCCGAAGAAGCCTCGGCCTCGCCTGACACGCCGAAGTAAAATCACCACATTTCAGCGATCCGACTGAACGCGGATCGACGCAAAAAAGCCGCGCCCCGTCCGGGCGTCGCGCGGGTCCTGTGCGGATTCACGCCCACCTGACCGGGAAGCCACACTCCGCTGCTTCCCAAGGCAGCTTCCTCGGGTAGACTCCCGCCGCTCCCCAGCATTCGAAATGTGCATGGTGCGCCCGTGCTTTGGGCAACCCAGGGAGTCCAATCGCACAGATCTGGGCACCTCCAGGCCCACACGAGCCGCGTGGATCACGGCTTCGTGTGGCGGGCGCAGCGGCACGCGGATTGCTCTGGCCAGTCGCCGGATCAATCCTGAATCCCGAGGAGACCTTCAACCCATGCGTTCCATCATCAAGGGACTGGCGATGGCGTCGGCCGGAGTCGCAATGTTTGCGATGCCCGCAGCCGCAGCCGAAACCCAAGACGATCTACGAGAGATGCGTGAGCTGGTGCTGAAGCTTCAGGACCAGATGCAGGCGCAGCAGAAGCAGATCGACGAGCAGCAGGGCGTGATCAAGGAAGCCGGGCTCGAAGACGACGAGCGCGGCTCCGGTTCCGGGCTCTCGTCCTTCCTGGAGTCCACGGACTTCAGCGGCTGGGTGGCGGCCAGCTACTTCTGGAACTTCAACAACCCGCGCAAGCCGACCGCCGGGGGCAATGCCGCCTACTCCAACCCGTTCCATCCGGATCACAACTCCTTCCAGTTCGACGAGGCGTGGTTCGTGATCGACCGGGAGGCGACGGAGGAGAGCCCGGCGGGCTTCCACTTCGAGATGACCTACGGCGCCACGGCCACGACGCTCTCGGAGACCTCCAACTCCGGCCGCTTCACGGCGTTCGGTGACGGGACGGGCAACCAGAACGGCAACGACATCTGGGTCGTGTCCGCCAACGTCTCCTACCTGACGCCCTGGGGCCAGGAGATCACCGCGGGCAAGTTCGGCACCCTCATCGGTTACGAGGTGGCGGGAGCGCCGAACAACGTGAACATCACGCGTGGCTTCATGTACAACAACTTCCAGCCGTTCTCCCAGACGGGCGTGCTGGTGGGGCAGGACTTCGACAACGGCTTCACCATGACGGTGGGCGCGGTCAACGGCCTCAGCAACCAGCAGTTCGACACCAACATGAGCAAGGGCGTCATGTGGCAGGCGGGCTGGGGGAACGACAACGCGACGTTCCTCTTCAACGGCATGTACGACGCCGACCTGGAGGGCCAGGGAGACGATCTCGTCATCCTCGACGCCGTCGTCGAGCTGACCCCGAACGACGACCTGCTGCTGTGGTTCAACTACGACTACTTCTACGTGGACGACAACGGTGGGTCGGACTTCACGGCCAACGGCTTCGCGCTGGGCGGCCGGCAGGCCCTGACGGACAAGCTGGGGCTCGGGGGGCGCTTCGAGTACGCGCACCTCAACAACCTGAACGGCGACGACAACGGCGACCTGTTCTCCTGGACGTCGACGGTGGACTACGCGCTCACCGACAACCTGACCTGGAAGGTCGAGTACAAGTACGAGGCCAGCGACGACCTGGCCGACGCGTTCCGGAAGGGCAACGGCAGCCCGACGCCGAAGTTCGCCGACGACGCGCACTACATCGGGACCCAGCTCTACTACGAGTTCTAGCTCCGGTCCCACCCGTACCCAAGAGGGGCGCGGCGCCACCCGGCGCCGCGCCCCTTCTTTGTGCTACAAGGAGCACGCTCCGAAGCCCCCTCCTGGGCCCTGCCGTCGGCGGTCTCCGCGATGCCCCTGCTCCCTCCGGCCCTCGAGCCCAAGCTCCTCACCGTGCTCCGCGAGGGATACGGGCTCCGGGACCTGGGCCGCGACGCGCTTGCCGGGGTGGTGGTGGGGATCGTCGCCCTCCCCCTGGCCATCGCCTTCGCCATCGCCTCGGGCGTGCGCCCCGAGCAGGGCCTGTACACCGCCATCGTCGCGGGTGCCCTGATCTCCACGTTCGGCGGCAGCCGGGTGCAGATCGGCGGCCCGACCGGCGCCTTCGTGATCATCGTGGCCGGGATCGTGGCCGAGTTCGGCTACGCCGGGCTGGCGGTCGCCACGGTGATGGCGGGCTGCCTGCTGGTGGTGATGGCCGTGGCCCGGCTCGGCGACGTGATCCGCTTCATCCCCTACCCGGTCACCGTCGGCTTCACGACGGGGATCGCCCTGATCATCGCCGTGGGGCAGGTGGGGGACGCCCTGGGGCTCGAGATCGAGAAGCTGCCGGCGGACTTCCTCGAGCGCGGGGTCGTGTACGCGACCCACGCGTCGACCGCCGACCCCGCGACCTTCGGGATCTTCGCGCTCACCATCGCGATCATCCAGCTGTGGCCCCGGGTCACGAGCCGCATCCCGGGCCCGCTGGTGGCGCTCGTCGTCACCACGCTCGGGGTCCAGGGCCTGGGCCTCGACGTCGCGACCATCCAGGGGCGCTTCGGCGGCGTCCCCTCCACCCTGCCCTCGTTTCATGCCCTGGAGGTTGACTGGGCGCTGGTCCCGAAGCTGGCCTCTCCGGCCCTCACCATCGCCCTGCTCGCGGCCATCGAGTCCCTGCTCAGCGCCGTGGTGGCGGACGGGTTGATCGGCGGCCGCCACCGCTCCAACGCCGAGCTCC
Source organism: uncultured delta proteobacterium (assembly GCA_963822965.1). Classification (GTDB taxonomy): domain Bacteria; phylum Myxococcota_A; class UBA9160; order UBA9160; family UBA4427; genus JAJDAN01. The sequence goes on from CAWGJT010000006.1 coordinate 899,953, forward strand.
TGGGACAGGGGATCGCGAACATCGCATCGCCCTTCTTCGGGGGCATTCCCGCCACGGGCGCCATCGCGCGCACCGCGACGAACATCCGCAACGGCGGCCGGAGCCCGGTCGCGGGGATCGTCCACGCGCTCACCCTCATGGGCATTTTGCTCGTGGCGGGAGGCTGGGCGTCTCGGATCCCGATGGCGACGCTGGCGGGCATCCTGATGGTGGTCGCCTACAACATGAGCGAGTGGCACGTCTTCCTGCGCCTGCTGCGCGGCCCGCGCAGCGACGTGCTGGTGCTGCTCACGACCTTCGTGCTGACGGTGGCCGTCGACCTGACCGTGGCCATCCAGGCCGGGGTCGTGCTGGCCGCCCTGCTTCTCATGCGCCGAATGGCCGAGGTGACCCAGGTGCGGGCGATCCGCGACGTGCTCGAGTACGAGACGGCCGAGCTCGCCGAGAACGGGATCGCCGAGGTCCCGGACGACGTCGAGGTGTTCGAGATCAACGGCTCGTTCTGCTTTGGGGCGGCGGCCAAGTTCACCGAGACCCTGCTCTCGACGTCGGGCACGCCCCGGGTGGTGATCCTGCGCATGCGCCACGTGCTGGCGATGGACGCCACCGGCCTGGAGGCGCTCGAGGGCGTCGCCATCCGCCTCCGGCGGCGCGGCGCGCACCTGCTGCTCTCGGGCATCCACGCCCAGCCGCTCATCGCCCTGGAACGCAGCGGCGCCCTGGAGCGCATCGGCCCGGAGAACGTGCTGGGCAGCTTCGCCGAAGCGCTCGCACGGGCGCGGACCCTGCGCGACGGCGCGTCGGCCGACTGACGCGGGCTCAGGTCAGCCGGAGGAAGCAGTAGCCGAGCAGCATGTAGTGCATCACGGGCACCGCGAGGAGCGGGGAGTCGATGCGGTCCAGCACGCCGCCCATCCCCGGCAGCAGCGAGCCCGCATCCTTGATCTGCGCGTCCCGCTTCAGCAGGGATTCCACCAGGTCGCCCACGATTCCGACGATCGCCAGCACGATGCCGAAGCACACGACCCCGGTCCAGTCCAGGCTCACGGACATCTCCGGCCAGAACTGGTCGAAGAGCCCCTTGCACACCAGCCCCGCCACGGTGCCCCACACGATGCCGCCGATGGCGCCCTCCACGGACTTGCCGGGGCTCACCTGGGGCGCGAGCTTGTGGCGGCCGTAGGCGCGGCCCGCGAAGTAGGCGCCCGCATCGCAGTTGATCACCACGGTCAAGGTGAAGACGAAGAAGAAGATGCCCGAATCGGGGGTCAGCCCCAGGGCGCGGACGTCGGCGGCATCGTAGTGCGAGAGCGCCACGTAGTAGAAGCGGCGCAGCACCACCGCGTGGGAGAGCAGCCAGCCCACGTAGAAGACGCCGAAGAAGGTGCCGGAGAGGCTGGCCAGGGCCTCGGTGATGTTGCGCTTGCGCAGCTGGGCCACCATCAAGACCAGCAGGGACGCCGTCATCAGCAGGGTGGCGTGGTACTCGTTGCCCACGTAGGCGACCACGGGAAGCGAGCCACCGGCGGCCAGGCCCAGGCTCCACAGGGGCCGGGCTCCCTTCTCCTCGATCAGGCGGTAGAACTCGCGTTGGCCGAGCAGAACGAAGGCCACCACCACGCCGAGGTAGAGCAGGCCCCCCTGGACGATCACGTAGAGGATCGCCGGCACCAGCACCGCTGCCGTGAGGATGCGCGTGAGGGTCTCGCTCATCCCCTTGCGCCCGTCGTCCTCGGGCAGGGGGCTGGGGGGCCTGGGGTGCAGGGGCTCGGAAGAGCCGGGCGCGGCCTCCGGCTCGTCGTGGACCTGCGGTGTCTCGGGCTCGGTCAAGACGGACTCACCTCCCCCCGCAACGCTACCCCGACTCAGCTCGATCGGCCGGTGTGCCCGAAGCCGCCGGAACCCCGAGCCGTATCGTCGAGGTCTTCCACCTCGTCCCAGGCGACGGCGGCCACGGGCGCGACCACCAGCTGGGCGATGCGGTCTCCCCGCTGGATGCGGAACGGCTCGTCGCCGGCGTTCATCAGGATCACCCCGATCTCCCCGCGATAGTCGGCGTCGATGGTCCCGGGTGCGTTGGGCAGCAGGATGCCATGGCGCAGGGCCAGACCGCTGCGCGGGCGCACCTGCGCCTCGTAGCCTTCGGGCAGCGCGATGGCGAAGCCCGTCGGCACGAGCTCGCGCTGGCCGGGGGCCAGCACGAGCTCGTCCTCGACGGCTGCGGCCAGGTCGCAGCCGGCGGCTGCGACCGTGGCCGGCGCGGGAACCGGCAGCCCGGCACCGTTCGCGAGCCGCCGGAGGCGGACGCGAACGGGTCGGGGCGCTGTCACGCGTCCGCGTCCTCGCCGGCGACCGCGTCGGCGAGCGCCTCCTTGCGCGAGAGGCGGATCCGCCCGGCCGGGTCGATGTCGATGCACTTCACGAGCACCTCGTCGCCCTCGGACAGCACGTCGGTGACCTTGTCGACGCGCCCTTCCGCGAGATGCGAGATGTGAATCAGCCCGTCGGTGCCCGGGAAGATCTCCGCAAAGGCGCCGAAGTCGGCGATCCGCTTCACCTTGCCAAGGTAGACACGACCGATCTCGGCCTCCTGGGTGAGCTCCTCCACCATCGCCATGGCCCGCTTCACGGTCTCACCGCTGGGACCGAAGATGGCGACGCGACCGTCGTCCTCGACGTCGATCTTGCACTCGGTGGTTTCCTGGATGGCGCGGATCGTCTTGCCACCGGGCCCGATGATGTCCCGGATACGGTCCGGCTTGATGAAGATCACCTCGAGCCGCGGTGCGAAGGCGTGCAGGTCGGAGCGCGGCTTGAGCCCGCCGAGCTCGTCCCGGGTGGTCTCCTCCATCTGCTCGAGGATGTGGATGCGGCCCTTGCGCGCCTGACCGAGGGCGCGCTCCATGATCTCCCAGTCGATCTCCTGGACCTTGATGTCCATCTGCACCGCGGTGATGCCCGCGCGCGAGCCGGCGACCTTGAAGTCCATGTCGCCGAGATGGTCCTCGTCTCCGAGGATGTCCGAGAGCACGACCGTGCGCTTCCCGTCAGTGACGAGACCCATGGCGATCCCCGCCACGGGCGCCTTCAGCGGCGTACCCGAGTCCAGCAGCGCGAGCGTGGCGCCGCAGATCGCCGCCTGGGACGACGAGCCGTTCGACTCCAGGGTCTCGGAGACCACGCGGATCGTGTACGGGAACTCGTCGTGGTCGGGGAGCACCGGCTTGATGGCCCGCTCGGCCAGCGACCCGTGGCCCACCTCCCGGCGACCGGGGCCGCGCAGCATGCGCGCCTCGCCCACCGAGAACGGCGGGAAGTTGTAGTGGAGCATGAACTGCTTCTTGAAGCGCCCGCCCATCCCGTCGATGGTCTGCTCGTCGAAGCCGCTGCCGAGCGTCGCGGTCACCATGGCCTGCGTCTCGCCGCGCGTGAAGAGCGCCACGCCGTGCGGCCGCGGAACCACGCGCACCTCGCACATGATGGGCCGGATGTCCTCCGGACCGCGGCCGTCCACGCGCACCCCTTCCGCGAGCACGCGCTCGCGCAGGATCTCGCCGCCGAGGTCGTGCAGGATGCTGCCCGCCTGACGCGACAGCGTGTCGAGCCCGCTCTTGCGCTGCTCCCAGTCTCCGAGCGTCTCGAACGAGACCTTCTCGTTGCGGAAGGAGTCGACGATCTCGCTCTTCACCTCGCTCTCGATCGTCTTTACGGCGGCCCCGCGCTCGAGCTTCGCGGCGATCTTCATCGCCTCGGTGAGGCGCCCCTGGGCCTTGTCCCGGATCTTCGCCTCCAGCGCGGAGGTGTCCGGCGCGGGCGCCGGCACGATCTTGGGCTTTCCGACCTTGCTCTGCAGCTCCTCGATCGTCTCGATGATGGGCTGCATCTCGCGGTGGGCGTGCTTGAGGGCCGCCAGGATCTCCTCTTCGGGCACCTGGTTGGCCCCGCCCTCGACCATCACGATCGAGCCACGGCTACCGGCGACGATCAGCTCGATGTCGCTCTCGTCCACCTGTGCGGGGGTCGGGTTGATGACGTAGTCCCCCTCGACCCGGCCGAGGCGCACCGCGCCGATGGGGCCGACGAACGGAATCTCCGACACCGAGAGCGCCGCCGAGGCGCCCACGAAGGCGCAGACGTCCGCCGGGTAGTCGGGATCGGACGAGAGCACCGTGGCCACCACGTGGGTCTCGTCGTTGTAGCCCGGCGCGAAGAGCGGGCGGATCGATCGGTCGATGAAGCGCGAGACGAGCACCTCGCGATCGGCCAGGCGTCCTTCGCGCTTGAAGAAGCCACCGGGGATCTTCCCCGCCGCCGCGAACTTCTCCACGAAGTCGACGGTGAGCGGGAAGAAGTCGATCCCCGGGCGCGGATTGGAGCGCGTGGCGGTGACGAGCACCGTGGTGTCGCCGAAGGTGACGAGCACCGAGCCGGCGGCCTGCTTGGCGAGACGGCCGCATTCGAGGTGCATGGGACGGCCGCCCACCGTGACGGTGAGGGTCGTCGATTCGAACCAATAGGGCATTGCCTTGTATCTCCTCTCCAGCCGGGAACGGCTGGAAGGTGCTCCAAGCCCCTTCGAACCACAGGGATCGAGGGCTGGAGTGACCGAAATGGACTTCGGCGGAGGAGATCGCAGCGGAATGCAGGATCAGCCCTGCCCGAAGCCACGTCGCATCGCGACGCCTTCGGGCACGGCCGACTCCCGCATCCCCCCACCATCTCCCTACGAACCTTCGGCCAGCAACGTCAGGAGCTGGCACGTTCTTGCGGGTACGCTGGCGAGAGCCCGGATGTCGGGTCTCGCATTCGCCGGTCCGTTGGTTGGATTCCTCCCGCGAGGGCTCGCGGTGTATGTCTTCCCCCCTGTGTGTTTCTGGGTCTCTTGGTTCCGACGCGCGGCGGGTCAGCGCCGCAGCCCCAGACGCTCGACCAGCGCCTGATAGCGCTCGTAGTCGTTGGCCGCGAGGTAGTCGAGCAAGCGCCGGCGACGGCTCACGATCTTGAAGAGTCCGCGCCGGGAGTGATGATCCTGCTTGTGCACCTTGAAGTGCTCGGAGAGCTCGGAGAGCCGCTCGGTCAGCAGCGCCACCTGCACCTCCGTCGAGCCGGTGTCCGCGTCGCCGCGCTTGAAGTCCTCGATGACGCGCTTCTTCTTGTCGGCAGAAATCAACTCTGCTTCCTCTGTTTTTTCTCGTGTCTTTCCGGGTGGGGGGCCGGATCGTCTTGCTCGATTCCGGCGGACCCACGGGAGGGACCGAACGCGCAGGTGCCGTTCTGGATTCTTGGAGCCGCAGGATCGAACCGGGGGTCCCGCGGGGTATGGAGCGGCAGAGTGTTACAGAGGGCCCCGACCCTGGCAATGGGTGCGAGAGGCGGACCCGCTGCACGCCGGCTTTTCACCTCACGGCGGGGGCGCGGGTCCCTGATGCCCGGGGCACGGGCCCCCGTGCTCAGGTCGCGCGCAGCACGCGCAGGGGCCAGAGGCGCCGGTCCGCCCGCAGCTCCACGAGGGCCACGCAGTCGCCCGCCTCGTCCTTGGCGATGGCCCGCGTGCCCGGCATGCGGCGGAACTCCGAGCCCGGCGAGACGTCGCCACCGTTGCAGAGGCGGCGGACGGACTCGGCCCGCAGGCGGATCTCGTCGATGCCCAGGGCTTCGTCCGGCGGGATCAGCAGGGCGTCCTGCTTCTCGGACAGGGCCTCCTGCTCGAGCTGCTCGAGGGTGACCGCCTGCTGGATCGAGAAGGGCCCGCTCCTTAGCCGCCGCAGGCTCTGCAGCAGGGCGCCGCAGCCGAGGCGGGCACCCAGATCGGCGGCGAGGGTGCGGACGTAGGTCCCCGGACCGCAAGCCACGGAGATCTCGGCGTCCGGCGGCTCGAAGCGCAGCAGCTCGATCCGCTCGATGGTGACCTTCTTCGGGTCGCGCTCGACCTCCTCGCCACGTCGCGCGAGACGGTGGAGCGGCACGCCGTCCTTCTTGACCGCGCTGAACATGGGCGGGATCTGCCAGGTCTCGCCGACGAAGCTCTCGAGCGCCGCGCGCACCCGGGCCTCGTCCGGAAGCTCCCCCTCGAACGTGCGCAGCACCTTGCCCTGGGCGTCGAGGGTGTCGGTCTCGATTCCGAAGCGCACGGTGCCCACGTAGACCTTCTGCATGGGCGGCAGAAAGGGCACGAGCTTGGTCGCTTCGCGGATCGCGAGGGGCAGCACGCCCGTCGCCTGGGGATCGAGGGTGCCCAGGTGACCGACACGGCGCGTTCCGAAGAGCCGCCGCGCCTCGTCCACCACGTCATGGGACGTGCGTCCCGGCGGCTTGTCCACTACCAGGAAGCCCGCCGGTCCCTTGCGCTCCGCCCGTCGCGTACGGCGCCGGCTCGTCATCTTCAGCCCCGCCTCTTCTCTTCCAGCTCGCGCAGCAACGCCAGGGTCTCCGCCCCCAACGCCAGGGAGGGGTCGTGGCGGAAGCGCAGCTCGGGGGTGCGTCGCAGGCTCAGCTCCTGGGCCAACCGCCGGCGCAGGAATCCCGCGGCGCTGGCGAGCCCCTCTTCCACCTGCTCGAGGTCCTCCGGCGCATCACCCTCGAGCGAGCTCCAGTGGACGCCGGCGGTCGAGAGATCGGGTGCCACCTCCACGCGGGTCAGGCTGACCATCCCGACGCGGGGATCGCTGACCTCGTCCCGCAGCAGGCGGGACAGCTCGCGCCGGATCTCCTCGCCGATCCGTTCCGTGCGGACGCTCACGCCGTATCTCCTCAGACCTCTTCCGGCAGATCGAGCATCTCGACCTCGCAGGCCGTCACCTCGGCCAGATGCAGGTCTTCGATGAATTCCAGCGCCTTCTCGAGCTCCCGCCGCAAGAGGCGGGCGTCGGAGCCCACGTTCGACAGCCCGATCACCGCGTGCTGCCAGGTGCCCTGGCCGCCGACCTCGGCCGCCGAGACGTTGAAGCGGTTGCGCACCCGTTGGATGATGGAGCGGACCACGCCCCGCTTCTGCTTGAGGGAGTGCGAGCCGTGGACGTGGATCTCGACGATCGCTGCCCCGACCGTCATGCAAGGGGCCCTGCCGCCGCTCGGATCAGAGCGTCGCCGCCTCTTCCTTGAGCTCGAAGGCCTCGATGACGTCGCCCTCCTTCACGTCGTTGTAGCCCTCGATTCCGATGCCGCACTCGAAGCCCGTCTTCACCTCGCTGGCGTCGTCCTTGAAGCGCCGCAGCGAGCTGATGCGCCCCTCGTAGATCTGGATGCCGTCGCGAATCAGGCGGCAGTGGGCGTTCCGCTTGATCGAGCCGTCCGTCACGTAGGAGCCCGCGATCATGCCGACGCGCGGGATCGTGAAGGGCTGGCGCACCTCCGCGCGCCCCAGGGTCACCTCGGTGACCTTGGGCGGCAGCAGACCCGCCATCGCCGCCCGCACGTCGTCGAGCAGCTCGTAGATGATCGTGTAGGTGCGGATCTCGATGCCCTGCTCCTCGGCGGCGCTGCGGGCGGCCGGGTCCGGGCGCGAGTGGAATCCGACGACGATGGCGTCGCTCGCCTTGGCGAAGGTGACGTCGTTCTCGGTGATGCCGCCGACCCCCGTCGAGATGACCTTCAGGCGCACCTTGTCGGTGGACATCTTCTCGAGGGCGTCCTGGACGGCCTCGCAGGTGCCCTGGACGTCCGCCTTCAGGATGACGGGGAGCTCCTTCTGCTCGTCGCCTTCGGCGCGCGCGAAGAACTCCTCGAGGGTGAGCTTCGGCGCGGCGGCGGCCGGGCGGGAGCGCTCCTGGTCCTCGCGGTGGTCGACGATGCGCTTGGCGACGCGTTCGCTCTCCACCACGTTGAAGGACGCTCCGGCGCTGGGAACCCCGGACAGGCCCATCACCTGGACGGGTACCGACGGGCCGGCCTCGGTCACGCGCTCGCCCTTGTCGTTCTCCATCGTGCGGACCCGGCCCCACTCGGTCTCGCACACGACGACGTCCCCCGTGCGCAGGGTTCCCTCCTGCACGAGCACCGTCGCGACCGGCCCCCGTCCCTTGCTGAGCTCGGCTTCGAGCACGACCCCCCGGGCTCGCAGGTTGGGATCTGCCTTCAGCTCGAGCACCTCGGCCTGCAGCGAGAGCATCTCGAGCAGCTGCTCGAGGCCCTGGCCGGTCTTCGCCGAGACGTCCACGAAGATGGTGTCGCCGCCGAACTCCTCCGAGATGAGGTCGTACTCCATCATGCGCTGCCGGGTCTGCTTGGGATCGGCGCCGGGCAGGTCGCACTTGTTGACCGCCACCACGATGGGACAGCCCGCGGCGCGCGCGTGCTGAATCGCCTCCACGGTCTGGGGCATCACGCCCTCGGTCGCTGCCACGACGAGGATCACGATGTCGGTGATCGCCGCGCCCCGGGCCCGCATCTGGGTGAACGCGGCGTGGCCCGGCGTGTCGATGAACGTGAGCGGCGAGTTGCCCGCATTCACCTGGTAGGCACCGATGTGCTGGGTGATGCCGCCGGCCTCTCCAGAGACGACGCTCGTCTTGCGAATGGCGTCGAGGATCGACGTCTTCCCGTGGTCGACGTGACCCATCACGGTGATGACCGGCGACCGCGGCTCGAGGGCCTTGGCGGCCTCCTCCTCGCCCTCCGCGCCGGCTCCCTCGAAGAACTCCTCCTCCTTGAAGCCCGTGTCCTGCACCTCGAAGCCCAGCTCGCCGGCGACCTTCTCGCTGGTCTCGACGTCCACCATCTGGTTCACGGAGACCATGATGCCGAGCGCCATCAGCTTGCCCTGGATGACGGGCGCCTTGGCGCCGAGCAGCTTCGCGAGCTCGCCCACGCTGATCTCGCCGGGAACCCGGATCATCTTCTGCTGCTTCGCCTGCGCGCTCGACGGATTGGCGGCGGCGGGCTTGTTGAGCTTGTCCCGGCGCCGGCTACGCGGATTCACCACGGTGCGGGGGGTCACCACGGGCGGGCGGCGCCTGACGACGCCGCGCCCGGCGTACTGCAGCTTCACCTGATCCTGCTCGCGCAGGTTCACCACCTCGCGTACGCGCTTCCGCTGCTTGCCCTTGCGGTCCGGGGGCTCCTCGCCACCGGGGGTGCCGGGGCGCTTGCGGGCCGCGGGCGCGGCGGTTTCCTCGCCTGCCGCCGGCGTGCGGGCCGGGACGACCGGAGCCACCGACTCCTCGACGACGGGCTCGGGGGTCGGCGCCTCGAGCTCGGCGGGCTGCTCGCCCAACGCCTCCTCGGCGGACTCGGGCGAAGGCGCCTCTGCGACCTCTTCGGCGACCACCGGCTCGGGCTTGGCGGGCTCCGGCGGCGGCTTCACCACCTTCTTGCGACGCCGTCGCAGGATGGTGGAGCCTTCCTTGCCTTCCACCCGATGCTCGTCGATCCGAGTCTTGTCGGTGGACGGCGCGCCGAGCTTGGAGCGCAGCAGCTCCACCTGCTCGGGCTCGAGCGCCGCCATCGGGTTCTTGAGCTCGACGCCTTCCGCCGCCGCGCGCTCGACGAACTCGTTCCGATCGATTCCGAGCTCTTCTGCGAGCTTGTATGCCCTGACCTTCGCCGCCACGGGTTCTACTCCACCTTCTCCTGGACCGCTTCGGAGCCTGCGGGCTCCGCCCCTGCCGCAGCCGGCTCACCCTCGACGTCGGGAGCCGCTTCTTCCGCACCTGCGGAGCCCGCCTCGGCCGCAGCCGCCTCTTCTCGGGCGCGGTTCTCCGCTTCCTCGGCCTCCCGCCGGGCACGCTCGGCTTCTTCTTCGCGCTTGCGCACGGCCAGCTCGACCGCGCGCCGCTGGATCGCGGTCGCGCCCGCGTCGTCGATGCCCGGCAGCGCCGTCAGCAGGTCGAGGGGACACTCGGCGAGATCTTCGAGCGAGGTGATGCCCTGCTGGAGCAGCAGCTCCGCCTCGGGCTCGCCGCAGCTCTCGACCACCGACACGGCCTCGGCGAGCCACTGCGCGATCTCGCGCATCTTCGACTCGCTCTTGATGTCGATCTTCCAGCCCGTGAGCTGCACGGCCAGGCGCACGTTCTGCCCGCGCCGCCCGATCGCCAGCGAGAGCTGGTCGTCCGGCACGATCACGTCCATCGACTTCTGGGCCTCGTCGATGATCACCTTCGACACCTGTGCGGGCGAAAGGGCGCTGCACACGTAGCGCGCGGCATCCGGGCTCCACGGGACGATGTCGATGCGCTCGCCCCGCAGCTCCTGCACGACGGCCTGCACCCGGCTGCCCTTCATGCCCACGCAGGCACCCACGGGATCGACGTCGCTGTCCCGGGAGGCCACCGCGATCTTCGAGCGTCCGCCCGGCTCGCGGGCGGCCGATTCGATGGACACGATCTTCTCGTACATCTCGGGCACTTCCTGCTCGAAGAGCTTCGTGAGCATCTCGATGCAGGCCCGGGACAGCACGATCTGCGGTCCCTTCGAGACCCGGTTCACCTCCAGCACATAGGCCCGCATGCCGGTCTCCCGGGCGGTAGCTCTCCCGCGGGCACCTGCTCCTTGGGCGGGAGCACCGCCTCGGCGCGACCGAGGTCGACGATGATCGAGCCCTTCTCGAAGCGCCGGACGATGCCGTTCACGATCTCGCCCTGGCGGTCGCGGTACTCCTCGAACGTGTTGTCCCGTTCGGCGTCCCGGATGCGCTGGATGATCACCTGCTTGGCGGCCTGGGCGAGGATGCGGCCGAAGTCCGACGTGTCGATCTTGACGCCGATCTCGTCCCCGGGCTCCGCCTCCGGATCGTAGGTGCGCCGGGCGTCGACGAGCAGGATCTGGGCGTCCGGGTCGCTGACCTCCTCGACCACCTCGCGGAACTCGAACAGCTCGATCTCCCCCAGCTCGTCGTTGTAGCGGGCCTCGATCTCGCGTTCCTGGCCGTGGCGCTTGCGCGCGGCCTGCTTCATCGCCTCTTCGAGGGCGCTGATGATCTCACCAGAATCGATGCCCTTGTCCTTGGCGATCTGGTCGATCTCTCGTTTCAGGTTCAAACCGAGCATGGGGCTTCCGCCAGTCAACGATCATTGCCGCCCGATTTCCCGCCCGTCGCGGCGAAATCGGCACGGCTGAACTGGTACATCGAGTTGGCCTTCTCGACGTCGGCGAAGGGGACCTCGAACGACTGGCCGTCCACGACCAGATGCACGATCCCGCTCTCGAAGTCGATCAACCTCCCTTTGAACCGCCGTCGTCCGCCCACCGGACGCCGGGTCTTGAGCTTCACTTCCTGGCCGCACGCGGCGGCGAAATCCTTCTCGCGGGAGAGCATCCGATCGAGCCCCGGCGACGAGACCTCCAGGTTGTACGACCCGGGCATCGCGTCGTTCACGTCGAGCTGGGTGCCGATCTCGCGCGAGATCGCCGCACATCGCTCTACCGCGACCCGACCGTCTCCCTCCTTCCGATCGACCGTCACCCGGAGCACTCCGGCTCGCGCGCCGCCCTGTATCTCGACGTCGACGAGCTCGCAGTCGTGATCCTCGACGATCGGCTCGATCAGTCTCCTCAAGTCTTCGGGGATGTCCCGGTACACGCGACGCGTCCCCTTCCTCTCCGCACTCTCGTCTCTCTCGTCCCTGCCCTTCTCGTCTCCACTCGTCCGCTCTCGTCCCGTCTCGCGCTCTCCGCGCTCCGGCCCGTTCGTTCCGCTGCCGGGGCGCGCCCTTCCGGCGCGCCCGCCGAGCATGGGCCCAAAAAACAAAAAGCGGACGGCGCGTCCACTTTCAGCGGGAGCCAGAAGCACCCGAACCGAGCAAGCTCATGACCTGCGACACGCCCTGCCAGACACCCCGACACGCTTCGAAACGACCGCCAACACGGACCGCAAAGGACCTACAAGCGCAGCAGAGCCCCCGAGAGACCTTTCGGCCGCCCGTAAGCCCGCGCAACTTATACGAATTGGGCCGCGTTGGCAAACGCTTTCCGCCGGCTACCAGGACTCGAGGGCCCCGGTCAGGTCCGCCACCCGCGGGAACCCGTGCCGGAGGGCATATTCGGCGATGCCGTCGGCGATACGGGCGGCGACGTGGGGGTCCAGATAGTTGGCCGTTCCCACCTGGATCGCGGTTGCCCCGCACAGCAGGAACTTGACCGCATCCTCGGCGGTCATGATGCCCCCGATGCCACAGATGGGGATCTTCACCGCCTGGGCGGCCTGCCAGACCATGCGCAGCGCGATCGGCCGGATGGCGGGGCCGGAGAGCCCGCCCAGGCCGTTGCGGAGCACCGGACGGCGCCGCTCCACGTCTACGTCGAACGCCTGCACCGCGTTGACGAGGCTGACGCCGTCGGCCCCGTTCTCCTCGCACACCCGGGCCATCTCCGCGATGCTCGTCACGTTCGGGGAGAGCTTCACCAGCAGGGGCTTGCGGGTCGCCGCCCGGACCGTGCGGACCAGCTCCGCGAGCACCCGCGGATCCTGCCCGAACTCGATGCCGCCGCTCTTCACGTGGGGACACGAGGCGTTGACCTCGATGCCTGCGACCCGGGGCACCGATTCCAGGCGCTTGCACACCTCCGCGTACTGGTGCGGAGCCGTACCGAAGACGCTCGCGATCACCGTCACCGCCGCGGGCAGGGCCGGCAGCTTCTCCGTCACGAAGGCCTCGACGCCGACGTTCTCGAGGCTGATGGCGTTGAGCATGGCCGCGGGCGCCTCGGCGATCCGCGGGGGCGGGTTCCCGATCCGGGGCTCGGGCGTGAGGCTCTTGGCCACGAAGCCGCCGATGCGGCGTGAGATCGAGGAACGGGCGCGAGCTCGGTCCCGTAGCCGAAGGTGCCCGAGGCGGTCAGGACCGGATTGCGCAGCGCGATGCCCGCCAGGTCCACCCGGGTGTCCACCGCCGCCGGATCGCTCACGGCAGCCCCTCCCAGCGGATCTCGGCCGCGTCGAAGACCGGCCCGTCGCGACAGACGAGCGCGATAGTCTCCGGCCGGACGGGGGGCCGCGCAGCCGAGGCAGACGCCGAAGCCGCAGGCCATGTGGTTCTCGAGGGAGACGACGCACGGGACGGACGCCTCGGCGGCCAGCTCCGCACAGCGCCGCATCATGGGCGTGGGGCCGCAGCTGTAGACCGCGGTGACGTCGCCGGCGGCCAGGATCTCGGCCAGGGGGCCGGTCACCAAGCCGGTCTCGCCCAGACTGCCGTCCTCGGTGGTGATTCGGAGCTCCACGTCCAGGCCGCGGAAGTCGTCGGCGGCCATCAGGTCGTCCGCGCTGCGCGCCCCCAGGACGACGGTGCGGCGAGCGCCGGGCGGCGCCTGGGCGGCCAGACCGAAGAGGGAGGCCACGCCCGTGCCCCCACCCACGATGACGGCGTGCTCGCCGGGCGCGGGCAGCCGGAACGGACGGCCGAGAGGACCCACCACCCGTACGCGCTCCCCGGCGCGGGCCGCCGCGAGGAGGCTCGTGCCCCGGCCCTCCACCTTGTAGAGGATCTCGACCTCCGGCTGCGCGACGGTCTGCTGCCGGAACACCGCCATCGGCCGCGGCAGCAGGGGGTCGTCCCGGCGCACGCCCGAGAGCGCGCCCGGGGAGAGCATCACGAACTGGCCGGGCCGGGCGTCGGGCCATCCCGGAACCTGCAGCCGCAACCGGTGGTTGGCCCCGCCCTCACGGCGATTCTCCAGGATCACCGCGTCGGCGCGGATTGCGGCCGTTGTGGGCGGAATGGCTCTCACCCCATGGGAACCCCGGGCGGGGGACCGCCCGGGACGTCGAAGATGGCTCGGAGCAGTCTGGCAACTGCGCGAAAAACCTATTCAACCAGCCTGCCTTGCGCAACAGAGATTCATCAAGGAGTCGCCCCGAAACGTCGAAGAAGCGGAGCACGGGCCGTCCCAGGGTGGTGCCCGGAGGGGGAGCTGTTGACTTCGAATCTCGAGCGCAACGCCGCGGCCCTGGCAGCCGATTCCGGCGACGCGCGCGCCTTCGCGGCACTCGAGGAGGAGTACTTCCTCGCGGCGGATTGGGAGAAGCTGGTCGCCCTCTACCGGCAGCGACTCGAGGATCCGCAGCTCGAGGGCGACGAGCGCTCCTCCTTCCACTGCCGCCTCGGGCAGATCCTGGAGGAGCGCTGCCTCGACATCGATCTGGCCATCGCGGAGTACACCGCGGCGATCCGCCTCCGCCCGACCGACCGCCTCGCCCTGCGACAGCTGCGCCAGGTGCACGCCCGCCGCGAAGCGTGGGACCTGGTGCTGCAGATCGCGGAGCTCGAGATCGAGACCCTGCACGAGCCCTACGAGCGCGCGGTCTTCTTCGCCGAGATGGGCGACGTGTGGCTGCGTCGCATCCACGACAACAACGAGGCGATGACCTGCTTCGAGCAGGCCCTCGCCATCGACCCGCGCCAGAAGGAGGCGTTGGCCGGTCTGGCGCGCACCCTCGAGGCCCAGGGGAACGTCGAGGCGGCGGCCGCCACCTGGGAGCGGCTGATCGGCTGCGTACGCGGCCCCGACCGGGCGGCCCCCCTGGTCGCGCTGGCTTCGCTGCTGTCGGGCCCGCTGAACCAGGGAGAGCGCGCCGTCGAGCTCTACCGGCGCGCGCTCAGCGACGATCCCCGCAACGAGGCCGCCGTCGAGGCGCTCTCGGTCTCGGCCGGCGCGCGCGGCCAGTGGGAGCTGCTGGGCGACCTCTTCGAGAGACGCTTCCGGCTGGCGGCGGGCGCCAGACGACGGACCGCGATCGCCCTCGAGGCCGGCTACATGCAGCTCGAACGCCTCGACAACCACGAGGCGGCGCGCATCTGGTTCGAGCGCGCCCGGGAGATGTCCGGCGAGGACGTGACGGTGCTCACCGCCTTCATCGACCTGGAGCGGAAGGCGGACGACGCCGCGAGTCTGGTCGCAGCGATCGACCAGCTGGTGCGAGCCGTCGGCGGCGCCGCACCGCTCGGTCTGCTGCTCGAGGCCGCGAGCCTGCACACCGATCGCGGTGACGACGAGAAGGCGCTGGCGCACCTCGAGCTCGCCGCACGAAAGTGTCCCGAGGATCCGCTGGTCCTCGAGGGGCTCGCCACCACGTACTCCAACCTGCTCCGCCCGGACGATCTCGCCGCGGTGCTCGAGCGACGGGCGGCCCTTTGTCCGGACGATCCGGAGGCGCAGGCCGGCGCGTTCGCCGAGCTCGGTCACGTGCAGGCCACCCAGCTCGAGGATCTCGCGGCCGCGCAGGACGCCTACGAGCGCGCCTTCGCGGCGATGCCGTCCATGCCCGGCGTGGCCAGCGCCCTCGAGGGCCTGTACCGGAAGACCGAGAGCTTCGACGCCCTGCGCAAGCTGCTCGAGCGCGCCACCGAAGCGGCTCCTCCCTCCGAGCGCTGCGGCTACTACTGCTCGCTCGGCGAGCTGCTGGAGGAGCACTTCTCCCAGCCCGACGACAGCGCCGCCTGCTTCGAGGCGGCCCTGCAGCTGCGGCCCAAGACGACCCGGGCGCTGCGAGGGCTGGCGCGGCTGGCGGAGCGCTCGGGCGATTCCGGCGCGATGATCCGGGCGCTCGAACGCGAGGCGGACGTCTGCGGGGACGAGCAGCGCCTGGGCGAGATCGCCTACGAGCTGGCCAGCCGTCATGGCGCGCACGACGACCTCGAGACCGCCCTGACGTGGGCGGAACGGGCGCTCGGTACCGCTCCCCGGGAACGCCGCTACCTCGAGGGCCTGGCAGCGCTCCAGGAACGGCTGGGACGCGACGACGACCTGACGCGAACGCTCATCCGTCTCGAGGACGTGATCGACGACGTCGAGCACGCGGCCGTCCGGCGGCGGATCGCCGGGCTCCTCGAACGGAGCGGCAACGGCGAACGCGCCCTCTCCTACTGGGAAGCGGCGCTCGAGAGCGAGCCCGACGACCTCGAGAGTCTCGCGGCCCTGCGGCGCTACTACAGCGACCTGAACCGCTCGGAGGATCTGGCGCCGGTCCTGCGCAAGCTCGCCGAACGGTCGCCGGAGTCCGAGCAGACGGGCTACCTCGACGAGCTCGCGCGGCTCCTCGACGAGCAGCTCTGCGACTTCGACGGCGCGATCGTGGTGCTGTGGCGCCTCGCGAATCTGCCGGACCGGCCGGAGGGCGTGCGCGCCCGGCTCGAGGGGCTGCTCGAACGCGCGGGCCGCTTCGAAGAGCTCGCCCAGCAGCTCCTCGAGAGTCGTCGCGGGCTCCCCGCCGACAGCCCGGAAGCGATCGACCTCGAGCTCCGGCGCGCGGCGCTGCTGCTCGATCCGCTGGGCCGCTTCGAGGAGGCGGCCCACGCCTTCCGGGAGGTCCGCCGGCGCGCCCCGGACCGCAGCGAGGCGACCGCGGGACTCGAGCGGGCCCTGCGAGCCGACGGGGACGCGATCGGCCTGTCCGGCCTGCTGGGCGAGATGGCCGAAGCCGCGAGCGACCCGGAACGCCGGGACCGGCTGCACTTCGAGCGAGCCGTGCTCCTCGAGGAATCCCTCGGCGAGCTCGAGCAGGCCCGACAGGTCTACACGGCACTGTGCACCGACGAGACGACCGCGGGCGTCGCCGAGCAGGCCGGCTCGCGGCTCGAGAGCCTGCTCGAACGCTGCGGCAACTGGACGTGTCTCCGCGAGCGACTCGAGCACGCCCTGGCGAGAGCCGCGGATGCCGACCAGCGCGCGCTCCACGAACGCATCGCCAGCCTGTGCGCGGATCGCCTGGGCGACCAGCAGGGATGCGCGCTGCACCTGGAAGCCGCCGGAAGACTCGAGCCCGAGCGGCCCGAGCCGTGGCGACGGCTGGCGACGCTGTACCAGGAGCTCGACCGTCCGGACGACCTGCTGCGGGTCACCGAGGCCGAGCTGGCGAGCGGTCCGGACGCCGAGCGCGAGCGCGTACTGCACGCCCGGGCCGCGGCCCTGTGGGTCGCCCGCCCGGGCGAGGACGAACGGGCCTGCGAGCACTACGAGCGCCTGCTCGAGCTCGAGCCGGGACGCTCGGACGCCACCGGCTTCCTGGTGGCGCGCTACGAGGCGGCGAATCGATTCGCCGACGTGGTCCGGCTCCTCGAGGATCGTCTCGCCGCGGTGTCGTCCGAACAGGCGACGGCTCCGGGAGAGGACGAAGACCCGGATCGCGGCCTCCAGACCTCGCTGCGGCTGCGCATCGCGGCTCTGCGGGCGGGCGAGCTGGCAGACCCCGAGGGCGCGATCCGCATGCTCGAGCCGGCACTCGCCGACGGTGGCCCCTCGGGCCCCGCCGCGCAGCCCCTGGCCGACCTCTACACGCACACCGGAGCCAACGAACGACTGATCCGGCTGTGCGAGGAGGCCGCGGCATCCTGCGAGCCCGGTGCGGAGCGCGCCCGCTGGCAGCTGCGCCTCGCCGGGTGCCTGCGAGCCGAGGGCGACGTGGCCGGCGCCGCTCTCGCCTACCGCGAGGTGCTCGACCAGCACCCGCACGACGAGGACGCCTACGCGGCGCTCTGCGATCTCTATCGCCAGGAGGGACAGGCGGGCCCCCTGGCGGAGCTGCTCGAAGCCTCCCTCGGACGGGCCTCCCAGGCGGACGAGGTGGCGATCCGGATGGAGCTCGCCGCGCTGTGCGAGGAGCGCCTCTCGAACCCGACGGCTGCATTCGCGCACCTGCGGCGGGTGATCGGGATCGAGGGCGACCACGAAGGCGCGTTCGAGCGTTCCCTGCGGCTGGCCGGGAGCCTGCAGCGCCATGAGGAGCAGCTCGAGCTGATCGATCGGCGCCTGGAGCTGCGTCTCTCCGCGGCCCAGCGCATCGACCTGCTCGAGCGCCGCGCGGATCTCCTGGCGGGGCCCATCGGCGCTCCGGAGGCGGCCGTCGGCGCCTATCGCGAGGTGATCGCCCTCGATCCCACGCGGCGCAGCGCGCGCGCGTCGCTTCGCGACGTGCTGGAGGCCCTGGGCCGTTGGAGCGCCGTGCTCGACTGCCTCTACCTCGACGCAGACAGCGCCGAGCCCGACGAGAAGGCCGCGATCTACGAAAGCGCCGTCGAGGTGGCCACCGTCCACGTGGGGCAGGATGCGGCCCTACCGTGGCTCGAGCGCCTTCGCGCCGTGCGGCCGCAGGACCCGCTGGTCGTCGCGCGCATCGCCGACGTCCATCGACGGGCGGGCCGCTTCGAGTCCGTGCTGCGAGCCATCGAAGACGAGCTCGCTCTGACGACCGACCCGGCGCGCCTGCGCGACCTGCACTTGGGACGCGCGCGCATCCTCGAACGCGACATGCAGGCCCCCGGGCGTGCGATCTCCGCGCTCGAGGCGGCACACGAGCTCGACCCGCAGCACCCCGAGATCCTGCGGCGGCTCGACGAGCTGTACGACGTCGCGGGACGTGCCCGCGAGCGCGTGGCCATCGTGGAGGCTCGCATCGAGATCGGTGAGGCGCCGTTGGAGCTGCACCTGACCGCGGCGCGTCTCTACTCGGAAGCCCTGGCGGAGCCCGCGCAGGCCATTCCCCATCTGCTGCGCGCGGTGCTCCTCACGCGGGTGCTGCAGGGTGGCGTGGACAGCGGTCCGGTGTCGACGCCCGCAGCCCGAGCCGCGCTGCTGGCGGAGCTCGGGTCGACCCTGCGCGCCGCCGGACGCGAGGAGGCCTGGGCACGAGCCGCCGAGGCCGAGCTGCGGGTGCTCCAGGCGGACCTTCGCGACCACCCGGCGGAGAGCGCGGCCCCTGACTCTCGCCCCGAACGAAGCGACGAGCTGCGCCGCAACCTCGCATGGAGCTACGCGAACGATCTGGCCGATCACGGAGGCGCGCTGCGCCACATGCGAGCCCTGATCGACGCGTGGCCGAGAGGCGGGCCCCGTCGCGACGACCTCGAGCGAATCGAGCAGCGCTACCTCGACCTGCTGCGCGGGGACGCCAACTGGGTCGAGCTCGAGAGCCGGCTCGCCGGGCGACTGGCGCGCGGCACCGAGAGCCTGGAAGAGTGGCTGGAGCTCGCTCGCCTGCGCGACGAGCGACTGCACGCGCCCCGAGCGGCCCTCGCGGCCTACGAGCGCGCGCTGGCCCTGCGGCCCTCCTCCCTGGGCGCGATCCGGGGCCTGCGCGATCTCGCCGAGCGGCTCGCCGACTGGCCCGCGGCGGCGCGCAGCCTCGAGCTCGAGCTGGCCCTGCAAGGACGCTGGTCCCCGCGCGAACGGGGCGCGCTCTCGCGACGCCTCGGCGAGATCGCCTGGCACCGCCTGGGCGACCCGGAGCGCGCCGAGAACGCCTACCGGGCGGCGCTCGACGCGGACCCGAACGACCTCGACGCCCTGCGCGCGCTCGAGCACCTGCACGAGACGCGGGGAAGCTGGGCGTCGGCGGCCGAGCTCTACGAACGCGAGGCGGAGCTCCTCGGCGACGAAGAGCCCGAGCGCTGCAAGCAGGCGTGGCTTCTGTTCGCGGACATCTCGCAACGGCACCTCGCCGACCCCCGCCGCGCGCTCCGCGGCTACGAGCAGGCGGCCGAGATCTCCCCGCTGGCCCTGGCCGACCGCCTGGCTCGCGCCGAGCTGTACCAGAGCCTCGGCGAGATGGCGCGCTTCGCAGAGGTCTACGCCAGCTGGTGTGACGACCCGGGTGCGGGCGCGAGCTGCGACGAACACCTCGCACTGATGGAGGTGCTGAGCGATCTCGGACGTGCGGACGACGCCCTCGCGCGGGCGCGCATCGCCGTCGAGATCGACGACCGCCACCCGGCGGCCTGGAGCGCCCTCGCGCGTCTGCTGCGCGATCGCGGCCGGCTTTGCGAGGCGGCGGACGCCTGGGAGACGGCCGGCGAGCTGCGCGTGGGGCGCGAGGCGGCTCTCGACCTCCAGGAAGCCGCGCTGCTCGTGGAGGAGAGCGACCGCGAGGCGTGCATTCGGCGGCTGCGACGAGCCGTCGAGCGGGACGCCGGCTCGCTGCTCGCCCGGGCACACCTGGCACGGGTCGCCGCCGCCCTGGGTCGCTTCGAGGAGGCCGAAGAAGCGGCGGGACGGGCGCTCGACCTCGAGGCGGGCGACGAGGAGACGGCGCTCGGCGACGATCTCCGTCTCGCCACGGCCCTCGTCGGCGGGCGCGCCGCCCGGACCCGGGATCGAATCGAGGCGGCCATCCTCTTCTACGGCGCGGCACTCGACCTCGCCCCGGAGAACACCGAGGCCCTCGAGGCCCGCGGTGCGCTGCTCTTCGAACGCGGGGATCTGGCCGCCGCGCGCGAGGCGCTCGAGGCCCGCATCGAGCAGGGAGCGGACGCGGGACACGCGGAGCGCCTCGCCATGCTGGGCAGCGTGCTCGAGCTGGCGGGCGAGACCGACGCCGCGATCGAGCGCTTCACCGACGCCGTCGCCGCCGACGCGCTCTGCGGCGCCGGCCACGCGGGGCTCGCGCGGCTCGCCCAGAAGGCCGGGCGCATCGACGAGGCCATCGCCGCGCTGGTGGGCTGGGCGGAGGCCGCTCGGGCGGACGACGATCGCGTGAGCTGCGGCGCGCGCCTGCTGCGCGCGGCGGAGATCGAGATGGGCCACGACCGCCTGGACGCGGCCGAGTCACACCTCCAGCAGGCCCTGCAGGCCGACCCCCAGAACGTTCGGGCCTGGGTGCTGCGGGCGGAGATCCTGGCCGACGCGGATCGCATCGACGATCTGCTGGGGATGGTGCCGGAAGCCCTGAGCCAGGAGGCGGTCCTGGGTGTCGCGGACGGCGTCGCGCGTCTCTCGTTGCTGTACGCCCGGGCCCTCGAGCAACGGGGAGAGGCTGCGAGCGCTTGTGAAGCCTACGCGGAGGCCCAGGGGCACGATTCGCGCTGCGCCGAGGCCGCCCTCGCTCGGGCTCGCCTGCTGCGCGGGCGCGGCGAATGGAACGAGGCCGCCACGGTCCTGCGAGATTTCTGCGACGAACACCCGGAGCCCGACCATCGATCCCTGGCCGACGCGCAGTACAAGCTGGCGCGGCTGCTCTCGGGTCCGCTCGAAGACATGGAAGGCGCCATCCGGTGCTTCACCCGCGCCCTCGAGATCGCTCCGGATCACCCGAAGGCCCGCAGACCCCTGGCCAGCCTGCTCGCCGTGCTTCCGGACCGCTGGGACGAGGCCATCGTCCACCACGCCGCGATCCTCGACGTGGATCCTGCGAGCAGCGTCTCGTACCGCGCCCTGCTGGAGATCGCCCGCGGACGCGGTCAGGAGGAGGTGGTCCGATTCGGGCTCGCGGTGCTCCGGGCGCTCGGCACCGCCTCGCCGGGAGAGCGAGCCGAGGCGGCCACCTGCCTGCCGCGACCCATCGTCACGACGCCGGCCCTCGAGGATCCGATCGGCGAGATCGCACGAAGGCTCGTGCAGCACGCCGCCGAGGCGCTGGAGCAGGTGCTGCCCGGAGACCCCGACGGCCCCGGCCCCCACGACTTCGGCGCACGGCTGCAGGCGGCGGAGCGCGAGGTCTGCGCGGTCGGGCTCGAGCGGCTCTCCGACGCCGAGGTGCGCGGGCTCCTCGAGGCGCTCGCCACGCTGGCCCTGGGCGACGACACGGACCAGCCCGCCGCGGAGAGCGGACTCGACGCCGATCTGCTGCGCGGGCTCGAGCGCACCCTCGGGCGCTGGTCGCGCCGCAAGATGAGGCGGGTCCTCGACGGCACGACGCTCCACCAGATCCGGGCGATCGATCCCGAACGCTGGCGCAGCGAGGTGTGGGGCCTGGCCGCGGCGGTGGCCGTCGACCTGGCGCACGGCGATCTCCGACAGGGGCTCGCCTGGCTGTGCCGCGACGTCGGCGCTCCGGAGGCGATCGGCGACAACGATGACCTCACGGCGCGGATCAACGGATGTCCGCCGGCTCGTGAGCTGCTGCGATTCGTGGCGGCGGGCTGGTGTCAGGAGCTCGCGAGACCCGACCGACCGAGGAGGGCCTGATGGCACGCTCGAACGAAAACCATCGACGCCACCGGCGGCAGACCGTCCGCATCCTGGTCGACTATCGCTCGGACCGGGGAACGCGCTGCGACTACGCGACCACCCTGGGCGCGGGCGGCCTCTTCATCGAGTGCGAGGAGCCCCTGCCCGCCGGCACCGTCGTGAAGCTCCGCTTCCGGCTTCCCCAGAGCGACGCCCTGCACGAGCTCGAGGGCCGCGTCACCTGGAAGCGGGACGGACGGACGGGCAGCCGCTCGGTGGCCCCCGGGATGGGCGTCCAGTTCACCAACCCCGGCGCCACCGGCGCCCTGGCCCGCGAGCTGGACCACCTCGACTGACCGCGCGCTCGCCACCCGGCCCGAGCGACCCGCCCCGAGCGACCGAAGCCGGCCGCGGCTCAGGCCGGGGCGACGGAGTCGGTCGGAACGCCGACGGGCGGCGCGGGTGCGGGCTCTCCCACGAGCTTCCATGCGTCGGTCCGGGCGCAGAGCTCCCGGAGCAGGGCCAGATGGAGCCCGTGTCCGCCCCGCTCCACGTGCACGTGACCGCGTACGGGATGGCCGAGCAGCGCGAGATCTCCCAACAGGTCGAGCAGCTTGTGGCGCACGAACTCGTCGGCCCAGCGCAGACCTCCCTCGTTCATCACCCCTTCGTCGTCGAGCACGACCGTATTGGCGAGAGAGGCTCCGCGCGCGAGCCCCACCCGACGCAGGGCATCCACCTGCGCGAGGAACCCGAAGGTGCGTGCCCGCGCGAGCTCGGCCTGGAAGAAGGTGGGGGTGACGTCGGCGACCTCGAGACACTGTCGTCCGATGACGGGATGGTCGAAGTCCACGGAGTACGAGACGGAGAACCGGCGTGCCGGCTCGATCCGCAGTCGGCGACGCGGATCGCCGGGATCGACCACCTCGACCGGGCGTCGGATGCGGATCACCCGGCGCGGCACGGGCTGCGCGATGGTGCCCGTCGATCGGATCAGATAGTCGAAGGGCTCGGCGCTGCCGTCCATGACCGGGATCTCCGGTCCGTCGACCTCCACCCGCACGTTGTCGACGCCTCGGCAGGCGAGAACGGCGAGCAGGTGCTCGACGGTCCCCACGCTGTAACCGTCCCCGGCGTCGCACGCGGAATCACCGGGGGTGTCACTCGAGGACACAGCCGGGGCGTCGCAGGAGGACACAGCCGAAGTGGCGCGCGAGGACACAGCCGGGGCATCACCAGCCGGCAGAGCCGCCCGCGCGGAGAGCGTCGTCGCGTTCGCCGTGGAGCAGACGTACTCGGCGCGCGCAGGGATCATCACGTCGCCCCCGGCTCGCCTTCGCACGAAGACGATCCCCGTGTCCGGCGCGGCCGGGGAGAGGACCAGCTCCACCGGCGCGCCCGTGTGGAGGCCGATCCCCGTGCAGGTGATCCTTCCCGCGATGGTTCGCTGCTTCGGCACGCGTACTCTCCCAGCCGGCCCCCGACCGGACGCGGCGGGAGGTTAGCCCCACCGCCCGGGAGCCGCCGCGCCCGACGCGCCATGGCCGCGGGCTGCGAACGCCGCCCCCCTCTTGCTGTGCCTGCGAATTCCCGAGACCTCGTCCTGGGCGGCGCTCCTCTCCTAGCAAGCTAGCCCTGATCCGCCATACGGATCAGGGCGCGACTCCCAATGCTGTTCGGATTCACGCGGCTACTCGGTCCGTGCCGCGACCCGAGTCCGGCACCAGGATCTCACGACGATGAGGTTGTCGCGCTCAGGCTGATTCGAGCGATCTCGCGGGATCCGCAAGGGCTGACGGGCTCTGCGGCACGCGAGAAGCTCGAGGAATGACGCATTGGGGCTAGGAGCTGCGCTGGGTCTGGGTCAGGGAGCTGCGCACTTCGTCCAGGATCTCCTTGGCGGACTGGTAGCGCTGATTGGGGTCCTTCAGCAGGCAGCGGTTGATCACCGCGGCCAGGGAGTCCGGGAGCTCCGGCTGGAGCTCGCGGATGTCCGGCGGCGGCGTATGGACGTGGTGGTACGGGATGTTGCCCTCCTTGAAGGGCACGGCGCCGGCCGCCAGCTCGAAGAGCGTGACGCCGAGCGAGTAGATGTCGGTCCGGTGGTCGATGTTTCGGCCCAGGGTCTGCTCGGGGCTCATGTAGTAGGGAGTCCCCGAGACGACGGTGGTGTGGTTACGCACCTCTTCGATCACCTTGGCGAGACCGAAATCCATCAGCTTCGCCTTCTTGTCGCGCGTCCACATGACGTTGGCGGTCTTGATGTCGCGATGCACGACCTTCTTGTCGTGCGCGTACGCGAGGGCCTCGCACATCTGTACCAGCACGTGCAGGATGCCGGCCGGCGCGATGGCGCCGCGCCGCCGCAGGATCTCCTTCAGGGTGGTGCCGTCGACGAACTCCATCGCGATGTAGTAGCGACCGTCCTGGGCGCCCGTGTCGTAGACGGTGACGATACCGGGATGGTTGAGCTTGGCGGCAGCCTGCGCCTCCCGGAGGAAGTTCTTCAGCGCCTGCGGGTTCTCCTGCAGCGCGTCCGGGAGCACCTTGTAGGCCACGAGGCGGTCGAGGGAGGTGTCCTTCGCCTTGTAGACGATTCCCATCCCGCCGCGGCCGAGCTCTCCCACGATCTGGTAACGACCGGGCTGCCCGTCGGCGGCCGGCTTGCCGCTGCCGCTGTTGTCGCCGAGCGTGGTCTCTCCGACCACCTTCACGCGCTCTCGCGCCTGGGCCAGCCGCTGCTCGACGTCCTTGTAGTGGTAGTCCAGCGCCAGGATGCGCTCGAAGATCTCCACCGCCCTCGCCGCCTCGTCGTTCGCGTCGCAGATGGTGGCGAGGGAGTAGTAGACGGGCATGGTGTCGCGGTCGAGCTCGCGGTCGCCGATCGCCTGCTTGAGCTTCTTGGTCGCGAGGGAGAGCTGCCCGCGCGCCAGGAAGATGTCGCCGAGCAGGGCCGAGGCCTCGGAGAATCCCTCGCTCTCCGGAGCCACCTTCTGCAGCACGGTGATGGCCTCGTCGTCCATGCCCTCCGCGTGGTAGGTCTGGCCCGAGAGGAGGTGCTCGCCGGCGCGGTCGAGCAGCTCGGCCTGCTTGTCACGCTGGCCCAGACGCGCGCGGCACTCCGCGGCCTCCTTGAACTTCTCGGCCTTCTCGTAGCAAGCGGCCGCGTTGCCGCCATCCTCCGCCAGGGAGTACATCTCGGCAGCCGCCGGGTAGTCGCGGGCGCGCATGAAGCAGTCGCCCGCCTTGCCGTACGCCTCGAGGGAGCGGTAGAGATCCCCGGCCGCCAGGTTGTCGCCGGCGTGCTCGAAGCACTCGGCGGCCTCCTTGGTCTCGCCGCGGTCGCGGTGGACGGTGGCGAGGATGCGCGCCGCCTCCTCGTCCTGCCCCAGGCTCCGCAGCGCGTCCGCGGCTCGCTCGGGCAGCGAAGCGTCCTGAAAGAGCTCCGCAGCCTTCGCGAACTGCTGCAGGGAGAGGGCGAGCTCCGCGGCCTCGGTGAAGCAGCCGCCGCGCTCGAGGATGGCCAGGGCCTTGTCGGGTTGCTCCGCGCGGCGGAAGAGCTTGCCGGCCTGCATCACCAGCTTGACCAGGTCCTGGTGGAATTTCGCATCGCCCTTGTTGCGGAGGCTCTCCTCGCCGTAGACCTGCTCGAGACACTCGGCGGCCGCGAGCCAGTCCTTGCACTTCACGTAGGCGGCCGCGGCGTGGCGCAGGAAGTCCGCCTGCTTGTAGCACTTGGCGGCCTGGCGCATGTTGCCGCCCTTCTCGTACATCTCCGCCGCGACACTCGTGCTACCGATGCTCTCGTAGCACTGGGCCGCCCGGTCGAATTCCTCCTGCTGCGCGAAGATGGCCCCGGCGGACTCGTGCCGGCCGGCCTGGACGTAGAGCTCGGCGGACTCCAGGAAGCGGTTCTGGTCGTGGCGGATCTCGGCCGCGCGCACGAAGCTGCCCGCCTGGACGAAGTACTCGGCGGCCTTGTCGAAGTGCTGGGCGTCGAAGAGCAGCTCGGCGGCCTCCAGCACATCACCCTTGCGGGCGAGCATCTGGGCCTGCTTCTCGGCCTTCTTGAGGAGGCGCTTCTCGAGGCCGCTGGCCTTGCGGGTCTCCGGCTCCGCCGCGGCCTTCGCGTCCCCGCGCCCCGACTTGCTCTTCTTCGCCTTCTTCTCGCCGTCCTTCGCGACCGAAGGCTCCCCCCCGTCGCCCCCGCCCAGCAGCCCGGCCAGCAACAGCACGAGCCCCGTCGGCGCGAGGCCGAATCGCAGGGCCGGCCAGACGAGCCACTGCTCGAGGCTCAACCCGAGCCCGGGGTCGCTGCTCGCCAGCGCCGCCGCGCCGTGCACGATCCCGCCCACGGCGTGGGTGAGCGAGGAGTCCGGCATGTAGGTCGCGAGCAGCCCGAACGAGCCAGCCACCAGGGCCGGCAGGGACAGCAGCACCATCAGGATCCGTCCGACGACGCGCAAGACGCACCTCCGCGCCTGTCTATCGGTCGCCCCGCCGCCGGTGTTGAGGCCGGAGACCCGCGGGCCCCGAATCTCGCCGTCCGCTGGCGTGGCACGGTTCGAGGGACCCGCGAACCGGGGCCTCAGGACTCGAGCAGCTCGAGGGCGTCCCCGAAGTCGCCGACCGACTCGGCCACCTCCTCGGGTCGCTGGAAGGTGGCCACGTGGAAGATGGCGTCTCCCTCGTTCACCAGGGGCAGCTCCGTCCGGCCGATCACGACGCCGGCGTGGCTCGCCACGATCTCCAGCTCCTCGGTGCCCAGGGGATCGGCGATCACCCCGAGCATGTCGCCCTGGGCGACGTAGACGCCGAGGCTCGCGCGGGCGCGCAGGATGCCCGCCCCGGGCGCCCGGATCCAGTGGCTCGAGTTCGCCACGAAGGGCTCCCGGCGCGGCCCGCTCGCGCTCGAGCGGTACATGCCCAGGTGGCGCATCACCGAGAAGACCCCCCGGACGCCGGCCCGGATCGCACGCTCGTCGAAGCGCAGGGCTTCGCCGCCCTCGTACACCAGCATCGGGACGCTCCGCTCGAGCACCGCCTGGCGGAGCGACCCGTCCCGGACGTTGGCGTTCAGCAGCACGGGGACGCCGAAGGCACGGGCGAGCTCGCGCGTCTCGTCGTCGTCGAGGCACGCGCGCACCTGCGGCAGGTTGGCCCGGTGGACGGCCCCGGTGTGCAGATCGATTCCGTGGGTGGAGTTGTCCACCACCTCCTTCAGGAAGATGTGCGCGATGCGGCTGGCGAGCGACCCGCTGGGCGACCCCGGGAAGGAACGGTTCAGGTCGCGACGGTCCGGCAGGTAGCGCGAGAGCCCGACGAAGCCGAAGAGGTTGACCACGGGCACGGCGATCAGCGCACCCCGCATCCGCCGCACGAGTCGGCGCCGCAGCACGCGCCGGATGATCTCGACGCCGTTGATCTCGTCGCCGTGGAGCGCCGCGCACACGAAGAGCCGGGGCCCCGGCTGGGAGCCGTGGACGACCTCGATGGGTAGACGCACCTCGGCGCCGCTCACCCGCCGGCCGATGGGGATCTCGATGCGCGCGCGGCTCCCGGGTGCGACCAGGGTGCCCCCGATCGCGAGCGGGCCGCTCGAGTCGGCGCTCACGCGGGGTGCGGCCTGCGTGCCGTGCGCGGCTCGGGCCGGTCGAGCGCCATGCGACGGTCGACGTCGATGAGCAGGGGACCCGTCAGCGCGTTCCGTCCCAGCAGCATGCGGTGGATCATCTTCTCGCGGTCCACCAGGCTCACCTCGACTTCCTTGACGATGGGCCCGAGCCGTAGGGTCGTGCGCACGAAGATGCGCTGGGTGCGATGACCGGTGCTCGAGCGGACGACCCCGCGACGCACGATCCGGGTCTTCACGTGCACCCGCCGGCTCCGCTTCTTGCGGTGCAGGATCACATCGAATCCCACGTGGCCGCGCGGCAGCTCCTGGATGTTCTCGACGTGCAGCGCGCTGGTCCGCGCGCCCGTGTCCACCTTCGCCCGCAGCCTGGACACGCCCCAGTCCGGAAGGTCGACGTACTCGGTCCAGCCGATGATCACCGGCTCGCGCACTCTCACTCGGAGCCCTCGCGCTCCGGGGTCTCCGGGGAGGCATCGAGGTGCAGCCTCCCCTTCCGGGACCGGGACGGCCGGGGCGATCGGGGCGGCGCCAGCCCGCGCAGGGTGAGGTTCTTTCCGAAGCAGAGCAACACGTCGCCCGGAAGCAGCTCACGGGTGCTCTTGGGGTTCGGGATCGTGACCCCGCCCCGCTGGATCGTCAGCACGGCGACGTCCCGGTCCCGCAGGCCGCTGTCCTTGATCGTCTTGCCGCACAGTTCGGACCGCTCGTCTACGGGCACCTCCATCACCGAGTAGCCGCTCTGCAGCGTGAGGCGCTGGCGGATGTCGATCTCCGGGAAGAGCACCTCCTCCTCGATCAGGCGAACGATCTCGCCGGCGACGTCCACGCCGGTGGCCGTCTCGATGCCCTCCAGGCCGGGCGAGGAGTTCACCTCCATCACGATCGGGCCCTTGTTTCCCTCGAGCAGGTCCACGCCCGCCACCCGCAGACCCAGGATCTGCGCCGCATGGACCGCCGTCCGGTTGTACTCCTCGCTGAGCTCGACCACCTCCGCGCGTCCGCCTCGGTGCACGTTGCTGCGGAACTCGTCGCCCTGGGCGACGCGGCGCATGGCCGCCACGACGCGATTGCCGACCACCAGGGCTCGCACGTCGCGACCCTTGCTCTCCTTGACGAACTGCTGGAGCAGCACGCTCATCTTCGCCGGCCCCGAGAGCGTCTCGATGATGGCCTCGGCCACCTTGGTGGACTCGGCCAGGATCACCCCGATGCCCTGGGTTCCCTCGAGCAGCTTCACCACCACCGGCGGCCCGCCCAGGCGCTCGATGGCCGGCAGGATCTCGGAGGCCTTGCGCACGAAGAGCGTCTTGGGAAGGCCGATCCGGTGTCGGCTCAGCACCTGCAGGGCGCGCAGCTTGTCACGCGACACGCTGATGGCATGGGAGGGGTTGACGCAGAAGACGCCCATCTGCTCGAACTGCCGCACCACCGCCGTCCCGAAGAACGTGACCGAGGCGCCCACCCGGGGCACCACCGCGTCGTAGTGGCTGAGCTTCTTGTTCTTGTAGTACAGGCGCGGTGCGCCCTGCTCGACCTCGATCGAGAACGAGAGCGTGTCGAGGATCTTCACCTCGTGGCCGCGCATCTCCACCGCTTCGCGCAGCCTCCGGGTGCTGTAGAGGTTCCGAGAACGGGAGAGGATCGCGATCTTCATGGGTTGCTTCATCCCTTTGCCCCGCGGATCGATTTCGTTGGATTGTCGCGGGATCGGACGCCGCCCGCCTCGTGCTGCCAGTCTAGCCGGCGACCCGATCGGAGCGAACCGTGCCTTCCTCTTGGACGAGGCGAGTGCTCAGATGAGGCGGCCCTGACGGCCGCGATCGACGAGGGCGAGGCCGAGGTGCTCTCGCGCGGCGCGCGTTGCCACGCGGCCGCGGGGCGTGCGGTCGAGGAAGCCCTGGTGGATGAGGAAGGGCTCCACCACCTCCTCGATGGTGCCCTTGTCCTCGCCCACGGCGGCGGCCAGGGTCTCGAGGCCGACGGGGCCGCCGTCGAACTTCTCGACCAGGGTCGTGAGCAACGCCCGGTCGAGCCGGTCGAAGCCCGCCTCGTCCACCTCCAAGCGATCGAGCGCGGAACGAGCTCGGTCGAGCTGCACGGCCTTCTCGCGGCCCGCCTCGACGCTCGCGAAGTCGCGCACGCGCCGCAGCAGCCGATTCGCGATGCGCGGCGTGCCGCGCGAGCGACGCGCCACCTCGCGCGCCGCGTCCGCGTCCACGCGCATGCCCAGCAGACCGGCGGATCGCAGGACGATCTGCTCGAGGTCGCCCACCGGGTAGTACTCGAGCCGGGCGCTCCAGCCAAAGCGGTCGCGCAGCGGCGAGGTGAGCAGTCCCACGCGGGTGGTGGCCCCGATCAGGGTGAAGCATGGCAGGTCCAGCCGGATGGATCGCGCGCTCGGCCCTTCGCCGATCAACAGGTCGAGCTGGAAGTCCTCCATGGCGGGATAGAGGATCTCCTCGACGCTCGCGGAGAGGCGGTGGATCTCGTCGATGAAGAGCACGTCACCGGAGTCGAGATTCGAGACGAGGGCGGCGAGATCCCCCGGACGCTCGATGGCGGGGCCGCTGGTGGCGCGGAACTGGGCCCCCATCTCGTTGGCGACGATGCGCGCGAGGGACGTCTTGCCCAGACCGGGCGGCCCGTGGAAGAGGACGTGGTCGAGGGGCTCGCGTCGTTCCCGGGCGGCCTGGATGAAGACCGCGAGGTTCTCGCGCAATCGCTTCTGGCCCACCATCTCGCCGAGCGTGTTGGGCCGCAGACCTTCCTCGAGACGAGCCTCGTCCCCCGCGGCCGCCGGCGAGAGCTCGCCGCGCACCGGCTCGTCGCCGCGGCTCATCGGGCGAGGCTCCGGAGCGCGATGCGGATCAGCGACTCGATGGTGGCACCCTCCCCCGACTCGTCGACCGCCGCCTCGACGACGCGTTCGGCCTGCGAACGGGGATAGCCGAGATTGACGAGGGCCGACAGCAGCTGATCCCGCAGCGCGTCCGCCTCGCTCGCGACGCTGGGAGCGCTCTCGCCCTCGACGTTCGAGCCGAGCTCCGCAGCCCGATCGCGCAGCTCGACCACCATGCGCTCGGCGGTCTTCGCCCCCACGCCCGGGATGCCCTTCATGGCGGCGACCTCCCCGTCGCGCAGGGCGGCCACCAGTCGCTCCGGCGACATGCCCGAGAGGATCGTCTGGGCCAGCTTCGGACCCACGCGATTGGCGCGCAGCAGCAGCTCGAAGACCTGCTTCTCGTACGCGGTCGCGAAGCCGTAGAGCAGCAGCGCATCCTCCCGGGCCACCGTGTGGGCGTGGAGGGCCACGGTCTTGCCGGCGTCCGGCAGCACGGCCGAGGTGGAGAGCGAGACGTGCAGCTCGTAGCCGACGCCGTTCACGTCCAGCACGACCCGCACCGGCGCCTTCTCGCGCAGGACGCCTTCCATCCAGGCGATCACGAAGCGGCTCCCGTCACGGCGTCGTCCTCCGCACGGGGGGCGGCGTGGTGCGGCGTCGCGGCCGCCGCGAGCGCGCGCGGACGTCCAGTCCCCCGAGCCGGCCCATCTGTGCCCGGCAGATGGCCGCGGCGAGCGCGTCGGAGGCGTCGGCTGCGGGCGGCGGGGCCAGGCACAGCAGGCGACCGACCATCGCCTGGACCTGCGGCTTCTCCGCCCCGCCGGCACCGGTCACCGCCTTCTTGATCTCGCGGGCTGACAGCTCGTCCACGGGAATCCCCTCGGCGCCCAGGGTCGCCAGGATCGCACCGCGGGCCTGTCCCAGCACCAGCGCCGAGCGGGCGTTCACCGACACGAACACCCGCTCCACCACCGCGCGGTCCGGCGCGTGCTCGCGGATGGCGCGGCGCAGCTCGCTCTGGATGCCGGCGAGCCGCAGCGCCAGCGGCTGCCGCAGGGAGGTTCGGATCGTCCCGTGCGCGATGTGGACGATGCCCCCCGCTGCGCGCTCGACCACGCCGAAGCCGGTCGCGCTCGAGCCGGGGTCGATTCCCAGGATCCGCATCGCCAGCCACCCCCCGTGGGCCGGGCGTTCGAGGACTCGCTGCTCGACGGCTCTCCCCGGGAACCCCGGCGCGCTCGCAGGCGCGGTGCGCCCCGACGAGAGCCGTACCGGGACTCTAACGAGGAAGCGCCCCGACTCCCAATCTCCAGCGCACCCAGCCCGACCGGGACCCCGCGACGAGGGCCGATCGGGACGCCGCGACCGAAGCCGCCGATCGGGCCGTCAGGCGTACCGCGCCATCTCGTCTTCGGAGATCTCGAAGTTCGCGTAGACGTTCTGCACGTCGTCCAGGTCTTCCAGGGCGTCCATCAGGCGAAGCATGCTCTCCGCGTCGCCGCCCTCGAGCTTCACGGTGGTGCTGGGCTCCATGCTGATCTCGGCGTTGGCCGGCTCGAGGCCCCCGGCCACCAGGGCGTCCCGCACCTGCTCGAAGTCGCCCGGCGTCGTCACCACGTCCACCGTGCCCTCGCCCTCGACCACGTCCTCGGCGCCCGCCTCCAGAGCGGCCTCCATGAGGGCGTCGAGGTCGATGCCCTTCGCGAGGAAGCTGACGACGCCCTTCTTCTCGAAGAGGTAGGAGACGCAGCCGACCGAGCCGAGGCTGCCCCCATTCTTCGTCAGGGCGTGGCGAACTTCCCCCACCGTCCGGTTCTTGTTGTCGGAGAGGGTCTCCACCAGGATGGCCACGCCGCCGGGGCCGTAGCCCTCGTAGACGCCCTCGTCGTACTGCTCACCCTCGAGGTTGCCGGCGCCCTTCTG
The DNA here is from genome assembly GCA_963822965.1 of uncultured delta proteobacterium. Lineage (GTDB taxonomy): Bacteria > Myxococcota_A > UBA9160 > UBA9160 > UBA4427 > JAJDAN01. The sequence continues at coordinate 932,166 of CAWGJT010000006.1, forward strand.
GATGGCCCGCTCGATGTTGTCCTTGGGCATGTTGGCGGCCTTGGCCTTGTCGACCACCAGCCGCAGGCGGGGATTCGAGTCGATCTCCGCGCCACCGATCCGCGCCGCCGTCGACAGCTCGCGGATCAGCTTGGTGAAGATCTTGCCGCGCTTGGCGTCCGCCGCGCCCTTCTTCCTCTTGATTGTCGACCACTTGGAGTGACCGGACATGCCGCAGGACCCCCTGGTTCCACCGCCCTGTCAGGTAGCACGAGGGCCTCGGGCGAGCCAAGCGCGGCGCCGCTCAGGAAAGGGCCCGGGCCTGCCGATATCGCCTGAGAGGGCGCCCTCCCCGCAGGGCGCCCTGTCCGCCGGGCGGGTCGGATCCGGCGCCAGGACGGGGAGGAGGCCCAATGGCCGCACGCGCCATCGGCATCGATCTGGGTACCAGCAACTCGTGCGTCGCGACGGTGCGCGGCAGCACGGTCGAAGTCCTCCCGAACGCGTTCGGCGAGAACACGACCGCAAGTGTCGTGGCCTTCTCTCCCGACGGCTCGATCACGGTGGGCAACGCAGCGCGGGCCAACATCATCCACGACCCCGAGCACACGGTGTCGTCCGCCAAGCGTCTGATCGGCCGCTACTTCTTCTCCGAGGAGGTCAAGAAGGCCCAGGCGATCTGCTCGTACGAGATCATCGAAGGGCCGAACCACGGCGTTCGCATCCAGGTCCGGGAAGAGGCGTTCTCCCTCCCCGAGATCTCGGCGATGGTGCTGCGCGAGATGAAGCAGCTCGCGGAGACGCGCATCGGCGAAGAGGTCCGCCAGGCCGTGATCACCGTGCCGGCGTACTTCAACGACAACCAGCGCCAGGCCACCAAGGACGCGGGCAAGATCGCCGGCCTCGAGGTGCTGCGCATCCTGAACGAGCCGACGGCCGCGGCGCTCGCCTACGGATTCGGCAAGGGCCTCGACCAGCGCGTCGCCGTCTACGACCTGGGCGGCGGCACCTTCGATATCTCCATCCTCGAGATCGGCAAGGACATCTTCGAGGTCCTCTCGACCTGCGGTGACACCTTCCTCGGCGGCGACGACTTCGACGACCGCATCATCGACCTCGTGGCGGACGAGTTCGTCCAGCGCGAGGGCATCAACATCCGCAACGACCCCTACGCGTTCGAGAAGCTGAAGGTCGCCGCCGAGGCCGCGAAGCGCGGCCTCTCGCTGGAAGAAGAGGTGGAGATCCGCATTCCGGACATCCTGGTCGGCGCGGACGGCCAGTCGCGGTCCATCGAGCGCCGCGTCACGAGCATGGAGTTCTCGAGCCTCGTGATGGACCTGATCCAGCGCACCTTCAAGGTGTGCGACGAGGCCATGCAGCAGGCCGACCTCACCGTGAAGGATCTCGACGGCGTGATCCTCGTGGGCGGCCCGACCCGCCTGCCGGTGATCCGCCAGGCGGTCCGCGACTACTTCCAGCAGGAGCCCCGCGCAGACGTCGACCCGGACGAGGTCGTCGCCATGGGTGCGGCCATCCACGCCAACTCCCTGGTGAACGAGAGCGCCGAGTCGTTCCTGCTCGACGTCACGCCCCTGGACCTGCGCATCGGCGTCGCGGGTGGCATGGCCGAGCCCGTGATCGAGCGCAACACGCCGGTTCCGATCGAGCAGTCGCGCATGTTCACGACCTTCTCGGACTTCCAGGAGACCGTGGACATCCGGGTCTACCAGGGCGACTCGCGTGAGGCGAGCGAGAACGAGATGCTCGGTCAGTTCCAGTTCTCGGGCTTCAAGAAGGCCCGACGCGGCGAGGTCTCGATCGAAGTCACGTTCGAGATCAACGCCGACGGCATCGTGAGCGTGAAGGCCTGCGACCCCGAGACGGGCGCCCAGACCCAGATGTCGATCACCCTGTCGTCCGGCCTCTCGAACGAGGAGCTCGAGAGCATCCTCGAAGAGAACCCGGCGGCGCGCGTGAAGTCGTCCGCACCGGCTTCGGGCCCCGTCGCCGCGCCGGGCATGCCCGCGCTCGACGCCGAGCTCACGACCCTGGACGACGAGGACGTAGAGCACGCGAAGGCCGGCGGCACCTTCTCGGGCGCAGATGCGGACCCGGACGCCGGCGACCTCGAGGTGCTGGCGGGAAGCGACGACACGGAGGCCGACTTCCTCGACGACGACTCGATCGACGGCGACCTCGACGTGGAGCTCAGCGACGAAGATCTCGAGACGATGGCGGTGCTGGACGACGACGCCGGAGCGGCTCCGACCGCCGGAACCACCGACGACCTGGAAGCCCTCGACGTCGCCCTCGACGGCCGCGCCCTGCCCGAGATCGAGGGGGACACGGACCTGGAGCTGGACGCCGGCCAGGGCGTGGGTGCCCCGCCGGCCGCCGACCCCTTCGTGGCGCACGCCGGCGAAGCCGTCGTCGAGCTGGACGCCGCAGACGACCCCATCGAGCTGGCCGACGACGGACCGGCCCTCGAGCTGGCCGGCGCCGCCGAAGCCGTGCTGACCCCGGTCGAGCTCGAGACGATGGACGCCAGTGAGCTCGAGCTCGTCGACGAGGCGGTGGTCGAGCTGCAGCCCGACCCCGGAGCGAACGCCGGCGGCGAAGGCGAGGAGCTCTTCGACCGGAACAACCGCGATCTCTCCGCCGGTCTCGACGACGAGTCATGACGACCGGCGGGCAGGTCCACCCCCCCTCGTCGCAGCCCCTCAGGAGACAAGCTGCCGTGCCTTCGCTGCCTCCCCTGGAAATCCAGGCCCTCGTCAAGATCCTCGACGAGCTGGACTACTACCAGATCCTGCATCTGGAGGAGGAGGCGACGCAGAGCGAGATCAAGAGGGCCTACTTCGCCACCTCGCGCACCTTCCATCCCGACGCCAATCGCCACCTGGACGGCGAGCTGCGCGACCACTGCATGCGCATCTCCAAGCGCGTGACGGAGGCCTACTGCGTGCTGCGCGACCCGAGGCGGCGCAAGGCCTACGACGCGCAGCGCGAGGAGGAGGCCGGAGCCATCCGCATGCAGCTCGCGGACGCCCGGGCCAGCCACGTGAAGAAGGACAGCGAGGAACGCCAGGGCCGCACGGCCCAGGGCCGCCAGTTCTACCAGAAGGCGGCCGCGGCGCTCCAGCGCGGCGACCGCCTGGGCGCCATCAACAACCTCCAGATGGCGCTCACCTTCGAGCCCGACAACGCCTTCTTCAAGCAGCAGCTCGCGGTGGCGAAGGCCGGCTGAGCCCCCGTTGACATCCGTGTAGGTAAGCTGGCATCCTGCCTGGGTTCCTCCCGGTCCCTCACCCCCCGAGAGGAATCGGGAGGTGCCTGCGAAATGTCGGAAGAGAAAGCGGGACAGGCCCTGCGGCCGGTCGTCTCGTTCCTGAAGATTCCCGCCAGTGGGGATCCCTACCTCGAAGGCTCGAAGTGCAAGGCGTGCGGCGCCGTGTTCCTCGGCGAGCGTTCGATCTGCTCGAGCTGCACGGCGCGCGACAAGATGGAGACGGTGAAGCTCTCGAACCGCGGGGAGCTCTACGTCTACTCGATCGTCCACCGCTCCTTCCCCGGCATCGAGGTGCCCTACGTGTCGGCGGTGGTCGACCTCGAGGGCGGCGGAACGGTGAAGGGCAACCTGATCAACGTGGAGCCCGACCCCGAGAAGATCGAGATGGGCATGCCCGTCGAGGTCATCTACCGGACGGCGCCGCGCAAGGACGCCGAGGGCAACGAGTACCTGACCTACTATTTTCAGCCGCGTGCCTGACGCCACGCGGCAGCTGAGGGCTCCTTTCAGCCGCGTGACTCACGCTACGCGGCAGCTGAGGGCTCCTTTTTCAGCCGCGTGCCTGACGCCACGCGGCAGCTGAGGGCTCCTTTCAGCCGCGTGACTCACGCTACGCGGCAGCTGAGGGCTCCTTTTTCAGCCGCGTGCCTGACGCTACGCGGCAGCTGAGGGCTCCAAATGCGCGGCTGAAGGCTCGCTCCAGCCGCGCAGCCGGAGACTCTTTCCAACACGAAGCTCGGAGCTTCCTCGTCCAACCGGGGACCGGGCTCGAGGAGATCCAGAATGGGTAACGACGTCTATATCGTCGGTGTCGACATGATCAAGTTCGGGCGCTTCCCGGAAACGACCGTCCCGCGCCTCGGCGCCCAGGCGGCCATGATGGCCCTGGACGACGCCGGGCTGGCGATGAAGGACATGGAGGCCCTCTACAGCGGCAACCTCGGTCAGGCGGCCGCCATGGTCGGGCAGCGGATCCTGGCGGAGATCGGCCAGACCGGCATTCCCGTCGTCAACTGTGCGAACGCCTGCGCGACCGGCGCCACCGCCTTCCGCGAGGGCTGGATGGCCATCAAGGCGGGCATCTACGACACGGTCCTCTGCGTGGGCAGCGAGCAGATGGGCCGGGGCCTGCTGGGCGGCGGCGGCGGCGGAAAGGGCATCCCGACCGAGGGCCTGCTGGGCTCGGGCACGATGCCCAGCGTGTTCGCCGAGGCGGGCATGGAGCACACCCGCAAGTACGGCACCACCTTCGAGCAATTCGCGAAGGTGTCCGTCAAGAACCACCACCACTCCACCATGAATCCGAAGGCGATGTACCAGATCGAGACGCCTCTCGAGACGGTGATGAACGCCGAGATGATCTCGTACCCGAACACCAAGCTGATGTGCTCGGTGAACGTGGACGGGTCGGCGGCGGCCGTGCTCGTCTCCGAGCGCAAGCTGAAGCAGATCGGCAGCAAGCGCGCGGTGAAGGTGCTGGCCTCGGTGCTGACGAGCGATCCCTACCAGGAGCGAAACCTCTCGATGCCGGACGTCAACACCTGCACCCAGCAGGCGGCGGCCAAGGCGTACGAGATGGCGGGGCTCGGCGCGGACGACATCGATCTGGTGGAGCTGCACGACTGCTTCGCGACCGCGGAGATCCTGCACTACGGGAATCTCGGACTGGGCAAGCCCGAGGATGCGGGCCGCATGATCGACGAGGGTGAGACCGCACTGGGCGGCCGCATCCCGGTGAACGTCTCGGGCGGCCTGCTCTCGAAGGGGCACCCGCTGGGAGCCACGGGCATCGCGAACATCTACGAAGTGAGCACGCACCTGCGCGGCGAGGCGGGCAAGCGGCAGGTCGAGGGGGCACGTCACGGCCTGACCCACGTGATCGGCCTCGGAAGCGCCTGCGCGATCCACATTCTCGAGAAGGTCTGACCTGCGCCACGGCTGAGGGTCTTCCGCTGGCCGAAGGCTCTCCTGCCGCTGAAGGCTCTCCTCCGCTGAAGGAGAACGGTGTTCGAGGCGCCGTCGCGCGGGTGCGCGGCGGCGCCTCTGCGTTCCGGGCTCGCTTGCCCGGACGCCGTGCCCCGGTATCCTGCCGCGCGTGCAGAGGCTCCGCCCCAGCCCCTCGGTCGCGACGGTCCGCCGTCGAACCACGGCCGTCGCCGTCGCGCTCGCGTGGGCGTTCCTCGCCGCCCCGCCGTCCGTTGCAGCGACCCGGTCCCCGAACGAGCGTCCCCTGCCCGCCTTCGACGGCGTCACCCTCCAGGGCGAGCCCCTGTCCATCTCGAGCTACATCGGCAAACGACTCGTGCTCTTCTTCTTCAAGCCGGAGGCGCCCGAGGCCGTGCCGGCCGCGGAAGCCGTGCAGGCCATCGCACCGCTGCGCAGCAGCCACAACTTCGAGATCGTCGGGGTGGCGATCGGCTCGACCCGCGCCCAGGCGCGCGCCTTCCGGGACCAGCACCACCTCGCGTTTCCGATCCTCGACGACTCCACGGCACGCATCACGCGCAGCCTCGGGCTCCAGAACCCGGTGATGATCGTGGCCGCGGACGCCGAGGGCTACATGAGCTTCGGCACGTCCTACTTCAACGCGAAGCAGGCGGGCGAGGCGGCGCGGGTGGAGGACGACCTGCGCGAAGCCCTGCGACTGCCCGAACGCCAGGCCGACCAGCTCGGCTTCGGCGAGCGCCCGCGCGCCCCCTTGTTCGAGGCGCCGCGCCTCGAGGGCGGCAAGCCCTTCCGGCTCGAGGACCAGGCGGGCCGGCCGGTCGTCCTGATCTTCTTCCTGCACACCTGTCCCCACTGCCACGCCGCGCTCGACTCCCTGCTTCCCCTGATCGCGAAGATTCCCGAGGCCCACCGACCGCTGCTCGTCGCCGTGTCGATCGTGGACGATCCGGCCGCCGTGCGCGCGATGCTCCAGGAACGTCATCTCGACATCCCGGTCGTCCTGCTCGATCCGGGTCGCGAGCTGCAGCAGCTCTACGGGCTGCGCGGCGGCGTGCCGGACATCTTCTTCCTCGACGGCAATCGGCGCATCGTCCGCCACGTGCAGGGCTGGCGCGAGAACCGCGACCCGGCGCTCGCCCGCATGACCATCGCGAAGATCTCGGGAGAGAAGATCCCCTTCCTGCTCAATCCCAAGGGCTACACGGGCAGCGACGTCTGCGGCGTCTGCCACGAGCTGGAGCTCGAGAGCTGGCAGTACACCCAGCACGCCGAGGCCTTCGACACCCTGGTGACCCACGGCGCCGAGCGCAATCCCGAGTGCGTCGGATGCCACGTGGTGGGCTTCGACCAGCCGGGGGGCTACACGATCGCCGACGCCCCCAGCCACCTCGAGGACGTCAGCTGCGAGAGCTGCCACGGGCGCGGCGGCCCGCACCTGTCGAAGGACTTCGTGAAGGACGGCAACTACGAGCCCATCTGCAAGACCTGCCACGACCCGACCCATTCGCTCGGCTTCGACTACAAGAGCTTCCGCAAGAACATCTCCCACCTGCAGATCGCCGCGATGACGCCCGCCGAACGCAGCGCGCTCGGCGGATCGCGGCCCGCCCCGCTGATGCCGACCGGTGCGGCCTACGTCGGCAGCGAAGCGTGCAAGAGCTGCCACCCGAGCGAGTACGCGACGTGGGCGTCGAGCCCGCACGGACATGCCCTCGCCTCTCTCGAGTCGAAGGGAAAGAGCGAGGACGCCGCCTGCCTCGCCTGCCACACCACGGCCTACGGCCTGCCCGGCGGCTTCCCCAAGGCCGCCAGCCCGGCCCGGCATCCCGACCTCGCGCGGGTCGGGTGCGAGAGCTGCCACGGTCCCGGAGAGGCCCACATCGCGCCGAAGGCAAAGAAGATCGGCACCATCATCAGCCTCGGGGACAAGTGCGACTCCTGCGTGATCCTGCAGATCTGCGGCGGCTGCCACGACGAGGCCAACGACCCGGGCTTCGCCTTCGAGGTGGTCGAGAAGATCGAGCGCCAGCGTCACGGCACCATCGAGCCGGGCACCGGACGACCGCTGGGCGAGAAGAAGGGCGGAAGCGAGCCGGCCGGCACGCACGAGGGCGCCTCCCGCGGCGACACGCTGCCCGGCGCCGGCGACCTCGCCCTGGCGAGCGACGCACACCTGGCGGGCCGCGTGCTTCGCGCGATCGGGGAGTGAAGGTGGCCGCTGCCAACGTCACCGTCCGGGATTCGGACGACGGCGTCCGGACGCTCACCATCGACCGCGAGTCCCGGCGGAACGCCCTCGACCGGGCCACCTGCGCCGAGCTGACGGAGGCGTTCCGGGGGGCCGGCGACGATGCCCGGGTACGCGCCCTCGTCCTGCGGGGTGCCGGCGATCGCGCCTTCTGCGCCGGTGCGGACCTGAAGGAGATGCTGGGACACGAGAGCATCGACGAGAGCCGTGAGCACTTCGACGGCGTGCGCCTCGTGATCGAGGCGATGCACGCGGTCCCGCAGCCGGTGATCGCACGCGTCTCGGGCTTCGCGCTGGCCGGCGGCTGCGGGCTGGCCGTCGCCGCGGACTTCACGATCGCGGCAGAGAGCGCGGTCTTCGGGCTGCCGGAGATCTCGCTCGCGCTTCTGCCGCTGGTGGTCTCCGCACCGCTCTACCGCGCGCTGGGGAGCCGCAAGGTACTGCTCGACCTGGTCCTGACGGGCCGGCGCGTGAAGGCCGACGAGGCCCGCGCGCTCGGCCTCGCCACCCGGGTCGTTCCGGACGAGCGTCTCGACGGCGAGATCGGCGAGCTCTGCGACGTCCTGTGCAGCCTGTCGCCCACCGCGCTGCGGATGGGCAAGGAGGCCGTCTACGACCTGTGCGAGATGGAGTACCACGCGGCCATGAAGTACCTGCGCGAGATGATCACCCTGACCTCGCGGACGGAAGACGCCAGCGAGGGCATCCGAGCGTTCTTCGAGAAGCGGGAGCCCCGGTGGATCGGTCGCTAGCGGACGACGCCCACGCAATCCTCGCGGACGCCCGGGAGACCCTGGCGGAGTGGATCGAGGAGGGTGTCGACGGTTGGGAGGACACCCGGGAGCCCCCCGTTGCGGCGGCCCCGGAAGCTCCGGCGCGCACCCGGGACGCGGGGTTCCGCCTCACCCCGACCGCATCGACCCCCACGGCCCCGGCCGAGGGGGGGACGAGCGCGCCGCCCTGGGGCGACGCGCCGACCCTCGAAGCGGTGCGCGAGGTCCTCGGCGACTGCCGGCGCTGCGGCCTCTGCGAGGGGCGGCAGCGGATCGTGTTCGGAGACGGCGCCGCCGACGCCGACCTGATGTTCGTCGGCGAGGGTCCGGGCGAGCAGGAGGACCGGCAGGGCCTGCCCTTCGTGGGTCGCGCCGGCGAGCTGCTCACGCAGATGATCGAGAAGGGCCTCGGGATCCCCCGCCGCTCGGTCTACATCTGCAACATCGTGAAGTGCCGGCCGCCCGGAAACCGCACGCCCCTGCCTCCGGAGGTGAACGCCTGCCACCCCTTCCTGGACGGCCAGATCGACGCCGTGCGGCCGCGGGTGATCGTGGCCCTCGGCAAGCCCGCCGCCAGCCTGCTGCTCGGGCGAGACGTCGCCATCACCCGCGTCCGCGGCACCTGGCAGGAATACCGGGGCATCCCGCTCATGCCGACCCTGCACCCGGCCTACGTGCTGCGCCAGTACACCGCGGAGAACCGGCGCAACGTCTGGGAGGATCTCAAGAAGGCCCTGGCCCGATCCCGCGGCGAGGGCTGACCCCGGCGCTACTCGGGCGCGTCGCCCCCAGCCGGCGTCGCCGACCCCGCCCCCCCGGAGAGCGCGGCATCGAGGCGCTCGACGGTCAGCTCCCCGCGCCTCGCCGCGAGCCGCTCGTCGAGAAGCTCACGGCCGCGGACCACGCGCAGCTCGCGGGTCAGCTGGTCGCGGACCTCGTCGAAGTCCCTGCGCACGCCGCGCTTCCGGCTGACGAGCTGCACGAGGTTCCAGCGCCCTTCCCGGTCCCGGAACGGCTCGCTCACCTCGCCGTCCTGGACGAGGCGATGGGCGGCACCGACGATGGTGCTCGGAATCCGGCGCTGGTCCAGCCACCCGAGATCCCCACCCCGCTCGCGCAGCGCAGGGTCGAGGTTCGCCTGCCGGGCGAGGGCCTCGAAGGGCGTCCCCTCGTCGATCTGCTTGCGGATTCGGAGGATCGTCTCGCGCTCGGGAACGGTGATCTGGCGCAGTTGGAGCCGGGTGACGAGGAAGCGATCGCGCTCCGCCTCGTAGCGCGCCCGCAGCTCCTCGTCGGAGAACACGAGATCCCGCTCCAGCGCCTCGAGCAGGGTCTTGCGGGCGAGCTGCTGCTCGGCCGAGCGAGCCCGCGCCTGGATCCCGGTCAGCCGCTTCTGGTACTCCGGCGACGCGTCGAGGCCTCGTTCGGACAGCTCGTCCTGGAGCACCCTGCCGGCGATCCAGTCCTGGAGCGCGGCCTCCAGGTCCGGCCGGCGCTCGGCCCCACCGGGCCGGCGGGCGTCGCGATACGCGGCGAGCAGCTCGAGCTCGGCGCGGCTGACGTCGCGGCCACCCACCCGGGCCGCCGCCGGCGAGGTCCCTCCCCCGCCGAGTCGGTCGCCGAGCGAACAGCCGGCGACGAGCGCGAAGGCCACGAAGCCGGCGGTCAAGCCCGTGCGGACGAGCGGCCGGGCCACTAGTCGAAGGGAGTCTCGGGAACGTCGGCGGTCTGCTTGGCACGCAGCTCGTCGAGCTTCTTGCGGACCTGCGGATCGCGCCCGGCCAGGATCGCGCCGGCGAACAGCCCCGCATTGCGGGCCCCTGCCTTGCCGATGCCGAAGGTCGCGACCGGAATGCCGCCCGGCATCTGGACCGTCGCGAGGAGCGAATCGAGCCCGTCGAGGGCCGAGCCGTCCAGAGGCACGCCCAGCACCGGCAGCGGCGTCAGCGCCGCAGTCACCCCCGCCAGGTGCGCAGCGAAGCCGGCCCCGCAGATGAAGATCTCGATGCCGCGTCCGGCCGCGGCCTGCACGTAGCTGGCGTGCCGCTCCGGGGTGCGGTGGGCAGAGATGACGCGCACGTCGCAGACGACGCCGAGATCGTCCAGGGCGTCCACCGCCGCCTTCATCTGCTTCCAGTCGTTCTTGCTGCCCATCAGAACCGCGACGCGGGCGTCCGCGGGCTCATCCGGCGGCCGCTTCCCGGAATCGTCGGATTGCGCCCCCACCCTCTTCCTCCTCTTCGCCCTCTTCGCCCTCTTTGCGCGCTTCGCGCTCTCGAAGGCTTCCTCCGCCCTGGCGTGCCCGTCCTCGCCGCGCAGCCGGAGCCTTGATACCAAAGCCGGCACGCGGCGGGTAGCACCCGCCGGCCGGGAACGCCCGATGGCCCCACCGCGACCGATGGGATATCCCTCGTCCGCATGACGACGCGCGCGCGCCGCATCTCGCCCGCGACGGCCCTGTGCGGGGTGATCCTGCACCCAGCGGGACACACCCTCTCGCCGGCGATGCACAACGCCGCCTTCGCGGCCCTGGGCATCGACGCCGTCTACCTCGCCTTCGACGTACCTCCCGCGTCCCTCGCGGACGCCATGCGGGGCATGCGCGCCCTGGGCGTGCGGCAGCTCTCCGTCTCCATTCCGCACAAGCAGGCGGTGATGGCCTGCCTGGACGCGGTGGACGAGACTGCCCGGCGGATCGGCGCCGTCAACACCGTCACCCGGGAGGGCGATCGGCTGGTGGGCAGCAACAGCGACTGGCAGGGCGTCGTCGAGACCCTCGAGCACGAGGGCGGCTGCAGGCTGGCGGGGTGCCGGGCGGTGGTGCTGGGAGCCGGCGGCGCGGCGCGGGCCGCCACCTTCGGCCTGCTCGAGCGAGGCGCCCTGGTGACGGTGCTCAACCGCACCGAGGCCCGAGCCGCGGAGCTCGCCGGCGCCCTGGGCGCCCAGAACGCCGGCGGCCTGGACGATCTCGCCGGCAGCGACTACGACGTGCTCGTGAACACGACGAGCGTGGGGCTGCGAGAGGACGCGTCGCCGGTGGGGGCCGACGCCCTGCGGCGGGGGACCGTCGTGCTCGACGCCGTCTACGACCCGATCGAGACGACGCTGCTGCGCCATGCGCGCCAGCAGGGCGCGAAGACATTGTCCGGAAAGTGGTGGCTCGTTCGACAGGCCGGCGCGCAGCTCGAGCGCTGGACCCAGCGCGAAGCGCCGGTGGCGGTGATGGCCCGGGCGTTCGACGAGGCAGGCCAGGTGGAGCCGGCCCCGCCCGAAGGCAGCTAGAGCCGCGAGGCTGAAGCTACGAGAGGCCCGCGAGGCTGAAGCTACGAGAGGCCCGCGAGGCCGAAGCCGCCCGGGGCGGGATCGGGCTACCCGGCGCGCTCAGCCGTCGTAGCCCCACTTCAGCTTGTTGGCCTTCACCTGCTCCGGAGTGGGCACTTCCTGGTCGATCTTCTCCGGAACCTCGAAGTCGTCGCGGGTCTCCACGATCTTGGCGTTGAGCGCGATGTCCGCCTGGAAGACCTCGGGCACCTGCTCGTCCTCGAAGATCGCCTCCCACGGGCACTCCGGCTCGCACACCCCGCAGTTGATGCACTCCTCGGGATCGATGAAGAGCTGGTTCGGCCACGTGCCTTCGCCCTCGCCCTTGTACTGGACGATGCAGTCGACGGGACAGACCTCCACACAGGACATGTCCACGCAATCTCGACACAGGCTGGTGATCACCCAGGTCATCGTTCCTCTCCCATCCTTCCTTGGTTCGCGCTTCGTTGGAGGTGGCGCTTCGTCGACAGTAGAGCTTCGCGGGGTTCTCGGGCTCGGGCTTCGATGGGCGAAATCGGCGAAACGCACGTGCCCTGGCCCGTCCCATGGGGCGATTCGGCGCGCCGCCCAGTCTACTTGAGCTTCGTCTCTTTGTAGAGGACGTGCTTGCGGACCACCGGATCGTACTTCTTGAACTCGAGCTTGTGGGGCGTGTTGGTGCGGTTCTTCGAGGTGGTGTAGAAGTGGCCCGTCCCGGCGGTGGATTCGAGCTTGATCTTCTCGCGCTTGCTCTTGGCCATGAATGATTCTCCTGCGCTCGCGCCCTGGTGCCTCTGGGCTCTGGTGCCGGGGTCCTGGTGCCCTCGGAAAAGTGCCCTCGGAAAAGTGCCCTCGGAAAAGTGCCCTCGGAAAAGTGCCCTTGGAAAAGTGCCCTTGGGAGAAGCGGCGACCGCGAGGTCAGCCGCGCGCCGGCTGGGGCACGGCCTGCCCGCCGCGCACGAACACGCGAGTCCGCTTGCCGTCCTGCTCTTCGATCCGCACGCGCGAGGGCTTGTGGTCCCCGGTGTGGACGAGCATGACGTTGGAGGCGTCGACGTAGCCTTCCTGCTCGACGATCCCGCCCTGGCGAGCGCCGCGGCGACCGGGACGCAGGTGCCGCTTCTGCATCCGCACGCCCTCGACGCGAACCTTGCGACGCGGGACGTCGACCGCGATCACGCGGCCCTGCTTGCCGCGGTCCGCTCCCGTGATGACCTGCACGAGGTCACCCTTTCGAACGTTCATCATGGGTCCCTGAAGCCTCCCGAAGGACCGCAAGGTGTGCGCCAGTGAAAGGGTTTCGTCAAGGGCTCCCGCGGGGCGAGGAGACGCGGACAGGGCCACCCCCCGGGTGTACGTGGTACGCTCCGGCCCCTGCGGCGGCCGGCACCCGGCCATCCGGCGGAATCCGGCGCCGAATCGACGAGCGACGAGGGGAGAGCGCGTGGGAAAGCGAATCGGCCTGGGCGGGGGCCTGCTGCTGCTGGGGGTCATTCTCGCCTGTCGCTACGTGCTACCCGAGCGCTTCGCAGTGAATGCGCCGGTGCTCCAGATGCTCTTCGGCGTGGCCGGGGAGACGCCGGACGCGAACGAGATCGACCGCATGCGGGTGCCCGAGGGATTCTCGATCGGCGTGTGGGCGGAGGGGATCCCGGCGACCCCGCGCATGCTGCACTTCACCGACGCGGGCGATCTCCTCGTGACGACCCCCCGCAGCGGCGCCGTGGTGCTGCTGGAACGCGATTCAGACGGAGACGGCCGGAGTGACGGCCAGCAGGTGCTGCTCTCGGACCTGAACCGGCCACACGGCGTCACCACCCGGGACGGGTGGCTCTACGTCGGCGAGACGGACGCCATCGTCCGGGTGCGCTTCGATGCCGCGAGCCGCAGCGTCCAGGGCGAGCCGACCCGCATCGTGGCGGGCCTTCCGGGCGGCGGAAACCACTGGACGAAGAGCCTCGCCTTCGGACCCGACGGCTGGCTCTACGTGCACGTCGGCTCGTCGTGCAACGTGTGCATCGAGGAGGACGAGAGGCGCGCGACCCTGATGCGCTTCCGGCCCGACGGCAGCGACGGCGAGATCTACGCCACCGGCCTGCGCAACTCCGTGGGCTTCGACTGGCAGCCCGGCACCGGCCAGCTCTACGCGACCGACAACGGCCGCGACCTGCTCGGGGACGACTTCCCGCCGTGCGAGCTCAACCGCATCGTGAAGGGCGGCTTCTACGGGTGGCCGATCGCGAACGGCGATCGCGTCCCCGACCCGGACTTCGGCGAAGGCCAGGACGAGCGCATCGCGGCCTCGATTCCGCCGGCGCACGGCTTCCGTGCCCACAACGCACCCCTCGGCATGACCTTCGTGCGAGACGAGAACGCGCCCGAATCCCTGCGAGGCGCGGCGCTCGTCGCGCTGCACGGCTCCTGGAACCGCACCCGGAAGGACGGCTACGAGGTCGTGTCCCTCCACTGGCAGCCGGACGGCCGCATCCAGGAGCGCGACTTCGCCACCGGCTTCGAGGTCGACGAGGACGTGATCGGCCGGCCCGTGGACGTCGTCGAGGGGCCGGACGGAGCCTTCTACGTCTCCGACGACTACGCGGGCCTGGTCTGGCGCATCGCGTACGGCGCCAGCGCTCCGTCGCCGGCCCGCGGCCCGCGGGCCGCGGTCTCCGATCCGCTCGCGGCGCTCGCACCGGACGAGCGGGAGGACCTCGCGCGCCAGGGACGAGCCCTCTACGAGCGCAACGCCTGTGCGGCCTGCCACGAGACGGGACGCGCGCCCGGCGGCGTCGCCGTGAAGCGCCTGGAGAACCTCGCATCCCGCTACACGATCGAGAGCCTCGCCCTGCTCTTCACCACGCCGCCGCAGCCGATGCCGACCTACCCGCTCAGCGCCGGGGAGCGACGGGCCCTGGCGGTGCACCTGCTGGTCCAGCATCCCTGAGCACCCGCCCGGGCGCGTGAGGCTCCCGCCCGATCCCGAAGAGGATGGACCCGTTCCCGTGAAATTCGTCGTCTCCGCAGCCTTCCAGCCCCTCGAGCACCTCGTCCCCCTCGCCCGCGCCTGCGAGGACGCGAGCTTCGAGGCCATCTCCTTCTCGGACCACGTGGTCTACCCCGAGACGCTGGACACGCCCTACCCCTACACGGCCGACGGATCCCGCCGCTACGACGAGACGAGCGTGTTCCCCGACCCCTGGGTGGCCATCGGTGCCCTCGCCTCGGTGACGACGCGCCTGCGGTTCACCAACAACGTCTTCGTGCTCGCCATGCGCAATCCCTTCCTCGCCGCGAAGGCCATCTCGACGGCGGCGGTGATGTCCGGCGATCGCGTCACGCTCACCGTCGGCGTGGGCTGGTCGAACATCGAGTTCGAGCTGCTGGGCCAGTCCTTCCGCGATCGGGGACGCCGGACGGACGAGATGATCGAGGTGATGCGCAGGCTCTGGACCGGCGAGCCGTTCGAGCATCACGGTGCCTTCTACGACTTTCCGACCGTGCGGATGGTCCCCGCGCCAGCGGCGCGCATTCCGATCTGGGTGGGTGGCATCTCGGACGCGGCCCTGCGACGTGCGGCGCGCAACGACGGCTGGATCTCGGACCTGCAGCCTACGAGCGACATCGTCGAGTCCATCGAGAAGATCCGCAAGCTGCGCGAGTCGCTCTCCCGGGAAGGCCCCTTCGACGTGATGGCCAGCGCGAACGACGCGTGGGACGTGGCCGGCTACCGCCGGCTCGAGGAGGCGGGCGTGACCCACGTGCTCACGATGCCCTGGGCCTTCTATCACGGCCTCACGGACGATCTCGAGCGGAAGTGCGAGGGGATCCACCGCTTCGCGGAGGACGTGATTCGCGTCATGGCCTGAGGCCCGCCGGGGCATGCACCGCCCCCCGGGAGGACTCGAGCGCACGCTGGATTCCGCTGGCGACGCAACCCGAGCCGCCGGGCGCGCTTCGGGGGATCCCGCGGCCCACCGGGTGCTCGCGCTTGATCCGGGCTAGATTCCCCGCCATGCGCTCGATCCCGAAGGGCACGGCTGCCCTGTTGATGGTCGTCGCGGTCGCGCTGGCTGCGCGCGAAGCCCGGGCTCGCTCCGCCTTCGTGCTGTCCCCGCCGCCCTCGCTCGAGCCGATCCCGGCCGGAACCTACGACGACTACGGCCGGCGCGTCGGCGAAGCGACCCTCCGCTACGAGGAGCACGACGACGGTCGCGTCTACATGCGCGCCGTCACGAAGATGAACGCCGGCCCCGAGAACGAGATCAACGCCGTCTTCGAGGAGATCGATGACGGCCGGGCCCTACGGGTGTTGCGCGAGAGCTCCATCTCCCACGGCGCGGACGGCAAGCCGATGACCCTGGTCGAGGTGGATCACGAGAAGGGCGAGGCGCGATGTACACCGCCCGGTGCCCCTCCCGACAAGGCGGACGTGCTCCGTCTCCCCGAGGACGACCGGGTCGGCAACACGATCATGAGCCTGCTCTTCCAGCCGTTGGTCCGGGGCGAGACGGACCGCATCGAGTTCCAGGCGTTCCTGTGCAGCGGCGGGGCGCGTCTGATGGACTTCGTCGCGATCCCCGCCAAGTCCTCCGCGCACCCGCCGGGCGATCACGTCGTCGAGGTGCGCTTCGGTCCGAACCTGGGCCGCTTCGTCTCGTGGATGGCGAGCGTGGTGGTGCCCAAGCTCCGCTTCTGGTTCGACGCGGAGCACGGCGAGTATCTCGCCCATCGGATGCCGCTGTACGGCGGCGGCCCCGAGGTGGTGGTGGCCCGCGAAGGCGTCTCCGCGGGCTTCAGTCACGACTGAGCGGCCACGGCCTCCGGCCCGACATCGTCGCGCGAGCGCGATTCGATCTGCCGCACGAGGGGGGCGAGCGGCGCCAGCACGCCCTCGGCCGCGCGAGCCGGCATGGGCGCCTCGTAGCCCAGGAAGCGGCATCCAAAGGCGCGCGCCGCGTCGCGGTCGGCGGGCCCGTCCCCCACGTAGACGATCCGCCCGGCCTCCCGCTCCTCGCGGCGGGCGATGCGGACCAGGTTCTCGCGCTTGTCGCGCGGGCCGCCGAGAACGCCGCGAAAGAAGCCCGTCCAGCCCCGGCCGGCCACCACGCGAACGAGGGCGTCTTCGGGGGTGGCCGAATCCACGTAGAGCGCAAGCGTCCCGCGAAGCGACTCGAGCGCCGCGACCGCGCCGGGCAGCGCCGGACACGCGACGACCCGCTCCTCGCAGATGCGGGAGTACCCGGCCACCAGCTCGTCCACGGGCGGGACCGCGGCGCCGCTCCGGGCCAGCTCGTCGTGGACGCGGGCGAGGATGCCGTGGCGGTCTTCGCGAGGATGCGCGCCCAGCGTCCGTTCGATCACCGCGTCGCTGCCGGGGATTCCGGCCAGCACCTCGTCGTAGGCGCTGCGCTTGATGCGATTCGATTCGACCAGCGTCCCGTCGAAGTCGAAGACCACGCAACGAATCGAGTCCCAGCTCACCGTGCGCCCTTGTCGACGCCGTCCGGCACGGGATTCATGAAGTAGAACGACACCGGTCCGGAGCCCTCGAGGGTGAAGGGGCCGCCGGCCGGCGTCGCCGTCACCCTCGCCGTGCTCTCGAGCCAGACCTGCCAGGGCCGGGTGCGAAACGAGAGCAGCCAGCGGAACGGCCGGGGCGCCACCGACAGCGGGTCGTGGTGCAGCAGCTCGCGGCCCAGGTCGATCCGTCCCTTGGCCTCGGGTCCGGCCAGCACGAGGGCCCGGGGGATCGGATAGCCCTCGGCAGAGGCCTCGTGACGTCCCACGAAGTCGAGCGAGAAGCTCCCGCTCTCCCACCAGACGTCGTCTGCGGCGCCGCCTTCCGCCGGCGCCGCGGGGCGAGCCCGGCGCACCACCAGCCAGCGACGTCGCTCGCCCTTCGTCGCCGTCACGTCGATGCCGTACGCGCTCGCGCCGTCCGGCGCCACGAGATGCGACTCGATGCGCCGGAGGAGCAGGTCCGGCTCCGTGTCGTCCATCCACGCGTGCGTGACCGAGATCGTTCCGGTCACCGGCACCGGCTCCGGGGTGGCGTCGCGCACCCAGATCGTCCCCTGGATCGGCGCCGCCAGGGTCAGCAGGTCGAAGTGGTAGCCCGCCGGGGCCCCGCTCCACGACCGGATGGCGGCTCCCGGGTCGTAGTCGAGGAAGAACTTGATGCCGAGCCGGTTCTTGTCGACCTCGAAGTGCGCGGCCTCCGGATGCAGGTCGAGCACGCTCGAGCCGATCTCCATGCGCAGCCGGTCGGGAGAGAGGTTCCAGTTGCTCTCGGTGCGTCCGTTCTGGAAGGGCACGACGTGACCGTCGGGAAACACGATCTGTCCCAGGGCGTAGCCCGTGCGATCGCCCGGACCTTCGTTGCTGATGGAGAAGCGCGCGAAGATGCGATGCCCCGAGGAGAAGACGGTCGTCACGTCCCAGTACTCGGACGACCCGTCCTTCGTGCCGAGCCGCGCGCCCGGGAACGGGGCCGCGGCACGCACCGGCCCGGAGAGACCGCCCAGCGCGGTCACGAGCAGGAGGAGCACGGCCCGCGGGCACGTCATCCGCACGCCCCTACTCGATCCCCAGCGCCAGCCTCTGGAGGGGATCCACGTCGAGGCCGGGCAGCTCGGGAGGCACCGCGAAGGCGAAGGTGGATTCGGTCGGGCAGTGGAAGCGGGTGTACTGCACCATCAGCACGAGCCGGTCCGCGCGCGTGTGGCGGCTGCCGTAGTGCAGGCAGCGGCAGGTGTCGACGAAGCCGCCCGAACCCGGTCCCCCGACGAGGGAGACGGCGTGGTCCAACCCGCACGCCGCGTCCACCTGCTCGTCGGTGATGCGCCGGCGAAGCGCACCGGGGCGGCGCAGGGGCGCAGAGACGTCCGCCGGCAGCAGCGTGAAGGGGCCGTGCTCTTCACGCGTCTCGAACACGTTGAGCACCAGCTTCACCTGCCGCTCGTCCTCGCCGTCGAAGTGGAAGAGCTGGCTGCGCAGCGCGGTGTCGTTCCGGGGCGTCCACCACAGGGCGGCGCCCGCGAGGATGGGAACCGTGCCGAGGTAGGTGGTCGCCGCGTCCAGGATCGGACGAGAGACCATGAAGCGGATCAGCTCGGGATGCGCGCAGAAGTCCGCGCCCGAGAGCAGCGCCAGCAGGAAGCGCTTGCGGGGGTTGAACAGGTGCTCGTCGACGGTGGCGTCGGCGCGCATGCGCCGGTAGATCTCCGCGCAGCGCTCGACGACCGCGTCGGCGCCGGGCAGCTCTCCCGCCGCGAAGAGCCGATGCCCCGCGGCGTCGGGAATCTCCGCGAAGGCCTGGGACGAGGCGTCGAGCTCCCGGGCCAGCTCACGGCGCAGCCGCACCTGGCCGGGATTCGCCAGCGCCTTGGCGGCGGCGAGGGCGGGATGGACGATGCGTCGCGGCAGGTGGAGGCGCTTCCACAGCAGCTTCCGCAGCCCCCGACCCCGGACGGGCTGGAAGATGCGGCGCGAAGGCGGCGGAACGAGCTCGGAGGCGCTCACGCGGCCTCTCCTTCCCGAGCCCGCAGGACGTGCTCGACCGCCTCGAAGTCCTCGAGGGTATCGATGCTCAGCATCGGCTCGTCGAGGACCACCGCCGAGGCGTTCTTGCCGAGGATGCTCCTCTGCGAGAGCAGACACTCGTGCGTGATCGCGTAGGCCGCACCGTTGCGGTGGTAGACCGGCTCGAGCTGCTGGCGCGCCACCACCTCGCCGCCGCGGGGATCGTAGAAGTCGAGGCGGTCGCCTTCGAGGACGAGCTGCTTGCGCGGGTGGTACTTGAGGTCCGTCCGGCCGACGGTCCACACCGCGTCGAAGCCGCCCGCCACGAGCTTGTCGACCACGGCGCGTACGTGCTCGGGCCGGCGCAGGGGACTCGTCGGCTGCAGCATCACGACCACGTCGTAGACGACGCCGTCGAGGCGCGAGGTCTCCTCGAGGGCGTGGCCGAGGACCTCCAGGTCCCCGATCCGGTCGCCCGAGAGGGAGGCCGGACGGCGGAATGGCGCGTCCAGCCCGGCCGCCTCCGCCACCGCCGCAATCTCCTCGTCGTCGGTCGAGACCACGGCACGGTCGACGAAGTCGAGCTCCGCCACCAGCCCTCCCACCCGTGCCACCAGCGGAATCCCCAGAACGGGACGCAGGTTCTTGCGGGGGACGCCCTTGCTGCCCCCGCGCGCCGGGACCACCACGAGGATGCGGCGTCCGCCGCGCACGTCAGCGCTCCGCGACCGGGACGAGGGCCTGGACGCTCGCGCCCCGGGAAGGGTCGATGCCGATGCTGCGGCTCTCCTCGCTCGATCGCAGCGCCGCGGCCACCACCAGCATGGTCTCGAGACCGCGTTCCAGGGAGACCGGCGAGTCCTTCGGAGGCCCGGCCAGCAGCTCGCCCAGGTGCGCGACCTCGCCGCGGAAGTCGTCCGGACGCGTCTTCGGGATCAGCGTGACCTCCGTCTCGCCTCCCGCCAGGCGCGTGCGGATCGCGTCGTGGCCCGGCTCGGCGTTCACCTCCCACTCGAGGAAGCCCTTCGTCCCCTGCACCCGCAGCCACTTGCGGGCGGGCTCGGTGACCACGTCCTGCACGATGGTGCCCACGAGCCCGGACTCCGACCGGACGTGGAGCTGCGCGATCCGGTCGTAGCGCGCGCCGTCGTCCTCCACCCAGTCGAGCATCGCCTGCACCTCGCGGATGCGACCGTGGCCGAGGACGTGGGCGAAATGCTGCCAGATGTTGATCGCATGGCAGTGCTCGCCGATCGCGCCGCCCCCGCGAGCGGTGAAGCCCAGATAGCTGTCCTGGGGCCCGGCCAGCCAGGGATGGGCGCCGAAGATGCCCCCCCAGTGCTCCCGCGTCATCGAGCGCAGGGTCACGATCTCGCCGATGTCGTGGGTGCGGAGCCACTCGGTCGCGAGAAGGGTGTTGCGCGTGAGGGTGTGGTTGAAGCCCACCCCGACGAACGTGCCCGTCTCGTCCGCGGCACGCTGGAGCTCCACGCAGCCGACGAGGTCCGGGGGACAGAGCGGCTTCTCGATGAACAGCACGCGCGGAGGCGCCTGGGCGAGCTGCGCCAGGGCGATGGGAACGTGGGTGTCGGGCGGGGTCCCCACGATGACGATGTCGAAGGGCTCGGCGGCCACCGCGTCGGCATCCGCGAGGCGGATGGACTCGTCCCAGGCCCCGTAGCGCTCCGGGTGGATCTGCTCCCGGGTGCGGCGCAACGCCTCGGGATCGCGATCGCACAGGGTCACCTCGTAGCCCTGCTCGCGACACGCGTGGCTCAGGTGATTGCCGATCGAGCCCGCCCCGACGATCTTGACCCGGGGCACTAGACGGCACCGATCTCGAAGACGTTGGGGTGTCGTCTTCGGGCGCGCACGGCGCCGAACCGGCCGAGCAGCTCGCCGTAGCTCGCGATGCGCGCCTGGACTTCCGCGAGGGTCGCCCCCGGGAACATGTGCCGCAGGAAGACGCGGTTGTTGTGGTGACCCGGCAGGTAGGCCTCGATCCGCTGCAAGAGCCCGCGGCCGTGGGCCACGGTCCGCGCCGCCAGCCGCCCGGGGAGCGGAGGCAGCGGCCCCAGGCCGGGATCCTCCGCGAAGGCCTCGAGCATGCCCACGATGCGCTCCGACGCGAAGGGCCCCGAGCGGGCCGCGACGTACTGGTCGATCAGCTCCTCCTGCTTGGCGACCTCCGTCGGATCCCGACGCAGGCGGCCCTCGAGCTGGGCGCGCACCGCGTCGACCAGCGAGCCCACGTCGAAGGAGCGGTGGCTCAGCAGGTTCGGCAGCTGAAGATCGAAGTCTTCCGAGGTGACGGGCTGGTAGGCGATGGCGGGAGAGCCCAGCAGGTACGACTCCACGGCGGTCTGGCAGCCGTTGTGGATCAGCACCTCGGATGCGATCAGCCAGGGCACGACGTTGCCCTCGTGCACCACCTGCACGTTGCCCAGGTCTCGGACGAGCTCGCGCCAGGTGTCCTGTCGCTCGGATGGATGCGGTCGCACCACGATGGTGTGCTCCGGGCAGGCCCGGGCGACCGCGGGAACCATCTCGAGGAAGTGCTCGTACAGGCGGGCCTTGTGGGCGGCGAGGCCCCGGCCGAGGTCCACGCCCGCCACGGGCGGACCCGACTCGAGCGCCCGACGCTGGCGGCTCTGGCCCGGGAAGTAGTGGTTCAGCCGGCTGAAGTTGGTGTTGATGAGCACGAAGGGCCCGAAGCGCTGGCGGATGCGCTCGACGGCGGCCGAGAACAGGGGCCGCAGCTCGGGTCGCAGCAGGTCCATGCGGGCGTTTCCGGTGACGTGGATCGGCGCGCCGTGGTAGCCGGCGAAGTTCCGCCAGAGCTGCTCGTTCTCGGGCCCCCAGGCCAGCAGGGCGCGCGCCTTTCGCAGGGTGGCGGCCGCCACCTTGTGGTGCAGATAGGAGTCGGGCGACGCGTAGACGAGCGCCTCCTCGTCCCCGCACACCACCGCATGACCCAGTCGGTCGAGCAGCTCGTAGTTGAGCAGGTTGCGCTTCGTGAGGCTCTTCGAGACGAAGATCGAGCGGGGCAGCGAGGCGATCCGCTTGTTGATCTCCTTCTTGGAGCCGACGATCACCTCGAAGCCGCGCTCCGCCGCGAAGCAGGCGAGCAGGAGCTTGGCGTCGAACTCCCGGGCCTGCGTCTCGCAGGGAATGACGAGCACCTCGGCGTTCATCGTCGTCCTCGATCGGCGCCTGCGACGAAACACCCCGCAGGGAAGGGTCGAATGTAGCTCACGCGCCTTCCGCCGGGGCCGGCGGCGGCTCCGCAGGGGAGCCCGCGCCGTACCCGAAGAACGGGTCGAGCCGGCTCCGGACCAGCGCCTCCATCCGCCCCGCCTGCTCGTCGTCGAAGTAGTCGAGGTAGCCGCCCACCTTCCCGCGCCGGACCTTGAACGAGTCGGGATCTCCGGGATCGCCAGGCGTGAGCCGCGAGTTCTTGAAGAAGTTCTGGCGCTCGAGCTCCTTCAGGTTCTCGAAGGCCGCGAACTCCACGGCCGCACTCACCTCGTCCTTGGAGAAGGGGGCCTCCAGGAAGTCCACGATCGACCCCAGCAGCTCCACCGGCCGACGCCGGATGTCCTCGTAGCGAACCACCAGGGCGCTCGGGTGGCCGGTGATCACGGGCGCCCAGCCGTTCAGGTAGTCGACGATGGCCGGCAGCCCCACCGGCGAGTGCATCACGAAGTCGAACATGGAGGCGTTCCGATCCACCCCGTGTAGCTCCACCTTGTGAGCGCTCGCCCGCCGGGTGCTCTGGAAGTACTCAGAGACCGCCACGTCGCAGGGGTTACGGACCAGGAAGAGGAGCTTCCGGGACCCGAAGGCCCGGGCCCAGCGGGGCTGTGCGAAGCGTTCCCGCAGGTAGTGCCCGTGCGTGAAGTAGATGACCGGTACCCGGGCTTCCTGGCGATGGAAGTTGTCGAACTCGATCAGCTGGGCCTCGGGCAGCCCGTAGTGCTGCTGGTAGAGCCGGGACAGCATGGCGCGAAGCCAGGTGCGGCCGCTCTTGGCCCTCGAGAGCACCATCACGTCGCAGGCGAGCGCGTCGTGCGACTCGCGCCACGCGCGGTAGCGGTGCGAAACCCAGATACGAGCCGACTTGGGAACGAGCGACAGCGCCAACGGAAGACCTCATCGGGCCCCGACTCACGGGAGCCGGGCGGGGAGTGCGCACGGGAGCCGGACGTCGCTCCGCGGACGCGATGCGCGCTACCAGCTCTCCAGGATCGTCTTGCGCTGCATCGGATCGAGCTCGCGGATGCGCGGATCCTCGTAGTACGAATCCCCGACGATGTGGGTCGTCGAGATCTCCTGGATGATGGCGCCGCCCACGGAGCTGAACCCATGCACGTCGCCCCGCTGCACGAGCAGGGAATCGCCCGGCGTGAGGGCGATCTTCTCGCCGTTGAGCTCCACCTCCACGTCCCCCCACAGCAGCCGGAAGGTCTCCTCCTTGCGCTTGTGGTGGTGCAGCGGGTGGCGCTGGCTCGGCAGCACGATCAGCAGCTTCTCCGCGTACTCCCGGTTGACCAGGTTGACGAGGATGCAGCCCGTCTGCCGGAAGCTCTCCAGGCCGTAGTGGTGGGAGATCTCGATGGGGTAGTCGTCTCCGAGGACGATACCGGCCTCGAAGATCTGCCCCTTGGCGTCGTGGAGGATGCCGCGGAGCTGTCGGATCTTGTCCGAGGCGGGCTTCTCGAAGACCGCCTCGTTGACGTTGTAGTCGCGGCTGGCCGTGAAGCGCGCCCGCAGGTGGCCGAAGTGGCCGCTGGTGAGCTGGCCCGGCTGGCAGGGCATGGCGAAGAACACGTCCCCGGGCTCGATCGTCTGCCCCTTGCGCAACGGCTTCTTGGCGAAGACGCCCCGCTGGAGGGACAGCAGCGAGTCCAGCTCGTCCTGGCTCACGTGCTTGCTCTGGTCGGGGCCGCAGATGGCTCGGGACCGCTCCGCGGCCAGCACCCACTGCTCCATCTCGGCCGGATTCATCGAGTAGGCGTTGAGCTTGATGGTCTCGGTGGGAACCCCCACGTGCCGTTCGAGCAGCCGGGCACCCTTGGCGATGGCGGCCACCGCCACCTCGGTGTTGGTCGGGGCCTCGTGGCCCGAATAGCCCACCCGCACGTAGGGATAGCGGCGGATCATCTTCTCCATGAAGTTGAGCGCCACCTGCTCGTTGGGTGTCGGGTAGAGCGACACGCAGTGCATCAGGGCGAAGGACGGCACGCGCTTGCGGAAGAAGCTGACCAGGTTGTCGATGTCGAAGATGCCGAGCCCGCCGGTGGAGGCGATCACGGGCTTGCGGGCGCCGGCGATGGCCTCGAGCAGGGGCCAGTCGGTGGCCGAGCAGCTCGCGACCTTGATGACCTGGATGCCCAGGTCGAGACAGGTTCCGACCGAGACCTCGTCGAAGGGGGTCGCCACCGGGACGAGCCCCGCCTCCCGGATGGCGTCCGTCAGCTCGCGGAACTGGTCCTTCTCGAGCCGGGTGGCCTCGAATCGGGGCAGGTGGGCCACGTCCTGGCGACCCCGGAAGTCGCCATGGATGAACGTGTCGAGGTCGCGGAACTGGAGCTTCACCGCGGCCTTGATCTTGTGCGTCCGGGCCAGACGGGCGACGGCGTCGATGATGGCCAGGCCGTGCTCGACGCTGCCCTGATGGTTGTTGGCCATCTCGAAGATGTAGAGATCGTCGAGCAGATCGTTCATCACGCTCTCCGGTGCGGGCGCAACCACGGCCTACCGGCCCGCGCAGCCTGGTGCAGCCCCACACGCCGGGCCTCCCGCGACGGCAAGGCGAGAGTTCGATGGCAGTTGCGTGATGGAGATGCGGGTAGCAGCGGGATGAGGGGTAGCAGGCGGGCCGGACGCCAGTCAACCGGATCCCGCGGGGAAGCGAGTCGTTCCTCTCGTCCGCCCGTGGCCCCCTCTGAGCCGACCCGAAGGGCCCTCTGGCCCCCCGGGTCGGACCTGCCGGCGCTTGCGTCTCGACTGCCGCAATCGGCGCGGGTATCCTGCGCGGCTCTCCACGCCCCTCGCGGGCCGACCAGAAGGATTCGCCCACCCGGGCTCCCCTATTCCTGGAGTGCGAAAGTGTCGAGAGGTCGCGCGCTATCCCCGCAACGCGCCATCCCCGAGGCCATCGTGCTCGGCGTCCGTCCGGGCGTCGAGCCGAGCGAGAAGCCCCCGGTCCGCATCTTCCTGGGCACCGAGCCGTCCCAGTATCGTGCCGAGCGGGTCTTCCTGTGGTCGATCGAGCAGGTCCGGGATCCCGCCCGGGTCTACGAGATCCACCTCATGAAGAACCTCGCGGGCTTCCGGAACCTCCTCTGGAACACCGGCTTCACCAACTATCGCTTCGCGATCCCGCACTTCGCCGGCTATCGCGGGCGGGCCATCTACAACGACGTCGACCAGGTCTACCTCGCCGATCCGGCGGAGCTGTTCGACCTCGACCTCGGCCCGCACGGCTATCTCGCGGTGAGCGAGACCGATACCTCCGTGATGCTGATGGACTGCGAGAAGATGGGCCGCTTCTGGAGCCTTCCGGCCGCGCGCCGGCGCCGGAAGTACGGCCTGATCAACGCGGCGCGCTCCGTCCCGGGGACCTACGGGGTGTTGCCGCCCGAGTGGAACGCGCGAGACGAGGAGCACGTCGCCGGCCGGAGCAAGCTCCTGCACTACACCACGCTCCACAAGCAGCCGTGGCGTCCCTTTCCCGAGCGCTTCTACTACCAGCCCAACTCCGTGGGCGAGCTGTGGTTCGAGATGGAGCGCGCCGCCGATGCGGCGGGCTACCAGCCCTACCCCGGCGGCAGCGAGGCTTCCGCCATCGACCCGCCCCGCCTTCACGCGACCGGCGGCTCGCTGCTCGACGAGTCCATCCGCGACACGGTCGAGCGGACCGGCGCCCGGACCGTGCTCGAGGTCGTCCCCGGCGCCTACGGGCTCGAGCCCGGGAGGCCGTCGGCGTGGGGCTCCGAGATCTGCGACCGCATCGGACTCACCGCTCTTCCGGGGGTCCGGGGCATCCACGACGGCGTGGTCTGCCGGGCCCGCCTCGATCAGGTCCCTCCGGAGGCCCTGCCGCGGGTGATCGACGACCTCTTTCGCCACGCCCGTCGCTTCGTGTTCGCGGCGGTGCGCTGCGACCCGCCCGCCCGGCGCCGCTACCTGCACTCGCCGCGGGGAACCATCCATCAGCCCGCCTGGTGGGAGTGGCTCTTCCGGACGGCGGCCGCCCGCTACCCGGACGTCCACTGGCGGGTCGCGGTCACGCGCTCCCGCGGCGCAGGACGGCCGGTCGCATTCGAGGGGCCCGGGGTGGAGTTCGTGCACGGCGGCTCCTTCCCCGGCGCAAGCCGCGGTCGACTCCCGCGGGTCTGGGTGCTGACCGACCACAAGCCCGGCCACACGACCCAGTCCGAAGGGCTCGCGCGTCAGCTGGGATGGCCGTACGAGCGCATCGATCTCGAATTCAATGTCCTCGAGGAGCTTCCCAACGCCTGGACCCGCGGTACCCGTCGCACGCTCACGCCCGCGAGCAGCCGGCGACTGGCCCCGCCCTGGCCGGACCTGGTCCTCGCCACGGGCCGGCGGACGGCCCCCATCGCGAGCTGGATCCGGAAGCAGTCGCGGGGGCTCGCCCGCACGGTGCAGATGGGCCGGATCGGCGCCTTCGAACGCGACGTATTCGACCTCGCCGTGGCGCCCGCGTACGCGTGCCTGTACCCCGACCCCCGCCGCATCGACACGGCGGCTCCGGTGACGCGGGTCTCGCCCGCCGCCCTCGAGCGCGCCGCGGTCCAGTGGGGGCCCGAGTTCGCCTCGGCGCCGACCCCCCGGCTGGCGCTGCTCGTGGGGGGCAAGGATCCCGAGCACGAGCTGCGATCCAGCCAGGCGGCCCGGCTCGGCGAGGCCATCGCCGAGCTGGCGGCCCGGGAGGGTGGATCCGTGCTGGCCACGACCAGCCGGCGTACCCCGCGCCGTGCGGCAGACGCCCTCGAGCGGTCACTCGGCGACGTGTGCGCCCACTTCCACCGCTGGGATCAGAGCCGGTCGGCCAACGAGAACCCCTACATGGGATACCTGGCGCTGGCGGACGCCCTCGTGGTGACGGGAGAGAGCGCCTCGATGCTCGCCGAGGCCTGCGCGACCGGGAAGCCGGTCTACATCTACCCCCTGGCCGAGCGCTCTCCGGGTCCCAAGAACTGGGCGTTGCGAGCCGAACGCTGGCTGGCGGACCTGGTGACGGCCCGGGCCTACGCGCGGCCTGTCAATCGCCGCGGCATCGAGCGCCCCCAGCGGGGCCTCGAGCTTCTCTGCGCGAAGCTCCTGGCACGGGGCTTCGTCCGCACCAGCGGGCACAGCCGGCGCCTCCACGAGGTGCTGGTCGAGCGAGGCCTGGCCCGCATCTTCGACGGCAAGCTGGCTCCGGTCCCGTCGGACCAGCTGAGCGACGTCGAGCTCGTGGCGGACCGGGTGCGCGAGTGCATGGGGATGGCGCGGGAGGGACGGCGCCCCCCGACTTCCTGGCTCTGAGCGGGGCTTCCGCCTCTCCGGCCTCCGGGGCTTCCGCCTCTCCGGTCTCCGGAACCGTCTCAGAGGGCCGCGAGCTTGCGGACCGGATCGCTGCCGCCGCCGTATCCGTAGGCGTCCGCCAGCCGCGATTCGATCGTCTCGTCCACCCAGGCCACCTGCTCGGGCGTGAGATCGTCCCGGTAGCCGGCCACCTTGCCCCGGCGCACCTTGAGGGTCTCGGGGTCGCTCGCGTTGCGCAGGGTGAGCGAGCGGTTGTCGAAGTAGCCGCTGCGCTCCTTCTCACGGAGCTTCTCGAAGGAGGCGAAGTCGACCGCATCGGCGATGTGCTCGGGCCCGAAGGAGCCCCCCAGGAAGGACCCGATCCGTTCGAGCTGACCGGCGGTGTCCGCCCGCAGGTCCTCGTAGCGGACCACCAGGGTGTGGGGCAGCTGCTGGATGTTCCGGTGCCAGTAGTTGTAGTAGTCGATCACCGCCGGCAGACCGATCTCCGGGTGCTGGATGAACGACCAGCGATCGATGGTGTCACGGTCGATGGGGTCGTCCATCTCCGCGAGCATCAGCTCGCGCTTGAAGGCGCTCGTGCGCTTCGTGAACTGGATGTACCAGGAGACGACGATGTCTCCCGGGTGTCTCGTCAGCAGCAGGAGCTTCTTCTCCCGCAGCTCGGGGTCGGTCACCACCCGGTCTCCCCAGCCGCGCTCCCAGCTGAGGTAGCCGCTGCTGGACAGGAACACCGGCACCCGCGCCTCGAGGCTGTGCAGCTCGTCGGTGCGCACGACCCGCTGGGAGGGCAGCCCGTAGCGGGCTGCGTACAGCCGTGTGATGAGCACCCGGAGCCAGGTGCCGCCGGTCTTCGGGTGTCGCACCAACGCGCAGTCCGCCCGATGGGCCTGGCGCAGCTGCAGGTCCAGCAGCATCCGGTAGCGGGCGCGAACCCGCAGGCGGCTCGGCAGCGGAGCCGTCGAGCCGAGGATGAGACTCCGCAGCATGCGGTCCCTGCTGAACGCCATGGTCTGCCCCGGGAGAAGTCGGAAGGGGCGACAGAGAAACAGATCCCCGGGCGGGCCGCCAGCGTCGGCCCGGCTGACGGTGCCCGCGGGGTGTCCGTAGGCGGGCAGCCGTCCGGGGAGGCCTCCCAAGAGGACAACGCACAGCGTTGTCCTCGGGTTGCAAGTCGGCGCCCCAGCGGGGCGCTGACCGCTCAGAACGAGGACGGAGAGGCGGGTCGCAGGCCTTCCTGCTCGAAGGGCAGCCCGTCGACCACCTGCAGCTGCTTCTCGCCGACGATCACCATGTGGCGGCCCGTGCGGGCCAGGCGCTGGCGCGGCGCCACGTCCACCGCCTCCACGATGTGCTTGCCGCTGGGGTCGAGCAGCTGCACGCCCCGGCTCCCCAGCAGGAAGACCCGATCGCCGACGCGCACCGCGTCTTCCACGAGGCCGGAGACGTTGCGGGCGAGCTTCGAGACCACCCGGGGCTTGCCCGGGTTCCGGAGATCGATGACCAGCACGCCGCCCTGCCCCATCACGATCGCCGACGTGTCGATGACGCGCACCCGCTCGGGCTTGAATTCCCGACCGAGGCGCAGCTGGGCGATGACGCGGTTCTGGCGGAGCAGCGGCAGGGTGGCGACGAACACGGACTCCCCGTCCGTGAAGACGAGGGTGTCGTTCATGGCCGCGAGACCGCGGACGATACGGCGCATGATCCGCTCGGGGTTGCTGCCGTCGGGCTCGGACAGGAGCAGGCCCTGGCTGCTCGCGAGCAGCAGGCCCTCCTGGGTGGGTACGAGGGCGCTCACCGAGCCGACGGTGCCGCGCGAGTGGGTCGCCGTCACCGTCGGTCCGGCGGGGGTGAACGAGACGAGCTCGAGGCCGTCCTGGCCGTAGAGCATCACCTCGTTGCCCACGATCTTCACGCCCTCGAAGTGCTCGAGCTTCGACGTGCGATCGTAGCGGGCCAGCACCACGGGCTTCTCGGGGTCGGCCAGCCCCAGGAGCTCGAAGTCGCCGTCCGAGAAGAGCACCACGGCCCGGCCGAGCACGGCGTCGACGGCGGTCGCCTTCTTCTCCAGGTCGAAGGGTGCGCGCACCGCCGCAGACGACTGCCACGAGGCCACCGGCACGAAGAACTGGTCCCAGTAGAGCTTCGCCTCCCGCGAGGAGAAGAGCATCGAAGCCCCGCCGATCCGCTGCTGGGCGTCCAGGCGCAGCTCGAACTGGCGCTCGAAGATCGGCGGTCCATCGGGGCCCGTTCGCAGGGTCACGACCGTGCGCGCCACCGCTCCTGCCCGCGCCACGTTGCCGGCCGACATGGACGGGGTCTCGAGCCCCTCGCTGTGCTTGATGACCAGGCGCGTGCCCGGCGCGTTCGGGGACGCGATCTCCGGGATCACGACCAGCTGGACGCCGGAGTGCCCGTACATGTCCTTGGCGCGCTCGGTGAAGGCCTTGATGAGTCGGTCCACCTCGGGGGTCCCCGGGGCGATGTCGATCACCAGACCGACGCGGCGGAATCCGGTGTCCTGCCGCGCGTCCAGGGCGGCGACCGAGCGCTCGGCCTCTGCCGAGAAGTCGCTCTCGGGATGCTGGGCGGCGAAGGCGCGCAGCGCATCGGCGTCGCCGTCGAATCCGTCGGCCTCGAGGTAGGCGGCGTTGCCCAGGGCGCGGGCGCTGAAGTCGTCGCCGGGGAACTGCTCCGCGAACTGCGCGTAGGCCTCAGCGGTACCGGCAGCCCGCGCCGCGTCGAAGGCGAGCCCCTCGATCAGGGGGCGCAGCTCGGCCAGCAGGGGACTGTCGGGATGCTCGGAGCGGAATTCCTCGTAGCGCTCGAGGCTCGGGCGCCGCTTCACCTTGTGGAACTCGATGCGCTCCTGGGCGTCCGCGGTGTGGTCCGAATCCGGGTACTTCCGGATGAACTGGTAGTAGGCCTGGGGCGTATCGGTGGCCAGCGCCCGATCCCAGGCCTTGCCCGCACAGCCGAGCGCCGCGAAGGCGAACCCCAGCACGAGGACGATCAGTGAAATTCGGACGGTGAGTCGGGCCGAGCGTTCGATGGGAGTACCCTCCGCTGGCAGGAGTGGAGCCACCTCCGAATCGGAGGGCCGGGGGGGCCCCTTGAGGGTTTTCTCACCCCTCGGGTCGCTCCTCTCCGAGGGCATCGAGCCCGGTGGCGATCGCCTGTGTGAGGCGGCTCACGTCCGCCGGCGGGGTCACGTAGGGGGGCATGAGGTACACGAGATCCCGGAAGGGGCGGATCCAGACGCCCTGCTCGACGAAGTGCCGCTGCATCTCGGCGACCGGCACCGGCACATGGGTCTGGACGACCCCGATGGCCCCCAGCACGCGCACGTCCTTGACCCGGGGGTGACCGGCGAGGGGCGTGAGCTCCCGGCGGAGCTGGGATTCGAGGGCGGCGACCTGCCCCTGCCAGCCGCTCTCCAGCAGCAGGTCGATGCTCGCGCACGCCACGGCCGTGGCCAGCGGGTTCGCCATGAAGGTCGGGCCGTGCATCAGCACCCCACCCTGCGCCGAGATGCCGTCTGCGACCCGGGTGTTCGTGAGGGTGGCGGCCAGACTCAGGTACCCGCCCGTCAGCGCCTTGCCGAGGCAGAGGATGTCGGGAACGACGCCGGCGTGCTCACAGGCCAGCATGCGCCCGGTGCGACCGAAGCCGGTGGCGATCTCGTCGAGGATGAGCAGCACGTCGAGCTCGCGGCAGAGGTCCGCGACGAAGCGCAGGTAGTCGGCCGAGTAGAACCACATCCCTCCGGCGCCCTGCACGATCGGCTCGAGGATGACCGCCGCCACTTCGTCGTGGTGGCGGCGCAGCAGCGACTCGAAATCGTCCGTGTCTTCCTTCGAGACGGGCTCGCCGAAGCGGCTCTCGGGGCGCCGGGCGAAGAGGTGCTGCGGCAGCACGGGACGGAACAGCTCGTGCATCCCGCCCACGGGATCGCACACCGCCATGGCTCCGAACGTGTCGCCGTGATAGCCGCCGCGGATCGTGAGGAGACGCGCCTTGCGCTCGCGCCCGGCAGCGAACCAGTACTGGATGGCCATCTTGATGGCCACCTCCACGGACACCGATCCGCTGTCGCTGAAGAAGACGCGCTGCAGCGGCTCGGGCGTGAGTGCGAGCAGCCGCTCCGCGAGCCCGACCGCCGACGCGTGGGTGAGGCCGCCGAACATCACGTGGGCCATGCGCTCCAGCTGCGAGCGCACGGCTGCGTCGAGACGCGGGTGCCCGTAGCCGTGGATCGCGCACCACCAGGAAGCCATGCCGTCCACCAGCTCGCGGCCGTCCTCCAGGCGGATGCGCACCCCCTTTGCGGATGCCACGGGGTAGGCGGGCAGCGGATCCCGCATGGATGTGTAGGGGTGCCAGATGTGCCGCCGATCGAACTCGATCACGCTCCGGCCCTCCGGGCCCCGGAGAGCAGCGGTGCGAGGTCGAGCGACGAAGCCACGGTCTCGACGGGATCCCGGTCCTCCGGGACCCAGGGCACGCGGCCGAGGCACGGCCCCGGCAGGCGTGCGCGGAGGGTCTCGACGTTCTCCTCGAGGGCGTCCATCGGCTCGGGGGCGAGCTCGTTCGCGACCCAGCCCGCCAGGGCGAGCCCGCGGCGGTCCAGGTCCGCGGCCGTCAGGAGGGCGTGGTTCAGGCAGCCGAGCTTCATGCCCACCACCAGCACCACCGCCGTGCCGAGGGCCTGGGCGACGTCCGCCAGGGTCTCTCCCTCGTCGAGGGGGACGAGCCAGCCCCCCGCGCCCTCGATCACGACCAGCTCGAAGGGGCGTTCGCACAGCTTCCGGCAGTGCTGCGCGAGCGACTGGGCGGAGAGCCGGACGCCGGCCCGGTGGGCCGCCACGTGCGGGGCGATCGCGGCCTCGAGCGCCACGGGGTTCACGTCCTCGTAGGCCAGCACGCCGCCCGTCTCCCGGGCGAGCAACAGCGCGTCATCGTTGCGGAGGCGACCCCCCACGCGATGGCTGCCGGCCGCCACGGGCTTGATGCCCGCGGTGGCGAGGCCGCGACGCCGGGCCGCGCGCAGGATTCCGGCCGTCACGACGGTCTTGCCGACCCCGGTATCGGTGCCGGTCACGAAGAACGCGTGCGCCAGACCGGTCACCCGGGGCCGCGCGTCTCGCCCAGCGCCTCGAGGAGACGATCGACGTCGCCCTCGTCGTGGCCGGCCGTCAGGGTGATTCGGAGTCGCGACGTTCCTTCCGGAACCGTCGGCGGACGGATCGCCGTGATGAGCATCCCGCGCGCTTCGAGCGCGCGGCTCCACGCGACGGTTCGCTTCGGGTCACCGACCACCACCGGCTGGATCGGGGAAGAGGAGGGAAGCAGATGCAGACCGAGCTGCTCCGCCCCCCGCCGGAATCGCGCGATCAGGCTCGCGAGGCGCTCGCGGCGCCACTCCTCGTCCACCGCGATGCGCAGGCTCGCCAGGGTCGCCACCGCCACCGCCGAGGGGAGCGCGGTGGTGAACACGTACGCCCGGGCGCGCTGGATCAACAGCTCCACCAGCTCCTCGCTGCCCGCCACGAAGGCACCGAAGGTGCCGAAGGCCTTCCCGAGGGTCCCCATCAGCACGGGCACGTCGTCGATTCCGTAGCGCGCGGGATCCACGAGACCGCAGCCGCGAGGACCGTGCACGCCGAGACCGTGCGCGTCGTCGATCATCACCCCCGCGGCGTGGCGCCGCGCGGTGCGCACGACGTCGTCGAGCGGACAGCGGTCGCCGTCCATGCTGAAGGTGCCGTCGCTGACCACCAGCCCGCGCCGGGCGTCGCCACACTCTCCCAGACGCTTGTCCAGGTCCTGCACGTCGGCGTGCTCGTACCAGTGGAAGTCCGCTCGGCTGATCCAACCGCCGTCGAGGAGGGACGCGTGGTTGAGCCGATCCTCCAGAACGGCGTCGCCGCGGGTCAGGAGCGCGTTGATCGTTCCCGTGTTCGCCGCGTAGCCGGTCGAGAAGAGCAGCGCTCGCGGACGCCCCGTCAGCTCGGCGAGCGCCTCCTCGAGCTCGTGGTGCGCCGCGCTGTGTCCACAGATGAGATGGGATGCACCCGACCCGGTCCCCCAGCGCGCGGCGCCGGCGGCGAACGCCTCGGCGACCCGCGGATCGCCGGCCAGGCCCAGGTAGTCGTTGCTGCAGAAGTTGAGCAACGGCCGACCGTCGACCACGAGCTCGCGCGACTGGCGGCTCTCGACCACCCGACGACGGCGGTACATGCCGCGCCGCTCCACGTCGTCGAGCCAGCGCCGGAGGTCCCAGGGGTCCTTCAAGGAGTCCGCCCCGCCGCGATGCCCGGTCCCCCGCGACACGCCGCTACCAGAGCGTGATCCGGGCGCCACCGCTCGGTGCCCGGCTCCGCGACGCGCGGTTGCGACGTCGAATGCGACGCTGCAGCCGCTCGCGACGCTCCTGCAGGCGGCGCTGGTCCGCGGGCTTCCCCTTCTGCGCTGCGGCGAAGGCCCCTTCGGCCTCGCAGAAATCCTGGTAGCCCTCGATGTCGTGACGCAGCTCGCGAACGATCAGCTCCACCATGATGGCGTCGTCGAGATAGCCGATGCCGGGAAGCTTGTCGGGGATCAGGTCGTGGGGATCGCTGAAGTAGGCCAGCCCCGAGAGCACCCGGGCGCGGTCGGCCGCCGGCACGTCCCAGCGATCGTCGCGCAGGATGTCGATGAGCAGCTGCAGCTTCTCCATCCGGTCGGCGATGAAGTCCGGGAGCTCGTGGTCCCCGAGCTCCTCGAGCAGCCCCTCGGCGGCGCGGATGATCGAGCCCTCGCCCATCTCGGCGGCGGTGGCCTGGGCCTCCTTCATGTAGCGACGGAAGTGGCGCAGATCCTTGTCGCTCAGGGTGAAGACCACCTTGAGGGGCATGCGGAGCTCCTTTGTGCCGGGTCGCCGCGCCGACCCGTCTGGACGCGCTGGGGAAACCCCCGTTCCTACGCATTCTAAGCAGGCGGCGAGCGCGGAGCCACACATGCAAAGCGCCTGCGGAAGGCTATGCTGCCCCGCATGCGGTCTGCCTGGCTCGCCCTCGATCGGCGGCGTACCGCGCCGCGAAGCCGCGCGAGGGTCGTTCGTCTCCTGGCCCTCGCCGGCTTCACCGTCCTCGCG
This sequence comes from uncultured delta proteobacterium, assembly GCA_963822965.1. Classification (GTDB taxonomy): domain Bacteria; phylum Myxococcota_A; class UBA9160; order UBA9160; family UBA4427; genus JAJDAN01. Next base: position 966,923 of record CAWGJT010000006.1, read on the forward strand.
TGCGAGACCCCCATCAACGTCGCCATCGACGTCGATCCGGACGCCCGGCTGGAAGGCTTCACCCGCTACACCTGGGTCAGCCCGGATCCGTTGATCCCCCAGGTGAAGGGCGTCACCACCCGTCCGCCCATCAGCCCGATCGACGACAAGCGGATCCGTTCCGCCGTCGATGCCCAGCTCGCCGAGAAGGGATGGAAGGAGACGAAGGATCCCGAGCAGGCGGATCTCGTCGTCTCCTACGGGATCGGCGCCGAGGACAAGACCGAGATCTACGAGACGCCGAACGCGTCGATCGGGTACGGGCGCGTCTGGGGTCATCCCTACGGCTACGGCTACGGAACCTGGTACGCAGGATCGACGGTTCGCACGAAGCAGTACACCGAGGGAACCCTCACCCTCGAGTTCTTCGACCGCAAGCTGAAGCAGGCGGTATGGGTGGGTTGGGCGTCGACCCGACTCTCGAGGAGGGACGCCGACGGCGAGGCCCGGGCGGCGCTGATCGAGAGGGCGGTGAAGAAGATCCTCCAGGACTTCCCTTCACCCGACTGAGCCCGCCACCCGCGCGCCACCGGGCGTCGCCCCCCGACCTTCGCCCGGATCCGTTCGCCGCGCGACTCGGTCACGATCCGGGTCGATCTTCGGGCGGCGACGTCTCCGCCGCCTTCCGGCGCCCCAGCTCGCGCAGCGCGCGGCGGCGGCGGATCCGCAGCTCCCGCTCGCTGAGGGTCTCCGCGCGGTAGAGCCGCGCCGCCCCCGGCCGGCCGGCCATCGGCTCGCGGCTGCGGGTCATGTGCTCGAGCTTCCGGGCGATCAGCCGACAGATGCCCGGCACGGGCGGGGCGTCCAGGATCCAGACCCTGGCGTCGCGGGGCACCTGCGCCTCCCAGCCTTCGAAGGGGAGCAGGGTCACGGCGAGCCCCGCCGTGCCCTCCGGCAGGGTGGCGAGCTGCCGCTGCAGGCACGGCGCCACGATCAAGGGCCGGTCGGGCTCTTCGCGCACCCGGGCAAGAGCCGGTCGGAGGTCGTCCACGGGAGCCTGCTGGAAGACGCCCCGGGCACGTCCCCATGCGACGGTCGCCGCGTAGCCGATGGCGACGACCAGCACCCCGACGATCGACGCCCGGAGCAGCAGGCCGAGTCGGGGGCGGGAGATCCGGGCCGCCGCGCTGGTGCACCAATCGAGCCCCTCGAGAGTCAGCAGCTGCTGGAAGCACAGCGCGTACAGCGTCAGTCGGCCCGCACAGATCGGATAGTCGATCAGCCAGGAGGTGCCGATCACCCCGACGAGGCCCACCGTGCAGCCCAGCGAGCGGCTGCCCCACACCTCGCGCCCGACGTCGGCGGGCGGCGCGACCGGGAACGACAGCTCGCGCAACGTCCGGGCCGCGCCGAGCAGCAGGGCGCCGACGAGCACTGTGGCGAGCGCGGCCGGCAGCCGGGGGGGGCCCACGAACTCGGTGGGTCCCAGGTACCAGGACGCCACGAAGCGGCGGAGGATCTCGAGGGTCTGGTCGGGGCTCTGGGCCAGGATGCACTGGCCCCAGAAGACGGAGAGCGCGGCCGAGCGCCCGACCGTATGCCGGACGTCCGTCGACCACAGCAGCGACGCCGCCGCCGCCAAGCCCAGCAGGAAGAGCGCGGCCGAGCGCGCATCCGGCCCCCTCCCCCGCCGGCGCAGGTCGAAGA
>CAWGJT010000007.1:0-109864 GCA_963822965.1 uncultured delta proteobacterium
CCCGATCCTGCTGCTGTCGTTCCTCGGCGCGCCTCTTCTCGTCCTGGGCGTCCCGGCGTCGGGGCATGCGGGCGACGGCCGGCTCGAGATCAACCAAGCGTGCGCGACCGGCGGCGGCTGCTTTGCCGGCGATGCATCGGGCTTTCCCGTCCGGATCGGCGCGCCGGGGAGCTACCTGCTCACCTCGAGCCTGGAACCCGGCTCGGCGGATGCCATCGTGATCGGCGCCGGCGTGCGCGTGGTCACCATCGACCTGAACGGCTTCGTGATCCAGGGCCCGGCCACCGGCAGCGGGACGGGCATTCGGGGCGAGTCGGGCGCTTCGGCCATCACGATCCGCAACGGCAGCGTCAGCTCCATGGGAGGCGACGCGATCGACATCGGCGGCTCCGCGGTGATCGAGTCGGTGAACGCCCTCGGAAGCGGTGGCGATGGATTCGACGTGAACCAGACCTCCCTGGTGCGCGACTGCCGCATCGTGGGCAACGCCGGCTACGGCATCCGCTTCAGCGACGAGAGCTCCTTCTACAGCGGCAACGTCTTCGCCGCCAACGCTACCGGTTCGGTGCTGCTCGGGCGGGCGGGCGGCAGCAACCTGTGCGACGACGCGCTCTGCAGCTCGGTGGACCGGCGGCGCTACTACGTGACGTCGGGGTCCTACCCGGGGAGCGCCGCGGGCGCCCCGGGCGTGTGCGCGCCGGGCTTTCACTTCGCCAGCTTCTTCGAGCTCGTCGATCCCTCGAGCCGGATCTACGACGAGAGCCTCGGCCTGAGCCTCGGCACGGGGGCGCCGATCGACGTCCCGGGCTGGTTCGAGGTCGGCACGACCCTGAGCGACCCGTCCCTGCGCTGTAGCGGCTGGAGCACGACCACGGGAACGGGCTTCGGAGCCCGGCTGGCGTTCGGCGATCTGACGAGCCCGAGTCCGCCGACGCCGGCGGCTTCGCCGTGGACCGCCGTCCTGGTGCCCTGCAGCTCGAGCCTGCGCGTCTGGTGCGCCGAGGACTGAGCCCGGGCCGAGCTCGACGCACGAGGCGCCGAGCGGGCCACGGCAGGGACCCGGTGCCTCAGCGATCGGCGGCGTGCCGGCGAGCGCGCGGCCGGAGGACCAACGCCAGGGCGAGGCCGAGCAGGAGCCCGGTCGACGGCTCCGGAACCCGGCCGTAGAAGCTCAGGTGTGAGAGCGCCGGGAGCTGGCAGCCGGGGTTCGGGATGTCGAGGGTGTCCCACGTCTCACCCGAGGGATCCATCACCTCGAACAGCGCGAAGTTCGGGCCCGCCTTCACGACGAAGTAGCGCGGCTCGATCTCGGCGCCCCGGTTGCTCCAGGCCCCGCTCGTCTCGTCGTCGAAGCTCACCTGGAAGAGGCTTCCGTCGTCTTCCCCGGGCGCGCGCTCGATCAGCACCAGATCGGGCTCGCCCAGGATCTCGCAGACCGCGCAGCGATCGTTCCCCTCGCTGTAGAAGTCGTTGCCCGAGAACGTGCCGACCAGCGAGCCCGCAGACGCGGCCGCGGGCACGAGCAGAGCCATCGAGATTGCAGACATCAGAAGCCGGGCCACGAGCCGGTGCACGAGCGATCCTCCTCGACCTCCCGCATGTGGTCTGGGACGAGCGCTTGTGTCGGGCGGAATCCACCCCCTGCCGGAAAATCCCTTGCCCCCTGGGGGAATGCGGCGCTCCGGCCCCGGACAGGCTGCACGTCTCGGTTCGCTACGTCTCGTTCCGCTGGGGCCTCGGCCGGCTCGGCAAGCTGGGCGCCCGGGCCGAGCGCGCCCTGGACGCGCTGGAGGTGGAGGACTCACCCGAGAAGCTGATGGACTTCTACCGCCGATACGATCGAGACGAGATCGAGGACGAGACCTATCGGGAGCACCTATCGGCCCTCGAGGAGGGCTATGCGCACCTGGACGCCCTGCTCGCGAGCGACCGCCGGCCCTTCCTGACCGGAGACACCTTCTCGGCCGCCGACATCATCTGGTCGATCAAGGTGCTCCGCATCCACGAGTGCGGCTATCCCTTCCAGCGGAGCTTCCCCACCTTGTTCGCCTGGTACCAGCGGGTCTCCCAGCGCCGCGGATTTCGGGAAGGCGTGATGGCTCGCCACGGCACCATGAGCCGCGCCTTCCGGATCAAGGCGGCGGTCGAGAACCTCCTGGGGCGGGGTCTGCAGGGCATGAGCGCGAGACCGAGAATCCCCGCGCCGCGGTGACCGCCGATGCCGCCGGGTCGTAGGCCGGACGATCGAGGCCGCAGCCCGGCACGCCCGAGATCCTCTACGATTCGTGTCTCGCGCCCGTCCGCCTCCCGGGACGGCATGGGCCGCGCGCCGACAGCCCGAGGAGATCGACGCGTTGAGAGCCTGGCAGGTCGTGCAGCACGGACCGCCCGAGCAGGCGTTGAGGTCGGTGACGCTTCCCGAGCTGGCGCCGCCCGGCGCCGGGCTCGTCGCGGTCCGGGTGTCCGCGGTGTCTCTCAACTTCAACGACGTCGACATGTGCCATGGGCGCTACCCGACGATCGATCCGGCTCTGCCCTTCACCCTGGGCATGGATCTGTGCGGCGTCGTCGAGGCGGTCGGGCCGGGGTTGGAGGAATGGCTCGGACGGCGGGTGGTCTCGACGGGTCTCGGCGGCTTCGGTGCCCTCGCGGAGCGTTCCTACGCACCCGACGCCTCGCTCTTCGACGCGCCCGCGAGCCTCGACGATGCGGAGGCGGCGGCCTTCTTCATCCCGTTCCACACCATGCACCTGGCACTCTTTCGCAGGGCCCGCCTTCGGAGCGGGCAGACCCTGCTCGTCCACGCCGGCGCCGGCGGGCTGGGCTCGGCTGCGATCCAGCTGGGGGCCGCGGCCGGGGCGCGGGTATTCGCGACGGCCGGCTCTCCGGAGAAGATCGCGTTCTGCGAGCGGCTCGGGGCCGAGCGGGCCATCGACTACCGAGCCGGTGACTTCGTCGCCGAGGTGCTCGAGGCGACCGGCGGCCGCGGGGTCGACGTCGTCTGCGATCTGGTCGGCGGGCCGGTGGCCCTGCCTTCCTGGCGTTGCGTGGCCCACGAAGGGCAGTACCTGGTCGCCGGGTTCTCCTCCGGCATCGAGGCGGGCGAGGCCGGCCTTCCGCCTCGGCCCGTCGCCAAGGGCAACTTCTCCCTGGTAGGAGTCATGATGGCCTACCAGTCGCGAGAGGTTCCGGGCCTTCGAGACGCCGGCTTCAGCCCCTTCCCGCGCGAGGTCGGCGAAGAGACACACGCCGCGCTGCTCGAGCTGCTCGAGGCGGGAAGGATCGCGCCGGTCGTCGGGCGGCGCGTCTCGTTCGAGGAAGTGCCCGAGGCCTATCGGGACCTCGAGGCCAGGCGCACCATCGGCCGCACGGTGGTCGAGCTTCGCTGACCGGCGTCGCCAACCAGGCGAGCTGGCGACCCACGCGGGAGCGAGCGATCCTGCCACCGAGTACCCCCGAGAGCCTCCGATGGCGAATGCCGGCCGACGGTGGCCTACGCGGCGGATTCGCCCGTTCGCGAACGATGGACGACGAGGAAATCCGAAGTGACGAACGCGCCCGCCGAGGAGCTCGACGCGCTGGTGATCGGTGCGGGCATCACCGGTCTCTACCAGCTCTACTCCCTCCTGCAGATCGGGTTCGACGCGAAGATCTACGAGGCCGGCGACGGTGTCGGCGGAACCTGGTACTGGAACCGCTATCCCGGCGCACGCCTGGACTCCGAGAGCTGGGCCTACGCGTACTCGTTCTCCGACGAGCTGCTCCAGGAATGGGACTGGTCCGAGCACTTCGTGGGGCAGCCGGAGCTCGAGCGCTATCTCAACTTCGTCGCCGACAAGTTCGAGCTGCGGCCCCACATCCGTCTGGGCTCCCGGGTGCGAAAGGCGATCTGGGACGAGGCCGCGAGCCGTTGGGACGTCGAGACGGAGGACGGCCACCGCGCCAGGCCCCGGTTCGTGATCGCGGCCACCGGCCTCCTGTCCGCCGACTACGTCCCCGACATTCCGGGCGTCGAGAGCTTCGAGGGAGAGTCCTTCCACACGGCTCGATGGCCGCGCGAGCCGGTCGATTTCTCGGGCAAGCGCGTCGGCGTGATCGGGACCGGCTCCACGGGCATCCAGGTGATCCCGGAGGTCGCGAAGGACTGCGCGCATCTGACCGTCTTCCAGCGCACGCCGAACTACGCGGTGCCGCTCCGAAACTCTCCGATCGACGCGGAGTGGCGGAAGGAGCTCAAGGAGAACTACCAGGCCGTCTTCGAGAGGTGCCGGCAGAACTTCGGGGGCTTCATCCACGACGCCGATCCGCGCAAGACCCTGGAGGTGACGCCCGAAGAGCGGGAGGCCTTCTACGAGGACATCTGGGGAAAGCCCGGCTTCGCGAAGTGGTTCGGCAACTTCCGGGACCTGATGACCAACAAGGAGGCGAACGAGCTCTACTGCGAGTTCGTCCGCAACAAGATCCGGGAGCGCGTCAAGGACCCGGTGGTCGCGGAGAAGCTCTGCCCGAAGAACCACCACTTCGGCGCCAAGCGAATCCCGATGGAGACGGACTACTACGAGACGTACAACCGGGACAACGTGCTTCTCGTCGACGTGCGCGAGCACCCGATCGAGCGCATCACGCCGACGGGCGTGAAGACCGACGACGCCACGTACGAGCTCGACGTCCTGATCTACGCCACGGGCTTCGACGCCTTCACCGGCGAGGTCACCCGCATGGACGTCCGAGGCGTGGGAGGGCAGACGATCCAGGAGCACTGGGCCGACGGGGCCAGCCTGTACATGGGGCTCCAGACCACCGGCTTCCCGAACTTCTTCATGGAGAACGGCACGGTCTTCTGCAACTTCACCCGCTGCGCGGAAGCCACCGTGGAGTTCGTGAGCCGCTGCATCGCCTACATGCGCGACAACGGCTTCGAACGCATCGAGGCCGAGCCGGAGGCGGAAGCGAAGTGGGTCGAGGGCACTCGCGCGTTCGTCACCGGGCTGCCGCTCCAGTCCCCGGCCGTGAGCACCTGGCTCGATGGCAGCAACGTCCCCGGCAAGCCGGTCGCGGGGCTCGTGTACGGGGGCGGCCTGGCCAAGTACACCAAGCTCTGCGAAGACGTGGCCGCCAAGGGCTACGAAGGCTTCAAGCTCACCTGACGAGACCGCGACCGCGGGATCGGTGCGGGCGCGCTCCCGGTCGAACCGTCGGCGTGTTCGTGCGGACCGGCTACCGCGCCGCCCTCGCGGCAGCGGACGCCGCCTCGAGCGGTGGAGCGTGGACGGGGTCGCACTGTAGGTAGGGCTCGTGCGCGAGCCAGTCCGGGTCGTCGCCGTACACGAAGAGTGCCGCGCCGTCCGCGAGGGCGTCGAGCACCTCGGGTGCGACCTCGGGGGAGAGCGCGGGACAGCCGTAGCTGCGTCCCAGGCGGCCGAAGCGGGCGGCCTGGCTCTCGCTCACGTACCAGGCGCCGTGGATCACGATGGCACGCTGGTAGGCGGCGTCGTTCACGCCGGGCTCGAGGCCGTGCAGCCGCAGGGAGCGGCCGTAGCGGCCCGCGTAGGTCTCGCCGGTGACGAAGAGCCCCAGGCTCGAGCGATGGGAGCCGAGTGCGTTCGAGAAGCGCGTAGCGCGCAGGTCGCCGCTGCCCTGTCCGTGGGCCACCAGCTCGCTGCGCTCGATCCGGCCGGTGCGAGCGTCGACGAGCCAGAATCGCGGAAGCGTCGAGGGAAGCGAGTAGTCGATCACGGCGAGCACGGGACGCCGAACGGTTCCCTGCGCGCGGCCGCAGGCATAGGCGCGCAAGGCGAGCTCCAGCACCTCGCGTCGCGGCGGGGGCCGCGAAGAAGCATCGGTCGCTGCAGAGGCAGTGAGCGCAGAAGCAGGAAGCGCAGAAGACGAGAGGGGGGAGAGGCCGGAAGAGTAGGAGAGGGGCGCGGGATCGGTGCCCGAAGCCGTGCAACCTGCCACCAGCGCTGCAACCACGAGGGTGCAGATCCGGAGCAGACGACGTCGCTGGGGGGCGAGCGGCATCCTCACGCGGGGGTTCTCCTGCCGACGTGCGGTGTAGCACAGGGCTGGAGAGAACCTGCGTGGGGTTCGGCCCGCGTATCGGTGGGGCTATCGAGCCCCGCTCGTGGAGGGACACAGAACAGTGACGGTCGTCATCCGGCGTTCATCCCGCGAAGGCGCGAAGCGCTTCCCGGCCTCCCTGCACGATCGGCAGCCCGTGCGCCAGCAGCAGGGTGTCCCAGTCGAGCGCGCACAGGCGCCGGTAGGCGTCGCGCAGGCCGCGCTTCACGTTCCGTACCTGCTCGGGGTCGTCGGCGATCAGGAAGTCGGGCACGAAGTCCAACGGCCCGTCGCCGCCGCCCTCGCCCAGGCGCACCACGCCGTCCGCCACGGCCAGGCAGCCGCCCCCGGTCGGCAGGTCGAAGCGCAGCGCCGTCTCGTCCGGGCACAGGGCGCCCACGTCGTGCGACTCGATGCCGCCCGGAAGGCCGTCGCCCGCCCGGAAGCCGCGCACCCGCTCGCTCCCCGGCTCGCCTTCGATCTCGTGGAGCCCGAGCTCGTTGCACCACACCGGGCAGCCGAACGCGCCCACGATCTCGCTGGTGTGGCGCCAGTGGTGGCGGTTGGTGAGGATCACGTGCTCGGGCGGCCCGATCTCGCGCAGCCAGTCGAGCCCGCCGTCCGGCAGCAGCGGATCGAGCAGGATCCGCGCGTGGGCGATCCAGTAGCTGCTGACCTCCACTCGGATCTTCGGGTGCGCGACGGTCCAGTGGAGCAGTCCCGGGCGGATCTCCTGCGGATGCATGTGCCGGAGCCTACCGCAGCCTCCTCCTTGCACGCAGACGCCGACCCATGCGGTCGGCCTGCTAGGAGCCTGACCCAAGACACAAGGCGATGAGCCACCGACGGATGAAGCAGGCGGAAGCGGAGCTGGAGGCCGAGATCCGGACGATCCGGAGGAAGCTCGATCAGGTGAACGATCGAGAAGATGACGAGCACGGGGACGACGACGGCAGTGGGGGCTTGCCGGCGGAGCTGCAGGATCGGCAACGGCGGATCGAGAAGCTGCGGGCGGTGCGCGAGCAACTGGAGGCGGAACGGGGGGAGAAACTGAAGCCGAGCAGCCAGAAGAGCTTCGCGGATCCCGACGCCAACATGATGATGACGGGCGAGGGATCGCTGCAGTACTGCTACAACGCGCAGGTAGCGGTGAGCGAGGACGGCGTGATCGTGGCGACGGGCATGACCGACTCGCCCCTCGATGTGCAGCAGCTGGTCCCGATGGTGGAGGCGGTGAAGAAGACGACGGGGCGCAAGCCTGAGGTGGCCGTGGCAGACGCCGGCTATCTGAGCGAGTCGAACCTCGAGCAGCTCCACCGGAAGCAGCAGCGTTGCCTGGTGGCGGTGCGGGGCCGCAAGCCGCGCTCCTGGCCGCGCGGGCCTCACACCCAACGAATGCACCGGACCTTGCGAGTGCCCTGGGCGAGGAGGATCTACGACCACCGCAAGACCCAGGGCGAGCGTCCCTTCGCCGAGATCAAGCAGACGATGCGCTTCCGTCGCTTCGCCTTACGCGGCAGAGCCAACATCCGGGGCGAGTGGGACCTGGTGTGCGCGGCCGCCAACCTCCTGCACCTTCACCGAGTCGCAATGGCATGAAGGAGCGAGGTGCCACCGCCGTCCACGCCTTAGATGGCTCGACGAGCCCTGTGCGAGGACCCGAAACAACCCCCAGCCGCCACCAGAAGCCGCGCCAGTACCTCGTGGCGGCGCGTCTTGGGTCAGGCTCCTAGCTGAGGGAGCCCGTTGGGCTCCCTTTGCGGCGCAAGCCGACCCATGCTGGGTCGGCCTGCTAGCGGGCCGGACCGTGCCCGGGGCGGAGGTCGGGGTCGAGCAGCACGCAGTGGGTGCCCTGGTAGATCGTGGGCATGCACTTGTTGCAGTGGACGCAGAGAGCCTCGCGCGTGTCGCCCGCCTGCCAGCGCCGCAGCAGCGTGGGCTCGCGCAGCAGGGCGCGGCCCAGCGCCACGAAGGCGAAGCCTTCGTCGAGCGCGCGCTGCACCGTATCCAGGCGGTTGACGCCGCCCAGCAGGACGAGCGGCAGCGACAGCGCCTCGCGGAACTGGCGCGCGTAGGGCAGGAAGTACGCCTCCTCGAAGGGGTAGGAGGGGAGAAAGCGCGATCCCATCAGGCGCAGCCCGGTGCGCAGGGGCTGCGGAAACGCGCGAGCCATCTCCTCGATCGGTGCGTCGCCCCGGAACAGGTACATGGGGTTGCGGAACGAGCTGCCGCCGCTCAGCTCGAGGGCGTCGAGGGCGCCATCGGACTCCAGCAGACGCGCCGCTTCGAGGCTCTCGTCGAGCCAGATGCCGCCCGGGTAGCCGTCGGCCATGTTGAACTTGGCGATCAGCGCCATCGAGGGCCCCACCGCGTCGCGCACGGCGCGCACCACGCTGCGCGGGAACGCCGCGCGGTTCTCGATGCTGCCGCCGAAGCGGTCCCGGCGGCGGTTGAGCGCCGGGCTCAGGAACGCGCTCAAGAGGTAGTTGTGGCCGAGGTGCAGCTCCAGGGCGTCGAAGCCGGCGTCTTGCAGCAGGCGCGCCGACCGCACGAAGTCGTCGCGGATGCGCGCCATGTCGCCCTCGTCGACCGCCGCGGTGAAGCGCATCGCCATCGCGCTGAAGACGCGCGACGGCGCCAAGCCCTTTCGGCCGGTGCTCGCCGCGACGGGACCCGCATGCCCGATCTGCGCGGAGACGGCTGCCCCCTCGGCGTGGACGGCCTCGGCCAGCCGGCGCAGGCCCGCCGCCGCCTCGGGACGGACGACGATCTCGGCCGGCGCACCCTGGCCGTCCTCGGAGACGGCCAGGTAGGCGACCGTCGTCATGCCGAGGCCTCCCGCCGCCATCGCTCGGTGGAAGTCGATCAGCCGATCGCTGACGAGGCCATCGACCGCCATGCCCTCGAAGGTGGCGGCTTTGATGAAGCGGTTGCGCAGGGTCAGCGGGCCGAGCGCGGCGGCAGCGAACGGATCGATCGTCATTCTCAGCTCCCGGGCGCCAAGGATGCCTCAGTCCCGCGACCTGCGCGCGTCCATCTCGCCGCGCGACCCAGGGGCGGGCCACGAGGCCCGTGGCGATCAGGAGCCCGGTTCCCGGCTCCGGGCTGGTCGGCTCCAGCCCGGGAATCGCCGAAGAAGCATGCTCGATCGCCTGGTCTCGTCCGGGTGGAGAGCGGTCGTGCGCGTTGACGTCCGAAGTGAGTAGACTTGCACGGTTGGCCTACCGCTTCGCAGGGTTCGAGCTCGACGAAGACCGCTACGAGCTTCGCAGCGGGGGAGTGGCGATCGAGCTGCAGCCGAAGGTCATGCAGGTCCTGCTGCATCTGGTCCGCAACGCGGACCGGGCCTGCTCGAAGGACGAGCTCATCGAGTCGGTGTGGGCGGATGTGAGCGTGAGCGAGGCGTCGCTCGTTCGCTGCATCGCCCTCGCGCGCCGCGCCCTGGACGAGACCGAAGGCGACGCTCGCATCATCCAGACGGTTCGAGGGCGGGGCTATCGCATCGGAGTTCCCGTCGAGAGCGGGCAGCAGCCGGAGCCCGAGCCGGCCGAGCCCGTTCGCCGTCGCGCACGCCGGCCCTTCTTCCTGACCGCCGGCCTGCTCCTGGTCGTCTTCTCGTGGCTCGGCTGGATGGCCCGTCCGTACGCGGAGCTACCGGAGCTGGGGCGGGGAGAGATCGGAGGAGAGCTTCCGCTCACGTCGGTGGCGGTGATTCCGGGGGTCGCGAGCGGCCTGGGCTCCGAGACCCGGGGGCTCGCCGAAGGCGTGGCGCTCCAGACGATCGACCGGCTCGGGGAGGTCGCCGAGCTGCGGGTCGTCTCGCACGCGTCTTCGTTCGAGTCCTCCACCAGCGCGAGGCAGGGGGCACGCGAGATCGGCCAGCGCCTGGACGCAGGCACGCTGGTGTTCGAGAGAGCGGATCGGCACGGGCAGGCGCTGCGGGTCGTGCTCGAGATCGTCGACGCGGGCTCGGGCTTTCAGCGCTGGTCCCACTCCTACGAAGGTCGGGAGGAGGCGGCTCTCGAGCTGGGTGGAGAGGTCGCGGAGGACGTCGCCCGGGTGGTGGGCACCCTCGTGCACGCGGGTCCCGATTTCGTTCGAGGGCGCGGGAAGGTCACATCACTCGAGTACTACCTGCTCGGGCGTGTGGCGATCGAGCGGGCGAACCGCGCTCGGCTGCTCGAAGCGGTCGACCGCTACGAGCAGGCCATCGAGCTCGACCCTGCCTACGTGGATGCCTACGTGGCGCTCGCCAACGCGTACGAGAAGCTGTGGAGCCACGACGGCTCCGGAGCCGGCTGGCTCGATCGCGGCGAGATCGCCGTCTTGAAGGCCCGCCAGCTCGACCCGGAGCACTCGGACGCGCTCGCCACCCACGCCACCCTGCTGCGTGCGAGGAGAGACTGGGATGCTGCGGAGAAGGCCTACCTTCGAGCGATCGAGTTCGGCGCCTCCGCCTATACCTACAACCGCTATGCGGCGATGCTCTGCATGTTGGGTCGGACCGCCGAGGCCGAGCCGCTGATCGAGCGAGCGCTGGAGCTCTCCCCTCCGGACGCGGAGATCCAGCGGACTGCGGGACGGGTCCAGCACTACCTGGGCAATCACCGGGCGGCCGCCGATCTCCTGCTTCGCGCCCTCGAGCTGGACCCGAAGGACACGGAGACCCCGCGCGTATTGGCAAGTGCGCTCGACGCGAGCGGACAGCACGACAAGGCACGGGAGGCCCTGCTGCTGCTCGCTCCCGAGACGCTTCGCCCGCTGCTTCGAATCCACGGCAGGCTCTTCCCGAGGGAATCCGGCTTGCGAGTGATGGTCGAGCTGGACATCGCGCGCACGGGAGAGGAGTGCCGGGGAGATGGTCTGGGCACCGCCATGGCCTGGGCGTTCATCGGCGACCGCGAGCGGATGCTCGAGTGCCTCGCCGAGAGCGTCGATGACCATCTCTGGTACGTGCTCGTGGAGCCGGTCTTCGACCCCTATCGAGACGATCCGCGCTTCCAGGAGCTGCTGCTGGCGGGCGGGTTTCCGGTGAGCCGCCCCTGAGCCCCCCTCAGGCCCCGGCCCCTGACCGGCTTCTCGCCTGATCACCCGATCATCATCCATCGATCAGGAAACCCAGCGCTCTTCCAGGTACGTCTGACCGCGTGACCGCGGAGGGATGTCCCCTGGAGCGCCTGGTTCTCGCAGTCCTGATCGGCTTCGCCGTCCTGGCACCCTCGGGGCCAGCGCACGCTGACGGGGTCGTCATCTCCTCGACACGCGTCGAGGGGACGCGCATCCACGTGACGCTCCGGAACGACGGGGCGACGGAGGCCCGCGCCCTCACGCTGGCGCTCACCACGCGAGCGGGTGGATTCATGCTCGGGACTGCATCGCACCCGGTTCCGGCTCTGGGGCCGGGTGCGAGCCGTGAGATCACGCTGCCGCTCCCCGTCTGGGCTCCGGAGCGCCTGGACCTCCTCTCGGTGATCACCCAGCGGGGCTGCTGCACGACCCGCGTCGTCCTGCACCCGAACGAGGTGGAGGTCGAGGTCGCGCACCTCCTTCCCCTGCCCATCCCGCCACGTGACGATGCCGCACCGGCAGTCGGTGCGGACGCTCCGTGACGTTCCCCTCTTCACAAGTGGAGAGCCACATGAGTCACAACGCGCAATCTCGTCTCCCGTTCGTCGCTGCGGCCGCCACGGTCGTTCTGCTTGCCGCCACGGCCCAGGCCCAGATGTCGACGATTCCGATCGCGCTCACCGGCGAGCCCGCTCCGGGCGCGCCGGGCCGCACCTTCTACCTCTTCGGGGACGTGGCGATCCACGATTCGGGCCAGGTCATCTTCGGGGCCTTCCTGAACCAGAACGACACGACGAACGACCTGGGGATCTGGATCGGGACGCCGGGGAGCCTGGTGCTGGCGGTGCGCGAGGGGGACGAGGCGCCCGGCACCGGCGGGATGCTCTTCGAGGCCTTCACGCCGGAGGACTACCTCACCCGCTTCACCCTGAAGCGCCCGCAGATGAACGGTGCCGGCGAGTTCGTCTTCGTCGGCGTCCTCAAGGGCGAGGAGACGACGCGCGGCGGCGGCGTCTGGTCGGGCACGCCCGGCAACCTGAAGCTGGTCGCACGCGCGGGCGACCCGGCGCCCGGGACGGCGGGCCGCACGTTCGCCTCGTTCCACATCCCGTACATCGACGAGGCGGGAAACGTCCTCTTCCGAGCCACTCTGGACGACCTCTCCCAGAGCCTCTGGTACTCGGGAGCGAACGGCCTGGTTGGCATCGTCGTCAACGGGCAGCCCGCTCCGGGCGGCTCGGGGCGGACCTTCTACTACCCCGGCGGCACGGACAGCTACACGATGAGCCCCGGCGGTCGGATCATCGTCCGGGCCTCGTTCGAGGAGCGCCTCTCGCCCTTCGACGTGGCCGTCTGGGCGGGTGACCCCGAGGACCTGCAGCTGCTGGCGGAGTCCGGAGGCACCGCACCGGGAGCCGAGGACGGATTCAACGGTCTCGCCGCGGCGCAGATCCTGGACGACGGCACCGCGCTCGTGTTGGCGAGCGTCGGCCTGCGTGGGCAGACGAGCTACGACGTCGGCTACTGGATGGGCACGCCGGGAAGCCTCCTTCCGGTCGAGGGCGCGCGAGTCGGCGAGATCGCCCCAGGCACGGCGCTTCCGTACCAGTTCATGGGTCTTCCGACCATGAACGACGCGCGTGAGCTGGTCTTCCTGGCCGACCTCGATCCCACCTTGCACGTGAATCCCACGGACTTCGGAATCTGGACCGGAACGTCCGGCAACCTGCAGCTGATCGCTCGACAGGGCGAGCCGGCCCCGGGGGCCGATGCCACCTTCCGTGCTGCAGGCGGGAACACGAACCCGTTCCTGTCCCCTTCCATCAGCGCGCTGGGCACGGTCGTGTTCCAGGCCGGGCTCCTCACCAGCGACTCCTACGCGGGCTACGGGCTCTGGATGTGGCGGGACGGCGAGCTCCAGTCGCTGGCCAACACGACGGTGCCCTTCGTCGTCGATCGCTGCGACGTTCGGCGCATGGTCTACGCGGACTTCAACACGAGCGGCCTCAAGGGCGGCACCGGCCTCGGTGGCATCTACGGCATGAACGCCCACGACCAGATCGCCTTCCTCGGGACCTTCCAGGAAGGGCCCGCCGGCGCCACGAGCGGCGGAGTGTTCGTCACGGGCGACCCGCCGCCGGACGACGGGGAGCCCTGCCCGATTCCACCCGTTCCCCCGAGCATCACGATCACGTCGCCCGTGAACGAGGAGGAGATCACCACCGCGGAGGTCCTCGTCGAGGGCACGGCGAGCGACGATTCCGAGGTCGTGAGCGTCGTGGTGAACGGAGTCGAGGCCGATCTCGTCTCGACGGGGAATCCCGACGCCCCGGCCGAGGTGTCCTTCTCGGTCCGCGTGCCGCGGGGTCCCGACTTCTACACCATCATCGACGCCACTGCGACCGACGACTCGGCCAACGAGACCCAGACCTTCGTCTTCGTCTACAACGGCGAGATCGAGGAGCTCCTCGTCTGCGACGCCAACGGAGACGGCTCCGTCGACCGCGTCGACATCGGGCAGATCTTCGCCGCGCGCGGAAGCGAGGCCAGCGGCCCGGACGACGTGCGTGACGTCAACCGGGACGGCCTGATCAGCATCAACGACGGGCGCTTGTGCGTGCTCGAGTGCACGAACCCCGCCTGCGCTCCCACCCTTCAATGAGAACCGAGAGAGCAGAGAGGAACCTCCAATGAGAATCCACCCCAATCGCATCTCCTCGATCGCAGCCGCTGCATCCGCTGCGCTCTGCATCGCCGCCTTCGCGCGGCCTGCTGCTGCGGTCGACATCGGCTTCGACCCGTCTGCCCAGGATGTCGAGCTCGGAGGCACGGCAGAGGTGGACATCGTCTTCTCGGACCTCGGCAACGAGATCATCAGCGCCTACGACCTCGACATCACGTACGACACGGGCGTGCTCGACGCGATCGGCGTCGTCTTCACGACCGCGCTCGGCGAGGAGTCCTTCTTCGAGGTCTTCAACGACTTCGACGTCTCCACCCCCGGGCTCGTCGACCTGGCACAGCTCTCGCTGCTCCCGGACGCGGTGCTGGCCGCCGTCCAGGGCAGTGCCGACGTGGTGGTCGCCACGGTCCTCTTCGATGCGGTGGGGGTCGGCACCACCGGGCTGGCGTTCTCGTTCGACGCCTTCAACGACGTGAAAGGCCGCGACGGCGCCGTTCTGCCGATCGTCGCCGGCGACGGCTCGGTCAGCGTCACGCGCCAGTCGTCCCCGGTCCCCGAGCCGTCCGCAGCCCTGCTGTTCAGCTTGGGTGCCCTGCTGGTGAGACGTCCTCGCCGGTGAGGCTCACGCACTCTTCGGGATCGCCCGTTCAGTCGTAGAGCTCGTCGGGGTCGTAGAGCCGATGGCAGTAGCTGAACCCCTCGGTGCGGATCGGCGTCACGCGCCCGTTGATCGTCGGTAGCTCGTTCTGGCGCTCACGCAGCGGAATATGCCGGACTCGACGTCGCGCGGTGCGTCACTGGTTTCCGTCGTTCCGCTCGGTCGCGTACCGGCCGACGAGCCCTGCGACGACGAACGCGATGTACAGCTGTCCGCTGACGGCCTCGAGTACGGCCAGCGATCGGGCCGGCCCCGGCTCGGGGACGATGTCCCCGTAGCCCACCGTCGTGAGCGTCACGTAGGAGTAGTAGACCAGCTCGGCGAGCGGATTCTCGAGCTCTCGAACCGAGAGCCCGCGGCCCGTGATCGCTCCCGGCGACGCGATCTCGAGCATGCCGTAGACCGCTGCCCACAGGAAGCCGAGCAGCAGGTAGCCAGCGGCAGCGCCGGCGAGGGCGTTCGGAGACACGTCGCGCAGGCGCAGGAAGGCGGTCAGGATGATCCCGATCACCGTTGCGATCTGGACGGCGAGCAGGGCCAGGCCGATGCCGACCGAAGCGACCTGGCCGCTCGCCAGGCCCAGGTAGGAGAGGGCCAGCCCCAGGGCTCCCGTCAGCAGCGCGAAGAGGGCGACCCCGGGTCGCCGCACGAGCGGGAGCACGGCCGTGCCGACGACGACGCCTCCGAAGACCCATGACACGGCGGGCGGCAGGAAGGGTGCGAGCAGGAAGTACAGCGCGAAAGCGCCCAGCAGCGGAAAGGCCGACATCCTCGACAGGAACCCGGATGAGGTCACGATACGAGCGTAGTTCAGCCGAACGACCGCCTGAAGCTCGATCTTTCGTTCGGCGTCGCCGCTGTTGCACCCAGTCGAGCCGCGGGGCATCGTGCCACAGCCGTGCCGAGTCGGCGCGAGCGCGCACGGAGCACGGCGAAGCGATATCGTCACCCGCCGTCTTCCGCGGTCGCCGTGCCACGACACGGCTTCGCCGCATGCTGCCCGAGAAGGAACCGTCCCGATGTCGATCACCAACGGCTACGAGCTCATCCATCCCGACTACTACGGCCAGAACGGCCCGCCCTACGCCATCTGGGACCGCCTGCGCGCGGAGTCCCCGGTGCACTGGTGCGAGGTCGAGGACGTCGAACACTTCTGGGCCGTGACCCGCCAGGAGGACATCAAGTACATCTCGAAGACCCCCGAGCTGTTTCTCAGCGAGCCGGGGATCACGCTGATGCCGACGGACCGCGAGATCAACCGCGACGAGGGCATCGGTGCCATGCGTGTGGTCATCAACACCGACCCGCCGGTGCACCGCGACCTTCGCAAGGTGGCAAGCCCGTTTCTCACGCCGCGCTCGCTGCAGCGAATGCAGGACGTGATCGACAAGAGTGCGAAGGCCCTGGTGGACGAGCTCGCCGGTCAGGGCAAGGAGGGAGAGACGGACCTGGCCATGGGCGTCGCGGTCCGGCATCCCCTGCGCGTGCTCGCCAAGGCCATCGGCGTGCCCGAGGAGAAGGAGGCCCAGATCCTCGAGCTCTCGAATCGGCTCTTCGCGCCGGACGACACCGAGCTCGGTGGCGGGAAGACCAGTCCGGAGGACTTCGCGAAGCTGGGTCAGGAGTTCCTCGGGCTCTTCCTGCCCATCATCGAGGACCGGCGCAAGAATCCGACCGACGACCTGGCGAGCGTGATCGCGAATGCCCGGATCAACGGGGAGCCCATGGGGCCGATGGAGACCCTCGGCTACTACCTGATCGTATTCAGTGCTGGGCACGACACCACGAAGAACTCGCTCGCCGGCGGCTTCTGCCAGCTGATCCAGAACCCGGCCGAGTTCGCCAAGGTGCAGCGGGATCCTTCCCGCGCGCCCGATGCGGTGGAAGAGATGATCCGCTGGGCTTCGCCCGTGAACTACATGAAGCGGACGGCGGCCGCGGATACCGAGGTGAACGGCCAGAAGATTCGCGAGGGCGATCCGGTCGTGATGTTCTACGGCTCGGCGAATCGCGACGAGGCCGTCTTCGACGATCCCTACCGCTTCGACATCGACCGCCACCCGAACCGGCACATCGCGTTCGGCTACGGCGAGCATTTCTGCATGGGCACCCACTTCGCCCGCCGCAGCATGCGCGCCATCGTCGAGCAGCTCGCCCGGCGGGTCGAGCACTGGGAGCTCGCCGCCGAGCCGGAGTGGATTCGCGCGAGCTTCGTGGTGGGTCTCAAGCACCTGCCCGTGCGGTACGAGATCCGGCCGAGCTGAGCAGGCCTCCGTCGCGCCACCCGGGCGGGCGAGGACTACGAGCGCGCCTGGAGCCGGAACAGGTAGGCCTCGCCGACGTTCTCGTTGCGTGGGCGGTGCCCGTACTTCTTCTCGTAGGCGTCGCTGAAGCGATCGAACTCGTCCTGGCTCTCGACGCGCGAGGCGGTGAGCTCGTAGATCGTCTCGTTCACCCGCAGCCGCACCTTCGGGTCTGACTCCAGGTTCTCCACCCACTCGGCGCGGTTTGCGCCAGCGTGCACGTAGAGACTCGGGCCGAGCGCGATCACCCAGATGTTGACCGAGTAGGGATCCGCGGGATGGGTCTCGAGCTGGATCGTGCCCACTTCGTCGGTGAACGCCCAGCTCTCGGGGACGGGCGCCGTCTCCCCCTCGAGGCGACCGCCGGGAAGGAGAGCCAAGGGGCCCCCGCAGCCAGACGTCGAGACGACCAGGGCGAGGACGACGAAGGAGAGGGGTCTGCCGATCATGGGACCTCCAGGATAGAGGAAGAAACGGGTCGGCTGCCCGCTGGCCCAGGTCGGCACCGAGGTGTGGCGGCGCTCAGGAGGCAGGATCGCCCGGCGCGTCCTCGATCCCGAGGGCCTGCGCGAGGAGCGCCGCCAACGCCAGCGCCTCGCGCTTGTCGGGCAGGCCCCAGCCGCAGCCCAGGGTTCCGCCGCCGCGCCGCTTTGCCTCCAGTCGGTAGAAGGCCCTCTGGCCCTGCTGCATGCCGACCTGCAAGGCGAAGCGCTCGATCTCTCCGGCGGTCGTGCGCCGCTCGCGGCCGGCGCCGAGCCAGCCCGAGCGAACGCGCAGCCCATCGCGATCCGCGCGCACGCGCGTGGAGGAGAGCCAGAGGCTCAGGGCGGCCAGCACGAGCAGCAGATCGAAGAAGCCGAAGACCACGGGAAAGAGGACGATGCCGAGGCCCACCCCCGTGAAGAGGACGCCCAGGACGGCCGCCGCGACGATGCCTTCACGCTCTCCCTCGTGCAGGGACCGCGGCAGCAGGAAGAAGATCGAAGCGAGGCCGGTCGCCGCGAAGACGAGACCGAAGAGCCCGAGCGCGACGGCTCCGGCCGGCCCGCTCCTGCCGTGCGCAGCGGCGATGCCCGGGCCGAGCTCGCGGCGCGGAAGCAAGGACCACGACGGGTGTCCACGACGCATGCCTCTGCATCGTCCGATCGCGCGCTCGACTTGTCTCCGTGGGATCGGGCGGGACGCTCGAGATAGCGGCATGGGGCCTTGCGCCCCACCGGCGTTGCCTCGTGAACCTCCGCAGATCCTTCCGGCGTTTCTGCGATGCTCGGGGCGGTCGAACCGATGCTACTCATCGTAGACGGCGCGAGTCGGCGCGCCTCGAACTGGAGTCGACCCGGGAGGACCCATGGCCGAGCACGACGATCGAGCGGGTGGCGCGATCCTCATTTCCTTCCTCGGAGCGCTTGCTGCGTCCGCGGTGACCGTACTCGTCTTCGCGGGCTTCGAAGCGCGTGCGGTGCCGAGCTTCGCCCGTCAGACCGGGATGGGCTGCACTGCCTGTCATACGGCCTTCCCACAGCTGACCCCGTTCGGCCGCACCTTCAAGCTGAATGGCTACACCCTCAGCAACGACCAGAGCCACCTGCCGCCCCTCGCAGTCATGTTCCAGGGCGCTCCCGGCTACACGCACACCAACAAGGATCAGTCCAAGGGAGACGTTCCCTCGCGGTTCCACGACAACGACAATGTCTCGTTGAATCAGATCAGTCTCTTCTACGCCGGACGCCTCTTCGGTCCATACGCGAAGGACGTCTTCGGCGCGCGAGCGGGAGAGGTCCTCGACAAGGTCGGCGTGTTCGCTCAGGGAACCTGGGATGGCGTCGGACACGACTGGGCATGGGACAACATGGAGATCCGGGCCGCCCAGGCCACGTCGATCGCCGGGAAGAGCGTCGTGTTGGGAGCGTACGCGAACAACAACCCGACGCTCCAGGACCTCTGGAATACCACCCCG
Organism: uncultured delta proteobacterium; assembly: GCA_963822965.1. Lineage (GTDB taxonomy): Bacteria > Myxococcota_A > UBA9160 > UBA9160 > UBA4427 > JAJDAN01. Next base: position 18,729 of record CAWGJT010000007.1, read on the forward strand.
GCCTGGGGATTCCCGTTCTCGGGCTCGGGCCTCGCCCCGGCGCCGGACGCGGCCCCGCTGCTCGCCGGTGGCGTATCGCAGCAGGTGCTGGGGTTCGGCGGCTATGGCATGGTCGCGAACCTGCTCTATCTGGAGATGGGCGGCTACTCCACGCTGTCTGCGTCGGCGCAGGACGATCTCGGCGTCGATCCCGAAGGCGAGACGGAGATCGACGGGTTGGCTCCCTACTGGCGGGTCGCTCTGGAGGAGACGTGGGGCGAGCACCAGGTGGAGCTGGGGACCTACGGGCTCTATGCGCAGACCTTCCCGGGGCGGGACGCCAGCGCCGGCCACGATCACCTCACGGACGCCGGAATCGACCTGCAGTACCAATGGCTCTCCACGCTGAACGACGTGACGCTGCTGGTCGACTGGCTCTACGAACACCAGGATCTGTCGGCGAGTCGGCAGCTCGACGTGTCGCGGAATGGATCGAACGACCTCTGGAGCGCGTCGGTCACCGGTTCGTACCTCTTCGACAAGACCTACGGGATCGACGTTCAATACTTCCAGACTGGCGGGAACGGGGACGATCTCCTCTATGACAGCCGAACGGGTCGGCCCGACAGCCGCGGTTGGGTCTTCCAGCTCGACTACCTCCCCCTCAACAAGGGAGGAGGGCCCGCCTTCTGGCCTCGTAGCAACGTGAAGCTTTCGCTTCAGTACACGGTATATCAGCAGTTCAATGGCTCGCGGAAGAACTTCGACGGGGCGGGGCGAGATGCGGAGGACAACGACACCCTGTATCTGCAAGCGTGGATTGCCTTCTAGCCCCAATTCGTCGTCGAGAGGACCGCACTGAAGGCGCCGTTTTCGCCCCCCGCCGCAACGCGCCCTGGTTGCCCCAGCCGGCGCCCGGTGGCACCGTAGGCGCGATGCCCTGGTTCAGCTATCACGGTGGCCACAGCGGCCAGTTCTGCGGCCACGCGAAGGATCGGCTCGAGGACATCGTGCTCCGAGCGATCGAGCTCGGCTTCACCCACTACGGACTCTCGGAGCACAGCCCGAGGTTCTCGTCGGCCGAGCTGTACCCCGAAGAGGTTGCCGGCGGCGTCGAAGCGCTCCAGCGGATGTTTCGCGAGTACGTGACGGAAGCCCGAACGCTCCAGGAGCGCCATTCCGATCGTATCCAGATCTTCGTCGGGTACGAGACCGAAAAGCTGCCGCAACAGGATTGGAAGAACGTCATGCTCGGGCTCCGGGAGGAGCACGGCTTCGACTACTGCGTCGGCAGTGTCCATGATCTCGGGGGCCGCTGGGTGGACTTCAGCGAGGAGGAGAGCGCGGCGATCGCCTCGTCACGAGGCGGTCGGGATCGGATGCAGGCCGACTATTTCGATTCGCTTGCGGAGCTCGTCGAAGCGATCGCGCCCGAAGTGGTGGGTCACATCGATCTCGTTCGGAAATTCGACGGCATGGACGCCGGGTTCTCACCCGAAGTCTTCAGGCACATCGAGCGGACCCTCGAGGCGATCGCGGCGACGGGATCGAGGCTCGACGTAAACTGCGGCGCGTTTCGGCGCGGCCTGAGCCCGATCTATCCACTGCCCGAGATCCTCGTGAGAGCCCGCGCGTTGGGGATCGGCGTGACGCTCGGGGACGATGGGCATGGGGTGGCGACGGTGGGTGTCGGACTCGACGAGTCGATGCGCGTGATCGCTGCGGCGGGCTACGACGCGGTCGATCACCTGGTCCGGCTCGATGGCGAGGTCGTTTGGGAGAGCGCGCCGATCGAGACGGTCGTCCCCGCGCGCTGAGCCCTGGAACCCATCCCATCGATGCGACGCGCCGGACCATTCACCCCCGTCCGGGTTTTCTGCTCGCCGGCCGGACGGCGGCCGCGGTTGGCGGGAGAGCGGGGATCCGGCGGGGCTTGCCGAGATTGCCCCGAATCCGCACATTCCCGGACGTCGTCGTTCCCCGCCCCGAATCAGGATTCCCGATGCCCAAGCGAAAGCCCGTCGAGCCGGCCCCGCACGTCCACGGACCCGATTGCGACCACGAGCATCCCGCCGGGCCCGAGCCCTATCGCCGCGACGAGCCCAAGCGCGGACGCAACGATCCGTGTCCCTGCGGCAGCGGCAAGAAGTACAAGAAGTGCCACGGGGCGAACGGCTAGCCCTGATCCGTCATGCGGATCAGGGCGCAACTCCCAATGCCGCCCGAATCTCTGCGTTTTCTCGGTCCGTGCCGCGATCCGAGCCCGGCACCGGGCGGTCACTCGCATGAGATGCGCTCGGAGGCGGACGTTCGCCGCGGGACACGCCGAGGCGGCTCAGCGGGGACACTCGCCTGGTACTACGGGCGCTTCTCACCCGAGAGCCGTTCGCGACTGTGATGCACGGCGAATCCGGTCGCTACGAGCATGAGCCCGATCAGGAGCTGGGTCCAGGGTCCGGCCGCCGGCACCTTCGGGCATGCGGCCCGGTCGGGCACGCAGGCGTTCAGGTTCGCGGGATCTTCCTGGTCCGGCGTGCCGTCCGCATCGGCGTCGGCCAGTGCCGACTCGAGGTAGTCGGGCGTGCCGTCGCCGTCGCTGTCGGTGAGCTGGCCCTCGGTGAAGTCGCTGGCGCCGTCGCCGTCGCTGTCCTGGGGGCAGGCGGCGACGAAGACAACGGGCGCACAGGCGTCGGCGTCGGCCGGATCTTCCTGGTCCGGCGTGCCGTCCGCATCGGCGTCGGCCAGTGCCGACTCGAGGTAGTCGGGCGTGCCGTCGCCGTCGCTGTCGGTGAGCTGGCCCTCGGTGAAGTCGCTGGCGCCGTCGCCGTCGCTGTCCTGGGGGCAGGCGGCGACGAAGACAACGGGCGCACAGGCGTCGGCGTCGGCCGGATCTTCCTGGTCCGGCGTGCCGTCCGCATCGGCGTCGGCCAGTGCCGACTCGAGGTAGTCGGGCGTGCCGTCGCCGTCGCTGTCGGTGAGCTGGCCCTCGGTGAAGTCGCTGGCGCCGTCGCCGTCGCTGTCCTGGGGGCAGGCGGCGACGAAGACAACGGGCGCACAGGCGTCGGCGTCGGCCGGATCGGCCTGGTCCGGCGTGCCGTCCGCATCCGCGTCGGTCAGCGCCGACTCGAGGTAGTCGGGCGTGCCGTCGCCGTCGCTGTCGGTGAGCTGGCCCTCGGTGAAGTCGCTGGTGCCGTCGCCGTCGGAGTCCTGGGGGCAGGCGGCGACGAAGACAACGGGCGCACAGGCGTCGGCGTCGGCCGGATCGGCCTGGTCCGGCGTGCCGTCCGCATCCGCGTCGGTCAGCGCCGACTCGAGGTAGTCGGGCGTGCCGTCGCCGTCGCTGTCGGTGAGCTGGCCCTCGGTGAAGTCGCTGGTGCCATCGCCGTCGGAGTCCTGGGGGCAGGCGGCGACGAAGACGGCGGGCACGCAGGGGTTCGCGTTGGCCGGATCGAGCTGATCCGAAAGCCCGTCGAGATCTGCGTCTGCGATCGCCGACTCGAGGTAGTCGGGCGCGCCGTCGCCGTCGCTGTCCGCGACCTCGCCCTCGGCGAAGTCGGCGCTGCCGTCGCCGTCGCTGTCCTGGGTACAGACCGCGACGAAGGCCGTCGGCAGGCACGGGTCCGCGGGAGCGGGATCGACCACGTTGGTCGTCCCGTCGCCGTCGCCGTCCTCGAAGCCGACCAGATCGCCGGACTCCGCCTCGCGCAGAAAGCTCGCGAGCTCGGCCACCGTCGATCCGGGGAGGCTCGCAAAGGCGTCGTGGGCGGTGATGGCGGCTTCCAGGGTCTGCGCCTCACCGTCGTGGAGGTAGGGCGGGCTCTCCCAGGCACCGAGGAGGCCCGGCGAGTCGAATCCGTCGAGTGGACCGCCCAGGCGCTGGCCGCTGGCCGCGTCGATCGTTCCGATGTCGTGCCGCACACCGAGGGGCGAGTCCGTCAGGTGCGTGAGCGTATGGCAGCCCAGGCAGCCCTGTTCCGCGAAGTCGACCTGCCCGGCCTGGGCGGTGGAGCTCAGCGCCACGGGACTCGGGCGAACCGGGCTCTCGGGCGCTTGCGCGAGCGACGTGACGTACGCGGCGAGCGCGTCGAGATCCGGGCTCAGTCCGGCCTTGGGAGCGCCCAGCGGATCGGCGGTCGCGGCGTACTCGGACGGCGTGAGGAAGCCGGAGCCCCAGTTGAGCAGGCGGATCTGCTTCTCGAAGTCCTGGATCTCGTCGAAGTTGCCCGACCAGTGCAGCAGCCCGTGGCCGTTCCCCTTGCCGCGCAGCGAGATCGTGTTCCGCAGGCCTTCGCCGAACTGGCTCAGGTCCCACACCCGGCCGTCGCTGTCGCCGTCGCGGTGGCAGGAGGCACAGCTGATGTAGTTGTCGAGTGCCAGGCGATCGTCCGCCGCGTCGTAGAAGTGCTGCTTGCCAATCAGGACCGTCGGGGGGAGTGCCTCGACCGACACCACGTCGACCGGAGGCAGCAGATGCGTCGCCGGAAGATTCGTCTGGAGCATCTCCGTCAGGTCGAAGCGCGAGATGCTGCGGTCGAGGAAGTTGTGCACGTAGGCCCGACTGCCGTCGCTCGAGAGCGCCACGCTCTGGGGCGCCCGGCCCGTCGGCAGGCGCATCAGCTGGTAGCCGTTCTGGACGTCGTAGACCGCGAGCTCGCGGCTCGTCTGCAGGGTGCTGAAGAGATAGCGATCGTCGCCGCTCAGGGCCGCGCCGGTGGCGACGCTCGAGTTGTCGTGGTCCACGCGGAAGAACGGATCCTCGAGCTCCGTCGAGAGATCGATGCGGGAGGTGTTCGCGCGCACCGTCGATTCGAAGGTCATGCCCGGGATCCCCCGCAGCAGCCCGGTTTGGATGTTGTCCTTCTTGGTGGGCACGTAGGCGAAGAGATCGTCGAAGCTGACGACCGCCGCCCCGAGGTAGTTGGGCAGTCCGGGACCCTGGACCTCGGACTGCGTCCGACCGTCGTGGGGCAGGCCGATGGTCCCGACCAGGGTGAGCGTGGCGGGGTCGACGGTGAAGATCTGGCCGGCCCCGTTCGCGACGTCGGGGGCGAGCGTATGCTCGTCCGGAACCGGTGGCGTCACGAAGTTGCTGACGAAGAGGCGCGAGTCGTCGTAACGCATCGAGACGTCCCGCGGTCGGCCGCTGAGCGTCAGGCTGCCCACCAGGCTGTCATCGATCGCAAGGCGCTTCTCGAGCGTGGCGAGCGCCTCGAGGACGACGAAGTAGTGGACGCCGTCTCCGCTGAACACGATGCCGTGGGGCTGCGCACCGCGGGGCAGGGCGAAGCTGTGATCGACCGCGAGCAGGGCGGTGTCGATCACCGTGATCGTCGAGGACCCCTTGTTGGTGACGAAGACGCGATTCGCCCCCGGCTGCTTGGCGAGCGACCACGGCTGGTCGCCGACGGGGATCTCGGCCAGCAGGCTGCCCGCCTCGTCGATGACCGACACGGTGTCGTTGTCGGGATTCACGTTCCAGATGCGGTCGGCGAGGCTGCTGTCCTCGACGATCAGCGTGGTCGAGTGCCGCGGTGGCTCGGGCAGGGGTGTCACCGGGCTCAGGTCGTTCAGGGGAATCTGGGAGATCTCGACCTGGCGCGCGGTCGGGGTCGGGAAGTCCCCGCCCGTCCGGTCGTCCAGGATCACCCAGTTCACGCCGTCCTCGCTTCCCTCGAAGTACCACTGGACGGGGTCTCGGCTCGAGGTGTCGCCGGCCGTGGTGATCGTGTAGAAGTCGATCTCCACGTTCGCACCCATGTCGTACACGAGCGGCTGGCGGTTGTAGTCGCGCCACTTGGTGTTCGTCTTCGCGTCGTCGGCCCGTCCCGCCGACTCGTCTCCCGAGTTGTTGCCACCGGGATTCGCGACGCCGAAGGCGTGGATGCGGGTCGCGGCCTGGTAGAGCGAGAGCTCGGCCAGCTGGATCGAGTCCGCGCCCGCGTCGTCGCGGAGCTTCGTCGCCCGGAATCGGTAGTAGCGATAGCCGGGGAAGACCGTCGGGATGAGGCGGGCGTCGGCCCAGTCCCCGTGGTCGCCGCAGGGATCGCCGTCGTCGAAGACCTTCAGGGTGAGGAGCTGCGCGCCGGCCACGTCGAGGTCGACCACCTCGGTCGGCGTCGTGTCCACGAAGCTCCCGCTCGCGTAGACGTTGACGGAGTCGACGTCCACCTCGAAGCTGACGTCGCCGCATTGCCCGTCGCGCTCGTCGTCGAGCCCGATGCGGGAGAGGAAGCGGTCGTAGAGGCCGTCGAGCGGGACGTCGATCTTCGAGTAGGCGTGGACGCCGACCCCCTTCGCGTAGACCTGGCCGTCCAGGCTGATCGGGCCGCCGTCTCCGGCGCCGCTCTCCCCGTTGCTGCGATCCCGCTCCGCGGGCCCGAGGCCGTTCTGCTCGGAGCTCCACACGAGGTCCGACACGTAGACGCCGCCCTCGGGCTCGGGCGCGGCCACGGATTCGCGCGTCACCTGGACCAGCTCGGCGACGGAAGGCGTCCCGTCGGCGTCCAGGGCGAAGAGCCAGTAGTTGCCCACGATCAGGATGTTCGGGTTGGCGGGAAAGGTGACCGTGAAGGTGCCGTCCTGGTTGTCGAGGGAGGACAGGGGCAGGAAGCGCTGGTCGGTGTTCAGGTGGTGCGTCGAGGCGGAGAGCCGAACGATCGAGAAGGAGGTCGTGTCCGGGCTCGCGGCCACGACCAGGTCGTCGCCGGCATGTACGCTGGTGCCGGGGGGCAGCGAGAGGGTGGGGCGGATCGCCGGGGTGTCGTCGCTCTCGAACAGGTAGGGCGGCGAGTAGATCTGTCCGTCGAGGTGGTTCGCGCTGCAGCCCGCACCGCAGGCTCCACCGCCGGCGGAGAGAACGCGGGCGTCCTGGAGGAGCACCGCCGTGGAGTGGTAGTTGCGCGGGATCGTGATGCTGTCGACGACGGTCCAGGTGTCCGTCGCCGGGTCGTAGATCTCCGCCGGCAGCACCGAGCCCTCGTCGCTGAAGATCTTCGCGACGGTGTTCCCGCCGATCACGAGCACCTTGCCATCCGGCAGCACCACGGAGTTGCTGAGCGCGCGGGGGAAGTTCATGGGCGCGCCGCTCGTCAGGACGGGCGCCGGGCCGTTCAGGTCGATCCGGTAGACGTTGTTGACGCTCGTCGGCGGGTCCGCACGCCGGTCGCCCCCGCCGATCAGCAGCAGCTTGCCGGCGTCGTAGTTCACCGCGTTGCCGTACATCCGCGCGGTGTCGCCGATGGGTTGGCCGAGCACGACGTTCGGCGCGCCGCCGATGGGGTCGAAGCGATGCCAGGTCTGGGTGGGCCCCGCCATCATGAGGTCGCCCTGAGGAGCGACCGTCAGATGCGACCACCATTCGTGGTTGAACGCGCCCGTCGGGTTCGGGGCCGACTGGATGGCGTTCTGTTCGTCCACGAGCGTCTGCATGTTCACGTTGGGGGTGGCGGTCCAGGTGTTGGTCGCCGGGTCGTAGAGCTCGGAGCGGTTGCCCGCGTCCTTTCCGAAGCTCGAGAACACCCGGTTGTCGGGCATGGTCACGTTCGTGGCGTACCAGCGCTTGTCGATCATGTCGGCGCGAGGCGACCAGGTCAGGGTCGTCGGGTCGAAGCTCGAGGTGCGGCGATCGCTCGGGTTGCCGCCGGAAGCGAGGACGGTGCCGTCCTCGAGCGTCGAGACCCCCGCACAGAACATGTCGTGGAAGTTGCTGTCGGCGTTGACGAAGGTCAGCGAGACGGGGTCGAAGACCGACGCGTGCGTGAAGGTGGGGCCGCTCGGGAAGGCGTTGGTCTCGGTCGAGGACCAGGACAGGACGCGACCGTCGGGCAGGTTGGCGATGGAGATCGCGATGTGGGGCCACTGGATCACCGGGCCCCACTTCCCGAAGGTGGACTCGTTCGAGCTGTTGTAGACGAGCTGGCCGTTCGAGGGGATGGGGTCGAAGCTCGGGTTGCCCGTCCGGTAGCCGACGTCGAGGACCTGACCGCCCCCCTTCTCGAAGAACTCGACCCGCAGGGTGTGCAGTCCCGCGGCCAGGGTCGTGAGGTTCGCGACCGAGCGGGGCGCGTGCAGCCCGTCGTTGTCGACGACGACGTTGCCGTCGATGTAGAGGATCGAGCCGTCGTCCGAGTTCGTGTAGAACTCGTAGTCCCCGGACGTGGGGACGTCGATCTGGATCGTGAACACGAGCCCGAAGGTCTCGGTCTGGGAGGTCACCGAGAGGGAGATGACCGGGGAGGTTCCCGTCGCGATGGGCGAGAGCGACCCGAAGTCCGGGAGGAAGTCGAAGCTGCCGTCGTATACCGCGAAGGTGAAGTCGGCGGACGCCCGAGGCGCCCAGCCGAGGAGCGTGCAGGCGAGCGAGAGCGTCAGGACGAGGCGGACGCATCGCGGGAGGGACGAGAGGTGCGAGGGCGGGGGGGGGTGGTGCACCGGGCACTCCAGCGGCAGCGCCGCGCACCGTCGGTTGCCCGTCCCCGACCAACGGGGAAGGCGCCCGAGAATCACGCGGCAGATCGGACTCTTCCGGGCCGAGCTGCTTCGCGGTGACCTCGAGCGTCGACTCCGGGAAGGAGCGACCCCGTACCCGCCGATCGCGGCTCTGTGACCCTGATGCGTAGGTAGCCCTGCGAGAACTTATGTGTCGGCGTTTGATGGGAATTCCCCTACGAAGTCGGGTCGGACCCCACCGATTCCGCAGTCCTCGCCCCGACGGTCCGGGGCCGGTAGGACGCCGCCGACAGGAATTCTCGCTCCACCTGGCGGCACCGGCGTCCGACGTACTCCTTTGACATGCCCCTCAACACGCCCCCGACGTCCTCACGAACACGCACCCAGCTCGCGCCCGGAGCCGACCCGCGCCGAGCGGCGCGCCGGGTCCTCGCGGGCCTGGCCGTCGCGGTCCTGGCCTGGGGGTGCGACTCCGGCCCCGGCCAACCGGCACCTGCGGCCCCTTCCGACCGATCCGTACGCGAGTCGCAGCCTCTCCTCCTCGAAGGCCTGACCGAAGGCGGGCACTACCGGATCCGCGCCCGGCCGGCGCTGTCGCCGGTGGCCCTTCACCAGATGCACGACTGGATCGTGGGGATCGAGCTGACCGGGCCCTCGTCGGAGGTCCCGACGGCGCTGCGCTTCGACGGTGGCATGCCCGCCCACGGACATGGATTCGTGACGCGTCCTCGCGTCACCCGGAACCTCGGCGGCGGCGAGTTCCTCGTCGAAGGGGTCAAGTTCCACATGCCGGGCGTCTGGGTCCTGCAGATCACGGTGGTCGGCCGCACCGGGAGCGATCGGGTCACCCTGCCGTTGACGATCGACCCGTGACGAGCGTGCGCCCGAAGACGCGGATCGGCCGGCCCGCACTGCTGCTGGGCGGACTGCTGCTCGTGCTCGGCTGCGGAGACTCGCGCCCCTCTCCGGAGGAAGCGTCGACGGCGGTACCGCCTGCGCCGGAGGCCGGAACGTGGAGCCCGTCGCAGATCGCGCTCCTCGAGTCGCTCGGCCTCGGGGCGCTGCCGCCTCCGCCCGCGAGCCCGTCCAACCGCGTGGCCGACGATCCCGCGGCCGCCGAGCTGGGGCATCACCTCTTCTTCGCTCCGGGGCTCTCGCGCGACGGCAGTGTCTCCTGCGCCACCTGCCACGCCGCCGACCGCTTCTTCACCGACGGTCGCACCACGTCACGCGGGCTCGCCGACACGAGCCGCAACGCACCGACGGTGGTGGCGAGCGGCTACTCGGCGTGGCAGTTCTGGGACGGACGTCGGGACAGCCTCTGGGCCCAGGCGCTGGCCCCCCTGGAGAGCGCGGCCGAGATGGGGAGCACCCGCGTGGCCGTGGTGCGCCGCGTGGTCGGCGATCCCCGTCTGGCGGCGCTCTACGAGCGGGCCTTTGGCGCCGTTCCGGTGCTCGACGGGCATCCACGAGACCCGGCGACGCGCCTCCCCGAGCGCGCGGGTCCCTTCGGCGACCGCAGCGAGCAGGACGCCTGGTATCGGATGTCCGCCGCCGACCGCAAGACGATCGACACCGCGTTCGCGAACGTCGGCAAGGCGATCGCGGCCTACGAGCGGCTCCTGGTCCCGGCTCCGTCCCGCTTCGATCGCTGGGTCGACGCGCTGCGCACGGGTCGGCCCACCGCGCCGGACTCGAGGCTGAGCGCGGAGGAGACCCGTGGACTGCGCCTCTTCCTGGACGTCGAGCGCACGCTCTGCCTGCGTTGCCACAACGGTCCCCTGTTCACCAACCACGTCTTCCACGACGTCGGGACCGGGGCGGGCGAGGGCGGGCTACCGGACTTCGGGCGCTTCCTGGGCCTCCAGGCGGTGCTCATCGATCCCTTCAACTGCCTCGGCTCCTGACAGCGACGCACTCCCCCGCGACTGTACGGAGCTGCGCTTCCTCGACAAGAGTCATGCCGAAGGCGAAGTGGGCCGCTTCAAGACGCCCACCCTGCGCGGTCTCCCCCGCACGGCGCCCTACATGCACGACGGTCGCTTCGCGACCCTGGAAGAGGTGATCGATCACTACCGCACCCCGCCCGCCGGCCCCGGGCGGATCGAGATCACCCCGCTCGACCTCGACGACGAGGAGGCGCAGGCCCTGGTCGCCTTCCTGCGGAGCCTCGACGGCGGAGTCGCTGCGGACGAAGCCTGGCTGCGCCCGCCCGCGGCGCCTGGGCCCGGAACCACATCGCCCCTCGGCTTCGAAGACCGATCCGAGCATGCAAGCGCTGACACGGGGCTGCGGTAGCGGGTCGGACGGAGGCGCGTTGGAGGACGGGCGCGGCTGCTACGCCTGCGTCTCGTGCCGCACGGGCGCGTCGAAGATCTCGCGACCGAAACGACTGCGCGCGATGAGCAGCTTCATCACCTCCTCGCTCCCGTCGCCGATCTGCCAGCCGATGATGTCGCGCAGCCGCTGCTGGTGGGGCAGCTCCTTGCTGTAGCCGTAGTGTCCGTGGAAACGCAGGCAGCGGTGAACCGCCTCGGCCGCCTTCTTCGGCGCATACCACTTCACCATGGCGCCATGGTCCTGGCACGGAACGCCCCGCTCGCGCATCCACAGCACGCGGTAGCACTGCATGCGCGCGAGCTCGAGGCAGGTCAGGTCCTCGGCGATGCCGAAGGAGACGGCCTGATTGGAGGCCAGTGGCGAGCCGAAGACCATCCGGTGCTTGGTGTACGCGATGGTCTCGTCGATCGACTGCATCGCCGCACCGATGCACTTCAGCCCGATGATCGCCCGGTTGATGTCGAAGAACTGGCTGATCATCGCGAAGGCCGCGCCTTCGGGTCCCACCATCCAGTCGGCCTCGACGGCGACGTCCGCCAGGGTGAGCGTGCCGCGTGGGACGGCCCTGCAGCCGAGGTCGTCCCACTCCTCGAAGGAGAGCCCCTTTGTCTCGCGCGGGATGAGGAAGGCCGAGATGCCGCGCCAGCCCTTCGACGTCGGGTCGGTCCGGGCGAACACGTAGAAGACGTCGGCATTGAGGAAGCTGACCGAGTTCTTGATGCCGTTCAGCTTGAAGCCACCCGCGGTGCGCTCTGCCGTGGTCGACATCGCGGCCATGTCCGAGCCCGCCCCCGGCTCGGTGAGGCAGAGGCCGATCACCTGCTCGCCCGTCGCGAGCCCCGGAAGCCAACGCTCCATCACCTCGCTGTTCGCCTCGCTGATGAAGTGACGCGTGTAGCTCGGGCCGAGGCTCATCAGGACGGCGTTGAAGTCGCCCCGCGCGATCTCCTCGGCGGTGATGCCCACCGTGATCAGATCGCGTTCGGCCTCGCGCCCAGCGAAGAAGTCGCGGCCGTAGGCGAGCACGCGCTTCACCTGCTCGCCCGGATAGATCTGCTGCGCGTCGCCCGTCAGATAGCGGGGAAGGAGCTCCTCGAGGGCGATCTTCCGCAGCCCGGCGCGGTACGCCTCCTGCGTCGGCGTGAACGAGAAGTCGAGCACCGCCTAGGCCTGTCCCGCCGAGCCCGACTCGATCTCGGCTCGGTAGCGAGCGCCCTCGGCATAGCGTCCGATGGTCTTCACGATCTGCTTCATCGAGAGCTCCGCCGCCCACTCGTAGTCGTCCGCCGTGAGCTTCTCGAGGCCGTCGAGCAGAAGGGTGGTCTTCGCGCTGAGCCCCTCGCGGTCGGCAGAGAGCAAGTGGTTGTGCTGGGTCGCGATCTCGAGGTGGGTGTCTTCCTCGTCGAGGATGCGGCGCAGCTGCGTGAGCAGCGGATCCTTCAAGGCGGGCTCGAGGTCCGACGCCGCGATCGCGTCGAGCACGGCGCCGTAGTAGAGGCCGACCATGATCTCGTAGCCGAACGTCGTCGTGAGGTAGAGGTTCAGCTTCGAGTAGGCGCCCCGCTCCTTCAGGTGATCGCGGTTCTGTTGCAGCACGGTGACGTAGTACTCGCGCCCGAAGAGGCGGTCTGCCCAGCGGTATCGGCCGTCGTCGAAGAACTCGGGAAAGAGCTCGCGCGCGAGGTCGAGGGTGAGCTGCTTGTGTCCGGCCTCTTCGAGCTGCTGGCGCTCGATGTCGTGGATGAGCCGCGCGATCTCCTCCTCGCGGATCGACGCGACCCCCGCTTCGCCCATCGCCTCGCCCTCGCTCACGCTCATCAGGAAGTACGCGAGCAGGAAGCGATCGTGGATCTTCTCCTGGATGCCCTTCACCACCTGCGGCTCGTCCATGTAGTGCGCGTACTTGGCGCGGGTCGCTTCCTCGGAGAGCGCGATCGTCATGGCTTCGTCCTCCTCATTTCTTCTTTTCGAGCGAGAGACCGCGGTCGACGAGGTCGTCCATGGTGTCGAGGATCTTCTCGAGGGGGTAGTCGCGCCGCCCGGACAGCTCGCGGATCACGAGCAGGTTGCCGAGGTGGTACATCAGGTAGGCGACCCGCTCGGGGTCGATCCGGCGGATCGCGCGAGCCTCGATGCCCGCGCGGAGCACCTCGGCGAGCAGGCGGATGATCTCGGCCTCCTGCCGTCGCATGGCTTCGGCGGCGATGGCCTCGATCCGCATCTCGTCGTCCTGCGATGCGGCGCCGAGCAGGATTGGACTCTGCGCATAGACCTCGACCGTGATCTCGACGATGCGGCGCAGCTTCGCCCGGGCATGGCCGGGCGCGGTGATGCAGGCGCGCAGGTCGCCGACGAAGTCCCGGGTCGAGCGCTCGAGCAGGGACCGATAGAGGGCGTCCTTGCTCGCAAAGTGCTTGTAGGCCGTGGCGCGCGAGTAGCCCGCGTCGCGGGCGACCTCCTCCATCGTCGTCTTGCGTGGGCCGAAGCGCGCGTAGCGGCGTGCGGCGGCGTCGAGCAGCGCGGTCCGGGTGTGGCTATCACCACCGAGGGCCGCCTCGGGCTGAGGCGCGGCGCGAGTCATGGCTGACGAATAGACGAGTAGAGTCAATTTGTCTACCTCCGGCCACGGGCCATCCGATCGGGCTCGTCCGGGCGGAGCCGCCGACGCCACGGGAGGGCCGGCAGCGGGAGCCGGCACGCGGCTCGCGGCTGCCTGCGCTGCCGGTCCGGGTACGCCACCGGGGTGTGGGGCGCGACGTCCCATCGACCCCGCATTCCCGTCACACCCACACGCCATCGCGTCCGCAGGAACGCGCTGCGCGCGCCGCTCGGCCCCGGCACTACGCTTGCATCGCACGTCCGGCGTGAGAACGTGGTGTTCGTCGCTCTGTCGGGTCGCCGCCGCGGGCGCGGGCTGGCCGATCGCGCTGGCCGCCGAGATCTGGCCCCGCTGGCCGGTTGCGCAGGAGATTCACGAGGACGCGGGGATGCCGGCGGCGGAGTTCGCGATCGATCCGGGCGTCGCTCACACCGTGACCAGCGCGACGAGCGCGGACGTGCAGGACTTCCTGGCAGAGGCGCTGCCGGAGCCCGACACCGCGACGAGCGGGCTCGCGGCGCTGGCTGTCGTCATCGTCCTGACGTGTCGTCGACGCCGCCGGAGCCGATCCCGTAGGTCGGCAGCGAGCACTTGGGCCACGAGCTCCCAATCCTCGAGACCTGGGGTCACGGGCCACGGTCTTCCACATGTGCACGCCTTGCGACGGGTGAAGGGGCAGCCAAGAGGGGAGGGGTGTTCGATGATGCGATTCGGTTTGGGAGGGCACTTGCGTCTGATCGTATTGTTGCTGTGCGCGGCGCTGGGTGGCGCGTGCGCAATCGGTCCGGCGTACGACCCGCAGCTGCGTGCGGAGGATTCGGGGGTAGACGCGCGGGGAAAGCAGGTCGTGGTGACGGGGTTCTACAAGGCGGTGTCCGAGCTGTCCTATCTCGGTGACCTCGATATCTCGATCATCATGGAGAGCGCGAGGCTCCGGGACATCTCCTACCAGGTGGCGAACCACCTGAAGCGAGCGGGGATCTCCGCCGAGGCGAGGAAGGACGCCCCGGCCAGCTCCCTCCGGAAGGGCGAGGTGATGTTGACCGGCTCGCTCGTCACCCGCTCCATCCCGATGGAGGAGAACTTTCCCTTCCCCGGGATGATGGTGGTCCTGTTGATCGGGAACGTGCTGCCGAGCCCCTATCCCTACGTTTCGGGCGTCGACGCCGCCTATCGCTATGAGCTGATCGATGACTCGGGTCGCATCCTGTTCGCGTCTCCCGAAAAGAAGACGCGGATCTACTATCGTGACTTCTGGATCTGGGGCCGGATCTTCTTCGCGAAGGGCTACGAGCGGGACATCAACGATCAGCTCGAGGAGCAGGTCTTCGAGCTGATCGTCGCCGATCTGTTCCAATAGCCGCGAAGGCATGGCCACGGCGAAGCTCGCCCATCGGAAGCGACCGGGCGGCCGTCGTGGCGCGCGAAGAAGGGGCTCCCGATGGGACAGGAAGAGTTCCGGCGAACCGTCGGTCCCGCAAACATCGAGGCCGCTTGGCTCGGTTGCGCGCGCCCATGCGGCGACGCGCGTCGCCATGGAGGAGGAGGGACGATGAGCGAATTCGTGAAGCGAGCGGGCCTCGGGCTGGCATTGGCGTGGCTCTGGGTCGGGTGTGCGGGAATCCAGCTGAGCTACGAGCGTCCGGCTGCGGCTGAGGATCGATACGGGCCAGTCGAGGTCGTGCTCGAGGATGCGAGAGTCGCCGGCAAAGGAGGCGGCGAGCCGTACGTGGTCGGACAACTACGCAACGCGTTCGGCATGCCGTTCGACGTCGAGGCGGCGCCCGATCGGGAGCCCAGCAAGGTGGTCCGGGAGCTGATCTCCGAGTGTCTGCGGGCGTCCGGCTTCCGGGTCGTCGACGCGTCCAGCGGGGCGCCGCAGCTCTTCGCCCGCCTCGACCAGTTCTGGAGCGACGGCTACCAGCACAATCGTCTCTGGCTCGATCTGCACCTCGAGCTGCGCCCGGCCACGGGAGGGCGTCCGGTGTGGAGCGACGTGATGAACGTCAACGAGGGCTGGACGGCGAAGACCGCGGGCTTCAGCCAGATGAACAGCGGCTATCGCAAGCTGCTCGAGAGCGCCCGGGACGACCTGCTGCTGCGCTTCCAGGACCGGGAGTTCCGCCGGCAGTACGCGTTGCTTCGGAGTCCCTAGGACGAGACGTATTTGTGTGGAAGCTCGGGTCGCCCTCGACCCCCATCGTGTAGCCGTGGTGGAGGGGCCATTCGGGGTCGAGGCCCCGGCCGGCGATCCAGCCACGTCGAGCTCGAGCACGGGCTCCGCCCGGCCCAGGGCCCGGGCGGTCCAAGTGGACTTCTGGCCTGCGATGTAGTCCGTGCGTCGCTACCGGGAGCTACGATCTTCACCTGAAGGTCCTGCGCCGGTGCCGAGCTCCTGGGCACCGAGCGGGCACCTGGCATTGGAAGGGAGGCTCTGAATGATCGACCTGACCACGCTTCACTTCGGTCCGCGCAGGTTCATCCGCGAGACGCGCGAGCGCTTGCTGGGCCTGCGCTTCGAGCACTTCGAGGCGGTGCTCCAGGCGCCCTGCCTGGGAGCCGAGATCCGCGGTCTGGACCTGCGCGAGCCCCTGTCGGACGCGCAGAGAGACGAGCTCGAGCGGGCGCTGGTGGAGTTCAAGGTGCTCTTCTTCCGCGCGCAGCCGGTCACGCCCGAGCAGCAGGCCGACTTCGCCCGGAACTTCGGCGAGCTCGAGATCCACCCCTTCATCCCGGACGACGGCGAGCACCCGGAGGTCGCGCACTTCCGCAAGGACGAGGAGGTGGTGGGGGTCGAGAACGTCTGGCACAGCGACGTATCCTGGCGACGGATCCCCTCGCTGGGCTCGGTGCTGCACGCGCGGACGGTGCCGCCGGTGGGCGGAGACACGATGTGGTGCGACATGGAGGCCGTCTATACCGGGCTTCCCGACGAGCTCAAGGCGGAGATCGAGGGCCGCTACGCGATCCACGACTTCGTGAACACCTTCGGCCACCTGCTGTCGCCGGAGCAGAGGGAGGAGCGGCGCAAGGAGTTCCCTCCGGCCGCCCACCCGATCGTCCGCACCCATCCTCGATCGGGGCGCAAGTGCCTCTACGTGAACGCGGTCTTCACGTCCCACATCGACGGTCTGGACGAGGCCGACAGCGACGTGCTGCTCTCCGAGCTCTACCAGCATTCACGGGTGCCCGAGTACCAGGTGCGCTTCCGCTGGGAGCCCGACAGCATCGCCTTCTGGGACAACCGCTCGACCCAGCACTACGCGATCAGCGACTACTGGCCGCTAGCGCGCGTGATGGACCGCATCACCATCGTCGGGGACGAGCCTCGCTAGGCGCGCTCAGCGCCCAGCAGCGGGAAGGCCGACGCCCTCGACAGGAGCCCGGATGAGGCCACGGGGCCAGGGTAGTTCCTGGCGTCGGGCTCGGATCGCGGCACGGACCGGAGCAAGACGAGCGATTCGGCAGGCATTGGGAGTTGCGCCGTGATCCGCATGACGGCTCCTAGCCCTGGGGCGTCCAGCGCCCCGTGATCAGGGGCAGGTCTGCGTAGGTGCGGATGCCGGGCGCGGCGGCGCACACGGCCGGGATCGCGGCCACCACCGGCATGGAGGTGACGGTGTTCGCCATGTCGACGTAGTCCTCGAGACCGGCGCCCCGCTTCGCGGGCGTGAAGCGTACCCGGGTGTGGACGTTCGGGTCACCCTCGACCTCCATCGTGTAGCCGTGGTGGATGGGCCATTCCGGGTCGAGGCCCCGGCCGGCGATCCAGCACACGTCGAGCTCGAGCACGGGCTCCTCCTGGCCCAGGGCCCGGGCGGTCCAGGTGGACTTCTGGCCGGCGATCGTGCCGGCGGGCATCCGGAACCCGAAGTACTCCCGGTCCTCGGGCGTGATCGCCCACTCGCAGTCGAAGCGTCGCTCGGCCACGGGCACGCCCAGCATCTCCGCCATCACGTCGAGGCACTCGTCGTAGAAGCCGAGCACCTGGCGGCTGGCCTCCAGCCACTTCGGGTCGGGTGTCTGCCCCCATCCCAGGTTCGCGTAGTTGTGGATGGCCTGGTACGTGGAGACGTCCACGGACTCGAGGAAGCGCACCCGGCGGAAGCCGTGACTCACCGTGGCCATCTGGGCGGCGATGTAGTTCGCGAAGCCCGGGAAGATCCCGGAGCCGAAGAGGCTCGCGCCGCCCGCCGCGGCGGCCTTCTCGACGCGGGCCCGCGCCTCCTCGCCCCACGACCGGCAGTTCGTGAGGTTGCTCGCCGCGACGTCGAGCCCCGCCTCGAGGAGCCGGCAGATCTCGTCGACGTCGGGATGATTCGGCGTGTAGCAGACGCAGTCGGCGCCGAGGGCGACGAGCGCATCCACGTCGTGGGTGGCGGTGACGCCGAGGCGCCCCAGGCCGCACAGCTCGCCGACGTCGCACCCCTCCTTCTCGGGGCTCCAGGCGTAGGCGCCGACCAGCTCGAGCTCCGGGTGCGCGAGGATGGCCTTGACCGCCTCCCGACCCACGTGGCCGGTCGTCCATTGGATCACTCGAATCGTCATGCAGGAGCTCCCGTGGCGAACACGAGGTATCGCGCGACTCTAGTCGAGCCGGCCGGGGCTGGCAGCGGCCCCGGGCGGTGGCCCCTGCGTGGAGTTGCGGGTTGGGCCGACTCGATCGAACGGTGAAGCGGTACGCACCGCGGTGGCCCCGCCCGCCTCGTAGCTCCGCAGGTACTTCGCCGCTGCAACGCTGCGATCATCAGACCGTAGACGTCGCCACGTCCCCAGCTGGATTTCGACGAGCGCGGCGACTGGGACGTGTGTCACAGATCGGGCATCATGAGGCGCGCAGCGGCGGGAAGGAGGAGGCAGCGTGTCTGGGCGGACGACGATCTCGTGTGGCGGCCTGCTGGTCCTGGGTGCGATCGCCGTGAGCGCTGCGCTCGCGCCCCAGCAGGCGGCGGCGTACGACATTCCGGGTGTCCTGCCGACCTCCATCGGGCTGCCGGAGGTGAACATGGTGCTGCGTCCGACGGCGGGCGCGCCGCCGTACTCCGGCGTCGACTCCTTCGGCTTCGAGCTGACCAACCTGCGGATGATCTACGACACGGGCGCCAGCGGCGTCGCGCTGTTCGAGGGGCCCGCGCAAGCGCTCTCCATCCCGGTCGCACAGCTCATGGGCACGGACGTGGTCTTCGCGGACGTCGGGGTGGGGGGGAGCACGACCTTCGGCGTCTCCGACCCGATCCACATGAGCACGGGCAGCTTCGTCCAGGAGCCGCCCGATCCCTACGCGAGCGACGACGACTACCCGCGACAGGATCCGGGCCTGCGCTTGCAGCTCGGTCCGCCCGGATCAGCCGCGCTCTTCCTCGCGGACTTCACACAGCTCGGCATCGTCGGTGTTCCGGTCATGGCGGGTCGCGTGTCGATGATCAACCCCAAGCTCGCCGAGGTGTCCTTCGACCAGCTGACCCCGGCCAACACGATCCATACCCATCTCTACGACCCGGCGGTTCCCGCCGAGAGCGGACCGGGCATCCTCGCCGCCGACGTGCGGGTCGAGCTCAGCTTGAAGTCCTTCGCCCGCTTCACGGAGACCACGCCGGTAGGCGCCACGGGGCCGACGCTCGCCGAGAACCCGTTCATCGGTCCCGATCCGCTGGCGGCCCTGGAAGGCGTCACGCCACCGCCGACCACGCCGCCCGGGGTCACGCTGCGCCTCGGCGGCAGCCAGGTGACGGGCACGTTCCTGCTGGACACGGGAAGCCAGATCTCGTCGATCTCCAGCGCGATGGCGCTGGGGCTCGGCGTCCGATACCAGACCACGAGCGATCCCGGCTACGACCCCGGCTCCCCCGCGACGCTGGTGTTCGCTTCGGACGGCTCGCTCGTCCCCGACCAGTTCACCGTCGACGTCAGCGGGATCGGCGGCACCGAGACGATCGCGGGCTTCTACGCCGACGCGCTCCTCGTGCGTAGCCTGGAAGGCGACCCGCAAGACGACGCGGACCCGCACCATCTGAACTTCGTCGAGGCCCCGCTGTTCGTGCAGGACATCGAGCTGATGGACCCCGTCACGCACGACACCTTCACCTTCGACGGCATCTTCGGGACGAACTACCTGTTCGGAAGCGGCGACCTCTCGGCCCTGTCGGGCTTCCCCGTCCCCTTCCGGGAAGGCCCCTTCGAGTGGCTGGTGCTGGACCTCGCCTCAACCACTCCGACCCTGGGCGTCATCTTTCCCGCCGCCGTGCAGGTCCCGATCCCGCCCGCGCTGCATCTCGTGGCCGCAGCGCTCCTCGGTCTCCTGGGAGCCCGGCTCGCACGCGCACGAACGATCTAGCCCCAATGCGTCATTCCTCGAGATTGAAGCTCGCCCGTCCGGATGCGCTCTGTCTCGGATGCACTCACGGGTCGTCTCGTCCGGGTGGAATGGGGAGCATCATCCGCGCGACGCTCGGCACCAGTGGTTCGAGGAAGAAACACGGCCGCGTGTAGATCGCTTGCGGCCAACGGCAAGGGTTCCCCAATCTCCCAAACCCCGCTGTGCTATGGTCCTCCCGTCGCGAGAGATTCACTCGCACCCCGCCCCGAAGGAGATGAGTCATGAAGCCGACGAATGGATTCGTTGCGATCGCCCTGGCACTCAGCGTGGCGTCCGGAGGGGCGCTGGCTTGTCATGAGAAGGGTCCGCTCGAGAAGGCCGGAGAGAAGGTCGATGAGACGGTGGACGACATCACGCACCCGGGCGAGGGGCCGGTCGAGAAAGCCGCGCGCAAGGTCGGAGAGAAGGTCGACGACGTGAAAGAGGACGTCAGCAACTAGGAGCCTGACCCAAGACTCCCGTGGGAAGCTCTGGCGTCGAGGCGCGCCGATGCCAAGGCGCGCGAGGAAGCCATAGCGCGGCCTACGGCGACGCAGCGCAACGCAGGCTGCGGCGATGCATCGGCGTCAGGGCGGCACGAGGTGTCTTGGGTCGGGCTCCTAGCAGCGTGCACGGCAGACGGTCGCGCGCCCCGCTGCCAGCCGAAATCTCGGATTCCGGCCGCGGCCGACGAACCCCAGCGAGCCGCACGCCTCAGGCGCCCGGCTGCGCGGGGCGGCGCAACAATGCCAGCACATCCTCTTGGAGCAGCGTCACCTCCTTCCAGAGGTCGCGCAGGAACGCGAGGCGCTCCGGATCCGACTCATTCCGGGACAGCGTATCCACCAGATGTCCGATGTACGTCAGCGCCTCGTTCTGGCTCAACAGCAGCTCGAGCTCGAGCTCCCGACCGCTGGCCGCGAGGAGTTGACTGCTGCGCGCGGCAGCGATCGACTGGCGCGTCAGCACCTCCTCGAGGGGAAGCCCGGTATCGGTCAGATCGAGGCGGCCAGGCTTCGCCTTCGCGAGCGCCTCGAGGCGATCGTACGCCCGATCGGAGGCCCCGGCGATCGCATCGATGATCGTCTCGAGCTCGTCGCGCTCGAACTTGATGAACAGCAGCTTCGAGACCTGGCGCTCCTGCCCGAGGATCTCGTAGAGGAGCGGATAGCCATGTCCAGAGGAAGCACGCGGCTCCTGCGTGCCGCTGGGCGCGCTCCCGCCGTCGCAGCCGAGCGAGGCCGCGAGAAGAACCGAAAGGAGCACCCACCTCACCGCCTTGTCCCCTGCGGTGCGACCTTCCGCCCGAGAGCGAAGACTCGGCGAGGAGCTCTCACGGAACGCATTCAGGTTTCGAGCTCGGTCAGCCCTTCACGAATCGCCCACTTCGTCAGATCCGCCACGTTGTGTATGTCGAGCTTGCGCATGATGCTGCGCCGGTGCGTCTCGACCGTGCTGGTGGCGATGAAGAGGCGCTTGCCAATCTGCGGAGACGAGAGCCCCTCGGCCAGGAGCTGGAGCACCTCCCGCTCGCGCTCGGAGAGCGCCGACGCGAGGTCTTCACGCCGGGGTCCGGTCAGCGACGCGCTCACCACGCCTTGCGTGACCTCTGGGCACAGGAAGCCCTTGTGCTGCCGGGCGGCATGGAGGGCCCGGCTGAGGTCGGCGTAGGCATTGGCCTTGAGCACATAGCCACAGGCGCCGGCTTCGAGCATGGCCGCTCACGTAGCGGCTGTCCGAGTGACTGGAGAGTGCAATCACCTCGATCTCCGGAAGCTCGGTGCGGATCTGTCGGGTCGCGTCGATGCCATTCAGATCCTTCATGCCCACGTCCATCACCACGATGTCCGGCTCGAGCTTGCGACGCAAGCGCCACGGCCTCGCGCCCGCTGGAGCATTCTCCAACGATCTCCACGCCATCTTCCTTTTCGAGGATCGAACGCAATCCCTCGCGCATCAACTGATGATCATCCACGAGCAGGATACGGGTCGTCATCGTTCAACTTCCTTCTGTGGGGGGGGGGGGGCGTCGGGAGCCTGACCACGACCGTGGTTCCATGGCCTGGAGTTCCGCGCGTCTCCAGCGATCCGCCAAGGGTCTCGATTCGTTCGCGCAGAGCCAGGAGCCCGAAGCCGGAGCGCCTGGCGGTCGAGGGCATGCCGACTCCGGCGTCCTCTACCGCGACGCGCGCCATGCCTCCCTCCTTCGAGAAACGGACGCGCGCCGTCTTGACGCCCGAATGCTTCACCACGTTGAGGAGCAGCTCGCGAACCGCGCGATAGAGCGTGACGCGCGCGTTCTCGTCGAGCTCGAGCTCGTCCTCCTCGACGATACTCACGATCAGCCCATGGCTCTTCTCCAGGCTGTCGGCGAGCCACTGGATGGCCGCGATCAACCCCACATCGTGAAGCAGGGGAGGGCTCAGCTGAAAGCTCAGCGAGGAGACGCGGCTGCGGATCTCCCGGAGAAGACCCTCCAGCTCGCCGAACCGGGCGCTCGCGCTCTTCCGCACTCGAATCCTCCAGCGCGTGCAGCTTCAGCGACGCGAGCGATAGCAGCTGGCCGGCGTCGTCGTGCAGGTCTGCTGCCAGCTTGCGGCGCTCTCTCTCCTCGGCCATGGTCGCCGCAGCGACGGCGGCTTGCAATGCGTGCTCCGTTCTGCGCAGCTCCGTCACGTCGATCAAGGCCAGCTGAATCTCTCTCGGCCCGCGGCGGCGCTCGTCTTTCGACATGCCCACGAGCTGGACGTCGATCGTACCCTCCCCTTGCGACACGAGATCCAGTGCGAGATCCAGGCGCGCTCGCCCCTCCTGGAGCTCGCGGCGTGCCAGGTACCAGCGATCCTGGCAACTGGCGGCAACGAACGCCGAGAGCCTGGTCCCGATGAGGCGGGAGCGCGGAGTCTTCAGAATCTGGGAGGTGGCGGCGTTGGCCTCGACGATCAGTCCCTCGAGATCGAGGGTCAGAAAGGCGATGGGCGCCGAATCGTAGAGCCGATGAAAGCGTTCGTTCGAATCCGCTGCCGTCTTCTGCGCCTCTCGCAGCTCCTCGTTCTGGAGTTGCAGCTCGATCTTGTGCACCTCGAGCTCGTGGATGATGGTCTGGATCTCGTCCGGCGTGAGACTCTCCAGATCGGCGGGCTTCGCCTGCGCCATCCGGCGCTCGGCCTTCTCTCGCAGAGAATCGGGCGGTTGCGGCATACGGCGTTGGCTCACAGGTCCGTTGCTTCTGCTGCGATCGTCGACTCCCGGATCCCGAGCAGGACCAGCTCGGCACCCGCTCCGTCGTTGGGCGACACGGGGCGGGCGCTCAGGAGCAGCCGGCGTCGCCCGAGGCTGGGGAACTCGGCCTCCACCTCGAAGTCGTCGAAGCCCGAGCCCTCTTGCAGGGCGTTCTCGAGGCGCTCGCGAAGAGTCGGAATGATCCACTGATGGCTTCCCAGATCGGCGATCAGCCGGCCTTCGGTCTGATCCGGCTCTACCTGGAACGAACCGGTAGTAGGCACGGTTGGCCCGCACGACGCGGAGCTCGCCGTCCAGGACCAGGAAGGGCTCGCGCACCGCGTCCACGATGCTCTCCGCCAGCAGCCGCGCCGCCTCGAGCCGTTCGCGGTGCTTCGTATCGGTGATGTCGATGAACGTGACGACCACGCCCTCGACGGCGTTTCGCGCTGTACGATACGGCCGGATGCGCACCAGGTACCAGCTGCCGTCCGGAGCGGCTGCCTGCTTCTCCGACGCGTGAAGGGTCTCGATGACGCTTGCTGCATCCGCCAGGAGATCCGGGTAGTCGAGCTGGGTGGCCAGGTCGGCTAGAGGACGTCCGATGTCGGCGTCGAGCAGGTGCGCGACGTGGCGCGCCTGCGGCGTAAAACGCCTCACCCTGAGCTGCTCGTCCAGGAAGATGGTGGCGACCTCGATGTTGTTCATGAGGTTGATCAGGTCGTTGCTCGCCTCTTCCAAGTCCTGGAGCTTCTGGGTGAGCTCCGCATTCACGGTATGCAGCTCCTCGTTGAGCGATTGTGTCTCCTCCTTGGTGGTCTGGAGCTCTTCGTTCGTGCTCTGGAGCTCCTCGTTCGTACTCTGGAGCTCCTCGTTCGCCGAGGCGAGCTCCTCGTTGGCGGTCTGGAGCTCGTCGATGGTGCCCTGCAGGTCGTGGCGCGCGTTCCGGAGCTCCTGTTCCAGCCTCGCCCCGCGGCGGGCCTCGCCTTCCGCTGCGATGGGCTCGCTCTTGGGCTTGCGCTTGCGCGCACGGCGCTCTGCCGACTCGAAGGAGACGAGGAACAGCGGCGCAGCGAGCCGCGGTTCGTGGAGCCGCGACGCCTTGAGGTGGACCGTTTGGCGGCCTCCGTCGAGGTGGAGGCGGACGCTTCGTTCTGCGACCTGACCGCCGACCTCGATCGCTTCGCGGAGGACCGAGGCAAGCGGCCCACGCAGGCCTTCCCGCGCCATCTCCACGATGTTCATGTTGACACGCCCCGCCTGGAGTCCGAGATAGGCGCCGATGTCTCCATGGATCTGCTGGACCTGACCCATCCCGTCGACGAGCACGGCGGGCGGGCCGAAGGATTCCGCCAGCGCCTTGCTCAGCGGATTCGCCAGATCGGTCCTTCTCCCGACGGGATGGGCGTCGGCCGGGGCGTTCGGGCTCGCACCGGACCGGGACTGCCAGCGGATCACCGGCTGCGGCGCTGTCGAGTCGTTTCTCCGGTAGATCTTGAAGTTGCTCTCGAGTGGCGCGAAGAGGTCCTCGGAACCGGTTGCGCTCTCGGATGAACCGAGCAGGAGGAGTCCTCGAGGATTCAGGCTGTAGTGGAAGGAGCGGAGCAGCCGACGCTGCGCCCTCGGCTCCAGGTAGATCAGGAGGTTCCGGCAGGACACGAGGTCCACGCGGGTGAAGGGCGGGTCGCTGCAGGGCGTTCTGAACGGCGAAGACGACGAGATCGCGCACCTCCCGCTTGACCCGATAGCAGCCGTCCTCCCGGACGAAGAAGCGGGCGAGACGTGAGTCGCCGACGTCCGCTGCGATGCCCTCGGGATAGCGCCCGGCGCGGGCGACCTGGATGGCCGCGGGGTTGAGGTCCGTGGCGAATACCTGCACTTCCAGGGCCTTGTTCATGCGGCGCAGGGTCTCGACCAGCAGCATGACGAGCGAATAGGCCTCTTCCCCCGTCGCGCAAGCGGGAACCCACATCCGCAGCGGCGAACCGTCTTGGCGTCCAGCAATGAGCTCCGCAAGCTCCGACTCGAGCGCCCGAAAGGCTTTCGGATCGCGGAAGAAGCTGCTCACGCCGATCAGCCAGTCGTGCCAGAGGATGTCGATCTCGGCGTCGCTCTGGTCCAGATGGCGCGCGTACTCCTGCGGGTCGTCGATGCCGTGGAGCTGCATCCTCCGCGCGATGCGCCGACCCAGCGTCCCGTGCTTGTACTCGGAGAAATCGAGGCCCCGCCGCTTGCGTATGACCGCGAGGATCGACTGGATGTCGTTGGGGGACAGCTCCGGGCCGCCGTCGGCACGTGGCGGCGAGACCAGCGCCTTCCGGTCGACGAGCAGACGCGCCGGCATCTCGCCTGGCGGCAGGACGAAGTCCGCGGCGCCTGCCTCGATGGCACTCACCGGCATCCCGTCGAACTCGGCGGTCGCGGGATCCTGCACCAGGGCGAGCCCCGATGCCGCGCGGATCGCCGCGAGACCGAGCGTGCCATCGGTTCCGGTGCCGGAGAGGACGATGCCGGCGGCATGGCTTCCCTGGTCGAGGGCGAGCGCCCGGAAGAAGAGATCGATCGGAAGGTGCGGAACCCCGCGCGCAGCCGGTTCTCGCCTGAGCGTCCCTTCTCGAATTGCCACGTCGTGTCCGCGCGGCTCGATGTAGACGTGGTCCGGCTCGACGAGGGTATCCTCGGCGATCTCGCACACCGACATCTCCGTAGACCTCGCGAGGATCTCGGGAAGCATGCTTTGACCCGTGGGAGCCTGGTGACTCACGACGACGAATGCCATCCCGGAGTCGGGAGGAACCGCCGCGAGGAGCTCGCGCAGCGGCGCGAGCGAACCGGCGGAACCACCGATTCCGACGATCAAGGGCCTCGTGGAAGACGCGCGGCGAGGCGTGGGCTCCGAAGGAGCGACAATCGGATCGGTCGGCTTCGGAACTCTCTCGCCCGCTTTCTCGCTCGCTTGCTCATCCGCTTGCCGGGCGACGCCCTTCTTGGCGGGACTCGCCGCCTTCCTGCCGGAGCTCCGCGGAGTACGGGTTTGCTTGTCGGTCACCGAGCAGAGTCTAGCGGAACGCGAGCGTGAAGCTGCACGCGCGGACAGCGCGAGACTGCGCGCGCGGATGAAGGGCGAGACTGCGCGCGCGGATGAAGGGCGAGGCTGCGCGCGCGGATGAAGGGCGAGGCTGCGCGCGCGGATGAAGGGCGAGGCTGCGCGCGCGGATGAAGGGCGAGGCTGCGCGCGCGGATGAAGGGCGAGGCTGCGCGCGCGGATGAAGGGCGAGGCTGCGCGCGCGGATGAAGGCGCGCCGGGAGGTGAGGGGAGCGGCGGAGGTGCGCTCTCGGCCTCGAACCCGTGTCTGGACAGGGCGGGGGACCGATCCTGAACCGCACACGCAAGAGAGCTCAGGCCAATCCCCTCAGTCGTCGCTCCCGTGGTTCAGGACGACGTCACGCCTCGCTCTCCGCGCGTATGCCTCTACTCTCGCCCGGGCCTGGCCCCATCCTCGATCAGCAGGTCGGCCGCTGACAGCAAGCGGGCGAGCTTGTCGCAGTCGCTCAGGTGGGAGACGAGAATGTCGAGATTGTCAGCGAAGACCTCGGTCACGATGCTCTCGAGGGACGCCCGGTCGCCCACGCGCCGGGCGACGTGGCGGAACACGCCCCTCAGGCACACATCGAAGCTCTCCGAGAAGGCCATCCACGTGGGGTTGGCGCGACCCGCATCCTGCCCGATCGGCACATTGAGCCACTCGGCTTGCAGCACGGACCACGGCAGCCCTCGGGCGAGTCGGGTCAACGGGGCCACCCGTCTCGCATTGCGTCGCCTCGTTCCGTCAATGGACTCCCCCCCTGCCGGCAGCCTACCCTGGAAGGCAGGACCCCGGGCATCCCCAGACCCAGGTAGATGGTGCGCCGACGCCGTGGATTCGAACGAGCGGCGCGCCCGTCAGCACGGCCCGGCACCGACCGCGGCTCCTGGTGCCTCCTACCACCGTTCCTCCCGCGATTCGGGGGTCGTCCAAGAATCCATCATTACCGTGGCTCGGGCTGCCGTAGCCCCAGATCCATGGATGGTCGGACACTGCCCCGACGACTAACCTGGTTTTCCATCCGAATCGGTATCGAAGGAGTCCCCGTGAAGCGAACACTACTCATCCTCTGTCTCGGCCTCGCTCTCAGCCTGTTGAGCGCGTCCGCTTGGGCGACGCCATCTCATGAGGGCAAGGCACCGAAGGAGCTCTCGACCCGCGCGGATGACCTCGATCTCTCGCTCTCGTCCCACAAATCCCACGCTTCGAAGAAGCCTGCGAAATCCCACGCTTCGAAGAAGCCTGCGAAGAGCCACACCAAAAAGGTGCGGGTAGCCACGGAGCGGGTAGACATCCAGGAGCTCGGGGGCGAGTCCACCGGTCCGAGCGTCGCGTCGGCGGTTCCCGAACCCTCCGCGCTGCTTCTCTTCGGCGTCGGATGCCTCGTCGCGCGGCGCGCGATCTTCCGCGCTCGGCGGTAGTGGCGTCTCCATCCTGGCCGCCCAGTGAGCCCGCGAACGAGTGACCGGGAGAGCTGCGAGCAGATCGCGAGTGCTTGCGGCGAATCCCGGCCTCCTCGTGGACCGGCTGGACGAAGGGTGTGAGTTCGTCCGGCTCGAGGCGTCTTCGCGTCGGCTTCTTGGGATCGGCCGATTGAATTGGCGTCCGGGAGACGCCGCTCGATCGGCGCGATCGAACCTAGCGACTCACCATCTTCCTCCGACCCCCTCGGCCGGATGGATCGAGGAGACACCACCATGTCAGGTTTCATCGCCTGGAAGGGCCTGGGCACGATCGCAACGTGGGCCGCGAGCCGCATCGCCAACCGGCGGAGCCACGCACTCGCCCTCGCGGCCGTGCTGGCCATCGTCAGCGCAGCCTGGTCGGGTCCCGCGACCGCAGCGCAGGCACCCGACGCCTGGATCACCACCAAGGTCAAGATGGCCCTGCTCGTCGCGAACGACGTGCCCGCAACCGCCGTACGCGTCGACACGACCAATGGCATGGTCACGCTGTACGGAACCGTCTCGAGCGCCGACGAGAAGGCTGGAGCCGAGCAAGCTGCCCGGGGTGTCGAGGGCGTGCAGGAGGTTCGCGACCTGCTGCAGGTCGTGGAGCGGCCCCGCCAGCGCGAGATGGCCGTGGCCGACAAGGCGCTCGCCGCAGAAGTCCAGAAGCGGCTCGACGCGGATCCCGCCCTGCGGAACAGCAAGATCGAGGTGAAGTCGGCAAACCGCGGCGTGGTGCTGCTGGACGGGGAGGCGAGAACGCTGAGCGCGCACCTGCAGGCACTCGAGGTAGCGCGCGCTACCTCCGGCGTGAAGCGCGTCGCCAGCGAGATCAACAGTCCGGACACCCTGGCCGACGACGAGATCTGGCGCGACGCAAAGAGCGACTCCGGGAATCCCGCCATGGCGGCGGCGAAGGACGCCTGGATCACCACGGCATCGAAGATCCGGCTCATGGCCGACCCGGCCACCCCGTCGCGCGACATCAACGTCGATACGCTGGCTGGCGTCGTGACGCTCTTCGGCACCGTACCCACCGAGGCCGCGCGGCACGCGGCGGAGATGGAGGTCGGGAAGGTCGACGGTGTGAAGAGCGTCGAAAACGATCTCCAGGTCGTGCCGCAGGTGTCGGCTGCCGCTGTCGAAGACCAGGACGAGCGAGCGAAGGATGCCATCGAGAAGCAGCTGAAGTCGCGTGAGGATCTCTCCGACGCGAGCATCGACGTGGAGGTGGCGAACGGCGTCGCCCGCCTCACCGGGACGGTCCGAAGTCAGGCCGATCGGTTGGCCGCGCTCACGCTCGCCCGGACCACGGACGGAGTGCGTTCGGTGACCGGCGATCTCACGGTGAAGAGCCAGTAGCCGGGGCCCGCCGGGAAGTCAGGCACATCCTCTGGAAGCGTTCTGGAAGCTCATCGACTGGTCGGACGTCGCCAAGCGCTTCTCGAGCGTACGCACCCTCGATCGGGTGCTGTAGAGGAGCGGACAAGGGATGATGGCCTCGGAGACGATGAGTCCGGAGCCCCGCAGGGCGGCATGGTCGGCGGATGCGGGATGGCTCTCGCGGGTGGGGCCCTGGACGGACGACCGTCCCGATCCCGCGCATTGGCTCCCGACGATGGGTCTCGAGAGCGCGCTTCAGAAGGTCAAGAAGGCGCTGCGCGCGGGGTTCGATCCGATCGTCGTATCCGGCCCCGCAGGCCACGGGAAGACGCTGTTGTTGCGCTCCCTGCGGACCCGACCGCCGGGCGGTCTCGCGCCGATCTTCGTTCCCTTTTCGAACGTCGGGCCCGACGAGCTCGCGGCTTGGATTCTCGAGGCGGCCCGCCAGCCTCTCGATCGAGCCCCCGCCGCTCGCTTGGTGCGCCTGCTGCGAGCCAATGCGCGGTTCAGCGGGGGCGCGCTGCTGTTGATGGACGAGGTGCAGGCGACGCCGTACGCGACGCTCTCGAAGCTGTTCGAAATCATCGGCGAGTCGGATGGAGCGGTTTCGGTGGTTCTGGCGGGTCTTCCAGGCGAGGCGCTGGATCTGGCGCTCACGGCCGTTCCGTACCCGATTCGGGAGGTCGAGGTCTCCGAGCCGTGGAGCCGAGCTGATGTGGTGCTGCTCCTCACCCAGGTCGCGCGCGCGCTGCGGGTCGCCCCGTCCGGTTTGATCGCAGCGATCGACGTGGACGCCGCACTCAGCGACGGCGCGGGAAATCCGCGACTCGTGCGCGCCGCGCTCGCGGCGCGGCTCCACGCCGCCGAGCTTGCCCGCGAACGCATCCCGCGCGTCGTCCCGTTCGCACGCGCGCAGCCGCCCGCGCGCCTCGCGGCGCCCGCGCCCCTCGACTGCACGCCTCGGGGCACTGCGACTCCGATCCCGTCGGCGCAGGTTCCGGCGGCGGCGCGGTCCCAGCGGACCCCGTCGCCGGTACGTCGCGAGCAGCGAGCCAGGGCGGCCCTCCCCGCGAGATCGCGGGCCTGGCGAACGAAGCGCGGTCGGGAGTGGATCGCGGCGTCGTGGCGACGCGCCATGCAGGTGTTCGTGCCCGCGAGCATCCGCCTCCGGCGGAGCACGGCAAAGCGAGCGCGTGGCGTGCGAGCCTGGCTCGACGGTGCGGCATGGCGCGCGCACGTTGCGTCGCAGCGAGCCGCTCGCTCGATTCGGACGCATGGGCATCGAATGGACATCGCGGCCCGAGCGCGCACGAGCGCGGTGTCGGCCCGACTTCGATCTCGCGCGCTCGCTCACGGCGAAACCATCTGGAGGCGTGCCAGAGGTCGTGCCCGTCAGGCGCGCGCGATCCCTGGCGCGATCGCGGCGCTGGCCGCGCGAATCGACCGCAACGAGGAATGGAAGCGAGCCAAGAGCTCGATTCGAACGCATGGGCATCGAATGGGCATTGCGGCCCGTGTTCGTACGCGCGCGCTGTCGGCCGAATTTCGATCTCGCTCGCTCGGCTGCGGAAGGGCCGTATGGAAGGCGGCCAGAGAGTGGGTCCGGCAGGTCCAGGCGACGGCTGCCAGCGCTCGCCTCACTCTGGGTCAGGGCGTTCTTCACAAGCTCACGGCCGCGGCGCAGCCTCTCCAACGTGGTGCGCGACTTCCGCCCGTCACCGCGCGTTCCGCACTCGCGATCGCCGGCGCCATCGCGGCGCTCGCCGTGCTCGTGGCCGACGGTCGAGCGCGGGCGCCCGTGCTCACGGAGGTGTCGCAAATGGGGAACGAGGCGGTCCTCGGGACGGCCGTCGAGCCGATTCCGTTTCGCATGAACTCGCACCCGTGGTCGACCGTCGCGATCGACGGCGTCGAGGCGGGCACCACCCCATTCACGATCCCACTCGAGCCCGGTCCCCACCACTTCCGAGTCGCGATGGCCGACGGCCGCATCCTGGAGCAGATCTTCGTCGTCTCGACGCTGCAGGACCGCCTGGCGTTCCGCTAGACGTTCCGGCCGGACCGGCCTCGCTGCGTCACTTCGCCGATGCGCTGCCGTAGAGCACGCCGAGCCGAGGCGAGAGCCAACCCGGGGGAGGCTCGAAGCCGGGGTCGAGCACGAGCACCCGTGCGAACTGCTCGCTCGCTCGTTGCTCTTCGCCGAGACCCGCCAGCGCGCTGCCGGCGACGAAGGCAGCGCGCGCGCGCAGCTCGTTCCCGTCGGATTCCCGCTCCAGCAGCGACTCGGCCTCTTGCGAACGCTCCAGCGCGCGCTCGAAGCGGGCGTCCAGGTAGTCCTCTTCTGCTTCGATCATCAGCGCCGCGGCTCGCGTCGGCTCAGCCGGATTCTCGCTGGCAAACGGTGGCCGAGACGCGACGACGGCCGATGGGGGGAGCCGCAGGCGCTGACCGACCGCGATCCGGTCCGGATCGAGGATGCGATTCAGCTGGCAGATCGCAGCGAGCCCTACGCGGTAGCGACTTGCGATCTCGCTCAGTGTCTCGCCCGCGCGCACGGTGTGGACGACCTGCTCGCCGCCGGAATGGAGCGGCTGCTCGTCGAGCCCGTTCCCATCGGCGCGAGGGAGCCCGTGGCTGGGACCGAGCGAGGTCTCGTTCGAGCGCACCGGGTGTGTCGACGCGGTCACACAGCCCGCGAACACGAGCAGCGCGACGGCGAGGAGAGCCACGCCGGGCCGGCGATCCCTCCACTCCAGCCTCTCGGCGCGCGCGGCCGGCGTGAACGGCTCGCCGTCGATCCCGGAGCGTTTCCCCTGGCGGGCCATGTGGAATCCTCCCCAAGCAGCGCCTAGGCGGCCTTTTCTGTCGGCGTGTCGAGGAACTGGCCGAGCTCCGGGATCCGATCGAGCAGGGCGCAGCGGCTGCGGTGCAAACTGACCTTGACCGCCCCATCGGATTTGCCGACCCGCCTTGCGATCTGGCGGATCGAATCGCTCTCGCGATAGCGAAGGTGGAAGATCCTCTGGTGCGCCGGTCGTTGCGTTTTCGAAAGGATCTCCTCGCAGCGGCGCAGCGCACGCACGGCATCGATTCGACGCTCGGTCCCGGCTTCCAAGGGGATGTCATCCTGCATCCTCGATGCGAGCGGCGACTCGCGCCTGCGCGTGCAGGTGCGGTAGTGGTACGACACCACGTTGTGCGCGATCCCGAGAATCCAGCACGACAGGCTCGACCGGCCGCCAAAGCTCTTCAGTGACCTGTGGACCTGCAAGAAGACCTCCTGGGAGAGGTCCTCGGCCAGCGACGGGTCGCCCACCCGCTTCAGCGTATACGCGTACACGCTGGTCGAGTAGAGCCTGTAAAGGGCGCTGAATCCGGCTTCATCGCCGCTCAGCGCCGCGTCGAGGATTCCTCGCTCACGAGCCGGGTCGACCGGATTGGCGCGCGCGCTCCGCATCTCTCACCTCCTTCTTCGACCCAGCCGGACGGTACGTCCAGGGGGTTGCAGCTCGGAGATCTGCCGTCGGATGCTCGCGTGTCGGCAGCGTATGTGTATCCCCGCTTCCAGGGATATTCCGTTCCTGAAGTGTCGATTTGCGTACTGACTCCACGTCCACGGAACGGTCGGGTTTCGGTGCCGCGGGAATGGCTGCGGCCGATCGGCGGAGCCCCGGCCGCACAGGCGCTAGCCTCTGCGAAGGCATGACCAGGACATCGACGGAGTGGTTCCGGACGCGGCGCCGGTGGGTTCGCTGGGCACTCGGGACGTGCGCGGTGCTCGCCGTGATCGGCGCTGCCACATGGTTCGCAACGCCGTGGTACGTCCGCACCAGGGTCCTGCCGCGTCTGTGGGCGCAATATGGTTTGACGGTGACGGCCGAGCGCGAGGACTTGTCCATCGTCGAGGGCGCTGCAGAGCTTCACGGCGCGCGGGTCTTCGACGGCGAAGAGGAGATTCTGACCGCCAAGCGCATCAAGGTGCGCGTCTCGCTTCGCGGGCTCTACGAGGGACGCACCGTCTTCGAAGGCATCGTTCTCGACGATCCAGTACTCCACCTGCGCCTCGGAGCCGATGGGCGCACGAACGTCGGAAAGATCCTCGCGCGGACGAGTGGCAGCGAGGCGGCGCCGCGGCCGGCGACCCTGTGGAAAGAGGTCGTCGTACACGGGGGCACGCTCGAGTGGAACGATCCCACGCGCGGAGTGTCGATCCACATCCTCGACGTCGAGGCCACTGTCCTCGACATGCAGACGGGCAGTGGAGAGCGGTCGGACCTGCTCGGGCAGATCACCGTCGATGCGAAGCTCGAGCAGCCCGGTTGCGAGCCCGCACTGCTGTCGATCGTCCACTGGACGACGTCCTCCGGGAACGCGGGGCCCAGCTTCGTCGCCCACGCCGCCCTGACCGGAATCGACCTCGACTCCTTTCCCATCTACGCCGACGCAATCCAGCGAGCCAGTCTGGCTGTGGACCACCTCGACCTGGTCGTCTCGATGGACGTTCGCGATGGGGTCATCCGCCGTGGCGCAGCGATTGCGGTATCTCCCGAGCGCAAGAGGCCTCTCACGCTGCTCTTCGGGGGTCCGTTGGGCGATCCCGTGTTCGATCGCTCGAGCAAGCTCGTGGCGCTCTGGGAGCTTCCTTTCGCGCGGCTCGGTCGTGTCGGCGATGTCGTCTGGGAGACAGGGGGCGGGGTCGTTGGAGGGGTCATCGGTATCATCGATGGCGTCGTTCACGGCGACCTGCTCGGCGCGGGGAGGTCGGCGGTCGAGGGCGTGGGCGGCGGCGTTCTGGCGCTCGGTAGCAACGCGCTCGATGCGCTCGAGGACCTCGGCCGCGCACTGGGACTCGTCGCGCAAGCGAAAGCACACGATACCGTGTCGATTCACGAGCGCTATCGAGCACAGTTCCTCGCCGCGCGCGCCGAAGCCACTCGAGCATGGTCCCGAGGACACTCCGAACCGGGCGCCTAGAGGTCCGGCCGGAAAGCGCGACCTTGCATTCGAGCGCCCCCGCGGCGCCCTGGCTGCGTTCCGCTCCCGTCGCCGTAGCTTCGGCTACGCCTCGGTCGCGCGCCTTGCCAGGACGCCGCGGATGACGCTCTCGGTGCCGCGGTACACTTTCCGCCCGGGCCTCTAGCCCTGATCCGTCGTACGGATCCGGGCGCCTCGCCTCGCCATGCTCGTTCTGCCGAGCTTCGAGCAGAACATTCACCCTCCTGACGCTCGAATCCATGCCTTCGGAGCCCGATCTACTGGGATCTGGGAATATTCGGGCTCTTCCCTACCAGGCTAGGGTGAGTTCCGACCTGGAGGCCCGAGGGGACCGCTTCCTTCGAGTCGCCGCGGGCGGAGTTCCGCACCCCCGGTCGCTTGTTCTTGCGCACGCTCGAAATCGATCGAGCAGGAACCGCTCGCCCATCGGGTCGAGCAAGGAGAGCACATGAAGAGGATTGGGGCTGCGAGCGCGCTCTTGATCGGCGTCATCAGCGTCTCGGGGTGCATGATCGTCGATACGCCGGTCATGGGCGTGCTGGGTAGCCGGGTCCGATGGGGCGAGTTCGCCCAGGGAGACGACAAGGCCCGGTCAGAAAGAGGGAAAGGCCTGCATGGGAACCATTCTGGGCCTGATCGCCAAGGGTGATGCCAGCGTCAGGGCCGCGAAGATCGACGGAGGAATCACCGAGGTCTCCGTCGTCGATCACTCCGCAAGGAACTTTCTGAACATCGTGGGGGAGTACTGCACGGTGGTCAGAGGAACCTGACCGTCCGTGCCCGCGGCGGGGTCGCTGGACCCCATCACGCCCCCATCACGCCATGGAGCGGCGCCCGCTGCCTTTCCGGCAGACCAGCAGGATTTCGTCGACGCCATCGCAGGCGATCATGCCGGACCGGAGCGCGAGCTTCTTCTGGAAGCGGACGCCTAGAGGCATCAGCACCCGGTTGTACCACCACATCGCCTTCTCCCGCCGGTGCAGCAGAAACCACATCCCGAGATCGACCAGGTGCGACGATCTCGGCTGCATCCCGTAGGCGGCACTCCGCTCCACCGAGAAGTCGTGCTCCGCGAGCTTGTCGAGCAAGCTGCTCCGGCTCGTAGCGGCGCTGGTGACCGACCAACTCGTCGAACGCATTCCAACGCGACGGGTGGAGGGGCACCGAGAGAAGCAGCGCCGCTCCCGGCGCGGCCACGCGAGACAGCTCCGCCAGCGCTCCATCCCCGTCGTCGACGTGTTCGACGATGTCGAGGGCGCACACGAGCTCGAAGGCGCCATCGGGAAAGGGAATCGACGTCACGAGGCCGAGGACGGCGTTCGCGCCGCGCTGTCGTAGCTTCACGAGCGCCGGCGCACTGACGTCGACGAAGTGCGTGCCTTCGATCGGAAGGCGTGGTCTCAGCCCCGGGCCGACTTCGAGCCGGCGCTGTCCCTGCGCGGCGATGGACCCCACCAGCGGCCACGTGTTGAAGCGCTCCGGCTCGACCAGCCGCGCGTCCCTCCACAGCGCATCATAGAACCGACGGTTCGCGTTCAGGTCTTCCGGAGCGGCTCCCTCCCGCGGCGCCCTTTCTTCGTCAGCCCGTGCGGACGCAAGGCTTGCCATCAGCGTGCCGCAGGCTCAGCAGTTCGGACACCGTCACGCATTGCAGCCCTTCTTCGCGTAGGCCTCGCAGGATCGTCGGTACGGCCTGCGCGCAAGCGGGTCGATGTTGCCCGGGCCGGTCGTGTCCGTCGTGCATCAGCACGATGTCTCCCGGCCGGATCCTCTTCAGCACGGATCTGCGCGATCCGCTTCGGATCGGCGCTGTGCGTGTCATGGCTGTGCAGCGACCAGGCCACCAGGGTCAGCTCGCGCCGAGATGCGACCCGCGCCAGCTGCGGGCTCTTGAGGCCGATCGGAGGCCGATACAGGGGCCTTGCCTGGCTTCCGGTCACCGCCGCGATCGCCTGCTCGCCGCGCTCGATCTCCCGGGTATGTCCGGCTGCGCCGAAGAAATTCTGCCAGCGCGAGTGTCTCCAGGAGTGATTTCCCAGCTCATGCCCTTCCGCAACCACGCGTCGAGCCAGCTGTGGATGCTTCTCGAGAGATCGGCCGATACTGAAGAAGGTCGCGGACGCCTCGTGCCGTGCCAGCGAGTCCAGAACTGCCGGTGTCACCTCGGGATCCGGTCCGTCGTCGAAAGTCAGCGCCACGCGTCTTCTGTCGCGCGGTCCCCGCGTCACGGTCGGGTAGAAGACCGTGGAGCCCGGTCGCGCGACGCCGTCGGCAAGCAGCGCGAGGAACCCTGCGGAAGGGATTCCCAGGGTGAATGCCGAGAACCCGTAAGCGCCCACGGCGCCGGCGGTCACGGCGGCGTAGGCGAAGGCCAGGGTCTCGGCGCGGGTGAAGGTCAGCAAGGCTGCGCCATCCATGCGCTCATGCGCCGGCTCGGCTCATGCCGACGTCCGCCATGCCGCCCGCCGTCGCAGGAGCCCCGGTGCGCGCGAGAGCATTCCGATCGCGAGGCGCGTGTAGAGCCACGTGAGTCGCAGGTCGTCCCAGATCACATCGAAGTGCGAGACTCCACCCGGGAAGTAGCGAACCCGTGTCGCCACGTTCAAAACGGGCACGCCCATCCAGACGAGCCGGACCGCCAGCTCGGGCTCGAAGTCCATCCGTCGGCCCATCGACACATGATCGATCAGGGATAGGACGGGCCCGAGCGGAACGCATCGGAAGCCACACAGGGGGTCGCGCACGGCTCGCGAGAGGGTCGCGAGCCACACCAGGCCCACCGAGAGCTTTCGGCCGTAGAGGCGACTCCGCGGGACGTCGTCGCCGAAGATCGGCTGGCCGAGTACGAGCGAGTTGGGGTTGGCCTGCGCCTCGGCGACGAAGCGCCGCACATCGGTGGGGTCGTGCTGAGCATCGGCATCCAGCTGGATCGCGTGGGTGAAGCCGCGCTCTGCCGCCGCGCGGTAACCCGTCACGAGCGCCGCGCCCTTGCCCTGGTTGACCGCGTGGCAGCGGATGTCGACCCACGCGAAGTCGCGGGCGATGCGATCGAGCGTCGCGCACGTGGTCGGGCCACTGCCATCGTTCACGATCAGGAGCGGGAGGTCTGCGCTTGCGAGCGACTCGACGACGCGAAGGATGGTCGAGCCGTGGTCGTAGATCGGGATGAGGAGACAGGGGTTCATGCGTCCCGTCCCGGTGTCCCGGGCGGCCATTCGAGTCTGGTTGAGTCCTTGTCGCCAGAGGGGAAGGCCTGGGCTCCGTACGCCCCGCGACGGCCGCGACGACGCTTCGAGCGATCGGCGCGAGCCTCGCCAGATCCCGCGAGCGCGACGCCCAGAGCCGACCGTCTGCGTCTGGATGGGGACCTGCACTTGGACGGCCTTCGCGAGGAAGATCGCGATCGAGCAGAGCAGAAGCGTGCAGAGCAGGACGAACATAGGACATCTCTCGTCCCCTTCAGCCTTCGGAGAAGGGCCAAGGAGATGCAGGAAGACCATTCTAAACCCACTGGAAGTGGTTGGATATCCCCGATTCCGTTGGGATCAGCCGGCCAGAAATGTGGATTCGCCGCCAGGGCGGGGACCTTCGATCCGGCTGGCCTCGAGGCAACGGGTACTCGCGGCCAGCCAGCTTGCCAGCCCGCACCGCGTCAGCCCGATCCCGTTCCGCAGGGAGCCAGGGTGGGTCCCGCGGTCGAAAACACCTGTTTCGGGCGATGGCTTTTGCCCGGATCCGGGGATGGTCCAGCGAGCGCCCTCTCCGCCACCCTCCCACCCGGAAAGCCAAGGAGCTTCTCAGGAGTTCTCAGGAGTAGGAATGATGAGAGAGACGACAGGACGCCGTGACCCCGTCTCGCCCCGGGCGCGCCCTCGGGCTCGATCCCGACTTCACGGAACGCGCATCCTGTATGTGGATGACGAGGTCATGCTGCGGCGCGCAGTCACACGCGTGCTGCGCGGCGCGGGTGCGGTTGCCGTCTGCGCGGGTACGCACGACCAGGCCATCATGCTGCTCGCCTTCGAACCCCTGCTCGACCTGGCGATTCTCGACTTCCACATGCCCGACGGCGATGTGGGCAACCTGGTGCGCCGCTTGCTCATGCAGCGGCCGGACCTGACCGTGGTCGGGACGAGTGCGTTGGATCGGCGCTCCGAGTTCGCTGCGCGCGGGATCGACACTTTTCTCCCCAAGCCCTGGTCTCTCCACGACCTGCTTCTCGCCACAGGTTCGCGGCGCCGCCCGGCCGGCCTCCGTGAGCCGAAATTCCCAGACTCGCCTCGCTCAGTCCCGGCGTCCGGGGATGGGCTCCCCGCCGCAACCCGTCAGACCTGACTGTGGACGCAACCCAGGGAGGCGCGTCCGCGGATACTCGCTTCCAGCGGCCGAAGTCCCCGGATCCCCCGATGCCGGGACCGGCAATCGCAAGGTAGCTTTCGGACTCTTCGTCGAGGAGCACAGCCTCTCATGCCGCTCGTCCAACTCGTCATCACGTTGATCGTGGTCGGAGTCCTTCTGTGGCTCGTCAACAGCTACGTGCCGATGGACTCGAAGATCAAGAGCATCCTGAACATCGTGGTGGTGATCGTCGTCGTGCTCTGGCTGCTGAGCGTCTTCGGCGTCCTTTCGGGGATCAGCGGGCTGCGGGTCGGGACGTAGGCAGCCGCCCTGTCGGACGACCGGATCCGTGGGGGGCGTGGTGCTCGTCATCTTGGTCGTACTGGATCTTTGCTGGGCCGACCGTAGACGCTCGCAACCGAACGACGGGCGTCGATGCAGACGAGGCGACGGACGCGCTTGGCGGACGCGTCGCGAATGCCGGGCGAATCGCAGAGACGCGCGTCCGAGGGAATCCACGATCTCCGGTTTCCGAATCCATGGATCCAACGATTCCGGGCGCCTACCCGCTGCGGCTATCGTTTTGTTCCCCGAACGAACGGAATACAACGCGGACGGAGCAAGAGATGCCCGTAGGTACATCTTGGATGTTCTCGCCTCATCGCTGGAAGTCGGATCTCGCGCCGCCCAGGCCCGGCTTGTCCTTCCAGTCGGCGATGCCGGTGCCGACGGAGCTCGGACTTCTCGGCGGCGAGCTTCTCTTCACGCAGGTCACGCAGGCGACCCGACGTCGCCGACGAATCTAGTCGACTGCCGTGGAAGACCTCTCACTGGCAATCGTCGACATCGCAGGCCTCCGTCTCGCTGAGTCTCCCGACCTGCAATCTACCGTCGTCACGAACCTCACCTGGCGTGTCACCTCGCAATCGCTGTACGCGGCGACGAAGCGCACTCTCGACGTGACT
Organism: uncultured delta proteobacterium; assembly: GCA_963822965.1. GTDB lineage: Bacteria > Myxococcota_A > UBA9160 > UBA9160 > UBA4427 > JAJDAN01. The sequence continues at coordinate 57,887 of CAWGJT010000007.1, forward strand.
CTGGCCTCCTTCGCGCTGTGTCTGCTTGGTCCGCTCCTGTTGCTGATCGCCGCGTTGATCAAGCTGGAGGACGGAGGCCCGGTTCTGTTCTCGCAGATGCGCGCGGGGCTCGGTGGGAGGGCGTTCCGGTTCTACAAGTTTCGCTCGATGTGCGCGGATGCCGAGATTCAGTGGGGCGCGCTGCGCGCCACGCAGGAGAGCGGCTCGCCACGCTTCAACAAGATGGCGCGCGACCCGCGCGTGACGCGCACTGGACGTTGGATCCGTCGGTTCAGTCTGGACGAAATCCCCCAGCTCTGGAACGTGGTCCTGGGCGACCTGTCCCTCGTAGGTCCGCGCCCGGCGTTGCTCGAGGAAGTGGCGGAGTACGAGCCCCACCATCGTGGGCGCCTGGCCGTCGCCCAGGGTGTGACGTGCACTTGGCAGGTGGGTGGGCGCTCGTTGATCCCCTTCGAGCAGCAGGTCGAGTTGGATCTCGACTACATCCGCACGCGGAGCCTGCTCCTCGACGTGCAAATCCTCCTCCGCACGGTGCCCGCGGTTCTGAGCGGGCGTGGCGCCCACTAGGAGCCTGGCCACGATCTGCGAATCAGCCCATTCGGTGCGTAGACTCCCTGGATCGCCGGATACCGACGACCTCTCTTTCGATGCAACATACGATCGAAGTGCTCCGCCGAACCAACCATCGCGGCGGAGGCAGCGGCTCTCGCAGATGGATATCGAGGTAATACCAATGAATCGGAAAGTCGGGAATGTTCTGATATTCGTTGCAGTGTGCGTGCTCTCTGCCGCCGTGCCGGCAGTCTGCATGGCTGGCGATACCAAGCCTCCCACTGCGATGGAAAAGACCGGGGACTACATCGGGGATTCGGCGCTCACAGCCAAGGTCAAGACGGCACTTCTGGCCGAGAAAAATCTCAAGTCGCTCCCGATCGGCGTGGAGTCCACCGATGGCGTCGTCACGCTGTCCGGCGAAGTCGTGTCCTCTGCCCAGATCAAGCAGGCCGTGGATGTGGCGAAGCATGTCGACGGCGTGAGGGACGTGCACAATTCGCTCACGGTGGTGAAGAAGAAGTAGGACGATCGCCGGAGCGGGCCGTCCCTGGCACTTAACGCCATGGACACCCTCCCCCATTATTTGCCCGCCCGGTGCTCTGCTGCTCAGCAGGACTCGAGAAACGAGTCCTGCTGAGCAGCTGTCGTTTGTGGCGGCCGATGCGGATCTCCGGCCCCCGAGAGCTGCCCCGTCCCGCTTCCGACTTCGACCGGCCGAGTCGGCGCAAGCCCGGGGACCACCGCCTCGAATGCCCGGTTCACGCGCGCGATATACCGCGTTCCGAGGATTTCGGTCGTGGGCCAGGCGTGCGATCGTTGGTCCGTGGTCGGTGTGGGTCCGCGAAGGGCATGTGGATTCCATCGAGCTTCGAGCCTCGGCCTTGCGGAGAGCGCTGGCGACGAAGAGCGGCGAGGTGGGTCACCTCAGCCGCTCTGGCGATTCGTGCCGAATTCATCCAGACGAGGAGACGACAATGGAAGCGCAGGAGACCGCGATCACCCCCGGCCACGCTCATGGAACACTCGAGCGTGCTGTCGATCATGCAACCGAGGGTGCGCATCACAAGATCGATGCGATGAGCAGTAGCGGGAAGCCGGCGGTCGATCGCATGGCAGCCAGTGCACACGAGGCCGTAGACAAGGTCTCGAGTGTCGCCAGCCACGCGGTCGAGACGCTCGACGTGAAGGGCGAGCAGCTGCACGCGGCCGAGAAGCGGTTGGTTGCGGGTACACGTCAATACGTCAAGGAGCATCCGGTGACTTCGATCGGGATCGCGATTGCAACCGGGTACGTCCTCAGCCGCATCTTCGCATCTCGCTAGGACCCCGCGGCATGGGGACGGCAGACGGAACGAGCACGAGCATCTCCGAGGTGCGCAGCGATCCTGCCCCGCCCGCTTCCGGTCTGCTCGACGATGCTCTGTTGCTCACCCATGAGCTGCGCGCGACGCTGTGCGACCAGTTGTCCCTCGCGGGCTACGAGGCGCAACTGGCCGCACGGAGTCTGACCGCGATGGTCGCGGCTGCCGTCGGGATCGGAGTGCTGCTGGTTTCCGCCTGGTTGGGACTGATGGCCGCCGGAACCTTCGCACTGATCGACCTGGGGCTTGCGCCTGCCGTCGCCATGCTCATCGGGGCCGCGCTCAACCTGATTGCACTGCTCGTGCCCTATGAGATGATTCGCCGCAAGAGCCGCAATCTGGCCTTCCCTGCGACGCGTCGTACGATGCAGCCGGCCTCACCGCGTGGCCATGAGAGCGACGGTAGCGACGAGAGAAGGGCCGCATGATCTGGAAGGAAGCCGCTGAAGCTCCGCCGCCTCTGCATCTCCGGATCCACGTAGTCGAGCAACGGCTCCTCGAACGTCGACAGCGCATCGGGAGGGTAGCGGCGAGCTTCGGACCGAAGGTTCGCGCTCGAATGGGCTCTCCCGAGATGCTCATCGCGGCAGTCGGGTTCGGTGTGTTCCTGCATCGGAGCAGACGTCTGAACAGAGTTCGCCGAGCCTGGTCGTTGGTGACCGTGCTCAACGCAGCCTATGCGAGCAGCTCAGTCGTGACGACCCTGTCGTCCTGGGTGGGCCATGCGCGCGCCACCCCGCCGAGCGCCGATCGTCCCCAGTCCCGGGGCTGAGGGCGGGGCGAGCCCCGGCAACACCAGGACAGAGATGAAGGCATCCCCGATCTCCCTCCGCTTGGTCCTCGTGGGAGGAGCGACATTCGCATTCATCCAATCGTTTTCCCTGCTGTCTCCCATTCTGCTGTCGCTCATTCTCGTTCTGCTGATTTCACTGGCAGTCAATCCCGCGATCGCGCCAATTCGAGCTCTGACCGGGGGTCGAAGGAGGGCGACGGCGCTGGCTGCGGCGACTCTGGTCGGGGTCGTTGCTTTGACGGGATGGGCGCTGCTCGGGCCGATGAAGGAGTCGGTCGCGAACCTCATGGAAGAGTTGCCAGGCTACTGGGAGCATCTGCAGAAGCCCCTGATCAAGATGGAGCAACAGGCCTTGCTCTCCGAGGGAAAGCTGCAGGCGGAAGTCAGCACCGAGATCTCTGAGGACGCCGCGGCGCTGGGTGCGCCCAAAAGTGCGCAACCCGCCACGAAACCGGCTCCGCCACAGACTACCAATGAGCCGGCATACATTCGTTCCCGCTTGGGCCAGATGGCCCAGGACGTGGTCGGCAGCTTCTCGGCCCTGGCATTCAACGGAGCTCAAATGCTGCTCGTTCTGGTGACGGTGTTCTTCGGCGTGATCTTCACATTGATGGACCCCCGCCCGATTTTCGGAGCGATCTTCTCCCTGGTGCCCGAGCGCCATCATGGCCAGGCCGTGGTCATCATGGGGCGCATCGGGAAGTTCGTGCCCGGCTGGGCGGGGGCGACGCTACTCGGGATGGTGGCAATCGGCTCACTGGTCTTCCTGCTCATGTTGCCGATCTTCGGCTTCATGGACGCTCTGGGGCTGGGTTTGATCGCGGGCGTTCTGGAGGCGGTTCCGTTTCTGGGCCCGCTGCTCAGCGCGGTGCCCGCTCTCCTGATCGCTCTCGGCGAAGGAGGCATGACCATTCTCTGGGTCGTGCTTGCCTACATCGCAGTCCACGCCATCGAGAACAACGTGGTTCTGCCGTTCGTCATGGCGCGCGGCATGCGATTGCACCCGGTGGCGGTGATCTTCTCCACGCTACTGTGCGTCGCCGCCTTCGGCGTGTTGGGTGTTCTCGTCGCGGCCCCCCTGGTTGCGATCGTGAGCATCGTGCACGACGAGCTCTATCGGAAGCGGTTCCTTCCCACGACGACGGACGCCGATCTGGATCGTCTGGCTCGCGAGGCGCTGCACGAGGAGCGGCTCGTCGCCAGGTAACTGTGTCTCTTCGGTCTACGACGCTGGGGCGAAACGGGACGGTGTCGAATTGCGACGCGGAACGCCGCGCATGGCCCAGGCGAGACTGCTATCGTCGAGTCGAACGCGCGAAGAATGCAACGAGCAACGAGCAACGAGCAACGAGAGGAGCAGACCATGGCAAGCGGAAAAATCGATCAAGTGAAGGGACGCGTGAAGGAAGCGGCGGGCGTGCTGACCGGCGACGAGAAGCTGGAGCGCGAAGGAAAGGCAGATCAGTCTGCCGGCAAGCTCAAGGAGCGTGTCGAGAAGGTCAAGAAATCGGCCGACAAGGCCATCGATGACGTAAAGGACGCGCTCAGCTGAGTCTGCGTCGGGAAGAGCTTTTCGAAGTGCGAGCTGCCCGCCGTCGGGTGGCTCGCCAGCGTTGGTGGATCCACCAACGGAACTGCGCGGCGGGTGGAGGGGGTACGAATGCTCGAGACCATCGCGATTGTCCTGATCGTCTTGTGGTTGGTTGGGCTACTCAGCTCCTACACGATGGGTGGACTGATCCACGTCCTTCTGGTGATCGCGCTCATCGTGATCGTGGTTCGCGTGATCCAGGGCCGGAGGCCTGTGGGATGACGAGATGACCTGCGGGCGCTCTCGCCCCGAGACGAGTCCGGCCTCGAGGAGCCGACAGATCTCGTCGACGTCGGGATGATTCGGCGTGTAGCAGACCACGTGTCTCGGGACGCGCAGCACGCTCACTCGCGCGCGTCGAGCTGGCCGCTCGCGATCCGCTCCACGAGCAGCGTCCGCTGCACTTGTCCCGTGGCGGCGGTGCGCGGCAGCGCGTCGACGCAGACGAGGCGGCGCGGCTTCTTGAACCCGGCGAGCCGCCCCTCGCCGTGGGCGTGCAGCGCGGCCAGGCTCGGCACCTCGCCGTCGCGCGGGACCACCACCGCGCACACGACCTCGCCCCACTCCGAGTCGGGGACGCCGACGATCGAGATCTCCGCCACCCCGGGCGCGTCGGACAGCACGCCCTCGACCTCCGCCGGCGAGACGCTCTCGCCGCCCGTGCGGATGATCTCCTTCTTGCGGCCCACGATCGAGAGACAGCCGTCGGCGTCGAGGGCGCCGAGGTCGCCGGTGTGGAACCAACCTTCGGCCAACGCCGCGGCGGTGGCCTCGTCGTCGTCGAAGTAGCCGCTCATCAGGTAGGGGCTGCGCACCAGGATCTCACCCTCGTCGGACAGCCGCAGGTCCACGTAAGGCGATGCGGGGCCGACGCTCCCGGGCTTCGAGAGTACGTCGGCGTCCGACAACATCGTCGCCGACCCGACCTCCGTCGACCCGTAGTAGATGCGCGTCCTCGTCCCGGGGAAGCGTTCCTTCAAGGCGCGGATCAGCTCGATGGGCGTGGCCGACGTGCCGGTGTCGAGCTCGCGCAGGCTCGAGAGGTCCCAGCGGCCCGTGTCCTCGGCGAGGATGCGGCTCCACACGAGCGGGATCCCGTAGAAGCGGTTCGCGCGATGGCGCTCGATTGCGTCGAGCAGGGCTGCGGACGTCGCCGTCTCGACGAAGACGATCTCACCGCGCGTCTGCCAGGCGGCGAGGGCGAGGGTGAAGGCCGCCATGTGGAAGAGCGGGAACATGCAGACCGAGATCTCCGGCTCGTCGCGGAAGACGCCCTGAAAGCCGCGCAGCCAGTTCGCGCGATGCGAGAGGACGACGCCCTTCGGCCGGCCGGTGCTGCCACTCGTGAAGAAGATGACGTGGGGATCGTCCTCACCCAGCGCCGGCTCGTCGGGCGCGGCGCCGCACGCCGGCAGCCTGGCCGGGTCGAGGACGAGACCGACGTCGCCCCCCGGCAGTGACGCGACGGCGGGGATGCCGCAGGCATCGGCGACGGCCGAGGCAACGCCCGCGCGCTCGGCGTCGACCACGAGCAGCGAGCCGCGAGCCAGGCGCCCGACGTCCGCCGCCTCGTTGGCGCCCAGGCGCGCATTCAGCGGCGCGAAGACCGCGCCGAGCTTCGCGAGCGCCACGAAGACCGGCAGCACGTCGAGCGAGGTGTCGGCCCAGGTCACGACGCGGTCGCCGTGGCCGATCCCCCGCTCGCGCAGGGCCCAGGCGACCCGGTTGCCAGCGTCGTCGAGCGCGCGGTGGGTGAACATGCGGCCGCCCAGCGCCGCGGCCGGGCGTTCCGGCACCGCCTCGGCGTTGCGCCGGAAGATCTCACCCACCAGCAGGGCCTGGCCGGGCTCGCTCATCGGGCTCCTCGGGTGGTTGCCATCACGCCTCGATCAGAATAACGTTCCTGAAATGGGGAACAACGTTCTCACAGAAAAAACGAAGACATCCGTCGTCGCTGCGGCGACCGTGGAGCGGAGCCTATCGGCCCGCCGCGCCGCCGCCGAGGCCGAGGTTGGACGTCTGGTGGCTGCCTCCCTCGCGGTCATCGAGCGCACCGGCTGCCTCGAGCCGCGGGTCAGCGAGATCGTGCGCGAGGCCGGCCTCTCGAACCAGGCCTTCTACCGCCACTTCCGCAGCAAGCACGAGCTGCTCGTGGCGGTGCTCGACCACGGCGTCGAGATCCTCGCCGGCTACCTCGCGCATCGCATGGAGCGGGTCGACACGCCCGCGGCCCGGGTGCGCGAGTGGCTGCGGGGCATCCTCGCGCAGGCCGTCGACCCCCGCGGCGCCGAGGCCACGAGGCCCTTCGTGCTCTCGCGCGGTCGGCTCGCCGAGGCGTTCCCCGACGAGGTCGCCGCCTCGGAGCGGCGTGTGACCGAGCTGCTGCACCGGCCCCTGGCCGAGGGCGCGGCTTCGGGCGCGCTTCGAGCGGGCGATCCGGAGCGGGACGCCGCGGCGCTCTACTGGCTCGCGATGGGATTCGTGCAGGCACAGCTCGCCCGCGGCAGGGCGCCGAGCGAGCGCGACGCCGCGGCGCTCGAGGCCTTCGCCCTCGCCGGCGTCGGCGTCCCTGGAGGCGAGCTTGGAGCGTGAGGTCCTGATGTCCGGGGTCGGCGGCCAGGGCGTGCAGCTCGCCGCGAGCATCCTCGCCGAGGCCGCCACCGCCGAGGGCCGTCACGTCCTGTCGCTCGGGACCTACGGCGGCACCATGCGCGGCGGAAATACCGACTCGACCGTCATCGTCGCCGACGCGCCGGTCGAATCGCCCCCGGTCGTCTCGCGTTGCTGGGCCGCGCTCGTCATGCACCCCCGCTTCGCGGCCCCGACCTGCGCGAAGCTGCGGCGCGGCGGGCTCGCCTTCGTCGACGCCGACGTCCATGCCACCGCCGGCGTCGAGCTCTCGCTGGGCGGCGCGAGCCGCGTCGACGTGCCGGCGCAGACCCTGGCGCGCGAGGCCGGAGCGCCGCGCGCGGGCTCGCTCGTGCTGCTCGGCGCCCTCTGTGGCGCCACCGGTCTCGTCCGGCTCGACGCGCTGGTCGCCGCCATGGAGTCGGTCGTGCCGAGCTACCGCCGCCAGCACGTCGAGGCGAACGCGCGCGCGCTGGCTGCCGGCCACGGCGCCGTCGCGGCGGGGCGTTCGCCCGCCTGGCAGGAGGCCGCAGCGTGAGCGGTGTGAAGACGACCGGCACCGTCGTGATCGAAACCGAGCGCTGCAAGGGCTGCGAGCTCTGCATCCCCGCGTGCCCGCCCGCGGTGCTGCGCATGGCGAGCGATCGCAACGACTCGGGCTACGCCTACCCCGAGCTCCTGCCGGGCTGCACCGGCTGCGGTGCCTGCCTGTTGGTGTGCCCCGATTTCTGCTTCGAAGTCTGGCGCTACGACGAGCCGCGCATGCTCGAAGGAGGCGTCGCGTGAGCGGGCGTCGTCTCATGGAGGGCTCCGAGGCGATCGCCGAGGCCGCGATCGCGGCGGGCTGCCGCTTCTTCGCGGGCTACCCGATGACGCCCTTCACCGAGCTGCTCGAGCACCTCGCGCGACGCCTCCCGGAGGAGGGCGGCACCTGCATCAACGCCGAGAGCGAGATCGAGGCCGTCGGCATGGCCTGGGGCGCGGCCGCCACCGGCGCGCGCGCCGCCACGGGCTCGACGGGGCAGGGCCTCTCGCTCATGCAGGAGTCGCTCTCGGAGATCACGCGCGCCGAGATTCCGCTCGTGGTGTTCAACATGGCTCGGGGCCAGGGCGACTACTTCCAGGCCACGCGGGGTGGCGGTCACGGCGACTACCGCCACCTCGTGCTCGCGCCGATCGACGCGGCCGAGGCCGTCGTGCTGACGCAGCTCGCCTTCGACCTCGCCGACCGATGGCGTCACCCGGTGCTCGTGATGGGAGACTACCTGCTCGCCCACACGAGCGAGGCCGTCGTGATCGAGCGGCTCGCCTTCGACCCGCAGCCGCCCAAGGACTGGGCGGTGGACGGCTCCCTCGGAGGCACCGGGCGTTCGCGCAACCTGAACCCGATCGGCATGGAGAAGGGCAGCAAGGGCATCGACCCCGATCGCTTCTGGCGGCGGCTGCAGGGCAAGCAGGGCCGCATCGAGGCGGCCGAGCCGCGCCACGAGACGTTCGCCACCGACGACGCCGAGGTCGTGGTCGTCGCCTACGGGACGATGGCGCGCTTCGCGCGGCACGCCGTCCGCGAGCTGCGTGCCGAGGGCGTGCGCGTCGGCTTGTTCCGCCCGATCACGCTGTGGCCGTTCCCCGCCGCGGCGCTCGACGCGTGCACGCGCGTCGCGTCGCGCGTCGCGTGCCTCGAGCAGAACGCAGGGCAGATGATCGAGGACGTGCGCCTCGCATTGCTGGGCCGTGTGCCCGTCGATGCGATCGGCGGGATCTCCACCGACGCCGCCGGCTTCGGGATGGGCCCGCTCCTCGACGCCGCCGTCGTGCGCAGTCGCATCGAGGCGGCGGTCGAGGGCCGGCCCCTGGAAGGAGGCGTCGGTTGAGCGACGAGCTGCGCGTGATCCCGACCGACGTCCGGCCCGAGGGCGCCACCTGCAAGAAGGGCTTCGGCTCGCCGCTCCAGCTCTCGCAGGACCACGACCTGTGCCCGGGCTGCGGCGAGCCCGTTGCGCTGCGGGCGATCCTCGACGCCGTCGAGGCGCTCGAGGTCCAGCAGCGCACCATCGGCGTGGTCGGGATCGGCTGCTACACGGCGCTCACCAGCCTGATCGACCTCGACCTCGTCCAGGCGCTCCACGGCCGCGCGCCGTCGGTCGCGACCGGTGCCAAGCGCATGCGTCCCGACGCGCTGCTCTTCACGCTCCAGGGTGACGGCGACATGGTGAATGAGGGCCTCCAGGAGGTGATCCACACCGCGGCGCGCGGCGAGAACGTGACGTGCATCCTGCTGAACAATGGCGTGTTCGGCGAGACCGGTGGGCACATGACGGCGACCACCGTGCTCGGCCAGCGCACCAAGAACTCGCTGGAGGGCCGCAACGCGGACTATCACGGCCATCCGATCCTGATCGCCGACCTGCTCGCCCGGCTCGGCGGCACGAGCTACGTGGCGCGCGCCAGCGTCCACGACGCGGCGGGCGTCGCGCGCACGCGCCGCGCGCTCGAGCGCGCCTTCACGTCGCAGCTGAAGGGCGAGGGGTTCTCGTTCGTCGAGATCCTCACCATGTGCCCGACGGGCTGGTTCGTCCCGACCGCCGAAGGGCCGGGATATCTCGACGAGGTCCTGGGCGCGGTGCACCGTGTGGGCGAGCTCAAGCGCGATGGCGAGCTGATCGCGCCCGAGGGATGACCGGGGAAGCGCAGGACGTCGTCCTCGGCGAAGGTGCCGAGCTCGAGCCAGGTCGAAGTCCCTCTCGGAGAGGAGCCACCCCAGGCACCGCCATGCGCCGGTGCACGCCGCGCCTAGCGCGGCGAGGTCGCTACCCCGAAGAACGCGCCGACGACCGCGAGCGCTCCCGTGTAGACGAAGACGATCGCCGGCACGGCTCGTTCCCAGCCCGAGGTGGCGTCTCGACCGAAGAGGGCGCCCGTGAACGCAGCGGCCACCAACGCCATGCCGACGGCCATGGTCAGCGCGCTCGCCGCCATCCGGCCGAAGCCGCCGCGGCCGAGCCGTCCCGCGACGAAGCCTCCGATGACCGGTCCGAGCGGTCCGAGGACGAAGTGGAGCAAGGGGACGGCGACACACGCGATCGAGACCAGGAATCCGGCGATGCCGGCCACGAGGCCCGCGAAGACGCCCAGGCGGTCGAGCGGATGCGTCGGAGGCGGGGGTTGCGAGGCGGCCATCCGGCGAGCCTACCGCGCGTCCGGCCGCGTCGTCATGCGGGCTGGCTGCGGTCGAGGGCGCATCGTCCCGACCGGGCTGCGGCTCAGGTGAGCGGCTGACCGGGGAGGAGCGGCGGCATCGGGGCGCCCAGGGTGTCGGCGATCGCTCGCATCATCTCTCCCTGGGCCTCGGAGACGACGCCGTCGGCCGCGATGGCCGCCGCGCAGGCCGGGAGCAGCTGCTCGACGGCGCGCGCGTCGGCGTTCGCGAGCCGGACGAGCGCGCCTTCGAGGGCGTCGAGCCCCGAGCGCTCCGCAGGCAGCAGCTGCAGTCCGAGCCGGGGCAGCTTCGCGGCACCCTGGTCGAAGGCCTTCTGGACGGCCTCCGCGCCGGGGCTCCCGAAGCGTGCGAGCACCGAGAGCGCGACGCTGCACTCGGCCGCGAGATCCGAGAGCGGGAGGTTCGCCTTCGCTCGAGACGCCGTCCGCTCGAAGTGGGGCCGCAGGTGCGCGAGCAGGATGCGCTGGAGCGTCCACTCGAACAGGTCGATCTTGTCGTCCGCCTCGACCAGGGCCCTCACGTTCGTCTTGAAGGCCGCGTACTGGCGCGGGGAGAGGCGCCGCAGGGCCGGCAGCGCCAGGTCGACCAGCGGCAGACGCACGCGGGAGTCGAGACGTTCGACGTCCCGAAGCAGCCCGCGTGTCTCGTCGGCGATGCCCGGCTCGCCGAAGCGCGCGAGCTGCTCGAGCTGGCGTCGCCGTGCCGCTTCGTCGCGGTTGACGAGCAGCGCGTACAGCACCGCCCGAGCGCCGTGGGGCTCGTGGCAGGCGGCGACCACCGTGGGCGGGAGGCTGGCCAGCAGACGGGTCGCGTAGTCGAGGTGGGCGGCGGTGGGCTCGCCCACCTGGTCGATCGCCGGTGCTCCCGGGGTCCGGGGCGGCGGCGTCCCGGGCGCAGCGGCCGTGCCCGCGAAGCCTGCGGCGGCCGTGCCCGCGAAGCCCGCGGCGGCCGAAGCCGGCAGCCCTTCCGCGGCGGCGGTCGACGGCACGGCGCCCGTGAAGTCGGGCTCGAGCCGCCGGATGCGCTCGGTCAGCGGCGGATGGGTGGCGAACAGCGACTGCAGCCCGCCCCGCAGTCCCTCGCTGAAGTAGAGGTGACTGGCCTCGGGAGCGGACGGGCTCACCAGGATCGAGCCGGCCTCGAGGCCCGCGATCTTCTTGAGCGCGCCGGCGATGCCGGCCGGGTTGCGGGTGAACTGGACCGCCGACGCGTCCGCGAGGAACTCGTGCTGCCGGCTCACCGAGGCCTTGATGAGGTTGCCGAAGAAGGTTCCCAGGAAGCCCACGACCATCAGCCCGAAGCCCGCCAGCAGGATCACGGTGCCGGTGTTGTCGCGGCTGCCGCGCCGACCGCCGGCGAACATCGACGAGCGCAGCAGGAAGTAGCCGATGATCCCGATGAGCAGGATCCCGTGGATCGCACCCATCAGCCGGATGTTGAGCCGCATGTCCCCGTTCAGGATGTGGCTGAACTCGTGCGCGATGACGCCCTGTAGCTCGTCGCGGCTCAGGTGGTGGATGCAGCCCCGGGTGACGGCGATGACCGCGTCGCTCGGGGTGAAGCCCGCCGCGAAGGCGTTGATGCCCTCCTCGTCCACCAGCACGTAGACGGGCGGCGTGGGCGTCCCGCTCGCGATCGCCATCTCCTCCACCACGTTCAGGATCTTGCGCGCTTCCGGATCACGGGTGTCCGTCGGGATGAGCTGGCCGCCCAGGTGCTCGGCGACCACCGCCCCGCCGCCCCGCAGCTGCCAGATCTTGTACAGGCTGCCGCCGGCCACCACCGCGAGGGTGGCGAGCCCGACCTGGACGAAGAGGTCCGGCTGCCACAAGGGGACGGGGAGGGCGCGGCCGTAGGCGTCGGTGTGCGAGAGACCCGTGAGGGCGACGGCCAGCGCGTAGGTGAGCGCCACGATACCCACGACCGCGCACCCGAACAGGAACACGAGCCACGCGCTCTGCCGGCGCGCCTCCTCCTGGTGCTCGAAGAAACGGGTGGCCATCAGGATCGTCCGTCGCTCAGCGCCTGCCGCTCAGGAGAACGACACCTTCGGCGGCTCGGCGATCGCCTGGGTGTCGAACTCGAGCAACGAGGCGTCCGTCGGGTGGCCGAAGGCGCCGGCGAGCAGCACCGCCGGGAAGCTCTGGCGGTAGGTGTTGTAGGCGGTCACCGCGTCGTTGAACGCCTGGCGCGCGAAGGAGACCTTGTTCTCGGTCGAGGTCAGCTCCTCGGTGAGCTGCTGCATGTTCTGGCTCGCCTTCAGGTCCGGATACGACTCGGACAGCGCGAGCAGGCGACCCATCGCCCCCCCGAGCACGCCTTCGGCGGCGCCCAGCTTCTTCATGGCCTCGGGGTCGCCGGGGTCGCTGGCGGCGGCGGCCAGCCCCGAAGCGGCCTGGTTGCGGGCCTGGACGACCGCCTCGAGGGTCTGTCGCTCGTGGGCCATGTAGCCCTTGACGGTCTCCACCAGGTTGGGGATCAGGTCGTGCCGCCGCTTGAGCTGCACCTCGATCTGGGCGAAGCCGTTCTTGTAGCGGTTCCGGAGCACCACCAGGCGGTTGTAGATCCCGACGACGAAGACCACCACGACGATGGCGACGACGGCGAGGACGATGAGAGCGGTCATTTTCCCTCCCTGTCGGGCGCGCGGGCGACGCTTGGCGCGGCGCGACGTCCCCACGATAGGACATCGCCCGACCCCTTTCGGATCCCGGAAGCCGGGCGCCTGTCTTACAATCCCGCGGCCCCCCGGACCCACCGGAGACCCTCCTTGAAGCGTTCGATCCCGTCCCGTGTGGAGCGTCCGGCTCCGCGCCGCCCCCCGCTCCTGCTCCTGGCCCTGGTCCTGCTGGTGGCGTGCGTCTCGCTGCCGTGGCGCGCTCCGTCGATCATCCAGAGCCCGAACGACCCCCGCAGCTACCGCGCGCTCACCCTCGACAACGGGCTGGTGGTGCTGCTCGCGTCGGACCCGACCGCCGACAAGGCGGCCGCGGCGCTCACGGTCTTCCGGGGAAGCTACGACGACCCGAAGGACCGGCCGGGGCTCGCTCACTTCCTCGAGCACATGCTCTTCCTGGGAACCGCGAAGTACCCGAGCGTCGACGGCTACCAGGGTTACATCACCACCCACGGCGGGACCACCAACGCCTACACGGCCTCGGACCACACCAGCTTCTTCTTCGACATCCAGCCCGACTTCTTCGAGGGGGCCCTCGATCGCTTCGCGCAGTTCTTCATCGCACCGACCTTCGACGCCGCCTACGTCGAGCGCGAGAAGAACGCCGTCGACTCCGAGTACCACCTGTACCTGAAGGACGATGACCGGCGCTCCTCGGCCGTAGAGGAGGAGGTCATGAACCCCGCGCATCCGGGCGCGCGCTTCTCGGTCGGGAGCCTGGCCACCCTCGCGGGCGACGTGCGCGCGGACCTGCTCGCGTTCTACCGCACCCACTACTCCGCCGATCAGATGGCGCTGGTCGTGATCGGCAACCAGTCCCTCGACGAGCTGCAGACCTGGGTGCGCGAGAAGTTCTCCCCCATTCCGCGCCGCAAGCTCGCGAAGCCGGCCCCCATCCCCCGATCTTCGCGCCGGGAACCCTGCCGCGGAAGCTCGTCTACCAGACCGTCGAGAACAAGCGCGAGCTGGTCTACAACTTCCCGGTGCCGGCGCTCGACCCGTACTTCCGCGAGAAGCCCGGCGACTACGTCGCCAACCTGCTGGGCCACGAGGGCGTCGGCAGCCTCCACGCCCGGCTCGAGGCCCGCGGCTGGATCGAGGAGCTGAGCGCCGGCGCGATCCGCTACGACGCGGACAACGCCCTGATCACGGTCTCGATCCAGCTCAGCGACGAAGGCTGGAAGCACCAGGACGACATCACCCGGGCGCTCTTCGACTACATCGCGCTGATCCGCAGCAGCGGCGTCGAGAAGTGGCGCTACCAGGAGCAGGCCGAGATCTCCGATCTGGCGTTCCGCTTCCAGCGGCGGCAGTCGCCGCTGGCCTTCGCCTATACCACGTCCCCGAACCTGCAGCTCTACCCGGTGCGCGACGTGTTGGTCGCGCGGTACCTGATGGAGCACTACGACCCGAAGGGGATCGACCGCTACCTGGACGCGCTGCGCCCCGACAACCTGCTGCTCGAGGTGAGCGGACCGAACGTCGAGACCGACGCCGTCGAGCCGTGGTTCCAGGTACCCTACGCCCAGACGCCCCTGAAGCTCGACCTCGGCTCCCCGTCGCCGGCCGAGCTCGGGCTCGTGCTGCCGCCCCCCAACGAGTTCGTGCCGACGAATCTCGCGCTCATCGATCAGTCCCCGTCCCGCCCGACGCGGATCGACTCGACGGCAGGGCTGTCGTTCTGGTGGGCGCCGGATGCGAGCTTCGGCACGCCGCGCGCGACGACCTATGTGCGCCTCGACGTCCCGGGCGGCCTCGACTCCCCGACCGACGCGGCCTACGCGCGCCTCTACGCCCGTCTCGTGGTCGACGCGCTCAACACCTTCGCGTATCCGGCGCAGATCGCGGGGCTGGGCTACGACGTCGGCGTCCAGCCCAACGGCTTCCTCGTCACCGTCACGGGCTACGACGACAAGCAGCCGCTGTTGCTGCATCACATCCTCGACGTCTTCGGCAGCGTCGAGCCCACGGCGCCGAAGGTCTCGGGCTATCGCGACGAGCTGCTTCGTTCGTGGGAGAACTTCACCGCGCAGCCACCCTACCAGCAGGCGCTCGCGAGCCTCTCCAACGTGATGATCGCGGGCGACTGGCCGCCTGCGCGCTTGTCGGAGGCGCTCCACGACGTCACGCCGGCGAGCCTCGCGGCCTGGCGGCACGATCGTCTCGACCACTACGGTGCCCTCGTGCTGATGCACGGCAACGTCGACGCCCGGAAGGCGGCGGCCGTCTCTCGGATGATCGAGACGACCCTGAAGCTCGCTCCCGTCGACGTCGCCCCGGACACCGTCGCCCGGCTGCCCGCCGGAGACTTCACGTTCGCCTTGAACGCCCGGAGCGACGACGCCGCCATGCTCCTCTACCTGCAGGGCGCCGACCCGTCGTTCGAGGAGCGAGCGCGCTTCGGACTGACCTCCCAGGTCCTGCGGACCCCGTACTACGACGACCTGCGCACCCAGCAGCAGCTCGGTTACGTGGTGGCCGTGACCCCGTCGGTGCTGCGCCGGACTCCCGGCCTCGCGTTCGTCGTGCAGAGCCCGGTGTCCGGCCCCGGCGCGCTGCTCGAGGCGACGAAGACGTTTCTCGACGGCTACCGCGGCAAGCTGGCCCGGACGTCCGCCGACGAGCTCTCCGCCTACGAGCAGGGCCTGATCGGCCTGCTGCTCGAGAAGGACAAGAACCTCGCCGATCGCAGTCAGCGCTACTGGAGGGATCTGGACGTCGGGATCACCAGCTTCGACTCGCGCGAGCAGATCGCTGCTCGCATCGATCGAATCGATCTGCCGGCCCTGATGAAGTTCTACGACCGCCTGCTCGAGCTGGTGCAGACCCGCCGGCTGGTGATCTACAGCGCCGGCCGCTTCCACGATCGGCCGCCCGGAACGGCCGTCGCCGACGTCGGCGCGTTCCGGTCCGCGGCGGGTGTCGTCACCCCGGACGCGGCGCCGCGCGCCAGCGCCACGCCCTAGCCAGCGCTGCCGCCGCGTCGTTCGGTTACCCTCGCTCCGACGAGGGAGCCCATCGATGGCCTACGAGATCAAGCGCTTTCCGTTCGACGGGACGATCGACGCCGACGGCCACGTCCTCGAGCCGCCGGACCTGTGGGAGGAGTACCTGCCGGCGGCGCTGCGCGCGCGCGCGCTCCGCATCCGGGTCGACGCCGACGGCTACGAGTATCTCGAGATCGACGGTCGGCCTTCCAGACGGTCGCGACGCGGCTCCATCGGAGTGCTCGGCGCGATGGGCGACGAAGACCAGCGGCCGCGCCCCGACCGGCGCTACGCGGACAGCATGCCCTATGGTGCCTGTGACGCGAAGGAGCGGATCTCGCTGCTCGATCGGGAGAACCTCGACGCCGCACTCCTCTATCCCACGCTGGGCCTGCTGTGGGAGTGGGAGCTCACCGACCCCGAGCTGAGCCTCGCGTACTGCAGCGCGTACAACCGCTGGATCGCCGACTTCTGTCGCGACAGTGGCGGGCGCCTGGTGCCGATCGCCCAGCTCACCCTGCTCGATCCGGAGGGCTCGGCGCGCGAGCTCGAGCGCGCCGTCCGCGGCGGCTGCAAGGGAGCCTGGGTGAATCCCTTCAACCATCGTCGCGTGCTCCACGGCCACACCGATCACGACGTCCTCCACGCGAAGTGCGTCGAGCTCGACGTTCCGCTCGCGATCCACCCGACCTTCACACCCCACGACAGGCCCGCGGAGGGAATCTTCGACTGGCCGCGCCACGCCGTAGCGCTCGCGGGTGCCCTCTGGCTGCGGGGCATCGTCCAGCAGGCCTTCATCTCCTACATCGCCCTCGGTACGCTCGACCGCTTCCCGACGCTCCGGATCGGCATCCTCGAGGCCGGCTCCGGCTGGGTCGGCGCGATGCTCGACCGGCTGGACGCAGTGGCATCCGCTCTGGGGATCTCGCAGAGGGGCGGCCCGAGTGCATCCGAGCGCTTCCGCCGCCAGTGCTTCGTCTCGGGCGACCCCGACGAGACGACGGCGCCGCACACCATCGACCCCGTGGGCGCCGACTGCTTCCTGTGGGCGACCGACTACCCGCATCCCGATCACCCCCACACGTGGGTGGACGATCTGACGCGCTACGCGGAGCAGCTGACTCCCGAGACGCGCGCGAAGGTGCTGGGCGACAACGTCCGCCGGATCTATCGGCTCTGACCCGCCACGCCGATCTGACCGACCGATGCGCCGGCGTTGGGGGATAGGACATTCGAGCTGGGTTTCGGCGTGAGGCCCGAGCAGGGGTGCTATCTGAAGCCCCTGGGGGGAGCCCCGCGGTGGGGCAGCTGCTTCGCGCCTTCGAGGGGGCTCTCTGGATGGCGGGTCCGGCCGGCGGTCCGAGCGCCGTCCAGGCCCGGGGCCCCAGGCGTCCGTATCCGTTGCTGAAACCCGTCGGCCCGCGGGATGCGGGCTCGACCCGCAGCGGGCCGGGGTTTTCCGATCGTAGGTGCGCCGAGCCGCCGTCGCCTGGAATTCGGTTTGTAGAACGGCGGGTTGCGCGTTGACGGAACACCGCAGGGCTGTCACAATCGGCGCTGCTGCGGTTTTCGGTGGGTTGGCCGTCAACACGAGCTGACTCGACCAGGAGTTGTCATGAAGTCGTCGGTTGGATTCTCTGCTCTGGTTCTTGCTCTTTTCCTGATTGCGACTCCCGCATTCGCGACGGGTGTGTCCTGGTTCAACTATTCGAGTGGAGGCAGCTGGAGCTCGGGTGGAGACAGCTGGAGCTCGGGTGGAGACAGCTGGAGCTCGGGTGGAGATAGCTGGAGCTCCAACCACGAGCGGAGGCACCGCTGCTACTACAACTGCACGGTCTCCACGAACCCCGTTCCCGAACCCACTGCGGCGCTCGTGTTCGCCGTCGGTACGCTGGTGATCGGAGGGGGTATCCGCAGGAGTCGCCGCTCCAGCTGATCCCGCCCCGGCGCCAGGAGGGTCGAATCGTCCGAGGGCCGCTCTCGCCGAGAGCGGCCCTCGCTTCGTCTGGGCCGCCCGTCGACGGGAGTGCCATGACACACCGAAGTGATCGTCTCGCGCGGCGCCGAGGACTGCTCGCGAGTCCACCCGGGTGCCGCGGTCGATTCGAAGCCAGTCGCGGACTGTCTCCAGGTCTGCACCCTTGCTGACGCGATACTTCGACGAAAAGCTGGCGAGCGCTTCGTGGCCGAAGGCCACTTTGCGAACCCCCGACCCTCAGGTTCGAAGACCGATCCAGACGCAAGCGATGACACGGGGTTGCGGTCGCGGCTCTGCAGATCGCGGCATGGGGCGGCGTAGAGGGGCGTGGAATCCGGCTCTGGCGGCTCTGTCCGGCTCCGGCGGGCGTTGGCTGGGGAACCCGGAGCCCAGCATGGCTGACTGCGCTCTCCGCGGTGCCCATCCGGCAGGGTGTGGCCGTCCTCCACCTCCCTCGCGGCCCCGCGCGGAGCCCGATGGTCGCGGGGCCCCCGCACTGGATATGGGCGTCATGTCGAGGCGATCCCGACGGCGTAAGCTCTCGGGGAACGCGCCGCGGAGGCCCCATGAGCGTCGACCAGCGAACCCGCATGATGAAGGACGTCCGCCCGCTCTCCACGGAAGAGGTGCTGGACGTCGTCCTTCCGGGAGCCATCGCGGCGCACGGCGAGCTCGCGGCGCGCGGCGCGAGCTTCCGCAAGGTCCACCCCCTCGGACTCGAAATCGAAGCGGGCGACGGCACGGCGTTCACCCTGCGCGCCCTGGGCCGGCGTCTCGTCTGCGAGTCGGGCCTCGAGGCGGCCGGAATCGTCGCGCGGCTTTCTGTGGACGCGCTCTCGGACCTCGTGCAGGACTACCAGTCCACCATGGGTCTCATGATGACCGGCCGCGTGCAGGTGGTGCGCGGTGAGACGACCGACTGGCTCACCTGGGAGCCCGTCCTGCGCGCGCTCCTCGATGGCCGGCGTGTCTACGAAACGGGCGACGTGACGTTCCGGGACCTCGAAGGCCAGCCCCTCGACCTGGACCGCGTCTTCAACATCGACGGCGACCGCGAGGAGATGGCGCACTTTCTCGCCGAGGCGGGCTTCCTGCACGTACGCGGGGTGTTCGAGGAAGACGAGATGGCCGCGGTCGGCCGCGACATCGATCACTTCGTTTCCCTGGCGCGCCCGGACGACGGCGACTCCTGGTGGGCCGAGGACGCCCTGGGCAACGCCCAGGCGGTGCGGGTGCTGGAGTTCTACGAGAAGTCCGAGGCGCTGCGGGAGCTCGTCCACAGCGATCGCTACCAGTGGATCGGCGAGCTCACGGGCGACGGGCACGTGTACCGGCGCGGCGCCGAGGGCCTGGTGAAGCCCCTCGGCATCGTGAAGGGCCTCTCCGATCTGCCCTGGCACAAGGACTGCGGGCAGGGGCGCCACTCCTACCTGTGCAACGCGCTCACCTGCGGCATCTCGGTGACGGGCGCGGACCGCGTGAGCGGCGCCCTCGGTGTCGTTCCGGGCTCCCACCGCGCCAACGTGATGATGCCCGGACGCGACCCGGTGATGGACCTCGAGGCGCGCATGCTCGAGACCCGCACGGGGGATGTCACCATCCACTGCAGCGACACCCTCCACCGCGCCCACCCTCCGACGGAGCGCCCGCGCAAGGTCGTCTACTCGGGCTTCCGCCTCCCCCTGCGTCCGGGCGACGAACCGATCGTCGAGGATCGCTACAGCAAGGAGGCTCGCGCGGAGCTCACTCATGTCGAGGACCGAATCGCGGCGGCGGGCCGGGCTTCGAGGTCTGCGTAGTGCCCATGAGAGTCGTGCCGAGGAGAAGAGGATGACGAGCAAGCCCGGGGCTCCGCGAAGGAGCGGATCGATCGAATACTATGACGCGGTGGTCATCGGAGCGGGTGTCAGCGGCATGTACGCCCTGCACCATCTGCGCGAGATGGGCCTCTCGGTGCGGGTGTACGACGGTGCCAGCGACGTCGGTGGCACCTGGTGGTACAACCGCTACCCGGGCGCGCGGGTCGACGGCCCGGGCAGCCCCTTCTACTGCTACACGTTCTCGGAAGAGCTCATGAAGGAGTGGGACTGGGCAGAGACCCAGTCCGAGCAGTCCGCGGTGCTGGCCTACCTCGAACATGTCGCCGATCGGTTCGACCTCCGCCGCGACATCCAGTTCGAGACCTGGGTGCAGGACGCCCGTTACGACGAAGCGGCGCAGCGCTGGACGGTGGAGACCAGCACCGGCGTGCGCGCCTCCGCCCCGTTCCTGATCTGTGCGGTGGGCGCGCTCTCGACGGCGAACATGCCCGACATCCCGGGGATCCACGACTTCGCGGGCGAGACCTACCACACCGGCCAGTGGCCTCACGAGCCCGTCTCCTTCGAGGGCAAGCGCGTCGCGGTGATCGGTACCGGCTCCTCGGGCATCCAGGCGATCCCCGAGATCGCACGCGAGGCGGCGCACGTGACGGTGCTCCAGCGCACCCCGCAGTACGCCTTTCCGGCAGGCAACCGCCCCATCACGCCCGAGGAGATGGCGGAAGCGAGAAGGGAGCTGGGACGCCCTCCGCGAGAAGATGCGCGCGCACCCCGGCGGCTTCCCGTTCGACACCCACAACGCGCTCGGCCCTCGAGGACACTCCCGAGGAGCGCGAGGCGCTGTACGAGAAGCTGTGGCAGCGAGGCGGCTTCGGCTTCTTCCTGGAGAGCTACAACGACATCGCGATCAGCGAGGAAGCCAACGCAGTCGATGGCGGACTTCGTGCGCGCGAAGATCCGCGAGATCGTGCGCGACCCGGCAACCGCCGACAAGCTGATGCCCGACCACTTCGTGATGACCAAGCGTCCGATCCTCGACAACGGCTACTTCGAGACCTTCAACCGCGACAACGTGACCCTGGTCGACCTGCGCGAGGACCCCATCGAGCGGTTCACACCGACCAGCGTGGTGACCCGGACGGGCGAGCACCCCATCGACATGCTCGTGCTGGCGACCGGCTTCGACGCCATCAGCGGCTCGATGCTGCGTCTCGACCCCAAGGGACGCGGCGGCATGAGCCTGAAGGAGCGATGGCAGGACCGATTCCACAACTATCTCGGTCTCATGATCGCAGGCTTTCCCAACCTGTTCATGATCCACGGCCCCGGCTCGCCCGGCGTGTTCTACAACATGCCGCTCGGTGCCGAGCGCCAGATCGACTGGATCGGCGACCTCATGCGCCATCTGCGCGAGCAGGGCATCGGGGCCGTCGAGCCGACGACCGAGAGCGAAGAGGCCTGGGCCAACGAAGTCAGCGGGATCGCCAACGCAACGCTCTTCCCCCGCACCGACTCCTGGTGGACCGGCGCCAACATTCCGGGCAAGCCTCGCTACTTCTCCGCCTACCTGGGTGGGTCGCTTGTACTACCAGCGCCTCGCCGACGTGGTGGCCAAGGACTACGAAGGGTTCGTCGTTCGAGCCAGCGCACCGCGCGGAAGACGCCGAAGCGTCTTGAGCGCGTACGCTGGAGCTGGCTCGCGAACCCTCGGCCCTCCGGTTCGAAGCCTGAACGGACCTCGAGGAAGACCCACCAGTCACGCGATTGCGAGAGGGAATGAGGGGGAATACGAGGGAGTACGGGCACGTTCTGGTCACGTGCGCGGTCAACTCGACGATCCGGCACGGTCGTGTGAGGTCGTTATCGCCTGCGGAGGCGACGAGAGTCAGCGAAGATCAGCTGCGAATCTGGTCTCGTGGGCAACGCTGCACGAGGAGAAGTGGGGAGAGGGCGTGCAAGCTGCGTTTCGGCTCGACGCCCGGGTCTGGGCGTTGTGTCAATCTCCCCTCCGTGGTCACGGCGGCGGGCCGAAGTCGGGGATCCCAGTCCGACTCGATTCGATCGAGCTCGAGGACGCGTTGCTCAGGGGTGGACCAGTCCGAGGGCCACGGCCCGCGCGGCGGCCTGTGAGCGCGAGCCCGCGCCCAGCTTGCGAATAGCCGCCGCGAGGTGCAGGTCCACCGTCTTGTGCGACAGGTTCAGGCGGTCGGCGATCTGATCGCTCGTGAGCCCGGCCGCAACCCAGGTCAGGCATTCGTGCTGGCGCGGCGAGAGCGGCTGAAGGGCCTCGGGGGCCGCGTCTTCACCGGGAATGTGACCACGCGCTCGGTGCTCATGCCCTCACTCCTGGACCGCGTCCCCGGGCGCATAGACCCAGGGTCGACGGACGCGGTCGGCCGACTGGAAGGCAGCGATCTCCGCCTCGCGCCGGCTCGTCAGACCGATGTCGTCGAGCCCCTCGAGCAGTCCCTCGCGGCGCAGGGGGTTGACCTCGAAGGGCACGCGATCGCCCGCTGGCGTCGTCACCTCGCAGCGCTCGAGGTCGACGATGAAGCGCGCGTCGGGCTCGCGCGCCAGCTCGGCGAACGCTTCGACCGTCTCGAGCGGGAGCACGATCGGTAGCACCCCGCGCTGGAAGCAGTTGCCGAAGAAGATGTCGCCGAAGCTCGGTGCGATGATCACGCGGAAGCCCATACCGCGAATCACCCAGACCGCGGGCTCGCGCGAGCTCCCGCAGCCGAAGTTCTCGCCGGCGAGCAGGATCTGGGCTCCGCGATATGTCGCATGGTTCAGCACGAAGTCGGAGCTCTCGGGCCCGTCGGCGCCCTCCGGTCCGTAGCGCAGCGGCTCGAACGCGTAGCGCGAGAGATCGTCGCCTCGCCGGACGCTCACGATCCGGCGCATGGGGATGATGACGTCGGTATCGACGTTCTGGAGCATCAGCGGAGCTGCGATGCTCTCGACGCGCGCGAACCTCTCCACGGGCTCTCTCCTCCTAGTGCGCCGCGAGCTTGCGCACGTCGGTGATCGTGCCCGTCACGGCGGCCGCCGCGGCCATCGCGGGGCTCGCGAGATGGGTTCGGGCGCCCGGACCCTGGCGTCCCACGAAGTTCCGGTTCGAGGTCGAGACGCAGCGCTGGCCAGCGGGAACCGTCTCGCCGTTGGTGGCCGAGCAGGCCGAGCAGCCCGGCTCGCGCCACTCGAATCCCGCGTCGCGGAAGATCCGCGCGAGTCCCTCCGCCTCGGCGTCTCGCTTCACCGCGCGCGAGCCCGGAACGACCCACGCCGTCACGTCGGGCGCCACGCGCCGGCCGCGCACGATCGCCGCAGCCGCGCGCAGGTCCGAGAGCCGGCCGTTGGCACACGAGCCGATGAACACGCGGTCGATCGACAGTCCTTCGATCGGCTGACCCGGCGCGAGGTCCATGTAGGCGAGCGCGTCCACCCAGGCCTTGCGGCGTCCCGCGTCGGGCGCGCGCTCGGGATCGGGAACCCGCCCGTCGACGCCGATCGTGTGCTCGGGACTCGTGCCCCAGCTCACCTGCGGCGCGACGGCGCTCGCGTCGAGCGTCTCCTCTCGGTCGAAGCGCGCGTCGGGATCGCTGGCGAGCGTGCGCCAGTCGGCGAGGGCTCGTTCCCAGAGCGCACCGCGCGGCGCAAAGGGCCGGTTCTCGAGGTACGCGAACGTCGTCTCGTCGGGGGCGACGAGACCGATCTTGGCGCCCATTTCGATCGACAGGTTGCACAGCGTCATGCGTCCCTCGACGGAGAGCGCGCGCACCGCGGAGCCGGCGAACTCGATCGCATGGCCGCTGCCCGCCGCCGCGCCGAGCGTCGCGATCGCGTGCAGGATCAGGTCCTTGGGCTCGACGCCGCGACCGGGCGTGCCCTCGAAGCAGACGCGCAGGGTTCGCGGCCGCTGTTGGATGATGGTCTGGGTGGCGAGCACGTGCGCGATCTCGGTCGAGCCGATGCCCCAGGCGACCGCACCGAGTCCGCCGTGCGTGCAGGTGTGGCTGTCGCCGCAGACCAGCGTGAGGCCCGGGAGCGTCAGGCCGAGCTCGGGGCCGATCACGTGCACGATGCCCTGCTCGGGGTCGTGGATGTCGAAGAGCCGGACGCCCGCCTCGTGGCAGCCGCGCCGCAGCGCGGGGACGAGCCGCGCCCCGATGGGGCTCGAGTCGTCGTCGCGATCGGGCAGGGTGGAGACGCCGTGGTCGGGCGTCGCGAAGGTCAGCTCGGGATTGCGCAGAGCCCGTCCCTGGGCGCGCAGCGCGCCGAGCGCGCTGGGACCGGAGAGGTCGTGCAGCAGATGGCGGTCGACGTGGAGCAGGTCGAAGCCGCCGCCGAGCGGAGCCACGACGTGGACGTCCCAGATGCGGTCGAAGATCGTGTTTCCGGCCGGCATCGGCGGACTCCTCCCCGCGGATCAGCGATCGCGTGCGATCACTTGCGCGTGATCTTCACCGGCAGCCGCGTGTATCCCTTCACGAAGGAAGAGAAGGTGCGGCTCGGCTCCTCCTGCACTTCGATTCGCTCGAAGCGTTGCAGGATCTCCTCCCACAGGACGCGCAGCTGCAGCTCCGCCAGTCGACTGCCCATGCAGAAATGGATGCCGTATCCGAACGAGAGGTGCTGGACGGCGTTGCGGCGCTCGATCTCGACCGCGTTCGCGTTCTCGAAGACGTCCTCGTCCCGGTTGGCCGAGACGTACCACATCAGCAGCTGGTCGTTCTTCCGGATCGGCTTGCCCGCGAACTCGCAGTCGCGGGTCGCGGTTCTCCTCATGTACGACAGCGGCGTCTGCCAGCGAATGATCTCGGGCACCATCTTCGGCACGAGCCGGGGATCGGCGACCAGCTTGTGGAACTGCTCGGGAAACTGGTCGAGCGCGTAGACGCTGCCCGACATCGTGTTGCGCGTGGTGTCGTTCCCGCCGACGATGAGCAGGATGAGGTTGCCGAGGTGCTCCGCGGGTGACATGTCCCGGGTGGCCTCCCCGTGCGCCAGCATCGAGACCAGGTCGTCGCCCGGCTTCTTCCTTCGCTCTTCCCAGAGCCGGGAGAAGTACTCGAGGCATTCCATCAGCTCCTGGCGCTTCTGCGTCATCGACTCGACGACGCCGCCGGGCTGCGGGATTGCGAAGACGATGTCCGACCAGCGCGTCAGCTTTCTTCGATCCTCGAACGGGAAGTCGAAGAGCGCGGCCAGCATCGTCGTAGTCAGCTCGATCGACACGGTATCGACCCAGTCGAAGGTCTCGGCTTCGGGAAGCGCGTCCAGGACCTGACGCGTGCGCTCGCGAATGGGCGGCTCGAGATTGGCGAGGTTGCGGGGCGCGACCGCGGGCTGCACGGTCCTTCGCTGCTCGTCGTGCCGCGGCGGATCCTGGGAGATGAAGGGCGGCGTGCCGACCAGCGCGCCTTCGGGAAGCGTGGCGCCGACGCGAAAGCCGAGCGTCATCCCGTGAGCCGACGAGAAGGTGTGCCAGTCGGAGCTGACCGCCTTGATGTCGTCGTACTTCGTGATCGACCAATAGCGCCCGGCGGTCTCGATCTCGTTCAGATGGACGGGATCCTCCCGACGCAATCGTTCGAAGTACTCCTGCCAGCGATTCTCGCGGAAGAGATGCGGGTTGGCCGGGTTGATCTCCTCGAGAGAGAGGTCGCGAGCCGGCGCGAAATCGCGGCCCCGATCCGCCTGCTCCTGCTCCGGGGTTCGGAACCCGGGCGGCACCGGCCGACCCAGGTCACTCGTCGTCTCACTCACTCGAATCCTCCTCGGGGCGCTCGACGGGCTGGAGATGGACGCCCACCTTCCTCACACGTTCCTCTTGCATCCATTCGAATGGGTCGCGAATCCGACTCCAGTGGGATGATAGAGCCTCGGCGCGAGAATGGAGGCGATCGCGGCTCGCGACCGCAGACGGCATCCGGCCGCCTACGATCCCTCCGTCGCTCCCCACAGCGATACCGCCACCTCTCGTCTCATCGCGGCCCGGTCGCGGACGTAGAGCGGTCGCTTCACTGACTGGTCGATCAACGTCCGGGCGGACGACGGCGCGTCGGGGACCTACATCACCGCCTCGTCGTTTCCCGTCAACAACGACGACTGGCAGATCGTCATCAAGGACGCCCTCGGAGTCGTGCAGTTCGGGCCTTCGGGCGAAGGCCCCGGTCGAAGTAACCGAGGGCGTTCTCCTTGATTGGAGCACCAGACCGGTTTCGAACCGACGACGCCACATCGGCAAAATGCGGGAAGCGCGAGAATTCCGACGAGGTCCGGGGCACTGGAGACCTTGGGCCAGCACCAGCTCTTCCAGGCAGAGGTCCCGGCCGCACGTTGTGGCGATGTCAGCCATCCGCCGGCCGGATCCCAGTGAACTTCATCGCTCACTGACGACCCCTGTGCGACCGCGATCTTCAGCGATTGTGTGGAACGACGACGGTTGTGGCGCGAGTCGCCGCATTTCCCGATGCGTCGGAGCACTCGACCGTGATCGTGTAGACCCGCCCGCTTCTGCCTCCCGCGCGCTCGGCTCGCAGCGCGACGTCCAGGTTCCCCGTGATCTTCCAATCCGGGGCGGTCTTGCCCGAGCCTCGGCCGACGACCGGCTCGTTGCTCGTGACCGAGAGGACGTGGCACGACTCGGCGACCGATGGATCACAGACGTCGCTGGCGCTCACGGACAGGCTGACGGGCACGAACTTGTGATTCGGCGGCCACAACGACGCGGGCGTCGCGCTCAGGCTGTCGATCGACGGCGCGGTCGCGTCGACGACGCTCACGTCGGCGTCGCAAGAGTCCGAGGTGAAGCCGTCGCTGACGTCGAGATCGACGGAAAACGCGCCGGTCCCGCTGAAGGCGACGGACGGCATCGAGCCGGTCGTGGTTCCTCCGACGAACGGCCCCGTCCACGTGTAATCGAGGGCATCCCCGTCCGGGTCACTCGATCCGGTTCCGTCCAGCATCACGACCGTGGAAGAACCGGAGCATTCGGCCTGGTAGGGGCCGTCTGCGTCGCAGACCGGCGGCCGGTTGGGAGTCAGTACATACAACTCCTGCTCGCGGAAGCCCGGACCGTTGTCCTCTCGGTTGTCGATCCACGCCCCGTAGAAGGTCCCGTCTGTGTCGCCGGGAGCTGCGCCGGAATCGGACCCCATGTAGTGATCGAAATACGCGTTGTTCGCACGGAAGTCGGAGGTCTCGCTGCTGATTCGCTCCATGGGCGAATAGCTGAAGCCGCCGTCGGTCGAGCGAACGTAGTAGACGTTCACCGTCCCGCGCGTCGCGTCGCCCGTCGTAGAGAAGAAGTGTGACTCGATCTCGCCACTGAACGGGTTGACGGCCAGGGTCGCGAGGAAGTGATCGTTCTTCGCAGGAGCGTCGTTGCTCAGGCTGACCGTCGCCTGGACGTTGGGAAACGCGACGGCAGTCGGCGCGAGGACGGCGACGAAGCTGTCGAGCGTGTCGTCACTCGACGAGGCCGTGCACTTCGTCGTGCCGTTGTCCCGCAGGTCGCCGAAGACGACGTACACGCGGTTGTCCGGGCCTGCCTCGACGAACTGCGCGGGGCTCGGGGGCGACACGTCGGGCTCCGCAGGGATCGGGCACGCGAGCTTCTTGAAGCCGGCGGGCTGTAGCGGATCCTGGGGCGGGAAGTGGAGGTTGGCGACCACCTCGTCCCCGCCCAGCCAGGTCGCGGCGGCCGCGCAATCCTCTGCGGCAAGGCAACGGTCGATCTCGACCGTATTGGCGATCTCGTCGACCCAGGTCACGTAGACGTCGCCGGTGGGCGTCGCCGTGACCGAGCCGGCGAAGGGGTTCGAGTTGCTGTCCGACGAAGCCACATCGACCGGCTGCGACCAGTTGTCCGGATCGTCGCAATGGGCCGGGTCGTAGATTCCGCCCGGACGCGTCTGGCATTGCGAGATGACGATCCTCGAGAACGCCCCGCTCCCGGAGGCGGGCAGGGGCGACCAGACGACGTAGAGCGTCCCGCGCTTCGGACTCCCGGGCCAGTCGTCGATCCCGAGCAGGGGCTTGTCCTGGAACGCGGCCGTGGTCGGATCGGCGGCCGGAATCGCGGTGGTGATGCTCTGGAAATCCGTGGCCCCCGGCGCGAGCCTGTTGATGACGACGTGACACATCAAGGGGTTGCCGCCCGGTACACAGTCGCGCTGGCTGGGGGAATTCTTGGTGACCGCGCCGTACCAGAAAGTGCCCTCCCGGTCTGCGACCAGCGTGGGATCGGCGATCAGGATGGACTCGACGGTCTGGCCATCCACACCGGTCTCGCTCTGGGGAAGCACCACCGTGTCCGAGAGCAATCGGAGCACCACCGAGCCCGGCTTCATGTAGTGATCGGAGATCCATGCCGGCATCGACGCGAAGCCGATGGGATTCGTCGCCGCGACGACGCGCGACGGGTCGTTCGGTTGCACCGCAACCACCGGCTCGGTCTGGAACCTGTCGTCCGAGCTGACGTTCTGGTCGAATGCGTCCCCGCTCACGGCCGCTCCCGCCCCGCCGCCCACGACGAGGCTGACGATGACGGTCAGGTGTGCGGCCAGCACGGCCGAGCGGATGCGGAGATTCTTCAGCGGAAAATAGAGCTTCATGACACGGCCTCCAGGATCGACGGCGAGCGTCGGGGGGAAGCGGAAGCGCGAAGAAAACCACGACGTCCGATCTCACGACTCGGTGATCGCACCTCCGCTGGGACTCGAACTCGAAAGCGTATCGCACGCCGGGCCGCGCACGAGCGCGGACCGGCATCGCGCCGACACTCTGCGGCGAGCGGGAACTCCGATTCGCCGACGGGAATCCCCTGGCGATGCGCCTTCCCGCCACACGTGTGGTGCAAGCCTCGTCACCTCGAAGCTTCGGCGGCGACTTTCCGCCCCGGGGAGCGGGATCGAAGGCGGCCGGATCGACGAACAGAAACGAAAGCAGATCCGAGTGGTCGCCCGGAAATCCCGAGCTGTGCGAGTCTCCTGAAACGGTCGTATCGGCCGGAGAGGAGGGGATAAGCATCATAAGGGGATGGCGTCTGCGAGCGAGCGACGTAGAGTCCCCGAGAAGCGATAGGTTGGTGCCTCCCGGCCCCGTTGGACATCCTCGAGTTGGACGAACGACAACCCCCAACGAGAGGAGGCACCGATGGAACGCTACATCGGGATGGACGTTCACGCCGCGAGCTGCACGCTGGCGGTGATCTCCGAGAAGGGACGCAAGCTCAAGGACTTCCCGGTCGAGACCAACGGCCAGGCGCTGGTCGAAGCGGTCCGGATGATCCCGGGGCACAAGCACCTGATCTTCGAGGAGGGCCTGCAGAGCGCCTGGCTGTACGAGACGCTGCGTCCACACGTCGACGAGCTGGTGGTGGCCGGGATCACGGAGAGCCGGGGAGCTGAAGAGCGACAAGCGCGACGCCTACGCGCTGGCCGAGAAGCTGCGGGTGGGCAACCTCGAGAAGAGTGTCTTCAAGGCGCCTCGGCAGTTCACCCGCCTGCGCGAGCTCTCGCGCATCCACATGACGCTGGTCGGCGACGTCGTGCGGGCGCAGTCGAGGCTCAAGAGCTTGTACCGCGCTCGCGGCGTTCCCGTCTCGGGCGAGAACGTGTATGGGATGCGTCATCGCGAGGCGTGGCAGGCTCAGCTGCCGGCCAGCGCGCAGGCGAGAGCGACGAGGCTGTACGCACACTTCGACTTCCTGCTGGAGCAGAAGGGCGAGGCGGAGGCCGACCTTCTTCGCGAGGCGAAGAAGCACCCGATCGTCGGCATCCTGGAGACGGCACCGGGCTTCGGGCCGATCCGCGCCGCTCGGCTGGTGCCCATCGTCGTGACACCGCATCGCTTTCGGACGAGGCGGCAGTTCTGGAGCTACTGCGGCCTGGGGATCGCGGGGCAGCTGCGCTGCCCAAGCGCTTGCGACGCTCTGCGTCGCCGCGTGACGCGATCGAGCTCGGACTGGGTCCAGACGGCGGACGGGGCGTGGATCAAGGCGCGGGTTCCCCAGACGAGAGGTCTGTCGCGGCAGCACAACCGCTTCCTGAAGCACATCTTCAAGGGCGCGGCGACGACGGTGATCACGCAGCGCAACAAGGATCCGATCTATGCCCGCTACCAGCGGCTCGTCGACGGCGGCACGAAGCCGACGCTCGCGAAGCTGAGCCTGGCGCGCATGATCGCAGCCACGGTGCTGCGGATGTGGAAGGACGAGGAGGAGTACGACCCCGGGCGAGCTGGCCAGTCCGCCGAGATACCGCGAAGGCTAGGCAAGGACTCGGTCGGGGGAGTCGTCGAGAGGGCAACCACTTCATCACGCAGCGGCGAAACGTGTTCGCATGCCACGCTCGGCGTGGCCGCGGAGGTGAGCATCCGTGTTCGTCCTGGCCCACGGCCCCGAGCCCCAAGGTCCGACGGATAAGCTATGCCCCTCCGAAGAACCCAACGAAGCGATGGCCGATCGAGGCCCAGATGGAAGGATGGTTCCCACGATGCCGTGGAGAGCACAACCGCCAACGAATCGCGCTGCGATCGGCTTGCCCGCGAACCGGGTCTTCGGACCGAGTCACTCGTAGAAGCTCCGCCGCCGCTCCGGTGGAGCCACGAGCACCATCTCTCAACTCGAGAGCGCCCAGCCAGAACGGGAGCAGACGCCCGGATCAAAGAATCTGCGGCGATGGGGAAAGTGCGTCTTGCGCTCCGACCCTATGGAAGGACGAACAAGTCCCGTTCTGGCGCGACGTCCGGGTAGGAGCCTTATGTCAATCGCCCTCCGGGGTCCCGGCGGCGGGGCTCGCCGGGTCGGGTGGGCTGGCGGCGGCGAAGGTCTAGACTGGCTCGCGTGGAGCCGACCATGTGGCAAGAGGGAGGACCGACTCGTGCTGGCTGACTCCGTGACAAGAGGGACGGCGTCCCGTCCGGTCGCGCCGTGGGGCAGTGCGCTGCTCGTGGCGCTGGGGCTCGCGGTTGCCGCCGCCGGGGTCCACTGGCCGATCCTGCACAACGGATTCGTGGGCTTCGACGATCCGACGTACGTCCTGAACGTTCCGGAGGTCATGTCGGGGCCGAGCTGGAGCAGCGTCGGTTGGGCCTTCACCAGCATCGACGGCTCCAACTACTTCCCGGTGACCCGGCTCTCCTGGATGCTCGACGCGGGGCTCTACGGCCGAAACCCCCGTGGCTTCCACGCGACGAGCCTGGCGCTGCACGCCTTGAACGTGGCGCTCTTCTTCCTGGCGCTCTTCCGGCTCACCCGGGCGCTCGTCCCGAGCGCATTCGTGGCGGCGGTCTTCGCCGTCCACCCCCTGCACGTGGAGTCCGTGGCATGGGTGGCGGCCCGCAAGGACCTGTGGGCGGGTTTCTTCTTCTGCCTGACCCTGCTCTTCCACGAGCGACGCGCGCGGGGAACGCATCCCCTCGCGTGGAGCGTTGCCCTGGCGCTGGCGCTCGCCGCGGGCCTGCTTGCCAAGCCCGTCCTGGTGACGCTCCCCTTCCTCCTGCTGCTGCTGGACTTCTGGCCGCTGGGCCGATGGCGCAGGGGTCGGATCGCCGGTCTCTTCCGTGAGAAGGCCGCGCTCTTCGCGCTCGTCCTGGCGAGCAGCGCAATCACCCTCTTCGTGCAGGAGGGGGCCATGGCGCCGAGCGTGCTCTTCCCGCTGTCGCAGCGTCTCCTCAGCACCGCCGTCGGCTACGTGGAGTACGTCGAACGCGCGATCTTCCCGCATGATCTCGCGGTCCTGTACCCGATCGCCCGGAATGCGGTCGTCCGTTTCTGGCTCGGGGTGCCGGCCCTGGCTGCCGTGAGCGTGATCGCGATCCACCAGAGGGATCGCTGGCCCTGGCTCTTCGTGGGTTGGTTCTGGTTCGTCGGCATGCTGGTGCCGACGACGGGGCTGGTGCAGGTGGGCACCCAGGCCACCGCCGATCGGTACGTCTATCTGCCACTCGCCGGTCTCTCGATCTGCATCGCGTGGGGGACGCGGAGTCTCCTGGCGCGCGTCCCTCCGGACGCTCTACGACCGGCGCAGGGGCTCGTGGCCGTCGTCGCGCTCGCCTGGCTCACCTTCCTGACGGTGACCACGCGGGCGCAGATCACCGTCTGGCGGAACAGTCGCACGCTCTTCGAGCACGCGGTCGCGGTGACCGAGAACAACCCGGGAGCGCTGTATCGGCTCGGGCTGCTCGAGCAGCAGCTGGGAGAGCGCGCCAGCGCCATCGCGCACTACGAGCAGGCCCTGCGGCTGGAGCCGTCCAATCCAACAATCCGGGGGCTGCTCGAGCAGGCGCGAGGCCAGCGACGCGCTCCGTGAAGGCCCCGGCTACGCCCGCGTCTCGACGTCGGACCGGCGGGTCGAAGACCTCGCGACCCGACCCGCTCGGCGCAAGCCGGTCGCGATCGACGGTCGGCCGCGTCGCCCGGGCCTCACGAAGCCTGCCGCTCCTCGATGCGCACCCCGCTCTCCGCGGAGGACAGGACGGACAAGTCGCGTTCTTGGCGAAGGTCCGAGTAGGAGCCTTATGTCAATCGCCCTCCGGGGTCCGGCGGCGGGGCTCTCCGGCTGAGACGACCCGGGAGGCGACGCACATGTCCCTGATCGCGGATCTCTTCGGACGCTCGCCGATCCGGCCCATGCAGCGCCACATGGAGGCGGCGGTGGGCTGCGCGCGCGAGGTGCTGCCCCTGGTCGAGGCGATGGCCGCGGGCGACGTCGCCGGCATCGCCGCCTGCCGCGCCCGGATCGACCAGCTCGAGCACGAAGCGGACCGGATCAAGAACGAGATCCGCAGCCACCTGCCCAAGCGCCTCTTCATGGCGGTCGAGCGCCGGGACATGCTCGAGATCCTCGACTACCAGGACCCCATCGTCGACAAGGCCCAGGACGTGGCGGAGCTGGCCGACCTGCGGGCCATGACCCTGTCCCCGGACCTGGCGGCACCCGTGCTGGATCTCGTGCGGCGGGTGGTGAGCGCCCGCGAGCAGGCCGAGCGCATCGTGAACGAGCTCGACGAGCTGGTCGAGACCGGGTTCCACGGGCGCGAGGTGACGCGCGTCGAGGAGATGATCGACCAGCTGGGGCGGATCGAGAGCGACACCGACGACCTGGCCGACCGCGCGGTACGCCAGATCTTCGCCCGCGAGGCCGAGCTGGGCGTCGCGACCGTCTTCCTCTACGACTGGGTGGGCTGGATCGGCGACATGGCGGGCTATTCTGAACGCGTCGGGAACCGGCTCCGGCTCCTGATCGCGCGTTGACGGCGGCCGGCTAGCTTAGCTAGGGCTGGGGGTCGCGGCTTGTTCGGCGGGGCTGGACAGCGGGGCCGGCCCCGGGCGCCGCGGCCCAGCCGGCGCCCCGAATGGCCGCCACGGTCAAGCGCATCCGGTCCAGCCGGTGCGCGACGTAGCCATGCGATCGGCCGTCGATCCAACCAGGCTCCTCGATCGCCAGCCGTTCCCAGAAGGGAATCGCGGCCCGCACGTCGTAGCCGGCCCGGGCCGCGAGCTCGAGCCCCAGGTCGTCCGCCGCCAGCTCGAGCCCCACGATCTGCGCCTGGTGGTAGGCGTGGCGTCGGCGACTCGCCTCGCGCGGGTCGCCAGCCGTTTCCAGCGGACCATGGGCGACGAGGTGCGCCAGCACCATGGCCAGCTCGTCCTCCGACCGCGTCAGGTCCATCACGCCCCGGCTCACCGTGATCGTGTAGAGCCACCGGTCGGGAGATCGCTCGACCCGCAGGCCCTCGCTCGCCAGGAGGATGTCGTCCACCTCCTCGAGCGCGACGCGGTCGCGGCAGCCTGGGACCGGCTCGACCGTGAGATCCAGCGAACCCTCTCCCCGCCGCACCCGGATCGTGAACGGATCGGCCCCCGGGACGACGTCCTCGGCGATGCGCTTCTCGAGGGCGTCGGCGTCCCGGATCTCGCGTCCGTTGACGGCCACGATGCCATCGCCCACGCGGGCCCCCGCCCGGGCCAGGGGAGAGTCCGGCGCCAGCGCTGCGATCGTCTGCTCCTCGCCGAGATCGAACACCCGCTCGGCAGCGCGCCGGAGGATCGGATCGCGCCGGTAGTCCGCCGGGTCCACGAGGTACGCCCCCAGCAGCGCCACCACGTTGGGCCGGCACGCCAGAGCCCCCGCCCGACGAACCCGCTCGCTCACCCGGATCAGCTCGTCCCAGCGCTCCCGACTCTCCTCGAGGGCCGCCACGACGAATGCCACCCGGGTGTCCTCGGCGATGTCCCGGTCTCGCTGACCGGGTCGGTCGAGGCGAGGCGCGCACGCGAGCGCGACCGCCAGGGCCGCCAGGCCCGAGGCGAGCCGGCGCGTCATGGCTCGCGGTACTCCGGGACCAGGGGCTCCCCCCGTTCCCGCTTGTCCCGGATCTCGCGCGCCGTGGCCTCGAGGGCCTGGATGCGCGCGGGATCCGTGGGATGCGAACGCCTCACGTGATACAGGTCGTCCCAGACGTCCAGGCGGGAGCGACGAAGCCAGAGGGCCGCCGCCTGGCCCGGATCGTATCCTCCGCGCGCCGCCAGATAGCTCCCGAGGTAATCGGACTCGGCCTCCCAGCGCGGCTCGAACGCGAACCCGAGATGCTTCAGGATGTTGTGTGCGAGCTCGTGTCCGAGGATCGACGCGAGCTCGTCGTCGCTCTGGACGAAGCGCATCATGCCCGTGGTGACCACGACGTGGTGGTGGAAGCCGAAGGCGTTCACCTCCGAGGACAGGTACAGCGACGGGGCCTCCTCGCAACCCTGCACGTTCTCGACCGAGACGACGTGCTTCGCTCCCTCCCGCGCGAACTCGACGTCGAAGCGGGTCCGGGACGGGTCGACCCGGAGACCGCGGACGTCGTCCGGCTCGTCGACCCCCTTCCCGTCGATCCGCAGCAGCAGGTCGCCCTCTCGCAACCCGGCGCGATCGGCCGCCAGGCCCTCGACGACGGCGAAGATCCGCGGGCGGTCGCTCCGCGCGAGGCGGGCCCGCGCGGCGAAGTCCCTGTAGTCGATGTCCTCCTGGGCGAAGAATGCGACGCCCAGAACCGCGTACGTGGCGTCGCACAGCTCGCCGGCGGCCGTCCGCACTCGCGCCGCGATCCGGACGAGCCGGACCGCGCGCTCCTTGAAGCGCGCGAGCGCTGCGGCCGTCAGCCGCTCCTCGTCCGGCAGCCGCGACTCTGCCGCGAGTGCGGCGCGCGGAGACGCCGTTCCGAGGACGAGGGTCAGGCTCGCCGCGGCCAGGATCCGCATCATGGAACGGAGTTTCGCGCGCCTCCGCACGGCTCGCACCCCGCGGCGGCGGCCCGAACCGGAGCTACCCTCGCAGCTCCACCCGCTCGAGGAAGCCCAATGATCCGGGAATCCGATTCGCCACCGCGACGTACTGAAGGGCGTCCTCGCGGGAGATTTCGTTGACTCCCACGTGTGCTGCTTCGTTCCGGAGCATGCGGAGGTCACGCGCAGCACTGGCTGCTGACGGGACGAGGGCGCCCTTGAAGTCCAGATAGTCAACTGGTCGGCGAAGAGGCTCCTTGTAGGTCTCATCCTTCGGGACGAGCTGACTGACTTTGGCTTGGGCCGCCTGTTCAAGCTCCTTCCATGCTTCGATCACCGCCGATGCCGGCGACACACCGACCAGCGCGTAAATCTGACTCCTTTCCTCCGAAGTGCCCGATTGAAGGAGGGCAGGATCGCCGACATCCGCGCTGACCTCCGCGAGCTTCTTTGACCAGCTTATGACGCGATGGATTGCGTAGTGGGCAGGAAATTCGCAGGGATGCGGGATTGCCAAGCTCTACTGAATGTTGAAACCTGATTTCTCCTCTGACACATGCCACTGCCACCACGAGCCGTCGGTGCCATGGTCGTCAGCAGATCACGAGTTGAACAGGTAGATGAAATCATGATGCGTATGTTCCTCATGCTGGGCTGGTCGTGTTTATCGGCGCATGTGCCGACGACGTCCAGCCGATCCAGTACGAACCGGTCCCGCCGTCGATCCTGACCCCCGACCGAGTTGAGACCCGCCTGGGGACCCTCGCGTTTTTCGACGGCTATCCGAGCGCAGAGACCGTCGACGCGGTATACGACAACCTCGATTTCCAGCGCGGCGTTCGTGCGTTTCTCGATGGCCTGCCCATCGCCTCGCTACACGCGATGCGCGAGGGCCTGCGTGAGGTGGGCGCTGTGAACGGCACGGTCGGCATCTTCGAGACCCTGATGGACCCGCGGACACTGTTTCTGACGGCCAACACGGAGAGCGTCTATGCGGTGACGTGGCTCGATCTGAAGGACGGTCCGATGGTGGTGGAGAGCGCACCCAACACCCTTGGCATCCTCGACGACTTCTGGTTCGGGCACGTGACGGACCTGGGTAACGCCGGCCCGGACCGGGGGCAGGGCGGCAAGTTCCTCATCCTGCCGCCCGGCTACGAGGGCGAGGTGCCCGACGGCTACCATACGTTCACCTCGCGGACCTACGGCAACTGGCTCATCTGGCGCGGCTTCCTTGAGGATGGCGACCCGAAGGCGGCGGTGGCGAACCTCAAGGCGCACACGCGTATCTACCCGCTGGCGCAGCGCGATGCACCGCTCGCCACGGAGTTCGTCAACCTGTCGGGCAAGTCCTTCAACACCATTCATGCCAACGACCTGACGTTCTACGAGGAGGTCCACGCTGTGCTGCAGGAGGAGCCCGTCGACGCCCTCGATCCCGAGTATCTCGGCCTGCTGGCCGCCACGGGGCTCTATCCGGCTCCGATTCCCGCGGCTACCCGCCGTGTTGGCCCCGATCCTCTCCTGTTCCAGGCCTTCGACGCAGAGCCTCGGGCGGAGGGGGGTGAAGAGGCCGCAGTCGAACCCGCGACCGAGCTGGTGCACCCTGGCTCATTCCGCCTTTTCGAACACCTGGATGTCTTGCTCGCTGCGAAGGGCTTCGATGCGCTTCCGGAAGGCCTGCTGCCCGGCGCGCATGCGCAGCGAACGCGCGACCCGCTCGTGCGCGTCCTCGTAGGGAACCGGTGCTGCGGGCAGGATCTCCACCAGCTCGATCACGCCGAAGCCCTCCTCGGGCGAGCCGGCGACGGCGCGTTCGCCCGGCGTTGCCAGCGTCAGCGCCTCGGGCAGTACCTTGGCGGGAAGCCGCCGGATCGCCGCGGGCCCGATCGTCTCGACGCCAGGGGCCGCCGCCCCGGCCGGCCCGGCGAACAGCGCCTCGGCCTCGGCCCGGGAGCTGGCGGGCGTGAAGCGCAGGGTGAGCTGCGTCTCACGGTAGTTCGCCTTGGTCGCCTCGTAGGCGGCACGCACCTCTTCTTCGGTGGGCGCCGCCGCGTCGGCGACCTGCGCGAAGAGGGCATCCCGCAACAGGGCTTCCTCGCGCACCATGGCCTCGCGACGCACCTCGGCGATCGCCGCCGCGAGCTTCGGGTCGGCACCGGCGAGATCGAGCTGTCGGGCCTCGTCCGCTGCGAGAACGCGCGTGATGGCCTCCTCGAGCTGACGGCGCCGACCTGCGGCGTCGGGGGCCGGGGCCCCGAGCTCGGCGGCCCGCAGCTCGCGTTGCCCGATGCGCGCGACCACCGGCGAGGTGTCGGCGCTGGAATCCGGCGGCGGGGGCTCTGCTGGCGAGCACGCGAGCATGCCCAGGAGGATACCCGTGGCGACGATGTGGATGCCTTGCTTGCTTCCGCGAGGCAAGTGCGTCTCCCTCCAGTTCACTTTCGACATCACTTCTATGGCAGGAGTAGGCCCGCGTCCCAGCCGAAGGAAGCTGCTACGAGGGGAGGCGGTTCGGGGGGCGCTTCGGGGTCTGGCGGGGGGATGGCCAGGAACGGCATCACTGGCTCTCGGGGCAGGGCCATCGGATCGGAGACGTCGACGAAGGACAGCCGCTGTGTCGCAGCATCCAGCAAGGCGAGCACGCTTCCGTCGGGCGACCAGGCGCTCTCTGCCCGCATCGTATTGGGAAGACCGAGCGCGACGTCGTGCACCTCGTCGTCCTGGCCCTCGAGCATCTCCAGATAGAGGAGATCGCTGGTGGGACCCGGGACCGCGTTGTACTGGGGATTCAGGTTGTGGAGGCAGGACACCCGCACCCTTCGCCTCGGGGTACCGTTCACGAGAACGGAGTCGATGCGAGCCCCACCAACGCGCTGGATCGCTCCAGCCGAGGGCGGGCAGGCGGGCCGTTGGCTCGAGGGGAACAGCGGATCGCTGATGTCGGCCGCGCACGCGACG
Source organism: uncultured delta proteobacterium (assembly GCA_963822965.1). Taxonomy (GTDB): domain Bacteria; phylum Myxococcota_A; class UBA9160; order UBA9160; family UBA4427; genus JAJDAN01. The sequence goes on from CAWGJT010000007.1 coordinate 95,738, forward strand.
AGGCCTCGCGCAGCCCCGGCAGACTGGGCGTCGAGCACGTCCGTGTAGACCGCCTCGACCTCGGTGCCCTGATCCACGAGCGTGGCACGGAACACGCTGTCCGCCGAGCGACCGAACTGCATCTGGGACTGGCTGACCAGGTCCCAGGTCGCCTGCGTGCACTCTGCGGTCACCAACGCCTCGCTCTCCGAGATCGGCACCAGCCGCTTGGGCTCGCCGCAGCGCTCCATCTCCACCACGTCGGCAGACGGCATGTCCAGGATCGCGATCGCGCCTCGGCTGGTGACGGGCCGGGAGGACGTGGCCGAGAACGGTTGGTTCGGATCGCGCACGTAGGCCCGCAGCCCCTCGCGCCGCCGACCCCTTCGGGCGCGAAGATCAACGTTCCGGACGGCGTCGCCGTGGCCTGGGCGGAGGCGAAGCTCAGATGGTCGTAGCGGCTGTCGGGAGCGGGACCGAGGTACCCGGTCTTGGATGGGTCGGTCGCGGCGGCACGATCGAGGAGGTAGAGGTCGGTCTGGGTCCCGGTCCGGAAGAGCGGCTCGTCCTGGTCGGCCGGCACGGTCTCGTCGGAGCGCACTGCGAGCAGGCCGGTTCCGGGAATCGCCACCGGGAAGCTCACATCGATCTGGCTCCCGATCGTCGTCCGGAGACGGGCGGTCAAGTTGTCCGGCGTACCCATGACGAAGCCATCTTCGGGATTCACCGACAAGCGCAGCAGGTCGACCTGCTCGCTCTCGTCGTCGGTGCCGGGAGTCAGGTGGTCGATCACCACGGCCGGATGGATGCGTCGGATCGCGACCACGAAGTCCTTGCTGCCCGAGTCGAACTGCGCGCGGGTGCCCGGCTTCCCGCGCTGTCCCAGGGCGCCGCGCACCAGGATCGAGAAGCTGTCGCGGATCGCTGCCGGCTCGTCGAGTGCCTCTGGAAGGTGGCAAAGGAAGGCGCTGGCCGGGCCGACCTCCCCGGAGTTCGGCGCAGGGGCAAGCACCTCCTCGTTCGACTCCGAATCGCAATGGATCGGGACGACGACCCTTCGTAGCCGCTCCGTCTGCTGGTCGAGCGTGTCGTAGGCAAGCTCGACCGCGGAGGGGTCGAACTGCAGAGGCAAGAGCGAGGCGTTGGCGAGCCGGAACGAGTCCTCGCTCTCCGGGATCACCTCGAGTCTCGGCGACAGCTGGCTGATGAGGAAGGCCGTGGTCATCCGGATCACGCGCGGCCAGATCAGCTCGAGGTAGTCGCGCTGCACGGTCTCGTCCACGACGGTCGCCATCCAGGGCCAGACCGCCTTCGGGAGCGAGTTGACGAAGGTTCGCGAGTGGAAGCGGCAGCGGGCCAGATGCGGCACCGCCCGCGACGAGTAGTAGACGTCGCGCTCGCCCGTGAACTCGCCCGTCGCCAGAGAGCGCACGGGGAGCTCCGCAATGGACACGCGCTCGTCGCCCGATCCGATGGAGTCGCCGACGTCGCCGCAGCCGGGTACGAGGGGAAGCGCATAGCCGTCGGAGGAGGTCTCGTCCTCGATGGACCCGGCGCTGAAGAAATGCGTGTCGACGTACTCCGCCAGCCCCCCACCGGTCGGCTCGGTGAACGGATCCTCGTCGAACAGGTCCCCGACCTCGCGGCGCCGCAGCGCGTCGAGGCTTTCGAGACCCAGGGATGAATCGAACGATGTGAGGTCCAGACCCTGGCCCGCGGGCGTTGTCGCGTACTGCTGGAGCTTCTCGTAGGGGATCGAGGTGTCGCCCATCAGGGCGGACAGCACGGAGTCGGCGACGAGCGTGCCTCCGACCTGCTGGCGCGGTGCATCTTCCAGGCTCACGAGGTGGAGGAGATTGGGTACCACCACGTGGTCCCACTTGAAGTCGTTGCGGGTGTGGGCCACGCTGCCCATGTCCTGCAGTAGATGAAGGACGTGCCCGACTGCCAGAACGTAGAGGGCCGTGAAGCTCTCGCGCTCGTCTGCGTAGGGTGCCGTGACGGCGCGGTAGAGGTAGCGTTCGGCGTCCGGCAGGGCGAAGAGGTTCCGAGGGCCCTCGTCGGAGGCGGGCACGCCATCTCTCGGCGTGTTGAGCGCCCGATCCACGGCCGAGAGTCCCTGCAGGTCGAAGTTGCCCAGGTTTCGCTCCTCCGAGTGCCAGCCGAGGCGCTGGGCGAGCCCCTCGAGGAACTCCTTCCAGCGGCCGCCCCGGAAGAACAGGGTGATCGTATCTGCGACGAGGGCGTCCAGGCCAAGCAGGACGGGCTCCTGGTTGTCGAGCCCGTGGTTGCCGGGGATCACGTGCTGCTTCACGGGATCGTGGAAGTGGTGTTGGGCGCGAGCATTCGGGTTGTCCTCGGCGAAAGTGCCGAGCTCGATCCAGGTCTGCACGGAGAAGCGGCAGAGCGCCTCGACGCAGGCGGCGTGGGCCTCTCCGTCGGGACAGCGCGGGTTCAGGACCACAGCGATCGTGTCCGAGGGGAAGCGCGGACTCGAGGGATCGTCCTCGAGCCAGTTGAGGTTGTCGGTGAGGCGGCTTCCCTCCCAGCTGCGCTGGATCGGATCGCAGTTCTGTGGATCGGGTGCCTGGGACTCGAGCGTCGTCGGCTGGATGTCGGGATCGACCCGAATCGGATCGAAGCCGAGCTGCAGGGCAAGAAGCGAATTGGTGCCGTCCGCCAGGTCGAGGACCTGATGCAGGTAGCGCGCGAGCGGTTGTTCGGCTCTCGCCTCGGTCAACGCCTCCCTCGCTAGGCGCTCGTGCGCAGCGAAGTTGTCCCAGGCCACGGCCGGACGGCCCAGGATCGCGATCAGTGCTGCTGCCAGAACACAAGCCCTCATGAGGACTTCCCTACCTGCCGACGCAGACGTGATCGGGGCCGTAGAACACGTTGCAGCAATGGATGTACCCGGCCCTGTCGAAGATGCCTCCGCACACGGTTGCCCACCCGCTTCTGCTGGAGAGCGCTCGAAGTGTCCGGCGATCCGCCACCGCCTCCCACTCGATGTGCCCGGAGTCGTCGCCGATCTTGCGGGCGTTCTGGGCCCGGCCGTAGTCCGGATGGATTACCACGATCCCGGGCTCGTCCGAGAACTGCTCCCAACGCTGGATGTCCGGCGGTACCGGCGTGTCCTCTGCAGGAAAGGCGAAGTGACCCCGCTCGTCCGTCGTCGTCCAGCGTGTCCCATAGAAGACAGACGCGCCGGAGTGGCCCACGTAGTTCGTGGCCGCGAAGCGCGAGACGAACACCTCGGCGCCGATGACGGGCTTGCCCGTCTCGTGGTCGATCACGCGACCCGCGATCTCGGGGGTGTAGACGACCCGCGTGGGCATCGTCCAGCAGGAGGGCGCGAGCAGCACCACCAGCGCCAGGGGTGCGAGCACGGAGCTCAGTAGTCGTAGATCTGCCATGTTCCGTCCTCTGCGCGGATCAGGGTGACTGGGAAGCGCCGGAGCTTCGGGCCGGTCGGAGTCTGCTCCATGGCCTCGATCCGCACGATCGCGCGATCCTCTCCGAGCAGATCGATGCTGAGGCTCCCCATCGCAGCGGCATCCAGCTGCAGGTTCGGGCCGAGGTCCGAGTAGATCTGTGCGAACAGGCGGCGCTGCAGCGGATGGATCAGCTCGAGCGCAGCGTCGATGTCCTCGGCCATCAGACGATCCTTCAAGCTCTGTACCACCGGTAGCGGAGACTGCACCGGAAGGTCGATTTCCACCACCTCCACCCCATCGGCCACGTAGATCGAGGGAACCTCGCGCCGGAATCCCGCCTGCACCGCGAGCGGATGCAACGCGATCCCTTCGGTCGCTGCTCGCTGGAGGTTCCAGCCTGCGCTCAGCTCGAGCACCGCGTTCGCCGACGCATCGGCGACGATCACCCCGCCCTCGAAGGGAGCGACGTCGATGGGACCCCGAATGCGGGTGAAGTCTCCCGAGACGGCCAGCCCGCGCGGCAGGGCCAGCGAGCCCTGGCCGCTCGCACGCACGACGAGCTCGCGCAGTCCGGCGCTGGGGCTCGTCACCAGCAGGCCCTCGCCCGCCCGCGCCGCGAGCCCTCGCGGCGCGGGCAAGGAGACCCGCGCGCGCGGGGCGCCGCTACGTGTGAAGACCTGGATGCGGTCGTTGCCCGTGTCCGACACGTAGACGAAGTCGTCGTCGACCGCGATCCCCCGCGGCCCGCTCAGCTGTCCGGGTCCGTTGCCACTGCTCCCGATCGTGGCCAGCCAGGTGCCGTCGCTCGAGAAGACCTGGATGCGATCGTTGCCGGTATCGGCCACGTAGATGCGGCCATCCGGAGCTACCGCCAGGGCCTGGGGGCCCGAGAGCTGCTGCGGCCCGGCTCCGCTGCTGCCGAAGCTCGCCAGCGGGGTCCCGTCGCGGTCGAAGCGCTGCACCCGGGCTCCCGCCCCGTCGAGAACCCAGAGGTTTCCGCCGGGGGCGGGAGCGAGGTCCACGGGATTGCCGGAGGCGAAGACCATAGGACGAACAAGCCCGGTTCTGAGTTGTGTCGGCCCAAAGTACAGATGTCCGCCTTTCTCCAAAGTAGAAATGTCCGGTTCTCCTGGTTGACTCGGCCTCGACGGCTCGGCGCCTTGGCTGTGTGCGTCACGGTCGCGTCTCGATGGAGGATCTGGCCTCGGGCCGCCGCGGCGTCCCGGCACGCAGCAGCCGGGCCTCGCGACGGGTCGTGGAGGGCTTCGCGACCTTCGTTTGGGTACGCAAGCGCTGTTGCTCCTTGATGAACTCCAGCGCGGCCGAGAGCCGCTTGTTGTCGACGACTTCCCCCGGCCGCACGGCGTAGTCCTTCGGGAAGGCCGTGGCGAGCAGCTCGTGCTCGCCGTGCCAGAAGCGGAGCGAGCCGTCCTCCCGTTCCTCGATGCCGACTGCTCTTCCGCGCGCGGCACGCGCCGCATCCGTCGGATCCAGCACGTAGAGCACCCGCTTGTAGTTCAGCGTCAGGCTCCTCGAGACGAGCCGGGTCTCCTGCAAGCTGAAGACCCGGTCCAGGTTCTCGAACGGCTGCAGGGGTCGGTGAGCATCATGCTCGCTCCGAGGGGCTCGCGCGAAGCGACGGTTGTAGTCTGCCATGAACTCCGGGGCAAAGGCGTTCGCGGCATCGACGTCGCGGATCTCGCGCAGCCGGAGCTCCTTCACGAGCCGGTCTTGCAGCGTCAGGTGTGCTCGTTCGACACGGCCCTTCGCCGCAGGGGTGTTGGCGCAGACGATGTCGATGTTCAGGCTGCAAAGGGCGCGGCCGAACTGCGTCACTCCAGCGCCGCCCTGGGGCTCCTTCCGGTTCACGCGGAACACCCCGGCCTTGTCGCTGTACAGCGCCACCGGCTTGCCGTGCTGCTCGAGGTAGGACCGCAGCGCCGTGAAGTACGAGAACGCGGACTCGGACTCACAGAAGAGCAGCTCCATCAAGGCGCTCGTCGCATCGTCCACGAACACCAGCAGGGTGCAGCGAGGGGCGCGCTCCTCGAACCACTCGTGGTCGCAACCATCGATCTGAATGAGCTCGCCCCGACACGGCCGGCGGCGCCGGGGCTGCTGGATCCGCGGCTCGCGACGCGCCCGAGGCATCCACAGGCCGTCCTCGATCATCCAGTGCCGGAGCGTCTCGACCGAGAGCGGCAAGCCGTGCAGCTCCGTCAACTTCTCATGGGCGAGCGTCGGGCCGAAGCCCTCGTAGCGGGATCGGACGGTCGCCAGCGCCTCCCGGCGCAGCTCCACCGGCAACCGGCGATTGCTGGGCCGGCCGCGATGCTTCGACACCAAGCCCACGGCGCCAGCTCGCTCATAAGCTCGCCGAAGGCGACGCACCTGCCGGCTCGTCACCCCCAGCATCCCCGCCGCTTCCCGCTGCGTCAGCCGCTTCTCGATCACCCGCTCGATCACGCTCACGCGGTCCAGTTCCTCGTAGCTCAACGTCAGTGTCTCCATGCCCGCGGGAATAACCCGGGCCGCTGGAGAAAGCGGACATTTCTACTTGGGGGAAACCGGACATTTCTATCTGGGTACTACAGCGTGTGTCAACGCCAGATAGAAATGTCGGCCTGTCTGCAAAGTAGAAATGTCGGGTTCTGCCTCTGCTCTGGCCTTCCGGCCGACAGGGGTCAATCCCCTGGAGGACGGACGTCCGCCTGCGCGGCTCAACCCGGGGCCGCAGCCTCCGCCTGCGCCGCGCGAATCCGCTCCTTCTGCCGGAGCGTGAGCTTGCTGCCGCGGGATAGGCGCTGGCGGTCCCGCTCCTGCTGATCCGCCTGGATCTTCGCCAGCACCGCGCCCAGGCGCTTGTTCGCGACGATGGCTCCCTGCGAGACGTGCGGGTTCTTGTCGAAGAGGGTGCGGGACGGGAGAAGCCGCCCTGCGTGGAAGATCTCGATACCTCCGTCCGCGGCCTCGTGCACGCGGCACGTCTCGCCCGCGAGCCGCAGGGTGTCCGGGCCGGGCTCCACCAGGTAGAGCACCCGCTTGTAGTGGAGTGTCAGGTTGCGTGTGAGCTTGCGGTGCTCCTGCCAGGTGAAGATCCGCGCGAGGTCTTCGTCGTCCCGGACGGGACGATGCGCATCGTGCGCGCTCGCGGGCTCGCGGCCGAAGCGCGCGTTGTAGTCCGCCTGGAACTCCGGCAGGTAGGCGTTGCCGGCCTCGGGCGTCGAGATCCCGCGCAGGCGGAGCTCCTTCACCAGCCGGTCCTGGAGCGTGAGATGAGCGCGCTCGACCCGACCCTTGGCCTGCGGACTGTTGGCGCAGACGATGTCGATGTTGAGCTCGGAGAGCGCACGGCTGAACTGCGTGATTCCGGCCGTCTGCCGCGCCTGCGAGTTCGACACGCGGAAGATGCTCGCCTTGTCGCTATAGAAGGCGACGGGCTTGCCGTAGCGCTCGAGGTAGGCCCGCGTCGACGCGAAGTAGTCGAAGGCGGACTCCGAGGCCACGAAGCGAAGCTCCTGGAGCCGACTCGTCGCGTCGTCCACGTAGACGAGCAGCGTGCAGCGGGACCCGCGATCCTCGAACCAGTCGTGGTCGCAGCCGTCGATCTGCACGAGCTCGCCGAGACACGACCGTCGATGGCGGGGCTGATGGGCGCGGCGCGGTCGCTGCGAGCGGGGCACCCACACGCCCGCATCGATCATCCATCGGCGCAGCGTCTCGCGGGAGACCACGACGCCGTGTTGCTCCGTGAGCTTCTCACACGCGAGTGTTGGCCCGAAGTCGGCGTAGCGGGCTCGGACCAGACCCAGCGCGTGCTCGCAAACCGCCTCGGGCAGCTTCCGGTTGCTGGGACGACCGCGCTTGCGCGAGACGAGCCCGCCGGCTCCGTCCGCCCGCAACGTTCGGCACAGGCGCTCGACCTGGCGCAGGCTCAGGCCCAGCTGCTCCGCGGCCTGGCGCTGGGTCAGCCGCCGTTCGATCACACGGCCCAGCACCTCGAGCCGGTCCAGCTCCTTCGCGCTCATCGTCCAGGTTCTCGCACCGTCCATGTCGGCCTCCCGGCCCGACACGGTGCCTGGAACCCGACATTTCTAAGTTGCTCAAACCCGACATTTCCATTTTGCGCCTACAGGCTCACGTCCGGGTAGTGGCGTTATGTCAATCCCCCAGAGGAGCCCGGCGGGCGGGACACGCTGGTCCGGTCGAAGCTGCGGATGAGGCGAGACCCTCACATACCCAGGCTTCGAGTCAGAATTCCTTGACGCTCTTCGGGGGCGGTGGGACAATGCCGGGTAGGGGCCTGCGCCGGGGCTATGAGAGCGGGAGAGCGTACGATGATGCGAGAGACCCGTCGAGCGCGACACGAGAGTGAGACGCGTCGTCCCGCTGGACAGGATCCGGACCGCTCACGCCGCGGAGCGGGCCTGGGCCGCCGGATTGCGACCTACGCAGCCCTGAGCGGAGCGGCCGGACTGGGCGGCGCCGAGGCCCACGCGACGGTCCTCTACACGGACCTGCCCGACGTCACGCTGGATACCGACGGCGCCACCTTCGACCTCGACTTCAACGGGGACGCGCTGACGGAAGTCAGGTTCGGCATCTACAAGCTGAACACGCAGAACACGTCCACCTATGACTCGTACTTCCTGGTGTCGAACTTTGCGGTCGCAGGGCCCGCAGCCGGGGTCGCCTTCGTAGGCTTTCGCTATGGCAGCCGGCTTCTTCCGGGTGACCTGAGGGCTGGCGATGAGATCAGCCTGAGCGGGACCTTCACCCGAAATGGCCTCCTGGCGAGCGACTATACGTTCTATGGGCCGTCTCCGCACGGTGGAATCGGCGGGTGGTTCGCCAGCGCTGGCACAAAGTTCCTCGGAGTCCGGTTCGACCTCGGAGACGGCACCCACCTGGGCTGGGTGCAGCTCACGGCCGCCCCGAGGGTCACCTCCCTCCGCATCGAGAGCTACGCGTGGGAGACGGTACCGGGCCGGGCCATCGAGGCGGGCCAGACGGTGCCCGAGCCCTCGACGCTCTCTCTGATGGCCCTGGGAACCGTGGCCGGCATGGGCGTCGGGTGGCGACGCGCCCGGCAGAAGGGTCGCTAGGAAGGTCCGGCCGTGCCCCGCCGTCTCGCGAAGAGGCTCCTGCTCGTCGGCTGGGACGCCGCGGACTGGAAGATCATCGATCCGCTGATGGACGCGGGAGAGATGCCCGCGCTCCAGTCCCTGGTGGACCGCGGGGTGATGGGCAACCTGCTCACCCTGCAGCCCATCCTGTCGCCGATGCTGTGGACGACGATCGCCACGGGCTTCCGGCCCGCCGAGCACGGCATCCTGGGCTTTACGGAGCCGGCGCCCGACGGCCAGGGCATCCGCCGCGTCACCAGCACCTCGCGCCGCCGGCGCGCGCTCTGGAACATCCTGAGCCGCGCCGGGATCGAGTCGCAGGTGGTTGCGTGGTTCGGGAGCCACCCGGCGGAGCCTATCCGCGGAGTGTGCGTGAGCGAGCGCTTCCGCGACGTCCACGGCACCCGCGAGGAGCCCGGATCGCCTACCCCCGGAAGCGTCCACCCCGCATCCCTCGAGGCCGCGCTGGCCGGCCTGCGGATCCACATCGAGGAGCTCGGCGGCCCGGAGCTGCTGCCCTTCATTCCGCGGGCGCACGAGATCGATCAAGAGAAGGAGCGCCAGCTCGAGGGTCTGGGGCGCATCTTGGCGGAGAACGCCAGCGTGCACAACGTCGCGACCTTCCTGATGCAGGAGCATCCCTGGGAGTTCGCGTCGGTCTACTACGACCTGCCGGACCACGCCTGCCACGGCTTCATGCTCTTCCACCCGCCGCAGCTTCCCGGAATCTCCAACCGCGAGTTCGGGCTGTTTCGCGACGTGGTGGCGAACTGCTACCGGTACGCCGACATGATGCTCGCCCGGCTGCTCGAGCTCGCAGGGTCCGGAACCACCGTGATGATCGTCTCCGACCACGGCTTCCACTCGGACCACCTGCGGCCGGCCATGCGCGATTGGGACCGCCGGGGCGATTGGCCGGTCAACTGCCACCGCGATTTCGGTGTCTTCGTGCTCGCGGGTCCCGGCATCCGTCACGACGAGCGCATCTACGGCGCCACCCTGCTCGACGTGGCGCCGACGGTGCTGCAGCTCTTCGGGCTTCCGATCGGGGAGGACATGCCGGGTCGCGTCCTCACCGAGTGCTTCGAGGAGCCGTGCTCGGTCGAGACCATCCCGAGCTGGGAGCAGGTCGAGGGAGACTTCGGCGAGCACCCGCCGGACCTGCAGGCCGACCCCTTCGAGGAGCAGGCGGCGCTGCAGCGGCTGGTCGATCTCGGCTACGTCGAGGCGCCCGGCGAGGACCTGAAGAAGGCATTGGACCGCTGCCAGCGGGACCGGCTCTACAACCTCGCGAGGTCGCAGCTCGACGCTCGGCGCTTCCGGAAGGCCGCGGAGGCGTTCGAGGGGCTGCTCGCGCTCGAGCCGGATCAGAGCCAGGTGGCCCTCCACCTCGCCATGTGCCGCCTCCAGCTGGGCGAGCACCAGCCGGCGCGCGAGCTGATCGATCGGGTGCTCGCCGACGACCGCAATGCGCCCCGCGCCGACTACCTGATGGGGCAGCTGCTGCTGGCGGAGCGCCGGCCGGACGAGGCGCTCGTTCACCTCGAGCGCGCCGAGGAGGCAGAGCCGCGGCTGCCGCGTCTGCCCACCCGGCTCGGCGACACCTACCTCGCGCTGGGTCGTCCGGCGGACGCGGAGCGCTGCTACCGCAAGGCGCTGGCGGTCGACTGCGAGGCCACCCAGGCCCTTGTCGGGCTGGCACGCGCGTGCTTCGCGCAGAAGCGATTCGAGGAGGCCGCCTCCGTCGCGCTGGAGGCGGTCGGGCTTCGTCACCTGCAGCCCCGCGGCCACTGGGTGCTGGCAGCGGCGCTCGCGCGTCTCGGCCGCCCGCGCGAAGCGCGACAGGCCATCGAGACGTGTCTCCAGCAGGCCCCCGATCTGCCCGAAGCCCACGAGCTTCTCGCCCGGCTGCTCCAGCGCGCGTTCGCAGATCCGCTGGGCGCCGCACAGCACCGCCAGCGCGCGCGACACCTGCGCGAGGCGCGGTCCCGCATGGCGCCGTCCGCATAGCCGGGTGATGATCCGCGTAGAATGGAGCTCTACGACTCCATAGGGCACGGATACGGCTGTGTGTTCTCAATATTCGTCCGACGTGATTTGGTCGGCATCTTCCGGACTCGTGCCCAGATGGTAGGCCTCCTGGCGCACTAGATTCAGGCTTCTCGCGCACGCCGACTTCGGCCAGGATGCGACCTCGATGCGCGGCCTGGTCGCCCTCCTCGTCGCCACCCTTCGCAGCCTCCGAGCCCTTGTCAGGAGCCGGCAGGATCAGGCGCTCGTCGAGCTCGCGCTCCGGCAGCAGCTCGCGATCTACGTCCAGAAGCAACGGCGGCCGCGGCTCTCGCCCCTCGATCGCGCCTTCTGGGTCGCGCTCTCCCGGCTGTGGCCGCGTTGGAAGACCGTCCTGATCGTCGTCCAGCCCGAGTCGGTCGTCCGCTGGCATCGGCGCCGCTCCCGCAGCTACTGGCGTCGGGTCTCGTCGCCCGGACCGGGGCGACCCCCGATTCCCGAGGAGACCCGGGGCCTGATCCTCCGGGTGGCGACGGAGAATGGTTGGCGCACCCGCAGGATCCAGGGCGAGCTGGCGATGCTCGGGGTCCGCGTGAGCCTCGCCGGGCCTATGAGCGGGACGGCGCCGGCGGCCTGGCGTCGAAGCATCGCGGCAGGCCCAGCATCCGCGCCGCCTCACGCTGCGTCAGCCGCTTCGCGATCACACGCTCGATCACGCTCACCCGGTCCAGCTCCTCGTAGCTCAACGTCACCGTCTCCATGCCCGCGGGAATACCCCGGCCGGTTGGAGAAAGCGGACATTTCTACTTTGGAGAGAGCGGACACTTCTATCTGGGTACTACACACGCTGTAGTACCCAGATAGAAGAATACGGGGCTGTGGGCCCGCTGCCGCCACCCGAACTACCTGGGCGAGCAGCGCATGGAGAGCACGCCCGCGCTGCTTCCCCGCCTCAGGGGTTGAGGGCCGGCGCAGGCCCCGGGGACCGGCTCCGGGTCACGGACACGGAATCGTGCCCGCACACGCGAGGCCCGAGGGCCCAGGCACGTCGCCCGTGCCGCCCTGGGCCCCGCGGAGGGACTGGATGACGTCGCCGTAGCCCACTGCGCCGTCACAGTTGAAGTCGTAGATGGGATCCGTCGAGACCAGCATCGCAGCGTTCAAGGTCGCAAGCACGTCGTCCAGACCGGTCGCGCCGTCGTTGTTGATGTCGGTGTCGCACGGATTCTCATAGCCGTCGTGGTCGCCGTCCTCCTGGGTGCTGCACTGACCGGTCGCGAGAAGCGGGCCGTTGGGGACCACGAGGCAGTCGTCCTCGACGTCGCGGATGCCGTCGCGATCGGTGTCCGGACCGAGATAGAAGACCGTGATGTCGGCGACGGACCATAGGACGAACAAGCCCGGTTCTGAGTTGTGTCAACGCCAGATAGAAATGTCGGCCTGTCTGCAAAGTAGAAATGTCGGGTTCTGCCTCTGCTCTGGCCTTCCGGCCGACAGGGGTCAATCCCCTGGAGGACGGACGTCCGCCTGCGCGGCTCAACCCGGGGCCGCAGCCTCCGCCTGCGCCGCGCGAATCCGCTCCTTCTGCCGGAGCGTGAGCTTGCTGCCGCGGGATAGGCGCTGGCGGTCCCGCTCCTGCTGATCCGCCTGGATCTTCGCCAGCACCGCGCCCAGGCGCTTGTTCGCGACGATGGCTCCCTGCGAGACGTGCGGGTTCTTGTCGAAGAGGGTGCGGGACGGGAGAAGCCGCCCTGCGTGGAAGATCTCGATACCTCCGTCCGCGGCCTCGTGCACGCGGCACGTCTCGCCCGCGAGCCGCAGGGTGTCCGGGCCGGGCTCCACCAGGTAGAGCACCCGCTTGTAGTGGAGTGTCAGGTTGCGTGTGAGCTTGCGGTGCTCCTGCCAGGTGAAGATCCGCGCGAGGTCTTCGTCGTCCCGGACGGGACGATGCGCATCGTGCGCGCTCGCGGGCTCGCGGCCGAAGCGCGCGTTGTAGTCCGCCTGGAACTCCGGCAGGTAGGCGTTGCCGGCCTCGGGCGTCGAGATCCCGCGCAGGCGGAGCTCCTTCACCAGCCGGTCCTGGAGCGTGAGATGAGCGCGCTCGACCCGACCCTTGGCCTGCGGACTGTTGGCGCAGACGATGTCGATGTTGAGCTCGGAGAGCGCACGGCTGAACTGCGTGATTCCGGCCGTCTGCCGCGCCTGCGAGTTCGACACGCGGAAGATGCTCGCCTTGTCGCTATAGAAGGCGACGGGCTTGCCGTAGCGCTCGAGGTAGGCCCGCGTCGACGCGAAGTAGTCGAAGGCGGACTCCGAGGCCACGAAGCGAAGCTCCTGGAGCCGACTCGTCGCGTCGTCCACGTAGACGAGCAGCGTGCAGCGGGACCCGCGATCCTCGAACCAGTCGTGGTCGCAGCCGTCGATCTGCACGAGCTCGCCGAGACACGACCGTCGATGGCGGGGCTGATGGGCGCGGCGCGGTCGCTGCGAGCGGGGCACCCACACGCCCGCATCGATCATCCATCGGCGCAGCGTCTCGCGGGAGACCACGACGCCGTGTTGCTCCGTGAGCTTCTCACACGCGAGTGTTGGCCCGAAGTCGGCGTAGCGGGCTCGGACCAGACCCAGCGCGTGCTCGCAAACCGCCTCGGGCAGCTTCCGGTTGCTGGGACGACCGCGCTTGCGCGAGACGAGCCCGCCGGCTCCGTCCGCCCGCAACGTTCGGCACAGGCGCTCGACCTGGCGCAGGCTCAGGCCCAGCTGCTCCGCGGCCTGGCGCTGGGTCAGCCGCCGTTCGATCACACGGCCCAGCACCTCGAGCCGGTCCAGCTCCTTCGCGCTCATCGTCCAGGTTCTCGCACCGTCCATGTCGGCCTCCCGGCCCGACACGGTGCCTGGAACCCGACATTTCTAAGTTGCTCAAACCCGACATTTCCATTTTGCGCCTACAAGTTGAGGTCCGGGTAGTAGTGTTATGTCAATCTCCCTCCGGGGTCCCAGTGGCGGGGCGATTACAAGCTGGCGGGTGTGTCAGGTGGCGCCGGGGAGCCGCCTCGGGCGGTTCTCAGGGCGAGCGGGGGGTGCTTGGGATCGGTGTGAGGCTCGGATGGGTGCGGTGCGGGCCTCTTGGGGGCCTACCAGGGATCGGCGAAGGCTGGCGTCTGGTCGAAGTCGTCGCCCGCTGAGTCTCCGGCGACGCGTACCGCTCCAGCCTGCCCCGGAAGGATGGGTGGGGCGCGCGACGGGAGGCCCACGCACTCGAGGATCTTTGCTGCGACCTCGGGGTCCTCGATCGCAGCGAGCAGGCGCAGGCGGGCGCCGCAGTCGGGGCAGCGGAGCGCGTCCACCTCGAAGACGCGCATCAGCAGCCTTGCCCAGCGCATGCGGTACGCGCGCTTCCGCTCCTCGTCGCCGGCAGCCTGACCATCGGCCGGCTGCCCCGATGTGCCTCGCTCCGGCTCCCCGCGCTGCTCGCTCACGTCCGGCTCGGCAACCGCATCGCCGGGCACGACGCGGTCGCGCAGGCTGGCGGCCGGGGCGAGGATGCCGTGGTACCGGACCTGGTGGGCGCGGGGCTG
>CAWGJT010000008.1:0-166828 GCA_963822965.1 uncultured delta proteobacterium
GAGCGGCGAGAGTTCAACGAAGTGACCAGAAGACGCGACCAAGCGAAGAACTTCTCTGTAGCGCTCGCGATCGTATGCGGCGTCAGCTTGGCTGTCCGTCTGTACGTGGATGGCGAATCCCTTCTAAGCGTTGCGTGGCGGTCGCTAGTCACCACGCTTGTCATTTTCTATGTGACTTGGTTTGTCCTCCACAGGTGGCGATTGTTCGTTCGGAGCGTTCGGGATGTCCCGATTCCCCGGGAATCACGTGACGACTCCGAGCCCTGAATGGCGCTTGGTTCCCCGTACGGATATTCGGCATCGGCCACCGGCACGCCGCCCAACAAGCCGCTGCAGCGGACGTGCTCCCGCTGAGCCGGTATGGGAGAGTGGTAGAATTGCGGAGTCCGAGGCGTTGGCGGTCGCTGTGCCAGGTCGGCGCACGCCGCTGAACGCCGATCCGTTATGCCGCACGCGGGAGTCCTCGATTGAGCGACACTGACCAAGGCAAGCTCGCTCCCTGGATTCGCGGCGTCGTCGAAAGCATGTCCGGCGCTCTCCTTCTGCACGAGTCCGGGTTTCCGCAGCGAAACCGTCTGGCAGTCTTTCTTCTTGATTCAGCGCTCGAGACGTCCATGCGAGCGTACCTTCGATACAAGAGGAAGATCCGCCTCACGGAGCATCACAAGCATCGCGAGAACCTTGTCAAGACGGTGCAGTCGAAGCTGTCCGACGTCGATGATGTGGTGTGGGACACCCTCGACTACTACTACCAGGAGGTCCGGTGCGAGCTCTACCACGAATCTGCGGGAAAGACGATCACGGACGAGTCCTTCTACGACTACAAGGAATCCGTGGAGTTCGTCATCGACCGAATGTTCGATATTCGATCGGAGCCACTGGTTCGTGCCCAGTGCACGCAGGCATCAGTAGCCGCACCAACACCAGATCAGACAACCGAAGACTTTGCTGTGCAGCTTCAAGATCTCGACGATCCAGTCGACAAGGTGATCGTCGCAGTCGCCGCCCTCACCCCAAGGAAATTCGACGAGGTCAACGAGTTTTTCCGGAAGGCCGGCGACACGGCCCGCTTGGACGCGGCCACGTTCACCAACATCCTTGCTCGCAACAGCGGCTCAAAGAAGTACTTCTACCACAACAAGGAACTCAAGGTCTGGCAGCTCTCAGGATTGGGAGACTATCGCCTGCGCGAACTGCGACTGGGGTCTGACGATGAGTAGCCAATATACGATCAAGGAAGTTCGAGTATCTCTCGCGTCGGGTGCGGAGATCATCGCTGAGGTCTCCTCCGTGAAGGGAGTAGCGGCACTTCTCGCGGATCTCTCAAAGGAGAAGCTAGAAGCCGCACGCCGGGATGCCGTGAAGGAAACGCCCGCTGAAAAAACTTCCGATGAGACCAAAGGCCAAGCCGATTCGCCCGAAAGCCGAATCGAAACTAAGGCCGATCTCAAAGCCGGCTCGCTCGCCAAGAAGAAGGTTGTCGCGTTTAAAGATGACGTGCCGCAGCTGCTACGCCCGAATGCATTCGGCGCGACAACAGACGCAGCGCTTGCCCTCATATTCGCGTTCGAAACGGGCCTGCAGCGCAGCAGTATCGAGTACGAAGCGTTCAAAGGGTTGTTCGAAAGTCAGAACATCAAGTCTGGTTCACCTCTGCGCGTGATTCTCTCGAACCTGAGGCAAGCCGGCTATCTCAACAAGACGAAGTACAACGCCGACAAGAGCATATCGCTCACCGCGAAAGGCGAGACCAAGGCAGTTGAGATCCTCTCAGAGCAGTGTGCGGCATAGGTAGGCGAATCACCCCGCGGTGCAAGACTGTGGCACGCTGCTCAATGCCGACTTGATGTGCAGTACATGGAGACGGAAGCATGTCCGGCGAGTGGCCTGAGCACCTGTTCGATCTCATTATGACGCCGAAGCTACCAGAGGTTCTCGACGACCTCGCGAACCTGGCCGAGCCCGAGCCGGGCGACTGGGAGTATCAGCACACAGAATCCGATCGCGCGAAGCCGGTACTCCACAACTACATCAGATACACATACAAGAGGCTGGCCGAAGAATCGAAAATCGCAGTCTCTGACGAAGGTCAGGCAATTACCTTCAACACCGGCTTGGTTACTCCGGCACAGGAGCCGATCTTCTGCTTTGGTGTCCCGAACAAGCTCCCGAACATCGCTGCTCCCTGGCATTTCAGAGCTTGGCGCCGCCGAGGAGAGCATGATCTTACTCGCTTCTCCAAACTTCCGGAGATGGCGAACTACTACTCAGATCCGGCTTCGTTGGTCTACGACACTGCGAAGGAACTTCGCACGAATGTCGAACACATTATTGGCGAGAATCAAGACCGATTTCCGGAGCCGTATCGATCGCTGGATACTCACGCGCTACAAACATTTCTCAAGGGTGCGATCGACAACGCCAAAGAGAGGGTTCGGCGGAACTACAAGACGGCGATCCCCCAGTACTATCAAGGGCACATTCAGTTGCTTCTTCCGCTCTGTATCAGCAATCCAGCAAAGGCCGATCTGGCGATCGTCGTCGTCGACCACGGTGATTTCTACCGCGCATCGACATGCTTGACTCTCGATATGGCCTACAACAACGCCAGGCAACTTGCGCGGCCTGATCGGGATTGGCTGAATCCATAGCCAGTGCGGCATAACAAGCCGTTGCAGCGGACGTGGCAACGCTGTGCCGGTCTCGCTGGTGGTAGACTGGCAGAGTCCGAGGCTTCGGCCGGCGTAGTGCAGAGTTGTGCCACGCCGCTGAACGCCGATCCGTTGGGCGGCGCTGCGAAGCATCAAAGCCGCGCGAGTGGAGCGATGATTCCCGAACCGGGCGAGTACCTGAGCTTCCTCATGGGTGCGGACTCTATCGCTGACTCTGAGCTTGCGAATCTCGGCGCGGAGATCATCAAGGGCGCGGGCACGCCGTTCCGTGGACTCCGTATCCCCCAGAGCAGCCTGTCAGCGTACAAGGCGCTCGTTCGCGCAAAGCTCACCCCGGGGTTCTGGAATGACATCCTCGATCGTCGAGAGATCCTCTTCATCTTCAAGCTGAAGGACGGCACGATCAGGGAACTGACGTTTTCGGAAGCCACCCGAACCCAAATCGCGCAGCTCTGCAGTTCGCTCAACAATGACCCCGTCGAAAAGGCCTCCGACCTGCCCCGGTATCTCGCGGGAAACCCCTTCTATCGCGACCTGGTCGAGGCGTTCCATAGCCCTAGCCACCACTGAGTTCTCGGCCGAACGACCGAGCGCACCGCCCAACACCTATCAGGCCCCCGGTTGTCAAGCGGCAATGAGGTCCCTTGACGCCTGCCGGGTGGAGCGGCGTTGCAGGTAGGCGCGTCGCACCTCCTCGTCTCCGACTTTGGTTTCTCGCTTCTGGCTCCAGGCCTCGGGCCTGCACCAAACACCTATCGGGGGTCGTCGCCGGCGCCTTGTGGCTACGCCGCGCCCCAGAAACTCGTCGGTTCCCTCACGCGTCCAATCAAGTTCTGCCGGGCTCTTGTTGGCCAGTTGCCTCCGGGCTCGCGCGAGGGGCAGAGCACGTGGAGGAGCGCTCGTCGGCGCCCCACGAATGGGTGGAGGGGAGGAGGGTCTCCAATCAAGGCGAACGGGATGCCGGGCTGGGTCCACGAGGCCGTGCGTGCTTGGCGCACAGATCTCGAGATCTCTTGCAGGCCTCTTCGTCGGGCTCTGCCCTCGGCTCTCGAAGAGCCAGGCTCCAGTTGGACGGCGGGCTGGCCCTCCTCCGCTCCGTGTCAGTGGCTTCGCATCAGGAACCGCTCCATCTCGAAGACACGCTCCTTCTGCAGCAGGAAGTAGACGGCCCGCGCCAGCTTGGCGGCCAGGATGGAGAGGGCCTTGGCCTTGCCATGGCGGCCGGCGAGCCGCCGCAGATGGCGCTGTCCGTTGGGGTTGTTGCGCAGGAAGAAGACGGCGGCCTCGGAGAAGGCCCACTTGAGGTGCACGTTGCCGATCTTGGCACCCCCGCTGCCGAGCCGCTTGCCGGCGGAGCTGTGCTCGCACTTCACCAGCCGGGCGTAGGAGAGGAAGTCCTGGACACGGGGGAAGCGGCGGATGTCGTGGATCTCGTAGAGGATCGTGAGGGCCAGGATCTTGCCGATGCCGGGCACCGAGCGCAGGCGATGGAAGGCCTGGGGGTCGTGCTGCTTGGCGCGGCGGACCAGGTGGAGCTCGAGCTCGCGGATGACCTCGTCGTAGTGCTCGATCAACGCGAAGTCGACCTCCAGGCTCTTGCGGGCATCGGCTTCCTCGAAGGCCAGGGCCACGCCCTTCCGGTTGGCCGCGTAGGCGATCTTGGCCGGGGGCTCGGGCAGGTTGTACTGGTGGTGGGTGTTCTGGATGTGAGCCAGCAGGTTGGCGCGCCGGCGCACGAGATGGAGCCGCCGTCGCAGTAGATCTCGCGTGGCGCGCATCTCGGGAGGATAGACATAGGCCTGGGGGAGGTTCCCGCCCCGCAGCAGTGCTGCGATCTTGAACGCATCGACCTTGTCGTTCTTGGCCTTGGCGCCGTGGATGGCCTTCATGTAGAGGGCGTGTCCGAGGACGAAGGCGATGCCCTGGCTTCGGCACAGGTCCGCGAGCCAGTACCCCGTGAACATGCACTCGACGGCGACGACGAGGTCCTCGCGGTAGGGTGCGACGGCGGCCAGGAACTCCTCCGGCCGGCTCTTCACGTTCCGGTGCAGGAGGACCTGGCCCTCCCGGTCGAGGATGCAGAGGTACATCGTCTTGGCGTGCAGATCGATCCCGCAGTAGTGCTGGTGCGTCGTGGTGTAGAATCGCATGGCTCTCTCCTTGAACGGTTGGTGGTGGTGCTCCAACCAGCCTACTCCGTGTGGAGTAGGTTCGAGGAGGGGGCCTGAATGAGGATCAAGGTGTTGCAGCGGACGTGGCCTACAGCTGCGCCGCTGGCTGTCGTGGTAGGATCGCGAGAGCTCGAGGCGTCCAGTGGCCCCGCGGCAGAGCGTCGCACGCCGCTGAACGCCGATCCGTTAGAGCCTATGAGCGATGGGCTCCGGAACGCAGAAGGCCGCTGCCGTTAACCTCCTTTGTGAACTTCAAACACACTGGAGGGACACCTTGTCCAAGAAAACGGCAGCGACCTCGACGGTCGAGATTACCGCAGCGACCCCGACTCTGATGCTGGCCCTCGAGCTGGGCGAAGAGAAGTGGAAGGTCGGGTTCAGCTCGGCGTTCGGGCAGACCCCGCTCGTGCGGAACCTCGCATCGCGAGACCGGCAGGGTCTCCGGGTACAGATCGCGTGGGCGCGCAAGAAGCTCGGCTTGCCCGCCGACGCTCGGATCGTGAGCTGCTACGAGGCCGGGCGCGACGGCTTCTGGCTGCACCGCTGGCTCGAGTCGGAAGGCGTCGAGAGCCTGGTGATCGACTCGGCCAGCATCGAGAGGCCGCAGAAGCGGCGACGCGCGAAGACGGACCGGCTGGATCTGGCGGCGCTGTGTGATCTGTTGGCGCGGCACCTGGCCGGGAGCGCGAAGCCGGTCTTCAGCGTGGTGCGGGTTCCCTCGGTGGCGGAGGAGGACCGACGACACCTGCACCGCGAGCTCCGAAGCGCCAAGGCAGATCGGACCCGCGTGAGCAACCGGATCAAGAGCCTGCTCGCGAACCACGGGCTCGTGCTCCGAGGCTGGAAGGATCTGTCGGAGCGGCTCTCGGGCCTGCGGCTGTGGGACGGGAGCGAGCTCCCGCCCGCGTTGGCGGCCCGGTTGCAGCGCTACGCCACCGACTACGCGTACTTCACGACCCGGATCCGAGCGCTCGAGGCGGAGCGCCGGCATCAGCTGCAGGAGAAGGAGCCCGAGGATCTCGCCGTGGCCAAGGCGCAGCAGCTGTTCACGTTGCGGGGGGTGGGGGTGAACACGGCGTGGTTGTACAGCATGGAGTTCTTCGGCTGGCGGACCTTCCGGAGCGGCAAGGAGGTGGGATCGCTGGCCGGTCTCACTCCGACGCCGCAGGACAGCGGCAAGCGGTTCCGGGAGCAGGGGATCGGGAAGGATGGGAGTCGTCACATCCGGGGCAGTGCCATCGAGCTGGCGTGGTCGTGGCTGCGGTTCCAGCCAGAGAGCGCGCTGTCGAAGTGGTACGAGCGCCGCTTCGGGTCCGGCAGCCCGCGGATCCGGAAGATCGGGATCGTGGCGCTGGCGCGGAAGCTCCTGGTGGCGCTGTGGCGGTTCGTGGAGACGGGGGTGTTGCCGGAGGGGGCGGAGCTGAAGACGGATCTGCGGGTGCGGTGGTAGATCGGCTCGTTCTCTGGGGCCGTGCCTGAGGCCCGCGGCCTGACGGCCGCGGGGCGGAAGAGGCTTTCGAGGGGAAGAGGGGAGATCGAATCCGAGCTGGGAGCGGGTGGCTCGTTACGCCGCCGGGTGTCGAGCAATCGGCGCCGCCCGTTAGATGGGGCTGCCCGCGCCGAGGCTTCACAGTTCGCGCTCGCGCGCACACGGGCTCTTGTGCTCGAGGCGGGGTCCTCGGCACGGATAGAAGGTGGTTCGGCGTGGTCCGGACGTCGCCCGGAAGCCGCCAGGTCGTCGGATGAGAGGCTACCCCGGGGAGTGTGGGCCATGTAGAATCGAACAGCGTCGGCCGCGGGGGTTGACGGAATGGCCAACATAGAGGGCGGCGCAGAATGAACGAGATCCCTGCGTGGGTGAAGACGGGACTGGGAGTCGTCTTCCTGAGCGCCTTTACCTTCGGCGCCTTTGCAAGTGATGCTCCACTCGTTGACTCGCATCCTGCATGACGATTGCGGCCTGCTCGGCTGTGCTGCTGGTTGTCAGGCGCATCTCAACAGGCCTCATCAGACAGCTGCGCATCGGAGTATGGTCGCTTGCCGGCTCCGCATTTTGCTTGCTGATACCAAGCACCCTTCATTTCGGGGGCGGGGCCCTCAATGGACTCGTCGACGGGAACCATTGCTACCTCAATAATCGAGGAATCGAGACCTCCGCCGCGTGCGAGGTCTACTACACGATCGCCACACTAGAGAGTCTACTGACGCTCACGATCGTTCAGCTACCTTTCGGAAGCCGCCGTATGCTCGCTTCATCCTGCGGTCTTCTCGTCTGCCCGATGCCACCTCCGAAGACCAACACGCCGAAGGCATTCCGAGGAATGCCGTCACGCGGGATAGTGCGCTGCGCCGCCCAACACCTATCAGGCCCCCGGTCGTCAAGGGATAAAGTGATCCCGTGACGCCTGCGGTTGAAGCGGCGTTGCTCTCGAGCGCGTCGTTCCTCCTCGGTTCCGACTTTGGTTTCCATCGACTGGTTCCAGGCGTTGCGCCTGCACCAAACACCTATCGGGGATCGTGATCGGCGCGTTGTTGCCGCGCCGTGTCCCAGAAACACATCGGTTCCCTCGCTCGTCCAATCAAACTCTGTCTGGCTCTGTTCGTCCAGTTGGCTCCGGGCTCGAGAGAGGGGCAGAACGCGTTGGAGGAACGCCCTTCGGCGCTCCACGAATGTTCGGAGGGGAGGCGGGTCTCCAATCAAGGCGATCGGATGCCGGGCGTGGTGCCGATGAGGTCCTCGCGTGCTCGGTGGCCGGTGGCCGGGGGGCCACGGTCACAGATCTCCGGATCTCTTGCAGACCTCTTGCTCGGGCTCGACCCTCGTTCCCAGCTGGGAACGGGCTCCAGTTAGACGGCGGGATCACCCGCCTCCGCTCCTCTTTCAGCTGTGTGCCAGGAAGCGCTCCATCTCGAATGCGCGTTCGCGCTTCAGCATGAAGTAGACGGCACGACCAAGCTTCGCCGCGAGGATCGACAGCGCCTTGGCCTTGCCGTGCCGGCCGGCGAGCCTGCGCAGATGGGCCTGGCCCGCCGGGTTGTTGCGCAGGAAGAAGACGGCGGCCTCGGAGAAAGCCCACTTGAGGTGTACGTTGCCGATCTTCGCACCGCCGGTGCCGAGCTTCTTGCCCGCCGAGCTGTGATCGCACTTCACGAGCCGCGCGTACGAGAGGAAGTTCTGCACGCGCGGGAAGCGCTCGACGTCGTGGATCTCGTAGAGGATCGTGAGCGCCAGGATCTTGCCGATCCCAGGCACCGAGCGGAGCCGGTGGAAGGCCTGGGCGTCGTGCTGCTTGGCGCGTCGCACGAGATGGAGCTCGAGCTCGCGGATGACCTCGTCGTAGTGTTCGATGAGCGCGAAGTCGACCTCCAGGCTCTTGCGGGCATCGGCCTCCTCGAAGGCCTCGGCGACGCCTGCCCGGTTCGCCTTGTAGGCGACCTTGGCGGACGGCTCGGGCAGGTTGTACTGGTGGTGGGTGTTCTGGATGTGGGCCAGCAGGTTCGCTCGTCGCCTCACGAGGTGAAGACGCCTGCGCAGCAGATCCCGGGTCCCGCGCATCTCGGGCGGGTAGACGTAGGCCTGCGGCAGGTTCCCGCCCCGCAGCAGGGCGGCGATCTTGAAGGCATCGACCTTGTCGTTCTTGGCCTTGCCGCCGTGGACGGCCTTCATGTACAGGGCGTGGCCGAGCACGAACTCGATCCCCTCCTGGCGGCAGAGATCCGCGAGCCAGTACCAGGTGAACATGCACTCGACCGCGACGACGAGACCCTCGCGATAGGGGGCAACGGCTTCGAGGAAGGCCTCGGGGCGGCTCTTCATGTTCTGGTGGAGCAGGATCTCGCCTGCCCCGTCGAGGATGCAGAGGTACATGGTCTTGGCGTGCAGATCGATCCCGCAGTAGTGCTCGTGCGTCTTGGTATAGAATCTCATCGCTCTCTCCTGGAAACGGTTGGTGTGTTAGTGCTTCCAACCAGCCTACTCCGAGTGGAGTAGGCACAGGAGGGGGCCTGGATGAGGATCAAGGGCTTGCAGCTGACACCAGCCAGCTGGGCGTTATGGCCTCTGGTAGCCTTCTGGCGTTGAACATGTGTGGCTTCGGCGGGGCCCGTCAGCGCTGGCTGGTGCAGCTGAAGCCCGATCCGTTATACGGCGAGCGCGAGGTTGCTGAGTGCAGGCCCACGGCAAACCATTCGCCCCGGAGTTCGATGCCGCGCTCGATCTTTGGCACTCAGGCGATCCCGAATCCGCAATCGCGCAGCTAGAGGCCCTCGCCATCAAGTACCCCAACGAGGCGGCCATCCACGGAATGCTCGGTGGCTACCTGTACGAACAAGGCGGTCTCGCGGAGGCTCGTCCCCACACGCACTTGGCCGTCCAGCTGTCACCGAAGTCCGAGCTTGCCGCGAGGTGGCACTTTCACGTTCTCTATGATCAGGGCCTCGTTGCCGAAGCCCGCGAAGAGCTGAAGCGATTCCACTCGATCACAGAGATCGAAGAATTCCGGCGTGAGTGGTCCAACCTGATACGCCAGGTCGAACGGCAGCTCAGCGAACCGTAGTAGCAATCGCCGTATAACAAGAATTTGCAGCGGACTTGCTCACGCTTGAGGCCTGGCGGAGCGTGATAGAATCGCGGCATCCGAGGTGTTCACTGGCTGCGTGCTAGGTCGCCGCAAGCCGCTGAACGCCGATCCATTGGGCGGCAACGAGACCTTTCGGAGGTTCCCGTGATCTACGTACGAAGCACCGACAAGTCGGTTGAGGAGGCTGCGTCCGCTGTCGAGGCGTCGGTCCAGCGGCACGGTTTCGGCGTTCTCCACACGTACGATTTCACGGCAACTCTGCGTGCGAAGGGGTTTGATCTTCCGAACGAGTGCCGCGTTCTCGAGGTTTGCAACCCAAAGCAAGCGTTCGAGATCCTGCGAAACGACATGCGCGTAAACATGGCGCTGCCATGTCGTATATCCGTGTATGAAGACTCCGGCCAGACGAAGATCGGAATGATCCGGCCGACCGCTCTCTTGGGGCTTGTCTCTCAATCTGGCGAACTCGGCAAGGCGGCCGAAGAGGTCGAACGGACGGTTGCCGCGATCATCGAGGAGTCGATCTGAAGCGGGTTGCAGTGCGCAAGCTTCGCGCGTGTTGCCGCCCAAGAAGGCGCTGCAGCTGACGTGGCGCAGCGCATTTCAATCGAGGGGACCGCCGCACGAACTCGAGCAACGAACGGGCATCGGTGCGGTCGGGCTTCGACGTCTGAGCTGGGCTCGGGCGAAGTCCTTGGTGGTGCGTGGGTTGGCGACCCTGACCTCGACGTCGGCTGTCTGCGTCAGAAGGAGGCACAGATCCAGGTGATCGATCCCGGTGGCTTCGACGCAGACCCGCGCCCTTCGCTTGCCGCGCGTCAGTCGTCGGACGAGCTCTCGATGCCCCGCCGGGTCGTTGCGGAAGACCCTCTCCCAGAGGCGCCCCGTCCCGGATCGATGGCGACGCTGAAGTCCTTGGCGCTCACGTCCACGCCGCACAGCAAGTGCTTCGTCATGGGCCTTCTCGATGGTAGTCTGACACCCGGGTCCCCCGACCCTGTACCGTTGCCTACCGACCTTGTAGATGCAGGCTCACTGGGCCTCAGATACTCCACGGCATGGGCAAAGAGGGCGGGAGATCCATCTAACGGACAGGCTCGGGCCTCAGGCAGCAACGATCTCCCCGGGTGAAACACGAGCATCGCCCGTGCGCATACCGTGCCGGGCGATATACAAGGTGGCGGCGGGTGTGACGAATCGCGAGCGGGTTGCCTTCGGCTGCTATCTCGCTCCCGCAATGACGCTTCTGGCGTTCGGGATTCGCTACCTGACCGCCTCGGAGTTCATGCCCTACCACGCCGCCGCCTTGGGGCGTGGATGGGCAGACCTTCTCCCAAACGAACAAGGAGTCATGTTGGCAGCCCTACGCGGTGGGGGCGGCGGTTTTCTCATCGGCTCCGTTTCCATCATCTTGCTTCTCGCCATTCCGTTCCGCAGAGGGGAGCTCTGGGCGCATCGTGCCCTACCCGCACTGGTTCTCCTATGTGCTCTTTCCGCTCTCTTCACATCCCTCACCCTCGCGCGGCTCACCCCAGCGTCCCCGCCATGGCCCCTTGCTCTCGTGATGGTCGGGCTCGCAGCCGTTGGGTTTTTCTTGGCGCCCGGACGGGCCCGCTAGCTCCAGCGCGCCGCCACCTAACGAGCGGCGGCACCTGACCGGGCCACGCTTGGAGTTCGGAGTGCTGCCGGAGGGCGCGGTGCTCACGCAACGGGTGAGGCTCGCGCAAACGCTTTCGCCAAGCGCCCCACGCAAGGCAGACGACGACGAAAGGACGCTGATCTTGGTTCGGACGTCCCGCATTCGCCGCCAGGTGCCCGAGAGGCCCGCCCGTTGGAAGGGGCTCGTCCGTTCACGTGGCGCGAGCCTTCGCGAAGGAGGTCGCAACCGTTTTCCTCGAGATGCCGAACCAGATCGCGCCGCTTCACCCGGCGGCGATCTTCAAAAGCTCGCGAATGACGTCGCCCTCGCCGGCTTCCTCCCTGGCTAGCGCCCGGTTCGCCTCGAGCACGAGTTCTACTGCCTCGCGAAGATTCTCCCGGGTCTCCTCGATCGTGGCTCCCTGCGTGTTCGCACCGGGAAGCTCCTCGACGAAGCCGATGTAGCCCTCCGGGACCTTCTTGAACACGGCCGTGAGCGCCATCTCCATTTGCTCTTCTCCCAGAAACCGGGGGTCTGCCGGCCAACAAGGCGCTACAGGAGACGTCCAACAGCGCAGTCCAATTGCGGTTTGGTAGCCTTCTCGCGTCAACCTTGGGCGCCTGGGTCGCCTCGGAGGCTCTGTCGGCCGCAGCCGAGCGCCCAGTCCGTCGCAGGTGTGCGGGACGTGAAACCAGCGGCGGAGATCGTGGCAGAGCTCACATCGGGGGCAGAGCGATTGCTTGCGCAGGCGGCCGTCTGACTCGGTGTCCCAGCCGCCGCGCCACAGCGCTCTCCAAGCGACATCGGGTGGCTTCTTGGTCCTGCGAGCCTGGGTTCGCGACGCCTGACGAGCGTTTGAACGCCGATCCGTTGGACGGCAGGGGTTGTATCCATTACGTCCGCTCGCTTCGACGAGATTCGCGACCTCGAGCTGGCTTGCCTCGACCCTGAGGTTCGTGCCGACGCGAGTCGGCTCGCCGCCTTCCTGGCCGATGAATTCGTCGAGTTCGGGAGCTCTGGGCGCGTATGGGACAAGGCCGCCGTACTCGAGGCGGTGCCCGCGGAATCGGGTCTGACCTTTCGTCTCTCCGACTTCGCGGCCAACGAGATCGGTCCGAACCTCGTGCACACCACCTTTCGGATCGCGGTTCGCGACTCAGGCGCGAGCTCCGAGCGCCACTCACTGCGAAGCTCGCTCTGGATCCTTCGGTCTGCTCGGTGGCAGATGCTCTTCCACCAGGCAACACCCTGTGACGCGCCCGCCGGCTGATATCGGCGCCGGTGCCGACCGCTGAACGCCAATCCTTTGGGCGGCGCGATCAGTAGGGCAGGTCGGCGAGATCGACTCCGATATGGTCCGGCTCCGGGTCGACCGCGAATCGCTTCGCCTCGATCCACTCCTTCCCTTCGAGTGCCACCTTCAGGATTCGATGCATTCCGTCCATGACCCGGCCATCCTGGCCCAGCAGGATCGGATAGGACAGGTCGGCATCAAGAACGAGGCGCATGTGTTCGAGCACGGCTCGGCATGTCGGCGGGTTGCGGTCGTCTCCGAACCACCTCACCTCGTCGAGGTCCCGAATCTCCGAGAGCGGCACCTGCTCGATGGGCAGGTCGGAGGCCAACTCCACCAAACGATCCACATCCCACACGCGAAGACCCTCTTCGGAGGGCACCGGGTGATACTGCTTGCGCATGGGGCCAACGGTAGCGCGCACTTGTCCAGCATTGGGCCTACGGCCGACCACCGAGCCACACGACAAGACATCGCAGTGGCCGCGCTGAGGAGCGACCACCCACCCAGGCCACCTCCTCGAGCGGTCTCAGCTCGATCTCGGATATCGGTTGGTGGTTGGCTGAGGTCGCCGCTCGACAAGGCGCAACAGCCGATCGTCAGGGCTCCGTTCCAATCGAGTCCCGCTACCCTCCAGCGTCGAACCGCAGCGCTCTGCTCTCCTCTGGGCCGCGGCCCTTGCCGGCAGCCGAGTGCCCGGTCCGTCCGGCCACGGGGAATGAAGGATCGCGGGCTCATGAAATGCCAGACGCGAGTCATCCTGATCGAGGGCCTTCCTGGCTCGGGGAAGACCTCACTGGCCGAGTGGCTGAGCGTGCGAATCGAGGACGAGGGCGTCAGCGCGTCCTGGATCCCGGAGCTACAGCGCGACCACCCTGTCATCGACCGCCGCACCATGCGAACCGCCAAGACTCGGGGCTATGCGGATCGATGCGTCAAACGCTGGGAGGCCTTTGCGAAAACGGCGCAGGCACTCGGAAAGCCGGGCGTCGTCATACTCGAAGGTTGCCTGTTCCAGAGCACCGTACGCTTCCTGATCGAATACGAGCGGCCAGACCACGAAATCAATGCATACCTTCCTCGTGTCGAAGGATGCCTCGCTCCGCTTCGTCCCCACCTGATCTATCTCACTCAGACGGACGTGGCCGCGTATCTGAAGGGCGAGATCGTGCGTCGAAAGGGCGAAGAGATCGTCTCGCGGATCGCAACGTACTCCGCGACGACGCCCTTCTCGGTAGGTCGAGGTCTGCGGGGTTCAGCGGCCCTGGTTTCCCTCTACACCTCCTATCGCCGCGTGTGCGATGGCCTGGTCCGGCGCTCGCGGCTCCCGCTGCTCGAGGTCGATACAGTCCGGTATGGCGAGACATCGGTCCGCGACCAGGTCTGGCCCTGGGTGGCTGGCGCAATCGCCGGATAGCGTTGCACGCGCTGCCCCTCGCGACGTCGCCGACGGGCATCGCCCGGTACTGACCCGGAAGCGGCCGACAGCCAATGGGAGCTCGGTTCGATTGACCCCGGTTGGCATCTGGCCGCATACTGTGGCGGCGGGTCGGCTCCGGTCAGCACCGTCGCTGGCCGCTGAACGCCGCGGCAGGCGGCGACGGGAGCCGAGCGCTCCACCGACCCGAGGCGGGAGAATCCGGCTGACACCCGAGAGTCGAGTCACCAATGCGTCGGAGCGAGTACGATCAGTCATCGGTCGCTTGATCGAAGATGGCTCGATCGTCGCAGATAAGGACGGGTCGAAGCACGATGTCCGCACCGTCTCGATCAGCCCTGGCGAGGGGGAAGCCCTCAGCCGGTGGGTCCTTCGGGAGAACGCCGCCAGGACGATCGAGATCGGGTTGGCCTACGGGTTCTCCACGCTCCACATATGCGACGGCTTGCTCCGATCCGGCCATCGCGACCCGAAACATGTGGCCCTGGATCCGTTCCAGGCGGGACGATTCGCCAACTGTGGCCTGCAGGTGCTCGAGGAAGCGGGTGTGGGTTCCTTTCTGGAGTATCACGGCGAGATGTCTCAGCTCGCGCTCCCGAGCTTCGTCAAAGAGGGCCGACACTTCGACCTGGCCTTCGTCGACGGGAATCATCGCTTCGACTCCGTTTTCCTCGATCTGTTCTATCTGGGCCGCCTGCTGCCCAAAGGCGGAGTCGTGATCCTCGACGACTACGACCTCGCAGGCATTCATCGTGCGGTCTCCTTCTTCCTGACGAACCTGAACTGGTCCGTGGAGGAGATCGCGCCCGAACACGACCCCCACCACTGGGTCGTACTGCGCACCGCTACCACAGACGACGACAGGGACTTCCGCTACTTCGTGGACTTCTGAGCGTCGTGAGCCGCAAGGGTTCTGACAGATGACGTTGACGCTCTGCGCCGTCACGGCTGAATCCCGATCCGCTGGGCGACGACTCTGACGGGGGCATCATCGTGTGAACCGACTGCGTGGCACAGTCGTCTCCGGCCGCGGCGACTTCTCCTACTGGATGGAGAAGCTCGCGGATCACTACGAGCGCAAGACGGGCGTCTCGCTGTACCCGGGCACACTCAATCTCGCGCTCGATGCGCCCTGGCGCGTACCCCCGAATCCCATTCGTCTCGAGGCACGCGAGTACGGTGGTCGGGTCTCGGTAAGCATCGTGCCCTGCGAGATTCTCGGGATGCAGGCCTTCATCCTCCGGACCGATCAGAATGAAGCGGGAACGGGTGCGCATCCGCTCAACATCATCGAGATCGCAGCACAGGTGAGACTGAGAGACGCGTTCTCTCTCGCAGACGGGGACATCGTCGAAGTCCAGGTCGCGTAGCCTCGTGGAGAAGCGGAGAGACGCAGCCGAAAGAAGCGGTTGAAGCGGACACCCAACGGATCGCTTCAATCGATTCGTGGTACATTTCCGGCGGTGAGTGTCGCGCCCCAGCGGGGGTGGTCCGCGTTCGGGTGCGGCTCTGGACCCCAAGCGTTGGGCGGTGGGAGACCGGCGAGCCAATGACGCTCTCGCAACTCGCAGACATCGGAGAGCTGCTCGGTGGGATCGCTGTCGTTGCGTCTCTCGTCTACCTGGCCGTTCAGATCCGCCAGAACACTCGGACCGTCAGGGGCTCTACCCTTCACCAGAATACGGATCTCTGGACCTCGATGTTCCTCCGGATCGCCGAGCCGGGCACCGCGCAAGCGTACGTGGCTGGAATGAGCGCGAGCCCGGACATCAGGCCGCTGCACTACACGCAGTTCTTCTTCATCTGCAGAGCGATGTTCCTGGGATTCGAGAATCAGTACTACCAGATGCGTCAGGGAGTGCTCGATCTCGAAACCTACGCGGCATACCAGCGATCCATCTCTACGCAGTTCCTTGCGTTCCGGGGATTTCGCGTCTGGTGGCAGCAGAGCCGATCGGTGTTCTCACCCTCCTTCGTCGAGCACGTCGATGGCATGATCGCGAATGTGCAGGAAGCAGATCCCGGCCTGTTCCTGCGCGAATGGCAGGAGATCGCCCGCCAGAAGGCGTCGGCCGCCTGACGGCCATCGGGATCCCGGGATTCGATCGACAGTGACGGCCCACCGGGCTCGATTGACCTGGGTTGCCGCCCGGCGGCATACTCGTCTCGGCAGGATCGGCTCCGGTCAGCACTGCTGCTGGCCGCTGGAACGTCGATCTGTGGGCGGCGAAACGTGAACGAGTCCTCGCTCCTGCAAACCACCGCCGAAGTGTCGGTGGCATTCACGGGATTCATCGGGATATTCCTGGTCCTCGCCGCAAGAGATGGTCGGTTCCCGCCCGGGGACTCGTTCGTGATCACGATTGATCGTGATCTGCAGCATCGGCCCCGTCTTCTTCGCGGTGGTTCCTCTGGTCCTGAACGGCTTGTGGCTCTCAGGGGCGCCGCTATGGCGTCTCTCGAGCGCTACGATCGGGTTGACCGAGGTCGTGGTGATCACACATCTGGTGCGCCAGGTTCGTTCGCTCGAAAGCGGCGAAGGACGCGCCCTGAACTACGGATTCGTGCTCTGGCTCGTCGCCACCGCCTCCTGTCTTGCGAACGTGGTCGGCTGGCCCTGGAGTCCCAATGGAGGCCTGTATCTGCTGGCTGTCTGGTCGATCGTCGGGATCGCCGGGGGAAACTTCGTGGAGCTGCTCTTCCGAAAGATCCTATGAGCTCTCCGCCCGACGCCGATCGAAGATCGTCGGGGCAGGACCGCATGCACTTCCTTCGAAGCGCAGTCGTTCGCGAGACGACGCAGCCCGGTCGATAGGATTGGCGTTGCTCTCCATCATGCTGGCATCCGTCGTGCTCGGCGCGGCGGATGCGAGCTCTCTGCAGGTTCGCGCGTCGAAGTTCGAGCTCTTCGTGAGCGATCCCGCCGACTCGATCGCGTTCTATTCGGTGCTCGGCTTCGTCGTGCTGCATGCGAAGGCCGATGGGTATACCACTCTCGAGAACGGCCCGGCCGTGATCTCGCTCTCGCCCCTGCCCTGGTGGCTACCGGCTCATTGGCTCGGCTTGCTTCGCTCGCCGCCGATCGGGACCGAAATCGTCCTCTACGCCTCCGATCTCGAGCGGGCTCGCGCGTCACTCGATCAGGCGGGCTACGCGCCAGGTGCGATCGTCGTGCAGCCCTGGGGCGACCGCGACTTCCGGGTCACAGACCCGGATGGGTACTACCTCCGGATCTCCGAGGGACCATCAGCGCCTCCCGGCCGATAGCCACCGCTCGACCACGACCGCGGCTGACGTGGTGCAGCGCGTTCCCATCGAAGCCCGGCAGGCTTCGGGCGCCCTGCGTGGGGATCTCGGCCCGGGTGTGCGGCCCGTGACACGCAGCCGAGCGCCCGATCCGCTGGAAGCCTTCGCTGCAGGCACCGCGGCGCTCCAGGTCGGGTGCCGCTGGGGCTCCTTGGTCCTGTCGATGACGCCGATTTCCGGTGCATGACCGATGGGCTCTGCCGCGCCCTTGGCGGGGCCTACGGCTTCTGTGACTCCGCGGATCCCCGAAGCCGCATTCGAACGAGACCCCACGGCCGTGCGCCGTCGAATGGCAGCCTTGAACGCCGCCGGCGCGTTTCGGAAACGCGAGCGATGCGTGGACGCCGACGCTGGTTGTTGCGCTGGGTTCCGCTGGCATCCAGAATACCGGTCTCGCTCGACGCTACCGGAAACGGCCAGTCGGGAAACTCACCGCCAAGGGGAAAGTAATGACCAAGATCATGCAGCCTTTGCTTCTGGCCCGCGCCTCTGCGATTGCCGTCCTCGCGAGGAGCGCAAAGGTACTCGGTAGCGCGAACATCGCGGCCGCCGTCGCGCTGGCCGCGGGGCTGACGGTCGCCGGTACGGCCTCCGCGCAGCAGGTCAATGGCACGTTGGGCTCGCCCAGCGCGACGACATCCATCAGCGGCAAGCAGCTCCCGCCGCCGGACCCGGAGTTCGGGGGAGTCATCAAGGACGACGCCCTGAAGTCGAAGGCCTGGTGGCCGCCTCGCGTCGTGCCGCCGAAGGGCGCCCCCAACGTCCTGCTGATCATCACCGACGACGCCGGCTTCGGGGTGCCGAGCACCTTCGGCGGCGTGATCCCGACGCCGACCATGGACCGCATTGCGAACGAGGGTCTGCGCTACAACCGCGTCTTCTCCACGGCGCTGTGCTCTCCCACGCGAGCGGCACTGATCACGGGGCGCAATCACCACTCGGCCGGCTTCGGCGTCATCTCGGAGCAGTCGACGGGCTTCCCCGGCTACAACAGCATCATCGCGGAGGACAAGGCGACGATCGGGCGCATCCTGCTCGACAACGGGTACTCCACCGCATGGTTCGGCAAGGACCACAACACGCCGGCCTTCGCGGCCAGCCAGGTCGGGCCTTTCGACCAGTGGCCGACCGGCATGGGCTTCGAGTACTTCTACGGCTTCGTCGGCGGCGACGCCAACCAGTGGGAGCCGAACCTCTTCCGCAACACGACGCAGATCTATCCGTTCAAGGGGAAGCCGGAAGGCACCTGGAACCTCGTCACCGCGATGGCCGACGACGCCATCGACTACATGACGCGGATCCACCAGACGGACCCGTCCAAGCCCATCTTCATCAAGTACGCGCCCGGCGCCACGCACGCGCCGCACCACCCGACCAAGGAGTGGGTGGACAAGATCCACGCGATGCACCTCTTCGACGACGGCTACAACAAGTTGCGCGAGCGCATCTTCGAGAACCAGAAGAAGCTCGGCGTGATCGACAAGGATTCGAAGCTGACGCCCTGGCCGAATGATCTCCTGAAGCCGTGGGACCAGCTCAGCGCCGAGGCCAAGAAGCTCTTCATCCGCCAGGTAGAGGTCTTCGCCGCCTACGCGGCCTACAACGACCACGAGATCGGCCGCGTGATCCAGGCCTTCGAAGACCTGGGCAAGCTCGACAACACGCTGATCATCTACATCAACGGCGACAACGGCACCAGCGCCGAAGGCGGGCCCCTGGGCACGCCCAACGAAGTGGCGTTCTTCAACGGCCTGAGCGAGATCCCCGTCGAAGAGCAGATGAAGTTCTACGACGTCTGGGGCACCGAGAAGACCTACAACCACATGTCCGCGGGATGGTCGTGGGCCTTCGACACCCCGTTCGACTGGTTCAAGCAGAACGCGTCCAGGCTCGGCGGGCATCAACCAGAACATGGTGGTGTCCTGGCCGGCCCGCATCAAGGACAAGGGGGCCCTGCGCCAGCAGTTCGTCCACGTCATCGACGTCGTGCCCACCATCCTCGAGGCCGCCGGCATCCGCGCGCCCGAGACCGTCGACGGCATCAAGCAGGCGCCGATCGAGGGCACGAGCTTCGTCTACACGTTCGACGCGAAGAACGCCAAGGCTCCGTCCCGGCACCACACGCAGTACTTCGAGATGATGGGCCAGTGGGCGCTCTATCACGACGGCTGGCTGCTGAGCACCAAGGTGAACCGGGCGCCCTGGCAGGCCTTCGGCGTGGCGAACCCCGATCCGTTGAACAACCAGGTGTTCCAGCTCTACGACCTGACCAAGGACTTCAGCCAGGCCAACGACATCGCCGCGGAGAACCCGAAGAAGGTGGCCGAGATGCGGAAGATGTTCGTCGCGGAAGCGAAGAAGTACCAGGTCTTCCCGCTCGACGCGACGGTGGCGGCCCGAATCGTCGCGCCGCGCCCGAACATCACCGCGGGGCGCACGGAGTTCGTCTACACGCGGCCCATGGTCGGTCTGCCCCAGGGCGACTCACCGTTCCTGCTGAACGCCTCGTACACGATCACCGCCGACATCGAGGTGCCCAAGGGCGGCGCCGAGGGGATGATCCTGACGTCGGGAGGGCGCTTCGGCGGGTACGGCTTCTACCTGCTCGCGGGCAAGCCGGTCTTCCTGTGGAACCTGGTCGACCTGAAGCGCATCAAGTGGGAAGCTCCGGACGCCCTCAAGCCGGGCAAGCACACGGTGGCGTTCGACTTCAAGTACGACGGCCTCGGCGTGGGCACCCTCGCCTTCAACAACCTGAGCGGTCTCGGCCGTTCCGGCACCGGCACCCTCAAAGTGGATGGCAAGTCGGTGCAGACCATCGAGGTGAAGCGCACGATGCCCATGATCCTGCAGTGGGACGAGAGCTTCGACATCGGCTCCGACACGCTCACCGGTGTGAACGACGCGGACTACAAGCCGCCGTTCCCGCTGACGGCCAAGCTCGAGAAGCTGACCGTCAAGGTGGACCGCCCGAAGCTGTCGGCCGAGGACATCAAGAGCCTCGAGAAGGCGGAGGCCGAGGCGCTGGACGGGAAGCCGCTGCGCAACGTGCAGCCCGGGCCGCAATAGCGGTTCGAGGTCGCGCGAGAACGGGCTGACGGCGGTGCGCCGGCCGTCAGCCCG
Organism: uncultured delta proteobacterium; assembly: GCA_963822965.1. GTDB lineage: Bacteria > Myxococcota_A > UBA9160 > UBA9160 > UBA4427 > JAJDAN01. The sequence continues at coordinate 20,224 of CAWGJT010000008.1, forward strand.
TCCCGGCGACCCCTGCAGTCGGCCCGGCGCCAGGCTCCCGTGCGGTCTCGGGACACTCGGGAGGGTCGGTCGGGTGGACGTCCTCGTGACCGGCCTGCAGCTCGGAGAATCGCCCCGCTGGCACGACGACCGTCTCTGGTTCTCCGACTGGGCGGCGGGCGAGGTCGTCGCCGTCGATCTCGCGGGCGGATGCGAGGTGATCGCCCGCATGCCGTCGTTTCCGTTCTCGCTCGACTGGCTGGCCGACGGGCGGCTGCTCGTCGTCTCGGGCCGTGAGGGGCTGCTCCTGCGCCGGGAGAAAGACGGGTCGCTCGTCACGCACAGCGACCTGAGAGGTCTCTCCCGCCATCCCTGGAACGAGATCGTCGTGGACGGTCGGGGCAACGCCTACCTCAACAACACCGGCTTCGAGTTCCCGGGTGGCGAGTTCGCGCCGGGGACGATCGCGCTCGTCACCCCGGATGGCGCGGCGCGCCAGGTCGCGGACGGCGTGGCGTTCCCCAATGGCATGGCGGTGACGCCGGACAACGGCACCCTGATCCTTGCGGAGTCCTACGGCAACCGGCTCACCGCCTTCGACATCGCGGGCGACGGCAGCCTGTCCAATCGTCGGGTGTGGGCAGATCTCGAGGGCGGCTTTCCCGACGGCATCTGTCTCGACGCGGAAGGCGCCGCCTGGTACGCCGACGTCCCCAACAAGCGCTGCGTGCGCGTGCGAGAAGGCGGCGAAGTGCTGCAGACCGTCGCGGTGGATCGGGGCTGCTTCGCCTGCATGCTCGGAGGCGCCGACCAGACTACGCTCTTCGTGATGGCGAACGACTGGCAGGGTCCGGAGAACATGAGCGATGGGGCCCGAACCGGCCAGGTGCTGGCAGTTGCCGCACCCGCACGGCGAGCCGGCTGGCCGTAGCAGCCGTAGGAAGAGCCGACCTCGGCGCCGCGGCCCCCCCGCTGGCGCCGCCTCGATCGGAGACAGTGGGCGAGGAAGCTCCAATGAAGACGGTGCTGATCGGGCTCGCGATCCTCGGGGTGTTCGTGGTCGTCGTCGTGGTCGCACACCTGGCCCTCATCGAGATCGGGCGCGAGGTGGTCACGCTGAGAACCCAGCGGCCGGACGGCGCCTGGCAGGAGACGAGGCTCTGGGTCGTCGACGACGGCGCGGCGACCTGGCTGCACAGCGGCGGCGCGGCGTGGCGGGAGCGGTTCGAGGGAGATCCGGTGGTCGAGCTGAAGCGGGGCGGTGAGGTCCACCGGTACCGGGCCCACGCGGCTCCCGGTCCGCATCCCCGGGTCGATCGGCTGCTTCGCGAGAAGTACGGCGTCGCCGACCGCTGGGTCCGCTTCATCGCGCCCGACGGAGCGGACACGCTGGCGGTCCGGCTGGAAGCCGTTTCGGGAGACGCTCCTCCGGCCGCGGGTCGCCCGCCCCAGGGCGACCCCGTGGACCGCTGACGGTCTCACCCTCGAGGCCGCGGAGGCTTCGTGGGAGCTCAGCCCGCGAAGTATCGCTGGGAGGCGACGATCAGCGCCGCGAGCACCGCGAAGAGCAGCACGAAGATCGTGATCCCCAGCCGGGCCGAGCGGCGGGCGCGGTCTTCCTGCCACCAGTTGCGCGGTCGCATGCCGCGCCACAGGAACGTGAGCATGGCCGCCAGGGTGAGCGCCGTGACGTTGCTGGCGGCGAGCAGCAGCGCGGAGACGGCGCCCGTCAGCTGTCCCTGGGCCAACAGGATGCCGCCCGCCACCGCGGGAGGCAGAAGGGCGACCGCAACCATCACGCCCGTGAGGTAGGTGGGGACGCCGGTGGTGTAGGCGAGAGCGCCGGCGCAGCCGGCCGCCAGTGCCAGCAGCAGGTCCCAGACCTCCACGTCGGTGCGTGAGGCGAGCTCGGGCGTGGAGACGTCCGCGTCCAGCGCCAGGCCCAGCAGGGTCGCGGAGGCGAAGCCGATCGCGAGTCCAGCCGCATTCGTCTTCAATGCGCGCCGGATCAGGGGTTGGTCACCCAGCACCATCCCGAGGGCGAGCGCCATGTTGGGACCGAGCAGGGGGGCGACCACCATGGCGCCGATCACTGCCGCCGTGTTGTCCCGTGCCAGACCGATTCCAGCCACCACGGTCGCCAGCACGATGAGCGCGACGTACGCCCGGTCGAGCTTCGCCGTATCCGCGATGCTCGCGTAGATCTCCTCCCGACTCACCGCGGCGGCGGAGAGGGCTCCGGCCCGGGCCTCGCTCAGCGCGCTCGCGAGCGGCCGAGGCATCATGCCGTCCAGGGGCTGAACCAGCACGAGAATACCTCCGCGGTCCGCCAGCCTCTCGTGGAGACGGTCCATCGCTCCACCCGTGCGCTCCGCACCGAGGACCGCGCAGACGACCGTGCCGAAGCGACCGCCCTCCTGCGTCCAGATCTCGTGGCAGAAGTCGCGCAGGATCTCCTCCGCTTCGTCGCAGAGGTCGGGCGGGACGTGTGCTTCGATGATCCGGAGGGCCAAGCGATGGGATTCCTTTTCGCGCCCGCTCGCCGCTCGCCCGCTCGCCCGCGGGCCAGCGGGTCAGTCGGCGGGGACGACGCGGAAGACCGGAAGGGTCGGAACGATCGCCTCGAGCTCCGCGAGCGGAGCGTCCTTGTCCACTGGCACGTGAGCGCGCGCGCCCGGGGCGCGCGCGAGGTACGTCTTCAACACCACGGCGCGCTGCTCGACGGGAATCTGCTCGAGCCGCACCCGCTCGCGGCGACCGTGTCGCAGGACCGCCCGGCCATCCGCAGCACGCAGATTCCGGACCCAGGCCACGTCGGTGCCGAGCATCGAGACGAGATAGCGCTGTCCGTCGACGACGGCCATCACCAGCGGAAAGGAGCGCGTGCGACCCGAGCGACGTCCGGTGACCTCGAGGGTGACCAGGTAGTTCGGCGCGAGACCGAAGGCGTGCACGATTGCCCAGCAGCGATTGACGGCGCGCGCCAACGCGTTGGGGCGGCGTCCCCGGTAGAGCCAGCGTTCGAAGCCGCGGCCGGGCAAGGGCTCTCTCCTCTCATTGCGAATGGCGATCATATCCCGGCAGATCGCCCCCGCCGAGTCACGGAGTTCGGGCGGATCATCGATCTTGATCCTCCCCTGCGCAGGGTGGATGGGGTCGCGCTTCTCGTAGGGAGCACCGCTAGGCTACCGCGGCCGGTCGGCGGGTCTCCGCGGCGCCGGCAGGGGAGCCGGATCGATGCAGGTCCTGCTGGCCGCTGTGCTCGTCGCGATCTTCACCGGCCTCGCGTTGCTGCACTTGTACTGGGGTGTCGGCGGTCGGCTCGCGTCGGACGGCTCGGTCCCGACGGAGGACGGTCGCCCGCTCTTCGAAGCCGGGCCTCTGTCCTGCGCTGCGGTCGCGGCCGCGCTCGTCGCGGCCGCGCTCTGCTGTGCGATGCGGACCGGAATGCTCGAGACGGGAATGCCGGACTGGGTCGCCCGGGTCGGGACCTGGGTCATCGCGACGGTCTTCGCGGCCCGCGCGATCGGCGATCTCCGATACGTCGGCTTCTTCAAGCGCGTTCGGGGCACGCTGTTCGCTCGGAGGGACTCGCTGGTGTACAGCCCGCTCGCCCTGCTGATCGCGCTCTTCGCCGCCGGTCTCGCGCTGTCGTCACCCCCCTAGGCCCGGCTGCTTCGCGCTGCCCCGGCGCTCGCGGCCGTCCGGGTTCGGTAGCATCCCCGCCCGGTGCGAGAGGGCGGTGGATGCGGCGGAGGAGAGCACGATGAGAACGGTGGCCGAACGCTACCCGCGACCCTTCGAGATCGAGCTCGAGGGCTGGAGCGGATGACGCCGGCGCCCGTGGAGTTCTGGTTCGAGTTCGGAAGCACCTATTCCTATCCTGCGGCGATGCGCATCGGGGCGCTCGCCGCCGAGCGAGGCGTCACCCTGTCCTGGCGCGCCTTCCTGCTCGGGCCGATCTTTCGCGAGCAGGGTTGGGACGATTCACCGTTCAATCTCCAGGCCGCCAAGGGACGCTACATGTGGCGTGACCTCGAGCGGATCTGCTCCGCGCAGGAAATCGCCTGGCGACGTCCGTCGGCGTTCCCGCGCAACGGGCTGTTGGCCGCGCGCGTCGCGTGCCGGTTCGCGCAGGCGCCCTGGCTCCCCGACTTCGTTCGGGCGGTGTATCGCGCCAACTTCGAGCAGGATCTCGACATCTCGACCCACGACACCGTTGCGCGCTGCCTGGCCGGCTCGGGCGAGGAGCCGGGAGCGCTGATCGCCGAGGCGGAGTCCCCGGCCTCGAAGGCTCGGCTCCGGGCGCAGACCGAGGAGGCGGTGGCGCTCGGCATCTTCGGAGCGCCCTCTCTCCTGGTGGACGGAGAGCTCTTCTGGGGCAACGACCGGCTGGAAGACGCCCTCGCCTGGGCGGTCGCTCACGGCGCCTGAACCCCGTCGCCTGCGGAACGGCCGGAACCACGGCGGCCCGCGTCGATCCCATGGGAGGAGCCATCGATGCAGGTACTGGGAATCGAACACGTCGACCTGTCGGTCTCCGACCTCGCTGCGTCCACCACCTTCTACGACGGGGTGCTCTCCGCGCTCGGCTTTCGTCGCGTCGACCATCCGTCCTACCGGGCGTGGTCGAACGGTCACCTGGCAATCGGTCTGCGCGAAGCGACGAGTGTTCCGCAGGCGACCCCGGTCGATCGCTACCAGCCGGGCCTTCATCACCTGGCGCTGCGCGCGGCTTCCCGCGCCGAGGTCGACGAGCTGCACACGTTTCTCGTCGCGCGCGGTGTGAACGTGCTCGATGCGCCGGCCGTGTATCCCGAGTATGGCCCCGACTACTACGCGGTCTTCTTCGCCGATCCGGACGGGATGAAGCTCGAGTACACACACTTTCCGTGGGGCTACTGGCGGCGGGCGCAGAGCGACGGTCACGACGAACGACCGCGACTCGCGCCAGCTCCCGGCGTGGCGCCTACATCCAGGAAAGGGCGCGGGTGAGGATGGCGGTCGCGCCCTCCTGCGCGCAGGTGCCATGGGCGATGAGAAGCCGTTCCGGCTGCCAGGCCAGCACGCGCGCGCGGGTGGCCCGGGCGGGTCGCCGCCGCAGGAAGCTGGCTCGCCACTCGCGCGGCGTGCTGCCGTGCTCTCCGACCATTCCGTCGAGGCGCATCACCAGTCGCCTCCAGCCCTCGAGCGACGCCGGATCGAAACGCTGCACCAGGTCGCCCACGATGGCCGTCCGCGACGGGCGATGGAAGAACACGACCTCTTCCATCGCGAGGGAGCCGCGAAAGATCGCCTGGTCGATGTCCCCCGCCCAGGCCGGATCGGCCTCGTCGCCGAGATTGGCGGCGAAGCGCAGGTCGGGCCGCCGCCGGGCGAGGCCGGGCGGCGCATACAGGCGCGCCTCGGGCCAACGCTCGGCCCACTCCTGGAGGAAGAGGTGGTGGATCTTGTTTGGCGAGACGATGTGGCGGACGGGTCCGACGGAAGCGAGCCCACGTTCGAGCTCTGGGGTGAGCGCGATGGGGGACCAGACCCAGGCACTGCCGTCGCCGAGCCGGGCGACCGCCATGCGGGTCGGATACGGGAATCCCAGGAAGGGGACGGTGGGACCGTCCGCCGCGTACAGGGACGGACCGAACTCCTCGAGCATGGCGCCAGCCTACAGGCGAGGCCACGCGGATTCCAGCCCACGGTGCCTCCGCGGCGCGTTCGGCGCGTGGTACAGTCGAGCGGTTGCCCAGCGCATTCGCTCATGCCTTCGTGGGATCGTCGCTCGCGGCAGGTCTGCCCTCGGGTGGCTCGAAGGTCCGTGCCGCGCTGGTGCTGGCCGCGATCGCGGCCGCGCCGGACCTCGACGTCCTGGCCTTCGGCCTCGGCATCCCCTATGAGAGCCCCCTGGGCCACCGCGGTCTCACCCACTCGCTCTTCTTCGCTCTCGTCGTGGCCGCGTTCAGCGCGCCCCTGTGGCGGCGATCCGCCGCCTATCGTTCGCGCTGGGCGGTGCTGGCCGTGCTCACCTTCGTGGCCTGCGCATCCCACGGTCTGCTGGACACGCTGACCGACGCGGGGCTCGGGATCGGCCTCTTCATCCCGTTCGACGACACCCGCTACTTCGCGCCCTGGCGACCGATCCTGACCTCGCCGCTGTCGGCGCGAGCCTTCTTTTCCGGCGCAGGCGCCTCGATCCTCGCGAACGAGGCGGTCTGGGTCGGGCTGCCGGCCCTGCTCTTCGTCTCGCTGGCTTCCGCCGTGCGCCTCGCGGCCGACCGGCGCTGAGGGCCCAACGCTCGAGGACGATCCGTGGAGCACCTGCTCGAAGTCTACGGCTATCCCCTCCTCTTTCTGGGAACGTTCCTGGAAGGCGAGACGCCACTGCTCGCGGCGAGCTTTCTTGCGCGCCAGGGCTACTTCTCGCTTCCGATCGTGATGCTGGTTGCCTTCTCGGCGACCTTCAGCTCGGACCAGCTCTTCTTCTACCTCGGCCGGTCGCGGGGGCGCGCGTTCCTGGAGAAGCGTCCGACGTGGCAGCCCAAGATCGAGCACGCCCAGGCGCTCCTCGACCGATGGGGTTCACCCCTGGTCGTCGGATTCCGCTTCATCTACGGCCTGCGAATCGTGACCCCCTTCGTGGTGGGAATGGCCGGCTTCGGACCCATCCGCTTCCTCTTCCTCAACGTGTTCGGTGGCCTCCTCTGGTCGCTCGTCTTCTCCATCCTGGGCTACTCGCTGGGCAGCGTGCTGGAGATGTTCCTGGTGGACGCAAGGCGCTACGCGTTGCTGGTGGCGCTCGCCCTGGTCCTCGTGCCCGGGGTGGTCTGGCTGGTGAACCGCCGAAGGCAGGCGGGTTGACGGCTCGCACGAGGCGCTGGGCTACCCTCGGCTCCCGTGGACGTCCGCCGTGTGTCGATCCGCGGAGCCCAGCGCGCACCCTCCCGGAAGGAGGTGCCAGGTGACACGCCTCTACGTCACGAGCCGAGGGATGTACCGATGATTCGGCTCTATCACGCTCCCTTCAGTCGCTCGGTTCGCGTCCTCTGGCTCCTCGAGGAGCTCGCGCTTCCGTACGAGCTCGAAGTGCTGCCGCCCATCGGAACGACCACGCCCTTCTCGCAGGCGACGCCGACCGGCAAGATCCCCACCCTGGAAGACGACACCCTGGTGATGTTCGAGTCCATCGCGATCATGGAGTACGTCCTCGACCGCTATGGCGACGGTCGACTGGCCCCGGAGCGCGGGTCCCCCGCGTGGGGGCTTCTGCTGCAGTGGCTCCACTACGCGGAAGCCACGGCCTTTCCCCCTCTCGGCTACATCGCGCGCCACAGCCTGGCCCTCGCGGAAGCGGACCGCATCGCCGCATCGGCAGCGGAGAACCGCGCGCTCGCGGCGCGCGTTCTCGGGGTGCCCGAGGGCGTCCTCGCCGCGTCCGACTACCTCCTGGGCGACGAGTTCACCGTCGCGGACATCGCGATGGGGTACACGGTCGGCACCGCGAAGCTGCTCGGTGTTCTGGAAGGCTTCCCGAATCTGGAAGCGTACTTCGGCCGGCTGGCCCGGCGTCCGGCGTTCCAGCGGGCCACCGGGCCGCGCTGACGCCGACGTGGGCGGCCTCGGGAACATGGCGCAGCGGGCCGATCTACTCGTAGTGCCGGATCTCGATCAGGTGCTCGTTGGGGTCGAAGAGATAGAGCGCCGCGCCCGGTCCCCGCGCGCCCGACTCCTGGCCCGGGCCCTTCATGTTGCCGGCGGAGTGGAAGGAGTCGCCGAAGGCGACGCCGGCTTCGCGGATCCGCCGGAACACGTCCTCGAACTCCGCCCGCGACATGGCGAAGGCCAGGTGGCGACCTCCGGTGGTGCCCCACGGTGCGAGCTGCAGGGTGAGATCGTCGCTGACGCGCACCACCGCGAAGGGCTCCCGGTCACCCTCGTGGCGGAGCCCGAGGATCTCCGTGTAGAAGCGGAGGCTCTGGTCGAGGTCGTTGACCTGCAGGATCAGATGGTCGAGCACCATGGCGTCCCTCCGACGTCCTCTCATTCTATCACCGAAGCGTCGACTCCAGCCCTCGCGGGCGGAGCGTCGTGATACTCTCCGCGGAGCTGCGGGGCGCGGATCGGACACGACGCCCGCCCGTGTAGCGCTCCGGGAGTCCGGGCCATGGCCCTGCTTCTCAAGAACCTGGTCTTCACGCTGCTCGTGCCGGGAACCGTCGCCGGGTACCTGCCGTGGTGGATCGCCCGGGACCGGCCGCTCGCCTCCGGGGCGGCGCTGGCGGCGGGAATCGCGCTTCTGGCCCTGGGAGGCGCGATCTACGCGTGGTGCGTGTGGGACTTCGCCACGTTCGGGCGGGGAACGCCAGCACCCATCGACGCGCCCAGAAGGCTCGTCGTGCGGGGGCTCTATCGCTACACACGAAATCCCATGTACGTCGGGGTCTTCACGGTGGTCCTGGGACAGGCGGCTCTGTTCCGATCGATGGGCCTGCTCGTCTATGCCGTGGCAGTGGCGATGTGCTTCCATCTGTTCGTCACCGCGTACGAGGAGCCTCACCTCGCCGACGAGTTCGGCTCCGCGTACGAAACGTACCGCTCGCGGGTTCCCCGCTGGCTTCCGCGCCTGCGCGGGCAGACGGGTCGCTGACCGTCTCCGTCCGCAGGACCTCGGTCGGCGCCATGGGCCGCGCGGGTTCGCCCGTCATGGAGGTCGATTCGATGTACTCCGGCTGGCCATCTCTCTGCTTGAACGTCCGCGACCTGGACGCGGCAACCCGCTTCTACGAGGCGCTCGGGATGGAGGCGCTTCCGAACGTCTCGTTCGAGGGGAAGCGGGTCGTGCTTCGATCCGGCGCCTTCCGGCTCGGGCTCTTCAAGGGAATCGGAACCAACCTGCTGAACTTCCGGGGCGCGGACGTGCGTGCCGTCCACGAGGAGCTGAAGGCGCGGTTTCCGGTGCTTGCGGGCACCCCGGAGGCGTACCCGGCGAACCCGGGAGACGGTGCTGACCACGGCGGGTGGTGCTGGACGACCCACGATCCGGACGGCAACGTGCTCCTCTTCGATACCAACGAGAGCGAGGAAGGAGAGGCGTTCCGGATGCGTCGCATCAGCGGCGTCCTCCGCGACGTCGAGCACGAGCTGGTCGCGCTCGGCGCGAGCGCGGAATGCCTGGAGGTGTTCCGGACCCGGCTGGTCGATCGCTTCTGTGTGGCGGAGGAGTGACCGCGATCGCCGGCCGCCTCGTCGGGAGCGACCGAACCGGTCTCTGTCCCGCCCGGCCTCTGTGGTAGCCTGCCGGCATCCGGGAGCGTGCCGCGGGCAGGTTGCCGGCGACGGCTCGCTCTCCACGCGTCGGGCGGCGCCCTCCGGGCGCCGGATGGATCCTTGGACTACTTCGATCCGTTGGGTCGTGCCTTCTGGACCACGCTGGGCGTTGCCGTTCTCTGCGGCGCCATCGTCGGTCTCGAGCGACAGGTGCGGGGCAAGCCCGCGGGCGTTCGGACGAGCATCCTCGTCTGCCTCGGCACGTCGGTGTACATCCATCTCGGTGCCGCGGTCTCCGGTCCCGGAGCCGACCCGGCGCGGGTGCTCTCCCAGCTCGTGACCGGTGTCGGCTTTCTGGGGGCCGGCGTCATGTTCGCGCACCAGGGCGTCGTGACCGGGGTGACCACGGCCGCCGTGATCTGGGTGCTGGCCGCCATCGGCGCGGCGATCGGCCTCGGTCGATACGAAGGCGCCGTCGCCCTGGCGCTCGTCACCGTCGGTGTGCTCGTCGGCGTCGAGTTCCTGGAGTCCACGGTGAAGTGGTTCGCCCGGGGCGTGCACACCCGGGACGAATGAAGCGACCCCGAGAAGCGAGAAGAGAGAGGCGAGAGAGAGGGAAGGGTGTCTCGATTCGAATACCTGTCCGTGCTGATCTCGATCGTCATCGCGCTGGGCATCTCCGAGATGGCGAGCTCGTGGGGCCACCTGCTGCGGGTTCGAGCGCGGGTGCGCTTCTACTGGCTGCACACCTTCTGGTCCGTCTTCATGGTGATGCTGATGGTTCAGTTCTGGTGGGGGTTCTGGCAGTTCCGGGACGTGGAGAGCTGGTCGTTCTTCGGCCTGGTCTCGGTCGTCTCGGAGGCGCTGGTGCTCGTCGTCGCGGCACTCGTGATGATTCCGGGCAACGCGCCCGACGAGGCGCTGGACCTGCGCGCGCACTTCTTCGGGAACTCGCGTCTCTTCTTCGGCCTGGGGGCGTTGCTGCTCGCGCAGCTCGCCGTGGTGGACACCGCCGTGGGCGGACAGGCATTCCTGAGCTCCGAGAACGCCTTTCGCATTCCGGGGATCCTCGTCGCCGTAGGGGCGGCCGCGTCCCAAGACGAGCGGCTCCACGTGGCTCTGGCGACCGTGGGCTCGTTGCTGCTGCTGGGCTTCCTGGTGTTCGGACCCGTCTGACGCTGAGAGGGAACGCGGTGGCGTGCCACACGCCCGCGGCGGGCCCGCGAGCCTCGAGCGCGAGTAGGGCTCAAGGACCCGGTCCGACGGGTCGAACCGGATGCGGTGGAGCAGAAGAACGAGGAGCAGCCGAGCCCCCTCGAACGCGGCTTCTTCCGCGAGGCGGAAGACGGGGCTTCGGTGTTCTTTCCGTGGGGTCTGACGCACCGTGGCTACCGTCTGCCCGACCTCGCCGCCAAGCGCCGAGCGACGCGGGCGGTGTCGCTCCTCTACGCGTCGGCGACCGGGATCGGCGTGTGGACGGCGCACGCGCTCCAGCCGCTGCTCCAGGACACGGCGCCGTCCTTCGAACGGGTCCTGGAGGTGGCGGCCCTGCCGGCGGCGGCCCTGGTATCAGTGCTGGCCTGCTACTGGCTGTGGGTGACGCGCGTCGTCGAACGGTGTCCCGCGAGCGATCTCGCGGTTTCCCGGGAGGAGCGCCTGCGGGAGGCCGCCCGGCTGGCTCCGCCCTGGAAGATCCTCGCGGTGGGAGTGGTCCTGTGTGCTCTCAGCGCCGTCGTCGTGTGGCTCCGCCCGGCGACGTTCTGGCTCACCGGGCTGGGCGCCGTGTTCGGGCTCGGGATCGTGGCGTGGAGCCGCGTCCTCGCGCGAGCCGCGGCCCGTGCCGCCCGGGAGGAGAGCGAGCCGGCGCGTTCGCTTCCGCCCAGCGACGCTCGGGCTGGGAACGAGCCGATCGGGTAGGTTCGCGGACTCGTCGGTCCGCGGGCTCGAAGGTTCGCGGAGCCAGAGGAGCGCCGTGGACGTCCTGGGACTCGATCATCTCTATCTGAGCGTCTCGGACCTGGCCCGCTCCGAGGTCTTCTACGACGCCGTGATGCGGTGTCTCGGCTTTCGCAAGGGTGACAAGTCGATTGCCGGCGAGTCCCACGTGCACTACTTCAACCGAGCGCTGCAGCTCTCCATCCGCCCGGCCCGGAGCGACTCGCCCCACGATCCCTACGCGCCCGGGCTGCACCACGTCTGCTTCCAGCTCGGCACGCCCGGGGACGTGGACGCAGCCGCGGCCGCGCTCCGCGAGATTGGCGTGGAGACCACCGAGCCGAAGCGCTACCCCGAGTACAACTCCGACTACTACGCGACGTTCTTCACCGATCCGGACGGGATCCGTCTCGAGCTGGTCTGTCGGACGCCCTACCGCGACGACTTGGTGAGACACTGGGACGAGCTCACCGCCTTCCTGAATCCCCTGGCGGAGCTCCGAGCGCGCAAGCCGTAGCGCCACCGGGATCGCCACGGTGGGGATGCTCTACCCTCGTGGCGTGGTCTCCCCCGCGCGCTTCCTGATCGTCGCCGGCCTGGCACTGGTCGCCCTCGGCCTACTGCTCCACTTCGGTCCCTCGGTTCCCCTGCTGGGCAAGCTTCCGGGTGACGTGCGGATCGAGCGCCCGGGGGTGCGGATCTACATTCCCATCACGAGCTGTCTGCTGCTGAGCGTCGTGCTGTCCGCGGTTCTCTGGCTCTTCTCGAGATTGCGCTAGCCCGTCGCGGGCCGAGCTGGTCCGCCGCGCCGGTCCGCCGTTCTCGCGTCGCCACTATCTCGCGTCGCCACTATGCCGCCTTCGCGGGCAGCTTCACGGACAGCTCCGTTCCCTCGTTCAGCTCGAGCATGGCGGACTGGAAGCCGTTGGCGGGGTCGTGCAGCCAGCCGAGGAAGTCGTCGTGCTCGGCCCAGAAGGCGCCGACGTTGTCGGCGAGCACCACGCCGCCGTCGCGCAGGTGCGGCGCCACCAGCTTCAGCACCGGCAGCATGGCGGGCGGGAACCCGTCGCAGAGCAGCATGTCCACGGGAGCCTCGAGGTCGCGAAGGGTCTCCCGGGCGTCGCCTTCGCGAATATCCACGAGGTCGAGCAGGCCCGCCTCGCGCAGGTGCTCCCGGGCTCGCGCCGCCTTGGCGGGCACCATCTCGGTGCCAATCACGCAACCGCCGCCGTTCTCGCGCACGGCCAGCGCGAGATAGAGAGTCGAGACGCCGAACGACGTGCCGTACTCGACGATGCGTCGGGCGCCCAGGGACCGGGCCAGCAGGTAGCAGAACACACCCTGGCTGCGGTCGAGACAGATGAACTTGTCGTCGAGGCGGTCGCCGAGTCGATCCCACGCGATGCCCCGACCGCGGAGCAGCCGCGGAATCTGGTCGACGAAGTGCAGGAAGAGCTTCGGGGTCTGCCGGTCGGCCTCCCGGTGCAGGCGGGCGAGAAGATCGCGGACCTTCGGGTCGGGCAGGGCGTCGAGGGCGGATCGCTTTCGGGTCATGTCGGATTCTCCGTTCCAGCGCCCTTCGGGCGCTTCGTGGGCGCCGGACTAGAATACGAGCAATTACTCGCGTAAACTACTCGCGTTCCCATGGCCCGCCGTATCGACCTGAAACCCCGGAAGAGACCGCGCCAGGAGCGGGCGCGCGAGATGGATCGCCTGATCCTGGAGGCGGCGGCTCGCGTTCTGGAGGAGAGCGGACCCGCGGGCTTCAACACCAACCGGGTGGCCGAACGCGCGGGAATCAGCGTGGGCTCCCTGTACCAGTACTACCCGAACAAGGTGGCGCTGCTGTTTCGCCTTCACGAGCTCGAGACCCACGACACGAAGGCGGCCATCTCGACGCTCCTCGGCGACGAGACGAAGGCGCCGCGGGAGCGGGTCTTCGCGGCGGTACGGGCCTTCTTCGAGACCGAGGCCGCGGAGGCCCCGCTGCGGCAGGCCCTGGGGCTCGCCCGGGTCTACTTCCGCGATTCGCCCGAGTCGGCCGCGGTGGAGCGGCAGGTGATCGAGCGGGTGCGGCGCTTCCTGTGCGAGGTGCAGCCGCTCCGGCGCGGCCGGCGCGACTTCGACGCTCGCTTCCTGGTGACGGTGCTCGCCAGCGTGTCCGAGCACATCACCCAACGCGGTATGCGCGGCGCCGAGCTCCGCCGCTGGGCGGACCGGTGCAGCGAGATGCTCTGCGACCACATGCATCTGTGATGGGCCCGCGGCCGGCGCCCGTCCTATCATGGCGCCGTGCGCGCCGCCCGGGAGCCGCTGCTACTGCTCGTCGCGACGGGCGTTCTGCTCGTGGTCTCGGGCATCCATCCCCAGGACCGGATCACCTGGCTGCTGGAGGTGGCGCCGGTTCTGATCGGAGCGCCGATCCTGGTCGCCACCTGGCGTCGCTTTCCGTTGACGCCGCTCCTCTACCGCCTGCTCTTCCTGCACGCGTCGATCCTGATGCTGGGCGGTCACTACACCTATGCGCGTGTGCCCGTCGGCTTCTGGGTGCAGGACTGGCTCGACCTCTCGCGGAACCACTACGACCGCCTGGGTCATCTCGCCCAGGGCTTCGTGCCCGCGATCCTGGCGCGGGAGATCCTGCTGCGCCGGACGCCCCTGCGGCCGGGCGGCTGGCTCTTCTTCCTCACCACCTCGGTGTGTCTCGCGTTCAGCGCCTTCTACGAGCTGATCGAGTGGTGGACGGCGTTGCTCTGGGGCGGCCCCGCCGAAGCGTTCCTCGCCACCCAGGGCGACGTGTGGGACACCCAGGCGGACATGTTTCTGGCGCTCGTGGGCGCGGTGTCGAGTCAGCTGCTGCTCGCGCGCTGGCACGGGCGCCAGCTGGCTGCGCTCTGCGAGCGGGAGCCGGGATGAGCGGGCTGCTCCAACGCGCTTCGGATCTGTGGCGCCGTTTTCACGGTCGCGGCACCTACCCCCACGAGATGGCCTTCCTGCTGCGGCTTCCGCTGCGCGACCTCGTCTTCTCGCGCCGGCAGCTGGTCGAGCGACTGCAGCTGCGAGCCGACGCCGTCGTGCTCGAGATCGGCCCCGGGCCCGGGTACTTCTCGCCGTCCGTCGCCCGGGCCGTGCCGGCGGGTCGGCTCGAGCTGCTCGACCTGCAGCCGCAGATGCTCGCCATCGCGCGACGTCACCTCCGGCGCGCGGGCTGCGGAAACGTCCACTTCACCTGCGGCGCCGGGGACCGTCTGCCCTACCGCAGCGGGAGCTTCGACGTGGCCTTCGCGGTGGCGGTGCTGGGAGAGGTGCCCGAGCCCGCCGCCTGCGTGCGCGAGGTGGCTCGGGTGCTGCGGCCGGGCGGTGCCCTCTCGATCACCGAGCTGCCCGGCGATCCGGACGCCCTGTCCCAGGCGGAGGTGCTGGCGCTGTGCGAGCCGGTGGGCTTCCGCCAGCGGGATGTGCTTCCGCTCCGGGGTGGCTACTCGCTCACCCTCTCGCTCGGTCCCGAGCGCGATTCTTCCGGAGAGACGTGATGGACCACCAGGATCGCTCTTCTCCTTCCTCCGCGTCGTCGTCCCTGGCGACCCGCCTCGATCGGCCAGGCGCCTGACCCGTGCCTCCCGAGCCGGTGTCCGTCGAGGTGGTCGAGGAGCCCATCGGCCGCCTCGGCGAGCACGCCGGGATCTCCATCACGTTCACGGTGGAGAGCGTGCTGGAGGTGGAGGTTCGCGACGGCGGCCTCCGGGGGCTGCTGCTGCGGGAGAAATTGCTCGCCGCGCCGTACACCCAGGACTACGACGCGCTCCCCGGCAGTCACCCGCTCGACTGGGCGCGGCGCTTCGACGTCTCGCAGTGGGGCCTGCTGGCGGCGCGGGTCCGGGGCGTCCGGGTGGGCGGAGCGGTCCTGGCCTTCGCGACGCCCGGGCTCCAGATGCTCGCCGGGCGCGACGACCTCGCGGTGCTGTGGGACCTGCGGGTGGCGCCGGACCACCGGGGTTCGGGCGTGGGCTCGGCGCTGTTCGCGGCCGCCGAAGCCTGGGCGGCCGCGCGAGGCTGCACCCGTCTGAACGTCGAGACCCAGAATGTCAACGTGCGGGCCTGCCGCTTCTACGCCGGCGTCGGCTGCGAGCTCGCGTCCATCGACCGCCTCGCCTATCCGAGCCTGCCGGGAGAGGTGCAGCTCGTCTGGAGCAAGTCGCTGGCCTGAGGGTCGCGGGCCGGGGCTTTCGCGCACGGGCGGCTGTGGCATCGTCTCTGCGCGCGCCACGTGAAACACGCACAGGGCCAGGGGAGTCATCGGGATGAGAGTCGAAGGTGGGTGCTACTGCGGGGCCGTCCGCTACGAGGCGGAGGGCGATCCGATCTTCAAGGGGCAGTGTCACTGCCGCGAATGCCAGTACATCTCGGGGGGCTCGCCGAACGTCGTGATGGGGCTTCCCGAGGCCGGCTTCCGCTACACGAAGGGATCGCCGAAGACGTTCCGCCGGAAGGACCTGGACAACCCGGTGTCCCGGGAGTTCTGTCCGGAGTGCGGCACGCACCTGCTGAGCCGGGCGCCCGCGCTGCCCGGGGCGGTGCTCCTCAAGGTCGGCACGCTCGACGATCCGAGCGTCTTCGGCATGCCGCAGATGGCGATCTTCACGATCGACAAGCAGAGCTTCCACGTGGTACCCGAGGGCGTCGCCAGCTTCGAGCGCGGCCCCGGCTGAGAGCCGGCGCGGAGCCCCGTGTTCCTCGCGCTCTTCTTGCTGGGCCTCCTCGCCGACACGGGGCGTTCGATGCGGGCCTGCCCACGCATGCGCGAGGCGCGCTCGTTCCGCTCGGGTGGCGCCGCCCCGATCCTGCTGGTCGCGTGTCTGACGCTCGGACTCGCCGCGGCGGGGGCTGCCGGGGAGGTCTCCTTCACCGGTCTCGGGGATCTGCCGGGGGGTGCGTTCGCCAGCGAAGCCGCCGGCATCTCGGCGGACGGAACCGTGGTCTCGGGCTCCTCGGTGATCGACGACCTGGGCCGGCGGGAGGCGTTCCGCTGGACGCGCGACGAGGGCCTCGTCGGTCTGGGTGACATCCGGGGCGGCGCCGTGCGGAGCTCGGCCGGCGGCATCTCGGCCGACGGTCTGAAGATCGTGGGTACCGTCAGCTCGGAGTCGGGAACCGAGGCGTTCCTGTGGAGCCGCGCCGAGGGCATGATCGGCCTGGGCGACCTGCCGGCGGGCATCTTCTCGACCCGCGGTGCCGCGGCTTCGGCGGACGGTGCGGTCGTGGTCGGACACGGCCAGGCGCTGCTCGGCACCCGTGCCTGGTCGCGTGCCTTCCGCTGGACGCGGCAGCAGGGCATGGTGGATCTGGGAGACCTTCCCGGCGGCCTGCAAGCGAGCCTCGCCACCGACGTGTCGGCGGACGGCACCGTGGTGGTGGGCCAGGCCTCCTCGGCGTCCGGCTCCGAGGCGTTCCGCTGGACCGCCGAGGGCATGGTGGCGCTGGGAGACCTGGGAGGAGGCCGCTTCGAGAGCCTGGCGCACGCGGTCTCCGCCGACGGCACGGTGATCGTCGGGGAGGGACAGTCCGGTCGGGGCCGGGAGGCCGTCCGCTGGACCGTTTCCCGGGGCGGGTCCGCCCGCATGCAGCGTCTCGGCGACCTTCCGGGCGGCGCGACCTCGAGCGCCGCGCGGGACGTGTCGGCGGACGGCCGGGTCGTCGTCGGCACGGCCACGTCGGCCGCGGGAGAGGAGGCGTTCGTGTGGGACGCGAAGCGGGGCATGCGGAGCGTCCGCGACCTGCTCGCGGGCGCGAGCGCGCCCGGCCTCGACGGCTGGGTGCTCGCGGCGGCGACGGCCGTCGCGGACGACGGCCGCACCCTGGCGGGTGAGGGGATCGACCCCGAGGGCCACGCGCAGGCCTGGGTGGCGGTGCTTCCGGAGTGACTCCCCGGTCGCGCGCGGGGCCTGGCCGTGCATCCGTGCGTCACCTGCCCCAGGGCGTGGCCGACCTCGACGCGCGCCCCGGGCCCCGGGACGAGGTACACATCCCGCAGGCGCTGTCCGGGGGCTGACCCGGGCAGGCCGACACGAGGGCAGACGCACGGGATGACCCGAGCCACGGCGATGGAATCGGACGACCGCTGCTCGCCGGCCGGCGAGAGCGACGGGCGGGGCGCCGCGCGGCGTCGTCGGCGACGCGGGCTCGTTCTCGGGCTGCTGCTCTTCGTGGCCTGCGGCGCCCGACCCTTCGGGTCCTGCGAGTCACCCGTCCCCATCCACTGCGGCCCGCCCCCGTTCGTCGTGAACGTGACCTACCCGGGCGAGGTCGACGTCGAGCCGGGGTCGCCGGTGATCTACCAGGGAATCCGGATCGGCCGCGTCGAGGCCGTGACCCTGCGCCAGGATGCACCCGAGCAGCCGGCGCTCGTGGAGGTGAAGCTCGGAATCCGCGACCGCCACGTGGTGCTGCGCGAGTCGGATCGCTTCCACCAGTCGAGCCTTCGCGGGGTTCCGGTGATCGAGGTCGAGCCGGCGGAGGCGCCCTCCGAGCCGCTGGCGGCGGGTGCCACCGTCGCGGGCGTACCGCCCCTGCTCACGCGGCTCGAGGAGTCGCTGGGCACGGCGGCCGAATCCCTGGGTGCACTGGCCGAAGAGGCGATCGAGAGGGCCATCGAGTCCCTCGATGAGGAGACGCGGACGCGTCTGGGCGACGCCCTCCGCGAGATGCACCCCACCCCGCCGCCGAGCCCCGATCCCCAGGACGGGCAGGATCCGGTCCGCTAGCCCGGTCCCACCGCGCGGCGGGAACGTTCCCCGCGCCGCGGCGTGGTAGGGTGTCGCGCGTGCCAGCAGGACGGGGGAAGCCGTGTCGGCCGAGCGCGTCGAGAGCCTGAACGAGTTCGCGCGCGAGAAGCACCCGGGACTGGTGGGCGTCGAGGTCCTCACCTGCGGGCCCGATCTCGTGACCGGCCGGCTGGACGTGACCGGGGCCCTGGTGGCGGGCACGGGCTTCCTGTGGGCCCCGGTGGTCGTCACCCTGGCCGACTGGCTCTGCGCCTGCGGGATCGGCGGCTCGCTTCCCGAGGGTGCGAGCTTCACCACCATCGAGATCAAGACCAACTTCCTGGGCACGGTGCGCGAAGGCGGCGCCATCGTCGGCAAGGCCTGGGCCGTCCATCAGGGACGTACCACCCAGGTCTGGGACGTCGAGGTGAGCGACGAGTCGAACGGCAAGGTGATCGCCCTGTTCCGCTGCACGCAGATGGTGCTGCATCCCCGCTCCTGAAGGACCGGTCCCGGCCCGCCGGAGAGGGCCGCCGGGCCGGGGTCGAAGCGCGCGGGACCCGGTGGCCTCCGGTTTGTGGCATCTTGCCGCCTTCGACGGGCCTGGGGACGCGTGGCGGAAGAAGGAAAGAGCTGGGGGCCCCGAAGGCTCCTGTGGGCGGCGGGCATCCTCCTGCTCGCGATGCTCGCCGTTCTGGCGTCGATCTACGCCGGTCGGCCGGGGATCGACAGCTTCGACGTCAAGGGAATCGACGTCTCCCACCACCAGGGCGAGATCGACTGGAGCCGGGTCGGTTCCGCCGACGTGAACTTCGCGTTCATCAAGGCGACCGAGGGACGCGACCATCAGGACACGCGCTTCAGCAACAACTGGACGGCCGCAGAGCAGGCGGGGCTGATCCGTGGCGCCTACCACTTCTTCACGTTCTGCTCGCCGGGTCGCGACCAGGCCGAGCACTTCCTGGCCGTGGTCCCGCCCACGCCAGGCGCCCTGCCCCCGGTGGTCGACGTCGAGTTCGCCGGCAACTGCAAGTCGTGGTCCTCGATCGACGAGATCCGCGCCGAGCTGGGAATCCTCCTCGAGCAGCTCGAGAAGGCCTGGCAGCGGCGACCCATCCTGTACCTCACGTCCGAGGCCGAGCGACGCATCGTGCGTGGTCACTTCCCGGGCTATCCGGTGTGGATCCGCAACGTGCTGTGGCGACCGCCCTGGGGCGAGCCCGGCTGGCTGTTCTGGCAGTACACCGACGAGGGTCGGGTGCCCGGCATCGATACCCCCGTGGATCTCAACGTCTATCGGGGCGGCCGGGACGAGCTGCTGGCGCTGCTTCGCTGAGACGCGACCTCGCGCGCGAAGGGAGGAAACCGATGGACACCCGGAACGCACCCCCGCCGCAGATCCTCTGGATCCTCTGGGGATCCATGCTCGTGAGCCTCGCCATCTACGGCGGCATTCCGTTCTTCGTGGCCTGGGAGCACGAGACGCCGGGGTCGGACGCAGTGATGTTCGCGCTGGCCGGCGTGGCTGTCTCCACGGCCGTCGCCACGTTCGTGCTGCGCCGGCTGCTGATCGCCGGTCCCATCGCGAATCGCTCGCTCGACCCCACCACACCCGCCGGCCGCGCCCGCTTCTTCCAGGCGCATGTCTTCTGCTGGGTGCTCTCCGAGTCGGTGGGCATCTACGGGCTGGTGCTCTACTTCCTGTACGGCAGCCGGCCGTTGCTGTACGGCTTCCTGGCGGGGGCGTTCGTGCTGATGCTGCTACACGCACCGCGGCAGCCCCAGGTGTCGGCGTCCACCGACCGGGCGCGGCCCGACGTGAAGATCGGCTGATCGCTCTTCCGGAGGAGCTTTCGATGGCCCACGACGAGGGCCTCGTCCAGCGCATCCGCGAGCAGCTCGAGCATCGGGAGGACGGCTCCGAATCCTCGTTTTGATTTCGCCCCGGCTGGGTTACGATGCCGCCCGCTCGATTCGGTGGTGCCAGCCGGGATGCCTCAAGTCGGGGGTTCGGGGTGGAGTCAGGAGATCGGAGCAAGACCCCGTCCGCGGGCCGTCGGCGCGACGGGCGGGCAGGAGAAGAGAGAATGGCAGGTGGTACCGTCAAGTGGTTCAGCGACGAGAAGGGGTATGGCTTCATCACCCCCGACGACGGGTCGAAGGACCTCTTCGTGCATTACTCCAACATCGACGGCGAGGGCTTCAGAACGCTCACCGAGGGTCAGAAGGTGACCTTCGAGGCCGCGGAAGGTCGAAAAGGCCCCGAGGCGACTCGCGTTCGGCCCTCGTAGAGAGCCGTTGGCGCCCCTCCTCCCAAGAGGGGGTGTCATGCACAAACGAGCGGCGGTCCGGCGACGGGCCGCCGCTCTTGCGTCTGGGGCGCGGCCGCCTGCGTCTGGGGCGCGGCCGCCCGGACGGCACCTCGCCCCGGTGTTGGTCGTGCGCGCCGTCCTGCGCCACCCTTTCGTAGCTCCGCGGATCGTAGCTCCGCGGACCGGAGGACGAGCGACGGAATCGACGCCATGGCCGAGTACTTCGACTACGCACGGCAGACACGCCACTACTTCGCGCGCCCACACGACGGGCTGCCGGCGGCGCCCATCGGCGGTCCCCAGGCCTGGCGTGGCGCCGACCTGGCCGGTCGGCGCGACTGGCACGTACGGCTGTCCGACCGGCAGATCGCCGAGCTGCTGGACGCCCTGGCCCGGGCGACGGCCACGGGAAGGCCCTTGCCGGATCTCCGCCCCGAGGACTTTCCCCTCCCCACCCTGGCACCGGCGATCGGTGACTGGCGGGACCAGCTCGAGACGGGTCGCGGCTTCCTGCTCGTCTCCGGCGTGCCAGTCGAGCGACTGAGCGAGGACGAGGCCGGTCGACTCTTCTGGTGTCTCGGCCTGCACATGGGCAACCCGGGCGCCCAGAACGTGAAGGGCGAAACCCTGGGCCACGTCTACGATACCGGCGAAGACGCCGCGGACCCCTTCGTGCGCCTCTATCGCACCGCTTGCGACATCGCCTACCACTGCGACGCGGCGGACGTGGTGGCGCTGCTGTGCCTGCAGACGGCGAAGACCGGTGGCGCGAGCCGCATCGTGAGCTCGGTGGCGGTGTTCGACGAGCTGATGCGCCGCCGACCCGATCTGGTCGCCCGCCTCTTCGAGCCGTTCCAGCTCGACATCCGCAACGAGGACGCCTCGGGCGCGCTCCGGCACATTCCGATCCCGCCCTGCCGCTACGCGGCAGGGCGTCTGCGAACGTTCTACCACAGCGACTACTTCCGCTCGGCGGTGCGGCACGACGACGTGCCGGACTTCACGCCCGAGGAGCGGGAGCTCGTCGATCTCTACGAGGAGATCGCAGGAGATCCGTCCTTCTACCTGGACATGGAGCTCGCGCCGGGCGACATCCAGTGGCTCTCCAACCACTCGATCCTCCACGCACGCACCGCCTACGAGGACCACCCGGAGCCCGAACGGAAGCGGCATCTGCTGAGGCTGTGGCTCTCCATCGCGTGAGCCCATCGCCCGGGTGGCTCCACCCGCCGGAAGCGGGCACGCAACTCGCGCCGCAGCGCTCGCCGCCGCAGGGAGAATCCCGGAAGGACCGATCTGCGTGCGCCGGCCGCGCTGCGGCCCGTGGTAACCTCGCCGCCATGGTCGACGTGCTGACTTGGCTCGCCTCCGGCGCCGTGATCCTCGGGCTCGCGTATGCGCTGACGAGCCTGTTCTGGCGCCCGGAATGCAACGTCGACCGCACGAAGCTCGGCCACTGGTTCCGCTCGCTCATCCGTCTCTACGAGAGCGACTCGCTGGTTCGCATCTCGCATCGGGGCTCGTCGGTGCGCCTTACCCTGCAGCGGCGGGCCGGCGAGGGGTCCCAGTGCTGGGTGGTGCTCTCGTGCCCCAAGGCCCGCTGGATGGCGGCGCCCCTGGGACCGATCCGCGAGGCCATCGCCCGGGAGCCGCGGGTGCTGATCCTGCCCGACCTTTCCAGGGGCGAGTCCGGAACGAAGCCGGAGTGGCTCGACGTGCAGGTGTCGATCCCGGACATCTGGTCGAGCGAAGCGGCCGACGTCGTGGTCCGGATCACCCATCGCGTGCTCGACGCCCTGGGCGTCGACGCGAGCGCCCGCTTCGATCTCGAGTTCATGGGCCAGCAGTCCATGGAGCGCTCCCTCGAGGCCCGCCGCCGGCAGCGGGAGGGCACGCTGGGGGAGTGGTAGTCTCCTCGGCATGCCCGAATTCTCTCGCCAGGAAGTCGAAGAAGCCTACCGCCACTTCGTCGCCGTCGGAGACAGCGGCGACTGGAATGCCTGGGCGGACCTCCACAGCGAGGAAGGCGTCTGGATCGAGCACCACCTCGGGATCTTTCGCGGACGGGAGGCCATCCGGAAGGCCATTCTCGACGTGATGAAGCCGGTCCCGATGATGACCTTCCCGGTGGCGTGGCACGCGATCGAAGGCGATCGCGTCGTCTACTACCCGTGGCAGGTGCTCCCCGATCCGGCCGGCGGCGACGCCGAGTTCCGCTTCGGCTGCGTGACCATCCTCGAGTACGCGGGCGACGGGCTGTGGTCTTCCCAGGAGGACCTCTACAACCCGCGCGAGGCCGAGCAGGTGATCCGGCGCTGGATCGCGGCGGGTGGCAGGCTCGCCGCGTGAGGAGGCGCCGCGGGTGTCGGCGCCGAGCCGCGTGCGGTCCGAGCGAGCGGCCGTGATCGGCAGCTGCTGCGTCTTCTGCGGCTCGAGTCCGGGAGCGCGTCCCGCGTACCGGGCGGCCGCCGAGGGCCTGGGCCGGGAGCTGGCCCGTCGCGGCATCCGGCTCGTCTACGGGGGGGCCGCGGTCGGCCTGATGGGCGCTCTGGCGGATGCGGCGCTGGCGGCCGGGGGCGACGTCGTGGGCGTGATTCCCAACAGCCTCGTCGACATGGAGGTGGCCCACCGCGGTCTTCCGGAGCTGCGCGTCGTGGCCTCGATGCACGAGCGCAAGTCGCAGATGGCCGAGCTGGCGGACGCGTTCGTCTCGCTTCCCGGCGGGCTCGGCACCTTCGAGGAGCAGCTCGAGATCCTCACCTGGGCGCAGCTCGGATCGCACCGGAAGCCCTCGGGCCTGCTCGACGTGTGCGACTACTTCGCGCCCCTGCTCGCGCTCCTCGATCACGCGGTGGAGGAGCGATTCCTGAAGCCCACCCATCGCGATCTGCTCCTGCGGGCGGACGACCCGGGTGAGCTGCTCGACCGTCTCGAGGCCTGGGTGCCCGCGGAGGTCGACAAGTGGCTCGACCGCGAGGCGCGTTGACGCGATGAAGGCCGTGCGCGAGGCGAGCCGCGCCGACCACGCACCGCTCTCGGCCTGCCTGGCCCGGGCCTTCGAGGACGATCCGGTGTCGTGCTTCCTGTTTCCCCACGACCGGAGCCGCAGTCGCCGGCTGGTTGCGTTCTATCGGCTGGTGCTGCCCATGCTGTCCGAGCACGGCATCGTCCAGACCGACGACGCCTGTCGGGGCGCCGCGGTGTGGCGGGCGCCGTCGCCGCCTGCCGTGGGCTCGGTGCGGGCCATGGCGGACGCCGCCCGCATGTTCGCCTTCCTGCGCGGCGCGAGCGCTCGCGCGCTGCAGCTCGAAGGGGCGGTGAACCGCTCGCATCCCCGAGAGCCCCACTGGTACCTCGCCGTCCTGGGAACGGAGCCGGTCCTCCAGGGCCAGGGGATCGGGTCGGCGCTGCTCGCTCCGGTGCTCGCGCGCTGTGACGAGCAGGGGACGCTCGCCTATCTCGAATCCTCGAAGGCCGAGAACGTGCCCTTCTACGAGCGCCACGGATTCCGGGTGACGGACGAGCTGCGCATCCCGGACGGTCCGCGCCTGTGGCCGATGGAGCGGGAGCCCGCGAGCCCGCGGGCGCTCAATCGGGCGGCCCCGTCCGCCGATCAGTCCGGGTAGACGATCTTCGAGAAGAGGTTCCGTGGACGGACGAGCATCCAGCGACGTCGGGCGCCGCATCCCGGTCGGCACCCCGGAGCACTTTCGCTGGCTCCAGGGAATCGTGAAGGCCGTGCTCGTCCTGAACCTGCTGGACGCACTGCTGACCCTCGTGTGGGTGCGGGCGGGCCTGGCCGTCGAGGCCAACACCCTGATGGACGAGCTGGTGAACCAGAACGCCGTGCTCTTCGTCGGTGTGAAGCTCGCCCTGGTGGGCATGGGATCCTGGCTGCTCTGGAACCGCCGGCAGTCCCCCGTCGCCGTCGTCGCGATCTTCGCGGCCTTCCTCACCTACTACTGGGTGCTGCTTCACCATCTCCGCTACGCGAGCCTTCTCGTCCGGAGCGCCTTCGGCGCCTGAGGGCGCGAGGCAAGCTCGCCTCGTCCCGGTCGCTTCGTCCGCGACCTCTCCCTGGTGTAGGCTCGTCGCGGCGGGGAGGCGCCTGGATGCGGGTCCACATCGTCGGAGCGTCGGGATCCGGAACGTCGACCCTGGGCGCGGCGCTCGGCGAGCGGGCGAACGCCTGCCACCTCGATACCGACGACTACTACTGGCTGCCTACGGACCCGCCCTTCGAGGAGCCACGGCCGATGCCCGAACGCCTGGCTCGCCTGGAGGCGGATCTCGACGCGGCGCCGCGATTCGTGCTCTCGGGCTCGCTCTGCGGCTGGGGCGATCCGCTGGTCTCGCGCTTCGAGCAGGTCGTCTTCCTGTTCGTTCCACGGGGTGTGCGTCTGGCGCGCCTGCACGAGCGCGAGCGAGGTCTCTTCGGCGCCGACGCGCTGGCGCCCGGGGGTCGGATGCACGAGAACCACACCGCGTTCCTCGAGTGGGCGGCGGGCTACGATGCGGGGGGGCTCGACACGCGCAGCCTGGCGCGACACACGGCGTGGCTCGCGAAGGTGCCCGGCCCCGTGCTTCGCCTGGAGGGCGAGATGTCCGTGGAATCCCAGGTCGCGCAGGTGCTCCGGGCCATGAGCGAGTCGCCGCGATGAAGGCATCCGCGGGCGAAGCACCGGTCGCGAACGGCAGGCTGCGGTACGAGACGGCCGGCTCGGGTCCGGCGCTCGTCTTCGTGCACGGCTTCAGCCTGGACCGGCGCTTGTGGGATTCCCAATGGCGCGTCTTCTCCCGCACCCATCGGTGTGTGCGCTACGACTGCCGCGGCTTCGGCGACTCCACGCAGGCCGACCGTGCTACCGACCCCGAAGGCTCCGGCTACCGCCACGGTGACGATCTCGTCGCCCTGCTCGACCATCTCGACATCGCGCACGCCGCGGTCGTCGGGCTCTCGATGGGCGGCGAGGTGGCGCTCGAGGCGACGCTCCGGCACCCGGACCGCTGCAGCCGCCTGGTGGTGGTGGACGGGTTCCTGTCGGCACACGCGTTCTCGGCGGAGTGGAAGGCGATCATCCGGCGGGTGGTCGAGGCCGCGCGCCAGGGTGACGTCGCCGAGGCGCGCAGGCGCTGGCTCGGCTCGCCGCTCTTCGCGCCCGCCTGCGAGCAGCCCGAGGTGGCGGCTCGCCTGCGCGAGATGGTCGAAGGCTACTCGGGGTGGCACTGGCAGCACCGCGACCCCGGTCGCTTCGAGGTTCCCGCGGAGAAGCTGGCGACGATCGAGGCGCCCACCCTGATCGTGATCGGAGACCGCGACCTCGCGGACTTCCACGCCATCGCGCGGCAGCTGGCCGCCGCGATTCCCGGCTCGCGCCTCGCGCGGCTGCCCACGGGCCACGTGCCGAATCTCGAGGCCCCGGAGCGGTTCGACGCGCTGCTCGCCGCCTTCCTGGCCGAGCCGGGTGGCCGGGCCCGGTGACGGTCCCCGTCCGGCTCGAGGACGTGACCGCTGCCTGGCTCGACGAGACGCTGCACGGCTGCGGGCTGCTCGGATCCGAGCGCGTCGTGGGGGTCGAGCTCGACCCGATCGGCACGTTCAGCAGCCAGCTCGTTCGGGTCCGCCTTCGCTACGACGAGACGCGCCCGCGAGGCGACGCTGCGCGCGGGCTGCCGGTGCGCCTCGTGCTGAAGCGCTCGCCGGGGGGCGGCCGGGAGCGGGTCGGCGAGCACTTCGCGAACGAGATCCGCTTCTATCGCGAGCTCGCGCGACGGGTTCCCGCACGCCTGGCACGCTTCCATCACGGCGAGGTCGACCCCGAGACCGGAAGCGGCTTCCTGCTGCTCGAAGACGTTCCCGGCGTGGCCGCGACGGACTGGCTGCACGGCCCGGACGAGGCTCACGCCCGGCTCGCCGTGACCTCGATGGCGCGACTGCACGCCGCCTTCTGGCAGGCGGTCGACGATCTGGACTGGGTGCCGCACTTCGCGGACCCGGAGCTGCTCGCATCCTTCGAGGAGGCGTACGCCCGGGGCTGGTCCGCCTGGCGCGGATTCTTCAGCGATGCCGTTCCGGGCTTCGCTCCGCTGGGGGACGCCCTCGTGGGTCGCGTCGTGTCGAGCCACGCGCGGCTCGGCGACGAGGCGACCCTGCTGCACGGCGACGCCCACGCCGAGAACATGCCGCTCACGGGAAGCCACGAAGCGGCCGGCGGACGCGAGATCGTGATGCTCGACTGGGCGGCGCTGCGCCGCGGCAACGCGGGAGTGGACCTCGGCTTCTTCCTCCCCATGAGCTTTCCCGCCGAGCGCCGTGGCGCGGTCGAGCGCTCGCTCGTGGCGCTTCACGGCAGCGTCCTCGAGCAGCACGGCGCGCGGCCGGGCTCGGACCCGTGGCTCGGCTATCGCCGGGGGGTGTTGCGTCGGGTCGCGCGCATCGTCGGGAGCGCGGAGACCTGGGATCCGGGGGCCGTTTCGGCGCTGCGCATGATCTTCCAGCGCTGCGCGACGGCCGCGGTGGAGCTGCGCGTGGACGAGCTGGTCTGAGCGATCCGTCCCCCGCCGGCCGGCTCGACCGCCGGGACGGTCGCGGGGCTAGAGTCTCGGCTCGCCCACCCGATTGCTGCGAGGATGTCCTGGCCATGTCGACCCAGATCACCCAGCCGCCGCGCTGGTTCCTCGAAGCCATCAACACCCCGTACGACCGCCGGGCGGTGCAGGTCGACGGGTGCGCGATCAACTACCTGCGCTGGGGCGACGCGCGGAAGCCGGGCGTGGTGCTGGTGCACGGGGGAGCCGCCAACGCCCACTGGTGGGCGTTCATCGCTCCGCAGCTCGCCCGCGGCTACCACGTCGTGGCGCTCGACCTCTCGGGCCACGGAGACAGCGGTCGCCGCGACGAGTATCCGCGCGAGGTGTGGAGCGAGGAGATCATGGGCGTGGCCGCCGACGCCGGCATCGTGGGTGCTCCCGTGCTGGTGGGCCACAGCATGGGCGGGTTCGTGTGCATGAACACGGCGGTCCACTACGGCGAGCGACTGGCGGGCACCATGATCGTGGACTCGCCCGTGCGGCGTCCCGACCCGGAGAGCGAGGAGGGTCATCGCGGCCGCGCGTTCCGCAATCCCAAGACGTATGCCACCGCGGAGGAGGCCCGGGCCCACTACCGGCTGGTGCCCGAGCAGCCCTGCGCGAACACGTTCATCATCGACTACATCGCGCGGCACTCGATGGTCGAGACGAAGGACGGCTTCACGTGGAAGTTCGATCCGAAGATCTTCGTGCAGACGAAGCCCCGCGCGTCCCACGAGCTGCTGCCCCAGGTGCGCTGCCGGGTGGCGGTGATCCGGGCCGAGTACGGGCTCGTCGATCCCGAGACCGGCGACTACATGTACGAGCTGCTGGGACGCACCTCGCCGGTGATCGAGATTCCGGACGCCTACCATCACGTGATGCTCGATCAACCCATCGCCATGATCACCGCGGTGCGCGCGCTGCTGGCCGACTGGGAGCACAGCGTGCCCCGCAAGCGTTCGTGAGGCGGGGAGGCGCACCGTCGTGAGCGACCGGGGCACCCTGCTCGTCACCGGCGGTGCGCGCGGCATCGGCGCAGCGACGGCCCGGCTCGCGGCCGCCGCGGGATGGGCGGTGGCCGTGGGCTACCGGGCGGACGCGGACGCCGCGCGGACCGTCGCTGCGGACGTCTCGGCTGCGGGCGGGAAGGCCTGCACGGTGCAGGGAGACGTGGCGCGGGAGGCGGACGTCCTGCGCATCTTCGAAGAGGCCGAGGAGACGCTCGGCCCGCTCACCGCGCTCGTGAACAGCGCCGGGATCGGAGGCAACCGGGGCGCCGTGGCCGACTTCCGCGCCGACGCCCTCGAGCGGCTCTTCGCCGTGAACGTGATCGGCACCCTGCTGTGCTGCCGCGAGGCGGTCCGGCGCATGTCGACGCGCCGGGGCGGCACCGGCGGGAACATCGTCAACGTGTCCTCGATGGCGGCCAGCATGGGTGGCCGCGCGGGCGCCAGCGACTATGCGGCGTCCAAGGCGGCAGTGGACGTCTTCACGGTGGGGCTCGCCAAGGAGGTCGCCGACCAGGGCATCCGGGTGAACGTGGTTCGCCCGGGCATGACGATGACCGACATGACGAGCCGGCTCGAGCAGCACCCGAAGCTGCGGGCGCAGGTGGAGGAGACGATCCCCATGCGACGCATCGCAGAGGTGGACGAGATCGCCCGACCCATCGTGTGGCTGCTCTCCGACGAGGCGTCGTTCGTGTCGGGGACGTTTCTGGACGCCTCGGGCGGCGGCTTCGTGATCGGCTCTCGGCTTCGGGACTGAAGGCGCGAGCGGGGCCTCGCGCGGCTGGTCGGCCGTGCCGCTCCTTCCCTATGCTCCGCGGCCCGATGGTTCCGGAAGGAGCCCGATCGTTCCAGAAGGAGAGCATGCCGTGGCCGACCCCGCTGTGATCGTCGAGAAGGACGATCACGTCCTCACCGTGACGCTGAATCGACCCGAGAAGAAGAACGCCGTCAACTGTGAGGTGATGTGCCGGCTCTACGACGCCTGGGTACAGCTCGACTCCGACGACGAGCTGCGCGTCGCCATCCTCACCGGTCGGGGCGACACCTTCTGTGCGGGGATGGATCTCGGCGAGATCGGCAAGATGCGCACCGGCAAGCCCGACAATCCGTACATGGAGCGCGCCATGAAGGAGCCCGCGCTCATCTACGGCGCGTGGCTCAAGACCTATCGGCCCACCAAGCCCGTGATCCTTGCCGCCGAGGGCTTCGCGCGGGCCGGCGGAACCGAGATCCTGCAGGGCACCGACATCCGCGTCGCCGGGGAGAGCGCCATGTTCGGCGTCACCGAGGTGCAGCGGGGGCTCTTTCCCATGGCGGGGTCGGCGGTGCGGCTGCGCCGACAGATTCCCTACGCGGTGGCCGCCGAGATGCTGCTGGCCGGTGAGGATCTTCCCGCCCGGCGTGCCCACGAGCTGGGCCTCGTCAACCACGTGGTACCCGACGGCAAGGCGCTCGAGAAGGCGCGCGAGATCGCGGCCCGCATCGCCGCCAACGGCCCCCTCGCGGTGCGCGGCATCCTGGCCACCCTGCGCGCCACCGAGACGCTCTGCGAGGAAGACGCCTTCGCGATCGAGCAGCAGCACGGCATGAAGGTGATGTCTTCGCAGGACGCCGCGGAGGGTCCCCGCGCCTTCCTCGAGAAGCGCGCCCCGAACTTCAAGGGGAAGTAGGGGCGGCGCTCCTTCCGGGCGCGTCGGCACCTCGAGCGCGTCAGGCGGGCGGGCGCATCAGGACGTCCTGGGCGAGCGCGGTGTCCATGTACTCCTTGAGGCGGACGATCCGGCCGTCCCGAACCACCACCAGGAAGTGGTACCGGTTGCGGTACGGCACGCCCGAGACGTGCATGCCCTCGGAGGTGGCCTCGATGGCGACGCGGTCGCCTTCTGCGGTCATGTCGACGATCGTGAACGAGATTCCGTCCGGGAACATGCCGGCGATCATGCCCATTCCCTCGAGCGCCTGGGCCCGGGTGCGGGTGCCGGAGAACGGGAGCGATCCCGCGGTCCACAGCTCGAAGTCGTCGGCGTAGAGCTCGTCGAGCCTGGCGGTGTCCGCTCGGGAGATGGCCGCGAGGAGCTCGCGGGCCAGGGCCTTGTTGGGTTCGGGGTCGTTGCCCATGGCTCCTCCTGCCGGGTCTCCGCTCGTTCGCCGTCCGGGGTGCGCACAGGCTATCAGCTCCGCCGTCGGGTCTCCTCCCTGGTGGCCGGCGGGCGGCGCACTACCCTGTCGCGATCCTGGGAGGCTCGCCGTCATGCAGCTCCGATCCGCGCTCGTCGCCGCTCTCGTCCTGGCCCTGGGCGTCGGCTGCTCCACGCCCGCCAGCCGCATCGAGGACCGCCAGCAGCTCTTCGACGGCTACGACGCCAAGGTCCAGGCCGACATCCGGGCCGGCCACGTGCGTCCGGGCTTCGACGAGGACATGGTCTGGATGGCGCTCGGCGATCCCGACGACAAGTCGGTGGAGTCCACCGCCGAGGGCGAGGTGCTCGTGTGGCGGTACATGCGGTCGAGCCCCGGGATCGGCCTGTCGGTGGGCGGGGGCAGCTACGGCGGCACCAGCGTCGGCGGTGGCGTGGGAGTCGGAACGCCCGCCGACAAGGACGTCGAAGCCGAGGTGCGCTTCCGGGACGGCGTGGCCGTCTACGTCAGGCAGGCGACCGAGTGATCGTCGGCCGGCGGCGCGCGACGCTCGTGCTGCTGGTGGCCGCGGGAGGGCTCGGCTGCGGCGGCCCCGTGCTGTTCTTGCCGGGCGGAGCGCTTCGGGGCGACGTCGTGGCCGATCCGCCGACCGACTGGCCGTTCGCGGAGTCCGGGCTCCTCGACCTCGAGGTTCGTCCCGACGATCCCTACTCGGTGACGATCAGCTACGTGGTGCGGGAAGGCGGCCTGTACATCGATCCGGCCGAGGGCCGCACCTGGCACCGCTGGCTGCGCGAGGACGACCGCGTTCGCGTGCGCTTCCGCTCCGACGAGCGGGTGTATCCGCTGCGTGCGGTGCTGGTGGGACGCCCGGGCGAGACCCCGGGCTTCGATCCCGACCGCTACGTGTACCGGTTGGTTCCGCGCTGAGCGGGGAAGGACGGGCCCGGCAGGCCGCGACGGCCGTGGTACCGTGCCAGGCCAGGTCGCAGAGCCGAAGACGACACGGCAGACAGGCCGTAAAGGAGCGGCGATGAAGGTGGACGGTCCGCTGCTGGTGGACGACCCGGCGGACGCCGGTCCGGCGGCCCGCAGGCTCGAGGCCGCGGGCTACGCGGGTGGGTTCAGCTTCGAGGGACGCCACGATCCCTTCCTGCCCCTGGCGGTCGCCGCCCAGCAGACCGAACGGCTCGAGCTGATGCCGGGCATCGCCATCGCGTTCGCGCGTAATCCCATGATCCTCGCCAACATCGCCTACGACCTGCAGCTGCTGTCGCGCGGGCGCTTCATCCTGGGCCTGGGCACGCAGATCCGCCCCCACATCGAGCGTCGCTTCAGCATGCCGTGGTCGCGGCCGGCGGCGCGGATGCGGGAGCTCGTGCTCGCGATCCGCGCCATCTGGGATCGCTGGCAGAACGGCACCCGCCTCGACTTTCGTGGCGAGTTCTACCAGCACACGCTGATGACGCCGGTCTTCGATCCGGGCCCGAATCCGTACGGCCTGCCGCGCATCTTCTGTGCGGGCGTGGGGCCGAAGATGACCGAGGCCGTCGGCGAGGTGGCCGACGGCTTCTTCGTACATCCGTTCCACACGCCCGAGTTCGTCCAGCGCACGACGTTGCCCGCCCTGCGGCGCGGGCTCGAGCGGTCGGGTCGTCGGCTCGAGGACTTCGAGATCGCATGCCAGATGATCCTGGTGACCGGGCGCGACGAGGAGGAGCTCGTCGCCTCGCGCAACGGCGCCCGAGCGCAGATCTCCTTCTACGGATCGACACCCGCCTATCGTCCGGTGCTCGAGTGCCACGGACAGGGCGCGCTGCAGGACGAGCTGAACCGCCTCTCCAAGGAGGGCAAGTGGCTCGAGATGGCGGGCCTGGTGGACGACGACCTGCTGGAGAAGATCGCCGTCGTGGCGCCGCGCAGCGAGGTCGCCGCCAGGGTGCGCGAGCGCTGCGGCGCGTGGGCCGATCGCGTCAGCCTGGTGTCGCACTTCGCCAAGCCCGATCTGCTCGAGGACGTGGTGGACGATCTCTCGGACGCGCCGGCGTGAAGGCGCCGTGGCGGGGGCTCGTCCCGACGTGCGCCCTGCTGCTTCTGGGCTGCCCGTTGGGCCCGTTCCCGGGTGGGGCGCTGCGCGGCGAGGTGGCGCGCGGGGACGTCTCCGACTGGAGCTTCGTCTCGAAAGAGGAGACCTGTCAGCTCGAGACGAACCCGGACGATCCCCATTCCGTCAACACCTGGTGTGTCGGCCGGGGGAACGCCCTCTACGTGCCGACCTCGATGGTGCGGGGGCCGTCGGTTCCCAGCGAGCGGCAGTGGGTTCGCAACGTGCAGACCGAGACGGCCGTGCGGGTGCGCGTTCGGGGCGTCGTCTACGAGCTCGAGGCGTTGCAGGTGACCGACGACCGCGAGTACGGCACGGCGCTCCGCGCTCTCGAGGAGAAGTACGGCCTCGATCCGGACGCGCGAGACCCCGATCGCGAGATCTGGATCTACCGCCTGCAGCCGCGCTGATCCGGGAGAGGGAGACGTTCCGTGGCCCGCGCCGACGCGCACACGATTCCCTTCGCGGAGATCGACACGGTCTTCTTCGACGTCGGGAACACGCTCGTCTCGATGGACTTCGACTGGGTGAGCGAGGAGCTCTCGGCGCGCGGGATCGCCGCGAGCCCGACCGCCATCCGCCGCGCCGAGGCCGCCGCGCGTCCCCGGGTCTCGGCGGGCATCGCCAACCGCGACGAGAAGGAGACCCTCGAGACCTTCGCGTTCTACCTCGGTCTGGTGCTGCGCGAGCTCGAGGCCGGACGCGCGCTGGGGGAGGCGCGCCTGGAGGCCCTCGCCCGCGAGCTCACGCCGGTGCTGCGGGCGCCGGGGCGGACCCACCGGCTGTGGTCGTGGCTCATCCCGGGCGTGCCGGACGCCCTGCGCGGGTTGCAGCAGGCCGGATTGCGGCTGGCCGTGGTGAGTAACTCGGACGGCTCGGCCGAGGCGTCCCTCGTCGCCCGCGGCCTGCGGGAGCACTTCCACGCGGTGATGGACTCCCACCTGGTGGGCCACGAGAAGCCCGATCCGCGCATCTTCCAGCGGGCGCTCGAGGCCTGCGGCGCCGACCCCGAGCGAACCCTGCACGTGGGAGACCTCTACGCGGCGGACGTGGTGGGCGCGCGCGCCGCCGGCATCCACCCCGTGCTGCTCGATCCCTTCGACGACTGGGGCGAGGTCGACTGCGTCCGGCTCCCCGACGTGGGCGTCCTGCGCGCACGTCTCCTGTCCGCACGCCAGCCGGCAAGGTCCGGCGGCTGACGCGATCGCCCGTCAGGCGCCCTGCGTACGGGACGTGCGGGAGAGGTGCGCCGCGAGGGCGCGGCCGGTGTGGCTGCGCGCGACCCGGCTCACCGCCTCGGGCGTGCCCGCGGCCACGATCTCGCCGCCCTCGGCTCCGCCTTCCGGACCCAGGTCGATCACGTGGTCGGCGTACTTCACCACGTCGAGGTGGTGCTCGATCACCACCACCGTGTTGCCGCGCTCCACGAGGCGGTCGAGAAGCTCGAGCAGCTTCGCGACGTCTGCGAAGTGCAGCCCGGTGGTGGGCTCGTCGAGGACGTAGAGGGTGCGGCCCGTTCCGCGCTTGCCGAGCTCGCGGGCGAGCTTGATGCGTTGGGCTTCGCCGCCCGACAGGGTGGTGGCCGCCT
Organism: uncultured delta proteobacterium; assembly: GCA_963822965.1. Taxonomy (GTDB): domain Bacteria; phylum Myxococcota_A; class UBA9160; order UBA9160; family UBA4427; genus JAJDAN01. The sequence goes on from CAWGJT010000008.1 coordinate 53,883, forward strand.
GGCCCAGGTGCACGTAGCCGAGACCCACGTCGAGCAGCGCCTGCAGCGGCCGATGCACGCCGGGAACGTTCTCCATGAAGGCCGTCGCCTCCTCGACCGTCATCTCGAGAACGTCCGCGATGTTCCGGCCCTTGTAGGTGATCTGGAGGGTCTCGCGGTTGTAGCGCCGTCCTTCGCACTGCTCGCACACGACGAAGAGGTCCGGCAGGAAGCTCATCTCGACGCGCAGCAGGCCGTCGCCCTGGCAGGCCTCGCAGCGTCCTCCCTTCACGTTGAACGAGAAGCGACCGGCGTCGTAGCCGCGCACCCGGGCCTCGGGAACCTGGCTGAAGAGCTTGCGAATGCCCGTGAAGGCGCCCGCGTAGGTGCACGGGTTGCTACGCGGGGTGCGCCCGATGGGTGCCTGGTCGACGTCGATGACGCGATCGACGTGCTCGGCGCCGTGCAGCGCGTCGAAGGCGCCGGGCACGTCGAGCGCGCCGTGCAGGCGCGCCGCCAGCGCCCGCTTGAGGGTGTCCTCCACCAGGGTCGACTTGCCGGATCCGGACACGCCGGTCACCACCGTGAAGAGGCCGATCGGAATCCGCAGGGTGAGGTTCTTCAGGTTGCGGGCGCGGCAGCCCACGAGCTCGATGGCGCGCTCGCCGGGCTCGCGCCGCCGCCCGGGGACCGGAATGGCGCGGCGGCCGGCGAGGTAGTCGCCCGTGAGGGAGGACGCCGTGGCGACGAGCGCCTGAGGCGTTCCCGACGCCACGATGGCGCCCCCGTGGATGCCGGCCCCGGGGCCCATGTCGATGACGTGGTCGGCCGAGCGGATCGTGTCCTCGTCGTGCTCGACCACGATCACGCTGTTGCCCATCTCACGCAGCCGGAACAGGCTCTCGATCAGTCGGCGGTTGTCTCGCGGATGCAGGCCGATGGACGGCTCGTCGAGGACGTAGAGGACGCCCATCAGGCGCGAGCCGATCTGCGTCGCCAGCCGGATCCGCTGGCCCTCGCCTCCCGAGAGGGTGGCGGTCGCGCGGTCGAGGCTCAGGTAGCCGAGCCCGACGTCGCACAGGAACGAGATGCGCTCGCGGATCTCGCCCAGCACGCGCTCGGCGACGAGGGCCCGGGTGGCGTCGAGCGAGAGCCCGTCCAGGAAGCGCCCCAGCTCGTCGCAGGGCAGGCGGCTCACCTCGTGGATGGCGAGGCCGCCGAGCCGGACGTGCCGCGCCTCCTCGCGCAGGCGCGAGCCTTCGCACGTCGGACAGGGGTGGGCGGTGCGGTACCGGTCGAGGGGCGAGCGGCTGGACTCGCGTTCGAGATCGCTGCGCTCCAGCTCGTCGACCGCCCCTGCCCAGGGGACCTCCACCGTCTCGAGCTTGCGTCCGGGTCGGCCGCGCCGGGACAGCTTCGGAAGCTCGAGGGTGACGAGCTCGTCTCCGAGCCCGAAGAGGATCGCGTCTCGCGCGCGTCGCGGGAGCTCCTTCCACGGCGTCTCGCTGGAGACCTCCAGGTGTGCGGCCAGGGACGCGAGCAGGCGCTCGTACCACGCCCGCATGCGCCCGCCGCGCCAGGGCGCGATGGGAATCTCGCGGAGCGGCACCTCGGGGTCGGGGACGAGCAGGGCGGGGGAGAGCTCGTAGCGGACGCCGAGCCCGCCGCAATCCGGACACGCGCCGGCGGGGCTGTTGAACGAGAACATGCGGGGCGCGAGCTCGGGAAAGGAGATGCCGCACGCCGGGCAGGCGTTCTCGCGCGAGAAGAGCCACTCGTCGGCCTCGCCGCTCGCGCGTTCGATCCGCACCTGCAGCAGGTCGTCGGCGAGTCGCAGCGCCGACTCGATGGACTCGGTGAGGCGCGCCCGGACCGCCGGCTTCACCCGCAGCCGATCGATCACCACCTCGATGTCGTGCTGCTTGCCCCGGGCGATCTGCGGCGGGTCTTCGAGTTCGTGCATCACGCCGTCGACGCGCACCCGCAGGTATCCGCGACGGCGGAAGGTGTCGAGCTCCTTCTTGTAGCTGCCGCGCCGGCCGCGCACGACGGGGGCCAGCACGTCGATCACCGTGCCCTCGGGCAGCGACAGCACGCGGTCGGCCATCTGCTCGGGGGTCTGGCTCTGGATGGGGCGACCGCAGCCCGGGCAGTGGGGCTCGCCGGCCCGGGCGTAGAGGAGCCGGAGGTAGTCCGACACCTCGGTGGCGGTGCCGACCGTGGAGCGCGGGTTGCGGCTCACCGTCTTCTGCTCGATGGAGATGGCCGGGGAGAGGCCGTCGATGGACTCGACCTCGGGGCGGGTCATCTGGTCCAGGAACTGACGCGCGTAGGTGGAGAGCGACTCCACGTAGCGCCGCTGGCCCTCGGCGTACAGGGTGTCGAAGGCCAGGGAAGACTTGCCGGAGCCCGAGAGCCCGGTGACGACCACGAGCTTCTCGCGCGGAATCTCCAGGTCGAGGTTGCGCAGGTTGTGCTCGCGGGCCCCGCGGACGACGATGTCGAACGTCGCGTCGGACGGCGCGCTGGGGCTCACGGGCTAGCGGGTGGCGCTGGCGCTGTCACCGACGCGGTTGGCCTCGGCGTAGACGCCCCGGCGCTCGATGTACACCTGCGTGCGGAGCTTGTCGATCCAGGCCGTGTACTCCTTCTCCATCTTCTGCTGGAAGAGCGCCTGCTCGAGGGCGGGCTTCGCCTCCTCGAAGGTGACGGGATGGAAGTCGCGCCGTTCGACCACCATCAGCAGGTTGCAGCCGAAGTACATCGGGATCACGTCGCTCACCTGCCCGGGGGAGAGGTTCGCCACGGCGGGCGCCATCCAGCCGGCGAGCTCGTCGCCGTGCACCCAGCCGAGGTCGCCTCCGCGCTCGGCGTTGGTGTCCGAGAAGCGCGAGGCCGCCTCCTCGAAGGTGAGCTTGCCGTCGATCACCTGCTGTCGGATGTCTCCCGCCATGCGGCAGGCCGTGTTCTGGTCGCGCATCTTCTCCGCGGCGACGGCGATCAGCAGGTGGCGCAGGTGCAGCTCGGCGCCGGAATCGCGCTGGTTGCCGTACTTCTGGTTGTAGAGGGCGCGCACCTCCGCGTCGTCGATGGAGACCCGCGAGCGCACCATGCTGCCCAACACCTTGTTGCGCTCGATCTCGCTCTTGATCTTGGCGCGATACTCGTCGACGGTGAGGCCGTGGCTCGCGATGCTTCGGCTCATCTGCTCGAGGGTGAGCCCGTTCTCCTTGGCGATCGCGGCGATGGCCTGGTCGACCTCGGCGTCGGTGGCCGAGAGCTGGGCGCGACGGACGATGTCCTCGATGAGGCGCTGCTCGATGAGCCGCTCGAGCGCCTCCGAACGCATCGCCCGGATCTCGGACTCGGGCGCGTTGGCCTTGCGCATACGCGCCTCGATGGGGGCCGCCAGCCGTCGCACCTCGGAGACGAGCACGACGCCGTTGCCGACCTGGGCCGCGATGCCCTCGATGAGCGCCTCGCTGTCGCTCCGCTCGTCCGCCGGCTGCACCGGGAGCGGGGCCGTGCTGGTGACGGAGGCGCTGCCGGCGCCGGACGGCAGGAAGCCGCCGGGAATCTCCACGGGGTCGTCGTCCACCGCGGACGCGGGCCCGGCGGGAAGCGCGGCGGCCACCAGGCAGAGCAACGGGACGGCCGCGAGCTTCGCGAGCGCGGGGTGTCGGCGCATCGAACGACTTCCGAGGTTGGCGCTCCCCGCGGGACCGGCCCGCTCGAGCCTGCCGTCGGGGATTCGCGGGACGCGCGCATGGTAGCGCCCGGGGCCGATCCGGCCGCCGCCGGCGACGGTGGCTCCAGACCGTGCGGTACGAATTGGCTCTTTGCGGACCGGATTGGATCCATCATCCTGCCGCGATGCTCGAGCTGGCCTTCCGACCCGACCCCGCCCGCGGCGGGCCCCTCTACGAGCAGCTCGCCGCCTACCTGGCCGATCTCGTCGAAGCCGGACGCATGGTGGCGGGGGAGCGGCTCCCCGCCTCCCGCGAGCTCGCGGCCCAGCTCGGCGTGAGCCGCAACACCGTCTGCCACGCCTACCAGATCCTGACCGATCGCCACGTGCTCGCGTCCCACGTGGGGCAGGGAACGTTCGTGGCGGCGCGATCGCTCCGCGGCATCGACGGCGGGGCCGGCACCGGCAGCTCCGATCGGCGGACGGACCCGCCCGAGCCGGCGCGCGGATTCGCCTGGGAGGGGCTCTTCGCGCTCCGCAACCACCGCATCGTGCTGCCCTCCGGCGCCTCGGCCCGGCGGGACGGTCGCTTCGACTTCAGCGGCGGTCGCGTCGACCCGCGGCTGCTGCCGGCCGCGGAGCTGCGACGGGCCTGGTCGCGCGCCGTGGACGGCTCGCTCGAGACGCTGTCCCGGCCCATCGACGCCATGGGTCTACCGGCGCTGCGCGAGGAGATCGCGCTCTCGCTGGTGGCGCGGGGCATCGCCTGTGAGCCCGAGGACGTGCTGGTCACCACCGGCATCCACCAGGTCTTCGATCTCGTGGGACGCACCCTCGTCGATGCCGGCGATGCGGTCGTCGTCGAGCAGCCCGGCTGGTTCCTGGCGGCGCTCTCCCTGCGCGCCGCCGGAGCCCGGCTGGTGGGCGTGCCGGTGGACGACGAAGGCCTGTGCGTCGACGAGCTCGCCCGGATCCTGCGCGTCCGGCGGGCCAAGCTCATCTACACGACCCCCTCCGCCCAGTCGCCCACGGGCGCGGTGCTGTCCGAGCGCCGGCGCGAGGCGCTGCTCGAGCTCTCCGACCGGCACCAGATCCCGATCCTGGAGGACGACTACGACAGCGAGCTCCGCTTCGAGAGCGCGCCGCTGCCGGCGCTGAAGACCCGGGATCCGGCGGGACGCGTGATCTACGCGGGCACGTACTCGAAAGCCCTGTTTCCCGGGCTGCGGGTCGGCTACGTGGTGGCCGCCCGGCCGCTGCTGGCGCGGCTCGCGCTGCACAAGGCCATCTGCGACTTCTCCACCGACGGCGTCGCCCAGGCCGCCGTGCTGGAGCTGTCCACCTCCGGCGCCCTCGAACGTCACGTGCGCCGGGTGCGTCGCGTCTACGGTCGGCGCCGCGAGGCGCTGCTCGGCGCTCTCGAACGGCACCTGCCCGAGGGCACCGTCTGGAAGCGACCCCACGGCGGGCACGCCGTCTGGGTGACGCTTCCCGACGACGTAGACGGACCCGCGCTGCAGGCGGCGGCGGGGGCCGCGGGCATCGTCTACGCCCGGGGCGACCTCTTCAGCCTCGACGGCCGCTTCGCGGGCTCGCTGGCCCTGTCGTTCGTGAACCTCGACGAAGCGACCCTCGAGGAGGGGATCGCGCTGCTGGGGCGGCTGGTGGACCGGGCGCCGCGGGCGCCGGCGAGTGGCCGAGGGACGGCGCGATAGACTCCGGGTCGCGCCCACCGCGCCCCCCCGGTGCCACATGGCACCCGTCGCGAGGAGATTCCATGGCCCGTTCCCCCGCCTACCAGCAGCACCCCGAGCACCGCGTCGCTGTCGAGCCGCACCCCGCGCGGGTGCGCGTCGAGTTCGCGGGAGAGACAATCGCCGACAGCGAGCGCGCGCTGCGGGTGCTGGAGTCGCGACACGACCCGGTCGTCTACGTGCCGCGAGAGGACGTTCGCCAGGACCTGCTGGAGAAGACGGAGCACACCACGTTCTGCCCCTTCAAGGGCAACGCCTCCTACTACACGATCCGGGTCGGCGATCGCGTCGCCGGAAACGCGATCTGGAGCTACGAGGACCCCTACGACGACGTGGCGGCGTTGAAGGGCTGCATGGCCTTCTACGTCGATCGCGTGGACTCGCTCACGGAGGGGTGAGCGCCCGATAGGCCGGGCCCTCGAGCACCGGGACGCAATCGCTGGCGTCGAGGGCGACGGCGAGCGCGACGTCCGCCTCGTCGTGGCGCACGCTCTTCTCGCGGCCCGAGGCGCACGCCGCCACGAGGGAGGCGAGATCCCGTCGCGCGGCACGGAAGACGGCTTCGGCTGCCAGGGCGTCGGGCGAACGCGTGAGCTGCGGGGGCAGCGCCGCGACGACCGCACCCGCCCCGCACAGGTCCTCGAAGGCGGGGCGGAGGCTGCCGTCGTGGGGCCAACGCTCGCCCGCCGGCACCACCAGCACGGTGCCGCCGCTCGCGGCGGCATGACGCGCCACCGCCGTGCGGTTTCGCAGGCAGCCGGCCAGCGTCGTCGCGGTGCCGGTGGCGAGGGAGAGCGTCGAGCCGTTCGGGGAAGGCAGGACGAGCCGGCAGCCGGCCTCGATGGCCGTGAGCGAGGCCGGCTTCAGGCTGTAGCCGCGCGGATTCGCGCCGGCCAGAAGCGCCCCGCACTCTCGTGCGTAGGTCGCCGCGGTGTCGTCGCGGAAGCGGTACGGGAGGACGGTGGCGCCGCCGGCCGTCGCCATGTCGACGCACGTCGAGAACGAGAGCACGTCCACGATCACGACCACGTCACACGCGGGCGAGAGGGCTTCCACGGCGGGAGGACCCCACTCACACCGTACCGCGTAGCCGTGCTGGAGGAGAGGGTCCGGGTGGAGCGCCACGTCGTTCCGAAGGTAGCAACGAACCGGCAGGCGACGTGCAACGGCCGTTTCGGGGTTCAGGGCCGCACGCCGTCGGTCCGAAACGAGGGACTCATGCGACCAGGAGGGCCACGATGGACCGGCGACTCTCTTCCTCGAAGAAGATCTCGAGCGCGATCTCCGCGCCGGTCGCGGTGCTCCTGTGCGGCGCGTTGCTGGGGCTCTCCCTCGGGTGTGACGACCCCGTGGCGACCCTGCAGAGGGCCATCGACGAGGGCAAGAAGGCGGCCGTCGCCGGCACCCTGTCGGCCCGGGATACGGCGGGTGGCGAGGACTTCTCGGACGACGAGGCGGCGCGCCGGGCGGCCGGCGGCGTCTCCCTCGGACCCGATCACGCGAAGCGTCTCTACTACCAGTTCGTCGACGCGCGTGGCCGCGTGGCCTTCGTGGAGCGGCTGGAGGACGTTCCCGCGCAGTGGCGCGACCGCGTGGGCTTCGTCGAGATGGACTCGGCGCCTCCGCTGTCGCCCGCGATGGCGGAGCAGACGCGCGACCGTCGCTATGCGGCCAACGCCGACAGGTTGCGTCAGCCGGCCGCGCGTCCCGGCGTTCGCGTGCCCGCCCGGATCGTCCTCTACTCGGCGACCTGGTGCGGCTGGTGCAAGAAGGCCAAACGGCACCTCGACGCCCAGGGGGTCGACTACGAGATTCGCGACATCGACAACCCCGCGAACCTGGACGAGCTGGTGGCGAAGACCGGCCAGAAGGGAATCCCGGTGCTCGACGTGGGCGGCAAGGTCGTGACGGGCTTCAGCCCGGACCAGTACGATCGGCTCATCCGCGAAACTCGCACATAGGGCCGCGCCGCCGGGGTAAAATCGGGGCTCGATGCCCCGGATCCTCAGCGCACTCTTCTTCCTCTCCGGCGGAGCCGCGCTGCTGTTCGAGACGCTGTGGTTCCGCCAGGCCGGTCTCGCCTTCGGCAACAGCGTGTGGGCGTCGAGCCTGGTGCTCGGAAGCTTCATGGCCGGGCTGGCGCTCGGGAACGCCTGCATGGCGCGGTACGGCGACCGCGTTCGGCACCCGGTGCGTCTCTACGCCGGCCTCGAGGCGGCGATCGGCCTGGCCGGGGTGACGCTGGTGCTGGTGCTGCCGACCCTTGGCGCATGGTGCGCGCCGATCTTCCGGCCGCTGCTCGACCATCCCTGGCTGCTGAACCCGTTGCGGCTCGGGCTGGGCTTCGGGCTCCTGGTGGTTCCCGCGACGGCGATGGGCGCCACCCTGCCGGTCCTCGTGAAGGTGCTGATGTCCTGGGATGCAAGCTTCGGCTCCGCGCTCGGGCGTCTCTACGGCTGGAACACCCTGGGCGCGGTGTTCGGCGCGGTCGGGGGCGAGGTGTTCCTGGTGGGTCGGTTGGGCGTGCACGGGACGGCCTGGGTGGCCGCGGGCCTGAACGCCGTGGCCGCCGGGGTCGCGTTCGTCCTCTCCCGGGGTCGTCCGCGGGTCGAGGCCCCGAAGCTCCCGGTGGCCCGCGAGCCTCCACCCGGGATCGACGCGGTCGGGCGCCGCGTCCTCGCCGCGACCTTCGTGGCGGGTGGCGTGCTTCTCGCCTTCGAGGTGGTCTGGTTCCGCTTCCTGCGTCTGTTCGTCAACGCCACGAGCGTGGTGTTCGCCATCCTGCTCGCGGTGGTGCTCGCCGGCATCGCCCTCGGCGGCTTCGCCGCGGCGCGCTGGCTCCGCCGCGACGCGGCCGCCCCGCGGCACACCGCCATGCTCGCGTCGTTGTCGGGGGCCCTGGCGATCGCGCTCTACGGGCTCTTCTCGCTCCCCCTCTCGCTCCAGCCCAACTACCAGCTGTCGAGCCCGGACGTCATCGTCGAGCTTTCGCTGACGCTGATGTTTCCCGTCGCGCTGCTCTCGGGGATCCTCTTCCCGTTCATGGGAGTGTTGCTGCAGGAGCGGCTGTCGGCGGAGACCCGAGCCGCCGGTCTGCTCACGCTCGCGAACACCCTGGGCGCGGCTCTCGGCTCCGCGCTCGGCGGCTTCGTGCTGCTCCCGGTGCTGGGCATGGAGAGGTCGTTCTGCGTGCTGGGCGCCGCCTACGGCGGCGTCGCGCTGCTGGTCTGGAACGCGGCTCCGACCCCGCTCTCGCGACTCGGGAGCCGGGCGCGTATCGGAGCGGCTGGCGCCCTGGCGGGGGCGCTCGTGCTGTTTCCGGCGGGGAAGATGCAGCGCGTCTACCTACCCACGTCGATCGGTCGCTGGGACCCCGATCACACCGAGCAGGTCGTGGCCGTTCGTGAGGGTACGACGGAGACCAGCGTCTACCTCCGTAAGGCGGTGGACGACGAGACCATCCAGTACCGCTTGCTGACCGACGGCTTCGCGATGTCCGGTACCTGGGCGTTCTCACGTCGCTACCAGAAGCTCTACGTCTATTGGCCCGTGGCCGTGCACCCGGCACCCCGCCGGGCGCTGGTAATCAGCTACGGTGTCGGCTCCACCGCGAAGGCGCTCGTCGACACGGTCGCTCTCGAGCAGATCGACGTCGTGGACATCTCCCGCGACCTCCTCGAGATGTCGCACATCGTCTACCCCGATCCGTCGGAAGATCCGCTCCGCGATCCGCGCGTGCGCGTGCACGTGGAGGACGGGCGCTTCTTCCTGCAGGTCACCGCCGAGCGCTACGACATCATCACCGGCGAGCCGCCACCGCCGAAGAACGCCGGCGTCGTGAACCTGTACACGCGGGAGTACTTCCAGCTCATCCACGACCGCCTCGCGCCCGGGGGTATCGCGACCTACTGGCTGCCCGTCCACAACACCCTCGAGTCCGACACGAAGGCGATCGTGGGGGCGTTCTGCGAGGTCTTCGCGGACTGCAGCCTGTGGAGCGGAATCGATCTCGACTGGATGCTGGTCGGCTCGCGTCGGGCGCAGTGGACCCGATCCGAGTCCCTCTTCGTCCGGCAGTGGAGCGACCCGGGGGTGGCGTCCGAGCTGCGCGCCGTGGGTGTGGAGGTTCCGGAGCAGCTCGGCGCGCTCTTCATCGCCGACGCCGCGCAGCTCGGTCGCTTCATCGCCGACACGCCCCCTCTCACCGACGACTGGCCAAAACGTCTCGGCGACGGCGAGCAGACGGTCGAGGACGCGCGCGAGACCTACCGAGACTGGCTGGACGCCGGCGCCAATCGCAGACGCTTCCTCGCGAGTCGCTTCATCGTCGAGGTCTGGCCCCCCGCCCTCCGTGAGCGTTCGCTGCCCTACTTCGACCTCGATCGCATGGTCGAGGACAGCTTCGTCGGCAAGCCGATGCCCTTCACGGATCGGCTGCGTCGCGTCGAGCGACTCCTTCGTGAGACGTCCCTCGAGACCCTTCCGCTCTGGTGCCTGGAGGTGTCGGGCGACGGACTCCGGGCGGTGCAGGCGCTGCTCGCGCGGGGCGTTCCCGACGAGCGCTTCATCGAGCCCCTGGCGCGCGCGGCCGTCGCACGGCGCGACCTGGAGCAGGCGCTCCTGCTGCTCGAGCGGATCGACCGGCCGCGCGATCGCGATCTCATCTACCTGCGCGGATTGCTCCTCGCCCTGACGGGGCGCGGTGACGAGGCGCGGCAGCTGGCGCGCTCGAACGGGGACTGGCTACCCCGGGACGAGAGGTCGCGCTCGTTCTGGACCTGGCTGGGGGGCCTGGAGCCCCTGCCCCGCCGGGGGCGCCCGTGAGACGTCCGCCCCGTCCGGGGTAGCCTGCTCGGATGGATCCCTTCACGACACACGTCGTCTCCAACCGGCCGCCCCGGTTCGAGGACGAGATTCGCGACATCGACGACCCCGCGAACCGGGACGAGCTGATGGCGAAGACCGGCCCGAAGGCGTAGACGCGTCGCCCGTGGAGCGGCCTTCCTCACCCGTGGCCCGAGACGCTGAACCGCCGTGTGTCGCCGAGCCCGGCCGCCCGGTATCTCCACCGGGGCTGCCGGCCCGAATCGGAGGGTTGCGCGACGGGACCCGAAGACGGGACCATGAGTCGAAGCCCCGGAGGCTGGACCGGAGGATCGGAACCGGCGGTGCGAGAATCGCTCACGAGCACAGGGCGCCACCGCAGCGTACGCAGCCGCGTGTCCGTCCTGCTGGCCGTCGGCTTCCTGCTCCCGGCGTGCTCGGGAGGCGGCGCTCCGCGAGGCGTCTCGCTGGAGGAGACGGGCCTGGTTCCGCCGGGCGCCGTTCGGGCCGAGGATTTGCTCGTCGTCGATTGCCTGCTGCCCGGCCAGGTCCGCAAGCTCGGGCGCAGCCAGGTCTTCCTCACACCGCGCCGGCCCCTGAAGACCTCGGCCAGCGAGTGCGAGATCCGCGGGGGTGAGTACGTCGCCTACGACCGGGCCGACTACCGGACGGCCCTGGCGGTCTGGCTCGTGGATGCGAAGCAGGGCGGTGCGAAGGCGCAGACCTACGTGGGCGAGATCTACGAGAAGGGCCTCGGGGTGGAGCCCGACTACGCGCAGGCGGCGGAGTGGTACGAGAAGGCCGCGGAGCAGGGCTTCGCCCGGGCCATGATGAACCTCGGCGCCCTCTACGAGAGCGGCCGCGGCGTTCCGCGTGACCCGGCTCGCGCGCTCTCGTGGTACCGCCGGGCGTCCGGTCTCGAGGGAGAGATCGCCTACACCACTCCCGCTCCCGGTGCCGAGGGTCGGCTCGCGGAGGCCCTGGCGGCCCCGTCGATCCAGCTGATCGAGCCGCCGATCCCGGAGACGCGCGGAATCGTCCTCCTGCAGGCGAGCCTGTCGCCGCCGGTGCCCGGCCCGCAGGAGCGGACGATCGTCGGCCGCGTCTACGCGCCCGCTGGCCTCGTCGGACTGGTGGTCAACGACCGGGACGAGGCCGTCGACGACCACGGGCTCTTCCGGGTCAAGGTCCCCCTTCGGGCCGGGTCGACGGACGTCGTGATCGCAGCCATCGACGCGAACGGCCGCCGAACGGAACGCCGGGTGACGCTGCGGGCCTCGGGAGACTGGCAGGCGGGAAGCGAGGGCGCGCGCTCGGCGGCCTCCGAGCGCGCCGCGATCGACTTCGGTCGTTATCACGCGCTGGTGATCGGCAATACCGCGTACCGACACCTTCCCAAGCTGAAGACCGCGGGCCGCGACGCCGAAGCCGTCGCCCGCACGCTCTCCGAGCGATACGGCTTCCAGGTGACCCTGCTGCACGACGCCACCCGCTACGACGTGCTCTCCGGTCTCAATCGCCTGCGGGCCGAGCTGGGTGACGAGGACAACCTGCTCGTCTACTACGCGGGCCACGGCGAGCTCGACCAGGTGAACATGCGGGGACACTGGCTCCCCGTGGACGCCGAGCGTGACAGCACCGCCAACTGGATTTCGAACGTCGCGATCACGGACATCCTCAACGCCATGAATGCGAGGCACGTGATGGTCGTATCGGACTCGTGCTACTCGGGCTCTCTCACGCGCTCGGGGATCACCAGCCTGGATGCCGGTTTGAGCGACGAGGAGCGACGCGCCTGGCTCGCGGCGATGACGCGCAAGCGATCGCGCACGGCGCTCACCTCCGGCGGGCTGGCCCCCGTCCTCGATGCGGGCGGAGGAGGGCACTCGGTGTTCGCGGCCGCCTTCCTCGACGTGCTGCAGCGCAACGGAGACGTTCTCGAAGGACAGCGGCTCTTCCAGGAGCTGTCGGCGCGCGTGACCTTCGCCGCGGAGTCGTACGACTTCGAGCAGCTCCCGCAGTACGCGCCCATCAAGTACGCGGGACACGAAGCCGGGGATTTCTTCCTCGTGGCCCGGCAGGGAGGCAGCTGAAAGAGCCCGTAGGATCCCTTCGCGGGCAACCCGATCCAACTCGAGCCGGCCTGCTGGACGGGCGGGGGCGAGACGAGTCCCGGGCGCCGGGACAAGGAGGAGGGCAGTGTTCATGGTGCAATCCGCTCGATCTTTCGGCCGCGTCCTGCGGTTCGTGATTCCGACACTCGCTGCGGCGCTTCTGGCTCCGGCGGAGGACGCTTCCGCCCAGGAGGCCTCGGGGCGTGTCTTCGAGGTGCTGGCGAACGTCGACGAGACTGCCGGCAACACGGGCTCGGTCGGCTGCGGCGGGGGCAGCGGCATCAACCTCTCCGTGGCGCTCGATACGGCGCTCGATGAGACCGGCCCGAACGACGAGGACCGTCCCATCGCACAGCGGCGCGGGCTGTTTCGCTTCTGCGACGTCCAGACCCCCAACGGCGCCAATGGCTGGACGTTCAACGACAGCCTCTCGACCGAGAAGGTGTCCGCGCAAGCGACGGCGTTCTCCCCCGAGGAGCTCTTCTCGAGCATGGACTCGGCCAACTCCGCCTATGCCCTGCAGACCGCCAACGTCGCCCGCCGCATCGGGCTGCTGCGACTCGCGGGTCGCGGCCGCGCCGAGCCCGGCACGGTGGCCTTCGCTCGCAGGGATCCACCCCGAAGCGGAGGAGCCAGCCTGTCCCGGACCGGGATCGCTCCCTTCGAAGCCTTCGCGCGCGACGCCGTGCACGCGCTCTCGCTGGCCGTCGAGGACGGCATCCAGAGTGGAGACGTCGAGGACGGTGAGCTCGGCTTCTTCCTCAACGGTCGCGTGATCGCGATCGACGGCAAGCAGAACGCGAAGGAGCGGGGCAGCGCCAGCGTGGGCGGCGGCTTCACGCTCGGGCTCGATCGCCGGGTCGGAGAGAGCGGCTACCTGGGTGTGGCCGGCGGCTACACGCGCGTCGATACCCGCTACGACCACTCCGGCAGCGAGGGAAGCCTCGATGCGGCGACGCTCTCGCTGTACGGCGCCCTCTACCCGACGGAGCGGCTCTACGTGGCCGGAACGGTGGCGGGAACGTTCCTTCACTACGACAGCGAGAACGAGATCGTCATCTACGACGCGGGGCCTCCCGTCGCCCGCCTCGAGGGAGACACGAACGGCGGCAGCATCGGCGCCGACGCGAGCGTCGGCTACGACCTTCCGATCGAGAGCCTGACCTTCTCCCCCTACCTGCGGGTCAGCGTCCTCCACACGATCCTCGACGACTTCTCGCAACGGGGCGGCGACGGATCCCTCGACCTGAAGATCGATGAGCAGAAGACGACGTCGCTCACGACGGACCTCGGCTTCCGCTTGGGGTACACGCTCAGCACGAAGGTGGCGGTCCTGACGCCCTACGTCCGGGCCGGCTACGTGCACGAGTTCCTCGACGAGAACGACGACATCGACGGAGCGTTCGATGCCCTGCCCGGTACCGGCTTCCGATTGCAGGCGACCAGCACTGACGCGGACTACGCGAACTTCGGGGGTGGCCTCGCGGCGACGTTCGGACAGGGGTTCTCGCAGTTCGTCGACTACGACGTGATCGCCCTGCACCGCAACGTCACGATCCACCAGGTGACCCTGGGAATCCGCGTGGAGTTCTGAGGGGACACGGGGCTCTACGAGTTGCGGTAGCCTGTCGGGGTGGATCCCCTGACCACGCACGTCGTCTCCAACCAGCCGCCCCCGTTCGAGGACGTGGACCTCTTCGGGACGGACCTGCCGCTGCAGGAGGGCGTCGCCCGCGAGGGCGGCGGCTGGGCCTCGGAGCGGCTGCACGCCTTCGGTGTCAAGGTCGGGTCCGCGGCGGTGATGGAGCTCGGCCGCGACGCCAACCGCTACACGCCGGAGCTGCACACCCACGACCGCTACGGCCATCGCATCGACGAGGTGCGCTTCCATCCCGCCTGGCACGCCGTGATGACCCTCGCGATGGAGCATGCGGTCCACAACCTGCCGTGGCGCGAACGGCGAGCCGGGGCGCACGTCGCGCGCAGCGCGCTGCATTCCGTGCTCTCGCAGGTGGAGAGCGGCAGCTGCTGCCCCCTCACGATGACCTTCGCGTGCCATCCGGCCCTGGCCCACGCGCCGGAGATCGCGGCGGCCTTCGAGCCGAAGCTCCTCGGTACCCGGTACGATCCCCGCCTCGTCCCGCTCGAAGAGAAGGGCTCGGTGCTCGTCGGCATGGCGATGACCGAGAAGCAGGGCGGCAGCGACGTGCGCGCCAACACCACCCAGGCGCGTTCGCTCGGCGGCGGCGAGTACGAGCTGACCGGGCACAAGTGGTTCTGCTCGGCGCCCATGTCCGACGCGTTCCTGACCCTCGCAAACACCGATCGCGGTCTCTCGTGCTTCCTGGTGCGGCGCGTGCTGTCGGACGGCGAGCGCAACCCCTTCCGCATCCAGCGCTTGAAGGACAAGCTCGGGAACCGCTCGAACGCCTCGAGCGAGATCGAGTACGCGGGCACGCGGGCGCGCATGCTGGGCGAGGAGGGCCGCGGGGTCCGCACCATCCTCGAGATGGTGCACCACACGCGTCTGGACTGCGTGTCGGGCAGCACGGGATTGATGCGGCAGGCCCTCGCGCAGGCGCTCCATCATGCGGCCCATCGCGAGGTGTTCGGGAAGCGGCTCGTCCAGCAGCCCCTGATGCGCGCCGTGCTGGCCGACCTCGCCCTCGAGGTGGAGGCGGCGACGGCGCTGATGCTGCGGCTGGCGCGCGCCTTCGACGAGGCGCCGGAGGACCCCGCCGCCCGCGCCTTCGCGCGCATCGCCACCGCGGTGGGGAAGTACTGGGTGTGCAAGCGCGCTCCCGCGATGATCTACGAGGCGATGGAGTGTCTCGGCGGTGCGGGCTACGTGGAGGAGTCGATCCTGCCGCGGCTGTACCGGGAGGCGCCGGTGAACGCGATCTGGGAGGGCTCGGGCAACGTCATGTGCCTGGACGTGCTGCGGGCCATGGTGCGCGAGCCCGACGCGCTGCCGGCCTTCCTCGAGGAGCTTCGTCAGGCGCGGGGTGCGCACGCGCGACTGGACGCCGCGGTGACCGCGCTCGAGGCCGAGCTGGCCCGCCCCGAGGACGTGGAGAGCCGAGCCCGGCGGCTGGTGGAGCGGATGGCGCTGGTGCTGCAGGCCGCGCTGCTGGTGCGCCACGCGCCGCCCGCCGTGGCGGACGCGTTCGTGGCGTCGCGCCTGGAATCTCCGGCGCTGACGTTCGGGGCGCTGCCCGAGGGACTCGATCTGACCGACGTCCTGGAGCGAGCCCGGCCGCGTACCTGATTCCGGTACGGACCCATCCCCGTGTCGCGGTTCCGCCGCAAAGGGAGCCCAACGGGCTCCCTCGGCTAGGCGGGCGGCGTGCTCGCCGCGGCGTCGTCGCGCAGCTCGGCCAACGGCTGCAGCATCTTGGTGCGTCCGTTGAAGAAGGCGTGCTTCTCGATCTCGAGACAGGCGGTCTCGATGTCGCCGTGCAGGCGTGCGCCCGCGCGGATCGTCAGCTGGCGCCGGGCCGCCACGTCCCCGACCACGGCGCCGCAGATCACCACCTCGCGCGCGCGGATGTTGCCTTCGACGCAGCCCGACGCACCCACGACCAGGGTGCCCTCGGTCTGGATCTCGCCGCGGAACTCGCAGTCGATCTGGAGGTCTTCCCGCAGGCGCAGGGAGCCCTCGAACACCGCGCCCGGGTCGATGAAGGTCCGGAGCGGTGAGGGCGGGGTGGCACCGGGGGCGTCGATGGACTTGCGCTCCCAGCCTGCTCCGGGGCTCTGCGGGCCGGCCATGGTCGAACCTCCACACCGGCGGCGGTTTTCGGGATGGATCTGCCGGCTCGTGGACACGCATCGACCGGGAGACCCGCGGACTTGAACCCCACTTGACGGGCGGGGCCTCGTCGCGTCGGGAGCGGCGCGTGGGGCTCACAGGCGCCGCTCCGGGGCGTGGCGGGGCCGGAACGCCCCACCCAGCGGTCCGGCTACTGGCCCTCGCCCTGCTGCTTCTGCGCCTGCTGCATCGAGGCCACGATGTTGCGGCCCAGGGCGGGGAACTTCGGGATCTCGGCGTCGGGCAGCGGCTTCATCCAGCTCTTCCGCTCCAGGGCCGCCTGCAGGTAGGGGGCCAGCGCTTCCTGCTTCTGCTTGGTGGCGGCGGGGTCGCGCTCCTTGAACTCGGGTAGCACCTCGCTTCCGAAGAGCTCGAGCGATTCGCAGATGTGCTCGTGCTTGTTGAGGCCCGCCTGCTGGATGAAGATCACCTGGTCGACCCCGGTCTCCTCGAAGCCGCGCAGGTGCTCGCGCAGCTGGTCGGGCGTGCCGATGCCGCCGAGGCCGCCGTCGGGCAGCATCGAGCCCAGCGGGTTGTTCTGGTCCGTCAGGAACTGCTGCCAGATGTCGGTTCGGCCCGGGGTGTGCTCGCCGAAGATGTACAGGTTGGCGAGGGCGAACTTGAAGAAGTCGAAGCCCTGCTTGCCGCGGCGGATGGCCTCCTCGCGATCCGGGTGGACCGAGAAGCTCGTCACCATGGCGATGTTCGCATTGACGGCGTGACCGATGGGCACGCACTTCTCGCTGCGGACGATGTCGTAGTACTCGTCCACCCAGTGCTTCGCCTCCTTGGGATCGGTGAACGCGAAGCAGAGCGCTCCCATGCCGAGCTGGGCGGCCATCTTGATCGTCTCGCGATTCGAGCAGGCCACCCACAGCGGCGGGTGCGGCTTCTGCACGGGCTTGGGGACGAGGTTGCGGCAGGGCATGGAGAAGAACTCGCCTTCGAAGCCCGGGTAGGGGTCCATCGCGAGCATGTTGCAGATCTGCTCGGTCGCCTCGAGATAGGCGGTGCGCTTGCTGGCCACGTCGACCCCGAAGCCCCCGAGCTCGAGGATCGCCGACGACTCGCCGGTGCCGAACTCCACCCGGCCGTTCGACACCAGGTCGAGTGTGGCGATGCACTCGGCGGTGCGCGCCGGATGGTTGTACCCGGGAATGACCTGCCGGATGCCCTGTCCCAGGCGGATGTTCTGGGTCCGCTGCGAGCAGGCGGCCAGGAACACCTCGGGCGCCGAGGAGTGCGAGTACTCCTCGAGGAAGTGGTGCTCGACCTCCCAGGCGAACTCGATGCCCAGCCGGTCCGCCAGCTCCACCTGGTCGAGGGCGTCCTGGAAGAGCTTCTGCTCCTGGCCGTCGTTCCAGGGCCGCGGGAGCTGGTGCTCGTAGAAGATTCCGAACTTCATGGCTGGCTCCTTGCCGGTCGAGGCCTGTCGTCTTCGCTCGGGGTGAGTCCCGGGAGTCCGCGGAGGGTCAGCCGGACGAGTCCGCCGATCAGCCGTTCGCGGGCCTTGGCTCGCTCCGCACGCGGGAGCGAGAGGTAGTGCTGGAGGGCGCCGTGGGAGAGGATGCCGATGAGCTCGGCGGCCAGCTCCGCCTGGAGCTCGAAGCCGCGGGCCTCGGCGATGCGCGTGTAGTCGCCGGCCAGGCTCTGCCGCCACTGCCGCCGGTCCTCCTCGATGAAGCGCCGGATGCGGGGATCGTCCTCGCGCTCGCGGAGCAGGATGCGCATGCCGTCCTCGTGATCGTCCGCGACGTCGAAGAGCAGCGAGTAGGACTCGAAGGCCACCTCCTCCCCGCTTCGCACGCCGTCCGGGCGGTGCACCTCGCTGAGCCGGGCGCGAAGGGCCCGAGAGTGCTCGGCCAGGATCGCGGCGAGCAGATCGCTCTTGTCCTTGAACTGGTGGTAGAACGATCCGACGGAGACGCCCGCCGGCTCCAGGATGTCCTTCTTGAGGTTGACCGCCGCCAGGCCCTTGCGGGCAAAGGCCGCGCGGCCCACCTCGAGGAGCTTGCGCCGTGTACCCTCGGCGCGATCGGCACGGCCGGAATGAGAAGGAGCCTGGTCGACCATTGGTTCTAGAATCACGAATCTAGAACTTCGATTCAACCCCTGGCTTGCTCGCTGCCGGGGACAGGTCGGCACGGGGCGGAGCGCCGGGGGAGGCTTCACTGCGGGTCTGGATCGATACCGACGTCGGAAGCGACGTGGACGACGCGCTGGCCCTGGCCTACGCGCTGCGCGATCCGGCGCTCGAGCTGGTGGGCGTCTCGACGGTCTTCGGCGACGTGGCCCTCCGCGCGCGCATCGCGACCGAGCTGCTCGACCGGGCCGGTGCGCCGGGCGTCCCGGTGGTGGCGGGGCTCGGGGCGCCGCTCACCCCGGGACGCAAGGGCCGGATGTTCGGCCACGAAGGCCGCGGGCTCTTCGACGATGCCGCCCCGCGCATGACCACGCCGGCAGATGCCGACGCCGCGGCCCGTGTGGACGCCCTGGCCCGGGCTCTCGAGGCCGCCCGCCCCGAAGCGCTCGTCGCCATCGGGCCCATGACGAACCTGGGTGCGTTGGTCCGAGCGGGACACCGGCTGCCCCCTCTCACCGTCATGGGAGGCAAGCTCCAGGACGTCATGCTTCCGGGAATGATCCCCCAGATTCCGGAGTGGAACTGGTGGTGCGATCCGCGCGCCGTGGCCCTCGTGCTCGGGGCGCCGGCCGCGTCAGCGCCGCGCATCGTTCCCGCCGAGGTGACCTTCCGCACCCGCCTCCTGGCGGAGGATCGCGTCCGGCTCGCGGGCGGCGACGCGCTGGCCCGGACCCTCGGCGTTCTCTGCGACCACTGGGAGATCGCGCAACGCGAGCGCCTCGGCTCGCGGGAGCCGCGCGTCATGCTCCACGACCCCCTGGCGGTCGCCAGCCTGGTGGCGCCGGGGCTCACGTCGTTCGCGATTCGGCGGATCCACATCGACGACGAGGGCTTCGCCCACCACGGGCCCGACGGCGCGGAGGTACTGGCGGCGACGGACGTGGACAACGACGCGCTCCGCGAGCACCTGCTCGCGAGCTGGCTCGTCGGAGGGGGCGCGCCGGCATGACCGAGCATGGGCTGCTCTCGCTCAGCTACCCGGCTCGTCCCCGGGTGGTGCTGCGCTTGTTCGGCCAGCTCGCGGGCGTGCTCTCGCTGCTCTTCCTGGTTCCCGGCGTCGTGGCGGTGTTCTCGGGCGAGCGGTCGATGCTGGTGGCGGTCGCGATCTCCGCCGCGCCGCCGGCCCTGGCGTGGGGGCTGCTGCGCCGGCTGCCGGTGCCGCGGGACCTGCAACACAACGAAGCCCTGGTCGTCCTGGCGCTCACCTTCCTGGTGGCCGCGCTGCTGGGGTCGATTCCGCTCTCGGCCTCGGGGATCGAATGGCTGGACGCCTTCTTCGAGTCGATGTCCGGAATCACCACCACCGGTCTGTCGACCCTGCCGTCCGTGGAGGGTCGTTCTGCGACCTTCCTCTTCACCCGCGCGTGGCTGCAGTGGTGCGGCGGCCTGGGCATCGTGGTGCTCGGGGTCGCGCTCGTGCTCGGGCCGGGCGTGGTGGCGCGGCGGCTCGAGGCGGTCGGTGCCGAGCCGGAGGATGTGATCGGGAGCGCCCGCGAGAACGCGCGCATCATCCTTCGGATCTACCTGGCGCTCACGGCCGTCGTCTTCGCGCTCCTGTGCGTCACGGGTCTGGCTCCGTTCGACGCGCTCCTGTACACGCTCGCGGCGGTGTCGACGGGCGGATTCGCGCCTCACGACGCCAGCCTGGCGGCGCTCGGAGGCTGGCTCCAGCCCTCAATGGTGATCCTGGGCTGCCTGGCCGGCTCGGTGACCCTCGTCCTGTATCAACGCGCCCTGCGCGGCGAACCGGCCGCCCTGCTGCGGGACGTCGAGCTCCAGGCGCTGCTGGCGCTGGGGGTTGCGTCGAGCCTGCTGATCTTCGGCTTCTCCGCGCACGCCGCCGGCGGGGTCGGGCTCGGGGCGCTCCATTCCGGCTTGCTGGCCTTCTCGGCGCAGACCACGGCCGGCTTCTCGCCGGTCTCGATCGGCTCGGTGGACGACGCCTCGAAGCTCGTGCTGATCCTGTCCATGGCCATCGGTGCCAGCACGGGATCGACCGCCGGGGGCTTCAAGCTGATGCGGCTGCTCGTGGTGATCCAGGTGACCCGCTGGGCCCTGGCGCGCGTTCACCTGCCGAGGCGGGCGGTCGCACCCATGCGGCTCGGGGGGGCGCGCCTGAGCGACGGTGACATCCGGCGGGCGGTCGCGCTCCTCGGTCTCTTCACCGTCTCAGCCGCGGTATCGTGGCTGGCGTTCCTCGTGTACGGGCTGCCCGCCCTGGACTCGCTCTTCGACGTGGCCTCCGCGCTCGGCACGGTGGGCCTCTCGACGGGAGTGACCGGCCCCGGGCTTCCGCCCGCGCTGAAGCTGTTGCTCTGTGCGGACATGCTGCTCGGCCGGCTCGAGGTGCTGGCGCTGCTCGTGCTGGTGTCACCGCGCACCTGGCTCGGCAGACGGAGGGGTTGAGGATGAGGACGATCTTCCTGGGAGCCGGCTCCATGAGCCTGCGCACGGCCAAGACGATGGTGGAGCGCAATCACGAGGTGGTCATCATCGAGCGCTCGCAGGAGGTCGTCGCCCGGGTGCAGGAAGAGCTCGACTGCGGCTGTCTGCTCGGCGACGGCACGCGCCCGCGCGTGCTGCGCGAGGCCGATCCCGCCCACGCGGACGTGCTCTTCTGCCTGACGGGCAACGACCAGACCAATCTGATCGCGAGCCTGGTGGGCCGCTCCCTGGGCTTCCAGCGCGTCATCACGCGCATCAACGACGAGGAGTTCGAGCACGTCTGCCTCGAGCTCGGCCTGCAGGACCTGGTGCTGCCGACCCGTACCATCGGTCGCTACCTGGCCCACATGGCCGAAGGCCACGAGGTGCTCGACCTGTCGGCCGCGATCCGCGGGGAGGCCCGCATCTTCATGTTCGTGGCCGGCGACGCCGAGAACGACGTCGCCCTCGAAGCCCTGGCGCTGCCGCCGGGTAGCCGCGTCGCCCTGCTCTACCGGGACGGCGAGTTCCAGCCCGCGGATCCGGCCTTCGAGCTGCGCCGGGGAGACGAGCTCGTCCTCGTGGCGCCCCGTCGCGACCTCGAAAAGCTGCGGGAGCGCTGGGGCGGTCCCCCGCAGTCCTAGGGCGCCGCCCTTCGAACGCAGGCCTTCGGGTCTCCGGGATGCACCTCTTCGACCCAGCTCGGACCCGCTCGCTCTACGGCGCCCCAGGGCCGGGCGTGGAATCCCGCAGCGAGGCAGCCCCGCTTCCGGAGGAGCGTGATAGGATCCCCGGCGCGCGCCCCCGGGTGAGAGCGGCTCGCAGACGGCAAGACGACCAGAAGACGAGGGGATTGGACGATGAGGCAAAGCTCGATGGCAGGATCCCGTGTCATCGCGATCCTTGGAACGGCCCTGCTGGCGACGAGCGTCGCCGCTGTCGCATTCGCCAAGGACGATGCGAACCCGAAGGGGCGCGAGGTCTATCAGCAGATCTGCGCGAGCTGCCACGGCCCGTACGGACGCGGCGACGGGCCCATGGCCCCGGATCTCGTGGCGAAGCCGCCCGACTTCACGCGGCCCGAGCTGCTCGCCGGCCGCACCGACGCCGAAGTGCTGGCGAGCCTCACCAAGGGTCAGCACACCCCCATGGCGATCGCGCAGGTGATCAAGCCCGAGTCCATGCGCGATGCGATCGCCTACATGCGCACCCTCTCGGTGCCCGGAAAGCACGTGAGCGTATTGGCGGGCAAGGACATCTACGACAGCTTCTGCTGGTTCTGCCACGGGATGAAGGGCGACGGCAAGGGGCCGGTCGCCAAGAACGTCCAGGGCACGAAGCCGAGAGACTTCACCAGCAAGAAATTCGTGATCGACGGTCGCGAGGGAGAGATCTTCCAGACCATCACGATGGGCGCCGCCGCGTCCTTCCACGGCAACGCGACGATGCTCGAATGGGGCAACAAGCTCACCGACCAGCAGCGACGCGACGTGATCGAGTACATCAAGGTGCTGAAGGCCGCCGGCAGCAAGTAGTCCCTGGAAGCCCCGCAGCGGGCCACGTGCGCGTAGCCACCCTCGAACCGCCCGTGATAGCCTGATCGCATGACGAGTGCTCCCGTTCCGGCCGCCGCCGCCCGGGAACGCCCAGGTTCGGGGGGCGCCTGGCTCTACGGGCCGACGATCGATCTGCTGATCGGCGCCGGTGCCGGCTATCTGCTCTCCGTCCCGCTGTTCCTCTGGATCGGGCGGGAGTGGGCCGTCACGGGCTGGCCGGTGATCGTGGGAGCGGGCTTCGCGCTGTTCCTCGCGGGCCCCCACTATGGCGCGACGCTGCTGCGCGTCTACGAGCAGCGAGACGACCGGCGGAAATACGCGATCTTCTCGCTGGGGGCGACGATCGTCCTGGCCGCGCTCTTCGGGGTGGCTCTCCACCACGTCTTCGTGGGCTCGCTCCTGGTCACCGCCTATGCGAGCTGGAGCCCCTGGCACTTCTCGGGTCAGAACTACGGCCTGGCTCTCCTGTTCCTGCGCCGTCGGGGCGTCGCCATCGATGCCTTCACCCGGCGATGCCTCCACGCGTCCTTCTTCCTCTCCTTCGTCCTGTCCCTGCTGGTCATGCACGGAACCGCATCGACGCTCACGTTCTCGTCCGTGCCGGTCTCGAGCGCATCCGTCTTCCGCTTCCTCTCGCTGGGTATCTCGCGGGACGTATTGGACGTCGCCGTGCCGCTCGTCGCGGCAGGCTATGCGTGCACTCTCGCCGCCACGGCCTTCTCGCTCCTGCGCCGCGCCCGTCCCGCCGAGCTGCTCCCTTCCGCCTGTCTCGTTCTCACCCAATCGCTGTGGTTCGCGGTGCCGGCCGCATTGCCGCTGCTGACCGATGCGCCGCTGCAGGGGCTGGCCTTTGCGGTCGTGTGGATTTCCGCCGCGCACAGCGCGCAGTATCTGTGGGTGACCTCCTACTACGACCGGCAACAGCGTCAGAGCCGAGGGGATGGCACGCGGCGTCCCGCCGGCTACTGGCTGCATGCGCTGCTGGCGGGGACGGCCGTCACCACGCTGCCCGCTCTCGTGTTCGCACCGCGCTTGCTGGGCAGCGTTCCCTGGGACTCGGGGCTCGCGATCCTCGTCTTCTCGGTGGTGAACCTGCACCACTTCGTTCTCGACGGAGCGATCTGGAAGCTGCGGGATGGACGCGTCGCGCGATTCCTCCTGCGGGAGCAGCCGTCGGTGCGCGGCGCCCAGCCGGCGTCGCCGCGACGGCCGCCCTGGGGTCGCGCGGTCGTGGCTCTTCTCGGCGCCGTCTCACTCGTGGTCGCGTCGCTCGACGTCTTCGAACGTGAAATCGTGATCAACCGCGCGGGGGGCGACGTCGATCGCGTCGTTCGCTCGGCTCGGCGACTGGCGTGGATCGGTCGCGACGCGCCCGGCCTGCACGAGCAGATCGCCCGCGCTCGACTCCGCCAGAATCGTCCCGAGGACGCCATCGCCGAGTATCGGCGGAGCCTGGCCCTGCAACCGACGAGCTCCGCGTGGCTCGGGCTGGGTGTCGTGCATGCGAGCCAGGCCGATTGGGCTGCAGCCGGTCGGGCATTCGACGCCGCACTCGCGCTGGATCCCGATGACACTCGTGCACTGACCCAGCGGGGTCGGGTATGGCTCGAGCTGGGTCGTCCAGATCTGGCGCGTCGTGACCTCGAACGCGCCAAGCTCCTCGATCCCCTCGACGCCGAGATCCGCCGGGTGCTGCGACGGGTGGATGACGCCATGCCGGACGGTTCCTGAGCGAGGGGTCGCAGCTCCACGTTCCCCCGGCGACATCGAGCCTGCCTGCCGACGCTTGCGTGTTACCCTGGGCGGGCGGGTGAGCGGGGGATCTCGTGTGTCCGGAGATCCCAACCGACCCAGGGCCCCTCGAAACGCTCCGATGGGCTCCCCCGGAAGGGTCATGATTACACACGAGTTCGATCGCGATCGTCTGGTGGTACGCGCGCTCCTCCGGGGAGAAGTGTCGGACGCAGAGGCGGTGGGCTGGTTCGAAGCCCTCGTCGGCGAGCTGCAGGGTCTGCGCGCGGTGCGGGGCCTCGTCGACACCCGGCCGCTGGAGGAGCTCTCGGTGACACGGGCCGGCATCAACCGGCTGATCACCCTCGCCGACGAGAACGACGACATCTTCGCCGTCAGCCGGTGGGCCGTCGTGGCCGATCGCGACGCCGTCTATGGGATGGCGCGCGTGTACGAGCTGCTGCGCGATCGGGCTTCGTACGAGGTCCGGGTCTTCCGGTCCCTGGAAGACGGCACGGCGTGGGTGCTCGACCCCGGCGTCTGAGCGCCCCGGGTCAGCGACGCTTCATGAACATCCGGTCGACGTCGACCCGAGGCGGCAGGGTCTGCCACTCGGGGTCGAGGGCCGGTCTCTCCAGGCGGCGCACCCGCGTCCCGGCCTCGGCCCGGGCGTCGGCAGCCACCCACGCCCGGCTTGCGCCCTCCACGCCCACCGGGGCCAGGGCCGCGAGCAGCCCGGCCAGGGTCGCCGCCGCCACCGCCCCCCACCAGCGCCCGAGCGGCTCCGCGGGCAGACCGAACGTTCGCGGCACGTATCCATCGACCTTCATCTCGAACCCTCCCCGGGCGCAGCGGGAGAATCGGATCGTCATAGAAGAATCACCAGATAAGAAGATTCAATACAGCTATTCTCATATGAATGTATGATCGGGTCCTCGACCGCATCGACTGGGGCTGGCTGCGGGATTTCGCGGTGGTGGCAGAGGAGGGGAGCCTGAGCGCCGCCAGCCGCCGGCTCGGCATCAGCCAGCCCACCCTCACCCGCAGGATGAGCGCCCTCGAGGAGCGGCTCGGCTCGGAGGTCCTGCGCCGCGGCTCGCGCGGCGTCGAGCTCACCGAGGTGGGCGAGGCCATCCTTCCGGCCGTCCGTCGCATGCGCGAGGAGGTGCGGGACGTCGACCGCACCGCCACGGGTCGCGACGCGGCGCTCTCGGGCACGGTGCGCGTGAGCGCCACCGAGGGCATCGCGAACCACTGGTGTACCCCGGTGCTGCGGGACTTCCAGCTCGCGCATCCCGAGATCCGCATCGAGATGGACGTCCGCAACCGCAACGCGAACCTGCTGCGGCGCGAGGCCGACGTGGCCGTCCGGATGGGTCGACCGCGCCAGCCGGAGCTGGTGGCCCGTCGGGTCGGCGCCATCGGGCTGGGCCTGTTCGCGTCTTCGGCCTACCTGGAGCGGGCTGGTCGCCCCCGTTCCGCGGACGACCTGGTGGACCACGCGTGCGTCGCGTTCGACGAGTCGATGATCGATACGGCGACCGGTCGCTGGTTCGAGGAAGTGGTCGCCGGCGGCCGCATCGTGTTCCGGGCGACCAGCCTGCTGACCCAGCTCGAGGCGGTCCGCAGCGGCTGGGGAATCGGCGTCGCCTCGATCTTCATCGGCCGGTCGTTTCCCGATCTCGAACGGGTGGTGGATCCGGTGGGCCTGTCCATCGACGTCTGGCTCGTGACCCATCCCGGCCTGCGGCGGAGCGCTCGCATCCGGGCCGTCTTCGACTTCCTCAAGGAGCGCTTCGAGGTGGACGGGGAGCGTCTCGCCGGCCGCGCCTGACGGGTGCTCGCCCCTCAGCCACCGGGCTTCGCGCCCAGCTGCAGCAGCAGGTCGTGGCAGCGGTCGAAGAGGGCCGCCGCAGCCGCGCCGGCCGGGGGCGCGGGGGCGTGGATCCGGTGGTCGGGGGTGACCCGGACGTTCGCGCCCGCCTTGGTGAGAAGCTGGACCAGGCGTTGCGGATCGATGTTCGCGGACTCGGACACCGTCAGTACGATCTCGCCGCGGCCCGCCGAGACCGCCAGCACCCCGAGCTCCCGGGCCATGATCTTGAGCCGGATGACCTCGAGGAGATTCTCCGCTTCCAGAGGCAGCGAGCCGTAGCGGTCGAGGATCTCGTCCCGCACCCCGGCGAGCTCGCCTTCGTCCCGGGAGCTCGCGAGCCGCTTGTAGAGCACGAGCCGCTGGCTCACGTCGGACACGTAGGCTTCCGGCAGCCGCGCCACCACCGGCAGCCGGATCTCCGGCTCGATCGCGGCCTTGACGATGTTGCCCCGCAGCTCCTCGATCGTCTCCTCGAGCAGCTCCATGTAGGTCTCGTAGCCGACGCTGCGCAGGTTGCCGGACTGCTCCGCGCCCAGCAGGTTGCCCGCGCCGCGGATTTCGAGGTCCATGTTGGCCAGCCGGAACCCGCTGCCGAGCTCGGAGAGATCCTGGATGGCCTCCAGGCGCTTGCGGGCGTCGTCGCTGAGCGCTCCCGTCGAAGCGGGCACCAGCAGGTACGCGTAGGCGCGGTGGCTGCTGCGTCCCACGCGACCGCGGAGCTGGTAGAGCTGCGCGAGTCCGAGCGCGTCGGCGCGGTTGATGACGATGGTGTTGGCGCGCGGGATGTCGAGGCCGCTCTCGATGATGGTCGTGCACAGCAGCACGTCCGCCTCGCCGCGCTGGAAGGCGAGCATCTTCGCTTCCAGCTCGCGCTCGCCCATCTGGCCGTGGGCGACGATCGCCTTCACCTCGGGAACCACCCGCTCGAGCATCTCGGCGACGGCCCCGATGGTGCGCACGCGGTTGTGCATGAAGTAGACCTGTCCGCCGCGCCGCACCTCGCGCAGGATCGCCTCGCGGATGAGCGTCTCGTCGAACCGCGCCACCTGGGTGCGCACTGCGAGTCGATCGACCGGCGCCGTGTTGATGAGGGACAGGTCGCGGATGCCGGTGAAGGAGAGCTGCAGGGTGCGCGGGATGGGGGTCGCCGTCAGGGTCAACACGTCGACCGTCTTCTTGAGCTTCTTGATGCGCTCCTTGTGGGCGACGCCGAAGCGGTGCTCCTCGTCGATCACCAGCAGGCCGAGGTCGCGGAAGCGCACGTTCTTCTGCAGCAGCCGGTGGGTGCCGATCGCGACGTCGATGCGTCCCGAAGCCAGGCCCTCCTCGACGGCCCGGGCCTCTCGCGCCGTGCGGAAGCGCGACAGGGACTCGATCTCGACGGGGTAGCCCCGCAGCCGCTCGGCGAACGTGGCCGCATGCTGCTGACACAGGATCGTGGTGGGCACCAGCACGGCCACCTGCTTGCCGTCCATCACGGCCCGGAACGCGGCGCGCACGGCCACCTCCGTCTTGCCGTAGCCGACGTCTCCGCACACCAGGCGATCCATGGGCTTCGGCTTCAGCATGTCGGCCAGCACGTCCTCGATGGCGTCGGCCTGGTCCGGGGTCTCCTCGAACGGGAAGGTCGCCTCGAACTCCTCGAAGTAGGCGTCCCGCGGCGAGAACGCGAACCCCGGCGCCAGCTCCCGCGCCGCGTGGAGCGAGAGCAGCTCCGAGGCCATGATCTGCAGCGACTTCTTGACCTTGCGCTTGGTCTTCTCCCAGGTGTCCCCGCCCAGTCGGTCGATGCGGGGCTGGGCGCCGTCGGCGTCGCCGTAGCGCTGCACCAGGTTCAGCCGGTCGACGGGCAGGAAGAGCCGGTCGCCGCCCTCGTACTCGATGCACAGCAGCTCGGCGGCGAGCCCGCCCACGGAGAGCTCGACGAGGCCGCGGTAGGCGCCGATGCCGTGGTCGACGTGCACGAGGTAGTCACCCACCGACAGCGCGCCGAGCCCCTCGACGGCGGTGCCGTCGCGCCAGCTCGCGCTGCGCCGCTTCTTCTCGCGGCGGCCGAAGATCTCCTCCTCGGTGAGCACCGTGAGCCGTTCCGCGGGCACGTCGAAGCCCGACGACAGCGGAGCCACCCGGATCTCGATGCGCCCGGGCGCCGCCCAGCGCGAGACCGGGCGCGGATCGCTGGCCGTGCGCGACTCGAGGCCGTACTCACCGAGCAACGCCTGCAGCCGCTCCGCGGAGGAGAGCGACGTGCAGAGGATGGCGACGCGGAAGCGCTCGCTGCAACGATCGACGAGGTAGTCGGCCAGGGGACGCAGGGCCCGGTCGTGGGTGCGGGTCTGGATCAGCTCCCGGCGCAGATCGTCGTGGGCGGTGGTCTGGACGTGCAGCCTGACGGGTGCATGGGCGCCTCGCGGCTGCTCGTGGATGACGTCGAGCCGCTCGAGGCTCACGGGGCTCCGGCTCGCCAGGGCGGTCTCGAAGCTCGCCGGATCGAGCAGCAGCGTACCAGGCTCCACGACGGGTCGCCCGGCCTCGCGTGCGGCCAGGCAGTTGTGGGTGGCCTCCTCGAAGTAGTGGGCGAGCCGGCTGCGGCCGCCTTCGGGGTCGTCCAGCACCACCAGCGTGTCGTCCGGCAGGAAGTCGAACGCGGTCTCCTGGGCGGGCTGCAGCAGCGGAGCCAGCGCCTCCGCGCCCGGCGGTACGTGGCCGCGCAGCAGCGAGTCGATCCACTCGTCGATGGTGCGCGCCGGCACCGCGGTGCTTCGCCCGAGCGCGCGGATCTCCTCCGACCGCCGCATCACCAGGTCGCGGTCGAAGAGCAGCTCTCGCGGCGGCGGAGCCACCGCGCTGCCGAGCTTGTCCTGGGATCGCTGGCTGGCGGCGTCGAACTCGCGGATCGACTCGATCTCGTCGCCGAAGAGCTCGAGGCGGATGGGCCGCGGCAGGTGGGGCGGGAAGACGTCCACGATGCCGCCGCGGACCGCGATCTCCCCGGCCTCCTCGACGAGGGGCATGCGCGCGTAGCCGGCGGCCACCAGGGTCTCGACGAGGGCGTCGCGGTCGACGGTGCGGCCGACCTCGAGGTGCACGCTCCGTGAGCGCACCGCGTCGCGCGAGGGGACCCGCAAGGCGAGCGCCGTCCAGGGTGCGACCACGATCGGCGCGGGCTTCGCGCGGGACGTCCCCGCGGAGGCGAGCCAGCGATAGAGGACGTCCATGCGCTGGGCGATCACGAAGGGCTGCGGGGAGAATCGGTCGTAGGGGAGCGTGTCGTGGCGCGGGAATGCGCGTGTGCGCCGCGCGTCTTCGCGCTCACCGAGACAGGTGCGCAGGTCGTCGAGCAGCGTGTCCGTCGCCTTTGCGTTGGCGGTGAGGAAGAGGACCGGGGCATCGCCGTGGGCGTCCACCAGGCGCGCACCGACGAGGGCGGGAGAGGCGCCGCGCAGGCCCGTCAGGCGCACGGGACCCCGGCGAGCGGTCACCTGGGCGATGACGCGCTCGAGGGTGTCGCTCGTCGTCTGTCTGTCGCTGCGCCTGCCGGCCACGATCACGCTCCGAACGCACGAAAGCCCGAACGCGCCCCGGGGTGGGGGTGGGCGTCCAGGCAGGTCTCCCGAAGATCGCGCGCAGGGTAGCAGCCGCCTCGGCGCCGGCCGGCCGGAGCGCCTCCCCGCGCGAGGGATCGCGTTCAGCCGGGCTCGCCCCAACGCTCCCAGTAGGTGATCTCTCTTGCTCCCCTTCGCGGTGCGGGGGCCAGCACCGCGTCCCGCATGTATCCCACCGGCAGCAGCACGGTCTGGGTCACGTTCTCCGGGATGCCCAGCAGCGAAGCCACCTCGCGTTCGTGCAGCAGGTGGAGCGAGGTCCAGGTGGATCCAATGCCGCGCGCTCGCAGCGCCACCATCAGCGACCAGGCGGCGGGCAGGATCGAGCCGTAGAAGCCCACCTGTCGGGCGAGGCTGCCCTCCGGGCGCCCGAGCATGCACACCAGGATGAGGGCGGGCATCTCGTGCAGCCGAAGGGCGAGCTCGCGCTGGGCGCGCCGAAGCGGCGGCGGCTCCTCGCCGGATCGGCGGGCCTGCTCGGCGCGCACCTCGCCCAGCCGGTCGAACGCCCGGCGATAGACCTCCGCGACGCGAAGCTTGCCCTCGGGCTCGCTCACCACCACGAATCGCCACGCCTCGCGATCCAGACCCGTGGGCGCCTGGGCGGCGATGTCGATGCAGCGCTCGATCACCTCCCGGGGCACGGGACGGCTCCAGTCGATGCGGCGGCGGACCGAACGGGTGGTGGTCAGAGCGAGGTCGACGGATTCGGGGTGGGGGATGTCCATGTCCCGATGCTACCCGCGCCGCCGGCGATCTCCTGCCCTACCCTGCCTGCCGGTCGAACCGCGCCGCCTTCCCCCCGGCAGCCCTCGGGAGCCGGTCATGATGTCTCGAATCCTCTCCTTTCTGCTCGTGGTGCTCGTCGCGATCAGCGCCTTCGCCGCCTACCGCCTGCTCGAGGCGAGCCTGGCCGCGGAGGTCTACCGCGGGCGCCTGGCGGAGCTGGCCTCGGACTACGAGGCGCTGCGCCAGCGCTACAACGACGCGGTCCGCAGCACGGCGGTCACCGAGCTGCTGGTCGAGGACGGCAAGCTCACGGTGGTGATCCGAACCGCCGAGGGCGACCTCCAGTCGCTGGCCTCCCCGTTCGATCCCAGCAAGGAGATCTACGTCGACTACGTGGTCCACGACGGCCGCCTGTGGATCCGCCGGCTCTTCGACGAGGACACCCCGCCGGGGGAGGGCATGGTGATCGATCCGCGCTTCGTGCACGTCGACTGGGACCTCGAGAAGGCGGGCCACGGCAAGGCCGCCTATCGATCCCTGGGAGAGGGGCGCTGGGTGGTGGACGTCACCGGCGACGGGTCCCTCGGGCTCACCCGCCGCGAGCCGGGCGAGGTGGTGCGCCTCGAGCCTCCGCCCCCCGTGCGAAGGTACGAGCCGGTGGAGACCGAGGTGGACGAGACACTGGGATCGATCCGCCCGACGGAGGCTCTCGAAGCCCTGGCGCGCCAGCTCGAAACGGGCGCCTGAGAGAGAACGCCCGGGGGCCCCTGGGCGGTCGGTGCCCGGTCGGATCTCTTCGCCCCCGCCTTCGGCGCGGAGTCGCTCCGCTGGGCGCTGGTCTCGGTCCTCGCCACCAGCGCCGTCGGCGTGGGCGCCCTGTTCGCGGCGGGGAGCAGCCTGCGCGAAGAGCTCGCGCGGGGCCGCGCGGGCTGAACGAAGAGGGATGGGCGGAGTGGCTCCGGTGCGCCCGCGGTGGCTCAGCACCCGGCCCGGACGCTGCGGGCGAAGTCGAGGGTTCGGACGGCGATCGAGGGCCAGGCGTGGTGCGCCCGCAGGTGACGGCGGGCGGACTCTCCGATGCGCGTGGCGCGGGAAGGGTCTGCGTGCAGCACCTCGAGGGCGGCGGCCAGCTCGCCGGGACCGGCGCCCTCGTCGAGCAGCCAAGCCGTGCGGTCGTGGACGAGACCGGGCGCAGCGCGGCGGAAGGCGACGATCGGGCGGCCGGTCTCCATGTAGTTGAGGAGCTTGATGGGGAAGCCGCCGGGGCGCCGGCGCGTGGCCACCAGGCTCTCGGCGGCGAAGAGCAGCGCGCGGACGTCCGCGAAGGAGCGCAGCTCGACCACGCGCAGGTGCGGGAGGCGCTCGGCGCCGCCCCGGGCGTCGTGGGTGGCGACGACGACGGGGGGCGAGCCGGACGGCCGTCGTGCGGCTGCCGCGTCGAGCAGCGCGAGGTCCTGGTAGCCGTCCAGGTTGCCCGTGTAGAGCACGAATCCGCCGGGCTCGAGGCCGAGCCGGCGGCAGGCCTCGCGCATCGCCGGGCCGTCCGGCGCTCCGAGCGGGCCATGGCCGGGCGGGATGACGCGGATCTCGCAGCGCGCGTGCGGACCCAGCAGCTCGCGCGCGTCCTCGCAGAGGGCCAGGATGCCGTCGGCGCGGCGCGCGATCCAGCCGTCGATGCCGGCGCCGAAGCGGTCGACGATGCGCGTCCACGAGGGAGGCCCGTAGGTGGAGAGCTCCCGTCCCAGGATGGTGTGGGCCACGTAGACGACGGGCACGCCGGTCAGCGGGCGCGCCGCGATCGCCGCCACGGCTGCCTCGGCGTTGTGGGCGAGCGCCACATCGAACCGATGCCGGCGATGAGCCGCCCGGTAGCGCAGCGCCAGGGCCGCGTCGGCCAGGGGCTTCTTCCAGCTCGGACCCGATCGCGCGCCGGCGGGACACAGCGCCGGCGCCGCCACCACGTGGGGGATGCCCTCCCAGGTCGCCGTCGCGCCCGAGCTCGCGGCCGTCGCCAGCGGACCCGTGATCGCGCGAGGAAGCGGATACGTGACGAGGACCGGCCGGGCTCCCGCGTCTCGCAGCGCCCGCGCCTGGCCCGCCAGGTAGACCTGGGAGCCCTGCGGGAGCGGGAACGGAAACGCGCCGACGAGGGCGACGCGCATCAGGGGGTCGCGACGGATCCGCCGCCCTCTGCGCTTCCGTGCGCCGCGCCCGGGTCCGGGTCCTCGCGCGCGGGTGCGAGCAGAGGAGCGCGCCGCAGGTCACGGTACAGCGACGACAGCTCGATCACCGCGCGCAGCAGAACGCGCGGCCGGGCGCCGGTGGGGCTGCCGTGGGCCCGGCGCCGGTGGCTGACCGGCACCTGTCGGATGCTGGCGCCGAGCGCCCGCGCCCGCACCAGGATCTCGGTGTTCACGAAGGCGCCGACGGACTGGATCGGGATGGCGTCGAGCACCGGACGGCGGAAGACCTTGAACGCGCAGTCGATGTCGCGCACGCGCAGGCCGAAGAGCGCCCGCACCACGAGGCCCCAGGTGCCCGCGATCAGGCACCGGGGCCAGGGGTCGCGGCGCCGGAAGCGGTAGCCGGCCACGATGTCGCACTCCTCGGCGTGGGCGAGGAGCCTTTCGAGCTCGTCGAGGTCGAACTGCAGGTCCGCATCGCTGAAGAAGACGAGCTCGCCCGTGGCGTGGCGCAGACCCGATCGCAGGGCGGCTCCGTACCCCGTGTTGACGGCGGTGCCGCACCATGCGAACGCGCTCGTCCCGCAGACACCACGCGTCGATGATCGCCGCGCTGCCGTCCCGGGAGCCGTCGTCGACGATCACCACCTCGAAGTCGCGCGCGAGCCGGGCGCCCACCGCCAGGGCGGACTCGATCACCGCGCCGACGGTGCGCTCTTCGTCGAAGACCGGAAACACCAGGGAAAGGGCCGGCCGGGCCGCATGCGGCGGCGGAATCGGGGTCGGGCGGGCTTCGGCGGTCGCGCTCGTCAAGGGATTCTTCTCTTCGGGAGCTTGGGCTCGGGTCGCGCTCTACTCGAGATAGCCCAGGACGCGCAGGCGTTCCGCGACGAGGGCGTCCTCTTCGGGCGTGTAGGCGCGGGCTGCCGTGTGGGGGCTGCCGGAGTCGGTCGGCTCCCACGGGATGCCCATCCGGTCCAGCAGCCACGGGGCGACGTCCACGAGCGCCCGGGGCGGTGAGCCGATGGTGCCGTCACCCGCCGCATGTCCTGCCGTCGCGACTGTGGCGTGTCCTGCCGTCGCGACTGCGGCGTGTCCTGCCGTCGCGACGAAGACACCGTCCGGCCGGTGGGTGCCGTTCATGCCGCGTCCACGACCTCCGGCCAGCTCGTCGTCGTGCAGCCGACGCACCGATCCTCCCGTCTCGTCCCAGGGCGTCGGGACGAGGGACAGACCGTACCCCCGGTCGAGCGCCAGCTCGACCACCACGTCCGGCGCCCGCTCCCGGAACGGACCCGCGTACACGTCCTCCCGACGGCGGGCCCGTGCCACCACGGGCCCGCCGTCGGGCAGCTTCCAGTCGAGCAGGGCGTCGATCACCCGGTCGCGGGTGGCCTCGTAGTCGGGCTCCTCCACGCAGCCCCGGCCCTCGCGCCCCGCCAGGTTGATCCAGACCCCGGGCTGGGTGTTCGCCTCCTCGGAGAAGGCCCGGGTGCGGGCCCAGTCGAAGCCTCCGAAGCGCACGCTGCTCTCGAGGCGCGCCGCGGCTCCACGCGCGCGCCGGAAGACGGCCTGGGCCAGCGCGGGCGGGAGCAAGCGGACCGCCGTGTCCCGCGCGCGCCGCGAGAGCAGCGACAGGCTGCCGCCGGCCCGTCCCTTGCGGGCAAGCAGACCGCACTCCGAGAGCCGGCGATTCAGGTGCACGACGTAGCGGGAGGCTCCGCCCATGCCGTGATCCGACAGCACGACGCAGAGGGCGTCCGTCCCGAAGGCGTTCCGGATCTCGCCGCAGGCGGCGTCCAACCGCTCGTAGACGGTCTCCACCGCCCGGCGGCGCACCGGGTCGGCCCGGGGGTCGTGGCGCGGTGAGGCAGGATCGTGATCCCGCCAGTAGTGATGGCCGACGGTGTCGCTCTCGGAGAAGACGATGGTGGCGAGGTCCGGCCGCCGGCCGCTCTGCTCCTCGAGGACCCGCAGCGCCTCGAGGCAGAAGCGCGTCTTGCCCTCGATGCGCTCCAGCAGGGTGCCGACGGCGCGCTCGTGGAAGTCCCCGCCGGTATCGCTCTCGGAGAGCCCCGGTCGCATCCACGGCCCGGCGCGCTGGGCGATCCGCCGGTAGAGGTCGGGGTCGCTCGCCGAGCCCTCGTCGGTGCCGGCGGACACGGGAGCGTCGAAGCCCGTCACCAGCAGGCCCGAGACGGGCTCCGGGGGATGCGTGGCGGGCATGCCGAGGGCGAGCACCTGCCCGCCTGCCCGGGACACCCGCGCGAAGATCGAGGCCCCGGATCGGTCGGTCGCGTTCACGAAGCGCACGCGGTACTCGCCCGGCAGCTTCTGGGTGAAGTCGAAGATGCCATGCTCGCCCGGCTCCCGGCCCGTCAGGAAGCTGGTCCAGGCCGGAAAGGTGACCGGGGGAACGGTGCTGCGGAGGAGCCCGGATCGGCCCCCGGCGATCCAGCGGGCGAGGTTCGGCAGTCGTCCCCGGGCCACCAGGGGCTCGATGACGTCGAAGGTCGCGCCGTCCAGCGCGAGGACGAGAACGGGCCGCAGGCGGGGCTCGGGGATGGTCGACATGGCGATTCCGGGCTCCTATAGTAGTCCGCCCTCGGGTCCGGCCGCTGCCGGCCCACTCGAACTACGCTGCCAACACCCCGGCGAGCTCAGAGCGCAAAGGCGCGAAGGCGCAAAGGGCGAAACGGCTTCCCGCCAGGCAGGTGGGAGCGCGCCTCCGGTCCGGCAGCCTCTGGCGAGGAGAACACCCATGGCAATCGAGCTGTTGTGCCGAAAGATCGGCATGACGCGGGTCTACGACGAGGCCGGACAGGCGATTCCCGTCACCGTCCTCGAGGCCGGCCCCAACGTGGTGGTCCAGCAGAAGACGCAGCAGACGGACGGCTACGACGCCCTTCAGCTCGGCTTCGGGGATCGGCGCGAGAGCCTCTTCACGAAGCCCGAGAAGGGTCACTTCGACAAGGCGGGGGTGGCGCCCAAGCGCCACCTGCGCGAGAGCCGGGTGGACGCCGAGCAGGTGGCCGCGCACGTGCCGGGGTCGGAGATCACCTGCGCGATCTTCGAGCCGGGCCAGTACGTGGACGCCGTCGGCACCTCGAAGGGCCGGGGCTTCGCGGGCGTGGTCAAGCGGCACGGCTTCCCGATCAAGAAGAAGAGCCACGGCACCCACGAGTCCTTCCGCCACGGCGGCTCCATCGGTGCGGGCAGCTTCCCGGGCCGGGTCATCAAGGGGCTCAAGATGGCCGGGCACATGGGCGACGAGCGGGTCACCGTGCGGAACCTGCAGGTCGTTCGGGTGGAGCCCGACCGCAATCTGGTCTTCGTGCGCGGCTCGGTGCCGGGCCATCGCGACGGCATCGTCGCCCTGCGGCCGGCCGTCCTCTGCCTGAAGAAGTAGCCCCCGGTTTCCCGCTACCAGCGAAAAGACCACTTCCACCAGCGCGCCAAGCGTGAGGGCTACCGCTCCCGGGCGGCCTACAAGCTGGCCGATCTGCAGAAGCAGCATCGCCTGCTGCGAGCCGGGCAGCGCGTGGCGGATCTCGGCTGCTGGCCGGGCGGCTTCCTGCAGGTGGCGGCGGAGATCGTGGGTCCCCGTGGGGTCGTCGTGGGAGCGGATCTGGCTCCGGTGGAGCCGCCGCTCGAAAACGAGAACGTGATCGCAATCCAGGGCGACCTCGGGGATCCCCAGATTTGCGAACGCATTCTCGAAGCCCTCGGAGGGCATCCCGCCGACGTGGTCCTGTGCGACGCGGCTCCCAAGCTGACCGGCGTGCGCGACGTCGACCGGGCCGCCGAGGAGCGGCTGCTCGAGGCGGTGGAGGGACTGCTGCCGCCCCTGCTCGCGGCCGGCGGCGATCTGCTGCTCAAGATCCTCGAGGGTCCCGAGGCCCAGCAGATCGATCGACGCATCCGGCAGGCCTTCGAGAAGGCGCGCACCGTGAAGTCGTCGGCCACCCGCAAGGGCAGCAGCGAGCGCTACCTCGTGGCTCGCGGCTACCGCCCGCCGGTAGACTGAGGCCGACGACGCTGCAAAGCCGGCGCCGGCGCGCACGCGCATCCGGGTCGGCCGTCATTCCAGGAGCCCCATCCGAGGAGAGAGCCTTCCGTGTCCGATCGTCCCTTCCGTGTTCTCGGCATCCAGCAGATCGCAGTGGGCGGCGTGGACAAACGTTCGCTGCGCGAGTTCTGGATCGACACCCTCGGCCTCTCCGATGAGGGCAACTATCGGAGCGAGTCCGAGAACGTCGACGAGGACATCGCGGCCATCGGGTCCGGTCCGTTCAAGGTGGAGGTGGATCTCATGCAGCCGGTCGATCCGGGCAGGAGTCCCCGAGTGCACGAGCCGGCACTCAATCACGTCGGGCTCTGGATCGACGATCTCCCCGCGGCCGTGGAGTGGCTGACCGGCCGCGGCGTGCGCTTCACGCCCGGTGGCATCCGCAAGGGAGCTTCCGGATTCGACGTGTGCTTCATCCATCCGAAAGGCAACGACGCGTCGCCGATCGGCGCAGCCGGTGTGCTCGTCGAGCTCGTGCAGGCGCCGCCGGAGGTCCGCCAGGCGTTCGAACGCGTCGCCGGCTGAACGTGCGGTGTCCGCGTTCGACGCGGACGCCGCGGAGGAGCTCGCCTTGAGCGAGAGTGATCGCGTCGTGCGCACCTTCTGTCGGGTCTGTGAGCCTTCCTGCGGTCTGGTCGCGCACGTCGAGGGCGGCGAGATCACGAAGCTGCTGCCCGACCGCGAGCATCCCGTGACCCGGGGATTCGCGTGCCACAAGGGGCTCGCCGCCCTCGACATCCACCGGGACCCCGATCGCCTCGCCCGTCCCCAGCGGCGGACCGCCGCGGGCGGCTTCGAAGACGTCTCCTGGGACGACGCGATCACCGGCATCGCCCGGAAGCTCACGGGCATTCGCGAGGCGCACGGCCCGGACGCCATCGCGGGCTATCTCGGCAACCCGCTGGCCTTCAACGCCCTGGCGGCGCCGGCGACGGGCTCCCTGCTGGCCCAGATCGGCACCCGCCGGGTCTTCTCCTCGGGCACCCAGGATTGTGCGAACAAGTTCGCAGGAGCCGAAGCCCTCTTCGGAACCAGCACCTTACACCCCGTCCCGGACATCGAGCACACGCATCACCTGCTGGTCTTCGGCTCGAATCCGCGGGTCTCGCACATGAGCTTCCTGTCCATCGCCGACCCGGTGAAGGCCCTTCGTCGGGCCCGGGAACGGGGCGCCACGATCCGGTTCGTGAACCCCCGGCGCATCGAGCCCGAGGCCGCGGGCCTCGGCGAGACGGTACTCATCCGGCCGGACACGGATGTCTATCTCCTGGCGGCGATGCTGTGCGAGATCGAGCGCCGGGGCGGCTTCCGCGAGGACGTGCTCGCCGCTCACGGCCGCAACCTGGAGGGGCTGCGCGCGTTCGTTCGTCGCTACCCGCCGGAGCGGGTCGCCGCGGTGACCGGCATCTCCGCGGAGCGCATCCGTACGCTCGCGCGCGAGCTTGCGGAGGCGCCGAGCGCCGCGGTCTACATGTCGACGGGCGTCAACATGGGCCGCCAGGGAACCCTCGCCTACTGGCTGCTCTTCATGCTCAGCCTCGTGACCGGAAATCTCGATCGTCGCGGCGGCAACCTCTACGCCCGGGGCTTCTATCCGGCCGCGAAGGCGGGTCGGGTGAAGCCGCAGCTGGGCTTCGAGCAGACACCGCACGGTCCGGTGCGCCGCACCCGGGGTGCGCTGCCCGGCAACCTGCTCGCCGACATGATCCTGCAGGACGAGCATCCCGTGCGAGCGCTGGTGGTGGTGGCCGGCAACCCGCTGCTCTCCATCGGTGGCGAAGTGCACTTGCGCGAGGCTTTCTCGCAGCTCGAGCTGCTCGTCGTCGTCGATCTGTATCGCAACGCGACGGCCGAGCTCGCCCACTACGTGCTGCCGAGCGCCGACATGCTCGAGCGCCGCGACGTGAATCTCTGCGGTCTCGGCCTTCAGCACGAGCCCTTCGTGCAGTACACCGACGCGGTGGTGCCGCCTCGCGACGAGCGGCGCGAGGAGTGGTGGATTCTCGCGCGTCTCGAGCAGGCCATGGGGTTCCGCTCGGTGCTGGACGCCGGCGAAGATCCGCCCCTCTTCTCGCGGCTCGACCACATGATGGCGAGCGTGGGCGTGTCCACCGCGAAGCTCGCGGAGAGCGAGAGCGGAGCCCTGGTGCTGCCTGCCCCGGAGCCCGGCCGCTTCTTCGAGGAGTGGATCCAGACCGAGGACCGCCGGGTGGATTGCTGCCCCGCGGTCTTCCGCGAGTCGGGGGCCCTCGAGCGCGCCGAGACGCTCTTCGAGGAGCTGGCCGCAGAAGGACCCG
This sequence comes from uncultured delta proteobacterium, assembly GCA_963822965.1. Lineage (GTDB taxonomy): Bacteria > Myxococcota_A > UBA9160 > UBA9160 > UBA4427 > JAJDAN01. The sequence goes on from CAWGJT010000008.1 coordinate 92,666, forward strand.
ACCAGCTCAAGCTCATCACCCGCCGCGACTCACGAATGCACAACAGCTGGTACCAGAACCTGCCGCGCCTTCGCCGGGGCGCGCACGGCCGGAACCCGCTGCATGTCCATCCGGAGGACGCCCGGAGCCGGGGATTGAAGGAAGGCGATCTGGTTCGCATTTCGGGTCCGGGCGGCCGGATCGAGGCGCCGGTGACCCTGGACGACGAGCTCATGCCGGGGGTCGTCGCCATGGCCCACGGCTGGGGCAACGCCGGCAGCACGGGGCTCAGCGTGGCGGGCCGGCATCCGGGCGTGAATCCGAACCGGCTGCTGCCCAGCGGGCCGGGAAGCTTCGAGCCTCTCAGCAACCAGGCGTTCATGACCGGGATTCCGGTGGAGGTCGCCCGCGCCTGAGCCGCGGCGGCTCCGCGTCAGCGGCGCTTGCGCTCCAGGAAGTCATGGATGAGCCACTGGGAGATGCTCATCCGCCCCGGGAAGAAGGTCGGCATGGCGTCGGCCCGGAACCAGCGGGCGTCCTCGATCTCGTCGTCCTCGAGTCGGATCTCACCCGACTCGTAGCGCGCGGTGAAGCCGAGCATCAGCGAGTTGGGGAAGGGCCAGGGCTGGCTGCCGAAGTAGCGGATGTCGCAGACCGAGATGCCCGTCTCCTCCATCACCTCGCGCTCGACCGCTTCCTCGGCACTCTCTCCCGGCTCCACGAATCCGGCCAGCGTGCTGTAGATGCCCGGTGGAAAGTGGGGTGAGCGCGCCAGCAGGATCTCGTCGCCGCGCTCGACGGCCACGATCATGGCCGGCGACAGCCGCGGGAACTGCGGAACCCGGCAGTCCGGGCAGATGCGGCAGCGCTCCTTGGGCGAGACCTCGGTGGGCTTGCCGCAGGCGCCGCAGAACTGGTGGCTACGGTCCCAGTCGACGATCTGCACCGCGCGCCCCGCGACCGCGTGCAGGACCTCGTCCAGGTTCCCGTAGAGCGCCCGCAGGTCGCGGAAGGTCATGCCCGGCGGCGGCGTCGCGTCGGCGGGAAGCTCGACCGAGTGGCAGTGGGCCTCGCCGAGGGTGCCCAGGTACTGGGAGCGGACGGACTCGAGCCCGGCCCGCTCCAGGTCCTCGAGGCTCGGCAGCTCGTGTCCCGTGGTGATCAGCAGCTCGCGGTGGCGGAAGACGAAGCACAGGACCGGCCCCTCCGCCTCCGACGGAGCCTTGACGGCAGGCTTGAAGGTCATTCCGAGACCTTAGCAACGCCCCGCAAGAGCAGCGCCCCGCAACCCAGCCCCGAAACGAACGAGGGGAGTACCACGCCCGCGAGCCGCCTCGCCCTCCATTGGGCGGCAACCAGGCCCCGCACCCAAGGAGGGGAGTACGACGCCAGCGAGTCGTCTCGCCCTCCATTGGGCGGCAACCAGGCCCCGCACCCAAGGAGGGGAGTACGACGCCAGCGAGTCGTCTGGCTCTCCATTGGGCCGCAACCAGGCCCCATCCCAAAAAAAGAAACGGCCACCTCGTGAGAGGTGGCCGTTCTTCTGTCAGTTGCCGATCGGACGCTTACTTGCGCATCCGGCGGCGGCCGATCACGGCGAGGCCGACGGCCCCCGAGACCAGCAGGAGCACGGTGCCCGGCTCGGGCACGAACTCGAAGTGGATCGTCGCCGAACCCGGGATGCGTCCCGCGATGGCCGCGGTGTCGATCCGCATCGGCGCCACCACCGTCACGCTGCCTGCCTTGCTACCCGAGAGCAGGTTCTGCGTACCGGAGACGGTCACCGTGTGGTTCTCGACCGCGTTGCCGCCGTTGACGGACACGAATCCACCGTTGGTCGACGGCGTCATCACGGTCTCGTTCGGAGTCGGCTGCAGGGTGAAGGCGACGCCCTGCACGTTGCCGCGCGCCGGGATCGTGATGAAGTTCGACGTCACCGCCGTGATCACCACCGGCGCCGTGATGAACGGGCCGTTGGTCACGGTGATGTTGTTGCCCAGCAGCGAGACCATCGTGGTCTCACCCATGGCGCCGCCGACGTGGCTCAGCGGAACCGGAAGCACGATGGCGCCGCCCAGGGCATTGATCACCGCCACGCCGTTGAGGCGCAGGTTGCCACCGAAGGCCGGACCCACCGAGCCGCCGCCACCGATCTGGTTGGAGGCGATCACGACGCCGTCCTGGAGGACACCGCCGTTGTTGTGGACCGTCACCTTCAGGTTCGAGATCAGCGGAACGCCGGTGAACAGCGCCGTGCCCGGACCGAAGTTGACCGTCGACCACACCGTCGCACCCGCGAGGATGTTGTGACCCACGGTCGGGTTGCCCTGGCTACCCGACGCCAGGGAGACCAGGCTCTCCGTTCCCGGAAGAGCGCTGACCGTGACGGAGGGCAGACCGCTGATGATCAGGCCGAGCGTCGAGTTCGGCTGATCCATCTGGCCCGCCTGCGCGATGCTCGAGAAGCCTAAGAGCAGCCCGGCAGCGGCGAGAGTTACAGTGAGCTTTCGCAGGGTTCGCATGGTTGCTTCAACCACCTTTGCTTGTGTGCTTGTGCGTTTGCGTTGGTCTCTTGCCTACGCCAGGGCCTGGGACTTTCCCGCAGATCCACCCCTCGCGTGGCGACCGTGCGTAGACAGTGCAATGCGAGTGCCATTCCCGCCAATCCCGGTCGATTCGTAAGCCGCCAGAAACAAAACGGTTTTGTGCCAGCCTCCGGGCGCTTCCCAGCACCGGGCCAAGCGCTTGGGAAGGAGTTTTCCTTTTTTCGCGAATCCGGTGCCGTTCGCGGCGAAGTCGACCGCGAGATCCTCGACTCCACGGCTTCGCCGCGATCATCCCGCTCCTCCATGGCGCCATCGGCAGACGACGAGGGGAAATCAAGGCACTCCCTCTTCTTCCCGAGGGGAACATCCGGACCGTCCGCGCCGGGGCTACCGTGGCGAGCGAATGGCCCAGTCGGACTCGCGCTGGCAGGCGATCCGGAGCCTGTCCCCTCTCACCCGCAGCCTGCTGGTCTTCGTTCCGCTCGCCTGCATCGCGCTGAACCTCCTGCTCCCGCGGCTGCCCTGGCAGCCCCAGCAGATCACCACCCTCGACTACACGGCGACCTGGCTCCACGGAATCGCGCACGAGGACTCGTGGAAGCCCATGCGGCTGGCCCGGGACTGGCTGCACGCGGACCGGGAGGGGCTCCTCTACCAGGCCATCTTCTTCGAAGACGGCGTGAAGCTGCAGTATCCGCCGACGAGCCTGCTCGCCCTGGACGCCCTGGGGCTGGTGCCCGGCGGCGACTGGACGTCGAACGACGTCCTGAACGGGCTCTCGTGGGTCGCGGTCCTGCTCGCCGTGGTGCTGTCCGCCTGGGTGCTGGACCGGGCCCGGCGCGGCCCGCCCGGATCGCGTCGCGACCCGGTGCCGCCGGGGGAGCGGAGCCTGCAGCTCGCGCTGGCCGGGGTGGCGGGGCTCACCTTCTACCCGCTCGTCTTCGGCTTCTATCTGGGGCAGGTGCAGACGTGGATCGACGCGCTGGTGGCCGGCCTGGTGCTCGCCTGGCTGGCCGGCCGCACCGCCACCGCCGGCGCTCTCTCGGGGCTCGTGTGCCTCTTCAAGCCGCCGCTCGGGCTGCTGGTGGTCTGGGCGGGGCTCCGCGGCCAGCGACGCTTTGCGGTGGGATGGCTCGTGGTGGTCGGCGTGGCCGGAGGTCTCTCGCTCCTTCTCTACGGCTTCGCGAACCATCTCGACTATCTCGAGGTGCTCTCCTTTCTGGGCCGCCACGGGGAGAGCTTCAACCACAACCAGTCCGTCAACGGACTCGTCCATCGCCTGCTCGGCAACGGCAACAACCTGGAATGGGAGAACGCCTTCCCACCCTTCGACGCGCGTGTCTACGGAGCCACCCTCGCGAGCTCGCTCGCCCTGCTGGGGGCCGCCCTCTTCCTGCGTCGTCGCGACGCGAAGGCGGCTCCGGAGCTCGACCTCGCGCTCGTGGTCGCGAGCGTGACCCTCGCGTCGCCCATCGCCTGGACCCACCACTACGGGGTCTTCCTGCCCCTCTTCGCGCTCGCGCTCCCCCATGCGCTGGCGGCCAGCCCCGGCCGCGCGCTCTCGCTCTCGCTGCTGGCGGCTTCCTACCTGCTCGTCGCCAACAACTACCGGGCCCTCAACCGGCTGGCGGACACGCCCTGGAACTTCGTGCAGTCGTACGTCTTCTTCGGCGGCCTGCTCTTCGTCTTCGTGCTGTACCGCCTGCGCGCGCAGGCGGCGCAGGCGGCGCAGGCGGCGCGGGCGGCGCAGGCGGCGCGGGCCTCGTGACGGCGAGCTCCGGCTGCGCGCTCTGCGGTGGGGACCGCTTCGAGGACGCGGTGGTGGGCTACGACCGACTCGTGCCCCGGCGCGAGGACTTCGTCTACCGGCGCTGCCGGGACTGCTCGCTCGTCGCACTGCAGCCGCTTCCCCGGGACGCCGAGATCGCCGGTCTCTATCCCGACGAGTACGCACCCCACGCCGCGCACGAACGCGCTTCGGTGAGGCCGCCGGGCTTCTTCCAGCGCTTTGCGGCCCGACATCGCTACGCGGCCGACGCGCCGCAGTCGGCGAGCGCCACCGGCCGCCTGGCGCGGGCCGTCGCGCGACCGATGCTGCGGGACGTCCTCGACCCGCGCGGAAGCAACCGCCTGCTGGACGTCGGGTGCGGTTCGGGCGAGCTGCTGGCGCGGTATCGCGCGCTGGGCTGGACGGTGCAGGGCGTGGAGCCGAGCGCTCGAGCCGTCGCCGCCTGCCGCGCCCGGCAGCTACCCGTCGAGGAGGGGGACCTGCTGGACGTGTCGCTCCCCGAGCAGCACTTCGACGTGATCCTGATGCATCACGTGATCGAGCACGTGCCGAGACCCGTCGACGTGCTTTGCCGGGCGCGAGAGCTGCTGGCACCCGGCGGGATCGTCCTGGTCGTCACGCCGAACGTCGCCGGCATGGGATTCCGGCTGTACGGCTCGTGCTGGTACGCGCTCGACGCGCCCCGACACCTGCACCTGTTCGACGCGGGCACGCTTCGCCGGCTGGCGGGACGCGCCGGTCTGGTCGTGGCGCGGCTCTCGAGCCGGCCTTCCGCGCGGGTCCTGGCCGCGAGCCGCCACTACGCGCGCACCCAGGGCCCGCTGCTGCCGCCCGGCCATGCGCCGCGGGCGGCGGTCCTCGCGCGCTCGCGCCAGGAGGCGCCCTCGCGGAGCTTCCGTCGCGCCGTCCGTCCGGCCGCCCGGGCATTCGCCTGGCTGGGTCTCGGGGAGACGCTCCACGCGCAGCTCATGGCGCCCCGAGAGGGACGATGAGCCGGGGCCCGGCGGGGGCTCGGCCGAGCTCGGCCGTCCGTCCCGGAGGCACGCCGTGAGGGTGCTCTTCGTGCATCGGGAGCCGTCCCTCGCATCGGCGCGCGTGCGGGTCCTCGGCCTCGTCCCGCACTTGCGCGACCGGGGCGTCGACTGCCGGCTCGCCGAGCATCCCCGCGACCCCCTGACCCTGGCGACCCTGCTCTCGCGGTCGGGGAGCCGGGCCGACGTGGTGGTCCTGCAGAAGAAGCTGCCGTCCGCGGCCGCGGGCCTGGCGTGGCGCCGTTGCGCGTCGCCGCTGGTGCTCGACTACGACGATGCGATCTGGCTGCGCCAGCAGCCGCGCGCGGGAAGCCATGAATCGCGGACCCGCAGCAGGCGCTTCGCCCGCGCCTGCCGCCTGGCGGACGCGTTCACGTGCGGCAACGAGTACCTCGCCGCCCATTGCGGCGCCGGAAGGCCCCGGCTCGTGGCTCCTTCGCCGGTTCCGCTCGAGGTGCCCCGAGCGGTGGCCGGCGCGCGCGCGAGACCGTTGCGCGTGGGCTGGATCGGCAGTTCTGGCAACCTGCCGGAGCTGACCGCGTTGGCCCCGGCGCTGCGCGAGCTGGCGGAACGGCGGCGCTTCGTGCTGGTGGTGATCAGCGAGGCGTCTGTGGATCTCCCTGGCGTCCCCGTGGAGCACGTGCCCTGGATGCTGGCGCACCAGGAGAGCGTCCTCGCCGACCTCGACGTCGGCCTGATGCCGCTGGCCGATTCGCCCTGGTCCAGGGGCAAGTGCGCCTACAAGCTTCTCCAGTACATGGCGGCGGGGCTGCCGGTGGTGGCGTCGCCGGTGGGGATGAACGCCCGGGTCGTGCAGGAGGCCGAGAACGGGTTCCTGGCGACCTCCTCGCGCGAGTGGCTGCTCGCCCTGGAGGCCCTGTACGACGACCCGGCGCTGCGGGCACGGCTCGGCGACGCCGGTCGCCGGCGGGTGGAGGCCGAGTTCGGCTACGCGACCCAGGCGGCGCGCTGGCACGCCTTCCTCGAGCAGGTGGCGGCGGCGCCGACCGGGCGCCGCTTTACAGGCGCGGCTCCAGGCGGTTAGAATCGCGTTATCTGACGCCCCGTCAGATCTTGGGATCCGGTGCTCCGCCGGCGCCTTCCCGCCCGCCGGGCGGGCGGCAGGTCGGAGTCACCGCCGGGAGAACCCTGATGGAAGCCAACGACATGATCCTCGTCAGCGTGGACGACCACGTCGTCGAGCCCCCGACCATGTTCGACCAGCACCTGCCCGAGGCGTGGAAGGCGCGCGCGCCCCGGGTGGTCCGCAAGCGGGACGGCAGCGACGTCTGGGTCTTCGAAGGGGGCCAGCTTCCCAACATCGGGCTCAACGCGGTGGTCGGGCGGCGACCCGAGGAGTACGGGGTGGAGCCCACCTCCTACGACCAGATGCGCCCGGGCTGCTTCGACATCCACGAACGCGTCCGCGACATGAACGCCAACGGGGTGCTCGCCTCCATGTGCTTTCCCTCTTTCTCCGGCTTCTGCGGACAGCTGTGGGCACGCCAGTCCGACAAGGAGCTCGCGCGCGTCATGAGCCAGGCCTACAACGACTGGCACGTGGACGAGTGGTGCGGCACCTACCCCGGTCGCTTCATTCCGCTCGGGATTCCCCAGATCTGGGACCCGCAGCTGATGGCCGAGGAGGTGCGCCGCCTGGCCCGCAAGGGGTGCCACGCGGTGACCTTCACCGACAACCCCACGAAGATCGGCCTGCCGAGCCTGCACGACGAGCACTGGAACCCCTTCTGGGAGGCGTGCTGCGACGAAGGCACGGTGATCTGCATCCACATCGGCTCGTCGTCGGGCATGGTCTTCACGTCGATGGACTCGCCGGTGGACGTCATGATCCACACCACGCCCATCAGCATCGTGAGCTGTGCGTCCGACCTTCTGTGGTCGCCGGTGCTCCGCCGGTACCCGGACATCAAGTTCGCGCTCTCCGAGGGCGGCACGGGCTGGGTGCCGTACTTCCTGGAGCGCGCCGACTACGTCTACGAGCATCACAAGGCCTGGACCTTCCAGGACTTCGGCGACCTGAAGCCCAGCGACGTCTTCCGCCGCAACATCGTGACCTGCTTCATCGACGACCCGACCGGCGTGAAGAACCGCCACGACGTGGGCATCGAGACGATGACCTGGGAATGCGACTACCCGCACTCGGACACCACCTGGCCGCGAGCTCCCGAGCGCCTGTGGGAGAGTCTCGACGGCGTGCCCGACGACGAGATCGATCTCATCACCCACGCGAACGCCATGCGCATCTTCCGACTCGACTCCTTCTCCCATCGCCCGAAGGAGAAGTGCACCGCGCGCGCGCTGCGAGCGGAATCGCCGGACGTCGATCTCAGCATCAAGAGCGCCGGCGGCAAGCCGCCGCGGGAGGGCACGGGTCACGTGACCTCCGAGGACATCACGAAGCAGCTCGCCCAGGCCTTCGCGGAGCCGCTGCCCGAGGCCTGAGGGTCGCGTCCTTCTCGCACCTCCCGCGCGCTTCCCGGTCGCGTGGTGGGCCGAGCAGCGCGCGCTTGGCGTGCGCCGGCCGATGTGGCAGTCTGCGCGGGCGCTCCTGGCGCCGAACGATTGCCCGAGTGAGCCGAAGGCGGACCGCATGAAGCGAGGGGCCCTGCTGCGGATCGGAATCCTTTGCGCGCTCGCGCTCGCGCTGATCCTGTGGTCGTTGCGGTCCGCCTCCGGTCCCGTCATCGAGAAGGGCAGCACCGTCATCCTCGAGATCGGCGGAGGATACGTGGAGGCCCCCACGGCTCCGCTGCTCGCACGCCTGATGGGTGAGCAGCACGCGCCCTTCGTCTCGCTGCTCAGCCGCTTCGCGCTGCTCGAGCGCGACGAGCGGGTGGGGACGGTCGTCCTGCACGTGAAGTCCCTGGAGGTGGGCTGGGGGAAGGCCGAGGAGATGCGCGCCGCGATCGCGCGCGTGCGCGCGGCCGGCCACAAGACGATCGCCTTTCTCGAGCTGACGTCGTTCAGCCCCAACATCGAGTACTTCGTGGCGAGCGCGGCCGACGAGATCCAGGTGCCGCCGGGCAGCGCCCTGCCCATGGTGGGGCTGGCGGCGGAGCACCTCTATCTCGGCGGGCTCTTCGAGAAGCTCGGGGTCCAGATCGAGGTCGCGAAGGTCGGCAAGTTCAAGAGCGCCGCCGAGAGTCTGGCGGCGAAGCAGATGTCGGAGCCGGCACGCCTGCAGGCCAACGCGCTGCTCGACTCGACGTACGAGCGCTTCGTGGCGGGCATCGCGGAGGGGCGCGGGCTCACCCCGGAGCGTGTCCGCCAGACGATCGACGAGGGTCCGACGAGTCCCGAGGCGCTGCGCGAGGCGGGCTTCATCGACGGCATCGGACACCTGGCCGAGATCACGGACGCGATCGGTGCGCCCGTCGTGTCCAACGAAGACTACCAGGGCGTCACCGCCGAGGACGTGGGCTTCGAGGAGAGCGCGGAGTTCGCGCTGGTCTACGGCTCGGGCAACGTCGTGAGTGGAAAGGGACAGATCTCCCGAACCGGCCAGCCCGTATGCGCTTCCGAGACGGTGAGCAAGGCGCTGCTCGACGCGGCGGACGACCCGCGGTTCCGGGCCATCATCCTGCGCATCGACAGCCCGGGCGGCTCGGCGCTGGCGTCGGAGATGATCTGGGACGCGCTCCAGCGGGCGCGCAAGTCGGGAAAGCCGGTGATCGCCTCGCTGTCGGACGTGGGTGCCTCGGGTGGCTACTACGTGGCGGCGGGCGCCGACGCGATCGTCGCGCCCGCCCTGTCGATCACCGGCTCGATCGGCGTCTTCGCCCTGCGCCCGGTGGTCGGGGGGCTGCTGCACGAGGCCGGGATCGGCGTGGAGTCGATGACCCGGGGCAAGCACGCGGACTTCTACCTGTCGGCGGCGCCCCTCTCCGAGGGTGCCAGCGCCCGCATGCAGGAGCTGGTGGAGGACACCTACGAGCTCTTCGTCGAGCGCGTCGCCGCCGGGCGCAAGATGACCCCCGCGGCCGTGAAGAAGATCGCCCAGGGCCGCGTCTGGACCGGCACCCAGGCTCTCGACGTCGGGCTCGTGGACGAGCTCGGCGGGCTGCACGCGGCCGTCGAACGGGCGCGTAGTGCGCTCGGCATCGCCGCCGACGCCGACATCGCCCTGATCCCCTATCCGCCGGCAGCGACCCTGGCCGACCAGATCCGGGAGGTGATGGGGGCGCGGATCTCGGACTGGCTCGAGTCCTCGGTGCTCTCCTCCCTGGTGGACGCGTCCGCGCCGCCCTCCCGGGCTCTGCGAGAGCTGCGCGCCTTCGTTGGCCTGATGCCCGTCAACCAGCCCCTCGCGCTGGCGCCCCTGCTGCCCGACATCCGCTGATTCCGGTCGTGCGGGCGGGCTCGTGGGGCGGCGCGTGCGCCGTGTCCCTCGCGCAGGCTCGTGTCGGTGGCGCGCGTCGATCGGATAAGATGTGCAGGCCGCGTCGCCGCGCGGCGACGGAGGGCGGCCATGCATCTGGTGGAACGCTTCGAGGTGTCGCGACCCCGCGACGAGGTGGTGGATCTTCTCTGCTGCGACGAGACCCTGCTCGAGCTGATGTCCCAGGGCGAGACGGAGATCGTCGCCAGCGACGGAGATCGCCGCACCACGCGCACGCGTTACACGGCTCTCGGTCGCGAGGGGGTGCTCACCTTCCACTTCACGTTCCTGCTGGACGGCGGTGTGCGCTTCGAGAAGGTCTGCGACGGCAACGTGTGGAAGAAGCTGGAGGGCTCGGTCTCCGTCGAGGAGATCGACGACGAGTGCTGCGAGGTCCGGGTCGAGCTCTCGGGCAGGACCAAGTCGTTCGTTCCGGAGTTCACCATCAAGGGCCCGATGGAGGAGCAGATCCGCAGCATGACCGAGGCGCTGGAGGAGCGCCTGCAGGCCTGATGGGAAGCGTCGTCACCGCCGACGGCCTGCGGCTGCACGTGGAGGCGCATCCCGAAGCGCCGGGACGGGCCGGAGACGGCCGCATCCCGATCCTCTTCTCGTGCGCCTTCTCCACCACCCTCGAGAACTGGCGCCCCCAGGTGGAGCCGCTCACCCGTGCGGGAGCCCGCGTGATCCTGTGGGACTACCGCGGGCACGGAAGCTCCGACGCACCCCACGATCCCGCGGCCTACACACTGGACCGGGTGCTCGACGACCTCGGTCGCGTGCTGGACGAGACGGCTCCCGGTGAGCCGGTCGTGCTGGCGGGACTCTCCTTCGGCGGGTTGGCGTCGCTCCACTTCGCCGCGCGCCATCCGGAGCGGGTTCGCGCTCTGGTTCTGGTGGCTGCCGGGCCGGGCTTCAAGAATCCCGAGGCGGCCGCGCGCTGGCAGGCGCGCACGGATCGGACCGCCGAGCTCATCGAGACCCGCGGCTTCGAGGCCTTCGTGCACGGAAAGGCCGGACCGACGTGCATCGGCGGTCGGCCGGAGCTGCCGGCGGCGCGCGCCGCCGCCCGGGCCATGGTCGCTCAGGACCCCGTGGCGGTGGGTCTCTTCGCACGTCGGGTCGCGGGGCCGGCGCCCTCGGTGATCGACGCCCTGGCAAAGATCGACGTGCCGGCGCTCGTGGTGGTCGGCGAGCACGACACCGCCTTCCACCAGGCGGCCGAGGTGATGGCCAGCAAGCTCCCCCGCGCGCGCAGCGAGCGGGTCGCCGGGGGCGGACACATCCTGAACATCGAGGTCGCGCCGCGATTCGACGCCTTGGTGACGGACTTCCTGCGGTCCCTGCCGGCACCCTGACCGCTGCCGGTGGGCTGCCGGGGGTGGCGTCCGGCGCGAAACCTCTCGCGACCTCGCGGGTTGAAGAGGAGCGGAGGAAGCTCTTGGGTGGTTCGCGCGACCGGGGCGACCGGGACGAGGACGTCCTGCTGATGCTCGCCCTGTCACGGGGCGACGACGCGGCGTTCGACGTCCTGTTCTCGCGTTGGGCGGGCCGCCTGCTCGGCTACCTGCAGCGGATGGTCTTCGATGCCGGCACCGCCGAGGAGCTCGTCCAGGAGGCGTTCCTGCGGGTGTATCGGGCACGCGAAAGCTACCAGGCGGAGTCGCGCTTCTCGACGTGGCTGTACCGGATCGCGACGAACCTCGCCCTCAACGAGCTGCGGCGGCCGCGAAGGCGTCGCCCTCATGCCAGCACGGACGACGAAGCCGCGCCGATCCCGCTCTTCGCGACGGGCCCCGCACCGGACACCGCCGCGCACGCGCGGCTCGCCGTCGCCGGTCTCGAGGGCGCGCTCGAGCGGCTCCCCGAGCGGCAGCGGATGGCGCTCTGGCTGGCGGCCGTCGAGGGATGCTCCTACGCGGAGGTGGCGGTCTCGCTCGGGACGACGGAGAAGTCCGTGAAGTCGCTGGTGCACCGAGCGCGGGTCGCGCTCGTCGAGCATCTCCCGCGTTCGGCCGCCGGCGGTGCGAGAGATGCGACGACCCACAAGCCGGCAGCCCGAAGGGGCAGGGAGGTAGGCTCGTGACCGAGGTGGATCGGGCCGAAGGGCTCGACGTGGACCTGTCGGCCTGGATCGACGGCGAGCTCGAGCCCGAGCACGAAGCGGAGCTGCGTGCGCACCTGGCCGCCGAGCCCGAGCTCGCGGCGCGCCTGGCCGCCTTCGAGCAGGTGGACACCGCCGTGCGATCACTGCCCATGCCGGAGCCCACCGCGAGCCTGCGGGCGGGTCTGCGTGAGCGGATTCGCGCGGAGGGCGCACACGTGACGCGCGTCGGCCGCCGCCGCGCGTTGTGGCTGGGCGCGGCCTTCGCGGCTGCCGCCGCGCTGCTGCTCTTCCTGCTGATGCCGGAGGCCGCGCGTCCGCCCTCCAACCCGGTCGACGGTCGGAGCCTGGCGACCGGCGAGACCGGCGACCTGGAGCAGGCCAGCGACGAGGAGATCGGAATCGCCCTCGACTACGAAACCCTGGCGGATCTCGACGTGATCGAGGATCTCGAGCTGCTCGAGCTGATGGTCGAGCTGGAGGACGCCGACCGCGGCTGAATGCACTGCCTGCTTCGATTCAGACGACGCGCCAGACGCGGTCCCGGACGATCTGCCGGACGGTCGCCCGATGCCTGGGTGTCGGTGGGCTTCGGTCCGCTCGGCCGGGCGGGCGCCGCGTTGCTCATCGCGCTCCTGTGGCTCCCGTTGGCGGGGCATGCGGCGCGCGCCGGGTCCGACACCGACGCCCCGCTGCTGGAGACGTCTCTGCCGGACGGGCCCGGACCCGGGAGCCGGTTCCAGCAGCGACTCGAGCGGCGTCGCGAGCGCCTGCAGCGCTTCCTCGACGCGCTTCCGGAAGCCGAGCGCCAGCACTACGAGCAGCGCATCCAGGAGCTCGAGCGAGGGCGCGATTCCTTCGCCGAGCTCTCGCCGGCGGAGCGCGACGAGCTGCGGGCGAAGTGGCGCGCCCTGCGCGACGAGCTGCAGGGCCGCCGCTGGCAGGCTCGGCAGGAGCTGCGCTCCCTGCCGCCCGCCGAGCGCCGCGAGCTCGTCCGCAAGCTCCGGCGGTTCCGGGACCTGCCGGAATCCGAGCAGCGGGCGCTGCGCGAGCGCTACCACCTGCTGCAGGAGCTGACGCCCGCGGAGCGCGAGCGGCTGCGCGAGAATGCCCGGCGCTGGAACGAGATGTCCCCCGAGCGTCGCGAGCGGCTGCGCGCGCAGCAGCAGCGGCTGCGCGCGCTCCCGCCCGAGGAGCGGCAGCAGCTGCTGGAGACGCTTCGGGATCGCCGCCGGAGCGCCGACGCCGCCGCCGACGTACCCTGATCGGCCGCCGCGCGCGGCTAGGAGCCAGACCCAAGACACCTCGCGCCGCCCTGACGCCGATGCATCGCCGCTGGCTGCGTTGCGCTGCGTCGCCGTAGGCCGCGCTACGGCCTCCTCACGCGCCTTGCCAGTGGCGCGCCTCGACGCCAGGGCTTTCCACGGGAGTCTTGGAACTGACACCTAGGAGCGGCCGGAGTCCGGGACGTCGATCCCCTGGGCGCGCGCAACCGCGAGCAGATCGCCCAGGCCGCGCTTGAAGTGCGCCGCCTGGAACCCCTCGCGCTGCATCAGCTCGGCGAGGTGGGCGCTCTTGAGGCCGAACTCGCAGTAGATCACGTACGGCCGGTCCTTCGGCATCGACGGATGGGCGCGCAGGGCCGTCGCGAAGTCGAGGAACAGGGCGTCGGGGTAGTGCCAGGCCTGATAGGCGGCCTTCGAGCGGAGGTCGATCACCGTGGTCCCGGGCGGGATCTCTCGGGCCTCGAGCTCGGGCATCTCCATCGCCGCCAGGTCGAGCTCGCGCAGATCCAGGACGCTGCGCTCGGCGACGACCCGCTCGAGGATGGTCGGGTCGAGTCGCTTCTCCTGCTCCTGGATGTCGGCGAGCGAGGCCGCCGTCGCGGGCTTTCCGGGCACGATCGCGCAGTACTCGCCCACCTGCTTCGACAGCTCGTAGGTGCCGATGTTGCGGGCGAGCTGGAGGATCTCGTCCTTGTTGAAGCCGACGAGCGGCCGCAGGATGGGAAGCCGCGTGGCTTCGGAGACGGTGGCCAGATTGCGCAGGGTCTGCGAGGACACCTGCCCCACCGCGTCGCCGGTGACGATGGCCTCGGCGTATCGCTCGTGGGCGACGCGCTCCGCGGCCTGCAGCATCAGCCGCTTGAGGACGACCTGCCAGTAGCGTTGGGAGACCCGGGCCTGCAGCTCGCGGCTGACGGGGTCGAAGTCGACCGCGTGCAGATGGGGCCGCGCGCCGTACGACCAGTCCCGGGCGAGCACTTCGAGGACGCGCACCGCTTCGAGCTGGTGCGAGCGACCGCCGAGATTGCAGAAGACGTAGTCGAGACCGATGCCGCGCTTCAGCATCAGCCAGGCGGCGACCACCGAGTCGAAGCCGCCGGAGACCAGCGAGACGGCGTTGCCCTCGACGCCGAGCGGAAGTCCCCCCGGACCGGGAAGCCGCTCGTCGAAGAAGTAGGCCTCGCCGGGCATCAGCTCGACGTACGCCGTCACCTCGGGATGCGTGAGGTCCACGCGGGCCGCGCCGGGCAGCAGCGCGGTGCCGAGTGCCCGCTCGAGGTCCGAGCCGCCCACCGGAATGCGGCTGCGATCCCCCACCCTTCGCACGCGGACCGCGAAGCGGCGGTCCCGCACCCGCTCGGCGAAGAGCTCGCGACCGGCGCGGACGAGGTCTTCCAGGCTGCTCCACGTCCGGTGCTCGGCCACGGAGATCGACTGCGCGCCATAGACGCGCGCGAGCGCGGCGGGGTCGACGGCGCCGTCCGCCTCGATCACGATGCGGTCGCGGGTGCGGGTCACCCGGGCCCCGCTTCGTGCCGGGCCGAGGGCGTCCCGCAGGTTGCGCGCGAGCCGCTTGGTGAACTGCTGGCGCGTGGCCCGCGCCTTGGTGGTGATGTCGCCGCTGTAGCGGACGAGGATCCGGGCGCGATCGTGCCCGGCGGCGTTCTCGTCGGGCGGTGCGGTCGAGGACATGGCGGGAACATACTCCGGCGCGAGGGGGGCGTACGGTCTGGGGCATCATGGACGAGTCGGTCGGCCTGCGGGGGCCCGGAAGACGGCGCATCGGGGAGGGCGCGTGGGAGCCGGATGGGGGGACGGTCGCAGGAGGCGCTGGCACCGGTGGTGCCTGCTGCCCGCCCTGCTGCTCGCCTGCAGCCACCAGGCGGCTCCTCCCGATCCCGGACGCGGCGACCGCGAGGACGGGGACGCGGCCCTCGCCCAGGGACACCCCGACGAGGCCGTGGCCGCCTACCGCCGGGCTCTCGGGGTGGCTCCCGAGGACCTGGGCGCGCTGCGAGGGCTGATGGCCGCCGAGGTCGCGGCTGGCGACGCCGAGGCTGCGCTCGAGACGCTGGCCCGGCTGGCGGCGGGGGATCCGGAGCCCGTGGATCCCTGCCCGGCTCTCGAGCTGGCCTCGAGGAGACGCCTGGAGCGGGGCGATCTCGCCGGTTCCGAGCAGGCTTCCCGCGGGGGCATCAAGGCTCGTTGCACGGGCTCGGACCTCCGGCTCGCACGGGTCCTCGACGAGCAGGCGGTGGTGGCTCGCTCCGCGGGCGATCTCGAGGCGGCGCTCGCCCTGGAGCGAGAGGCGATCGCCCTCGACCCGGGCCAGCCGGCCCGCTTCGAGCGCGCCGCGGAGCTTCTCCTCGACGAGGACCGGGTGGAGGAGGCCGTCACCCTGCTCGCGAGCGGGCTCGAGCAGCATCCCGAGGATCGCGAGCTGCGCGATCTGATGGTCCGAGCGCTCTCGATTCGCTAAACATCGCGGCCGCTTGCGGTGACCGTCCGCAGGAGTTTCGCGCCAGCGGCCGCCGCTGATGCGCCGGATCCCCCGGCGAACTGCCTCAACCCCGGAGTAGTCCCATGCCTGAAGACCGCCGACGCCGCGTCGCTCTCGTCGGCGCGACGGGAGTCGCTGGCCAGCAGTTCCTCGTCTCCCTCGCGAGCCACCCCTGGTTCGAGCTGACCACGCTCGCCGCCAGCGCCCGGAGCGCCGGCAAGCGCTACACGGACGCCATCACGACGCCGGGCGGCTCGGTCCAGTGGGGCTGCGAGGAGCCGCTGCCCCAGGCAGTTCGCCGATCGGACGGTGGTGGACGCCGCCAACCTCGACCTCTCGGACGTCGACCTCGTCTTCTCGGCGGTGGAGAGCGACGCGGCCCGGGTGCTCGAGGCGCGGTTCGCCGCCGAGGTGCCGGTGGTCTCCACCGCCTCGGCTTTCCGCTACGAGCCCGACGTGCCGATCATGATCCCCGGGGTGAACGTCGAGCATGCCCGCATCGTGAAGCGCCAGCAGCGCGATCGCGGCTGGAAGGGCTTCGTGGTGCCGATTCCGAACTGCACCACCACCGGTCTGGCGGTGGCCCTGGCACCCCTGGTGCGCCGTTTCGGGGTGAGCCAGGTCGTGGCGACCTCGCTGCAGGCGCTGTCCGGGGCCGGACGCAGCCCCGGGGTGCTGGGCACGGACATCCTGGACAACGTCATCCCCTTCATCCCCAAGGAGGAGGAGAAGGTCCAGAACGAGACGGCCAAGATCCTGGGCCGCCTGGAAGGGGACGAGATCGTCCCCCTGGACATCGTCGGTGTCCGCCACCTGCACCCGGGTGCAGGTGCGGGACGGTCACACCGTCTGCGCCTCGGTGGCCCTCGACGAGCCCGGGTCCATCGACGAGGTGAAGGAGGCCTTCCGCACCTTCGGGTCGCGACTTCTGCGATCGGGGGCTGCCCAGCGCCCCGCCGGAGCTGATCCATGTGACGCGAGGACCCATTCCGGCCCCAGCCGCAAGTTCGACAGGACCCTGAACGACGGAATGACGACCACCGTCGGGCGGGTGCGCAAGGACACGGTTCTCCGGAACGGGGTCAAGTTCGTCCTGCTGTCCCACAACACCAAGATGGGTGCCGCGAAGGGCGCGGTCCTCACCGCGGAGATCCTGGTCGATCAGGGGTTGGCCTGAACCTGCTTGCGGGCGCCGGCAGGAACGCCCACTATCTGCCGCCGGGAGAAGAGGAAGGGTGAAGGCGCGGCAGCCATGTCACGCCCGGTGCCCCGGGGGCGGGCCAACCAATTCGTCTCCGGAACACGATTTTCCGATCGCGTACACACCGCAAGAATCGGAACGAGGGGAAAGATGACGCGACAACCCATTGGACGGGTCTCCATGAAGCTCGCGGCCTGCATGATCGCCCTGGGCATGGGCTTTCTCGGCTGCACGACGACGTCCGAGGAAGAGGGCAAGACCGACACGGGAAGTGAGTTCGTGCAGGGCGATCAGGAGGACGTCGAGGTCGTCGAGGTCGAGGACACCACCGTGACCGACACCGTCACGCTCGATCTGCAGACGGTCTACTTCGCGTTCGACAGCTCGAGCATCCGCCAGGACGCACGCCCGGTGCTGCGCTCGAACGGAGATCAGCTGCGGACGGCGGGTACCGCGGTCCGGCTCGAGGGCTATTGCGACGAGCGGGGCGACGAGGAGTACAACCTGGCGCTCGGCGAGCGCCGGGCCAACTCGGTGAAGCAGTACCTGGAGAACCTGGGCGTTCCGGGCTCGCAGATGCGCACGATCTCGTACGGCGAGGCCAAGCCCGCCGTCCCGGGGCACACCGAGGAAGCGTGGAAGTACAACCGTCGCGTCGAGTTCCATACGCGCTAGCGGTCCGACCCGAGAGGGGTCGGCGGCCGCGGCATTCGCCCGCGGCTGGCGTACAGGAGCTGTGATGATGGAGGCGGGTCGGGCGATGCCCGACCCGCCTCTTTCGTGATACCGTCGTTCGGTCGCCTTCGTGTACCGTTTTCTGGTTACAGACGGTCACAGACCTGGAGCCCCCCAACATGTCCGATTCCAATACCGCTCACGGCGGTCAGCTCGCCGCTCGCGCCCTCAAGCAGGCCGGCGTCGAGGTCGTCTTCACGCTCTCCGGCGGCCACATCATGCCGCTCTACGAAGGCTGCATGGACGAGGGCATCCGCATCGTCGACGTGCGCCACGAGCAGGCCGCCGTCCACGCGGCGGACGCCTGGGCGCGCTGCAACCCGGGCCGGATCGGCGTCGCGGCGATCACCGCGGGGCCCGGCGTGACCGACGGCGTCACCGGCGTCGCGAACGCCTGGCGCGCGAACTCGCCGATCCTGGTGTTCGGCGGGCAGGGGCCGTTCAACAACCTGCGGCGCGGCTGCCTGCAGGAGATGGACCACATCGGCGTGATGCGGCCGATCACGAAGTACGCCGACGCCTGCTACGAGACCTACCGCATCCCCGAGTACATCGAGCTCGCGATCCGGCACGCGGTCTCGGGCATCGCCCGGCCCGGCCTTCCTCGAGATCCCGATGGACATCTTCATGACGCAGGTGCCGTGGGAGAAGGCGCCGATCCCGCGGATCCGCACCCAGCCGCCGCGCCTGTCGCCGGACCGTCGCGAGGTGCGCAAGCGCCATCGACGCCCTCGCGCGCGCCGAGCGTCCGATGCTGATGGCCGGCACGAGCGTGAAGTGGTCGAGCGCCGCCGCCGGCGATGAACGCGCTTCATCGCCGAGACCCACATCCCCACCTACACGAACGGCATGGGTCGCGGCACGGTTCCGCCGGACTCGCCCGAGTTCCTGAACCGCTCCCGGCGCGACGCGATGAAGCAGATCGACTGCATCGTGCTGGCCGGAACCCTGCTCGACTTCCGCATGCGCTTCGGCGCCACGATCCCCACGGACGCGAAGATCATCCAGCTCGACATGGACGCGACGCTGATCGGGCAGAACCGTCAGACCGACGTCCCGCTGGTCGGCAATCTCGCCTGCTCGCTTCGAGCTGCTCTCCGAGGAGATGAAGAACCAGGGCGTGAAGCTCGACTTCTCGGCCTGGCGCGACGAGCTCCGCGAGATCGAGAACGCCGCGGAAGCCAAGGTGCAGGCGGCGCTCGACAGCGACGAGTCGCCCGTCGATCCCCAGCGCATGTGCCGCGAGGTGCGCGACTGGCTCGACACCCTCGAATCCCCATCGTGATCGGCGACGGCGGCGACATCGTGGCGACCGCCGCCAAGATCATTCCGGTGCGGAGCGAGGGCGCCTGGATGGATCCGGGACCGCTCGGCACCCTGGGCGTCGGCATGCCCTTCGCGCTGGCCGCCCAGCTCTCGCACCCGGATCGGCGGGTCGTGATCGTCTACGGCGACGGCTCGTTCGGCCTGAACGGCTTCGAGTTCGACACCGCCGTGCGCTTCGACCTGCCCATCATCGGCGTGGTGGGCAACGACGCCGCCTGGGGCCAGATGATGCGGCCCCAGGGCGCGATGATCGGCTGGGACCGGCTCGACGGCACGCTGCTGAACCCCACCCGCTACGACAAGGTCGTCGAGGCGCTCGGCGGTCACGGCGAGCTCGTGGAGCGGCCCGAGGAGCTGCGTCCGGCCCTCGAGCGCGCCGCGGCCTCGGGCAAGCCCGCGCTGCGTGAACGTGATGATCCGGCAGGATCGCGAGTTCAAGGGCGGGATCTACGTCTGAGTCCGACCGACCCCGCCGGCAGGCCCGGGAGCCGGAGGTAGCGGCTCCGGAGCCGGCGCCGCTCCACGGGCGGGCGGTGGGCCTGCGTTCCCGGCGATCGTCCGCCGAGGCCCTGGGCATCGCCCCGCAGGCGCTCGCCGGCTGGCTGGACGCATGGGTCCCCTGGCGGTGGTCGACCTGGAGACCACCGGGCTCTCCGACGATCGCAACGCCGAGATCGTCGAGGTCGGGCGTCGTGCTGCTCGACCCGGGCAGCGAATCGGTCCGCACCGTCGACGGCCTGCTGCGCCCTTCGCGGCCGGTCCCCCTGGTGGTCCAGCGCCTGACCGGCCTGCGGGACGCGGACCTGGTCGCGCGCGCCGCGCATCGGCGAGGTGGCGCGCGAGCTCTGCGGGCGTGCTGGCGGGACGCTGCCTGATCGCCCACAACGCGGCCTTCGAGCGTCACTTCCTCTCGACGTTCGTGGACCGCGTCCTCGCCGAGGCGCGCTACCTGGACACCCAGGACCTGCTCTCGCTCACCCATCCCGACGCGCCGGACCTGCGGCTCGAGTCGTTCACCCGCATGCTGCTCGGCCGGGAGGAGCGCCACCGCGCCCTCGACGACGCGCTGGACACGGCGCGCGTCATCGCCCGGGTGGGTCTCGGCGCCCTGGCCGGCGAGCGGCGCTACGCGGTGGCCCGCCGCTGCCTCGAGCGCTTCGCTCCGGGCTCGCCGTGGCTGCCGCTGGTGGCGGAGCGCCGGCGGCTTCGCGCCGGTCGCCGCGGCGCCCGCTCCGGGCGTCCGCGCGGCGGCTTCGCCCGGCCGCACCCCTTCCTTCTCTCCCGACCGCGATGAGCCCAACCGCGACTCTCCCGACCGCGATGAGCCCAACCGCGACTCTCCCGACCGCGATGAGCCCAACCGCGACTCTCCCGACCGCGACTCTCCCGACCGCGACTCTCCCGACCGCGATGAGCCCGACCGCGACGAGACCGACGATCCCTTCGAGTTCATCGAGATCGGCGAGAGCGCCGAGACGCCCGTGCCCTTCGACGAGGACGCCATCGCCGCGGCACTCGCGGACGTCGAGCGCGGCCGCCGCCATCTGCCGGGCTATCGCGTCCGGCAGGAGCAGATCGAGCTCGCGCGGCACTTCGTCCGCAACCTGTCCCGGGGCGGCACGCTGCTGCTCGAAGGCGGGACCGGGGTGGGGAAGTCCTTCGCGTACCTGGCCGCGGCGATCCCCTTCGTGCTCGGACGGTCCGCGCCTGCCGGCGGCGAGTCGGCCGGCGTCCGGCGCGATCCCCTGGTCGTGTCGACCCGCACGAAGCTCCTGCAGGACCAGCTGCTGCGGAAGGACATCGCGGCCGCCGCGCGCTTCCTGGGCTACCCGCAGCTGCGCGCCCTCTCGATCAAGGGCCGCGCGAACTACCTGTGCGAGCGGCGGCTCCGGGACGTGCTCGCGGCGGGCGCCGACGCCGGGCTGCTCGCCGAGGACCGTCTCGCGTGCGCGGTGCTGCTGGCGTGCGCGAGGACGCGGCCCCACGGCGAGGTCGGCACCCTGCCGGGCGCCTTCTTCTTCCGCCAGCCCATGCTGCGGGACATGCTGCGGCGCTCCGTGGCGGTCCGGTCGGAGCAGTGCTCGCGCGGGACGAGTGCGCGCGCGAGCGCGAGTGTCCCTTCGGTCGCCGGCGCGCCGCACTGGCGCGCGCCCACCTCATCGTCGCGAATCACGACCTGCTGCTGCGCTGGCCGCCCGACTACCCGCGCCTGCGCGAACGTCGTCATCGACGAGGGGCACGAGCTGGCCGGCGTGGCCGACGAGGTGTACGCGACGACGGTGCGTCCCCAGGATCTGCTCGAGCAGGTCGACGAGCTGTTCCCGACAGCGGGCTCGCGGCGCGCGGGCCGGCGTGGCCCGGCGCGCGGGGGACCGGCTCGCCGCGATTCCCAGTCCGCCGGCTGGCGCCGGGACCTGCGCCAGGACCTCGCGTCGCTCGGCCGACTGCTGGCGGACCATGCGGGCGAGTACGGCGAGGTGGAGCTTCCCGTGGCGGCGGGTGAGCTGTTTCCCGGACGCAGCAGAGCTCGCGTGCCGCGCGGCCGACCGCCTGCTCGAGATCGCCGGCGCCGCGGAGCGTGCGGAGCGCGAACGCGTTCTCGAATCCGCCGACCCCTCAGAGCCTCCCGCATCGCCGCAGCCGAGCGAGGTCGAACGGACGGCGGGGGAGCTCCGCCAGTCCGCCGCGGCCCTGCGCCTCGCCTTCGAGGACGAGTCCGCCGACGTGGTGGGCAGCTTCGAGGATCTCGAGCACCCCTACGACCGCTGGACCCTGGCGATCCGCGCCGTCTCGCCTGCGGAGCCCTTCCACGAGGGCTTCCTCTTCCGGCTCGATTCGGTCGCCGTGCTGTCGGCGAGCCTGTTCGTCGGAGGCGACGCCTTCGCGGCGCTGGGCGAGCTCGAGATCGAGGAGCGGGCACCGGATGGCGTCACCCGGGTGTCGGTCCAGAGCCCCTTCCCCTACCCGGATCACATGCGGATCGTCGCGCTCGAGGGCGGCTACGACCTGGTCGAGCAGACGGCGGTGGTGCTCGCGGAGATCGCGCGTCGCCTCGGCGGTCGGACCCTGGGCCTCTTCACCAGCCTGCGCCGCATGAACCAGGTGGCCCAGCGGCTCTCCCAGCTGCTGCAGGGAGAGGGCATCGAGATCCTGACCCCGCGCCGGGCCACGGACGATCCGGGCGCGCTGGTGGATCGCTTCGCGCGCGCCCGCGGCGGCGCGGTGCTGCTGGGCGCCCGGACGTTCTGGCAGGGGCTCGACATCCCCGGTGACGCCCTCCAGGCGGTGGTCATCGAGAAGCTTCCGTTCGACGTTCCCACCGAGCTGCGCCGCCGGCGCGAGCGCGCATCCGCGGCGAGGGGTTCGACGCCTTCGATCGCTTCACCCTGGGCAAGATGCTGCTCCACCTGAAGCAGATGACGGGTCGCCTGATCCGCAGCGAGGACGACCGCGGAATCGTGGTGATCGTGGAGGGGCGTACCCAGCGCCCCTACTTCTCGAAGCTCGACCGGGCCCTGCCCGGCGGCGTCGACGTGCGGGTGGTGCCGTTCGGCGATTGTGGTGAAAAGCTACCGCTCATCCTGAAGGAGATCGGGCTGGGACGCGGCGAACGCGATCCGGTTGACTCGTTGTGACCGTTGGTCATACTTGCCGCTCGCACCCGGCTCGTCCGGGCGCGACGGTTTTACAGTAAATTCGCAAACGACCCCCTGCAGCATCGACTCGCAGACGAATCAACGGGTTTCGTCTGCAATGCAAGCCGACCTGGCTTGGGTCGGCCTGCTAGCCTCCCCCCGCGCGCGGCCCGTGGTGGCTCGCGAACATGGCATCTGGCCACGCGGCCGCCTCTCTCCCTGCGGGGTCGTGAGCCGCTCGAAGGCGAGAGCCTCGAAGGCGCCGGGGCGCCGGGGTGCCGGGGAAAAGGCGACGAGAGGCGACAACAGGCGGCGAGGCAAGGCTACGGCAAGGCCACGACGGAAGTGGCTTCGACGGGAGGAGCAGCCAGTGGCGCGTGATTTCCCCAACGACAGCTGGGCGCTGATCCTCGGCGGCTCGAGCGGCTTCGGGCTGGCGACGGCCCAGAAGCTCGCCGAGAACGGCATGAACCTGCTGATCGTCCACCGCGATCGGCGCGGCGCCATGAGGAACATCGAGCCGGAGTTCGAGAAGCTGCGCGGGCTCGGACCGAGGCTCGAGACCTGGAACACCGACGCCATCAGCCCCGAGAAGCGGGACGAGGTGCTCGAAGAGATCGCCGGGCGTTCGGGGACCGCCGGACGCGTCCGCGTGCTCCTCCATTCGATCGCGTTCGGCAACCTGAAGCTGATCGCTCCCGAGAAGACGGCGCCACGCACCGCCAGCACCAGCCTCGCCGAACGCCTCGGCGTCGATCCGCGAGGCCGTCGCCGGCGCCGCCGACGCGCTGTTCGCCGAAGGCGAGGACGGCATGCACACCGCTCACCCATGCGCCCGAGTACCCGGATCGCTTCCTCGACGAGGAGGACTTCGCCCGCACCATCCTCAGCATGGGGACGAGCCTGCTCGGCTGGACCCAGGGCCTCTTCCAGCGCGGCCTGTTCGCCGACGACGCGCGGATCTTCGGGCTCACCAGCGAAGGCAACGAGGTGGCCTGGAAGGGCTACGCGGCGGTCTCCGCCGCCAAGGTGGCGCTCGAAGCGCTCAGCCGCTCGATCGCCATCGAGTTCGCCCCCTACGGCATCCGCTGCAACGTGATCCAGGCCGGCGTGACCGAGACGCCCGCCCTGGCGGCCATCCCCGGCAGCGACCAGCTGAAGGCCCAGGCGCGCCTGCGAAATCCCGTGCGGTCGGCTCACGACGCCCGCGGACGTGGCCAACGTGATCTACCTGCTGTCGCTCCCGCGAGGCCGCCTGGATCAACGGCGAGGTGATCCGCGTGGACGGCGGCGAGCACATCTCGGGGGCCACCCGATGAGCCGAGGCACGCCTTCCCCACCTGCAGCTCCACGCGCCTGGGTCACGCCCACCCGGACAACGAGATCGACAACAAGTTCCTCGAGTCCCTCGACATCGGCACCTCCGACGAGTGGATCATGGAGCGGGTGGGCATCCGCTCGCGGCGCACGGCGATGTCCGCTCGACTACATCCGCGAGACGCGCAACGCGGATCCGCGCGGCGCGATGGAGGCCGTCGTACATCTCCAACGCGCAGCTCGGTGCGCAAGGCCGCCCGCATGGCGGTCGAGCGGGCGGGCATCGCCCTCGAGGACGTCGGCATGGTGGTCGGGCGGCGGCTGCGCGCCCGACACGGTCTCGCCCGCCGAGGCCTGCAACATCTCGAAGGAGCTCGGCATCGACGTGCCGTCCTTCGACGTGAACTCCGCCTGCACGAGCTTCTTCGCGGGCATGAACGTGCTTTCGATGATCCGGCCCGAGAAGCTCCCGCCCTACGTGCTGCTGATCGCGGCCGACGTCATGACGCGCACCGTCGAACTACAACGACCGCTCGTCGGCGGTGCTGTGGGGCGACGGGGCCGTGGCGGCGGTGGTCTCCACGCGGGAGCCCGGCCGCCGCCGAGGTGATCGACTGCTTGTTCGCGGGCAATCCCCTGGCCGCCGACCTGATCGTGGTGCCGCGCCTCGGGCACTTCTACCAGGAGGGTCGCAAGGTGCAGATGTTCGCGATCAAGAAGACGACGACCTTCGTGAAGGAGCTGCAGGAGAAGTACGAGGAGCCCGGCCGCGCCTTCCACTTCATCGGTCACCAGGCCAACCTGCGCATGCTCGAGACCGTCTGCCGCCGCTGCGAGATCCCCGACGATCGCCACCACTTCAACGTCGACTGGTACGGCAACAGCGGCTCGTCGAGCTCGGCGGCGGTCGCCTCGATGATCTGGGAGAAGTGGGGCGCAGGCGACGACATCGCGCATGGTGGGCGTCGGCTCGGGCGTCGCCTGGTCGCGCTACCTGCTCCGCTTCACCGGAGATCCCGCGAAGGGAGCTTCCGCGTGAAGCGCAAGCTCAGCTACGAGCAGTTCCTCGGTCGCGGGCACTTCGACAAGGCGGAGCTGCTGGCGTTCGCGTACGGCACCCTCGTCGAAGACGCGCCCGAGGCACTTCGTGGCGCGGCTCCCGACACCGCCCATGCTGATGGTCGATCGGGTGCTGGAGATCACCGCGCGACAAGAGCCGCGGTCGCATCGTCGCCGAGCGCGACGTGCAACCTCGACGACTGGTTCTTCCAGTGCCACTTCGTGAGCGACCCGGTGCAGCCGGGCTGTCTCGGCCTCGACGGGGTGTGGCAGCTCCTCGGCTTCTACTGCAACTGGCGCGGCGGTCTCGGCACCGGTCGCGCGCTCGGCTGCGGCGAGGTGGACTTCTTCGGACAGATCCGTCCGCACGACACGGTGGTGCGCTACGAGATCGACGTGCGCCGCTACACGGAGATCAAGAACGCGGGTGCCTGCATGGTGATCGGCGACGCGCGGGTTCTCGTGGACGGCGAGGAGATCTACAAGATCGCGGGGGGTCGAGTCGGTCTGTTCCGCGACATCGGCTATCCCGACTACCCCGTGGAATCGGGGAACTCCCACGGCGGCAGGATGGAACGATGAGCGAATCGCCGAACGTGGCCCTGGTGACCGGCGGAGGCACCGGGATCGGTGCGGCGTGCTGCCGCGCCCTCGCCGACGAAGGCTTCCGGGTGGGCGTCCACTACCGCTCCAGCGAGGAGAAGGCGCTGAAGCTCGTGGCCGAGCTGCCGGGCAGCTTCGCGATCCGGGGCGACCTGGCGAAGCCCGAAGAGGTGGACGCCCTCGTCAAGCAGCTGAAGGACGAGGCCGACGGCCGGGTGGACGTGCTCGTCAACAACGCGGGCTACAACGTCAACGCGCCCATGCTCACGATGAAGCTCGACGACTACGACGCCGTGGCGAACCTGGCGCGCGGCACGTGGTATCTGACGAAGATGATCGTGCGGCGCTTCATGTTCCGGAAGGGAAGCGGCCGCATCATCAACATCTCGAGCGTGGTCGGGCACACCGGCAATCCCGGCCAGATCCCCTACACCATGGCGAAGGCCGGGCTCGACGCCTTCACCAAGTCGCTCGCCCAGGAGCTGGCCGGCAAGGAGATCCTCGTGAACTCGGTGTCGCCGGGCTTCATCGACACCGAGATGACCGAGGAGCTGCCCGACGAGGTGAAGGCCGCGATCCTGTCGCGCATCCCCCAGGGCCGCATGGGAACGGCGGCCGAGGTCGCCGACGTGGTGGCCTTCCTGGCGACACGGGGGCACTACGTGAACGGCAGCGTCGTCCACGTGAACGGAGGCATGTACGGTGGCTAGCGCGTCCATGTCACCCGACGAGGTGCTCGCGCGGATTCCGCAGCAGGAGCCCTTCCGCTTCATCGACGAGATCCACGAGCTCGACAACGAGCACATCGTGGCGAGCTACCGCTATCCCGAGAGCTCGGACTTCTACCGCGGCCACTTCCCGGGCAATCCGATCACGCCCGGCGTCATCCTGATCGAGACGATGGCCCAGGCGGGGGTGGTGGCCCTGGGGCTCTATCTGTGCGCCCTGGAACGCTCGCCCGAAGAGCTCGAGAAGATCGTCACCGTCTTCACCGACGCGAACGTCGAGTTCTCGGGCACGGTGCCGCCGGGTGCCCGCGTGACGACGGTGGGCCGCAAGGTCTTCTTCCGGCGGCGCAAGCTGCGCTCGTCGGTGGAGATGAGGCTCGACGACGGCACGCTCGTCTGTTCGGGCGTGCTCTCGGGCATGGGAGTACCTGCATGACTCGACGGGTCGTGGTCACCGGGCTGGGCGTCATCGCCCCGAACGGCAACGGCGTGCGCGACTTCGAGCTGGCGCTCCGAAAGGGGCAGTCGGGCATCCGCTACCAGGAGGTCATGGAGCAGGCGAGCTTCGCCTGCCGGGTGGCGGGCGTGCCCCAGGGCGTCGACGAGCTGGCGGAGGCCGCCTTCCCCGCAGACCTGCTGATGGCCATGAACATGAGCCATCGCTACGCGTCCCTCGCCGCCCTCGAGGCCTGGCAGGACGCGGGCTTCGAGATGCCGAGCCCCGAGGACGACCGGGTCGACTGGGATACGGGCGCCGTCGTCGGAACCGGGATCGGCGGCATGGACACGACGGCCGCCAAGGTCGTGCCGCTCACCGACGCCGGAAAGCTCCGGCGCCTGGGGTCGACGGCGGTCGAGCAGGTGATGGCGAGCGGCGTCTCGGCGCGCGTCTCGGGCCTGTTCGCCCTCGGCAACCAGGTGACCACCAACTCGAGCGCCTGCAGCACCGGCGCCGAGGCCATCGCCATGGGCTACGAGCGCATCCGCCACGGGCTGGCGGAGCGCATGCTGTGCGGCGGCGCGGAGGCGGCCAGCCACTACATCTGGGCCGGCTTCGACGCCATGCGCGTGCTGTGCCGCAGCTTCAACGACGAGCCCGAGAAGGCCTCGCGCCCGCTGTCGGCCACGGCCGGGGGCTTCGTGCCCGGCGCCGGCGCGGGCATCCTGCTGCTCGAGACCCTCGAGAGCGCCGAGGCCCGGGGCGCCGAGATCTACGCCGAGGTGCTCGGGGTGGGCCTCAACTGCGGCGGCCATCGGGGCGGCGGCAGCATGACGGCGCCCAATCCCGAGAGCGTGCGCCGCTGCATCGGCCTGGCGCTGGCCGCCGCGGGCCTCGACCCGAGCGAGGTGGACGCCATCAACGGCCACCTGACCGCCACCGGCGCCGACCCCTCGGAGGTGGCCTCCTGGGCCCGGGCGCTCGACCGCGAGCCCGGCCGACATGCCGACCATCACGGCCACCAAGGGGATGGTGGGCCATACCCTCGGGGCGGCCGGCGCGGTGGAGTCGGTGGCGACGATCCTGATGCTTCGGGGGGGCTTCCTGCACCCCTGCGTCAACTGCGAGGACGTGCACCCGGAGATCGAGCCCTACGCGGGCTCGATCCCGCACACGCGTGCAGGAGGTGCCGGACCTGAAGGTCATGCTCAAGGCGGGATTCGGCTTCGGCGACGTGAACGCCTGCCTGGCCTTCCGCAAGTGGGAGGGTTGACCGCGCCCTCCTGCCCCGGCGATGCGACCCGATGACGCCCGGCAATGGCGCCGCGGGGGACGCCCCGAGACCTGCTCCTCGCGTCGGGCTAGCATCGGCGGGCGAGAGCGCCGCGCCACGGGGGCGCGGACGAGCGACGCGAGCGGACCGGGCGCCCGGAGCCGGGGGGGTGGCGCCGGACGCGGCGGTCACGACACCGCAGAACGATCCGGCCCGGTAGACGGACGAAGGGAGAAGCAAGATGGAGCAGCGCGAGGTTTTCGAGCGCGTCGTGAAGATTCTCACCCCGTGGGTGAAGGACGACGAGGCGCTGAAGTCCGTATCGATGGAGACGAGCATCCTCGACGATCTCAAGGTCAACTCGGCCCGGCTGGTGGACGTCGTGATCGCCTTCGAGGACGACTTCGACATCGAGATCGCCGACGACGACGTCGACTCGGTGAATACCGTCGGGGATGCGGTCAACCTCATCCTCGAGAAGCTCGGATAGCCGGCTTCGGTCTCCTTGCTCGGACAGGCTTCGGTCTCCTTGCTCGCGCAGGCTTCGGTCTCGTTGCACGGACGAGCTTCGGCCGCCCTGCAGAGGCGCGCTGCGGCCGTCGCGCCGACGCTGCGGTGCTGGCCCGGGCCTTGAGAGCCTGAGGGGTTCGCGGATGGATGGACCTCGGCGATTGCCCGTGTCGCACGTCGTGCAGCGAGAGGTCGGTCGGCTGCTGGCGCCGTTCTGGGCGCCGCTGGTGGCGCTCGTGATGCGCTTCGGCATGGGCTACCGGATCGCCGACGTCCAGCGGACCCGGGAGCGCTTCGCGCACATCCGCCGCGAGTCCCGGGCTTCGAAGACGCCGCTGCTCGTCTGCGCCAACCACCTCACGATGATCGACTCGTTCCTGGTGGCGTGGGCGCTGGCGAACACCTGGCACTACGCGATGCACTACGACGACCTCCCCTGGAACGTGCCCGAGCGGAAGAACTTCGCGTCGAACTGGTGGGAGAGCTTCTCGGCCTGGGTCATGAAGTGCATCCCCATCACCCGGGGCGGCCCGCGGGCCGAGGTGGCCGCGGTGCTCGACCGCATCACCAGCCTCACGGCGCGGGGCGAGCTGGCGCTGATCTTTCCCGAAGGCGGCCGCAGCCGCACCGGCCGAGTCGAGGTCGACCAGGCGGCCTGGGGGGTGGGGCGGATCGTCGGCGCCCTGCCGGGCTGCCGCGTCCTGTGCGTGTATCTGCGGGGACGCAAGCAGGACACCTGGAGCCGGGTGCCGGCCCGGGGCGACGTGCTCGACGTGGAGATCGAGTGCATCGAGCCGAAGTCCGATGCGCGCGGGGTGCGTCGCTCGCGCGACTTCTCCCGCCAGATCGTGGCGCAGCTCGCGAGCATGGAGAGGAAGCACTTCCATGGTCGGTAACGACGTCGTCGATCTGCGAGACCCCGATTCGGCGCCCCGGTCGAGCTCCGACCGCTTCGACGCGCGCGTGTTCTGCGAGGAGGAGCTGGACGCTCTCGCCGCCAGCGCCTGCCGCGCCCGGCTCCGCTGGCGGCTGTGGGCGGCGAAGGAGGCGGCCTACAAGGTGTGCGTCAAGCTCGATCCGACGATCGTCTTCTCGCCGTCGCACTTCCGGGTCCGTCTCCCGGAGGGCGCCGGCGCGGGCAGCGTCGAGACCCCGAACGGCGGGCTCCCGCTTCTCGTGCGGGAGGGAGACGGGTGGCTGCACGCCGTTGCGACGGCCGCGCCCCCCGGCGAGGTCGTCTTCGACGTCGAGCGGCTCCCGGCGGGCGGTGGTGCGGACGATCCGAGCGCGTCCGTGCGACGCCTCGCGCGGCGCGTCCTGGCGCGCGGGCTGGGCGTCGCCCCGGAGGTGCTCGAGATCCGCAAGCGGGGCCGGCTGCCCGTGCTCTGGCGGTCCGGCGCGCCGGCTCCGGGCGATCTGTCGCTCTCGCACCACGGCGGCGTGGTCGCCTTCGCGTACGAGCCGTCCCTTCGCCGCGCTGTGCCCGTCCGATGCGCGCAGGCCCTCGCGTCGGGGAGCCCCGGGTGACCCCCCGCCCCATCCGCCGACTCGCGATCGTGAATCGGGGCGAGCCCGCGATGCGCTGCATCCGGGCCGTGAAGGCCCTGGCTGCCGAGGGTCGCCGCGACATCCGCGCGATCGCGCTCTACACCGACGGCGAGCGCGAGGCGCCGTTTGCGCGGCACGCCGACGCGGCGGTGCGACTGCCCTCGCCGAACGGTGCGGTCAACGCCTATCTCGATCACGACAACGTGCTGCGCGCCCTGCGCGAAGCGAGGGCCGACGCCGTCTGGCCGGGCTGGGGCTTCGTGGCCGAGGACGCGTCCTTCGTGGCGCGACTGCGCGACGAGGGGATCGTCTTCCTCGGCCCGTCCGCCGAGGCCATGCGCGCGCTCGGCGACAAGATCACCTCCAAGGAGCTGGCCGAGCGGGCCGACGTGCCGGTGACGGCCTGGAGCCAGGGCGTGGTGGCGGACGAGCGCGCCGCGGCCGTGCAGGCCGAGCGCATCGGATACCCGATCGCCGTCAAGGCCTCCGCGGGCGGCGGCGGCCGGGGCATCCGCATGGTGGACGACGCGAAGGCGCTGCCCGAGGCGTTCCGCAGCGCCGCCGCCGAGGCGAAGAGCGCCTTCGGAGACGGCCGGCTCTTCCTGGAGAAGAAGGTCTCCGGGCGGGCGGCACATCGAGGTGCAGATCGCCGCCGACGCCCAGGGCAACGTCGTCGCGCTCGGCTGCCGCGACTGCTCGGTCCAGCGCCGGCACCAGAAGCTCATCGAGGAGGCGCCGCCGCCCGGCCTCGACGCCGAGACGATCGAGGCGCTCCAGGCCTGCGCCACCCGCCTCGCCGCCCACGTCTCCTACATGGGCGTCGGCACGGTCGAGTTCCTCCACTCGGCCGAGGGCTTCTACTTCCTCGAGGTGAACCCGCGCCTGCAGGTGGAGCACGGCATCACCGAGGAGATCACCGGCGTCGACCTCGTGCAGCTGCAGATCCGCATCGCCGAGGGCGAGTCGATCAAGGATCTGCGCCCCGTGGCGCGCGGGCGTGGCCATCGAGGCGCGGGTCAACGCGGAGGATCCCGATCAGGGCTTCCTGCCCTCGCCCGGACGCATCGTGCGCTTCGACCCGGCGCTCGGCCCGCGGGTGCGGGTGGATTCCGGCGTCGCGGCGGGCACGATCGTCTCGCCCGACTTCGACTCGCTGATCGCGAAGGTGATCGCCACGGGCGCCACGCGCGAGGAGGCCCGCGCCCGGCTCTCGTGCGCACTGCGCGATTTCGAGCTCGTCGTCGAGGGGGGCGCCAGCAACAAGGGCTACCTGCTCGAGCTGCTCGACGCCGACGACTACCGCGCGGGTCCCGTCGACACCCTGTGGCTCGACCGCTGGAACGCGGAGCGCGCGCAGCTGCCCGTGCGTCGTGACCGACCTGGCGGCCGACGCCCTGGTCGCGGCTGCCATCCTGGCCTACCAGCGCGCCCGCGCCACCGCCCGGGAGCACTTCTACGCGGATGCCACCGGCATCTCGCCCGAGCGGATCCCGCCCAACCGCGGGCAGCAGATCGACCTCGGCCACGAAGGCGAGAGCTACCGGCTGATGGTCTACGCGATCGGCTCCTGGCGCTATCGCATCCATCTCGACGGACGGGCGGTGGGCGCGCGCCTGAAGGAGGCGGGACCGCACTCGGCGCGTCTCGAGATCGACGATCGCGGCGCATCGCATCCTCTACGACGCCAGCGAGGTCGGGCTGCGCGTCGAGGTGGACGGCCATCCGTACAGCTACGGAACCCAGACCGCCGGCAAGGTCCGGGCCGGCACGCCTGCCATGGTGGTGGCGATCCACGTGCAGGTCGGGGATCGCGTCTCCGTCGGGCAACCCCTCGGTCTGGTCGAGGCGATGAAGATGGAGATCGCCTTCCAGTCGCCGGTGGCGGGCGTCGTCACCGAGGTCCACGTGCGCCAGGGCCAGCAGGTCTCGGCGGGCGAGGTGATGCTCTCGATCGATCCGGCCTCGGAGGGCGGCGCGGAGTCCGCCGTTCGCGCCACGACGCGGCTGGCGCTGCCCGAGCAGCGCGATCCGCTGGCACTCCTGTTTCGCGAGCACGAGGGCGACTCGCTGGCGGTTCCGGACCTCGTGGCGGCGGATCGTGCGGTCGCCGAGGGGCGTCTCGGGAGCCGCGGAGGCTCCGCGTGGCGCGACGCCATGGAGGCGGTGCGGGACGAGATCCGCCGGGTGATGCTCGGCTACGACGCCAACCCGGAGCGCTGTCAGAGCCTGCTCGACTTCCTCGACGCCCCGCTCCCCGAGACGCTCTCGCGGGACGCGTTTCTGGAGCTGGCGGAGATCCGCCACGAGCTGATCGCCTTCGCGGACGTCGAGCGCCTCTTCATCCGGGCGCCCCGGGCCTCGGTGTCGGGCGGGCTGGGGCCGTCGAACAACGCGCGGCTGCGGATGTACGTCCGGCGCATGCGCGCCGAGGGCACGGGCATCGCCGAGGAGTTCCTCGAGCTGGTTCGCAACGCGCTCTCGCACTACGGCGTCGAGGATCTCACCCCGACCGATGCCCTCGAACGTGCGGTGCTGCGCCTGCTCTCCACCCAGTTCCATCCGGAACTCCGCCATCGCCTGGCGATGGGCATGCTGCGCCGTATCACGGCCCTCGCCGAAGACGCCGGCGTCGACCTCGCGGACGACCACGCCCTCGCGGACGCCCTGGACGCGCTGATGGGGATGCGCGGCCTGCTCTCGGACGCCATGGCGGACGCCGCCATCGAGGCGCGCTACCTGGTGTTCGAGCGCCGGGAGGCCGAGCGACAGGCGGAGCAGAGCTCGAAGGCCCTGGAGACGTGGCTCGACCAGGCCGAGCGGGCTCCTCACGAAGCCGTCCGCCAACGTGCTCCTCGAAGTGGCGGCAGCGGCGCGGCGGGTCTTCGATCGCGTCGGTCGCTGGATCAAGGCGCCCGACCCCGGCCGTCTCGACATCGCGCTGGCCGCCTACGTGCAGCGTGTCTACGCCCCCGCCCGGCCGCTCGGGCACATGTCCATCAAGGCCGAGGACACCTGGATCCACTGTGTGGAGTATCCGGACAAGGGCCTGGTGCTCGCCGCCACGGCGGCCGAGACGGAGATCGACGCCGTGGCCGGGCGGCTGTGTCGCACCGCCGTCCGACTGGCGGAGCGGGGACCGAGCATCTTCGCCCTCGAGCTGCTCGTTCCGGTGACCGCAGAGGTCGACCGCGAGGCCGCTGCCGCATCCCTGGCCCGCACGCTCACCGAATGCGGCGCCCCCGCGCGCTTCACCCTCGACCTCCACCAGGAGGACGGTCGCAACGTCTACAAGACCTTCGACGTCGACCGGGACGAAGCCGGTGCCGCGATTCCGGGGTCGACCCCGGGCCTGCGCGCCGATCTCTACGATCTCCATCCGGAGACCGCGGCGCGCATCGACCTCGCGCGCTACCGGGCCTTCGAGCTCGAGCGGATCCCCAGCGAGGACGGCATCTACTGCTTCCACGGGCGCGCCGCGGGACGTCGACGGCGACGAGCGCATCTTCGTGCTGGGGGACGCCCGCGAGCGGTCTCCCCTGGCCGGACCGGAGCTCGAGCACCACGTCGCCGCCTTCGAACGCGTCTTCAACCGCGCCGCACGCGGCCTGCGCACGACCCTGCGCGAGCGGGATCCGCGGCGGGCGCTCCAGTGGAACCGCATCGCGCTCTTCATCTCGGCGGAGATCTACCTGGACGCCGAGGCGGCCAGCGCGGTGGCGCGAAGGCTCGCGCCGGCCACCCGGCACCTGGGTCTCGAGAAGGTGCTCGTCCGCCTGAACATGAAGGATCGCGCGCAACCGGAGGCGCCCGCGAGGCAGGTCGAGATCGTGATCAGCGAGCCGACGGGCGACGAGATCCAGCTCTCGTGGCGCGAGCCGCACCGCGACCCCCTCGAGCCGGTCGGCGACTACGAGCGCCGCGTCGTCGCCGCCCGCCGGCGAAGGCTCGTCTATCCCTACGAGATCGTCCGCATGCTCACGTCGGACCAGCGCGGGCTCGAGGGCGGCAGCGAACGGGTCTCCATCTCCCAGGGAACCTTCGAGGAGTACGACCTCGACCCGTCGAGCGATCGGCCCACAGGCGCTCTCGGTGGCGGGTCGCGAGCCCGGTGGAGCGCGGGCCGGCATCGTCTTCGGCGTGATCACGACACCCACCGAGAAGGTGCCCGAGGGCATGAAGCGCGTGCTCGTGCTGTCGGATCCCACCATGGGGATGGGGGTGCTCTCGATCCCCGAATGCGATCGCCTCGTCGCGGCGATCGACCTCGCCGAGTCGCTCGGCGTGCCGGTGGAGTGGCTGCCCGTCTCGAGCGGCGCGAAGATCGCCATGGACAGCGGCACCGAGAACCTCGACGCCACCGCGCGCGTCGTGCGCCGGATCGTGACGTTCACCCAGCGCGGGGGCGCCATCCATCTGATCGTGCAGGGCGTGAACGTCGGCGCCCAGAGCTACTTCGACGCGCTGTCGACGATGCTGATGCACACCCGCGGCGTCCTCATCATGACGCCGCGCGCGTCGATGGTGCTGACGGGCGCCGAGGCCCTGGAGGCCTCGGGCTCGGTGTCGGCCGAGGACGAGGTGGCGATCGGCGGCTACGAGCAGATCATGGGGCCCAACGGCCAGGCCCAGTACTACGCGCGCAACCTCGCCGAAGCCTACCGCCTGCTCTACGACTACTATCGCTACAGCTACGTGGTGCCCGGCGAGGACGGACCGCGTCCCTTCCCGACCACCGACCCCGCGCGATCGCAACGCCTGCGAGTCGGCGCTCGCTCCCGACGAGTCCTTCGACTTCGCGACCGTGGGCGAGATCTTCGACGACGCCACCAACCCCGGACGCAAGCGGCCCTTCTCCATGCGCGCGGTGATGCGCGCGCTGATCGACCAGGACGGCGGCCATCTCGAGCGCTGGAAGCAGATGGTCGGCGGGCGAGACCGCCATCGTCTGGGACGCGCACCTCGGCGGACGTCCGGTGACGCTCGATCGGGATCGAGAGCCACGTGCGTGCCGCGCGAGGGCTACCGCCCGTTCGACGGCCCCGAATCGTGGACCGGCGGCACGCTCTTCCCGCACTCGTCGAAGAAGACCGCCCGGGCCATCAACGCGGCCAGCGGCAACCGCCCGGTGGTGGTGCTCGCGAACCTCTCGGGCTTCGACGGCTCGCCCGAGTCGCTCCGCAAGCTGCAGCTCGAGTACGGCGCCGAGATCGCGCGGGCCATCGTGAACTTCCAGGGCCCGATCCTGTTCCTCGTCGTTTCGCGCTACCACGGGGGCGCCTACGTGGTCTTCTCCCAGGAGCTGCACGACGATCTGCACGCTTCGGCGCTCCAGGGCTCGTACGCGTCGGTGATCGGCGGCGGGGCGGCGGCGAGCGTGGTCTTCAAGCGCGAGGTGCGCGCTCGAGCCCTGGCAGACCCGCGCGTGCTCGAGAAGCAGCGCGCGGTGCGGGTGAGGCCGAGCGCCGCCACCCGGGAGGCACTCGACGCCATCGTCGCCGAGGTCACCCTCGAGAAGCAGTCCGAGGTGGGGCGCGAGTTCGACGAGATCCACAGCGTGGAGCGCGCGGAGCGGGTGGGGTCCCTCGAGGCGATCATCGAGCCGGAACGCATGCGCGCGCACCTGATCCGGCAGCTCACCGAACGCTCGTAGCCCCGGCCACAGCCCCGGCTGCGACCAGACCGGGCGGTGCCGGCTACCCTCCCGGACACCATGAGCCCGTCCCACCGCCTGCGTCACGCGATCGAGTACGGAGCCGTGCTCGCGGTGCGCGAGGGGTTCCGGCACCTGCCCCCCGACCGGGCGGTGGCCCTGGGCGCGAGCGTGGGCGCCGCGTACGCCCGTCTGGGGGGTCCGCGAACGCGGGAGGCGGCGATCAACCTGGCGCTGGCCTTTCCCGGGTGGAGTCGGGAGGAGCGACGGAAGGCTCTCGTGGCGGCGTTCGCGAACCTCGGGCGCTGTATCGCCGAGGTCTTCGTGCTGCAGGGACCTCACCGCCGACGTCTCCTCGAGGGCGTCTCCGTCGAGGGCCTCGAGAACTACGAGCTCGCGAAGAGCCGTTCGGCTTCGGGCGGGGTCATCGTGCTGACGGCCCACTTCGGGTCGTGGGAGCTGTGCGGTACGGCGATGGCGCATCGGGGCTACCCCGTGTCGGTGGTGCACCACGAGATCGAGAACCCCGGCCTGTCGGCGATGGTGAGCGGTTGGCGCCGGGCGGCGGGCGTCGAGGAGCTGCGCCTCGGACGCGCGGTGACGGCGGTATTCCGCGCGCTCGCGCGGGGGCGGCTCGTGACGATGCTGATCGACCAGAACGCGCATCGCGACGAAGGGGTTTTCGCGCCCTTCCTCGGGCACGCCGCCCTCACGCGCTCGGGCCCGGCCAACCTCGCCATGAGCCGGGGGGTTCCGGTGCTGCCGGTCTTTCTCTTCCGGAAGGGCGCCACGTCCCGTCACGTGGTGCGGATTTGTCCCCCCCTCGATCTGGAGCCGGCCGGGGACGATCCCAAGGCCGCCCTGGCGCGCAACGTGGGCCGCATGAACGTCGTCATCGAGGAGGCGATTCGCGCCGCTCCGGACCACTGGCTCTGGGCGCACCGGCGCTTCAAGACGAGGCCGCCGGGCGAGCCGGCGGTCTATCCCCGCCGGAGGCGTCCCCGGGCCGGGGCGGGCCGGGCGGCCACCCCCTGACGCCGGCGATCCAAGCGCCCCGGCCCGATTCCGGAGGCTCGCGGGCGCGTCGCCTCAAGGCGGCTCGAGGGCGGACGATACACAGCCGCATGGGAAGGGCTGCGAGCTCGAGACGATCCACGCCCGGAAGGGGCTGCTCCGGGCGCCCCGGAACCCGGGCGCTGGCAGCAGCCGGGATGGTGGCGGTCGTCTCGCTCGGCTGCGCGCTCGGCGGCGCCAGCGAGCCTCCGGCCCCCGTCATCGACGTGGCCGTCTACCGGCGTGCGGAGGTCGACCGGGCCGAGCGGCTCGAAGCCGAGGTGGAGCGCCTGCGAGCCGATCTGCGGCAGGCCGAGGAGGCCCTGGTGATGGCCGAATCGGGCCTGCGCGGCAGCCACGGTCGCGCCGACGCGGTGTCGTCCCTGGCCGAGGCTCGCATCGAGGTGGAACGGGCGGCGTCCATGGCGCCCTGGCGCGTCGATGCGATCCAGGAGGCGCGCGACAAGCTGACCGAGGCCGACCGGCAGATCGAGCAGAGCCACTTCGGCGCGGCGCTCTTCTTCGTCTATCGCGCGAACCGGGTCGCCCAGCTCCTCGAGCGCGAGGCCGCACTCGTGCGCAAGCGACCCGGAACCCTGTTCGTCCGGGTCGAGAAGGTGAACCTGCGTGCGGGACCGTCCACCGACGACCGGGTGGTGGGCGTGCTCAGCGAAGGCACGCCCGTGTTTCCGGAACGCACGCGCGATCTCTGGACCCTGGTTCGGGTGACCTCGGGGTCGGTCGGATGGGTCCACCGCAGCCTGCTGCGCTCGGAGTAGGGCAGCCGTTCACGCGGGGTCGGCTTCTCTCTCCGGGGCGACCATCACGCAGTCCCGGCCGGACGCCTTGGCGCGGTACAGGGCCTGGTCGGCGTCGTCGAAGAACGCGCGCCCGTCCCCGGTGAAGATCGAGACTCCGATCGACACCGTGATCGGCTCGGATCGCGCCATGGGGACGAAGGCGGTCTCCGAGATCGTGGTTCGAACCTTCTCCGCGAGCTGAACCGCCCCTTCGAGTCCGGTGGAGGGCAGCAGGATCGCGAACTCCTCGCCGCCGTAGCGCGCCACCAGGTCGGTGCTGCGCGTGAGCCTCTGCATGATCTCGGCGATTCGACGCAGGATCTCGTCGCCCCCCGAATGCCCGAGTCGGTCGTTCCACCGCTTGAAGTGGTCGATGTCCAGGAGCACCAGAGCGAGGGACTCGTCGCTACGCGCCGCGCGCCGCACCTCCTTGGCGAGGTGCTCCTGGAAGTAGCGATGGTTGTGGAGCTTCGTGAGCCCGTCGGTGATCGAGAGCTGCTCGAGGATCTCGTTCATCCGCTGCAGCTCCGTGTTCTGATCGCGCATCTGCTCGGCCACCGCCTGGGTCTCCGCCTGGCTGCGCTCGAGCTCGTGCGCGTTGCTCTCGAGGCGCCGCGTCATCTCGTTGAAGCTGCGCGTCAGGATGCCCACCTCGTCGCGGCGGTCGCTGTCCGGAATCTCGATGCCCTTCTCCCCTTCGTAGATGCGGCGTGCGGTGTCCGACAGGGCCTCGATTCGATGACAGCGAGATTACCGCGGTTGCCCGCGTAGGTTAGAAGGTCGAGATTAACGACCGGCGAATTGGTCGCCATGAGCCACTTCAATACGAAGTTCGAACCGATGAATCCGGCGCCGCCGGTAACGAGGATCGGGGCACCGATAAGCTGTGGGGGGATTGAGATCACGGGTCTAAGTATATGTCACAAAACAAGCAAGATTGAGCTTGATTGGAGTGTGGGTTTCCGTTTGAGTATATTTGGCCAAGGAAGTTCAGCAGGTTAGGAAGATTTTCGATATATTAAAGGTAGTGTTGTTCCGGACACACCGGCACCTGCTCAGGCAACCCTATTGATCATGGTCCCAGGCGATTTTGCTCTACCGAAATCGCGTACTATTTGTGTCTCTCGGAACCCACGAACCGATCCACAAGCAAAACGGTAATTGAAAAGGCTGCCATGGACAATTCCAATTTCCGTCACCGCATTCCCGATCCGCAGGGGCTATACCACCCCAAAAACGAGCACGATGCCTGCGGTATGGGACTGGTTGCGAGCATTCGGGGCGAAAAGAGCCACGAAATCATCCGCAAGGGTCTTGAGGTACTGATTAACCTCACCCATCGCGGTGCATCAGGGTGTGACCCGGAGACAGGTGACGGCGCAGGAATCCTCATTCGGATTCCGCACGCTTTCTTTGTGCGCGAGTGCGCGGAACTCGGCTGGAAGCTGCCCGAAGTGGGTGAGTATGGCGTAGCAATGTGCTTCCTGCCAGTGGAGCGGCACAGCCGTCTGCAGTGCGAAGGTGTGTTTGAGCGAATTGCCCAGGAAGAGGGTGTGAAGGTTCTTGGATGGCGCGACACGCCTGTGAACGGCGACGCCATTGGGCGCGAGGCCCGCAACTCGCAGCCTTACATTGAACAGATGTTCATGCTGCGCCCTGAAGGCATGGACGAAGACGCGTTCGAGCGCCTGCTCTATCGCGTTCGCCGCCGCACGGAAAATGAGATTGCCGAGTCCGAGATCGAGGACAAGGAATCGTTCTACATTCCTTCATGCTCGTGCCGGACGATTGTTTACAAGGGCCTGATGCTGGCTCCGCAGATTGAGCGCTTTTACATTGAGCTCGCCAATCCGCTGGTGACCAGCGCGCTGGCCCTCGTACACCAGCGCTTTTCGACCAATACGTTTCCGAGCTGGAAGCTGGCGCACCCGTATCGTTATGTTGCCCATAACGGAGAGATCAACACCATCCGCGGCAACATCAGCTGGATGAATGCGCGGCAAAGCGTGTTGAGAAGCCCGCTGCACGACGGCCATATCGGCGACCTGTTCCCGGTGATCATGCCCGAGGGCAGCGACTCCGCTTCCCTCGACAACGCGGTCGAGTTCCTTTTCCAGTCCGGGCGTTCCCTGCCCCACGTGATGGCCATGCTGATTCCGGAGGCGTGGTCCGGCAATCCGGACATGGACGAGGACAAGCGCGCGTTTTATGAGTATCACGCTTCATTGATGGAGCCGTGGGATGGACCGGCGGCGATTGCGTTTACCGACGGCAAGGTGATCGGCGCAACGCTCGACCGCAATGGCCTGCGCCCCGGCCGCTACATCGTGACCAAGGATGAACTAGTGGTGCTGGCATCGGAGGCCGGCGTGATCGAGGTTCCCGCGGAGGATGTGCGCAAGAAGGGCCGCCTGCAGCCAGGCCGCATGTTCCTGGTGGACACGGTTCAACAGCGCATCATCTCCGACGCAGAGATCAAGAAAGAACTCGCGGCGCGCCAACCCTATGCGGACTGGCTCAAGCAGCAGCAGGTGACGATGGAAGAGTTGCCGGAGCCTGCACGCGTGATTGCATCGAACCCGGAGACCCTTCTTCGCCGGCAGCGCGCTTCAGGCTACAGCGAAGAAGATCTGCGCACGCTGCTTGCGCCGATGGGAGCGTACGGCCAGGAGCCCATCGGCTCGATGGGTACCGACGTGCCTTTGGCTTGTCTTTCCGATCGGCCGCAGTCGCTATTCAGTTATTTCAAACAACTGTTTGCCCAGGTGACCAATCCGCCGATCGATCCGATTCGCGAAGAGCTGGTGATGTCACTTATCAGCTACATTGGCACCGAGCGCAATATTCTGGACGAGAAACCTGAGAACTGCCACACGCTTAAGCTGCCGCATCCGATTCTTACCAATCGCGATCTCGAAAAACTGCGCCGCGTTGCATCGGGCGACCTGCTGGCAACGACGCTACCGGCGCTGTTTCGCGCTGCGGACGGTGAAGCCGGCTTGCGCCATGCACTCGACGATTTGAGCAGCAGAGCCGCGCATGCTGTCCTTTCCGGCTATACGTTGCTGATTCTTTCAGATCGCGGCGTGGATGCGACGTATGCGCCGATCCCCAGTCTGCTGGCCATGGCAGCCGTACACAATCGCCTGGTTCGCGAAAAGACACGTACGCAGGTAGCGCTCATTATTGAAAGCGCTGCACCACGCGAAGTGATGCACTTTGCCCTGCTGATTGGCTACGGCGCCAGCGCCATCAATCCGTACCTTGCTATCGAATCGCTGCACGATTTGAAGCGGCGCGGGTTGCTGCCCGACGACGTTTCGGCGGAACAAGCCGAGAAAAACTTTATCAAGGCCATCAACAAGGGGCTGCTGAAGACCTTTTCGAAGATGGGCATCAGCACTCTGCAGAGCTATCGCGGCGCGCAGGTGTTTGAGGCCGTGGGTCTCAACCAGTTCCTTATCGACAAATACTTCCCCGGCACGGCTTCGCGCGTGGAAGGCGTCGGCTTGGACGTAATTGCCCGCGAAGCAGTGATGAAGCACAGCTATGCGTTCAAGCCGCTTACCGATTCCGAGACCGACCTGGAAGTTGGAGGACAGTATCACTTCCGCGAGGACGGCGAGTACCACCTGCTGAATCCGCTGACTATCAGCAAGGTGCAGCACGCGGTGCGCCAGAACAACCCCGCAACGTTCCAGGAATATACCGACCATATCGACGGTCAAAACAAGGCTCTGTGCACGCTGCGTGGATTGATGCAGCTCAAGTACGCTGAGAAGCCGATTCCGATTGAAGAAGTTGAACCCGCGAAGGAGATCGTCAAGCGTTTCACGACCGGCGCCATGTCGCTACGGCTCTATCAGCAAGGAAGCGCACGAGACGTTGGCCATCGCCATGAACCGGATCGGCGGCAAGTCAAACACCGGCGAAGGCGGCGAAGATCCCGAGCGCTTTACGCGCGATGCGAACGGCGATCTCGCGGCGCAGTGCGATCAAGCAGGTGGCGTCCGGCCGCTTCGGCGTGACAGCCAACTATCTGGTCAACGCCGACGAACTGCAGATCAAGATGGCGCAGGGCGCAAAGCCGGGCGAAGGCGGGCAGTTGCCCGGCCACAAGGTCGATGACGTGGATCGCCAAGGTGCGCCACTCCACTCCCGGCGTCGGGCTGATATCGCCGCCGCCTCACCACGATATTTATTCGATCGAGGATCTGGCTCAGCTGATTTACGACCTGAAGAATGTGAATCCGCAGGCGCGTATCAACGTCAAGCTGGTTTCGGAAATTGGTGTGGGCACGGTTGCCGCGGGCGTGTCCAAGGCGCACGCCGATGTTGTCCTGATCTCGGGCTATGACGGCGGCACGGGCGCTTCGCCGCTGAGTTCAATCAAGCATGCCGGTTTGCCGTGGGAACTCGGACTGGCCGAAACCCAGCAGACGCTGGTGATGAACGATCTGCGCAGCCGCATCCGCGTTCAGACCGACGGCCAGATGCAAACCGGCCGTGACGTTGCTGATTGCGGCGCTGCTTGGCGCAGAAGAGTTCGGTTTTGCCACGGCGCCGCTGATGTCGTGGGTTGCATCATGATGCGCAAGTGCCACTTGAACACCTGCCCGGTCGGTATCGCCACCCAGGATCCGGTGCTGCGCGCTCGGTTTACTGGGCAACCCCGAGCACGTGATCAACTTCTTCTTCTTCATGGCGGAACAGATGCGGCAGCACATGGCCAAGCTCGGTTTCCGCACCGTGGATGAGATGGTCGGGCGCGTGGACAAGATCGATGCGGCTATTGCCATGCGCACTGGAAGGCAAAAGGCATCGACCTCTCGTCGATTCTTTACTCGCCTACACTTCCCTCGCGTGTTGCGCGCCGCCGCATGCAGGCACAGGACCATGGCCTGAACCAGGCGCTGGATCATCAGCTGATTGCAAAGGCTAAGCCCGCGCTCGAATCGAAGACGCCGGTTACTGCGAAGTTTGCTATTCGGAACGTTCATCGTACTGTTGGAGCAATGCTTGGCGGCGAGATCGCACGGATACGGTTCTGCGGGGCTTCCCGATGGAACCATCCACTTCCGCTTCAAAGGCTCAGCCGGACAAAGCTTCGGAGCGTTTGTCCCCACGGGCGTAACGCTGGAGCTTGAGGGCGACACGAACGACTACCTCGGCAAGGGGCTTTCCGGTGGACGCATCATTGCCTATCCGCCTAGAACTTCGAGTTTCCTTCCAGAAGAGAGCATTCTGGTGGGCAACGTTGTGCTCTACGGGGCAACTGCCGGCCAAGTGTATCTGAATGGTATCGCAGGCGAGCGCTTTGCGGTCCGCAACTCCGGTGCAATTGCCGTGGTTGAAGGCGTGGGCGATCATGGCTGCGAGTACATGACCAATGGCACCGTGATTGTGCTTGGGCAACCGGCCGCAACTTTGCAGCCGGCATGAGCGGAGGCATTGCCTACGTTTACGACGACCAGGGCGACTTCTCGTCGCGACGCTGCAACAAGGCCAGTGTGGATCTGGAGCCGCTGGTAGAAGAAGCCGACGTGGAGAAAGTACGCAGCATGCTTGAGCGCCACCGCGACTTTACGGGAAGCCCGCGTGCGGCGTGGGTGCTGGAACACTGGGCCGATGCTCAGCCGAGATTCATCAAGGTCTTCCCTCACGAATACAAGCGAGTGCTTGGAGTTGCGCGCGCTACGTCAGTTTATGCTTCGCCCACATCTTCGTCGTCCCAGGTGACGCCACCGCAGAGGTGCTGCATGGGTAAGGTAACAGGATTTCTGGAGATTCAGCGCGAGCAGCCTACGCGGCGCAAGCCTGAAGAACGCATCAAGGACTGGTTCGAAATCTATGAGCCATTCCCTGAGGAGAAGCAGCGCGAGCAGGGCGCGCGTTGCATGGACTGCGGCGTGCCCTTTTGCCATACCGGTTGCCCGGTCAACAATCTGATCCCTGACTGGAACGACCTGGTCTACAACAATCGTTGGGAGACTGCAATCCGCAGGCTGCACGCGACCAACAACTTTCCGGAGTTTACGGGCCGCATCTGCCCTGCCCCTTGCGAGGCTGCCTGTGTGCTGGGCATCAATCAACCGCCAGTATCGATCAAGCTGATTGAGCGCTCGATCATTGAGCGCGCGTGGGACGAAGGCTGGATCCATCCTGAGCCGCCCGAGCAAGCAACCGGCAAGCGTGTCGCCGTGGTTGGCAGCGGTCCTGCCGGACTAGCAGCGGCGCAACAACTGCGCCGCGCTGGGCACTCTGTGACGGTGTACGAGAAGAACGATCGAGTTGGCGGCCTGCTGCGCTACGGCATTCCCAACTTCAAACTCGAGAAGCATGTCATCAATCGCCGCATTGAACAGATGCGCGCGGAGGGCGTGAAGTTTGTGACCAACGCC
This sequence comes from uncultured delta proteobacterium, assembly GCA_963822965.1. GTDB lineage: Bacteria > Myxococcota_A > UBA9160 > UBA9160 > UBA4427 > JAJDAN01. Next base: position 136,578 of record CAWGJT010000008.1, read on the forward strand.
CATGTAGGAGTGAATGTTTCGGTTGAACAGTTGATGAGCCAGAACGAAGCCATTCTGCTGTGTGGCGGATCCGAACAACCTCGCGACCTGAAGATTCCCGGGCGTGAATTGAAGGGCATTCATTTTGCGATGGAATTCCTGCCGCAGCAGAACCATCGCAATGAAGGCGATGTGGTCGATCCTTCAACCGCCATTCTGGCAATCGGCAAGCGCGTGCTGATCATCGGCGGCGGCGATACCGGGGCTGATTGCCTTGGCACGAGCCATCGCCAAGGCGCCAAGAGTGTGCACCAGATCGAGATCATGCCCAAGCCTCCTGAAGAGCGTTCTCCGCGGACACCGTGGCCACTTTGGCCGATGCAACTTCGTACAGAGAGCTCGCATGAGGAAGGCGGAAATCGTGACTGGAGTGTCAATAGCATCAAGTTCACGGGCGACGAGAACGGAAACGTAAAACAATGGCACGCGGTCCGGGTTGGTCCGCCGCCGTCGTTTGAGGCAATTGAGGGTTCAGAGTTCGCCCTGGATGTTGATCTGGTTTTGCTGGCTATGGGATTCCTGGGGCCGGTAAAGTCCGGCATGATCGAGCAACTGGGCGTGGAGTTGGACAATCGCGGCAACATTGCTACGACCGATTACATGAGCTCGGTTGAAGGCGTATTCGCCGCCGGCGATATGCGCCGTGGTCAGTCGCTGGTTGTCTGGGCCATCTCCGAGGGCCGCAAGGCTGCAGCCGCTGTGGATGCCTACCTGGCGTCCAAGACCGAAACGGGACCCTTGCTCCAGAAGGCTGAAAAGCACGCTTAAGGTGTTAAGCGACTCTTACAGCAGCTGAGAAACAGAAAGCCCGCACAATGCTGTGCGGGCTCTCTGTTTGGGGTGATGAATGATGCGAGCGGCGCTTCTGACTGATTCGAGATTAATAGCCATATGCCGGGAGAGTCTGCAGCCTCGGTTTGGTTTCCGGTCTGCTTAGAACCTGGAGATCGCCGATGTCGGCTTCAAGCGAAAAACACTGATGAACTGCAGATAGAGAAATGATAACCTTGCACTGCTTTCGTAGTTCGGTGACAGTGCCCTCGACACCTTCAAAAACTCCATCACGAATCCTGACTTTGGTGCCGACGCTGACTGTTGGATGAGGCCTGAGGCTCATTCCCGTTGCGAGCGCGGTGCGAATCTTTTCCAACTCTTCATCCTCGACCAGATGCCATTGCTGGTCTCCTAGAAGGCGCAAAACACCTGGGGTCGAAATGACGGGAATTTTGAAATCGGGCTGGAATCTGGCAAACACGTAGCCGGAAAAGAGAGGCCGTTCAGCAACAACCGTACGGTCTGTCCACTTTACCTTTTCACGATACATGGGGAGGTAGTGCTCAACCGACCGAATCTGTAGGTGCTGTGCAACTTTCTTCTCGTGATTGGAGAGGACATGCAGTACATGCCAGGAACTGCTGTGCATTGGTCGCTCCTAGGGGGATGAAATGGCCAGGGCACATAAATAAAGCGCAACAGTACAGCATCGGAATGCCGGGTTTGTTCCCATTTCGTTCTGAAGCCTTTGTACAGCGCTACATGTACGAAACTGCTGATGTTGAATTGGTATTTCGAATTCTGCGTAACGGATGAGCTGTTAAGAAAGACCGGGAAGCTGAACAGTAAGAAATTCTTCCCGAAGGACTTGCGTCATTTTGATGGACGTGTCGTGTACTACTAATGTCATCTTATAACGTTTCGGGATTCCGGAAGATTACTGAGAGTCCCTTAAGTAACCCCTATTTGTGGAAATACCGGCGGAAACCGTTGGGCGAATATCTGGCGAACACGCTCCCTTCGATCATGATTTGGCTCGTGTCGGCTACACCGAAATGCCTCAGCAAGAGGCCTCCAGCGGATGATCATGACCTGTATCGGGGTCCTTATTTCCTCTTCTTCCTGGTCTGCAGATAGAGCACAGCCCCAGACAGGCTCGCCTTTAGGAGTACCCACCAATTGCTCTTGACTACATCTCCGGGATCTGGAGAATTCCCGGCCCAGGTTAAGGGTCTGTGCCGCATTCTCCTGAACAGAAACCGCAACAGGTCTCCACGATTTGAGGGAAACTCAGAATACAGAAGCATTGAATACGCAAATAGACTTCGTGCTTCCTTCTTCAGGTCCAGTTGGTTTTGCGATGTATGGTGTACAACCGCCGCGGGAATATGGACAGCGCAATAGCCCTGTGAGAGGAGTTGAGTGAAGGCATCGTGTTCTTCCATTCCATAATAAGGCGCACCTCTCCCGAGCCGCTCATCGGACATCTCCGAAAGTCTACATTCAGATTTGCGCAAGGACATATTGGTGCCAATTCCCAATCCCCCGAACGCTGCAACTTCAAACCAGCTCTGGGCATTCTTGTCCAAGAAACGCCGCTCCCCGGAAATTCTACCGTAAGGAGAATTTTCTGATGTGACCACTTCGCCAGTGACAACAGCAACTCGTGGGTCGGAAAATGGCTCGGAGAGCAGATTGAGCCAATTCTCGTCCGGTACCGCGTCATCATCGAGATAGGCAACGATCTCCGATGTGCAGGAATCGAGGCCCCGGTTGCGAGCCCGACTCAATCCGATCGCCGGTTCAACAATGTAGCCGGCGGAGAACTCTTCCGCCAGGTCCTTAGTCCGTCTGTCTCCCGTGGAATTTTCGACAATCAGCACCTCATCTGGTAAACGCCTCAACTTTGAAATTGCAGCGAGGCAAGAACACAGAGCGACCGGACGAAATCTTGTGCAAATGACGATCGAAATTGTCTCTCTCGGAATCTGAGGACAATCAGAAGCGGCAGATGGGGAAGGTTCGTGCATATCTGGCGGCTGGTTGGATTTGAACATATATAGTGGCGAATTAGGCCTTTCTGCTATTGCGCTACGAATGAAACTGCTGGAGAGACGAGAGAGTTTACGATGTGAATCGAAAATTCACCTATCAGCTAGACTCTCAGCCGAGCTGCGCTCCCGTCAGAACAGGGTAACCAGAAGTGGGAACACTGCGCGATGGACCTTGACACTCATTTTGGGTGTTGTGACAATGAATAACAGCGCAACTTTCAGAGTACAGGAAGAACTGTAAGTTGCGACCGGTTTCGAGGTCTACGGTCCGCTTCGATTCCCAGGCATTTTTGTGTTCTTCGGTCCTTTCAGGCGACCTTGGCCCATTGACGTGAATTGCCTACTTTAAGCGGCGATGGACCGGGCGTCTTGAGAAATTTTCCCCCTGAATTCTCTGGAACGACTGCCGTTATAGAGATGAAGAGAATGCGAATCCTGATTGATGAATTTTGTTGCCACGCCTATCCCCTAGAACTGAGTCGTGATCTGGCTCGACGTGGCCATACAGTGCTTCATGTGTCTTTTGCTGATAATCATTCCACTCCCAAAGGACAACTACAGCTTCGTCAGGGTGCCCCTGCTGGACTGACGATCTAGGGGCTGCATATCGCCCGAGAGTTTTCGAAGCATTCAATTCCTACAAGGCGGCAGTCTGATATTGAGTATGGAAATGTATCCGCAGACCTCGTTAAATCTTTCAAGCCTGATGTCGTGCTATCAGGAAACATGCCTTTGAACAGTCAGAAATTTCTGATTCGTGCCGCGCGCAGCGTAAACGCTCGATTTGTATTCTGGCTTCAAGATGTAGATTGCCTTGCTGTATATTTCGTGCTGCAACGAAAATCAAAGTTCCTCGCCTGGGCCGGTCACGCCTACTTCAAACGCCTGGAAAAGATCCTGCTTACTGAATCCGATGCGATCATCTGCATCTCCCGGGGTTTCGTGGAGACCATTTGGTCATGGAGCGTCGAAGGACCGAATGTGCATTTGCTTGAAAACTGGGCCCCACTTGATGAAGTAAGGCCTTTGCCAAAGAAGAATGCTTGGGCAATTGAACAAGGGGTTGCAGACGACTTTTGCTTTGTATATTCGGGAACGCTAGGTATGAAGCATAGACCGGAATTACTGCTAGAGCTGGCACGTCATCTTGAAAGAAATCAGAACGGAAAGTTACTTGTTGTTGCTGCAGGGGTAGGAGCCGAATGGCTGCACGAAAAAGCAAACGGTGTGAGTTCCGATGTCTTGAAGATGCTTCCCTTTCAACCTTGCGACCGTATCAGCGAAGTATTGAGTTCTGCCGACGTTCTCATCACTTTGCTTGATTCAGATGCAGGTGAATTTACGGGGCCGTCAAAGACCTTGTCTTATCTTTGTGCGGGCCGGGCGCAGATCATTGCTGCACCTGCCACGAACGAAGCGGCTCGGGTAGTGAAGCGAGCAGAAGCGGGCACTGTTGTGTCGTCGGATAGTCCAATCGAATTTCTTGAGGCCGCCAAGCTCTACCTGAAGGACAGAAAGCTCTGTGTGGAATGCGGCAGGAACGGCCGCGCGTACGCCGAGCGTACATTCAACATTGACCGGATCATCGACAGAATTCTTTCCATACTTAGTCCCAACCTGGCTGGGACTACTGATAGGAAAGGCAATTCCAGAACATTGGATGTAATTTCTTCGATTGATTCCACCGGTACACTTTGATCGGAGAAGTGAGTGAAAGAAATAGGCACGGTTGTTATCTTTGGCGGAACGGGCTTTATTGGAACGCACCTGGCTCAGCATTGGCTGCGTGAGAACCTTGCTGAAAAAGTCATACTTGTTGATCTGAATCCGCCCCGAAGTGAGTCTTACACCGCAGAGTTGCAAGCGGCCTTGAGCGACGGCCGTGCGGCCTATGTTCAAGGTGACGTGCGCAACCCCATCCCATGCGATTGCCTGCCAGAGACAGTTGATCTGATCTTTAACCTTGCAGCGGTGCACCGAGAGCCCGGCCACAAGCCGAACGAATACTTTGACACCAACATACAGGGAGCGAACAATGTTTGCGCCTGGGCTGCGGCCGTGAACTGCTCCAGGATTGTTTTTACCAGCAGCATCTCACCCTACGGTCCCTCAGAAGAGATCAAGAACGAAGATTCGCAGCCATCTCCAGAAACTCCTTACGGCAAATCAAAACTTGCGGCCGAGCTGATTCATCAGGAATGGCAGGAGGCAGGTCCGCAGCGCAAACTTCTGATTCTGCGGCCGGGTGTTGTTTTTGGTCCGGGTGAAGGCGGAAACGTAACACGGCTCCTGCGCATTGTTGTGAAGGGCTACTTCGTGTACATGGGAAATAGGCATACACGCAAGGCAGGAGGTTACGTTAAGGAACTTTGCCACGTTACACAATTCGCGATGGATCATCAGGATCGGAATGGAGAGGCCTTCACTCTCCTGAACTTTTCTTTTAGTCCTACGCCGACGCTCGAAGACTTTGTAAACGCAATTCGAAGGACTGCCGGAGTGCACCGCCATCCTTTGAGCGTGCCGCGATCGCTTTTGCTGGGAGTGTCCTATCCGATTAACGCGGCAGCTCTTGTGTTTGGCATTCAACAGCCGATTAATCCAGTGAGAGTTCGTAAACTCTATCGCTCCACATCAATTGATCCTAAGCGCCTACGTGATCTTGGTTATCGGTGGAAATACACGCTCGATGAGGCATTTTCCGACTGGATGCGTGATCTGCCAGAGGACTTCAAGAGAAAGCGCTGATTCTGATTGACTTTCAATTTGAGAAGACAAATTGCGTCTTGTCCGCACGATCAAAAGCTAACCTTTCGTCCCGGAAACCAGGTTAGCTGAACAGTTTCGGCGGTCACGTTTTGTTGTCCTGGCAAATAGATTGGCGCTTCGTAGTGTTCGATCTTCAGGTCCTCTTTGATTTCCAGGTCCGTCTTGATGCGCTTTACTACCTGCACATTGAAGTCGTTCAACGTTATACCATCGGGAATAAAGTCCTTCGCCACTTTCTGATTGCGTGCACTGATCTGAATCCACTCTTTCCCGCTTATGTGATAAGTGATCCACGCCTGTCCACCTTCGCCCTCTCGCCCGATCCAATCGCCGAATAGTTGCCCGCTATTCGTGTATCCCTGTCGCTGGACTGCTTCACGATACATGAATTGTCCTCTGACGCTCGTAGTAATAGGAGGATCGGTCGAAACGGCTTCAACTCGAACGTCACGTTTTGGGATGCCCGGAACATGCGAGAGATAGATACCTGGGCGCCACGCAGCCCGGCGCGGAGCATCTATTGGTGAGACGTCGTCGTGAACCTCGCTATCGCTCTAAAGCATTAGCCAATTGCGCACGAAGGGTACACGATACGAGAAGTCGAATGCGCCAAATCGCGCGCCGGGATCCCTCACACTATTCTTCACGTCACCTTGAGGAGCGGTAACGCTGAAGAAGCTCCTCAAAAAGCTTTTGAGGTTGACTGGCTGATGATCTTTACCGCCCCAAATCACGGTGCGTTCAAAGCCGAGCTCAAAGTTGTTCGTAGGGCGGAAGCTCACTTTTTCAATATGTACCCACGGATCGATAGGATAACTGTGGCCTTTCAAGGGACCAATCATGAATTCGTATCTGAAAAGACCGGTGATGCTAGAGAGGCCGGGAATTTCAAACGGCTCAATGCGATTGATGCGAAACGAGTATAGGTTTTCGGCGTTGTTTGAATACGACATCGAACCACCGACAGCGGGGCTCTGCCAGAAATCCTGCTTGCCAAAAGAAATAACGTTGTTGAGGAGCTGAGTAGAAATATAGGCTTCAAGAAAGCGGCCAAGCGCGGCGGTTGCGATAGGCCCTGCCGGTATAGTGGCCTGCAAATTTGCGAGGAGCAGAACGCAAGGCGAGCCGCTACTCCAGCAAGTGGCATTGAATTAATTCGTTGTTGTATCGATCACGGCATGTTGATCGGACAGCGCGGAAGAATAGCCAACAGCCGATGGAGAACTTTGAAACTCACCGCGCGCGTACGAGAGAAATCTGCCTGCTCTCGCGTACCCGCTGACACCGGAGTAGCTATTAAGGCCGTTAGCATAGGGGCGGCCAAAGTCATTCACGAATGTGGAGCCAAAATGGAAGCTATCGCGCAGGGGCGTGCCGCTGATGCCCCTTACCGTAGTGTACGTCGACTCAATCTCTGCGCTTCCTGGATCTGTGGGACAGTTGTCTGCCAAAATTCCTGGCGTAGTTCACGCTTAAGAGTATCGTAGATGCCTTCAGCTTCATCCTCGCCTGGTGACTTGTCTGAATCAACAAGCATATCGCCTGTATCTTCAAGCATGTTACTGACACTCTCTCGAGTCCAGGGGCGCATATTCAGGTATGGATTACTCGCGTAGCCCAAGGCATAAAGACGGTACACTGCTGAATAGATCCAACTCTCCAATGGTATGTAGGGCGATCCCTGAGCATCGGAATCGCAGTTGTCTCACTCAGGCTCCGATGTCGGCCCGGGAAGGTTGGCACCAACAGTCGACGATGCCTGCGCTGCAGGGTTTACTGCTTGCACAATCACCAGATGCTCCGCGAGAAATACTGCAAAGCACATAAGAATCCATGCCCGCTGACTAATATTCAAATTCTATTCCCCGGAAACTCTCTGCGTTGCTTTTGATTTAAGTTGTCAACGATGTGGTGTACCAATCAATCGTCTTGCGAAGACCAACTTCCAAGGGAATGGCCGCCTTGAAGCCGAACTCGTGTTCGGCTTTGCTGACATCAAGGCACCGTCGTGGCTGGCCATTCGGCTGGCTTGTATCCCAATTGATCTTCCCCTTAAAGCCAGTCAGCCGCGCAATTAGCGTGGCAAGGTCGCGAATGGAGGTCTCCATCCCGCTCCCAAGATTGATAGGGGCGGGCTTGTTGTATTTTTCTGTTGCCAGCAAGATCCCGTCGACCGCATCTTCTACGTACAAAAACTCACGGGTCGGAGAGCCATCACCCCACAATACAATCTCTTCGCTTCCAGCCTGAATTGCTTGGACACACTTGCGGATAAGAGCGGGGATCACGTGGGATGATTGCAGATCGAAATTATCCCGCGGTCCGTAGAGATTCACAGGAAGGACGAATACAGCATTCATGCCATACTGCTCCCTGTAAGCCTGACATTGAACCAGCATCATCTTTTTCGCCAGACCGTAAGGTGCATTCGTCTCCTCCGGATAACCGTTCCAAAGATCCTCTTCGCGGAATGGCACAGGCGTGAACTTGGGATACGCGCAGATGGTTCCAAGCACGACTGTCTTTACTACTCCGTGGCGGCGCGCTGCCTCAATTAGTTGAACGCCCATGATCGCATTTTCATAGAAAAAGCGTCCCGGGTTAGCTCGATTGGCACCAATTCCACCGACAACGGCAGCTCCGTGAATCAGCACTTCCGGCTTGTACTCATTAAAGAGCTGCTCGATCGCATCACTGCGCGTAAGGTCAACTTCTTTGTGTGTAGGTGCGAAGATGCTATTACACCCTGATTTCTTCAGACGTTGAACAAGATGACTGCCGAGGAAACCGGATCCGCCCGTAACAACGACCCGCTTGCTTCTCAAATCAATCATGAATGACCACCCTCAGCTGTTGCAGCAAGCCGCAGGGCCTCAGTGCCTCCTTCTCGGAGTCTTTCAACTTCGCGCATGTCAGCTTCAACCATGAGTTTAACTAACTCCTTGAATGTTACTGTGGGATGCCAGCCGAGCACTTTAGTTGCCTTTGAGACATCAGCTAACAGGTAATCCACTTCTGCTGGCCTGAAGTAACGTGGATCGATCTCAACAAAGTCTTTCCAGTCGAGGTCTGCTACCGCAAAAGCGAGCTCGACAAATTCGCGCACAGTATGAGCCTCGCCCGTACCGATTACGTAATCATCCGGAGAGTCCTGCTGCAACATCATCCACATGGCGCGGACATAGTCTGGTGCATATCCCCAATCGCGCCGCGCATCCAGATTTCCAAGGAACAGCCTCTTCTGTACGCCATGCTTGATGTGCGCAACAGCACGCGTGATCTTGCGAGTGACAAAGGTCTCACCTCGCCGTGGCGACTCGTGATTGAAGAGAATTCCGCTCGACGCATGCATGCCGTAGCTTTCTCGATAATTCACTGTGATGTTGTGCCCGAATACTTTGGCGCACGCATATGGACTGCGAGGATGAAACACCGTCTCCTCACTCTGCGGTGGCGGCGCACTGCCGAACATTTCACTTGATGAGGCCTGATAAAACCGGCTCTTCACACCAGTCAGCCTCATGGCCTGCAACAACCTCAAAGCGCCCGTCGCAACCACGTCCGCGGTGAACTCCGGCACTTCGAAGCTAACTTTCACATGGCTCTGCGCACCAAGGTTGTAGACCTCATCCGGCTCAAGGTCATGAAGGAGAGAGGACAGCGAGCTGCCATCGGTCAGGTCTGCATAGTGCAGGAAGAATCTAGTACCGGTCTCGTGATAATCACTGAAGATGTGGTCAACACGTTCGGTATTGAAGCTCGATGCACGTCTCTTGAGACCATGAACCTCATAGCCCTTCTCGAGAAGCAGTTCAGTGAGATATGAACCATCTTGCCCAGTACATCCTGTGATAAGCGCTTTCTTCATTATCTGCTGACTCCCCTATAAAGGATCGACTAATTGCGCATGAAATACATGCATGCAATTGAGATTCGCCCCAAAGTATCTCGCTGAAACGCTTACCGGTGATTCTCGTGATAGATAGACTCGGTGACTTCAAGCATCTTATCAGCAACTACATTGTAGTTAAAACAAGCATCGAAGCCTCTCCTACTGCAACTTCGCATCATTTGGATCTCTTCAGTAGACAACTGGAGCCAGTGATCAAATGCTTTCTGAGTGCTAATCGCAGTGTCTTCGCAAACCAATCCTGCTTGATGTCCGGCAATCTCACGCCAGATATTTACTTTATCTGAGATAATCACCGGGAGTCCGCATGCCAGGGCTTCCGCCACCACAATGCCGAAGTTCTCCTGATTCGGGCCGTGCAAGGAATTTGAAAGACATTTGCCTGACACGCGGCTGATGAAATCAACTTCATAAGTAATTGATCAAAAACTGGTTATTTAAACCGAGTTTTCCACAGAGCGCGGGTTGTATTACATACTCTCTTACGACCCAGGTACAGATTTCGAACCACATCCCTCCTCCGACCATGCAACTTCTGCTTCTCGACGATTCCTTTCATGGTGATGAGGTTGCCCATCTTGCATTGGCGGCCGAAGTTGAGAATTGGGCCATTTGAAGGACTTTTGAGAGATCATTTAGCACTCGTGATAAAGTGCCATCAGGAGCCCGAATTGGTTATCAGGAAAGCAGTTATAACCGCTGCGGGAAAGGGCCAGCGCACTCTGCCCCTTCAAAATCTCATCGACCGGGATGGGGTTGAAAAGTCACTTCTTCGAATTTTGATTGAACAGTCTCTTGCAGCCGGCATTGAAGATATCGCGGTGGTCGTGTTCCCTGGAGACGAGCACTCCTATGCACAGGGAGCAGGTTCCTATGCGAATTCTGTGACGTTCATTCCCCAGGAAGAACCGCGCGGATACGGACACGCCATCCACTGCGCCTGCAAGTTCACAGCGGATGACTCATTCCTTCACATCGTAGGCGATCATCTCTACGTCAGTTCGGGCGTGGTTACCTCGGCGGCCCGGATGGTCCAGCTTGCCCAAAAGGAGCGCTGCTCGGTAAGTGGAGTTCGCCTCACGCGGGAAGGTCTATTGGCGCGCTTCGGAGCTGTGGGAGGAAGGCGGACCTCTCAGCACAACAATATCTATCGCGTCGATACAGTCGTCGAGAAACCAACTCCGACCGAAGCTGAGCAACACTTATTGGTTTCGGGAATTCGATCCGGCTACTATCTTTGCTTTAGTGGAATCCATGTGTTGACGCCGTCGGTGATGGAGATTCTGGACCGCAAGCTCGCGTCCGATCACGAAGCGCGTGTCAATCTTGTGGATGCCCTATCTGTTCTCGCGCAGCAGGAACAGTACTTGGCGATCGAGGATAACGGGCGGCGCTACGATCTGGGCGCGCCGTACGGCTTATTAGTGGCTCAAATGGCGCTGGCCCAAACGGCCGCGATCGCAGTGAAGTTCTTCTGCAGGTATTGAACTCCTAGCTGACCGTGAGCTAGAAGGCAGTGGGCGAGGCGGAGAATTGTGAGCCGACTGCTCAAGATTATTACAAGCAGTGGCGAGGATCGTAATACGTCACTGGATTCATTCTGCCGAAACGCCTCCATTGCCGAACTGCTGGACGGTGCGGATTACTCGATGAATTTCGCCGCGATAGCGGCAATCTTTACCAGCGTGTACGCGCACTTTTCTTTCTTTACGCAATTCACCGCTTCTACATTCCCCGCCATGCAGAGAGCAATCATTCGGCTAACATACCGTTCAATGGATATCAGGGTTTACTCGAACGAAGGTTCGAAGAAGCGATCTCCTGTTTCCTAGCAGAACAAGAGCAGAAAGGGCATAGCGCTTCCATCTCTAGCGCACTGGCTGCCGGCTATAGATCGTTGGGGCTTCAAACACTCGCCGATCAGGTAAGACGCAGTGTGCGAAGCGTGCGCGGAAATCAGTGGATGTTCCGCATCGGTCATGCCTCCGACTATCCGCTGCGAATTCGCTCCGAACTCCTGATGGCGAATCCTGGATATCCAATTCTTCACGAAGCAACGCCCGTGCGAATGGACTTTACTCACAGCGGCTGGAGCGACATCTTTTTTCTCGGCATGGATTTTCCGGAGGGCGCTCGCGTTCTAAATGCTTCGATCGATCTTGCCGTTTGCTCCGGCACTCCTGGCGCCGTTAAGCCAAAGCCGCCGGTTCAGGCTTGGTTGCGCGTCATCGATGAGCCTGCCATTCGCTTGACCAGCATCGATCTTTCGACAACGGCAGACGTGACATCGATATCAGAGGTTTTCGACTTCCCCCGCGATTATCTTGGACTGCTCAAGGCAGGTGTGATTGCCAGCGGTCTCATCCCTTCCGGAATTGAAGGTGCAACGCAGCCGCTTTCTGAAATTTTGGAAAAGCTCACCGGTAAGGCAGGCTTTGGAATTGAGATTGTCAGCCGCGTCAACGATATTCCCAAAGGTTCAAGGCTCGCGGTTTCCACTAACCTGTTGGCCTGCATTATCACCGTTTGCATGCGAGCCACCGGTCAGATCAAATCGTTGACGGGAGCGCTTGTTGAAGAAGATCGGCGACTGGTTGCTGCCCGCGCGATCCTTGGAGAATGGTTGAGCGGTAGTGGAGGCGGCTGGCAAGACTCCGGTGGTGTCTGGCCGGGCATCAAGATCATCCACGGCGTTCTTGCAGAATCGAACGACCCGGAGTTCGGTATCAGCCGAGGATGCCTGTTGCCTCGCCACAAAATCCTGAATGAAGCTGAAGTCCCGCGCCAGGCCTGCGAGCATCTGCAAGATAGCCTGGTTCTCGTTCACGGCGGCATGGCTCAGGATGTCGGTCACATTCTTGAAATGGTGACCGAGAAATATCTACTGCGCTCAGAAGTTGAGTGGCAGGCACGCAAACAATCGATAGGTATTCTGAATGAAATCATCACGCGGCTTCAGCGCGATGACATTCGTGCGTTGGGGACCTCATTGCAGAGCAACTTCGATGGTCCCATTCAATCGATAATTCCCTGGGCCGACAATCTATACACTCAAATGCTCATCGATCGGGTCCGACTGGAATTCGGCAAAGACTTCTGGGGCTTCTGGATGCTTGGCGGCATGAGTGGCGGCGGCATGGGATTCCTTTTCGATCCGGTTCGAAAGCCTGCAGCCCAAGCACGCATGCAAACCATTATGAGCGAGACCAAACGGAAGTTGGAGCATAGCGTTCCTTTTGCCATAGAGCCCGTGGTCTACGATTTCTCTATCAACGAAGCCGGTACATTCGCCACCCTGCAAAGCGGCGACGAGGCTCTGATGCCCGCCAACTACTACACTCTGCATGTGCCGGGTCTCATTCGCAGCGATGCGATTCAACTTTCGCAATTACGCCGCAACGAACTGGAGCGATTTACGGCTGCCTGCAGAACCAATCCCGACTACGCAGGCATGACACAGACGCTCTTTGACCATATGCTTCCCTCAGGTTCGCAAACTGAGGGTGGCGAGAAAACATCGCTGCGCGCTCTTCTCGATGCGTTTGGATTCGACCGAGTGCTTCATGAGCAGATTCGTCAGGATTTGCTCTCCGGACGAATCGGCATGGGGCAGAACCGGATACGCGAGACGCGCCAGGTTGAGGATGCGGAGGCAGAGCATGTAGATCCGGCTCATCGGCAGACAGGACTGCAAGCTCTCGCTGATGGATCGGTTGCAGTCGTAACCCTGGCGGGCGGAATCGGCACGCGATGGACGCGCGGAGCCGGTGTGGTGAAAGCGCTGAACCCATTCAGCAGGCTGGGCGGACGATATCGCAACTTCATAGAGGTCCATCTGGCCAAGAGCCTTCACATCGGCCGTGTGTGTGGCACGATGCCGCCGCACATTATTACCACGAGCTATCTTACGCACGATGCCATTGCGCAACACCTCATGGTCGAGAATAACTACGATTACCCCGGTCAACTGCTGCTTTCGCAGGGACGAAGCATTGGCTTGCGCATGGTCCCTACGGTGCGCGACCTCCGCTTCGCATGGGAAGAGACCAATCAGCAGGTATTGGACGTCCAGGCGCAGAAAGTGCGAGATGGGCTGCATGAAGCGCTGATCCAGTGGGCACAAAAAACCGGTGAAGCCTCAGACTATGTAGACAATGAACCGATGCAGTCTCTACATCCGGTTGGGCACTGGTATGAGATTGCGAATCTACTGCGCAATGGAACGCTCAAGGAACTTCTTATAACGCGGCCGCAGTTGAAGTACATCCTGATTCATAACATCGACACTGTCGGCGCCAATGCGGACGCGGCGATTCTCGGCGATCACATTCATAGCGGGGCCGCGTTGACGGCCGAAGTGATCACACGGCACATTGAGGATCGCGGTGGCGGACTGGCTCGCGTCGATGGCCACGTGCAGCTACTTGAGAGTTTGGCGTTCCCCAGTGAGGAAATTGAAAGCAATTTGAGTTACTACAACAGCGCAACTTACTGGGTGAATATTGATAGCCTTCTGGAACTGTTCGGACTGGACCGCGATGACCTCTCCAATGTCGAACGAGTAGTTGATGCCGTTCGCGCTCTTGCAGCGCGCATGCCGACCTACGTCACTCTAAAAGACGTGAAGAAGCGCTGGGGCAAAGGGCAGGAAGATATCTTCCCGGTAACCCAATTTGAAAAGCTTTGGGGAGACGTGACCATGTTGCCTCAGTTGAAATGCCGCTTTGTTGTTGTGCAGCGGGCACGCGGACAACAGCTAAAGGAACCAGGACAACTCGACACCTGGTTGCGAGACGGTAGCGCTGCGTTTACTGAGTCGCTTTGCGCATGGCGTGAAGTTGCCAGTTGATTGCCTTCCTATGCGCACTGGCTTTTACGCTTGCTTGGCTCGGCAATGATTGATTGTCTTAACCAACCCTTGCCTCAGGTCTGTTTGGGGCTCCCACCGCAGCAGCATTTTTGCTTTGGTTATGTCGGGGCAGCGGCGCGTGGGATCGTCCTGCGGAACTTCACAATAGTGCATTGCACTTTTGGAGTCAGTTAACTGCAGGATTTCCCGCGCACATTCCATGATCGTGAATTCATTCGGATTGCCTATATTCACCGGGAGGTGTTCATCGCTCATGGAGAGTCGGAGGATTCCTTCAATGAGATCGTCTACATAGCAGAAGCTGCGCGTCTGGCTTCCATCTCCGTAAATGGTGAGAGGCTCCCCAGCCAGCGCCTGTGCAACAAAGTTCGAAATTACGCGGCCATCTTCAGGGTGCAGGCGGGGACCATAGGTGTTGAAGATCCGAACCAAATGGGTATTCACACCGCGAGCGCGGTGGTAGGCCACGACAAGCGCTTCAGCATATCGCTTAGCTTCGTCGTAGACAGAGCGCGGGCCAACCGGATTCACATTGCCCCAGTAACTTTCGCGCTGCGGATGTTCGAGCGGTTCGCCGTAGCACTCTGAAGTGGAGGCGTGAAGATATCCTGCATTATTGCGAAATGCAATCTCGAGCGTGTTCTCCACTCCGACTGAGCCAACACGGAGGGTTTGAATCGGCAACTCAAGGTATTTTGGCGGGCTCGCAGGAGACGCAAAGTTGAACACATAATCGACTGGTCCTGGGTCAAACGGCTCGCAGATATCCTCCACAACCAGGCTGAATCGCCGCTCGCCTGCAAGGTGCGCGATGTTTTCAAGGGAGCCTGTAGACAGGTTGTCGTAGCCCACAATCGAGTGGCCATCGGCAAGCAAACGATCAACCAAATGAGAGCCCAGAAATCCGGCTGCGCCGGTTACTAGAACGCGCATGCTCAACGCAATATGCTCCGAGATTCCGCATCACGATTCGAAAACTGGCCAGCCCTCTTACTGCGATGCTTTTGAGTGCCCTATAACGCCCAGCTCTTGCGAAGGTTCACTTTACAAACTTGCGCGGTTTGCCTTCCTGCGCCAGATAGTTCGCTGGTCTGCCGACACTAACATAAGTAAAGCCGTGCTCAAGCATTCTCTGCGGCTTATACAGATTGCGGCCATCGATTACGATCGGGAATTTAACCTCGCGGTTGAGCCTGGCAAGATCCATGTCGCCAAACTCCTTCCAGTCCGTAAGAATCAGCACAGCATCCACGTCTCTCGCTGCCTCGTATAGATTCGTTGCATACTGCATCTTTTGCGACGGTGGCAGAACTTCCCTGGCACGATCGATTGCAGCGGGGTCGTATGCCGTAATGTTCGCGCCCGCCTCCAGCAATCTCTGGATTACGTCGATCGCAGGAGATTCTCGAATGTCATCTGTGTCACCTTTGAAGGCAAGCCCCAAAAGCTGCCAACCGCTTCCCTCTTAGCGTCCAAAGTGCCTGCAGGACCTTATTAAAGAATATTTCTTTCTGCGTCTCATTGATTTTTCGAATTTCCCGCAACAGCTGGAAATCGACGCCGTACTGTTGCGCCACCTGATGGAATGCGGCAACATCCTTAGGAAAGCACGAGCCACCATATCCAAGTCCTGCCCGCAAGAATTTCGGTCCGATTCTACTGTCGAGCCCCATGCCGGCGGCGATGTCTTCCACATCAGCGTCCACGGCCTCAGCGAGATTGGCGACAGCGTTGATGAATGAAATCTTCAGCGCAAGAAACGCGTTTGAAGCGTGTTTAATGATTTCCGCACTCTGTGCAGAAGTGACAAGCAATTTCGCAGGCTGATCCACATTGCACGGACCGGATAGAGCCCCCAGTTGAGAATAGTAACTTCCGCTGGTCAACGGCTCATAGATGCGGCTCAGCAGATCAATTGAAGCATCGCTGGTCGCGCCAACCACAATGCGATCGGGATGGAGAAAATCCATGATCGCCGTCCCCTCGCGCAGAAATTCTGGGTTCGATACCACATCGTATTTGCTCGGTTCAACACCGTGGCGATACAAAACGCGGCGTATCCACTCGTTCGTATAGACAGGTACTGTGCTCTTTTCAACGATGACCTTGTATCCGTTAATGGATCGCGCTACCTCGGCAACCACAGCCTCCACATAGGAGAGATCTGCAGCACCGCTGGCGCCTTGCGGCGTGCCTACGGCGATAAAGAGCGCATCGCATTCTTTAACAGCCGAGGCCAGATCGGTAGTGAATTCAACGCCCCGGCCGGCGTGTTTGGCCAATAGTTTCGGCAAATGTTCTTCAAAAATGGGTACGCCACCATCACGCAGGACCTTCACCCGTGCTTCATCGTTGTCGACACTGATGACCCGGTGCCCGATCTCTGCAAAGCAGGCGGCTGCAACCAGCCCCACATAACCTGAACCGATGACGCAAATCGAAACTGAATCAGCCACGCGTTTGTCTTGTCTCCTATGAATCATGTTATGTCAGTGAGTGGGCGATCTCAAAGTCAATCGACTCCAGAATTACGTCGAAAGCCGACGTTATAGAAGCGCGGCAATCGATCGCGGACGAATTAGCAGCGTGACCGTCATAGGAAAATCAGCCGTTTCCAGGACGCGTAAGATTTCCTACCTGAAGAGTCGCGGAGCGAAATCCTTCAGATCGCGTCGCCAGGTTTGCAGCAATACGTAACGGCGCCGCGCGCAGGGCAACGCCAGATCGCCGACGAACTTCGGAGGCGACAAGATCCGGAGCCGGATGGCCGAGGTGTACGACGGCGACGCCAAGTTCGTGAAGTTCATCCAGAGCCTGAGCGACGACGAGGTCAAGTCGCTCGCCCGCAAGCTCAAGCGCGGCGTGTTCTTCGGCACTCCGGTGTTCGACGGCGCCCGCGAGGAGCAGATCAAGGGCGCACTCGTCAAGGCGGACCTGTCCACTTCGGGTCAGGCCATTCTCTTCGACGGGCGCACCGGCGAGCCGTTCGACAAGGATGTGACCGTGGGCATCATGTACATGCTCAAGCTGCACCACCTGGTCGACGACAAGATCCACGCGCGCTCGATCGGGCCCTACTCGCTCGTCACGCAGCAGCCCCTGGGCGGCAAAGCCCAGTTCGGCGGCCAGCGTCTCGGCGAGATGGAGGTCTGGGCGATGGAGGCCTACGGCGCTGCCTACGCGCTGCAGGAGTTCCTGACCGTCAAGAGCGACGACGTGCAGGGCCGCACGCGCATGTACGAGTCCATTGTCAAGGGCGAGTACGCGCTGGAAGCGGGACTGCCGGAGAGCTTCAACGTGCTCATCAAGGAGCTGCAGTCGCTGTGTCTCAACGTCGAGCTGGTCGAAAGCACCGGCGCCGCCACTGCGACGGCGGCAGAGGAGTGAGGGTCCGCGTGATGAACCCGAGTCCCGTTTCTGGATTTGCCATCCGTCCGCCCGCCTGTTGCGGGTGGACAATGTCCGTGTCCGTGTCCGTGAGCGAAGGAGGCTGCCGTGCGTGATATCTTTTCGTTTTTCGAAAAGCCGAAGGACCCGCTGTCCTTCTCCGCGATGCGGATCTCGCTCGCCAGCCCCGAGAAGATCCGCGAGTGGTCTCACGGCGAGGTAAAGAAGCCGGAAACCATCAACTACCGGACGTTCAAGCCGGAGCGCGACGGTCTGTTCTGCGCGAAGATCTTCGGGCCGGTGAAGGACTACGAGTGCATCTGCGGCAAGTACAAGCGCATGAAGCACCGTGGAATCGTGTGCGAGAAGTGCGGCGTCGAGGTGATCCAGTCCAAGGTACGCCGCGAGCGCCTCGGGCACATCAACCTCGCGACACCGGTCGCGCACATCTGGTTCCTGAAGAGCCTGCCTTCGCGCATCGGTAACATCCTCGACATCACGCTGAAGGACCTGGAAAAGGTCCTGTACTGCGAGGCGTACATCGTCATCGACCCCAAGGACACGGGTCTGTCGGCCGGCGAGCTGCTGACCGAGGACAAGTACGCGCAGCTACTCGACGAGTACGGCGACGACCGCTTCAGCGCCGGTATGGGCGGCGAGGCTGTCCTCGAAATGCTCAAGCGCGTCGACGTGCACAGCCTGGCGGAGTCGCTTCGTCAGGAGATGCGCATCTCGACCAGCGAGGCGAAGCGCAAGAAGTTCGCCAAGCGACTGAAGGTGGTCGAGGCGTTCCGTGGCAGCGGCAACCGTCCGGAGTGGATGATGCTCGCAGTCATCCCGGTGCTGCCGCCCGACCTGCGCCCGCTCGTTCCGCTCGACGGCGGTCGCTTCGCCACCAGCGATCTGAACGACCTGTATCGCCGCGTGATCAACCGCAACAACCGCCTCAAGCGGCTGCTCGAGCTGAACGCGCCGGAGATCATCATCCGCAACGAGCGGCGCATGCTGCAGGAGGCGGTGGACGCCCTCTTCGACAACGGTCGTCGCGGCAAGACCATCACTGGCCCCAACAAGCGCCCCCTGAAGAGCCTGAGCGACATGCTCAAGGGCAAGCAGGGCCGCTTCCGCCAGAACCTGCTCGGCAAGCGCGTCGACTACTCGGGCCGCTCGGTGATCGTCGTCGGTCCGACGCTGAAGCTGCACCAGTGCGGGCTGCCGAAGAAGATGGCGCTCGAGCTCTTCAAGCCGTTCATCTACAACAAGCTGGAAGAGCGCGGCTACGTCAACACCATCAAGAGCGCGAAGAAGATGGTGGAGAAGGAGCGCCCCGAAGTCTGGGACATCCTCGACGAGGTCATCAGCGAGCACCCGGTGCTCCTGAACCGCGCGCCGACGCTCCACCGTCTGGGTATCCAGGCGTTCGAGCCGGTGCTCATCGAAGGCAAGGCCATCCAGCTCCACCCGCTGGTGTGCGCGGCGTTCAACGCCGACTTCGACGGCGACCAGATGGCGGTGCACGTCCCGCTCAGCGTCGAGGCACAGATGGAAGCGCGCGTGCTCATGATGAGCACGAACAACATCCTGTCGCCGGCTAGCGGTCGTCCCATCATCAACCCGACCCAGGACATCGTGCTCGGGCTCTACTACGCGACGCGCTTGCAGCGTTTCGCGCAGGGCAGCTACCGCGACGCCGCGTTCAAGGTCGACGAGAAGTCGGGCAAGTTCGAGGGCTACCTGCGCGGTGTGTTCTCCTCTCCGGAGGAGGTCCGCATGGCCTACGACAACGGCGTCGTGCACCTGCACGCGGGCATCAAGGTCCGTATCCAGGACATGGACGAGAACGGCGAGCTCCGAAAGCGCATCGTCGCGACCACGGTGGGCCGCGTGCTGATCGCCGAGATCCTGCCGCCGCAGATCCCGTTCGACTACGTCAACAAGGTGCTGAACAAGAAGGCCCTCTCGGCGCTGATCGACGTCTGCTACCGCAAGCACAAGAACAAGGAGACGGTGCTGCTGGCTGACCGCTTGCGCACGCTCGGGTTCACCTACGCGACGCGCGCGGGTATCTCGATCTGCATGGATGACATGGTCATCCCCGAAAAGAAGAAGGACCTCATCGACGCTGCGCAGCGCGATCTCGAGAAGGTGGTCGACCAGTACCAGGAAGGCCTCATCACCGACGGCGAGCGCTACAACAAGGTTGTCGACATCTGGGCCGGTGTCGCCGATCGCGTCACCGAGGAGATGATGACGGGCATCAGCAAGGAGACCGTCACCGACCACGAGACGGGAGAGAAGAGCGAGGAATCGAGCTTCAACCCCGTCTACATCATGGCCGATTCCGGCGCGCGAGGCTCGACCCAGCAGATGCGCCAGCTCGCCGCCATGCGCGGTCTGATGGCCAAGCCGTCGGGCGAGATCATCGAGACGCCCATCACGTCGAACTTCCGTGAAGGCCTCAGCGTGCTGCAGTACTTCACGTCGACGCACGGCGCACGCAAGGGTCTGGCCGACACCGCACTGAAGACGGCCAACTCCGGCTATCTCACGCGGCGCCTGGTCGACGTGGCGCAGGACGCCGTGGTCAGCGAGTTCGACTGCGGCACCCTGGACGGTATTCGCGTGACCAAGCTGGAAGAGGCCGGCGAGGTCATCCAGCCGCTAGGCGACCGCATTCTGGGTCGCGTGGTGCTCGAGGACGTGGTCGATCCGCTCACCGGAGAGATCATCGTCGAGGGCAACACCGAGCTCGACGAGCCGCTCGTGGCCAGCATCGAAGAGGCCGGCATCGAGGAGGTCGTGATCCGCTCGGTGCTCACCTGCCAGACGCGGCGCGGCGTGTGTGCCATGTGCTACGGCCGAGACCTGGCGCGTGGTTATCGCGTCAACATCGGCGAGGCCATCGGCATCATCGCGGCCCAGTCGATCGGCGAGCCGGGCACCCAGCTCACGATGCGGACCTTCCACATCGGCGGTGCGGCGGCGCGTGGCAAGATCGAGCAGAGCTCGCTCGAGACGCGCACCGAGGGCACCATCCAGCTGCAGAAACGCCCAGACCGCCCTCAAGGAGGACGGCACCACCGTGATCATGAATCGCCACGGCGAGCTCGTCATCATGGACGACACGGGTCGCGAGCGCGAACACCACCGCCTGGTGTACGGCGCGGTGCTGAAGCACCTCGACGGCGAGCGTGTTCCGGCAGCCACCACGGTCGCCGAGTGGGACCCATTCGCGGCGCCGATCCTCACCGAGGTCGGGGGCATCGTGAAGTACGGCGATCTGGTCGAGCAGGTCACGGTCATCGAGCGCGTGGACGAGGTCACCGGCCTCAGCCGCAAGATCGTCATCGAGTCGCGCGCCGCGGACCTCCGCCCGCGCATCACGATCGTCGATCCGGAGACGGGCGAGCCCGTGAAGCTGCCCGGAACCGACCTCGACGCCCGCTACCTGCTGCCGGTCGGCGCCAATATCGTGGCGCAGGACGGCGAGCAGATCACTCCGGGCGAGGCTATCGCACGCATTCCGCGTGACACGACGAAGGTGCAGGACATCACCGGAGGTCTTCCCCGCGTCGCAGAGCTGTTCGAGGCGCGCAAGCCGAAGGATCACGCGATCATCAGCGAGATCGACGGCATGGTGAACTTTCGGCAAGGACACCAAGGGCAAGCGCAAGGTCGTCATCACGCCTTACGGCATCGACGGCCAGGCGCAGCCGGATCACGCGCGCGAATACCTGATCCCCAAGGGCAAGCACATCCAGGTGCAGCCGGGCGATCACGTGCGCGCAGGCGATCCGCTTCAGGACGGTCCGGCGAACCCGCACGACATCCTGCGCGTGAAGGGCGAAAAGGAGCTGGCGGCCTGGCTGGTGAACGAAATCCAGCAGGTCTATCGGCTGCAGGGCGTCGGCATCAACGACAAGCACATCGAAGGCATCGTTCGTCAGATGCTACGTCGCGTGCGCGTCAAGGAGGTCGGCGACACGAACTTCCTGATCGACGAGCAGGTCGAGAAGTACGTGTTCGAGCGCGAGAACGCCCGCGTCATGGAGCGCGGCGGTCAGCCGGCAGTCGCCGAGCCGATGCTGCTCGGCATCACGAAGGCGTCGCTCTCGACCGAGTCGTTCATCAGCGCGTCGTCCTTCCAGGAAACGACGAAGGTGCTGACCGAGGCGGCCATCTGCGGCAAGACCGACGATCTCCGCGGCATCAAGGAGAACGTCATCATGGGTCGGCTGATCCCCGCGGGCACAGGCCTGCCGGCGTACAAGCGCCTGCAGGTGGTCGTGGACGAGCAGGCCGAGACCTTCGCGCCGCCGGCGCCGACGCGCGCCACGCCGGCCGAGGTCGCCGCGGCCGTCGGCGAGGAGTAGCGGGACAGCGCTCCGCGGCCCGTCGGGTCGCGGAGCGCGGTTCTGTACGGCCGAGCGGTCGGGCGTAGAGTCGCGGTGATGGTGAGACGAGGGCTCGGGTGCGCCGTATGTGCGGTTCTGCTTGCGGCGGGGTGTGGCGGAAGCTCGACTGGCGCTAGCGCTTCGAAGGAAGCCGGCGCGGGAACGGGTGGTACCGGTGCAAGCGGCGGGTCCGCTGGAGCCGACGGCGGGCAGCCCGACGGCAGTGCCGGAACGGGCGGCAGTTCGGGGTCGGCGGGCAGCGCGGGCAGCGCGGGCAGCGACGGTGGTTCGCTGCCGTCGCTCGCGGGTACGGCGTTCTGGGCGGTCGACCTGCCCAACGAGCGCGGCACAAGTCCGGTCTGGGACAAGCCGTGGGCCGTCGTCGTTCACAATGTGGGTTCCGGGCACGCCGGCGTGAAGGTGGAGCGGAACGACGCGGCCGTCGGAGCGGCGCCGTCGCTGACCACGGTTCTGGCTGTCGATTCTCGCACCGGACGAGGTCAGGGACATCGTCATGCCAACGCGCGAGGTGACCGGACAGACAGCCAGCACGGCCGAGCCCCCTGGGCCTCCGATGACCGAGCTCTCGTCCAACGCCTTCCGCATCACGTCGGATCGGCCGCTGGTTGCCTATCAACAGAATCCCTGGTCCGACGCCTCGTCGAACGACGGCACGCCGCTCCTGCCGACGGCGCGGCTCGGAACGAGCTATCGCGTGCTGGGCCTACCCACAGCCAACCCTGTCGCGGTCATGGCCCCGTTTCCCGGCATTCCCGACCACTCGTCGATAACCATCGTCGGCGCCGAGCCCGGGACGAATGTCACCGTCACGGCGGGCGGGGATTGACTCGGCAACAGCGCGAGCGGCATCGCAGCGACCAAGACCGGTGGCACGCTGACGCTGACGCTCGGCCCGTTCGACACGCTGAATCTCGCCAGCGACGGCGCGCCCGGCGACCTCACCGGCACGCTGATCCAGGCGTCCAAGCCGGTCGCGGTGTTCACCAGCGGCGAGCGGATCCTGGCGCCGTTCTCGAAGCTGACACCTGCGCCGCCGACACCGCCTGGCTACGACCCCGCGTCGCTGTGCTGCACGGAGCACTTCGAAGCGGAGCTTCCTCCGGTCGATGCGGCAGGCAGGCACTTCGTCGTCCCGAAATCGCCGCTGCGCTCCGACGGTGGTTACGTGGAGCCCGACCTGGCGCGGGTCGTGGCGACGGCCGATGGGACCCAGGTCGCCACGAGCCTGCCCGCGCCCATGAACCAGTTCACGCTCCAGGCGGGGCAAGCCCGTGACGTGTGGGCAGTGAAGAGCTTTACGGTTTCTTCAAGCGCGCCAGTGCTGGTCGCCCAGGTTCTCGTGAGTGGTACCTTCACGACGCAGAAAACGGGGGATCCATCCGTGTCGCTTATCCCGGATGTCGAGCAGCAACGCACGAGCTACGCGTTCGTGGCGCCACCGGGATACTCCACCCAGCGCGTCGTGCTGGTCTCGCCGGTGGACAACACGTCTACCGTCGACGGTCAGAACGCGGGGTGTTCGGCGACTCCAATCGGAAAGTCCGGGGCCACCAGCTACGAACGCATCGAGTGCCCGGTCACTGCGGGCGCCCATCACATTTCGGGGACGAAGCCGATGGGGGCGTTCATCTACGGCTACAGCGCTACCGGCTCGTACGCGATTGCACTGACCGGCAACTAGCGCGACTTCGTTTTCGCGATGTCGCCGGTCGTCGCCTCGACGGCGCGCAGGTAGTCGGCGGGAGCGATCAGGATCTGCGTACCGCGCGCTCCCGCGGAGACGGACACCACGTCGAACAACTCGAGCGTCTCGTCGGCGTACACGGGGTAGGGCTTCTTGCAGGCCAGTGCCGTTACCCCGCCACGTACGTAGCCGGTCAGTGGCTGCACCTCCTTCAGCGGAACGGTGTCGACTTTGCGGTCGCCGGTGAGCCGCGCGAGGGCTTTCAGGTCGAGCTCGCTGTCGCCGGGCACGACAGCCAGACACACGCCGTGGCGGTCTCCGCGGACCACGAGCGTCTTGAAGACCTGCTCGGCAGGCAGCCCGACCTTTGCCGCCACCGCCTCGGCGTCGAGATGATCGGGGTCTACCTCGTAGCTCCGGAGCTCATAGCGGATATCAAGCGTATCCAGCTCTGCGCACGGCGTTGGTCTTCATGGGCGCAACGAGTGTGCATCAGCGGCGATTTGCCCGCGATGACCCACGAGCGCCGGCTGCTCGGCCTCCGGGTCGGGAGGAGACGGCGAGCTCTGCTGCGGCGGCGAGGCTTGCAGGCGGGCCGCGGCCGGCTACGATCGCACGATGCGCTGGTCGGTCTTGGTTATTGTTGCTTGTGTCGCCGCGCTCTCGGGTTGTAGCGCGAGCGGTGGAGGAAAGGCCGGGCCCGGCTGCTGGTGGCTCCGGCGGCGTCGATGGCGGTCCGGACGGGTCGGGCGGGTCCGCTGCCAGCGGCGACGGCGGTAGCTCGGGGACGGGCGGCAGCGCCAACGTGCCCGGGCCCATCTGCTTCTTGACCAATTGCTCGTCCGACGCCGAGTGCGCCGATTGCTCCTTCGGCCGCACGAAGTGCGACGTGGCTTCGCAACGCTGCGTCGCCTGTGACGCCGTCTACCGGGAAGGGCTGCCCCACGGGCAAGACCTGCACGAAGTACGGAACCTGCGCGTCCGCGGGTGCGACCTGCCCGACCGATGCCCAGGGCAGCCCAACCATCACTTGCACCGCCGACGCCGACTGCGCCGCCTGCGACCCGAACCACCAGATATGTGACGGCGGCAAGTGCGTGACCTGTTCCGCCAAGGACGTGAGCGCGTGCAGCGGCAACGAGCACTGCGGGCCGACACGGCTCGTGCGAGCTGAACTGCCCGGACAACTGCACGGCGGACGCCGACTGCGCGCAATGCGGCACGGCCGCCGCGCCAGCGCACGCCTGCAACGAGAAGAACGAAGAAGTGCGGGCAGTGCTCGGCGACCTCGCCTTGCTCGAATGGCGAAATCTGCTCGCCGCAGGGCGTGTGCGTCAAGGCCTGCGGCGAGCCGAACAAGCCCAAGGGTACGTGCGCGACCGACGCCGACTGCGCGGGGTGCGGCGCTGACGCAATCGCCTGCCACGTGCCCATCAACGGAGGTGACGGGCGCTGCGGCGTGCCGGCCAGCGGTTGCTCGGATCTCGGAAACGGCGTAACGGCGCTGCCGGCGCCGTGGAGCGCGGTGACCAACACCTGCTCGAAC
This sequence comes from uncultured delta proteobacterium, assembly GCA_963822965.1. Taxonomy (GTDB): domain Bacteria; phylum Myxococcota_A; class UBA9160; order UBA9160; family UBA4427; genus JAJDAN01. The sequence continues at coordinate 162,026 of CAWGJT010000008.1, forward strand.
GACTCGGACTGCAGCGGCGTGGGGCTCGACCTGAACGTCGGCAAGCTGCTGCGCGACATCAGCGGCATCAGCGGCATCAACGACGCGACGCTGCAGTACGGCATGCACTCCTGCGCGAGCGTGTCCGTCGGGCTGGCCGGAAAGGACTACAACTGCGGCGTCTGCGTGCCGTGCAAGACCGACTCGGACTGCAGCCCGATCCAGGTCGACCCGCTCGTCAATCAGGCCTTCAGCGGGCTCGGCAAGGTTGCCGCCAAGTGGGCGCTCGACAAGCTCTACGGCGACAAGCCGCACGTCATCAACATGTACTGCGAGAACGTCGCTGGGGACTACGGCGTGTGCGCGCCGTGCAGTGATCCTTCCAGCGCGTGCGGCGTCGGCAGCACCGTCGGAAGCGGCTGTACCAACGTGTGGGAGTGCGCCGCGGGCGAATACTGCAGCCAGGGGAAGTGCCAGCAGGATGCCCCCGATTGCTTCGGCGGGACCGAGACCTGCTCGGGCGGCACCATCTGCGCGTGGAACGGCGACAGGCACTGCTGCCGCACGCCCGGGACCGGCACGCAAGAGCTGCGCATCCGACGCCGAGTGCGCCCCGCAGATCTGCTCGAAGGACGCGCAGGGCAAGTTCGTACTGCATGGACAAGGCCGCGACCTGCACCTAGAAATCGCGTACACTCGCCGGCCACATGGCCGGTAAGTTGAGAATGGGTCCCGGCGAGGCAGCGCGCGCGCTGGTCGGCACGCTGGGCGATTGGGTCCGCCGCACGCCGGACCCCGAATGGCACGACAGTCTACGGGCGCAGCTGCACGCGTTGCCGAGTGCGGTCGGCCGCACCCTGCCTTGGCTCCTGCGAGCTCGCGAGGACCGCGACGAGAGCATGGTCAAGGTCGCGATGGCGAACGCTGCGGCCGACCCCGGCGGTCTCGCGTTCGAGATGCACGACGAGCGGCTGAGCTGGGAAGAGCTCGACGCGCTCTGCTCGCGTGTGGCGCACGTGCTCTCGGGACTCGGTGTTGGACGAGGGCGATGTGGTCGCGCTGGTGGGTCAGAACTCGCCGCTGTACCTGGCCATCACGCTGGGTGTCGCCCGGCTCGGCGGAACCACCGCGCTCATCAACTACCATCTCGAAGGCGCTCCGCTGTCGCACGCGGTGAAGAGCTCCGGCGCCCGTGTCGCGATCGTCGAGCAGAAGTTCCTCGCGCCGCTTGCCGGGCGCGAAGACCTTACCGAGCAACTTCGGCATCTGTTGTCGTATCGCGACGGGGATCTGGAAGAGCGACTGGCCCGGGCTCCGGGGGTGCCGTTTCCGCGCGTTCCGGTGCCGGCCTCGAGCGACTACATCTACATCTACACCTCGGGCACGACGGGTCTTCCGAAGCCCTGCCGCGTGACGCATGCGCGCGCGCTGATCGCAGGTGCTGCGTTCGGTCAGCTCATCTTCGAGTTCAAGCCCGGCGACAAGCTGTACTCCGTGCTGCCGCTCTATCACTCGAGCGCGATGCTGATCGGGGCCGGCAGCGCCATCATGACGCGCACGCCGATGGCGCTTCGGGAGCACTTCAGCGCGACGTGCTTCTGGGAGGACGTGCAGCGCTATCACGCCACCGCAATCCTCTACATTGGCGAGCTGTGCCGCTATCTCCTGAACACGCCGCCGACCGATGCGGAGAACGACAACCCCGTGCGGGTCGCTCTCGGCAACGGTCTGAGAGCCGACGTGTGGGAGCCGTTCCAGCGCCGCTTCGATATCCCGCTCATTCGCGAGTTCTACAGCGCTACGGAGGCGCCGGGCGCCATCTTCAATCTGACCGGCAAGGTGGGCTCCATCGGACACGTGCCGCTCAGGCGGCTCGGCCCGCTCAAGCTCGCCCGCTTCGACGTCGACCGCGACGAGCTCGTGCGCGACGAGCGGGGCTTCTGCATCGAGTGCGAGGTCGGCGAGGTCGGCGAGCTGCTGATCCGCCTGCCGGACAAGCCGCGGAGCGCGCTGGGCGACTTCAAGGGCTACACGGATGCCAGCGCCACCGAGAAGAAGATCCTGTCGAGCGTTTTCAGCAAGGGCGACCGCTACTTCCGGTCCGGCGATCTGATGCGGTTCGACGCGAACGACTACTTCTTCTTCGTGGACCGCATCGGCGACACCTACCGCTGGAAGGGCGAGAACGTCTCCACCGCCGAGGTCGCCGAAGTGATCGGCGCGGCCCCGGGCGTTCGCGAAGCGACGGTCTCCAGCGTTCACGTGCCGGGTACCGAAGGCCAGGCAGGGCCTCGCCGCCGTCGTGTGTGACGGCGACTTCGACGCCGGTTCGTTCTGGGCGACGGCCCAGGAGCTGCCCGGCTACGCGCAACCGCGCTTCGTCAGGGTGCTCGAGCAGATGAACACGACCGGGACCTTCAAGATCCAGAAGACAGCACTTCGCGCCGACGGCGTGGACCCCAATCGCGTCGCCGACCCCATCTACCTGCGTCAGGACGACGGCTACGTGCGATTGACGCAGGATCTCTGGCAGAGGGTCGTCGACGGCGAGCTCCGCTTGTAGTCGGAGCTCCGGCCGCTCTACGCTCGGGCGTCCATGCGCGGGAAGAACACCCTGTCCCGGGCCCGGCTTGCCCTGGCGGTGCTGCTCGGCACGCCGGCGCTGTTCAGCGGCTGCAACTGCCAGTCGTGTTCGCGATCCCGATCGGGGCGCCCGGTGCTTCGGCGAGCGTCGCGGCGTCGAGCGCGCCTCCGAAGCGCCATCGCTCGACGCATCTAGCGCCGCTGCCGGGGCCGCGCCGCGCAGCGCATCTCCCTGCAGGGCGCTGCGGGTGCGAGCGTGGAGGTGCCGGTCGGCGCGACGGATTCCAGACCCGTGCTCATCGTTCTGTCCGGAGGCGATGCGCAGGCGGCGTGTCGCTCGTGGCGCGGTCTGTCGCGGGGCTACGGCTTCGTCGTGTGCCCCGCCGTCGCTGGAGAGAGCGCTGCGACACCCGACATTCCCTCCACCGAGAAAGCCCTGCGCGCCACCCTGGGCGCGTTGCGTCAACGCTTCGGCAACTACATCTCGCCCGGGCCGGTCGTGCTGGTGGGAGTGGGCCAGAGCGCCCGCTCAGCGGTGTCGCTGCTCCGGCAGGAGCCGGCCTACTTCGCGCGTGTTGCGCTGGTGGATGGCGGATTTCCGGCCTGGTCGTCGGGCGTCGCCACTATCTTCAGCCGCCGCGGAGGCAAGCGCGCGCTGTTCGTCTGCAGACGGCCGGAGTGCAGGGAGGCCGGCGGACGACGCGGCCGTTCTTGGCCGGCGCGCCGGCGCCGAGGTGCGGTCGCTCTCGAGCGGGGACGCGGGCGTCCGATGTGGGGCTGGGCCAGGGCTTCGCGTGGCTTGTGGAGGGCGACGCCGACTGGAAACCGCCGCGGTAATGCCGGCCTTCGACCTGCCGGACCCGTAATGGTACAAATCGTCGGCGTGAGTAGGCTGTCCTCGCGCGTCCATGCTTGTTGTCGGCGCGGTGCTTTCGCTGGCGGGATGCTCCCGGAAGCCGCCTCCGCGCTTCGAGGTGCTGGTGAAGGTGCAGGGCGATCCCGGAGAACCGCTGCCGGGAGCTCTGGTGCTCTTGCAGGGCAAGCAGGTGGGCAAGACCGGCGCCAAGGGCGAGACGGTGCTCGGCCTGGAAGGGGCAGAGGGCGAGTCCGTACGCTTTCACGATTCGCTGCCCTTCCGGCTACAAGTCGCCTTCGCAGCCCACGGTGGTGACGCTGCGCCGTATCGCGGAACCCGAGCAAGCGCCCCGAATACATGGTGGATTGTCCCCCCACGACGCGAAACGTCGTCGTGGCGGTGCGTGCGGAGAACGGTCCCGAGCTGCCCGTGCTCTATCTCGGTGAGAAAGTGGCCCAGACCGACGACTCCGGGGCGGCCCACGTGCTGTTGAAACTACCGCCGAATCAACCGTTCAAGCTCACTCTGGACACCAGCGGCGATGACCACTCGCGACTGCGGCCCCAGAACCCCACTGCGACGTTCGACGTGAAGAACCAGGACGACATGTTCGTCTTCAATCAGAAGTTCAAGCTCGAGCGGCCTCGCTACCACTATCACCCGCGTCATCACGTTGGCCCGACGCCGCTCTGATCGCCGGCTGGCCAGGTCGTCGGGTGTTCCGGGCGGCGCGGGAAGTGTTCTGACATGTCATGACACTCCGGAATCGCGGAAACAGCATAGAAAACGCGGGTATCGCGATCCGGGGTGTATTTTCAGATTCGGGCCTCAAGCGGGATTTCGGCCTGGATCGTGCGCGGAACGCATCCTGCATAAGCCCCTCCGCGTCCCGGGCGAGCCCTCGGGATTGGTGGTTGATCGGCGTGACCGTCCGTGTAGTCTGCGTGTAGGTAGGGCATCGTCGGCGTACTGTTGCCTTCGGCCCGTGCAAGTTACACGCTTCAGAGTCGTGGAATGAAAGGCCTTCCCTCTTCCTGTCCAGCCCGGCGCTTCGTGCGTCAACGAAGCGTCCTGGGCAGGACGTCCCGCGGCGCGGTCCATGTTCCGCGACGAACAGGGAGCGGTGATGGTCGAATACGTCGTGGTTCTTGGCGTTGCGGCGGTCGGTATTGCCGCAGCGATCGCCGGGCTCGGCCCCGTGCTTCTGGCCGCCTACGAGCGCGCCCGAGGCATTCTTATTGCCCCCATGCCCTGACGTTAGGGCCCAGCAAGTCGGAAAGGTGCTCAGATGAACAAGCTCAGGACACTGGTCAAGGACACGCGTGGCGCAAACCTCGTCGAGTACATCATCCTCGTCGGCGTGATCGCGCTTATCGCATTGGCCG
>CAWGJT010000009.1:0-300055 GCA_963822965.1 uncultured delta proteobacterium
CTTCCTCACCGAGCAGGCATGGCAGACCTACCGCCGCGGGAAGCTGGAAGAGCACCTGGTCGCGGGACGGCACGCGCAGGCGGCCTCTTCGACCTGGCAGGCGGACCCCGGCGAGACCCGGGACGTCGCCGCGGAGCACCCCGAGATCGTCGACGGCGCACCGGCGCCGGGTCGTGGAGCTGACCCGCTCCCTGGGAACGCGCCGGGGCGAGGACGCAAGCCTCTCCAGCGAGGACGCGGAGCGGCTGCGGGCGCTGGGCTATCTGCCGAAGACCGGCCCGCCGGAGGCAGCGCCGGCGCGCCGAGGGCGAGCCTGCCGTAGGACGGCGGAGGACGGCAATCCGGGCGAACGGTCGCAGGAGCCGCCCGCGCCGGTCAGCGGGCCTCGGCGTCCAGCCGCCGCAGCAGGGCGGGCTTCGGCAGCATCAGCGTGTAGCGGTCTGCGGCGAGCTTGCGGTCCTCCAGGCGTGCCGTCGGGCCGCGCCGGTAGTGGGTCTGTACCCAGCGCGCGAGGAGCGGCGCCGAATTCGCCGACCGCGCGCGCCGGGATCTCGTCGAAGGGACGCTCGGGCCACATCACCAGCGCCGGCGGACGAGGCATCGAGACGCGCCACGAAGGCGCGCTCCTCCGCCTCGTCGAGGAAGGTTCCAGGCATCACGAGGTCGAGGTACCCCGGTCCGAGGCGATCCGCGATCACCTGCAGCAGCGGCGCCGCACTGCAGTCGAGAACCCGCTCGCCGGGCGCCGAGAACCGTCGTATGCCCGCGACGAGATCGTCGACGAGACCCGCATAAGCCTCGCTGTTGACGCCGACCCGGCCGTCGAGGGACGCGACCGGCTGCAGGCCCCGGTTCTCGGCATCCAGGAAGACATCCCCTCCCATGAAGAGCATCCAGAGCGCGAAGACCGCGAGCGCCGTGGCCCATTGCAAGCGCGCGCCGGGCACCCCGCCCGCGCGCGCGCGCCACCAACGCAGCAGGGTGTAGGTCGCGTGGGCGAGCAGCAGGCAGACCGGCGGGATCGCCGAGTAGAGATGCGCGGCGTCCGACCGGCCCAGGGTGCGCAGGTAGTAGACCCCGCCGAAGACGACGAAGGCCGTCAGCAGCGGCTGTGCGAACGGCCGCCGCTTCGCGCAGGGCGCGCAGGCCAGCGCCCGGCGAGCACGAACGCGTAGCCGCGTACAGGACGAGGTAGAAGCGGAACTGCCAGGCCGCCCCCCAGCGCATGATCGCCCGCCGGCTGTCGCTCCGCGGCAGCCACTCGAGGGACGGCATGGTGAGGCTCTGGAGGTCGGTCATGACGACCGGCCGCACCACCACCTCGCGCCACAGCGTGCCGAGCCCCACGCTCGCGCCGAACCACGCGACGACGGGCAGGACGACCAGGAGCAGCCCCGCCGCGTAGAGCCCCCAGTCGCGCAGCCAGCCGCGCCACGAGCCGCCGAGCGCCACGACGCCCACCGCCACGCCGAGGCTCACCGCGAACGCCGGCGTCAACCGGAAGAAGAGCGCGACACCCGCCAGCAGCCCCGCCACGAACGTCCAGCGCCGGTCGTTCGTCTCGATGCGCCGCGCGAAGGCCAGCAGCACGAGCACCGCGAAGACCAGGTAGCGATAGCCGAAGACGAGCTGGTAGCGATGCGCCGACGTCGCGGCGACGGCCAGCAGCAGCCCCGCGAGCAGCGCCCAGGCGGCCGGCACGAGCTTGCGGCCGAGCGCGTAGAGGGCGACGCACAGGGCCACCACGAAGCCCGCGTAGAAGATCCGCGCCAGCACCACCCCCGGCGGATCGATCGCGTACGCGAGCCAGGCCGGGAGCACGTGTCCGGGCGGGAACACCCAGAACACCTCGCGATAGAGGCTCCCGCCCCGGTGCAGGCCCATCGCCGCGTACAGCGGCCAGCCCTCGTCGAGCAGGTTGATCGAGTGGTGCGTGAACAGGGACTCGAAGCCGATGCTCGTGGCAGCGACCAGAAGAACGTGCAGCCACGAGGATGCGAGCAGGGACTTCAAGAGCGGCGTGTCGACTCGGGGGCTCGAACGAGCCTCGTGGGGGACGCAAGCGAGCTTACCGGATCCCGCTGCGGCGCTGCAGGGCGACCGGCAAGACCGGCATGCAAGTCCGGTCGCGTGCGGCGCGGGCCGACGAAACGAGCGGGCCCCCCGACCGACGCCGGAGACGCGCGGTTGAAGACGGTCTATCCCATTGCTATATCAGGACTTTCTCGTTTCGGGGAGGCCCACCGTTGGACGACGCACGAGACGCGAGCCGCAGGTCCCGGAGCAGCGGGCTCCGCCGCCGGGAGTTCCTGAAGCAGGGCGGCGTGGCCGCCCTCGGCGTCGGGGCGTTCGCGTCCATGGGCGCCTCGGCGCTGGCCGCCGACGCGCCGGCCCGGGTCCGCCGCTACAAGACCCTCGGGAAGACGGGGCTGAAGATGCCCGACATCTCCTTCGGCACGGGGTCGCTCGTGGACGCGGAGCTCATCGCCTACGCGTACGATCGGGGCATGACCTACTTCGACACCGCCGAGGGATACCCCCTGAAGCGACCCGGCCTGGCCGAGAAGCAGCTGGCCGTCGCGCTCGCGGGCAAGCGCGACAAGGTGGTGATCGCATCCAAGCAGGTGACCGAGGCGAGCGATACCCGCAAGCAGATGATGGCCCGGCTCAACAAGAGCCTGCGACGGCTCCGCACCGACCACATCGACGTCTACTTCAACCACGCGGTGAACGACGTCGATCGCATGAAGAACCCCGAATGGGCCGAGTTCGTCACCGTGGCGAAGAAGCAGGGCAAGATCCGCTTCAGCGGCATGTCGGGCCACGGCGGCCACCTGCAGGAGTGCCTGGGCTATTCGCTCGACAACGGCCTCGTGGACGTGATCCTCACGGCCTACAACTTCGGCCAGGATCCCGCCTTCTACGAGAAGTTCACCGCGAGCTTCGACATCGTGGCGAACCAGCAGGGGCTGCCGAAGGTGCTGAAGCGCGCCCACGACGCCGGCGTCGGCGTCGTCGTGATGAAGACCCTGATGGGCGCGAAGCTGAACGACATGCGGCCCTGGGAGAAGCCGGGGGGCACGTTCGCCCAGGCGGCCTTCCGATGGACGCTCTCGAATTCCGACGTGGACGGCCTGATCGTCTCCATGAAGACCCGCGCCCAGGTGGACGAGTACCTGGCGGCCTCGGGGACGGGGGCGCCCAGCGCGGCGGACGTCCGGCTGCTGCACGGCTACCTGGCCCGGAACGGGGAGAGCCAGTGCCGGCAGGGCTGCGGCACCTGCAGCGAGAGCTGCCCCTACGGCGTTCCCATCTCCGACGTGCTGCGAACGCGCATGTACGCCCAGGACTACGGCGAGCCCGAGAACGCGCGGGTCGCCTACGCGGCTCTCGGCGCCGGCGCCTCGCCCTGTCTCTCCTGCGCCGATCCGGCCTGCGCGGACGCCTGCCCCTACGGCCTCGATCTGCCGAACCTGACCCGCACGACCCCCGAGGTCCTCGGCGTCAACTGAACGGAGCAAAGACGCTGCGATCGGCGCTGGCTCTCGTCGCTGCTGGGAGGCGTCGCGCTCGGGACGTCCGTCGGCTGCTCGCGCGCGCCGGCTCCGGAGCCGGCGCGCGGCACCGAGGACGGGCAGTGGCGCAGCTACGCCGCCGACCCCCAGAGCACCCGCTACTCCCCGCTCGCCCAGATCGACGGGCACAACTTCGGCGACCTGCGCATCGCCTGGACGTGGACCTCCGCCGCGGTGAGCCTCCGCGACCGCATCATCGCGCTGAAGGAGGCCGGGCGCCCGATTCCGTTCCGGATCACCCCGTCCGTGGTGCTCTCGGACTTCCAGAACACGCCCCTGATGGTGGACGGCGTGCTCTACGGGGTGACGAACATCGGGCAGGTGTTCGCGCTGGACGCCACCACCGGCGCCGAGCGGTGGGTCTACGACCCCGAGTCGTACCGCGCGGCCCGAGGCTTCCTCGAGTTCCACTTCGCGAAGCACCGCGGGGTCACGTACTGGCGCTCGCGCGACGACCCCGACGACGAGCGCATCTTCCTGCCGTCCATCGACGCCTTCCTGATCGCCCTCGACGCGAAGACCGGGAAGCCCGTCGAGAGCTTCGGCGAGGCCGGCCGGGTCGATCTCATGGCCGGTCTGCGCGGCCCGCCGGGGCGCCGGCTGAAGGACGTCTTCCAGTCCTCGCCCGCCGCGCTCTACGGCGATACGTTGATCGTGGGCAACACCATCAACGACCGCCCGCCCCGGCGGGCCGGCATCCCGGGCGACCTGCGCGCCTACGACGCGCGAACCGGCGCCCTGCGCTGGACCTTCCACACGATTCCGGCGGAGGGCGAGGCCGGCACCGAGACCTGGGAGGGCGAGACCTGGCGCGAGGCGGGCGCGGCCAACGTGTGGGGGCCGATGAGCGTCGACCCCGAGCGGGGCCTCCTGTACGCCCCGACCTCCACGCCGACGAACGACTTCTACGGCGGCCACCGCAAGGGCGACGATCTGTTCGCCGAGACGTTGCTCTGCCTCGACGCCGAGACCGGGGAGCGCGTCTGGCACTTCCAGATCACCCACCACGGCCTCTGGGACTACGACCTGGCCGCGCCGCCGGTGCTCTTCGACCTGCAGCACGAGGGCCGCACGATCCCCGCGGTCGTACAGGTGACGAAGCAGAGCATGGCGTTCGTCTTCGATCGGGTGACCGGCGAGCCCGTCTGGCCCATCGAGGAGCGGCCGGTGCCCGCTTCGGACGTGCCCGGCGAACGCGCGTCGGCCACCCAGCCCTTCCCCACGAAGCCCCCGCCCTACGACCGACAGGGAACCTTCGAGGAGGACCTGATCGACTTCACGCCCGAGCTGCGGGCGGACGCGCTCGAGGTGTTCCGTCGCTACCGCACGGGACCGATCTACACGCCGCCGAGCCTCGAGGGAACGCTCACCCTGCCCGGGCCGTCGGGCGGCTCGAACTGGCAGGGCGCCGGGGTCGATCCCCGGACCGGGGTGGTCTACGTACCCTCCCTCACCCTGCCGACGGTGCTGTCGGTCAAGAAGAGCGATCCTGCCGAATCGGACTTCCGCTACCAGACGGACCAGAGCCGCGGGGTGTGGTTTCCCGAGAACGCGTCGCGCGCCGCGGGGCTGCCGCTCTTCAAGCCGCCCTACTCGCGCATCAACGCCCTCGACATGCGCGACGGCTCGATCCTCTGGCAGGTCGCGAACGGTGACGGCCCGCGTCACCACCCCCGCCTCGAGGCGCTCCACCTGCCGCCCCTGGGCGCCGGCGTCCGCTCGTGCGTGCTCGTCACGAAGACCCTCGTGATCGCGGGCGAGGGGGCGGAGCTCTTCATCGACGAGTGGGGAGAGCCCCTGTTGCGGGCGTTCGACAAGCAGACCGGCGCGGAGCTGGGCCGGGTCCGCCTGCCCGCCAAGACCCGCGGCTGTCCCATGACCTACCTGCAGGACGGCGTGCAGTACCTGGTGGTCGCGGTCGCCGACAACGACTCGGACCCCATGCTCGTCGCGCTCTCCCTGCCCGAGAAGCCGCAACCGTGAGGCGCATCGGGTTCGGCGCCGGCGGGGCGCGGCGCGCCGCGCGCGTCGCCGGCTGGCTGGGGCTCGCGGCCGTAGCGGCGGGATGCTCGGCGGATCCGGGAGCACCGGATTCGACGAGCCAGCCGCCCCCGCTGGCGCCCGGACCGCGGCGCCCGGACATCGTGCTGGTGGTGCTCGACACCCTGCGCGCGGATCACCTGCCGGTCTACGGCTACGCCCGGCCGACGGCGCCGAGCCTCGACGCGCTCGCCGCGGAGTCCACCGTCTACGAGAACGCCCACGCCGCGAGCTCGTGGACGCTGCCCTCGCACGCCTCGATCTTCACCGGGCTCTACCCCATCGCCCACCGCACCCACCACGAGCACCGCATGCTCGACCTCTCGTACGAGACCCTCGCCGAGGTGCTGCAGGGCTCGGGCTACCGGACGAACGCCGTGGTCTCGAACGCCATGCTCGCGCGCACGCGGCAGCTCGACCAAGGCTTCGACCACTACCTCGAGACCTGGCGTGGACTCTTCGGCAAGCATCCCAAGCTCTTTCCCGACCTCGAGACGAAGGAAGCGTGGCAGGGCGTCGAGGATCCGACCTTCCGTCGAGCCAAGAAGCAGCTCCGCCCCGAAGCGGACGAGAACTCGTACTTCCAGTTCCAGCGAATCGTCACGGACGAGCCCCGGAAGGAAGACGAGCCGGACTTCGTCTTCGTGAACCTCGTCGGCGTGCACTCCCCGTACGACTCGTCGGGTCCGTTCCACGACCGCTTCGTGCGCAACCCGTCACCAAGCCTCGAGGAGAACCACTGGGCCGAGTACTACGCCGGTCGGATCGACTTCACGCAGGAGCAGCTCGACCACCTCGTCGACCTCTACGACGCCGAGATCCTGCACGTCGACTACGTCGTCGGGCGCATGATCGAGGACCTGAAGGCCGCCGGACGCTGGGAGAACACCCTCTTCGTCGTCACCTCGGACCACGGGGAGAACCTGGGCGACCACGGCCACGTGAGCCACGTGTTCTCGCTGAACGAGACCCTCACCCGGGTGCCGCTTCTCGTCCACTACCCGCCGCGCTTCCCGGCCGGCGTACGCATCGCGACGCCGGTGCTGCTCATCGACCTCTTCCCCACCCTGCTCGCCGCCGCCGGGATGGACCGGGGCCATGCGGTCGACGGCAGGCTGCTGCCGCGCAGGCCGGACGACGCGCCTCCGGCGCGGCCCCGGTTCGCGGAGTACTACTACCCCTGGGAGAACATCCGCTTCATGATGAAGGTCTTCCAGGGAGACGTTCCCGGAATCGCTCGCCTGGAGCGCAGGCTGCGCTCGGTCACGGAGGGCGATCTCAAGCTCGTGTGGGGAAGCGACGGCCGCAACGAGCTCTACGACCTCGCCCGGGATCCCGGCGAGGACACCAACCTCATCGACGATCCCTCCCGGGCTCCGGAGCGCGACGCCCTGCTTCGAAGCCTGGACGCCTTCGTCGAGGAGCACGGCGGACGCACTCCCATCTCGCGCTTCGATCCGGCGCACCCGGACCGCCAGCCGGGCGAGGGCGGAACCCTCGATCCGGAGACGGTTCGGCAGCTCGAGGAGCTGGGCTATCTCTGAGGCCCCCATGACCGGTCGGCTGCGAGCCCACGACTGCGACCGCGCGCCTCGCCGGGCCTTCGCATGGCTCGGCCTCCAGACGATCGCCGCCCTCGGCCTCCTGCCGATCGCCGTCTCCGGCCTCCTGGCGATCGCCGCTCTGGGCCTCGGCTGCGCCCGGCGGGAGCCCGTCCGCAACGTCGTGCTGATCCTGCTCGACACCGTGCGCGTCGATCGCCTCTCCTGCTACGGCAACCCGGAGAAGACGTCGCCCACCCTCGACGCGCTCGCCGAGCAGGGCGTGCGCTTCGAGACGGTGGTCTCGAACGCCCCCTGGACCCTCCCGGCCATGGTGGGCCTCTTCGCGGGCGACTTTCCCACGGGCGAGGTGTACGGGGACGAGCTGCGCCGGTCGCTGGTGGAGCGCATCCACGACGAGGGCATCCTCACCGCCGCCTTCGTCGAGGGGGGCTTCCTCTCGGCGGACTTCGGCTTCGCCCTGGGCTTCGACGAGTTCCGCAACGGCGCCCTCGGCTACTTCCAGATCGGCGGCAAGCCGAAGGGCGCCCACTCGGTGGCGATCGACGAGACCTTCGGAGCCGCCGAGGCGTGGCTGCGGGAGCACCACGACGAGCGCTTCTTCCTGGTGATCCACACCTACGAGCCCCACACCCCCTACGAGAGAAGAGACTTCACGGCGGGCCTCGATTCCGGCGCGATCGGCGACACCTTCGAGATCGGCGACTCCGCCCTCGTCCGGAAGGGCCGGCTGCCGTTCGGCGACGTCGAGCGCCGCTACGTGCGCGCTCTCTACGACGGCGGCCTGCTCGAGAGCGACCGGCACGTCGCCCGGCTGCTCGCGACCCTGCAGGAGCTGGGCATCCGCGACCAGACCGCGATGGTGGTGACCAGCGACCACGGCGAGGACATCGGCGGCCGCAAGCCCGAGTGGCCCGGCGTGCACGGGCACAACCTCTACGACGAGCTGCTGCTCGTGCCGCTCATCATCCAGGATCCGACGCGGCACTACCCGGTCCAGCAGGTCACCGCCCAGGTGCGGACGGTCGACACGTTCCCCACGATCCTCGACCTGCTCGGCGTGCCCTCGCCGCCCGGCGGACACGGCCGCAGCCTGCTGCCCCTGATGGAGGGCCGCGAGACCGACGACCGCTTCGCCTGGTCCCACGCGCCACGCGCCCCCTACTTCGGATTCGACGAGCGCTACGCGATCCGCACCGGGGGCCACAAGCTGATCCTGAGTCCGCTCGCGCACGGGAACACCGCCAAGGTGGAGCTCTACGATCTGCGCAGCGATCCGGCGGAGCGAGCGAACCTCGCCGCCCGCGATCGGGACGAGCGGGACGACCTGCTGTCCCGACTCGCCGAGTTCCAGAAGGGCCTCGAGAAGCACGGCACCGTCCACTACCGCCTGCGCAAGAAGACCGCGGACCGGCAGGTGGAGGAGCGCCTGCGCGAGCTCGGCTACCTCGAATGAGCGGGACGTGGCTGCGCCGGCCGGCCCTCGTCGCGCCCGCGCTGGCCGGGGCCTCCCTCGTCCTCTCGTTCCAGATGGCGGGCTACCGGCTGGCCGGGAGCGACGCCGGAGCGCTCCTCACCGCGGCGTCCCGCATCCTCCGGGGCGGGGTCTTCTATCGCGACGTCGACTCCTATCCCTTCCCGCTGGCCGCCTACACGCTGGCTCTCGTGATGCGGCTCTTCGGCGAGACGGTCGGCGTCTCGCGCGGGCTGGCGGCCGTGGTCTTCGCGGGCACCGTGCTGGCGCTCTACGCCACCGCCCTGCGCCTGCTGGGGCGCGACCGGGCGCTGGTCTTCGGCGTCTCGCTGCTGGCCTTCAAGCTGCTGGCCTGGCCCTCCTTCACGGCCTTCAGCTACTGGGACCTGGCCTTCGCGCTGGCGTGCGGCGCCGTCGCGCTGCTGGTGCGCCATCGCCCGGGAAGCGGCGCCGTCGGACCGGCGGCCGCGGGGCTGCTGGCGGGGCTGGCGGTGACCGCCAAGCAGAGCCTCGGGCTGCCGCTGTGCGCGGCGGCACTGCTCGTGCTGGCGGCTCCGCGGGGGGTGGCCGGTGCGCCGGCGGCGGAGCGGCCGCGGCGTCTCGCGGAGCCGACGTTCTTCGCGGGTGGCGCCGCGATTCCCGTGCTGGCGATGAGCGCATACTTCGCCGCCCAGGGCGTGCTGCCGCGCATGATCGAGAGCGGTCTCCTGCTTCCATTCTCGGACTACCTGCCCACGAGCAGCACCTCGTTCCTCGAGCCCCTGGCCTGGTGGCGCTTCGGCGGCCTGCAGGAGCTGCCCGGGCTCGCCTACTCGAGCGAGACGCTGTGGGCGATGCTCACCCATCGCCAGCTCCCCGCGGAGTCCCTGTACCCGGCGTTCTGGGGGCTCTCCGAGGCGCTCTCCCGCGCCATCTACACGTCGGTTCCCTGGGCGTTCGCACTCGTCGCCTGGCGCGGGCTGCGGGGTCGGGACGGCGTGCCGGACGCGCGCCGCGGGTCCCCGGCTCCGTTCGCGCTGCTCGCCGCGGGGGTCTTCGTCTCGGCCTTCCCGCGCGCCGACTTCGCCCACGTGATCGCCGTGTACCCGCTGGTGTGGCTGCTGCTCTTCGCGTTGTGGAGACCGGGGCCGCGCGGCCGCGCCCTCGAGGCGATCGCGGTCACCCTGGCCGTCGCCGGGTGCCTGACGCTCACGGTCCTCCAGCAGCGCCGGCTCACCCACCACCTCGAGCTGCCCCGCGCCGATCTCTGGATCTCTCCCGACAAGGCCTGGATCGAGTCCGCGGCGCGCTTCGTGATGGACGAAGTGCCGCCGGGCGAGCCCTTCTTCGTCTACGGCCACGAGGCCTACTACTACTTCCTGACCGATCGCTACTCGCCCTGGCCCTACTCGCAGCTGTATCCGGGTCAGGCCGGCGGGGACGGGGGCCGGCGCCTCGCGGCCCGTCTCGCCCAGGCACCTCCGCTGCTCGTCCTGCGCGGCGCCACGCGCTTTCCGCGGACGACTCCCCTGCCCGAGTCCCTGCCCGTGCTCGACACCTGGATCCGCGAGCACTACGAGCCCGACGACGCCGTGTTCGAGCGCCATCCGCCCGACGGTCCCCCGCCGCCCACGCGCCGGTTCCGCATGCTGCGCTGGCGAGGCTGAGGGACCCGCGCGGGCGCTCAGGGCTCGGCGTACCCCAGGGCCCGCAGCCGCTCGACGAGCTCGGGATCCGGCGGCGGCAGGTCGACCATGGGTACGGCGTGCTTCGCGTAGTCCAGGATCGGAGGCGGCACGGGTCCGTGGCCGGGATCGACGAGGCTCCAGTCGTGCCCGGGCTTCCAGGCGAATCGGCGCCAGGGGCGCCGGCCCGGCGCGAGCCCTCCCGCCCAGGCGCCCTGCAGCCCGTAGACCTGAACGAAGCCGTCGTCGTCGTAGGCGGAGAGCTGCGAGCCGATGTCGCAGTAGACCTCCCGCGCGGGCACCGCGGCCTCCCCCCGGACGACCGGCCCGAGGGCCACGCCCCGGGCGTCCTCCGGCACGGGCAACCCCGCGAGATCGAGCAGCGTCGGCAGGATGTCCACGTGGCTCACCACCTCGCTGCGGCGCCCCGGCGCGAGACCCGGCGCCCGCAGGATGAGCGGAACGTGTGCGACGTCCGGCGTGCTCGTGTACGAGTGGCCGAAGTAGTGGCCGTTCTCTCCGAAGCTCTCGCCGTGGTCGGCGGTGAGCAGCACGACGCCGCCGCGCTCGGCAGACACCCGGTCGAAGGCGGCGAGCAGCTCGCCGATGGAGTGGTCCGCGAAGAAGATCTCCCCCGCGTAGCGCCCCTGGTACTGACTCGGGAGGTCGAGACCCGGGAGGAGCTGGTAGGCGGGGATGCCGCCGCGAATCTGGTTGCCCTTGCCGTGGGGCAACGGCTTCTCCCCGGGCGCCGGGGGGATCTCGAAGCGCGCGGCGTCCTCCGGCGGAGGCGTGTACGGCCCGTGCGGGTCCTGGTAGTGCACCCACAGGAAGAGCGGCCGGTCGCGCGGCGTCTCGAGCCAGTGGATCGCGCGCCGCGTCGTGTCCGGGGCGAGCCGCTCGACCACGTAGGGACGGTTCAGCTCCGGCGTCTCGATGTCATCGTCGAACAGGTCGAAGCCTGCGCCGAGGCCGGTGCCGTGGGTGAGGAGGATGTTGCCGATGAAGCCCGCCGTGGCATAGCCGGCTCGACGGAAGTATTCCGCGAGGGTGGTGGCGTCGCGCAGGGTGCTCTTGCCGTTCTGGTGGCCGACGCTGTGCTCGCGCGTGTAGCGCGACGTCATGATCGAGGCGTGGGCGGGCACCGTGCGGCTGGCGGCCGAGATGGCGCGTTCGAAGAGGACGCCCTGGCGGGCCAGCGCGTCGATGTGCGGGCTGGTCTCCCAGGCATAGCCGTAGCTGCCGAGACGATCCGCCCGCAGCGTGTCCACGGTGACCAGCAGGACGTCGGGCCGCGGGCCGGCATCCGGCCGGCAAGCCACCGGCAACACGCCCAGCGAGGCCGCAGCCAGGAGCACGACGAGTGACGCGGCAGATGCCGCCGAAGCTTCGGACCGGAAGGAGCGCATGGGTGCCTGGGGTCTCGGATCGAAGGGCGGGCAGGATACAGCGAACCCCGGGCTCGGGACACCAGCCGCCCTTCCTCTATAGTCTCGGCTCGCCGCGCAGCCGGCGACGCCCAAGCACGGGGAAGCGTTGGTCCAGGATCCCGCCCACACGGACGTCCCTCCCATGGCGCTCGCAGACACCCAGGTCGACCCGGCGGCCGTCGCGGCGCTGCGGCGGCGGCGCCAGGAGCTGGGCGACGCGGCGCCGCGCTTCGGACTCTTCCTGTTCCAGTGCACGGAAGCGGACGGCATCCGCAAGACCCTCGAGCGCATCCCCGAAGCCGTGGACGAGTGGCTCGACGAGGTGGTGGTGATGCTCGACCGGCCCGCCCCCGGTCCCGGGCCCCTCGCCGACGGGCTGGTGGGCGGGCGGCGCCTCGAGCTGCGCTTCCACCGGCCGCCCCACGACGCGGGCTACGGCGCCGCCCGCAAGGCCGCGTTCGAGTACGCCTTCCTCAAGCACTTCGATCACGCCATCGTCATGCGGGGCGACGCCGTGCACGCCCCCGAGAAGCTGCCCGAGCTGATCGCGACGGCGCTCGAACGACCGCGGGAGCTGCTGCTCGCCACGAGGCGAGGCCTCTCACCGGACGCCGCCTCGGGCATCCACCGCCTCTCGACGCTGCTCCAGAACCGCATCCTCGGCCTGCGCTTGGCCGACTACACGGCGGCCTTCCGCGTCTATCCCAGCGAGGCGCTCGAGCGCATCCCCTTCCAGCTCGACCACGACGACAGCCTCTTCGACGCCGAGATGCTGCTCCAGTTCCGCGCGTTGGGCGTCCCGATCCACGAGGTGCCGCTCCTCGACGGACGACCGGGAGACGGAACCGGCAGCGACCACCTCGGGCACGCCGTGGGGGCCATCGGGGCCGCCGTCGCGTACCGACTGCACCAGTTCCACGCGACCCGCGACGGGCGCTTCCTCGTCGACCACGACATCCACTACACCCTCAAGCTCTCCGAGACGGGCTCGCACATGCAGATCGTCTCGGCCATCCGCGCCGGCAGCCGCGTGCTCGACCTCGGGTGCTCCCAGGGGCTGCTGGCGCGACCGCTGCTGGAGAAGAACGTGCGCGTGACGGGCGTGGACGTGGGTCCGGGCGAGCGCCTGGCCCGGGAGCTCGCCGAGTACCACCAACGCGACCTCGAGCAGCCCCTGGACATCCCCTGCGAGCGCGAATTCGACTACGTGGTCTGCGCCGACGTGATCGAGCACCTCCGCAACCGCACCCAGCTCCTGCGCAGCGCCCGGCGCTATCTGAAGCCGGAAGGCCGTCTCGTCATCTCCACCCCCAACATCGCGCTCTGGTTCTACCGGCTCTCCCTGCTGGTGGGGCGCTTCGAGTACGGGCCCCGGGGCGTCCTCGACGAGACCCACGTGCATCTGTTCACGGGAGCCACGTTTCGCCGCGAGGTGGAGAAGGCCGGCTTCGAGATCCTGCGCCGGCGGGTCACCGCCCTCCCCTTCGAGGTGGTCTTCGAGTCCACCGGGCGCAGCCGGCTCGTGCGGGGCCTGGCCTCGACGTACCACGCGCTGGCTCGCCTGTGGCCGTCGATGTTCGCCTACCAGTACGTGCTCGAGGCCGCGATCACCACCCTCGACGAGGAGTCGACCGCGCGAGCCGAGCGCGACGGCCAGGTCACGGACCCCGCGTGAAACGCACCCTCCAGGCAGTCACGCTCCTCGTGCTGGCGGCGGCGGCGCTCTACACCCTGGGCGAGATCTACACCTTCTCCCAGACCCGCTTCTTCACCATGGACGAGTACCAGTACGGCCATGCCACCTGGCGCGTGGCCCGGGGCGGCATCCCCTACGTCGACTTCTTCGAGCACCACTTCCCGCTGAGCTACGTGCTGAACGCGCCGTTCTTCCTGGCGCGGTGGGACTTCGTGACCGGCGCCCTGCTGCTGCGCAAGATCGTCTTCGGCTACTGGGTGCTGCTCTCGCTGCTGGCCGGGGGGTGCTGCCTCGCGATCACGCGCGACCGGATGGCCGCGGTGCTCGTGACCTTCCTGCCCCTCTCCTTCGGCTTCGGACTGATGTCGGCCGTCGACTACCGCGCGGACAACTTCGGGGCCATCTACTTCTGCGCCTGCCTGCTGCTGCTCGAGTGGAACCGCCACAAGCGGAGCCGGTCGCTCGCCGTCGTCTGCGGCGCGCTCGCCACCCTGGCGGCCGGCATGACCCAGAAGGTGACCTTCGTCGCGGGTCTGACCCTGGCGGGGATGTGGCTGTGCGACCTCGTGGCCCGCACCCCCGCCGTGGCGCGCCGCGTCGGGGGCGAGCGCCTTCCCTTCATCGCCCATCCGGGGGTCTTCTTCGGCAGCGCGACGGGGCTGGGCGTCGCCGCGCTGGCGGTGGCGGGTGCCTTCGGGATGCTGCCTCGAGGCTTCGAGATCACCATCCTGGAGGCCGCGCAGCACGAGATCTACTACAAGCCCTTCTCGCTCTTCGACAAGGGCTACGTAGCGCCCTTCTGGGACCAGACCTGGCCCTCGACCCTCGCCGCGATCGTGTTCGCCGCGGGCTTCCTCGCGACGCGCGCCGGACGCTTCTGGATCCTGCCCATCGTCGTCTCGATCGTCGGAGGCTCGCTGATCGTCGCGCCCTACCCCTACAACTTCGTGCTGCTGTGCTGGCTGGGGGCGTTCGCGGCGGTGCGCGGCTTCTCGGCACTCGTCGCCGCGCTCTCCCGGCGCTGGCCCGCCCTCGACGAGGCGGCGCCGCTGCTCTACCTGCTGCCGCTGGCGGCGGTGGCGAGCCAGGTGGGCTTCGTGGCGGGCACCATGAGCAACGAGCATCAGCTCGCGGTCCTCCACAAGATCGAAGAGTACGGCGGGCCCGACGACGCCGTGATCGACGACGCGGGTGGGGCCATGTTCAGCCCGGACGCCAGCTACTACTGGTATCACGGCAAGGCGCACCGGCGGATGTTCCGGGACTACTTCCGCAACCAGCTCCTCGCGGACTACCGCAAGAGCCAGGCGCTCTTCTGGATCTGGGACATGCGCATCCGCGACCTTCCCAAGAAGGTGCGCGACTACCTCCACCAGCACTACATCCACGGCGGCGACGGGCTCTACGTGCTGGGTATCCGCACGCCCGAGACCGGCCGCCAGCTCACAGACCGTCGCCTTCGAGGTCATCCGGCCCGGGCTCTACTACTTCCACCGCGTGGGCACGCCCGGCGGCGGCCCGCGCGGCGCGCGAAGCACCGACCTGGTGGTGGACGGCAAGCCGCTGCTGAAGCCACGCCTCCATCTGGACGTGGGCGTGCACCGGATCGGGATCGCCCCGCGCTCGCCCGAGTACGTCGTCACGCTCGTCCCGGCCTCGTTCTTCGACCCGAACGCGGGACCGCCCCGCTATTCCATGCTCTTCCAGTATCGCGAGCACACGGGTCGCGATCCGCGGCGGACGTTCTTCTCCCTCGCCGAGGAGCTTCCCGTCGCTCGCAACACCTCCATCGATCTCGACGACGAGCAGGCTCTCGCCCGCGCCGGCCCGGACGACACCATCGAGCAGCTTCCGGGAAGCGTGCTCCGCTACTACTTCCGCCTGCCGCGGGAGGCACGGCTGCGCGGCAAGCTGCACCTCGTGGGCCCGATCGACCCGGACTTCGTCCGGAGCGGTCGGATCGTGGTCAAGATCCGCAGCGACGAGTTCGAGGACACGCTGACGAGCGAGCGCCCCTCGGAGCCCCTGAAGAACCCGGGCCTCGAGATCGACGCGAACCTCGACGCCTACGCGGGCCAGATGGTCGAGATCAGCATCGCCTTCGGCCGGCCCGAAGCGGCGGACGCAGAGGAAGGTCATCGGCTCGTGTGGTCGGGGCTTCGCATCGACGGCCTGCCGCTGGACGACGACGCTTCGGCCGAAGAGGGGGCGGAGACGGACGCGCCGCCCGACGAAGCCACGAACGCGGACACCCCGATCGAGATCGAGCGGGCCCGGCGCAACGTCCTGCTCGTGCTCTTCGACACCCTGCGCGCGGATCGCACGCAGCCCTACGGATCGAAGGGGGTCGCGACGCCCGCGCTGGCGCGGCTCGCGGAACGCGGCACCACCTTCGTGTCCACCCACGCCAACGCCTCGTGGACGGCGCCCTCGGTGGCTTCGATGCTGAGCGGCGTCTATCCGACGGTGCACCAGATCAGCGGGACGGGCTGGATGGAGACCGAGGAGGCGAAGGTCACGACACTGCACCGCGACCTGCCCTACCTGCCCGAGGTGCTCCACGACGCCGGCTATGCGACCGAGGCGATCGTCAAGAACCCGTTCTTCCATCCCGCCTTCGGCTACGGTCGGGGCTTCGAGGCGATGCACGCCCTCTACGCGCAGCGGCGCGCGATCCGCGAGAAGTATCCGAGCCCCGAGGCTCAGGCGGACGCGGTCTGGAAGGAGCTCATCGCACCGGTGGTCGCGGACGCAGTCGCGGCCCTTCTTCCTCTACCTCCACGAGCTCGATCCCCACCACCCCTACGAGCCGCTTCCGCCCTACGACTCGCTCTACGCCGCCGCGTGGGACGGCGACAAGGAGCTTCTGCGGCAGCCACGACTTCGCCGCGCTCTACCGGCACGACGCCGAGCCTGCTGGACGCCGCGGGCAGCGCATACCTCAACTCCCAGTACGACGGCGAGGTGTCGTTCATGGATGCCTATCTGGGGCGTCTGCTCGAGCACCTGGACGCCTCGGGCCGGGCGAGCGAACACCCTCGTCGTGTTCGTGTCGGACCATGGCGAGTCGCTCACCGAGCACCAGATCGTGGGACACGGCGTCGAGCTGTACGAGGAGATCCTGCGGGTTCCGATGATCCTCTCGCTTCCCGGGGTGATCCCGGAGGGCCGGCGGGTGAAATCGGCGGTGGAGCTCGTGGACCTTCCGCGCACCCTCCTCGATCTGCTCGGCATCGAGGCGCCCGACACGATGCAGGGCCGCAGCCTGGTGCCGCTGATCGCGGGCGCGCACGACGTCGTTCCGCGGCCCACCTACGCACAGGCCCACTTCGCGAACCGCTACTCCTACGACGCGGTGATCCTCGGCCGCTGGAAGCTGATCCGCCGCAATCCCGTGAACGAGGACGGCTTCGCCGCCTTCGAGCTCTACGACCTGCAGACCGACGCCGGCGAGCGCGACGACCGTTTCGACGACGAGCCCATCGTGGGCGGCACGCTGCGGCAGATGCTCGCGTTCCAGGAGCGGGAGGACGAGAAGCGACGCGTCGCCCACGAGCCCGACCTGCAGGTGCTCGACCCCGAGCTGCGCAAGAACCTCGAGGCGCTCGGCTACCTGGACTGATCCCGGGGGAGCCCGTCAATCGAGATAGCCGAGGGCGCGCAGCTTCTCCTGCAGGTCGGGGTCGACCGCGTCCGGCGCCGCGGCGTCCTCCGCTCCCAGGCGATCGTGCAGGCCCTTCGTGGCCATGTCGTAGCGGCGCAGGAGCCTGATCAGGTCGTCCGCCGCGGCCGGGTCCCTTGCGAACAGGTCCTCGGTCTCCAGGGGATCGCGGGCGAGGTCGTAGAGCTCGTAGCGGAAGGCGTCGTCGCCGCCCTTGCCGGTCCTCGCCCGCACGAGCTTGCGGTCTCCCAGCTGCAGGGCCAGGGTGGGTTGCGGAACGAGATCGAAGCCGTGGGCGCGATAGGCGCGCTCCGCCCAGGCTTCGCTGTAGATCGGCCGGGGCTCGGGAGGCGGCTCCGGCTCGCCCCGGACGAGCGCCGCCTGGCTGCGCCCCATCTCCGCGCCCGTCGGCGCCACCCCCAGCAGGCCGAGCAGCGTCGGCATCAGGTCCACCATCGGCACCGGGTTGGCGAGACGGCGACCGGCGGGCACGTCCGGCCCGACCACGACGAGGGGAACGTCGACGACCTCGCGGTGGACGTTCGCGCCGTGCGCCACGAAGCCGTGCTCGAGAAAGGCCTCGCCGTGGTCGGAGGTCACCACGAGGTAGGCGTTCTCGAGCACGCCGAGGTCCTTCAGCCGAGTCCACGAGCGCCCGCACCTGGTCGTCCGTGTAGCGGATCTCGCGGTCGTAGAGCCGCGGGTCCCAGTCCGAGCGCAGCTCCGGGCGGCGGAGCCAGGGGACCGGGATCGCCGGTGAAGAAGCGGTCGTAGGCGGCGGGCGGCGTGAACGGGTTGTGGACCTGGTAGGTGTGCAGGAAGAGGAAGAAGCGTCGATCCCGATGGGACGCCAGCCAGTCGAGGCCGGTCGCGAAGGTCTTCTCGACGTGTCCGGTGCGCAGGTCGGCGCTGGTCGGCGTCCCGGTTCTCGACGTAGAAGCCGAAGCCGCGGCCGAAGCCCCGGGAGCGGTCGATGGCCCCGTCCTCGGTGACCGCGGCGGTCGCGAATCCAGCGCCGCGCAGCAGCTCGGCCAGGGTCGTGGCCGAGACCGGCAACGTGCGCACGCCGGTGTTCTCCGTGGCGCCGTGCACCGACGGCTGCAGCGACGTGAACATCGTCATGTGCGAGGGACGCGTGCTCGAGGCGGCGGCCACGTAGTGCTCGAAGAGCACCCCTTCGGCCGCGAGCGCGTCGACGAAGGGCGTGGTGTCCCGCGCGTACCCGTAGCTGCCCAGGTGATCCGCGCGCAGCGTGTCGATGGAGACGAGCACGAGGCTGCGCTCGTCCTTCCCGCGCGGCCCGGGCGCGAGCAGCACGGGATCGGCGAAGACCGGAAGGCTGCGCGCGTCGGCGCCGCCCGCCGGCGCGGCGGAGAAGCGCAGCCGGATCTTCCGGCCGGCGCGCTCCTGCAGGCCCAGGGACCGCTCGAGGAAGCCGCGCCCGGCCGGCTCGGACGGGTCGACGCGCGAGCGGAAGAGGGGCTCGCAGGCGCCGTCGGCCTCCGGCGCCCGGTACGTCGAACAGGCGTCGAGGGCGAAGTCGACGGGGCCGGACGCCCAGGCGGGCTCGAGCACCGCCACCGCGAAGTCGAGACGCGCGCGCGGGGGCACCGTGAAGGCGGCGCTCTCCTCACGGGTCTCTTCGCGCGCGAGCGGCGCCAACGCCTGCACCCAGACGCCCGCGCGACGGCCGGCGGCCTCGGGCAGCTCGAAGCGAACCTCCACCCGCAGCTTGCCGTTCTCGAGCCGCGACGGGACGCGGCGCCCGGGCAGGGCGATCCAGCGGTCTCCGGGCTTCACCCGGATGGAGAGAAAGACCGAATCGCCCTGCACGCTCTCGGGCAGCGGCGGGTTCATGCGCACGACGCCGTCCTCGGGAACCCGGTACTCCGGCGCGTAGTTCAAGGTGACGGCCGGAGCGCCGCGCAGCACGGGCCGGCTCTCGCTGCCGACGGTCGCCGTGGGCGGCAGCCGGGTGGCGGTGCGCGCCGGCACGAAGCGCTCCACGGTCTGCCAGATCTCGCCCGCTGCGAGCGCGACCGGGGGCGTGCCCGACGTCTCCGTCGGGGTGGCCGACTCGGGCCCGGTCTCGGAGCAGGACGCGACCACCCCGATGCAGGAGGCCACGAGGAGCAGACGCACGCGGGGACGGCACCGGGTCACGCGCCGATGCTATCCCAACCAGGCATCCGGCGACGGGCGAGGACCCTGCGCGCGAAGCGAGCTAGCCTGCGGCGCGTGCAGAGGGCAGACGATCGATGGCCCCGCTTCCGCGTCTCCGGATCGCTCCCCGGTCTCGCCGCGCTCGTGGCCGGGCTCGCGTGCGCGGTGCTCGCCTGCTCGGGTCGGGCGGCCGGTCCGCGCCCGAACATCCTGCTGGTGGTCGTGGATACCCTGCGCGCCGACCATCTCGGCTGCTACGGCTATCCCCGCGACACGACGCCCCACCTGGACGCCCTGGCGCGGGACGCCATCCGCTACACGCATGCGTTCAGCCAGGCGCCCTGGACCACCCCGTCCGTGGCCGCGCTCATGACCTCGCACTACCCCGGCAGCCTCGGCATCCGCAACGTTCAGTCGCCCGTGCCCGAGGACGTGGTGCTGCTGCCCGAGCTGCTGCAGCAGGCGGGCTACCGGACCGGCGCGTTCGTGAGCCACTCCTTCGTCTCCCAGAAGTGGGGCTTCGGCCGGGGCTTCGGCGTCTTCGACGAGAGCAACATCAAGGGCCACATGGCGACGACCTCGCCCGCGGTCACCGACCTGGCGATCTCCTGGCTCGACGGGGCGGCGGACTCCGACGCGCCCTTCTTCCTCTTCGTGCACTACTTCGACCCCCACTTCGGCTACATCGAGCATCCGGACTTCGCGTTCGGCGGGCGCGACCCGTCCTACCGGGGCAGGGTCCACTCGGGGGTGCAGCCGGGGCGCTTCGCGGGCAACCCCGAGAGCCTCGACGAGGGCGACCTGCGGGAGCTGGAGCGGCTCTACGACTCGGAGATCGGCCTCACCGACGCGTCCATCGGGCGCCTGCTGGACGCCCTGCGCGAGCGCGGGCTCTACGACGACGCCGTCGTGATCGTGTCGGGCGACCACGGTGAGGAGTTCCTCGACCACGGCGCCCTGGACCACGCCAAGACCCTCTACGACGAGCTGATGAACGTGCCGCTGCTGGTGAAGCTGCCGGGCCGCGCCGCGGCGGTGGTCGATCGCCCGGTCGCCCTGATCGACGTGCTTCCCACGCTCGTGGCGTGGCTCGGCCTGGAGCCGCCGCCGGGCGTGCGCGGCGTGAGCCTGCTGGCCGACGGGGCGGACCCCGCCCGCCCGATCTTCTTCGAGACCCAGCGGCTGCGCGACCTGCGGGGCGTCGTGGTCGGCGACCAGAAGCTCATTCTCGATCTCGAGACCGGAAAGACCCTCCTCTTCGATCTCGCCGCCGACCCCCGCGAGCAGCGAGACCTGAGCGACGAGCGGCCCGACGAGGTGCTGGCCCTGAAGCAGCTGGTGGAGGCCTGGGGCGCCCAGGACAACGGCGCGGACGGGACGCACGTCGAGCTCAGCGACGAGGAGCGAGAGCGGCTGAAGGCACTGGGCTACCTGTGACGAGCGGCTGCGGGACGGGCACTCGTCGACGGACGCCGCCGGGCCGATGAGCCCTCCATGGCGACGGACCCTCCATGAAGGAGCACATCGTCGCGCCCGCCGCGGCGGCGACGGCCTGCCTGCTGATGCTGCTGGCCCTGCAGCTGCAGGCCGAGCCGCTCTCCCCGCAGTCCCTGGCCAACCGACACTTCGCGGAGACGCCGAGCTACGCCACCGCGCTGGCCGAGCTGAACCGCGCCTGGCCACCCGGATATCCGACCCTGCTCTGGTGCGCGACCGCGCTGGGCATGCCCCTAGGAGCGGTGAACCCGCTGCTGCTGCTCGCCACCCTCGCGCTCCTGGTCCCGGTGACCCGCCGGGTGGCGCCCGGCGTCCACCCGGCGTGGGGCATCGCCCTGTACGCGGCGGGGAGCTTCCACGCCTTCAACCTGCACCAGCTCGTCTCGGAGGCCCTGCTGATCCCCCTGGCGCTGTGCGCGCTGCTCTGCGCGCTGCGCTGCATCGATCTCGATCGCCTCGCGGACCGGGCTCTGCTGTGCGCCACCCTGGCCGCCTGCTGCCTCACGCGGTACTTCGCGCTCGTGTGGCTGCTGCCCGCCTTCGGCGCGGCCATGGTGCTGCAACCGGCCGACGGCGGGCGGGCCCCGCTCGCCCGCCGCGTGGGCCGGGCGGCCGGCGTCGTCGGAATCGCCGTTCTCCCGGTCGCCCTGTGGATGCTGCACGCGCGGCTCACGACGGGATACCTCACGGGCATGGAGCGATTCGCACCGCGCGGCTTCAGCGACAAGACGTCGCTCACCGGCAACCTGCTCCTCACCGGGCAGACCGTCCTGCTCGACTGGCTCGCACCGGGAACGGACGCCTCCCACGCGGCGGTGGGCTCGGGGGGCACGTTCGACCCGCTGGGCCTCTCCCTGGCGGCGACGGCGATCGGGCTCGCCGGCTGGTGCGGGGCGACGGCGCTTCGCACGCCCGCCCCGACGGGCGGGCGGCCGGGCGTGCTCTGGTGGCTGCTGCCGGCCCTGTCCGTCGGCTACGTGGTGGTCCTGGTCGTCGTCTGGACGCTGGGCAACAATGATCCGATCTACAGCCGCTTCCTCTATCCGTCCTACGTGTTCTTCGTGCTGGCCGGCTTCCACGTCCACTCGCACGTGAAGCGCGCCCACCCGCCGGGCAGCGCTGGCCGCGGCGGCGCGCTGCTGCCGTTCCGGCTGCTGTATGCGCTGCTCCTCGCGAGCCTCGGCGCGGGCACCCTCGTCTCCGCGTCGCGGATCTGGGGGACGGTCTCGTGAGCCGGTAACCCGAGCCTCGGGCAGCGACGCCGAGGGCGACGGCGGCGAGCGCGTTCTGCTCGTGTCCCTGGCGGTGCTGCTGCCGCCCGTGCTCCTGCGCCTGCGGCTGCTGCTGGATGCCGGTGCCGCGATCGGCCCGGCCGACGCCGCCGGCTGGCTCGCGGATCTCGGGGTCTCGGGCGTCGTGCTCGCCGTGGTGCTCGTGTGCCTGCGCGCCGGGTCCTGGCTGGGCCTCGCCGCCGTCACCGCGTGGATCGCCGCGAACCTCGTGAGCTACGAGTCGATCCGCGCCCTCGACGCCCTGCCCTCGTTCCGGGACGCCTCGTATCTCGCCGATCCCACCTTCGTCGCGGGCTCGGGTCTGGGTGCGCTCTCGGGGGGGATCGCGCCCTGGATGCTCGGCGGCGCGCTGGTGTTCGCCTGGCTGGGACGCCGAGCGAAGGCCAGGCCGCGAACCGTGCTGCTGGGCGCTGGCGGCGGGAGCCGCTGCTGCTCGGGCTCCACACCCGGCTCGCCTGGCGACCCGACCTCGCCGACTGGCGCCAGACCCACGCGCTGCTGCAGAACGTCGTCGACGCCGCCGAGGTCGCGCCGGCGCCGCCGCAGACTCCCGATCTCGAGACCGTCACCGCGGCCCTCGCCGCGAATCTCGACGGTGCGCCGACCCTCGGCACGCGGCCCGCCGCCCCCAACGTGCTGCTCGCTCCTCATCGAGTCCATGTCCGGCGCCTACCTGCCCTCGCTGGCCGCCGCCCACGGCCGCGAGGTCGCACCGTCCTCCATGCCCCGGCTCGACGCCTTCGCGCGCCGGCACCTGGCGTTCTCGACCTTCGTCGTCCACCAGGTGAACACCAACCGCGGCCTCTACGCGGCCCTGTGCGGCGACCTCCCAAGCTGCTGCCGGGCACGCCGAAGATGTCCGTCCACGCCGCCCGCGGCATCGACACCTGCCTGCCCGGCCTGCTGCGGGACGCGGGCTACCACACCGCCTACCTGCAGGCGGCCCCGCTGGCCTTCATGCTGAAGGACCAGTTCATGCCGCGAATCGGCTTCGAGCAGGTCTTCGGCGCGGGAAGCTTCGAGAAGCGCCAGCGCCCGCAGCGCCTGGGGCGTGGACGACGGAACCCTGCTGGAGCGCGGCGTCGAGCTGGTGTCGGAGCTGCGGCGCGCGGGCGGGCCCTGGTTCCTGCGACGATGCTCACGGTGGGCACCCACCATCCGTACCTGGTGCCTCCGGACTTCGAGCCCGAGCACGGACGACGACTTCGAGCGGGCCGTCGCCTACGCGGACCTCGAGGTGGCGCGCTTCCTGGACGCGCTCGAAGCCATGGGGGTGCTCGAGGACACCCTGGTGCTCGTCACCAGCGACGAGTCGCGGGGACTGCGAGGCGCGGGCGACCCCCTCTCCCAGTCGTGAGCCAGGGGTGGGGCCTGCTGGTGGCGGCGGGGCCCGGCATCGACCCCGGCCTCGTGAGCACGCCCTTCGCCCTCTCCGACCTGCCGCTGTCGGTGCTCGACTACCTGTCCCTGGGCGAGACCGGACGGCGCGCGGGGCTGCTGGGACGCAGCGTCTTCCGCGCGCCCTCCCATCCTCGCTACGTCTTCTTCGGCAACACCCGCCGCGACGCGGTAGGCGCCATCGATCCCCAGGGCCGGCTGCTCCTGTGCCGCCGCCACTTCCGCTCCTGCGAGGGCTTCCGGGTGCCCGACGGCGCCTTCGGGGCGCGGCGCATTCCGATCCCGTGGGCGCCCGACCGCGGCGGAATCCTGGCGGCCGCCGCGCGGTGGAGCCTGACCAGCGGACCGCCTCCCGAAGCCAGCGCGTCCATCGAGCTGATGGCCGACCGCCGGGTTCCGCTGGACCAGGACGAGACGCGGCTCCTCCACGGGGGTCAGAACGTCGAGCTGATGGCGGGTCAGTGGCTCGAGGTGGAGCTGTCGCTGCGGGTCGAGGGAGACAACGAGGTCGAGCTGGAGCACATCCTGCGAGATCCCCTGCACGTCCACCTCGACCAGAAGCGAACGATCCCCGCCGGCGGCGAGTACCACCTCGCGTACACGTTCGTGCCCGGCAAGCCCGTGGACAAGATCCAGTGCATGTCGACGGCGCGACCCCTGGACGGCGTGCGCCCGGGCGCTGCCCTCGACTTCTCCGTGGCGCGCATGCACGTGCGATCCACGGGCGAGCGACCGCCTCCGGGTCTCCACTTCCTGCGAGACGACGTCGTGCCCCGGGGCGAGAGCCCGCGGCTACCAGCCGCGCAGGTCCACCGGCCAGCTCTCGAGCACCGTCTCGCCCGAGAAGACGTGCAGCTGCTCGTGGTAGGCGATGGTCGGGTCGACGTGGCCGGGAACCAGGCGCACGCGGTCGCCCACGGCGACCGCGTGCCCTCGTCGGGCGCGAACGTGACGTGCTCGTCGGAGCAGAACCACAGCTTGCCGCCCTCCAGCGGTCGGGATTGCCGTGGTCCATGCCCAGGGACTTGAGCCCGCCGTCGGCCACCGCGTAGCGCTCGGAGACCGAGATGACCGTGCACCACAGGAAGAGCGCCTGCTGGAGCGGCAGCTCGAGCTTCGCGTAGGCGGTGTCCATCAGCGCGTAGGAGCCGGCCTGGATCTCCGTCGCCCAGCGGTTGCAGTCGTACGTGCCGGTGCCGCCGGCCGAGACGACGTCTCCACCCACCTGCGCGTGGGCGCGCAGCAGCAGCGACATGCTCTCCTCGCAGCCGGCCTGCCGGGCCGCGCGGTCCGGGTTGCCGACCACGTGCCCCTCGTAGCCCATCACGCCGCGCACGCCGAGGCCTTCCTCGCCGCGCGAGATCGGCCAGCGGCCCCGCGCGTTCGACCGCACAGCCGCAGCGCGGGAAGACCGACGTTGACGTCGACCAGCACCTCGCGCACGCCCGCGCGCGCCGCCGCCCGGATCGTCTCCTCGGAATCGACCGCGACGGTGACCCGCGCGTCGAGAGCGGCGAGGCGCTGGAGGCGCTCGGGATCGACCACCTCGTTCGCCAGCAGCAGGTCGTCCCCGAGCCCGGCCCGCGCCATCCCGACCATCTCGCGCACCGTGGCGCACGTGAAGGCCCGGTGGCCCCGCTCGGCCTGCCGCTTCGCCAGCGCCGTGCACTTGTGGGCCTTCACGTGCGGCCGCAGGCGCGCGCCCGGCAGCGCGGCGCTGAACGTCGCGAGGTTCGCGTCGAGGGCGGCCGCGTCGACCAGCAGGGCGGGGGTTCCGAGATCGTGGATGCTGCGCGCCATGAGGGCCCTCCGCCGGGGGATCGTAGGGGTCGAGCGCTCCGGATCGCCAGCCGCGGCGAGAAGGTCGCGAAGAGGCGCTGCGATCGGCCCGCCGCAGCGGGGTGCTTCGGCGGCGTCCGGGCTACATTCCGTCGCCGTGAGCGTCCCCCTCCCCGCTTCCTGCAGCTGATGCGCACCCCGCTCGTCCGCCGCGTCGCCGCCGTCCTTCTGGCGCTCGCCGTCTCCGGGGCCGCCCGGGTGGCGGACGCGCATGCGCACCTCGATCGTTCGGAGCCCGCGGCGGGCAGCACCGTCGAGACCGCACCCACCCGGGTACGGGTGTGGTTCTCCGAGTCCGTCGACGGAGCCGTCAGCGGGCTGTCCGTGCTCGACGCGACGGGCACGGCCGTCGACCGGAACGACAGCGCACGAGACGGTGCGGACGAAAAGCTCGTCTCCGTGTCGCTCCCGGCCGATCTGCCGGAAGGCGTGTACACCGTTCAGTGGAGGGCGGTCACCGGGGACGACGGTGCTCGCACGTCGGGCGAGTTCCAGTTCGGGGTGGGAGAGGCGGCTCCGGCACCCGCCCCGGCGACGTCCGTCCCCTGGGGCGGCATCGATGCCGGCGTTCGCATCGACGAGCCCGCAGACGGTGCGCGCGTGCAAGGCCCCGACGTGCCGCTCGCGATCCACTTGCGGGGCGTCACCCTGATCGCGATGGGATCGCAGGACGCGCCAGCACCGGGAACCCTCGGCGGACACCTCCACGTCTCGGCCGACGGCACGATGATCGGCATGGTCCCGACCGGGACGGGGCTGGTGCTGCGCAACCTGGCGAACGGGCCCCACGAGATCGCCGTCGAGATCGCGGCCCCCGACCACCTGCCCTATGACCCGCCCATCGAGGCCCGGGCGCGGATCACGGTCACCGGCAGCACCGGCACGGGAGCCGTGACCCTGACGGCCGGCGGCGTCCGAGCCGTCACGACCCCGCCGCCCAGCGGGCTGGCGGCCAGCCTCCCGACCTGGCCGGTGACGGCCGGGGTCCTGTTGGTGGCGCTCCTCGCACTCGGCACCATCGCCTGGAAGGTCACGTCGCGCTGGGCGCCGCCCGAAGACGGCGAAGACGGCTGACCCTACGGCGCTTCCGGGACGGCCGCCTGCGGGCCCGCGGGCAGTAGCGCATCGGCGATCCGCTCCGCCGCCAGGCGATTGCCCGCCGGCGAGAGGTGCATGGCGTCGAGGAAGAGCGGGCCGAGGCGATCCTTCGCGTCGAGGAGCGGCGGCAGCAGGTCGAGATGGGGGATGCGCTCGGCTTCGAGGAAGCGGACGAGCTCGCGGGTCAGCGGATTGTCCCGCAGCGCGGGGGCGTCGCCGAGCTGGGCGCGGAAGGGCGCCAGCACCACCGCGAATCCGGCGCCGGCGGCCCGCGCATGCCGATTCGCCTCGCGCAGGATCTGCTCGACGAGTCGCACCTTGTAGTGGCTGCGGGGCGTCGGGACCAGCAGGCCGCCCCGGCGCGCGAAGTAGGCCGGGCGGGCGTCCCCCGGCTGGAGGAAGTCCAGGGCTGCATACCTCGAAAAGTCGACGTCCTGCGCGGCGAGACGCCGGCGGTTGTCCGCCAGGATGCCGTTCCGGCTGGCCTCGCCCGAGCGCGCCTCACCCGAGCGCGCCTGGGCGAACGCCGCCACCAGGTAGCTGTTGTGCCGCAGCCAGAGGCCCAGGCGTTGCCAGGGCGAGAGCTGGAAGCGATCGAGGCGAAGCGCGCCGCTCTCGCGATCCAGATGGAAGAGGTTCGCCGGATAGGCGGCGGCGCTGTCGGGGAAGTAGCTGTCCTCCACGTCGTTGGCGAGGGTGAAGACGAGCAGGACGCGATCCGGGTGATAGGCCAGCACCTCCGCGTCGAGCAGCATCAGCTCCTGCGCCGTCCCGAAGCCGGCGACGCCGAAGTTCAGCACCTCGAGCCCGGGTCGCAAGGCGGCCAGCGCGTCGCACAGGGTCTCGCCCTGGGGCACGCCGAAGCCCCAGACGAGGCTGTCCCCCAGCACCGCGACCCGGCTCCGGCCCGGCGTTCGCTCGAGGGGCACCTCGGGCCCGCGCAGGCCGCGGGAGTTCGTCTCGTAGCGGATGCCGCGATAGGTCCCGGAGAATCTCGGCTTGTGGAAGAGCCCCACCTGCGGATGGAAGCGGTAGAACTGCAGGCCGTCGTCGCCGCTCGCGGGGTCGCGAGACGTGAGGCCGGGATCGCGCCAGGCCAGCAGGGCCTCGGCAGCCGCGACGAGCCCGGCCACGGCGAGGAGCGCCAGCAACGGCAGCGCGAGGCGGGCGTGCCGCGCGATCCGGGGGCTCACGGCGCGGCGCACCGCGTTCCGCAGCTCATCTGCGGGCCCGAACCGGGGCCTGTATGCGTGCCGGCTTGTGGATGCGAGACTCCCGCATCGCTTCCGTGTTGGATCTCCCGGGAGATCTGTGAATGGGACTCGTGCAACGTAGCATCCGCCACCGCACCGGGATCGCGCTCGCTTGCGCGCTCGCCGTCTGGGCGCCGGCGGCGTCGGCGTCGGCGGCCGACGAGCTCGGGCCGGGCACCCACGATCTGCGGGTGCGCGTCGGCGGAGCGGAGCGCAGCTATCTCCTGCACCTGCCTCCCGAGCCCCGCGTCGGCCGTCCCCTGCCGCTGGTGCTCGCGTTCCACGGGGGCGGCGGTCGCGCCTCGGTCTTCGAGCGCTACGCGGGGCTCGACCCGGTGGCAGACCGCGAACGCTTCGCGGTGGTCTACCCCGACGGCAGCGGGCGCCTGGGAAGGCGGCTCCTCACCTGGAACGCCGGCGCCTGCTGTGGCTTCGCCATGCGCGAGGGCGTGGACGACGTCGCCTTCGCGCGGGCCCTGGTGGCGGAGGTCTCGCGGCTCGTGCCGATCGATGCCTCCCGGGTGTACGCGACGGGGCACTCGAACGGGGCCATGATGGCCTACCGCCTGGCCGCCGAGGCGCCCGAGCTGCTGGCGGCCGTCGCAGCCGTGGGCGGGGTCATGAACCTCGAGGTGTTCGACCCGAGCCAGCCCGTCCCCGTCCTGCACGTCCACAGCGTCGACGATCCGCGGGCCCTCTATGCGGGCGGCCTCGGGCCGCCCTTCCCGCTCACCCGCCAACGCGTCCTGCACAAGGCCGTCGAGACGGAGCTCGCGCGCTGGATCGCCCGAAACGGCTGTCCCGAGGATCCCGTGGTGCTCGAAGAGCGTCGGGAAGAGGCGACGGGATTCACCGCGAAGCACCTGCGCTTCGCGCCCTGTACGAGCGGTGCGGACGTCGAGCTGTGGCGACTCACCGGGGCGGGGCACGGCTGGCCCGGAGGCGACGCCGTGCTTCCCGAGCGCGTGGTGGGCCCGGATACGAAGGTGATCGACGCGGCGGAGGAGGCGTGGCGCTTCTTCGCACGCTTCGCGCGGGACCGCACCGCGTCGTCGCCGGCGGCGCGCTGAGCCGCCGTCAGGCCTCGATCTTGCGCATCGCTTCGTCGAGCGCACGGCCGTAGAGCCGATCGACGAGCTCCTGCTGGGCTTCGCTCAGATTGCTGAAGCGGATGCCCATGCCCTGCCGATCGCTCCGCATGTCGGCGCCGGCGTTGACGCTCGAGACCTCGCCCGTCAGCTCGTGGGTCTCCCCCGTCTCCTGCACGTGGATTCGCAGCTTGAACGGCGTGCCGATGGGAAGCGGATACTCGGTGGCGACGAAGACCCCGCCTCGCGAGATGTTGGTCATCAGGCTCTGCTGGAGCTTGCCGTAGGATTCGAAGCTCACCCGCAGCTGCGAAGGCACGCGCAGCGAGGCCTGCTTGTCGACGTGCTCGCGACGCAGGTCGGGGTGGAAGTGCTGGGACAGGACGCGCTTCAGATGGGTCCAGCGCTCGAGCTGCTCGACCGAGAGTCCCCCGTCCTCTCGCAGCCTCTCCAGACGACCGTACTCGCGAAAGATCGGGAGGATGTTTTCCATGAGCGATACATCGGTCGTTCGCCCGCCCCGGTTGAAGCCGCCTGGATGCAGTCCCCATCGCTATCGCTGCTGCAGGCAGTCCCGGCACAGGGTGTTCCGGGACAGCCCCTTCTCGGTCATCCCGACGAAGGCCCGGGAGCCCGGGGGGATGGAGCGGCCGCAGTCCCCGCAATCCTGACGCTGGTTGAGGACCAGCGGCTGCCAGCCGATCACGTCGGGGAACACGGGACGTTCGCGAGGGGGCTCCGGGCCCCGTTCGGCCTGCTCGTCCTTGCGGATCTCCGCGTCGGCGACGTCCGCCCAGCTGCGGGACCGCTCGTCGCGGTAGCTGCGGGGTTCGCGATCCGGGCGACGGGAGTCCCGGCGGCGGCGGATGCGGCTGCGCGTCGCCTCCGCCTCTTCGAGCACGTCCTCGAACAGGTCGCCCACGTCGTCCGAGACGCTCTCCACCACGGTGAAGACCTCCTCCAGCACGTTGCGGACCAGGTTCGAGGTGGGGACCCGCAGGTCCTCGGCCAGGCGGCGGATGTCCTCGGAGAGCTGCTCCGAGATGCGGGTGTGGAGCACGCGCTCCTTGCGGCCGTGCCTGCGCGCGTGTCGATGGCGGCGTTCTTCCATGCGTTCTGCCCTCCTGCGCCCGCGGGCGCGATGCCGCTCCTCGCGGCTCGACTCCCTGCCGGCTTCGTCCTCCGGCGGCCGATCGCCGCGCCGCCCGGCGCAGCCGCCGGGGCCATGAGCCTGGGAATCGCGCTGGTGCTCGTTGTCGGACCCGGCCTCCCTCCCCCTCGGGGGCTCAGGCTTCGCGGGTCCGTGTTCGGGTCGGTCGGAGTCGGAGTCATTCATGTGACACATCGTGACACGTTGTATCACGGTGTCAACGCAGCAATCTTCCTGCGGTGCCCGACCCCGGACCGGGTCAGTTGAGGCGCCGGCTCCGGCAGTAGCGACCTTCGCGGAAGGCGTCGAAGTACTGGCCCAGCAGGGGGTGCTCGATGGGCTCCGGGCTCGGATCGAGCTCGAGATGGCGCTCGGCCACGTAGGTGGTGTGCTCGGCCTCGTGGACCAGCACGTGGTACCAGGGACGATCCCGAGGCGGTCGCGAGCGCGCCACCTCGTGGTACCACTCCTCGGTCCCCTGGTAGCTCGCGTCGACGTCGACGATCACGCCGCGATAGTCGAAGCGCAGGTGATGCACCAGCTGCCCGATGTCGAACTTCGCCTTGGCCGAGCTCATACCGCCACCTGCGCAAGCACCCCGTACCCGAACCCGGCCCGCGCGATCATGCGAATCTGGCCCGCGCGGTCCAAAGCCCGAATCCGGCCCGCGCGATCCAAAGCCCGAATCCGGCCCGCGCGATCATGCGAATCCGGCCCGCGCGATCAAAGATACGTCAACCAGTCCTCGATACTTCGGCGCCCGGCCGGACACGACGTCGAAGAACGCCGACTGCAGCGCCTCGGTGATGGGCCCCCGCGAGCCGCGTCCCACCGTGCGGTGGTCCACCTCGCGCACGGGCGTGACCTCCGCCGCGGTGCCCGTCAGGAACAGCTCGTCGGCGATGTAGAGGTCGTCGCGGGTGAGCGGGGTCTCGACGACCTCGATGCCCTTGTCGCGGGCGATCCGGATCACCGCGTTTCGCGTGATGCCGTCGAGCACCGTCGGCAGCGGGGGCGTGAAGACGCGACCGCCCCGGACGACGAAGAGGTTCTCGCCAGTGGCCTCGGAGACGAGCCCCTGGGTGTCGAGCATGATGGCCTCGTCGTAGCCGTCGAGCAGCGCCTCGCGCTTGGCGAGGATGGAGTTCACGTAGTCACCGCAGGTCTTGCCCTTGGTCATCTTGGCGTTGACGTGGTGACGCGCGAAGGTCGACACCTTGGCGCGAATGCCCCGCTGCACGCCCTCCTCGCCCAGGTAGCGCGCCCCAGGACCAGGCCATCACGGCGACCCGGATCGGGTTGTTCCCGGGGTTGAGTCCCATCGCGCCAGCCCCGATGAACACGAGCGGGCGCACGTAGCCGGCGCGCAGGTGGTTGGCGGGCAGGATCGCGACGATGGCGTCGCGGAGCGGCCTCCTGGGAGAAGGGAATCCGGAGCAGGTTGATGTGCGCCGAGTCGAAGAGGCGCTGCACGTGGGGGCCGAGCTGGAAGATCGCCGAGCGGCCGTCGGCGGTCTCGTAGCAGCGGATGCCCTCGAAGACGCCGAGCCCGTAGTGCAGGGTGTGGGTGAGCAGATGGACGTTCGCGTCGGCCCAATCGACCAGCTCGCCGTCGAGCCAGATCTTCTCGCCCGTCACCGCCTCGGCCACCGCAGGCCCCTCTCGTTCTCTCGTCCTCGCGCGTCGATCGGCCGTGGCTCGACCGGGTCCGCGTGGGCGTCGACGTCGCCGGCAAGGCCGATCCGGGAGGCAGGCGCCCCGCGTCAACGCCGCAGGAGCTTCCCGATCAGGCCGAATCCCTTGTCCTTGCGCATGTTGATCAGCCGCAGCTCGCGCATCGCCTCGACGCAGTCGGGTCGGATCTGCACCGCCCGCGTGAACATGTGCTCCGCCTGGGCCGTGTCTCCGACGACCTTGCAGAGGCGACCGAGGAAGAGGTAGGGCTTCTCCTGATCTCGCGCCAGCTTCACCGCCCGCCGCATGTGGGCGAGCGCCTCCTGGACGACGGTGGCGTTGTCGGGGTTGCAGAGATAGAGGCTCCAGGCGTAGTGGGCCAGGTACTCGCCGTCCCGGGGCGAGGCCTCCTTGGCCCTCGAGAAGTGC
The DNA here is from genome assembly GCA_963822965.1 of uncultured delta proteobacterium. Lineage (GTDB taxonomy): Bacteria > Myxococcota_A > UBA9160 > UBA9160 > UBA4427 > JAJDAN01. The sequence goes on from CAWGJT010000009.1 coordinate 31,984, forward strand.
CCGAGGGCGCGCTCGTAGTCCCGCTGGCGCAGCAGCGATTCGCCGTGCTGGAACTCGACCTCGGCCTGGACGGCCCGCTCGCTCTGGGCCGTCTTGGCGACGATCTTCTGGCCCTTCTTGCGACCGGCCAGGTACTCCTTGCGACGCTTGGGATCGCGCAGGGTGTCGTGCGCCCGCGTCAGGAGCTGGAAGACTTCGTCGGCGAGCTGGCGCACCGCCTCGCTGGCGTTGTTGTAGCGGTCGGGATGGGCCTTCCTCGCGAGCTCGTCGTAGGCGGCGTCGATGGTGCCGTCCGAGGCTTCCTCGGAGACCCCGAGCATCTCGAAGTAGCTGCGACCCCGCAGCCGCTCGGCCATGGAGGCGAGGTCGGCGCGCACCCGGCGCTCCTCCTCGGCGGCGCCGCCGGTCGCAGCCCGGGACGATGGCGCGCCGGTCGCTCCGGACTTCCGGGCCCGGGCCGGAGCCGGGGCCGAGGCCGAGGACGCCTCCCCCTCGAGCTCGAGCAGCTTCGCGGCCGCCAGGCCGTAGAAGGTCCGTTGCATCGCCTCGTCGTTCCCGGTCAGCTGGCCCAGGGTGTGGGAGCCGTCGAGACCCTCGATCAGGGCCTGCTCGGCGGGGCTCAGGTCCACCTCCTGGAAGCGGTAGAACGGACTGTCGGCGCGCCGCACCGGACGGTGACCGTTGCGCGCGAAGAAGGCCTGGATGCAGTCGATCGACGTGCCGCGCCGTACGCCGCTCAGGATGATGTTGGCCGGGCTCGTGGCGAGCGCCAGCGTGTTCCCGCGCTTGAGACGGCTTCCGATCTCCAGCCGGAACGAGCCCCGCTTCCACTCGAAGATCTCGAACAGCTTGCTCTCGGCCTGGTCCTGCAGGGCCGCCGTGATCTCGTCCTCGCTGATCACGTCCATGGCGACGAGAATCTGTCCCTGCAGACCCTCGCCCTTCTCCATGCGCGAGAGCGACTCGAGCATCGCCTCGTTGGAGAGCTTGCCGCTCCGCACGAGGTAGTTCCCCAGACACTCGTGGACGAGGTTCGACTTGACCGCCACGGGATAGCCGTCCCGAAGCTGGATGGCCTTCTTCTTCTTGCCGCTGGAGATCATCAGCACGCCCGTGGCGCGCAGGCCGTGGAGATGGTGGAGCAGGTGCGGGAACTCGACCTCGGCGAGGTCTCCCTCGACCTGGGGCCCTTCGCCCCGCTTGCGGTTGCGGGCCCGGGGCGGCGCGGCCTTCACGTGCTTCTTCACCAGGGCCCGCAGGTCGTCGAGGGCCACGGGCTTCGCGAGCAGCGCCTGGGCGCCGAGCTTCTTGGCCCGCTCCTGGTACTGGGGGGTGACGCGACTGGGGCTGGTGAGCAGGACGGGGGTCTGCCCGACGGGTCCGTCGAGCTTCCGGACCGCTTCCAGCACCGCGAATCCGTCGCGGCGGGGGAGCGTGATGTCGAGCAGGACGAGGTCCGGACGCTCCTCCCGAACGATCTGGAGGGCGTGCTCTCCGTCGTGCGCGGGAAGGGTGCGGTAGCCCTGGTCGCCGAAGGCTTTTTCGAGGATCTTGAAGAGCTGCCGATCGACGTCGGCGCAGAGAATCGTCGTGGCCATCGGCGGCACTCCTTCGCCAGGCCGTATCGACCGGACGGCCGACCCCACTTGAGCCGCGGGTCCAGCGCCTCAGCGCGAGCGCGCAGAGCGCCGCCAGGCTCTCCTTGTACGGCGGCCGAGCGACGCCCTGCTCGGTCACGATGGCGGTCACGAAGCGTGCGGGCGTGACGTCGAAGGCCGGGTGCCGGGCTCGGCGCCGGGCGGCGCCAGCCGCGACCCGCGAGCTCGAGCACCTCGCGCGGGCTGCGCTCCTCGATGGGGATCGCGGCGCCGTCGGGCGTGGCGAGATCGACGGTCGGAGGTCGGTGCGGCGACGTAGAAGGGAATGCCGTGCTCGCGAGCCAGCACCGCCAGCGGATAGGTGCCGATCTTGTTGGCGACGTCGCCGTTGGCGGCGATCCGATCGGCGCCGACGATGACCAGGTCCACCTCGCCGTGCGCCATCAGGTGGCCCGCCATGCCGTCGGTGACGACGGTCACCGGAATGCCGTCCTGGCAGAGCTCCCAGGCGGTGAGCCGCGAGCCCTGGAGGAAGGGGCGGGTCTCGTCCGCCAGCACGCGCACCCGCGCGCCCGTGCTCCACCGCCGAGCGCACGACGCCCAGGGCGGTGCCGTGGCCCGCGGTCGCCAGGGCGCCCGCGTTGCAATGGGTGAGAACCCGGGCGCCGTCGGGTCGGTCGGGCACCAGCTCGAACCCGGCGTCGCCGATCGCCCGGTTCGTCGCGACGTCCTCCGCCACGATGCGCAGGGCCTCGTCCACGAGGGCCTGCCGGACCGCCCCGGCGTCGCCCTCGCTGGCGGCGGCGGCGAGCCGGCGACACATGCGATCGAGCGCCCAGAAGAGATTGACCGCCGTCGGCCGCGTCTTCGCCAGCCGGGCGCACGCCTGCTCGACGTCGCGCACGAGGTCGGGCAGGTCCCGCGCCGGGCTGCGCCGCGCGGCCAGCGCCACGCCCAGCGCGGCCGCGCAGCCGATGGCCGGTGCGCCCCGCACCACCATGTCCTCGATGGCGCGCGCCACCTCCTCGACGCTGCCGAGGGTCAGGTAGATCTCCTCGTCGGGCAGGCGGCGCTGATCGAGGAGCACGACGCCGTCCTCGCTCCAGCCCAGGGTGAACCAGCGGTGGGCCTCAGCGCTCATCCGGCGTGTCTCCTTCCGTTCGGGTCCCGGCGTCGGTCCGGCCCGGACGGCCCGTCTCGCCGCCCCGGGTGAGCTCGCCCCGGAAGCGCTCGACGCGCAGTGCCACCTCGTCGAGGCGCAGGCGACCCCCGGCGCCGGGCACGATCCGGCCGCCGATGCTCACGCCGCTTCCCGACGCCTGCGTCCCCGCGTCAGCGTACTCGACGCGGGCGCGCGAGGCGTCGATCTGGAAGCGGCCCGGCTCCTGGCCGTCCCCGTTCGCCGGCAGCCAGGCGACCAGCGCGATGGGACCCTCGAGCGACAGCGGCGGAATCCGGATGCGAGCGCCCGAGGAGGCCAGCCGCAGAACCGACGGCTCGCCGGCGGACCGCACGAAGCGGCCGTCGTAGGTGCCGGAGAGCGAAGCCGTTCCGGACCGCCCGCTCTCGAGGAGCGGGGCGAACGCCGCGCTCTCCACGCCCTCGATCGTGACCTCGCCGACGAACCCCTGCGCGTCCACCTGCCCGAGAAGATCGATCGTGCCGCCGGTCTCGGGCCGGAGGGCTCCCTGGAGCGACCACCCGGGCGACCCCGCGACTTCCGAGAGCGCGAGCTCCAGGTCGCCCGCGAGCCCGAAGACCGACGCCGGATCGCGAGCGGGAGCCGGCGGGCCCTCGAGCCGCGCGTCCCCCGTCACCCGGACGCCGCGGATCTTCGGCCGATCCGCGAGCAGCGACGCCAGCTCGACGTCGATCCGGGTCTCACCCAGCGCCAGGCGCGCGCCGTCCTCCAGCTCCAACACCGGCCGCGGCAGGCGCAGTCCGCCGGGCCGGAAGCAGACCCGGATCTCGCCCGGCTCGAATCGCACACCGAGCTGGGCGCGCGCGGCTCCGACCAGCGCGTCGCGCAGGGCCGGGCTCGCCTCGAGCCGCACGCGCAGCAGCAGGGCTGCGCTCGCGACGAGCAGCACCAGCGCCACCAAGACCAGCCCCACGCGAAGCCAGGCCCGCATCGCGCGTCCCTCAGCCGAGCTTCTGCAGCAGCAGCTCGCGAACCCGGGTCGGGATTCGCCTTGCCCCGGGTCTTCTTCATGACCTGGCCCATCAGGAAGTTGATGGACTTCTGGTCGCCCTGCCGGAAGCTCGCGACGGCCTCCGGGTTGGCGTCGACCACCTGGCCCACCGCAGTCTCGATCAGGCCCTCGTCCGAGACCGCCTCCAGGCCCCGCTCGGGCCATCAGCTCCCGGGGTCTCCGCCCCGCTGGCGACGAGCTCCGGCACCAGCTCCTGGGCGCTCTTCACCGTGAGCCGGCCCGCCTCGACGAGGCCGATCAGGTCGGCGAGAGCGCCGGGGGTGATCCGGGCGTCCTCGACCTCGAGCCCGCGCCTCCTTCAGGGCGCGCAGCAGGTCGCGCAGGATCCAGTTGGCGACGGTCTTCGGCTTGTCGCCGCCGGCCTCGGCCCGGGCCGCCACCACCGCCTCGTAGAAGTCGGCGAGCGTCCGGCTGGCCGTCAGGATGCGGGCGTCGTGCTGCGACAGGTCGTGCTCCCGTTGCAGACGCGCGCACCGCTCCTCGGGCAGCTCCGGCATGGCGGCTCGGACGGCTTCGATCTGCGCCCCGGAGATGACGAGGGGGATGAGGTCCGGATCCGGGAAGTAGCGGTAGTCGTCCGAGTTCTCCTTGAGGCGCATCACCCGGGTGGCGCCCCGCACGGGGTCGAAGGCCATGGTCGCCTGCACGACCCGGCCGCCGGCGTCGAGCACCTCGGCCTGGCGCAGGGCCTCGGCCTCGATGGCCGCCTCGACGTTCGCGAAGGAGTTGAGGTTCTTGATCTCGGTGCGCGTGCCCAGGGGGTCGCTGCCGCGCGGTCGCAGCGAGACGTTGGCGTCGCAGCGGAACTGCCCCTTCTCCATGATCGGCGTCGGAGACGCCGATGTACCGCAGGATCGAGCGCAGGGAGCGCAGGTAGGCGCTCGCCTCCGCGGCCGACCGCAGGTCCGGCTCCGACACGATCTCGAGCAGGGGCACGCCCGGCCCGGTTCAGGTCGACGAGCGAGGCGTCGCGAGCCGGCCAGCGCGGGATCGTGGATCGACTTGCCCGCGTCCTCCTCGAGGTGGGCGCGGGTGATGCGGATGCGACGGATCTCGCCGGTCTCGCTCTCGACGTCCACGTGGCCGCCGGTGACGACGGGCTCCTCGAACTGCGAGATCTGGTAGCCCTTCGGCAGGTCCGGATAGAAGTAGTTCTTGCGCGCGAAGACCGAGCGCGGGTTGACGCGGCCGTGCATGGCGAGGCCGAAGCGGATCGCCAGCTCGACCGCCCGGGCGTTCAGCACCGGCAGCACGCCCGGCAGGGCGAGATCGATGACGTGGACGTCGTGGTTCGGCGCGTCGCCGTAGCGGACCGGCGCGGGGCTGAAGAGCTTCGAGGCCGTGGCGCAGGTGCGTGTGCACCTCGAGACCGATCACGATCTCGTAGCGATCCGACCAGGCGTCCGCAGCGCGGGCGCGGCCCGTGGCCTTCGACGCGCTCACGACGGCTCCGGCGGACGGCGCAGGTGGTGATCCGTGCGCCGTTGGAAGGCGTCCGCGACGCGCAGCAGGGTCGCCTCGTCCAGCGGCCGGCCCAGCAGCTGCAGGCCCACCGGCATGCCGGACGCCGCACCGCAGGGCAGCGAGACGCCGGGAACGCCCGCGAGATTCGCGGTGACGGTGAAGACGTCCGACAGATACATCCGGAGGGGATCGTCGCTCCGCTCGCCGAGCGGAAACGCAACCTCGGGACTCGTCGGCAGGGCCAGCACGTCGCAGGCGGAGAAGGCCCGCTCGAAGTCCTGCCGCAGCAGCGTGCGCACCTGCTGCGCCTTGCGGTAGTAGGCGTCGTAGTAGCCGGCGCGACAGCACGTAGGTGCCGAGCAGGATGCGGCGCTTCACCTCGGCGCCGAACCCCTCGGAGCGCGAGCGGCGGTAGAGGTCGTCCATGTCCCGCGCGTTCGCGGCCCGCCGGCCGTAGCGGACCCCGTCGAAGCGGGCGAGGTTGCTCGACGCCTCGGCGGTGGCGATCAGGTAGTAGGTGGCGATCGCATAGCGGCTGTGGGGCAGCGACACCTCGACGATCTTCGCGCCGGCGGCTTCGAGCTCGGCAACGCCTTCCCGCACCGCGCTCGAGCACGTCCGCGTCCACGCCTTCGCTGACGAAGCACTCGCGCGGAAGCCCGATCCGGAGGCCGGAAACGTCTCCCGTGAGCGCCGCGTCGAAATCCGGCACGGACTCGGGGATCGACGTGGAATCGCGCGGGTCGTGGCCGGCGATCTCGCCCAGGATCCACGCGCAGTCGCGCGCCGATCGCGCGATCGGTCCGATCTGGTCGAGGGACGACGCGTAGGCGACGAGCCCCCAGCGCGAGACGCGGCCGTAGGTCGGCTTGAGGCCCGTCACGCCGCAGAAGCCCGCGGGCTGGCGGATCGAGCCGCCCGTGTCGCTGCCGAGCGCCATGGGCACGATGCCCGCCGCCACCGCCGCCGCGGGTCCGCCCGAGGAGCCCCCGCAGGTCCGGGACGGGTCCCACGGGTTGTGGGTCGGCCCGTAGCAGCGAGCTCTCGGTCGAGGAGCCCATGGCGAACTCGTCCATGTTGGCGCGGCCGAGCACGATGGCGCCGGCGCGCCCGAGCCGCTCCACCACGGCGGCGTCGTACGGGCGAGACGAAGCCCTCCAGGATGCGCGAGCCGCAGGTGGTGGGCTCTCCCCGCTGGACCAGGTTGTCCTTCAGCAGCAGGGGAACGCCGTCGAGACGCGAGCGGAGCTCCCCCGCGCGCCGACGTTCGTCTGCGGCCCGGGCCTCCCGCAGGGCCGCGCCGGGCCGAACGCCCACCACGGCGCCCAGCGCCGCCCGGGCCTGGGCCCGCGAGAGTGCGGCCTCCACCAGCTCGACGGACGAGACGCCGCCCCCGTCGAGCTGTCGGCGGGCCTCGGCCAGGCTGGCCAGGGCCGCTGCGGGGTCGGCCGTCACGATCCTTCCTCGTCGATCACCCGGGGCACCACGAACGCCGTACCCGCCGATTCCGGGGCGTTGGACATCGACCAGGTCCGCGTCCAGGGGCTCCACGGCCACGTCCTCCCGCAGCGGCGTCGGCAGGGCGATGGCGTGGGCGGTCGGCTCGACCCCCTCCGTGTCGAGGGCCTGGAGGTCCGCCACGTAGTCGAGGATCCGCTCGAGATCCCGCTCCATGCGCCCGGGCGCCGTCTTCGCTGAGGGAGAGCTGGGAGAGCGCGGCGATGCGGTCGACCTGCTGCCGGGTGATCCGCGCCATCGGGCGCAGAGGCTACCAGAGCGGTCGCGTTTGCGCCCGACCCCGCCGCCGCTTACCTTCGCGCGCCTACATGGCCGAACTGACTGAACTTTTCTCGCAGCTTCCCGAAGACATCCAGACCGCCCTGCAAGAGCTGGGCTGGTCCACGCCCACGCCCGTCCAGGCGAAGGCGATCCCGCTCATGCGCGACGGCGGCGATCTGATCATCCAGGCGCAGACGGGCAGCGGCAAGACCGGCGCCTTCGGGATCCCCATCGTCGAGTGCATCGACGTCGAGCAGCGCACCATCCAGGCCCTCGTCATGCTGCCGACCCGCGAGCTCGCCAACCAGGTCGCGAACGAGCTTCGCATCCTCGGTGCACACCGCGGCGTGAAGGTGCTGCCCGTCTACGGCGGCGTCGGCTACGGGCCGCAGATCGAAGCCCTCGAAGGGGGCACCCACGTGTCGTCGGCACGCCGGGCCGCATCCTCGACCACCTGGGCAACGGCCGCATGAGCCTCCAGGACGTGCGGGTGCTGGTGCTCGACGAGGCGGACGAGATGCTCTCGCTGGGCTTCTGGCCCGACATGCGGGAGATCGCGGGCTATCTGCCCGAAGAAGCGCAGCTCCCATCTCTTCTCGGCCACGATTCCCGAGAAGGTGCGGTCGCTGTCGCGCTTCTTCCTGCACGACGAGACCTACGTCGCGCTCGACGAGAGCCAGCACGGCCCCCAGCAGATCGAGCACTTCTACTACGTCTGCCCCGCCGCGGAGAAGGAGGCGCTGCTCGCGCGGATCCTCGAGTACGAGGATCCCGAGAGCGCGATCATCTTCTGCAACACCAAGGCCGACGTCCGCTTCGTGACGGGCTACCTGCAGAAGCGAGGCTTCGACGCCGACCAGATCTCGGGCGACCTCGCCCAGGCCGCCCGCGAGAAGGCGATGCGGCGCATCAAGGAAGGGAAGCTGCGCTTCCTGGTGGCCACCGACGTCGCCGCTCGCGGCATCGACATCAGCGACCTCTCCCACGTCATCAGCTACTCGACCCCCGACTCGCCCGAGGTGTACGTCCACCGCACGGGTCGCACCGGTCGGGCCGGCAAGGCCGGCGTCGCCATCTCGCTGATCTCGGGCCTCGACATCGGCAACTTCCGCTTCATGCAGCAGGTCAACAAGATCAAGATCCTCGAGCGCAAGCTCCCCACCGAGAAGCAGCTGATCTCGCGCACGCGCGAGCGCCTGCAGGTGAAGGTGGAGCACGAGCTGCGGGCGGTCCCCAAGTCGGAGCAGACGTACATCATCGACCGCCTGATCCCGGTGGTGGAGGAGATGGCCGACAGCATCGAGGGTCGTCGCGACCTCGCCGCGGTGTGCGCCGCCTATCTGAAGGAGCACCGGCCGGAGACGACCGTCGACGAGAGCGAGATCGAGAGCGAGAGCACGTCCCCGCCCCCGGAAGAGCCCCGCCGCCCGCGCCGCGGCGGCGACCGCAAGGGGCGCGGCCGGAGTCGCGGCCGCCCGCGACGCTAGCCCGGCCTGCTCGATGAAGCCGGAAGCGCGGCTCGCAGGCCCGCTCGGCTCCTGGTTTCCCGTCCACCTCCCCGAGCGCTTTCGCACGCCCGGCCCGTGGCTGTGGGCGGCCCTCGCGCTGGGAGCCGCCGCGCGGGCGTGGTTCGTGCTGGGAACCGGAGGCACCCTCGACGTCGACGTGTGGGCCGGCCATGCCTGGGAGATCAACCAGAAGGGACTGATCGGCTACTACCACGGCGGCGAGTACATCTTCAACCACCCGCCGCTCATGGGCGAGATCTTCTCGCGCCTCTACGTGCTGGCGGCGACGACGGGCATTCCCTTCGCGGTGCTCCTGCGCGCGCCCTTCGCCTTCCTGGACTTCGGCACCGCGCTGCTGGTCTGGAAGCTCCTCGAAGGCGACCCGCGTCGCTTCGCCTTCCTGGCCGCCTACTGGCTGCTGCCCCTGGCGATCGTCTTCTCGTCCTACCACGGGAACACCGACTCGGCGCTGGCCTTCTTCGTGACCGGCGCGGTGATCCTCGTCTCCCGGCAGAAGCCGCTGTGGGCGGGCGTCGTGCTCGGGATGGGGCTGTGGATCAAGTTCCCCGCGGTGCTCGCCGTCCCGGCGCTGGCCTTCGGCCTCGCCGGCTGGCGCGACCGGGCCGCCTTCGTGGCCGCCACCGGCGCCGTGGGAATCGCGAGCTACGTGCCCGCGCTGCTGCAGGATGCGCGGGTGGTGATCGACTCGGTCTTCCTCTATCCGGGACTGCAGATCCGCTCGCCCGCGGGCGTCGCCGTGTGGGGCATCCAGGTCTTCTATCCCGACCCGCAGTCGCTTCCGGCGGACTGGCGCGACCTCTTCCGGCAGGCGGTCCGCGCGATCTACCTGGCGAACAGCTGGATCTGCGTCGTCCCCATCGTCTTCCTCGCCTGGGCCCGGCGCGAGGCCCGCTCGCCGCTGGGCATCGCCGGCAACGTCGGCGCCAGCTACGTGGTCTTCCACGGCCTCACGAACTTCTGGGCCTTCCAGTACCTGGCCTGGGCGCTTCCCCTGTGGCTCGTGGCGGGCGGGCGCTTCACCCTGCCGGCGATGCTCGTGACCACCGCCTACGTGTACGGCCTCGACGCGTGGCTCTGCGGCGGGCTCTCCCTGGCCGGCAGCTGGGACTTCCTCGGCAAGCCGCACTGGCCGCGGTGGATCCTGCTCGTGCGCGACGGTGCCGTTCTCTTCTTCCTGGCGAGCGCGTGCTTCCTCCTCGTGCGAGACGGTCGCGAAGCCGTGCGGGACGTCCTGCGACCGCGTTCGGCGGCCGGCTGAGCGCAACGCCATGCTCTTCAGCTCGACGACCTTCCTCTTCGCATTCCTGCCGGTCGTGCTCACCGTGTACCTCGTGGGCGTGCGAGCGGGCGCGAGCGTGCGGATGCGCAACGCCTGGCTGCTGCTCGCGAGCCTGCTCTTCTACGCCTGGGGCGAGACGCTCTACGTGGCGGTCCTGCTCGTCTCGATCGCCGGAAACCACGTCTTCGGCCGGTTCATCGATCGCAGCGAGAGCCCCGTCGGTCGGCGGCGCGTGCTTGCGGCGGCGGTGGCCGGGAACCTCGGTCTGCTCTTCTGCTTCAAGTACGCGAACTTCTTCGCCGACGGCTGGAACGCCGTGCTGGTCCCCGCCGGCGCGGCACGCCTCGATCTGGCGCCCGTCCATCTCCCCATCGGCATCTCGTTCTTCACGTTCCAGGCCCTCACCTACGTGGTGGACGTCTACCGCCGCGACGCGCCCGCGGCGGGCTCGCTCGCCCGGGTGGGGCTCTACATCTCGCTCTTCCCCCAGCTCATCGCGGGCCCGATCGTCCGCTACGCGAGCATCGCGGTGGAGCTCCGCGAGCGGCGAGCGAGCGCCGAGGACGTGGCGGCCGGAATCCGGCGCTTCACCATCGGCCTGGGCAAGAAGGTGCTCGTCGCGAACACTCTGTCGGTCCCGGCCGACGGCATCTTCGCGCTGCCACCGGGCGAGCTGGGAGCGAGCGTCGCCTGGCTCGGTGCCGTCTGCTACGCGCTGCAGATCTACTTCGACTTCTCCGGCTACTCCGACATGGCCATCGGCCTCGGTCGCATCTTCGGCTTCCACTTTCCCGAGAACTTCCTGCACCCCTACACGTCGCGTTCGGTCCGGGAGTTCTGGCGACGCTGGCACGTGACCCTCTCGACGTGGTTCCGGGACTACCTCTACATCCCGCTGGGCGGCAGCCGGCGGGGCGCCCTGCGGACCCACGCGAACCTGCTCGCCGTCTTCGTCCTCTGCGGGCTGTGGCACGGGGCGAGCGCCACCTTCCTGGTGTGGGGGCTGCTGCACGGAAGCCTGATGGTGGCCGAGCGGCAGGGGCTCGGACGGATGCTCGAGCGCCTGCCCGGCGGGCTCGCCCGGACCTACACGCTGCTCGCGGTCACCCTCGCGTGGGTGGTCTTCCGGTCCGACGACCTGCCGCACGCGGCGGGCTACGCGGCCGCCCTCTTCTCCCCGGGCGGCGATCCCCAGGCGGTCCATCCCCTCGCGCTCTTCCTCGACGCGAAGGTGGCGCTGGCGATCGCGGCGGGCGTCGCGGGCTCGGCTCCGTGGCTCGACGCGTGGCGCGCGCGCCTCGAGCCGCTCTCCGCGGGCTGGCGGATCGCCCGGCATCTCGCGCTCGATCTGCTGCTGTGCGCGTGCGCCATGGCGCTCGCCTCCGGCACCCACAATCCCTTCATCTACTTCCGGTTCTGACGCGAGCCCGTGAGCGCGCATGACGAGCGGCCTCCACACGAGCGACGCTCGACAGCCGGATCACGCTGGCGGTCTTCCTCGCCCTGCTGTGGCTGCCCCTGGTGGTGAGCGCTCTCTCCCGGGACACCGGCGTCTCCCTCGGACGAGCAGCGGACGCTGGCGCCCCTGCCGTCCTTCGCGATCCGAGCGCCCTGGCCGACCTGCCCACGCGCCTCGAGCACTACTGGGACGACCGCATGGGTCTGCGAGAGGACCTGATCCGCGCCTGGGCCTGGCTCCACATCGAGCTTCTCGGGGTCTCGCCCTCGGACAAGCTCATCGTGGGGCGGGAAGGCTGGCTCTTCTTCGGCGACGCCGGACGCCGTCGCCCAGTACCGGGGCCTGGCGCGCTTCGACGAGCCGGCGCTGGAGCGGTGGACGCGGGTGCTCGAGGAGCGCAACGCCTGGCTCGCGGAGCGCGGGATCGCCTACCTGCTGGTGGTGGTCCCCAACAAGCACCGCATGTACGCCGAGTACATGCCGCGGTCGATTCCCCAGGTCGCACGAGACCTCACAGCTCGACCAGCTCGCCGCGGCGTTGCGGGCGCGCGGGACGGTGCCGTTCCTCGACCTGCGCGAGACCCTCGCCCGGGCGGGACGCACGAGCGCGGACCTACCATCGAACCGATACCCACTGGAACGACGTCGGTGCCTACGCGGCGTACCGGGCGATCCTCGACGGCGCTGGCGCCTCGCGTGCCTTCGCTGGCGCCCGTCAGCCCGTGGCGGTTCGCGCGCTCGAGCGGACGACGCCCGGTCTCGGGCTGGCCGCGCATCGTCGGGCTGAGCCTCGTCTACCCCGAGCGCTCGCTGGACCTCGTGGTCGAGTCGCCGCGCGCGGCGGTTCCGAGCGAGCGGCGCGCGGCCTTCGAGGATCGCAACGCCGCCAGCTCGCCTTCGCCCTGGGTACGGGCGATCCCGCCCTGCCCTCCGCGGTGGTATTCCGCGACTCCTTCGCGGACGCCCTCGTGCCCTTCCTCTCGGAGAGCTTCTCGCGGGTCGTCTACGTCTGGCAGCGCGACGTCGATCCGAGCGTGGTGGAGGCCGAGCGGCCGGACGTCGTCATCCAGGAGATCGCCGAGCGCTTCCTGGGCCGGCGCCCTGGGAATCGAGGCGGCGCGCTCGCAGCACCGTGCGCTCACGCGGTGGCCGAGGAGCGCGGTCCGCCTCGCCGGGCGCGGTGCGAGCCCGCAGCGAGCGGTCGGCGGCGACTGACGACGACGCCCGCTCCCGAGGCGCGGCGAGCAGCGCCTCGGGCGACGCGTCCTCGCCGAGACCGGCTCGCAGGGCGGAGCGCGTGGGACTCGCGGCGTCCGCGGCAAGAATCCCGGCGCCTCGCGGCGAAGACGCCGTCGCCGCGCCGGCGCCAGCACGCGGCGCTCGTCGCCCGCGATCGAGACCGCCGCGAGCGCACCGCTCGCGTCGGCGAGCGCGAGGGTCGCCCCGCCCGAGACGGGGCGCTTCAGGCACCAGTCGAGGCACCCGGCCACGTCGCCGAATCGCTGCAGACACTCCTGCACGAGCAGCTGGCACGACGGCGACAGTCCCCCGCGTACGGCGCCGGTCGGCGCGATGGCGACGGCGACACCCGGCTACGTTGACGCCGGCCACCGCGGTCGCCGTCCAGGGAAGGGTCAGCTCCACGGAGGCGAACCCCACCTCCGGCCGACTCCGGCGCGCGATCCAGCACGCATCGGCCTGCAGGCTGCGCGCGACCACGGCGTGCGCTCCGGCGCGCGCGCCGAGCCGCGCTTCGGCGGCGACGGGCTCGTCCGGCAGCTCGCCCGACGCACCGCGCACGAAGAGATCCATCAGCGCATCGACCGAGGTCCCGGCGCCTCGCGCCATGCCCTGGAAGCGCTCGCCCAGATGCGGGAAGTGCCTCACGATCTCCCGCGCCATGCCCGCGCCCAGGACCGGACCCACGAGGAAGGGACGCAGGCTGGCCCGCGCTCTTCCCCGATGCTGGATGCCGGCCCGGGCGAGACGCTCGCGGATGGCGTCCCGACAGGCGCCACCCTGGCCGCGCCCCATGGCCCGCGGGATCCCCCGCGCACTCGATGAGGAGCAGAGGGGCCGACATGTTCCTTCCGTGCGGGTGCCGGCCGAGCGGCCGATCGGATGCCCTGGACTCGTCCTGCGGCGCAGGCCGAGCCCCCCTGGGTGGGTCAGTCCGAGCTGCGGACGAAGAGGACCTCGTTCGAGCGAGCCCATGCGGTAGCCCTCGAGGTCGAGCGAGACCCAGCGGAAGCCCAGGGGCTTGATGGCGCGGGCGATCGCGTTCCGCCATCTCGGGGTGGAACGCGCGCTCCATCTCCTCGGGCGCGATCTCCACGCGCGCGAGATCGCCGTGGTGGCGCAGGCGCACCTGGCGGAAGCCCAGCGCACGCAGCCGCTCCTCGCCCTCCTCGACCTGGGCGAGCCGCTCGGGCGTCACCTCGGTCCCATAGGGGAGGCGCGAGGAGAGGCAGGCCGACGCGGGCAGATCGGCGGTGGGCAGCCCCACCTCCCGCGAGAGCGCGCGGATGTCCGCCTTGGAGAGCGCGGCGTCCAGGAAGGGCGAGAGGACCGCGTGCTCGGAAGCCGCTCGGTGCCCGGGACGGAAGTCGCTCGTGTCGTCGGTGTTGATCGCCGTAGGCGATGGCGTCGAAGGCCAGCTCCCCGCAGATGCCCTCCAGGCGCTCGAAGAGCTCGCTCTTGCAGTGGTAGCAGCGGTCCGGCGCGTTGGCGCGGTAGGCGTCCCGCTCCATCTCGCGGGTCTGCGACGAAGCGGTGGGGGATGCCGAAGTCCGCGACGATCTGCTCCGCCATGCGGCGGTGGGACGCCGGATAGGAGGGCGAGACGGCCGTCACGGCAAGGCAGTCGTCGCCCAGCGCGTGTCGCGCAGCCCAGGCGAGATAGCTCGAGTCGACGCCGCCCGAGAAGGCCACCAGCACGCGACCCGACGCCCGGAGGCGCTCGTAGAGGGCTTCCTGCTTGGCGCGCAGGTCGCGGAGGGGGCTCGACATGCGACCCAGGGTACGGAGCGGCCCGGGGAGGGTCAACCGGCGCGCTCCGGGCTCCAGCCGCGCGCCGAAGCGATCCGATAGGGAGCGAGAGGCGAGCCACGGATGCGTCGAACGGTATAGTCCCGTCCACGGTCCACGCGTTCGGGGGGAACACATGGCCAGGATCCGCGTGGGGCTTCTCTTCGGCGGGCGCTCCGTCGAGCACGAGGTGTCGATCAGCTCGGCGACCTCGATCCTGCAGGCCCTCGATCCCGATCGCTACGACGTCACCCTGATCGCGATCGATCCCGACGGCCGCTGGCGTCTGGGCGCCGGCTCGGAGCTCCTGCCCGAGAAGGCCGTGGCCGGCAGCGAGGTGAGGCTGCCCGCGGTTCCGGGCGGCATGCTGCTCCCCGAGGCGTCCAGCGACGCGAGCCCGCGCCGCCTGGACGTGGTGTTCCCCATCGTCCACGGGCGGGGCGGTGAGGACGGTCAGGTCCAGGGCCTGCTCGAGCTGGCCGAGATCCCCTACGTCGGGATCGGGCGTGCTGTCCTCGGCGGTGCAGATGGACAAGGACGTGGCGCGGCGCCTGCTCAAGGCGGCGGGGCTGCCGGTGGTCCCGGACGTGGTGCTGCGCGGCGCCGACGTCTCCACCGAGGGGCGGCGCGCCGCCGCCCAGGCGGCGGTCGAGACCCTCGGCCTGCCCGTCTTCGTCAAGCCCGCCAACTCGGGATCGTCCGTCGGCATCTCGAAGGCCAGGGATCTCGACGCGCTCATCCGAGGCGATCGGCGAGGCCGCCCGCTACGACACGAAGGTCGTCATCGAGAAGGCCATCGACGCGCGGGAGATCGAGGTGGCGGTGCTCGGGAACGAGAGCCCCGAGGCGTCGGTTCCGGGCGAGATCGTGCCCAGCCACGAGTTCTACGACTACGAGGCGAAGTACCTCGACGAGAGCACCGAGCTGCACGTACCGGCGCGCCTGCCCGAGGACGTGACCAAGCTGCTTCGCAGCCTCGCGCTCGAAGCGTTCCACGCGCTCGAGGCGGAGGGCATCGCGCGCGTCGACTTCTTCGTCGAGCGCGATACCGGGCGCGATCTTCATCAACGAGCTGAACAGCCTGCCGGGCTTCACCGAGAGCTCGATGTTCCCGCGCCTGTGGGCGGCCTCCGGGCTGCCCTATCCCGCGCTGCTCGACCGCATGATCGATCTGGCGCTCGAGCGGCACGCGCGCCGGTCCAGGCTGCAGACCCGCTTCCACCCGTAGCCGCCGGGGGCGCTCGCAGCCGTGGCGACCGGCGCGATCAGGGTCCGGCGGCGGCGGCCCGCGGCCGGCGGGCGGGGCCTGGCCTTCCCGGCGGGCGGATGGGCCTTCTTGTGCGGCTCGATCACGTAGCCGAGGGCCCGGAGCTGGGCCTGGTGCATCTCGTCCAGCTCGACCTCGGGCGCCTTGTCCCACTGGGTCTTGGGCTTCGCGAGGAAGGCCTCCACGTCCGACCGCAGCTCGCTCGCCACATTCGCCTTCTCGGCGGCCACGTTCCGCTTCTCGCGCGGGTCGACGCTGTGGTCGAAGAGCTCGATCCGCTCCGGCCGGTTCGTCGCGTAGTTCAGGCGGTAGGGCCCCTTCACGATCGACGTCGTCGGCTCTGGGTCGGCGCCCACCTTGCCCCAGCTCCGGTCGAGCTGCGCGAAGAAGGAGCGATCCGTCTCGGTGTCGGCGTCGCCGCTGGAGTCGTCGGCGGCCGCGAGGATGAGCGGAAGCGCGGACTGCCCTTCGGCGCCGGGCAGGGGCGGGAGCCCGAGCATGTCCAGCAGCGTGGGCCAGACGTCGACGTTCGCCACACGCTGGTTCACCACGATGCCGGGATCCAGCCGGAACGGCGGAACGATGATCCACGGCGTATTCAGCACCTCGCGATAGAGGTTGCGCGCGTGACCTTCGATGCCGTGCTCGAAGAAGGCCTCGCCGTGGTCCGAGACGATCACCACCATCGTCTTGTCCGCCAGCCGCAGCTCCCGCAGCGTCTGCATGATGCGCCCGATGTTGTAGTCGATCCAGTAGATCGAGCTGTCGTAGAAGTCGGAGAACTCGACCCCGAAGTTCGGCGAGAGGTCGGTATAGAGGTACTGGTGCACGTCCATGTAGTGCACGTAGAGGAAGAAGGGGTCGGCCACCGCGCCTGTCATGAATTCGATGGCCGAGAGCGTCGCGTCCATGTCGGTGCCGGGCAGCCGCGCGACCCCGGGCGTGTGACGCATCACCTCGTGCTCGGGCATCGTCTGCCGCGGGCGGATGTAGAGGTCGAAGCCCTGACCGAAGCCGAAGTTGTTCGCCACCCAGCCGTTGCGCCAGATGCCCGCCGTGCGGTAGCCGGCATCGTGGAAGATCTCTGCGGGCATGACCGCCTGCGGCGGCATGGCGTGGAAGAATCGCTGGATTCCCGTCCGCTCCGGGTACATCCCCGTCCACATCGAGGCCATCGACGCCTTGGTCCAGCTCGACTGGGCTTCGACGTTCGCGAAGCGGATTCCGCTCGCGGCCAGGTCGGCCAGCACCGGGCTGGTGGTCCGATCGTAGCCGTATGCCGAGAGGCGGTCGGCGCGCAGCATGTCGATCACGATGAAGACGACGTTCAGGTGATCCCGCTGGCGCAGGGTCGTGAGGTCGCCGACCGTGCCCTCCGGGCGCGACGGCGGATCCAGCCGGATCTGGGACAGGACCGCCGCGACGATCAGGATCCCCGCGAGTGAGAAGTAGAACCACGAGGAATCGATGAGCTTGCGCAGCAAGTGGCGGGTCTCCGTCCTTCACGGCTTGTGTTGCGCGTCGACCTGCAGTCGCGCGCGCACGAGATGCATTGCGATCCGTTCCTGGTTCGGGGCCAGCTCCGCCGCTCGCTCGAGACGGGGGATCGCCTGCTCGGGGCTACCGCTCTCGAGCCAGGCACGACCGGCGCGGAAGAGCGTCGAAACGTCTTCCGGCTCGATCTCCAGCGCCGAATCATAGGCGTTCGCGGCTTCGCGCCACTCCCGGGCCTGCTCGTGCAGGAGGCCCAACGACTGGTAGCCGCGCGCGGTGGGCGCCAGAGCGAGACTCCGCTCGAACTCGGCGCGAGCTCCGTCGGGGTCGCCCTCGCGCGCGAGCCGGCGGCCGAGCTCGGTGTGCCGGCTGGGCCCGTCCCGGCCGAGCCAGGCGAGCCGGGCCAGCGCCTGACGCGCGGCCTCCACGTCCCCCCGGGACATCGCTGCCCCGAATCCGACGTCGCCCACCCAGAAGGTGACGGCTCCGTACGCCAGGCAGAGCGCCCCCACGCCCTGCGCGGTCCGCCGCAGCCACGGTGCCCTCCGCACCGCGATGGGCACCGCGAGGTCGCTCGGCGACGGCTGCGATCGCAGCAGCACCCGTGCGACCCGCCCGTCCCGCAGCTTCCAGACCGCGCCGTCGAGGACGAAGTGATGCAGGTTGACCATCGCTGCCACCATCAGGGCGAGACCGGACTCGTGGGGTAGCCGACCGAGCAGCCCCGGCGCGAAGACGATGGCGGGAAGCGTCCACACCGCGTAGCCCGCGAGGGTCGCCTTGCCGAGGAAGGCCAGGCGACGGCGCCACGGCGACGGCTGGGCGCGCACGGCCGCCTCGGATTCGGTCGTGTAGTAGGTCGTGATCCACAGATACTGGACGGCGTGATAGCCCGCGATCCACAGGAAGCCGTAGGCGGTGTAGATGCTCCGGAAGGCGCTGGCCTCCCCCGCGAGCTGCCAGTGCCGGACGGGCACGGGCACGGTGAACCAGAGCGCCTGGGTTGCCATCAGCGCGAGCGAGGGAAGGATCGCGACGAGCCCCGCCGACCGCGTCAGCAGGTAGATTGCCGCGATGCTGGCGACCGCCCAGGCGGTGCCGAGGACCACGATGGCAACGCTGCCGAAGGCGTGCGGAATGCCCAGGGACAGGAGCTTGAAGACCGTGCCCCCGTACGAGACCGGCGCATAGCTGCCTTCGGGCTGCGCGCTGTGGATGGCGACGAAGGTGAGTAGGAAGGACGCCACGAAGGACGCGTGCACGAAACGCTTCGCGGTCGGCGTCACGGTCACGCCGCGACGTCCGGCCAGCATGAGCGCGATGCCGTAGTTCTGTCCCGTGTAGTGCCAGGGACTCCACGTGAGATAGACGGTGAGGAGGAGCGAGCCGAGCAGCTGGCCGTACAGGCTCGCGACGAAGCCGGTGGCGATGAGCAGCGTGGCCCACACCGAGAAGAACCGATACCGGCGCCGGTCGGCCGGATCCTCGTAGACGCGCACGAGCGTGGCGCCGTAGTGCGGCAGCGCGAAGAGCAGGATCAGCAGGGCGCCGGGAACCCAGGTGGCCAGGACGTTGCGTCCCAGCCCCGCCTGCAGGAGCATGACGGCCATCGAGCCGATCCCGCACCCGAGGAGCAGGTCCACTCCGGATCCGTACAGCCAGCCGCGCCTGTGCCGTCCCGCGTCGCTCATGGCCGTAGAGCCGCGAACCTCATCCAGCGATTCGATAACCAGGCCGGCACTTTAGTTCAGTCCCAACCACTCCGCGAACACGTTCCCAAAGACCCCCATTCGGCCGCAACCCAATGAGGGGAGTACAGCGCCCGCGAGTCGCCTCGGCCCCCACTCGGCCGCAACCAAGCCCCACAACGAACGAGGGGAGTACAGCGCCCGCGAGTCGTCTGGCTCTCCATTGGGCGGCAACCAGGCCCCACAACAAATGAGGGGAGTACGACGCCCGCGAGCCGCCTCGCCCCCCATTGGGCGGCAACCAGGCCCCGCACCCAAGGAGGGGAGTACGACGCCAGCGAGTCGTCTGGCTCTCCATTGGGCCGCAACCAGGCCTCATCCCCAAAAAAAGAAACGGCCACCTCGTGAGAGGTGGCCGTTCTTCTGTCAGTTGCCGATCGGACGCTTACTTGCGCATCCGGCGACGGCCGATCACGGCGAGGCCGACGGCCCCCGAGACCAGCAGGAGCACGGTGCCCGGCTCGGGCACGAACTCGAAGTGGATCGTCGCCGAGCCCGGGATGCGTCCCGCGATGGCCGCGGTGTCGATCCGCATCGGGGACACCACCGTCACGCTGCCTGCCTTGCTACCCGAGAGCAGGTTCTGCGTACCCGAAACGGTCACCGTGTGGTTCTCGACCGCGTTGCCGCCGTTGACGGACACGAATCCACCGTTGGTCGACGGCGTCATCACGGTCTCGTTCGGAGTCGGCTGCAGGGTGAAGGCGACGCCCTGCACGTTGCCGCGCGCCGGGATCGTGATGAAGTTCGACGTCACCGCCGTGATCACCACCGGCGCCGTGATGAACGGGCCGTTGGTCACGGTGATGTTGTTGCCCAGCAGCGAGACCATCGTGGTCTCACCCATGGCGCCGCCGACGTGGCTCAGCGGAACCGGAAGCACGATGGCGCCGCCCAGGGCATTGATCACCGCCACGCCGTTGAGGCGCAGGTTGCCACCGAAGGCCGGACCCACCGAGCCGCCGCCACCGATCTGGTTGGAGGCGATCACGACGCCGTCCTGGAGGACACCGCCGTTGTTGTGGACCGTCACCTTCAGGTTCGAGATCAGCGGAACGCCGGTGAACAGCGCCGTGCCCGGACCGAAGTTGACCGTCGACCACACCGTCGCACCCGCGAGGATGTTGTGACCCACGGTCGGGTTGCCCTGGCTACCCGACGCCAGGGAGACCAGGCTCTCCGTTCCCGGAAGAGCGCTGACCGCGACGGTGGGCAGACCGCTGATGGTCAGACCGAGCGTCGAGTTCGGCTGATCCATCTGGCCCGCCTGCGCTGCCCCTCCGATTAAGAGGCAGCTCATCGCCACGCACATCACGAGAATCGCTCGCTTCAGGTTCTGCATAGGCTTCTTCCTCCTTGGTTCACCGGTTCACTCGCTCTACATCACTCGTTCGAGCTTCAACGGCCCCTCGACTCCAACTGCCGACCGTCGGGTTGCCATCCGACCTACAGGGCGGATTCCTGACAGAACCGGTCGTGCAGCGATATAGGGCCGCGGCCGATTCCAGCATGCTCCCAGCGGCGGATGCAGGTCAAGAAACTTCTCGAGCGCGGCGGAAAGACTCTCCCTCGATTCCCCTGGGGGGGCAAGGACGATCCTTCCACGTCCGAGTAGAACCGCCCCGGCTCGGGCGGACTCTCTATTTCCGGGTCCACACCCTGCCTCTCCTCCCGCGGGGGGCGGCACTTCCTCGCTCGGCTCCCCGCGGGACCCCCAACACCAACATCCGGGGACAGGGAGCCTGCGGGACAGATTCCGCCCGCCCGCGCGAACGGCCGTGGACCTCACCTTCTCGCCGGTGTGGGCACTCACGTGGACACCGGCGGCACACGCCCGCCGGACGCCTGGATCTGGATTGGAAGCACCTGGTTTGGAAGCAGAACGCCTCGCACGTAAGCTTCCGCGTCTCGATTTTCGGAGGATTCCGCGCCCGATGCACCGCTCCCCCCTGCAGCTTCCCCGCCCCGCGACACGAACCGCGGGACTGCCCCTGGCGTTGACCCTGATCGCCGCCCTGGTGCTCGTCACCGCGTGCCAGTACGACCGCGAGTCGCGGCTCGCCGAGATCCGAACGCTCCAGGCGGCCGGAAAGTTCGACGAGTCCATCGCTCCGCTGCGCGTCCTGCTCACCGCCGAAGCCGACCATCCCGAGGCCAACTACCGGCTGGGCGTGGCGCTGGTGCAGACCGGCCGGCCGAGTCTGGCGATCTGGCCGCTGCAGAAGGCGGCGCAGTCCGAGGAATTCAAGATCCAGGCGGGTCTCTTGTTGGCGACGACCCTGCTCGCCACCGAATCCTACGAAGAGGCCATCCGCGCCACCGATACGGTGCTCGCGGTCGAGCCGGACCGGGTGTCCGCCCTCTACACGCGCGCGCGCGCCAACATCGCCTCGGGCAAGCCGGCCGAAGCGCTCGTCGACGCCGAACACGTGCTCGAGCTGCAGCCCGACGACTTCATGGGCACCACCCTCAAGGTGGCGGCGCTGATCGACCTCGAGCGATTCGACGAGGCCGAGGCCACGCACATCAAGCTCAAGGAAGCGAGCGAGAAGGCGGGAGACGAAGACGCCGCAGCGCGCGCATGCACGGTGCTCGCCCGCTTCTACGCCAGCCGGGAAGACCTCGACAAGGCCAACACCACCCTGCGCGAGTGCATGGAGAAGTATCCGTCCAACAGCTTCGTGCAGCAGTACGCCTCGGACTTCTTCATCGAGACCGACCAGCAGGACGAAGCGATCGCGGTCTGGCGCAAGGCGGTCGAGCTGGCCCCCGAGGAGATCCTGCTGCGCAGCAAGCTCGCGAGCCTGCTCCACGACGCCGGCCGCACCGACGAGGCCGAGGCCGTCTACAAGGAGACGGTCGAGCTCTTCGACAACGCCCAGGCCTGGCAGCTGCTGGGCGGCTTCTACCGCAAGCTCGGACGCATCACCGAGTCCCGCGAGGCGATCGAGAAGGCCCTCGAGCGCGCGCCCAAGGAGCCGCCGGCCCTTCGCTTCGCGCTGGCCGACGTCCTGATCGCCGAGGGCAACTACGACCGCGCCGAGGCGATCGCCGAGAGCATGCAGGAGCCGAGCTACCGGGCCCTGGTGCGCGGCAGCGTGAAGCTCGCGAAGGGCGACCCGGAAGGCGCCCTGAAGCTGCTGGAGTCGGGCATCCGGCTGTGGCCGAACAACGCCGGGGCGCGCTACGTGGCCGGACAGGCGGCTCTCCAGCTCGGCGATCTCGACCGGGCGCTCGCCGAATACCGCGAAGCGACTCGCGTGGACGAGGGCGCCACCGACGCCGCGCTCGCCATGGCGCGGATCTACTACTCGCTCCACAAGTATCCCGCCGCCGAGCAGTTCGCCGAACGGCAGATCAAGACGCGACCGTTCGAGAACGGAGACGCGCACGTGATCGCGATTCGCGCCGCCGCCGAGCAGGGCCTGTGGGACAAGGCCGAGAATCTGCTCCAGAACCTCAACGCGCATCCCGGCATGCGGAACCTCGTGATCGTCGAGCTCGCCGGCGTGATGCGCAAGCGTGAAGGCTACGAGGCCGCCGTCCAGGCCGTCGAGAAGAGCGGTCTCGACCTCACCGACGAGGCCAACGCGATGGCGCTCACGTCGCTGTCCCTCGACCTGATCGCGCTCGGACGCCAGGAGGAGGCGCTCGGCCGGGTCGACGCGGCGCTCGCCAAGGCCCCCGCCAACCCCAAGCTGCTGGACATCCGCGCGCGCCTGCTGGCACGCATGGCCCGGGACGACGAGGCGAAGACCGCCGTCGCCAAGGCGCTCGAGGCCGATCCGAACTTCGCACCGGCCCTCGAGGTGAAGGCCATGTACGCCGACCAGGCCGGCAAGCTCGAGGAGTCTCTCGCGCTGTACGACCGCGCCGCGGCGGCGGACCCCGAGAACGCGGACTACGCCTACCGGGCGGCGCGCATCTCGCTGCGGCTGGGCCGCACCGAGGACGCGATCGCGCGGCTTCGCAAGGTCGTGAGCCTCTCTCCCGGCCACGTCGCCGCCACCAACGATCTCGCCTGGTGGCTCGCGGAGTCGGGCCGCGAGCTCGATTTGGCCCTCGACCTGGCCAAGCGGGCCATCCAGCTCGATCGACGCGCCGAGACCCTCGACACCCTCGGCTGGGTGCAGTTCAAGCGGGGCGACGTGGACGCCGCGATCACCTCCTTCGAGGCGGCTCTCCAGGCGCAGCCGGACTCGCCTTCGGTGCGCTACCGCCTGGCGCTGGCGCAGCACCAGAAGGGCGATGCCAAGGCCGCTCGAGAGAACCTGTCGCGCGCGCTGGAGATCGACTCCTTCCCCGAGATGCAGGCCGCACGAGCCGAGCTCGCTCGCCTCGAGAACGACTGAGCGCAGGCACATGGGGATCGGATCGAAGAGACCGTTGGCGCGGTCGCGCGCCGACGGTTTCCTGACCGCCGGCGCGCTCCTGCTGACGGTCGTCCTCGCGTGCTCGTCTCCCGAGGAACGCGCGCGCTCGCACCTCGAGCAGGCACGGCACTATCTGGCCGAGAACCGCCGCAAAGAAGCCACCCTCGAGCTGCAGAGCGCGCTGCAATTCGATCCCTCGAGCGTCGAGGCCAACAACCGGCTGGCGGAGATCGAGCTGGCGAACGGCAATCTCAGCGCCGCCCTCAGCTACATGCAGGAGGCGTTCCGCCTCGATCCGACCGACAGCACGGCCTGCCTCCACCTCGCCAGCCTGCTCCGGACCGACCAGCCGGATCGCGCCCGGGAGCTCATCGAGGCGGTGATCGAGCGCGAGCCGGAGAACCCCGACGGCTACATCGGACGTTCGGACCTGGCGCTCGCCGAGGGACGCACGCGGGACGCCATCGCAGCCGCCCGCCAGGCGGCGGAGGTCGCGCCCGACGACCCGCACGTGGACTGGCAGCAGGGCTACATCCTGGAGGCGATGATCCGAGAGGGCCAGCTCACCGGTGAGACGGCGGAGGACTCGATCTACAAGGGCGCCCTGGCCGCCTTCGAGCGGTACATCGAGAAGGGCGGCGAGAGCCCGTGGACCGCGCAGCTCGAGGAGGCACGGGTACTCGGCGCCTGGGAGGGGCGCGGGCGCGAAGCCGCGCGGCTCTTCCGGATCTCCGTGCAGAGCGCCCTGGAAGCCGACGCCGCCACGGACGCCCTGCGCGGCGCGACGACGGCCGCGGGCTACGCCCGCGCCGTCGGAGACGACGAGCTGCTCGAATGGGCCCTGGGCGTGCTCGTCGAGCAGGAGCCGCGCGACCTGCGCAACTGGCAGACCCTCGCCGAGCTACGACGGCGCCAGCGCAAGAACCCGGAAGAAGTGTGGCAGCGCATGATCGAGACCCTGCCCCAGGAGCCACGCGCCCACATCGAGTACGCGCGCTTCCTGATCTCGCGCTGGAAGCTCGACGAGGCCCTCGCCTATCTCGAGAAGAAGGCCTCCGAGGGAGTGGACCCGCCCATGCTGCTGGGTGCGATTGCCAGCACGCAGATGGCGGCCGGGCGCCTGGACGACGCGCGGAAGACCGTGGCCCGCCTGGAGCGGGAGCACCCGGGCAGCCCGCGCACCATCCTCGAGCGTGCCCAGCTCGACATCCGGACCGGCCAGGTCCGGCCGGCGCTCCGCTCGCTGCGCAAGCTGGCCGAGAAGGGCTCCGACGCCGACGTCTTCCGCATGCTGGCCCGCGCGGAGGAGATCGTCGGCAACCGGGACCGGGCCCTCGCGGCCGTCAACCACGCGATCGAGGCGAGCCCGTTCTTCTCCTACGAGGACCAGCGCATGCGGTCTCGCATGCTGGCGGAGAGCGGCAAGTACGCCGCCGCCATCACGAACCTGCTGGCCATCCGCGACCGCATGCCGCTCTCCGCGGAGGACAACCTCCTGCTGGCCCGCTGCCGCTACGAGAACGGCCAGAACCTGCACGGGCGCAAGCTGCTCGAAGGGATCCTGGCGACGCGCCGTCCCCCGGCCGACGCGGTGCTCGAGTACGCGCGCCGGGAGTCGGACGATCCCCAGCATGTGGATCTCGCGCGCCGGGAGCTGGAAGCGCTGATACGCCGCAAGCCGGACCAGTGGGAGGCGCTGGGCGAGCTCGTCCGCATCGATCGTGCCTCCGGCCACGACGAGCAAGCGCTGGACCGGCTGGACCGGATCATCGAGCGGCAGGGTGATCGGGTCCCCCCGCAGATCCTCCTGCTGCGCGCACAGGTGAGCGCGGGCGCCGGTCGACAGGACGGGGCGCTCGCGGACGCGGAGGCGGCCTTCCGCGCACAGCCCCGGCTGCGGGGTGCCCTGGAGATGGTGGTCGCCCTGCAGCTGCGCAAGGGCGACGTGGACGGCGCCATCGCCGCGGCCGAGGAGGCGAAGCGGAAGGGCGCTCTCGACCCCGATCGACGCGCGCTGCTGGGCCGCCTGTACTCGATGAAGGGAAGGGACGACGAGGCGCTCACGATCCTCGAGCAGGCGCTCGAGGGAGGGGCCTCCGACCCGATCCTCAAGAGCGACGTGGCCTTCCTGCTGGCGAAGAAGGGCCGCGACCTGGAGCGCGCCCTGACCATCGCCCAGGAGGCCGAGAGCGAGCTCACGGACGATCCCCGCGCCGCGGACACCCTTGGCTACGTGTACCTGCGTTCCGGGCAGAGTAATCGCGCGCTGTCGCACTTCGAGCAGGCCGTGGCGCGCTCCGACGCCCCACATCCCGTCTACTACTACCATCTGGGGCTCGCCCTGCAGTCGCTCGACCGCAGCGAGGAGGCCGCTCGGGCCTTCGAGAAGGCGCTCTCCATCAGTCCGGACTTCCCGGAGGCGAACGAGGCGAGACGCGCGCTCGAGGGAACTCGCAACGCCCGTGCCTCCTGATGCACCGCCCACCACGGCCGCGGCGTCTCCGCCCGCACGCGGCTCCCACTTCGGGCTGCTGCTGCTCTGCTTCTTCCTGTCGGGCCTCGCGGCTCTGATCTACCAGACGGCCTGGACGCGCAACTTCGCGTTCGTGTTCGGAACCTCGGAGCTCGCGGTGGCCAGCGTGCTGGCCGCCTACATGGGCGGGCTCGCCCTCGGTGCCGCGGTGGTGTCGCGGGTAGCGCCCTCGATCCGGCGGCCGGTGCTGGCGTACGGTCTGCTCGAGCTGGCGATCGGGCTGACCGCCCTGGCGGTCCCCTTTGCGGTGACGGGAGCGACGCGGCTCTACGTCGCGATCTTCGGCGCCCAGGGTGCGCCGGGCGACGAGGGCGGCCTGCTCACGGCGCTCTTCTATCTCGCCTGCTCGTTCGCGATCCTGCTGGTGCCCACCTCGCTGATGGGCGCCACCCTGCCGCTGTTGGCGCGACACGCGGTCCGGCGCGAGGAGGAGATCGGGCGCCGCATCGGCCACCTCTACGCGACGAACACCGCGGGTGCGGTGACCGGTACGGTGCTGACGGGCTTCGTCCTGCTGCCGCACCTCGGGCTCCGCACCACCGTCTGGATCGCCGTCGCCGCCAACGCCGTGGTCTTCGCCGCGGCCGCAGCCCTGGCACGACGCGCCCCGGCCCTCGAGACCCGGCCCGTCGCGTCCACCGAGGTCGACCCGCGCGACCCGAACCGCTGGATCCTGCCCCTGATCGCCGTCTCCGGCGCCGTCTCCTTCACCTACGAGGTGCTCTGGACGCGCCTGCTGGGGCACGTGCTCGGCGGCAGCGTGTACGCGTTCGCGACGATGCTGGCGACCTTCCTCGCCGGCATCGCCATCGGGTCCTGGGCGGCCTCGGGTCGGCTGGTCGCCGATCGACCGAAGGCGGCCCGAAGCTTCGCCTGGGCACAGGTGGGCGCGGGAGCGCTCTCGCTGCTCGCCTACCTCGCGATCGACTCCACACCGGCGTGGATCCAGCAGGTCGGCGCCCGGGGCGACCTGCGGCTCCTCGTCGACGCGGCCGTGGCCTCGGCGATCCTGCTTCCGGGAACCCTCTGCATCGGTGCCACCTTCCCCCTGGCGGTGCGCGTGCTCGCGCGCGGCCGCGCCGAGGCCGGCCCCGCCAGCGCGAGGGTCTACGCCTGGAATACGGTCGGCGCCATCTGCGGCGCGGTCGGGGCGGGCTTCTTCCTGATTCCCGGCCTCGGCTTCGAGGGGGCCCTCTCCCTGGCGGTCGCCACGAACGCCGGCCTGGCCCTCGCCGCCGCCGGGTTCGCCCGACCGCGCCCACGGCTGGCGCTCGCGGGAGCCCTCGTCGTCGTGCTGCTGCTCGCGGCCGTGCGTCCCGGCCCCCCGTGGCAGCTCGTGCGGATGGGCGCCCTCAACGCACGGGTCAAGGAGTCCAAGGTCGTCTACTACGGCGTCGGGCGCGGGGCCACGGTGATGCTCCAGGAGGCGCCGGACGGCTGGACGGTGAGCTCCAACGGCCTGGCCGAGGCGGTCATCAACCGGCCGGGCGTGCGGGTCGGTCGCTACGTGATGGTGCGCTGGATGAGCAACCTGCCGGCCTGGGGCCGTCCCAAGGCGCGCTCGCTGCTGGTGGTGGGCTTCGGCGGCGGACTCGTCGTGGAAGCGGTTCCGCCGTGCTTCGAGCGCGTAGACGTGGTGGAGATCGAGCCGGAGATGATCCGCGCCAACGCGGCGATCGCGGCCGAACGCCGGGAGGACCCCCTCTCCGACCCGCGCCTCCGGATCATCATCAACGATGCCCGCAGCGCGCTGCTCCTGACCCACGAGCGCTACGACGCGATCGTCTCCCAGCCGTCCCACCCCTGGACGGCGGCCGCCTCCCACCTCTACACCCGTGAGTTCTTCCAGATCGTGCACGACCATCTCTCCGACGACGGCGTCTTCGTGCAGTGGATGGGACTGGGCTTCATCGACGAGCCGTTGCTGCGGACGCTGATCGCCACCCTGGAGGATGTCTTTCCGCACGTGCGCGTCTACCGGCCGTCGCCGGGCGGGCTCCTCTTCGCGGCATCGACCCAGCCCTTCGAGCCCGAGCGAACGGCCGAGGCGACCATCGCCAGCGCCCCGCGGCTCGCCGACGAGCTCGGCGTCCACGGCGGAGCCGACATCGCCGCCCACCTGGTGCTCGACGAGGCCGGGGCGCGGGCGTTCTCCCGGGGCGCCCCCGTCAGCACCGACGACCGCAACCTGCTGCAGATGCGGTCTCCGCAGATCGTGCGCGAGGCGGGCCGCTTCGACCCCGACGAGGCGCTGGCGCCCTACGACCCCCTGCTCGCCCCCGAGCTTCCCTTCGATCGAGCCTACCTGGTGCGGCGGCTCCTCTTCACGGGGATGACCGAACGCGCCGAGCGGGTGGCGGGCGCCGCCACGGACCCCGTGGAGCGCGACGTGACCCAGGCCTTCCTCGCCGTGTTCCGCGGCGATCCCACCGCGGCCATCGGCCTGCTGCAGCGTGTCCTGGCGGTCGACCCGACGAACGGAGAGGCACGTCTCGCGCTGCTGCGCATCGCCCGGGCTTCGGGACAGGACGGTGCCGCATTGCTCGCGCGCATCGGCTCCCCGCCCGACGACCGGGAGGCGATGCTGCTGCAGGCCTGGCGGGACGAGCAGGCGGGACGCTTCGAGGCCGTGCGCGCGGTGGAGCCGCAGCTCGCGTCGATCGGCGCCCTGGACCCCGCGTTCCTGCCGGCGACCCGGCTCCGGGCCGCCTGGCGGCTCGCCCTGGGCTCGAGGGAGCGGGCCGAAGAAGCGCTCCACCTGCTGGACACGGCGCTGCCCCTGGGCGGCGATCTCGAAGACCTCGTCCAGCGAGCGCGCGCGGCGGGCCAGGCGGGCTACCCGGCGGGCGTGACCGCGTCGCTCTTCGAGGTGGTCCGCAAGACGGACGACCGCCCCGCCCACACCGCCGTCGTGCGGGAGGCGATACGCGTGCTCGACGGCCTGCCCGCGGACGCCATGCCGATCGCGCAACGGCGCGCCTTCGATGCCCGGCTGCGCGCGAAGCTCCGGCGGCGCTGACCCGCCTCGCTACTCCGCACGGCCGCCGGTCGAGCCGCCGGCACCGCGTGCCTCGCGCAGCCGCTGGAAGCGGAGGGCCCGCTCCACCTCGGCCAGATCGCCCTGCAGGCTCTCGGTAATGGGACCGCCGCGATCGATGGCCCGCCGGATGGTGTCGCGCGCCGCGGCGAGATCGCCCAGCACGATCTGCGCCTGGGCGATGAGGCGCAGCTCGTGCTGGGAGGGCGCTTCGTTGCGCGAGAGCCGCTCGATCCACTCGCGGGCCCACTTCCGCTTCAGGGACTCGAAGGCCGGCGCTCCCTGGATGGGCGCGTAGCCGTCCATCAGCAGGTGGTCGAGCCGGTTGTAGCCCCGGGCGTGGGCGGCCTCCAGCAAGGCCACCGCCGTCGCGGCGTCGCCCGCCCGGGCGGCCGCGGTGGCGCGCTGGGTCTTCGCCGCGACGCCGTCCGGATAGTGGAGCGTGGCGTCCGCCATCACCCGCTCCGGGGACTGCCAGACCCGTGCGCGGTCGAAGCTGCGCGCCGCGAAGAGCAGCACGAGGAGGACGGCCGCGATCTGCACACCCCGCCCCAGGCGGTCCGCGGCCACCCCCGTCCGCCGCGCGAGCCCGGGCAACGCGCTCTCGCCCGCCAGCACGACGCCGCCGATGAGTCCGGGCAGGATGAAGTAGAGGTAGCGATCCGCCAGCGGGAACGGCAGCGGGATCACGCCGCAGATGGGCGCGAAGGAGACGAGCGCGAAGGTCCACCACGCCGCCTCCTCGCGGCGCGCGCGCAGCGTCCGCAGCACGCGCCAGCCGAGCGCCGCCAGCACAGGCAGCGAGGCGAGCCACCAGGGATCGAGGAGGCCGACGCGATCCGGCTCGTGGAACGCCGAGAGCCCGTACGAAGTCGCGGCCATCACCAGATAGCGGAGCGCCACGGCGAAGATGCCCCGCACCCGGTCGCCCGCATCCGCGTAGAGGGCGGGGGCCTGTCCCGCCGTCTGGCCGAAGGCGGTGAACTCGGCGACCGCGAAGACGACGAGGATGCCCGCCTGGACCGCGAGCCAGCCCCACCTCCAATCCACCGGCTTCGCCGCCTTCGTGCGCGTGTCCGGATCGGGAGCCGTGCGCGCCCAGCCGAGCACCGCGGCGACGAAGAGGGCGACCGCGGCGGTGGGCTTCGCGAGCAGCGAGAGGGCGAAGAGCAACGCCGCCCACCTCGGGCGCCGGGGATGCAGGAGCAACGCGCCCAGGCAGAGCACCATCGCCGACGAGGTCTTGAGCTGGCTGATCCAGGCCACCGCCTCCACGTTGGCGGGGTGCACGAGGAAGAAGGCCCCGCCGATCGCCGAGGCCCGCGCCGAGACGCCGCTCCGGCCCAGCAGCAGCACCAGCAGCAGCGAGGCGAGCGCGTGCAGCAGGACGTTGACGACGTGGTAGCCGAGGACGTTCTCGCCGAAGAGCTGCCACTCCAAGGCGTGCAGCAGGATGTGAACCGGCGCGTAGTTCTCCACGATCACGGCGAGCACGCTGGTCGGGTCGAGGATGGCGACCACGTTGTCCACGGTGAGCTCGTGGACGAAGACGTTGCGCTCGACGTAGTGCTCGTCGTCCGAGACGAAGCTTCCCCGCAGCGCCGGCGCGTAGACCACGAGCGCCGTCACGACGAAGGCGGCCAGCAGCAGAGCGGCTCCCGGTCGGGCGGCCGCCGGCGCCGGACCGGAGCGGTTGCGCTTGGACGTCGAGCGGGCCAGAGGACCTCCTGAATCACGCCCGGTGCCGTCCGGGGCGCACAGGATACAGAAGTCGACCCGACCGAAGACCGTTGTACCCTGGGCGTCCCGAACCGGCCCGGCTCCAGGAAATCGCCCCGAGGAAGCTTCGATGTTGCGCAGGCCCACGGCTCTCGTGATCGCCGCCTGGCTGGTGCTGGCCGCGATCGTCGTGGGCGTGGAGGCGCCGCCTGCGGGCGAGCCCGGCCTCAACTACGACGAAGCCTTCCTGGCACAGCAGGCCCGCGACTTTCTCGAGCCCGACCGCGTCACCGTGCATCCGCCCAGCGAGCGTTCGACCTACGTGTTCGGACGGCGCTTCCCCTTGCGCAACGCCGCCTATCTCGGCGGCCTGAAGAGCCAGCTCCTCATCCCGGCGTTCGCGCTCTTCGGCCCGACCCCGGCCACCCTGCGGCTGGCCACCCTGGCGACGGCCCTGACGGCGCTCCTCTTCACCATGCTGTGGGCGCGCCGGGTCTTCGGCGTCGGCACCGCCCTGCTGGGCGGGCTCTTCGTGGCCCTCGATCCCAGCTTCGTCTTCTTCGGAGCCTGCGAGTGGGGTCCGTACACGACCCTGCTCCTGTGCCGGAGCGCCGGGCTCTTCGCGCTGACGGCAGGCTGGCAGACGCGCCGCACCGGGCTCGTGGCGGCGGGCGCCCTGGCCCTGGGACTCGGGGTCTACGCGCGCGCCGACTTCGCGATGATCGACGCGGCGCTCGCCGTCGGCGTCCTCGCGGTGCGCGGCCGGACGACGCTCCGCGAGATCCGCGAGCGGCCGGGGGCCAGCGCGGCCGCCCTCGCCGCCGTGGTGGTCGGCTCGCTGCCCATGTTGCGGTCCGCCATCGACCTGCTCGCCGTGGAGTCGGGGATCGCCGACCGCGGCGACCTGGCGTATCGCGCGCAGGTGCTGTGGAGCACCCTCGACGGATCCTACTACTACCGGGTGCTCGACGTGGGCGGGCTCTTCGAACGCATCTTCGAGGCGGCGGCGCCGGCCAGCGTCTTCGGCTTCGCGCTCGTGCTGGCCCTGCCGGCGGGCGCGGTGCTGGCCCTGCAGCGCCGCGTCTCGCTCCAGGTCCCGCGCAAGGGCCTGCTCTTCCTGGTCGTCACGACCGCCGTCCTCGGCGCCGCCATGCTGGCCCTGCCCGGCGCCGTGCGCGCCCATCACATGCTGAACCTGATGCCGTTCACGCACCTGCTCGTCGCCACGGTGATCGTCGCGATCGTGGGCTCTGGCGCCGGGCGTGTCGTGGCCGCCGTCGCCGTCCTGGCGATCGTGACGAGCAGCGCAACCGTCACGGCGCGCACGCGAGAGCTCGTCTCGGAGACCGGAGGGCGCGGTCGCTACTCGAACGCGCTCGATGCCTTCGCGGCGGAGCTGGACGGCGATTCCGAACGCGACGGTGGTCTCCCTGGACTGGGGCTTCCACGAGACCTTCCAGTTCCTGACGACCGGGCCCCACCTCGAGGAGCCCATCTGGACGATTCCGCGCCTGCTCGCGAGCGGACGGCCCTGGGTGCACGCGGGGGACGCGAGCCACCGCTACCTGGTGTTCGCGCCCCGCTACGACCTCTTCCAGCTCGGCCCGAAGCTGCTCGAAGCCGCGCGCGCGCTGCCCGCCGAAGCCGTGGAGATCCGCGCCCACCGCGATCGCCAGGGCGAGGTCGCATTCTACAGCGTACGATTCCTGGCGCCGCACCAGCTCGTCTACTCGGGCGCTTCCAGATCCGGTTCCGATAGACCTCCCGAGCGCGGCGCGCGACGAGCGAGGCCAGGCAGGCGGCAGCGAGCGCAGGCCTCGCGTCGAAGACACGAGGAAGTGAAGGAAGGCGAAGGAGAGGTGGCCCCATGAACGAGCGCGTCCTGCCGGTCCCGACCGCGGACGGCGCGATGGAGACCTTCATCGTCCAGCCCGACGCGCCGGGACCGCATCCGGTCGTCGTCCTCTACATGGACGCTCCGGGCATCCGCGAGGAGCTCTACGACTTCACGCGGCGGATCGCCGGCGAGGGCTATTTCGCGGCGCTCCCGATCTCTACTACCGCCGCGGTCGCATCCGGCTCGACCTGTCGAGCACGGACGACGACCTGCGCAAGGAGATGTTCGGCCACATGCGCAGCCTCTCGAACGCCGGGGTGGCGGCCGACACGCGCGCGCTCCTCGAGGCGCTCGCGCGCGAGCCGGCCGCCGGCCAGGGGGCCCAAGGGATGCATCGGCTACTGCATGAGCGGTCAGTTCATCATGACCGTCGCCGGCACCTTCCCCGAGCACTTCTCGCGCCTCGGTCTCGTGCTACGGGGTCGGCATCGTGACCGACGCCCCGGACAGCCCGCATCGCCTGGCGGACCGGGTGCAGGGCGAGGTCTTCTTCGCCTTCGCCGAGCAGGACGAGTACGTCGCGGACTCCGCGATCACGACCCTGCGCGAGAGCCTGGAGAAGGCGGGCGTCGACCACGTGTCCTGATCTATCCCGGCACGCAGCACGGCTTCTGCTTCCCGCAGCGCCGGGCGTCTACGTCGAGGATGCCGCCGAGGACGTGTGGCGCCGCACCTTCGCGATGTTCGAGCGGCAGCTCCGCCCGGGCTGAGGAGGCTGCTCGAAGCAGCACGCCGTCTGGACGATCCGCCTCGGGGCTGGCGACCCTCACGACCGCTCCCTGCTGCACGGCCTCCTCGGACACGGCCACCCCGGCGCTCTTCCGCCGACCATGACCCGGTAGGGACCGAAGGCGCCCACGCGCAGCGCGTCGGGCGCGGGCCGCGTCGGGTACGGGACCCGCAGGCGCGCGATGCCTTCCCCGTCGGCGACGGCGCGCGTCTCGAAGCGGAGACCGGCGTCCGAGGGGCGTTCCCGAGGCGCACGCTCGCGAGCACCTCCGCACCCGGCTCGGCCGGCACCTCGAGCACCGCGCCCTCCACCACCTCGAAGAGCTTGTAGGGCACGGTCGCGGAGCCCGTCACCCGCGGACCCTGCAGCTGGAAGCCCTGGGAGAAGTGCACGCCGCCCTCCGGCCCCTCGGTGACCAGGCGGAAGTGCCGGCTGGCCGGCCAGGGACCGGCGGCCAGGCCGTCCGCGTAGTGCAGCCAGCCTTCCAGGGTGGCGGGATCGGCGCTCGAGAACGTGAGGACGTAACGCGCCGACAGGCGTCGGGCCAGGGAGACGCCCTCGTCCTCGGAGGCGGCTCCGAGCAGGGCGAAGGCGCGGTTCCAGTTCTCGACGCCGATGAACGCCCAGAAGGGATCCGCGGGGGTCGGGCGATGCGCGACGTTCTGGATGGCGTGGCCGAGGTTCGGGTGCGAGACGACGCCGTACTCGGGCTGCTGGTGCACGTCGAAGTAGCCCGACGTCTCGGGCGTGGCCCGACGCACCTGCTCGAGGAAGCGCGTGAGCGTACCGCCGAGGGTCGCGAGGGCGCGATCGCCGCCGACGTACTCGCCCCGCCAGGCACGCAGCGCCCCGTCGGCGCGCGGCAGCAGCTGTCCCACGATGGGCGGCGAGAGCAACCCGAGCGCGAGGGACCCCGCGATGAGCGCCCCCCAGACGCGCCGTCCGCCGAAGGCCTCCGCGGCCCGGCGTCCCACGGTGGCGAGCACGATGGCGAAGCCCACCGCCGCGGCCGGCCCGAGATCGTTGCCGTAGCGTCGCTGGACCAGGGCCAGGGCGCCGAACCACGCGCACCAGCCCGCCACCACCCAGCCCATCGCGCGGCGCTCGTGCCGGGTGGCCCACGCCACCGCGAAGGGCAGGATGGGGATCGCGTAGCCGAAGAGGCCCCACACCTCCCACACGGGCCGACCGGTGGCCCGGCCGAAGATCGCGAAGAGCGGAAGCTGCTCTCCCGTCCGCTGGCCCACACCGTCGCTCATGGTGAGGAACCGGAGTCCCGGCTCGAGCCCGTGTCTCGGTCCGGGGAGGGCGAGCAACATCGCGACGACGAGCAACGCGAAGCCTCCCGTGCAGGCGAGGCGCAGCCCCGGCGAGTGTGCCCGCCCGCGGCCTTCGAGCCACCACATTCCGGCGGAGACGACCGCCGCCGCGAACACCGCAGCCACGTGCAGGCGCGAGAGCGCGATGGCCGACCAGGCACCGCCCAGGGGCTCGGGAAACACCCACACGAGCGGCGTCACCACCGCGAACGTGACGGCGGTGGCCAGCGCCTGGGCGCCGTAGACCGCTCGACGACCCGTGAAGGCAGCGCCCAGCCACAGGCTCGCGTGCACGAGCGCCAGATAGAGGAGGCTGCCGTGCCAGGTGAGCAGCATGGCGATCTGGCCCGCCGCGAGGCCCGCGACCCCTCCCGGGGTGGGCCGCTCCTCGTCGACGAGCCGCGCCACCACCAGGAGCAGCGCCGCACCGATCAGGGCCACCGCGCAGTGGTGATCCAGCTGACCCACGCGGCTGTAGGTGGTGCTCATCGGAAACAGCGCGATCAGGACCGCCGCGCCGAGCCCCACGAACGGGCCGCCCAGGCGGCGTCCCAGGGCGTGAACGGGCCAGACCACGAGCGCGCCGATCACCGGGGACGCCCAGGCCAGGAACACCTGGAACGCGTGCGGGTCGCGGGCGAAGAGGCGCCCCAGCGCCGCCAGCACGAAGTCGAAGAGCGGCGGCCAGGAGATCGCCGCGCCGCCCGGGTAGTTGATATACGGGTCGAAGAAGAGTACGTGGGGGAAGTTCGTCCAGGCGTAGAGCGCGCGGCGCACGTGGTACTGCGCGTCTCCCGGCGCGAACACCACCGTGTGTCCGTCGACGAAGACCCACTCGAAGCCCAGGGCGCGCACCCCGAGCGCCAGGAAGAACACGACGAGCAGCAGCCCGCCCACCAGGCGACGGCGGGAGGTCGAGACGGCTTCGGCTCCGGCGGACATCGGCTCTCAGGCGCGCTTCCGGGCGGCCGCGAGGACGCCGGCCACCCGTTCCTGCTGCTCGGGCTCGATGCCGGGGAAGATCGGCAGGGAGAGCAGCTCCTCCGCGGCGCGCTCGGCGACCGGGAAGTCGCCGGGCCGGTGACCCGACGCGCGGAACGCGCCCTGCAGGTGGATGGGAACCGGATAGTGGACACCCGCGTCGACGCCCGCCTCCCGCAGGGCGCGCAGCAGCCGGTCGCGCGCCGGCACCCGCACCGTGTAGAGGTGGTACACGTGCTCGTTGCCGGCGAGGGTGACGGGCAGGTGCAGGTCGGGAAGATCCGCCAGCAGCGCGTCGTAGCGCCGCGCCGCCGCGACCCGCAGCGCGTTCCAGGCCTCGAGCCGCCGAAGCTTCGCGCGCAGAACCACCGCCTGCAGCGGTGTCGAGGCGCGAGTTGAAGCCGAGCTCCGGATGGTGGTACTTCTCCTCGCTGCCGTACTGTCGCAGGCAACGGACGCGCGACGCGACGGCCGCGTCGTCGCTGGTGACGGCGCCCGCGTCTCCCCAGGCGCCGAGGTTCTTCGCCGGGTAGAAGCTCGTTGCCGCGGCCACGCCGAAGGATCCCGAGGGCCGGCCGTGACGCCGCGCACCCTGGGACTGGGCGGCGTCTTCGACGATCGCCACCGGCGACTCCCCCAGTCCTTCGAAGAGGCGCTCCATGGGCGCGATCTGGCCGAAGAGGTTCACGGGCAGGATGGCGCGGGTGGCCGGGCCCACCCGGCCGAGGGCCGCCGCGACGTCGAGCAGATGCGTCGTCGGCTCCGAGTCGACGAACACCGGTTGCGCCCCGGCTCGCGACACGGCCAGCGCGGACGCGATGAAGGTGTTCGCGGGGACCACCACCTCGTCCCCGGGCCCGATGTCGAGGGCGCGCAGGGCGAGCTCGATCGCGTCGGTGCCGCTCCCGACGCCCACGCAGTGGCCGACGCCGCAGGCTCGCGCGAACTCCTCCTCGAAGGCCCCCACGTCGGGACCCAGGACGAAGGCGCCGCTCGAGGCCACGCGCTCGATCCCGGCCCGGACCTCGTCCGCGATCTCGCCGTACTGCCAGCCGAGGTCGACGAGCGGGATGCGCTTCATGCCGCGCCGATTCGCACTTCCCGTCCACCCTGGCGCAGCGAGCGGTTGAGGGCGTCGAGGGTGCGGACCACCGCGAGACCCTCGCGGCCGTCGGTGAGCGGGGTCTGGCCGCTCGCGATGCAGTCGAGGAAGTGGTCGCATTCGTTGCGCAGGGGCTGGCTCGCGGGCACCCGCGGCACGCTGATGTCGCCGTCGCGCACCACCATGCGGAACGTCGCGAAGGAATCGATGAACGCGGGTTGGCTCCGCTCGTCGGAGACCTGCTTGTCGTAGATCCGGAGCGGCTCGGTGAGGCTCAGGTCGTCGAAGGTGAGCATGCGCTTCTCCCCCACGACGGTGATGTCGCGCGTCTTGCGGGGATGCAGCCAGGACGCGTGCAGGTGGACGAGCACGTCGTTCGGGTAGCGCAGGGTGGCGAACACGGCGTCCTCGACGCCGCGGTTGATCCAGTCGCGCCCCATGGCGGAGACGCTCGTCGGCAGCGAATCCAGCCAGTAGCTCGCGAGGGCGATGTCGTGGGACGCGAGGTCCCACGCGGCGTTCACGTCCACGCGGATGGGTCCGAGGTTGGTGCGCGTCATCGACGCGTAGTAGATGCGTCCGAGATCTCCGTCCACCAGGTATCGCTTCGCCTGCTGGGAGGCCGCGTTGTAGACGAAAATGTGGCCCACCATCAGCACGCGGCCGGCGGCGTCGGCCGTCTCGCACAGGACCTCGGCGTCGCGGACGGTGCCCGCCATCGGCTTCTCGACGAGCACGTGCTTGCCCGCCTCGAGGGCGGCCTTCGCCAGCGGGAAGTGGGTACTCGTGGGCGTCGCCACCACCACCGCGTCCACCCGCGGATCGTGGATCGCGGGCTCGGGATCGTGACCGACCTGCACGTCCGGGAAGCGCAGCCGAACCGCCTCGCAACGGTCGGCGGCGCGATCGACCACCCACACCACCTCGCTGCGGCGCCGGTCGTGGAAGTTGGCGATCAGGTTCGGGCCCCAATGTCCCGCACCGATGACAGCGACACGGACCATCGGATCCCGACCCCTCCTCGCGCCGCCGGTTCGCTTCGCCGCTCGATGCGTGGACCGGCCGGGCGCCTGCGGACGGACTCGCGCGTGGAACCACTCGACCGGCCGGATTCACTTCTTGAGGCGGAGCCCCACCAGCAGCAATGGCTTCAGGATCGACCACCAGCCGAGGAAGGGCTTCATCTTGGTCTGCCCGAGGCGCTTCGGAGGGTAAACCTTCGAAACCGGGGCTTCCAGCGTGCGATAGCCGAGCTGGATGGCCCGGATGTAGAGGTACGGCTCGAGCTCGTACTCGTCCAGCCAGGGCTGCGCGAGGTCGAGCCGCGGGTCCTCGAGGACGCGCCGGTGGACGGCCCGGAAGCCGTTCGTCGATTCGGTCACCCGGCGCCCGGTCACCAGGGAGAAGAGCAGGGGATGGACGCGCGTCGCCACCCGGCGATAGAGGGGCATCGCGCCGAAGTCCGCTCCCGGCTCCAGGAACCGCGAGCCCTGGACGAAGTCGGCCCGGCCCTCCGCGATGGGATCCAGGAGGCGCGGAATCTCCTCGGGCGCGTCCTTGTTGTTCCCGGCCATGACCACGGCGACGTCGAAGCCGCCGCGCAGGGCCTCCGCATAGCCGGCCCGCAGGGCGGCGCCGACACCCGCCACCCGACCCATGGAGATCACCCGCGCGCCGCCCCGACGCGCCACCTCGGCCGAGCGGTCCGTCGAGCCGTCGTCCACCACGAGCAGCTCGTCGACGACGTCCCGGGGCGTACGCCGAACGACCTCGCCGATCTTCTGCTCCTCGTCGAGAACGGGCGCGATCGCCATCACCGAGAGTCCGCGGTACACGGGTCTCCTCAGTCGGCCGGGGGCAGGTAGCCCAGGGCGCGCAGGCGCTCGACGTCGAGCTCGTCGAGGGCCGGCGCGGGCACGACACGCTCTTCGTGGGCGAGATAGCGGGTCACCTCCGGCGGCAGGGGAAGTCCCGGGTGCTTGCGGAGCTCGCCCCGGAAGGGCTCCGACCCCACCCGATCGAAGCGTTGCCAGTCGAGGCGCTGCTCGCGCAGCGCTCGCTCCGGATCCTCCGGCGGGAACGCGTTCGGGTCCGGGCGGATCACCTTGACGGTGAAGAAGCCGCGTGCGTCGTAGGCGCCGAGCTCGTGGCCGATGTCGCTCACGACCGTGCGATCGGGAAGCGGCGCCTCGCCCCGCAGCGCCGGCACGAGGGAGATTCCGCTCTCGCGGGGCAGCGGCGCGAGGCCCGCCAGCTCCAGCACGGTGGGTGCGAGATCCACGTGGCTCACCACACCCGACACGCGCCGCGGCGCCAGGCCGGGTGCCGCGATCACCAGGGGGACGTGCGCCTGCTCGGGCGTCGTCGCGTGACCGTGCTGGAAGAAGAAGCCGTCCTCGTCGAGGCTCTCACCGTGATCCGCCGTGAAGACGACGACGAGCCCGCGGCCGTCCGCCGTCCGCCGCGCTTCGTCGAACAGCGCGCCGAGCCAGTGGTCGGCAAAGGCGATCTCGCCGGCATAGAGCCCCGCGTAGCGGGCAGCCCGACGCACCCCGTCGAGCGCCTGGTAGGCCGGCAGCCCCCCGCGGCCGCGGTTGGTCCGCATCACCGGGAGCTCGATTCCGGTGCGCATGGGCACCTCCGGAACCAGATCCGCCCAGGGCTCGGGCGGCGTGTATGGACCGTGGGGATCCTGCAGGTGCACCCAGAGGAAGAAGGGCGCCTCGCCGCGACGCGCGAGCCAGGCGTTGGCCCGGGAGACGGTCTGACGGGCGACCCGCTCGAAGTAGAGACCCCGGTTCGCCTCGGCCACGGGAAGCTCGTCGTCGTAGACGTCGAAGCCCGCGTCGAGCCCGCTGCGCGCCTTCAGGACCACGTTGCTGACGAACGCCGCAGTGTCGTAGCCGGCCTCGCGGAAGGCCTGGGCCAGGGTGGGGGCGCCTTCGAGCCGGGTCGCTCCGTTCCAGGCGCCCACCGAGTGCTCGCGGACGTAGCGGGAGGTCATGATCGACGCATGAGACGGGACGGTGGCCGTCGACGCGGCGATGGCGCTCTCGAAGAGCACGCCGCGCGCCGCCAGCGCGTCGACGTGCGGTGTGGTCTCGGGGCCGAAGCCGTAGCTGTGCACGTAGTCCGCGCGCAGGGTGTCGACGGTGACGAGCAGGACGTCCGGCCGCGGCGCGTCGGGAGCGCCTCCGCAGGCGAGCCAGACGAGCGCCGGGAGCACGACCCGGAGGCCGGCACGGACCTTCGGCACGGGACGACGGGGGAGACGAGGCATCGAACGCGGCAGCATACCGCGTCCCGCACGCGGCCCGCGCGCAGCGCCCGCCGGCGTCTCTCGCGCGCCCTGGGGCGTTCGGCGATACTGGACCCGTGACCGAAACCGCGGAAGCTGCCCGCACGTGCGCGCTCTGCACCCACGACGAGGCGGACGACGGTTCCTGGCCGAGGCGCGAGGTGCTCGTGGTCGGCGAGAAGCGCGGGACGCGCGCACCCGCTGCGGGCTCGGGACGCCGATGAGCACGCCGCGCGTCTCGGTCGCCATGGCGACCTGCGAAGGCTCCCGCTTCGTCGAGACCCAGCTCGAGAGCATCGCCGGACAGACGCGACCCCCGGACGAGCTCGTCGTGTGCGACGACGCCTCCCAGGACGACACCTTCGCACGTCTGGAATCCTTCGCGGCGGCCACGGACCTGGAGACGCGCGTCCTCCGGAATCCGGTGCGCCTCGGCATCACCGCGAACTTCGAGCGCGTCGTCTCCGCCTGCACCGGCGACGTCATCTTCCTGGCCGACCAGGACGACGTCTGGCTTCCCGAGAAGATCGCCACCCTGACGGACGTGCTCGTCCGACGCCCGGAGCTGGGAGCCGTATTCAGCGACGGCGAGGTGGTGGATGCGGAGCTCTCGCCCCAGGGCTACACGCTGTGGGAATCCCTGGGCTTCGACGAACGCGAGCGCGAGCAGGTGCGCCGGGGCGACGCGGTGGGTGTGTTCCTGCGGCACGTCGTCGCCGCCGGAACGACCCTGGCGTTCCGGGCGGGCTTCCGCGAGCGCGCCCTGCCCTTCCCGCCCCTCCGAAGCTGTCACGACGCGTTCATCGCCTTCGTCGTGGCCGCCCTCGCGCCCATCGAGATCGTGGAGACCCCCCTCATCCGATACCGGGTGCACGACCGCAACCAGATCGGGATCCGACGACTCGGCCTGCGGGAGCAGCTCGCGAAGGCCCGGGAGCAGCTCGCCAGCGACGCCTTCGGCTATGCGGTCGAGTTCTTCGAAGCGGCCCGGGCGCGGCTGACGCACGCTCCCCCCGACGTCCTGCACCGCATCGACGAGAAGATCCTGCACGCCCGCCGGCGCCAGGCCATGTCCCCGCACTGGCTCGCGCGGCTCCGGGACATCCACGAGGAGGCGCGTTCGGGCCGCTACCGGCGCTACTCGTACGGCTGGAAGAGCATCGCCCAGGACCTCTGGCTCCGGTGAGGGACGGCTCCGCGAGCGATCGACTGCTGCGGGCGACGGATCTCGTCTGCGACGGGACGGTGGGGGCGTTCGCGATCTGGACCGTGTGCTGCCACGCCGCCGTCTTCACCGGACAGGGGCTCGACACGCTGATTGCGATCGCGTCGCTCGCCCTGGGCGCCGCGGCTCTCGGGGGCGTCCTGCTCGCCCGGGCGATCGGCCGCCGCGGGAGGCCCGGGACGCCGGCGTCCTCCTCCGATCCGGCTGCGCCGCCCGTCCCCTCCTCCACGCCGGCGCCAGGCCTCCGACTCGCGGTGGCGGCGGTGGCCGCCGGCTGCGCGGCGGCCGCCGCGGCGGGAGCGCCGCTCGTGGCGGTGTGGAGCGTGGCCCTCACCCTGCTGCTGGGCCTCGGCCTGCGCGAGCTGGCAACCGCGAGCGCGCCGCAGACCGCGGCCCACGCGACCCCGGGCGCTCTGGCGTGGCTGGTCGCGCTCGCGCTCCTGTCCGTCGTCGCGACCCTGTGCGCGCACCGTCCGGACGCCGACGACGGCTTCTACCTCGACCTCGCGGTGGCGGCGGCCGACGCGCCGCGAGCGGCGCTGCTCGCGGGTGACACCCTCCACCGGGTGGCCGGCGTTCCCCTGGCGCTGCCCGTCTACCGCGTGCACTCCCTCGAGCTGCTGCAGGCGGCGATCGCGCGCATCGGCGGCCTCCCGGTGCTCGACGTCGCGCACCTGGCGCTTCCGGCGTTCGCCGCGCTGCTCCTGCCCTTCGCGTACGCGCGGCTCCTCCGCAGCCTGACGCCGCGAGCGTGGCCCTGGGCGCTGGGCGTCGCAACGGGCTTCCTCCTCTTCTCGGCGACGGCGAGCCACGGCTGGGCGAACTTCGGGATCGTTCGGCTGCACCAGGGCAAGGCGATCCTGCTGTCCCTGGCGCTCCCCCTCACCGTCGCCTACGCGATCGAGTTCGCGCGGGCGGGCGGAGGGGTGCGCTTCGTGAAGCTCGCGGCCGTGCAGATCGGCGCCGTCGGCCTGAGCGCCTCCGGGCTCTGGCTCGCTCCCGCGGTGGCCGCCCCCGCGCTCCTCGCCGGGCTGCCCGACCGCCCGAACGGCGCGGCACTTCGGCGCCTGGGCCTGGGCCTCCTCGCTTCCGCGTACGTGCTCGGACTGGCGCTGGCGCTGCGGGGCGCGACCGCCGCGGCCTTCCGCGACGCGGCGGTTCCGAGCCCGGAGCTCGAGAGCGGCAGCGTGCAGCTGGCCACCCAGGCCCTGCGGGCCGTGCTCGGTCCGGGGCTGCCGGGATTCCTCGCGCTCTTCGTCGCGCTCGGGGCCTGGAGCTTTGCGAGCAACGCCCTCGCCCGCCGGCTGTGCGCGTTCTCGAGCCTCGCCACCCTGATCCTGTGGAATCCCCTTGCGGCGCAGTCGCTCGCCGCCTGGCTCACGAGCGCGCCCACCTACTGGCGGGTGCTGTGGCTGCTCCCGCTGCCGGCGCTCTTCGCGCTGGTCCTGACGGCGCCGCTCGAAGCGACGGGCGGTCCCCTCTCCCGCCCCGTGCGCGCCGCCGCGGTCGTCGCCGCGGCGGCGCTCGTGTTCGGCGCTGGCTTCTGGCAGGCGCCGCGCGCGCTCACGCTTTCGGCCGCCAACCACGTGCGTCTGGGGGCGCCGGGATGGAAGATCCCCCGGGCCGAGCTGGCCGCCGTCCGCAGCATCACGACCGGCGCGAGCGAGAACGACGTCGTCCTCGCCCCGCGGCGCGTGGCACCCTGGATTCCCGCCTTCCACCGCCATCCGACGCCCCTGGTCGTGCGCATCGAGTATCTGCCGGTGCTCTACGAGAAGCTCGGCCCCGACGAGCTCGCCCGCCGCGTCCAGCTCCTGCGGCTCGTCTCGGGCGAGCGCCGGGTGCCCCTGGCGGACGATCTGCTGCGCAACGCCATCTCTCAGGACGGGATCTCCATCGTCTGCCTGGCAGCGGCGGCGCGGCGGTGGCCCGACGTGACCGCCGTGCTGGTGGACTCCGGGTTCCAGAAGATCCACGCGGACGCCGATTACGAGGTCTGGAGACGAGCGCGAGACCGGGAGACGGTCCGGGAGGCGACCGCGCCTTCGAGCCGCCCCCCCGACCCGGGGACCCGGGCCGGGAGCGCCGAGCAGGGCCCGACACGGGGTCGCCAGGAAGGGGGAGGGAGAGGCCTGTGATAGCCTGCCGAGCGCATCCAAGATGATCGCCGTCGTCATCCCCTGCTATCGCGTCAAGGATCAGATCCTCGACGTCCTCTCCGGAATCGGTCCGGAGTGCTCCGCGATCTACGTCGTCGACGACGGCTGCCCGGAGGGCACCGCGGACCACGTCGAGGCGGAGTGCCGCGACCCGCGCGTGCGCGTGCTGCGCCACGGCACCAACCAGGGCGTCGGCGCGGCCACCCTCACCGGCTATCGCGCCGCCTTCGAGGCCGGGGCGGACGTGATCGTGAAGCTCGACGGGGACGGACAGATGGATCCCACCTGGATCCCCCGTCTCGTGCGGCCCATCCAGGACGGCGAGGCGGACTACGTCAAGGGCAACCGCTTCTTCGAGCTGGACGGTCTCGATTCGATGCCGCGCATCCGCGTCCTGGGCAACTCGATCCTCTCCTTCGCGAGCAAGCTCTCGAGCGGCTACTGGAACGTCTTCGATCCCACCAACGGATTCACCGCGATCCACGCCGCCGTCGCGCGCCGCCTTCCCTTCGCGAAGCTGGCGACCCGCTACTTCTTCGAGTCCGACCTGCTCTTCCGGCTC
Organism: uncultured delta proteobacterium; assembly: GCA_963822965.1. GTDB lineage: Bacteria > Myxococcota_A > UBA9160 > UBA9160 > UBA4427 > JAJDAN01. The sequence continues at coordinate 75,776 of CAWGJT010000009.1, forward strand.
GGCATCCTGCGCGCGGTGGTGTGCGAGGTCCCCATGCCCGCCGTCTATCGCGACGAGCCGAGCAGCCTGGTGATCCGGCACGTGCTGGGCGAGTTCGCCTGGAAGCATCTCGCAAACACCGCCAAGCGCATCTTCTACTGCTACTACCTGCGCAACTTCAACATCGCCTCCATCGAGATCGTGGCCGGGGTGGCCTTCCTCACGTTCGGCGTCTGGTTCGGCCTCTCGGAGTGGATCGCGGGGACCCGTGCGAACGTTCCCGCGACGAGCGGCACGGTGATGGTGGCCGCACTGCCGGTGATCGTGGGCGTGCAGCTGATCCTCGCCTTCCTGAGCTACGACCTCCAGAACGTTCCGCGCGAGACCTTGCACCGGCGTCTGGAGCCCGCGCCGTCGAAGTCGTGAGGAGCGTGCGGTGAAGGTCCGACGCCTGGTCTCGATCGCCCTGCGCCTCGGGGTTGCGGCCGCGAGCCTCGCACTGGCCTTCCGGATGGCGCTCGCGGGAAGCGAGCAGGGCATCTTCGCGGCGCTGGTCGGCGCCTTTCGGGTGCCTCCCGCGCAGGCCGTGCGGTGGTTCGCCGGGGCGTTCTCGATCCTGGGGGTGAGCCTGGGAATCGGCGCCGTGCGCTTCCGCGTGCTGCTGCGCGGCGCGGGCCTCGACATCGGGCTCGCGATCCTGTTTCGCGCCTACCTGGTGGCGACCTTCTTCAACCTCGTGCTTCCCGGCGCGATCCTGGGAGACGTCTACCGCTTCTTCGACGCCAGGCGAAGCACGGGAGAGGGTGCGCGCGTGCTCGGCGTCGTCGTGATGGAGCGCCTGCTGAGCCTGGCCGCGCTCGGGAGCATCGCGCTGGCGGTGGCGCCGACGATCTCCGGGATCCACGAGGACCGCCGGCTCCTGGGGTGGCTCGTCGCCGCGGGGGGCGGCTTCGTGGCGGCCGCGCTCGCCGCGCTGACGCCCCTGGTGAACCGCTGGCTGGTGCGGGTTGCCCGCCGCCTCGGCGGTGTCTCGCCGCGGGTCGCCCTGGCCGGCGAACGCTCCCTCGACGCCGTCGCCGGTCTCGCCGCTCGCCGTGCGGTCGTGGCCCGGGCCTTCGCCCTGAGCCTCGTCAACCAGGGTCTTCCCGTGCTGGCGGTGGCGGTGCTCGCCGTCCCCCTCGACGCGCTGGTGCCGTGGTACTGGTTCGCGGTGATCGTTCCCTTCGTGACGCTGGTATCGCTGCTGCCCGTCAGCATCGGCGGGACCGGGGTGCGCGAGCTCCTCTACGTCTCGCTCTTCGGCGCCGTGGGGATGCGCGCGGAGGCGGCTCTCGCCCTCTCGCTCTCGGTGATGGCGGCCGCCGTCCTGTGGGGCGCCGTCGGACTCGTCGTATTCGCGACCGGGCGCCGCGACCCGGCGCTCCAGACGAGCGTCGCCGAGGTCTGACCCGTGCAGGAGATCGGCATCGCCATCCCCTTCTACCGCAACCTCGACTACCTGCGGAGCGCCGTCGAGAGCGTCGTGGCCCAGTCGTCCCCTGCGTGGCGGCTCACGGTCGTCGACGATTCCGGGCGCGGAGAGCGGGAGGAGAGCGTGCGCGAGCTCGTCGACTCGTTCCGGGACGGTCGCATCGCGTACCAGCGCAACCCCGAGACCCTGGGAATGGTCTCCAACTGGAATCGCTGCATCGATCGCGTGCAGAGCCCGCTCGTCAGCCTGCTGCACGGCGACGACCGGCTGCTCCCGAGCTACGTAGCGGAGATGGGGCGCTGCGCCGAGGCCCATCCCGACGCGGTGGCCCTCTACTGCGGCGCGGAGATCATCGACGCGTCCGGCCGCGGCGTCTTCTCTCTACCCGATCGCATCAAGGGCTGGCTCGAGCCGAGCGGCGGCGACGGCAGCAGCGTCCTGCGCGGACAGCCGGGAGCCACGGCGCTGATGCGTGGCAACTTCATCATGTGCCCCACCCTGTGCTTCCGGCGCGCCGTGCTCGGCCAACGCCGCTTCGACCACGGCTGGGAGCAGGTGCAGGACCTCGAGCTGACGATCCGCCTGCTGATGGAAGGCGAGACCATCGCCGGGTCGCCGGCGGTCGCGTACGCGTATCGGCGCCACGAGGAGAGCGCCACGTCGGTGCATTCCGAGAGTCGACTTCGCTTCGACGAGGAGATCCGCCTCTTCGACCTGATCGCCGACCGCGCCGAGGCGTTGGGCTGGTCCGAGACGGCGCGCGTAGCGCGGGGCAAGCGCATCGTGAAGCTCCACCTGCTGTACCGCGCGCTGCGGGCGCTCGCGCGGGGTCGCCTGGGCGGCGCCGCGAGTACCCTGCGCTACCTGGTGTCCCATTGGTCGTAGACGGCGGCGAGCGCCCCGGCGCTCTCCTCGCAACCGGGCTGCGAGCCTTGCGCGCGGCCGGGCGCCAGCTCGAGTGGCGCGCCCTGCGGCTCGGGCGCGGACGCTGTCCGCTCTGCGACGGGCGCTTCTTCGTCCGCTTCTCGCGGGATCTCCTGGGAACCCGGTGCCTCGCCTGTGGCGCGTCTCCCATCTCCACCGCCATCGGCTCGGTGGTGGGTCGCCGGGTCCCCGACCTCGCCCAGGCCCGGGTCCTGGAGCTCTCGTCCCGCGGTCCCTTCCACGCCTTCCTCCGGCGCACCCTGGCGGGTGGTCGCGGCGCGCTCACGGACTGCGAGTACTTCGACGATCTCGAGCCGGGAGGCTGGCGCGACGGCGTCCAGTGCCAGGACGTGCAGCGCCTCACCTACGCCGACGCCTCGTTCGACCTGTGCACGAGCACCGAGGTCTTCGAGCACGTCCCGGACGACGCCCGGGGCTTCGGCGAGCTCTTCCGGGTGCTGGCGCCCGGGGGCTTGCTGGTCTTCACGGTGCCCCTCTCGTCCCGGGAGGAGACCGTCGAGCGCGCTCGTCGGGTGGACGGCGCGCTCGTCCACCTGCAGGAGCCCAGCTACCACGACGACCTCATCCGCGGCGCCGCACGGGTGCTCGTCTACCGCGACTACGGCCGCGACGTGACCACCCGGGTCGCCCGAGCGGGATTCGCGGACGCACGCATCGAGAGCGTCCCGGACCCGGCGGGCTTCGGATGCGTCGCCCAGGTGGTGGTGGCGCGCAAGCCCTGAGCGCTCAGAGCCTGTGAAGGAATCCTCGACCGAGTCAGGCGCTGCGCCGGTGGGTCGGATGCAAGGCGCGACGACGAGGCGTAGCGCGCCTACGGCGAGGAGGAGCAACGCCGCAGACGGCCCGCCGCCGCGAGCCTGGCGACCGAGAGGATTCCTTCACAGGCTCTCAGTCCCGCGGCACCCACAGCGTGCCCGACCGGATGTGCGCGCCGGAGATGGGAACGAAGAGGTTCACGTCCTCGAAGAGGAAGCCCTGCAGCCGGTAGTGCTGCTCGAGGAAGCCGTCTCCCAGGTAGCGCCGCACGAAGGCGGTGTTGCTGTCGACGATCGCCGCGAAGCGCCGGTCGGCGACCGCCCGGCGGTAGGACTCGAGGAGCGGCGCGGCACCGGCCAGACCGCTCCTGGCCCAGTCCGAGACGGGCATCTGGTGGGCGTAGACGCGCTTGCCCGCGCGGCCGGCCAGGTAGCCTTCGACGGGCATCAGCACCTCGCCGTCCAGGGCCGCGATCCGCGCCTGCAGGGCGCGGCCGGCGGCCCGGTCGGCGGGACCCGGCACCCAGCCCCGGGGCACCCGGAAGAGCACCGCCAGCTGCAGCGCCAGCGCGAGGGCGACGACGAGGCCCAGCCGACGGGCGGCGGCCGGGGACGCGAAGCGGGCCTGCAGGCGGGCGATTCCGACGCCGGTCATCACGGCGAGCCAGGCGTAGGTGGGGATCAGGTTGTTCGCTGCCCCGCCCACCTTGAGACGCGGAATCAGCGAGGCGAGCAGCACGCCGACGAGCGCCACGACGTAGAAGCCGTCCCATGCGCGAACGGATTCCGGCCTTCCATCGGGCTCCGACCGGAGCAGCAGCAGCCAGGCGACCGTCGCCACACACAGAACCGGCACCGCCAGCAGCAGGTCGTGCCCGAAGAAGACGCCGAAGCGGCCGGCCTGGATGCTGTGCCTCTGCTGCACGCTCACGATGTGGACGAGGAAGTGCTCGTCGACGATCCCGTTCAGCAGCAGGGTGGCGGTGCCCACGCCCGCCGCCAGCGGGAGGCCATACCACACGAAGCGCTGCCACTCGGCGAAGCGGCGCAGAGATCGGCCGTGGGCGCGCCAGTCCGCCCACGCACACCAGAGGGCCACCGGCGCCACTACGACCGCACCGGTCTGCTTCGTCATGACGGCCAGGGTCGCCGCCGCCGCGGCCGTCAGGAGCCCGGCCCGACCGCGCTGGAAGCGCAGCAGATAGAGCGACGCCAGCAGCGCGAACGCGAACAGCGAATCGAGCCGGGCGACGTCGAAGTAGAGCCCCGACGCCCGCCACGTGGCGAGGAAGACGCCCGCGGCGATCGCCCCCAGCACGAGACGCCCCGTCTCCCGCTGGACGAAGCGCAGCACCACGAAGGCCACGCCCAGAGAGGAGACCAGGGAGATCCCGCGCAGCACGGCGAAGCCCGGGCCGGTCACCTGGGAGACCAGCGCCGCCAGGTAGTAGTAGAAGGGCGGATACGGGAACGGCACGAAGTCGATGGTCGGATCGACGTAGAGAGGCTGGCCGCGGAGCACCCGCAGCAGGTGCTCGAGGGAGCCGGGCTCCATCCACTCGAGCTCGAAGGGATAGACGAGACGCTGGCTGGCCAGGACGAGATAGAGCGCCGCATACCCCGCCGCCGCGACGACGCACAGCCCCAGGATGATGCGTTCGAGACGCTCCGGCACGGCGGAAGCTTATCGCAGCGATCTCCTGGTTCGGCGTCGTCCCGGCTCCCGCGCGGCGCGCACACGGTCGATCCCCTACGTTCCGCCGCCATGGACGCGGCCCCTCGCGGATCGCGAAGCGAACGGCGAATCGCCGTGTGGCTCGGCTGCACGGGCTTCCTGCTCTTTCTGCTGCCCCACCACGGACACTTCAAGGGAAGCGACGAGCTCGCGGTCTACGAGATGGCTCGCTCCCTCTACGAACGCGGCGACCTGGCCGTACCGCCCCTGCGGCACACGGAGGTCGGCGCGGACGGCCGCCGCTACAGCTACTTCGCCCCCGGGCAGTCGGTGCTGGTGCTGCCGCTCTTCGCCCTGGCCCGACCCCTGCGCTCGCTGCTGCCCGAGGGCGTGGTGCGGGCCGCCGCCGGTCCGCCGAACCAGCGCGGCGCCTACCGCTTCGGCGGCGAGCTCGAGGCCACCCTCGTCGGGCTCTTCGCCCCCGGCATGGCGGCGCTGCTGCTGGTGGTCTTCTACGTCTTCGAACGCGACATCGGCGTGCCGGCGCGGATCGCCGTGGGCGTCGCGCTCGCGCTGGCCGTCTCGACCCACCTGCTGGTGCTCTCCAACTATCTGCTGCGGCACACCACCGAGTCGGTGACGCTGCTGGGAGCGATGCTCTGCTTTCGCCGCTTCGGGCGCGGGGCCTCGCTCGGCGTCCTCGCGCGGGGGAAGCGCGCTCGCGTCGGCGACCCTGCTCGTGCGGGTGCCGGCCGCCATCGCGGCGCCGGCCCTGGCCGGCTACCTGGCCAGCGTGCTGTGGCGGCGGGGGGAGCTTCGCGCACGACCGACGAGGCAGGCACGGGTGCTGGCCGCCGTCCTGCTCCCCCTCGCGATCGCCCTGGCGCTGCACGCTCTCACGAACGAGGTGCGCTGGGGAACCTGGCTCGCGTCGCCCATGGTCGGCCAGGAGAGCCGCTTCAACCATCCGCTGTGGCGCGGTCTGGCGGGCCTGCTGCTGAGCCCCGGCTCGAGCGTCTTCGTCTACTCGCCGCTCCTGCTGCTCGCGCCGCTCGGCCTGGCAGCCCTGTGGCGACGGGACCGGGCACTCGTCCTCACCGCCCTGGCGCTCGCGTGCACCTGGCTCGTCTTCTACGCCCGCTTCGACGGCTGGAGCGGGCTGTGGTCCGCCCCGGGTCCCCGCTACCTCTTCTTCCTGGTGCCGCTTCTGCTGTTGCCGCTCGGGCTCTGGCTGGCGGCGCCGAACGGCTGGCTCACCCGGCGCGGCCGCCTCGCCACCGTGACCCTGCTGGTCGTCGCCGGCGTCTTCGTCCAGGTGGTCTCGACGCTGGTGCGCTGGGGCTCGGTGCCGAACCTCGCCGGCTATCCCGTGCTCGCGCCGGACGAGGCGGACTTCCTCTTCCACGTCTCCCGCAGCCCGGTGGTGGTGATGGCGGGCCTGCTCGCCGAGCGGCGGGCCGATCGATTCCTGGCTGTGGAATCTCTGGCACGGCTGGCCGGGCTTTCCGGGGCACCCGGGCACGGTGATCGCCCTGCTGCTCGCCTGGGGAGCGGCGCTCACGGGCTGTGCGGTGGGCCTGCGCGCCGCCCTGCGGTCGCGAAGGAGTCGCCTGAGGTGACCGCGTCCGGCGCGGAGCACGGTACGCGCCGGGTGGACCCTGGGCCTGGCGGCCGTCGGCGCCGCCGCCCTGGTGGCCGGCGGCGCGCTGCTGCAGCCGGGCTTCTACGATTCCCACGACGGACTCCTCAACGTCCACCGTCTGTTCGAGCTCGAGCGGTGCGTGGCCGACGGGCAGCTTCCCTGCCGCTGGGTGCCCGACATGGGCGCCGGCTACGGCTATCCGCTCTTCGACTTCTACCCGCCCCTGGCCAGCCACGTCGCGCTCGTCCTGCACGCGCTCGGCCTCTCGCTGCTGGGCGCGGTGAAGGGCGCCTTCCTGCTGGCTCTCGTGGTGGCGGCGATCTCGATGTTCGCGCTGGCACGGGAGTGCTTCGGTAACGGCCGGAGGACTGGCGGCGGCGGTCCTCTACGTCTTCGCTCCCTACCAGGCCGTGGACGTCTTCGTGCGCGGTGCCCTGGCGGAGAGCTGGGGGCTGGCGCTGGTCCCCTTCGTCTTCTGGACCGGTAGACGCACGGTCGTGTCGCCCGGCCGGCGAGGCGCTGCGGTCCTGGCATGCGCGGTGGCGTGGGCCTTGCTGCTCCTCGCCCACGACGTCACCGCGCTGATGGCGGCACCCTTCTACGCCGGCTGGCTCGTGCTGTGGCTCGTGCGAGCGGGCCGCGAGCGGCCGGGCACCGGGCGCAGGCTCGGGGCCCTCGTGGTGGCGCACGCCCTGGCGTTGGCCATGGCCGCCTGGTTCGTGCTGCCGTCGCTCCTGGAGCTTCGCTACGTCCATGCCGACACGCTCGTCTCCCTTATCCCTGGGCGCGCTTCGAGAACAACTTCCTGTCCGCGCGCGAGGTCTTCGCCCTCTGGCCGCGCTGGGGCTACGGGGCCTTCCGCACCCCGGACGGCATGGCGCTCTTCGTCGGGCCCGTGCAGCTGCTGGTGGGAACGGGCGCGGCGCGTGGCTGGCGTGCGGGTGCTCGCGCGACGCAGCTCGGCGACGCCGGCGCGGCGGCGCTCTTCCTCGGCGGGGCGGGCTGCTGGCGGCGACAATGACCCTGGCGGGGTCGCGTCCCGTCTGGGAGGCGGTGCCGCCCCTCGCGTTCCTGCAGTTTCCCTGGCGCTTCCTCGCCGTCGCGAGCTTCGGCCTCTCCTTCGCCGGCGGTTGGATCGGCGGACGGCTGGCGACGCGGCCCGGGGCCGCCTGGGGCGTGACGGCGGCGGTGTCCTGGTCGCCATCGCCGTCTCGTGGGGCTGGTTCCGGCCGTAGGCCATGCACGTGGTTCGGGACGAGGTGCTGGCGAACCAGCGCGAGGTAGCGAAGGCCCGCCATGGTCTCTTCGACTTCCTGCCCCGCAGCGTCGATATGCCGAGACCTTCCTGGCGAGCCCGCCGCCCCTGCAGCCGCCTCCGGTCGAGACCGCGAGCGGCGACGTCTCGTTCGACACGGCGGGTGCGGGCCAGCGATCGCGTCACCTTCGACGCGGACGTGAAGGGACCGGCGCCGGCCGTGGTCCGCATCAACGTCTACGGTTCCCGGGCTGGACACTCGAGGTGGACGGCGAGCCCGCGGCCTTCGTCTCACACGACGACTCGCTGGGCCGCCTCCACGTGGAGCTCCCACCCGGCCGCCATCGGGTGGCGGCGCGCTTCACGAACACGCCGGTCCGCAGCGCGGGCAACGTCGTCTCGCTCGTCGCCACGATGTTGGCCTGCCTCTGGCTCGGCGTCGTCCTGCGGGCGACGGCGCGAGCCGGGGCTCGAACCCCGCCGGCAGGGTAGAACTCCCGCCATGACGGACGCGAAGACGTGGATCGTCGTCCCGTGCTACGACGAAGCGGGACGCCTGCGCGAGGACGAGTTCGCGCGCTTCGCGAGCGAGCATCCGGACGTCCACTTCCTCTTCGTCGACGACGGCAGCCGCGACGCCACGGCATCGCGGCTGGCCGCCATGGCCGCCGGCAACCCGGGGGTCTCGGTCGTCTCGCTGCCCCAGAACCAGGGCAAGGCGGAAGCCGTTCGCCGGGGCATGAACGAGGCCTTCCAGGCGGGCGCGCGTGTACGCCGGCTACTGGGACGCGGATCTCGCCACGCCCCTGGACGAGATTCCCCGCTTCGTCGACACCCTGGACGCCCATCCGGCGCTCGAGGTGCTCCTCGGATCGCGCGTGCAGCTGCTGGGTCGATGCATCGAGCGCAAGGCCAGCCGGCACTACCTCGGGCGCGTCGGCGCCACCGCCATCTCTCTCGCCCTGGGCCTGCCCGTCTACGACACCCAATGCGGCGCCAAGCTCTTCCGGGTCTCGCCGGACTGCAAGTCGGTCTTCGCCGAGCCCTTCCTGGCGGGCTGGGTGTTCGACGTCGAGATCGTCGCGCGCATGATCGCCGCTCGGCGGGGTACGGGGCGTGCGGGGGTCGGCGGAGGTGATGCGCGAGATTCCGCTCTGGGAGTGGCGCGACGTCGCCGGATCGCAGGTCCGTCCGCTGGACTTCTTCCGCTCGCTCCTCGAGCTGGTCCGGATCCGCCGCCGCTATCTGCGCGGCTGAGCGGCCGGCGGGAGGCTCCGGCGAGAGCGGTCGCAGGTTGAGCCGCAGGATCGCTCCCAGCGACCCGCCGCGAAGAGCGGCGCGCGGGTCGCGCTCCGGATGTCGTCGTAGAGGGCGTGGTGCGCCGGATCGACGAGCAGGTTCTCGTCCCGCTCCAGGCTCTCGCGATAGCCGCGCGGAACGCGCCGGAAGTAGTGTCCCACCCGCCAGTGGACGGGGATCGATCATCGGCATGCGTGCGAGCAGCGGGTCTGCGAGCGCGCAGCGGTCCGCGAGGAAGTCGTCGCGGCAGGCCGTGAAGCCCTCGTAGCCGAGCTCGCCGCAGATGTTCCGGACGACGACGGCGCCGCCGGCGTCCGGTACAGTTGGAGCCCGCATGCAGGTCGCGCTCTGCCTCGGGGGCGAGCAGGCCGCGCCGTGGATAGTAGAAGCCGCGTTCGTCGGAGATGCCGCGATCGGCGACGATCCGCTCCTCGTCCCGGACGGAGTAGTCGGGCCCCGCTCGCAGCGGCGCACTCGCGTGCACGAGCGAGAGCACAGGCACAGCCGCGGCGAGCGCGCCGAAGCGGAGCGCGGGCCACCGAAGGTGGACCAGCCCTGCGACCCCTGCCAGGAAGGGCAGCGCCAAGAAGCGGCCCGCCATGAAGTCGCCGCCGATCCGCACGACGTAGAGCAGCTGCAGCCCGATGCCGGCGGCGAAGCACGCCGCGTCGGGACGGCGGTTCCGGATCGCGTCCCCCACCGCGAGGCCGACCGCGAAGACGGGAATCAGCAAGGTCGCCGGGTCCGTGCGCGCGGCGTGGACGAGGTAGAAGATTCCCTGCTCGAGCAGCAGCGCGGGGTCGATGCCCGTCGCGAGCTTCGCCTGGAAGGTGTTCGGGAAGGGGGTGCCGTAGTAGACGAGCGCAAAGGCGAGCCACGCCAGGGCGGGTGCCGCGCCGGCCGCGACCGCCGCCAGCAGGCGCCGGGCGGGAGCGCCCCCGCGCAGCGCCTGCACCAGGCGCAGGCCGCCGGCGGGCGCCAGCAGCAGCACGGAATCCATCCGGTTGAGGAACGCCAGCGAGGCGAGCAGTCCGAGCCATCCGAGCCGCCGCGCTCGGACCCGACACGCTCGACGGGCCGGAAGTACGCGTTCGCGAAGAGCGCCAGCAGCAGGTAGGAGAGCGGCGTCTCGAGCCCCGAGCTCGTGTAGTCCACGAAGGCCTTGGAGGACACGAGACAGACGACGGCGGCGGCCGCCGCCCCGAAGCGTCGCTCGCGCACCGCGGCGAGGACAAGCGCCGCGACCCCGGCCGTCGAAGCGACGAGCGAGACGAGGATCGGCGTGTAGAAGGCCTCGCGCGTCGCGGCGTAGAACGGCGCCAGCACGAAGAGCCAGAGCGGGTGCGTGTAGGACTGGACCCGCTCGGCCAGGTTGAAGCGCAGCCCGTCGCCGTTCACGAAGTGATCGATGGTGCGGAACGTGATCAGCCCGTCGTCCGAGAGCCACGCGCTGCGGAGCATGGCGTATGCCAGGAGCAGCGCGCTTCCGGCCAGGAGGAGCTGCGATCGGCGCGCGAGGGTCACCCGGAACGTCGCGGAATCGGGCAAGGCGGGTCGAAGCATACTACAGTTGAGTGCCCCTCCGGATGCCGCAGAGCCCTTCCGGAAGCGCTCTTCCGGAGAGCGTGCGAGAACCCGTGACACGACCGGTGAAACGCGCGGCGAGACGCGCGGCGAGAGCAGCGAGACGCGCGGCGAGTCGATCACCGGCTCCGGACCCGGGCGCAGACGCGCGCCTCTCCCGCTGGCAGCTCGCCCTGGGCATGCTGGTCCTCGGGATCTCCGCCGTCTTCCTCTTCGACGCCGTGGAGCGCGATCCCGCCGTTCCCTTCCTGACCCACACGCACGATCCCGAGTGGATCGCCGTCTACAGCGACCCCGAGACGAACGCGATCCGGGTGGATCCCGACGACGTTCCCGTCCAGACCTTCTGGAAGGCCTTCGACCTGCCCGCCCGCCCCGCCGAGGCCCGACTGCACCTGCGGGCACTCGGCGACGCGCAGGTGCGGCTGAACGGGGAGCCGCTGTGGCGCTCGGACCCCGCGCGCAGCTGGAAGCGGCAGAACGAGGTCGACGCGACCCCGGCGCTCCGACCCGGGAGCAACGAAATCCGCGTGCGCGTGGCGAACCCGCGCGGACCCGCCCTGCTGCAGCTGCGGCTCGCGGACGGCGCGGGGCGCGTCCTGCTCGAGACGGACGCCAGCTGGCAGGCCGTCGATTCGCGCGGCGTCGCCGCCGCGACGATGCGCGCGGACGACACGCGCCCCCATCCCGAGTCGTTCTTCATGAGCTCCACGGGCAGCGTGCTGGTCGCCAAGGCCCCCGTGCTCGGGCTCCTCTTCGCGCTGGGGGCCGCCCTGCACCTGGCCCTGCGGCGCACCCTGCCCCGCTCCGCCGCGGCCCGTGCGCCCCTCGCGGTCTTGGTCGGCGTCGTGGCCTTCCACGTGCTGGTCTACGCGCTCCGCACCTCCCGGCTGCCCGTAGTCATGGGCTTCGACGTGATCGGGCACCTGGCCTACATCGACTACCTGCTCGCCCATCGCGCGCTCCCCCTCGCGACCGACGGCGGATCCATGTATCACCCGCCCCTCGGCCACGCGCTGATCGCCGGCCTCGTCGCGCTGACGGACGTGTCCCGCGACGCGGCGGCGGGCCGCTGGCTCTACCGGCTGCCGACCTTCCTCGCCGCCCTCGGGAACGTCTTCGCGGCCTGGCTCACCGCGCGGCGCCTCTTCGACGACGACCCCCTGCGAACGAGCCTGGCGGTGGCCTTCGCGGGCCTGCTGCCGATGAACGTCTACATGGGCGCGTACGTGTCGAACGAGCCGATCCACTCCTTCTTCGTGAGCCTCGCGCTGTGCATCGCGTGCGGGCTGCTCATGCGCGCGAACACACCGCCGTCCCGGGTGGCGGCCCTCACCGGCTCGCTCGGTCTCGCGATCCTGACGAAGTTCACCGCGCTGCTGGCCGTGCCGCTGTCCGCCGCGTTCGTCGCCGCGAAGGTACGGCTGGTCGATCGCGCGTCCGCGCTGCGAGCCCTCGCCACGGCGGGCGCGATGCTCGCCGGGGTCGCGGCGCTCGCCGGCTGGGTCTACGTCCGGAACTGGCAGCTCTTCGGCCGGCCGGTGGTCGGCAACTGGGACGTGCCGGGAGGCGTCGTGTGGTGGGAGCAGCCGGGCTACCACACCGCCGCCTACTACACGAGCTTCGGGCAGGCGCTCTCCTACCCGTTCTTCTCGGGCTACGCGTCGTTCTGGGACGGCCTCTACTCCACCTTCTGGGGCGACGGGCTGGTGGCCGGCATGGCCCGCCTCTCCACCCGCCACGACGCCTGGAGCTACGACTTCATGACCGCGGGCTACTGGCTGGCCTTCCCGGCGACGGTCCTCCTCTTCGCCGGCTTCGGCCGCGCCGTGGCCTTCGCCTTCCGCGAAGACGAGATCGGGCGGCGTCTCGCGATGAGCCTGCTGGTGGCGTTCCTCTACGCGGCGGCCTTCGCGCTGCTCTCGATCACCTTGCGACTTCCCTATTACGCCCAGGCCAAGGCCTTCTACGTGCTGTCCGCGATCGTTCCGCTCTCGGTGGTCGGCGCGCTGGGCCTGGCCTGGCTCCTGGAACGGCTCTCGACGCCCGGCTGGCTTCCCGTGCGCATGCTCTACAGCGGCTGGCTGGCCACCCTGGCGGGCTCGCTCGTCCTGTCGTTCCTCGGCTAGCAGCGCGACCCGAGACGAGTCCTGGGTCGCGGTTCCGCCCCGGCGGACGCCGCCGTCGACCGTTACCTTCACACGCTGCCGAACCCGCCCGGGAGCGCCGAATGCCTGCCCTCGACATCCGTGGACTGGACCACGTCGTGATCCGGGTCGCCGACCTCGAACGCTCTCTCGCCTTCTACCGCGACGCGCTGGGATGCGAGGTGGCGCGCCGCATCGACGCCCTCGGCCTGATCCAGCTCCGCGCCGGCGCCGGCCTCATCGACCTGGTCCCCGTGGATTCACCGCTGGGTCGCGCGGGCGGGGGTCCCGCGCCGGAGGCCGGAGCCGGCGGCCGCAACATGGATCACTTCGCGCTGCAGCTCGCGGCCTTCGACGAGGGGGCGCTGCGCGCGCACCTCGAGCACCACGGCGTCGCCCCCGGCGACGTGGCACGCCGCTTCGGCGCCCAGGGCGAAGGACCCTCCATGTACATCCGCGACCCCGACGGAAACACCGTCGAGCTCAAGGGTCCTCCCGACGACGCGGCCGACGGTCTGTAGAAGGAAGCTGGATGATCCGCCGCCTCCTGGTCTTCGCCGTGGTCCTGCTCGTGCTGGCGCTGGCCGTCCTCGAGCTCCTGGGAAGCGGCGTCCTCGGGGAGGCGGGCCAAGCGGGCACACCGACCGCCGCGCCGATTCCCGAGAACGTGACACGGGAGCGCAGCAGCACCCAGCAGGTGGCGGCGCGGGATGCCGGTGTTCCGTCTCCGCGCCGGATCCTGTTCGGAGACCTGCACGTCCATTCCACGTTCTCGACCGACGCGTTCCTCATGAGCCTGCCCATGTCCGGCGGCGACGGGGCCCGTCCCGTCTCGGACGCCTGCGACTTCGCGCGCTACTGCTCGGCCCTCGACTTCTGGTCCATCAACGACCACGCCCTCGCCCTCACGCCTCGCCGCTGGCACGAGACCGTCGAAGCGATCCGTGCCTGCAACGCCGTGGCGGGCGACGTCGAGAGCCCCGACGTCACCGCCTTCCTCGGCTGGGAGTGGACCCAGGTGGGCACCACCCCCGAGAACCACTACGGCCACAAGAACGTCGTCCTGCGCGACCTGGACGACGCGCACATCCCCAACCGGCCGATCTCCGCGGGTCTGCCTCGCGGCGCCGACGACATGGCCCCGTCCACCCTGTCCCTCGGCATGCTTCCCGTCCTCCTCGGCCGGCCGGGCATCGACATGGTGAAGTACTTCCGCGAGATGATGGCGACGCCCCACTGTGCGCAGGGGGTTCCCGAGCGCGAGCTGCCCGACGACTGCATCGAGTCGGCCGGCACCCCCGACCTGCTCTTCGCGAAGCTCGACGACTGGGGCCACGAGGCCCTCGTGATCCCCCACGGCACCACCTGGGGCTACTACACGCCCATGGGCTCGGCGTGGGACAAGCAGCTCACGCGCCCAGATGCACGATCCCGACCGCCAGATCCTCGTCGAGGTGTACTCCGGTCACGGCAACTCCGAGGAGTTCCGGTCGTGGCGCGAGGTGATCCTGGAGCCCGACGGCAGCAAGCGCTGTCCCGAGCCCTCGCCGGACTACCTGCCCTCCTGCTGGCAGGCCGGGGAGATCATCCGCGGCCGCTGCCTCGAGGCCGGCGTCGGCGAGGCGGAGTGCGACGAGCGAGCGAAGGAGGCACGGCAGAACTACGTGAGGAACGACGTCGTCGGCCACCGGACCGTGACGGGCGAGAGCCCCGCCGACTGGGGTCGACGCCGGCCAGTGCCGGGACTGCTTCCTGCCGGCCTTCAACTACCGCCCTCGCAGCACGGTGCAGTACATGCTGGCCCTGGCGCGGACCGACGCGAACGGCGACCCGCTGCGCTTCCGCTTCGGCTCCTGGCCTCGAGCGACAACCACTCGGCGCGCCCGGGCACCGGCTACAAGGAGTACGACCGACGGGACATGACCGAGATGCGCTTTGCGAGCTTTCGCGGGGGCATCCTCGGCGGCGGCAGCGACGGCGAGCCCCGGCCGGAGTCCGTGGCGGAGCCCGAGGTCGACCCGCGGGCCTTCTTCGGCGTGCTCGAGACCGAGCGACAGTCCTCCTTCTTCCTGACCGGCGGGCTCGTCGCCGTGCACGCCGAAGGACGCAGCCGCACGCCATCTGGGAGGCCCTGCAGCGCAAGGAGGTCTACGGAACCAGCGGCCCCCGCATCCTGCTCTGGTTCGACCTGATGAACCCGCCAGGGACCCACGGCGAAGAGGCTCCCATGGGCTCGGCGGTGCGGATGCACGCGAGCGCCGCGTCTTCCGCGTGCGCGCCGTCGGCTCCTTCGAGCAGCTGCCGGGCTGTCCCCAGTACGCCGAGGCTGCTCTGGGCAGCGAGGGCCTCGCCCGCCTGTGCGCGGGCGAGTGCTACCACCCGTCCGACGAGCGGAGACGGATCAGCCGCATCGAGGTGGTGCGGATCCGGCCGCAGCAGCGCGCCGACGAGCCCGTCGTGCCGCTCATCGAAGACCCGTGGAAGGTGATCCCGTGTCAGCCGGACCCGTCCGGCTGCCGGGTGACGTTCGACCGACCCCGAGTTCGCCGCGGGCGGACGCGACGCCGTCTACTACGCGCGAGCCATCGAGGAGCCGAGCCTGGCGGTGAACGCGGACCCGATCGCGTGCCAGGACGTGCCCCTCGAGGACGACTGCCTGGGCGAGGTGGAGGAGCGAGCCTGGTCGTCGCCCATCTTCGTCGACTTCGAAACGGCGGATTGATCGGCCCGCGCGGCGAAGCAGCGATCAGCCCGGCTCGGCGGAGCGGGGCGGCAGCAGCACCAGCAGCAGCGCGACGCCCACCACGGCGGACGCCAGCGATCCGCCCAGGATGCCCACCTTGGCGATCTCGGCCGCCCGGCCCGACAGCGCCAGGCCGTCGATGAAGAGCGCCATCGTGAAGCCGATGCCGGCCAGGAAGCCGCCACCCAGCAGCACGCCCCAGGTGACGCCGTCGGGCAGACGGGCCCACCCCAGGCGCACCGCCAGGAAGCTCGCCGCCAGGATCCCGACGGGCTTGCCGAGGAAGAGCCCGAGCGCGGTGGCGACGGCGATGGGCTCGCCCACGTCGGCGAGCGAGAACAGGACCCCGGCGTTGGCCAGGGCGAAGAGCGGCACGATCGCGAAGCTCACCCAGGGATGGAGGCCGCTCTCGAGGCGCTCGAGGGGCGACAGCGCCTCGCGGGCCATCAACCGCACGCGCTCCAGCACGCCCCGCCGCTGCTCGTCCGAGTCCCACTCCCCGTGCAGGAACTCGCTCGCCCGTCCCACCAGCCGCGCGAGACGCCCCTCGCTGATCCAGCTCTCGGCTGGGCGTCATCAGGCCCAGGATCACCCCCGCGATGGTGGCGTGGACGCCGGACTCGTGGAAGCCGAGCCACACGCCCACCCCCACCACCGCGTAGAAGCCAACGCTCCGCACCCCCGCGCGCGCCATCCCGTGGACGAGCGCGATGCCGGCGAAGGCCGCGACCGAGGGCGCCCCAGTGGATGGCGTCCGTGTAGCCGACGGCGATCACGAGGATCGCCCCGATGTCGTCCGCGATGGCGAGGGAGAGCAGCAGCACGCGCAAGCCGGGCGGCACCCGCGAGCCGAGCACCGCCATGCAGCCGACCACGAAGGCGATGTCCGTGGCCATGGGGATGCCCCAGCCGCGCTGCCCGGGCTCGCCGTACTGGAACGCCAGGTAGACGGCCGCCGGCACCACCATCCCGCCGAGGGCCGCCGCGATGGGAAGGATCGCCTTGCGCGACCTCCTGCAGCTCGCCGAGCACCAGCTCGCGCTTCACCTCGAGGCCGATGACGAAGAAGAAGATCACCATCAGGCCGTCGCTGATCCAGTGCTTGAGCGAGTGGTTCATGGGCTGCGAAGCCGATGGAGAACTCGGTCTTCCAGACGGCGAGGTAGCTCTCGCCGAGGCCCGAGTTCGCCGCAATCAGGGCGACGGCGCTCGCCAGCACGAGGACGGCGCCGCCGGCCGCCTCGACGTGGAGGAAGCGGGCGAGCGGGCGGCTGACGCGGTGGATCGGTTCCGAAGGGAAGACGCCCTCGTCGTCGGGCTCGTGGCCGGCCATGGTCGGGCGATGATAGGCTGGGTGCAGGGCGCGCACAGGGGCCGCGGGAGTCGTCACGATGTCGCAGGGGTTCGTCACCGCCCGCGCCAAGGCTTCGGCCACGCTGCCTCGCGCCTTCGGGCACGCGCTGGCCCTGCGGCGTCCACCCCTGTGCGGCGAGCTCGCGCTCTGGCTCCTCGCCGAAGAGGTCGACCTCGAAGCCGGCTGCCGGCAGCTGCACGAGGGAGCTTCGCCGCCCTACTGGGCCTTCTGCTGGGGCAGCGGCCAGGGCCTGGCCCGCTGGCTGCTCGATCATCCCGAAGCCGTGCGGGATCGCCGGGTGGTCGATCTCGGTGCGGGGTCGGGGGTCGCGGGCATCGCCGCCGCGCGGGCCGGCGCCGCCTCCGTCGTGGCGGTGGACGTGGACACGGACGCGCGCGCGGCGATCCGCGCCAACGCCGCGGCGAACGGGCTCACCGGGGGCGGACTCCGGGTCGCGGCCGCCGTCCCCCCGCGCTGGGACCTGCTGCTCGCCAGCGACGTCCTCTACGAGCCGGATCTCGCCGCCGTCGTCGCCGCCCACGGCGACCGGGCCCGGGCTTCGGGGGCCGGCGTGCTGGTCGCGGAGCCCGAGCGGCCGGGCAACCCCGGCTACGCGCTTCCCGCCCTCGCGCGCTACCCCGCGCGCACCGTGCCCGACGTGGACTCGCCCACCGTGTGGGCGAACGTCTACCGCCTCGCGTGAACGATCAGCGGTCGATCTGCTCCTCGACCTCGTCCATCTGCTCCTGCTCGGTCTGCGACTCGGCGCTCTGGGCGCTCTCGTCCGAGTAGCCCTCGTCCGGCGGCGGCGCGCAGGTGCTGGCGAACGAGAGGCCCGCGGTGGCGATCGACAGGGCCAGCAGGATCCGGGCGGATTGCATGGGGGCGACCTCCTTCGGGCGAGCGGCTTCAGGCCAGCTCGAGATTCGCGTAGCGCACCATCACCGTCTTGATGCCGGCGCGATCGAACTTGATCTTGAGCTTCTGGGAGAGCCCCTCGCCGATCACCGCCTCGATGGTGCCGAGACCGAAGACCGAATGGCGCACGCGCATCCCCCGGCGGATCCCGTCGCCCTCGTGGTAGGTCTCCTGGCTGTACGAACGGTCGAGACGGTCGCTGCGATCCCGGCGGCGCGCCGCCGGCTCGGACTGCGGGACGACGCGAGCGCGCGCGGGCTCTGCTGGACGTCCATCAACGCCTCGGGCACCTCGCGCAGGAAGCGCGACGGCGACTGGTAGCTGTGCGGTACCGAAGCGCCGGCGCTCGCGCGCGCAGGTCATGTAGAGCTGCTCCATGGCACGGGTCATGCCGACGTAGCAGAGCCGGCGCTCCTCCTCGAGCCCCTCGCTGTCGCGCGACGACGACGCGTGCGGGAAGACGCCCTCCTCCATGCCGACGAGGAAGACCACGCGGTACTCGAGCCCCTTGGCGGAGTGCGCGGTCATCAGCGAGACGCTCTGCGCCTTCTGCTCGTAGCCGTCGAGGTCGGAGATCAGCGCCACCTGGTCGAGATAGAGCTCGAGCTCGCTCCTCTCCGCGGCGCCGTCGCTCAGGGAGTCCGCGTTCACGGCGTGGAAGTCCTCGGCGCTGGAGACGAGCTCGCGCAGATTGTCGATGCGCGCCTCGGCTTCCGGACCGTCGTCGGCGACCAGGGCCTTCATGTACCCGCTGCGCTCGAGCACCTCGGACAGGATCTCGTCCACGGGGCGGTCCGCCAAGCGCCGGAGATCGTGCAGGAGGTCCAGGAACTCGCGGATCTTGCCCGCGGTTCGCTTCGTCGCGCCTTGCTCGGCGAAGAGGCGCAGCCCCTCGCGCAGGGGAACCTCGTCCCGGGCGGCGATCTCCTCGGCCCGGTCCAGGGTCGTCTTGCCGATGCCCCGGGTCGGACGGTTGACGACGCGGCGCAGTGCCTGGGCGTCCTCCGGATTGACGAGCAGCCGCAGGTAGCAGAGGACGATCCTTGATCTCGGCCCGCTCGTAGAAGCGAACCCCGCCGACCACCGTGTAGGCCAGGTCGTACTTGAGGAGCTCCTCCTCGAAGGCCCGCGACTGGGCGTTCGTGCGATACAGGATCGCGTAGTCGCCCAGGGACCGGCCTTCGTTGCGCGTACCGTGCAGGATGTGGCCGACGACGTAGGCCGCCTCTTCGCGCTCGTCCGCCGCCTCGAAGAAGCGGATGAGCTCGCCGCCCTTCCGCTCGGTGAACATGCTCTTCTTCTTGCGGCCGCGGTTGTTCTCGACGACGGCGGTGGCCCCGGAGAGGATGGGCTGGGTCGAGCGATAGTTGCGCTCGAGCTTGATGACCTTCGCGCGCGGGTAGTCGCTGCTCGAAATCGAGGATGTTGCGGATGTCGGCGCCGCGCCACGCATAGACGGACTGGTCGGGATCGCCCACCACGCACAGGTTCTCGTGGGCGCCGGCGAGCATGCGCACCAGGTCGTACTGCACCCGGTTCGTGTCCTGGTACTCGTCCACCAGCACGTACTGCCAGCGGCGCTGGTAGTAGCCGAGCACCTGGGGGGCGTGCCGGAAGAGCTCGACGGTCTGCAGCAGCAGGTCCCCGAAGTCGAGGGCGTTGGCGTCGAAGAGCAGCCGCTGGTAGGTCGCGTAGAGCCTTGCGGTGAGCTCGTCGTCGATGTCGCGGGCCCGGGCGGCGGCGGCGGCCGGAAGCAGCCCCTGGTTCTTCCACTCGTCGATCCGCCAGCGCAAGCGCTTGGGGTCGTACTGGCGCGGATCGAGGTCGTGCCGCTTGAGCACCTGCTTGCTCACCCCGAGGCTGTCGGCGTCGTCGTAGATGACGAAGCCCCGGGAGCGCTGGAGCGCCCCGATGTCCCGCCGCAGGATGCGCACGCACATGGAGTGGAAGGTCGAGAGCCACAGCCCGCCCGTCGACGGCCCGAGCAGCTTCTCGACCCGCTCGCGCATCTCGCCGGCGGCCTTGTTGGTGAAGGTCACCCCCAGGATCGATTCGGCGGGGATGCCGCACACGCCGATCAGGTAGGCGACCCGGCTGGTCAGCACCCGGGTCTTGCCGCTGCCGGCCCCCGCCAGCACGAGCAGCGGCCCCTCGGTGGTCTCCACGGCGGCGCGCTGCTCGGGGTTCAGGCCCTCGAGGATCGTATCGGCGAGCAAAGGGGACTCTCTCTGGCTCCGTGCGGCCGGGACCCATCGCCCGAGCGGATCTGGATCGGAGTCGGGGCAGAGTAATCGACGCATGGCGTCGACTCAATCCCCGCGACGTGCCGCGCCGCACCCGGGGCGCCGCCGGGCGGGACGCCGACGAGGTCGAAGCTCAACGGGGCCAGAGCCAGCGCGCGTCGATCCGCTGCAGCAGCCACGGCAGATCGCCGTAGAGGTAGAGCCCGGCGACGGCGGCGACGATCCACGGTCTCGCCCGCGCCGGCGACAGCGCGCCGATCGACCACGCGACCATTCCGTAGAGCGGAACGAGCACCGGAAACAGATAGCGCCCCTGCAGGGCGAGCTCGACGTAGCGGGAGGTCTGGTAGGTGGGATAGTTGACGAACCACATCAACACGAACACATAGCCGGCGACGAGGAAGGCAGCGTCCACCGGCACGCCGAAGGCTGCACCGGGACGCCAGCGGGCCGCGGCGAGCACCGCCGCGAGCGCCAGCACCGCGCAGTAGGGCATGAGCAGGGCGTCGCTCTTCAGGGCGCGCCGGTGCCCGAGATAGCCGACGCTGGACTTCAGCATGCTGAAGCCCCAGACCGGCACGTAGGCGGCGCGGCCCATCACCGACGACTCCGGGAGCTGGGCGGTCTTCAGCAGGAAGAGCGTATCGCCGCGGTCCCCCGCGTGGCGGATTCGCTGGGCCTGACGTCGGGCCTCGGCGATGTCGATCTCGCCGGAGCGGAAGCGCTCCAGGATGCGGGATCGGGCGAAGACGCGGTTCTGCATGGCGTTCTGCTCGCCGACGACCTGGTCGAAGCCCGGACGCAGCTTGCCGTAGTGCAGCAGGTTGCCGCCGTAGAGCGCGAGCACGAAGGCGGCGAGGAGCGCCACGCTCGCCGCCAGGGCGAGGGTGCGTGCTCCGGCGCCGCGCGACGCCTCCGCCAGGGCGCTCGACCACGACCGCCAGTGCCGGCCTTCCCGCGCGAGGAGCAGCACCACGAGCAGGAAGCCGAGGGGCAGGAACGTGCGCTTCGCGAGGCACCCCGCCAGCACCAGGGCGCCGAAGGCCAGCAGCCAGTCGGGTCGGCGCGTCGAGCCGCAGGCGGGTCGACGCCAGGACGGCCGCCGTCGCCAGGAAGTTCGCCCCGTTGTCGTAGCTGAGGCTGGCCGAGAGCCCGGTGAACATGAGCGTGTTCGTGAGCATCGCCGTGAACAGGACCCGCGCCCAGGGGCTGCTGCACCAGTCGCGCATCCAGACGATTCCCATCCCGACGATGCCCAGACCGAGCACGCCGTTCAGGAGCCGCCCGAAGATCAGGTCCGGCAGCGGCACCACGTTCAAGGCGAGGCCCCGGGCCATCACCCAGTAGTAGAGCCAGGGACGATGGTCGACGAGGCCGTACTCGAAGGTGGCCGGACCGTTGTCGGGCACGCCCCAGACCTTCGCGTAGGCGAAGACCCGTCCCAGGTGGGTGACTTCGTCCGGGGGCACGAAGGGATGGAGCTCGACCGCCATCCACGCGACGCGCCCCACGAACCAGCAGAGCAGGAGCGCGTGGGCGGCCAGCTCCCAACGCGGAAGACGGGCGGTCGGGCTGCGATCGGCGCCCGGGGCGTCCGGCTCGCGCGCCCGGGCTGCGGGGGCGGACACCCGGCGTCTACTCGACGGTGACGCTCTTCGCGAGATTGCGCGGCTGGTCGACGTCCGTTCCCTTGCGCGTGGCCACGTGGTAGGCGAGGAGCTGCAGCGGCACGACCGCGAGGGCCGGCGTCAGGTACTCGCCGAGATCGGGCACGTAGATCACGTCGTTCGCCTTGCGGGCGATCTCCCGGTCGCCCTCGGGTGGCGATCGCGATCACCTGGCCGTCCCGGGCGCGCACCTGCTCGAGGTTCGAGATCACCTTGTCGTAGAGCGGTCCGCGGTTGGCGATCACCACCACGGGCATGTTCTCGTCGATCAGCGCGATGGGACCGTGCTTCATCTCGCCCGCCGCGTAGGCCTCGGCGTGGATGTAGGAGATCTCCTTGAGCTTGAGCGCGCCCTCGAGCGCGATCGGGAACATGATGCCGCGACCGAGGAAGAGGAAGTCCGTGGCGCGGAAGTACTTGTGCGCGATCTCCTGGATGTGCGGGTCGAGGTCCAGCGTCTCCTCGACCAGGCGCGGCAGGCGCAGCAGGTCGCCCATCCGGTCGCGCAGCTCGTCCGTGCCGAGGCGACCGCGCACCGCCGCCAGCTTGAGGGCCAGCAGGTAGAGCGCCACCAGCTGGGACATGAAGCACTTGGTGGACGCCACGCCGATCTCGGGTCCGGCGTGGGTGTAGAGCACGTCGTCGCTCTCGCGCGCGATGCTCGACTCGCGCGTGTTCGTGATGGCCAGCACCCGGGCCCCGTGCTCGCGGCCCTCGCGCAGGGCCGCCAGGGTGTCGGCGGTCTCGCCGGACTGGGAGACGGGCACCACGAGGCAGCTCGGATCCAGGATCGGGTGGCGGTAGCGGAACTCGCTCGCGAGATCGACCTCGCAGGGGACGCCGGCGAGCTGCTCGATCATGTACTTGCCGACCATGCACGCGTAGGACGCGGTGCCGCAGGCGACCAGCGCGATGCGTGCGATCTTCTCGACCTGGTCGCGGGTGAACTCGATGCCGTCGAGATCGATCTCCGCGTCGGCCTCGTTGATGCGCGTCGCCGATCGTGTCGGCGATGGCCCGGGGCTGCTCGAAGATCTCCTTCTGCATGAAGCGGTCGTAGCCGCCCTTCTCCGCCGAGACCGGATCGAGGTTCACGGTCTTCAGCTCGCGGTCGACGGGACGGCCGTCGATGTCGACCACCTGGATCCGCTCGGGATCGATCACCGCGAAGTCGCCGTCCATCAGGAAGATCATCTGCCGCGTGTAGGGCAGGATGGCAGGGATGTCGCTGGCGAGGAAGGCCTGCCCTTCGCCCACGCCGAGGATGATCGGGACTGCCGCCGTTGCGCGCGGCGACGAGATGGGACGGGTCCGTCTCGCACAACGCCGCCGAACGCGTAGGAGCCCGTGATGCGCTTGCAGGTCTCCGCGCACCGCCGTCAGCAGATCCGCAGCCCGCCTTCATGCTCCGGTCGACCAGGTGGGCGATCAGCTCGGTGTCGGTCTCGGAGGCGATCTCGCAGCCCGCGGCCTCGAGCTCGTTCCGCAGCTCGAGATAGTTCTCGATGATGCCGTTGTGGACGATGGCGACCGCGCCCGCGCGTTGGGGGTGCGCGTTCTGCTCCGACGGCTTGCCGTGGGTGGCCCAGCGCGTGTGGCCGATACCCACGTGGCCCTCGAGCGGTGCGGTCGCGCAGGTGGTCTTCGAGGTTGGCGAGCTTGCCGACGGCGCGGCGGACCTGGATGGGGGCCGGCTCCCCGTCTCGCGAGGCCGAGATCGCGACCCCCGCGGAGTCGTAGCCGCGGTATTCGAGACGCCGCAGTCCGTCCAGCAGGACGTCCTGGGCTCGGTGCACGCTTGCCGATCGTTCCGACGATTCCACACATGCTCGATCTCCCGCTCGCAAACGGCCCCAGGCCGCCCGCGTTGGGGGCCGCCGGTACGACCGTCGTTCCCGAATCGTCGACGAATCCGACCCCGGGTCTACTCGCCGCCCTCTTCCCCGCCCGCTTCCCGCCCCTCTTGCCGGGCGTCTTCCTTCACTGCCCCTGCTTCTTTCGCCTCCCGGGCGCGCTGGGCACGGGACTCGCGACGCGCGCTCCAGCCCTCCACGTTCCGCTGGCGCGCCCGGGCCACCGCCAGGGCGCCTTCGGGCACCTCGAGGTTGATGGTCGAGCCGGCCGCCAGGAACGCGCCGTTCCGGATCGTCACCGGAGAGAGCAGGTTCACGTTGCAGCCGATGAACACGTCGTCGCCGACCGAGGTGCGGTACTTCGCGATGCCGTCGTAGTTCACCACCACGCTGCCACAGCCGAAGTTGACCCGCTCCCCCACGTCGGCGTCGCCGATGTAGGTCAGGTGAGACGCCTTGGTTCCCTCGCCCAGCACGGCGTTCTTCACCTCGACGAAGTTGCCGATGCGCACCCCCCGGCACAGGTGGCAGTTCGGACGCAGGTGCGCGTTCGGTCCGATCACCACCTCGTCGTCCAGTCGGCTCGACTCGAGGGTGCGTGTACGCCTTGATGTGACAGCCTTCGCCGATGACCGTGTCGCCGAGGATCTGGCATCCCGGCTCGATCACGGTATCCCGCCCGATGCGGACGTCCACGTCGATGTAGGTGCACGCGGGATCCACCAGGGTGACGCCTTCGGCCATCCAGTGCGAGGCGATGCGCCGGCGCAGCACGCGCCACGGCGGCCGCCAGCTCCTCCCGGGTGTTGATCCCCAGGCACTCGTCGGCGTCCGCGAGCGGAATCGCCGCGACCCGCTTGCCGCTGCGCACGGACGATTCCACCACGTCCGTGAGGTAGAGCTCGCCCTGGGCGTTCGCGGCGTCGAGACGCGCGAGCCCGCTGCGCAGGAGC
The DNA here is from genome assembly GCA_963822965.1 of uncultured delta proteobacterium. Taxonomy (GTDB): domain Bacteria; phylum Myxococcota_A; class UBA9160; order UBA9160; family UBA4427; genus JAJDAN01. The sequence goes on from CAWGJT010000009.1 coordinate 100,259, forward strand.
TGCGCATCCAGGAGGTAGACGCCGGTGTTGCGTTCGCGGATCGCGAGCTCTTCGTCCGTCGCGTCCTGCTGCTCGACGACGCGCTCCACCCGACCCACGGCGTCGCGCAGGATGCGACCGGGAATCGAGGGCGCCTCGGCGGTGAGGATCACCAGGTCGGCGCCGCTGCGCTGCTTCTCGGCCTGCATGGCCCGCAGGCTCTCGGCGCGCAGGAGCGGCACGTCGGCGTAGAGGACGAGCACGTCGCCCTGGAAGTCCGCCGAGCTTCGGCTCGGCCTGCAGGACCGCGTGGCCCGTCCCCTTCTGCTCGGCCTGCAGGACGAACTCGCAGCGGCCGGCGAACCGCGCCTGGACCTCCTCGGCGTCCTTCCCGATCACCACGACGAGGCGTTCGGGCGCCAGGGCCTCGGCGGCGGCGAGGACGTGCGCCAGCATCGGGCGGCCGCACAGCTCGTGCAGCACCTTGGCCCGCCGGGACTTCATCCGCGTGCCCCGGCCGGCGGCCAGCACGATCACGGCCAGGTTCCCCGGCACGGTCACCTCGAGCCGCTCCGCGGCTTCTCATGGGTGTTGCGCATGTTCTTCATTTCTTCGGCCGTCGCGGCGGGATTCGTGACTCACCGGGGTCGCGCTCCCCGACAGGGAAGTGGCCCCGAGGCCCAGGAGGTTACCCCGACGGCGTTGGGCCGGCTCCCCCGGGGCATCCAGATCGCTCCCGTTGCCACGCCTGCACCCCGTTCCTACGATCCTGCCACCCCGAGGAGCCTCACATCCAGATATTCGGCAACACCCAGGGCCTGAAGGCCAGCCAGGTCCGCGCCATCGAGCGCCTGCACAAGCGCCGCCTGCCGGCCGACCGCCTCGTCACCAACGAGTTCGCGCGCGAGCTCACCGAGATCAGCAGCGACATCCGGCGCGAGGTGGGCGTCCTCGTCGACCGCCGGGGCGACGTCACCCACGTGATGGTCGGCTCCTCGAGCGCCATCGAGATGCCCGACTGGGGCCGCCTCCGGGCGGGCCGCGGGCGCCTGCGCGGCCTCCGCTGCATCCACACCCATCTCGCCGGCGAGGGCCTCACCCGGGACGACCTGACCGACCTCCAGGCGCTGCGGCTCGACGCCATGGTGACCGTGGCGGTGGACGAGAAGGGGCTGCCCGGCCTGGCCCACACCGCCGCCCTGCGGCCCGACGACGGCGCCCACGGCGACGGGCTCGACCGCGGCATCGACAAGCTCGAGCCCGTGCCATCCCGCCCGGCTCGACCTCGACTTCACCGCCTGGATCCGCGACCTCGAGACCGAGCTGTCCCGGCGCGTCCGCACCCGGGAGGTCGGCGAAGGCGAGCGGGCGATCCTCGTGTCCGTGACCGGCGGGCGCTCTCGCGACGAGTTCGACGCCCACGTCGGGCGAGCTGACCGAGCTGGCGCGCTCGGCGGGCGTTCGCGCTGGTGGACGTGGTCACCCAGCATCGCGCCGAGCGTCGATCCGCAAGACCGTGGTCGGGAAGCGGCAAGCTCCAGGACCTGGTGATCCGTTCCTTCCAGAGCGACGTCGACCTGGTGGTCTTCGACCAGGACCTGAGCCCCAGCCAGGCCCGCAACCTCTCCCAGCGGATGGAGCTGCGGGTGATCGACCGGACGCAGCTGATCCTCGACATCTTCGCCCAGCGCGCGACGACCCGGGACGGCAAGCTGCAGGTCGAGCTGGCCCAGCTCAAGTACCGCATGCCGCGGCTCGCGCAGCGGGCCGACCTCTCGCTCTCGCGCCTCGAGGGCGGCATCGGCGGGCGCGGGCCCGGCGAGTCGAAGCTCGAGACCGACCGCCGCCGGGTGCGCGACCGGGCCGCGCGGCTCGAGCGCGAGCTCCGGAAGCTCGGGCGAGCAGCGCAAGAACCGGCGCCGCAAGCGCGAGCGCCGCGACGTGCCGGTGCTCTCGATCGTCGGCTACACGAACGCCGGCAAGAGCACGCTGCTGCGCGCGCTCACCGAGAGCGACGTCCTCGTCGAGGACAAGATGTTCGCGACCCTCGATCCCGTCTCCCGTCGGCTCCGCTTCCCGCGAGGAGCGCGAGGTCATCGTCACCGACACCGTGGGCTTCATCCGCGACCTGCCCGAGGAGCTGGTGGCGGCCTTCCAGGCCACCCTCGAGGAGCTCGCCGACGCCAGCCTGCTGATGCACGTGGTGGACGTGGCCGCGCCCGACCTCGAGCGTCGCATGTCCGCCGTACGCAAGATCCTGAACGAGCTCGGGCTGGAGAACGCCCCGGAGCTGCTCGTCTTCAACCAGGCCGACCGCCTGCCCCCCGGCGAGGCCGAGGCCGTCGCGGACCGCCTGGGGGGCGTGGCCGTGTCGGCGCTGACCGGGCAGGGGCTTGCGGAGCTGCTCCAGAACGCGGAGCGTCTGCTCTTCGAGCGCGATGGAGGCCCGGGCTTCAGCCGCCATGGAGGTCCGGGGTTCGGCCGGAGGCAAGGCTCGACGAAGAGCGACGTCGATTCCCTGGCGGCGACCGGCAGCTGAAGCCCTGCAAGCCCTGCCCGGGGAAGGGCGGCGGGCGAGCCGAACGGGCGATCGAGGGGGATGAGGTGGCCAAGAGCAAGCTACGCGCCCGGATCACCGGCACGGGCATGAACGTGCCGGACCGGGTCGTGACCAACGACGACCTGGCCCAGCGCATGGACACGAGCGACGAGTGGATCCGGCAGCGCACGGGCATCGCGGAGCGCCGCTGGATCGAGCCCGGCCAGCTGCCGTCGGATCTGGCCCTGCAGGCCAGCCGCCAGGCCCTCGAGGCGGCGGGCCTCGAGCCCGGCGACATCGACTGCATCCTGCTCGGCGACCCTCTCGCCCCAGGCCGACTTCCCGGGCACGTCCTTCTTCCTGCAGGAAGCGCTCGGTCTCGAGGACACCCCCTGCATGGACATCCGCGCCCAGTGCAGCGGCTTCCTGTACTCGCTGCAGCTCGCCGACGCGCTGGTGCGCTCCGGGACCCACCGACGCGTGCTGGTCGTCGGCTGCGAGGTGCACTCGACGGGCATCGACGTCAGCACCCGCGGACGCGACGTGGCGGTGATCTTCGGGGACGGCGCGGGCGCCGTGGTGGTCGAAGCGAACGAGGACTCGAACGACCCGTCGGAGATCCTCGAGGTGCGCATCCACGCCCAGGGCGAGCACGCCCGGCGCCTGTGGATCGAAGCACCCGGCTCCGGCTTCACGCCGGTCCGCATCACCCACGAGATGATCGACGACGCGCGCGTCTTTCCGCACATGGAAGGTCGCTTCGTCTTCAAGCACGCGGTCACGCGCATGCCCGAGGTGCTGCTCGAGACCCTGGGCGCCGCCAGCCTGAAGGTGGAGGACGTGGATCTCTTCCTCTTCCACCAGGCCAACCTGCGCATCAACGAGTTCGTCGCCCAGAAGCTCGAGATCCCGCCGGAGAAGACCTTCAACAACATCGAGCGCTACGGGAACTGCTCGGCCGCCTCGATCCCGATGCTGCTCCACGAGGCCCAGCAGGACGGCAAGCTGCAGCGCGGCTCCCTGGTCAGCATGACCGCCTTCGGGTCGGGCTTCAGCTGGGCCAGCGCGGTGGTGCGCTGGTAGCGGACCGGACCGGCAGCCTGACGCGTCGCGCTATGTCCCCGGGGGTCGTCGGCTCGACGTATCCCTCGTTTTCTGACCCTAAGAATGCCTCCAGAGTGGCCTGAATTGCGCCAGAGCCCTTGACGCAATGACGCATCGTGTTATTTTCCCCGTCAGACAACGCAGCGCGTTGTGGCAACGGGTTCTGATCATCGCTCCGAGAAGCCCGTACGAATCGGAGCGGCAAGCAAGCAGGAGAGGAGATCGCCATGCAGGAACGAGCCACGATTTTCGACGAGGGAATCGACCGCGTCCAGGAGGCCTGGAGCTCGGTCGAGGACGAGTTCGGGAAGCTCCAGAAGAACCTCGAGAAGCGCCGGAAGCGACTCGAGAAGGAGGCCGAGAAGCAGGTCAAGCGCTTCGAGAAGACCCCCTTCGGCAAGCGGGTCGTCTCCCTCCGCGAGGACACCCAGAAGCAGCTCGAGAGCACCCAGAAGCAGATCGAGAGCGGCATCGAGAGCCTCCTCGGGCTGCTCCCGGTGGCTTCGAGCGCCGAGGTGAAGCGACTCGAGCGCAAGATCGCGACGCTGACCCGGAAGGTGAACGCCCTCGAGAAGGCCAGCGCCGGCAAGCCGAAGTCGACGTCTGGCGCCTCCAGCGCCGGGCACAGCGGGGCGCAGGCGTCCGCCTGACGAAACCCCGAGGCGCCTTCCGGGCGCCGATCGCTTCGGCGAGAAAGGACGGGCCCGGCGCTCCAACGCCGGGCCCGTCTTGCGTTCGCTACCCTGGCGCTCTCGGGAAGCCAGCCCCGGCACCCGCATCGATCGATCGGGACCCGCTGCAACGGAGACCCCCCGTGGCCGACTACAAAGGCGTCGACTTCCTCCGTCTCGACGAGACCCAGCTCAGCGAAGAGGAGTGCGTCGTCCGCGACTCGGTTCGCGACTGGGTCTCGAAGGAGTTCCTGCCCCGCCTCCAGGAGCACGTGCGCCGGGACGGATCCTTCCCGATGGAGCTCGTGCCCGCAGATCGCCGAGCTCGGCATGTTCGGCGCGAACCTCACGGGCTACGGCTGCGCGGGCATGAACAACGTCGCGTACGGCCTGCTGATGCAGGAGCTGGAGCGGGGCGACTCGGGGCTGCGCTCGTTCGCGTCCGTGCAGGGCTCCCTGTGCATGTATCCGATCCACGCCTACGGCTCGCGAGGAGCAGCGGCAGCGCTGGCTGCCGGGCATGGCCGCCGGCGAGATCATCGGCTGCTTCGGCCTGACGGAGCCCGACTTCGGCAGCTTCGTGACGGGCATGGCCACCCGGGCCGAGCGCAAGGGCGACGGCTGGGTGCTGAACGGCACCAAGCGCTGGATCACCAACGGCAGTCTGGCCCACGTCGCCATCGTGTGGGCCAAGGACGACGAAGGCGTCGTGCGCGGCTTCCTGGTGGAGACCGACCGACCGGGCTTCGAGGCCCGGGACATCAAAGGCAAGTTCTCCCTGCGGGCTTCGGTCACCTCCGAGCTCTTCCTGCAGGACGTGCAGCTACCCGACACCAGCCGCCTCGCGGGCGTCGAAGGCCTGCGCGGGCCCCTCTCCTGCCTCACCCAGGCGCGCTACGGCATCGCCTGGGGCGCCATCGGCGCCGCCATGGCGTGCTACGACGAAGCGCTCGAGTACACGAAGGAGCGCATCGTCCAGGGCGGCCCGCTCGCCAGCAAGCAGCTGACCCAGCAGAAGCTGGTCTTCATGCTGACCGAGATCACGAAGGCCCAGCTCCTGGCCCTGCAGCTCGGACGCCTGAAGGACGCCGGCCGCTACGACCACACCATGGTGTCCATGGCCAAGCGGAACAACGTGGACGTGGCGCTGCAGATCGCCCGGGAGGCCCGCGACCTGCTGGGCGCCAACGGCATCGTCGACGACTACTCGGCCATGCGCCACATGGTCAACCTCGAGACCGTCCGCACCTACGAGGGCACCCACGACGTCCACATGCTGATCCTCGGCGAGCACATCACCGGCATGCGGGCGATCTGAGCCGGTCCTCCGGGCGCCGAAATGGCCAGCTGGCAGTGGTTCGGCCGCGTTCACCGCGGGCTCTACCGCGCGACCCACGGGCGCATCGGGGCGCGCCTGGCCGGGCTGCCGATGCTGCTGCTCACCACGACCGGACGGAGGTCCGGCGATCCGCGCACCACCCCCCTCAGCTTCATGCCCGACGGCGACGACTTCGTGGTCGTGGGATCGAACAACGGTGGGCCCCGCGACCCGGCCTGGTGGCTCAACCTGCAGCAGCGGCCCGAGGCCGAGATCCAGGTGGGCCGCGATCGCTTCGCGGTCCGCGCCGAGCGAGCGACGGGGGCCGAACGCGAACGCCTCTGGCCCCGGCTGAAGGAATTCAATCGCGCCTACCGCCGCTACGAAGCAAAGACCCGCCGCGAGATCCCCGTGGTGAAGCTGCGGAAGATCGCGGGCTCGCCGGCAGACGCCTGAGCGTCAGCGCGGAGCGGGCCGGGTGGCGTGGGCCTCGCGCACGGCGGCGGCCACGTTGTCGCCGTTGCGGTCGAGCAGGCGCTGGGCCTCTTCCGCCTCCACCCCGGCGAGCTGGACGACGATACGGACCGCTCGCGCCCGGAGCTTGTCGTTCACCGGCGTCACGTTCGTCATCAGGTTTCCCTGCACGCGGCCGAGCTGCACCATCACCGTGGTGGAGAGCAGGTGGAGCACCATCTTCTGGGCCAGGCCACCCTTCAGGCGGGTGGAGCCCGCGATCACCTCGGGACCCACCTCGGGCACGATCGCGATCTCGGCACCGTCGGCGAGCGGCGATCCCTTCGCGCAGGTGATGGCGATGCGGCGAGCGCCCGCGGCGTGGGCGGCCTCGAACGCTCCCAGCGCGTAGGGGGTGCGGCCGCTGGCGGAGATCGCGACGACCGCGTCTCCCAGGCGGAGCCCCCGTTCGCGCAGCTCCCAGGCGGCCGCCTCGGCGTTGTCCTCCGCCCCTTCCACCGCCTCGCGGAGCGCCCGGTCGCCGCCGGCGATCACGGCCTGGACGACGTGGGGGGGCATGCCGAAGGTGGGCGGAATCTCCGAGGCGTCGAGCACCCCCATGCGCCCGCTGGTCCCCGCACCGACGTTGAACCAGCGCCCACCGCCCCGGAGCGAGCAGACCAGCACGTCCACGGCCCGGGCGATGTCCGGCAGCACGCGCCCCACGGCGGCGTGAGCCAGGGCGTCCTCGCGATGCATGAGCCGCAGCACGTCCTCGACGCTCTGCTGGTCGAGATTGCGGGCTTCGTCGAGGATCGCCTCGGTGGGGGAGTCGTTCGCCTCGGTCATGGCCTGTCGTTTCGGAAGGCCGCCCGGCGAATCTGAAGCCCGATCGCCGCTACCCTCGCCCCGCGAGCCGCCGCGTGATTCGCCCATGAGACCTCCATGATGCAGAAAACTCTCGAAAGCCTCGAATGGGTGGAGGTCACGAGCCGGCTGCGCGCCGAGTGTCGCACTCCCCAGGCTCGCGCGTGGCTGCCCGCGCGGACCGGCGGAACGGCCGATGAGGGGGTCGAGCAAGACCCCGAATCACCGGCGGCGGCTGCCGCCCCGGAGCCTCGCTTTCGCGAGCTCGCGACCGGTCTGCCCGAGGTGCGGGCGCGTCTCGCGGAGACCAGCGAAGCACGGGCCCTGCTCGACGCCGGGAAGGTGCCGCCCCTGGGCGGCGTCCACGACCTCGCGGCCGCGTTCCGGCGAGCGGGCAAGGGAGGATCCATGTCTCCCGACGAGCTTCTCGAGGTGCGCTCGACGCTGCTGGCCCTGCAGGAGACCGCGCGCTTCCTGGCGGCGGCCCGGGAGGCCGCCCCCCGGCTGGCCGAGCGGGCAGACGTGATCTCGGATCACCGGGCCCTCGCGCGAGAGATCGACCGGGCCATCGACCCGGGCGGCGAGGTGCGCGACGACGCCTCCCCCGAGCTGGCGACGGCGCGCCGGGACAGCCAGCAGCTGGCGTCCGAGCTGCAGCGACGTCTCGCCCGCTACCTGCAGGACCCGGACGTCGCGCCGAGCCTCTCCGACGACTTCTATACCGTGCGCAACGACCGCTACGTGCTCCCGGTGCGATCGGATGCCCGGAGCGCCGTGCGCGGCATCGTGCACGACGCCTCTCGTTCCGGCACCACGATCTTCGTGGAGCCCGAAGCCGTGGTCGAGCTGAACAACCGTCTGAAGCAGGCAGAGCTCGCGGCCGCCCGGGAGGTGGAGCGCGTGCTGCGAGCCCTCACGCGGAGCGTCGCCCTGCAGGCGTCCGTCGTGCGCGGCGACCTCGACATGCTCGCCGCCATCGATCTCGCCTTCGCCCGGGGCCGCCTCTCCCAGCAGATGCAGGCGACCGAGCCGCAGGTGGACACGGACGGGGTCTTCCACCTGCCGCAGCTGCGGCACCCCCTGCTGGACCCGCGAGAGGCCGTGCCCAACGACCTGCACCTCGGGGAGAGCTGGCACGTGTTGGTGATCTCGGGCCCCAACGCCGGGGGCAAGACCGTGGCCCTCAAGGCCCTGGGGCTCGCGGCCCTGCTCGCGCGAGCCGGACTGCACGTGCCCGCCGCGCCGGGCGCCCGGGTGGCGCTCGTGGACCGGGTGATCGCCGACATCGGCGACGGTCAGGACATGCGCGAGAGCCTCTCCACCTTCTCGGCGCACATGGTGAACCTCGCGCGCATCGTGCGAACGGCCTCGAGGAACACCCTCGCCCTGCTGGACGAGGTGGGGGTGGGCACCGACCCCGGCGAAGGCGCAGCCCTCGCCCAGGCCGTGCTCGAAGCGTTGGCCGACGCGGGCAGCCGGGTCGTCGCCACCACCCACTACAACCTGCTCAAGGAGATGGCGGCCGTCGACCCGCGCTTCTGCAACGCCAGCGTCGACTTCGACCCGGAGACCCTCGCACCCACCTATCGCCTCCACCTCGGCACCCCGGGCGCCTCCTCGGCCACTGCGGTGGCCGCGCGCATGGGCATGCCCTCGAAGGTGCTCGACCGCGCCAACGCGTTGCTGTCCCGCGAGGACCGGCGTCTCGACCAGATCCTCTCGGAGCTCTCGTCCAGCCGCGCCACGCTCGAGACCGAGCAACGCGAGGCGAAGGCGGCGCGAGCCGAGAGCGAGGGGCTGCGCAACGAGTACCGGGAGAAGCTCGAGCGCCTGCAGGAGCGGCGCGACGCGCTCTTCCTGTCCATGCGGGAAGACCTCGACCGCGCCTTCAAGGAGGCCCATGCCGAGGTGGCCGGCGTCATCCGCGACCTCCAGCGCGGAGGCTCCGCCCGCGACGCTGCGGCCGCGCGCGCACGCCTGCAGGCGCTCGAAGAGGAGGCGCGCCGGGCCGAGCAGGAGGTCGGTCTCGAGCGCCGGGGGAAAGGAGCCCGTACGCTCGACTGGCGCAGCGCTCGCGCAGGGGACACGGTGGGGATCCCGGGCGGGGGTGCCGGCGTGCTGCAGTCCCTGCCGGATCGCCAGGGTCGCGTCCGCGTCCGGGTGGGAGCCGCGACGCTCGTGGTGCCCGCCGATCGCGTCACCGCGGCGACCGGGGGCGAGATCGCGAAGCCCGCGACGCCGCGGGTGCGAGTGGACCGGGCGGAGCACCCGGCGAGCGAGGCAACGATTCAGCTCGGGGGCACCCTGCACTGCGATCTGCGCGGCCTGCGGGCAGAGGAGGCTCGGGAGCGCGTCGCGGAGGCCCTGGATCGCGCCCTGGCCGACGACCGCGCCGCCGTCGAGTTCGTCCACGGCGTGGGCACGGGCGCGCTGCGGCGCGTGGTGCGCGAGACGCTGGCCGAGTCGCCCTGGGTCACCGACGTCGCGGGCGGCGACCCCGATCACGGCGGCGAAGGGGTCACCACCGCGTTCCTCGGTCGCGCTTGACCGGACGCTTCAGGGCGTGCGGTCGAGATCGGCCAGCAGGGCGTCGGCGGCACGGGCTCCGCTCGAGACGGCATCCTCGAAGCGGGGGCCCGCCAGGTAGTCGCCGGCGAAGTAGAGGCGGCGGCCGAGCCCACGGCGATCCTGCTGCACGTTCTGGAAGCGGGCCATCTCACGATAGGCGCCCACCTCGAACCGGGGCACTCCGCCGCCGTGGCGATGCAGCTGCGAGAAGCGCCGGGAACGCGCCACGCCCGGCAGCAGCCCCGCCAGCGCTTCGTACAGCTCGCGCTCGAGGGCGTCGTCGGAATCGTCCGCACGCTGCACGGCGAAGCGCTGGGTGGCGGACAGCGTCACCAGACCCGTCCCTTCCGGCGCCCGGGAGCCGGGGAAGCCCGGCTCCACCAGCATCACCTCGATGGGCTGGCGTTCGCGGTGGGGAATGCGCACGAGCTCGGGCAGCCCCGTGAGCGGGCGGTCGCAGGCGACGCTCAGCCCCACGAGCGGTCCGAAGCGGACGCCCGCGAAGAAGTCGCGCTCCGCGGGCGTGATCAGCGGGCGGGCGATTCGCGCCGCTTCCGCGGCGTTCGTAGCGAGGACCAGCGCGTCCAGCTCGAAGCGCTCGTCGCCCGCGGCGCCGCTGCAGGAAAGGGCCAGCCGGCCCGAGGCCTGCTGCTCCACCCGCTCGGCGCGCATGCCCCTTCGAACCTCGAGCTTCGTCGCGGCGGCTTCGGCCACCAGGCCCAGCCCGCCGGTGGCGAGACCGCACTGGGCAGCGCCCGCGAGACACTGCCGCCAGTGCAGCAGGAAGCAGACGCGCGAGAGCTGCGCCTCGTCTCCCAGGGTGTCCGCGGTGACGCGGGGGGTGACGAAGTGCTCGAAGACGCTCTCGCCGAAGTAGAGCCGCGCGAAGTCCGCCACGCTGCGGTAGTCGAGGGACGCAGCGCGCTCCGGCCGTGCGGGATCGAGCAACGGCGCATAGCGTCGCATCAGCCGCGGCAATCTCAGCAGCCTCGCACGATCCCGCAGCCGCACGCCGGGAGTCCGCGCGATCTCGCCCAGGCTGCGCGCGGGGGTCGAGACGATGCGTCCCGCGTGCAGCTGCGCGGTGTGGACGGGCCGCAGGGGCAACAGCCGCGGCGCGGTGCCGACCTGTCGCATGAAGTGCAGCAGAGCGCGATCCTCGAACGACACGACCTGGAGCGAGCGGTCCAGCGAGAAGCCTTCCCGCTGCGCGAGCGTCGCCTTGCCCCCCACCTCGTCGCGCGCCTCGACCACCAGGACGCGCGCTCCGGCGTCCTGCAGGGCCGCAGCGGCCCGCAGCCCCGAGAGGCCCGCACCCACGACGCCGATGCGGCGGCCGCTGGCGCGGCCGTCGCGCGCCGCGCCGGCTCCGGTCTCCGTGACGGGCGATGTGCGGGGGGCTTCCAAGGCGGCTCCTGGGTCGCGCGGGCGCGCAGCTTAGCCCGGATCGCTCGCGAAGCCCCGATTCCGGATCAGCCGGGCGACGGCGCCTGGACCGGGTCGGGCAGTGGCTGGCCGCTGCGAACGGCCTCCAGACCCGCCATCACGTCGTGCAGCGAGTGGAACGGCAGGAAGGCCTCTCCCCGCTCGAGCATCGCGGGGCCGAGGGTGTCCTTGGCGCTCTCCCGCGCGAAGGTGAGATCCGCCGCTCGCGCACCGCACAGGTCGGACACGCGTCCGTTGCCCACGTGCACGCACAGGGCATCGGGGTGCTCCGCACGCCAGGCCGAGATGATGCCGCCCTTGCAGGTTCCCGTGCCGCAGCCGCAGCGGGGATCCGGGTGTCCCGGGGCCACGCGCCAGACGCCCTCGTCGTAGACGAGCCGGTTGCAACGATAGTCGAACGACAGGTCGTGGATGCGCTGCAAGGCGTCGAGATTGCGATCGAAGCCGTCGGAGACCACCTCGAACGGGATGCCGTGCTCGTCGCACCAGGCCACGAGGTCACGGGCTCCGGGGTCGAGCTCGATCGTGCGGAGGAACGCCTCGAGCTCCTCCTCGGGCAGCGCGAAGCCGTCGAGCAGCTCGTGGGTGTACTCCCAGGCCGTCAGCTCTCCGGACTCGAAGCGCGACCAGAGCGCGTCGCGCCGTTCGGGCATTTCCCGGCGTGCCAGGGTCGATCCCACGTCCTGCAGCAGGAAGGTTCCGTCGAAGTCGCAGAACACGGCGAGCTTCCGGATGCGCGGGAAGTCGTGGACGACGCTCTGGTGCGGGCCGACGGGGGCGGCGAGCCGGCGCGTCTCGTCGAGCGGGAGACCGAGCGCCCAGGCGTCCACCGTGGGCTCCCGCGCGGTGTCTTCGCCGTTGATCAGGCAGACGCTCGCGTCCACGCCGCGCGACGTCACCAGCACCCCCGGGCTCGTGGTTGCGAGCAGATCGGCGACCCGGGTGACCCCGCGACGGTCGGCGCCGTCCACACGCGCCGCCCGCGCTGTGCACTCGCGGATCAGCGCGCGGCTGTCGCTCCCGAGGAGCGGCACGTCGTCCGAGACGAGCACCATGCCACCCGTCGCCGCGATGGCGTCCGCCAGACAGCGCGCCTCTTCCGCCGTGAGTCGCGTCTGCTCCCGGCGGGCCATCAGGCAGTCGGGATCGTTGAGCCACAGGCGCCGATGCATCCAGGCCCGGTGCACGATGCTCTGGATGGCCGTCTTCGTGGCGGGCATCGTCTGCTCGAGCCCGGGAATCAGCCCCTCCGGCCCGGGCCGCCAGTAGGGCGCGACGTCGGGCCCGATGCGCATGGCGTCGACGAGGCCCACCGCCGGACCCAGGGGAGAGCCGCAGCCCAGCAGGAAGCTCTCCTCGCCGATGCCGCGACGGATCGCCCGCAGACCCTCTCGCAGGCGCTCGGCCCGGGTGCGACGCGGATCCCAGGCTTCCGCGAGCATCGCCCCGGCATGCAGGAAGTCGATCTTGTGATACGTGAAGCCCATCTCCGTGAGCGCACGGAACGTCGACTCGAGGTGCGTGAGCACGGGCTCGCGCGTGCTGTCGAGGGCGTAGACCCAGAAGTCCTCGCTCCACTCGTTGTGCGCGAGGCCCCGGAAGAAGCGGTCGCCCTCGCGAAGCAGCCACTCCGGATGCCGCTCGTGGACGTGGCTCTCGCGGACCACGCAGAAGGGCGCCGTCCACAGGCCGGCGATGAAGCCGGCGTCCCGGATGTCGCGGGCCACGGGCGCCAGGCCCCGGGGAAACTTCTCGTTGGTCTCCAGCCAATCGCCCACGGCGCGCTGGTAGCCGTCGTCGAGCTGGACGACCTCGACGGGAATCTCTTCCCGCGCCTTGGCGAGGGCTTCGAGATTGCGCAGCAGGTCGTCCTCGCAGATGCCGTGGAAGAAGTGGTACCAGCTGCACCAGCCCGGGCGGAAGGGGCTCGCGGTGCGCGCCCCGGCCACGCGTCCCCACAGCTCGCCGAAGGCCTCGAGCAGGCGATTCGGATCGTCGCCCAGCGCCACGCGCACCGGGTCGAGGCGCCGCGATTCGCCGGGCGCCACGGGAACCTCCAGGCGCTGCTCGACCTCGATCTCGAGGGCTTCACCCTCCCGTCGCAGATAGACCACGCCGAAGGTGCGACCCGTCTCGAGCACTCCCGCCAGACAGGCGGGAAGCCCCGGCCCGCGGCCCACGACGGAGACGGCCGCGGACTCGTGCCAGCCGGCCCGGTCCGCGGGATGCTCGTTCACCACGTGGTGCAGGCCGCGCAGCCAGGGACCCGACGGGAACGCCGGCTCGCCGTCCGCATCGAGCTCCTTCGTCCGGGTGAGCGACCAGGACTGCCAGCCGTTGCGCAGGAAGCGCCACGAACCGGGCTCGTGCCCCTCCATGCGGAATCCCAGCATCACGCTCGTCACGAAGACCGGGCCCGAGCCGGGGTTGGTCACCTCCACCTCGAAGGTGGCCGCGTGTCCGTGGTCCGTCCGAACGAGATCCACCTGCAGCGGGCCGATCCGGCGACGGCCCGAGCGAAGCTCGTCCGTCGCGAAGTGAACCACCGCCGCGCGCGCGGGCGGCAGCGGGCCCGCTCCCAGGAAGGCGCGCGCCCCGAGCCGAACCGGTTCGAGGCGAATCCTGCCAGCGTGCGTCAACATCGCAGACGGTCCGGACATCGCCGCGGAGTATAGAGATGACCTCCCTCGAGGCGACCTTGCAGGCGCAGATCGCGAGCGGTCCCCCGCTCCTTCTCGACGGGGCCCTCGGCACGGAGATCGAGCGACGCGGCGTGCCCTGCGGGCTGCCGCTCTGGTCCACACACGCGCTCGTCGAGGCGCCGGACGTGGTGCGGTCGATCCACCGGGACTACGTGCGCGCGGGAGCCCGCGTGCTCACCGCGTGCACGTTCCGGACCCAGGCGCGGAGCCTGGCGGCGGCGGGGCTTCCCGAGCCTGCGGCCCGGGCGAGCGAGCTCTGCGAGCGGGCGGTCGCCCTGGCGCGCGAGGCGATCCACGGCGCGACGGATCGCGTCCTCGTGGCGGGCTCGGCCCCGCCGCTCGAGGACTGCTACCGGCCCGATCTCGTCCCCACGGACGCCGACGCCCTTCGCGAGCACCGGGAGCACGCCCGCAATCTGGCTCGCGCCGGGGTCGATCTCATTGCGGTGGAGACGATGAACACCGCGCGCGAAGCGCGCGCGGCCGCGGAGGCCGCCGCGGAGACCGGCCTTCCCTTCTGGGTGAGCTTCACCTGCGGGCCGGACGCGGAGCTGCTCTCGGGCGAGCCCCTGGCGCGGGCCGTCGACGCGGTTCGCGAAGCGCGACCGCTGGCCGTGGGCGTGAACTGCCTGCCACCCGATCTCGTGCCCGCGTGTCTGCCGGTGCTGTCCGCCTGCGGGCTGCCCTTCCTGGTCTACGCGAACCTCGGCGCGCCCGACCCGCGCGGCGGTCGCACCCACGCATGCTCGCCGGAAGCCTACGCGGAGCACGCGCGAGGCTGGCTCCGGGCCGGCGCCCGGGCGATCGGCGGCTGCTGCGGAACCGGCCCCGAGCACGTCCGGGCGCTCGCCCGGGCCTTCGGCGCGTGACCGGATTCCGGCGTTCGCCGTCTCTCGTACCACAATTTGCGTCACCCGCTGCGAGCCGGCTGCCGGCTTCCTGCCGCCATCTCGGAGCCCAGTCGGGAAAGACCCACGGTTTATCAAGCACTTAGCGAAGGGCTGCCGGACGGCTCCCGCTCGGCACGGCGCTTGCTCTAGGGAGGGGACAGAGGGGGCGCGACCAATCTGCGGAAGCGCGCGTCCAGTGAGACGCGGCCTCCGCGGTGAGTCAAAGGTGAGAGCCAACTGCGCCCGGGGCGGCTACCCCTCCCTTCGCACTCTGTGCGAGGAGCCGTCCCGGGCGCTTCGCGTTTCGGCCCCGGTAGACTTGCCGCCATGCCGAAGGCTCCGCTCCCGCCGCTGCTGCCGACTCCGCGCCGGGCGTGCCGCGAGCCCGGCAGCTTCGGGCTCCGCGAAGGCGTGCCCATCGTGCTCGGGCCCGGCGCCGGACGGGCCGACGGGGAGACGGCTCGGGCCCTGCAGCAGGAGGTGCATCGCAGGGCGGGGCTGCGGCTGCCCATCGAGAGCCATCGCGAGGCGCGAGCTCCCGGCCGCCACGTGTCGCTCCGGAAGAGCACCGCCCAGGCCGCCGAGCAGGGGGACGAGGCCCATCGCATCCGCGTCACGCCGGAACGGGTCGAGATCACGGCCGCCGGCTCGCGGGGCCTGCGCTGGGGGGTCGAGACCCTTCGCCAGCTCGTCGACCGCCGCGGCCGCATTCCCTGCTGCCTGATCGAGGACGCACCGATCCTGGCCCTGCGAGGCGTCATGCTCGACGTGTCCCGCGGCAAGGTCCCGACCCCGGCCTGCGTGCGTGAGATCATCGACCTGTGCGCGCGCTGCAAGCTGAACGTCCTGATGCTCTATACCGAGCACACCTTCCGGTTCCGCCGACACCCGAAGATCGGCGCCGGAGACTCCCCGCTCGACGCCGAGACCATGCGCGACCTGGACGCCTACGCGTCGGACCGCTGCGTGGAGCTCGTTCCCTGCCTGCAGTCCCTCGGCCACATGTCCCACGTGCTGGAGCACCCGGAGTACGCACACCTCGACGAGACGGACGAGGGCTGGACCCTCTCGCCCGCCGAGCCGGGCACCTACGAGCTCCTGGCCGACCTCTACGACGAGTACCTGCCCAACTTCCGGTCCGGCTGGCTCAACGCCAACTGCGACGAGCCCTGGGACCTGTGCCGCGGCAAGTCCCGGGCCCGGGAGGCCGAGCTCGGCGGCGGGGGCGTCTACCTCGAGCACGTGCGGCGCCTCAAGGAGCTGGCCGCGCGCAACGACAAGCGCACGATGATCTGGGGTGACGTCGTCCACGCGCACCCGGAACGCATCCCCGAGATCGATCGCGACCTGGTGCTCCTCGACTGGTGGTACGAGGCGGACTTCGACTTCGACCGCGTGAAGGTCTTCGCCGAGAACGGCATCGAGTTCCTGGTGTGTCCGGGCACGTCGAGCTGGAACTGCCTGTTTCCACGCGTCGAGACGAGCAACCGCAACATCGCGCGCTGGGCGGACGCCGGACGCCGCCACGGCGCGAAGGGCCTGCTCAACACCGACTGGGGCGACTACGGCCACTACAACCTGCAGGGCAACTCCTGGTTCGCCTACGCGATGGGCGCCCAGCACGCCTGGTCCGGCGACTGCGACGACCGCGCGTTCGACCGCGCCTTCTCGCGCCTCGTCTTCGACGACGAGAGCGGCCAGGTGGCGAAGCTGTATCGCGCCCTGGGATCCGTCCACGACGCCGGCTTCCGCATGTGGAACGGCAGCCCGATCCAGTGCCTCTTCTTCGACGAGCTCGAAGAGTCGATCTTCGTCGGCGCCACGAAGCGGAGCGCCCTGGCGAAGAGCGAGCGGGCGCTGGCGCGGCTCCGCGATCGTCTCGCCGGCGCGGCGCCGAAGTTCGGGGCGCGCGAGCAGACCTGGCGAGAGCTCGTCTACGCCGCCGACGCCTCGCTGCTCGCCGTCCGCAAGGCCGGGGCCGGGCTGGACCACCTGGACTGGCGCCGGAATCCACGGGCCTGGCGGGCCCCGGAGCGCCGGAGCCTGGCGCGCACCCTCGCCGCTCTCGCCGACGAGCAGCAGGCCCTGGGCCGCCGCCTGCGCCGGCTGTGGCTCGCCCGCAGCGCCGTCTCGAACCTGGATCGGAACGAACGCCGGCTGCGCAAGTCGGTCCGCAGCCTGCGCGCCGCCGCGCGCGCGCTCGAACGCAACCGCCCGCTGCCGCCGCCCGAGCCTCGCAAGCTCTCGCCACTGGACACCCTGCACGCGATCCGCTCCTCGTACGAGAGCTGATCGCCGCTGCGGCGACCCGGATCAGAGGGAACGCGGCTCCTCGACGTAGAGAACGACGAGCAGCACGGCGGCGAGCTGGAAGCCGATGGCGGTCGTGAACAGAACCTCGTGCGGGAAGGCCAGCAGGATGGCCGCCCCCAGCAGCGGGCCGATCGCGCCCACCAGCTCGGACGACGAGTTCGCCACCGCGATCCGCAAGGGCAGGTCCTGACGCGACCCGAACTCCAGCACCATGTTCTGCGCCGACATCATGAAGCCACCCAGGCCGGCCCCGATTCCGAAGAAGGCCACCGCGAAGCTCGGCAGCGTGCTGCTCCCCATCAGCAGCAGCGCCGACGCGATCCAGGTGCCGATGGACGTCAGGAACACGAGGCGAAAGCCGGTGCGGTCCGCCATCCAGCCCCAGGGCAGATTGATCGTGCTGTTCGCCAGCAGGAAGCAGGGCGTCAGGATCGCGAGGTTCTGGCTCGTGTTGCCCCCCATGGTGCGGTCCGCGTAGACGAAGTAGAAGGGCACCGCCATGCGCCCCATGGTGGCGAGGGCCCGGGCCAGGAAGTAGAGCGTGAAGCCCCGGTCCGACCGCAGCAGGGCGGGCAGCTCGCGCAGCCGGTCCCCCACCCCCATGGCGTCCCGCACCTCGGGCGGCTCGGGCTCGCGCACGCCGAGCAGCATGGCGAGCCCGAGGGTCGTGAGCACGAACGAGAGCAGGAAGGTGGTGGCGTAGCCGTTGCCCAGGAGGTTGGGCTCCACGAGATAGCGGCCGCCCAGATAGGCGACGCCCGACGCGGTGAGACCGCCCAGGCAGTTGCGCAGGCCCAGCAGGACGCCGCGTCGGTCGACGGGGATCACCTTCGACATCAGGAACGAGAAGATCACGCCCTGCATGCCCATGAAGAAGCCGAAGCCCACCAGCAGCAGCCAGATGGCGCGGACCGCCCAGGCGTCGGGAAGGAAGAAGCCCGAGAGTGCGATGCCCAGGACCATCAGGCGCATGCTGCCGCCCACCGCGAAGCCCACGGGCAGGACGCGCTTGCGGTGCTCGATGATGGTGGCCCCCAGGATCGGGGACAGGAACATTCCGAAGGCCTGGGCCGAGCGGGCGACGCCGATGGCGAGCTCGCCCCCGGTCAGCGCGAAGAGATAGGCGGGCAGGAAGGTGGGCGCGTTCAGCAGGCGGAAGCCGGTCTGCCCGAGCAGGCCGTGACACAGGTGCGCGAGGTAGTTGCGCGGCAGGTTGCGGCGTACCTGGTCGTTGTAGGCGGACTCGGCGGCCGCCGCGGCCAGCTGCACGGACGAGAGCTCGGCATCTGCGGGGCGTGCGCTCACGAGCCGGAGACCAGCACGCGGCGGGCGATGCCCGCGAGATAGACGGAGCCCACCGCGCACAGCAGCTCGTCGGTGCCGAGCCCCTCCCGCGCGCCCCGGATCGCCTCGAACGGATCCTCGACGACGCGCACCGGCACGCCGGCGCCGCGCGCCTCGATGCGAAGGGCGAGCACGCTCGGGTCGAGGGATCGGATCGGGTCGGCCCGGGTGAGGGTGATCCGATTCGCGAGGGGCAGGAGACGATCGAGCATCGGCTCCACCGCCTTGTCGAGGGCGATCGACAGGACCAGGTGTCGAGCCGTCGCGGGAACGTGCTCGAGCCACGCCGCCAGGCCGCGCACGGATTCCAGCGTGTGGGCGGAATCGATCACGATCCACGGCTCGCGCTGCACGACCTCGATGCGCCCCGGCAGGGACACCTTCGCGAAGGCGCGCCCGGCCGCGGCGGCGATCCGTTCGTCGTCGTGGGCGCCCAGGGCGCGGACCGCCGCCACCGCCAGGGCCGCGTTGTCCCGCTGGTGGGCCCCCGCCGCGGCCAGCTTCGCCTCGAAGGCGAAGCCGTCCGCGAAGCGGAACCGCAGCGGGGTGACGGAGGCGTCCCCCGCCGGAGTCGCGAGGACGTCGACCTCGAGCTCGCGCCCGAGCCGCACGAGCCGGACGCCGAGGCTCGCGGCCCGCTCCTCGACCACCCGGGCGGCCTCCGCGGGCAGCCGTCCCACCGCGCAGGGAACCCCCGGCTTCAGGATGCCGGCCTTCTCGCCCGCGATGGCGGCATGGGTGGTGCCGAGCTTGTCGGTGTGCTCGAGCTCGATGCTCGTCACCCCGGTCACCGCCGGAGTCACGACGTTGGTCGAATCCAGGCGTCCTCCGAGTCCCACCTCGAGCACCGCCCGATCGACCCCGGCCTCGCGGAAGAGCAGGAACGCCGCCGCCGTCGTCGCGTCGAAGAACGAGGGCCAGAGCGTGGCGTCCTGCTGGCGCATGGCGTCGACGTGAGGGCGGACCTGCGCCACGGCGGCGGCCAGCTCGTCTGCCTGGACCTCCCGCCCGTCGAGGCGAAAGCGCTCGGTCCAGCGCTCGAGGTGCGGCGAGGTGTAGGTGCCGACGGACTCGCCCAGCTCGACGAGGAGCGCCTCGACGAGGAGCGCCGTCGAGCCCTTGCCCTTGGAGCCCGCCAGATGGACCACCGAGAGCGTGGCCTCTGGGCTTCCCAGGCGAGCCAGAAGCGATTCGATCGCCGCGAGCCCGAAGCGCGAGTAGGACACCCGGGGCTGCCGCTCGCGGTTGATGAGACCGTCGAGCCAGCGCTCCGCTTCGCCGAGCCCCCCGCGCCCGCCGTCCGCCCCCCTTGCCACGACTTCCCCCACGCGTCTCCGCGAGCCCCCCGGCTCCCGGAAGGTGTCACGCCCGCTGCCGACCCGCCCGCCCCGGGGTCGTCGGGCGCCAAAAGAGAGAGGCGGCCCCGGTGGACCGCCTCCCAGACAGGCTCCGCGCCTCGACGTGCGAAGGCGCTACTGCACCAGGTACTTCTGCCGGGAGCGGTACTGCTTCACGGCCTCGCTCGTCGATTCCGTCGCGGGGAAGAAGTACTTCACCGCGTGTCCGCACTCCTGGCAGATCTTGTAACAGAACTTGAAGCCCTCGACCTCGCGAACGCTGCCCACGCTGACGCGGTTCGCGTCGGTGCAACAATCGGCCGGCCGCGGCGGCGACACGATCTTGCGCGGATAGTCGTTCTTCGGGGACTCGACATCGGTATAGAGGATGATGTTCTTCGTGAGCCGATGGGAGCGCTCGTCCGAGTGCTTCTTCCTGATGTTGCTGCCGATTCTTCTCAACTGCCGTTCCTCGCCGCTGTCTCTCCCGTTTCGCCAGCCCGCCCTTCGGCGAGCTCCCGGAGGAGAGTTGAAAGGTCCTCGTATCGTTTCTCGCAGGGCGCGCCGTCTGCGTAGAGCAGGCGACTCGCCCGTTCGTCCTCGTGCAGCTCCAACAGGAGCGAGCTGCGTGTCCCGTATGCACCGAGAT
The DNA here is from genome assembly GCA_963822965.1 of uncultured delta proteobacterium. GTDB lineage: Bacteria > Myxococcota_A > UBA9160 > UBA9160 > UBA4427 > JAJDAN01. Next base: position 120,439 of record CAWGJT010000009.1, read on the forward strand.
GCACACAGGTGTCTCCGACTCCGCCACCCCCCGTTCCGTGCTCGACGCACACCCGGCCCAGCTCCTCCAGCACCGCCTCCGGCGCCAGCGCCGTCACCCCCTCCAGGCGCCTGCGAATCCGCTCCGCCTTCGGCGCGGGCTCCTCGCTGGGATCGACGTTGCCGATCACGTGCACCCCGGGCTCGAGCTCCCGCAGGCGCGGTCGGTCGCGGTAGACCAGGTGGAAGGCCCGCGCGCGGTCGGCCACGAAGCAGTGAAACGGGTTGTAGGCCTCCTCGGGCAGCGCCTTCAGCAAGTCCGCCGCCCGAGCCGCCGTCGGCTCGAGCAGCGCGTCCATCACGACCCAGCCGCGGGAGCGACGCCCGGGGTCCGGGCCCGGGCTTCCCGCGTCTCCGGCTCCAACCGCCATCCGAAGGTTCGTCACCGCTGCGAAGACGCCGTCTGCGTTCAATCCCAGCCAGGTCCCACCGGCTCGTCGATCGAGAGGCGCCAACACGCGCCGTCCGGCTCTCTCTCCCGCTTCTCCCGCTTCTCTCGCCGTTCCCGCCCGTCCCGAACGCGGGCCCACGCTCGGACCCCTCACCGTTCCTGCCGCCTCGGCCGTCTCGCCGGTCGTGACGAGCCGAACCGCGGGTCCTTCCGCAGGCCGGTCGTAGTACTCGTCCCGATTCGCCGCGATGATCAGGGGAACACCCTGTACGCCGCGATGGATGGCGATCAACGTGCACAATCGGTGACGTCCGAGCCGCTTGGTCCCCTGAAGGGCCCCTGAAGGAGGAGCTACCGGAGAAGGCCGCAGAATCTAGCGGACCTCGCTCGTCGGCGCAAGGGAAAGCTGAAAGAATGCGCGGACTTACCGCCGATGGCCTGTCCCGCGCCCGGGCGATCCCGCAGGTGGTCGCCAACCTGCGACGCGTTCCCCGCGGGCGACGGGATGGGTCCGAGCGCGTCGCGCTCAGGCCCCCACCAGGCGCAGGGACGGCCGCTCGTCCACGTCGAAGCCCCGGCGCCAGCCTCGTTCGGCGTGGGCCTTCTCGGCCTTGTCGTAGGCCGCCTGACGGCTCATCTCGAGGCCGTACTGGCCGAACACCTCTCGCAGCTGGTCGTAGTTCTGCTCGATGGTGTGTCGCACCGAGCTGAAGCCGTGCTCCACCGCGTCCGCCCGCTTCCAGAACGCCAGCGGATTGAGCGCGAAGAACTCGGCCTCCTGCTCCCGCGGCTCGAGCAGCACGATGTCGCCCTGGAAGCGATCGTCGGCCAGGTAGCGCTGCATGGCGAGCTTCAGCCGGGAGTGGAGCAGGGTCCGCATCACCTGATTGATCACGACCTTGAGGCCCCGATCCGACAGGTAGCGCCCATTGGCGAAGTAGGGCTGGGCCGCGTCGTCCGAGTTCTCGGTCTCGTTGTAGAACGGCCGGAAGGGGTTGTAACAGACGATCAGGTCGGCCCCCTTCTCGATCGCAACGTCGATGTTGGCGGTGTTGCGCACGCCGCCGTCCACGTAGTCGACCCCGTTGATCCGGGCCGGCTTGAAGAAGCCCGGCAGCGCGGTCGACGCCTGCATGGCCTGGGAGATGGTCACCTCGGCGTTCTCGTCGGCCCCGAAGATCACCCGCTCGGCGGTGTCGAGGTTGCAGGCCGAGAGGAACAGCTGGCGCTGCCGGCGCCGGTTGAAGGCCCGGAAGTCGTTGGGCATCCCGATCTTCTCGAGACTCCGCCGCATCCAGCGCTCGAGGGACTTGTTGTCAAACAGCCCCGAAGGAACGTGGTTCGTGAGCGCCGGCACCTCGCGCTTGGGCGAGTTGTGCTCGATCACGCTCATCGCCAGGGCCTCGAACGTCGTGTAGTCCCGTTCCTTGAGGAACCGCCGGGCCTGATCGCCGACGGACTCGGATAGGGTGGGAAGGCCACGCAGGAAGTCGAACGCGACGCCGGGCAGATAGCTCGCCAGGTCGTAGGCGAACTTCGCGGGGCGGCTCACGAACTCGCCGAAGTTCGGGTAGTAGAAGTCGATCGGGCGCAGCTGCTCGAAGCGCTCGCTGGTCCCCTCGAGAACGTGGACCATCTCGTCGGGGTCGATGCCTGCGGCGAGCGGAACGGCGAGGACCGCGCCCGCGGAGAGCCCCACGTACATGTCGAAGTCGGCGACACCGCGATCGACGAAGAAGTCGTTGAGGGCCTTGAGCCCGCCCACCTTGAAGGCGCCCCCGGAGACCGCGCCTCCCGCCAGCACCAGCGCGGTGCGCGGGTTGCGCTTGCGCGGACGGCCCGTGCTCTTGCGGATCAGGGTGAGTCCCAAGGCGCTTCCTTCCTCGTTCGCGGTCTCATCGGTCTTGCCGCGTCTGTCTCCATCCCATTCGGCGCGGCAGAGCGTCCGGTTGAATGCGGGCTCACGTCGCCTTCGTCGGCAGCGCTGGATTCGCGCTGCACTGCGTCAGAGTACTTCCGGCGCCGCCGCAAGTCGAGCCGGAAGATCCGGCTCGAATGACCGCGATCTGCTTCGGTCTCCTTCGATCCTCTCTGATCTCCTTGGGATCTCCTGGGACCTCCTGGGGCTCCGGAGCGCCCAGACCAGGCTCCTCCCCCCGTGCGTATAGGCGCGGACAGGAGCTCCAGGCCGACTTCCATGGCGCAGCGCGTTGAATCCCTCGGTGTCCAAACCCGGAGCGAATCCGTAGACTCCCCCTCCGTTCGCGCCCGCAGCCACGGGAGCCCCACCCCATGAACGTCCAGCCCGGAACGAGCCGCTCCGGCGCCCAGATCGCGATCCTGTTCGCATTGGCGGCGGTCGCCTTGACCCTGTCCCTCGGCGTCCTTGCCCCCTCGGGGGCCCAGGCCGATCCAGCCGGCGATGCCCAGGCCGAGGCCCGGATGAAGGCCATGATCGACGAGCAGCTGCGCGTCCAGGCCGCTCTCAGCGAGCGCGCGGAGGACGCGGAGGGAGCGGCTCCGGCCGACCAGACCCTGGGCGACGCCGACCCCCGGGTGGCCCCGGGCCCGCCCCAGGAGCGCGAGCTTCCGGCCGCCATCTTCGAACGCGAAGAGGTGTCGATCCCGCGCGGCACCTGGGGCAACAGCCGCACCCTGAAGCTGGTGAAGCTGACCCTCGACGCCGACGGCAACGGCAAGCCGGAGCTCACGCGCTACATCGATCGCGAGTCGAAGCTGCAGATCCGGCGGGAGGAGGATCGCAACTACGACGGCGTCACCGACGCGTGGAGCGACTACGAGTGGGGCGGCATCGTGGCGCGGGTCCTCGACAGCAACGACGACGGCAACCCCGATGCCTGGGAGCGCTACGAGGGCGGACGCATGACGTCTCGCGAGGTGGACCGCGACGACGACGGCGTGCGCGACGCCTTCTACCGCTACGAGGGCGACTCGCTGGTCGAGGAACGCCACGACCGCAACAACGACGGCAAGATCGATCGCATCATCCTCTACGAGAACCGGCTGCGGGTGAGCGCCGAGGAGGACCAGGACGTGGACGGCCGCATGGACACCTGGACCACCTACGTTCCCGTCGGCGGCCACGAGGTGATCCAGCGGATCGAGCGCGACGAACGTGGGGAGGGCACCGTCACCCAGGTCGAGGTCTTCGACACCTCGACCGGAGAGGCCGTGATCTCCCGCAAGGACGAGGACGTGAACGGAGACGGCGAGGTGGACGTGGTCTCGATCTACCAGGCAGGCCGTCTCGTGCGCCGCGAGATCTCCGACCCCTCGCTGGTCGAGCTCTAGGGGAGCTCGAGCACCCGTACCGGCACCTGGCTAGGGGCGGCTCGGTGCGGTCGTCCCCGACGAGGGATCGGGAGGCGCGCTCTCGTCCCCGCTCTCGCCGGCGGCGGGCTTGGTCTCCTCGTCCGCCTCGATCACGACCTTCTTCTGCTGGCGCTCGCGGAACGCCTGGATGCGCTTGCGCTCGATCAGCCGCAGCAGCTCCTGGTTGCGCTTCTTGATGCGTTCCAGCTCCAGGGCCAGCTCGCGCTCGGAGAGCCCCGACTTCTCGAACTGGAGATCGAGCTCGACGCTGCGCTCACCACCGTCCGAGGCCAGCGCCGTGACCTGCACGCGGTTGGCCCCTTCCTTGACGGGAACGAAGGCCGAGAACGATCCGTCGGGCGAGAGCTGCACGTCGTAGGAGATCTCGCTCGTGGTCAGGTTGGTGATCACCACGTCGTCGATGTTGGCGAACGACACGCCCTGCAGGAAGGAGACGATGTCGCCCGGATTCCGGACGGGCGTATAGGTCCCCGTCGTGAGCCGCGCCATCTCGGTCACGGCCACGGGCTTGGCGAGCGCGTGACGCCCGAGCGCGTAGGTGTTGATGGTGATGCCCGCCTTGCGCGCCAGGCGCGCAGCGTTGATCGCCACCTCCGTGTCCTCCGGGTCGTCGACCAGACCCTTGCCGAACGGGAAGGTCGGCACCCCGTCCGTCAGGAAGAGCACCACCTTCTTCGCCCCCTCGCGGCGCTCGCTCTTCGCGCCGGGCAGGCCCGCCAGCTCGACCACCGAGAGCTGTACGGCGGCCGCGTAGTCGGTGGCGCCGTGGGGCCCCGTCTGCATGACGTGGTCGAGGGTGCGGTAGACGGCGTCGAAGTCGTCCGTGAGCGGAATCTCCACCCAGGCGTCCTTCTGGTCGCGGCTCACCTGCATGCCCGTCTCGAGATCGACCTCCCCCGAGAAGGCCACGACGCCCAGGCGCGTTCGTCCCGCGCTGAGCACACGCACGAGATAGCGGGCGGCCTGGACCTCCGCGGCGAGGATCGTGTCCTCGGGATCCGAGCAGACCATCTCGTCCGGATAGGTGCCCGGCGCGACGAGCTCGTCATGCGGGTCGAACCCGACCTCACCGTCCTGGTCGACGTCGATGCCGCTCGGATAGCGGGTGGAGTGGGAGACGTCGAGCACCAGGAGCACGTCGAAGTCGACGGGCTCGCCGCTGCCCGAGCGCGCGGCCCCCCGCACGGGCGCCATGTGCACCCGGTTCTTGACCACCTCGCCGGGCTTGGGCGACGCGATCTCGATGTTGACGCCGGCGGGCGGCCGTTCCGTCACCGAGGAGGCCGCCGCCGCCGGAAGGGCGGGCACGACGAGCGCGGTGCCGACCACGACGAGCGCGGTACCGACCACGACGAGCAACGTGGCGGGCACGACGAGCAACGTGGCGGGCAAGACGGGCGCAGCGGCGAGCACGACGGCTCGCAGCAGCCGGCGCGACCGCTCGCACGGTTCGATTCGCAAGAGGACCCCCAGAAAGCGAACGCGCATTATATGACAGGATGCGCGCCGCTACGGTTCGGGGTCGGGCCCGCCCAGCGGCTCCTGCAGGGGCGCCTCGTGGAAGCGATCGATGCGCGTGAGACGCTGCGCGATGCGCGTCAGCGCCTCGAGGCTCACGTCGCCCACGACCTGCAGGCTGAGAGGCGAGCAGCGCAGCAGGCTGTCGGTCTCGCGACCCGCATAGCGGCCGGGAACCTCGTCGCCTCCGAAGCGGGGATCCGAGATCATCACCGTTCGGCGCAGGCCCTGCTCGATGAACTCCACGTGGCTTCCGTCCACGGACTCGACCCGCGCGTTCGGCGCGAAGTACGCGCTGCGGCCGAGCACCGCGGCCGCCTCCCAGAAGAACTCCCGATAGATCGGGTGCGACCGCAGGTCGCGGGCGATGGCCAGGTCGACGTCGGCCACCTGCTGGAAGAAGACGGCGAGGCGGATGCGCTGGAAGGCGCCGTCCCGCGCCATGCGGGTGGCCAGCGCCCGGCTGCCCGGAAACTCCGCCCCCGGGCGGAGGGCGGGAAGCTCGTCCCCGTCCAGGAAGACCACCATCAACGTGTAGGGCTTTGGCCGATTCGAGAGCGCCCGGGCCAGCTCGAGCACCAGGGCTGGTCCCGAGGCGCTGGCGTTCGCGCCGACGAACTCGAGGTCCGGAATGGCCCGGGTGTCGTAGGCGGCCGCCAGCAGGAATCGGTCCTGGGAATCGCCCGGGATCACGCCCACCACGTGCACGGCCGTCCGGGGCTCGTCGTCCCCCGCCTCCGAATCCGCAGGCCCGGGCAGGGGAGAGCGGATCTCGGTCACCTCCGCCCCGATGGCGCGAAGCTGGGTCTCGAGATAGCGCCGGGCCCGGGCGGCGCCCCGGGTTCCGGTCTGGCGGGGGCCGATCTCGACCAGCGCTTGGAGATGCCTCCAGGCGTTCCCCGCGTAGAAGCGGGTCGGATCGACAGGGGCCGGCGCCGGAAAGGGCCGGTCGGCGGCAGTCCCGGGCGGCTCGGATTCGCACGCCAGCAGCACCAGGGCGAGTACCAGCAGGAGACCCGTCGTCGCGCTTCCCACGACCCGCCGCATTCGGGCTCCTCTGCGCCAGAGGCCCACCCCCTCGGGGGGCCTGCCACACGGCTGCGCAAGAATCTTCGCATGGTGCTGACACATCGCAGGGGTCACAGCCACTTCCAGGAGTGAGAGGCCCGCTCCTCGCGGGGCTTTTCGAAAGTAGACGGCAGGGCCCCGCCCCGGGGCCCTGTCATCTCTCCTCTCGCGAGACCGACCGGCCCCGAAGCGATTCCACGCCACCCCACCCGGTCCCTCGAGCACGCCCCTTCCCCGCCCGGTCCCGCGCGGAGCCAGCTCCCCTTGTCACACATCACGAGCGCGGCGCTCTCGGGCGTCGACGGCCGGGCCGTCGAGATCGAGGTGCAGATCGGCTCCCAGCTTCCCCGGGTCGACGTCGTGGGGCTCCCCGAGGCGGCGGTGCGCGAGAGCGCGGCGCGGGTGCGCGCGGCCATCGTGTCCGTCGGGCACAAGTTTCCCCAGCGCCAGATCACGGTGAACCTGGCGCCCGCGGAGCTGCGCAAGAGCGGCGCGGCGCTCGACCTCCCCATCGCCATCGGCATCCTCGCTGCCGGCGCCGCCGTTCCGAACGACCGCTTGCGAGGTCTCGCCCTGATCGGGGAGCTCGCGCTCGACGGTCGCCTGCGAGGCGTGCGGGGCGCGTTGGCGCTGGTGATCGCCTGCCGCGACGCCGGCTGCCGGCGCGTGGTGGTGCCCGACGCGAACGGACGCGAGGCGGCGCTCGCCCCGGGAATCGAGGTGTTCGGAGCGGCCAGTCTGCGAGCAGTTCTCGGGCACATCACGGGCACCCAGAGGCTAGCGGCCGTCGAGGGCTCGCGAACATTCGGTGTCCCGATGGACGAAGGCGAGCCCTGCCTGCGCGACGTTCGCGGGCAGCAAGGCGGCAAGCGCGCGCTCGAGATCGCGGCCGCCGGCGGCCACGGCGTGCTGCTGTGCGGCCCGCCGGGCTCCGGAAAGACGATGCTCGCGCGCCGGCTGCCCTCGCTGCTGCCGCCGCTGGGCTTCGAGGAAGCGCTCGAGGCGACTCGGATCCACAGCGCGGCGGGTCGGCTGGACGAACGCCACCCCTTCGTCGGCCGGCGCCCCTTCCGAGCCCCGCACCACAGCGCGAGCCCCGCCGGGTTGCTGGGTGGCGGCAACCCGCCGCGCCCCGGCGAGGTCTCCCTCGCCCATCGCGGGGTGCTGTTCCTCGACGAGCTTCCGGAGTTCGAGCGCCGGGCGCTCGAGTCGCTGCGGCAGGTCCTCGAGGAGCGGGTGGTGCGGATCGCGCGAGCCCACCACAGCTGTCTGTTCCCCGCGCACTTCACCCTGGTGGCTGCCTGCAACCCCTGCCCTTGCGGCTGGTACCGCAGCAACCGGCGCGACTGCCGCTGCGACGAGACGGCCGTGGCCCGCTATCGCAGCCGGGTCTCCGGGCCGCTGCTGGACCGGATCGACCTGCACGTGGAGGTGCCGGCCGTCGAGTGGCGGGAGCTCGAGCGCCCGGCCGAAGGCGCCACCAGCCGCGAGCTGCGCGAACGGGTGCGGCAGGCCCGGAAGATCCAGCGGGGTCGGGGGGTTGCCACCAATGCGGAGATCCCCGACCGGAACCTCGACGCACTGGTGGACGCGACCTCCGAGGCGCGCGCCCTGCTGGGCCGTGCGGTGGACTCGCTCCACCTGTCCGCCCGGGCGGCACGGCGGCTGCTGCGGGTGGCGCGCACCCTGGCGGACCTCGAGGGAGAGGCCCGGGTGACGCCGGTCCAGGTCGCGGAGGCCCTGCGGTTCCGGCATGAGGTGCCCCTGACATGACCCCCGCGACGCGCGTTTTCTGTCACCGGCGTGATCGAAACGCGTCACCCCGGCGGGTCCGCACGCTCACGTTCCCCGGGGCGACCGCCTCAGGACCGCCATCCGGCGAATCTGGCGCGCCCGTAACCGTCGCGCGGCTGGCACGGAATATGCCTCCAGGGACTCGAGGAAAGGGCCTGAGGAAGGGCGCGAACGAGCGCCGATCGAGCACCCGGAGGGCGACATGGCACTGCCTGGTCACGCGAGCCACCCGAAGCGCAGGAAGACGGCCGCGGTCCCGATTCAGGGCGGCATCGTCCACCTGACCCTCCTCGAGCTGGTGCGGACCGTCGGCGAGATCACGGACGACGAGGCGGAGATCGTCGCCACGGTGATCCAGATGCTGCGCTCCGGTCGGGTCAAGCTCGCCGGCAGCTTCCGCGACGAGCCGATCCGCGGATTCGTCGACTGACCGGATTCCACTGAGAAGGTCCTGCGGCCGCGGCGGCCCGGAGACGGGCTGCACCCGCCCCGCCCCGAATCCCCGACTGCCGGGCGACCGGTGAGCCCGTCCCATCCCGCGAAACGGGATCCTGCTGGCGATCCGGGCTATTGAATGGCCCCGCGGGCCCCGCGCGGGTCTGCCGGGCCCGCGGAGGAGCAAATGAAGGGGATCATCCTGGCCGGTGGATCGGGGACCCGCCTCTACCCGATCACCCACGGCGTCAGCAAGCAGCTGCTGCCCATCTACGACAAGCCGATGATCTACTACCCGCTGTCGAGCCTGATGCTCGCGGGCATCCGCGACATCCTGGTGATCTCGACACCCGAGGACCAGGCCGCCTTCCAGCGCGTGCTGGGCGACGGGGCCCAGCTCGGGATCGAGCTGCACTATGCGGTCCAGCCCTCGCCGGACGGCATTGCGCAGGCCTTCCTGATCGCTGAGGAGTTCATCGCCGGCCAGCCGGTGGCCCTCGCCCTCGGCGACAACATCTTCTACGGCCACGGCTTCGGTGACTCGCTGGATCGCGCCACGGCGCGCGCGCGAGGGGCCACGGTCTTCGGCTACTACGTGAGCGATCCCGAGCGATACGGCGTGGTGGACTTCGACGAGCAGGGGCGCGCCGTCGGCATCGAAGAGAAGCCGGCGAAGCCGAAGACGCACTACGCGGTGACGGGCCTCTACTTCTACGACGAGCAGGTGGTCGAGATCGCCCGGGGCCTCGAGCCGTCGCCCCGGGGCGAGCTCGAGATCACGGATCTGAACGTCGAGTACCTGCGCCGCGGCGAGCTGCACGTCGAGCTGCTCGGGCGCGGCGTCGCCTGGCTCGACACGGGCACCCACGAGTCGCTGCTCCAGGCCTCCACCTTCATCCAGGCGATCCAGGAGCGGCAGGGGCTGAAGGTCGCCTGCCTGGAGGAGATCGCGTACCGGAAGGGCTACATCGGTCGCGACCGCCTGCGGGAGCTCGGCGAGCAGATGAGCAAGAACCGCTACGGCCAGTACCTGCTGCGCCTGGCCTCGGAGTCGCGCGCTTGAAGTTCGTCGAGACCGAGCTGCCCGGAGTGATCGTCGTCGAGCCGGACGTCCACGGGGACGAGCGCGGCTTCTTCCTCGAGACCTACCACCAGAAGAAGTACGCCGAGGGCGGCATCCGCGCGACCTTCGTGCAGGACAACCACTCGCGCTCGAAGCACGGCATCCTGCGCGGGCTGCACCTGCAGGTGCGGTATCCCCAGGGCAAGCTCGTTCGCGTGGTGGAGGGAGAGGTCTTCGACGTGGCCGTCGACGTGCGCCGCGGCTCGCCGCACTTCGGCCGCCACGTATCGATGGTCCTCTCCGCCAGGCGCTTCACGCAGCTCTACGTACCGCCGGGCTTCGCGCACGGCTTCGTGGTGACGAGCGAAGCCGCGCAGTTCGAGTACAAGTGCACGGAGCTCTACCACCCGGAGGACGAGCTCTCGATCGCCTGGAACGACCCGGACCTCGCGATCCCCTGGCCCGTCGAATCGCCCGCCCTGTCGGCGAAGGATGCCGCCGCGCGCACGTTGCAGGAGCTGATGGAGGTGCTTCCGGTCTACTCCCCGGCCGGAGCATGACGCGCGCGGGCATGCGAGCGGCCCGGGCGCGCCTGCTGGCCTGGAGCCTCGTCGCCCCCGCGGCGCTGGCCTGCTCGCTGCCTTCCCTGCACACCCGGCCTGCCGCGCCGGACGCGGTCCCCGAGTGGCGGGTGGCGCGCCCCGTCCTGGGCGTCGACCTCGAGATCGCCGTGCGCGCGCCGGACAGGGCCGTCGGCCGCGCCGCCGTCGACGACGCGTTCCGGGTCGCGGAACGCATGGGCGGGCTGCTGCTCGCCGACCACCCGGGAAGCGAGATCGACATCCTCACCCACGTGCCCGGCGGCCTGTGGCTCGAGATCTCCCCCGAGACCGGTGCGGCGCTCTCGCTCGCGCTGCAGATCGCAGACGAAACGGGCGGCGCGTACGACCCCACGTGGACCGCCCTCCTGCGCGTATGGGGTCTGCGCGGACCCGGCCCCCCCCACGTCCCCCGCGACTTCGAGATCGACATGATCCTGCGCCGGGTGGACTACCGCGACATCGAGCTCGGCCCGGACGCCACCCTGCAGGCAAGGCGACGTACCCGCCGCACCGAGCTCGACCTCGGGGCGCTCGCCCGCGGTGCCATGCTGGACGCCGCCTGCCGGCGGCTGGAGTCCCTGGGCGTGCCGGCGGCGCGGGCGAGCACGCTCCACGAGCACGCGGTCTTCGGCGGCGGCGCAGGACGCCCGTGGCGCATTCCCATCCGGGCTCGCGCCCTCGAAGAAGGCGCCTCCGACGAGCTCGTGGGTGTGGTGGAGCTCGCCCGGGGCGGGCTGGCCGTCGCGAGCCGCGGGCCGGGCGTGCCCACGGCGAGCGGTGTCGACATCCACGACCGCTTCGATCCGCGCAGCGGCCGGCCCACCCGGAGCGTGCGCTATGCGGTCGTCGCGGGGGACGACGCGGCCGGCAGCGCGGGTCGCGCGGACGCCCTGCTGGCCATGGGCCCGGACGGCCCGGCCTTCGCGCAGGCCCACGGGCTGCGGGCCGCCGTCGCCTACGAGACGGGCGAGCTGTGGACCTCGGAAGGCATGCGCTTCGAGCCGGGGGTCAGCGAAGGGGCAGAGGCGAGCCGTCCAGGCCCGACGGCGCCTTGATGCCCAGGAGGCGCGCCAGGGTCGGGGCGATGTCCACCGGACCGGCGGCGGCTCGAACGTCGCCGGGAGTGATGCCCGGTCCGTAGAACACGAGCGGCACGGCTCGATCGTAGAGATAGGGCGAGCCGTGGCTGGTGCCGGTGTCGCGGTCGCTCATGAGACAGTCCTCGCCCGCCTGCACCGCCAGGTCTCCGGCCCGCTCGGGGTTCCACGAGTTGCGGTAGAGGGTGGCCATCGGCTCGGGTCCCCGTCCGGCCAGCACCTCGTCGCGGCTCCACACCCGGACGACGCCCGGCTTCGCCTCGAGGTAGCGCCGCGCGGCCGCGAGCACGTCGGCCTCGCTGGCACCCGCGGCAGCGACGCGCGGTCGGTTCAGGGTGAGGCGGCTGCTCTCGACCGCGAACCACGGGCCGGGCGCGGCCGAGCCGGCGCCCCCGAAGCGCGCGTCGAGGTTCGCCTCCAGGCCGTCCAGCAACGGTCGCGGATCGATGCGTCCTCCCTGCACGGGGCAGGCGCTGCGACCGCGCTCGTACAGCCATTCCGGAAGCGGCAGGACGCCGTGGTCTGCGGTCACGACGACCACCAGGCGGCCTGCGCCCACACGCGCCTCGAGGAAGTCCAGCAGCTTCCCGATGCCCCGGTCGAGTCGCACGAGCGCGTCGTGTGCCTCCCAGCTCTCGGGCCCGTAGAAGTGTCCGACGAGGTCGGTGGCCGAGAGCGCCACGACCAGCAGGTCGGTCTCCGGGCCGCGACCGAGGTTCTCGTTGACGACGAGGTCCTTCGCGAACGCGAGCGTCACGAGGTCGGCGTAGGGCGTCACGTAGAGGCGTTCGGCCGCGAACCGCGCCGCGGACGGAAGCCCTTCGGCACCCGGGGGATCGCGGCGCAGGGGGTGTGGCTGGGTGCGGCTCAGCAGCGGGCTCTCGCTCCGGTAGTCGTCCGGCCGGGGGCCGGGATCCATCGCCTCCACCGACGCCGCCAGGTACGTCCATTCGTCGGGCAGCCCCGCGAACACCTTGTCGGCGCGCCAGCCCTGGACCCAGTCCGGCAGGGAGGCGCGGTAGTAGCGGCTCGTGACGAAGCGCGGCGACGCGCCGCGGGCCAGCCAGTACGCGGCGTCCGGGTGTCGACCGGCGGTGGCGATGGCGGCGCGGTCCTTGCCCGACACACTGAAGACCCGCGTGCCGGGGCGTTGGGCCTTCATCCAGTCGCCCAGGGTGTCCACCAGCATGTTCCGGGGAGAGCGGCCGTCCGCCGGCGATCCGGCCGGAACGCCCAGTAGAGCCGCGTCCGGGGCACGGTCCTCGACGCAGTAGTGCTCCTCGAGCGTCTCGGGGTCGATGAAGCCGTTGCCCGGAATGCCGATCTTCGCGGGCTGCCGACCCGAGAGCATCACTGCGTGGCCGGGGCAGGTCTCGGTGAAGGCGTGGGTGAAGGCGGCGTCGCGAAAGACCCGCCCCTCGCGTTGGAGTCGGCCGAGCCCGCCCTGGAGCGCGGGGGTGAGGCGGTCGGCGCGGAGCTGGTCGATGGCGAGGAGCACCACGAGCTTCGGGCGGGCGACCTGCGCCACCGGAACGTCGCCGCGCCCCGGAAGACACGAGAGCACGAGCGCGGCGGCGAGGAGCGCGCTCGTCCGTCGCACGACGGCCTTCGGCGCGACGGTCTTCCGCAGCACAGCCCTCGCGCACACCCGGGCTCCGTGAGTCAGTCGTCGCGACAATCGCTGCAGTGGCCGTACAGCTCGTGGCGATGACGCAGCACCACGAACCCGTGCTCTCCCGCGATCCGGTTCTGGGTGGCCTCGATGGAGCGGCACTCGAACTCGATGATCTTTCCGCAGCGCGTGCACACCAGGTGGTCGTGATGCTCGTGCTCGATCTCGTAGCGTGTGACGCCGTCGTCGAAGGTGTGCTCCTCGGCGAGGCCGGCCTCGCACAGGAGCTTCATGGTGCGATACACCGTCGTGTAGCCGATGTTGGGATACTTCTCGCGGACGCTCTGGTAGAGGTCGTCGCTCGTCAGGTGGCCCTTGGCGTCGAGGAACGCCTCGAGGATGAGCTCGCGCTGGCGGGTGTGCTTGAGGTTGTGCTGCTCGAGGTAGCGAGCGAGCGCCTCGCGCTCGACTTCGTGGCCCATGGAAGGGAAAGTATCCGACCCGGGAGGCCCCACCAAGCCAGCTCCGCCGGTGAGGGGCGCGCGAGTCCTGGGAGGCTCCTCAGCCGCCCGCCCTGGCGGCCAGGAGCATGTGCGGCACGCCGGAATCGGTGGTCAGCCCGCGAGGAGATCCTCGCAGAGGCCGGCGACGGTGTCGTCCCGGTCCTGCTCGAGCACCCGGAGCTGGCTTCTCAGGCCCGTACCGATCTCGAGCCGACCGGCCCGCTGGAGGGCGAGCAGCGCCTCGAGGGCGGGCACCACCAGGTCGCGGTCGCCCGCATCGAGAAAGAGCGCCAGCAGCGCGGGCGACTGCGGCACACCGATCTGCTCCCGGTAGGTCCGGCAGGCCTGCGGGAGCGCGGGCGTGCCGTGCGCGTCGCGCATCTCGTTGGCGAGACGCTCGCCCTCGCTGCCGCCCTTCTCCTGGGAAAAGAGAGCGTCCGCCTCCTTGAGAGCGCTCTCGGACGCACGCACCTGGTCTTCCCGGGCACGGCGCCCACGGGGCTCGTCGGAACGCGAGCGCGCCCCGCTGCGTCGCTTGTCGATCTCGCTCCAGCTGAGCCGGGGCCGGTCCTCGCGTTCGCTCACGGGCTTCTCCGTGGGGGTCGGGTCTCGAGGGGGGGCGCGGAAGCCCCGGGCTCGGCCTGCGGACCGGCAATCCGCCGGAGCGCCTCCGCGCGCTCTTCCCGCATCAGCCGCTCCTCGAGCCGGGCCAGATTATCACTGGCCGCATGATTGTCGCAGTCCAGCGCTACGGCGCGCGCGAAGGCCTGGCGCGCTCGCTCGGGCTCGCCCGCCTCCAGCCAGGCCAGCCCCAGGTGGTTCTGGATCTCCGACGCCTCGGGGACGAGACGGGCGGCCTCCCCCAGGTCCTCCAGGGCCCGAGCGACGTTGCCGGACTCGAGGGCGCGCGTGCCGCTCTGGTACAGACGGGCTCCGCGCCACGTCGCGCAGCCGGACACGACGAGCCAGCCCGCCAGCAGCAGCGACACCGCGATGAACGCTCTCGGCCGCCTTCGGATCGCCCGCACGTCCTCCCCCGTCGCGCGTCCGGCCGGGTTGACTCGCCCGGACGCGCGTGTCAGAGAATGGCGCATCGGAGGGCGCGACGCGTGGCGGGCTCGACGAGCGGCGCCTGGCGACGAATCGCGATCCGACCGGTCAGCGTTCGGCGGCGGGCTCGCCCGGAGCCTCGCGGGAGGGCTCGCCGGAGAGCACCGGCAGCTCCACGTGCGCCACCACCGGCAGGTGGTCCGAGGCGCGACGCGAGGCCGGCGTGCTGTGCGCCTCGACGGAGAGGATCTTCGCGCGGTGCGCGTAGACCCGATCGAGTGCCAGCACCGGCGCCGCGGCGGGAAAGGTCGGCGGCCAGTCCAGGTTGTGGTGGAGCTCCATCGACTGGTTGAGCTCGACGGTGGCCTTGCAGCGGCGCCACGCGTTCATGTCGCCCAGCAGGACGGAAGGCCCCTCCTGCAGCTGCGGATGCTGCAGCAACGACTTCACCTGCCGCTGTCGCGTGCGGTCCACCAGGGAGAGGTGCGTGGCGACGACGCCGAGCCGGCTGGAGGCGCCGTCGAACTGGACGGCGAGCGCGCCCCGCCGCTCGATGCGCGAGAACGAGATGTCGATCACCGAGATCGCCGTCATCGGAAAGCGCGAGAGGATCGCGTTGCCGAGCTGCCCGAGGCGGTGCTGGCGGGTCACCGCGAACGTCAGGTGCATGCCGAGCGCGTCCGCGATGGCCGACAGCGGGCACTCGTCGTCGGTCGGGCGCAGCACCTCCTGCAGGGCGATCACGTCCGCGTCGAGCTCGGAGATGACGAAGCCCGCCCGGGCCGGGTCCGGCGCCTTGCGGCCATTGAAGCCGGTCCAACGGTGGACGTTGTAGGTGGCGACCTTGACGTGCTGGCCCATGCGTTCACCGGTCATCGGCACGCTGGGGCCGTGAACCAAGGCCAAATAGGGGGCCTGCCCCACACTGGCCCGCTGGGCGGCCTTGGACCGCCGGCGGGCGTCCAGGGCACGGTTCATGGAGGCGCGCGCGCTCCGCATCTGATCGCGGCCGGCCTGCCTCACCTTGTTGGCTCGATCCCGGGCCCGCTCGCGGGGCCCTTCTCGTTTCTGCGACACGATCGCCCCTCGCGGGCTCTGCGGGTGGGGGATGCCGCAGGATTCGCCGACCATGGTACCGACACGAGAGGACACTCGCGCCCGCCGGCGGTCTCCCTGGAGCCGGGTCCCGCCTGGCACCACCAAAAGAGGTTAGGCTCCGTGGGGGAGCCTCGGGTTCCGATGTCCTTGCCGCCCCCGAAGGGGCGACAAGGCCGTGGGAGAAGCACCCCTCAAACAGGCGCAGGAATCCTCGGGACCCCTCAAATCCGCACGCGTTTCGCGGATGGCTCACAAGGACCGCACGGGCCCGACCGATAGGACACTGAACCCGAAGCCGGGCCGGGCGACCGCCTCTCGGGAGGCCCGCTCCGAGTCCGGCCCCGACCCTGCGCGCGAGGCGGTCCCATGCCCAGGAAGAAGACCTCGTCCCTCAAGCCCCTGGTGGAGTCCGAGAAGGTCCGCGAGGCCGCCCGCGCGCTGATCCAGGCGGTGCGCGAAGAGCAGGCCCGCCGCTCGCTCTCGCCCGAGTCCTACCAGAAGGCGATCCGGCGTATCACCCGCCAGCGCGGTCGGCCGCTCATGTACCCGATGATCTCCGGGGGCCGGGGCAAGGGCGCCCGGGTGTTCCTGGCGGACGGCACCCAGAAGCTCGACTTCATCAGCGGGATCGGGCAGTACGGCTTCGGGCACGGCGACGACGACCTGCTCGAGACCTCGGTGGCCGCGGCGGCCCAGGACGTGGCCTTCCAGGGGCACCTGCTGCCGGGACCCGAGTACCTGGCCGTCACCCGCGCCCTGCTCAAGCACGCCGGCAAGCGGCTCAAGCACGCCTGGCTCTCGCTCTCCGGGGCGATGGCCAACGAGAACGCCCTCAAGATCGTCTTCCAGAAGCACGCCCCGGCCGACCGCATCGTCGTGTTCGAGAACTGCTTCCACGGCCGCACCCTGGCCACCGCCGAGATGAGCGACCGTCCGGCCTTCCGGGACGGCCTGCCCCTGCGCGGCAACGTCCTGCAGGTGCCCTTCTACGATCCCGCCCGCGAGGACTCGATCGAGCACAGCGTGGCGGTCCTGGCCGAGCACCTGCGCCGCTTCCCCGGACAGATCGCGGCCATGTGCTTCGAGATCGTCCAGGGCGAGGGGGGCTTCAAGACCGCACCGCGCGAGTTCTTCGCGGCGTTGATGGAGCACTGCCACGAGAACGGTGTGGCGGTCTGGGTCGACGAGGTGCAGACGTTCGCGCGCACCGGCGAGCTGTACGCCTTTCGCACGCTCGCCCTCGACGCCTGGGTGGACGTGGTGACGGTGGGCAAGATCCTGCAGGGAAGCGCGGTGCTCTGCAGCAAAGCCTACAATCCGAAGCCGGGGCTGGTCGCCGGAACCTACGCGGGCAGCACCGTCGGCATGGCCCTGGGGGCGCGCATCATCGAGCGCCTCGAAGAGGAGGGATACCTCGGTCTCGACGGACGCATCGCCGTGCTCGGCCGCCGCATCGAGCGCCGCTTCGAATCCCTCGAGAAGCGGATGCCCAAGGCGATCGGCCCGCGCTCGGGCATGGGGGCCATGCAGGCCTTCGTGCCGTTCGACGGCTCGCCGGAGATCGCGAAGACGGTGCTGTACGCGGCCTTCGAGGAGGGGCTCATCCTGATGAGCGCAGGCTCGAGCCCGACCAAGATCCGCATGCTGCCGCCCGTCAACACGACCGACGAGGAGCTGGAGGCCTGCTTCAGCATGCTCGAGAAGGCCATGCGCCGGGTCGGGGAGGAGTGCGAGCTGCCGTGCTGATCCTGCGTCCCATCGAGATGCGCGATCTCGAGGACCTGGTCCTGCTGGCGAGCCAGCTCGACTCGATGAACCTGCCGAGCGATCGAGAATTTCTCGAGGCGCGTATCGCCGCCTCCCTGGGCACGTTCGCCGGCCGGGAAGCGCACGGTATCTTCGTCTTCGCGCTCGAGGACACGAAGGCCCTGCGCTGCGTGGGCACGTCGATGATCCTGGCGAAGCACGGCGTCCCCGGCATGCCCTACTACTGGTTCGAGCTCTCGACCGAGACCCGGCGCAGCGTCGAGCTCCACAAGCGCTTCACCCACACGAAGCTGCGGCTGCGCTCCACCGAGGACGGCCCGACCGAGATCGGCGGCCTGATCCTCGACCCCGCCTATCGCCGGCATCCGGAGAAGTGCGGCAAGGCGCTCTCGATCGTGCGCTTCGCCTACATGTCCATCCATCCCGACCGCTTCGAGCGCGAGGTCATCGCCGAGATGCTCTCGCCCTTCGAGGAGTCGGGCGAGAACCTGCTGTGGGAGGCCTTCGGCGCCCGCTTCACGGGCATGCCCTACCGCGAGGCGGACCACCTCTCGGCGCGCGACAAGCGCTTCATCGCGGACCTCTTCCCGCGCGATCCCGTCTACGCGACGCTCTTCCCGAAGCGGGTGCAGGACGTGATCGGCAAGCCCAACGACACGGCCCGGGCGGCGCTGCGCATCCTGGAGAAGGTGGGCTTCCACTACCTGAACCACGTCGACCCCTTCGACGGCGGTCCCTACTACGGCGCGGCCCGGGACGCGATCTCGTCGGTGGCGGAGCGGCGCGAGCTGATCCTGCCCGGAAGCGAGCCGCAGAGGGCCGAGCTGCGCGAGGGGGCGCTCCTGGCCCTCGTCTCCGCCGAGGGGCCCAACGGGTTCCGGGCCACGGTGCTGGCCCTGGACGAGGACGGCTCACCCCGGGTTCCGAAGGAGTACCGCGAGACGCTGGGCGTCACCGCCGGCGACCGGGTCTTCGTGACGCCGCTGCCGTGAGGACCTGATCCGATGGCGCCGACCGACACGCTGCACAGCGTCTCACCCGCCGATCCCCGGGACGAGATCGGCGCCTTCCCCGTGGCCGACGAGGCGGCGGTGGACGCCGCCGTCGCGCGGGCACGGGCGGCCTTCGCGGGCTGGCGCGATCTCGGCTTCGAAGCCCGGGCCGCCATCCTGCGCCGCTTCCGCGATCTCGCCGCCGAGCGCGGCGAGGAGCTGGCCCGACTCGTCGCCCGGGAGGTGGGCAAGGCGCTGTGGGACGCGCGCGGCGAGGCGCGGCTCGTTCCCGCGAAGGTCGACGTGACCCTCGACGCCGGCATGCGCGCCGTCGCCACGATGGAGGCCGGCCCCGGCGCGCGCGCCACCTTCCACCCGCGCGGCGTGCTGGCGGTGCTGGGCCCGTTCAACTTCCCCGCGCACCTTCCCAACGGCCACCTGGTGCCCGCGCTGGCCACGGGCAACACGGTGGTCTTCAAGCCCAGCGACCTCGCCCCCGCCGTGGGCGCCTGGCTGGGCGCCTGCCTGCGCGAGGCGGGCGTGCCCCCGGGCGTCTTCGAGGTGGTGCAGGGCGGCGCCGCCACCGGCCACGCCCTGGCCGTCCATCCCGACGTGGACGGCGTCCTCTTCACGGGCTCGTACGCGGTGGGGCGCGCCCTCGAGGAGGCCACCCTCGACCAGCCGGGCAAGATCCTGGCCCTCGAGATGGGCGGCAAGAACGCCGTCGTGGTGCTCGACGACGCCGACCTCGAGCTGGCGGTGGCGGAGACCGCCGTCTCCATCTGCGCCACCACCGGACAGCGCTGCTCGTGCGCGAGCCGGCTCTTCGTCCACGAGGGCGTCATCGACGCCTTCGCCGAGCGGCTCGCCGCGGTGCTGCGCGGCGTGAAGGTGGGGATGCCCCTGGACGAGGACGTCTTCATGGGGCCCCTGGTGTCTCGACGCGCGTTCGAGAAGGTGCAGGGGATGCTCGCACCCGAGGCCCTGGGCGCCGGCGAGCGGGTGGTCTCGGTGGATCCCGGCAGGCCCGCGCCGTGGGTGGGGCCCGGGCTCGTTCGCTATGCGACGAGCGAGCAGCGAGCCCCCTACCAGCGCGAGGAGATCTTCGGCCCCGAGGCGGCGCTGCATCCGGTCCGTGATCTCGACGAGGCGATCGCCGCCGTCAACGACTCGGACTACGGACTGGTGGCGTCGGTGTTCACCCGCGACCGCACGCCGCTACGACCACGCCGTGGGGCGCATCCGCACGGGGCTCCTCAACTGGAACCGCGGAACCATCGGCGCCAGCGGCAAGCTCCCCTTCGGCGGGCTCGGCCGGAGCGGCAACGACCGGCCGGCGGGCATCAGCGCCAGCGTCTACTGCACGGTGCCCCAGTCCCACCTGGAGAACGAGGCGGCCTTCGATCCGAAGAGCCTGCCGCCCGGGATGCCGAAGCCGTGAGCCCTTCCGCCGACCGTGGGCTCGAGGCGAGCGGCGCCCGGCGCACCATCCTGATGGGCGACCCGAGCCACTTCAGCGTGAAGGGCGGCGCGAACCCCCACACGCGCACGCGCTGGGGAACCCGCCGCCAGGTGGACCGCGAGCTCGCCATCCGGCAGTGGCACCGGCTGAAGGACACCCTCGAAGACCTGGGCGTGCGCGTGATCGTGGTGCCGCCGGACCCCGACTGGCCCGGCCTCGTCTACCCCGCGAACGCGGGCTTCCAGAGCCACGTGGACCGGCCGGAGCCCCGGAGCGACAAGCTCTTCACCCTGGCGAACCTGCTGCCCACGCGCGCCGGCGAGAAGGCCCACTACCGCGCCGTGCTGGCCGAGCACGGCTTTCCCTCCTCCGAGATCGACTCGAAGTACCGCTTCGAGGGCGAGGCGGACTTCTTCCCGGCGGGCGACGTCTACCTGCTCACCCACGGCACGGTCGTGCAGCCAGCGCTTCGTGCCCGACCTTCGGCATCCCGCCCTGGAAGCGCGTCTACGGCTTCCGCACGGACGTGGCAGTCGAGGACGTGCTCGCCCCGATGGTGGCGCCCGATGCCGATCGTGAAGATCGGCCTCACCCTCGAGGCCCACTACCACGGCGACACCGTGCTGTGCGCCTTCGGCCCCGGCCGCCGCTACCTGCTGGGCTACCGCCGCGGCGTCGACCCGGGCGACTGGAAGACGCTCGAAGACCGCTTCGGCGAGAGCCTCATCGCCCTCTCCGAGCCCGACGCCCGGCAGCTACGCGGCCAACTCGTTCACCTACACCACCGGGAGCGAATCGATCCTCGTCCTGCCCGCCGGCGTCTCCGACACCCTCCTCGCCCAGATCGCCGAGCGCGGCGTCCGCCCCCTCACCGTCGACGTCTCCGAGTTCCTCAAGAAGGGAGGCGGAAGCGTGAAGTGCATGATCGGGGATCTGGGGTGTGTCGCGGAGGAGCGGTCGGCATGACCGCCGGGCGCGGCTTCACCCGGGCAGGACGAGGCCCGCTCCGCACCGGTGGCCAAGGCCCTGTTGGACAACGAGGACAAGATCGTCGCCGAGCTCGAGAGCGTGCAGGAGCAGCCGATGGACATCGGCGGCTACTACCGACGACGCAGGTCGCGGCGGGCAGGCGCAGACTGGTACCGCACTGCGGACAGCGAAGCGCGTCGCGGTGAATCTTCGATTCACAAGCGCTTGGCCAGCGTAGCTGGCCCGCGATCTCGAATGCGCGTCTCGAGAGCTCTGCCCAGCGGATCCGGTACGCGCGAGCCTGCTCCTCGTCCCTGCGATCAGCGCTCCTCGCCGGGCTTCCCGGTCTCCGGTTCGGATCCGCCCGGCCCACCCCCTACGGGCACGACGGCGGAGACCACGGCGGCGGATTGCCCGAGAGGAGCTCGATCAAGGAGAAGAACGTCGCAGAGATCGAGTTGTCCTCGTAGCAGTTGCCGTGGTCGTCGGGCAGGGTGACGAGCGTGAGGTCAGCCGCCGCGAAGGAGAACGGGTGCGGCACCGGATCCGTCCCGTTGTCGATGAGCTCGTTCTCCACGACGCGGTTGTTCTCGGCGGTCTGATCCGGCAGGAACCCCGGCTTGAGCGTGTTGGGATCGCAGCCCTGCTGCCCGGCTTCCTGGCAACATTGCTGCGGCGTCCCCGCGACGCTCACGCAATAGTCGACGATGGCAACCCCGCTGAAGTCGTTGCCCTCGATGTGGTTTCTCGTGATCAGCGAGTTGTCCACCGCCTGGTAGAAGATCCCGATCCCGGAAGGCAGGTTGGAGAGAGCGGAGCCCGGCCGGGACGTGTTCTCCCGATTGTTGTCGACGACCAGGTTGTCACGAAGATTGATGCGGTTGGCGCCTTGCCGCTCGTCGAATTCGCTTCCCGGTAGCATGAGGATGGACATGCCGACGGTGTTCTGCCGCGTCACGTTGTGCACGACCTCGACGTCGTCGCTGTTCGAGATCTCGAACCCATTCACGTTGTCTTCGGCGATGCTGTGCGTGACCAGGACGTTCTCGGAGCTCTGCACCCAGATCCCGCTGTCCAGGTCGGAGCCCGTGGCGCGGCTGTGGCTGATCAACCCGTTCCTCGAGAGGGTCGGGAAGATCCCGTAGTTCCGGTTGTCGATGGACTCGACGTCGATGATCTTGTAGCCGTCGACGCGCTGGGTGAAGAGCCCGTTGTTGTCGAAGCCGCGAATCGTGATGCCGCGAATCTCGATGTCGTAGAGCAGCGGCTCCATGTCCCCCGAGCGGGGCCCCACGCCGGGAAGCAGCGGGAACGGCGGAGCCATGCTCTCGTGACAGCTCATGCAGTCCTTGTCCGCGGGCGGCACGACGACGATGCCGTTGCGCTGATTCCCCGCGTTCTCGAGGACCACGCGCTTGTTGGGCGTGTTCTGCCCGATCAGGCGGATTCCGCTCTTGGTGATGTTGAGACCGTTGGTCGGGTTCCCGACCTCATGGTACACGCCGGCCAAGACGAAGATCCTCGTGCCCTCCTTCGCTCGATCGATGGCGGCCTGGATGGATTCGCCCGGCTTCACGACGATGGTGTTCCGCTTGAGCTGGCCCGGGGGAAACTCCTCGTCGTCGCCCGGCGGCGGCGGCGGCGGCGGGGGGGGCGGCTCGGTTCCATCGGGATCCAGCGGCCCGATGCCCTCCGGAGGCAGCTGGTTCGCCTGGGTCTGTCCCGACCTGAAGTAGTACGTGTTGAACGCGCCCTCGGTCCAGCCCGGCTGCGTGCCGAGACCGATCTCCATCACGTTGTCGACGCCGGCCTCGTCCGAGTTCAGCAGCTCGACGCAGAAGAACGCCTCCTCGTTGCTCACGCCACCGCTATTGTCGAAGTCGCAGACGGGATCGTTGAGGGCGCCACCGATGTCCCAGCCGTAGCCGTTCCAGGGATTGCCGCCGTTCGCGTCGACGTGGCAGAGCTGACATCCGGCGTTGTCGCCGGAGGGCGAGGTGGCGCCGTACCGGGACTGCCAGTCCTGGAGGATCCCGGGGAAGGCGACGGCCTGCGTGGCCGTGACGACGAGACACGCACCCAGCACGTCGGCGAACAAAGAACGGATGGACAGTCGAGCCTTCATGGCCGTAGACTCCTTCGATCGGCAGGATTTTCACTATACGCGGCGGGCGAGCGACGGGTCAAGAACGAGGGGCCGTGGGTCGTCGGGATTCATCCGCCTGCTCAAACCTCCGTCGCGGAGCTCCAGCCCGACGGGGCCGTCAGCTGTAGCGCGATGGTGGAGTCCGCCTACCCGCGGGAGTGCCGCGACGGTCGCAGGCCCGTAGGGACTCGCTTCGGAACCTCGTCCCTCGGGCGAGTCGCGTATCGACAGTGCACCCGGTCGGTGTCGTAGTACTCCACATGTTCCCGGAGCAGGCGCCTCAGGTGGTCCTCGCCGAGCACCACCACGCAACCGGGCAGCTCGCAGCGTACGGTCCCTAACAACCGCTCAGCCGTCCCGTTGTACCATGGACCGTGAAAGACGGTTCGCCGGGGATCGATTCCGAAGCTCGATCGAGGGTTGAAGTGGAGAACGCGACGTCGGGGTCTCTCGTTCGGAGCGGCTTCGGCTCTACCCCGAGACCCCTGGGGAAACCCCGAGGCGACCCTGCGCGCCGTCCGCAACCTCCGCTACCACACTGACGACTCCGTCTCGGGTCGGCCTCCTGGTGTCCTGAGTCAGAAGTTCGCCGGCATTCGGCCGCCCGTGCGCGCGGAGAGCGTTACCGGCAGGCGCCTCGGGCCGTTGGCCCAGAAGACCGGGACCTTCTCGCGGACGTAGTCGGCGGGCAGCCTCATCTCGGCGACGTGGTCGAGGAACACCTCGATCGCGACCCGCGCCTCGAGCCTCGCCAGCACCGACCCGGGGCACACGTGGGGCCCCCCGCCGAATGCGAGGTGGTGCTTCGGGTCGGGTCGGTCGAGCCGGAAGCGGTCGGGATCGTCGTAGTGCGACTCGTCGCGGTTCGCCGAAGCGATCCCGAACGCGACCTTCTCGCCGGCCCGGATCCGAACGCCGCGGACCTCGGTATCGCGAATGCAGTCGCGCAGCAGCACGGCGGTCGGCGGGTCGAGCCGCAGCGACTCCTCGACCGCGATCGGGATCCGGTCCGGGTCGTCCTGCAGCTGCCGGAACAGGCTCGCGTCCTCGGCCATCGTCGCCAACAGGTTGCCGATCAGATTGCGCGTCGTCTCGTTGCCGGCCACCAGCAGGAACACGACGAGCATGCGGATCTCGGTGTCCGTCAAGGACTCTCCGTCGACCTCGGTGTGGATGAGTCGGGTCACGAAGTCGTCCGGAGGCTCGGCGGCGGCGCGGCGCTCGCGGATCTGCCGGTCCACATAGCCGGCGAACTCAGGGTGCGCGCCGGAGAAGCCTTCTCCCCGCTCGCTGCGGTTCCGGGTCGGGTAGTCGCCCTGCACCACGTCCCCCGACCACTGCCCCCACAGACCGAAGTCCGTCGCCGGAACGCCGAGCAGCGTCGCGATCACCGACGTCGGAAGCGGCATCACGTACTCGTCCATCAGCTCGCCGCCGCCCCTGGCCATCACCTTCTGTAGGAGATCCGTGCACAGCGCTCGCGCGAAGGGCTCGACTCGAGCCAGCCGATGTGCCGCGATCGCCGAGTTCACGATCCGGCGGATCTTGCCATGTCGCGGCTCGGCGATCTCGCTGATGAGCTGCTCCTCGTCGGGCACCACCACCCCGGGATCGCGAAAGCTCGACTTGAAGCTCTCGACGTCCTTCGTGGCCGCCTGGACGTCGTCGAAGCGCGAGAAGAACCACACCCCGCTGGGTGCCTTCCAGACGGGCTGCTCCCGGCGCAGGCGCTGGAAGACCTCGTACGGGATGCGCGTCGTGTAGTCGAGGGGATCGCCCCGGCTCGTCATCCGCTCATGATAGTCTGGAAGATGGCCCTTCTGGTAGGATCCCGGGATGGGCCGAGCCAACTGCTGGAAGGACGACGCGGAGTACGACTTCGGGGCGCTCGTCGCCTCGCTGAACCGGTACCTGCGCCTCAAGGCCACGCCGGTGGGGATGAAGCGCTTCCGCGACGTGAGCGAGCTGGAAGCCATCCCCCGACTTCGCCGGCCGCCCGAAGGCGAGAAGCTCGCGACCGACCAGATCGTGGGACAGGCGCGTTGGCTCGGGTACACCATCGGGATCACCATGGAGAACCTGGTCGGCGCGCAGTGCGGGGCCGTCGTCGGCCTGCACCCGAGAGACGAGAGCTTCCTGAGCGGCGAGAACTTCAACGGCGTCTGGTACGGCGACCTCGAGAGCAGCGCCAGCCACCAACGAGAGATGTCCTGCGCCCCCTACGGCGACTACCAAGCCCTGGTCGTCTCGCCGCTCACCGCGGGTCGCATCGACAACCCCGACATCTGTCTCATCTACGCAACGCCGGGGCAGATGATCACCCTGATGAACGGGCTGCAGTACCGCAACTACAAGAAGTACACCTTCACCTGCGTCGGGGAGAGCGCCTGCGCCGACTCCTGGGGCAATGCGCTCCGCACCGGCGAGCCCTCGCTCTCGATCCCGTGTTATGCCGAGCGGAAGTTCGGCGGCGTGCAGGACGACGAGCTGCTCATCGCGCTTCCCCCGAGCTACCTGCCGCAGATCGCGACGGGACTCGAGGCGCTCAGCAAGAACGGGCTTCGCTACCCCATCCCGAATCATGGCCTCGACAAGTCCCCGATCGCCAGCCTGGCGCAGAGCTACGGCAAGCGATAGCCCGTGAGCGTCCGTCTCGAGGTCACGCTCGAGGAGCTTCGCCGGCGGCGGGGCGTGAAGTGGACCTCCTTCCCGCCGGACGTCCTGCCCGCCTGGGTGGCCGACATGGACTTCCCCATCGCCGCGCCCATTCGGGAGGCGATTCGCGGCGTCCTCGAGCGGGACGATGGTGGCTATTCGGGGGCACCCGCCCTGAAGGCGCTGGGCACGGCCTTCGCGAAGCGCATGAGCGACCGCTTCGGCTGGCAGCCCGAGCCACCGATGGCGCAACCCACCGGTGACCTCATCCAGGCGATGATCGCCAGCGTGGCGACCTTCTGCGCTCCCGGTGAGGGCGTCGTCATCCAGACGCCCATCTACTACCCGTTCCTCCAGATCGTGGACATGCTGGGGCGCCGCCTGGTCGACAACCCCCTGGTCCTCGGCGCCGATCGCTACGAGATGGACCTCGACGGCCTCCGGGACGCGATCGACGAGGGGACCCGCCTCGTTCTGTTCTGCAACCCCCACAACCCGACGGGTCGGGTCTTCGAACGCCACGAGCTCGAGGGACTGGCGGCCCTGGCCCTCGAGCACGATCTGATCGTCGTGTCGGACGAGGTCCACGCCGACCTCGCCTACCCGGGCGAGACCCACATCCCGTTCGCGTCACTCGGCCCCGAGATCGCGCGCCGCACCATCACGCTCACCGCGGCGACGAAGGCCTTCAACATCGCCGGCCTCAAGTGCGCGCTGATCCACTTCGGGTCGAAGGCGCTGCGAGACCGCCAGGCGGCGGGCTTCGACATCCGCCTCCTCGGGATCCCCAATGTCTTCGGCATCGAGGCCACCCTCGCCGCCTGGCGCGACGGCGAGGAGTGGCTGGACGCGGTCGTCCGCCAGCTGGACGCGAACCGCAGTCGCGTCGCGAGCTTCCTCGACGAGAAGCTTCCCCGGATCGGCTTCCATCCGCCTGAAGCCAGCTACCTCGCCTGGCTCGATTGCGGCGCGCTCGGGCTTCCCGCGCGACCGTACGACTTCTTCCTCTCCCGGGCCCGCGTCGCGACGAGCGACGGAAAGGACTTCAGCAGGGGCCGCAGCGATCAGTTCGTCCGGCTGAACTTCGCGACCGCGCCCGTCATCCTGGACGAGATCCTCGAACGGATGCGGGCGGCCGTCGAAGGCCGCCCGCCGGACCCTCCCGAGCTCGCATCCTGAGCCTTGCCCCGGGGAGGCCGCGGGCGCCTCTCCGCTCAATTCCCCGCTCGCTCGAGGCGCTGCCGGATCTCCGCCATGGTGGCGAAGGTGGTCTTGAGCTCTTCGCTCGTCAGGCCGCGAACGAAGTCCTCGGCCCAGACGTTGTGTCGCCGGTAGACCTCCTCGAGGGCCGTGAAGCCCTTGTCGCTCAGCTCGACGAGCTTGGCCCGGCGGTGGTTCGGGTTGGTCCTGAGGACGACGAAGGGAATGCACATCACCCTCGAGCACGGCGCGTCCTTCGGCCCCTTCATCGCGGGTCCCGATGGCGTCGAACTCTTCGAGGTGATGATGGGCGACCCGCGTTCCTGGCCCGCGAATCCCGAGGGGTTCGAGAAGCTGCTGAAGGAACGGGGCGCCAGGAAGCTCCCGAACCCGCCCATCGACCTCCCCGACTGGCTCGAAGACACCCGCACTTCCTGAGGTCGCGGCCGCCCTCTCGCGCATGATCGTCGACGGCGACTCCCGGCTCGCGGACGAGCGCGCACGGCCCTTGGCGTTGCGCAGCCGAGCCGGGGACTCTAGGCGTGCGGATCCTTCCGGTGCTCCGGGCAGCCGGGCTTGCCGCGGCAGGCCATGCCGCCCGTGCAGGCGCCACAGCCGCCGCCGCCGCTGCGGCCGCGTTGCGACAGGCCGAAGACGATGAAGAGCACGGCCAGCAACAGCGGGGCGAGGATCTCCATCACGTCGCGCTCAGCAGGCCGGCGAAGCCCATGAAGGCGAGGGAGAGGCTGGCGGCGATGATCAGCACGAGGCCCATGCCCCGGGCGACCGTGGGCACGTCCGCCAGCTCGGTCTCCTCGCGGATCGACGCCATCAGCACGAGCGCCAGGGTCAGCCCGCAGCCCGCGCCGAGCGCGAAGGCCAGGCCCTCCAGGAAGTCGTAGTCGCGGTTCGTCTGGAAGATGGCGAGCCCGAGGATCGCGCAGTTCGTCGTGATCAAGGGCAGGTAGATGCCGAGCTCGCGGAAGAGGACCGGAGAGACCTTCTTGATGACCGTCTCGACCACTTGCACGAGCGACGCGATCACGACGATGAAGGAGATGATGCGCAGGTAGGGCGCCTTCGCCAGCACGAAGGCGTTCAGGAACGACACGGCCAGCGACGTCAGCACCAGCACGAAGATGTTGGCCGCACCCATGCGCAGCGCCGTCTCGACGCGCGCCGACACGCCCATGAAGGGACAGAGCCCGAGGAAGAGCGCCAGGGTGAAGTTGTTGATCACCATCGCGGAGAGGAAGATCCAGACGAGCTCGATCATTGCACCTCTCCCGGCCCGCGCCCGGGACGCCCGCCGTCGGCGAGCGCGGCGCCGGCGGCCGCGATCGCCTCCGGCCGGAGCGCCCTGCCGTCGCGCGCCTCGACGCGGCGCACCTGCCGCTCCTGCCACCATGCGAGCCCGAGCAGCAGCACGCCGAGGGTCAGAAAGCCACCGGGCGGCAGGATCATGACGACCCACGGCTCGTAGGACGGCCCGAAGAGCGGGAAGCCGAGGAGCTTTCCACTGCCGAGCACCTCGCGCACCAAGCCCAGCATCACGAGGGCGACGGAGAACCCGACCCCGGTGCCGAACGCGTCGAGCAGCGCCCGACCGACGGAATGCTTCGACGCGAACGCCTCCTGTCGCCCGAGGATCATGCAGTTGACGACGATCAGCGCGATGAACGCACCGAGCGCCTTGTGGATGTCGGGCACCAGCGCCTCGAGCGTGAAGTCCGCCACCGTGACGAAGGTCGCGATGATCAGGATGTAGACCGAGATGCGGATCTCGCCCGGGATGAGGCGCCGGCCGAGCGAGACGAGCAGGCTCGAGCCGCACAGCACGAAGAGCGTCGCGAGCCCCATCGCGAGGCTGTTCTCGACGTTGTTCGTGACCGCCAGCGCCGGGCACAGCCCGAGCATCTGGACGAGCACCGGGTTCTCGCGCCAGAGGCCGCGCAGGACGTCCTCCCGCGGCGTCGTCTCCCTCACCGTGCACCCTCCGCGAAGGCAGCTTCGACGGCCGGACGGACGCGCGCGAGCGAGCGGTCGATCATCCGGACCACGGCGCGCGAGGAGATCGTGGCGCCCGAGATGGCGTCGATCTCGCCGTCCGCGCCCGTCGGCCGCTTGACGACCGTGAGCGGTGGCCGCGCGCCGGCGAACTGCGCGACGAAGGCGGGGTCCTTCTCGATCCGGTCCCCGAGCCCCGGGGTCTCCCGGCTCTCGAGCACCTTCATGCCCAGCAGCCGGCCGGTCGTCGGATCGAAGCCGTAGATCAACGTGATGACGTCCTGGAAGCCGGCCTCGGCCGCCGCGACGGCGACGCCCGTCACCCGGCCGCCGGCGTCGAAGCCCACGTGGATCGGCAACGCGTCGTCTTCCGAAGCTCCGGCGGGCGGCTCGCGCACGACGCGGCCGTCCACGACGTACTCCGTCTCGTAGCGAGCCGGGCCCTGCAACACCTCGGCGACGGCCCGGCGCAGGACCTCGGCCTTGTGGGCCGCGATCGTCTCGAACGTGGCGTCGAAGACGCCGACGATCAGCAGGCCCGCGACCGCACCCGCGGCGCCGAGGGTGACGATCAGCCGCAGCGCGGACACCGGAGTCGGTGCGCCCGCGGTCGCGCCCTGGGCGTCCGCCGGCAGCGGCGGGCCCCGCCTCGCGTCGACACCGTTCACGGCTCCCTCCGCAGCGCCGGCGTGCCGAACACGCGCGGCTGGGTCGCGCGGTTGATGAACGGCACGAGCGCGTTCATCAGCAGGATGGCATACATCACGCCCTCCGAGAGGCCGCCCCAGAAGCGGATCACGATCACGAGCACGCCGATCCCGGCGCCGAAGATCCAGCAGCCGCGGTGCGTGACGGGCGACGTCGCCATGTCGGTCGCCATGTACACGGCGCCGAGCATCAGGCCGCCGGAGAAGAGCGTGAAGACCGGCCCCGGATACCGGGCGGGATCGAGCCCGTGGAAGACGACCGCGAGCAGCGCGGTGGTTGCGAAGATGGCGGCCGGGATCCGCCACTCGAGGTGGCGGCGCAGTGCGAGATAGAGACCGCACACGAGGATGACCAGGCCCGCGGTCTCTCCGAGCGAGCCGCCGGTGGTTCCGAGGACCAGGTCCCAGCTCGCGGTCGGCGTGTGCTCGAACTTCAGGAGGCCGAGCGGCGTGGCACCGCTCATCGCGTCGGGGACGTGCGGACTCGCGAGCGGCAGCGCGAGGTTGTCGCCCCGCAGGCTCCACCAGCCCTGGGCGCGGACGGACCACGTCGTCAGCGCGACCGGGAACGCGGCCTGCAGAAACGCCCGGCCGAGCAGCGCCGGGTTGAAGACGTTCTGGCCGAGCCCGCCGAACACCAGCTTGCCGAAGCCGATGCCGAACGCGCCACCGACGAAGGCCATCCAGACGGGCAAGCCGGGTGGAAGGGTGAGACCGAGCAACAGACCCGTGATGGCCGCCGAGCCGTCGCGCAGCCGGCGGGCGCCACCGGACACGAAGAGTGCTTCGGTCGCCAGCGCTCCCGCCGTGCTCGCCGCCAGCACGAGGACGGCGCTCGGCCCGAAGAACCAGACCGCGCTCGCCACCACCGGCGCGAGGCTCGCGACGACCGACCACATGATCGCCGGCGTGGTGTCGCCGCCGCGGATGTGGGGCGACGCGCTGACGAAGCGGCCCGGCGCGCTCATGCCGCCGGGCGGCGTCGCAGCGCCGCCTTCGCCATCGCGAACAGATGCGATAGCGGAATCTTCGACGGGCACACGTACGAGCAGCAGCCGCACACCATGCAGTCCATCAGGTGGTGCTCGACCATCTCGTCGAAGCGCTCGTTCTTTGCCAGCGCGCCGAGGCGCTGCGGGTTCAGGAAGACCGGGCATGCCTCGAGGCAGTGGCCGCAGCGGATGCACGGATACACCTCCGCCGGCGGCGCCTCGGCCGTCGTCAGCACGACGATCCCACTCGTGCCCTTCAGCACCGGCGTCTCGAGGCTCGCGACGGCGGTGCCCATCATCGGGCCGCCGAAAACGATCTCGCTGGCGTCGTCGGTGAGCCCGCCGCTCTTCGCAGCGACGTCGGCGAGCTTCGTGCCAATCGGCACGATCCAGTTGCCGGGATCGCGGACGCCCGGGCCCGTGACCGTGACGATCCGCTCGACGAGCGGCAGCCCGGTCTCGAACACCTCGGCGATCGTCGCGACGGAGCCCGCGTTCTGCACCAGCGCCCCGACGCTCGCGGGCAGCGCCCCGCTCGGCACCTCGCGCTCGAGCAGCGCCTCGATCAGCATCTTCTCGGCGCCCTGCGGATACTTCGCCTCGAGCGCGCGCACCTCGACGTCGAGGTCCGCCGGAGCGGCGCGGCGCATCGCTTCGAGCGCGTCGGGCTTGTTCTGCTCGATGCCGACGATCGCGCGCCGGATGCCGAGGCAGTGCAGCATGATGCGTAGGCCGAGATGGATGCGGTCCGGGTGCTCGACCATCACGCGGTGGTCGGACGTGAGGTAGGGCTCGCACTCGCAGCCGTTCACGATGACCGTGTCGATGGGCTGGTCCACCGGCGGCGAGAGCTTGACGTGCGCCGGGAAGGCCGCGCCGCCGAGACCGACGACGCCGGCCTGCTGCACCGCCCGGACGACCTCGTCGCGCGAGAGACCGCGCCAGTCCGGCACGAGTCGCCGGCGCGGAAGCTGCGCCGCATAGCGGTCGACCGCGATGCGCACGGCCGTCTCGTGGCGGCCGTTCGGATGCGGCCACGGCCCGATCGCGACGACGCGTCCGGCCGCGGACGCGTGCACCGGCGACGAGATCCAGCCCTGCGCGGACGCGATCTCGTCGCCACGCTCGACGTGGTCGCCGACGCGCACGAGCAGCTTCGCGGGGGCACCCGTGTGCTGCGAGAGCGGCAGCACGACCTCGTCCGGGAAGGGCAGCCGCCGGATCGGGCGCGCGGCCGTCAGCTCCTTCGCGTCGGGGGGATGGACGCCGCTCCGGAACGTCGAGAGCTCGGGCATGGCGGGCTCAATTGAAGCGCTCGGCGCGCTTGACGAGGTCGTCGAGGCCCTTCTCGCTCGGGTCGAGCGGAGTGCCCGGATGGATGATCCCGGCCGGGCACTTCTCCGCGGCCGTCACGAGCTCCCGGAACGTGCCCGCACGCGGATCCTGGATGTACGCCTGCTTGTTGTCGTCGTACGCGAACATGCGCCGGTTCAGCTTGATGCAGTCGTCGCAGCTGGTACACATACTCGTGTCGATCGTCGGCTCGATCGCGAGATCCTCGGACTCGTCCACCTCGGGCTCGGCCGGCGCTTCCCCACGCTCTGCTTCCAGAGCTGCCTCTCCTGCTGCATCCGCTGCTGGAGCGGCTGCAGCGGCCGCAGAGGGAGGAGGGGGAGGAGCGGCCTCCAGAGCGGTCCTCGGCTCCGATGCGGGCGCCGGGGCCGGCGCTGCGGGCGGAGCGGTGCCGGACACGGCGGGCGGCGCGGCGGGCAGCACGCCCGCCTGCTCGAGCATCTGCCCGATCGTCAGGTCTGGGCCGGCGCGCAGCAGGCCTTCCGCGAGGCGCCGCACGACGCGCTGCGGATCGCCCGCGCCCGACTCCGCGAGCCGCGCCGCGTGCTCCGCGCGCAGCGTCTCGGCCTCGGCCGAGAGCGCGTGCTCGGCCTCGGCTCGGGCCGCTCGCCGTGCCGCGGACGACGGCACGACGCCCGCCAGCTCGCGCAGCTCGTGCCAGAAGGCCAGCCGCTCCTCGGCCAGCGCAACGATCTCCGGCCCGATGCCGAGCCGTCCGAGCCGCCCGTCCGCATCCGTCGTGAAGAGGAAGGGCGTCCGCCCTTCCCGCTCCGCCGGCGGCAACGCGAGATACTCGTGGAAGGGCAGGAGCTCCGCGTCGGGCGCGCCCTCCGCTTCGGCCGCCTCCGCGAGCCGATGGAAGTACCGGCGGAAGCGCTCCTCGTGCGCTGCCCAGTCCGCGGTCGTCACGGGCAAGGTGAGCTTGTCCTCCTCCCCCGTGTCGCTTCGATACACGAGGTCGTAGACCGGCCAGTCCGCCTCGAGCGCCGGGTTGCCGTCGAGGTCGAGCCGGTCCGCCAGCTCCGGCCCGCGGTCCGGGTCGTAGACGAGGTGCGGCACCGCGCGACTCTCGAGCGCGAGCCTTGCCGCGTCCGGGGCCGACGCGTCGGCGATCCCCCAGACGCGCGGGCACGGCGTGTTCAGGATGAAGATCGCCGGGCGCCGCGCGCGCAGCCCCGCGAGCACACCACCGAGCAGATGGGCCGGCGCGGCCTGCGAGGACTGCAGCACGAACGCGTCGCGATGTGCGATCGCGAGCAGCGCGAGCTCCTTGCGCGGAGCCAGCTCGCCGGGCTGCCCGGAGGAGACCTCCACGCCCGCGGCCTGCGCGGTGAACGCGCTCGTGCACGCCTGCCCGCCCGTGCTCGACTGCGCCTGCGTGTCGAGCACCACGACGCGGATCGGCCGGTCGCTCGCGAGCAGCCGCGACAGGCTCTGCAGGCCGGCGTCACCCATCGCGCCGTCGCCGCCCACGGCGAAGAGCGGCGGGCACAGCGCGAGCTCGTCGTCCGTGAACCCGTGCCAGTCGAGCGCCCGAAGCTCCGGCTGGTGCACATCGGGGTCGTACTCACCCGCCAGCTCGAGCCGCGCCCGGCGCACGTCGCGGAACCCGTCGGCCATCCTGCGCATGTGCCCCTCGAAGAGGCCGGTCGCGAGCGACGGTGCGTCCTGGTAGAGGTGGTGCGCCCATGGGAAGGGATAGGGGTTGTACGGGTAGCTCGCACCCCAGACCGCGCTGCAGCCGGTGGAGTTCGCGAAGCCGGCGTGCGCGCGGCCCCGCCCGCTCGGTCCGGCCGTGTAGCGCCAGTGCTGATCGCGCAGCCGACGCGACAGGTCGAGCAGGCGTTCGAGCTCGGCCCGTCGCTCGCCGCTCACGTGCACGTCGGCACCGCCCTCCGCGGCGCGGACGACGGCCTCGAGGTCCGCGTCCTCGGCGACGAGCGAGCGCGCCTTCGCGTCGAGGCCCGCCAGGAGCTCTTCGAGCTCCAGGACGTGCGCCTCGACGCGCGGAATCAGCAGCGCGTTCACGGCCGAGAGCACGAGGTGGACGTCGGTCTTCTCGCCGCAGCCGCGGCAGGCCACGTCACCGCCGACTGTCGACTGATAGGTCCGCTGCTTCAGGAGCAGCAGCGGCAGCGCGTCGAGCGCGCCCTCGGGATGGGCAGCCTCGACCGCACCTCCGACATAGCGGTCGTCCGTCTCGGGCAGCTCCTGCCAGAGCGCCCAGTTGCCGCGCAGCCGCTCGACCACGTCGTCCGTCTGCGGGACCGTGCGCAGCGCGTCGTCCGGACACACCGCCACGCAGATGTCGCAGCCCTTGCAGGCCTGCGGGTCGACCGTGACGGAGAGCAGGCCGCCGGTGCCCTTCTGCCCGCGCTCGGGCAGGTCGAAGAAGCGCGCCGTGCGGGCGACCGGGAACTCGGCCAGCGCGGAGTGCACCGGCGCCCACTCGGCGTCGAGCTCCGCGCGACGCGCCGGGGTCGGAGCGAGCTTGTCGAGGACGTTCGTGTAGGCGAGCGAGAGCACCCCGCCGATTCCGTGGAAGGGCATGCCGCCGAGGATCTTGTGCGCCTCGCGAGCGACGTGCTTCGCGACGCCACTGAGCCGGTTCATCGGCCGGTCGGGGCGCTTCGCGTGCTCGATCGCCGCTTGCAGCAGCTCGTCCACCGTGCTGACGACGCCCGGGATCGCCGCGTCGGGACACTGCGTCCAGCACTTCGCGCAGCCGGTGCACTTCTCCGGCACGAACTCGGGGACGGTGACGCGAGACGATGTCAGATCGCGCAGCGCGCTGGTGGCGGCCGGCATCGCGCCGAGCGCGGTGAAGGGATCCGCGAGCGGGTCCTCGCCCGCCGCGTACACGGAGCCCACCTCCTCCCAGAAGCGGCCCGGATGCGCGACGCCCTCCCGAGCGCCGGCGCCGTCGAGGCGCTCGGGCAGGACGGGCGGCGCCTCCGGCTCGTCGGCGGCCTCGACCGGGACGTCCGTCGCGACGCGCTGCACCTCGCGGTAGCCCCGCACCAGCGAGTCGACCTCGTCCGTCGGCGACTGCCCGCCGCGCTCCTGCTCGAGCGCGTCGCGGATGCGTGCGAGGAGCTGCTCCTCGTCGAGGTCGGCAGCGACGGCGAGCGGCGCCGTGCGGAAGACGGTGCGGAAGGCCGCGCCGAAGAAAGCACCCAGCAGGGCCGCTGCGTGCGCGCGGGCCTGCCGCGCGCGATCCGCGGCCTCACCGGCCGCGAGGAGGCCGACCCGATACACGGCGATCTCCCGCTCGCGAAGCGCGAGCCGCGTGCGGGCGGGCAGCGCGGCGAAGACGTCCGCACCCTCGCCTTCCCCTTCGCTCCCGAGCACGAGCACGCCGCCGCGCGCGAGGCCCGCGAGCGGGTCCGCGTGGCGGAAGACGTCGGCGTCGGGACACAGCACGACGTCCACGCGCTCCTGTACGCAAGACGTGCGCACGGGCTCGCTCGCGAGCACCGCGTCGAAGGTCGCAGGCTGCCCCTGCCGCGCCGTCTCGGCGGTCGGGCCGGCCTTGACGTGCAGACCGAAGACCGCGGCCGCGGTCTTCGCAACCTCCATCCCGAGCGCGGTCGCGCCGAGAGCGCCGCGGCCGGACAGAGCGCCGCGGCCACCCAGGAAGGAGTGGACGCGCAGCGCCACGCCACCTTCCCGGGTCGGTCCCGCGTCCTCGACGCGCGGCAGCGCGAGCTCCGCCACGCCCGGGTACGCGGCCTGCACGCGCTCCTGCCAGATCTCGAGCTTCGGAAGCGCCGTGTGCGCGCGCACGAAGCCGATGCCGAGATAGAAGCGGCGCCGGCCGCCGCCCGGGGCCTGCATGTTCTCCACAGCGGCAGCGAGATCGCCCGGCGCGAGGTCGCGGCTCCCCAGGCCGAAGCAGCCGGAGTAGAGCTCGGGCACCTCGTCCGGTGCGCACGGTTCGAGCCCGGCATGGGGCAACGGAAGCTGCGCGCCGCGGCGACCCGAAGCGCGCGCGCGGTGGTTCTCGACGCCGCGAGCCAGCGCGGTGCGGATCTCGCGCAGCAGCGGCAGGTCCGCCGCAAGCGGCTGGTCCGTCCGCTCGAGCACGGTGACCGCCCTCTTGCCGCGCAGGAGGCGCGTCACGAGATCGCTCGGGAAGGGCCGGAGCATCGTCAGGTTCAGCACGCCGACGGCAATGCCGCGCATCTCCCGGAGGTGGTCCGCCATCGCCTCCGCGTGCGCGACGACGGATCCCTGACCGACGAGCACGTAGTCCGCGTCCTCGAGGCGATACCCGGAGGCGCGCGCATGAAGCCGGCCGGTCAGCTCTGCGTACTCCGCGAACGCGCGGTCGGCCAGCCCGGCGATGTGGTCGAAGTAGAACGGACGCTGGGCCGCGACGCCCTGCGCATGGCTCCGCGGGCCCTGCACCACGCCGAGCATCGCCGGCTGGTCGACGTCGAAGAGCTCGGGGATCCGGCGCCGCGTCTCTCCGAACACCATGCGCTGCGCCGGTGTCGGCGACTCGATCCGGTCCTCCGGATCACCGAGGTACGCCTCCACCAGCTCGCGCTCGGGCCGCCGGAACGTCTCGAGCGTGTGGCTCGTCGCGAAGCCGTCCTGCGCGCAGAGGCCGGGGGAGAGGGACAGCTCGGCGATGCGGTGCGCGACGAGCGCGAGGTCCGCAGCCGCCTGAACGTCCTTCGCGAAGAGCTGGAAGAGGCCGGTGTCGTCGACGGCGTGATAGTCGTCGTGTCCGGTGTCGACGCTCAGCGCGTGCTTCGTGATCGCCCGGCACGCGACGTGCAGCACGCAAGTAAGGCGCTTGCCCACGGCCGCGAACAGCGACTCGTGCATGTCCGCGACGCCCTCGCCGCTCGAGAAGCCCGTCGAGCGCAGCCCGGCCAGGCTCGTCCCCGTCGTCACGCCGGCAGCGGCCTCCGCGCTCTCGGGCTCGAAGAAGAGCAGGCGCCGCCCGAAGACGTTCGTCCCGCCGGCCGCGGACGCGGCGGCGAAGCCCTCGGCCATGCGGGTCGACGGCGGGATCGGATGAGCGGCGGCCGCCTCGCTGGCCGCGGTCTCGACGCCGACGACGGCCCCGCTGCCGTCGTCGATCGCGACGACGCCGGGATGGCGCGGCCGTGCCGCCGGCCCGTCGGGCTCGCTCGGCTCACGCGCGTCGGGCCTCCGACCGAAGCGGCTCATTCCACGCCCATCCCGGCGCCGACCTTCCCTTCGAGAGGCGGCGTGTCGAGGCGCTGCGCGCCCTCCACCCAGACGATCGCACCGGTCGGACAGCGCGCCGTGGCGTCGGGGGCGGCCAGCTCGCTGCGCGTCTGGTCGACCACCGCGAGACCGTTCACGATGTCGATCAGCCCGTCGGCGGCGTCGAGTGCGCACTTGCCGCAGCCGTTGCAGGCCACCCGGCAGAGCGCCTCCGCCTCTTCGCCCTCGAGCTCGCTCTTGCACTGGACGAGCAGATGCTGGTCGGCGGGCATCAACACGAAGAGGTCCTTCGGACAGGCGTCGACACAGTCGCCGCAGGCGGTGCAGCGCGCCGGGTCCACGAGCGGGAGCCGGGTCGGGCTCATCCGGATTGCATCGAAGTCGCAGGCCGCCTCGCAGTCCGCGAGCCCGAGGCAGCCCCACGTGCAGCCCTTGCCGCCGCCCGCCACCGACGCCGCGGCCTTGCACGTCGCGAAGCCGCGGTAGCCGGCCGCCTGCACGGCCACGTCCGTCCCGCCCGCGCACAGGAGGCGCGCGACGCGCCGGTCGGACTCGCCGGCCTCGACGCCGAGCAGCGCGGCGACGTCGTCGATCGCCTCGGGTCCCATCACCGTGCAGCCCGCCGGCTGCCGTTCGCCGGCGACCAGCGACTCCGCGAACGCGCGGCAGCCGGGCGAGCCGCACGCACCGCAGTTCGTGCCGGGCAGCAGCGCGAGCGTCGCGTCGATGCGCGGGTCCTCCAGGACGCGGAACCGGCTCTGCACCAGCGCGATCAGTGCGCCGAAGACCACACACACGCCGGACAGGATCAGCACGGGCAGGACGACGTTCGCGAGCTCCACCGCGCAGGCTCTACGGCGAGCCCGAGAGATCGGCCTGACGCAGGAGCCAGGCCGAGAGCTTCTCGACGTCGTCGGCGGCCGGCGCATGCCCGCCCGCTTCCGCGGCGGACGGCTGGACCGCTTCCGCTGCGGCCGGCTGCCCTGTCTCCGCCGCGGCCGGCCGCCTTGTTTCCGCCGCGGACGGCCGGCCGCCGAGCGCGGCGGCCGCCGGAGGCGCGGACGACGCGGTCTCTCCCGCGGTCGGCGCCGGCGCGTTCGGTGCGACGGCCGGCGCCGCCGGCGCGAATGCCACCAGCGCCTCGAGCTGCGCGAGATCCTCGCGCTGCTGGAACTCGCTCGACACGCCGAGCCGGCGCGGCGCGCGCTCCGGCAGCCGGTTGACGACGAGTCGCTCCGCGAGCGTCGCCCCGGCCGCCGGATCGTGGCGGAAGTACGCGGCCGAGTCCGGCACGAGCGCCGCGACGGCGGGCCCGTCGAAGCGCGCCACCCACGCGAGCTCGGCCGGGTCCGCCGTCTGCAGCACCAGCACGCCCGGCGTGACGAGGCGGACGAGCGCCGCGGGCGGCGCCTCGCCGTCGACCACGAGCACGAGCTTCAACGCACGGTCGACGAAGTCCGCGAGCCCGCCGACGCGCAGGTCCCGGCCCGCGACGGAGACGACGAGACAGAGCGGCACCTTCCGCTCGGAGCGGCTCCAGTGCTCGAACGGGTGCGCGTCGAGCAGCCCGCCGTGCTCGCTCTCGCGATAGCTGCCGAGGCTCACGAGGTCCGCCACGCGCGCGGCACCGTAGGCTCGGCCGATCTGGGCGAGCGCACCGCCCACCGCCGACCGCAGGTCCCCGCCCTCGGCAACCGCGACGTGAAAGAGCCGCTCGCGGAGCGTGAGCAGCTCGTTGCACGTGTCGAACGCGCGCACGACGAGCTCGCCGTGCTCGAGGTCCCGCGGCTCCACCTGCGTCAGCAGGCGCGACATGCGCTCGGAGTCGATCCGCCCGGCCGCGAACGCGCCGAACTCCGCACGCGCCCCTTCCACCGACGCGCCGTTGTGCTCCATACGCTTGCTGATCAGGAGCCGGATCTGCTCGCTCGTGTTCGCGAGGATCGACCGGAAGGCCCCGATGGGCTCGGCGAAGGCTTCGAGCGCCTGTGCGACGCGCGGGTCAGAGGGCATGGCGATCGAGCTCGGCGTCGAGCCGCGCGATGTTCTGCGCGGCCGTGTAGGTGGGCAAGCGGCGGATGTCGTCGTAGCGCTCGCGGTCCTCGTTGCGATAGAAGACGCCGAGGCGGATGCGGTCGGGGCTCTCCGCCAGCACGCGGGCGCGGTCGAGATCGCTCGGGTCGTGCTCGAGGCGCCGCTTGTAGATCTTCTCGAGGGCCGGCACGCTGACGCCGTCCGCGTGGACCAGCAGCTCGTGCAGGTCCGGCGTGCGCGCCTGCTGCGCAAAGAGCGGCAACGTGAACTTCGGACAGCGCTGCAGGATGCGCACGAAGGCGAAGCCCCGGTGGCGGTGCGCGGCCTGCAGGGTCTCGAAGAGGTGCGCCGGCACCCAGTCCGCGGTCTGCGCGACGAAGGACACGTTCGTGACGCCGAGCGCGGTCGAGATCGGGTTCAGCGCCGGCAGCCAGGAGCCGCGCGGTTGCGTGTTCGTCTTGTAGCCCTGGGGCGTCGTCGGCGACGTCTGGTTCTTGGTCAGGCCGTAGATCGCGTTGTCGAGCATCAACGCGGTCATGTCGAT
Source organism: uncultured delta proteobacterium (assembly GCA_963822965.1). Taxonomy (GTDB): domain Bacteria; phylum Myxococcota_A; class UBA9160; order UBA9160; family UBA4427; genus JAJDAN01. The sequence goes on from CAWGJT010000009.1 coordinate 160,095, forward strand.
GTTGTACCGCGTGGCGTGCAGCCAGTGGCCGGCGCCGATCGAGCAGCAGTCGCCGTCACCCATCACCACGAAGACGTCGAGGTCCGGACGGCTGAGCTTGATGCCCGTTGCGATCGGCAGCGCGCGGCCGTGGATGCCGTGGAAGCCGTAGGTGTCGAGATAGTGCGGAAAGCGGCTCGAGCAGCCGATCCCCGACACGAAGACCGTCCGCTCCGGCAACAGCTGCTCGTCCCGCATGAGGCGCTTCACGGCGTTCAACACGCCATGGTCGCCGCAGCCGCCGCACCAGCGGGCGACGACGCTGCCGTAGTCGTCGAGCTCGAACGTGCGGTCGTCGTCCATGCTGCAGCTGAAGAAGGAGCGCAGCTCTTCGTGCATCATCGCCCGGCCTCCCCTGCGTCCATGCGCGCGAGCCGGTCCTGGATGGCCGCGTGGATCTCGCCCGGCCGCAGCGGCTGCCCGGGCACGCGCGTCCAGCAGTCCACGTCCACGAGTGTGTTCGCGCGCAGCAGGAACGCGAGCTGCCCGTAGCGGCGGTTCTCGGGCGTGATGCGCGGTGCTTCCGGGTCGTCGCTGTAGTTCAGCTCGACGGTCATCACATGCTCGAAGCGGGAGAAGATGTCGCGCAGTCCCGGATGCAACGGCGACAGGAACGTCAGGTGCGTCGACGACACGGCGTGGCCCTCGGCGCGCGCGCGGTCCACCGCCTCCTCGATCGCGCCCTTCGTGCTGCCCCAGCCGACGATCAAGAGGCGACCGGCTGCGTCGCCGTGGACCGGCGGCGGCGACAGGGTCTCGTGCAGCACCGCGAGCTTGCGGCTGCGCATCGCGGCGCCCAGCTGGTTCACCTCCGGCATGTAGTTCACCTTGCTGCGCTGGTCGTGGTTCAGGCCCGTGACTGTGTGCATGCCGCCGGGCTGCCCGGGGACGATCCGCCGCGAGAGGCCGGTCTCCGGATCCCAGCCGTAGGGCAGCTCGTCCTTGCCGACGGCGCGCTGGCTCGCCGGCGCCGCGTGCCAGCGCTCGTCCGGCACCGGGCGGCGGAACTGCTGCTGGCCGCTCGCCAGGTTCGCATCCGAGAGCACGATGACGACGCAGCGGAAGGCCTTCGCGATGCGCCGCGCGGTGATCATCACGTGGAAGCACTCTTCGATCGTCGCCGGCGCGAGCACGACGCGCGGCGCGTCGCCGGGCTGCGCGAAGAGCGCCGCGAGCAGGTCGCTCTGCTCCACCTTCGTCGGCAGCCCGGTGCTCGGCCCGCCGCGCTGCACGTCGAGCACCACGAGCGGGATCTCGGTCATGATCGCGAGACCGAGGGCCTCCGTCTTCAGTGCGAGGCCCGGCCCCGACGTCACCGTCAATGCCACCTTGCCCGCGTAGGACGCACCGATCGCGACGGTCGCGGCGGCGATTTCATCCTCCGCCTGGTGCACCTTGCCGCCGTAGCTCTCGAAGATGTCGCAGAGATAGTGCGAGACGGACGTCGCCGGCGTGATCGGATACATCGCGCAGAAGTCCATGCCGGCCGCGACGGCGCCGAGCGCGGCCGCCTGGTTGCCGTTCATCACGACCCGGGCCTCGTCGCTATCGACGCGCGGAATGGCGACGCGGAAGTCCAGGTTCGCGGCGGCCCAGTCGATGCCCTGCTGCAGGAGGTCGCAGTTCGCTTTCGCCACCTCCGGCGCCTTGGCCGCGAACTGCGCGCGGATCTGCTCGCGGACGTAGTCCACGTCCAGGCCGTAGATCTCGGCCAGCAGGCCGAGCGCGAACATGTTCTTGCCCTTGCGCGCGTCGTCGACGACGCGCAGGCACTCCTCCTCCATCGGGACCGGCAGCAGCCGGTAGCCGCGACCGGAGATCTCGTTCATCGCGTCCTGCCACTGGCGGCGGATCTCTTCGTCCGGATGGTCGGCCCACTGCGCCTCGAGCAGCACGATGCAGTCTTCGCTGAGCGCGTCGAGGCGGTGGCGCGCGAGCAGAACCTGCTCGTTGAAGGCGACCACGAGGGCTGCCTGGTCGCCCCAGTTCGTGATCTCGCCGGTGCCGAAGCGCACGAGGTTCCCGCTGGCGCTGGCCGCCGTGCGTGCGGGCGGCTCGATCTCGGCCGGAATGATTTCGACGGTCCAGATCCCGTAGCCCATCTTCGCCGCCGCGCGCGCGAAGATCTGGCCGCACTTCTGCGCACCCTCGCCCGAGTCCGATACCACCTCGACGACGTGCTCGGAGGCCTCGACCAGCGTCTTCGCGTGGGGGCGGTGCGCGGAGGCCGGCGCAGCGCCGAGCGCAGGGTCCGCGGCGTGCTCCGATGTGCTCTCCGCCGTGTTGTCGGGGGACAGGTTCCTCAGCTGCTTCTCTCCCGTACCTCGCCGCACTGCAAGCCTACCGCGGGAGGGGTCCGGAGTCCGAATGCAGGCTCCGCGCGTCCGGGCCGGGGCGGGCTGATTCGGTCCCATGGCCGAGCGCCGATTGGGGCATTTGGACACACCTCCCGCTCTCGGGGGGGATTGTTCGCGGCCCCGAGCGGCACGGATCCTGCGACGATCCTCGTCGGGTGGAGGAGCGCGCAACGGGACGCGGGATGCGGAGACAGACGCGCAAGGTAGACAGGTAACAGGGAGACGGAGGGAGGGGCAGCCATGACGAATCGCGGCACCGGAGACGAGCACGCCGCAGAACGGATCGAAGACGACCACCGCGAGCTGCGAAGCCGGCTCGAGGCACTGACGAACACGGCCGATCGCGCGGGCGCGCTCTCCAGCCTGCAAGAGCTGCCGAAGCTGCTCGGCGAGCACTTCGCCGACGAGGAGGTGGCCGGCGGTCTCTACGACGACCTCGCCCGCCGCAGCCCCGGCCTCGCCGACAAGCTCGACACCCTCCGCCGCGAGCACCGCGAGATCCTCGAAGACCTCGAGACCCTGAGCCGTGACCTCCAGCACCCCGCCGGCCCGCAAGCCCAGCTCAGCGAAGACGCCCGGCGCCGCGTCAACCGCTGTGCCGACCGCCTCCGCCGCCACGAGCACGCCGAATCGGGGATGATCGCCGACGTGTACTACGCGGACGAGGGAGGCCGGGGCTGACAGCCACGGACGCAATTGCGTCCGCATGGCCCCTCGACTCGCTCGGCATCAAGAGGAGGGTGCCGACGGGCACTTCCGTGCACCGGTCTACACCGATGAGAGACGCCCGACACCCCGGGCCGCCTTGCACGAGCCATCGGAGACGAGATGGCGCTGCCCCATCCTTCATCTGGGCACGTTCCCGGTTCGGGGGCCCGGGTCGGCTGCCGCTCCCGGCGGCCCAACGGCTCTCACGTGAGTGAGCGGGCGACCGCGACCGTCCGCTCGACCAGGTCGTCGAGTCGCAGCTCACCGTGGCCGGCGAGCGCGACGCCCACGCGTCCGGCCCACGGCGCCGTCCAGGCTCGAGGGATGCCGCCGCCGCCGATCCCGCACAGGGCCCCGACCGTCGCCCCGTTGCAGTCCGTGTCCCAACCCGCCGCAACCGCCTCGCCGACGGCGGCCCCGAAGTCGCCGTCGCCCGAGACGAACGCCCACACGACCAGGGCGAGGTTGTTGAGCGTGTGGACCGGAGACAGCTCGGCGTACCGCTGGTGGAGGCGTTCGACGGCGTCGCTCCGGCCGGCCAGCTCGCGTCCGAAGTGCACCGCCTCGGCCGCACCGCTGTCCTTCGGAATCTGGGCGCAGGCGGCATCGATCGCCTCGCCCCATCCCTCGGCCGCGGGGAGCGCTGCTCCCAGCGCCGCGACGAACATGGCGCCGTAGACGCCGTCCCCGCGATGCGAGAGCGCCGCATCGCGCCGCGCGAGCTCCGCGGCGAGCTCCGGACGACCGGGACACACCCAGCCGTAGAGGTCCGCTCGAATCTGGGCGCCGATCCAGTCGTTGTATTCATTCTCGGCGCAAGCCTCGAGGTCGAAGCCGGCGGGGGCCCCGTTCGGGAAGTGCTCCGCGGCCCGGTCCAGCAGGGTGCGGTAGGCGGCGCGCTCCGCCGTGTAGGTCGCCCCCGCTGGAAGGAGTCTCAGCCAGGCGCGCGCAACATCGGCAGTCTCCAGCGCAGCACCCTTCTCTTCCAGCAGCAGCAGGGCCAACACCGTGTAGTTGATGTCGTCGTCCGGCTCGGCGCGCACGATCTCGCCACGGCAGCAGCCAACCCCGAAGCCGTCGACGAGGGTTGCCTCGATTCGAGGGACGTAGTCCCGAAGCGGCAACGCGCCGGCCTGCTCGAGGTAGGCGTCGAGCGCCGCCTTTCCCCGCAAGATCGAGAGCAGCTCGACGGGCTTGCCCAGCACGCAGCCGCTCACCCGACCCTCCCAGGCCGCGCGGATCCGATCGGGCTCGACGGGTAGCGCCTTCACCTTCAGCACCTTCAGCGGATCGCGCCCCGCTTGCGCGAAGTCATGCTCTCACCCCGACGAGAGCCGGTCAACTCCGGGAATGCGACCGTACCTGGGAGTCGACTACCCTTCATGCTGGCGCCTTGGAGGAGGATCCGCGCGTGGAGGTCTCGGCCATGAGCGCGGGGAAGCGGGTGTTCTTCAACGCTGGCTTCGCCTCGATGATCGTCTTCCTGCCGCTCCTCACGGGGTACTTCGCGATCTCGATCGTCCACTACGACGCGGCCCTCGTCGTTCCCGACGCGGCGTTCTGGTCCCACGTCGAGCCGCCGAGCCTCGCCTCCGTGGGCTTCTATCTCCTGTGGATCGCCTTCCAGGCCGCCCTCTACGCGTGGCTCCCGGGCCGGAGCGCGGAGGGTGCACCCCTGGCGGACGGGCGCCGGCTCGACTATCGCCTGAACGGCCTGCTGGCCCTGGCGCTCACCATCGGCGCGGCCGCGCTCGCGGTGGTGCTCGGCCTCGCGCCGCCGGGGCTGCTCTTCGAGCACTTCGGCGCCCTCGTCACCACCGCCAACGCAGTCGTGCTGCTCGGCTGCGTGTGGCTCGTGGCGCTGGGCCGACGTCAGGCCGCGGACGAGGAACGCGAGCTGAACCTCCTCGAGGCCTACACCGTGGGCGCCTGCCGCAATCCGCGTATCGGACGCTTCGATCTCAAGTTCTTCTGCGAGTCCAGACCCGGCATGATCCTGTGGGTGTTGATCGATCTCTCCCTGGCCGCCCAGCAGTACACGCTTCACGGTACGGTGAGCAACGCGATGGTGCTGGTCTGCTTCTTCCAGATCCTCTACGTCACCGACTACTTCGTCTTCGAGGACGCCATCCTCACGACCTGGGACATCAAGCACGAGAACTTCGGCTTCATGCTCGGCTGGGGCTGCCTGGTCTGGATTCCCTTCGCCTACTCGCTGCAGCCCCTCTATCTGGTCGCCCACCCGGAGCCCCTGCCGGGGTGGGGTGCGAGCGCCGTCTTCGTACTGAACGCCCTGGGCTTCTCCATCTTCCGAAGCTCCAACCTGCAGAAACACCGCTTCTCGCGCGACCCCATGGAACCGATCTGGGGGCGGAAGCCCGAGTTCATCCAGACCGCGCACGGCAACGGGCTTCTCACCTCGGGCTGGTGGGGCGTCTCGCGGCACAGCAACTATCTGGGGGACTGGCTCATGGGGCTGTCCTGGTCGCTCACCTGCGGCCTCGAGCGCTTGATTCCCTACTTCTACCCCATCTACTTCGCGATCCTGTTGATCCACCGGGAGTGGCGCGACGGCAGACACTGCGCAAAGAAGTACGGCGCGGACTGGGACCGGTACACCGAGAAGGTCCGCTGGCGGATCATCCCGGGGATCTACTGACGAGATCGCAAGTCCCCGTGAGCCGGGAGGAATCCCCGCCGCCGCCGCCATACGGACGAGCCGGGTACGGGCTTGTCACGATGTTCCACGCGCCGTCACGCCTCGCTGGACACGAGCCATTCCGGCATCCAGCGAGGCAATCCCGTGAACCGACGACAGACCGATCCGACGACGTTCGCAGGCGCCCTGGCGCTCGCCCTGACCGTCCCGGCGCTCCTCTTCGGGGCCGCCGCGCCTTCCTTCGCACAGGTGGATCTCGTCAAGGACATCAGCACCGGGTTCGGGAACGGCCACAGCTACCCCGACCGCCTGGTGGACCTGGGCGGCGGCACGCTGCTCTTCCTGGGCCGCGACTTCGACGGCACCTACCTGTACAGGACCGACGGGACCTTGGCGGGAACCCAGCGCGTCACCTCGGCCTGCCAGGCCTCGAACTTCCCCATGGGCGTCGCCGGCGGCGTCGCCTACTTCGCGTGCACGACGGACGCCGAGGGCACGGAGCCCTGGCGGACCGACGGCACCGAGCTCGGGACCTACATGCTGGCGGACCTCGCCGCGGGCACGGCCAACTCGTACCCCAACGACTGGATCGAGGTGGGCGGACAGCTCTTCTTCACCGCCACGGGCCCGGTGGGCGACGAGCTCTACACCACCGACGGGACCACGCCGGGGACGGTCGTGGTCTCGGACATCCAGCCCTTCGGGAGCTCCTCCCCGAGCTACCTGACCGACGTGGGCGGCACCCTCTACTTCGCGGCCAACGGCCCCAACGGCACCGAGCTCTACAAGAGCGACGGGACCGAGCCCGGCACCGTGGAGGTGGCCGACATCCGCGCCGGCTCGAGCAGCAGCTCTCCCCAGGGCTTCGTCGACTTCGGCGGCGTCCTCTACTTCCTGGCGGACGACGGCACGAACGGCCGCGAGCTCTGGAAGAGCGACGGTACGCTCGCCGGAACCACCCTGGTGGCCGACATGAACCCGACCGGCAGCAGCTTCGGCTACACGCTGCAGGTCTCGAACGGCCTCCTCTACCTCGCCGCCAGCGACGGCGTGAACGGCACCGAGCCCTGGGTGAGCGACGGCACCACGCTCGGCACGCAGATGCTGCTCGACGTGAACCCGGGCGCGGGCAGCTCCTATCCCGAAGGCTTCGTGCCGGCCGGTGCGCTCACGGTCTTCGGGGCGGACGACGGCGCGAACGGCGACGAGCTGTGGGCCAGCGACGGCACGACCCTCGGCACCGGCCTGGTGGAGATCCAGCCCGGTGCCGGCGGCTCCTCGCCCTCGACCTTCCGTTCCCTGGGCGGGCTCGCCTGGTTCGTGGCCGACGACGGCACCCACGGCATCGAGCTCTGGACCAGCGACGGCACCGCCCTCGGCACGAGCATGGTGATCGACCTGGCCCCCGGCGACCTCGACATGCCCAACACCCTGGCGGTCCCGAAGCTCTGGGTCGTCGCCGGAGAGCTCTACTTCGAGGGCACCGACTCGACGACGGGCTTCGAGCTGTGGGTGAGCGACGGCACCGCCCTCGGCACCACCCTGGTGAGCGACATCTGGGACGGCACCGACAGCACCACCTTCAGGTATCTGGCGCCCCTGGGCGGAGACCTGCTCTTCCGGGCCTTCGACGGGGTGGAGACGAACCTGTGGAAGAGCGACGGCACCGAGCCCGGGACCGCGATCGTGAAGGATTTGAATCCCGGGGGCACCAGCCAGGGCCTCGAGGACCTCTACGTCGCGGGGAGCGTCGCCTACTTCCGGGGCGACGACGGATCCACCGGCTACGAGCTGTGGAAGACCGACGGCACCGAGCCGGGCACCGAGCAGGTGGTCGACCTGGTTCCCGGCGTCACCGGCTCGAACGCCGCCCCCTTCGGCGAGGTCGGCGGCGAGGTGCTCGTGTCCGCCGACGACGGGGCCGTCGGGAGCGAGCTGTGGAAGACCGACGGCACCGCGGGCGGGACCGTCCTGGTGAAGGACATCAATCCCGGAACCGCCGGCTCTTCCCCCTTCTTCGGCATCGCGTTCGGCGGCGACTGGTACTTCCGCGCAAACGACGGCCTGAACGGCTACGAGCTGTGGAAGACCGACGGCACCGAGTCGGGCACGGTGATGGTGGCCGACATCAACCCCGGCGGCGACGGACTGGCCTACAACCCGGAGTTCGAGATCTACGCCGGCGAGCTCTACTTCCCCGCCAACGACGGTACCGGCAAGGAGCTGTGGAAGACCGACGGCACCGCCCTCGGGACCGTGCTGGTGAAGGACATCCGCGTCCACGCCTTCTTCGGCGGCGAGCCCCACGACCTGGTCGTCCACGACGGCCTGCTCTACTTCTTCGCCAACGACGGGGTGAACGGCGACGAGCTCTGGCAGAGCGACGGAACCGAGCCCGGTACGAGCCTCGTCGTCAACGTAGGGCCGGGCTCCCAGAGCGTGACCTTCTACGGCTCGCCCCTGCGCCAGGCGGGCGGCCTCCTCTTCTTCCTGGGCGACGACGGCACCCACGGCCGTGAGCTCTGGAAGAGCGACGGCACGGCGCTCGGAACGTCCATGGTGACCGACCTCTTCCCGGGCTCCGACTGGGGCTTCAACTCCTTCACCATCGTGCTCGACGGCATCGACGACGCGCTCTACTTCGCCGCCGAGGACGGGGCCACGGGCATCGAGCCCTGGCAGACCGACGGCAGCGCGGCCGGCACGGTCTTGATCGACGACGTGGCGATCGGCCTCGCAGACTCGAGCCCGAACCAGGAGGGCTTCGTGAAGGCCGGCTCCAACATCTTCTTCGTGGCTGCGGATGCCGACCATGGCGCGGAGCTACGGGTGATCTCCGTGCCCGAGCCGGGCGCGGCCGGGCTGCTCGCCGGCGTGCTCCTCTGCGGCGTGCTCCACCGGCACCGCCGGCGGCAGACCGCGTGCGGGGAGCGCGGCCTCGCCTAGGAGAGGCGCCAGTCGATGCGGTCGCGAGCGGCCGGGGCGTAGACGCAGAAGGTCCCGGTCCGGACGCTGCGCTCCAGATGCTCGGCCAGCGCCGGGTCGTGCTCGGCGATCTTGCGCGTGGCGTACTTGATCGCCCGGGTGACCGAGACCCGCGCCCGCTCGGCCGCGGCGCCACTGCGCCGCTCGCGACCGCCCAGGCCGAAGGCTCGCTCGAGCTCGGACGTCAGGAACTCCAGCTCGGCGCTCGCCCGCTCGCGGCGCCCCGCGTCGCCCATGGCTTCCGCCTCGGCGAGCTCGGCGCGCAGCTCCCGCGCCCGCTCCCGGTAGGCCGCCCGGGCGCGCTCGTCCAGGTGCGGTCCGGCGTCGCCGGCAGCGGACCCGGCACCCGGCGACCCGGGGCGGGCGAGATCCAGGACGTGCAGCTCCCGATCCGGCTCGGCCAGCAGGGTGTGGATGTAACCGAGACCCACCATGGACCGGAGCCGCGTCGTGCGAGCCTCGAAGACGAGGGTGAAGCCGTCGCCGTCCCTTGCGAAGCGCGCAGCGTCGGTCGCCGCCTTCCGGGCGGCTGCTGCGGTCGGCTGCGAGCGCGCCTCCTGGATCCAACGCAGCACGAGCGCCATGCCGAGGGAGCTCGCGATGGCCTGCGCCCCCTCGAAGCACGCCGCGGCGCGCTCGTCCTCGTCCGGCTCTCCCAGGGCCTGGCCCCGGGCCTGGTGGAGTCGGCCCGCGAGATACCGGATCTCGGCCTGCCAGGGCAGGGCCCGCATGGCCTGGGCCATCGCCTCGGCCCGCTCGAGATGCCTCGCGGCGTCGTCGTAGCGACCCAGCAGGATCGCGAGCTGGCCGAGACGCATGTCCACGGGCCCGAGCGCGACGATCATCGGGCTCGCAATGGCCACGTGGCCGGCGTGAGGCAGGAGGAGTCGATACAGGACCTCGCCGTTCGCGCGGTCCCCGAAGCGCGAGCAGACCGCCCCGAGCAGCATCATGCTCGTCCGCCAGGTGGTGTCGCGCGGCAGGACCGCGAAGCCGTCTCGAGCCACGCTGTCGAACTCCCGCCGCGCCTCTACCCCCCGGCCCAGGTACTCGTAGAGGTTGGCCAGCGCGCAGCGCCAGGCGGGCACGATGCGCGCGGTCTCGGCGCCGCCCTCCACCAGCGGCGCGACCTCCTGCATCCGGTCCTGCCAGCCGCGCAGCATGAACATCTGCTGGGCGAAGTGCAGGCCGGGGGTGCGCGACTGGGCGTGCTGGCCCTGCCGCAGGGCCCGGACCACCAGCTCCTCGGCGTCCTCGAAGCGCCCCTCCATCAGGGCGAGGGCCGCGTGGTGGCTGGTACCGAGCCAACGGAAGTAGGGGTGCCGCGTGGCCTCCGCCATCTCGTCGAAGGCCTCGAGGGCCAGGTCCAGACCGGCTCGATCGCCCGCCTCCGCACAGGCGTCGACCTTCATCGAGAGGGCGTTGAGCTCGCCGATGGCGTAGCCCGCACAGCTCTCGAGCATCGCGTCGATGGCCGCGAAGCGCTCCTCGAGGCGGTCGGGTCCGGTCAGCAGGGTCAGGCTGCGAATCTGCACGAAGGCCAGCGTGGAGACGTCGCCCAGGCGCCGCGCCATGGCGAGGGCCTCGGCGGCCAGGGCCCGGTGGCGCTCCTCGGCCCCGCGGATCAGGTGCAGGCCGCTGGAGAGCCTCGACAGGAGCCGCGCGCGTAGCGTCGAGTCGTCTTCGGGCAGCGCGGCGAGCGCCGCCTCGACCCACCGGTTGCTCTCCAGGTCCGCCACACCGATCTCCTCGCGCGCCGTGCTCCAGGCGAGGACGACCGCGGCGAGCTGGACGGGATCCGCGTCGGCCCGGGCGAGGGCGAGGGTCTCCTCGAGGACCGACTCCGCGCCACGGCGGTCGCCCAGGCCGACCCGGGCCTGGCCGAGGCCGATGCCGACCTCGATGCGCCGGGCCGCGTCGCCCGCCTCCGGAAGCAGCGAGTGGGCGCGCTCGAGGTGGACGGCCGCCTCCTCGTAGGCCAGCAGCTGGAGCAGCTGGTTGCCGGCCTGCCAGGCGTAGTCGGCGGCGCGGGCGCGAGCGTCTTCGGACGCGCTCGCAGCGCTGCCCGGAGCCCGAGTACTGCCCAGAGCGCAATGGAAGTGGTGGGCCAAACGTGGGAGCTGCTCGGCACGCCGCCAGCCGGCGGGCTCGTCCTTCAGGCGGGCCTCGAGGGCGAGCCCGATGCGGCCGTGGAGCTCGGCCGCGACGTCGTCGTCGAGAGACTCGTAGAGCACCTCGCGAACCAGCGCGTGCACGAAGGCGAAGCGCGCGGGTCGGTCCGTCGAGGACTGCAGCAGGCCCGAGGCCACCGCGGGAGCCAGACGGGTCCGCAGCTGCGAGGCTTCGCGATCCATCGCCGGGGCCAGCAGCGACAGGTCGATCTCGCCGCCGACGACCGAGGCGACCCGGAGCAGCTCGAGGGTGTCCGGGGGCAGCAGCCCCAGGCGCTGCTCGACCACCCGACGCGCGGCGAAGGGCAGCGCCGAGGGCACGAGCGCGTCGCCGGCACTCGCGCTCGGGCTTCCCGCCCGCAGGAGCTGGGCCAGCTCGAGCACGAAGAAGGGGTTGCCCCCGCTGCGCTGCCACACCTCCTCGACCCAGCCGGGTCGATCGTCGCCGCCTTCCGCCGGCTTCGGATCGCTCGCGCGCACGGGCGGCAGCCGGTCCGCCAGCAGGGCCTCGACCGCGCGTCGCTCCAGCGGGCCGAGCGGGAAGCTCTGGGCGAGGCGGGTCAGGCCGGCCAGGGTCGTCTCGCTCGCGGCCTCGTGGCTGCGAAGGGTCGCGACCACCAGGATCGCGTCCGCCGAGAGCTCCGAGGCCAGGAAGCGCAGCAGCTCGACACTGGCCGAATCCGCCCAGTGGATGTCGTCGATCGCGAGCACCAGTCCGCGCTTGCGCGCCACCGCGCCGAGGCTGCGCGCGACGCGCGCAAAGAGCTCGAAGCGATCGGACGAGAAGCCGGGGCCCCTGGCCTCCCGCGAGGCTGCCGCTCGCAGGGCATCCCGCAGGACACCGAGCTCGTCGCTGGCAGGCTCGGGAAGCTCGTCCGACCCGACCAGGTCCTCGATCACCCGCAGCCAGGGCCAGTAGGCGGGTGCGCCGGCCATCTCGTGACAGCGCCCCCAGGCCACGAGCGCCCCCCGAGCCCGGGCCTCGCGAGCATGGACGGTGAGCAGCGCGGTCTTGCCGATGCCCGCCTCCCCCGTGAGGAGCACGAGCCTCCCGGCGCCTTGCATCGCCGCCGCGAGCTCCGCCCGCAGCGCTGCGAGCTCGGGCTCCCGTCCGAAGATTTCATGCTCGGCGACCCTGACCACCGAATTCCTTCCCCGAAATGCCCGCGCGGCGGCGACACCAGAGAGTAGCGACCGCCCCGGCCGGGACGCCCGCGCGTCGCGGCGGCGCACGAAGGGCGGGTGCGTGAGCGCCCGCGCCTGGCTCGCGGACGAAGGCGACGCCACCGACTCCTGGCCCGATTCAGGGCTGCCCGGAAACCCGTGCGACGAGGGCCACCTGCGGCACCTTCGCCGCGGCGGTCGGCCCACGAGGCGCCCTGGGACTACGTGGCCTGGGATTGGCGCCGTCGCGGGGCGACGAGGCCTGCCAGCCCCGAACCAATGAGGAGCGCCGTGGAGGGTTCGGGGACCATGAACGAACGGAAGCCGAGGTCGAGAACGACCTCATCCTCCCAGGCTCCACCATCCAGACGCCTGAACTTCGAGCCAGCTGGATAGTCCAGGCCTGCGGGGTCGTAGCCCTGCCGAAACACGTACGGATCGAGCGCTTCGCCCGCGCTGGCTTGCAGCACGACGGCCAGGACGTCGCCCGCAGATACGTCGATGGAGAAAGGCTTCAGGTCGATCGAGATCCAATCGAAGCTCACCGGGACCGCTTCGGGCGGCACGAGCACGCTCGCGAGGGCGCCCGGCGTAGGCACGCCTCCGATGGTAGGCCAGAGCTCGAACAGCAGAGGCAACGTCGCGGCATCTCGCCTCGCCTTCAGCTCGATGCTGTCCAGGGTCCCGTTGAGACCGACCGTGAAGGTCTGGGCAACGTCGGTCTCGACCGGAGCGGGCTGGATGTACGTCGCGTCTTCGTCGGTATCGAGCTCCTGATCGAGAATCGGAGCAGCAGCTCCTGGCAGACTCGAGAAGCAGACGACGAATGCGGACAACGCCATGGCGGTAGGCGCGAGTCGCAGCTGAAGACGGGTGGGGCACATCGCCGATCTCCCTTTCCAGGAACGAGGCCATCATACACCGGTCTGCGTGCGTCATGGGAAAAGATGAGGTGGACCTCGGGAGCCTCGATGCACGCTTCTCGCCTGCCTTGCTTCTCGAATGGGGGCCGGCACTTGGTCGTGGTGTTGCACGTGGTCACGCCGTGCAGCGAACGGACGAGCAACCGGCGGCGCCCGGAGCGGCGGCCCGTCGCCTCGGCCGCGCTAGGGAACGCCGGCCGACCAGGCCGACAGGTCGCTACCCAGCAGCTCGGCCAGGTCGGCGTTGCGCTCGCGATAGTGCTCGACGAGCCTCGCGCGCAGCGACGGATCGACCGGGGGGCGGGTCGCGGCCGGGCCCTGCAGCGCTCGACTCACGCGCCGCTTCAAGCCTTCCGGGACGAGCGACGCGAGCCCGAGGGACGCGTACAGGCGTGCGACCGGCTTCCAGGCACGCGTCTCCATCGTCGCGCGCGCCGCGTTCCTGGCCGGCGCGTCCGCGAGATCCCGGTCGGGGTCGACACCGACGTGCTTCCATAGCGCCCGCGTCGTACCGACCGGATCGCGCTCGAGATCTTCGTACAGCAACACCAGCAGCTGCGACGGCGCGAAGAGCGCATGGTAGCGGCGAAGCTGCTCTGCGTAGTAGCCGAGGTCGACGTAGGTCGCGTGTGCCGCGCTCGAGCCGGACACACCCGCGGCCCACGCGCGGGCGCCGTCGTCGCCCGTGAATCGCGGCCCATCCGCCACCGCAGCGAGGTTCGCATCGACCGCCTCGCCGAACGAGAGCCTCTCCTGCCGGCGCGTGTAGCGATGCCACCAGTGCGAGTAGGCGCGTGACACCGGCTCGCGCAGGATCGCCACCAGCCGCGCATCGGGATATCACGCGTGGATGCGCGCGGGCACGAAGGGCAGATTAGAGGTGATACGAACGCGCGTTTCCGACCGCCCGCTCGCCGGACCACGACGCGAAATAGCGGCTCCGGTAGTAGTCGAGCCCACGTTCGTACTCCGCCTCGAAGAAGATCGGCTCCTTGCCGTCGGCGATGTAGACGTCGTCGTGCTCGGCCCATCCCCGGCTCTGGCGATCCCCGGCTCTGGCGATGGACGCCGATGCGTCAGGGCGCAGAGCTCGAGCGCGCCTGGATGCCCCAGTGACCGTCCACGCAGGTGATCACGTAGACGGCCTGATAGGTATTGAGGGGGCGGCCGTCGGCGCCGTAGCGCGTGAACCGTACGTCGAGGTGCACCTTGTCCGGGCCGGCGTGGATCACCTTGCGGTGGTCCCAGCGGCTCTCGCTCCAGCCGGGCTCGACCTCGCGCGTGCCGTAGGACTCCGGGTGCGCGTCGAGCTCGGCACGTGTATTCCAGACGCGAACGCGTCCGCTGGCGATGCGCACGTGCGGAAAGTTGAAGCTGTCGTAGTGCGCCTGCCGATCGCGCGCGTTGAAGCCGGCCATGAAGGCATCGGTGACCTCGAGCGCGCGGCGCTCACTCTCGGATGAACTCACGCAGCACCTCGAAGCCACGCGGATCGTCGCGGAAGACGCCGTGGCCGCAGTCGGGGAAGCGCTCGAAGCGCACGAATTCGGCGGGAAGCGCCGCCGCGATCTCCCCGGAGAGCTCGATCGGGCAGACCGGATCGCGTCCGCCGGCGAGCACGAGCGTCGGGCAGCGCACGCGCGCGAGCCCGGGGGCGAGGTCCATCGTTCGGCCCTCGCCGGCGGCGAAGTGGAACATGACGTCGAGCGCCCACCGCGTGCGCGCGTTCGCGTCGGGGTCGCGCGGCGCGCGCCCGTAGAGGGGGAACGCGAGGCGCAGGTAGTCGCCCAGCGTCTCGCCGCCCGGGTGCTCCCAGTAGCGCCGCGCGGCGGCCGCCACCTCGGCGCCCCCGAGCTCCTCGAAGCGCGCGACGACGAGCTCGAGGTCCTGGCGCGGCGCCGTGCTCGAGAAGACGAGCTTCGCGGGGTGCTCCGGGTGCCGGGCCGCGTAGGCCATGGCGACCATTCCGCCGAACGAGTTGCCGAACACGATCGGCCGCTCGATGCCGAGCGCCTCGCAGAGGCCGCGCACGTCGTCCGCCCACTGGACCAGGTTCCAGTGCGAGGGGTCGCTCTTGTCGCTGCGACCCTGGCCGCGGTGGTCGTAGTAGACGAGCTGCGCGACGTCGGCGAGCGCCGAGAACGACGGCTTGTAGATCGAGTGGTCGAAGCCGGGTCCGCCGTGCAGCAGCAGCACCGTCGGACGCTCGCGCATGGCCGCGCCGTCCGGCACGAGCCCCGCCCCTTCGACGTCGAAGAAGAGCCGCGTTCCGTTCACCCGCACGTGCATCCCCGCCTCCCGGCTGCGAGAATCATCGCACGCGCACGGCCGCGCCCCGCCCGAATCCCTGGACTCCCGTCTCCATGGCTCGATGTCCCCCGGGGGCCTGGTCGTGGGGCCTCGCGGGCGTTCGGGCCCGCTCGTCTGCCCGAGAGCTTGTACCTTCGCGGTGGGCGGCCCGTCGAGGGCGAAACCGCGGTCGGAGAGTCCGGGAGAGCGCAGGCGCAATGACGGCAGTTTTGCTCAACGCATCCACCCTGGCCCAGGGCGGAGCGCTCCAGGTCGGGGTCCACCTGCTGCATGCCCTGCGGCGCGACGCGACGATCGACTGGTACTGCGTTCTCTCCCCGCAAGTGGACACGGAATGCCGGCGCATGGGCATCGAGCTCGACCCCTCGCGAACCTACCGGCTCGAAGCCTCGCCCAGTCGCAACCGCGCTGCCCGCCGCGAGGTCCTGCGAATTTTCCGGGAGACTCCGGTGGAGGCGGTCCTCACGGTGTTCGGTCCCGCCTACGTGCGGTTCGACAAGCCGCACCTGGTCGGCGTGGCCGACCCCTGGGTCACCCACGCGAGCTGGATCGCGTACTCGAAACTGCGGCGCATCGGCGAGTATCTGGAGACGCCCCTGCTGTCGCTCTACAAGGGCTGGTGGTATCGCCGAGCGGACGCCTGGGTGGTCGAGGCCGAGGTGGCGAAGCGCGGTCTGCACGACCGCTGGGGGATCCCGCTCCGTCAGATCCACGTGATCCCGAACAGCTGTGGCGCCCACTACCGGAGTCATCCCTTCACGCCCCTCGCGAGCGCCCCGCCCGGGCCCATCGACGTGCTCACCCTGTCCGCCTACTACGCCCACAAGGACCTCGAGCTGATCCCGGCCGTCGCCGCCTGGCTCGCCGGAGAGGGTCATGCCGAGCGCTTTCGTTTTCATCTCACCCTGAGCGAGGACGGCGCCGGGTGGCACCGCATTCACAGCCGGGCCGTCCGGCTGGGCGTAGAGGATGCGATCGTCAACCACGGGCCGGTGGCCGTTGCGGACGGGCCGGCGCTCTACGACCGTTGCCACGTCATGTTCCTGCCGACGCTGCTGGAGACGTTCTCGGCCAGCTATCCCGAAGCCATGGCCGCGGGTCGTCCCATCGTCACCTCCGACCTGCCGTTCGCCCACGCGAACTGCGGAGACGCCGCGCTGTTCTTTGCTCCGGACGACGCCGCAGCAGCGGGGCGCGCGCTGCTCGCCCTCTCGAAGCGGCCGGAGCTGTGGAGCGACCTGGTCGCCCGAGGGCGGACGCGACTCGCGACGCTTCCGGACGCGGACGGCAAGTACCGGCTCTACGTGGACGCGATCATGGAGCTGTTGGGATCGCCGAAGATGCAGGACTGCGCGCCATGTGCGGAATAGCCGGATTCATCGGGCCCTGGGCGCCGCCGTTGCTGGACGCCATGGTGGCCGCGCTTCGCAAGCGGTCCCGACGGCGAGGGCCGGCACTTCGACGCGCCGGCAGGCCTCGCGCTCGGGCACAGCCGGCTGTCCATCATCGACCTCTCGGAGTCGGCCACCCAGCCGATGACCAGCGCGTGCGGTCGCTACACGATCACGTTCAACGGCGAGATCTACAACTACAAGAGCCTGCGCGCCGATCTCGAAGCCCAGGGGATTCGTCTGCGCAGCTCGGGCGATACCGAGGTGCTGCTGGAGCTGTTCGCGCGGGAGGGCGTGGCGTGCCTGCGGCGGCTGCACGGCATCTTCGCCTTCGCGGTCTGGGACGCCCACGAGCGCCGGCTCTTCCTCGCGCGGGACCATCTCGGCGTGAAGCCGCTCTACTACGCGCCGCTCTCCGAGGGCTTCCTGTTCGCATCCGAGCTCAAGGCGCTGACCCTGTGCCCCGACCTGCCGCGGGACATCGACGGGGTCGCGGTCGCCGACCATCTCGGCTTCCTGTGGACGGCCGGCGAAGCGACCATGCTCCGCGCCGTGCGCAAGCTGCGGCCCGGCTGTGCCATGCAGGTCGACGGCGACGGGATCCGGGTGGAGCGCTGGTACCGCACGCCCATCGCGGGCGCGACGGCCGGGCCGGGCGGCACCGCGGACGACCTCCGCGCCCTCATCGATCGCACGGTGGCCGAGCAGATGGTGGCGGACGTCGACGTGGGCGCGCTCCTGTCGGGCGGGGTCGACTCGAGCGCGATCGTCGCCTCCATGGGGCAGGTGACCGGGGCGGATCGCATCACGACCTTCTGCGCCAGCACCGGGCGTGGCGCGGCCGCGGACAACATCGGCGACGACGCCGGATTCGCACGCCTGGTCGCCGGCGTCCTCGGCGTCGAGCTGATCGAGGTGCCCGTCGACGCCGCGATGGCGGACGCCCTGCCCGAGATGATCTGGGCGCTGGACGAGCCGACCGCCGACTTCGCCGCCCTGCAGACCCAGCTGCTCGCCCGGGCGGCACGCGAGAACGGCATCAAGGTGCTGCTCTCGGGCGTCGGAGGAGACGATCTGTTCACCGGCTACGGCCGGCACACGGCGGCGCTGATCTACGAGATGCTGGATCGGCTGCCCGGTGCCCGACCGCTGGCCGGGGCGCTGCTGTCGCGTCTGCCGTCGCGATCTCTCGCGGGCCGGCGGTTCGCGCGCATCGGCACGCTGCTGGCGATGGACGAGGAGACGATGCTGGCCGAGGCCATGAGCCTGTCGTCCGTGGCCGGCGTCAATCGCAACGTCCTGCTCGCGCCCGCGGTCCGCGCCGTCGTTCCGCCCGACGGCATTCCGGAGCCCTTCTTTCGATCGCTCGTGGCCACCCGCGGACGCCATCCCGTGGAGCGGCTGCTCGACCTGGAGCTGAACGGCTTCATGCCCGACCACAATCTCAACTACACCGACAAGATGGCGATGCTGGAAGGCGTGGAGGTCCGGGTGCCGTTGTGCGCACCGCAGCTCGTGGAGTTCGCCGCGGCGCTGCCGTTGCACGCCAAGATCTCCCTGCGCAACACCAAGCGCATCCTGCGCGAGTCCCAGAAGAGCCGACTGCCGGAGTCGGTGCTGACCCGGCCCAAGCAGGGCTTCGGCGTGCCGATGCGCGCCTGGCTGCACGGTCCGGCGCGGGCCATGATGGAAGATCTCACCGCCGAGCCCGTGGTCGCGGCCCGCGGCCTCTTCGACGCCCCGGCGGTGGCGCGCGTGAAGCGCGACTTCCTGGCCGGCCGCAACGACGCCGCGATGACGCTGTTCGCGATGATGGCGATCGAGCTGTGGTGTCGCGCCCTGACGGTGCAGCCGACTGCGGTCGATGCCCGCACGAACGCCCGCAGCAGCACCGGAGCGCCCTGACTCCGAGCCTGCCCGGGCTCGCTGGCGGCATCGGGTGGCTTTTGCCGTGGACCGTGAGAAGTCCTCCAGCGCGGGGGGCTCGTCTACAACCAGAGCGAGTTCGTGGAGGGATACAGCTCCCCGTTCTGGACCCTGCTGCTGATCCCCCTGCGCGCGACGGGCCTCGACTACTTCACGATCACGGTGCTGCTGGCGGTCGTGTGCTTCGCGACGTTCGGGCTGCTGGTGGAGCCCACAAGAAGGGGCTGAAGCCGCTCGCCCGGGATCTCGTGGGGATCGAGAGGGCCGCCGACCGGATCGGGCCGGGCATGTACCGCGAGGCCGTGGCCCAGGGACGGGTCCCCGCCTGGATCGCGGCGAATCTCGCCTCGATCGAGCTCATCGAGGCGAAGATCTACAACACGCACCGGCTGGGCGGGAACCTCCCGCTCGCGCTGACCTTCCCGGCGCCGATCGACCCGTCCCCCGGTCGCGGCCCGGCGGCCCGCGAGCTTCTGGCGAGCGGCATCCCGGTTCCACCGCCCCGCGAGGAATAGAGGGCGAAGAAGGCTCGCCCGGGCACGGGCTGCCCCTGAGGGGCCCGGCGTCGGCATCCCGCTGCCGACCGCTCGACAAAACGGCGTATCCATCCGCACACCGATGACGTAGATTGGGTGTCGAGTAGAGCGGGTAGTGCTCATGCGTTGGTCCACGCGCCTGATCGTGTCGGCGCTGGCCACCGTCGTCTCGACGGTGTCGCTCGGTGTCGCCACTGCGGTCGCCCAGTCCGCCACTGCGGTCGCCCAGTCCGCCGCCGTTCCGGCCGCCCAGTCCGCCGCCGTTCCGGCCGCCCAGTCCGCCGCCGTTCCGGCCGCCCAGTCCGCCGCCGTCCCGGACGGCAGCCCGACGACCGGGGAAGACAGCCCGGTCGAGTCGGCCCGCCGCGCCGCGGCGCGCGCCCAGAAGGAGCTCGACGAGGCCCGGAAGGCTCTCGACGAGGCCCAGGCCCGGGTGGCCCAGAAGACCCGCCGGGTCGAGGAGCTCGAAGCGGCCCCGGCCGCGGCGTCTTCCGAAGCCGCTCCCGCCGACGCGGAGAAGGAGGCGCAGGCGGCCGTCGAGGAGGCGCGCAGGCGCGCCGAGCAGGCGGAGCGTCGGGCCGACGAGGCGAACCGCCGGGCGCGCGAAGCGATCGCCCGGGTCGAGGCGCTCGAATCGCGACTCGCCTACGACCGGACGGGTCTCTTCATCGGCGGCAGCGCCTTCTACGCCCCCGAGGCCTTCGACCAGGAGCACGGCCTGGTCGTCAAGAGCTCGAAGGGCGCGACGGCGCGCATCGGCTACCGCTTCCACCCGAACTTCGCCCTCGACGTGCGGGCCGACTATCTCGACAAGTTCGAGATCCACGACGACTTCGCGGCCGGCAAGATCGACGGCTACGCGATCACGGGAAACGTGCGCGCGTTCCTCTTCCCGAAGCGCTTCCAGCCGTGGCTCGGCGTCGGCGCCGGAGCGATCACCACCGACTTTCCCGCCCACTACAACGACGGCGTGAAGGTCGACACCAACGGGAAGGAGACCGACCCGATCTTCCGGGTGGCCGCCGGCTTCGACGAGTACCTCTCCTCGAGCCTCGTATTGACCGTCGAAGCGGCGTTCAACGTCGTCGGCGACCATCGCGACTACATCAACTACGGGCAGCTGGCCGTGGGCCTGGACTATCGCTTCTAGCCGGCCGGCCCCCGTTCGGCTTCCGACCCGCGGTCGGAACAAAGGGAGGATCCCATGAAGATCAACGGCCTGCTGCTGCTCGCGACCCTCTCGCCGCTTCTCGGGTGCTCGTCCATGCCCCTGCTGCCGGGGGGCTCGAACCTGGCCACCGTCGGCTACGTGAACGACGCCAACCAGAAGACCCTCGAGAGCGACCTCCCCGCGCGCATGGACGCGATGCTCGTCGACGATCGCAAGCAGATCGCGCAGCTGCAGCAGCGCGTGATCTCCCAGGCGACGGAGATCGAGGCTGCGAACCGGCAGCTCACGAGTCTGTCCCAGCAGATCGAGCAGCTCGGCAAGGAGATGCAGAGCCAGGCCGAGACCTTCCAGTCCCTGGCGGAGAACCTGCGCGCTACGACCACGCGGCTCGACGCGACGCTGTCCGGACTCCCGACGGACACCCTGCGCCTGTTCAGCGACGCCCTGCAGAGCTACCTGGCGGCGCGGGACGCGCAGCCACCGCCCGTCGAGGCCGCGAAGGTCCAGCCGGGGGACGCCGCCCAGGCGCCGAAGCCCGAGGGCGGGTAGGCGCTCCTCAGCCCGGGGACACGGCGCTGGCAGCGGGGGTGAGAATCCCGGAGCCACGCTCGCCGTTGGTGTCGGCGAGATGGGCGTCGAGGGTCGCGTCGGAGATGCCGGCCCGGCGCAGGCGCAGGGCAGGACCCAGGCGGGAGAGGTGGAACACGAAGACCGTGAGCGCGAAGCCCGCGATCACGATGGCGAAGACGGCGAGGGGACCGGGGTTGCCACCCGTGGCCTCCAGGTTCGACTTCACCCACCACGCGAGGCCCACGGTGGTCGCGAGGGCGAGCGCCGCCATGCGCAGGACGTCCGCCAGCAGCCTGCCCGGACCGCGCCGCCGGACCCGCTTCAGCTCGCCGCGCGAGAAGTAGTCGAGGAACCAGCCCGTGTCCTCGTCCACCTCGCGGTTGCCCGGCGGAGACAGGGTACGTCCCGTGAGCGGGTCGAGCGCGAGCTCGCCGCGTCGGTGCGCGGCCACGCCTGCCAGGATCGCGCGGTGCACGACCTCGTCGATCGGGAAGCGCCACGCGATGCAGAAGGCAGCGATCGAGAAGGCAGACGGCGTGAGGGCGAAGACCGCGCGGATCGCGAGCACGACCTCCCCGGACTGCGGGACGTTCGGCTGATAGCCGAGCCAGGCGAGCAGGGCCAGGGGGAGCGACGCGCTCGGGATCACGATGAACTTGGGAACGAGCCCCCACAGCGCCAGGTACTGGGCCTCCCGGCGCTTGCCGGTGTGCAGCTCGTCGTAGTCGATGACGTCGGCCTGGAGGGCGGGCGGCAGGAAGAGCCCCGCTCCGAAGCTCGAGCCCGCCCACGCGATCACGAAGAGACCCGCGACGTTGTCGCCCTCGCCCAGCAGGAAGAGCGCCAGCCCGCCCGTGATGCCCATGACGAAGCTCGCGAGCCAGGCGTTCAGCTTGCCGATGCGCTTCGCGAGCATCAGCCAGAGCGGAAGACAGAGGAGTCCGGACAGGAAGTAGGCGGCCAGGTACATCGAGAGCCAGCCCTGGGCGGCGTCTGCGGGCACGGGGGGCGGGTTCAGCACGTAGCGGTTGAAGTAGGGCATCAGCAGCCCCGGGATCGCGCCGGGGATGCTGGCCACCACGTAGCAGGAGAAGAGCACGAAGAAGGGCCGGTTGCGCAGCGCGCGGCGCACGCCGGGAACGAGGGGGTTCGACTTGCGCATCACGAACTCGGGACGCTCGCGCACGCGAGCCACCAGCAGCCAGTAGAGGCCGATCATCACCGCCCCGTACGCGATGGACATGTACATGAAGGCCCGGCGCTCGTCGCCCATCAGTGGAATCAGGATGCCGGGCACGACCGCGGCGACCAGCGTCCCCAGGAGCGAGAAGCCCTCCCGCACCGAGAACAGACTCGAGCGCTCGTGGTAGTCCAGGGTGAGCTCCGGCCCGAGCGCCGCGTGCGGCAGGCCGTAGAGCATGTTGAGCACGAAGAAGAGCATCAGGGTGCTGCCGAACCAGACCGCCGCCCCCGACGGCGCCAGCCACACGGGCGGCGTGAAGAGCGCGACGAAGACCACGGCCGCGAGGGGGGCGGCGACGGCGATCCACGGCCTGCGCCTGCCCCAGCGGGAATGCGTGTGATCGGAGAGCCAGCCCACGAAGGGATCGATGATGGCGTCGAGCACGCGGGCCAACGCGGAGGCCAGCGCCACCCAGGCCAGGGGCACGAGGACCGTGTCCGAGTAGAACGGATTGACGTGGATCGCGACGGGGATCGCCATGGCGGCGCCGGCGATGCTCGGCGCGCCGTAGACGAGCTTCGTGCCCAGCGAGAGCTTCTCGCGTTCCCCCTCCGGCTCCGGCTCGGAAACCGCACTCTCCGTCACGATGACCTGATCTCCACCGCCTCGCGCGGCCGGCGGGCGGGGCGCGGTGGACGCCACGCGCCCGTCGCGGGCGGCATCCGGCGCTCCATCCGTGCGAGAGACCCTTCATCATACCCGGGATACGGGAGGCCGGCATCGAGGCCGCCCGCCCCCCGCACCGGGGACTCCGAGTCGCTGGGGGGCAACGCTTTCCGCCTCCACCGCCGCCGGCCGTCGCCATGAAAACCCGGGCGAAGAAGGCGGGCCGGGGGGTGTAGAATCCGGGCGTGCGCTCCCCGATGCGACGATCCCGCCGGGCTGCTCGTTTCATCTCGATCGGCTGTGCGCTGATCGCCCTCACGGGCTGCGCGGTGACGTACACTCTCGACCGGACCTGGGTCGAGGTGCAGAGCGAGCACTTCACGATCACCAGCGACATGCGGGTGGAGGAGGCGGAGAAGCTCGCCAGGACCCTCGAGCTCTTTCGTGCCTCGGTGCTGCTGATCACCAGCGCCCAGTCGCTGGACGCCAGGATCCCCACCCGGGTCTTCTTCTTCCGAAGCGAGGCTACGTTCCGGTCGTTCCAGCCTCCCGGCGGCGCGGGGCTCGTGGGGTACCTCTCGCGTCAACTCCGCGCGAACTTCATGACGATGGTCGACTCGAGCGACGTGGATCCCGAGCGGATCCTCCGTCACGAGTACGTCCACTTCCTGGTCCACAACGAGACCAGCCGCATCTACCCTCCATGGTACGACGAGGGCTTCGCGGAGCTTCTCAGCACGGCGAGCCGGGTGGGAGACTACGTCGCCGTGGGCATGGTCCCGGAGGACCGGATCCGGGAGCTCCGGACGACGGCGTGGATTCCCATGCAACGGATTCTCTCGTACGACGGAACCGGGAGGTGGTCGGCCCGAGAGCTCTCCATGTTCTACGCGGAGTCCTGGGCGCTGCTCCACTTCCTGTCCCGGGACCTCGAGCACGCCGTCGCACTCGGACACTCGGTCGAAATCTATCTCGACCAGGTGGAGTCCGGGGCGAGCGTGGAGGCGGCCGGCCAGGCGGCGTTCGGCATGAGCGTCGCCGAGCTCGACGAGCAGGTCCGCCACTACCTCACGAGCGGCTCTTTCACCCCCATCGGCGTCCGCGTGGACCGCCTGCAGTGGAGCGAGGAGACCCACTCGCGAGTCCTCCCCCGGGCGGTGGTGGCGGAGCGGCTGGGCGAGCTGTCTCTCGCGCTCGGCAGGACGGGGCATGCGGAGTCGTTCTTTCGAGCCGCACTCGCCGAGGATCCCGGGCTCGCGCGCGCGTACGCCGGACTGGGCGACATCCTGACGTCGAGGGAGCAGTGGAGCGAGGCCGAGCAGCACTTCGCGAAGGCCGTCGAGCTGGCGCCCGACGAGCCCCTGAACCAGCTCGACTACGGGGAGTACTGGCTCGCCCGAGCGGAACGGACCGAGGAGCCCGACCTGCGGCGCGCACATCTCGAGCGCGCGCGTTCGCGGTTGCAGCGGGCCGTCGATCTGGACGAGTGGAAGCCCGAGCCCTGGGCGGTCTACGGAGCCACCTTTCTCGTGGAGGGCGAGGACCCGAGCCGGGGTGTCCCGTGGCTCGAGCAGGCCCTGCGCCTGCTTCCGTCGAGCCCCTGGATCCAGCTCAGGCTCGCGGAGGTCTACGTCGACGTGGACGAGAAGCCGAAGGCGAAGATCCTGCTCCGGCGCATCCTGAGCTGGAGCGCCGAGAGCGACCCGACGGCGCAGAAGGCCCACGAGCTCATGCAGCAGCTCGAATCGAAGGGCCCTACGACGGATCATCCGGGCTCGGGCTAGCCGAGGGAGCCCGTCGGGCTCCCTTTGCGGCGGAACCGCGACCCAGGACCTCGTCTTGGGTCGCGCTCCTAGGCCTGATCCGAAGCGTCCGCTCCCGGCGGGCGGGCCTTCTGGTCGGCGAGCAGCTGCTCCAGCTCCGCTTCGAAGCTCCTGCGGCTCCCGCCGACGCCGAGGGCCGCCCAGATGGGTGCCAGGCGCTGCACGCGCACCAGGAAGGAGTCGCGGAAGTACTCCTCGTCGAGGTAGCCCTGCTGGTACTGGAAGAAGAGGTTGTCCCAGTGGGTCTGCTGCGCGATCTGCCACAGGCGGAAGCGCCCGCGCTCGATCGGGGTGAGCTGGTCGAGGGAGGCCACGTTCTCGGGATAGCCGAGCCCCGTGAGCTTGCTGATGATCGGTGCGATGTGCTCCGACTCCGACGCGCGCACGAGCATCTCCTGGAGCGCGTCGGCCCGCATCTGGTAGGTCTGCGCCAGGGCCAGCCGGCGGTTCTCCCGCATGGCCTGGTTGCTCTGGCGGATCTGCACCGCGAGATACACCAGCGTGATGACGACGGCGATCGCGCCGACGAACTCGCCCAGGGCCCCGAGCTCCATCAAGGTCATGCCCGCTCCTCCCGGTCGCTAACGTCGTGAGAGTTTCTGGCTCCGGGGCTCGGCGCGCCATGCGCCCCGCGCCGACGCTTCCGGCGGCCTCAACGGACCGGCGGATCCGCGAACGTCTGCCAGCCGGCGCCGGCACCGGCCCGGAGAGCGCCCACGAGGATCCGGTCGATGCGCGGCTCGGCGGCCAGCGCAAGAGCGGTCTCCCGGGCCAGGCGGCGCTCCGCCTCCGACTCGACCTTGTTGAGGAGCACGGCGACCCGACAGGCTTCAGGCGCGCCCTTGCAGCCGCCTTCGGGGTGCGCCAGCAGGCGGGCCAGCGCGGCGGGGGTGAGGTGTTCGTCCGGGGCGGTCCCCGTCAGCGCCTGCACGAGCTCGGGGCGGTGGGCCACCCGACCCAACGGGCCCGCCAGGGCGTCGATTCCCGCGACGACGACCAGCAGGGTCGTCTCGCCGGGAACCACGGGTTCGTGGGCGGCGGGCGCCTTGGTGGGCCGCATGCGCGAGCCGTCGGCCTCGACGGCCACGCCATCGACGTTCGGGTGCGCCAGGATGCGGGCGGGCCGGTCCGGGGGAACCCCGAAGGCCTTCTCGCCTTCGACGGGACCGGTGACGAGCAGCCCCGGCACACCAGCGTCGAGGGCGCGCTCGAGGCCGGGGGACTCGTGGCTGCACCAGGCCGGCGCCCGGGCGATCTGGGCGGCGAAGATCCGGGTGGTCGTGGTCACCACCCATCGGCCCGGTCCCTCGCCGAGGGCGAAGAGCAGGCTGGTCTTGCCGCCTCCGCCCACGATGGAGACGAGCTCGCCCCGCTGCACGATTCCGAGCGCTTCCCGGAGTGGCGCTTCGAATCGCCCCATCGAGGTCGCAGCCGCAACGCTCTTCGCGGTGTCCACGGGCCCGAGGGTACCGCGCGGGCCCGATCCCGGCCGATCCCCTCGGTATCCTGCTAGGTTCTTCGCCGCCTCTAGCGAAGCCGGCTCATCGCGCCGGGTTCGATCCTGCGCGAAGGACCCGCCGACATGCTTCGAAGAGCGATTCTCGTCCTCGTCCCCGGGCTGCTCGTCGGCGCCTGCATCCAGACCGCGCTGCCGCCCGTGCCCGTCGCGCCCCGGGCCGAGCGCGTGAGCTACCTGCAGGACGTGGCGCCGATCCTCGACCGGCGCTGCGTGGTCTGCCACTCCTGCTACAACGCTGCGTGCCAGCTGAAGCTCAGCTCCTACGAGGGCGTGGACCGCGGCGGATCCAAGCTGCCGGTCTACGACAACACGCGCCTCACCGACCAGGCGCCGACCCGGCTCTTCTTCGACGCGCAGACCACCGCCGAGTGGCGCAAGAAGGGATTCCACAGCGTGACGGGGAGCAGCGCCGAAGGCGAATACAACGACTCCCTGATGCTCTACCTGCTGGACGCCAAGCGGAAGACGCCCCAGAGCCTGGGCGAGTACCATCCCGAGGCCGCGGACCTCACCTGCGCGGCGAACCCCAAGGAGCTGGGTGCGATTCCTCGAAGCGCTACCCCGAGCGCGGGATGCCCTTCGGCTTCCCGCCCCTCGCCGACGGGGAGTACGCCACCCTGGCCCACTGGCTCCAGCAGGATGCTCCGGGGCCGACGCCGGAGGAGCAGCGCGTGCTGACCTCGCCCTCGCCCCGGGGCGCCGCGGAGATCGCGAAGTGGGAGGCCTTCCTCAACCGCGACGACGCCAAGCACGCGATGACGGCGCGCTACCTCTACGAGCACTTCTTCCTCGCCCACCTGGGCTTCCGCAACGCCGAGCCGAACGCCTTCTACGAGCTCGTCCGCTCGAAGACGCCGCCCGGAACGCCCATCGAGGTCATCGCCACGCGGCGGCCCTACGACGAGCCCGGTGTGCCGTCCATCTTCTATCGCTTCCGGAAGATCCACTCGACGATCGTCCACAAGACGCACATGGTGGTCGAGCTCGACGACCAGAAGCTCGCCCGCATCCAGCAGCTCTTCATCGAGACGCCCGTGGCTCGAGGCGCCGCAAGGAGATGCCCCTCGGCGACGAGGTCGGGCGCGAACCCCTTCCTCATCTACGCGCAGATCCCGCCGCGCGTCCGCTACCAGTTCCTGCTCGACAACTCGGAGTACGTGCTGCGGACCTTCATCCGCGGCCCGGTCTGCAAGGGTCAGGTCGCCCTCAACGTCATCAACGACCACTTCTGGGTGATGTTCCTCGACCCGGACGCCGACCCGGTCCTGCAGCACCCGGAGTTCCTGATCGAGCAGGCCGGCAACCTGCGGCTGCCCGACGGAGCAGGGCAGCGAGGCAAGCCTGATCGACACCTTCAGCAACCGCTACCGCGACCGCTACGCGCGCTTCTACCGCGCGAAGTCGGCGCTCTACGACGAGACCAGCCCCCACGGACTTCGGGCTCGACGCGATCTGGAAGGGAGAGCGGCCGAGCGACGCCCCATCCTGACCGTCTACCGGCACTTCGACAGCGCCTCGGTCCACAAGGGCGTGCTCGGCGCGCTTCCCCGCACGCTCTGGGTGATCGACTACGCGCAGTTCGAGCGGATCTACTACGCGCTCGTGGCCGGATTCGACGTCTTCGGAAACGTGAGCCACCAGGTGAACGTCCGCCGCTACATGGACTACCTGCGGATCGAGGGCGAGCTGAACTTCCTGCAGTTCCTGCCCGAGAAGGACCGCCTGCCGACCCTGCGGTCGTGGTACATCGGGGACAAGGCCATCGAGAACGTGGACGTGGACGTCAGCTACTTCTCCCGGGGCACCCAGGTGGTCTACACGACCGACGCATCCCAAGCGCGAGCTGGTCGAGCAGGCTCGTCGCGGACCACTTCCTGCCCTCGACCGGGATCGCCTTCGATCCCATCAACTACCACCGGGACGGGGGTCGCGCCCCCGATGCCCACGCTCGTTCACGACCCACGCCGACATCCTGAACGGCTTCCGGGCGCTGACGGCGCCCGGCACGGGCTTCATCCGGCACATGAACGGAAGCCAGGTGAACGTGCTCTACGTGCGCATCCGCAACTACGAAGGCCAGGACCGCCTCTTCTCGATCGTCATCAACCGCTGGCACGACAACGTCAACGCCATGTTCGGCGAGGAGAAGCGGCTCGATCCGGCGAAGGACACCATCGACTTCCTGCCGGAGACCATCGGCTCGTACCCGAACTACTTCTTCGACGTCGCGGCGGCAGACGTCCCGGATCTCTTCGACCTGCTCGCAGAACTTCGACGGCTCGGAGAAGTACATCGCCAAGGTGCAGCGCTACGGCGTCAACCGCGGAGACCCCCGCTTCTGGGCCCTCTACGACTGGTTCCAGCAGCGCCTGGACGAGGCCAACCCGGTGCAGGCCGGCCTCTTCGACCTGAACCGCTACTACTCGAAGGCGATCGCGCCCGACACGCCGGGCTCCTGACCCGTTCGGCGTCGCGACAGCGCCTGCGGCCGTCACGACAGCAGCCGTCAGGCTCACGAAGCCGAGGGCTCCGAGAGATCGGCGACCCGTGCCGCTTCGAGCAGCGACACGAGCTTGTGCGCCCACTCCCGGAACAGGCGCTCGGATTCGTACTCCGCGGGGCCCGGAGGCCGCCTGGATCGGGCGACCACTCTCGTGGGCGATGGTGCGCCGCTCTGCGGCACGAAGGACGACCTCGCCGGTCTCGGAGTCGAGAAGCTCCACGACGAAGGTGAGCTCGCCCACCGAATCGATCCACACCCCGCCGTCGTCCGCGAGCGGTCGGAGCGGCGCGTTCAGCACCAGGTCGATGAGCGCGACTCGCGCCAGGAGCACGCCGGGCCCTTTCGCGCTCGCCGGCCGCCAGTCCTCCGAGGACGCGATCGATTCGTCGAAGGTCTCCTGGAGGTATCGCACCAGCACCTTCCGCAGCCCCTCGGGCAGGGGGTAGTTGCTGCGTCGCGCCCAGCTCTCGACGCATTTGCGGATCTTCGCGGTAGTGGATGCCCAGGAACTGCGGCCACACGCCCTGGTAGCTGCGAGAAGGGGGCGCCCGGTCGTGCCCACGCCCGCTGGAAGCGGCCGTTATCGAGCAGCTGCAGGCCGTCCTGGCTGCGCTCGGCCTTGGGGCCCGACGACGAACGACGGCGGCGGCGGGGCCGCGCAGCCCGAGAGCGAGTGCGACCACGACCGAGAGCAGAAACCGTCCGAGCCGCCTCATGGGCGCTCCTCCCGCAGTACCCGCTCATCTTACAATCCCGTCGGGCGTCACGTCATCACCCGAACGATTCCGCCGCCGGGCGCCGCTCCGCGATGCTTGGCCGCCCGCGCGACCCGCAGTAGCTTCGGGCACGGCGATGGCGCATCTCACCCCCGCGAAGGATTCGTCCGCCCCCTTCCCGGCCCTCTGGATCGCGCTGCCCTGCGCTTCGGCGCTGCTGTTCTCGTGCTGGCCTGGGACGCCGCGCGGCTCGAGACGCCCACCGTCGACGAGTTCGCTCACGTCGCCGCGGGCTGCGCCTATTGGGAGCACGGCCGCTTCGACCTCTACGCGAAGAACCCGCCGCTGGCGAAGATGCTGACCTGCGCGCTGCCGCTCGCCGCGCTGCAGATCGAGGTTCCCGAGCCGCGCCGCCGATCGCTCGAGCGCGCGGCCCTGGCTCTACGGTGCGCGCTTCCAGCGCGCCAACGCCGCCGACTATCTCGCGATCTTCCACCTGGCCCGCCTGCCCGGAATCGCGTTCGCGCTGGCTGCCGCGTGCCTGCTGTGGCGGTGGGCCCGCTCGCTCTTCGGTACGCCCGGCCGCCTCGGTGACGACGGCGTTCTTCCTGCAGAGCCCCACGCTGCTCGCCCACGCCCACCTGGCCACGGTGGACGTCGCGTGCACGTTCAGCGATATTCGCCACCGTCTTCGCGTTGCGCCAGGCGCTTCGCGCGCCCTCGGTGCGGCGCACCGTCGCGACGGGCGTCCTCTGGGGCGTCGCCCTGCTCACGAAGTTCACCGCCGTGCTGCTGGCGCCGGTCTTCCTGCTGGTTCCCTGGCCGCGGAAGAGCCCCGATCCCGATGACGGCGACAGATCGCGATCGTGGGGGTGACGGCGCTCGCGGTGGTGAATCTCGGCATGGGCTTCGAGGGCAGCTTCCGCTCCCTGGGCGAGATGGACCTCGTCTCCGGCTTCGGACGCGGCATCCAGCACGCTGTTGCCTGCGGCGGTTCCCGTCCCCCTTCCCGCCGACTGGGTCACGGGCTTCGACGACCAGAAGCGGGACACCGAGCAGGGTCAGTTCGGCAGCTATCTCTTCGGGCGATGGTCGGATCGGGGCTGGTGGTACTACGACCTCGTGGCATTCGGGGTCAAGGTGCCGCTTCCCATCCTGGGAATGTTCCTCGCCAGCCCGTTCTTCCTCTGGCGACGACGACCCGACGCCGTCGAGCTGGCGGCGATCCTCGTTCCGATCCTCGTCCTGTCCGTCTTCCTGGCCGCCTTCAACGTCCTCGACGTCGGCATCCGCTACCTGCTGCCCGATCTTCCCGCTCCTGTACCTGCTCACCGCCAGCGTGTGGGTCGGTGCCAGCCGTCCCGCCGTGGGCGCCCTGGCGGGCGGTCTGCTGCTCTTCGGCGCGGTCACCGACCTGCGGATCCATCCCGAGTACCTCCGCTACTTCAACGCCCTGGGCGGCGGACCCGAGAACGGGCACGAGATCCTGATCGACTCGAACTACGATTGGGGGCAGGATCTCTATCGACTGCCCGCCGCCCTCCGATCCCTGGACGTGGAAGGGGCCGGTGGGCCTTCTCTACTTCGGCATGGTCGATCCCCACGTCTACGGCATCGACTACCGGTTGGTCCCGCAGCGGCCCGCCCCGGGCTGGATGGCCGTGAGCGTGAACTTCCTTGAAGGGCTACCCGTACTTCGCGCGGGCGCCGGACGGCTCGCTCGTGTGGATCGAGCCCGGTCACGTGGCCTGGCTCTCGGGCCGGGAGCCGGCGCGGAAGCTCGGCTCGCTCTGGCTCTTCGACACACGCGACCTCGCCACCGACCCGACGCGCTGACTCAGGGGCGGCCGGCCCGGCTCCGTATCACCAGAGGGTTTCGCGGTGCGACCCGCCCGAGTGCCTCGAGATAGTCGTGCGCCGCACCGGGATCGCCCGACGCGACGCTCGCTCGCACCAGCGCTTCGAGGGTCTGGGGATCGTCGGGCTGCGCGGGGAGGCTCCTTCGCAGATAGCGCAGCGCACGCGCCGGTCGATGCAGCTCCATCAACAGGAGACCGGCGGCCCGGTTCGGCGCCGCCGCCGTGGGATACGCCTGCGCGACCATGCGGGCCACGGTCGCGGCCTGCTCGGTCCGCCCCTCGCGCATCCGGACCTGCAGCAGACCTTCCATGGCGTGGAGCCAGTCGATCTCGCCGTCGCGCAGCTGCCGGGCCAGAGCCTCGACCTCGTTCTCCGGCTCCGGGAGCACGAACGCGACGGAGTCGTGTCGGAACGGAAAGCTCGAGGTCAGCTCCTGCACGTCCCATTTCGCCAGCACCCGATCGATGGCCGTGATCGGCATCTCCCGCCGGGCCTCCTCTTCGCTGGGGGCGTTCGACCAGTCGCCGATCCGACCGTCGCGGGCGAGCGCGTCGCGGAAGGCGTCCGCCAGCAGGAAGTAGCCCTGGTCGTTCGGATGCACGTGCTCGAGCAGCAGCTCGTGGCCGGGAATCCCGTCCGGAGACGCGCCGGCGAAGCGCTCCTCGACCTCGACGAGCGTGGCGTCGTGACGTCGCGCCAGGGCGCGGATGCGCTCGTTGAAGACGCTCGGGGCGCGGAAGCGCAGGCGGTCCCGGTCTCGCGCGGCCCGATAGGCGTCCCGGGCCTCCCCGGGCCGGCCCGCCTCCTCCTCCAGACGCCCCAGCGCGAACCAGGCCTCCCCGGCGTCCGGGTCGAGCTCGAGCAGCCGCGACAGCTCGGTCCGCTGCGCATCCACGTCCCCGGCGGCGTGAGCGCGCTCGAAGGCCTGCCAGATCCTTCCCCAGACCTCCGGGTCGACGTCCGCCGCCGGACCGCCGGCGAAGGGCGGCTGGTCCTTCTCGTTGCTCACCAACGTGGCGACGTAGACGGGGATCCCCGCCTGCTGGTAGCGGCGCAGGATCTCGTCCAGGTTCGCCTCGAGCTGCGCCACGCCCCGCTGGTAGGCCGGAGATCCGTAGTCGATGAGCGAGCCCGCAGCCGCGCGGGCGAAGAGCGAGGCGCGGTCCGGGGGGCCACCGCCTTGGATCGCCGTCCGCAGGGACGTCACGGCGGCGTGGATCACCTGGTAGACGCGGAGCCGGCGGAGCTTCAGGTAGAGCAACGTCGCTTCGCGAGAGCTGCGGGAGGTGAGCGCGGAGCCGACGCCGAGGACGCCCAGGTACTCGTTGTGCCCGGCGTAGACGAGAACCGCGTCCGGCTCGATCTCGATGATCTCGTCGACCAGGTCGAGCAGGGTGTACGAATTCACCGCGGCCATCGCCGTCGTGATCACTTCGATCTTCTTCTGTGGAAGGTCGGCTTCGAGGCGGTCGCCCAGCATGCCGGCCACACCCGCCCATCGGCCATAGGGGAAGCCCGCCGCCGTGGAGCCCCCCTGGACCACGATCCGGTAGACGTCGGGTGGCTTCTCCGCGAGGAACGGAATGGGCTCGATGACCGCGGAGACCTGCACGGCTCCCGCGGCGTAGCGCTGGATCACGTCGGGGCTCGCCTGGCGATAGCCCGGCATCCCCGGCGCATCGACGAAGAGGGGATGGCTGCCGCCGATTCCGAGCAGGCGCAGCGCGAGCTCGGCGACCACGAAGAAGACGAGCGGCACGAACGCGGTGGCGACGGCGAAGAGCCGACGGCGGGAGGCCGACGGCACGGCCACCCCCGCGCGCCCTCCTGCTCTGCCGGCATGCGAGACCCCTTCGCTGGGAGAGTCGGCATCCTGTCATCGCAGAAGCCCGAAATTCAAGCGGGGCGGACCCGCGGAGGGGCGCGCCGCGAGTGCGATATGCTGGTCGTCCGCCCATGATGCGCCCGCTCGCTCGCGCACGATCCGGATCCACCGCCTCCGCGCATGACCGGTCCCGACCCGCCGCGCGGCGCCCGGGGCGGGCGAGGGCACCCATCCTGCTCGGGTTCGCGCTGCTCGTCCTGGTGCTGGGAATCGACTTCCATCTCGACGTCCGCGCGCGCGACGCCTTCTCGTGGATGGACCCCTACCAGTACTACGACTTCGCGCGTGGGAGTCCTGGCGGGCCGCGAGCGCCTCGGCCGACTTCGAGGTGGCGTCCGATCTTCCCGTTGCTTCGTGGTCCCCTTCCTGGCGTGAGCGCCAGCATCCCGTCCGCACTGTGGGCCGAGTTCGCCGCCCTGCTTCTGCTGCTTCTGGAGCGTGCACGCCCTCTGCGGCGAGCTGTCGGTCTGCGGACGCCGTCTCCCGGGGTCGCGGCGCTCGTCGCGTCGTCCCCCTGCTCATCGGACTCTCACGAACCCTCTACGTCGAGCTCACCCTCTCCGCCCTGGTGTCCACGGCTTCGTGCTGTGGCTGCGCCTGCTGCGCGAACCCCGGACTGGCGGTCGGCTTGCCCTTCGCCGGCGGTCGTGGCCGGCGGGCTGCTCACGAAGACGACCTTCCCGCTCTTCCTGTTCGCCCCGGTGGCGGCCGCCGTCTGGGAGCGAGTCGCGATCCGGCGAGACCGCGAGGCATTGGTGTTGGCGGCGGCGAGCCTCGTCCCGATCGCCCTCGTCCTGCTCGTGTAGGCCAGCTTCCTTCCGCGCTCGTTCGACTACCTGCTGAGCCTCGGCAACACGGCGATCCCCGAGATGCGCCTGATCGGACCCGTCGAGCGCGGACTCGCTGGCGTCGCTCATGCTTCTACTTCCTCGAGATCGGGCGCACGATGCTCTTCGCGCTCACTCCCCTGCTGGTGCTCGCGGCGCTTTCAATCCCTGCGAAGCCTCGCCCGGACGAGACGGCCTACCGCGTCGTCTCCACGCGCGGTGCTGTGGCTGTGGCTCCTGGGGCCCGTCACGCTGCTCGTCCTGCAGCCCGTCAAGGAGCCCCGGCACGTCGCGCCCTGCGTGGTGCCCGCCGTGCTGCTCGCCGTGATGGCGATCGAGGCGGTACCGCGTCGCGCATGGCGGCGGGGCCTGCTGGCCGCCGGCCTTCGCCGGCGCGGCGCTGCAGTTCTTCGCCGTGACCGACACGGGCTCGAGACGCCCTACTTCCTCGACCGAGCCATCCACCTGGATGCCCTCGACTCGCGCGATGACGCATGCGAGCGACGCCGGACGCTACGCGGCACGCCGCCGGCCCTGCGTGCCCTGCACTGGAAGTACGACCACAGCTTCGCGCTCGTGGGATTCCCGGCCGAACGAGGCCCTGGCAATGACCTGGTGGGCGTTCCCGGGCGTGGCCTACGACCTGGAGACCTTCGACGATCCGCGGGGGTTCCCGGTGGCGGTGCCCGGCGGGCGCTTCGAGGATCCCTGGCTGCTCGCGGCATTCGACACCTACAACCTGCGCTGTGGATGGCACGGATACGTCCACGATCTCCCCCGCGACGAGGTCTGGTCGCCAACGCCGACTTCGTCCTCTGGAACGCCGGACATGCCGGTCCCCGAGCCCGGGCCGCTTTCCGGGTCATCGGCTGGTCCGAGACGATCGAGCGCAGCCCGGCTGGATCCACGTGCTGCGACGGATCGGCGACGGCAGCTCCCTGCGCGTCCGTTCGGCAAGGCGCTACCTGGAGCGACATCCGCAGCTCTCCCCGGAGGAGAGAGCGGTCGTCGCTCGCGAGCTGCGGATGGCGGCGGGACTCGGCGAAGGCGGCGCGCGAGTCGGGGACCGGTCGCGCGAGCTCTCCCGGCAGGGGCCAGACGGTCGCCCCCCGCGCAACATCTACTGGGTCGGGGGCTACGAGGCGCTCGAACGCCTCTCCGCGGAGCGGATCCGGTCGGGGGCGGGTTCACGCTCGGGAGGGAGACCGGCGACGCGCTAGCGCTGCGCTCAGCCCAGGGGCTGAAGGGCCAGGGTGACGCATTCCTGCAGCCGTTCCGGGTGACGCTCGAGGTACTGGGGGCCCACCTCCGGACCGTCCACCAGATCGTTGTGATAGATCAGATCGAGGCCCGCCCAGCGCTGGAACCACAGACGACCGTCGGGTGTGTAGACCTGGACGTGGAGCGACAGGGCCGGAACCCGCTCCTCGAGCATCGACGACTTGTTGCGGGCCCCCACCACGCGCTGGACGCCGTCCCAACGCGCGAGATCGCCCTCGACGTGCGCCTCGCGGTAGCCCAGGGACGGCATTACGAGCAGGTCGAAACGAGCTTCGGTGCGGAGGTTGCGAACGAAGGTGCCCGACACCACCTCGAGGGTCGCGGCGTCCGGCCGGATGCTGCGGACCGTGCCCACGGTCCGGTTCCAGAGGAGGACCGCGTCGTCCACGGCCAGGAAGGCGACCTCCGCGCCTCCGGCCTGGAGCCGAGCGACGAGCTCCTCCTGCACGGGCTCCACGACGGACTCGAGCCCGACGGCCAGCGCCACCGACAGGTTCGCCGGGACCACGATGACGCGCGGATGGCCGCTTGCGACGGCTTCCTGCCGCCGCTCCGCGGTGATGCGGGCGGCGCTGCAGCCGACCACCACGACACACGACAGCGCGACGAGCAGCCGCCCGAGCCGTCGAGTCGCGGATCCTCCGGAGCGCGCGCTCCGCAAGCCTCAGAAATCCCCGAGCGAGCGGGCGAAGGTGTACTCGGCGGGCGCCTGGACGAAGGTCTCCCAGGCCTCGTCGATCCGCAGCGCGGCGCCGGAGACCGGCGCGCTGCACACGAAGAGCGCAAAGCCCGAGACGGTCCCCAGCGCGCCCAGCGGCCGCAGGACCAGCGCGTCGAAGATGCGGTCTCCCAGGGGCCACTCCGTCCGCGCCGCCGCCTCGGCGCTGGCGGCCCCCGCGAAGAGCAGCAGCGCGGCGAGGACGAGCGCCGCCGGAAGGCGAGTGCGGAGCATGGCTCGTGCCACCGATCCTCCTTCGTGCGGGCCCCCGACCCGGCTCGTTCCAGACCGGGGATGCACGCCCGACCGCCGGTCAGCCCGGGCGGCGCGTGGGGATCCGCACGGGCACTCTAGCATCTGCAATGGCCGGCTCCCCGGAAGGCCGCGACCGTGCGTGCCCGAAAAGCAGGAGGGGCCGACGGCGTCCCTCCGTCGGCCCCTCGCGTCGTCCGCTGGATGCGACCGCGAAGCCCGCCTAGAACCTCCGGCGCAGCACGTAGCCGCCGCCGATCACCAGCATCGAGCCCAGGGCCACGATGCCCGTGGGGGACAGGGCCGGCGTCAGCTGACTGCTGGCGATGTCCATCGTCACCATGTCCAGGTTGCCGAAGCTGAGACCCGACGTGAGCCGGTGCGACAGGCCACCCGCCACCATCGTGATGGTGCCCCGACCGTTCGGCGTGCGGTTGTCCGAGCCCGTCAGCGTGATCGTCGTCGGGGCGTTCATCGTCGTCACGCCCCCCGGCACCTGCACCTGCACCGCACCCGTCGTCCACGGGAAGCCCGTGTTCAGGTTGACGTCCGGCGTCCCCATGCCCGTGATGTTGCCCGGCGCACCGATCAGACCGTTCGCCGTGAACGTCGCACCCGTCGTGATCTCCGCCGCCAGCAGCACGTTCGAGTCGGTGTTCGCGTAGGCACCGCCCAGCTCCTGCGCTCCCGCGCCGGCGATGGCGTCGTGGCGGATGCGCAGGGGCGAGCCGCCCAGGGACACCGCCGTCTCGCCGGAGCCCTGGATGAGCATCTGCATGGTGCCGCCGAAGCGGTTCGGGCCCGCCGTGTAGCGCACGATGCCCGGCTTGGTGCCGTCGTTGCCGCCCACCGCCGGCGTCGCGCAGGCCGGATTGTTCAGCGCGCCCGGGCAGTAGCTGAAGTTCGGCGCCAGCCGCGCCGTCGTCCCCGTCTGGCGCAGCACGCCCGAAGCACCGGGACCGTTCAGCGCGAAGGCCGTCGTCACCTGGATGACGTTGCCGCCGTTGCCGGCCCCCAACAGACCCGAGAGAGCCGCCTGCAGCGGAACCGCACGCGCCGTGTCCAGCTGGAACACGCCCGGCGGCACCGTGATCGTCGCCGGACCCGTCCCCACCTTCGTCACGTTGACGAAGCCCGAGCCGGGAATGTGGGGATCGCCGAGCCCCAGCACCGCCTGGTTCGCACCGCCCAGCGCCACGATGTACAGCGGAATGTTCACCGAGCCGCGCCGCTGCAGCCATTCGCCCGACATCCGCAGCTGCCCCGCGCTGGCCAGACCCGCGCCGAGAAGGAGCGCCGCCGCCGCAAGAGCGGCCACGATTGCAGAGCCTCGTTTCACCGACCTGCCCGTCCTCGACATCCCGCTCCCTTCTCCTCGTCCTGTTGTCGGCTCATCGCCGGCTCCCGCGTCCGATCCTGGCTCGCCCTGGGGGCGGGACCCTCCCCGATCGTTCAAAAGCGCCGGCGCAGCACGTAGCCGCCGCCGAGCACCAGCATCGAGCCCAGCGCAACGAATCCCATGGGCGACAGGGACGGCGTGAGCTGGCTGCTCGCGATGTCCAGCGTCACCTGGTCGAGGTTGCCGAAGGTGAGACCCGAGGTCAGCCGGTGCGACAGGCCACCCGCCACCATGGTGATCGTGCCGCGACCGTTCGCCGTGCGCTTGTCCGAGCCGGTCACCGTGATGGTGGTCGGCGCGTTCATGGTGGTCACGCCGCCGGGCACCAGCACCTGCACCTGGCCGGTGGTCCACGGGAAGCCGGTGTTCAGGTCGACGTCGGGCGTGCCCATGCCCGTCACGGTTCCCGGCGCACCGATCAGGCCATTCGCCGTGAAGGTCGCGCCCGTCGTGATGTCGGCCGCCTGCAGCACGTCCGAGCCGGTGTTCGCGTACGCGCCGCCCTGCCCCTGGGGCGCGAGGCCGCCACCGACGATCTCGTCGTGCCGGATGCGCAGGGGCGAGCCGCCCAGGGACACCGCCACCTCACCGCCGCCGGTGATCAGCATCTGCATCGTGCCGCCGAAGCGGTTCGGACCGGCCGTGTAGCGGACGCGGCCGGGCTTGGTGCCGTCGTTGCCGCCCACCGCCGGCGTCGCGCACGACGGATTGTTCGCCGCACCCGGGCAGTATGCGAAGTTCGGGGCGAGTCGATCGGTGGTCGCGGTCTGCTTGAACACGCCCGACGCGGCCGGCCCGTTCAGGCTGAACTGCGTCGTCACCTGGATCACGTTGCCACCGTTGCCGGCACCCAGCAGATTCGAGAGCGCGGCCTGCAGCGGAACGGCACGGGCGGTATTCAGGTGGAAGACGTTCGGCGGCACGGTGAACGTTGCCGGCCCCGAGCCCATGACGGTGACGTTCACGAAGCCCGAGCCCGGGATGTCCGGCTTGGCGAGTCCCAGGGCCCCGGGATTCGCCGGCCCCAGCGCCACGATGTAGAGCGGAATGTTCACGGCGCCCCGCCGCTGGAGCCACTGACCGGACATGCGCAGCTGCCCTGCGCTGGCGAGACCCGCTCCCAGGACCAGCACCAGTGCCGCCATGGCGGCGCCCAGCCTTCCGAACCCACCGTTCCGCATCTTCATCGTCTTCCTCCCCCGATCGTTCTCAGGTTTGCGCACCATTCTCAGGTCCGGGGTCGGCTCACACCTCGAGCCGCCCGGCAGGTCGCGTCTAGAATCTCCGGCGCAGCGCGTAGCCGCCGCCGATCACCAGCATCGAGCCCAGGGCCACGATGCCCATGGGGGACAGGGCCGGCGTCAGCTGACTGCTGGCGATGTCCATCGTCACCATGTCCAGGCTGCCGAAGCTGAGACCCGACGTGAGCCGGTGCGACAGGCCGCCCGCCACCATCGTGATGGTGCCCCGACCGTTCGGCGTGCGGTTGTCCGAGCCCGTCAGCGTGATCGTCGTCGGGGCGTTCATCGTCGTCACGCCCCCCGGTACCTGCACCTGCACCGCACCCGTCGTCCACGGGAAGCCCGTGTTCAGGTTGACGTCCGGCGTCCCCATGCCCGTGATGTTGCCCGGCGCACCGATCAGACCGTTCGCCGTGAACGTCGCACCCGTCGTGATCTCCGCCGCCAGCAGCACGTCCGACGCGGTGTTCGCGTAGGCGCCACCCACGTCCTGGGGTCCCGCACCGGCGATGGCGTCGTGGCGGATGCGCAGGGGCGAGCCGCCCAGGGACACCGCCGTCTCGCCGGAGCCCTGGATGAGCATCTGCATGGTGCCGCCGAAGCGGTTCGGGCCCGCCGTGTAGCGCACGATGCCCGGCTTGGTGCCGTCGTTGCCGCCCACCGCCGGCGTCGCGCAGGCCGGATTGTTCAGCGCGCCCGGGCAGTAGCTGAAGTTCGGCGCCAGCCGCGCCGTCGTCCCCGTCTGGCGCAGCACGCCCGAAGCACCGGGACCGTTCAGCGCGAAGGCCGTCGTCACCTGGATGACGTTGCCGCCGTTGCCGGCCCCCAGCAGACCCGAGAGAGCCGCCTGCAGCGGAACCGCACGCGCCGTGTCCAGCTGGAACACGCCCGGCGGCACCGTGATCGTCGCCGGACCCGTCCCCACCTTCGTCACGTTGACGAAGCCCGAGCCGGGAATGTGGGGATCGCCGAGCCCCAGCACCGCCTGGTTCGCACCGCCCAGCGCCACGATGTACAGCGGAATGTTCACCGAGCCGCGCCGCTGCAGCCATTCGCCCGACATCCGCAGCTGCCCCGCGCTGGCCAGACCCGCGCCGAGAAGGAGCGCCGCCATCACGGCCATGGCAAGAACGTTCCCGCAGCGGCGAATACTCATGTGGACCCCTTCTCGAGCCCGCGGCCCGGGCTCGGTCGTGCTCGCTTGGCAGCTCTGTGTGCGGCTCGCAACCCGCGGCTCGGCTTGGCTCGCGGATCGGATCCCCTTCACCGGGGTTCTTCGCCTGGCCGCGTCCGAGTCGCTGGAGAACCCAAAGGCACCGATAAATGTGGTTTACCGCGTGCTTAGAGCACCCGGGAAGGGGTATGTGCAATCGCTGTGCCGCGTTCCGTGATCGGGGTTCAGAGTGCCAACCCACTGATTTTGGTGGGGTTGCTCCAGGTGGGGTCGGGGACGGGCCGCAGCGTTCCCTACCGCGAAGAAAAGAGTTTCCCATTCGCGGAAGTTGCTTTCTCCGAGGCCCCCGGATTGTGCCCGGGAGCCCCCACAGCCGGTCTCGCCTGGGCCTGGGCTCCCGCATAGACTGAGCCCATGCCTTCCCATCTCCGATCCCTCCTCGCCACCCGGAGCGCGGGTCCCCTGCTGGCCCTGGCCCTCGCCCTCGCCCTCGGCGCCACGGCGGGCTGCTCGAAGACCCCGGAGCGATCCGACGCCCTCGCCCGTCAGGGCGCACCCCCCACGGGAGACGTGGCCCACGCCGTGCTCGAGGCCGTGCGCATTCCCGACTCCCTCGAGCGCGTGGCCGCCCTCGCCAGCCTGCTCAGCACCCTCGGCCCCGAGGCCGTTCCCCAGGTCCGCGACGCCTTCGACTACGCCTACCCGATCCTCGGCGACGCCGAGTGGATGCTGCTCGCCGACTGGTGGACCCGATTCGACGACCGCGCCGCCTGGAGCTGGGTCCAGCAGCGACGCGAGTACAAGAGCGCCGGCGTGCTGCGATACATCGTCCACGGCATGGCCCGGCGCGACCCCCACCGCGCCCTCGCCACCCTGCTCACCATCCGGCTCCCCGAGGAGCGCGACGCCGCCTTCGCCGAGATCGTCAAGGGCTGGTACGAGGCCGGCGGCGACGGACTGCTCGACCATCTGATCGGCATGCAGCCGGGCAGCGAACGGCAGCGCGCCATCGCCCTGCTCGTCGGCCTCAAGCTCCGCCGCGAAGGCATCGAGGCCACCCGCGACTGGGCCGAGAGCCTCGACGACGACCTCGCCCAACGCTTCAAGCTCCAGGTCTACCGGCGCGTGGCCAGCGAGCTCGCCTTCGTCGACCCGGCGGCGGCCCGAGACTGGGCCGAGGCGCACGTCGACGGACCCAACGGATCCGGCCTCTACCGCCGCGTCGCCGTCAGTCTCGCCGAGAGCGATCCCCGGGCCACCCTCGAATGGCTGCGCGGCCTGCCCGACGGGCCCGAGCGAGACGACGCGGTCAGCGAGGCCTACCGGCGCTGGCTCACGAACGACCGCGACGCCGCCATCGCCTGGATGAACGGCGCCGAGACCGAGCCCTGGCGCCAGCCGGCCCTCGAGCTGCGCGCCCTGGCCGAGACCCGCGACGATCCGAAGAAGGCACTCGAGCTCACCCGTCTGCTCGAATCGCCCGAGCGCCGGCTCTATGCCCAGGTGAAGATCGGCATCGCCTGGCTCACCATGGACCCCACCGCGGCGCGCGCGTGGCTCGAAGGAGACACGGTCGCCCCCGACGTCAAGCAGAAGATCCTCGACCGACTCGCCAACAGCGCACGACGAGCCCGCAAGGCCGGCTGACACGCGCGGGAGCTCAGATGAACTGCGAATACCACCTGCGGTAGGTGGCGATGGGTCCGTCGCCGTCGCAGAGAACCGGCCTGTCCCAACACCGCTTGTTCTCCCAGATGGGCAGGTCGTGCTCGAACTGCTGCTTCAGGTCCTTGATGATCGCATCCGCCAGGTGCGACTTGCGGCTCTCCCCGTCCGTCTTGACCGTGTAGGCGAAGCGCACGTCGGTGTATTCGTCGTCGATCGGCGTGGCCGTGTTGACCATCAGCGTGGGGATGAGCCCGTTGATGTGCACGGTCTGGAGGCCCGGCCCGTAGTCCCGGGTCACCAGGCTCGCGTCCACGGGCCCACCGGGCGCCTCCATCTTGAAGGCCGAGGTGGCGACGTGGATGTGTCCCTGGATCTCCGCCTCGGTGAATGGGATGGCGTCGGTGCCGTGGATGTAGCGGAAGTGCGCGCCGTCCACGCAGTTCTCGTTCATGTCGAGCCAGTTGCCGCGCACCACCCACTGCTTGACGTCCACGGGAAGCCAGTCGGCGTCGGCCAGCTCGGGAAGCTCGGGAACTTCGAAGTCCGGCGCGCCTCCCGCGGCATCGTGGTAGATCATCACCATCCCGTTGCGCTCGGCCACCGGCCAGCAGTGGAGCTTCGCCTTCGGCGGGATGCGCTTGGCATACGGAACCTTCGTGCACACGCCGTCGGCGCCGAACTCCCAGTGGTGGAAGGGGCAACGAATGGATTCGCCGGCCACCTTGCCGCCGCAGCCCAGATGGGCGCCCAGATGCGGGCAGTGGGGATCGGTGATGGCGGCCTCGCCCGATTCGGTTCGGAAGGCGACCAGCTCTCGGCCCAGGATCTTCAGCACCTTCACCTCGCCCGGATCCAGCTCGGACGAGAAGACCGCCCGGAACCAGCCGCGCGGATAGGGCGTGAAGGAGTACCGATTGTCGCGCCAGCTCTCGCTCACGAGATCACCTCCCGGCACGGCCGAGCACCCTGGGGCGCAGCCAGACACCGGAGAGAATAGAGCACCTCCCGGACGGCTCCAGCGCCGCGGCGACCCGGATCTCACCAGCTCGTCGCTCACCTGCCGTAGTCCGAGCTCTCAGCCAGCTCGGCGGCGGCCTGCATGAGGTCGAGGACCACCGGGCCGAAGGCCTGGAGCTTCTCGTCGTCGCCGGCGCGTTGGAAGCCCTGCTCGAGCACCACCGCGAGCTTCCACTTGGCGAGGATGATGTAGTAATCGATGTCATCCACCTGGCGGCCGGACACCTTCGAGTAGTGCGCGAGGATCTCCCATCGGGACGGCATGCCGTGCATGTCGACGTAGCTGAAACCGTCCTCCCCCTCGCCGGCGTGTTCGGGCCACGAGTGCGCGACCCAGCCCAGGTCGAGCTTCGGGTCACCCACCGTGCCCATCTCCCAGTCGACGATGGCCGCCAACCGGGCGGGGGCTCCATGGTGGTACATGACGTTGGCGAACTGGTAGTCGCCGTGCATCAGGCCGGGGATGTAGTCGATCGGCCGGTGCGCCCGAAGCCACGCGGCGGCGACGTCGAAGCCCGGGAGCTCGCGCCGCTGGATCCGCTGGAGGAACGCCGTCCAGCGGTCCACCTGACGCTCGTGGAATCCTTCGGGCCGGCCGAGGTCGTGCAGCCCCTTGGCCCGCCAGTCGACCTTCGACAGCAACGCGATCCCCTCGACCAGCTCGAAGGCGAGTCCTCGCCGGGCGTCGAGGTCGCCGTCGAAGGGCGCCGGCCAGCCGTCGGTGTTCATCGGGGACCAACCGTCGACGAAGCCCATGAGGTAGAAGGGTCGGCCGAGCACGCCGTCGTCTT
Organism: uncultured delta proteobacterium; assembly: GCA_963822965.1. Lineage (GTDB taxonomy): Bacteria > Myxococcota_A > UBA9160 > UBA9160 > UBA4427 > JAJDAN01. The sequence goes on from CAWGJT010000009.1 coordinate 203,528, forward strand.
CGCACGCGGCGATGGCGGGCGTGTGCGGCACGTCCGTCCCCTCGAGCGCCAGGGTGATGCGCCACTCGCGGAGGATGCCGGCGTCGCGCGCGGCCGGCGCGCCCTCCGGCGGGATGCGAAGCGCGGCGTGAAGCCCGCCACGACGGATCTCGTAGATCTCGTTCTGGGTGCCACCGGAAATGAAGCGGTGCTCCAGAGGCTCGCCGCCGCCGGGCAGGCCACGGGCGTCCATCCAGGCGACGAGGCGTTCGACGTCGATCACAGGTTCCCGACTTCGTGTTCGAGGTACTCGGCGAACTTCGCTCGCGCGGCAGCCAATCGCCTGGGTAGGTGCTCCGTGGGCCAGAGGTCGTCGCTCGGCTCGTAGCCGCGCAGGACCTGGCGGGCGACGGTGATCTTGTGAACCTCCGTCGGGCCGTCCGCGAGCCCCATGATGCTGGCACCGAGGAGCATCCCGTGGAGCGGCATCTCGTTGCTCACGCCCAGGGCACCGTGCACCTGGATCGCCCGCCACGCAATGTCGTGCAGGACGCCGGGCATGATCACCTTCACCGCGGCGATGTCCTTGCGCACCTTGCGGTAGTCGTCGTGCTTGTCGATCGACCACGCGGTGTACAGCACGAAGAGCCGGAACTGCATCAGCTGGGCGTAGGAGTCGGCGATGTAGCCCTGCACGAACTGCTTGTCGGCGAGGCGCTCGCCCTGGGTCTGCCGACTCAGAGCACGCTCGCACATCATGTCGAGGGCCTTCTTCGCCATGCCGATGGTCCGCATGGCGTGGTGGATCCGTCCGCCGCCGAGCCGGGTCTGCGCGATGGCGAAGGCCTGTCCCTCACCGCCGAGGAGCGCTGCGGCCGGAACCCGAACGTCTTCGTAGTGGATGAGGGCGTGCGAGCCCTCTCCCAGGGGCTCGCCGCCCAGCCCGACGTTCCGCACGATGTGAATGCCCGGCGTGTCGGTCGGCACCAGGAACATCGACATCCCCTCGTAGGCGCTCGCGTCGGGGTCGGTGACTGCCATGACGATCAGGAAGGACGCCGTGGGCGCGTTCGAGGAGAAGTACTTCCATCCGTTGATGACCCACTCGTCGCCCTCCCGGGTGGCGCGAGTCTTGAACATCGTCGGGTCCGAGCCGCCGTGCGGCTCCGTCATCGAGTAGCAGGAGAACATCTCCCCATCGAGCAACGGACGCAGGTAGCGCTGCTTCTGCTCCGGCGTCCCGTAGTGGGCGATGATCTCGGCGTTGCCCGTGTCGGGCGCCTGGCAGCCGAAGATGATGGGAGCCCAGGACGAGCGCCCGAGGATCTCGTTGAGCAGCGACAGCTTCAGCTGGCCGTGGCCCTCACCCCCGAGCTCGGGCACGAGATGTGTGGCCCACAGCTTCTGGCGGCGCACCTCCTCCTTGAGCGGATCGATGATCTCACGCAGCCGATCGTCGGGCGGAGTGAACTCCAGCCCGCCCCAGAGCATCTCGAGCGGCTCGACCTCCTGCCGCACGAACTCGTCGGCCCAGTCGAGCTTCGCCTGGTACTCGGGCTCGGTCTCGAAATCCCACGCCATGTGTGGCACCTCCCGGGAGTCGGAATATAGGCGATGAAGAATCCAGCTCCGGACGAACGGAACGAGGCGCGCCGTCCTGTGGAACGCCGGTGGCCTCGGTGACGCCCTGGTGTCGGGGCACCCGGCGACGGTCCTGGCGCGACCCTTCGCCGAGCTCCGATGAAGACACCGGAGCAGCTCTTCGACCTCACCGGCAAGGTCGCCGGACCCCTCTCCAGACCTTCCACCTCGAGGCGCGAGCTCCCCCTACCCGCGCAGCGGCTGGATCACCGTCGCACCGAACTGCTCCAGCGCCTCGACGGCCCGGTCGATTCCGTCCCCGGGGACGGCCGTTCCACACCAGGTCACGCCGAGCTCGGCGAGCTCGCGCAGCCCCTCCTGGCAGGCGTCGGGGTGGAAGTCATCGCTGCCGGGCGCGCCTCCCCGATCGTGCGGGTAGTGGATGTCGATCTCCGTCCGGTCTCGTCCCGCCTCTTCGAGGAGCGCCCACAGCTCGTCGAGGTAGCGCGCGAGGTCTTCGCGACTCTCGAGAGCCGGCGTCTTCGTCGTGCGGGACAATGCCGCCGGCGCAGGGAAGGGCATCCAGCCCTGGGCGTAGCGGGCGACCCGCCGCCGCGCGAGCCGGCTGTTGCCCCCGATCCAGATCGGCGGGTGGGGCTTCTGCACGGGCTTGGGGTTTGCGGTCTGGCCCTGGGCGAAGAAGTGACGCCCCTCGTAGCGGAAGTCGTCCGTCGACCAGATGCCCTGGAGGGCCTCGATCGCCTCGTCGAAGAGCTCGTTTCGCTCGCCGAAGTCGACGCCGAGGGCCGAGTACTCGGATCGCAGGTAGCCCGCCGCGGCGCCGAGAAGGAAGCGGCCCCCCGACAGCACGTCCACCGTGGCGATGGCCTTCGCGAGCACGAAGGGGTTGCGGTAGGGGAGCACGATGATGTTCGGCATCAGCCGGATGCGATCGGTGACGGCCGCGCAGAAAGCGAGCGCGGCAAAGGGGTCGAGGGCGTCGTGCCCGCCTCCTTCGAGCCACTTCTGGGAGGGCGCCGGGTGGTCGGTGAAGCCGAGAGCGTCGAATCCCGCCGCTTCGGCGGCTCGGGCAAAGCGGACCAGACTCGCCTTCTCGAGGAAGTCGGGATGGCAGGGATGGGCGATCAGCGGATAGGTGACCGAGAACTTCATGGGGCTACGGCGCCTCCGTGCCGGTGCGATCTCGTCGCTGGCACCCTTCGGGCGGCGTCCAGTCGACGCGGAGAGAAGGCAAGAGCAATTCGGCGACTCGTTCCGGCTCGCGATGCTCCGGTGGCCTTCGGCTGTAGCAGACGCCTTCGCCGAGACGTTGGAGAACCGACTCTCACGCTCGCACCCAGCGCGGCAGGTGCACGTCTTCGACCCTGGCGAACACCACGCGGACGGGCTCGCCGATCTCGATCGCGTGCGCGTCGATCTCGTTGATCGGTCCGTCCGCCGACTCGACCAGGTTTCCGACCAGGCGTAGCGACGGACTCTCGTCGAGCTCGACGGCGAGCACGTTGTACGGTGCAAGCGCCGCGTAGGACGGCAGGAGCGGCGGATGCACCACCACGAACGACCAGACGCGCCCTCTGCCCGAGAGCGGTACCCAGGTGCTCGAGAGCGACTGGCACTCCGGGCACATGGGTCGCGGTGGAATGCGCATGTGGCCGCAGGCCGAGCACTTCTGGACCAGCAGCTCGCCGCGCGCGGTCCCCTCCCAGAAGGGCCTGGCATCCTCGTCTTCGGTGTCGGGGAGGATCCAGCTCTGTTCCATCTCTACCTCCGGAGCAGCAGGGCGCTGGTCGGGACGCCCTCACCGCTGGTCACCAGGCAGCTCGCCGCGTCCTTCACCTGCGACGTCGAGGTCCCGCGCATCTGGCGTACGCCCTCCAGCACCAGGTTGAAGCCGTGCACGTACGCCTCGGACAGGCCGCCGCCCGACGTGTTGGTCGGCAGCCGCCCGTCGGGCCACTCGAGCGCCCCTCCCTCGGTGAACGCCGCACCCTCGCCGCGCTTGCAGAACCCGTAGCCCTCCAGCGAGAGCGGGATCAACGGGCTGAAGGCGTCGTAGATCTGTGCCACGGCGATGTCGGCGGGCTCGAGGTCGCTGTTGGCCCACAGCCGTCGCGCCGCCGCCCAGGCCGGGCCCCGGAGCGGCTCGTCGCAGAAGTAGTTCGTCATCGTCTGGTGCTGGCGGCTCAGTCCCTGCGCGAACGCGTGGATGTAGACCGGGTCGCGGCGCAGGTCGCGCGCTCGCTCGGCCCCGACGATGACGCAGGCCAGTGCTCCGTCGGTCTCCAGACAATTGTCGAACAGGCACAGCGGCTCGGAGATCCAGCGCGCCGCCATGTACTCCTCGCGCGTCAGCTTGCGCTCGTGCATGGTCGCGTTGGGGTTGCGGTTGGCATGCTTGCGGAAAGCGAGCGCGACGTTCGCCAGGTGATCGCGCGTGGCTCCGTACTCGTGCATGTAGCGGCGCGCGAGCAGGGCGATCTCGTCGACCGGGCGCAGCAGGCCGAACGGTCGGGTCCACTGGTATGGCCCACCCATGCGCTGCGCGGCCTGCGCCCAGGGCCGACTGCCCTTGGCGGCGCGCTTGCGCGCGCGCCACACCACGGCGACCCGACACTGGCCGGTCGCAACCGCCATGGCCGCGTGGCCCACGGCGCCGCAGCCCGCACCGCCGCCGTAGCCGACCTCGCCGAAGTAGGTGATGTCTCCGAGGCCCACGCTGCGTGCGACGTCGACCTCGCGGCCGCTCTCCATCGAGAAGATCGTCAGGCCGTCGACCTCGGAGGGCCGCACACCCGCGTCGTCGATCGCCGCCGCGATCGCCTGACAGGCGAGGGATAGCTCGCTGTCCTCGATGCCCTTTGCGAACCGGGTCTGGCCGATTCCCACGATCGCCGTCTTGTCCTTGATCAGATCCGTCATGGCGCGCCCCCACGAAGGCAGTGCGAAGGCGATTCTGACCGCGACCGACGCGGGTAGCAAACGCCCTTCGCGCCGTTCGATCTGCGGGGCGGAGAGGAAGCTGGTCTCGACGGAACGAGCCGGGGGACGAGTGCCGGCCCCGACAGACCTGGTATCCTCGGGGGTCGACGGTCAGCTCCTGATCGGCGCAACCCGTGCTCTCGAAGACCGAAGACCAAAGACCAAGAGGAACGCTCTCGCAGAACGAGAGGAAGGAAAGGGCACCCAATGGAACGCTCCTCCATCGACTACCGGCTCATCGACTGCGACCAGCACGTGATCGAGCCCCCCGACTTGTGGGACCGCTACCTGCGCAAGGAGTATCGGAGCAAGGCACCGAAGCTGGTGAAGGACGAAGATGACGGCGACGCCTGGAACCTCGGCGGGGCCATCGAGTCACTCGGCCTGGTGGCGGCAATGAACCAGACGCCGCGCACGCTGAAGTGGACCGGCGTGCGCTACGAGGACATGCATCCCGGCATCATCGACTGGAAGGGCCGGCTCGAGCTCATGGACCAGGACGGCGTCGACGCCGCGGTCTTCTTCCCGCCTCAGCGCACGATGATCTACTTCATCCAGAAGAAGCTCGACGACCCGGGCTTCTCGCTCGCCGGAATGCAGGCCTACAACGACTTCATCAGCGAGTGGTGCGGCCACCGCCCCGAGCGCCTCGGCGCGATCTGGCAGATGCCGGCCACCGGCGTCGACGAAGCGGTGGCGGAGCTCGAGCGCGCCAAGGCCGGCGGTGCAGTGGGCGTCGGCCTCGGCACCTGGCCCAGCGGCGAGGCCCTCCTCTCCCGGGACGACGACAAGTTCTGGGCAAAGGCGGAAGAGCTCTCGATGCCCATCCACGTGCACATCGGACTCACCCCGCCCACGCACCAGACCAAGCGTGTGGCCGCCAAGAAGGGCGGTGCTCCGCAGCTCGTGATGTTCGCCACCACGATGAGCCGCATGCCCACGCTCTTCGCCGAGCTCATCTTCAACGAGGTGTTCGAGCGCTTTCCCGGCCTCGTCGTCGTGGGCGGTGAAGTCGGTTCGGGCTGGGTCCCGTTCTTCAAGCAGGAGATCGACGACCGGTACCGGCGCAATCGCTTCTGGTGCGAGGTCAACCTCTCGATGCTTCCCAGCGAGTACTACGAGCGCAACTGCAAGGTCGGCGTGGTGAACGACCAGTTCGGCGTGCAGAACTGCGACGCGGTCGGCGTCCAGACGATGATGTGGTGCAGCGACTTCCCGCACCACATCACGGACTGGCCCCACTCGCGGTATCTGATCAACTCGATGGCGCAGGGCATCGACGCAGGCAAGAGGCGGAAGATCTTCTGCGAGAACGCGGGAAGACTGTACGGCTTCATCCGATGAGCACGAGAATCGGGAAGCCCGCGACGAAGCAACGGGGTTCGCGGCTCGCTGCATAGCGCTGCGAGGCCCCTGGGCCACCCTGCTCGAAAGCGCGCCCCTTCGCCGGGCCGGGCGGGTTCGTGGACCGCGGCCGCTCCCCGGCCGGACCGCCCGCGCTTCCGGGCGATCCGCGATCGTCAGCTCGTCGCGAACCGCTCGCGCAGCACGCTCTTCTCGATCTTGCCGGCGGTGTTTCGGGGTACCTGGTCGACGAGCTCCAGCTGCTCCGGAAGCTTCTGGCGGGCAAGACGCTGCTCCTTCAGGAACTCGACCATCTCCCCGAAGCCCAGCGGCTCGCCTCGGCAGGCCACCACCGCGCAGCAGCGCTCTCCCAGCGCGGGGTCGGGAAGGCCGATCACCGCCACGTCGGCGACCTTCGGGTGCATGTAGAGGAGATCCTCGACTTCCCGGGCGCTGATGTTCTCGCCCTTGCGGATGATCACGTCCTTCAGCCGACCGGTGATGGTGACGTAGCCCTCGGCGTCGAGACGTCCGAGGTCTCCGGTGCGGAAGAAGCGGTCGCCGTCGAAGGCCTCCGCGTCGAGCGAGGCGTCGAGATAGCCGCGGCAGAGCTGGGGGGCGCGCACGCGCAGCTCGCCCTCCTCGCCCGGTCCGGCCAGCGTCCCGTCGCCTCGCACGACGCGGATCTCCGTCTCGCTCGGGTTGGCCCGCCCCTCGGTCTGGGCCAGCTTCTCGTCCGGATCTCCCACGCGGTTCATGGCGAGCACCGGGCACTCGGTGAGCCCGTAGCCCGAGACGATGCCCGCGCCGCCGAGCTCCCGCTTCAGGTCGTAGTGGAGCTGGGGCGGCTTCGGGGCGCCGCCGCCCGGAAAGGCCCGGATGCGCGGGAAGAGCGGCTCGTCGGGCGCGGCGCGCTGAGCGGCCAGATAGGCCTGGTGGAACGCCGTGCCGGCACCCGCCTGGGTCACCCCGTGGCGCGCCAGCATCGGGATCGCCTTCTCGGGATCGAAGACCGCCACCGCGATGTGGGCGAAGCCTTCGAGCAGGCCCGCGATCAGCCAGCCGACCCCGCCCACGTGCGTGATCGGGAAGACCATCCCGTGTCGGTCGTCGGGCCCGAGGTCCAGGACGTCCGCCATTCCCCGGAAGGCCGCGATCAGACCCGCGTCGGTGTGCTGGGCGCCCTTGGGGTCCGAGGTGGTGCCGGAGGTGTAGAGGATCCAGCGGACCGGGGCCGCGTCCACACCGGCGGGCTCCGGCGCCGGGGGGAGACCCACCGGTTCGGCCGCGGGCAGTGCGCCGTCCACCACGAGTACCTCGAGCCCTTCGCGCTCGTCGGCCAGCGAGCGAGCCATCCCCGCGTAGTCGAAGCCCCGGAAGACCGGAGGCACGCAGACCAGGCGCGCCCCGGTCTGGTCGAGGATGAACCCGGTCTCGCGCTCTCGATAGATCGGTAGGATCGGGTTCTGCACGGCGCCCAGGCGCGCCAGCGCCGCGCACAGCAGCATCGCCTCCAGCGTGCTCGGCAGCATCCAGGAGACGGGCGTCCCGGGCCCGACGCCACGCGCGTGGAGCGCGGCGGCCACGCGCAGCGCCGCATCGCGGTAGCCGGCGAAGTCGAGACGGCGGTCGCGCTCGTCGACCACGCAGAGCGCGTCGGGCGTCGCCTCCGCCCGCTCCTCGACGAGCTGCCAGAACGTGCGATCCCGGCTCATGCGGTCGCGCGAGGCACCGCGGCAAGGGTGCGCGGCACCCGGGCACCGGGGCTTCCGTCGGGATCGTCGAGAGCGCCCTGCATGGGCTCGGAACGTAGCACCAGCACCTCCGCCCCGTAGCCCGATCTCGGAGGGCCGCCCTTCGAAACGCTTCGCCACGCTCCGCACTCGGAGTCGCTGCGTCCCCCTCAGCTGTAGGCGTCGGCCAGGCCGTGCAGCTCGAGCTTGCCGAGCGCCTCGCACAGCGCGTCGGGCGTCCAGGGGTCGGCGCGCTCGACGTCTTGCGTGATCGTCAGCGGCTGGAACAGCCCGATCCGGTTGTGCTCGACGAGAAAGATCTGCCCGTTGATGTGCGCCGCCCCGGGCAGGCACAGGCTCGCGATCACGACGGCCACCTGCTCGGGGCTCTGCATCTGCGCGCGCAGGCTCTCGGCTCGCTTGCGGCCCCCCTCGCCCATCGCCCCGAGGCGGTCGAGCGCCGCGGTCACCATCGGGGTCCCGGTCGAAGAGGGGTTGACTCCATTGACGGTGATCCCGCTGCCGTCGACGTCGCGCGAGAGCCCGTTGGTCAGCCCGAACACGCCGCCCTTACCCACCGCATAGGGGAGCGTGCCGGGCATGCCGGTGATGCCGGCGCGCGACACGAGGTTGACGATCCGTCCCCAGCCCTGCTCGCGCATCGGCACCAGCGCATGGCGCGCGCAGTAGAACGAGCCCTGCACGTGCGTCGAGACCACACGGTCGAAGGTCGCTGCGTCGATCTCCCAGGCCGAGCCCGAGAACCCGATGCCCGCGTTGTTGACGAGGACGTCGAGGCTGCCGAACTCGCGCTGGCCGAGCTCGACCATGCGGGCAGCGCCGTCCCAGTCGGTCACGGAATCGGTGTTCGCGGCCGCGCGGCCACCGGCCGCGCGGATCTCGTCGACCACCCGCTCGGCGGTCGCTGCGCCCTCGGCGTCGCGACCGATGTCGTTGACCACGACCGCCGCGCCGAGCCGCGCGAGCGCGAGGGCGGTCGCGCGGCCGATCCCCCCGCCCGCGCCCGTCACGATCGCCGTCCTGCCCGCGAGATCCATGCTCCTCCGCAAGACTCTCCTGGAATTCCGACGCGCTCTCCGGCGCCGTGGGAACCCGCGCCGGGCCTATGCCGGGAGACCGATGCTCTTCGTTTCCAGGTACTCGGCGAAGCCCTCGATCCCCATCTCGCGCCCGATGCCGCTCTGCTTGTAGCCCCCGAACGGCGCGTCGGGCCCGAACCAGCCGCCGCCGTTGACCGACAGCGTGCCCGTGCGGATGCGACGCGCCAGCGCGAGCGCCCGCTCTTCCGAGCCCGACATGATGCCCCCCGAAAGGCCGTAGATCGAGTCGTTGGCGATGCGCACGGCGTCGTCGTCGTCGTCGAAGGGGATCACCGCCAGCACGGGGCCGAAGATCTCCTCCCGGGCGATCGTCATCGAGTTGTCCACGTCGGCGAAGAGGGTGGGCTCCACGTAGTAGCCCTTCGGCAGGTGCGCCGGCCGCTTGCCGCCGGTCACCAGGCGCGCGCCCTCGGAGATGCCCTTCTCGATGTAGCCCAGCACCCGCTCTCGTTGGCGGGCGTTGATCTGCGGGCCCTGGGTGTTCTGGATGTCCATCGGGTCGCCGTACTTCACGCCCTCGAAGGAGGCCTTCACCCGTTCCAGGCCCTCGTCGTAGCGCGAGCGCGGCAGCAGGAGGCGCGTCGAGATCGCGCAGCCCTGACCGCCGTGGATGCACACCATCCCGGCGCTCGCGAGCGCCGAGTCGAAATCGGCGTCGTCGAGGATGATGTTGGCCGACTTGCCGCCGAGCTCGAGGAAGACCTTCTTCACGGTCTCCGAGGCGGCCGCCATGATGCGCCGCCCCACGGCCGTCGAGCCGGTGAAGGTGACGAGGTCGACGCGCGGGTCCCCGGTCAGCACCTCGCCCACCGCCGCCGGGTCCGCCGAGGAGATCACGTTGAAGATGCCGGGCGGGATGTCCGTGTACTCGGCCACGACCTTCGCGATGAAGGCCGCGTTCCAGGGCGTGTCCGGCGCAGGCTTCAGCACGACGGAGTTGCCGGCCGCCAGAGCCGGGCCCACCTTCGCCAGGTTCACCTGGAGCGGGAAGTTCCAGGGCGTGACCGCGGCGACGACGCCCACCGGCTCCTTCCAGACCACGCGGCGGCTCTTCATGCCGAAGAACTCGTGCACGGGGAGATCGCGCTCCCACTCGAAGCGATCGATGAGGTCCGTCACCCAGCTCAGGTCCCTGATCACCGAGTCGCCCTGCACGGCGTAGGTCAGCATGAGCGGTGACCCCACCTCGGCCACCGTGTGCTGGCGCAGGCTCTCCTTCTCCTTCTCGAGCCCTTCCTGCAGCTGCACCAGGCAGCGCTTGCGCAGGGCGCGATCGGTCGCCCAGCCGGTCTCGTCGAAGGCGCGACGGGCGGCGGCGATGGCCGCGTCCATGTCGGCGGCCGCCGCGTCTGCAACCTGCCCGATCACCTCCTCGGTGGCAGGATTGACATTGTCGTAGACGGCGCCCGAGCGCGCGTCGCGGAACTCGCCGTCGATGAACAGGCGCCCCTCGGGCTGGCTGAAGTCGGCCACGGATGCTTCCTCTGTGTGGGATCCAGCCTCATGGTATGTGGATTCTACGCGCCCCGCCGCCGGCCGGAGCTACGAGCTCCTCGGCGAATACCGCGACCAGCTGGCGCGCGCGCCGGCAGGCTGGCGCATCGCGCGCCGGCAGATGAGGATCGTTCACGAGATCGGCGGACGAGACGTCCTCGGGCGGTAGCCCGCGAGCGCCGATCGCGATTGCGCTCCGACGCGCCGCTGCGACGGAAGGCTCCGCCGCGGACGCTCAGGGTGCGCCGTCGAGGTCCCGCCGACGGGCGGCGTGCGCGGAGTTTTCGAGCTACCCCATCGCCACCCGCGGCAACCCGGAGGGCGGGTGCCGGCCCGCGGGCCCCGAGGGGGGCGTCGGCGTTGCGCGTTCAGCAGCTCTTCGATCTCGACGGCCGCACCGCGCTCGTGACCGGCGGCGGTCGCGGCCTCGGCCGCTTCATCGCACTCGGGCTGGCGGAGGCCGGTGCGGACGTCGCGGTCGCCTCGCGGAAGCGCGAGAACGTCGAGGCCGTGGCCCGCGAGATCGAGCAGCTCGGGCGCCGCGCCTGGGCCCTGGAGGCGGACCTCTCCGACGAGGCGTCGATCGACGCGCTGGCCGACCGGGTGTTCGCGGAGACCGGCCGCCTCCACATCCTGATCAACAACGCCGCCGTGGCCTGGGCGGCGCCCACGCTCGACTATCCCCTATCGGGCTGGGACAAGACCTTCGCGGTGAACGTGCGAGGGCTGTGGCAGCTCTCCCAGCGCGTGGCGCGCCACATGGCAGAGAGAGGCGGCGGCTCCATCATCCACGTGACCTCCGACGACGCCTACCAGGGCGACAAGGAGGAGCACCAGAGCATCATCGCCTACCACGCGAGCAAGGGAGCGGTCCGCAGCCTCGTGAAGGACATGGCGGTGAAGCTCGCCCCACATGGCATCCGCGTGAATGCCATCTCGCCGGGCGCCTTCCAGACCGACATGATGCGGGCGGTCGACGCGGATCCGGCCCGCCGAGCCCACATTCTCGACCGCATCCCGCAACGCCGGATCGGCGGCGAAGACGACGTGAAGGGGGTTGCCGTGTTCCTCGCCAGCGACGCCGCCGCCTTCGTGACGGGCACGACGGTGGTGGTCGACGGAGGCATGCTCGCGCTCTAGGTGCTCGCGCTCACGGGCGAGACCTCCTTCGAGCGGGCGGGAGGGGCTCTCGGCTACACCCGCGCCGGCAGGCTCTTCCAGCCCCGCACCGTGGATGTATGGGCCATCACGGCCTGGTCGTGATCGATCTCCCAGTCGGACCAGCGGGACAGCACCTCTTCGAGCGCGACACAGGCTTCGAGACGAGCGAGGCTGGCTCCGAGGCAGAAGTGGACGCCATAGCCGAAGCTCAGGTGGCGGACCTTCTGGCGCTGCACGTCAGGCGGTCCGGGTCCGAGAACTGCCTCTCGTCTCGATTGGCCCCGCCACTCGATGTACTCCGGGAAGCGGCCGCCCGTGAGGAAGTCGGGCGACCCCTCGACGAGTAGGAGTCGGCCAGGCCACCGGTCTCTCCTTCTTCGAGGCTCCTCCCGGCATCGATGCGATCGCGCAGCTCCTCCTGATCCTCCTCGGGAATCCCGAGCAGCATCCCGATCACGCGCATCGGCATCTGCGAGCCGAGGTCTGCGATGAAGTCGAGGCCCCCGCGGATCAGCTCGAGCACCGAGCCTCGGGCGGAGCTGTAGGTCTACGGGTCGTAGTCGATCTCGGTCATGCTCCCACTCCTCTTCTGGCATGTGCCGGCCGGTACCGCCGTCGAAGCGAAGCCTTGTGCGCCCGTCGTCGACGCGTAGAATCAGCCGAAGACCCAACGGCCAGAACTCGGATGGCCCGACCATCCTGGCAGAGCATCGCCGCTGTTTCCCGGATCGAGCATCTCTCGATCGGCGAGGCGTGCTGCACGGAATCGATCCACGGAGAAGGTCGAACTGATGGCAATCGACTTTTCGGACATCCACCGCGAGCACCACGTCAAGATCGAGATCACGGACGGAATCGCGCTCGTGACGATGGACCGTCCCGAGCGCAAGAACGCGATCAACGCGGCGATGCATCGCGGGCTGGAGATCGTCTTCCACGAGCTCTCCCATCACCCGGACGCGCGGGTGATCGTGCTCACCGGCGCAGGCGACGTGTTCTGCGCCGGCGGAGACACGAAGGATTACGGAGGAATCCCGAGCACCCTCGCGACGCTGCGCAATCGCGATCTCCCGTGGTCGATCGCTCGTTGCGAAGCGCCGATCCTGGCGGCGGTGAACGGCGCCGCCCGCGGTCTGGGCGCATCGATCGCGCTCCTGTGCGACATCGTCTACATGGCCGACACCGCGAGCATCGGCGACGTGCACACCCAGTGGGGCCTGCCGGCGGGTGACGGCGGCCAGGTGATCTGGCCTCTTCTGGTCGGCCCGAACATCGCGAAGGAATATCTGATGCGCGGGATCGCGATCGACGCGCGCGAGGCGGAGCGGATCGGTCTCGTCAATCGGGTGTTCGCCGAATCCGAGCTGATCGAGCAGACCCTGGTCTGTGCACGCGAGATCGCATCGCGACCGCTCGCGGGAGTTCGTTGGACGAAGCTCGCGGTCAACAAGATGCTCGTGAACCAGCTCAACCTGAGTCTGGACTTCGGCCTTGCGGCCGAGCTCCTGGCTGCGCATGGCGCCAAGACACTCACGGACATCAAGCGACGCTCAGAGGACTCCTGAAAGGCCGCCACTAGTCGGTTCCGCCATAGGGAGCCCATTTCGGCGCGCGCTTCTCCAGGAACGCCTTCGATCCTTCCATGGGATCCGGGTGCCCCAGGTGCCGCTCGACCTGTCCGTGTGCCGCGTCGAGGCCCTCGTTCAGGCCGCGGTCCAGACTCTCCCAGATCGCGCGCTTCGTGCGCGCCAACGCCGTGGGGGAGTACTGGGCCATGACGGCGGCGACCTCTCGCGCTGCGGTCATCAGCTTGGCCGCCGGAACGACCTCGCCGACCAGGCCGAGCTCGAGCGCCTGGTGGGCGCTCAACCGCCCGTGCTTTCCGAGTAGCGCGAGCCGGAAGACGCGCTCGAGCGGAATCCTCCGCGCGAGTCCCGCTGGCTCCAGGGCCGAAGCGAGGCCCACCGCGACGTGCGTGTCGAGAAACGTCGCATGCTCGGAGGCGATCACCAGCTCCGTGTCGGCAATGAAGTGCAGCCCTCCGGCGTTGCAGATGCCGTTGACGGCCGTGATGACGGGCTTCCAGCATCGGTTCTGAAGCGCCGTGATGTGGCCGTACGGCGCCGACCGGCGATCTCCGGTCACGAGCTTCTGGCTCTCTCCCGTCGCGGTCGAAGTCACGTCCCAGCCGGTACAGAAGGCCTTCTCGCCGGCGCCCGTGAGAATCGCGCAGGAGACGTCTGGATTCGCCTCCACGTCGGCCCAGATCCTCTTGAGCTCCAGGCACATCCCGTGGTCGAAGGCGTTGAGCACTGCAGGATTGTCGAGCGTGATCGTGGCAACGCGCTCCGCCGTCTCGTAGTGCACTGTGCCGGGCATGGCTCCTCCCTGGGTGATCCTGGCGTGGTCTGCCAGCTGGCTCGGGGCCCTGAGGATAGGAGATGGCGGACGGCTGGCCCCAATGCGTCATACAGGGCGCTTCCCGCCCGCCGCAGGCCCCGCCACTCCTCGCGGATCGTGCGAGATCGCCGGAATCAGCCCGGGCGAAACGCGCTCACAGACGCCCGGTCCGGAGCGTCTCGGGCACCCAGCGCGGCGAGCGCTTCTCCGCGAAGACGCGCATGCCCTCCCGGGTCTCTTCGCCGCGCAGCGAATCGAACCCGTGAAGAGCAGATCGCGTGCCATCGCGATTCCGACCTGGGGCGGCAGATAGGGCACATAACCCATGTCGGAGATCCCGCGAAGCACCTCGGGGGCGCGGAACGTCGCGCGTTCGCTCGCCACCGCCACGTCCGAGAGCATCGCGATCAGCAGGCCGCCGCCCTGGCAGATGCCGTTCACGGCCGCGACGACCGGAGCCCAGCTCTGGCGGCCCGTCGTGAACGGGAAGCCCGTGCTCACGTTGGTGTCCGACGTGCCCATGCCGGTCACGCTCCCCGCCGTGCCGATGAGGTCCGTCGTCGTGAAGGTCGCGCCCGTCGTGATGTCACCGCCCTGCGGTATTTCCGAGGCGGTGTTCGAAGGAGCCTCCCGTTCGGACCCGGGATTGTGCCCGGGAGCCCCCACAGCCGGTCTCGCCTGGGCCTGGGCGCCCGCATAGACTGAGCCCATGCCTTCCCATCTCCGATCCCTCCTCGCCACCCGGAGCGCGGGTCTCCTGCTGGCCCTGGCCCTCGCCACCCTCGCCCTCGGCGCCACGGCGGGCTGCTCGAAGACCCCGGAGCGATCCGACGCCCTCGCCCGTCAGGGCGCACCCCCCACGGGAGACGTGGCCCACGCCGTGCTCGAGGCCGTGCGCATTCCCGACTCCCTCGAGCGCGTGGCCGCCCTCGCCAGCCTGCTCAGCACCCTCGGCCCCGAGGCCGTTCCCCAGGTCCGCGACGCCTTCGACTACGCCTACCCGATCCTCGGCGACGCCGAGTGGATGCTGCTCGCCGACTGGTGGACCCGATTCGACGACCGCGCCGCCTGGAGCTGGGTCCAGCAGCGACGCGAGTACAAGAGCGCCGGCGTGCTGCGATACATCGTCCACGGCATGGCCCGGCGCGACCCCCACCGCGCCCTCGCCACCCTGCTCACCATCCGGCTCCCCGAGGAGCGCGACGCCGCCTTCGCCGAGATCGTCAAGGGCTGGTACGAGGCCGGCGGCGACGGACTGCTCGACCATCTGATCGGCATGCAGCCGGGCAGCGAACGGCAGCGCGCCATCGCCCTGCTCGTCGGCCTCAAGCTCCGCCGCGAAGGCATCGAGGCCACCCGCGACTGGGCCGAGAGCCTCGACGACGACCTCGCCCAACGCTTCAAGCTCCAGGTCTACCGGCGCGTGGCCAGCGAGCTCGCCTTCGTCGACCCGGCGGCGGCCCGAGACTGGGCCGAGGCGCACGTCGACGGACCCAACGGATCCGGCCTCTACCGCCGCGTCGCCGTCAGTCTCGCCGAGAGCGATCCCCGGGCCACCCTCGAATGGCTGCGCGGCCTGCCCGACGGGCCCGAGCGAGACGACGCGGTCAGCGAGGCCTACCGGCGCTGGCTCACGAACGACCGCGACGCCGCCATCGCCTGGATGAACGGCGCCGAGACCGAGCCCTGGCGCCAGCCGGCCCTCGAGCTGCGCGCCCTGGCCGAGACCCGCGACGATCCGAAGAAGGCACTCGAGCTCACCCGTCTGCTCGAATCGCCCGAGCGCCGGCTCTATGCCCAGGTGAAGATCGGCATCGCCTGGCTCACCATGGACCCCACCGCGGCGCGCGCGTGGCTCGAAGGAGACACGGTCGCCCCCGACGTCAAGCAGAAGATCCTCGACCGACTCGCCAACAGCGCACGACGAGCCCGCAAGGCCGGCTGACACGCGCGGGAAGCCGCCGCCGGACACGAGGACGGAGCCGCCGGTCGAGACACGCCGCCGCGCTCAGGTGTGCCCCAGCTTCCCCTGCGCGGCTGCCACCAGCGCCTCGGCTCGACCCGCTCCGCGGAAGCGGCGCGCGCGCTTGCCCAGCGCCAGGGCCTCCTCCCAGTCGTCCGACTGGGCGCTCTCCAGCAGCAGATCCCCGAGCTGCAGCGCCGCCTCGACGTCGGTGGGGTGCTCTCGCAGGAGCGTCTCCAGCTCGCTGCGCGCCTCGTCGGTGCGACCGAGCGACGCGAGCAGACGCGCGGCCTCCTTCCGGTAGGACGGCTCCGCGGCGTCGGCCTCGGCGGCGCGCCGGTAGGCGTCCACGGCGGTGGCCGCGTCGTTCCGGGAAACGGCCAGGCGCGCCAGCCCCGCCTGCGCTCGCGCCTCGTCCGTCGCCAGCGCGACCGCGCGCGCGTAGGCGGCCTGCACCTCGGCGGCCGGCGCCCCGCTTCGCTCGAGCAGCTCTCCTCGGATCGCGTGGAAGGCGGCCTCTTCCGGATGGGCAGCCAGGGCCGCGTCCACCCGGGCGCGGGCGTCCCCGACGTCGCCTGCCTCGAGCTGCAGCTCGATCAGGGCCTCCAGGGCGTCGTCGAAGATCGGATTGGTGAGATCCAGTCCGCGCGCCTTCTCGATGAAGGCCGCCCCCGCCGCCGGGCCGTCGCGACGGCCGACGCCGCGGCCGATCGCGGCCAGGGCACGGCCCGCCACCTTCGGCTCGCGCGAAAGGCGGGGAAGCAGCTCCAGCGCCACCTGCAGGTTGCCGGAGGCGACCACGCCACGAAGGGCGGCCAGCTCCGCCTCCCAGTCCGGCTCGGCCTTCCCGGTCGCCTGGACGGCGATGATCCGGGCCGTCTGCAGATCGCCCTCGGCCAGCCGGATCTGCGCCAGGCGGAGCCGCGCGTCGGTCGCCGACGGGTCGACCCGGATCGCATAGCGGTACTCACCGATGGCGCGGTCGAAGTCGCCGATCTGCTCCGCCGCCCGGGCAGCCAGGTAGTGGGCGACGCTGTTGTCCGGCCACAAGGCGAGCCCCGCCTCGAAGCGTGCCAGCGCCTCCTTGGGCTTCTTGCGTTCGAGCAGGACGCGGCCGCGGATGAAGTCGCGCATGGGCGGCACCTCGATGCGATCGGCGACCTCGAGGGCGCGGTCGTAGCGACCGTCCAGGAGCAGCACCTCGGCGTACTCGAAGAACATGCCGGGCAGCGGATCGGGAGACAGCTCGATCACGTGGTCGAAGGCGGCGACCGCCTTGTCGGCCTCGTCCTGGCGCTGGTAGTGGCGGGAGAGGTCGGTCCAGGCCACCACGGCCTGCGCGGGGGGCAGATCCTCCAGCTGGGTCCCCTCGATCAGGAGCTGCTCGGCCTCGTCCACCTTCCCCTCCAGCTCGAGGCGCTCGGCGAGGGCGTTGCGATAGAGGTTGGCCTCGGGCGCGGCCGCCAGGGTGTCGCGCAGGATCTCCATCGAGCGATCCGGACGCCCCTGCTCTTCGTAGAACTCGACCACGGCGCGCACCACCGAGTCGTCTCGCGGCATGTCCTCGAGACACTTCTCGAAGCGCTCGGTGGCGAGCTCGAGGTCGCCCTTCTCCTTGGCGAAAGTCGCTCGCGTCAGACAGAAGTGCGCCATCTGACCGGCGCCGAGCTCTTCCGTGCGGAAGCGCTCTTCCAGCTCTGCGAGCGCCTCGGCGGTCTCGTCGAGGCGCTTCAGTCCCAGCAGCGCGGCAGCACGGGGAACCAGGAAGCCGGGATTCTCGGGGTCGAGCTCGCGCACCCGCTCGGCGTCGGCCAGGCCACCCTCGTAGTCCTGCCGGGTCTGGATCCGGGCCCGAGAGCGCAGGAGCAGGGCCTCGACGTTGTCCGGCTCCTTGGCGAGCACCTGATCGAGCACCTCGATGGCGGCCTCGTGGTTGCCCAGGGCCGTGAGGCTGGCCGCCAGGGGCAGACCGGCGCGCACGAGCCACTTCGGGTCCTCCATCGCGCGGCGCAGGGGCCAGTGGGCCAGGCTGTGCTGGGAGGTCTGGATCAGTGCGGTGCCGTACAGGAAGGCGAGCTCCGCCGAGTCGGGCTGCTCCCGGATCAGCTCGCGCAGCGGCTCGATGGATTCCTCGAAGCGGCCCTGCCGCTGCAGCTCGCGAACGTGCTCGACCGGATCGGACGGCCCGCACGCCGTCAGGGTCGAGACGGCCACCGCGAAGACGAGCAGCACCCGAACCGCAGGGCCGGAACGGCGATTCCGCGAGGGGTTCGGGAACGGAAGGCCGCGCTGCGTCGTCTGGTGCATGGGAGGGGCGGAGAATAGCCCCCGACCCCCAACGCGCTAGCAGGGTTCTTCGGCATCCTGCTAGCAACCGGCAGGATGCCGGAGCCTGGTTCCCCCCAGCCCGGGCTCGCGCGGCAGCGCTCGGGACGAAGACGCCGCGGGGCGACCGGGCGGCTGCGTGAGAGGGGCTCTAGTATTGCCGCCGTGCCGCACGTCCTGACCAAACGCTGGCCCTGGCTCCTGGCTGCCGCCGTCGTCCTGCTGCTGTGGGCCGCAACATTCGTGCAGGTGCACATCGGCAGCTACGACACGCGCAAGGTGGGAGACGCCGACGACATCGAGGCGCTCGCCCGGCGCACCGACGTCAACGTCCTGTTCATCCTGATCGACACCCTGCGCGCCGACCACCTGAGCGGCTGGGGCTACGACCGCAAGACGAGCCCCGTGCTCGATCTGCTGGCCTCCCGGGGCGTGCGCTTCGCCCACCAGCTCTCCCAGTCCTCGTGGACCAAGGCGTCGATGGCCTCCCTGTGGACGGGCGTGTACCCGGCACGCACCGGAATCACGCGGTTCGAGCAGGTGCTGTCCGAGGACGCGACCCTGCCCGCGGAGATCTTCGCGGCCGCCGGCTACCGCACCACGGCCCTCTACCGGAACGGATGGGTCTCTCCCTACTTCGGCTTCGACCAGGGCTTCGAGTTCTACGAGCGTCCCGGAACGCGGCCCGTGCCACCGACGGTCATGCGCGAGAACCCCACGATCTCCAAGATGGGGACGGACGCGGACACCGTCGAGGATGCGATCGAGTTCCTGCGCATCCACCCGGACGAGCGGTGGCTGCTCTACCTGCACATGATGGACATCCACGAGTACGTCTACGACGACGAGCACGCGGTCTTCGGAAGCGCCTACCCGGACATCTACGACAACGCCATCCTGCGGCTGAACACCGTGATCGACCACCTGCTCGTCTATCTGAGCGAGGAAGGGCTGCTCGACAAGACGGTGATCGCGATCGCCTCGGACCACGGAGAGGCCTTCGGGGAGCGCGGGCTCGAGGGCCACGCGCGCTTCGTCTTCAAGGAGACGACCGAGGTGCCGTTCCTGCTGAGCCTGCCCTTCCGCCTCGATCCGCCCGTGGTGCTCGAGCAGCGCACGCGCAACGTCGACATCTGGCCGACCCTGCTGGACCTGATGGGGCTTCCGGCGATGGCCGGCACGGACGGCCATTCGCTCGTCCCGGCGATCCTCGCGGCGGCCCGGGGCGAGCCGCCGCCGGACGAGGAGCCCATCGCCCTGGCCCATCTGGACCGCAACTGGGGCAAGCGGGGCGCCACCGTCTCTCCCACCGTGGCCGTGGTGGAGGGAAAGCTCCGCTACGTGTACACGCCTTCCCTGGACGGCAAGACCGCCCGCGAGCAGCTCTTCGACGCGGCGACCGACCCGAAGGAGCTCGTCGATCTCGCCGGGGATCGACCGGAGGACACCGCGCGTCTGGGCGCTCTCGCCCGCAGCTACCTCCAGGACTCCAAGCCCGGCTGGACCGAGGCCGAATCCCTCGAGATCGACGAGATCCAGCTCAACCAGCTGCGCGCCCTGGGCTACCAGGTGCCGTAGGCCGCACCCCGGGCGACCCCGCCTGCGTCAGTACTTGAAGGACAGGCTCATCCCGTAGGTGCGGGGCTGGCCGACGAAGTTCACGATCACCGACGAGAAGCGCGACGCGTCGAACGCGTAGGTCTTGTAGATGGTGTTCTCGAGGTTCCGCACCCAGCCCGCGAGCTCGACGTGGCCGTCGGGCGTCTGGTAGGCGAGCCGCAGGTTGTGGAGCCAGAACGCGCGCTGGCCCAGCGCATACTCGGGAAGCGTGAGGCCCGTCGTGGAGTTCGGGATGCCGCGCCCCGCCGTGGGATCGAAGTAGATGTCGTCGGTCCAGGTTCCGTCGTAGCGCGGGATCACCCTGCCGTAGCGACCGAAGTCCAGGGGCCACTGCACGCTCAGGTTGACCTTCCACTCGGGCGAGTTGATGAGCGGGTTGCCGCTGAAGTCGACGGTCTCCTGTATGGGCGTGACCATGTCGATGATCTGGATCTTGGTCTGGGTGAAGTCCAGGAACTGGCTTCGGAGCCAGCCCACTCGCGCCTGGAT
Organism: uncultured delta proteobacterium; assembly: GCA_963822965.1. Classification (GTDB taxonomy): domain Bacteria; phylum Myxococcota_A; class UBA9160; order UBA9160; family UBA4427; genus JAJDAN01. Next base: position 223,738 of record CAWGJT010000009.1, read on the forward strand.
CTCCAGCCCGTCGAAGAGGTCGTCCACCAGATCCTCGATGGGCTTCACCTTCACGTCCAGCTCGGCTCCCAGCACCTCGGCGTCGTTGGCGTTGACGATCTGCAGCAGCGGGGGCGCGCCGAGGTTGTTCTCGAACAGGAAGACCTGGTAGTTCTCGTAGCGGTAGTAGAAGAAGTTCGCCTGGGCCTGGACGCGTGCGTCCAGGAAGCTCCCCTTCACGCCCGTCTCCGTCGCCGTGATGGTCTCGGGCTCGGCGGGCTTGATGGCCTGCAGCAGGTTGGCGGAGCCGTTGAAGTGACCGCCCTTCCAGCCTCGGCTCACCTTGGTGAAGGCCGACACCTCGGGGGTGAAGCGGTAGGTCAGGACGATGGTGCCCGTGGGCGCGTCCCAGATGCGGTCGTCCTGCTGGGTTCGGGAGTTCGGTTGGCCCGTCGCGGGGTTCAGCCCGCGCATCAGGGTGAAGTCGAAGGTCTTCTCCTCCCAGTTGTAGCGACCGCCGACCTCCAGCGTGAAGTCGTCCAGGAAGTCCCAGCTGAAGCCCGTGTAGATGCCGAAGCTCCAGAGCTTCTGGGTCCACACCTGGTTGGCCGTCGACGTGCCGCCGAGGAAGAAGATCTGATCGGTGTTCGAGTGCACCTCCTCCATCAGGTAGTAGGCGCCGGTGTTCCAGCGGAACGCCTCGTCCGCGAGGGTTCCTTTCAGCCGGAGGTCCTGGCTGAACTGCCAGGCGTCGTCCTTGATGATGGCCTCGAAGAGCGGCAGGGCCGTGAAGTCCTGGTCCGTGTCCCGGTGCTGCTCGTATTCGTCGTAGGCGGAGATGGTGGTGAAGTCGAGGTCACCGAGCTTCATGTCGCCTCGGAGCAGCGTGCCGAAGATGTCCAGCTTCGTCTGCCCCACGCGATCGTAGTCGCCGCGATAGGGGCGGATGTCCAGGTTGCGCGCCAGCTCCCGGCCCACCTTGACCTTGGCGTCCGCGAGCGACAGGCCCTGGGCGATCAGACGGTCCTCCATCTCGACGATATCCGGATCGCGGTAGTTGCCCTGCGTGCGTCCACCGAAGCCTCCCACCACGCCGATGGCCTGACCGAGGGTGGACTGCTGGTCGAGGCGGCTGCCGTGCAGGTTGAAGAGCCAGTCCATGTCCGTGTCCGTCGGCTGGAAGCGGATCGCCCCGCGCGCCGCCCAGTTGTTCTGGTCGTTCACCTTGTTGGGCTTCACGGGATCGACGACCGTGAGCTGCAGCTTGTTCGGGGGCGGGGTGGGGTTGTCTGGCCTGTAGGGAAAGGACTCGATGCCGCAGACGGGAACCTTGTCCCACGGAACCGGGTCGGCCTGGCGTTCGGCCTGGGTCGGCACGTAGGCGGTGGAGCAGCCGTTCTTGGCGTACGGATCCTGTTGCTTGAAGCGGAACGCGAAGCGCGTGGACAGAACCTCGTCGACGATCGGGATCTGCACCGCGCCCTCGAAGTCGCGCGAGGCGAAGCCCGCGCCGGGGTGGGTGTCCTCCGCCGAGTCGCCGAGATCGACGCGCAGGACCGCTTCGAAGCTGTTGCCGGGCCGCTTCGAGCGGATCTTGATGGCGCCCGGCGGACGCATTGCGTCCGGCGCCGCTTCCCTGGGGCCCGCGCAGGACCTCGACGGATTCGACGTCGAAGAGCTGGCCGAGCTGCAGAGCCGGCGAGTTCATCGCCACGTCGTCCTGGTAGATGGCGACGGCGCCGGCGGCATTGGCGTTGAAGTCGCTGAGCCCGACGCCGCGGATGAAGAAGGTGGCGGTGGTCGCGCCCGAGGTACGGATCTCGACGTTCGGGCGTCACCTTGGCGAGATCGCCCACGTTCTGGGCTCCGAGCGCCGCGATGGCCGCGGGATCGAACTGCGTGACCGAGCTCGGCACCTCCGCCTCGATGGCGGTCACGGTCTTGCCCTTGATGCGGATCACCTCCACGCCCTTCGGGACGCGTGGTCGGGATGGCGGATTCCTTCTCGCCGGCTCGCCTCGCCGCTCACATCCTCGGATTGCGATTCAGAATCGGATTCGGACAGCGTGCTGCGGTCCGGCTCGGCGGGCGCGTCGTCTGAACGCGCTCGCGGGCTCGCCGGACGCATCTGCCTGCGCCCAGGCTCCTCGGGGCATCCCGCCGATGCCGGCCAGCAGGAAGACGGCGATCGCCATCGCCAGCATGGGCGCTCGAGCCGTCCACCGGGCGGATTCGATGCGGATCGGCGGTCGGGAGGGGTGGGCACCGGGCATGGCAGCACCGGCGATGGTTACGCTAGGACTATCTCGAAGTCAACGATCTCACAAGGGGTCGTTGGACCTCCAATTCCAACGGGGTGCCCTCGAACGGGCCTTCGAGAAGAAGCCCGACGGAACGTCTGACGCGACGTTCCATACGACGCCACGACGCCCGGCACGAAGCCCGGTGCTTCGCAGACACGAGGGCACCCGAGCGCCATCCGATGCACCGAAGCGGGGTAGTCCGGAGCCCATGACGGAACACGAGCGGCAAGGACGGTCCGCCGTGTTCGTGTGCGGCGCTGCGTGTCGCACTGGCGACTCCGCGACCTCGTCGCGAGCACGCGCCCGCTGCAGAAGGAAAGCCCAACGAGGGCGTCGATCGCTGGGTTCCGGAGCTGGGCATCTCGAGTGGCATCGTCGTCTATACGGGCGCGGCGGGGATCACAGCAAGTTCCAGAACGGCACCACCGAGGTGCGGCCCCCTACGACGGGGCGGCAGACCATGGTGGCGCCGCTGATCGGCGGCGATCTCGGGCCTGATGACCCCGGGCTTCTCGTCGCTGCCCGGCAAGCCGCGCTTCTTCGTTCGCGGCGGCGCTGCCTGGAGCTTCGCCAGTCCGAGCAGGACATCGCGAAGGAGGGAAGTCCCAAGAAGCTCGACACGGAGAACCCGCCGTCGGACGCCAACCTGATCGACGGACAGGGCAGCCCGTGGGCGTCGAGCTGAAGAGTCCGGTCTTCGACGCCGGCGCGGGCGCGGCCTTCGAGTTCGACGCGTGCGGGCCGGACCCTGCGCCTGCGCACCTCCGTCGAGTACATGCGCCAGCGCCTCAAGGTGCGCGGGAAGGTGGAGGAGGCGCGCAGCATTTTCGGCCTGCCCTTCGTTCATCGAAATTCGCGAGACGGAGACCGAAGAACTTCGACGCGACTCGGCCCCGGGATCGAGCTCGAGCTCGACACCATGCGATACGGTCCGTTGATGACCTCGATCTTCGCCGACGGTCGCGCCTACCACTACCTCGGCAATCGCAAGATCGATCTCTCCGGGACCGGAGACCTCAACACCACGGCGAACTTCAAGTACAAGCTCGACCCCTGGAGCTACCAGGCCCACGTCGGCTTCCGTATCCGCTGGCAGCCTCTCTAGGCCTGCCACGGCCATGCCGCTCTCGCGACCGATCGCCCGTGCGCTCGAGGCAGGCGCGCAGGCGGCGGCGGGTGGCGTCTGCCTGCTCACGCTCGTGGCGGCGGGACAACCCCTCTTCACGGAAGACCTGTGGTGGCACCTGGCGCTCGGCGAGGCCTACGCGAAGCAGGGTCCCTGGCTGGACGCCGACCCGCTCCTCTTCACGGCCGCCGGACCGCCCGCACCGGCGGCCTGGCTGGCCGACCTGGGCTCCTTCGCGACCCTCCACGTCTTCGGCTTCACGGGCCTGCGCGTGCTCCACGTGCTGCTCGTCACGGGCATCCTGGCGCTCTGCTGGTCGCTTCTGCGCCGCGCGAGCGGCTCGCGCTTCGTCGCGAGCTCCGCCACCGCGGTCTTCGCGGCCGTCTCCGCCTACCGGCTGGCGCAGCTGCGCCCGCATCTGCTGACGATCCTGGCGACACTCGTCCTGTACCGGCTGCTGATCGAACGCCGGGGCCCACCCCGGGCTCGCGCCGTGGCGGCCGCGGTGGTGCTGCTCGCCGTCTGGGCCAACGTGCACAGCGGCTTCGTGGCGGGGCTCGCGTTGCTGGCCGGCGCCACCGGCGCCGCGCTCGTGTTCGCGGGTCTCGCCCCGGCCGCGCACCGGACGGAGCAGCGCCGGCGGGCCGCGCTGCTGGCGGTCGCGGCTCTCGCTCGGCTTCCTCGCGACGGCGCTCAACCCTCGCGGCTTCGACCAGCACCTGGCCTACGTGAGAGCCGGCGCCGAGACGCCGGCCCTCGAGATCGTGATCGACGAATGGAAGGGACTCGACCTGCTCTCCCTCCCCGTCACGACCCTGCCGCCGAGCCCGCTCTCCTGGCTTCTCCTGTGGGGGCTCTTCGTGGCGACCCCGGTCGCCGCCTTCGCCGAGCTGCGCCGCCTCGGCTCGTCCGCCGACGCGGCGTCGTCCGGCGAGCCCGAGCTCGTCGCCCTGGCGCTGGGATCGCTCGTCGGCATGAGCATCGCGGTCCGCTTCACGTGGCTCGCGATCTTTCCCCTCCTGCTCGTGGCACGGGCGCTGGCCGCCCGTCGCGGGACGCTGGTGCCGCCCCTGCGTCTGGGAGCGCGCGCTTGCGCGCTGCTGCTCCTGCCGGGCTTCTTCCTCTGGGGATCCTGGCCGATGCTCTCGCGCGGCATCACGCTGGACGGCTACGCGCGGCCCTATCCGTCCTCGAAGTACTACGCGAACACCGTCTGGGCGATGTCCGACGCGGGTCTCGAGGGAAACCTCTTCAACGAGTACGTGATCGGGGGCTTCCTCGGCTTCTGGCTCGCGCCGGAGCTGCGGACCTTCGTGAACGGCAGCCTCAACGTTCCTCTCGAGGCGATGGACGCCAACCGCGCCATTCGCGAGCGCCGCGGGCAGCTCCCCGGCGAGAGCTTCCTCGAGCTTCTCGACCGCTACCGGGTGGACGTCTTCTTCGGCGTCGGCTCGCCGGTGCTGCGCGATACGGCGCGCCCCGTCTCCTATTCGACGACCCTGCTCGAGCGCAGCGAAGGCTGGATTCTCGTCTTTCGCGACTACCGCAGCGCCGTCTACCTGCGCACCAATGCGCGCAACCGCGAGAACCTGGACCGCGTGGCCGCCTTCTACACGCGGAACGGCGTTCCCTTCGACCGGGAGCAGGGCCTGGATCTGCGCCGGACGATCCAGACCGCCTTGCCGTGGGCCGTGAAGAACGGCGTCGTCGGATTCGACCTCGCCGCGCTGCTGGAGGCATCCACCGGCTTCGAGCCGGTGGGACGCGACACCGCCTGGGAGCAGCTCGCACGCCGCTACGCGGCTCTCGGGCTCTACGAGGACGCGATCCGGGCCGATCGGCGGCTGCTGCGGTCGCGTCCCGACGACGTGGGCGCCCACCGCCGCATCGTCTGGTGCCTGCTGCATCTCGGACGACTACAGGAGGCGAACGAGGCCGCGGAGGATCTCGCCGCGGATCCCTTCTCGAGCCTGCTCCGGCGAGCCGCCGAGGCGGCCGCGGCGTCGGACGACGACGAGTCCGTCCTGGCCCTGGTAGCGAGGCTGCCGATCCTGAGCGAGCGGGAGCTCGCGAACATCGCGATCCGCACCGTGAGCCCGGAGGTGCGTCGGAGCCGCCGCTGAGCCGGTGGGCTCTGCGGCGGCCGCTCGGGGTTGCCGCCGCGCCGCGGGTGGAGCCTCAGCTGGACTGCAGCTCGCGCTCGATGTGGGTGAGCCAGGTGTCGGCTTCGCTGCGCGTGGCGTCGAACTCGCGCGCCCGGCGGAAGGCCGTCAGCGCCTGCTGGGGCTGGCGGCGGCTGTAGCGCGCGATCCCCATCAGGAGGTGGGCGTCGCCGGGCTTCGTGAGGTCTCCCTTCTCGAGCCCGTGCTGCAGGGCCTCGATGGCCTCCCCCCACTTCTCCCGCTGGATCTCGACCTGGGCGAGCCGCACGTAGAGGTCCCCGTTGTCGGCGAGACGGGCGGCGATCTCCAGCGGCTCCACGGCCCGATCGAACTCGCGGGCGGCGATCCAGCTGTTGCTCAGCTGCTCGTAGACGTCCGGCTTCTTCTCGATGGTCCCGTCCTCGATGCCCTTGGAGATGACCTGGGCGGCGCGGTACGGCAGGTCGAGGTAGAGCAGCAGCTGCGAGAGCCGCCGCAGCTCGCCGTCCGTGTCCAGCAGTCCCTGCTCGTAGGCGAGCTGCAGGGGAACGAGCGCCTCCTCGAAGTCGCCCATGGCGCCGTGCACCGTCGAGAGCTGGATCCAGTAGTCCTTCTTCGGGAAGCGCCGGACGAGCTCCTCGATGATCGGCACCGCCTTCGGGTAGTCCTTGCGCACCAGGCGGATGGCGAGCAGCAGCTGGAGCCACGACTCCTGGGGCTCGTCGGAGAGCTCCACCGCCTTGGTGGCCGGTCCCAACGCCGCGTCGAGGTCCTCCATCTGGTAGTAGGCGATGGCGAGCAGGTAGTAGGCCGCGGAATTGGGCTGGTCGACCATGTCGAACCAGAGCCGGAGATTCGAGACGACGGCCGGCCAGTCCTCCAGCGAGAGCTCGAGCTGCGCGATCTGGAAGCGCAGGTCCTGCAGGGTGGACTCGGGGAAGGCGTTCTCGCCGATGGCCTTCTCGAGGTAGCCCACGGCCGCCGGCACGTCGCCCTCGCCGTAGGCGATGTACGCGTAGGCCCGGTAGGCCATGGATCGCTCGAGGGGATTCAGGGCCGCGAGGCGCAGGTGCGAGAGCGCCTCGCGGGCGGCCGCGTAGTCCTCGTCGGCGAGGGCCGTGTGGGCGTCGTTGACGTGCCGGGTGGTGCGCTCGCCGACCTCGTACTCGATCTCGCCGCCTCGGCGGAGCCAGCCCTCGCCGGTCGCCCCCTCCTTCTCGCCCTCGCCGGACTTCGCGGATTCTTCCGCATCCGCCTTCGCCGGCTTCTTGCCCCAGGTGCTGTCCTTGGCGTACACCGCGGCCGGCTGCGCCACGAGGGCCAGCAGGAACGCAACGGAAGCCAGGAGAGAGAGCCGCACGAATCACTTCCCCATCGAGAAGTCGAGCACCTGCTCGACCGTCTGCTCGACGGCAACGCCGTTCTCGATCTTCGGATTGTACCGCCACTTGCGAACGGCCTGCAGGACCGATTGCTCGAAGACGCCCTGGGGATTGGCGGCGGTGACGACCGCGTTCCCGACGGACCCGGTCTTCGTCACCGTGAAGCGGACGGCCACCCAGCCCTCGATTCCCCGCTGGCGGGCCTGGATCGGGTATTCGGGATCGATGCGCACCAGGGGCACCACCTCGCGATCGGCGCCGCCGCCGCCCCCGATGCCCCCGGTCAGGGCCTGGGAGGGGTTCACGTCCGGGGCCATGGTCGCGACGCCCTCGCCGGGGTCGAGGCTGGCCTTCGACATGCTGATGTCCGGCGGCGGCGGCGGGGCGTCGGGCTTCTCGCGCTTGGGGGGCTCACGCTTCTTCTCCTGGGGCGTCGTGTCCCGCCGCAGGCGAACGAAGTCGATGCTGATCTTGGGCCCGGCCTCCTTGAGCTCGCCCTGGACGCTCACCAACGCCTGCATCGCCCAGAAGAGCGCGAAGGTCACCCCGCACGCGATCAGGACGGCGAAGGGGAGACGCAGGGTACCCATGGGTCAATCGTGGGCGATCTCGAGCTGGTCGGCGACACGCTGCGTCTCGTCGCGCGAGAAGCGATCGAGCTGGATGCTGAAGAGCATCCCGGAGAGCGCGGCGACCATGCCCGCCATGGTGGGAAGCGTGGCCTTCGAGACGCCGGCCGCCATGCCCCGCGCGTTGCCGCTTCCCGTCAGCGCCATCACGTCGAACACCTCGATCATGCCCGTGACCGTTCCCAGCAGCCCGAACATCGGACAGACCGCGACGATCGTCCGGATCATCAGGAGGCCGCGGTTGAGCTCGAGCTCGACCTCGGAGACCAGCAGCCGGCGGATCATATGCGCGTGCCACGAGCGGTGGTCGGCCCGCGCCTTCCAGATGGCGATCACCCGCTCCGCCTGCCGCCGGTGACCGCCGAGCTTGAAGTAGAAGTAGCGCTCCAGGATGAGCGTCCACATGATGCCGGTGACGAACGCGATGACGAGCAGCACGTCCCCACCCGTCTCGACGAAGTCGCGAACGGCCTGGACGGCACTAGAGTCCATCATGAACGCTCTCCGACCGTAGCGCGATGAGCCCCGCGCTCTGGGCGTCCAGCGTGTCGGTGATCCGGCGCGTGCTGTTCGCGAGGGTCGCGTGCAGCAGCACGAGCGGGATGGCGGCGATGAGGCCGAGCATGGTGGTCACCAGGGCCTCGGAGATGCCGCTGGCCATCATCTTCGGATCGCCGGCGCCGAACAGCGTGATGGCCTGGAAGGTCTGGATCATGCCGGTGACCGTCCCCAGGAGGCCCAGCAGCGGCGCCACCACCGACACCACCTTCACGATCCAGATGAAACGCTCGAGACGCGACGTCTCCCGCAGCACCACTTCGTCGAGCTTCAGCTCGAGGGTCTCCGGGTCCACGCTGCGGTTCCGGTCGTACACCGCCAGCACGCGGCCCAGGGGATTACCGGGATCCGCTCGGTCGCTCTTGCGCTGCGCGGCCACCTTGCGGGCCGTGATGGAGATCGCGATCCAGCGGAGGACGCCGAGGAAGAGGGCGAACACGCCGAGAACGATGATCACGTATCCCACGTAGCCGCCCTGCTGGATGCGCTCGGTGCTGCTGGGGGTCTCGATGAGCGCCGCCAGCAGAGCGCCCCGGGAGGGATCGAGCGCCAGGGGCGCGTAGCCGCTGGTGGCCTCCTCGAAGGGCTCGACGGTGTCCAGGTGGCGTCCCGGCGGCTGGCGGGTGAGCTCGCGCAGCTGCTGGTCCCGGGACTCCCAGGCGAGGTATTTGCCGTCCGAGAGGACGCTGAACACGCCGACGCGGATGACCTCGTGCTCCTCCTGCTGCCCGTTCTCCATCAGCACCTTGGCCGGGTAGCGGACGACCTTGCCCTGCTCGGTCATCTCCCGCTGCAGCTCGTACCACAGGCGCTCCAGGTCTTCCGTGGAGGGAAGGTCCTTGCTGCGGCCCAGTCGATCGAGCAGCTCCTTGCGGGATCCGAGCTGCGAGCTGGTCACCGACTCCCACACCTGTCCGCTGAGGTCGTTGGCCACCTGGCGCACCACGCCGAAGAGCTCCCCCATCTGGCCGAGCTGCTCGGTGAGCCGGGCCTGGAGCTTCCCGATGAGGGCCTCGTTCTCGTTGTAGCTGGTCTCGAGCCGCTCGCTCAGGGCGGTGGCGCGCTCGCGCTTCTCCAGGGCCTCCGCGAGGAGGCGCTCCTGCTGGTCCTTGGCGCGTTTGAACTCCTCTTCGCGCTGGTGGTTCTCGACGCGCTCCTCCTGGAAGCCGTGCTTCACGAGCCCCAGCAGCTCGTCCAGCGACTTGGGCTTCGGTCGATCGGGCAGGTCCAGCGGGAGGTCCGCCTCCGCCTGGTCCGCGGACCGACTCGCTTCGGGGTCGGCGGCTTCGGCGGACTGGGCGAAGGCCGGCCCTGCGGCCGCCAGGCACAGAGCCCCGATCCACCCGATACAAAGGAGGAGGTACACACGAGCCGACCCCGCAGCCTCTCGCCGCATCAGCCCGCCTCCCCTTCGCTCTCGAGGCCTTCGGCGTTCTCGGCCGCGGGGACCGGCATGCGGATCAGGTCGGGTGCGGACTGCTTGCGCGCCACACGCAGGCCCTGTCGGATGGACGAGCGATAGCTGTCGTCCAGGGTCTTCCAGGATCGCGACTCCTGGTCCCATACGCCGGACTCGCTCTCGTCCAGGGTCTGGTACACGAGCGCCACCCGACCGAAGCGCAGGAAGTCGACGGTCATCTCCTTGCCGTCGCGGTTGATCGTCGATCGGTAGGCCTCGATGGTGCGACCGAACTCGTTCTCGACCTGGTAGGCCTCCATGATGGCCCGGTACTTCTCGGCGTTGCTCACGTCGGCGCGCGCCATCAGCTTCCGCAGCCCGGCGATCCGCTCCGTGCGCTCCTCGAGCAGGAACGGAATGTCGAGCTGCACGAACGCTTCGATGGCGTCGATCATGCGCAGCATCATGGGCATGACGCTGCGGCCGACGGTGTCGACGCGGCTGAGCTGGTCTTCGAGGGAGGAGATCTCCTTCTCCTGGGAGTCGATCAGGCTCTGCATCTGCCGGTTGTAGACGCCCATCGCGTCGATCTCGCGGAGTGCCGTGCTGTAGCGGGCGAAGAGGGCGTCGGTCTCGTCGCTGTACCCGTCGATGCGCTTCTGCGAGGCTACGCCCTCGTCGTTGGCCTTGCGCCGAACTTCGCGCGCTTGCTCGAGCTTCTGCTTGGCGGCCTCGTCCGCGGCGCGCTCCGCGGCCGGGTCGGACTGCGCGGGCGCGAGGCCCGCCGTCGCGAAGACGATCGCGCACAGCGGAAGGCCGATCGCCAGCAGCCGCGTCGCGAAGGCGACGTGCCGGCGCCGCCGGGGGGTCCGTAGCATGGTTGGTTCCTCTGGGCTGTCGGACTGCGGGGGATGCAGCTTAGACGGGCCGGCGATCCAACGTCAAGGAGCCGACACGGGCAACGATTCGGGTGGGATGCCCGCGTCGCCGGGGGACGAGAACGCGATTTAGGCCGTTTCGGCTGCTCGGAACGCAGGGCTTCGACGTCGCGCTCGGAGGAGATGGGGAAGGCAGGACGCTCGGGCGCCGGAGCGGGAACGCTCCACCAGTCGGGAACGTCTCAAGCGGCGACCGCGATGCTCGACGGACATGGAGCCCCGATGGAGCTCGAGAGGCCTGCAGAATGGAGGAACCGTAGAAAGGAAGGAGGAGGAAGGAAGGAAGGAGCGAACGAGGCGGACCCGACTACTGCGCGCGCATCCCACTACATCCCGCGCTTGCGGGGAGGCGTCCTCGCGTGCCAGCACCACGCAGTCGAGCCCGGAATCGGGGATCGCGATGCACTGCGTCGCCGGTGGGCGGGCCAGGCTATCGGCGAGCAGCTGGTCGATGCTCGCTTGGATCGCGTCGCCCAGGAGATCGATCCGCTGGACGACCCGATGCTCGAGCTCCTGGCGCTCGCGCTCGGCGTCGGGCGAGGCTGCGGGAACGTCCGCATCGGCGGCCCGGGCAGACGCCGGCGCAGCAATATGAAGAAGGACGCCGAGGAGCACGGCGGCCGGCGCCGATCGGATCCGCATCTGGGGGGAACCTCCGACCCACCCATCGGCGAAGCCCCGAGGTTCTTGAGGGCTACCGGCACTCCTCACGAGCTCGGCGTTGGACAGCCGGGAGGACACGCAGCCGACCCGCAGACGAGGGGCAGCTCGGGTGCGCGCCGGCACGCGTTCACGGCGCCAGGCGGCCGCTCCGGGTCGATCCGCCGGTGCATTCGGCGGGAGTCTCGGGGAGGCTCCTAGCGAAGGGCGATCGGGTGAACTTAGAATCGCGCACCATGCAGAGAAATGGCACTGGCGTTGGCAGGGCTGCTCCTGGCCGCGATCGGCTTCGGGGCGGGTCATCAGTTCGCGTTGCGAACGAATCCGATGGCGGCAGTCGAGCTGCCGGAGTCGCCGCCGCCCTCCCGCGCTCGCGGGAGTCTCGCCGGTCGTCGACGCCCTCATCGTCGTCGACCCCTTCCAGCGCGTCGAGAGGCTGGCCGCGCTGCTGCAGAAGCTCGGTCCCGCCGACGTGCCCGAGGTCGTCGAGGCCCTGGAGACGAACGGCGTCGATGCGGACGCGGTCGAGGTCACCATGCTCGTCCGCTTCTGGGCCGCGATACGAGCCCGCGGCCGCGACGGAGTGGGCCTTCAGCAAGCCGGCCCTCAGCCTGCGACCCCTGGCGATCATGGCCGCCGTCGAGGAGTGGGCCTCCCAGGATCCCCAGGCGGCCCTCGAAGGCATCCGCACGATCACGGGCGGAGCCCGGGGCACCAACGTCGACCTGGCCGAGGTCGGGCTGATGCGCGGGTGGTTCGACTCGGGCCACTTCGCGGGGGTCGAGGACTTTCTCCTGGAGCTGGGCCCGAGCTTCGAGCAGCAGCGCTGCATCGCCGCCTTCGCCCGGCAGATGATCAAGCGCGCAGGGGCCGACGCTCGCCGAGGCCTGGGCCGAGGCGATCCCCGACGAGCCCGAGTACTTCAAGCTCGCCGTCTTCCGCCAGGTCTCCTCGGAGCTCACCCAGGCAGATCCGGCGATCGGCGTGGCATGGTGTGAGAAGCACTGCGACGGCCCCTTCGGCGACACGGTTCGCCAGCTCGTGGCCACCCGCTGGGCGGCGCGAGACGGCCAGGCGGCGCTGGAGTGGCTCTCGAAGGCTCCCGAGGGTCGCGATCGGAATCGCGCCGTGATCTCCGCCTTTCGTCGCTGGTGGCAGAAGGACGTGGGCGAGTCCGCCTCCCGCTGGCTCGAATCGATCGGGATCGAGGGCTTCCAACCGTGGATGGCTCCGGCCGTGGCCGTCTACGCGCCTCACCTCGCTCACACCGACCCCCAGAAGGCGCTCGAGTGGGCGCCCTTCGCGGAGGAGGACCGCAAGACGTCGGTCCTGATCGGCATCGCTCGCAACTGGCGGCAGCACGACGCGGCGGCCGCGGACGCCTGGATCGATCGGTCGCCCCTCAACGAGGAGCAGCGCGCAAAGGCCCGGGGCGAGACGAGGAAGCGCAGCGGAAAGGCTTCGGCGCCCTGAGCGCCACGGGACCCCCGTCCCGCACTCACCAGACCACCCGGTCTCCTACCGCATAGATCCTGCAGGGGGCCTGCATCCGGCGCTCCAGCCGGTGTGCCGCGCACTCCTCGAGCGCGGCGGCCTGCGCGGCGTCGTCGGATGGCTGTGCCGCGGAGGCTCCCGCGACCCACGCCCGGTCGGGATCCCCAGCGACCGCCAGGGCACGGTGCGGAGACAAGGCCTGGTACTTCCGCCAGAGGCTCTCCAGGCCCCGGTGGGGTGGGCGCCCACCCTGCATGGCGCAGGCCGCGACGGCCAGCAGCACGACGAGCAGGGCGGCAGGAGCTGCGCGGGAGAGAGTCGCCGTCCATGCGCGCCTCACTCGAGGCCCTCCCCCTTGCTGTTCGCTTCCCGGCCCGCCCACACGCTCGCCCCCATCCTCGCCCGGCACACGGGCCGTACGGTACAGGAGAGAGGCGATACGGAGAGAGAGGCGATCCGTCGAGGTAGAACCAGGCGGCACGGGGCAGACGGTACAGAAAGAAATCCCCGGAGCAGGTTCGCAGACCTGCCCCGGGGACTCTGGACTTCCGACCCGGATCGCGCCGGGTCGCTGGCTCGACCGCGAGCTAGGCGGCGGCCGACCTGCGGATCTTCATGGTCGCAGCACCCGCCAGCAAGAGCGCCAGGGCGGCGATGCCCCAGGTGCCGAGCGTGGGAGACTGCTGGCCGACCGTGATGCTCAGCCAACCGCGGTTGGCGTTCGGGGCGGTCAGGGTGCGGTTGCTGATGGAGCCGGAGACCAGCGAGATCGACCCGAGGCCGTTCACGCGAGAGTCCATCCCGGAGAGCACGAACACCTCGTTGGTGCTGCCCGCGTTCTGGGTGATCGAAACGGTCAGCATGCCGGTCGTCCAGGGACCACCCACGCTGGTGGCCGGATTCGGAAGGCCAGGCACGCCGAGGCCCGTCGGGGTGATGTAGGTGATCACACCGTTGGCGGCCACACGGATCTGGAACACGCCGTTGGACGGCGCCGCGCCGTTCGTCGCCACGACCACGCCGAAGGGCGCGCCCTGGGCACCGGTTCCCGCCGGCGTCGCGAGAGCGAACACCACCTGGCAGCCGGGGTTCGTCGCGAAGTCGCACGGGGCCGCCGCACCGGCGCGGACCGCCACGTCGGCGAAGCCGCCCGTCGCAGCACGCGCCGGGCCACCGAACTGGTTCGTCGTCTTCGTGTAGCGCATCAGACCGTTGATGCTGGCGTTACGGACCGCCCGCCGCGCTCGCGCAGCCCGGGTTGCCCTAGGCCGTCACGACGTCCCCGTCGCAGAAGCTCACGGTGGCAGCGCCGGTCCGGCCACCCGCCGCAAACGTGGCGACCTGATTCGGGAAGTCGATGACGATGCCGGTATTGACCTGGAACACGTTCGGGTTGGCGAGGAACACGCCGATGTTGAAGGGCGTGCCGGAGTGATGCATCTGGCTGGCCGAAATCTGCATCGGCCGGGGATCGGCGCCGGTCAAGGGCTGTCGAACGCCCGCGCCGTCGACGGCCAGAGCCGGGACTGCGATCGGGATCGGAAGACCGTTGCCGATCTGGTACTGCGCGGTGCCGGTAATCGGGTACCGAGCCATCTGTGCGTTCGCGCTCGTGGCCCACACCGCGAGTGCGAACTGCGAGCACGAACGTGGAAAACCTCGAAGTCATGACCTCTCCTCTTCCTCTGAATTCTTGTCTGACGCTTCATCTGCTGATGATCAGGTTCCCGCCCGGGCCCGAAGCGAGACGCCTGAAGCTGTGCGAACTGCGATCCGGTCTGACAGAACTGCAAATTCCGGGCCTGTCACCGCCAGCTGAAAATGCCTTTGGTTTCCGGGGCTCACGGACAATTTCCCGTGGGGATCTAGGAAGCTGAGTTCCGCTTGAGGGAAAAACGATTCCCTGTCTGAACCAGGATCATCCACCCCGCGGGCTGTCCGTTCCCGCATCCCGGCCGCTCTCTTCCCCCTCTGCGGCGGCCGCAGGCTCAGCCCGCAGCCGAGCCAGCAGCGCGCGGGCCGGCTCGCCGCCCCCGAAGCGCACCCCCTGCTCGGCCAGCAGCAGCACCTGATCGTCGTCCGACCCGGACCCCGAATCGAGCAGCAGCTGGGCGAGCTGGGCGGCGACCGCCCCCTCGTCTGGACGGTCGGCGAGCAACGCCCGGAGCTGGTCGGCGGCTTCCGACGACCGCCCGAGAGCCACCAGGGCTCGGGCGGCTCCGCGGCGGGCGTCGACGTCGCTCGGGTCGATCGCGGTCGCGCGCTCGAAGAGGGCAAGAGCGGTCTTGGGATCCTCGCGGAGCCACCAGTCGCCCCAGACCCGCCACGGCGCGCTCGTTCTGGGCGTCGAGCTGCAGCGCGCTCTCGTAGGCCGAGCGCGCTTCGTCGCTCCGCCCGTCCTGCTCGAGCACGAAGCCCTGGATCTCGTGGAACGCAGAGGCATCGGGGTGCGCCTTCAGGCCGGCCGCGAGATCGGCCCGCGCCGCGGCATCCAGGGCCTCGCCGCCCGGGGCTCCACGCTCGCGCGCCTCCCGGGACAGGACCAGCAGCTCGCGGAGCGCGTCGGCCTGCTCCGGATTCGCGAGATCGAGTCCCGGCTGCTCGCGCAGCACGCGAACGGCCGCCGCCGGCCCCAGCCGCTCGCGTACCCCCTTCGCGAAGCTGGCCAGCGCGGCGCCGTAGAACACGGGGGCTCCGGCGTGGAATCGCTGGAGCTCGTTGCGCGCGGCGTCGCCCTGCTCGAGACGGCCCCACAGCCGCATGGAGAGGAGCTCACCCTCCAGGTTCAGCGGCGCGTTCTGCGACTGGATGCGAAGCATGACGACTGCGTCGGCGGGCCTGCCCTGGGCGACCTGAAGGCGCGCAAGCCGAACGCGGGCATCCGTGGCGCCCGCGTTGATCCGGATCGAGTAGCGATAGGCGTCGATCGCCCGATCGAAGTCCCCGATCGCTTCGGCGGCGCGGGCCGCGTAGTAGCGGGCCCAGGGATTGTCGGGCCAGAGCCGCAGCGCCTCGTCGAAGTGCTCGAGGGCTTCGGCGGGGTGGCCGCGCTCCTGGGCCACCCGGGCGCGGATCACCTCCTTGTGAGCGTCCACCGTCATGTCGTCCGCGACGGCCAGGGACTCGTCGAAGCGACCCGCGAGCAGCAGGGCGTCCGCGTACTCGAGCAGCATCTGGGGCTGCACACTGCCGGCGGCCTTGGCCTTCTCGATGCAGCGCCCGAGCGCGTCGGCGGCCTCTTCCTCCTTGCCGAGCTCCTGGTAGTGCTTCGCGAGGTCGAACCAGGCCGCGGCGGCGACGGCGGGCTCGGAGCTGCCCGTCGGCTCGAGGAGGATCTTCTCGGCCTCGGTGACGTTTCCCATGGCGCGGAGCCGCTGAGCCAGACGCACCCGGTAGTCCCGGGAGGCCGGCGCCGTATCGACGGCGGCCCGCAGGATGTCGAGCGAGCGAGCGTACTCGCCGTGCTTGTCGTAGAACTCGATCGCCGATCCGACCACGTTCGGGTGATCCGGAAAGCGCTCGAGACAGTCCTCCCAGCGGGTGCGGGCGGTCTCCTCCTCGTCGCTCTCGTCCGCGAAGATCGCCCGGGTCGAGCAGTGCCACGCCTGCACACTGGGGTCGAGCTGGTTCTCCTCGATGAGCTTCCCGAGCTCGTCGATCGCCTGGCCCGCCTCCTCGTACCGCTCGAGCGCGAGCAGGGCCAGGATCTTGGGCTCCATCACGTCGGCATTCGTGGGATCGAGCTCCTGGATGCGGGCGGCGTCCGCAAGCGCCTCCTCGGGGTGCAGGCGCGAGTGGGCGTAGGCGTTGGCGCGCATCAGCAGCAGGTCGAGGTCGTCGGGATTGCTCTCGAGCAGCTCGGTCAGGCTGGCGATGGCGGCCGGGTAGTTGCCGGTCGACAGCTCGCCGTAGGCGAGCTGTCGACCGGCGGCCTGGCGCCATTCCGGGTCGTCCATCGCCTTGCGCAGGGACCACTCGGCCAGACTGGTCTGGCCGGTCATCGCGAGCCCGCGCCCGTACAGATAGTTGACCTCGGGGTCGTTCCGGTCCTTCGCGAGCAACGCCCGCAGGGGCTCGAGAGAGCCCGCGAAGTCGCCCTTGGCCTGCTGGTCGCGAACCGCCTGCAACGGGTCGGACGGGGAGCAGCCACAGAGCGCCACGGCGGCGAGGCACACCAGCACGAGCGCCGGACCGCCGGCACGCAGGCCGCGCGATGGTCGTCGGTTCGGAACGTCGGGGAAGTCGGACGCGGTACGCATCGGCGCAGTATAGACCCGCTCTCCGCCGTCCGGACAGAGCCCGCCTCGGCGCCCCGGGCGAACGGAGAGCTGCCGACGGGTTGCGCCTTCACGCGTCCGGGATGCGGGGGCCGGCGAACCTCCTGGACGCGTTTGCGGCGCGAGCAGACCCATCTCGGGTCGGCCTGCTAGCTTGCCGCCCCATGTCGAAGCTCCTGGACAAACGGTGGCCGTGGGTGGTCGTCGCGATCGCGGCCATCGGGCTCTTCCTCTCGACGTTCCTGGAAGTCCACATCGGCGGGGATGACGACCCCCGTCCGATCGGCAGCGCCGAGGACATCGCCGCGCTCGCCCAACGCCAGGACACGAACGTGCTCTTCGTTCTGATCGACACCCTGCGAGCCGATCGCCTGAAGACCTACGGCTACTCGCGCGACACCGACCCCCAGATCGACCGCCTGGCATCGAGCGGAGTCGTCTTCCGGCGTCACCTGGCGCAGTCGTCCTGGACCAAGTGCTCGATGGCCTCGCTGTGGACGGGCATGTACCCCGCGCGCAGCGGCATCACGCGCTTCGACGACATCATCCCGGAGGCGGCCCGGATGCCCGCCGAGATCCTGAAGGACGCCGGCTTCCAGACCATCGGCATCTTTCGCAACGGCTGGGTGGCACCCACCTTCGGCTTCGAGCAGGGCTTCGACACCTACCTGAGACCGGCGCCGCGCCCGCTTCCCCCTTCGGTGCGGATGGAGAACCCCACCATCACGGCCAAGGGCACGGACGAGGACGCGGTGGCCGCCGCCATCGAGTTCCTGCGCGTGCGGGGAGACCAGCGATGGTTCCTGTACGTCCACCTGATGGACGTGCACGAGTACCTCTACGACGAGGAATCGGCGCTCTTCGGAGGCAGCTACTCGGACGTCTACGACAACGCCGTCCGCTGGACCGACGGCGCCCTGGGGGCGCTGCTCGAGTACCTGGCGGCGGAGGGATACACGAAGAACACGCTGGTGGTGATCGCCGCCGACCACGGCGAAGCGTTCCGCGAGCGGGGTCTCGAAGGACACGCCCGGCAGGTCTACCGCGAGACGACCGAGATCCCCTTGATCCTCTCCTTCCCGTTCCGGCTCGAGCCCCGGGTCGACGTCACCGTCCGCACGCGCAACGTCGACGTCTGGCCGACGATCCTCGACCTGATCGGGATGGAGCCCATGGCCGATACCGACGGGCGATCCCTGGTGCCGGAGATCCTCGCGAGCGCGCGCGGCGAAGGGCCCGCCGAGGCCGAGCGAATGGGAATCTCGCACCTCGATCAGCACTGGGGCCAGCGCACCGAGGCGCCGCTGCCCACGGTGGCGGTGACCGAGGGATCGCTTCGCTACGTCCGCGTCGACGAGGCGGACCATCGCGTGGAGCAGCTCTTCGACGCGAGCGTCGACCCCGGCGAGCTGCACGACCGGTCTCGCGAGGACCCGGCGACCGTCGAACGCCTGCGAAAGGTCGCGGACGCCTACCTCGAGGAGCAGCCGACCTGGGGTGCCGTCCCGAAGCGCGAGGTCGGCGAGATGGAGCTGAATCAGCTGCGCGCCCTGGGCTACGCGATTCCCTGAAGCGGCGCGGTCTCGAGCTCAGAAATCGATCGTGAGCGTCACGCCGTAGGTGCGCGGATCGCCGACGAAGGCGATCACGATCTTCTGGAAGGTCGAGCCGTCGAACGCGAAGGTCTTGTAGGGCTCGTTGGTCAGGTTGCGGACCCAGCCCGCCAGCTCGATGCGCGCGTCCGGGGTGCGGTAGGCGAGCCGCAGGTTGTGCAGCCAGAAGGCCTTCTGGCCGATGGTGTTGCCGGGCATGAAATCGACGTCCTGGGCGTTGGGGAGGCCCCGGCCCTGGCTCGCGTCGTAGAAGGTGTCGTCCGTCCAGGCCCCGTCGTAGCGACCCGTGATCGTGCCGTATCGGCCGATCGGCACCGTCTGCTCGGCGGTGATGCTGAACTTGAACTCGGGAGAGTTCAGGGTGTTGTGCCCGGAGTTGTCGACCTCCCGACTCACGGTGAAGGACGAGTTGCCGACCTGCTTCTGGGTGAGCTGGATCTGCGTGAAGTCGAGGAAGCGGCTGTCCAGCCAGCTGAAGCGGAGCCTGCAGGAACGCGCCCGTACCACGGCCGGCCGACCAGGTCGATCTCCGAGCCGTACACCCGGGCGTCGTTGGCGTTGAGGACCACGAACTCGGGGCCCTGGATCGACTGCTGGACGGTGAAGATCTGGTAGTCCTTGTAGTCGTAGTAGAAGAGCGATCCGTCGAGTCCCAGACGGCCGTTGAACCAGCTCCCGCGCAGGCCCATCTCCCAGGCGTCGATCTGCTCGGGCTTGGCGTCGGTGACGCCCTCGAAGAGCGAGCTGGTGGCGTTGAAGTGGCCGCCCTTCCAGCCGTGCGTGTACTTCCAGTAGGCGTGGGTGTCCTCGCGGAAGCGATAGGTCAGCCGGATCGTGCCCGTCGGCGCCTGCCAGGCCTTGCTGGGCTTGTCGGTGACGAAGACTACCGTTGCGATCGAGACGGTAGTCCATCGTCTTCTGTTCCCAGTTGTAGCGGGCACCGCCGTCCAGGGTGAAGTCGTCCCAGAAGTCCCAGGTCGAAGCTTCACGTAGCCGGCCCAGCTGTAGATGTTCTGGGTGTACTCCCGCCCTGCCACGTTGACGCTGACTCGCGTCGCCAAAATCGTTCCTGATCTTGACGTCGAGCTTCTCGAGCAGCGTGAAGCCGCCGACTTCCCAGTCGACCGGCTGGATCCGCGGTGTCCCGGAAGACCTGCCCCGAGAGGCCGAGGCTCTGGGCGAACTGCTGGCCCTTGTCGTCCGTCTTGATCTCGAAGAGCACGTTGGGCCCGAAGTCGAGGTCGACGTCGATGGTTCGGTCGTAGGCGTCGTAGCCCGAGACGGACGTGAGGGTGAGGTCGCCCGGCAGCACCGTGTCGCCCTTGACGACCACGCCGTAGGTGTCGTTCGTGGTCTGACCCACCCGGTCGTAGTCGCCGCGCCAGGGCCGCTTGTCGAGCCCCGTGGCGATCGCCTTGGCGACCGCCCGCTTGGTGTTGTTGGTCGCGATGCGGCCCTGCGTTGGTGGTGCACGACGGCTCGCAGAACGCGCGCTCCTTGGCCAGGCGCTCGTCGAACATCTCCTGGACGTCGGGCTCGATGTAGCCGCCGCCGTCCGCTTGTCCGAGCGAGCCGGAGATGCGGCCCGGCGGCGTCGGCGGGCGGCGGGAAGCAGGCGGTGATGGGCTGGGTGGGATCGCAGTAGAAGCCGCTGGTTCCGGCGGACTGACCGAGCCGGGAGTTCTCGTCGCGCCGCTGGCCGTGGGCGCTCACCAGGATCTCGGTGTCGAGGTTCGGCTCGATCAGGAAGGTCCCCCGGGCCGCCCAGTTGCCCTGGTCGTTCACGTCCCTGGGGAGACCCACGGGAATGGTGGAGCGGCCGTCGGAGATGGTCCTGTCGGGGTTGCGTCTGACCGACCCGGAGGACGTCCTCACCGCAGATCGACCAGCGGGGGTCCGTGGGCGGCGAGTTGGGAACCTGGGGCGGCGGACGCACGCCGCGCTCGGTCGAAGGGCGGCGCGCCGCCGCAGCCGTTCTTCGCGAAGCCGTCGCGCTGCGTCAGACGGAACGCGAAGCGCGAGCCGACGATGTCCTCGACGATCGGCGCTTCCACCGCCCCTTCGACGTCGATCGCGTTGAAGCGCCCGTACGAGGACCTCATGTAGGCGCCGTAGTTGCCCGACGGCTTGCGCGTGTAGAGCTTGATCGCACCCGCCGAGGCGTTCCGCGCCGGCCCGGTGCCCTGGGGGCCGCGCTGGACGTTCACCGCTCCATGTCGAAGAGCGTTCCGAGCTGCAGGGCGGGCGAGTTGATGGGGACATCGTCCTGGTAGATCGCGACCGCGCCCGAGGAGTTGGAGTTGAAGTCGTTGAGGCCCGACGCCGCGGATGAAGAAGGTGGGGGAGGTCTGCCCGGCGGTGACGATCTCGAGGTTCGGGGTGAACTTTGCGATGTCGGCCACGTTGAAGGCGCCGGCCGCCTCGAGATCCGCGGCGTTGAAGCCGGTGACGGAATCGCTCGAAGAGAAGTCGGCAACCGCGTCCGACTCCCCGGCCAGCACCACGCGCTCCTCGATGCCCGAGCTCGGCTGGCCCGAGCTCTCCTCGGGCGACGCTTGATCGGGCGCTTCCTGGGAGGCGACAGGAGCCTGCTCCTGGCTCCCACCGGAGCCGGCGGCCTGCGCGCTTGCGAGATTGGGCTCTAGGGTCGAAGCCGCCAGGAGGAGCCCGATCAGGACTCGTCCCCGGCGCTGGATGGGGGTTCCCTTCACCTTCTCCTCGTAGCGCGCCGGGCGCCGTTCAGCGATTTCCTGAGACTTGCGTGTGCCATTCGGCGACACGATGCGATAATCCTAAGCGTCCATGCATACCCCGGTCAATGGAGTTGCGACGAGGAAGGCCCCGGCCCGGACGGCTTTGTCCGCTTGGGCTCCTCCGTATTGGTCCCTTCTGGGCCGGCTGGCCGCGCTCGTCCTGCTTGTCTCCCTGCTGTCGACTCCTGCGACCGCCGAAGGCCCCCCGGCCGGCCCTTCCGAGGCGCCGGCCGGGGCTCCCACCGAGAAGCAGATCGAAGACCAGTGGCTACCGGCGTTCGCAATCGCCTCCGGCATCACGTTCCAGCGTCAGCAGGCCAGCGTGCAGAGCCGCGACGTGACCAACGACACGGAGCTGCGCCCCTACGACGACGGCCGCGACTGGGAGATCAGCCCCTACCTCGGCATCAGCCTCGAGCTGGCGAGCCCGGTGGTGCGATCGATCCCCGGAGGCCCGCGTTTCTTCGTGAACGCGGAGCTGCTGCCCACCTTCGGCGCCGCACTCGACCTCGCGAAGGAGGGCGACCCCAAGGGCTTCCTCCTGCCGGAGACGGAGCCCGTGCCGCCCTCCATGCAGTGTCCCTTCGGCATCAACTGCTTCGACCAGAACTCCATCGCAGGGGTCGGCAGCCGCACCACCGCGCAGGTGCAACCGCTCGTGTTCGCGTCACATGCGGGTGTCTCCATTCCCTTCGAGCTGTACGGCCGACGGCTCTACGTCAAGCCTTCCTTCGGTTGGATCCGCTACACGATGAAGGTGGATGGACGCGTGCTCTCGGCCCTGAAGCCCTCCCTGCAGCCGGGCGACATCCAGGTGCCCGACATCCGCTTCATCACCCTCGAGAACGAGGAGAAGCAGTCGTTCGACGCCATCGGACCCGGCCTCGAGCTCGAGCTCGACGTGGGTCGCTTCGGCCCCCTCGCCCCTTCGCTCTACATCGAAGGCCACGGCTATCGCCTCCTCGGCGACCGGACGATGAAGTTCTCCGACTCTTCGGGTCTGCTGCAGTGCGGGCCGGGGTCCTCGTTCGCCTGCCCCGTGGTGCTTCCGCCGGCCGAATACGACGCCCGCTGGTCGTTCAAGGCGGATCCCTGGATCTACCGGGGCGGCATCGGGATGCGCTTCCGGTGGATCGGCTACTAGTGTCCTGTGCCAGAAGTTCGCTGTCGAAGTCGGCGCCCCTTCGATCTGTGTCCCGCCGCGGGAGCTCGGCGTCGGCGCCGATGGGCGGGAGGCCCCGCTCTTCGCGCCCCGCCGACGCGACCCGGACCTGATCCATCCCCGCCCGAGCCTCCTCACGACTGGCGGCGCTCCTCGCGCACCTGGCGTCCCTCGCCGTACTCGCGCTGGTGCTCGTGTCCGCCGGCCAGCCGCTCTTCACCGAGGACACCTGGTGGCACCTGTCCATGGGCGAGCGCTATGCCGCCGAGGGGCCGTGGCTCTCGGCCGACCCCCTCCTTCACACGGCGACCGGCCCACCCGCACCGGCGGCCTGGCTCACGGCACTCGGCTTGCACGGCGTCGAGAGGCTGGCGGGCATCCAGGGCCTTCGCTGCCTGCACGCACTGCTCGTGCTCGGCATCCTGCTGCTGGCGTGGCGCGCGCTGCGGCGCGCGAGCGGATCGACCGCCTTCGCGAGCCTCGCGACGGCTGCCTTCGCGGCCCTCTCGGCCTACCGGCTCTTCCAGCTCCGGCCCCACCTCTTCACGATCGGCGGGGCGTTGCTGCTCGTCTGGCTGCTGGTGGGCACCGGGCGCGTGCCCTCCTGGCGGCGCGTCGCCGCCGCGGTCCTGGGGATGCTCCTGTGGGCGAACCTGCACGGCGCCTTCGTGCTCGGCCCGATCCTGCTGGCAGCCGGCGTCGCGGGTCTCGCCCTCGCGGCGCTCCTCGAGCCGGGGCGGCGGCCGCTGCACCTGGCGCGCGCGAAACGCATCGCCATCGCCCTGGTCCTGGGCCTGGTGGCCACCCTCGCGAACCCGCAGGGCATGGGGCCGCACCGCCTCTACTTCGCCGCCGGTACGGACACACCGGCACTCGAGGTCGTTCGGGACGAGTGGCTGGCGGTTCCGCTCTTCTCGCTGCCGACCCCCAACCTGCCGCCGAGCCCGCTCTCCTGGGCGCTGGTCTGGGCGCTGCTCGTGCTGGTCCCGGCGGCCGTCGTGCTGACCCTGCGCGCGCAGCGCCGGAAGGCCTCGACGGCTTCGTCCCCGGCGCCGACCCTCGATCCGGCCCTGGTGGCGATCGCCGCGGTGTCGCTCGTCGGGGCGCTGTCGGCGGTGCGCCTGCTCTGGATGGAGATCTTTCCGCTGATGGTGCTGGGGCAGTGCCTCCAGCCCCGGCTCACGGGAGCGCCGGGGGACGCCACGGGGACGACGAAGCCGCGGACCGGCGCCGCCTGGACGCTCGCGGCCGTCGCACTGCTGCTGCTTCCCGGCTTCGTGGCGCTCGGGGACTGGCCGATGATCTCCCGCGCCGTCCGTGCCGGCTGGTACGCCCGCCCGTACCCGACGACGAAGTACGACGCCTTCGCGGTGTGGTTCCTCCGGGACGCGGGACTCACGGGGCGCCTCTTCAACGACTACACGAGCGGAAACTTCCTCGGCTACTGGCTCGCCCCCGGCCTGCGCGTATTCGTGAACGGCTCCCTGAACGTGCCGAAGGAGGTGCTCGACGCCCACGGGGCCATCCTGCGCCGCGAGGGTCTCCGGCCCGGTGAGAGCTTCGAGCAGCTGCTCGATCGCTACGGGATCGACGTCTTCTTCGGCACCGGGCTGCCCCAGCTCTCGCTTCCGGGACGGCCGCTCTTCAGCACCACTGCATATCTCGAGGGACGCGACGGCTGGATCCTCGTGTTCCGGAACGTCCGCAGCGCGGTCTACCTCCGAGACGACGAGCGCAATCGGCCGAACCTCGAGAGAGTTGCCGACTACTACGCGCGCGAGGGAGTTCCCTTCGACGCGAAGCGCGGTCTCGACCCCGCGCGCGTGATCCGCGAGGACCCCGAGTGGGCGGTGCTCCACGGCGTGGTGCCCCGCGACTTCCGCTCGGTCCAGAATGCCGCCCACTCGTTCGACCCGACGCGACGCGGACCGGCGCAGGAACGCCTGGCCGCGCTCTACGCGGCGCTCGGGCTCTACGATTCGTCCATCGCGGAGGACCGCAGACTGCTGTCCTCCAACCCCGCCTCGCTCACGGCGGCCCGGCGGCTCGTCTGGTCGCTGTTGCGGCTACACCGCTACGCCGAAGCCGCGCGGGCCGCAGCGGGACAGACGAAGCTGGCGGCCGCCGACGACCCACTGTCAAGGTTGATCGCGACCACGGCGCAGGAGGCGGCCGGGCTCGCCGAGGCCGGCCGGGGGGAGGAGGCGGCCACCCGGGTCGCCCGCCTGCCGGTCTTCACCCTGCCGCAGGCGCAGTACCTGCTCGCCGGCTACCACGAGGCGGAGCCGCGGGTCCGATGACCGGAAAGGGCCCCCGGCCGCGCGGTGCAGCCGGCCGGGCGATGGGTGATACTCGGCTGGCTGGAAATTCCGGCTGATGCGATAGTCGCTTGTGGCATGATCGCAAGCGCATCGTGGTCGGCACCACGTTGATGCGCGCCATCTCGATCGTCACCGTCGTCGTCAGCTGACGTCCGGACCGGCTGGTTCGGGGCAGGGATCGTCGATTCGGTCCAGGAGGGTCTACGAGTCGCATGGAACGGAACAGGCACGCGGCCGCGGCCATCGTCGTCGCGGTCGCTTTCGCAATCTTCGGCGGAGCGGTCGCATTCGCACAGGACGAGGAGGAGCCGACCACTCCGCCGCCGCCGGGCCCCCTCGGCGAGCTGGTCTCGGCCCGCTCCGAAGGCAACGATCTGGCCGCGCAGGTCCAGAAGCAGATCGAGGACATCAGCGACGAGACGAGCGCGCTCCTCGCCCAGTACCGGACCGCGCTGAAGCAGATCGACGCCATCGATCTCTACAACGAGCAGATGAAGAACCTGATCTCCTCCCAGGAGGGGGAGCTCACTTCGATCAGCGACCAGCTCGACCGCGTCGAGCAGGTCGGCCGCAGCGTGACACCGCTGATGATGCGCATGATCGACGCGCTCGAGAAGTTCGTCGCGCTGGACGTCCCGTTCCTGATCGACGAGCGCACGGAGCGGGTGGCGCACCTGCGCGAGATGATGAGCCGCGCCAACGTGTCCACCGCGGGCAAGTTCCGCCAGATCATGGAGGCGTACCAGATCGAGAACGAGTACGGCCGCACCATCGAGGCCTACCGCGCCAACCTCGAGCTCGACGGGCGCGAGACCCAGGTCGACTTCCTGCGCTTTGGACGGATCGCGCTCGTCTACCAGTCGCTCGACGAGACGAAGTCCGGGGTCTGGAGCCAGAAGTCGCGGAGCTGGGTGCCCCTGGACTCCAGCCACCGTTCGGCCATTCGCGAGGGTCTGCGGATCGCGCGCAAGCAGTCGGCGCCGGACCTGGTCCGGCTGCCCCTTCCCGCGCCGACGACGGCGCAGGAGTCGAGCTGATGAAGCGGCACAGGACGACGACCCCTCCCTGCTTTTCTCTCGGCCTCGGTCGCGTCGATTTTTCTTCGGCCTCGGTCGCGTCGACTTCTTCGGCCTCGGTCGCGTCGATTTCTTCGGCCTCGGCGTGGCTCTGCTCGCCGGTCTCGTGGGTGCAGGCCTGCTGGCGGCGCCGGCCCGGGCCCAGGACGCCGCCGGCCAACCCGGCGCGGATGCCGCACCGAAGAGCCAACCGCCGAAG
The DNA here is from genome assembly GCA_963822965.1 of uncultured delta proteobacterium. Lineage (GTDB taxonomy): Bacteria > Myxococcota_A > UBA9160 > UBA9160 > UBA4427 > JAJDAN01. The sequence continues at coordinate 249,748 of CAWGJT010000009.1, forward strand.
ACCGCCGTGGCGGAGGCCGAGCCCTCGAACCTGTTCGAGCTGCTCGACCTGGTGCAGCGCGGCCTCGAGGTCGAGAGGGACGAGAACCTCCGCCGGGTCCAGGAGTTCCTGAACGAGAAGGAGCAGCAGACGAAGCTCCTGGCCGACGCCAAAGCGACCCTCGCCCACAAGGAAGAGACGAGCCAGCACCTCGAGGAGACCTACAACGGCAACGAGCGCGCCATCGCCGAGAATCAGGAACGACTCACCCAGCGGCTGGGCGAGCTGGGCGAGCTCTTCGGCGTGGTGCGCCAGGTGGCGAACGAGGCCAGCGGCCAGGTGTGGGACTCGCTCATCAGCTCGCAGCTGGGCCCGCGCAAGGAGACCCTCGACAAGCTCGGCCGCAGCAACGAGCTGCCCACCACGGACGACCTGGAGAAGCTCTGGTACGAGCTGCAGCGGGAGATGACCGAACAGGGCCAGGTGGTTCGCTACCCCGCCCAGGTGCTCACCGACGAGGGCCTCGTGGAGACGCGCGAGGTCGTCCGGGCCGGCGTGTTCAGCGCCGTGTCGAACGGACGCTACCTGCTGTGGCAGCCCAAGGAGGGGAAGCTCGCCGAGCTGACCCGCCAGCCACCCTCCCGCTACCTGGACACCGTCGAGTCCTTCGAGAACCTGAAGCAGGGCTACGGGGTGCTCGCCGTCGATCCCTCCCGCGGTCAGCTGCTGAGCGCCCTGACGGACACGCCGAGCTTCAAGGAGCGCATCAACCAGGGCGGCTACGTGGGCTACACGATCATCTTCCTGGGCATCCTGGCCCTGGTGCTGGGCTCCTTCCGCTGGATCGCCGTGACCATCACCAGCCGTCGCGTATCGACCCAGCAGCGCAGCGACGGCATCGACGCCCGCAACCCGCTCGGCCGGGTGCTCCAGGTCTTCGAGGACAATCGCCTCGCGACTGCGGAGACGCTCGAGCTCAAGCTGGACGAGGCGGTCATGCGGGAGACGTCGAAGCTGCAGCGGTTCATGTGGGTGGTGAAGACCGTCTCGGTGGTCGCCCCGCTGCTCGGACTGCTCGGTACCGTCACCGGTATGATCAAGACCTTCCAGGCGATCACGCTCTTCGGCGCCGGCGATCCGAAGATGATGGCGGGCGGCATCTCGGAAGCCCTCGTCACCACGATGCTGGGGCTGATGACCGCGATCCCGCTGGTGCTGCTCTACGACACGCTCGCGAACACCGCTCGGCGCGTCATCGACATCCTGGACGAGCAGAGCGCAGGCCTCATCGCGACCCGCGCCGAGAGGGACAGTGCCGCAGATTGAAGCCATCCTGGCGGTCCGCGATTTCATCGAGCGCGGCGGCGACGTCCTGCTGGCCATCGCCTTCGCGACGGCGATCATGTGGGCGTTGATCTACGAGCGCGTCTGGTACTACGTGACGACCCACCGCAAGGAGGCGATGCGCGTCCGCGAGGTGTGGCAGGCGCGAAGGGATCATTCCTCCTGGGGCGCCCACCAGATCCGCCGCATGCTGATCTCCGAGGTGAGGCTGCGCCTGCAGCAGCGGCTCTGGCCCATCGAGACGCTCGTGAAGCTCGCCCCCATGCTCGGGCTGCTCGGCACCGTGACGGGGATGATCGAGGTATTCGACGTCATGGCGGTCAACGGCAGCGGCAACGCGCGGGGCATGGCGGCCGGCGTCTCGAAGGCCACGTTGCCCACGATGGCGGGCATGGTGGCAGCCATCACGGGAATGCTGTTCATCATCCAGCTCAAACGGTTCGCACAGGACGAGTCGGAGCGCGTGGCGGACAGTCTGGAGATGGATCAGGAGTAGGCGGGTTCCATGCGCGGAAGAAGTTCTGACGCCGGCCTCCTGCTCGCGCTCGCATCGCCGATCGCAACGGGGTGGCTCGAATGACGGCGATCCGCCCGTTCCTCGTCGCCGTGCTCGGTATCCTGAGCGCCTTCGTGCTCTTCTGGGTGATGCAGGCGCTGGTGAGCGTCAAGGGCGAGCTGAAGGAGTCGACCGGCAAGCTCACGGTCGACTTCGTGCGCCTGCGCAAGGACACCACCCCGCCGATGAAGGAGCGCGAGCCCCCGAGGCGGGAGAAGCCCGAGCAGCCGCCGCCGCCGCCCGAGATGAACATGGCGCAGAACCTGAAGCCCGGGGACACGGTGGGCGAGATCGTCCCGATGATCGACACGGGCATGGAGCTGGAGAGCTCCACCAGCCTCGGCGTCGGCGGAACGGATCGCGACGTCGTTCCGCTCGTGCGCGTGGACCCCGAGTACCCGCCCCGGGCGCAGCAGCAGCGCATCGGGGGCTGGGTGGAGGTCTCGTTCACCATCACCCCCGTCGGCACCGTGGACGACATCAAGGTGACCGGATCCGATCCGCCCTACGTGTTCGACCGGGCGGTGGTCGAGGCGGTGCGCAAGTGGCGCTACAACCCGAAGATCGAGGACGGCAAGGCGGTCGCCCGCAAGAACCAGAGGGTGCGCCTGCGCTTCGACCCGAGGGCCAGCTCACGATGAGATCGCGTGCGACGGCAATGCTGACGCTGCTCCTGCTCGCGGTCCCGATCGTGCAGGGGGTGGTCCTGCCCCGGCAGGCGGTCGCGCAGGCCGCCGAGGACAAGGTGCCCCAGGCGGAGCTGGACGAGGTGGATCTCCAGCACAAGCTGCGACGCGGCCAGTACCGGCTGGACTCGCGCATCTCGCGCTACCTCGAAGCGGCCATCGAGGACTTCCACGAAGGCAAGCCCGAAGAGGGCGAAGGAGCTGCTCGCTCGGCTCAAGGTCGACCGCCTGAATCCCTGGGAGCGCGCGCAGATCTTCAAGCTCAGGGCCTTCATGGACTATGGGACGGCCAACTACGCCGGCGCCATCGAGAACTTCCAGAAGGTGCTGCAAGAGCAGGTCATGCCCGTGAAGGACGAGATCGAGCTGCGCTTCAGCATCGCCCAGCTCTACGCCGCGCGAGCAGAAGTGGAAGGAGTGCATCGCGGCGCTCCAGGACTGGCTGCGCTACGTCGCCGAGCCCGAGCCCCTCGCCTTCTACCTGCTGGCCGTCGCGCACTTCCAGCTCGAGGAGTACGACAAGGCGATCGAGTATGCGGAGACGGCGGTCGACATGGCGCCCGAGCCGAAGGAAGGCTGGCTGCAGCTGCTCGCCGCCCTCTACGTGCGACAGCAGGACTACGAGCGGGCGGGACCGGTCTTCGAGGAGCTGGTGACGCGCTTCCCGAAGAAGGAGTACTGGGTCCAGCTCTCGCTGATCTACGGCGCGCGCGAGGACTACCGGAACTCCCTGGCGGTCCAGCAGATCGCGTACGAGCAGGGGCTGCTCACCGAGGACAAGGAGCTCCGGCGCCTGGCGCGCTCGTACCTGTTCAAGAGCCTGCCCTATCCGGCGGCCAAGGTGCTCGAGAAGGGCATCCAGAGCGGCAAGATCAAGGTCGACTCCGAAGCCTACGAGATGCTCGCAAACTCCTGGATCGCCGCGCGGGAGTACGAGAAGGCGATCGAGCCGTTGACCAAGGCCGCCGATCTCGCGGACGACGGCAAGCTCTACATCCGACTCGGGCAGGTCTACATGCAGCGCGAAGAATGGGGCGAGGCCGCTCGACTCTTCCGGAAGGCCCTCGCGAAGGGGGGGCTCCCGGATCCCGGGCAGGCCCAGCTCCTGCTCGGCATCTCCTACTACAACAACCAGCAGGTCGATCCGGCGCGACAGGCCTTCCGGCGGGCCCGTGAGCACGAGTCCAGCCGCAAGCAGGCCGACGCCTGGATCGGTCACATCGCCAGGGAAACCGAGGCGGGCTGATCCCCGCCACCCGGCTTGAGCGCCGCCCCCCCGCGACCTATCGTGACCCCAACGATCGGAGCGCACATGAGGGGCTCCATCCACCTCGCTTCGCTGGCGCTGGCGACGCTCACGGTCGCGTGTGTCTCTCCCTCTCCCGTCGACGTCGTCGTCGACTCCCGCACGGACTTCTCGCGCTATCGCACCTGGACCTGGCTCCCCGGCGAGGAGATCGACATCGACGCACCCGGGTCGCCGGCGGCGGAGCTGGCGAGTCGGGTCCACGCGAGCATCGAGCGCGGGCTGCGGAGCCGGGGGTTCGAGCGGAGCGGCACCGGGGCGGACTTCTTCGTCAGCTGCCGGCTGACGCTGCGTCGCCGCGAGGGCTACGTCGAGGTTCCGTTCGCGCCCTATCTCTTCTCGAGCCTCAGCTCCTCGGCGTCCTATTGGATCGAGGGCTCGTCGCGAGAGTCCCGGAGCTACGAAGACCTGCAGCTCGAGATCGGCATCCACACGGCGCCGGGGCCCGCGGTCTGGCGGGCCGCCACCTTCCGGAGCGTGGAGGTCGGCCGCCGCCTGCCCGTGCGCGAGGCCGTCGAGATGCTGCTCGAACACCTGCCCCAGGGCGCTCCCGAATCCGACTCGCCGAAGCAGCGGTCGACGCCGGAGCCCCCGAGCACTCCACCGGAGTCCCCGCGGAACGGCGGCGATCGGCTGGCGCTCGGGGGGCGGCTGCTGACCGGCCCGCACACCGCTCTCTGACGGAGGCGGTCGATTGCGGGGGGTGCAGGCTCCCGATACCGTTCGACGACCACCCGCTTCCCGCCCTTCGGGACCACCGTCGGAACCACGAATCAGGGGACTGGAATCTTCGATGAAGGTCAGCTTCGAGCTCAGCGAGAGCGACATCCGCTACTTCCGCGACCGGCTTCTCCAGGCGCGTTCGAAGGGCGCCGCGCAGGACGAGGACCGGGTGATCCGACGCGCCGCGAAGCTGGTGCAGAAGGCTGCCACCGCGAATCCCCCCGAGTTCGTCATCGAGCGTCTCGGGAAGCTCGACCAGCTGACCGGCATGCTGCTCGACGAGGAGTGGCGGCTGGAGGGCCGCGATCGCGCCCGCATCCTCAACGCGCTGGCGTACTTCGCTGAAGAAGAGGACCTCATCCCCGACCGGGTCCCCGGGCTCGGATATCTCGACGACGCGATCATGGTCGAGCTCGTGATGCAGGAGCTCAAGCACGAGATCGAGGCCTACGACGATTTCTGCAAGCTGCGAAAGACGGGACCCAACGCCAAGAGTCAGGCCAAGCGCGAAGCGCGCAGGAAGGCCCTCCAGGCGAGGATGCGCAGGCGCCTGCGGCGCGATCGGGAGCCGCACGGCGGAAGCCGCAAGCCGCCCCTGCGCCTCTGGTAGCCGCCTGTCGCGCGAGCAGTGCCCGGGGTGCGAGGAACGTGCAGCGGGCTAGAAGTCGCCCAGTGGACGCTGGAACGCGTTCTCGCTCGGGATGAGGATGAACTTCTCGAGTGCCTGGTGCATCGCATCCTTGCCGTTCGGAGACGTGAGAATCACCGCCGGTACGAAGAATGCGGCGCCGACTGCCACGGCGATCGTCGCCAGCGGTCGCACCACCACGACGTCGATGCCCACGGCGAAGCTGCGCTCGGCCATGCTGCGCGAATCGCTCTCGTCGGCCCGCGCCAGGGCCGGCTGCAGCAGGCACAGGGAGGTCGCCGTCAACAGGATGGCCCACCGGATTCCGGGGCGGGCGCGGGATCGGTCGGCTCTACGCATGGTGCTCGACGGTAGCAGATCCCCGGGGCGGCCGGACGCGGGGGGGCCGCCGTGAGGCGCGTGCTGCTCGCGTATGCGATCTCGGGCTTCGTCAGCCTGGCCTACCAGGTGGCGTGGTTCCGGATCTTCAACGACCGCTTCGGCTCCACGAACGTCACGTTCGCGCTGGTGGTCGCCAACTTCATCGGCGGTCTCGCCGTCGGCTCGATCGCCAGCCGACGGGTGAGCCGACTCTGGGCGCGGCTCCCCGGCCTCTCCGAGGGCCTGCGGGTGTACGGCGCCTTCGAGCTGGCCGTCGCGCTCGCCATCGGCATCACCTTCGCGACCGCGTACCTGCCCGGCGACCTGTGGGGCCACTTCCCCTACGTGCTGAAGGACGGCATCTGGGAGCACACGATCCGCTACCGGCTCTTCGAGGCCGCCGCGGCCGCCGCCTGCGTCTTCGTTCCGTGCTTCTTCATGGGCGTCACCTACCCGCTGCTGTGCGACCGCTTTCGCGCGCATCCCTCCGGCGCGCGCTTCCCGGCCGCCCTCTACGCCTGGAACACCCTCGGCGCCTGCAGCGGCGTGCTCGCCTGCCAGTTCCTCTTCCTTCCGCACCTCGGACACGACGCCACCCTGGCCTGGACGGCCGGAGCCAACGCGCTGCTCGGTGCCGCCTTCCTGCTCGTCCCGGGCTGCGTCCGGGCGGGACCGGGCGCGGGGGCGGCCCCACCCGCGCCCTTCTCGCCTCCCGCTTCGGTGGAAGGCGACGGGGTCGCTTCGGAGAAGCGCGCGCGGCCCCTGGCGCTGCTCGCCATGGTGAGCGTGGGCGGCTTCCTCGCGGGCGCCCTCGAGGCCGACCTCTTCAAGCGCATCACGTTCGTGATCGAGCTCAACCCGGGCGCGACCATGTCGTTCATCTCCTTCTGGGCGATCCTGGCGATCTTCCTCGCGAGCGCCGGCGTCCGGCGGCTGCCACGGCTGCCGCTGCTGGCCATCAAGATCGCCTTCGCGCTCGGCGCGGTCTACTGCGCGGCGACCTGGCTCGCCATCGACGGGATCCGGGACTTCGTGGAGGCGACGGTCACGCCCGTGCCCGTCCCCATCCAGGCGAACCTCGAGGGCATGCGCAATCTGGACTTCCCCAGTCATCTCGCGCAGCTCTGGGTGTTCACGGGGATCCTGGTCTTTCCTCCGTACTTCGCGGTGTCACTGCTGCTGCCGGCCGTCTGCAACGAGCTGCAGCGCCGGGGCGGGCACCTGGGGCTCGCCTACGGGCTCAACACCGTGGCGTTCTGCCTGGGCTTCCTCGCCTTCATGCTCTTCGTGCCCGCTCTGGGCAACGTCTTCCACGCCTTCAAGCTCTTCGGGGTCGTCTTCGCGCTCTGCGCGGCCTGGCTCTTCGTGCTCCGGGAGAGCCGCCCACTCGGCGTCATGGAAGCCTCTCGCGCTGGGGGTCGCCGTGGCCGTGGCGGCCGCGTCGGTGCCTTCGGGCTTCGACCGTAGCGTTCTTCCGGCAAGGCTCGCTGCCCGCCGTGGCGACCGTACGGGCCGTTCGCAGCGACGGCGCCACCACCACCTTCGTGGCGGACGCCCCGGGCGGTCCGCGCCTCTTCTTCGGCCGCCTGCAGATGTCCGCCACGAACCTGCGCGCTCGTACCTACATGCGGCTGATGGCGCACTTCCCGTTGCTCTTCCACTCGCACCCCGAGAAGGCGCTGCTCATCTGTCTCGGCGTGGGGAACACCGGCTCGGCGATCGCGAGCCACGACAGCATCCGCCAGATCGACGTCGTCGACCTGAACGACGAGGTGGTCCGCACGCTGCCGGAGTTCGCCGCGACCAACGGCGACCTCTCCGGCGACCCCCGGGTGCGCTTCATCCACGACGACGGGCGCAGCTTCCTCGCCACCACGGACCAGACCTACGATCTGATCACCAGCGAGCCGCCCCCGCCCCTGGCCGCAGGCGTGTATCGCCTCTACTCGAGCGACTACTACCGCGTGGCCCGGGACGCACCTCTCGCCGGACGGCTTCATGACCCAGTGGCTGCCGCTCTTCCTGATGACCCCGGAAGCGGTGGAGATGGCCGTGAGCAGCTTCCTCGAGGTGTTCCCCCACACGCTGCTCTTCACCGGCTACGGCACCGACTTCGTGCTGGTGGGCAGCCCGTCTCCCATCGACCCGACCATCCTGGCGGAGCGCTTCCCAGGCTCGGACGCAGTGCGACGCGACCTGGCGGGCTTCAACATCGAGGACCCGGCGGCGCTGCTGGCGCGAATCGTCCAGGACGACACGGCCCTGCGACGCAACTACGGCGGCGCGCCGCCGATCCGCGACCAGCGCAACGACCTCGAGCACCTCTTCCTCGATCCGCGGGCGCGGCCGGTGGTCGCCTACGAGCCCGACGACGTCATCGCCTGGCTGCATCGGCGCCTCGACGGCACCTTCCCGGCCCTGGCCGAGCGCACGGTCGCCATCCTGACGCACCTCGGCCGCCTCCAGTACCACGTCCAGGGCTATCCCTATGAGACCCTGGCCGCCCTCGACCCGGACACCCGCACCCCGGTGGCGCTGGCCGACGTCGACTGGCTGGCGCTCGCGCGGCTCGACCAGCAGCACGCCGCCGCCCTGCGGGCCGGACGGACCGATCTCGCCATCGACGTGCTCGAGCGCTTCCTCGCGGCCTCCGACGAGCAGCCTTCGGTGTGGCTCCAGCTGGGGCGGCTGCACCTGGAGCGCCACGAGTACGACGCGGCCATCGCCGCCTTCCGGCGGTTCGGCGGTCTCGAGCCCGACGCCTACATCGGCTACCAGCTGCTGGGGACCGCCTATCGGCGGGCGGGTCGGCCGACCGACGCCGTCGAGCCGTTCGCCCGGGCCGCCCGGCTGAACGAGCGGGCCTGGCTCCCCCTGGAGGGTCTGGCGTGGATCCACGCCACCTATCCCGAGCCCCCGCTCCGGAACGGCGAGCGAGCCGTCGAGCTCGCGCTCGAGGCGACGCGCCTGGTCCCGGGCCGGAGTCCCGCCCTGGACGAGACCCTGGCGGCCGCCTATGCGGCGGCGGGCCAGCAGGAGCTCGCCGTCGAGACGACCCTCGCCGCGCTCGAGGCCCTGCCCCCGGAACGGCACGGCGACCGCGCCCGGCTGGAGCGGGAGCTGGCCCTCTACCGCCAGGGGCGCGAGCTCGTCGAGCCGCCTCGTTGACCGCGCCTCGCACCGCTCCGCCGCCCTGTTACGCTCGGGCGCGAGCCCGTTCCCGCGGACGGGCCGATCGATGCGGAGAGGGTGTGTGACGGGACGTCGGGGAATGATGGCGCTGTTCGTGGGCCTGCTCGTCGCACAGCGTGCGGCGGCCGGCGAGTGCGCCGGCGTCACCCTCGAAGACACCGCCCTCGTGGACGGGCACCCGCTCGTCCTCAACGGAATGGGCCTCCGCGAGGCCACGATCTTCAACGTGGACGTCTACGTGGCGGGGCTCTACCTGCCCGCGCCGACCCGCGACCCCGCCGTGGTGGTCGACGGCGACGTCCCCAAGCGCCTGGTGATGCGCTTCGTGCGGGAGGTGGGGCGCGCGGACATGGACGACGCCATCCGCAAGAGCTTCGCGAGCGCGGCGACCCGCTACGGAGACACCATCAGCCGCCTGTCGGGCATGTTCCCGGAGAAGATGCGGGAGGGTGACCGCGTGGTCTTCGACTACGTGCGCGACGCAGGCATGCGGGTGGGCTTCAACGGCGCCGAGCGGGGAACGATCCGCGACGACGGCTTCAGCGCCGTCTTCTTCGGCATCTTCGTCGGCAGGAATCCACCCAACGAGGGGCTGAAGCGCGGGCTCCTCGGCGGCCCGTGCGGCTGATCCAAGACGGCCCGCGCAGCGGATCCAAGACGGCCCGCGCAGCGGATCCAAGACGGCCCGCGCAGCGGATCCAAGACGGCCCGCGCAGCGGATCCAAGACGGCCCGCGCGGCCGAAGCCGACGCACGCGGCCTGCGCGTCAGCTCTTGCCGGGCTTCTGGATCGCCTCGAGGTAGTCGAGGATCACGAGGATCGTGCCGCGCACGTGGCCCTCCCGGGCCTGGCTCCCGGCCGTGTCGTCGTGCATCTTCTTCCCCCAGACGGGCATCTCCTTGCTGCCGTGTCCGCGCACGGGGGTGCGGCCGTCGATGAAGGCGATGAGCTTGGGGCGCGGCAGCGGCATGCCGTACCGCTGCCCGAGGAGCGTGAGATCGGCGGGCTTCACGCTCAGCACCGGAGCCATGGGACCATCGCCCTGGGCGTTCACGCCGTGGCACGACGCGCAGTACTGCTGGAACTCCGGGTAGCCGCGGTGGTCGGGCAGGGGGCCCTGCTCGGCGGCGGCGGGGGAGGCCGCAGCGACGGCCAGCAGCGTGACCAGCAGCAGCGCGTTCGAGGTGCTCGGGGTTCGCCGGCGCTTCATCTCGGCTCTTCCTCCTCTCGGGGTGATCCTTCCGTTGCCTTCCCTCGTGACTCGACGTCTCGCGCGCCGGCTCCTCTCAGGGACGCAGGCGGTAGCGGATCGGCATCCGCTTCACGCCGCCCAGGAAGCTCGAGCGCACGCGCTCGAAGCGACCCGCCAGCTCCACCTCTTCGAGCCGCTGGGCCAGCTCCCGGAAGATGACGCGCAGCTCGAGGCGGGCGAGGTTGGCGCCGAGACAGAAGTGCTCGCCGATTCCGAAGCCCAGGTGCGGATTCGGGCGGCGGTCCACGCGGAACACGTCCGGGTCGTCGAAGACCGCCTCGTCCCGGTTGGCCGAGGGATAGAAGAGACACATCGAGTCGCCGGCCTTCACGAGCTTGCCGTGCAGCTCCACGTCCTCGACGGGGGTCCGGCAGAACTGGATGACCGGCGCGGTCCAGCGCACGATCTCCTCCACCGCCGAGTCCACCAGACCGGGATCGGCGCGCAGCTTCTCGAGCTCGCCCGGGTTCTCGATCAGCGCCAGCAGCCCGCCGCTCGCCGCGTTGCGCGTCGTCTCGTTGCCGGCCACGACCAGCAGCAGGAAGAAGGACAGGAGCTCCATGGGAGGCATCGGTCGGCCGTCGATGCGCGCCGCGGTCAGTACGCTGACCATGTCGTCCTGGGGCTCGTGCAGCCGCTTCTCGGCGAGCTGCGCGAAGTAGCGGAACAGGTTGTCGCGCGCGTCCTGAAGCGCCGCGCCCGGCGAGTCCCCGGTCTGGAACTCCGGATCGGACGAGCCGGCGATCTGGTTGGTCCACTGGAACATGAGGCGCCAGTCCTCGCGCGGCACGCCGAGCATGTCGGCCAGCACCGCCAGGGTGAGGGGCGCCGTGAAGTCGGCCACGAAGTCCGCCTCGCGGGTCTCGCCGTCTCCGGCCAGCCCGGCGAGCAGATCGCGTGTGATCCGCTCCACCTCGCCACGACGCGAGGAGATCGCGCGGGGCGTGAACCAGTGGCTGGCCGCCGCGCGGAACTTCGCATGGTCGGGCGGATCCATGTTCAGCAGGTGTCGCACCTCGCGCTTCTCGACCGGCGCGCCCTCCTCGAAGATCGCGAGTCGGGGCGCGTTCAGGAAGCGCCCGGGCTGCTTCGAGATCCACACGATGTCCGCGCGGCGCGTGATGGCCCAGAAGCCCACGCCCCGCGGCACGTCGAACCAGTGCACGGGCGATTCCCGGCGCAGGCGCTTCCAGGCCGCGTGGGGGTAGCCGTCGTCCCGGTAGGTGTCGGGGCCGAAGACGTCGAGTGCGTCGAGTGACGGATCCGGGGGCGCGTACGCGGCCGCCTGGGGAGTGGGATCTCGAGCCATGGAGGGGAGCTTACCCCGCTGGCGGCGCTTCCGGGGGTAGCTCGCCGGGGGACGCGAGCGCGTTCGAATCGCCTCACTTTCGCCCGACACGCTGCCGCACCGGGCTTTGCGAACGGGCCGGCCCGGTTATCCTCACGCGTTCGCTCGAAGCCCAGCCGAGGAGACGTCCCGATGAAATCCCCGCGCACCCCCCTTCACCCTCGCCCCCCCATCCGCCGGCGGCTCGCCGCCGTCGTGGCCGCGCCGCTCCTGGCAGGCTGCGTCACCCAGGGCACCTACGACGAGATGCGGGGCGAGCGCGACGCCCTGCAGACCCGGGTGACCGAGCTCGAGAGCCGAAACGACGAGATCCAGCACCGCGCCGACGAGCTCGCAGGCCAGCTCGCGGAGGTGCAGGACACCAACCAGGCACTGGACACGAAGCTGGCCGAGCGAAGCGCAGAGACGGAGATGCTCAAGGGCACCTACGATGCGCTCGTCTCCGACCTGGAGAGCGAGCTGGTCTCGGGCAAGGTCCAGCTCCAGCAGCTCCGGAGCGGCGGGCTGCAGGTGGACGTGGGCAGCGAGGTGCTCTTTCCGTCCGGATCCGCGGACCTCGACGCGGGCGGCCAGCGCGTGCTCGAGAAGGTGGCCAGCCAGCTCAAGGCGAGCCCGAACCGCATCGTCGTCGAGGGACACACCGATGACGTGCGCATCAGTCCGTCGCTACAGAAGCGATACCCCACGAACTGGGAGCTCGCGGCGGCCCGGGCCGCCCGGGTGGTTCGCCTCTTCCAGGACCAGGGAATCGCGGGCGAGCGACTGCACGCGGTGTCGGCGGGCCCCTTCCATCCGCTGGCCCCCAACGACACGCCCCAGGGTCGCGCCCGCAACCGCCGGATCGAGATCCGCCTGCTGCCGGCGGTCGCGCCCGAGACCCAGGACTGAGACGAGGTCCTGGGCCGGCCGGCTAGGAGCCTGACCCATCCTGGGCCGGCTTGCTAGCGCCGGTCTGCGCAGCGCGCGGCCGCGCCTCCGATGCGCGCGATGCGGGTGTCGCCGAAGGGGGTGCCGACGCCGCTGTTCACCGTGAGCGCCACGGCGAGCTGGCGCCGGGGATCGGCCCAGCCCCCCGAGCCACCGAAGCCGAAGTGGCCGAAGCCTTCCGGCACGCGGGCTCGCACCGCGAAGGCGCGGTGATAGCCGAGTCGCCAGCGCATGGAGATCGGAATCACCCGGCCCGCGCCACGGTTCTGCTCCCGGCTGGCCTGTCGCAGGGTGTCGTCGGAGAGCAGCCGAACCCCGTCGAGCTCCCCCCCCTGCGCGAGGCACGCATAGAGCCGCGCCAGGGAGCGTGCGGTGAACATCCCGTTGGCGGCGGGGATCGAGGCGGCGCGCAGCTCGTCGGAGTTGAAGTCCAGCTCCTCCATCCCGGGCGGAACGAGCGCGGCAAGGGCCTCGGTCGGGTCCCATCGAATGCCCACCCGGGCCAGGCGCCGGCCCCAGCGGGTGGCCGCTTCGAGGGTTCGCTGCGTGTTGCGACGACGCTCGTCGGTCGAGCCGTCCATTCCCTTCGCCATCAGCTGCGCACAGCGGTGCATCTGGTCCGGCGGCACGCCGCAGTAGAGGCCGTCGAGCCCCAGCGGCCGCGCGAGGTCGCGCTCGACCAGCTCCGCAAAGGGCTTGTCGCCGGCGACCCGGCGCACCACCTCGCCCACCAGCCAGCCGTAGGTGAGACCGTGGTAGCCGTGCGCGGCTCCCGGCGCGTGGCGCGGTGCGGCGGCCGCCAGGCGCGTGGTCATCTGCTGCCAGTCGAGCATCTCGGAGGCGTGCTCCACCATGTCGCGGATCGCATAGAGCCCCGCTTCGTGGCACAGCAGCTGCCGAACCGTGAGCCTCTCCTTGCCGGCATCTGCGAACTCCGGCCAGTAGCGGGCGACGGGCGCGTCGTAGTCGATCAGGCCGCGATCCGCGTAGACGTGGAGCAGCGTCGAGGCCACGCCCTTCGTGGTGGAGAACGACAGGCTGAGCGTGTCCTCCTCCCAGGCCGAGCCCGCGTCGTCCCGGGTGCCGCCCCAGGCGTCGACGACCTTCTCCCCCCGGTGGTAGACGCACACCGCGGCACCGCCGGGGCGCTTCTTCGGCAGGATACGCCGCAGGCTGCGCGCCACGTCGGCGAAATCGGGATGGACGAAGCCCTGAAGCATGACGAGAACCTTTCGGCGCCGGCGCCGGCGCCGGCGCCGGCAGCGGCGCCGCCGCCGCGTGGGACCCGCCCGGGTTTCGGCCACGGGACGCGGCGCGCCGACAGGGTAGGCTCGTTGAACCGGGCCTGCATCCGCCCCATGCTCCCGACCGTGCGCTCCGACGCCCTCGACCAGATCGTGAGCCGCTACCTCGACCTCCCCGTCAAGGCGAGCTGGCACGGCGGCCCCGCAGACCTGATCCGGGGGTCCTTCGACGACCCGCGGCTCGAGCTCGGCGGAATCGCCACCAGCTGGCTCCCGCTGGACGGCGTGGTGCTGAGCGCCCGGCACGTCAAGCTGACCCCGGGGCTCCCGGCCCGCCTGCACGTCGAGGACCCTTCGCTCATGGCGCTCGTGAGCCAGAGCGACGTCGAGCGCTGGGTGGCGCGCTTCCAGCTCCCGTTCGAGCTGCAGCTCACGGAGCACGGGCTCGTCGCGAAGGCGCGGGTGGCAGGGCTACCCCTGGGCGAGGTCGAGGCACGGCTCGGCGTGGTGCGCGGATGGTTCGTCCTGCAGCCCCGGCGCGCGTCGCTCCTCGGCGTGCCGAACTACGCGGCCTGGCTCTTCCGCACCTATCTTCCCCTGCCGCCCCTCGCTCGGGGTGCCCGGCTCGACGAGATCGAGCACGAGGAGAGACGCATCCGCCTTCGCTTCGAGATCGAGAGCTTCGAGGAGGAGATCACACCGGGCCTGCTCGGACGGCTACGGCGGCGCCTGCTGCCCTGACGTGCTCCCCGCTTCGGTGCGATCTCGACCTCACCGATCGCCGGGGGCTGCGGATTCCTCTCCGGCGCCGGGGGTGGGCTCGGCGGCTTCGGCGGCTTCAGGCTCGGCGGCTTCGGCGGCTTCAGGCTCGGCGGCTCCGGTTCGGCGGCTTCATGCTCGGCGGCTCCCTCGGCTTCCGGGACGGCGGCTTCGGGCTCCGCGGCAGCCGCGGCTTCGGGCGTTACGGCTTCGGACTCGGGCTCGACGTCCGTGGCCTCACCCCCGGGCGAAGCCGCCCCGGGCGCCGTCTCCGCAGGCGCCTCGCTGCCCGCGCCGGGAGGCACGGGCGGCGGCCAGTCCGGTCGGGTGGTGAGATCGTCCCGGGGCTCGACGAAGAGGGCGCGCGTCTGGCCCACCACGTGGCCGACGACCACGGGCCCGTAGGCGATCGCATAGCCGACCCAGCCCGGACCCAGGGGCAGGTAGCGGAAGTAGTCGCCGCCGACGCTGCCGACGTAGGTGCCGTAGGCCGGATACAGGGTGCGGTAGGCGGACTTCCGCATCGGCACGTCGTCCTTCGCGTACAGATACGAGATCGCGTCGCTCGTGGCGACGCCCTCCTGCCAGAGCGGCACCAGGGGAAGGATCCGCAGCGCCGCGTAGCCCCCCCGCCAGTGGCGGTTCGACTTGCGCGCGAAGTCCTTGGCGTGACCGGCCTCGTGGAGCACCACGGGCAGGTTGTCCGAGTAGAGATTGATGGTGTTCGTGAAGGGGTTGTAGTTGTCGCCGCTGAGCAGCCCGGCGAAGAATCGGCCCGGCAGGATCGTGTAGAAGGTGGTGGAGAGCAGCCCGAAGCTCCAGCGCCAGAAGGCGCCCACGTCCTTGTTGTGGGCGAGCCGCCGCCACTCGTCCCCCGGCGCGTACTGGTTCAGCCTCACCTTGACGTTGTCGAGGTCGTTCTCCGACAGGTACACCCGGAGCGCGGCCTCGGTCTCCGGCGAGATGTCGTGGTTGTTGACGTTCCAGTGGAGCAGCAGGATCTTGCTCGGCAGCGAGATCACGTAGTGACCGATGCCGTCCAGGAAGGCGTGCGGCCGGCCTCGCTCGACCTGAGCCTCCCCCGGCCGCAGCCGCAGGGTGTACGGGCCGTCGACGTCGTGGCTGTACTCGTAGGGGGTGCTGATGCACCCGAGACCGAGACCACAGGCCGCGAGCAGCCCGGCGAACGCGGCCAGCCGGACTCGCCGCCGCCGGGCTCTGCTGGCGGGGCGCTCGATCATCGAGTCGTGATCTGCCGGGTCCGAGGCACGGGGTCGCGAGAGGGTACCATGGCCGCGCCCGCGAACCGGTCCCGCGGCCGGCCGAATGCGACCCGGCGCGATCGGCGTTCAGCGGCGCCGGATGCGCATCCCGAACGCCACGGCGCCGACGGCGAAGAGCAGCACGGCGCTCGGCTCCGGCACGGCCGTGGTCGGGCCGTCCCCGCCCTTTCGGATGCGGTGGCGGCGGCGCTCGTGATGGGTTCTGCCGTGGTACCCGTGGGCGGTGAAGGCGATGTCCGACCCACCGGGGCGGTGGCTGAAGTCCCCGATGTGGATCGTCGAGGCCAGGGCGGGGGAGGCGGTGATCAGCAGGGCGAACAGGAAGAGGGCGAGGGAAAGCTTGCGGGACATGCGGGCTCCGAGCGGCCGGGTCGATCGGAAGAGATGGAACCGGGTCCGCGTGAACGTATAAGAAGGAAGGAGGAAGGGAACGATCCGATCTCCCCGCTTCCACCACTTCTGCACTCAATCCCGGAGCAAGCTCCGTGCCGACGGCTCGGGAACACCCGAGCCGCGGTCGCGGCGACAGAATCCGCTTCCAAAACGAGGGGTTGTGGCCTCGGGTGCCCCCGGCCGGGAGATGCGCCCCGGTGCGACTCCCTGCGGTGTGGGATCGCGAACTTCCCTCGCACTCCCTTGCGGCACCCTCGCCGGCTTGACCCGCGGCCGCCGCGTGGCCTATAAGCGGGACCCGTGTCGGACACCCTCCCTCCCATTCAGGTCGCCGTCATCGGGCTCGACCACGCCCACATCTTCGGCATGGCCCACGCGGTGGTCTCCGCCGGCGCCGAGCTCGCGGCGTTCTGCGCTTCGCCGGCCGCAGGCGCTTCGCCGGCCGCAGGCGCTTCTCCAGCCGCAGGCGCTTCTCCAGCCGCAGGCGCTTCTCCAGCCGCAGGCGCTTCTCCGCCCGCGGCGGAAGGCGGTCTGGCCGCCATCTTCGCGAAGGCGCACCCGGGTGCCCGGGCCGTGGGCGACCCCCGTGAGATCCTGGAGGACGATGCCATCCGGCTCGTCCTGTGCGCCGCCGTCAACGCCGATCGCGCGCCCGTCGGCCTCGATGTCATGCGCCACGGCAAGGACTTCATGACCGACAAGCCGGGCGTCACGGACCTCGACCAGCTGGCGGAGGTGCGCCGTGTGCAGGCCGAGACCGGGCGCATCTACTCGGTCTGCTTCAGCGAACGCTTCGAGAACCGCGCCACGGTCCGCGCCAGCGAGCTCGTCGCCCAGGGAGCCATCGGCCGCGTCCTGCAGACCGTCGGCCTCGGTCCCCATCGCATCAACGCGCCGAGCCGGCCGTCCTGGTTCTTCCAGCGCGCCCGCTACGGCGGCATCCTCTGCGACATCGGATCGCATCAGATGGACCAGTTCCTCCACTTCACCGGAGCCCGGGAGGCGCGCGTGGTCGCGTCCCGGATCGCGAATCACGCGCATCCCCGGTTTCCCGAGCTGGAGGATTTCGGCGAGGTGCTGCTGGAGGGCGACGGCTGCAGCGGCTACGTGCGCGTGGACTGGTTCACACCGGACGGGCTCCCGAGCTGGGGAGACGGGCGTCTCACCCTGCTCGGCAGCGAGGGCTTCATCGAGATCCGCAAGAACGTGGACCTCGGCGGTCGGCCGGACGGCAACCACCTCTTCCTCGTGGACGGAAGCGAGACCCGCTACGTCGACTGCAGCGACGTCGAGCTCCCCTACGGCCGGCACCTGCTGCACGACGTGGTGCATCGCAGCGAGACCGCCATGAGCCAGGACCACTGCTTCCGCGCCTGCGAGCTGGCGCTGCGCGCCCAGGCCGAAGCCCGGCGCCTGCCGGGACGAGAGGAGACCCCGTGAGCGGGCGCCTGCGCGTCGCGGTGGTGGGGCTCGGGGTCGGGCTGCAGCACGTGGGCGCCTGGCGCCAGCTGCCCGAACGCTTCGAGCTGGTGGCGATCTGCGACGTCAACGAGAAGCTCGCGCGCCTCGTCGCCGAGAAGCTCGACATCCCCCGGGTGGAGACGCGCTTCGACGCCCTGCTCGAGGGGCCGGAAGCGCCCGACGTGCTGGACGTCTGCACGCCGCCCCACCTGCATCAGGAGATGGCGACGGCGGGGCTGCGGGCGGGCAGGCACGTCATCTGCGAGAAGCCCCTGGTGCCGAGCCTGGCGGCCTGCGAGGAGCTGGCGGGCATCGAGGCCGAGTCGCCGGGACGTCTGATGCCCATCTTCCAGTACCGCTTCGGAGCCGGGCTCCTCAAGCTCCAACGGCTGATCGCGAAGGGGATCCCCGGAAAGGTCTACCTCTCCACCGTCGAGACCGCCTGGCTGCGCGGAAGCGACTACTACGCGGTGGAGTGGCGCGGACGCTGGCAGACCGAGCTGGGCGGCGTCATGACCACCCACGCGATCCACGCCCACGACATCCTCTGCAACGTGGTCGGCCCGGTGCAGAGCGTCTTCGCCCGCACGGCGACCCGGGTGAATCCGATCGAGACCGAGGACTGCGCGGCAGTCTCGGTGGTGATGGCCGACGGCTCCCTCGCGACTCTCTCGGCCACGCTCGGCTCGCGCCCGGAGATCTCGCGCCTGCGCTTCTGCTTCGAGAACCTGACCGCCGAGAGCAGCCTCGCGCCGTACCAGCCCTCCTTCGATCCGTGGACGTTCACCGCGGCGAACGACGAGGTGCAGGCCGAGGTCGACGCCACCCTGCAGGACTTCCCGCCGGGACACGAGCTCTACGCGGGCCAGTTCGAGCGCTTCCACGAGGCGCTCGTCACGGGAGGCGAGCTTCCCGTCACGCTGGCCGACGCACGCGCCTCGCTGGAGCTGCTGACCGCCATCTACCATTCGTCCCAGACGGGTCTGCCCGTCGACCTGCCGATCGGCAGCGACCACCCCTGCTTCGGCGGCTGGCTGCCGCCACGCTGAGCGGCCCCGCTCTATACTCGCCGCATGGCCGCGAGCGAGCCGTTTCCCATCGATCTGACCGATCTCGAGAACTTTCGGGACGGCTTCCCCCACGGCTTCTTCACGCGACTGCGGGCGGAGAAGCCCGTCTACTGGCATCCCCCCAGCAAGCACACGCCGGACCGGGAAGGCTTCTGGGTGTTGTCCCGGCATGCGGAAGTGGTCGCGGTGTTCCGTGATCCCGCCACCTTCTCCTCGGAGACCGGCGGCAACCGTCCCCAGGGCGGCACCTTCCTCGCCGACCTGCCCATGGCCGGGAAGATGCTCAACATGATGGACGACCCGCGCCATCGACGAATCCGCGGGCTGGTGAACCGGGGCTTCACGCCCCGGGTGATCGCGGGGCTCGAGCCCGAGCTTCGGCGGCGCGCGCGCCTGGTGCTCGCGGCGCTCGACGTGGCCCCAGGCCGGACCGGGACGTGCGACCTCGTGGCGGACGTCGCGCGCCAGCTGCCCCTGCAGGCGATCTGCATGCTGCTGGGCGTCCCCCAGGAACGCCGCGACGAGCTGTGCGACTGGGTGGACGCGGGCTTCGACCGGGACCGCAGCGGGGAGGCGGCGGGCGCCCACGCCAAGAACCTGGACTTCGCGCGCAGGCTGATCGAGGAGAAGCGCGCGAGGCCCGCCGACGACATGCTCTCCATCGTGGTCCACGCCACCCTCGAGGACGAAGATCCGCCCGCCCTCACCGACGAGGAGCTGCTCCACTTCTACCTGCTGCTCTTCACCGCCGGCAGCGAGACCACACGCAAGGCGATCGCCGGCGGCGTGATGGAGCTGGTGCGCCATCCCGAGCAGCTGGAGGCGCTGCGCGTCGATCCGAAGCTCTACGCCACCGCCGTGGACGAGATCGTCCGCTGGACCACCAGCTCGGTCTACAAGCGCCGCACGGCCACCCGCGACGTCGAGATGCACGGGGAGAAGATCCGCGCCGGCGACAAGGTGACCCTGTGGGAGATGTCCGCGAATCGGGACGAGCGGGTCTTCGAGGATCCCTTCCGCTTCGACGTCACGAGGACGCCGAATCCGCACGTGGCGTTCGGCTGGGGCGTTCACCGCTGCCTCGGCGCGAACCTCGCACGGCTCGAGATCCGCGTGATGCTCGAGGAGCTGCTGGCCCGCTGGGATGCGATCGAGATCGTCGGTCCGCCGGAATGGACCCGCGACAACCGGCTCTTCGGCCTGAAGCACCTGCCCGTCCGCTTCCTGCAGCGCAAAGCCGTTCGCTCTCCCGCCTGAACGGCGCTCCGGCCCACACGGCGCTGGGCCGGCTGCCCGTTCAACGACCCTCGAACTCGGGCTTTCGCTTCTCGAGGAAGGACTTCACGCCTTCCTGGAAGTCGCGCGAGCGGAAGAGCGGCAGCAGCTGCAGGAAGACGTGGTGGACGTTGGCCTCGAAGGTCTCGTTCTGGCCCATCCGCATCATGCGCTTGGTGGCCTGCACGGCCAGCGGTGCGTTCTCGGCGATCTCGCCCGCCACCGCGAGCACCTCGTCCATCAGCTTCTCGGCGGGCACCACGCGGCTCACCAGCCCCATCTCGAGGAGGGTCTGCGCCTCGAGAGTGCGTCCGGTGAACATGATCTCCGCGGCGCGAGACCATCCCACGATGCGCGGCAGCAGCCAGGTGCCGCCGCTCTCGGGCAGGACGCCGCGCTTCGTGAACGCCGCGGAGAGCTTCCCCTTGTCGGACGCGATCCGGATGTCGCAGCCGAGGGCGAGGTCCATGCCGTAGCCTGCCGCGCCGCCGTTCAGGGCGCAGATCGTCGGCTTGTCGACGTTGTGGAGGACGGTCGGCGGCGCATCGCGCAGGTTGAAGCGCTGGGTGGTGCTGCCGATGCCGCTGCCCGAGCCGAGGCCCTGACCGGCCATCTGGTCCTGCAGGTCGAGGCCGGCGCAGAAGCCGCGGCCGGCGCCCGTGATGACGATGGCGCGGACGTCGGCGGCGTCGTCGAGCTCCACCAGGGCCTTCGAGAAGGCGTCCAGCATGGGGCCGGTGATCGCGTTCAGGCGCTCGGGGCGGTTGAGGGTGACGATCGCGACGTGACCCTGACGTTCGACGAGCAGCTCTCCCATGGCTCTTCTCCTTCGCTTTCGCGGCTTTCCTTCTGCCTTCCTTCTGCCTTCTCTGCCTGCTCTCTGCCTTCTCTGCCCGCTCTGCCCGGCGCCTGGCCTGCCTTCCTCGTCCTGGCCGATCGGTCGTGCGGTCGCTCAGACCGGCGCCACCTCCACCGGGATGCCGTTCAGCACGGCGTTGCCCGACAGCGGGTCGAGGGGATGCCCGTCGGTGAGGCGGTTGCTGTTCACGCCCGCGTGCTCGCGAGCCACCGCCAGCCGCGCGCCGTCTCGATCGTGTCCCCAGCCGTGGGGCAGGCTGACGACGCCCGGCATCACCTCGTCCGTCACCTCGACGGCAACCTGCAAGGTCCCCGCCCGGCTGCTGACCCGCGCGGTCTTGCCGTTCTCCAGGCCGAGCCTGGCGGCGTCGTCGGGGTGCAGCTGCAGCGTGCAGCGGTCCCGACCGCTCACCAACGGCGCCAGGTTGTGCATCCACGAGTTGTTGGATCGCAGGTGCCGGCGTCCCACCAGCACGAGGCCGGTCTCGTCCGGAGCCTCCACGAACGCCGCGAGACGCTGCAGGTCTCCCACGATTTCCTCCCGGGCGAGCTCGATGCGGCCCGATTCGGTTCGCAGCACCTCGGGCACCCGCGGCGCCAGCGGACCCAGGTCGATTCCGTGGGGATGCGCCTCGAGCCGTTCCAGGGAGAGCCCGTCGGGATCGGCCCCGAAGCCGTCCCCGTACTCGCCCGTGCGCAGCATCACGTCCAGCAGCGCGTCCGGCGCCTTGCGGTGGGCGACCGCCGCCAGGATCTCCCCCGCGTCTCGCCCGTGCACCTTCGAGCCCTCGCGCGACACCTGCTGCTCCACCAGGCCGCGCACCAGCATGTCGTGCAGCACGCCCGGGTCCGCGGACGCGCCCTGGCCGCTCAGCAGCAGGCTGAGCCGCGCCAGGATGTCGGCTTCCGAAGGTCCCTTCGCGGGGAAGAGAGGCGGCGAGTAGTTGGCGACGTTGCGCACCGAGATGCCGTAGAAGGCCAGATCGTAGTGCGAGCTCTCGAGCGACGAGGGCGGGGGCAGGATGACGTCCGCGTGGCGCGTGGTCTCGTTGCAGTAGATGTCGACGCTGACCATGAAGTCGAGACCGCCGAGCGCGGCGTCGAGGCGCTCGCCCTCGGGCGCCGAGAGCACCGGGTTGCCCGCGAACGTCACCAGCGCCCGCACCCGGTCCGGCCCGTCCGTCTCGATCTCGTCGGCCAGGGTGGCGATCGGAAGCTCACCGCGCACCTCCGGCAGGTTGCGGACGCGGCTGCGCCAGCGCCCGGTGCGGAATCCGCGGCCGCCGGGCTTGCCGGCGCGGGTGTGTGCCGCCAGCGGAAACATCGCGCCGCCGGGTCGGTCGAGGTTTCCGGTCACGATGTTGAGGGCGTCCACCGCCCAGGAGGCCAGGGTGCCGAACGCGACGGTATGGGTGCCGATGCGGCCGTAGACGGCCGCGCGGTCGGCTGCCGCCAGCTCGCGCGCTAGCCGACGAATGGTCTCGGCGGCGACGCCGCAGCGCGGCGCCACGCGTTCCGGGGTGAACCCTGCCACCGCCGCGGCGATCGCATCGACGCCGTCCACCCACTCACCGACGGAGCCGAGCGCCACCAGGCCCTCTTCGAAGACGACGTTCAGCATGGCGACGAGCAGCAGCGCGTCGGTGCCCG
The DNA here is from genome assembly GCA_963822965.1 of uncultured delta proteobacterium. Classification (GTDB taxonomy): domain Bacteria; phylum Myxococcota_A; class UBA9160; order UBA9160; family UBA4427; genus JAJDAN01. Next base: position 272,063 of record CAWGJT010000009.1, read on the forward strand.
GCCGCACGAAGTGATGCTCGTCGGCGACGGCCGCCGTGCGCGTGCGCCGGGGGTCCACCACGACGAGCTTGCCACCGCGCTCGCGCAGCGCCTTGAGGCGGCCCGGGAAGTCGGGCGCGGTACAGAGGCTTCCATTGGATTCGAGGGGGTTCGCGCCCAGCATCAGCAGGTAGTCGGTGCGGTCCAGGTCGGGCACCGGCATCGCCCCCGGGTCGCCGAAGAGCAGGCCCGAGGAGACGTGCTTCGGCATCTGGTCCACGGTGCTGGCGCTGTAGAGGTTGTGGGTTCCCAGGGCCTTGATGAGGGGCCGAACGTACAGCGAGCCCGCCAGGTTGTGCACCGTGGGATTGCCGAGATAGAGCGCGACGGCGTTGCGTCCGTGTCGCTCGAGCAACGGCAGGAGACCCCGCTCGATCTCCGCGAAGGCCTCGTCCCAATCCACCTCGACGTGCCGGCCGTCGCGCTTCACCAGGGGGCGTCGCAGTCGATCCGGATCGGCGTAGAGGGCGCCGAGCTGCGTCCCCTTCGGGCACACATAGCCCCGGCTGAAGACGTCGTCGGCGTCGCCCCGGATCTTCACGACGCTCTCGCCGCGCGTCCGGATCTCGAGGCCGCAGGTGGCCTCGCACAGGGGGCAGGTTCGATACGAGACGCGGTCCGACACGGCAGACACCTCCAGGCGGGGCATTGTACCCGCCCGGCTCGGGCTCCGCCTAGTCTCCCCCTCCGGCCGGCGGCGTGTACCAGATGGGGGACGTCCAGGCTCGTTCCTGGACCACCTTCGGGACGCTGGGATCGTCGCACGCGGGGGGTCGCTCGCCGGCGTCGAAGGCCAGACACTGCCAGGTGTTGTACCGGCAGCTCGGGTTCTCGACGACCCGGGCGTAGTAGACGGCCCGCCGTCCCGGGTCGAAGGCGGGATCGTGCCAGACCGCGCAGAGCTCGCGGTGGCCGCGCCCGCGTGGCTCGCAGGTGGTGAGGTCCACGTCCGCCCCACCCTCCGCCGAGACGGCCACGTCGTAGACCGCCTGGCGGCTCTCGCCTCCGTCCTCCACCCAGCCCTTCACGATCTGGATCCGCTGCAGGTCGTTGCCCGGTGCCCCGGCCGTGCCCGGGTCGGCGCGCGCGGCCACCAGGAAGACCGGAGACGTGGCGGTGGGCGGGGGCCGGGCCAGGTCGCCGCCCATGGGTACGCCGGCGGCGTCGGCCCGCGCCACGAAGTCGGCGGCCTCGCACAGGTCGTCGGGCAGGTCCCAGGCGCCGAAGAAGCGCGGCTCGATGCGCGGCCCGCTGGTGCCGAACACCTCCCGGCGGCGCATGGCGTCGAAGAGGGCGTTCCGGTCGTTCTCGGGAGCCCACACGCCGATCAGGCCGCCGGGGTTGTTCCGCACGTTGCCCGCGATCTCGCGGCTGGGGGAGACGCGCTCTTCCGGCGTGTCGTCGCTGCGACCGAGGTGGCCCGGGTACGAGCGCTCCTCGACGCCGCCGGCCAGGGCGTTGTGGGTGTCGGTGCTGGCGGCCAGTCCGAACTTGAACGGATTGACGCCCAGGCGCGCCTCCTCCTTCAGTCCCTCGGTCAGCGCATAGCGCGCGTAGCTGAGACGCGAGATGCAGTCCGGGCCGAGATGAGGTCGCCAGTCCGCCCAGCCCGACTCGCCGCACGTCGGAAAGTGGCCGGGATCGGAGAAGCGCTCGATGGCGGCGTCTTCGAAGCGTTCGAATTCGCAGAGCTCGTCCTCGCTGTCGAGCACGCCGGGCACGCCGTTGCGGCACTCCGAGTCGCCCTTGTGCTGCATCACCTCGACCACCGGCTCCATGCGCGCGCGCAGCGCCGCGCGCTCCGCCTGCTGCGCCGGCGAATCGGCGTCCGGGTAGTCGACCGCGAACATCCGGCCGTTGCTCAGGTTCGAGTTGTGGGGAATCGCGAGGACGTCGCAGCCGGTCCCGGTCTTCGTGCAGCCCGCCTCGAGCATGCGCCACAGGGTCCACTCCCGGGGTGCGTCGAAGTACGAGATGGGCAGCGCGGGAACCACCTCGTTGCGGAAGACGACGTTGCGGTGGAGGTTCGACCCCAGGCGGTGCGAGCTGTACTCGTACGCCACGAAGGTCGTCCGCTCGCAGCGCGCGCTGGTGTCGTTCCAGGCCTGCGCGGCGTCGATGATCCGCTGCCACACCGGCCGCGCGGCGCGTCGGCATCGCTCCCCGTCCGCGCCGCAGATCGCGTCGTTGCGCCAGGTCACGGGCGAGAAGATCTGCATCACGAGCCGCGGCGCGCGGCCTTCCCCCGCCCGGAACGCCTCGCAGAACGACGAGTCGTAGCCCGCCGCGGCCGGGTCGGTGCACAGGCGGCTCTCGCCCAGGAACTCCGCGTGGTCGGTCACCGCGGCAAAGTCGAGGGGGCGATCGATGTGGACGCTTCGGGTGCCGTGCCCCGCGGCGTCGTTCGGCGGCAGCTGGATCGTGCCTCCGAACGCGTAGCGGTAGGCGTCGTCCGGCAGCAGGCGTACGTCGAACATCCAGGCGTCGCTCGAGAGCGCCGTGTGGACGTGGAGGTCGCCGAACCAGGCCCTGCGCAGGGGGTAGCGCTCCGCGCAGGGCGCTTCGGGAGCCGGACGCGGAGCTCCGTCCGGCACGCGATAGGCCTCCTCGGGAACGGACTCGCTCCCGCAGGCGACCCACAGGGCCATCAGGGCCGTCAGGGCGAGGAAGGCGGAAGCCCGGCGCTTCATGGCCGAATGCTAGCCGGGAGTTGCGCCCTGATGGCTATGACGCGATCCGGGCTAGCGTCGGGGCGGCTGCGGTGCGTCGTCCCCGTCGCCGCGCACGCAATCCTGGCCAGCGGCCATCCCGAATCGCCCCGCCGTCCGCCCCAGGGGCGTTTTTCGGAAACCCGGGCCATCGGTGTGGGGTCGGAGCGTTGACATCGATCCGGTCGCGAGACGAAGAGGCCGGACACGGAGGAAACCCATGCAGACCCGAACCCGGCGGGCGGCGGTGGCCGCGCTCGTCCTCGTCGCGCTGGCGCTCGCCGCCGCCCCGCAGCGCGCCAGGGCCGACGTATTCTGGCTCGAGCCCGACGCCAAGGCATCCAAGGAGAGCGTCCACTCCCGCTTCGCCGAGCTGGCGAAGAACGCCGCCGACAGCATCGTCAACGTCCAGACCTCGAAGACCGTCACCCACCGACAGATTCCGTTCCCGGACATCTTCCGCGGCGTTCCGGGCATGCCCTCGCCCGACGGCAGCCAGCTCGAGGAGCGCATCCCGAGCATGGGCACGGGCTTCGTCATCTCCGAGGACGGCTACATCCTGACCAACTACCACGTGATCGAGGACGTGGACGAGATCGAGGTGCTCTTCCAGAACGGCAACTCCTCCAAGGCCGAGGTCGTGGGCCAGGATCCCAAGACCGATCTCGCCCTCATCCGCGTCGACGGCGTCGAGGGGCTGAAGCCCCTGGTGCTGGGCGACTCCGACGAGATCCTGCCCGGGGACTGGGTGGTCGCCATCGGCAACCCGTTCGGCCTCAGCCACACCGTCACCGTCGGCATCGTGAGCGCCAAGGGCCGGCAGATCGGCCAGGGCCCCTACGACGACTACATCCAGACGGACGCGGCCATCAACCCGGGCAACTCCGGGGGGCCGCTGCTGAACGTTCGCGGCGAGGTGATCGGCATCAACAGCGCGATCAACCCCCGGGCCAACACCATCGGCTTCGCCATCCCGGTGAACCTCGCCAAGTCCATCCTCACCCAGCTCCGCGACAAGGGCCACGTGGAGCGCGGCTGGCTGGGCGTGGGCATCCAACCCATCGACGACGACCTGAAGCAGGCCTTCGGACTGGCGGATCGAAACGGCGCCCTGGTCTCCCAGGTGACGCCCGACAGCCCGGCCGACGAGGCGGGCTTCGAGCGCGGCGACGTCATCCTGCGCTTCGACGGCCAGCAGGTGACGGAGATGCGCGAGCTGCCGACCATCGTCTCGTCCACGCCCATCGGCAAGAAGGTGAAGGTCGACATCCTCCGCAAGGGCAAGGAGAAGACCCTCTCCGTGAAGATCGGAAAGCTCGAGGAGCCGCAGCAGCTCGCGCAGACCGAAGCGCCCCAGGGCATCGACGATCTGGGCTTCGAGGTGCAGGACCCCTCACCGGTGCTGATGCAGCGCTTCGGGCTGGACCGCGCGAAGGGCGCGATCGTCACCATGGTGCGCCCGGCGAGCCCGGCGGAGGAGGCGGGGCTGCGGCCCGGCGACGTCATCCTGGAGGCGGGCATGAAGAAGGTCGAGAACGCCGCCGACCTGCGCAAACGGCTCGCCAAGGGAGACACCACGGTGCTGCTGGTGGAGCGAGGCGACTCGACGATCTTCACCACGATCCACCGGAGCTGACACCGGAGCGAGGGGGGCGCTCGGCGCCCCCGGGGTCGCAACGATCGGATGCGTCCCGTCTCGGGACGCATCCGCCCCCGCTCGGGTAGAGTCCGAGGGCGCCCACTGGAGCCCCGACCGGTGTACGAGTCCGCCCCGTTCCCCCTGCTGGCTGCCTGGATCGTCCTCGGGCTCGTCGGCCTCAACGCGCTGTGGTCGGGCCTGGGGGTGCTGCTCGAGCGCAGCGCCTTCGGTCGCGGACATCAGGTCTGGCAGATCGGCCTCCGCCCCGGACAGGTGCGCAAGGAGATCGCGGCGAACCTGCGCTTCGACGCGGTGGTCGGTGTCTTCACGGCCGGTCTCGTCGCCACGGGCGCGATCCGCCTGGCGGGACCCGACGCGGGCGGTGCCGGGCCGGCCCCGTTCTCGGGCTGGGTGACCTTCGGCGCCTGCTGGGTCGGCTTCGAGGTCTACTACTGGTTCCTCCACCGGGCCATGCACACACGGCCCCTCTACCGCTTCCACCGCCATCATCACGAGTCGCGGGTGACGACTCCCTTCACGGGCGTGTCCACCAGCGCCGTCGAGGCGCTGGGCTGGGCGGTGGGCTTCGGACTCGCCCCGGTGCTGCTCTCGCTCCACGCTCCGGTGAGCGGCGTCGGCTTCGCGCTCTACTTCGTCTACAACTACTCGGGCAACATCGTCGGCCATGTGAACACCGAGCTGTTTCCCCGGACGATGCACGGCCGCCTGCAGTCCTGGCTGCTGCACCCGATCGTCTACCACGCCCTGCACCACGCACGCTTCGTCAACCACTACGGCTTCGGCAGCACGTTCATGGACCGCCTGCTGGGAACCGAGTGGGAGGACTGGCCGGCCCTGCACGAGCAGGTGGCCGCCGGCCATCCCCTCACGAGCCTCACGCAGCGGGGCGCGTGAGTCGGGTCCGGACGATCTACTACGACCACGCCCGGGACGCGGCCCTGCAGCCGGCGTTTCCCCGGGGCGAGGCGGGCCCCGTGACGATCGCCGCCGACGGGGAGTGGACGGCAGAGACCCGGGTGTGGATCGGGCCCAACTCCCACTGTGCGCTGGTCCACCACGGCGTGGGCGCCGCGCTCGCCGCGCTGCGAGGAGCCCAGGGGCGGCTGGGAGGAGGAAGCGACCTGCTGCTGCCCCCGTCCGCCGCGGAGTCGGTGGCCCGCCTCTTCTACGAGGCCGACCGCCGGACCTACGGAGCGAGCTACGACTTCCTGGTCCTCACCCGGCAGGCGCCCGAGCCCATCCACTACCGCGTGGCGATCGACAACCGGGAGTACCAGAAGACCCTCTCCCAGCTCCAGTACCTGGCGACGACGGCGGCTCGCTACGGACACGGGCTCCGGATCCGGCTGTGAGCCGGGGCGCGGATCAGGAGCGGGTGGCGCCGCTCGGCTTCGCCCCGAGCAGGATCTCCCGCGCCTTCTCGTCCATGCGTCCCGGCTTGCCGAGCTCGCGTCCCACCTCGTAGCCGCGGCGCAACCCGGGACGCTGCTTCAAAGCGTCGTACCAACGCCCCCGTCGAAGCGGCGTCCTGGCAAGGCGCGCCCGCCGCGCACGGTACCTCCCCCGACGCGCCGCGGTAGAATGGATGGACCCCCGGAGCCCACCCAAGGAGCCCCCATGATCCTCGGCGTCCACCACCCCGCGCTGTCCGTCCCGAGCCTCGAGGCCGCGCTCGACTTCTACTGCGGGAAGCTCGGCTTCGAGCCCGTCATGAACGCCGAGATCCCCTCCGGAATCCCGCCCCTCGACGAGGCCTTCGGGGTGCCGGACGCGGGCTGCAAGGTCGCCATGATCAAGCGGGGCAACTCGTGCATCGAGCTCTTCGAGTTCCAGGCGCCGGACACGCCCCGGGGCGATCCGCAGCGCCCGGTGAACCAGCACGGCATCACCCACATCTGCCTGGCGGCGGACGACTACGAGAAGGACTACGCGTTCCTCGCAGAGGCGGGCGTCGTCTTCAACACCGGGCCCCAGGGAGAGAGCCCGGCGCGCTGGGCCTACGGGCGCGATCCCTTCGGCAACGTGATCGAGCTGCTCGAGCACGACCCGTCGAGCCCGACGTCCCTTCGCTTCGAGGGCTGAGCATCGCCGCATGCCTCGCAAGCCCAACCCGCTTCCCCGACTGCGACGCATCTGTCTGGCCCTGCCCGAGGCGACGGAGAAGGAGGCCTGGGGCGAGCCCACGTTCCGCGTGCGCAGCAAGATGTTCGGCATGTACGCCAAGAACCACCACGGCGACGGCCGCATCGCCCTGTGGTTCAACGCGCCGGACGGCGTGCAGCAGACCCTGGTGGACAACGACCCGAAGCGCTTCTTCGTGCCGCCCTACATGGGCCCGCGCGGCTGGGTGGGCGTCCGCCTCGACCGGGACGTCGACTGGAGCCTGGTGGCGGCGCTCGTCGAAGAGGCGTACCGCATGGTGGCGCCGAAGAAGCTCCTGAAGGAGCTCGACGCCGGGTAGGAGCGCGACCCCCGACGAGGTCCCGGGTCGCGGGCTCCCTCTGCCAGCGCTTCGCGCCTCAGTCGCTGCGGCGGCTCTCGGCGCGCAGCCGCGCCTGCACCTGCTCCAGGTCGCCGATCTCGCCGAAGCCCGAACGGGTGCGCGAGAGCTCGGGGCGGACGGCTTCGATGGGGTCGCGCGTGTCGTCGATGTAGCCCAGCGCGTAGGCGCCCTGCGCGTAGCCCATCAGCCGCAGGAGCGACTCGGGCAGGCCCCGGGCCACGTCGTGGGGCACCGACAGGTACTGGTTCTCTTCCTGACGCAGCCACGCCACCGCGTAGGTGATGTTGATGCCGATGCGCGTGTCGTCGCTGCGGTTCGCGCCGCCCCCGTGGTAGAGGCCGCCGGTGTAGAGCAGCACCGATCCCTTCTCCATCTCGGCGGGCTCCGTGTCGGACTCCTTGAGCTGCAGGCGGTCCGCGAGCCGATGGCTGCCGGGAATGACGCGCGTCGCCCCGTTGCGCTCGGTGAAGTCGGTCATCGCCCAGATCGTGTTGCACTGCACCTGGTAGGTGTCGGGGAAGGGGAAGAAGTCGAAGGCCCACTGGTCGCGGTGGATCGCCTGGGCGGTCTCCCCGGGACCGATGGCGATGGTCTGGGTGAGGTGGAGCTGGAAGTTCGTGGCGTGGGCGAGGGTCCGGCCGACGGCGCCGAGCACCACCGGATCCTCGACCAGCTCGCGCACCGTGAGCGAGCGTGCGATCAGGCCGCCCACGCGCTGGGTGTGGCGCCCCGTGAACTCGTCCTGGCCCGAGCGCACGCTCTCGAACCAGGGCGCGAGCTCGGCGCGGGCGGCGTCCATCGTCTCCGGCGGCACCACGCGATCGACCACGCAGCAGGCGTCGCGGTCGAGGATCTCGGCGATCTTCTCGGGCGGGGTGGACGGACTCACGTGCTCGACGGGCATCTTCGGCGGCTCCCGGTGGTCTGAACCCCGATCATGGCAGGATTCCGCCGCCGACGCGAGCGGCGGCCGAGGCTACCCTGTCCCTCCCAACGGAGGCCCGCATGCTCTCGAAGTTCGACGACTATCCGATCCACCAGACCGCCGAGCCCGTCGCCCAGCCCGCCAGCAGCGACCGCAACGTCTACGACCGCTACTGGTTCAACGGCTATCAGGACGACGGCGCCTTCTACTTCGGCATCGGCGCGGCCATCTACCCCAACCTCGGCATCCAGGACTGCGGGCTCAGCATCGTGCGCGACGGCGAGCAGCACGCGTTCCACGCGTCTCGTCGTGCCCCCAAGGAGCCCAGCGAGACCGTGGTCGGCCCGTTCGCGATCGAGGTCGTGGAGCCCATGCGAAGGCTGCGGGTGACCCTGGAGGAGAACGAGACCGGCATCTCGGCCGACCTGCTCTTCACGGCCCGCACCGCGGCCGTCGAAGAGGGACGCCAGACCGCGCGCAGCGGTCGCAGCCTGACGATGGACGTGACCCGCTTCGCGCAGTTCGGACGCTGGCAGGGCGAGATCCGCTACGACGGCCACACGGTCCCCATCGACGCCGAGCGGGTCCCCGGCACGAAGGACCGCTCCTGGGGCATCCGTCCGGTGGGCATCCCCGACCCCGGCAAGGCGCCGGCCGAGCGCGTCGGCGCGCAGATCTTCTTCCTGTGGGCCCCCATCCACTGGCGCGATCGCTGCACGCACTTCGGCGTCTTCGAAGACGGAGACGCACACATGTGGCACAGCGACGGGGCGCTGGTCCCCGTGTACGAGACGCCGGAGAGCATTCCCGGCACCGAAGACCCGGGCATCGTGCGCGCCGCCACGGTCGAGCACACCATCGAGTACATCCCCGGTACGCGCCGCGCCGGTCACGCCGCCATCGCCCTCGTGGAGACGAACGGCAAGCGCACCGAGATCGACCTGGAGCCCCTGCTCTGCTTCCGCATGAAGGGCATCGGCTACATGCATCCCGAATGGGGCCACGGCATGTGGAAGGGCGAGCTGGCGATGGCCGGCGAGTCGTGGCGTTGCGATGACCTGGAGCCGATGGCCTTCGAGAACCAGCACATCCAGCAGGTGGTCCGGGCCACCTGCGAAGGCGAGCAGGGGGTGGGCGTGCTCGAGCAGATCTGCTTCGGACCGCACGCCCGCTACGGCTTCCGGGAGCTGCTCGACCCCGCGAAGTGAGGCTCCCGGGTCGGGCCCGCCCCGCCGGGTGCGCGATGCTACGTTCTCCGCATGAACGATCCGTCCTACATGGAGCGCACCCGGGCCTGGTACGAGGCCCAGGGCTACGAGCGTCCCTACCACTGGTCCCACTTCGAAGACGTCCCGTTCGCGCACCTTCCCAAGCCCCTGTCCGACTGTCGGGTGGCGCTCGTGACCACGGGCACTCCCATCGGGGAGGACGGCCGTCCGGTCCTGCCGAAGCGGGTCTACCGGCACCCCGTGGAGAGCCCGCCCGAGCGGCTCTACAGCGACGACCTCGGCTGGGACAAGGAAGCGACCCACATGGACGACCGGGCCAGCTACCTGCCCCTGGAAGCCCTCGAGGAGCTGGTGGGCGCGGGCTGGATCGGCGCCCTCACCCCGCACTTCCACGGCATCCCCACGGAGTACAGCCAGCGACGCACGATCGAGATCGACGCCCCGACCCTGCTGGAGAACCTGCGGGAGGACGAGGCCGACGCCGCGCTGCTGGTCCCCATCTGACCGGTATGCCACCAGACCGTGGGTCTGGCCGCACGCCATCTGGAAGCGAACGGGATCCCGACGGTGATCCTCGGCTCGGCGCAGGACATCGTCGAGCACTGCGGCGTTCCGCGCTTCCTGTTCACCGACTTTCCCCTCGGCAACCCGTGCGGCAAGCCGTGGGAGCCCGCCATGCAGCTGGCCATCGTCGCCCAGGCCCTCGACCTGCTGGCGGTGGCCGAGGGTCCGCGCACCACGGTGCAGAGCCCCTTCCGCTGGGCCGAGGGCGAGGCCGACGCTCTCTGGCGCCGTCGCTACCTCGAGATCACCGACGAGAGGCGCGAGCAGCTGCGACGGGCCGGCGAGCAGCGACGCGCCAGCCAGCAACGGGCCCGCGAGACGGGCGAGGCGCGCCAGGACTGACGCGGACGCGTGTTGCCGGCCGGCGCGCTCAGTCCTCCGGGTCCGGGTCGCACTCGCGCGCGGCCGCCCGGTAGATGCCCTTCGCCATCAGGCTCGTCTCGGCCTTCGCCCGGGTTCGGTACACCGCCGCCCGCACGCCGCAGATGTGATCGTCGCCGGGCTCCGCGAGCCAGGCGAGCTCCGCTAGCTCGCAGGCCAGGGCGAGATCGCCGTCCTCGCAGCACTCCTCGGCCCGGTCGGCCAGATGCCGCGCGCCGCCCGCCGCCACCGCCAGGGCGCGGGCCAGATCCGCATCCCGCGAGGGCTTCAGGTGGGCCGGGTTGCCGTCGTACCAGCCTCCGTAGAGCCGCCACAGGTTGTGCACGATGAACAGGGGATCGTCGTAGATCGGACGCAGGTAGGGTCGCTCGAGCAGCGCCTCGGGAAGCTTCACGCCGAACAGGACGTCGTTGAGCTTGGCGCCCTCGTTCATGAGGGCGAGGGTCTGCTCGCAGAGGGTCTCGAGAAGCTCCGCGGACTCCGTGAGCGCGCGCATCACCCGCTCTGCCCCCAGGATGGGCGGGCCGTGGCCCGGGAAGAGCGACTCGGGGGCGAGCTCCGCCATCTTGCGGAGGCCCGCCGCCCACTCGCGCGGATAGCGCTGCACCTTCTGGGGATTGCCGCAGTTGGGCGCGGCCCAGATGAAGAGGTCGCCCGCGTAGATCGCCTTGCGCTCGGGCAGCCAGGCCCAGATCGCGTCGTCGGTCTCGCCCCGGTCGTGGTGCAGCTCGATCTCCACGCCGCCGACCTCGAGCCGATGATGCGCCCCCACGGTCTCGTCGGGGTAGCGATACCGCTTCGGGAAGACCGGCTTCGGGAACCCGAACTGGCGGGCGTTGATGTGACCGTTGTAGCCGTTCGTCAGCTGGTAGCGGTCGAAGCGGGCGGGACAGGCATCGTGGGCGACGATGCGGACGGCCGGGAGCCCCTTCTCCTCGGCCTCGGCGTGGAAGCGCTCCAGGCCGAAGACGTGGTCCACGTGTCCGTGGGTGTAGATCCCCGTGTGGACCCGCGCGTCGGTCCAGGCGCGCACCCCTTCGTAGAGCGCGTTCGCGTGGAAGAGGCTCGACGTGTCGACGAAGACGAGCCCGTCGGCGCTCTTCAGGACGAGCGCGTTCGAGAACGCGGACATGAACGCCATGTCGTCGTCGAGCACCTCGAGGGCGACGAGAACGCGTCCCGGGTGCACGTTCGCGTCACCCAGATCGCCGTTCCAGGCGCGCTCGGCCAGCTCCAGCACCTCGCCCATGGACCTCGCTCCTCGTGGGGGAAGCGGGAATTCTAGCCCCAATGCGTCATTCAGCGCGCAGCGGGAGCAAGGGCGAACGGATCGAGGAGCTCGGGGCTCGGGGATCAGCGGGTTGGGGGGAAATGAGCGGTCGGATGCGGCCGACCGCTCACTCCCAAGCCCGTCCCTCGCGGTCCGTGCGGCGCGCCCGTCTCCACCGGCTGGTCCACCGGGTGAACGCGTCTGCGATGCGAGACGCGAGGCTCCGGCGCGGGGTCTCTAGAACCCAGGGCTCGTCCAGCATCTCGGGCGTTCGCGATCGGCGCAGCTGCACTGCGACATTATTCCAGGTAAAAGCCGGGTAGGGCAATACCCAATTGACGGTGGGTGTGGATTCCGCTCGGGCTGGAACGGCTCACTTCCGTCGGATCCGGTCGCATCGGGCAGTCCCGGGCGGGTCAAGCCCCGCCTCCCGAGCTCCGATCAAACCCGGGATCGGATCAGGGAGGCGGCAGATGGAGCTGGTGGCGGCGTTCGGAGGCGGGGCGTTCATCCTGACCAGCCTGGTGCTCGGGCTTCGGCTCGTGTGGATAGCCCGCAGGACCCGGGGCCTGCCGGAGTTCGTCCTGGGGTTCGGGCTCTTCCTGATGGGCGGTCTCGGCTATCCGCTGATGGCGGTGGCCCAGCAGGCCACCGGGATGGACATGCGTGTTCGCGTCGGGATGCTCGTCACCCAGATGCTCTGCACCACCATCGGCATGACCGGGGTCACCCTCTTCACCCGCCGGGTCTTCCGCCCCGGGGAGACCTGGGCGGCCTGGACGACTCCCGGCTGTCTGCTCGCCTACCTCGCCATGATGATCGGTCAGGGCGCGGGTCCGGGCTTCGCTGCGGCGCTCCAGGGCGCCGACGCCATCTGGTTTCGCAGCAGCTACATCGGCATCGCCGTCATGGTCTGGACCGGTGCCGAGTCGCTCCGGTACCACCTCATGCTGCGGCGCCGCCAGGCGCTCGGGCTCGCCGAGCCGGCGGTGGTGGATCGCTTCCGCCTGTGGTCGATCTCCATGTTCGCGGCGTCGTCGATCAGCCTGCTGGGAATCGTTCTGCGCGAGCTCTTCGGCGTCTCGGTCAACGGTACCACCGCGGGCAACCTGCTCGTCGGGCCCCTGGGCCTGGTGATTGCAATCGCCCTGTGGCTCGCCTTCCTGCCGCCTGCCTTCTACCTGCGTCGTGTCGAACGAGTGGCCGCCGCGCGGAGCGCGACCGCCTGAGGCCGGCTCACAGCACGACCTCGTAGCCCTCGAACACGGGATGCCCCGCGATGACGCCATGGGACGAGCGCGCACCCGAATGCCCCTTGCGGAAGGCCTCGGACTTCGTCCAGGCCTCGAAGGCGGCGTGCGACTCCCAGCGGGAGTGTGAGACGTAGCAGGTGATACCGTCGGCCGTCGCACCCCGAAGCAGGTGGAACTCCCGGAAGCCCGGCACCTCGTCCAGGTGGCTCTCGCGTCCCTTCCACACCTGCTCGAACTCGTCCTCCCGTCCTTCCGTGACCCGAAAGCGATTCATCGCGATGTACATATTTTCTCCCGTCGCCTGTCCAAGACCAGGCCGCAAGCATCGCAGGCTCTCGGCCGGCGGCCAGCCCCCTGGGAGACCCCCTGCGTTCAGACGAGCGGCCCGGCTGCCGATGCAGAGGACGGAGGAAGCGCCCAAGGGCCCTGCCTCGAGGAACGCCGATGGATCCCCAGGACACGCTCGAGATCGTCTTCTTCAGTCGAGCGGCCTTCGAGCACGAGTACACCACGAACATCGCGAACGGTGGGATCTTCGTGGCGACCGAGCAGCATCTCGAGGTCCGGCAGAAGGTGTCCGTGCGCGTCAAGCTCGCGTACGCGCGCAAGGGCACCACGCTTCGCGGCGAGGTCGTGCACGTGGTGGGTCCCGAGCTGGCCGAGAGCGGAGCCACTCCCGGCGTGGCCGTCCAGCTCGAAGCGGCACCGAACGAGATCCGGCGCCTCTTCGCCCCCCTCTTCGAGTCCGGCTTCGAGTCCGGCCCGGTGCCCGCGCCGGAGAGCGGCGCGGCCGAACCGGGCCGGACTACCGGTCGCCCGGCCGCAGCAGCGCCGAAGGATCGGCGGGGCGCCCCCCGCAGCCGTGCCCGCGTGCGTGCCCGCGTGCACTGCCCGGGCTGCGACATGATCGAGGGCCGGACGCGCGATCTCAGCATCAGCGGCGTGCTCGTCTCCATCGGCAACGGGCCCGTGATCGACGTCGGCGAGCCCGTGAAGGTGTGGATCACGAATCCCCAGACGGGCGTCGAGCGCGAGATCCTGGGCAAGGTGGCGCGACACGTGAAGGGCGAGGGGGGCGTCGTACGTGCCATCGGCGTGCAGTTCTTCATCCACGACTGCGACAAGCAGGCCGTCGAGAGCTTCCTGCGCGACCTGCGGTCCGCCGAACACAGCCGCCATCTCGGCGGCATCCAGGGATCGATCTCCGAGCTCGGTCTCGGCAACCTGGCTCAGACCTTCGGGCTCGCGGCGCGCGAGGGCACCCTCGACGTGATCTCCGGCGCGGAGGAGGGCTACCTGGCGTTCGAGAGCGGGCAGCTGATCGCCGCCAACGTCGGTGGGACCACGGGCGTGAAGGCGCTGGCGCGGATGCTCACCTGGACCCGGGGGCGTTTCGAGTTCCACGCGCGCATCGACCCCGCGCTGCCGAAGTCGGAGACGATCGCGCTCGACGCGGCATTGCTCGAAGCGATGCGGCTGCTGGACGAGGGCGCGCGGCCGGACCGCGACCGGCTGGCGCCGGAGACGCGCCTGGGCGTCGTCTCCGAGGTCCGTGTCGCGGCCCTCGATCTCACGAAGCTCGACGAGGCGGTGCTCGATCTCGCCGCCTCGGGCATGAACGTCCAGCGCATTCTCGACGTCGTCCCCGAGCCCGACACGGAGATCCACCTGGCCCTGTGGACCCTGGTCGAGCGCGGCCTCCTCCGGGTCGAGCCGAGCTGAGGCGGTCCCGCCGGCTTGACGCCGCACCCCCGGCAGCGCACGCTCCGAGCCGCCGATGAACGCGCCCGCCGCTCCCGCAGCGCCCCGATCGCTCTACGATCGCGAGGTCACGAGCATCTCTGGCGACGAGATGGACGGCGGAGCCTGCGGGGTCTGCGGTGACGACCGCGTCGTTCCCGCCTTCCGGGTCCACGGCGTCGCACCCCCCATCGTCGTGTGCCGCACCTGCGGCCTGGGGCGCTTCCATCCCATGCTCTCGGCGGACGAGATCCGCGCGTTCTATCCCGAGGACTACTACGGCGAGCCCGGTACGAAGTTCCGGCCGGTGATCGAGCGGCTGGTGCGGGCCGTCGCCGCACGCCACATCGGGTTCCTCTCGCGTGGGCTGCCCGAAGGGGCGGCCATTCTGGACGTGGGCTGCGGCCGGGGCGTGCTGTTCGGACCGCTCGCGGATCGGGGCTTCCGGGTCCATGGCGTCGAGATGAACGAGGACGCGATCCGCGGCTGCGACCCGCGCGCTCGCGTCCGCATCGCGGAACGACTCTCGGACGCGGGCTTCGAGCCGGAGAGCTTCGACGAGGTGGTCATCTGGCACGTGCTGGAGCACATGCCCGACCCGTTCGACGCCATCGCGGAATGCGCGCGCATCCTGAAGCCGGGCGGCCGGCTGATCGTGGCCGTGCCCAACTTCTCGAGCGCCCAGGCGCGCTGGAGCGGCCCGCACTGGTTCCACCTCGACCCGCCGCGCCACCTCTACCACTTTCCCTATCCGGCGCTGCGTCGCCTGATCGAGCAGGCGGGCTTCGAGATCCGCTCGAGCCATCACTTCTCGCTGCGTCAGAACCCGTTCGGCTGGATCCAGAGCGCCCTGAACCGCCTCACCCGACAGCCCACGGGCGGGCTCTACACCCTGCTCCACCAGCATGGAAGCGGTCGTGAGGTCGACTTCTCCGCCACCACCCGCTTCGGCATGTGGTGCGGGCTCGTGCTCGGTGCGCCGCTGGCGGTGGGGCTCTCGGTGCTCGCCGCCTGGCTGCGCACGGGCGCGACGGTGCACGTGGTGGCCGTGCGGAGCTAGGTTCCGGGCCCGTCCGCCTCTCGCCTTCGCCTTCGCCTTCGCCTCCCCCTCCGCCTTCGCCTTCGCCTCTGCCTCCGCCTTCCCCACCGCCTTCGCCTTCGCCTCGAGCGCGGCGGCCGCCTCCTCCTGGTCCAGGTAGCCGAGGGCGAGCAGACGCGCGCGATCCTCCTCGCTGAGTCCCTCCTCCGACGTCGTGCTCGCGGCCAGCGCACGCGACAGCTTCCGCACCCGGGCGAGCTGCTCTGCCGCCACGGGCTCCTCGCTCGCAATCACGTTCTTCGTCTCGCCGGGGTCGTTCGCGAGATCGAAGAGCACCCACCGTCCCATCTGCTTGCGATGGAACGCGCTCTTCCAGCGCCCCCGGCGGTACGTGAGGTAGTACCGCTCGGTGAGGAAGACCTCGTCCGGCTCGAGCACGTCCTCGGAACGGGGGATCGGCAGGCCCGCGGCCCGGCGCACGAGGTTGCCGATCCCGGTGGTGCGCAGGCGACGCCCCGGGTGGTCGAAGATCGCCGGGGAGACGATCAGCGGGATGTCCAGCAGCGGCTGGTAGGACGGGTTGCCCATGTGGGAGCGAGGGCGCTTCCGGTAGTGCTGCTCGCCCAGGTTCTCGCCGTGGTCCGAGGTCAGGAAGATCACGGCGTGCTCCCGCAGGTCCGCCTCTTCGAGGATCTCGAGCAGGCGGCCGAGCCCGGCGTCCATGCGCTCCACCGCCTGCGCGTAGGTCTCGCCGTTGGTCGGGTAGTCGTGCACGTCCATGTAGTGCACGTAGACGAAGGCCGGGGCGTCCGGGCGCTGGGCCAGCGTCTTCTCGAGGGCCGCGTTCACCGGCTCCGCCGAGCACTCCCGCACCAGCGTCTCGATGGGCAGATCGGACCGGGAGGCGCCCACCTCGACCCAGGCGTCGAAGCCCTGCTCGTAGCCCGCGGGCGCGAAGAGCAGGCGGTTCGAGACGATCCCGGCCGTCCAGTAGCCCGCGTCGCGCAGGTCCTCCGCCAGGGTCGTGAGCCGCTGGGGGACGCAGCTGTCCGCCGGGCCTTCGGCGAAGCGCGTCATGCCGCACCAGTCGTGGCCGTTCCAGGCCAGCGGCCGACCCGGATCTGCCGACTCGAGGCTGGGGGTACGACCCGTGAAGAGGGCTCCCATGGACATGGTGGTCTGATGGAACGAAGCCTGGAGGTCGGTGAACACCTGGCCCTCGTCGGCCAGGCGCTGGACGTTGGGCGTCGCGAGGGGTCCGCCATAGGGCGAGAGGTGGTCCCGGCGCAGGGTGTCGACGACGACCAGCACGATGTCCGGGGGTGCCGCCGGGCGCTCCCACTCGCAGGCACCGAGGACGCACGAGGCGAGCGGCAGGAAGAGCAGGAGGAAGGCCCGGACACGCGGCACGCGCGCAGTTTGGGAAGGAGCGGGACCTTCGTCAAGTCGAGGCGGCGTGATAGCCTCGCGGCATGTCCGTTCGGCGCCCCTCCGCGCTGCTCCTGGGATGGATCGCGTCTGCGGGCCTCGCCACCGCGGTTCGCGGCTGGAACGCGATCTTCGGTCCCCTCTTCTACGGCTACGACGCCTGGGCGCACATCGCGTACGTGTTCTTCCTGGACATGTACCGGTCGCTTCCGTACGCCGACCAGGGCTGGTCCTACTTCCATCCCCCGCTCCACTACCTGCTCGGCTGGGCGCTGATGCAGGCGGGCGATCCCGACGTGCTGGTGATCGGTCTGGCGTTGATGGGCAGCGCGGCGAGCCTGGGGGTGGCCGCGCTGGCGGCCTGGCTGGTGCACCGTGGCTTTCCGCAGCGTCCCGCGCTGCCGCTGCTGGGCTTCAGCGTCATCGCCTTCCTGCCCGTGCACATCTACACCAGCCCGATGCCCGGCAACGAGATGACGGCGACGTTCCTGGCCGCTGCCGTCGTCGCCGCGCATCTGCGCAACGAGCTGCGCGAGGCGCCGACCCGGGCGGGAGACGTGGCAACCGGGGTGCTGGCCGGTCTCGCCATGCTCTCGAAGTTCACCGATCTGATCCCGGTGCTCTTCGTCTTCGCCCTGACCGGGCTGCGCTGGCTGCGCGCGGGCGGCGGCCGTCCGCCCCTGGCGCGTCCGTTGGCGCGCGCCGCCGCCATCGCGATTCCCATCCTGCTGCTGGCCGGACCCTGGTACGCGCGCAACGTGGTCGAGTTCGGCACGCCCTTCATGACCAGCGCCGACGTCCCGGACGTCCACCGCATCCAGGCCGGGCAGCCGCCGGGGGAGCGCCACTGGATCGACTTCCTGCGCTTCTCGCCGAACGTCTTCGAGGAGTCCGTGCCGAGCGCGCCGCACATGATCCACGCGGTCTGGCCCAATACCTATCTCAACGTCTGGTTCGACACCTTCCGGGAGAGCCAGCTGCCCTTTCCCCGGGACATCATTCCGCATCCCTTCATCCACCAGCTGACGATCCTGTTCGGGCTGCTCGGGCTCGCGCCCACGCTGGTGGCCCTCTACGGCGCCGGGGTGGCCGGGCGTCGAGCTCTTCGCGACCCGGGCAGCACGATCGAGCTCGGCATGTGGATCCTCGCGGCGGCGACCCTCGCGGCCTTCGTGCTGTTCGCGGCCCGCATTCCCACCTGGGCCGCCCTCAAGGCGTCGTATCTCCTGAACCTCTCGTTGCCCTTCGCGTTCTTCCTGGCGACGGGCGTCGACGACCTGCTGCGGCGCGACCGGTGGCTCGGCGCGGTGGCACCGGTGCTGGTCGGCGTCGAAGCCCTGTGCGCCTCCTACGTCTTCGCCACCGGCACGCCCCCGGGCCTGATGCGACGCGACTTCGACAACATGCAGATGGCCTCGGTGCGCGCGCACTTCGGCGACTTCGCGCCGACGCTCCGGGACCAGAGATGGAAGGCGCCGAAGCGCAGCTACCTGGAGGCGCGCGCGGCGGCCGCGCTCTTCGCGGGAAGGCCCGGGCTCGCGCGCCGCTTCTACCAGGTTGCGGGACGGATGCCGCTCGACGATCCCGACGATCGACCCTACTGGACGAACCGTCTCGCGGTGGCGACGGCCCTGGACGACAACCCCGAGCGGGCGGCGCGCCTGCTCGACGAGGCCCTGGCCGAGCGGCCGCTGCCCGAGCTGCTCGTCAACCGCGCCGCCCTGCGCGCACGCGACGGCGAATGGCGCGCCGCCGAGGCCGACCTGCGCGCGGCGCTCGCCCAGGCGCCGAGCCTGCCGCCCGCCTGGACCGACCTCGCGGTGGTGCTCGCACGCCAGGGTCGCGACGACGAGGCGGAGGCGGCGCGCACCCGCGCCGAGGAGGTCCGGTGGATGGCGCCCCGCGGCTTCCCGTACGGCGTCGGAGACGGCTTCCTCTACGAGTCCGGAGCCGGGCAGCGCTTCATGCTGGTGCTCGAGGACCGGGGCGACGATCCCTCGGACCCGCATCACGGCCTCGCCCTCGACCTCTACCGGCCGCCGCGTGCCCGCAACCGCTGACACCGCCGCACCGGCCCGGAGCGGGAGCCGGCACGATGACCGGCAACCAACGCGCAGCTGGCCCGCTCGCTTGTGGGCCTCGGCTCCGAGGGACTAGCCTGCATTTCTCACCGGGGCGTGTCGCGAGGGCGTCGAGAGTGCAGCAGATTCGCGGCCCTCGGACTGGAGGACGGCGAAGGCGTAGCCAACCCTACGTCGAGCCGGCCGGAGGGAGAAGGTCGCGGAGATGCTGTGCCCTCGGCGCCCGCAGTAGCGCTCTGGTGAGAAATGCAGGCTAAAGTCCCGCCATGCGCCGCTGCATGGTCGTCATCCCCACCTACAACGAGGCGGAGAACCTGCCGCTGCTGGTCCCCCAGGTGCTCGCCCAGGACGAGCGCCTGGAGATCCTGGTGGTGGACGACGACTCGCCCGACGGCACGGGCAAGCTGGCCGACGAGCTCGCGGAGAAGGACTCGCGGGTGCACGTGCTGCACCGCTCGACCAAGCAGGGGCTGGGCGCCGCCTATCGGGCCGGGCTGTCCCGGGCCCTCGAGCTCGACGCGGACGCCATCGTCCAGATGGACTGCGACTTCTCGCATCCGCCGGACGTGCTGCCCGAGATGCTGCACGAGATCGAGACCCACGACGTCGTGCTGGGCTCGCGCTACCTGAACGGCATCACGGTGGTCAACTGGCCCATCGAGCGCATCCTCATCTCGTGGCTCGCGAACCGCTACGCGCACTGGATCACCCGCCTGCCCATCAGCGACCTCACCGGCGGGCTGCGCTGCATGCGGCGCGATCTGCTGGAGAAGATCGGCTTCGAGCGCATCCGCTCGGACGGCTACGCGTTCCAGATCGAGATGAACTACCGCTTCGTCAAGCACAAGGCCCGCATCAAGGAGATTCCCTTCTTCTTCGTCGACCGCACCCGGGGCAGCTCGAAGCTGAACCTGGGCATCGCCATCGAGGGCCTGTGGATCTGCTGGTGGCTGCGCATCGCGGACTTCCTCGGCAGACTCTAGTGTCCCGTCCCAGGTGAGCGAACCCCTTCGCGTGCTCGTTCTCAACGAACGGGATCCGCGCCACCCGAACGCGGGCGGCGCCGAGATCCACGTCCACGAGATCTTCCGGCGCCTGGCGGCCCGGGGCGTCCGGGTGACCCAGCTCGTCTCCCGGGGACGCGACACGTCCGAGCACGAGATCCTCGACGGCATCGAGATCCGCCGGCTGGGCCGCATCCGCTTCTACTATCCGCGCGTGGCCTGGACCTGCGCCCGGGAGACCCGCGCCGGGCGCTACGACGTGGTGGTGGAGTGCCTCAACAAGGTGCCCTTCTACTCGCCGGTCTACTCGGCGGTCCCGGTGCTGGCGATCTGCCATCACCTGTTCGGAGAGGTGGCCTTCCAGCAGGTGGCGTGGCCCATCGCGGCGGCGGTGTGGAGCGCCGAGCAGCTGATCCCGCCCCTCTACCGTCGCTGCCACACGGTAGCCATCTCGGAGTCGTCGCGGGACGAGCTCATCGCCCGGGGCCTGCGACCGGAGCTCGTGCGGGTGAGCCACTGCGGCATCGATCGCCCCCGCATCGACGTCGACACCGACCGCCCGCGCCCGCCGCGGGTCACCTACCTGGGAAGGCTCGAGCCCTACAAGCACGTGGACGACATGCTGCGGGCCGCGGCGAGCCTCGCCCCGCGCTTTCCCGAGATGGAGATCCTGGTGATCGGCCGCGGCTCGGCGCGGGACGGGCTCGTCCGCCTGGCGGCCGAGCTCGGCCTGGCGGAGCGCACGCGCTTCACGGGCTTCGTGACCGACGCCGAGCGCAACGCCCTGCTGGCCGGCACCCGGGTGTGCGTCTGCCCCTCGGAGAAGGAGGGGTGGGGGCTCACGGTCGTCGAGTCGAACGCGACGGGCGCGCCGGTGGTCGCCAGCGACGCACCGGGCCTGCGCGACTCGGTGCGACACGGCGAGACGGGCTTCCTGGTGCCGCCCCGCTCGGTCGAGGGCTTCGCGCGGCGCATCGGCGAGCTGCTGGGCGACGACGAGCTGCGCGACCCGCATGTCGCGCCAGGCGCTGGCCTGGTCGAAGCGCTTCGACTGGGACCTGGCGGCGGACGAGATGGCGGAGGCCCTGGAGGACGCTGCCGGGGCGAAGGAAACGACCGGGTGAGCGATTCGACGCCGCCCCGCCGCCAGCCGGGTCGGACGCTCGTCGCCGTGGCCTGGGTGCTCGGTCTCGTGGGCGTCGGCATCCGGATCCACAACGCGATCCGCTATCCCGAGCGCTGGGGGTTCGATGGGCTCTTCAACGAGCGCTACGTGGGGCGGCTGCTCACGAGCTTCGACCTGCCGGCCCCGGACACCGACTGGTCCACCGCCCACCCGCCGCTCTTCTACTACCTGGCCGCCGGCCTCGGACGCCTGCTGGGGATCACCGACTCGCTCGACGTGATCGTGCCGGCGCGGCTCGCGAGCACGGCCATCGGGCTGGTGATGGTGGTGCTGGCCTGGCGGCTGGTGCGGCGCACCCATCCCGAGGCCCCCGGGCGCGCGCTGCTGGCGGCCGCGCTGGTGCTCTTCCTGCCCGTGCAGATCTACATGAGCGCCATGCTCAACGAGGAGATCCTGGCGGCGACGTTCACGTCGCTGGCTCTCTTTGGGGTGTGCGGCGAGGTGGCCCGGCGGGAGCCGGCGGGCCGGACGTGGCTGCGGGACGCCGGTATCGGTCTGGCGGCCGGCCTGGCGCTGCTCACCAAGCTCTCGGGCGTGCTGGTGGTGGCCGCCGCCGTCGGCGCCTACGCGTGGGTCGGCCTGCGGGAGGGCCGCCTGGCCACCGCCGCGCGCCGCAGCGCCGTGGTCGTGGCGGTGGCGTTCTGCGTGGGGGGCTGGTTCTACGCCCGCAACCTCGCCCTCTACGGCTACATCTATCCCCAGGATCTGTCGACACATTCCCTGATGTTCACCATGCCGCCCGGCGAACGACACGCGAGCGACTACTTCCGCATCCCGCTGGCCACCTTCACCGATCCCCAGGTGCTGGACCCCGACCTGCTGCACTCGATCTGGGGCACCACCTACGTGACGCTCTGGTACGAGGGCCACGGCCACTTCCTGCCCGCGAAGGAGCCCCCCGTGAAGCGCTTCGGGATGGTGCTGCTGGTGCTGGCGCTGCTCCCCACGGCGGCGTTCCTGGCGGGCGCGGGGCGCGGGCTCCGCCGCGGGTGGCGCGATCCGCGGGCCCCCGACGCCGCGATGGCGCTGCTGGTCGCCCTCAGCCTGGCGGGCTACGTGGTCTTCACCTGGAGCAATCCCTGGTTCGCCACCGTGAAGGCGAGCTACCTGCTCGGCATCTCGCTGCCGTTCGCGTATTTTGCCAGCGACGCGCTCTGGCGCTGGACGCGACGCAGCCAGGACGTCGCGCTCGGGGTCTGGATCGTCCTGGGGGTCCTGCTCGTGGGCATCTGCCTCGCGTTCACGGTGGACATCGGCCTGTGGAACCTGACGCCGCCCGGCGCGCTGCCCGGCCTGGACTGGGGGCCCGGAACGCCCCGGGAGCCGATCCCGTGAGCCGGCTGCAGCAGATCGTGCGATGGATCGCGCCGTTCGCCATCACGGTGGGCGCCCTCGGCTTCGTGTTCCACCGCATCGGCATCCGCGCCGTCGCCGAGCGGCTCACCGCCGACGCCATGCTGGTGATGGTGCCGGCGCTGCTGGTCTTCGGCGTGGTGGCGCTCGCCATCGAGGCCGAGTGCCTCGTGCGCCTGCTGCCGGCCTCGCGGGACGTCTTCGACCGCGCGACCGCCGCCCGCATCAAGGCGGCCAGCTATCCCCTCTCCCTGGTCCACTATGCGATCGGCGCGGGCGCCCTGGCTGTCCTCCTGAGCCGACGCACCGGCCGCGGCGTGGCCGACGCGGCGGGCGTGGTGGGACTCATCTCGCTCTTCGACATCGGCATCCAGCTCGTCATGCTGATCCTGGGGCTGGCGGCCCTGGGCAGCGCCGCCCCCGCGGTGCGCATGGGCCTGGCCTTCGCGATCGTCGCCGCCATCGCCGTGGGCTTCGTGGGCCTGCGCATGTCGATTCCGCTCGGGCCCTTCGACCGCGTGCGCAACCTCTCCATCTTCGAGGCCACGCGCACCACGCCGCTGTCGCGCCTGGCGGTGCTCGGCGTGCTGCGGGTCGTCTTCGCCCTGTGCTTCGTGTCGGTGATCGGGGTGTGCTGCCTCGCCTTCGGGCTGCACGTGCCGTGGCCCTTCCTGCTGGCGAGCGTGCCCATCCTGATCGTGGTGGCGATGATCCCCTCGGTGGCGGGCCTTGGCACGGGCCAGGTGGCCTTCGTCCAGATCTTCGGCCGCTTCGGCGACGACGAGACCCTGCTCGCCTGCAGCCTCGCCTTCTCCACCGGGATGATCGTGCTGCGCGCGGGCATGGGGCTGCTCTTCGCCCGGGAGTTCACCCGGGAGGCCATCGGCGCCGCCCGCTCCGACGCCAAAGACGAGCCCGCGGCCTGCGCCGAGGAGACGGCGTGAGCGACGTGCTCCTCACCGGAGAACGCCTGCAGCCGGGAAGCGAGCTCTTCGGCGTCGACCTCGCCCGTCACCGCGCCGCCTACGTCTACGCGAACCTGAACGCCCGGGGCGCCCGGCTGCTGGACCTGGGCTGCGGCACCGGCTACGGCACCGCCGAGCTGTCCGACTCCGTCAGCACGAAGATCGGCGTCTTCGGCCTCGACCGCGTGAAGCCCGCGGCCACGTCGCGCCGCCCCAACGCGAGCTTCGTGCGCGCCGACCTCCACGGCATCCCGCTGCGGGACGCCACCTTCTCGACGATCGTGAGCTTCCAGGTGATCGAGCACCTGAAGGATCCCGCCCCCTACCTCCGCGCCATCGCCCGCCTGCTGGCCCCCGACGGAACCGCCTATCTCACGACCCCGAACGTCCTCACCTCGGACGGCGTGAACCCCTGGCACGTCCACGAGTACGAGGCCGGCGAGCTGCGCAGGCTCCTCCTAGAACACTTCGCCGAGGTGGAGATGCTGGGCGTCCGCCCGGGCCCCCGTGTGGCCCCCTACTTCGAAGCGCGCCTCGCCCGCATCCGCCGCATCATGCGCATCGACCCCCTGGGCCTGCGCAACCTGCTGCCGCGGAACGTCGTCGACTGGCTCTTCGCCCGCTTCGCGTTGCTGGTGCGCCGGGGCATCGCGGAGGACGAGGGCCTGCCCGAGGCCGGCGTCGAGGACTTCCCGATCGGCCCCGCGAGCCCGGAGGACCTCGACCTGCTGGCGGTGTGCCGGAAGCCGCGGCCCGGTTGATGCGCCCGGTCTACACGACGCGATCCCCCGACCGGTAGCGGGCCAGCGGCTCGTGCCCCGCTCGCACGCCCAGCTCGAAGACCAGCCGGTCCGGCGCGCACCCGCCCACCGTCACCGTCCCCTCGTGGACACCGCGCAGATGGTGGCACGCGCACATCGTCGTCAGGTTCCACGGCTCGTCGCCTCCCCCCTGCGAGCGGAACCGGATGTGGTGGACGTGCAGGTTGCGGCGCGCCGTGCAGCCCGGAACCGTGCAGCGCCAGCCGTCACGCTCGAACACCCCGAAGCGCACGCGGCCGAGCTGGCGGCGCAGCTGCCGCTCGTCGACCCCCCAGCTCTCCAGCGCGTGGTCGACCATCGCCTCGAAGGCCTCTCCTTCGTCTGGCAGCCGGCCCGTATCGGACTCGACCGCGCGCCGTACCGTGCACAGCGTCGCGCGAAACAGCCGCGCGACGTCGGCCGCCACGACGATCCCGAGCCTCGCCGAGTCGTAGGGTCCGATTTCCTCCCCTGGTCGCGCTGTTCGCGCACACGTTTGCTCGCCGGTCTCCGGCCGATCCCCGTCGTCCCACCTCGCCGGCGCGAAGAAGTCCGGATCTGCGCGATGCTCCTCGAACGCCCCGTCCGTGTCGCGTGCCAGGCGCGCCCGTGCGACCGTCTCCTTCAGGGCCCGCACCGTCACGGTCTTCGCGAAGCGCACCCAGGCGGCGCGCCAGTCGGTGCCTGACGGGCCCTCGGGCCGGCCCGCGAGCAGTGGCGCCAGGGTCTGCACCTGCGCGTACGAGAGCGTCCCGTCGCGGAATCCGTCGCGCAGCGCGGGGCACACCCCGCCCAGCCGCTCCACCCGCACCAGCGCCCGCGCCTTGCTGGGCGACATTCCGAGCTCCGACGCCAGCGCGGCGAGCGAGCGGTAGCCACGCTCCCAGTCGTACCCGGCCGACGTGACTTGTCGGATCAGCGGCGCGAGCTCGGCGTCGAGGCGCTGCTCGAGGCGGATCGCGCGGCGCAGGCGGGCGTCGAGCTCGAACGGATCGGCGACGTCGACGTCTTCGAGCAGCGGGCACAGGAAGGCGGGGATCTCGGCCGACCCATCGCTCGGCGCGACGAGCGGCCCCGCACCCACCTCGACCTCCTCGCGACCCGCGGCCTCCGCCGACCGCTCCTCGACCTCCTCCCCGTCGTCCGGGTCGCCACGCTCGAGCATCACCGGCAGCGCCGAGAGCGTCTCGGCCGTCACCCGCTCCAGCACGTCGCCGTCGGAGAGATCCTGCCCGTCGACCTTCGCCGCGTAGCGGCAGACGTGCCGCCACTGGAAGGCCATCCGCCGCGGCACGCTCAATCGCAGCCAGACGGCCGGCTCGGACTCCCCGTCGCTCCCGTCGTCGGTCGTTCGCGCGTGCGCGACCGTGCCGGACTCCAGCGCGCCGCGATCGACCGCCCGCAGCTCGCGCTCGAGCTGCCTCACGCACACGTTTGCCGCATACGCGATCCACTCGCGCTCTTCGTCCGCGTCGACGAAGCGCGCGATCATCCGCACCTTCGACCACGACAGCCGCCCCGACACCAGCGCCGCCTCGAGCGCCGGCAGCCCCCCCGAAAGCGCCGGCAGCCCGCCGAGCTTCTCACCCACGCGCGCCCAGTCCTGCAGCGACCGCGCGGACACGCCGAGCCGCTCGCGCGCGTAGTCGCCCAGCCGGGCGAAGCCGATCGGCGCCCACCCCTGCCGCGCGACGAAGCGCGCCGCCAGCGCCGCGACGATTCGCCGCAACGGCCCGCGCGCCCGTGCCAGCTCGCCGAGCGCCCGCTCGGGATCGTCGAACGCTCGGCCGACACGCATCGCTGTCTGTGAAGCCACCATCGCAACCGTCAGTCTGAACGACGGCAGTGACGGATGCGGTCACGAACAGGGAATGTCGGATTGCGCAGTGCGGCGGCCGCAGGCGCCGGTGTTCTTCGACTGCACCGCGAAGCGCGCCGTGATGGTGTGGGGCTTGCTCGCGTGGCTGAGGAACTCATCGAGCCGAGAAGACATATATCTGCTCGGGGGGCGCGGTGTGCAGGAAGCGGTAAGCGGCGCCTCCAGGCGTCGCGCCACCCCTACGCGATGGCTCCCGACCGGGTGCCCATCGAATCCCGGCGGCGTGCCGCCTGAGCATCGATCCTCGTGGATCTGTCCTTCCAGACCCCTACGACCTTCACGCGGTTGCGCGCTTCAACGGTTCGAGAGGCCGGAAGGAGCCAGAGAGGCGTCGGATTCTGCCTTCGGGACCGCCACATCGAACTCCACGCCGTTCCGGAGCAGCCGCATCGGGACCGGGTCTCCCGGTGTCGATCGCCACTGGCGCGCCGCACACACCGACCGCGGATCGGCGGGTCATGTCGCCGGTCTAGTGCCCTGAGTCGGAAGTTCGGCGTCGGATCTACTCGATGGAAGATCGTCTCGATCGCACCGAGGCCGCCCGTGCGGCCTGCCGACAAGGCGCGCGACGGAGGCATAACCGAGCTACGGCGACGGGAGCGCAAGGCAGCCGGCGGGTCGCACGGGCGGACGAATGCCGGCGAACTTCCGACTCAGGAGACCGGGTGGGGTTCAGCATCCCGCCGCACGCGCCCGCGGCGGCTCCGAGCGCCTCGGCCAGGCCGGGGTCAGGGGCACGTGGTATCGGTGCCGCAGAGGTTCGTGCCGATCGGCGTCGCGGCGATGCCCTGGTTGCCGTCGACGGATTCGCTGGTCCCGTTGTTGGACGTGATCACGTTGCCGACGTAGCCCGCATAGAGCGGCCCGATGACGCCGTCGATGGCCACCCCCGAATTGTTCTTGATGGTGTTGTCCCGGATCAGCGCGCCACGGGAGGCGAGGATGCCGGTGACGTTCGAGGCCGAGACGCTGCTTTCGACGATCGAGCCGGAACCGACGTAGATCCCCGACTCGGCGTTGTCGTTTGCACGGGATGCGCGAACGTGACTGCTCGTGCCGACGTAGATGCCGTCCCCACCGTTCGCGAGCGCTCGCACGTTCTCGACCTTGGAGTACGACCCCAGTTCCAGCCCCCTCGAAGGCATGTCACGAACCGTTCCGTTCCGGACCGTCAGGTTGGTGGCCCCGGAGCCGTCGATTCCCTTGCCCGAGCCGGTACCGGCACAGGGGTTGAAGATGTAGGTGCAGCGGATGGTGAAGCCGTTGAGATCGAGTGTCACGTCGCTCGCGGTGATCTGGATGATCGTCTCGTTTGCGCCCGTCGAGTAGAGATTGCCGGTGAGGATGTAGCTTCCCGGTCTGTCGATGGTGACCGGAAAGCCGGCCGTATCGCCGGGGGTGACGCCGCCCACCTGGGCGCGAACGTCGTTGATCTCGACGAGGCCGTCTACCGCCCGGGCGCCCCCGGCAGTCAAGGTCAGCAGGCAGATGATCAGCACGGGCGTGCTCGAGCGCATGGACCGACTCCTTCCTTCTTCCGTTCAGCGCGACCGCTTCAGCCGCTTCGCTCTCGACGGACGCTTCCAAGCGACATTCTCTCGCGACCCATTGCCCTTGTGGGAAAAAATGTGGTTCTGCGACCCCGGGCCGGGCTGCCGCGGGTCCCTGCCGCCACCGGGCGCCGCCCAGTACGCCTTCGTCGCCACGGTCACCGAGGTGCAGGCCGGGAGCCAGCCGGGGCAGTGGGAGCTCGACTACCAGGTGGGCCAGACGATCCAGGGGACGGTGGGCTTCGACGCCACGCTGACCCCTTCGGGCTTCACGAATTCGAGCATGACGACGAGCGTCTTCCTCCACGCGACGACGTATGCGTCCGGGATCACTCTCCCGTACGTCTCGGTGGACGCTGGCGCCGCCTATGGTCGCCCCCGCTACTCGAAGGACACCCGCACCGTGCGATCGGCCGTGAGCGTCACGCGGCACACC
>CAWGJT010000010.1:0-1207789 GCA_963822965.1 uncultured delta proteobacterium
GGAACAAGAGCTTTCTCGGATCGACGCGGAGATGCGCGCAGTTCAGGGCCGTCGCGATCAGATAGATGCCGAGGTCAAGAATCTCGAAGTGCGGCAGCAGAGTATGCAGTCCGAGATCGCTCGCATGACCTCGAAGTTGGCGGAAACTCAGGGGGCGCTGAGCCGGGCGCAGGCAGAAGTCGAGCCGATCCAGAGCAGATTCGAGAGCGCTTGAGGCTCGATGCGGAGCTCAAGGAGATGCGGGCATCGCTGGCGGAGCTCAACCAACAGAAGGCCGAGCTCGAAGAGGCGCAGGGGATCAAGATCTCTTCCGACCGCTACTCGGACCTGCTCGAGATCGAGCCCGCAGCTCTCGACAATCGTGTCTTTCCCGACGGCAGCCTGGCTCGATCGACGAGGAGGAGGCTCTCGCAGGCCTCGAGAAGCACCTTGCCGCACAGGGCCTGATCTTTCCGAGGAGAGTCCTCAACGCCTTCCACACCTGCCTGAAGGTGAATGACATCAGCCCGATCACTGTTCTCGCAGGCGTTTCGGGGACCGGTAAGAGCGAGCTGCCGCTTCGCTACGCAGAGGCTATGGGGATGCACTCGTTGCCAATCGCGGTGCAGCCCAGCTGGTCGTCGCCGCAAGACCTGTTCGGGTTCTACAACTACCTCGAGAAGCGCTACAAAGCGACCGAGCTGGCTCGGGCTCTCGTCCGAATGGATCCGTACAACTTCGTGGGCTCGGAGCCCGCGTACGAGTCCGTGCGGCGTGGAAGCCGGGCAGACAGGATGCTCCTGGTCCTGGTGGATGAGATGAATCTTGCTCGCGTCGAGTACTACTTCAGCGAGTTCTTGTCGAAGCTCGAAGCCAGGAGAGCGGTTGTCGACGCATCAGTCCCGAAGCAACGCGCACCTGCTGAGGTGGAGATCGAGGGAGCGCAGCGCCTCTGGGTTGGGAGCAATGTCCTGTTTGCCGGGACGATGAACGAGGATGAGTCGACACAGACCTTGTCAGACAAGGTCCTGGATCGAGCGAACGTCCTTCGCTTCGGGAAGCCGCCGACAAGCTCGGCGCGCGGGGCGAGACCGGAACGAACCGTCCAATTTGTTCGTCAGCGGTACCTCCCGTACGCGACCTGGCGCTCGTGGCTTCGCCCGGTTCAGGCGGAGAGTCGCTGGCGGAAATCTGTCGATGAGTGGATCGAGGAGCTGAACGACGCGCTTGCGCTAATCGGCAGACCTTTCGGTTGGCGGAGTGAAGCAGGCGGTTCACGAATACGTCGCGAACTACCCCGGGGTAGAAGGTGGCAGTGCGTTTCGGACTGCGATGGCCGACCAGGTCGAGCAGAAAGTGCTTCCGAAGCTGCGAGGTGTTGACGTCACGCAGCAGCAGGCCACCGAAGCTCTCAGCCGCGTCGAGAGCGTGCTCGACGACCTTGGCGACGATGCGCCTTGGATGCCGTCAGGGAGTGCCATCAGGACGCAACCTACGGGACCTTCAACTGGCGAGGGGTAACGAGGGAGTAGGGCAGAGGCGATGCCGGGCGATGTCGCGACGAGTCTGCAGTGGCCTTGGTCCCTTGTCTCCGCTGAGGAGCAGGTGTCTCGAGAAGGCGGAAGCGCAACTCTGCCGTTCGGCGGGCTGGCAGTGCTCGCTTGCCCCAAGCCGTCCGTCCGCTTCCGATGGGCGGCTCTGCGGACCTGGCGGCCCTCGCGCGAGCCTCCGGAGTGGTTCTGTACGAGTTGCCGCAAGGGCGAGTTGGCTCTGCCGAGAGCGCGCTCGAGCTGCAGGCCTATTCGGGTGGCGTCCCGGTGCGGTGGTTTGTTGGGTTGGATGGCGCCCGGGTTCGTTTCGAGAAGACCGACGGGCGTGATCGAAACGAGTCCGTTGAGTCCATTTCCGTCTTCGACTGGTGGGACGCCTTCGACGATCTCGTCATGCAGAGAACGGGGACGGACGCTGCCGTCCCCTGGGAGACGGTTGAAGCCTGGCTGGAGCGAGAGCAGGGCGCGCGAACCTCGGAGAGCATTGATCGTCGAGTATCGCCGAGAGCCTTGGTTCGTCCATCATCGACAGGTCAACGACACCTGAGACGGATCCGCTTCGGCGGTGCGTACTGGTCCCCGTACATCAAATCAAGCAGCTCGACGAGGAGTGCCTCCGTTGGTATATCCGGCAGCCCGGCGAGACCCTGGCCGAGAGGGCCGGACACCGTCAGGAGATCATGTCGGTCGTTCGCTGTGAGACGTTCGACACCCTCGAGAATCGCATTCTGAAGGACTTTCTGTGGCGCTGTACGCGCGCCTGCGCCCGGTACCTGCGGCGGTTTCAGCGCGACTACCCGAATTCGGAGAGAGTGCTGCTCATCCAGCGCTACCTGAGGTCGTGCGAACAGGCGTTGACGCTCCCCGAGTTCGAGCTGATCCAGAAACCGCGTCCGGGAGCTCTTCCGAACTACGTCCTGCAGAACGATGCGCGGTATCGCGACGTCTGGCGCTGGTATCAGAAGCTCCTCCGGAACCAGGACAGCGAGGAGCAGATCTGGAACTGGCAAGGGCGGCTCTGGGCAGACGTGCGTCGGTTGCTCCTCGGAGCAGCGTTCCAGCTACAGCAGAAATCGGGGCGCTCTGTGACAAGAGCGCCGCTGTTCGTGGAGGAGCAGGGGAGGCTGGGGTCGCGACTGGGCGAGCATTGGGCGCCGGGCCCATTCCTGGTTCGTCGAAAGGATGGAGCCGAGCGGGTCCTCTCGATAGTCGACGCGCCCAGGCCGGCGATCACCCGATCGCCCAGGCTCTTGGTTTGCTGGGCGCGCACTGCCTTCTCATCGAGGAGGAGCTAGCTGGCGGGCACCCGGTCGACGCACTTGCGGTCTGGTCTTTGAATGGGATGGCGACGATCCGAGAGCGGGATCCCCATGAGATCGTTGCGTCCGCCTCGGGAGCGCTATCAAAAGCGAGGCGCCAGCTTTCCTCCAGCTTGCCGCTTGGCAGGCTCGATGGAGTAGTGCTCGTTAGCCAGCTGGGCGAGTCCTCGCAGACGGATGTGGCGCTGAGCGCGGTGCCGGGCGAGTCCGCAGGTGGCGGCAATCGAAGTCGGGTCCGATCCCCGCGGCTGGCAAGATGCTGTGGTTGAGATGGCAATGCAGATGGAAGTATGGCTGTAGAGCGGGCGGGCGCAGCAGAACCTATTGGAGCGTCCCTCGAGGGTGCGTTCGAAGCGCTCTCGGGTGCGGCGACCACACGGCGGCCCGGCCTGGACTACGTCGTCGATCCGGCTGAGCGTGGACTTCCCGTATTGGCGGGCGGCGCGGCCGACCGCTCGCGCGAAGGCCTGGGCCTCCCGTGGCCGCCTCGAGCGAGAGTCGGAGCTGACCATCTCCTTCGAAGGAATCCGGTCCCGGTCCTGTGGCGTGGGCTTACGCACCAAAGAGATGGTCGAGCGGAGTGGAAGGCAGGGCCCATCGGAAGGCGGTTTGCAGACCTCCTCGCGGCGCATATCGTCGATGCTCTTGGAACGCACTCGAAAGCGAATCCACTGATTCTGGGTGTCGCGGATGGGCTTTCGACCTTTAGCCAACAGCAGCTCTTGGATGCTCTCAGTCGCGCTGGCATCCGAGAGGTACAACTCCTGTGGAATCCAATTGCTCTGGCGCTCTCCTGGCTCGAATCGGTGGGCCCCGCGCTGGAACTCCAGGGAGAGGTGGACTCGCTCCTGGTCCTGAATTTGGGCCCTGGCTCGATCGACTGCGTCGCGTTCCGATTGCGCGAGGAGGTCAGCGATAGCGGGCGCTGAGTAGCGCCAGTTCGACGGCCGGGGCATGTCTCGACCCAAGCGGACGGTTTCGACCTCGTTGCGAGCTGGCTTGACGATGCGGCGGTCCAGGTGGGTCTTTCTCTCGATCTCCAGGCGCTTTGGAATGGGATCGGGCTCCCCGAGCTATGGGGCGGATCTCCGCCATCGCTGACGGAAGCCGCGCCCCTGTGGCATCGAGATGGCCGATGGGAACGATTCCCGAGCGCGCTCCTCGAGGACACGCTGGATATTGACTTGGCCGGCGCATTCGCCGCCGGATCTGGAACAGCTGCTTTGTGCACACGGCGTCCCGACCCGGGATGGACCTGGAGCGAAAGCTGGAAGGATCTGCTCGCTTCCCTCGTAGCATCTGCGACCGAGGGCAAGAACATCTCGGGGCGCCGTGGTGGCCGGCCTACCGTTCGCCCTTCAGTCGCGGCCTTGGATCACTGTGATTGAAGGCTGTCTCCGAATGATGAAGAACTCTTCGGTCACGGAGAGACCGGTGGCGGACGGGATCTGGAACGCCGGGGGCGGTGGCGGGGCGATCGCTGATGGGGCCGCTGAGTTCGGTCGCCGGGTGCAGGCCGGCTACCGACATATTTCGACACCCTCCCCCAGCTGGACATCTACGCCGCTACTTCGAGAGGCGGGAGCTGGGAGCGCCTCGTGCCAGAGGCCGAAGTTGCTGGCGGCTCCGTCTTCCGCGACGTCCTGCAGGGCGAGTTCGGACTGGGGCAGGGACAGAGCAACTCGAGGCGTACCTACGCCTTCGGGACGAGGGGCAGGAGTCCGTTCGTCTGACGACCTTCCACTTTCCGCGTGGCCCGTCTCGCCGAATGCCCCTGGACCTCAAGGTCGAGGCTCGCCCTGCGGGCGGTCTCTGGCCGTGGTTGAGATGGCTCCGGGAAGATAGGGAACTTTCCCTGGGCGGAATCCAGGTCTACCTCGACTACGAAGAGATGGCGGAGGTCGATCAGCTTCCGGGAACTCGATCTGGGCTGGCCCAGTGTCGTTGAACCCCACGCTATCGATCCGAATGACTCGGTTCTGTTCGGGCCGAACGTGAAGCGTGCTGTCGATGGCTTCCTGGCTTCAGAACTGGCACAGCCCGGGTACAAGAGTGCCCTGGAGAACCATTCATCGGCTGCGTAGTGCCACCTTCCGGGCGAGTCCCGATGGAACAAAGACAATCCAGTACCGGGTAGTCGATCTTCATGGCCGCGCTGCGACACGGAGAGGCCAGGAGCTGATCGACCGATTGTCGGCGAAGATCGAGGCAGATTTCATTGCCTCGAACGCGGCCAGGTCGCCGAGTCGCAAGTTCCGGACTCAGCTACTTACGGTTGGAGCGTGGTTGTTCGGAGCTGCGCCCTCCTTCGGTTCGGCGTTTTGCGAACGAACACCTCGACTCTCAGCAGAGTGTGAATGCTGCTGGGCGTGTCTTCTGTCGGCCTGACGAGGTGCGCTTGTTCCTCTCGGTCCTGGAGTCAAGCGCTCGGGAGCGTGAGGAAGAAGAGCGCTGGTTGACGATTCAGTGGCTTTGGGCAGCTCGTCGCATCCTGAGTGGTCATGAATCGGCTGCTGAGAGCCTCGAGCGCGAGCAGGTCGTGTTGCTCTATTGGTTCCTTCTCGACGATCTCCGCTCGTGGATCGAGGGAGAGCGAGTCAACGGTGTCGTCGCGACCCTCTGGGTGCTCCTCTACCTGCTGCGGTATCGCGTCAACGAACCCAGCTTCCTCGCGCCCGGTTCAAATGAAGATCCTGAGCTCATCCGGGAGTTCGACCAGGTGGTTGCGGAAGCTCACGCTAGGCTCGGAGGACAGGATTCCTTCTTGTCTCCGACCCGGAGCCGAGTCGCTGTCGAAATTCTGGATGGAATCGTCGAGTTCAGAGAGTTCCATGGGTCAATGAACATCGTCACGAAGCTCAGCGATCTCGAAGCCAGTGACCAAGACTCGACAAAGAGCCCGCCCAATCCGCCTCGGGCCGTCGAAGGCTCCGTGAGCTCTCGTGGCAAGCGCGCCCACACTGCGGGCAAGACTGCGAAGGCGATGGGGCAGGGCTATCGAGTAGACGGAGCTTATCAGCTCGAACAGCCGGCAGCGCGGGGTCGAGACGAGTCGGTGGTCGACCTTCCGTACGACGTCTGGCGATCGACGCATCCGCTTCCTGACCCGACGACCGCGCGTCCAAGTGAACTTGAAGCTGGAGTCCTTGAGATCCTTTCCGTCGAGGGGCCAATGTTTGGCCATCATCTGTACACGACCTTCGTCAAGGGCGCGGGCCGGCAGCGTGCGGGGCGGCAGGCACGTGGCGCGCTCAACAAAGCGATCGCCAGTCTGGAGCGAGCAGGCGAGATCGCTGTAAGAAGCGAACTCGGAGTAGCTGGCTATCGGGATGCGGTGTTGCGGCCGGAGGGGACGCCGGTCGCCGTCGTCAGGCCTCGCGGGCCGCGCGAGTTCCTTGAGATCCCGCCTTCCGAGCTAGCGGTGGTCGTGAAGCGGGCGGGAGGCACCGATACCCGATCGCGAGAAGCGCTGTTTCGCAGCGTTCTCGACTTCTATGATACGAAGAGGATGACTGAGGACATTCAGTCGCGATTGAACTTTGTCTGTGACCAGCTCGATAGCCTGGTCGCCGGAGACTGAACAATCGATCACAATGGACTTGACTCCCGCGGAACTGCCGGGGTCGAGGCCAGCCTCGGTAGCGCTGGTAGGACCCACCCGTGACCCACAACTTTTCCCAAACCGCCGCCTATATCTGGTCCCTCGCCGACCTGCTCCGGGGCGACTTCAAGCAGTCCCAGTACGGCCGCGTGATTCTCCCCTTCACGATCCTCCGCCGCCTGGAGCGCGTGCTGGAGAGCAGCAAGCCCAAGGTTCTCGAACAGGTCGAGAAGCTCAAGGCCATCGAAGAAGCTGGAGGAGGACGCCCGCGGGAAGTCCCTCCTCAACGCTGCAGGGCATTCCTTCTACAACACCTCTCCCATGGACCTCTCGTTGGTATTGGACCGACACAGGGAACGACACCGTTAGCCGGAAGAACCTTGCTGTTGGCGGGAGCGGAGAGAGGATTGACACACACGGGTTTAAATGATTCCAGCGGGCTGGCAGTGGATTTGGCGTCGAACAAGCTCTGTCTCGCAGACTGCGTCCGCGGATCGATCATACGATCAAATCTCGACGGAACGGGCGTGGAGACGATCTTCTCGGTCTTCCGACGTTCGCCTCACAGACATCGTACTCGATCCGGTCCATCAGAACGCCTACTGGAGCGAGACTACTTTTCCCGCACCAACCGCGCGAATCTCGATGGAAAGCGCTGCGCGTCGTTGAAGGCACGTCTAAGGGGTTTCCGTCACCACTGAGGGCAAGGAGGTCTTGTGACTCGATTTGTCAAACTGCAGGCTGCGGAGTTGCTTGGTCCCGGTTTCGCTTTTGGTCGACCGGCGTTCGGCCTGTTGGATGGCCGGCGTGATCAGCGCCCTCCGCTGCGCTCTGAGGCTGGTGCATCCGGCCTGACCAGTTCGTTCCCGCCACTCATCGGCGTGGCGGCACGTGTACGTCGTGTCGAGTCGACGATCTGAGTTTGAACGTGGCGAATGTTGCTGGTGCCGAGGTAGAGCGCGACGGCTACCGCAACAAGGATTGCAGCGCCGCCGGACTCCATCACTTCAAAGTATGTAAACATTCTGCTCCAGCTCCCATCAACATTGCAGCCAACGAGTACAGAACCCCTCGGCGAAAGAGGAACCACTTCCTTGCGAGGGGACTCATCTCGTCCCATTCGACAAGGCCGAACGTATAGAACGTGGCGCACGCCAGACAGTGCCTCCCAGCATCCGGGGGCCCGATCTCGTCATCGCTCTCAATCCATCCGGTCGTGATCCTCTGAATCGCGCGACATTTCGGGCATCTGGTCCATGTGTCACTCGTATTGCCAAGGAGTAGCTCTCCCGTTCCAGTCAAATGTCGCTGTTGGCAGGCAACCACTTTTGCTCGCACCGGCTGCTGGGAGTAGGCGAGGGCTTCGAGGTGCTGCCACGGGCGCCTACCCGACGTCACGCCACCGCCGCCGCAAACGACGCGAACAGATCCCCCGGCAGCGGATGCTCCAGCCGCCACGTCACCGCCATCGGCCGCTCCCCCTCGTGGCTCACGTACGTCGCCGGCCCCAGGAACCAGAACGCCCGCTCATCCTGCCGCAGCCGCGCAAACAGCATCACCGACGATCCCTGCTCCACGTGCTTCCGGTACCGCAGCCCCGTCTCGCTGTCCGCCCGCGTCACGGACTGGCTCTCCCAGTGGATCAGGCTCCGGCTGATGGCGTAGTCGCGGTAGCGGGTGGTCGGCGAGAACTGGCCGCTCGTCTTGTCGAGGGTGAAGGCGAAGAGGTCGGCCTTCTCTTCGGGGAGCCAGTGGCATCCCGTCTGCCACGGGGGTGCCTTGGCGCGGTCCTGGGGCTGGAAGGCCGCCAGGATCTCGACTCGCGTGTAGCGGGCGTGCACCTGGAGCGGGACGTCCGGGTGGCTGGTCGAGCGCGTGGTGGCGGTGGTCGACCCGGTCGGCCAGCAGGTCGAACAGCTCGAGCAGCTCGGCGCGGACCTGCGGGTGCTGCCAGACGAGCGCCAGGCCCTCCTCGAGGCTCGCTTCCTTGTCGATCGCCTTGCTGAGGAGCGACGCCACGAGCATGCGGGCGAGCCGGGCCTCGCGGCTCGCGGGGTTCGCGAGGGCAGGGGGCGAGTCTGCGCGCAGCAGCTCCCGGTAGGCGTCGAGCCGCGCCGCATCGTCCACGTGCAGCAGGCGGCCGCAGGCGCGGCGCAGCGCCGCCTCGGCGGGGCCGGCCGGCTGCGACCGCGCCGCCCGACGGCTTCCACGAGGTCGGACCAGCTCTTGTTGCCGGCGTAGACGTCCTCCAGCTCGAGGCCGCTGTCTTCGAGGAAGGCGCGCTCGAGCGAGCCTCGTCCTTCTTCTCGCAGCCTGCGCAGCTCGTTCGCCTTCGCGGTCCAGCCGGCGGGGACCGCCCGCTTGATGCTCTCGAGGACGATGTCGCGGGCGACGCGGTCGAGCTCCATGTGGCAGCCCGCCGGGAGGAACGGGAAGCCGGCTTCGACCTGGCGCTCGATGTTCTTTCGCGAGCCGCCGAGGAGCGCGCGCAGGCGGCGGTCGAAGCGGAACTCGCGCCGGTGCTGGCCCACGAAGTCGAGCACGAGGCAGGTGTGCTTGCCCTGCGACTTCCGCAGGCCTCGGCCGAGCTGCTGAAGAAAGAGGGTGGCGCTGTCGGTGGGGCGCAGCAGCAGCAGGGTGTCGACGGTCGGGAGGTCGACGCCCTCGTTGAAGAGATCGACCGAGAACAGGATGTTGATCTCGCCGCGCCGGAGCTGGCTGAGGGCCTCGCGTCGCTCTTCCTCGGGCGAGTCGCCCCAGACGGCCGTCGACCGGACGCCCAGCTCGCCGAACACCCGCGCCATGAAGCGCGCGTGCTCGATGCTCACGCAGAAGCCCAGGGCGCGCATGGCGTGGATGTCGTCGACGCGGGCCTCGAGCTGCTTCAGGACGAGCCGGGCCCAGGCGTCGTCGGCCGTGTAGACGTTCGTCAGGCCCTCGACGTCGTAGCCCCGGCCCCGCTTCCAGGGGACGTCGCGTGAGGTCGACGCCGTCGTGGACGCCGTAGTAGACGAACGGCACCAGGCGGTGCTGGTCGATGGCGTCCCACAGGCGCAGCTCCGCGGCGATGCGTCCGTCGAACCAGTCGAGGATCGGCAGGCCGTCCGCGCGCTCGGGCGTCGCGGTGAGCCCGAGCAGCTCGCGCGGCTGGATGTGGTCGAGCAGGGCGCGGTAGGAGCGGGCGGCGGCGTGGTGGAACTCGTCGACGACCACCACGTCGAAGTGGTCCGGCGCCAGGTTCTCGAGATCGGCGTGGCTCAGGCTCTGGATCGACGCGAAGACGTGCTCCCAGCGCTCGGGCCGGCGGCCGCCCACCCACAGCTCGCCGAAGCTGCCGTCGCGCAGGGCGTGCCGGTAGGTGGCGGCGCTCTGCTCCAGGATCTCGGCCCGGTGCGCCACGAACAGGAGCCGCGCGCGGGGCAGCCTGTCGCGCATCCGCGCGTAGTCCACCGCGGCCATCACGGTCTTGCCGGTGCCCGTGGCCGAGACCAGCAGGTTGCGGTGGTGCCCGCGCGCGCGAGCCACGTCGAGCTCTTCGAGCAGCCGCTCCTGGAAGGGCTCGAGGCGGAGCTCGATCGGGGAGAGCAGGGTGGCGCCGGACGTCCGTGCTGGCCTCCTGCTGGCTGCGAGCTCCGGAACTCCTCCGCCACGAACGGCACGAAATCGCCGCTCTCCCAGTAGCTCTCGAAGACGGCGCCCATCTTGTCGATGACGTCCGGGTTGCGCGCGCCCGAGGCCCGCACGTTCCACTCGAGGCCCGTCACCAGGGCCGAGTGGGTGAGGTTCGACGAGCCGACGTAGGCGGTCGAGAAGCCGCCTTCCCGGTGGAAGAGCCACGCCTTGGCGTGCAGGCGGGTGGAGCGTGGTGTCGTAGGAGACCCGCACCTCGGCCCCGAGCGTCCTGGAGCTGCTCCAGCGCCGCGAGCTCGGTCGAGTTGGTGTAGGTGGTGGTCAGGACGCGGAGCCGCTGGCCGCGCTCGCAGTGGCTGCGGAAGGCGTCCAGGAACGGCCGGATGCCGCTGCGGCGGATGAAGGCCATGACGACGTCGATGCGGTGGGCGGTGGCGATCTCGGCTCGGATCTGGCCGCCGACCGCGCGGCTCGCCGGGCGCGTTCGTGAGGAGGGTGGTGTCGAGGAGGGAGATGAGCGGCTGCGGCATGGGCTCGGGGGTGCCGTCCGGCTGCTTGGCCGCCAGCGCGTGTAGAACGCTGTTGTGCGGGACGGGCCGCTCCTCACGCAGATCGGCGTCGCCCAGGGTGCTGGCCAGGGCGTCGATCAGGCGAGCGAACGAGCGCGAGGCCCTTCTCGACCCGCTCCTTCTCGCCGAGGCCGTCGACGGCCTGCTCGACCAGGCGCGCGAGGTGGAGGGCGAGGCGATCGCCGGCGTCGGCGGGCCGGAGCGGCGCCGCGGTCGGCGACGAGGTTCCCGGCCAGGTGGGCGAGTTCCTCATTGAAACGCTCGGTGATCAGCCGCTCGTAGAGGCCCCGGTGGACCGGCATGGGGCTACGCTAGCGGACGACCGCGGGCGGCGTTGTGGCCGGTCGCCGGATCGTGCGAGGACGGAGCCGATGCATTGCCCCACGGAAGGGGCCGGATGAAGGACCAATACGTCGGCGACGTCAACGACTACCGCAAGTACGGGCTCCTGCGGGCATTTCAGTCCGCGGGGGCCCACCAGCTTCTCGTCGCATGGATGCTGACCCCCGACGATGGCGGGTCTGACGGCAACCTCCGCTCCTACCTCCAGAAGTCGCCCCGCTGGGAGCGGTTCGACCCCGAGCTCTACAACCGGCTCGTGGCAGTGCTCGGAGAGGCTCCCGCCCCAGAATAGGCCTCGTCGAGGATGCCGCGTTCCTTCCAAGGGCATCTTACTTCGCCGAGGAGGTCCCGGACTCGATCCAAGAGCGCGAGGCGTGGTTCTCATCGCTTGTCCGAGCTGCCTCTGGCGTCGATCTTGTGTTCCTCGACCCCGATAACGGAATCGAAGTGCCGTCGATGCCAGGCGGGCGCAAGGGCTCGTCGAAGTACGTATTGTGGTCGGAACTCGCCCGCCTCTGGTCGGCCGGCTCGTCGCTGATCGTCTACCAGCACTTCCCACGCAAGCCGCGCGAGCAGTTTTCGACGCAAATCGGGGATGAGCTCCGGCGACGGCTTCAGAATGCGCGCGTTGAAGCGTTTCGGGCGAAGAACGTTCTCTTCCTCGCGGCGGTTCAACCTCACCATCTGTCCGCTCTCGACGGCGCCAAGGCCATCGT
Source organism: uncultured delta proteobacterium (assembly GCA_963822965.1). GTDB lineage: Bacteria > Myxococcota_A > UBA9160 > UBA9160 > UBA4427 > JAJDAN01. Next base: position 11,707 of record CAWGJT010000010.1, read on the forward strand.
CGCTCGTCGCTGGGGTGGCGAGATCGATGTCGTGGATCTCTCGGACGACGGAGACGAAGTGCTTCGTGAACCGTCTCCGGCCCGGGTCCGATCCTTGCCAAGGAAGGAAGCCGTCGGAGGGCGGATGTCGATCCTCGAGCTCCAGGAACGCGTCCGTCGCTTCTGCGAAGCCCGCGACTGGGACCAGTTCCACGGCGCCAAGGACCTCGCCATCGGCATCATCACCGAGGCGTCGGAGCTGCTCGAGCTCTTCCGTTTCCGCTCCGACCAGGAGGTGGAAGATCTCTTCCAGAAGCCCGACCGCCGGGCCGCCATCGAGGCCGAGCTCGCAGACGTCCTGATCTTCGTCCTGCGGTTCGCCCAGCGGTATGAGATCGACCTCTCCGAGGCGGTCCTTCGCAAGCTCGCCTCCAACGAAGAGAGGTACCCCGTGGAATCGTCACGAGGAAGCAACGAGAAGGCCCCTGGAGGCCGCTCGTGAGACTCTACTCCGGCCCTTCGACCCACTTCATCCGCGACAGCGTCCACAACCAGATCGCGGAGAAGCTGAAGTCGGCCTTCTTCCGCTACTACCGGTTCGAGCCGTCGAGGGGGGAGGTCCAGTCCTGGCGCAACTCGCTCCGCGCCACTGCCCAGGTCTTCGAGGAGGCCGGGCTCAAGGACCATGGGGTGATCCTCGAGTATCAGCTCCCCCAGACGTCCAAGCGGCTCGACTGCATGGTCTGCGGCAAGAACGGCCAGGAGGCCGACAACGCCGTCATCATCGAGCTGAAGCAGTGGGAGGGGGCCAGCGAGGCCGTCGGCGACAAGATGGTGACGACGTGGGTGGGCGGAGCCTCGCGTGAGGTCCTGCATCCGGCGGCCCAGGTGGGCGCAGTACCGGATGTACCTGGAGGACACCCACACCGCGTTCTACGAAGGGGCAGCGCCCGTCAGCCTGAGCGCCTGCTCCTACCTGCACAACTACCACCCCGAGGAGGGAGACGTCCTCCTCTCCGACGCCTTCGCGACCCTACTGGAGCTCAATCCTCTCTTCTCCGCGGACGACGTGGGGCGGCTCAAGGACTATCTGCGTCTCTCGCCTGGAGGCGGGCGACGGGCTGCCCGTGCTGAGGCGCATCGAGGAGAGCGCCTACCGGCCGAGCAAGAAGCTGATGGACCACGTCGGGAACTGTCATCAAGGGAAATCCGGCCTACGTGCTCCTCGACGAGCAGCTCGTCGTCTACGAGAAGGCGCTCCACTGCGCGCGCGAGGGCTTCCACGATCGCAAGAAGGCGGTCCTCATCGTCCGTGGCGGCCCGGGAACGGGGAAGTCCGTCATCGCCATCAACCTGATGGCCGATCTGCTGCTCCAGGGGTACAACGCACACTACGCGACGGGCTCGAAGGCGTTCACCGAGACCCTGCGGAAGGTCATCGGCGCACGCGGCTCGGTGCAGTTCAAGTACTTCAACTCCTACCAGGAGGCGGAGCCCGACGAGATCGACGTGCTGCATCTGCGACGAGTCGCATCGGATCCGCAGGCACAGCTGGAATCGCTTCACGAAGGCCTCGAAGCGGAGCGACAGGCACCAGATCGAGGAGCTGCTGAAGGCGGCGAAGGTGTCGGTCTTCTTCATCGACGACCGGCAGGTGGTGCGCCCGGACGAGGTGGGGTCCGTCGAGCACATCCGGGAGTACGCGGAGCGCGCGGATGCCAGCGATCTTCGACTACCAGCTCGAGGCCCAGTTCCGCTGCGCCGGCTCCGACGGCTTCGTCAACTGGATCAGCAATACGCTAGGGGTGGCGCGCACGGCGAACGTCCTGTGGGAGGGGAACGAGGCCTTCGACTTCCGGATCGTGCCTTCTCCCGAGGAGCTCGACTCGTTGATCCGCGCGAAGGCCGCGGAGGGATGCAGCGCCCGGCTGACGGCCGGCTTCTGCTGGCCCTGGTCGAAGGCGAACCCCGACGGGACGCTCGTCGACGACGTCGTGGTCGGCGGCTTCAAGCGCCCCTGGAACGCGAAGCACGAGGCCCAGCGGCTCGCCCCCGGCATCCCGAAGGCCCACCACTGGGCCCACGATCCGGGCGGGCTCGACCAGGTGGGCTGCATCTACACCGCCCAGGGCTTCGAGTTCGACTACGTCGGCGTGATCTGGGGGCCGGACCTGGTCTACGACTTCGAGCAGCAGGCCTGGAAGGGCGACAAGAAGCACTCCTACGACACGGTGGTCAAGCGCTCGAAGGAGCAGTTCACCGATCTCGTGAAGAACACCTACCGGGTGCTCCTGAGCCGTGGCCTGAAGGGCTGCTACGTGTACTTCATGGACCGCCCGACGGAGCACTTCGTGCGCAGCCGGATGGAGCGCGGGTGAGACGACAGGCCCGGGTGCGTCGGCTGCGCAACGTCTTCGATCAGTACAGCCAGCCCGAGAACCAGCTGACTCATGCGCTGGCCACCGCCCTCTACGAGGACGAGCGTCTGCTGCGACGCTTCGTGCGGGACGTCGCCGGCATCCGCGGCGCGTTGCCGTCGGGGCTCGAGATCGTCGAGCAGTGCCTCCCGGGCGAGCATCCCGTGGACGAAGAAGACGACCGGGCGAAGGGCCTCCCCGACGCGTGCATCCACGACGGAGACTCCTGGGCTCTGCTGATCGAGAGCAAAGTGGCCAGCCCGCTCACACGAGACCAGCTCGATCGCCACATGGCCACCGCCCGCCGGCGCGGGTTGACAGAAATCGTGATGATGGTGATCACGGTCGACGATCACCCCGTGCGCCTTGCCGCCGGTACCATCGATGAGAGATGGTCTGCGATCTATGCGTGGCTCCGCCGCCAGCGCGATTCCGAGTGGGCCCGCCGGGCGGCCGACTTCATGGAAGTGGCGGAAGCACGCTGGTCGGGTGGCGTATACCTGAAGGAGGGTACCTTGACCGAGTTTGCGGGCTTCCCCTTCGGGCCGGGCAACGAATACAACTACCCCGAAGCGAAGCGCGTCCTGCGTCTTGCGATGCAGGAGCTTCGCGGCCGACGGGAGCTCGAGAGGAAGCTCGATGCCGACCTGGCAGCAGAGGGACGGTCGGCAATCACAGGGAAAGCGGCGAGTGCGGTGTGGGACTTCATCCCCCTGCGAGGGGCGCGAGCGAACGACGCGTTCACGAAGCGCCCGCACCTGACGCTCTCGATCGAGAGCGATTCCGTGACGGCGTTCATCACGTTGCCCAACGGCATGGCTACGTCTCTGCGGCGCAACCTGATCGATCTCGGCGAAGAGGGGTTCTTGGAAGTCGTCGGGAAGGTCGAAGCGAATCTTCGCGGCGTCCTCCGCCAGGTTCCCGACGCCGTACCTTGGTTCCGAGCGCTTCAACGCCACTATCGCTCGCAGCGAGCGGTCCCCACCGTCGATGCCGACCTGCAGTTCGACCTGCGCACCGCGGTCTCACGCGGCAAGGCCAAGGCCCGCAGCCGCGTTTCAGTACAGAGCCAATGGCTCCGCGCTGCCTTCGACGTGTGCGCCCACCGCCGCTCGAACTACCAGATCCAGATCGGTGCACGGTTTCCGTTCGGGGCCGGAGCCACGAAGCTCGGCACCCGGGATGCGACGGTGCTCGTGAGTGACGCATGGATCGCGTGCAAGCCGATCCTGCGGGCGGCGCTGGGCGACTTGTAAGAGCCGCCGTCCGGCTCGATCTCTGCCAGCGAATATCAATCGAGCGCGAAAGGCTGAATCTCGGATCTCATCGGTCGAGCGAAGCTGCGCCGGATCTACCTTGAGCTCTGTGTACGGATCGTCGGACAAAGGGCAGACATGCCAAGCCAAGGGCAAGCGTCACGAAGGTTCCCGGCTCGGGCACCGAGTTGAGCGCCGCAGCACCCATGGGATCGGCGGAGCGGGATGCCAGATTGTCCACGAGATGGATCCGGAACCGATCCGAAGTGGCTCCCGCTGCGAGGCCGAAGTCCGATAGGTCGATCTCTACCACGTAGATCTGCAGGGTGGTGTCGCCCAGTGGGTCTGGGAACCCCGTGGCGACCGGGTCGAGATAGGCGAACGGCGAGAAGGAGACGCCGTCGAAGATCGAGACCCCGAACCGCTCGTTCGGATCAGGGGTACCCGGCGCCGGACCGCTTCCCGATCGCTCGAAGATCACGAGGTCGGTGCCGTCGCCGTTTAGCATGAGGTTGTCCTCGAAGACCAGCTCGATCACCGCCTCATCGGGCGTGATCACTCGGATGCTGGGACCGAGATCGGGGCCGACGAGAACGGATTGGACCTCCTCCTCGGTTGTCCCGGTCACGGTTCCCAACACGAGCGATGCCGAATCGACGAAGGCGCGCTCTCCATCGGCGAAAACGAAGCCGGCAACTTCGAGCGGTGTGGCATCGACGCGCCCCGCCACGAGGGCGATCGAGACGATGATGAGCGTGATTCGCATGGAGTCCTCCACATCGCGATTGCTTCGATGAGGGGGGGCGGCGGCGCGGGTGTGTATAGGACGGTGGTCCCGAATTTGCACGAACTTCGTCGCGCTGGCCGCGGCCAACGCGGCGAGCGACTGCGGAGCTTGACGCCGCCCATCCAGCCGCTAGAGGCGTCTCCTCCTACGGGCCCGGTGTCGTCGCAGCGCCTCCGTACGGGACAATCGCAGGACGGGACGCGGCTGAAAGACCGACGGTAACACCGGAGTTCGAGGCCGCTTGTCATACGCGACCAATCCGCTGAAGGCCTTCACGAACCAACCAAACTCGCGAGCTTTCCGTGTAGCCGCTGGCCGATGGCTTTCGATGAACGTCGCGCGCGGAAAGGGCGTGGCGTACGCCCACGTATCGTGGCTCTCGGGCCACAGCCACCAAAGCTCCTGCTCATCGCCGAGGTCGAAGAACACGTGCGCAGTGCTTCCTGCCCAATCCCTTAGCAGTGCGCCCTCGTGCACCCAAACCCTCCTTACTTGCGGATTCCGGGTGACCTGTATGCCCTCTTCCCAGGCCGTGAGGAATCGAGCGCTATCCCGATTTCGCCTCAGCCCATCCACTACCCAAACCAGCTTTGGGCCGTAGAAGGCTTCGCGAGATCGACGCTCATCAGGCTTGATGTACGAGTGCTGGAACTCAATTGCCCAGCCTCGATCGGTCTTCACGTCTGCGATGTGTGGCTCGCCGTCGTCGGCGTTCTGGACGAACTCCTGCCAATCAACGGGAAACAGGTCCTTCCAGTTGCGGTGCCACTCTGTTTCATTCTCCCACCACCGATCGCAAAGGCGACGCCCTCGATGGGCCCAGTGCCGAACACGGACCTCTCCGCACTTTGCAACCATCGGAGCCCCGCAGGCTCGACACTCGCCTGTAAGACCAAGCTGAGCTTCTTGGCGTCGCCCATTCACGAAAGCGAATTTCATGTTTGGATCTCCTGTCCCAGCCGCCTCCCGCCTCAGCCTGTACACAGCACCATCGATCGAACGCCCCGAATGGGGGAATTCGCTGAAGGTGGTGTGTGGCGGTGACGGATGCGGTCACAGCGGTCGGGAGAAGTCCCAGAGGCCAAGGGCCACGCCGCCGCTCCCGATGCATCCGACTAATCCATTGGTCCCAGGTTCGAGCCTCGGAGGGCCCAGGACCTGTCTCCGTCTCAGCGCGCGCCCCGTCGGGATCCGGCTACGGCGAGAGATAAGAGCAAGTCAGAATGCCTCCAAGTGCTCGGTTTTACATCGTTTTCGATGACGGGCCGGTCAGTCGGCAAGTCCCTTATGAAGGCTTCCACTTCCCTATCCTTCCATGCGTCATCGGCAGCCAGTCGGGCGCCTGGGGACGGTCAGTGAAGGCGTACATTGGAATCACCGACTACGAGTGGTATCGGCTGCTGTCGAGCCGCCCGCATCTCGACGAGCTGAACTTCTGGCAGCCCGGTGGCAAGCACATCTTCCGCGCGCTCCAACCAGGAGAGAATCTTCCTCTTCAAGCTCCACGCTCCGCGGAACGTGGTCGTTGGCGGTGGCTTCTTCGCCCACGCGACGAGGCTTCCGGTGCGTCTTGCCTGGGAGGCCTTCGGCGAGGCGAACGGAGCGACCTCGCTCGCCGAGATGCGCGCCCGCATCGAGAAGTACCGAAAGACTGCCGCGCAGCCGCACGAGGACTACACGATCGGCTGTATCCTGCTGGAGCAGCCCTTCTTCCTGCCCGAACGCCTCTGGATTCCCGCGCCGCCGGACTGGCACCCGAACATCGTCCAGGGGAAGAGCTACGACCTCCTCGCGGAGCCGGGGCGGGCGCTGTGGGGCCAGGTCGAAGCGGCCCTTCGGGCGCGAGGCGCGGCGCAGGAGTGGCCGGCGGAGTGGCGCGAATCCGACCAGCCCCGCTTCGGCGAGATGACCCTGGTGCGGCCGCGGCTTGGCCAGGGCAGCTTCCGGATCCTCGTAACCGATGCCTATGAGCGGCGGTGCGCGGTTACGGGCGAGCGCGTCCTACCGGTGCTCGAGGCAGCCCACATCCGGCCCTACGCCAGCGGCGGCGAGCATCGCGTGGACAATGGTCTGCTTCTCCGAAGTGATCTCCACACGCTCTTCGATCGCGGCTACATGACCGTCACGCCGTCGCTCGAGCTGGAAGTGAGCCACCGCATACGCGAGGACTTCGAGAACGGCCGCCACTACTACGCACTGCATGGAGAGGGGGTCAGAGCGCCCGTCGAGAAGGCCCAACGGCCGTCATCCGACTTCCTGCGCTGGCACAATGACGAGGTCTACCTCGGCTGAACTCCGCGATGCGCAGTGCGTAGCTCCTCGCGCGCCATACAGGGCGACAGGCGCTGTCATTCCCGAAGGGGGGCTCGCGGCTTGTAGCGGGGCCAGTCAAGGTTCGGGTCCGAACCTCCAATAGTGGTGGCCGCTGCTAAGAGTTCGTTGCCCCCGGCCAAGGCACCCGATGGCGCGCGGCAACACCGGATCCTACCTGGAGACCGCCGTCGGCGGGGAACGGGTTCGCGCGTTCGTCTATCCGGCCTGTCGATATACCCGCGCAACGAATGCATGCTGACTGCTGCAGACAGCGAACGTGCCCAGCCGGCGCTGGAGGACGCTGCCGCACTGGGCGGCCCAGTTCGCCGCTTTTGCCTCGTGCCCCCAGGGGACCGGGGTCAAGGGGTGGTTGTCGCTGGTCGATATTGTCAATACACTTGTATTGACATAAATCATCTCGCCTTCTAGGATGGCCGCCATGAAGAGAACGGAGCACAAGACTCAGCAGCTTCAGATTCGGGTTTCTGAAGCTCAGAAGAGCGCAATTCGAGCGAGCGCCGCCAGGGCCGGAATGAGCATCTCCGACTGGGTCTTGACGAAGCTCGTTCCGCCGGCCCGGGACAAGTTTCAGGCGCTGACAGCAGCCATCGCTTCCTCCGATGAAGCCGGATACGAGTTTGCTGAGCTGCTGGAATATCTGGGATCGCTTGGCGCTCACGAGTTCGAGGAAGCAGTATCCGAGCCGCCCCACTGCGCACTCGATTCGTACTGGTCGAACTACATCGCGGGTGCTGTCGAACACACTGCGGCGATCAAGCACGTCTCGGTTCCTCTGTGGACTCGGGACGTGAAGCCACTCGAGGACCCCGCATTCGGCTCGGATCTTCAGAGCGTCAGGCTGTATTTGCTTACCCACTCTCCGCCCGCATTCAGCCATCGGAACATCTTCATCGACGCCACTGTTGGCAGCCAGGTCTGAGGGTGGCGCGGTTCTCGCGGGAGCGAATTCTCGAACTCCTCGAGGCTCTGAACGACGAGCTCAGGAAGCGAGGCACGCGGGGTGCGCTCTACATGGCTGGGGGTGCAGTGATGTGCCTCGCGTTCGAGGCTCGAGACTCGACCAAGGATATCGACGCCGATCTTCAGCCGACGAGCGAGATCCTGGACGCGGCCCTGAAGGTCGCCGATCGAGAGGGGCTGCCCGAAACGTGGCTGAACAACGCGGTGAAGGGTTTTCTGAGCGACCACGGCTCCTACGAGAAATTCCGCGAGATGAGCAATCTGACCGTCTTTGCGGCGCAGGCCGAATACATGCTTGCAATGAAGTGTCTCGCGATGCGGATGGGGGAGGGCTTCCATGATGAGGCGGACATCCGCTACCTCGTCCGCTACCTGGAAATCCGGAAGTACCAGGATGCACTCGGAGTGATCCGCAAGTTCTATCCACTGGAGAAGTATCCGAAGACAGCTCTTGCGGTCTTGCGTGAGCTGACTGACCGACAACCTTCGAGCTAGGGCCGGCCCCCAAGTCGTGTGCGCAGCATGGCGGGTGTACCTGAGCCTCCACTTCCAGCAGGACCGCGAGAGCTACTACGAGCTGCTCGACCGCGTGCGCACGCGCGGGGATTGGGAAGCGTGGCTGTCCTTCTACCTGGAAGGCGTTCGCAGCGTGGCGGAGGGCGCGGTCGCGACGGCCGAGCGTCTGACTGCAATGCTCGCGGAGCACCGCGCGGCGATCGAGCAGCAGGGCCGCCGCGCCGGCTCGGCCCTACGGGTGCACGGCGCGCTCGCAGCCCGGCCGATCGAGTCGATGCCCTCGCTCTGCACCGCGACCGGACTCTCCTTCCCGGCCGTATCGTCCGCCGTCGCGCTCCTCGAAGACCTCGGGGTCGTGCGCGAGCTCACGGGCAAGCGTCGCAACCGGCTCTTCGTCTACGATCGCTACCTGGCGCTGCTGAGCGAAGGCACCGAGCCGTTGTGAGCCGACTCGGTTCGTGAGAGGGCGACCATGGAATTCCGCATCGCCGACGAGCCCCGGCCGCCCCGCCGCTTGAAGTCATCGGGGCCGACATCCGGGCGAGCGAGGGGCACGTCATGACGATGCTGGGCGAGGAGGCACCTTGAGCTCCGGACCGCGGCGCAACGATCCGTGCCCCTGCGGCAGCGGGCGCAAGTACAAGCACTGCTGCCAGGCGCGCGACGACGCCCAGGCTCATTCGCGCGCCCGGGCCGACCGCCTGCGGAACCTCGACGGGGAGGTGACGCGCGAGGTCGCCTCCTTCGCAGCCGATCGCTTCGGCGAGGCGTGGGACGCGGGGGTCTTCGAAGCCTTCGACTCTCCGGACGAGACGCTGCCGCTCGCGGTTCCGTATGGGGCCTATCACGTGCCCTGCGAGGGCCGGCCCGCGGCCGAGTGGTTCCTGGACGAGTACGGGACCCGCCTCTCGCAGGACGAGATCGCTTGTCTTCGTGCCGAGCGGGACGCCTGGCTCTCGTTGTGGGTGGTGGTGGAGAGCCGGCCTGGCGAAGGGCTGACCCTACGCGATCGCCTGTCGGGCGAGCTGAAGGTCGTGCGCGAGCGGCTGGGCTCGCGGGCGCTGCTGCGGGGGGCCACGATTCTGGCCCGGGTGGTCGAGATCGAGGGCACCGGCGCGATCAACGGGCTCTACCCCCGTTCGCTCGACCCGATCTCCGCCGCCGAGGTCGAACGCCGCGTCCGGGGCTACCTGCGGCGCAAGCGCGACGTGCCGGTCGAGCGACTGCGGAAGCCGAAGGTGTGCCGCTACCTCGTCCGCAGCTTCGAGGACGAGATCTTCGAACGCGAGTACGCTGAGCTGCAGCTGTCCAACAACGATGGCGATCCGATTCTCTTCACGACCGACCGCTTCGACATGGCCGACGGCGCCGAGGCCGAGGTGGCGGCGCGTCTCGGCGCCCTGGACGGCGTCGAGGGGCCGGAGCCTGGCGAGGGCGACGGGGGGTATCTGGTGCTCGGGGACGAGTCGGTCCTCGTCGGCCAGATCTACCTGGCGGGCCGCTCGCTCCGCGTCGAGACGAACTCGCGCGAGCGCGCCGACGAGCTCCGGCGGCGCGTCGAGCAGGCATGCGCTGGGCTCGTCGAGCATCGAGCGCGCGTCCACACCGATCCACTCTCGGCGGCCGCAGCGGACGCTCGCGCCGAAGCCGAAGCTGAAGAAGGAGTCGAAGGAGGAGCCGAAGGAGGAGCCGAAGAAGAAGCCGATGCCGGGCGCGAGCCGCCCGAGGCGCGCGAGTTCGCACGCGCATGGAAGGAGCGGCACTACGCCGAGTGGCTGGATGTCCCGCTGCCGGCCCTCGATGGGCAGACGCCGCGCGAAGCGGTCGCCACGAAGGCGGGACGAGAGCGCGTCGCCGTCCTCGTCGATCAGATCGAGTACGGCGAGCAGCGCCTCCACCCGGACGAGCGCTTCGACGCGTCGGCCCTGCGGCGGGATCTCGGGCTCGAGTGACGGTGTCGCCGGCTTGCGGAAGGGGACGCGCGCTCCTTCGGAGCGGCGCCTGACACACGCGATCGGGCAGGCGCATGAGCGCGCTCGTCACCGTGCTGTAGACCAGCAGCTGACCCCGCCGCAACGACCAGGTAGACGCGTTGCGAGGGGTCGTCGCCGGTTGACTTTCGCTTTATGTTCGCCTACAGTCAGGCTCGCCCCACGGTCCCGGTGCGGGTCTTTCGATCGTGTCGATCGTGTCGAACAGGTCGAGTACGCCGAACAGGTCGAATGGGCCGAACAGCTCGATCGAGTCGAGCGCGTCGATGGATTCGACCTCTGCGTCCTGGCGCGAGTGGCGGGGATGGCGCGAACCGCGGGGGTCGCGCCATTCGCAGGATCGCCCGGAGTCGTGCGACAGGCGCGAGCCGCGCGAGCCGCGCGAGTGGCGGGCGTCGCGGGACTGGCGCGAGTCGTGCGAGTCGCGCGAGAGAGAGGCCGACTTTCCCGAGCGGGCGCTGGCGCGGCTGGCGGCCTCGGTGGGTCCCCTGCGGCGGGTGATGGCCGCGGTGGCGGCGCGGCTGGTCGACACCCGCGCCCATGACCGGCTGCTGTTCGCGCGGCTCTCGGACTACGCGCGCGAGCAGGCGGGCATCTCGACGCGACAGCTGCAGGAGCTCTGTCGGGTGCACCGGGCGCTGGCGGGGCTGCCTGCCCTCGAGCGCGCGCTCGTCTCGAACGCGCTGCCCTGGAGCAAGGTGCGCCTGGTGGCCCGGGTGGCGGCGGCGGACGACGAGGAGGAGTGGATCACCCGGGCGCGGGCGCTGTCCACGCGGGAGCTCGAGCGGCAGGTGTGTGCGCATGCGCGGGCCGCCGGCCAGGGCGTGCCCGACGATGCAGACGAGCCGCGTCGGCGCGTCTCCCTGCGCTGCTCGCTGGCGCTGCAGCAGAAGTGGCTCGCGGTGCGCGAGCTGGCCGAGCGCGTGGCGGGGGCGCGGCTGTCCGCGGGCGACGTGCTCGAGATGGTGGTCGCCGAGGCGTTCTCGGCCTTCGGGGTGGAAGGGTCGTACAGGGTCTCGTGTGAGGAGGCATCGTGTAGAGAGACGACCGGCGCCTCGCTCGGCGATCGGTGCGAGCTCGCGGCGGATGCGTGGGCCGACTCGCGGCCCGGACCCCGCGCCCCGGGCCGGGGGATCCCGGAAGAGGTGCTCGCGCTGGCCCGGGGCCTCGAGCAGGCGAACGCCCACGAGCTCGACCGAAGGCTGCGGCGCGCCATTCAGCTCGAGCAGACCCTCGACGCCGCCATGGGGCCGCTGCTGCGGGTGGTGGCGTGCGCGCGGTATGACTGGGACGTTGATCCCCGGCCGCTGTCGGCCTATGCGCGCGAAGAGCTGGGGATGTCGGCCCGCAAGGCGCGGGTGCTCCTGCGGCTGGAGCGGGTGGGCGACGCGTGTCCCACCCTGCGCGAGGCCTACCGCGACGGGCGGATCTCGTGGGTGAAGGCGCAGTGTCTGCTGCCGCTGTTCGTAATCGACCTGCCCGGGGAGTGGCGTCCGGTGTGGGTGGCGTGGGCCGAGAGGGTGACGGTGCGGCGGCTGGCGGCCGACGTCGAGCAGGCGCTGCTGCTGCGCGCGGGGACCGAGTTCGCCTGGCGGCGCTGCCAGTTCCACCCCGAGCGGGTACAGGACCCGATCCCCGCGGACGAGGCGGAGCGGGAGCGGCAGGTGTGTGCGCCTCCGATCGACCTGGAGGCGGCCCAGGAGCTCGCCTTTCGGGTGCCGGTGGACGTGGCGCTGCTGTTCCTGGGGGTGTGCCAGGCCGTCCGCGCCCGGCTGCGGGTGGAGAGCGGCGCGACGAGCCGGTCCCCCTTCGACAGCGAGGTGTTCGAGGCGCTGCTCGACCACGCGCTCGCGGTCTGGAGCCAGCGGGCGCCCGGGTCTCCGCGGCCCGACCCGGTGATCGAGCGGGACGGCTACCGCTGCCTGGTGCCGGGCTGCACCTCGAGACGGAACCTGCACGATCACCACGTGGTGTTCCGGTCGGCGGGCGGGACGGACGCGCTGGACAACCGCGTGACGCTGTGCGCGTATCACCACCAGCGGGGCGTGCACGCCGGACGCATGCGAGTGCGAGGCCGCGCACCCGACGAGCTCGAGTTCGAGCTGCCGACGGGGCGCTACAGGTCGGGGGACGTGCGCCTGCCGGGAGAGCCGGCGGGGGTGCCCTGGGCTGCCTGAGAGGGGCTGCGTAAGAGGGCCGGCCCGAATCGCGAAGAGGGCCGGCCTGAAGGCCCTCAACCTTCCCCGACGAACTCCCGGAGCGCCTTGCGCCCGCCCCCGATCCAGGGCTCGCCGTGGGCGAGCAGCAGGTGGTCGAACGTCTCGTCCTCGTCGAGGATGCGCCGGTAGGCCGCCTTCAACCCGAGCTTCACGGCCTCCGGGTCGTCCCCCAGCAGGAAGTCGGGCACGAACACCAGCGGCCCGTCCCCGTCGCGCACTACACCGTCGGCGATGGCGAGGGCGGGCTGCGGGCCCGGCACCGTGAACGCCGTCTCGTCGGGACACAGGGCGCCTACGGCATGGCTCTGGATGCCGCCTTCCAGCATGGCTCCGGCTTCGAAGCCGTGCGGCTCGAGGTCCTGGATCTCGCCGCCCGTGCCGAAGTGGTGGAGTCCCTCGCGGTTGGTCCACACCTGGCAGCCGAAGGCTTCGACGAACTGCTTCGTGTGGCGCGAGTGCAGACGGTTCGTCAGAAGAACCCGCTTCGGCGGTGCGCCCCGCTTCGCGAACCAGTCGAGCCCCTCCTCGGGCACCAGCGGATCGAGGAGGGTGCTCGCTGGCTCGATGTAGTACGAGCTGACGGCGATGTGGATCGCCGGGTGGACGGTGGTCCAGTGAACCACACCGGGAAGGATCTCGCGGATGGACATGGCCTGCCCTCCCTTCAGATCTTCGCGAGAACCGTCTTCCCCAGCTCGTCCAGCGCCTCGATCGGGTTGCCGCCGCCGAGCCCCGGCAACGGGATGATGAGCCGCGACACGCCGGCGTCCTCGTAGGCGCGCAGGCCGTCCAGGCCGCTCTGGGCGGGGATCCACATGGCGGAGATCTCGACGCTCGCCGGGTCTCGGCCCTCGGCCGCGCACGCCTCTTCCAGCGGCTTCAGCAGGGGCTTCAGCTGGTCGGCGGCCATGGTCGGGGCGAACCAGCCCTCGCCGTACTTGGCGATGCGTTGGAAGGCCTTGCCCTTCGAGCCGCCGATCACCACGGGCAGGGGCTTCTGGATGGGCACGGGGTAGCTCTTCCAACCGGTCCAGTGCAGGTGCTCGCTCTCGTGCTCGACGACCTCGCCCGTCCACACCTTTCGCATGGCGGCCACGTACTCGTCGAAGCGGGCGCCGCGCTTCTCGAAGGGGGTTCCCATGGCGTCGAACTCCTCGCGGAGCCAGCCGATGCCGACGCCCAGCATGAAGCGGCCGCCCGAAACGAAGTCGAGGCTCGCGGCCTGCTTGGCGAGCAGCAGGGGGTTGGTCTGGGGCAGGATGTTGACGCCGGTGCCGAGCCGCACGCGTTTCGTCTCGGCGGCCACTGCGCTCAGGGCGATCAGCGGGTCGACGAAGTTCGTCTCGGGGGTGACGCCCATCTTGCCGTCGGCGCTGTAGGGGTAGCGGGACGAGTAGTCGACCGGGACGACCGCGTGCTCGAAGGTCCAGACCGATTCGAGTCCCACCTCCTCGGCCTTGTGGGCGAGGGCGATCATGAATTCGACGTTCGGGGCGCCGACGTTGACGGGAATGAGTCCGATCTTCATGGGGGGCTCCTCGTGGGGTAGTCGGTCGGGGTGCCGGGCGGGCCGGGCCTTGCAGGGCGGGCCGGGACTTGCAGGGCCGGTAGAGGCTCGCACACCCGCGGCGGCCGCGCCGGCAGCGGGTAGGCAGCGGCTCTCCACCCGCGCGCAGCGCGTGCGCGGGACTGGCTCATTTCGCGAAGATTCGTGAGGTCGGTCACGAAATGGGCTGAAGTTTCGGGATTTCGCGCCGATGAGATTATCGGGGAGGGGACGCAGCAGTGCTGCGTCCTCTTTCTGCGTTTTGGTTCTGCGTTTTGGGCAATGGAGTGGTTCTGGGGGGATGAGTCGGGCCGCGGCCTCGAGGCCGCGAAGCCCGCGGAGCTTGCTGAGATGGGAAGTGGCGAGATCGTCCTGGAGCGTCGCAAGACCTACCGGCTGCCCGTGCGGGTCCCCGTCTTCGCCGATGGGTTCGGTATCGATTCCTCGACGGTGACGGTGAACCTGACGGCCGGCGGCATGTACGTCGAGACGCGAGAGAGTCCGCCACTGCAGGCTTCGCTCGAGCTCTCGCTCTGCCTGCCCGGCGACGAGGCGCCGCTCGAGCTGACGGGCCGCGTCGTTCGCAACGGCGACGATCCGAAGGAGCCGACCGGCGTCGGCATCGAGTTCATCGCCGTCGACCGCCGGGCCCACGACCGCCTGAAGAGGTTCGTGGCCGAGTCGGAGCCCACCTTCGCCCCGTAACCGGCGCCTGTCGCGTCGCCATGTCCGAACCGACGGCGCTCCGCGCGTCGCGCATCTGGACTGCAACTGGCGAGCGTCCGCATCCATCCCCCCAGATGAGCAGGTCGGCGACGATCCGAGAGCTGCCTGCCGCGCGCATGGATCTCGCAGCGGGCCTTCCTCGTGCAGCGAGCCTTCCTCCTACAGCGGGCCTTCCTCCTACAGCGGGGCTTCCTCCTGGCGGAGCGCGGCGCGACGGCCGGTGACACCGATTGGTGATTGAAGCGGTCGGGCCTGCTGGGACGAGCGGATACAGTCGAGGATGAGGAGGCGCGAAGGCCTGGTCGGCGACGTTCGTCGAGGTTGACTTTCGCTCTACATTCGCCTACCGTGAGCGCTCACCCCACGGTCCCGGGCTTCGGACGAGTCTTCGATCGTGTTCGAGTCTTCGAGCTCTGCATCCTGGCGCGCGCGGGCGGTGGACAGCGCGCAGGAGACCTTGGCGCGGCTGGCGGCGTCGGTGGGGCCGCTGCGACGGGTGATGGCCGCGGTGGCGGCGCGGCTGGTCGAGACGCGCGCCCACGATCGGCTGTGCTTCGCCCGGCTCTCCGACTACGCGCGCGAGCAGGCGGGCATCTCGTCGCGACAGCTGCAGGAGCTGGCCCGGGTGCACCGGGCGCTGGCGGGGCTGCCCGGGCTCGAGCAGGTGGCGGGCAGTCGGCTTGCGGCGGGCGACGTCCTGGAGATGGTGGTCGCGGAGGCGTTCTCGGCCTTCGGGCTGGACGTGTCGTGCGAGGCTTCATGTGGGTCGTGCGAGGCTTCATGTGGGTCGTGCGAGGCTTCATGTGGGTCGTGCGAGGCTTCATGTGGGTCGTGCGAGGCTTCATGTGGAGAGACGCCTGGCCCGTCGTACCGTGAGCGGCGCGAGCCGTCGGCGCACGAGTGCGACGACTCCCGGGCGGGTCCCCGCGTCCCGGGCCTTGGCAGTCCGGAGGCGATTCCGCAGTCCATGCCACGGTCCATTCCACAAGAGGTGCTCGCGCTGGTGCGGGGCCTCGAGGAGGCGAATGCCCACGAGCTCGATCGAAGGCTGCGGCGGGGCATCCGGCTCGAGCAGACCCTGGACGCCGCCATGGCGCCGCTGCTGCGGGTGGTGACGAGCGCGGGCTATGTGTGGGACGGCGACTACCGGTCGCTCTCCGCCTATGCGCGCGACGAGCTGGGGATGTCGGCCCGCAAGGCCCGGGCGCTGCTGCGGGTGGAGCGGGTGGGCGACGCGTGTCCAGCCCTGCGTGAGGCGTACCGCGACGGTCGGCTCTCGTGGGTGAAGGCCCAGTGCCTGCTGCCACTGTTCCTGATCGACCTGCCCGGCGACTGGCGGCGGGTGTGGGTGGCGTGGGCCGAGCGGGTGACGGTGCGGCGCCTGGCGGCCGACGTGGAGCAGGCGCTGCTGCTGCGGGCGGGGACCGAGTTCGCCTGGCGGCGCTGCCAGTTCCACCCGGAGCGGGTGCAGGATCCGATCCCCGCGGACGAGGCGGAGCGGGAGCGGCAGGTGTGTGCGCCCCCGATCGACCTCGAGGCGACCCAGGAGCTCGGCTTTCGGGTACCGGTGGACGTGGCGCTGCTGTTCGCGGGGGTGTGCCAGGTCGTCCGCGCCCGGCTGCGCGGGCAGAGCGGCCCGCAGAGCCGGCCACCCTTCGACGCCGAGGTGTTCGAGGCGCTGCTCGACCACGCGCGCGCGGTCTGGAGCCAGCGGGCGCCGGGGTCTCCGCGGCCGGACCCGGTGATCGAGCGGGACGGCTACCGCTGCGCGGTGCCGGGCTGCACGTCGCGGCGCAACCTGCACGACCACCACGTGGTGTTCCGGTCGGCGGGCGGGACGGACGCGCCCGACAACCGCGTGGCCCTGTGCGCGTACCACCACCAGCGGGGCGTGCACGCGGGGCGCATGCGGGTGCGGGGCAGGGCGCCGGACGGGCTCGAGTTCGAGCTGCCGACGGGGCGCTACGCGTCGGGGGACGTGCGGCTGCCCGAGGACCCGGCCTGCTCGAGGACGGCGGCGTGAGGGCGGTCGCTCGGGAGCCGCCGCTCCTGGCGCCCGATCCGCCGCCCGAAGGCGTCTCCGGTGCGGAAGGGGGGGCCTTCACACGTGGCAAGAAGCTTGCGATCCTGGACCTCGAGCCCGCCGTTCCCCGGGGAGGATCCATGAAAATCGCTGCAATCGTCGCCGGCATCGTGGTCGTCATCATCATCGGCGTCGCGATCCTCTTGATGCGCAACCTGGATTCCATCGTCGCGGACGCGATCGAGACCTACGGGTCGCAGGCCACGGGCACCGCGGTCTCCGTGGATTCGGTCAAGATCGAGCTGCGCGAGGGTCGCGGCACGGTTCGCGGGCTCTCCGTGGCCAATCCCGAGGGCTTCGCGGAGCCGAACGCCCTGACCTGGGGCGAGGTGACGATCGACATCGATCCCGCGAGCGTCACGTCGCCGCCCTACGTGGTGGACGAGGTGCGGGTCGAGGCGCCGATCGCCAGCCTCGTGATCAACGAGCGCGGGGAGATGAATCTCCGCGAGATCCAGCAGCGACTCCAGCGCGGGCAGAAGGCCGGGAAGGAAGGTGGGCAGAAAGCTGGGCAGCAGGAAGAGGCCGGGTCGTCCGGGGAGTCGCCCCGCTTGAAGATCCGATCGTTCGCGTTCGAGCGCGGCGAGGTCCAGGTCCATACGGCCGAGGTCGGCGGCAAGGACGTCCGCGTAGACCTGCCGCCGCTCGTGCTGAAGAACCTCGGCGGTCGTGACGGCGCCACGGCCACCGAGATCGGCCGGCAGATTCTGACCGCCTACACCGAGCAGATCCTGCGCACGGTGGCGAAGCGCGAGATCGGGAGCCGCGTCGAGGGAGCAATCGACGAGCAGCTGGGCGAAGGGGCCGGGAAGGCCGCCACCGGACTGCTCGACCGGCTGCAGGGCCGCTGAGCTCCCGGCGATTCACGCCCCCCACTCGTCGAAGCTCGTGATCTCCTCGGGCGGCGGGCGGACGGCCAGCTTGAAGTCGGTCCCCTTCGTGTAGGCGACCGGCAGCAGGGCCACCTGCATCACGTCGTCAGGAACGTTCAGGAGCTTCGCGACGTCGGCCTCGAAGAAGAGGTGGATCGTCGTCAGCGCGGAGCCGAGGCCGCGGCTGCGCAGGGCGAGCTGGAAGCTCCAGATGGCCGGGAAGATCGAGCCGTAGGTTGCGGCGGCCATGCCGTTCGGCGCGCCGGCGGGAAGGCGGCCCTCCAGGCACGGGATCACCAGCGCCGGCACCTCGCCCATGTGGTCGAGCAGCCAGCCCGCGGAGTCGTAGACGCGGTGGGTCTGGGCGTCTTCTTCGGGGACCTGGGCCTTGGCCTGGTCGATGAACTGCTTGCCGCGCGCGTAGATCTCGCCCAGGGCCTTTCTCTTCGCGGCGTCCTTCACGACGAGCCAGCGCCACTTCTGCGTGTTCGACGCGGTGGGCGCCTGCTGGGAAAGGCGGATGCAGTCGAGGAGGACGGCTCGCTCGACGGGCCGCTCGAGATCGAGACGGCGGCGCACGGCGCGCGTGGTGGAGAGCAGTCGGTCGGTTTCTGCGAGATCGAAGGGAGGCTTCATCGGTTCTCCTGCACTTGGGAAGGTTTCTCCTGCACTTGGGAAGGTTCTTCCTGCACTTGGGAAGGTTCTTCCTGCACTTGGGAAGGTTCTTCCTGCACTTGGGAAGGTTTTGCACTTGGGAAGGGTTGAAAGGAAGGAGGGCGCGGGGCCGGGGACGGCCCGCTAGCCGACGGCGGCCTTCAAGCCGGCGTCGCCCTTGTCGACGAACTGCGGCTTGTACTCCCCGTACACGTGGTCGCCGATGCGCTTCATGCGCGCCATCTCTTCGGCATCGAGGGGCCCGGCGTCGAGGGCGCGGACGGCTTCCTGCATCTCCTCCCGGTTGGAAGGCCCGCAGAGCACCAGGCTGACGGCCGGATGGCTGAGCGCGAAGCGGTAGCAATCGCGAGCACGCGGCGGCGCTTCGCCGGGCGGCATCTTCCTCGGGTCGAGGAGGTGTCCCCAGCGCGTCGCCGTGTAGGCGACGATGCCAGGGGCGGCGACCCGCTCGGCCGGTGAAGGAGGCGAGAGCGGCAGGTACGGGAAGACGTCCCGCTCCGCCCCCCGGTGCACCGCGTTGTAGCGCAGCATGAAGGCGTCGAAGGGGCTCTCGTTCGCCGCGAAGCGCCGGAAGTGGCCCTGGAGCGACGGGCGGTTGTGGGTGCTCATCATCAGGTGCCGCACCCGGCCCCTCTGCTGGAGACGCTTGCCGCGTCGACGAGGGCGGGGCCCGGAGGCTCGTCCCACTTGCCGAGCAGCAGGAAGTCGAAGTAGTCGAGCCGGGCCCGGCGCAGGGCGAGCTCCACCGACGGCGCCAGCAGGGCGGCCACCCGGCTGTACGACTGCACGGTGAGGACGACGCCCTCGCGGTTCTTGCGCGCGACGTTCCGCATCGCGCGCCCGAACGCCGGCCGCCGGATCGATCCCCAGTACAGGTAGTTGATGCCCTGCTCGACGGCCTCCTCGATGAAGGCCGAATCGCGCGTGGAGCTGCTGCCGATGCCGAGCCGGGAGACCCGAAGGTCCGTCTGGCCGAAGCGGACGGGGGTGCGGAAGTCCGACATGGGGACGTTCCTCCGACGCTCAGCATATCCGATGTAGCCGCCGCTCCGCTCCGTTCCGCGTCGGGCCGCAGCCGCCCTCGGGATCAGCCGTCCCGGCCGGGGCCGCTCAGCGCGGGCGCCTCTCCGTGATGCTCGAGGATCTCGACCATGTAGCCGTCGGGGTCGCGCACGAAGGCGGCGGTGACGGGCCAGTGCTCGAGCCGCTCCGGCTCCGAGATCGACTCCATGCCGGCGTCGATGCAGCGCTGGTACAGGCCCTTGCAGTCGTCGGTGTTCAGGTAGAGCTTCCAGAAGCCGTTGCCGTGCTCGATCGGCCCCGTCTGGTCGTGATGCCGGGCCAGCTGGATGCGGTTGCCGCTGGCGCCGGCCAGCACCACCTCGCTGAAGCCGGGGGTCTCGATGCGATGCGTGACCTCGAGCCCGAGCACCGTCTCGTAGAAGTGCAGGGATCGCTCGAGGTCGCTGACGTTGATGCAGTACTGGTCGATGCTCGTCTTCATCGTTTCCACTCCTGATCGGGTCATGGTATCCCGCCGTTCAATGAGCTCGGGCGGTCACGCGGATCTCCACCAATGCACCCGGGAACGCGAGGGCCGAGATGCCGATCGCCGTCCACGCCGGGTAGGGCGCGGCGACGAAGCGGTCCTTCACCTTCTGGAAGAGGCCCAGGTGCTCGTGCAGGTCGACGTGGAAGGTCGTCATCTCGACGACGTCCGCGAACGAGCAGCCCGCCTCGGCGAGGACGGTCTCGACTCCCTGGAACGCCAGCGTGAACTGCTCTTCCACGTCCTCGGCTACCTTGCCGTCGGCGCGCAGGCCCAGCTGGCCCGAGCAGAAGAGCCGGTCGCCGTCGCGAACGGCCGGCGCGAAGTGGAAGACCTCGTAGTGCTGCTTCATCGACGCGGGAACGATGCGATCGGCCATGTTCGAATCTCCTCGGGATGGGGAGGCCGAGGGTAGCCCGGGGGCGGGCCCCGGGGCACGCGCCCGTCGCGCTACGCTCGCCCCCCATGGACGAGCCCACCCGGTCCGCGTACGCGTGCCACGCGGCGGAGATCGCGGAGCGTCACCTTCGCGCCGGCCGGGGCGTGGCTCGCCACTTCGCCCAGGCGTTCGCGCCGGGCGATCGCATCCTCGACGTGGGCGCGGGCACCGGCCGCGACCTGGCCGTGCTGGTCTCCGAGGGCTTCGAGGCCTATGGGGTGGAGCCCGTCGCCGAGATGCGCGCCCAGGCGCTGCAGGCTCATCCCCAGCTGGAAGGTCGGCTCTCGGCGGGCGCGCTGCCGGACTCGCTCGCCGCCGTGGGCCGAGAGCGGGGGGCGCCCTTCGACGGAATCGTCTGCTCGGCGGTGATGCAGCACCTGCCGCGGGCCGAGCTCTTCGACGCGGTGTTCAGCCTGCGCGGGCTGCTCGTGCCGGGCGGGCGGCTGCTGGTGTCGATTCCCGTGGAGCGGCCGGGGCTCGACGCGTCGGGGCGCGACGCGTTCGGCCGGCTCTTCTCGGGCATCGGGGCGGGCGAGCTCGAGCTGCTGTGCCAGCGCGTGGGCTTCCGCACGATCGGCCGCTGGCAGAGCGACGACAGCCGGCAGGCGGGGGTCCGCTGGGCGACGCTCCTGTTCGAGCTCGAGCACACGGGCCCGGGGGCGAGCCCGCGGCCGCTGGACCGCATCGAGGCGGTGCTGCAGCGCGACCGCAAGTCGTCCACCTACAAGCTGGCGCTGCTGCGCGCGCTGGCCGAGATCGCGACGACCCGGGCGCGCGTCGTGCGCTGGCGGCCGGACGGGCAGGTGGGTGTGCCGGTGGGCGCCATCGCCGATCTCTGGCTCGAGTACTACTGGCAGCTCTTCGAGAGCCCGCGCTTCCTGCCCCAGGCGGGGGGTGAGGCGAAGGCGGGCGTCCACAAGCTGGCGTTCGCGCAGCAGCTCGACGCGCTGCGCGCCCACTTCGCCGGCACGGGCGGGCTGCCGGGTCTGCTCTCGAGCTGGCGGCAGGGCTCGCTCGACCCGGCCGGTACGAAGCTGCTCCACGCGCTGCAGCGCAAGCTGAAGAGCACGATCCGTGACCAGCCCGTGCAGTACGCCGGCGTCAGCACGTCGGGCGCGCTCTTTGGCTTCGAGCGCGGCCACGTCCTGGTCCCCGGCGAGCTGTGGCAGGAGATCAGCCTGATGAGCCACTGGGTGCGCGACTCGCTGCTGGTGCGCTGGGCCGACCTGGTCGCGCGCTTCGCGGCGGCGGCTCCGTCTTCGGGGAGCGCGCGTTCGGGGAGTCTCGTTGCGGGGAGCGCGTCTTCGGGAAGCCCGGCTTCGAGGAGCCAGGCCGGAAGAGGGAAGGGCGGGGTGCGCGAGCATGCCCTCGGCATCCTCCTCGAGCCCGCCCTGGACGGGCGCCAGACCGCGCACGCCCGTCAGGTCTACGCGTCCCTGCCCGAGAAGCATTGCGCCTGGAGCGGCCGCCCCCTCCGCCAGACGTTCGACGTCGATCACATCATCCCCTTCAGCCTGTGGCACAGCAACGATCTCTGGAACCTCGTGCCCGCCGCGAAGGCGGTGAACAACCAGAAGCGCGACCGTCTGCCCACCCGCCGGCTGCTGCGAGACCGGCGCCCGATCATCCTCGACTGCTGGCACCAGCTCGACGCGCAGCTCCACCGCCGCTTCGAAGCCGAGCTGTGGCACCTGACGGGAGACGAAGGCGCCAGCTACGAAGCCGGCTTCGACGCGCTGGTGGAAGCCGTGGAGACGACGGCGCTCCAGCGGGGGGTAGAGAGATGGGCCGGGGCTTCTTGAGCGCGTGGGGGCTCGTGGGTGCTTGGGTGCTTCGGTGCTTGGGGCAGAGTGAGCGGCTGCGGCTTCGACAGCGTTTGCGGCCTGGCAAGGGTCGGTGCCCCGTGAGCGCAGCGGCCGCCTGGGGGAAGCGAGCGGTGTGAGCGACCTGCATCGGATGGCGAGTCCCCACCTGCAGCGCTGGTGCAGCGCATGGGGCGTGGCCGGGCTGGCCGACGACCTCCGCGTGATCACCAGCACTCGTCTGCGCACGTCGCTGGGCCTGTGCGTGCCGGCTCGTCGGGAGCTTCGCATCGCGTCGTTCCTCCTCGCCGGTCCGCCCGAGCTTCTGCTCGAGGTTGTCTGCCACGAAGCGGCCCATGCCGCGGTCTACGAGCTGCACGGAAGATGCGCGCGACCGCACGGCGTCGAGTGGCGCGCGCTGATGAAGGCCGCGGGCTACGCGCCCCGCGCGAGGCTCGCCGCCGCGGGCCGGACCGGTGCGCCGCCGATTCCCACGCCGCGCATCCTCTGGGAGCACCGCTGTCCGGTCTGCCAGGCCCACCGACTGGCGGGCCGCCCCGTCCGCGAGTGGCGCTGCTCGGCATGCCGAGGCATCGGCTTCGCCGGCGAGCTCACCATCACCCGTCGCGAGGTGGGACCGGCCCCATAGGCTTGCCAAGATCGCGCCCGCACCCCGTCGTCGTTGCTCCGTCTGTCATCCGCGTCAACGCTCGAGCGCGAAGATCGGACGCGCGCCGCTCAGGCCTTTCAGCTCGTGGGTGCCCCGGAACGAGAAGAAGAGCTCCGATCCGTCGAGCAGATCGTGCGTGGTGCCCGAGACGAGTACTTCCCCCGGCCCCGCCAGCGCCGCGACGCGGGCTGCGGCGTGCATGGCGACGCCCCGGGCGTTACCTCCGGCGATCGCCACCTCGCCCGTGTGGACGCCTGCGCGCACCCGAATGCCGAGATCGGCCATCGCGGGATCGATCGCCGCAGCGGCGCTCACCGCCTTCGCGGCGCCGTCGAAGAGCGCGAGGAAGCCGTCTCCGAAGGTTCCCATCTCGCGACCGCGAAAGCGATCGATGACGGCGCGGACCCGCTCGTTGTGCAAGTGCAGGATCCGGGTCCACTCGGCGTCGCCGACGCGGGCCAGCACCTCGGTCGAGCCGACGATGTCCGAGAACACGATCGTCGCGAGCACCCGCTCGGCGAGATCCTCGGGAGATCGGGCGAAGGCGTGTCCGCTGGTGAACTCGACCGATTCCCAGGGCACGTCGCCCACGACCCAGCCGTCGTGTCCGGGCGGAATCTCGTACGCATCGCCGGGATGGATCGTCATCTCGGTGCCGTCGTCCATGCGAACGCACAGGCTGCCGGAGATCGTGTAGCCGACATGGCGGAGCTGGCAGGAGCTCGTACCGGCGATCGGGGCCACGTCCTGCGACCAGCGCCAACCGGGCTGGAACACGAACCGGCTCACGGAGATCTCGTCGAGCGTGACGAGATCCATGAGTCCGCCCGGGAAGCGTCTCACCTCGTCGGGTACGTCGAACCCCTTGCGCTGAAGTCTCGGCACGGCGCTCGCGACTGTACTTTCTCCGGCCGGCCGAACGCAATCGCGGGGCCTCGAGCTCCGCCCGATCCCGCCCGGGGTCGTCGACACGCCCCGTCCGCTCTGCCAGCATCGTCCCTGAAGCGCCCACAGGAGACGTCCATGGACACGTCGGTCACCGCCGAGGAGCTCGCCTCTGCGATGGAGTCGCTCGGTATGTCGCCTTCCGACGCGGAGCAGTACGTCGGAGTCGTCCAAGCCAACCTGGCGGTGGTCGCCGGCATGGACGCCATCCCCCTCGAGGCGCCGAAGCCGGTGGAGCGGGCCTGGCGCCGACCCTCCGCCGACGAGAACCCCCTCGGCGCCTGGTACGTGAAGACCGACATCCCGGGCGCGGCGACCGGCAAGCTGGCGGGCCGCACCCTGGCGGTGAAGGACAACCTGCTGCTGGCGGGCGTGCCGCTCATGAACGGCACCCACGTGCTGGAAGGCTACACGCCCGACGTCGACGCCGAGATCATCACGCGTGTGCTCGATGCAGGCGCGCGGATCATCGGCAAGACCGTGTGTGAGGCCTACTGCTTCTCGGGGGGCAGCCACACGAGCGCGACCGGTCCGGTGCACAATCCGCACGATCCGACCCGCAGCGCCGGGGGCAGCTCTTCGGGCTCCGGGGTGGTGATCGCGGCGGGCGAGGCCGACCTGGCGATCGGCTGCGACCAGGGGGGATCGGTTCGCATGCCGTCCTCCTTCTGCGGAATCGTCGGCATGAAGCCGACCTACGGGCTGGTGCCGTACACCGGCATCCTCGGCATGAACCCGAACATCGACCACACCGGCCCCATGACGGCCAACGTGGCGGACAACGCGCTGCTGCTCGAGGTGCTGGCGGGGATCGACGGGGTCGACAGCCGGCAGTCCCGGGAGGTGGGCCTCGACTATGACGGCGTCTTCACCCGGGAGCTGGGCGGCGAGCTCTCCGGCCTGCGCGTCGGGGTCGTGCGCGAGGGCTTCGGGGGGCCCGGGTCGGAGGCCGTGGTGGACGAGAAGGTGCGCGCGGCCGCGGCGCGCCTGGGCAGGCTGGGCGCGACGGTCAGCGAGGTGTCCGTGCCCCTGCACCTGAGCGCCGGGAGCATCACGTTCGGCGCGCTGCAGGCGATCCTGACCTCCATGTTCCACCTGGACGGCTGCCTGCTCGAGCGACCGGACATCACGCCGCCGAGCTACATCGAGCACCAGCACCGCTGGCGGGAGCAGGCGACCGAGCTGCCCGCCAACGTGAAGTCGGTGCTGATCAGCTGCGAGCTGTTGAGACGCCGGGCCGGCTATACGTCGGTCGCGCGAGCGATGCTGCGGCTGCCGGTGCTGCGCGCGGCGTACGACGCGGCGCTCGCCCAGGTGGACGTCCTCGTGATGCCGACCACGCCCATGCGCGCCACCCCGTTGCCCCCCGCGGACGCGTCGCCGGAGGTGGTGACGGCCCTCGCCTTCGGACCGCTGGCGAACACCGGCGCCTTCAACTCCACGCACCATCCGGCGCTCTCGGTTCCGTGTGGGATGAGCGAGGGCCTGCCGGTGGGCATGATGCTGGTGGGCCGACACTTCGGAGAGGGCGTGCTGTACAGGGTCGCCCACGCGTTCGAGCAGCACGAGGACTGGCGGGCGCTCTGAGCGAGGCCGTCCTCCTCGCACGCCTGCGGGGTGTCAGGCCCCCACAGGTCGCTCGTGAGCTGGACGCAGCCGCCAGCAGGCGTCGGCGCTCGGCGTTAGGCGCGCTTCCCGCTGGACTTCGCTCGCGGCATCCTCGTAAGATGAGAGGACCCCCAAGCAGGAGGACTCGAGATGATCCTCTCCCGGAGCCGCTTCTCACCCACCAAGACCCTCGTCTTCGCGCTCGCCCTGCTCGTCGGAGCGCTCCCGCTCGCAGCGAGTGCAAACGGAGCGCACTCCCGCAAGGCTCCCTACCTGGCGCTCGTACGCTGGACGTCCTACGGCATCCCACACGTGACGGCCATCGACTGGGGCAGCCTCGGCTACGGCTACGGCTACGCGTTCGCGCACGACAACCTCTGCACCCTCGCCCAGGACGTCGTCGAATCGACGGGCGAGCAGTCGCGCTGGTTCGGGCCGGGCGGCGGCCGGCTCGAGAGCGACTGGCTGTGGGCGCTCTTCAACTCCGATGCGGTCGCAGAGGCCAGCTGGCAGCAGCTCGACGCGGACCTGCAGAGCCTGTTGCAAGGCTATGCGGACGGCTACAACCGCGACCTGGCCGAGGTGGGCGTCGCGAATCTCCCCGAGCCCTGCCGCGACGCCGGTTGGGTGCGGCCCATCGACGCCCTGGACATGCTCAAGGTGCTCAACAAGCTCACCTTGCGGGCCGGCGTGGCGAACTTCATCCCGTCGATCGTGGGCGCGCAGCCGCCCGCGCCGCTGGCGAGCAGCAGCGGCGCGACCAGCGCGCCGACCAGCGTACGAAAAGAGCCAACAGGCGTTACCAGCCTCGACGAGGCGCGCACGTTGCTGGCCCGAACCGAGCTCCCCGACTGGAGCTCCGACCGCTTCGGCAGCAACGCCGTCGCGCTTGGCCGCGACCTCACCAACGACGGCGGCGGAGCGCTGCTCGGCAACCCGCACTTCCCCTGGCTGGGGATCAACCGCTTCCACCTCACCCACCTCACGATTCCGGGGCGCTACGACGCCATGGGGGCCGCGATCTACGGCTTCCCGCTGGTCAACATCGGCTTCAACCGCAACGTCGCCTGGAGCCACACCGTCTCGACGGCACGGCGCTTCGTGGTCTTCGAGCTGACCCTCGCCCCCGGCGACCCCACCTCGTACGTCTTCGACGGCGCCGTGCTGCCGATGACGACCCAGACGGTGACGGTGGACGTCCTGCAGGGCGACGGGTCGTTGGCGCCCGCCAGCCACACGTTCTACTCGACGCGCTGGGGGCCGATGCTCGTCCTGCCGCCCCTGGCCGGCTGGTCCACCACGCGGGGCTACACGATCGCGGACGTGAACGTCGGCAACATCCGCGGCCTGCGCCAGTATCGCGAGATGGGCAGCGCGCACAGCGTGGCCGAGTTCCGGCACGCCATCGAGAGCAA
Organism: uncultured delta proteobacterium; assembly: GCA_963822965.1. Lineage (GTDB taxonomy): Bacteria > Myxococcota_A > UBA9160 > UBA9160 > UBA4427 > JAJDAN01. The sequence continues at coordinate 38,496 of CAWGJT010000010.1, forward strand.
TCTCGCGCTGCCCTGGGTCAACTCCATCGCGGCGGACCGCCAGGGCAACGCCTACTACGGCGACATCTCCACCGTGCCCCACGTGACGGATGCGAAGCTCGCGGCCTGCGCGAACACGTTCGTCGCGCAGGTGCTCTCGTCGGTCCGCGTCTACACCCTCGACGGCTCGACGTCGGCCTGCGACCTGGGCTCCGACCCCGACGCACCCCAGCCGGGCATCTTCGGCCCGAGCCATCTGCCGAGCATCCAGCGCGGCGACTTCGCGCAGAACTCGAACGACAGCTACTGGCTCGCGAACCCCGCGCAACGGCTCGAAGGCTACCCGCAGATCATCGGCGTGGACGAAGGCAGGCCCCAGGGCCTGCGCACGCGACTCGGGCTCCGGCAGATCGAGGACCGCATGCTGGGCACCGACGGTCTGCCAGGCTCGGGCTTCGGGCGCCAGTGGCTGCAGGACGTGCTCTACCAGAACCGGAACCTGAGCGCCGAGCTGCTGCTCGACGGGGTCCGCACGCTGTGCATGGAGGAGGACAACCACGTGGATCTCGGGGGCGGCAACGTCGTGGACGTCTCCCAGGCCTGCGCGGTGCTCGCTTCCTGGGACGGCACCAACGACCCGGACCGCGTCGGGCCCCACATCTGGCTCGAGCTCTACGACCGGGCGAGCGGCACCCCGAACCTGTACGCCGTTCCCTTCGACGCGAACGACCCGGTGAACACGCCCCGCGACCTGAACCTGGGCGACGCCGCGGTGCGCAGCGCCGTGATGGCGAGCCTGGCGGGCGCCGTGGACCGGCTCGTGGGTGCGGGCATCGCCCTGGACGCGCCCTGGGGAACGGTGCAGTTCGACACGCGAAACGGCGAGATCTTCCCGATTCCCGGCGGGCCCGGCGGCATGGGCGTCTACAACGCCATCTATCCCGCCGGTCTCGTCCCGAACGTGGGCTACACGCCGATCGTCTCGGGCTCGAGCTACATCCAGGCGGTGCGCTGGAAGCGGGGCTGGCCCGATGTGCGAGGCATCGTCACCTACTCCCAATCGACGAACCCGGACAGCCCGCACTTCTCGGACATGACCCGGGTCTTCTCCGACCAGGAGTGGCTGACGCTGCCGTTCCGCGAGCGGGACATCCGCCGCGAGCAGATCGACTGGAAGTTCCTGTGGGCGCGCCGCTAGCTGGGTGCCGCTAGCGGTACTCGTTGTGCCAGCGGTAGGGCCGGGGCGTTCCGTGCCAGTCCGCGACGTACTTGCGCCTGCGGTCTTCGAAGTACTTCGCGGGCTTCTTCGTCGCGCAGTAGACGTTCTGGTAGACGCGGCGGTCCGCCTCGTTGCCGGGGATCTTCGTGTAGAAGTCCTTCTTCGACTTGCGGATGAAGAGCCGATTCTGGTCGAGGAGCCCGACGCCCAGCTGCGCGCCGTAGCGATTGGCGACGGCACCGAGGGCGAAGGGGCCCGTGCACTCCGTCACGTAGCGGTCGGCGTGGCTCTTCGCGTACTCCAGCGCGTGGAGCCAGAAGGGCGAGCCCGGACGGGCGACGAGCAGCGCGGGGTTGGCCGAGATGCAGCGGCCGTCCGGCTCGAGGTCGCAGAAGAGCAGCACGTCGTGCCCGCCGTGCGCGCCCAGGAGGCCTTCGAGGCTCTGCAGGCACTCCATGTCGAGGTCCGCATAGACGCCGCCGTACGCGTACATCCACATGTAGCGGATGGCGTCGAGCCGCTTGATGTTCTTGTCGAAGGATCGCCAGGTGTCGAGGTACCCCCCGAAGCGCTCGGCCACGAAGGCCTCGTTGTCGCGATCGTCCCACAGCCGGTACTGCCAGCCCGGGTGGTGACGCTTCCACGATTCGGCGCACAGCCGGAACTCCTCGATGGCCGAGAGATCCCGGGTCTTCCAGGTCTGGTGGAGGATGCGGGGGAAGCCGGGGCTTGCGTCCGTCATCCGGCCAGCGCCCGGCGCAGGGGCTCGCCCACGATCTCGACCTCGCCCTCGTGGCGGGCGAGCAGGTGCCGCGCGATCTCCACCTCCACCTCGCGCCGGTGGACCGCCGCGTAGCCGTTGGGAATCTCGGGCGCGCCCGGGTAGCTGCCCTCGGCGTGCTCGAAGAGATCGATGCCGGCGACGATCAGGCGCCGGGGGCGAAGCAGCAGGGCGGTCGCCAGCATGGACATGCCGTTGGTCGGCCGCGCGGGCCAGCGGCGCTCGTCCAGCACATCGGAGACGCGCCCGAGACAGAAGTGCTCGATGCGCGGCCGGCGGCGCAGTACGTGGCGGTCGAGGACCGTCCCCTCGTCGTCGCTGGTGCGGAACCCGAAGACGCAGTCGCGAACGAGGCGGATCGTCTTCGACTCCCCCAGGAAGACCATGTCGGGGCGGTCGAAGACACCCCGCTCGAGCCAGCGGTAGTTCACGCGGAAGAGGGCGTCGAAGGTCACCTGCTCGAGCCGGGGGTCCTCGCACGAGGGGCCGTTTCCCAGGCACAGGATCGTCTCGGGATGCCCGAGGCGCGCGCCCAGGCCGAGGAGGTCGAATCGCCGGGTGCGGAGGCGACGCGCGGCCCGCCCGGCTGCCGTGGCCAGGAAGCGCGCCTCGAGCGCCCGGCGGGTCGTCAGCCGGCGGCGTCCCGGGCGGAGCTCGATCCCGGCCGTCACCCGCTCGTACACCGCTTCCGGCTCGCGCAGGTCGCTCTCGCGGAGCCGCAGGACCGAGCGCCCGCGAGCCTCCAGGCGTCGCGTCAGGGTCGAGCCGGGGCCCGGGCCGGCCCCGAGCACGATGAGCAGCCGGGGCTTGAGGTTCGCCAGGAATCGCGCGGGGCAGCCGCCGCCGGGAAAGGGGAGGGGCAGGGCCGCCTCGGGCCCGTGGCGGCCGCGCAGCCAGTCCCGTGTGGCGCGCAAATGCGAGGTGAAGCGGGGCAGGTTGCGCGGATAGTCGGCCGCGCAGCGCTCCAGCAGCGGCTCCACGAGCCGGAAGAGCCGGGGGTCGTCGCCGTGCACCCAGAGGGTGCTGTCGGCCGAGCGGGGCAGCCGGCCCAGTCGCTGCCGGAGGTCCTCGGGCAGGCGGTGGGCCTGCTGGAGCCGCAGCAAAGTCCTGGCGATCACGGTCAATCGGCACCCCGTCCTCGGCCCGAGGGTGGGGAGGATGGGGAAGGAAGCGCCATCCGGCCAGCTCTCGACCCGCGAAGCGCCCCGCGCGAGAGATGCCCGGTATGTCGATGCGTCCTACACCCGGTAGGATCCGGATGGGGAGGTACGGGCAATGAGGTACCGACAGAACCGTCGTGAGTCGTACGGTCGAACGTCGGTGGTGCGCGGGTGGCTCGTGCTCCTCGTCGTGGGGACGGTGGCCATCGCGGCAGAGGCCCGGGCCGAGGACGGGTTTGTATACGCCGGCAAGCCCGTTCACCCGGGCTGTGTCCACGCGCTGGCCATGAACCAGGGCGACAGCATGCCCGTGACGACGGCGGTGAGCCTCGAGGGCTGCGCCAACAGCGATCGCTCGAAGAGCGAGGTGCACCGCGACGACGATCTGCTCGTGATCGAGGACGGCGCGCTGCTGGGCGGCGGCTCCTTCGGCTACCGGGTGCTCAACCGGCTGGACAACGGCATCTACGGCCTCGCTATCCGCCGGGTGCTTCCCGACGGCAAGGAGCGGGTGAGCCTCGCCGCCGTGCAGATGGTCGCCCGCGCCATGATCCTCGACGGACGCATCGTCAACCTGATGCAGCTCGAGCTGCTGGGAGAGCTCTGGGTTCCCGACATGCAGCTCACGAGCTTCCGGAGCGCGGGCAACTCCGTCCACTTCGTCTCCGGGGTCGGCCCCGACCGGGTCGAACGCGACGTCGACTTGACCCGGCTCGGCAAGAAACGGAAGTAGCCGGGAAGCACGGCTTGCACCGGGGCCTTCAGACGGAACGATCACAAGCGGAACTATCACAAGCGGAACTATCACAAGCGGAACTATCACAAGCGGAACTATCACAAGTAAGTATCACAAGTAAGTATCACAAGTAAGTATCACAAGAGGAGCATCGACGTGGCCGGACCGCTCGAGGGAATCAAGGTCGTCGACGCTTCGGCGGTGGTCTCGGGGCCGCTGTGCACCATGATGCTGGCCGACCAGGGCGCCGACGTGGTGCGGATCGAGCCCCACGGCCTGGGCGACGTCCTGCGCCAGCCGAACTTCGTGCGCGGCGGGCTCGCGGCCTTCTTCGCGAACGCGAACCGCAACAAGCGCTCGCTGGTGCTCGACCTCTCCAAGCTCGAAGGGCAGGAGATCGTGAAGAAGCTGGTGGCCGAGGCGGACGTCTTCGTGCAGAACTTCCGTCCCGGGGCCGTCGCGCGGCTGGGCCTCTCGGAGCCCGACCTGCGCGCCGTCAACCCGGAGCTCATCTACTGCTCGATCTCGGGCTATGGGCCGACGGGGCCGTACGCCCAGCGCCGGGTCTACGACCCGATCATCCAGGGGCTCTCGGGACACACGGGCGTGCAGCTGAACCCCGAGTTTCCCATGCGCGACCTCGTCCGCAACATCGTGAGCGACAAGTCCAGCTCGTACACGGCCGCCCAGGCCATCACGGCGGCGCTCTTCGCGCGGGAGCGCGGAGCCGGCGGACAGCACATCGAGGTGCCGATGATCGACGCGTCGCTCGCCTTCTTCTGGTGCGACGGCATGATCGGCCACACGTTCCAGGGCGAGGACGCACCGCCCGGGCGAGGGCTGTACGAGGTCTACCGGCTCTCCGAGACGGCCGACGGACACCTGGTGTACTTCGCGGCGACCGACGTCGAGTTCCACGGGCTCTTTCGCGCGCTCGGCCACCCGGAGTGGGCGGACGACCCGCGCTTCGCCACCGTGCAGGCGCGACGAGACCCCGCCGCCTTCGCGGAGCTCGGCGAGAAGATCGCCGACGCCATCCGCTCCTTCCCGACCCAGGAGCTCATCGACCGCATGGTGGCAGAGGACGTGCCGGTGGGACCCGTGCTCTCGCTCGAAGAGCTCGCGGACGATCCGCAGATCGTCCACAACGAGTCGATCCTCGAGTTCGAGCACCCCACCGCCGGACGCTTCCGGCAGGCGCGCCCCGCGGCCCGCTTCGACAAGACCCCCCAGGACCCGCGCCGGCGCCTGCCGCCGCTGCACGGGGAGCACACCGAAGAGGTGCTGCGCGAGCTGGGCTACGCGGACGCGGACCTGGCGCGGATGCGGGAAGAGGGGCTGATCCCCAGGGCTAGCGCTTGAAGATCTGGAAGTGGCTGCTCCGCGGCTCGACCTGGATGGTCTGCACCGAGACCCGGCCGTCGGGGAACACCGCGCGCACCTCGTGAGATCCCGCGGACAGCCGGAGGTTCGCGATCGGCGTGGGGCCGACCTTCCTGCCGTCGATCTCGAGCTCCGCCCAGGGCACGGCGTTGAGGTTGACGCCGACGGCCGGTCCGGGCTGGACCACCGGCCGGGCCGGCGGCGATACGCGTGCGGGGGCGGGCTTGGGGGCAGGCTTCGGACGAACGGCCGCGGGCTTCGGACGAACGGGTGCCGGCTTGGGGCGTGCCGGCGCGGGCTTGGGAACGGGCGCGGGCTTGGGGCGAACGGGCGCGGGCTTGGGGCGAACGGGCGCGGGGGGCACCACCGGAGCCGGCTTCGGGGCGGCCGCAGGCACCGCCGCCACGACCTCGGGTGCAGGGGTGGGCTCTTCGGCCGGCGCGGTCTCGGGCTCCGCGACGACCGGGGGCGGTGACGCCTGCTCCTGCTCGGCGGCCTCGTCGCGTACGCGTGCGGCGGCTTCGAAGGCGGCATCCAGCATCGGCGGCACCTGGCGCGCGTAGCGGATGATGTCCGGCGACACGATCACGAGGCCCACGAGGAACGCGGCCGTCGCCGTCCAGCGCAGGGCCCGCTTCGGCCACGAGGTCCGCCGCGGCGCGGTGCCGTCGGCGTACTGCGGCGGCGGCGTGCGGTCGCTCCGTTTCGGGGCCGGTGCCGGAGCGGGCACCGGAGCGGCAGCGGGCGCGGCAGGGACGGCAGTCGGTGTCGGTGTCGGTGCCACGGATGCCGGTGCCACGGATGCCGGCCCTACGGGCGCCGGCGCTGCGGGCGCGGGTGCGGACGCCGATGCGTGCGACGGCGGGGTTCGCGGCTCTGCCAGCTCGAGGGGCGGCTCGTCGGGGGGCACGTCGCGCAGCATCGCCTCGAGCACGGTGTCGAGCTTCGAGGGGCTCTTCGGCGCGTCGGGTCGAGGGGCAGCGGGTGCGCCGGGCGCGCCGGGCGCGAGCAGTGGCTTCGCCGGAGGGCGCGCGGGCGGCCGCGCGTCGGGCTTCGATGCCGTCAGCGAGGTGGCGAGCCGCAGCTTCGTGGGCGCCGCCCTGGGCCGGGCGGGCTTTGCGGGCGCCGCAGCGGGCCGGGGCCCTTCGGAGTCCTCGCCCGGCTGGGACGCCGAGGGGTCCGACGGCTTCGCCTTCAGCTCGATCTTCGAGACGCCGACGCCGAGCCGCGCGCCGAGCTCGTGGGTCGGGTCTTCGATGGATGTGGAGTCGCGATCGACCAGCAGTACCAGCCGGTGCGCGTCGAGCAGGTTGGCGATGGTGTGCAGCGAGCGCAGCGAGGCCTTGGGGATCGCGAGCGCGTCCGGCAGCAGCAGGACCATCCGCGCCTTGGGCGACTCCGGATCCCGGGCCCGCGGCTTCGCGGCCTTGCCGTCCGACCCGTTCTGGCGGGCGGCGGTGATGGCCGCGGCTACGCAGTCGGCCACGCTGTCCTGCTGGCCGGCGATGCGCACGCTGACGGCGTCGAAGTCGCCCCGGAGCGCGTCGGTGAGCATCTGCGGCAGCTGGCGGATGATCTCGCGATCGGCGATCACGACGATGTCCGCGCGACCGAACGCCACCGCGCGGCACGCCTCTTCCACCAGCCGCTGGACGGCCTCGGCGCGAGCGTTCATCGGCGCTTCCCCGCGTCCGGAGCGTCGCGCAGCTTGCGGAACAGGCGCACGACGCGCGGCGAGGCGTTGCTCTCGTCCAGCGACAGCAGTGGCCAGGCATAGACGGCGCGCTCCATGCTGCCGAGCGCACCGGCGTCGTCACCCAGCGCCACCTGGGCGGTGCACACGGACACCTCCATCCGACCGCGCGCCTCCTGCGACTTGGGGCCGCGCGGAACCTCGTCGGCCCACCGGCGCGTCGCTTCGGCGACCTCGATGGCCTTCTCGAAGTGCGCGCCGTTGGCCAGGGCCTCGACCTCGGCGACGGCCTGCTCGAGCTGCGCCAGATCGTGCGGACGCGCCCGCCCGCCCGCGTCGTCCGCCCAGGCAGGGCGCATGGCGACGACCGCGAACACGCAGAGCAACGTCGTAACGAGCCGGGTCTTCTGGGACCGCCGGCCGAGCATCGGACCTCCTCGAGCAGGGGCTGCGGGTCGGGCAGCCCCCCTCCGTATCGCCCGACCGGCCCGCGGACTTGGCATCCAGCCCCCGAATTCGAAGCGCTTTTGCGGGCTGTGACGGCGGCGGAAGAATCGCGTGGAGCTGCAGGGCCGCAGCTTCTTTCGAACCGGCCGGGCTCCTCGTGTTAAGATGGCCGGCGAGATGCCCGTCCCGGATCGAGCCCGGACCGACGACGCGCGCGCGTGGTGGATTGGCCTGCTCCGCCTCGCGATGGCTGCGCTCCTGGTTGCCGCTGCCTTGCCGGCGGGCGCCGACACCTTCACCGTCAGCAGCCTGGTGCCCGACGGGGAAGGGGGCGTCCTCCAGGCCTTCGCGGCCGCGAACCTCAATCCCGGTCCGGACACGATCATCTTCGCGATCGGCTCCCAGACGATCCCGATGACGAGCCAGCTCTTCGTCGGCGAGCCCACCACCATCCGCGCGGAGGGCGGCACGCCGGTGCTGGACGGGTCGAACGCCGCCTCGACCGACCGGGGCCTCCTCCTCACCGGCAGCTCCATCCGGGTGACCGGGCTCGCGATCCGGAACTTCCCGAACGTCGCCATCGAGGTCCGGGGCTCGGACGTCACCATCGAGAGCTGCATCCTCAGCGGCTCGCAGTTCGGCGTGCTGGTCAGCGGAGTCGCCGCAGCGCGGAACGTCCAGATCGGTGGTCTTCCGGACAAGGGCAACTTCATCTACGGAAACACGTTCGGGATCTCCACCGAGCCCGGCGCCGAGCAGATCGGAATCACCTACAACGTCGTCGGGATCGACGAGCAGGGCGTCGTGTCGCCGAACACCGTGGGCATCGCGCTGGGGGGCGACTCGAGCGCCATCGCCACGAACGTGGTCTCCGGGAACACCCTGTACGGCATCTCGGTGGCCGGCGCCGGCGCCATCGTCTCCGACAACAACATCGGCCTCACCCGGGACGAGATGTCCGCCGCTCCCAACGGAACCGGCATCCTCGTCACGGGGGACGAAGCGTTCATCGCGCCCTTCGTGCTCGACCGGGACGGGCCCAACGTGATCTCGGGCAACACCGGAGACGGCATCGTGCTCGGCGCCTCCCGCGCGATCGTCCTGGGCAACCGCATCGGAGTCCATCGGACCCTGCCCCTCGCCTTCCCGAACGGAGGCGACGGCATCCGGATCGAGGGCCCGTCCAACCAGATCGGGGTCGAGGCGGGCCAGGGCAACACGATCGGCGCCAACGGGGGCGTCGGAATCCGCATCCAGGGGCCGCTGGCGACCCAGAATTCGCTGCGGAGCAACGTGATCGGGGGGGCCTTCCCGAACGGGGGGAGCGGCATCCGGATCGAAGCCCCGGCCAATCGCGTCGGGACCGACCCCATGGAGCCCCCCGGCGCCAACACCATCGGCGCCAACGGGCTCGACGGCATCGAGATCGTCGGTCCCGACGCGTTCGGCAACCTCATCGACGGAAACCTCGTCGAGAACAACCCCGCCAGCGGCATCCACATCGTGGACGCCTCGGACAACCTCGTCGGCTCGACGATCCCGAACGAGATTCGGGGCAATGCCCTGAACGGCGTCGACGTGGACGCCCAGTCCGAGATCGCGGATCGGAACACCATCCGCCGGAACCGCATCACCCAGAACGACGGCTTCGGGATCGCGCTCTTCGGAACGGCCCAGGCCAGCATCGACGCGCCGACCACCGAGCTCGTGGACAAGGGAAGCAACGGCGTGACCGGCACCGCGCTTCCCGACGCCACCGTGGACCTCTATTCCGACCCCGACGACGAGGGCGCGTTCTACATCGGCTCGGCCACCGCCGACGGGACGGGGAGCTATTCGAGCGCCGGCTCCCTCGCGCTGTGGGCGGGCTCCTTCGTGAACGCCACGCAGACCGACGTCGACGGGAACACGTCGGAGTTCAGCGTCCCGCTGCCGATCCCCACCGGCCGGGTCTCGGTCCTCCCGATGGTGGGAGACACCCTGTGCCTGAACCACCTGGACGCCGACCAGGTGGTTCCCCCGGGCGCCAGCGACGCGATCGGGACGGCGACGTTCGCCGTCGAGACCGTGGGCGAAGCCGTGCTCCTGCGCATCGATCACACGGTCCAGAGCCCGACGGCGGCCGAGATCCGCCTGGGCGCGCCGGGCGAGAACGGCCCGGTGGTGCTGGACCTCGGTGCCCCCGAGAGCCCGGTGATCGCGGTCCTCCAGGGCATCGACTTCCGCACCTTCACTGGGGGAGACCACTACCTGCTCATCTCGAGCTCGGACGCGCCGGCGGGCGAGATCCGCGGGCCCGTCCTGTGTCCCGAGCCTGCGCCCGCCGTGCAGGCCCTGGCCGCGCTCCTGGGCCTCCTGGGCCTGCGCGTCCGCTGCTCGTCCTCCTCCCGGACACCCCGGCGAGCTCGGCTCTCGCGGCCTCTTCGCTCGGCTCTCCCACTCTCTCGGCTTTATCGGCGGGGGGCGGTGGGGTAGCCTGAGGTCTGGCCCAGGGGGCCCGGCCCCCGCTCCGGTGTGTGGGCGATCCGCTGGCGACGTTCAACTACATCAAGGCGATCTGGAACAACGGCTCGGGCGTCGTCTCCGACGCACCGGGCTGGGTCGAGAACGCCGTCGAGCGCGTGCTTCCCGTCTGGATGTCCGCTCACCAGCGCGAGCTCGTGGGCGTGCACCACGACCCCGAGAGCGGTCTGCACCTGGCCATCTTCGTGAGCCCGGGGGCGTCCGGCAGCGAGTGCCTGCTGGAGGACGCGGCCGACGGCAGCTTCGTCCACGTGGTGGCAAGCGATCGCGACGACCCTCCGAGCCCGGCCTTCGACGACGCGCGGGCGCTCTTCGAGTCGGTCTATGGCGCACCCCTGTCCGACGCGGCGGTTCGGCAGCAGCGAAACTTCATGCTCCTCGACTTCCCGTACCACCGGGACCTGGCGACGGATCTCTTCGTCAGCAAGGACCGGGTCGAGCCTCTCGCCGAGCGCTCGGCCCCGCCCGCCGGGCTCGTCGGATCGACCGGCAGCTCCACGGCGTTCGCCGTCGAAGCCGCCGACGACTCCCTCTCGCTCGGCTCCCTGCTCGGCCCTCGCGCACCGCAGTCGCAGCCGAAGCCTGCGGACGGGCTGCCCTTCGACCAGGGCCTCTCCTACCAGGAGGTGCTCGCGAGGCTCGGGAACGCGGTCCAGGGGAACGCGCTGGAGAGAGCCCGCGCCGCCGAGGTCGAGCACCCGCCGGCACCCAGCGCCGACGACCGATCGGTCGCGCCCGACCTCGTGGCCGAGCTGGTGGGCGAGACGCAGCCCTTCGATCTCGCTGCCTTCCAGCCCGCCCGCGCCCGCAGGCGCTCCGCCGCGGCGAGGGATGCCTGGTCGCCCCTCTACGCCGCCACGGGCTACGCGGTGCTGCTGCTCCTGGTGCTGGGCATCCTGGTGGTGGCGCTGCGCCTGCCGGTAGCCCCGGTGGACGAGAGCCCGCTGCCGGTGGCAGTCGAAGCGAACCCGGCGTCTGCGGCCGCCGAGGCGATGCCGGAGCCGGTAGTGGTCGAGGTGATGCCCGATCCGGTGGCGGCCCAGGCGCCCGCGCCCACCGCGATCGCCGAAGCCCGTGACGGAGCCCGCGAGCTCCTCGTGTCGCCCGTCGCGGTCGAGCCCGAGCCCTCGTCCGAGACCGCCGCGCGAAAGCCCTCGGTCGAGGTGGCAGTGCTCGTTCCGCCCCCCGTCGCCGCCGAGCCCGAGGTCGCGCGCGAGGTCGCCTTGCCCGATGCGCGCCTCTCTGCCGTCGCCGCAAGCCCGGCGGTCGCCGCAAGCCCGGCGGTCGCCGCAAGCCCCGCGGTCGCCGAGAGCCCCGCGGTCGCCGAGAGCCAGGTCGTCGTGGAAGAGCCCCCGGCAGCAGCTCCCCGGGAAACAACGTCGAGCGGGGTTGCCGCGTCGGCAGCCGTCGCCGCCCTGCCGCGCGTGTCCAGCGGTGTGGCCTCCGTCGAGGCCGACTCCACCGCCACCACCGCGATCGCAGCCGGTGACGTCGGAACCGAGACGGAGAGCGCGGGGATCGAGAGCCGGCAGACGCAGCCCACGGCGATCCAGACGGGCCCGGGTGAGCAGGCCCGGCAAGAACCGCAGGCCCAGCAACGAGACCAACAGGTCCAGCAAGAAGCCCAGCAGCAAGAACCGCAGCAGCAAGAAGCCCAGCAAGAAGAGAGACGTGAGCGCGCGCGCAAGCGGCTGATGCGCCAGCTCCAGCGCTACCGCTAGCCCTTCACTTCTCGGTCGCCCAGGAGGCCGTCCGCCTTCTGCGGCCCCGGGCCTGCAGCCACAGCAACGTTCCCAGGGCTGCCGTCACGAGCTGAGCCATCGTCGGCTCGGGCACCGGGCCGACGTCCGCGGGCTGCAGCCCCATGGTGGTGACGTGCACGGCGTCCACCCCCGGCGTCGCGCCGAAGGCATCCTCGCCGTAGCCCACGTAGGCCACCGCGTCCCTCACGGCGACGTCCCAGACGTGGCCCCGGGATTCGAAGGGATCGAGCTCGAGCGGATCGGACGGGTCGCTCACGTCGAAGATGCGAAGCTCGGGGGAGTCCTCGGCCAGGAAGGCGCGCGTCCCTGCGACGGTGGTCTCGTAGACCGCCGCCACGCCGGGCACCCGGCTCGGAATCCGGGCGATCATCTGCGGAAGCGTGGGCTCGGTGACGTCCAGGACGTAGACCCCTTCCTGGAAGGCGGACAGATAGGCCAGCGTCTGGTCGCCCCAGTGTACCACCTCGACGTCCTGGCCCGGCCCGCTGCCCGAGGGCGTGTCGAAGGCGCCGATGAGGGTCGGGGCTTCCACGTTGCTGGGATCCACCACCCGCAGGCCCCGGGTCGTCGCCACGTAGGCGATGCCGTCCACGAAGTCCACGTCGATGGAGGCGCCGAAGTTCGCGTCCGTGCGGCCCACGTGGCCCAGCTCCTGGGGGTCGGCGGGATCGCTCACGTCGTAGAGCTCGAGCCCGCCGTTGTGATCGGCCACGAAGAGCAGCAGGTCGTCCTCGGCCACCTCGACGTCGAGCGCGAATCCGGGCGTATCGACGACCGCCAGGAAGGTCGGGTTCGAGACGTCCGCGATCGAGGCGATCCAGAAGCCGCACGGGCCCGCGGCCAGATAGGTGATCGCGCTGCGCGACTCCGCGTCCACGTCCTCGACGTTGGCGGGCACGGTCGAGAAGCCGTCCTTGCACGTGCCGGGATCGAGGGCGCCCACCGGGTGCGGCCCCAGCTGCGAGAACTCCAGCAAGCGAAGGCCGCCAGCCTCGGCCGCCACCAGCACCAGGTTGCGGTCCGAGAACTGGCTGAGCTCGATGTCCCGGGCCCACGCGTCGAAGCTCGGGAGCTCGCAGGTGTCCCCGTCGTCGACCGAGCCGTCGCAGTCGTCGTCGAGTCCGTCGAGGCACAGCTCCATGCCGGGCCCCGGCAGCGGGACGCAGGCCTGGGACACGCCATCCACGCAGCTGGCGACGCTGGTCTCGCATACGCCGACGCCGCAGGAGATGGGGCCGAAGCCGTTGTCGGCGACGCCGCTGCAGTCGTCGTCGAGCCCGTTGCAGATCTCGCTGGTGGGGCCGTTCATCACCTGGGTGACCTGGAAGGAGCCGCCGATGCAGCTCTGGATGCCCTCCTGGCACTCGCCCACGTCCGAGCCCGTGACGATGTCCGCGATGCCGTCGTCGTCCTCGCCGTCGCAGTCGTCGTCGAGGCCGTTGCACACCTCGGTCGCCGGGAGGATCTCGGTCTGCGTGACCTGGAAGGTTCCGCCGAGGCAGGACTGGATCTCGGTCCGGCACTCACCCACGTCCGAGCCGGTGACGATGTTCGGGATGTCGTCCGCGATGGAGTTGCAGTTCTCGTCTTTGCCGTTGCAGATCTCCTCGGTCGGATCGATGCGTGTCTGCGTCACCTGGAACGAGCCGTCGATGCACTCCTGGATCTCGGCGCGACACTCGCCGATGGTGACGCCCGTCGCGATGGGCTGGATGCCGTCGTCTGGCACGGCGTCGCAATCGTCGTCGAGGCCGTTGCAGACCTCGGTGATCGGCTCGATGCCGGCCTGGACGATGGTGACGGCGCCGCCGACGCAGCGCTGGATCTCGGTCTGGCACTCGCCCACGCTCGAGCCCGTGACCACGTCCGCGAGGCCGTCGTCGGGCAGGCTGTTGCAGTCGTCGTCGAGTCCGTTGCAGGTCTCGGCGGTGGCCTCGATGGCGGCCTGGGTGACCCGGAAGGATCCGTCCACGCAGCTCTGGATCTCGCTCTGGCACGCGCCCACGTCCGTGCCGGTGACGATGTCCGCAATGCCGTCGTCGGGCAGGCTGTTGCAGTCGTCGTCGAGCCCGTTGCAGGTCTCGGCGGTGGGCGGAATCGCCGTCTGGGTCACCTGGAAGGCGCCGCCGATGCAGCTCTGGATCTCGGTCTGGCACTCGCCGACGTCGGTGCCGGTCGTCAGGTCGGCGATGCCGTCGTCGGGCAGGCTGTTGCAGTCGTCGTCGAGGCCGTTGCAGGTCTCGGTTGCGGGCAGGATGCCGGGCTGGGTGATCTGGAGGGCGCCTCCGACGCAGCTCTGGATCTCGGTGCGGCACTCGCCCACGTCGGTGCCCGTGACGACGTCGGCGATGCCGTCGTCGGCCTGACCGTTGCAGTCGTCGTCCAGGCTGTTGCAGGTCTCGGCGGCGGGGCCGATGGCGGTCTGGGTCACCTCGTAGGCGCCGGCCACGCAGGTCTGGATCTCGGTCTGGCACTCGCCGATGTCCGAGCCCGTGACGAGGTTCCCCACGTTGTCGTCCGGCACGGTGTCGCAGTCGTCGTCCAGCCCGTTGCAGATCTCGACGGTGGGCCCGATCGCGGGCCGGGTCACCTGGAAGGAGCCGCCGATGCAGCTCTGGATCTCGGCCTGGCACTCGCCCACGTCCGAGCCGTTCACCCGGTCGGCGATCTCCTCGTCGATGTCCGTATCGCAGTCGTCGTCCAGCCCGTTGCACACCTCCGGCGCGGGCCCGACGCCGGTCTGGGTGATCTGGAAGGTGCCATCGATGCAGCTCTGGATCTCGGCCTGGCACTGGCCGGTGTCCGTGCTGGTCACGATGTCTTCGATGTTGTCGTCCGGCACGGTGTCGCAGTCGTCGTCGAGCCCGTTGCACACCTCGGTGGTGGGCAGGATTCCCGCCTGGGTGACCTGGAACGCGCCGCCCACGCAGCTCTGGACCTCGCTCTGGCACTCGCCCACGTCCGAGCCGCTGACGATGTCCGCGATGCCGTTGTCCTCGACCCCGTTGCAGTCGTCGTCGAGGCCGTTGCAGCTCTCCTGGGACGGCGGGATGCCGATCTGCGTCACCTGGAAGGCGCCGCCGACGCAGCTCTGGATGCCGGTCTGACACTCGCCCACGTCCGACCCGGTGACGATGTCCGCGATGCCGTCGTCGGGAACGCTGTTGCAGTCGTCGTCGAGACCGTTGCAGGTCTCGGCGCTGGGTGGAATCGCGGTCTGGGTCACCTGGAACGAGCCGCTGATGCAGCTCTCGACCTGGCTGCGGCACTCGCCCACGTCCGAGCCGGTGACGATGTTGGCGATGCCGTCGTCGTTGGCCGAGTTGCAGTCGTCGTCGAGGCCGTTGCAGACCTCGCTCGTGGGCCCGATGCCGGTCTGGGTGACCTGGAAGGCGCCGCCCACGCAGCTCTGCACCTCGGTCTGGCACTCGCCCACGTCCGTTCCGGCGACGAGGTTGGCGATGCCGTTGTCCGGGCTTCCATTGCAGTCGTCGTCGAGTCCGTTGCAGGTCTCGGCGGCCGGCGCGATGCCGGCCTGGGTCACCTGGAAGGCGCCGCCCACGCAGCTCTGGATCTCGCGCTGGCATTCGCCCACGTCCGATCCGCTCACGAGGTCCGCGACGTCGTTGTCGGGCACCGAGTCGCAATCGTCGTCGAGGCCGTTGCAGGTCTCGGCTGCGGGCCCGATGCCGGCCTGGGTCACCTGGAAAGCGCCGCCGATGCAGCTCTGCACCTCGGTCTGGCACTCGCCCACGTCCGAGCCGGTGACGAGATCGGCGATGCCGTCGTCGGGCAGGCTGTTGCAGTCGTCGTCGAGTCCGTTGCAGGTCTCGGCGGCCGGCGCGATGCCCGCCTGGGTCACCTGGAAGACGCCGCCGATGCAGCTCTGCACCTCGGTCTGGCACTCGCCCACGTCCGATCCGGTGACGCGATCGGCGATGCCGTCGTCGGGCAGGCTGTTGCAGTCGTCGTCGAGTCCGTTGCAGGTCTCGGCGACCGGCGCGATGCCGGCCTGGGTCACCTGGAAGGCGCCGCCGATGCAGCTCTGCACCTCGGTCTGGCACTCGCCCACGTCCGATCCGGTGACGATGTCCGCGATGCCGTCGTCCGCCTGACCGTTGCAGTCGTCGTCCAGGCTGTTGCAGGTCTCGGCGACGGGCCCGATGGCGCTCTGGGTGACCTGGTAGCTGCCGTCGACGCAGCTCTGGATCTCCGTCTGGCACTCGCCCACGTCCGAGCCCGTCACGAGGGGAGCGGCGTCCTCGTCCACCGCCAGGTCGCAGTCGTTGTCGAGGCCGTCGCAGAGATCGTTCGCCGCCGCGCCCGCCAGCGGGTCGCACGTGTCGAAGGGGACGCCGCCCTGGCACTGGAGGAGTCCCACGTTGCCGCTGCACTCGCCGACGCCGCACGTGGTCGCCACGGGCACGTACTCGTCGTCGGGGGTCCCGTCACAGTCGTTGTCGAATCCGTCGCACTGGTCGTCGGGGACGGCCCCCGCCAGCGGGTCGCAGGTATCCACCGGAACGCCCGCCTGGCACTCGAGGAGGCCCGTGTTCGCGCTGCAGGCACCCACGCCGCAGCTGGTGGTCGTCGCGACGTACTCGTCGTCCGGGGTTCCGTCGCAGTCGTTGTCGAGTCCGTCGCACTGGTCGTCGGGCAGGGCGCCCGCCAGCGGGTCGCAGGTGTCGACCGGAACGCCGCCTGGCACTCGAGGAGGCGCCGTGTTGCGCTGCAGGCACCCACGCCGCAGGTGGTGGTCGGCGGCGACGTACTCGTCGTCCGGGGTTCCGTCACAGTCGTTGTCGAGGCCGTCGCACTGGTCGTCGGGGACGGCCCCCGCCAGCGGGTCGCAGGTGTCCACCGGAACGCCCGCCTGGCACTCGAGGAGGCCCGTGTTCGCGCTGCAGGCACCCACGCCGCAGCTGGTGGTCGTCGCGACGTACTCGTCGTCCGGGGTTCCGTCGCAGTCGTTGTCGAGTCCGTCGCACTGGTCGTCGGGCAGGGCGCCGGCGAGGGGGTCGCAGGTATCCACCAGGACCCCCGCCTGGCACTCGAGCAGGCCGGCGTTCGCGCTGCATTCCCCTACGCCGCAGGAGGTCGGGATGGGCGTGATGTCGTTGTCGATCACCAGGTCGCAGTCGTTGTCGTAGCCGTCGCAGATCTCCGGCCCGCAGGTGCGCTCGACGAAGACCGTGATCTGGAGTCCGCTCAGGTCGACGCTGTCCGCCTTGGCGGTGCCGGTCTGGATCACGGACAGGGTGGCGTCGTCGTGCTGGAAGTCGGCGAGATTCGCGCCCAGGTCGGTGAGCCGGAAGCCCGCGCCGCCGTTCCACGGCAGCCGGCCGGTGAGATCGGTGTTGCAGGCGTCCACCGCGGTGCAGGTCGCCACCAGCGCCGTTCCCAGGTAGACCTCGACGGGGGCGCTCCAGGCGTTGGTTCCGCCCCAGACGCCCTCGATCAGGATGTCGGTCACCACGTCGCCGGGCGTGCGGGTGAAGGTGAACGTGCGCAGGACGCCGAGGTCCTGGGGGAAATCCGCGCCCGTACACGAAGGCGAGCACGCCGGGGTCTGGAAGATGTCGCCCACCGCGAAGGGGCCGAGCTGGAGCGGATCCGCGCTGGCGCGGTTCGGGGCCGCCACGGCGGCGAAGCACAGCGCGGCGAGCGCGGCGCCGCGCAGGAAGGCGCGCGCGCGTCTCCGCGCTCCCGGGTTGCCGCTACCGGTTCGGTGCGGCCGGTCTGCTCTGCTGGGGGGGGATTCGAACAAAGCTCAGCTTGCCGTCGGGTCCTCTCGGCTCGTGATCGGCCTCGGGGGTTGGGGGTTCGGATCGAGATGGAAATCGAGATGGAACATCAGGGAATGCAGCCTCTCTCGGGTGGCACGCCGCAGGGGCCCGGTGGCGCCACCTTGTAGACGGGGTTGCAGGTGATGGGGTCGCAGACCTCCTCGTCCATGCCGAGCTTGCTCAGCTCGATGACGAGCGCCGACGGGGCGCTGGGCGCCTCGAGGGGCAGCCCCTCGGGCGGAAAGTCTTCCCGTACGATCTTGCGGAGGTCGCTGACGGGACGATCGCCCGGGCGCGCCTCGCCGGAGCCGGCGCTCACGGCCGGGAGCGCGGCGGCCAGGATGGCGCGGTCGGCTCGCAGCGCCGCCCCGAACTCGCTGCCGTCCCCGAGGCAGGGCGCCAGGCTCTCGCGCGACACGGGGTGGGGGGCGCCAGGCGCCTCACCCGGTCGCAGGGTCAGCTGCTGGCCGGATTCCACCGCCAGGGTCCCGAGGCCCGGTGTCCCGGCGATCGGTGCCTGGGAGCCGCCGTCGCGTGACACGCGCACGGGACTCTCGAGGGCGCTGACGATGGTCGCTCCGCTGCCGGGCTCCACCGAGATGTGCGCGCCGGCCCCCAGGACCTCGATTCGCGCCGCGGGCGTGTACACCACGAGGGGGCCGTCGACCGGCCGGTCCAGCGCGACGAGCGTCAGCGCGCCCTCGCGCAGGTCGATGGTGCCGGGGCTTCCCATCGCCTCGAAGGTCGCCCGGGCGTCGCCGCACAGCCGTACCAGGGCCCGGTCGTCCATCAACAGCGTGCAGCGCCCACCCGTCCCGACCTCCAGCAGCTGCCCCTCGGTCACGTCCGCGTGGAGCGCGAGCGGGCCGCCCGCGAGGCGGACCGCGCCGCTGCGCGAGGTCACCTGCACCTGGGCGCCGGCGTCGCTCGCCATCAGCGCGCAGCCCGCCAGCAGCCAGGCCCAGCGCGCCGCGGCGCGGCGCCGGCTCCGATCGGGGCCTCGATTCGGGTCAGAACGCATAACGCACGTAGCCCCCGATGATGAAGCGCTGGATGTCGAAGTTGTCGATGTTGGATCCGTTGTGGGAATAGGATCCCGCCAGGGACACGGTGTACTGCCGGAAGAAGGTGCGGTCCAGGTTGAAGGAGATCTCGTGCTCGTTGTCCTCGCGCTTGCGCGGTGGCTCCAGGGTGGAGGTTACCGCGCTGTCCTTCGTGTAGTGGCGATAAGCGTAGCGGTAGAGCGCACCGATCGAGAACGACCACGGCAGGTCCATCTCGCCCCCCACCGAGGCCTCCACGCCGTTGTGGCGAAACTCCGTGCCGTCCGAGTGGAAGCTGGTGAGCAGCCCGCCCACCACCACGTAGCGGAACGGGGCCGGAAGGAAGACGAACTGCTGGGCGCCGACGCTGTGCTGGGGTCCGCTGCGGTCGAAGGCGTCCTTGTTGCTGGTGTTGACGTCGTAGTCGTAGTAGAGGAACTGGTAGTAGGAGAGGAAGAGGCCCCAGTCGGATACGGGGACGTAGACCGTGGGGGCCACCCGCTGGATGGTGCGGAAGTTGTCGCTGAGGTCGATGGCCGTGTACGAGAAGTCGTAGCGCAGGGCCACGCTCAGGGCGTCGAAGTCGTAGCTCGTGTTGGTCCACACCACGTGGGTCTGCTGGCTCAGGTCGTAGGGGGAAGCCTGCGTGACGCCGAAGTCCTGATCGTGGGTGTCCGTGTAGATCTGCAGGTATCCGTCGTAGCCGACGCGCCAGATCAGGCTCCGCCTGCGGTAGACCTCGGCCTGTCCCTGGAGACGCACCACGGCCGCGGGGGAGTCGGCGCTGCCCGGCTGATCGACCGAGCTCGTGTCGTCGGGCGACAGGCGGACGTTGTCGTTGTACTCGAAGCCCACGGTGGCGGCGAGGGACCAGCGCCGGCCCGCGCGCGCCGCCTGCTCGCGCAGGCTGCTGGCGGAGCGACCGAGGGGATCCTGCGGCGAGGCGCTGGCGGCGGTGCTGAAGGCGGCTGCGGAGGCTCCGGCGTCGCCGAGGTGCGCCTCCGACAGACCGATGTAGTAGTGGCCCTCGGCCGAGAGCGCGCGATCGCCCTCGACCGCCCGCTCGAGGGAGTCGAGGGCGTCCTCGTAGGCGGCCATCCGGTACAGCGCGATGCCCCGGTACAGCAGGGCCAGGGCGTGATCCGGCTCGCGTTCCAGCACGGCGTCGAACTGGGCCAGCGCCTCCTCGTTCCGCTGGGCCTCGAGGAGCTGCGCACCCAGGTCGATGCGCGCCGCGGTCACGTCGGGAGATTCCGGAGCGTTGCGAGACGCGTCGCGAGAGAGATCGACGACCTTCTGCAGGTACTCGATGGCCGCCGCGGTGTCGCCGTCCTGGATGGCGATCAGGCCCAGGTAGTGAAGCGCGCTGGTGTTCTCGGGATCCTCCCGCAGCACCGCCTCGAAGTCGCGACGCGCGGCGTCGCGATCGCCGTCGCCGAAGCTCGCGACCCCGCGGTGGAACGCGAGCTCGCTCTCGGGGGAGGCCAGCGCCGGCGTTGCGGCAAGCGCAGAAGCCGCCAGGACGATCGCGGCCAGGGCAGACGCCGACCGGAACGAAGACGCTTGGAATGACAGGCAGATCATGCCGCTCCCTGGGCCAGCATCGAGGTCGGGACACGGCCGGAAGGCCCCGAAGGGGATCGGGGGCCTTCGAGCATCCGACTGTCAACCGGCGTTCCATCATAACTCGGGGAGCCCCGGGAAGAAGGGCGGTGAAGCAGGATCACGGCAGGAAGAGCAGAGCGCACGGGAGCAGCTCACCGCACCCCCACGGGGCCCGCGGAGGAGAGCCTTCAGCCCGCGGAGGAGAGCCTTCAGCCCGCGGAGGAGAGCCTTCAGCCCGCGGAGGAGAGCCTTCAGCCCGCGGAGGAGAGCCTTCAGCCCGCTGAATAATGCGGACCGTCGCCGCGCCCCCCGACCACGTTGCTCACCGCCCCGTTCTCCCACCCTGGATGCGGACGTTGGGGCTGCCCGTCGGGATGACCCCGCCGGCATGACGAGGCGACCGGGTTCCATCATACACCCGGAAGAGTCGGTGGCGCGCGATCGATTCGCTGGCCATTGGAGCGGTCCCGGCGGCGCCCGGGCGGCCCAGCCGAGAGCTTCGCTCGGCGCTGCGTCGGCGTCGTGCCGGATGCGGCGCAGCGGTGGCCGGTCGTTCCGGGTGCTATGCACTGGGCGGGGGGTGACCGATGGGCAGAACGGCTCGCCTTGGCGTGCGCCCGGAGCTCGGCCGCACATGGCGGCGGCCCCGGTGGTTTCGACGGCCGCCGGCGGAGGCGCCGGTCTCGGAGGCCCCCTCGGCCCTGGAGCCGCCGCCCGACCCCGCGGAGCCGGTGCCTCCGGAGCAGCCGCCTGCCACGCTGCCGCCGGGGCGGCAGGTGGCGCTGTCGCGCGGCGGCTCGATCTTCGTGCGCGAGGTCGAAGGCCCCGCCGATGCGCCGGTGCTCCTGATGCTCCACGGCTTCATCGCGAGCGGGGGGCTCAACTGGCACCCTGCCTTCCATCCCCTGGGCGCCCACTTTCGCGTCATCGCACCCGATCTGCGGGGTCACGGCCGCGGCTTGCGAGGGCTGCGGACCTCCTTCTCGTTCGCGGCGTGCGCCGACGACCTGGCGGCCCTGCTCGAGACGCTGTCCATCGAGTCGGCGATCCCGGTGGGCTACTCGATGGGAGGGCCGATCGCCCAGACCCTGTGGCGGCGACATCCGGGGCGCATCGGGGGTCTCGTGCTCTGCGCCACCTCGCCCCGCCTCGGCGTGGGCGGGCGACTCGGCGCCAGGCTGGTGGCGCCGGCGCTCTCGGCCGCGGCCATCACTGCGCGCATCGGCCAGGTTGCCACCCCCATCCCGGCCGCCCTGCGACGCCTCCTCGGCGAGCTGGTGGGCAGCGACCTCGACGCGCCGCACGCGCGCTGGGCCCTCGGAGAGATCAGCCGCCACGACCCGCGCATGTTGATGGAGGCCGCCGCCGAGCTCCAGCGCTTCGATGCGGTCGCCTGGCTGCGCTCGATCGACGTACCCGCGGCCTGCATCATCACGACCGAGGACAAGACGGTTCCGCCCGAGAGCCAGATCCTGAACGGCCTCCACATCCGCAACGCGAAGGTCTACTGCGTCGAGGCGGGGCACCTGGCGCACGCGGACCCGAGGTTTCTCGCCGCGCTGGTCACCGCCTGTCGCGACGTCGCGGGACGCTCCGCCACCGCTCCGCCGCCCCGAAGGCGCGCCCGCATCCGCCGGGGCGTCGAGGCGTACGTCGACGCGCTCCTGGCGCCGCCGCGCGCCTGAGCGACCCCGGTCCCGAGCCACTCGGCGTCCCGATCTGCCCCATCCTCCCTCGGGCCCACGCCGTAAGAGCCACGGTCGGGTCTCGTGCCGCCCGCTCTGGCCCACCCTGGCTCCGGCGCGAGACTTGCACCAACGTAGAGCGATGACACCCACCGAGCCGACGCCTTCGACCGCCGGGGAGACTGCCGGGGAGACCCCGAAGCGTGCTCGCGCGCGGCCCTCGCCGGCTGCAAAGCAGGCCCCTCCGAAGACGGGGAAGGCCGTGAAGGCCGGGACGCCAGCCCGTTCCCGCAAGCCTCCCGCCTCCCCGGAGCCCGCTCCCACACCCGAATCCGTCCCCCAGCTCGACTACGAGCGGCTGTCCACCCAGGACAGCTCGCTGTTGATGTTCGAGCATCGCACGACGCACATGCACGTTGCGGCGATCGGGGTGTTCGAGGTGGGGCCCCTGCGCAACGAGGCGGGTGGGCTCGACGCGCGGCGGATCGCGCAGTACGTGGAGTCGCGGCTGGGGACGATTCCGCGCTATCGGCAGAAGCTGGCCTTCACGCCGCTGCAGCGGCACCCGGTGTGGGTAGACGACGAGCACTTCGACCTCGACTACCACGTGCGTCACACGGCGCTGCCGCGGCCCGGTACCGAGGCGGATCTCAAGCGCCTGGTCGGGCGGATCCTGTCGCAGCCGCTCGACCGCGACCGGCCGCTCTGGGAGATGTGGATCATCGAGGGGCTCGAAGGCGATTGCTTCGCCCTGCTGACCAAGGTGCACCACTGCATGGTGGACGGGGCGTCGGGGGTGACCCTCATGACGCTGCTGTTCCGCACCGATCCCGACGCCTCGATTCCCCCCACCGAGGCGTGGTTTCCGCGGCCCCAGCCTTCCTTCTGGCAGCTGGCGGCGGACGAGGTGGCGGACCTCGCAAGCGGGCCGCTCTCCATCGGGCTCGACCTGGTGGGCTCGCTGCTGGATCCCCAGGCAACCTTGCGCGCGGCGCGCGAACGCGCGACGTCCGTGGGCGAGGCCCTGCGCGCGGGCTTCCACCTGCCGTCGGGCAGCGCCCTCAACCAGCCCATCGGCCCGCACCGCCGGGTGGAGTGGCGCATCTACGACCTCGACGACTTCAAGCGCCTGCGCCGCCGGCTCGGCGGTACGGTGAACGACGTAGTGCTGACGGTGGTGACCGGTGCGGTGCGCCGCTTCCTCGAGCGCCGCGGCGAGGATCTGGAGGCGATCGACTATCGCGTGGTCATTCCGGTGAACATGCGCTCGGAGTCGGGCGATCCCGAGGCCGCGAACCGGGTCTCGGCGTTCTTCATGACGCTGCCGGTGGGCGAGCCCGATCCGGTCGCCCGCTTCGACGCCGTCCGCGCCGAGACGGCGCGCATGAAGACGTCGCATGCGGCCGAGGGGATCGACTTCTTCACCCAGCTCATCGACCGCACCGGCTCGACCCTGCTCACCGAGCTGGGCGTGCGGCTCGCGGCCCGGGTGCAGCCCTACAACCAGATCGTCAGCAACGTGCCCGGCCCGCAGTACCCGCTCTACGTGCTGGGCGCGCGGCTGCTCTCGCTCGCGCCGTTGCCGCCCCTCTTCGAGCGCCAGGCCATGGGCACGGCGGTGATGAGCTACGACGACCGCATCTGCTGGGGCATCGTCGCCGACCGCGACACGGTGCCCGACTTGGGCGCCCTGGCCGACGACGTGGACGCCGCCCTGGCCGAGCTGCGCGAGGCGGCGCCGGAAGAGCCCGGTCGAGGTTGAGCCCGTCCTGCCCCTGGCAGGTCCGTCCCTCGTCGCGGCACGGACGGGGCGTCTTCGCGGTCGCGCCCATCGCCGAGGGGACGCGGATTCTCGAGTACACGGGGGAGCTCATCTCCCTGGAGGAGGGCGAGCGGCGCTACCCGACGCCGCCCGAGGGCGAGAGCGAGGAGCCGGAGCACACCTATCTCCTGATGCTCGACGACGAGCGGGTCATCGACGCCAACGTCGGCGGCAACGACGCGCGCTTCATCAACCATTCCTGCGCGCCGAACTGCGAGCCCATGGCGTTCGGCGATCACATGTGGATCGTGGCCGTCCGCGACATCGAGCCCGGCGAAGAGCTCGGCTACGACTACGCGATCGAGCTCGACGAGCCCCACACCCCGGCGCGCAAGCGGCGCTTCCCGTGCGCGTGCGGAGCCGCAACGTGCCGCGGCTCGATCCTCCGGCCGAAGCGTCAGCCGTTGGATCCCCTCGTGCGTCGCGCCCGGGCGCGCTTCGGTCCCCGAGCGCCGCGCTGACTCCTGGCTAGGACGCGGGAGGGGTGTCGCTCGCTGGCGGCGGCTCTCGGCTCGTCTCGAGCTTGCGGGCCTCGCGGTCGAGTGCGGCCTGGCCGCCCGCGCGCTGCGCCGTGATGGCGGTGCGGATCGTGTCCAGCTCCTCTTCGTCGGGCTCGCGCACGCCGGGGATCCAGGCAAAGAGGTGCGAGGCGGACTCCGCGAAGAAGCCCGGCGCGGGGCGTTCGTTCGTCAGGTAGACGATGCGCTTGCCGATCGTGTAGGTGATGACCGTCGCGTTCGCGCTCGGTGCCGGCATCGAGCCCGCCTTCTCGATCCAACCCTTCGCGTCGGACGAGCTCTTCTTCGGGCCGGGCGCCCAGAAGAAGCGCGTGCCCTGCTTCTCGGCGTAGACGCCTTCGGGCCGATAGGTGGTGGCGTAGACGACGACGTCCGGGGCGACCTCGTACATCAGTACCGGTGCGGACGTCACCTGCGCCTCGGGCAGCGCGGATCCGGATCCGGAGGTGGAGCTCGTGGTGCTCGAGGGTCCGAGCGCGATGGTCGTGTGGATCACCGTGACGTTGCTGCACCCGTAGATCGGCGTGCCGTAGGCGCTGTGCCACGTCTGGACGCTGCCGTAGGGACACGAGTACCAGCCGTAGTAGTAGGGGTAGTAGTAGTACGGCTCGATGTAGTAGTGGTTGATGTCCGTCTTGACCGTACCTCCGTAGCAGGTGCCGCCGCTGCAGTGGGCGCGCCCGTAGGTGACGCTGTCACCGTCGGTCGCCGCGCCGCGCGCGTAGACGTCGCCGCCGTCCTTCACGATGGTCCCGGCAGCGGCGCCCTCCTTGCCGACGACGGCCCCTTGCGCGATGAAGCCGTCGTCGGTCTTCTTGACGACCCCGGCGCTCTCGGCGTCGACGCCGGTGCTCGTCTTGACGCTGCCCTCGCGCTCGACCCAGTCTCCGTTCCGCTCGGAGGAGGCGGTGCGTTCGATCGTCTCGCCCTTCGCGTTCTCGGCCTGTCGCGAACGGTCGACGCCCTGCACCTGGCCGTCCTTGACCTGGATCTTCGCGCTGCCGCTGCCGGAGGCTCCGGACGTGGAGCTCCAGGAGCCCTCGCGGGTCAAGCCGTCCTCGCCCCGCGTGACGCTGCTCTCCCAATCGACGCTCTCGCCCCGGCGGTTCTCGAAGCTTCCGCTGTTCGATCGCGACTCGCCGGCCCGACCGTAGCCGCTCTGCCCGCTGGCTCGACTCCCCTGGCCGGACCCCCTCGAGCCGCCGCCCGCGCGCGAGCGGTCGTAGCCGCCGATCGATCCGTTCCGCGCCGCGCCGCCGCGCGAGAAGCCTCCCGATCCGCCGCCACCCCGAGCGCCGCCCCCGAATCCGCCGCCGCCCCCGCGTCCGCCCCCACCGCGGGCAGCCAGATCTCCCGGTGCCGCGAGCACGAACAGGCAGACGAGAACGAAGATCGCCCGCCGGGATCTCCACGCGGCCGTACTCACGATGCGTCTCCACGCGGCGGGCCACCGCCGCCCGCCTCGAACAGCCGGTCGACCAGCTCTTCGAACGAGATGCGCTGGGCTCCGATCGGGGGCGAGAAACGGAACACGTCGTCCGGAAGCTCGGCGTTCGCTTGCCAGTCTTGCAGGCTCGCGCGGAACTGCGGGCTCCCGGGCTCGTCCCGGTAGTCGATCACCAACCGCCGGGGCACGGGGGCGTCGCCCTGCTCGACGAAGAGCTGGAAGTCGAGCGACGACGTGCGGAAGGCGAGCTGGTCGCAGGGCCTTCCGTCGAGCTCCACGGTCCCCACCTGCGCGCCCGACTCGATCAGCGGGGCGAGCCGTGCGTAGAGGCCGGGCTCGAAGAGCTCGGCGAGGGGCAGGGGGGCGCCGAGCTCCTCCTCGAAACGTGCGAGTGCTTCCTCCAGGCTCCCCGACTGCTCGGTCGACGCGTACACGTTCTGCGAGGGCGCCGCGGCGGAGAGGCGCGCTCCGTCATAGACGACCCACTCGACGGGACCGTCCCAGTAGGTGACCTCCGCCCACAGTCGGTCCGGGCGCCGGAGCGCGATCCGGCGCTCGCTACCGAACTCGATCCGCTGCCCAGAGGCCTGCACGGCGTCGTAGCGGACTTCCGCCCGCACACGGAAGGCGGCCAGCGACGCCAGATGGCGGGACATGCGTTCGAGGATCGCCAGGGCCGCGGCCGTCTCCGCGGGATCTTCCGCGGCCAGCGCGACCGCCGATTCCCCTGCGTCGCGAGCGGTGCCCCCGGGAAGCCATGAGCAGGCGCCCAGGCCGAAGCAGGCGCAGACACAAGCAACGAGCAGGAGACGCGCGGCCCGGGTGGCACTCGCTCCGAGAGGGAGCCCGCTCACGAGACCCCGTGTCGGGAGAGCTTCGTCAGGGAGAGAGTCTTCCAGCAGAGCATCGTCGGGGAAAGCGTCGTCACGAGGAGCGATCACGGGTCACGAGGAGGATTCCATGGCGCGGAGTATAGCCGCAGGGCGGCGGCCGACTCCCCGGGCGTCCGCGCGGGTTGCTCGCGCCCAGGCGAATGGCTCGGGAACGGCGCCCCACGGCGTTGTGAGCTAAACACCCGTCCCTCGACGGGACGTGTGAGCGCATCGCGATCCCCTCCGGAGAGTGCTGCCTCGATGGCCATCGATCGACAGGTCAAGCGCGAGATCGAGCGTCGCCGGACGTTCGCCATCATCTCGCATCCGGACGCGGGCAAGACGACCCTCACCGAGAAGCTGCTGCTCTTCGGCGGGGCGCTGCGCGAGGCGGGAGCGGTGCGCGCCCAGAAGGCCGCACGCCACGCGACGAGCGACTGGCTCGAGCTCGAGAAGCAGCGCGGCATCTCGGTGAGCAGCTCCGTGCTGCACTTCGACTACGAGGGGCTGCGGGTCAACATCCTCGACACGCCGGGTCACCGCGACTTCAGCGAGGACACCTATCGCACCCTGATGGCGGCCGACAGCGTGGTGATGCTGATCGACGCGGCGAAGGGCGTGGAGGCCCAGACCCGCAAGCTCTTCCAGGTGTGCCGCCTGCGGCGGATCCCGATCTTCACGTTCGTCAACAAGCTCGACCGGAACGGCCGCGAGCCGCTCGAGCTGATGGACGAGATCGAGTCGGTGCTGGGCATCGACGTCGCCCCGGTCAACTGGCCGATCGGCGCCGGCAGCGACTTTCGCGGCGTGTACGATCGGGAGCGCTCGCGCGCGCTGCTCTTCTCCGGCGGACACCACGGGGCCCAGCGGGTGGACCAGCGCGAGATCGGCGGCGGCCCTCGCGCAGCCGAGCTCGAGGCCGCGGTGGGTGCCCTCGCCGGCGAGCTCGCCGATTCACTCGAGCTGCTCGACGGCGCGCGGCGCCGCCGCTCGATCTCGGCACGCGTTCGCGCGGGCGAGCAGACGCCGATGTTCTTCGGCAGCGCGCTCACGAACTTCGGCGTGCAGCCCTTCCTCGAGGCCTTTCTCGAGATGGCGCCGGCACCGAGCGCGCGAGCTCTCGGACAAGGGCCCGATCCCGCCGGCCGAGACGCCCTTCTCGGGGTTCGTCTTCAAGATCCAGGCGAACATGGACCCGGACCACCGCGACCGCATCGCCTTCCTGCGCATCTGCTCGGGGCGCTTCGAGAAGGGCGCGAACGTGCGGCACGTCCGCACGGGCAACACGATCCGCCTGGCGAACTCGACGCTGCTGATGGGGCAGGGGCGTGAGGAGATCGTCGAGGCCTTTCCCGGAGACGTGGTCGGCCTCTTCGACCCGGGCATCTTCGCCATCGGCGACACGCTGTGTCAGGCGCCGAGCCAGGAGACCAGCTTCGAGTTTCCCGGCATCCCGAGCTTCTCGCCGGAGCACTTCGTGCGGGTGGACGTCGCCGGGGTGAGCAAGCGCAAGGCCCTGGCGAAGGGAATCGACCAGCTCGTGCAGGAGGGCGCCGTCCAGCTCTTCAACGACCCGATGGCCGCGAGCGCCACCCTGATCCTGGGCGCGGTGGGCCCGCTCCAGTTCGAGGTGCTGGCACACCGCCTCGCCAGCGAGTACCAGGTGGACCTGAAGCTCGTCCCGATGCCCTACACGGCGGCGCGCTGGCCCGTCGCGGGCTTCGATCCGAGCATGTTCAGCTACAGCGAGACGGTTCGGGTGGTGCGCGACCGGGAGAACCGACCGGTTCTGCTCTTCAAGACCGCGTGGAGCCTCTCCGCCACCCAGCAGCGCCACCCCGACCTGGTGCTCTCCGAGACGGCCGACCAGCGGCAGTTCTCGAAGGACCTGGCCGCGCTGCGCTAGGGGCTTTCTCGTGCGGAGGAACCGCCGACCTACGAGCCGGTACCGGGCGCGGAGGCGGGTTCCTTTCGGATGCGCAGGACCACGTGGGCGTCCTCGGCGATGGGCTCCGACAAGGTGCCCTGGATCTCGGCCCGGGATCGCGTGGGGAAGACCTCGGCGACCTTCACCCAGCCGATGGGGTGCTCTCCGTTCTGGATGAGGCCCCAGGATCCCGGTCGAAGCGGAGCCCCGTCGCTGCCCAGGTTCACGATCACGCCGACGGGCTGGCCGTTGTCCGACTCGACGTCCAGGATCGCGGCGTGCCGGTACTGCGGCCCGGTGTCGGTCTGGGTCGCGCTCGCGGAGACGTCGGGCAGCGGCTGGCGCGTCGTTGCCTCGCTGGCGCAGCCCGAGAGCGCCGCGATGATCAGGGTCGTTCCCAGACCCAGGGTCATGCTCGATTGCGCCGTGTTCCTCATACCGTTCGACCCCGACCCAGCTCCGGATTGGCCCCAGGCGCCGCTGCCCCTTGGGATGTCCGGCAGGTCGGGCTGGTTCCCTGACAGTCCCCAGGGGACCGGGAATGGGGGCCGGGAACGCCTCGCCTGTCTCGCCTGGCTGCGCGATCCTTCCCCTCGACAGGGGCGGCGGGGCGCGAGCGACGGACCGCGGGCTCGTCACCCCACTCCGCGAGCAGGGACCTGCCGTGGCGATCTCTTCGCTGGGGTTTCGCTACTCGCCCTGCCGAACGGAACGGCGCGCATGATCTTTGCGTTCGGCGAGTACGAGCTCGACGAGGAGCGTTTCGAGCTCCGGCGGTCCGGCTGCCCGGTCGAGGTGCAGCCGAAGGTGCTTGCGATCCTGCTGCATCTCGTGCGCCACCGGGATCGAGTCGTCTCGAAGAAGGACCTTCTCGCCGCGGTCTGGCCGGACACGGTGGTCACGGAGAACTCGGTGGCGCGCGCCGTGAGCCTCGCTCGCCTCGCGGTCGGCGACCGGGTCGCCAAGCCGGTCGCGATCGTCAACGTCGCACGCCGAGGCTACGCCTTCCGGATTCCCGTGCGGGTCCTGTCTGCGGGTGCGGGTCGGCTCGTCGGCGAGAACGAGTCGCGCGAATCCCGCTATGTCGGTCGCGCCCAGCTCCGCGCACGGCTGCACGATGCGCTCGACGACGCCCTCTCCGGCAGCGGGCGGGTCCTCTTCCTCGCCGGCGAGGCCGGCATCGGCAAGACCCGCACGGCGGAGCTCTTGATCGAGCGCGCGCGCGCGCGCGGCGCCGCGGTGTCAGCGGGCTCGGGCCAGGAGGACGACGCCACGACCTACCAGCCCTGGATGCGCCTCCTGCGCGGTGTCGCGTCGGCTGCTCCGGGCGCCCGGGGCGACCTTTCGCCCGAGCAGCGCAACGATCTCGCGCTGCTCCTGCCCGAGCCCGGCGTGGCGCCTCCCGCCGCGGATTCCTGCGATGCAGTCGCGGAGGGAAACCGTCTCCCGCTCTTCGAGGCAGTGCTCGCCTTCTTGGCGCGTGCCGCCGCGTTGGTGCCTCTCGCGCTGTTCTTCGACGACCTGCACGCGGCCGACACCGAGTCCCTGGCACTGCTCGAGTTCGTCTCGCAGGGAATCGGCGCCCTGCCGATCGCGCTGATCGCCACGCGCCGCGAGCCCGAAGCGCGCCGCGCGCCGGAAACCGATCGCAAGGCAGACGCAGACCGTGAGCAGGAAGGGAGCCGCACGCCGCAGCGCTCTCGCTGGATCGATCGTCTCCTGCGCGCGACGACGCTCGAGCGCTGGCCGCTGGACGGATTGCGGCGCGAAGAGATCGAGGCCTTCGCGCGGCTGCACCTGGGACGGGAGCCGGCCCCGGCGCTGGTCGTCGCCCTCGAGCAACAGACGCAGGGCAACCCGCTGCTGCTCGGCGAGAGCCTGCGCTCGCTCGAGGCTCGCGGATTGATCGCGGAATCGCGCACGAGCGACGAGTGGGAGGCGCTCCTCCCGAGCGGGATCCGACACCTCTTGCAGCCGAAGCTGGAGGGGCTCTCGCCAGACGGGCGGGAGCCCCTCGGATGCGCGCTCGCGTTCGGAGTCGAGGTGGAACGGGCGCTACTCCGTCGCTGCGTGGCCGATCCGGCCGCCCTCGATCGGCACGTGCAGGAGTGGGAGGAGGCCGGCTTCGTGGTCGCGAGCGCCGATGCCGCCCGGCTGCGCGTCTCGCACGTGCTCGTACGGGAGGCGCTGTACGCCGAGCTGGTCCCGCCGGGCGACGCCCGCCGCGCGGTCCACGCGCGCATCGCGGCGGTGCTCGAGGAGCAGGGGAGCTCGTCGCCCGAGTCCGTCGCCGCGCGAGCGCGCCACGCGTGCGAGGCGGTACCCAGCGTGCCGGTGTCCAAGGCCGTCGCGCTCGCCGAAGCCGCGGCCGCGCAGGCGACGCGCCTCGCCGATTTCGACGGCGCCGCCGCGTGGCACCAACGCGCGCTGGACGCGCTGGAGCGCGGCGGCTCCGACGACGTCGAAGCGCGCATCGGCGTGCTGCTGGGCTTCGGCGCGGCGCAGACGCGCGCGAGTGGTGCCGAGCGCGCCCAGGCGAGCTACGGAACCGCGGGAGATCTCGCCCGATCGATCCGGCGCTTCGACCTCTTCGGCGAGGCGGCCCTGGGCTTCGCGCACCAGCCGAGCGCCAGCGGGCAGAGTGATCCCGAGGTCCTGGATCTCCTGGAGGAAGCGCTCCAGCAGCTTCCGCCCGCACACGAGGCGCTGCGGATCCGCCTGCTCGCGAGGCTCGCGGCCGAGCTCCGCTACCTCGATTCGCGGCGCGCGGAGGCGCGGATGGACGAGGCGCTCGCGGCGGCCCGACAGCTCGGCGACGCCGAGGTACTGGCCCAGGCGCTCGAAGACTGCTCCTTCCTGCGCTGGAGCCCGGCCGACACCGAGGGGTGGATCGCGCTCAACAGCGAGATCGTGCGCACGGCGCGGGCCGCGGGCGATCTCGAGCTCGCGCTGCGCGGGCAGAAGGGCCGCGTCACCGGGCTGCTCGAGCTCGGCGACCTGGTGGGGGTCGACCGCGAGCTGCGCGCCTGCGAGCGCACGGCGGGGACGCTGCGAACGCCCTACGCCCGCTGGCTGGTGGCGACACTCGGCGCCATGCGTGCACTGCTGGACGGCGATCTGGGCGGGGCCGAGCGCCACGTGATGGAGGCCCACGCCCTCGGCCAGCGCGTCGAGTCCACGGACGTCGCGGTCGAGCTGCAGGCACAGGTCGTCTACCTGCGGCACGAGCAGGGCCGCACCGCCGAGGTCGAGCCGGCGATCCGTGCCCAGGTGCAGCGCTTTCGCGAGGCACCCGCGTGGCGCGCGGTGCTGGCGCGGGCGCTGGTCGCGACGGGCCGTATCCCCGAGGCACGCCGCGAGCTCGGGGTGCTGGCGCGGCGCGGATTCGCGGACGTGCCCCGCGACCGGGGTTGGCTGATGACCCTGGCGCTGGCGGGCGAGGTCGCAGCGGCCACGGGAGACGAACGGGCGGCGGCGGCGCTCGAGCGGCACCTCATCCCGTACGCGCGTCTGGCCGTAGTGGGAGGGAGCGGCGGGCTCTACTACGGCTCGGTGGCGCATCATCTCGGTGTGCTCGCGGCCGCGCGCTCGGAGTGGGACGCTGCGCTCGGACATCTCGAGGCGGCGCTCGCTCGCGAGGTGCGCGCGGGCGCCCGGCTGTGGGAGGCGCGCACGCGGCTCGCTCGGGCCCGGGTGCTGCGCGATCGGGGCGACCCGGCCGACCAGGACCGCGCCGGCGCCCTCGTCGCCGAGGCTTCCGCGGCAGCGTCGGCGCGTGGCTGGTCGGCGGTCGCGGCCGAGGCGCAGGAGCTCGCGGCCGGCCCGCCGCCGTCCCCCTCACTGCCGCGGCACTCGGGAAGGCGCGCCCGCAGCTCGTAGAACTCGTACTAGTCGTCGAGGCCAGGCGCGCCGGCCCGTGAACCAGGCCATGAGTCCGAGCGCCAGCGCGAGCGCCACCTGCCCCGGTCCTCCCAGGGCCGGCACCCGGGGAGCGGTTCCTGCCGGGGTCACCTGCGCGCTCCCGAACGACGGCGGTGCGAAGCCGCCCACCCCGACGAGCGGGCCTGCCACCGAGTCGTCCTCCCGCGTCGTGACCGTCGACGAGGCGCTCGCGAGGACGTGGAGGTGCAGCTGCCCGACGGTGTGGGCCCCGCTGATGGCCGGGAAGGAGAAGGTATCGACCGCGAAGGCCACCAGGATCCCCGGCCCGGTGAAGCTCGCGCAGGCCGAGCTCGCCGACGGACACACGAGCCGCAGGGCGGGGTCGTCGGGGAAGCTCGCGTCGAAGAGGAAGGCGTCGAAGGCGAGGTGAGACGGGTCGACGCCGACCACGATGCCGCCGCCGAGCGAGGGGTCGGCGAAGTCGATGAGCAGGTCGAACGAGACGATGTCGCCCGAGCCGGCCGCCACGACCGCCGGTGTCAGGGTGACCGAGTTCTGTGCCGCTGCCTGTCCAGCGAGCAGGAGCCCCACGGCCAGGCTCGCGGCCAGGGGCAGGGTCCCGCGTCGAACCGGCGGTCTTCTTCCTTCCATCTTCTCTCTTCTCTCTCCCCCTCTCCGTACTACCACATCGCCCCGAGCGAACGGCGGAGGGCGCGGTGACGGTGGTGTCTGATCATCGAAAGATCAGAGTTTCACCTCAGCCACTGTGGGAAACTCGCGGTCGGCCCAGCAGAGCAGGGGGTGCCGCCCGGGGTGAAACAGCTGAAGCGGGTCAAGCAGGGCAGGCAGGCCCTCCGCGCGCTGCGCGGCTGGAAGCGCGCCCTCGCCAGGCACCGGTCGGCAGGAGACCGGGGGGTGCGCTCGCGCTTCGAGCTCGAGCCCCTCGAGCCCCGCATCCTGCTCTCCGTCGATCCGTTGGGGGTCGATCCCGATCCGCACGCCCTTCTCCTCCCCCCGCTCGCGGTGCTGCAGGCCGACGTGGCGGGCGTCCCGGAGGCCGCCACGGACGACCCCGGCGGCTCCGGAACAGGCGTCGTGGCGCCGATCCTGCCCCCGAGCATGAACGGGGTCTCCGTCACGACGACGGGCGACCCCGAGTGGAAGGAGCAGGGCCCGGCGCCCATCACCGGCGGCTTCACCACCGAGGTGGGCGCGGTGGAGGCCATCTCCGTCGACCCGGCCGACCCCAACCACGTGGCGCTGGGGACCGTGGGCGGCGGCGTCTGGATCACCCAGAACCTGCGCAACGTCGGTGGGCCCCAATGGGAGACCACCACCGACCAGCTGCCGTCCCTGGCGATTGGCTCCATCGCCTGGAGCCCCCTCAACCTGGACGCGAGCGGCAACGTCACCTCCGCCGTGGTCCCCAACAGCGGCGTGAAGGCCCAAACCCTCTATGCCGGCACCGGCAGCTTCAGCAACGGCGACGACCAGGTCGGGGCCTCGGTGGGCGTCTATCGCTCCACCGACGGGGGCCAGACCTGGTCGGTCGTCGGCACGAAGGACCTCACCGGCCTCAAGATCCGCACCATCGTCCCCACCACGCTCACCGAGAACGGCAAGCAGGTCCTGCTCGCCGCCACTTCCGGCGACCTGCGCACGGCGGGGAGCTCGCAGGAAGGCCTCTGGCGCAGCACGGACTCGGGCGAGACGTGGACCCGGATCGGCGACAACAAGATCTTCACGGGGACGATCGCGACCGTGAACGGCGCCACGGTCACGTTCACCGAGAACCCCGGATGGCAGGTCGATCAGTTCGCGGGGCAGACGGTCTCGGTCGTCCCCACGGACACGTCGATCCTCGCCGGGGCGAACGACAAGCTGACGAGCAATACCGCGAACTCGCTGACCTATCCGAGCGCCGCCGACCTCACGGGCCTCACGGCTGGCACCCAGGTCGTGGTGTCCCTCAACGCCTGGGTACAGTCCGCCCAGGCCTCGGCGCTCGTGGCGGACCCGATCGCCGCCGGCGGCGACGCCTTCTACGCCGCCTTCCCGCAGTTTGGGATCGTGAAGAGCGTCCCGGGTACCAAGGGCGCTCAGTGGGTGCCGCTCAGCGTCCTCACGGACAACACGCTGCTGGACTCCCAGCGGATCGAGCTCGCCGTCAGCCAGGCCCCGGGAGGCAGCCCGGGCAGCGGCGTCATCTACGCGGCCACCCTCAGCTATCAGTCGCACATCACCGCGTGGAACGCGGCGACGAGGACGCTGACGGTCGAGCGGGCCGAGGTCTTCCAGGCGGGCGACACCATCAAGGTGCAGCTCACCGACCCCGGCGGGGCCCTCAAATACCAGGACGCGACGGTCACGGCCACCAACTGGGCCGCCCACACCGTCACCGTCGACACCGACCCCAAGACAGCCGGCAACCAGTGGGGCAATGCCGCTGCGCCGGACACGTCGGGCAATGGGACGGCCGAGATGCCGAGCCTGAATGACCTGCGTCCCTCCGCGCTGCTCCGCTCGGACGACGGGGGCGCGACGTGGACCGCGCTGAACGTCCCGTCGAGCATCGAGACGGTCACCGTGAACGGCGTCATGTCGAACACGATCATCGGCTCCAACCCCGGCAGCCAGGGCATGACCAACTTCTCCTTGCTGGTCGATCCCACCAACGCCGACAACCTCTACGCTGCCGGCGACACGCAAATGGTCGACAACTACCTCGGCACGGACGACTACGTGTCGCGGTCGTTCTTCGGGGTGGTCTCCGGCGGGACGGTGCAGTGGCACCCGGTGGTGGGCGACGGCAATCTCAGTCCCGGCGACGCCCTGGACGGCGCGAACGGCACGGCGGCCCACGCCGACTCGCGCGACATGGCCTGGAGCATGGGCGAGCTGCTCGAGGCGGACGACGGCGGCGTCTACCTGCTCGCGTCACCCTCGACGGCGGCCCGCTTCTGGTCGTCCATGAACTACAACCTGGGGCTCGACGAGCTCTACTCCGTCGCCTACGACCCGGTGAACCACGTCATCCTGGGAGGAGCCCAGGACCAGGGTGCGCTGCGCCAGCGCACCGTGCACGGCCAGACCTGGCTCGAGTTCCTCGGCGGCGACGGCACGATCGTCGCCGTCGCGCCGTTGGCGGCGATCGCGCCCGACGTGACGACCACGCCCGCGCAGGTCCTCGAGTACTTCGCCCTCGACTCGCTCGGACTCTTCTCGCGAATCATCGCCAACGGGATCGATGATTCGATGCCTCTCGACTTCGATGTCGACGACTCCAGCGAAGCGACCTGGCTGAGCCTCAAGAATCTGCCGATCGGCAAGAAGACGCTCGACGAGGCCTTCGCGTTCAGGACCCCCTTCGCGCTCAACGCGGCCAATCCCGCCCGGATCCTGATCGCCGACAAGGCCGGCCACCTGATCGACCTGCGCCAGGGGACGGCCGTCGGGAACGTGGTGAACTTCACCTCGACCTGGAAGCGTCCCGATCCGCCGTCGGGGAAGAAGCATGCAGCAGTGGTGACGGCCCTGCTGTCGGGCGGCTGGGAGCGGGTCGGGGGGGTGCTGAAGGGGCGGGAGAACGTCGCCTACGTGGCGTTCGTCCGACAAGAAGCTCTTCGTGCGCGGCGTCACCGGCGACTACAAGCGCGCCAGGATGAAGGACTACAAGGGGACGGCGATCGTCGACCTCGTGACCGACCCCTTCAACTGGAAGACGGTGTTCGCGCTCGACAGCAACGACCACGTCTGGCGCTCGAGCGACGCCGGGGACTCCTGGACCGACATCTCCGGCAACGTCGCTCGCTCTCGCGCGATCTCCGGACCATCGAGTACGTGAACCCGACCGAGGCCGCGGGCGACGAGGGGCTGCTGGTCGGCGGCCAGGGCGGGGTGTTCCGTCTGCTCGACCCGGCCAACGCGACGAGCGCGTCGGCGCAGTGGAGCGAGTTCGGCCGGTCGAATGCCCAACACCACGGTCAACGACCTCACTGGGACCGCTTCGACAACGTGCTGGTCGCCGGCACGGCGGGGCGCGGCGCGTGGGAGATCTCGCAGATCGACACCGAGATCGCTACCCGCAGCACCCTCACGATCACGGGCACCTCCGGCGACGACACGATCCGGCTGGTGCGCGCCGCCTCCAATCCGTCGCTGCTCGAGGTGCACGTCGCCGGCGTCGGCGGCGCCCCCGAGAAGGTGGGCCAGATCCAGCTGTCGACCTTGCAGGAGATCCACGTCGCGGCCTCGGCGGGCAACGACACGGTGATCCTCGACCAGAGCAACGGCGTGATCGGCGTCCCGGGCGACGAGCTTCGCGAGCTGGCTCGCCGGCACCACCGACATGGTGGTGGAGGGCAACGCCGGCGACAACGACACCCTGGTGCTCCAGGGCTCGAAGTTCTCCCTCAAGTCGGTCCAGACCGCGTCGGCGACCAGCGGCAAGGTCTACCTGGACGGCAGCGACGCCGACCTGACCCTCAACTACACCGACGTCCATCTCGACGACCAGAGCGCCAGCCCGCACGCGGCGGCCCTGCTCAGCTTCGGGGCCGGCGTCGGCGGGCTTCGGCCTGGGCGGGGTCCTGCCGGACGTCTCGCTCGCCGGCATCGGCGAATCCCTGGTGCGCGGGGTGGGCGGCTTCGACGCGTCCCTGCCGGGCCCGACCGCCGAGGGCGGCATCGGCCGGAGCGAGGGGGACCCGGACGCGGCCCGGAGCGAGCTGACCGAGCCGGTAGGCGTCGGCGCGAGCGACTCCTGCGGCGGCTCTTCGAGACCGGGACGGGCGCGTTCTCGCCGGAGCAGATCGGCGTCACGATCACCACCACCGCCGAGCTGATCGCCGCGCTCGACGGCCTCGACGACATCGCGGGCAACGTCACCCTCGTGCGCGACGACGCCTCGGCGTCTGATCCTCGACGTCGAGCATCCAGAAGACGCTCGAAGGTACGATCTCGACCTGTCGGCGGTGCTGCCCTCCGGCCTGGTCGACCTCGAGGGCAGCAGCGAACTTCACCGCCGACGTGAAGGCGAAGCTGCGGCTCGGCGTGGACGAGCAGGGCTTCTTCATCGACGCGGACGCCTTCAGCCGACCCCGAGCTGGTGGTGAGCAACATCCAGCTTCGGCGACGAGATCGAGGCGAGCGGCAACTTCGGCATCCTGGACGTCGAGATCGCCAGCGGCTCGCTCACGATGGATCCCGGCGTGCGCATCGAGATAGGACCTGAAGGACACCGGTGCGGACCCGCTCACGGGCGTTCAACGACGGCGTCATGCGCTCTCTACGAGCTCGACGCGCGCCGGCGCCGCGGCCGCGAGCGTCAAGCGTCGTGGGCAACATCAACGCCGACGACCTCGTCTTCGACGTCGACCTGACGCGTTGCCGCTCTTCGACGGACGGCACCGATCCCCTTCGGGCTCGAGGACGCGAACGTCCAGCTCGTATGGGCGGGATATCGACAAGCCCGACCAGTTCGTCGTGCGCGCCGGCGCGTCGCTCGGCCAGGACATCGTCGCGTTCCTGAACGTCGACCTGCCCGAGATCGTCCAGCACATCCAGGACTACGCGGGCTCCTTCCAGGCCCTGACCGGTACGGACATGCTCGGCGTGAAGCTTCCGTTCGTCGGCAAGAGCCTCGGCGACCTGCTGGGCAGCGTGCCGCAGCCCCTCGAGCTCGGCGCCTCCCAGGTCGGCAACGTCTCGCAGACCGAGGACGACGGCAGCTTCCAGCGCTTCGAGGTGCGGTCCAGGACGTCGATCTGGTGGCGCAGAAGGTCGGCGTCGGGCGACGCCGTCGTGTACCGGGGCGCGAACGGAGAGGATCTGCAGGGGGAGGTGAGAGTCCGTCGAGCCTTCACTGCTGGTCGTGCGCTTCGCGAGCGGCGCGGCCCAGGAGCCCGACCGCGCGAGCCCGATGCTGAGCGTGCGCCGGTCCGGCGGGCTGGGCGATCAGCTCGCCGAGGCCCTCGGCGGCAGCACCGAGCTGCTCGCCGAGCGGCCCACCCTGCAGTCGGCTGCTCGAGAACCTGGCGGAGTCGGCTGGGCATCGACCTCGAGT
Organism: uncultured delta proteobacterium; assembly: GCA_963822965.1. GTDB lineage: Bacteria > Myxococcota_A > UBA9160 > UBA9160 > UBA4427 > JAJDAN01. The sequence goes on from CAWGJT010000010.1 coordinate 76,831, forward strand.
CGATCGGGCTCTCGTCGACGGGGAGCGGCGCCAACCGCCAGCTCCAGATCACGCTGCCGATCAACCTCGATCCGATCGAGTACAAGACCGACCTGGCCCTCGACGTCGGCATTCCGCAGCTGAAGATCGACGCGAGCGGCACGATCGGCATCTCCATCGACGCCGACTTCCAGCTGGGGCTTCGGAATCCAGCTCGGCGAAGGGCTCTCGATCGACGACCGCCTCTTCCTGGTGGATGCGCCGGGCCCCGAGGTCTCGATCCAGCTCGACGCGTCGATCGCGAACCCCTACCTTCTACGGCAAGGTCGGCTTCCTGGGCGTCGAGCTGAAGCCCGACCCGGCCGACGCGGATCCCCAGGGCATCCACTTCACCGGCGCCCTGTCGCTCGACCTGCAGGACCCGAACACGGACGGCCGCATCACCTTGTCCGAGATGCGCGCCGACCGATCGTGTCTTCGCTGGTCTCGAGCAGCATCACCGCCAATCTCTCCATCGACGACATCGTGCTCGTTCCCGAGGTGGGGCTGACGCTGCCGGCGCTGTCGCTCTCGCTCGACGGGCTCACCGGCGGCCTGATCCAGGGCAGCGGCGCGTCTGCCGTTTCCTCCCTCGCGGGGGTGCTCGCCAACATCCAGATCGACACCAGCGCGCTCGAGCACTTCCTCGACTTCGACAACCTCACCGCCGACGGCTTCCTCGGCCTGCTGAAGCAGCTCGGCGGCGCGCTGCAGGCCCTGGGCGGCGAGGGGATCCTGTCCACCTCGATTCCGTTCACGGGCCTCACCCTGGGCGACGCCCTCGACGTGGATGCCTTGCTCGCGAAGGTGCTCTCGGGCCCGCTCGGGGGCCTGCGGGCGCTGGGCGGCCTGCCCGCGCCCGCGGACGGGCGGCTCGACCAGGACGCGCTGCTCTCGTTCGTCGTCAACGGCTCGACGGCGGTTCGACAAAGGTGGACGTCACCGTCGCCGCCGACGCCAGCAACACAGAGCATCGACGACCTGGTTGCGGACGTGAACGAGGCGCTGGCCGCGAAGCTCCTCGAGCTGGGCATTCCCGACCTGGTGGAGGCCCAGCGGGTGGGGAGCCGGATCGGGCTCGTGGGCAAGAGCGCGGACCTGACGGCGCTCTCGATCGAGGCGGGCGAGGCCTTTGGCCTCCCCGCCGGCGTCGTGGGCATCGCGCGCAGCTTCGACTCGGCCCAGGAGGTGCTGACCGCGCTGGCCTCGGCGGTCGGTGCGACCTACGACGCCAACGCGAAGCGTCTCACCTACCAGGTCCAGTTCGACGAGAGCACGAGCCGGGAGATCCCCCTCGGCCTCGACCTCGACCTCGGCGACGCCATCGCGCTCTCGGTCTTCGTGCGCCTGCGGGCCGCCAACGCGGGGCCCGTGAACGGACAGCCCGCCACGACGAGCTTCACGCTGCGGGTGAACGACGGCGCCCCCGTCGTGGTCGACCTCGCGGGCGCCGTCGCGGGCAACACCGACCTCGACGACCTCGTGGTCGATCTCAACGCCGCCCTCGCCACGGCGCTCGCCGCGACGGACTTCGGCGACGACATCAGCGTGACGAACGACGGCGGGCGGCTGGCCTTCGTCTCCAAGGGCACCCAGGTGGAGTCGCTCCAGGTGAGCGGGGCCGAGGCCCTGGGCTTCGCGACCGACCAGCAGGCGGACGCGGCGGTGAACCTCGACGCGCGGGTGAAGGGCGGCCTCACCCTGGGCGTCGACCTCGTCCCGCTGGGACAGGGCTTCGCGCTCTCGAGCGCCACCCTCGCCGCCGTGAACGACAACCTGCCGGGCGAGATCAAGCCCCAGGGAACGCCCGAGCTGGAGATCACCACCAGCGATGGCACCGTCTTCCTCGTCGATCTCGCCGCCGGCGGGACGCCCGCGACCACGGTCCAGGACGTCGCGCAGGCGATCCAGACCCAGACGAGCGGCAAGGTGACGGTCACCCTCGACGACGACACGGACACGATCCGCCTCGTCGACACGACCTTCGTCGAAGGTGCCCCCGCCACGTTCCGGGTGCGGGGCGTCAACGACTCGTTCGCGAGCGTGCAGCTCGGCATCGAGGCCAGCGACACCGCCGCGACCGGCACGATCGAGAGCCGGCCGCTCCACAACGAGTCCCTCACGAGCCGCTTCTTCATCCAGGATGCGAGCTTCGACGCGACCTTCGACGTGGGGGTCGACACGCTCGACGCCAGCGCGCGCTTCGGAGCGCTCGGATTCGACGTCGTCCAGGGATCGGGCGGCATCAGCGCGCACCTGGGCCTCGACCTGCTCGACCCGGGCACCGACGCCGCGGACGGGCGCATCACCTTCGGCGAGCTGCTGGACAACCTGGGCAACCCGTCGGCGCTGCTCGGGGGCGACGGCTTCAGCGGCTCGGCGAACCTCGACCTGCCGGTCCGGCTCGCGCCCGACTTCCTGAACGGCGCGCTGACGGGCGATCCGCGGGTGAGCCTGTCGTGGAGCGATCTCACCGACCCGGGCACCCTCAGCTACGGGTTCAATGCGGATCTCGCGGACCTCTCCGGCTTCGAGGCCCTCGCCTTCGGCAAGATCATCGAGGGGCTGCGCGCGGTCCAGGGCTTCATCGACGACGAGATCGAGGGGCTGCTCGGCGCGATTCCCGAGATCCCGCTGGTGAACGAGAGCCTGCTCGACCTGACGGGAGATCCGTCGGACGCGTTCGGTGCGCTGGTCGATCGCCTGGAGGCCGATCCGCCGGAGACCCTCGGCGAGTTCCAGCTCTTCCTCCAGGACACTCTCGCCGAGGTGCTGGCCGGGCTCGGCGGCGTCACGGTGAGCTTCGACCTGCCGACCCGCTCCTTCGACATCGACCTCGGCTTCGCGAAGAGCGTGCAGACGACGCTGCCCCTGAACCTGGACCTCGGCCTGCCGGGCCTGCAGTTCGGCGGTCTCGACCCGAGCCTGGTGGGGCAGGGCACCCTCGACGTGCAGGCCGGTGTCTTCTTCGACCTCGGGCTCACCTTCGACGTCACGAACCCCTCCGTGCCGACGATCTACCTGCGCGACAGCTCGGACTTCCGGGTCGAGGTGGGTCTGGAGTCGAGCGATCTGCAGTTCGCCGCGACCCTCGGGCCGGCGGGGCTCTTCATCGGCAACCAGGGCCTCGCGAACCTGGGCTCCCTGCGGCTCGGCTCCTCGGATCTCGTGGCGGGCAGCCCGGCGGTCTTCAGCCTGGGCCTCGCGACGGATCCGTCGGATCACCGCTACCTGCTCGGCGAGCTGTCGACCGGGCTCCTGCAGACGAACCTCGACGCGCGCGTGGGCGCGCAGCTGCCCGTCTACTTCCCGACCGAGTCCGCGTTCCTGGGCGACATCCAGGTCGACATCCAGGACCTGCTCGACCCGTTCGACGTGAGCAGCAGCGACGGCGATCCGGCGACCTCGAGCTTCGACGCCCCGGACTTCGGGGCCGCGATCTCGTCGCTGCTGGCCGACCTCGCCGCCAACCTGTCGGCCCTGGGCAACGGCTGGGACGGGCTGCTCAACCTCTTCATCGACGCTCTCGACGGCGACGTCTTCGGGGTGAAGCTGCCGCTCATCGGCGACCAGCTCGCCGGCGCCGCCAACTTCCTGGCGGACATCCGCGACCAGGTTTCCCAGAACATCGAGACCTTCCACACCACCAATCCCGGTGAGCTGCTGACCGACACGGCCGTCAAGAACCTGCTCTTCGAGGCCATCGGCCCCGGCGGGCTCGGCTGGCTGCAGGACCGCGACGGCGACGCGGACGTCGACCTGAACGACCTCGCGGTCGTCTCGAGCGGACTCGACGGCGTGGAGTTCGCCTTCAAGCTCGGCCGCAGCCAGCAGATCGACCAGGCGGTGGGCTTCGATCTCGGGCTCGACGCCCTGGGACTCTCGCTCGACGGCGACGTGGACCTGTCCCTGGGCTTCCAGCTCGACCTCGCCCTCGGCGTGAACCGCAGCGACGGGCTCTACTTCCGCACCGACGGTCCCGACCCCGAGCTCACGGTCACCGTCGACGCCACGATCCCCGGCCAGACGCTCACGGGCTCGCTCCTCTTCCTGGACCTCGTCGCCCAGGACCAGGGCAGCCGCCTCACGGGCAGCTTCACCGTCGACCTGCTCGACCCCGGCCAGGACGACGGGCTGCTCACCCTGGCGGAGATCGCCCGGCTCGGCACGGGCGGGACGCTCCCCGGCCCGCTCTTCGCCTCCACCCTCGACGCGTCGGCCAACGTCGACCTCGCTCTCACCCTGGGCTTCGGCACGAGCGGCCGCTTCCCGTCGATCTACGCCGATCTCGGAATCGACTGGGGCATCGGTCCGTCGGCGCCCTTCGGCGGCGTGCCCCAGGTGTCCTTCGACAACGTGCAGATGGACCTCGGCGGCTTCATCGACGACTACGTGGGCGGCATCCTCGCCGGCATCGACGACGTCGTGGGGCCGCTCGACGACTACCTCTCGAAGCTGCAGGCGCCGATTCCGGTGCTGTCCGACGTGATGGGACGCCCGGTTTCGCTGATCGACCTGGCCCGCATCCTGCCCGGCAGCGTCGGCAAGGCCGCCGACTTCCTCGACGCGGTGGCGGACATCGCCGACCTGGCGAACCTGCCGCTGGTGCCCGGGGGCTCGCGCATCGACCTCGGCAGCTTCGATCTCGGCGGTGCCGACATCCGCAACCTCGCCTCGGTGACCGGGCTCACCCCGCGCGTCACCCAGGCCGTGGACCCGAAGGCCGGGCTGCCTGCGAACGTGAAGAGCTACGTCCAGCAGGCCGCGGCCGCGAACGGCGGAGGCTTCCACTTCGCGTTCCTGGACAACCCGAGCTCGCTCTTCGGGCTGCTGCTGGGCCAGGATCCCGTCCTCTTCACCTACGACATGCCGGCGCTGGATCTGGCGTTCGACATCGGCCCCCTCGAGTTCCCGATCATCCCGCCGCTGCTCAAGGCGAGCGTCGGCGGTCACGTGGAGGCGCACGCCGACTTCGCCTTCGGCTTCGATACGTTGGGGCTGCGGGCCGCCCACGATACCGGCGACGCGACCCGGGCCTTCGAGGGCTTCTACGTCAGCGACACCGCCAACCCAGACGGCAGCGGCGAGGACGTCCCCGAGGTGACCCTCTCCGCGGGGGTGCTCGCGGGCGTGGGCGCGGGCATCCCCGGCTTCGCCGAGGTCAAGGTCGAGGGCGGGGTGATCGGCAGCCTCGAGCTCGACCTCCACGACGATAACGGGGACGGCCGCATCCGGCCCTCCGAGCTCCTCTCGGGCCTCGCGCTCGGGCCGCTCTACGTCTTCGACGGCAAGGCCAAGGTCGACGCCAGGTTGGTCGGCTCGATCCACATCCTCTTCGTGATCGACGAGAGCAAGACGCTCGCGGACACGACGCTCTTCGAGTTCGACCTCACGCGTCCCGACACGACGCCCGTGCTCGCCCACGTCGACAGCCGGGCAGCTCGTCCTGCACGCCGGTCCGAACGCCGGCCTGCGCCTGCACGGCAACGTGGACGACGGCGACGAGGTATTCCGGGTGCTCCCCGGCGACGCTCCGAACCGGGTGATCGTCGACGCGTTCGGCCTGCAGCAGACCTTCGACAACGTGACCAGCATCTTCGCGGACGCCGGAGCCGGCAACGACGACATTGCGGTGCGCGCGGGCGTCGAGCTGCCGGTGACGATGATCGGCGGCAGCGGCAACGACGTGCTGGTGGTGCAGGGCGGCGCAGCCATCCTGATGGGCGAGCGACGGCGACGACACCCTGGTTGCTGCCGACGGGGCCGACAGCCTGGATGGCGGCGAGGGCGCCGACACCCTGCAGGGCGGTGGCGGCGCCGATCTGCTGGTGGGCGGCGCGGGCAACGATCGGCTCGAGGGCGGCGACGGAGGCGACACGCTGCAGGGAGGAGCCGGCGACGACTCGCTCTCCGGCGGGGGTGGCGACGACATTCCTCTACGGCGGCGACGGTGCCGACACCCTGCAGGGCGACGACGGGGTCGACCATCTCTACGGCGAAGCCGGACCGGATCTGCTGGTCGGCGGGCGCGGCGACGACTTCCTGTACGGGGGCAGCGAGAGCGACGTCCTCCAGGGCGGGATCGGCGCCGACACCCTGCAGGGCGACGCGAGGCAACGACCAGCTCTTCGGCGAGATCGGCAACGACATTCTCGACGGCGGCGACGGCGACGACCTGCTCGACGGCGGCGAGAACACCGACACGATCCACGGCGGGCTCGGCAACGACGTGATCTTCGGCGGTGCGGGCAGCGACACGCTGCTCGACGGCGGCGCCGGCGACGACACGATCTACGCGGGCAGCGACGCCAGCGGGAACGACGCGAAGGAGACCGTCGCCGACCCACGTGATCCTGGGCGGCACCGGCCGCGACCTGATCTATGGCGGCGCCGGCGCGGACGAGATCCACGGCGGCGACGACGCCGACACGGTCTTCGGTCTCGGCGGCGACGACCAGATCTTCGGCGACGGCGGCGACGACACGATCTCGGCGGGCGCCGGCAACGACACGGTGTACGGCGGCAGCGGCCGCGACGTGATCCGGGGCGACGACGGCGACGACCTGCTCTATGGCGAGGCGGACGCCGACCAGCTCTTCGGCGGCGCCGGCAACGATCGCCTCGAAGGGGCGGCGGGCGACGACCTGCTGGTGGGCGACGACGGCGACGACGTGCTGGTCGGCAGCTCCGGCAACGACACCCTGCGCGGCGGCGCGGGCTCGGATCTCTTGTGGGGCGGCGACGCGCTGCTCGCCGACTCGGCCTTCCTGCCGGCGAACCTCACGACCCCGCCCAACGCCAGCGAGTGGTTCTTCGCGGACGTCCCGGGCTTCGAGACGCCCGCGATCGTGCCGGTGGCGGTGCTCGGGCTCTCCCTCGACGGCAGCAGCAGCGACGGGCGCGATCGCCTCGCGGGCGACGCGGGCGACGACTGGCTGTTCGGCGGGGGCGACGTCGACGACCTCTCGGGCGGGACCGGGCGCGACTACGTGGACGGCGGGCTCGGCGACGACTCCGTGCAGGGCGACGGCGGCGCGGACGTCGTGCGCGGCGGTCTCGGCAGCGACGTCGTGCGCGGCGGCGAGGGCATCGACCAGCTCTATGGCGACGAGGGGGACGACTTCCTGGCCGGCGACGCCGGCGACGCGACGACGGGCAGCCAGCAGGGCCAGCGGCTCTTCGGCGGCGCCGGGGCCGACCGGCTCTACGCCTTCGCGGAGGCTGCGCCCGCCGGCCCGTCGGTGGTCGGCGACGAGCTGCACGGCGGCGCGGACAACGACACGCTCTACGGCAACCTGCGCGCGGACGCGCTCTTCGGCGACGGTGGCAACGACTCGCTGCTCGGCGACATCCTGGCCGGGCCCGACTACACGACGAATCCCTCCGCCGCGACCACCGGCGGCGACGACTGGCTCTTCGGCGGTGCGGGCTTCGACGATCTGCTCGGCGGCGGCGGCGACGACCAGCTGTGGGGCGGCGCCGACTCCGACGCGCTCGAGGGCCAGGACGGCCACGACCAGCTCTTCGGCGGCTCGGGCATCGACATCCTGCGTGCCGACGTCTCCGCCAGCTACAGCGTGCTCGGCGACGAGCTCGACGGCCACGGCGGCAACGCCAGCGCGGGCGACGTGGCCGACGACAACGCGACCGACATCCTGCTGGTCGAGGGCACCGACGCCGCGGACACGATCACCCTGCAGCGCCACCCGACGGACGCCAAACAGCTGCGCCTCTCGTACGAGGATCAGGGCGGAGAGCGGATCGTCGACCTGCGCTGGCGCGACGCGTCGGGACCGCTGGTCGAGCAGTTCCGCATCTCCGGCCTCGGCGGCGACGACACCATCGCCTTCGGGACCGGCGCCGACGCGCTCGACGTCTCGGATCTCTCCGCCCGCAGCGACGAGTTCGTGGCGGTCTTCGACGGCGGTCCCGGCGACGACGTGCTCACGGGCAGCGGGGCCCGGGACCGGCTCGACGGCGGCAGCGGGAACGACACCCTCTCGGGCTTCGGGGGCGACGACCGGCTGTGGGGCGGCGACGGTGACGACACCCTCTTCGCCGGCCAGGGCAACGACGACCTGATCGGCGGGGAAGGGGACAACACCCTCTCCGCCTGGAGCCGCGATCCCGGCCAGGGCCAGCTCTTCGGGCTCTTCGTCGACCAGAACGGCGCCCTGGTCGACGACTCCCAGAAGTCCGTCGACCTCGGCCCGATCGAGGGCCTGGCGCGCATCGAGGGTCTCTCGATCGAGGCGCCCGGCGTGCAGCAGGACGAGCTGCGCTTCACCCTCACGAACGCCGGCGTCAGCGGGGACGGCATCGAGGTCGAGAACCTGGCCCCGGAGGCCGGCGCCCTGGTGGTCGAGCTGCTCGACGCCGGCGACAACGTGCTCGCCACGGTGACCCTCGACGGCGCGACCCCCGTCGCCACGCTCTCCCTCGCCGGCCGGCCGGGTGGGGGCGCGGTCTACAAGATCCGCGCGAGCGCGCCCGGTGCCCCCGGCGCAACGGGCCCGATCGCCTACGAGCTGCGGCCGGACATCGGCCCGGTCGGGACCGGGGTGGTGAACCTCTTCTACCCCCTCGAGGACACGGGCCTGAACCGCCTGCTCGGCGGCTCGGGGGACGACACCCTCTTCGGTGGCACCGGCCTCGACTTCCTCTACGGCAACGGTGGCGACGACCGGCTCGTGCGGGCCGACGGCACGGACTTCGAATCCCTCGACGGCGGCCTCGGGGGCGACGCCTGGAAGGACTACGCGCGCTCCACCGGGCAGGTCTGGTACGTGGGCGGCTCGAACGTCGACGACCAGATCCAGGTGAACTTCGTGACCGAGCCCGGGCTGCTCGAGGGCCGTCACCTGGTCACCCGACTGACGAACAACGACGGCAACTTCACCTTCGCCGCCGAGCTCTCCCTCGACTTCGACGCGGTGGATCCGTCGGGCAAGCCGGTCTGGGACGTGGAGGACGCCGTCCTCGACCTGAGCGGCCTCGACGGGCTCTCGCTCGCCGAGCGCAGCGACGCGGTCGCCACCCTCGACCTGCAGCGCATCGACCTGTTGAAGAAGATCCTGCCGCCCGAGGGCGAGTTCCTCGCCATCGTGATCGACGCGCTCGGCGGCAACGACTCGATCGTCGTGGGTCCCACGGTCCAGAAGACGGTCTGGGTGGACGCAGGCGCCGGCGACGACTTCGTCGACATCCAGGCGGGCAACGCGATCCTCGTCGACAACAGCGAGCGCCGCTCGGACTACGGCCGCAACGACCTGTTCGAGACGGCCTTCCCGCTCGTGGGCATCGTGCGCGTGACGGGCGGCGTCGACCTGCCGGCCGACGGACGCCTCGCCGCGGACGCCCGCTTCTCGCTGCGGGTCGACGGCGGTGACGCGCGCCCGGTGGTGGTGCCGTACGCGGCGACCGCCGGCAACGCGACGCCCGCCGCGCTGGTCGTGGACGTGAACGATGCCCTCAGGACGGCGGGGCTGCGCGACCGGGTGGTGGCGAGCCTGGTGGACGGGCGGCTCGTGCTCTCCCTGGCGACCGCCAAGGCGGGCGGCGTCCTCGAGGTCTCCGACGTCGACGCGATCTCGCGTCTCGCGCTGGGCTTCCAGGTCGGCATGACGGCGACTCCGCCCTACGCCGCGCCGCGGCTGTCGGCGTCGGTCGATGCGCCCGCCGACGGACGTCTCTCCGGCGACGCGTTCTTCTCGCTCTCCGTCGACGGGCAGACTGCCGTCGCGGTCTCACTCACCCAGGCGGACACCGCGACGAACGCGAGCGTGGCCGACCTGGCTGCCGACCTGCAGCTCGCCCTCGCCGCAGCCGGGCTGGGCGGCGTCACGGCCAGCGCCGACGGCAACCGCCTGGTCCTGCGCGGCGGCAGCGCCACCCCGGACGGCGCGCTGCTGGTCACGGCGGCGAGCGGCACCGCCGCCGCGGAGCTCGGATTCCACCAGGGCAAGCAGGCCCTCGCCCTGACGGCCCTGACCGACAGCACGCTCCTGCGCGGGCTCACCATCGACAATCCGAACGACGTCGACTGGTACCGCTTCGCGCTGGTGGACGCGCCCCAGCCGGGCAGCCGCATCGACCTGCAGAGCGCCGTCGTCACCGACGGCCTGCGGCTCGAGCTGTTCCAGGACGTGAACGGCAGCCCGGTGGCGATCCCGGGCGGCGTCAGCGCGCCCAGCGGCGACGAGGTGCGGCCCGACCTCGCCGAGGCGCTGGTCGGCGAGGCGGCGGCGCCGGCGGACGGCGTGCTCGCAGCCGACGTGACCTTCACCCTGGGCGTCGGCGTAGGCGTCGGCTCGTCCCAGACCCTGGTCACCGTCGCGGCCGACGCCGGGAACCGCTCGCTCGACGATCTCGTGGCCGACGTGAACGCCGCCCTCGAGCGGGTCGGCATCGGCGGCTCGGTGGTGGCCAACCGGCTCGGCGACCACTTGGCGTTGCGCGCCCTCGGAAGCCTCGCGGGAGCCGACCTCGTCTACGGGGGAAGCGCGACGGGCCTGGTCGACGGCCTCGGCTTCCGCGACGGCCAGGCGAGCGATACGGAGGCCAGCGCCTACCTGCTGGATCCCGTCGCCGACCTGGGGCGCGTGACCGGGCTGTCCCTGGACGCGCCGGGGGACGAGGACTGGCTGCGCTTCACCGTCGACGCCGTGCCCGCGGAGGTCGCCGGCCTGGCGAGCGTGCCCACCGACGGGCGGCTCGCGACCGACGCGAGCTTCGAGCTGGTGCTGGGCGCCGGCGCTCCCGTGGCGATCGGGATCACGAGCGCCGAGACGGCGGCGAATCGCGACGCCGCCGACCTGGCCGACCTGCTCGCGGCGAAGATCGCGGCCAGCCCGCTGGCCGGATCCGTGAGCGTCGCGCTGCGGGACGGCGTGCTGGTGCTGTCGTCCGAGGATCCTTCGGGAGTCGCGAGCCTCGAGATCCGCAACGCCGACGAGGCGGCCCTGGCCGAGCTGGGGTTCCGGGACACGCTGGTCACGCCGGGGGTCGTCGGCTCCGTCGGGCTCGAGCAGCTCGACCTGGCCGGGGGCCTCTCGCTCGAGCTGGTCGACGCCACCGGCACGGTCGTCTCGAGCGCCACCGTCGCCGCCGGCAGCCAGCGCGTCCAGCTGTCGCTCGCCGGGCTCTCGGGGGGCGAGTACCGGCTGCACGTCCACGGCCACACGGGCGGCGAGAGCGCGCGATACGACCTGCTCTTCTCGATCGGCCATCGCGGCGGAAACGGTGGCGAAATGGGCGGGGTGACGGGAGCCAGGCAGCTCGACCTCGGCGGCGCCGCGGCGGACGGCATCGCGCTGGACGGGCTCGGCCTCGAGTCGGGGGTCTCCTACTGGCTGCGCGTCACCTCGCCGAACGTCGTGCCGACGAGCTACTCGCTCACCTTCGACCTCGCCACCGGCCGGGCGCCGGTCGAGCTGGACCTCGGCGCCCGGTCGGACCTCGTGCGCCGCGACGTGATCCTCGGCGGCACCGGCGACGACGTCCTGTCGGGCGGGCCCGGTGAGGACTGGATCTTCGGCGGGCCCGGCAACGACGTGCTCACGGGTGGGCTCGACCACCAGGCGAGCGACCTGCTCTTCGGCGGCGACGGCGACGACACCTTCCAGCTCGTGCCCGACGCGCTGCCCACGGTCAAGGGCACCGAGCAGACCCTGGTGCCGACCGCGAGCGACCAGATCGATGGCGGCGCCGGCGACGACCGGGTGCTCTTCCTCGGCGGCAACCTCGACCGCCGGGGCGTGCCCGTGCCGGACGACGTCGCCATCCGATACAACCCCGTGCTGCAGCGCTACGAGCTGACCGCGCTGCGCTGGGACATTGCCAACCAGGACTTCCTGCGCGCTTCGGACGGCACCTTCCAGCAGGACTACGTCTTCTTCCAGAGCCGCGACGTCGAGCGGGCGGTCTTCGACACCGGCGCGGGCGACGACGAGGTGCACGCGGATCCCGGCTACACGTTCCCGGGGCAGCAGAGCGAATGGGGCCTGGGACCGGACGTGCGGCCCCAGCACGGCGCCTTCCAGTCCGTCGAGATCCACGGCGGCGACGGAGCGGATCGACTCTACGGCGGCGCCGGCGACGACCAGATCTTCGGCGACGCCGGCGACGACTACCTGGTCGGCGGGGTGGGGGACGACCGGCTGGACGGCGGCTCGGGCGCGGACGTGTTGCTCGGCGGCACCGCGGGGACGCGCGACGCCTACGAGATCGTGACCCGCGGCGGCATCAGCGCCCGCAACGACGGTCCCGACTTCGCGGCCGACCTCGGCTTCGTGGAGACCGGCGACGTCGTGTCCGGGCTGAGCCTCGAGGACGGGGACGGCGGCGACTGGTTCCTGTTCGAGACACCCCAGGCGCTGGCCGCGCTCGGACCCGAGGACCGGGCCCTCGTGCTGAGCCAGATGATCGACGTGCGCTTCGACTCCCTCGCGTCCCAGCGCCTGTTCGAGGACGCGCGCGCCTCCGGCTCCACCAGCCCGAACGCCGGGGCGCTCGCGGGCTTCGGCGTGCAGATCTTCGCCGCCGAGGTCCAGACCGACGCGAACGACCAGATCCTCGCCGTCACGCCCTTCGAGGACACGGGCGACGTCCCCAGCCACTACCTGCTCCACGTCCGCAACCCGAACACGCTGCGGATCGTGGGCACGCACCCGCTCACCCTGGACGGGCCGGACGCGGCGTCCTATCTCGACGTCTACCTCGACGGCAACCACGCCACCCAGGTCGCGGTCGACAACGTGACCGACGCGACGCCCGCGGACTTCGTCGTCTCCCTCCGCGGCCGTCTGTCGAGCGATCCGGATCTCAGCGGGCGCATCGACGTCGACCTCGACACGTCGGGTCGCCTGGTCTTCACCCTGATCGAAGGCGGGAGCCTCGAGCTGCGCGTGACGACGGCCTCGGGCAGCCCCGAGAACTTCCTCGAGACCGGAGCGGGGATCCGGGACGGTGCCACGACCGGGGATCCGCCTGCCGGGCTCGGGACCTACCGGGTGACCTTCGCGGACGCGCTGGGCTTCGGTGCGATCGTCGACGTCGCCCCCGACGCCGGGAGCTTCGGCGTCGACGTGAACGACCCGTTGGCGCTGCCCGTGTCGATCCCGCTCGGCGACATCGACGGCGACGGCGCCGAGGACTTCGTCGTCGCCGTGCGAAACGAGCTCGGGACGGTCGAGGACATCTTCCAGGCGTTCCTCGACGGCATCGACGTGGCCGACGAGATCGGACCCAGCATCGCGTGGATCCGGCTGAGCGGTGCCGCCTCCGGCGACGAGCAGCTCGGCGCGGGCGACGTCCAGCTCGTGATTCCCGCGCCGCTCTTCGCGGAGTCGATCGGGCTCAGCCGGGCCACCTTCGCGCCGCCCGCCGACTACGACGGCGACGGCCTCGCGGACGTCGCCGTGGTCGTCGACGCCTTGAGCGCCGGCGTCTCGACTCCGCCCGACGCGGCGGGTGTCTACGTGCTGTACGGATCGAGCACCGCGTGGACCGGCACGGTCGATCTCGTCGCCGACGCCGATCTGGTGATCGAGGGCGTGGGGCGGGGCGCCCTGCACGCCGACCTGGCGGCGGGAGACATGGCCGGGCTGGTGAACGGCGCGAATCCGATGGACGACCTGGTCGTCTCCGACCCGGCGACGGGCAGCGTGCGGGTCTTCGAGAACCTGCCGGCGCTGGGTGCGGCGGCCACGTTGTCCCAGGCGACTCGCACCTACACCCTCTCGGACGACCAGGTCGAGGACGTCGCCGTGGTGGGCGACTTCGACGGCGACGGGCGTCCCGACCTCGCGGTCTCCGGAGGCGATCCGGCCGGCGTCGGAACCCCGGGCGCGGTCCGGATCGTGTACGCCGGCACCCCCAGCGGCAGCATCGACGGCGGCGCGACGGTGCTGCGTCTCGACGCGGAGTCCCATCCCGACGCGAGCTTCCCGGGGCGAGGTCTGCGGGTGGCGGACGCGTCCCGGCTGCTCGGCCAGACGGGGGACTTCGACGGCGACGGCAAGGCCGACCTGCTGGTCTCGCGCGTGGAGAAGGACAGCCCCGACGGCATCAACGTCCTGTCGACGCCCGGCTGGGGCGCCATCGTCTACGGGCGCGACGACGGAGCGGGTTCGCCGCTCACCGGCACGTTCACCCTGGTGCAGGCGACGGCGACCGGCGTCGCGCCGGTGCTCGGCGACACGACCTTCCTCGACGAGCCTCTGCGCTTCGCCTGGCTGGGGGACGTGAACGGCGACGGGCTCCAGGATGCGATCGCCGCGGGCTTCGAGCAGAGCGACTCCCTCGCTGAACGCTCGCCGTCGGACTTTTCCGGCCCGCGGCTCTCGGGCCCACAGCGCGAGGTCGCGAAGCTCTTCCTGGGCGACGCCGCCGGGCCCGACGGGGCCGAAGCCGGCATCCGCGACGTCGTCTTCGAGCTCGAGGGGGCCGCCTTCGGTCGCGATCTCCTGCTCGCGGTCGATGAGCGGCCGCCGGTGGTCGCGCTGGGCGACGTCGACGGCGGCGGGGCGAACGACCTGGGCGTCGTGGGCGGCGGCATCGGTGAGGTGCGGGTCCTGTTGGGCGAGTCGTCGCCCGCGGGCGGCCTCACGGGCTACCCGTTCGGTCCGTCCACGCCGGAAGCGCCCCCGACCCCCCTGCCCGCGGAGCGCTTCGTCTACGGCTTTGCAACGCCGACCCAGAGCACCTCCGCCGCCGTGCCCGGCCTCGACCTCGGCGCGCAGGGTGTCGGCAACGCCGCCGACGCCGAGCGCCTGCTCGGCAGCTCCCCGTCGGGTGCCCTCTCCGACGCGCTCGACGTGGGGGACGTGAACGGCGACGGGATCTCCGACCTCGTGGTCCGCGACCTCGACCACGCCTACCTGCTCCTCGGGCCGGTCTCCCTCGACGGCGCCGAGCGCGCCGACGCGCGCGCCGAGGTGCGCGTGGACTTCGTCGCCAGCTACGGCCAGGGCATGGCGGATCGCATGGGCGACCTGGACGGCGACGGGCTCACCGACCTCGTCTTCTTCGACGACGCCTTCGGATACCCGTCCCTCGAGAAGCTCTGGGTGCTGCGCGGCGGCCAGGACCTTCCCCACTCGGTCTCCATCGACCCGATCGCCCCCGACCCCCGGTTCGACAGCTTCGACCTGGGCTCCTTCAACGTGCTCGATGCGAGCGCGACGGTGTTGGCGATCGAGTGGGACGGCACTCCGGGCGCCGAGGTCCTCGTCTGGGACCACACCGACGCATTCGGCACGGTGTTCGACCTCGACTTCGCGACCGGGACCGCGACGGAGATCGTCCGCATCACGGACGACGTGACCTCGCAGTCTGCGATCTCCGCGCTGATCCCGAACTTCGACTCGATCGACGGCGAGAACAACCACGTCGTGACGGTGGCGGGCGACGTCGACGGCGACGGTCGGGAGGACCTCCTGATCGGTAATCGCACCTTTGCGGTACCGAGCCTCCCCTCGCTCCAGCCGACACCCGCCCTGGGCCGTGCCTATCTGGTGCCGGGCGGCTTCGTGACCTATCCGAACGTGCACGACGTGAGCCTCGACGCGGTGCCGGGGGTCGTGATCTTCCAGGATTTCGGCCTGGGTGCCAGCGTGGCGGGCCTCGGCGATCTGAACGTCGACGGCTACGACGACATCGCGATCGGGCGCTGGCTCGAGGACTTCGCCACCCCCGGCTCTCCCTACTCGACGTTCTTCGACTCGGCGCCGAGCCTCTCGATCTACTATGGCCGCTCGGGGTTGCTGGGCGCATCGATTCGCGAGAGCGGGGGCGTCTTCACCGACCGCACCGACTTCACGGCCGGGGCCTCGCCCGGCGAGCCGCTCTTCACGAGCGGTGGCGCGGGCGCCGTCGGCACCCGCCAGTACTTCGGAAGCGCGGATCCCTTCACGCAGCTCGACTTCGAGAACGTGACCCCGGGTGTGGGCGCCTACACGCTCGGCTGGGAGTACTGGAACGGTACGACCTGGGCGCCCCTCGCCGTCTCTCTCGACTCGAACAATTCCACCGACGGGAGCAATCTGAAGGTCACCGATGAGCCGGTCGACTGGCAGATGCCCGGGGACTGGGCACCGACCTCGGTCGACGGTCGCGGGGGTCTCTACTACGTCCGTGCCACGATCACGGGCGCCACGGCCACCGTCGTCCCGCGCGCCGACCGCGTGACCACCGGCCTGGCGATGCCGGGCGCGGTCACCCCCGACTCCGGCGCCCTCACCCGCGCCCAGGACCTGGGCGTGCGGCGGCTCTCGCCCGGTGCGCTTCCCGATCCCTTCTTCCTGGAGGGTGCGCTCGGCGTGACCGCGGGCGACTTCGACGGCGACGGACGCGCGGACCTGGTGGTGGGCGAGACGTCGCGCACGCTGATCCTGCCCAGCTCGCTCGGGTTGAACGGCGGGGTCCTGGGCGGCCCTCTGGATCAGATCCTGTCGAGAGACACGCGTGGGCAGGTCGTGCTCTTCCGCGATGTCGTCGGCGGTCCGGCGCTGCTCAGCTTCGCCGACGCGGACCTCACCCTCCAGGGCGCTGCGAGCGACGAGGGCTTCGGGGTGCTGGCGCCGCTGCCTTCGTCGGACCTCGACGGCGACGGAATCGCGGACCTGCTCGTGGGAGCCCCTGGAGCCGACCTGATCGGCAACCCCGTCGCGGTCGACGCCGGCCGGGTCTACTGGATCTCCGGGGCGCGGGTGGCCGACCCGTCCTTCGATCCCGACGCCCTGCCGGGTGTCGTCGAGCTCGTCAACCGCACCGTCACCGGCGGCGGCGACTTCCTGGTCGATCCCGGCACGGGGCAGCCGGTGGTCTTCCGGGCGACGGACCCGGCGGACGATCGCTACACGTTCGCGTCCGGCGAGCTCGATCGCTGGTACCACTTCACGACCCTCGGCGACGGGCTGCCGGGCAATGCGATTCTCGTCGGTCCCGCCCGCGATCCCGGCGCGCCCGAGGAGACGATCGGGCCGGAGTCGATCTCGCTCCCGGCGACCACCGTCCGCAACCGCTGGGAGACGTCGATCGATCCCTCGTCGGTGCCGCCCGTCGCGAGCTATTCCGACGGACGTTCGCTGCCGGTGGGCGCGGGCACCGTCGTCTACGAGCTCGACCTGTCCCTGCTGCTGCCCTGGATCCACCGCCCCGACCTGATCAGCGCCACCTTCAGCGGCGCGACCTTCGAGCAGGTGGCGGGCGGGAGCGCCAGCGAGTTCGTGTTCACGATCCTCGCCGACGACGAGAGCGCGGTCCCGGGCGCAGCCGAAGCTCAGGCCCCCGGCGTCGTCGTCACGCCCGGGCAGGACATCAGCGACCTGGTGGGCGAGTGGATCGCCGCGGGTCGCACGCGAATGCTGATCCGCGTGGAGGCGCCGGTCTCGAATCCGAACCTCACCGCCCTCGTCCACGATCTCGAGCTCCAGGTCGCCGCGGCGAGCCTGCCGGGCTTCGAGGCCGAGCTGGTGGACGCGGAGGGCCACGTCGTGAGCCCCCGAGGCGCGGTCCTCGATCTGCGCGACGTGCGCGCGGGCGAGTACCTGCTGCACGTCTTCCGCGCCGGCGACGACGCGCCCGCGCTGCCGCGCGAGCTGCAGATCGAGATCGCGGCGCCCCGGGCCGGCCAGTTCCATACCCCGAGCGACCGCGACGTGCTGCGCGGCGGCGAGAGCGCCGACCTGCTGATCGGCGGCGCCGGGGTCGACCGGATCTTCGGGGGCACCGCAGCGGACTTCGTGCGGGGCGAGGACTTCGAGCTGCACGACGCCGAGGTGATCGATACCCGCGCCGACCCGGCTCCCCGGGACGCCGCCTGGATCGGGCCGCGCAGTCGCGACCTCGCGCTCCAGGTCGACGAGGGCGGGGGCACGACGGGCCCCGCCCTGGATGCGGTCACGACCGTCGACGTCGCCCACGCCCTCGGCATCCCCACCACCATCCGCTTCGACGGCCTCGAGGTGGCCGCGCGACCGATCCTCGCGAGCGACCTGGCCCGGCTCACGCGCCTGCAGCTCGGGCCCGCCGACTACACCGCGACCGGAGCCGTGAGCGAGCTGAGCGGCCTCGCCTATGCGACCAACCTGCGCAGCCTGGTGGTGCTCGGCGGCGGCGCATACTCCGTCGCCTTCCTGAACCCAGCGCTCGATCTGCAGGGCATTCCCGGTGCGCCCACCGGCGCGCCGCACCTCGAGCTGCTCGCCATCGACGGGGCCGCATCCCCCGAGATGGACTCGGTGCGAGCCCTCGACGCCCTCCGCTACCTGAGCGCCGATGACACGTCGGGCTTCTCGCTCTCGTTCCTGCGCGGCGACGCGTCGCTGCGCTGGCTCGACCTCTCCGGCGCGTTCGTCGCCTTCGTGCAGCCGACGGATCTCGACGCGCTCGCGGCGTCCGTCGACTCGGGCGCGCTCGCCTACGTGGACCTCGCGGGAACCGGTGTGAGCGATCTCGACGTGCTGGTCGGTGCCCGCGTGATCGACGACCGCGAGGCGGGCTACTACGAGGCGGGCCCCGGCTGGGCGGGCAACGACCACCCCTACGCGTATGATCGCGACTATCGGCTCAACCCGGGGCTGGGCGACGCGGTGGCCGTCTACGAGTTCACGGATCTCGCCCCGGGCGCCTACAGCATCGACCTCGCCTGGCCCGAGGCCGAAGGGCGCAGCGACCAAGTCGTCTACACGGTGAGCGGCGGCACCGAGATCGAAGGTGGCTTCGACTTCTTTCCGGCGCCCGACACGGTCGTCGGGCCCGCCACGGGCAGCGTGCCCAACCCCTTCCTCGGTGACGGTCGCGCGACTCCCGACATCCTCGGGCTGTCGGGCGGCGACGCGCCCTTCGGCCTGCTGGGGGAGGACGCGCGCCAGCTCTTCCTGGCCGAGGTGCTGAACCGCGCGCCGGCGGGCAGCAGTGGCGTCGTCGTGCGCACGTCCGTGCTCCCGGCGCCCTTCGGCCAGCGCAGCGACGGCTACGACGCGATCCTCTTCGCGAATCTCGGCGACACCGCGATCCAGGATCCGGCGCTGGGCGTGGACGGGGTGCGTGTGGCCCTGCGCGACGCCACCGGGAACCCGATCTCGCAGCTCGGTGCGGGCGAGATCTTCGTGGTGCTCGTCCCCGAGGATGCGCTTCAGGTGAGCGCGAGCTACGTCGACGCCAGCGACGGGCTCCGCATCGACAGCGCGCGGCTCGAGGCCGGCGAGCTCTTCTACGTGGGGACGGAGGCGACCCAGGTCGTCCTCAGCCAGGGAACGGCGAGCAGTGCGACGATCTTCGCTCCCGGCTACCAGAGCCGTGGCACCCTGCGGGTCGAGGTGACCAACGCAGGCACGGGGACCTTCGTCGCGGATCGCGTCTCCATCCGGCGGGTCGGTGAGACGCTTCCGTACCAGCTGCTCGACGTGAGCGACGACCCGCTCGGGAACGACGAGTACGAGATCATCCTCCCCGGCGTCGCCGTCGCAGACGACTCCTCGACGAGCCTCGTACACGAGGGCGTGTTCTACGCCGGCGACCCTACGGCGCCCATCATCGAGTCGGTCGTGTACGACAATCCCGCCGTGAGCTACGTCGTCCAGGCAACCGACGCCGACGGCGACACCCTGCTCTTCACCTACGAGAGCTCGAGCCCGGACCTGGTGGTGAGCCCGTCGGGCTCGACGTTCACGGTGACACCCCTCACGAGCGACGGTGCCGCGCAGGTGCTCGTGACCGCGCACGATCGTGCCAACGCGCTGGGCCCCCAGGGTCGCACCCACACCTACGCGGTCGACGTCACCTGGGGAGACGCGGTCACGCTGTCGGGCACGAAGTACGAGGAGGTGGGCGGCCTCGGGACGCGCGCGCTCTTCGACGGCACCGCCGTCGACCAGGGCGCCTTCGCGCCCGGCAGCCAGAGCCTCTATCCCAGCTTCGGCGCGCGGGGGATGGCGACGATCGGCGACATCGACGGCGACGGCATCGAGGACGTCGCGGTGGGCGCGCCGACCGCCCAGGGCTGGGGGGAGCTCGTACTGGTGACGCTCCAGGCCGACGGCACGGTCAAGTCGACGACGGCCATCGGCGTGCCGCCGCTGGTGCCGTCCCCCCCGCCGGGCGTGGACGGTCTCAATCTCAACGACGGCTTCGGATTCTCCGTGGCCGGCCTGGGCGACCTCGACGGCGACGGGGGGATGGAGCTGGTCGTGGGCGCCCCCGGCACGCGCGACTCGTTCGGGATCACGAGCGGGGCGGTGTGGATCGTGTCGCTCGACGCGTCCGGCGCGTTCCTCTCCGCAAGCCGGATCGACGGCGACGACCTGGGTCTGCACTCCTTCGCCAACCTGGGTCAGTCGGTCGCGCCGCTCGGAGACGTCGACGGGAACGGGACCTTCGAGGTCGCCGTCGGTGCGCCGGGCATCAGCCAGGTCTACATCCTCTCGCTCGACTCGAGCGGCGGCTTCTCGCTCGCAGCGCAGATGACCTCGCCCTTCGGCGGCGGCTTCGGACAGGCCCTCGCGGCCCCGGGCGATCTCGACGGCGACGGGGTGGGCGACTTCGCCGTGGGCGACGGCAATCGCGTCGTGATCGGCCTGCTCAACGCCGACCTGTCGCTGAAGGGCTACTCCGACGTCTTCGGCGGCTCGGGCAGCCCGAGCTTCGCCACCACCCTCGCTTCGATCGGCGACGTGGACGGGGACGGTCACGTCGACCTCGGCGTCGGAGACCCCGCGTCGCCTGGCATCCTCACGGTGCTCAGCCTCGACGGCGCGGGCGGGGTCGCGCGAGCGACGCAGCTGAGCGTCTCCGGGCTTCCGAGCGCCTCCTTCTTCGGCGGCTCCCTGGTGTCCCTCGGCGACCGCGACGGGGACGGCAGCCAGGAGTGGCTGGTCGGCTATCGCAGCAGTAGCAACGACGTCCGCGTGCTCTCGGTTCCCGCCGGCCTCGACTTCGGCGGCTTCCGCCAGACGTTCACGGGCGACGTCCTCGGCGGGACGCAGATCGACGGCTCGAATCTCGCGGGTCCGGGGGCCAGCGACGAGCTCGGGAGCGCCGTCGCCGTGCTCGGTGACCTCGACGGCGACGGCGTCGACGACCTGGCCGTGGGCGCCCCTGGAACCGCCGATGTCGGTCATGTCGAGCAGGGCGCGGTCTGGGTGCTGCGGATGAACGCGGACGGCAGCGTCAAGGCGTCCTTCGAGATCGACACCGGCGAGCTCGGGCTCGCGGACTTCGAGCGCTTCGGCACCAGCGTCGAAGCCATCGGCGACATCGACGGCGACGGCGTGCCGGACATGGCGGTGGGCTCGTTGCTCGCGGAGGGCGAGGTCCGCCTGGTGCGCCTGAACGCGGACGGCAGCGTGAAGAGCGCGACCGCGATCGGGGCCGGTCAGGGCGGCTTCACGGATCCGCTGGCGGTGGGCGACCATTTCGGCTCGGCGATTGCCAGCATCGGCGACCTCGACGGCGACGGCGTGCGCGACCTGGTGGTGGGCGCTGACGCCCACGACGGCACCGGGGCCGTGTGGCTGCTGCTGATGAACGCCGACGGCACGGTGAAGAGCTCGCACGGGATCGAGAACGGGATCGGCGGCTTCGACGGCGCCCTCGCCCTGGGAGACCGCTTCGGTGCGGCGCTGACCGCCCCGGGCGACGTGGACGGCGACGGTATCCCGGATCTCGCCGTCGGCGCGCCCAGCGACCCGGCCTTCTCGGCGGATCCGGGCGCGGCGTGGCTGCTCTTCCTGAACACCGACGGCAGCGTTCGCGAGGGCCGGCGCATCACCGCCGGGTCGGGCGGCCTCACGCTGTCTGCGAGTGCCTCGTTCGGCGCGGCGCTCGCCGCCCTCGGCGACGTGGACGGCGACGGGGTGCCGGACCTCGCGGTGGGCGCGCCGGACGAAGACCCGGTGTTCGGGGCGACCAGCGGGATGATGTACGCGCTGCTCCTGCACCCCGACGGCGGGGTCAAGGGCTTCGCACCTCTGGGCGTCACGACCTCCCTGGGCATCCAGCCCGGCGAGCACTTCGGCTCGGCGATCGCGTCCCTCGGCGACGCCGACGGGGACGGCACGGTTCGCTGGCTCGTGGGCGCGCCGTACCCGGGCACGGGCGGCATCGTGCGGAGCCTCGAGCTGCAGCAGGGCGAGCCCGGGCTCGAGGGCTTCGTGATCTTCGAGGACGCGAACGGCGACGGGATCCTCGACCCCGTGACCGAGCGCTTCACCGTGAGCGACGTGAACGGGAGCTGGACGCTGGCCGACCTGGCGCCGGGCGGGGACGGCGCCCTTGTCGAGGTGCCCCAGGGTGGGTGGGTCGCCACCGGCGCGCCGGACCGGCAGACCGTGACCGCTCCGGTGTCTGGCGGCCTCGACTTCGGCAACCGCCGTGTGCTCGACGCAGGTCGTGACCTCACGGCCACCGAGGGCAACCTCGTCACGCTCTCCGACGGTCTGTTCGTCGATCCGGATCCCGGGGCCGGCGGCACGTTCCTCTACCACTGGGACATCGTGCGCAACGGTCAGACGGTGGCCTCGACGTCGCCCACCGCGCTCGCGCCCGGGGCGGTGCCCGACTTCGCGTTCGTCGTGGAGGACGACGGCATCCACGTCGCGACGCTCACGATCGAGAACTCCGCGCGCGGGACGAGCTACAGCGACACCCGGCGCATCGTCGTCGCCAACGCCGCCCCGGTCGTGAGCCTGGTGCCCACGGCGCTCTCCGGCGTCGAGGGCGACGCGATCGGGTTCACGGGATTCTTCACCGACGCGGGCTTCCCGCCGGGAGCGGTGGCGACCGAAACGCACACGCTCGTCTGGCGCGTCTTCGAGGTGGGCGGCACCCCGGACCCGATCCTGGTCGACGACACGAGCGGCTTCGGCTTCGCGTTCACGCTCCCCGATGAGGGCAGCTTCCGGGTCGAGCTTTTGGTGACCGACGACGAGGGCGCCACGGGAACCGGCGACGTGATCCTGACCGCGAGCAATGCGGATCCGCAGGTCCTGCTCCCCGATCCGGGTGCGGTCTTCGAGGGCGAGGTCGTGAGCTTCGTCGCGCCGTTCTTCGATCCCGGGCCGGCCGACGCCGGCGAGCTGACGGCCCTGTGGCAGGTTTCGAGCGACAACGGGCAGGTGATCGCCGACTTCACGGGCCCGGATTTCTCGTTCGTGCCGGTGGACCAGGGCCCGTACACGATCACGCTCACCGTGGACGACCTGGACGGGGGCGAGGGCGTCGACTCCCTGGTGCTGAATGTGAGCAACCGCGCGCCGGTGGTCACGGTCCCCGCCGACTTCAGCGTCCTGGAAGGCGACGTCGTGAACGTGGTCGGCAGCTTCACGGACGCGGGTGCGAACGACCCCGCCACCCTGCTCTGGCAGGTCTTCGCCAGCAACGGCCAGGTCGTGCCCGACGGCACGACCGCTGGCTTCAGCTTCGTGCCCGACGACGAGGGCACCTACCAGCTGGTCTTCTCGGTAGACGACGGGACCGACGTCACCCAGCAGTCGCTCTTCGTCACGGTCGGCAATGCGCCGCCCGCGCCGCGCATCGACCCGGCGGCCTCGCTCGAGGGCGTGGTCGAGGGGGCGCTCCTCGACTTCAGCGCCTTCGCGAACGACCCCGGCGCGAACGATCCCCTGAGCTACCTGTGGGAGGTGATGCGCGACGGCGGCCCGGTAATCGCGACCGGTGCGCTGGCCGACTTCGCGTACACGCCCGGCGACCAGGGTGCATACACGCTGCGCCTCACGGTCGGCGACGGGGTCGACGACGTGTCGACGGAGATCGCCTTCGACGTTGCCAACGTGGCGCCGACGGTCGACCTCGGCCCCGATTTCAGCCTTCCCGAGGGCACGACGATCCCGAGCTTCCAGGCGATCCTGGGCTCCACCTTCTCCGACCCCGGCAGCGAGGACACCCACACGTTCCAGTGGAGCGTGGTCGCCGACAACGGCCAGGTGGTCCCCCCCGCCAGCGCGAACGTCTTCGATCTCGTGCCCCAGGACGACGGCGTCTATCTGGTGGCCCTGCGGGTCACCGACGACGACGGGGGGATCGGCGCGGACACCCTGCGGCTGACCGTCACCAACGTGGCGCCCAGCGTGACGATCGATCCCGCCGGGCCGGCCGACGAGAACGCGATCGTGACGCTCTCGGGTCGGGTCACCGACGTGCCGAGCGACCCGCTCACGGCTCGCATCGAGTTCGGCGACGGTGGCGAGTCCCCGCTGCTGCTCGCCCCGGACGGCAGCTTCGCCATCCAGCACGTCTATGCCGACCAGGGGGTCTTTGCGGTTCGGGTGGTCGCCCTGGACGACGACGGCGCCGAAGGCCAGGCGACCCTGCCGCTCACGATCAACGACGTACCCGTCGATCCCGACATCAACCGCGACGGTAACGTCGACGCCTTCGACCTGGCGGCGCTGCGGGCGCTCTTCTACACCCGCAACGCGGGCGCCGATCTGAACGACGACGGCTTCGTCAACGCGGGCGACCTGCGGGTGCTGCTCGACGCGCTGGCGTCTGCCGCCCAGGCCGGGGGCCAGATCGCCGCGAGCACGACGATCGGTATCGAGAGCTCGCCCGAGGCGGTGGCAGGTGCCGCCGACCCGATCCTCGGCAGCGTATCGGCAGTGCCGGGCCCGCTGGAGACGGTCCGCGCGTCCGCCCCGGAGGCGTCCGCCGTGTCCGCCCCGGAGACGGTTGCGGTGTCTGCCCCGGAGACGGTTGTGGTGTCCGCCCCGGAGACGGCCAGGTCGCCGGCCGCAGAGCCCGCACCGCTTGGCGCCGTATTCCCGACGAGCGACATCCGTCTGGGCTTCTCCATCGCCGAGCGTCTGCGCCTGCTGTCGCTCCAGCAGCGCGTCCTGGTCGAGAGCGGCCGGCATCGCGAGCACGGAGACGGCCAGCACGAACACGGCCAGCACGAACATGGAGAGCGCGAGGAGCATGCGCACGGGAGCGCACGAGCAGACTACCAGGTCCGAATCGTGGCGCGAGACGACGGGTCGGCCGGCACGCCGGCGGAAGGCGACGTCGGACGGAGGCCGGCAGACGAGCGCAGCGAGGCGCGGCGCGATCGGGAGCGGGTCTCCGATCCCGGCGATCCGACTGGCGAGATGCTGCCGGACGATGACGCCCAGCCGCTCGAAGGAGCCGGCTGGATCCGATCCTTGCTGCACGGGCTGCGCCTGCCGAGCAGCCCGCGACCGTGAGCTCCGGTCCCGAGAGGCGCGAAGACAGGAGCGGAAGCAGGAGTTTCAGGAGCCAGGGAAACCCGGCCACCACACACCAAGGCACCGCAAACCAGGAAGAGAGGAGATCATGGCAGATTTGGCCAAGGCGACGAAGGTGAAGCCGCGCGACCGGGCCGTCCCGCAGGTCCAGTGGGACGACAGCCAGATGCAGAGCTCCTACGCGAACGTCTGCAACGCAGTGAGCACGCGCGAGGAGTTCGTGCTCTTCTTCGGAACCAACCAGGCCTGGAAGGGCGACGAGGAGGCGGTGACCGTGCGGCTGAGCGATCGCATCATCCTGAGCCCCTTCGCGGCCAAGCGCCTGCTCGCGATCCTGACCAACGTCGTCTCGCAGTATGAGAAGCGGTTCGGAGCACTGGGGGTGACGGGGCAGATTCCGACACCGACGGGCAACGACTGATCACGGCGTCGCAGCGAGTCGGCTGAGGTCCAGGATGATGGAGTCTGCGGAGGGTCGAGGCGCCCGCGTGCGCGAGCTCGGGCGGGCGACGGCGGCTTCGGAAGAGCGGCTGCTCTGGATGCGTCTGCGGGACGCACCGAACGTCGGCGTCCTCCACGCGAGCTGGCTGGCCCTGCAGTGCCGCTTCCTGGACGGGTCACTCGCCGGAGCGCTCTTTCTGGAGGCTGGGCGCGACCGCGATCTGCGTCCCATCGCAACGTGGCCGAGCGAGAGCGCCAACGCGCCGCTCGAGCTGGCGGCGCGCCGGGCCCGGGACGAGGGGCACGGGATCGCGCTCGAGCTCGACGCGCCGGCTGCCGCGGCTGGCGATGCGCCGCGCTGCGTCGTCGCACAGCCGGTGCGTACCGCGGACGGAGGCCGGGGCGCCGTGGCGGTCGAGGTCGTCCGTCGTCCCGCCGAGGCGCTCGAGGGGATCGTGCGTCGACTGGCGTGGGGCACTGCGCGCCTCGAGCTCGAGGCGGAGCGGGCGCGGAGCGCGGTGGCCGGCCGCCTGGAGAGCCTGCTGCAGCTCGTGGCGGCTCCACTCGAGCACGACCGCTTCCGCACGGCGGCGACGGCTTTCGCCAGCGAGCTCGCCAGCCAGCTCGCTTGCGACCGGGTGAGCTTCGGCACCTTCGAGGGCCGGAGCGTGACGGTGCGGGCGGTCTCGCACAGCGCGCACTTCGCCGAGCGGGCGAATCTCACCCGGGCGGTGGAGGCGGCGATGAACGAGGCCCTCGATCAGGAGGGCATCGTCGTCTGGCCGCCGCCCGAGGACGATCTCCCGGGCGTGGCCCGGGGACTGATCACCCGGGCCCACGAGCGGCTCGCAGTCGAGTCCCGCGCGAGGAGCTTGTGCAGCGTTCCGCTCGCCCACGGCGGTCGCTTCTGTGGCGTCGTGACCTGCGAGCGGGGCGATGACAGGCCCTTCGACGCCGGGGAGGTCGAGCTCCTCGAGGCCGCTGTCGCCCTGGCAGGACCGCTCCTCGACATCCAGCGCCGCGACGATCGCTGGATCGGACCGAAGCTCCTCGACGCGGGGCGCAGGGGCGTGGGGGAGCTGCTCGGTCCGCGTCACCTCGGGGTCAAGCTGGTCGCGGGGCTCGCAGCCTGCGCGCTGCTGCTGCTCGTGCTCGCCAGCGGGGAGTTTCGCGTGAGCGCCGACGCCAGGCTCGAGGCGGAAGAGCTGCGCGCCGCGGTCGCGCCCTTCGATGGATACGTCCTCGAGGCGCCGGTGCGGGCGGGTGACACGGTCAAGGCCGGCGATCTGCTCGCGCGCCTCGACGACCGGGACCTCGTCCTCGAGCGAGCGCGTTGGCGCAGCGAGCTACTGCAGCTCGAGCCCCAGGTGCGAGAGGCCATGGCCAATCGAAACGTCTCGGAGCTGCGCGCGCTCCAGGCACGCACCGACCAGGCTCGCGCGCAGCTCGCCCTGGCAGACGGTCGCCTGGCCAAGACCCGCCTCCTCGCGGCTTTCGACGGGGTGGTCGCGACGGGCGACCTCTCGCAGCGCCTCGGTGCACCGGTCAACCGCGGCGACGTGCTCTTCGAGGTGGCCCCGCTCGATGCCTATCGGTTGGCCCTCGAGGTCGACGAGAAGGACATCGAGGAGCTCCGCCCCGGCCAGCGCGGGGAGCTTCTCTTCACGGCGCTGCCCGGCCAGAGCCTCGGCTTCGAGGTCGAGACGATCACGCCGGTCTCGCAGGCAGGGGAAGGGCGAAACGCCTTCCGCGTCGAGGCGCGCCTCGACGAGACCCTACCTCGCCTGCGACCCGGGATGGAGGGCGTGGCCAAGGTGGAGATCGGCCGGCGCCGACTGCTGTGGATCTGGACGCGAGAGGCCGTCGACTCGTTCCGGCTGACCGCCTGGAGATGGCTGCCGTGAGAGCGCTCCCGCGATCGGGCCGTCGTGAGGGGACCCTCGTGAGAGGACCGTCGTGAGAGAGCGCCTCTTCAGCGCCTCCTGGCACCGGGTCGCGACGCTCCGGCCGCGCTTGCGCGCACACACCGAGGTGGGCCGTCAGCGCTATCGCGGTGAGGTCTGGTACGTGCTTCGGGATCCCTCGACCGACCGCTTCCATCGCTTCGGCGCCGACGCGCAACGGGTGATCGGGCTGATGGACGGACGACGCAGCGTGGCGGAGATCTGGGAGCAGGTCGCCGACGCCCTGGGCGACTCGGCGCCCACCCAGGACGAGCTGATCCGGCTGCTCGGGCAGCTGCACGCGGCCGACGTCCTGCAATGCGAGCTCTCCCCGGACGCCGCGGAGCTGTTCGATCGCTTCCGCAAGCAGCAGCGCCAGCAGGCCCTGGGGCGGCTGCTGAATCCCTTCGCCGTTCGCATCCATCTCTTCGATCCCGACCGCTTCCTCGCGCACACCCTGCCGCTGCTGCGGCCGCTCTTCGGTCGGGTCGCGTTGCTGGTGTGGCTGGCGGTGGTCGTGCCTGCCGCGATCGGCGTCGCGAGCCACTGGTCGGAGCTCAGCGAGAACGCCCTCGATCGGCTCTTCACGCCGACGCAGATGCTGACCCTCTGGATCCTGTTCCCGATGATCAAGCTCTTCCACGAGCTCGGCCACGGCTACGCGGCGAGGGCGCAGGGCGGCGAGGTCCACGACATGGGCGTGATGTTCCTCGTCTTCAACCCGGTTCCCTACGTCGACGCGTCCTGCTCGTGGAGCTTTCCCAGCAAGTGGCGCCGGGCGGGGGTCGGCGCCGCCGGCATGCTCGTCGAGCTCTTTCTCGCGGCCCTGGCGTTCTACGTGTGGGTCTCGGCCGAGCCGGGTGCCGTGCGCGCCGTCGCCTACAACGTGCTGCTGATCGCGGGCACGACGACGCTCATCTTCAACGCGAACCCGCTGCTCCGCTTCGACGGCTACTACATCGCCTCCGACCTGCTCGAGATCCCGAACCTTCGCTCGCGCTCCACCGCGTTGGTGCTGTACCTGTGGGAGCGGCTCGCCTTCGGGGTGCGCGAGAGCGAAGCGCCCCGCACCGCGCCCGGCGAGGCCCCCTGGCTCGTCTTGTACGCGGTGGCGTCCCTGGTGTATCGCGCGATGATCGTCGTCGCGATCCTGCTCTTCGTGCTCGAGTGGAATCTCGCCCTGGGGCTGATCCTGGCCGCCGTGACCATCGCGGGCGGCCTGGGGAGGACGCTCTACCGAGGCGGACGTTACCTGCTCACGAGCCCGCGGTTGCGCTACACGCGCTCCCGCGCGGTGGCCGTGAGCGCGACGCTCGTGGCCACCGCCGGGGTGCTCCTGCTGGCTCTGCCGCTGCCCCTGCGGACCCGCGCGGAGGGGGTGGTGTGGATGCCGGAGGAGGCGCTCGTGCGCGCGGGAACGGACGGCTTCATCGAGCGGGTGGTGGCGTCTCCGGGGTCGCAGGTGAACGCGGGCGACCCGCTGTTCGAGACGAGCGATCCCGACCTCGCGGCACAGCTCGCCTCGGCGCGGGCGAGGGTCGCGGAGCTGGAAGTGCGTCTCCAGGAGGCGCAGGTCGAAGAGCGCTCGCGTGCCCGGGTCGCCGCCGAGGTGCTGGACTACGAGCGGCAGCGTCTGGCGCGGCTCGTCGAGCGGTCCGGACGGCTCGTGGTGCGTGCAGCGATCGGAGGCGAGTTCGTGGTGCCGCGCCACCGCGATCTGCCGGGTCGCCACGTGCAGCAGGGCGAGCTGCTCGGCTACGTGCTCTCGCTCGACACCATCTCGGTGCGAGCGGTGGTCACCCAGCAAGAGGTCGACCTGGTTCGCGAGCGCACGAGGTCCGTAGCGGTCCGGCTGGCGGAGCGCCTCGAGGAGGTCTACCCCGCGACGATCCTGCGCACCGTCCCGGCGGCCAACGAGCGGCTTCCCAGCCCGGCGCTCGGGAGCGTCGGAGGGGGCCAGCTGCCCGTGGATCCGCGAGAGTCGCGCGGCGACCGGTCGGTGGAGTCGCTCTTCGAGGTGGAGCTCGACGTGGCGGCGGGCTCGCTTCCGGCAAACGGGGGCGGGCGCGTGTACGTCCAGTTCGACCACGGCGCCGAGCCGCTCGCATGGCAATGGACGCGACGGCTCCGCCAGGTGTTCCTCTCGAGGCTGCATGTCTAGCGGGCTCGCCGTTCCCGCCCGCGCCCGACTGCGGCGGCCGCTCCCGACCGGTGTCGTCCGGGGCGCCTACCCGGAGCGCCGGGACGAGCCCGAGAGCGGCCTCGACGAGTGGCTTCGTCGCCTGACGGCTCCGGCAGCGCGGCGTTGGCGGGTGCGGCGGTCGGCGCCGCCGGACCTGTGCGCGCGAGTCGGTACCCATGCCGCAGAGCTGGCGGCGCTCTCGTCGTCGGCTCTTCGAGAGCAGGCCCGGGACGTCGGGCGGGACCTGCGCGTCGAGGGGCTGGGGGGCGACGCCGCGGTGCGTGCCGCTGCGCTCGTGCGGGAGGCCGCCTCGCGGGAGCTGGGCATGGCCCATCACGACGTCCAGCTCGTCGGCGGCTGGCTGATGCTTCAGGGATATCTCGCCGAGATGGACACCGGGGAGGGCAAGACCCTGACGGCGACGGTGCCGGCGGCGGTGGCCGGGCTCGCGGGGGTGCCGGTGCACGTCGTCACGGTCAACGAGTACCTCGCCCGGCGGGACGCCGAGACGATGCGCCCCGTCTACGAGGCGCTCGGGCTCTCGGTGGGGCTGGTCTGCGCCGACCAGCCCCCGGACGCGAGACGCGCCGCCTACGCGTGCGACGTCACCTACTGCACGAACAAGGACCTGGTCTTCGACTACCTGCGGGACCGGGTCGCGATCCGGGAGCAGGGAGGCGTGCGCCTGCGCGTCTCCCGGGTGGCGGGGAGGTCCGAGGCGAAGCTCCTGCATCGCGGCCTTCACTTCGCGATCGTCGACGAGGCGGACAGCGTCCTCGTCGACGAGGCCCGCACGCCGCTGATCCTGTCGCAGCGTTCCCAGGATGGGCGCGAGGAGGCACTCCATGCCGAAGCGCTGCGACTGGCTCGCGAGCTGCAGCCCGGCACGCACTTCCGGGCTCGCGCCCGCGATCGCGACGTCGAGCTCCTGGCGGAGGGATCGCGGCATCTGGCCCGGATCGGCGAGGAGACGGGCGGCTTGTGGCGCGGGCGACGGCGGCGCGAGGCTCTCGTCTGTCAGGCCCTCGCGGCCCTCCACCTCTACCAGCGCGATCGCGACTACATCGTCGAGAACGACAAGGTCCAGATCGTGGACGAGTTCACGGGTCGCGTGATGCCCGATCGGTCGTGGGAGGACGGCCTCCACCAGATGATCGAGGTCAAGGAGGCGGTGGCACTCACCGGCCGCCAGCAGACGTTGGCCCGGATCAGCTATCAGCGCTTCTTCCGCCGCTATCTTCGGCTGGCCGGCATGACCGGAACCGCAAGCGAGGCGGCTGCCGAGCTGTGGTCGGTCTATCGACTGCCGGTGGTGCGCGTCCCCACGCACCGGCCGAGCCAGCGCCGCGACCTCGGGGAGCGCATCTTCGCGACCTCCGGCGAGCGCTGGGACGCGGTGGTCGAACGCGTGATGGTGCTGCGGGGCGAGCGCAGGGAAGGGCGGCCGGTGCTCGTGGGTACCCGCTCCGTCGCGGCCTCGGAGCTGCTCTCCGCCCGTCTGCGCGAGGCCGGCGTGCCGCATCGCGTCCTCAACGCGCGGCAGGACCAGGAGGAGGCGGAGATCGTGGCGGGGGCGGGCGAGCCGGGCTGCGTCACGGTCTCGACGAACATGGCGGGACGCGGCACGGACATCCGGCTCGCTCCTGGGGTCGCCGACCGCGGCGGGCTGCACGTGATCGCGACCGAGCGCCACGAGGCGCGCCGCATCGATCGACAGCTCTTCGGCCGCTGCGGCCGGCAGGGCGATCCCGGGAGCCACGAGGTGATCGCCTCCCTCGAGGACGAGTTGCTTCTCGCCCACGGGCACGGCGCGCTGGCCTTCTGGCTCGGCGACGGCGAGAAGGGGCGCCGCTTGAAGATGCGCATGGCACAGGGCCGAGCCGAGCGCCTGCACGGGCGCATGCGACGCGACCTGCTCGCCTCCGATGCCCGGCTCGAGTCCCTGTTGGCGTTCTCGGGCCGCGGCGAGTGACGTCTCCGTAGGGGCCTCGACGCCTCGACCCGGCCGGGGCCCCGGTCCGTCACCGGGCGGCTTTCGGTATGACGGTTCCCCGACACGAGAGCGCCTGAGCTGGTATACAAGGTGCGGCCGCGAAGGTCGATTCGCTTCGTGGGACGTCCCAGTGTGTGCCTTCTCGTGGCCGCCCCCCACCAGAGAGAGCCCCACCGGAGCCCGAACGGGCCACGGAAGTGGGTCCACGGAATGCGCCCAGACGGGCCATTCGAGTGGCCCGGACGCCGGATGCCGGTCGAGAGGAGCTCTCTGTGGGATTGCGGATTTCGGGCTGGGGCACGGCGCTTCCCGACAAGGTTCTGACGAACGCGGACCTGGAGGCGCAGCTCGACACGAGCGACGAGTGGATCCGCAGCCGGACGGGCATCCGGGAGCGGCACATCGGAGACAAGACGGCCGTGCTGGCGATCGCCGCGGGCCGCCAGGCGCTCGAACGGGCCGGCTTCGACCCGGCCTCCATCGATCTGCTGGTGCTCTGCACGACGACCCCCGACCAGACGGTGCCCGCGACCTCGGCACACGTGCACGAAGAGCTGGGCCTGGGCGGAGGCGCGTTCGACCTCAACGCCGCGTGCTCGGGCTTCGTCTACGGGCTCGTTACCGTCCAGGGGCTGCTGGCCGCCACGGGCGCCCGGCGCGTCCTGCTGATCGGGGCCGAGGTGCTGAGCCGCATCACCGACTGGAGCGACCGGCGGACGGCGGTGCTCTTCGGCGACGGCGCCGGGGCTCTCGTGCTCACGGCCTGCGACGACCGCGACTGTCAGCTGCTGTCTTCGGATCTCGGCGCCGACGGCGCGTCGCGGGCCATCCTGTACGCCGACCTCGGCGGCACCATACAGATGGACGGCCGGGAGGTCTTCAAACGCGCGGTGCGGGCGATGGTCGATTCCTCCAGGCGGGCGCTCGACCGTGCGGGCTACCGCGCGGACGAGGTCGCCCTCGTGGTGCCGCACCAGGCCAACCTGCGGATCATCGAGGCGGCCTGCAAGCGCCTGGGCATCGCGAAGGAGCGCGCCGCCATCGTCCTGGACCGGACGGGCAACACGTCCTCGGCGTCGATCCCGCTCGCCCTGGTGGACGCGATCCGGAGCCGGCGCGTCCGGGAGGGCGACCTGATCCTGCTCACCGGCTTCGGAGCCGGCATGACCTGGGGAAGCGCCGTGATCCGCTGGCGGGAGGTGCCGGGTTGAAGACCGCGCGTCGCGTAGCGGTGACCGGCGCCGGCGTGGTCTCGGCCGTCGGAATCGGCCGGCAGGCGTTCTGGGCGGGGCTTCTCGCACCCCAGCCCGAGCCCGAGGGCCAGGGCGAGCGCCGCATCCACGACTTCGATCCGGCCCCGCTCTACGAGAATCCCAAGCTGGCCCGCCGCGCCGACCGCTTCGAGCAGCTCGCCGTGGCGGCGGCCGTGGAGGCGCTCGAGCAGTCGGGCCTGCCCGGCGGCGACCCGGTGCGGACGGGTGTCGTGATCGGCACGGGCATCGGCGGTCTCGCCACCCAGGAAGCCGAGGTGGGCGTCCTGCTGCAGAAGGGCCCGCGCCGCGTCTCCCCCTTCATGGTCCCGATGATGATGCCGAATGCCGCGGCGGCGGCGGTGTCCATGCGCTTCGGCTTCCGGGGCCCGTGCGAGAGCCTCTCCACGGCCTGCGCGACGGGCACCCATGCGATCGGATACGCGACCCGCCTCATCCAGTGGGGCCTGTGCGACGCGATCGTCGCCGGCGGCAGCGAGGCCGCCGTGACGCCCGTGGGCATCCAGGGCTTCGCCAACATGAAGGCGCTCTCGGGCGACGGGCGCTCGCGTCCCTTCGACGCCGCGCGCGACGGCTTCGTCCTGTCCGAGGGCGCCGGTGTGCTGGTGCTCGAAGCCTGGGACGGCGCGAAGGCCCGGGGCGCCCGGATCCTGGCGGAGGTGCTCGGCTCCGCGAGCGGCGCCGACGCGCATCACATCACGGCGCCCGCGCCGGACGGCGCCGGTGCCGTGAGCTGCATGCAGCGCGCCATCGAGGACGCCGGCCTCACGCCGGACGCCATCGCCCAGATCAACGCCCACGGCACCGGCACGCCGCTCAACGACGCCGCCGAGGCGCGCGCCATCGCGAAGGTATTCGGCCAGGGCTCCGAGAGAGGCTCCGAGAGAGGCTCCGAGAGAGGCTCCGAGAGAGGCTCCGAGAGAAGCTCCGAGAGAAGCCCCGGGAGGACCGGCCCCCCGGTCACCTCCACCAAGGGCGTCACCGGCCACGCCCTCGGTGCGGCCGGCGCGATGGAGGCGGTTGCCCTCGTGCTCAGCATGCAGCACCGCTTGATTCCGCCCACCGACGGCAACGATGCGCTCGATCCCGACCTGCCCGCCATCGACCTGGTGACCGGCGCCCCGCGGCCCTGGACCCCCGGTCCCGCCCTCTCGAGCTCGTTCGGCTTCGGGGGCCACAACGGCTGCCTGGTCTTCGGCCCGGGGGATTCCTGATCTAGGAGCCTGACCCAAGACACCTCGTGCCGCCCCGACGCCGATGCATCGCCGCTGCCTGCGTTGCGCTGCGTCGCCGTAGGCCTAGGGGAAGCCCGCGCCCGGGGGCTCCTCCTCGAGCTTCTCGGCGGCGGCCGCCTTGGCGACGTCCTTCAGCTCGCGCAGGGCCTCTCCCAGGTAGTCGATCAGGTCCCAGACGTCGGGCACCAGCTCGCGGCAGGTGACGATGCCGAAGTCGAGGCTTCCGTTGTAGCTCTGCACCGTGATGTTCAGCCCGACGCCGTCGTTGATCGCCGACACCGGGTAGTTGGCCACCAGCTTCGCCCCGACGCTGTAGAGCGGAAACTGCGGGCCGGGGACGTTGGAGATCACCACGTTGAACGGGACGTCGACGAGATTGGCGACGGTGGCTCGCGCGATGACCCGAGCCGCGCGCGCAGCCACGGCGGGCGGGGCGAACTGGGCGAAGTCCTGCAGCAGGTCGGCCGGCAGCGCCCTGAGCTGCTCCTTCGCGACGCGCATGGATTCGTGGATGCGCTCGAGACGCTTGCGCGGGTCGGCCACGTCGGTGTGAAGCGACGCCGACATCGCCGAGACCTGGTTGCCGAAGGTCCCTTGCTGCTCTTCGGTGCGGACGGAGACGGGCACCATGGCCACCAGCGGGTCGGCGGGCAGCTGCCGGTGCTCCTTCAGGTAGTGGCGGAGGGCGCCGGCGCACAGGGCCATCACCACGTCGTTCACGGTGACGCCGAACTGCTTCTTGATCTCCTTGACGTCCGCCAGGTCGAGGGAGCCGAACGCGAAGCGCCGGTGCGGCGTGATCTCGGCGTTGAACGGCGTGCGGGGCGCCTTCGTGGGCGCTTCCGACATCATCGGGTCGGGCTTGCGTCCCAGCGCGCGGTTGATGAGCTGGGTGCCGGGCACGTCGCCCAGGCCCAGGCTGCGGGTCAGCTCGGGCAGGTGGCGGACGGCCTGCCGTCCCACGCGAATCGCCTTGCGCGGGGTGCCCATCACGCTCCACAGCCCTCGGGCCAGCATCTCCACCTGGGTGGGGATGGGATCCGGCCGCCAGCCCCGTCGCGGGGGATCGACCCGGCGCGGCTCGGGGGTGACGTCGAGCAGGGTCGTGAGCAGCTCGGCCCCCGAGACGCCGTCGATCGCGCAGTGGTGGATCTTCGTCAGCTGCGCGACGTAGCCCCCTTCGAGGCCTTCGATGACGTAGAGCTCCCACAAGGGCCGGCTGCGATCCAGCGGCCGCGCGACGATGCGCGACACCTGCTCGGCCAGCTGACGGGAGTCTCCCGGCGGCGGGAGCCCCATGTGCCGCACGTGGAAGTCCAGGTCGAAGTCCGGATCCTCGATCCAGTAGGGATGGTCGATGCCGAAGGGCACCTCCACCAGCCGGCGGCGGTAGGGTGGCAGCAGGTGGATTCGCTGCTGGATGAGGTTCTTCACGTCCTCGAGCGTGGGCGGCACCGAGGCCGTGGAGGGGTCGAAGATGGCGAGCCCACAGATGTGCCCGTAGGTGGTCGCCGTCTCCATGTTGAGGAAGCTCGTGTCGAGGCCGGTCAGCTGTTGCATGGGCTCCCTCGGGTCTGCGCGTCGGGGCGTATGCGCGTATGGAGTGGCGTATGCGCGTATGGAGTGGCGTATGCGCGTATGGAGTGGCGTATGCGCGTATGGAGTGGCGTATGCGCGTATGGAGTGGCGTATGCGCGTATGGAGTGGCGTATGCGCGTATGGAGTAGAGGTGTAGCGGCTCAGTACCAGTCGACCCCGTCGATGGAGTTGAGGATCTTCTCCTTGCGGCCCACCACGACGAACAGGCCTTCACCGAAGGTCACGCCCTCGAGCCGGCGGGTCGTCCCCGAGTCGCGGCGGGTGTAGTCGATGCCGTCCGGCGAGGTGAGGATCACCCCGTGGCGGCCGACGACCACGTAGAGGCCGTTCGCGTAGGTGACGTCGTTCAGGTTGTGGGTGACCGGGGACGTCTCCTGGGTCCAGGTGATGGCGTCGGGAGAGGTCAGGATGGTGCCCAGGTCGCCGACGGCGACGTAGAGGCCGTCTCCCCAGGAGACGCCGCGCAGGGTGACCGTGGTGCCGGAGGTCTCCTGGGTCCAGACCTGGCCGTCGGGCGACGTGATGATCCTGCCGCCGGTTCCCACGGCGACGAAGATGCCATCACCGTAGACCACCTCGTCGAGGTCTTCGTTCGTGCCGCTGTCTTCGGGGGCCCAGGCGCCGGCGTTGGTGGAGCTGAACGCGCGCCCGTCGTTGCCGACGAGCACGTAGACCCCGTTGCCGTAGGCGGCGCCCCGGATCGTGCGATTGGTGGAGAGGAGCTGCACGAACCAGACGGCCGAGTCCCTCGACGTGAAGACGACGCCCTGACCGCCCCCGGCGAACCAGATCCCGTCTCCGAACGCGACCGTCCGCAGGGGGCTGCAGCAGCTGTTCGTCTGGAGCCAGAACTGCGAGCCGTTGGCGGAGTTCGCCACCGAGTAGTCCTCGCCGACGGTGACGAAGGCGCCGTCCGCGTACTCCACCGCGTAGAGGTTGATCTTGTCGTCGTCGTAGTCGTCGTCGCAGCCGCCCGCGAGCTGGGACAGCCCGAAGGCCAGGACGCAGCAGAAGCCGAGAAGAGCCCCCCGGCCGGAGCGCTGCTCGACACCTTTCAGACTCGGATTCACCACGCTGTAGGAATACTCTGCCCGCGGCCGGACCGTCAAGCGGAGCGGGGCTCCGGTGCCCGATCGGCCATTCGACCGAGTGTCGAGGCGCCGCCTGCGGGGGAGCGCGCCTCGCCGGCTCCCGTGGGCCGGGCACGGCGGCGCGCCATCAATCCGCCGGCACGATCCGCCGATGGGCCTCTGCATGGACTCCGCGATCGACCCTGCGATCCTCCTCATCGCCGGCGGCCTGGTGGGCCTGGGGCTCGTGTGGGTCCTCGTTCGCTGGAAGGGCGTCGGTCGCCGTCGCCAGGACCTGGTGGTGGTGTTCGAGCTGCAGCTGCCTTCCAAGTGGGCGGCCGAGCTCACGGCGCAGACCCTCGCGAACGACGGCATCCAATCGCGGATCCTGCGCAAGGGCGGGGACTGGCGGTGCTACGTCACGAAGAGCCTGGGCAGCGACCGGAGCCAGGTGGACGCCACCTGCCGCAAGCTGAACCAGATCGCGGCGGCGCGCGGGGGCGGCTGCGCGGCCCACCGGGTGAAGCTGGGCGCACGCACCGCGGTGTTCGAGCACTAGGTCAGGAGCGCGACCCGGGTCCGGTCAGCTGGCGAGCTCCTTCCGCTCGCGGACCAGGGTCTTGATCCGCTCCAGCAGGCCGCTGGTGTCTCCCTTGATGGCCAGCTCGAGGCTCGCGTTGATCTCCTCGAGCTCGTCGGTCGTCTCGGCCAGGGTCTCGGCCATGCGGTCGAAGGATTCGCCGAGCACCGCGAACTCGTCGCGGCGGGCCGGCATTCCGACGCGCGCCGATCGTTCGCCGCGCGCGTAGGCCTCGACCGCCTCGAGCAGCCGCGCCAGCGAGTCGCGCACCTGCGCGCCGAGGGAGACGGCGAGGAACAGGGCGATGACCACCGCGAGAAGCACCGCGCCGGAGCTCGCGAGCCGCGCCGTCCGCTGGGCGTCGCGCACCGTGGCGGCGGCCTCCTCGAAGCGGGCCCGCGACGCTTCCACCGCGGTCAGGATGAGGGGGACGATGGTCTCCTGCTCGCGGGCCAGGGTGCCGCGAAGCCCGTCTCCCGAGGATCGGCCGATGCGATCGTCGAGCTCGAGCAGCCGCGACCAGGCCGTCTCGTAGTCGGCGATGCGGGTGCGAAGCTCGGCCGCCGTCTTCTCGTTCCCGGCCGCGAGCTTGCCCATCTCTTCCCGCAGGATCTCGAGGCGCTCGCCGACCAGGAACCGGGGGCGGTTGTCGAGGTCGCGCAGGTAGTCGCCCTGGTCGCGCACGAGCTCCAGCAGCTCGGCCCGCAGCGGCGCGCGCCGGCGCTCGGGGAGACCCGCGAGCAGGTCCTGGAGCTCGAAGCTCGTCCGGCGCATCGTGCCGAGCTGTCCGCTGTAGAGCGAGCCGCGCTCGCGATACAGCGAGACCAGCTCCTCGAAGGCCTTGCCGTAGCGCTCCGACGCCTGTCGGATGGCTTCGAGGCCGAGGTCCGAGCCGGCG
The DNA here is from genome assembly GCA_963822965.1 of uncultured delta proteobacterium. GTDB lineage: Bacteria > Myxococcota_A > UBA9160 > UBA9160 > UBA4427 > JAJDAN01. The sequence continues at coordinate 115,284 of CAWGJT010000010.1, forward strand.
CCCGCAGGCGCCGCGGGCTCTTCGAGAGAGCGCTCGAGCCGGCCGAGGAGCCGGTCGAGCTCGGCCCAGCTGGCCCGATGCCGCTCGAGCGCCGGCGAGTCGCCCGTCTGGAAGAAGGTCGGCGTGCGCAGATCCTCGAGCAGGAACTCCTGTCCGGCGGTCCGAGCGGCCGCGAGCTGGATCTGGACCTCCCGGAAGCCGTCGAGGGTCGAGAGGGCCTCCTGGGAGCGATCGAGCGCCGAGGCCACCCGGTGCTCGGTGCCCAGGATCGCCAGAAGCCCCAGCAGCGTGGTGGCCACGAGGATGGCCAGGCCGAGCCGAAGCCGGGACACGAAGGAATGGCGCAAACTCTGCAACATGGACATCCGCACCCTCTGAGCAGCTACTGCGGGTAGACCGCGATCCGCGGAATTTCGTCGGCCCGGGGCTCGACCCTCCTGGCCCGGCTCGTCGGGCCGGATCCCGTGGACCGCCTCGCCCGCGCGTCGTCGTGCATCGGGCGAACCGGGGCTTGCCTTGACCCCCGTCGAGGGGCCTTGGGTACGTCGAGCCGCACGTCTCGAGATGCTGGAATGGGTACTGCCGACCGTCGATCGGGGGTGGGAACCCACGATCGACGACGCGGCGGGGTGGATTGCATGCGCTCCGTCCCGGGCTCCGGACCCGGCTCGCGTGCCGTCGTGATTACTGTCACCAGGTCTCCGTTCGTCTCGCCGACAAGATGCCCAGGGGCGCGTGTCACAGGGAGTGCGCGTCCATTCCAAACGACGACCAGGGCGACGAGCCGAGTTCGCGCAGGCGACTGGACGAATCGGACGGGCGACCGAAGGAGGGCAGGATGGCGCTCAAGGACTTCATGGCGAGGGGCGAGCGAGGGATCGAGACGACGACGGCGAACGCGAGTGCACCGAAGGTGGAGCCCCCCCGGCCCACGCTGGCCGCCTCGCCTGCGCCGCGCACGGTGGCGCCTTCGACCAGTGTGGATGCGTCGACGGAGCTCGAGGGCCGGCTGCGGTGCAAGGAGACCCTGCGCATCGACGGACAGATCAGGGGTGAGATCGAGTGCGACAAGACGGTCCTGGTGGGCGAGGGGGCCCGGGTTCTCGCCAGCATCACGGCCGACGAGGTGCAGATCTCGGGCATCGTCGAGGGCGACATCATCGCTCGGCGCAAGATCACCCTGGCGCGCACGGCCGCGGTGAAGGGCGACCTCACCACGCCCGGCATCGTGATCGAAGAGGGCGCGAAGCTGCAGGGCCGGATCGTGATCGGCTCGGACGCAGAGCCCGTGACGGCCGCGAAGACGGATCCGAAGATGGACGCCGCAAAGAGCGACGACAAGATGGACGAGAAGAAGTCCTCGCCCTCCCGGAAGCCGACGACGTCGGTTCCGAAGAGCGAGTCGCCGTCCTCCCAGCCGGTGGCCGCTTCCGCCTAGCAGGCCGACCCAGGAGCGCGCCCAAGACTTCGTCTTGGGTCGTGCTCCTGGGAGGGCGAGCTCCGAAACCCTACCGCTGCTCTTCCCGCGCCCCGCGCGCAAGCAGGTAGGCGCCCGCGCCGAGGGCAATCGCGATACCGGGTGCGGGCCATCGGATCGCGATCCACGCCGCGGCCATGACTGCCAGCGCGACGCATGCGCCGACCAGTCGGGCCGCGGTCTCTCGACGGCTTGCGAAGGGAGCCCGTTGGGCTCCCTTCGCGGCGGAGCCGCGACCCAGGACTTCGTCTCGGGTCGCTCTCCTGGCGCGCTCCACGTCGAGAGGCTCGTTCAGACGGTGTCGTCGTCGTTCGGTGGGCCCTCGTTCGAGGGATCGTCCGCCGGGTGATGCCGCTGGTAGAGCTCGAGGTACTCCGCCATGGACGTCACGCCGTCCGCGTTGGCGTCCGTCTCCTCGAAGGAGACCCCGTATCGCTCCAGCCCGGCCTCCACGTACTCGTCCCGGCTGAGGGCGCCGTCCCGGTCCTGGTCGGCCATGTCGAAGATGTGCTGGACGACGGAATCTCCCCCGCAGTGCCCCCCTCCGGCCGTGGCGACCAGGGGAACGGCGGCGCTCGCGGCGACGGCACCTGCGGCGACGAAGAGATGGAGACGCATGGCTTGGGTCCTCGCTCCGGGCGGTGTGTGTTGGAGGTCGAGTCTTCACGATCGGTTCGAATCGAGCCCTCCGAATGGACAGAGGAATAGCCGATGCCCGGGGGACTCCAAGCCGAGGCCGTCCTTCGCGGCGACCGGGGAGACTCCGGTACGCTGGTCGCGATGCACAGGATCGCACCCCTCCTCGCCACGCTCGTCGTCGCGGCCGGGGCGGCTGCCGATCCGCCGTCCGCGACCCCGCTCTCCGCGGACCGCCCGGGGGTCGCCAACCCGCCAGACGTCGTCGCGACCGGCGGGGTCCAGCTCGAGGGCGGGCTCTCGTTCCAGCGCGAGACGCAGGGGCGGCCGAACGTGAACACCGTCACGGTGCCCCAGGGCCTGCTGCGGGTGGGTCTGCCGTACTCCCTCGAGCTTCGCGTCTCGGCGGGCGGCTACGTGCTCGACGAGCGCAGCGGCGGACACGACCGCTCGAGCGGTAGCGATCTCGTGGTCGGAGGCCGCGCGGCCCTGCTCGACCAACGGGGTCTGCGCCCCGCGACCGCCTTCGAGCTCGACCTGAGCCTTCCGACCGGCAGCCGGGCGGTGACCAGCGACGGTGTCGACCCGAGCGGGCTCCTGCTGCTGGAGTGGGCGCTAGGCGATCGCTTGGTGCTCGACGGCAATCTCGGGCTCGCGTCGGTGAGTCAGGGCGTGCACGACTCGGGCCGTGCCTTCCAGGTGGCGCCAGCCCTCTCCCTGGGCGCTTCCCTCGGCGCGCGCGCCAACGTCTTCGTCGAGTACTACGCCACCCTCAGCGATGATGGCGTGGCCGACCAGCACGCCATCGACGGCGGTGTCAGCTGGCAGGTCGGCGACGATCTGCAGCTCGACGTCTCGGCGAGCGCCGGCCTGAACGAGGCGGCACCCGACTTCTCCGTCTCCGCGGGGGCGGCCTGGCGCTTCTTCCTGCCCTGAGCGGCCGGAAGCGCGACGTGACGCGATCCGACCCAGCTTCCCGGGCACGGAGGGGCGGTCGGACCCACGAGCCGCCCGCATCCAGCGCATGCCCGCACACGAGAGCGTTGGTCCCGAATTTGCTTTCCATTCAGCCAGAGGAACGAGCAGAGTGCAGGCGCCAGGCGCCAGGCGCCGGGGAGCTGGGATGTCACGGGGCACACAGGAGAGGCAGGGGAAGCGAGGGACGCGAGAGGGGAGGCGGGGTACACGAGAGGCAGGCGGGTCGGTCCGGATTGCAGGTCGGGTGCTTGCCGCCTCGTGCGTGGTGGCTCTGGGCCTCGCTGCGGCGGCTCCCGCGTACGCCAAGCTCTTCGACTACACGGCCAGCCTCGAGCTGGGCATCGGCTCGATCACGCCCTTCACCATCGAGGCGAACGGGCAGATCGACGTGAGCCCGGACGGGAGCTTCACGTTCCCGGCCGGGATCCTGACGACGACGCGCACGCTGGTCCCGCCGCAGACGACCTCCGAGGCGATCGCGAGCGTCGAGTTCCAGATGACCAACGGGGAGGGCACCTTCGGCGGGCCCGCCACGCCCGGCGGCACCATGAGCCTGAACGGCCAGGCCGTGCTGCACCTGCAGCCGTTCCTGGGCTTCCCGGCGCTCAGCCTCGGCATCTCGCCGCTGGGCGTGGGCGGAACGGCCACGGTCACGGGCTCGAACGGCTCCACCTCGCTGACCGCCACGCTCACCGGGGCGCCGTGGCAGACCGGAGTCTTCCAGCAGACGGGGTTCAGCTCGTCCGGAACGTTCTCCCAGCGGACGAACACCGGCGCGGACCTGCGGACGTCTGGCGGCGAGGGGATGGTGACCCTGGTCGTGCCGGCCTACATCACCACGCGCCGGGAGGGAGTCTTCTCCGACATCAGCCCCATCACGGGCGTGCTCAGCATCACGTTCACCCCCGAGCCAGCGCCGCTGCTGGCCCACGGCGCGATGCTCGTGGTCGTGGGGATCCTCTACCAGCGGCGCGTCCGTCGGCGACGCGCGGAGGCGGGCTCGGCCTGAACGAGCCCAGAAGGGGCAGCCCTTCACCCCCGCGGCCGAACGGCCGATGCGACGGCAAGCGGCCGGGATCGGCCGCGAGCAGCCCGGGGGAGGAGCGCGTTGGCCCACGAACGCAGGCGTCCCGATCGCGCGTCCCGCGGTGCTTCGCGGGCTGCGAGCGCGGATACCCAGGTGCTGACGCGGGGCTTCGACCCGCGGCTGTCGGTGGGCTCGGCGCGTCCCGCGGTCTTCCGCTCGTCCACCTATGTCTTCTCGTGCCCCGAGGCGGCGGAGCGCGCCTTTGCGGTCGCGCTCGGGAAGGACTCCCCGGCCGCGGGGGAGGACACCGAGCTCATCTACTCGCGCCTCTCCCATCCCAACGCCCAGATCCTCGAGGACCAGATCGTGCCGCTCGAGCCCGGTGCCAGCGGCGCCGTGGTCTTCAACTCCGGCATGGCCGCGATCTCGACGTTGTTCCTGACGCTGTGCCGGCCCAGCGCGTCGATCGTCTTCACGGTTCCCCTCTACGGCGGTACACATCACCTGCTGCACGAGCTGCTCGAGCCCTACGGGGTCGTACCCGTGCCGGTTCCAGCGGGCGATTCGGCGGCCCTCGCCCGGGCCATCGCGGACGCACCCGACCTGGCGCTGGTCTTCATCGAGACGCCCGCCAACCCGACCCTGCGCATGACCGACATCGTCGCGGCCGTGGAGGCGGCCGATCGCCGGGAGCCGCGACCGGTGGTGGCGGTGGACAACACGTTCATGGGACCGGTCTTCCAGCACCCACTCGCGCTCGGGGCCGACCTGTGTCTCTACTCGGCGACCAAGTACCTGGCGGGCTTCAGCGACATGCTGGGGGGCGTCGCCATCGGGGCGGACCCGGAGCTGATCGCGCGGCTCTCGGGAACGCGCGCGATCCTGGGCAACATCCTGCAGCCCGACGAGTGCTGGCTGCTCGACAGCCGGCTCGCGACCGTCTCGCTGCGCATGAGCCGGCAGTCGAAGAACGCGAGCAGCATCGTCGCCGAGCTGGAGAAGCACGAGATGGTCGCGCGCATCCACTACCCGGCGTCGTTCTCCGATCCCGAGCAGCGTCGCATCCACGCCGCGCAGTGCGAAGGCCCCGGCGGCATCTTCGCGCTCGAGCTCGCGGGCGGAAGGAGCACTGCGTTCGAGTTCCTGCGCCGGCTCTCCATCACCCGCAACGCCGTGAGCCTGGGCGGCGTGGAGTCGCTGGCCTGCCATCCGGCGACGACGACCCACTCGGAGATGACCCGACGGGAGCTCGCGGCGGCCGGCATCGTGCCGGGGCTCGTCCGCATCTCGGTGGGGATCGAAGACTGGCACGACCTGCTCGACGAGTATCTCGACGCGCTGGACGCCCTGGCGTAGGAGCGACCCGGATCCGAACGAGGACTCGTCAGGGGCGGGAAGCCGGCTCTTCCGTCGCGGCCGGCGGGGCGGGCCGGTTCGCTTCCAGCTTCCGGACCTCGCGGTCGAGCGAGCTCGCGTCGAGCGCGGCTCCGAACCTGCGACCAATCGGATCTACCGCGTCTCCCTGGCGCAGGTCTCTCCGCGCTGCCGGTAGCCGGCGTCGCAGCTCCAGTCGTTTCCCGAGTAGGCGAGGTGGGCCTTGGCGGGCACCTGGAGGGTCTGACACGCTCCGTTCCGCTTCTGGAAGCCACGTTCGCAGGACCAGTTGCTTCCCGATGCCTCGAGGAAGCCGTTCGCGGGCACCTCGACCGCGACGCACGACCGGTCACGCCGGTGGTAGCCGCGGTTGCATTCCCAATCGTTGCCCGAACGTGCGAGGAATGCTTCCCGCGGAAGCTCGAGGCGCGCGCACGAGTCGCCACTCACGCGGAAGCCGCGTTCGCATTCCCAGCGGTCGCCGGACGAGGTGAGGTAGGCATTCTCGGGCACCGCAATGGTCTTACACGACTGGCCGATCTTTCGATAGCCTCGATCGCACGACCATCCGCTTCCACTGGGGCCCAGGAAGGCGTGGGGAGGCACCGCAACCCTGGCGCACGTCTCATCGGTCTTCCGGTAGCCGCGGTTGCATTCCCAACCGGACCCGAACGAGTCCAGATGAGCGTTCGGTGGGGCCACTACGGCCCGGCAGGACGGGCCGGCTCTCTTGTAGCCCTGATCGCATTCCCAGTCGTTGCCCCAGCTTCTCGGGTGGGAGTTCTGAGGCACGGCCTCCGAAGACTCGTCCCGAGCCGCTGCAACGCCCGGCCAGGAGGCCAGGGTCAACGACAGGATCAGCAACGAAAGGGAGCAGGTCCGGCGTAGCAGGGTGGCGTTCATGGCTGGGGTTCTCCGTCTCTCTTGCACTTCGATGCTCGCGCCGCGGTCCGACGACGTCGACGAGCAAGGTTCTCGCGGGCGCGTCGGCTCAGGGGCGCGAACGGGCTTCTGCTTCACGCTGTCCCTCCCGCACCTCGGCCCAGAAGCGTGCGCGGTTCGTCACCGCGCGCTGCTCCACGGGAGCCATCAGGAGCCACCGCCGGTAGCGTGCCAGTTGCTGGCGCAGATGCTTCCACATGCTAGTTCGCCACGAGTGCGGGCGCGGCCCGCGACGGGGCCGCTTCGTTGTCGAGCCCGCGGCTTCCGCCGAAGGCGTCGTAGTTGCGGGATTCCTTCTCGAACGCCGCCTCCGCGGAGGGCGCGTAGCTGTACGCGAAGCGCGTATAGCTGCTTTCGGCGCTCGCCACGTGACCGAGCACGGGCCTGTCCAGCGGCATGAGGCGGCCACGGCAAGTGTCCCAGGCCGCCCTGCCGGGAGGGGCGTATCGGTCGTACCGGCTCGGCATGTCCACCCACTCGTGCAGCCGTCGTCGCACGTCGGAGTCCGAGCGTCCCACGTAGAACACGATGAACGTGTCGCCGTCCATGTACCCGAGCGCGTAGTTGCCTGGGGACGTCCGGGTCATGGCCTCGTCGATCGCCTGGTCACTCAGCGGATAGGAGCCGCTCATGTCGAGCGTTCGCACGACGGGAGACTCCGTCTCGAGCTCCCGGGGTTCGCTCGTCGCTGTTCTCGCTGTTCGATTCTGCACGCTGCCTCGATTCTCGACGGCTCGCCCTCGGGCGAACCTTTCTGTCGATGTCGCAAAGTATATCAAACTTTTTAAGTATATCAAGCAGTCCGCGTGGTGTGCTTGATATATCAAGCAAACTGGTCGATACTCCGGGCATGCGAGATGGCGCCCCCCGAGCCCGACGCAAGCGGCCGGCCTCCGTCGCGCGGCCCAGCGACCTCGGCGCCGTGCTGGCCGACTTGCGCATGGCCAAGGGCCTCTCGCTTCGGCAGGTGGAAGAGGCGACGGGCAAGGCCGTTTCGAACGCCTACCTGAGCCAGCTCGAGAACGGGAAGATCAAGAAGCCGTCGCCCAACGTGCTGCACAGCCTGGCGGAGGTCTACGGCGTTCCCTACGAGGCGTTGATGGAGAGGGCCGGATACCTGCCGCCGGCCCAGGACGGAGACCGGCCCCGGAAGAGGCTGGCGGCGTTCGCGATCGACGATCTGACCGCGGAAGAGGAGGAAGAGCTCCTCAAGTACCTGGCGTTCCTTCGCTCACGCGCCTCATCATGAAGTCGCCGTCGCCAGGGCTCCGCGGGCGGCGGCTCGCCGCCTTCATGCAATCATCAGGTGGTCCTCAAGTCGGGGAGGGCGGGGCTCTCTAGGCTCGGCTCCATGACCCTGCGCGCCGCCTTCGTGACCGCGTTGCCGACGCCGACGCTCCCGCCCCGGGCGCCCCCGGAGCCTTCCCCCGGGCGCTTCCGGACTAGCATCCTGCTGGCCGTCTTCCTGGCGGCCGGGCTGCTGCCGGTCTGCCCCTGCGCACCGGCGGACCCTTCGGGACGCTACGATCGAGCCATGCGCTTCCACTTCGCGGACTTCGAGGTGGACGAGGAGGGCTTCGCCCTTCGCAGGTCCGGGGAGCCGGTTGCGATCGCGCCGCTGCCGCTCAAGCTCCTCGTCCATCTGCTGCGGCGCTACCCGGCCGCGCCGTCCCGCGACGAGATCATGGACGAGCTCTGGCCGGACGCCATCGTGAGCGAGGCGTCCCTCTCCCAGGCGGTGCGCGCGGCACGCATCGCCCTCGGCGAGGGCGCCCGCACCGACGGCGTGCTGCGTACGGTGCGGGGCCGGGGCTTCAAGATCGGCGTCCCGGTGCGGACCGACAGTGACTCCGCCGTGTCGGCGGAGCTTCCGGAGCCGCGCGATCCGCTGGTGGGCCGGGAGCGCGAGATGGAGCGGGGCCGTGCGGCCCTCGCTCGCGCCCTGGGCGGCCAGCCGAGCTTCTTCGTGCTGATCGGCGACCCGGGGATCGGGAAGACGCGCCTGGCGGAGGAGCTCGCCGCCGAGGCGAGCACGGCGGGGGCCCTGGTCCTCTTCGGCCGCGCCAGCGAGGGCGGCCACCAGCCGGCGTTCTGGCCGTGGCTGCAGATCCTGCGCGGCTACGCGTCGGCCACCGATCCGGCGACGCTGGCCGGGCTCCTGGGCCGCGGTGCGGCCGACGTAGCCACCGTCGCGCCGGACATCGCCGAGCGGCTCTCCCTCGCATCCCGGGCCTCGACGCTCGAGCCGGAGCAGGCGCGCTTCGCGTTCTTCGACGCCATGGACCGCTTCCTCGTCCGCGCCTCGCGCCAGCAGCCGTTGGTGCTGGTGCTCGACGACCTGCACTGGGCCGACGAGGGCTCGCTGCTGCTGCTGGAGTTCCTGTCGCGCGAGCTCGGTGGCGCCCGGTTGCTGCTCGTTGCGACCAGCCGAAGCGCCGAGCTCGCCGAGGCGCCCGAGCTGCAGCGCGCCCTGGCGGCGCTGGCGCGCGCGGCCCAGGGCTTCGACAGCCTCACCCTCACGGGGCTCGAGCGCGAGGACATGGCCTGGCTCATCGAGGCCTGGGCGGGCGAGCCTCCTTCGCCGGCGCTGCTCGAGGCGGTCTGCGATCGCAGCGAGGGTAATCCCCTGTTCGCGCGGGAGCTGGTGCGTTGGCTCGCGGCCGGCGGCCCGGCGGGCAGGGAAGCGATGGAGGAGATCCCGGTCGGCGTGCAGCAGCTGATCCGCCAGCGGCTCCGCGAGCTGCCGGAGGAGGGCCGTCGCGCGCTCGCGACGGCCGCCCTGATCGGCCGTGAGTTCCCCGTCCTGCTGCTGTCCCGGGCCTGCGAGCAGGAGCCCGAGGCGCTGTTGGCGGCGATCGAGCCGGCCGAGCGGGCGGGCATCCTCGACGCGGTGCCGGGCGGCGCGGGACGCCTGCGCTTCGCGCACGCGCTCGTGCAGGAGGTGCTGGAGGCGGATCTCTCGAGCCGCGAGCGGGCCGGGCTCCACCTCCGGGTGGGAGAGGCGCTGGCGGCGCTGAACGCCGCCCACGCCGAACGGGTGCTGCCGGAGCTGGCGGCGCACTTCGCCGCGGCGCTGCCCCTGGGCGACCCGAAGCGGCCCTTCGATTACGCGCTGCGCGCCGCGGAGATGGATCTTCGCCTGCTGGCGTTCGAGCAGGCCGTCCGCAACGCCCGGCTCGCCCTGCGCATCGCCGACGAGACCGGCGCGCTGCCGCCGGCGGCGCGCAACCGGGTGCTGCTGCTGCTCGCCGACGCGCAGTTCCACGCGGGACGACGGGAGGATGCCGCGCGAACGTGGTGGGCCCTGGTCGACTCGGCACGTCGCAGCCGCGACGCGGCGGCGCTGGCGGACGCGGCCATGTCCCTCGCCCTCGCGAACGTCTTCACGGCCCACTCCCACCAGGAGACCGTCGGACTGCTGCGCGAGGCCCTCGACGGTCTCGGCGGTGGGGACAGCCCGCGCCGCGCTCGGCTGCTCTCCTGGCTGGCCCGTCAGGTGACCTGGACCGACGAGAGCGACCGCCAGGACGAGCTCACGTGCGAGGCCGTGGAGATGGCCAGGCGCCTCGGCCGCGACGCGAGCCAGGACCCCGACCCGCGCGGCGACGAGACGCTCCTCGACGTGCTCGGTGCCCGCGGCTCGGTGCTCGAGCACGGAGGCGCCGACGAAGACCGGCAGGCGACCTACGACGAGCTGCTGACCCGTGCCCGGCAGAGCGGATCCCGCGTCTTCGAGGCCGACGCGCTCACCCTGCGCCTCCAGCACCGCATCGAGCTGGTCGACGCCGGCGGCATCGACCGCGATCTCGCGCTGCTGGAACGCCTGGGCGAGGATCTCCGGCACCCGTTCTATCGGGCCTTCGCGGCGCGCGCCAAGGCCATGCGTGCGCTCTGGCGCGGCGATCCGGACGCCGAGTCCCTCGTGCAGCAGGCCACCGCCGCCGGCCAGGAGGTGGATCGCGAGCATGCGGCCGTGGTGCTGGCCGCCCAGCTCACCGCGCTCCGCCGACTGCAGGGGCGGGTCGGCGAGCTGGAGGCCGGCGCGCGGGAGGCGGCAGACCGCTACCCCATGATGGCGTCCTTCCGGTGCGGGCTCGCGGCGATCCAGCTCGAGGCGGGAGACCCGGTGGCCGCGCGCGAGACCTTCGAGCGGCTGGCCGAGGGGGACTTCGCGGAGATTCGACCGGACCGGCCGAACTACGCCCTGAACCTCGCCCTGCTGGCCGAGGTCTGCGTGCAGCTCGGGGACGCGGATCGCGCCCGCCCGCTCCGCGCGAAGCTCGCGCCCCTCGCCGGCCGCTACCTGACCGCTCCCAACGCCGTCACCGCCGGGTGCGCCTCCCGGCCCCTGGGCGCGTTGGCGGCCCTGCTGGGCGAGAGCGAGGAGGCCGAGCGCTTCTTCGCCGAGGCGCTCGAGGTCGAGCGGCGCATGGGCGCCCGGACCTGGACCGTGGCCACGTTATGCGAGCGGGGACGCGCCCGGGCGAAGACCCGGCCCGGAGACGCCCGGGAAGACCTGGACGAGGCGGTCCGGCTGGCTTCGGCCGGAAGCCTCGCCGGACCGCTGGCGGCCGCGGAGGCCCTCCGCGGCGCGCTGCCCGCGCCCCGGCGTCGGCGCAAGAAATCCAGCTGAGCGTCCTCGGCGCCGTGTAAGATGTCCTTCAGGATGGCGAAGAGGAACCCTCTCATGCGTAGCCGACACGTGCTCGCGTTCGTCTGCCTCTCGTCGATCCTGCTCTTCGTCCCGGGCGTCGCGCTCTCGGCGACCACGCCCTGTCCCCAGGGTGATCTCGGGGCACTCCCGGTGACCATCGGCGGGGTCAAGATCCGCCCCTGGAGCAGCGCGAACATCTCCAGCACGACACCGGCCACCCAGGAGAGCTGCGTGTTCCTCGAGGCCGTCGGTCCGACTTCGTCGCCCCTCTACGTGGACCACAACCTGGAAGTGGCGGGCGCCGTCGGCCCGTGGAACCTGGTGTCGCACTCGTCGATCAACATCTCGGGCGGCGTGTCCGTCACCTGCTCGACGACGGGCAACGTCGCGCGCACGGCCCCGACGTCGGGCAGCCTGCCCATGGGCTCGGTCACCGACATCTGCTGCTTCGTCTGGGAGGCCGAGCCGCCCGGCACCTGCGCGGAGCTCCCCGCGGACGGAGACCTGGTACACCACACGCTGAGCTCGGGCGGCGAGGCGGACATGCCCCTCTTCTCCTACGTGCCCGTCGGCGGGACCACCTGCGGGCTGGTGGGCATCGAGCCGCTGCTCCTGGTGCTCGTGCTGCGGCGCTTCCATTGCCGGTCTCGAGGGGGCCGGTCGCGAAGGAGTCGGTCGCGAGGGGGGCGGTCGTGAGGGCGCCGGCATTCCTCCTGGCGGGGCTGCTCGCGACGAGCCTCGCGTCCACGGCCCGGGCGGACGTGAGCGCGATCCTCGGGGTCGATGCCACGACGAGCGTTCGGACCACCCTGCTCTCGATGGGGGAGGACACCCAGCCTGCCACCCCCGTCGGCAGCGTCGTCCTGCACCTCGGCCTCACCCAGGACCCCGTCTATGGCCTGGTGGCCCAGAGCGTCGAGATCCTGCCCGCGAGCCTGGCCATCGGCGATCTCGGCTGGGGCGTGTCGGGAAGCTTCGAAGACCTGGAGGTGACGCTGACCGACGGTGCGGTGGATCTCGCGAGCTCGCGGCTGGCCGCGGTGCCCGTCGGCGATCACACCGCGGAGCTTGCCGCGAGCGATTTCACCGTCGGGCTCCAGGCCGGCCTCCTCACCGCCACGGGGACCGTGCTCGACCAGCCCATCGCCGTGCTGCGCGAGCTCGCCACCGAGACCTGGCCCATCGACCTGAGCCAGCCCGCCACGATCGTCACCACGCCCCTGCCGGGCGGCGCCGTGGCGGTCGAGCTGCGGATCCCGGTGCAGGAGGGCGTTCCGCTCGCGCCTCCGTTCCTGGTCTCGTGGCTGACCGTGGACGGAACCCTGGTGCTCTCGGGAACGACCACGGTCCCCGTCCCCGCCTCGCCCCATCCGCTCTGGATCGGCGTCGCGCTCGTGCTCGCCACCCTCGCCGCCGATCGCGCGATGCGGCGGGGCGGCGGGCGCGAGCACGCCTAGCAGGCCGACCCAGGATGGGTCGGCTTGCGCCGCAAAGGGCACCCAACGGGCTCTCTCGGCTAGCAGGGTTGCGCCGCAAAGGGAGCCCAACGGGCTCTCTCGGCTAGCGAGCTCGCGGTCGCAGACAGAACAGCAGGGAACATCCCGCCAGCAGGCCGGCGAGCTGGCCCGGCTCGGGCACGGGAAGAATGGCCAGGGTGGCGACGGCGACCGGCTGTGCGCTGAGGTCGGCGGTGACCACGTGCACGCCGGTGACGTCGACCTGGGAGGGGAGCGTCGGGTCGGTGGACTGCACCAGCAGGTCGCCCACCCACACCGGAGCGACGCTCGGCGGTGAGACCACGCTCACGGCCGTGGCGGTGAGCTCGTCGACGACCTGGCTGGTGGACAGGTTGTAGTAGACGCCGGGTGCGGGCGTGAAGGAGAGCAGCTCCGCGTTGGGACCGGCCTGCACCGTCACGTGCCAGCCGCAGATCTCGTTTCCGTCGCCGTCCTCGCAGGCCGTTCCGGACGTGGTCGGGTTGCTCCCCGCGGTGTCCGCGTAGAGATGGAGCCACTCGGGCCCCGGGCTCGGCAGCACGGGGGTCGTGGTGGGCGGGACGCCGTCGTTGCCGGCACTGTGGTAGAGCGCCGCCTGCGCGTCGGCTCGTCCTGCGGCCAGGACGAGGGCTCCGAGCAGCGCAGGGACGAGCAGCGCGACGGAGCACGAGGTCGAAGCAGAGGTCGTCGGGCGGGACATGGCTTTCTCCTCGGTCGGAGGCAGGGCCGGCTCCTCAATAGAAGGCGGCCGGGTCGTTGCTGGAGGGCAGGTGGTCGCCGGGACCCGGGATCTGGCACAGGTTGTTGGGCGCCTGGCTCAGGGCGGTCTGGAAGCGGACGCGGATGCTCGCGCTCGTATCGATGCCGTCGGTGGTCTGCACGTGGAAGTGGAGATGCTCGGTGGTGGAGTTGCCCGTGTCGCCGACGCCGCCCACCTCGTCGGACCGGTGCAGGATCTGGCCCACGACCGGCGTCACGTCGTTCTGGTTCATGTGCCAGTAGGTCGCGTAGGTGCCGTCCTGGTGGCGGACGTACAGGTAGTTGCCGTTGTCGCACGGGTAGTCGTTCTGGCAGCTGGTCTTGGCGGCGGGCGTGACGCACACCGAGTAGCGGCAGAGATTGCCCGGGGCGCAGTCGCTGTTGTACGTGCACGCGCCGAGGCTCGCGTTCAGGTGGCAGGTCTCGAGCTTGTCGTAGCAGAGGTTGCTCTGGATGAGGCCGTCCACGGTGTTCGTGTACGGGTCGGAGCTCTCCTTCAGCATGGTGACGCGGCCACCGCGCGCGGCCCGGATGCGATGGCCGAGGGGCGCCACCATGTCCCAGGCGAAGGACTGGAGGCCCTCGTGGCCGGGGTTCTGGTTGGCGTTTCCGTTGCTCACCGTCCAGGAATCGCCGGAGCCGCCCGGATAGAGGGGGTAGCGGTAGTAGCTGTTCTCGGTGGCGGGGCTGGGACAGAAGTTCACGACGTCGCGCACGATGGGTTCGACCTTGCAGCTGTACCAGTAGGTGCCGTTGCGGGTGCCCGCGAGGGTGGGCCAGCGCATGCCGGCGGCGACGGTGACGCCGTGCTTGCGGCTCAGGTAGGCGGCCTGGAGCCAGCTCGAAGGGCCGTGGACCGGATAGAAGTCGTCGTTGAAGATCTTGAAGCCGTAGCCCTGCTGGGTGGTGACGAGGGTGCCGTTGGCACAGCCGGGCGAGCTCGACGCCGCTTCGCAGGTCTGGGCGAAGAAGTACGGATTGTCGACGCTGTGGACGGCGGTGGGATCCGTGGTCGTGCCGATCACGTACTGGAAGCGGTAGCCCGGCTCGTTGTCCTCGAGGTCGAACTCCGAGTAGCCGTGGATGGACGAGCACAGGGACCCCCGTGCGTGGACCTCGACGGGATAGGTGCGCGGCGTGGCGTAGGCGGTGAACGGGCCGCAGGTTCCCAGGATCGGGCAGGTCTGCCGGCGCACGGTGGCGGTCAGGGTCAGCGGGGTGTCGAGCGGGACGTCGTAGGGGATGACCACGGGCCCGTCCCCGGGCGTCAGGTCCTCGGCCACGGTCTTCGAGCCGATGGTGATCTTCATGCTGTAGCGCGGGAAGTGGTACAGGCTGTCGAAGCCCTCGCACCAGCCCTGGAGGACCATGAACCGCATGCCCTGCTCCAGCTCGAGATTGCCGGCGGGCGAGCTTCCCTCGTAGGGCGCGAGCGCGTGGTGGGTCACGGGGGAGAGGTCCCAGGGCGCGAAGCCCTGCACGGGAGCCAGGCGCAGGTGCAGGCAGGCGGGCTCGAGCGGGCCCGGATCGGCGTCCGCGCAGTCCGGGCAGCTGACGCCCAGGGCCACGCCGAGGTCGACGCCCACCGAAGCCGAGAGGCTCGTGCCCACCACGTCCACCTGGCCGCTCGGTCCGATGGGCTCCTGGATCGCGCCCGGGGTCAGCGCGATGACGGTGCCGTCTTCGAGGACGAGCACGCCCAGCTGGTCGTCGATGTCCCGCACGCGCCCGCTCAGGGAGAGCGAGCCCTGGACTGCGCCGCAGCTCGCGTCGAACGCGTCCGCGGCGACCTCGGCCGTCGAGATGCCGCGGTCGACCTCCACCAGCGCGATGTCGAAGGCGCCCACCGCCAGCTGGCCGTCGCCCGGGTGGCCGGAGGACGGGCCGGAGCCCTCGGTCTCCAGGTCGAGACGCAGGTGGGTGTACTCGTCGTCGACGATGCTGCGCCGCAGCATGATCTCGTCGAGGATGCCGCGGTACAGGCTCGCGGCCGAGCACAGGTTGCCCGAGCGCATGTCGTCCGCCGCCCGGGTCATCTCGGCCATGCCGAGCTGCATGGCGCTTCGCAGGTCCTGGATCAACGGGTGCTCCGCGAGCTCCGGGGCCGACAGCAGCCTGGCGCCTTCGGCGAGCCCCATGTCGGCGGGCTCCGTCAGGCTCTCGGGGCGAAGCACCATGTCGACGCTCGAGCACCCCGCCACGGTGTCCAGGGGGGCGACGCCCGGCGGCGTCTGCGCACACAGGTCCAGCGCGTCTGCCACGCCGTCCTGGTCGCCGTCCTCACAGCCCGTACCCAGCGGCGGCCCCAGGCCGTCCAGGTTGCGTCGCATCACCACCGCGTTGCGGACGTCGCAGGCCCGCGCCCGGCCCACCACGGTGCACTGAGCGAGACCCGCCTGGCTGAGACGGTGACCGACCGGGTCCGCGAGGTAGTCCAGATACTCGTCGAGGTCGGTCGCATCGAAGGCCCCGTCCCCATTGACGTCGCCGCAGGAGGCGAGGGCCGGCGGTGGCGACACCAAGCCCGTGGTCCCGAGGACGAGGATCGCGACGAGGCAGAGGGCGAGCCTGGAAGACGACGGCCGGGCGGGATGGGTCTGGCCGGAGGATTTCGGGAGCCTGGGGCCGCCATCGTCGGCCTCGAGCCCGTCCCAGGCGGTCGGAGCGGCCGCCAGGGCTCCGATGACCTCGCTGAGCAGCGCGATGAGGTGACGTCGCATGCTGGGCTCCTCGTCTCGTCTGGTGTCGGCCTCGGCCGGCGATTCGAGTCACAGGCTACGAGGACGGGACCCCGGCCTGCTTGAGCAGCGTGTGATGGTTTTCTGATGAGTGGGGCCCCGACGTCCGAGGTGGGCGAGAGGTGCGAGGGAGAGGCATGCGACGAGAGGAATACGAGGAGAGGCGCGGCTGTCCCGCGGGTGAAGGGAGGGCTACCCTGCCGGGGCGCCTTCGCTAGTCGAGCCTCCGAGCTCCAAACAAGCCTTCGAGCAGACAAGCCTTCGAGCAGACAAGCCTTCGAGCAGACAAGCCTTCGAGAAGAGGAACGGGAGAGCCACCATGGGTCAGCGCTTCGCGGGAAAGGTCGCCCTCGTCACGGGCGCGGCCGGGGGAATCGGTCGAGCCACGGTGGCGACGCTGGTGGAGGGTGGGGCGCGGGTCGTCGCGACCGACCTCAAGGACGCGCCGATCGAAGAGACGGCGGCCGTGGTGGAGAAGCTGGGCGGTGAGGTGCTGACCCTGGCCCACGACGTCACGTCCTGGGCCGACTGGCAGCGGGTGGTCGCCGAGGGCGAGCGGCGGTTCGGGGGCATCGACCTTCTCGTCAACAACGCGGGGATCGAAGGTCCCATCACGCCCCTCGACGAGGCGCCCGAGGCGGCCTTCGACCAGGTGATCGCCGTGAACGTGAAGGGCGTGTTCCTCGGCATGAAGGCGGTGATCCCGGCGCTGCGGAAGCGCGGTGGCGGCGCGATCGTGAATCTCGCGTCGGTGGCCGGGGTGATCGGCGACGCGGCCATCGGTCCCTACGTGGCGAGCAAGCACGCCGTGATCGGGCTGACGAAGTCCGGCGCGGTGGGCTACGGGCCCGAGAAGATCCGGGTCAACGCGGTGGGCCCCGCCCCCATCGAGACGCGCATGATGCGCGCGCTGGAGACCGGCCTGCAGCCGGGCGAAGAGGCCACGGTCAAGACGGCTCTCGAGGCGCGCATCCCCCTCGGACGCTACGGCACTCCCGAAGAGGTGGCCGCCGTGATCGCGTTCCTGTGCAGCGACGACGCCCGCTACGTGACGGGCTCGCTCTACACGGTGGACGGCGGCATGACGAACTACTGAGCCGGGCGGTCCCGCGCGACGCCCAGCGGCCCGAGGGCCCACAACCGGGTGTGCGGTCGGCAACGCCGGTCCGGCAGACCCCTCGAGGAGACGACAGCGATGGCACGGTCGAAGAACGCGCGACTGGAAGGCAAGACCGCACTCATCACGGGCGGCGGCGCCGGGCTCGGCGCGGCCATGGCGCGTCGCTTCTACGAGGAAGGCGCTCGCGTCGTCGTGAACGATCTCGATCCGGGCACCGCCAAGGTCGTCGCGGAGGAGGTCGGCGGCAGCTCCTACGCGGCCGACGTCTCGGATTCGGGCGCGGTGCGGGCGATGTTCGAGGAGGTGGCGCGCACGCTCGGGCGTCTCGACATCCTGGTGAACAACGCGGGCATCGGCTCCCAGGACGCCGAGTCGACGGCGCGCTTCAACGCCAAGTCCCTGGCCCAGGCGGCGGAGGTGGCGGCGGGCGGTCCCATCCAGACGCACCTGGATCGCACCGTCGAGCTCTCGGACGCCGAGTGGCACCGGATGATCGGCGTGCATCTCGACGGCACCTTCTTCTGCTGCCGGGAGGGGCTCAAGATCATGAGCCCGCAGATGTCGGGCTCGATCATCAACCTCGGGTCCATCATGGGCACGGCCGGGGGCGGTGGGCTTCCCGACTACTGCGCGGCCAAGGGCGGCATCCTGGCGCTGACGCGATCGCTGGCGCGCGAGGTGGCGAGCCGGGGCATCCGGGTCAACGCGATCGCGCCGGGCTGGATCGAGACGGCGATGACCGACCCCGTGGGCGACATCCGCCCCCTGCTGGAGGCGCAGACGCCCCTCGGTCGCTTCGGTGAGCCCGACGACATCGCGTGGGCGGCCGTGTACCTGGCGAGCGACGAGGCGAAGTTCGTGACGGGACAGGTGCTCTCGCCGAATGGCGGCTGGCACATGAGCCAGTAGCCGGGGGGACGATCCCCGCCGAAGTCGGCCCCTCCTTGCGCCGGTTCGGCGACGCTTCTCAAGTGTCGTCCGGGTTGCGCCGATCGACCTGCGGAGGAGGGGACTCATGCCCGCAGCCCGACGAGCGATTCCGCTGCTTCCGCAGGGCCAGGCGAAAAGCCAGGCGAAAGGCCAGGCGAAGGGCCGGGCACCGGCCGTCCTGCTGGCACTTGCCACGATGCTGCTCGCCCAGCAGGCCGTCGCCGGCTCCCTGCGCTGCCAGGGCAAGCTGATCCAGGTGGGCGATCCCAAGGTGCGCATGGTCGAGGCCTGCGGCCAGCCGCTCTCGCGCGACGTGGTGGCCGTGGAGCGCGTGTACGAGGACGGCCAGCAGCTGCGGGTGAGCTACGTCGAGGAGTGGTCGTACACGACCGCCGGCGTCGAGGGGTACCAGCTGCTGCGATTCGACGGCGGTCGGCTCGTGGGCGAGGGGATGCGCTGTGCGGGCGGTCTCGTGCGGCCCGGGGACACGACGGTCACCGTCCTCCAGAAGTGCGGCGAGCCCGTCGAGCGGGACGCCACGGGGCTCGTGCAGGACCCGCCCGGTCCCGCCTCCCGGGCCGTGGTGAGCGACGCCCCCATCGAGCAATGGGTGTACTCGCAGGGCGAGGGCACCCTGCTCCAGATCGTCACCCTGCGCGGCGGTCGGATCGAGAGCATCGAGAACGGCCCGCGCCAATAGAGGGGCCGCATCAAAGGGGCCGCATCTCGAGATCCGATCCGCGTCCCCGAAGCCGTCGCCCGCGCTCAGGTCGTCTGGGCCTGCACGCTCGGGGCCGGGCTCCAGCGCACGTTCAGGCGCCAGGCGAGGATCCAGTTGGCCGAGAGCCCGAGGGCGAGCACCACGCCGAGGGTGCCCGGCACGAGCGCGAGCGCCGCAGCCGGAGTCGCCAGCAGCCGCAGCCACTCCGCACGCCCGGCCCAGGAGGCGCCGTCGAAGAGCGCGCCCAGGCTCACCATGCCCCACGTGGCGCCCCCGGCCAGGATCGCCAGCTCGCTGGTGGGCCAAGTCGCGGAGAAGGCGATGAACGCGACGGCCAGGCCGAGGATCTGCACGAACTGCACGCTGGCGTAGATCGCCGTGGATCGCGCGACCCGTGGGTCGTACTTGCGCGCGTCTGCGCCCGCCGCGCCGTCCGGAATGGGCGGGGCCGGCTGGAAGCCGCCCAGGTCGTCGGGAAACCATCCGGGCGGCTTCAGGAACACCAACAGCTTGTCGCGCCAGCGCCGGGTGGCGCGCGCCGACTGCCACAGCTCGACCCAGTAGTGCAGGTTGGCCCAGATCGGGTTCCAGCTCGAGAGCGGCTTGGTGATGCCGTAGACCACCTCCTCGCCCTCGGGCTCGAAGGTTCCGAAGAGCTTGTCCCAGACGATGAAGGTGCCTCCGTGGTTGCGGTCGATGTAGCGGGGGTTGCGTCCGTGGTGGACGCGGTGGTGGGACGGGGTCATCAGGACGTGCTCGAGTGGCCCGAGTCGCCCGAGCACCCGCGTGTGGATCCAGAACTGGTAGAGCGTGTTGAACGAGGCGCACGCCAGGATAGACGACCGGCGGAACCCCGATCACGGCGAGCGGCCAGTAGAAGACCATGGAGAAGAAGGGCTGCAGGCTGCTCTGCCGGAGCGCCACCGTGAGGTTGTACTCCTCGCTCTGGTGATGGACCACGTGGGCGGCCCACAGGAAGTTGATCTCGTGGCTCAGCCGGTGGAACCAGTAGTAGAGGAGGTCGACGCCCACGAAGCACCCGATCCACACCGAGGGCGCTGTCCGTGGGCAGGTCGGCGATGCGGACGTGGTGGTAGAGGGCCAGGTAGCCCGCGACCAGCAGCCCGGCCCCGAGCAGCGAGGTGAGCTGCTGGAGCACGCCGGTGCTGAGGTCGCTCACCGAGTCGTTGAGCCGGTAGTAGCGGCGGCCCTGCCGGCGGGCGGCCCACAGCTCGAGCGCGATGAGCGCGAAGAAGGCGGGGATCGCCAGGGCGATGTAGTTCGTGCCCATCTCGGCGTCCATGCCCATCGCTGCGTCCATGCCCATCGCTGCGTCCATGGAGGGAGCCGCGCCTACGCCGGCGCGCGGACGGGCCGGAAGCGTACGGGCACCCGTCCCGGCACGCGGAAGAGGGAGCGTCCCCAGGTCGTCTTCGGCTCCACGAGCTCGAGGTCGGTGAAGCGTGCCACGAGCCGACCGATGGCGATCTGCGACTCCAGCCGGGCGAGGTGCGCGCCCAGGCAGAGGTGGGCGCCGCCTCCGAAGGAGAGGTGCGCCGGCGGCCGGCGCCCGCGGCATAACGGCCGACGTCGAAGCGTTCGGGATCCTGGAAGTGCTCCGGGTCGCGGTTGGCGGCGGCCAGACCGATCGCCACCTCTTCGTCGGCGTCGATCGCGAAGCCGCCGAACTCCGCGGGCTCGTGCAGGATGCGCACGGTCCACGTGATGGGACCCGAGGTGCGCAGGCACTCCTCGACGGCGCTCTCGATGAGCTCGGGCTCGGCGCGCAGCCGCGCGAGCTCGCCCGGGTTGCGGATGAGGGTGGTGAGGCCGTTGCCGATCAGCCCGATGGTCGTCTCGAAGCCCGCGATCAGGAGCCCGATCGACTGGATCAGCAGCTCCTCGCTGCTCAGCCGGTCGCCTTCCTCCTCGGCCGCGATGAGCGCTCCCAGGAGATCGTCGCCGGGCTGACCGCGCCGTGCGGCGATCAGCTGGTTGAAGTAGCCGGCGAGCCCGTTCCGCGCCTTCTCCACCCGCGCGACGAGCTCGGGCGGCGCGTGGCCGCGGCGCAGGGCGAGGCCGTGGGTGGCGTCGGCGGTCCATTCCGTGAACGTGTCCCGATCCCCCACGGGCACCCCGAGCATCTCGCAGATGAGCGTGGCCGGAACGGGCAGGGCGAGGTCGGCGATCAGGTCCATCTCGCCGCTCTTCTCCACCCGGTCGAGCAGCTCGTCCGTCACCGCCTCGATGCGCGGGCGCCAGGCCGCGATGGCCCGGGGCGTGAAGGCCTTCGAGACGAGCTTGCGCAGGCGGGTGTGCTTGGGCGGATCCGTGAGCAGCATGAACTGGCCGCGCTCGAGGGCGGCCTCCTCCGGCTTCTGTCCGGGCAGGGTGCCGTCGGTCCGTCGCATGCCGGCGCCGGTCGAGCGGAGCATGCGCAGACAGTCGTCGTAGCGCGTGAGCCGCCACACGCCGTCGGGGGTCAGGCTGACGGGATGCTCTTCCCGAAGCTTCCGGTAGACGGGATAGGGGTCCTCGAGGTAGGCGGGGCTCGCCGGATCGGCGCCGTGCCAGCTCGGGACGGGCCGCGATTTCGGGGGACGGGATCGAGTCGGATTCTGGGCTGCCACGGGCACATGATCGCGCGCATGCTGGTGGAAGTCGACAGGCGCCGCGGTGCGCGACGGCCTGCACGGGATCGGGCATCCTCTGGAGCGATGGCGGCTCCGGCGATCGACTTCGAGGTGCAGCTCGGGCGGCACGGCACGACGACGGTGCGGGACATTCCCGGGCCGCCGGGCGCCGCGACGGTGATGCTGCTGCACGGGCTGGGCGCTACGGGGCGCCTCAACTGGGGGCCGTGCTTCCGACCGCTGTCGCAGCACTTCCGGGTCCTCTGTCTCGATCACCGGGGGCACGGTCGCGGGCTTCGCACGCGTCGCTTCTCGCTCGAGCAGTGTGCCGACGACGCCGCGGCCGTGGCGCGGGCGCGCGGCGTCTCGCGCTTCATCGCCGTCGGGCTACTCGATGGGCGGCCCCATCGCGTCGCTCACGTGGCGCCGCCACCCGGACCAGGTGGCCGGGCTCGTGCTGTGTGCGACGGCGCGGCACTTCGTGCCCCGCAATCTCGCGCGCGCAGCGCGCTTCGCGCTGCCGCTGGCGGCTCGCGTCGCCCGGCTCGCGCCGTCGGCGGCCCACGACCGCATGCTGCAGCGGATGCTCGCGCGCATCGAGCACCCACAGCTCCGCGAGCGCATCCATCGCGAGTTCGAGGGACACGATCCCGCTTCGGTCATCCAGGCGAGCCACGCGCTCACGGGCTTCTCGTCCCACGACTGGATCGGCCGGCTCGACGTGCCGGCGGCGGTGGTCGTCACCACCCGGGACGAGCTGGTCCCGCCGGAACGCCAGCGCAAGCTCGCCGCCTCGATCCCGGGCGCCGAGGTATTCGAAGTGCCCGGCGACCACGGTGCCTGCGTGGCCCGGGCCGACCTCTTCGTCCCCGCCCTCGTCGCCGCCTGCCGCAGCGTGGAGCGGCGGATGGCTCGCTCTCGCCAGAACGGCAGGTAGGGCGGCCGGAGAGGAGGTAGGGCGGCCGGAGAGGAGGTAGGGCGGCCGGAGAGAGGAGCGTAGGGCGGCCGGAGCGGAGGTAGGCCGGTCGGAGAGGAGGAAGGGCGGCCGGAGGCCGGGTAGAGCGCAGGAGAGGGTCAGCGCCTCACGCCGCCGCGAGCGGCCGTCGCGCGGCCAGCAGCAGGACGGCCACGATCGCCAGCTCCACCACGAACGCCGTGACACTCTCGGGTGCGAAGCCGTCGACCGTCATGCCGACGACCCGCCCCGCCGCGACGCAGCCGATCACGACGGCCACGGTCTGCAGCCAGCGCCCGTCTCCGCGCACCAGCCCCAGCACGCAGAGGATCGCGCCGCCCAGGAACAGACCGCCGATGTCGCCCCGGGCGGTGTTCAGCGCCACCGGGCCCCCCAGCACCATCGCCTGCTCGGCCGCGATGGCCGCGGGTGCGAACATCCAGCGAACGGCCAGCATGGTGAACAGCGCGGCCACCACGCCGACGAGAACCTTCAACACGATCGCCATTGCGTCTCCTCTGCTGTGGGTCGAAAGATCGCCGGAGTGGGTCTCTCGCAGGAGCGCCGCAGCCGATGATCAGAACTGGAAGAGCGTGATGCCAGGCTCCGGCCCCGCGCCCTTGCGCTCGATGGGAACCCGGTAGGTCGACGGGATGTCGCTCCAGTGCGGATAGATCTTGCCGTCGACGACGTAGCCCGGGTCGTCGCCGGCTTCTGCCGACTCCGTTCGCGGGCCGAAGACGTCGTAGCTCTCGTTGGGAGCGGCGACCCCCGCCTGCTGGCCCCCCAAGACGAGCTCGCTCTTGCCGTCCCCGTCCACGTCGGCGCGAATCCAGGTCATGCCGAGGATCCGGTTGTAGGAGCCGTCGGCGATCATTTCGCGAATCGCCTGGTCGAAGCGGGCGATGATGGCCGCGGCGCCCGGCAGGTCGCGGCGCACGGCGAAGTGCAGGGGGCGCTCGACGATGGGCGCCGACCCCACGTCGAGCAGCACCCGGGCCCTCGTGCCGTAGCGTTCGAAGAGGGCGTGGATGAGCACCTCGTCCGCGACCAGGTAGTCCACGTCGCCGGCCAACAGGTGCTCGAGGTTCTCCTGGTCGCTGCGGCCTCGGACGAAGACGGGCCCCTTCGTCGTTTCGATCGCTTCGCCGTATGCATAGCCCTCCACCAGCGCGACGCGTTTGCCCGCGAGCTGGGCGAGGCTCGTCGCGCTCGTGTCGCTGCCCTTCCGGGTGAGCAGCACCAGGCGGTTCTCGAGATAGGGGCTCGAGAAGAGCAGGAACTTCTCGCGCTCGGGGGTGCGCCACAGGGCCACACTGCCGTCGAGCTTTCCGGCACGAAGCTCGCCCAGCAGCCGATCGAAGTCGTCTTCGATGGCGGTCGACGCTTCGATGCCGGCGCGGGTGAGCGCCGTCTGCACCAGGTCGACGGCGACGCGGCGGCGTCCGGGAAGGTCCGTGAACGGCGGCCACACGTCCGAGCCCAGGCGCAGCGCGCGGCCGGGACCTTCGGGGTCGGGGGCCTCGCCCCCCTCGGCTGCGGTCCACGTCAGCAGCAGGACGCACAGGGAGAGGACGAAGGACCGATGGCGGGCTCGCTTCACAGCGGGATCTCGTTCGTGACCGAGGGAATGGATCTGAAGACCTGGACCTGGCAGCCCGAGGAGACGCGTTCGGGAATCGGGCGCCAGGATCTCTTCCCGCTCAGGCTAGCGCGCGGCGTCCCGTGCCGGCGCGGCCGTGACCGGCCGTCAGGCCTCGGAGCAGGCCTCCTGCGTCCCCCTTGGGAAGCCCGCACCGATGCGGGCTTGCCTCAGGAGCGATGGTGCCTCCAATTGCGCATGCTCTCGCCCGAAGAAGAGGGGGAGAGTCGCCCGAAGCAACAGGGAGACTCGTCCGAAGAAGCCAAGAAGGGAAGAAGGAAGCGAGACCCGCGCGAAGCGAGCCCGGCGCGAGGCCGAAGCAACGGGGGGACGGGCCATGCAGCTCCAGAAGATCACGATCCACGGGCACGAGGTGGCGTATCGCACCGCCGGCAGCGGGCCGGTCGTGCTGCTCATCCACGGCATGGCGGGCAGCGCCACCACCTGGAAGTACGTCATGCCGGCGCTCGCCCAGCGGTTCACGGTGGTGGCGCCCGACCTGCCCGGGCACGGAGAATCGGACAAGCTCGTGGGCGACTGCTCGCTCGGCGCCTTCGCGAGCACCCTGCGCGACCTGCTGGTGGCGCTCGGCCACGAGCGCGCCACGGTCGTCGGTCAGTCCCTCGGCGGCGGGATCGCCATGCAGCTCGCGTATCAGTATCCCGAGCGCTGCGAGCGGCTGGTGCTGGTGGGCAGCGGCGGTCTGGGCAGCGAGGTGAACGCGCTCCTCAAGGCGCTGTCGATTCCGGGCAGCTCGATGGTCCTGCAGCTCGCCTGCGCGACGCCGATCCGCGGAACCATCGATGCCATTGCGCGAGCCGCGTCGGGGGTGGGCCTGCGTCCTGCGCCGGCCACCGCCGAGCTGTGGCGCAGCTACAGCTCGCTGGCCGACGACGAGACCCGCCGCGCCTTCCTGCGGACGCTGCGGAGCGTGATCGACACCCGCGGCCAGGCGGTGAGCGCGGCGGACCGGCTGCACCTCGCCGCCGAGATGCCCACGCTCATCGTGTGGGGCGACGCCGATCCGATCATCCCCGTCGAGCACGCCTACGCGGCCCACGAGGCGATCCCCGGGAGCCGCCTGGAGATCTTCGAAGGGGTCGGCCACTTCCCCCACTGCGAGGAGCCCGCGCGCTTCGTGAGTGTCCTCGCCGACTTCGTCGAGAGCACGGTGCCGGCGCAGATCACGGTCTCGTCGCACCACGTCCTGGGGCAGCAGACCGCCTGAGGGGCGCGGGGGCGGGTACCCTGCGGGCTTCGATCGAGCCGCCCTGACGAGGCGCCATGAGCAGCAAGCGTTCCCTCGCCGCCGCGTTCCTCGTGCTCGCCCAGTTGGCGTTCCGGCTGACCCCCTGTCCGGCGTCCCTCGTGACGACGGCGTCGTCGTTGCCAGAGGCCCTCGCCGCGGCCGTCGTCTCGGGTCACGCACACGAGCACCCGCACCCGGGCGAGCACGTTCACCACGCGACGAGTCCGGAAGTCGTGCCGACCGCCGTCCACGAGACGCACGTCGACGCCGTGGTCGGCGCGCCCTGTCCGTGCGGGTGCGGCCAGCACTCCCGAGCGCCCCACATGCGGGCGTCGCCGAGCCCCTTCGTGCCGCCCTGCGCGGCGGGCCTGTTCGCGTTGCATGCGCGAGGGGTCGTGCCGGGCCTGGCCGCCGTGCTTCCCGAAGCACCATCGGTGCCGGTGTTCCACGTCCCCATCTCCGTCTGATCCAGCTGCCGACCCAACCCGCCTGATCTCGAGCCGCTCGGGCGGCAATGGCTGCAACGGATGACGCATGGGCCGAGGTCGCGCGCGACGCGCGCGCCCGTCTACCCGTGCGCACCTTCACGACGGAGGAGTCGTCTTGGACTCGCTGGATGGATCGCCCGTAGCCCGGGCGACTGATGGATCCTCACGTGCGCGTCGCAGGACACGGGGCGAAAGGTCCGTCCTCTCATCGCCTGGATCGATCCTGGCTTCGATGGGACTGTTGATCGTCCTCGCCGGGCTTGCCCGGCCCGGACAGGCCTGCTCGATCTGCCTCGCGGGCGACCCACAGTTCAGCAACCAGGGCACCAGCGCCCAGGAGAAGGGAAGCGTGAGCGTGGCCCTCGAATCGCGTGGGCTCACGAAGAAGAGCGGGCTGCTGCCCGGCGAGGACGACGGGGGTGACGGACGGGAGAAGAGCCAGACCGAGCGACTGGATCTCTACGTTTCCTGGACGCCGATCGATCGGCTGACCGTGACGGTCGATCTTCCCTACTCGTTCAACGAGGTGACCGAGATCGACGAGGACGAGCGGGTACGCTCGACCCATGCCGGTGTGGGCGACCTGGCCTTCACGGCGAGTGTCGTGCTGTGGCGCAACCGTCCCGTCCTGCCGGACACCTGGGTGGAAGGCCGCGTCTTCCTCAAGACGCCGACGGGCGAGAGCACGAAACGGGTGAACGGCGAGAAGGACCCGCACCTGCAGGTGGGTACGGGCTCGTGGGACGTGGGCCTGGGGCTGGCGGGTGTTCACCGCCTGGATTGGGGGGCTGTCTACGGGAGCCTCTTCTACCGCATGAACCAGAAGGGCTCGCTCCACTACCAGTACGGTGACGTCGCGCTCGCCAACCTGGGCAGCGAGCTGGCCCTGGGCCACGCGCTCGCGGTCCCGGCGTTGGAACGCTTCACGCTGGGCGGTGAGCTGAACTTCCGCTGGGCGGCCAAGGACCGCTCGGAGGGCGCGCGCTGGAACGACAGCGGTGGGCCGATCCTGTACGCGACGCCGTCGCTCCGGGTGCGGGTCCCGTGGTTCGAGACGGAGCGGGCGCCGGTTCTCCGGGGATCGGTGCAGCTGCCCCTCACCTCGAGCTGGCTGAATGGGCAGCAGACCGAAGGCGTGGTGTGGTCCGCCGGGCTGGCCTACTCGTTCTGAGCATGCGCTGCTCGAGAGCCACTCTCGCCCGAGCTGCCGGGCTCCTCGCGGGAACGAGCCTGGTGCTGGCCATGGCGGCCGCGGCGGGCCCGGGCACCGAGCCCGGACCCCTGGCCCTCTCCGACCTGGACGGAAGCCCCGTCGAGCTCGCCCTCGGGCCGAACGACGCGGCGCTCGTGGTGCACTTCTGGGCCACGTGGTGCCCGTCGTGCGTGGGTGAGCTGCCGGTGCTCGACGCCGCGGCCCGGACCTGCCCGACATCCGTGCGGGTCGTGGCGGTGAACGTCGCCGAGGACCCGGAGGCGATCCGGGGCTTCCTGATGGATCTGCCGGGCCCGCATCCGCAGGCTCTGCGCCAGCTGCGGGACGCGACGGGAGACGTGTGGCGCCGCGTGTCGGGACACGGCCTGCCGGTGAACCTGGTCTGGACGCGGACGGGCGCGCGGGTCGAGCCCGGGCCGCGAGACGCAGCCTCGTGGACGGGGCTCCTCGAGGGGCTCGGCTGTGGTTGAACAATGCCCGGGAAGTCGCCGGTTGTTCAGCGGAATCCGACGACGTACCCGCCGATTTCGAGGCGGCTCGAACTCGCGGGTTCGACGAAGCGCGCACAGGCGTAGACTGGCCCCATGCACCCGCACACGGCCGGACGGCTGTTCGTCGTAGCTGCTGTCCTCTCGATCTTCCTGCCCGGCGAGGCCGTGCCGCCGGGGACCTCGGGGCCCGCATCGGTGCCGGGGATCGTCGCGCCCGGACGTGCATCGGTCGCCCCGCCCGGGGTGGGCGCGAACGCTTCGGCGTCCCGGTCGACCGCGACCACCGCGGGTGGGGGTGCCGTCGCGTCGCGGGCTCCGGGCGCGCCGCGGCCGGGCCTGCGTCCCGTCCCGGAAGCGATCCGCGCGCGTGCGGTGGCCGCGGCCCGGGCGGCGTCGCACCCGCGCGCGCCCTTCGAGCGCCGTTCGCGGTCGACGGGCCGCGTGCTGCGCGCGCTGCAAACCGCCGACCTGATGCGGATCGAGCCGCCGGGGCTCCTCGCATCATCCCGGGAACACGTCGTCCACGACACCTACCGGCTCTACAAGGACGGGCTTCCGGTCTTCAACCGGACGGGTCGGGTACACCGGCGGGACGACCGGGTCTTCGCGCAGACCGGCAAGCTCGGAATTCCGCCGCTGGCGGCCGGCAGTGCGTCCCTGTCCGCCGCACAGGCGATCGAGGCGGCGCTCGCGGCGGTTCCCGGCCGGGGCCAGCGCGCCCCTCCGGAGAGCGAGCGCGGCTGGCTCGCCACCCCGCAAGGCACGCTGCCGATCTGGCAGGTGACCCTCGCCATGGCGGAGCCGCTGGGCACCTGGCTGGTGCGGGTCGATGCGCGCGACGGTGCCGTCCTGAGCGCCGACGACCTGATCCGCACCGCCACCGGCAGCGGGCTCCTGTACCCCGAGAACGCCGTGACCACCCCCGTCCCCGTCGCGCTGCCGCTCTTCGATCTCGACGGCGGCGGGTTCCTGCAGGGGCGCGTCACCCAGGTCTTCGACGTTCGCGAGCTCGAAGCCTACCGGCCGGACGGGGTCTTCGATTTCGGCACCACCGATCCCCGCTTCGTACAGACCAGCGTCTACCGGGGGCTCACCGACGCCGCGCGCTACGCGGAGGCGCACGGGCTGGCGCCTCTCGACCAGCGCGTGCTCGCCTTCACCAATCTCTTAGGGGGTCCCGGCGACGAGCAGTTCAACAACGCCTACTACGACCCGTTCTTCCCGATCTTCGGCTTCGGCAACGGCGACGGCACCATCACGGCCAACCTCGGCACCGACGTGGACGTCGCGATCCACGAGATGGGCCACCACGTCTTCGCCGAGCTGGTGGACCCGACGGGCTCCAGCACCCTGCAATCCGCCGCGGCCCTCAACGAGGGCTTCGCGGACACCCTGGCCGCCTTCGTGAACGACGACCCGGAGATCGGAGAGTCCACGATCCCCGGCCAGCCGTTCCTGCGCTCGCTGGACAACGGCGCGGTGTGGCCCGACGACACCGACCTCGACCCGCACGTGGAGGGCCTGATCTACGGCGGTCTCGACTGGGACCTGCGCAACGCCCTCGGCAACGATCTCGCCGCCGACATCGTGATCGCGAGCCTTCCCTTCCTCGACCCGGACGACGACTTTCCCGCCCAGGCCTACCGCGAGGCGCTGCTGCAGGGCGGTCAGGTGGTGAACGGCGGCGCGACGAATGAGACGATTCGTACGCTGGCCGACGCGCGGGGCATCGTCGCCCGAGAGCAGCTCGACTTCCAGGGCTACCTCGAAGAGGGAAGCCCCGTCACGGAGAGCCTCCTGGACCAGGAGTTCCGGGTCTACCTCTTCTCCGAGTTCCCGGGCTCTCGCCGCGTCACCTTCACGATGACCGGCACCGGCGACGCCGATCTCCTGGTGGCTCCGGTCTCGCTCTTCGATCCCAACGATCCCAGCACCTACTTCTTCCCCGGGCTCAACGGCTCGAACGAGACGGTCAGCGTCACGGGGTCCACCCACCCCTCGGTGAACGACGACGACGTGTGGCTCGTCGTCGTCCAGGACTACCCCAACGGGCAGCCGAGCAGCGCGCAGTTGAGCGTCAGCTCGCTGCTGCCGCTCCCCTCGATCTCCGAGGGCGGCTCCTATACCGGCACCATCGCCCAGGGAGGCGACATCGAGTTCATCACGTTCCTGGGTGCCGCGGGTCAGATCGTCCGGCTCGAGGCCCACGCCCTCAGCGAGAGCCTCGACGTCGCCGTGGCCGTCTTCGAGCCGCGCACCATCGAGATCTACGGGGCCGACGACGATTCGGGAGAGGGCACCGACTCGCTGATCCAGGGCGCGCTGCTGCCGGAGACGAAGGCCTACGGCATCGCGATCTTCTCTCTCGTGGCCGACGTCGACCCGACGATCGGTGCGGGCGACTTCCGACTGGATCTCTCCCTGTGCCCGAACACCGGGCCCGACTCCGACGGCGACGGGCTGGCCGACGAGTGCGACGACGACGACGACGACGACACCTTCGTCGATTCGAACGACAGCGCCCCGCTCGATCCACTGCTCTGCCAGGACGTCGAGGGCGACGGCTGCGACGACTGCGTCAGCGGAAGCTTCGCGCCCTTCGACGACGGACCGAACGCAGACGGCGACCACCTCTGCGACGCGGGCGACCCCGACGACGACAACGACGGCTGCGAGGACGGGATCGACCCGTATCCCTTCTCGCCGAGCGTCGACGACGACGTCGACTTCGTGGGGAGCGACTGCGACAACTGCCCCGAGGCGTTCAATCCGGGACAGGTGGACTTCGACCAGGACGGTCTGGGCGACGCGTGCGACCCGACGCCGATGCCGGAGCCGAACGCGGGCCTCCTGGGGGCGATGGCGATCGGCGTGGCGGCCTGGCTTCGGGCCCGGCGCGCCGGCGCGCGCTCCGGGTCGTGACGGGAAGCGGGCGGGCCCGAGGCCGTCGCCGGATCAGGGCGTCCCGTTCAGGCACTGGGCCGGGACCGCGGAGAAGATCGTTCGCAGGTCGGCCATCACGTCGGCCGTCTCCCACATCGAGGCGGCGGTCGCCGTCTTGATCCGGTCCTGCATGGGCCAGGGCCAGAGCTTCTCGGGGGTGACGACGCCGTCCACGGTCCGATAGCACACGGAGGCCCCCGGACCGCCCGGTGTATAGATGTCGAGGCCGAGCTCCGCCTGGGGGGCCCGGTCCTGGTTCGGGCCCCCCCGCCAGTCGCTCTTGATGAAGTCGCGGCCCCGGCCGCCGCGCAGGGTCATGTCGTCGTAGACGAGCGGGGCCTCGCGGCGATCGTCGCCCCGACTCCACGAGCAGCCCCGCGGATATTGGATCGGGTCGTCGTCACAGTTCTGGAGCGAGAGACGGGCGCCCCGCGAGTCGGCGCGCAGCCACACGACCACATCGTCCAGGGTGACCCCCTTCATGCCCTTGTTCGGGAACGCTCCCGCGCCGCCGACTCGGACGCCGTGGTTTGCAATCAGCTTCGAGCTGGGGAGGTCGTAGACGATGCTGCCCAGGATCCGCATTCCCACCGTGAATCGGTCTCGTCCGGGAGGGATCCACGAGGCGCCGGTATGGGTCTCGCCGTCCGTGGTGACGATCTGCGGGTGGTCCGCGTAGTCCGCGGGCTGCAGCCGGGTATCGGGACTCCCGCCGACGGTCGCCAGGACGTTCTCGCAGAGGACGTCGAAGCTCTGGTACTGGCAGCTGACGGCCTTGAGGTTCGACGACGCGATCCATGGCCAGTTGCCTTCGATGCGGGCCCAGACGCGACGCAAGGTGGCATGCGTGCTCTTGTAGACCTCGATGGCCTTCCGCCCCCGGCCGAAGGCGGCCACGTCCTCGAGCAGGACGCGGTCGGTGTTCGAGATGGAGAAGACGTGGACGTTCTCGCTGGTGACCTTCTCGTAGCTGGGCTTGTCGGTCGCCAGCACGCACGGGTCGGCGGCGCACGGGATCGGGTCCTTGTAGGCCACCACGCGCCGGAGGATCACGTCCGTCGTCCGGCTGGGCGTTTTCGGTGCTCCGATCGAGACGGTCACCGCCGCCTGGGAGCGCACGTCGATGCCCGAGACGATCCACCAGGATCCCCGGAGCTGCAGGGGGAGGTGCTCCGTTCCCCCGTCGATCAGGACGCGGCCGTCGCGCTCGGCGTGCACGTGGAGCGGCGTCTCCTTGCTTCCCCCTCGACCTTTCCGGGGGCGCAGCATGGAGCTCGCGCCGCGGTACGTCCCGTCGAGGAGCACGAGCTCGCCATCGTCCGGCGGGGAGGACAGGAAGTCGGCGATCGAGTACGGCTCCGCGCGGGTGCCCGCGCCGCCCACCCGGCCCCACGTGCCGCCGTACGGAATCTCGCCCCTGTCGGCCTCGATCGGCGCGGCATAGGTGCGCGCGAGGGCGGGCGTGGACACCAGGCCCAGGATCAGCGCGGCCGCCATGTGCTTCATGGAACGGGGCTCGTCATGGCTGGACTCGATTCCCGGTGGTGCGCGGACGGAGGGCCGTCGCCGGCTGCACGCGTCAGGCCCCGCGGCTCGGATCGACCAGGTACTTCTCGCCCGTCGCCTGTCTTCCGTATTCGGCGAGGGCCTCCGGCCGGAGCGCCTCCGCCAGCGATACCTCGCGGGTGTAGTGACTGGCGAAGGTCGACTTGATCTCGCGGGCGACACGTTCCCGCAGGTGCTGGCCGGCCTCCAGGCCGATCCGCTGCAGGAAGTTCAGCAGCAGCCAGCCGCCCACGCCCCAGGCCATGCCGTAGCTCCGCGTGAGCAGGGTAGGGGAGCGGTCGAGGGCGCCGTACACGTAGACCTGCTTGTAGGTGGTGGAGCCGTAGCGGCTGTACTCCCGAGCCGACCGACCGGCGGCGATCTCCATGGCCGCGAGGATCTGGCTCGCGAGCGTTCCGCCTCCCACGGCGTCGAAGGCCAGGGTGGCACCGGTCGAGGCCAGGGCGTCCACGAGGTGGTCCTCGAAGCCGGGCTCGCTCGAGTTGCAGACGAACTTCGCCCCGAGGCGCTCGAGGAGCTCGACCTGGTGAGGCTTGCGCACGATGTTCACGAGGGGAACGCCGTCGGCGTTGCACAGCTTGTTCAGCATCTGGCCCAGGTTCGAGGCGGCGGCGGTGTGCACCAGCGCCTTGTGGCCTTCGAGCTTCATGGTCTCGACCATGCCGAGGGCGGTGAGCGGATTCACGAAGCAGGAGGCGCCCTCGGCGGGCGTCGTGCCCTGGGGAAGCTCGAGGCAGAAGGCCGCCGGCATGCAGCGGTACTGCGCGTACATCCCGCCGCCGAAGCAGGCGACGGTCTTGCCCAGGAGCGCCTGCGCGGCGGGAGACGATCCCGCCTTCACCACCACCCCGGCACCTTCGTTGCCCACGGGCATCGCCTGGTCGACGCGGCCGGCCACCGAGCGCATCAGCGGTGCCGGCACCTTCGCGGTGACGACGGGGCGATCGGGGCTGCCGCCCACCCGGGCGGTTCCCATGTCGGCGGGGCCGAAGAGGAGCCCCATGTCCGAGGGGTTGATCGGCGAGGCCTCGACCCGGATCAGCACCCGGTCGTCGCCGGGCTCGGGTACCTCGACGAGAGCCAGGGAGATCTCGAGCGTGGCGTCCTTCCGGATGGTGGACTGCATCTGCAGGGCGGTGGCGGGGATCGCGGGGGGCATGGTCCTTCCTTTCCTCGTCGTCTTCCTTGTCGTCACGGTGTCGTCACGGTCGGGATCTCAGAATCGAAGGTCGACCCGGCCGCCGTTCGAGACCTGGCAGGTGCCGGTGCCGCCTCCGCCCAGACCGGTCGCGGGATCGTTCAGGCGGATCTGGCAGCGCATGGCGCTGCCGCGATCGCCCGTGAGGCTCGCGAGCATCCTGCCGGTGTAGAAGCGGGCGAAGTCGCCGAACGAGATCCCGGTGGCGGTCCACTCGCCGTCGGGACCCTCGCCCCACGCCGCCCACTGCGGATCCGACCAGCCGTCGTAGATGCCCATGACCAGGTCGTCGTGGAGGGACTTCTCCATCTGCACGTAGCGGCCGTGGAACTGCTCGCCTCCCTTTCCCAGGGTGGTGGACAGCGTGCCGCGGGTGCTGCTCTGGGCTTCGAAGCTGAACGGCACCTCCTGGACAGGACCCTGGGGCGGGGTCCAGCGCGCGGGAAGCATGCCGGTCTTCTCCGAGCGGGCGTCCACCGCCGTCGTCTCCGGGGCGCCTTCCGGGGCACCGCACCGGGGGAAGGCCTGTTGGATCGCCTGGTCGCGCTGCCGGATGCCGGCGCTGAGACACGGCGGGTCGGTGCACTCCCCCTCGAGCTCGCTCCGCCACGCCTGCTCCTGCGCGACGAGCGCGCCGCGCGGGTCGGGGGGCAGCGTCTGCTTGCAGGTCTCGAAGACGCGTCGATGCCGCGCCTCGAGCGCCTGCAGCTCGCGCGCCTGGCACGCGCTCTGCTCCGAATCCGTCTCGAGGGCGTCGCAGTCCACCTCGACGGACGCCTGGGCTCCGGCGGTTCGCGCCTCACCGGCGTTCTGGGCGGCGTTCTGGGCGTCGAAGGAGGGCCCGGGTGCGCCGGCGCCCGCGGCGGTCAGGCTGCGGAAGGGCTCGGACTGCAGCACCGCCCGCGCCTCGGGCGATCCGATCTCCCCGAGCAGGGCCTCGATCTGGAACAGATTGGCGGAGCCGCAGTTCCACCAGATGGTCGTGCGGAGAAGCCGGGCCTGCCGCGGGTCCTGCTTCAGGCGGAAGCGGTAGAGACGTGCCAGCGCCTCGGCGTCCCGGACGAAGCCGCTGCAGTTTCCGCTCATGAGATCCTGGGAGCAGAGACGGTAGTCCTCGTCGATGGCCGGGCAGACGTCGGTCGGCTCCGCGACGAGCTCCTCCTGCGCGTGGCCGGCGCCCGGAGAGAGCAGGAGGGCCAGCAGGGCCAGACCCAGGATCGTTCCCACGCCCGCCAGGGCTGTCCGGCTCTCGCCTCGCACGCGGGCAGGCTAGCAGAGGGCCAGGGCCCCGCCGGGATTCCCTCGTTCCATCGGGCGAGGCGTCTCGACGCCGCCCCGGCACGCCTGCTCCCGAGTCCGGATTCGATGTGGACTTTTGGGTCGCTCCCGGACCATGATGGCCCCCTGGAGCTGTTCCGCTTCTCGAGGAGGGGCCACGATGAGAACCGCACTGTTGCCGACTTCGGGTGCCGCCCTGCTGTGGACCGCGTTGCTGTCGATGATCGCCGGACCGGCGCTCGCCTACTATCCGCCGGAGAAGGAGGTGCCCCAGGACACCCGCGAGTTCTTCGTCGACGAGGCGAAGCTGCCCTTCGACGCCTTGCCCGGGCTGCCCTCGACCCGCTACTGGGGCATCGACGAAGGCGCCGGCTACCGCATCGAGGTGCCGGACAGCTGGAACGGCGATCTCGTCGTCTACACCCACGGCTACCGCGGGAACGGCCCCGAGCTCACGGTCGACAGTCCGCCCCTGCGCCAGTACTACCTCGCACTCGGCTACGCCTGGCTGGCTTCGAGCTACTCCAAGAACTACTACGACGTGCGCGCCGGCGTAGAGAGCACGAACAGTCTCGTGCGCTACTTCAAGCACAACATCGCCGAGCCGAATCGCACCTACATCACCGGCTTCTCCATGGGCGGGCACGTGATCGGCGCGGCCATCGAGCAGTTCCCGAACTTCGCGTGCGGACACGGTCGCGGAGGAGCGATCTGCCAGCGACTGGTGGATCTGCTGGGCAAGCTGTCGGGTGGCGTCAAGTACGACGGCGCGGCGCCGCACTGCGGCGTGATGGGCGACGAGGCGCTCTTCGACTACTTCGGCGACTTCTCGTACGGCGCCGAGACCCTGGCCGGAGCGCCCTCGGAGTTCCCGCCGCCGCCGGACTACTTCGACCGCATCTTCCTGCCGACGATCTCCGCGCTCTACGTGAACCCGTTCGACCTGCTGAGCGGGAACGGATCCACCGCCGTCCCGAACGCGCTCGGGGAGAAGCTGCGGACCTACACGGTCCAGATCTCGGGTGGGCCGAGGCCCCTCGCCACCACCGCCTTCCCGTACTTCCAGCAGCTGCTCTTCAGCTTCAGCGGCTCCGACGGCACCGTGGACGGCATCGTCTCGGGCAACATCTACGACAACCGGAAGCGCGCGTACCAGCTCGACGCGGATCCGGCCGTCTCGGCCGAAGAGGAGGCCTTCAACGACGCAATCCTGCGCGTCCGGCGCGACCCGGGCGTGAACCCGCGCCAGCTCCTGCACGTCGAGCGGGTTCCCCTCATCACGGGTCGCATCGACCTGCCGGTCCTCTCCGATCCACACGACGGGCGATCTCTTCGTGCCGTTCTCCATGGAGCAGATCTACGCGCGGGACGTGGCCAAGCAGCATCGCTCGAAGAACCTGGTGAGCCGGGCGACGCGCGCCATCGGCCACTGCGAGTTCTCGCCGGAAGAGCTGATCGAGACCTTCGACGATCTGGTCTCGTGGGTGGAGGATGGCGTGCGGCCCGCGGGCGACGACATCCTCGACCCGGCGAACCTGGCCGATCCGCTCTTCGGCTGCGGGTTCTCGCGCGGCACGACGGCGAGCCGCCCGCTCGCGCCCTGTCCGTAGGCCGTTCGCGCCCGCTGGCTGGGGCGCGCGGCGTACGACGGGAGGGCGGCTCGGGAGGCCGACCCCGGAAGGGTCGGCTCGCGCCGCAGACGCCTCCGAGCGGCTCGCCGGTCAGTCGTCGGGTGCCTGCCGTCCGGCGGCCTCCAGGTCGGCCTCCGCGGCCTCGAGCAGCGCGCGCGAGGCCGCTTCGTCCACCTCGGCCTGCTCCAGAGCCGCAGCCCGGGGCAGGAACCGGTCGAGCACCGGGTTGAAGCGCTCCATCCCCTCGAAGGCGTGCTTCGCCGGGTCCTCGCCCCGGGCTTCGAGCTCGCTGACGTAGCGCTCGAGCTCCGCCACGTCCCGCTCGCTCTCGTCGAGGTCGCGTTGGGCGCGGTCGAGCGCGTCGAGCGCCTCTTCGTGGGCGGCGCGGGCGGAGGCCACCGCCTCCTCGGCCTGGGCGACGGGATCCTGGCTCGCCGCGTGTGCCCCGGGCGATGCCGGCACACCGCGTGAGACGGGGGCGGTTCCGGGCGAGGCGGACGAAGTCGCTCGCGGCAAGGCGGACGAAGTCGCTCGCGGCAAGGCGGACGAAGTCGCCCGCGGCAAGGCGGACGAAGTCGCTCGCGGCAAGGCGGACGAAGTCGTTCCGGTCGGGGATGGAGCGGCCCCGGGCGGGATCTCGTCGGGCCGTGTCGCATGCAGGACCCGAAGCGCCAGCAGGCCGCCGACGGCGAGCACCACCAGGACTCCCGCTGCGAGAAGCGCTCGTCGCCGCATCGGGCGCTACTGGATCTCGACCACCTTGACGTCGAAGTGCAGCGTCTGGCCCGCCAGCGGATGGTTCAGGTCCACGACGACGACGTCCTCGCGCACCTCCTTCACACGCACCGGGATGCGGTTGCCCTGGGGATCGGACGCCAGCAGCTGGGTGCCCACCTCCCGGGCCTCTTCCGGCACCTGCTCGACGGACACCGCCTGGGCCCGCTCGGGATCGACCGGCCCGTAGCCCTGCTCGGGAGGCAGGGTCACCTCCTTCGTCTCGTTCACCGAGAGACCCGAGAGAGCTTCCTCCAGGGCCGGCAGGATCTGGCCCTCTCCCTGGGTGTAGCTCAGGGGCTCGCGGCCCACGTTGGTGTCCGCGGTCGTGCCGTCGTCGAGCTTCAGGGTGTACTCGATGGACACGCGTTTGCCGTCCTGGATCACGCATTCCTCCTTCCTGAGTCGTCTGTCGCGAGACGGCCAAGCTAACACAGCAGCGAGGGCTGGCGAGGCGTGATGCGGATTTCAAATCCCGGGCGGGCGCCACGGCTTCGAGCGCCACGTTCGAGGGAGTCGTTTACGATTGTACAAGCGCGCATGACGCGCACGAAGGCGCGACGAGCCGCGACAACGGACGACGACAGGCGATCCCTGGGGCGGGGGCGCGGGAGAAGCTGCTTGGAGAGCCTGATGCGCAACGACTGAGCGATCGGTGACCGCACGGCCGGAGCGAGCCGGAGCGCGGGCCTCAGCCGGAGGCGAGCCAGAGATATCCCTCGAGAAACGACCCCACCAGCGCCAGCAGACAGCAGAGCACGATCGCGAGGCGCAGGCCCGGCGCGGCCGGAGGCGCCTCCTCGGCGAGGCGCGCGGCGAAGCGGCGGTACCGCGCGGCCGAGGCCAGGCTCGCGAGTACGCCGATGGCGACCAACACGAGCCCGACCCACGACGACCACGGCACGCCCTGGAGCCCACCCGGCTGCCGCCTCGCCAGCAGCAGGCCGAAGCGATCCACCGCGAATCCCAGCACCATGAAGGCGATCGCGGCCCGCACCCAGGTGAGCAGCGTGCGCTCGGCGGCCAGCTGGACCAGGGCCCGCCCCGAGTCCGGCAGGCTCGCGTCGGATTCGTCGCGTTCGGGCGGCGCCGGCCCGCGGTCCGCATCCATCCCGCAGAGCCTATCGCTGCGGAGACGGAACGGCGAAGGCGGCGGAAGCGGGACGGCAAAGGCGGCGGAGGCGGGACGGCGAAGGCGGCGGAGGCGGGACGGCAAAGGCGGCGGAAGCGGGACGGCAAAGGCGGCTGAGAAAGGCGGCTGAGGCGAGCGGTGCGGTTCGAGAAGTAGTCGTGCGGCTGGATCCGGAACCCGTCCTCGTCCGACCAGGAGTCTCCACTCACCATCACCCGGAGCTCGGGGCGCTCGATGCCGTGCTCTTCGAAGTACTGCTGCACCATCAGCGGCGTCGTCACCTGCTCGTTGAGGCGGAACGTCTCGCGGTGCAGGTGGCAGTGGTTGCTGGCGAAGGGGATGGCGTACCGCGCGCCCGTG
Organism: uncultured delta proteobacterium; assembly: GCA_963822965.1. Taxonomy (GTDB): domain Bacteria; phylum Myxococcota_A; class UBA9160; order UBA9160; family UBA4427; genus JAJDAN01. Next base: position 153,689 of record CAWGJT010000010.1, read on the forward strand.
GCCCGCGCCACATCGGCGAAGTCGCGCGTGTACCGCAGGGGATCGTCCACGCTCTGCTGAGGCTGGTCGATCAGCTCGTAGCAGATGCGCGAGTTCGCGCTGCTGTGGCTTCGCAACAGGAAGTCGATGCGCGGGTGACGGCGCAGGATCTGCTTCAGCGGGCCGCCCATGATCTTGGCGTCGTTGCAGTTGAGAATCAGTGTCCGTCGGCCGCGATCACCAGCACGCTGTCGAGGTAGGGGCCGAAGTGGTAGGAGGCGATCGTGAACCCGGGACGGATCACGTGGCTCTGTCCGTGGTGCAGCTCGACCACGTTCCGGAAGCCCATGACCTCGAGGTCTTCCTTCATGCGGCCGCAGGGCTCGCGGGGGATCACGATGCGCTTGTCCAGGCCGAGCTTGCGAAGCGAGATGCCCTGGAAGTGGTCCCAGTGGACGTGGGTGAGGTAGATCACGTCGGGGGCGAGGGAGTCCACCAGCTCGCGACTTACCGGCTTGGCCGGGGTGAGGGCGCGGCGCGGGCGGGGCGCCTGAAGGGGAGGGCGCCTTGCCAGGGCGCCGAGGGCGTGCTCGCGGCCGGGTTTGCGCTGGCCCCGGCGACCGCCGACCCTCCCGTGATGAACCCCGCACTCCGGGAGCCCCGCAAGGGCCGGGAAGGCCGCGCACCGCGGAGCCGTGGGCGCCATGCGATGGCCGCACGCCGGGGATCCCGCGGTAGACATGCCTGGGTGTGGCTCGCGATCGCCCCGGCGGTGCTCGGATGTACGGAGCTCCAGGGTCTCGGGCTCGAGGACATCCTGCAGGCGCCCGGCGCGACCTCCGAGGCGCGCGTGGCGGCCGGATTGCGCGAGGCGCTGCGGGTGGGAACCGAGCGCGCTACGGCCAGCCTGTCCCGGCCCGGAGGCTTCGCGAACGTGCCGGCGCTGCGTCTCTCCCTGCCCGAGAACCTGCAGCCCGCCGCGCGCACGCTCCGGGCGGTGGGCCTCGGCAAGCCCGTCGACGATCTCGAGGCCGCCATGAACCGCGCCGCCGAGCGCGCGGCAGGCGAGGCCGTCCCGGTCTTTGCCGACGCCCTCTCCGCCATGACGATTGCCGACGCGCTCGCCATCCTGAACGGTCCCGGCGATGCCGCCACGCGCTACTTCCAGGAGCACACGGCGGCGGCCCTGCGGACGCGATTCGCCCCGGTGGTCGACTCGGCGATGCAGCAGGTGGGTGTCTACCAGAGCTACCAGGAGACCCAGCGCGTCTACCAGACCATCCCCTTCAGCGCCGCGCTGCCCGCCCCCGACCTGCAGGGCTACGTGCTCGACCGCACCCTCGCGGGCCTGTTCAGCACCCTCGCGAGCGAGGAAGCCCGCATCCGCGAGGATCCGGCGGCGCGCACCACCGCGCTGCTGCGCGAGGTCTTCGGCAGGACTTCCGCTTCGGGGTCGCCTCAGCCGAGCGCCTTCCGGGGGCGCCGCCGGTCGTCGTGAGCCTGGACTGGGGCACGGGCTTCGTCGCTCAGGGCAGGTAGCGCGCCTCGAGCTCCTTGACCGCCTTGCGGAGGATGCGCTCGGTGTCGCGGTCGGAGCCGAAGAAGCTCACGCCCATGCCGCTCGGCTCGTGGGGCCGGGCCGGGTCTTCTTGCTGCACGTGGACGACCCGTGCGAAGCCCCGGAAGCGGTCGTGGGGCATGTCCATCTCCACCCGCAGCGAGCTGCCCACCGGAAGCGGGTCGCTCGTCTCGACGAAGGCGCCGCGGGGCGAGAGGCTCGACACCACCGCGACCTCACGGCGGTTGCCGCTGGAGATGCTGGCCGTCAGGTCGACGGGGACGCGCGGCTCGCGCCGGTCGGCGATCTCGCACGAGAGCGCCATGGCGCTCTTCAGGAGGCAGCGCAGCTCGGTGTCGTTGAACGGAACCCACAGCACCCAGTCCACGCCGGACTCCCGAATGGTGCTCCGGACGTCGTCCTCGGGTCGCTCGCCGATCACGATCACGCGGCGGCGCTCGCCGCAGAGCTCGGCCAGGTGGCTCATCACCCGGTTCAGGCCGTCGAAGTCCACCGTGGGAGGGGCCGCGACGACCCGGATGCCGTCGCCTTCCTGGTTGACGAAGAGGTGCGCCTCGTCGATCGCGGAGGCGTAGTGGATGTCGATTCCGAGCCGGCTGAGGCGCAGGGCGACGGCGCCGAGCGCCTCGTCGCCGTCGTCGATGACGAGCACCCGCCCGCGGTCGTGCGCCGGCGTCCGCACGACGCTCTTCTCCGGCGCGGCGGGGCTCGCGCTGCGCAGGACCGGGGCGTCGTCCTCCTGGAGCGCTTCGTCCTCGAGCCTGGCGCGGGCCCAGGGAGAGGTTCCGTTCGGCGTGCACACCGGAGCCGGCGCGCCGGTGGGCGCCAGGAAGCGGAGCGCCTCCTCGGCCGGGACGGCGGGGGCGTACAGGAAGCCCTGGATCTGGTCGCAGCGCATGTTGCGCAGGATCTCGGCCTGCTCCTCGCAGTCGACCCCTTCGGCGACGACGGTGAGTCCGAGGCTGTGGGCCATGGCGACCACCGCCGAGGCGATGCCCATCGCCGAGGGGTTGCTGTCGATGTCTCGTAGCAGGCCCCGGTCCATCTTCAGGACGTCGAGGTTGAAGCGGTTGAGGTAGGTGAGCGCCGAGTAGCCGGTGCCGAAGTCGTCGAGGGCGATGCGGACGCCGATGGAGCGCAGGTCGCGAAGGACCAGCTCCACGTGGTCGCCTTCGGCGAGCAGCAGGCTCTCGGTGAGCTCGAGCTCCAGGTGCCGCGGGTCGATCTGGTGCTGCTTGAGCGCGTCGCTCACCACGCACTGCAGGTCGACCTCGGTGAACTGGTGGCTCGAGACGTTCACGGCGACGGGCACGATCGCGAGCCCCGCCTGCTTCCACTCCTGCAGCTGCCGGCAGGCCTCCTGCAGCGCCCAGGTTCCCAGCTCGCTGATCAGCCCGCGTTCCTCGGCGACGGGGATGAACTCGGCCGGGCCGACGTCGCCCAGGTCGGGGCTCTTCCAGCGCATGAGCGCCTCGAAGCCCACCACCGTGCCGGTGGGCGCATCGACCTTGGGCTGGTAGAAGAGCCGCAGCTCGTCGTGCTCGATCGCCTGGCGGAGTCCCTGCTCCAGGCGTGTGGCGCGATCTGCCCTCTCGTCGAACGAGGTCTCGTAGCGCGCGTAGCGTCGCCTTCCCTTGCTCTTGGCGGCGTAGAGAGCCGTGTCCGCATGACGGATCAGGGTGTCGAGGTCGTGACCGTCCTCCGGGCACACGGCGATGCCGACGCTCGCCGACACCTTGAGGGTGCGCTGGCGCAGCTCGATGGGCCGACCCACCAGCTCGAGGATCCAGCCGGCCAGCTCGGCGGCGCTCTGGCCGTCGCGGAGTCGCGGCGCGATGACGGCGAACTCGTCCCCGGAGAGGCGCGCGACGGTGAGGGGCGCGTGGGAGACTCCGAAGCGCTCGACCTCCTCCAGCACCAGACAGGTTCGGAATCGCTCGGCCAGGGCCTCCAGCAGGGTGTCGCCGGCACCGTGGCCCAGGGAATCGTTGATGGCCTTGAAGTCGTCGAGGTCGATGTAGAAGAGACCGGTGCGGTAGGAAGACCGGCGCGCGTCTTCCAGCACCTGGGTCAGGGTCTCGAGGAAGAGCCGCCGGTTCGCCAGGCCCGTCAGGCTGTCGTAGTGGGCGAGCTTCACGAGGCGGCGCTCGTCGCGGTAGCTGCCGGTGACGTCGCGAACCAGAATGCCGCGCGCGCGCGCCAGCGGGCCCCGGGCGGGCGCGGCCGTGGTCCACGCCTCGAGCATGCGGCCCGAGCCCGTGCGCAGCCGCCCCCGTCGCGCCTGGCCGTCCCGGAGCAGCTGCCGGACGGCGTCGGGCAGGGTGGCGCTGGGCGACCCGTCCCGTCCCGCCAGCCGCAACGTCTTGCGGGCCTTCTCGCTGGCGTGCAGCAGCCGTCCCTTCGCGTCGACCACCAGCATGTGGTCGCCGGCCGTCTGCATCGCCGCCGCGCGTACGCGCGAGATCAGCCGGGCCCGCGAGCTCGCCGACAGCAGCAACGGCGCGAGCACCGCGCCCAACACGCCGGCCTCGACCGGACCGGGTCGGAGCGGCAGGCCGAAAGTCTCGAGGAAGGGAGAGACCGCCCAGCTGGACGTGCCGGCCAGGGTCGCTCCCAGCAGGAGCAGGCCGCGGTTCGTCTCGACCTCGGCGAGCCAGATGAGCAGCCCGATTCCGACGAGCGCGATCCCCTCGCCCCGGAGCAGGAGCTCCCAGGGTGCATCCGTCGCTTCGTCGCCCACCACCAGTCCCAGTACACCGCGGAGGGACGAGACGGCCCCCATCGTGAGCACGGCATTGCCCAGCAGCCAGCAGCCGCTCGCCGCGTAGCTCTGGAGCGTTCCGCTGGCATGGGGACGGGGCCACCGGATGGCGGCCGCGACGAGCGCCGCCGCACCCAGAAGGAGGGCGGAAGCCAGTACCAGGGGCTGAGCTGCGTACTGCATGCGCTTCCGGGAGCCGGCGAGGCTCGCGCCGAACCTGACGAGGCCACGAGCGGGTCTCGTCTCGACTCCAGGATCATCGGCCTGCCGCGGACGTCGCTGAAGGGGAGCCGGGCCGATCCGCGGCCCGGGGCGGCCCGTCCGGCCGCTACGTTCCGCTGGGCCCGGCGTCCTACGTCAGCTCCGGACGGAGCTGCCTTCCGCGGTCCTCAGACCGGAGCGCGCCAGGCCGGCCAGCGCTCGGGCATGGGCGGCAGGCTGCGGTAGAGCTGCGCCACCAGCTCGTCCCGCAGCCCGCGACGAAGGGCGTCGTCCCACAGGTTCTCGAGCTGCAGGGGGTCGTTCCGCAGGTCGTAGAGCTCGCCCTCGCTGCCGTCGTAGAGCGTGCTCTTCTCGTAGGCCGTGCAGAGGACGCCGTCGCGGTAGATGCTGCGCATGTGCGTCGTCGTTCCCCGGAACTCGCAGTCCCACTCGGTGAGGACCTGATCGCGATCCGATCCGGGCCGCATGGGGAGCGGGCGCCCCTGGCTCCACACCGGCTCCGGGACACCCGCGATCTCGCAGAACGTCGCGGCCAGGTCGATGTGGCCCACCGGCTCCTCGATCTCCGCCGGGGCGATTCCCGCACGGGGCGCCGGGCGCCAGATCATCGGTACGCGCATCAGCGCGTCCACGTGGTAGGGCCCCTTGAAGAGCAGCCCGAAGTCGCCCTGGAACTCGCCGTGGTCCGACGTGAAGACGACGTCCGTATCCTGCGCCCGGCCGCGTTCCTCGAGCCGGGACAGCACGCGTCCGCAGGCCTCGTCGATCAGCTCGTTCTCCACGTGGGTGAGCGCGTTGATCTCGCGGATCTGGTCGGCGGTGAGCTGCGCGGGCACGAACGAGGGCGGTGCCTCCACGTTGATGGCGCCGCGTCCCTCGAACCAGTCGAGCCAGTGGCGCGGCTTGCGCGCCAGCACCGCGCGGCAGGCGTCCGCGCTCCCCGGGTATCCGGGCGGAAGCGCCAGCTCGCGCCAGTCGACGCGTCCGATCTCCGAGAGCGGGGGGTCCCAGGGATGGTGCGGATCGGGAAAGCTCATCCAGACGAAGAAGGGGGCGTCGTCCGGCAGCGAATCGAGATAGGCGATCGTTCGGTCCGCCACCCAATCCGTGTGGTAGAGCTCTCGGGGCACCGGGTTGAAGTGCGCCTGGGGAGCGCCCGTGTCACCCCCGCCCGCGCCGTTGACGCAGAACTCTCCGTTCTCGAAGTAGACCTGGCGGTAGAAGTTCTGGATCTGGTCCGGGTGTTGCTCGCGCATGAAGCGCGGGTAGTGACCGAAGCCCACCGGGCCGTGCATCACCAGCTCCACGTGGCCGAAGCCGCGATAGGGCCCCGTGGATCCCTCCCGCGCCATGCGCCCTTCGGGCCATTCCCCCTTCGGGTCGAAGGCCGGCTCGAAGTGGGCCTTGCCGAGCAACGCCGTGCGGTAGCCCGCCTGCTCCGCGAGATGGGCCGCGACGCTCGGCGCCTCCTCGGGCAGGGGCACGCCGTTCATCCACACCCCGTGCGTGCGGACGTACTGTCCCGTCACCATGGTGGAGCGAGCCGGCATGCAGACGACGTTCTGGTTGTGGGCCCGCCGGTAGTTGAGACCCTGGGCGGCGAGGCCGTCGACGACGGGTGTCCGCGCGACGCGGCCCCCGTTGCAGCCGAGTGCGTCGTAGCGCTGCTGGTCGGTGGTGATGAAGAGGATGCTTCGAGGCATCGGGGCAGGGTAACGCGGCGCGCCCGGGAGCGAAGCGGCACGCGCGGCGCTTCGCCCTTGACGGGCGCGAAGGGGCAGCGGACAGTCTCGCGCGTGAAGCGGCTCCGGGTCTGGGTGGTGCTGGTGGTCGCCGCGTGGTCGGTCGCGCCGCAATCGCCCCGGGTGGCGGACCCGGGACGGCCCGCGCGCGAGGTCGAGGGCCGGGTCGTCGGGATCACGGACGGCGACACGTTGACGCTCCTGGTGGGACGCGAGCCCGTCCGCATCCGCCTCGCGCAGATCGACGCGCCCGAGAAGAAGCAGCCCTACGGAAACGCCGCTCGGCAGGCCCTGTCCGCCCTCGCGTTCGGCAAGCAGGCGCGGGTCGAGGTCGTGGACACGGATCGCTACGGGCGTACGGTGGGCGAGGTCTTCGTCGACGGCGTTCACGTCAACCAGGAGATGGTGCGTCAGGGCTACGCCTGGGCGTACACCCGCTACTCGCGTTCGCTCGCGATCGTCGAGATCGAAGACGAGGCCCGAGCCGCCGAGCGAGGGCTCTGGTCCCTGCCCGCCGAGCAGCGCGAGGCTCCTTGGCTCTGGCGCCACCGGGGAGGAGCGCCGGCGAAGACGCCGCCTCCATCCGCGCCTCTCGCCTGCGGCAGCCGACGCACCTGCAAGCAGATGGCGACGTGCCGGGAGGCCCGCTTCTACCTCGAGACGTGCGGGCTGACGCACCTCGACGGGGACGGGGACGGCGTACCGTGCGAGACGCTGTGCGGGCCGGGACGGTAGGCGCACCGCGAGCGTGGGGTCGTGTCCGGTCCGGCATACAATGCCGTCGAGTCGCCGCGCCGCGGCGGAGCCCAGGACGGGAGACGCATGCTCACCGAACGCTACCGCGACGCGTTGCTCTTCGCGGCCCGGCTGCATTCCGGGCAGCTCCGCAAGGGGCGGCAGGTGGCGTACCTGAGCCACCTGCTGGCGGTGTCGTCGCTGGTGATCGAGCACGGTGGCAACGAGGACGAGGCGATCGCAGCGCTGCTGCATGACGCCCTGGAGGACCAGGGCGACGACTATCGCAGCGAGTACCGGCTGCCGCCCTTCGAGGGACGTGACGCGCTGAGGCGCGATCTCGGACTCCGCTTCGGGCCGCGGGTGGTGGAGATCGTGCGCGCGTGTACCGACGACGAGGACTTCCGGAAGCCGCCCGAGGGCGAGCTCGGGAGGGTGGAGCAGTGGAAGGAGCGAAAGTCGGCCTACGTCCGCAAGCTGCGACGCAAGCCGGACGCGGGCATCCTGCGGGTGTCGTGCGCGGACAAGCTCCACAACGCCCGCGCCCTGCTGATCGACTACGAGGAGGAGGGGGAGGCGACCTGGCAGCGCTTCCGGGGGCGCACCAAGGCCAACCAGCTCTGGTACCACGGCGCGCTCGCCCGCACCTTCGAGGACCAGGCCGCCCGGCTCGATGACCCGGGGCTGAAGCGCCTGTCGACGGAGCTGTCGCGGGTGGTGGATCGCATCGCCGAGCTGTCGTTCGACTGAGCCGCACGATCCTTCGTCAGGTTCCGGTGAGCGCGAGCTCGTCCGCGACGGGCTCGGGCGCGCGGGGCTCCAGTCGAAGGGCCGTCGCAACGGCCAGGCACGCCACCAGGGCGGTGCCGCCCCAGATCCAGGCGAGGGGCAGGCGGGTCTCGAGGGCGCCGCGCTCGCCGGCGGCGATGACCGCGCCGCCGAGCCCCGTGGCGATGCTGATGGCCACGGCGTCGGCGATTCCCAGGGCGGTGGAAGTCGACCCCTCCCGGCCGGCCGGTGTGTGGGCCATCGCGCTGGCGGTGGCGGTCAGATAGCCGAGACCCATGCCGAAGCCGCTCAGCGCCCAGGCCGCGAAGGCCACCGCGATGGGGGTGGCGGGGTCGAGCATCGCAGCCATCGCCGCGATGGCGACGAGCACGCAGGCGGCGCCCAGCAGGCCCAGGGCGCGCATGCCGAAGCGCGAGACCAGGCTCGCCTGCAGGTGTGCACCGCTCGTCCAGCAGAGGGCCGCCCCGGTGAGCGTCAGCCCGGCCTGCAGGGGCGAGAGCCCGTGGATCTCGATCAGGGCGAGCGGCACGAACGCCTCGGTGCCGAAGAACGCGAACACCAGCAGGATCTTGAACGCCACGGCGGCGGGCAGCATGGGGCGTGCCGTGACGACGCCCTCGGGCAGCGCGCGTCGCAGCGGCGGGCCCGTCAGGGCGAGGCCGCAGGCGACGAGCACGAGCTCCTGTGCGGACACGGGCCGCGCCAGGGCGAAGAGCACGAGCCCGAGCCCCGCCGCGAGGCGGAGCCCGTCCACCAGCTCGGCGCGGGCGCCCGGGCCGGGCGTGCCCGCGCCGAGCCTTCGCATGGAGGGGATGCCCAGGGCCAGCGCCAGGACGACCAGCGGCAGCAGCCCGGCGAACACCCAGCGCCAGGACGCGTGGTCCACCAGGGCGCCCGCCGCCGCGGGCGCGATGAGGGCGGGCACCACCCAGGCCGACGCCTGCAGGGCCAGCACGCGCGGGCGCTCGCCATCGTCGAAGCCGCGGTTGATCACCACGTACACCGTTGCGGAGACGATGCCGCCCCCGAGCCCCTGGAGTGCGCGTCCGAGCACCAACGCCTCCATGCCGGGCGCCAGCGCGCTGGCGACGAGCCCGGTCGCGAAGACCGCGAGACCCAGGGCGAAGGGACGGGCGGGACCGCGGCGCGTGGACTCGCCGCCGCCGATCACGAGCCCGACGAGGCTCGCCAGCAGGTAGGCGAAGAAGACCGCGCCGTAGAGGGAGCGCCCACCGAGGTCGTCCGCGATGACCGGCAGCACCGTCGTCACCGCCAGCTCGTCGAAGGCATGCAGGGTCACGGCCAGCAGGCTGCCCACGAGCAACACGGATCGAGCCGGGGAGAGCATGGCCGCCAGGGTATCCCCCGGCGGCAATTAAAGCAATAAAATACTTTACTAAATGGTCGAGCGTGGCTGGATGGTCGACGGGCTCAGCGCCAGGGCGCCGTGCCCTGCTCCAGCTCTTCCCAGTGGGGCGAGTCGATCTGGCGCGGGTCCATGTGCTCGACCGCGTAGCGGAGGTAGATCTTCTCGCGCACGAACAGATCGTGGAGATCCGAATCGATGTGACCCTCTCGCGCCAGCGACTCGAGGATCTGCAGGGTCTGCGACAGGGGCATGCCGGGCTTGTAGGGCCGGTCGCTCGCCGTCAGTGCCTCGAAGACGTCGGCGAGCCCGAGGATGCGCGACTGCATGTCGAGCTGGTTGCCGGCGAGACCCTTCGGATAGCCGGTCCCATCGACGTGTTCGTGGTGGGCACCGGCGATCGCCGGCACGTTTCGCAGCTCGGCGGGGAAGGGGAGCTCCTGCAGCAGGTCGATGGTGGCCACGACGTGGTCGTTGATGATCTGACGTTCGTCGGGGTTGAGGGTGCCCCGGGTGATGGTGAGATTCCGGACCTCGTCCGCGTCGAGCAGCGGCCGCCGGCTGCCGTCGGCCGCCGTCCACGATTGGCTGGCGCCGATCCGGGAGACGCGCGTCCGGTCCCCCTCGGGCATGAACTCGCCGCCGCGGTTCGCGCCTTCCAGGAAGGAGAGATCTTCGTCGAGCTGCGCCAGCTCGCGCTGGAGCTCACGGGCCTCGCCGAGAGACGCGCCGCTCTCCTCGTACGCGCGGATCACGAGGTCGCGGCGGAGGATCTCGAAGCGCGTCCGCACCAGCTCGATGCGGTCGAAGATCGTCTCGAGCTTGGTCGCCTTGTCCATCACGTGGACGGGCGTGACGACCTTGCCGCAGTCGTGCAGCAGGGCCGCGATGCGCAGCTCGTAGCGTTCCTCCGGCGAGAGCTGGAAGCTCTTCAGGGGGCCGGACTCCGCGCCGCAGGCCGATTCGGCGATCAGCTCGGTCAGGATCGGAACCATGCGACAGTGCTGACCCGTATAGGCGGATTTCTCGTCGATGGCGCGGACGGTCAGGTCGATGAGCCCCTCGAACAGGGCGCGCAGGTTGTTGACCAGGCGTTCCTGACGAATGGCGATGGCGGCCTGGGAGGCGAGCGACTCGCCCAGGTCCACGCGCTCGGCCGAGAAGGCGACGTCGCCGTCTTCGGATGCCAGCAGGACGAGCGCCCCGATCGCGTCGCCCTGGTCGCTGCGCAGCGGGATGGCGAGCGAGCCGCGTACCTCGATGCCGGAGCTCTCCGCGAAGCGGCGCCACTCGTCGGCCTCGGTCTCGCTGGAGGCTTCCCGGGAATCGCTGCGGACCAGGTGACCGGTCGAGGCCGCCCTTCGCGCCGCGCTGCGGGGGAAGCCCGGGGCCGGTGACGGATCGGGTTCGCCGCTCGCACGAAGGATCCGCACGCGGACGGCGTCCAGGTCGCCGTCCTCCCGGTCGAGGAAGAGCGCGCAGGCGCGGGCGTGCAGCAGCTCGGTCGCTCCCTCCACGATGCGGTCGAGCAGCCGCTCCAGGTCGCGCTGGCTGGAGAGCGATTGGCCGATCTCGTTGAGCCGGGCGAGGGACGAGACATGCCCCCGGATCTCCTCGGCCATTCGATTGAACGTCTCGCCGAGATCGTGGAACTCGTCCCGGGACTCGATCGAGACGCGGGCGGCGAGGTTGCCGCCGGCAACCTCGGTCGCGAAGCGGGACAGCGCGTCGAGGGGGACCAGCGTCCGACGCAGCTGCACGAGCGTCAGCAGCGATACCAACGCCACCGTCGCGACGGCCACCAGCGGAAACATCGACTCGAAATCCTTCAGGGGGCGCAGCACGGCGTCCCGCGAGCGGCTCATGCCGACCTGCCAGTCCTCGGCGTCGATGGTGCCGCCGAGGAAGAGGGGCCAGGTGGTGGCCAGGTGGGATTCGGCTCCGACCTCCAGCTGGAAGTGCTGCCGGGTCGTGGCCCGGCGCCGCGCAGAGACGGCGCGTAGCGTCAACGGGTCGTGCGGGGCGACGAAGAGCAGCCGGCCCTCCTTCGTTTCGACCCAGTAGCGCTCGTCGGCTCGGCGCCGCAGGGGGACGAAGACGAACTCGGGGTCGAGCTCCGCGACGATCCAGCGGCCCGTCGCCGCATGCCACAGACGCATCTCGAGGCGCGGATCGTCGTCGCTTCCCTCGATCCGCAGGGTCGAGGTCCGGTCGCGGGGCGCCGGCGTCCCGGTCTCGAAGCGGTGCGACAGGATCCCGGGGAGCTCGTACGGTTCGGACTCCGAGTCTCGCGCCAGGATGCCCAGGTTGACCTCGGTGATCATGAGGCGCTCGAGGATCGACATGCCCGCGGTCTTGGCCTCCCGGCCCACCGCCAGGTAGGCGTCCGACTCCAGCTGGGAGCGCACCTGCTCGTAGCCGAAGAACGCGAACGCGGCGACCGGCACCAGGGCGCCCGCCAGGAAGACCACGAAGACCCGGCGTCCGACCCGGGAGCGCAGCGCCCGCACGTCGACGTCGATGCGCCCGATCCGCATGGCTCAGAAGTTCTCGGCCAGGCCGAAGTAGCTTCCGTTGGCGGCCCGGATCACGTCGTCCCGACTGACCTTGCGGTCCAGCTGCTTCTCGCTCTGGCCGTCCGCGCCGCGGCTGTACAGGTCGTAGTCGGTGTTGATGGGGACCAGGAAGCGGTCCATGCGCGGTCGCGGCGTCGAGCCGCCTCCCGAGGGCCCGGCGGCGACCGCGGGCAGGCCGCTCGGGTCGTTGCCCGCCTGGCCCGGCGGCAGCGTGCCGGCGATCTTGAGATACTGGTAGGGATTGCCCCAGGGATCGAGCGAGCCGCCCAGGTCGGCGTCGGCCAGGGTGGCCGGCAGCTCGGCGTCGTCGATCTTCAAGGCGTCGAGGGAGCGCGAGATGCCCTGCAGCTCGGCCACGGCACGCGCGACGCGCGCCTTCTCGATGAACTTGGCGTAGCGAGTGCCCGCGACCGCCGCGAGCGCGCCGACGATGGTGAGGACGATGACGACCTCGACGAGGGTGAAGCCCTCGATCCTCCGGTGTCGTCGTCTGGGAGAGTTCTGAATCCGCTGCATGGGTCGACCGCCGCGCTAGCGAAGTCCCTTGAGCGCGTCCCGGAGATCCTTCACGAGGTCGATTGCCTCCGGTCCCAGGTCGCAGGTCGCCACGAGATCGTCCGCGACCCGTTCGATGTCTCCCGCCGCCGCGGCGATCCGACGCTCGCGCTCGGCCAGGTAGGCGAGCATTGCGTTCAGGGCGTCTGTCTCGGTGTGCAGGTAGTCCACCCGGCGGATGGTGATGGGCCGCGGACTCTCGCCGCGCGCGATGGTCCGGAACGCTGCGACGTAGCGCGCGAGCGGGCCCGTCATCCGCATGTACAGGAGGAACCCGCTGGCCACCGAGGCGACCAGGCAGACGAGGACGACCGGCCAGAAGGCGCCGTGCACCTCGAGTGCGTAGCTGGCGATGGCGCCCAGGGCCTCGGGGTCGAGGTCGGACCGGCTCAGCTGGGTCGCGAGAGGAACGAAGAGGGACAGCGCGATCACCACGCCGAAGCCGAGGGTCACGATCGCGACCGTCGACATCAGCTGTACCCGGAAGGTGTTGAGGGTCCGGCGCTTGTCGCCAATGGAGTCCGTCATGATTTCCGTCCCTTCTTCGCGGGGGAAGCCGGCGCCGGAGCGCGCAGCCAGACCTCCTGCCGGTTGTCGAAGCGGAGGGTCGCGGGCGGGCCGGCCGCGTAGTGGACCCGTACCGCGAGAGTCTCCCGATCGGGGCCCAGGTAGTGCACCGTGTAGAGAGTGTCCGCAGCGGGGACTTCGGAGGGCTCTGCGCTGACCCCCGTGATGGGCCAGATGTCCATCGTGTACTTGCCCGTGCCGAAGATGACCGAGTTCGGCCGCACCTCGAAGGAGCGTTCCGCGTAGGCCGCGGCGGTGGTTCGCCAGACGCCCTGGATCTCGGGCGGCGGCGGGCCGCTCGCGCTGCAGGCCAGCAGCACCGAGAGCCCACCGATTCCCAGCGCGGCAATGGATCGCACGGCCATCCCCCCCGGCCGGCCGATTCGACGTTTCGACGGGATGCCTTTAGTCGTCGAGGGGAATGCCACCCGGCTCGACGAGTAAGCTGTCGCCGCCAGGCGACGTGCGCTCGGGTCGGGTCAGCCGGCGAGCTTCGCCTTCACCTCGGCGCAGCGATCGAGCACGGGCAGGATCTCGTCCCGGGCCGCGGGAGGCAGGCCGAAGACGACCCGGTCCACCCCGATCTCCCGGTACCGGGCCGCCACCTTGTCCGAGGCCGCCACGCCGTAGACGCTCACCTCGAGGCTCGCAGGATCGCGTTCGGCCTCCTCGGCCATGCGACGGAAGGCCGGGATCGCCGATTCCAGGTCGTCTTCGCGGCCCCCGATCGGGATCCAGCCGTCGCCGTAGCGAACGGCGCGGCGGGCGCCGCCCGGGAAGACACCGCCCACGTGGATCGGCGGGTGTGGCGTCTGCACGGGCTTCGGCCACATGAACAGGGGCTCGAAGTCCACGTGCTCGCCGTGGTACTCCGCCTCGCTCTGGGTCCAGATCGCCTTCATGGCCTCGATGCGCTCGCGGAGCAGCTTGAAGCGCCCCTCGAAGGCCGTGCCGTGGTCGGCCATCTCCTCCGCGTTCCAGCCGCCGCCCACGCCGAAGAGGAACCGGCCCCGGGAGATGCGGTCCAGGGAGGCCACCTGCTTGGCGGTGTGGATCGGGTCGCGCTGGACGACGAGGCAGATTCCCGTGGCGAGCTTGAGGGTGCTCGTGACGGAGGCCGCCGCCGCGAGGGCGACGAACGGGTCCAGGGTGTCGTAGTACATCTTGGGAAGCTCGGCGCCGCCGGGCCAGGGGGACTTGCGCGACACGGGGATGTGGGAGTGCTCGGCGACCCACAGCGACTCGAAGCCGCGCTGCTCCGCCTCGACCGCCAGCTCCGGCAGGCCGATCGAGTAGTCGGTGGGAAAGATCGTGAGTCCGAAGTTCATGCGGGGCCCTCTCGTCGTTCGTGGCGCGAGGTGTGATGGGCGGAGCGGGCGTAGTTCACAGCGCCTCGAAGAACGCGCCCAGCATCGCGAAGCCCCCGGCTCCGCCCACCAGGCCCTGCTGCATCTTGTTGAGCGTGTAGCCGAAGCCCACCTTCGCGTCCGGGTCGGCCATGCCGATGGAGCCGCCGGCGCCGGGGTGGCCGAACGCCCGGGGGTTGGGGCTCAGGGGCATGAAGTCCTGGCGCAGCATGAAGCCCAGGCCGAAGCGCATGGGAAGCCCGCCCAGGACGGCGTCCGGGCCGAAGGCCTGCTCGCGGATCGCGGCGTCGATGGTGTCGGGCTCGAGGATCCTCACGCCGTCCACCTCGCCGCCCCGGGCGAGGGCGCCGTAGATGCGCGCGAGCGCCCGCGCGGTCGTGTGGCCGTTGGCGGCCGGGATCTCCGCCGCGCGCCATTCGCGCGAGTTCACCTCGCCGCGCTTCTGGGGCGGGTTGACGAAGGCCGCCCCCGTCATCGTGTCGGGGTCGCCCATGTCCTGCATGAACTGGCGGAGCGGCTCGGGCAGGTTGTCCGGGAGACTGGGCGCGCCTTTCTCTCCCGAATCGCCGCGTGAGACGAGCTGCCCGTGCAGGCGCGAGGTGCGGGCGTCGTGCTCGGCGGCGAGGCCGATGTGGAAGTCGGCCTGGAGGGGCGCCGCCACGTGCTCGCGGAAGTAGCTGCCGAGGCTCTGCCCCGTGATGCGCCGCACGACCTCGCCCACCAGATAGCCGAACGTGATGGCGTGGTAGCCGTGCCGCGTACCCGGCTCCCACCACGGCTCCTGGGCGGCCAGCGCCGACGTCATCTGCTCCCAGTCGTAGAGGGCGCCGTGGGGCAGGCGCTCGCGCACGGCCGGCAGCCCCGCCTTGTGGCAGAGCAGCCAGCGCACCGGCAGGTTCTGCTTGCCAGCCTGGGCGAACTCGGGCCAGTAGGCGGCCACGGGTGCGTCGAGATCGAGCTTGCCCTGCTCGACGAGGCGATTCGCACAGATGGCCGTCATGCCCTTGGTGGTGGAGTAGACGTTGACGAGGGTGTCCCGCTCCCACTCGGTCTCGCGGTCGAACTCGAGGAAGCCGCCCCACAGGTCGACGACGGGCTCGCCGTCCAGGGTGAAAGCGACGCTCGCGCCCAGATCGACGCCCTCGCGCAGGTTGCGCTCGAAGACGTCGCGCACCGCCTGGAATCGAGGCTCGCAGTGGCCGTGGACGGGGACGGGGCGGGACATCGGGTTCCTCCGGACGAGGGCGCCTCGCCGATCCTAGCCGAGGGAGCTCGTTGGGCTCCCCTTGCGGCGGAACCACGACCCAGGACTTCGTCTTGGGTCGCGGTCCTGGCCCGGGAGCGGTTGGAGTCGACCGGCCCCCGTGGGTGTGCGACGATCCGTTCTGCGGGCCCCCGCGCCAGTCGCCCCCGTCGAACGGGCCTTCGCAGCAGACCCTGCAAGCATTCCGATTCCAGCCCCGCCCCCCGCCCAGAACGCCGAGAGAACATCGAGAGTCCACCCATCCGCCAAGAACCATCCGCCAAGAACCATCCACCAAGCGAGACAAAGAGAGAGAACAAGGAGATCCTGTCATGATCCGGACCCTGGCCGTCGCGTCCTGCGCCGCATTGCTGGCCCTGGCCTGCACCACCACCAGCGAGCCCGAGCCGACCCCCGCCCCCGCACCGGTGGCCGTCGAGCAGCCCGCACCGCCGCCGGCTCCCGAGCCCGTGGCCACGCCCGTCGCCGAGCCCGTGCGGGCCCCGATCGAGCTGCCCAAGACCGCCGGTGTGCTGCCGTTGGTGGGGCTGTCGGGGCTCGTCGCCCTGGGGCTCGGAACGGTGACGCGCGTCGCACGGCGCACGGTCTCCCGGCGCTGAGCCGCCTCGTGCGCGGTGGGGGATCCAGTCCCACGCCGCCGCAGCCGATGATGCGAACGAGCAGACCGGGATGTTCATGATTCGTGACGACTCCAGGACCGATCTCGCCGCCAGCGCGCCCGTCGGGGCGCGCTGGCAGGCGGCGGTGCGCGTCTTCGAGCGTGTGCTCTTCGCCGTGGGCGCGGGCTGTCTGGTCTTCTACGCGGTTGCGTGTACGTCGAGCTCGTGGTTCCAGGCCCGGGAGCAGGACGCCTTCGCGCAAGCGCTCGCGGCGCGCATCCAGTCCGAGGCGCCCGACCACAGCGACTGGAGCGAGGCGCGCGTGCGTCACTACCAGGAGGTGGCCGGCACGCCCGTGCAGGCGATGGGGAGACTCGACGTTCCCGATGCGGGCCTGTCGGTGATGCTCCTGGAAGGCACGGACGAGATCACCCTGAACCGCGCCGTGGGACACATCGAGGGGACGGCGCTGCCCGGGGAGCCCGGCAACCTGGGCATCGCGGGCCATCGCGACGGCTTCTTCCGCGGCCTGCAGCACGTCGAGGTGGGAGACACCCTGTCGCTCACCACCCTGGACGGCGTCGCCGAGTACGCGGTGGAGTCGATCGAAATCGTGGCTCCCTCGGCGGTGGAGGTGCTGGCGCCCACCGAGGATCCCTCCATCACGTTGGTCACCTGCTACCCGTTCTACTACGTGGGCGACGCGCCCCAACGCTACATCGTCCACGGCCGTCAGGTCCGCTACGAGCCGTGGACGCGCTCGGCCGCCCTGGGCGGCTCGAAGCGCTAGCTGAGGTCGCGCCCTTGGCCGGGTCCGGTCGGGCCGCCGTCCCAGCCGCGGCTCGTGGCATAATGCCCGTCATGACTGCCTTCTCCGAAGCCGCCGCGCGGGTCGCCGCGGGCGCCGCCCCCCAGCTCGAAGCCGCGGACCTCGTCGCGCAGATGACCCTCGACGAGAAGCTCGGCTGTCTCGACGGCGATACCCCCTTCTGGCCGGGCACCATCGATCTCGGCACCGGCGGCTATCACGGGCATCCGTGGCCCGCGGTGCACGTGGAGCGGCTCGGGGTCCCGGGCCTCGACTTCGCCGACGGGCCTCGCGGATGCGTGCTGGGGCCGTGCACCGTGTTCCCCGTCTCGATGGCGCGCGGCGCTTCGTTCGATCCCGATCTCGAGCGGCGCATCGGCCGGGCGATCGGTGCCGAGCTACGCGCCCAGGGCGCCACCTACACCGGCGCGGTGTGCATGAATCTGCTGCGGCACCCGGCCTGGGGGCGCGCCCAGGAGACCTACGGCGAGGACCCGCTCCACGTGGGCGAGATGGCCCTCGCGCTCAGCCAGGGGCTGCAGGAGCACGTGATGGCGTGCATGAAGCACTTCGCGCTCAACTCGATGGAGAACGCGCGCTTCCAGGTGGACGTGATCGCCGACGAGCGGGCTCTCCACGAGGTGTACCTGCCGCACTTCAAGCGGGTCGCCCAGGCGGGCATCGCCAGCGTGATGAGTAGCTACAACTCGCTGAACGGCGAGTGGTGCGGAGAGAACGCGTCCCTGCTGATCGACATCCTGCGCCGGGACTGGGGCTTCGAGGGCTTCGTGATCACCGACTTCACGTTCGGGCTGCGCGATCCGGTGAAGTCGGTGAAGGCCGGCTGCAACGTGGAGATGCCGTTCCGCCAGCAGCGCGCCCTCGCGCTTCCGGCCGCGGTGGCGTCCGGGGAGCTGCCGCTCGAGGACGTGGACGCGCGGGTGCGGGAGACGCTCGCCACCTTCCTGCGCTTCCGGCGCGTGTACGAGAGTCGCCCCGGCCCCGAGGTGGTCGCGTGTCCGGAGCACCGGGCGCTGTCGCGCGAGGCGGCCGCCGCCTCGATGGTGCTGCTCCGCAACGCCGGCGGACTGCTTCCGCTGTCGGCGGGTGAGCTGCGGCGTGTGGCCGTGCTCGGGCGCCTGGCCGATCGCCCGAACCTGGGCGACGGAGGCAGTAGCAACGTCCTGCAGCCCGACGTGGTGACCCCCCTGGCCGGTCTGCGCGCTGCCCTGCCGCATGCCGAGCTGGTGCACGCGGAGGACGACGTCTCGGTGCTGCGGGATGCCGACGTGGTGGTGGTGGTGGTGGGCTACACGAAGCACGACGAGGGCGAGTTCATCGACCCCGACGCCATCGGCCAGCTCGCGCACCTGTTTCCGCCGGCGGACCATCCCGAGGTGGGCTTTCCGCCGGGCTGGAAGCCGCCCCATGCGAAGGCCGCGGCGCCGGCGAACGCCGCAGCGCCGGCCGCTGCCACCGGAGACGCCCCCGACCCCATCGGCAGCTTTGCCGCCGGCGGCGACCGCAGCAGCCTTCGTCTGCGCGCCGCCGACGAGGAGCTCATCCGGGCGGTGGCCGCCGTCCACGATCGCGTGGTGGTGGCCGTCATGGCCGGCAGCGCCGTCGTGATGCCCTGGCTCGAGGACGTCGCCGCGACCCTGATGCTCTGGTACCCCGGCATGGAGGGCGGCCACGCGCTGGCGGACGTGCTGCTGGGACAGGTCGAGCCGGGAGGGCGTCTGCCCTTCGCGGTGCCGGTCGACGAGGCTCACCTCGTGGACTTCGACAAGGACGCGACCCGCCAGGTCTACGGCCTGCTGCACGGCCAGTGGTGGCTGGACGCCCGGGAGATCGCGCCGCAGCTGCCGTTCGGGTACGGCCTGGGCTACACGAGCTTCTCCCTGGGTGACGCGCGACGCACGGGAGAGTCGGTCACGGTCGACCTCAAGAACGTCGGCGCCCGGGACGGCAGCACGGTGGTGCAGGTGTACGGCTCGGTTCCGGCCTCGCAGCACGAGCGCCCGCCCCGCCGCCTGCTGGGGTTCCGGCGCGTGCACCTCTGCGCCGGCGACTCCGGCACGTTCGCGATCCCCATCGAGCGCACGCCCCTCGACGTCCACGTCGGCGGTGCCTGGGTGCGCGAGGATCTCCCGGTCGTGCTGCACGTGGGGCTCGACGCCGGCAGCACCCGCGAGCTCGCCTGATCCGAAGCGGGCCCGAAGCGCCGGCGAGAGCCGCGCGAAGCGACCTCAGGCTTCCAGGAAGACCGCGAAGTCCTCGAGCGGCGCTCGCTCGCTGTGCAGTGCGTTCACCGGGTGATGCTCGTCCGCGTAGCCCAGGGCGACGCCGCAGAAGACCAGCTCGTGCTCGGGGACGCCCACCACTTCGCGGATCGTCCGGCCCCAGACGCTCCACGCCTCCTGGGGGCAGGTGTGCAGGCCGTACTCGCGGGCCAGCAGCATCAGGTTGCCCAGGAAGAGGCCCAGGTCGCAGAACTGGGGCGGACCCATCTGCTTGTCGATGCACAGGATCATGCCGATGGGGGCGCCGAAGAACGTGAAGTTCAGGGCCATCTGCTCGGCGCGAGCGGGGGCGTCGTCCCAGGCGATCCCCACCAGCTCGTACATCTGGGCCGCCACGCGGCTGCGCCGCGCCTTGTACGGCTCGCCGAGGTCCCGCGGATAGATGTCGTACTCGAGGCCGTCGAGGGGCACCTGCTGGCGGCGCGAAGCGACCGCTTGCACGAGCCGCTCGCGCGCGGCGCCCGCCAGCACGTAGACCCGCCAGGGCTGCAGGTTGCCGCCCGAGGCCGCGCGCGCCGCCTTCGCCACCAGGTCGCGCACGAGCTCGGGGTCGACCGGATCGGGGCGGAAGGCGCGGTTCGAACGGCGCGTGTCGATGGCTTCGCTCACGCTGGCGCTGGGACGGGTGTCGATGGGGCTCGTCAAGGTGGCGGGAGTCTACCGTGCCGGCAGCGGTCTGGAGCGCTATCGCGGCGCCTGGGCGGCAAGCTGGGCGCGGCACTGGCGCTCGCAGTCGTCGCACACGTACTCCTCCATCTCGGGCGGGCTCTCGCTCTCGAGCCAGCCGAGCCGGGAGACGGCTTCCTCCGGCTCGAGCCAGGCCCCGAAGGCGAAGATCCGCCGGCAGAAGCTGCAGATGGAGAACGCGTACTCGGCCCGCCGGGCGAGCCGGTCGAGCAGGGTGACGCGGCGGCGGGGCAGCTCGCGCTCGACGACGGCGCGGAAGTCGATCGCGCCGTCCTCACCCGGGCAGAGGTCGAGCTGCATGAAGCGAAGCCGGTCCGGCGAGTCGCAGCGGAAGGGAACGGAGAGCGTCGCGTTGCGATCTCGCACCCGCCAGAACAGCTGCTGGTAGATCTCGCGGGTCTTGCGGCCGCTCACGAAGTCCCAGATGGGGCGGCCCAGAACGCGCTCGCGGATGAGCTCGGGGGCGGCGTTCCGCTTCGCGAAGTCCAGCCAGCTGTCGCTGACGGACACCAGCAGGTCGTTCCGGTCGATCGAATAGTGATAGCTGGCGGCCTGGGGGTGGGGCATGAGGAGCTGGCCTCGGGGAGGGAGAAGCCGAGAGGCCAGGGTACCAGATGCCAGCGTGCGACCGGTCCGCGCGGGGAGCCGCGCCGCACGGTGGGGCGACTCAGGCCGCGTCTCCTCCCGCCTCGCTTTCGGCCTCGGCCGCGAGAGGCGCCGTCTGGGTGGGCACACGCTCGCGTGTCTCGACGGCGTGGGGGGCGCGAACGAAGGACAGCACCCCTGCCGCGACGAGGGCAAGACCCAGCAGCTGCCGGCCCGACGGCACCTCGCCGACGATCGCGAAGGCCGTCGCCAGCGTGAGCAGCGGGATCGAGGGCACCACGATGGCGGTGGCGCGCGCCAGGTCGAGGCGCGCGATGGACTGGTACCACAGCATGGTGCCGCCGTAGGAGAGAACGACGCCCTGGACGGCGAGCGCGGGCATCTGCGCTTCGCTCCAGCTGGAGGGCAGGAGCGTGCGGTCGCCGGCCCGGGCATAGAGGATCACGGCAAGCCCCAGCCACAGTCCTCCCCAGACGTAGCGCGCGCCCGTCAGCAGCTCGGCGCGTGCATGGGGGAGACGGCGCAGAACCAGCAGGTGCGAGAGCTGCCAGGCGAGGGGCGTGGCGAGCAGGATCCCGATGCCCACGGGATCGGCCCCGGACTGGCCGGTGACGGCACAGGCGATGCCCGCCGTCAGCACCCCCACCGAGAACGCTCGCCGCAGGGTCAGCCGATGCCCCAGCACGAGCCAGGCCAGCAGCAGCGAGTACGCGGGCTCCATCTGCAGACACAGGACCGCGTCGAGCGCCGACGTGCGCGCGGTGCCGAGGAAGAAGAGCGTGTTCGGCAGCATGGTCCCGAGGGCCCCGAGCCCCGCGAGGGGCAGGGCGTCGGGACCCCGCACCAGGGCACCGAGCTCACCGCGCGCGGCCAGCACGAGTGCCGCCGTGAGGGCGGCGAGCCCGGTCGTGGCCGCTGCCACGAACAGCGGGTCACCGTGCTCCGTGGTCAGTCGCGCCACGGGCGCGACGAAGGCGCCGTTCAACGCGCACAGCCCCGCGAAGCCGAGGCCCGCGCGCTCTCCGTCCGGGCTCACGCGGAGCCGGCGCAGCGCGCGAGCTGCGGCATCCGGGCGCCCAGGCACAGAAGCTCCTCGAACGGGTACGAGGGGTTCACGAGGAGAGCGCGCATGACGACTCCTGAACGGGCTCCCGGTGAGCCCGCCGCGGGAGAGCACGCGACCAGGATCGGGCGACGCATTGTACGATGGCGCCCGCCCCGGCGGCTACGGGCAAGTGCCGGACCGACGCCGAAGGCCTCGGGTTCGTCCGGGGCGCCGGGGCGGGGAGGGCGGCGCCGCTACCCGGGGCCCACCCGCCAGGGCACCCACACCGAGGTCCGCCTGCGGTACGCCTCGTAGGCCGCGCGGCGCTCGGGCACCTGCAGCATGCGCCGCTCGGTCATCACCGTGACACCCGCCAGCACGCAGGAGTTGAAGGCCGTGCCGATCACCACCCACGGCTCGCCCACCGCGACGCCGAAGCCGGCGATCGACCACCAGAAGAGCTGCTCGCCGAAGTAGTTCGGGTGCCGGGAGTAGCGCCACAGGCCGGTCTCGAGCAGGCGGACACGCGGCTCGCCCCGGTGGACGCGCGCCTCGTTCTCGCGCATGAAGCGGTCGAGCTGGCCGTCGGCCGCGTGGGCGACGCCCACGCCCGCCAGCGCCCCGGCAAAGCAGAGCACGTCGAGCGGGCCCACCGGAGGGTTCCGGAACGCCACGGCCCAGAAGGGCAGGCTCAGCCCGACCAGCATGAGGTGCTGGGCGAGCTGGACGACGAAGAGCTGCTCCCACCAGAAGCCTGGCCGTTCGGCGCGCATCTTCGCGTAGCGCCAGTCCTCGCGCAGACCGAAGCGCCAGCGCTCGCGCCGGAAGTAGTTGGCCGTGAGCCGCACGCTCCAGACCAGGAGCGCCGTCCAGGACAGGGCCACGCGATTCCAGTCGGGCTGGGCCTGGGGATGGGCGAGGTAGAAGCCCGCGAGCCCGATCGGCAGGAGCGTCCAGTAGGGGTCGATCAGCCAACTGCTGCGCTGGAGCAGGGCGATCGCGAAGAAGACGAGGTCCACGAAGACGAAGTAGAAGAGGTTCGCCGCCCACACCGGGTGATGGAGCAGCCAGGCTGCGGCCCCGGACGGCGTGGTGGCGCCGTCGAGCCCGGGGTCGGGCGGGATCGCGTGCGCGGGAAACCAGTGGAAGAGGGTGTTGGCGGCCAGCACGGCGGGGAGCGGCACGAGCAGGACGAGCGCCGCGTTCGACAGGTTCTGTCGACCGAGGAGGGGCCAGTCGCGGACGTCGGGGAGTCCGGTCGTCATGGGCCCAGGATCGCATGTCGCGTGGGGGTCCGCGTGGGGCTGCCACGCAGGGCTGGCCTACCCTCCCTTCACCGGAACCATGGCCGGTCCTCCGACCATCTCCGGGCCGTCGGGGAGGACCCATGAGCGAGGGCTACTACGAGCCGCACGCGCGCATCGCGCTCGAGGAGCCGCTCGTGCTGGTGGGCCACCCGGGCTCGGGGGTCGCCCACGCCGCCCGGGCCATCAGCGGGCGCACGGGGCTGCCGTTCAACGACGTCCAGCGCTCGGCCGAGGCGCGGGCGGGCCAGTCCCTGGCGCGCATCGCGGTGGAGCGCGGGATCGAGGCGCTGCGTGGCTACGAGCTGGAGGCCCTGCGGCGGGCGCTGCGCCGCCGCCCCTGCGGCATCGTGGCGACCTCGAGCGGCCCGTTCGAGCATGACGACGTTCGCGCCTGGATCCTCCAGGCGGGTCGGGTGCTCTACGTGAGACGGCCGGTGGAGGTCCTGCTCGCTCGCATCCAGCTCCAGCTCGAGGCGTCGCCCGGGAGCCTCGCCGAATTCGTGGTCGGGGCGCCGACCCGGGCCGAGGACCTCGAGCGGCATCTCGCTGGACGCGAGCTCGCGCTGCAGGACGCCCACGCCGTCCTGGAGGCCGGCGACCGACACGCGTCGCGGCTGGCGGACGAGATCCTGGAGGGGCTCGACCGTCTGCTGGGCGTGCGGCGCCTGGACTGAGCCCGGCGGGCCGTCGGCCCCGGGTCAGGTGGGCTCCCCGGGCTGCTTCAGGATCAGCACCGAGCACGGTGCGTGGCGCAGGGTCTTCTCGGCGACGCTGCCGAGCACCCAACGTTCCAGGCCCCGCCGCGACGACGTGCCCGTGATGACGAGGCTCGCGTTGGTCTTGCGGGCCTGGTCGCAGAGGGCGGCGGCGCCCGGCTCGAGACGCACCACGCTGCCCACGCCATCGCCGAGGTCGCGGGCCAGCTGCGTGAGATGCGCGACGGCTTCGTCCCGCGCTGAATCGATCAGCGAAGGCGGCATCGAGTAGGACGTGTTGGCCGCGATGCCGGTCAGGATGTCGATGCCGTGCACCAGCACCAGCCGGGCTTCCAGGGCCCGCGCCACGTCGGCGGCGACCTGGCGGCTCTCGTCCGGCGAGAAGTCCTCGCCGTAGAGGACCGTGCCGCCCGGTGCCAGCAGGGAGCCGGAGCGCACCAGCAGGGTCGAGCGCGGGCAGATGCGCGCGATCTTCTCCGCCACGCTGCCGAGCAGCAGGGCCGTGATGCCGCTGCGGCCGTGGGTGCCGAGCACGACCCAGTCGGCGTCGGTCTCCTCGGCCAGGCTCGCCACGGAGGATTCCGGTCGACCGCTCTCCAGGTGGGAGTGGCACTCGACGCCGCGTGCGCTCCCACGCTCGACCAGGGCCGCGAGCCCGGTCTGGGCCACCTGCCGCTCGCGCTCCACGTAGTGGGACAGCAGCGCCTGGCCGCTGGGCGCCAACACGTGGGACGCCTCCGGGTGGACGTGCACCCAGTCGATGCGCGACTTCCAGCGGGCCGCCAGGTCGATCGCCGTGTCCGCGGCCCGTTCGGAGCCGGCGGAGAAATCGGTGGCGACGAGCAGTCGTCTCGGCGGGATCATGCGGTCTCCTCGGCTTCCGGGGCCGTCGGGATCGGCCTTGCAGCGGTCGTGCCGCCCCGTCCGGGCGTGTACGCCAGGAGGGGAGCATCGGCGAGGCCCATCGCCGCACGCAAGGGGCGGCGCAAGGGGCGGAATGACACTGTGCCTCGAGGCGGAGGCGGGTCCGGCATGGGGCGACTCTACTCGAGGCCGACGATGCGGCCGTCGACGACGTCGATCCGCTGGGCGAGGGGGGCCGTCGGCAGCCCGGGCATGCGCACGATGTCGCCGGTGAGCACCACCAGGAACCCCGCGCCCGCGTTGATCTGGAGCTCGCGCACGGTGATGTCGAAATCGCGCGGGCGACCGCGCCGCTTCGGATCGTCGCTGAGGGAGCCCGGCACCTTCGCGAGACAGACCGGCAGGTTCGCGTAGCCCAGGCGCTCGATCTCCCGCAGGTCGCGCCGCGCGTTCTTCGTGAAGACGACGTTGCTCGCGCCGTACATCTTGCGGGCGACGGCCTCGATCTTGGCCGGCACCGGGTCCTCGGGTGCATAGAGCGGGCGGAACGGCTCGCGGCGAGACTCCGCGTGGGCCACCAGGGTGCGCGCGAGATCCTCTGCGCCGGCGCCGCCCCGGCTGTGGTGGTCGCTCACCGCGCACGGCGTCTGCAGCGCCTCGCAGGCGCGCTGTACCACCGCGATCTCGTCGTCGTGGTCGTTCGTGAAGCGGTTGATGGCGACCACCGGTCGCTCGCCGAAGGTGCGGATGTTCTCGACGTGCTTCTCGAGGTTCGGCAGGCCGCGCGAGACGGCCTCGGCGTCGGGCTTCGCGAGGTCGTGGAGGGCGACTCCGCCGTGCAGCTTCAGGGCCCGGACGGTGGCCACGAGTACGACGGCCGCCGGGTCGAGTCCCGCGCTCGTGCACTTGATGTCGAAGAACTTCTCCGCGCCGAGGTCGAATCCGAAGCCCGCCTCGGTCACGGTCCAGTCGGCGTGGTGCATCGCCATGCGGGTCGCGAGGACGGAGCTGCAGCCGTGGGCGATGTTCGCGAACGGACCGCCGTGGACGAGGGCCGGCGTGCCCTCGAGGGTCTGCACCAGATTCGGCTCGAGGGCGTCCTGCAGCAGGGCGAGCATGGCGCCGGTGGCGCCGAGCTGGTCGGCGCGCACCGGGTTGCCCCGGCGGTCGAAGGCAACCAGGGTGCGGGCGAGGCGCGCCCGCAGGTCGTCCGGGCCCTCGGCCAGGCACAGCATCGCCATCACCTCCGACGCCGCGGTGATGTCGAAGCCGGTCTCGCGGGGTACGCCCTGGGTCGGGCCGCCGAGCCCCACGATCACCCGGCGCAACGCCCGGTCGTTCATGTCCAGCACGCGCCGCCACAGCACCCGCTGCGGGTCGAGGTCGAGCGCGTTGCCGTGGTAGAGGTGATTGTCGAGGAGCGCGGCGAGCAAGTTGTGGGCGGAGGTGATGGCGTGGAAGTCGCCCGTGAAGTGCAGGTTCAGCCGCTCCATGGGCAGGAGCTGCGAGCGACCGCCACCCGTGGCGCCGCCCTTCAGTCCGAAGACCGGCCCCATCGAGGGCTCGCGCAGCGCCAGGCACGCCGAGACGCCGATGCGCGCGAGTCCCTGGGCGAGGCCGATGCTCGTGGTGGTCTTGCCCTCGCCGGCTGGCGTGGGTGTGATGGCGGACACCAGCACGAGACGGCTCGGCCCTGGCCGGCGTCGCGGCCTTGCGAGCAGCGAGAGCGGCAGCTTGGCGACGTCCGATCCGAACAGACGCAGCGATTCGGCGTCCAGCCCCAGGTCGGCGGCCACGTCGTGGATGGGACGGGGCCGGGCGGCCTGGGCGATCTCCACGTCGGTGGGCATCGACGCATCCTACTTCGCACCAGCGGCCTTTGCGATGAGGGGGTCGAGAGGCGACGAGGGCGTGGGGATCCGGCAGCGCCGGCGTTCAAGTGTCCCCGGCGGCGTGCCGATGCAGCCCGGTGGCCCGCCGCCTCGTCGTGGCTGCGCGAAGCGTTGCGCAGCCGGGATGCAGCTTGGACGCGGCGGGGAGCGGCCTGCAACCGGAGTGGACGAAAACGTGTCGGCAGCGCCCAGAGATGCGTCGGAACTGCAGCAGGGCATCATCCTGCGGCTCGATCACGGCCTCGCGCGCACGCTGGATCACGAGGCGCAGCTCAAGCAGTGCGTGGACCACCTCGAGAACCCCGAGGTGCTCGGCCACGAGCTGCGGCAGTCCTGGCTCGCGCTCGAGCGGGGCTTCCAGGCCGGCGGCGCGGCCGTCCGGACCGAAGGCTCAGCGGCCGCCGGCTCTCGCGAGGACACCGACGTCCTGGAGCTGGAGCACTTCTACCCGGGCCGAGAGGTCGAGGTGGCGGCTCCGGACGTGCACTTCTTCGAGTGTCTCGCGAGCAATCTCCAGCCCGTGGCGCGGACGGTGGCGGAGCCGGACTTCGACGGTCTCGACTACGTGGGCGTCGTCCAGGTGAACACGGCTCACGGCGTTCTCGGCACGATCGAATCGAAGCAGGACGACAGCCCGTATCTGCTCCTGCTGCGCGCTCTCTGCGGCTTCGTGGAGCTGGCCGCGGCGCTCCGGTGCGGCCGACTGGCCGACGCGGACCTGGCCGGCGCCCTCGGCGACGAGACGCGCTTCGACCTGCACCTCGTCCTGGCGGCGCCCGTGGATCGAAATGCTCCTCTGCACCAGCTCACGCGCGATCTGGCCGAGAGCGTCAAGCGCGCCGCGCTCGAGATGAAGACCCCTTCGCTGCCCCTCGGCGACATCCTGTGCCTGAGCATGGACCTGGCCGAGTTCTCGGGCCGCCTCGAACACGAGTGGAGCGTGTGAGCCGGACCGTCCTCTGCATCGACGGCGACCGCGCCCTGGCGGACGTCCTCGAGGCTGGTGCGCCGGCGGACGAGCTCCGCGTGCTGCATGCCAGAGATCCGGAGGAGGCCCTCCGGCGGGTCGCCGCGGATCGCCCCGATCTCGTGCTGCTCGAGCTCGCCCTCACAGGCGCCGACGGTCTCGACCTCGTCGAGCGGATCCGGGGGCAGGACGAGGGCTCGGCGATGCTTCCGGTGGTGGTCGTCTCGAAGCAGGAGCGAACCCCGGAGCTCTTCGCTCGGGCGGTGCAGCTCGGCGTGGAGGAGATCCTCACCGAGCCGATCTCCCGGGCGCAGCTCGTCGAGTGCGTGCGCGAGAGCCTCGACCGCCGGAAGGCCGTCCTGCCCGCCGACCTCACCGTCGAGGGCCCCTCGGAGGAAGGGCTCAGCGCGGGCAAGCTGGACGACCTGCCGCTTCCCGAGGTGCTGCAGCGCCTGCACCAGCAGGGGCGCAGCGGCGTCCTGATCGTCGGCGACGCCCAGGAGCGGACGGGCATCCAGATCCGCAACGGCTCGCCGGTGGCCGTCGGGCTGAACGGGAGCGAGACGATCGAGGACTACCTGGTCCGGACCGAACGCATCACCGCGGTCGACCGCGACCGGGCCCAGAACGAGCTCTCCCTGGGGCTCTCGGCCGCCGAGGACGTCCTGCTCGGCATGGGCGTGATCGACGAGGCGGGCTTCGAGGAGGCCGTCCGGGAGCGGGCCGAGGAGGCGCTCTTCGGGCTCTTCGAGCGCGAGCGGGGGCGCTACCGGTTCGAGCGAGGGCGGCGCCTCAAGAGCGAGAAGTCCGTGGACATCCATCGCTCCGCCCGCAGCATCATCGTGCGCGGCGTGCTCGCCCGTTCTTCGATGGCGACGGTGCGGGCGGCTCTCGAACGCTACGCGGACCTGTACGCCGTGGGAAGTCCGAGACGGCTCGCGG
Source organism: uncultured delta proteobacterium (assembly GCA_963822965.1). GTDB lineage: Bacteria > Myxococcota_A > UBA9160 > UBA9160 > UBA4427 > JAJDAN01. The sequence goes on from CAWGJT010000010.1 coordinate 181,927, forward strand.
CCGACGACGTGCCGTGCTCACCCGCCCAGCGGGAGTTCATTGCGAGCCTGGGGGGCGATCGCGCGGTGGGCGAGTTCCTCGACGCCAGCGAGTTCGAGCAGCGGACCCTCTATGCGTTCGCGATCGTCGGTGCGATCGACCTGTGCATGCTGCTCCTCGAGGACGTGCTCGAAGAGGCACCTGCCGCGGTCGATACGACCGGGACGAACGAGACGGCCGAGACCGCCGAGACGAGCGCGAGACCGCCGAGACGAACGAGACCGCCGAGCCGACCGGGGGCGCCGGCGGCGCGGGCGAGGCGCGGCCGCCCGCGGACGACGCGTCGCCGGCGCAGCGGGCGCCCGGCGAAGGGCGCGCCGAGTACGAGCGGCGGCTGGCGGTGCTTCCCTTCGCGAGCCTGCGGCAGGACGCCAGCGAGCTCGAGGCCCTGACGCGCCGGGTGAAGACGCGCCTGGCCCGCACGCTCGGCAACCGTCTCATCGACGACCCGGACGACACCCAGACCCTCCCCGGCGTCGACGCCGACCTCGGCGACTCCGCCTCGCGCGCCCTCGACGCGGAGACCTGGTTCCGAAAGGGCCAGGACTTCCTGAAGAGCCGCAAGTACTCCGAAGCCGTCGAGGCCTTCGGCATGTCGGCTCATCTCGACCCGCGGGAGGGCGAGTACGTGGCGCACCTGGGCTACGCGCTCTATCTGTCGAAGCCCGACGACGAGCTGGTGCGCAAGGAGGCGCTCGAGGACATCGCGCGGGGCGTCAAGCTCTCGCCCGACCGCGAAACGTCGTACGTCTTCATGGGGCGCATCTTCAAGGTGATGGGCGACATCGAGGTGGCGCGCAAGATGTTCTCCCGGGCCCTCGTGATCCGGCCCCACTGCCGCGAGGCGTCCCAGGAGCTTCGGCTCATCGAGATGCGCGAGAGGAAGACCGGCGGCTTCCTCTCGCGCCTGCGCTCGCGCTGACCGCCGTCGGCGCTCCGCGGAGGACCGAGAGGGAATCCGCGCGAGCTGCTCGCCGCGGCGGGTGAGGCCCCGGGGCGGATGCAGCGCCCGCCTGGGTCGTCCAGCATGCACCCCGGAGACGGGGCAGCTTCTCTCCAGAAACCGTAATTCGCTTGAGGGGATAGCTCCGCATCCCTCAGGCGAAGCCTCACTGCAGCCGAGAGGTCTCGCCCGGGGCCCCGGTGACCCGGCCGCCGGAGGCGAGCGCCGGAGGCCACGTTCGTGGTACATGGAGAAACCCCGGGCGAGCGTGGCCCGCGTGAGCCGGCGGAAGACGCGGGAAGTGGCGACGACAGGAGGAGTGAGCGCGAGATGGCAGGTTGGCAGGATGCGCTGATCACGCTCCACAGCCGGGGCTGGGACGCGGACGACATCGACGCTGCGGCCGAAGCGGTGTGCGAGGCGTGCGCAGAAGGCATGTTCGAAGGGATGGAGATCCTCGACCTGCAGCACGAGGACGTGGAGGCCATCCTGGACGACGAGTATCCGGAGGAGGAGATCGCGGCCCTGCTGGAGCTGGCCGACCAGCGTGCGCGCGACGACTCCGAATCCGTGGCGCTCTCGCGCGCGCTCTACGATCTCGACGCCTTCGCCTACGAGTACGCGCAGGAGGAGGGCTGAGCCCTCTTCGCGCGATGCTCGACGCCTCGGCGCAGGCGGAGCTCGTCGCACGCGGCGAGGTGTCGCCGTGGGAGCTCGTCGACGAGGCCTGCGCGCGCATCGAACGTCTCGACGGCGGCCTCGGCGCGGTTCCCGTGCGGCTGTTCGACGCCGCCCGGGAGGCGGCCCGCCGGGTGCCTCGGACCGCCCCCTTCGCCGGCGTTCCATTCCTGATGAAGGACGTGGGGGCCCGGCAGGCCGGACAGCCCTACTACGCGGGCAACCGCGCGCTGCAGGCCATCGACCATCGCGCCGAGGAGGACACGATTCTCGGTGCGCGCTTCCGGGAGCTGGGCCTGGTGACGGTGGGCAACTCGAGCTCGCCGGAGTTCGGACTGCAATCGAACACCTGGCCCCTGGCCTACGGCCCCACCCGCAACCCCTGGAATCCGGATCGAGCGGCGGGCGGCTCGTCGGGCGGTGCCTGCGCGGCGGTGGCCGCGGGCCTGGTGTCCGTGGCCCACGCGAGCGACGGCGCGGGGTCGATCCGCATTCCCGCGGCCTGGTGCGGGCTCGTCGGCCTCAAGCCGTCGCGCGATCGCGTCGACTGGCGTCACGCCGGCAAGGGCCGGGCAGACGTGGAGTTCGTGGTGGCGCGCTCGCTGCGGGACACGGCGCGCTTCCTCGACCTGCTGCGCCCGCCGGACGCGCGCCGCGCCGCGCCGGATCGCTTCGCGCGCCGGCTCGACGGTCGCTGTCCGCCGCTGCGGGTCGGCGTGTGCGTGCGCTCGCCCGCCGGCTCGGAGGTCGATCCGGCGGTGCGGGCGGCGACCCGTGCCGCCGCGGACCGCCTCGCCGGGCTCGGGCATCGGGTCGAGGACGCCGCGCCGGACGCGCTCTTCGAGTATCCGGACCGGGCGCTTCACGGCGCCGTGCTCGGTCCCCTCGGATATCGCGAGTGTCTCGTGGATCTCGAGGAGCGACTCGGACGCCCGGTCGCGTCCGGAGACGTGGAGCCCTTCCTGTGGGAGCTCGCCACCCACGGTGACGAGGGCGCGACCCCCGACGAGGTGCGACGCTCGGAGGAGTGGCTGGTGCGCTGGACGACCCGGGTGCTCGCCTGGTTCGACGACTTCGACCTGCTCGTGACCCCGACGGTCCACGAGCTGGCGCCGCCGCTCGCGTCCCTCGACCCCCACGCCCTGGCGCCGCTCGCGCTGCTCGACCGCATGGTGCCGCACATGGCCTTCACCGAGCCCTGGAACGCCACCGGACAGCCTGCCATCTCGCTTCCGCTGAGCTTCTCGCCGGAGGGGCTGCCGGCCGGGGTGCAGCTCGTGGCCGGCTCCGGGCGCGAGGACGTGCTGATCGCGGTGGCGGCCCGGCTGCTCCACGACGTCGACGAGCGGTCGGCGCGACGGCCCCGCATCCACGCCTGAAGCCGGGAACGACGGTCGGCGCGGCCGAGAGCGGCCGCGCCCGCCCGGCACCACCGCTTCAGGCGGCCGCGAAGCGTCGGCGCACGGCGGCCTCTCCCGCCGCGGTCCGCAGTACCCGGTTCCAGTGGGAGAGCCGATCGGCGGGCGGGTCTCCCGGTGCCGGTGCCGCTTCGGGGAACCAGCGTGCCAGCTCCCCGTAGTAGGCGTCGTCGTGCTCCGCGTACCAGCTCTGCAGAACGTCGGCCCCGACGGCGTGCTCGCCCGCCTCGGAGAAGGCCCAGAAGGAGTTTTGCGTCTCGGGGCGCAGGTCTGCGGTGAGTCGCGTCCAGAGTCCGCTCTTCGACTGCAAGGAGTCCGTCGCGCACTCGCCGTCGCCCACGTCGCGGAACACGAGCCGCCCGGTGGGGCAGGCGTTCCGCCCCAGCTGGATCAGCACGTTCTGTGGGTTCGGCGTCTCGTACCAGAGACCGTAGCGTGCGAAGAGCTCGGCCTTGCAGCGCCCCACCGGCGCGGCGAAGTGGCGTGCCCAGAATCGGTCGAAGGGTTCACCCTGGCGCCGGGCGATCTGGCGCCCGACGAAGGGAAGGGAGAGGGCGGGCAGGTAGTAGTGGCCGTCCTGGAAGAGCCGCAGGTCGCGCACCATGAAGCCCGTCTCGCCTCCGAGCTGCATCACGACGAGGATCTCCAGGACGAGCCGATAGGCGGCCGACTCGCCCAGCTGCGCATCGACGCGCGAGATCAGATCGACCCACTCGACGGCGCCCACGGCCTCCTCGCGCAGCTTCGTCTTCTCGGGCTGCAGGAAATCGGGATGGGGATGGTCGGTGGCGAGCTTCAGCGAGAAGAGGGAGGCGCCGCTCTCGGGGCCGGGCAGGGCGAGGGTGCGCGACGACGTGAAGCGCGCGGTCCACCGCTCGCGCACCGGGGCGTCGAACCACGCCACGCTCGGGTCCCGGTTGAGGGGGTGTCGTGGAAACAGCACCTGGTCGCCGCGCAGGAAGCGCTTCACGATGGCTTCCGGAGCGTGGGGCAGCACGTGCATTTCCACCGCGTCGCGCGGGACCGAAACCACCTCCACCTCGACGGGGGACGTGCTCGTCCGGAACCCCAGCAGGTTCGCCTGCTGCTCCCAGTCGAGCCACTGGGAGACCGGGTCGTCCAGCAGGACCAGGGGCTCGTCCACGTCGAAGGTGCGGATCGGATCCACGCGTCGCGTCTTCGCTTCTCCGCCGCGGCTCAACCGCGGCTGCGAGCTTCTTCGATCGCCTGGATCAGGACCAGGGCGCGCGCCTCGAGGGCCCGCATGCGTCGCCGCAGGTGCAGTGCGACCTCCACGCCCGCCGCGTTGACGCCCAGCTCCTCCATCAACGTGGCAGCCACGCGCAGCTCCTCGGCCTGGCCCGCCTCGAGCTCCTCCTCCTCGAAGAGCCCTTCCTCGCGCAGGTGCTCGAGCAGGGAGCTGCCGCGGATTCCCAGCACCACGAGCACCTCCTCGGTACGGATCCGGCGGGCCGTCATCGGAGATCCCCGCGCAGGTCCGGGTCTTCGAAGGGAGCGAGCCGCTCGAGGGCCTCGCGCGCCGCGTCGTCGATCTTCTTCGGCACCCGGATCTGGATGCAGGCGAAGAGATCACCCGGCGGGCCGCCGGCGGGATCTGGGATGCCCTTGCCGCGCAGGCGCAGGCGCGTGCCGCTGCTGGTGCCGGGGGGCACCGTGAGGGTGACGCGACCCTCGAGCGTGGGCACTTCCACCTTGGCGCCCAGCATCGCCTCCCGGACGTGCACCGGCACGTCGAGGGACAGGTCTCGCCCCTCGCGCCGGAAGATCGGGTGGGGTCGCACGCGCAGCTGCACCCACAGGTCGCCTGGCGGGCCGCCGCCGACGCCCGGGGCGCCCTTGCCGGGGACGCGCAGGCGACCGCCCTCGTCCACGCCCGGCGGAATGCGAACCGTCACGGTCTCCGGGGCCTGTCCGCCGCCCGCGGTCGGTCGTCCCAGGGTGAGGCGCTTCTCGCCACCCCGGGCCGCGTCCACGAAGTCGAGCTCGAGCTCGGCGTGCAGGTCGGCACCCCCGAATCGCATGCCGGCCGTCCCGCGCGCGCCGCCCGGACCGGTCGTGCGCCCCGAGAAGAACTGCCCGAGCAGGTCGTCGATGTCGCCGAAGTGGAACTCCTCGCCCTCGGTGGCCTCGGGCCGGGCCCCGCCTCCGAAGCGGGTGCGGAAGGCGTCCCGTCGCTTGCGGGCCTCCTCGGCGTCGAAGCCGACCTCGAGGGCGATCTCGCCGAACTCGTCGTAGTTGCGACGCCGTTCCGGGTCGCTCAGGATGTCATAGGCGACGGAGATCTCCTTGAAGCGCTCCTCGGCGTCGCTGTCCCCGGGATTGACGTCGGGATGGTACTGGCGCGCGAGCTTCCGGTAGCTCTTGCGGAGGGTGTCCAGGTCGGCGTCGCGCGCGACGCCGAGCAGCTCGTAGGGATCCTTGCGTTCGCTCATGACTCTCGTTCGCCGATGGCTCGTTCGCGGATGGCTCGTTCCTTCACGACGTGGAGGTCTGCTGCCCGGTGGTCGCATCCCCGGGCCCGTCGGGTCGGGCCAGCGAGCGAACCTTCTCGATGAGCTCGGACTGGGAGGAAACGTCCAGCTTGCGGTAGATGGCCTTCAGGTGATTGCGGACCGTACTCTGACTGATGAAGAGCGCGTTCGCGATGGCCGGGACCCGGGATCCCTGCATCAGGTGCTCGAGGACCTCGCGCTCGCGGGCCGTGAGCTGGCGCAGCACCGGATGGTCGGCGGTCGCGCCCGGGGTGGCTCCGACCGCGGCCGAGAAGGCCATGGCCTGGAGCCGCATGGCGACCCCGGCGAGCTCGCCGGCCAGGCTCCCGGGCGACGCTCCCACCGGTCGCGCCGTCTGCACCTCGCCGAGATCGAAGATCAGCGCCAGCACCACGGGTGAGTGATCGTCGACGCGCTGCATGCGGTGCGGCGCGACGGCGACCGGAAAGGTCCTTCCGTCCCGGCGCCGGAAGGCGCTCAGTCGGGTGCGATCGTCTCCCGCCAGGGCGCGTCGTCGCTCCTCGGACAGCGCGTCCCGGAGCTCCTCGGGGATCAGGACCTCCACCGGCGTGCCCTCGAGCTCGGCCGCAGAGTAGCCCGACCACTCCAGGATCCGCCGGTTCGCATACACGATGTGGCCGTCCTCGTCCTCGACCAGCAGGCCGCAGTTCATCCACTCGATGGCCTGCAGCATGCCTTCGTAGGTGGGAAGCTTCGACCATTCCCAGACGAATTCGCCCATGACACGGATCGTACAGCACCCGGCGCGCTCGGGCGGAGCCCGCGCCCCACCGTCTCTTTTGGGGCGGTTCCGGCTTGCATTGGTCGATGCATGAGTTGCAGAATGCCCCGCGAGGAGCATCGCATGCCGCGCACCCTGTTGTGTCTCGCAGTCCTGGTCTCGGTGCTGGGCCTTCCCGGCCTGGCGCGCTCCGAGGAGCCGGAGGCCGCCACGCCGGCGAGCGAGCGGTGGATTCCCTCCGTCACGGGGATCTTCCAGCTCTTCAGCTACGAGGCCGACGGACGCGTCGACACCAGCCTGGGCTTTCCCGACTCGGGCTCGTCCGACGGTCGGGTGCCGACCTTCCAGATCGGGCTCGATCTGATGAGCCCCGCCCTCGAGGACGTGCCGACGGCGCCCCATTTCGTGGGGTTCGCCGGCCTCCAGGCGGGTCCGCCCCGCAAGCTCGGGCTGGCGGATGCCGGCGAGCTCGCCTCGGGCCAGCCCGAGAAGGAGATCGCCCGGCTCGAGGCAATGCCGCCCAACACCTACCCCGCACCGGAGGCCCTGCCGGGCCAGGGCAGCGAGCTGACCGGCCGCTACCGCGCCCTGGGCTGGTACCTGGGCATGGGCATGGCGTTCGACATTCCGAAGGCGGAGCCGTCCTTCCGGATCCGTCCCTACGTGACCGCGGTGGGCGAGCAGGTGAAGGTGAAGGGCCAGGTCGTTCGGGTCACCGGGCAGCCCCCGGGCCAGCCCTACATGGTCGATCGCGTGAGCGCCTCGGTGAAGGAGTTCTTCTACTACGTCGGACCGGGCGTGCAGCTCGAGGTGATCGTCGAGGAGACCCCCACCTGGGCGCTCAGCCTGTTCGCGACGGCGGACTTCCTGTGGAACGTCGGTGACGACTCCCTCACGTTCTCCGCCCGCCAGGCGATCTTCCACTACAAGGCCGACTCCTTCCAGCCGCGTGGCGGCTTCGGTGTGCGCTGGTCGTGGGTCGGCGCTCTCCCGTAGGCTTGCGGCCGGGTGCCATCGCCCGGCGTCAGTTGGGCCAGTAGATGTACTCGTCGTCGGGTGCGTCGGGCTCGAGCAGGGTCTTGTCGATGTTCACCGGCATCTCCACCTGGGAGGGCCACGCGGGCGGCGCCTGCTCGGCGTCGTGCTCCGCGAGCGCGCGCCGCAGCGCCGCCACGCGTTCGGGCTCGCTCTCCGCGAGGTTCGTTCGCTCGGTGGGGTCGTTCCGCAGGTCGTAGAGCCACACCCGACCCGGCGGTCGCTCGTTCACCTGCAGCTTCCAGCCGTCGACGAGGGCCACCTGGTAGTGCCCCGTGCGCCAGAAGAGCCGGTCGTGGGGCACGCCTTCACGCTCGCCACGGACGTAGGGCGCGAGGTCGACGCCGTCGATCACCCGGTCGCCGGGCAGCGGCACGCCCGCCGCCGCGGCGGCGGTGGCGTAGATGTCGAAGCCCTGCACCGGCTCGTCGTAGTGCGCGCCCGCCGGCAGGTGGCCCGGCCACTTGACGAAGTAGGGCACGTGGATGCCGCCCTCGAAGAACGTGATCTTCCAGCCGCGGTATGGGCGGTTCACGTCCGGCAGGCCGATGTAGTTGGGGGCGCCGTTGTCCGACGTGAAGAAGACGAGGGTGTCGTTCTCGAGCCCGTTGTCGCGCAGGGCCTGGAGCACGCGTCCCACGCCGCGGTCGAGGGCCCGGATCATCGCCGCATAGACGCGCAGCCGGTGGTCCTCGATGTGCGACAGGGCGTCGTAGTCCTCACGCGTGGCCTGCAGCGGGGTGTGGGGGGCCCAGTGGGCGAGGTAGAGGAAGAACGGGCGGTCCCGATTGGCCTCGATCACCCGCACCGCCTGGTCGGTGTAGTAGTCGGTCAGGTACTTCGCCGGCTCGAAGGCCGGGCCGCCGTTGAACGTGGCCGCGAAGCGCAGCGCGCGCCACAGGAAGCGGTCGATGGGATCGAAGTCCTGCTTCGAGTTCACCACGTCCGGATCGTCCTCGGGCAGGTACAGGCCGCTTCGCATCAGCAGGCTCTCGTCGAAGCCCTGGTCCTGAGCGGCCATGCCGTTGGCCTGGCCCACGTGCCACTTGCCGATGTGCACGGTGTGGTACTCCACCTGCTTCAGCAGCTCGGCCAGGGTGATCTCCGAGGCGGGCATGCCCAGCTGGGCGAAGGGCGGGGGCTCCTGCTCGTTCTGCGTCACCACCACGGGCCGCAGACGGCCGGGCATGCGATTCGCGATGTGCGGCAGCAGCCGACTCATGCCCGGCGGCGTCGGGGTGAACTCGAAGCCGAAGCGCGTGCCGTAGCGGCCCGAGAGGATGGCCGCCCGGGACGGAGCACAGGTGCCGTTGGCCGCATAGCCCCGGGTGAAGCGCACGCCGTCGCGGGCCAGCGAGTCGATGTGGGGCGTCGGTACCGAGCCGCCGGCCACGCCGCCGCCGCCGAACGTGAGGTCGTTCCAGCCGAGATCGTCCGCCAGAATGACCACGATGTTGGGAGGACGCTCGCCGCGCGCGCGCGCCAGGGGATCGGGTCCGCTCGCCCACTCGATGGGATGGTTCGGGCCCACGGGCAGCGCCCGCGCGGCGGCCCGCCCGATCAGGGCGAGCAGGATCTGGTCCTGGTAGATCCAGGCGAGGCCGAGGCCCACCGCGACCACCCCCAGCACGCCCAGCAGCCAACGCTTCATCGACGCCTCCCCCTCGCGAGCCGAACGATCCTACCCCGCACCGGCGCCGGCGTCGGGGGATGGGCCGGCGGACGTCGCGTATGCGACCCTGCCCGAATGGAATCCCGCCTGCGCCTCCTCGCAATCCTCCTGCTCTGCTGCCTCGCCTGCGCGAGCCCCGGCCCCGGGGCCGAGACTCCCCAAGCGCCCGCGGCGGCAGGGGAAGCGCCCGCGGCCTCGGAAGCGCCTGCGGCGACTGGCGAAGCGCCCGCGACCTCGGAAGCGCCTGCGGCGACTGGCGAAGCGCCCGCGACCTCGGCCCCGGAGGACGGCACGGCGGCGGGTGGGGCGGAGGGCGACGTGCCGCCGAAGCCTCCCGCCTCCGCACCCGCCACCGAGGAGGAGTGGGAGTTCGGCAAGACGTTCCAGCCCCTGGCGGACGTCTTCGCGTTCACCCAGTACGTCCACGCTTCGCGCCGGGGCAACGGGCTCGTCTACCAGTTCCTGCCCGAGGGCGAGACCCTCGAGGACTGGCACTACCTCGGCGTGGTGCTGCTCGTTCCCGTGGCGCGCACCTGGGAGGAGGCCGAGGACGTGATGCCGGAGTTCATCGAAGCCTTCCTGAAGGACCGGCAGCACGTGAACCAGGTCCAGACGATCCCCGGCGAGCGGACGAACCTCACCTACATCGACTACGAGCTGGGAGCCGGATCGCGGCGCGAGCACATCCTGGCCAGCATCTGGCAGGTGATTCCCGGCGCGATCACGGTCTTCCAGGTCCAGCGCCGTCCCGAGCGCTTCGACGCGGCGCAGATCGAGCAGTTCAAGAACGTGGCGAGCCAGCTCGCCGCCCAGGCGGGCAGGCCGGTCGAGTGATCAGCCGCTCGGTCGCTCCACGCCGGGGCGGCAGGCGTCGGCGTCACACGCATGGGCGCGCCCGGTGAGGCGCAGGCGGTTGCGCGCGAACCAGCGATACGCGGCGTCCACCACGGGACGCACGATCGGCAGCCCGGTCCAGGCCAGCCAGGCGCCGCGGTCGACCGCGGCGTAGGCCCGGCGGAAGACCTCGACGCCCTCGATCACGGTGCCGTCGGGTCGCACGCCGTGGATCCGCGCCATCAGCGTCTCGAGGCTGCGGCCGTAGCGGCCGGCATCGAAGCCCGGGGAAGCGATGTCGACGCGGGCCAGGCGGCCGCGGCCGGCGTCGAGCCGTGCCAGCATCTCCACCTCGCGCCGGCACAGGGGGCACTCGCCGTCGTAGAGGATCGTGAATTCCGGCGCGCTCAAGCGGCCTCCCTTCCGGTCTTCCCGGTCGCCCCGTTCGACTGGTCCGGGTGGAGCGCACGGATGCGGTCGAAGCGGTAGTCGAAGATGGCGTTCAGCAGCGTCCGGATTGCCACCGCGTGCACGGCGTCTCCGAGCCGGCCCAGCGGCAGGGCGTAGCGCACGCGATCGGTCATCAGGACCCCGCCGGCCCGGGCCGTGAACTCGTGGGTGTGCTCCCAGAGTCGGTACGGACCCCGCTCCTGCAGGTCGACGAAGCGGACGCCGGGCTCCCAGGCTGCGATGCGCGTGCGCCAGGCCAGGGGCAGCCCGGCGAGCCGGATCGTGTAGTCGATCCGCGTCCCCGTTCGCATCTCGATGGGAGTGGGCGTGTGCAGCCGGAAGTGCATCCACGGCGGCGTGATCCGCCCCAGGTTCTCGGCGCGGGAGAAGAACTCGAAGACCGGGGCGATCGGTCGCTCGATCCACTGCTGTCGTTCGAGCCGGTGCACGGTCATCCCGGCTCCAGGCTCCCCAGCAACGAGTCGCGGCGCACGGCCGGCTTCTCGAAGACCGCCTGGACGAGGCCGATCTCGCGTTCCTCGAAGCCCCCCTCGCAGTAGCAGAGATAGAACTCCCACATCCGCAGGAAGGCGTCGTCGAGACCGAGCGCCTTCATGCGGGGCCGGTTGGCATTCATCCGCTCGCGCCAACGGCGCAGGGTCTCCGCGTAGTGGGGCGTCAGGTCCTCGACGTGAGTGAGGCGGAGGTCGGTGCTTCGTGCCGCGCTCGCGGCGAGCGCGCCGATCGAGACGAGCTCACCGCCCGGGAAGATGTAGCGCTTGATGAAGTCGACGTTGCGCCGGTGCTCGTCGAGGAAACGGTCGTCCACCGTGATGGCCTGGAGCGCCATCAGCCCGTTCGGGCGCAGGCGCTCGCTGCACACCCGGAAGAAGTCGTCCAGGTGGCGGTGGCCGACCGCCTCGATCATCTCGATGGAGACGAGCTTGTCGAAGCTTCCCTGCAGGTCGCGGTAGTCCTCGCACAGCACGCGGACGCGGTCTTCGAGGCCGGCCTCCCGCACCCGGCTTCGTGCCAGCTCGTACTGCTGCTGCGAGATCGTCGTCGTCGTCACGCGGCAGCCCGTCCGGAGGGCGGCGTGGATCGCGAAGCCGCCCCAGCCGGTTCCGATCTCGAGCACGTGATCCCGGGGGCCGATCTCGAGCTTGCGGCACACGCGATCGAGCTTGGCCACCGAGGCCTCCTCCATGCTCGCCCCGGTGCGTTCGAAGATGCCGCTCGAGTAGCTGAGGGTGGGATCCAGGAAGAGCTCGAAGAAGTCGTTGCCGAGGTCGTAGTGGGCCGCGATGTTGCGCCGGCTGCCGTCGCGGGTGTTGCGGCGCAGCCGGTGCCAGCCGCGGAGCGCGGGACGCATCCAGCGCGCGAGGCCGTCGTCGAAGCCCGCCAGGGCGGTGCGGTTGCGGGCCAGGATGCGGATCACGCCGGGCAGGTCGTCCGTCGACCACAGCTCGTCGATGAAGGCTTCGGCGCCGCCGAGGCTTCCGCGCAGCGCCAGGGCCGTGTAGAAGGCGGGGTCCCGGACCCAGACCGTCGACCGGAGGCGTGCCCGGGGGTCGCCGAATCGGAAGCGCCCGCCCGGGTCGACCAGGGTCAGATGGCCGTCGCGGAGGGACCGCAGGCGCGCGTGGACCGCCCGCCGGGCCTGGCGCGCGAGGCCCCGCCCGACGTCTCCGGGGGTCTCGCTTCGTTCGATCGAGAGGGTGGTCTCACTCACGCCGACTTCTCCTGCTGGGCGCGCTCGCGCGTTGGGGTGGGGGATGCTTCCGTTCCGGATCTCTGGGGGTGCGGATGGAAGGGGACGCCCGCGACCCAGAGCCGTAGGGCCTGCCAGTAGATGGCGGCGGTGAGCCTCGCGGTGGGCAGGGGGTCGCGGGCGAGGGCGAGCGCCAGGGAGCGGGTCGTGATCTCGCGACGCGCGAGCTCGAGCTCCGCGGCAAAGACGCGGCCGCCGCGATGGGCGTGACTCTCGATGCGTGCGTGCAGCCGATCGCCGGGCCCGTCGAAGTCGAACCGATAGTCCAGCTCCATCCCGAAGAAGGGCGAGACGTGGAACTCCTTGGCCGCCCAGTCGGTGAGCGCGGAGGTCGTTCCACGGGAACGCTCGAGCACGTAGCAGTGGCGCTCGTTCCAGGGCGTGTTGGTGACGTCCGCCACCACCGCTTCGAGGCCGCCGACCCCGTCGAAGCAGAAGTAGAAGCTCACCGGGTTGAACACGTAGCCCCCGTAGCGCAGCTGGGTGAGCAGTCGGATCGGCCCAAGGGGCCGCCTGCCGGTTTGGCTCTCGACGAGATCGCGGACCGTCTCGTCGAGGGGCCGGTTGGGGTCTCCCAGGTGGTCGCGGCGGTCGAAGCGCGCGAAGGCGCGCCTTCGCGTGGACCAGAGCCAGCGCCCCGCGAAGACCGTCGGCAGCTCCGCCAGGTCGAGGTAGACCATGAAGAGGGGGACCTCGAAGGCGTGGGGCACGGGGCCCAGGCGCTGGTGTCGTACTCGGCCGCGGTACAAGGCGCTCTTCATGCGAGCCGCCTCAGAAGTCCGCGCCCAGCTCGGCGCACATCTCCACCGCGCTGCGCACACCGTCCTCGTGGAAGCCGTGGCCCCACCAGGCGCCGCAGTAGTGCGTGCGGGCGAGGCCGCTGATCTCGCTGCGGCGCTGCTGGGCCTCGATCGCGGCCGCGTCGAAGACGGGATGGTGATAGGTGAAGCGCCGGAGCACGTGGCGCGGATCGATGCGGTCGCTGCCGTTCAGGGTGACCAGGAAGCGGGAAGGTCCGTCGATCGACTGCAGGCGGGTCATGTCGTAGGTGACGAGCACCCGGTCCCGGCGCGAGCGCGGGATGCGGTAGTTCCAGCTCGCCCAGGCGTGCGGGCTCCGCGGCAGGAGCTGCCGGTCGGTGTGGAGCACGACGTCGTTCTCCTGGTAGCCGACGGCGCCGAGGAGCACCCGCTCGAGCCCGGAGGGATCGGCCAGCAGGCGCAGGGCCTGGTCGCTGTGGACCGCCAGCACGACGTGGTCGAAGTGATCGCAGCCGCCGGAGGTCGCCACCTCGACGGAACGCCGGTGGCGGCGGACGGCGAGCACCGGGGCGCCGGTGAGGATGCGGTCGCGGAACGGCGCGACGAGCTTCTCGACGTAGCGCTGGGAGCCACCGGTGACGACGCGCCAGGGCAGCGAGGGACTCGCTTCCAGCAGACCGTGGTTCTCGAAGAAGCGAGCGAAGGTGGCCGCCGGGAAACGCAGGAAGGCGTCGGGCTCGGCCGACCAGATGGCGGCGCCCATCGGGACGACGTAATGCTCGACGAACGCGCGCGAGTAGCCGGCGCCGCACAGGAAGTCGCCGAGGGTCACCTTCTCGTGGGGGTTGCCGGCCAGGACCCGCGCCTCGCGGTTGAAGCGCAGGACGTCCCGCAGCATGCGCAGGAACGAGGGCCGCAGCAGGTTGCGGCGCTGGGCGAAGACGGCGCCGAGCCCACGACTCGCCCATTCGAGGCCCGTTCGCTCGCAGGAGAGGCCGAAGCTCATCTCGGAAGCCTGGGTCTCGACGCCGAGGCGTGCGAGCAGACGCGTGAAGAGCGGATAGGTGCGCTCGTTGTAGACGATGAACCCCGTGTCGATGGCGTGTTGGACGCCGTCGGCGACGACGTCCACGGTGCTGACGTGTCCGCCGATCCGGGACTCCGCCTCGAAGACGGTGACCTCGTGGTGGGGATGCAGCAGGTGCGCGCTGACCAGCCCCGAGACGCCGCTGCCGACGATCGCGATCTTCATCGCGTCTCTCGCCGCGCCATGCGAGCGTGCACCACCCACCACTCCTGGCCGTCCCGGTATCCGAACAGCTCCGTGCAGGCGAGGAAGAAGAGCCGCCAGCGCTGGAACCAGAGAGCGGCGCCTTCGCGGCCGTAGGCCTGGGCGAGCACCGGCAGGATCTCGGATCGGTTGGCGTCCTGTCGCGCGAGCCAGGCCCGGGCCGTCCGCTCGTAGTGGGTTCCGTCGACCACCCACTTGCGCTCCACGACGAGGTCGCGCTGCAGGTGCAGCAGGTGGTCGTCCGAGGGCATGATGCCGCCCGCGAAGAAGTGGCGCGCCATCCAGTCTTCCTCGCCCTCGTCCTCGTAGGCATAGCCGGCACTGCGATGGGCGAAGTGGTGTACGAAGAGGCTGCCGCCGGGCTCGAGCCAGCCCGCGATCCGGGCCAGCAGGGCTGCCTGGTTGCGAACGTGCTCGAACATCTCCACGGACACGACGCGATCGAAGCGGCCCTCCGGCCGGAAGTCGTTGATGTCCGCCGTCACGACCTCGACGTTGTGCAGCCCCCGCCGGGCGCAGCGGCTCAGGATGTACTCGCGCTGGGGCTTCGAGTTCGAGACCGCCAGGATGCGCGCCAGGGGAAGGCGCTCGGCCAGGTAGAGCGAGAGGGAGCCCCAGCCGCAGCCGAGGTCGAGGATGCGCATGCCGTCCTCGACGTCCGCCCGCTCGCAGGTACGGGCCAGCATCGCCTCTTCGGCGGCATCGAGGTCCGTCTCCGCGTCCTCGAACCAGGCGCAGCTGTACTTCAGACGGCGTCCGAGCACGCGCTCGAAGAACGCCGGCGGCACCTCGTAGTGCTGCTCGTTCGCGAGCTCGGGGACGAGGGCCACCGGGCCCACCCGCAGCATCTCCCGGAAGCGATGGTTGCGGGCGGCGGCTTCGGTGGCCCGGACCGGCACCACCTCCCGGAGGCGCTGCCGCAGCAGGCGGCGAATGCCCTGGCGAACGAGGGCATCGGGAACCAGGCCGCGCTCGGCGAGGTGAAGGGGGCGCATCGGATCTCCTTTCTGTCCGGATTCGAGTCGACGTAAGTTGGACAACAATCTCGTACTTGTCAAGAAAAAATCTTGACGAAATTCGGTGACGAGCGGGTTCTGTCCTGATACGATCCGGCGCCAGATGGCGACCGAAGAAGACCTGGAGACGTACTCGGTGGGGCGGGTCTCCCGCCTCACGGGGGTCTCCCCCGACCTGCTGCGGGCCTGGGAGCGGCGCTATGGCGCCGTGCATCCCTTGCGGACGCCCGGAGGCACCCGGCGCTACCGCGCCGAGGACATCGACCGGCTGCGCCTTCTGAAGGCGGCCGTCGATTCCGGGCACCGGATCGGTGAGGTGGCCGGCCTCTCCTCGGCCGAGCTCGAGCAGCGGGTCCTGCGGACGCCGGAGCCCGACCGGGCTCCCATCGACGAGGCGCTCCGGGCCCTCGAGCGCCTCGACGGCGCGGCGGCCGAGCAGCTGATCTCGAGCCAGCTCGCGATGCTGGGGCCGGTGCGGTTTGCGAAGGAGTTCGCGCTTCCCCTGGCCCAGGCGCTTGGAGACGGCTGGATGAGCCAACGCCTCTGCATCGCCTCGGAGCACCTGGGCTCGGCGCTGCTGCGCTCGCTGCTGGGCTCCGCGCTACGCCCCACGGTGGCGCACCGGGGGGCGCCGATCGTGGTCTTCGCGACCGTGCCCGGAGAGCGGCACGAGATCGGGCTGCTGATCGCCGCGCTCACCGCGCTCGGGGCCGGTGCCAACCCGCTGTACCTGGGATCGGATCTCCCGCTGGAGGAGATCGTCGGTGCGGCGCGCCGGACCGCAGCCCAGGCGGTGGCGATCGGGGCGGTGGTGACGCCTGCCCCCGAGCTGGTGGCGGACCTGCGGCGGCTTCGGGAGGAGCTTCCGCGGCGGGTGGAGCTGTGGGTGGGCGGGGCCGGGGCGCTCGCCGTCGAGGTGCCCGAGGGCGTGCAGCGCCTGGACTCGCTCCGCCGCCTCGAGCAGCGGGTGGAGCTGCTGCGCATCATCCCCTGACGGGCAAGCGCGCGCGGCTGTATTTTGTCAAGATAAAATCTTGACAAATATGGGCAAGTGATGCACCCTCCCGGTCCTGATGACCCATCCCCCCGACTCCCCGATCCTCCCCCCCGCGTCCCCCGCGTCCCCCGCGTCCCCCGCGTCCCCCGCGCACCCTGTGCGCCGAATCCTGCTCACTGGGGCCAGCGGCTACGTGGGCGGCCGATTGCTCGGCAGCCTGGAGAGGGCGGGCTACCGGGTTCGCTGCCTGGCCCGCGATCCGGCTCGCATCGCGTCGCGCGTCGGGCCGACCACCGAGGTGGCTCGGGGCGACGCGGTGGAGGGGGAGGGCCTCGAGGCGGCGCTGCAGGGCGTGGACACCGCCTACTACCTGATCCACTCCATGGGAGCCGCCCACGGCTTCGAGGCCCGCGACCGCCGAGCGGCGCTGCATTTCGGTGCCGCCGCGAAGGCGGCCGGTGTGCGGCGGATCGTCTACCTGGGCGGCCTCGCCGACGAGCAGGGCCCGCTGTCCCCGCACCTGCGCAGCCGGCTGGAGGTGGGCCGCGTCCTGCGCGGCTCGGGCGTTCCCGTGATCGAGCTGCGCGCCTCCATCGTGATCGGCTCGGGCAGCCTCTCGTTCGAGATGATCCGTTCCATCGTCGAGCATCTGCCCGTGCTGGTCACCCCGCGCTGGGTGTCGATGAAGGCCCAGCCCATCGGGATCGACGACCTGCTCGCCTACCTGCTGGCGTCGATCGAGCTGCCGCAGGCGGGCAACGCCGTCTACGAGATCGGAGGCTCCGATCGCCTCTCCTACGGAGATCTCATGCGGGAGTACGCGCGCCAGCGCGGGCTGCGCCGCGTCATGCTCCCGGTTCCCGTGCTGAGCCCGCGGCTCAGCAGCTACTGGCTCGGTCTCGTGACGCCTCTCTACGCCCGGATCGGCCGGAAGCTGATCGACAGCATCCGACACTCCTCGGTGGTGCGGGACGATTCCGCGCGGAAGGTCTTCCGGATCGATCCGGTGGACATCCGCACCGCCATCGCGCGCGCGCTCGAGAACGAGGAGCGAGAGTTCGCCGAGACGCGCTGGTCCGACGCGCGCTCGACCCTCGAGGACGACGGTCCGGGCTTCGGCGGGGTGCGGGTCGGGCGCCATCTGCTGGATTCGCGCAGCACCTGGCTGCCGCTGCCGCCCGAGGAAGCGTTTGCTCCCGTGCAGGCGATCGGCGGGCAGACGGGCTGGTACGCGCACGACTGGCTGTGGCGCCTGCGGGGGCTGGTCGACCTGGTGGTCGGCGGCGCCGGCATGCGCCGCGGCCGCCGGCACGCGACGGACATTCGCGTCGGCGACACCCTGGACTGCTGGCGCGTCGTCCGGCTGGAGCCGGCCCGGGTGCTGCGGCTGGAGGCCGAGATGAAGCTGCCGGGGCGGGCCTGGCTGCAGTTCGAGGTGGAGCCCGCCGGGACGGGCTCGTGCCTCCGGCAGACCGCCATCTTCCATCCCGCGGGCCTGGCCGGCCTGGCCTACTGGTACGCGATCTATCCCCTGCACGCGCTCGTGTTCCGCGGGATGCTGGCCGGCATCGCCGCCCGAGCCCGGGCGGCTTCGCGGCGGGCCGGGGCGCCTTCCGCCGCGCAGGAGATCGCCTCGTGAGAACCGCGACCCGCCTCGCGCCGATCCGGCTCGCCACGCCCGAGGGAGAGGAGGTGGCCCTGGGCTCCCTGTGGAGCGAGCGCACCGTGGTGCTGGTCTTCCTCCGCCACTTCGGCTGACTGTTCTGCCGCGAGCAGATCACGCAGTTGCGTGAGCACATCCAGGAGATCCGCGGGCGTGACGCCGAGCTCGTCGTCGTGGGGAACGGGGCGCCGCACTTCGCCCGCAGCTTCCGGGAGGACTTCGATCTCGATGGTCCGCTCCTCGTCGATCCCGATCTGGTGGCGTATCGCGCAGCCGGTCTGCGGCGCGGGCGCGTGGAGCTGCTCTCGCCGCGGCTCCCGGGCAGCGCCCTGCGCGCGCTCGCGAGTGGAGCGCGGCAGGCCGGCGTCCAGGGCGATCCCTGGCAGCTCGGGGGTGTGTTCGTGATCCGTCCGGGAGGTGAGCTCGTCTATCGGCACGTGAGCGGCGACGCGGGCGACCACCCGCCCGTCGAGGAGATCCTGGACGCCCTCGTCGATCCCCGGCGTCGCGTCGACGAGGATGTCCCGGCTTCCCGCGCGGCCCAGCTGCTGGGCCGGGGCCTGGGTCGCCTGGTCGACCCCCTGATCGTGCCGTCGTTCGATCGGACCGGCTTCCGGATCCACTCCCTGGCATTCGATCCCGGCGATCTCGCGGTGGACCTGGCGGGTCGTCGTTGCGTCGTCACGGGCGCGAATTCGGGGATCGGATTCGAGACCGCCCTGGCGCTCGCCGACCTCGGCGCGGACGTCGTGCTGGTGTGCCGCGACGAGGGGCGGGGCCGAGAGGCCTTGGAGCGCATCCGGGAGGCGACCGGCAGCCGACGGGTCTCGTTGGAGCGGGCGGACGTCTCGGACCTCGCGTCGGTGCGCGCGCTGGCCGATCGCCTCGGCCCGTCGGCGGTGGACGTGCTGGTGCACAACGCGGGCGTGCTGCCCGACGACCGCCGGACGACCGCCGACGGTCTCGAGCTGGCCTTCGCGACCCACGTGGCGGGCCCCTTCCTGCTCACCATGCTGCTGCGGTCGCGCCTCGAGGCGTCCCCGGACGCACGCGTGGTGTGGGTGAGCTCCGGCGGCATGTACACGCGCCGGCTCCGGGTGGACGACTGCGGCTGGCGCGAGCGGGACTACGACGGCGTCACCGCCTACGCCGAGACGAAGCGCGCCCAGGTGGTGCTCGCAGAGATGTGGGCGCAGGCTCTCGCCGGCACCGGAGTCGTGGTCAACGCCATGCACCCGGGTTGGGCGGACACGCCCGCGGTCCGCAGCTCGCTGCCGGCCTTCCACCGGGTGATGCGCCGCGTGTTGCGAACGCCCGCCGAGGGCGCCGACACCGTGGTGTGGTTGGCCGCGTCGGAGCGGGGCCGCGAGCGATCCGGTGAGCTCTACTTCGACCGCGAGCCGCGTCGCAAGCACCTGCTGCCCTGGACCCGCGAATCCGCGGCCGATCGGTCCGCCCTGTGGGCGCTGTGCGAGCGACTCACCCGGGCAGGGCGACAACGCGCGGATGCGGACCGGCGCGCCCGGGGGCGGCGATGATCCGCGGCATCCACTGGTTTCGCCGGGACCTGCGCCTGCGGGACAACGCGGCGCTGAACGCCCTGGCCGAGCGCGCGGAGGCCTTCCTGCCGGTCTTCGTGGTGGACCCGCGGCTGGTGGGCGAAGGGGCTCGGGAGATGCCCCGGGTGCGCTTCCTCTTCGACTGCCTGGAACGCCTCGGCGCCGAGCTCGACGAACGGGGGATCCCGCTCGTGGTGCGCGAGGGTCGTCCCGAGGAGGTGATCCCCAAGCTCATGAAGGACACGGGAGCGACGCTGCTCTCGTTCGGCTCGGGCGTCTCCCCGTTCGCGTGCCGGCGGGACGAGCGGGTCGCCAAGGCCGTCGCGCGCCAGGGGGGCGACGTGCTGACGCGGCAGGACGACGTGGTTCTCGCGGACGGCAGCCTGCGCAGCCAGTCCGGGGACGCCTATCGAGTGTATACCCCGTATCGCAACGCGTGGTGGAAGCGCTTCGACGAGAGCGCGCCCCTGCCGGCGGCAGGCGCGCGCCTGCCCGCGCCGATTCCCGGCTTCGAAGGAGACCGGGCGCCAGTGCTGCTGGATCGGTCGCTCGAGGAGACCCGCATCGGTCTGCCCACCGGGGGCGAACGCGCGGCGCGGCGCCGGCTCGCCACCTTTCTCGAGACCGGGGTCGAACGCTATGCGACGGACCGCGATCGACCGGACCTGGACGGCACCTCGCGGCTCTCTCCCTACCTTCGCTTCGGCGCGATCTCGGCGCGCCAGTGCGTGGCATCTGCCCTCGAGGCGCGGAACGCCCGGCCGGCGCTCCGTCCCGGCGTCGCCAAGTGGCTGGACGAGATCGTGTGGCGCGAGTTCTACGCCGACCTGCTGCGCGCGAGCCCGCGACTGCTGTCCCGGAGCTGGCGCCCGGAGTACGACGCGATGGAGTGGGACCACGATCCCGAGGGCCTGGCGGCCTGGGCCGAGGGGCGCACGGGCTTTCCCATCGTCGACGCCGGCATGCGCCAGCTTCGCCAGACCGGGTGGATGCACAACCGGGTACGCATGATCGTGGCCAGCTTCCTCACGAAGGATCTGCTGATCGACTGGCGCGAGGGGGCGCGCGTCTTCCTGGACCTGCTGGTGGACGGCGACCCCGCCTCGAACGCCGGGGGCTGGCAGTGGGCGGCGTCCACGGGAGCCGACGCACAGCCCTACTTCCGCATCTTCAACCCGGTCTCCCAGGGGAGGCGGTACGATCCCGAGGGTCGATACGTGCGGAAGTACGTTCCGGAGCTGCGCCGGGCACCCGACGCCGCGATCCACGCGCCCTGGGAGATGGAGCGGCCGCCGCGCCGCTACCCTTCGCCCATCGTGGACCACGCCGCGCGACGGCGTCTCGCGCTGGAACGCTTCGGCCGGGTGCGGTCTCCGTCGGAGGAACGATGAAGGGCGCGACGAAGAGCCGCACAAAGGCGCCGGCCGGGAGCGCGCCGTTCCGGTTCGGGAGCGAGGAGCCGATCCGGCTCGGGGTCTCCTCCTGTCTGCTGGGGAATGCGGTGCGCTTCGACGGCGGTCACAAGCACGACCGCTTCGTGACCGACGGACTCGGTGCCTTCGTCGAGTGGGTGTCCGTGTGCCCCGAGCTCGAGGCCGGTCTCGGCGTGCCGCGTCCCGCCATGCGTCTGGTGGAGGACGGCGACGATCGCGGCGTGCGACTGGTGGAGACGGCGTCCGGCCTGGACCATACCGCCGCCATGGAGCGCTACACACAGAAGCGCGTCCGGGCGCTGCGCAACCTCGGCCTGTGCGGCTACGTCCTGAAGAAGGGCTCGCCGAGCTGCGGCATGGAGCGGGTGCGCGTACATCCGGCGGGCGGCGGGATGCCCCGCAACGACGGTCGGGGGGTGTTCGCGGCGGTGCTGATGGCGGCGCTTCCCAGCCTGCCCGTCGAGGAGGAAGGGCGGCTCAATGATCCCGTGCTGCGCGAGAATTTCATCGAGCGGGTCTTCGCGTACCGCCGCCTGCAGGACGTCTTCCAGGGGCGCTGGACCAATGGGCAGGTGGTCCGCTTCCACACCGCGCACAAGCTGCAGCTGATGGCCCACTCGCCTTCGGCCTATCGCGAGCTCGGCCGCCTCGTGGCGGAGGTCAAGCAGCGACCGCGGGCGATCTTCCGGGACCTCTACTGCGATCTCTTCATGCAGGCCATGCGCCGACGGGCGTCCCGGGGACGCAACGCCAACGTACTCCAGCACGCGGCCGGTCACCTGAAGCACATCGACGCGGGCGCGCGCCAGGAGCTGGCCCACCTGATCCACGACTATCGCGAGGGGCTGGTGCCGCTGGTGGTGCCGGTCACCCTGCTGCGGCACCACACCCGCACCTGGAACGTCGAGTACCTGAACGGCCAGACCTACCTCGAGCCTCATCCCAAGGAGCTGATGCTCCGAAACCACGTCTGAGGCGCAACGAAGACGAGCCGCGAGGCGGCGCATGCCGGGAAGACCCCTGTCCGTGAGAACCATGTCGGGAGAATCCATGTCGGGAGAATCCATGTCGGGAGAATCCATGTCCGAAAGACGTCCGTCCGGAAGCGAGAAGAGCCCGCGCGCGTTCGCGCTGGGGCTGCTCCTCGCGCTCGTAGTGGCCGTGACGCCCGTCCGGGTGCTGGCGGCGCGCATCGAGGGCGTGGAGTTCGCCGAGCGGGTCGATCTCGGCGATACGGAGCTCGCGCTGCACGGCCTGGCGTTGCTCCGCTACCGGGTGCTCTTCAAGGGCTACGTGGCGGCGCTGTACCTGGAGCCCGCGGTCTCGGCCGAGCAGGTGCTGAGCGATGTGCCGCGGCGCCTCGAGATCGAGTACTTCTGGTCGATTCCGGCGACGGGCTTCGTGCGCGCCACCTTCGAGGGCATCGAGAAGAACGTCGATCTCGAAACGTGGCGCGCGCTGCAGCCGCGCATCGAGCGCTTCAGTCGCTTGTACGCCGACGTGCGCCCGGGAGACCGCTACCAGCTCACCTACCTGCCCGGGCGGGGAACGGAGCTGGCGCTGAACGGCAGGCCGCGCGGCGTGGTGGAAGGCGCCGACTTCGCCGCCGCGCTGTTCTCGATCTGGCTCGGCCAGGAGCCCTTCGACGCGTCGCTGAAGCAGCAGCTCCTCGAAGGCACCCCTGCCGCGCGGCAAACGCGGGTGGAGCCCGCTTGTCCGCGGGAGGAGAGCGGGGAGAAGGAGGCAGAATGCAGTCCGAGAACGTGAGCGCCGGCAATCCGTCCCTGGCGCCGGGTGTGGCGCTCTTCGTCGCGATCAACGTGCTGGGAGGTGCGGCGGTGCTCGGCTCCTACGCCTGGGGGCTCCTGTCCCGGCCGGACTCGGCGGCGGCGCTGTGGGGCGGGGTGCCCGAAGCGGCGCGCTCGCTCTACACCGTCAACATGTTCCTGGCGGCGTTCGGGTACTTCCTGTTCACGGCGTACTTCCTGCGGCGGCTGCCCGCGGCGCCGCGGGTGGCGGGTCGTCCGCTCCTCGTCGCGGTCTCGCTCTGCTACGCGGCCATCCTCGTTGCGTCGGCCGCCTGGCTTCCGCTCACGGCCGCGATGGTGACGAGCCCGAGCCCGGCGCTCTGGTGGATCGTGCGGGCCGACCTGTTCGCGGTGGCCGCAGGCGCCCTCGGCCTCGTCGCCTGCGTGCTGCTGGAAGAGCCGGCTGGCAGCACGCGGGCGCGCGTGACGGCGGGGGTGGGGCTGCTTCCGTTCTGTCTGCAGACGGTGGTGCTCGACGCGCTGGTCTGGCCGGCGTTCTTTCCAGCCGCCTGACGGCTCCCTTCTCCCGACTCCCGCTTCTCCCGACGGAAGCGGGCGCGATACGGCCGGACCTTCCGGCTCGCACGGAACAGGCCCCCTGCCTGCTCCCGTCATCCTCGCGGCGCGGGCATCGAGGCGGCCCGCCGTCGCCGTCTTCGTCACTTGATGAACAGCATCTCCTGGTAGGTCGCCAGGGGCCACAGGTCGTCCGCCACGATTCCCTCGAGCGCGTCCGCCGTCTCGCGCAGGGCTCGCATCGCGGGCAGCACGGCGTGACAGCAGTGCTCGGCGTGTGCCAGGGTGGTCTCGCCCGAGGGCTCCGCCATGGCGGCTTCGAGGGCGGCGATGCGGTCCTGCAGGGACGCCACCAGGTCGGTGACCTTGTCCAGGGTATCCGTATCGAACGTGTAGCCGACGGCCTTCAGGCTCGCGCAGGTGGAAGCGAGCTCTCCCTGGTAGCGGATGGCGGCGGGGAACACGATCGTCCGGGCCATCTCGACGGTGGTCCGGGCCTCGACACCCACGCTCAGAACGTACTGCTCCAGGTAGACCTCGAGGCGGCTGTGCACCTCGCGCTTGCTGAGGACGCCGTACGTCTCGAAGAGCGAGACCACCTCGTCGGTCACGAGGATCGGCAGCGCGTCCACGGTGCTTCGCAGGTTCGGAAGGCCGCGCTCCGCCGCCTCCCGGTGCCAGGCGTCGGAGTAGCCGTCCCCGTTGAAGACCACGCTTCCGTGCTGCTCGATGATCTCCTCGAGCACCTTCTGCACCGCGGCGTGCAGCTCGATCGGGTCGTCGGCCACCGCCTTCTCGAGCTCGTTGGCGATGAAGTCCAGGGACTCCGCCAGGATGGTGTTCATGGCCACCATGGGACCCGCGATCGACTGGCTCGCCCCCACGGCTCGGAACTCGAAGCGGTTGCCGGTGAACGCGAAGGGGCTGGTGCGATTGCGGTCTCCCGCGTCCTTCGGCAGGGGCGGCAGGGTGTCCACGCCCACCGTGAGCGTGCCGCGTTCGCGCGAGCTCGTGGCGCCGCCCTGGGCGATCTGTTCGAAGACGTCCGCGAGCTGTTCGCCCAGGAAGATCGAGATGATGGCGGGCGGCGCCTCGTTGGCCCCCAGCCGGTGGTCGTTGGCCGCCGAGGCCACCACGGCGCGCAGCAGGCCGCCGTACTTGTGGACCGCCCGGATCACCGCGGCGCAGAAGATCAGGAACTGGGCGTTGGCGTGCGGGTTGTCCCCCGGGTCGAGCAGGTTGCCCTGGGTGGCGTTGCCGATGGAGAAGTTGACGTGCTTTCCCGAGCCGTTCACGCCGGCAAAGGGCTTCTCGTGCAGCAGACACGCCATGCCGTACTTCTCGGCCACGCGCTTCAGGGTGACCATCAGGAGCTGCTGGTGGTCGGTGGCGAGATTGCCCTGCTCGAAGACCGGCGCCACCTCGAACTGGCCCGGCGCCACCTCGTTGTGGCGGGTCTTGACGGGGATGCCCAGCTTGAAGAGCTCGCGCTCGCTCTCGAGCATGAAGGCGAGCACCCGCTCGGGGATCGCACCGAAGTAGTGGTCGTCGAACTCCTGGCCCTTCGGCGGCGGCGCCCCGAAGAGGGTGCGACCCGCGGCGATGAGATCCGGGCGCGCGAAGTAGAAGTTGCGGTCGATCAGGAAGTACTCCTGCTCGGCACCCGCATACGAGACGACCGGAGCGATTTTCTCGTGGCCGAATGCCCGCAGCACGCGCTGGGCCTGCTCGTTCAGGGCCTGCTGGGAGCGCAGCAGGGGCGTCTTCTTGTCCAGGGCGTCACCCGTCCAGGACACGAAGGCGGTGGGGATGCACAGGGTGGTGCCGTTCGGGTTCTCGAGGATGTACGCGGGGCTGGTGACGTCCCAGGCCGTGTAGCCCCGGGCCTCGAACGTGGCGCGGATGCCGCCGTTCGGGAAGCTGGATGCGTCGGGCTCTCCCTGGATCAGGGTCTTGCCCGCGAACTCGGCGATGGCCTGGCCCTGGCCGTCCGGTGTCAGGAAGCTGTCGTGCTTCTCCGCCGTGGAGCCCGTCAACGGGTAGAAGACGTGGGCGTAGTGGGTGGCTCCCTTCTCGATGGCCCAGTCCTTCATGGCGGCCGCGACGATGTCGGCGATGCCCGGGTCCAGGGCCGAGCCCGTGTCGATGGTGTGCATCACCGACTTGTAGACGGACTTGGGCAGCCGCTGCTTCATCACGAGGGCGTTGAATACGTTCGCTCCGAAAAGCTCGCTGGCGGAGACCCGCGAGAAGTCGAGGGGCGGGGAGAGGGGCCGATAGCCGGTGACCGCCTCGATGGCCTTCATGCGTGCCGCGCTGCCGCTCATGGATCGGATTCCTCTTCGGTCCCGGCCGGGAAGGAGCGTTCGCGGGCGGCCGGCGGATCCGCCCGTCTCCTTCCCGGTAGCAAGGAGCGTGCCCGGGCGGCCGGTGGCAGCCACGGCGTTCTGCGGCCCAGGAAGGCCGATTTCGGAACGATCGGGCCGGCCGCGGCTGCCCGGCGAATGACGCCGCCCGCCTCGTTTCGCGTCAGCGCCGCGGGGAGCCCCGCGCGCCTGGCGGCTTGCAGCGGCGGCCGTTCTGGCCGACACATACGCCCGGAGGAGGCAGCCCATCGAACCGATCGTCCAGCTCGTGATCTTCGGCGGGGGCGGGGATCTCACCCGGCAGAAGCTCGTGCCGGCGCTGATCCGCCTCCACCGGTCGGGCCATCTCCCGAAGGGCGTGCAGGTGATCGCCGTCGGGCGGCGCGCCAACGCCGACGACGCGTTTCGCGCGGACCTGCGCGAATCGCTGGACGACGAATCCGCCAAGGCGCTCGACGGGCTGGCGCCCGCGCTCTTCTACCGCCGCGGCGACGTCGAGGACGCCGCCTCGCTCGGCCGCCTGCGCACGGAGCTCGACGGGCTCTCCCCGACCGGCACGCCCGAGGTGGCGCGGCTCTTCTACCTGGCGCTCAGCCCGGAGCTCTTTGCCCGGGCGGTGCGCAACCTGGTGATGGCCGGGCTCCTCTACCGCCACGAGCTGCAGGACCGCGTCTTCCGTCGCATCGTGGTCGAGAAGCCCTTCGGCAACGACCTGCGGAGCGCGCGCGAGCTGAACGACACGCTGCACGACCAGCTCAACGAGCACCAGATCTTCCGCATCGATCACTACCTCGGCAAGGAGACGGTGCAGAACCTGCTCGGTCTGCGCTTCCACAACGCGATCTTCGAGCCGCTGTGGAACCGCCACCACGTCGAGCTCGTGCAGATCACCGTGGCGGAGTCCATCGGCATGACCTCCGGCCGCGCCGCCTACTACGACGGCACGGGCGCCGTGCGCGACATGCTGCAGAACCACATGCTGCAGGTGCTCTCGTTGGTGGCCATGGAGCCCCCGGTCTCGCTGGCCGCCGAGGCGATCCGCAACAACAAGGTGGAGGTCCTGCGGGCGCTGGTGGAGCCCGACGCCGAGGACGTCGCCCGCCACTGCGTGCGTGCGCGCTACACGGCCGGGCGGGTCGACGACCGGCCGGTCGTGGGATACCTCGAAGAGGAGGGCGTGCCGCCGGACTCCCGCACCGAGACCTACGTGGCCGTCCGCGCCGAGATCGACAACTGGCGCTGGAGCGGCGTGCCCTTCCTGCTCCGCCACGGCAAGCGGCTCGCGCGGCGCTTCACCGAGGTGCAGGTGCAGTTCCGCACCCCGCCGCTGCAGCTCTTCAACCGTCCGCCGGGCATGAGCGCCGCCGAGCTGCGCCGGCAGGTTCGCGACGGCAATCTCTGCCTGATCCGGCCCAACGTGCTGACCATCGGCATCCAGCCCCACGAGACCATCAGCCTCTCGTTCGGCGTGAAGCAGCCCGGTCCGCAGATGGTCATGCGGCCGGCCACCCTGGGCTTCGACTATCGCGAGCAGTTCGGCCAGACGACCGCGCCCGCCTACGAGCGCCTGCTGCTCGACGCGCTGCAGGGCGACGCCACCCTGTTCCTGCGCTCCGACGAGATCGAGGCGAGCTGGGGCTACTGCGACGCCCTGCGCGCGGGCTGGACGGCCTCGGGCGC
This sequence comes from uncultured delta proteobacterium, assembly GCA_963822965.1. Taxonomy (GTDB): domain Bacteria; phylum Myxococcota_A; class UBA9160; order UBA9160; family UBA4427; genus JAJDAN01. Next base: position 209,112 of record CAWGJT010000010.1, read on the forward strand.
CCCGCCGCTGCAGGAGTACCCGGCGGGCTCCTGGGGGCCGCCGGAGGCGAACGGCCTCTTCTACGGCTGCGAGGGCGGCTGGAGCAGCGGGTAGCGGGGTCGTGCCGGATCTCCCCCAGCTCGCGATCGGCCCCGATCCGGTGGACGAGGCGGCGCGCCGCGCGGCGGTGGCGCTCCGCGACGTGCTCGCCCGGGGCGGGAGGCCCCGGCTGGCGGTGCCCGGCGGCTCCGCGGCGGCTGCGCTCGGGCGCGTACGGCGCGACCTCGCGAAGACCTGGGCGCGGGTGCGGCTCACGTGGGTGGACGAGCGCTGCGTGTCTCCGCTCGACGCCGACTCGAACCGCGGCGGGGCGCACCGCGCGGGGCATCTGGACGCGGCCGATCCGCCTGCGGTCGAGCTGGCGCTCTTCGAGGAAGGGGAGAGCGGCGAGGCGGCCTGCCGCCGGGTGGCGCGGGCCCTGGTGGAGGAGTTCGACGGCGGGCTCGACGTGGTGCTGCTGGGCATGGGCGAGGACGGCCACGTCGCGTCCCTGTTTCCGGGACGCGGGGTGCCCCCGGACGCGCTCGTCGCCTACGTCAGCGACAGCCCGAAGCCGCCGCCGCGGCGCATCACGCTCACCCGGCAGATCCTCGGCACGGCAGCGACTACCATCCTGCTCGCGACGGGCGCCGGCAAGCGGGCGGCACTCGAACGACTGGCGGCCGGCGACCCGGCGTTGCCGGCCGTTGGACTGCCCGGGCTGGTGGTCGTCACGGACCAACGCATCGGAGGGAGCGCGTGAGCGACGCAGCGAAGAAGAAGCTCGACGTCGGCCTGGTGGGGACGGGCGTGATGGGAAGCAACCTGGCGCGCAACCTCGCGCGCAACGGCTTCCGAGTCGGTCTCTGGAACCGGACCCGCGAGCACGTGCTCGAGGTGGCCGCCCGGCATCCCGAGGCGGGCTTCGTGGTTGCGGATACGCTCGCCGATCTCGCGGCGCGTCTCGAGCGACCGCGGCGCATCGTGCTGATGGTGCCCGCCGGTGCGCCGGTGGACGCTACCCTGGACCAGCTGGACCCGGTGCTCGAATCCGACGACGTGGTGGTCGACGCCGGCAACAGCCACTGGCGCGACACCGAGCGCCGGATCGACCGCGCCGCGGCCCGGCCCTGGCGCTTCGTGGGAATGGGGGTGTCCGGCGGAGCCGAGGGGGCGCTGCTCGGCCCCTCGATCATGCCCGGAGGCGATCCCGAATCCTGGCAGCGCCTGCGCCCCATGCTCGAGGCGATCGCCGCCGAAGGCGTGGACGGACCGTGCGTCACCTACTGTGGCCGCGGCTCGGCCGGGCACTTCGTGAAGATGGTCCACAACGGCATCGAGTACGGCGACATGCAGCTCATCGCCGAGGTGGTGACCCTGCTGCGCGACGGGCTGGGGCGGAGCGGGGCCGAGGTGGCGGACGTCTTCTCCGACTGGAACCGGGGCGAGCTCGCGAGCTACCTCGTGGAGATCACCGCGGACGTGCTGCGTACGCCCGATCCCGAGGACCGCGAGGCCCTGCTCGTGGACGCGATTCTCGACGAGGCGGGACAGAAGGGAACCGGCCGCTGGACGGTGGTCGAAGCCCTCGAGCTCGGCGTGGCGGTGCCGACCGTGGCTGCCGCCGTCGACGCCCGGGTGCTGAGCGCGGCGCGCCCGCTGCGGCTGCGTGCGGCCGAGGTGCTCGCGCCGCCGAGAGCGAAGGGCGACGTGGACCTCACGGTCGACGACCTGCGGGCCGCCCTCTACGCCTCGAAGATCGCGAGCTACACCCAGGGGCTGCAGCTCCTGTCCGCGGCCAGTCGCGAGCGCGACTACGGCACCGACCTGGCGGAGGTCGCCCGCATCTGGACGGCGGGCTGCATCATCCGTGCGGAGCTGCTGGGACGCATCCGCGAGGCGATGGCGTCGACACCTCCGCCGGAGCTGCTCGCCCTCGATCCGGCGTTCGCGCAGGCCCTGCAGGAACGGGTCGCGCCCTGGCGGAAGGTGGTGGCGGCGGCCGGCCGGGCGGGCATCGCGATTCCGGGGCTCTCCGCTTCGCTGGCCTGGCTCGAGACCCTCACCACGCCCCGCGGCAGCGCGTACCTCATCCAGGCCCAGCGGGACTACTTCGGCAGCCACACCTACCGTCGCGTCGATCGTCCGGACGAAGCGGTGCACACGGAGTGGTCCCGGAGCCCCTGAACGCCGCCTCGATCGTCCCGAGGAAATGGCGCACACGGCGTGGTCCCGGAGCTGAACAGGGCCCGCGACCCCCCGTGCGTGCTACACCCAGCCCTGGAGACTGGAGGCAGGGGGGAACGGAGATGCAGGCCTGCATCGTCGGCCGTCCAGCGGCTCGCCCGACGAGGCGTCCGGTGGTGCTCGCCGGTCTGGTGGGCGCGCTGCTGCTGGCCATACGCGCGCCGGCCGACGTCATCCAGACGCCGCTCCCGGGCTCCTTCGTGGATGCGCCCGAGGTGGTCGTCTCCGGCGCCATTCCCACGACGGACGTGGCGACGACCGCCGCCTCCCTGAACGGCACGGCCCTGGCGCTCACGCCGGGGGCCGTGCTCCCCGACGGATCGGTGGAGGCGCTCTTCTCGCAGGTGGTGCCGCTCGACTTCGAGGCGGTCTTCAACCCGCTCGCGGTGGTGTGGACGCTGCCCGGCGGATCCCCCGGCCGCGCGCGCACCACCGTGGTGGCCGGGCCGTGGGTCGCCGACGGCGCCGCCTCCCCGGACAGCGCGGCGCTGCGCTTCAACGACAGCGGTCTCGACGACTTCGAGCCGGTGCTCGAAGACCTGGTGGGCTTCGACCTCGCCGGCGTGCTGCCCGTCGGCCTGCGCATCTACAACAAGTGCGTGGTGGACACCTTCGCGGGCTGCATCGGACGCGCCAAGGTGTACGTCGACGACCCGCCGCCGAGCTATACCGCCCAGCGCGTCGCCCTGGACGCATTCGCCGACGGCGTGCAGCTCGACCTGGCCCTGCAGGACGTGCGGGTGGATCTCGAGATCCGCGGCAGCGGCGTGGTTCCGGACTGCCGCCTGCGGCTCACCGCCGACGAGGTTCGCGTCGGTGGTCGTTACGCGCTGGCTCCGGACGCCGTCGATCCCTCCGCCATCGATCTCGGCCAGAACGGATCCCTGGTGATCATGTTCGACGACTTCCGCCAGAACTTCACGGGTGGCAGCTGCAACGACGGCCTGATCGAGGACGTGGTGAACGACGTCGTCGGCGACCTCAAGGCCGACATCCGGAACGCGCTGCGCGACCTGCTGGACGACCCGGACGGCGGTGGCCCCGACGACGGTCCGCTGGCGGACGCCATCGAGGCGGCGCTCGCCGACCTCGAGATCGCGCGACCCATCGGCCAGGCCCTGCAGGTGGGGCTGCGCAGCCCGATCGTCGCGGTGAGCCAGGACGACGACGGCGTGACCATCGTGACGGACAACGTCGTCGAGGCCCTTCCGGGCGATCCGGCAGGCTGCGAGGCACCCGCGGACGCACCGGACTTCGTGGCCTCCTACGAGCCGGCGCCGGCCCTGCCCGCGCTCGGTCCCCTGACCCCCGCCGCGGGGCTCCCCTACGACGTCGCCCTGTCCGTGAGCGACGCCGCCCTCGACCAGGGCCTCAAGGCGTTCACCGAGTGCGGGCTGCTCCACTCCGATCTCGAGGATCTGACCCTCGGCGGCAGCACCTTCCCCATCGACGCCGGGCTGCTCGCCCTGATCGAGCCGGCCTTCGGGAGCCTGCCGTCGGACCTGCCGCTCAGCCTGCGCGTGCGGCCGGCACTGGCGCCGGTCCTCGCGGCCGGTCCCGGCCCAGACGGCGAGCTCGCGGCCCTGCGGATCGCCGATCTGCGCATCGACGTGATCGACCCGGTGGACGGCTTCGTGTGGCTCGGCATGGCGGTGGACGCCACCACCGGTCTCGACTTCGGATTCGATGCGACCACGGGCGAGCTCTCCCTGGCGACCGCGGGCAGCCTGGCGGGGGTCGCCATCACCGTGCTCGACGACGCCATCGGAGCCGACGAGCCCGCCCTCGTCGCAACCCTGACCACGCTCCTCGAGGGCGGCGTCGTGAGCCTGGGCGACGACCTCGGCAGCTTCCGTCTGCCGGCGCTGCTGGGTCTCGAGCTGGTCCCCGTGGAGATCGAGCGCGGGACGGGATCCGCCACCTTCTTCTTCGACGCCGCCACGCCGGTTCCCGAGCCCGACCCGGATCTCTCCGCGGCGGCCGGGCTGGTGCTGCTGGCCGGCCTCGCCCGCCGGCGGCGGCGATGCGATGCGCGCCGGACGCGCTCGCACCGGTCGGAAGGGGCGGCGGCGGCCGGCCGCCGCCGGTGATCCCCCGGCCATGGGCATCGCGATCGAGCGGGACCGCTTCGAAGAGCACGAGTACGCCCGCTTCCAGGAGCGGCTCCGGGGCGGGCTGCAGGCCCTGGAGCAGCTGCTGGCCCGGCCCGACTTCGGCGTCGGGCCGCCGTCGCTGGGGGCCGAGCTCGAGGTGGCGTTGGTGGGCGAGGACGGTCGCCCGCGCCCGGTCAACCTGGAGGTGCTGCGGGAGACCCTCGACCCGCGCATGACCGTCGAGCTCGACCGCTTCAACCTCGAGTGCAACCTGCGCCACACGTGTCTCGCCGGCCGGCCGTTCACGCACCTCGCCGGCGAGCTCTCGGATGCGGTCGCCGAGCTCGACCGGGCCGCCGTGCGTCATCGGGCGCGCGTCGCCATGGTCGGCATTCTTCCCACCCTGTGCGCCGAGGACCTGCAGTCCGACGCCATGACCGACACGCCGCGCTTCCGGGCGCTCTCCCACGCCCTGCAGCGGGAGCGCCTCGAGCCCTTCGCAGTGCGGATCCACGGCGACGATCCGCTGGAGGTACAGTGCGACGACGTCACCTTCGAGGGAGCCGCCACGTCCCTGCAGCTGCACCTCCGCGTGTCACCGGCGGACTTCGCCCGCACCTTCAATGCGGCGCAGCTCGCGACGGCGCCCGTGCTGGCGGCGGCGGGCAACTCGCCGATCTTCCTGGGCCACCGCCTGTGGCACGAGACGCGGGTGGCCCTCTTCAAGCAGGCCGTCGACGCCCGCGGCGGGGAGGGCGCCCGCCGCCGCAAGCCCCGGGTGTGCTTCGGAGCGGACTGGAATCGCGAAGGCGCCCTGGAGATCTTCCGCGAGGCGGTGGCGGACTTCACCCCGCTGCTGCCGGTGCTCGACGATCAGGATCCGATGGCCTGCCTGGCGGCGGGCGAGGTGCCGCGGCTCGGGGAGATCCGGCTCCACCAGGGCACCGTGTGGAGCTGGAACCGCCCGGTCTACGATCCGGCGGACGGCGGGCACCTGCGCATCGAGCTGCGCGCGCTGCCGGCCGGACCGAGCATCGCCGACATGGTGGCGAACGCCGCGTTTCTGGTGGGTCTCATCCTGGGGCTCTCCCGGGAGGTGAGTCGATGGGACGCGCTGTCGTTTGCCGCGGCGCACGACGCCTTCTATCGCGCGGCTCAGCATGGCCTGGCCGCCGCCATCGACTGGCCGGCAGGCACGAGCGCGCCCGCCGGTGTGCGTCCGGCGCGGGAGCTGGTGCCGGCGCTGCTCCCCATCGCCGCCCGGGGGCTGTCGGAGGCGGGCGTCGATGCCCGCGAGATCGACGCCCAGCTGGAGATCATCGCCCGCCGCTGCGAGACGGGCCGCACGGGCGCGGTCTGGCAGCGCGAGGCGCTGGACGGGTTCGCCGGGGACGGGTCGCGCGACGCGGCGCTCCAGCACATGTTCGTGCGCTACCTGCGGCACTCGCGCAGCGGGGATCCCGTGCACGCGTGGCCGTCCCCATGCTGATTCTGCGCGAGTCCACCTGGGGAGCGGACCTGGACGCGGGCCGCGTGGGCGCGGACGCCGTGTCGTTCCTGCGCGCGCTGGGCGGTCCCACCCTGCTGCGGGTCCCCGGACGCGACGGCGGCCGCCTGCGCGTGGTGTCGACCCTGCTGCACGGAAACGAGCCTTCGGGCGTGCGTGCGCTCCACCGCTGGCTGTCGGAGGATCCCGTGCCGGCGGTGGACGTGCTGCTCTTCGTCGGCGCGGTGGGAACGGCGCTCGCGTCGCCGGGCTTCGCGCACCGCTTCCTGCCGGGCGCGACCGACCTGAACCGCTGCTGGCTGCCGCCCCGCACGGGAGAACGAGCCGGGGAGGCCGGGCAGGAGGGACACCTGGCCGAGCGCGTGCTGGCACGGCTGCACGCGGAGCCGCCGGAGTGCCTCGTCGATCTGCACAACAATACCGGTCACAACCCCGCCTATGGCGTGACGCCCCGCATCGGCGCGCCCGAACGCCACCTGGTCGGGCTCTGGGCCGACCGCGTGGTTCACACACCCCTGGCGCTCGGCACCCTGGTGGAGGCGACCTGCGCGTCCTGGCCCAGTGTCACCATCGAGTGTGGACGCTCGGGCGATCCCGCGGCCGACGACGTGGCGCTGGCCGGGCTGCGCCGGCTGGTGGACACGGCCGACCTGGCCCTCGACGCGTCGCCGCCGTTCCTGGAGGTGGCGGTCGATCCCGTTCGCGTGAGCGTGCGTCCCGGCGTCCCGCTCGACTTCGGCGACGGGCCCGGTGAGGGGCCGGGTCTCGTCGTGTCCCGGGAGATCGACCGCCACAACTGGGAGCGCGTGCCGTCGGGGACCTGCATCGGCTGGGTCGAAGCCGGCTGCGAGTGGCCGATCGAGGCGCTGGGGGCCGAGGACGCGGACCGCTCCCTCGAGCTCTTCGCCCTGCGCGACGGTCGTCTCGAGACCCGCAAGCCGATGATCCCGGTGATGATGACCACCCACCGGGAGAACGCCCTGGCGGACTGCCTCTTCTACGCCGCCCAGCCCGAGCCACAGCGGGCCGCCCAGCCCGAGCCGCAGCGGGCCGCCCAGCCCGAGCCGTAGCGGGCCGCCCAGCCCGAGCCGTAGCGGGCCGCCCAGCCCGAGCCGTAGCGGGCCGGCGGGAGCTCCGAGCCGCAGATCTGAGCGGTGGGGTCAGCTCGAGAGCCAGCCGCCGAAGCGAGCCGCGCACAGGGGCGGCGGCTCGGGCGTGGTCTGGCTCCAGACGCTGTCGACCCGGGTGCAGTGCATCCGGAGCACGGCTTCGGGCGTCGCGTTGCCAGCCGCGAAGCGGTCCACCAGCTCCTCCTCGCAGATCCGTCGCTGCCACGAGTCGAGGTCGCCGCAGCGGGCGATCAGCGCAACTTCGGCCTCGCTCACCTCGGTCTGGAAGGGCAGGCGCTCGGTCAGGGCGCCGAAGGTGTCCGCGCGGGTGTTCCAGCCGAAGTGGGCGAGCGCGCCGACCGCGGCCACGGCGGTGATGGCGATCACGATGCGCATGGGTGTGCCTCCCTGGTTGCCGTCTCGATCTCGGAGGCATGGGCCTCCTGACGGGAGACATCGACCTCGAGGCGGGGCGCCTGCGTGAGCTGGAGCACGCGCGCCGTCTCCCCCCAGGCGGCGCTGGCGCGGGCGGCTCGGGCGCAGCGGCGCAGGCGAAGGCCCGCTACTCGTCCCAGACCGTCCGCAGGGCTGCCGGGCCGCCCAGCAGCATGCGCGGGTCCTGCTTGTCGATGTGGCCGATGAGCGAGCGATACACGCCGTAGCCGACCATGCGCTGCAGCCGCTCCGGGAAGCGCCGTACCTTGTCCCGGGGAATTCCGAGCTGCTGGTTCTCCTGCTGCCGGACGAATCCCGCGCAGTAGTTCATGGCGATGCCCACCCGGCGCTCGCGGGTCCGGTTGGCCCCGCCGCCGTGCCACAGGCTGCCGTTCCAGACGAGCACGCTGCCGGCGGGCATCTCGGCGGGAACGCTCGCGTGCTCCGTGCGCAGGTCCGGATAGCGGGGCCAACGGTGGCTACCGGGCACCAGGCGGGTGGCGCCGTTCGCCTCGCTGAACCCAGTCAGCGCCCACATCGTGTTGCACACCAGCGGCGGATGCGGACGGGGCAGGCGGATGACCATGTCGTCGCTGTGGATCGGCTGGGGCGTCTCCCCCGGTCCGATGTCGATCGAAGAGACGGACGACACCAGGCAGCCGTCGTCGAGCACGCCCTCGACGACGGGCAGCACGGCGGGATGGACGGGGACCCGGGCGAAGACGTCGTCGTGGGCCAGCAGGTTGTAGATGCGGACCGTCCGGGTTCCCTCGAAGTCGTTCTGGCAGGCCCCGATGTGGCGGTCCCGGGCGATGCGTTCCAGGGCCTCGCGCAGGGCCGCCACCAGCTCGGGCTCGATCACCCGCTCCAGCAGCGTGTAGCCCTTCTCCTCGATCTCGCGTAGGTGGAAGCCGGTGTCCGGGCGCGCCGCCGCCGGTGCTCGGGTGGCCTCGCTCATGACGCCCTCCGCTTCGTTCCCGGGCCCCGGAGCTCGAAGCTGGCGCCTTCGGCGGCCGGAGTGAGCTCGAAGGGCAGGGCCTGGTGCTTCTGGACCTCTTCGTACAGCCGGTCGAGGATCGCGTCGGTGTGGGCGGGATCGTGATGGAAGGGCACCAGGTGCCGAACCCCGGCCGCGCGCGCAAAGGCCAGGGTCTGCTCGATCGAGCTGTGTCCCCAGCCCACGTAGCGCGGATACTCGTCCTGGGAGTACTGGGCGTCGTGGATCAGCAGGTCGGCGTCCTTCGCGAGGCAGAGACCGGGAATCCAGTCGGGGTCGCTCGGAACCTCTTCGAGGCCGAGGAAGGGCTCGTGGTCCGGCAGATAGGTCACCGTAGCCCCGTCGCCCTCGATTCGATAGCCCACGGTAGGACCCGGGTGGCACACGAGCTCGGCGGTGACCGTGAGCGCGCCGATCGCGAAGTGCGGCGTGCGCGTGACGTCGTGCAGGTGGAGCTGGCAGGGCAGGTCCGCCAGCCGCACCGGGAACAGCGGCGGGGAGAGGTAGCGCCCCAGACGCGCGTGCAGGTCCTGGGTGGTGGACGACGGACCCCACAGGTGGACCTCGAGCTCCGGCCAGAAGAGGGGCTCGAAGAACCCGAGCCCCTGGATGTGATCCATGTGCAGATGCGTGAGCAGGACGTCGAGGCGGGTCAGGCCGCGCTGGATCTCGTCGCCCAGCGGACGGATGCCCGTACCGGCGTCGAGCACCAGGAGGTCGCCGTCGTCGCCGCGCAGCTCCACGCACGAGGTGTTGCCCCCGTAGTGGATCGTCTGCGGGCCCGGCGTCGCCAGGGAGCCGCGGGTTCCCCAGAACCGGATCTTCACGGCCGCGCCTCCCAGAACAGTCCGAACGCTCCGACCAGGCGATCGCTCTGTCCGATGAGCGGGATGGCGGTCACGGCGATCTGGCGCGCCTTGCCGTCCAGCCCGTCGATCCAGCAGCCGCGGTGCACCGGCCGGCCCTGGGTGCGGGCGATCGTCAGTGGGTGCTCCTCCGGTGCGATCGGGTTCCCCTCCGCGGTGCGCGGACGGAAGGCCGCGTACAGCTGCTCGGACGAGCCGAGTCCGTCTTCGACGAAGCGATGCCCCAGGATCGGCTCCGCGGCGGCGTTGAAGTAGAGCAGCTCGCCCTGCCGGTCCACGAGGAAGACCGGCGTGGCGAGCGTGGTGGCGACCCGTCGGGTGAGGATGGTCTCGACGGCGATGGGCCCCGGGCACCCGCTGGCGCCGACGGGCGGCTCCAAGGCACGGGCCAGCCCGGTGTCCGGCTGCCAGAAGAGGCCCAACGCGCCCAGGAAACGACCCCCCACGGCCTCGAGCGGGATGCCGGTCACCGCGATCTCCCGCCGCCCGTCCGCCGCCGCCGGGTCCTCGGCGCCGGCTCGGCCTGCCAGGAGAAGCGATCCCACGCGGACGAAGGCCCGCCGGTGGGCGGGGACCCGGCGCTCCAGCGCGACCACCAACGGCCTCTCGTCGGGGGGCAGGGGGTGGCCGGCCGCGTCGCTCGGCTCGAGCATCGCCTGCCACTCCGCACGCCCGAGGCCGCCCATCTCCTCGAATCGTCGCCCGAAGATCGCCTCCGCGGGCTCGTTGAAGTACACCAGGGTGCCGTCCGCGCCCAGCAGCGCGATGGGGGTGCGCAGGCAGCTCGCGAGCTGCTTGAGGAGGACGATTTCGACGTCGCTCGGCGCCAAGTCCCCTCCTGCGAAGGTACCTGCAAGAGCGCCCGCGAGAGCGCACGCCCGAAGGGCCATGCCGCAGTCTACCAGCGACGCGATGGTGCGTCCGGGATCGCGCCGCCGTCGCCACCGGCCTGCGGAGCACGTAGTCTCCCGCGGAGGCCCCGCCTCGGGGGCGCAGCTCGGGATGACCCGCCCCGGGGCTCCGTCCCGCGATTGCGCGAGGGGTCTACGGGCTCGTGAGAGGGGTCGCGGCGGCGGTGAGGCGGCGGTGAGAAGGAGCAGAGGCTTGGCGCGTGGGATCGCATCCGTACTGTTCGCGTCGGCCTGGGTCGCGGTCGGCTGTACCTGGTATTCGGATGTTCCCGAAGGCCGCCCAACCCGGCTTCCGGAGAACGCACCGACCGAGATCGTCACCCTCGCCCTGTGCGAGCCCTTCGAGGCCGTCCTCGACTGCGAGCAGCACAGCTGCAACGACTGGTATCGGGTCCTGGTGGAGAGCGCCGGCGAGCTGCGGGTGTCGGTGGAGCTGGGCGCGCCCGACGGTCCGGGGGCTCTCACGCGGGTGTTGCTGCGTCCCCTGGGACAGCCCGTGCTCGTTCAGCAGGTGAGCAACCAGGGCGAGCCCCTGGAGATCCGCCAGCACGTCGAGCCGGACGTCTACGCGGTGCTCGTCCAGGGCGGTGGATCGCGGCGCTCGTACCGGATTCGGGTGTCGCTGACGCCGCCCGGCGCCCCGGAGAGCGCTGCCTGCCCGGGCGCCGAAGCGCCGCCCGGCCGCTGATTCCCCGCCACCGCGCGCCCCTCGGCTGTTAGGCTCTCGTGATGCCGCAGACGCGCCCGCTCGTCGCTGCTCTCGAAGCGGAGCGCATGACTCCGTACCTCTGGTTCCTGTTCCTGCTGCTCTCCACGGCCACCCTCTTCGACGGCTTCGACGCGGGCATGCTGAGCTTCGCGGCGCCGGAGTCGCGGCAGAGCCTGCACATCGACCGCTCCGAGTGGGGATACATCAACTCCATCGTCCGGGTGGGGGTGTGGGCGTCGTTCGTGTTCCTGCTCTATGCCGACCGCTTCGGCCGGCGCCGACTGATGACGGTCACGGTGGTGGGCTTCGCGCTCTTCAACGGGCTCACGGCCTTCGTGACGGACAAGTACCAGTTCACGGCCTGTCAGCTGCTCGCGCGGCTCTTCCTCACGGCCGAGTACTCGCTGGCGGTGATCATGGCGGGCGAGGAGTTCCCGGCGCGCTACCGGGGCCGGGCCATCGCGATCCTCACGAGCCTCGCCACCGTCGGCGTCATGCTGATGGCCAAGGGGGTGCAGCCGAACGTGCTGCTCGACGGAGGGCGCCCCGGGAAACTGGCTGCACGACCTGGGGAGCGGAATCGTCGCCGTCGTGCAGGGCGCCTTCGGGCTGACGCCGGGACGGCGCGAACTGGCGGGCCCTGTACGTGCTGGGCCTGTTTCCCCTGGCGCTGATCGTGGTGCTGCGGCTCGCCATGCGCGAGACCCGACGCTTCGAGGCGGTGAGGCTGGAGCAGGGCGCGGACGGCGCGGACCCCCGGCCCGGGCTGCGCGAGATGCTGCGCCAGGCGGCCGTCCCGTGGCGGCCGGAGTACCGGCGGCGGACCGCGATCGTCACCCTGCTGTGGAACTCCGTCTACATCGTGACCGGACCGTCGGTGGTCTACTACGTCATCTTCGCCCGCGAGGATCTCGGCCTCTCGCCCCACACGGTGGGCGACATCATCTTCTACGGCTACTTCGGCGGCACGGCGGGGCACTTCGTGGCCGCCTGGCTGATCGAGCGGATCGGTCGCAAGCGCACGTGCGCGGGCTTCTACGTGCTGGCGGCGATCTCGATCGCCATGCTGTACCAGCACACCAGCCTCTTCGGCCAGTACCTGTGGATGATCTCCACCGTCTTCTCCTTCGCCGCCGCCAATACCGCGACCCACGTCTATGCGTCCGAGCTCTTCCCCACGTCCATCCGCGCCACCGGCTACGCGTGGACCACGAACCTGACCGGTCGCATCACCGAGGTGGTGACGCCGGCTCTGATCGGCGGCCTGATCTACTTCATCGGCATCTCGTGGTCCATCGCGGTGGTGGCGATCGGTCCCGTGCTCGGCGCCGTGCTGGTGATGCGCTACGCGCCGGAGACCCGGGGGCTCACCCTCGAGCAGATCCAGGACGAGCTGGCGCGCAGCGCGGCCTGAAGGACCGGCGCCGCATGGCGCCGCGTCGGGAGACGACTTCGTGAGGACCGAGGGCGAGGGAGCGGACAGCGGGAGCAGCCGGCCGTTGCGGGCGCGCCTGCGCCGCCACGGGCTCGCGCGGCGGCCGGAGCCGATCCGTTCGCTGGTGCCGACCCGGCGCCTCCGCTTCACCGAGGGCAACCGCGTCGATCTCTTCGACACGGGCCGCAAGGGGCTTGCGGCCATGCGGGCGGCGATCGAGTCGGCCCGGGATCGCGTCCACCTCGAGACCTACATCCTGCGGGCGGACTCCGTCGGCCTGGCCTTCCTCGAGACCCTTCGGGACCGAGCCGAGGCGGGGGTCGACGTGCGGCTGCTCTACGACGCCGTCGGCTCCCGGGGCCTCGACGTCCGGGAGCTCCGGCCGCTGGTGGAGACGGGGGCCGAGGTGATCGCCTTCAACCCCATCGCGAGGGGCTATCCCCGCTTCGCGCCGCGGCGCCGCGATCACCGCAAGATCCTGGTGGTGGACGGGCGACGTCGCGTTCACCGGCGGCCTCAACATCGGCGACGAGTACGCGGCGGGGCTCGGCGGGTACGCCCGGGACGAGTGGCGCGATGCGCACGTGCGCCTCGAGGGGCCCGTGGTCCGGGACCTCGAGGCGGTCTTCCTCGAGAGCTGGTTCCGGGCGAACGGGCCGGGCCTGCCGTGGAGCGCTCTCCTGGGCCGGGAGCCGGAGCCGGCCGGCGACATCCGCTGCGCGGTGTTGGCCGACGGTCCCGTCTACCGGCGGCGGCGGATGCGCGAGCTGATCGTGTCGGCGCTCGACGCCGCGGACGAGGACGCGCTGCTGACGAGCCCCTACTTCGCGCCCGGACGCCGGGTGCTCGACGCGCTGTCCCGGGCGAGCCAGCGCGGCGTCCACGTCGACTTGATGCTCGCCGGCCGCACCGACCATCCGCTGCTGCGCCGGGCCGCGCGTTCGATCGTGCCCCGGCTGCTGCGGACCGGGCGTCGGGTTCTACGAGTACGAGCGCTCGATGCTGCACGCCAAGCTCGCGGTGTTCGACGGCGAGTGGGCGATCGTCGGCACCTCGAACCTCGATCGCCAGAGCTTCGAGCACAACTTCGAGGTGAACCTGGTCGTCGAGGGGGGCGGGGTCCCCGAGCGGCTGCGCGCGCGTTTCCAGCAGGACCGGGCCGCCGCCCGCCCCGTGGATGCCGCGGCCCTGGCGTCCCGCGGTCCCATCGAACGGCTGGTGGATCGAATCGCGGCGCTGGCGCTCTTCCTGGTGTGAGGCGCCGGACCACGGCGCAAGACGAGCGGGGCTCGCTCACGGTCCGCCCAGCTGCAGGGCGAGGATGCGCGCGAGCGCCGGCTTCCAGCTCTTCCAGTCGTGTCCGCCGGCGAAGACGAGCACGGCGTGCGGAATTCCGTACTGGCTCAGGTGCCGTTCGAAGCGCTCGTTGCTCGCCACCAGGTCGGCCTTGTCGTGGCTGCCCCACGCGAGCATCAGGCGCAGGCCCGCGAGGTCTTCCGGCCGGGTCCACACCCGGTAGGGGTCCTCGCGTTCGATCGTCTCGCGCTCGGGGTCGCCCCAGATGCGCCGGATGGGCACGAAGAAGCGCAGCAGCCCCTCGTTGGCGAAGGCGAGGGCGTCGTCCGTGTCGAAGATCGGTGCGCTCACCAGCGAAGCGCTCGCGAAGAAGCCCGGCTCGAGCAGCGCGAAGCGCAGGGCGCCATGGCCGCCCATGGAGACCCCGACGAGGTGGCAGCCCCGGGGACAGGGGCGCGTACCGTACACGGCGGCGACGTGGGGGACGAGCTCCCGCAGCACCCAGTCGCGGTAGCGGTAGCTGCCGTCGGCCCAGTTCTCCCAGAAGCCGAGATCGCCCTGGGGCACCACGACGACCATCCGGGGCAGCTCGCCGGCCGCGATGCGCGCGTCCAGGTCCTGGCCGAAGCCCGCGCGATCGAAGCAGTCGGGTCCGTCGCCGGCGCCGTGCAGGAAGACCACGAGGGGAAGCGCCTCGGCGGGCGAGAACGCCGGCGGCAGGTAGATCGCATAGCGAAGCACGCGGTCGCTTCCCGGCAGCGGCGAGCTCCTCGTACGCAAGCCGCTTCGGGGGAGCCTGGCATGCGGTTCCGGCCAGCGTCAGCGCCATCAGGAGGGCCGCCACGGCGGGGCGACGCCCTCGCCGGTGTTCACCGGGAGGGCAGGGGCTGCCGAGAACGCGGGCGCCGCGGCGTCTCGGAACGGCAGGTCTGTGCGGGCGCTCGCGCGACGGAGCCGGATTCCGCACGGATCTCGGCTGGCATGACCCTTGCGTCGGTGGACGCACGGGAGTGTTCCGTCGACGGGGTGAGGACCGAGGCGCCGGCGGGCCGCAGGGTCTGCTGGGGCCGGGGGGAGGAGCTCGAAGCGAAGTTCGGTCGTGGGCGGCGTGGGCGGAGCCTCGGCTCCACCGGGAGGTCTGCTGATCCGGGTCGTAAAGGTGCAGATCGCCCGGCCGCGCCGTCCACCACCCGGGGGCGCCGGTCCATCAACCGCTCGGATCGAGACCGCGTCGGCGCAGCTCTCGTGCGAGTCGCACCGTGTCGGATTCGGAGGGCTCGGCCAGGGCGCTGGCGTCGAGCCGTCCGGCGCTGTGCTTCGCCATCTTCACGCCGTCGTAGGTGATGAGCTTCTCGGGAACGACCTCGAGCACCACCCGGAGCGGCGAGTCGAGCAGCTGCTCGAAGGCCCGCGCACCCTTCTCGTCGTTCGGGTGCAGATGCCGCGAGAAGGCCGGGTAGAACCACGCCCGGGTCTCGGCATCCTCGTGCACCGTGCAGCGGCCCTTGATGGTGATCGTCTTGGCGCCTCCCAGGTGGGTCCCCGTGCTGGTCAGCACCACGGAGACGCGCGGGTTGCGGCGCACCGCCGCGATGCGGTGGCGATGGGCGCCGGCGGTGAGCCACATCCTTCCGTCGTGCCACAGACAGGACATGATCACGCCCATGGGCCACTGATCCCGGGTGCACCAGTTGAAGACGCACTCCCGGGCCGTCGAGAGCAGCTCCTGCTGGACGTCGGGGTCGAGGCGGTAGATCGACACCATCTCGTAGTTGTGGGGCTTTGTCTCGGTCATCCCGGGCGAGGGTAGGGGGTCCGCGTTCGCGCGTCTGCCTCGGAGGGGCCCGGAACCGGCCGCGGCCCGGCGTCCCCGGGTGGGCGGTTGCGGCCTCGGGGGCTGCTGCGGGCCGTGGCGGGCTATAGATAGACGTTCCTCCGGGCCTTGCCCGGCAGCCCCGAGGAGCCTGCCTTTGAGCGCGATGCCCCCGCCCCCGAGCGGAGATCCGGGAGACCGGATCCGCGCCGGCCGGCCCTGGTGGACCTGGGTGGTCCCGTACGCCGGGCAGGTTCCGGCGCTGAGCGAGAAGCAGTGGAGCGTGCTCGGGCTGCTGGCGCTGGCCGAGCTCTTCGACCAGTACGACGTGGGCCTCCTGGGCCTCGCCCTGTCGCAGATCCAGGCGGGGCTCTCGATCCCCGAGCACCAGGTGGCCGGGGTGACCGCCATCGCCCGTCTGGGCTCGATCGTCGCGTTCGCGCTGTCGGTGATGGCGGACCGTTTCGGCCGCCGGCGCCTGCTCCTGGTCACCATCCTGGGCTTCACCGCCTGCACCTTCGCCACGGCCTTCGTCCAGAACGCCGCACAGTTCGCCGCCATGCAGCTGCTGGCGCGGGTCTTCATCACGGCGGAGACGCTGCTGGCGGTGGTGGTGCTCACCGAAGAGCTCACGGCTCGGGACCGGGGCTGGGGCATCGGGTTGCTGGGCGCCCTGGGCTCCCTGGGGCAGGGCCTCGCGGCGGCGGTCTTCGCCTTCGTCGACGTGCTGCCTCTGGGCTGGCGCTCCCTCTACTTCATCGGCGTCGTGCCGCTGCTCTTCCTCGCGTGGTTCCGTCGCCGGTTGCCGGAGACCCGTCGCTTCGAGGAGCACCGGGCCGCGCGGGAGGCCGCCGAGGTGCTGGGGGGGCTCGCGCCGCTGGTCCACCTCGCGCGCATGTATCCCGGTCGCGTGGCGGTGCTGGCCGTCGCGCTCTTCCCGTTCGACTTCGTCGTGACCACCGCCTTCACCTTCATGCCCAAGACGCTGCAGGAGGTACACGGCTACTCGCCGGGACAGGTGACGGCGCTCTTCCTGGTGGGTGGCGCGGTCGGCATCCTGGGCAACGTGATCGCCGGCCAGCTGGGAGACCGCTTCGGCCGCAAGCCCGTCATGTGCACCGCCATGGTGGTGAACGCGCTGGCGCTGGTGGGCTTCTACGGCGCTTCCGGGTGGCCGATTCCCCTGCTGTGGGTGGCGTCGGTCTTCTCGATCCTGGCCATCGGGGTGCTCTTCAAGGCCCTGGGGAGCGAGCTCTTCCCGACCTCGCATCGCTCGACGGCTTCGGGCGTCCGCACGGTGGTGGCCACCCTCGGCGGCGTGACGGGCCTCGCCCTGGAGGGCGGGCTCTACGAGCTGGCGGGCTCCCACGCGGCCGCGATCATCTGGATGACCCCCGTGCTCGTCCTGCCGCCCCTCGTGATCGGGCTCTTCCTGCCGGAGACCGCGCGCCGCGAGCTCGAGGAGATCTCGCCCGAGCGGTAGGGTCGCGGCCCTCGGTTACCCTGCCTGCATGGACCCGATGCCCGCCCCCGGCCTGACACCGCCGGAAGCGGCTCCCCTCGACCCCGAGAAGCGAACTCTCGCGCGGCGCTCGCTCTCCGCGCTGGGTGTCCTGTCCGTCGGATCGATGACCGGCACCGCCTCGTCGCTGTACCTGGTCAACCACCATCCCCTGCTGCTCATCGCCCTGAGTCCCCTGGGCCGGCATCTCGTGCTGGTGGCGCCCATCGTCGACCCGGTGGCCTTCGTCGTGGTGGCGGTGCTGCGCCGGATGGCCTTCTACCTGGCCTGCTTCCAGCTGGGTCGCGCCCTGGGCCCCACCGGCGTCGTCTGGATCGAGGCTCGGGCGGCGCGTTTCGCGCGCTTCGTACGCTGGCTCGAGCGTGTCTTCCAACGCTTCTCACGCAGCGTGGTGCTGGTGATGTCCGGGCCGACGGTGAGCGCCCTGGCCGGCATGTCCGACATGACCCTGCGCGTGTACGTGCCGCTGGCGGTGTTGGGATTGGTGGCCCGCATGCTTCTGCTGCTGGGCCTGGCGGAGATCGTCCGCGAGCCCATCGAGTGGCTGCTCTCGTGGATCGACGCCTACTGGGTGCCGGGAACCGTGATCCTGGTGCTGGGGACGCTCGCCTATCAGTGGCGCAGGGCCCGGCTGGCGCGCGCGCTGCGCGCCGGCCAGTCGACGTAGATGGGCGAGGACCAGGCGCGCTGGGCGTACGCGTCCAGGCAGGGCTCGCCCCGTCGGCAGGGCCGCGTCGCGATGCACCGGCCCTCGTCGTCGACCGTGCAGGCCAGCGGGTTCCCGTTCACGGTCGGCGTCGCCGCCTCGAAGACCCGCGCGTAGTAGACCGTGTCCCGCGCCTGGCGGGGGAACTCGTCGTCGACGAAGGTGGCCGTACAGCCGGCGGGGTCCGGCGGGCACGCGAAGCTCCGCCAGGGGTCGTCGATCCGGGACGCCACGTCCTCCCCGGGCCGGATCGCCGGCCGGATGCGCACGACCTCGATGCGCTCGATCGTTCGCCGGGTGTCGCTCGGCCGGTAGCATTCTCCCCGACACAGCCGCTGCAGGCGCTCGGCGCCGAGGGCCTGGACTGCCTCGTCGGGGCATCCGGGACGTTGCTCGAGAGAGCCCACCGCGCGTACCCGGAACGCCGGCGCGTCGCGCATGGTGACCTCGGAGCCCATGGGGCGGCTGCCGGCTTCCCGGAGCAGGTCGAACCACAGCAGGATGCGCGGGCCGCTGGTGCCGTACACCTCCTTGCGTCGCAGCGCCTGCCAGATGGCGTCGCGGCTCCGTCCGTCCGCGTGCACGGCGACCAGGCCCCCCGTGTAGAGGAAGGACTGGGTGCGCTCGGTCTCGTAGAACTGCAGGCCGCTCAGCTTCGCGGCGGCCTCGGCGTACGAGCGCGAGCGGGCGACGGGCTCCTCCGGGGCGCCGCGCAGGAAGGCGCCCACGATGCCGCCGGCGTCGGGACGCGGCTCCTGGCCGGCGTCCGTCTGCCAGCGCGCCTCCTTGTAGCCGACGCCCGCCCGCGCGGTGTGGATGTCGCTCGAAGCGATGAAGCCCATCCGGAAGCGGCGCGGCGGAGCGCCTTCGTCCTCCCCGTCGAAGCCGCTCAGACTCGCGATGTACTGCGCCGAGCTGCCCGGGCGGTAGTGGAAGGCGGGCTGACCGCAGTCTCGACACTGGCCGGCGTCGAGCCAGTCGGCGGCGGTGGCGCCCGGCACGGTGACCTGCGGCGAGACGCCGGCGGCGGCCGCCTGCTCGCGCGCGGTGGCTGCGCGCGCCGCGCATTCGCGAGACGGCTCGCCCGCTGCGAGACAGCGCGCCTCGACGATCTGCCCGGCGCGACGGCACATGGGCAGGTAGTCGGGACGCTCCTCGGGACAGCCCGGCGTGCCGTCGGCCGCGCTCTCGACGTCCTGCCAGTCGCGATACACCTCGGACCCGCCGTGTCCCGAGTAGACCTCGATCAGCGTCTGTCGGGCGGGATCGTGGAAGCCCGGCTCGAGCTGCTTGTCCCAGGTGGAGCCGGGGGGCGTGTAGATGCCCCAGGCGGTGCCGTGGGGAATCACGATGGCGTCGAGTCCCCACTCGTCGAGCTTGCGGAAGAGCTCGACCGGGGTGGGCGCGATCTCGCGACAATTCGGCGGCAGCGAGCGCGAGTCGCCGTCCGCGCAGGTGGGCAGCTCGCCGAGGGCCGTCCAGCGCAGCGCGAGATCGTGGAAGCGTCCCCCCTGGAGCGCCAGCGCGCCGCGCGCCCAGACGGGGGGCGGCCGGGCTGCGGTTCCCCCGGCGCTGGCCGCGATGGGGCGCGTCGGAATGCGCGCGTCGTCGGTGTGGGCGAGCACCACGTTCTTGTGGCCGTAGTGGTCCCGCGCCGTCGCGCCGACCTGCGTCCACTCCCAGCCGAGGAAGGAGACGAGGTCGGGGCTGGCGGGATCCCCCGAGCGTTCGTTGCACGCCCGGATCGACTCGACGGTGTTGCGCCAGTCGTCGGGGTGGATGTTCGAGGCATGGTCGTTGATGGACCAGAAGTCCAGCGCCGCGCAATGGCGCGCGAAGTCGCAGGCGTCGGCCGGCGGATGGGCGCCTTCGCCGCCCATCAGCGGAAGATTGAGCATGAAGGCGTCGAAGGAGATCGTGGTGTGGACGTGGAGGTCGCCGAAGAGGATCTGGCGCGCGGGCGCCGGGGCACCGACGGCCCGGGCCGCCGCCTGCTGCGCGTCCGCCAGCGCGGCGACGGCGGCAGGGGAGCGCGGCCCCGCGGTGGGGATGCGATCTTCGGAGTCGAACGAGCCGAAGATCCCGCGTCCCGCGAGCCAGATCGCGAGCGCCCCGGCGAGCCCCAGCCCGGCGACGGCGAGGAGCAGGATGCGTCCGATCTTCATGGGCGGCGAAGTCCGGTTATCATCACGGGCGGCGAAGATAGTCGCCCGTCGGGACGCGCGTCTCCCGGCGTGTCGCCCGCGCAGAGCGGCTGTGTCACCCTTCCGGGTCTTCTCGCCACGAGGGGAGTGCCATGAAGATCGAGCCCGTCCTGCTGGAAGGTCGCTTCGTCCGCCTGGAGCCCCTCGAGGATCACCACGCGCCCGCGCTCTCCCGCGCGGGCGCGCCCGAGGAGATCTGGCGGCACATGCCGTTCCGCATCGCGGGCGAGCAGGACGCCTCGGGATGGATTCGCGTGGCCCAGGGCATGCTGGCCGGAGGCGTCGGGCTCGCGTTCGGGACCCTCGACCGCGAGAGCGGGGAGCTGGTGGGCTCGACGGGCTTCCTGGCCGCGGCTCCCGAGCACCGACGCGTCGAGATCGGCGCCACCTGGATCACGCCCGGTCGCCAGCGGACCGCCGTCAATACCGAGGCGAAGTACCTGATGATGCGCCACGCCTTCGAGAGCTGGGGGTGCCTGCGGGTGGAGTTCAAGACGGACTCCCGCAACGCGAAGTCGCGCGCGGCCCTGGCGCGGATCGGCGCCCGGGAAGAGGGCACCCTGCGCGCCCACATGCTCCTGCCCGACGGCCGCCGCCGGGACAGCGTCTACTTCAGCGTGATCGAGAGCGAGTGGCCCGACGTCAAGCGACGCCTGGAGGACGCGGCTCGCCTCCTGACGGCGCGCCGCGCGTCAGGAGGCTCCGCCGAGCCGGCGCGCGAGGGCGTCGAGCAGGGCGACGAGATCGGCGCGCTCGCCGAGCACGCCGCGCATGGGGTCGCCGTGGCGCTTCAGCTGGCGCGGCGTGGTCCGGATGTTCCACTTCGCCGGGTCGAGGCGGCGGGTCACCTGCCCCCAGGTGAGGGGCGTCGAGACGGGTGCGCCGGCGCGCGGCCGCACCGAGAAGGGGCACACGATGAGGCGCCCGCGCCCGTTCTGGCCGAAGTCCACGTAGACCCGGTCGCCCCGGGACGCGATCGGGCGCGCGATCGTCGCGATCTCGGGCAGCTCGTGCACCACCACCCGGGCCAGCACCTCGGCCAGACGGCGCGCGTCGTCGTGGTCGAGCTGCCCGGCGGTCGGGACGAGCACGTGGAGGCCGTCCTGTCCCGACGTCTTCACGAAGTGCGGGGTCGCCAGCGCGTCGAGCAGCCGGTGGATGTGGCGCGCGATGGTCACGACGTCGTCGAAGGGAGCGGCCTTGGGGTCGAGGTCGATCACGATCCAGTCGGGTCGCTCGAGGGCTCGGGATGCGGGAGCTCCAGATGTGGAGCGGGATCGCGCCCGAGTTGATCACGTAGAGCAGCGTCCGCAGCTCGTTGCAGACGAAGAAGTCCGTGCCGTCGATGGTCTCGTGGAGCGCCCACTCGGGCGTCCACTCCGGCGCGTTCTGCTGGAAGAAGCTCTTGCCCTCGATCCCGTCGGGATAGCGGGTGAGGACCAGGGGGCGGTCCCGCAGGTAGGGCGCGATCCACGGCCAGACCGACTCGTAGTAGTCCAGCAGGTCGCCCTTGGTGTAGCCGTCGTCGGGCCAGAAGACCTTGTCGCGCCGGCTGATCTGCAGCTCGGTCTCCGGGGGCGGGGGCGGATCGGGCGCCGCCTCGAGGACGGCGTCGCGACCGACCGGCGCCGCGCAGGTGTGCGGATCGACGTCGTCGTGCAGGCCCAGCAGCACCGGATGGCGCAGCAGTCCCTGGGAGGTGACCTCGGTGTAGCGCACGTCCGCCACCAGGCCGGGCTCCACGTAGTGGGCGCCGCGGGGGCGCGGGGTGGGCGCGCCGGCGAAGGCGGGTTGGCGGCGCTCGAGGGCCTCCAGCCGCGGCAGCAGCGCCTCGCAGGTGGCGTCGTCGAGACCCGAGCCCACGTGGCCCGCGTGGACGAGGGCGCCGTCCCGATACCCGCCGAGAGCCAGGGAGCCCAGGCGACGCGCGCCCCTGCCCTCGTCCCAGCCGACCACGACGAGGCGGACCTCTCGCGGCACGCGAAGCTTGAGCCAGCGCTTCGAGCGGCGGCCGTTCTCGTAGGTCGCGTCGGCGCGCTTGGCCATCACCCCCTCGACGCCGTGCTCCTGAGCGGCGTCGAACAGGGCTTCCCCGTGCTCCTCCACGTGGTCGGTGTATCGCACCTGGCCGAGCTTCGGCACGAAGCGCGCCAGCAGCTCCTTGCGCGCCAGCAGGGGGAGGTCCCGCAGGTCGCGGTCCGCGGCGAAGGGCAGATCGAAGGCCTGCAGGACCGTGGGGTACTCGATCTCGGCGCGTGACACCGCCCGCGGCTCGCGCGCTCCGAAGCGCCGCTGCAGGCGTTCGAACGAGCTGTGTCCCCGGGCGTCCGGCGCGACGATCTCGCCGTCGATCACGAAGCGCGCGAGCGGCAGCAGCTGGAGGGCGCGGGCGATCTCGGGGTAGGACGCGGATACCTCGCGTCCGTTCCGTGTGTAGATCTCGACCCGGTCGTCGCGGCGGAAGGCGAGCACCCGCATGCCGTCGTACTTCACCTCGAAGATCCAGCCGGGCTTCGAGAAGGGGGCGTCGGCGGTGGCGGCCAGCATCGGTCGCAGGCGCTTCGGGTCCGGGGCGCCGGCCGGCGCCCCGAGCGCCGCGGCGCGCGCGGCGATCTCGTCGTCGTGTGAGACGCCCGACCGCAGCTCGGAGACCGTCAGACCCGAGAGCACCGAGCGAGGCTCCGCGTCCACGAGCTCGACCGACGCCGTGTCACGCGACGCGGCAGGGTCCTTGTGAAGCAGCAGCCAGCTCCGCGCGTCGTCGTCGCGTTTCGGTGTCGCGAGGTGCGAACCGCCCGTTCGCACCAGGGCAAAGCGTCCCCGCAGCTTGTGACCGTCCACCACCAGGTCGAGCTTTCCGGCGGCGAGCCCCTCGGCCGGGGAGCGACCGTCCGCCGTCTGGTAGCTGCCGCGATCCCACACGATCATCGCGCCGGCGCCGTAGTTCCCCTCGGGAATCACGCCTTCGAAGCCGGCGTACTCCAGCGGGTGGTCCTCGGTCTGGACCGCGAGACGTCGCTCCTTCGGGTCGAGACTGGGGCCGCGAGGCACCGCCCAGCTCACGAGAACGCCGTCGATCTCGAGGCGCAGGTCCCAGTGCATGCTGCGCGCTGCGTGCTGCTGCACCACGAAGCGGCGTGCCGCAGCGGGCGGCAGGGGACGGTGGGCGTGGAGGGATTCCTCGCCGAGGGGTTCGGGCGTCGTCTCCAGGTCCCGTTTTTCGCGATACCGTCGAAGATCTGGCATGGGCGACCGATAGGGTGATAGGCTTTCGCGACCCCCTCTCCAGCCTAGGCAACCGATGGCAGCACGAGCAACTTCGTCTGGAACCATCTCGTTCGGGCTCGTCTCGATTCCCATCAAGGTGTTTCCGGCGTCCAGCAGCAAGAGCGTGCGGTTCAGCATGCTGCACGCAAAGGACAAGAGCCGCCTGAAGCAGACCTACGTCTGCAAGGCGTGCGAAGAGACCGTCGAGCGCGGTGACACGGTTCGCGGCTACGAGTACGCGCGCGACCAGTACGTGGTCCTCGGCGACGAGGAGCTGAAGGCCCTCGAGAAGGCGAGCGATCGCACCATCGACATCGAGGAGTTCGTCCCGATCTCCAAGGTGGACCCGATCTACTTCGAGAAGTCGAACCTGCTGGGCCCGGACAAAGGCGGTGCCAAGGCCTACCAGCTGCTTCGGGAGGCGATGGTCGAGGCCGGTCAGGTCGCCATCGGGCGCTTCCACGAGCGGGGGCGCCAGCAGCTGGTGCTGCTGCGTCCCACCGAGAAGGGGCTCGTGATGCACGGGCTCCACTACGCAGACGAGATCCGGCACTTCGACGACATCGAGCTGGGAGACGACGTCGAGATCAAGCAGAGCGAGCTGGACCTGGCCCACCAGCTGATCGACCAGCTCTCCCGGAAGAAGTTCGAGCCCGAGAAGTACGAGGACGAGTATCGCCGCATGGTCCTCGAGGTGGTCGATCGGAAGGTGGCCGGCGAGGAGATCGTCGTGGCCCCCACCGCCGAGCCCCGGGAGCAGATCATCGATCTCGTCGCCGCGCTGAAGAAGAGCCTGGCAGAGCAGGGCGACAAGGCCGCTGGCGCCGGCGGATCCGGCGGAAGGCCGGCCCGGAAGCCGGCGAAGGCCAAGGGCAAGGCGAAGAGCGAGGGGGCCGGCAAGAAGGCCTCCCGCGGAAAGATCAAGGCGGTGAAGTAGCCGACAGTCGGACGGGGACGAACCCGTCGCGCGGTCCTGTGGGGGGTGCACGCGCAGTGAGCTCGATCAACCGGAATCTCTCCACCGCGGAGGCGGCACGCATCCTCGGAATGAGCGAGGCCCGCATCCGCGAGCTGGTGCGCTCGGGGCTGGGGCGGCCCGAGCGACGCGGCCGGCGCTACGCCTTCTCGTTCCAGGATCTCGTGCTGCTGCGCACGGCCCACGAGCTCATCGGCAAGCGGGTGCCGGCGGCCCGGGTGGCTCGCTCCCTGGCAGCGCTGGTCCGCGGGCTGCCCGAGGACCGGCCTCTCTCCGGCCTGCGCATCCGGGCGGACGGCACCTGCGTCGTCGTGCAGGAGGGCGAGCTCAGCTGGAACCCCGAGACCGGCCAGACCGTGCTCGATTTCGAGGCCTCCTTCGACGTGGCCGAGCTGGAGCGGGCGACCGAGAAGGTGATCGCCCTGGGCGAGGCGCCGGGGACGAGCCCGGCCGCGCTGGCGCGGGTGGAGTTCGAGCGCGCGCTCGAGCTGGAGGACGAGGATCCCATGGCGGCCTGCACCTGCTACGGGCGCGCCATCGAGCTCGATCCCGGCCTCGTCGACGCGTACGTGAACCTCGGACGCATCGCCCACGAAGCGGGCCAGGGGCGCGAGGCGATCCGGCTCTACCGGCTCGCCCTCGAGAGAACACCGGACGACCCGGTCGTCCACTACAACCTGGCCCTGGCCGTCGACGATACCCAGGGTGCGGCCGCCGCCGCGCCCCACTACGAGAAGGTCCTCGCGCTGGCGCCCGACTTCGCCGACGCCCACTACAACCTGGCGGGACTGTGCGAGAAGCTCGACCGGCCCCAGGACGCCCTGCGACACTACTCCGCGTACCGGCGCCTCACCCAGGATCCGCCGGCGAGTCCGGGCGCCTGAGCCGCCCGCGGGCCGGGGCTCGTCACTCGCGCTCGTCGGGATCCAAGCGGGTGGCGAGCTCGCGACCGGAGACGGCCCCTGCGACGCGGTGCCCCGTGAGGCGCGTGTGCGTCGGCCGGTAGTCCTCGCCTTCGGCGGGCTGGTTCTCGAGCTCGATCTCCACGCTTCCGTCCGGACGGATCTCGGTCACCGAGCTGGACACGATGCGTGCGCCCACGATGCGTGGGATGAAGGCGAAGTCCGTGTCCACCCCCGGGACCGTCGAGACCACGAGCTGGGTCCTGGTCGTGCCCGTGAGGGTGCGTCCCGCGATGTCTCCCTCCCCGTGACCGATCACGTCCGCGTGCACCGGCTCGCTCGCGTCGGGGAAGGTGGTGTCGAGCTTGAACGTGGCCGAGTAGCGGTCGCCTTCCTGCTTGAGGATCACGGTGCCCGCGATGCGCCGCTTCTGGCTGGGGCCCTCGAGGGGCCGGGTGGTTCCCTTCACCTCGTAGACTCCCGAGATGGGAGCCGGCTCGGGGGCGGCGGCGACGTCCCCCGTCTGGGGCGCCTCGGCGCTGCAACCGCCGCAGGCGAGCAGAGCGGCCGTCACCACGCCCTGCCAGCCGTGGACTCCGGTGCGACGATCCGCGCGTCGCGTCAGGGGGAACCTTGCGAAGGAAGTTCGCATCGGAGGCCTCCTCGATCCCGGAGTCTGTCCCGACAGCATACGCGGCCGCTTCCGACATGGGAAGGCAATCGTGTTCGGGGTGCTCGAGAACCGATCCGGGCCCGCAAGAGGGAGCTGCGGAGCCGCGACCCGGGACTTCGTCGTGGGTCGCGCTCCTGGCTGACGACTCCGCAGGACTCGCTTTCGGCGCAAGCCGACCCATCCCGGGTCGGCCTGCTAGAATCGGCCGTCGGCTCATGTGTCCGTTCCCGAATTCCTCGACAGGCCCCGGTGTCGAGGCCCTCGAGGCGTCCTTCCGGCTCGAACGGCGCCCCGCGAGAGCCTGGCGGAAGCTCGCCCGGGGGCTGGCCCGCGGAGGAGGCCTGCTGCTGGCGGTCGCCGTCGCCTCGCCGACTCACGCCGACGTGCCGCCCGGTCTCGAGCCCGCTCCCGAGGGCGTCTCGGTCGAGGCCGTCGTCCAGCGTGCCGAGGACGCGATGCGCGGTGACACGACCTACTGCGCCTGCCGCATGACGGTCTCGTCTCCGCGCCTCACCGCGCCCCGCTCCGTGTCCTTCGAGTCGTGGACCGACGTTCCGGGTCGCCGCTCGTTCATCCGCATCCATTCGCCGGCAAAGGACGCCGGCACGGGCTTCCTGAAGCTGCATCCGAACCTGTGGATGTACGTGCCCCGGGTGGAGCGCACGATCCGGGTGCCGCCTTCGATGATGCTGCAGTCGTGGATGGGGAGCGATTTCACCAACGACGACCTGGTGCGCGAATCGAGCGAGGTGAAGGACTACGACCACGTGCTGCTCGGCGTCGACCCGGGCTCCGAGCGCAGCGGCGGCCGCCGGAGCTACGTCGTCGAGTACCGTCCCCACGAATCGGCGCCGGTCGTGTGGGCGCGCATCGTGGCCTGGATCGACGCCGAGCATTGGGCGCCGCTGTTCCAGGAATTCTACGACGAGGACGGGACGAAGGTGCGCGAGCTTCGCTTCTCCGACGTGCGCGCCGTCGGCTCGCGGTACGTGCCGCACCGCTGGAAGCTGACGCCGCTGGACAAGCCGGGGCACGAGACCGTGGTCGTGGTGGACGAGATCCGTTACGACCTGCCCATCGACGAGGACGTGTTCACGACGCGCAACCTCAAGCGGGCGTCCCGGTGAGGTCGCGGCGACGGTGAGCCTCGAGCGTCGTCTCGCGTGGCGCAACGTCTGGCGCAACGGGCGTCGGACGGGCCTGTGCGTGGCGGCCACGGTCTTCGCGGTGTTCCTGGTGGTGCTCTCCGTGGCGATGGCGGCGGGCACCCACGAGAAGATGATCGAGGACGGAGTTGCCCTGCACTCCGGGCACGTGGTGATCATGGGCCCGGGCTATCTGGAGGACCGCACCCTCGAGCACTTCGTCCGCCTCGACCCGGACGCGATCGCGGTCCTGGAGGGGACACCGGGGGTCCGGGGCTTCGCGCCGCGGGTCACGAGCTTCGCGCTGCTCTCGTACGGCACGGACAGCCAGGGCGCCGCGGTGATCGGCGTGGACCCCGCACGGGAGGGCACCGTCACGACGTGGCCCTCCCGCGTGAGCGAGGGCCGCTTCCTGGCGCCCGGCGGACGGCGGGAGATCGTGCTGGGCGCGGCCCTGGCCGATTCGCTCGGGGTCGCGATCGGCGACGAGCTGCTCGTCTACGGCGTCGCCTACTCCCTGGAGACGGCCTACGAGCTCTTCACCGTCGTCGGCCGGATCGAGCTGCCGGAGTCCGACCTCGAACGGACCCTCTCGCTGGTGACGTTGACCGACGCCCAGTCGTTCTTCGTGTACGGCGACCGGCTGAGCGAGATCGCGGTCCGTCTGGGCAGCGCGGACGACGCGGATCGGGTCCGCGACGAGCTGGCGGCGCGTCTCCCGGGCGTCGACGTCCACACCTGGGACGAGCTCCTCCCCGATCTCGAGCAGCTCGTGCTGATCGACGACGTGGGCATGTACCTCACCCTCGCCATCCTCATCGTGGTCGTGGGCTTCGGAATCCTGAACACCATCTGGATGGCGATCCTGGAGCGACGTCGGGAGCTCGGGTTGATGCTGGCCCTGGGGCTGCGGCCCGGCGCCGTCTTCCGACTGGTGTACTGGGAGTCGATCTTCATGGCCGGCCTCGGGCTCGCCATCGGACTGGGGCTCGCCCTGCCGACGGTGCTCTACCTCGTCGGGCACCCGATCCCGCTCACCAGCGAGGCCCTCAGCGGGACCACCGAGCTGTTCGGCATGGAGCCCATGGCGACCTTCGAGCTGAAGCCCCTGAATCCCCTGGGCTCGGCGCTCACGATCCTCGGGGTGGGCGCCCTCGCGGCCCTTCATCCGGCGTGGAAGGCGAGCCGCGGACGTCCCGCGGACGCCCTGCGGACCCTGTAGGCCGGGTCGTACGCCCGGAAGCGGAGACGCGCGGCCATGATCTGGCGACTCGCATTCCGGGGCCTGTTCCGCAATCCGCGGCGAACCGCGGTGGTGCTGGCGGCGGTGGCCGTCGGCATCGCGGGCTGCTCGCTGACGGTGGCGCTCAACACCGGTCTGGCCCTGCAGATGGTGAAGACCGCGATCGCGACGGAGCTCGGCCACCTGCAGATCCACGCGCCGGGCTACGAGGCCGATCCCGGGCTGCGGCTGCTGCTGCCGGACGACGGGGATCGCGAAGCCCGAGCCCTCGCCGCCCAGAAGGGCATCTCGCACTTCGCGCGACGGGTGCGCGCCACGGGCCTGGTCAACTCTCCGCACGCGAGCGTCGGGGTGCGCGTGGTGGCGGTGCAGCCCGAGGCCGAGGCGCAGGTATCGAGCTACGCAGGCAACCTCGTGGCCGGTGTGTGGCGTTCGCTGGGACGCGGCCGAGTGCTGCTCGGGGTCGACCTCGCGCGGCGGCTGCGGGTCGAGCTCGGCGACAAGGTGGTGCTCTCGGTCCAGGATCTCGCCGGCGATCTCACCGGCCAGGCCTTCCGCGTGGGCGGTCTCTTCCGCACGGCCTCGCGACCGGTCAACGAGTCCACCGTGCTGATGCGCCTCGACCTGGCCCAGGGGCTCTTCGGCCTGGGTGACGCGGTCTCGGAGATCGTCGTGCTGGCGGACGACGCGGATCGCGTCCCCGCCCTGCGGGCGGAGCTCTCGCGAGAGCTCGGCGCCGACGCGGAGGTGCGCAGCTGGGCGCAGCTGCAGCCGCTCCTCGTGTACCTGCTCGCGACCATGGACCAGATGGCGTGGGTCGTGTACGCGGGAATCTTCATCGCGATGGCGTTCGGGATCGCGAACGTGCTGCTCATGTCGATCTACGAGCGCACCCACGAGATCGGAGTGATGATGGCGCTCGGCATGAAGCCGCGGCGCGTGGTGCTGGCGGTGATGGCCGAGTCGCTGATCGTCACCGGGGCGGGCCTCGCCGCCGGGCTGGCGGTCGGCCTCTTCGCCGTCTGGCTGCTCCGCGATGGCATCGACCTGCGGCACTTCGCGGCGGGTCTCGAGCGCTTCGGCGTGGGGTCCCGCATCGTGCCGGTGGTGCGCGCGCGAGACCTGGTGGCGCCGGTGGTAATGGCTCTCACCGCGGCGACGGTGGCCAGCGCGTGGCCCGCCCTGCGCGCCGTCTCCCTGCGCCCCGGGGAGGCGTTGCGGCATGTCTGAAGGCAGCGGAACGGCCGAGACGGGACGAGCCTCGAGCGGCGGCGCGGCCGGCCGGATCGCCGAGGCGCGCGGCGTCCGCAAGGTGTACGACACCCGGGGTGTCTCGACCCTCGCCCTCGACGGCGTGGACCTGGAAATCTGTGAGCGCGAGTTCACGGCGCTCGCGGGGCCCAGCGGATCGGGCAAGACCACCCTGCTCAACCTGCTCGGTGCGCTGGACGCCGCCACCGAGGGAAGCATCCGGATCGACGGGCAGGACCTCGCGACCCTCGCGCCGGCCGAGCTTTCGGACCTGCGGCTGCGGAAGCTCGGCTTCGTGTTCCAGGCCTACAACCTGATTCCGGTCTTCACGGCGCGGGAGAACGTGGAGTTCGTGATGGAGATGCAGGGGGTGTCCGCCGCCGAGCGCAAGCGTCGGGCGCTGGCCGTCCTCGAGGAGGTGGGGCTCGCCGGACTGCACGACAAGCGACCCCTCGAGATGAGCGGTGGGCAGCAGCAGCGGGTGGCAGTGGCGCGCGCCATCGTCGGCCGCCCCCGGATGGTGCTGGCCGACGAGCCCACCGCGAATCTCGATTCCGAGACGGCCGCCCGTCTGCTGGAGCTGATGGGGCAGCTGAACGCCGGCTACGGGATCACCTTCCTCTTCTCCACGCACGACCCGGCGGTGATGGACGTGGCTCGGCGGATCGTGCGGCTGCACGACGGGCGCATCGTCGCCGACGAGCGGAAGGGCTCCGGGTGACGGGGCAACCGCGCCTGCCGCTCCGGGTCTTGCTCTCGACCTTTCTGGCGCTCGCCTCGCCGGCGGGGGCGACGGAGCTCTGGAGCCGGGGAGACGCGCGGGTGAGCCTGTCGGGCTCGGTGCGGGAGCTGGGCCAGATCGGGGCCCAGACCGACGCGGACGCCTTCACCCGGGCGATCGCACGGGACGTGCTGGACGCAGGCCAGACCCGCTGCCTGGAGGCCGCGGGGTTCGCCGACTGTCCCGCCTTCCAGACCGTCGGTCAGAAGGACGCCTGGCAGAGTCTCACGCGGGTGCGCACACGGCTCGACGTTCAGCTCGCCCGCGGCCTGCGAGCGGTGGTCGTCTACGACAACGAGCTCTCCCTCGGCATCCTCGACACCTTCGAGGCGGGCCTCGCCACGGGCTTCCGACAGGACGATCTCGTCGACGCGGAATGGACGATCGTCTCCGACGATCGCGCCGAGTGGCGGCACCTCTTCTACCGCGGATTCGTGCAGCTCACGCGGGGGGGCTCGATCTCACCGTCGGCCGGCAACGCATCGCCTGGGGGGTGGGGCGGCTGTGGAACCCCATCGACCGCTTCAACGCGATTCCCCCGCTGGCGGTCCAGGCGGATCAGAGCCAGGGCATCGACAGCGTCGACGCCCGCTGGTCGTTCGACGGCTTCGACTATGTCGAGGCGGTGTACGCACCCGGGTCCGGCCGGGACGAGGCGCGCTATGCGCTGCGCTGGCACGGCGTGGTACGGGACACCGACCTCTCGTTCATGGGGGGCCTCTTCGAGGAGTCGCCGACCGCGGGCATGGACCTGGCGCGCAACCTCGGTGACGCCGCGGTGCGTCTCGAGGCCGTCTATACCGACCCGCACCAGAAGGTCTGGAAGATCGGTTGGAGCCGTCGGCGCCGGCTCGACGACTTCTTCCAGGTGGTGGCCTCCATCGACTACACGTTCGACTGGGCGAACGGCATCTACGTGCTCGTCGAGCACCTGTACAACGGCAATGCCCTGGGCTTCGGAAGGGGGAGCGCGGGCTCCCTGCTGCCCTTGTTCGAGGCCAGCGACACGCCGCCGCCGGACGTCCCCGCCACCGTCCCCGGCCCGTACGCGGTGGCCGGGTCCGCGGCGCTGTTCGGAACGAGCCGCGTCGTGACCTCGGCCGAGCAGCAGACGGGCTTCCTGGTGGGCGGGGACATCAACCCCGAGCTGCACCTCGACGTCCTGACGATCTACGACTGGAACGGCGAGAGCGCAGCGTTCTTCCCGTCGCTCCGCTACACGCCCTTCGGAGCGCTCGAGGTCACCGTCGGCGTCCAGACCTTCGTCGGCCCGCGCCGCTCGCAGTTCGGGGACGCCCAGACCTTCGTCTACCTGCTGGCCGACGTATTCTTCTGAGGAACCCAACTAGGGGAGGGAGCCCGTCGGGCTCCCGTTGCGGCGGAACCGCGACCCGACTTCGTCTTGGGTCGCGCTCTAGCGCGACAGCGACCCGCGCAGGCGCGCGAACGCCCGCGCGAAGCCGCGCAGGGGATCCCGCAGCACGATCGGCTCGACGGCGCCGCAGCAGCCCAGACGGCGGTGCCGGCGCACGGCGGAGAGGATGGCGTCCGGCAGCCGGCTCCGGGCCATGCCGTCCCGCACGACCTGTGCCGGGTCGCGACGGTCCACCGGGGTGAGCTCCTTGTCCTCGTCTTCGCTTCCCGTGAGCACGATCACGGGAACGCGGTGGGCGAGGGCGGAGGCCACCTCGATGCTGGCGGCGCAGTCCGGCCGCGCTTCGCTCCGGGTGAGATCCACCAGGACGGCGTCGTAGTCGCCCGCCTCCACGTGCGCGAAGGCCGCGTCGAGGCGATCGGCGGGTCGCACCTCGAAGCGGCCCTTGCGAGTGCGCTCGAGGGTCTCGCGGACCAGGGCGGCGTACTCGCCGCAGTGCTCCACGAAGACGAGGCGGACCGCGGCCTCGTCGGCGCGCAGACCTTCGGGGTCGGCGGGGCGCCGGGTGCGGTCGGGCATCGACTCACGCATCGACTCACGCATCGACTCACGCATCGACTCACGCATCGACTCACGCATCGACATGGGGGGGGTATCTCCGTCCTGGACCGGAGCAGGGCGAGGCTCCCGGGCGCCTCCGGCACCTTTCGGGGTCGGAACAACACAGTGTGATCTTTACTACAAAAGTTGCCCCCGGGGGCCGATCTCCGCGCTGCCCCGCCACGGCGCCGGGAGCACGAGGACCGCGCTCGGGCCGCGGGCGAGGGCCGGTGAGGGGCGGGCCAGGGCCCCGGACAGCCCGTGATAGAGTGCACGCTTCCCGCCTCGCCCGAGGAGTGGCCGTGCCGTACTTCGATTCGAAGGGCGTCCAGATCGCCTGGGTGGAGCACGGCGCCGGACCGCCCATCGTGCTGGTGCACGGCTTCGCGGCGAGCTTCGAGCGCAACTGGCGGGCTCCCGGCTGGGTGAAGACGCTCACCGAGGCCGGCCGCCGGGTGATCGGTCTCGACTGCCGCGGGCACGGCCGCAGCGAGAAGCTCTACGACCCCGGGGCCTATGCGGGGGATCGCATGGCCGGCGACGTGATCGGCCTGCTGGATCACCTCGGGCTCGAGCGCGTGGACCTGATGGGGTACTCGATGGGCGGGATGATCTCGACGTGGCTGCTGGCGGCGCATCCCGAGCGCTTGAACGCCGTGGTCATCGGGGGCATCGGGGGCGACGCGCGGGGAGCGCGCGACCGGGAGCGCATCGCCGACGCGCTGGACGCGGCGGAGCCGACGGCCGGGCAGGGCGAGCCCGCGGAGAGCTTCCGGCGCTTCGCCGAGGCGAGCGGCAACGATCTGCGGGCCCTGGCCGCCGTCATGCGCGCCCATCGGGAGCCGAGCGACGCGGCCGCCCTGGCCCGGGTCACCAATCCGGTGCTGATCGTGGTGGGCGCGGACGACACGCTCATCGGCGATCCGAAGATCCTGCAGGCGCGCATTCCCGGCGCCCGTCTCGTGGTGATTCCCGGCCGCGATCATCTGACGACCGTGGGCGACCGGCGCTACAAGCAGGCGGTGGTGGAGTTCCTGGCGGAGCACGGGCTCTCCCAGGAGCGCGACCCGGGACGAAGTCCTGGGTAGGAGCGTCCGGGGCATCGACGGGGAGGAGCCATGGCGGAGATCCACGGCGGACAGATCGTCGCGAGGCAGCTCGAGGCGGCGGGCGTCGACACCCTCTTCGGGGTGGTCGCGGGTCCCATGATCGAGCTCTTCGCGGGCGCCCAGGAGCGCGGCTTCCGGGTGGTCGGCTGCCGTCACGAGGAGAACGCCGCCTTCATGGCCTCGGCCTGGGGCTGGTCGAAGCGCCGGCCGGGTGTGATCGTGGCGGGGTCGGGTCCGGCCGTCACGAACACCGTCACCCCGATGCACGTGGCGACCGCGAGCGGCATGCCGCTGGTGGTCCTCGGCGGCTCGACCCACGGGACCACCCGGGCGATCGGCGGCTTCCAGGAGGCGGATCAGCTGGCCTTCGCGCGGCCGGGCTGCAAGTGGGTGCAGCAGGTCGACTCGACGGAGCGCATCGCCGAGCACCTCCACCTGGCCATGGCGCGCGCGGTGCAGGGGCGTCCGGGCGCGGTGTACCTCGATTTTCCTGCGGAGGTCGTGGCTCGCCGCATTCCCGAGGAGCAGGCCGGCGTGCGGGCGTCGTCCCCGGAGCTCTCGGCGCCGCATCCCGATCCGGCCGCGATCGACAAGGCCGCGGACTGGCTGGCGGCCGCCGAGCGGCCGCTGGTGTTGATCGGGAAGGGCGCCGCCTGGTCGGGCGCCGGCGCCGCGCTCGAGAAGCTCGTCGGTCTCGGGATCCCGTACGTCGCGTCCCCGATGGCGCGCGGCACGGTGCCGGACGACGACCCCCACTTCGTGAACGCGGCGCGCTCGGCGGCGCTGGCGGGTGCCGACGTCATCTTGATGGTCGGCGGGCGCTTCAACTGGATCTTCGGCTTCGGCCGCCCGCCCCGGTATCGGCCCGACGTGCGGATCGTCCAGGTGGACACGATGGCCGAGGAGATGACCTCGTCGGCGGAGGTGGCGCTGGGCATCGTGTCGGATGCACGGGCCGCCGCGGAGGCGCTGTACGCGGCACTGTCGGGCCGCCCGCTGCGTTGCGGTGGGCGCGAGGGCTCGTGGCTGCGCGACCTGGCCGCCCGCCGCGAGGCCAACGAAGCGCAGCTGGCCGCGGCGATGACCAGGGACTCGGTGCCCATCGACCCCTATCGGCTGGTAGCCGAGGTGCGCGCATCGGTGCCGCGGGACACGGCCCTCGCGGTGGATGGCGAGACCATCATGGGCATCTGCCGGGCCGTGCTGCCCAGCTACCGCGAGCGCTCGCGCTTCAACGCCGGCACCACCGGCTGCATGGGCACGGGCGTTCCCTACGCGATGGGCGCGAAGCTCGCCGAGCCCGACCGCCCCTCCGTGGCCGTGGTCGGCGACTACGCGTTCGGCGCCGCCGCCATGGAGGTGGAGACGGCCGCGCGGGTCGGGATTCCGGTGGTCTTCGTGGTGGCGAACAACGAGGGGATCGCCGGCCACCTGATCCAGGACCACATGCTGCCGCCCGGCTCCCCGCGCATCGCGAGCCTGCTGCCGGCCCATTACGAGAAGATGATCGAGATGGTGGACGGACACGCCGAGCGGGTGGAGCGACCAGACGAGATCCGGCCGGCGCTCGACCGCGCCCTGGCCGCCGATCGGGTCTCGCTCGTCCACGTGGTCTGCGACCCGAAGGCCGTCCGGCTGAGCGGTGGAAACTATCTGCAATAGCCCCGCACGGGGGGCTGCCGGCCACGGCCGTTGTCCGCAATCGCGAGTCCGGGAGAAGAATCATGCCCATGCCCCTCGAAGGAATCCGCGTCATCGACTGGACGATCTGGCAGCAGGGGCCCGTCGCCTCCGCCATGCTGGGCGACCTCGGGGCGGACGTCGTCA
This sequence comes from uncultured delta proteobacterium, assembly GCA_963822965.1. Taxonomy (GTDB): domain Bacteria; phylum Myxococcota_A; class UBA9160; order UBA9160; family UBA4427; genus JAJDAN01. The sequence continues at coordinate 244,130 of CAWGJT010000010.1, forward strand.
AGATCGAGGAGCGCGTCGGGGGTGACCCGGGCCGCGGCATCGTGGCGATGAGCGGCGTCGACCTGGGACCGCGGCCGAACTTCTACTTCGAGGCGAACAACCGAAACAAGCGGAGCCTGACGCTCGACCTGAAGAAGCCCGAGGCGACGGAGATCGTCCAGCGACTCGTCGCCGGGGCCGACGTCTTCGTCCAGAACTTCCGCAAGGGGGTCGCCGCCCGTCTGGGGCTCGACTACGCCTCCCTGCGCGCCCACAACGAAAAGCTCATCTATGCCAGCGCGACGGGCTACGGCCCGAAGGGACCGGACAGCGGCGAGCCCTCCTTCGACCAGCTCGGGCTGGCCCGCTCGGGCATCATGCTCGCCGCCGGCGAGCCCGACATGCCGCCGCTCGCGATCGCCGGCGGCGTGGCCGACCAGATGGGCGCCATCATGCTCGCCTATGGCGTGCTGGGAGCGCTGCTGGCCCGGGAGCGCTTCGGGGTCGGTCAGGAGGTGGACGCCTCGCACCTGGGCAGCATGATGATGCTGCAGGGCCTGTCGGTGTCGGCGCGCCTCATGATGGGCTTCGCGCTGCCCCGGACGCCGCGCTCCGCGGCGGGCAATCCCCTGTGGAACCACTACCGCTGCCAGGACGATCGCTGGCTCTCCCTCGGCATGTTGCAGCCGGACCGCTACTGGAAGGACCTGTGCCGCGCCCTCGGGCGGCCCGATCTGGCCGAAGACCCCCGCTACGTGGACATGCGGGCCCGGGCCCAGAACGCCGCCGCCGCGGTCGCCGAGCTGGACGCGATCTTCGGCAGCAAGCCCCGGGACGAGTGGATGAAGATCCTGCGCGAGGATTCCGGCGACTTCATCTTCACCCAGGTCAACGAGGTGAACGACCTGCCCGACGATCCCCAGGTGAAGGCCAACGACTACGTGGTCGACTTCGAGCACCCGCAGCACGGCACGATCCAGATGCTGGGGATGCCCGTGCGGCTCTCCGAGACGCCCGGCAGCGTCCGGCTGCCCGCCCCCGAGTTCGGGCAGCACAGCGAGGAGATCCTGCTGGAGCTCGGCTACGACTGGGACGCGATCGCGGACCTGCGCAAGCGCGAGGTGATCTGAGAGCCTGTGAAGGAATCCTCTCGGTCGCCGGGCTTGCGGCGGCGGGCCGTCTGCGGCGTTGCTCCTCCTCGCCGTAGGCGCGCTACGCCTCGTCGTCGCGCCTTGCATCCGACCCACCGGCGCAGCGCCTGACTCGGTCGAGGATTCCTTCACAGGCTCCGAGCCGGCCCGGTCAGTTCGGGGGTGTGGGGCACTTGTTCGACTGGGCGCGCAGCTTGATGCGCCCGCTGACGTTGAACTGGTCGGCGTACTCGCTCAGGTTGTCGTACTGGATGTCGTAGAGCATCTTGCCCTTGAACTTCACCTTCAGGTTGTCGCCCCCGTCCTTGAGGCGCCCCTTGAACCGCAGCTTGTTCTGGTTGGTGAGCATCGCGTACGGGACGTCGGCCACGAGGGCTCGCTCGCCGAAGAGCGTGAACTGGCTGAAGTTGCTGAAGAGGGTCGCGATGACGCTCGCGCCGTTGTCGTTCACCTCGAAGTTCAGCTTCTTGCCGCGCTGGCGATAGGTCCCGGTGACGAACGCGCCGAGCGGACTGCCCAGCTCGTCCGGATAGCTGAAGGCCATCACGAAGGAGTCGGACGGGGCCGGCGAGAAGACGAACGTGAACGACGGCGTGAAGTGACCGGGCGTGGTCTGGAAGTTCGGCGGCACGTAGTTGTTGTAGTCGTTGACCTTGTACTTGCCGAAGTCGCGCAGCTTGAGCACGAACTTGCCGCAGACCACGAACGTCTCGCCGGCGACCGAGTCGCCCCCGCCACCCGTGCCGGCCACGGCGGGGCCGCTCGCGAGGGTGAGCGCGGCCACCAGGAGGGCCACCGTGCCCCGCGTCGTCGTCTTCGCCTGAACCAACCTGAAAGCCTCCCTGCGCCTTGTCGCTGTGGCTTGCCGCGGCGGACGGCCTCGCTCGCCGAGCCGTCGCGGGGCCCATTCTATGGGATTCGTCCGGCGAAACGCGAAGCATTTCCCGAGTTTGCGGGGCGAAGCGCATCCGCCCGGGGGGATTCTCCCGCGAGGCGCGGGCCTTGTCGCCGCGGCTCCCCGGCAGCCGCCGTCGCCCGCCCCCGGCACCCCGCTGGCGGGCGGCGCCGGTGGTGCTTCAGTCGCAACCGAGGCGCACCGATAGACCCCGCAGGGTTTGGTGGCAGCGACCCGTCCCAATCGGAGGAAGATCATGCCGGCTCGACTTCGCAGATTTCTCGCAGCGTCCTGTGCGCTCGTTCTCGTTCTGGGAGCCGCCGCTCCCGCGTTCTCCGCGTCCGAGTCGATGCGCTCGATGATGAAGGGGTCCGATCCGGTCTCGCCGGCCGTCGACGTGCTGCTGCTGCGGCCCGTGGCGTTCGTGACCCTCATCGCCGGGACGGGGCTCTTCATCGCGTCCGTGCCCTTGGTGCTGATCACCCGCCCGCACGAGATCGGGAAGCCCTTCGACAAGCTGGTGGCCGACCCGGCGCGCTACATCTGGATGGATCCGCTGGGCACGCACTAGGAGCCGAATCCGCGGGATTCGTTTGCGGCGCCTCAGAACCGTTCCAGCTCCGCACCCCCGACGAGCTCCACGGCTTCCTCGGCGAGGGAGTGGGGGTCCTCCTCGCTCAGCAGATGGGCGAGGGTGTCGCGTGCGGCGGCCTCCGAACCGCACGGGACGGTCGAGTTCCGACCGATCACGTACCAGCCGTCCTCCAGCTCGGCGACCCGCAGCGGCCCGTCGATGGGCACGCAGTTTCCGCCCGGGAACACCAGGAACGGGCCGGCGTGGGGGACGGGCTCCGGCGTGCTCAACGGGGGCGCTCCCGCCGCGGTCTCCGCAGCGTCGCGACGCCGAGCAGTGCCGCCAGCCCGAGCAGTGCCGCCAGCCCGAGCGCCGGCGCCGAAGGCTCGGGGGCGACCGTGAAGTTGCGGCCGTTGCGGGACACGACCGCGTCGTACTGGAACGATTGTCCGCGCGGCACCACGAGCCGGGCCACGGCCACCACGTCCACGCTGCTCGCGCCGCCTGTCCCTCCGCGAAGGCGGGCGGTGGTGCTCGAGCTCGAGGTGTCGGTGAGATCGGGCCAGTTCGTCCCGAAGAGCTGGCTCTGGGCGTCGAAGCTTCCGGAGAACGTGACGTCCACGAAGCCCGATCGACCGAGGCCGTCCTGGAAGTCGACCGCCACGTCGTAGGCCACGAGCCCCCCGGCCATGGGCGTGGCGTGGGTGGTGAGGATCGGATCGGCGACGGCGGCGGGCGCGACGACGGCGAGCAGGGCCACACCGCTCGCCCACGTCCATCCGCGACGAACCCCGTAGCGGCGCTTCACGCGCTTCCTGGCCTGCTCGATCACCTGCTGCATCGCTGCCTGCTGCCGGCTGCGGGGGAGGCCGTGCCCGGAAAGCATACGGGGTCGGAGGGGGCCGGCAACCGCGGCGCCGCCGGGTGGGGCGTCGGAGGGCGACGAGGGGGAGGGCGTCTCAAGCAGGCCTTCGGTCCGACCGATCCGGCCCCCGATGGACCCTCTCCGCTCCAGGAACGCGTGCTCTCGCCGGGTGCTGGTCGCGCTCGTCGCGCTGGCGGCCGGCTTCGCCGCCTCGAGCGCGGACGCGGCGATCTACAAGTACGTCGATCGCAGCGGGGTCAGCCACTACAGCGACTCGCTCTCGTCCGTCCCCGAGGAGTACCGGGACCGGGTTCGGGACATCACCGCCGAGATGGGCGACAAGCCGAGCGTCCAGATCGTCCCTCGACAGGGCGAAGAGGCGCCCGCGGCGGACGCGGACGAGGGCTCTCCGCTCGAGGCGGTCGACCTGGGCGCCGCGAATCTCGGCGAGAGCGGTGGCATGATCCGCAACCTGCTCGAGACCGCGGGCTTCGGCGTCCTGCTGCTCGTGCTGCTCGCGATCCCGGTCCTGTTCGTGGTGAGCGCCCTCATCTTCAAGCTGGCCTGCCGGCTGGCCGGGGAGGAGCCGCCGGGACTGGGACGAGCGTGCGTGGTGCTCTTCGTCCAGAGCCTCGCGGGTTCGGCGGTGGGAGCGGCGGTGAGCGGCGTGTCGATGGTGCTGGGTCTCGAGCAGAGCGCCGGCCTGGGGCTCTCGGTCGCGATCGGGGGCGTCTCCTCGCTGCTCTCGTGGCTCGCGAGCGCGGGCGTCCTGACGGCGATGCTGGGCTACGCGTTTCTGCGCTGCATGTGGATCTGCGTCCTGAACACGCTGCTCGTGATCGTGATGGTCGGAGCGCCCATCGCCGCGGTCGCGGTCGTCGGCATGCTGGTGTCCTGAGCCCGTTGCGGCCGGACGCTCAGCCCTCGCTTCCGGCGCCGCCGCGCAGCGCGAGCCTCGCCCAGCAATCCCCCAGCCACCAGGTCGCATAGGCGAGCACGACGGCGAGGACGCCCGCGGCGCAGACCACGGCGAGCGGGAGCACCAGGTCGCCCACGCGGCTCGCCTGCTGCCAGACGCTCGCGAGCAGCTGGACCAGATCGTCCGAACGCAGGTGCTCGAAGCGCGCTCGGCCGAGCATCCGGGTCACGACGATCGAGCCCATCTCGAAGTAGTCGCCCGGCAGGTTGTAGAAAGGCGCCAGCCCCAGCACGCAGGCCGGGCCCAGCAGCAGCGGGCGGCTGCGAGCGGCGCACGCCCGCAGCAGCGGCACGCCGATCGCCACCGAGAGCGAGAAGGGAAGGGCGTCCGTGGCCAGGTAGACGAGGTCGGAGCCATGGGTGTCGAAGCCGGACAGGCGTCCCGCGTAGTCGCTGCCCACCGTCACGAACGGAAGCAGATGGGCGAGCAGGGCGCCGCCGTACTGGGCCTGGATCTCCAGGGTCGTGACCGTGCCGCCCGTGGCGGCGCAGCCGAGGGCGTGGAGCAGCTCGTGGACGGGCACGTAGGCGTACCAGCTCGCCACCAGCGCCACGAGCGCGGCCACCGCGCGGGCGCCCGCTCGAGGGCCGGTGAGCACCGGCTCGAGGGCCTGGGCCGTGGCCTCGAAGGGTGCGCGCAGCAGGGCTCGCAACGCCCCGGTGGGCGCTGCGGGTACGGCGCCGCCTTCGGCGTCAGGCGTCACCGAGGGTGCGGGAGAGCGCCACGCGGCGCAGGGTCGTGACGGCGAACACGAGCAGCTCGCCCGCCGGGTCGAGGAAGCGGGTCTCTACGAAGAGCGTGCGCCCGCGTTCCTTCACGAGCTCGCTCTCGATGAGGAAGCGAGGGCCCAGCACGGGCTCGAAGTAGTCGACGCGCATGTTCGTCGTGGCGAGCCAGGACGTGAAGGGTCGCGTTCGGTCCTCCCCCGCGCGCGTGGTGAACAGAGCGACGAAGTCCACGTAGGTCGGCGTGAATCCGCCGAAGAGCTGGCCGCGCGGGTTCTTCGCGTGCGTCGGGAGGTGGACGTCGAGCTTCAGGAAGCCGTGACGCTGCTCGACGATCTTCCAATCGTAGGCCTCCAGGAAGTCGCCGGCGGGATGGCCCCGGCCAACGAGCTGTCCGGGCGCCAGGCTCTGCCAGGGACGCGGAATCGCTTCGCTTTCGGAATCGCTCATCGGCCTCTCGCTCTGCTCCTCGGCGGGTCCGGCGGAGGGGTGCGGCCCTCGCTCCGGGCGCCGCGGTCCCTTCCCCGCACGGCCCCTACCACTTCTCTGCGTACGGGCGCAGGTCCAGCTCGAAGGTCCAGGCGGACCGATCCTGCTCGGTGACGAAGTGCACCGCTCGCGCGATCTCGTCGGCCTTCAGGAAGAAGTCGTCGGGGCGATCGGGCAGGAGCTTGCGGGTACGCGGGATGTCGATCACGCCGTCGACGATCACGTAGGCGACGTGGATGTTCTCGGGACCCAGCTTGCGGGCCAGGGACTGGGCGAGGCCGCGCTGGGCGGCCTTGGCCGAGGCGAAGGCCGCGAATCCCGCGCTGCCCTTGATCGACGCGGTGGCCCCCATGACGACGATGTTGCCGGCGCCCGCGCGCCGCATGTCCGGCAGCACGGCCTTCACCGCCTGGAAGAGACCCCCCGTGTTGACCTCCCAGGCGCCGCGGAAGCTCTCGAAGTCCAATGCGTCGACGTCGCCGAAGACGGCCGAGCCCGCGTTGTAGACGAGGGTGGTGATGGGGCCGTTGTCCTCGCGCACCCGAGCGAAGACCTTCTCGGGAGCCTCGGGCACGCAGGCGTCGTACGCGTAGGCGCGCGCTCCGGGGATCTCGCTCGCCAGGGCCTCCACGGCCTCCAGCCCGCGGGCGCAGAGCGCCACCCGATGGCCCGCCGCCGCAAAGCGGCGGGCGAGGGCGGCGCCGTTTCCGGGGCCGGCCCCAACGATCGCGCAGACGGGCTCGCTCATCGCGTGTTCCACCTCCTCGCAGGACGACGACGCTACCGCACACCCCGTCCGGATGGCCCGCCTGCTGCCGGCCCGGTACGTTCGCCGCCATGGAGCGGCTTCCGGGATTCGTCTGGCCCGTGCCCCGGGCCTTTGCGTCGGCGGTTTCGACCTGCCGCTTCGAGCAGGGCGACGTGCTCTACGACGTGCCCGAGGCCTACGCGAGCTGGGGCCCCGGTCCCGGGTGCTGGGTGCAGGTGCTCGACCCGCCGCGCACCGCCCGGGCCGCGCCGCCGGATGCCGAGGGAAACCGCTTCGCGGCCAACTGGGGCACGCCGGTGACGATCGAGCTGGGCATCCGCAGCCCGGCGTCGGCCCGCACGCTCCGCTGCACCCAGGGGCGCCTCTTCACCTGCCTGTGGCGTGGCGACCCGGGCCTGCTGCGGGACGTCGTGCCCGGTGCTCCCGACGAGCTGCAGCCACCCGCCACGGCGCGCGAGCTGCAGAAGGAGCTGGCGGCGGCCGTGCCGGCCGTGCGCCGGGCCTCCCGGCGGGACCCGGAACAAAGCACGGCCTTCGTGTGCGTGGTGGACGAGGCGAGCGAGGCCTCCCTCGCGAAGGCCCGGGCGATCGCGGCCGCGCTGGCCGGCGACGGTGCCGCGAGCCAGCCGGGGCGTCGGTCCGGCCGCGCGGCCCCGGCCGGCGGAGCCGTCGAGATCGTGGACCTCGCTCCCGTCGAGGCGGGAATCCCTGCCGGCGACGGCTTCCATCCCGCCCTGCGCGTGCGCGGGTTCGTGGTGGAGTGCGCCGAGCCCGCGCAGGTGGAGGCGCGGCTCAAGCGGGCCCTGTACGCGCCCACCCGCACCAGCGGGGACGGCGCCGGTGATCGCTTCAAGCTCGACCGGCACGGGCTGCTGGTCCCACCGGAGGGGACCGCGGCGGCTCCCGGGAAGCGCGGCTAACCTGACGCGTCCCGGGCGGGTCGCCCGGCCCGGTACGGGCCGCGCCCCCCCGGCGGCGGAGCCGCCGCCGATGCGGGCGGTAGCGCCGCGGAACGATCGAGTTCGAAGAGAAGATCGAGATCCAGAAAGGTCGAGATCGAGCAAAGGAGAGCGCCGTCGTGCCGAGCCGGGAAGTCTTCATCGTCGAAGCCGTTCGCAGTCCCCTGGGACGCCGGGGAGGAGGGCTCTCGAGTCTGCATCCCACCGACCTGCTCGGAGCCGTCCAGAAGGCGGCGGTCGAGCGCGCCGGGATCGACCCGGCGGCCATCGACCAGGTGATCGGCGGCTGCGTCTCGCAGGTGGGCGAGCAGTCGTTCAACATCTCCCGCAACGCCTGGCTCGCGGCCGGGCTGCCCCTGGAGGTGCCGTCCACCACGGTGGACAGCCAGTGCGGGTCGAGCCAGCAGGCGAGCACCCTGGCGGCCGGGCTCGTGGGCTCGGGGCTCGAGGACGTGGTCCTGAGCTGCGGCATCGAGATGATGAGCCGGATCCCCCTCGGTGCGAACTTCCAGCACCACGGGCGGCCGATCGCCAAGAGCTACTTCGAACGCTACGCGTTCAAGAGCCAGTTCGAGGGCGCCGAGCTCATCGCGAAGGAGTTCGGCATCCAGCGGGAGGACACCGACCGCTTCGGGCTGCGGAGCCAGGAGCTGGCGGGCAAGGCCTGGGCCGATGGGCGCTTCGAGCGCGAGGTGGTGCCCGTAGCGGCCCCCGTGCTCGACGACGAGGGCAAGCCCACGGAGGAGACGATCACCGTCTCCCGGGACGAGGGCCTGCGCGAGACGAGCCTGGAGAAGCTCGCCACCCTGAAGCCGGTGGTCGAGGGCGGCATCCATACGGCGGGGACCGCCTCGCAGATCACCGACGGCGCGTCGGCGGTGCTGCTCGCGTCCGAGGCCGCCGTCGAGCGCCTCGGCCTCAAGCCCCGGGCCCGCATCGTCTACACCACCATCGTGGGCGTCGATCCGGTGACCATGCTGAAGGGGCCGATCCCGGCCACCGAGAAGCTGCTGGCCCGGACGGGGCTCCGGGTCGAGGACATGGCGGTCTACGAGGTGAACGAGGCGTTCGCGAGCGTCGTGCTCGCCTGGCAGCAGGCCGTCGGCGCCGTGCCCGAACGAGTGAACCCCAACGGCGGCGCCATCGCCCTGGGGCACCCGACGGGCGCCACCGGCGATCGGCTCCTGACGACGGCGCTGCACGAGCTCGAGCGGACGAACGAGCGCTATGCGCTCATCTCCATGTGCTGCGGCGGCGGCCTGGGAACCGGGACGATCATCGAGCGACTCGGCTGAAGCCGGTCGCCCGACTCGGCCGAAGCCGGTCGCCCGACTCGGCCGAAGCAGCTACTCCACCCGGATCTCGGCCTTCACGATCTCGAGGGGATCGCGGAGGTGCGGCGACCCCGGCGTTCGCCAGGCTTCGAGCTGCTTCACCGTGTCCATGCCGTCGACGACCTCGCCGTAGATCGTGTGGCGGCCGTCGAGGTGGGGCGTGGGCACGAAGGTGATGAAGAACTGGCTGCCGTCCGTGCCGGGGCCTGCGTTCGCCATGCTGAGCAGTCCCGGTCGGTCGTGCCGCACGTTGGGGTCGAACTCGCCGTCGAAGCGGTAGCCGGGGTTGCCGCGGCCGTTGCCCAGCGGATCGCCGCCCTGGGCCATGAAGTCCGGAATCACCCGGTGAAAGGTCAGGCCGTCGTAGAAGCCGAGCCGGGTGAGATAGATCGCGCTGGAGACGTGCATGGGCGCGACGTCCGGCATGAAGCGGATGGCGATCTTTCCCACGTTCGTGTCGAGGTCCCAGTAGTAGGTCTTGCCGCCGCTGAAGTCGAGCTGCGGGGGCTTGGGCAGCTGGGTCCGCCACCCCGGCTTCGACTTGTCGATGTTCTGCTCGGCGATGAATGCGTCGATCGCTTGGATGGGACTCACTGCGGAATCGGCCTCCTCGGTCTGGGCTTCCTGGGATGCTTCGGTCGCCGGAGCCGCCTCCTTCGACTTCTCACAGCCCGTCGCGAATGCGAGGAGGGGGAGTGCGAAGAGCAGGACGACTCCACGGGGAAGTTGCAGGGCACGCGCCATGGGTCTCGGCCTCCGTGTCTTCCGGTTCGCTTGCGGTTCTCGTGCGGTTCTCTTGCCGTTCGCGGTTCTTGCCGCTCGCGGCACTCGGAGGGCGCGGAGCCTAGCCCGCATTATTCACGAGCGCCCTACTGCGGCCGCCGATAGCACTGCATTTCCGCGGCCTTCTCCCTTCGGCCATCCTCGCCGGACTGCGAGTACGCCTCCGGTGTCCTGCGGTCCGAGGGCCGCGGAACTGCAGCACTCTCGACGCCCTCGCGACGGGCTTCATGAATAATGCGGGCTAGCGCGTGAGGGGGCGATCGTCGCCGCCGCACAGACCGAGCGCCGTCAGCTGGGCCTCGACCGTGCCGGCCCAGTCGCGATTGGCCTTCGGGTTGGCCGGGGACGGATGCAGCACGTTCCCGATCCGGACGCCCGTGGCGGCCAGGGCTTCGCGGGCCCGCGTCTCGGCGAAGGCCCCCACGCCGATCAGCCACTCCGGCTCCAGGACGTCGACGAGTCGCGCGAGGTGGCGATTGCAGATCTCGAAGAGCGCGTCGCGCTCGCGGGCCGCCAGCTTGTCGGGGGTGCGGTTGCGGCCGCTCTCTTCGAGGAAGAGGAGCGGGCAGTAGTTCGCCACGAAATGGCGGGCGAAGAAGCGGCGGGGGGAGCCGAAGTGTGCCGCGATCGTACCCCAGAGCCGCCGGCCGCTGACCTCGCTGCGCGCGCACGCGAAGCCCTGGATCGGTCGACGGGGATGCTCCCGGGCGGGACGGCCCACGGGCGTCTCGATGCCGAGCCAGGTCCTCACGTGCTCGACCTCGCCGAAGGGTACGCCGGTCTGCGCCATCCCGTAGGGACCGGGGTTCATGCCGAGGAAGACCACCTTCTTGCGGGTGCGGGCGTAGCGGGCGAGATAGCGCTCGTAGCCCGCGCCGGCATAGAGGAGGGGGTTGTAGACGTGGGTGACCGGTGGGCCGAAGCGCAGGGCGTCCACCTCGTCGCGCAGGCGCCGGGCCTGGCGCACGAGGCTCTTCACCCGGCGATCGGAAGCGGAGGTCGCGGCCATCGAGGCACGAGGGTGCCCCGCATCGGGTCGGGAGACAACGCAGCGCAGCCCTCCGCCGGCCGGCAGCGGGCTATCATGGGCGGCCATGCGCGCGATCGATCCCTGGGTGAACACGAACATGATGGGTGGCGGTGCGCCGCCCCGCTGGCTGCTGCAGGTCAAGGACGACTACTTCAAGGCGGGTGACGAGTTCCTGAAGGAGCTCTCGGTCGAAGAGCTGCTGGCGTCGATGGACGCCGCGGGCGTCGAGAAGGTCGTCCTGAGCGTGGACGCGGAGCGGCCCCACGCCGGGGTGCTCGCCTTCCCGGAAGCGGTTCCCGAGCGCTTCTTCCTCGCCGCGAACGTGAATCCCACCAGGCACATGAAGTCCGTGCGCGCGCTGGAGGCGTTGGTGGCCAGCCAGCCCGTGGTGATGGCGCGGGTGGTTCCCTTCCTCCACGACCTGCCGCCCAACCATCGCAGCTACTACCCTCTCTACACCCGCTGCATCGACCTCGATCTGCCCATCTCGATCAACACGGGCATTCCGGGCCCGCCGATGCCCGGCGAGTGCCAGCATCCGATGCACCTCGACCGCGTCTGTCTCGATCTTCCCGAGCTGCGGATCTGCATGGCCCACGGCGCGGATCCCTGGTGGGCGGAGGCGATCCGGCTGATGATCAAGTACCGCAACCTCTCCCTGATGACGTCCGCCTACCTGCCGAAGTACTTCCCGCCCGAGCTCGTGCACTACATGAACACGCGCGGCCAGGACAAGATCCTCTACGCCTCGGATCATCCGGTGCTCTCGATGGAGCGCTGCATCGACGAGGCGGCGAAACTCGACCTTCGCCCGGGGGTGTTGGAGAAGTTCCTCTACGAGAACGCCGAACGGCTCTTCTTTGGTCCGCGCGGGCCGACCCGAGACCTGGGATCGCGCGGGCCAGGACGAGACCTGGGTCCGCGCGGGCCAGAACGAGACCTGGGTCCGCGCGGGTCGGGAGGCGGGTGAGCGGGATGGTTTTCGACCTGGGAGTGGCGTGGATCGTCGCCGGATGTGCGGGGCTCGTTGCGCTCGGGCTGGGCATCCGGGTGGGCACGGAGGGCGGGCGCACGGCCGGCTTGCGAGCCGAGCTCGAGGAGCTGCGCCGCAGCGACCGCGGGAGCCGCAAGCAGCGCGAGCAGCGGGACAAGGCCTTCCGCCGGGCCGAAGCCGAGCTCGACCGCGTCGGCCGTAAGCTCGCCCAGGCCGACAAGCGCTCGCTCCAGGCCCGGGACGCCGCCCGCGCCGAGCGCGAGGCGGCCGCCGAACGCATCCGTTCCCTCGAGGACGAGGCGGCCTCGGCGCTCGCCGAGGCCGGTCGCCTGCGCGGCGAGCTGGAGCGGAGCGAGCACGAGCTGGCGGCGGCGCGCGAGCGCGCGCGCCGGGCGGAGAGCCAGCGGGCGGAGGCGGAGGCGGTCGCCGAGGCGGCCCGGACCGCCGGGCCGCCGCCGGTCGACGAGAGCATCGCCGCCGAGCTCGCGCGCCTGAGCGCTCGCGCCGAGGCCGCCGAGACGGGGGTTGCGGAGCGCGCTGCCGCGCTCGAAGAGGCCCGGGCGGAGGTCGAACGCCTGAAGGCGAAGGTCCGCACCCAGGAGACCCTCTACACGTCGATCCGCAGCGAGCTGTCGCTCAAGAAGGACCAGATCCGACAGCAGCGAGAAGAGCTCGAGCGACTGCGCGCCTTCCGGGTGGCCCTGGTGGACGAGTCGCCGGCGGACTCCGCCGAGCAGACGGACGCCGAAGTCCCCTCGTCCTGAGGATCCTCAACCTCCCGCTTTCACCTCGGCCCACGCCCAGTCGAGCCAGGGCAGCAGCGCCTCCACGTCGGCGGTCTCGACGGTGGCGCCCCCCAGATGCGGAGGCCGGGCGGTGCGTCCCGGTACGAGCCGATGTCGTAGGCCACCCCCTCGGTCTCGAGCTTCGTGGCGATCGCCTTGGCGAGGGCGGGCTGACGATCCGCCGGCTGCGCGAGGAACCACGGGTCCGACACCACCAGACAGATCGAGGTGCACGAGCGCGTTCGCGGCTCGCGCGCCAGGAAGTCGACCCACGGCGTCTCGGCCACCCAGCGCGAGATGACGCCGAGGTTCTCCTCGGAGCGCTTCTGCATCGTGGCCCGGCCCCCGATCGACTCGGCCCACTGCAGGGCGTCCACCGCGTCTTCGACGCACAGCATCGACGGCGTGTTGATGGTGGAGGCCTGGAAGATGCTCTCCAGGAGCTTGCCGCCCTTGGTCAGACGGAAGAGCTTCGGCAGCGGCCACGGCGGCGTGTGGGTCTCGAGTCGCTCCACGGCGCGAGGCGACAGGGCGATCATGCCGTGGGCGGCCTCGCCCCCGAGCACCTTCTGCCACGACCAGGTCACCACGTCGAGCTTCGACCACGGCAGATCCATGGCGAAGACCGCCGAGGTGGCGTCGCAGATCGTGAGCCCGGCGCGATCCGCGGCGATCCACTCGCCGTCGGGAACCCGCACGCCGGACGTGGTGCCGTTCCAGGTGAAGACGACGTCGCGCGCCGGGTCGACCCGGGAGAGATCCGGCAGCGCCCCGTAGTCGGCCACGAGCTTCTCGGCGTCCTCCACCTTCAGCTGGCTCAGCACGTCCGACACCCAGCCCAGCCCGAAGCTCTCCCACGCCAGCACCTGCACGCCGCGAGCGCCGAGGAGCGACCAGAGGGCCATCTCCAGGGCGCCCGTGTCCGAGCCGGGCACGAGCCCCAGGCGGTAGTCGTCGGGCAGGTCGAGGATGCGGCGCGAGGCGTCGGCCACCTCCTGGATGCGCGCCACGGCCTTCTTCGTGCGGTGGGAGCGTCCCACCAGGGCGCCCGCGAGGGCTTCCGGGGTCCAGCCCGGGCGCTTGGCACACGGGCCCGAGGAGAAGTGCGGGCGGGCGGGGCGTCGGGCGGGCTTGGGAGGCATGGCGTGCGCTTGGCTCCGTGCGGATGCAGCGAGGAAGGCGGTCGATTCGCCGGTCGAAATCGGGCGGCGAGTCTATCGCCCCGCCCGGCTCGGGGCCATGAAGCCGCCGTTTCGCGTTGCCCGGGCGCGCGTGCGGGGTACTCTCGGCCTTCGAATGTGGGCAGGCTCGAGGGACGAGGGGCGCCGCACCGGATCGTCGAGAGGGGCTCCGGCGGAGGCGGTCGCGGTGCGCGCCGCCGCTGCGGTGCTCGTCGCCTGCGCGCTCGGGCTCGTGGCCTGCCAGGCGCCCATGCAGCGGATTCCCCTGCATCTGGAGCCCGGGGGTGCCCGGGTGTTCGTCGACGGGAGGGAGGTTCCCGGCACCCCGGAGGCGCTCGACCTTCGCGCCGACCGTCCCCACGTGGTGCACGTGCAGCGCGACGGCTATCGCGCCGAGCAGGTGGTGCTCGAGGCGCACGAGGGGGAGGCCGGGCCGCACCTCGAGCCCACCGAGATTCGCCTGCACCTCGCACCGGTGGTCCCCACCGAGCGGGAGATCCGCATCGAGGGTGAGGACTCCTGAGGCCTTCCGTTTCGTCCCCGGTCGCCAGCGCCTTCCTCGAGACGAACGACTCCAGGATGAGCGACATGCCCCAGCAGATCACCCGTCGACTCCGCCGCCGGGTGCTTGCCGCCCTGGCGGTGCTCTTGCTCACCCCGGTGGGATGCGCCGCGCCCATCGGCGTGCGGCGGGCCGACCCCGAGAAGGTGCAGCGGGCGCTCGCCGCCAACGTGCTGACCAGCGGACACCTGAGCCAGGCGACACGCAACCGGCTGCGCGAGGTCGGCCTGCTCGAGGTCTACGAGCGCGAGCCGGAGCTCGCTCTGGCGACCGCCCACGAGCTGCTGGTGCAGCAGTACGAGTACGGCGAGCAGCGCCTCGGCACCCCGGCCCTGGTGGCGCTGGCCGAGGCCAACTTCCACCATGCGCTGCGATCGGGGGACCAGCGCTATGCGGTCGCCGCGGCGATCTACGCCTGGGCCGGTCTGTTCCGGAAGGATGCGAACCTCGACCCCCTGGATTCGGACACCCGCCTGGCGGCGGACCTCTACAACCGGGGGCTCACGTTCGCGCTGCTGGCGGGCCGCCGGGACGACCAGATCGTGGTGCGGGCCGGCGAGGTCGCGCTGCCGTTCGGAAAGCTCCACATCGCCTTCGACGAATCACAGCTCCACTGGGCGGGCCGCACCTTCGAGCGGTTCCGCAGCGCCGCGGACTTGACGATCCGGGGGCTCAACAACCTCTACCAGATGCGGGGGCTCGGTGCAGCGCTGGCGGCATCCCCGAGCCCGCGACCGGAAGGCGCCCAGCGCGTCGATCTGATCGCGGACGACATCCAGGTGCCCGTCTCGGTGCTGGTCGTGTTCGACGACCTCGGGCGCGACGTGCCCACCCGGACGATCCACGCGCACGCGGAGATCCACAGCCTCTCGGACGGAGACCGGGCCGAGGTCGCCGGCCGTCAGGTCCCGCTGGAGTTCGCACCCACTGCGGCCCTCGCCCTGATGCTCGCCGAGACGCAGCCGTGGAAGGGCGAGATCAAGGCCCTCTTCCAGGGCGATCTCGCGCGCTCGACCGAGGGCCTGATCGCCCTCGGCCCCCACCAGCCGGGTCGGATCCCCGTGGTGCTCGTGCACGGCACCGCCTCCAGCGTCACCACCTGGGCGAACATGCTGAACGACCTCATGTCGAAGCCCGACATCCAGGGGAGCTACGAGTTCTATCTGTTCAGCTACAACACGGGCGCGCCCATCGCCT
Source organism: uncultured delta proteobacterium (assembly GCA_963822965.1). Taxonomy (GTDB): domain Bacteria; phylum Myxococcota_A; class UBA9160; order UBA9160; family UBA4427; genus JAJDAN01. The sequence goes on from CAWGJT010000010.1 coordinate 259,381, forward strand.
ACTCGGCCTGGCTGCTCCGGCAGGCGATCCAGCAGATGGAGCAGGTGCTCGATCCCGAGGGTGGTGACCCCGCCATGCGCCGGATGGTCGTGATCGGGCACAGCCAGGGGGGCCTGCTCACGAAGCTGATGGCGGTGGACTCGGGAGATCGCTTCTGGAAGACGGTGTCGGACGTCCCGTTCGACCAGGTGAAGATCAAGGGAGAGGCCCGGCGGCTGGTTCAGGGGTCGCTCTTCGTCGAGCCGTCTCCCTACGTCGAGCGCGTGATCTTCATCGCGACTCCGCACCGCGGGAGCTACCTGATGAACTACGGTCCGGCTCGCCTGCTCAAGCGCTTCGTGCGGGCGCCGGCGAACGTCGTGAACGCAACCCGCGCCCTGGTGGCCGCCAGCCCCGAGGCGTCCGCGGTCGCGCGCATCGACGACGTCCAGGGGGCGCTGGGGAACATGAGCCCGACGAGCCCATTCCTCGCGGACCTCGTCTCCCTGCCCGTGGCGCCGCCGATCCGCGCCAACTCGATCATCGCGATGCGCAACGTCGAGGACCCGAAGGGCGAGGCCAGCGACGGCGTGGTCCAGTACGAGAGCGCGCACCTCGACGGCGTCGAATCCGAGGCGGTGGTGGAGTCGGGGCACTCGTGCCTGGCGAATCCCATGGTGATCGGCGAGGTCACCCGCATCTTGCGGATGCATCGCGAGACGGGACCGCGGAGCGCGGCCCGAGCCGCCGTGCACGAGCTGATGGGGAACTGACAGCTACTCGCTGGCCGGGGGCATGCCGCCGGCGCCGCGCGCGGCCCCGGCGCTCGCCGCCTCGCCGCCCGTCGCCTCACCGCTCGCCGCCTCACCGCTCGCCGCCTCACCGCTCGCCGCCTCACCGCTCGCCGCCTCACCATAGTAGGGTGCCAGCTGGTCCAGGATCTCGTTGGCCCGTCCGACCTCGTCGAGGGTGGGCTTCTGGAGGAACATCTTGCGGCCCTCCTCGCGCGCATCCCGCACGAGGGTCATCAGCCGGCGATAGGTGGAAGCGGTTTCCTCTCGCGTGCCGCCGTCGGCCAGGCGCTTGGCGAGAGCCTTCGACTGGTTTCGCGCCACGCGCAGGTTGTCCTTCAAGCGCAGATAGGCGTTCGCCTGCCCCGAGCCCACAGTCGAGCCGGGCTTCTCCTTGTTCACCGAGCTGTAGATCGAGGCCGCCGAGTCCGCGAGCTGTTGGGCCAGGGCGGCCACCTTCGGCTGGTCCCAGGCGGTCGCCGCAGGGGCTGCCTGCGCCTCGGCTTCGGGCGCCGCGAGGGGAAGGCCCAGAGACGCGACGAGCAGGACCGCGGAGCCGACGTGCCTAACGAGGAGGGGTCTCCAGTTCATCGCCGTCCTTCTCCTTGGAGTGCCGTGGGTCGAAGCAGCATACCCGGATTCCCGAGCGGAAGACCAGGGGAATCGGGCCCGAAGGCCGAGTGCCTGCCTGTGCACCGAGCCGCCACTTGTTAGACTGCGAAGCCCGCGGCTACGGCTCGATCTCGCGGGCCCGGCACGCGGGGCGGAAGGCAGGGCCGGAGGAGGGGAGCCATGAGGCGCCTGGGGGTGGGCCGCGCGTCCATCGTGTTCGCGATGCTCACGGTGTCGGGCCTGGCGCTGGCTGCCGGAGGCTGTGGCGAAGAACCTTCGCCCGCCGCCTCCGTCGTGCGTCCCGTCGAGATCTTCGAGGTCGGCGACCCGAACGCCGGGACGGCGCGGGAATTTCCCGGCGAGATCTCGGCCGCGCAGAACGCGGACGTCGCCTTCGAGGTCCCGGGCGAGCTCGTGGAGTTTCCGGTCAAGGAGAGCGAGCACGTCGAGGTCGGACAGGTGCTCGCCAAGCTCGACCCGCGCGACTACCGGGCGGAGCTCGAGGCCGCCGCTGCGCGGACCGCTTCGTCGAAGGCCGATCTCTCGCGCTACCTGGTGGTGGCGCCGGTGCTCTTCTTCGTCTTCCACCGGGGCGAGACCGCGCCGACGGGAGCCGTGCCGGCGGAGGACTGATGGCGCTCTCGTTCCTCGATCGCCACCGCCACGCGCAGCTCCTGGCGGTGTTGGGGACGCTCCTCGTCGGCAAGCCCTTCCTCGATGGCTCCGTCGGGGACGTGCTCTCGGACATCCTCCTGGTCGCGGCGATGGCGTCCGCCGTGATCGGCTGCTCGACCCGGCATCGCGAGCGCTTCGTGGGCCTGGGGCTCATGGCGGTCGCCCAGGGGATGGCCTACTACCGGAGGTACATCGCCCACGCCACGGTGGTCGACACCGGCTACGCGGTGATGTCGATCCTGTTCTTCGGCTACGTGACGGTGCTGGTGCTTCGGGACGTCTTCCGGCAGAGCCGGTCGGCCAGCGCCGATACGATCTGCGGCGCGCTCACCGTCTACCTCATGCTCGGCGTGCTGTGGGCCTTCGGGTACGCATTGCTGGAGGAGCTCGTGCCGGGCTCGATCCTGGGCCTGCGGACCGCCAACCCCCGGGACTTCTACCAGTACCTCGGCTACAGCATGGTCACGCTCACCACCCTGGGCTACGGGAACATCGTACCGGGCAACGCCCGGGCGGACGCGCTGGCGACCGCCGAGGCCATCGTCGGCCAGGTCTACCTGACGGTGCTGGTCGCCCGGCTGGTCGCCCTGAACCTCGCCGAAACGCGCGACCGGCGCCGGGATCAGAACCGCACGTAGCCGCCGTCGACGGTCAGCGTGTCGCCCGTGTGGAAGCGCGATGCCTCCGAGGCCAGGTAGACGGCCACGCCCTCGAGGTCCTCGGGCTTGCCGAAGCGGTGCGCGGGCGTGCGGTGCACGATCGTGTCGACCATCTTCTTGTAGCCCAGCACCGGCGCCATGGGCGGGGTCTCGATCCAGCCCGGCAGGATGCAGTTGGCCTGGATGTCGTGACGGCCCAGTTCGACGGCGACGGAGCGCACCAGCGCGTTGAGACCGCCCTTCGTGGCCGCGTAGGCCTCCTGGCGCGGCATGCCGTGCATCGAGCCGATGGACGACGTCGCGACGAGCTTGCCGCCCCCGCCGCGCTCGACCATGTGTCTCGCCACCTCGCGGAAGGTCAGGAAGACGCCGGTGAGGTTCACGCGGATCACCCGGTTCCAGTCGTCCAGCGTCGTCTCGAGGAAGGGTCGCGCCAGGCCGAAGCCGGCGTTCGCGAAGCACGAGTCGATGCGGCCGAACCGCTCCAAGGTCTCCGCGGTCGATCGGATCACGTCCTCTTCGCTCGAGACGTCGCAGTGCGACGCGTGCGCCTCCGTGCCCAACGCCGCCAGCTCCTCTGTGGCGGATTGGTTCCGGGCCTCGTCCCGGGCCCAGACCGAGATCTTCGCGCCGGCCTTCGCGAGTCCCCGCGCGAGGCCCAGACCGATTCCCGAGTTTCCGCCCGTCACCACGGCAACGTGGCCCGTCAGGTCGAACATCGTCATTCCCGGCATCCTCCGATTTCGAAACGTCTCGCGGTGCCGTTTGGATAGGCTCGTCCGGCGCGCCGCGCAACTCGCTTGGCACGGTTCTCGCTAGACTGCCCCGCGAAAGGAGATCGCCGTGACGGACTCGTCGCCCGACCTGTTGGCGGTTCGAAGCTACCTCGAGGATCTGCAGGATCGGATCTGCGACGCCCTGGAGCGTGAGGACGGCAGTGCCCGCTTCGACCGCCGCGAGATCGAGCGCGAGGGAGGGGGCCTCTCCCGGCCCCGGGTGATCTCGGGCGGCCCCGTCATCGAGAGCGCCGCGGTCCAGTACAGCCATACGGTGGGCAAGCGCCTGCCGCCCGCCGCCACCGAGCGGCGGCCCGAGCTCACCGGCGGGTCCTACGAGGCCATGTCGGTCTCGCTCATCGTGCACCCGCGCAATCCCTACGTGCCCACCTGCCATGCCAACTTCCGGATCTTCTTCGCGCGCCCCCAGGCGGGCGGCGACCCGGTCTGGTGGTTCGGCGGCGGCTTCGACCTCACGCCCTACTACGGCTTCGAGGAGGACGTGGTCCACTGGCACCGCACGGCGCGCGCGGCGTGTGATCCCTTCGGAAAGAGCCTCTACCCCGCCATGAAGAAGGCCTGCGACGAGTACTTCTACCTGCCCCATCGCAACGAGCCGCGCGGGGTCGGCGGAATCTTCTTCGACGATCTCGACTCCGTACCCGGCGCGGACGGACGCGGGGACGCGTCCTTCGAGACCTGCTTCGCCTTCGTTCGCAGCGTGGGGGACGCGTTTCTCGCCGCCTACCTGCCCATCCTCGAGCGGCGCAAGCACGAGGCCTGGGGCGAGCGCGAGCGCGACTTCCAGCTCTATCGCCGCGGGCGCTACGTCGAGTACAACCTGATCTACGACCGGGGGACGCGCTTCGGGCTCCAGGTGGCGGGCCGTGCGGAGTCGATCCTCGCGTCGATGCCGCCGGTCGTACACTGGCGCTACGACTGGCATCCCGAGCCGGGCACGCCCGAGGCCCGCCTCTACGACGAGTTCCTGCGGCCCCGGGACTGGCTCGGCGAGTAGGAGAGCTCGGGACTCGCATGGCCCGAATCGGACCACACGGTCCTGCGCCGGGCCGGCCCGCGCGCGGCTTTCGGGCCCACGAGAGGAGTGATAGCCTCGCGGGCCCTCCGTTCGGAGGGTGCGCCTCGAGCCCGGAGCCCGTCGTCGATCCCATGAGCCAGCCGGACCACACCCTCGCCACCGAGGGGCCCTACCACTCGCTGACGGTCGTCGAGGTCATCCGCGAGACCGACGACTCGTGCTCGCTGGTGCTCGAGGTGCCCCCGGACCTGGCCGAGATGTTCCACTACCGGGCGGGGCAGTTCCTCACGTTCCGGGTGGCCGTCGACGGGAAGCGCCTCGTGCGCTGCTACTCCCTGGCGAGCTCGCCGGACACGGACCCGGTGCACAAGGTCACCGTCAAGCGTGTCGCCACCGGGCGCGTCTCCAACCACCTGAACGACCTCGTCGCCGCGGGGACGACGCTCGAGGTGATGAAGCCGGCCGGCGTCTTCTGCCTGGCGGAGCGCCCCGAAGCGGACCGGCCGCTCGTCCTGTTCGGCGCCGGCAGCGGCATCACGCCGATCATCTCCGTCGTCAAGACGGCCCTGGCGACCACGAGCCGGCCCGTGCGCCTGCTCTACGCGAACCGCGACGCCCGTTCGATCATCTTCGAGGACGAGCTGCGGGCGCTCGAGCGGGCCCATCCGGAGCGCTTCGCGGTGGAGCACAGCCTCGACGACCGGGAGGGCTTCGTCGACGTCGAGCGGGCCCGGCGCTTCGTGGCCGGCCAGACGGCGGCCGACTTCTACATCTGCGGTCCCGGGCCCTTCATGGACGTCGCCGAGGCGGCGCTGGCCGAGCTCGGGGTGCCCGGGGAGCAGATCTTCATCGAGCGGTTCGAGCATCCCGACACCGAGCCGCTCGGTGCGGCCACCACGCGAGGCGCCGCCGGGAGCGTCACGGTCACCGTCATCCTGGACGGGAAGCGGAGCGAGATCACCGTGGGGCCCGAGGAGACGATCCTGCAGGCGGCGAGGCGGGCGGGTCTGGAGCCGCCCTTCGCGTGCGAGGAGGCCTACTGCGGCTGCTGCATGGCGATGGTCAAGGAAGGCACCGTCGAGATGAAGATGAACGACGGCGGCATCGACGCGGGGCAGATCGCGCAGGGCTGGGTGCTCACCTGCCAGGGCGTGCCCAAAGGGCCCGTCACCGTCGAGTACCCGGACTAGCGCGCTGACGCACTGGGGCCAGCCGCCCGACGCGAGGGGCGCGCGGCTCAGGGCCCGTCGGCGTCCGGGCCTTCGATCGGCGCGCCGTCGCTCGGCTGGAGTGACTGCCGCGCCCGCTCCGGGCGCGGCGTGTACGGAACCGCCCGGGCGATCTTCACGATCTCGCCCCCCTCGAAGCGGTTGTCCACGAAGAGGCCGTTGAGCACCGCCGTGCGCCCGGGGCCCCAGGCGTTGTCGGCGCGCTGGCTCAGGGCGGTGATCGTCTCGTCCGGGAGCGCGCGGACGAGACGCAGGTGGATCACCTGCACGGAACCCCGCTCCTCCTCGGTCAGCGGCCGGAACGTGCGGGCGGCGGCGTGCGCCCGGCCCACGTACTGGCTCCAGGAAGAGCTCGTCGCGACCGCCATCACGCGGAAGACCTGCCCGACGTGGGGAATGAAGGTGGCCTGCCCGCCCACCGACTGGCCGCCCATGCTTCCCTCGAAGTCGATGCGCCAGGAATCGATGTCACCGATCTGTACCGGCTGCGCGCGCACCACGTGGATCCGGAACTCGTCGCCGTGGTCGGCGACGAAGCGGTCGGCGGCCTCGCGGGCGGTGGGCATCTGCGGGGGCTTCTCGGGCTCGCTCGGGGTCGCGGCGGTCGCGGGCGGCGGCGTCTCCTCGGGGACGCCCGGCTCGCCGGCGGTCGCCGACGCCTCGCCTGTGTCCCCCCCGGTCTTCTCGCCGTCCCCGGTCCTTCCGGGCTTCTCGGGTGCGAGCGGCGCCTCGAGGGTGATGAAGATGCGGGCGTTGCCGTCCGGGCTGACGGCGCCCACGGCCTCGCGGGTGTTCACCACCTCCCACCCGCGCGGGAAGATGACGCGGAAGTCGAGATCGGGATGGATGAACTCGGTGTCCCGGAAGATGCCCTCGGCGGGGTCCGTGTCCAGCACGATGCCCTCGATCTTCTTCAGATAGGCGGCGCGCCCGGTCTCGCGCGTGGGGTCGAGGGTCCACGTGAGGGTCATCGCGTGGGAGGCCGTGGAGGCGACGCGCTCGGTGGTTCCCGGGTGCGTGTCGAAGTAGCTCGAGAGGCGCGAGTACCCGATGGTGAGACGCTCCGTGTCGCCGAGGTGCTTGAGGAACTCCGCCAGGGCCCCGGGGTCGTAGCCGGCCCGGGCCGCGATCGTCTGGCCCCCCTTGTCCGCCGCGCGCTCGTGGTCGCGGCTGTAGGCCGCCAGGCGCGCCATGCGGATGTAGGGCATCAGGAACGGGCTGGTGCGGCGCGCCAGCTCCTGCTGGGCGGCCGCGTGTCGTTCGGCGGCGTGGATGATCTCGTGTCCCAGCACGTTCGCCAGCTCGTCCTCGGTGTTTGCGAGGGCGATCAGACCGCGAGACACGTAGATGTGACCGCCCGGCAACGAGAAGGCGTTGGGCGTCATCTGGTCGACGATCTGGAAGGTGTACTGGAAGGGACGGAGCGGTGCGTAGGCGACGAGGCGATGCCCCACCTCTTCGACGTAGGCGGCCAGGGCCGGGGAGTCGTAGAGGCCCATCTCCGCCTCGATCTGGACGGCGGCGTCCTCGCCCGCCTTGAGGTCGTCGTATTCCGTGGAGAGCAGGATGGTGCGCTTGCGGTTGACGACCTCGTCGTCGCGGGGGGCAGCGGCGCCCTGGGCGCAGGCGAGGAGCAGGCCGACGGCGGGCAGCAGCACCCACGGCCGGCAGCCGGCGCGCGACCCGTCCCCGGGAGCGCGGCCAGGAGAGGGCGCCGTACGCACGTTCGCTCAAGAGTCCACTCGACGCGCGGGGGCGTGCGGCTGGCATCGTGCGGGGGTCATCGGGGCGCTTCGCTCTCGCCTCGGACTCCGAGCGGAAATCCGAGGGTGCGCTCCAGCTCGACCAGCGCCGTCTCGGGCTCGTCGACCTTGATCGTGGTGAGACCCAGGGAGCGCGCCGGCTTCAGGTTCGCACCGATGTCGTCGAGGAAGACGGTGTGCTGCGGCGCCACCTCCAGGCGCGCGCAGGCCAGCTCGTAGATGCGCGGGTCGGGCTTGCGCATTCCCTCGACGCTCGACTCGATGAAGACGTCGAAGTGTCCGCGCAGGGCGCGGGTTCCGTCGCTCCGCTCCGCGCCCGCATCGGAATTGTCGGCGGCCGCCCAGTTGTTGGTGAGCGCGCCCACGCGCAGGCCGCGGATGCGGATCGCGGCGATCGCCCGCAGCATGGGCTCCCGGGGCTGGGAGGCCTCCGCCATCCACTCGAACATCGTGCGCGCACAGATCTCGTGGCCCGCCGCCCGGCAGTCACTCTCGAAGGCGGGGTAGAAGGCCTCCATGGCGAGCTCTCCGCGCTCCAGGCGCGACCATGCGCCGTGGGGTGCGGTCTCGGCCGCGACCCGATTGATGGCGTCTCGCGGCAGGCCCAGGTGTGCCTCGTAGCGGCGGATCGCGTGCAGCGGGGAGCCGAGGACGACACCGCCGAGGTCGAAGACGACGGCCCGGTAGGACATTGGAACGACCGTAGCGAACTCGGGAGGCGGGACGTCATGCCGGGGCATGGCCCTCGGAGGCCGTCAGCTCCGCCAGCAGCCGATCCATGGCGTCGTAGCCCTGCAGCTCGTCGGGCACGAAGGACTCGGACAGGGTGACGAGTCCCAGGCCCGAGAGGCCGAAGAGCCCGGCGCCGCCCCAGGCGGAGGCCCGCAGGAAGCCCCGCCGGGTGAGGTCGTCGTGGCGGGCCACCCGGACGGCGCCCAGGGCGGCAGCCGCCGCGACGCCGGTGCCGATCCGCTCGTCCCGGCGGCGCGCGAGGGCCTGTCTTCGTCCCTCCCGCAGGAGCTCCGCCGCGGCTGCCCGGGTGCCGGGGACGATCGCCGGCCGGGGCCGGCCCGGGCCCCCGATCTCCACGTCGGCGAGCACGCCGGCGTGGTCGGAGTAGGCGGCGGTCTCCCCCGCCACGGTGACGGGCTGGTCGAAGACGCGACGCACGGCGACCGGGGTCGCCCCCTGCTGCTCGCCGCTGCGACAGAAGACGTAGTCGATGCGCGACTCCGTGAGGGAGCCTCGCGCCAGCCGGTACGCGTTCTGCAAGGTGGAGGTGGGCTCCCGGGCTCCCAGGGCGGCAGCCGAGTCGACGAAGCCGGTGAGCCCGAGCAGCACCTCGTACTCCGGCGCGCTGTCTCGCATGTTGAAGTCGCCCACGGCCACCACCGGCCCCGGGACGGCGCGCACCTCCCGGCCCAGCTCCAGCACCTCGCCCGTACGATGACCGACGTAGTCGTCCTGCACCTCGGCGGGCGCATATCGCGCGTGCAGATGGGTCGAGAACAGGGCGACCGGCGTGCCCCCGACCTCGACGTCGAGGCGCAGCAGGCCCTTGCCGGCGTAGTAGTCCATCTGCAGCAGCCGCTGGGGCAGCCCGCACAGGGTGTAGGGCCGGAACCGTGCGGAGCGGATCGGAAGCCGGGAGACGGCCACCAGCCCGCCGCCGTTCCCGGCCGCTCCCCGGGTGGTGGCCGGCCGGGAATCGGCCCAGGCGTGGGGAAAGCCGAGGCCGCGGGCCCCCTCGACCAGCTGCCGGCGTCCCGTCTCGGTCCACACCTCCTGGAAGAGCGCCACGTCGCACGCGAGGGGGGCGAGGTCGCGGAGCACGAGGGAGAGCCGTTCCTCCACGTCGTGTCCGGCCGGAGCGGGGAGCCCCCAGACGTTCAGGGTGAGGACGCGAAGTCGCATCGGTCGCGACCCTACCACACGCGCAGGGACCGGGCGGAGGGTACAATCGCGGGTCGGCCGTCGAACGCCGGCCCCAACGGCTCGAGCCCAACCCGAAGCCGCGCTGCGCGCGAAGGAGTGCTCTCGTGGAATATGCCGAGATCCTGTACGAAGTCTCGGATCCCGTCGCGACCGTGACCCTGAACCGTCCCGAATTCCTGAACGCGTGGACCAACCGCATGGCCGCCGAGGTGAAGCACGCCCTCGCGCGCGCCGAGTCGGACGAACGGGTCGTCGGCATCGTGCTCACCGGGGCCGGACGCGGCTTCTGCGCGGGAGCCGATCTGAAAGGGCTCCAGGCGATCTCGCACGGACAGCGCGCCGAAGGGGTTCCCGAGGCGCTCGACGCCGACCCCGGCGATCCGGCGATGGGTGAGTCCTTCCGCGGCACCTACACCTATCTGTGCTCGATCCGGAAGCCCATCATCGCCGCGATCAACGGGCCCTGCGCCGGCATGGCCGTTCCCATCTCGCTCTTCTGCGACATGCGCTTCGCGTCGGATCGCGCCACCTTCACCACGGCGTTCTCGCGGCGCGGCCTGATCGCAGAGTGGGGCGTGAGCTGGATCCTGCCCCGCCTGGTCGGCCCCGCTCACGCGATGGATCTGCTCCTGTCGGCGCGGAAGTTCGACGCCGCCGAGGCCGACCGGCTCGGGCTGGTGAACCGCGTGCTTCCCCACGACGAGCTGCTGCCGTTCGTCCGGGAGTACGTGGGCGATCTCGCGCGAAACTGCTCTCCCGCCTCGATGGCGATCATGAAGCGCGAGATCTACCACCACCTGACGGCCTCCCTGGCCGACGCCCACGCGGAAGCGGTGGAGCTCATGCTCGAGAGCTTCGGCCGTCCCGACTTCAAGGAGGGCGTGCAGTCGTTTCTCGAGAAACGCCCGCCGCGCTTCCAGCGGGTGTGAGCGCCGGCGGTCGATGAACCTCCTGCTGCTCCGGCCCGAGGAGCTCGCCTCGGGTCCCGCGGACGCGGAGGAGATCCCGGTACGGATCGGGGGCCGGCGGGCCGCCCACGTGACCCAGGTGCACCGGGCGCAGGTGGGCGACACCCTGCGCGTCGGGGTTCTCGGGGGCCGCGTGGGCGTGGGTCGGGTCCTCGGCCTGGACCGCGATCGGCTCGATCTGGACGTCCGTCTCGATCGGGAGCCCCCGGCGCCGATTCCCGTCACCCTGGTCCTGGCCCTGCCGCGCCCGCTCGTCCTCAAGCGCGTGCTGCTGCACGCGACCACGCTGGGCGTGAAGCGGATTGCGCTGATTCACGCCCGCCGGGTGGAGAAGAGCTACTGGCAGAGCGACGCCCTGGGCGAGGCCGCGCTCCACGAGCAGCTGGTGCTGGGTCTCGAGCAGGCGGGAGACACGGTTCTACCGGCGGTCAGCCAGCATCGGCGCTTCCGCCCCTTCGTCGAGGACGTCCTGCCCGAGTGGCTGGCCGGCTCTCGCGGCATCCTGGCCCATCCCGAAGCCCGCAGCGCGTGCTCGCGAGCCGAGGGGCCGGTGACCCTCGCCATCGGTCCGGAGGGAGGCTTCGTCGACTACGAGGTCGAGAAGCTCACCGCCGCCGGGCTGCTTCCCGTGCGGCTCGGTGAGCGCATCCTGCGGATCGAGGCCGCGGTGCCCTATGCGATCGCCAGCCTGTTCTGATGCACCGTCGCAGCCTCCTGTCAGCCATTCGCACTAGTTGGGCCCCTTCGGGAAAAATCATTGCATCCCCTTCGACGGGTGCATCTCGTCGCATTCCGCTGTTAACGTCTGCGCCGGGGGAGGGGGATGGGGCCTCTACGACATTGCAGCGCGTGCGATCTGCGCGCCCGGATCTCACGCACAGCGCACGCTCGTGCGGCCGCCGTCTTGTTAGGCGTCTGCCTCGCGATCCTTCCGCTCGCGGCGTCGGCGCAGAGCGCGGGTTCGGGAGAGCCCAGCGTGCGGGTCCGCTGGCTCGCCGCGTCCGGGCCCGTCGAGCACTACGAGGTCTGGGTCTCGATCAACGACGGTCGCATGGAGCTGTACGGCGAGGTGTCGGAGACGCAGGTCGAGGTCTTCGGTCCGCAGTTCCAGCTGAGCGACTCGCTGCGCTTCGAGGTCGTCGCCGTGTCGGCCGACGGACGCCGTGGGACGCCGTCCGAGACGTCCAACGTCATCTTCTTCGGCACCGTCCCGGTCCCCCAGAACCTCACGGTCCACGACGGATCGGCCTTGGACCCGAACCACCTCTCGTGGGATCCGGTTCCGGGTGCGGACTTCTATCTGGTCTTCCGAGCGCCCGAAGGCTCCGCGCCGCAGCTCTGGAGCCAGTCGTCCGACCCGTCGCTGGACGACGCCACGGCACCCCTGAACGTGCGCCACACCTACGTGGTGGCGGCGGTGAGCGGTCGCCAGGTCAGCGCCTACAGCGCGCCGGTCACCGCCATCCGCGGAGGCAACCGGCCGAAGCTCGTGGCCTCCGTCGCGTCCCTGACTCGCGAAGCCTCGCGCAGCGAAGGCGTCGTGACCGACACCTTCGAGCTGACGAACGCCGGCGACTGGAAGCTCTCCTGGGCCGCCTGGGTCTTCGGATCGTGGATCGACGTGACGCCGGAAAACAACCTGCTCGACGAGGGCGTCCAGCGGGTGACCGTCAGCTATCGCGTCGACAAGCTGGCACTCGGGGTGCACGACACGGTGATCCGCATCTACACCTACTACGACCCGCCGCCGGGCGAATCCTTCCAGCTGGGTCCGCCGCTGGAGATTCCGATCCGCCTCACCGTCCGCGACGCGCCGCCCACGATCGACCTTCCCGCCTCCCTGTCGGTGGGGGAGGGCCTGGTCGTCGACGTCCCGGTGCACGCCAGCGACTCGGATCCGGGCAGCGACGTCCAGATGGGCCTCGTCAGCGGGCCACCCTTCGCGAGCTTGACGTCGCTCGGGGGCGGTGACGCGCGCCTGACGATCGCGCCCGGTGCGGGGACCGCGGGAACGTACACGATCACGGTCTCGGCCTGGGATCGGAACTTCCCCTCTGTGCCGGTGCAGCAGTCCCTCGAGCTCACCGTCGGGTACGTGAACAACGCTCCGGTGGTCCAGGCCATCCCGACCCAGACCGCCAAGGTCGGTGAGACGAGCGGGCTGACGGTGTACGCCACGGACCCCGACGGCGATCGGATCGCGTTGACGACGTCGACGCTGCCGGACTTCGTGAACTTCGACGGCTACACCAACGGCGTCGGCAGGTTCACCTTCGCGCCCGAGGCGTCGGACGTGGGAAGCTACCTGCTGATCCTCGCCGTGGTGGACGACGGCGTGCCGTCGCGCTTCGTGGGCGTTCCCTTCCAGCTGACCGTCGTCCCCTGAGCGGTCGGCGCCCCGCTGGGGCGCCGACCTGCAACCTGAGGACAACGCTGAGCGGTGTCCTCCTAGGAGGCCGGCCGCCCGGGTCAGGCCGCGTCCCCGAGCGCTCGAGCGCCCGCGTCCCCGGGCTCCAGCGACTCGGCTCGCGCGGCGAACAGCAGGCCCGGCTGGACGTCGTCGCCGTCCTCGCCGAGTCGCACCAGCAGCGAGGGCTGCGTCGCTCGAAGGGCCGCATCCCAGCCGCCGGGAGGCGCGTCGAGGCGGAAGACGAAGCCGCACCGCGTGCCCGGGGCGAGGCCGAGGGCGGACCGCACCGCCGGCAGGCAGCGGCGAACGAGACCGACGACGACGGTCCCCATGGTGAAGCGCGCGTTGACCTCGACGACCGGACGCAGCACCGCCCTGCGATCCCCGGCGCCCTCGTCGGGCTCGATCCGGAAGGTCAGGGCGTCGACGCCGGCGACCCCGTGGAATCCCACCGCCGCCGCCGCGACCGCCACCTGCACCGCCGCCACCCGCAGGTCCTCGTCCTGCGCGTGGCCCGAGAAGACCCGACCGCGCGCGTCCACCTCGCCGCGGTGACCCTGGTAGCCGCCGCCGGCGGTCGCCTCGAGCCGCAGACTGCCGAGCACCGTCACGGGCTGCCCGACCTCCACCCGAAGCTGCACGGAGAGGTCGTCCCGGCGGTCCAGCCAGGGCTCCAGAACCGCGCCGCCCCGGGCGGCCAGGGCGGCCGACGCGCGCCGGAGGAGCGTCTCGTCGAAGTCGCCGTCGCGCGCGTCGAAGCGGCCCCGGCCGCTGGTGCCGAAGCGGGGCTTCAGGGTGAAGCGACCGCGCGTCCACGCGGGCCAGGCGTCGACTCGGCGCCGCAGGTCGGACACGAAACGGTCGGTGTCCCGCAGCTCGTCGGCCTCGTAGCGGCAGGCCAGGTCCCGCAGCTCGCGGGGCACGAGCCCCTCCGCCTCCGCACACGCCAGCGCGAACGCCTTGTCGTGCACGGCTTCGATCACCTCGGCCGGCGGACCGGGAAACGGAAGCCCCTGCGCGGCCGGATCGCTCCGCGCGCGACGGTCCGCCCACCAGGGCACGCAGCCCCGGAGCTCGTCCAGGAACGCGAAGGCCGGGTGGGTGCGCGCCTCGGCGAATGCGTCGGGCCAGCGGTCCCAGGGCACCGCCGGCGCGCCGCCGTCCGCCACCCGCGCGGAGTCGTCGAAGAGCAGACGCCAGAGGCGGGCCGCCGCGGCGACGCGGGGCTCGCGCAGCTGCCGCCGCCAGTCCCCCCCTTCCTCGCCGCCGAGATTCGGCAGCAGCAGGGGGCCCGTGCTCACGCGTCGGGACCGGAGGGCTTCGCGCCGGCCACCGGGCGCCGCGCTCGGTCCCGAAGCTCCTGGGGAGAGCGCGCCCGTTGCACGTAGTCGATGAACGCGGACGACAGTCCGGCCTCTCGTCGCGCCCCCGCGTCGAAGCGGCGGCCCTTGGCGCGAGCCGCCGACAACGGGAAGGGCACGCTTCGCTCGTAGAGCATCACGTCGGTGGCCGGCGGCTGGCCTGCCGTCGCCGGCGACAGCTCGCGCAGGGCCGCGGCGGCGAAGCGCACGTGCCCGATCTCGTCTCGGTGGACGCGCTCGCACACCCGGGCGCTCTCCTCGTCGCCCGCCCGACGGAAGGCGTCGCGGTAGAGGGGCGAGAAGTCCAGGTTGCCCTGCTCGAAGGTGAGGCCCACGGCGGCGAAGAAGGCGGCCGGTCCCGCGCTGGATGCGGCGATGGCCGGGACGTGCTTCCAGAAGTAGTCCGAGAGCACGTGGTCCTGCAGGCGGGCGCCGTGGGCCGCCAGGCGTTCGAGGTAGAGCCGACAGTGGATCTGCTCGTCGGCGAGGACACCCAGCAGGCCGCGCCGTAGGCGTGGCGACAAGGCCGGCCAGCGCACCAGCGCCCAGGCGAAGAGCTCGACGGCCATCAGCTCGTGGTGGGCGAACCGCGCCAGACAGATGGCGCGGGCCTCGGGATCCACGAGATCGGCGGGCCGCGGAAGGCGCGGGACCCGGCCGCGCATGGCGAGATCCGGGTTCCGGGCCGGGCGATCGGGCGGGCGGGCGCCGGAGGGCGGCTCCGCGCCCGCGCCCGCGAAGAGCTCGGCCGGCGGCGGGGCGAGCTTGGTCGCGAGATCGCCCCGCTCGAGGATGTTCCGGCAGAACGACTGCATGGCCGCCAAGCATCGGGGATCCCGCGTGTCCCGGCCAGCAGCCCCACTGCGAAACTCTTCGCGGCGTCCCGCCGGGCGACGTCCTTAGCGGCGGCGGGCCCGCAGCAGGCCGCAGGGGATGCTCACCGACGCCACGGCGCCGGGCCCGGCCACGATCTCGAACTCGCGTCGGAGATCGGCGTGCGCGTTCTCGAACAGGAAGCGCAGGTGCGCCACCGCGGTGGGCGGCGTGCCGATGCGGGCGACCCAGCCGTCGAAGTCCTGTTCCAGCGGGAAGCGTCCCAGTACCTCGGAATCGAAGCCGGCTTCGTCGAGGATCCGCTGCCACTGGGAGCGCGAGTAGTTGCGGACGTGGGAAGGGTCGCGCAGCAGCTCGAACGCGTTGAAGAAGGTGTCGGCGGAGGCGTCCTCGGGCGCCATCGAGTCGACCAGCAGCAGGCGGCCTCCCGGCTTCAGGACCCGCGCCGCCTCCCGGGCGAAGAGCACCACGTCCTGGAAGTGGTGCGCGCACAGCCGCGAGGTCACGAAGTCGAACGAGGCATCGGGGTAGGGCAGAGCCTCGGCGTCGCCCAGCTGGCAGTGGATGTTCGCGAGACCGCGCTCCCGCGCACCGCGCGCCACCTGGTCGAGCATCTCCTGGGTCAGGTCGAGCGCCTCGACCTGCGCGATGCGGCGGGCGAAGGCGAACGCGGTGTGTCCGGCGCCGGTCCCCACGTCCAGCAGGCGACCGTCGGCCCGTTCCGGGGCCAGGCCGGAGGCGGCGAGCATCGCCTCGAGGTCGGGTCCTCCCACGTGCACGGTGCTGGTCGCGTAGCTCGCGGCGGCGGCGCCGAACTGCTGTCGCACGCTGGTCTTGACGTCCATGGAGGATCTCCGGGGTGGCCCTGGCTCGGTCGGGTCATGCAGATCGTCCGCATGTGATATTGTTTCGATCTGCCATTATTTAACATACGTTAAATAAAGCGCAACGGAGCTCCATGACCCCGGTCGCGAACGAGAAGCGTCAGGCCATGTGGGCGGCCATCGAGCAGCTCGGCCGCCTGACGGACCTGACCGAGCGCCGCCGCCAGCAGCTCGCACGGACGGTCGGCCTGACCCCGCCCCAATGGCGGGTGCTCGAGGAGATCGCCCGCGAGGACTTCATGCCGTCCCTGTTCGCGCGCTCCCAGGCCTGCGCGCCGGCGGCGGTCTCCCGCACCCTTCGGCAGCTGCTCGATCGCGGCCTGGTGGCGGTGCGGATCGCGCCGGAGGATGCCCGGCGCCGTAGCTATGCGCTGACCGACGAAGGGGCGCGGGTGATCCGGGAGCTCCGGCGGGCGCGCGAGCGCGCCGTCGAGGCCGTCTGGAGCAGCCTGCCGCGAGCGGATCTGGAGCGATTCGCCGGCTTCTCGAGCGAGCTGGCCGACCGACTGGAGGCCTGGGCGGCCCGCGAGACGGGCTGACCGCGGGGGCGACCCGGCGGGTGGAACGTGTTTCATTCGCGACTGAAACGTGTTTCAATACGGCCCGGATCGGAATTCCGAGAGACCCATGGAAGAGCGCGCGCGACGCATCGTGGAGACCGCCGTGGAGCTGGCGGAGAAGGGCGGCTTCGAGGCCGTGAGGCTCCGGGACGTGGCGGCGCACGCCGGCGTGGCGCTCGGGACCCTCTATCGTCGCTTCCGCAGCAAGGAAGACCTGCTGATCGCGGCGCTGGAGCTCGAGACCGGGGATCTCGAGCGGCGCTTCGCCCAGCGCCCGCCTCGGGGCGGGACGGCCACCGAGCGCGCGGCGGCGTTCTTCGGGATGGCGACGCGCGGCCTGGTGCGGCGGCCGAACCTGGCGCGCGCGCTGCTCAAGGCCGCCGCCTGCGGCGAGCCGCAGCTCGCGAAGCGCACGGCGGCCTTTCATGGCCGCATGGAGGACATGGTGGTGGCCGCCATGCGGGGGCCCGACGGCGCCGCGGCCGGGGCCGGCGAGCCGTCCCCCGACGAGCGGTGGCTGGCCCACTCGCTCACCCTGGTGTGGTTCTCGCTGCTGGTGGGCTGGTCGGGCGGTCTGCACGGCCAGGCGGTGGTGATCGACGAGATGAGTGACTGCGTCGAGCTGATGCTGCTGGGGGTCGCGCAGCGCCGACGGCAGGGCCAGCAGCCGGAAGAGGAGCGAGGGAAGCTTCGATGAGCGGGACGAAACGCCGCGGGCGCGTCGGGCTCGGCGCATGAGCGTCCAGGGTCGGGAGCGCGAGGCGCTCGAGAAGAAGATCCAGGGCTTCGTCGGGCTGGAGATCGGTGCGCCGGACGTGGCGAAGGACGCCGTCAACGAGGCGATGATCCGCCACTGGTGCGACGCCATGGGCGACGCCAATCCGATCTACACGGACGCCGAGGCCGCAGCCCGGAGCGTCCACGGCGGGCTCGTCGCGCCGCCCACCATGATGCAGGCCTGGATCCTCCACGGCCTCGACATGGCGCTCGGCTGAGGACGACCCGAACGACAAGCAGAAGGTGCTGCACCGCATCCTGAGCGAAGCCGGCTACACCGGGCGTGGTCGCGACGGACTGCGAGCAGGAGTACCACCGCTACCTGCGTCCGGGAGACCGCGTCACCGGGGTGACGGTCATCGAGTCGATCTCCGAGCAGAAGGCCACGGCGCTCGGGCATCGGCTACTTCATCGACACGCGCACCACCTTCCGCGACCAGGACGGTCGGGAGGTGGGCTGGATGATCTTCCGCGTGCTCAAGTACGCCCCTGCGGAGCAGGCGCAGCCGGCCGAACCGGCGGCCGCCGGCGCCGCCCCGGCCGCCCCGCGCCGCCTGCGGCCCGCCCTGGGCCACGACAACGCCTGGTGGTGGGACGGCGTCGCCCGTGGCGAGATCCTGATCCAGCGCTGCGCGGCTGCGGAGAGCTGCGCCATCCGCCGCGCCCCATGTGCCCGAACTGCCAGAGCACGTCATGGGACTTCGTGGCCAGCGCCGGAGCGGGCACCGTGCTACAGCTACGTGGTGATCCACTACCCCGAGGTGCCGGGCTACGAGTATCCCCTGGTGGTCGCCGTGGTGGACCTCGAGGAGGGCACGCGGCTGGTGGCGAACGTCGATGGGCTGCGCGCCCGACGACGTCCACATCGGCATGGCCGTGCAGGCCTTCGTCGAGGACGTCGACGACGAGCTGAAGCTGCCGATCTTCCGCCCGGCGGGCGATCCGGACGCGAGGAGCAAGGCGCGATGAGCGATTCCCATCCCTCCCCGCGGCTCTCGGACGTGAAGGTCGGCGATGCGCTGCCGGAGCTGTCGATTCCCGCTCTCGGCCTCGCTGATCGTCGCCGGCGCCCTGGCGTCGCGCGACTACACCCCGGTGCATCACGACAAGGCGGCCGCCCAGGCCACCGGCATGCAGGACGTGTTCATGAACATCCTCACCACCAACGGCTTCGTGGGCCGCTACGTGACGGACTGGGCCGGACCCGACGCGGTGATCCGGCGGGTGGCGATCCGTCTCGGCACGCCCAACCTGCCCGGCGACACCATGAAGATGACCGGGACGGTGGCGGAGAAGGACGAGGCGAGCGGCGTCGTCGTCCTGGAAGTGGTCGGCCGGAACGCCTGGGGCCACCACGTCACCGGCAAGGTGACGGTCGCCCTGCCGGTGGGAGCCTGAGCCATGCCCATCACCCTCAAGGACGAAGCCGCGATCGTCGGCATCGGCGCCACCGAGTTCTCGAAGAACTCGGGCCGCTCGGAGCTGGCGCTGGCCTGCGAGGCGGTCGCGGACGCCATTCGCGACGCGGGTCTCCAGCCCGCCGACATCGACGGCATGACGACCTTCACCATGGACACGAGCGACGAGATCGAGATCGCGCGCGCGGTGGGCATCGGGGACCTCACCTTCTTCTCCCGAACGCCCCACGGCGGCGGCGCGGCCATCGGCGTGATGCACCAGGCGGCCATGGCGGTGGCCACCGGCAGCGCGAAGGACGTCGTCGTCTACCGCGCGCTGAACGGCCGCTCGGGCCAGCGCTACAGCTAGGGCGTCGCCGAGGGCCCCGACCACCTCCGACCTGATCCACTGGAGCTGGTACATGCCCTCCGGGCTGATGACGCCGGCCAGCTGGGTCGCCATGTTCGCCATGCGGTACATGTACGAGACGGGAGCCACCAGCCGCGACTTCGCCGAGGTGGCGCTGGCGACCCGCCGCCACGCCGTGAACAATCCGAAGGCCTTCTTCTACGGCAAGCCCCTCACGATGGAGGAGCACCAGGCCTCGCGCCGCATCGTCGATCCGCTGCGGCTCTACGACTGCTGCCAGGAGACCGACGGTGCGACGGCCTGCGTGGTGACCTCGCTCGAGCGGGCGAAGGACCTGCCCCAGAAGCCGGCCGTGATCCGCGGCGTGGCCCAGGCGGCGGGGGCGGACCAGGAGGTGATGACGAGCTTCTACCGGCCGAAGATCAGCGTCCTGCCGGAGATGGATCTCGTGGCGAAGCAGGTCTGGGCCCAGTCCGGGCTCGGCCCGCAGGACATCGACGCCGCCGTGATCTACGACGCCTTCACGCCCATCGTCATGTGGCAGCTCGAGTCCTTCGGCTTCTGCAAGCCGGGCGAGGCGAAGGACTTCGTGAAGGACGGCGCACTCGCCGTGGGCGGGCGGCTGCCCACGAACACCCACGGCGGCCAGCTCAGCGAGGCGTACATCCACGGCATGAACGGCGTCAACGAAGGCGTCCGTCTGATCCGCGGCACCTCGACGAATCAGCCCGAGAAGAACGACCACGTGCTCGTCACCGCCGGCGTCGGCGTGCCCACGAGCGCCATGGTCCTGGGCCAGGCCTGAGCCGGTCCCGAAAGGAATCCGAATGCGAGAAGCCGTCATCGTCGAAGCCCTCCGCACGCCCATCGGCCGGGGCAAGATGGGGAAGGGAGAGCTCAGCGCCTTCCATCCCGCGACGCTCCTGTCGAAGATCCAGTTCGGGCTGGTGGAGAAGGCCGGCATCGATCCCCATGACGTCGACCAGATCATCGGCGGCTGCGTGACCCAGGCCGGCGAGCAGTCCGACAACGTCGTGCGCCACGCCTGGCTGTCGAAGGGGGCGCTCTACGAGGTGGGTGCGACCACCATCGACGCCCAGTGCGGCTCGGGCCAGCAGGCCAACAACCTCATCTCCGCCATGATCCGGGCCGGCAGCATCGACGTGGGCATCGCCTGCGGCATCGAGGTGATGAGCCACGTGGGCCTCGGGGCCAACGTGATCAACGGGCCGGGCTTCTTCCAGCCGCCCGAGTGGCCCTGGGACTCGTCGCCCGACCAGTTCAGCAGCGTCGAGCGCATCGTGGAGAATCGCGGCATCACGCGCGAGCAGGTGGACCGCTTTGCCCTCCGCTCGCAGCAGCTGGCCAAGCAGGCGCGGGACGAGGGCCGCTTCAAGAACGAGATCCTGCCCATCGAGGCGCCGATCCTGGCAGACGACGGGCAGCCCACCGGGCAGACCCGGCTCGTCGAGCACGATCAGGGCATCCGGGAAACGACCCTCGAAGGCCTCTCGCAGCTGAAGCCGGTGGTCGAGGGCGGCATCCACACCCCCGGCAACGCCTCGCAGATCTCCGACGGGGCCGCCGGCATCCTGTGGATGAGCGCCGAGAAGGCGAAGGCCTACGGGCTGAAGCCGCGCGCCCGTATCGTCTCCGACGTGCTGGTGGGCTGCGATCCCTACTACCTGCTGGACGGACCGGTCGACGCGACGAAGAAGATCCTCGCGAAGACGGGCATGAGCCTGAGCGACATCGATCTCTACGAGGTGAACGAGGCCTTCGCGGGCGTGGTGCTCTCGTGGATGTCGGTCTTCGAGCCGGATCTGGCGCGGGTCAACGTGAACGGCGGCGCCATCGCGCTGGGGCACCCGGTGGGAGCCACCGGCTCGCGCCTGATCGTGACCGCCCTGAACGAGCTCGAACGGCAGGACAAGACCACCGCCTACATCAGCATGTGCTGCGGCGCGGCCGTCGGCACCGGGACCATCATCGAGAGGCTCTAGGCCGGCGCGGCGGCTCGAGCGACGGAGACAGCGAAAATGTCGGTATTGGAAGGCAAGGTTGCGGTCGTGACGGGCGCGGCCAACGGGCTCGGACGTGCGGAGGCGATCTACCTGGCGAGCCAGGGCGCGCGCGTGGTCGTCAGCGACATCGGCGCCAATCGCGACGGCGCCGGCCGCACCGCCGACGCCGCCCAGGCCGTCGTCGACCAGATCGTGAAGGACGGCGGCGAGGCGGTGGCCCACTGCGGCGACGTCGCGGACTGGAACGACTCGAAGGCCATGATCCAGAAGGCCCTCGACACCTGGGGCGACCTGCACATCCTGGTGAACAACGCGGGCTTCCTGCGGGACAAGACCGTCTTCGGGATGACCGAGGAGGACTGGGACGCGGTCATCCGCGTGCACCTCAAGGGCCACTTCTGCGGCATCCGCCACGCCACCGAGTACTGGCGCAACCAGTCGAAGGCGAAGGGCGAGCCCGTCTACGGCCGCATCGTCAGCACCGCCTCGGAGGCGGCGCTCTTCTCGCCCATCGGACAGCCCAACTACGCGGCGGCCAAGAGCGGCATCATCGCGCTGACGAACTCGGCCGCCCAGGCGTGTGTGCGCTACGGGGTCACCGCGAACACGATCATGCCGCGGGCGCGCACGCGGATGGTCGCCGTGGGCGCCCTGGAGGCGGCGTTCGCGAAGCCGGAGGAGGGCTTCGACACCTTCTCGCCCGACAACGTGACGCCCCTCGTGGGCTACCTCGCCTCGCCGGATGCGGCGAGCATCTCCGGCAACGTCTTCATCATCTGGGGACAGTCGGTCACCGTGGTGCAGGCGCCGTCGACGGACGTCTCCTACCAGACCGAGGGGAGCTGGTCCCACGAGAGCATCGGGGGCGCCCTCGCGAAGCACTTCGACGGCAAGCCCGTCCTCGAGGAGACCTTCTACAACAAGCCGTAGGAGCCCGCGCCGGACGAGCAGGAGCCCGCGCCGGACGAGCGGGAACGGCCGAAGCGTGAGCCGGGCCGCGGGCCCGCCTCACGCCGGCGTCGGGATCCCCCGCGCGGCGATCCGGCTTCCCAGCCGCTGCAGCTGCTCCGACGCGCAGCCCAGGCTGTGCTCGATCTGGCTCGACCAGATGAAGTAGCGGTGCAGCGGGTAGTCGACGTCGATGCCGATCCCGCCGTGCAGGTGCTGGCACGCGTAGGCGTTGAACTGACCGCCCTCGGACGCCCAGTACTTGGCGACGGCGACGGCGTCGTCCACGTGGGGGCCCGACTCGTCGCCGGCGAGCAGGAGCGCCGCTTCGAGGAACGTGAGACGGACGGCTTCCATCTGGATGAAGGCGTCTCCCGCTCGCTGGTGTACGGCCTGGAAGCTGCCGATGGGGCGATCGAACTGCACCCGCTCCCGGGCGTACTGGGCGGTCATCTCGAGCGCGCGCTCTCCGACGCCGAGCTGCAGCGCGCAGAGGCCGACGGTGGCGCGGTCGGCGAGCCACCGGAGCGCGGCGGTGCCTTTGCCGCTTGCGGCAAGGCGGTCCGTGCCGGGGACGAGGGCGTCCTCGAGGACGAGATGCGCGTAGGGCTGCCGGTCGGTCGCCGTCTGGGCCACGACGCGGACGCCCGGTGCCTTCGGGTCCAGCAGGAAGAGGGCGACGTCGTCCCCCAGCCGCGCCGGCACCACGATGCGCTCGGCCAGGGTCCCCGCCGGCACGACGCTCTTCTCGCCGCGCAGGCGGAAGCCGTCGCCGTCGGCCGTGGCGACGGTCCGTACGTCGGTGACGTCGGCCGCCTCGAGCTCCACGAGGGCGCCGCTCAGCACGACCTCGCCCGCGGCCACGCGGGGCAGCCAGGCCCGCTTCTGCTCGTCGCTGCCGAAGGCCGCGATGGGAAGGGCGCCGAGCAGCGCCGTGGCGTAGACGGGAACCGGAGCCACGGCGCGCCCGATCTCCTGCAGCAGCAGACAGAGCTCGAAGAAGCCGAACCCGCTTCCCCCGTAGGCCTCGTCGACGGCGATCCCCAGCAGGTTCGAGTGCGAGAGCTCGCCCCACAGATCCTCGTCGAACACCGGGCTCTTCGCCTCGATGTCCTTCAGCCGTTCGTTGGTGGCGAGGTCGCCCAGGATCTTGCGGGCCAGCTCGCGAAGCTCGTTCTGTTCGTCGGAAAAGGAGAAGTCCATGCCAGGCCTCGTGTTCTCGGAGCGGCGCTCCGGAGGAGGGGGATCGCGGCGCTCGTCTCGCGCCGTTGGATCAGCCCGTCTTGTAGTGCGGCAGCCCGAGTCCGGCCATCGCGATGATGTCGCGCTGCACCTCGTTGGTGCCGCCGCCGAACGTGAGGATCAGCGCGTTGCGGTAGCTGCGGTCCACGCGTCCCTTGAGGACCGCCCCGGGCGAATCGTCGAGCAGGCTCGCCCGGGCGCCGAGCACTTCGAGCAGCGTGCGGTAGCCCTCGATGTAGAACTCGCTGCCGAAGACCTTGATGCACGACGAGTCGGCGGGATGCAGCTGGCCCTGGGTCGACGCCCAGGCCTGCTTCCAGTTCATGAGCCGCAGCACGGCGAGCTTCGAGAAGACCCGCGCGAGGTTGCTCTGCACCCACGGCAGGTCGATGACCTTGCCGTCGCCGAGCCGGGTCGTGCGCGCCCACTGGCTCACCTCGGTGAGGAGCCGGTGAAGGGGCCCCACGTTCATGAGCGAGACGCGCTCGTGGTTCAGCTGCCCGGTGATCAGCGACCAGCCGTTGTTCTCGCCGCCGATCAGGGCGTCGAGGGGAACCCGCACGTCG
The DNA here is from genome assembly GCA_963822965.1 of uncultured delta proteobacterium. Lineage (GTDB taxonomy): Bacteria > Myxococcota_A > UBA9160 > UBA9160 > UBA4427 > JAJDAN01. Next base: position 283,180 of record CAWGJT010000010.1, read on the forward strand.
TCGTAGAAGGTGGCGTTCGTTCGTACGCCGCCCACGGTGGTGATGGGTGAGATCTTGAAGCCCGGCGCGGTGACCGGCACGAGGAACATGGAGATGCCCTTGTGCTTCTTCGTGTGGGGGTCCGTCCGAGCGGCCAGCCAGATGTAGTCGGCGTAGTCGGCGAGACTCGTCCACATCTTCTGGCCGTTGATGACCCACTCGTCGTCGATCCGCACGGCGCTGGTCTTCAGGCCCGCGAGGTCGGTGCCGGCCCCGGGCTCGGAGTAGCCGATGGCGAAGTGCAGCTCGCCGGCGAGGATCTTCGGCAGGAAGAAGCGCTTCTGCGCCTCGTTCCCGAAGCGCATGATGGTGGGACCCACGGTGCCCAGGGTGAGGAAGGGCAGGGGGAAGCCCGCCCGCTGCACCTCGTCGGCGAAGAGGTACTGGTCGATCAGGGAGCGGCCCTGGCCGCCGTACTCCTTGGGCCACCCGACGCCGAGCAGGCCGTCCGAGCCCATCTGCCGGAGGGCCTTGCGGTAGCGGGGGCCGCCTCCCTCCCCACCGCTCTGCAGCTCCTGGGCGAGCTCGTCGGTCATCATCTCGTCGAAGTAGGCGCGGATCTCCTGCTGGAACTTCTTCTGCTCGGGGGTGAAGTGGAGGTGCATGGTTCGCTCCGTCGCGGCAGGCGTGATCCGCGCGAGCGGGGCACGGCGGGTCAGGCGGATTGGAACACGTTCTAGCCGGGCCCATTCTGCCGCGCCGGGGGGTAGGTGTCCACTGAACGGCCTTCGACGCGAGGCGACCTGCGGACGGATGCGATAACGTCGCCAGCAACGAGCAGACGAGCGGGGCGACCCGCTGGCGACCCGCAGACACGCAGATCCGCAGACCCGCAGACCCGCAAAGGGACGAGGACGAGGAGAGAGGAAGGGCTGATGAAGATCGTCGTCGACTACGACTTGTGTGAGGCGAACGCCCTGTGCATGGAGGCCGCGCCCGAGGTCTTTCGCGTCGAGGAAGACGACACCCTCACCGTGCTGATCGAAGAGCCGGGAGAGGAGCTGCGGGCCAAGGTGGAAGAGGCGGCACGGCTCTGCCCCCGCCAGGCCATCACCATCGCCTGAGCTTGCGGCGCCGCCTGAGCTTGCGGCGCCGCCTGAGCCTGCGGCGCTCGCCTGAGCGTCCGGCTGCGTCCTCCGGGCCCCGGGTCCGGGTCGTTGCGCCGCCGCCTTTCCGGGGCGCGCCCGGGCCGTGCGGACCCGCTCAGATCTGGGATCTTCCTTCCCAGTACGGGTCGCGGAGCTTCCGCTTGTAGAGCTTGCCGTTGGGGTCTCGCGGCAGCTCGGGCAGGTAGTCGATGCTCTTCGGCGTCTTGTAGCGGGCAAGTCTCGAGGCGGCCCACTCCAGGATCTCCCGCGTGAGGGCTTCGCCCCCTTCGATCCCGTCCACGGGCTCGATCACGGCCTTCACCTCCTCGCCCCAGTCGTCGTTGGGGATCCCGAAGACGGCCACGTCCGCGATCTTGGGGTGTTGCATGAGCTCCGCCTCGATCTCCGCCGGATAGATGTTGGCGCCGCCGGAGATGATCATGTCGGCCTTGCGATCGCGCAGGTAGAGGTAGCCCTCGTCGTCCATCTCCCCGACGTCGCCCACCGTGAAGAAGTTGTCGATGCGGTTCTCGCGGGTCTTCTGCTTGGCGTCCTTGTACTCGAAGTCCGCCTGTCCGAGCTTCATGTAGACGGTGCCGATGTGGCCCGGCCCGAGGATGTTCCGGTTCTCGTCGTAGATCCGGATCTCCGCGTTGGGCCAGGGCCGGCCGACGGTGCCCGGGTGCTTCTTCCACTCGTCGGGCTTGGCCAGGGTGCCGCCGCCCTCGGTGGCCGCGTAGTACTCGTAGATCGTGTCTCCCCACCACTCGAGCATCTTCCACTTGGTCTCGACGGGGCAGGGGGCCGCCGCGTGGACCATGGCGCGCAGCGAGCTCACGTCGTACTTGCGGCGCACCTCCTCGGGAAGCTGCAGCAGGCGGTGGAACTGGGTCGGCACCATGTGGCTGTGGGTGACCTGGTACTTGTCGATCAGCCGCAGCATCTCCTCGGGCGTCCACTTGTCCATCAGCACCACCGCGTGCCCCATGTGGAAGGAGGCCGAGCTGAAGACCAGCACCGCCGTGTGGTAGAGGGGCGAGCCGCAGATGTGGACGTTGTCGTCCTCGGGCTTCAGGTCGAACATGGAGAGGAAGCCCGTCGTCATGGTGCCCACGAGGTCGGGTGAGATGTCGGCCAGCGGTCGCCGCACGCCCTTGGGTCGCCCGGTGGTGCCCGAGGTGTAGTTCATCACCTGCCCGGCGGTGCGGTTCTCTGGAAGCGTGGTGGGCTGCCCCGCCTTCAGCTCCTCGAAGGGCCGGAAGCCCGGGACCTCGCCCACCGCGAAGAGCGAGGTCGCGGGCATGGCGGCCTCCTGCGCGGCGGCGCGAGCAGCTCTCGGCGAAGCGCTCGGAAGCCGACGAACACCTTGGCCTCGCTGTCCTGGCAGGATGTAGGCGATCTCGGGGCCCGTCAGGTGGTGGTTGATCGGGGTCAGGTACATGCCGGGCTGCGTGATCGCGAGGTGCAGCTGGAAGAACTCGGCGCAGTTGGGCAGCACGGCGGCGACGCAGTCCCCCTTGCCGAGCCCGAGGGCGCGCAGCCCGTGGCTGATGCGGTTCGCCTCGGCGAGCAGCTCGCCGCGCGTCCACTCGCGGCCGTCCGGCGCCGCGAGGGCGAAGGCGTCCGGGTTGGCTTGCGCGAGGGTCCAGAATCCGAGCTCGGCCATCGGGGGTCTCCTGTCTCGAGTGGGCGCGCGAGCCGCGCGGGTCGGAAACTAGAACACGTTGCAGTGCGGCTCGCAAGACCCGTATGCTGCGGGCATGGCCGGTCCGACCCCGTTCGCGACACCCGCTGCCGACGCACCCGACGAGCCCGCTTCCGCGCCCGGCGCCGTGATCGCCCCCGCGATCGCAATCGGCGCCCGGCTCGAGCTCTCCGAGGAGCTGCGGGTCGAGTGGCTGCGGCTGGCCGGCGCGTTGCGGGACGCCCTGCACGCGACGGTCGACCTGGATGCGCCACCGGGCCGCTTGCGCGAGCTGGCCGACCGGGCGGCGCAGCTCGCGACGGACCTCGCGGGCCACGCCGGCGGTCGCACGATCCCCTTGGCCTCCTGCCGGGCGGAGAGCCCGGCGGACGAGGCGCTGGGCGCGCTGCATCCGTTCGGTGCGCTCTCGGGCAGCTACAACCCACTGGCCCCGCCCCTGGAGGTCGCTCTGGAGAACGGGCACCTCGCCGCGCGCGTGCGCCTGCGGGAGGCGTTCCAGGGCGCGCCGGGTCGGGTCCACGGCGGCGTGCTGGCCGCCCTCTTCGACGAGGTGCTCACCCTGGCGACGATCGCGCGCGGCGTCCCGGCCCGCGTGGAGCAGCTGTCCGTGCGGCACCACGCGCCCGCGACGGTCTCCGAGGAGCTGCGATTCGAGGCGCGTGTGGGTCGCATCCAGAAGCGCCGCGTGCAGGTCGTCGCGACGTGCACCGCGGGCCGGGTGACGATCGCCGAAGCGGAGGCCCGCTGCCTGCGTCCGGCGCCGGACGAGGGCTGGACGCGGCTGCATCCCGGGGCGTCCGGCCGCGGCTGAACGCCGCCGGACCCGGCGCCGGGGCCTTCGCGCCGGGCTCCCGGCGGGAGAGCCTCCCGAGGCTAGAGAGGCTCCTGGGCCACCACCCACATGGAGAAGAACTGCGAGCCGCCGCCGTAGGCGTGCCCGAGCGCCCGGCGGGCGTTCGGCACCTGGTGCTCACCGGCCTCGCCGCGCACCTGGTTCGCCGCCTCCGCGAACCGCAGCATGCCGGACGCGCCGATCGGGTTCGAGGACAGCACGCCTCCCGACATGTTGACCGGCAGGTCGCCGTCGAGGGCGGTGGCGCCCTCGTAGGTCATGCGCCAGCCTTCGCCCTCCTTGGCGAAGCCCAGGCTCTCCATCCACATGGGCTCGAACCAGCTGAAGGGGACGTAGATCTCGGCGCAGTCGATCTCCTCGCGCGGGTTCGTGATGCCCGTCTTCTTCCACAGCTCCGCGGCGGCGTCCCGGCTGGCCTGGGGATTCACCTGGTCGCGTCCCGCGAAGGACGTGGCCTCGGAGCGCATCGCGGTGGCCTGGATCCAGGCCGGTCGCTTCGGCGCCTTCGCGGTGTTCTTCTCGTCGGCGATCACCATCGCGCACGCGCCGTCCGAGGACGGGCAGGTCTCGAGATAGCGGATCGGGTCCCACAGCATCGGCGAGTTGGCCACCTGGTCGAAGTCGATGTCCGGGAACTTGAGGTGTGCGTAGGGATTCTTGAGCGCGTTCGTGCGGTCCTTCACCGCGACCCGGATCCCGACGTCGTCCGGCGCCTTGGAACGCATCATGTAGCCGCGGATCAGCGGCGCGAAGTAGCCGCCCGCGCCCGCCACGATGGCGGCCCGGAACGGGATCTTGATCGAGAGCGCCCACATGGCGTTCGATTCGGACTGCTTCTCGTAGGCGACGGTGAGCACGCGCCCGTGGACGCCGGCCTTCACGAGCTGCGACGCCACGATGGCCGTCGTCCCGCCGACGCTGCCGGCGGTGTGGACGCGGAACATGGGCTTGCCGACGCAGCCGAGCGCCTCCGCCAGGAAGAGCTCGGGCATCATCACGCCCTCGAACATGTCGGGGGCCTTGCCGATCACGACGGCGTCGATGTCGTGCCAGTCGCACCCGGCGTCCTCGAGGGCGCGGAGGGCGGCTTCGCGGATGAGCCCCACCTGGGAGACGTCGGTCCGCTTGGCGGTGTGGTGGGTCTGACCGACTCCGATCACGGCACATCGCTCGGGCATCACTCGGCCTCCAGTACGCACACGAGGTTCTGTTGCAGGCAGGGGCCCGACGTGGCGTGGGCGATGCCGCGCCCGGCCCGGCCCGCGGCGATGTAGCTCGCCGCTTCGCCGATGCGGGTCAGCCCGGCCGTCATCATGGGGTTCGCGGCCAGGGCCCCGCCCGAGGGGTTCAGGGTGACCTCGTCGCCGAGCCCGAGGGCCTCGCGCAGGATCACCTCCTGGTGGGTGAAGGGCGCGTGCAGCTCCGCGAACTCCACGGGCCCGTCGTGCGCACCTGCCTTCTCGCCGGCGAGCTTCGTGGAGGGGCTCACCGTGAGGTCGCGGCCGCCGAGCTGGTGCGGGTCCAGCCGGTGATCGATTCCACGGATGAAGACCGGCTTCGAAGCGCCCCGACCGATCGCGTCCCCCGCCACGAGCACGGCCGCCGAGACGCCGTCCGAGATGGGCGGGCAATCGTGCTTGCGGAGAGGGGACACGAGGTAGGGGTCGGCCAGCAGCTTGTCCACCTCGAAGTCCCCGGTGACCTGGGCGTTGGGGTTGCTCTTCGCCTGGGCGCGATTGCGGACGGCGATCTCGGCCATCTCTCGCTCGCTGGTGCGGCCGGCGTCGATCAGGGCGCGCGCCTGGAGGGCGGCCATGCTGATGGCGTCGACGCCCAGGGGCGCGAGCGTGTAGGGGTCGAGCTGGAGGTTCATGGTCTCCGGCAGGTTGCCCATGGATGCCCGCCCGAAGCCGAAGACCAGCGCCGAGTCGCACTCGCCGCACTGGATCTTCACCCACGCCTCGTAGAGCGCCCACGCCGAGTCCATCTCCACGTGGGACTCGGCGATGGGCGGCCAGGCGCCGAGCGCGTCGACGGCGCCGACGAAGGCGAAGGACTGGCCGGCCAGGTAGTCCGAGCTGCCGTGGCACGTGAAGCCGATCTCCCGCTTGGGGACGCCGGACTTCTCGATCGCCTCCCGCACCACGGGGATGATCATGTCCACCTCGCTCAGGCGGTTCTGGCTGCGCACGTACTTCGTCTGGGCGAAGGACGCGATGGCGACGTCGCGCATCAGATGTGCTCCTTGAACTTCTCGAAGGGGACGTCCGGCTCGCCGGTCGGCTTGAAGTAGCGGATGTTCTCCGCCGACGGACCCCATTCGGATTCGGGCTTCCAGACCGCCTGTACCCGCATGCCCATGCGGACGTCGTGGTAGTCGCACTCCTGGATCAGTCCGAAGAAGGGGATGTCCGCGCCGTCCAGCAGGATCTGCGCCGTGCAGTAGGGCAGCTCGAGATCGATGTTGTCGGAGGGCACCCGCACGATGCTGAAGGTGGTCACGGTCCCGCGGTCGCTCACCTCCGTCTCGCCCTCGGTGGCCACGCCGCAGCGGGCGCAGGCGCCGCTCGGCGGGACGTACACCTTGTGACACTGGGGGCAGGTCTGCCCGACGATGCGTCCCTTCTCGATGTTGCGCAGGTAGATCTGGACCGCGGGGCCGGGCGTGTAGGTGTAGGCGGTGCGCGTGGGGGTGACGATGCTCCTGACGGGCTCGTCGTTCGCTTGACTCGGGCTCATGCCGTCTCCTCGGGAACGAAGCTCACGATGTCGCCGATGGCCCCGATCGTCTCGTCGGCCCACTTCGCGGTGACGCGCATGCCGGTCTTCATACCGGACTCGGACCCGGCGTCGACCGCGTGAACCAGGGAGGTGTCGGCGCCGTCGAGCTGGATCAGGGCGAACGCGAAGGGGTGATCGAGCACGTGCCGCTCGCGCGGCGCACTCACCCAGGCCCAGCTCCGCACGGTTCCGCCCGGTCCGACCTCGACCCATTCGTCCGTGGTGGCCTCGCCGTTCTCGGGGTCGTACTCCGCCGGCGGGACGAGCACGCGTCCCGCCCGGGTGCGGACCGCCTCGATTCGGCGATCCCGCAGACCGGTGAAGAAGCGGCTCAACACCGAGCCGAGGGACCGGCGGTAGTCGTAGGCGAGGACGTGCGGAGCGGAGAGCAGCTCGGGCTCTGCCATTCGGGCCTCCGGGCGCATGGATCGGTGCTCCCACCCGGGCGGGAATCCGCAGGGGGGAGCTGGATCGTGGGCGGCCGAGAGTAGAACACGTTCTACAGGTGCAACAGCCGGCCCGGGTGCGCGCGACGACCGCCAGGGGCGCGGGGGCCGGCCCGGTGCCATCGAGAGGCGAGGGCCCGAAGTGCCGTCGTGGCGCTGCCATCGAGGGCGCGGAGACTCGAGGCACCTCGACCGGGATCCGAGGGAGGATCGGCGGGGGAGGGGAGAGAGAGCCGCGTGGTGGAGCTGGCGGGAATCGAACCCGCGACCTCCTGAATGCCATTCAGGCACTCTCCCAACTGAGCTACAGCCCCACGCGGCGGCGGAAGCTACCGCCGCCGGGAGGGTGTGTCAAAGCGGGCTGACCGCCCCGGGGTGCTGCCCGGCGTTTCCTCCCGCGGGTGTCTGTTATGCTTCGCCGCCGCGCGCCGGAGTGGCGAAACTGGTATACGCAGGGGACTCAAAATCCCCCGGCCTCACGGCCGTGCGGGTTCGACTCCCGCCTCCGGCACCAGCTCCATCGGTGCCCGCAAGGGGACGGGGAAGTCGGGAAACGAGGAACCCCGGCCCGCGGGCGGCCATCGAAGGGGGTCGCCTCCCGATGGGGCGGGCGCCCCCGAGCGCGGGTCGATGATCGAGTTTCGCGTCCCATGGCCGGGTCGCCCAGGAATCTGCAGGACGCAGGACATGAAGGAGATCTCCAAGATGCGCCATCTCGCCTCCCGTATCGCCGTCGTCGCCGCCACTGCCGTGCTTGCCCTCGCACTCGTGCCGTCCATCGCTTCGGCGCAGATGCGCGAGTTCACGGGCCGGATCGACAAGATCAACAAGAAGCAGATGATCGTCGACAATCGCATGGGCGATAAGGTCAAGTTCATGTTCGCGAAGGGGGAGACCGTGGTCGAAGGCAAGAAGACCGACTGGGGCAAGCTCAAGACCAAGGACTGGGTGACGGTCTCCTGGAAGTTCGTGGACAAGCCGCGCAAGGCCTACAAGGTCCTCGTCTTCGACAAGAAGGAAGACGAGGGCGAGGAGGTCGACTGACGAATCCGCAGGATTCGTCTGCGCGCGGGCAGGCCGACCCATCCCGGGTCGGCCTGCGGCCCGGGGCGGCCCGGGAGCCCGCTGGGATCGCCCCCGGGCGGGGGCCTTCGCGGTGGGGCGAGGGGTCGGATAGGCTGTGGACGTGGCTCGCGATTCCACCTCTCCCTCCGCTTCCCCTGCGCGGCCGGTCTCCGAGGCGCGGCCTGTTTCTGAGGCGCGGCCTGCTTCTGAGGCGCGGCCTGCTTCTGAGGCGCGGCCTGCTTCTGAGGCGCGGCCGCTCTCCAAGGCGCCGCCTGCTTCGGAGGCGCGGCCGCTTTCCAAGGCGCCGCCTGCTTCGGAGGCGCGGCCGCTTTCCAAGGCGCCGTCTGCTTCTGAGGCGCCGCCGCTCCGCCCGGACCAGTTCGATCGGTATCGGCGGCATCTGAGCCTTCCGGACTTCGGCTTGGAGGGGCAGCAGAAGCTGCTCGGCTCCCGGGTCCTGCTGATCGGCGTGGGCGGGCTGGGCTGTCCCGTGGCCCTCTACCTCTCCGCGGCCGGCGTCGGCCATCTCGGTCTCGTGGACGACGACGTCGTCGACGCCTCGAATCTGCAGCGCCAGGTGCTCTACTCGACGGCGGACGTCGGCCGGCCCAAGGTGGAGGTCGCCGGCGAGCGCATCCGCGCCCTCAACCCGGACGTGGACGTCGTGGGCCATCGCATCCGACTCGATTCCAGCAATGCCCTCGAGCTGTTCGCCTCCTACGACGTGGTCGTGGACGGGACCGACAACTTCCCCACCCGCTACCTGTCGAACGACGCCTGCGTGCTGCTCGGCAAGCCGAACGTCTATGGCTCGATCTTCCGCTTCGAGGGCCAGGTGACGGTCTTCGATTCGCGCCACGGTCCCTGCTATCGCTGCTTGTACCCGTCGCCGCCCCCGCCCGGCGCGGCTCCGTCGTGCGAGGAGGGGGGCGTCCTGGGTGTGCTGCCGGGGATCATCGCCATGCTTCAGGCCACCGAGACCGTGAAGCTGCTGGCGGGCATCGGATCTTCGCTGGTGGGGCGCCTTCTGCTCTACGACGCGCTCCACCTCGAGTTCAACGAGTTCAGGCTCCGCAAGGATCCCAAGTGCCCGGTCTGCGGCGAGCACCCGACGGTGACGGAGCTCGTCGACTACGAGGGGTTCTGTGGCCTGCCGGCTCGCGAGGGCGAGGCCCCGACGGCGCGCTCCGTCTCGGCATTCGAGGTCGAGCGCCGGCGCGCGCGGGGCGAGGACCTCCTCCTGCTGGACGTGCGCAGCCCCGAAGAGTTCGAGCGGGCGCGCATCGAAGGCGCCACCCTGATTCCGGTGGGCGAGCTCGAGGGTCGGATCGAGGAGCTGTCCGCGTACCGGGATCGACCCGTCGTCGTCCACTGCCACCACGGGTCGCGCAGCCGCCGGGCCTGCGAGCTGCTGGGGGCCCGGGGCTTCTCGAAGGTGGAGGACCTCGCGGGCGGCATCGAGGCGTGGTCGCTCACCGTCGACCCCGGCGTCCCGCGCTACTGAAACCCGAACGGCCGCCGGGGCGCGTCTCCGGAGCTGGAGCCTTCCGCCATGGCAAAGAGCCGCATTCCCGATTCCCTCTCGCGCCGCCACCTGCTCGAACGCGACCTGCCCCCCAGCCAGGCGCTCGAGATCGCCGAGGCCTACCTCGAGGAGGACCGGATCCCCGAGTCGGTGTTTTTCCTGCGCAAGGCCGGAGCGGACGACCGACTGGAGGAGCTGGCCGCGCGCGCCATCGAGACGGGGGACGTCTTCCTGCTGACCGAGGTCTCGCGAGCCCGGCGCCAGGAGCCCGGGCCGGAGGTCTGGGAGCGCCTCGCCGAGGCGGCTGGGCGCCACGGCAAGCAGCTCTACGCCGAGGCGGCCATCCGACAGGCGCAGCGGGCCGAGGACTGAGCCGGCCGGCTGCCCCGTCGCGCGATCCGTCCATGCCCCAGACCGAGATCCGGATCGAGAACGCCCGCTCCCACAATCTCAAGGGGGTGAGCTGTCGCATCCCGCTGCGCCGACTCACCGTGGTGAGCGGCGTGTCCGGCTCGGGCAAGTCCAGCCTCGCCTTCCACACCCTCTACGCCGAGGGGCAGCGGCGCTACGTGAGCTCGCTGTCGACCTACGCGCGCCAGTTCCTGGAGCGCCTGGCGCGACCCGAGGTGGACTCGATCTCGAACCTGCCTCCCGCCATCGCCATCGAGCAGCGCAACACGGTGTCGAACGCGCGCTCGACCGTGGGGACCGCGACCGAGATCGTCGATCACCTGCGGATCCTGTTCGCGAAGATCGGCGAGACGCGCTGCCCGGACTGCGACCGGAAGGTCTCGCTCGGAACGGCCAGCCGCGTCGCGGAGACGCTGCTGGAGGCGCGGCCGGGGCACCGCGTCTCCCTGGGCGCCCCGCTGGAGGCGGCGCCGGAGCCGGACGCGCGCGGCCTGCGCGAGCGGCTGCTGCGGGACGGTCACACCCGGCTGCTCGACGCGGACGATCGGGTGCTCGACCTGGCGGATCTCGACGCCGCGGCCCTGGAGGGCGTTCGCGGCTCTGCGTTGGTGCTGGTCGACCGGCTGCGCGTCCCGGAAGCCGAGGGTCGCGAGGAAGGCCGCGCGCGCCTCGCGGAGGCGGCCGCGGCGGCCTTCGCCCTCGCCGACGGGCAGCTGGTGGTGGTCGACGCCACCCCGGCGCCGCCCTCGCGCACGGGATTCCGAGAGGGCTTCCGGTGCGACGGGTGCGGGCGGCGCTTCCCGACCCCGTCGCCGCCGCTCTTCTCGTTCAACTCGCCCCTCGGTGCGTGCGAGACCTGTCAGGGCTTCGGGCGGGTCGCCGGGATCGACTTCGACCGCGTGGTTCCCGACCCCGCGAAGAGCCTCGCGGACGGGGCCATCGCACCGTTCACCACGCGCATGGGGCGCCACCTGCAGCGCGACCTGGTGGCGGCCTGCCGCGAAGAGGGCGTTCCCACGGACGTGCCCTTCGCGGAGCTCGACCCCGCCCAGCGCGCCTTCGTCGTGGACGGGGACGAGGACCGCGGCGGCGAGTGGTACGGCGTGCGGGGCTTCTTCGAGTGGCTCGAGCGGCGACGCTACAAGGTGCAGGCGCGCAGCCTGATCGCGCGCTATCGCCGCTACGACCCGTGCCCCGACTGCGGCGGTGCGCGCCTGTGCGCCGACGCCCTGTGCGTGCGGGTGGCGGGACGTACCATCGCGCAGGTGTGCCGCGACACGATCGAGGAGCTGCGGGCGTGGCTCGCGGGCCTGTCCCTGACGCCCGGGCAGACACAGCGCGTGGGACGCCTCGTCGAGGGGCTTCGCGCTCGAGTGGAGACCGTCTACGCGGTGGGCCTCGACTACGTGAACCTGGACCGGCAGACGCGCACCCTGTCGGGCGGCGAGGCCCAGCGCATCCAGCTCGCCACGGCGCTCGGCGGCCGTCTCACCAGCTCGCTCTACGTGCTCGACGAGCCCTCCGTCGGGCTGCACGCGCGCGACGTCGAACGGCTCGTGCAGGTGCTGCTGGCGATCCGAGATCACGGCAACACCGTCGTCGTGGTCGAGCACGCGCCGGAGATCGTCTCCCGGGCGGATCACGTGATCGACCTCGGTCCCGGCGCGGGCCGCGCCGGCGGCTCCCTCGTCGTCGAGGGCAGCGTGGCCGAGGTGGCCGCGCACGAGGCTTCCTGGACGGGACGCGCCCTGCGAGGCGAGCTGCGCCTCCCGGCGCGGCGAGCCCCCCGCAAGGCTCTCGGCACGCTGCGCATCGTCGGCGCCCGGGAGCACAACCTGCAGGCGATCGACGTCGCGCTGCCGCTGGGTCAGCTGGTGGTCGTCAGCGGTGTGTCCGGCGCGGGCAAGTCGACCCTCGTCGAGCGCGTGCTCGTGGGCAACCTGCTGGCCCTGCGCGACGAGGGAGAGGCCGGGCAGCGGGGAGAGCCCGGCGCCTGCGACCGCATCGAGGGCGCCGGGGCGATCGAATCCGTGCTGGTGGTCGACCAGCGGCCGTCCTCGCGCAGCCCCCGATCGAACCCGGCCACGGTCTCGAAGGCCTTCGACGCCATCCGCGCGCGCTTCGCGGCGACCCGCGAGGCGAAGGCGTTGGGGGTTCCTCCGGGCTGGTTCTCCTTCAACGTCGCGGGCGGACGTTGCGAGACCTGCGAGGGCGCCGGCGAGGTGGTGATCGACATGCAGTTCCTCGACGACCTGCGGGTTCCGTGCGAGGTGTGCGGCGGCAGCCGCTACCGGCGCGAGGTGCTGCAGGTGCACCTGGACGGGCGCTCCATCACGGACGTCCTCGCGCTCACCCTGGACGAGGCGATGGAGGTCTTCGCGGGCGATCGCCGCATCGCCGGACGGCTCGAGCCCTTCGTCCGCGTGGGCCTGGGCTACCTGCAGCTGGGCCAGTCGCTCGCCACCCTGTCCGGCGGCGAGCACCAGCGGGTGCGCCTGGCCCAGGCGTTGGTCCGGCCTGCGGGGGGCCGGCGTCCCGGCACCCGGCTGGTCGTCCTCGACGAGCCCACCACGGGGCTCCACCCGGCCGACGTGCGGGTGCTCATGGGCTGCCTCGAGGCGCTGATCGAGGAGGGCGACAGCGTCCTGGTCGTCGAGCACAACCTGGACGTCGTCCGCCGGGCCGACTTCGTGCTCGACCTGGGGCCCGGAGCGGGCCCGCACGGGGGGCGCGTGGTGGCCGCGGGGACCCCCGACGAGGTCGCGGCGACCCCCGGATCCGCGACGGGGGCCGCCCTGCGCGCCAGCGGGGCCCCGGCCGCCCCCGCGCCCCGGCCCGGGGCCTGATCGGGCGCCTTCCGGCGCTCGAATCGAGCCTCGGGTTCTCTCAACCGGGAGACCGGATCCGCCGATATTGGCAGGGCCATGACGCGAACTTCCGCCCCCGAGGATGGAGCCGCGGGGCAGGGCCCCGGCCCGGCGGCCGAGGTCCGTTCGTACCCCGAGCACAACGAGGCGATCGGCGCCGCACTGCGGCGGACCGGCGCCGTCGGGGTGATCCTCATCGACGCCAGCGCCCTCGAGATTCTCGAGCGACGCTACGGCGTCCAGGCGTATCGGAATGCGCGACAGAAGCTCTGCGACCTGATCGAGGAGTCGTGCCAGGAGACCCTCTCCGAGGACGACGTGATCGCCACCACGGGCGACGGCAGCTGTGACGAGGTGGTGGTGCTGCTCTTCCGTCCCTGGCAGCAGGGGCGCTTCTATCGCGACCGGCTCCCGCACGTCGCGCGCCATCTGGCCCAGTGCCTTGCCGAGCACGGGGGCCGCTGCGTGTACCCGTACGTGCGGGAGGCGCCGATGCTGCCCGTCGGCGAGGGGTTCGCGCTCTACAACCCCGGTCTGCGCGAGGTGCGGCAGGTCCGCGAGGCCGTCAAGCGCGCCCGGGCGGACGCGGACCTGAACGCGCGCATCGCGTCCCGCACGCGCTCGAAGCGATTCACCGACCTGCTCCTCTCCGAGGACGTCACGATCCTCTACGAGCCCATCCTGAACGTCACCACCCGGGAGGTGCGGGGCTACGAGGGGCTCGCACGCGGCCCCTGGGACTCGGACCTGCACTCTCCCGGCGCGCTCTTCGAGATGGCCGAGGAGACCGACCTGCTCTTCGAGCTGGACTGCCTGTGCCGCCGCCTGGCGCTGCGCGGCGCGCGAGGCCTGCAGCCCGGCAAGCTCCTCTTCCTGAACTGCCTGCCCACGGCGATCCACGACCCCAGCTTCCGCGGTGACGTGCTCCGCCGCACCCTGGAAGACCTGCGGCTGCGGCCGAGCGACGTCGTGTTCGAGATCTCGGAGCGAGAGTCGATCCACAACTTCGACATCTTTCGGGAAGCGCGTGACTACTACGGCGAGCTGGGGTTCAAGGTCGCGCTGGACGACACCGGCGTGGGCTACGGAAGCCTGGAGGCCGTGATGGAGCTGGCGCCGGACTTCATCAAGGTGGACCAGTCCCTCGTGCGCGGCGTCGACACCGATCCGCCGCGGCAGGAGCTGCTGCGCGCGCTGAACGCAGTGGCGGGCAAGCTCAAGGCGGAGATCATCGCCGAGGGCATCGAGACGAGCGAAGAGCTGGCGACGATCCAGGCCCTCGGCATTCCCTACGGACAGGGCTATCTCTTCGGTCGTGCGGCGCCCCTGCGCCGCAGCGTCTGAGCTCCCCCTCCGCGCGGTCTGGTAGACTCGCCGAGGTGGATCGCGCGCGACCCCCGGACGACATTCCGCCTTCCGACTTCTTCCTTCGCTGGGTGCCGGAGGCCGTGGCGCGGGACGCGCACCGGCAGGAACGTCTGGGCGACACCGAGGCGATCATCGTCTTCGAGCTCACGGGTCCGGAAGGCGGGTTCTACACCGTCGCCATCGCCGGAGGGGTCGTCGAGGGCCGGGAAGGCGCCGTCGCCGAGCCCGACCTGCGGGTCGAGCTCGACGTGGCCACCTGGCGCCTGCTGAACCGCGGCGAGCTGTCGGCGCCCGAGGCCCTGCTGAGGCGCCGGCTCCACTTCCACGGCAGCCTGCTGCTGGGCCTCAAGCTGCATTTCATTCTCGGCTGACCCGGGCTGAAGGCTCGGTTGCGGGGCCGAATGCTCAGGTCCGGCGGGTCTTGGCGCGGCGGGCTTCCCGGCGCGGCGTGAAGATGCGCTTGTCGTGGCGGCTCCGCAGCTCCCGTTCGAGCTTGGCCAGGGCGAGGTCGGCCGCCTGGCGCCCGTCGGCCGCGGTCGCGTGCGCGGCCACCGTGGTGTTCTTGCCGCTCGCCTTGGTGGTGGCGCGGATCTCGTTGCGGTCGGGCTCGATGCCGATCTCGAAACGGTCCACCTCGCTGAATTCGTCCGCCAGGGCCTGGCACCGACGTTCGAGCGCCTCGTCCAGCTCATCGCTGCGCTCTACGTCCTTCATGTGGAGGATCACCGTCGGATTGCCGGCCATTCCGTCTCCTCGGGCCGAAGTCCGGCCACGCACGCGAAGGTAGAAGACCACCCGTTCGCTCGACAGGGCCGAGGTGGCAATGAGGACAGGGCCGAGGTGGCAATGAGGACAGGGCCGAGGTGGCAATGCGACCAGGGCCGAGGTGGCAATGAGGACAGGGCCGAGGTGGCAATGCGACCAGGGCCGAGGTGGCGGCGAGGGACGGGAATCGAACCCGCCGAGAACGTGGCGACACGCTCTCCACTCGATTTGAAGTCGAGGCCGGGCACCAGCCGCAGAAACCCCGCCGCGTGACCACACGCTAGCCCTGATCCGTCGTACGGATCAGGGGCGCAGCTTCCAATGGCGCCCGAATGGCCGCGACGGCAGGGTCCACGAATCCTACGGATTCTCAACGCTGCAGCGGCTTGGTAGACTGGCGGCCGGTGTCCACCTACAGCCTGCACAACGCGGCGCGTATCTTGAAGGTCACGCCTTCCCGCCTGCGATACTGGCAGCGCACCCGGCTGGCGGTGCCGCGCGCTGCGGACGTGGTGACGGGGGGGGAGGTGGACCTCGCCGCCCGGGAATCCGGGGAGTACGCCTTCCGCGATCTCGTCGGCATCAAGGCGGTGCTCTCGCTGCTCGAGCAGGGCATCTCCCTGCGTCGCATCCGGCGCAGCATCGAGGTGCTGCGAGACCGCGCGCCCGAGATCGAGGATCCGCTGGTGGCGCTGCGACTCTGGGGGGAGGGCTCGGCGCGGGTCGTCGTCGAGCGCGACGGCCACTGGATGGAGCCGGACGGGCAGATGCTGCTCGGCTTCGGCGCCGACGGGTCCGCACCCTCGGGTCAGCTGGCGCCGTTCCAGAGGGTGTCCGGCGAAGCGACCGGGGAGGGGCGCTCGGCGGGCGAGTGCTTCGAGCGCGGCTGCCGCCTGGACGCGGATCCGGCCAGCTACGGCCAGGCCATCGACGCCTACCGCGAAGCGCTCGCCCTCGATCCGGACTTCGCCGACGCCCACTGCAACCTGGGTGCGGTCTTCTACAACCGGGGCGACCGCGACCATGCCCGGCGGCACTTCGAGCGGTGTCTGCGTCTCGACCCCGGCCACGTGGAGGCCCACTTCAACCTGGCGAACCTGCTGGAGGAGGACGGCTGCAACGACATGGCCCTGCACCACTATCGCGCCGGGCTGGTCTCCGACCCGTTCTACCCCGACCTCCACATCAACCTGGCCCTGCTCTACGAGAAGATGGAGATGTCCCGCAACGCCCAGGAGCACTGGAAGCGCTACCTGCAGCTGGAGCCCGAGGGCTCGTGGTCCGAGGTGGCGAAGCTGCGGATCGACCGGGAGCGCGAATAGCGATGCGCCGGGCGGGGCGCGCGCCCGGCCGGGCGCGCGTTACTCGTTGCGCTGATCCACGAACTTCTTGTAGGCGCGCGCGTCCATCAGGTTGTCGTATTCGGACTCGTCCGAGGGCGACACCGCGACCAGCCAACCCGTGTCGTAGCAGCTCTCGTTCACCAGCTCGGGTGTGTCCGTGAGAGCGGCGTTCGTCTCGAGGACCTCGCCGGTGATGGGCGCATAGAGGTCCGAGACGGCCTTGACGGACTCGATCACGCCGAACGCCTCTCCCTGCCGGAGCTCCTCGCCCACCTCGGGCAGCTCGAGGAACACGACGTCTCCCAGCTGCTGCTGGGCGTAGTCGGTCACGCCGATCACGACGCGGTCGTCCTCGATCCGGATCCATTCGTCTTCCTGCGTGTACAGGCACTCCGACGGGAACTCGTAGTCCGCCACTGTCCTACCTCTTCCTCTTGGGGTTGGTGTTCGCCGGGGCCTCGCGCTTGCGCGCGCGCACGAACGGCGTCTCGACGACCCGCGCCGCGAGCGCGCGGCCGCGCACCTCGATGGAGATCGGCGTCTCGGCAGCGGCGAGCGCCGGGGGAACGTACGCCAGGCCGATGGAGCAGCCCAGGGTCGGAGAGGGGCCGCCCGAGGTGACCCGGCCGACGGCAGCGCCGTCCTGGACCACCGGGTAGCCCGCCCGGGCCACGCCGCGGTCTTCGAGCTCGAAGCCGACCAGCACCGCCGGGTGTCCCGCCGCGGCGCGCGCCTCGATGGCCTCGGCGCCGATGAATCCCCCCTCGTCGCGCTTCACGAATCGATCCAGGCGCGCCGCCAGCGGCGAGGTGTCGTCGTCGAGCTCGTGGCCGTAGAGGGGCAGCGCGGCCTCGAGGCGCAGGGTGTCGCGGGCGCCCAGCCCGGCCGGCAGCACGCCGAGATCGCGCCCGGCCTCGAGCAGCCGCTCGAAGAGGCCCTCGGCCTCGCGCGCGTCCAGGTAGATCTCGAAGCCCGGCGAGCCCGTGTAGCCCGTGCGCGAGACGAGCGCGCTGCACGCCGGCGAGCTCCAGGGAGGTGAAGCGAGAAGCGCCCCAGCGCGGCGAGGGCGGGGCCGGCCAGGGGCTCGAGCAGGGCGGGCGCAGCCGGCCCCTGGAGCGCGAAGCAGCGCGGTGTCGACGCTGCGATCGTCCACCCGGGTCCGTCCGGCGTGGTGCAGGATCCACTCCCGGTCCTTGTCCACGTTGGCGGCGTTCACGCACAGCAAGAGCTCGTCGTCGCTCATGCGGTAGACGGTGACGTCGTCCACGACGCCGCCCCGCTCGTTGCAGAGCAGGCCGTAGCGCACGCCGCCGGTCCGCAACGAGGCGACCCGGCAGCTGAGCAGGTGCTCGGCGGTGGCGACGGCGTCGGCCCCGGCAGAGATGGATCTGCCCCATGTGCGAGACGTCGAAGAGCCCCGCCCGCTCGCGCACGGCGGTGTGCTCCTCGAGGATCGAGCGTGTACTGCACGGGCATCTCGAAGCCGGCGAACTCCACCATCCGCGCGCCGAGGCGCACGTGCAGATGCGTAGAGCGGCGTGCGCTTCAGGGATTCCGTCGCCCATCTTCGTACGCGTCGAGTCGCTTGCGCGCGCGATACGCGTGCAGCGTGTTGCGGAGCAGCATCGTGATCGTCATCGGCCCGATGCCGCGGCGCGAGGGCGTGATGAGGCCGGCGACGCCCTGCACGGCCTCGAAGTCGACGTCGCCCACGAGCTTGCCGTCCACCTCGGTCACGCCCACGTCGATCACGGCGGCGCCGGGCTTGATCCAGTCGCGCCTTCACCATGCGGGGACGACCGGCGGCGGCCACCAGCACGTCGGCCCGGCGGCACACGCCCGGCAGGTCCCGGGTGCGCGAATGGCACATGGTGACCGTGGCGTTCGCGCTGCTGGAGCAGCAGCGAGACCGGCTTGCCGACGATCTGGCTGCGCCCGATCACGACGGCCTCCGCGCCTTCGAGCGGGAACGCCGTGGTGGTCGAGGATCGCCAGGATGCCGAGCGGAGTGCACGAGGCGAGCTCCCAGGTGCCCGCCAGCAGACGTCCGGCGTTGATCGGGATGGAGGGCGTCGGCGTCCTTGGCGGGGTCGATCGCCTCGGCGATCACCGCCGGCCGGATGTGGGCGGGCAGGGGGAGCTGGACCAGGATGCCGTCGATCCGGTCGTCGGCGTTGATCGTCTCGATGAGCGCGAGCAGCTCGGACTGGGAGGTGCTCCCGGGGAGCAGGTGCTCGACGGCGTCCATGCCGATGCGCGCGCAGGCGCGCTGCTTGCCCTTGATGTACGAGCGGCTCGCGGGGTCGTCCCCGACGAGCACGACCGTCAGGCAGGGGGGCCGGTGCCCCGCCTTGGTGAGCTCGTGGATCTCCTCCGCCAGCTGGCTGCGCATGGCGTTGGCGAGGGCCAGCCCGTCGAACACGACGGTGTCGACGGGAGCGTGGGAAGATTCCGGGGGCATGGAAGGACGGGCCTCCTGACGCCGCCGGCCGGGCAGCGGCGGCGGCAGTATACCCGGGTCGCGCGTCAGGCGGCGCTCTTGCCGGAGGACTTCTTGGCCGCCTTCTTCTCGGTCTTGCCACCCTTCTCGGCGGGCTTCTTGTCCTCGCTCTTCGTCGTCGAGGGGGCGGCTTCGGAGGCGCTCTTGTCCTCGGACGAGGCACCGGGCTTCGCGCTCGAGTACAGGTCCGAGTACCAGCCGCTGCCCTTCAGCACGAACGACGTTCGCGAGATCAGCTTCTTGACCTTGCGCGACCGGCAGACCGGACAGGTCTTGACCGGCGGATCCGAGATTCTCTGCTCCTTCTCGAACTCGTGCTGACACTTCTCGCACAGGTATTCATAGATGGGCATGGTCGGCCTCCGTCGTCTTCCTTCGCCTTTCGTCCCGCTTCCGTCCCGCTTCCGTCCCGCTTCGCGCTCGTCTTCGCGAGCGCGCCGATCTCCGCGCCGGCTCCCGGCCCCGCCGCGCGATGGGTGCGCGAAGCGCCCGTGGGCCAGAGCCGCGTTTCGGGGGGGAGCGCCGGGGGCATGTGGGGGAGATGCCGCGATGCGCCCGGCAGGGCGACTTCTTATCTCACTCCCGGGTTGCTCGCCAGCGCGCACACGCGCTCGCGCAGGGAGGCCGCGTCGCCGTCGACCTCGACCCGTTTGCGTCGGCTCTTCGCGTCGGCGGGAATGTGCACGGCCCGGCGCGCCTCCCCGAGGGCCCGTGCCAGGGCCTCGGCGCAGGCGGCGTTGGCGCGGCCGTCCACCGGGGGCTCCCGGACCGCCACGCGCAGGGCCCCGTCGTGGACCCCGCCGATGCGTGGCTTGCTGCTGCGCGGGGTCACGTGGATCCAGAAGGCGATTCCCGCGCCCGTGGTGTCCACGCGGAGCGGGGGCGCGTCGGACATCAGCCGCTGGTGCGCTCGCCGGGCTCCTCGCTGCGGGCCGCGTCCCGGGCGGCGGGCGTGCGCGCCAGGTAGGTCACCTTGCCGGCGTCGTCCGACTCGTGATTGGCGTCCTCGATGCTGCTCACGAGGCTGAGGTGGGTCTCGAGGGTGGCACGCAGGGCCTGGGCGAGCCGCGTGCGCAGGCCGCGCATCTCGCGGATCTCGTCCCCCAGCTTCGCGGCCCGGCGGTGGGCGGCGTCGAGGATCTTCTCGGCCTTGACCTCCGCCTCGCCCACCAGCACCTCCGACTCCTTGATGGCCGCCTCGCGCAGGTCCGAGGTCATGGCCTGGGCGGAGAGCAGCGTCTCCTTGAGCAGGCGCTCGTCGGCCACCAGCTGCTCGACGCGCTGCTCGAGCTGTCGGATGCGCTCGCCCTGGCGCTCGTTCTCCCGCAGGAGCTGCTCGTAGTCCTCGGAGACGAGGCGCAGGAACGATTCGACCTCCGCGGAGTCGAGCCCGCGCAGGCGGCGCCCGAAGTGGTGA
Organism: uncultured delta proteobacterium; assembly: GCA_963822965.1. Classification (GTDB taxonomy): domain Bacteria; phylum Myxococcota_A; class UBA9160; order UBA9160; family UBA4427; genus JAJDAN01. The sequence continues at coordinate 303,353 of CAWGJT010000010.1, forward strand.
TTGCGGACGTCCAGGGGCGTGATGCGCATGCCGGCTCTCCTCGTGGCGGTCGCCTGCCGCGTGCATCGACGACCGGGCCTCGTCACCCGGTGACGAGCGCACATTCATCGGCAACGGATCGGCAAGACGCCCAGGATTCTTGACCGAAGCCGGGGTCCGCGCCTCCCGGGGGCCGTCCGGAGCGCCTCAGCTCCGGCTGAGCTCCCGAGAGCGGGCCGTGGCCGCCGCCACGGCCTTGTAGATCGCGGCTCGCACGCCGGCCGCCTCGAGCTGCTCGAGGCCGGCGATGGTGGTTCCGCCGGGGGACGTCACCTGGTCCTTCAGGGCGGCCGGGTGGCGGCCCGTCTCCATCGCCAGGCGCGTCGCTCCATACACCGTCTGGCAGGCCAGCTGGTGCGCGGCCTCCCGGGGCAGCCCGACCCGCACGCCCGCGTCGCCCAGGGCTTCGAGCAGCAGGAAGACGTAGGCGGGACCGCTGCCCGAGAGGCCCGTGACGGCGTCGAGCATCGACTCGGCGGGCGCGGACCAGACGGTGCCCACGGATTCGAACAGCGCGGTCGCCACCGCGCGGTCTTCCGCGCTCGCCGCCGCGTTGGCGGTGAAGGCGGTGGCGCCTGCGCCCACCAGGGCGGGCGTGTTGGGCATGGCGCGCACGATGCGTGCGCCGGCGGGCAGCCGCTCGCTCAGGGTGGAGAGCGTGACGCCGGCCGCGATCGAGATCCAAAGGGGTCGCTCCAGGTGGGCGTCGCCCGAGAGCTCGTTCAGCACCGTTCCGACCACACCCGGCTTGACGGCCAGCACGACGACGTCGCTGCCGGCGACCAGCGCCGCGTTCTCCGAGCCAGGAGTGACGCCCACCTCCCGGGCGAACGCCTGCCGTTGATCGGGATCGGGATCGGCCGCGCCCAGGCGCTCGGCGGACACGCCCGCGGAGAGCAGGCCGCCCGCGAGCGCGCGCGCCATGGCACCCCCCCCGATGAAGCCGATCCGCTTGTCGTCGAGTGCGCTCGTCATGTGCTCCTTCCGTTCGTTGCGCCGGGTCGCCCGGCTCACGCGTCCGTTCGCGGTCCGAAGAGGGCGGTGCCGATCCGGACCCGGGTTGCGCCTTCGGCGATCGCGATCTCGAAGTCCGCGGACATCCCCATGGAGAGCTCGCGCAGGTTCGAGCCACCCGGGGCGCTTCGAAGCGTATCGCGCAGCTCGCGGAGCCGCGCGAAGGCGGGCCGGCTGTCCTCCGGGTCGTCGCTCGCCCGGGGGACGGTCATCAGCCCCACCACGCGCAGCCGATCGAGCGCCGCACAGGCGGCGAGCAGGGACGCCAGCTCCTCCGGGGCCACCCCGCTCTTCTGGGGCTCGCGGGAGAGGTTCACCTGGAGGCAGACGTCGAGCATCCGCCCGGCCTCCCGGGCCCGGCGATCGAGCTCGGCGGCGAGGGGCTCGCGGTCGAGGGACTCGACGACGTCCACCAGGGGCAGCAGATGGCGCACCTTGTTGCGCTGCAGGCCCCCGACCATGGACCAGCGCAGGCGGGCCGCGTGCTCGGCGCCCACGAGCGCCTCGACGCGGGGGCGCTTGTCCCGCAGCTCCTGCACGTAGCTCTCACCGAGGTGGGTGACGCCCGCCCGAACGCTCGCCGCGATCCGCTCCGCCGGCTGCCGCTTCGAGACGCCTACCAGGGTGACGTCGTCCACCGCCCGTCCGGCACGGGCGCATGCACGCTCGATGCGTTCGCGGACCCGCGCGAGGCGTTCCCGGGCTTCGCGCTCCGGGGCCGTGGAGGTGTCCGTCACGCGGGCGCTCCCGCGTCCCCCAGGCGGAAGCCGGCGCGCGACAGCAGCTCGAGGGTCTCCTCCACCGGCAGGCCGATGACGTTCGTGCGGCTGCCCTCGAGCCGGCAGACCAGCGCGGCCCCGCCGCCCTGGATCGCGTAGGCCCCGGCCTTGTCCAGTGGCTCGCCCGTGGCGACGTAGGCGCGCAGCTCGTCGTCCCCGGCGCTGCGCATGCTGACGCGGCTCTCCACGACGCGCTCGAAGACGGCGAGGCTGCGGGTGTCGACCACCGCGATCGCCGTGATCACGAGGTGGGTGCGCCCGGCGAGCGCCCGCAGCAGCCGCAGCGCGTCGTCGGCATCGCTGGGCTTGCCGAACACGCGACCGTCCAGGGCGACGGTGGTGTCCGAGCCCAGCACGTGCCGGGGCGTGCCGCCCGCCAGACGCCGGGCCACCGCGAGCGCCTTCTCGCGCGCCAGCCGTCGGGTCATCTCCCGAGCCGACTCGCCCGGCAGGCTCTCTTCGTCGATGTCCGCCGGGACGACCTCGTGCGGGACGCCCGCCTGCTCGAGCAGCTCGCGCCGCCGGGGCGACGCGCTCGCGAGCACGAGCGCCCCCGGACGGTCGGCCTCCACCGCCGCCCCCTCGCCGCGCACGCCGGGTGCCGAGGCGGGCATCAGTCGAGCGCCGTGATCTCGAAGCGCAGCGCTCCGGGCTCGCCGGCGACGAGGTCGAGCTTCACCCGGGCGCCTGCGCTCCGGCCGCCGGCTTCCCGGGCCAGGCGACGCGCGGTCTCGAAGAGCTCGGCCAGCAGCTCCGGCGAGGCGTCGTCCAGGCACGCGCCGGGCGCGACGGGCTCGACGAGGATGCGCTCCCGGGCGCCGGGCGCGGAGACCCGGCTAACGCGCACCTGGCCGGTCTTCGAGAGGACCTCGGGCTGCACGCGATCGACCGGCTGGAACCAGGCGGGGTCCATCAGGTCCGGGGTGTCGTCGTCGAGATCGCGGGCCAGGCTCGCCTGCTTGGCCGGCTCGAGCTCCGTCTCGTATCGATAGTGGGGATGGTCGATGCGCAGGCTGGCGGGCGTTCCGGACCGCAGGGCCCGGGCGTGCGCCGGGGAGAGCGAGAAGCGGAGGTAGTGGACGGCGGAGATCCGGTCGGCGTCCATCTGGCGTGTGTCGAAGCGCGCGAACACCGGCTCGAGGCCTTCGAGGACGAGTGCCACGTGCTCGTCGATGCCGATCAGACGGTCGAGTGCGGGCTGGATCTGGTCGAGCTCGGGAATCTCGATGAACAGCGTGGCGGAGAGCTCGTCCGGTCCGGGGACGAGCTCATTGTAGACGTCCACCTCGACCTGGACCTTCTCCGGATCGGTCGTGCGCTCGACCCGGGTCATCTCCTGGATCTGGTAGCGAAGGGTCTCCCGATCCTCGAACAGGAGCGTCACCTGGGGACCGACGGAGATCCGGCGCTGCCTCTTGTGCTCGATCACCTGCGGACGGTAGACGTCCCGCACCCGCTCGTAGCGGGCGAGGTCGAGGATGTCCTCGCGCCGCAGGGGCCTCACGGGCGCAGGGCTCCCTCGCCGTCCGCGAGCCCGTAGGCGCGGTGCAGCAGCCGGATCGGGTGGACCGCCTCGCGCCCCGTGCGCTGCTGGATGCGAAGCGCCGCCAGCGGACAGTCCGTGGCCACCTGCTCGGGCTCGGCGCCTTCGATGCGGGTCACCAGCTTGTCCGCGACGCCCTGGGATTCCTCCCAGAATCGCGCCTGCATTCCCCAGGTCCCGTCGACGCCCGAGCACGCGTCGATCAGCTCCACGTCGGCCCCGGCGAGCTTGAGGAGCGCACGCGTGGGGAAGCCCACGTTCTGGGCACGCAGATGGCAGGGCGCGTGGTAGGCCACCCGGCCGAGGGGGTGCGGGAACTCGCGGTCGAGCGTCTTCGCCTTGCCGAGGGCGAACAGGTACTCCATCAGGTCGCGGATCGCGCCCGCGACCCGCTCCGCCTCCGGCGTGCCGAGGAGCTTCGGGTACTCGTGCTTCATCAGCAGCGAGCAGGAAGGACCCGGGACCAGGATCTCGGCGCCCGATTCGACGTGGGGCAGCAGGGCGGCCACGTTGCGGGCGGCGTTGCGCCGCGCGCTCTCGAGGTCTCCGGTGTCGGTGAAGGGCATGCCGCAGCAACGGTCATAGGAGAGGTCCACCGCGACGCCGTTGTGCTCGAGCACCTCGACGGCCGCCCGGCCGGTCCCGGGATCGTTGTAGTTCACGCTGCAGGTGGGGAAGAGCACGGCCCGGCGCGTCGGCTCCGCCGGGCGCGGGGTTGGCGCGCGGCCCGCCCACCAGTCCTCGACGGTCTCGCCATGATACGTGGGCTGGAGCCAGTCCCGATGGATGCCGACGGTCTTCTCCATCATGACCCGGGAGAAGCGGTTCCGGTTGGCGCCGTTCATGAGCGCCGGGGCGGCGCGTCCGAGCTTGCCCAGCAGGTCGGTCCGGGTGGTGAGCTTGCGGGCGAGGGGGACACCGTCGCGCTTCGCGCGCACGAGCTGGTGGCGGCGCATCAGCTTCGGGAAATCGACGTCCCACTCGTGGGGAGGCGCGTAGGGGCAGTGGTTGAAGCAGGCCACGCAGTGGAAGCACAGCTCGTTGACCGCGTCGAAGCCTTGCATGTCGACCCCCGCGATCTCGGCGTCGGTCGCGTCGACCAGCTCGAAGAGCTTGGGGAAGGAGGGGCACAGGGGCAGGCAGCGGCGACACTGGTGGCAGACGTCGCCCACCCGGCGCAGCTCCGTCTCGAGACGCGTCTCGTTCCAGTAGTCCGGATCGTCGTAGTCCCACGCGGCGGTGGGCGTCTCGGGCGGCGGAACCTGCATGCGTGGCGTTCCCCCAGAGTGCGAGATGGGTGGCGGGCAGAGCCCGCCACCCATCTCGGATCCGATCGCGAGGCTGCTAGAGCTCTTCGAGATTGTCCTTCGCGTTCTGGAAGCGGCCCGCGTGGGACTTCTCGGCCTTCGCCAGCGTCTCGAACCAGTCGGCGACGTCGTCGAACTTCTCTTCCCGGGCGGTCTTGGCCATTCCCGGGTACATCTCCGTGTACTCGTAGGTCTCGCCCGCGACGGCGGCGTCGAGATTCTTCGACGTGTCCCCGATCGGCTTGCCGGTGGCGGGATCGCCCGCCGCCTTGAGGAAGTCGAGGTGCCCGTGGGCGTGCCCTGTCTCGGCCTCGGCGGTGTCGCGGAAGAGTCCGCCGACGTCGGGATAGCCTTCGATGTCCGCCTGCTTGGCGAAGTAGAGGTAGCGGCGATTCGCCTGGGACTCGCCGGCGAACGCTGCCTTGAGATTCTCGTGCGTCTTGCTGCCCTTGAGGTTGGCCATGGTCCCCTCTTTTCCTTCCCATTCCTTCGGTTCGACTTCGTTCGGTTCTTCTTCCGAAAAAAGCTCGTTTCGGTATCGATGTGCGGCGAGCCGCTGACTCGACGCGTCCCGTCCGCCTCGCGGGGGGATCGGAAACGAGGCCGGAAGGTAGCTCGCCTGCGGGCCGGGTGGCACCTGCGAAAAGCACTCGGGTCAGCCCCGTGAGGCGCGGTCGAGGGCCTCGATCCGCGCGGCGTCGTATCCGAGCTCCTCGAGGATCTCGCGGTTGTGCGCACCCAGCGCCGGCGCCGGGCCGCGCACCCGCGTGGGGGTGCGGGAGAGCTTCGCGGCGGGGCCGACGACGGGCACCTCGCCCTCCGCGCCGTGTGTGGGCTGCAGCATGTCGCGCGCGCGTACGTGGGGACAGGCGGCCGCCTCCGCATAGCTCCGCACCGGCGCCGCGGGGATTCCCTCGCGCGCGAAGCGTTCGACCAGCTCGCCGACGCTGTGCTGTGCGGCCCAATCCGCGAGGAGGGTGTTCACCTCGGCCCGCCGGGCGATGCGCGCCGGCGCCGTCGCGTAGTCCGGATGGTCGGCCAGCTCGGGCCGTCCGATCAGCACGGCCAGGCGCTTCCAGTGCGAGTCGAGCAGCACGCCGGCCATCACGCGACCGTCGCGACAGCCGTAGGTGCGGGCCGGGGCGGCGATGCGGAACTCGTTGCCCAGCCGGGGCAGCTCGACCCCCATGGCGCCCAGGGTGAGATAGCCCGTGGACTGGAAGAGCATCGCGTCGAGCAGGGCCACGTCGACGTGCTGTCCCTCGCCCGTCCGGTCCCGGTGTCGGAGGGCCGCCAGCGTGGCGAGTGCTGCGTGCAGGCCCGCGAGGTCGTCGGCCAGAAAGGTCGGTGCTTTCACGGGCTCGCCGTCGGGGTCGCCGTTGAGCGAGAGGAACCCGCCGGCCGCCTGGGCGAGCGGGTCGTAGCCCACCTTCTCGCTGTCCGGCCCGAACTGCCCGTACCCGCTGATGGACACGTAGACGAGATCGGGCTTCCGCGCCTTCAGGTGCCGGTAGCCGAGCCCCCATCCGTCCAGGGTGCCCGGACGGAAGTTCTCGACGAACACGTCGCTGCGCGCCACCAGATCTCGAACCGCCTCGCGCGCCGCCTCGTCGTGCAGGTCGAGCCGCAGGCTTCGCTTGTTGCGGTTCACGGTGGCGTGCATGAACGACAGGGGCGGATCGGTGCCGGGCAGGGCAGGGGGCGAGCGGCGGGCGATCTCGCCGCCCGGCGACTCGACCTTGACGACGTCGGCGCCGAAGTCCGCCAGGATGCAGCCGCACATGGGGCCGGCCCACGTGGTGGTGGCCTCGACGACGCGGAGTCCCGCGAGCGGTCCCGTCAGGTCGCGGCGCGCGTCGCGGTAGAACTCGCTCTTCTCCACGTGCTCCTCCCGGGCTCCGGGCCGCGGCGGCGGGCCGTCGGGCCGCCGGGATGGTAAACCTATCGGCCGTCGATCAGAACGCGCCCCGATCTCGTCGGCCGCCGGACGCGATCCGCGGCTGCAAGATCCCGCCGTCGGACCGTCCAGATCATAGAAGGAGCCCGCATTGGACCTCGCTTCCCTGCTGACCGGATCCTCTCCCGCCCTGGCCGATCTCGGCCTGCTGCTCCTGCGCGTCTTCATCGGGGTCTGCTTCGTGACCCACGCGTGCGGCAAGCTCGGGCTGGTGGGGACGGGCAACATGGCCGGCTTCGCGGCCTGGCTTGCCGACCTGGGCGTCCCGTTCGCGACCCTCCAGGCCTGGGTGGCCATGTCTTCGGAGCTGGTCGGAGGCAGCCTGCTGACGCTGGGCCTGCTCACCCGGCCGGCGGCGCTGCTGCTGGTGGCTACGATGATCGTCGCGGGCAAGATCGGGCATCGTGGCGCCGGCTATCTCATCACGAACGATCCGCCGGGTGCCGAGTACACGATCAACCTCGCCGTGGTGTGCGCGGTGATCGCTCTCTTCGGTCCCGGGGGCTACTCGCTGGACGCGCTGGTGTTCTGACCGCGCGTCGGACCGAAGCCGCGGGCCAGGGCCCGGGCGGCGGCCTGGCGCAGGGCGGGATCCCGGGCGTCGTGCGCGCTCTGCTCGAGCAGCGCCCGCACGACCGGCGTCTCCGCAGTCCCCCGCGAAGCCAGCTCGCCCAGGGCGAGCGCCGCCAGCCGGCGCGCGGCGGCATCCGCGTCGTCCCGCAGGACCGCCACGAGCCGCTCGGTCACGGCCGGCGGCGCGTCGCGCAGGGCGACCAGGGAGCCCAGCGCGGCCCGTCGTACCTCGCGGTCGGCGTCGCCGGTGGCCTCGAGCAGCGCCTGGGCGATGGCCTCGTCCTGGCCGGCCAGCTCCCGCAGGCAGAAGACGGCCATGCGGCGGACGACGGCGGCATCCGCGCCGCGCGCGAGGCCGAGGGCGACGTGCAGGCCTTCGCCGCTCTGGCGGGCCAGGTCTACCAGCATGCGCGCCGCCGCCCAGCGCGTGTCCGGGTCGCCGGAGCCGAGGGCCTCGACCGTGGCGGGCAGCAGGCCGGTGTCGGGCGGGCCCAGGCGGGCCCGGGTGTAGGCCGCTCCCCAGCGGCCGCGCGGGTCGTCTCCGCGCAGCAGGCGGCGCAGCAGGTCGTCCACCTCCGGATGCCGCGGGGCCAGGGTCGCGAGCGCGTCCGACGCGGCCCGGGCGACGGCGCGCACCGGGTCGCACAGGGCGCGGCCCAAGCCGTCCAGCAGCAACACCGCGGCCGGATCGTCCGCGACCTCCCGGCAGGCCGTGACGCGCACCGCAGGGTCGCGGTCCTGCAGGCGCGCGAGGAGGGGGTGGCTCAATCCCGCCGCTGCCAGCGCGCCGCAGTCGGGTCGCCATCGGCGTCGCCGGTCCGTTCCACCCGCCCCTCGCGTTCGAGCTTCAGCAGGTGGGAGGTGACCGACTGTCCGGCGGCGGCGTGGAGCGCCTGGGGGTAGGCGGCGTAGACGATCGCGACGATCGCCGGAACCCGCTCCGCCCCCGAGCGCATGGCGGCCAGGATCTGCTGGTCCCGGGCGCGCCGATGATCGATGTACTCCTGGATCTTCGCGCGGCCGTCCTCGATGCAGGGACCGTGGGCGGGGTAGATGCGTCCCGGACGTTCGGCAAGGAGTCGCTCGAGGGAATCCATGTACTGCGCGAGGTCGCCGGACTGGGCGGGGATGATGGTCGTCCCCACGCCGAGCACGTTGTCTCCCGAGACGAGGCTTCCCTCCTCCTCGATCACGAAGCACAGGTGGTCCGGCGCGTGGCCCGGCGTGTGGATGGCGCGGAGGGTCGCGCCCTCGGTCTCGACGACGTCGCCGTCTCCGATTGGCGTGATCGCGAAGCCATAGCGCCCATCGAGCTCGGGCCAGGGCCGCTTCTTGACCTCGAGGGCGCCGAAGCGCCGCATCACCTGCTCGCAGCCGCCGATGTGGTCGCCGTGGGCGTGGGTGAGGACGATCTCCTGGAGACCCTCGCAGCCGGTGAGATCCATGGCCTGCTCGAGGAACGGCAGGTACTCGTCGAGCCCCTGGCCGGTGTCGAGGAGGATGCGCCGGCGCCCGGTTCCGACCAGGTAGGTGTTCGTGCCGGGTCCCGTGAACGCGCTGGGGTTCTGTCCGAGCGCGACGGTGACCCGCTCGGACCAGACGGCGACGTCGGGCAGGGTCATGCCGAGCATGACGGGCGGCTTGTCGTCCCGTGCGGTCGTCGGCTCGTCGTCGTGTGCGGTCATGGGGGCACGTCCGGCTACTCGCCGGCCACGGTCATGCGTTCGATGCGCAGGGCCGGGGAAGCCATGCTGCCGAGCCAGAGCAGCTCGCTGCCCACACGGTCGATGCCGCGCATCATGTCCTTGAAGTTCGCCGCGATGGTGATCTCCTCCACCGGGTGGGCGATCTCGCCGTTCTCGATCCAGAGCCCGGCGGCGCCCCGGGAGTAGTCTCCCGTCACGGGATTGAAGCCCATGCCCATGAGCTCGGTGACGAGCAGGCCGCGCTTCGTGTCGGCGATGATCTCGTCGGTGGTCAGCTCGCCCGGCTCGATCCACAGGTTCGTGGCGCCCACCCCCGGCGCGCTGCCGATGCCGCGGCTGGCGTTGCCCGTCGACGCCATGCCGAGCTTGCGGGCCGAGTAGGTGTCGAGGAGCCAGGTCTCGAGCCGACCGTTCTCGATTACGGACTTGCGCCGGGTGGGCAGGCCCTCTCCGTCGAACGGCTTGCTGCCGAGGCCTCCCGGCACCCGCCCGTCGTCGATGACGGTGACCAGATCGCTCGCCACCATCTCGCCCAGGAGGTCGGCCCAGCAGCTCTGGTGGCGATAGACCGCGTAGCCGCTGACGAGGCTCGCCGCCTGGCCGAGCAGGCCGCGGGCGGTGAGCGCGTCGAAGAGCACGGGGACTTCGCAGGTCTTGACCGGCCGGGCCCCCAGCTTGCGGATCGCCCGCGCCGCGGCCTTGCGGCCCACCGAGGCCGGGTCCTCGAGGCCGTCCAGACGCCGGCTCACGGTCATCCAGTAATCGCGCTGCTTGGAGCCGCCCGCCTCGGCGAGGGGCTCGGCGTAGAGCCCGTGGTTCGCCGAGGGATAGCCGCCGAGGAAGCCCGCCGTGTTGCCGTAGACGACGTCGTTGAAGTCCGAGCTCGCCTGGCTGCCCTCGGAATTCGTGATGCGCGGGTCGAAGTCCCGGGCCGCTTGCTCGGCCGTGCGCGCGTCCTCGATCCGCGCCTCGATGGACACCCCGCGATCGTCGGGGTTGGACAGCGCGAGATCCGGCAGGTCCTCCGCGAAGCCGCCGTCCGGCAGGCCGGCGGCGGGGTCGGGCGCCGTGGCCCGGGCCAGGGCGATCGTCTCGTCCACCATCTTCTCCACCGAAGCCGGATCCAGATCGCTGGTCGAGGTGGTGGCCGTGCGGGTGCCCTGGGCGTCCCGCACCAGCGCGCGGATTCCGAGCGCCCGCTCCCGCGCCTGCTTGACGAAGTCGATCTCGTCGCCCCGCACCCGGACCTCGTGCGAGTCGGACTCCACCAGCAGGACGTCTCCTGCGGCGCCGCCCTCGCGCAGGCGGGCCAGGGCCCGGGAGACGGTCTCGCGCAGGGGCTCCTTCGCCGGGACGCTCATCCCTGGGTGCCTCCCACGGTGAGGCCGTCGATCCGGATGGTGGGCATGCCCACGCCCACCGGAACGCCCTGACCGTCCTTGCCGCAGGTGCCCACCCCGTGGTCGAGCGCGAGATCGCTGCCGATCCGGCTCACCCGCTGCATCGCGTCGGGACCGTTGCCGATCAGGGTGGCGCCCTTCACGGGCGCCCCGATGCGGCCGTTCTCGATCCGGTAGGCCTCGTTGGCGCTGAAGACGAACTTCCCGCTGGTGATGTCCACCTGCCCGCCGCCGAAGGAGACCGCGTAGAGGCCCCGCGAGACGGACTTCACGATCTCCTCCGGGTCGTCCGTGCCGGCCAGCATGAAGGTGTTGGTCATGCGCGGCATCGGCAGGTGCGCGTAGCTCTCTCGACGGCCGTTGCCCGTGGGCGCCATGCCCATCAGGCGGGCGTTGAGGCGGTCCTGCATGTAGCCGACGAGGATGCCGTCCTCGATGAGGGTGGTGCGGCTGCTGGGCGTTCCCTCGTCGTCCACGTTCAGCGAGCCGCGTCGCTCCGCGAGGGTGCCGTCGTCGACGACGGTCACGCCGGGCGAGGCCACGCGCTGCCCGATGCGGTCCGAGAAGGCCGACGTCTTCTTGCGGTTGAAGTCGCCCTCCAGTCCGTGGCCCACCGCCTCGTGCAGCAGGATTCCCGGCCAGCCGGGACCGAGCACCACGTCCATGGTTCCGGCCGGGCAGTCCTGGGCCTCGAGGTTCAGGGTGCCCTGGCGCACGGCCTCGTCCACCAACGGTCTCCACGCCTCGGGTGTCAGCAGGCGCTCGAGCTCGTAGCGCCCGCCCATGCCCTGATAGCCGACCTCCATGCGCTTCCCGTCGGAGACGATCACCTGCACGTTGAGCCGCACCAGGGGCCGCACGTCCCCGGCGAGACCGCCGTGGCTGTCGGCGACGAGCACGTAGCGGTGCTGGCAGACGACGCTGGCCATCACCTCCTGGACGCGCGGGTCGAGGCCCCGGGCGTAGACGTCGATCTCACCGAGCAGATCGATCTTGCGGGCTACCGCCACCTCGGTGGGGGGGTGGGCGACGGGATAGAGGTCGCGTCCGACGCGGCCCGCGTGAACCGGAACGCTCTGGGGATCGCGATTCTGGTCCGAGATGGCCCGGGCGGTGGCCGCTGCCAGCCGGACGCTCTCCACCGTGATCTCGTCCGAGTGCGCGTAGCCCTGCCGCTCGCCGCGCTGGGCGCGTACGCCGACGCCCTGGTCGATGTGGCGGCTGCCGCTCTTCACGATGCCCTCCTCGAGGGCCACCGAGTCGAGGGTGCTGTACTCGAAGAAGAGATCCGCGTACTCGACCTGTCGCTCGAGGGCGGTCCCGAGGGCCAGGGAGAGCGCGTGCTCGTCGAGGCCGAAGCGTTCTTCGAAGAAGTCCACGGCACCGCGGCCGGCGGGGGCGGGTGCCGGGGCGAGGGTGGCGTCGGGCGGGGTGCGGGTCATCGCGGCTCCATCGGCAAGGGATCGGGCTCCTTTGGATGCTCGGCAGGGTGGCTTCGGTGCGGGCGCTTCCGTGCGCCACTCGCTCGCGAATCCGCAGGATTCGTTCGCGGCGCAAGCCGACCCATCCCGGGTCGGCCTGCTAGACCTTAGCGAGACGCGCCGGCAGCTCGGCGAAGTCCGACAGCTCGCGGACGTCGAGGAAGGCCATGCCGGCGCGCGCCGCGCCGGGACGGTCTCGTTCGGGGTCGTCGCCCACGTAGATCGCCCCGGTCCCGGGCACCCCGAGCGCCGCCAGGGCGGCCTCGAAGCCGCGCGGGTCGGGCTTCGCGGCGCCCAGCTCTCCGGTCAGGATTACGACCTCGAAAAAGCTCCTGATTTCGAGGCATTCGAGGATCCGGCTCAGGCGATGGTCGAAGTCGGAGACCACCCCCAGGCGAAGGTCCCCTGCGGCCAGCGCGGCGAGCGTCGGCCGGACGCCGGGCCGCAGCCGCCAGGTGCGCGCCGTCGCGTAGACCTCGAAGAGCTCGTCGAAGAGGCCGTCGAAGTCGTCGAACGCGACGGTCTGGTCCGCGGCGCGGAACGTGGCCCGCACGACGCTGCGCCACCAGGCGCGCTCGTGCGCGGGGACGTCCCGGGTCGGGGCGCCGGGAAATACCCGGGGCGCCTGCTGCGCCAGGATCCGCCGGAAGGCGTCCCCGATCCGCCAGGCGGGCAGCCGGACGCCGTGCGCCGCGGCGACCCGCGCATAGGTGTCGCCCACGGGCTCCACGAGCTCGATGAGGGTGCCCGTGGCGTCGAAGAGCACGGCCTGCCTGGGCACGCTTCAGGCGGGACGACGAGCCGAGGCGATGAACGTGTCGGGCAGGTCCCTGCTGCGCGGCGCCGAGTCCTCGACCTCGATGCGGGGGTCGCCGAGACCGGCCTGCTGGAACCAGTCCCGGACCGTCTCCTCGGGAAAGCCCAGCCAGACCACCCGAAGCTCCTGTCGCATCCACTCGTGCTCGTGCTGCAGGAAGTCCACGACCACCACCGAGCCGCCGGGCTTCACGATGCGCGCCATCTCGCGCAGGGCCTCGGCGGGGGAGGGCAGGTAGTGGAGCACCATGTGGGCGAAGGCGGCGTCCACGTCGCCGTCTGCGATGGGGAGCCGATGGGCTTCGCCCCGGCGCAGCTCGATGCCGGCGAGCCCCGCCTCCTCGAACTTCACCCGGGCCGCGTCGAGCATGCGCGAGGAGTTGTCGATGCCGATCACGCGCAGCCCGAGGCGGGCCAGCTCCGTGGCGAGGATGCCCGTTCCGGTGCCGATGTCCGCCACCCGGAGATCGGGCGGGATCATGCGGTTGACGGCCCGCGCGCGCAGCACGTCGTCGTGGAAGACCTTGCGCAGGGCGTCCCACTCCGGTCCCACCGCGTCGAAGAAGCTGCGCGACCGCTCGCCGCGCGCCTCCAGGGTGCGCTCGAGGGCGGCGAGGTCGCGCTGGGCGGTGGGGTCGTTCTCCAGCCGCTGGCGCACGAGCATCCAGGCGTCGTGCCAGGCGCCGGCGTCCGGGGGCACGAAGCGGTAGGCGACGTAGGTCCCGTCCCGGCGGTCCGCCAGCAGCCCGGCCTCGCGCAGGATCGCCAGGTGACGCGACACCCGGGACTGGGCCATCCCGAGGACAGCCATCAGCTCCTGGACCACCAGCTCCTCGCGCTCGAGCAGGCTCAGGATGCGCATGCGCGTGGGATCGGAGAGGGTCTTGAAGACCCGCTGGAGCTCGTCGGCGGCGGTTTGGTGGCCGGCCATTCAGCGGACCACCGGCTTGGAGAGGGTGCCGCTCACGGTGAGGTGGGTGCGACCGTCGGGACCCGGCCGGCCGCGGGCTCCCAGCATGCCGGCCAGGCTGGCGTCGTGTACCTCGTAGGCGACGTCGATGGACAGGGGCTGCCGGGAGGGATCGGGCGCCTTCCCGACCCGGCCTTCGATGCTCGCGCCCACCAGGGGCCCTTCGAGCTCCACCCCCGAGAGCTTCAGGTACGAGTCGTCTCCGAAGAGGAGCTCTCCGTGCAGGCGATCGAAGGGCAGGGCGATGGGCAGCGAATCGGTGCTGAGGCTGCCCTCGCGCACGTCGAAGTCCACCGTCCCCAGCAGGCCGCCGCCCGCCTCCTCGCCCACCGCGTGCAGGTCGACGTCGGCGTCGAGCAGACCGTCGAGGCCGATCGACGCGAGCATCTCGAGGGGCAGGTAGGAGAGACGCACCGCCTCCAGCCGCCCCTGCCAGCCGCCGTTCTCGCCCAGGGTGACGGTGCCGAAGGCACTGCCCACCTGGCTCGTCAGGTCGAGGTGGACCGCCGGGATGCCGCGGAGCCAGGCCAGCGACCACGCGGGCCGCAGCACCAGCTCCTCGACCTCGAAGGCGCGGGCTCCCTCGCGTCCCGCGACCACCTCCCGGGCCGCGAGCCCGGGGCCCAGCAGGCCGAGGTGGGGGGAGAGCTCGCCGATGCGCAGGCGGAGGTCCAGCGAGGACCCGACGGCGTCGCCCAGGCGCATGGCGAGCAGGTTGTACGGAAAGCCCAGGAAGACGAAGAACGCCGTCAGGAGGAGGGCCGCGACGGGGTAGGAGACGACCCGCAGCCAGCGGGGCACCCGGGATGCCGGATCGGCAGCCATCTCAGCGCAGCTCCGCCCGCATCAGATGGCCTCGAAGGAGGAGACCGTGAACGCCACCTCGAGCATGTCGTTCTGATCGGGGCGCGTCTTGATCCGCAGACCCTTGACGGAGAACTGGCGCGGCGAGGACTCGATGCTGTGCAGGAAGCTCACCACCTGGGTCAGGGTGACGTTCTTGAGCGAGACCTCGACGCGCGTCTCCCGGTACAGCTCGTGGTCGGGCGACTTGCGCTCCTCCATCGAGTCGATCTTGACGCCCGCGTTCTCCGCCAGGTTCTCGAGCAGGGTGAGGGTGTTCTGGCGGTCCCGGTTGTCCCGGATGCGCTGCTCGACGCCCGCGAGGCGCGCGTTGATGGACTCGTACTCCCGCCGCAGGCGCACCATCACCTCGAGCTGCTGCTCGGCCTCCTCGACCCGCGTGTGTGCCGACTCGTTGGCCGAGAGGATCGGGTTGACGATGGCGACGAAGACCAGCCCCGCCGAGAGCAGCGCGCCGACCGCCGAGACCAGCAGGCGCTCGCGCTGGGAGAGACCGTCCCACAGGGCGAGGAGTCGCGACCAGAGCTCGCTCACGCGTCCTCCCCGGGGACCGCCAGGGGAATGGTCAGGTTGAAGGTCTTGCCGTCGCCCCGGCGGCTGGCCTTCACCTCCCCGTCGATCTTGGCCTCGAGGAACGGCTCGCTCCCCGCCAGCTGGGTCGTGAGCCGATCCGCGGCCTCGAAGCTCTTGGCGAACACCTTGATGCGGATCACCCGCCGGTCGATGTTGACCTCCTCGAACTTCACTTCCAGGTCGTTGGGGACGCGGCGGGACAGCTCGGCCAGCAGGTCGAGCGCCGAGTGGTTGCCGCCGTAGACGCCCAGGAAGTCCGCCCGATCCCGGGCCTTCACCCCGGCCTCGCGCATGGCGTCGACGGGATTCTCGGGAACGGGCTCACCGGGGAAGGCGTCGGCGTAGATCTGCGCGACCTGGGCCTCCATCTGCACCGCGCGGCGGGAATCCAGGGTGATCGAGGTGGCCATGGAGGCGCCCATCAGCACGACGACCGCGGCCGCCAGGCCGGCGGTGGTGCGCATGTCGCGCCCGAAGAACTGCCGCAGGTCCGTCCGATACGCGAACTCGTCCTGGCGGAAGTTCATGCGCGTCAGCGCCTCGGCGGTCCCGCGCAGGGCCAGGGCGATGGCGGGCGCGAAGAGAACGGGATCGCCGCCGGCCACCAGGGCGGCGCCCTCCTCTTCGGGGGGCAGCGCCAGCCGGGCCGCGGTGATGCCCGTACGCTCGCTCAGGTACTCGTCGATGCGATGGAGCTTCGCGGTGCCCCCGAAGAGGGTGATCGTGGCGACCTTCGCCTCGGGCGAGCCGCCGAGCAGGGGCTCGTAGGACTCGAGGGTGCGCACGATCTCCCGGGCGATGCGATCGACGACCGCGAGCGCCCCGGCGGACGCGCCGTTGAAGCCGAGCGTGAAGATCCCGTCCTCGATCTTCACGCGCTCGGCCTCTTCCGGGCTGCACATCCGGTCCTTGGCGATCGCCTCGGTGAGAGCGCGTCCGCCCACGGGCAGGGTCCGGGTGGCGACGGCGCGACCGTCGATGGTGAGACACAGGGTGGTCTTGCGATGCCCGATGTCGGTGAGCAGGCGGGTCCCGGGCAGGTCGAAGAGCGCCGAGAGGTTTCCGAGCACGAAGCCCTCGGCTTCGATGACGCGCGGGTCGCAGTTGGCCGCGCGCAGCTCTTCGAGGCGCTCGGCCACGTGCTTGCGCTGGGCGATGGCCACGGCCACCGTGGCCTGGTTCCGCTCGCCGCCGACGATCTCCCAGTCCACCAGGATGTCCTCGAGGCGGAAGGGAACCTCGCCCTCCACCTCGAACGGAACCGCCTGGGCCAGCTTGCGCCGGTCACGGAAGGGGAACTCGAGGCGCCGGGACGAGAGCTGGTCTCCGGGCAGCGCGCAGATCACGTGCTCGAGGGGCAGGTGGTGCATGCGGATGAAGCGGCGCAGCACCTCGCCCAGCTCCGCGTCCGCGTCGGCCCGGGGATGCAGGCGCAGCTGGACCGGCTCGAGCCCGCGCAGCGTCTGCCGCAGCTCGACGGCCTTGATGGTGTGGGACCCGAGGTCGAGGCCCACGACGTTCTTCATCATCGGCATGGTGTCAGCCGGCTCTCCCGATCTCCCGGGCCGGTCGCCCGGCCGGGCCCTGCGTCTTGCGCTTCCTCATGCTCACTTCTGGCCCCTGCGGCTGCTCACTTCTGGCTCTCGCGGCCCCGCGGGCCCGCCTCGCCCTGGCCCTGCTGCACGTGGTCTCGTCTCCACGTGGTTCTCGTCGTCCGAACGGGAGTGCAGCCTCACTGCATTCGCCAGAATAGCAGCTGGGGGGCGGTGATCTCTTTGCGGTCGACGACCGCCACCAGCGTCCGTTGGATCTCCCCCACCCGGGCGCGCACCCGGACCGTGAAGGTGTCGGAGTCGTCCGGCAGCACCGCGGGCGGGAAGACGCTTCCCTCGCCGAGGTCCACCTCGGAGAGGCTCACGCACTCGTGCTCGGGGGACGCCGTCGTACACACCAGGCGCCCCTCCTCCCGCACCTTGAGGATTCGCCCCACGGTGTCGGCGGTCAGGAGCCGGCGGTCCCCGCTGACGCCCGAGTAGACCAGGCCGAGGACGTGGGGCGGGGCGGTGTTGAGATCGATGCCCGGTGCGTCGACGATGGGATAGACCGTGACGTAGGGACGCAGCGCGTCGACGAGCCGGCCGTCGAAGCCCTCCACGAGGCCGAGCTCGTCCACGGAGAGCAGCGGCCGGTTGGCGGCGTGATAGGGCGGATCCTGCGCCAGGTAGTAGTCGTCCTCCCGGCCGCCCACCGTGCGCCACGGGTCGACGTCCATGTAGTCGATCAGGTTGCGGGCCAGCTCGCGCGGGTCGTAGAGCGCCCTCTCGGCCGGTTCGATGGGCATCTCGTCGATGATCCGGGTGAGGATCTCCGTGAGGTACTGCTCGGCGTCCGGATCCGTCGGCTCCTCGGTACCCGTGTAGGGGACGATGGCGTTCAGGTTGAGGCGGTTGCCCGCGTCCCGGATCTCGATCCGGATGCGCCCGCCCTCGGGGTCGACGATGTCGTAGTCGCGCAGCTGGTTCCACACGTCGTCGGGGGTGTTGCCCGGGGTCAGACCGGGGGGCAGATCCACCCCGGTGGCCAGCAGGTTCTTGGTGAAGCGGTCGAAGACGAGCATGGCGGTGGCGAGCCGCAGGCCGCCGCGGGCCAGGGCGGCCGCCTTGGCGGCGTCGTCGCGGTTCCGGACGATCATCGTGTCGATCAACGCCCGCTTGCCGAACGTGACGAGGGACACCGAGAGCAGCAGGGCCAGCACCAGCACCAAGGCCAGCACCACGCCCCGCTCGCTCCGGCCCCGCGGCGCGGATCCGTTCGTCCATCGGGTCATCGCTGGTTCCTCATCTGCTCGAGGAGGCCGGGATCGAAGCCCTCGGGCAGGTCGAGGTCGTCCACGTCGAGGCTGCCGCCGGCCTGGGTGCCGGCGCCGCCGGCGCCGTTCTGCGTGTTCTGCGTGTTCTGCCCGCTCTGCCGGTTCTGTCCGTTCTGCTGATCCTGCTGCTGCGCCTCGTCGGCCACGGCCTGGAGCATCGCCGCGAGGTCGACGGGCTGCATGGGCAGGTTCACGCGGCGGACGAAGAGCCGATCCTCTTCGTCTGCGTCCCGGAAGTCTTCGGGCTCGTCGCGCGCTTCGTCCCCGGCCGGCACGAAGGAGATCTCGATCTCCGCCGCGCGGGGCAGCTGGCCGGACTGCTCGAGCAGGGAGGAGTCCCAGTCGTCCAGCCACTCTCCGTTCTCGTCGAGGAAGCGCATCCCGAAGGACTCGATGCGATTGGCGACGAGCATGAAGCGCTCGTCCTGGGCGGAAGGGAACTCCCGGTCGAGCCCCTCGGGCAGGCCGGGGGTGACGGCGCGGAGCAGCTCGTAGCCGGCTTCATCGTCGGCGGGATGCAGCAGGTAGGTGACCATCGCGAGGTCCGAGCCGTGGTCCAGGGGATTCTTCGGACGGTTGCTCCGGCTGGCGAACTTCACGCGGTCGGACGCGGAGTCGCCCTCGTCGCTCTCCGCGAGGAAGATCCACGGCTGCAGGTTGGGATCGACGTCCGGCGGCTTCGCCAGCAGGTACGCGCCCTCGAGGTCCCGGGCGATGCGGTCGAGCACCGCGAGCGCCAGCCGGCCGTCCCGGGCCTTGCGCTCGGCGGCGTCGGTGGAGTCGCTGAGCTGCACGAAGAACGCGATCGCGACCGTCATCACGACCGCGGTGAGGAAGACGGCGGCCAACACCTCGATCAAGGTGAAGCCGTCGGCCGAGGGCGCCCCGCGCTCCGGGTCCCGAATGCGGCGGCGGGTCGTCATGGGTTGCTTCCGGGCGCGGTCGCGGCGTCGGTCCCGTCGTCCGGGACGTCCTCCCCGGCGGGCTGGTTCGGGGTCGCCCCGAGCTGCTCGTAGAGGCGTCCGCTGTCCCACGCATACGTGAAGCGTGTGACCTCCTCCTCGACGGCGCCCTCGATCCAGCTGACGCGCACCCGCACGGTGTGGAGATCGGTGGCCAGGTTCGCCAGGTCGCCCGCGAGCAGCTCGGCCAGCCCCTCGTCGGGGGCTGCGCCGTCCAACCCGGTGAGGGGCAGCAGCTCCACGCGCACCAGGAACTGGCCCTCCTCGGACTCGTCCCCGGCCTCCGAGGGGAACTCGCCGTCCTCCATGCCGAGCTCGACGTCCGCCAGCACCTGGTCGGCCAGCAGGGAGGCGCGGATGCGACGCTCGTTCTCGCCCTCGTAGCGCAGGCCCTGAATCGCGAAGCTCGCGAACACCGCGTACAGGATCCCGAGGATCGCCACCGCGGCGAGCACCTCGAGCAGGGTGAAGGCCCGGGTGCGGCACGGGGGAGGCGACGCGGTCGAGCGCCGCGCGGCTTCAGTCCTGCTCTTCATGGATCCGGACCACCTCGAACAGGGGCGCCACGTCCAGGTCGATGCTGCGGAGGTCCGGGTCCGAGATCACGATCTGCACGGCGTCGCTCGAGCCGTCCCAGTCGAAGACCACGTAGGTCTCTCCGCTCTCGATCCAGCCCTCGGGCGTGTCCACGCCCTCGAAGAAGTAGCCCTTCTCGAGCGACTCCACGTGCCCGAGCTTGCTGGGAATCGGGTAGTAGTCGGCGTCGTCCTCGACGGGAGCCGAGAGATCGAGGACGCCGTCGGGCGGCGGCGGCTCCGGCGTTTCCCCCTCTTCGCCGAACGCCTGGGCCTCGTCGACCAGCCAGTCGATCCAGAAGCGGCCACCCTCGAGGTCGAGCACCACCCGATGCGGCTTGCCGGTGACCACGGCCCGCTGGCGCGCCAGCTCCAGGCTGGCGGCGACCCGGTCGGCCTGCTTTCGCAGGGCGCGGCCACCGCCGGCGCCGAGGGCCGGCAGGAGCAGGCTCATCATCAGGCCGAGGATCAGCACGACGGCCATGACCTCGATGAGCGTGAAGGCACGGCGCCGCTCCGACGGGGGAGCGAGGGGCCGGCCCGGCGTCCGGTCGTGGCTACTCGCTCTCAGTGTCACTCCAGTTGCCGATTTCCCCGTTGAGGCCCGTGCCGCCGGGAGCGCCGTCGGCTCCCTGGGACCACACGTCGAAGGTGTGCTCGTTGTGCTGTCCGGGGCTCTGGTAGAGGAAGGGCTGGTCCCACGGGTCGACGAGCCCGTCCCTGTTCTTGAGATAGCCGCCGGGGGGATAGCTCCGCGCACCCGGCGGGGCCTCGATCAGGGCCTTCAGGCCCTCCTCGGTGCTCGGGTAGCGGGAGTTGTCCATGCGGTAGAACTCGAGGGCGTTCTCGATCTGCTTGATCTGGATCCTCGCCGTGGCCATGCGCGCCTCGTCCACCCGACCGAAGACGGTGACCCCCACGATGCCCATGAGCAGCCCCATGATGATCACCACCGCCATGATCTCGATCAGGGTGAAGCCATCGGTGCGGCGCGCAGCCCCGACGCGCCCGTGCGGGGACCCGAGCCGGGCCTCGCTTCGGCCGCGCTGCTGCGGGTCGTTCCGATCGAGGGAGAGCCGATCCGCGGTGCTCCGGTCCGGGGTGCTCTGATCCAGGGTGCTCTGATCCGGGGTGCTCTGATCCAGGGAAGGGAAAGCCATGATGTTTCTCCGTCGGCCCGGCCGCATGCGGCTCAGCCCAGTGTGTTCGTGATCTGGAGCAGGGGCATCAGCGTCGCGAGGATGATCACGAGGACGATGCCGACCATCACCAGGATGAGCAACGGCTCGATCAGGGACGTCAGCTTCGCGATCGTCGACTCGACCTGCTCGTCGTAGGTGTTGGCGACCTTGTCCAGCATCGCCTCGAGCTCTCCACTGCGCTCCCCCACCTCGATCATGGTGGTCACCATCGGCGGGAACTCGCCGCTGGCCCGCAGCGGCCGGGCCAACGAGGTGCCCTCGAGGACCGCCGTCCGCGCGTCCTCGATCGCGGACGACAACACCTGGTTGTTCGCCACGAAGCGGGCGATGTCCAGGGACTTGACGATGCCGACGCCCGCGGCGAGCAGGGTGGCCAGGGTGCGGCTGAAGCGCGCGATCGCCACGACGCGCACGATGCGTCCGACCACGGGCATGCGCAGCAGGGTGCGGTCGTACCAGAGCCGCCCGCCCTCGGTTCGGAGCGTCGCCTGGAAGCCGAAGTAGCCGGCGGCGGCGGCGATGGCCATCGCCCACCACCAGCTGCGCGCGAAGGCCGAGCCGGTGATCACCCATTCGGTGTAGAAGGGGAGGTCCTGGTCCAGGGACTCCAGCAGGCCGGTGATCTGGGGCAGCACCCAGGTCACGAGGGCCACCACCACCAGCGCCGTGAACGCCAACATGAACGCGGGGTACATCAGAATCGACCCGATCTTGCCCGCGAGTCGCACCTGCTCCTCCAGGTAGTCCGAGATGCGCAGGAGCACGGGGTCGAGGCTGCCGCTCGCCTCCCCGGCGCGAATCATGCTGACGTAGAGGTTGTCGAACTCGCCGGCGTCCTCGAGCGCGTCGGCCAGGGACGAGCCCTCGTTGACGCGATCGCGCACCTGGGCCATCACGGCCTTGAGGTAGGGATGCTCGATCTGTTGCACGAGCGCGCCCATCGCCTCGACCAGGGGAATGCCGGCCCCGACCAGGGTGGCCAGCTGGCGCGTGGCGACGGCCCGTTCGAGACCCGGAATGCGGCGCCCGAACCGGATCGGGACGTTGAACGAGAAGCGGTGCCCGGCGTCCTCGCCGGTACGCGCGACGGCCTGCGACGAGGCCTCCCCGATGTCGGTCAGGAAGATGCCGTCCTGCCGCATCTTCACCCGGGCGGCGCGCAGGCTGTCCGCACTGACCTGCCCGCGGGTCGATCTGCCCGCCGCGGTGACCCCTTTGTATGCATAGACCGGCAAGAATCTCTCGCTCCTGGGCCTCGCCTCGAGGCCGTTCCGGGCCGGGTGCGTCGAAGTGTGACACTGAGCGTCGGACCGGGTTCCCGCCGCCGCGTTTCGGGGCCGGCGGGGATGCCGGAGTCCCCGGCGCTAGATCTGGGCGATGGACCCCTCTTCCTCGGTGGCGCGGATGACCTCGGCGACCGACGTGATGCCGCGCAGCACCTTGCGGGCGCCGTCCACCCGCAGGGTTCCCATGCCCTTGCCGACGGCCGCCTTCTTGATGGTCTTCGAGTCGATGTTCTTGGAGACCATGGAGCGGATCTCGTCGTCGATCATCATCAGCTCGAAGATGCCCATGCGGCCGCGGTAGCCCGTGTAGTTGCACGCGGCGCAGCCCACCGCCTTGTAGAGCGTGACGTCCCGGTCCGGCGGCTTGACGCCGATCTCCTGCAGCTCCTCGGGCGCGGTGACGTAGGCCTCCCGACAGTCGGTGCAGAGCACCCGGACCAGACGCTGGGCGAGCACGGCCACCAGGGACGAGCCCACCAGGAATGGCTCGACCCCCATGTCCACGAGCCGCGTGATGGCGCTGGGCGCGTCGTTCGTGTGCAGGGTCGAGAGCACCAGGTGGCCCGTGAGGGACGCCTGGATGGCGATCTCGGCGGTCTCCAGGTCGCGGATCTCCCCCACCAGGATGACGTTCGGGTCCTGCCGCAGGATGGAGCGCAGCCCCTCGGCGAAGGTGAGCCCGACCTTCGTGTTCACCTCGATCTGTCCGATCCCGGGCTGCTGGATCTCGACCGGGTTCTCGATGGTGAGGATGTTCTTGTCGGGCTGGTTGATGGTGGCCAGCGCCGCGTGCAGGGTCGTCGTCTTGCCGCTGCCCGTGGGACCCGTCACCAGGAAGATCCCGTTCGGTCGCCGCACGATGCGGGCCAGGGCCTTCAGCTGGGCCTCGCTGAAGCCCACCTTCTCGAGGTCGAGCAGGTCCTGGGAATCGGGCAGGAGGCGCATCACCAGGCGCTCGCCGAAGGCCACCGGCACGGTCGAGAGGCGGACGTCGTAGTCCTTGCCGGCGATCTTGAGCCGGATGCGGCCGTCCTGCGGATGGCGCTTCTCGGCGATGTCGAGGTTGCCCATGATCTTGATACGGGACGCGATGCTGGCCTGCAGTCCGCGGGGCAGGGGCTTCATCGGCTCGTAGAGCACGTCGTCGATCCGGAAGCGGACCCGGATCTCCTTCTCGAAGGGCTCGATGTGGATGTCGCTGGCCCGCTCCTTGACGGCATGCTGCAGCAGCGAGTTCACGAGACGGATGATTGGCGCGTCGTCCGTCGCCTCCAGCAGGTCCTTCGGCTCGGGGATGTCGAGCTCCAGGGAGTCGAGATCGCCGCTCGCCTCCTCGGCCAGCTGGTCGGTGGCGGCGTGGCCGCGGTCGTAGACGGAGTTGATCGCTTGCAGGATGAGCCGCTCGCTCGCGAGCTCGATGCGCAGATCGGCACCGTCGAAGAGCAGGCGCAGGTCGTCGATGGGCGCCGTGTCCAGGGGGTTCGCGGAGACGATGCGCACCTCGTCGTCGGCGGTGCGACCCACCGCGATGAGCGTGTGCTGCTTGGCGAAGCCGATCGGCAGCCGCAGTGCCGTCGCCTCGTCGATCCCCTCGACGGGCAGGTCGTCGAGAAGGGTCAGGCCGAGCTGCTCCGCGAGTGCGCGACGCAGCTCGTCCGCGTTGATCAGCCCCTCCTCGAGGAGGATCTCGGAGAGGGATTCCTGGCTCTCCAGCTGCCGCTCGCGCGCGCGCGCGAGCTGCTCCGGCTCGAGTCGGGTGGTGCGCAGGAGCGCCGTGCCGAGGTCGAGAGCCTCGAGGGTCGACGGGGTGGGGGCTGCCTGGCTCACGGTTGCTCTTCCGTATCGTAGGTGTCGAGCTCGGTCTGCTGCGAGCCCCGGTCGGGTGCCTCCTCGGCGCTGGAATCGCCGCGCCGCAGCATCACGCCCGTGCTGAGCCCGAAGGCCTCGCTCAGCACTTCCGCCGCGTTCTCCGCCCGGCGGAGGGTGTCGTAGGGGCCGATGCGCAGCTCGAAGACCACCACGCCGTCGGCCTCGGTGGCGACGAGGGTGCCGTCGTAGCCCCGGTCGAGCAGGATGGTGAGCTTCTCGGCGGCGACGTCCTCGTCGTGGAAGACGCCGGCGGTCACGATGTACTGGTCGGGGTGGGCGCGGGCCTCGATCTCGGCCTTGCGCGCGGCACGCTCCTCCTGACGCTCCTGCTCGATCTCGCGCATGCGGGAGAGCGGATAGCGGCGCGCCTGCTCCCGTAGGACTGCCTTGGCGGGGTTGCGGCTGAGGCTCGCCCCACTCGCCGCCCCGCTGGCGAGGTAGCCCTTGCCGAGCCGTTCCTCGAACTGACGCCGCTTGCGGATCGACTCGAACTCCATGTCGGCGGGGCTGCGCACGATGTGGGGCGTGAGGAAGATCAGCAGGTTGATCTTCTCCAGGCTCCTCGTCCTCGTCTTGAAGAGCCAGCCGAGCGCCGGGATGTCGCCCAGGTACGGCGTCTTCTGGACCTCGTCGTCGTACTTCTCGCTGAGCAGGCCGCCGATGACGACGGTCTGGCCGTCCGCCACCACCAGGGTGTTCTCGATGTTGCGCTTGGCCAGGGTGACGCCCACCTCCTCCACGTTGCCCGCCGCCGACGCCACGACGTTGGTGTTCTCCTGGAAGATCTTGAGGCGCAAGGTGTCGCCTTCGCTGATCTGGGGCGTGACCCGCAGGTTCACGCCCACGTCCTGGCGCTCCACCGCGACCGAGGTGGTCTGCCCCGAGATGTTGCCGGTCGCCGTGTTGATGCGGTTCGTGATGATCGGGATGTTCTGGCCGATCTGGATCTCCGCCTCCTCGTTGTCCGAGGTCAGCAGGTGGGGAGCCGCCACGATGTTGGTGTTGCCGTCGTTCTGGGCGGCGTTGAGGATCGCCTGGATCGTCGTGTCGCCGCTCTCGTAGTAGAAGTTCGTGACGAAGTTGCGCGCGGTGGTCGCCGCCAGACCGGGCACGCCGAAGGGGGCGCCGCCCGCCGCGCTGGCGATCACCAGGTTGAAGGCCTTGTTGAGCTCGAGCCCGAGCTGCATGCCGAAGGTGTTCCCCTCGGTGACGTTCACCTCCATGATGAGCGCCTCGACGAGCACCTGGGGCCGCTCGATGTCGAGCTGCTCGATCACCTCGCGCAGGGTGTCGTAGGCTTCCTTGCTGGCCTGGATGACCAGGGAGTTCGTGGCCGGATCCGCGTTGAGCTGGATGCCCTCGGCGAGGGCGGTGACCGCGGCCCGGATGGCCTGGGGCTGGGCGGCGCCCGCCTGCCCGCGACCCGTCGTGCGGCCCGCCTGGGCCTGGCCCGTCAGCAGCCCCTGCAGGGTCTGGGCGAGCTCCTCCGCGTCCGCGTGCTTGAGGTAGTAGACGCGGATGCGGCCCTGCCCCTCGACGGGGACGTCGAGCGTCCGGATCAGCTCGCGGATGTCGTCGAGCTGGCTGCGCGACGCCAGCAGGATGAGCGAGTTCGTGCGCTCGTCGGTGATGATGCGGATCTTGCCCCGGGACGCCGGCTCGACGGTGGGGGCGGGGGTCCGCGTGCGCCGACTCGAGCGGGCGCGGCGGGCCGCCGTCGCGCTCGTCGCCGCGGAGCTCGAGACGTCGGCGCCGTAGATCTCCGAGATCTGGTCGCCCAGGGTGGACGCGTCGGCGTGCTCCACCTTGATGACGGCGAACTCCTCCTTGAAGGTCTCGATGTCGATCGCCTCGAGGATGGTCAGCAGCCGCCGGATGTTCGTGGCGGTGTCGGTCAGGATGATCGTGTTCGTGGGCCCGTAGGCGACCATCGAGGCGTCCTTCGACACCAGCGGCTTGATGGTGTTCGTGATCGCCTCGGCGTCGATGTACTGCAGCGGGATGAGCCGCGTCACGAAATGGTCGCGCTTGGGGCTGGGTCGGTCGTCCTGGACGATCTCGGTGTTCGACTCCTTGGCCTCCCGCACGGGGATGATCTGCAGCACGCCCGCGGGGCCGTCGATGACCGTGAAGCCCTTCACCTTCAGGACGGACTCGAAGACCGCGTAGGCCTGCTCGAGGCTGACGGGGGAGGGCGACACGATCGTCACCTTGCCCCGCACCTTGTCGTCGTAGATGAAGTTCTTGCCCGTGGTGCGGGCGATCATCTCGATCACCACGGCCAGGTCCACGTCCTTGAAGTCCAGGTGGACCGTCTCTTCCTTGTCGTTGCCGGTCTGCTGCTGGCCCCGGGGCGACGGCGCGGTGGCGCGCCGCTGGGCGCTGGCGGAGACGGCGGCGAGCAAGAGCACGCCCACCACGGCCAGCACCGCCAGGCGATGCGAACGGCGGCGGCTCACTGATCGTTCTCCAGCAGGCCGGGCAGCTCGTCCGGGCCGACGGTCAGGACCGTGCCGTCGAGGGTCTTGATGTTGATCTCGTCCGCCTCGACGAACTGGCTGAGCACGCGGGCGCCCGCCGCCGCGCTGTCCAGGTCCACCCCGTTGAAGGACGTGATGACGTCTCCGGCCTTGAGGCCCACCTTCTCGTATAGGCTGCCCGGCTCGATCTCCTGCAGCTCCATGCCGATCATCTGTCCGTCTTCCCAGTGGGGGATGATCTTGGCCTGGTTGAAGAGGCTGCGGGCGTCCCGACCCTCGTTCTGGTCGAGCTGCAGGGCGCGCAGCCGCTCGGTGAGCGGGGTGGGCTCGGGCCGCCGGGAGGCCACGCTGCGCCGGCTGGCGCGACGCGCCGCCGTGCGCAGCGGGGGCGGAGGCGGAGCGGTCCCTTCCTCGTCCAGCAGCAGCTCCTCCCGCTGGTTGCCGTTCTGCAGGATCACCCGCCGGCGCTCGATGCGGACCAGCCGGGCCTGGGGATGCTTCGCGAACGGATCCCCCTCGTGCAGGACCTCGGGGTCGCGGCCGGCGCTGTCGGCGATCGCCGCCTTGGAGTGCTCGCGGATGGACGAGACCTGGGTGCCCAGCAGCTTGAGCGGCAGCTTCGTGGCCTCGAGGTCCTCCTGGGGAACGGGCGCGGGCTCGGCGGAAGCGAAGATCTGGGCTCCGAAGAGGTTCCGCTCCAGGATGGGCGTGCGCTCCGACCAGCTGCGCTGGACCACGGGAGCGGGCTCGACCCCCGAGGCGAACGACGAGGGACCCGGCATCAGCAGGTCGGCGCTCACGTCGTTCACGACGCTGGCGACCTGGAAGCAGCAGAGCGTAAACAGCGCGACATTGGCGATGCGGATTCCCAATCGACCCATGTGGTCCGCTTTCCTCGCGGCCGGTCCGTGGCTTCACCGGCGCCTTCCGACCAACCATCGTTCGCCAGGAAGCGCACTCCGTCGATGCGAGTCGCGCCGCGGCCTCGGCCCGACGCGAGACACCCCCCTCGGGCCCGTGGACCGGAGCCGGCGGACTATAGCCCTCACACCCTCCGCCACCAACCAAACCTTCGGAATTCCGGGGAGTTAGTGACTCGCTTACATTCCACCGAGGTCTCTATCGGCGATCCAGCCGACAAGCTTATGGACTCCGTGGCGCGAAGACGCGTTCCGACGGCATTTCGGGAGCTTCCGGGGCGGGCGCGGCCGGGCCCCCACAGGGGTGGCTGCCGCCAATTTCGGCGCCAGCGGTTGACATGCCGCCCTGGGGGTCGAGCCTTCGGCCCGCTTTTCACGCCGGCCCGACCGGCGCAGCCCTTATTTCTCTCGGGAGGCTCAAGGCCCATGGCGGATTCAGGCAAGGTCATTGGAATCGACCTCGGAACGACCAACTCCGTGGTCTCGGTGATGGAGGGCGGTCAGCCCACCGTCATCGCAAACGAAGAGGGCGGGCGGACGACCCCCTCCGTGATCGCCTTCACCGACGACGGCGAGCGCCTCGTCGGCTCGATCGCCAAGCGGCAATCGGTCACCAACCCCACCCGCACCATCTACTCGATCAAGCGCTTCATGGGGCGCCGGCTCGACGAGGTGCCCGAAGAGGTCCGCCTCGTTCCCTACGAGGTCGTGGCCGGGACCGACGGCGCCGCCGCGGTGGTCATCGACGGGAAGAGCTACACGCCGCCGGAGCTCTCGGCGATGATCCTGTCGAAGCTGAAGGCGGCGGCCGAGGCGCACCTGGGATCCACCGTGACGAGCGCGGTCATCACCGTGCCTGCGTACTTCAACGACGCCCAGCGCCAGGCGACCAAGGACGCCGGACGCATCGCGGGTCTCGACGTGAAACGCATCATCAACGAGCCGACGGCCGCGGCCCTGGCCTACGGCCTCGACAAGCAGGAAGACGAGAAGATCGCGGTCTTCGACTTCGGCGGCGGCACCTTCGACATCTCGATCCTCGAGGTGGGCGAGAACGTCGTGGAGGTGAAGGCCACCAACGGCGACACGCACCTGGGCGGTGACAACCTCGACCAGCTGCTGATCGAGTACCTCGTCGCGGAGTTCAAGAAGGACCAGGGAATCGACCTGATGTCGGACCCGATGGCCGTGCAGCGCCTGCGCGAGGCCGCCGAGAAGGCGAAGATCGAGCTGTCGAGCGCGCAGTCGACGGACGTCAACCTGCCGTACATCACCGCCGACAAGACGGGGCCCAAGCACCTGACGCTGAAGCTCTCCCGCGCGAAGTTCGAGCAGCTGATCGACGCCGCCGTCTCGCGCACCCTGGAGCCGTGCCGCAAGGCGCTGGCGGACGCCGGGCTGAAGCCCTCGGAGGTCGACGAGGTGGTGCTCGTCGGCGGCTCGACGCGCATTCCGCTCGTGCAGCGAAAGGTGAAGGAGCTCTTCGGGCGCGAGCCCAACCAGACGGTCAACCCCGACGAGGTGGTGGCCGTGGGCGCCGCCGTGCAGGGCGGCGTTCTCGCCGGCGAGGTGAAGGACGTCCTGCTGCTGGACGTGACGCCCCTGTCCCTGGGCATCGAGACCCTCGGTGGGGTCATGACGAAGCTGATCGAGCGCAACACGACCATTCCCACCAAGGCCCAGCAGACCTTCTCGACGGCGGCGGACAATCAGCCGCAGGTGGAGATCCGGGTGCTGCAGGGCGAGCGGGAGATGGCGTCCGACAACCGCGAGATCGGGCGCTTCTTCCTCGACGGGATCCCGCCGGCGCCGCGCGGCATGCCGCAGGTCGAGGTCACCTTCGACATCGACGCGAACGGCATCCTGTCGGTCTCGGCCAAGGACAAGGCGATCGGCAAGGAGCAGTCGGTGCGCATCGAGGGCGCCGGCGGCCTGGCCAAGGACGAGATCGAGCGGATGGTCAAGGACGCCGAGGCGCACGCCGCGGAGGACCACGCCCGCCGCGAGGGGATCGAGAAGAGGAACAACCTCGATTCGATCATCTACCAGGGCGAGAAGACCCTGGCGGACAGCGGCGAGAAGCTCGACGAGGCGGCTCGGAAGGGTCTGGAAGGCGTGCTCGCGGAGGCCCGGAAGGACCTCGAAGAGGGCGACCCGGCGCGCATCGACGCCGCCCTGCAGCGGGTGCAGGCGGAGCTCCACAAGGTGGCGGAGCAGCTCTACAAGGCCGAGTCGGCGGGCGCCGAAGCGCCCGGCGCCGGCGCCGCCCCGGGCGGCGGGGGTGCGGCCTCGGGAGCCGACGACGTGATCGACGCCGAGTACACCGAGAAGCCCGAGGAGAGCTGAGATTCGCCAGCGTCGTGATCCGGATCCGTTGAACGAGCTCCTGGGCGAGTTCTCCGAGCGCTTGCGCGGCGATCCCTGGAAGCCGGCCGTGGACATCTTCGAGACGGACAGCGAGGTGTTCGTCCGTCTCGAGATGGCCGGCGTGCGGGGCGAGGACCTGCGTGTGAACGTGGACGCGGACGTGCTCCGCATCCGCGGCGTGCGCAGGACCCCGGCGGTGGACGGCGTGCGACGCCTGCACCAGATGGAGATCGCCTTCGGGCCCTTCGAGACGAGCGTCCGGCTCGGCATTCCCTTCGATCGCGACGGGGTGAGCGCCCACCTGGAGGACGGTCTCCTCGAGGTGCGCCTGCCCAAGCGCCGGCGCGTGCGCGTCGAGGTCCAGAGCGGATGACGGAAGAACACGCCAAGCAGCCCGAGGAGGTCCGCCCGGCGGGATCGTCGAGCGGAACCGAGATCGCCGTCGGCACGGGGGCCGGAGACGAGGAGCGCGAGCACTCGCCGGAGTGGCCTGCCGTGCTCCCGGTGCTCCCGCTCAAGAACACCGTCCTCTTCCCGCACATCCTGGCGCCGCTGCTGGTCAACACCCAGCGCTCCCAGGCCCTGATCGACGACGTGCTGGTGCGACCGGACCGCATGATGGTCGCCGCGGCGGTCCGCGATCCGTCCGTGGAGGGCAGCCCCGGTCCCGACGACGTGCACCGTGTGGGCACGGTGCTGCGGGTCGTGAAGATGCTCAAGTTCCCGGACCAGTCCTACCGCCTGCTGGTGCAGGGCGTGGGCCGCGTCCGGATCGAGTCGTTCGAGAGCAGCGAGCCGTTCCTGCGCGCGCGGGTGACCGCGATTCCGGAGACGGGCGACTACGAGTCGGTGGAGATGACCGCGCTCGTGCGCAACGTCACGAGCCAGTTCGCCACCCTCGTCTCCGAGAGCCCGCGGCTGTCCGACGAGCTGCAGCTCGTGGCGGCGAACCTGGACGACCCGTCCCAGCTCGCCGACATGGTGGGACACCACCTGGATCTCGACGTGGCGGGCAAGCAAGGCCTGCTCGAGCAGCCCGACGTGGGCGAACGCCTGAAGCTGGTTCTCTCCCAGATCAACAAGGAGAACGAGGCCCTGCGCCTCGAGACCGAGATCAAGGAGAAGGTCCAGAGCGAGATGGGCCGGACCCAGCGCGACTACATGCTCCGCCAGCAGCTCGAGGCCATCCGACGCGAGCTCGGCGAGTCCGAGGAGGGCGAGGAGGGCATCGAGGACCTGCGCCAGCGCATCGAGCAGGCGGGTCTTCCCGAGGAAGCCCTGAAGCAGGCCAACCGGGAGCTCGAGCGCCTGGCCCAGACCCCCGCGGCGGCGGCGGAGCACAGCGTCATCCGCACCTATCTCGAGTGGCTGGCCGATCTCCCGTGGTCGACCGTCTCGGAGGACCAGCTCGACGTGGAGCAGGCCCGCCGGGTGCTCGACGAGGACCACTACGGGCTCGAGAAGGTGAAGGATCGCATCATCGAGTTCATCGCGGTGCTCTCCCTGAAGAAGGACCTGAAGGGTCCGATCCTGTGCTTCGTGGGGCCGCCCGGCACCGGCAAGACCTCCCTGGGCCGCTCGATCGCGAAGGCGCTGGGCCGGAAGTTCTCGCGGCTCTCCCTGGGCGGTGTGCGCGACGAGGCGGAGATCCGCGGGCACCGGCGCACCTACGTGGGCGCGATGCCGGGGCGGATCGTCCAGAACCTGCGCAAGTGCGGCACCCGCAATCCCGTCTTCATGCTCGACGAGATCGACAAGGTGGGGACGGACGTGCGCGGCGACCCCTCCTCGGCGCTGCTCGAGGTGCTCGACCCCGAGCAGAACGTGGACTTCAGCGACCACTACCTCGAGGTGCCGATCGATCTGTCCCAGGTGCTCTTCATCGCGACCGCCAACCTGATGGATCCGGTGCCCGCCGCCCTGCGCGACCGCATGGAGGTGATCGAGCTCCCCGGCTACACGCTGGAGGAGAAGATCGAGATCGCCCGTCGCTTCCTGCTGTCGCGGCAGATCGAGCAGAACGGAATCGCCGGCGTCGACTTCGAGATCTCCGACGACGGCCTTCGCGCGCTGTGCGAGAGCTACACGCGTGAGGCGGGCGTCCGGAACCTCGAACGGGAGGTCGGCTCGGTGTGCCGCAAGATCGCCCTCCGCATCGCGGAGGAGGGCGTCTCGGGGCCGGTGCGCATCGGCCCGGACGACCTCTCGGAGCTGCTCGGTCCGGTGCGGTTCGAGCCCGAGCTCGCCGAGGAGGGGGTCCAGCCCGGTGTGGCCGTCGGCCTGGCCTGGACGCCGGCCGGGGGCGACATCCTCTTCATCGAGTCCAGCCGGATGCCGGGCGAGGGCGGCCTCAAGCTGACCGGGTCCCTGGGCGACGTGATGCGCGAGTCGGTGGAGGCCGCGCGTTCGTGGGTGCGCAGCCACGCCGCAGACCTCCACATCGAGCCCAAGCTGTTCGAGGAGAGCGACGTCCACGTACACGTTCCCTCGGGCGCGGTGCCCAAGGACGGTCCGTCGGCCGGGGTGGGCATGGTGACGTCCCTGGCCTCGCTCTTCAGCGGCCGTCCCGTGGCGCCGGGCACCGCGATGACCGGCGAGATCACGCTGCGCGGCAAGGTCTTGCCCGTGGGCGGGATCAAGGAGAAGCTGTTGGCCGCCAAGCGGGCAGGCATCCGGGCGGTGGTCCTTCCCGAGAAGAACCGGCAGGACGTCGAGGAGATTCCCGCGCGCCTGCTCGTCGGGTTGGACCTTCGCTACGTGGGGACGATCGATGAAGCGCTCCAGTACACGCTCGCCGCGCCGGCAAAGGCCGCCTAGGCCGACCCGCTCCCGGGGGAGCGTCGTCCGACGCGTCCTCGTGGCTTCGAAGCTCCTGCCGTTGGCCCTCGTGGTTGCGCTCTCCGGCTGCGTGCTGCCCGGCACCTACGATCGCGTGGTCTCGGAGCGCGACGCGCTGGTCGCCGCGAAGCGCGACCTGGAAGAGCAGGTGCGCCTGCTGCGGATCGCGAACAAGAGCCTCGACGACCACGTGGCGAAGCTCGTGGACGAGCGCGAATCGCTGCTCGTCAAGCGCGACGAGCTCGAGTCGAACCTGAAGACGACCCGCGCGAAGCAGGAGCACCTGGCGAGCACCCTGCAGACCCGCGAGGAGGAGCTCGCCGTGACCGCCGCCGCCCTCGTCGAGCAGAGTGCCCGCGTCGACGAGCTCCAGAACACCTACGACGGCCTGGTCGGCGATCTGGAGGCAGAGGTCGCCAAGGGCGAGATCCGGATCGAGCAGCTGAAGGAAGGGCTCCAGGTGGGTGTCTCCCAGGACATCCTGTTTCCGTCCGGCTCGGCCGTCCTGAACGCCGACGGGACGAAGGTGCTGAAGACCGTGGCGTCGCGCCTCGCGAACCTCTCCTACGCCATCGCCGTGGAGGGTCACAGCGACAACCTGCCCATCCGGGGATCTCTCCAGCAGCGCTACCCCACGAACTGGGAGCTGGCCGGTGCCCGGGCCGCGAGCGTCGTCCGGCTCTTCGTGGAGTCGGGGCTCGACGGCTCCCGCCTGACGGCCGTCTCCCACGGATCGACGGCCCCCATCGCCCCGAACGACACACCCGAGGGCCGAGCCCTCAACCGCCGGATCGAGATCCGGCTGCGCCCGCTGGGAGACGACGGCGGCGCCGCCTCCCGCCCCCCGAGCTCGTGAGCTCACGCGATCGCCTGCAGGCGATCCTGGCTGCGGCCCTCCACGCAGTAGATGCGGGGCAGGCGGTGGCGCGCGCGCTGGGGCGCGA
The DNA here is from genome assembly GCA_963822965.1 of uncultured delta proteobacterium. Taxonomy (GTDB): domain Bacteria; phylum Myxococcota_A; class UBA9160; order UBA9160; family UBA4427; genus JAJDAN01. The sequence goes on from CAWGJT010000010.1 coordinate 336,687, forward strand.
AGGGCGGCCCGGGGCCGGCGACCGGTTGCGGATCGCGGGCGATCCGGTGGCCCCTGACGCCCGGCTCTTCGTGCTCGCGCTCGGCAAGGCGGCGTGTCCCATGGCGGCCGCCGTCGAGCGCGTGGCGGGCGATCGCATCGCCGGGGGCCTGGCGGTGACCCGGGATGGCCACGGCGCGCCGCTCTCGTGCATGGCGGTCCGGGAAGCCGGGCACCCCCTGCCCGACGCGCGCAGCGAGGCGGCGGCGCGCGAGGCGCTGGCATGCGCGGCGCGCGCGCGCCCGACCGACCTGCTGCTGGTGCTGCTCTCGGGGGGCGCGTCCGCGCTCACCGCCTGTCCGGCGGCGGGCCTGGACCTCGACGATCTCGTCGGCACCACCCGCGCGCTGCTCGCCTGCGGCGCGGACATCCACGAGATGAACACCGTCCGGAAGCACCTGAGCGCCTTCTCGGGAGGGTGGCTCGCCCGGGCCGCGGGCAGCGAGGCCATCGCCGTGCTGGTCGTCTCCGACGTTCCCGGGGACCGGCTCGACGTCATCGGCTCCGGCCCCTGCACGCCGGACCCCAGCACCTACGCCCAGGCCTTGTCGGTGCTCTCGCGCTACGGCGTCGAAGAAGCCGTGCCGCGGGCGGCGCGGGAAGCCCTGCTTGCCGGGGCGCGCGGGGCGCGGCCCGAGACGCCCAAGCCCGACGACCCGCGCTTCCCGCGCGTGCGGCAGACGATCGTGGCCCGCAACGCGGACGCGCGGCGGGCGGCCCTCGCCCAGGCCCGGGCCGAGGGCCTCGACGGGCGGGATCTGGGTGAGGTGCTCCGCGGCGAGGCGCGCGAGCAGGGCGTGAGGCTCGTCCGTCTCGCCCGGGAGACGCGCGGCGGGCGCCCCGCGTGCTGGGTGGCCGGGGGCGAGACGACCGTCACGCTCCGGGGCCCGGGGCGGGGTGGCCGCAACCAGGAGCTGGCGCTCGCGGCCGCCCTCGCGCTGGCCGAGGAGGGACCCGAGGTGGCGCTGCTGGCCGCGGGGACCGACGGCAGCGACGGTCCCACGGACGCCGCCGGCGCCTTCGTGGACGCCGGCACCGTCGCACGCGGGGCCGCGGCGGGCGCCGACGCAGCGGCCGCGCTGGCCGCCAACGACTCCTACGGGTTCTTCGCCCGGGAGGGGGGACTCGTCACCACGGGCCCCACCGGCACCAACGTGATGGACCTCGCCCTCGTCGAGGTTCGCTGACCGCTCCTCGCGGCTTCCGGGCGCCGGGCGGGGCTCAGGCCGCCTCGAGCTCCTCGCGGTAGCTCCCGCTGCGCGCGAGCCCGTTCAGGCGCGCGCGCTTCAGGATGGCCTTCTGGGCGTCGCCGACGTTCTCCTTGCGGCCGGCCCAGGCCGACAGGGCGGGAGCCTGCAGGGCGCGCCCGTAGCTGAAGCTCAGCTGCCACGGGAAGCCGCCGATCCGGTTCATCTCGTTCAGGTGGGCCGTCGCGATCTCGTCGCTCTGGCCGCCCGACAGGAACACCACCCCCGGCATGGCCGGCGGCACGGTGTTCGAGAGGCAGCGGATCGTCTGGATGGCCACCTCGTGGACGCTCGCCTGCTGCGGGCAGTCGCTCCCCGAGAGCACCATGTTCGGCTTCAGGAGGATCTGCTCCAGGGGCACCCGCTGCCTCGCGAGGGCGGCGAAGACCGCGAGCTGGGTGCGGTAGGTGGCGTCGTAGCAGGCCTCGATGGTGTGGCTGCCGTCCATCAGCACCTCGGGCTCGACGATGGGCACGAGGCCGTTCTCCACCGACAGCGCCGCGTAGCGGGCGAGGGCGTGGGCGTTCACGTCGATGCAGGTGTCGCTCGGCAGACCATCGCCGATGGTGATCACCGCCCGCCACTTCGCGAAGCGGGCGCCCATGCCGGCGTACTCCACCAGCCGGTCGCGCAGGCCATCGAGCCCCTCGGTGACCTTCTCGCCGGGGCATCCGGCCAGCTCCTTCGCGCCGGTGTCCACCTTGATGCCCGGAATGATGCCCGCCTGCTGGAGGGCTTCGGGGACGGGCTTCCCGCTGGAGGCGTTCTGCCGGATCGTCTCGTCGTAGAGGATCACGCCGCTCACGAACTCCGAGAGGCCGGACGCGCTGAAGATGGCGTCGCGGTAGGCGATGCGGGACTCGGGGGTGGAGTCGACGTTGATCGAGGCGAAGCGCTTGCCGATGGTCCCGGTGCTCTCGTCGGCGGCGAGGATTCCCTTCTTCGGAGCGACGAGCTCCCGGGCGGTCTCCTCGAGCTTCTTGGCGTGGGGATGGGTCTTCTTCATGGGGCTGCTCCTGGTCCGCGCGGGGTACGACGAGATGCCGGCGCGGAATGCGTTGAACGGGCCCGGATGATAGCGAGGCGGGCTGCGGATGGCGGGGGTAGACTCGTCCTGGATCGAGAGGCTTCCGGAAGGGGAGGGACTGTGGCGATCAGCGCCGACGAATTCAGGGCCGCCCTGGCGACCCGGGCCGGCGCCGTTGCGATCGTGACCGCCCGAGCGGGCGAGCGGGTGCACGGCATGACGGTGACCGACTGGGCCGGGGTGTCCGTCGATCCGCCGCTGGTGCTCGTGTGCGCGGACAAGAAGTCGAACACCCTGGACATGATCGAGAAGGGCAAGTGCTTCGCGATCAACGTGCTGGCGTCCGACCAGTGGGAGCTGTCGAATCGGTTCGCCTCCAAGCGGGACGAGTGGACGCGCTTCGAGGGGCTCGCCGTCGAAGAGGGGGAGACGGGGGCGCCGCTCCTGTGTGAGGCGGTCACCTGCCTCGACTGCAGCGTGGTGGCACAGCACGAGGCGGGGGATCACTGGATCTTCGTCGGCCGCATCGAGCACGTCGTGCGCCGGGAGGGAGAGCCCCTCGTGTACCTGGACGGGGCGTATCGCCGCCTCGCCGACACCTGAGCGGGTCGACCGCTCGAGGAAGCGAATCGAATGCCGGATCTGCGCTTCATCGTCTACTCCGACTATCTCTGACCCTGGTGCGTGAACGCAGACGGTCGTCTGCGCCGACTCGAGGCGGAGTATGGAGGCCGGGTGGAGCTCGAGTTCAAGAGCTTCCTGCTGCGGCCGCACCCGCGTCCCGCGCCTCGGGACGCGCTGGAGGCCGCCCAGGCGCTGGAGAAGTTCCGGGCCTACACGAAGGGCTGGGAGCGCATCGCGGCGGAGCCCGACGCGGGCGAGCTGCATGCCTGGACGGGAGACGAGGGTCCGCCCTCCCACAGCATTCCGGCGCACCTCGTCGCCAAGGCGGCCGGTCGCTACGGACGCGAGGCCTTCCGCCGCATGCACGAGCGGCTGCTGCGGGCGTACTTCGTCGATCATCGGGACATCAGCCGGGAGCCGGTGCTGCGCGAGCTGTGGCTCGACGTGTCGCTACCCGAAGAAGGCTTCGCGGGCCACCGCGATCCGGCGCTGCTCGAGGCGGTGCTCGCGGACCACGACGAGGCGATTCAGCTCGGCGCCACGGGGGTGCCGGCGGTTCGTCTCGACGGCAACCCGGCGGTGATCGTGGGCGCCCAGCCCGTGCTGCTCTATCGGCGCTGGATCGAGCGGACGCTGGCCCGGGCGGAGGCGGCCCCGTGACCGTCGCGAGCCCCGCAGAGCTCTTCTCGCTCGCTGGCCGGGTGGCCCTGGTCACCGGGGCGTCGGCGGGCCTCGGGGTCGGCCTCGCCGAGGGGCTGGCGGCGGCCGGCGCGCGGGTCGTCGTGGCGGCGCGCCGGGAGGACCGCCTGAAGGAGCTGGCCGCGCGGCTCGAGGCGGCCGGTAGCGAGTGCCTGGCGGTGCCCTGCGACGTGGCCGACGAGGCCGCCGTCGACGCCCTGGTGGCGCGCAGCCTCGAGCGCTTCGATCGAGTGGACGTGCTCGTCAACAACGCCGGCATCACCGAGGTGGTGGCGGCCGAGGACGAGCCCCTCGACGCCTTCGACCGGGTGACGGCCGTCAATCTGCGGGGCCTCTTCGTCTGCTGCCAGCGCTTCGGGCGTCACATGCTCGCGCGCGAGAGCGGTGCCATCGTGAACGTCGCCTCGATGCTCGGCCAGGTGGGCTCGGGGCAGGTCCCCCAGGCGAGCTACGCGGCCACCAAGGGAGGCGTCATCAACCTCACCCGCGAGCTGGCGGCGCAGTGGGCGCGCCGGGGCGTGCGCGTGAACGCCATCGCTCCGGGCTGGTTCGCCAGCGAGATGACCGAGGAGATGTTCGGCAGCGAGCGCAGCCACAAGTGGATGCGCAACCGGACGCCCATGGGCCGCCCCGGGCGCGAGGGCGAGCTCCTGGGGGCGCTGCTCTTCCTGGCGAGCGACGCCTCGACGTTCGTGACCGGGCAGACCGTCACCGTGGACGGCGGCTGGACGATCGTCTGATCCGAAGGCCGTCAGCCCGCGCCGCTGGCGCGGGCCCAGTCGCGCGCCCAGGCCTCGAGGGGACCGAGGGCCTTGCAGAGCCGTGCGCCCTGGCGGCTCAGCGCGTAGCCCGCCGTGGTCTTCTCGACGACGCCGGCCTCTCGCAGCTCGCGCAGCCGCGTGTTGAGGACCGTGGGCGAGACGCCCTCGCAGGCGTCCTGCACGGCCCGGAAGGTGAGGGCGCCGCCGCGCAGCTCCCACAGGACGCGCAGCGTCCAGCGTCGTCCCAGCAGGTCGAGGGCGGCCATGATCGGCCGCCCGGTCCGCGAGCCCCGCACGGGGCGGCCGGGCCTGGGCGTGGGCATCGGGGCTTCCTCCGAATCGACGGCACGTTGGCCGGCTATCCCTTGCGCTACTGAAAACGTAGTGATAGCTTGTCGCTCGACGCTACGGAAAACGTAGCTCTCCCCCGACCGGAGGTCACCCATGGCCGCACCCCGCATCGCCCCCCTGGAGCCGCCCTATGCACCCGAGGTGCAGAAGCTCTTCGATCTCGTCATGCCGCCGGGCCGCGACCCCTTGATGCTCTTTCGGGTGGTGGGCACGAGCGCGCGCATCCTGCCGCGCTTCATGCGGACGGGCGTCCTGGATCCCGGCCCGGTGGACGTGCGCGACCGCGAGCTCGTCATCCACCGCACGACGGCCCGCTGCGGCTCGGAGTACGAGTGGGGCGTGCACGTCGCCGCGTTCGCGCGTCCCCTGGGCCTCTCGGAGGCGTGGATCCGCGCAACCCGCGAAGCCGGCCCCGACGACGCGATCTGGAGCGAGAGGGAGCGGAGCCTCGTCCGCCTGTGCGACGAGCTGCACGATACGTCGACGATCTCCGAGCCGCTCTGGCAGGAGCTCCAGCGACACTTCGACGCGGACCAGCTCCTCGAGCTGATCTACGCCGCGGGCCTGTACCACGCCGTCTCGTACCTGACGAACGCCCTGGCGCTACCCCGCGAGCCGATGGCCCCCGGCTTCCCCACCTGACCCGAAGCCGGGACCCCGAGAGCTCGACCCGGATCCACCGCCCTCCGACCGGCCGGGCGTGAACCCGGCCCGGTGAGTCAGCGCGGGCGGCTACGCCGACCCCCGAAGGCGATTCCCGCGAGCCCGATTCCCAGCAGCAGACCCGTGCCCGGCTCGGGGACGAGGAAGATGGTGCCCGCAAACGTGGCGCTGCCCTGCCAGAACACCGCGTTGAAGGTCTCGCCCGACGCCAGGGTCCCGGCCAGGGCGCCGGTCTCCGCCGAGAGGGCGCCGAGCGGAACCGGAGCGCCGTCCACCGTGAACTGTCTGCCTCGAATCCGGATCTCCGACGAGTCGCGCGCCTGGATGACTCCGTCGATCAGCTCGCCGCCGCTCCAGTCGATCACCCCTTCGCCGTAGCCGAAAAGCCCGGTCGTGAGAGTGCCGCCGCTGAACGTGATCCGCGCCCGATCGAGCACTTGGAGAGCCCCGCCCGACGTGGTCGGGAGGCCCACCGCCCCGCCGCTCACGAAGAAGAGCGAATCGCCCGCGGCCGTCACGCTGCCCCAGACCGTCCCGCCCTCGATGCGCACCGTCGAGGTGTCGCCAGATCGGAGCTGGCTGCCGACCACCCCGCCGTCCCGCACGGTGAGCCGCGTCGGAGCTCCCGGGCTCGCACACGGCCCGGTGAGCGTGTCGCATCCGACGTTGCGTACGAAGAGCTGATGGTACGTGTAGGCGACCGTGTCCACGACGTGGTCGCCCCCGTCGTTGATGAGGATCTGGGCCGCGGAGGCGGCCTGAGCCGTCGCGACCAGGAGACCCGCTCCCCAAACCAGCAATGACGCCTTCATTCGGCCTACCCCACGCCATCCTCTCAAGATTTCGGGCCCGGAGTCAAGTCACGATGGCCGGACTCGAGTCCAGGCTCGACGGCGCCGGGCCCGCGCTGACCTCCGGATGGAGCTGCGCGGGCGCGAGTCACCGTAGGGAGTCGCGGAATAGATCGCGCCCGCGGCCGAGCGACTCGGCCCCGCGGAGTCGCGGTAGAAGCGCCTGCGGCCGAGCGACTCGGCCCCGCGGAGTCGCGGTAGAAGCGCCTGCGGCCGAGCGACTCGGCTCCGCCGAGTCGCGGTAGAAGCGCCTGCGGCCGAGCCGAGCTCGGCCCCGCGGAGTCGCGGTAGAAGCGCCTGCGGCCGAGCGACTCGGCCCCGCGGAGTCGCGGTAGAAGCGCCTGCGGCCGAGCGACTCGGCTCCGCCGAGTCGCGGTAGAAGCGCCTGCGGCCGAGCGACTCGGCCCCGCGGAGTCGCGGTAGAAGCGCCTGCGGCCGAGCGACTCGGCTCCGCCGAGTCGCGGTAGATGGTGCGGCGAAGAGGACTCGAACCTCCACGGGGTTGCCCCCACCAGCCCCTCAAGCTGGCGCGTCTACCAATTCCGCCATCGCCGCACGCGGGCGGCCGACTATACAGGACGGCCTCGGGAGCGTCAGGAGGACCGCCGGCCGGGTGGGCCGCCGGATCTGCGCGCTTCCTACGGCTGGTCGCCGGCGTCCTTGTCGGGCACCTCGATGTCCATCTCGATCAGCTCGTCCGGTGACGCCTCGGTCTTCGGGCTCGCGGTCGCGTCGCCCGTCGCGCCTTCGGCGGCCTTCCCGGCCTCTTCGACCGGAACCTCCTTCAGGGCGTTCGCATCCGCCGCCCCCTCCTCGGGCTTCGCGGGGGCCAGCTCGTCGAGGGTCTCCTCGTCGAAGACCAGGACGCGCTGGGTGCTCAGGTACGAGAGCGACAGGCTCGTCAGCATGAAGCCGATCGCCGCCCCGGTGGTGAGCTTCGTGAGGAAGTTGCCCGCCCCCCGGCTGCCGAAGACCGTGTTGCTGCCGCCGCCTCCCAGGGCCGCGCCCATGTCGCCGCCCTTGCCGCGCTGGAGCAGCACCACCAGGATCAGGATGAAGCAGACCATCACGTGCAGGACGATCAGGAACGTATGCATTGCGGTTCTCCTGGCGCCCGGGCGCCAGCTTCGGGAGGGAGCAGCCCGGCACTCATCGATTCGAGGCGGCCCGTACGATACCGGCAAAGCTGGCGGGGTCGAGGCTTGCGCCCCCCACGAGCGCTCCGTCGATGTCCGGCTGAGCCATCAGCTGCTCCGCGTTGTCCGGCTTGACCGAGCCGCCGTACTGGATTCGCATTCGCTGGGCCGCGTCGCCGTAGGCGGCCTCGAGCCGGCCGCGAATGGCCTGGTGGACCTCCTGGGCGAGCTCGGGTGTCGCGGTGCGACCCGTCCCGATGGCCCAGACGGGCTCGTAGGCCACCACGACGTCCTCGGCGCGACCGTCGGGCACCCCGGCCAGGCTGCCCCGGAGCTGTCGCTCCACCACCTCCAGGCTGCGGTCGGCCTCGTGCTCGGCCAGCGACTCCCCGACGCAGACGATCGGTCGCACGCCCCCGGCCAGCAGCGCGGCGGCCTTCGCGCTGACCATCTCGTCGGTCTCTCCGTAGAGGTTGCGGCGCTCGCTGTGACCCACGATGGCGTACGCGCATCCGTGCTCGATGAGCATGGCGACGGAGATCTCGCCCGTGAAGGCTCCCTTCGCCGCGGCGTTGACGTTCTGCGCCGCGAGCCGCACCGGGCCCCCGCGGAAGGCCAGTGCGGCGCGCTCGAGCGCCGTGAACGGCGGCGCTACGACGACCTCCACGTCCGCCACGCGAGCCAGGGCTCCGGAGAGCGCCTGCGCGTAGGCGGCGGTCTCTGCGGCCGTCATGTGCATCTTGAAGTTCGCGGCGACGATCGGTCGTCTCATGGTCCGGCGCTCACCCGCGCTCGAGCGCGGCGACGCCCGGCAGCTCGAGCCCCTGCACGAACTCGAGCGACGCACCCCCGCCCGTCGACAGATGCCCGATGCGGTCGCCGAGGCCGAGCTTGTGGATGGCGGCGATGGAGTCGCCCCCGCCCACCACCGAGCGGCCGGCGGACTCGGCGACGCCGCGGGCCACGGTCTCGGTGCCCTTCGCGAACGCGTCCATCTCGAACACGCCCATGGGCCCGTTCCAGAGGATCGTGGCGGCGGCGCGTGCTTCGTCCGCATAGGCGGCGGCGGTGGAGGGACCGATGTCCAGCCCCATCCAGCCGTCGGGGATCGTCTCCACGACGCGCGTCTCGGCGTCGGGCTCGAGCGCCCGGGCGACGACGTGATCGTGGGGAAGCAGCAGGCGATTGCCCGCGGCGGCGGCGGCGGCCTCCACCCGGCGCGCGTCTTCGAGCCGCTCGGGCTCGACGCGCGAGCTTCCTACCGGCTTTCCCTGGGCGGCCAGGAACGTGTACGCCATGGCTCCCCCCACGGCGAGGACGTCGGCACGGGGTGCCAGGGCTTCGAGCACGCCGAGCTTGTCGGAAACCTTGGCGCCCCCCAGCAGGCACAGGAAGGGATGCTCGGGCTCGAGCGCCACCCGCAGATGCTCGAGCTCGGACGTCATCAGGAGGCCCGCGGCGCTGGCCTTCACCAGGGGCACGATGCCGGCGGTCGAAGCGTGGGCACGGTGCGCCGCACCGAAGGCGTCGTTCACGTAGAGGTCCGCCAGGGCGGCGAGCTGGGCGGCGAACCCGGGGCTGTTCTTCGTCTCGCCCTCGTGGAAGCGCAGGTTCTCGAGCAGCACCACGTCGCCGTCCCCGAGAGCTGCCACTGCCTGCTCCGCCACGGGTCCCACGCAGTCTGCCGCGAACGCCACCGGGCGGCCCAGGTAGCGCGTGACGATCGGCGCCACCGGCGCCAGGCTGAGGGCGGGGTCGGGACCTCCCTTGGGACGGCCCAGGTGCGAAGCCAGGACGACCCGGGCCCCCGCGTCGCACAGTGCCGTCAGGGTCGGGATCGAGGCGCGGACGCGGGTGTCGTCACCCACCTCTCCGTCGCGAAGCGGGACGTTGAGATCCGCGCGCAGGAAGACGCGCTTTCCGCGGACGCCGATCTGGGAAATGAGGTCGTCGAGAGTGCGCATGCCGATGGGACTCTTTGCTCGTGTTTCCGGGCCGGGGCGCTGGTCTGTGCGGACGCAGCACCCGGTACCCGACCGGGGTGAAAAGGGCTTCGTGTGAGGGCGCTCTCGTCCGATGTCCGAGAGACGGGTCGGCAGCTTACCGCCCGCGCTCGCTCCTGACCAAAGCCAGCCCCGATCGTTGTACGGATCAGGGAAGCTTTGGGGCTAGTATCCGGGCGCCAACCCTGGGGGGCGAATGATCATCGGCAGCGGTGTCGACGTGATCGAGATCGCGCGCATCGAACGGATGCTCGACGAGCGGGGGGACCGCTTCGAGCGCCGGGTCTTCAGCCCGGGCGAGATCGAGGACTGCCGCCGGACCGGGCGTCCGGCGGCCCACTACGCGGTGCGGTTCGCCGCCAAGGAAGCCGTGATGAAGGCGGTGGGAACCGGCTGGTCCAAGGGCGTGCGCTGGGTGGACATCGAGACCCGCATCGAAGGGGAGGGCGCCCCGCACGTGTCCGATCGCCTGCGGCTCGAGCTGCACGGCGCGGTCGGGTCCCTGGCCGAACGGCTGGCCTCCGGCGCGGGCGGCGCCGCGCGCGCACACCTCGCGGTGGGTCGCAGCCGCACCCACGCCGTGGCCAGCGTGCTGCTCGAGGCTCGCGGCCGGTGACCCAGCGCGGGGCGGCCCTTCGCCGCGTGGCCCTGCGGCGGCCCGGTCGCGCGGGACTGGTGATCGCGCTGGCGCTGATCGCGGCGATCGGGCTCGGAAGCTGGCTCGCGAGCCAGCGCCTGGCCAGCCAGCGGGCGGCCCGAGAAGCCTTTCCGATGGCGACGGGGCAGCTGCGGGTCGACGGCCTGCGCGAGCGCGTCAGCATCGATCGCGACGCCCGAGGCATCCCCCACATCCTCGCGACCAACGAGCGGGACGCCTGGTTCGGGCTGGGCTTCGCGCACGCCCAGGATCGGCTCGCCCAGATGCTGTGGCTGCGGCGTATCGCGCTGGGACGGACGGCGGAGCGGATCGGCGAGGCGGGGCTCGAGACGGACCGACTGGTCCGGACCCTCGGGCTGCCGAAGCTGGCCGATCGCGAGTGGCAGGACCTCGAGTCCGACTCGGTGGAGCTCCTGGAGGCATACACCCAGGGCGTCAACGCCCGGATGGCGCGCATCCGGGCCGGCCGGGTGGCGCCGCCCGAAGCGCTCGTCGGCGAGGAGGCGCCGCCCGCCCCGTCCCTGATGCCCGGCGCGCCCGGGACGATCCTCGACGAGGATCCCTGGCGGCCGACCGACTCCCTGGCCATCGGCAAGCTCGTCGCGTGGGGGGCCGGCGCCTCCCTCGAGCGGGCGGTGGTCCTGTCGGACCTGATCGAGCGGCTCGGCAGCATGGGAGCGCGACCTTTCTTTCCCGGCAGCGAGGAGGACCTCGGGCTGGCGGTTCCCCTGGACGACCCGGACGAGACGCCGTCGACCAGCCCGGAGGAGGAGCATCGGGAGCCGCTCATCCGGCTGGCGTCGTTTCGCGGCAGCGCCTGGGCCCTGCCCGGACGCTTCAGCGCCAGCGGCGCCCCGATCCTCGTCGCCGAGCTGTCCGTGGGGCCCACCGCGCCGTCGTTGCTCCACGAGGCGCATCTGCGCGGGGGCAGCCTCGACGTGGCCGGGGTCGCCATTCCCGGGCTGCCGCTCCTGCTCGTGGGCCGAAATCCGGACCTCGCCTGGGCCATCGCTCCCCTGCCGGTAGCGGCCGTCGATCTGTTCAAGGAGAGCCTCCGGCACGGCACCGCCGGGTCGGCGGATCCGGAGGCGGGCGAGCCGCTCGCGCAGGCGCCGGCCGATCCCGATCGCGCGGCGCTCCTGTACCAGAACGGCAGTCGCTGGGTTCCGGTCAAGGAGCGCTTCGAGGAGATCTCGATCGGCCGGCCCGGGTCGCCCGACCACCGCGTCGAGCGCCTGCGGGTGCGGGAGACGCGGCACGGTCCACTGATCAACGGGCTGCTGGACGACGGGGTCTCGCGCACCCCGCTGTCGCTCGCCTGGACCGGCGCACGCGCCGGGGACTCGCTCGTGGGCCTGGTGCGGCTCGCCCACGCGCAAACCGCGAGCGACGTGAGGGCCGCGCTGGCCCTGCATCGCGATCCGCCGCTCGAGGTCGTCTACGCGACCCGGACCGGCGAGGTGGGGCTGCAGGTGGCCGGCTGGATTCCCCAGCGCACGCTGCCGTCCGGTCTGGCGCCCGTGCCGGGGCGGCTGCGGGCGTTCGACTGGCGTGCGGGCATCGAGCCCGACGCGCTGCCGCACGTAGAGGTCGGTCGGGAAGACAGCGGATCCGGCCCGCTCCGCGGCTGGGTGGTATCCACCGGGTCCCGCCTCGAGGAGGAGCTCTCGGGGGTCCAGATCGAGTGGCTGTGGCGGAGCTACGCCCGGGGCTTCCGCCTGCGCCAGCTCCTGGCCGACCTCGTCTCGGGTCGTCGGGTCGAGCTGCGCGCGGCCGCCGAGGTGCAGAACGACGTATCGGCCAACGTCGACCCCCAGCTGCTGGCGGCGCTGCTGCTGCTGGCGGGCAGCCCGCCCGAGCTGAGCCCCGAGGGCCAGGAGGTGGCCGACCTGCTGCGCTCGTGGGACGGCATGGCCACGGCCGACAGCCGCGGCGCCGTCGCCTTCCAGCTGCTGGTGGGGCACCTGCTGGAAGAGATTCTCGAGCCCACCATCGGTCGCGACCTGATGGACCGCTATCTGGCGCTACCGGGAGTCGACCCGACCGCGCTGGTCCAGAACATCGTGCTGGGGGCGGTCCGGTCCGGCCGGGAAGGCGGCTGGACCGATCCGCAGATCGTGGGTGCGGCGGTTCGCGAGAGCCTGCGTCGAACCTGGATGAGTCTCTCCTATCGCCTGGGCCACAACCGGGAGCGCTGGGCCTGGGGGCGACTCCACACCCTGGCCTTCCGGCCGTTCGAGAATCTCGACTCCGAGGCGCCCCCGGTGTCGCGCAGCCTGGGCCCCATGCCGATGGCGGGCCAGGCTGCCAGCCTGGCCCGCTCGGTCCCCGATCGGGAGACCTTCTCGTCCCGACGGGCCTCGACCTACCGGATGGCTGTGGATCTGGCAGCGCCGGACCGCATGCTCACCATGCTTTCCCCCGGCCAGTCCGAGCATCGCGGGCATCCCCACTTCGACGACGGCATCCCCGCCTGGCGGGAGGGCCATCCGTCGCTGCTGGTGACGAGCCCGTTCCTGCTCGAGGAGGCGGCGGTCGAGCGGCTCGTGCTGGAGCCGTCCAGGTGATCCTCTTCGCAGAGGTTCCGAACTTCTACGCCGAGGTCGAGCGCAGCCGCGACCCGACGCTCCGGGACCGGCCCGTGGTGGTGGGCGGCGACCCACGCAAGCGCGGCGTGGTGCAGTCGGCGAGCCGCGAGGCGCGGGCGGCCGGCGTCCGGGTGGGGATGCCCATGCAGCAGGCCCTGGCAACCTGCCCGGCTGCGCGTCCCGTGAAGACCGACATGAAGCACTACCGCGAGGTGTCGGGCCGCCTGCGCGCCTGCCTGCGCGCGGAGGTGGAGGCCGTCGAGCCAGTCGCCCTCGAGTCCGCGTATCTCGACGTCTCCCTGGCGGGCGAGGACGCCCGGGCCGTCGCCGACCGCCTGACCTCCCGGGTGAAGCAGACGCTGGGGCTCCCCCTGCGCGTGGGCATCGCGGCCAGCAAGGCCCTGGCCCGGCTCGCCGCCGAGGAGGCGGCGCCGGGCCGCAGCCGTCGGGTCGAGCCGGGAGAAGAGACCGAGTTCCTCTCCCCGCTGCCGGTGGACCGCCTTCCGGGCGTGGGCCCGCGCACCCTCGAGACCCTCCTTCGGCTCGGGGCCTCGACGGTGGGCGACCTGCTGCGGGTCGATCCGGCCCGCATCGAGCGCGAGCTCGGCAACCACGGTCTGCGGATCCTGGCGCTGGCCTCGGGCCGGGAGGACTCCACGGTTCGGGGGCACCGGCATCCGCGAACCCTCAGCCGGGAGCACACGTTCCGCCCCGCGGAGGTGGACCTCGGCGAGCTGTCGGACTGCCTCCAACGGCTCGCCCAGCTGCTCGGTGAGGGACTTCAGGAGCAGGGGCTCTGCGCGCGCCGGCTCGGCGTGAAGGTGCGGTTCGAGGACCAGCAGACGAAGACCCGAAGCCGGACGCTCTCGAGCCCGGTCTCGACGGCGGCGGAGATCTACGACGTGACCGTGGGTCTGCTCGGCCGGACGGAGGCGGGCGCCCGGGGCGTGCGGGTGCTCGGCGTCACGGTGAGCGGCCTGGGGCCGCGGCCCCTCGACCGCCAGCTGGAGCTGTTTCGCTGAACGGCGGGGTCTCGACCCATCTCAAGCCCCCCTCCTGGGCGTCCGATGAGGCCCCGAGGGCCGGCCGCTGCCCGGCCCGGCGAGGGGTCGTCCATGTCGAACGCGGGAAGCGAGCGCCGCAAGTATCCGCGCCTGAGTACCGACCAGATCATCTCGTTCGCCGAGGTCGATCGGCCGGACCGGCTGGCGGTGGGCAAGAACCTGTCGTCGGGCGGGATCCGCTTCGAAGCGGTGGGCTGCGAGATCAACCTGGGCGACGTGCTGCGCGTGACCTTCAACATCGGGTCGGAGACGGTGGTGGCCACCGGCAACGTGGTCTGGGCCACCGAGACGGACGCCTTCAGCATGGACGTCGGCCTCGAGTTCATCGAGATCGACCCCCGCGCGCTGGAGCTGCTCGACAAGACCGCTGGCGGAATCGAGGCTTAAGGCCGAAACCTCGAGCAGCGTCGACGGGGTGGCGGGACGCGAGCGCGAGTGCGAGCCTCCCGGCCGATGGCGGACTTCCATCAATCGGGCGCGATCACCACGCTCCACAGGCTCGGCACCCCCGACCTCGATCGGCTCGAGTCGGAGCTGCTCGCCTTCAGCACCTCCCGACCCATCGCCCTGGTCCTCCCCTGTCTCCACGCCGAGCTGCGGGGGCCCGCCCTCAAGGGGATCGTCGAAGAGCTGCACCGGGTGCCGTACCTGCGAGAGCTGGTGGTGAGCCTGTCGGGGGACGCCGATCACGCCCAGTTCGAGGAGATGAGCAGCCTCTTCCGAGAGGTGCCGCTGCTGGGCGGGCACGAGCCGACCGTGGTCTGGGCCGACGGCCCGCGGGTGCGGTCGCTGCTGGCGCGACTCCGCGCCGAGGGGCTCGATCCGGGCGAGGACGGCAAGGGCCGGGCCACCTGGCTCGCCTACGGCTACGTGCTGGCCAACCAGGCCTCGCGCGTGATCGCGGTGCACGACTGCGACATCTGCGACTACAGCCGCGAGCTGCTGGCCCGCCTGTGCTTCCCGACCGCGAATCCCAACATGAACTACGAGTTCGCCAAGGGCTACTACAGTCGGGTGACCGATCGCCTGCACGGGCGCGTCACGCGGCTGTTCATGACGCCCCTCCTGCAGGCGATGAAGTCGGTCCTCGGCCCGATCCCGCTGCTCGACTACATGGCGTCCTTCCGATACCCGCTCTCCGGGGAGTGCTCGATGACGAGCGACCTGGTGCGCGCGAATCGGATCCCGGCCGACTGGGGGCTCGAGGTGGGCGTGCTCGCGGAGGTGTTCCGCAACTGCTCGCTGAAGCGGGTCGCCCAGGTGGAGCTGGTGGCCAACTACGACCACAAGCACCAGGAGCTGTCCCGGGAGGACGCGACCCAGGGGCTCCACCGCATGGTGGTGGACATCGCCGCCTCGCTGATCCGCAACCTCGCGAGCTACGGGGTGGAGTTCGATGCGGGCTTCCTGAACACGCTGATCGCGGCCTACGTTCGCACCGCCCAGGATACGATCCTGCGCTACAGCGACGACGCCAAGCTGAACGGGCTGCAGTTCGACCGGCATGCCGAGGAGCTGGCGGTGGAGACCTTCTCGGGAGCCCTGCGGGGCGCAGGCCTCGACTTCGTGCGGGATCCCCTGGGCGCGCCGCAGATCCCGAACTGGAGTCGTGTGATCTCGGCGATGCCCAGCTTCCTGGACGACCTCCGGGAGGCCGTGGACGCGGATCGACGCGGCTAGCTCGGCCTGCTGGCCGCAGGAAGCCGAGGGGCTCGTCAGCCAGGAGGGTGCGAGCCAGCGGACGGGTGTGGGCCCGGCGAGGGGGACGCGGGTTGCTCTACCGGTACAGCGAGGTCTTCCGGACGCTGCTCGTCCTCGCGGACGGTCTGCTGGTCGCGGCCGCCTGGCTGGCCGCCCGCCAGATCAGCCACCGGCTGGGCTGGTGGCCCGGGGCGGCCGCCGACGCCCAGGAGCACGCCTGGCTGCTGGTGGCCGTGGTGCCGCTCTTCCTGCTGCTCTTCCGCGGTCGCAGGCTCTACCAGCCCCAGCGTACCGGCTCCCTGCTGCACGAGGCCGGGGGGGTGATCCAGGCGACCGCGATGGGGGTGGTGCTGTTCGTCGCCCTCTCGTTCTTCGCCGGCAGCCCGTTGCGATCCCGGGCGGCCGTGGTCGTGTTCAGCGGCCTGGCGCCGGCCGGGGTGATCGCGTTCCGCTCGGCCGGCCGGGTCGGGCTCCGCGCCCTGCGGCGCCGCGGCAAGAACCTCCGCTTCGTGCTCGTGGTCGGAGCCGGCCAGCTCGCCAAGGAGATCGTCCAGCGCATCCACGCCCATCCCGAGGCCGGGCTGCGGGTGCTCGGCGTCCTGGCGGACGCCGGCCGGGGCGGCCGGGCCAGCCTGGCGGGAATTCCGATCGTCGGCGGGATCGCGCAGCTGAAGGAGGTGCTGCACGCCGGGGACCGCGTCGACCAGGTGATCATCGCGCTGCCCCAGTCGGAGAACTCCTCGCTCGAGAAGGTGCTGGCGGACCTCGACGACGAGATGGTGAGCGTGAAGCTGGTGCCCGACCTGCTGCAGGTGACGACCCTTCGCAGCTCCGTCGAGAGCCTGGACGGGCTTCCCATCATCGGGCTGCGGGAGAGCCCGATGGTCGGCTGGGCCGCCGTGAAGAAGCGCGCCTTCGATCTGGTGGTGTGCGCCGTCGTGGCGCCGCCCGCCGCGGTCCTGGGGCTCGCCATCGCCGCCGGGATCTGGCTCACCTCGGGCCGGCCGGTCCTGTACCGCCAGGAGCGCACGGGGCTCGACGGTCGCAGCTTCCGGATCCTCAAGTTCCGCTCCATGCGACGGGACGCCGAGGGCCACAGCGGGCCTGTCTGGAGCCGGCGCGACGACCCGCGCCGCACCCGCCTGGGTGCCTGGCTGCGGCGCTCGAACCTCGACGAGCTGCCGCAGCTCTGGAACGTGATCCGGGGCGACATGAGTCTCGTCGGGCCGCGTCCCGAGCGCCCGGTCTTCATCGAGGAGTTCCGGCGCGAGATCCCCGGCTACATGCTGCGTCACAAGGTGAAGGCCGGCCTCACGGGCTGGGCGCAGGTCCACGGCTGGCGCGGCGACACCTCCCTGCACGAGCGGGTGGAGCACGATCTCTACTACGTGCAGAACTGGTCGCTCGGGCTGGACGTGCGCATCCTGCTGATGACGATCTTTCGCGGCGGTCGCAACGCACACTGATCGCAACCGGCGCGTGCCCGTCCCGGTCGGCCCGCGCGACCGAAGAGTTCCGGGTCGGCCCGCGCGGCAGAAGAGTTCCGGGTCGGCCCGCGCGACCGAAGAACTCCCGGTCGGCCCGCGCGACCGAAGAACTCCCGGTCGGCCCGCGCGACCGAAGCCGCTCAGCGATGGGCTTCGAGGAAGCGGACCACCGTCTCGACGACGCGTTCGATCTGCGAGCGCTCCAGGCTGGGACGCATGGGCAGGCAGAGGCTCTCCCGGGCGGCGGCCTCGGTCTCCGGCAGGGCCTCGTCCGCCGGCGTGAGCGCCCGGAAGCAGGGCTGCTGGTGCAGGCCCAGGGGGTAGTAGATGCGCGTTCCGATGCCCTGGGTCGCGAGCTCCCGCTGGAGCGGGTCGCGCAGGCGGGCGGGGACACGGATCGCGTACTGGTGGTAGACGGGCTCGCCGCCGGTCGGGGCGACGGCCGGCGTCGAGAGGGGAAGCCGCAGGGACTCGAGCTCGGCCCCGTGCCGACCCACCCCGGCGCCGGCCTCGGCGAAGCAGGCGTCGTAGTGCGCGGCGTGGCGCCGGCGGGTCTCGTTCCACGCGTCCGTGTGTCCGAGCTTCACGCGCAGGACCGCCGCCTGCAGCGCGTCCAGGCGCGAGTTGATTCCGGCCTCGAGGTGGAAGTACTCCTCGCGGGCGCCGTGGACGCGCAGCACCCGCAGGCGCTCGGCGAGCCCGGCGTCGTCGGTCACGACGATGCCCGCGTCCCCGAACGCCCCCAGGTTCTTGGTCGGGTAGAGGCTGAAGCAGGCGACCCGACCGGCTGCGCCGGCCCGCCTTCCCTGGGCGTCCC
This sequence comes from uncultured delta proteobacterium, assembly GCA_963822965.1. GTDB lineage: Bacteria > Myxococcota_A > UBA9160 > UBA9160 > UBA4427 > JAJDAN01. Next base: position 354,402 of record CAWGJT010000010.1, read on the forward strand.
GCGCGCCGACGGACTGCGCGGTGTCGGCCACCACCGGCACGCCGAGCTCCTCGCCCAGGGCGAGGAACGACTCCATGTCGGCCATCTGCCCGAAGAGGTCCACGGGGATCAGCGCGCGCAGCTGCGAGCAGCGGGCCGCCGCCTTGCGCGCCTGCTCGGGGTCCAGGTTGAAGCTGCGGGGATCGATGTCCGCGAAGACCGGCGTTCCTCCCAGCCGCGTGATGGCGCTGGCCGTGGCGAAGAACGTGTAGGCGGGGCAGACGACCTGATCTCCCGGTCGCAGGTCCAGCGCCATCAGGGAGAGCAGCAGGGCGTCGGAGCCCGATGCGCAGCCCACGCCGTAGCCGGTGCCGCAGTAGCGTGCGAACTCGGCTTCGAATGCCTCCACCTCGGGGCCGAGCACGAAGCGCTGGCTCTCGATCACCCGCCGCAGGGCCGCCTCGATCTCCGGCTGGAGGGGGCGGTTCTCGGCCGCGAGGTCCAGCAGCGGAATGGGGTCGTAGGCGTTCATCGAGGCCAGAGCATGCCACAAGCGGCTCAGCCGATGGGGGTCGAATCGAGTAGCGCGATCTCGGCGCGCAGCTCGCGCCGGAACCGCTCCCGACCGAAGCCCTCGGCCCAGCGCCGGATCACCGCCGGCTCGAAGCGCCCCTCCGCCGCCTCGAAGCGCAGCACCGCTTCGGCCAGCGCCTCGGAATCCTGTGCCCCGAAGAAGATTCCGGTGGCCCCGGGCCCGCCGGCGTCGCCGTCCAGGGGCCGTACCGAGTCGAGGACTCCCCCGCGGCCGAACGCGATCACGGGCCGGCCGGCGGCCTGGGCCTCCACGGCGACGATCCCGAAGTCCTCGTCCTGGGGGTGCACGAGGGCCCGACAGCCCTGGTAGAGGGCCAGCAGCTCGGCGTCGGAGATCCGACCCCGGAACTCCACGTTCGGCGGCGCACCGCGCTGCAGCCCGGGTCGCGTGGGACCGTCGCCCGCGACGAGCAGGCGTCTTCCTGCGAGCCGCCGGAAGGCCTCGATGGCCAGGTCCTCGCGCTTGTAGGGGACGAATCCTCCCACCAGCAGGTAGTAGTCGCCGGCCGCACCGCGCGGGTCGGGCCGGATGCGCTCGGTGTCCACCGGCGGGTGCACGACGTTCGCCCGGCGCTGGTAGTGGCGCTCGATGCGGCCGCGAACCGCCCGGGAGCTGGCGACGAAGCGATGCACGCGATCGGGCCCGCTGGTCCTGCGGTCGAAGCGCTGCAGGTAGGAGACCAGGGGCCGCGACAGCCAGCGGCGCGCCCCCTGCCCGAGGTAGGCGTCCTGCTGGTCCCACACGTATCGCATGGGGGTCAGGCAGTAGCAGAGGTGGCGCGCGCCCGGTGCGGCGCGCACGCCCTTGGCGACCGCGTGGCTGCACGAGACCACGCGCTCGTAGCCCGACAGGTCGAAGCGCTCGATGGCGGCGGGGAAGAGGGGCAGGAAGAGCCGGTAGTGTCGCGCGATTCCGGGGAGTCGGGAGAGGAAGCTCGCGTGGATCGGATGCTCCTCGATCGTCGCCGAGGTGGCGCCCGGAACGTGAATGAGCGTGAAGAGATCGGCCTTCGGATGGAGCGCGCACAGCTCCTCGAGGACGCGCTCGCCGCCGCGCATGCCGGTGAGCCAGTCGTGGACCAGGGCGACGCGCACCCGGCGTCAGGCCGCGGGCGCGAGCGTGTGGGCGAGGGCCTCGTCGATCGTGTCCACCAGCTGGATGTCGAGCTTCGAGCGTACGTCGTCGGGAATCTCGACCAGGTCCTTGGCGTTGCGCCGGGGCATCACCACCGTCTCGATGCCCGCGCGCGCCGCAGCGAAGACCTTGCCCTTGATGCCGCCGACGGGCAGCACCCGCCCGCGCAGGGAGATCTCCCCGGTCATGGCGACGGTGCCCTCGGAGCGGCGGTTCGACAGCACCGAGACGATGGCGGTGACGAGCGCGACGCCCGCGGAAGGGCCGTCCTTGGGGACTGCGCCGGCGGGGATGTGCAGGTGGATCTCGCAGGGCTCGAGGGCGTCGGGGCCGAGGCTCAGGGAGTCGGCGTGTGCCCGCACCCACGAGAGGGCGGCCTCGGCGGACTCGCGCATCACGTCGCCCATCTGTCCCGTGAGGCGGAGGCGGATGCCCTTGCCGCCCGGGATGCGGGTTGCTTCGACGAAGAGGATGTCGCCGCCGTGGGCCGTGATGCCGAGGCCGACCGCGACCCCGGTGTGCCCGGCGCGCTCCGCGGTCTCGGGCAGGTGGGGCGGGGCGCCGAGCGCCTCGCCGACGAAGGCAGCGTCGATGGTGAGGACGGTGTCCGGGCCCTGGACGGCAACCCGCGTCGCGGCCTTGCGCATCAGGGCGGCGAGCTGCCGCTCGAGGTTCCGCACGCCGGCCTCCCGGGTGTACTCGAACACCACCCGGGCGATGGCGTCGTCGCCGACGTGGACCCGGTCGCTCGAGAGCCCGTGGGCCTCGAGCTGCTTCGGGACCAGGTGCTGGCGCGCGATGATCTGCTTCTCCGCCTCGGTGTATCCCGGCAGCTCGATCACCTCCATGCGGTCGAGCAGCGCCGGGGGCACCGTGGCCAGGGTGTTGGCGGTGGCCACGAAGAGCACCAGGGACAGGTCGAAGGGCACCTCGATGTAGTGGTCGCTGAAGGTGTGGTTCTGCTCGGGGTCGAGCACCTCGAGCAACGCCGACGACGGGTCGCCGCGGAAGTCCGAGCCCAGCTTGTCGATCTCGTCCAGTAGGAAGATCGGGTTCCGCGAGCCGGCGCGCTTCAGGCTCTGCAGGATCCGCCCAGGCATGGCGCCCACGTAGGTGCGGCGATGCCCGCGGATCTCCGCCTCGTCCCGGACGCCGCCGAGCGACGCCCGGGCGAACTTCCGCCCCATGGCCCGCGCGATGGATCGGCCGAGGGAGGTCTTGCCGACGCCAGGCGGGCCCACGAAGCACAGGATGGGAGCCTTGGCGTGGGGCGCCAGCTTGCGCACGGCGAGGAACTCCAGGATGCGCTGCTTCACCTTGTCGAGGCCGTGATGGTCCGCGTCGAGCACCGCGCGTGCGTGGGCCAGATCGAGGACGTCCTCGGTCTCGATGGCCCACGGCAGGTCGAGCATCCACTCGAGATAGGTGCGAACCAGGTGACGGTCGGGCGCGTGTTGGGGCAGGGCGGCCAGCCGCTTGAGCTCCCGTTCGGCCTGGGCGTGCGGCTCCTCGGGCAGGTTGGCGGCTTCGAGCTGGTCGCGCAGCTCGTCCACCTCGCGCAGGCCCGCGTCCGCCTCGCCGAGCTCGTCCTGGATCTCGCGCATGCGTCGGCGCAGCATGCGCTCGCGACGCTTCGGGTCGACGTCCTCGGCCTTCGACTCGTCCCGCAGCGCCTGCTGGGTCTCCGCGATGGTGATCTCGCGCTCGAGATGCCCCTCGATGCGCAGCAGGCGCACGATGGGATCCGTCTCCTCGAGCAGGTGGATGCGTTCCTCCGGCGGGATGGCCAGATTCGAGGCGACGAGGTCGGCCAGCATGCCGGGCGTGGGAATGCCGGACAGGAACGCCTTCCACTCCGCGGGCAGGTCGTCGCGCAGGTCGATCACCTGCTGCGCCTTCTCGATCACGCGCCGCCAGGTGGCCTCGTCCTCGGCGGAGGCGAGCGGCGGCTCGGGCAAGGGGATCGGGCGCGTGCGGTGCACCTCGTCGAGGCTCACGGTGTCGCCGAGCTCGGCACGTGCGACCCCCACCACCAGGGCTTGCTTGCCCTCGCGCCGGGAATCGATGGTTCGCATCACCTGCACGATGCAGCCCACCCGGTGGAGGTCCTGCGGCTCCGGATCCTCGATGCTCGGGTCGCGCTGGGTGACCACGAGCAGGAATCCGTGATCGCTGGCGTCCTGCAGGGCGGCGAGGGATCGCGGACGGCCGATGGTGAGCGGCACCGTGACGCCGGGATACACCACGGCGTCCCGCAGCGGCAGCACGGGCAGCACCGCGGGGATCTCGATCTCTTCCTGGGTGGGACCGCGAATGATGCGGGTCTCGCGGGAATCAGCAGCCTTGTCGGCCAATGGGGGCCCTCCGGGGGCGCAACCGTAGGCACCCCGCCTACCGGGTCAACCGCAAGCCCGGGAAACGGGCGAAAACAGGAGGCGAGCGGGCCGGGGTAGTCGCGGAGCGTCCCGAGGGGGCTCGACGAGTCCCCATCCCGGCCGGATTCGCTATCCCCCCGCGATGCACGCTCGGCAGCCCCCGGGCGCTCTGTGCGATCCCGGGAGAGGAATGCTCCGATCGGTCCCCGCCCGATGCGGATTCGCGCGGCGACTCCCTCGGCGGGGACCGGCGGCCAGGAAGCCCGACGGGGACCTGCGGCCTTGAGACAGGCCTCGAGAAGTGAAGGGCCCCGCGAGCGACCCGAGGAGGTCGAGTCGGGCGGCCCCTGGCCGTTCGTGACGTTTCGGATCTACCGATTCCGGGACGGTTCGCACCGCGTCTGGCATTCCCGGGCGCACCGAAAGGGTCTGCGCCCCGAGACGCCGGAACGTCGGGTGCTCCTGGGCACGCGCCTGCGCGGTGGGCTGTGGAACCCGTCGAGCCTCAACTGGTGGATCGGCGTCGTCTTCGCGCTGGGCGCCCTGGGCTTTCTGGTGGGGAGCCTGGGAGGCCTGGCTCCCCGGCCCGAGCTGGACGGCCTGCTCGATGCGGCGACCAGCAACCGGGTCTTCTTCGCGGCGTCGATCCCGTTCGCGGTGGCCGCCTACCTGCAGCTCTTCCAGGCGGCCAATGCGCGCGGGCTGCCGCCGGCCGGCGGGGCGGCCCGCGGCCACACGGCCTGGCTCGGATGGCGCCCGAGCGACATCGGTTGGCTGTCCTGTGCGCTGCAGTTCGCGGGGACGCTCCTGTTCAACGTCAACACCTTCGACGCGATGCTCCCCCACCTGGACTGGCTCCAGCAGGACACGGCCATCTGGGCGCCGGACCTCGTGGGCTCGGTGCTCTTCCTGACGTCGGGGTACCTGGCGTTCGTGGAGAGCTGTCACGCCCACCTCGCCTGGCGCCCGGGCAGCCTCGCCTGGTGGACGACGGGCGTGAATCTCCTCGGCTGCGTCGCCTTCATGGTCGCGGCGTTCTTCGCCTTCGTCCCGGCGCACCCGATGCAGCTGGAGGCCTCGAGCCTCGCCCTCGTGTTCACGGGAATCGGAGCGGGCGCCTTCCTGGTCGGCTCCCTGCTGATGCTGCCGGAGTCCGCGGTGCCGGCCGCGCCGTGAGCGGGCTCGCGGTGGGTGCTCGAACGCGGGCCCGGCAGGCGTGCCGCGGCGCGGCACCCCGCGCTCGCACGGGACGCTCGAATCGCTGCAGAAGCGTTGGGGAGGTGGTGCCCGGGACTGGAGTCGAACCAGCACGTCCTTGCGAACACCAGGTCCTGAACCTGGCGCGTCTACCAATTCCGCCACCCGGGCGCGCGGCGGAGACTACGCGGCGCCCCGGAAATCGTCAATCGGACCCGCCCAGGTCTGCCAGGGCCGCCATCTCGTCGCTCAGCCGCTCCCACTCCGCGTACCGCTCCGCCACCCGGGCCTCGAGATCGTGCCGGGCCTGGGTCAGCTCGCGCATGCGATCCACGTCCTTGTAGAGGTCGGGATCGCCGAGCTTCCAGCCGAGGGATTCGACCTCGCCCTCGGCGTCCTGGATCTCCGCCTCGAGCCGCTCGATCTGCCTGGCCAGGCGGTCCCGCAGCTTGCGGCGCTCGCGCTCCTCCTGCCGTTCGCGCTTGTCGCGCTTGCCCGGCTTCGGCGCCGTGGGTGCCGTGGGCGCGGCCGCCGCGGCGGGGGAGGGCGGTGTCGCCTCGCGGGGCGGCGCGGGCGCGGCGCTGCGCGCTTCCAGCTCGGCCGTCCGCCGCAGGTAGTCGTCGTAGTTGCCCGGGAACTCGCGCAGCACGCCCGCCTTCACCTCCACCACCCGGGTGGCGAGGGCGTTGATGAAGCTGCGGTCGTGGGAGACGAACACGAGGGTTCCCTGGTACTGCGAGAGCGCTTCCTCGAGCACCTCGCACGCTTCGATGTCCAGGTGGTTCGTCGGCTCGTCGAGCACGAGCAGGTTGCGCGGGTGCAGCAGCATCTTGGCGAGGGCCAGCCGCGCCTTCTCGCCGCCCGAGAGCACGCCCACCTTCTTCTCCACGTCGTCTCCCGTGAAGAGGAACGCCCCGAGGTGCCCGCGCAGGCGCGGGACGTCGCCGAGCTCGGCGACGCTGCCCAGCTCGTCGATCACGCTGCGCGACGGGTCCAGGCTCTCCAGCTGGTGCTGTGCGTAGAAGCCGATCTGCACGTTGTGACCCGGCGTTCGCGTGCCGGAGTCGAAGCCGATCACGCCCGCCACCAGCCGCAGCAGGGTGGACTTGCCCGCTCCGTTCGGTCCCGCCAGGGCGACTCGTTCCCCGCGTTGCACCTGGAACGACACGCCGTCGTAGACCCGCTTGTCGCCGTAGGACTTGTGGACGTCGGCCAGGGTCATGACGATCTCGCCCGCTCGCTGGGGCGCCGGGATGCGCATCCGCATCCTGCGCCGCCCCTCGGAGCCCACCTCGATGCGCTCGATCTTCTCGAGCGCCTTGATGCGGCTCTGGGCCTGCTTCGCCTTGGACGCCTTGGCGCGGAAGCGCTCGACGAAGCGCTCCATCTGGGCGATCTCGCGGTCCTGCTTCGCCTTGGCGGCCAGCAGGCTCGCGCGTCGCTCCCCGCGCTGGGCGAGATAGCTGTCGTAGTTGCCCTCGTAGCACGCGAAGCCGCCCCGGCCGTCGAGCTCCGCGACCCGGCTCACGTGCCGGCGCAGGAAGGTGCGGTCGTGGGATACGGTGATCACGGCGCCCGCGAACCCGTCGAGGGTCTCCTCGAACCACCGGATCGCGGGCAGGTCCAGGTGGTTCGTCGGCTCGTCGAGGAGCAGGACGTCGGGGTTCGCGAGCAGCAGCTTCGCCAGCTCGACCCGCATGAGCCAGCCGCCGCTGAACGACGAGAGGGGGCGACCGCGGGCCTCTGCGTCGAAGCCGAGCCCGGCGAGCACCGCCTCCACCCGGGCGTGGCGCTCGAAGCCGCCCCCGGTCTCGAATTGCGTCGACGCCGCGTGGTATCGCTCGGCCAGCTCGGCCGGAACCTCGCGACCGGCGGCCCCCGCCTCGCTCATGGCGCCCTCGAGCGAACGCATCTCCGCTTCCAGCAGGTCGAGATGGCGCAGTGCGCTCGCCGCCTCTTCCTGGACCGAGTGTCCCTGGGCCGGGTCGATCTCCTGGCGGAGCACGCCGAGGGTCACGTTCCGGGGTCGCGAGACGCTGCCTTCGTCGCACGGCTCGTCGCCGGCCACGATCCGCAAGAGGGTGGACTTGCCCGCGCCGTTCGGGCCCACCAGCCCGATGCGGTCCCCGGCCTGCACGTGCAGCGACACGCCTTCGAACAGGGTGCGGCCGCCGATGCGCTTGCAGAGATCGTCGATGCGCAGCAGCACGAGGGGATCTACTCGGCCGGCTCGACCGGCGGCGGAGGCCGCAGGCAGAAGATGCCCGCGGCAAGGGCGAAGACGATGCCGGTCTGGGTGCGGCCCTGCTCGAGGGCCACGAAGGCCCCGAGCAGCGCGATCCCGAACGCGGACGCCCAGGCGCACGCCACCAGGGTGACCCGCGTCCCGGTGGAGATCACCGGCGAGGTGGAGGCGCGACGACAGACGATGCTTCCGACGGCCAGGACCACGGCCAGGGTGGTGGTCGTGGGGTCGGGCGGCGGCTCTTCGTCCGGGCTCGGCTGGATCGCGCTCAGCACGGCGCACGCCGCGATCATGGCGAGGACGGTCCGGTGCGTGTTGCGGAGCGTTCGGTCGAGGGGGCTCATGGGCGGGCCAATCTACCAGGCCCGCGGGCGGCCGCGAGCCGGGGCCCCCGGACGCTGGCGGAGCCCGGCGCCGTCGCGCATTCTTGACCCCATCATGCGGCTTTCGCTCCAGGTCCACTACGCCATCTGCGGGATCTTCGACCTGGCCTACAACGGTCAGGGCGAGCTCGTGCAGGTGCGCGTGATCGGCGAGCGACAGGGCATCCCCACGCGCTACCTCGAGCAGATCTTCCAGCGTCTGCGCAAGGCCGACCTCATCGTCGGCAAGCGCGGGCCGGGCGGCGGCTACACCCTGGCGCGGCCTCCGTCGAAGATCACCTTGCAGGAGGTGGTCGAGGCGGTCGAAGGACCCCTGGCCGAGCCCGAGGGCTGGGGGAAGGAACCGGCGGCCGGGCGGGACTACCGTCCCGACTTCCTGTGGACCGAGCTGGCGGCCGGCTTCTCGCGGGTGCTGTCCGAGGCCACTCTCGAGCAGGTCTGCCGCCGGGCCGCCCAGACCGCCGTGCGGCGAGCGCACCCCGAGGCCCTGACGTATCAGATCTGAGATGCGAGACCCGATTTCCGTCGACACGCAGGCTCGTCCGCTCTCGATGCCGGGAAGGCTGCTCAACGAGCTGTGCGCCCACGCCCTCGAGACGCGCCCGGAGGAGTGCTGCGGCCTGGTGACCGGCGTGCCCGAGGATCGCTTCCGGCGCGTGCATCGCTGCCGCAACACCATGACGCTGCAGCACCAGAACGACCCCGCCAGCTATCCGCGCGACGGCCGCGAGGCCTACTACATGAGCGAGGTGGACTATCTCCGGGCGCTGAAGGACGCGGAGAGCCAGGGCGAGACGGTCACCGCCGTCTATCACTCGCACGTGGCCGCGGGCGTCTACCTGTCGCAGATGGACCAGGACTTCGCCGACCACGAGCTGTTCCCGTTTCCCCGCGCTGCGCAGATCGTGGTGGCCGTGGGCGCCAACGCCGTCGATCGCGTCCTCGGCGTGGGCATCTTCGAGCGCGACACCCGGGGACTCTTTCGCGGCCGCCCGCTGGAGGCCGAGGCATGAGGATGCGGCAGGCGAGCGCGATTGCCGGGCTGCTGATGCTGGCGGGCCTGCTGCACTCGGGCTGCGCGGGGGTGATGGGGCTCGGCCTGAGCGAGCTGCCGGCGGACCCCATCGCCGTCACGTACTGGGAGCCCGAGGACGCACGACGCCGGGCCGAGGTGCTCCAGCAGCAGCAGGAGCGCGCTCAGAAGGTCGGCGTCGCCGAGGTGGAGGACATCGGCCGGCTGCTCGGCGCGCACCAGGAGCGGGGCAGCCTGGCCCGGTATCCGGGCCGGCTCTCGTTCGTGGATCCCCGCACCGCCGAGGTGCGCACCGTTCCCCAGGTGCCGCCGGGCGCGGTGCCTCTCGGCTGGTCCGACGACCACGACCGGCTCCTCTTTCTGAGCAACCATCGCGGCGCGATCCAGGTGTTCGAGTACACCCGCTCGAGCCAGGAGGTGAGACAGGTCTCCTTCGGCAGGGAGCCCTTCCTGTACGCCTCCTACGGCCGCGGCCGCCAGATCGCCCTGATGGCGATCGCGACCGAGGGGAGCCGGCAGTACGAGCGGGTCTACGTGACGAACCCGGAGGGAGGGGCTCCGAGGCTGGTCTTCGAGGACCGGCACGCCGAGTCCATCCGGCTCTCCCCGGACGGCCGGACGCTGCTCTACGTGCGCCGTAGGGCGGTGGGCTCCGATCGTCCCGAGCGCGCCTCGGAGCTCGTCTCCCTCGATCTGGAGACCGGCGAGGAGCGGGACCTGGGGCCCGGGCGCGAGCCCTCGTTCTCGCCCACCGGCGATTGGATCGTGTACAGTGCGCCCACCCGAGACGGCTGGCGGCTCCGACGGATGCGGCCGGACGGGTCGGCCCGATCACCCGTCACCTCGGGAATTCGCGACGAGACCCTGCCCGCCGTCTCACCGGACGGGCGGTTCGTCGCCTATGTCGGCGAGACCGGCGGGCTCGATCGATTGTTCGTACGGCGCATCGACGGCAGCGGTGATCGCATCCTGCTGGACGCCGGCGCCGTGTTCGCCCCGGTCTGGTAGGCCTCGTTCAGGGAGAAGCAGCATGTCCAGTCGAAGTGATCTCGTCCCGGTCCACGGGGGGCTCGACGAGCCGGTGGACCGCGTCGTGCCCGTGTCGCGGCGCAACGCGTTCCAGCAGGAGGCCGCGGGCATGGCCCGGATCCAGGTCACCGCTGCGGACCTGTCCACCGTGCATCGCCTGGCCGACGGCGCGCTCTCGCCCCTGGAGGGGCCGATGAAGCAGGAGGTCTACGACCGTGTCCTCGACGAATCGGTCGTCCTGAGCCAGGGCGAGCGATACGCCTGGACGATTCCCCTCTCCCTGCCCGTCACGGACGCCGAGTCGAAGGCCCTCTCGACCGGCGACTCGGCGGCCGTCGTGAGCGAAGACGGCGAGCTCGTCGCCATCGTCGACGACGTCGAGATCTTCGACTGGGACAAGCCGCGCTACGTGAAGGCGGTGTACGGCACGGATCGGATGGACCACCCGGGCGGCCGGATGGTCGAGAACGATGCCCGCACCCAGCTCCTGGGCGGTTCGATCCGGGTCCTGCCGCAGCGTGTGAACCCCGAGTACGGCCAGTACATGCTCTCGCCGCGCATGACCCGGGCCTTCATCCGCGAGCGGAAGTGGGAGCGCGCCCTGGCGTTCCAGACGCGCAACCCCCTGCATCGCGCCCACGAGTACGCGCTCGTGGCGGGAGCCGAGGTGCTCACCGGCCAGGGCCACTTCACCGGCGTCGTGCTCAATCCCCTGGTGGGCGAGCTCAAGGGCGACGACGTGCCGGCGGCCATGCGCATGCGCTGCTATCGCAAGCTGCACGACGCGAAGCTGCTCGGCCAGGGCGACAAGGACGAGGCCCTCTGGCAGCGCGTGGGCTACGACCTGTCGGAGGTCTTCGAGCTCATCGGCCTCGACATCAAGATGTTCTACGGCGGCCCCAAGGAGGCGGTGATGCACGGCATCTATCGCCAGAACTACGGCTTCAGCGACATCGTGATCGGCCGCAAGCACGCCGACGCGCCCTACGAGGACGGCACCGCCATCTGGGGGGACTTCGACGCCCACGAGATCTTCGATCGCCTGCCCGGCGATCTGCGGATCCAGCCCTGCAAGATCGGATTCGCCGCGTTCTACGAGAACCTCGGCCGGGTGGACCTCACCGAGCGCCATCCCGGCGAGAAGCCCTTCTCGATCTCCGGCACGAAGGTGCGCGAGCAGCTGCAGGCGGGCGAGCGGCCGGATCTCCGGATCATGCGGCCGGAGATTGCGGACATCCTCATCGAAGCCTATCACGGCTAGTGCCATGAGAATCGGCGTCCCGAAGGAGACCAAGGACCGGGAGTTCCGGGTGGGCGTCGTCCCCGACGGCGTCCGGATGCTGGCCCGTGAGGGCCACGAGGTCTGCGTCGAGGAGGACGCCGGTCTCGGCAGCGGCTTCTCGAACGACGCCTATCGCGAGGCGGGGGCGCGGATCGTCTCGGCCGAGGACGCCTGGTCGGATCCGGAGCTGATCGTCAAGGTGAAGGAGCCCAACGACCGGGAGGTGCGATTCCTCCGTCCCGGGCAGGTGCTCTTCACGTATCTGCATCTCGCGGCGGCGCCTGCGCTCACCGAGGCCCTGCGGGCCGCCGACATCATCGCCATCGCCTACGAGACGATGCAGAACGCCGACGGCTCGTTCCCCGTGCTGGCGCCCATGAGCGAGGTGGCGGGCCGGCTGGCCGCCCAGGTGGGGGCCACGCTGCTGCAGAAGGAGAACGGCGGAAAGGGCCTGCTGCTCGGCGGCGTTCCCGGCGTGGCGCGCGGCCGAGTGACGATCCTGGGCGCGGGGACCGTCGGCATCAACGCCCTGCGCACCGCCCACGCCCTGGGTGCAGAGGTCGACCTGCTCGACACGAACCTCCCGCGGCTCACCTACGTCTACGATCTGTTCCACGGCGAGCTCAACACCCTCTACTCGAACGCGGCGAACATCGAGCGCTCGGTGATCGAGAGCGACCTGGTGATCGGCGCCGTCTACGTGCACGGCCGGCGCCCTCCGACGCTCGTCTCCCGGGATCTCGTCTCCCGCATGGAGGCGGGCTCCGTGATCGTGGACGTGGCGGTCGACCAGGGTGGCTGCGTCGAGACGATCCACGCGACCACGCACTCGAACCCCACCTACGAGGTGGACGGTGTGATCCACTACGGCGTGGCGAACATGCCCGGCGCCGTTCCGCGCACGTCCACCTTCGCGCTCACGAACACCACCCTTCCGTACGTCCAGGAGATCGCCGGTCGCGGCGTCGCGCAGGCCGTGCAGTCGGACCCGGCTCTCGCCCAGGGAGCGAACGTGTGGCGAGGCGAGATCGTCTGCGAGGGCGTCGCCGAGTCCCTGGACATTCCCGGGAGGTCCCTGGCGAGCCAGCTCTCCCGCTGACGCCGCGAGTGGTTCGGGATCCTCGCCCGTCGTCGGGGAGCGCGCGTGACGCGCGATTGCAGGAGGCCGCGATGACGGAGCCGCACGGGCTCGAGTGGGATACCCCGATGTACCGGCTGGCCGTCGGCCAGCTCGACGGCGCCGCCCGGCAGATCGGTCTCGACGAGAACATCTGGCAGCGCCTGCGCACGCCGCAACGCGCCCACGTGGTCTCGTTTCCGTTTCGGCGCGACGACTACGACCGGGTCGAGACGGTCTTCGGCTACCGCGTCCAGCACCTCCTCACCATGGGGCCGACCAAGGGCGGAATCCGCTACGACCTGGGTGTCGACCTCGGGGAGGTGACGGCGCTCTCCATGTGGATGTCGTGGAAGTGCTCGATCATGGGGCTGCCCTTCGGCGGCGCGAAGGGCGGACTTCGCATCAATCCCCGGGAGCTCTCGCGCAGCGAGCTGCAGCGGATCACGCGTCGCTTCACCTCCGAGATCATCGACGTGATCGGTCCCGACCGCGACATCCCGGCCCCCGACCTCGGGACCGACGAGCTGGTGATGGCCTGGATGATGGACACCTATTCCCAGCAGAAGGGCCATGCCGTGCCGGGGGTGGTGACGGGCAAGCCCGTCGAGATCGGCGGCAGCCTGGGGCGCCGGGAGGCGACCGGCCGCGGTGTCGTCACGTGCATGCTGGAGGCCTGCCACCAGCTCTCCCTGCACGAGCCCCGGGTGGTCGTCCAGGGCTTCGGCAACGTGGGTCGCTCGGCCGCGTCCATCGCGCACGAGCTGGGCTGTCGGGTCGTCGGCGTCTCGGACGTGAAGGGCGGCGTGTACGCCGACCGCGGGCTCGACATTCCGGCGCTGGTCGCCCACGTCGACGAGCATGGCGACGTGGAGGGCTTCCCGGGCTCGGAGCCCGTGGGCAACGCCGAGCTCCTCGAGCTCTCGTGCGACGTCCTGGTGCCCGCCGCCATCGAGAACCAGATCACGGAGTCGAACGCCGACCGGCTGCGCTGCCGCCTCCTGGTCGAAGCCGCCAACGGACCCACGAATCTGGAGGCCGACGCCATCCTCTGGGAGCGCGGCGTGCTGGTCGTGCCCGACATCCTGGCCAACGCGGGCGGCGTGACGGTCTCCTACTTCGAGTGGATCCAGAGCTCGCAGCAGCTCTTCTGGAGCGAGGAAGAGGTGAACGTGAAGCTGATCGCCCTGATGCAGCAGGCCTATACCCGCGTCCGGGACAATGCCGCGGCGGCGGGCGTGGACATGCGCAGCGCCGCCCTGCACCTGGGCATCCGCCGGATCGCCGAGGCCAAGCGCACCCGGGGCGTGTTTCCCTAGGTGTCAGTTCCAAGAGCGTCGTTCACCTGGGCTCCCCTGGCGCGCGAGCCGATCCATCCCGGGTCTCGGCCTGCCAGGCGCGGCCCCGGCGGCCCCCGGGAGTCGCCCCTCAGACCATGCGGATGCGGGGCTCGGAGGCCTGGGCGATCAGGGCTTCCCGGTCGCGGCCGTCGCTGGGATGGATCGCGTAGCCGAAGGCGAGGCCCACGCGAACGGGGTCGTTCAGCGTCTCTTCCTTGGAGATCTCGTCGGCCACGGCCCGCGCCAGCTCGAAGACGCGTTCGCCGGCGCCCGGTCCGGGCTCGGGCAGCAGCACGGTGAACTCGCCGGGGGCCGTGCGCCCGAGGACGTCGAAGTCGCGCAGGTGGGCCCGCAGCGCGTCGGCGGTGCGCAGGGTGACCCGGTGGGCAAGGGGCGGATTGGCGCGCGCGGCGATCTCGTCCAGGTTCTCGATGCGACACACGGCCACCGCCAGGGTTCCCTCGCGCCCGGAGGCCCGAGCGATCTCCTCGTGGATCCGCTTGGCCAGATAGGTCGCGTTCGGCAGTCCCGTCTCCTCGTCGAAGTTGCGGTGCAGGCGCGTGTGCGAATGGAGCAGGGCGCTGTCCAGGGCTCGCTCCACGTAGGTGAGGAACTTCACGAAGATCTGCAGATCGTCGTCGTCGAAGGCGCTCGCGTAGAAGCGGTCCGTCGCGACCTTGTCGTAGACCGAGAGCGTGCCCACCACGCGGCCCGCGCGCTTCAGCGGTGCGGAGAGCAGCGAACGGAACTCGCTGCGGAAATCGGAGAAGCTCGGATGGTCGGCGAGATCGGCCACGCGGATGGGCGTCCGCCGCCGGATGGTCTCGACGCAGGCCTGCTTGTCGAGCTTGAAGAGCCGCTCCTGCACGTGGCCGTCCGCCCCGCCGAAGTACGAGCGGATCACGAAGCGACGGGTCTCCTCGTCCTGCAGGCGGAGGATGGCGTGGTCGGCCTCGAGGATCATGGCCACCGAAGACGTGGCGAGACGCACCACCTCGTTCAGCTCCTGACTCGAGATCATGCGGATGCCGGTCTCGTTGATGGCGTTCACGCGGTTCGCGCGGACCGCCATGCGCGCCTCGCGCTCGGCCTGGGCCACGCCGTCCGCCACCGCCGCGGCGAGCTCCTGCAGGGTCTCCTCGGCACCGCGGCCCCGGGGCGGGCGGGATCCGCTCTGGATGGACAGGACGCCCACCAGGCGCTCGCCCGAGAGCAGGGGCAGCGACACGTAGGCGATGCTGCCATCGTCGGCGCGCAGCAGGGACGGTCGGCGGCTGCGGGCCACCTGCCCGTCGATGCCCTGGCCCTCGACGACGCGGTACTCGCCGCCGAAGCCGCCGCCTTCGAGCGAGGTGGCGGCGAGACGCAGGTCCGCTTCGCCGTTGCTCGCGAGGTACACCGTGGCGATGCCGTCGCCGACCCGCTGGGCGGCGAAGAGACAGAGCGCGCGCAGCCGCTCGAGCAGCGGGTTCGGGCTGCCGAGGATCTCGTGGACCGCGCGGACGGTGTCGTAGCGGGCGGCCTGGTTGCGCAGGTTCTCGTGCTCCTCCGCGCGCGCGATGATCTGCGCGTCGAGACGGGCCACCCGCTCCATGAAGTGGAGGTCGTCCTGGGTGAAGGCGTCGCGACGACTGCTGTGCAGGTTGAGCACGCCCAGCACCCCGCCGTTCGCGACCAGGGGCACGCAGAGCGCCGACTCGACGTCCATGCGCTCGCGCACGATCTGGAACGCGCGCCGGTCGGCCTTTCCGTTGACCAGCAGGGAGCGCGCGTCGCGCGCCACGCGGCCCGCGATGCCCTCGCCGAGCGGCACCCGGATCTTCGGCCAGAGCTCGCGCTCGACGCCGATGGCGACCCGGATGTCGAGCTCGCGCCGGACCGGATCGAGGAGCATCAGCGAGCCTCCCTCCGCCCCGGTCACGCCGACGGCGATCTCGAGCATGCGGGTGAAGAGCTCGTTGGAATCGATCGTGAGCTCGACCGATTCCACCACCTCGGACAGAGCGGTCAGCAGCTCGTTCTTGCGGTCCCGGGTCGCGGTCTCGTAGGCCCACAGCAGCCGGGCGGTGAGGGGGGTCAGGATCTGCACGCCGCGCTCCGCGGCCTGGGGGAAGCGGGCGGCGAAGGACGGTGACGCCCCGCCCTCGATCACCGCGTGCAGGTTGCCCGCGCCGACGAAGGCGTCGAGGTCGGTGGTGAGCAGCGACTCGAGCACCGGGAGGATCTCCGGCGCCGCCTGGCGGGCCCGGGCGCGTGCCGCGTCCGGGTTCTCGTCCCAGACGGCCGTGATCTCGAGCTGGGGGTTCAGGACCAGCAGCCGCAGCAGCTGGAGGCTCTCCTCGGAGGTTCCGAAGATGCCGACCCGCCTGGGCATCACTCTGCTCCGTCGTCGAGGAGGGGCTCGAGGGCGAGGGTGAGGCGCAGGGTGACCGTCTCGCCCTCGGGATTCCCGAGCACCAGCGGCACCTGGATCGAGCGGGGCGAGGCGACGGTCGCGCTTCCGACGGAGACGATCTCGAAATCCGCACCGATGCGGGCGCCCGCGGAGCTCTTGAGCTCCCGGGGCATGCCGTCCCAGGGGCGGTCGAGGGCCTGCTGCGCCTCGAGCGTCGCCTCGGCGACATCCGCCAGGTCGCCTTCCCCGTCGGCGAGGATCGCGCGCTCCATCAGGTCGACGTCGGGCGACAGGGGCGCGGACCCGCGAGGGGCGGCCGGCGGCGGTGCCGCGGTCGGCTTCCGGGCGGCGGGGCGCGCGGGCGCGGCCGCCGCCGGGGGCTTCTGCGCGGCGGGAGCGGGGCGCGGACGGACCGGACGCGCTTCCGGGGCGGGCTCGGGCGCCGGGCCGAGGTCGGACTCGCGCAGCACGCGGATCACCCGCTTGGAGATCGTCGTGAGCGTCTGGAGCACACCCTGGCCGCCGCTGGCCACCGCTTCGAAGACGGCGGCACCCGGCAGCGCCAGCTTGCGGTGCAGCTCCTCGATCGCGTAGGGATCCGTCTGGTCGCGCTTGTTGTACTGCACGACGACGGGCAGCTCCTCCAGGGAGCGCCCGTAGGCGGCCAGGGACTCCCGCAGCTCGCGCAGGGAGGCCACGTTTGCCTCCGCCTGGGCGGGACGGGAGTCGACCACGAACACCAGGCCGTCGATGTGATCGAGGAGCTGCTTGCGCGTGGGAGCGTGCTCCGGGGCGCCCGGCACCGCGACCACCTGCAGTCGCGTGCGCAGGCCGTTGACCTGCCCCAGCTCGATGGGCAGCAGCTCGTAGGTCGTCGTCGGGTCGAGCCGGGTCGGGACGCTCTGCAGCTCGCCCCGATGGTCGGCGCGCAGCTTCTGGTGGATTACGCGGAGGTTCGTCGAGACGCCGGCGCCTTCGATCCCCCAGAAGACGATGCGTGCGTTGACCTGCGTTCCGTCCGGTGTCAGATGAGCCAAGCTGCTTCTCCGGGTCGCCTAGATCTTGCCCTTCTTGGACAGGAGCCGTCGGGCGTGGGACGAAATGGCCGAGGGCACGTCCTTGCTCTTCATGATGCTCCGCAGCTCACGCTCCTGCAAATAGTTGAGGAACTTGATGGCTTCGGCCTGCGGGCACTTGGGATTCGTCGCCAGCGCCGACTTCACCTGGTAGCTCTTCGTCCATTCGCGGTTGCGCGCGATCATTCGGAGGATCTCGTCCGAGACGTTGCGCGACTTCGCGATGGACGCGATCTCGGTGTCGGTGATCTTCGGGCTCTGGACCACCGAGGAGGAGACGATCTTGTTGCGGTCCCGGATGAGCAGGGTGCGGGCTTCCTTGCCGCCCACCCGGGCCAGCTTGATCTTCTGCATCACGCTCATCTTCTGGATGGCGGCGAAGAGGTTGTTCTGGATGTCTTCGTCCTCGAGCTCCTCCTCGCTCGCCAGGTAGCGCGCCACGTCCCCCATGCCCTCTCCGAGCAGGGCGAGGATGGCCGCCTCCGCGGCGTCGCTACTGACGTCGGCCGCATCGTTCAGGTCGTCGCCCTCGTCCTCCTCGTCGACCCCGAGGAAGGTGAGGATGCGTTCGATCACGGCCCGGCCCGTGAGGGGATTCGCGCCGAGGGCCTCGACGATCTCGTCCGATCGGATCAGGCGCTCCTGGTTGTTGCTGATGATGTCGATCACCCGGCGCAGGGGCAGGGTCGCGAGAAAGGCGATGGTCGGGTCGTCGGTGGCGGAGTTCAGGGCGATGCGCTCGCAGTGCGCCTCGCTCTCGCGGTGCACCCGGGCGAGGTGCGAGAGCACGGCCGGGTGGCTGGGCCCCGTGAGCACCGAGAAGGCCACCTGCTCGGGAAGCTCGGCGAGGCTGTCTGCGGCCCGGCTCTTGACCTCCGTGTCGGGGTCGTGCAGCAGCGCGAACAGCACCGTGGCGAGCTCGACCGGCTCCAGGGGCAGGGCGCCGCGGGCCGCCATGCGACGCGCCTCCACCGGGGCGTCGCGGCGCACGTACTTCTCCGCCTGGGGTGACAGGCTGAGGCGGATCTTTCCGGGAGCGGCCAATGTTGTGAATTCCCCTCGCAATTGGGCGCAGGCGGCGGCCTCGCGGCAGTCGTCACCCTCTTGAGTCGGCCGCCTCCGCGGGGAACTTGATCGGCTCCCGTCCGGGCTAGGATGTGCGCCCATCGCATCTCTTGCGCCGGGAGCACGGCGCTGGAAGGAGGGGAAATGGGGCTTCGATCATGCCACCGGATCGGTCGGTCCGCGGCCGTCCTGGGAGCCGGGGCGGCCCTCGGCCTCCTGCTCCTGGCGGCCACGCCGGGCTGCGTGAGCGAGGCCGCCCGCAGCAGCGGATCCGAGGCGACCGCCTCGCAGCCCGCGTCCGAGGAGCCGGCGCCGGAGGAGCACGGCAAGCTGGAGCCCCGCTATCAGCCCCGGGAGCCCCAGCCCAAGCCCTGGTACAACAGCTCCTATCTCTTCGGCATGACCCGGGGCGTGACGGGCTCGACCATGCACCCCGCCGCCAAGGCGCCGCTGCTCGTGCTGACGATCCCCCTCGACATCGTGCTGCTGCCGTTCGCCGCCATTGGAGGACTCTTCGGATGACCCGCCCCTCGATCGACGGCCGCCGGACGGCCCTTCCGTTGTCGGGCGTCCTGCCCTTGTTGGCCGTCCTCGCCGTTCCGCTCCTGCTCGCGTGCGCGCCCCAGGCCATGCGCGGAGGCGAAGGGACCGAGAACCCGGATCTCGATCGGCCGGCGCTGAGCGTCAAGCTCGATCGGGAGGACATCAACTATCTCGTGGCCGACTACCTGGAGCGGCTCCAGGCGTCGCGCTTCTGGACCACCACCGTGCAGAAGGCTGCGACCCCGCCGCTCGTGGCGATCTGGCCCATCGTCAACGAGACGTCCCAGCACATCGACGACCAGATGGCGACCCTGCTCTCGTCGATCGAGACCTCCCTGGTGAACACCGGCGACGTGCGGGTCGTCGATCGGGCGCGCCAGGAGGCCCTCATCCGGGAGATCGGGATGCAGCAGGGCGCCGCCTACGATCCCGCCTCGGCGCAGCGCATGGGGCGCCAGCTCGGGGTCCAGTACTTCTTCACCGGGAAGATCAGCTCCGTGGACGAGAAGCTCAACAACATCCGGCGTGTCCAGTACAGCCTCTTCCTCCAGGTGATCCAGATCGAGACCGGCATCATCGAGTTCCAGAACGAGGTGACTCGCTCCAAGGCCATCAAGAAGTAGCCGGCGCGCCGGGATGGTCCTTCTCGAACGGCGGAGGAGCGCGCATCCGGCGCCGGACCGGCGCCCACGCACGGTCGCTCGCGCGCTGGCCGCCGCGGCGGTCGCCGGCTGGCTCGTCAGCGCCCTCGGCTGCGCCACCTACTCGGAACGCATCGAGTCGGCGACCCAGCGCCTCTCCCGGGGCGACTTCCCGGGCGCCATCGACGAAGTCGACGACGTGCTCGGCGTCGACTCGCCGGACGAGCTGCCGGACCACTGGGGACCCGACCGCCCGCTGGCCGTGCTCGAGCGTGGCTCGCTGCAGCAGGCCGTCGGCAACTTCGAGGGCAGCGTTCGCGACCTGAGCGCCGGCGAGACCGAGCTGGAGCTGCTCGACTACAAGACCGACACGGCAGGGCAGATCGGGAAGTACGTCTTCAGCGACAGCGCCCAGGACTACGAGACCCCGCCCACCGAGCGGCTCGCCCTGAACGCGGTCAACATGCTCAACTACCTGGCGATCGGCGACTTCGCCGGGGCAGCCGTCGAGGCGCGACGCTTCACGGTGATGCGCGACTACCTCGCCTCGGTCGGACTCGACCGACACGCTTCCTTCGGTGCGTACCTCGCCGGGCTGGCGTTCGAGCGCCTGGGCGAGGGAGACCGGGCGCTTCGCTACTACGAGGAGGCCATGGAAGGGGGCGTCCTGCCGACCCTGGCCGAGCCCGTTTCGCGTCTCGCCCGCGCGAACCCCTACCGCGGGCCCCGCATCCGGGAGCTGCTCGCGGAGGCGCCTTCGGGCCCGCAGGCCGGGGTGCCGAGCGAGATCGTCACGGTGCTCTCCCTCGGGCGCGTGCCCTACAAGGTGCCGGAACGCATGCCCATCGGTGCCGCCATCGGCGTCGCCGGAACCTACATCACGGGCAACCCGGAGGTGCTGGCGCGCAGCGTCTTCAAGGTGGTCGTCTATCCCGACCTCAAGGACTCGGGAAGCCTCGCGCGCGACGGGCAGGTGCAGATCGACGGAAACGTGGCGCCCGTCGACCGACTCTCGAGCCTGGGTGCGGACATCCGTAGGGAGTACGAGCTGATCAAGCCCCGGATCATCGCAGCCGCGTTGACGCGAATGATCGCCCGGGCCGGGGCGGCCGAGGCGGCTCGTTATGCCGGTCGACAGGCGGGGGGCGGCGTGGGGCAGGTCGTCGGCTTGCTGGCGGCACTCGCCACCGAGGGCGCCCTCGTGGGCCTCGACAAGCCCGACACGCGTTCGTGGACGATGCTCGCCGACTACGTGCTCGTCTCGCGCAGGGTCGTCGAGCCCGGCGACCACGTCGTGAAGGTGCGAGTGAGCGGACCCTCCCTCGCGATCGTACGCGACGTTCCCGTCAGCGTCCCGAAGCACGGGGTCGTGGTGGTGGTGGTGACGGAGCCGCGCTAGAGGCCCGGCCGGAAAGTGTACCGCGGCACCGAGAGCGTCATCCGCGGCGTCCTGGCAAGGCGCGCGACCGAGGCGTAGCCGAAGCTACGGCGACGGGAGCGGAACGCAGCCGGGGCGCCGCGGGGCGCTCGAATGCAGGTCGCACTTTCCGGCCGGGCCTTCCTAGGAGCCTTCAGCCCAGGAGAAGAGCCTTCAGCCCAGGAGAAGAGCCCTCAGCCCAGGAGAAGAGCCCTCAGCCCAGGAGAAGAGCCCTCAGCCCAGGAGAAGAGCCCTCAGCCCAGGAGAAGGAGCCCTCAGCCCAGGAGAAGAGCCCTCAGCCCAGGAGAAGAGCCTTCAGCGGTTCTTCTCGAACAGGATCCGCAGCCCTTCGAGGGTCAGGAACGGGACCACCTCTTCGATCGTGCTGGTCTCCCGGGCGATGCGCCCCGCCAGGCCGCCCGTGGCGATCACCCGGGCGGGCTGCTCGTCGAGCTCGCCGTCGGATGCGCTCCACCATCGAGTCGACCAGGCCCGCGTAGCCGTAGAGCAGGCCCGACTGGAGGGCCCCGGTGGTGGTCTTGCCGATGACCTGCCTGGGGCGGGCGATCTCCACACGATGCAGCTTCGAGGTGCGCTCGAAGAGCGCCTCCATCGAGATGTGGATGCCCGGGAAGATGCAGCCGCCCATGTACTCGCCCTTGCCGGACACGCAGTCGAAGGTGGTCGCCGTGCCGAAGTCCACCGCGATCACCGGTCCGCCGAACATCTCGTAGGCGGCCACCGAGTTGACGATGCGGTCGGCGCCCACCTCGTGCGGGTTCTCGTAGCGGACGGGCATTCCCGTGCGCATGCCGGGGCCGACGACGTGGGGCTCTCGGTCGAAGAGCTTGGAGATGACGCGCTCCCAGATCGGAAGCAGAGGAGGCACCACGCTCGAGATGATCACGTCCGTGACCTCCGAGGCGTCCCGCCCCTCCTGGGCGAAGAGGGCGCGCAGGGAGATGGCGAGCTCGTCGGAGGTGTGCTCGCGATGGGTGCTGAGCCGCCAGTGATGGATCGGGTCCTCCTTGCCCGGCGTCTGCTTCGCGTAGTCGAATACGCCGAGGGAGACGTTCGTGTTTCCGATGTCGATGACGAGCAGGACGGTCATCCGGCGGCTCCGGTCGGGGGCTCGGACAGGGTCACGTCGCCGGCGATGACGCGCTCCACCCGGCCGTCGTCGTGCTCCAGCTCGAGGGCGCCGTCGTGTGCGATGCCCATCGCGGTTCCCCGCAGCGTCTCGCCGTGCATGCCGTGCACCTCGATCCGGCGGCCGCGCATACGGAACCACGCGTCGAAGCGGCCGCGAAGGCCGTCGAAGCCCTTCTCGGCGTGCAGCTCGAACAGCTCCTCCAGGAAGCCGTACAGGCGTCGGGTGAAGGCGATCCGGTCGACGTGCGCGCCGGAGGCGGCCGCCAGGCTGGTGGCCCGGGAGCGGAACTCGTCCGGCAGCTCGTTCCTCTCGACGTTGAGGTTCACGCCGATCCCCAGGATCGCGAAGCCGACCCGGGTCGCCTCGGCGTTCATCTCCATCAGGATGCCCGAGGTCTTGAGCCCGTCGATCAGCACGTCGTTGGGCCACTTGATCTCGACCCGTCCCGGGTCCGCCAGTCCCGCCACCACGGCCTCGGCCACGCCGATCGCTGCGGCGAGGATGAGCGTGGGCGCCTCGCCGATGGTGAGATCGGGGCGCAGCACGATCGACGTGTACAGGTTGCGTCCGGGAGGCGAGAAGAACGATGCGTCCGAGGCGCCCCCGGCCCGCCGTCTGGTGCTCGGCGATGACGGTCGTGCCCTGGCCGGCGCCGTCGCGGGCCAGCTCGAAGGCCACCCGATTCGTCGAGTCGAGCTCCTCGAAGTAGAGGATCTCGCGGGCGAGCCAGCGGGTGTCGAGGCCTGCCTGGATCTCCTCGGGATAGAGCCGGTCCGGGACCCCGACGAGCTCGTAGCCGCCGCCCGGCGCCCCGGCGATCTCGTAGCCCCGCTGGCGCAGCAGCTCGACGTGCTTCCAGACGGCGGCGCGGGAAACGCCGAGATCCTCGGAGAGGGACTCGCCGGAGCGCTGCTTGCCCCGCGCGAGCCGAAGGGCCTCGAGCACGCGAGCCGCTCCCTCGTTCATCGCAGGGGCTCCTGGATCATCTCGAGCGCGAGGTCCGCGGCGGGGGCCGAGTGGGTGAGGGCGCCCACCGAGATGCGATGGACGCCGGAGGTGGCGTGCTCGCGCACGTTGTGCAGGCCGATTCCACCGGACGCCTCGAGCAGCACGCCCTGGGGCGCCTCCTGGGCGATGCGCCGGCACACCGCCGGCGGGCAGTTGTCCAGCAGCAGGAAGCTCGCGCCCGCGGCGATCGCCTCTTCGGCCTCTTCGGGGGACTGCACCTCGACCTGCACGCGCAGACCGGCCGGGGCTCCGGCGATGGCGGACTTGACGGCCGTCGTGACGCCTCCGGCCGCAGCGATGTGGTTGTCCTTCAGCAGGATGCCGTCGAAGAGGCCCACCCGATGATTGACGGCGCCGCCGACCGCCGCCGCGTACTTGTCGAGCACGCGCCACCCCGGGAGGGTCTTGCGGGTGTCGACGATCGCGACGCCGGTCCCCGCGACCGCCTCGACGAAGCGGCGCGCCTGCTGCGCGATGCCGCAGAGTCGCGTCAGGAAGTTCAGCGCCGTTCGCTCGGCGGTGAGAATCGAGCGCACCGGGCCGGAGACGAGCAGCAGGGGGGCGTTCGCGCCGACGAGATCGCCCTCGGCCACCCGGCGCTCGAGCACCAGGTCCGCGTCGACCTGCCGGAACACCTCCTCGGCCACGTCGAGCCCACAGACCACGACGTCCTCCCGGGCTTCGATCCGCGCGCGCCCCCGGGCGTCGGCCGGAATGGAGAGGGCCGAGGTGACGTCGCCGGGACCGACGTCCTCCGCGAGGGCCCACTCCACCAGGGGACGCCAGGCAGAACGGGGCGGGCAGGCAGGGATGGACATGGGGCAGGGCTCCTGCGCGCCGCCGGTGCGGGCGCGGACGCGGAGCTTAGCCCGGATCGTTCACGAGCTCCCGATGGAAGGAGCCAGAGACCGGCCCGCGCGAGCGCGCAGGCCTCAGCCTTCGCCCTTCATGCGGCGGATCTCTTCCTGAATCAGCGTCTCCGCCATCTGCGGCACGATCTCCCAGACGACGGACTCGACCCGCTGCAGCACCTGCCGGACGATCGAGTCCGAGAGGTCCGCGAAGGCCTCCCAGGCGACCTTCTCGAGGGTCTCGTGGATCTGCTGCCGCAGGACGGGTGACACGTCGGGACCGCCCCCGGCGGCCATCCCGTAGTCCGTGGCCATCACCTCGGGCTCGATCGGGGCAGGCACGGGGGCGCGAGCCGGCGCCGGCGGCGTCGTCGCCGACCCGGGACCGCCCGAAGCGAGCGGGTCCCCGAGGTCGGAGATCGAGACGTCGTAGTCACCGCTGTGGGTCGACTCGGCGGCATCGGCGATGGCCGGGGCGTCGAGCTCGGTGTCGAGGGTGGGGTCGCTCACCTCGAAGGCGTCGGGCTCGGGTCCCATTCCGGCCAGCGGGTCGGTGCTGTCGTCCGCCCCCAGGTCGGCCCGGGGGGCCTCCGGCGGCGCGGCGGGCATGCTGTCCTCGAACTCGAAGCCCGAGTCGGAGTTCACGACGGCCGGAGGAATGGATGCCGAGACGGCCGGAGGCACGGGTGCCGAGACGGCCGGAGGCACGGGTGCCGAGACGGCCGGAGGCACGGGTGCCGAGACGGCCGGAGGCACGGGTGCCGAGACGGCCGGAGGCACGGGTGCCGAGACGGCCGGAGGCACGGGTGCCGAGACGGGCGGAGGCACGGGTGCCGAGACGGCCGGAGGCACGGGTGCCGAGGCGACCGGAGGAGCCGGTGCCGTCGGGATCGGCGGCGGCGTGGGTCCGGCCGCGACGGACGGAGCCGGCGGCGGCGCGCTCGTCGGTCGGGGCGTCGGAGCCGGCGAGGGCGTCATCCGGGCGGGCTCGTCGAACAGATCGTCCGCGAGCATCGTCTCGGCGCGCTCCTCGCTCGGGGGCGGTCGGGGCGGCGCCGGGGCGACGCCGGGCTCGGCCAGTCGGGCGTCCAGCGACTCGACCCGAGGCGGCGCGCTCGCGAACTCGTGCTCGACGACGGTCTCGCCCAGGTGCACCTGGGTGGCGCCGGGCGCGGGAGGCGCTTGCGGGGTCGGCGCCGGTCGGCTCTCTTCCTCCAGCACCGCCACGGTCATGTCCTCGGCCCCGTCTCCCTCGTCGAGCTCGAAGTTGGTGTCGAGGGTGGCCGGCTCACCCGGCTCCTGGCCGGCGAAGGCATCGAGGTCCGAGCCGAACTCGAAGGCGTCGTCCAGGTCGCCGCTGCTCGTGGCGGCGGGCTCCTCGGGAGCGGCAAGCTCCTGGACCTCGTCGTCGAAGAAGTCGTACGTCTCGCTGTGGGCGGGCGGCGGCGTCTGCGGCGCCCGCTGCGGAGGCGCCTGCTGCGGGGGCGCCTGCTGCGGCGGAGCCTGCTGGGGCGGCGCCTGCTGCTGGGGCGGCGCCGGCGCGGCGGCGGGCGGCGCCGCCGGCGTCCGGGAGAGCAGGTCGGTGACCCGGTCTACCAGACCCTGTGCTTCGAACGGCTTCGTGATGTGTCCGTCGGAGCCGACCTCGCGTGCGCGGTTCTCGTCGAAGGCCTCGAACGTGCCCGTCAGCAGCAGCACGGGAATGTGGCGAAGGTCCGGGTCGGACTTGATCGACTGACAGACCTCATAGCCGTTCTTGCCCGGCATCACGACGTCCGCCAGCACGAGGTCCGGACGCGCGGTGCGTGCCCGGGTGAGGGCGTCGTCCCCGTTGTCGGTAGTGATGAGCTCGACGTCTTCGTTGGCGAAGCTCAGGCCCACCAGCTTCTGGATCACGACGCTGTCGTCCGCCAGCAGCAGGGTCTTCGGCATTGTCTTCCCCCTCGACCCGACCCGGCCTGCGGGTGGTCGCGATGGTTCGCAGCGTACCTCGTGCGTACTATCGTCGCCTGACGCCTCGGAATTGAATGGATTTTGCCAGGGGATCCCGGCGCTGGACGAGGCGGGCTGTCAAGGTGAAGCTTCGGCGCTCCGATGTGGGTGTGAAAGCTCCCGTCGGGCGTTCTCCCGACGCGAGTCGGCGGTGCAAAGGGGAGCCGGGAGATGAAGCTGTCCACCGCAGCTTGTACGGACGTGGGTCTGCGCAGACAGGCGAACGAGGACAGCTTCGCGACGGCTCCCGAGCTGGGGCTCTACGTGGTGGCGGACGGCATGGGCGGCCACCGGGCGGGCAAGGTGGCGAGCGAGCTCGCTACCGAGCACGCGCTGCGGGCGATCCGCGCCCTCCAGGGGGCGACGGCGAGCCCCGCCGAGAAGCTCCGTCAGGCGGTCTCCTGCGCGAATCGCGAGATCCACGAGACCGCCAGGACGCAACGCCCGAGCTCTCGGGCATGGGCACGACCCTGGTTGCCATCCTGGCCGGGGACGAGCGCGTGGCGCTGGCCCACGTGGGGGACAGCCGGGCCTACCTGATCCGCGCGGGTCGCATCCGCCAGCTCACCGACGACCACTCGCTGGTGGCGCGAGCTGGTGAGGCGGCGGCGAGATCAGCGAGGACGACGCCCGCGAGCATCCCCACCGCCACGTGCTGACCCGCGCGCTGGGCGTGCGCGCCCGCCGTCGAGCCGGACCTGGCGGAGCTGACGCCGGCGGCCGGCGACGTTTCGTGCTGTGCTCGGACGGCCTGACGACCCACCTGCGGGACGACGCGAGATCGCTGGAGCTGGTCGCCGCAGGATGCCGAGCTCGAGAAGGCCTGCGACACGCTGGTGGACATGGCGAACGACCGCGGCGGCGAGGACAACATGACCGTCGTCGCTCGTCCGCTTCGACGGCTGAGCGGGCGACGCCGAAGGCGCCGCAGCTTTCGAGCCGGGGCCGGGCTCCGCGAGCTTGGAGAGTCAGCGAGCGGTGCACGAGCTTCGCCGTCGCGACTACCGCGCTCGACCATGCCCTTCAGCTTGAGCGCAGGCGCAGCACCGCCTTCGTGTGGATCTGGCACACGCGCGACTCGGTGATGCCGAGGATGCTGCCGATCTCCTTCATGTTGAGATCTTCGTAGTAGTAGAGCGAGATCACCAGGCGCTCCTTCTCGGGCAGCGTGCCGATCGTGTCGGAGATCACGTGCTTGGTCTCGATGCAGCTTGAGCGAGGCGAAGGGGTTCTCGGAGTGGACGTCCTCGATGATGTCCGCGAAGGTGCCGGCGCGGTCGCCGTCGGAGTTCGTGCCGCGGATCTCCTCGAGGTTCACCAGCGAGATGCCGCGCACCTGGTTCAGCAGCTCGTGGAACTTGTCGATCTGGAGGCCCAGGGAATCGGCCACCTCGTCCTCGGTGGCGGTGTCGGCCGAGACGCTGCTCCACCTCGCCGTAGGCGCGCTCGAGCTTGCGGCTCTTCTGGCGCACGCTGCGCGGAACCCAGTCGAGGGAGCGCAGCTGGTCGAGGATCGCGCCCTTGATGCGGAACTCGGCGTAGGTCTTGAACTTGCAGTTCTTCTCGGGATCGTACTTCTCGATCGCGTCCATCAGACCGATGACGCCCGTGTTGTGCAGGTCGTCGAGGTCGATGTGGGACGGAAGCCGTACGGCGATGCGGTTGACGATGTAGCGGATGAGGGGCGTGTGCTCGAGGACGATCTGCTCCTTGAGCGTCGGCGGGATCTCGTTGTACTTCTCCTTGGCATCGCGGAGCAGCGTCTCCATCCGACGGGTTCTCCTGGGAGTGGCTTCGTGCATTCCACGGGCCGGCTCTGTGCCTACCCGCCGTGTGACGGGCGGGTGGGACTGCACGGCTGAATGCCAACGCTGGTACTGGAATCGCCCGGGGTCCCGAATTCGAGACGCAGCAGCCGCAATCGCGTCGTTCTCGACGCCGCAACCAACTGGAGTGGCAAGGGAATTCGATTTCGACGCACAGGGGCTGCGCTGTGCAACGCCGTGCGGACCGGTGGTGCCGCCGCGGGCGGCGGCCCGGCGGCTCTGGCGCAGGAGCGTTGGGATTTTGGCGGGACTGCGCGCCCGGGAGTTACGAAACCGTCGCTCGGTACCCGGGTCGGTCGCCGCTTGCGACCGACCCGGGCAGGGGGCACGGGGACGGGGGCTGGCGGCGCGGCGGGTGGAGTACGGGGATGCCCGCGCCTGCGGTGGAGGACCGCTTCGCGTGGAGGACCGTTCAGACGTGGTGTCGGGCCCGGCGGGACGAGTCCGCGCTTCTTGATCTTCTCGATCAGGGTGGTGCGATTCAGGCCGAGCAGCTGCGCGGCCCGGTTCTTGTTCCAGTGGGTGTGCTCGAGCGCCTGGAGGATCAGGTCGGCCTCGAAGCGATCGACCACCTGGTTGAAGTCGATCCCGGAAGCGGGAACCCGCGGCGCTTCGTGGGCGCGGGCCGGATCCGCGGCGCAGCTCCGCGGGCAGGTCCTCGAGGCCGATCTCGCCGTCGCCGCGGAGCACCGGCAGGCGCTCCATCAGGTTCTCGAGCTCGCGGACGTTGCCGGGCCAGTCGTGGGCCAGCAGCCGCTGCATCGCCTCGTCGCTGATTCCGATGACCCGTCCGGCGCGCTCCTCGACGGGCCTTGTCGAGGAAGTGGTGGACCAGCAGCGGCACGTCGTCGGTGCGCTCTCGCAGGGCCGGAACCTCGATCGGGCATCACGTTGAGCCGGTAGTAGAGGTCCTCGCGGAAGCGCCTCTGCGCGATCAGGCGTGGTCAGGTTCTGGTTCGTCGCCGCGATCACGCGCACGTCGACCGTGGGCGGTCTTGGAGGAGCCGACGGGCTCGAAGGTCCGCTCCTGGAGCACGCGCAGCAGCTTCACCTGGAGGTTCGGGCTCATGTCCCCGATCTCGTCGAGGAAGATCGTTCCGCCGTCGGCGAGCGGCGAAGCGGCCCTCGCCGGTGGCTGACGGCGTTCGTGAAGGCGCCCTTCACGTGGCCGAAGAGCTCGGACTCGAGCAGCTCCTCGGGGATCGCGCCGCAGTTGACGGTGACGAGCATGCGATCGGCGCGGCGGCTGTTGTAGTGGATCGCGCGGGCGATCAGCTCCTTGCCCGTGCCGCTCTCGCCGGTGATCAGGACCGTGCTGTCGGTCTCGGCGACCTTCTCGACCATGCCAGCACCTTGCGCAGGGCGGCGCTCCGGCCGACGATGCTGTCGAACTTGTACCGGGAGCGGAGCTGGCTCTGCAGCAGGCGGTTCTCCGCCTTCAGCCGCCCGTGCTCGATGGCCTGGTCGACCAGCCGCGCGGATGACGTCGAGGCTGCTCGTGCTCGAAGGGCTTCTCGAGGTACCAGTGGGCGCCGGCGCGCAGCGCCTCGACGGAGTTCTCGGGGGTGCTGTAGCCGGTGATCACGATGCACGGCAGGTCGGGCTCGAGCTCGTGGATCTGGCGGATGAGCTCGAGGCCGTTGATGCCGGGCATCTTGTAGTCGCAGAGGACGAGATCGAGCGGCTCCGAGGCGACCACGGCGATGGCCTCGCTCGCATCCCGCGCGGTGAGGACCTCGTGACCGACGCGGGCCAGGATGCGTTCGAGCGCACGCCGGTAAAGCTCCTCGTCGTCGACGACGAGGACCCGAGACCTTCTCATCTCTTCATGGGGAGGGCGCAATCCTCCGGCAGAGCGGAGGGGGGTGCCGCGCATTGTAGAGGCAGGCTTCCCGGCATTCAAGCATTCTTCGCACCGGCGATGCCGGTCGTCGGCCCGGCTTCTCAAGGGTCCCGATTTCGGGACCGATAGGGGAGCCATGGATCCCTCCCGCTCGCTTCCCTGGACCGAGTCCGCACCCCCGGTCGGCGAGGACCGTTCGGCCCGCGACGTCGATCGGGGGACCGGGATGGTCCTCGTGGTGGACGACGAGCCGCTCCTGCTGCGCTCGCTGCGCCGGATCCTCGAATCCGATGGGCAGCGCGTCGTGCTCGCCGGAGACCCCGAGGCGAGCCGAGACTCCTTCGCCGACCCCGACCTGGACGTGGTGCTGCTCGATCTCGTCATGGGGCGCGACCAGCGGGCTCGACGTGCTGGAGCGGCTGAAGCAGGAGCATCCCGAGGTGGAGGTCATCGTGATGACCGGCCACGCCAGCATCCAGAGCGCGGTCGGCTGCATCCGCCGCGGGGCCTTCGACTACCTGGCGAAGCCCTTCGACGACATGCATCGGGTGCGCACCACCGTGCGCAAGGCGCTGGAGCGCCGCCGCCTGCTGCGCCGCAATCGCGAGCTGGAGGAGGAGCTGCGGGGCCGCGACGCCCTGGCCGGGCTGCTCGGGCTCGCCGATGGCCATGCGCTCGGTATCGCGCACGATCGCAGCCTGCTGCCACAACGAGAGCCACGTGCTGATCGCAGGGCGAGAGCGGTACCGGCAAGGAGCTGGTGGCCCGGGCCCTCCACGCCACCAGCCCGCCGGGCCGCCGGCCCCTTCGTGCCGGTGGACTGCGGCGCGCTGCCCGAGACGCATCATCGAGAGCGAGCTGTTCGGCCACGAGAAGGGGGCCTTCACGGACGCGGTGGGTGCCGCAGGGGCTCTTCCGGACGCGCCCACGGCGGCACGCTCTTCCTCGACGAGGTCGGGAGAGCTGCCGCTGGCCGTCCAGGCGAAGCTGCTCCGCGCGCTCCAGCAGCGGGAGGTGCGGCCGGTCGGCGCCACCCAGGCGATCCCGGTGGACATCCGGATCGTGTGCGCGACGAACCGCGACCTCGAGGCGATGGTCGAGGCCGGAACCTTCCGGGCGGACCTCTACTACCGCCTGAACGTCGTGGTCCTGCGGATGCCGCCGCTGCGCGAGCGGGTCTCGGACATTCCGGTGCTCGTCCACCACTTCCTCGCCAAGCACGCGGTCCGGGCCGGCTCGCCGTCGAGGGCATCGACGAGGAGGCGCTGGAGCGAGCTCGCGGGCCGCGACTGGCCCGGCAACGTGCGCGAGCTGGAGAACATGCATCGAGTCGGCGCTGGCGCTCGCGCACGGGCCCGCGGCTCTGCGTGCGCGGACCTGCCGCCCGTGTCCCGGGATCGCCCCGCCGGACGTCCAGGGCGGACGGCGGCGGCGCCTGCCGCTCTCCCTCGAGGCCTACGAACGCTGCGCACTGGAGCGAGCGCTGCGGGAGGCCGACGGCGACGCGACGGCAGCGGCCCGTCGTCTCGGCATCGGTCGCAGCACCTTCTACCGCAAGCTGGCTCGCTTCGGAATCCGCGGCACCGCGGAGTCCGAGCCTCACCCGCCGCTGGTGCCGCCGCCTTGCGGGGTTGGAACGCCCCGGTCGATCCGCTAGGGTCCCGCGCGTCCCCCCCATGTGTGACGCGCGAGACTCGATGCGTCCGACGGGATCTCGCGACGAGACCCGGTTCCTTCGGCGCATCCCGACGCATGAGGAGCGCGGCGCTTGGAGACCTCCCCCTCGCTCGTTCGGATCGTCGTGCTCACGCGCGCCGATGGCTCGGCGGACCGCGATGCGCCGCGCGACACCCTCGAGGCCCTGAGCGCAATCGGCGGCGACGTCGAGATCGAGATCGTCCGCGACGCGGCCGGCTGCCTGGCCGCCACCTCCGCCGGTGGGATCGACGCGGTGCTGCTCGATCGGGTGGGACCGACCGCGTCCGCCCCCGTGCTCGCGGCCCTGGGAAGGGACGGCACCCCGGTGGTGATCGTCACGGACGAGCCGGGGGAGGGTGCGGCGCTGGAGGCGTTCCGGAGCGGCGCGGCGGACTGCGTGCGGGTGGGACCGGACTACGCCGAGGTTCTGCCCATCGTCGTGCTCGAGCAGCTGCGCCGGCGCCGGAAGCTGCGCGCCCGCGGCCTTGCCGAACGCCGGATTCGCGACCTCCAGCGCTACAACGAGAACATCATCCAGAACCTCAACAGCGCGCTGCTGGTGGTGGATCCGGAGGGACGCATCCTGACCGCCAACCAGACCGCGGAGGAGATCCTGGCGGCGGGCTCGGGAGGGCTGGTGGGCCGCCTCGTCTGGGACTGGCTCGCGGAGGACGCGCCGCGGGAATCCGTCATCGGCCGCACGCTGCGGCACGGGGCCCGGTTCAAGGGCGCCGAGACGAAGATCCGCCGGGCCGACGGGACCGTCGTCCCCATCGGTCTCTCGTGCTCACCCGTCGTGGCGGATTCCGACGACCCGCCCGACGCCGGGGAGGCCGCGCCGGGCGCCGTCGCGATCTTCCAGGACCTGTCCGAGATCAAGCAGCTGCAGCGACAGGTTCTCCAGACCGAGAAGATGGCCTCCATCGGCCAGCTCGCGGCGGGAGTGGCCCACGAGATCAACAACCCGATGGGCTTCATCCACGCGAATCTCTTCCAGATGACCGAGTACCTGGACGACCTGCGCCAGGCCTGGGAGCGGGTGGAGGAGCTGCAGAAGACGATCCACAACACCGGGGACGACGGGGGAAGTGGGCTCGAGTCGATCCGTGCGGCCTCGGACGCTCTCGCCGCCGTGGTGCGGGACCTCGACCTGGACTTCGTGCAGACGGACTTCGCGAAGGCCGTTCGCGAGTCGCAGGATGGCGCCGAGCGCATCCGCCACATCGTCAAGGACCTGCGCGACTTCTCCCACCAGGGGAGCGACGTGTGCATCGAGGCGGACGTGAACGAATGCCTCGACTCCACCGCCAGCATCGCCTGGACGATGATGAAGCACTCGGTGGTGCTTCAGAAGCACTACTGCGATCTGCCCCTGGTCCGCTGCTACCCGATACAGCTCAAGCAGGTCTTCATGAACCTGCTCGTGAACGCCTACCAGGCCATCGAGGAGAAGCTCGGCGGCGGTGGTGGAACCGGGGAGATCGAGCTGCGCAGCGAGCGGCGCGACGGCGGCGTGGCGATCTCGGTCCGCGATACCGGGGTGGGCATCCAGCCTCGGGACCTCGGTCGCATCTTCGACCCCTTCTTCACCACCAAGCAGGTAGGGGCGGGCACCGGGCTGGGCCTGGCCACCTCGTACAGCATCGTGCGGCGCCACCAGGGCCGCATCGAGGTGGACAGCGAGCTCGGCCGGGGGACGACGTTCACGGTCTGGCTGCCCCTCGAAGGGCCGCAGGAGGAGTGACGGTGGCTGACGCGCGACCCGTGCGACTCCTGCTCGTCGACGACGAGGCCCAGATCCTGGCTGCACTCCGTCGGAGCCTGCGACGGGAGGGCTACGAGCTGGTGACGGCCCAGACTCCGCGCGAAGCGCTGGAGCGGCTGCAGGAGCAGGACTTCGACGCCATCCTCAGCGACCACAAGATGCCGGGGATGACCGGGCTCGAGCTGCTCGAGCGGGCGGCGCACCTGCAGCCGACCGCCGCGCGGCTCCTGATCACGGGCTGGTCCCGGGCGGTTTCCCGCGAGCAGATCGCCGCCGCCGAGATCCACGCCGTGCTGCCGAAGCCCTGGGAGGACGCCGAGCTCAAGGACGCCCTGCGCAAGGCGCTGGGCTGAGAGGGCGGCCGGGCGAGGACTCCCGCGAGACCCGGCCCGGCTAGAAGGAGAGCTTGCGCAGGTACTCGAGGTCGGTCTTCTGGGTGTTCTTGGCGCCCACGGCCAGGATCCGGAAGCGCCGCTTCGTCCCCTTCGTGTAGTAGATGCGCCCTTTGCCGGCGAAGCCGAGCTCGAAGACGACGTGGCTCGCCGGAAGTCCGCCCACCTTGCGGCGGATGGAGAGATTCTCGGTCTCCTCCGCCAGGCGCTTCATGGCCTCCTCGGCCTTCAGCTTCATCACCTCGTCCTTCAGGGCCACCACGTCGGACAGGGCGCGGCCGTCGATCTCGAGGCTCTTGTACAGGGTCTCGAAGCGACGCGCGAGCAGGTCGGCCTCCCGGCCGCGCCCGCTTCCCGCGGCGCCTCCGGAGCGCTTGAGGGTCTTCTCGAGGGTGCGGATCTCCTGGTCCTTGGACGCGAGGTCGCTGCCCGCCTCTTCGAGCAGGTCTTCCAGGGCCTGACGTTCCTGGTCGAGCTCCACCGCCCGGGCCGCCTTCAGCCGCAGCTCCTCCTCGCGCCGCGCGAGAGCGGAGACCTTGCCCTGCAGGTTCTCGCGTTCGCGTTGCAGCGCGCGGATCTCCTCGGTCTGCTCGCGCTCGGCCGGCTCCACCTCGAGCATCCGCCGGCGCACGGCCTCGAGTTCCTGCTCGATGGACTGGGCCCTCAGCACGGTGAGATCGCGGGCCGCCACGGCCTCGTTGAGGCGCCGGCTCTCGCCGCGACTCACCGCGCGGTTGTAGAAGAAGAGGGTGCACAGCAGGACCGCCGCGTACGAGACGAGGATCGCGTTGGCGAGCAGCGCGTTGTGCGGCACCGAGACGATCACCTCGTCGTTGGCCGGCAGCAGGCGCTCGGCCTCGCGGGCGATCTCCGCCGGGTCGAGGGACGAGCGCCGGGGGATGGTGCGACCGCCCGCGTAGATCCAGGTGCGCGCGTCGCTCGCGAGCACGATGACCGTCACCTTGACGCCGCCCCAACGGATCCAGCGCGACTGCATGACCTGCCGGTCGATGCGGTTCTGGATCTGCGTGGTCACGGGCATGCTCAGATCCGTGACGTGGACGGCCTGCTCGACGATCGAGTCGAAGTGTCGCTGGAGCAGCTGCTCGGCGCCCTTCACGCTGAATACGTAGAGCACGATGAAGACGAAGATCGCCACATAGGTGACGCGGAACGCGTAGAGGCGGTCGAGCCCCGGGCCGAAGCTCCGGAAGCCCCAGCGGGCGGAGCGCTCCGGCTCGTCTCGAGGCTGGGTGGCGCCGTCTCGGGGCCCGTCGTCGTCGGAAGGGTTCTGCATGCGCGTCGCCTAGAATACCCCAACGGGGTGCCGGGTCGGTCCGCGGCGCGGGCGAGCTGCTACCGTCGCGCGCCGTGAGAGTCGTGGATCTCGACCGGGACATGAGCGACGTCATTCCCACCGGCATGACGCCGGACAGCGAGTACCTCTTCCAGCGCATGACGGACGTGACCCTCGATCGGGCGCTCCCCGGTCCGGGGCGTTGCATCCTCGACGTCGCGAGCGGGGTGGGCCAGGACTCCATCGCCCTGGCCGCCCGCGGCGCGCGGGTGGTGGGCGCCGAGCCGTCGCGCCGTATGACGCAGATGGCGCGTCTCTTCGCCGCCGAGCGGCTCCCGGCGGCGTCGGCCGAGAGCCGCGATCCGGGCGACCCCGCGCGCGGCGACGGGCGACGGATGGCGCTGGACTGGGTGCAGGGCTGGTCCGACCGCCTTCCCTTCGCCACTGGGAGCTTCGACGCGGTCGTCTGCAAGGGCGCCATCGACCACTTCGATCAGCCCGAGCAGGCGATCGCCGAGATGGCCCGGGTGACGAAGCGCGACGGTCGCGTGGTGCTCGCCATCGCCAACTTCGAGTCGTTGGCGTGTCGGGTCGGTCGCGCCGTCGACGAGGTCCGCGAAGGGCTCGGCCTGACGCCGGTGCGCGAGCGCCGGGGCTACGACGCCCCCAGCGACCACTTCACGCGCTACGAGGTGGACCTGATGCGCGAGCAGGCGGCGCTCCACCTGGTGGTCGAGAGTGTCGAGGGAATCTCCGTCGGCTGGGGCATGCCCGGCTGGTCGAAGGCGACCGCGCGGCTGCCCCGATCGGTCGCCCACGCGGCCGTTCAGGCGCTGGACGGGGTGGCCCGGCTGGCGCCGGCGTGGGCGGACGTGATCGTCCTCGTGGGGCGCCCGCGTCGCTCCGCGAGCACGTCCCGATAGACCCGCACGGTCGACTCCGCCACGTGACGCCAGGAGAACGCAGCCTCGACCCGCGCCCGGGCCCGCGCACCCAGGGCCGCGCGGCGTTCCGGGTCGTCCAGCAGCTCGCGGATGCCGCGAGCGAGCGCGTCGGGATCGTCGCGGGGGACGAGCTTTCCGCCCCCCGCCACCCGCATCACCTCCGGAAGGGCGCCCGCCTGGCACGCCACCACCGGCGTGCCGCAGGCCATCGCCTCGACGGCGGGCAGCCCGAAGCCTTCGAAGCGCGAGGGCACCACCACCAGCGTGGCGCGACGGTAGAGCTGCAGGAGCTGGTCGCGCGAGACGCGTCCCACCACGGCGAGTCGCTTGCCCACCCCCGCCGCTCGCGCCCACTTGAAGATCTCGTTGTCCGGGTGGTCGTTGTCGACGAGCGTGAGGGTCACGTGCTCGGGCAGACGCGCGAGGGCGTGGACGAGGGTGCGGATCCCCTTGTTCGGGTCCACGGCCCGACCGACGCACACGAGCTCCGCTTCGCTGCGCGCGACGCCGCGGTTCGGGCAGTAGTAGTCCGTGTCGAGACCGTTGCTGACGTTCACCACGCGCTCCCCCGACACGCCGAAGTCCTCGACGATCTGGCGGGCGCTCGTCTCGGAGGAAGTGAGGATGCGGTCGATCCGTCGGGCGACGAAGCGCTGCATGCCGATGGGATAGAACTTGGCGGTGCCGACCGCCTGACGCAGGTTCTCGTCGCGCACGAACGAAGCGCGACGGTCCACCGTGAGCGGGTGGTGCACCGTGGTGACCACCGGCAGCCCCAGGGCGCGCACGCCCAGCAGTCCGTAGCCCAGACACTGCACGTCGTGTACGAGATCCCAGCGCGCCCCGCCGCGAATCGCCCCGGCGAGGGCGCCGAAGGCCCGGACGCTGAATGCGAAGGGCTCCGGCAGGAAGCCGAGGCGGCTGGCGGCGAGCTCGTAGAAGTTCAGCGGCGAGAACACCTCGGTCGGGTGCTCCTCGCCGAGCATGGCGGCGTAGTCCCGGGTGAACCACTTGGCCCACATCTCGCGGTTCGGGATGGGGTGCACGGCCTCGGCCCAGGGCATGGGGTCGGGATGGGGAGGGCCGACGAAGACCTCCACCCGGTGCCCCAGGCGGGTCAGCTCGCGCGCCAGGAACCAGAGATAGATGCCCTGCCCGCCGCACTGCATGTTGCCGCGGTAGGCGACGAAGGCGATGCGGAGGGGCTCGCCCGGCGGCGTCACGGCTCAGCCCGTCGCAGCGAGGGGAGGCTCGCTGTCGCTCGCGCGGACGCGCTCGGCGGGCTTCTCCGCGTACAGGATCAGGCTCTTGGGGCAGACGTAGTTGAGCGCCTTCTCCACGCGATCCAGCAGCTTCGAGGCGGTCGCGCGGATGAGGAAGGTCCGGTAGGCGCGCACCATCGCGCTCTCGTCCGCGTCGGGCAGGTTCATCACCGAGCGCAGCACCCAGTAGGGGGTGTGGAAGCCGTGGGCGAAGCCGACGCCGGTGGTGGAGAGGCCCGCGTCGGCCAGGCCGAGGGCCAGGTCCCGGGGGCGGAAGATGCGGATGTGGCCGCCCGGGCTCTCGAAGTACTCGTCGCCCAGGCGCAGGTAGAGGTTCTCGCTGGTGGCCGTCGGAATCGTCACCGCCACCCGTCCCCCGGGCCGGGTGACGCGTGCCAGCTCCCGGGCCGCGCCGCGGTAGTCGTGCACGTGCTCCATCACCTCCGAGCAGATCACCCGGTCGAAGGTCGCGTCCGCGAAGGGCAGGTGGAACGCGTCCCCCTGGACCATCTCGCCGGTGCGCCCGAGCTCGCGCGCCCGTCCGCGCAGGCGCTTGCTGGCGTCTCGAAGGGAGCCGAAGTCGAGATCGAGCCCCACGACGTGGGCGCCCCGCTCGAGGCAGCCGAAGCAGTGACGTCCCTCGCCGCAGCCCGCGTCGAGCACCCAGTGCCCGGCGCGGACGTCAAGCTGCGCGAGATCGACCGTGAGCAGCACGCAGGGTCTCCTCGAAGACGTGCACGAGGTTGGCGGCCGCGTCGCTCCACTGGAAGGTGTGCTCGACGCGGGCACGGGCGTCGCGCCCCATCTGCTCGGTACGCGCGGGATCCGAGAGCACGTCCGCCATGGCGTCGGCCATGGCCCGGGCGTTGCGCGGCGGTACGAGCCGGCCCGCGCGGCCGTCGGTGCCCACCACCTCGGGCAGGGCGCCGGCCGCGTTCGCGACGACCGCGAGACCGCACGCCATGGCCTCGCTCGCCGGGAATCCGAAGCCCTCGAAGAACGAGGGAACGATGGCCACCCGCGCCGTCGAGTACTCGCGCACCAGCTGCTCCACGGTGAGCATGCGGTCGCGGATGATCACGCGCTTCTCGAGCCCGTAGCGGCGGATGAGGCTCGGCACGAGCCCGTCGCGGGGGATGCGACCGTCGACGATCTTCAGGGTCACGTGCTCGGGCAGCAGGGAGAGCGCCTCGAGCATCGTGCCGATGCCCTTCTTGCGGTCCTCGGTGCGCCCGACGAAGAGCATGTCGGCTTCCTTCGGAACGTCGGGGATCGGCCGGAAGATCTCCGTGTCCGTGCCGTTGTACACCACGGCCACTTCCTTCTGGGGAATGCCGAAGTAGCGCTCGATCTCGACCCGCGAGGCCTGGGAGACGGTCACGATCCGGTCGAGGCGTCGCGCGACCTGCTGCTGCATGAAGAGCGGGAAGTACAGCGTGCGCTTCACCTTCTTCACGAGACGCGGGTCGATGGCGAAGTCCGCCTCACGGTCGATGTGCAGCGGATGGTGAATGACCGACACCACCGGCACGCCGAGCGCCCGCAGCCCCAGGAGTCCCCAGCTGAGGCACTGGTTGTCGAAGACGACGTCGAAGCGATGGCGCTGCTGGATCTGCTTCCAGCGCGCCAGAAGGCGGAAGCCGAAGGTCTGCATCTCGGGAAAGACGCCGAATCGGGACACGCCGAGCTCCCACAGCGACAAGGGCTTCAGCAGGGAGAAGGGCGCCTTCGGGTCGTAGAAGTCGGGGTACTTCTGCCCGAACACGTTGTCGTTCGGGATCACGTGCAGCGGGATGCCGTCCTCGAGCTCGGGGAGCGGCGGGCCGGCGAAGACGTGCACGTCGTGTCCGGCCCGCTTCCACTCCCGCGCGAGGTAGGCGGCGTAGATTCCCTGGCCCCCGCAGAACATGTTGCCGCGGTACGTGAGGAGGGCGATCCGCATGGCTCAGCTGCCGGAGGCTTCCCGCACGGGCTCGGGCTCCTCCGCCGCGGGCGGCTCCGCCTCCACCTGGACCGTGGCGATGGTATGGCCCACCCAGGCCACCAGGCCCAGCACGAAGAAGACCAGCACGGCGACGGGGACCGCGAGCGCCCAGTAGCTGCCGTTCAGGATGCCCGCGAGGAAGAGCAGACCGAGGAAGAGGGCACCGCCCATGATGGCCCAGCCCTGGTTGCGAGACGTTTCGTTCATTTCGGGGTTCTCCGTGGGCGGATGCGGTGCACGGCGGGCGCG
The DNA here is from genome assembly GCA_963822965.1 of uncultured delta proteobacterium. Classification (GTDB taxonomy): domain Bacteria; phylum Myxococcota_A; class UBA9160; order UBA9160; family UBA4427; genus JAJDAN01. Next base: position 393,512 of record CAWGJT010000010.1, read on the forward strand.
GGGCGCTGCGGCGGCCGAGTATTCGGGTCGCTTACCCTCCTGTCAACTGCGGCGGATTCGCGAGAAAGTACGGGCTTCCTCGCATACACTGGCCGCCGTTCCGCCAGGTGGGGCGGGGTGAGCAGGGGGGCTCTCGCGTGCGGGTGATCGGTCTCATGAGCGGCACGTCCGCGGATGGCGTCGACGCGGCGCTCGTCGAGTGGCCCGACGGTCCCGCCGCGCAGCCCTTCCGGCTGCTGGCGTTCCAGGAGGTGCCCTTCGAGCGTCCGCTGCAGGAGCGCATCCATCGCCTGGCGGCGGGTCGGGTCCCGGGCGGGGAGGCACTGCGAGAGCTCGCCGCCCTCGACGTGGTGCTCGGCGAGCGATTCGCGGCGGCGGCGGCGGCGGTCGCGGACGAGGCGGGCATCGCGCTCGACGCCGTGCGGGCCGTGGCCTCCCACGGACAGACGGTCGCCCACCATCCCGAGCTCGGCGCGTCGCTCCAGATCGGCGATCCGTCCCTGATCGCGGAGCGCACCGGCTGTACCGTGGTGGCGGACTTCCGGCCGCGCGACCTGGCGGCGGGAGGCGAGGGCGCCCCCCTCGCGCCCTTCTTCCACCAGGCGGCCCTGTCCCATGCGGCCGAGAACCGGGTAGCCCTCAACCTGGGTGGCATCGCGAACCTGACCTGGCTGCCCGCGGGCGACCCGGAAGGCGTCATCGCCTTCGACGTGGGCCCCGCCAACGCGCTGGTGGACGGCGTGGTACGAGCCGCCACGGGGGGCGAAGAGCGCATGGACCTCGACGGACGCCGGGCGCTGCGCGGACGAGCCGATCCGGCGTTGCTCGCAAGGCTGCTCGACGACGACTTCCTCGAGCGCCCGCCGCCCAAGTCCACCGGTCGGGAGCGCTACGGCAGCGCCGAGGCCGAGGCCCTGGCCGACGAGTGGAAACGTGCGCGCCGGGACGTCGACGACCTGGTCGCCACCCTGGTCGCCTTCACCGCCGAGGCCGTCGCCCGCGCGTGTCGCGAGCTGCTCCCGGGCTCGCCCCGGATCGACCGGGTCCTGGTGGGCGGCGGCGGCGCGCGCAACCCCGCCGTGCTGGCGCGGCTGGTGCGCGCCCTGCCCGGAGCCGCGGTCCAGCCCTTCGACGCCGCCGGCGTGCCCGCAGGCGCCGCCGAGGCGATGGCCTTCTCGCTGATGGGTCGCAACGCCCTGCTCGGGATTCCGAACCATCTGCCGCGCTGCAGCGGCGCGAACCGGGCGGCGGTGCTCGGCGAGATCGTGCCGGGCCGTTCGGGGCGCGTCTAGCCAGCGGGCCGGGGACCGCGCGTCTCCAACGAGTGACGGCGTTCAGAGCTTGACGACCAGACCGTCGTCGGCGGTCTCGATCGAGCATCGCCCGCGCATCTCGACCATCTCCTCGCCCAGGTGGGTGAGCAGCAGGCGACCGCAGTCGAAGTCGCCCTCGTGCGCCTCGACGGTGGCCAGGTTCAGGTGGAAGTCGAGCGTCTCGCGGTGCAGGGTGCACTCGCAGATGAACAGGTCCGCGCCCGCGGAGAGGCGCGGCAGCTCGGGGAACCAGCCCGTGTCCCCGGAATACGCGATCGTCCGGTCGCCCATGTCGACGCGATAGCCCTGGGGATGGGCTTCGATCTGGTGCTTCGTCTCGAAGGCGCGGATCTGCGCGGGGCCGATCGAGCCGGTCTCGCCTGCGACGATCTCCGTGAAGTGGATCGGGAAGGTCCAGTCGCGGTCTTCGATGGCGTGTCCCATGGCGCGGGCCAGGGCGCGAACGCGCGCCTCCACGTCGACGGGGCCCGCGATGTGGAGGGGATGGCGCCGTTCGTCCTGGTAGAGTGCCGCCAGCAGCAGCAGCGGGATGCCGCCGAAGTGGTCGCCGTGGAAGTGGGAGACGAGGATCGCGTCGATCTCGTTGCGATCGACGCCGAGCGCGCCGAGGCCCGTGCCGGTGGTGGCGCCGCAGTCGAGCAGCAGGGTGCCGCGGGACCCGCGCACGAGCACGGCCGACTGCCGGCGCCCGCCGGCGCCGAAGGCGTCGCTCGTTCCGATGAAGAGCACCTCGCTCACTCGCGTTCCCGCCTCCCCGTCCCGGCCCGCGCCTCGAGCCGTCGAGGTTACCGCGCCGGGTCCCCGCTGCCGGGCGCCGTCGATCGTCCCACCGGCTACGCGCGGGCGGGGACGAAGCGCCCGCCCGCCCAGATTCCGTCCCGGGCGCGGACGTCCGCCGGCACCCGCTCCCCGGGCCACACCACCACACGTTGGAGGGAGGCGCCCGGCTCCACCACGGCTCCCTCCCCCAGAATCACGATCTCCTCGTTGCGCTGCGATCGCCGTGAGCCGTTGGACCCCGGTCCGACGATCGTCGCAGCCGGTCTCCCCGGGATCTCCGACGCGTAGGAGAGGGGCGGAGGCTCCAGGTTGGCCGTCCAGTACTCTTCGGTCGTCCCCACCGGTTCCCAAAGGAAATGCTCGGCGGGAATCGCGTCGCAGCGGACGTCGCGCGCGCCGGCTCGAACCAGGGGCGCGAGCCAGTCCGTCAGGTCCTCGAAGGCCGTGGCCGGGGGCCAGTCGGTCAGGCCGCGCGCCGAGACGATCCGGATGCCGGGAAACAGGCCCAGGTGCGTCTCGCCGCCGAGGTCGAGGCGCCGGCCGACCCGGCGCAGGCAGCCCTCGTCGTCCGCGCCCAGGGTTCCGAAGGAGGCCGCCCGGGGGTCGTTGCTCCGCAACAGCAGCGTGTAGCGGTCCCCGCGTTCGCGATGGCGTCGGACCGCCGCCTGTAGATCGAAGTCGACGAGCATGTCGCCGGCGAGCACCAGCGAGGGGTCGCTCTGCCGCAGGAAGTCGGCGACGGCGCGGATGCCGCCGCCGGTCCCGAGCAGCTCCGTCTCCTCGGAGTAGACGACCCGGAGCCCCGGCGGGCGGTGGCGCTCGACGGCGTCCCGCACGCTGTCGGGCAGATGATGGAGGTTGATCACCACCTCGTTGACATCGTGCTTCGCCAGCAGCGTGAGCGTGTGCGCGATCACCGGAATTCCCCGGATCGGCATGGCCGGCTTGGCGCACCAGTCGGAAAGGGGCCGGAGCCGGGTCCCCAGGCCCGCGGCCAGGATCATGGCGCGCATGGAGACTCCGGGAGCGACTCGAAGAGCCGTTGGAGCCGTTCGAGCCGCGCATCCCAGGGGGCCGCCTCGCGAGCGGCGGCGCGCAGGGTTCGCGCCGCCCGGGGCAACAATGCCAGGTAGCGCGTGTCACCGCGGGTGTGCGCCGCGTACAGGTAGCGGGCGAGATCCTTGCCGTTGCGGGTGAGCGTGAGCAGCGCGAAGCGACGTGCGAAGACCTCCGGGCTCGGCCGGTCGGGCAACGCCTGCCGAGTCTCCTCGAGTCGCGAACGGACGAAGCGCTCGTCGAGCGCGACGTGAGAATCGCGCAGCAGGCAGACCAGGTCGTACTCGGGCGGTGCCAGCAGCGCGCCCTGCAGGTCGATCATCACGAGCCGCCGGCCCGGCTCGCCGCCGGGCCGCAGATGCAGATTGGCCGCCTTGTAGTCGCGGTGGGACAGGCGCTGGGGTGCCTGCCGGGACTCCCGGGCCACCAGCGCGAAGGCATCCCGGACGACCTCGGCCTCGGCGGGCGTCCCCGCACGACCGAGCGCCCACGGCAGCACCCACTCGACCACCTGCTCGGCCTTGTAGGTGAAGAAGGCCTCGCCCAGACGCCGGTCGAAGCGCGGCAGGTCGTCCGCCGGCGACACGGCCTGCAGGCGCGGGATCCAGGCGCAGGCCTCCGCGTAGAGCGCTCGGACCTCGTCTGCGGGTCGGTGCCGGGCGGCCGTCTCGAGGCTCTCGCGGCCTGCGTCTTCGAGCAGCATCGTCTCGGGCGTGCACGCGTAGCAGACCGGCACGGGCAGTCCGCGTCGCTCCAGCAGGCTGCGGATGGGCTCGAGGGGCGGCTCGGGCGGGAGGCCGGGGGGACGCAGGGCCGGGTCTTCCGGCGCCTCGACGCGCGCCACCACGGTCTCCGGCGGGCCGGCCGCGAGCTGCAGCCGATAGAAGCGGCGCTGCCCCAGTCCGGCCTCGATCGGCTCGATGCCCAGGACGGGCCGACCCAGGGTCTCGCCCGCGAGCGCCACGACGCGATCGCGGATCGCGCGCTCCTCGTCTTCGCTCCGAGCCGTCACGGGCGGGAGCGTCCCCGGCGCGGCCGGCTCATCGCACGGCTCCGAAGAAGAGGTGGCAGGCCGCCACCGCGCCCACGAAGCCCGCGACGTCCCCCGTCAGGCAGGCCGCCAGCGCGTGGCGGCCCTGGGTGATGCGGGCCGCGCCGTAGTACAGCGCCAGCACGTAGAAGGTGGTCTCGGTGGAGCCCTGGAGGGTGCTCGTCAACATGCCGATGAACGAGTCCGGACCGTAGGCGGTGAGCGTCTCGCTCATGACGCCGAACGATCCCGACCCCGACAGTGGACGTAGGAGTGCCATGGGCATCACCTCGGCCGGGACGCCCACGGCCTGGGTGTAGGGGGCGATCGCCTCGATCACCCGGTCCAGCAGCCCCGAGCCGCGCAGCATCTTCACGGCGGCGATGATCGCGACGAGGTAGGGGACGATGCGGACCGCCACGTCGAGCCCCTCCTTGCCTCCCGCGATCATCGACTCGTAGACCGACACGCGGCCGGCGACCCCGATCAGCAGCGAGCCCACGATCAGCATCGGGAAGGCCCAGACCTGGGCGAGGGAGAGCAGGGCGCTGGCCACGCCCACGTCGGCCGCGTCGCGGTGGAGCTGCAGGGCGAACCCGACCGTCAGGGCGGCGAGCACGCCGAAGACCAGCAGCAGCCGGCCGGGTGCGGGGGGGCGCGGGTCGCGCCGGCTCGCGTCGCCTTCCCCGGACGCGTAGGCGTCTTCTTCCTCGGCCTCCGTTTCGGCCGCGGGCAGGGCGGACGCCGGCACCGCGCGGAAGGCCGGCAGCCGCCGAAGCAGGTAGAACATGGCGACCGCCGCCAGGGTCGAGCAGGTCGTCGCGATCAGGGTCGGGACGTAGATCGCGTCCGCCTGGGTCGAGCCGGCCGCGGCGCGGACGAAGATGGTTCCGCTCGGCGGGACGAGCGTGATGGCGGACGTGTTGATGGCGAGGAACAGCACCATCGCATCGGAGGCGGTCCGGGAGTGGCCGTTCAGCTTGGACAGCTCGGTCATGGCCTTCAGGCCGAAGGGCGTGGCCGCGTTGCCCAGCCCGAGCATGTTGGAAGCCATGTTCATCACGATGGCACCCATGGCGGGGTGGTCGGGTGGGACCTCGGGAAAGAGACGCCGCAGCAGGGGCGACAGGCCTCGCGCGATCCAGTCCCGCAGGCCGCCGTCGAAGGCCACGCGGATCACGCCGAGCATGAAGATCATGCCGCCGACGAGACCGATCACGAGGTTGACGGCGTCCTTGGAGCCGTCGACGAGGCCCTGTGAGACCTGGGTCATGCGACCGGTGAACGCGGCGTAGACGACCGAGCAGAGGATCAGCCCGAGCCAGATCCAGTTGAGCACCGGTACCCCCCAGCCCAGTGATCGGTATGCGATTGCTGTCCCGCAGGCTCGGGGATAAGCTCGCGCAAGTCAAGCTTTCCTCCCCCCGGCCGATGGCTTGCTCCAGGTGTGCGCGGCGACGTCGCGCCGACGCAGAGCGGGCGTGGTGCGTGCGGTCACGATGGAGCGTGGGAGGATCCGCCAGGTCATGAACAGCCCATGAAGGAGCAGGTGGGCGTCCGGATCGCGGCGGTGTTGCTGCTCGCGCTGCTCGTCCTGTCGCCCGTGCCCGCGGTGCGGGCGGCGGCGGAGGGGGTGCCCAAGCGCCCGACCACCCCGCTCGCCATGAAGCTCGAGGCGGCCCTCGCCGTGAAGGGACTGCGGCGGGCGCGCGTGTCGGCGCTCGTGGTGCGTGCAAGCGACGGCGAGGTGCTCTTCGAGCGCTCGCCCGATCGCGCGCTCACGCCCGCGTCGAACATGAAGATCCTGACGGCGCTGGCCGCGCTCCAGACCTTCGGACCCACCTATCGCTTCGAGACGCCGATCCTCGCGGACGCGCCCCTCGACGCCGACGGTGGCGTCCACGAGCTCTTCGTGCGCGGCGCGGGCGATCCGGTGCTGAACTCCGAGGACTGGTGGCGGATCGCCGCCGACCTGCATGCCCACGGGCTGCGTCGTGTGAGCGGCGACATCGTGCTGGACGACGGCGTCTTCGATTCCGCGCGCTGGCATCCCGACTGGGGTGCCGTCTCTTCCCGCGCCTACCACGCGCCGGTGGGGGGCATCTCGGCGAACTACGGCGCCTTCGCCGTGACGGTCCGACCGGGAGCCCGGGCGGGTGATCCCGTCTCGGTGGAGGTGGATCCGCCGATCCCCTATCTGCGGATCGCCAATCGCGCCCGAACGGGCCACCGCAAGGAGCGCAGCTCGCTCGTCGTCGATCGCTCGGCCGCCGGGGACGTGGAGCTCGTCACCGTCGACGGCGTGGCTCCGGTGGGTGGCCCGGTGCGGACCTACTACCGCAGCGTCCTCGACCCGGTGCGGTATGCGGGTGCGATCTTCGCGATGCAGCTTCGCGCCCTGGGAATCGAGGTCGGCGGCGCTGTACGCGCCGGGTCGGTTCCCGACGGTGCGGCTCCCCTGCTGGTCTTCAAGGGACGCCCTCTGGGCGAGATCGTTCGTCTCTTCATGAAGTACAGCAACAACGTGGTCGCGGAGTCGCTCGTCAAGGCCATGGGTGCCCACGCCACGGGGGCCCCCGGCTCGTGGAAGAACGGAATCGCGGCTTCGCGCGCCGCGCTCGTCTCGCTGGGCGTCGACCTCGACGGGCTCTTCCTCGTCGACGGCTCGGGGCTGTCCTACCGGGACAAGCTCACGCCGCGGGTTCTGGTGGAGGCCCTGCGCATCGCTCGCCGCTCGTTCCGGATCGGCCCCGAGCTGACGGCGGCGCTCCCCATCGCGAACGGCGACGGCACCCTGAAGAAGCGGGTCGAGGCGGCGCCGGGCAAGGTGCGCGCGAAGACGGGGCTGCTGAACCGGGTGACTTCCCTGTCCGGCTTCGCCGAGCTCGACGGCGGCGACGTGGCCGTGTTCTCGGTGCTGACGAACGGCTATCGCGGCAGCGACGAGGAGGCGATGGCCGCCCTCGACGAGTTCGTGGCGGTGCTCTCGGGGTCGTGAGCCGGCGCGTGCCTCAGGACGACGCGTCGGCGCGCTCGGCGGCCGCTGCGACCTCGTCGTAGATCCGCATCACCTGCTTGACGTAGACCTCCGGCACGCGGGCCTTCCGTCGGATTCGCCCGTCGATGCGTCCCGGCCCCCAGTTGTAGGCGGCCAGGGCCGTCGGCACGTGATCGTAGCGGTCGGACAGCGCTCGCAGGTACGCGATTCCCAGCTTCACGTTGACCACCGGATCGAAGAGCGTGGCCGGTCCATACCAGGGGATGCCGCGCTTGCGGGCGAGCTCTTCGCCCGTCGCGGGCATGAGCTGCATCAGGCCGAGCGCGCCCACCGGCGAGACCGCGCGGTGATAGCCGGCGCTCTCCACCTGGATCACGGCCAGCACCAGGCCGACCTCGACGTCCTGGGCCGCCGCCTCGTCGACGATGGTGCGAGCCACCTGGCGGATCTCACGACTGGAGAGCCCCGTGTGGCGCTCGTCGAGGTAGGTCATCACGCGTCGGATCTCGACCTGACGTTCGTCGAGAGCGACCGATCCGCCCTCGATCCCCGCGATCGTGTCGGCGAGGGAGTGCCGGGACGGGGGCGGTGTGGCCACCGGCGGCAGGCCCGCCAGCTCGTCCGCGCCGGGCGGGGCCGGGACGGGGCCGGTGAGCACCTGACACGACAGGGCCAGGGTGCCGAGCAATCCGAGGCTTGCGAGAACCAGGCGCTGCATCTCAGTGGACTCCCAACGGCGACACCCCGAGGTCGCGCATGGCGGCCACGTTGTTCAGCACCGCGTAGGCGGTGGTCGAAGCGATGAACAGGAGCAGTCCGAGCTTCACGCTGCGGCCGAAGCGGTGGGTGAAGACCAGGAAGGCGATTGCGAAGAGCGTCACCGCGGTGTCGATGGCGAGACCCGGTACCAGCCCGGCGGTCCCGAACAGCCAGGCCGCCAGGGGGTTCGCCTCGATGACCTGCCATCCCTGCACCGGCACCCGCAGACACTGGTAGGTGGTCCAGTGATCCGCACCCGTGAGCAGCAAGGTGAGTCCCGCAAGCGCCCGCAGCATCCGTTCTCGACCCCCGGTTCGGCGGGTGGTCCGGAGCTCGCCGCAGCCCGGAAACGCCCGCGATCGATGATGGGCTAGAGCAAGAAGCATGCCCCGGGGCCGTCGGGGACGGGGCGGGACGTGGCGGAGCGGGCACTTGCTGCGCACCGTTGCCGTCGATCTGCCGGAGCGAGAGGGCGCGTGCTCGGCGCCGGGCCCGGGGGGCAGGGTAGTCGGTTTCCGCTTTTCTCCGGGCTCGGGCGACCTTCTCGACGGTCGCCGGCGGCGGGCTGCGGAGGGCGGAATGCGGGTGGAAGGAAGGGTGGGGCGGAGCGGGGTGGGACGCCCGGCCCCGCGCGGCGCCGGCACCCTGCGTGGGCGCGGGCGAGGGCGCGGGTCGGTGGGAGAGGCGCGGGTCGGTGGGAGTAGAGCGGCTCGAGGGCCGGGCGCAGCCCCAGGGCCGCGCCCGGCCCCGGGTGCGTGCGCTCCAAGCGAGCCGACCCAGGACGGGTCGGCTCGTGGTGTGGACGAATCCTACGGATTCATCCGGCAGGAGCATGACCCGAGAACCGGGTCATGCTCTGCCGCAACGGGAATCCTTGAGACTCCCGATCTGGCAGAGGGAGCCCGATGGGCTCGCTTTGCGACGGAGCCGCGATCCAAGACCTCGTCCTGGCCGCGCGTCCTAGCGGCGCCGCATGCGGCCCTTGCCGAGCAGCAGCCAGTCCAGGGAGATGCTCTCCTTGTTGGCCAGCGTGATCAGGAAGTCGGTGTGCGGGGTCGTTCCGTTCTCGTAGCGGTTGACGTTCTGCTGGAAGACGCCGAGGTCGCGGGCGAACTGTCGCTGGGAGCGATCTCCGCGTACCTGGGCGATGCGCTCCGGCAGCTTCTTCTTGATGCGGTTCAGTGTGGCGGTGGACATTTCCTTTTGCTCTCCTGTTTTTGCCTTTATCCTGGCTTTCCTGGTTCTTGCTCTCGTCCCGGTGACGGTTCCGGGCTCCTCTCCAGTCTGTGTCATCACGACTCGGCGTCTCGTTCCCGGGTCGGCTATCTCGATGGCCGTCTCGGCCGCTCTCTCGATGGCTCTCTCGATGGTTCTCTCGATGGCTCACCCGTCCGCCGGGTCCGCCTTCCGAATCCGGATTCGGTCCCGGCGGCTCTGCGACCCTCGCGCGCCGACCCTTCTGACGACGCCGGCGCACATGAAGTTGCACCGGCCGCCGCTCGTCGTCCCGACTCGTCTCGGGCAGCCGGCGCTTGCGGCCACACCCGGCTAGCCACGTCCATCCTGGCTTCCGGGGTGAGAAGGTCGTTAGTCGAGTGCGCCGGGACCGCTTCTTGCGTTACGTGCTTTGCGGACGCCGCTCGCGCCTCTCGCGGCTCTCGCGGCTCTTCGCGGCTCTCGCGCCTTTCGCGGCTCTCGCGCCTTTCTCGCCTTTCGCGGCCCTCGCGCCTTTTGCGGTCCCCGCGGCCCTTGCGTCGGTTGCGGACGTGCGCCACGTACGTCACGAAGGTTCACACGAAAGCGTCGGTCTGGCTCGTGCGACGCGGCGCATTGTATACGAGGTCCAGTCATGGGCAAGTCCGGAAGATGGGTTCGGGTGACGCGAAAGGTTGCAGGTGCGGTCGCGGGCACTGCATCGTCCACGAGAGGGAACCCCCGTCGTTGCTTCCGGTTCCGCTCGTACGTCTTCTCGCGGCGGTCGCTGGTTGCTAGGCGTTCCCGCCGACCTCATAGGGAGAAACCCTGATGTGTCGTCGTGTTATTCGGGAGCACCCTGCTCGATTCGCCCGAGCGGCCGACGCATTCGCGTCGGATCGCCAGAGCCCACGGAGGGGATCGTGCGCGTCGTCGGAGGTGAGCTTCGCAGTCGGCGTCTGCAGGGCCCGCCCGAGGGCGTGCGTCCGACGTCGGATCGCGTGCGAGAAGCGCTTTTCGCGCGCCTGGGAGATGTCGGTGGCGGTCGTGTGCTGGATCTCTTTGCCGGAACCGGCGCGCTGGCGATCGAAGCCCTTTCCCGGGGGGCCGCACACGCCGTCCTCGTCGATCGATCGACTCGATCCCTGAACGTGATTCGTTCCAATCTCGATGCGCTCGCGTTGGGTGCCCGCGCCGAGGTCCTTCGGGGAGACGCCGTTCGGGTGGCACGACGCCTGGCCGGCTCCGAGCCCTTCGACTGGATCTTCCTCGATCCGCCCTACGACTCCGACCGGCTGGTGCCGTGCCTGGTGGCGGTCGTGGAGGCGGGGCTGCTCGCCGAGTGGGGCGTCGGTGGTCGTCGAGACCGCGAAGCGCCATTCTCTCGCTGCCGTGCCCGGGCTGGCCGTCGTGGACGACAGGACCTACGGCGACACCCGTCTCACCTGGCTCGGGCCGGAGACGCGATCCGCGCGCGATACGCGATACAGAGGACGGACAGATCCCGCATGACCCAGCCGACGACTCGCATCGCGCTGTTCCCCGCCAGCTTCGATCCCGTGACGAACGGGCATCTGGATCTCATTCACCGGACCTTGAAGACCTTCGACGAGGTCGTGGTGGCGGTCGCCGAGAACGTCGACAAGAAGGGCGGGTCGTTCACGCTGGAGGAGCGGCTGGACATCCTTCGGGAGGTGCTGGCGGACGAGCCGAGAATCCGCGTGGAGACCTTCTCCGGCCTGGTGGTGGACTTCGCGGAGCGGATCGGCGCGACGGCCATCATTCGCGGCCTGCGGGCGATGTCGGACTTCGAGTACGAGTTCGAGATGGCGCTGATGAACCGGCACCTGAAGCCCAACATCGAGATCCTCTTCATGATGACGAGCCTGGAGTGTCTGTACGTGAGCTCGTCGCGCCTCAAGGAGCTGGCGCACTTCGGTGCGGACATCGAGGAGTTCGTGCCCGCGGTCGTCGCCAAGCAGCTGCGCGAGAAGCTGGGGCGCCGCTGAGGGGCCGGCCCCGGGCGGCCTGCCCGGGCCGTTTGGATTTGGACACCGTTTCGGTAACCTCGCATGCTGTCGAAGGAAATTCGTTCGGCGATCCACCGACGGGCGCCTCCGAACGGGCAAGCAGCGAGGGCGGGCGCGAGCGCGACCGGCGGGAGGAGCGCGAGCAGGTCGGCGAGGTGCCGACGGGGGTGAGGCCCGGCGACGCAGCCGGGCGAGCCACTGGAGGGGCATGAGCCAGGACCGAACGAAGCCGGGTGGGCCCCGACGGATCCTCGTCGCGGTGAGCGCCGGCATCGCCGCCTACAAGGTCCCCGAGCTCGTCCGCGACCTGATCCGGTCCGGCCATACGGTCCGGTGCGTGCTGACGCCGAACGCCACGCGCTTCGTCTCTCCCCTGGTGCTGGAGACCCTCAGCGGCCATCCGGTCGGCTCCACCCTCTTCGGAGACGCCGGAGATCCGCCCCGCCGCGTGGGCGGGAGCGAACGCGCGAACCCGATCGATCACATCGCCCTGGCCGACTGGGCGGAGCTGGTGGTCGTGGCCCCGGCCACCGCGAACCTGCTGGCTCGAATGGCGGCGGGGATGGCCGACGATCTCGTCACCGCCATCCTGCTGGCGACCCGAGCGCCGGTGCTGGCCGCGCCGGCCATGAACGTGAACATGTGGCAGCACGCTGCCACACGGGCCAACCTCGACATCCTCCGACCACCGGGGCGTGCACACGGTGGGGCCCGAGGCCGGCGATCTCGCCTGTGGCTGGCAGGGGGAGGGGCGCATGTCCGAGCCCGCCGCCATCGCCGCCGCCGCGAGCCTGCTGCTCGGCTCGGATTCGCTCCGCGGCGAGCGCGTGCTGGTGACCGCCGGCGGCACCAGCGAGGCGATCGACGCGGTCCGCACCATCACGAACCGATCTTCGGGTCGGATGGGATTCGCGGTCGCCGCCGAGGCGGCGCGCCGCGGCGCCGAGGTCGTGCTGGTGGCCGGCTCCACCCCTCTGACGACTCCCCCCGGTGTGCGCCGGGTCGACGTCTCGAGTGCCCTGGACATGCGCGCCGCGGTGCTGGCCGAGCTGCCGGCGGCGACTGTCGTCGTGAAGGCGGCGGCCGTGGCCGACTTCCGACCCAAGAGCCCCCAGGCGCAGAAGATCAAGAAGGAGGACCTGGCCGAGGGCCAGGGCCTCACGCTGGAGCTGGTCCCGAACCCGGACATCCTCGCCGAGGTCTGCCGACAGAAGGGCGAGCGCATCGTGGTGGGCTTCGCGGCCGAGAGCCACGACGTGATCGCCGGCGCCCGGAGGAAGATCGCCCGCAAGGGGTGCGACCTGCTGGTGGCGAACGACGTTTCGCGCAGCGACGCCGGCTTCGACGTCGACACGAACGCCGTCTACTTCGTGTCGCCGGACGGCGAGGTGGAGGAGCTGCCGCTGCTCTCCAAGGCCGAGGTCGCGGGCCATCTCCTCGATCGCGTGGTGAAGCTCCGGGACGGACGGCGATGAGCCGCGGCCGTCGCGCGGGGCGCAGGTCGTCCTCTCCGCGTCCGGGTCGTGCTCGCGGGGCTCGTGGCGCTGGCGGGTGCGTGGGCGCTGGCTGCCGGAGCGGCAGGACGCCCCCGTGGCGCGGGTCAATCTCGCGACCATCGCCGGCACGATCAACCCGGCGTCCGCGGACTACCTCGTGCACGCCATCTCGCGCAGCGAGAGCGAAGGCGCCGACGCGCTGCTGATCGAGCTCGACACCGAGGGCGGGCTCGTGAGCGCGACCAAGGAGATCATCCAGGCGATCCTCAACGCGAAGGTGCCGGTGATCGTCTACGTGGCCCCGCGCGGCGCCTGGGCGGCCTCCGCGGGCACCTACATCACCGTTTCGGGGCACGTGGCCGCCATGGCGCCCAGCACCAGCATCGGTGCCGCGCATCCGGTCGGCGTCTCGGGGGGCGACGAGGCGCCCGCCAGCGTCCCCGCCGTCCCCCGGCGACTCCGAGGAGACGCCCGAGGGCGAGTCGTCTCGCCCCCAATCGGCTCCGGGCCCCCGCAACCTCTCCATGGAGAAGGCGGAGAACATGCTGGCCGCCTACGCGGAGACGATCGCCAAGGAGCGCCACCGCAACGTCGCCTGGGTGGTGAAGGCCGTGCGGGAATCCGTGGCCATCGGCGAGGACGAGGCCCTCGAGCTCGGCGTGATCGACCTCGTGGCAGGCAGCCGCGACGAGCTCTTCGAGAAGCTCGAGGGTCGCGAGGTCGAGGTCGACGGGCGAGCCGGTGGTGCTCCATCTGACGGGCGCCCGCGTGACCCCGATCGAGATGACCCTGGTCCAGCGCATCTTCGACTTCGTCGCCCACCCGAACATCGCCCTCGTGCTCCTGCTGCTGGGGGGCCTCGGGCTCTACGTGGAAGCCAACAATCCGGGCCTGCTCTTCCCGGGGCTCTCGGGCCTCGTGTGCCTGCTGCTGGCCGGGATCGGCTTCAACCTGATGCCGTTCTCGTGGGTGGGCCTGATGTTGATCCTGCTGGGCCTCGCGCTCTTCGTGGCGGAGATCTTCTTCACGTCGTTCGGCGCGTTGTTCGCGGCCGGCGCGCTGTGCATCCTGCTGGGCGGCAGCATGGTCTTCGACCGGCCGGAGCAGAGCGACCTCACCATCTCGTTCTGGTCGGTGCTGGTGCCCACCGTCCTCGGCATGTGTATCTTCGCCGGGCTCGTGGTCTTCTCCGTCGGAAGGAGCCTGCTCCTGAAGCCGACCTCCGGCGTCGACGAGCTCGTCGGTCTCGTCGGGCGCGCGGCTTCCGAGATCGGGCCGACGGGCAAGGTCTTCGTGCGGGGGGAATACTGGAACGTCGAGCCCGAGGACCCCGCCGCCCAGCCGATCCCGGAAGGGGAGGCCGTGGAGGTGGTCGCCGTCGAAGGCATGAAGCTCCGCGTCCGGCCCGCCGCGCCCCGGTAGCACGGCCGCCGAGCAGAGAACGAAGCGACGAGGCGAAGAGAGCCGAGGAAGAGAGCCAAGAGAGCAAGACGAACAGAGCGAAACGAAGAGAGCCCAAGAGAGACCAAGAGAGGGGAACTCGTTCATGATCACCTTTCCGATCATCGTGCTCGGCGCCTTCCTGGCGCTCGCCCTGCTCGGCTTCCGCATCCTGCCGGAGTACGAGCGGGGCGTCGTGTTCCGGCTGGGACGCTTCACCACCGTGAAGGGCGCGGGCCTGAAGTGGATCATCCCCTTCGTGGATCGCATGGTGCGCATCGGGCTGCGCGAGATCGTGATGGACGTCCCGGCCCAGGAGGTGATCACCCGGGACAACGTCTCGGTCAAGGTGAACGCCGTCCTCTACTTCCGCGTGCTGCATCCGGAGATGGCCGTCATCCAGGTGGAGAACTACCTCTACGGCACCTCGCAGCTCGCGCAGACGACGCTGCGATCCGTGTGCGGCCAGGCCGAGCTCGACGAGCTGCTCTCCGAGCGCGACCGCATCAACCAGCGCCTGCAGGAGATCATCGATCTGCAGACGGAGCCGTGGGGCGTGAAGGTGCGCGCCGTGGAGGTCAAGCAGATCGACCTTCCCCAGGAGATGCAGCGCGTGATGGCCAAGCAGGCCGAGGCCGAGCGCGAGAAGCGCGCCAAGGTCGTGCTCGCGGAGGGCGAGTTCCAGGCCGCCCAGCGGCTGGCGGACGCGTCCGCGGTGCTCGCCAGCCAGCCCATGGGTCTGCAGCTCCGCTACCTGCAGACGCTCGCCGAGATCGCCGGGGATCGGAACTCGACGACGATCTTCCCGCTGCCGATCGACCTGCTGCAGCCCTTCTTCGATGCCCACCGTGCGGGCGCGCGACGCCGCACCGCCGCCGGCCTCGCCTTCGGGCAGCGGAGGGAGCTGAAGGATTGGCGTCTCGCGACGACGAAGAGCTGGGCGGCGAGGAGTCGATCCGTCGCTCGGTGGCGCGCACCCTCGTGAACTGGCTCGTCGGGCTGGCCTCGCTCGCCGTGATCGTGGGCTGGGCGTCGACCGGCGTCTACCAGCTCGATCCCGGCGAGTCGGCCGTCGTGCTGCGCCTCGGGGCGCGCGATCGAACGGTCGTCGACGAAGGTCTCAAGCTGGCACCTGCCGGCGCCCATCGAGACCATCGAGAAGGTGAACGTCTCCGAGGTGCGCCAGCAGAGCTTCGGCCTGCGCGAGCGCGCGCCGTCGCCTCCCCAGGACAACGCAGCCCGGGGACGAGGAGACGCCCGACCCACGGCGAGGCCACCCCCACCTTCGAGAACGCCATGCAGACGGCGGACAACAACATCGTGAACATCGGCTACGTGCTGAAGTACGAGATCGAGGATGCGTTCACGTACCTGTACGGAATGGCCGAGCCCGAGAAGACCCTCTTCGACGCGACCCGATCGGCGGTGCGCGAGGTGGTCGGGCAGATGAGCGTGGACGACGTGCTCTACGACCGACGCAGCGACATCGAGACGCGCTCGCGCGAGCTGCTCCAGGAGCGGATGGGGAAGTACTTCGCGACGGTCGGGGGCGGCCCGGCCTTCGGCATCCGGGCCATCGAGCTGCAGGTCGTCCAGCCGCCGGCCCAGGTGCAGGAAGCCTTCGACGAGATGATCGCGGCGGGGCAGGACGAGGAGCGCGCCATCTCCCAGGCCCGCGGCGACGCGCGGGAGCGGCTCGAGCGGGCCACGGGCACGTCGATCGAGCTCGAGCAGAGCTCCGAGGCCTACAAGCAGTCGAAGGTGCTCGAGGCCCGGGGACGCGCCTCGCGCTTCGAAGCCCTGCTCGCCGAGTATCGACGGGCGCCGGAAGTCACCGGCCAGCGCCTCTACCTCGAGACCATGGAGGACATCCTGCCCGAGATCGACAAGATGGTGATCGAGCCGGGCGCGGCCAGCGTGGTGCCGATCATCCCGTTCGGCACGGCGGCGCGGGAGGCCCTGGCACCGGCGCCGCTTCCGGCGGTCTCGAGTGGAGCCGCTTCTCCCCCGGCCGCGCCTCCGGACGCCGCTTCCTCCTCGGGAGCGGTCGCGTCGGGCAGCGCCGCCAAGCGGGAGGATGCGCGATGAGGCGCCTCGTCCTGCCGCTGCTGGTGCTCGCGGGCCTGGCCGGCGGGCTCCTGTGGGCGGGCAACTACGGCTACGGCCCGTTCGTGATCGTCCGCGAGGACCAGGTCAAGATGCTCCTGCGCTTCGGCGAGGTGGTGCAGACCCTCGAGAAACCCGGGCTCGCCTTCCGCATTCCGGGGGTGGACGACGTGCTCACCTACGACGCCCGCCTCCAGTACCTCAACGCCGCGCCGGTGGAGAAGCTCGCGCGCGGGGGCGAGAAGCTGATCATCGACTTCTACGCGGTCTGGCGCATCGCCGACGCGCATGCCTTCCGCCGCAGCTATCCGCGAGGTCCGGTACAGGCCGAGCAACGCATCCAGGAGACCGTCAACTCCCTGGTGGGCGCCAAGATCGGAAGTCTCACCCGGGCGCAGCTGCTCGCGCGGTCCGAGGTGATCTCGACGCTCGACGAGGAGAGCGACGCGGAGCTCGCGTCCACGGGTGTCGACGTGGTCGACGTGCGGCTGAACCGCATCGAGCTTCCCCGGGCGGCAGAGCCCGCGGCCTACAAGCAGATGCGCGAGCAGCGTCGGGCCGTCTCCCGCGAACGACGCGCCGCCGGCGAGCGGCGCGCGCGGGAGATCCGCGCCAAGGCCGACCGCGAGGCCGAGCTCACCGTGGCGGAGGCGCGCTCCCAGTCGGAGATCACGCGCGGGGAGGGCGACGCGGAAGCGGCCCGCATCTACGGCGAGGCCTACGGCAAGGACGCCGACTTCTACGCCTTCGTGCGAAGCCTCGAGGCCTACCGGGCGAGCCTGAAGGGCCGCACGACCCTGGTGCTGCCGCCCGAGCACGAGTTCTTCCGCTTCCTCGACCCCCAGGCCCAGCTCCGGTCGGGTCGCTGACGCGCGACGCCGTCGAGCCCGTTCAGCTCGGCATGTCGGCGTAGCGCCATCCGGCCCACCCGGTGAACCCGGCCAGCAGCAGCCAGGGCGCCGGCGCCGGGGGGATCAGGCCGTTGGTGGCCAGGGAATCGACGAGGCTTCGCAGCGCGAAGAAGACCGCAGCGACGCCCACGCCGTACAGGGCGGGCAGGGTGAAGCCCTGAGCGCCCGTGCGCTCGACGCGCGCGCCCAGCGGGATGGCGGTGAGCACGAAGAGCGCGACCGTCAACGGCTCGGCCAGGCGGGCGTGAAGCAGCGCGCGGGGCCGGGCCGGCGCGGGACCGTCGCGCTCGGCCCGCTCGATCAGCTGCTGCAGCTCCAGGACCGACAGGGTCGCCACGTCGGCGCTCATCAGCTCGAGGCCCGTCGGATCCTCGAGGGCGAGGGCCACGTCGCCTTCGTGGCGGACGATGGTCGGCGGGTCGTCGACGTCCGTCCCGAAGCGACGGACGAGCGGCGTCTCGAAGCGCCACCGCTCCGGGCTCTCGATGACGGCGCGGGCGGCCTCGATGCTGCGGATCAGGTGTCCGTGGTCGTCCACCTCGTAGATCCGGATTCCCCGCAGGGTGTTCGTGGTTCGATCGGCGTCGTCGATGTTGTATATCGTGCGTCCGCGGTGGTACCAGAAGGATCCCTGGCGGAACGTGACGGGGCGGGTCTCCGAATCGCGTTGGTTCCAACGGCGGGTGGCGTCGAGAACGATCGTCTCGTGGATCACGAAGGTCGCCGCGCTCAGCAGGAGTCCGACCCCGAGGAGCGGTGCCGAGACGCGCCGGATCGAGAGCCCTCCCGTCTTCATGCCCGTCAGCTCGAGCCAGCGAGCGGCCGTGGCCAGGGTGAAGAAGGCGGCCGCGAAGGCGGTGACGGGCAGCAGGTCGCGCAGGTAGTACGAGGGAACGCGGAGCAGGAGATAGCTGGCGATTCCAGGCAGGCCCCGGTCTCCCTGCAGCATGTCTCCGAGGTTGAGCATCATCTCGACGATCACGATCGTCAGGATCGAGATGGTCAGGAACACAGCGAAGTAGCCGAGGAAGCGTGCGACCAAGTAGCGCGTGAGGATGCGCACGCGACGGATCTTAGCACGCGGGGAGTCCAGCTCTTGGAATCGGTTCGCGGTACGGCTGCGCTGGAACGCTCGCTGCGGCGGCCCGTTCTCACCATCGGCAACTTCGACGGCCTGCACGTCGGACATCGCGCCATCATGAAGACGGTTCTGGCACGGGCCCGGGACCTGGGGGGCGAGGCGGTCGTCTACACCTTCGATCCGCACCCGCGCAAGGTGCTGCACCCCGAGCGCGCACCGCGCCTCCTCACCACCCTCGACCAGAAGCTCGAGCTGCTCGAGGAGATGGGAATCGACGTCGTGATCGTCGAGCCCTTCGACCGCGCGTTCGCGGAGATCGAGCCCGGGACCTTCGTGCGGGAGTACATCCACCGGCGGGTTCGGCCGATGGAGGTCTACGTGGGGTACGACTTCCACTTCGGGCGCGATCGGGAGGGCTCCATGCGGCTGCTGACCGAGACCGGACCGCGCCTGGGCTTCTCCGTGACGATCATTCCCGAGGTCACCATCGACGGCCGCGACGTCAACTCGACGCGCATTCGCGAGCTCCTCGCCGAGGGCGACGTGCAGGAGGCCCAGCGCCTGCTGGGCCGTCCGTTCCGGGCCCGGGGGATCGTGGTCGAGGGCGTTCACCGGGGCCGCACCCTGGGGTTCCCGACCGCGAACCTCGCGCCCCAGAACGAGGTGCTGCCCCAGGCGGGCGTCTATGCCGGCTGGACCCGCTTCGTGGACGACGGCGACCCGGCGCGCGGTACGGAGGTGCCGACGGTGACGAACGTCGGGCTGCGTCCGACCTTCGACGACAGCGAAGGCTTCGTCGCCGAGGCCCACCTGATCGACTTCGAGGGCGAGCTCTACGGGCGCCGCATCGACCTGTCCTTCGAGCGCCGCCTTCGCGGCGAGCAGAAGTTCTCGGGGCCCGACGCGCTGCGGGAGCAGATCGGGCGGGACGTGGCCGAGGCCCGCCGATGGCTGGGGGCTCGGTGAACGCCGCCATGGGCTCCGGAGTCGGCTCGGGCACGCACGAGGGGGACCGTCCCGACACCCTCGAGGAGATCGCGCTCGGCGCGGCGCCGGGCGCCACGGACCCGACGCGGCGCGGCATCCCCGGCTGGCGCGACTGGCGCGTGCTCCTCGGGGTGGCGATCACGATCGTGGCCTTCGGCTTCGCGGTCCACGGCATTCCCCTGGCCGACGTGGTCGATTCCATGCGGCACGCTCACCTGCTCGTGCTGCTCGGGCTCTCCGTCCCCGCCTACCTGGGGGCCGTGTACTTCCGCGCCCTGCGTTGGCGCCACCTCACCAACCCCATCGCGCCCATCCCGCGCGGGCTCCTGACCCGGGGCGTCACCGTGGGCTTCATGGTGAACAATCTCGTGCCGTTGCGGATCGGCGAGGTGGTGCGGGCGTGGTACGTCTCGCGGGAGAGCGGCGTGAACGCGTCCGCGCTCTTCGGCACGGTGGTCCTCGAGCGCGTGATCGACGTGGTGGCCGTCGTGCTCCTCGCCTTGGGCGCGCTCTCCTTCGCGGGGGCCGGCTCCGCCCAGCACAGCCTGCTCTCGCGTGGGGCCATCCTGCTGCTGCCGGCCGGGCTGGTCCCGTTGCTGGGGCTGATGCTGCTGCGGCTGGCGCCCGGGCCGGTGATGCGGATCACCAGATTCTGCGTGCGGCCCCTGCCGGACCGGGTCGCCGCCATGGTCGAGCGCCTGCTGGGCAACTTCACCGAAGGGCTGGGGGCGCTCTCCGGGGGGCGACACCTGTTCTGGATCGCCTTCCACTCCGCCATGATCTGGATCGTCTTCTCCATGGTGCCGATCCTGGCCGGCCTGCTGGCCTTCGGCATCGACCTCGGCTCCGAGCTGCGGCTCGTGATGGTCTCCTACGTCGCCCTCGGCGCGGTGGGGGTGGCGGTGGCGATCCCGTCGGCGCCCGGCTTCTTCGGGACGTACCAGCTCGCCTTCAAGGCGGTGCTGGAGCAGTTCGGGGTCTCGTCGGCCACCGCCCTGGCCCTGGGCCTGGTGGTCTGGTTCGTCTTCTGGGTGACCCTGACCCTGGCGGGCGGGCTGGTGTTGCGAACCGGCGGCACCCGCCTGTCGGATCTGACCCGGGGCGCACCGCCGCCCGGAGCGCTCTGAGCGTCCCCGCCCGAGCCCGGTACTTCCCCCTGCGATCCGGGGGCTTGCACCCTCCGCCTGCCGGTCGCCCCGGGGCCGCGCCGGCTCCCAGAGGCGGGTAAAGATCCCCCACCGGCACGCCGATAATCCGGCGAGATTGCGAAGCTTTTCTGTCCTCGGGCGAGGCGGGAGGCGTGCCGTGCGCGCGTCCCCAGGGCCCAGGGTGCGGGGGGTGTTCTTTGAACGAGCGGATCGGCGAGCTCCTCGTCCGCGAGAACCTGTTGTCCGCGGAGCAGCTCAAGAAGGCACAGCGGGAGGCGTCCGCCAAGGGCAATCGCCTGGGCGCCCAGATCACGCAGCTCGGCTTCCTCGAGGAGTCCGAGCTCACCGAGTTCGTCGCCAAGCAGTACGGGGTGCCCTCGATCGATCTCGACGAGTTCGAGGTCGACCCCGAGGTCGTCGCGCTCATCCCCGAGGACGTGGCCATCAAGCACGGCGTCGTGCCGGTCAACCGGGCGGGGTCGACCCTGATCCTCGCCACGGCGGATCCCTCCAACATCTTCGCGCTCGACGACATCAAGTTCCTCACCGGATACAACATCCAGGCGGTCGTCGCGTCGGAAGAGGCGATCAAGCGCGGCATCGAGAAGTACTACGAGCAGAGCAGTGACCTCGACGACGTCATGGCGAGCTTCGACGACTCGGACATCGACTTCGTCCAGGACGACGACGAAGTCAACGCGGCGGAGCTCGGTCGCGAGGCCGAGGACGCCCCCGTCGTCAAGCTGGTGAACCTCATCCTCACCGACGCCATCAAGAAGACCGCCTCGGACATCCACATCGAGCCCTACGAGAAGAGCTTCCGGGTCCGCTACCGCATCGACGGCGTGCTCTACGAGGTGATGAAGCCGCCGATCAAGCTGAAGAACGCGCTCACCTCGCGCATCAAGATCATGTCGGAGCTCGACATCGCCGAGCGGCGCCTTCCCCAGGACGGGCGCATCAAGCTCAAGCTCGGCCGCGGAAGGGAGATGGACTTCCGCGTCTCGATCCTGCCGACCCTCTTCGGCGAGAAGATCGTCCTCCGCCTCCTCGACAAGTCGAACCTGCAGCTCGACATGACGAAGCTCGGCTTCGAAGAGCAGCAGCTCGGGGTCTTCAAGGACTGCATCCACCGTCCCTTCGGCATGGTGCTCGTGACCGGGCCGACGGGTTCCGGAAAGACCACCACGCTCTACTCGGCTCTCTCCGAGCTGAACACGGTGAGCGACAACCTCTCCACCGCGGAGGATCCCGTCGAGTTCAATCTGGGCGGCATCAACCAGGTGCAGATGCACGAGGACATCGGCCTCAACTTCGCGGCGGCCCTGCGCTCCTTCCTGCGCCAGGATCCGGACATCATCATGGTCGGCGAGATTCGCGACTTCGAGACCGCCGAGATCGCCGTCAAGGCGGCGCTCACGGGTCACATGGTGCTCTCGACCCTGCACACCAACGACGCGCCCTCGACGGTCAACCGCCTGCTCAACATGGGCATCGAGCCCTTCCTGGTGGCGTCCTCGGTCAACTGCATCTTGGCCCAGCGTCTCGCCCGGCGGGTGTGCCAGGAGTGCA
The DNA here is from genome assembly GCA_963822965.1 of uncultured delta proteobacterium. Classification (GTDB taxonomy): domain Bacteria; phylum Myxococcota_A; class UBA9160; order UBA9160; family UBA4427; genus JAJDAN01. The sequence goes on from CAWGJT010000010.1 coordinate 415,434, forward strand.
AGCAGAACGACCCCGAGATCACCATCGAGGAGCTCGTCGGTGCAGGCTTCAGCGAGGAAGAGGCTCGCGAGGTCCAGCCCGTGAAGGGCGCCGGCTGCGGGAACTGCTCGGACACCGGCTACAAGGGCCGCGTCGCCGTCTACGAGGTCATGGAGCTCACCGAAGAGATCAAGGAGTTCGTGTTGAACGGTGCGTCCACCGTCGAGATCAAGCGCGAGGCGATGCGGGGCGGCATGACCACCCTGCGCCGCAGCGCGCTCAACATGGTCAAACGCGAGGTCACCACCCTGAAGGAAGTGTTCCGGGTGTCGGCTGCAGACAACAAGTAGGGCCACGGGAGAAAGATTCGAAAATGGCCAACATGCACCAGCTGCTGAAGGCGATGATCGAGAAGGGCGCGAGCGACCTTCACATCACCACCGGCACCGCCCCGCAGCTTCGGATCGACGGCAAGCTGCATCCCCTCAAGATGCCCCCGATGTCGCCCCAGGAGACGAAGCAGCTCTGCTACTCGGTCCTGACCGACGCCCAGAAGCACCGCTTCGAGGAGACGAACGAGCTCGACCTCTCGTTCAGCGTCCAGAAGCTCTCGCGCTTCCGCGGCAACATCTTCGTGCAGCGGGGCAATGTCGCCGGGGCGTTCCGGGCCATTCCGTTCAAGATCCTGACCTTCGAAGAGCTGGGCCTGCCGCCGGTGGTCCACAATCTGGCCAAGAAGCCGCGCGGCCTGATCCTCGTCACCGGTCCCACCGGCTCGGGGAAGTCGACCACCCTCGCGAGCATCATCGACCGGATCAACACGGATCGTCAGGAGCACATCGTGACGATCGAGGATCCGATCGAGTACCTGCATCCGCACAAGGGCTGCGTGGTGAACCAGCGCGAGGTGGGCGCGGACACGCAGACCTTCAAGAACGCCCTGAAGTACATCCTGCGCCAGGATCCGGACGTGGTGCTGATCGGCGAGCTTCGCGACCTCGAGACGATCGAGGCCGCCCTGACGGTGGCCGAGACCGGCCACCTGGCCTTCGCGACGCTGCACACCAACTCGGCGGTCCAGACCATCAACCGCATCGTGGACGTCTTTCCCCCGTACCAGCAGTCGCAGATCCGACAGCAGCTCTCCTTCGTGCTCGAAGGCGTCATGTGCCAGACCCTGCTGCCGCGGGCCAACGGACCCGGCCGCGTGCTCGCGATCGAGTGCATGGTGCCGAACCAGGCCATCCGCAACCTGATCCGCGAGGACAAGATCCACCAGCTCTATTCGTCGATGCAGGTCGGCCAGACGAAGTACGGCATGCAGACGCTGAATCAGTCGTTGTCGGGTCTGGTGCAGCGACGCCTCGTCACCATGGACGACGCGATCGGCCGGTCGCCGGACGTCGACGAGCTCAAGACACTCATCACGCAGGGGCCCAAGGGCAGCGTGTGAAGATCCGGCCGGTGACCGCCCTCGCGGGCGGCTCACCGGCCCGGGGGAGGGGGGATCCAAATGCCCGTCTACAACTGGCAAGGCCGGACCCGGGACGGTGCCAAGAAGAAGGGCGCGCTCGAGGCGGCCAACGAGGCGGCCGTCACCGCACAGCTGCGCTCGCAGGGCATCCTGCCCACGAAGGTCAAGGCCAAGCCGAAGGAGGTGGAGGAGATCTTCACCTTCCTCCAGAAGAAGGTGAAGACGAAGGACCTGGTGATCTTCACCCGGCAGTTCGCGGTGATGATCGACGCGGGCCTTCCCCTCGTGCAGTGCCTGCACATCCTCGGCGACCAGTGCGAGAACCCGAGCCTGGCGCGGGTGGTCAAGGAGGTCCGGAACGAGGTGGAGTCCGGCTCGACCTTCGCCGAGGCCCTCGCGAAGCATCCCAAGGTCTTCGACGATCTCTACGTCAACCTGGTCGCCGCCGGCGAGGTGGGCGGCATCCTCGACACCATCCTGAACCGCCTCGCGGTGCAGCTCGAGAAGGCCGACAAGCTCGCCCGGCAGTTCAAAGGGGCGATGGTCTACCCGATCACGGTGTCCACCATCGCGGTCGGCGTCGTGGTGTTGCTGCTCGTCAAGGTGATCCCCGTCTTCGAGAAGATGTTCTCGGACTTCGGCGGAACCCTTCCGGGACCGACCCAGACCGTGATCGGTCTGTCCAACTGGATGCAGGCCAACGTGGTGTACTGCATCATCGTGATCGGCGTCGTCATCACCGCACATTCCCAGGCGCGCGCCCGCAGCGTCGGATATCGCTACAACACCGACAAGCTGAAGCTCAAGCTGCCGCTCTTCGGCACGATCATCAAGAAGGTGGCGGTCGCCCGCTTCACGCGAACCCTGGGCACCATGATCGCCAGTGGCGTTCCCATCCTGGACGCGCTCGAGATCGTCTCGAAGACCGCCGGCAACATGGTCATCGAGGAGGAGCTGCAGGAGACGCGCGCTTCGATCTCCGAAGGCAAGACGATCGCGGAGCCGCTGCAGAACTCGAAGGTCTTCCCCGGCATGATGGTGCAGATGATCGCCGTCGGTGAGGAGACCGGCAACATGGAGGTGATGCTGAACAAGATCGCGGACTTCTACGACGACGAGGTCGACGTGGCGGTCGCGGCGCTCACCTCCATGCTCGAGCCGTTGCTGATGGTGTTCATGGGCGGCGCCATCGGCTCGATCCTGATCGCCATGTATCTGCCCATCTTCACGATCGCCGACACCGTCGGCTGAGCGTCTTCCGGTGAGGGGCAGCGGGGGGCTGCGCGAGCCGCACGGAGCGCCGTTGCTCGGGGATCGCGCCCGACAGCGGGCCGAGTGGCTGCTGCTCGGCCGGCTGGTGCTGACCGGGGTGAGCTTCGCCATCGCCGTCGGTCTGGAGGGGCCCGGCGGAGAGCTGCCGGAAGGCGCCCGCGTCGGCCTCTTCTGGACGGTGGCGCTCGCATTCGGGGCCACGGCGATCTCGGCGACGCTGGTGCGACGGCTGCGGCACCTGCACCGCTTCGCGGCCTTCCAGATCGCCCTCGACGTGGGCATCGTGACGGCGCTCGTGGGCTTCTCGGGCGGCCACGAGTCGCTCTTCGCCTTCCTCTACGTGCTCGTCACCGTCTACGGCGCCCTGCTCTTCGAGCGTTGGGGCGCGGTGGGCGCCGCGACCCTGAGCGCCGTCTGCTACGCAGCGGTCCTGGTGGTCTCCAACGGCCACGCGCCGGGCGGCGTGGCGGGAGGTCGGGAGCCCCTCTCGTACGCGGCCCTCACCGCCGTCTGGGGGGTCCACGTCGGCGCGCTCTTCCTGGTGGGCGCGCTCGCGAGCGTGCTCTCGCGCGAGCTCCGGCGCACGGGTCAGGCCCTCGATCGACGCACCGACGACCTGATCCGCCTGCGGAATCTGCACGAGCGCACGGTCGAGAGCATCATGAGCGGGCTCCTGACCACGGATCGGGACGGGAACGTCACGTATTTCAATCCCGAGGCCGAGCAAATCACCGGGATGCGGGTGATCGAGGCCCTGGGTCGCCCCTTGGATCAGGTCATCCCGGGCGCCGCCGAGCTGATCCTGGACGGCGGCGCGCGTGGGGACGCCGTGGGGCCCAACCGGGCGCGCATGCGCTTTCGCAACCGATCCGGGGAAGAGCTCCATCTGGGCCTGGCCAGCTCGATCCTGTGGGACGAGGAGGGCGCCGAAGCGGGCCACGTCGTGATCTTCCAGAACGTCACGTCGGTGGTGGCGATGGAGCGCCAGCTCCGGCAGTCCGAGCGCCTGGCGGCGGTGGGGGAGATGTCGGCCAAGATGGCGCACGAGATCCGCAACCCGCTCGCCGCGATCTCCGGCTCGGTGCAGGTGCTGCGGGCCGGCATGAAGAGCGACCAGATCGATCCGGAAAGGGCGCGTCTGATGGACATCGTGGTCCGGGAAGCCGATCGGCTGAGCGGTCTCATCCAGGACTTCCTCCAGTACGCGCGGCCGAGTCCCGCCCGTCGCCAGGCGGTGCTTCTGGACGGGTTGGTCGGAGACGTGGTCAAGCTCTTCGAGTCGTCACTGCCCGACCACGTCGACCTCTCGCTGCAGGCGTCGTCCGGGCTGCTCGTCCAGGCCGATCCGAGCCAGCTCAAGCAGGTGCTGTGGAACCTCTTCCTCAACGCCGTGCAGGCCATGCCGGACGGCGGCCGGCTGCGCGTCGAGCGTGCGACGGGCTCGCAACGAGCCGGCTCAAGCGGGCGTCGCTGCGCGCCGAAACGAGGAGAGGGGGGAAGCCCGCGGAGGCGCCGATGCGCCCAGTCTGGGCGGAGATCGTCGTCGCCGACAGCGGCGTCGGGATTCCCTTCGCAATGCAGGAGCAGATCTTCGAGCCCTTCTTCACCACGAAGAAGGAGGGCTCGGGGCTCGGCCTGTCCACGGTGCACCGCATCGTCGAGAGCCACGGGGGCATGTTGCAGGTCGAGAGCGGGCGGGGGCGGGGTACGACGTTTCGAATCCGGCTTCCGCTGCAGGAGGAAGGCTCGTGAGCGCCGCGCGGATCCTCGTCGTCGACGACGAGCGCAGCATGCAGGAGTTTCTCGAGATCTTCCTGCGACGGGAAGGCTTCGACGTCACGACGGCGGGCGACGTGAACGAGGCCCTCCTCGCCGTGGAGGCCGACGACTTCGACCTCGTCATCACCGACATCCAGATGCCCGGGGGGCGGAGTGGGCTCGATCTGCTGCGCGAGGTGCGCGAGCGCGCGCCCGAGACGGTGGTCCTCATGATCACCGCCTTCGCGAGCACGGACACCGCGATCGCGGCCATGAAGGAAGGGGCCTACGACTACCTCACGAAGCCCTTCAAGGTGGACGAGATCCGGCTCATCATCGAGAAGGCCCTGGAGAAGAAGCTCCTCTCCCGGGAGAATCGACGCCTGCGGAGCGAGCTGCGCAGTCACCTGCGACACAAGACCATCATCGGTGGCAGCCCGGCCATCCAGCGCGTCTTCGAGCTGATCGGGCAGATCGCGGACACCAAGACGAACGTGCTGATCTGCGGGGAGAGCGGCACCGGCAAGGAGCTCGTCGCCCGGGACATCCACCAGCAGAGCTCGCGCCGGGACGCCCCGTTCGTGGCACTCAATTGCGGCGCGATTCCCGAGAACCTGCTCGAGTCCGAGCTCTTCGGCCACGTGAAGGGCGCCTTCACCGGCGCGCTCCACAACAAGGAGGGGCTCTTCGAGGTGGCGGAAGGGGGCACCCTCTTCCTGGACGAGATCGGCGAGCTGTCGCCGCCCCTGCAGGTGAAGCTGCTGCGCGTGCTCCAGGAGAAGACGATCCGGCGCGTGGGAGGGACGAGCGACGTGCGCGTGGACGCCCGCATCGTCTCGGCCACGAACCGGAACCTCGGCGAGGAGGTCGCGGCCGGTCGCTTCCGCGAAGACCTCTACTACCGCCTCAACGTCATCCAGATCTCGATGCCGCCGCTGCGAGAGCGCCTGACGGACGTCCCGCTGCTGGTGCAGCACTTCGTGGAGAAGTTCGCCGCGGACCTGGGACGACCCGTCCTGCAGGTGAGCGAGGCCGTGATGTCGAAGCTCATGGAGTACGACTACCCCGGAAACGTGCGCGAGCTGGAGAACCTGATCGAGCGCGCGGTAGCTCTCTGCCGCGAGCCGGTGATCGGGCTGGACGCGCTGCCGGCGGGACTCGTGCATCCGACCCGCAGCGACGCCCCGCGGATCCCGTCCGGAGGCCTGGATCTCGACCAGGTGCTCGCCGACTACGAGCGAGGCCTGCTCTCTCAGGCGCTCGAGCAATGCGGCGGCGTCAAGAAGCGCGCCGCGCAGCTGCTCGGGGTCTCGTTCCGGTCCTTCCGCTATCGGCTCGAGAAGCTCGGGCTCGACGACGACTCCGGCGAGTCGTAGGCGGGAACGGAGCCGGGATGCGCGCGCGGGGGATCCAGGGCGAGCTCCTGGTGAGCCTTGCCCTGGTGATGATCACCGCCACGCTGCTGCTGGCGGCGTTCTTCCTGCAGGCCCACGCCGCCAATCTCGAACGGTTGGTCCCGGTCCTGGCCCGCGCACTCGCCGCGGAGGCGCGCTCCTCGGCGGTCGCCTACGGCGATACCGTGGGCTCCGCGACGTGGTTCCGGATCGGGCCGGGGGGCCGGTCGCAGCCCCACGCGATCACGGGACGCGAGCTGGAGGCCGTCGACCTGGAGATCGCCGAGGCCGCCCGCCGTACGGGCGAGCCCCTGCTTCGCATCGGCCGCCCCTGGGAGCCGATCCGCTTCGCGATGCCCGTGCCCGGCAACCCGCCCGGGCTGGTCGCCCTGGGCATCCTGCCTCCCTCGCTGGCGGGGTGGATCGTCGCGTGCCTGATCGCCGCGGACTGCTTCGTCTTCACGTGGCTCGGCAGCTACCTGCTGCGCCGTCGCGTGGTGTCTCCGCTGCGCGAGCTGGCGCGGGTGGCGCGCGTCATCGAGGAGGGCGGGCCGGGGCCCCGCGTCGCGGTGGAGGGGGTGCGGGAGGTCGTCGAGGTCGGGGACGCGCTCGGCGACATGAGCGAGGCGCTGGAGCGCCAGACCACGGACCTGCAGAAGGCGGTGAGCGAGCTCCGGCAGGCGAACAGCAGCCTCCGACGCGCGCGAGACGGGCTCGATCGCTCGGAACGCCTGGCCGCCGTGGGGCACCTGGCCGCGGGCGTCGCCCACGAGGTCGGCAATCCGATGGGCGCGGTGCTGGCCTTCCTGGACCTGGTGGGGCGGGACGAGAGCCTGTCCACGCCGTCCCGCGGCTACCTCGAGCGGGCGCTCGAGCAGTGCCAGCGGGTGCGTCGGATCCTGCGCCAGCTTCTCGACTTCTCCCGGCCGCCGCGTCCCTCGCTGTCCGATTTCGATCTCGGGGAGGTCGCCGACCAGTCGATCTCGCTGGTCTCGGCCCAGAAACGCTATGCCGAGATCGCCTTCGAGGTGGTCCGAGGGAACGGTCCCTGCCGGGTCGTCGCCGACGAGAGCGTCGTGGCGCAGATCCTCGTGAATCTCGTGCTGAACGCGGCCGACGCCGTCGCCGGGGTCGAGGACCCACGGGTTCGTCTGACCGTGGCGGCGCGAAGCGGTCCGGACGCCGGTGAGGTGATCTGCTCGGTGGAGGACAACGGTCCCGGGGTGGCGGCCGAGGATCGACGCCGGATCTTCGATCCCTTCTTCACCACCAAGCCGCCGGGCGAGGGAACCGGGCTCGGCCTGGCGACCGCCCTGCGGCTGGCGGAGGAGATGGGAGGCGGGCTGGAGTGCCAGCGGCCGCGAACCCTCGGCGGCGCGAACTTCGTCCTGCGCCTGCGCGCGGCCGGGGCCGACTGAAGCCGCGACCGAGACGAAGTCTCGGGTCGCGAGGCTCCGCGCGGGCCGACCCGGGCCGGGTCGACCTGCGCGGCAACGGGAATCCGCGGGGTTCCCCCGGCTACCGCGGGGTCATCCGGACCACGAGCTTCCGCGCGAGGATCTCTCCCTTCCCGGCCGGGGTTCCGTCGTACTCGACCGTCACCTGGGCCTGGGTCGGGTCGGGGATCCTCTCGAAGCTGATGCGCTTCTGGTCCGCGTCGTAGATGCGGGTCTCCTCGGTGACCCGGACGACCACGTCGTCCTCCAGCGTCAGCGTCATCTTCGCCGCGTCCTTGGCCTCGAGGAAGGCCTCGTTGGCCGGTCGGCGACCGTCGGGCCGTCGGCCGTCGGCCCCGGCCGTCCCGACCCCGGCGAAGAGCAGGGCGGCGACCGCCGTGGCCACCAGGATTCGTCGGGTGATTCCCCCGCGTCGATCGGAAGAACGCATGGCTTCTCTCCTTCAAAGGCCCCGGGCGATCGCGCCGCCCGGGGCACTCGTTCCGGGGTCGAACCCGGATCCGTCCTGGGGACTAGAGCTCCCGCCAGTAGAACTGACCGATGCCTCCGCCGGTGTCCGGCAGCGGGCAGTCGTTGGGCCAGTTCGGGCAGGGACAGGCCGGCCCGGGGCAGTCCGGCGATCCATCGCCGTCCATGTCGCCCGATCCCGGCACCACCACCTCGCCGTCCTGGTTGTTGATGATCACCTTGTTGGGACTCGGGTCGGTCGAGCTGCCCGTATATCCGCCACTGCTGATGGTGATCTGGGGCGAGGTCGGCATGCCGGCGCCGAGGTCCACGCTGATGGACGAGACTCCGCCGCTGTTGGGCTCGACGAAGACGCCCTCGCCGCAGTAGACCTTGTAGGCGTAGAGCTTCGCCGTGCCGTTGGAGACGCACGGATTCGCGCTGATGGTCGGGATATACGACGCCGCCAGCACGCGGTAGGAGAAGATGTCCGTCTCGGTGATGAACTTCTCCGACTCGTCGCCCACGAAGTAGTAGCCCTTGTAGCCCGTCAGGTCCGCGCAGCCCGTGTACGAGGCCAGCTCCGTCAGATCGCTCTCCGTCGTCACCGCGGAGGGCGACGTCTTGTCGAGCGGATCCGAGTCGATCAGCGTGTAGAGCCGGTTGTTCTCGTCGGTCGTGCCCACGATGCCCTCCAGCCGGAGGTTCATGCGCTCACCCGTGCCGAGAACCAGCCACAGGTTGCCGTTCTTCAGCGCGGCGCTCGGGGTGAAGAACATGCTCTTGTACCAGGTCCTGGCCGGCGGGCCCGCGTCGTAGTAGGTCGGCGCGGAGAACATCTTCCGGAAGGGCCAGTTGGGCTGGGTGACGGAGCCAGAGCCGTTGATCGGGTCCTGTCCGATGCCGCTGATCACCCACTTCCAGACGTTGCCGCCCAGGTCGGGCATGTAGATGACGTCGGCGTAGCCGTCGAAGTTCAGGTCGAAGACGCCCGGAGAGGCCGGCATGGCGTAGTGCATCGCCTGTTCCGGGTTCGACGACGAGTAGGTGAAGGTCGCCGGATCCGTGCTCGAGGTGCTGCCCGTCGGATCGAACTTCTTCTCCGCCAGCACCTCGCCCGTCTTCAGGTCGAGGATGACGATCCCCCGGCCCGCGGTCTCCGTGACGTCATAGTTGGCGTCGTCGTTCGGATCGCTCTCGGGCGCGTAGCCGAGCCCGAAGATGGCGACCCAACGGTCGTAGGCCGGGGTCGTGGCGGTCGGAGTGTTGATCGTCGGATTGACCCGCACCTTGACGATCACCGGCTGGGACCAGGTCTGGCCCATGTAGTCGACGATGCCGCCGGTGGCGTCTTCGCGCGGGAACTCCCAGAGGTAGCAGGGGTACATGGAGCCGCTCGCCGGAGCCGGGCAGCTGCTCGACGACGGGTCGGTGATGTCGAGCCCGTAGTAGGTGTTGCCGCCCTGGCGGAGGCCGCCCATCGCGATGGTGCGCCAGCGCTGCCAGCCCGTTCCGTCCTTGGGAGCGTTGACGTCGCGGTACTGGTAGAACCACACGTCCGCGACTGCGGCCGAGCCGTCGACGCCGTAGAAGGTGCGTCCGCCCGAGTCGATGGGGAACTCCTTGGCGACCTGGCGCGTCCCGTAGGGCATGAATCCCACGAGCTCCTCACCCGTGCCCTCGTCGTAGGCGGGCGGAACCGCGGCGGTCTGCCAGGTGCCTGCGTCGAAGAAGCGCAGGAAGCCGTCGTTGGCGCCGGCCACCACCACGCGCTTGCGGTGCTCGTAGTAGGTGGCGAAGGCCCGGTAGTCGGGGTCGCGCTGGAAGGACGCGGGGCCCGGCACCACCACCGGGTCGGAGTGGAAGATGTCGCCGAGCTTCCAGGAGCGCTCGACGCAGCCCCCGCCCGTGGAGCCGAGGTCGCAGCCGCGCAGGTTGTCGACGACGACCGTCCGCAGCTCGTCGGCCGTGGTCGGCGGCGTGTAGGCGCCGTAGTCGTAGCTCGGAATGTCCGCCGCCGTCAGGTTCATCTGCGCAGCCGTCACGCTGGCGCTGTCGAAGGTCGTCAGCTGGCTCACGCCGGGTGACGCGGTCAGCGTGGTCGTCACGAGACTGCGCGAGCCGGGGCTGCGCGCGTCGAGGAGCTCGCCGGCGTCCCAGTAGGGCACGGCCGTCTGAAGGAAGGTGCCCGCCACACAGGACGCCGGAGCGCCCGGGTCGGACAGGGCGCAGTTGCCGTTGGCGTCGAGGATGTCGCCGGCCGCCGTGATCTTCCACGACTTGAGGCGTCCCTCCCAGTAGCCGGTCTGGGTGGAGGGAACGAAGAGGCTCGTATAGAACTGTCCGCCCTCGGAGGTCCGGGTCGCCGGGACCGTCGCCGCCGTGAAGGACTGGGACTTCTGGACGATGTCGCTGATGGTGGCGACGATCGCCTGCGCGAGGGCGCCCGCGTCGTTGCTGGTCGAGAAGGTGCCGTTGCCGACCTGGGCCGTCCGCTCGAGCAGGTCGTTGGCCGACGCATTCGTGGTGAATCCCACGGTGTAGACGTCGATGGTCTGGTCGTAGCCGTTGTGCGGCGGCAGGTCCGGGCGGGAGTCGTTGTCCTGCATGAACTTCGCGATGTCGTCCAGGTAGCGGGCGCAGCGGTCGTACGAGCCGCCCGGGCAGTCGGGCGCCGCCGTCGGAAGCTCGTTCTCTCCGTCCGGGTTGTAGTCGCCGATCAGGGTGGTGAAGTTGGAGAAGCCGTAGTCGGTGCTGCCGCCGTTGGCCGTGAAGTTGTCCTTCGTCGGCTCGCCGTCCGTGATGATCACGACGAAGTTGCGCTGACAGGGCGCCTGGATCGGGCTGTCGGGAGCCGCGGAGCTGTAGGGGCCTCCGCTGCCGGTCCCATAGACGTACTCCGGAAACGTCACCCCGCCGGAGACCGGGCGATCGCTGCCGTCGCGGCTCATGAAGTAGGTGTAGACCTGGAAGAGGGTCTCGCCGATCGGCGTCCAGGTTTCGCCCTCGAGCTGCTCGATGGCGTCGTCCAGGTGCTCCCCGTGGCTCTGGGTGACGCCGTTCAGGGTGTAGACGTTGGGGTTGCCGCTGGAATCGAGATAGTCGTTTGCGGGCACCACCACGTAGCCGCCGTTCGGATCGCTGCCGCCCCGGAACTGCGCGATGCCGAAGCGGACCGCGCCCGAGGTGTTCACCTCGCAGATCACCTGGCGCAGGATCTGCTTCGCCGCGGTCACCCGGGCGCGCCGGTAGAGACTGTAGGAGCCGCCGCCGACACAGCTCGAGTAGGTGCCGTTGTTCGTGGCGGCGATCTGGGCGCGATAGGATGCGGACTCGGGGCTGAAGAGCCAGTTGAGGTAGCGCCCGGACCAGCGGGTCGAGTAGTAGGCGAACTGCACCTGGGGGTCGACGAAGATCTCGATGCTGGCGTTCACGCAGCCCGTCGCACCGTAGAGACCGTAGATGTTGTAGGTGCCGGAGCGGAAGGACGTGTCCGTGGCGCCGCTCGGGAAGGAGTCGCTGCTGTTGGTGGTGACGTTGTAGTCGCGATTGTCGTTCCAGTACTGGCAGGTGGGCGTGGCGTCGGGATCGAAGGCCGGATGCCAGACGATGGAGTTCATGGACCCCGAGTTGTCCATGATCAGCATCACGTTCGGGGGCACGATGGTGGAGAAGAGCACCGTGTCGTCCGCGCTCGCGGCTTGCGGCCGGGCCAGAGCGAGGCCGGTGGTCGCGACGAAGGCGGCGAGGGCGAGAAGGAAGCGGTTGGCTTTGGCGAGGGGCATGTCGTTCTCCTGAATCTCCCGGCCTGGGGGCGCCGGCCTACGGGTCGTTTCGCAAGCCCCGTGCCAGGCGTCGCCATCCGTATAAGTATTCGGATTCAATGGCGTTTTCCGTATCACGCCCCGACCGGGGGCGCCGCCGGGGCCGCAGGGTCCTGCGTACCGCGCAGGGGATTGCGGGGCTCCCGGTCAGTAGCCCCGGGACGCCGGAGCCGCGTCGGCGCGGACCGTCAGCTGGAAGGTGAAGGTGCTGCCTTCTCCCTTCTGGTCCTTCACGCCGACCTCGACCGGATGCACCCCGGCCTGGTCGGAGCTCGGCGTCCACGTGAGGACGCCCGTGATGGGGTCGATGCGCATGCCGTCCGGGCCCTGCTCGAGGAAGAAGCGCAGGTTGCGGTCGCCGTCGGGATCCTTCGCGACGAACGTGTACTGGAAGGTGCCGTCCTCGGAGCGCGTGGCCGGCAGCTGCGTGATCGTGGGAGGCGAGTTGCCCAGCATCAGCACGGGGCTCAGGGTCTCCCGGCTGTCGCTCCGGCCGTCGCTCGCGACCACGCGCACCTGGACCTGATCGCCTCGCTTGAGACCCTTCGTGTCGAAGCTGCGATCGCGTCCCGCCGATTCGCCGTTGACCGTCCAGGCGTAGTGAAAGCTCAGGGTGTCGTTGTCGGGATCCTGGGCGAGGGGCGTGGCCGTGATCACCTGGCCGGCGCGGACGTCGCCGAAGGGCTCGAGGTTGACCGCCGAGAGCACGGGCGGACGGTTGCCGACCCGCGCCTTGGCGCTGACGGGGCTGCTCTCCTGGCGCCCGTCCGACGCGGTGACCGTCACCTCGATGCGGTCCCCCTTGGCGAGGTCGACGAGATACAGGACGGACTGGTCGCCCTTCAGCACCTCGCGCCCGTTCCGGGTCCAGGTGTACTGGAAGCGGAGCGGGTCTCCGTCGGGATCGCTGGCTTCGACGACCGCGCGGATCTCCGTCCCCGGGGTGGGCGACTCGGGGCTCAGGGCGACCCGCTCCACCACCGGCGCGCCCTGGTCGGCAGCGGCGTCTCCGCCGCCCGCCGTGGCGGCCTTCGGCACGATGGACTGGGCGGACGGAGCCGGAGCGGCTTCGTCACCCGATCCGCAGGCGAGGCCCACGAGGGCCACCGCTCCTGCGAAGAGAAGCTTCGTGGATCGTCGCATGTCCGTCCCCCCACTTTTGGCACCGCCCTGGCGATCGTCGGCGCCGCCCCCTGATCCTCGGCTCCGGCGAGGTGGGCACCCCGCCCGGCGCGGCTCGCTAGTAGCCGGCCGAGAGGATCTTCGATTCCATCACTTCGACGCGCGCGGTGGACGCGCGCTGGTTCCAGGTGCCGCCGGCATTCTCGGGGCTCTGGCCGACGACGTTGATCCGCCAGATCGTGTACACGTATCGCGGGTTCGCGAGATTCATGCCCTCGGCGGGTCCGCCGTCCTCGACGTACTGGATTGCGGCTCCGCCGCCCGGCGGATTCGGATCCGGGAAGTAGCGGGGCTGCGCCGGGTAGCGCGCGTAGAGTGCGGCGTCGCCGAGGACGGTGTTGGGCAGCACCGGCACGGCCCCGCGCCCGTCGGCGTCGGCGATGAGCCGGCGGCCATGCGCGGCACCGGCTTCGGCGGCGTAGAAGGCCGAGCGGCTGCGGTTCGTGAGGCCCGCGATCTGCTGGTCCTCGCCGGCGGTGTCGAGAGCCGCCAGGCCGAGCAGACCCATGAGCACCAGCATCATGACTGCGATGAGCATGGCCGAGCCCGATTCGCGGCTCCGCGATTCACGATTCGACTTTCGAGGGGTCATGGGTTCTCCTTCACGGCGCTAGCGGAGGCCGATGTTCCGCGGCTGGACCGTCATCGTGAGCACCCGGCGCCGGAAGCCGTCGGCCGGCTGGGCCGGCGGAACGCGGTTCTCCATGGCGATGAAGGTGTTCGTCGCGAGGCTCGGATCGTCGCGCGCAGCGGCGTCCTGGGCGCGCGTCCGCACCACGATCGAGAGGCGGACCTCGCGCAGCAGGCTGTTGTCCCAGCTGCCGGACTGGTAGAGGGTGCCGCCCGGGATCGAGCCGGGATACTCGGCGTCGCTCGTGAAGGGCGGCTCCTGGGGCGCGGGCTGCGGGTCTCCGTCCACCACGCCGTCTTCGTCCACGTCGTAGAAGAACGCGGCCTGCATGTCCTCCACGTCCTCGGCGAGAACGACGCCGTTCCGTGTCAGCTGACCCGCGGCGTTCACCTGATACACGGTGGCCGGGACGGCCACGAGATCGGGCGGGTTGTCGCCCGCAGCCAGCGCGCGCAGGGGCAGGCTCCCCTGGGCCGCGCCGCCGAAGTCGTAGTCGATCTGCACCTGGGAGCTGGTGGACCCCGGATTGAGCGAGCCGCCGGCGATCTGGCCGCAGGAGGTGCCGCGAGACGGGTTGTTGCGGTCGGTCACGATGATCGCGCCGCGCTGTCCCATGGCCGGGATGTCCACGAAATCCGTGTCCTGCACGCCGTTGCTGTCGCTGTCGTAGAAGGGGGCGCCGTCGACCGTCGAGTCGCCCGCGAGGGTCAACGTGTCGTTGCCGTTCCCGTCGTATCCGGACGTGATGCTGGCGCCGAGGTCGTTCTGGGTCTGGCTCGTGGGGTTGATCGCGGCCGCGTCGGTCACGACGACGATGTCCGGTCCGTTGGTGCGATCGACGGCGCAGATGGCGGCGCCCTCGGGAACCATGAAGCCCGTCACCCGCAGCTCGCGTTCGGCGAGGTCGGTGATCACGCGCAGATTGGTCTGGGCCTCGGTGACCTGGTCCACCACGTTGTAGGTCTGGGTCTGGCGGGTCAGCATGTCCATCAGGAACACGGAGACCACCCCCAGGATCGCGAGGGAGACCATCACTTCGGCCAACGAGAAGGCGGCACGTCGATTCATGGGATTGCTCACGGGTCGTTGTGCCGGACGCTGGAGATCGCGTACATGCTGCCCGGCGAGCCGGCGGGGGCCTCGGGAAGGATCCAGCTCACCCGCACGTCGAGCAGGCGCAGCGCGGGATCGGGACCGGCCTGGACGCGCCAGGTCACGGAGTAGGGCTGCCCGGCGCTGGGTCCCGATCCGTTGGTCGGGCCCACCACGACGCGGGGAGCGCTCCAGGCCGAGGGCGGAATCGCCGCCCAGGGCCGTCGGGAGAGGAACTCCATCTGCTGCTCCGCCACCCGCGCGGCTTCGCTCACCTGCTTGCCGTGCTGCGATCCCTTGAGGGCCTGGGTCTGCATGGTCAGCATGCCGAGCAGGCCCAACGACAGGATGGAGAGGGCGATCATGAGCTCGATCAGCGTGAGGCCTTCGCGGCCAGGGTGTGCTCGGTGTGTCTGCATGGTCAGTTCGTCCAGGCTCCGGCCGCGGCGTCCCAGGAGTAGACCTTCGGAACGCCCAGTGCGGACAGGACGACCGCGTAGTCGCGCTCGCCGGCGGCCGCACCGCCGTTGGTGAGATAGATCCCGCCCCCACCGGTCCCGACCTGGCCCAGCACGCAGGCGTTCGTGAAGCCCACCGGCACGCCGTCGTTGCGGAAGGCCACCCAGTGCGTCTGGACGCCGAAGGGGTCGCTGAACGAGGAGCCGGTGGTGTGCGTTCCGCCGCCACCGTCCTCCGGCACGCGATTGCCGGCGAAGGTGACGCCCCAGTTGAGATCGGCAAACTCGGAGGCCGGGTTGGTGGATACGCTGCGGACGGGCTCTCCGCCATCGATGCAGCAGTTGTTGTTCGTGTCGTCCAGGATCACGATGGGGCCGGGCAGGGCGGTGCCGCAGGCGTCGTCGGCGCCGACGGCGGTCCACATCACGATGTGGGTCTCTTCGGTCATGATCGCCTGCGCCCGGGCGGCCTGGAACGCGTTGGAGAGCAGCCGAGCGGTGGCCTTCGCCCGGTTGTTCGTCTGCATGCGATTCCACGCGGGCATCGTCAGCGCGGCGGTGACCCCGATGATCGCGACCACGACCATCATCTCGGTGAGGGTGAAGCCTCGAACGGCTCGTGATTCCACGATGCCTGACTCCTTCGCGTCGCCGGAAGCGGGTTTCGACGACCGACGTCGAACGCTCGCGGCGGGCCGCTCTGTGAGGGCCTTCCCGAGCGTCGTCGCAAGCGTCATGCCAAGCCAGCGGATCGGCTACCTTCCCGGTCTTCTTGAGCTTTCGGCGCCGACGCCCCGGGGCGGCGGCTCCTGCTACGCAACCTCTTGCGGTGTGGCCGCAGCCGCTTGCGGGCCTGGATGCGCGCCGCCGCAGCGCCCGCGCGGGCCCGGGGCGCTCAGTCGCGCTCGGGCTCGGCGGCGCGGGGGCGCGGCGTCCGGCCCCGGCGCACGTGCAGATCGAAGGACTGCACGTCGCTGCCGCCGTGGCCGTCGCGCACCTCCAGGCGGACCGGGTGGCGGCCGGCCTGGTCCGGACCCGGCTGCCACCGCAGCACGCCGTCCGCTTCCAGATGCATGCCCCGCGGACCTTCCAGGAGGCGGAAGCGGAGCTCGACATCTCCGTCCGGGTCCGAGGCGGCGAGCGGATAGACCAGGGTGCCCGCGGCGTCGAAGCCGCCGGGGAAGGTGGTGAAGACCGGCGGCGCGTTGGAGACCGCGATCTCGTCGGTCGAGAAGAGCGCGCTCTCTCTCGCGCCGTCTCCCGCGCGCACCCGGACGCGCGCACGGATGGCCGAGCCGCGCGCGAACTCGACGTGGGCGAGAACCGGCTCCGAGGTCTCGATCTGCCGGCCGTCGACGATCCACTCGGTCTGCAGGGTCACCGGATCGCCCTCGGGATCCCAGGCTTCCACCTGCAACCGGAGATCCTGGCCCGCGGTCGCCACGGCCGGCCGGAACCGAACCTCGCCGATCCGGGGCTCGAGGCTCGCGACGTCGCGCACGCGCGGGGGCGGCGGCTCGGGGACTCGCGCCGGCACGGGGTGGCGCATGGGTGCGTGCGGAGGTGCGACGGGGGCGATGCGGGCGGCGGTGGGAAAGGCTTCCCGGTGATCGAGCCGGCCGATGGTCAGGGAGGGCAGGGCGGTGCTGCCGAAGCCGATCACGGCGAGGGCGGCCGCGACACCGGACAGCATCGGTCCGGAGACGTGGGGGAGGGTCCGTCGATGTAGGCGCTGCAGTCTCGCGTGCACGGGGCGCCCCTTGCGGCTCGATGTGGCTCGATCTCAGTCCCGAAGGCCGAACTCCTTGATCTTGTAGAGCAGGGCTCGGTGACTGATTTCGAGCAGCTTGGCTGCGTGGGTGCGATTTCCGCCGGTGGCCTTCAGGGCCCGGCGGATGGTCTCGGCTTCGACCGCGCGTCGCGCCCGGCGAAGGGAGAACGAGGACGCGTCGCTTCCGTCGGCGGCGACGGCGGAGACGATGCTCTCCGGCAGCTCCTGGGGCGTGAGGCGGTCGGTGTCCGCGAGGATGACCGCGCGCTCGATCACGTTCTCCAGCTCGCGCACGTTCCCCGGCCAGGAGTAGCTCGTGAGCCTCTCGAGGGCGTCGTCGCTGACGGTCCGGACGGGCTTTCCCAGCGCCGTTCGGAAGTGCGCCAGGAAGTGATCCGTCAAGAGCGGGATGTCCTCCCGCCGTTCGCGCAGGGGCGGGACGGAGAGGTGCATGACGTTGAGCCGGTAGTACAGGTCCTCTCGGAAGCCCCCGTCCGCTACCTCCTGCTCGAGGTCGCGCGAGGTGGCCGCGATCACGCGCACGTCCACCTTCTGGGACTTCGTCTCGCCGACCGGCCTCACCTCTTCTTCCTGGAGGACGCGCAGCAGCTTGACCTGCAGGGCGTGGGGAAGCTCGCCGATCTCGTCGAGGAAGATCGAGCCCCCGTCGGCCTCGACGAAGAGGCCGCTCCGGGCGCGCCCCGCGCCGGTGAAGGCGCCCTTGGCGTGGCCGAAGAGCTCGCTCTCGAGCAGGTTGTCCGGAATGGCCCCGCAGTTGACCGCGACGAAGGCTTCCTGCCGGCGCGGCGATTGCGCGTGGATGGCCCGGGCGAGCACCTCCTTGCCCGTGCCGCTCTCTCCGGTGAGGAGCGCGGTGGTCTTGTAGGCCGCCGTGCGCTCGAGCATCTCGAGCAGATCGATCATCGACTTCGAGGCTGCGACGATCGGGCGGTCGCCCAGGGCGCGCTGTACGTCCCGCTGCAGCAGCTGGTTCGCCTTGCGAAGCTTCTCGCGCTCGTACGCCTTACGCAGCGTGAGCACGACTTCGCTCGGGTTGAAGGGCTTGGCGAGATAGTCGTAGGCGCCGCGCCGCATGGCTTCGACCGCCAGCTCCTCGGTGCCGTAGGCCGACATGAGCACGATCGGCACGCCCGGCAGCAGGCGCGTGATCTGCGGCATGAGATCGAAGCCGTCGATTCCGGGCATTCGAAGGTCACAGAGGACGACGTCGACCGGTGTGTCCTCGATCCGCGCGAGGGCCGTCTCGCCGCAGTCCGCCGCGACCACCGCGTAGCCTTCGGAGGCGAGCACCAGCTCCAGGCTCTCCCGGAGCGCGTCGTCGTCGTCGACGATCAGGATGCGTTCGGCCATCGCCCTCGAACCTTCCGCGCGGTGGGCCGGGAACTTCCCGGCGGATGCGCAGCCCATGCCCCAAAGAGGCGGAACCGCTGCCCCTCCCCGGCTCTTCGGTCGTTGCCCGGCACCCCCTGAGCCCGATACGCAGGCAGGTTGCAGATAAGGAAGAGCGCCCCCGCGGGTCGGTCTCGAACGGCGCGTGGGCCGAGGCGCCCATTCGCATTCGAGCTGCCGGCGGGGGACGTGTGATCCGCGCCACAGATTCCCGTCAAGGAAGCGGAGAGCAGTCGGCTCAAGTCCCTGAAACACAGGGCCGATACCTCCCGAGGACTCTCACCGTGGCCAGCTGATGTCGGCTGCAGGTCGACGGAAGGGAAAATCGTTGCCGAGCAACAACGTTCAGACCTTCAGGGAAGGTCTCATGATGAGCAAGGCGGAGCTGGCCCGGAAGGCCGGTCTGTCCACTCTCACCATCGACCGGGTCGAGGCCGGACGCCCGTGCCGCCTGGACACGAAGCGCAAGATCCTCCTCGCGCTCGGTCTCAAGGTGTCCGACAAGGACCGCATCTTCGGCGCCGCGGACGACGAGCCCGTCGCCGCCCGCACCGAGGCGAGCCAGCGGCAGGCGGGGGAGGGGTTCTCGGCGGACGCATCGCGCGGCGCCACGACACCCTCGACCGCTTCCAACGCGGGACCCTCGAACGGCCCCAGAGCAGGGAATGGAGAAGGAATCCGATGAAGCTTGCATTGCCGCGCTTCGGAAAGGCCAACGTGGTCGGGCTCGACATCGGCTCTTCCAGCGTGAAGGCCGTCGAGATCGCCCTGAAGGGGCGGGACAAGGGCTTCGAGCTGCGCAGCCTCGGCATCGCGCCGCTGCCCAGCGAGGCCATCGTGCAGGGCGCCTTCCTCAACTCGAGCGCCATCGTCGACGCGATCGGCGAGGCCATCGACGCGGGCCGCATCCGGACCAAGGAGGTGGCGGTCGCCGTCTCCGGGCACTCGGTGATCGTCAAGAAGGTGAGCCTGCCCGCCATGACCCGCGAGGAGCTGGAGGACCAGATCCAGTGGGAGGCCGAGCAGTACATCCCCTTCGACGTGAACGAGGTGCACCTGGACTTCCAGATCCTCGACACCAGCGAAGGCGAGGGACAGATGGACGTGCTCCTGGTGGCGGCCAAACGCGATCTCGTCGACGACTACGTGCAGGTGATCCAGGAGTCGGGTCTGGTGCCCGCCGCCGTGGACGTCGCCGCCTTCGCGGTCGAGAACGCGTTCGAGATGAACTACGAGATGCTGCCCGACGAGGTGGTCGCGCTCGTGAACATCGGGGCCCAGGTCGTCAACATCAACGTCATCCAGAACGGGATCCCGGCCTTCACCCGGGACATCACGACCGGCGGCAACCAGTACACCGAAGAGATCCAGAAGTCGATGTCCATCTCCTTCGAGGAGGCCGAACGCATCAAGCTCGGCGGCAACGCGAAGGACCAGAACCAGGAAGTGGTTCCGCAGGAGGTCGAGCACGCGATCCGGTCGGTCACCGACACGGTGATCGGGGAGATCGCCCGTTCGCTCGACTTCTTCACCGCCACGACCGCCGAGAGCCGCATCAACAAGGTGCTGCTCGCCGGCGGAGGCGCGTGCATCCCGGGTCTCGACACCGCGTTCGCAGAGCGGAGCGGACTCGAGGTCGAAGTGATGAACCCGCTGGCACGAATGCTGCCGAGCAAGGGCTTCGATCCGGACTACCTCGCGAACGTGGGTGCTTCGCTGGGCGTCGGGATCGGGCTCGCGAGTCGGAAGGTGGAAGTTCAATGATCGAGATCAATCTACTCCCGCATCGCGAAGCCAGACGTGCAGCGGACCTGCGGCAGACGGCCGGTGTCCTGGCCCTCGGTCTCGTGATGGTCGTCAGCGCCATCGCGATGATCGACCGCGGGCTGGACCAGGAAATCGCCAACGCGGAGGCCACCGTCCGGCAGCTCCAGGCGGACATCGCCCGCTACAGGCCCGAAGAGGAGCAGGTCCAGGTCTTCAAGGCGAAGCGTAGCGAGCTCGAGGACAAGCTCGACGTGATCAAGGGGCTCGACCGCGCGCGAAGCGGTCCGGTCCGGATCATGGACGAGCTCTCGAAGAGCACGCCCGAGCGCCTCTGGCTGACGGCGCTCTCGACCGAGGGCGTCGAGATCACGGTGGAGGGCGACAGCCTCGACACCGGCGTGGTCGCGGATTTCCTGCGAAACCTGAACGCGTCGCCCTACTTCACCGAGGTCGACCTGGAGCGCACGTCTTCGGGCTCCCAGGTGGAGGGCGTCAAGCTGGTGCACTTCATCATTACGGCCGCACTCGCCGATCCGGATGCCGAGGAAGAGCAAGCCCCGGCAGCCGATCCCGAGGCGGCCTAGGAACCGCGTCTTTCCGTTCCTCTACTTCGAGAAGAGCGAGCGCGACGGAGCCCAAGCATGGACATGAAGAGCATCGATTTCGACGAGCAGCTCGAGAAGCTCGGCAAGATTCCGAGGGCAGCCCGCTACGGCGCCGTGGGAGCGATCCTCGCCCTCGTCGCCGCCGGCTACTACTTCCTGTTCTACCAGGACGCCTACGCCAACCTGACCGCCCAGCGTGTCCGGGCGCAGGAGCTGCAGCGCAAGCTGACGAACGTGCGCGCCGTGGCGAACAACGTGAGCGAGTTCGAGCAGGAGGTGGCGGCGCTCGAGCGGGAGCTCGAGATCGCTCTGAAGCAGCTGCCCAATCGGAAGCAGTTCGAAGACCTGCTCCAGGACATCACCACCGCCGGCAAGAAGGTGGGGGTGACGATCAAGTCGATTCAACGCACGAAGGAAATCGAGCACGACTTCTACGCGGAAGTGCCGTTCTCGCTCGAGCTCCAGGGCAACTATCACAACATCGCGATGTTCTTCGAACGCGTCGCGAAGCTGCCGCGGATCGTGAACATCGGTTCCATGAAGGTCAAAGTCCAGCCCAACGACAAGGATTCCGCCACCGAGCTGCGGGTCGAAGGGACCGCCACGACGTTCCGATTCCTCAGCGATGACTCGGACCAGGCGTAGGAGGGAGTCGTGAGACGATTTGCAGTCATCCCGGTGCTGGTCTGTGTGGCCCTCCTGGCCGCCGCCTGCGGCGAGCAGCCTGCCAGCGGTCCGACCGCGACGGACTACAAGGCCGAGCGAGAGCGCCTGCTCGCGAAGATGAAGAAGAACAAGGCGGCGAAGCCGGAGAAGGCGGCCCCGGCCCCGGCGGCCGGAAAGGCGCCGGACGGCGGCAACCCGGAGTTCGGCGGCTTCGGCGCCGTGGCCGCGACGTACTCGTACGACAAGAAGGGGAAGCGCGATCCCTTCCAGCCGTTCCAGCACAACACCAGGTCGCGCGAGGACGAGCAGGGGCCGCTGGCGGCCTACGAGCTCGAGCAGCTCTCGGTGGTGGCGGTGGTGTGGGACACCGGCAGCCCGCGGGCGCTCGTCGCCGACCCGCGCGGTGAGATGCACGTAGTGAGGGAAGGGACGCCGATCGGAAAGAACGACGGCCACGTGATCCACATCGGGGACAACATGGTCCTCGTCAAGGAAACGTACATCGACTTCGCGGGTGAGATGACGACCAACGACGTCGAATTGCGGATTCGCAGTACTCAGGGAGGGTGAGCTCGATGGTCGCTCCGAGAAGCGGTAGGTGGATGGCACGCACGGCGCTCTGCGTCGTGGCGTTGGCAGTGGGGGCTGCATTCGCGTGTGCGTCGTCCCCGGAGCCGGGCCCGACGGCATCGTCGGAGGAGTCCGCCGCGGCGGATCGTCTGACGGACGTCCGTGTCGAGAGCGGTTCGGGGGAGAGCGTAGTCACCCTGATCGGACTGCGGGACCCGGTCTATACCGCGTTCCTTCACGACGAGCCCCGGGCGCTCGTTCTCGACCTGGCTTCGGTCGAGATCGACACGCCCAACGACCTGGTGATGGTCTACGACGGGCTGGTGGAGAACGTCACGGTGTCGACCTACGGCGGCAGCGCCGGCGAGTCGCTCACGCGCGTGGAGATCGCACTCTCGCAGGACGCGAAGTACGAGATCACCGCGAGCGACCAGGGTCTCCAGGCCGTGCTGAGTCCCTCCGACGGGATGGCTTCCGCCGACGACGGCGACGCCATGCCTTCCGAGCTGGGAACCAGCGAGGCCATGCCCGAGGACGAGACCGTCGCGGACGACGCGACCGGGGACGAGGCGTTCGACCCCTGGTCCGATCCGCAGGCGGAGGAGATCGCCCTCGGTAGCGAGAACGACTCCGCGGGACTCGACGGGACCCTGGGCGAGGAGCCCGCGGCCCCGGCGGCTCCGGCCGCGCCGGCCACCACCCTCACCGGCGTCCGGACCACCGAGACCTCCGACGGCGTGCTCGTCCACCTCGAGGCGGACGGCAGCGTCGGCGCGATGGAGACCTTCACCCTGGAGAGTCCCGATCGTCTGGTGATCGACATGCCGGGCCTGAAGAGCCAGGTGGCGAACCCGACCACGAAGGTGGGCACGCCCCGGGTGCGGCAGATCCGCGTGGGCGCGCACGCCGACAAGGTGCGCGTGGTGATCGACGGCGGCGAGGCGGCGGGAGGCTTCGAAGAGCGGCGTGTCACGCCGGCGAACGACGGTCTCTATCTCGCCCTGGGCGCGGGTCCCGAGCTCGACGCGGCCCTGGCCATGGCGACCCAGGCGTCGCCCGCACCCGCGCCGGCTCCCGAGCCTGCCACGGACGACGGCGATTCGGGCCTGGCGATGACCGGCATGGACGAGGAGCCTGCGCCCGAGGCGGCGCCGGCCGAGATCGCGCCGAAGACGGTGCGCCAGCCCGTGACGGCGGACGCCCAGGTCTACGGAATCCACTACGACTCCGAGGACGACTACGAGCGCGTCGTGATCCTGAGCGACAAGGTGGTGGACTACGACCTGCTCACCCCGGACGACGAGACGGTCGTGGTCAGCATCCGCGACGCCAAGGTCGCGCCCGAGGCGACCGGGCGAGTGATCGCCCATGCCAAGCGCCCGATCTCGCTCATCTCGACCTTCCAGCAGCCCGACGTGGCCACGCCCGAGGTGCGCGTCGTCGTGAAGCGGGCGTCCGGCCTCCAGCCGACCGTCCTGCGGCGCGGCTCCATGCTCTTCGTGGACTTCCCCAACACGGGGTTGGTGGCGGCACCGCCGCCGGCGTTCGCGACCGAGGAGGAGTGGGCCGCCGCGGGTCTCGGCTCGGGGGAGACGGTCGCCAGCAGCGGGGCCTCGACGGTCCAGCTCCAGTCCGCGGTGACGGACCAGGGCTCGATGATCGAAGCGCCCACGGAGGAGATCGCCGGTTCGCCGGCCGCGCTCCCGGACTTCGAGCAGTCGGCGGAGAAGGGCATCGGCGTGGACGTGCTGGCCGCCTCCTCGACCGGAGGACCGGCCGCCCTCGAGCCGCCGGCTGCAGCCGAGATCCTGGAAGAGGGCGGGCTGATCGACGGCAAGGAGTACACCGGCCGCCGCATCTCGCTGGACTTCAAGGACGTCCCGGTGGCGGACGTGCTGCGCCTCATCGCCGAGGTCTCCGACCTGAACCTGATCGCAGGCGACGAAGTCAGCGGCAACGTCACGATCCGGCTGGTGGACGTGCCCTGGGACCAGGCGCTCGACGTCATCCTGCTCACCAAGGGCCTGGGCTTCGTCCGGGTGGGCAACGTGCTGCGCATCGCGCCCGCGGACATCATCAAGGCCGAGGAGGAGCTGCGCCTCCAGGAGCGCCGCAACAAGGAGACGTTGGAGGACCTGGTCGTCAAGCTGCAGCCGGTCAACTACGCGAAGGTCGAGGACATGAGCGCGCTGGTGAAGCGTCTCCTGACCCCGCGTGGCACGGTGAACGTGGACGTCCGGACCAACACGCTGATCATCAAGGACATTCCCTCGGTGATCGACGAGGCCACGGCCCTCATCAAGGCGATCGACACGGAGACGCCCCAGGTGCTCATCGAGGCCAAGATCGTCGAGGCCGCCCTGGACTTCTCTCGTGAGCTCGGCTCGGTGTGGTCGGCGGGAACGAACCAGCTCGAGGACGGTTTCAGCGGCAACGCGCCGCGGACCGACCTCGGCGGGCCGGACTTCCGCTTCCACGACGACAACAACGTGATCTTCGGCAACCCGATCACGTCGGTGCCGACGGGTCTGTTGAACATGAGCGCCTTCGTGCTCAACGAGGACTTCAACATCGAGGTCCAGATCCAGGCTGCGGAGTCGACGGGTGACGGCAAGGTGATCTCGAGCCCGCGCGTCCTGACCCTGGACAACCGGGAAGCCGAGATCCAGCAGGGTGTGTCGATCCCCTTCCAGACCTTCGAGAACGGCGACGCGAAGCTGGAGTTCATCGACGCGGTGCTGTCCCTGCTCGTCACGCCGCACGTGACCTCGGACAAGACCATCATCATGCAGGTGGAGGTGACGCGGAACGCACCGGACGACTCGGTGCCGACGCCCACCGGCTCGCCGGCGATCGCTCGGGCCGAGGCCCGGACCGAGACCCTGGTCAAGGACGGCCAGACGCTCGTGATCGGCGGCATCTACACGGTGAACGAATCGGAGCGCGAGAGCCGCGTGCCGTACCTGCATCGCATCCCGGTCATCGGCTCGGCCTTCAAGAGCCGCTCGATCACGGATCAGCGCAAGGAGCTGCTGATCTTCGTGACCCCGCGGATCGTGCTGGCCTCCGAGCTCGCGGGCTCGTAGGTCGGGAGCCGGCCGACGACCGACACGTTTGCGCGGAAGGTCCGCGCGGAATCCGTGATCCAGAGGGCGGGGAGGAGCTTCGGCTCCTCCCCGTTTCCTTCTTTTCGGGAACGGGCTTCCTATACTGCCGCGCGTGGATTCCGCCTGGATACTCGCCCGTCCGATCTTCCTCGTGGGCATGATGGGGTCGGGGAAGTCGACCGTGGGCCCGATGCTGGCCCGGCGCCTGGGTCGTGACTTCGTCGACAACGACAACGTGGTGGAGGCCCGGGCCGGGCGGCGGATCGCCGAGATCTTCGCCCGGGACGGCGAGCCGGCGTTCCGGGAGCGGGAGGCCCGGGCAATCGACGAGGCGGCCGCGGGCCGCGCCGTGGTCGCGCTCGGCGGGGGGGCCATCGCGCAGCCGGGGGCGCCCGAGAGGCTCGCGCGGCTCGGCACCGTGGTCTATCTCCAGGCGAGCCCGCGGGAGCTGGCGCGGCGGGTGGGCCCGGCCGAGGCGCGACCGCTGCTGGCCGGGCTGGACGAGGAGCAGCGGGAGCAGCGCATCGCGAGCCTGCTGCGCGAGCGGGAAGGCGCGTACCGCAGCGCCCGCATCGTGGTGGAGACCGAGGGCAGGTCGGCCGCGGAGGTGGCCGATCGCATCGCAGACGCCCTGGCGGAGGGCGCCGGGGGCGAGGGAGAGGACGTGGGCGAAGCGGGGACGGAAGACCGGGAGGGGGCATCGTGAGCCCGTCGCGCAGGGCCGCCGGGACGCCCCGCGGCGCGCGTCTGGTGCGGGTGTCCCTGGGCGAGCGGAGCTATCCGATCCGCATCGGCTTCGACGGCTTCGACGGGCTCGGGGCCGAGGTCGCGAAACGCACCGGGGCCAGCCAGGTGGGACTCGTGACCGTGCCCCCGGTCGGACGTCGCTACGCCGCCCCGGTCCTGCGCTCGCTCCGGGAGGCGGGTCTGCGGACCCACCGCATCGACGTTCCCGACGGCGACGCCACCAAGAACCTCCGGCAGGTCGCGAAGCTCTACGACTTCTTCCTCGAGAAGGGGCTCGACCGGAAGTCGATTCTGGTGGCGCTCGGGGGCGGCATGGTCGGTGATCTCACCGGCTTCGCGGCGGCCACCTACCTGCGCGGAATCCCCTTCGTCCAGGTCCCCACGACGATCCTGGCCATGGTCGACTCCAGCATCGGCGGCAAGACCGGCGTCAACCTTCCCCAGGGCAAGAACCTGGTGGGGGCGTTCCACCAGCCGTCCGCCGTGTGGATCCACACGGGCACCCTGCGCTCCCTGCCGCGCCGGGAGCGCGCGGCGGGCATGGCCGAGGTGGTGAAGGCGGCGGTGATCTGGGACGCGCGCTTCTTCGCGCGGCTCGAGCGGGACTGCGACCGGGTGATGGCGCTCGATCCCGAGGTGCTGGGGCCGGTCCTCGAGCGGGCCTGTCGCATCAAGGCCGAGGTCGTCGCCCGGGACGAGCGGGAGGAGTCCGGCGTGCGGGCCCTGCTCAACTTCGGCCACACCCTGGCCCACGCCGTCGAGGCCCAGGCCGGCTACCGGGGCATCCTGCACGGGGAGGCCGTGTCCATCGGCATGGTGCACGCGGCGCGACGCTCCGAGGCGCTGGGTCTGGCGCCTGTGGGGACGGCCCAACGCCTGGAGGACCTGCTGGCCCGCGTGGGGCTGCCCACGGAGATCCCCCGGTATGATCGGAAGGCTCATCTCGCGGCCATTCGCGTCGATAAGAAGAAGGTGGGGCGCAAGATCGGTTACATCGTCCTGCGCCGGATCGGCGGCGTGGAGAAGGTGGAGCTGTCGCCCGCCGAGATCCTTCCCAGGAGGAGAAGCCCGTGACCCAGGCGGAGAAGCCCGTGACGTCGTCGCGAACCCCCGATGCTCCGCATTCCGACTTCGTGGCCGACGCCGAGCGGTCCCGACGGCGCGGCGACGCGCATGCCGCCCTGGAGATCGCCGAGGCGGGGCTGGCGACCTCGCCGGCCGACGAGCGCGGGCGCATCGCACTGGCACTCGCGCTGATCGACCTGGGAGACCTGCCCCGCGCACGGGAAGAGCTCGCCCGCGCGCTGGAGGGTGCGGCTCCCGCCGCGGCCGCCGGGTTCGCCGGCGATCTCGCCGAGGACGAGCTCGATACGGCGTTCGCGGCGGCCGAGACGAATCCCGACGAGATGATGGACGCGAACCGCGTGGTGGAGCGGACGCTCGAGCAGCATGCGGACCTCGACGGTGCCGAGGGGGACTTCGACCTGGCGGGTCATCCCACCTATGCGACCGAGACGATGGCCAGCCTGCTGGCGGGGCAGGGACGCGAGGCCGAGGCCGACGCGCTTCGCGCTTCTCTGGCGCGCTCGGTGGCGCCGTCCGAGGGCGCCGCGCGATCGGACGAGAGCGGAGTCGGTCCGGATCACGCCGAGCAGCTGCGCATCGTGACGACGCTCGAGGGCTGGCTCCACAACCTCAGACGCAACGCCGAGCGCGATTCGCGGGTGCGCCGGATCGACAGCGCGGCCGGGAGGGCGAGATGAGCTTCGAGTCCATCCTGCGGGAGATCCTCGACGGATGCGGCGGCGGCCTGGGCATCGCGCTGATGGGCTCGGACGGCATTCCCATCGTGCAGATCACCCCGACGCTGGTGAACGGCGCGCCGAACCCGCTGGGCGACGACATCGGCACCGCGGGGGTCGAGTT
Organism: uncultured delta proteobacterium; assembly: GCA_963822965.1. Taxonomy (GTDB): domain Bacteria; phylum Myxococcota_A; class UBA9160; order UBA9160; family UBA4427; genus JAJDAN01. The sequence goes on from CAWGJT010000010.1 coordinate 442,971, forward strand.
CGCGCGCATCCTCGCCGAGATCCAGAAGGCCGCCGACGCGCTCGGCGCCGGCGCCATGGCCGAGACGGTCATCAACCTCGCGCGCTTCCAGCTCCTGTTCCGCCAGGTCGAAGACGACGTGATCCTGGTGCTGGCGCTCGCCCACGAGGGCAACCCCGGCAAGGCGCGCTATCTCGTCCGCCGGCACCTGGTGTCGCTCCGCCAGGAGCTCTAACGGCTCCGCAGGGATCCGGGCTAAGATCGACGGCCACGGCTCTCGCCGTCCGGAGGGAGGAGCGCCATGTCCGACGCGCCGTCGATCCTGGTGGTTCACGGGCCGAACCTGAACCTGCTCGGGACGCGCGAGCCCGAGATCTACGGGAGCGTCACCCTCGACGAGATCGACGCGCGGCTGGAGGCCGTCGGCAAGGAGCACGGCTGCCAGATCGAGTGCTGCCAGTCGAACCACGAGGGCGTGCTGATCGACCGGATCCAGGAGGCGCGGAGCTGGGCGAGCGGCATCCTGATCAATCCGGCGGGGCTGACGCATTCGAGTGTTGCTCTGCGCGACGCGCTGATTGCGAGCGAGCTGCCGGTGGTCGAGGTCCACCTGTCCAACGTCTTCGCCCGGGAGCCCTTCCGGCATCACTCCTACGTCTCGGGCATCGCCGTCGGCGTGATCTCCGGCTTCGGTCCGGAGAGCTACCGCCTGGGGCTCGAGGCGCTGCTCTCGCACCTCGAGGCGAACACCCGGGACTGACTCCGTGCCGTCGACGTGGCAGCTCTTCGTCCACGGGAGCGCTCCGGGGCCCTTCAACATGGGCGTCGACGAGGTGCTGCTCGAGAGCGCCATCGAGACCGGGCGCGCGAGCCTGCGCTTCTACACCTGGCAGGGCCCCTGGCTCTCGCTGGGCTACGGCCAGTCGCTCGACGACGAGCGCCGGGCGGCCCTCGAGCGGGCCGGCGTAGGCTGGGTGCGGCGGGTGACGGGGGGACGCGCGGTCCTGCACGGCTGCGACCTCACCTACTCGATCGCCGCGCCGGAGAGCGCCCTGGCCTCCGGGCTGCGTGCGTCATACGGGGTCGTGGCCGACGCGCTGCTCGCGGCCCTGGCGAGCCTCGGGGTTTCCGCGACCCGCAGCCCTGCCGCTTCGCGCGCTCCCGCGTCGTCCGTGTTCGACTGCTTCGAGCGACCGGCCGCCGACGAGATCTGCCTGGCCGGGCGCAAGCTCTCGGGAAGCGCTCAGCGTCGGGTGCGGGGGGCGCTGCTCCAACACGGCTCGATCCGTCTGGGTCCCGATCCGCCGACCGCCGTGGCCGCCGTCGCACCCGGGTCGGCGGGACTCGGGGGCACCAGCCTCGCCGAGGAGGGGCTTTCCGTTCTCCCGGCGCGACCTGGAAGCGGCTTGCATTCGCAGCTTCCAGGAGTGGCTCGGCGCGCGCCTCGAGACGTGCGCGCTCGACCCGGAACAGCTCGCGCGCGCCCGGGGTCGGGGGCTCGAGCCGCGGTCCCCGGCGCGAGTCTGAGCCCGACCGCCGCGCATCGGGGACCTGTCCAGGTCCCGTCTTCGGGACGCGATGAGGCCCGAAATGGTGCGGATTCGCGGGGGAAACCCCCTCAAGAGACCTCCTCGTCGTCCCGATAGACACGTCTGGGAGGACTTGCCCTCCCGCTGCCGACGCGTGCTCGAAGCTCGAGGGACTCTTGGCCGTCAACAAGCGGAAAGTTCTGGACGCAGCGCGGAAGTTCGCCCAGAAGGGCGCCAAGGAGAAGGCGCTCAAGGAATATCACACCCTTCTCAAGCTCGATCCGCGCGATGCCAAGCTGCATCTCGAGATCGGCGACTGCTACCGCCGTTGGGGACAGATCGACGAGGCGATCACCCAGTACTCCCGGGTCGCGGAGCAGTACAAGGGTGACGGCTTCGACGCGCGCGCGGTCGCCGTCTTCAAGCAGATCCTGAACCTCGACCCCAAGCGCTACGCCGCGTACGTATCGCTCTCCGAGCTGTACCAGCGCATGGGGCTCGACGCCGAAGCGCTGTCGTCGCTGCAGGCCGCGGCCGACGGCTACCACAAGGAAGGCAGCAAGCGCGAAGCCCTCGAGCTGCTTCGCAAGATGGCGACCCTCGATCCCGACCAACACCACGAGCCGTCTGAAGGTCGCCGAGCTGCTCCGCCAGGAGGGGATGGAGGACGACGCGGTGGCCGAGTACGAGGCGGTCGCCGCGGAGTTCGACCGCCAGGGCGCCACCGAGCAGATCCTCGCCGTGCAGGAGCGCATCCTCGAGATCCAGCCGGATCGCGCCGACGTGCTGATCGGTGTCGCCCGCCGGCTCATCGAGCTGCGCAAGCCCGAGCGCGCCGAGCCGTTCGCGAAGCGAGCGCTGGAGAAGGATCCGCAGCAGAGCGACGCCTACGAGGTGCTCTGCGACATCTACAAGGTGCTCGGCAAGGACGAGGAGCTCGCGGAGATCACGCGCGCGCTCGCCCGGATCTACCGCGATCGGGGCGACACGGACCGCGCGCGCGAGCTCGCCCAGCGCATCCCGATGAGTCTCGAGATGGACGGGGGCGGCGAGGCCCCGCCCGGACCCGGCATGGATCACACCGAGTCCGCCTTCCTCAGCGACGACGAGCTGCTGGACGACGACTTCCTGACGCCCGACGCGTCCGAGATGGAGGACGTGTCCGAGGAGCGTCCCTTCGGCGAGAGCGACATCGAGCTCGACCTGAGCGTCGAGGCGCCGGAGAGCAGCGCGCCGTCTCCGGCGGCCCAAGACGAGGAGCTCGACCTGGAGGCCGACGAGGCCCCGGGCGACGATTCGCCCGGCGGATCCGCGGCCGCGCCCGTGGGCGACCCGGACCAGCTGCTGGCGGAAGCGAGCGTCTACCTCCGCTACGGCAAGCGCGACCAGGCGATCGCGAGCCTCGAGGCCGTCGTCGCCCAGGAGCCGGATCATCGCGCCGCCCTCGAGAAGCTGGGCGATGCCCGCGCCGAAGGAGACGAAGACGACAAGGCCGTCGAGGCGTGGTCCCGCGCCGCCGCCCTCGCCCGGGCCGAAGGAGACGACGCCGGCTTCGGGGTGCTGTGCGATCGCATCGCCGCTCTCGACGCGGACGCCGCCGCGGCCCTGGGCGGACCCGCCGCGGCCGCCCTGGACGTGGACGCCGTGTCGGTGGACGCCGAGGCCGAGAGCACGGACGACGGCATCGACTTCGAGATCGACGTCTCGGTGGGCGACGAGGACGAGCCCGCCCCCGGCGAGGACGACGAGATCGACGTGTCCGAAGACGATGCGGACGCGTTCGGGGAGCCCGGCGCGGACCTCGCATCCGAAGACGAATCCATCGACGTCGTGATCGACGACGAGCCCGAGGTCTCGAGGGCGGAGACGACCCAGCCCGATGCCGGCGGTGCCGACGACGGTGTCGAGTTCGAGATCGACGTCGACCTGGACGACGACGAGGAAGCGCCTGCGGAAGACGATGCGGCGGCCGCGTCGAGCGCGTCCGGCGGAACGAGCACCACCACCTCCCAGCAGGTGGCGGAAGACCTCGAGGAGGCGGAGTTCTACTACCAGCAGCAGCTCTTCGACGAGGCGGAGGCCGTCTATCGCCGGATCCTCAATCTCGCGCCCAACCACCCGAGCGCGCTGCTGCGGCTCGGCGAGCTGGCGGCGGCGAAGGGCGACGATCCGGGGGCGGTTCGGGAGCCGACCGAGGCGAAGCCCCAGGTCGCGGCGCCCGCCAAGCCCGCCTCGAAGGTCGCCAGCGTCACGAAGATCGAGTTCGACGACGAGCCCGAAGAGGAGTTCGAGATCGACGTGGACGAGAGCGAGCCGGAGGCTCCCGGCGAGGACTCCACGGAGGTCGCCGAGCTCTCCCTCGACCCGGACGAGGAGGACGAGCCCGCCGTGCAGATGGACCTGCCGCCCGCGGCCGGTCGCGGACGCCAGTCGGGGGCGACGGCCGGCAAGCGGGAGGAACGGCCCGCGGCGATCCACGCGGAAGACACGCTGCCGATGGAGAGCGCGGACGCGGACGACGACGAGGACGCCGCGTCCTGGCTCGACGACGTGCAGGCCGCCGACGCCGGCGGCGACGAAGCGGCGGACGAGGGCGAAGCGGCGGAGGAGGGCGGCTTCGATCTCGCCGCCGAGCTGCGCGACGTGCTCGGCGACGACGACGACCCCAACGCGGATTCGGCCGACGGCATCCGCTCGACGGTGGACGACGGCTTCGAGTCGATCTTCGCCGACTTCAAGCAGGGTGTCAGCGCGACGCTCTCCGACGACGACTACGAGACGCGCTACGACCTCGGCATCGCCTACCGCGAGATGGAGCTCTACGAGGACGCGATCGGTGAGTTCCGCCTGTGCCTCGAGAGCCCGGGTCGGAAGCTGGAGAGCCTGCACATGATGGGTCTGTGCGCCCTGGACCTCGGTCGTGCGGGCGACGCCGCGAATCACCTCGAGCAGGCGCTGGCGACGCCCGATCTGCCGGTCGAGCAGGTCACCGGCCTGAACTTCGATCTCGGACGTGCGCTCGAGGCGGCGGGCGACGCGGCTCGGGCCCGCAGCGCGTACGAGAGCGTCAGCGAGGCGGACCCCGACTTTCCCGGGGTGGCCGAGCGCCTGGCGGCCCTGGACGGCACCGGCCCCGCGGCTCCGCTCGAGCTGAAGGGCGAGTCCGGCGGCTTCGAGTCCTTCGACGACCTCGTCGCCGAGGCGATGGAGGACGAGGACGACACGACCGAACAGACCGAGAGCTTCGAGTCCTTCGACGACGTCATCACGGAAGCCGAGTCGGGCGGCGATCGCGGTCGAAGTGCAGGGCGAGGACGAGGCCGATGCGCTTCGCAGAGGCGAGGACGACGATTCGCCAGGGCGAGATGGACGTCTCCCCGTCGGCGGAGAGCAAGCCGCGACCGCAAGAAGAAGATCTCGTTCGTATGAGGATCCCAGCGTGGAGCATCTGCATCACTTCCATCTGAGTCAGGACCCGTTTCAGAACGAGCCCGACCTGCGCTTCTATGTGGACAGCGCCTACCACCGGGACGCGCAGCTGCGCATGGAGCGGGGGCTCCGGCAGCACAAGGGGCTGTGCGTCCTGACGGGAGAGGGCGGCACGGGCAAGACGCTGCTGGCACGCCGCATCCTGGACTCCCTCGAGGAGGAGATGTTCGACGCGAACCTGATGGTGATGCTCGCGGGCGCGGCCGACGCCGAGTCGGTGCTGTCGCGCTTCGCCCGTCAGGTGGGCATCGAAGACCCGAGCGCGGATCGCTCGGCGCTGCTCGCGCAGCTCTACGAGCAGCTCGCCATCGTGCGGGAGGACGGGCGCCACACGGTGCTGATCCTCGACGATGCGCACATCCTGAGCCGCGAAGCGATGGCCGAGGTGTGTGGGCTCCTGAATCTCGAGTACGAGGATCGGCGTCTCCTCTCGCTGCTGCTCGTCGGTGTTCCCGGGCTCGACGTCACGCTCTCCCACGAGGCCTCGCTGGGTGCGCGCGTGGACGTCCGGGTGCAGCTCTCGCCCCTGGACCTCGCGAACTCCCGCGCCTACCTGGCCCACCGGCTCCAGGTCGTGGGCGGCGGCCCCGAGATCTTCGGCGAGGGCGCCATCGCCTCGCTCTTCAAGCTCGGTCGCGGCAGGCCGCGGCTGCTCAACACGCTGGCGGACAACGCCCTCTTCGAGGCCTACCTCGCCGGCGAGAAGCAGGTCGACGCCGTCCACGTGGAGCGGTCGGCCTCGGACCTCGGAATCGGCGCCGACCCCGGGCAGACCTACTCGGAGATTCCCGTGGGTCGCACGCCCACCCACGGCGCCGCCGCGCCGAAGCCCAGCCCCGCGCAGGCCACGGTCGTGGCCGACCTCGACGATCCCAACGAGGATTCGGCGCTCGAGCTCTCCACCGTCGCGGCGCCCGGCGAAGACGACGACGTAGACCTCGGCTCGCTGCTCGAGGGGGGCGACGACGGCGACCTCACGGTGCTGACCATGGACTCGGAGCTCGGGGGTGGCGGGTCGGGGCTGCGCGACCTCGACGCCGAGATGGCGCACGCCTCGCTGACGGATCCCAGCGGCCCGGCCGACGATCCGCTGCCGGCCTTCGCCGCCGCCAACTCCCGGGCGCCGCGCAGCGCCGAGCCCACCCGGGTGGCGTTCTCCGACGAGGCGCCGGCGTCCCGCACCGGCGACGAGATCGAGGATCTGTTCGTCGAGCTGATCGAGGAGTAGGCCCGGGCTCCGGCTTCGGATAGCGTCCTGCGCGAGCACCGGCAGGAGGCCACCGTGGGACCCGAGAATCTGGAAGCCGCCGCCGCGGCGTTCGAGCACCTGCTCTCTCCGGGGCGGATCGGCTCCCTCGAGCTGCGCAACCGCATCGTCATGTCCCCGATGGGCTCGAACCTGTGCGAGCCCGACGGCCATCTCGGCGAGCGGATCCTCCGCTACTACGAGGAGCGCGCGCGCGGCGGCGTCGGCATGCTCATCGTGGGCGTCGCGGCGATCACCTGGCCCGACGGCGCCTGCAATCCGAACCAGGTCGCGATCTCCGACGACGTGTTCCTGCCCGGTCTGCGCGAGCTCGCCCGGCGCGCCCACGAGCACGGCGCCCGGGCGGCCGTCCAGCTGCAGCACGCGGGCAAGGTGGCGGTGCGGGACATCGTGGCGGGGCGCCCGATGTGGGTTCCCTCGATTCCCGACTACAAGGCGGGCGATCTCACGAGCGAGCTCACCCCCGAGGAGATGGGACGCTTCGTGGGGTCCCTGCGCAGCAAGACCGCCCGTCTCGCGTTTCACGAGATGAGCGAAGGCGACGTCGCCCATCTCGTGGATCGCTTCGCCGAGGCGGCCCTGCGCGCCCGGCGCGCGGGCTTCGACGGCGTCGAGCTACACGCCGGTCACGGCTACATCCTCTCCGAGTTCCTGTCGCCGGCGAGCAACCGCAGGCAGGACGCGTACGGGGGACCCATCGAGAACCGCGCGCGCTTCCTGGTGGAGACGATCCGCGCCGTGAAGGAGCGCGCCGGCGCGGACTTCCCGGTCTGGTGCCGCATCGACGGTCGCGAGTACCGGACACCGGGCGGAATCGAGCCCGAGGATGCCCAGCGCGCTGCCGAGCTCGCCGAGGCCGCCGGCGCCGACGCCATCCACGTGAGCGCCTATGCGGATTCGACCGTGGGCGCCGCCTTCACCGAGGCGCCGCTCGTGCACCAGCCCTGCGGCTTCGTCCCGCTGGCGGAGGGCGTGAAGCAGCGCGTGGGGATCCCGGTGATCGCCGTGGGCCGCATCGAGCCCGAGGACGGCGAGGCGCTGCTCGCGCGCGGGGGGGCCGACTTCGTGTCCATGGCGCGCAAGCTCCTCGCCGATCCCTGGCTCGCGCAGAAGCTCATCCAGGGACGGCGCGCGGACGTCCGCCCCTGCATCTACTGCTACACGTGCGTGGGCCGCATCTTCCTGAACCAGGAGAGCGCCTGCGCGGTCAACCCCCTGTCCGGCCGGGAGCTCGAGGCCGGGGACGCCACGCCCCCGCGCGCGGCGACGCCGCGTCGGGTGCTGGTGGTGGGTGGCGGGCCGGCCGGCCTGGAGGCGGCGCGGGTGGCCGCCCTCCGCGGTCACGCCGTGACCCTGTGCGAGCGGTCTCGATCCCTGGGCGGCGTCCTGCGGATCTCGGGCCACGTGAACGCTCCGAACGCGCGGCTGGTCGAGTGGCTCGAGCGCCAGGTGCATGCGCTGGGCGTCACGGTGCGGCTGGGCGAAGAGGTGACGCCGGAGCGCGCCGCGGCGCTGGGCGCCGACGTCGCCCTCGTGGCCACCGGGGCCGCCCGACCGCGCGGCGCCGACGACCCCGACGTCTGGACGGTGGACGACCTCGTGGATGCCGACGGCAAGCTGCGGGAGCCCGGATCCCGCATCGTGGTGCAGGGCGGGGGCGGCGTCGGCCTCTCCCTCGCCGACCACTGGAGCGAGCGCGGTCGTGGGGTGACCGTGCTCGAGGAGAGCGCGACCTTCGGCGCCCAGCTCGCGCCCCCCCGGCGCTGGCGGGTGCTGGCCGCCCTGCGCGAGCGCGGCGTGGAGCTGCTGCGCCGGGTGCGAGTGGACGCGCGCGACGCCGGGACGGTGCGCTTCTCGCTTCCGCTGGAGTCCGAGGACGCGGCGCTCGCCGGCTGGAGCGCCGAGGAACGGCGCTACGACACCCTGCTCCTGACGGGGGGCTGGCAGCCCGACCTCTCCCTCGCCGAAGCGCTGGCGGCGAGCGGCCTCGCCGTGCACGCCATCGGAGACTGTCGCGAGGTCGCGCTGGTCGAGGGCGCGATGCGGGATGCCAACCGGATTTCTCGCGCGCTCTGATTTCCGAGGTGCGGCGAGCGCCTTCACCCCCGACCTGCGCGCACACGGGTGTGCAGGCGGGGACGGCCCCTCCGCAGGGCTCGCCGGCCGGGATAGACTGGGGCGAGGAGCCCCCCGTGTCGCGTTCTTCCCTCGCCGTACTCCTCGCGCTCTGCGCCTCGCTGCTCGGCTCGACGTGCGAGTTCCGCGCTTCGAGCGGGAAGCACGAATGCCGCAAGGACTGCGAATCCGGCGTGAGCGTGATCGTCGATACCCGGGTCGGCGGCAGCTCCGGGGGGACCGCCGCCGGCGCCTTCGACCCGGCGGAGATCGTGCAGGCAGCCCTGGCGGCGAGCGGGGCTCCGCCGATCCCCGAGGCGGCGACGGCGGGGCAGGGCGCCGCGAGCGCGCCGGCTCCGGTGGCGGCTCCCGGGCTGGCCCTCGTCCGGGCCCAGCCGGCGGAAGCCGTGGCCGTGGGCGCGATTCCGGAGCCGACCGCCGTCCGGCTCTTCGGCCTGGGCCTCGTGCTGGCGGGGCTCGCCTGGAGCCGTCGGCGTCGCGCTCGCTCCTGAGGGCCCGCCCGGCCGGCCCCGTGCCCTCACACGCTGCCCCAAGTTCACGCGCCCGCGCTCCGATGTAGGAGGCTCGGGCGGTCGCCGCTGTTCGCCCGCGGGGACCCACGTGACCTTCGAGTACTCCCCCAGCATCTGGCCCTTCCTCGTCTCCCTCGGTCTGAGCGCGGGGCTCGGGCTGTATGCCCTGCGCAAGCAGACCCTCGCCGCGGCGGGGACCTTCGCCTGGCTGATGGCCGCGCTCACCGTGTGGACAGCCTGCTACGTGCTCGAGCTCTCGAGCCCGGGAGCCGAGGCCAAGCTGTTCTGGGCCTCGGCGAAGTACCTGGGCAGCGCGTCCGCGCCGGTGCTCTGGTTCGTCCTCGCCCTGCGTCTCACGAACCGGGGGCACTGGCTCACGCCCGGCGTGCGGGCCGCGCTCTGGATCTATGCGCTGGGCACGATGGGGGCGGTCTGGACGAACGGGCTCCACGGGCAGTTCTGGACGGAGTTCGTCGTCGTCCCGGAGCTTCCGGAAAACCAGGCCGTCCAGGGGCCTCTCTTCTGGGTCTACGGGGTGGGCTGCTACGGGCTGGTGGTGGCGAGCTCGGCTCTCTTCTTCGAGCGCTACTGGCACGCCCCGTTCTTCTACAAGCGCCAGGCCGTCTTCCTGGCCCTCGGTGGCATCTGGCCCCTGGCGGGACGGACCCTGCACGACTTCTTCGGGATCGATCTCCTCCCCCACGTCGACCCGGTGATCCTGCTGCTGCTGATGTCGGGGATCTGCTTTGCGCTCGCGATCTTCCGCTACGGCGCACTGGACATCGTGCACGTCGCCCACGAGCTCGTGGTGCAGAACATCGGCGCCGGCATCGTGGTGATCGATCTCCATGAGCGGGTGGTGGAGCTCAATCCGTACATGAAGCGTCTGCTCGAGCCGGGGCTCGGTCAGCCGGTGGGGCGAGCGCTGCGCGAGGTCCTCCCGGGGTGGCCGGATCTCACGATCGGCCCGAACGAGAACGAGATCGCCGTCGGCTCGGGACCCGAGTGCTCGTGGTACCAGGTGCACCGTTCGGCGATCGGTCTCGAGACGGGGGCCCCGGCCGGGCAGGTGTTCGTGCTGCTCGACGTCACCGCGCGCAAGCGGGCGGAGCAGGAGCTCGAAGCGCTGGCGCGAACCGACGCGCTGACCGGCATTCCGAATCGGCGCTCGTTCGGCGAGATGGCGGCCGCCGAATGCGCGCGAGCGCGCCGCCACAAGCGCGGCGTCGCGCTCATCCTGTTCGACGTGGATCGATTCAAGGCCGTGAACGACGAGTACGGCCATCCGGCGGGCGACGCGGTACTGCGCGAGATCGCCCGGCGCTGCCAGCGCGGTGTGCGCGCCACGGATCTGCTGGCCCGGATCGGCGGCGAGGAGTTCGCGTACCTGCTCGCCGACAGCAACCTCGAGGACGCCCTCATCACCGCGGAGCGCCTGCGCGAGCTCATCGTCGGGGCCCCGTTCGAGGTGGGTCCGGACGCGCTTCCGCTCCGGGTGAGCGTGAGCATCGGGGTGAGCCACGCCCGGGGAGAGGCCGCCGACCTGGAGGAGCTGATCGCCCGGGCGGACGGCGCCCTCTACGCCGCCAAGTCGTCCGGCCGCAACCGCGTGGCGGCTGCCGACCCGGCCACGGCGGTCCCCGGGCCGTCCTCCTGACGCCCGGCCCCGTACCCCGCGCCGGAATCCGGTGCTAGCCTCGCCACCGGATGCGCGAGTAGCTCAGTTGGTAGAGCATCAGCTTCCCAAGCTGAGGGTCGCCGGTTCGAACCCGGTCTCGCGCTCCATGATTTTGAGAGGCATCGCACTCGGTTGCGGTGCCTCTTTCTTTTTGGGTTGGGTCCCTTGTCCTGGAGCGCTGGCTGCGTGCTGCCAAGCTCCCTGTCCGCATTGAATCCACTTCGCACCCGGCATCGCCGCCTCGGCGGTGAGCAGAACGCGCAAGCTCAACGGCGACGAAGGCATGCCGGATCTCACGGTCGGGACTTGGGCCGGAAGCGAGTGTTGCTGACGTATCCGACTTTCGTCGGTCGCGATCCGTGGCCGAGAGACCGATCTGATCAGTGCGGGGACTGGATTTCGGTATGGCGATTTGGATGACACTAACGATGGATATCTGTGTAGGATATGCGTATGGCTACACGACTCCTGCTCCTGATCCCCTTCTTCGCCCTTTCTCTGAGCGGACGAGCCTGGGGCGGGCCTCTGTGTGTCCCAATGCCAGCCGGCATCCCGGGTGAAGCTGGTCCACCGGAATGGTGGGGCGTAGTCACGGGCCAGCGCGAGGACCCGCGCTGGTGTGGCGCGCTTGGCGTTGGCCACGTGGAAGACCGGGGGCGTTTTCAGATGCTCACGGCGAACGATGCGGGGACGGATCATCTCTACTTGAGCTGGGAAATTCGCGCCGCGGGCGGGGGAGGAGCCGCCGACATCCTCTACTTCGGGTTCGTCGACCCCGGCTTCGGCGTGGGTACCGCATTCAAGATCACGGTACCCACGGATACCGGTGTCGGAACGATCGCAAAGGTCCCGATCGCGTCCGGGCAGGTTCAATGGCGTGCGAAGCTCGCCTCCGGCGTCGCCTGGGGCGCGTGGTCGGTCAGCAATGCAGGCACCGCGCCATGGATGCAGGACACGGGGCGCTATTGGGTGGACTGCAGCGGGAACTGCGACACGTACACCGTCATGGTCCGGATCCCGATCGACGCCAATGCGGCACCGAACGATTTCGATCTCGGCCTGAATATCGCGAACGACACGCTCTTCTGGTACGACATTCAGGTGTTGCAGCCTGGCTTGCCGCCCACCACTGCTCACCACGCTTTGCCTGAAGGTCACGCTTTCTCTGTCGCGAATTTCGGCAACCCCGCTTATCCGTCGAACAGCGATTGGGCTGTGTTGCAGCTTTCGGGTGCTGGCTGCGAGACTGGCGTCGCGGTCGATACGAACGATGTGTACGTGACCCACGGGCCCTCCTCGCCCGATCACGTCATCACGATCGACAACACACTGCACACGACACCTGGCAACGACTCGGGGGGCGCGCTCGATGGCGATGCGGTGAGTTCACGTATTCGCATGTCGAACTGGGGGACGGCAGGCCCCGGTGACGCACCCACATGGGATGAAGTACCGGGCTGCGCTCTGGCAGTCGGAGCCGGCGTAGTTCTCGACGGCGCCGACTTCGACCTGACCTGCGATTGGATGCCTAGCATGGCCACGCTTTGCGCGTACCGGCCGAGTGGAGCCCTGGGCACGCTCCCGCCCTGGGACGTGTGCATCGGCGCTGGGGTGCTCAGCCCCGAACAATGGCTGCTGGTCGAACTCTCGGCTGGGCCGGGCAGCACCGGGGACGTGCTTCTGCCCACGGCGAGCACGTGTCGGGCGGTGAGCGTGCTCGAGGCGCCAGCAGCGGTTCCCGGCGGCTCGCCGGGCGCCCATCTGCTGTTGATATCGACGCTGTCCCTACTTGCGGTTGCTGTGCTGGTGTCTAGACGTTCGCATCTCGACGCCTAGAACGCGCTCCACTGATCCGCCGCTTGCGACTACACCGAGGCGATCGCCGAAGAGGATTGCTTGCCGGGGTCGGTGAAGGTCGCGCCGCGTCAGCGCGAACCTCAGGACCCGACGTGGCTTTCGAGCTCGGCGATGTCCATCCGAAGCACAGCTTCGGCCTCCTGGTCAAAGAGGTTCCGGCTCCGTCGCGCACGCGCGAATGCGCGCCACATTGCTGCGGGTGCGGCTACCAGGCCTACGAGCAGGAAGCTCAGCCGGTCGATCCAATAGAAGATGTGCCAGTGACAGCCGCCGCTTCCGATCTCCCATGCCGCGAACTCGGCTTCGCCCCGCCACGTCGGCGGGTATCCAGCGAGCATGTGGTGCAGATCGTGGAGCACGATCGGTCCATCGCGACGGAGAATCGGGAACACCGGAAAGCTGACGCCTCCAATCTTCAGCGAGACGATGTTGCCTGGGTACCAATCGCTACGTGTGCAGCCCTCGGCATAGATCCCAGTCTCCACGAAGTGTCGATTGGGTGCTTCTTCGGCGGTCATGATGATCCTCCCGGATGTTGGGCAAGAAGTCCGTGCATGATGAGTTGAACGTTCTCACGCAGCTGTTCGCGGACGTCGTCGAGCTCGACCGTGTCATTTGCGAGGTATGCAAAGAACCAGGTGAAGAATGCTGAATAGAGCACGATGGCGGCCCGGCCGGGTTCGACGTCCCGGCGCAGATCGCCGCGCACCTGCAGCTCACCCAGCAGCGCGGTGAGCAGGCCGATCAAGCTCACGTCCGCTCGAAAGACCCCCTCGGCCAGCTCCGGGTCGGTCATCGCTGCCGCAACGAGCTGGCGCCAGAGATCCCGGCCGTGCATCGCGTACGGCGCGATCGCGTGACCGATCAACATCTCGACGGCGCGTACCGGATCGCGCGGAGGGTGTTTCAGCACCGCTTCGCCGGAACGCAGGCCCTCACGCGTATCGCGAGCGACGATCGCCAGCAGGATCTTCGGCTTTGAAGGGAAGTAGTTGTACAGCGTGCCCACCGCGAGCTTCGAACGCTTCGCGATCTCCTGCATGCTGGTGCGCCCGTAGCCCTTCTTGCGGGTGAAGAGGGCCTCTGCAGCCCGCAAGATGCGAATCTCCCTTTCGCGTGTCTGGCGTTGGCGAAGCCCGGTCATGGCTGCCTCGAAAATAATGAACGCATTCAGATTTGTGCGCCGAACCGTGAATCTGTCAATCGCTTGCAGATTGGGCCCGGACGGCGACAAGGCTGGGCCGACTACAGAGTGATGAACTCGGGCTGTGGGGGTCGCGGGTTCGAACCCTGTCTCGCGCTCCAGGATTTCCGAACGCCCCCGCGATGGTGGATCGCGGGGGCGTCTTCCCGTGTGACAGCGCCCGGCGGTTCTTGCGCCGGCGTCTGCCGGTCAGCGACTCACCCGGCCACTCAGCGCGCCCACGTCGCGCTCTGCCTCCCGGGTCTGGCCGCCCAGCTCGAGGAAGCGGCGCATGTTGCGCTGGGCGGCCTCGGTGCGCAGCAGGGTCTGGAAGAGGTAGTCCTCTTCGACCAGGCCCTGGGCGAGGGGCAGCTCGGCGGCGTTCACCGACTGCTTGGCGAGGGCGACGGCCTCGGGCGGGAACGACGCGATGCGCCGGGCCAGGGCGTCGACGAAGGCCGCGATCTCGTCCGCGGGCAGCGCGCGGTTCAGCAGGCCCCAACGCTCGGCGGTGTCGGCGTCCAGGTCCTGGCCGCCGAGGATGATCTCGAGGGCGCGGCCGCGGCCGACGAGGCGGGGCAGGCGCTGGGTGCCGCCGCCGCCGGGCAGGATGCCGATGGGCACCTCCATCTGGTTGAAGACCGTCTTGCCGCGCACGCCGAAGCGCATGTCGAAGGCCTGGATCAGCTCGCAGCCCCCGCCGCCCACGCGGCCTTCGATGCGGGCGATCGTCGGCCTTCGGCATGGTGCGGTAGCGCTCGCACATCTGGTGGAAGGCGTTGCCGGCCTCGCGCTGGGGCGCGGTGTCGGTCGGAAAGCGCAGGATCGCCTCGACGTCGAAGTGCGCGATGAAGAAGTCGGGGTCGGCGCTCGCGAGCACGACGACCCGCACCGCAGGGTCGTCGCCCACCTGCCTGCCCGAAGCGGGCGAGCTCGCCGAAGAGCGGCAGGGTCATCACGTTGATCGGCGGCGCGTCGACGGTCGCCGTCGCGACGCCGTCCTTCACGACGACGTGCAGCAGCTCGTAGTCTTCGTAGGCCATGCAGGGCTCCCGGTGGCAGGGTGCGGATCGGCGTAGGGGCAGGCAGGGCGCCAGGATGCCACAGGCCCCTCAAGCCCGGCCCGCCGGGAGGCCGATGCCAGGGAGACCCGTCCCGGAGCCGTGGCCCGAATAGGGAGCCCGACGTGCGACACGACCTGTACCGGATCGACGACGTGCTGCTGCGCTGCGGCGCCATCGCGCTGCTGGGGGTCGTCGCCGGCGTCGCCGTCCTGGTGGTGGTCGGCCTGGGGCAGGGGGAGGTCGCCGGCGGCGCCGACCCGGGCCTCGCGATGCTGAGGCGTCACGCCCTGGCCCTGGCCGTGGCGGTCCCGGCCCCGGTCGGGCTGCTGGCCGCGGGCTTCCGGATGCGGCGCCGGGAGCAGAAGACCCTGGCCTTCTGGCGGCTGCTGCAGCAGAACGCGGAGATTCGGGTGCCCGAGCTGCTGTCCAGCTCGGACTTCACCCGCGCCGACCTCGAGCGGGCGGTGCGGCTCCTCAACAACAAGGGGCTCGCCCTCTACGTCTGGGATCGCGACGCCGATCTCATCCGGGACGGCCGGCTCGAGTCGGTCTACCTGCACGTCGAGAAGTGCGACGTCTGCCGCGCGTCGATCTCGCTGCGGGTGCCTGCGTCGTTGCGCGAGATTCCGTGCTGTCCCTACTGCGGCGACGCCATCTCCATCGAGAGCCTGCTGGAGCTGAAGCGCGAGGCCCTCGAGCGGCTGCGGGCGGAGCACCGGCCCCGCGAGCGGGAGAGGGGCCACCGGGTGGAGGCCGGATCGTTCTCGATCGCCGTCTTCCTGCTGCTGCTCTTCACGTTCTGGCCGGCGGCCCTCGTGTACGGCTGGTACAAGTGGCAGGCGGGCGCGTAGCCTCCCGTCCCCGGTGGCGTGCCTTCCGTAGCGGTCGCAGGTCACGGCCGTCTCGACTCGAGGTCGCACATGTACGACGTCTTTCCGATCGTTCCCGCTTCCGCCAAGCCCCTGTGGTTCCTCGCGGGCATCGGCGCTCTCCTGCTCTGCGTGCTGGCGCTGCTCGCCTTCGTGGCCTGGTCGGCCCGCCATTCGCGGGTGGAGGTGACGGATGCCGAGCTCAGGCTGGTGGGCGATCTCTGGGGTCGCTCGATTCCCCTCCAGGCGCTCCGGCTGGAGGCCGCCGCCGTGGTCGACCTGGAGACCTCGCCCGACTACGCGCCGCGCCTGCGAACCTTCGGCACCGGGCTTCCCGGCTACGCGTCGGGCTGGTTCCGGCTCCGCAACGGCGAGAAGGCCCTGGGGTACCTCACGACGCGCCGGTCGCTCGTCTACCTGCCCACGACCCTGGGCTACTCGCTGCTGCTCAGCGCCGAACGGCCGCAGGATCTGCTGGCTGCGCTGCGCACCCGAACGGGCGGCTGAGGACGACGAGCGCTTCTACGCGTCGATCAGGATCTCCGCCAGCAGGGCGCGGTCGATGTTCGCGCCCGTGAGCACCAGGCCCACCCGCTTGCCGTGCATGCGATCGCGCTCCTGCAGCAGGGCGGCCAGGGGTGCGGCGCCGGCCCCCTCGGCGAGCTGGTGCGTGTCGTACAGCAGGTGGCGGACGGCGTCGCAGATCTCGTGTTCGCCCACGCGCACCACGCGCGCGGCGTGGCGCGCGATGAGGTCCACCGCTTCCGGGTGCGGGACGCGCACCGCCATGCCGTCGGCCAGGGTGTCGGCGTTCGCGGTCTCCACGGGAGCGCGCTGCTCGAAGGAGCGCGCGTAGGCGTCGGCGCGTTCCGAGACGACGCCCACGATGTCGGTCTTGCGCCCGAGGGCCTCGCGGGCCGAGATGGCGCCGAGGATGCCGCTGCCCAGGCCGATGGGCACGTAGAGGGCGTCGAGGTCGGGCTGCGCGGTCAGCAGCTCGAACGCGGCGGTGGCCACGCCCCGCACCAGCAGCGGATGCAGCGAGGGAACGAAGTCCAGGCCCTCGCGCGCGGCCAGGGCGCGCGCGTGCGGGAGCGCTTCGTCGAAGTCGCGCCCGTGCTCCACCAGGGTCGCTCCCCAGGCGCGCATGGCGGCGTTCTTCTCGGGGTTGTTGCCGTGGGGCACGACGACGGTTGCCGGGAGCCCGCGACGCCGGGCCGCGAAGGCGACGCTCTGGCCGTGGTTGCCGCGGGTAGCGGCCGCGAGGCCTGCCACCGCGCCGAGAGCGGCGGCGTACACGAGGCCGCCGCGCACCTTGAAGGAGCCCGTCGGCAGGTGGCCCTCGTGCTTCAGCCACACCTCGCAGCCGGCGCGCTGGCAGAGCAGGGGCCAGGCGATCTGCGGAGTGGGAGACAACACCGGGTAGATCTCCCGGCCGGCCGACTCGATCTCTTCCCGACTCGCCAGCACGAAGTGCTCCTTCCTCCCTCGCCGGGCGCTCGCGGTGCGCCGGGGTGCCTGGCGCGCTGCCTCTTCCTTCGGCGCCCTTCGGCGGGGCCGGGGCGGTCTGCCCCGGCGCGCGCTTCCGGGTGGGTGACGCTACCACGCGTGGGGCCTCCGGCCGGGCCGGGGATCGGGCTGGGGCGCCCCGCAGGATCGGCGCGCGGCTTGCAAAGCGGTCGAAAGAAGAAGCAGTGGAAGAGAGAAGGCGCTCGCAAGGGAACGGCCGGGAGGGGAGCGGCTTGCAGAGGGCTCGCCTCTGAGGCCGGACGGGACGCTGGCGAAGCGGACCCGCACCCCGAGACGGCGACTTCGGAACGAGCGACGCCGAGCCCGGGTTCCGTACGGGCAGGCACCGCGGAGCGACGGCTCCGCAGGGGAGGGCGTCCCATGACTGCATCACTGCCCGGTCGGTCGGTCCCGGAGCCCCTCGAAGGGCTCATCGAGCTGGCCCTGAACCTCGCCTGGGCGCGGACGAGCGCGTCCGAGGAGCTGTGGTCCCGCGTGGACCCGGATACGTGGCAGACCATCCGGAACCCCTGGCTCATCCTCCAGACGGTGTCGGAGAGGCGGCTCGAAGAGCTGGCCGCCGACACCGACTTCTGTCAACCGGCTGCAGAGCGGACGTCGAGGCGCAGCGCGCGACGCTGCGCGGGTCGTGCTGGTTCGACGAGGTGCGCGGGACCGCGCCGCCCGGCCCCGTGGCGTACTTCAGCCTGGAGTTCGGCCTGAGCGAGGCGCTCCCCATCTACTCCGGCGGGCTCGGCGTGCTCGCCGGCGACCACCTGAAGGCCGCCAGCGACCTGGGCGTTCCGCTGGTGGGCGTGGGGCTGCTGTACCAGCAGGGCTACTTCCGCCAGGTGCTCGACCGGGAAGGGCGCCAGACCGAGCTCTTTCCCTTCAACGATCCGGGCGACCTGCCGATCCAGCCCGTCCAGGGCAGCGACGGGGGCCGCGTCCGCATTCCGCTTCCGGCTGCCGGGTCGCACCCTCTGGCTGCGGGCCTGGGAGGCCCGGGTGGGCCGCATCCCCCTCTATCTGCTCGACTTCAACGACCCGCGCAACACGCCCGCCGATCGCGGCATCACCAGCGAGCTGTACGGCGGCGATCCCGAGCTGCGCCTCCAGCAGGAGGCGGCGCTGGGCATTGCGGGCTGGCGGCTGCTGGAGGTGCTCGGCATCCACCCCGCCGTGTGTCACCTGAACGAGGGGCACGCCGCGCTGGTGGTCCTCGCCCGCGCCAAGGCCTTCATGGACCGCGATCGGGGTGCCCTTCGACGTGGCGCTCGCGGCGACCCGGGCGGGGAACGTCTTCACGACCCACACGCCCGTCGCCGCCGGCTTCGACCGCTTCGAGCGCGAGCTGGCCGAGCGCTACTTCGCCGTCGTGGGCGAGTGGATGGGCGTCGATCCGGCAGGAACTGCTGGCCCTGGGGCGGGCGAATCCCGCGGACCGGAGCGAGCCGTTCAACATGGCGTACCTGGCGATCCGCGGAAGCCGGACGATCAACGGCGTGAGCCGGCTGCACGGTGAGGTGAGCCGCCGCATCTTCGAGCCGCTCTTCCCGCGCTGGCCGCAGGCGGAGGTGCCGGTGGGGCACGTGACCAACGGCGTGCACATCCCGACCTGGACGTCTTCCGAGATGGACGCCCTGTTCTGCGAGACCTGCGGCTCCGACGTCTGGCGCGGGGCGCACGAGTCCGCCTGCGAGTCCCTGCGCGGCCTCGCCGACGAGACGCTCTGGCACCAGCGGGCCCACGCCCGCAAACGCCTGGTGGGGTTCGTGCGGGATCGTCTCGTCCGGCAGCTCTCGGCCGAGGCGAGGGACCCGGCAGAGATCGAGCGGGCCCGCACGGTGCTCGACCCCAACGTGCTGACGATGGGCTTCGCGCGCCGCTTCGCCACCTACAAGCGCCCGAACCTGCTGATCAGCGATCCGGACCGGCTCGTGGGGATCCTCCAGCACGCCCAGCGGCCCGTGCAGCTGCTGGTGGCGGGCAAGGCGCATCCGCGCGACGTGGCGGGCAAGGCGCTGATCGAGGCCTGGGTGCAGCTTCGTGCGCCGGGAAGACGTCCGCGGGCACGCCGTCTTCCTGAGCGACTACGACCTGCTGCTGGCGGAGCGATTCGTGGAGGGGGTGGATCTCTGGCTCAACACGCCGAGACGGCCCTGGGAGGCGAGCGGGACGAGCGGCATGAAGGTCGCCGTCAATGGGGGCCTCAACCTGTCGGAGCTCGACGGCTGGTGGGCCGAGGCCTACACGCCGGAGGTCGGCTGGGCCCTCGGCGACGGTGCCGAGCACGACCACGATCCCGCATGGGATCGCCGGGAGGCCGAGGAGCTGTACCGGCTGCTGGAGCAGGAGATCGTCCCCTGCTTCTACGAGCGCGACGAGCAGGGGGTCCCTCGGGCCTGGGTGCATCGCATGCGCGAGAGCCTGGCGCAGCTCTCGCCCCAGTACTCGAGCAGCCGCATGGTCGCGGAGTACGTGCAGGACGCGTACCTGCCGAGCGCCGCCGCCCTGCGCCGCCGCAGCGACAACGGGGGCAAGTGGGCCGACGAGATCACGGCCTGGCGCGGCCGCATCGAGGCCTTCTGGCCCACCGTGCACGTGGCCAGCTCGAGCCGAGAGCCGGAGGACGACTCGTACCGCGTGAGCGCCCACGTGTACCTGGGCGATCTCTCGCGCGACGACGTGCGCGTGCAGACCTACGCGGAGGTCGCCCCGGACCGCGAGGGACGTTGTATCGACATGCAGCCCGTCGGCGACCTCGAGGGCGGCTACCACTCCTACCAGTACGAAGCCCGCGTGCCGGCGGACCGGCCGGCGGTCGACTACACGGTCCGCGTGATCCCGGACCACCCCGACGTCCTGGTGCCGCTCGAGGAGAGCCGCATCCTCTGGGAGCGGTAGCAGGCCTACACCGGCGCCGGCTTCGCGCGTTCGCGCGTCACCTGCTTCGGGCTCTTGTCCTCCCGCAGGCCCAGGAAGCGCGGGTGGCGGAGCCTGCCGTCCTTCGTCCACTCGGTGAAGCCCACCTCGCCCACGAGGCGCGGCGACACCCAGTGGACGCCCTTCTCCCGGGGCTCCCGGGCGAAGGGGCAGGTCTCGCGCTCCAGGTCCGCGAGCCGTCGCCCGAACGCCTCGAGGAACGCGTCGTCGTAGCCGGTGCCGACCTTGCCCGCATAGCGCAGCGCGCCGTCCTCGTAGTAGCCCACCAGCAGCGCCCCGAAGCCCACGCGGGAGCCCTTCGGATCCGTGTAGCCGCCGATCACCAGCTCCTGTCGGTTTCCGCACTTGAGCTTGAGCCACTCGCGGGAGCGGCCGTGCACGTAGCGCGAAGCGGCGCGCTTCGCGATCAGCCCCTCCCATCCCTTGCGGCACGCCTCCTCGAGCGTCTCTTCGCCCGCCCCGACCCGGTGCGGCGTGAAGCGGATGTGCCCTCCGAACGACAGCGCGCGCTTGAGCAGCCGCTTGCGGTCGTGCAGGGCGAGCCGCGTCGTGTCGTGGCCTTCGAGACGAAGCAGGTCGAAGAGGTAGAGGTAGACGGCAACCCCGGTGCGACGGGCCTCGTCGGGATCGCGAACGCCGAGGCGCTGCTGCAGCCGGGAGAAGCTCGTGCGGTTCCCCTCGAAGGCCACGATCTCACCGTCCGCGATGAAGTCCGTGCAGGCCTGCTTCCCGAGGGCCTCGACGAGCTCGGGATAGGTGTCGTTCATGGGCTTGCGATTGCGCGAGAGCAGTCGCACGCGCTCGCCGGCGCGGAAGGCCAGGCAGCGAACGCCGTCGAGCTTGCGCTCGTAGAGCCATGCGGGATCGGAGAAGGTGTCGTGGGTGAGGGTGGCGAGCATGGGCGCCGTCCAGGACGGCTGGCTTCGCTTCCGGAGATCGCGCCGCGCCTCGTCCCCCAGGATGTCGAGCGGATCGCCCAGGAGAGCTCCCTTCGAGGCGGCGCGGGCCCGTCACGAGTGTATCGCCTGGGGAAGCTGCAGCGCGGCGGCCGCGAGCGCGCGCGGGTCGCGGGACGCGCGTGCTCGTCTCTCGCTTCAGGCGCGCTCTACAGGCGCGGTCTATCGCGGGCCGCCGGGAGTGCGCGCCCCCGCCGGTGCCGCCACGCGCCGACCCGACGGATGCGACCACCACGCGTTGCGCTCCTGCCGTCCCGCGTCGCTGGCGGTCTGCTCCGGGTGGTAGGAGAGCACGTCCGCGGTGGGGGGCCAACGGAATCCCCACACGAGCCACACCAGGCCGAACGCCACGGTGAACAGGAGGATGGCGCCGCCCCAGATCTCCCAGGTGTGGCGACGACGGGCTTCGAAGGTCTCGGTGGACGGGGACATGGTGTAGCTCCTTTCATGCTCGTACATGCTCGTGCTTCCGCCCCGGGGGTTGGCGGGATGCCGGCTTGCGTCCACGCGTTGCAACGACCGTGCCGTCGCCGCCGTCGCTCGAGGGGCCACCCCGGGCGGGGGCGCGGCTTGCCGCGCCCGGCGGAGTGCGTCCGAGCGAGCGCGTCGGGCGAGAGTGCAGAATCTGCAACGCCCGGGAGGTCGGGAAGAAGCGGCCGCCGACGGCTCTTTTCGAGACCTGACGATGCGTTCAGCGTCTCCCGGCCCGGGCGGGTCCCACCGTCCCCGCGCAGACGAGGCCCAGGGCCATCAGCCAGGCGGTACCCGGCTCGGGGACCACCGACGCGTAGGTGGTGGGGGTGGCCGTGGGCGACGGGGCAGGGCGCCTTCAGGCGCGCCCGGAACGGCATCTCCCGGCCGACGCCCGCGCGTGCATCGCCCAGGGTGATGAAAAGTACAGGACGGGAAGCGTCGCACGCGCGGGTCTACGGCGCAGGGTCGCCGGCGTCTTTGCCTGTTGGCGCCCTTCGAGATGCTTGCTTCGCGAGTGCGGCTTCGGATAGGGTGGCCGCATGTCGACCGGTACGCGTGCGGGCTTGCTCGGGGCGATTGCGCTGGGCGTGTTCCTCTGTTGCCTCGCGCTCTTCCTCTTCGTTCGGAGCCGGGACACGCTGCCCGTCGTCGGCTCTTCGCCGGGAGCCGTCGCGGCTCGCGGCGGAACGCCCCCTGGCGTCGCCTCCCCACCGCCGCCCTCGATCGACCGCCCGGGGTCCGACGACGAAGCGGGCGGCGAGGAGGGCCTGCTCTCGGCCGTGGGAATCGATCCCGATACGGAGGCGGCCATGCGTTGGGCCACGGTGGATCTCGACGAGGTGCGTGAGGCCCTTCCCGACAACCTGTACTGGAAGATGTCGGCCCCCACCGACGATCCGGATGTGCTGCGCTGGCGCGAGGAGGAGCGCGCGCGCTGGAACGTGGAGTACGGGAAGGTTCTCTCGGGCAACGCGACGGAAGAGGAGATCCACGACTACTTCGACCTGCGCCAGCGCGTCTCGCAGGATGCCGTGTCCTTCGCCGACTACCTCCTGCTCAATCACGGCAGCACGCTTCCCGAGCGGGACGTGTCTCTGCTCAACCTCGCGAGTCGGCTGCATCGCGCGCGTCTCGAGGAGATGCCCCGGCGGCTCGCGGAGGCGCTGGCCCGCAAGGAGCGTCAGGATCGTCTGCGCGAGGCCTGGCTCGCGGACGAGAAGGCGTTCGAGGAAGCGCAGCGCGGCGGGGATTGACGCGCCGCTTCCTTCACTCCCGACTGCACGACAAGCGCTCGCGCGCCTCCACGACGCGTGCGGCTGCGCCGGAACCGCGGATCGCGTTCGCGTGACTCCGAGTCGTTCCTCGGCTTCGCGCTCGTGGCGAGAAATTCGTCCCGTCGCATCTCGCCCGCGGAGTCGGGTTTCGGTTGAACGCGATCCGCATCTCGTGTTACACGCTGTCAAGTCGTGCAGAGCGCGCGGCGTTTCGCGACGAAGCGGCGATGAGGACGGCGGACGCGGAAGGTCGAGGTCGAGGCGTTGACCTCGAAGAGAAGCGTGAGAGGAACGAGAAGCGAGCAGACGTCGGATCGAGGAAGGACCAGAAGGACCAGAAGGACCAGAAGGGAGGAAGCACGCCGCCGTGCGTCGCGAGGGGATGACCGCAGGTCATTCAACCGGTCGATCGATCGGAAGATGAACGCGAGTCATCGTCGGATCATGAACCAGAGAGGAGGGGGAGGCGGATCATGAATCTCAGGAACGCGATGCGAGCGGGAACGCAGCCGGGCTGCTCGTCGCCCTGCTGCCCGTCGCCGCCTCGGCGATCGGGATCGAGGACGTCGTCGACGGCGGCAACGACTATGCGTGGGAGCGGGTCGAGCTTCCGGGCACGATGTGCAGCGATGGATCCCAGTACAAGTTCTGGGTCTACGACTCGCCCAGCTCGAACAACCTGCTCGTCATGTTCGAGGGCGGCGGGGCCTGCTGGGACTACGAGACCTGCAGCGGGCAGGCGGGGGTGCTGGGAGCGGCGCATCCGAACGGCATCCCGGACGACTACATCCACGACTTCGAGCCCACCTACGTCTCGCCGCTGGTGAACGGCGCCGACCCGGGGATTCCGGGGCGTCCCAAGAACCCGATCGCCACCCAGGGCTACGACGTCGCCTACCTGCCGTACTGCACGGGAGACGTGCACGTCGGCAACAGCGTCGTGACCTACACGGATCCGACGGGCCAGAACCCGCCGATCGTCTTCCGGCACGTGGGCTTCCACAACACCCAGGAGTCCCTCGACTACCTCGCCCAGCGCTTCCCGAACGTCAACAAGCTGCTGGTCACCGGATTCAGCGCGGGCGGCGTCGCCACGGCGGCCGCCTACTACGAGGCGCGCCGCACGATCCAGCCCGTCAAGGGATACATGCTGAACGATTCCGGCCCGATCTTTCCGGCGCCGGGACCGGGCTACGACTCCTACCCGCTCCACAGCCTGATCACGAGCCAGTGGGATCTGCAGTCGCTCTACGACGAGCTTCCCGCCACCTTCGATCCGAACGACTTCGGAAGCGCGACGGCGATGGTGGCGACGGAGTTCCCGAGCGACCAGCTGGCCTACACGGGCTACTCGAGCGACTACAACTTCTCCCGCTTCTCGTACGAGCGCTTCTATCCCGGCATCGATCAAGCGGGTATCCTGCAGAAGTGGCGGGCCGACCAGGCGAACCTGGTGAGCGCGATGAGCAGCCATCCGAACTTCAGCTACCACATCCCGTGGCATCGCCCGATCAACGACAGCCACTGCTCCTCGATCATCACCTTCATCGGAAGCCACGCGTGCAAGAGCATCCGCAAGAAGAAGTGGTACGAGTTCTGGGAGTGGCCGTGGACGCAGACCTGGAAGTGCACGAGCGGGTGGACGCCCTTCGAGACCTTCCTGGCGAAGTGGCTCGACCAGGATCAGCAGAGCCGGATCGTCGAGAAGGAGAACAACTACAACAACGAAGACCCCGGCATGCAGATCGTCGCGCCGCTGATCAACGACGCACTGTCCGGGAATTGAGCCGGATGCGGACCTCGACGGGGAGCCCGGCGCGGGCTTCCCGCCGACGGTGGCTCACGGCGGCCGCACTGGGAGCGTGCATGCTCTGTGCGGTCGCCGTTCCCGCGTCCGGCCAGCAGCACCGGGTGATGGGAATGGGCGAAGCTCCCGAGCCGCAGCCCTTCACGCGCGAGCAGCGGCTGCTGGAGGCGGCGCGGCAGGGCGATCAGGCCGTCGTCGAGCGGGCCCTCGAGCTGGGCGTCTCCGTCGAAGCCCGGGACGACCTCGGACGATCGGCGCTGCTGCTGGCGGTGCGAGACGCGGGGGACCCGTCCCTCGTGCGCTTCCTCCACCAGCACGGGGCCGGCGTGGACGAGCCGGATCTCGACGGCCGCACGCCCTTGAGCTTCGCGGCCAGCGCCGGGCGGCTGGATCTCGTCGAGTATCTCGTGGCCGAGGGGGCACGGCTCGATCTGCCGGACAAGCGCGGGCGGACGCCGCTCTTCCATGCCGTGCTCGGCGACGAGGAGGCGGTTGCGAAGTGGCTGCTCGAGCACGGGGCCGCCGTGGAAGTGCGCGATCGCTTCCAGGACACGCCGCTGCTGGTGGCTTGCGCGAAGGGCTACGGGAAGCTGGCGCTCCTGCTTCGCGAGCACGGCGCCGACCCCGGCGTCCGCGATCAGGAGGGGAGGTCGTTGTCCGAGCGGAGCGCCACGGGGGTCGAGGCCTGTCTTCCGCCGGAGCCCACATAGGAGCGCGACCGGAGACGAGCTCCGGGGTCGCGGACCGTCGCAAGGGGAGGCGAACGGGCTGCCTCGGCTGGCCCGCCGCGCCGGCTCCTCCCGCACCGCGGCGCTGGCGGCGGCGGCCGGCGGCGGCGCCCTCTACTTCCTGGGCTTCCTCGGCTTCGGCCTGTGGCCCCTGCTGGCGGTGTTCCTGGTGCCCCTGTGGTGGGCGCTCGAGCGCCTGCGCGCCCACGGGCCGGGCTGGACCGCCCTGGCGGGCCTCGTCTTCGGGCTCGTCGCGCACGCGGGCGGGCACCTCTGGATGTGGCGCCTGGTCGACGTCTTCCTGGGCGGCGACGCGGCGCTGGGCCTCGTCCTCTTCGGCGTGCACGCGCTCTGGTTCGCCGGCGGCTTCGCCGCCTACGCGGCGGTCTTCGCTGCGCTTCGGGGGCGAGGCGTGGCGGTCGCGGTGGCGGGGACGGCGCCGCTGCTCGTGTTGGAGTGGCTGCAGCCGCAGCTCTTCCCGGTGCACGCGGGCAGCGGTCTCGCGGGCGTCACGCCGCTGGTGCAGATCGCCGACCTGGGCGGACCGCTGCTCCTGTCGGCGCTCGTCGCTCTGGTCGACGCCTGGGTGTTCGAAGGCCTGCGCTGGCTCGTCGGGCAACGTTCGCGGCCCGTCGCGCTCGGGTGCGTCGCCGTCGCGGCCGTCGCGGCGACGCTCGCCTACGGCTTCCTGCGCGTGCGCGTCGTCGACGCGCGGGCCGCGGCGGCACCGCACCTCACGGTGGGCGTCGTCCAGGCGAATCTCGGTGTGCTCGAGAAGCGGACCCTGGCGCGCGAAGGACACGAGCTGCACGTCGCCCTCACGCACGAGCTACTGCAGGAGGGGCCGCTCGACCTGGTCGTGTGGCCCGAGACCGCGCAGCTCCGAGCCATCCGCGGCCCGTTGCCCGTCTCGGGGCGCTTCGTCCGCGGGGGCCTCGACGTGCCGCTCCTGTTCGGCGGCACCCTGGTCCACGACGAGGCCGGCAGGCGCAGGAAGGCCAACTCGGCCTTCCTGGTGGGTCGCGACGACATGATCCGCGCGGCGTACGAGAAGAACCTGCTGATTCCCCTCGCCGAGTCGGTGCCCTTCGGCGCTGCGCTTCCCGCACTGGCCGAGCGTCTCCCGCACGCCCAGGACTTCGCGGCGGCGGACGAGACCCCGCCCCTCGCCCTGGGCGCGTGGCGCCTGTCGACGCCCATCTGTTACGAAATCGTGCGGCCCGCCTTCGTTCGCCGCATGGTGGCAGACGCGAACCCGCACCTGCTCGTCACGCTCGCGAACGACGCCTGGTTCGGGGACTCCCAGGAGCCGTGGATGCACCTGCAGCTGGCGCGCCTGCGCGCCGTGGAGCACCGGCGCTACCTGGTCCGCGCGACCAACAGCGGGTTCAGCGCCATCGTCGATCCCGCCGGCCGCATCGTGTCGCGCACGCGGCTGCTCGCACGCGAGACCCTGCGCGGCACGGTGGCGATGCTCGCGGGGGAGACCGTGTACGGCCGCGTCGGCGACTGGCCGGGCTGGCTCGCGGCCGGCGTGCTCGTGGCTTCGTTCGCGCGCCGTCGCCGCCCGGCCGGCGCGCGCCCCGCGCGGTCGACGTTATGTTAGACTGCTTCCCCAGGGGAGAAGGCGAATCCATGCGCGAGACGGAGCCCGAGGAACCGGAGAAGGCACGGCGCCCGCGCGGGCGCCCGGCGATTCCGAAGGACGTCCAGCGACGGCGCCTGATCGAGGCGGCCACGCGCGCCTTCGAGAAGAACGAGTACGAGAAGACGCGCATCGCCGACATCGTGGCCGAGGCCGGCATGTCCTCGCGCTCGTTCTACGAGTTCTTCGACTCGAAGGAGGACCTCGTCGCCTCGATCGTGCAGCTCGCCGGTCAGGTACTGCTCGACCGGCTGCGGCAGGTCTTCGAGGACACGACGGATCCCATCGAACGAATCGATCGGGGCCTGCACGCCTTCCTCGACCTGTTCTCCCAGGTCCCCGTGGACATCGAGTCGCTCGGCGGAAGCGCCGGACGCCAGGTGCGGGCGATGCGCCGCGACTACGTGCTCGAGATCACCGACATGGTGCTCGACGCTCTCGAGGCCCTGCACCGCCAGGGCGGCATCTCCAAGCCGCCCGACCGCGCACTCATCGAGCTGGTGCTGACGGGCGTCGAGGGGATGACGTTCCGCTACTACAGCGAGGGCCGGCGCGACTCGCTGCGGGCCCTGCACCCCACGGTGATGGAGCTGCTCGTCCGCGCGTTCCTGGTCTAGCGGGGCGCGGGCCGCAGGCCGTCCCCGAGCCCGGTGAACAGCCAGGTCGTGTAGATGGGAACACACCCCGGGAAGCGTGTAAGTATCTGTTTCTCAAGGCTTGAAAGAATTTTGAACACCAAAGTTTATTTTTCTCTTCCCGTTCTTCGGCGGTGAGCGTATAACGGTCTCGAAACTCCGGATCCTGCTCGTCAACCGACTTGGAATCACCCGACGGTCGGAGACCCCAGGAGGGGTACGCCGGCCTCGGCACGGGGAGACTCAGAACGATGCGCTTGCTCACCAACAAGTTCCTGCTGCTCGGCACGCTCGTCGCGTTCGCGCTCAACGGAGTCGCGTGCGGCAAGATCGAGGTGCCGATGACGCTCGCGGTCCAGAACCCCGGCAGCTCGATCGATCTCACCCTCGAGCCCGCCGGCCTTCCGCTGGGGACGTCCTACTTCCAGGGCGGCCTCACCACGCTCATGACCATGGACATCGGTCTGATCGAGCTTCTCTTCCACCTGCCGTTCTCCGGCGTCATCGAGATCACCGACCTGCTCTTCGGTAGCTCGTCGATCAACATCCTCGGGACGCCCACGGGCACGCTCTGCACCATCGTCGACGAGAGCAACCCCGGCGGTGGAACCGCGCTCGTCGACATCTTCCACGAGCAGATCGACTTCAACATGGACGTGGGGACCGTCATCCTGCCGACGAACCCCGACCTCCTCGCGCTGCTGCCCGACGGCTTCCAGTTCGCGTTCACCTTCGCGAACAGTGCCGACCTCAGTCTGGCGGACCTGCTCGGCCTGGCATTCGGGAATGCCGAAGGCGGGCTCACCGTCGAGCAGGACTTCTCGGACGTGATCGACGTCGTGGTGCTGGGCCAGCCGCTGCAGATCGGCGTCACCGGCCAGCTGCTGCTGGCGACCGCGAACGAGATTCCGAGCGGACTCCTGCTGGTGGATCGCTGCGTCGACTTCCTGGCGGGCCTGTAGGGCCTCGGCCGCCCGGGCGGTTGGCTCTCCGACCGCCCGGGCGGTTTCGCTGTCGTCGTTGCTCGCGCTATCCAGCAGCTGCAGAACGGATCGAGACCCCATGACAATCGAATCGGGCCCGCTCTCCGAGAACGACCCTCGGCGAGCGGGCCCGAGCCTTTTCCGAACGGCGCTTTCGCGGAGTTCCTGGCGACGGTCGGCGGCGGGCGGCCTGGTGGCCGGCGCCGCGTCCGGCCAGACGCTGCCCTCCTTCACCGGCGTGGGGGATCTGCCGGGCGGCACCGCCGAGAGCTCGCGCGGCGGTGTCGGCCGACGGGACGACGGTGGTGGGCTACAGCCATCGGAACGACGGGCATGGAGGCGTTCCGCTGGACGGCGACCGTCGGCCTGCAAGGGATCGGCTTCCTCTCCATGTCGAATCCCGACAGCGAGGCGGCGGCGGTCTCGGCGGACGGCTCGGTCATCGCGGGCACCAGCAAGAATGCGGACGGAGACCGCGGCTTCCGTTGGACGTCGGGTGGGGGCATGCTGGCGCTCGGCACGTTCGGGTGCTCGAGCTGCGATCCCTCGACCGGGGCGAACGGCATCTCCGGCAACGGGCTGGTGGCCGTGGTCGGTGCCGGGCTGTCGAAGAGCCTGTTCGGCGATCCCGACCCTCGACTCGGCGCGTTGGACCGGCGGCGGAACCTCGATCAGCGGCCTGGGCGACCTGAGCGGGCCGGCCACGTTCTCGGTCGCGTCCGGCGCCTCCCAGACCGGCAGCATCATCGTGGGTCAGGGAGACAGCAGCGCCGGCAACCAGGGCTGGTGGTGGGAACGGGTCGAATGCACGCGCTGTCCGGGGTGGCGGGCGCCCAGATCCGCAGCGGGGCCATGGCGATCTCGTCGGACGCCGGAACCGTCGTGGGCTTCGCGAACACCTCCGCGACGGGCACCGGAACCCTCGAGGCGGTGCGCTGGACGGGGGCGAGCTTCGGCACGGTCGAGGTGCTGGGCAGGTCTTCTCCGGGGCCTCGTCGCCCTCCAGCAACGCGCTGGCCGTGAACGGCGACGGCTCGCGCATCGTCGGGCGAGCGCGCGACAGCGAGGGCTCCAACCGCGCCTTCGTGTGGGACGCGGTGAACGGCATGCGCGACCTCAGCCGCCGTGCTCGAGAGCGAGTACGGGCTCGACCTGACCGGCTGGAGCCTGCTGGAGGCGGACGGCGTATCCGACGTCGACGGCAGCGGGGTCTTCACGATCGTCGGGGAGGGCACGAATCCGAACGGCGATCCCGAGGGATGGGTGGCGGTCCTCGCCAGGTCCCGCCTGCAGCGACGGGGAGGACAACGACCTCGATCTCGACGTCGACTTCCCCGCCGACTCCGGCTGCACGAGCGCCGTCGATCTTTCGGAGACGTTCGACTGCGCGGACGGCATCGACAACGACGGCGACGGGGACGTCGACTGGCCTGCGGACAGCCGATTGCACCTCGGCCCGCGACCCGACCGAGCTGCCCGACTGCTCCGACGCGAATCGACAACGACGGCGACGGCTTGATCGATCATCCCGCCGACCCGGGCTGCGCGACGCCGGACCAGTCATCGAGGACCCCGCCTGTGACGACGGGATCGACAACGACCTCGACCTGGACGACGGACTTTCCCGCCGACGACGGCTGCGTGGCGGCCTTCGATCTCTCCGAGGTGCCCGACTGCGACGACGGGCATCGACAACGACGGCGACGGCGACATCGACTTCCCTGCGGACGCCGACTGCGTGAGACCTGGACGACCCCTCCGAGCAGGCCGAGTGCAGCGACGGGGTCGACAACGACGGCGACGGGCGGATCGACTACCCCGCCGCCTACCCGCAGTGCCAGAGCGGCCGACGATCCGATCGAGGCGCCGCAGTGCGGCGACGGCGTCGACAACGACGGCGATCGTGCTCACGGACTTCCCGGCGGATCCCGGGCTGTGCGAGCGCCGCCGCGGCGAGTGAATCGCCTCCGGCCTTCAGTGCCGGGCGACCTGCTGGTGGTCGATCGCAGCGCCCATCGCGTGTTCTCGGTGGATCCCGGCACCGGCGTGCAGCGCTCGTCACCGAGCTCGCGTACCTGAGCGAGCCCCAGGGCATCGCGACGAACGCGCGGGCAGCGCCGGTGGTCGCCGACCCCGCCGGTCTCGTCGAGGTCGACCCGCCACCGGCGCCCAGCGACTGGCGAGCGGGCCGCTCGTCGGCCGGCGAGTCGCTGCAGGTCGTGTTCCCGGGCTCGGGCGATCCCTTCGTGCTCGAGGCGGCGGGGATCAGCCAGGTGCAGTGGAATCCTTCGGGTCTCGGGGACGAAGACCCTGTGGCTGGCGGTGCCGACCGCCGAGGCGCTGCCGGTGCTCGGTCTGCTCTCCGGGGACAGCCTGGCGCTCGAGGCGAGCGGCGACCTGTTGACCGGCGGCTTCAGCCTCTTCGGCGACGGCGTCTTCCGCATCGACGCGACGAACGCGGCGCCCGAGCCTGCTGAAGAGCGGCTTCACGAACGACGTGTGGCGCGACCTGGCGGTCGAGGACGACGCTACGATCCTCGGCGTGAGCACGAACGCGTCCGCAGGAGCCGGCCTGTATCGCATCGATCCGACGACCGGCGTCGCGACCGCCTTGGCGACCGGGGCGCCCTTCAGCACGCCCGTGGCGGTCGCGCGCGACGCCGCGGGCGAGATCTACGTGGCAGACGCCGGGACGTGCTCGCCCGGCTGCACGGGAGGCGCCATCATCCACGTGGATCCGTCGAGCGGAGTCCCGAACGTGCTCAGCACGGGCGGCTCATCGAGGGCGAGATGGATCTGGCGGTGGCCGAGCCCGTCCCCGAGCCCGGGGTGCTCCCTGCGCTGGCCGCCGGCCTCGGCCTTCTCGCGCGGCTTCGACGGGCTCGCGTCGCGGGGCGCGGCGCGCGTGAGCGGCCCCGACGAGGGCTCCTCGCGCGGCGTCCGCTGCCGTCCCTGGCGCGCGGCGCGCTGTGGCTCCTGGCCTCGAGCCTGCTGCTCGTCGTGGGCGCGGCGCTGGCGATCTTCGGCCTCTACGAGCTCTGCTGCGAGCCACGAACGCCATCAAGGCGAGAACGTGCGCTCCGTCCAGGTGATGATCGCGTTACTACTTCCGCATCGTGTGCTTCCAGGGCCTGCTGCCGGCCCTGCTGGTGACGCTCGCGCTGTGGCCGGCGCTGGCCCGGCTGGCGCCGCTCTTCTGCCGCGAGCCGCGCGCGGCTGTTCCTGGGGCTCGCGTTGGCGGCCGCCGTCGCCTACGCGTTCGTCGGGCCGCTCCTGCTGAGCGCGCAACTGGACGGGCCTGCCCGCCCTCGCCATGCGGAACGCACTCGACCAGGTGGGGACGGCGGTGCTCGTGGTGGCTGCCGTCGCCGCGGCCGCCTGGCTCCCCCGCGTGCTCCTGCCGCCCCTGCGGACCTCCGGGCCGTAGGCCCGGCTTCGCCGGGCGGGCCGACTCCAGCGAAGCCGACTCGCCTCGTCCGTCCCGTCCAACGGGGCCGTCCCTCGACGCCGCCTGCCCGGGGCGCGATCATGGCGACGGTCGCGAAGGTGGATCCAGCGCACGCGGGACCCGGCTCGGGCACGGGACGGCCCCGGGAGGCTGCTTGAAGACTGCGTTCATCCTGGCCGGTGGGGGCAGCCTCGGTGCCAACCAGGTGGGCATGCTGGCGGCCCTCGTCGACTACGGCGTTCGTCCCGACCTCGTGATCGGTGCCTCGGTGGGGGCGATCAACGCCGCGCGCTTCGCCCAGGAGCCGAGCCGGAAGGGAGTGGATGCCCTGACCGGGATCTGGTCTGGCGTGAAGCGCCGCGACGTGTTCCGGATGACTCCCGTCGCCAGCCTGCTTCGGCTCGCCCGCATCGGCTTCGGTCACGACGGCCTGCTCGATCCTTCCGCCCTCGAGGGGCTGCTGCGAAGGCACCTCTCGCTGGAACGTCTCGAGGACGCCTCGGTGGCCTGCGTGGTGGTCGCCACCGACCTGCGATCGGGGGAGCTCGTGGTGCTGGACCGCGGGCCGGTGATTCCGGCGGTCCTCGCCAGCGCGGCGATCCCGGGCGTCTTCCCGCCCGTGGAGATCGAAGGGCGCAGGCTCGTCGACGGCGGCGTGGCCGCCAACACCCCGCTGTCCGTGGCCCACGCCCTCGGCGCCGACCGGGTGGTGGTGCTGCCGACGGGCAATGCGTGCGCGCCCGCGGAGTCGCCGCGGGGACCGCTCGCCGTCACCCTGCAGGCGCTGAACCACCTGATCAACGCGCAGCTGGTCCAGGACGTGGAGCGGATGCGCCACCAGGTCTGCCTGTCCGTCGTGCCCCCCGTGTGTCACATCGCCGTGTCGGTTCACGACTTCTCGCGCACCCGGCAGATGATCGACGATGCGGCCGCCTCGACGCTGGCCTGGCTCGAGGGAGGCGGCGTCGACCGCTGTGAGATCCCGGAGGGCCTCGTGGTGCGACCGGGCGCGCGCACGCCCCTCACGGCCGCGTAGAGCGGCCGAAGTCCGCGACCTTCGCCTTCTGCGGCGCGAGCGGTACGAGGGGGCCGAGCTCGTCCGGATGGAACAGGACCGGCTGGCCCAGCTCCTGGCCGAGACGCAGCGGGTGGTTCGCGGGCAGCGTACGCCGGAAGATCTCGAGCGCCCGCTGCTCCACCACCGCGGCGCGTCGGGCGTCGCCGTCGTCGAGCAGGGCGTCGCCCTCGACCGAGAGCGCGATGCCCACGGCCGGGTGCTCGGGGCCGAGGAGCGACTCGTACTCGGCCGCGGCGCGCCCGAGCAGCTCCGCGGCGTGGCCGCGCTCGGCGATGGGCGGGTACTGGACGTAGAGGTTGCCCAGCTCGAAGAAGGCCGCCGCCCGTTCGAGGCTCGGACCGGGCGAGGCCTCGGCCTGTACGACCGCGGCCTCCAGGACGGTCTGCGCTTCTTCGTAGCGCGCCTCGTCGGTGAGCGCGCGACCGCGCTGGACGAGGCTCGGCGTGGGCGACGCGCACGCCACCAGGGCCAGCCCGCACAGGCCGGCCAGGAGGATTCGACCATGCGCACCCGGGCGCCGTCCCTCGCTCCATGCGGGCAGCATGAACGGCTGCGAACCCGATGTCAACGATCGCCGGCCCGCGCGACGGCAGCGGGGGCCGCGTTACCATGCGCCCGGGAGGTTCGATGGAGCACGTTCTCGTCGCGATCGATTTCTCGGCCCACGGCCGTGTCGTCCTCGAGCAGGCCAGGAAGCTCGCTGGCGCCTGGACGGAGCGCAGCTCACCCTGCTGCACGTCGCGGCGCCGGACCCGGATTTCGTGGGATTCGAGGTGGGGCCCCAGAGCGTGCGCGATTCCCGCGCCCACGAGCTCGATCTCGAGCGGCGCGAGCTGCACCGCATGGCCGAGGAGCTGCGCGAGGAGGGGATTTCCGGCACGCGCCTTCCTCTTCGCGGGTCCCACCGCCGAGACGATCCTGCGCGAGGCGGGCCGGCTGCCGGCGGACTTCATCGTCATGGGAAGCCACGGCCGCGGCGCGCTCGGAAACGCCTTCATCGGGAGCGTGAGCCGCGACGTGCTGCGCGGCGCCGCCTGCCCGGTGGTGGTGGTTCCCGCGCGGGTGGCGGCCTCCGACGAGGAGTGAGCCTCAGCTCCTGCCGGGCGCCGGCGACCCGCGGCGAACCGACTCCGCGTTCGCCTCGCGCAGGCGCTCCCGGGCGGTCTCGCGGAGGTCGAGCATCTCGATGCGGTCCTCTCCCGTGGGCTCGCTCTGTGCGAGCCCGGCCAGCAGCTGCAGGGCCTCGCCGCGGCGTTCGGGGGCCAGGTCGAGCAGCAGCAGCGCGAGCAGCAGCCGGTTGCCCTCGAAGCGCTCCCCGTAGCGCAGCGCGCGGGCCATCTCGGGGAGCGCCCGGCCGCGATCGACCCAGCCCGTGACGAACGGGACGCGCGGAAGGGTGGCGTGCAGGTGGGCCAGGAGCCGGTGGGCGCCTCCGTGCTCGAGAGACGGCTCGAGGGCCACCACCGCCTCGGCCTGACGCCGCAGCTTGTCGGCCACGCCCGCCCGCAGCACGGTCAGGGTTCCCTGGTAGCGCGACCACGAGGCCCAGGCGATCGCCGACCAGAAGTGGATGCGCGCGACGTCGGGGTACGACGCGGGCTCGAAGGCGGCGGCCAGCGCCTCGGGATCGTCGCCGCCGACCGCCTCGGGACGCGAAGTCCGGCGTCTGAGCGCCGCGAAGGCCGCCTCGGCGGCGGCGCGCGCCCCATCGAACCGCTGGCGCGCTTCGCCGTCGGTCTCACTCAGGTACTCCCCCTGGAAGTGGAGGGCCCGCAGCCGGCGCCAGTGGGCACCCAGAGCGTCCGGATCGAGCGCGAGGGCGGCCGCGCAGGCGTCGAGGGTGACGCGGATGGCGACGGGATCGTCCGCTCGCCGCGCCCAGGCGGCATCCGCGAGGGCGAGGGGGGGCGTTCCGTCCGCGGCCGGCGCGGAGGACGCCGCCAGCAGGACGAGTCCGCACGAAGCGGCCAGCGCGATCCAACGAACGAGTCCCAAGGGCGCGGAGCCTCTCACACGCGCCGGGGCCTGTCCAATGCCTCGCGAAGGGGCGCCGTCGGGCCCCGTCCGGCCTGCGGCTCAGGCCGCGGCGCGCTGCGGTGCGCCCCGGGCGGCCTCCTCGGTCCGCGGCGCCGGACACCCGCTCGCCGTCGTTCCAGTCGAGCAGGGAGCACAGGGCGGGGGTCACCGTGAGGTCGACCGCCCAGGCGAAGAGCAGAGTGAAGGCGCCCAGCGCGCCGAACTGGGCCTGGGTGACGAGCTCGCTCGTGGTGAGCACCAGCAGCCCCAGACACAGGGCGAGGGTGGTCCAGGTGACCGGCCTTCCGACCTCCGTGAGCGCGGCCCGGGCGGCGGAATCCGGCGCCTCCCGTTGCAGGGTGTGGCTGCGATGACGCACCACGAAGTGCAGGGTGTCGTCGATCGCGATCCCCAGCACCACGCAGCCGAGCAGGGCGGTGGCGTTGTTGAGCGGAATGCCGGTGAGGCCGAGAACGCCGAAGTAGACGGCGACGGGCAGCGCGTTCGGCAGCAGGGCCACGCCGGCCAGACGCGCCGATCGGAAGGCCAGGGCCAGGATCGCGTAGATGATCGCGAACGCGGCGACGAGACTCACCGCCTGGTCGCGCGAGACGTCGTCCACCGCCCGCGTGAGCAGCACGGTGCCGCCCGTGACGACGGCGGTGAGGCCGTGCCCGAGTCCGGCCAGCCGGCCCTCGATGCGCGCCACGAGCTCGCCGATCTCCCGGGAGGAGGTCGCCCGCGAGCGCACCTGCACCAGGGTCGACTGCCGGCGCCCGTCCAGGATCGGGTCGACGGCGTCCCCGTCGGAGAGCCACAGCAGCTGCGCGACCAGGGCGCGGCTGGACCCGGCGTCGAGCGGTCCGGCCGCTC
The DNA here is from genome assembly GCA_963822965.1 of uncultured delta proteobacterium. Classification (GTDB taxonomy): domain Bacteria; phylum Myxococcota_A; class UBA9160; order UBA9160; family UBA4427; genus JAJDAN01. The sequence continues at coordinate 478,906 of CAWGJT010000010.1, forward strand.
CGAGCAGGCGGCTGCCCGCCTGCAGGTGGTCGACGATGGAGGTGGTCCCGCCCACCTCGGGCTGGGTGGCCAGCCAGTCCTGGAGGCTTGCGATCTCCCGCAGCCGCGCGGGCTCGAGCAGGCTGCCGCGACCGGGTCCGTCGATGGCGATCGTGAACACGTCGGCGCCGTCGAGTGCTTCGTTGAGGCGCTCGTAGCTTCGACGGATCATCGAGTCGGCGTGGAAGTTCTCGACGGTGCGCGTGTCCACCTCGATCCTCGTCGCCGCCGCCAGCGAGCCGAGGAAGACGAGGACGCTCGCGAAGAGGATCGCCTTGCGGTGCCGCAGGTCGAAGCACGCGATGCCGTCGAAGACCCGATCGAGCCGCTGCTCGCGATTCTCGAAGCGCGCCACGGTCGGCGCCGCGGCGAGCGCGAGCACCGCCGGGGTGAACGTGAGCGAGACACCGAGCGCCGCCGCCACGCCGAGGGCGCCGAAGCGGCCGAACTCCCGGATCGCCGCGTGGGCGCTGGTCTCGAGGGAGAGGAAGGCGCCGGCGGTGGTGAGCGCCGTCAGGATCACGGGGCCCCGGACCGTCGCGAGCGCACTCGCCACGCGCGCCGCATGCGAGGGGTGCTCGTCTCCTGCCCGGACGACGGCCCGCACCTCGGCGACCACGTGGATCGCGTACGCGAATCCCACCACCAGCACGAGGGGCGGCACGATGCTGGTGACCAGGTTCAGCGCATGACCCGCCCAGCCCATGGCGCCGAGCGTCCACACCAGCGCGATGGTGATCGTGGCCACGGGCAGCCAGGCCTGGGTGAGCGACCGGAAGACCACGAAGGCGGCGGCCATCATGAGCAGCAACACCAGGGGCACCTGGGTGGCCAGCTCGCGGTTCAGGATCCGGCTCATCTCGGCCTTGAAGAACGGCGCGCCCGCGATCCAGACCGGCGACCCGGGCGCCGCTTCGTGGACGGCGTACGCCACCCGCCGGTCGAGCCCCGACGCCACGAGCTCGGGCTCGCTCATGGGCTCGAGACCCACCTGGATGGCGGCCAGGCGGCCGTCGCGCGAGACGAGTGTGCCGGCTCGCAGCGGATCGGTCAGCGCCGCTGCCCGGATGTCGGGGAGGCGTTCCGGGTGCTCGTGCACCGCCTCGTGGGTGGGCATCGTGACGAGCTCTCCGTCGCGCCGCTGGAAGTCCGGCGCGCTCGCGATGCTGGTGGTGTTCGCGATCTCGGGCAGCTCGTTCAGGGCCTTCTCGACCCCGGCGATCTGGTCGAGGCCCTCGAGGCTGAGGGCGCCCGCCTGGGGCTCCAGGGCCACCACCACCCATTCGCCGGTGCCGAAGCGACGCTCCTGGCTGGCCTGGCTCCGGCGCCCGGGGTCGTGGTCCGAGAGGAGCTTCTCGAACGACGGATCGATGCGAAGCCGGGGGACGCCGGACAGGGGGTCGACGATGCCGGCGATCGCGACGAGGGTCACCGCTCCGACGAGGAGCAGCACCACGCGCGGATGCCTCGTGATGGCGAGGAAGAGCGCGCTCACCAGACCGCGTGGGAGGCATGCAGCGTCGTGGGGGCCAGGTTCTCGGGATCGAAGCTGCGCGCGTCCAGGAGAGAGGCTCCGCGCTCCAGCGACTCGAGGGTGACACGCGTCTCGTTCTCGGCCTGCAGGTCGGCGACGCGCAGGCTGCGCGGAACGAAGTCGCTCGCTTCCGGCTCGAAGGGCCGGGGGAGAGCTCGACGAGGCGCGCGAGACGTCCCTTCCGGTCGGCGATCTCGGTTCGCAGCGGGACACAGCGTTCCCGGTCGAGCCAGCTGGTGATCCGCTCCCGGCCGTCCCGGGATTCGAGGCGCCACGCGGCGCGACCGTCGATCTCGTCCTCCCGCCACGACTCGACCTTCGTCGTGCGGGCCAGCAGACCCGCTCGTTCGAGGTCGGCGTAGGTGATGTTGGTGCCGAAGAGGGGCTTGCGCAGGTGGCGCGAGCCCACGCGCTTCACCTCGGCGATCTCCGGCAGCCAGGCGTGCGCCTCGGGTCGTTCGCCGTCGCGTTCGATCAGCAGCACCCGGCTGCCTGCCAGCTCGGCGGGCTCCAGCATCTCCAGCAGGATGCGCGTGTCCCCGGGCGTCGAACGCCAGGCGATGCGCGCCCGCGAGCGGGTGACCTCGCGGGCGCGGTCGAGCGCCTCGATGCGCAGGACGGCGGAGCCTACCTCCGGCGCGTCGCCAGGCGCCGGCGCGAGGGCGTCGAGGCAGCGCGCGTACGGCGGTGCCGTCTCGTCCGCCGGGGTCCGCTCCGCCGTCCCGAGGAGAAGCAGGACGACCGCGAGTGCGGCCGTCGCCAACCTCGAGCCTGCGCGAGCGCTGCGCGGCACTTGCCCGTGATGCGCGAGAGCGTCGCTTCCTGACACGGCTCCCCCCGTTTTCGCGGCGGAGGCTCGCGGCCGAAGCCGGGCCCGCCGGGCGTGCGCGGCCCGGAATGGCCGGAGCGCGCTCGGACCATCGGCCGCGCGCGTGCGGCGATCAATGGCGGTTGCCTGACTCGAGCCCGCTCGAAGTCTGAAACCGAGGCCGACCCGAGCCCTGAATCAGACTCTCGTACGCTTCGGGTCCGATCTTCGTGATCTCGCGCACGTCCGCCATCGCGGTTCCGCCGCAAGGGGAGCCCAACGGGCTCCCTCAGCGAGCGCATTCCGTAGATCAGGCTCGGGAGCAGGAACCCGACGCCGAACATGCCCAGGCGGATTGTTCAATGCACGGGCACGAGACGCCCGGGGCCGGGGCGAGCGCGGCCGCCGGGCCTCAGTCGGGCAGTCCCGACCAGCTGCGGTCGTCGCGGGGGCCGGCGGCTCGCGTCACGACCACCGGAATGCCCGTGAGGTGCGCCATCCCGGACACGCGCTCGATCTCGTCGGGACCGTCGGCGGCCAGCAGGTTGACGTTGACGCCGCTCGTGCGGCTGGCGACCGACAGCCCCGTCGCGTGCTGGTGTCCCCAGCCGTGGGGCAGGGCCACGGCGCCGGGCATCAGGTCGGGGAGGTGCTTCACGGGCACGCGGACCGTCGCGGTCCGGGAGCGCACGTCGGCCAGGGCGCCCTCCGCGAGCCCCGCCCGCTGCGCGTCCGCCGGGTGCATGTACAGGTAGTTGGTGTGACGCTCTCCCTTCACGAACTCCTCGATGTTGTGGGTCCAGGAGTTGTGGGTCTCGTGGGAGCGCTTCGTGATCAGGCGGAGGGTGCCGTCTCCCGCCCGCTCGCGTGCGAAGCGCGCCTCGAGCCCGCCGGCCTGCTCGAGCAGGACGTCCGGGGCCAGGTGCACCTTCCGGTCCTCGGTGACGATGCGGCCGCCGAGGTAGTCGCCTCCGGCCTGGCGCTCGCGCGGACGGCCGTTCGGATGCCCGAGCAGGCTCCGGAAGCTTCCGGCGCGCCCCGTTCGCAGCAGCAGGGAGAGCAGCAGCTCCTGGGGCAGGCCGGGCAGCCCCGCGTCGCTTCGCCGCCGTCGGCGGTCGAGCCGGCGCATCGCCTGCAGGAGCTTCTGGGCGACCTGGGAGCCGAAGAGCGGGGCGCCCGCGGCCTGGCAGAGGTCGAGGTAGATGCTGGCTTCGTCCCGCTGCTCCGCGGTCGGCGGGTGGACGGGCTCGCTGGCCTGCAGGTACGGCCGGGACTGCATGCCCATCAGCAGCGGGAACGCGAAGAGCAGGTCCGGACGCTCGAAGGGCGTGGTGCACGGAAGCGTGTAGTGCGCCACCGAACCCGTCTCGTTGCGGTAGATGTCGAGGGTAACGAGCAGCTCGAGATCCTCGAAGGCGCGCTTCAGGCGGGCGGAGTTCGCCATGGTGATGAGCGGGTTGCCGCCGGTCACGAAGAGCGCGCGGATCTGGCGGTCGCCGGGCGTGAGGATCTCGTCGGCCAGCACGCCGCCCGGGAAGGCGTCGTTCACCGCCCGGAAGCCGCCGATGCGGCTGCGGCTGTCGTCGACGAAGAGCCCCGAGCGCACCCCGAAGCGCGCGAAGTCGACGATGCCCCGGCCCATCAGGGTGCCCCCCGGACGGTCGAGGTTGCCCGAGACCGCGTTGATCACCTCCTGTAGCCAGAAGCACAGGGACCCCTCGGTTCCCATGTTGACGCCGGTGGAGCTGTAGAGGGCGGCACCGCTCGCGCGCGCGTAGTCGCCGACCATACGGCGCAGGGTATCGGCCGGCACGCCCGTCGCGGACGCGGTGCGCTCGGGAGGCCAGGCCTGGACGAGCTTCTCGACGGCCTCGGATCCCGTCATGTGCCGGTCGACGCGCGTGCGGTCCACGCCGCCCCGGGCGATCAGCTCGTGCAGGAAGGAGAGATAGAAGAAGACGTCGGTGTTCGGACGGATGAAGGCGTGCTCGTCCGCGATCTTCGCCGTCTCGGTGCGTCGGGGATCCACCACCCAGACCCGGCCGCCGCGCTCCTGGATCTCCCGGATGCGGCGGATCGGGTTGGGAACCTGCAGGAAGCTCCACTTCGAGACGACGGGATTGGCTCCCACGATGATGAGGCACTCGGTGCGATCGACGTCCGGGTAGGGCTGGGAGAAGGGGAAGCCGTAGATCTGGTGCGCCACGGCGAACTTGTTCGAGCAGTCCTGGGTCGCCGAGGCGAACAGGCTCTTCGAGCCGAGCCCCTGCATGAAGCCCTGGGCGAAGATGGGGTGCAGCATGCTGAAGCCGGCCGCGGTCCCCACGTACATGCCGACGGCGTCGGGGCCCCGCTCGGTGCGCAGCCGCCTCAGCTTGTCGCCGATCTCCGCGATCGCCTGCTCCCACGAGATGCGCTGCCAGCGGTCGCCGACGCGCTTCTCCGGGTGGGTCAGGCGGTCGGGCGAGTCGTAGAGCTTGTGCTGGTTCAAGCCCTTGAGGCAGGCGAAGCCGCCGGTCGCCACGTGGTCGGTGTTCGGCCGGATCTTCGTGATGCGGCCGGCCTCGAGCTCCACCTGCAGCCCGCACAGGGACTCGCAGATGCGACAGAAGGTGTGGCGGGTCTCGGACATCACGCGCTCCTCTCGTGGGGCCGAGGGGAGACTAGCCGACGGAGCCCGTCCGTTCGGCGGACGACGATGCCCGCCCGGATCGTCGGCGGGAGGGTGCGGATGCCGGCGGACCTCGATCGGTCGCCGGCCGTCACGCACCCGCCCGGGACGAGCCCGGAACGAAGAGGGTCCGCAGCTCGTGGTGCGAGTCGACCACGAAGTCGGCGTCCGGCAGCGGGCTGGTGTCGTCGTGGTGGGCCCGGAGGCGCACCGCGGTCATGCCCAGGGCGCGAGCGCCCGCCACGTCCGTCGCGCGCAGGTCGCCGACGTGGGCCGCCTCGTGCGGCTCCACCTGGAGGGGGACGAGTGCCGCCTCGAAGGCTCGCGGCCGGGGCTTCGGGACGCCGACCTCGTCCGAGAAGGCCTGGCTCTCCAGCAGGGGCAGCAGCTCCAGCCGCTGGAGGTGGAGCCGCACGACGCGTCCCGGGGTGAGCCCCGTATCGCAGACCAGGCCGCACCGGACCCCCGCCTCGCGGAGCGCGACGAGGGTGTCCCGCGCACCTTCCAGCGCCCGCACCCGGCTCGAGTGGGACGCCTCTTCGAAGCAACGGACCAGATGGTCGAGCGCCGGATGGGGGTCGGCCAGGCCGAGCTCGGCCAGCGCCCAGCGTGCCACCTCGCTTGCGCCGCTGGCGACCCCCTCGCGCCACAGGTGCATGTGCCGACTCCAGGCGGTGTCGAAGGCCCGCCCGGCGACCTCCGCGTCGACGACGCGTCCCCCCTCGCCCGCGGCCTCGCGGAGGGCGGCGACGCGCAGGGCATGCGCGGTCTGCCAGTCGTCCTCCTGGAGCAGCGTCGACCAGCAGTCGAACGTGACGGCGCGCAGCGGTCGGGGAAGGGCGGGGCGGGAGCCGACGGTCATGGCAGGTGGTGCTCCTTCGGCGCGAGCGAGAGCCGCGCTTCGAGGCGTTGCTCGCTCTCGAGCAGCGGCCGGGTGCGGTCGAGGACGAGGTGCTGGCTCGCGGGCAGCTCGTCGGGCGTCTCCCACTCGCGCGCGAGGTCGTCGTAGAGCTGCTTCCAGCCGCTGCGCGCGGCCCCCGCGTCGCGCGCAGCGAGGCGCGTGTGGGCCGTCTCGGCACCCACGCGACATTCCACGAAGAGGAAGGGCCAGCCGCGCTCGTCGGCGAGGCCCCGGGCCCGGGGCCAGGCTCGCGAGGTCCACGGCCACGTCCATCGTTCCCGCCAGCCAGCGCGCGAGGGCGACCACGTCCTCCTCGGCCAGGTCCGACGGGCGGTCGGCATCCGGAATGGCGGCTGGCGGGGCGTCGTCATCCCGGCAGGATGCGCCGCCCGTCACTCCCCCGCGAGTCCGACGCTCGCGAGCAGCCGCACCAGGTCGAGGGACGTGACGATGCCGACCACCGCCGAGCCGTCGATCACCGGCACCCGGTGGTAGCCTTCCTCCGCCATCAATCGAGCCGCCTCGCGCACCGGGTCGGTCGGCGCGACGCTCTTCACGTCGCGGGTCATGATCTCCTCCACGCGCAGCCCGGTCATGCGGTCGGCGATGCGGCGCGAGTCCTGGGCCAGCTGCTCCAGGGAGGGGATCGGGATGGGGAAGGGACTGGTGTAGAAGCCGGAGACCTTCTCGGCCTCCACCTGCTCGCCGTAGAGGGTGCGAACCACGTCGCTGCGGGAGACCACGCCTACCACCTTCTCGTCCGAGACGACGGGTCCGCCGCTCACGCCGTAGCGCAGGAGCACGCGGTCGAGCTCGGTAAGGGTCATTTTGGGGTCCAGCGTGAGCACGTCGTGGGTCATTACGTCACGGATCAAGATCGGCATCGTGGCCTCCCGGGGCCTGGCAGGTGGTCGTGTGAGGATTCGGCGTGGGTCCTGCGGAAGGTGCAAGGCGCATGCCCGCAGGGTACCGCCTGTCGTCCCGGGTCCCACGCTTGAATTTGCGCCAAACTGCTCGAACATCTCGAGTCCGGCGGCGTCCGATCGCGACGAGGGCGGGGGACGCGAGCACACGGGAGACGGCAGGCGGCTGCGAGGCCGCCGGCCCCGGCCGGCACGAAGGAGCGACGCCATGGGACTGCGAGCCAGCGACATCATGCAGAGGAAGGTGCGGAGCGTGGGGCCCCGGACCTCGCTGGAGGATCTCGAGCGGGCGTTCTGCGAGGCCCGCCAGGGCGGCTTTCCGGTCGTCGACGAGCGGGACCGCCTCGTGGGCGTCGTCTCGCGGACCGACGTCGTGCGCAAGCTGGCCACGGAGCAGAGCTACGCGGAGTACGCGTCCGACTACTATCGGGAGCTGACCGCATACGGCGAGGGCGGTCCGGACGAGGCCATGGAGGCCATCGCGGCGCGCGTCGGGGCGCGGCTCGCCGGGGTGCACGTGGAGGACGTCATGTCCCACGCGCCGGTGACGGTGAGCCCCGAGGTGCCCGTGCGCGAGCTGGCCCAGATGCTGACCGAGAAGGCGATCCATCGCGTCCCGGTCGTCGAGAGCGGCAAGCTCGTGGGGATCGTCACCAGCACCGACCTCGTGCGGCTGCTGGCCGACGGCCGGGTCGCCTGATTCCATGGAGCCCGTACGAACGGTTCTGGCCGCGACCGACTTCTCGACGAATGCATCTCTGGCGCTCGAGCGCGCGGCCGACCTGGCCCGGCGCCGGGCCGCTCGCCTCGTTCTCGTCACCGCCTTTTCGCCCATCGGCTCGAGTCGCGTCGATCTGCCGTTGCTGCCCCCGGACCTCGAGGCCGAGGCGTTGGCGGCCAGCCGGCAGCGTCTCGAAGAAGAGGCGGCGGCGCTGCACGGAGAAGGGCTCGAGGTGGTCTCGAAGCTCGGGCACGGCGTGCCCGCGGAATGCATCGTCGAGATAGCCCGGGACGAGGAGGCCGACGTCATCGTCGTCGGCACGCGAGGGCTGGAGGGATTCGAGCATGCGTTGCTCGGCAGCACGGCGGAGGCGATCGTCGGGCGGGCGCCGTGCCCCGTGCTGGTGGTGCATCCCAACGACGTGCAGACCCTCGCGCCGCCCAGCCGCATCCTGCTCTCCACCGATCTCTCCCAGGACACCGCCCCGGTGGCGGACGCCGTCTTGCGGCTCTTCGGAAACCGCGCGAAGGGAGACACGCCGATCCACGTCGTCGTGGCCCACGCCGACCGGATTCCGCCCATCCTGAAGCCGCTGCTCAAGTCGCTCACGAGCGCCGACCTGCTGGGCTTCGACCAGGTGGAGGGGCACCTGCGCGACGAGCTCGAGTCCGTCGCCGCTGGCCTGCGCGAGCGCGGCTTCACCACCTCCGTCGTGGTGAAGGAAGGCGAAGCCGCCAAGACCCTGGTGGAGCTGGCCGGCGCCGAGCACATCGACCTGGTCGCCATGTCCACGCACGGCCGATCCGGCCTCCGCTCCCTGCTGATGGGGAGCACGGCGCGGCGGGTGGCCCAGCACGCACCGTGTCCGGTGCTCGCCGTTCCCGCCCCCGGCTGATCCGACGCGGATCGGCGCGCGGCAACGGCCGGCGCTCCCTCGCTCAGTCCGGCGTGTGGTCGTCCTCGCGTTCGGGGATGCGATCGTCGTCGAAGAGCATGCGGTGGGCCGGCCCCTCCCAGTCGTCGAAGGCGCCGCCGCGCACCTCCCAGATCACGATCCCGAGCAGCACCGCGCCGAGCAGCAGCGAGACGGGAAGCGTGATGGCGAGGAAGCTCATCGCGCGAGACCGCCAGCGCAGCAGGCGGATGGAGTTTCCCGTCACCACTACGGACGAGAGGCTCATCGCGAGGGCGGCGTGCAGCGGCTCGAGGACGCCGGCTACCGCGAGGGGCACCGCGATCGCGTTGTAGGCGAGGGCCAGTCCGAGGTTCTCGCGAATGCGCTGGAACGCGCTGCGCGAGAGGTCCACGAGATCGGGCAGCGCGCCCAGCCGCGAGGCGAGGATCACCACGTCGGCGGCGTCCACGGTGACGTCGGAGCCCTGGGCGATGGCCACGCCCACGTCGGCGGCCGCGAGGGCCGCGGCGTCGTTGATGCCGTCGCCCACCGCCACCACCGCGCCCCCTTCCGCCCGCCGGCTCTCGATGGCCTGGACCTTCTGCTCGGGGTTGACCCCGGCCTGGTAGCGGGCGATTCCGGCCCGCTCCGCGGCGAGACGCACGGCCCCCGGATGGTCGCCGCTCACCAGGGAGACGCGAACGCCCAGCCCGGCGAGCCGCACGACGGCGTCGCGTGCGTCCTCGCGCAGGGGATCGGCGCCCGCGATGACGCCGGTCGCGGTCGCGCCGCGGGCCACCCAGGCCAGGCTGAGTCCCCGCTCGGCGAGCTTCGCGGCCGCTTCGTCGAGCTCACGGGGCACCCGGACGCCCGCTTTCGCGAGCAGCGCCCGCGAGCCCACGCGCAGCAGTCGTGCCGTCGGGCAGCGGCGCCTCGACGCCGCGCCCGGGCAGGGTGCGGCGTTCGAGATCCCCGTCGTGGATCCGCCCGCGCCGCTCCGCGGCCTGGCGGATCGCGACCGCCAGGGGATGGGTCGAGTGCCCTTCCGCCCGGGCCGCGTCCGCGAGCACGGCGTCGGCCTCGAAGCCGGGCGCCGCGGCGACCTCGTCCACCGCGAAGCAGCCCCGGGTCACGGTGCCCGTCTTGTCGAGCACGACGCTGCCGGTGGCCGCGCAGCGCTCGAGGGCCGCTCCGCTCTTCACGAGGATGCCGAGCTCCGCGGCCCGGCCGATCGCGGCCGTCACGGCCGCCGGGGTGGCGAGCCCGAGCGCGCAGGGGCAGGCGACGATCAGCACGGCCGCCGCCGTGAGCGCGATCTCGAGGGGCGCCGCGCCGGCCCACCACCAGCCCAGCGCGGTGGCGGCGGCGACGACCAGCACCGCGGGCGCGAAGACCGCCGCGACCCGATCTGCGAGCTGCTGCACGTGGGGGCGCGACAGCTGGGCGCGCTCCAGCAGATCGGTGAGCCGGGCGAGGGTTCCGCTCCCGACGGGCTCGCTCACCTCGATCTCGATCTCGCTCAGCAGGTTCGTGGATCCGCCGACCACCGGATCTCCCGCCCGTCGCAGGACCGGCGTCGCCTCGCCGGTGAGGAGCGCCTCGTCGAGCTCCGTCGCACCCGCCCGGATGCATCCGTCCACGGGCACGCGCTCGCCGGCGGCGATGCGGACGATGTCGCCGCGGACGAGGCTGTCGACGGGCACGGCCTCGAAGCCCTGCGGCCCCCGGCGCCAGGCGGTCTCCGGGGACAGGTCCATCAGGCGATCGACGGCGCCGGCGGCGCGGGCCCGCGCCCCGCGTTCCAGGGTGCGCCCCAGCAGGATCAGGAAGACGATCAGGGCCGCCGAGTCCATGTACAGGTGGGTCGACTCGGCGACGGTTCCGACGACGCTCACCACGAACGACGTGCCGACGCCCAGCACGATGGGGACGTCGACGGTGAGCTCGCGTCGCCGCAGGCCCGAGAAGGGCGCCCCGCCAGAAGGGGAGGGCGCACCACGTCACGGCGGGAACCGAGAGGGCGATGGCCAGCCAGCGGAGCATCCGGCGCAGCTCGGGGTCGAGGCCCTGGTAGCTCCCGATGTAGAGCGCGGCGGCGATCCACATGACGTTGCCTGCGAGGAAGGCGGCCACGAGCACGCGGGTGAGGGCGCTGGCGGGCGTCTCCCTGGGCCGCAGCGGTCCAGGGAGGCCGGGTCGTAGGGCGTGGCCGTGTAGCCGAGCTGCTCGACCTGGGCGACGAGGTCCGACGGCGACACCCGCGTCCGCGTCGTAGCGGACGCGGGCGCGGTGGGTCGTGTAGTTGACCGACGCCTCGGCGATCGCCCGGCATGGCGCGCAGAGCGCGCTCGACGCGGTTGACGCAGCCCGCACAGCGGAGCCCTTCGAGGAGCAGGCCGGTCTCCGCGTTCCGTCGCCGAACCGGGGGCGGGCGGGCTCGCGGCGGACATCAGTGGGGTCCGCCGGCGCGCCAGAGGTCGACCTGTCGTCGCAGCAGGGCGTCACCGCGCTCCGCCGTCACCACCAGCCGCCAGCGTCCCGCGAGGGGCAGCGGAACGTCGCCCGAGAGCCGCCCCGGAGTCCGGTGCCAGGGCGAAGTCCGCGTCGTAGCCGACTCCGCGGGTCGCAGGCGGCGGACGCTGACCTGCAGCGAGTCGGGGCGCGGCGCCCGCATTCGCGGTCGGGTCGCCGGGCGCGTCGATCCGGGCCTCCACGCGCACGCCCTCGTGCCGGTTTCCCGGGTGGCGACGTCGAGCGCCGAGGCCGGCGTCCTCGGCGGCGCGCTCCGCAGCGACGGCGTCGTTGTACGCGAGGCCCGCCGTCCAGGCGTCCGCCACCACCAGCCCGTCGGGATGGGCGGACGCGATGCTCAGCAGGCACAGGGAGCTCGCGATCATCGCCAGCGAGCAGGCCCGTGAGCAGCCAGGGCCACGGCTCGAAGCGGCGTCGGGGCGGGGCGGCTGCGGGGTCAGCCTCTCATGGTGCCTCCTGCCGGGCTCGAGGAAGCGGACCTCCCGGGACAGGCCGTGCGAGCGTCCCGTCGATCGGCTCGACCACGAAGCGTACCCGATGCGAATCGCTCGGGAGACAGCGTCCTCGCGCGCGATCACGAACACCCGGGCCTCCCGGGCGCTCACCGCGGGAACCGTGATGGGGTTCATGCCCGGCGACCAGCTCGAAGTCGCCGTCCGGCTCGATGCCGGATGCGGAAGCGCCGCTCCTCGCCGCTCGCGGTTCTCGACCTGCAGGGTGAAGGCGTTGCCGACGCGCCCGTCGGCCGTCGTGGTGTAGAGGGACTCGCGGTTGTGGACCACGTCAGGCCCATGGGCTCGCGCAGCGCGAGCAGGGTCGCGAAGCTCGCGACCGCCGCGGCCGAGCAGGGCGCCGTAGACGAGCACGCGCGGCCGAGCCAGCCGCAGCCCGGCCCAGCCGGAGAGGCCCGCCAGGGTGCGGTAGCCGATCAGGTTGCGCGGTCGGCCGAGCCGCTCCATCACGCCGTTGCAGGCGTCGATGCACTGGGTGCAGGCGATGCAGTCGAGCTGCAGGCCGTCGCGGATGTCGATGTCGCTCGGGCAGACGACCACGCACAGGCCGGCAGTCCACGCAGTCGCCCGTCGTGGTGCCCCGCTTGCCGCGCGGCTCGCCGCGCTCGGCTGTCGTAGCCCGACGACGAGGGTGTCCCGATCGAAGAGCACCCCCTGGAAGCGCGCGTACGGGCACAGGAAGCGGCAGAAGATCTGGCGCATGAAGACGAAGTCCAGGTAGCGCCAGGGTCGACGCGGCCAGCAGGAACCCGACGGCGACCGGGATGCATGGTCCCGGCGCGAGCGTCGGCGATCATCGCGTAGGGCGAGAGGAAGTAGCCGACCAGGTGGAAGCCGATCACCAGCGAGAGCGACGAGCCACACGCGCGTGGGTGAGCGCGACGCGCCAGACGGCGACGTGCCGCGGCGGCGTCGTGCCCTTCCAGCCCTGGATGCGCCTCGCGATGCCGGCGAAGAGGTCGGTGAAGACCGTCTGCGGGCACGCCCAGCCGCACCAGAGGCGCCCGAAGAGCGCCGTGAAGAAGAAGAGCGACGAGGGCCAGGCCGATCACCACCAGCCACAGGAAGTAGAGCTCCTGGGGGAAGATCACGAGCCCGAAGACGTGGAAGCGGCGCGCCGGGACGTCGAGCAGCACCAGAGGCTCGCCCCCGATGCGGATCCACGGGATCGCGAAGAGGATCGCGATCAGGACGACGTCCGCGCGCGTCCGCAGCGAGCGGAAGAAGCCCCTGGACGGGTCGCGCGTTCAGCATCGCCGCGTTCGTCCGGTCCTCAGCTGCCCGGGGTTCCGGGAGCCGTGTAGCCGGGCGCGCCCACACCGGGCTCGTCGCTCTTCGGGCAGCGTCTCCACGTAGGCCAGCACCTTCCAGATCTTCTCGCTGCCGAGCACCGGCCCCCACGGCGGCATGCCCAGCGGGCGCCCGCCGGAAACCGTCTCGAAGAGCTCGGCGTCGCTGTGGCCGTACTTCCAGTACGGGTCGACCAGGCTCGGTCCCACGAGCCCGCTGGCGTCGGGCTTGTGGCACGCGACGCAGATCTCGGTGAACACCTTCTGGCCCTCGGCGATGGCCGCGGGGTCGCCGTGGTAGGGGTTCACGTCGGGAAGCTGCTCGCGCACCGCGGCCGCGCGCGCTTCGGCGAGCAGCACCTCGTCCTCGTACTGGCCGACCTGCGACCAGCCCGAGAACAGGTAGTAGGGGATGTAGACGACGCCGAACACGATCGTCCCGAAGAAGCGTGACGGTGAACCAGCTCGGGATCGGGTTGTCGTCCTCGCCGGATGCCGTCGCGCGGCGCGCCGTCCGCGCTGGGGTACTCGGCGATCTCTCCGTCGCGATGCGGTCATCGGACCTCCTCCTGCGGATCGTCGTCCTCCAGCATGCGTCGGGCCGGCTCCTCCAGCTGCTCCTTGCGGGAGGGCACGAAGAGCCAGATCGCGATCCCGAGCAGGGTCGAGCGCCAGGAACGCCAGCCGCGCGAACTTGTACAGGCCGGCCCACTCCTCCATCACGGGCGCCCCTCCGCGCCATGCGCGACCGGCGTGCTCGCGGCACCGCGCGTCCCAGCGACTGCAGGTAGGCGATCACCGCGATCGCCCTCGCTGCGCGCCTGCACGTCCGTGAGCTCGATGCCGTCCTTCCGCAGCGAGGCGGCGACCGTCTCGGCCTGCGGCGAGCGCGTCCCGGGCGCCGTTCTCGATCTCGGTCTCCGAGTAGGGGTGGCCGAGGCGCGCCAGCGTGCGCATGCGGGCCGACGTGAGCGACGTGTCGAGCGGCGTGTCGAGCAGGAACTCGAACGAGCGGCATGTTCGAGCGCGGCTCGATGTTCCGGGGGTTCTCGCAGGTGGAGCCAGTGCCAGGAGTCGGGGTACTTCTTCCCGACCCGGGCGAGGTCCGGACCGGTGCGCCGGGAGCCCCACAGGAAGGGACGGTCGTAGATGCCCTCGCCGGCCATGGAGAAGGGGCCGTAGCGGTCGGTCTCGGTCTTGAACGGGCGCACCTGCTGGCTGTGGCAGACGTTGCAGCCCTCGCGGATGTAGATGTCGCGCCCCTCGAGCTCGAGGGCGGCTGTAGGGGCGCACGCCCGGCGATGGGCTCGATGGTGCCCTGCAGGAAGAAGGGCGGGACGAGCAGACAGACGCCGCCCACGCGTGACGGCCAGGAACGTCAGGACGGTGAGGCGGATCCAGCGTGCCTCGATCGCGCGATGCCACTCGTGGGCCATGGCTAGCGACCTCCCGCCACGGCGCGGCGCCGCCGCGAGGTCCGGCTCGGGCGCCTCGGCGGTGCCCTGCCGGATCGTCATCAGCGACGTTGTAGAACATGACGAAGACGCCGGAGAGGAAGACCGCGCCGCCGAACGGCGCGGATCACGTCGTAGATGCGGATGGCCGCGACGCTCTCGATGAAGGTGTAGGCGAGGCTGCCGTCCGGGTTCACGGCGCGCCACATCAGGCCCTGGGTCACGCCGGAGATCCACATCGGCGTGACGTAGAGGATGATTCCGAGCGTCGCGACCCAGAAGTGGGCCTCGGCCAGGCGCACGCTGTAGAGCTGCGTGTGCCAGAGCCGCGGGATCATGTAGTAGAGCGTGGCGAAGCAGGTGAGCGCCACCCATCCGAGCGCGCCCGAGTGCACGTGGCCGATGGTCCAGTTGGTGAAGTGCGAGAGCGAGTTCACCGTCTTCACGGCCATCATCGGACCCTCGAAGGTGCTCATTCCGTAGAACGTGAGGCCGACGGCGAACATCTTGAGGATCGGGTCGGTCCGCACCCGGTCCCAGGCGCCGCGCATGCGTGAGCAGGCCGTTCAACATGCCGCCCCAGGAGGGCAGGATCAGCATCACGGAGAACGCCGTGCCGAAGGTCTGGGTCCAGTCCGGAAGCGGCGAGTAGATCAGGTGGTGGGGGCCGGCCCAGATGTAGATGAAGATCAGCGACCAGAAGTGCAGGATCGAGAGGCGATGGGAGTAGATCGGCCGGTCGATCTGCTTCGGCAGGAAGTAGTACATCAGGCCGAGGATCGGCGTGGTCAGCAGGAAGCCCACGGCGTTGTGCCCGTACCACCACTGGATGTTGGCGTCGTAGACGCCCGCGTACATCGAGTACGACTTCCACATGGAGACCGGCAGCTCCATGCTGTTCACGATGTGGAGCATGCCGATGGTCAGGATCGTGGCGATCCAGAACCACACGGCGGCGTACAGCCCCTTCTCGCGGCGCCGGGCCAGGGTGCCGAACACGTTGACCGCGTAGACGACCCACACGACCGTGATGGCGATGTCGATGGGCCACTCGAGCTCGGCGTACTCCTTGGAGGTGGTCTTGCCCAGCGAGCAGGCTGACGGCGGCTGCGACGATGATGGCGTTCCAGCCCCACAGGTTGATGCGCGAGAGCGTGTCGGAGAACATGCGCACCCGGCACAGCCGCTGGATGCCGTAGTAGCTGCCCGCGAACACCACCCCCAGCGTGAAGCCGAAGATGACGGCGTTGGTGTGCAGGGGCCGGATGCGTCCGAAGTGGAGGTACGGGCCCCAGTTCGCCTCCGGCCACGCGAGCTGGATGGCGGCGAGCAGGCCCACCATCATCCCCACGATCCCCCACACGAGGGCGGAGATCGCGAACCCGCGCACCACCTGCATGTCGTACTGCTCGACGGCCTCGCTCCGTCCCGATGTCACGAGCACCTCCCTCGACTCTCTTCCGGTGGTCCGTCTCGAGCTTCTCGCCCGGCCCTCCGGGGCGAGGGCAACCGCCGCAAGTGCACGAACGGTGCCGAGATGGAGATGTGTTCTCGCTGTCCCTCGCGCGGGCCCATGGTGCGTTTGGCCCCGAAAGTAGTGGAAATGAGTCACCTGGACCCACCGATCGGTCGGCAGCCTCGGCATGATTCCGAGAGGAGCGGGTCCCCGCCCGCCGTGGCATGCTCGCCAGCCATGAGGCACACGGGCTGTCGTTGGAGGGGGGCCGCCACGACCGCGTGGCGGATCGGTCTGGTCGGGCTGGGGATCCTCGTGGGCGTCGCCGTCGGCGGGTGCTCGAACGGCGTCTCCGGCCGGGTGCGGAGCGCGACGTACCCGCCGGACTTCCACTACATCACGCGCGAGAAGCTGACGTCGACCATGTGGCAGCTGGCCGACCTCGTCACCCGCCTCGACCATACCCTCCGCGACGCCCAGGAGTCGGACACGGCCCGGCGCGGCCAGGCGATCCAGATCCTGCAGTCGATGGAGGCGGCCTCCCAGGCGTTGGGCCAGGGGGGATGGCCCTCCAATCATCCCCGGGTCAGCCGCAACATCGAGAGCTTTCGGGAGTCCGTGCGCGCCGCGAAGCGGGATCTCGAGCTCGACCCGCCCAGCTACTTCCGTGCGGGAAGCATCTCCGGTGCCTGCCTGCACTGCCACCAGGCGCCCTAGGACAAGGGCTCGCGAGAGGAGGAGGGCTCGCGAGAGGAGGAGGGCTCGCGAGAGGAAGCGGGCTCGCGAGAGGAAGCGGGCTCCGCGAGAGGAAGCGGGCTCCCGAGCCGGGGCGCCTCAGGCGCAGCGCACGCAGACGTCCGTGGCGGGCATGGCGACGAGTCGCTTGTCTCCGATCGGCTGCCCGCAGCGTGCGCACGTCCCGTAGTCGCCGGCGTCCATGCGGCGGAGGGCAGCGCGGATCAGCTCGAGCTCGGCGTGCTCGGCGCTCCCCAGCTGCTGCAGGACCTCGACGTTCTCCGCCTCCGTCGCGTACTCCTCGAAGTCCCGGGCGGGCTCGCTGCGGAGATCCGATTCGATCCTTCCGGTTCTCGAGACGAGCACCCGTCGGCGCTCCTCCAGGTGCCTGCGCGTGGCTTCCAGATCCATCCGGCCTTCTCCTCGGGGCGTGTCCCCGCAACCCGGTCGAGGCTCGCGGCAGCGTCGGGGCGTGTCAAGGGCTCCCGGGCCGGGGCGCTCCGTCGGGCCGGGGCGCTGCTCGCCCCGGCCAGACGCATTATCGTTCCGAGCGTCCGCCAGGGAGGTGACCCATGAAGCCCGAAGAGTGTGTCCTCTACAGCGGTGCCGCCAGCGGCGCCGAGTCCGCGTTCGGCGAGGCGGCGGAGCGCCGCGGGATCGAGGAGGTGAACTTCACGTTCGAAGGGCACAACGACGCGCGCCGCCGGGGCATCCGGGTGCTGACCCACCGCGAGCTCGAGCAGGGGGACGTGAGTCTGGCGTACGTGTCGAAGCTCATGCACCGGCGCTATCGCGACACCCCGCTCTTCAAGAAGGTGCTGCAGAGCATCTGGCACCAGGTGAACAGCGGCCAGGAGATCTACGTGGTCGGCAAGATCCTGGACGACGACACGGTGAAGGGCGGCACCGGCTGGGGGGCCGAGTTCGCGAAGCTGTGCAACAAGCCGCTCCGGGTGTTCGACCAGGATCGCGACGGCTGGTTCGAGTGGACCGCCGAAGGCTGGGCGGAGTGCACGCCGACCATCACCCATCCCCGCTTCACCGGGACCGGCACCCGATTCCTCGAGCGCAACGGGCGCGATGCGATCGAGGAGCTGTTCCAGCGATCCTTCGCGTAGGCCCGTCGTGGGCTCCCGTCCGGGGCGAAGCGCCCCGAAATTCGAGAACCTGGGGCGGAAGTCCGCGGCCACCTTCCGCTCGCGTCCGCCGATCCGCGCTCGCAACGCGATGAAGCGGCGCTCGCGCCCCGTCCGCCGGCGCGCCGCATGGGCATCCGGGTTGCACCCCTGGATCGCGGAGACGGGCGGAGGTCGAGGCGTTCGGAGGATCGGATCGGATGTCCAGCTACCAGTACGAGCGCCTCTCGGGCCAGGACAACGACTTCCTGCTGTGGGAGACGCCCGAGCTGCCGATGCACGTGGCCAGCACCAACATCTTCGACGCCGGCCCCCTCCGCAACGCGTACGGCGGCATCGACTTCGAAGCGATCAAGCGGCTCACCGAGTCGGTGCTGCACCTGATCCCGCGCTATCGCCAGAAGATCGCCTGGATTCCGGGGGAGAAGCACGCGGTCTGGGTGGACGACGACCACTTCAACCTCGACTACCACTTCCGGCACACGAGCCTCCCCCGCCCCGGCACCGACGCCCAGCTCAAGACGCTCACCGCACGGCTCATGGAGCACTCGCTCGACCGCGCGCATCCCTTGTGGGAGACCTGGGTGGTGGAAGGCCTCGAAGGAGACCGCTTCGCGACGGTCAACAAGATCCATCACTGCATGGTCGACGGTGCGTCGGGGATGAACCTGTCGGAGCTGCTTCTCTCGCGGACCGCCGAGCGCGAGGTCCACCCGGCGCCCGGGTTCATCCCGCGGCCCGTGCCGTCGCCGGAGGAGCTGCGCAGCGACGAGCGGATCCGGAAGCTCACCCTGCCGCTGCGGCTGGGCCGCGACGTCCTCGGCTTCGTGCGGGAGACCCCCGACGTGGTGGGCGAGCTGACGCACCGGGCCGAGCAGCTGGCGGGCCTGGCGCAGCGCAAGCTCTTCCCCGTCTCGCCGACGCCGATCAACGGCACGATCGGACCCCACCGCGTCGTGGACTGGTGCGAGATGGCCTTCGCCGACGTCAAGGCCCTGCGGCGCACGCTCGGATGCACGGTCAACGACGTCGTGCTCACGGCCGTCACCGGGGCGATCCGCGGGCTGATGCAGCGCCGCCAGGTGAATCCGGTGCGGCTCGACTTCCGGGTCAGCACGCCCGTGAACGTGCGTCGGGAACGCGGCAGCCAGGAGACCGGCAACTACGTGTCGTCCTGGGTGGTCCGGCTGCCGCTCGCCCTCGAGAAGCCGCTCGATCAGCTGGAGGCGATCCGCCGGACGACCTCGTCGCTGCGCGAGACCGACGAGGCGGGCGCCGTGAAGTTCGTGATCGGCATGCTGGACGCCCTGGGGCTGAGCGTTCAGGACCTCTCGGTGGGCACCATGAACGCCATCGTGACCAACGTGCCGGGCCCGCCGTTTCCGCTGTACATGCTGGGAGCCGAGCTGCGGCAGATGGTGCCCATCGCGCCGCTGATCGAGAACCTGGGCCTCTCCATCGGGGTGCTGACCTACAACGGCAGGCTCCTGTGGGGGTTCAACGCCGACGCCGATCGCATTCCGGATCTCTCCGACTTCCGTCGCGCCGTCCAGGACGCGTTCGCACGTCTGGCGGCCGCGGCCGGCGTGCGTCTCGGTGAGACGCCGCTGCTCGAGGCCGGCAGCGCACCGGAGGTGGACCTGCCCGCCGGCGAGTCGCCCGAGGCGCGGGCGCCGGGACGGGCCCGACGGGAGAGCGCGCCCGCGCGGGGCGGAGGGGCCTCCGGGGCCTCCTGAGCCGGGCGAATGGGACGCGCGCTCTACGGGCGCGCGTCCGCGCAGCGGATGGCGGCCGTCGCCATCTGGGCGGTGCGCAGGTCGCCGAACGGGGTTCCCTGGCCGCTGTTCACGATGAGCCCGACGGCGAGCCGCCGTCGCGGATCGGCGAAGGCGCCGCTTCCCCCGAAGCCGTAGTGGCCGAAGGCGCCGGGCGGGCTGCCCCGGGTGGTGAAGGCGCGGTGGAAGCCCAGGCACCAGCCCATGTCGATCGGCCAGGGGAATGCGTGCCGGGTGCGGGCCTGGGGCTCGGTGGCGCGACGCACGGTCTCCGGCGACAGCAGGCGCACGCCGTCGATCTCGCCGCCGCCCGCCAGGGCCGCGTACAGGCGCGCCAGGGAGCGGGCCGTGAACAGCCCGTTGTGCGACGGCATCGCCGCGCGCAGGGTCTCCACCGCCGAGAAGTCGAGGGAGCCGAGCCCGCGCGGGGCCAGCTCCAGGATGCCGCCGACGTGGGTCTCCACGCCGACCCGCGCGAGCAGCCACTGCAACGCGGACGCCGCCTGCTCGACCCGGATCCCCGCCTCCATCCGGAAGCCGTTCTCCGGCACGATCAGGCGGGCGGCGCGCAGGACCGCCGCGTCCGGAGCGCCGATGTACAGCCCGTCCGCCTGCAGCGGCGCCGCGATCTCCGTCTCCACCACCTCCGAGAAGGGCCGGGCGGCGACGCGCTGGACGATCTCACCGACGATGAACCCGTAGCTCAGGCCGTGGTATCCGCTGCGCTCGCCGGGCGGGTGGACGGGACGAGCCCGCGCGATGGCCTCGGTGACGTACTCCCAGTCGAGCATCTGTTCCGCGTGGTCGAGCATCTGCCGCAGGTGGTACAGACCCGACTGGTGTGCCATCACGTGACGGACGGTCACGCCTTCCTTGCCGGCCTGCGCGAACTCGGGCCAGTGCTTGGCGACGGGATCGTCGTAGTCCACGAGGCCGCGGTCGACCAGGATGTGCAGCGCCGTGGAGGCGACGCCCTTCGTGGTGGAGAAGCTCGGCGCCATGGTGTCTTCGAGCCAGGGCGAGCCCCACTCGTCGCGCTCGCCGCCCCACAGATCGACCACCTTCTCGCCGCGGTGGTAGACGCAGACGGCGGCACCGCCCCGATTGCGTGAGAGCTGTCGGCGCAGCGTCTCGGCGACGCGTGCGAAGTCCGGGTGCAGGGTTCCGTGCATGTCTGACCCTCGTCGACGAGGGGGGATCGCAAGTGGAACGCATCGGCCGGCAGTGCGCCACTGCCCGGGCTGGCGGTCGTGCCGCGCAACCGGGCGGGGCTGGGGCGAAATGGCACGAACCGTGTCCCCGGACCGTCCGGTGTCGCCGGAATCCACACTCAAGAGCATCCTGCGTGCAGCCGATCGGCAGGGCTCCAGGCAGAGGAGGGCTCCACCGTGCCCGAGCCGGTTCGACGCGACGTGCGAACGCCGCTCCGCGCAATGTCCGCGGCCGCGATCGTGCTGCTGCTGGTGGCACCCGGTGCTCCGGCGCAGGTCCGTGATCTCGATGCAGAGCCCGATTCCGTCGACTCGGTCACCGTGGGGCCCGAGCGCATGGACGAGGCCCATTCCGAGGGCATGGACTCCGGACGACCGGGCTCGCTCGATTCGTCCATCGAGGGCACCGAGCAGATCGCGCCCCGGGACACGGGCTCGGAATCCATGGACGCGCGTACCGAGGGCTCGGAGGTCATCGAGCCGCGCGACCTGGGTCCCTCGAGCATCGTGGGAAGCGATCCGGTGGAGCAGACGAGCGCCCAGCGTCTCGAGGCTGCGCGCGCCGCCCTGCGAGAGGCGCAAGCGCGACACGAGCGCATCCGCATCCAGGCCGGTCCGGCGGCCGTGGCGCCCGACGCGCCTGCTG
The DNA here is from genome assembly GCA_963822965.1 of uncultured delta proteobacterium. Classification (GTDB taxonomy): domain Bacteria; phylum Myxococcota_A; class UBA9160; order UBA9160; family UBA4427; genus JAJDAN01. Next base: position 500,144 of record CAWGJT010000010.1, read on the forward strand.
CGTCCGAGGACGCGGGTGACCGCTGGGCCGAGTGGAGCTCGCGCATCCAGCTGGCGCGCGGACGGGTCCAGGTCGCGAAGGCCCGGGTGGACGTCCTCGACGACGCATACGCCCACATGATGCGGGACGACTACCCGCGCGGGGCCGACCGCCAGAAGCTGATCGACGAGCTCCAGACCGCACGGGAACGCCTGGCCGCCGAGCAGAGCCACCTGCCGCGCCTCCTCGAGGAGGCGCGCCGGGAGGGGGTGCCGCCGGGAATCCTCGAGGTGCAGGACGGCGACTGAGGGTGGTCCGAGGCGTCCCGCTACCCGGGCCCGCCGGATGCGAAGAAGACGAGCAGGGTGAGGTCTTCCTCGATCTCGCAGAACGAGTGCTGGGCGCTCGCGGGCACGTAGAGCACCGAGCCCGGCCCCACGGTCCGCTCCGCTCCCTCGATCCGGACGCGCGCCCGTCCCGACACGACGTAGTACACCTCGTCCTCGTCGTGCGGTGCCTGCAGGTCCTTGGCACCGGGTGCGAGCGAGTAGATGCCGCAGCTCAGCCTCGGCACCCGAAGGAACTCGCGGTAGGGTCGGCCCGACGCGCGCCGGGCCTCCATCTCGGCGTCGAGATCGAAGACTCGCCAGCCGTCCGCCGCCATGGGCTGTACCTCCCTTCCTCCTCGCGATCCCCGGCGCCGCTCCGTCCCTACTCCTCCTTCAGCAGGATCTCGCCCTGCTGGTCGGGGAAGCGGCCCTGCTTGCCTTCGTAGAAGGCCCGGATCTCGTCCATGTCCTCGCGGACGTTGCCCGTGAGCACGACCTCGGGGCCGAAGCCGCCGCGACGTCGGGGGTAGTCGAGGAAGCCGAGCACCACCGGGACCTCCGCCCGGCGGGCGATATGGTAGAAGCCCGACTTCCAGTGGGAAGTGTAGGACCGGGTCCCTTCGGCGGGCACGGTCAGGGCGATCGACTCGCTGCGCTCGATGGTGTCCGCCATCTGGGCCACCAGGTCGTTGGACCGATCCCGGCGAACCGGCACGCCGCCGAGTCGTCGCATCGCCCAGCCCATGGGACCGCGGAACAGGCTGTGCTTGCCCATCCAGCTGATGCGCACGTCGTAGAGCCGGGCGAAGGCGAGCAGGAAGGCCAGGTCCCAGTTCGAGGTGTGCGGCGCGGCGATCAGGACGAAGCGGCGGGCGGCGGGCGGCCGCCCTTCGGGCATCCAGCCGGTGAGCCACAGGAAGATCCGCGCGAGCAGACGGGTCACGTGAGCCTCTCCTCACACCCCCGGGAGGAAGAGGCGTCGCCGAGTGGGTAGCACAGCCCTCAGCTCTCGATGCGGACCGGGAAGCGCTCGTAGTAGAACGCGAAGCGCTCGCGTAGGGCGCCGGGATCGACGCCGAAGTCGCCCTTCAGGTCGTACGCGATGCGGCCGTGCTTTCCGCGGGGGTTCCGGGCCATGTATCGCTCGAGCTGGGCCCGCGCGGCGGGGGTCATCTCGAGGTCCGCGAGCCGGTAGATGCGCTCGACCATGGCCACGTCGTCCTGCATGAACTCGTGGAAGAGGACGTCCAGGCTCTGGGCGGCGGGGACCCGCTCGCGGTCGGCCACGCAGCGGCGCAGCAGGTGCTCTACCCGCTCGATCCAGTAGGCCGCCGTGGCCGCGGGGTCCACGCGCTTGCAGCGCACGCGGTCGCCGTAGCAGAGCATGGTGATCGCCGACGCGATCACCGAGACCGGGTCGCGGTGGGTGAAGGCGATGGTCGCGTCGGGGAAGGTCTCGATCAGGGGGCCGATCTGCTCGAGGTGCTGGGGCGACTTCAGGATCCAGCGGTCCGGTCCGCGCTGATACTGCAGCACCTGGAGCGCGCGCTTGAGGTAGGCGTAGTGGGGTCGCTGGTCGTGCGCGAAGTAGTAGTCGCGCCAGCGAGGCACCGTGCATACCCATTCGATCACGTAGGTCGAGAAGTCGGCCCCCTGCAGCTCGATCTCCTCGTGGACGTGCTCGGGGGTCATGTCGTGCATGTTCTTGAGCAGCGGCATGAGCTGCGACTGCATCTCGTAGGCCTTGCGGCAGCGGGCCAGGCGCGGGTCGACCCCGTCCGGGCCCGGCGCCTCGCCCGGAATCGGGACGGGCTCGAGGCTCTCCCAGTAGGGCATCGACCGCAGCCGCTCGTCGGCCGCGATGAGGTTGAGCAGATGCGTGGTGCCGGAACGCGGCAGGCCCACCACGATGATCGGCCGGGTGATCTCGACGTCGAGCACGCCGGGATGGCGCCGGGTGAAGTCCCGGAGGCGCAGGCGCGTGACCGCGTAGCGCACGCAGTCCCGGTAGATGCCCACCCGGCCGACCGCGCTGAGATTGGCGTCCTCCCCGATGCTCTGGACCCAGACCGCCAGGCGTTCGCGGAAGTCGTCCGGGCCGAAGTCGGCGAGGCCCGTCTGCCGGCGCGCCTCGCCGAGCACGCCCTCGACGCTGAGGTCGACGGGGATCGTCTCGGCGCCCTCCCGGGCCGCGCGCTGCAGGGGCGTCAGGACGGGATCGGCGAGGTCGTCGAGGCGGATCTCGGTCGGGTCGCCGCTCATCGCGCGGTCCCCTCCCGGGGCTCTTCCCGCTCCGCGTGCCGGGGGAAGGTCCGGTTGACGAGCAGCAGCAGCTGCAGCAGCCGGACCGCGTGGAGGCTGATCACGGCCTTGCCCGTGGTCAGGAGCGCCACGGACAGATCGCGATCGGGATCCGCCCAGGGAAAGACGTTCGAGAGCCCCAGGTGGCCGAAGGCGTGAGGCGTCTCCGGTCCGAAGATCCCCACCGGAGAATCGCCGAGCATCGGCCCGAGGCCGTAGCGGAGCGGGAGGAAGAGCGTGAGATCCACCTCCCGGTAGCTCGCCTCGTTCAGCGCGTGCTGGATGGTCCGCGGGTGGAAGATCCGCACCCCGCCGAGCTCGCCTTCGTCGAGCATGCACTGCAGGAAGGCCGAGAGATCCCGCGCCGTGGTGACGAGATTTCCGGAGGGCACGATGCCCCGCACGAAGCGCGGGTCGTTGGACAGCTCGACGATGGCGTCCAGGGGCCGGCCCAGTGCGCGCGTCAGCATGGAGGAGATGGGGGGCGGAGGCGGGGGGCCGGTCACGGCGTTCTGGGCCACGAGCGGAACGTCCTCCGGCTCGACGCCGAAGTCCAGCCAGCGCAGACCCAGGGGGTCGCGGAACTCCTTCCGTGTCAGCTCGCGGATGGTTCCGCCCGTGACGCGTCTCACCACCTCCGCGAGCACGAAGCCCGTGGAGATGGCGTGGTACGAGACCAGGCGGCCGGGGCGCGTCGCCGGTCGCATCTCGCAGACCAGCTCGCAGATGCGGTCGGGCTGCTCCAGCAGGTCGAGGTCGAGCGCCTCGCTGGGGAGGTTGGCGATTCCGGCGCGGTGGGCGAGCAGGTGGCGGAACGTGATCCACTGCTTGTGCAGCTTGCCGAACTCGGGCACGTACTGGCAGACGCGATCTTCCAGGTGCAGGGCGCCCAGCTCGTCGAGCTTGTGGATCACCATGGCCGCCACCAGCTTGGCGGACGAGAAGACGTTCATCGGGGTGTCGACCGTGGCGAGCACCTTCTCGGCGTCGGGGGGGTCGCCCGGCGCGTTGCCCCGCGCATGTCCGATCGCACGGTCGAGCACGACGCGTCCCCGGTGCCGGATGCAGAGCTGCAGGGCGGGCGTGATGCCGGTGCGGTAGTAGGCGAGGGCCGCCTGCCAGATGGCCTCGATCGCCTCGGCCGGAACGTCCGTCGCGCCGGGCGCCTCCGGTCCCCTCGTCGTGATGGCATCCGTGTCCTCGGGAATCCGGCAGCGTCGGAGGCAGGGCAGGGGAAGCCCGGACAACCATTGCAGCGGGTCGCGGGTGGCCATCAGTGACTCGGGACGAACAGGAAGTCGCCGCCCTCGTGCCCCGACTTGCGGATGTCGGCGAGCTCCGGGGTCTGGTCGGCGTGCAGCATGACCTCCCGTCGGATGCGCGAGAAGAGGGAGGTGGTGTCGACGATGTCCTGGTTCTCGCGCAGGGCGTCGAGGAAGGCCGTCGCGAAGACGGAGTGCTCGCCGCCGGCGCCGCCGCCGTCGAGCACGGGCTCGAGACCGCCCGACGAGATGACCATGCGCGCGCGCTTGCTCGCCATGCGGGCCAGGTAGTCCGGCGTGCGGTTGCGCACGGCGATGCCGCGCGTGAGCTTGCCCGAGTAGCAGCTGTCCGCGACCACGAGCACGTGCTTGGCGTGGATCGCCTTGAAGGCCGAGGTGAGCGTTGCGTTCGGGAATCCAGTTGATCGAGCTGTCGGAGGTCGCGTCCACCGGCAGCCAGTAGCCCTCGTCGGCCTCTTCGTCGAGCCAGCCGTGTCCCGCGTAGTAGATCAGGAGGTTGTCGCGGTCGGTGAGGGAGTGCCGGTAGCCCTCCAGGGCGAGCAGCACGTCGTCCCGCGACGCGTTCTCGAGGATCTTCACGTCGAATCCGTACTGCTGCTGCAGCACCTGCGCGATCGCGCGCACGTCGCCCTGGGCCGACGCGAGGCGAGGCAGATGGCGGTAGCCGTTGTTGCCGATCAGCAGTGCGTGATAGCGGCCGAACTCGGTGCCGGGGGGGACGGCGAGGGCCGGCGCGGCGCCGGGCGCCGCGGACGCGCCTGGGGCGGCCGGCGTCGGCGGGACACGCGGGGCCGGGGGCGCGGCCGGCACCGGCTGCGCGGCCAGGAAGCCGGGCTGCTCCCAGGGGACGCCCTCCTGGGCGACGGCGCGCTCCGCGTCGAAGGCGGCGGCGTCGTCGATGGAGATCCGCTCGAGAAAGGTCTGGTAGTCGCCGAAGAGCTTCGTCCGCAGCAGCAGCGCGATGCCACCGCTCGGCTGCACGGCGAGGTAGTAGGGCCCCTGGTAGCCGGGGTGCCAGCCTTCGTACCGCCCGGGTCCCGTGCGCCGGAAGTCCACGCCCTGGATCTGCCCCTTGCGGACCACCCAGATGCCGCTCGTGTAGCTCTCCTCGGCCCAGAGTCGGCCGGCGCCGATGTGCAGCCGCGAGTTGGCGCCGGTGTCCAGCCAGACGCCGTCGATGGCGAGGGGCTCGCCGGGGGGCACGTCGTCCACCATGGGCAGGTTCGTCGCGCAGGCCAGGAGACCGGGCAGCAGGGCGAGTACGAGCAGGCTCGAGGCGACGCCGGGCGCGAGGGCTGCGGGCCTTCCGTCGTGGGGCAGCATTCTCTTCCTCACTCCTCTCCTCGCTCTTCTCCTCGCATCCCCACGCTCACGCTGGCTCCGGTCGCCGCGCCGCGGAGACGGGTGCCTCGGAGGTGGGGTGCCGGCAGGGCCCCGTCCGGGTCCGCGCATGGTACCCGTTTCACGCAGGCCCGTGGTCCGCCGAGGCGTGCGCGCCGCGGCGGGCCACGCGCACCGAAGCCGCCCCCCCTATCCTCCCCGCGAGGAGGAGCGCCGACGTGGGACGGTTTTCGGAAGCAGAGGTACGCGAGGCTTATCGGCAGTACGCGGAGACGCGTGAACGGATCGACGCGGGAGAGCTGTGGTGGGACCAGCTGGGACGGCACTTCACCCAGGACGCGGTCTTCGTGGACCCGGCCTGGGGACGGGTCGACGGTCTCGACGACATCGTGCAGTTCTTCATCGACAGCATGCGCGGTCTCGAGGACTGGAAGTTTCCACTGGAGTGGATGGCGGTGGACGGCGACTACCTGCTGACCGGCTGGCAGAACCGGCTGCCCGGCCGCCGGCCGGACGGCGGCTACTTCCAGGCGCCGGGCATGTCGCGCATCCGTTATGCGGGCGACGGCCGATTCGACTACGAGCAGGACCTGATCAACATGATCCACATGCTCGAGGTCATGAAGGAGAGTGGCTGGAAGCCGGGGCCCGGCTTCCAGAACCCGCCCCGGGACCGCGTCCGGCTCTGCGCCTGGGAGCCCTAGGGGCGCGACCCAAGACGAAGTCTTGGGTCGCGGTTCCGCCGCTGAGGGAGCCCGACGGGCTCCCCCAGCGGGCGACCCGTCCTCGACCCCGCGAGAATTGGTCCGGACCTTCGGCGCGGATCGGCCCTGGCATCGGCCCGGATCTGGGCTTTGATTCCGGTATGGATCTCGAAGCCCTACAGCAGACCACCCGGGGCCTCCTGCCGGAGGTGCTGGGCGTGCGGTTCACCCAGGCCGAGCCGGATCTCGTCGAGGCCGAGCTCTTCGTGCGGGACGAGCTGTGCACGACCCCGGGCGTGATGCACGGGGGCGCGATCATGGCCTTCGCGGACACCCTCGGCGCCTACGGCACGGTGCTCAACCTCCCGCCGGGCGCCGGCACCACCACCCTCGAGTCGAAGACGAACTTCTTCTCGAAGGCGGCGAGCCAGGCGTCGGTGGTGGGGCAGTGCCGGCCGCTCCACAAGGGGCAGCGGACGATGGTCTGGCAGACGCGGGTGGCTCGTCAGGACGGGCGCCTCGTGGCGCTCGTGACCCAGACCCAGATGGTGTTGCCGCGAGTGCCGGACGCGCAGGAGCAGCTGGGCGCGCTCTTCGCGTCGGGGGAGACGCTCGATCACCAGACCCTGCTCGCGAGCCTCGAGCGCTCGGGCGGCGCTCTCTACCGCCGCTGGGCGGAGGACGAGAGCGATTCGGAGGCCCGTGCCGCCCTGCTCGCCGCAGCGCAGCGCGAAGACGAGAACGCCGGGGTCCTGGAGGACCTCGTCGCCAGGCGTCGGTCCTAGGACCGCGGCCCGGGACGAAGTCGTGGGTCGCGGTTCCGGCGCGCGCGGGTCATGCTGGGATCCCGCGAGCGACCGTCCCTCGCCCGTCTCGTCCTCTTTGCCAGCCTGATCGCCGGGAGCGCGCTGGGCTGCGGCCGGGTAGAGGCGCGGCGCGCTCCGCCGCCCCCCGCTTCCACGCGACCGAACGTCCTGCTCGTCTCCATCGACACCCTGCGCGCCGACCATCTCGGCGCCTACGGCTACGATCGCGACACCTCGCCGCGTCTCGACGCCCTGGCCCGGCGCTCCACGCGCTACACGGACGTGCTCGCCCCGGCCCCGTGGACCCTTCCCTCCCACGCCGCCATGCTCACCGGCCGTCATCCCTACGAGATCGGGGTGACGGATCGCTTCGCGACGATCCCGGCGGACGTGCCGGTGATCGCTACGTGGACTAGCCCTGATCCGCATGACGGATCAGGGCTAGCCCCGGGGCCGGCCTCAGTCGTCGAGGTGCAGCGCCTCGACGTCCGCCGCGTGCTCCTGGTTCGGGTCGATCTCGAGGTAGCGGGAGAGCCAGTGCACCCCCAGGTAGAACGGGCCCGTGTCGAGCAGCGCCATCACCATCTTGAACACGTAGGCCGACCCGATGAAGATCCAGATCTGCGGCCAGATGGGCTGGCTCTCGTCGACGGGCAGTCCGTGGGCGTAGAAGTGCGTGATCGTGATGACCGCGACCGTGTCGACGAACTGGCTCACCAGGGTCGAGCCGTTGTTGCGCAGCCACAGGTGGCGTCCGCGCGTCAGGTTCTTCCAGAAGTGGAAGAGGAAGACGTCGCAGATCTGCGCCGCCAGGTACGCGATCATCGAGGCGAAGACCGCTCCCATGGTGAGCATGCGGATGCGGAAGAACGAGAAGTCGTAGGCGGTCGGGGACGGCAGGCCCGTCGCCGGGTCGATGACGGGTGCCGGCGGCAAAGCGCCTCCGAGCCACAGGAACGAGATCACCCACAGGTTGAGACCGAGTCCCACCCAGACGACGAAGCTCGCCCGGTTGCGGCCGTAGAGCTCGCTGATGAAGTCGGTGCAGAGAAAGGTGACCGGATAGGGCAGCACGCCGACCGCCAGGGCCATGGGCACGTGCACGCCCACGACGTCGAAGGACAGGTCGATGAAACGCGAGACCCCGAGAATGTTGAGCATCGTCATCGAGCCCAGGAAGAGCCCGGCCAGGCAGAGGTAGACGCGTTCGCGCCGGGCGTGCAGCTCCGAGGCTTCGATCGGGTGAAGGCCTGCCACGGCGCGCGAGCGTAGCGCGCGGACTGCGGCGTCCCGAGCCGAGTTGCCGCGTGCCCCCTCCCGCACCACACTCCCCGGCCGTGGAAGATCGCGCGCGACAGCACCGGCGGCCGGGCCGCGGATCCGCCTCGTCGCGAAGCGGCCGGCGCCAGCTCGGTTGGCTGGCGGGTGTGACTGCGTGGGTCGCCTGTGCGGGAGCGCCGCCGCCGGCGCCGGGCACGATCCCCTCGGCGCTGGCCGCCACGGACGCCCTGATCGCGGCGCACCACGTGGACACCCAGAGCCCGGGGTGGCGGGAACGGGTGCCGCGCCCGCCTCCGGTGCGATTTCCCCCGGAGCACACCTACTACTGGATGCTCTTCACCAGCGAGGGAACGCTGAAGATCGAGCTGCTGCCCCGGGTGGCGCCCCGGCACGTCGCCACCATGCTCTACCTCACCCGCCTGGGCTTCTACGACGGCCTGACGTTCCACCGCATCATCCCGAAGTTCATGGCGCAGGGCGGCGACCCGACGGGAACGGGCACCGGAGGCCCGGGCTTTCGCTACGCCGGCGAGTTTCCCAAGAACGGGCCGCACCATGACGAGCGGGGCGTCGTGAGCATGGCGAACGCCGGTCCCCGTACGGACGGCAGCCAGTTCTTCATCCTGTTCAAGGAGTCGCCGAACCTCGACGGGCTCCACACGATCTTCGGTCGGGTCGTCGAGGGCTTCGGCACCCTGCGCGCGTTGGAGGTGCTCGGGACGCCGGAAGGAAAGCCCCGGAAGACCGTGGTGATCGAGCGCGCGGAGATCCGCGAGGAGTGAAGCGGCCCCGGGGGCGCTGCGCGCGTGCGGCGACCCGCCCGGAACGCTTCTGCCGACGCGTTGCCGCTCCGTTGCCGATCCCGCGTCCCGCGCTGCGACCCGCTCCGCATTCCGGGACGGGAGCCGACAGCTCCGCCGGCCGTTCGCCGATGAGAAGCGTGCAGCATCCGGATGACTCGATGCCGGATGCCGTCGTCTCGAACGGAGAGCGGCTTGGCGCACCACCCCCTCGATCCAAAGCGCGATACGAGCTCCTTCGGCGCGGATCTCCCCGGTCTGCTGCGGCGGTTGGGCGTGGTCGTCTTCCGTCGCGCCTCCGATTCGACGCTTCGCTTCCTCGACGTGGAGGGACGAGCGGCGGAGCGGATGGGCATCTCGAACGCGATGCTCACCGGCGATGCGTACTCGTTCTGGACGCGCGTCGACCCCGAGGATCGGCGCCGGGTGCTCTCGGTGCTCGAGGAGGCGGTCCACAAGGGCGCGGAGTACCGGGTCGCCTACCGGCTCCGCGGCACGCACGGACACGTGCACGCCGTGCGGGAGGAAGGGGCGGCGATCTTCGGCGCCGACGGCGCCGTGGAGTCGCTCACCGGCGTGATCTTCGAGGCGGCGGACGAGCTGACCGACGCCCGCAGCGAGGAGGTGGAGGACGCCGTGCTGGCGAGCCGGGAGCGCTTCCTGGCGTTCACCCGCCACTCGACCGAGATGATCGCCGAGGTCTCCCCGGACCGCCTGATCGCCTACGCCAGTCCGCTGCTGTGCGAGGAGATCGGGCGTAGCGCCGCGGATCTCGAAGGACGCGATCCCGTGTCCCTCATCCATCCGCAGGATCGGGAGCACGTGCTCGCCACGTGCGTCGAGTCGATCCGAACGGGGGAGGACGCCCAGGTGCTCTGCCGGCTCGAGCGCGCGGACGGCGGCTGGCTGTGGGCGGAGCTCGGCGGCGGTGTCTACCGCGGCGCGAACGGAGAGCTGCGCGGCGTGGTGACCGGGCGCAACGTCGAGAATCGCGTGCGCGTCGAGGAGACCCTCGTCTCCCAGCGGCTCGCCGAGGGGCGCATCGGCCGGCTCTCGCGCCGCTTCATCGAGCTCGGCCCCGAAGGCCTCGACGCGGCCATCCAGGAGGGGGTGGAGGCCGCGAGTACGATCGCCGGAACGCCGACCGCTGCTACCTGCTGGCCGTGCGTCCCGCCCGGTCGGGAGAGTCGCCGCTGCTACGGGTGGCAGCGCGAGGGGCTGCCCCCGTGGATGCCGCACATCGAGGGCCAGGAGGAACGGCACGGCTGGATGCGGAAGCGGATCGACGAGGGGGAGATGATCCGCATTCCGCGCGTCCGCGAGCTGTCCGACGAGTTCGCCGAGACGCGCGAGGACCTGCTTCGGCGGGGCATCCAGGCCTACCTGGTGATTCCGGTGCGCTCCGGCGGTCGGGTGACTGCGCTGCTCTGCTGCCAGCGGACTCTCCTCCGAGCGCGACTGGAGCGAGCAGGACCTGGCGCTGCTGCGACTCGTCGCCGAGCTCTTCGCGAGCGCGCTGTATCGGCGCGAGGTGGAGGGTGCCCTGCGCGACGGGGAGGAGCGCATGCGCGCGCTCACGGACGGCGCCCAGGACGCCATCTGCGAGAACGAGCTGGTGCGCGGCGACATCCTCTACGCCAATCCGTACTTCTTCGAGATGCACGGCTATAGCCCGGAAGAGGCTCGGGGCATGAGCTCCTTCGACTTCATGCACCCGGAGGACCTCGACGATGACCCGGCGCGTACACCGGGCGTTCGAGCGGGGCGCGATCTGGGCGAGTCCAACTCCGGCACGCTGCTGTATCGGGGGCGCCACCGGAACGGATCGTGGCGCTGGCTCGAGGCGAACGGTCGCCTCTTCTGCACCGCCTCCGGCGAGGGCCGCAGCGCTGCGGTGATCCGGGACGTGACAGATCGGCAGGCGGCGCAGAAGGCGATGGAGCGCCGGCTGGAGAACCAGAAGCGCATCGCGAACCTGGCGCGCGACCTGCTGGCCCTCGGGGTCGACGGCATCGATGCCGGGCGTCACCGACGGCCTCGTCTCGCTGCTGCCGATCTGCCAGGCGGATCGCTCGTGGCTGGTGGCCTTCGACCGGCGCGCGGCCTGCAGCAGAGCTGGGAGTGGTCGGCGGACGGCGTTCCGGCTGCCGGCATCTCGATGGACGGGGTCGACCTCGACGAGTTCCCCCACACCCGGGAGATGTTCCGGGACAGGGCGCGAGCTGCACGTTCCCTCGTTCGACGGCCCTCGATCCGACGCTGCCGGAGGCGAGCGTTCCTGCGCTTGCGCCGCACGTCGTCGCTGCTCGCGATCCCCCTGCTCTCGGGAAGCGACGTGGTGGGTGCGGTCGGCTTCGAGACGGTCGGGCGTGAGCGGAGCTGGTCGGACGAGACCATCGCGCTGCTGCGCCTCGGCGGCGAGGTCTTCGTGAGCGCCATCTCCCGCAAGCGCGCGGAGGAGGCGCTGCGGGAGAGCCGCGTCCAGCTGCTGCAGGCGCAGAAGATGGAGGCCGTCGGAACGCTGGCCGGCGGGGTCGCTCACGACTTCAACAACCAGCTCAGCGTGATCCTCGGCAACGCGCGCTTCGTGCGGGCGGAGGTGGAGGGGGACGAGGAGCTGCAGGAGGCGATGGCCGATCTCGAGCGGGCCGGGGAGCACTGCGCCCAGCTCACGCGCTCGCTCCTCTCGTTCTCGCGACACATGCCCGCAGAGCCCCAGGCCACCTCCGTGTCCCGCGTTCTGCTCGACGTGCAGGAGCTCACGGGGCCGCTGCTCTCGAGCGGAATCCGCTTCGAGGTGCAGACCCACGACGAGCTCGACTGCGTGTACGCGGACCGCACCCAGCTCCAGCAGGTGCTGGTGAACCTGGTCGTCAACGCGCGCGACGCCATGCCGGACGGCGGCGAGTCTCTCGATCCGCACGCGGCTGCGTCCGGTCGACGCCGAGGAGGCCGCGCGTCTCGGCCTGCCCGAGCCCGGCGACTACGTGCAGTTCACCGTGGCGGACACGGGCTTCGGGATGGACGACGAGACCCTGGCCCGCATCTTCGAGCCCTTCTTCACCACCAAGGATCCCGGCAAGGGCACGGGGCTCGGGCTGGCGACGGTCTACGGCATCCTGCAGGAGAGCCGGGGGACGGTCTGGGCGGAGAGCAGCGCCCGGGGTGGGCACGACGTTCCGGCTGTTGCTGCCCCGCGCCGACGCCGCGGTCGAGGAGCCGGCCTCGTGCCGGGCCTGGCGGTGCAGGGCGGGCGTACCCTGCTGCTGGTGGAGGACGAGGAGAGCGTGCGCCGGCTGCTGCGGCGCATGCTGCGATCGCATGGGCTTCCAGGTGCTCGAGGCCGGGACGGCGCCGAGGCGCTGCGGGTCTCGGCCGAGCACCCGGGCACGATCGACGTCCTGGTGAGCGATGTCTCCATGCCGGCGATGGGCGGCGTGGAGCTCTGCCGACGTCTTCTCGAACGCCGGCCTCGCTGCGCGTCCTGCTGGTCACCGGGCGCGCGGACGACGATGTGAGCGTTCCGGGGGCCCGCCTGCTCTGCAAGCCGTTCCGGGCGGAGGAGCTGTCCTGGGCGTTGCAGGCCCTGCTCGCCCCGACCTGAGCCGTCCCCTCCCCGACCGATTCCGTGACGCCTGGCCTCGTCACGGGAAGCCAGAGCGAGCGCAGGGCGTGCGGGGGCAGGGCGAAGCGGATCTCGCCGTCCCCGTGCTCGAGCGCGCCGTCGGCCGGGCTCTCGTCGAGATGCACGAGGCGCGCGTCCGCGGCCGGGCGTGCGAGCCGCACGGTCGCCCGGACCGTGTCGTCTTTCCGGGTTCAGCAGCCGCAGCACGCTGCCGTGCCCCGACTCGGCGGGCTTCCACGCGGACACGAGCAGCCCGCGCGGCTCGACCTCGAGCAGTGCCTGTCCGGCGGGCCACAGGGGCTCGTCCCCGGCCGCCACCGCGCGCAGCCCCAGCTCGGCGTCACGCGCCAGTGTCGGCGCCTCTGCGGGGTCCGCCACGGCGAGCGAGAGCCGCACCTCGAGCGGCCCCTGGCATTGCGCGCCGGGCGTGGGCAGCGCCGGTCCCGCGTCGCCGGGACGGCTCGTGAGATCCGGGCGCGAGAGCCAGCCGGTGCACCGGAGCAGGGTCAGCGCGATGGCGCCGGTCTCGGTGATCTCGGCCTCGTTCAGGCCGGGTGCCATCACGACGAGACCGTCCCGCGCGATCCAGCCCTGCACCGGGAAGGTGTCCGGCGCCGGGTGGATCCATTCCCGGTCGTCCGGCCGCCCGCGCCGCCGCCGCACGGCGTCGAACGTGGTGCCGGCCATCGCCGCGGGCGCGTCGGGCCCCGACTGCGCCGGGGAGCAGGATCCGCAGACGGTGGTCCCGCGCCCGGTTCTCGATGCGGATCGTGAAGTCCACGCGCTCGATGCCCGGCGCCACGCGCGCCTCGACGGCCGTGTCGAGCGCGACCACCTCCCGGGCACGCGTCCGGCGGTCGGCCGCCAGGGCGACCGGCACGTGGAGCGTGCGCCGCACGACCAGGCGCTCGAGACCGTTCGGGTGCCGGAAGCGCTCCACCGAGCACGAGACGGCCTCGAGATCCGGGGTCCCGTGGGCGGGCGGCGCCGGATCGTAGTCGTAGGTGTCGCCGCGGTCGCCCGTGTCCTCGAAGGCGAGCAGGCCCTGGCGCACGCGGCCCACCGGTCTGCAGGGTGAAGGTGCCGTCCTCGGCTGCTTGCAGGCGCAGGGACTCGTTGCCGATCTCGCGCCCGGCGTCCACCGTCTCCGTCCACGGCTCGGAGCGCGCGAGCTCGAGGTGCTTCCAGCCGAAGGCGGGCACGTCCCGGGCCACGAACTCGAGGTCGTGGACGGGCTGGTCCGGCGCGAGCCGGGGCCGCTCGGTGCCCTCGTCCGGGACGAGGCGCGCCGGCAGGCCGTCGAGGGTGAAGCCGCGAGCCTGGTGGTTCTTGGAGAGGAGCGGGTGGACGCCCTGGGAGGTAGCGGTCGGAAAGCCGTCGAGCGGCAGCCGCACCACGTCGGTGCGCGGATGCGGAGACGGGTTGAAGACGGCGATCGAGACCGTCTTGCGCCGCCGTCCGGCGCCGTCCCGGGTGCGGATCTGGCGGTCGGCGCCCAGGCCCGCGATCCGCTCGAGCAGGCGCGCGCTGGTCTCCCGGCCGAGCTCCTCCGCGGCGTCGTAGCGCGCGAGCATCTGGTCGTGGACCCGGTCCTGGGAGCAGCCGCAGATCGAGTCGTGGGCCTGGTTGGCCAGCAGCTCCCGCCAGGCGAGTCGCAGGGAAGGGCGCTCGCAGGGCGTGCCCAGCGCGCGTCCGATCGCGGCGAACGGCTCGGCCCAGCCCTCGAGGCCGCTCTCGCAGGCACGGTTGCGGAGCTTGAGGTAGGTGCGCGTCGACCAGACGCCGGGCAGCAGGTTCGCCACCCGGCCGCCGCACAGCTCGCCCTCGAAGCGCGCCGCGGGCGGACCCTCGGCCTCGATGCCGGCGCTGTAGTCGTGCAGGAGCCCCCGGACCACCTGCCAGCCGGTGCGCCGGGCGAGGGCCTCGCTCACCTCGCGGGTGTTGGTGTCGGGGAGCATGTGGTCGACGCCGTTCATCAGCAGCACGCAGGGTCGCGGCGCCCGCTCCGCCAGGGTCTGGACCATCTTCTCCAGGCGGCCCGCCGCCTCTTCCACGTCCGCGGGGAGACCGTTGGCGTTGAAGTAGCCGCGTCCCAGGTGGCAGGCGATCACCTCGCTCCCGTCCGGCGCCGCCCAGCGGTACTCGGCGGGCAGCTCCGCGATCTCGTTGCCGTTGCCTCGCCAGTAGATGAAGGGCCCGAGCCCGAAGCCGGCGAAGATCTGCGGGAGCTGGGCGGGATGCCCGAACGAGTCGGGCGTGTAGGCGACCGTCGCGCAGGGCCCGTAGTCCGCGGCCACCCGGCGACCCTCGAGCAGGTTGCGGACGTGGGCCTCGCCCGAGGGCAGGAAGGAGTCCGGCTGCACGTACCAGGGGCCGATGGCGACCCGTCCGGCACGGCAGGCCGCCTCGAGCTCGCTCCGGCGCTCCGGACGGATGGCCACGTAGTCCTCGAGGACGATCGTCTGGCCGTCGAGCTGGAAGTGGAAGCCCGGGTCCTCCGCCACCAGGTCGAGCACCCGGTCGATCGTGTCGACGAGGCGGGCCCGAAAGGACTGGAACGTGCGGTACCACTCCCGGTCCCAGTGGGTGTGCGAGACCAGGACGCAGCGCATCGTGGAGACCTCCATGCTCGGGCCCGTCGCCGAGCCGGTCGGCTGTGCGCCCGGCGCGCGACGCGGTGGCCGGCTGGCCGACGGACCCCGCTGGGCTCCCTCGTGAGGCGGAACCGCGACCCCGGACTTCGTCTCGGGTCGCGCGCCTAGGCCGGCTCCCGGTAGTCCGGGTAGTGCTTGCGCGGCACCAGCTTCCGCCGCATTTCGTCGATGCCCCGCAGCACGTCGCGCCGGCTCACCTGGCCCACGAGACGGTTCCCCTCCATCACGGGGAAGCGGCGCACCGGCTTGTCGCGAAAGTACAGCGCCAGCCGGTAGATGTCGCAGTCCGGCTCGACGGTCTCGTAGCGTTCGGTCATGTAGTCGCGGACCCGGGACTCGTAGTCCTCGGAGTGGAACTGGTCGCTCGCGAGCACGCCCAGGCAGTCGAGCTCCTCGAGCATGCCGAGGATCTTGCCGTTCTCGTCGACGACCGGCGCTCCCGAGATCCGGCTGGCGACGAGCTTCTGGATGGCCTCGAAGACGCTCATGTCGGGCGTCAGGGTAATTACCGAGCCGACCATGACGTCCCGGGCGGTCGGAATCGCGTAGTGCTGCTGGGAACTGATTGGCGCAGACGACTGGGAATTGGCCATGACGTGGCTCCCTTTTCTGGCGCCGTCCGGCCGGCCTTCGCACCCGGCTCGGGTGACCGGCAGCACCTGCGCGGCTCGCGGCGCGCCGCGCGACCCCCGCAGAGTACGCCCTCGCGGGGTCGCGAGCCAAGCGCCCCCCAGGCGGACGCGCCCCGGCGCCGCCCCGAGGCCCGGGAATCGCCATTTTGGCCGCGCAGATACGTTGTCGGATTGCCGGGGCACCCCTAATCTCTGCCCCACCGCGACCGGGCCCCCCCGCGATTCCAGCGCTCCCGTACGGGCGCAGGTCGCTCCACCGGTTCGCATGGAAGCCGAACGCAGAGAAGCGAAACACCCACGACTTCAGAGAAGCTGAAACCCCACGATGGCTCTTCACAAGATCGAGAAGGGGCTTGACCTCCCCATTATGGGCGTGCCGATCCAGGTGGTTCGGGAGCGCGTCCGTCCGCAGCGTGTCGGCCTGATGGCCGACGATTTCCCGGGCATGAAGCCGGCGATGCGGATCAAGGAGGGGGAGACCGTCAAGCGCGGCCAGGTTCTCTTCGAAGACCGCAAGAACCCCGGCGTGCTGCACACGGCGAGTGCGGCAGGACGCGTGATCGGCGTGCACCGCGGTGCGAGGCGGACGCTGCAGTCGATCGTGATCGACCTGTCGCCCGCAGAACGCGAAGCCGCGCGCCCCAACGACGTGCCCGACTCGGAGCTCGTCGCATTCGAGAGCTTCACGGGGCGAGACCCGCGCAGCCTCGACCGCGACCAGGTGAAGGCGCTCCTCGTCGAGTCGGGGCAGTGGACGGCGCTGCGGACGCGCCCCTACAGCAAGGTCCCCGCGGTGGATTCCGAGCCCTACGCCCTCTTCGTGACGGCGATGGACACGAACCCCCTCGCGCCCCTGCCCGAGGTGGCGCTCGACGGACGG
This sequence comes from uncultured delta proteobacterium, assembly GCA_963822965.1. Lineage (GTDB taxonomy): Bacteria > Myxococcota_A > UBA9160 > UBA9160 > UBA4427 > JAJDAN01. The sequence continues at coordinate 516,759 of CAWGJT010000010.1, forward strand.
CAGGCGGATTTCGACCGGGGCCTCCACGCGCTCTGCAAGCTCACCCCCGGCACGACCTATCTCTGCGTCGACCCTCACTCGGGCATCGAGAAGGGCGTGACCGCGCCCGTAAAGGTCGAGCACTTCAGCGGACCGCATCCGTCGGGCACCGTCGGGCTTCACATCCACAAGCTCGCACCCGTGGGCCGGACCCGGACGGTCTGGCACATCCACTACGCGGACGTCGCGGCCATCGGCGCGCTCTTCGCGACCGGGAAGCTCGACGTGGAGCGCACCGTCTCCATCGCCGGGCCCGCCCGTGCAGGATCCGCGCCTGGTGCAGACGCGACTCGGCGCGGACGTGCTGGAGGTGGCGGGCGAGGGCTTCCGGGGGCCGTCGGACGACGAGGAGGTCCGGCTCATCGCCGGGTCGGTGCTGTCGGGCAAGAAGGCCATGGGCGACGTGTTCGGCTACCTCGGCCGCCACGACCGCCAGGTGAGCGTGCTGCGGGAAGGGCGCGAGCGCGTCCTGCTGGGCTGGCTCGCGCCGGGCTTCGACGTCTTCTCGATCTTTCCCGTCTTCGTCTCGAAGCTCTTCTCGAGGAAGCGGTTCGCCTTCTCGACGAACACCCACGGCTCGCCGCGGGCCATGGTCCCATCGGCATGTACGAAGAGGTCATGCCCATGGACATCCTGCCCACCTTCCTGCTGCGCTCCCTCATCGTCGGTGACGTGGAGCAGGCGGAGAGGCTCGGGGTACTCGAGCTCGACGAAGAGGACCTGGCGCTCTGCACCTTCGTGTGCCCGGGCAAGACGGACTACGGCCCGATCCTGCGCAGGAACCTCGAGATCCTGGAGAAGGAAGGCTGATGGATCCGATCCGCCAGGCGCTCGACAAGGCGGCACCCCTCTTCGAGAAGGGAGGGAAGCTCGAGAAGTTCCACGCCCTGTACGAGATGAACGACACCATCCTCTACTCGACGGGGCACGTCACGGCCACGGCGTCCCACGTGCGCGACGGGATGGACCTGAAGCGCATGATGTTCGGCGTCGTCGTGGCCCTTGTGCCGTGCATCCTCTGGGCGATGTACAACACGGGCTACCAGGCGCAGTTCGCGATCGCGAGCGGCGCCGTGCCGCTGGACACCTGGCAGACCTGGCTGCTCCAGCAGGTGGGCTTCTCGTTCACCAACACGAACTTCGTCCTGTGCGCGATCCACGGGGCCCTCTACTACCTGCCGGTGCTGGTCGTGACGATGGCGGCCGGCGGTGCGGTGGAGGCGACCTCCGCCATGATCCGCGGGCACGAGGTGAACGAGGGCTTCCTCGTCACGGGCATGCTCCTGCCCCTCACCCTGCCGCCGACATCCCCCTGTGGATGGTGGCCCTCGGGACGCGTCTTCGCGGTGGTGATCGGCAAGGAGGTGTTCGGCGGCACGGGGATGAACTTCCTGAACCCCGCCCTGGTGGGGCGCGCCTTCCTCTTCTTCGCCTATCCGGCCTACATGAGCGGCGACGTCGCCGTGGATCGCGGCCAACTTCAGCGGGGTCGACGCCTTCAGCGGGGCGACCTGGCTCGCCCAGGCCGCCGTGAGCTCCACGGCCCTGCGAGGCGGCGAGCTGGTCGAAGGCGTTCTTGGGGCTGATCCCGGGCTCGATGGGCGAGACCTCGACGTTCTGCTGCCTGCTCGGCGCCGTGCTTCCTGATCGTCCACGCGGATCGGCTCCTGGCGGAGCATGGCGGGCGTCGTGGTCGGGAACGATCGCGATGACCCTGGTGCTGAACCTCGCGGGCTCCCAGACCAACCCGTTCTTCGCAGGTGCCCTTCTACTGGCACATGGTGCTCGGCGGCTGGGCCTTCGGCACCGTATTCATGGTCACCGACCCGGTCTCGTCCGCGTTCACGGACCGGGGTCGCTGGCTCTACGGCATCGGGATCGGCGTGCTGTGCATCCTGATCCGCGTCGTGAACCCCGCCTATCCCGAAGGGATGATGCTCGCGATCCTCTTCATGAACATGTTCGCGCCGCTGATCGACCACTTCGTCGTGCAGGCGAACATCCGCCGACGTGAGGCCGGCTATGCAACATAGTACGCGCTACATCCTGCTCTTCGCGGCGGCGGTGTGCGGCATCTGCTCGGTGTTCGTGGCCGGCGCCGCCGTCCTGCTGAAGGACCGCCAGGAGGTGAACGTCGCGCTGGACCGGCAGAAGAAGGTGCTGACGGTCGCCGGTCTGATGCAGGAGGGCGAGTCGGTCTCCCGGGCCGAGGTCACGCGTCTCTTCGACGAGAACATCGTGCCGGAGGTCGTCGACCTCGAGCACCGGCGAGCCGCCAGGAGAACATCGACCCGACCGACCTTCGACCAGCGCAAGGCGACGGCCGATCCCGCGACCAGCCACGAGGCGCCGCCCAATCCGGCCAAGGTCCGGCGTCTGCCGAAGGACGGACTCGTCTACCGGGTCGTGAAGGACGGAAAGCTCCAGGCGATCATCATCCCGATCGAGGGCAAGGGGCTGTGGTCCACGCTCTACGGCTTTCTGGCCCTGGCGCGCCGACGCGCGCACCATCGTCGGCATCACGTTCTACGAGCACGGCGAGACCCCGGGCCTGGGCGGCGAGGTCGACAATCCCCGCTGGAAGGCGCTGTGGAAGGGCCGCAAGGCCTACGACCCCCAGGGCCAGCCGGTGATCGCCGTCAAGAAGGGCGTGGCGGGTCCGCCGGAGACGGATCCCGTACGAGGTGGACGGTCTCTCGGGGGCGACCATCACGAGCCGCGGCGTGGGCAACCTCGTGCGCTTCTGGCTCGGCGAAGATGGCTTCGGCCCCTACCTGAAGCAGGTCCAGGAACACCGGCAAGCCGATGCAGGACCCGAGCGAGTGGGAGGAAGCACCTGATGGCGCACCACGACCGAGAAACGCTGCTCGATCCGCTCTTCAACAACAACCCGATCGCGCTGCAGGTGCTCGGCATCTGCTCGGCGCTGGCCGTCACCACGAAGATGAGCACCGCGCTCGTGATGAGCCTGGCGGTGACCGGCGGTGATGCTGGGCTCGAACGTCGCGATCAGCGCGATCCGCAACCAGATCCCGTCGAGCATCCGCATCATCGTGCAGCTGACGATCATCGCCTCGCTGGTGATCGTGACCGACCAGATCCTGAAGGCCTATCTGTTCGACATCAGCAAGCAGCTCTCGGTCTTCGTCGGCCTGATCATCACGAACTGCATCGTGATGGGCCGCGCCGAGGCGTTCGCGATGCAGAACACCGCTGAAGCTCTCGGCCCTCGACGGCATCGGCAACGGCCTGGGCTACTCGGTCGTGCTGATGTCGGTCGCGTTCATCCGCGAGCTCTTCGGCAGCGGCAAGCTCTTCGGCTACACGGTGCTGCAGCCGGTGACCGAGGGCGGCTGGTACGTGCCGAACGGCCTGATGGTGCTGGCCCCCGCGGCGTTCTTCCTGATCGGTGGATTCATCTGGATCATTCGCAGCTGGAAGCCCGAGCAGGTGGAGGAGGAGTTCCATGTTGGAGCACTACTTGAGCTTGGCAACGAAGGCCATCTTCGTTGAGAACATGGCGCTGGCCTTCTTCCTCGGGATGTGCTCGTTCCTGGCCGTCTCGAAGAAGGTGGAGACCGCGATCGGTCTGGGCGGCGCGGTCATCTTCGTGCTGGCCGTCACCACGCCGCTGAACCAGTTCCTGCACTCGCAAGTTCCTGGAGGAGGGCGTCTCTCGACTGGATGGGGCTCCGGAACGTGAACCTCTCGTTCCTCACCTTCCTGGTGCTGATCGGGACGATCGCGGCGACGGTGCAGATCGTGGAGATGGCGCTCGACCGCTACTCGCCGGGCCTCTACAACGCCCTGGGCGTGTTCCTGCCGCTGATCGCGGTGAACTGCGCCATCCTGGGCGCGTGCGCTCTTCATGGTGGAGCGCGACTACACCTTCGCCGAGGCGTCGGTCTTCGGCCTCGGCTCGGGGATCGGCTGGGCGCTGGCGATCGTGGCGCTGGCCGCCGTCCGCGAGAAGCTGCGCTACAGCAACGTGCCGCCGCCGCTGCGCGGGCTCGGCATCACCTTCATCATCGTCGGTCTGATGGCGATCGGCTTCATGGCCTTCTCCGGCATTCAGCTCTAGCAGCTCGGGAATCCAGCTCTCGCAACGGACGTGGACGAACGCGACATGATCACGGTCATCTACGGCGTCATCGGCTTCACCGTCATCGATCCTCGTGCTCGTGCTGGTGCTCCTCGCGGCCAAGAGCCAGCTCGTGACCAGCGGCGACGTCACGATCCACATCAACGACGATCCGGACAACGACCTCGACGGTGCAGGCCGGCAGCACGCTGCTCAGCACCCTGGCCGCCAACCACATCTTCATCCCCTCGGCCTGCGGCGGGCAAGGGCACCTGCGGCGTCTGCCGGGTGAAGGTGCTCGAGGGCGGCGGCGCGATCCTGCCCACCGAGCTCGGCCACATCACCCGCGGCGAGGCCCGCGAGGGCTGCCGCCTGTCCTGCCAGGTGAAGGTCAAGCAGGACATGAAGATCGAGATTCCCGCCGAGGTCTTCGACGTCCAGCAAGTGGAAGTGCAGGGTGCGCTCGAACCACAACGTCGCCACCTTCATCAAGGAGCTCGATCCTCGAGCTGCCCGAGGGCGAGGAGGTGCCCTTCCGGGCCGGCGGCTACATCCAGATCGAGTGCCCGCCGCACGAGGTCGCACTACAAGGACTTCGACATCGAGGAGGAGTACCGCGACGACTGGGACAAGTTCGACGTGTGGCGGTACGTCTCGAAGGTCGACGAGACGGTCGACGCGCGCCTACTCGATGGCGAACTACCCGGAAGAGAAGGGCATCATCATGCTCAACGTGCGCATCGCCTCGCCGCCGCCGCGCATGCCCGACGTGCCGCCCGGGCAACATGTCCTCCTACATCTTCAGCCTCAAGCCGGGCGACGAGGTGACGATCTCCGGGCCCTTCGGCGAGTTCTTCGCCAAGGACACCGACAACGAGATGGTCTTCATCGGCGGCGGCGCCGGCATGGCGCCCATGCGCTCGCACATCTTCGACCAGTTCCGGCGGCTGCACACCAAGCGCAAGGTGAGCTTCTGGTACGGCGCGCGCAGCCTGCGCGAGGCCTTCTACATCGAGGACTTCGACGCGATCGCGGCCGAGAACGAGAACTTCGAGTGGCACCTCGCCCTCTCGGAGCCCCTGCCCGAGGACAACTGGACGGGCTACACGGGCTTCATCCACCAGGTGCTCTACGACAACTACCTCAAGGACCACCCGGCGCCGGAGGACTGCGAGTACTACATCTGCGGTCCGCCGATGATGAACGACGCCGTCATCCAGATGCTCACCGACCTGGGCGTCGAGCCCGAGAACATCATGTTCGACGACTTCGGCGGCTGATCGCAGGGCGGGGGATGGGCGCCCCGCTCGTCCAGCGCGGACTCACGCGCCGCGTTCGGGTGATGCTCGCCGTCGCCGTGGTGGTGCTGGCCGCCGCGACGATCCACCGGCTCCTCTTCGCGGATCTCCCCGGTCCGATCTTCGAGTTCGCGGGCCCCACCATGGGCACCAGCTTCCTCGTGAAGGTGGCGGCGGCCTCGATGTCGCCGGGGACGCACGAAGAGATCGCGCGCACCCTCACGGATCGCCTGAAGCGGGTGAACGCCATGATGTCCACGTGGGATCCCGACTCGGAGATCTCGCGCTTCAACCGCCACGCCGGAACGGATCCCTTCCCGGTCTCGCCGGAGACCGCGCGGGTGCTGGCCGTCGCCCGGGAGGTGAGCGAGCGCTCGGGCGGCGCCTTCGACGTGACCGTGCGGCCCCTCGTGCAGGCGTGGGGCTTCGGGGACGGGGCGCGAAGGTGCCCGGGGGGCCCGAGCGAGGAGGAGCTCGCCGCCCTGCGCGAGCGGGTCGGGTGGCGCCGGGTTCGCGTGGGCGCGGACGGCCGCAGCCTCGTCAAGACCCGGCCCGACGTCACGTGCGACCTCTCCGCGATCGCCAAGGGCTACGCGGTGGACGCGCTGTCCGACGATCTGCTGCGGCTGGGCTTCCGGAACCACCTGGTGGAGGTGGGTGGGGAGCTGCGGGCCCGCGGCCGCAAGCCGGACGGGGATCCCTGGCGGGTGGCCATCGAGACGCCCCGCTCCGAGGGCGGTCGCAGCGTGTTCGACGTGGTGCTCCTGGACGACATGGGCATGGCCACGTCCGGCGACTACCGCAACTACTACGAGCGGGACGGCGTGCGCATCTCGCACACCATCGACCCCCGCGACGGCCGCCCGATCCGCCACGGGCTCGCCTCGGTGACGGTGCTGCATCCCGAGACCATGTGGGCCGACGCGTGGGCGACCGCCCTGGACGTGCTCGGTCCCGAGGTCGGATTCGATCGAGCCGAGGAGGAAGGCCTTCCGGCGTACTTCATCGTTCGCGAGCCGAGCGGCGGCTTCGAGAGCCGCGAGACGTCGAAGCTCGTCAGCCTGCGCGCGGCGTCCCCCTGAGCGGCTCCGGGCGGGACGCTCCGAGAGCGCCTGCTATTCTTGGCCCCGCATGGAGACCTTCCTCGCCGCATTCGTGCTGTTCGCCGTCGTCATGGGCGCCATGGGGATCGGGGTGCTCGTGCACGGGCGCAGCCTGAAGGGGTCCTGTGGTGGCCCCGGCGGGGACTGCCCGTGTGACGAAGCCGCGCGTCGCGAGTGCGAGCTCAAGCGACGAGCCGACTGATCCCCGGCGCCCGGATCGTCGCCGGGCCGATCTTCGGCCGATCCGACTCAGCCGATTCAGCCGATCCGACTCAGCCGATTCAGCCGATCCGACTCAGCCGATCCGACTCAGCCGATCCGACTCAGCCGATATAGGCGACGGCGTCGATCTCTACCGCCGCGCCGAGCGCGAGCGCCGCTCCGCCCACGGTGATGCGCGCCGGGGGGTCGCTCCCGATGACCTCGAGGTAGGCGGCGTTCATCTCCGCGAACGTGTCCATGTCCGCCAGGAAGACGTTCACCTTGACCAGGTGCTCGAGCCCTGCGCCGCAGCCCTTCAGGATGGTCTCGATGTTGCGCAGGGTCTGGGTGGTCTGGGGACCCGTTCCGCCCTCGACGAGGGTGAAGCTGCCGGCTCGGGTTCCCAGGGTGCCGGAGACGTGGACGAACCCGCCCGCCACCACCGCGTGGCAGAACGCGGGCAGCTTGCCCAGGCCGTCGACGTTGACCTTCTTCGCCTTCATCTCGTCACGCTCACGGCTTCGGTCTCCTGGAATCCACGGCTTCGGCCTCCTGGAATCCATGGCTGCGCGCCATCACGGGGGGCCGGCCCCCAGCTGGCGGGACGGTGAGAAGTCGGGCACCGGCCGTCCCGTGAGCCAGGCCTCGAGGATGGCGTTCACCTGTTCGGGCGCCTCCTGCTGCACCCAGTGGGAGGTGGGCAGGTAGCGGATCGTGAAGTCCTGCACGAGCGCCTCGGTGCCGTACGTCAGCTCCTTGCCCAGGGCGATGTCGTTCTCGCCCCAGATCATCAGGGTGGGGGTGTCCAGGACGCCCTGGCCCTCGTATCGCTCCACGAGCCGGCGGGCGCGGACGGCGGCCCGGTACCAGTTCACCATGGCCGTGAGCGCGCCGGGCTGCAGCGCGTTCTCGCGGTAGATCTCGATCACGTCGGCGGGAAACGCCTTCGGATCGCCCCCGGCCTTGAGGAAGGCGTCGGCGATGAGCTGCGCGCGCCGGCGCCCGAGCAGCCACTCCGGGAGCTTCGGGATCTGGAACAGGAGCACGTACCAGCTCCGCATGCGCTGGCGCCAGCTGGAGCGGAGCGCCTCCCGGAAGCGACGCGGATGCGGGAGGTTCATCACCACCAGCCGCTCGATGGGGCGCACGTGGGAGAGCGCCGCCGCCCAGGCGACGGCTCCGCCCCAATCGTGACCGATCAGGGTCACGTGCCGGGAGCCCGAGGCGTCGATCAGCGCTCCCACGTCGCCCACGAGCTTGTCCAGGGTGTAGTCCTGGACGCGCGGCGGGCGCACCGTGCGGCCGTAGCCCCGCTGGTTCGGCGCCCACACGCGGTAGCCCAGGCGGGCCAGCAGCGGAATCTGGTGGCGCCAGGAGATGGCGTGCTCGGGAAAGCCGTGCAGCAGCAGGGCCAGGCGATCGCTCGCGTCGTCGCCCGAGCTGTGGATCTCGAACCGGATGCCGCCGGCATCGACGAACTCGGTCCGGATCTTGTAGTCCATGCCGACAGGCTAGCCCCGATCCGTGATGCGGATCAGGGCGCAGCTCCCGATTGCGCCCGAATCACCGTGATTTTCCGGGCATTGGAGCCGGCCGACCGGGGCGGACCGGCTTGCGCGGCGAACGACGCGCCCGTAGACTGCGCGCCCGATGGGAGCTCCGATCCACATCCGACCCCTGGACCGATCCGTAGACCGGACGGTAGACGGGAGCCGTCGCCGTCGTGCCTTCGCACGCGGGCGGCCTGCCCATTTCCGATAGCTGACGAATCAGCTGACGAATCCACAGGATTCCCTCGAGGCCGCCCCGCAAGGCGGCCTTTTTCGTGCCCCATGCCGTGTGCCGGGGTCCGGCGGCCGCCTCTCCCGAACGGAGCGGAATGGCCCCGAGACCCCCAGGAGACACGACATGAAGGAGCTGCAGCCCGGCCCGAGCACCGACCTCCGGAGCTCGCTCATGACCCTCAACGACAGGCCCGAGCCGGTGATGATCCGCGGCGAGGGCTCGTACCTGTGGGACGATCGGGGTACCCGCTACCTCGACTTCGTGCAGGGCTGGGCGGTGAACGCCCTCGGTCACGCGCCCGCGGCAATTCGCGACGCCCTGGCGCGCCAGGCGGGTCTGCTGCTCACGCCGAGCCCCGCCTTCCACAACGCGCCCCAGCTCGCCCTGGCGCGGGCGCTCACGGACCGCTGCTCGCTCGACCGGGTGTTCTTCTGCAGCACCGGGGCGGAAGCCAACGAGGGCGCCATCAAGCTGGCCCGCAAGTGGGGGCGGCGGCATCGCGGCGGCGCCTTCGAGATCGTGACCACCCACGGCGCCTTCCACGGGCGCACCCTGGCCACGATGGCGGCCAGCGGCAAGCCGGGCTGGGACGACCTGTTCCCGCCGGCGATGCCGGGCTTCCGCAAGGTGCCCTTCGGCGACGTGGGCGCCGTGGCGGACGCCCTCTCCGACGCCACGGTCGCCGTGATGGTGGAGCCCATCCAGGGGGAGGCCGGCGTGGTGGTGCCGCCGGCCGGCTACCTGCGCGACCTGCGGGCGCTCACCCGGCGCCGCGGCGTGCTGCTCATGGTCGACGAGGTGCAGACGGGCATGGCCCGCACGGGTCCGCTCTTCGCCCACCAGGCGGAGGCGATCGAGCCCGACGTCATGACCCTCGGCAAGGGGCTGGGCGGTGGGGTTCCGCTGGCGGCGCTCCTCGCCCGGGAATCCGTCTGCTGCTTCGAGCCGGGAGACCAGGGGGGCACCTACAACGGGAACCCGTTGATGACCGCCGTCGGGCTCGCGGTGCTCGACGCCCTGGCGGAGCCGGGGTTCGCCCGGTCCCGCGAGCAGATCGCCGCAGAGCTGCACTCGGGGCTCGAGGCGCTGGCGCGGCGCCACGGCTGTCTGGGCGTGCGGGGGCGGGGATTCCTGCTGGCCCTGCGCCTGCCGGCACCGGTTTCCGGCGCGCTGGTCCAGGCCTGCTTCACGCGTGGCCTGCTCGTCAACGGCCCGCGCCCGGAGCTCCTGCGGCTGATGCCTTCGCTGGCGGTCGCTCGCGACGAAGTGGCGCAGATGCTGGCGATCCTGTCGGAGGCCCTCGACGAGGTGCTCGGGGCACGCGCACGAGGCGCGCGGACCGTGTGCGGCGCGGGGCCGTCCGATGGATAATCCCGGCGATGTGCGCGGCACGCGACGCCACCACCCTGGGAATCGATCTCGGAACCTCGGGTTTGAAGGTGCTGCTGGTGGGCCTGGCCGGCGAGGTCGTCGACCAGGAGACCGTCGCGCTCGAGGTGAGCCGCCCGCGGCCGCTGTGGTCGGAGCAGGATCCCGAGCAGTGGTGGCAGGCGACGTGTCGCGCGGTGGCGGCCCTGCGGCGCCGAAGCGCCGGTGCGCTGGCCGCCGTGCAGGGCATCGGCCTGTCCGGGCAGATGCACGGAGCCACGCTTCTCGACGCCTCGGACCGCGTGCTGCGGCCGGCCATCCTGTGGAACGACGGACGGAGCGGGGCGGCCTGCGCGGAGCTGGTGCGGCGGGTGCCGGCGGTGCAGGAGATCACGGGCAACCTGGTGATGCCGGGGTTCACGGCGCCCAAGCTCCTGTGGCTGGCCGAGCACGAGCCGGACGTGGCGGCGAAGGTGCGACGCGTGCTGCTGCCCAAGGACTACCTGCGCCTGCGCCTCTCGGGAGAGCACGCATCGGAGCCGTCGGACGCGTCGGGGACCGGCTGGCTCGACGTGGCGCGGCGCGTCTGGTCGGCCGATCTGGTCGAGGCCTGCGGGCTCTCCCTCACGGACATGCCGCGGCTCGTCGAGGGAAGCCAGCCTTCGGGGGTCGTGCTGCCCGAGGTGGCGCGTCTCTTCGGCATCCGGCCGGGCGTGGTCGTCGCCGGCGGCGCCGGGGACCAGGCTGCCGGCGCGGTGGGGGCCGGCGTGGTGCGACCGGGCCAGGCCCTGCTGTCCCTGGGCACCTCGGGCGTCTACTTCGTCGCGAGCGACCGCTTCGCGCCGAGCCCCGAACGTGCCGTCCACGCGTTCTGTCACTGCCTTCCCGGACGCTGGCACCAGATGTCCGTGATCCTGAGCGCGGCCAGCTGCCTGTCGTGGGTGGCCACGTTGGTGGGCGCACCCGACGTGACCACCGCCCTCGCCCGGGCCGAGGCCGTCGGGCTCGACGACCTCGACGAGCGGGCGCCCCTGTTCCTGCCGTACCTGTCGGGCGAGCGCACGCCGCACAACGACCCCCACGCCCGGGGCGTGTTCTTCGGGCTCGGGCACGAGACGGGCCCCGGGGAGCTGGTGCGGGCGGTGCTGGAGGGCGTCGCCTTCGCGCTGGCCGAAGGGCAGGACGCCGTCCTGGCCACCGGCACCCCGGTGGATCGACTGGCGGTGATCGGGGGCGGCGCCCGCAGCGATCTGTGGGCGCGCGTGCTGGCGGCGGCGCTCGACCGGCCCCTGCATCGCCTGGCCTCGGCGGAGACGGGGCCGGCCCTGGGCGCCGCACGGCTCGCCCGTCTGGCGGTCACCGGAGAGGCTCCCGACACGGTCTGCAGCGAGCCCGCCGTCGACCGCGTGATCCCGGTGGACGCCCGCCTGCGCGAAGCGCTCGCGGGGCGCCGCGCCCGCTTCGCGCGTCTGTACCCGGTCCTGCGTGACCACTTCCCGTCCGCCGCTGCAGCGGACAACGGAGATCGTCCGTGAAGACTCCCTCCCTTCCCAAGCGCGACCTGCCCGAGCCGGTGTTCTCCGACCCCTTCTTTCCCGATCTCGATCGCGTTCCCTTCGGCGGGCCGGACGCCGACGACCCGCTCGCGTACCGCTTCTACGAGCCCGATCGGCTGGTGCTCGGACGTCCCATGCGCGAGCACCTGCGCTTTGCGGTCTGCTACTGGCACACGTTCTGCTGGCCGGGCGACGACGTCTTCGGGCAGCCCGCGTTCCAGCGCCCCTGGCTCAGCGGGGGCACGCCGTTGCAGCAGGCCGAGCGCAAGCTCGACGTGGCCTTCGAGCTGTTCTCGAAGCTCGGCGCCCCCTTCTTCACGTTTCACGACCGGGACCTCGCACCCGAGGGCGAGAGCCTGGCCGAGAGCCGGCACCACCTGGCGCACATGCTCGATCGCGCCGAAGCGGCCATGGAGCGAACCGGCGTGCGGCTGCTGTGGAGCACCGCGAACCTCTTCGGGCATCCCCGCTACGCCGCGGGGGCGGCCAGCAACCCCGACCCCGAGGTGTTCGCCTGCGCGGCGGTGCAGGTGCGCGACGCCCTCGAGGCGGCGCATCGCCTCGGCGGCGCCAACTACGTGCTGTGGGGCGGTCGCGAGGGCTACGACACGCTCCTGAATACCGACCTGCGTCGGGAGAACGCCCAGCTGGGGCGCTTCCTGCACCTGGTCGTCGAGCACAAGCACCGCATCGGCTTCGAGGGCACGATCCTGATCGAGCCCAAGCCCATGGAGCCCACGAAGCACCAGTACGACTCCGACGCGGCGGCCGTGCACGCCTTCCTGCTCGCGCACGGTCTCGAGAAGGAGATCCGGCTGAACATCGAGGTGAACCACGCGACGCTCGCGGGTCACAGCTTCCAGCACGAGCTCGCCTACGCGGCGGCGCACGACCTGCTGGGCAGCATCGACATCAACCGCGGCGATCCCCAGCTCGGCTGGGACACGGACCAGTTCCCGAACAGCGTCGAGGAGGCGACCCTCGGTCTCTACACGCTGCTGCAGGCGGGGGGCCTCACGACGGGCGGCTTCAACTTCGACGCCAAGCTGCGACGCCAGTCGGTCGATCCGGTGGACCTCTTCCACGCCCACGTCGGCGGCGTCGACACCCTGGCCCGGGGGCTGCTCGCCGCCGCGGCAATGATCGAGGACGGCGTGCTCGCCCGTCGGGTCGAGGACCGCTACGCGGGCTGGTCGGGCGATCTCGGGGCGTCGATCCTCGCGGGCGGGCTCGACCTGGACTCCCTGGCCGAGCTGGCCCTGGAACGGGGCCTCGACCCGCGGCCGGTTTCGGGGCGCCAGGAAGCGCTCGAGAACCTCGTGAACCGGTACCGGTAGCGCGACGATGTCGGTTCGGGCGGCCGGGTTCGGGCGCATGCCGGACGGCGAGCGCGTCGACCGCTTCGTGTTGGAGCGCGACGGCGTCGAGGTCTCGCTGCTGGGCTACGGGGCGAGCCTGCAGGCCGTGCGAGCGCCGGACCGGGCAGGGCGCCCGGGGCACGTGGTGCTGGGCTTCGACCACCTGGACGCCTACCGCGCCGACCCGTTCCACTTCGGCGCCGTCGTGGGCCGCTTCGCGAACCGCATCGCCGGGGCCCGCTTCGTTCTCGACGGGCGGCCCGTGCGCCTCACCGCGAACCTGGGCGAGCACCACCTGCACGGGGGGGCGCGGGGGCTCGGCCGGCGCGTGTGGCGGGGCGAGCCGTTCGAGGAGCCGGACGCCGCGGGCGTTCGCTTCGACACCGTGAGCGAGGACGGGGACGAGGGCTATCCGGGCCGACTGCACGCCAGCGCGAGCTATCGGCTGCGCGACCGCGGCGAGCTCGTGCTCGAGCTGCGCGCGCGAACGGACCGCCCGACGATCGTGAACCTGTCCCATCACGCGTACTTCCACCTCGGCGACGGCGGCGCCACGACGGTGTTCGATCACCGCGTCGAGGTGGAGTCCGATCGCGCGTTGGAGGTGGACGCCGACGGTCTGCCGAGCGGTCGGCTCGTCCCGCTGGCCGGCTCGCCCCTCGACCTGCGACCGTCGGACCGGGGCGAGATGGTGCGCCTGGGCGATCGCATCCCGGCGCTCGAGTCCGCCCGCGGCGGCTTCGACCATTGCTATGTGCTGCGCGGTGGCGCGCGACCGGACCGACCCCGGCCCGTCGCCCGCGTGCTCCACCCCGGCAGCGGCCGGCTGCTCGTGGTGGAGACCGACCAGCCCGGCCTCCAGCTGTACACGGGAAACTTCCTGGACGGCCGGCTCGCGGGGCACGACGGCATCGCCTACGGTCGCTGGCACGCGCTGTGCCTCGAGCCCCAGGGATTCCCCGACGCCCCGAACCGGCCGCGGTTTCCGTCCACGCGGCTCGAGCCCGGCGAAGCGTATCGCCACACGTCGATCTTCCGCTTCGGCCTCGACGAGGCCGGCGTCGAAAGGCGGGTGCTCCCGGCCGACGGCCCCACGGACGAGAAGGACCTGCGATGAGGAAGCCGCTCGAGGGAACCATCGTCGTCGAGATCGCGAGCTTCGTGGCCGCGCCCGCCGCGGGCGCGCTGCTCGCCGATCTGGGCGCGGAGGTGCTGAAGGTCGAGGTGCCGCGCGGGGAGATCTACCGCTACTCGACGCCGCGCACCGCGGGGTTCAAGAGCGAGTTTCCCGAGGCACCGCACTTCCAGATGGACAACCGCGGCAAGCGGTCCCTCGCCCTCGACGTCACCCGGGAGCCCGCGCGCGCGGCGCTGCTGCGGGTGATCGAGCGGGCGGACGTGGTCCTCACGAACATGCTTCCGCACCGGCAGCAGCGGTACGGGATCGACGCCGACAGCCTGCGCGCGAAGCGGCCGGCCCTGATCCACGCGAGCCTCTCCGGCTACGGCCCGGAAGGTCCCGCCGCCGGCGAGCCGGCCTTCGACTACACGGCGTACTGGGCGCGGCCGGGCTTCATGAACACCATGCGGGACGAGGGCGTGCCGCCGTCCTTCCTGCGGCCCGGCGTCGGCGACCACGCGGCGGCCCTGGCGCTGGTGGCCGGGATCCTCGCCGCGATGCGCGTGCGGGACCGCACCGGGGAGGGCCAGGCCGTCGACGTCAACCTGCTGCACATGGGCTTCTACATCCAGGGCAACGACGCCGCCCACACCCTCGCCACCGGCCAGTCGCCGCCCAACCACGACCGCACCCGCCCCCGGAACCCGCTCTGGAACCACTACGAGACGAAGGACGGGCGTTGGCTCTTCCTGGTGATGATCGAGTCGGACCGCTACTGGCCCGAGGTGTGCCGCGCGCTCGACCTCGAGGAGCTGGCCGCGGAAGAGCGGTTCGCCGGCGCGGTCGGGCGCTACCGCAACTCCGAGGAGCTGACCGCCCGTCTCGCCGCGCGCGTCGCCGGCCGCAGCCTCGACGAATGGCGGGAGCGTCTGGCGGGGTTCCGGATCATCTGGTCGCCGGTGCAGACCCTGGCCGAGGCGATCGAAGATCCCCAGGCCGAGGCGGCGGGGGTCTTCCAGACCGTCGAGCACCCGGTGGCGGGCGCGTTCCGCTCCGTCGCGCCGCCGCTGCGGCTCTCGGGCTCCGACCTGCGCAGCTCCCGTCCGGCCCCGGCGCTCGGGGCGGACTCCCGCAGCATCCTGGCCGAGGTGGGGCTCTCCCCGGAAGAGATCGAGGGCGCCCTCGCGAGCGGGGAGACGCCCGACGCGTGAGCGTCCATCGCCCCGGGCCGGACCCGGTGCGCGTTCGCCTCACACCGAGAGGACGGTGCGGATGCCGCGGCCGGCGGTGAGGTCGTCGAGCGCCTCGTTGATCTCCTCGAGCGGGCGTCGCCGGCTGATGAGCGACTCGAGGTCGAGCCGACCGGTCTGCCACAGGGCGACGAGCCGCGGGATCTCGAGCAGCGAGTTGGAGCTGCCCAGCAGGCAGCCCATGATCTTCTTCTCCGAGCAGGCGAAGAGCACCGCCGGGGCCAGGGTGATGGCCTGGTCGAGGGGCGGCGCGCCCACGCACACGGTCGTTCCGCCGGCCCGCGTCGCGGTGACGCCCACGTTCACCAGGGCGGCCGCGCCGGCGCACTCGAACGCGTAGTCCACGCCGATGCCGCCGGTCAGGTCGCGGGCGGCGGTGGCGACGTCGTCCTGGCCGGGGTCGAGCAGGTCGGTGGCGCCCAGGTGCAGGGCGGCGGCGCGGCGCTCCAGCAGGGGATCCGAGACGATGATGCGCGAGGCGCCGGCGAGGCGTGCGCCCTGGACGGCGGACATGCCGATGCCGCCGAGCCCCATCACCAGCACGGTCGCCCCCGCCTCCACCTTCGCGGTGTTGAGGACGGCGCCCACGCCCGTCTGGACCGCGCACCCGATCACGCAGGCCACCTCCAGCGGCACGTCGCTGGGGATCTTCACGGCACCCGTCTCGGGGGTGATCACGTACTCGGCGAACGCCGCCACCCCGAGACCGCGCTTCACCGGCTCGCCCTTGCGGGACAGGGGCGTCGAGCCGTCGGGGAGGCTGTTGGCGAAGAGCGCCGCCGTGTTCACGCAGGTCCCCGGCTCCCCCCGGACGCAGCCGTAGCAGCGACCGCAGGGAGGGCAGGGCGTGAGCACCACCGCGTCGCCCGGCGCCAGCATCGTCACCCCGGGACCCACCTCCTCGACGGTCCCCGTGGCCTCGTGGCCGAGCACGATGGGCGGCTCGGCGGGGAAGCTGCCGTTCGCGATGCTGAGGTCCGAATGACAGACGCCGCAGTGGGAGACGGCGACCCGCACCTGCCCGGGCCCCGGGCTGGCGATGTCGACGTCGTCGGTGACGATCAGGGGACGGCCCGGGGCTTCGAGAACGGCAGCGCGCATGGGGACTCCTTGGGGTGCGTGTTGGGGGGCCGTCGGGTGCGTCTTCGGTTCGTGTTCGCCGGCATGGCCGCGAAGCGCTGCTTCGCGGAGCGGGGTAGTCTAGCCTCGATGCTCCCTTCCGGGAGCGGGCGACGAGGGAGGGACGATCGCGATGGAGGAATCGAAGCAGACGCGCGCGGCGGAGAAGCTCGACGGCGGACAAGGTCCGCGAGATGGCCCGGACGGTGTTCGGCGCGTTCAGCGGCGCCGTGACCTCCGCGATGATCCACCTGGGCGACCGGCTCGGCCTGTATCAGGTGCTGGCCGAGGTCGAGGACGTGGACAGCCACGAGCTCGCCGAGCGCACCGGGCTCTCCGAGCGCTGGCTGCGGGAGTGGCTGCACCAGCAGGGGGCGGCGCGGATCCTCGAGTATCGCGGCGCCGGGCGCTTCCGCCTCTCGCCGGAGGGCGCGGCGGTGCTCGCCGAGGAGGAGCATCCCGCCTTCGGTGCCGGCTTCTTCGCGCACTTTCCCCAGACGATGCAGCTGGCCGAGCACCTGCCCCGGGCCTTCGAGACGGGCCTGGGTCTGCCCTACGACGCCCTGGGCTCCGAGGGCGCGGTGGGCATCGAGCGCGGCTTCGCGCCGTGGTTCCGCAGCCTGCTGGTCCCGATGGCCCTGCCGCGGGTGGAGGGCCTGGTGGAGCGCCTCGAGGCGGGGGCCGTCGCCGCCGACGTGGGCTGCGGCTCGGGGGTCGCGATGATCGAGATGGCGCGGGCCTTCCCCCGCTCGCGCTTCCACGGCTACGAGCTCTCGCGTCACGCCATCGAGCGCGGCCAGGCCAACGCCGCCGAGGCGGGCGCGGACAACGTCACCTTCCACCACGTGCAGGAGGAGCCGCTGCCCGGGGACGCGCGCTTCGATTTCGTCACCACCTTCGACTGCCTGCACGACATGACGGATCCCGCCGGCGTGATGGCCGCCATCCGGCGCGCCATCCGCCCGGACGGCATCTGGCTCATCGCCGACATCAAGGCCCACGGCAGCTACGAGGAGAACGTGGCGGAGAACCCGATGGCGGCCATGATGTACGGCACCTCGGTGATGACGTGCATGTCGTCGGCGCTGTCGGAGCCCGGAGGCGCCGGGCTGGGAACCCTGGGCCTGCATCCGGGTCTGATGCGCGAGATGGTGGAGCAGGCGGGCTTCCGGGAGCTCGAGGAGCTCGACCTCGGCCACCCGGTGAACGCATTCTACGTGGCGCGGCCCTGAACGAGGCGCGGAGCCTCACGGAGACAGGTCGATCTCCGACGAGGCGCGGCCCAGGTGGTCGGCCCACAGGGTGTAGTCGGCGCCGTCCACCACGTCGTCGCAGTTCTGGTCGCCGTCGCTGGGCGTCACGCCGGTGTCGCCGAAGTTGAACTCCAGCACGAAGATGTCCGATTGGTCGTCGACGACGCCGCTGCCATCCACGTCGCCCGCCCAGAAGTCGCGGCCGGTACACTCGCAGGCGTCGCCGGTTCCGTCGCCGTCCGAGTCGAGCTGGTTGCCCGCGCCCGCGTCGGGCCCGTCCTCGGCCAGGGGGCAGACGTCGCAGCGGTCTCCCACGCCGTCCGCTTCCACGTCGGACTGGCCGGTATTGGACAGCAGCGGGCAGTTGTCGCCCGCGCCCACGGTGATGCCGTCGAAGTCGCTGTCCGCGTCGTCGGGGCCGAGCCCGAGAGCGTCCGCGCAGTCGAGGCGCGGGAACGAGAGCATCGTCGCCGGATCGGTCACCTGGGCGGGCGATGCGGTGATGAGGCTGCCGATCTGCGCCGGCGTGCGCATCGGGTCCTGCTCGACGAGCAGGGCGGCGCAGCCCGCCACCGCCGGCGACGAGAACGACGTGCCGTTCGCGAGGCCGATCCCGCCGCTGTTGATCGGCCCGATCATCTTGCCCCCCGGCGAGAAGACGTCGGTGTTCGGCGCCGCGTTGGTGTAGCAGGTGACCTGGTCCGGCGCGGTGGTGGCGTCGCTGCAGCTGAACGTACCGAAGTCGAGCGACTGGCTGCCCACGTCGGCGTCCCAGACGGCGCCTACCGCGATCACGTTGGACAGGCACGCCGGGGCCGGAAGCTGCGCGGTGTCGCCGGCGTTGCCGGCCGCCGCCACCACCGTCACGCCCCGGGTGACCAGCTCGTCCACCACGTCCCCGAGCATCGAGATGGCGCCGCCGGCATTGTCGCAGCTTCCGGTGTAGCGCGTGTCCGTGGCGAGGCTCATGTTGACGACGCGCACCGTCGAGGTGGCCGGCGGCAGCGCCGTGTAGTTGTCCACCACCCACGAGAGACCCGCCACGATGGTCGACGCGTTGCTGAAGACGAGGTTCGAGTCGAGCACCTTCACGGCCACCACGTCCGCCGCGGGCGCCAGCCCGATGGACGCGAGGCCGCCCCGGCTCGCGAGCACCGCGGCGACCAGGGTGCCGTGGCCGTTGTCGTCTTCGGCGGAGCCGGGTCCGTCGGCACCCCCCGGGCAGCAGCCCGGGCTGCACTCGCAGTGCTGGGCGACGACCATCCCCGCCAGGTCCGGGTGGTCGTTGTCCACGCCGGAGTCGAGCACCGCGGCGGTGACCCCGGTGCCCGAGAAGCCCGCGGTGCTCGCCGTGTAGCCGCCCACCAGGGCCATGGTCTCCGCCAGGGCCCCGTGCCCGCCGCCGTCGAGATCGACGGCGCGCACCGCGGGGTTCGCGAGCAGCCGCGAGACGGCGCGCAGGTGGAGCTCGCCCGCGAGGCCGGCGGCATGCTCGAACCGGTGGCGCAGGTGGAAGTCCGAAACGGGGCAGTCGGCCAGCACCCGGCCCCCCAGCTCGAGGATGCGTTGGCGGCGCTCGCTGCGGGAGACCCGCCCGCGAGCCGGAGCCTCCAGGGTGATGACGACCGGCGCGACGTCGCTCTCGCGGTACGCGGCCAGCAGCGCGTCCCCCACCCGGCCGCTGGCGCGGAGTGCGTCGAGGAGCCGCTCGCGGGGGGTCGACGGGAGAGGCTCGCCGCCGGTGGCGGCCGAGCTGCTGCCCGAGACGGCCAGCAGCACCAGCCCCCAGAGAACGAGCGAAACCCTGCGCCGTCTCGACGCTGCCAATCCGACCTCGTGCATTCCTGGGGGTGGCGGCAGGGTAACACGCCGGCCGCGGGCCGAAATTGGCGAATGCGGTCGGCTACGAGCGCCCGATCAGGGTGGACAGGTCGGGCGCGTCGGGCACCTGGGCGCGAAGGCGAAGGCCCAGGTCGGCCGCATGGGACGCCGCCAGCTCGTTGTCCAGGATGGCGCGCAGCGCGTTCGCGAGGTCCGGGGCGCGCAGGCGGCGGCGCGGCAGCGGCGGCGGGGCCACCCCCAACGCGTGGGCCCGGCCGCCCCAGTAGTACTGGTCGACGCCGTGGGGAACCACGATCTGCGGCACCCCGGCGCGGGCCGTGGTGGTCGTGGTTCCGGCGCCGCCGTGATGGACCACCGCGGCCATGCGCGGGAACAGCCGTCGGTGGTCGACGGGCCCGGTGCGGAACACGTGCTCCGGCAGCGGGCCGTCGCCGAGTCCCGCCCAGCCGGCGGAGATCACCGCCCGACAGCCCGCCTCCGCCAGCGCCTGCAGGATCAGCCGGGTGGTCTTCTCCGGCGCGGGGTCGGTCATGCTGCCGAACCCGAGGTAGACCGGCGCGGACCCCGCGGCCAGGAAGGCCTCCAGCTTCTCAGGCAGGGGCGGGCCCGGGGGTCCGTGCAGATAGGGAATCGTGTCGACCTCCACGTTCGTGTCCCGGGGCAGCGGGGCCAGGATCGCGTCCGCGGACAGCACCGGGCGCGGCGACAGGAGCGAGCGGTAGAGATCCCGGGCCGGCGGCAGGCCCAGGCGACGGCGGTGTCGGTTGACCTCGAGGCCGACTAGGCGCGAGACCGCGGGAACCAGCAGGCGCCACAGCATCCGGTTCAGCCAGCGCGGTGTGCTCGCCGTGGGAACCACGAAGGGCGCGTGCTCGTCGGAGGGCAGCAGCACGGGACAGTAGGTGATGAAGCGGTACGGGATGCCGTGGCGCTCCGCCACCGAGGGCCCCGCGAAGCAGAGCCCCGCCCCCAGCATCAGATCCACGTCCCGGGTCGCGTCCGGAAGACGCTCGAACTGCCGGGCGAGGGTCGCGTCGAAGTAGCGCTTGCCGGCGAGCGCGAAGCCCAGGCGTCCGCTCAGGATCCCCGCCGCTTCCCGGTCGAGGAAGTCCCGGACGTCGACGCCCATCGGTCGCAGCTCGAAGCCCCGTTCCCGGCACTCGCTCGCGGCATCCGGCGGACCGCAGAGCACCAGCGTGTGGCCGGCGTCCCGGAGGTGATCCGCGAGCGCGAGCATGGGATGCACGTCCCCGCGCGTTCCGTCCACCGCCACTGCGATTCGCATGGAGTGGACATCGAGTCGGCGGCGTGCGCGCTTGAGGGCTCTCGCGGCGGCCGAGGGCTCTTACCCCCCGCGGCTGAGTGCTCTCACCGCGGCGCGACGCTCGGATGCGTCCGGCCTGCCGTGCGCCTGCGCGGGAGCTGCGCGGCCGGGTGCCGTTTCTTCGACCCGGCCGACCCGGTGCTTCGTCAGACGGTGGGAAACGCGAACGGCCAGTTCGTCGCCTCGGTCCCGCCGTCCACCTCGAACACCTTGCCCGTCACCCACGACGAGGCGGACGAGGCGAGATAGAGCGCCATCAGGGCGATGTCCTCCACCTCGCCGAGGCGCTTCATGGGCGTCAGGGCCTCCATCTTCGCCATGGTCTCGGCGTCCAGGAAGGGCGTCAGCGCCGACGTGCGCACGGAGCCCACGGCGATGGCGTTCACGCGCACCCGTGGCGCGAACTCGGCGCCGAGCAGGCGCGTCAACGCGGACAGGGCCGCCTTGGCGGTGCCATAGGCGGCGAAGCCCGGCTGGGGCAGCCGGCCGGCCGCCGACGAGATGTTGACGACCGCGCCTCCGCCGTTCTCGAGCATCCGGGGCACGGCGAAGCGCGTCATCAGGAAGGCGGTCGTGACGTTGAAGTGGAAGGCCTGATCGAACATCGCCTCGCTGGTGCGCAGGGCCTCCTTGGGCGGCGAGCCGCCGGCGTTGTTGACCAGCACGTCGACCCGGCCGAACTCCTTCTGCGCGCACGCGACCACGTTCTCGAGCTGCTCGCGCTGGCTGACGTCGCAGGGCACGGCGATCGAGCGTCCGCCCAGGGAGGAGGCCCGCGCGGCCACCGCTTCGATCTGCTCGGGGGTGCGCGCCGCGCAGACGACGTTCGCCCCCATCTCGGCGAGGGCCAGCGCGCAGCCCTCCCCGATGCCGCGCCCGGCACCGGTCACGATGGCCACCTTTCCCTCCATGCGGAATCGATCCAGGATCATCGGTGCTCGCTCCTTCGGGGTCGCGCCTCGGGAACCGGGCGTCGGGTTCGGGGAGAGTCAGAGGCCGTGCTCGCGGCGGACATGCTCGAGGAACGCCCGGCAGCCACGTTCGCAGATCTCGAACACGCGGTCGAAGCCGTGGGGCCCGCCGTAGTACCCGCCGTAGTAGGGGTCGGGCACGTCCGGCTCGCCGGCGGACCCGGGGTCGAAGCTGCGCAGCAGGTGGATCCGCGCGGCCGCCTCGGGGTGGGGCGCCAGGGCCTTCAGGGCGGCCAGGTTCTCCCGGTCCATCGCCAGCACGTAGTCGAAGCGGTCGAAGTCGTCGACCCGGAACTGCCGGGCCACCCCCGCGAGTCGGACGCCCCGCTCGCGGGCCGCCTGGGCGCTGCGCGGGTCGGCGGGCTCGCCCGCGTGGTACGCGGCGGTTCCCGCGCTGTCGACGGCGACCTGCTGCTCGAGCCCCGCCTCGGTGACGAGCCGCCGCATCACGCCCTCGGCGGTGGGAGACCGGCAGATGTTACCGAGGCAGACGAAGCAGACCTGGACCGTCATGGGGTCGGAGGGAATACCGCTCCGGCCGGCATCGGGCAACGGTCACGGCTTGTGTCGGGCGGGCCCCCCGGCGATTCGCCCGGCCATGTTGCGGATCATGCGCACGGCCACCGCGGGATTGCAGGTGACGAGCTGCTCGAGCTCGGCTTCGTTGAAGATGCACACCCAGACCGGTCCCTCGGCGCGCAGGGTGAGCTGGCGGGGCGCCCCGGTGAGGGTCGAGATGGCGCCGAGCAGGGCGCCCTCGCGGGTCTCCGTATCCACCAGGGCCTCGCCCCGCTCCACCCGCACCCGTCCCTTCAGGAGGAGCAGGGTGTGGTGGGCGCGGTCGTTCTCGCCCGAGAGCACCTCGCCGTCCTCGAAGCGCGCGAAGAAGCGGTCGAAGCCCGGGGAGCGGCAGATCGAGGCCCACAGCGGATCCACGAGGGACTCGATCACGCGGCGGATCTCCACGGGGTCGACGTTCGCGCGGTGGGCGTTCACGAGCGTGCGCGAATCGAGCCCGAAGCCCGAGACGATCGCCTTGACCTGGGTCAGGACCTCCGAGGCGCCGCCCGGCCGCAGGGTGGGATCGATGTAGAGGCAATCCATGATTACCTCTTCCAGGGGCGGCGGGCAGCGCAGGGCGACGTCCGAGAGCCGCTGGAGCCCGAAGACGTTGCCTGACTCCTTGCGGCGCAGCACGTCCTGGCGCTTGTTGAGATCGATGCCCGTGTAGAGCGACCAGGCCGTGGCGCCCACGCCCCACAGGTCCGTGCGCATGTCGAAGGACTGGATCGTGCAGCTGTCCTGCTCGGGCGCGCGGTAGCCGTGGGTGCCGAGGCCGACGGCGATCTGGCCCTGGTAGAGGAGCCCCTTGGACATGCGCGACGAGTGCGAGACGCCGAAGTCGGTGAGCACGAAGCCCCCGTTCCCGTCGAGCAGCACGTTCGAGGGCTTGACGTCGAGATGCAGGATCGAGGCGCGGTGGGCGGCGGACAGCGCCGAGAGCAGGTCGGTGATGAGGCGCCACGTCTGGGTTTCGTCGAAGCGTCCCATGAAGGGCCGGGCGTCCGCCAGGCTGCCCGCCGGAAAGTACTGCAGGGCCACGAAGGCCTGCTCGCCGTCGATCGTCCAGTCGTAGAGCTTCGGGATGCGGTCGTGCCGGATGGCGAGCAGGGCGGCCAGCTCGCGCTTCAGGGAGCTGCGCGCCTGGCGGTCGTTGGTGGATCCGATCACCTTGATGGCGACCTGGGGCGGGGGGCCGTCGTCGCCGTTGCGGCCGTCGAGGGAGTCGGCGAGGAAGACCGAGCCGAATCCCCCCTTCCCGAGGCGGCGCACCAGGCGATAGCGATGCCGGGCCTCGAGCACGTCCCCCGGCTCGGGTCCGCGTCTCGGGCTCCCGCGCCTTGGCGGCGGGCTTCCGCGGCTCTCCCCCGGTGTCGAGGCTCTCGGTCGAGACCCGCGTGCCCCGGCCGCGCGGGGTCGCGCCGCCCGTCGCGACCGTCATCGACTCGGTGTCGGTCGGCTGCGTGGGCTCGTTGGGTGAGACTCGCTGGGCCATGACCGCGCTCGGGCTCCGTTCGCTTCCGGGTGCTGCGGGCGCGCCGGTCCCCGACGGCGGCAGACCGCACGGCGGCACCGGGGACAACCCCTCGTTGCTGCTGTGCCTTATCGGCGGACGCGGTCTCGGACTGTGGTGGAACGGCACCCCTGAGGTGCCGGGACGGCATCCGCCGGCTGCAGCCGGCCTGGAGGCGTTCCGCCGGGAGCGGACTCGGGGCCGCGCGCGAGGCGCTGCGTCGACGCCGCGATCTCAGCCGATGGGACGGTCGTCCTCGGAGCCGCGCGAAGCGCTCTCCTGCTCCTTGGCCCGGCGCATCTCGCGGAATCCCTTGTAGCCGTACCAAGCGGCGGCCAGGGAGAGCAGCGCGAAGCCGCCCCGATTGAAGGCGAGATGCTCGAGCATCTTGGGGTCCTGGTTGATGAAGCCGTCGTAGAAGAACCACAGCGACAGCCCCACCAGGATCACGGGCAGGAAGAGCGGATGGTCGAACGGGGTCTCGACCGGCTCGTCGTCCTCGGGCGTCTCGGCCGCGCGCGCTTCCTCGTCGTCGTCCGCGGCTCCCGGCTCCGGACGCTGGTCTTCAGGCATGCGCGGCAGGGTAGCAGCGAGCCCCGCTGCGGCCTACACAGGCCGCGGCGATCCGGCTCCGAAGAGCAACGGAAGCCGCGGCGGGCTCGGACCGGGTCGCCCGGATGCTCGAGCAGGGGACTGTGTCCCGGTCTCGATGTCGCGAAGCACCTCCGACGCGATCCCTGCGTGTCGCCGCTCCGGCAGGGTCTCGTCCACCCCTGCGCGGATGGGCTCACGGGGGGGTGTCCTGGTACCGTGGGACGACACCACGCGTCGCCGCTCCCGGGGGTCCCGAATGCTGACCATCCACCATCTCGGTGTCTCGCAGTCCGATCGCATCGTCTGGCTGATGGAGGAGCTGGGGCTTCCGTATCGACTCGAGTGGTACGACCGCGGAGAGGACGGCCTCGCTCCGCCGGAGTACCTGGCGCTCCATCCGGCGGCGACCGCGCCGGTGGTCCAGGACGGGGATCGGGTGCTCGCCGAGTCGGCGGCGATCGTCGAGCACATCTGCCACCGGCACGCGGGTGGAAGGCTGACGGTGGGGCCCGCCGAGCCCGATTACGTCGAATACCTCTACTGGATGCACTTCAACAACAACGTCCAGGGGCTGTTCTTCGCCAAGCTGGCCATGGGCGCCCAGACCGAGGGAGCCGAAGCCGAACGGATCGCCGGGTTCATCCGGAGGCGTGAAGAGGGATACTACGGCGTCCTCGATCGGCGGCTCGGCGAGTCGCCGTATCTCGCGGGCCCCGAGCTGACCTGCGCGGACATCATGGTGACGTTCAATCTCACCGAGCTGCCGCTCTTCGGCGGCCGGAGCATCGACGACCTGCCGAACGTGGTGGCCTACGTGGAGCGGATCGGGCAACGGCCCGCCTACGTGCGGGCCATGGAGATCGCCGGGCCTGGCGCGGTGCGACCGGAGGCCTGAGCCGGGCGTGCCGGGAAGGCAGGCCGGGATCGACAGCGAGTGCGTGGCACGGGACACTGGGATCCCCACTTCCTGCCAGGAGGACTTCGTGAAGGCTTCGGACCTGTTCGTGCGCTGTCTCGAGAACGAGGGCGTGGAGCGCATCTTCGGCGTGCCCGGCGAGGAGAACGCGCACTTCATGATGTCGCTGGAGGACTCGTCGATCCAGTTCGTGCTGACGCGCCACGAGCAGAGCGCGGCCTTCATGGCCGACGTCCACGGACGGCTCACCGGCGAGCTGAGCGCATGTCTGGGAACCCTGGGGCCCGGCGCCGCGAACCTGGTGACCGGCGTGGCCGACGGCAACATGGACCGCGCGCCGCTGCTGGTGCTCACGGGCCAGGCGGACAGCGACCGGCTCCACAAGGAGAGCCACCAGAACATGGACGTCGTCGCCATGTTCAAGCCCATCACGAAGTGGGCCTGGTCCGTGGTCAGCCCGAACAACATCCCCGAGGTGGTGCGCAAGGCGTGCAAGCTCGCCATCACCGAGAAGCCCGGCGCCTGTCACATCGAGCTGCCCGAGGACATCGCGCAGGCCGAGACCGACTCGGTCCCGCTGCCGCCGACCCGCACCCGGCGCCCGGTGCCGGCGGACAAGATCGTCGACCAGGCGGTGGAGCTGATCCGGAACGCCCGCGCTCCCATCGTGATCGCCGGCAACGGAGCCATCCGCAAGCGGGCCAGCAAGCAGCTGCGGCTCTTCGTCGAGCAGACCGGGATCGGCGTGGTCAGCACCTTCATGGCCAAGGGCTGCATCGACCGGCACTCTCCCTACTCGCTGTTCACCGTGGGGCTGCAGGCAAAGGACTGGGTGTCCTACGCGATCGACGCCGCCGACGTGGTGATCTGCCTGGGGTACGACATGGTCGAGTACCACCCGAAGCACTGGAACCCGGCCAACGACAAGAAGATCATCCACATCGACTTCCTGCCCGCCGAGGTGGACGCGCACTATCCCGTCGCCTGCGAGATCGTGGGCGATCTCGCGCACACCCTGTGGATGCTGAACGAGCGGCTGGGGGAGGGCGCCGGCGATCGACCGATCTTCGACCTCCCGCAGCAGGCGGAGGTGCGGGAGCGGATGCTCGAGGACTTCGCCGAGCACAAGGACGACGAGACCGAGGGCTCGATCCGCCCGCAGAAGATCCTGTGGGACGTGCGGGAGGTGATGGGGCCGGACGACATCCTGCTCTCGGACGTGGGTGCCCACAAGATGTGGATCGCCCGCTACTACCAGTGCGACGAGCCGAACACCTGCCTCATCTCGAACGGCTTCTGCTCCATGGGTTTCGCGCTGCCCGGCGCGATCAGCGCCAAGCTCGTGCACCCGGACCGCAAGGTCCTCGCCATCTGCGGCGACGGCGGCTTCCTGATGAACGTGCACGAGATGGAGACCGCCCGCCGCCTCGGAACCGACATCGTGGTGCTCGTGTGGGAGGACGGGGGCTACGGGCTGATCGCCTGGAAGCAGGACAACGAGTTCGGTCACCACACGCCGTTGGCCTTCTCGAACCCGGACTTCCTCAAGCTCGCGGACTCCTTCGGCTGGGCGGGCTTCCGCTGCGAGCGGTCCAAGGACTTTCGCGGCGTGCTCGAGCAGGCCTTCGCCGCCGATGGGCCCGCCCTGGTCGTCGTGCCCATCGACTACCGGGAGAACAAGCTCCTCACCCAGCGTCTCGGCAACATCGTCTGCCCGATCTGAGGACCCCCATGCTTCGCGAGTCCTATCCCTACTACCTGGCGAACCGGCCCGAGGCGCCGAACCGCGACCTCGAGGTCGTCGACAAGTATCGGGGCGACGTGGCGACCCGGGTCGCCCTGGCCGACGAAGCGGCGATCGATCGGGCGATCGCCGCGGCGGTCGCGGCCGCCGAGCCGATGGCGCGCATGCCCGCCTACGAGCGCCAGGCGGTGCTGATGCACTGCGTGCAGCGCTTCGGCGAGCGGGCCGAGGAGCTGGCGCTGGCCCTGTGCATCGAGGCGGGCAAGCCGATCCGCGATTCGCCGCGGCGAGGTGACGCCGCTTGATCGACACCTTTCGGGTGGCCGCCGAGGAGTCGGTCCGGATCACCGGCGAGGTGCTGCCCCTCGACATCTCGCCCCGGGCGCGGGGCTACTCGGGCATGTGGAAGCGGGTGCCGATCGGCCCCTGCTCGTTCATCGCGCCCTTCAACTTCCCCCTGAACCTGGCCGCCCACAAGGTGGCGCCGGCGCTGGCCGTCGGCTGCCCCTTCGTGCTGAAGCCCGCGAGCCTGACGCCCATCGGCGCGCTGGTGATCGGCGAGGTGCTGGCGGAGACCGACCTGCCGGAAGGCGCCTTCTCGATCCTGCCCTGCCGGCGCGACGGCGCGCGCCTGTTCACCGAGGACGACCGCCTGAAGCTGCTCTCGTTCACGGGCTCGCCGGCGGTGGGCTGGGACCTGAAGCGCCGGGCGGGCCGCAAGCCCGTGGTGCTGGAGCTCGGCGGCAACGCGGCGGTCGTGGTGGACGAGGACGCGGATCTCGACGACGCCGTCGACCGCATCGTGTTCGGCGCGTTCTACCAGAGCGGGCAGAGCTGCATCGGCGTGCAGCGCATCCTGGCGCACGAGGCGATCTACGACGATCTCGCGCGAGAAGCTGGTGGCCCGGACCGCCGCGCTGCGCATGGGCGACCCGCGCGACGAGGAGACCTTCATCGGGCCGATGATCTCCGCAAGGCGAGGCCGAGCGCCTGCACGGCTGGATCGAGTCGGCGGTGGCGCCGGGGCGCGAAGCTCCTGTGCGGCGGGCAGCGCGACGGGGCCATGCTGGAGGCGACCCTGCTCGAGGACGTGCCCTCGTCGGAGAAGGTGGTGTGCGAGGAGGCCTTCGGCCCCGTGGCGGTGCTCTCGCGCTTCCGCGACTTCGACGACGCCCTGGCGCGGGTGAACGACTCGGTCTTCGGCCTGCAGGCGGGGATCTTCACCCGCGACCTGTACAAGATGCAGCGCGCCTGGGACGTGCTCGAGGTGGGCGGCGTCGTGATCGGGGACGTGCCGTCCTGGCGCGTGGACCACATGCCCTACGGCGGCGTCAAGGAGAGCGGCCTCGGCCGTGAGGGCATCCGCTTCGCGATGGAGGACATGAGCGAGATCCGGCTGCTCGTGATCCGAACCCCGCCGGACTCGCGTTCCGCGTGATCCTCCGCGCGTCGACACCGGGCGCCCGCAGCGAGGCGCCCACCTGAATCCATGACCGGTAGGAGCGCTGAATCCATGCCCGGCAAGAGCGACCGATTCGGGCCCGGCAAGAGCGACCGATTCGGGCCCGGCCAGAGCGACTACATCATGCCCGGCAAGAGCGACTACATCACGCCCGAGGGATTCCGGAAGCTGCGGGACGAGCTCGACGTGCTGTGGCGCGTCGAGCGTCCGAAGGTGACCGAGGCGGTCGCGAAGGCCGCCGCCCTGGGCGACCGCAGCGAGAACGCGGACTACATCTACGGCAAGAAGCGGCTGCGTGAGATCGACCGGCGCGTGCACTTCCTGCGCAAGCGCCTCGACGAGCTGGTCGTCGTCGACCGCCCCCCCGACCGTCCGGGCAAGGTGTTCTTCGGGGCCTGGGTAAGCCTGGAGGACGAGGAGGGCGAGGAACGCAGCTACCGCATCGTCGGTCCCGACGAGTTCGATCCCGACACCGGCGCGATCAGCATGGATTCGCCGCTGGGCCGGGCCCTGCTGGGCCGCTCGGTGGGGGACGAGGTGCAGGTGCGGCGGCCCCGGGGCGCGGCGGTCTTCCGGGTGCTCGCGATCCGCTACGCGCAGGGCGGTTGACGGCGGTGCGGCGACGCGATCGGCTGCGCGCGCCCGAGGGCCTCTGGATCTTCGGCTACGGCTCCCTCGTCTGGCGCCCCGCGTTTCCCCACCGGCTGCGGAGGCCCGCCTGGATTCCCGGCTTCCGCCGCCGCTTCTGGCAGGGATCCACCGACCACCGCGGCGTGCCGGGTGCGCCGGGCCGGGTCGTCACCCTCGAGCGGGACGAGGGCGCCGGCGGCGCGCGCTGCTGGGGCATGGCCTATCACGTCGAGGCCCGGGACGTGGACGGCGTCCTCGCCGGTCTCGATCACCGGGAGCAGGGCGGCTACGAGCGCTTCGAGGCCCGGCTCCACTTCCAGCCGGCAACCGCCGGAGAGGCGGACGCGTCCGGCTCGGCGGACGACCCGCCGTGCCGCGCCCTGCTGTACGTGGCGACGCCGGAGAACCCGAACTATCTGGGTCCCGCCCCGCTCGACACCATCGCGAGGCAGGTGCTCGTCTCCCGCGGGCCGAGCGGCGACAACGTGGAGTACGTGCTGCGGCTCGCGGAGACCCTGCTGGAGATCCGTCCCGGCCTGGGGCCCGACGAGGAGGACGTGCTGGTCCTGGCCGAGCGGGTGCGCGCCCTGGTCGGACGGGCCGGCCGGGGAATGGGCCCGTGATCGAGCTCCACGAGCTGACCAAGGTCTACGGCGACCGCACCGTGGTCGACCGGGTGAGCCTCGAGGTGCCGGCCGGGGAGCTGCTGGTGCTGCTCGGAAGCTCGGGCTCCGGCAAGACCACCACCCTCAAGATGATCAACCGGCTGATCGAGCCGACCGCGGGCTCCGTCCGCATCGCCGGCGAGGACACGCGCGGGCTTCCGGGGCACGAGCTGCGGCGTCGCATCGGCTACGGGTTCCAGCAGGTCGGGCTCTTTCCGCACCTCACCGTGGCCGAGAACGTGGGCGTGACGCCGAGCCTGCTCGGCTGGGATCGTGCGCGCATCGACGCGCGGGTGGACCGGCTGCTGACCCTGGTGCAGCTCGACCCCGCGGCGTTCCGCGACCGTGAGCCCGCCGGGCTCTCGGGGGGCGAGCAGCAGCGGGTCGGCATCGCCCGGGCGCTGGCGGCCGAGCCCGAGGTGATGCTGCTCGACGAGCCGTTCGGCGCCCTCGATCCGCTGACCCGCGACCACCTGCAGCAGTCGCTCCAGCGCATCCGCCGCGAGCTGGCCCTCACGGTCGTCTTCGTCACCCACGACATGGTGGAGGCGCTGCTCCTCGGCGACCGCATCGCCGTGCTGCGCGACGGCGCGCTGGTGCAGATCGGAACGCCGGCGGAGCTGCTGGCCCGGCCCACCGACGCCGGCGTCGCGGAGCTGATGGAGACGCCGCGGCGGCAGGCGCGGGTGGTGGACGGCCTGCTCGGCGCCGCCGCGGACGCAGGGGGTGCCGGAGACCGGAGACACCGGTGGCTGAGCAGCTCGCGCTCCTGCCCGGATACCTCACGTCACACCTGCAGCTCTCCCTCTCGGCGCTGATCCTGGGGGTGGCCTTCAGCGTGCCGATCGGGGTGTGGGTCAGCCGGAACGCGCGCTTCGAGAGCCGGTGCTCGGGGTGGCGAGCGTGCTGCAGACGGTGCCGAGCCTGGCCCTGCTGGCCCTGATGGTGCCGGTCGCTGGCCGGGCTGGGTGCGCTGCTCGCGGGGCTTCACGTGGAGCTGCGCAGCATCGGCTTCCTGCCGGCGGTGACGGCGCTGACCCTCTACAGCGTGCTCCCGATCCTGCGCAACACGGTCACCGGGCATCACCGGGGTCGACGCCGCCCTGGTCGAGGCGGCGCGCGGCGTGGGGATGACCGAGCGCCAGCGCCTGCTCCGCGTGCGAGCTGCCGCTGGCGCTGCCGGTGATCGTCGCGGGCGTCCGCACCGCCACGGTCTGGGTGGTGGGGACCGCCACCCTCGCCACGCCCGTCGGCGCCGAGAGCCTCGGCAACTACATCTTCAGCGGGCTGCAGACGCGCAACTTCACCGCCGTGCTGGTGGGCAGCGTCGCGGCGGCCGCGCTCGCGATCGCGCTGGACGGCCTGGTCCGGCTGCTCGAGAGCGGCTTCTCGCGAGCGCGACCGCCTGCGGATCGGCGTGGCCGGCGGGCTGCTCGCGGCGCTGTGCGTGCTACGCCGGGGGCGCCTTCGCTCGCGTCGGCGACCGCGGTCCGGCGAGCGCGTCCCGATCACGGTCGGCGCGAAGACCTTCACCGAGCAGTACATCCTGTCGGAGATCCTGGCCGGCAGGTCGAGCGCGAGACCGGCCGGGCGACCCGGGTCGTCCAGTCCCTGGGCTCCACGGTGGCGTTCGACGCCCTGCGCAGCGGCGAGATCGACGTCTACGTCGACTACTCGGGCACGATCTGGGCCACGATCATGAAGCGCAGCAGAGCTTCCCGAGGACCGCGCGCGAGGTGCTCGCGGGGGTCGCCGACTTCGTGCGCGGACCGCTACGGCATGCAGCTCGTCGGCGCGCTCGGCTTCGAGAACACCTACGCGCTCGCCATGCGCGCGCGAGCGACGCGCGCGAGCGCTGGGCATCGCGACGATCTCCCAGCTCGCCCCACGGTCGCCGGAGCTCGAGATCGGCGGCGACTACGAGTTCTTCGTGCGGGCCGAGTGGCAGGCGCTGCGAGGAGGCCTACGGCCTGCGCTTCCGCGCCCAGCGCGCCATGGACTCGGCGCTCATGTACCAGGCGGTCGCCGCCGGCGAGGTGGACGTCATCAGCGCCTACTCGACGGACGGCCGCATCGCCGCGCTGGACCTCGTGCTGCTGGACGGACGACCGCGGCGTGATCCCGCCCTACGACGCGATCGTGCTGGCGCGCGCCCGGGCTGGCGGAGGAGTGCGCCCGACGTCGTCGCCGCCCTGCAGGCGCTCTCGGGGCGGATCGACGAGGACCGATGCAGGCGCTGAACCACGCCGTGGACGAGCAGGGACAGGCGGCCGGGGCCGTGGCGCGGGACTTCGTCGACGGGACGCTGAGGGGCGGCGCGCGCCCGGAGCCGGGTGGCGACGCGCCCTGAGGCGCGCCGCCGCAGCGCTACCTGAACCGGCTTCAAGGACGAGCGGGGGCACGGACGATGTAGCGGGACATGGTTCTCGATCTCGTCGCCTTCGGCATCCTCGGGTTCTTCGTCTTGATGGGCGCCCTGCGCGGCGGCATCGCCAGCCTGGTGAGCCTGGTCACCCTGCTGCTCTCCTATGCGCCGCGGTGTGGGCCGCGGGCCGCTTCGGCGAGGCGGTCTCCCGCGAGCTCGCGGTGTCGTCGCTGCTCGGCCCCGCGATCGCGGGCACCGCGGGCTTCCTCGCCGCCGGCGTTGGTCCTCGGTGGGCTGGGCTTCGGGGTGCGGCGCTGGGCCGAAGGCCTGCGCGGGGACTCGCGCATGAGCGCCGTGAACCGCTGGCTCGGCGGCTTCTTCGGCGCCGATGCGCGGCGTGCTCGTCGTGCTGCTCGTCTCGTGGCTCGTGATCTGGCTGGACGCGGCGCGCCAGACCGGCGCCTTCGAGGGGCTGGACGCGGTGCCGGACATCCGCCTCTCGTCTGCCGCGAAGGTCACGCAGAAGGTGGTCGAGGGCGCCGTCGGCGCCGCGCTGGGCGACGAGGATCCCGCGAGCGACGTGGTGGCGCGGCTGGCCTCGCGCCCGGGACCGGCGGTCAAGGGCCTGCAGGCCATCCTGGCGGATCGGCGCGTCGAGGATCTGCAGCGCGACGGCTTCTTCTGGACCCTGGTGGAGAACGGCGCCTACGACCGGGCCATGAGCCGGCAGAGCTTCCAGGCCATCGCCCGCAGCGACGACCTGCGCGCGCGATTCGCCGAGGTCGGGTGTGATCGACGCCGACGCCGCGGCGGATCCGGACCTCTTCCGCGAGCGCTTCGCGGTCGTGCTGGCGGAGGTCGGCCCCCGGGTGAAGGACCTGATGGACGATCCCGACCTCGCGCGCCTCGCGCAGGACCCCGAGATCACGCGATGCTCGAATCGGGCGACACCATCGGTCTGTTCCGGCACGAGGGGATGCAGCGCCTGGTCGCGAAGGTGTCGAGTCGGCAGCCTGACCGCGGCCCCGGCGGCGCCCGGACCCTGCGAGCTGGGGCGGGCGTCGAGGGGTGCCGCCCGGCGCCGGCGCTTCTTCGCCAGCCGGACGCCGGCAGCCGCCCGGGCTGCGGGCCGACGAAGCCCGGCCAGCTCTTGCTTCCCGGGGTGACGAGACCCGCGGACATGATCACCTTGAAGGCGTCTTCGACGGTGATGTCCACCTCGTGGATCTCGTCCTCGGAGCGCCAGCAGGTAGAAGCCCGACGTGGGGTTCGGCGTGGTGGGCACGAAGCAGTTGACGAGCCGCTGGCCGGGCAGCGCCTCGTCGACGGGGCCGCGCGCCACCCCAGTGGTGAACGCCAGGGCCCAGAGCCCCTTGCGCGGGTACTCGATCAGCACCACGCGGTTGAAGTTCGTATCGCCGGTCTGGAGCACCGCCTCGAACAGCTGCTTCACGCCGCCGTAGATCGTCCGGGCGACGGGAACCCGCAGCAGCATGCGCTCCCCCACACGCACCAGCTCGTGGCCGAAGAAGTGACGCACGATGACGCCCGCGAGCAGGATCACGAGGAACGTGAAGATCGCGCCCACGAAGGGCGGCAGGTCCGGCGGATGGTCGAGGCCGGGCGAGACCCAGCTGATCACGCGCGGCAGCAGCAGGTTGTCGAGACGGGTGACGATCCAGCCGAGGGCCCAGAGCGTGATGCCGATGGGCGCGAAGGCCAGCAGGCCCGCCACGAAGTAGAGGCGCGTGACGCGGACCAGGCTCCGGCCGAGCCGGGCGAGCATCGCGACCAGGCTCTTCCAGAGACGCATCAGCATCGGGGTTCGCGCACCTGTCGACTCGCCCGATCCGGCCGATCGGCGCGGCTCGTCCGCCTCATCCGAGGCGGCGCAGGGCTGATCGCGCGCGTCGCGATCTCGTCATGACGTCCGCAACGCATCCGCAACCGCAGCGCAAGCATTCGCAAGCCGCAAGCATTCGCAAGCGAAGGCGCCTGGCTCCGGCGCGCTCGCGTCCGGGCCGTTCAGAAGAGCGGCGTGTCCCCGTCACCGGAGTCGGGAGCGTAGGAGGAGATCTCGCAGTCGAGCGAGATCCACTCCACGGTCGGCGGCTCCCAGAGCGAGGGAGAGTGCGAGGGGGAAGCGGCGTCGCGGGATTCGGGGTTCTGGTTCATGGCGCACAGGTATAGCAGCTCCCGTCCGGGCGGTCAGCGGAGCAGCACGTCGCACGCAAATCGGACGCGGCGGACCAGGCGCCCGAGGGCGTTGTGGTGGATGTTCCGGCGCAGCCGGGTCACCAGCTTCCGCTCCAGGCTGTAGCGGGTCAGGGCGGCGCGCGCCGGGTCGGGGGCCCGCCGGGTCGATGGCGGCCAGCTCGAGCTCGATCTCCCGGCGCGTATAGCCCCAGGTCGCCAGGTCCTCGTCGCCCAGGGCAGCCAGGATGCGCTGGTACTGGGCGATCTTCTCGGGCGCGCCCCGCAGCTCCTGGGCCCACTTCCCCAGGGAGGCCGTGGTGGGGCGGGTCTGCCGGGCGACGGTCATCGGGTCGCCCAGCCCGCGCGCGCTCTGCTTGGCGCCTTCTCCGTCCGGTCCCCGGGGCTTGCCGTAGTCGATCATGTCCGGCTCGAAGGCCACGCCGGCGAACTCGCAAAGGCGCGCCACCTCGTTCTCGGGGTCGCCCACCAGCGTCCTCGTAGCGGACGTGGCGGATCGGGACCGGCGCTTCGCGCAGGAAGCGCGCGATGGCCGGCACGTAGCGCTCGAGCAGGGGCTGGTGGCGGTGGGCGGCCTCGGGGTCGCCGTCGAAGAACGACTCCACGTACGAGGACCAGACCGCCATGGGGTGGCGGGTCAGCACGAGGTAGCGGGCATTCGGGTAGAGCTTCGCGACGAAGTCGAGCACGAGCGCGTAGGCCGGCGTCTTGTCGAGCAGCAGCCGCCGTCCGCTCGGCGCGAGCAGCTGCGCCGTAGAGGCTGTCGGTGCAGGCGCGCAGGGCGGCGAGGAAGCCGGCCTCGCCGTCGGGCAGGGCCTTCACCAGCTCCTGCATGGCCAGCTGCGTGATGATCGGGTCGTAGGGGGCCTGGTCGACCCGCGCGTAGTAGCCGAGGTGCGCGAGGGGCGTGAGCAGGTGGGGCTCGTCGGGCGCGTGGATGGCGCTGTGGCTCCCGAGCATGCGGGTGAGCAGCGTCGAGCCCGAGCGGGGCGGCCCGATCAGGAAGAGCAGCTTGTCCTGCAACGGATCTCTCCTTCGGAGCGCGGGGCTCGGGGCTCAGGACTCGAGGCCGTGGCTGTCGGCGACGCCGGCGTAGAAGCGCGCGGAGTCGCTTCAGGGTGCGCTCGCCGGTGGCGAAGTCGACCCAGCACAGGCCGAAGCGCTCGCGCGTAGCCCTGCGTCCCACTCGAAGTTGTCGAGCAGGCTCCAGGCGTGGTAGCCGCGCACGTCGGCACCGTCGCCGATCGCCCGGGCCGTGGCCGCCAGGTGGCCCGCGCAGATAGTCGACCCGCCGGTCGTCGTCGATCGCGCCGTCGCTCGTCGGGTCCGTCGGCGTAGGAGCAGCCGTTCTCGGTGATCTCGAGGACCGGGCGGTCGTAGTCGCGGGTGAGGCGCATCAGCATGTCGTACAGGGCGTCGGGCCAGACCTCCCAGCCCGCGTCGGTCTGCGGCCCCTGGTCGAGGCCCATCGGGCGCACGGGCAGGGCGCCGACGCGAAGGGATCGTCCTCGCGGGCCTGGACGCCGACCCGCATGTAGAGGTTGATGCCGATGAAGTCGAGGGGCGCGCGCAGGCGCTCGACGTCTCCCGTCCCGGATGCCCATGGCTCGCGCGGGCAGGCCGTCGGCGTGGACCGCGGGATAGCCGCCGGCCGAGGGCCGGATCGAGGAACCAGGCGTTCGTGATGCCGTGCCAGCGCTCGGCGGCGGCCGCGATCCGCCTCCGTGTCGCCGCATGGGTACGCACGGCGAGAACGCGAAGGCCGAGCCGATGCGGGCGCCGCCCGCGGCGGCGCGCATCGCCTGGAAGGCCCGGGCCTGGGCGAGGTTCACGACGTGGCTCGCCGGCAGCCAGGTGTCGAGACCCGCGCCGGCCCGGGCGCGTGGACGCCCGGCCAGGTAGCCCATGGCCAGGAAGACGCTCGGCTCGTTCAGGATCATCCAGTCCGAGACGCGGTCGCCGAGGGCGCGCACCACGATCTCCGCGTAGTCGGCGAAGCGCCCGGCGGTGTCGCGTGCGGTCCAGCCGCCCGCGTCCTCGAGCGCCTGGGGCAGGTCCCAGTGGTAGAGGGTGGGGAAGCGGTCGGATGCCCGCCGTCCAGCAGGGCGTCCACCAGGCGCCGGTAGTAGTCGAGGCCCTTCGGGTTCGCCGCGCCGCGTCCCGTCGGGCTGGATGCGCGGCCAGGCGATCGAGAAGCGGTAGCTGGTGAGGTTCATCTCGCGCAGCAGCGCGACGTCCTCGTCGAAGCGGTGGTAGGAGTCGCAGGCGACGTCGCCGGTGTCGCCGTCCTTGACCCGTCCCGGCGTGTGGCTGAAGCGGTCCCAGATCGACTCGCCCTTGCCGTCCTCGCTGCCACGCGCCCTCGATCTGGTAGGCGGCGGTGGCCGCGCCCCAGTGGAAGCCCTGCGGAAACCGGATGTGCGCCATGGCGCGCGAGGATACCGCGCTCGCGCGGCCGGGCCGGAGGTCGGGGGGTATCCTTCCCGGCCGGAGACTGCACCCACCTGTGGGGCCCGCGGCGCCGGATGCCGCAGCGCGAGGGACCGGGGACGCCGGCGAGCGCAAAGGGAGCCGGATTGTCCGGGAAGATCGAAAGCGAGGCGCGCCGGAGGGGATCGCGCGAGCGCCGAGCGGAGGCGAGCCGCTGCGGCCGGGCGCCGGCGCGGCGCCGGGCCGGAGCTGGCTCTCCGGCGGCGCCTACGAGTGGCTCTGGCTGGCCGGGGTGGCGGTGGTCTTCGCGCCCTCGCTGCTCTCGATGTCGCGGGTCTGGTCGAACGTCGAGTACGCGTCCCACGGCTTCCTGGTGCCCCGTGGCGCTGTGGGCGGCCAGCGCCGGCGGTCGTGCTGCGCCGGCTGCCCCGGGGCCGGGACGTGCGCGGACTCTGGCGCTGCTGGCGCTGGCGTTCGCGCTGCGGCGTCGTCGGAGTCGGCACGGGGCTGGTGATGTTCGAGGGGCTGGGCGTGGTGCTCGCCGTGGCGGGCCTGCTCCTCTATCTCCGGGGCGCCGCCTGGCTGCGCGCGCTCTCGTTCGCCGTCGCCTACCTGCTGTTCATGGTGCCCCTGCCCGAGGCGATCCTGACGCCGATGATCGTCCGGCTCCAGCTCTTCGTGAGCTCGGTGGGCGTGGACCTGCTGCAGCTCGCGGGGGTTCCGGTATTCCGCAACGGCAACGTCATCGAGCTGCCCGGCGGCGCGAGCCTGTTCGTCGCGGAGGCCTGCAGCGGCATCACCTCCGTGGTGACCCTGCTGCCCCTGGGCGTCTTCCTCGCCTACTTCACCCAGCGGACCTGGCCGCGGCGCGCGGTGCTGGTGGCGGCGGTGGTCCCGCTCGCCATGCTCGGGAATCTCGTGCGGGTGGTGGGCACGGTGCTGGCCGCGCGCGCGTACGGCGTCGAGGCGGCCACCGCCGACGGGGTGCACGAGTGGGCGGGCGTGCTCACCTACGTGCTCGGCTGCCTGGCCCTGCTCGGCGTGGGGCGGCTGATGCGGCTGCTGGTGCCGCCCCGCGGCCCGGCGAACGCCTCCGCCGCGTGACGCCGGAAGGCGCGGCCGAGACCGTCAAGCGCCTCGCGGCGGCCGTGGGCTTCGATCTCGTCGGGATTGCCCCCGCGCAGCCCACGCGCGAGACGCGCTTCCTGCGCGAGTGGGTGCTTCGGGGCTACGGGGGGCCGCCCGGCGGCCCCCTCGACTACATCCTGCGCCGGCTCGACCTGCGCGAGGATCCGCGGCGGGTGCTGTCGGGCGCCCGCAGCGTCGTGGCGCTCGGGCTGGTGTACGACGACGCCGCAGCCGACGCGTCGCCGCCCGGCGCCGCACGCGTCGCCCGCTACGCGCGCGGGGACGACTACCACGAGGTGATCGGCGACCGCCTGCGCGCGCTCGTCGCCGCGCTGGAGGTCTGGCAGGAGCGGCCCCTGGAGACGCGCCACTACGTCGACACGGGGCCCGTGCAGGAGCGGGCCCTGGCGGCCGAGCGCCGGCCTCGGCTGGATCGGCAAGAACACCATGCTGATCCACCCCGCGCTGGGGTCCCACGTCTTCCTCGCCGTGCTGCTCACCGACCTCGAGCTGGCGCCCGATGCGCGCGAGCCGGACCACTGCGGCACCTGCCGCGCGTGCCTCGACGCGTGTCCCACCCAGGCCTTCGTCGAGCCGCACGTCCTCGACGCCACGCGCTGCCTCTCGTACACCACCATCGAGGATCCGGGTCCGATCCCCGAGGCGCTGCGCGAGGCCCAGGGCAGCTGGCTGTTCGGGTGCGACGTCTGCCAGGACGTGTGTCCCTTCAATCGGCGCGGCGGACGGAGACCCCCGCCCGATCCCCTGGGCCTGCGCGAGCGGCTGGCCGCGCGGGAGGAGTGGCTCGCCCCGGCCCTGGAGTGGGTGCTCGGCCTCGACGAGTCCGCCTGGCGCGAGGCGACCCGCCGCAGCGCCCTGCGTCGGGCCCGCTGGCGGGGGCTGATGCGCAATGCGCTCGTGGTGGCGGGCAACCTGGGGGATCCGCGCCTCCGCCCGCTGGTCGAGGCGCACGCCCGGGGCGACGATCCGGTGCTGGCCGAGCACGCGCGCTGGGCGCTGGCGCGTCTGCGATCCGCCTGATGCCGGGGGCGAGGTCGCACGAGAGGTCGGGGGAGCCGGCTCCCGGTGCCGCCCCGGGTCAGGCTCCGCCCGGCTTGCGCGCCAGCAGTCGGGCCGTCACGTCGCCGTCCCGCGCGCCTTCGTCGTAGGCGCGCACCTCGAGACCCGGAAACAGGCCGCGCAGCTCCTGCGGCTCGAGCAGGAAGGCCGGATTGCACGGGTGGCCCCCGCGTTCGCGCTGGCCCGTCGTGAACGTCTCGTAGAGCAGCCAGCCGCCGGGTGCCAGCAGCCGCTCGATCGCCGGCGCCAGCGGGCGATAGAGAAAGCGAAACACGAGGACTGCGCCGCAAGACGCCGGTAGAAAAGGAATTTCCAGGCCGGCCTCCAGGTCGAATCGCAGGCACTGGAGGGGCAGTCGCTGCTCGCGTGCCTGCTCCTGCAGCGCCCCCAGGAAGTCCGCGTTGCGATCCACGGCCAGAGTGGACAGGCCGGCCCGGGCGGCGGCCAGGGCGTGGCGGCCGCGGCCGCAGGCGAGATCGGCGACGGGACCGCGCCGCGCCGCGTCCCGCAGCAGCAGGAGATGCGTCTCGAAGAAGGGCGAGGGCGCGAAGGGCGCTTCCGGGCTCACGGCTCCGCGGTGCCGACTGCGAGGGGGGTCACGCGCGGTCACCCCGCTCGGCGCGCACGCGGACCGCGCGCTCGGGGAAGTCCGTCACCAGACCGTCCACGCCGAGGTCGAGCAGGCGCTCCATCTCGGCGGTCTCGTTGATGGTCCAGACGTGCACCGCGATGCCGTGGCGATGGGCGTGCTCGAGCAACGCGGGCGTGACCAGGTCGCGGTCGCCGAAGGCCGTGGGGATCTGCAGGGCCTGGATCTCGGGCGGCGGCGGCTTGCCCTCGACGGCGGAGCGCACGACGGCGACGACGTCGGACACCGATGCGCTGGTGGCGGCGCCCACCCGCTGGCGGGTGAGCTCTTCGCGCAGGGCGCGCATGATGGCGTCGTCCCCGGCCGTCAGCAGCGTGCGCTCGGCGCGCTCGAAGCGCGCCACCAGCGCGACGACCGCCGCGACGGCGTCGTTCTGGGCGGTCTTGATCTCGAGGTTGAAGCGGGCGGCTGGGAACGCCGCGAAGGCCTCCTCGACGCTCGGGACCCGCAGGCCGCGCCCGCGGAATGCCGTCGCGTCGTCGGGCTCGGTCCGGCCGCGGTCGTCGATGCCGAAGTGGTAGCCGGCGTCGAGGCGGGCGAGCGCCTCCCGGGACAGTGCGGCCACCGGGCCCACGCCGTCGCACACGCGCCTCACGTCCGCATCGTGAAGCAGCACGGGCACGCCGTCGGCGGTCACCTGGACGTCGCTCTCCACGGCGTCGGCACCCTGGGCAATGCAGCGCTCGAAGGAGAGCAGCGTGTTCTCGGGCGCACGGCCCGCGGCGCCGCGATGACCGAGGATCATCGGATGTCCCGCGTCGAAGGACGAGAAGTAGGGGTGACCCATCATCGATACGGTACTCTACCGCCCGCATGGCCGTCCTGACCCGCGAGGTGATCCTGCGCGAGATCGAAGCGGGTCGCTTGTCGATCGATCCGTTCGCGCTCGATCAGGTGGGCGTCGCCTCGATCGACCTCACCCTGGGCGACGAGATCCGGGTCATCGAGAACGGCCCGACCCCGGTCGAGATCCTCGCCGAGACGGACTTTCGCGACCACACGCGGGTGCTGAGCCTGGGCGACTCCTTCGTGCTCGAGCCCGGCGTCACCATCCACGGCATCACCCGGGAGCGCATCACGTTGCCGCCGGACCTGTGCGGCTTCCTCGAGGGCCGCAGCCGCTTCGCGCGCCTGGGGCTGATGGTTCACGTCACGTCGGCGTTCGTGCAGCCAGGCGTCTCGAATCGGCAGGTGCTCGAGATGAGCAACGTCTCGAGCCGCGCGCTGCGCATCCACGCCGGCGTTCGGGTCTGCCAGATCGTCCTGATGCGGACGGAAGGGCAGGCCGTGTATCACGGTCGCTTCGCGACCCAGGACGAGATCTGAGCGGTCAGCGCCCCGCTGGGGCGCTGACTTGCAACCTGAGGACAACGCTGAGCGTTGTCCTCTTAGGAGACGCTCGTGCGGGCCGTCGTCCAGCGCGTGCGCGAGGCCCGGGTGCGGGTGGCGGGCGAGGTGGTCGCCGAGATGGGCCCGGGACTGCTGTGCCTGGTGGCCGTGCGCCAGGGCGACGGGAGCGGGCAGGCCCGGGAGCTGGCGCGCAAGCTCGTCCACCTGCGCGTGTTGCCGGACGAGGCGGGGCGCATGAACCGCTCGCTGCTCGACGCCGGAGGCACCCTCGGCGTGGTGTCGCAGTTCACGCTGTACGGCGACTGCTCCAAGGGAAGGCGGCCGTCCTTCGGAGACGCGGCGCCGCCGGAGCTGGCCGAGCCCCTGCTCGAGGAGCTGATCGGCTGTGCGCGCGCCGAAGGTGTGCCCGTCGTCACCGGTCGCTTCGGCGCCCACATGGACGTCGAGCTCGTGAACGCGGGGCCGGTGACACTGCTGGTCGACGTCTGACAGCGCGCTGCGAAGCGTCCCCATTGCTCTCCTTCGGCCTCCCCATTGCTCTACCACCTCGGAAGCGGCAGACTCCCGCGCCGGGGGAAACGGCGGTTTAGCGCCGATAAGGAGAGGGAATGGACACCCGTACATCTGCAAGCCGGTCCGCAGGACCGGAACAGCCTTCGAGACCATGAGGGGGGTCGCGCGCGCGTTCTCGTGGCGACCTGCGTGCTCTGCGCCGCACTGGCGCTGGCACCGGCCTCGGCCATCGCGGGCGAGACGGCCGAGATCTCCAAGAACGCCGGCGTTGGAGTCGGCTCCGCGTTGGCGAGCCTGGTCTACGCGCCGGTGAAGCTCTGCTACGCGATCGGTGGGCTGGTGATCGGCGGCCTCGCCTGGGGCTTCTCGGGCGGGGACAACAACGTCGCCATGGTGGTGCTCACGCCGAGCGTGCTCGGCGACTACGTGGTCACGCCCGATCACCTGAGGGGCAAGAGCACCCTCGAGTTCTTCGGCCGCGACCCGAAGTACGCGCCCGAGCAGGTCGATGTGGCCGCCTCGCCGCCCGATCCCGACTACGACGCGGCCTGGTAGCCCGATTCGGATGCCGCCTGGTAGCCCCGGCTCCAGGCCGGCGCGCACGGTACGGGCCGCTACGGCCGGGGCGGGTCCCCGGCCGTAGCGGCCTTCTCAAGTGCGGGAGGCGCACGAAGGGCCTGCTCGCGATCGAGCCGAGCCGGGCGCGGACCCCGTTTGACGCCGAAGTTCCAGGGCAGGACACTAGGGCCCAAGCGCCCATGCCCGAACTCTTCTCACAGGTGCCGCTGGCCTTCGCGGCCGGCCTGCTCTCGGTCTTCTCACCCTGCGTGATGCCGCTGATGCCCGCCTACCTCTCGCTCGTCTCGGGCATCTCCGTCGAGGAGATGCAGGAGGGGCGTTCGGACGCCGCGCTGCGGCGGCGCGTAATGCGCGCGTGCTTCGGCTTCGTCTCGGGCTTCTCGCTGGTCTTCGTGCTGATGGGGATCGGTGCCGTGGCCATCGGCCAGGCGATCCGCACCTGGCGGGCGGACGTGTTCGGGGTGGAGTTCGGCGTCGCCCAGCTGGCGGGCGTGCTGATCGTGCTGCTGGGCATCCACATGACGGGGCTGCTGCCGATCCGCGCCCTCTACCGGGACGCGCGCATCGACTTCAAGATGAGCGAGCGAAGCTTCTCGTCCACCTTCCTGGTGGGGGCGGGCTTCGCGTGCGGCTGGTCGCCGTGCATCGGTCCCATCCTCACCACCGTGCTGGCGCTCGCGGGCAGCCGCGACACCGTGGCCGAGGGGACGCTGCTGCTGGCGGTCTACTCGGCGGGGCTCGCGATCCCGTTCCTCGCCGCGGGCTGGAGCATCGAGTACTTCTTCCGCGCGTTCGCGCGGGTCCGCCAGCACTTCCGCAAGCTGGAGCTGGCCTCGGGGCTGCTGCTCATGGCGGTCGGAACCCTGCTCGTGACGGGGCAGCTGGCCAGCCTGAACAGCCACTTCGCGTTCCTCACGCGCTTCGTCACCGCCGCCGAGCGGGCCATTCAATGAGGGCGTGGCGAGGACCCTGCGCGCTGCTGCTGGGCATGCTGCTCGTTGCGGGATGCGACGACGCGCGGCCGGAGCCGGCGGCCGAGAGCGCGGCGCAGACCTCGGTGTCGGCCACCGAGCGACCGGCGGCTCCCGAGTTCGCGCTCGCGTCCCTGGCGGGTGACGTCGTCCGGCTGGCCGACCTGCGCGGCAAGACCGTGATCATCGACTTCTGGGCCACCTGGTGTCCGCCGTGCGAGTTCCAGGTGCCCGAGCTGAACGCCTTCTGGCAGGAGCACGCGAACGACGGCGACGTGGTGCTGCTGGGGGTCTCGGTGGACGCCGACGGTCCCGAGGTGGTGCGCGACTGGGCGCGGGACAAGGGGGTGCAGTACGAGGTGCTGGTGGGCGGCGAGGACCTGGCTCGTCGCTTCGGCGCCCTGGGCTTCCCCAGCCTGTACGTGATCGCGCCGGACGGCACCGTGGCCTCCGAGCACATCGGGCTGATCGAGGTGGGGACGCTCGAGGAGGCGCTGGCCCGCGAGCGCGAGCGGGACGCCGGCTGAATCCGAATCGGAAGCCGTCCTCCCGGGCGTTGCCGCGGTGCCCCTGCGCGGGAGCCGCCCCGAGGCCGTCCTAAAGCCCGGACCGCGATCGGACGATTCGCCCCGAGAGCGCGTTCCCACCCGGTCGCACCCGGCTCTCGGCCGCCGCCGGACGGGGCAACGCCCGGCGGAACCGGAGGGGCAGAGCGTGGCTGGCGAGAACACCCAGATGCTCGTGCGCGATACCTACGAGCGCTCGTTCGAGGCAGGCTCCGTCATCTTCGAGGAGGGCGACCCCGGCGAGGTGCTCTTCGTGATCCAGGCCGGCGAGGTCGAGCTGACCCGCCTC
Organism: uncultured delta proteobacterium; assembly: GCA_963822965.1. Lineage (GTDB taxonomy): Bacteria > Myxococcota_A > UBA9160 > UBA9160 > UBA4427 > JAJDAN01. Next base: position 560,646 of record CAWGJT010000010.1, read on the forward strand.
GGGCTGATGGGGCGCCAGGCCGTGGCTCGGCTCGGCTGCGGCGACTTCTTCGGCGAGATGAGCGTGGTCGTCCGGGAGCCGCGCACGGCCCGCGCGGTCGCCATCAGCGACTGCCGATTGATCGAGCTCGACGGGGCCACCCTCGAGGCGATGTGCGTGGAGCGACCCGAGATCGCGATTCGCATCATCCGCCGCCTGACCGACCGGCTGATCGACTCGGAGCGCCGGCTCTCCGCGCTCGGGGTCGACGATCTGCTGCGACCCGTGGTGCGGGCGATGGTCCGCAACGCGAACGCCGAGGGCGAGGGCTTCCGGATTCCCGGCACCCTGCGCAGCCTCGCCGACGAGTCGGGCCTCAGCATGATGGAAGCGCACCGGGCACTGCACCAGCTGCTCGACCAGAAGCTCGTCCGCCTGGTGGACGACGTGCTGACCGCGCCCGATCTCGAGAAGCTCTCCGCCTGCCTCGACAGCCCGGCGTGAGACCCGGCGCCACGGTGGGCCCCCACTGCTCGCGTTGACCCTGCGGGAACGACTCTGATAGCGTGGCCCCACGCTCGCTCCGGGTGTGGGGGGCACTCCTCTGTCGCTGCGTCGAGAGCCGCATGGAGAGTCGCCGCGTCGCGTCGCGCGCCGGGCTGCGGCTCTCGTCCTGCTGTTGCTCCTCCGGGCGGGCGACGCCCGGGCGCTGCCCGACCACGAGCTGCGGCGGGACGTCCCCACCGAGATCACCGCAGACCGCATCGTCTACGAGACGCAGCGCCAGGTCTACATCGCCGAGGGGTCGGCGCACGTGGTGCAGGGCGAGCGCCGCATCGACGCGGATTGGCTGGTCTTCAACCGCGTCACGCGGCGCGGCATCGCCGTCGGGAACGTCCGGGTGGACGACGGGACCGGCGTGCTCGAGGCCCGCTTCGTCGAGTTCGACGCCCGGGGACAGCAGGGACTCGTGGTGGACGGCCGCCTCGACATGGGCGAGGGCGACTTCCGCATGGCGGCTCGCGAGCTCGAGAAGACCGGCGAGGAGACCTACACCGCCCGGGACGCGAGCTTCTCCACCTGCCGTTGCCCGGACGAGGAGTCGCGCCTGCCCTGGCAGGTGAACGCCGAGGACGCGGACGTCGAGCTCGGCGACTACGCCACCGTCAAGAACGCCACCGTCGACGTGCTGGGCGTGCCCGGGGTGTGGCTGCCGTGGCTGATGTTCCCGGTGAAGACCGACCGGGCGAGCGGAGTGCTGCCACCCGAGTTCAAGATCGGCGGGGGCAACGGCTTCGACGTGGCGCTGCCGTTCTTCTGGGCCGCGCGGTACAACGTGAACGTGGTCCTGACGCCGCGCTACCTGACCTCCCGCGGCTTCAAGCCCGAGCTCCAGGTGGAGACCGTCTATGGCGAGAAGTCCTGGACCAACCTCTACCTGAGCTACCTGCACGACCAGAATCCCGATCAGGCGACCCTGACCCGGCTCGTGCCGCCCGTGCCGCCCGAGACGACGCCCGAAGAGACGACGGTCAAGAAGGACGTCTACAACCCCAACCGCTGGGCCGTCCTCTTCGACAACGACGTCTACGCCCCGGCCGACGTCCGCCTGCGCACGGACATCCAGGTCGTCTCCGACAACGAGTACCCCCGCGACTTCGACGAGCTGCGGAACGAGCGGCGCGACCGCTTCCTGGAGTCGACGGCCTTCGGGTTCCGTCACTTCGGCGCCGACGGGAGCGGCGCCGTGGTGGTCTCGGCGCTCTATCGCGACGACCGGCAGAACCCGGACCGGGTCGACCGGGACAAGTTCCTGCTCCAGCGGGCGCCCGACGTGCAGCTCGGCTGGATGCCGACCCGCGTCGAGTCGCTCGGCGGCCTCGAGCTCGGTCTCGACGCGGACTACACCGACTTCTGGTCGTACCGGAAGGCGCAGAACGTGCTCGATCTCACGCCCATGAGCGGCGGCGTCGTCGGCGACGACCTCTTCCTGGACATCGGCATCGCCGCCGTGCCCGACGCCATCCCGCCGGAGCAGAGCTTCAAGTTCGGGGTCGACGACGGCCGCTTCGAAGAGGGGGAGCCGCTGGCCGACCGCGGCCAGCGGGTGATCCTGAATCCGCACCTGGGTCGGCCGTTCCGTCTCTTCGACGCGCTCGAGGTGAAGCCCGAGGTCGGCTGGCAGCAGGCGCTCTACACCACCGAGGCGCAGAGCTTTGCGGACCGCGGCGTGCTGACCGGGCGCTTGGACCTCACGACGCAGCTCCTGGGAGAGGCCGACCTGCCCGGGCTGCCGCCGCTTCAGCACCTGCTGGAGCCCCGGGCTTCCTGGGCCTACCTGCGCAAGATGAGCGGCCACCAGGAGGGGAACCCGCTCTTCGTTCCCCGCACGGCGGTGCCCCAGCGGCGCATCCGCCAGCTGAGCCTCGACAACGTCGTCCTCGACGCGGCGGACCGGGTCTTCGACGCGAACGTCGTCACCCTGGGCTTCGGCAACCAGTTCTACCGCGGCGAGGGGGAGGCCCGGGCGCTGGCCGGTCAGCTCGACTTCTCGGTGGCCTACGACTTCGCGCGCGGAGGCGACTTCCAGCTCGCCGTCGCCGACGGCCAGATCTTCGCCGCACAGGGGATCCGGACCCGGTTCAACGTGGCATACGACATCGACCACACGCGCTTCGATCAGGGGCTCTTCGACGTGGCCCTGCCCCTGGAGCACCGCCTGGGACTCAAGCGGAGCAGCTACGTGAGCCTGGGCTATCGCTACCGCCAGGCCGTCCCGCTCTTCTTCGAGAACTTTCGCAGCGTGCAGGACGTGGATTCCATCGGCGGGGGATTCAACCACTACCGCAACGATTTCTCCCGCATCAACCAGGTGACCGCCTCGACGCGCCTGCGGCTCACCGACAACTGGGCCGTCGAGTACCAGATGGGATACAGCCTCCACCGCTCGATCCTGCTCACGAACCGTGGCGGGCTCGAGTACACGTCCACGTGCCAGTGCTGGGCGGTTCGGGTCCAGGCGGAGAACGACCGCGCCCGGGGCTTCCAGGCGGGCGTTCAGTTCCAGGTGCTCGGCTTCGGGGCCGACCCGGCCAATCCCTTCCAGGGCGGTGGGCTGATCGGCTTCGGCCTGTTCTGAGCGCGCCGACCCCCGGCCGCGGCGGTCGAGACGTCGGTTGACGCCCCCCCGGGCCTGGGGTACCAACCGGAATCGTTCGGCTTTCTGCCATCTTCCCCACGTTTCCCCGCGTGCTCCGGGGTCCCAGAGGCTGGGGTGCTCCGCCCGTCCCTCGAAGAATTCGAAGCCTGCTCGAAGCGCGGCAACCTGATTCCGGTCGTGCGCGAGATCCTGGCCGACCTCGACACGCCGCTCTCGCTGTTCCGGCGGATCGACGACGGGCGCACGAGCTTCCTGCTCGAGTCCGTCGAGGGCGGCGAGAAGTGGGCCCGCTACAGCTTCATGGGCACCGGCGCGCGCGCCAACTTCACGTGCCCGCGGGTCGCGACGTCACCTGGGTGGAGCACGCCGAGGGCGATGCCGCCGACACGCGGGAGGAGCGCGTCACGCGTCTCCGGCGATCCGCTCGAGTTCCTGCGCGACAAGCTTCGAGGACTGCACCACGTGACGCCCGAGGGCTTCGAGCTGGCCGCGCTTCCTCGGCGGGGCCGTGGGCATGGTCGGCTACGACTGGGTGCGCTTCGTCGAGCGGCATCCCGCGATGCGAACCCCGACGAGCTCGGCCTGCCCGACCTGTGCTTCGTGCTGCCGGAGACGGTCGTCGTCTACGACAACATCCGGCACACGGCCCTGATCGTGCGCCACGTCGCAGCTGCAGCCCGGGCGACGACCCGAAGCGGCGCTATGCCGAGGCGGGCCGCGCGCTCGAGGAGACGGTGCGTCGGCTGCGCGCAGCCGCTCGCCGGCCGAGCCGACGCGGCCGCCGGTCCGCGAGCCCATGGACGTCGAGCGCAGCATGACCCGGGAGGCCTTCCACGAGATCGTCGAAGCGGGCCAAGGAGTACATCGAGGCGGGCGACATCTTCCAGGTGGTGCTGTCGCAGCAGTTCCGGATTCCCCTGCAGGTGGACCCCTTCTCGATCTACCGGCACCTGCGCTCGATCAACCCGAGCCCCTACCTCTTCTTCGTGCGCGGTCGCGGGAGCCGATGCTGGTCGGCTCGTCGCCGGAGATCCTGGTGCGTCTGGAGGACGGGCGGATGGACGTGCGCCCGATCGCCGGCACGCGCCGACGCGGCGCGCTCGCCCGAGGAGGACCTGCTTCTGGAGGAGGAGCTGCTCGCCGACCCGAAGGAGCGCGCCGAGCACGTGATGCTGGTGGACCTCGGCCGCAACGACGTCGGCCGGGTGGCCGAGATCGGCATCGGTGCACGTGAACGAGTACGCGACGATCGAGCGCTACTCCCACGTGATGCACATCGTCTCCAACGTGCAGGCCGGCTGCGCCCCGGGCTCGACTGGCTCGACCTGCTGCGCGCGACCTTCCCGGCCGGCACCCTCTCCGGCGCGCCCAAGGTGCGCGCCATGGAGATCATCGACGAGCTCGAGACGCGTGCGGCCGCGGCCCCTACGGGGGCTGCGTCGGCTACATCGACTACTCGGGCAACATGGACATGGCGATCACGATCCGGACGATGGTCGTCGCAGGACGGCTAGATCACCGTGCAGCGCGGGCGCCGGCATCGTCGCGGACTCGGAGCCCGAGCTCGAGTTCAAGGAGACGGTGAACAAGGCCCGGGCGCTGGTCCAGGCCATCGACCTGGCCCGCGAGGGATGCGACTGAGCCCTCGTCCCGCCGGCATGCGTCTGCTGATGATCGACAACTACGACTCGTTCACGTACAACCTCGTCCAGTACCTGGGCGAGCTCGGCGCCGAGGTCGACGTGCGTCCGCAACGACGTCGAGGACGTGGACGCGCTGATGCGCGCGCACGCCCGACGGGCGTGGTGATCTCGCCGGGCCCGGGCGAGCCGACCGAGGCGGGCGTCTCGATCGACGTGGTGCAGCGCTTCTCGCGCGGCGGGCGTGCCCGGTGCTCGGGCGTCTGCCTCGGCCACCAGGCGATCGGCGTGGCCTTCGGGGGCGCATCGTGCGCGCGCGCTCGATCATGCACGGCAAGACCTCCAAGATCGAGCACGAGGGCGCGGCGTCTTCGCCGGGCTGCCCGCAGCCCTTCGAGGCCACCCGCTACCACTCGCTGGTGATCGAGCGAGGCGAGCTGTCCCGACGTGCTGCGAGATCACGGCGCGCACGGCGGACGGCGAGATCATGGGGGTGCGCCATCGCGAGCTGCCCGTCGAGGGCGTGCAGTTCCACCCCGAGTCGATCCTGACCGGGCGAGGGCAAGCAGCTGCTGGCGAACTTCCTCGGCGCGCTGTCGCGGGCGGCCGCGCGATGAGCCTGCGCGACGCCATCGCGATCGCCGTGTCCGGCGAGGAGGTGCCCGCCGGCGTGCTCGAGGCCGGCCTTCGGCGAGATCATGGACGGGAAGGCGTCGCCCGCCCGCGATCGCGGCGCTGCTCGTGGCGCTGCGCACGAAGGGCGAGACCGTGGGCGAGATCGTGGCGGCGGCGCGGGCGCTGCGCGCCCGGGCCTCGACGATCCGGGCCGCAGACCCGCGCACGGTCGACACCTGCGGCACCGGCGGCGAGCGGCCTCGACACCTTCAACATCTCGACGACCGCCGCCTTCGTCGTGGCCGGGCGCCGGCGTGCCCGTGGCGAAGCACGGCAACCGCGCCGCCAGCCGCCGCACCGGCAGCTTCGACGTCCTCGAGGCGCTCGGGGTCGCGCATCGACCTGCCGATCGAGGCGCTGCGGCGCGCATCCTCGACGACGGTGGGGATCGCGCCGTTCTTCGCCCGACGCGCCCACCCGGCGATGCGCCACGCGGCGCCCGTGCGCGCGGGAGCTCGGCGTCCGGACGCTGATGAACTGCATCGGGCCGCTGCTGAACCCGGCGGGCGTCCGCTACCAGCTGGTCGGCTGTCTACGACGCGCGCTGGGTCGAGCCCCTGGCCCGGGCCCTCGGCGCGCTCGGCGCCGAGCGCGCCCTGGTGGTGCACGGCTCGGACGGGCTCGACGAGCTCACGACGACCGGTCCGAGCCACGCGGCGCTGTTCGACGCCGCGAAGGGCGACGCGAGCGCCGGTGCGGTGGAGGTGTTCGAGGTCGATCCCGCGCAGCTCGGCCTGCCGCGGGCGAGCCTGGCCGACCTCGCCGGGGGCGAGCCCCGCGAGAACGCCCGGCATCCTGCGCGCGGTCCTCGACGGCGAGACCGGGCCGCGGCGCGACGTCGTGCTGCTGGCGGCCGCGGCGGCGCTGTGGGTGGCCGAGAAGGCGTCGTCGGCTCGCCGAGGGGATCGAGCAGGCGCGCGAGCGAGCATCGACTCGGGCGCCGCCGCGGCGAAGCTCGACGCCCTGGTGAAGGCGACCACGCGGAGGCCGCGCGCGGCATGAGCGCCGGCACGACGATCCTCGACGAGATCCTCGCCGCACAAGCGGCGTGGAGGTGGCGCGGGCGCGAGAGCGCAGCGGCGCCGGCGGAGATGGCCGCCCGTGCCGAGGCGCTGCGCGAGCCGACCCGGGGCTTTCGCGAGGCCCTGGTGCGCCACGAGCCGCCCGCGGTGATCGCGGAGCTGAAGCGGCGCTCTCCGAGCAAGGGCGAGATCCGCCCGGGCTTCGACCCGGTCGCCTGCGCGCGGGACTACGCGGCGGGCGGGGCGGCGTGCCTCTCGGTGCTCACCGACGAGCACTACTTCGGTGGCCACCTCGACATCCTGCGAGCCGTTCGGGAAGCGGTCGCCCTGCCGCTGCTGCGCAAGGACTTCAGCGATCGACGCGTACCAGATCGACGAGGCCCGCGTGGCCGGGGCCGACGCCGTCCTGCTGATCGTCGGGAATCCTCGACGACGAGGCGCTGGCGGCGCTTCGCGCCGCGGGCCCGGGCGCTCGGGCTCGACGCCCTGGTCGAGGTACACGACGAGGTGGAGCTCGAGCGCGCGCTGGCGGCGGGCGCGGATCTGGTCGGCGTCAACAACCGCGACCTGCGCGACGTTCGAGGTGGATCTCGGCACGACGGCGCGGCTGGCGGCGCGGATTCCGGCGGGCCGGGACGTCCTGCTCGTGGCCGAGAGCGGCATCTGCGGCCACGCGGACGTCGAGCGGCTCTTCCAGGCTGGTGCGCGGGCGTTTCTCGTGGGAGAGTCTTTGATGCGCCGGCCGGACGTGGCCCGGGCGCTGCGCGAGCTGCGGGGCGGGGAGCCGACGCAGGAACGGGGCCCGGGGGCGGGCACCGGTGCGCGAATCGAGGGAGGAGCTCGTGAGCGGGAGCGTTCGCATCAAGATCTGTGGCATCCGGACACCGGACGACGCGGCGGCCGCCGTGGAGGCCGGCGCCGACCTGATCGGGGTGAACTTCGTTCCCGATTCGCCCCGGTGCGTCGACGTGTCCACGGCCGAGGAGATCTGCCGGCGGTCGAGGGCTCCGGGCGTCGAGCGGGTCGCCCTGTTCCGCGACGCCACCTGGGACGAGATCGAGCACGTGCTGCGGCGCGTGCGACTTCGACCGCGTGCAGTTCCACGGCGACGAGACCGAGGAGGAGGTGGAGGAGGTCGACCTGCCGGTCATCAAGGCGATCCGCGGCGCCGACCTCGAGGCCGCCGAGACCTACCCGGGGACCATCCTGCTGCTGGACCACCCGAGCGAGGGCGGCGGGCGCGGCAAGGCCTGGGACTGGAGCGAGGCCGCCGAGCTGATCGCGCACGGCCACGACGTGATCCTGGCGGGCGGCCTCAGCCCGGAGAACGTGGGGCAGGCCTTGGGAGACATCGGCGAGCTACTGCCCTGGGGCGTCGACTGCGCGACCGGGGTCGAGGGAGAGGGGTACCGCAAGGACCCCGACAAGATGAAGGCCTTCGTCGCGGCGGTCCGCCAGGCGGAGGACGCGGGCACCGGCGGCCGCGCGAAGCCCGGCGAGAACGAGGCCTGAGACCGGCCGGAGAGAGCCCGAACATCCATGAGCAATCCGAACGGCAGACGCGGGATCCGCAGCGAGCCCGACGAGCACGGCCGCTTCGGCGACTTCGGGGGACGCTACGTCTCCGAATCGCTGATCGCCGCGCTCGACGAGCTGGTAGAGGCCACGGAGACCATCGTTCCCTCGCCGGCGTTCCGAGGCGGAGCTGGATCACCTGCTGCGGACCTACGCCGGCCGGCCGACGCCCCTCACCTTCGCAGCGCGCATGACCGAGGATCTCGGCGGCGCGAAGGTCTATCTGAAGCGCGAGGACCTCGCGCACACGGGCGCGCACAAGATCAACAACGTCCTGGGACAGGCGCTGCTCGCGAAGTACATGGGCAAGCCGCGGGTGATCGCCGAGACGGGCGCCGGGCAGCACGGCTGTGCCGCGGCCACGGCCTGCGCGCTGCTGGGCCTCGAGTGCGTGGTCTACATGGGCGAGGAGGACGTGCGGCGTCAGGCGCTGAACGTCTTCCGCATGGAGCTGCTGGGCGCCGAGGTGCGGCCGGTGAGCTCGGGCTCGCGCACGCTGAAGGACGCCATCAACGAGGCGATGCGCGACTGGGTGACGAACGTCCGCAACACCTACTACTGCATCGGCTCCGTGATGGGCCCGCACCCGTACCCCACCCTGGTCCGCAACTTCCAGCGCGTGATCGGGCTCGAGGTGCGCGCGCAGGTCCAGGAGGTGGAGGGCCGCCTGCCGGACGTGCTCGTGGCCTGCGTGGGCGGGGGCTCGAACGCGATGGGTCTCTTCCACCCGTTCGTGGAGGACGACGGCGTGCGCCTGGTGGGCGTGGAGCCGGGCGGAGAGGGCGTCCACTCGGGGCGCCACGGGGCCACCATCACGGCGGGGGTCCCCGGCATCTTCCACGGCAAGCGCACCTACGTGCTGTCGGACGACGACGGGCAGATCTTCCCCGCCCACTCGGTCTCGGCGGGCCTCGACTATCCGGGCGTGGGGCCGGAGCACGCGTACCTGAAGGACGCGGGTCGGGCGGAGTACGTGGTGGCCGACGACGACGAGGCGCTCGACGCCTTCGTCTACCTGTCCCGCAAGGAAGGCATCATTCCCGCTCTCGAGAGCGCCCACGCGGTGGCGCACGCGCGCAAGCTCGCGCCCGAGCTGCCCCCGGAAGCCATCCTGGTCGTGAATCTCTCGGGGCGCGGCGACAAGGACGTGGACGAGGTGCGCCAGATCCTGGCGCGCCGCGCCGCGGAAGGCTCCGCCGTCCCGGGGCTGCACTGATGTCGTGTCGCAGACCGCGAGGTTCGCGTCTTTCGGAGCGCCGCTGATGTCGCGAATCGGCGAACGCTTCGCGGCGCTGCGCGAGCGGGGGGAGGGCGCCCTCGTGGTCTTCCTCACCGCGGGAGACCCGGACCTCGAAGCCACCGAAGCGCTCGTGTTGACGATGGCCGAGTCCGGGGCGGACGTGATCGAGATCGGCGTGCCGTTCTCCGATCCCACCGCCGACGGGCCCACCATCCAACGCTCGAGCGAACGGGGGCTTCGGGCCGGGGCCAGCCTGCGCCGCATTCTCGACCTCGTGCGGGGCCTGCGCGACCGGGTGGACGTGCCCCTCGTGCTGATGGGCTATGCGAACCCCTTCTACGCCATGGGTGCCGAGCGCTTCGCGGCCGCCGCCCGGGAGGTGGGCGTGGACGGGGTGATCGTGCCGGACCTGCCGCCCGAGGAGGGGGCTTCGTTCTTCGATGCGCTCGAGCGTGCGGGCATCGATGGAATCCTGCTCGCCGCCCCGACCACCACCCGCGAGCGGATGAAGCTGCTGGCGGAGCGGACCCGGGGCTTCCTCTACTACGTGTCGCTCACGGGCGTCACCAGCGCCCGGGGCGCCCTCGGCGGTGGCATTCGCGAGGGCGTGGCGCTCGCGAAGGAGTTCACCCGGCTGCCGGTGTGCGTGGGCTTCGGCATCTCGCGTCCGGAGCACGCGCGAGAGGTGGCGTCCCCCGGCGAGGGATGCGCGGAGGGCGTGGTGGTGGGCAGCGCCATCGTCGACCGCATCGAGGCGGCGGCCTCCCCCGACGAGGCGGTGGCGGACGTGGGCCGCTTCGTCGCCGAGATGAAGGCCGCCCTGCGCTGACCCGCGCGTTCGGCCGCCCGGCGGGTCAGCCGACCAGCTGCTTCCAGAGGTCGCGCACCTGCTGGAGGGTCTCGTCGTAGCTGCCGCTGTTGTCGATCAGGTGATCGGCCAGCGCCCGCTTCTCGTCGATCGGCACCTGGGCCCGGATCCGGGCCAGGGCCTCCTCCCGGGTGCAGGCGTCGCGATCCATGGTCCGCTCGATCTGGAGCTCCACCGGCACCCAGGCCAGGATCACCCCCTCCACGCCCAGGGCGCCGGCGGTGTCCCGTCCCTCGCGCCGTCCCTCGAAGAGCAGCGGAATGTCCGCCACCGCCATGGGCGCCATCGCCTCCCGGGCCTCGCTCACCTGTCGCAGCATCTCCAGGCCCACCTGGGGATGGACGATCAGGCCGAGCCGGCGGCGGGCCTCGGGGTCGCGGAAGACGATGCCGGCCAGGCTCTTGCGGTCCAGGGCGCCGGAGCCGTCGAGGATCTCCTCGCCGAACGCGGCGGCGAGCTCGTCGAGCATCGGCATGCCCGGCGCCTGCAGCTCGTGAACGATGCGGTCGGCGTCGATGATGACGGCGCCGAGCTCGCGGAGCATGCTCGCCACCGTGCTCTTGCCCGAGCCGATCCCACCCGTGAGTCCCACCACGCGCGTCATGGGACCATGATGCACCACTCCGCGCGGCTTCGCCTCGGCGGCGGGGGCGCGGGAGGGCGAGGATGCCCGGGGTCAGTCGAGCTCGCTGTCCACCATGGCCGCGACCACGCAGTTCTTGCCCTGGTCCTTCGCGCTGTACAGGGCCCGGTCCGCGGCCTCGAAGAAGAGCCGTCGGTTGCCCGCGAACTGGGCCACGCCGACCGAGACGGTGATGCGCACCGGCCGCAGGCTGTCGTTCACGATGTGCGGGGCCTGCTCGACCGCCATCCGGATCTTCTCCGCCAGGGCGATTCCGCCCTCGATGTCGGTGTCGGTCGCCAGCACCACGAACTCCTCGCCCCCGTAGCGCGCGAGCAGGTCGCTCTTGCGCACCGTCGTGTCCAGGATCGAGGCCACGCGCATCAGCAGCTCGTCGCCGCTCGCGTGGCCGAGCCGGTCGTTGAGCTGCTTGAAGTCGTCGAGATCGACGAGCAGCATCGAGAGGGGCTTGCCCGTGCGCCCCTGCCGCTTGATCTCGCGGATGAGACTCTCCTGGAAGTAGCGGTGGTTGTGGAGCTTCGTGAGGCCGTCGGTGATCGACAGCTGCGAGAGGACCTCGTTCGCGCGCTGCAGCTCCTCGTTCTGGCTCAGGAGCTGGCGGTTCGCGTCCCGCAGCTCGGCCTGGCTCTCGCGCAGCTTGCCCATCATCTCGTTGAAGGACCGCGTCAGGCGCCCGATCTCGTCGTGGGTGCCCGGGTCGGAGATCGCCTGGCCCAGGTCTCCCCGGGAGGCCAGCCGCGCTCCCTCGGAGAGGTCCTCGATCGGGCGGAGCATGCGGGTGGTGATGCGGTAGGCGAACGCGATGAAGACGACGATGATGACGAGATCGGTGACGAAGATGCGCGTCACGACGTCGAGCACCGGCGCGAACGCCCGGGTGAACGGCGCTTCGACGACGAGCACCCAGTCGCGCGCCGCGATCTCCGGGGCCTGGGCCTCTGCAGGCCCGCAGACCCGCGCGATGGCACCGAGCACGTGCACCCCGCTCTCGCTCGCGTACTCCTGCACCCGCTCCGACGAGCGCGCGCGAAGCTGGGCGACGGCGTGCTCCGCGGCCGCCGGGGGCAGCGGGTCCTCCCCGATGCTCGCGAGCACGAGGCCGTCCCCGTCGGTCAGCAGCAGCGGCCCGATGCCCTCGCGACTCTCGCTCGCGAGGATCGACTGGATGCGGTCCCGTTTGAAGCGGGCCACGAGCCAGGGGCCGCCGGCGTCGTCGGCGAGGGGAGCCGCAGCGATCGCGACCCCTCGCTCCCGCACCCGCATCGCGAAGGTTCCCGGCGAAGCGTCCGTGACGGGCCACGGCGCGGGGGGCAGGGCGTCCTCCGGCCAGGATTCGCTGGACGCGAGCCATTCGCCGCGGGAAGACAGCACGGCCGCGGCGTCGAAGTGCAGGGCGCCCGCCAGGAAGTCCTCCAGCATGCGTCGCGCCGCGGGATGGTGACCGGCCCGCGAGTGCGTGAGCGAGCCGAGCTGGTGGCGGGTCAGGCGATCCGCCGCCATGGCGGCGATCTCCGTGCGCCCGCTCTCGAGCCACGGAGCCAGCGCGGTCGCCGTGCGCGCCAGGGCCGCCGGCAGGCCCCGATCGATGCGGTCCCGCAGCTGCGCGTGGGTCGCCTGGATCGCGATCCAGCTGATCACGAGGGCCGTGCTGAAGGTGCACAGGAAGACCAGGAAGATGATCTTCGCCGCGATGCTGTGGCGGCGCGGGTCCTTCGCGTCGGCGCTCGCGTGTGTGGGCGTGGGGTCGGGCATCGGATCGCAGGCACTCCTGTCCACCTCCCGTATCGACCTTGCGCGCAAACGGCTTGATTTACCCCCACGACTGGAAACCTTCATGAATTCGACAAGTTAGGCGTATCCCGAGGGAGCCCTCGGCCCCGGGGGCCGCCGCTCGCGGCCAAGTGGTGATAACCCCTTGTCGCACAAGACGAATCGGGCCCCCGGCCGATTGCGACGCCTTTGCCCCCTTGGTATCTTGCGCGAGATTTTCCGGGGGGTTAGCGACTCTGCCACCGGTCGGATCGACCCCCCGAACTCCCCTGAATGGTCTCGGACGGGACCCGTGTGCAGACGCTCGACGAGCGTCGGATCGACGAGGAGCGGATGGCCGACGAACGTCGACCGCAGACAGCCGGCGGCGACAGCTCGCATGCCGGCGTATCGCCGGAGCTCGCGCGCCTGCGCGAGGCGATCGACCGCGTCGATCTGGAGATCCTCGAGCGTCTCAACGAGCGGGCGCGACTGGTCAAGCAGGTCGGCGAGGAGAAGCGCACCCGGCGGGCGCCGGTCTACGTGGCCGGTCGGGAGCGGGACCTGATCGCGCGCTTGCAGGAGCAGAACCCCGGACCCTTCCCCACCGCCGCCATCCGGCACGTGTTCCGGGAGATCGTCTCGGCGACGCGCTCCCTGGAGGAGATCGTACGGGTGGCGTTCCTCGGGCCCGAGGGCACCTTCAGTCACCAGGCCGTGGCGCGGCAGTTCGGCGCCCAGATCGACCGCATGCCCGCCGCCTCCATGCGCGAGGTGTTCTCGCTCACCCAGCAGGGGAAGTCCCACTACGGCGTGGTGGCGGTCGAGAACACCACCGAGGGCGCGGTGGCCGAGACCTTCGACGCGCTGGTCGAGTCGGAGCTCTCCATCTGCGGCGAGCTCATGCTCGAGGTGACCGAGTGCCTTCTCTCGGCCTCGGGTCGCGTGGAGGACATCCGGAAGCTCGCATCCCACCCCCAGCCGCTCGGCCAGTGTCGCCTCTGGATCCAGCGCCACCTGCCCGGCATGCAGATCGTCGAGACGGCCAGCACCGCGGCGGCCGCGCAGCTCGCCGCCCAGGACGGCGCCGTCGCGGCCATCGCCAGCGAGGTCGCCGCGGACGTGTACGGGCTCCAGGTGATCGAGCGCGAGATCGAGGACAGCCCGGGCAACACCACCCGCTTCCTGGTGATCGGCCGCGAATCGCCGGCGCCGAGCGGCGACGACCTCACGTCGGCGGTCTTCACCGTGCGCAAGGACCAGAGCGGGGCCCTGTATCGCCTGCTCGAGCCGTTCGCGCGCTACGGCGTGAACCTGAACTCCATCCAGTCGCGCCCGATGAAGGGAAAGCCCTGGGAGTACCTGTTCTTCGTGGACATGCAGGGACACGCGGAGGACACGAACGTCGCCAAGGCCCTGCGCGAGGCGGCCGGTGTCGCCCACTCCCACAAGATCCTGGGCTCGTATCCCCGGGCGTCGGCGACTCCCCGGACCTCCGCGGCGCGGAAGCCCGCGGCGCGCGCGGCCTCCGACACCCTGCCCGGCGAGGAGGGCGCGTGATGGCGCTCGAGAAGATCGTCAAGCCGCACATCCTGGAGATCAAGCCCTACCAGCCGGGCAAGCCGGTGGAGGCCCTCGAGCGGGAGCTGGGCATCTCGGGCGCGATCAAGATCGCCTCCAACGAGAATCCCTACGGGCCGTCCCCGAAGGCCATCGAGGCGATGCGCGCCGCCCTTTGCGAGATGCACCGCTACCCCGACGGCGCGGGCTTCTCGCTGCGCCAGAAGCTGGCCGCGCGCTTCTCCGTGGATCCGGCCCAGCTCGTCTTCGGCTGCGGCGCCGACGAGGTGCTGGAGCTGCTCGCGAAGAGCTTCCTCGGCCCCGGCGACGAGGTCGTCTACGCCTGGCCGTCGTTCGCCATGTATCCGGTGGTCGTGAAGGGCATGGGGGCCACCTCGGTGCAGGTTCCGCTCGACGCCGACCTGGTGCACGACCTGCGCGCGCTGGCCGCCGCCGTCACGCCCCGCACGAAGATGGTGATCCTGTGCAACCCGAACAACCCGACCGGGACGAGCTTCGGCGCGGCGGCGTTCGACGCGTTCGCCGCCTCGCTGCCGGACGACCTCGTGCTGGTGGTCGACGAGGTGTACTGGGACTTCGCCCGCCGTGACGACTTCCCGGACACGCTCTCGTGGCTGCGCCGCCGACCCGGGACGATCTCGGTGCGCAGCTTCTCGAAGCTGTACGGCCTGGCGGGGCTGCGCATCGGCTACGGAATCTGCGACCCGGAGCTCGCCAGCATCCTCGACCGCGCGCGGCATCCCTTCAACGTGAGCCGCCTGGCCGAGATCGCTGCGGTGGCCGCGCTCGACGACGTCGAGCACGTCGAGCGCACCCTCGCGGGAAACCGGCAGGGAGCGGAGATGCTCACCCGCGAGCTCGAGGCGCTGGGCGTCGAGGTGTGGCCGACCGACACGAACTTCATGCTCTGCCGAACGGCCGCCACCGGCGCCGAGACCTATCAAGCGCTGCTGCGCGAGGGCGTGATCGTGCGGCCGCTGCCGGGCACGGGTCTGGATCACCACGTTCGCATCACCATCGGCACCCCCGAGGAGAACGAGCGACTCGTGAAGGCGATGCGCAAGCTCGCGGAGGGGGCGCGGTGAAGCCTCTCTTCTCGCGGGTGGCGGTGCTCGGCCTGGGGCTGCTGGGCGGCTCCGTGGCGGCCGCGGCCCGCACGCGCGGGGTCGCGGGGCACGTCGTCGGGTACGGCCGGCGGCGGGCGCCGCTCGAGCGTGCCCTCGCCGCGGGCTTCGTCGACAGCGTCGTCGACGGCGAAGCGGGAGCCGCGCTGGCGGTGCGCGACGCCGATCTCGTGGTCCTGGCGACGCCCGTCAGCAGCATGGCCGCGGTGCTGGAGGCGGCGGCGCCGGGCCTCGCCCGAGGCGTGCTGGTGACCGACGTGGGCAGCGTGAAGGCGCCGCTGGCCGAACGGCTGCCCGGCCTGCTCCCCGCCGGTGCGGTCTACGTGGGCTCCCATCCCATGGCGGGCAGCCACGAGACGGGGGTGGAGCACGCGAGGGCCGACCTGCTGGAGGACGCCTGCTGCGTGGTGACTCCGCCCGCGGGCGTGGATCCCGTGCGGGTCGAGCGCCTGACGGCGTTCTGGCGCGCCCTGGGCGGCACCGTGGTTTCACGGGAGCCCGCGGTGCACGACGCCGAGGTGGCGTGGGTGAGTCACCTTCCCCACGTGCTTGCCTTCGCATACGCCCGCGCCCTGGCCGCTGCGCCCCCCTCGGCGGGCGAGCTGGCGGGCTCGGGGTTTCGTGACTTCGTCCGCATTGCCCGCAGCGACTCCGAGCTGTGGGGCGACATCCTGGGCCTCAACCGCAAGGCCCTGGCGGGCCCTCTGCGTGCGTTCTCCGAGGCGCTGGAGGAGCTGGCCCGGGCGATCGAGGCAGGGGACGAGAGCGCGATCGCGGCCCGCGACGACCTCCTGGCCGCCGCCTCCCGCCGCCTCGATTCGATTTCACCTGCAAATTCGCTGGCATCCGATCCCGTGTCGGCGCAAACTGGGGCCCGCCCCACGCCGGCCGCGCGGCCCGGCCCGAACGACACTGACTGCGCCCGATCCGGGGGCGAAAACCCGGAAATCCAGGCTGCCCCCAGAGCGGCGGCCACCAGGAGCATCAACCGAAACTCATGAGCGAAACCACTCACACCGAAGCGAGCACCGAAGCAGGCAACCAAGCGAGCAAGGCGAGCGGTCACCACGAGGAATCCTTCGCGGAGCTGTTCAGCAAGGGCCCGTCGTCCATCAAGGAGGGCGAGGTCAGCCGAGGCGTCGTCCTCTCCATCGACGACGAGTTCGTCCAGGTCGACATCGGCTTCAAGTCCGAGGGCCTCGTCCCGGCCTGGGAGTTCATGACCGAGGACGGCGAGATGACCGTCAAGGTCGGGGACACCGTGGACGTCCTCGTCGAGGTCGCCGAGGACCAGGACGGCCGCGTGGTCCTGTCCAAGGAGAAGGCCGAGCGCCTGAAGATCTGGGACGAGATCAGCAACGCCTACGAGAACGACGAGGCCGTCGAGGGCACCATCATCTCGCGGGTGAAGGGCGGTCTCTCCGTCGACATCGGCGTGAAGGCCTTCCTGCCGGGATCCCAGGTGGACCTGCGGCCGGTGCGCAATCTCGAGGCCCTGATCGGCGAGAAGGCGAACTTCAAGATCATCAAGTTCAACAAGCGCCGGGGCAACATCGTGCTCTCGCGGCGCGCCCTGCTCGAGACCGAGCGCCGGCGCCTGCGCGAGTCCACGCTGGAGAACCTGCAGACGGGGCAGATCGTCGACGGCGTGATCAAGAACCTCACCGACTACGGTGCGTTCATCGATCTCGGCGGCATCGACGGCCTGCTGCACATCACCGACATGTCGTGGGGTCGGATCAACCACCCGAGCGAGCTGTTCCAGGTGGGCGACGAGATCAAGGTGAAGGTGCTCAAGTTCGACCAGGACTCCGAGCGCGTCTCCCTCGGCCTCAAGCAGATCCAGCCCGACCCGTGGGTCGACGCGGCCATGCGCTACCCGATCGGGCAGCGGCTGAACGGCAAGGTGGTCTCGCTCACGGACTACGGCGCGTTCATCGAGCTGGAGCCCGGCATCGAGGGGCTGGTGCACGTCTCCGAGATGTCCTGGACGAAGCGCATCAAGCACCCGTCCAAGGTGGTCTCGGTGGGCGACACCGTGGAGGCGGTGGTGCTCGACGTGGACGAGCGCGCCCGGAAGATCTCGCTGGGCATGAAGCAGATCGAGGAGAACCCCTGGACGGTCATCGAGGAGCAGTACCCGGTGAACTCGGTCGTCGAGGGGACGGTCCGCAACATCACGAACTTCGGCGTCTTCATCGGTCTCGAGGAAGGCATCGACGGGCTCGTGCACGTCTCGGACATCTCGTGGACGGAGCAGATCAAGCACCCGAGCGAGAAGTTCCAGAAGGGCGACGTCGTCAAGGCGATCGTGCTGAAGATCGACAAGGAGAACGAGAAGTTCTCCCTGGGCATCAAGCAGCTCGAGCCCAATCCCTGGGACGACATCCAGAAGAAGTACGCGATCGGCACGGAGATCAGCGGGCCGATCACGAGCGTCACGGACTTCGGCGTCTTCGTCCGCCTCGAAGAGGGGATCGAGGGCCTGGTCTACAGCTCCGAGCTGGCCAAGGAGCGGGTCGAGAAGCCCTCGGACCGCTTCGAGGCCGGGCAGGAGGTGACGGCCCTCGTCACGAAGGTGGAGCCCTCGGAGCAGAAGATCTCCCTCTCCATCCGCGCCGTGGACGACAAGGCGGAGCGGGCGGCGCTCAAGGAGCTCGCTGCGAAGCAGTCGACCAGTCAGACCACGACCCTCGGCGATCTCCTCAAGGAGAAGCTCGCCGCGAAGGGCGAGGAGGATCAGGCCGAATGACGAAGAGCGGGCTCATCGAGGACGTCGCGCGCCGGACGCCGCACATCTCCAAGAAGGATACGGAGGTCGTGGTCAACACGATCTTCGACTCGATGATCGAGGCCCTCAAGGAGGGCGACCGCATCGAGATCCGCGGCTTCGGGAGCTTCCAGGTCAAGGTGCGGGAAGCTCGCGAAGGTCGGAATCCGAAGACCGGTGAGCCCGTGCACATCTCCGCGAAGCGGACACCGTTCTTCAAGGTCGGCAAGGAGCTCAAGGAGATGGTGGACCGCTCGCCGGATCCGACTTCGGGCAAGGACGTGGACGACGACGAGGCGGACGAGCAGGAGACGGTGTCGGCATGAGTCGCCGGACGGCTCGGGCTCGAGCGGGGTGAGCGACCGCTGAGCCGAGGACGGGCATCCGCCCGGGCCCCGGGTCCGGAAGGCGGTGGGTCGGTACGAGAGGGGGGCTCGGGAGGGGATCCTTCCGCCCGCGGAGGGGCTGTGGCGAGGAACGGGAGCGGCCGGAGCATCGTCTGGATTCGCCGGCTGGTGCCCATGGGCGTGGGCGCCGGGCTCCTGTACCTCGCCTGGCGCCTCGTCACCGCGAACGGCGACGAGGTGACGGTCGACTTCCTCGTGGGTCGCGTGGGTCTCCCCCTGTGGCAGGCGCTCGGCACCGCGTTCCTGTTGGGGGCGGTGGGCGTCGGGGTCTACACCCTCTACGCGTCGACCCGCAGCCGTCTCCTCCTGCGGCGCTATCGAAAGCAGCTGCGCAATCTGGAGGCCGAGGTGCACCAGCTCCGGAACCTTCCGCTGGCGCCCGCCGAGGACGGGGGAGCCGCGGACGAGGTCGACGTCGGGGCCCGGTCGCCGGAACGCATTCGCGGGACGGGTTCCTAGGCATGGCCTCGGCGCGACGCTGGCTCGGCTTCTCCGGGAAACGCCGCGGTCGGGCGGCGTCGCAGGACCGCGAGCTGGCGACGACGTTCCGGCGGGCCCTGCTGGCGGTGCTCGAGGGCGATACCGACCGCGCCGAAGCGCTCATCAGCGAGGCCGTGCGCGTGGACTCGGAGGACGTGGAGCCGTACCGGTCCCTGGCGCGCCTCTACCGCCAGCGCGGCGAGGTGGGGCGCGCCATCCGCATCCACCAGAACCTGCTCCTGCGCCGGGATCTCGAGCCCGCGGACCGCAACGCGGTGCTCGCCGAGCTGGCTGCCGACTTCCGGCAGGGTGGCTTCCTCAAGCGAGCGATCGCTTCGTACCAGGAGGTGCTCGCCCACGAGCCGCGCAACCGGGACGCCCTCGCGGCGCTCACCGAGCTGCTCGGCGAGGCGCGCGACCACGCCGGGGCGCTGGCGGCCGCGCGGCGCCTGGAACGCGTGACGCGCCAGCGGGACCCGGCGCGGGAGTCGCGGCTCTGGCTGCGGCTGGCGGAGGCGGAGCACGCGGAGGGCCGGCACGACGCGGCCCGCAAGGCGGTGAAGCGGGCGCTGCGGCGGGACGGGGAGAACGCGGACGCGCGCATCCTGCTGGGAACCCTCGAGGCCGAGCGCGGCAAGAACAAGGCGGCGCTGGCGGCCTGGCGCGAGGTCGCGTCCCGGGGCGGCCCCCGCGCCGCGGACGTCTACCCGCGCATCCGGGCGGGCTTCGGGGCGCTCGGGCGCGCGCGGGACTACGAGACCTTCCTGCGCGGCCTGCTCGCGGATCGTCCCGACGACGCGGCCGCACGCATCGCCCTGGCCCAGGCGCTCGCCGTCCGGGGAGAGGTCGACCCGGCCGTCCTCGAGCTGCGACGCGTGCTCGACAACCGGCCGCAGCACGACGAGGCGCGCGTCGCCCTGGGGCGCCTGCTGCTCGAGGTCGGCCGCGACGCCGACGCCCTCAAGGCCTACGGCGAGCTGCTCGAGCAGCTCGCGGGCCGACGCGCGGCGGCAGACGCCCCGGCGCCGCTCGCCGCCCTCGACCCGGACGCGGAAGGGCCTACCGGGTGAGCACTTCCGCCCGCGACACACCGATGATGCGCCACTTCCTGCAGGTGAAGGCGCAGCACCCCGACGCCATCGTCCTGTACCGGATGGGCGACTTCTACGAGCTCTTCCTGGACGACGCCGAGCAGGCCGCCCCGCTCCTCGACCTGACCCTCACCACCCGGGACAAGGGCAAGCCGGACGCCGTGCCCATGTGCGGCTTCCCGGTGCACAGCGCCGACGGCTACATCAAGCGCCTCGCGGAGCTCGGCCATCGGGTGGCCGTCTGCGAGCAGGTGGAGGATCCGCGGAGCGCGGGCGGCAAGCGCCTCGTGAAGCGCGAGGTGGTCGAGGTGGTGACGCCCGGACTGGTGGGCGACCCGGAAGGCCTCGACGGCACGCGCGAGGTGGCGCTGGTCGCGATCTCGCCGCCGCACCGGGGGGAGATCGGCATCGCTGCCCTCGACGCGACCACCGGCGACTTCCGGGCGACGCGCGTGCGCGCTCCCGAGGAGTCCGGTGCGCCCTGGCCGGCGCTCGTCTGGGAGGAGCTCGAACGCATCGCGCCGCGCGAGGTGCTGCTGGACGCGGAGGCGGACGAGAGCCTGGTGAAGCGTCTCGCGGACCTGCTGCCCGGCCTCTCGGTCGAGCGGCTGGACGCCGGCCGCTTCGAGCCCGCCGACGCTCCCGTCCAGCCGGACGGCTTCGCGCCCCCCAGCGATGGCGCAGACGCCCGGGCGGCGGCGGCGCTGCTCTCGTATCTGGTGGAGAACCAGCCCTTCGCGTTGGCTCAGCTGCCCCGGCTGCGCCGCTACGAGCTCGGCGAGACCATGGTGCTCGACGCCGCGACGCGCGCCCATCTCGAGCTCTTCGAGAACGGCGTCGACCGTTCGCGACGCGGCACGCTGGTCGAGCAGATCGACGCCACCACCACCGCGCTCGGCGCCCGCCGGATCGCGCGCTGGCTCGGCTACCCGCTGCTCGACCCGGAGGCGATCCGGGTGCGCCAGGACGCGGTGGCCCATCTGGCCGACCGGGACCGGCTGCGAGCGCGCCTGCGCGAGAGCCTTCGCGCGGTGCGCGATCTCGAGCGCCTGCTCGCGAAGGCGATGCGGCCGGGCGCCGTGCCCCGGGATCTCGGCACCCTGCGCGCCTCGTTGCAGGCCCTGCCCGGGCTGGCACAGGTGCTGGCGGCCGGCGCGGAGGATCCGGACGGTGCGTTGCTCGGCGAGGAGACGGGCACCCGCGGCGCGCGTCCGTCCGCCCTGGAGCCTCCGCAGCCCCTGCCGGAGCTGCAGCAGCTCCTCGAGGACGGTCTCATCGACGATCCGCCGGTGGTGGCGCGCGGCTCACGCGGCGCGAACGAGACGGGCTACATCCGCGCGGGCTTCCGGGCCGAGCTCGACGCCCTCCGGGAGAGCGCCGGCAAGGGGCGCGAGTGGATCGCGGGCCTGGAAGCCGAAGAGCGCGCGCGAACGGGCATTCCGAGCCTGAAGGTCCGCTATCACCCGGTGCACGGATACTCGCTCGAGGTGACGAAGTCGCAGCTCGAGCGCGTGCCCGAGCGCTACGAGCGAAAGCAGACCCTCGCGAACGTCGAGCGCTTCACCACCGAGGAGCTGTCGGAGATGCAGGGCCGGGTGATCGGCGCGAACGAGCGCGCCGCCGAGCTCGAGCGCGAGATCTTCGAGTCGCTGCGGCAAGAGGTGGTGGGCGCGGCCGCCCGCGTTCGGGCCGCCGCCGAGCGGGTGGCCGAGATCGACGCGCTGGCGTCTCTGGCCGAGGTGGCGCGCCGGCGGCGCTGGGTGCGACCGCGGGTGGACACGGGCGAGACGCTCGACATCCGCGCGGGACGGCACCCCGTGGTGGAGGACGTGCTCGCTCGAGCGTCTGCCGACGCCTTCGTGCCGAACGACACGGCCCTCGACCCGTCCGGATCCCAGATCCTGCTGCTGACGGGTCCCAACATGTCCGGCAAGAGCACCTACCTGCGGCAGGTGGCGCTCATCGCCCTGCTCGCGCAGACCGGCAGCTTCGTGCCGGCGGATTCCGCCCGCGTGGGCGTCGTCGACCGCATCTTCACCCGGGTCGGCGCCTCCGACCGACTCGCCCGGGGCGAATCCACCTTCATGGTCGAGATGCGGGAAACCGCGGAGATTCTCGCCCAGGCCTCCCGGCGCAGTCTGATCATCCTCGACGAGATCGGGCGCGGCACCAGCACCTTCGACGGGCTGTCCATCGCCTGGGCGGTGGCCGAGTACCTGCACGACACGCCCGGTCTCGGCGCCCGCACCCTGTTCGCCACCCACTACCACGAGCTGACCGACCTCGCGCGCACGAAGGAGCGCGTGCGCAACGCGCACTTCGAGGCGCGCGAGTGGAAGGACGAGGTGGTCTTCCTGCGGCGGCTGGTCTCGGGCGGCGCGAGCCGCTCCTACGGCATCCAGGTGGCCCGTCTGGCCGGGCTGCCCCAGGTCGTGATCGAGCGCGCCCGGCAGATCCTCCACAACCTCGAGGAGAGCGAGCTCACCCGGGAAGGGCTCCCCCGCCTGGCGGGCGTCGATCTCGCGGATACGGGCGGCGGGCAGCTCTCCCTGGGCCTGCTGGACGGGTCCGCGGAGGCGGCGGTCGCCGCGCTTCCCGAGGAGCGCGAGGTGCTGTCGGCCCTGCGGGCCTTCGACGCCGAGCGCACCGCGCCCATCGACGCATTGCTGCTGCTTCGGGATCTCGCCGCGCGGGTGCGGGCGGCGGGCGGGGAAGGGGACGAGTGAGGACGCGACCCGCCGCCACCGTCCCGGCGCTGCTGCTCGTCGGCCTGCTGCCGTTGCTCGTGGGCGTCGACCGGCCGAAGGGGCTGGGCGACGTCGCGGACGTGCGGACCTGGTCCCACCCCGACTACACGCGCGTGGTGGTGGAGCTCTCCCGGGGCGTCGACGCTCAGGTGGTGCGGCTGCCCGCGGACCCGCGGAGCCACCGTCCCGACCGGCTCTACGTCGATCTCGAGGGCATCTGGGTCGGACGTCGCTACGCCGACGGCATCCCGGTGGGAGACGGCCTGCTGCGGCGGCTCCGGCTCGGACAGAACACGCTCACCCGATCGCGCCTGGTGATCGACCTCGAGCGCTACGAGCGGCATCGCCTGCTGGTGCTGCAGTCGCCGGATCGGGTGGTGGTGGACGTCTACGGGTCGCGCGCCCATCCCGAGACCCTTTCGTGGCCGCGGCCCGAGGGCGTGCGCGATCCGGATTCCGTGCGCCTGCCCGCGAACCTGCGGCCGGTGCAGACGGTCGTGGTCGACGCCGGCCACGGCGGCAAGGACCCCGGCGCGACCGGGCTCGGGGGCATTCGCGAGAAGGACGTGAACCTGCGGCTCTCGAAGCTGCTCGCCGCCGATCTGCGCCGGCAGGGCTTCGACGTCGTCCTGACCCGCGAGGACGACCGCTATCTCGATCTGGAGCAACGCACCGTCATCGCGGAGACGGCCCACGCGGACCTGTTCATCTCGATCCACGCGAACGCCTCGCGCCGCAAGGCCGCCAAGGGCATCGAGATCTACTACCTCGACGAGAACCACGAGCGGCACGCCCTCGACGTCGCGTCGCGGGAGAACGGCGTGCCCCGTTCCCAGATGGATTCGCTCCAGCGCACCCTCGCGAAGCTGCGCGTCCAGGAGCTCTCGACGGACTCCCACCGCCTCGCGGGCGCCGTCCACAGGGAGCTGCTCACCGGGCTCGGCAAGCAGT
This sequence comes from uncultured delta proteobacterium, assembly GCA_963822965.1. Classification (GTDB taxonomy): domain Bacteria; phylum Myxococcota_A; class UBA9160; order UBA9160; family UBA4427; genus JAJDAN01. Next base: position 584,348 of record CAWGJT010000010.1, read on the forward strand.
ACCACGGGGTCGGCGATCTCGGGGTCAAGAAGGGGCCGTTCTACGTGCTCTTCCTCTCCAGCATCCCCTCGATCCTGGTCGAGTCCGGCTTCGTCACGAACCCCCACGATGTCTCGCTGCTGCGCAAGTCGAACTATCTCGAGGAGACGGCGCGACACATCGCCAACGGCGTGAACCGCTACCGCGACGGCACCATGAACCTCGCCGGGCGCGAACCGGGAAGCGAAGCGACCCGGTGACGAGCGCGCCCGCCATCGATGCCTTCCTGGCGGAGCTCGAGGGGGAGCAGGATCTCGACGCGCAGGTCGCGCCCCTCGTGCGCCGCTACCTGGGCGTGCTGCGCGAGTACCTGACGCGACTGCACCGCGAGTCGGGCTCCGGTCGCGTGGTGAACGAGGCGAACTCGGACGGCATGGACCGCTTGATCCGGCGGCTCTTCGTGCTGGCCGAGGAGCGCTGGATCGCCGCAGGCCACCCGGTGGAGTCCGATCTGTGCGTCGTGGCGGTCGGGGGCTACGCCCGGCGCGAGATGTCGATCCACTCGGACGTGGATCTCCTGGTTCTCTACCGGGAGGAGCTCACGCCGTACGTGGCGCACATCGCCGAGCGCCTGCAGTACTGGCTGTGGGACGCCGGGCTCACCGTCGGCTGCGCGACCCGCACCATCGACGAGACCGTACGGCTCGGTCTCGAGGACGTCACCGTCCGGACGGCCGTGCTCACCGCGCGCTTCCTGTGCGGCGACGGCGAGTTCTTCCACGACTTCGCGGACACGATCCGCGGCGAGCTGCTGCCGGACGTGGGGGCCTTCATCGCCGAGCAGTCCGAATCCCTGCGACAGCGCCACGCCGAGTACGGCGAGAGCCTCTTCCTGCTGCAGCCGAACCTGAAGCAGGGCGCGGGCGGGCTGCGCGACTACCACACGGCCTACTGGGCGGCGCGCGGCGCGCAGCCGTCGGTGCGTGACCTCGACGACTTCCTGCACTTCGGCCTGCTCACGGAGTCGGAGATGGGCGACTACCGCGCCGCCCTCGACTTCCTGTGGCGGGTCCGCAACGAGCTGCACCTCGAGGTGAAGCGTTGCAGCGACCAGATGAGCTTCGAGCTGCAGGAGCGCATCGCCGAGGCCCTGGGCTACGGCAGCCCCGACCCCGATTCCGCCGAGCTGCCGGTGGAACGCTTCATGCGCGACTACTACCGCCACGCCCGGGTGATCCAGAACTCGTCCGAGCTCGTGATCGAGCAGTGCGCCGCCCGGGCCAGCGGCGCCTCGCGCCGGCGCCAGGTGCGCGAGGTCGCCCACGGCTTCCGGGTGGCCGGCGGTCAGCTCGAGATCCCCCACGCGTCGCTGCTGCGGGAGGATCCGATCCAGCTGCTGCGGGCCTTCCGCGTGGCCCAGCAGGAAGACGTCGCCCTCTCGCGCATGGCTCGGCGTCTGGTGCGCGAGAACCTGGACCTCGTCGACGATCGCGTGCGCAACGCGCCCGAGGCGGCTGCGGTGTTCATGGCCATCCTCGACGCCGAGCGGCGCGTGATGCGCAGCCTGATGGCGATGAACGAGGTGGGGCTGCTGGCCGCCTATCTTCCCGAGTGGGAGCACATCGTCAACCGCTGGCAGCACGTCATCTACCACACCTACACCGTGGACGTGCACTCGATCTTCCTCGTGGAGGAGCTGCGTCGCTTGTGGGGCGGCAAGTACCAGGTCGCGTTGCCCGAGCTGACCGAGCTGATGCGGGGCATCGACGATCGCCCGGTGCTCTTCCTGGGCTGCCTGCTGCACGACATCGGCAAGGGCTTCGGCGGAGGCCACTCTCAGAAGGGCGTCGCGCGGTCGCGCCCGTGCATCGCGCGCCTGGCTCTGGCCGAGGAGCGCCAGGAGCGGATCCTCTTCCTGGTCGAGCACCACCTGCTGATGTCGCATCTCGCGCAGCGACGAGACCTCTCGGACCCGCGCATCATCCTCGAGTTCGCGAAGGTGTGCGGCGACCGCACCAACCTGCGCAATCTCTACCTCGCGACCTTCGCAGACATCCGGGCCTCGTCACCGGACGCCTGGACGCCCTGGAAAGGGCAGCTACTGCGCGAGCTCTTCGAGCGGACCGCCGAGTTCCTCGAGACGGGAGGCACCAACAAGGCGGACGCCATGGAGCTCATCGAGGCGCGGGTCGAGGTGCGCCGGGAGACGGCGGCCCGGGAGCTCGAGGAGCTCGGCGTCGGGCGGACGAAGATCGAGTCGTTCTTCGAGGGCATGCCCCGGCGCTACTTCGTCTCGCACACGCCCCGACAGATCGCGCGCCACGCCCAGGTGGCGCTGCGCTTCGGAGACGGTCGGCCCTTCACCACGGCGTTCCGCGACATGCGCGGCGAGTTCACCGAGTTCATCCTGTGCACCCGGGACGTGCACGGGCTCTACTCCATGGTGGCGGGCACCCTGACCACCTGTGGGCTCAACATCCTGGGCTCCCATGTCTACACCACGCGTTCCGGCCTGGCCCTGGAGATCTACCGGATCTCCACCCCGGAAGGAGGACACGACGAGCGACAGCTCACGTGGCGCGAGCTGGAGGACCGCCTGCGTGCCGTGCTGGCGGGCGAGGCGGAGGTGAAGGACTGGCTGCGGAGCCGCCGGCGACCGCCGGGGGCGGCGGCGCGGCCCTCGTCGGAGCCGCCGGAGGTCGAGGTCTCGAACGACGAGTCCGACTTCTACACGATTGCGGACGTGTCGGCGGACGACCGCATCGGTCTGCTCTACGACCTGACCCGGGCGATCGGCGAGCTGGGCTTCGAGATCTACATCTCGAAGGCGGCCACCATCCGGGACCAGGTCGCGGACACCTTCTACCTCAAGGACCACGACGGCTCGCAGGTGCGCGATCCCGCGAAGCTCGAGCTCCTGCGCGCCAGGCTCTTCGAGGCGGCCCAGGAAGACGGGGAGGCCGGGCGCGTGGCGCCCGGGCGGGTCGAAGGCGCCGGCTCCGGAGACACGGGGGTGGGGCGACGTGCCTGACCCGGACGCCGAGCTCTCGGCCGTGGTCGACGCCTTTCTGGGTCACGCGAGCGTGGAGCGGGGCCTGGCGCGCAACACCATCGAGGCCTACGCGCGAGATCTCGCCGGCTTCGCGGGCTTCCTGGCGGAGCTCGGGGTGACACACCTGGCGGATCTGCAGCGAGAGCACGTCTCGGCGTTCGTGCGCGAGCTCGAGCATCAGGGGCAGGGCGCCCGCAGCCGAACCCGCGCCCTGGTCGCGGTGCGTCGCATGCTGCTGTACGCGACGACCGAGAAGTTGCTGGACCGCGACCCGCTGCTCGGGATCGAGAGCCCCACCGTGCGCCCGCCACTGCCGCGCACTGTCCGGCCCGAAGAGACCGACGCTCTGCTGTCGGCGGCTGATCCCGGGACGCCCCTGGGTCTGCGGGACCGCGCCATGCTCGAGGTGCTGTACGGGGCGGGGCTGCGGGTGAGCGAGCTGGTGGGCCTGCCGCTCTCCGGGCTGGACGCGCGCGCCGGCCTGCTGCGGGTGACCGGCAAGGGCGGCAAGGAGCGCGTCGTACCCCTGGGCGAGACGGCTCTGGCGGCGGTCGATCGCTACCTGAGCGAAGCCCGGGACACGCTCCTGGGCCAGCGCACGGACGAGACCCACGCGCTCTTCCTGACCCGCCGCGGCCGCCCGATGACGCGGCAGAACTTCTTCGCGCTGCTCCGGAAGCTGGCGGTCCGCGCCGGCATCCCGGCGGAGCGCGTCTCGCCCCACGTCCTGCGGCACGCGTTCGCGACGGACCTGCTCGACGGCGGGGCCGACCTGCGCTCCATCCAGGCCATGCTGGGACACGCCGACCTCTCCACCACCCAGGTCTACACCCACGTCAGCCGTTCGCGGCTGCGGGAGACCGTGGAGGCGCGTCATCCGCGCGGGGGAGGCCGTCGGCGGGGCGGCGCCCGATCCCCGGGCGGTGGGCGGTGACGGAGCACGCCCGGGAGGAGCTCTCGCGGCGCCACCGTGAGGGCGGCCGTTGAGGCTCGCGCGGGATCACGTGCTGGGGGCCCTGCCGCCCGAGAGCCTGCGGCTGGTGGAGGCGCTCGTCGCGCGCGCGCGGCGGGAACGGGTCGCGATCCACCTCGTGGGCGGTCCCGTTCGCGATCTGCTCCTCGAGCGTCCCATCCGCGACGTCGACCTGGTGGTGGAGCCGCGCGCGTCCTTCGGCGCCGAGGAGCTGGCGCGCGCCGCCGCGCCGCGGGATGCCCGGGTCGAGGTGTACGATCGCTTCGGCACGGTCCGGGTCTCCCACGGCGAGGCGAGCGCCGACCTCGCCACCGCGCGTCGCGAGCGCTACGTGCGGCCGGGAGCGCTGCCCCGGGTGGAGCCCGGGTCCCTGGAAGCGGACCTCCGGCGGCGCGACTTCTCGGTGAACGCGCTGGCGCTGACCTTGACCCCGCGCGACGACGCCTTCCCTCTGGTCGATCCCGTCGGCGGCTACGACGATCTGGCGAAGCGCGCGTTGCGCATCCTGCACGACCGATCCTTCCACGACGACCCCACCCGGGCGCTGCGGGCGGCGCGTCTGGCGCCCCGCCTCGGGTTCCATCTGTCGCGCGGCTCGCGGGCGGCGCTGCGCGCGTGCCTGCGGGACGGCGCCGTCGGCGCCGTCAGCGGAGACCGCCTCCGCCGGGAGCTCGAGAAGCTGTTCGACGACGCCGCCCGGGATCTCGACCCCGCGCTCGCGTTGCGTTGTCTCGACGAGTGGCACGTGCTGGCGGCGCTCGAGCCGGGGCTCGGGCTGGCGCGCGAGTCGTTGGCGCCCATCCGCCGGCTGGGGCGGGCACTGGCGTCGCCCCCCTGGCGCGGCCCGCGCATCCGGGGCTGGGTGGCGGGTCTCGCGGTCTGGCTCTCTCCGCTGTCGCGGGCGATCCGGGCAGCGACCCTCGAGCGCCTCTCGGTTCGCGGCGAGCTCGTCGAGCGGCTGACGGCCTTTCCCGCCCGGGTGCTGCCCCTGCTCGAGCCGTTGTCGACGTCCCGCGGCCGTGGGGCCGTGGACGCGCTGCTCGCGCCGATCGACGAGGAGGCGCTCTATGCGCTGTATGCGTGCGCCAACGTGTCCGTCCGGCGCCGGATCGTCCGCTGGGCCGCGGAGGACCGCACGCGCAGGCCGCCGGTGAGCGGCAGCGACCTCACGGGCATCGGGATCGGGGGGCCGGCGGTGGGGCTCGCCCTGGCCCACATCCGGCGCGCGTTTCTCGACGGCGCCGTCGCGAATCGGGAGGAGGCGCTGGCCCTGGCTCGGGAGGTTTCCCGCCAGCCCCAGCGAGCGGCCCGGGGACCGCGCAAGCGCCGTTCCTCGTAGCCGAGGGAGCCCCTCGGGCTCCCTTTGCGGCGGAACCGCGACTCGAGACTTCGTCTTGGGTCGCGCTCCTGGGCGCGCGAGTGGCAGCGCGGGGGTCGATCTTCCATACTGGCCGCTGCCGTCCCCCCCTTGTCAGCTCGATGGATTCCTGTGCCCGGCCGCCTGCGGACGGGCGGGGCGGAGCGCGCGATGAGCTTGCAGGACATCGACTCGTACCGCGCCGAGGGTGACGGATTCGCCTCCGAAGGCGACGGCTTCGCCTCCGAGGGCGAGGGATATGCGGTCAAGCTGCCCGTCTTCGAGGGGCCCCTCGACCTGCTCCTGCACCTGATCCGCCAGAACGAGGTGGAGATCACCGAGATCCCCATCGCCGAGATCAGCGCGCAGTACCTCCAGTACCTGCACCTGATGCGCGAGCTCAATCTCGACGTCGCCGGCGAGTACCTCGTGATGGCCGCCACCCTCGCGCTCATCAAGTCGCGCATGCTGCTGCCGACGGTGGGCGAGGAGGAGGAGGGTGAAGGCGTCGATCCGCGCGCCGAGCTGATCGCCCGTCTCCTCGAGTACGAGCGCTACAAGGAGGTCGCCGAGGCCCTCTCGCAGCGCCGTCTGCTCGGTCGGGACGTCTACGCGGCGCGCGCCGCGGGCCTCGAGCCCGTGTCCGACGCCGATCGGGAGATCGAGGTCGGCCTCTTCGAGCTGATCGACGCCTTCCGGGTCGTGCTCGCGAACGCCACGACCGGAGAGGCCCACGAGGTGGAGGCCGAGGCGGTCTCCGTGCGCGACCGCATGCTCTTCGTGATGGAGCGCCTCGAGCTCGCCGACTCCCTGGAGTTCAACGACATCTTCGAGAGCGAGGGCGGCGGGCTTCCGGGACGTCCGCTCATCATCGCCACCTTCCTGGCGATCCTCGAGCTCGCGCGCCTCTGGGCCATCCACATCTACCAGGGCGTCGGTGAGGACGGCGCGCCCGAAGGTCCGATCCGCCTGCGCCAGCGCGACCTGGGCGACCTGGGCGACACCAGCGAGGGCGATCGGGACGGCACCCGGCCCTGGCGCGAACGCATTTCCGAGCTGATGTGAGGGGCAGCATGGATCGAAACGAGCAGCGCAGAGTCGTCGAGGCCCTGATCCTGGCGTCGCCGGAGCCCATCTCCGCGGCGCGTCTCGCGGAGATCGTGCCCGGCTGCAAGCCCGGGGACGCCAAGGATCTCGTGAACGAGCTGAACACCCAGTACCAGGAGCAGGACCGCTCCTTCGAGGTGTGGGAGGTGGCGGGCGGCTACCAGATCCGCACCCGGGCCGAGTTCTCGGGCTATCTACAGCAGCTGCAGAAGCATCGACCCCTGCGCCTCTCTCGCGCCGCCCTGGACACCCTCTCGATCGTCGCCTACAAGCAGCCCGCCACCCGCGCGGAGATCGAGGAGATCCGCGGCGTGGACGCCGGCGCCGTCCTCAAGGGACTGCTCGACCGCCGTCTGGTCCGCATCGCCGGCCAGCGCGAGGTGCCCGGCCGGCCCATGCTCTACGGCACCACGCGCCGCTTCCTCGAGGTGTTCGGGCTGGATTCGCTGAAGGCCCTGCCCAATCTGCGCGAGCTGAAGGACCTGGCAGACCAGCGCGGCGTGGCCGCCGCCGAAGGCGACGCCGCCGAGGAGTCGGACGACGCGGCGAGCGGCGGCGAGGAGGTCGCCCGCGCGGACGAGGCCGCGCCGGACGACGATTGGGAGGACGGCAGCGAGCCCGCCATCGGCGCCGAGGAGGAGTCCGAGGACGCTCCCGCGGCCGAGACGAACCTCGACGACTGGGAGCCCCCGGAGATCGTGGAGCCCGATCCCGAGCGCTGACGGGGTACCACGACCCGGGTTCTTTGGCGTCGGTGCGTTTCGGGTCCCGGCGCGTTTTCGACGGGAGGAGCGGCACGGTGAGGAAGAACTTCTCGATGGGGGCTCGGAGCCGACGCTCCGGATCACGGCGAGGCGGGCTGGTCTGGATGTGCCTGTTCGGCTGCGCCCTGGCCGCTCCGGCCGCTCCGGCCGCTCGGGCCGAGTCGCCTCCGGCCGCTCGGGCGCAATCGGCGGCCTCCGACGACGACCTGGGCGCGGTCGGCAACAAGCTCGCCAATCCCCTCAGCGACCTGTGGGTCCTCTCGTCGAGCATCAACGCGCCCCAGTTCTTCGACGGCGACCTCAACACCGGCGATCCCGAGGTCGGGGGCGTGATGGTCTTCCAACCCGTCATGCCCATCCCCCTGGTTGGACAGGGCGAGAACCAGTGGCGGATGATCACACGCCCGGTCGTTCCGTTCGTGTTCAGCAAGCCCAGTCCCAAGGGCCCCAACGACTTCAGTCACCACGGCGGAATCGGGGACATCCAGGTGCCCTTCCTGCTGACCCCTTCCGACCGGATTGCCGGGCACTTCATCCTCGGTGGAGGACCGATCTTCCAGCTTCCCTCCGCGACGGCCAATCATCTGGGCCAGAACCAGTGGGCCATGGGCCCGGCGGTGGTGGTGGGTTACAAGACCGAGAACGCGACGTTCGGCGTCTTCCCGAACTACTTCTGGAAGATCGGATCGGCCGGCCAGGGCGCGACGCCCAACGTCTCTCAGCTGAGCCTGCTGTACTTCTTCAACTACAAGCTGCCGGAGGCCTGGCAGATCGGGTTCAATCCGACGGTCACGTACAACGACAAGGCGCCGTCGGGAAACAAGTGGAACGTGCCCGTCGGGCTCTACGTGGGCAGGACCATCCGCGTGGGCCGGCTGCCGGTCAACATCAAGGTCGGCGGCGAGTACTCGGTCGTCAGCGAGGATCTGTTCGGCCAGCGCTTCCAGCTCCGGTTCCAGATCACGCCGGTGATTCCGTCCCTGATCCGGAATCCCCTCCTCGGCGGATAGGGATCCGGGGGTCCGAAGGCCGCTCCCGGGACCGGCCCGGGGCAGCATTGGGAGTCGTGCCCTGATCCGCATGACGGATCAGGGCTAGCATGCGTCCCCATGCCCCACGGTCGATCTCCCCACCACCAGCGGGCCGCGAAGCCCCGCGCGCACGCGCCGGACCCCCGGCCCGCGTCCCCGTTCGCTGGCGGCGGTCCGGTGCGGCTGCAGAAGCTGCTCGCGGCGGCCGGGCTCGGGTCGCGCCGCGGGGCCGAGGAGATCCTGCGGGCGGGCCGGGTCACGGTGAACGGGCGCGTGGCCGGCCTGGGCGACTCGGCGGATCCGACGAGCGACGTCGTGGCGGTGGACGGCGAGCGCCTGGCCCGGGAGCCCCTCGCCTACTGGATGGCCCACAAGCCCGCCGGCGTGGTGACCACGGTGCGCGATCCCCAGGAGCGCCCGACGGTGCTGCAGATGCTGCCGAAGGGGGTCCCCCAGCTGCACCCGGTCGGGCGTCTCGACTACGAGAGCACCGGCCTCGTGCTGCTCACCAACGACGGGGCGCTGACCCACGCGCTGCTGCACCCGTCCCTGGGAAGCGAGCGCGAGTACGAGGTCACCGTGCGCGGCGAGCTGGACGCGCGCGCCCAGCGGGCCCTCGAACGGGGCGTGGTGCTCGAGGAGGGTCGCACGGCGCCGGCCCGGGTGGCGCGCGTGCGCTTCGACCCGACCGCGAACACGACGACCTTCTCGCTCACCCTGGTGGAGGGGCGCAACCGGCAGATCCGGCGCAGCCTGCTCACCCTGGGGCGACCCGTGAAGCGCCTGGTGCGGATCCGCATGGGGCCGCTGCGGCTCGGCGGCCTCGCGCGCGGTGAGGTGCGGCGTCTGCGACCCGAGGAGATCCGATCGCTGCGGGAGCACGCCCAGAGGCTGCTCGAAGGCAAGCCGCGGCGGGGCGGGCGGCGGCGGGTGGGTCCGAAGCGGCGGGCCGGCGCGCGCGAGCCCGGAGCCTGAACCGGCGGAGCACCCGGCTCAGCGCGAGACCAGGGGCAGCAGCAGCTGGAAGGCGAGCCACAGCCCGATCAGGAAGCCCACTCCCTTTCTCCAGTCCTGGCTCATGGCTGTTTCCAGCCGCGGCTCTTTTTTCATGGCTGTTTCCAATCGCGGCTCATGGCTGTTTCCAATCGCGGCTCACGCGCAGGTCTCCCGGCCTCGTCGCGTTGCCGGGTGTGCTGCGGTGCAAGAAGCGTGCGATCGCAGGCGGAGCCCGGAATTGGCTCCGCGCCGTGCGGGCTTGGGGCGACGCCTGCCGGCTTGCGCCGGCCGCGGGACGCGCGCCGGAAGGGAAGGCCGGGGGATCGACGGGGAAGCGCGCTTCCTCAGGCGGCGGCGTCGCTCTCGTCGTCGTCGTCGCCGCCGAGCCGGGCCACCAGGGCCGTGGTGGCGATGCCGGCGACCACCAGGGCGAGGGCGCCCGCGGCCTGGCCGGTGCTCGGATCGAAGCGGACCAGCTTCCAGTGCTCGATCTTGACCTGGGGCGCGCTCTCGGCAGTGACGACCTCGCCGCGGATCACGTCGCCGGGCTGCGGGGGGATCGGCTGGGAGAAGGGCCAGAGCCCGACGACGGCACCGAAGAGCAGACCCAGCAGCGCGCCGAGGGTGGCCTTCTCGAAGCGGCCGAGCAGCCAGCGCAGCAGGTTCGAGACGCCGACGATGCCGGCCACCACGCCGATGCCCACCGGGATCACCACGTGCATCGACTCCAGGACGAGCCCGAAGTCGGGCCCACCCAGCAGCCCCTGCTTGAGGGTGTCGACGGCGCCGAGGATGACCTCGTACTGGCCCAGCAGCAGCAGCAGGTAGCCGCCGCTCACCCCCGGCAGGATCATCGCCGAGGCGCCCGCGAGCCCCGACACGAACAGGAAGAACGTGCTCGCGTCGGCGCCGTCCGCCTCGCCGCCCAGGCCGAGCTGCATGACGACCATGCCCGCGAACGCGAGCGCCGCGCCGACGAAGACCGCCGGCGTCACCGGCCGTGCCAGGCGCCAGACCAGCGGTACGCCGCCCAGGGTCAGCCCGATGAAGAGGCTGTACATCACCCAGCGCTGCTCGATGACCAGGCTGCGCATCAGCCCGGCGAGAAGCAGGATGGCCAGGGCCGCGGTGCCCGCGATCGCGCCCAGCAGCAGCAGGGAGCGGATGCGCAGGCGCAGGGTCGTCACCTCGGCGATCGAGCGGATGAAGGCGGGATACACCCCGGCGGCCAGCAGCATGGTCCCGCCGCTGATTCCCGGCACGAGGTTCGCGAGACCCATCAGCACGCCGCCGATGGCGCCGCGCACCCCGAGCAGCGGCAGGGGCATGGTCTCCGTCGGGTCGTGGGCGTGGGCGGGGCCGGTCTCGCTCGGCGGGCGATCTGCGGGTGCAGCGACGCTCATGACGCGGGCTCCTCCTCGTCCGCAAAGCGGCGGGATGCGAGGCTCGGGGGACGGGGGGCGGTCCCGGCGCGCGTACTCTAGCAAGGCTCGCGACGGGAGCGGCTTCTCCGGCGCCCTGCTAGAACCCCGGGATGCGAGGTCGCATCCGCACCGGGCTGCTCCTCGGGATCGCAGCGCTCTACGTGCTGTCGGTGCCTTGGTATCGGGAGACCGGCGCGCCGGTCTCGCTCCTGCTGGGCCTGCCGGACTGGGTGGCCGTCGCCCTCGGCTGCTACGTGGCGGTCGCCGTGCTGAACAGCCTGGCGTGGCTGCTGACGGACATACCGGACGAGCACCCGGAACCCGGGGGCGCTGCGGAGGGGCCGGCCCGGCGCTCCCCGCGCGACGAGGCGCCGGGGCCGTGAGCTTCGGCCAGCTCGGGATCGTCGCCCTCGGCGTGTACCTGGTCGTCCTCGCCGGGGTGGCCGAGGTCGCCCGCCGTGCGCGCGCAGACGACTCGCCGAGCGATCACTTCCTGGCCGGCCGTCACCTCGGCACCTTCGTCCTCTTCCTCACGCTCTACGCCACGGCGTACAGTGGCAACTCCCTGCTGGGCTACCCGGGGCGCGCCTACCGCAGCGGGTTCTCGTTCATCATGGCGACCGGCTTCATGATGGCGATCATCGTCGTGTTCCACGTGCTGGCACCGCGCCTGCGCGCCGCCGCGGTGGCCGGCGACTTCGTCACGCCGGGCGACTGGGTGCGCGCGCGCTTCGTCGCGGGTGCCGGGCGGGACTCCGTGGCGGGTCGCGTGCTGGTCGTCGCCGTGGGGGCTCTCATGACCATCGCCCTCGCCAACTTCCTGCTCGCCCAGCTCAAGGCCATGGGGCTCGTGGCTTCCCAGGTGACGGGCGACGCCGTCTCCTTCGAGGTGGGCGTTATCGGTCTCGCACTGGTGATCCTCGGCTACGAGACGCTCGGCGGGATGCGCGCCGTGGCCTGGACCGACGCCGCGCAGGGTGTGCTGATGCTCCTCGGGCTCGCGACCCTGCTGGGTTGGATCCTGGCGGAGGCGGGCGGCCTCGGGGGCGTCACCCGTTCGGTCGCGGCGGCGCGGCCCACGGCAGTGGCGGTGCCGGACGCCGCCACCTGCGCGAACTGGTTCAGTACCGTCGCGTTGCTCGGCCTGGCCAGCGTCATCTACCCCCAGGCGATCCAGCGCATCTACGCCGCGGAGAGCGGGCGCGCCCTGAAGCGCTCCTTCGCGGCCATGACCTTCATGCCCCTGGCGACGACGTTCGTCGTCACCCTGATCGGCGTGGCCGCCATCGCCCGCATCGACCCGGCGAGTGGCATCGACTCGGACGCCGTGATGCCGGCGCTGCTGGCCGAGTGGGCCGAGCACAGCGCCTGGAGCGCGGCGGGCGCGGTCATCGTCTTCCTCGGTGCCCTGGCGGCGATCATGTCCACGGCCGACTCGTGCCTGCTCTCCCTGGGCGCGCTGGTGGCGCAGGACCTGCTGGGCCTGCCCGGCGACGAGGATCGCACGACCCGCATCGGCAAGGGGATCGCCGCGGGCCTGCTGCTGGCGATGATTCCCCTGGCGCTGCAGCGCGACGTCACCCTCTGGAGGCTCATCGAGCTGAAGATGGAGCTGCTCATCCAGTGCGTGCCGGCATTCCTGGTGGCGATCCACTGGCGGCGGCTGGAAGCGTCGTCCACCCTCGCCGGCCTCGTGGTCGGGACGGTGTTCGCCGCGGGTCTCACCCTGGCGGACGTTCCCCGCCTGGGAGGTGTCCACGTGGGCATCGTCGGTCTGGGGCTGAACCTCGTCGTGGCGGTCGGGGGCTCGTTCGCACGTTCCACCGCGTTGGAGCCGGGGCTGCGGTAAGCTCGGCGGCCGTCATGGGGGAAGCTTCCGAGAATCCGCTGCTCGACATCCGCGGCATTCCGGCCTGGGATCGCATCCGGCCGGAGCACGTGGAGCCCGCCGTGCGTTCGCTGCTCGCGGGGCTGGCGGGCGAGCTTTCGGGGCTGGAGGCGTCCCTCGAGGCGGTGCGCGAGCCCGGCTGGGACGACATCGTCCCGCCCCTCGAACGGCTCGGCGATGGCCTCGAACGACCGTGGTCCGCCGTCCGCCACCTGATGGGGGTGCGCAACAGCGAGCCCCTGCGAAAGGCCCACGAGGCCGTGCAGGGCGAGGTCGTCGCCTTCGGGCTGCGGGTCGCCCAGAGCCCGGCGCTCTACGCCGCCCTCGAAGCGCTGGAAGCCGGCCCGGGCTTCGCGCGGCTCGAGCCCTGGCAGCAGCGCATCGTGCGCAATCTGATCCGCGACGCGCGGCACGCCGGCGTGGGCCTTCGGGGTGCGGAGCGCGAGCGCTTCAACGCGATCCAGGGGGAGCTCGCCGCCCTTGCGACGCGCTTCACGAACCACGTACTGGACGCCACGCGGGCCTTCGCGCTCACCCTGCGCGATCCGGCGGAGGTGGCCGGCCTGCCGGATAGCGCCCGCCGCCTGGCGGCCCAGTCCGCCCGGGCCGCCGACGAGGAAGGCGCCAGCGCGGAGGCCGGCCCGTGGCGCATCACCCTGGACCTGCCGAGCTTCGTTCCCTTCATGGAGAACGCCCGGCGCCGCGACCTGCGCGAGGCGCTCTACCGCGCCTACGTCACCCGCGCAAGCGAGGGCGACCTCGACAATGCGCCGCTGATCGCCCGCATCCTGGCGCTGCGGCGCGAGATGGCCGAGCTCCTGGGCTATCGCAGCTACGCGGAGCTGAGCCTGTCCTCGAAGATGGCCGGCGACGTGGGATCCGTCCGGCGCCTCCTCGAGCAGCTGCGGGACGCCTCGTGGGAGGCGGCCCGCCGGGAGCTGGACGAGCTGGCGGCCTTCGCGAAGGTGCATCCCGAGGTTCCGCAGCCCGAGCCGCTGGCGCTCTGGGACGTCTCGTTCTGGGCCGAGCGGCTGCGCGAGGAGCGCTTCGCCTACAGCGAGGAGGAGCTGCGTCCGTGGTTCCCCCTGCCGGTGGTCCTCGACGGGCTCTTCGACCTGGCGGCGCGGCTCTTCGGCGTGCGGGTCGAGGAGGCCGACGGACAGGCGCCCGTCTGGAACCCGGACGTGCGTTACTTCACGGTACGCGGGGAGAAGGGCGAGCCGGTCGCCAGCTTCTTCCTCGACGCCTACAGCCGCCCGGGCGAGAAGAACGGCGGCGCCTGGATGGACGAGTGCGTGGTGCGCAGCAAGCTGCTGGCGGCTCCCGGCGAGGCGTGCCGCCTGCCCGTCGCCCACGTGGTCTGCAACCAGTCGCCGCCCGTGGACGACCGGCCCTCGTGCATGAGCTTCCACGAGGTGGAGACGCTCTTCCACGAGTTCGGCCACGCCCTGCAGCACATGCTGACGCGGGTGGACACGGGGCTCGCCTCGGGCATTCGCAACGTGGAGTGGGACGCCGTGGAGCTTCCCAGCCAGTTCATGGAGAACTGGTGCTACGACCGCGACACGGTGCGACGCATCAGCGCCCACGTGGAGACCGGCGAGCCGCTCCCCGACGAGCTCTTCGCGAAGCTCGAGGCGGCCCGCACCTATCGAGCCGGCAGCGACATGCTGCGGCAGCTCTACTTCGCGTTCACCGATCTGGCCCTGTACGACGACTTCGATCCCGCGGGCGACGAGTCGGCCTTCGACGTGCAGCGGCGGGTCGCCGCGCGGACGACGGTCCTGCCACCCCTGCCCGAGGACCGCTTCCTGTGCAGCTTCTCCCACATCTTCGCGGGCGGCTACGCGGCGGGCTACTACAGCTACAAATGGGCGGAGGTGCTCTCTGCAGATGCCTTCGGCGCCTTCGAAGAGGTGGGGCTCGACGACGCGGCGGGCGTGGCGGCGACGGGACGGCGCTATCGCGAGACCGTGCTGGCGCTCGGGGGCAGCGTGCATCCCATGGAGGTGTTCCAGCGCTTCCGGGGGCGCGAGCCGAGTCCCGAGGCGTTGCTGCGGCACGCCGGGCTGGAAGGCCGCTGAGCGTGGCCCGGCGTTCCGAGTCGGATCGCTACGCACGCATCTACCGGGTGGTGCGGCGGATCCCGCGCGGCCGGGTCGCCACCTACGGGCAGGTGGCGGTGCTCGCAGGGCTTCCGGGCTGCGCGCGGCAGGTGGGCTACGCGTTGTACGCGCTCTCGGCAGACGACGGCGTGCCGTGGCAGCGAGTGGTGAACGCCCGGGGCGAGATCAGCCGTCGGTCGGAGTCGGGCAGCGAGCCCGTCCAGCAGCGGATGCTCGAGGCGGAGGGCGTTCGCTTCGACGCCCGAGGCCGTCTCGATCTGGTACGGGTGCAGTGGCGGCCTCGCCCGCGGAAGCCCGGGAGGTGAGAGCGTGAGCGCGGACATGGTCCGGCTGGCCATCGACTTCGAGAATCCCGCGAGCGAGTGGTGGGAGAACGGCGGGCGCGATCTGTGGGAGAGCGTCGTCGAGGGCTTCGACAACAACGCGGTCGTGCTCGACCGCTCGTTGGCGGAGTCCTGGCTCGCCCAGGCGGCGCAGGTTCCGGGCTGGGAGGGGGGACCCGACCACTCGCCGCACCCGATCCGTCTCGCGGAAGTCGACGAAGACGAGCTGCTTTGATCCCGCCGGGCGGCCCGACACCGCGGCTTCCCGGCGACAGCCCCATCCTCGAGATCGCCCGGGCCTGCGCGCGCGCCGGCGGTCGCGCCCTGGTGGTGGGCGGCTGGGTGCGCGACCAGCTGCTCGGCCGCCGCGATGTCTCCGCCGACATCGATCTCGAGGTGCAGGGGCTGGCACCGGAGGCCCTCGAGGCGGTGCTCGCCCGCTTCGGCGCCGTGCGCCGCGTGGGCCGGGCCTTCCCGGTCTACCTGGTTCCCGGACTCCCGATCGACGTCTGCCTACCCCGCACCGGTGCGCCCGGCGAGGACGGCAGCCCACCGGGCTTCGATCCACGGCTCGACTTCGCCGAGGCCGCCCGGGGCCGCGACCTGCGGGTGAACGCCATGGCCTGGGACCCGCTCACGGGCGAGCTGCTCGACCCCCACGGCGGCCGGCGCGACCTCGCCGACGGGATGCTGCACGAGACCGACGCGGAGCGGTTCGGAACCGATCCCCTGCGCGGACTGCGCACGGCACAGCTCGCCGCGCGACTCGAGATGGAGGTCTCCCCCGGGCTTCGGGCGCTGTGTGCGGCGACGGATCTCGGCCGGGTGGCTCCGGAGCGGATCTTCGGCGAGCTGCGCCGACTGCTGCTGCTGGCGCCGCGGCCGTCCCGGGGCTTCGCGCTGCTCGAGGAGACGAAGCTGCTGCGCTTCCTTCCCGAGCTGGCGGCCCTGGTGGGCTGCCCGCAGGACCCCCGCTGGCACCCGGAAGGCGACGTGTTCGTACACACGCTGCTCGTCGTCGACATCGCGGCGACCTCGCGCCGGGGCGGTGTCGGGGACGACGCCCGCGACCTGCTGCTGATGCTCGGTGCCCTCTGCCATGACCTCGGCAAGCCCGCGACCACCGAGGAGATCGAGGGTCGCATCGTCTCTCGCGGCCACTGCGAGGCGGGCGTTCCCGCGACGACCGCCCTGCTGGAGCGCCTGCGGGCTCCCCACGCGTTGGTGCGCGGCGTGTCGGCGTTGGTGCTCCACCACCTGGCGCCGGCCCAGCTCACGCGGCAGGAGCCCTCGGGCGCCGTGGCGGGAGCGCGCGCCTATCGCCGGCTGCTCCGGAAGCTGCGGAACGCCGGTGTCGACCTCGATCTGCTGTACGCGGTCGCGCGGGCCGACCACCTGGGTCGGACGACCGAGGACGCGCGGCGCGGCGTGTTCCCCGCCGGCGACGTCTTCCTCGAGCGGGCGCGCGCGGTGGAGCACGAGCCCGGCGTGCACGAGGCCGTGGTCAAGGGGCGCCACCTGATGGCCCACGGCGTGCCCCCGGGCCCCGGGATGGGACGCCTGCTCGACCGCTGCCGCCAGATCCAGGACGAGACGGGCTCGAGCGACCCGGACGAGATCGTCGCCCGGGTGCTCGAGGAGGCCGCGCCCGGCGCCTGATGGCGCCGAAGCCGCTTCAGGGCAGCAGTCGCGAGCGCTCGTCGGGCGACGGGACGGGGCAGTACTCGACGCGTCCGAAGAGCCGATAGCGGCTCGCCGCAAAGGCGCGGTAGGCGAGGTCGGCGAGCGCCGTGGGCAGCACGCGCAGCACGGCGAGCCAGCGCCAGGGCCGGTCCATCTCGGCAAAGAGCGCGAAGACCCCCGCCGAGCGCAGCAGGATCTCGGGCTCCCCCGTGCCGGGCGCGGGACGTAGATACACGAACGTGTCGAGGTCCGTCGGGAACCGCTCCGGGAAGCGGGCGCGCACCCGGGCCGCCGTGTCGCCCTGGAGCGGTGCGAATCGCAGCCGGGCCTCCGGGTCGTGCGCGATCAGCCAGCGCACCGCGCCGTCGCAGAACCCGCAGACCCCGTCGAAGAAGACGATGCGCGAGGGCAGGGGGGCCGGCTCGGGGCTCGCCGCAGTCGCCGGAGCCTCGGAAGACGACGTGGCCATGCGCCGAGGGTAGCAGGGCGCCGAAGCGCCCACTCGCACCGCGCCCGCGAGCCGGCCGACGTCTGCCGGCTCACGCCACCAGATCGCCCATCTCGCGAAGCTGCGCGACCACGTCCTCGGGCAGGGTGGGCGGCGGCTTGCCCACCGCGTAGCAGCCGAGGATGACCTCGGCGCTGCGCTCGATGATCTCGACCATGTCGGCGGCCCGGCGCAGGCTGCGCCCCGCCACGACGATGCCGTGGTTGACGAGCAGCACGGCCCAGCCCGTCCCCATCGCGGTCGCCACCGCCTCGGCCAGGGCCGGGGTGCCGGGCATCAGGAACGGGACGCGGGGGATGTCGCCGAAGAACGCGGCCTCGGTGGAGATGGGCAGGAACGGCAGGCCGCTGTTGGCCAGGATGGTGGCGTGGGGGGCGTGGGCGTGGATCACCGCCTTCGCCTCCGGCCGGGCCTTCAACACCGCACAGTGCATGTCCCACTCGCTCGACGGAGAGCGGGCGCCGACGTCCAGGGCCCGTCCGTCGAGGTCGATGCGCACCAGCACCTCCGGCCGGAGGTCGCCCTTGAAGAGCTGGCTCGGGGTGATCCAGAGGGCCTCCTCTCCGGGAATGCGCGCGCTCACGTTGCCGCCGGTCGCGGTGATGACCTGGGCTTCGTAGAGCTCGCGCACGACGGCGACGAGATCCTGTCGCAGATCTCCCGCCGCCACCGCCGGTGCGCCGGGGGCGACCGCGGACGCGCCGAGGTCGCCCGGGGAGCCCACCGCGGCGCGCGCGGCCTGGTAGAGGCGTTGCAGGTCGTCCTGCAGGTGTTGCAGAGTCATGGCCTTGGCGGCGTCGCCGGTGAACGCGAGCCGGCCCTCCATGGCCGCCTCCATGGGATTCGCGCGGCCCGTGAACATGCCGTCGAGCACGTCGGCGCGCATGCGCAGGTTCACGTCGGCATTCTCGCGCGGTGCGCCGAGAGACCCCGTCACGCGGCCGTCCGCGAGTCGGAAGTGGAAGCCGCAGTCCGCGTCCTCGAGGGTGAAGTGCAGGGTCACGTCCCGACCCCGGGAGAAGACGCGCATGGCCTCGTCGGCGACGATGCCCTCGACGAAGTCTGCGGCGATCCGCGCCATCGCCTCGCGGGTGGCCGCGGGCAGGAGGACGGGACTCGGCGGAGCCTGGGCGTCGGGGGGCACGCTCGTGGTGCCGGTCGGCTCGACCGAGGCGCTCTGCTTCGGCTCGTTCGACTCGTTCGACTGTTTCGGCTTCGGCTTCCGATCCTGCTTCTGCTTCTTCTGGAGGTCCGACACGGCGGGGGCCGGTCCCTGCTTCAGGCGCGCCAGCTCATCGGGCGGGGGCGTCGGGCGCGGTCCGTGCCAGTCGAAGCCGGCGAGTGTCTCCGGGTTCACCGTGAAGCGCGGCTTCTCGCCCCTCACCAGGGCGGACAGCTCTTCGACCACGATCTCGCCCTGGTGGGCGGCCACGTCTGCGGTGTTGCCGCCCACGTGGGGTGTCGCGATCACGTTCGGCAGGGCCAGCAGCGGATGATCCGAGCCCGGCGGCTCGACCGCGAAGGTGTCGAGGGCGGCGCCGGCGATGCGCCCCGCCGCCAGCGCCTCGACGAGGGCGTCCTCGTCGAGCAGGGCGGCTCGTGCCGTATTCACGAGACACGCGCCGGGCTTCATGCAGTCGAGCTCGGCGGCGCCCAGCAGCCCCGTGGTCTCGGGCGTCACCGCGGCGTGCAGGCTCACGAAGTCGCTCTCCCGCAAGAGCGTCACGAGGGGCACCGCTCCCACGCCCGCGGCGGCCGCTCGCTCCGGGGACACGTAGGGATCGGTCACCAGCACCCGGGTGCCGAACGGTCGCAGGCGGGCCGCGACCTTGGCGCCCACGGCGCCGAACCCCACCAGCCCCACGGTCTTGTGCCACAGCTCGCGGCCCCGGAAGCGTCCGAAGGCCTGGCCCATACGCCCCATGTCGCCCGCCGCGATGCCCGGCTCGTGCAGGAACGCCGTTGCCTCGGGCAGCTTGCGCGCCAGCATCAGCAGGAAGGCGAGGGTGAGGTCGGCCACGGCGTCCGCGTTGCGTCCGGGCGTGCGCAGCATGGGGATTCCGAAGGCCGTACACGCGTCCGCGTCGACGTTCACGGCGTCGCCGCGGCAGGACACTATCACGCGCAGCTCGGGTAGCTGCTCGAGGGCTGCGGCGTCCACGAGGTCGATCTCGGTGACGAAGACGTTCACCCCCTGCAGCGCCTTCACGAGGCTCGGCCCCGTCAGCATGCGTCGTGCGTCGCGGTAGCTCGCGTGCTCGACCTCGCCCAGGCGCGCGAGCGCGGACAGCGATCGCTCGTCGCAGTCCGACGTGACCAGGATGCGCGGGCGGAAGCGTTCGCCGTCGCGGGCGGCGCCCGAAGACCAGGCCGACAGGGCGAACGGGGTCGCCATGCGCGCCGCGCTGTCGTCGGCGTTGCGGCGCTCCGTGCGCAGCTCGCTCCAGCGCCGGTACAGGTCCTGGCCGGCCTCGACGGCCGCGCGGTCGGGCTCGACGCGTCGCGCGCCGGCCGACCCGGCGAGGGCCACCTCCGAGAGATCTCGATCCTGCGCGCCCGCGGCGGCGCAGAGGGCGGCGCCCAGGGCCGTGGCCTCGGGCCGGGCCACGCTCACGGGCTCACCCAGCACGTCCGCCAGCACCTGGGCGAACAACGCGCTGCGGGACAGTCCGCCTGCCAGCCGCACGTCGGTTCCCGCGGCCGAGGGGCTCGCGTGCGCGATGGCGCGCGCCTGCTCGAGGTTCGCCCGCAGGCCGCACGCGACGCCCTCGACCAGGGCCCGCGCCACGTGGCTTCGCGGGGCCGGGTCACCGGGGGTGGTCATGTGACTGAGAGTGAGGTTGCCCACCGGCAGGCGCGGCTCGCGCGCGTTCATCAGCTCGACGCCCAGGCTCGACAGGAGGCCGCGGGCGCCGGGCGAGGAGGAGGCGGCTTCCCCGAGCAGCATCGCCGCTCCACCCGGTGCGGCCGGCGCGTCGGGGTACAGCACGCGCGCGATCCAGTCGAGGGCGTCACCCACCGGCCCGGCGTTGCTCTCGATCACCCAACGATCCGCGACGACGTGTCGACCGGTCCACACCCGCGCCTGGGCGTCGATCACGGGGCGGTCGACCACGACCTGCACGGGGGCCGTCGTGCCCACGACCATGCCGACGTCGCCGGGCGTCACGGCGCCTGCGCCGAGGAGCCCGCACTGGGTGTCGGCCCCGCCGATGAAGACCGGCGTCCCCGGCGCGAGACCGAAGCGCGCGGCGGCGTCGTGGGTGAGCCCGCCCAGGCGGCTTCCGGACGCGTGGATCGCGGGAAGGAGACGACGCGGAATCTCCAGCCGGTCGATCCATTGCCACGACCAGGATCCGGCCGTCACGTCGTAGAGCAGCGATTCCGCGGCCTGGGAGGGGTCGCTCGCGGCCTCGCCGCAGAGCAGGAAGGCCATCCAGTCGCCGAGACTCAGGACGTGGCGGGCCCGCTCGAGGACCGCGGGCTGGCTCTCGCGCATCCATCGCAGCCGAGCGGCGGTGTAGATGGGGCTGGGCCAGTGGCCCGTCGTTTGCTGCAGCGCCTCGCCGTGCTGCGCGGCCAGCACCAGCCCCGGGCCTGCCGCCCGCGCGTCCCGGTTCGGAACGGCGAGCAGGACCGCGCCGGTGTCGTCGAGGACGACGGTCCCCAGTCGCATGCTCGCGCAGGCGACGCCGCGCACCTCGTCGGTCCGGGCCCCGCTGCGGGCGAGCGCGCTTCGCGTGGCCGACGCGAGGGCGTCGGCCACGCCCGCCGGATCGAGGTCGAAGCCGAGGCCGCTCGTGCCGGGCGCCGGCTGCGACGCGATCGGCTCCGCCGCGCAGGTCGCGACGCCGGTGCCGAGATCGAGCACGAGCGCGCGCACGCTCCCGCCGCCGAGGTCCAGGCCGATCGCGTACTCGCTCATCGGCCCTCCCTCAATCGAAGCGGACCGGCAGCTCGAGGGGCGAGCGGAAGGCCATGCCGGTCACGTGGATGTCCTCGGCGTCCGGGTCGAGGCGCAGCTTCGGGAACCGGTCGAGGAGCGTCTCCAGCACCACCCGCGTCTCCATGTGGGCCAGGTGGATGCCCAGGCAGCGGTGCGGTCCGAAGGCGAAGGCCACGTGGGCCTTCTGGGGCCGGAAGATGTCGAAGGACTCGGGCTCGCTCCAGCGACTCTCGTCGTGGTTCGCCGAGCCCAGGTTGACGTGGATCATCTGTCCTTCCGGGATGCGGGCCCCGCCCACCTCGGTGTCCTCGGTACAGGTCCGCATGATGCCGGTGAGCGGGCATTCCCAGCGCAGCCCCTCGTCGATGGCCTGGGGGACGAGGCCGCGATCCTGGCGCACCGCCTCCAGCTGGTCCGGGTGGGAGAGCAGGCCGAAGAGCAGGTTGCTCGACGATCGATAGGTGGTCTCCGCGCCGGCGGGCGCCAGCAGCCGGAGGAACGCGAAGATGCCGTCGTCGTCGAGCTTGGTGCCGTCGCCGCCCGAGGCCTCGGCGAGCACGCTGATGAGGTCGTTGCCGGGCTGGCTGCGGCGCTCGGCGAGAGACTCGGCGAACATCTGCTTGAGGCCCTGGGAGGCCCGCAGGCCGAGCTCGGGGTCGAGGTTCACGCTGATGAGCTCGATGGCGAGTCGGTGGAACTCCTCGTGCCGGGCCTCGGGCAGCCCCATCATGCCGGCGATCACCGACACCGGGAACACGAACGTGAGCTCGGGGATCAGGTCGGCACGCCCGCGCCCCGCGAAGCGGTCCACGAGCTCGTTCACCACCGGACGGACGAGCTCGTGCTCCCAGCGGTCGAGCGCCTTGCGGGTGAAGGCCTGGGCGAGCAGCCCGCGGACGCGGCCGTGCTCGGGCTCGTCCATCTCGAGGATCGTGTGGCCCATGACCGGGCCCATCATCATCTCGTAGCCGCGCGACGAGAAGCGGCGCCCGTCCCGCAGCACCTCGGACACGCTGTCGAAGCGGCAGGCGGAGTAGATGTCCGGCAGGGCCGCGCTCACGTGCTCGTCGACCTCGCCGCCCATCATCGCCGCGGGGCTGACGACCGCCACGCCCCCCTGCTTTCGAAGCTCGGCAAAGATCGGGTAGGGGTTGCGCATGCTGCCGGCCCCCTGGGCCCGGTTGAAGCGCTCGAACGGGCTCATCACCTCCACCGTCCGGGGGTCGAAGCTCGACGGGGTCTCGCTCATGGCATCTCCTGGGAGTCGGGCCCTCGGGTCGAAATTCGAAGTAATTCCATAGGCTTGCGCCTTCGGGATCGCCGAGGACGAGCCCCCGGGGCTTCGATTTGACAGAGTATCAGAAACCGAACCGTCCGTGGCGGGACCCCTCACGGCGGACGCTTCCGGCCCCGGGGGCCCCTTCGGAGCCGCGCGGATGAGCTAACCCTCCCGAAGTGGACCCGTCCTCCGTACCGCGCCGCATCCTGTGTGGGGTTTCGAGCCGCCTGGCCGAGGGCGAGGAGCGGGTGTCCCTGTGCCCGGCGGACGAGCACACGGCCCGGCAGGTCCTGCAGCTGGCCGCGAAGGTGGACGCCGCGGTCCGCTTCGTCCACGTCGTCGACTGGATCGACGAGCGCCTGCGCGACAGCGAAGACGAGCTCGTGCAGATCGTCCACAACGAGCTCGACGACCCGCTGCTGGCCCTCGACCGCGAAGCGGAGCGCCAGGGCGTCTCGAGCAGCCACGAGCTGCGCGAGGGATCGCCGTGGCGCGAGCTGTTGCGGGCGGCGCGCGACTGGTCCGCCGACGTGGTCGCCATCAGCCCGCGGCGGGACGAGACCTCCCTGGTCGATCGCGTCCTGCACGGCAGCACCGCCATTCGCGTCCTGAAGAAGGCACGCTGCCCGGTCTGGGTCGTCGATCCGTCGCAGCACGCCGTGCGGCGGGTGCTCGCGCTGGTGGACGGCACGCCGGTGAGTGCTCGCGTCGTCGAGACCGCGCGGGTTCTGGGGCGCGTCTACCAGGCCGAGCTGGTGGCGCTGCGCTGCCTCGACTATCCGGACGACATCGTCCTGCACCGGCTGCCCCGGGCGCGCCAGGAGATCGAGCGCTACCACCGCAAGTTGCGCGAGTCGGCCCGGGCCGAGCTGCAACGGCTGACGGCGGGCGAAGAGAAGTGGGACCTGCTGCTGGGCGAGGACTGGGTGGCGCGACAGGCGCCGCGCGTCGTCCAGGACCGGCAGGTCGATCTCGTGGTGCTGGGCGCCGTCTCCAAGCCGCGGCTGGCGGGGGCGTTGATCGGAACCA
Source organism: uncultured delta proteobacterium (assembly GCA_963822965.1). Taxonomy (GTDB): domain Bacteria; phylum Myxococcota_A; class UBA9160; order UBA9160; family UBA4427; genus JAJDAN01. The sequence goes on from CAWGJT010000010.1 coordinate 607,813, forward strand.
CCGCCCAGCGCCTGCTCGAGCACGTGGGCGTCTCGGCGTGGGTCGTGCACCCGGCAGGGGACGACCCGGGCGGGCTCGAATAGGGATGCCGGCCGCGGAGCCGGACTGGGGCCACTCGAACCCGCTGCCCGACGTCTCGGGCCGGGTGGCGATCGCCGGGGTCGGCGAGTCGAAGCACACGCCCGCGTCCGGGCGCGAGTCCGTGGACATCGCGATCGATGCCGTCGAAGCGGCCCTCGACGACGCCGGGCTCACGCCCCGGGACGTGGACGGCCTCATGTGGAGCGGCGGGCTGCCGGGCCAGCTCGACGAGAAGGCGTTCCGCAGCCACTTCGGCGCGCGCGGCTTCGACGGTCGCCTCTGGACCTCGACCCAGGGCGGGGGCATGGTGTGGGCCGCCACCGCGCCGGTGCGCGCCGCACGCGCGCTCGAGGCGGGCGAGGCGCGGGTGATCGTCAACGCGTTCTCCGTCGCCTGGGCGACCCAGCGCCGGCAGGGCGTGGGCGATCCCGGCCAGTTCCACGCCGCGGAACGCTTCAAGGCGAACCTCGAGCTGCCCTTCGGCTGGTTTCCCCAGCCCGTCTACTTCGCGACGATCGCCCGGCGACACATGCACGAGTATGGGACGACGGCGGCGCAGCTGGGAGCCATCGCCGTGGCGTGCCGACGTCACGCCAACCGGCACCCCGGGGCGGTGATGCACGACAAGCCCCTGAGCCTCGAGGACTACCTGGCGCGGCCCATGCTGGTGGACCCGCTGCGCATGGAGGACTGCTGCCTGATCTCGGACGGCGGGGCCGCCTACGTGATGACCACCCCCGAGCACGCCCGGGACCTGCGCCGGCCTCCGGTCACGGTCACCGGCGTGGGCGAGGGCGTCTCCGGCAGCGGGGTCTTCTGGAGCCAGCAGGGCGACTTCACCGCCACGCCCCAGGTCTTCTCCGCGCCCCGGGCGTTCGAGATGGCCGGCATCAGGCCCGCGGACGTCGACGTCCTCACCCTCTACGACCCGTTCACCATCGTGGCGTTGATGCAGATCGAGGACATGGGCTTCTGCAAGAAGGGCGAGGGGGGAGCCTTCGTGGAGGGCACGCGCCTGCACTACGACGGCGGTCCGGACGGCGGCGGGCTGCCCTACAACACCCACGGCGGGCTCCTCTCCCACGCCTACGTGCTCGGCATCGCGCACGTGGTGGAGGTGGTCCGGCAGCTGCGAGGCGAGGCCGCGTGTCAGGTTCCCGGCGCCGAGATCGGCGTCTACGGCGGCTACACCGGCCACATGGCGAGCACCCTGGTGCTGCGGAGGACGCCTTGAAGTCGGCGCTTCCCGACATCGCCTGGCCGCCGACGGCCGGCTTCTGGCAGGCTGCCGCCCGCGACGATCTCGCGATTCCGCGCTGCGACGGCTGCCGGCGCTACGTCTGGTACCCCCGGGACGCCTGTCCACACTGCGGCGGGGACGCCATGCCCTGGGAGGTGGTGAGCGGGCGCGGGACGCTCTTCTCGTGGGCCTACGTCGAGCGCGCGCTCTTCGCTCCCTTCGCGGACAAGGTTCCCTACGTGACGGGCCTCGTGGCGCTGGCCGAGGATCCCGCCGTCCGGATCGTCACCGACGTCGTCGATTGCGACCCCCACGCACTCGCCGTCGACATGCCGGTGCATGTCGTGTTCCGTGATCTCTCGTTCCCGGGGGACGAAGCGCACGTGCGCGCGCCGTTCTTCGTGCCGGAGGACTCGTCGTGAGCGATTCCCGAACCAGCGACCTCTTCTTCGACGTGGCCAGCATCGACTACCCGATCATCGACGCCGACGCCCACGTGAACGAGCCGCCGGACCTGTGGGTGGATCGGGTGCCGAGCAAGTGGCGCGATCGCGCGCCCCGGGTCACGCACAGCGATGGCGGCGACCTGTGGATCTTCGACGGCGGCAAGGAGAAGTGGCCGGTCGGCCTCACCGCCACCGCCGGGCTCAGCTACTTCCAGTTCCGGCCCTCGGGCGCCACCTACGAATCGATGCGGCCCGGGAGCTTCGAGACCAAGGCGCGACTCGCGGATCTGGACGCCGACGGCATTCATGCCCAGATCCTCTACCCGAGCGTCACCCTCAAGGGCGCGCGCATCTACTCCCAGGAGCGAGAGCTCCAGCTGGCGTGCGTCCGCGCCTACAACGAGTGGCTGCTCGAGTTCTGCGAGGGCTCGGGGGGACGGCTGATCGGCCAGGCGGTGCTGCCGACCACCGGCGTGGACGACACCCTGGCCGAGCTGGACTGGGCGCTCGAGCGGGGCCACCGGGGCGGCATCCTGTCCTCCTTCCCCAACGGCAGCCTGGATCCCCTGCCCGAAGACGATCGCTTCTGGGCCAGCGTGCAGGAGCGCGGGGCTCCCATCGCGATCCACATCGGGAGCTTCCTGCGAGGCGGGCCGCCGGGCGGCTCGACCGGCCGCAACTGGACGACCCTGGCCTTCGTCGGACGAGCGGCCTGGACGAAGGCCGGCGGACAGACCCTCGACGTCGTCTGCGACGTGCTCTTCTCCGGCATCTTCGAGCGCTTCCCCGGCCTCAAGATCGTGCTCGTGGAGGCCAACATCGGCTGGATCCCCACCCTGCTCGAGCAGAGCGACGACATGTTCCGGCGTTACCGTTGGTACACGGGCGCGGTGAAGGAGATGACCGAGATGCCGAGCCGGGTCTTCTTCCGCAACTTCTGGGCCACCTTCATGGTCGACACGGTGGGCGTCGAGCTGCGCCATCGCATGAACCTCGACCACATCATGTGGTCCACCGACTACCCGCACAGCGGCAGCGACTGGCCCGAGTCGGGCCTCTCCATCGAGCGCGTCTTCCGCGGCGTGCCGCGGGACGAGGTACGGAAGATGCTCCACGGCAACTGCAAGACCCTGTACGGCCTCGATCACATTCCCGACTGCTGGCGATCCGGCGCCTGATCCCCGCACGCTCCGACACCAGCCCCCGCCGCCAGGCGTCCCGGGACGGCGGCTGACGCGGCAGACGCAAGCGGTCACCCACGTGCGTTGAACCGCCGGCGCGCGGCGTCGGATGCTCGCTCCGAACCACGAGCCGCGCCGAGCCCGCGCGCGGGAGGAGGCGTGCATGGAGCGACGCGACCGCCTGGCGGCGACCCGGCCGGACGTGGGCCCGCATCGGGCGCTGCGACACGGAGCCACCGCCGCGCTGGTGGGGGAGAGCCGGGCCATCGACGAGCTGCGGCGTGCCGTGCGGGCCGTGGCCGCCACCCGGGCCACGGTGCTGGTCACGGGCGAGACCGGCACGGGCAAAGGGCTCGTCGCGCGTCTGGTCCACGATCTCTCCGGGGTACCCGAGGGCGGTGAGCCCGGCGAGCTGGTGCACGTGGACTGCGCGGCCCTCTCGCCCACCGTGATCGAGAGCGAGCTCTTCGGCCACGAACGGGGCGCCTTCACCGGTGCGGCGGACCGTCGGATCGGTCGCTTCGAGCGCGCGGGAGCGGGGACGGTCTTTCTCGACGAGATCGCCGACGTCGAGCCGGAGCTGCAGGCGAAGCTGCTGCGGGTGTTGCAGGACCGCGCGTTCGAGCGCGTGGGCGGCGGCGAGACCCTGGCACTCCGGGCGCGGGTGGTGGCGGCCACCAACCGCGACCTCGAGGACGAGATCCGGGCCGGCCGGTTCCGAGCCGACCTGTACTACCGGCTGCAAGTCGTGGAGCTTCGGGTGCCGCCCCTGCGGCAGCGGCCCGGGGACCTGCCGCTGCTGCTGGGGGCCTTCGTCGAGGGGCTCTACCGCAAGCGCGGCGAAGGACGACCGGCGATCGCCGACGGCTTCGGGGCGCGACTGGCCGCCCATTCCTGGCCCGGCAACGTGCGCGAGCTGCGCAACGTGGTCGAGCGGCTCTCCGTGCTGCGGCCCCACGGCCCGTGGCGCGCCGAAGACCTCGATCGGATGCTTGCCCGGCGTCCCGCGCGCGAGCCGGTGGCGGGCTCACGCGCCGTCTTCGAGCGGCGCGAACGGGCCGAGCTCGAGCGGGTGCTGGACGCGCACCGGTGGAACGTCTCGGCCGCGGCGCGCAGCCTGGGGATCAGCCGCGGGGCTCTGCGCGGCCGCATGGCGCGTCTCGGTCTGCGGTGAAGGCCGGGTCGATGCTGCGGGTCGGCTCGTGGCGGCGCGGCCGGCGGCCGGTCTCAGCGACGGGATTCGGGGACGGACACGATGGCCGCGGCGTCGTCCACCAGCCGGCGCACTTCCTCGCTGAGGGTCGGGTACGAGATTGCGAAGCCCGTGTCGGTGTGGCGCACGACGGTTCCCACCACCTCGAAGGGCGCCACGGGCTGCACGAAGACGTAGAGGCGCAGCTGCTTGCCGAGCTCGGGCTTGAGGGGCGCCCCCTCGATCATCGCCCCGGAGTAGGAGATGTCGGCGAGGGTGCCCGTGCCCTCGTTGCGGCCGGCCGAGTAGAGCAGCTCGAAGCGTGTCTGGATGCGTCCGCTGCTGCGCCGGTCGCTCGCGGCAGGCTTGGAGTTCGACATGGTCTGGCTTATCGGAAAGCCTCTGTCCGGGCTTGACAGGCGCGGAGCACCCGAAGCTGCGCGCGGCCTGCCGGCTCCCGAACCTCGTCCTGGCCCCCCGCGGCCCCTCAGCGCGGGTCGTCTTCCCGGGTGATGTCCGCGCCCAGGGACTGCAGCTTCTCCTCCACCCGCTCGTACCCGCGATCGATGATGTCCGCGTTCTGGACGATGCTCGGCTGGCCCTCGGCGCACAGGGCTGCCATCAGCAGGGCCATGCCGGCCCGGATGTCCGGGCTGCGCACCGTTTGTCCCCGCAGCCGCGACGGTCCGGTCACCAGCACCCGGTGCGGGTCGCAGACGATGATGTTGGCGCCCATCTGGCTCAGCGGGTCGACGAAGTACATGCGACTCTCGAACATCTTCTCGAAGAAGAGCACGGTTCCCTCGCTCTGGGTCGCGAGCACGATCAGCGGGCTCATCATGTCCGAGGGAAACTGCGGCCACGGGCCGTCGTCGATGCGGGGCGTGCTCCGCCCACATCGGGTCGGATGCGCGGGGCCTGGCCCGGCGGCAGCACCACCCGGCTCGCCTCCAGCTGCAGCTCCAGCCCGAAGCGCTCGAAGACCCGGTGGATCATCCAGTAGTGGCCCCGCACCGTGTCGTTCACCGTCAGGCCGCCGCCCGTGGCTGCGGCGATGGCCAGGTAGCTGCCCACCTCGATGTGGTCGGACACCACGCGGTGCCGGGTGCCGTGCAACCGATCCACTCCGGTGATGGTGAGGGTGTTGGTGCCGACGCCCTCGATCTTCGCCCCCATGCTCGACAGCATGCGCACCAGGTCCTGGACGTGGGGCTCGCTGGCGGCGTTGCGCAGGGTGGTGGTGCCCTCCGCTAGGCACGCGACGCTCAGGATGTGCTCCGTCGCCGTGACGCTCGCCTCGTCGAAGAAGAGCACCGCGCCCTCGAGGCGTCCGCTCTGGCGGAACTCGAGATCGTCGACGTCGATCTCCACGCCGAGACCCTGCAGTCCGTAGAAGTGCGCGTCGAGGCGGCGGCGACCGATCATGTCGCCGCCCGGTGCGCTCACCCGCACGCGCCCGGTGCGCGACAGCAGGGGGCCCACCATCAGGATCGACGTGCGGATCTTCTCGCCGAGCTCTCGGGGGATGTCGCTCTCGTGGATCTCTGCGGCCCGCACCCGCACGGTTCCGCCGTCGCGCGCGATCTCCGCGCCGAGGTAGGCCAGGATGTCGAGCATGGCGTCCACGTCCCGGATGGCGGGCACGTTCTCGAGCACCACCTCGTCTTCGGTCAGCAGGCAGGCGGCGAGCATGGGCAGCACCGCGTTCTTGTTGCCGCTGGCGGTGATCTCGCCCCCGAGGCGCTGACCGCCGCGAATCACGAATCGGCTCATGGCTGACTCCCCGCCGAGGCGCCGTGCCAGGATCCGGCAGGGGGCCCCGACGCACGAATGCGGATGCGGTGGGGGGGACCGCAGGGTATCAGCCGGCGATGCGGTCTGCGAGCAGCCGTTCCAGCCGGCGCTTGTCGATCTTGCCGCTGTCGGTGAAGGGCAGGGCACCGTCCTCGTCGATGAAGAGATGGCGCGGCACCTTGTAGGCCGCGATCTCCCCCTTGCAGCGCGCCCGCAGCTCGTCGGGGTCGGCGCGGGCCCCGGGCTCGAGCAGCACGCTCGCTGCCACCGACTGGCCCCGCTCGGGGTCGGGCACACCCACCACGTAGGCGGCCTTCACCTCGGGAAATCCCGTCAGCAGCGCCTCGACCTCGCTGGGGGTGACGTTGGCGCCGCCGGTCTTGATCATGTCGCCGAGGCGCGCCCCGGAAGTAGAGGACGCCGCGCTCGTCGAAGAGGCCGGCGTCGCCCGTGTGGTAGAAGCCGTCGGGCAGAAAGACCTGCTCGCGCTCCGCCTTGTACAGGCCCTGCATCAGGCTGTACCCGCGCACGCAGATCTCTCCCTCCGCACCCGGCGGCAGCACGGCTCCGGTCTCGGGATCGATCACGCGATGCTCGACGCCCGCGACCGGGGTGTCCGAAGGAGCCGCGCAGGTCGTCGGGCAGGACGCCGTCCCGGCCGCTCGTGTGGGGCCCGCAGGTCTCCGTCATGCCCAGGGCGTTGCTGCGCCGCTGGGGATCCTTCGGCGCGACCTCCTCGGGCAGGATGTCGGGCAGGTTGCCCGCGCGCAGCGAGGAGAGGTCGCGGTCCTTGCGGGTGGGGTGGTCGGCGAGCGCCTTGCCGAAGTGCGGCCAGCCGGCGGCGATCGTCACCCGCTCGCGCTCGAGGAAGCGCAGGGTGCGCTCGGGATCGAAGACGGCCTCGGCCACCATCGTGGCCCCCCGGTGCATGCCGCCGAGGAAGGAGAAGACGAAGCCGCCCACCCAGAAGAAGGGCATGGGCGACCAGATCGCGTCGTCCTCGTGCACGTCGCGGTGCGAGACGAGGTTGTAGGAGTGGCGCAGCACGCTGCCGTGGGTGTGCACGGCGCCCTTCGGGTCGGCGGTGCTGCCCGAGCTGTAGAGGACGATCATCGCGTCGGCGGGCGTGACCGCGTCCTCGACGGCTCGCAGGAAGTCGTCGTCCAGGCCCGGGTCGTCGCCCGCGCTCTCGATCCACTCGGGACCCGACGACGCCCACGGGCGGTCGCACGCGCCCCATACGGCGACCCGTCGCAGGTACGGCAGCTCGGGGAGTCGCAGCGGCCCACCCGCGGCCTGCCGCAGGCCGGGCGCCACCGTCTCGAGGCGCTCGAGGTAGTCGTGTCCCAGGAAGTGCGAGACCGTGAGCAGCGTGTCGACGTCCGCGTGACGCAGGATCCAGCCGAGCTCGCGGGCCTGGAAGAACGTGTTGAGGGGCACCGCGATCGCCCCGATGCGGGTGGTCGCGAGCCACGCCGTCACCCAGTCCGGGCCGTTCGGCATCAGGATGCCGACCCGCGTGCCCTTGCCGGCGCCCCGGGCGAGCAACGTCCGGGCCAGCCGCGCGGACCGCCGATCGGCGTCGGCGTACGACAGGCGGTCCGCTTCGAGGGCGATCAGGGTCTTCGAGCCGTGCCGCGCCGCCAGCGTCCGCACGAACACGGGAACGGTCGGGGTGAAGTCGGGGAAGGGCATCGGGCTCCGGGTTTGTCACTCGTCGTCGTCGATCGGCGCGACTCCGCCGTCGGAACACGATGCCACAGGAATCGGAGCCCGCGAAAGCGGCCGGACGGGGCGCATGGCCCGTCCAACGACCGCTGGCTAACGTGGAGTGCGGTGCCCCGTCCGTGAACCCCTTTCCGGTCACCAGGGAGCAAGCCGATTGGAGTTCGACTGGTCGCCCGAGGACGCCCGCCACCGGGAGGAGATCCGCGCCTTCCTGCGCGAGACGCTGCCCGCGGACTGGGACGAGATCTCCAAGCACGGTCCCGGGAGCGACGCCCAGGCCGCCTTCTCGAAGGGGTTCTGCGCCGCCATGGCCGATCGCGGCTGGCTCACCCAGCACTGGCCGGCGGCGTACGGGGGACGCGACGCGCCGCCCTGGCGCCACGCGATCGTGGGCGAGGAGATGTGGGCCATCGGGGAGCCCCGGGGCGCCCAGTACATGAACGTGAACTGGATCGGCCCGGCCATCATGCGGTTCGGGAGCGAGGAGCAGAAGGCCATCCACCTGCCGCGCATCTCCCGCGGCGACGTGCTCTGGTGCCAGGGCTTCTCGGAGCCGGAAGCGGGCTCGGACCTCGCCGCGCTCCGCACCCTGGCGATCCGCACGGACGACGCCTACGTGGTGAACGGCACGAAGATCTGGACCTCCTACGTGGAGAACGCGGAGTTCATCTTCCTGCTGGTCCGCACCGATCCCCAGTCGAGCCGCCACAAGGGCGTCTCGGTGCTCCTGTGTCCGGTCGACACGCCGGGCATCGAGGTGCGCGAGATTCCTTCGGTGGTGGGCGCCCGCTACTTCCACGAGGTGTTCTTCACGAACGCGAGCGTGCCCGCTTCGTGCCTGCTCGGGCCGGAAGGCGAGGGCTGGACCGTGGTGGAGTATGCGCTGCAGTACGAGCGCGTCGGTGCCGCGCGCTACGCCCGCGCCGCGCGGACCCTCGATCGCCTGGCGGAGATCGCGCGGGAGCGCGGGCGGCTCGCCGACGCGCGGGTGGCCGAGCGGCTCGCCGAGGCGAGGGCGGTGTGCGAGGCCGCGCGCGTGCTCACCTACCGGGTGATCGACGGGCGCGCCAAGGGGCGCCCGCCCACGGCGGACACGCAGATCGCGCGGGTGGCAGGCACCCGCGCGGACGCCGCCGTGGCGGAGCTGGCCCTGGAGATCCTGGGCGAGGAGGCTCTCGAGTACGGCTCCTTTGCCGACGCGAACTTCCGGCTGGCGATGACGGCGGGCGTGGCCGTGGGCGCCACCGAGGTACAGCTCAACCTGATCGCGAGCCGCTTCCTCGGCCTGCCCCGCGACTGAGCCCGGAGGCTTCGAGCCATGGACTTCGAGCCCAACGAGGACCAGCAAGCGATCGCCGAGGCGGTGGCCGGCCTGCTGGAGCAGCACGCCGGTCCGGCCCGCGCCATCGAGCTCGGCGCCAAGGACGCCTACGACGACGCGCTCGAGGCGGCGCTGCGGGCCGGGGGGTTCCTCGACGTGGCCGACGCCGAGGGGGCGGGGCCGCTGGAGGCAGCGCTCGTCTGCGAGGCGGTGGCCGAGGCGGCGGGTGTGGTGGCGTTCGGGGCGTCGGCCCTGGTCGCGCGCGCCGTGGCGCCGGGCGCGCCCGGTCCCGTGGCCCTGGCCCTCGCAAAGCCCTCGGGCCCCGTGCGCTTCGCGAGCCACGCGGGCTCGCTGCTCGTGCTCGATCCCGGAGTGGAAGAAGCGCGGCTCGTCGTCCTCGAGCCGGGGGCCTGCGCGCCCGTGCGCTCGAGCTTCGGCTACCCGATGGGGCGCCCTCCGGCGGATCTCTCGACCCGGGGCGAGGCGCTGGGCCCGGGCTCGGGGGCGCGGCTCGAACGCTGGTGGCGGCTCGCGCTCGCCCTGGAGGCCACCGGAACCATGGCCGCCGCGCTCGACGTGACGGTCGCGTATCTCAAGCAGCGGCGGCAGTTCGGCCGGGCGATCGGCTCGTTCCAGGCCGTGCAGCACCGCCTGGCGGACTGCGCGATCGCCGTGGAGGCGAGCCGCTGGCTGGCGCGCGAGGCCGCCTTCCTCGACGCGCCGGCGGAGGCCGTGGCGACGGCGGCCAGCCACGCGCTCGAGGCCGCGGGACGGGTGTTCTGGGAGACCCACCAGCTCTCCGGCGCCATCGGCTTCACCCGGGAGCACGATCTCCACGTCTTCAGCATGCGGCTGCGGGCCCTTCGCATCGAGCTCGGCGGGCTCGGCGGTCATCGCCTGGCGCTGGCGCGCGCACGCTGGGGCGCGGAGCCGCGCCCGTGAGCCTCGACCTCGCGTTCGACGACGGCCAGCAGGCCATCGCAGACGCGGTAGCAGGCTTCTGCGCCGATCGCTGCGACGACGACGTGGTGAAGGGGGCGACGGGCAGCCTGCCGCGAGCCCTGTGGCGCGATCTCGCGGCACTGGGCGTGCTGGGGGTGGCGACGCCCGAGGGCGGGGGCGGGGCGCTGGAGGTGGTGGCGGCCGTGGAGTCCCTGGGTCGCGCGGTCTTTCCCGGTCCCGTGGCGGCCACCTTCCTCGCGACCTGGGTGCTCGACGAGCCCCTGCGCGGACGCGTGGCCGCCGGCGAAGCGCTGGTGGCCGCGGGCGCGACGCCGCTGCTGCCGTGGGCGCCCGAAGCGGAGGTCTTCCTCGAGATCGACGGCGAGCGGGTCTTCCGCGGCACGCCGAAGGCGAGGCCGACGAGCGAGGCCACCCTCGGCGGCGAGCCCTGGGGTCGCGTGGAGCTGTTGCGGCGCGAGGCGCTGCCCCGAGGCCCGGCCGGTCTCGTCCTCCACCGGCTGGTGCAGGCCGCCCAGCTCGCCGCCCTGGGCGCGCGGCTCGTCGAAGACGCCAGCCGTCACGCGGCGGTACGGAAGCAGTTCGGTCGCCCGATCGGCGACTTCCAGGCGGTGGCGCACCCGCTCGCAGACGCCTCGATGCGCCTCGAGGCCGCCGCCACCCTGGCGCGCGCCGCGGCCTTCCACTTCGACGCCGGTCCGCCGCGGGATGCCCGCCGCTTCTCGCTGGCCGCCCACGCTTCGGCCTGCGAGGCAGCCCTGGCTGCCGCGTACGTGTGTCACCAGGTGTTCGGGGCCGTGGGCATCACGCTCGAGGGCCCCGTCTTCCACGTGTCCCGCCGCATCCGGCAGCTGGCGTCCCAGGCGCCCGGTCCGGCCGTGTCCCGGGCGATGCTGCTCGCGGACGCGGGCTTCGGCGCGCGTCCGGCCGCAGGAGCCCGTCCATGAGCGAGTCGCACCCCATCGATCTCGACGGCCCGCTCGAGGGCCTGCGCTACCTGCGTCGCAACCACGTCGCGACCATCACCCTCGACCGCCCGCAACGCGGCAACTCCCTCACCCCGCGCATGCAGCCCGTCTTCCGGGAGATCTGGCGCGAGGTACGAGACGATCCGTGGATCCGCGTGGCCGTGATCCGGGCCAGCGGCGAACGGCACTTCTGCACGGGCTTCGACGTGGCCGAGGCCGAGGGCGACGACGCCGGCGAGGTGTTCGCCAACCGCCCGCTCGCCGACGCGGTCCACTGGTCGCCGTATCAGAACCGCGTCTGGAAGCCCGTGATCTGCGAGGTGAACGGGCTGTGCGTCGGTGGGGGGCACCACTTCGTCGTGGACGCGGACCTGGTCATCGCCTCGCGCAACGCTGCCTTCACCGACACCCACGTGAACGTGGGCATGGTCGGCGCCCTGGAGAACGTGGGGCTCGCCAAGCGTCTGCCCCTCGGCACGGCCCTGCGCATGACCCTGCTGGGCCGGGCGTATCGCCTGGGCGCCGAGCGCGCCTGGCAGCTCGGGCTCGTGGACGAGCTGGTGGACACCCCCGCCGATCTCGCGCCGTGCACCGAGGCGATGGTGCAGGCCCTCCTGGCGGGCTCGCCCCAGGCCCAGGCGCTCTCGAAGCAGGCGGTATGGGGATCCGCCGAGCGCGGCTACTCGCAGGCGCTCGAGCAGGCCTGGGCGCTGCTGCGCATCCACTGGGGACACCCGGACTTTCGCGAGGGACCGCGGGCCTTCGGTGCGGGTCGCGCGCCCGTCTGGAATCCCGACCCGAACGCCCGCGTCGAGGACGAGGAGTGAACTTCGCGTTCTCCCCGGAAGAGGAGGCGTTCCGCGCCGAGGTGCGGAGCTTCCTCGCCGACTACCGCGACCTCGACGGCTTCTTCCGGCAGGGCCACGTCTGGCAGCAGGTGAAGGCGCTCTTCCAGGCCATGGGTGCGCGGGGCTGGCTGTCGCTCACCTGGCCCGAGGCGCGGGGCGGCCTCGGCCTCGGGCCCGTGCACGAGTTCCTGCTGTGGGACGAGGTCGCCCACGCCCGGGCCGCCCGGAATCCCCTCTCCGCCGGGATCGTGGCGCGCACGCTCCTCCGTCACGGCAGCGACGAGCAGCAGCAGCGCTGGCTGCCCCCCATCCGCTCGGGCGACCTGCACTTCTCGCTCGCCTACTCCGAGCCCGAGGCGGGCTCGGACCTCGCGAGCCTGCGCACGCGCGCCGAGCGCCGGGCCGACCGCTACGTGGTGACGGGGCAGAAGATCTGGCAGTCGTACGCCCAGGACATGGACTGCCTGTGGCTGCTGTGCCGCACGGGACCGCCCGAGAGCCGCGGGCGCGGGCTCTCGCTGCTCATCGTCGACAAGGCGTCGCCGGGGGTCACCGTGTCTCCGCATCCCACGCTCGATGGCGAGCAGCTGAACGAGGTGCACTTCGACGGCGTGGAGGTGCCCGTCGAGAACCGCGTGGGTCCCGAGGACGGTGCCTGGGCGATCATGGCGGAGGCCCTGGCGGACGAGCGCCACATCCAGTTTCCGCCGGGCCGCGTGCGCCGCGACCTCGAGGAGATGGCCGCCTGGCTGCGGGAGCAGGGGCTCGACGCCGACCCCGTGGTGGCCGCGCGGATGGGGGAGCTCGCCGTGCGCGCCCTGGAGGTGGAGATGCACGGCCTGCGCGTGCTCGACGCCATGTGCAAGGGGCGCCCGGCGGTGGCGGAGGCGGCGGCCAACAAGGTGGCGAACACGGTCGTGTGTCAGGAGATCGCCCGAGCGGTGGTGGACCTGGGCGGCCCCGAGGCGCTCGTGGCCGGGGCGCGCCCGGCGCTCCTCTGGTGCCAGAGCATGTGGGAGACGATCGGGGGCGGTACCTCCGAGGTGATGCGTGGGGTGGTCGCACGGCAGCGACTCGGCCTGGGCGGGCGTGCGTGATGCGGGCCCTCGTCTTCGAGCAGAGCCTGCCGCGGCTCGCCCTCACGAAGCTGCTGGGCTTCGCGACGCCTCGGGCCTTCGTCGCGCGCACGTCGCCCCTGCGCCTGCGGGACATCGCCGAAGCGCCGCTTCCCGGCCCCGACTGGCTGCGGATCCGCACGCGGCTCTGCGGACTGTGCGGGAGCGACTACAAGCAGGTCTTCCTGAACGGCTCCACCGACAACCCGATGACCGCGGTGATCTCGTTTCCGCAGGTGCTGGGGCACGAGGTGGTGGGCGTGGTGGACGAGGTGGGGCCCGCGGTGCGCGCGCACCGGCCCGGCGACCGGGTGGTGCTGAATCCCTGGCTCTCGTGCGGGCCGCGCGGCCTCGAGCCCTGTCGCTGGTGCGCCCAGGGCGACTACGCCCAGTGCGAAGGCTTCACCCGGGGACGCCTCCGGCCCGGCATCCACACCGGCAACTCCCGGGATGCCACCGGCGGCTTCGCCGTCCGGGTCCCCGCGCACGAGTCCATGTGCATTCCGATTCCCGACGGCGTGAGCGACGAGCAGGCGGTGCTGGCGGACCCCTTCTCGGTCTCGTTCCACGCGGTGCTCCACAACCCGCCGCCACCCGACGGCACGGTGCTGGTCTACGGGTGCGGAACCCTGGGCCTGCTCTCGATCCCGATCCTGCGCATCCTGTATCCGCGCCTGCAGGTGATGGCGGTGGCGCGCTTCCGTCACCAGGCGTTGCTCGCAGAGCGCATGGGCGCTCACGTGGTGCTGGCGCACCGGCCGACCCGCGCGCTCATCGAGCGGGTGGGTGCGGAGACCGGCGCCGACCTGCAGCAACCGTGGCGGGGCCTGCCGATGCTGAACGGGGGCGTGGACGTGGTCTACGACTCGGTCGGCCTGCCCGAGACCCTGGAGGTGGGGGTTCGCGTCACGCGATCGCGCGGCACGATCGCCGTGACCGGCGTCGAGAAGCCGAAGCGCTTCGAGTGGACGCCGCTCTACTTCAAGGAGATCGCCCTGCGCGGCTCGAACGCGTTCGGCTGCGAGACCCTGGACGGCCGGCGCCAGCATGCGATGCAGTGGTACTTCGAGTGGATCCGGGAGCGGGGCTACGACGGGACGCCGATCCTCACCCATCGGTTCACCCTGGACCGGTTCCGCGACGCGTTTCTCGCCTGTCACGACCAGGAGGCGAGCGGCGCCGTCAAGGTGCTGTTCGACTTCGCGGAGCCCCGGCCCCGCCCGGCGCGATGAACGGCCGGCTGGGCATCACGATTCCGCTGCCGGGCGTCTCCCTGGCCGCACACCGCGACTGGCTGCGGGAGATCGTCGATCTCGGCTACACGGACGCCTGGACCATGGAGACCGCGGGTCTCGACGCCTTCACGCCCCTGGCCCTGGCGGCCGCGTGGGCGCCGGAGCTTCGTCTCGGCACTGCCATCGCGGGGGTGTTCACGCGCGGTCCCGCGCTGCTGGCCCAGACCGCGGCGGCGCTGTGCGACGCCGCGCCCGGACGCTTCGTGCTCGGCATCGGCTGCTCGTCCGAGGCGATGGTCCGCGGCTGGAACGGCATCCCCTTCGAGGCGCCCTTCGCGCGGGTGCGCGACACCCTGCGCTTCCTGCGCCGGGCGCTCGCGGGCAAACGCATCGACGAGGCCTTCGAGAGCTTCGCGATCCGGGGCTTCCAGCTCGAGCGCGCGCCCGAGGTCGCTCCGCCCATCCACGTGGCGGCGCTGCGCCGGGACATGCTGCGCCTCGCGGGCCGGGAGGCGGACGGCGCGCTGCTCGGGCTGTGCGCCGCCGCGGACGTTCCCCAGATCGCGGCGACGGTGGCCGGCACCGCCGGCGGTGCCGCGCGCGAGCTGGTGATGCGGATCGGGGTCGTGCCCACCCCCGATACCGCGTTCGCCCGGGACCTCTGCCGTCGCCGGATCGCCGCGTACCTGAACGTCCCCGCCTACCGGGGGATGCACGAGTGGCTGGGGCGTGGCCCGGAGCTGGCGCCGCTCTTCGCCGCCTGGGAGCGAGGCGATCGCCGGGCGGCCCTCGCCGCGATCCCGGACGAGCTGGTGGACGCGCTCTTCGTGCACGGCGAGCCGGCCGCGTGTCGCGATCGGCTCGAGTCGTTCCGGGAAGCGGGCGTCACCACCCCCGTGGTCTCGATCCTGCCCTTCGGTGGCGACGTCGCCGCCCTGCGCGGGGCCGTGCGCGAGCTCGCGCCCCGGTGACGGGTCGCGTGGCGTGCTCCCGGCGCGGCGACGTGCTGGTCGCGCAGCTGGGCCGGGGACCGGACGACGAGAACCGCCTGGACCGGGAGCTCCTCGACGGCCTCGATGCGGCGCTCGACGCCGTCGCCGAGACGCAGGCTGCGGCCTTCGTGACCGTGGGGTCGGCGCGCTTCTACTCGAACGGATACGACCTCGACTGGCTCGCGACCCTCGAACGCGCCGGGCGTCGCGACTTCATCCGCGATACCCAGCGGCTGCTGGCACGCCTGCTGGTGCTGGGCGTCCCGACGGTGGCGGCGCTGTCCGGCCACGCCTTCGGTGCGGGGGCGCTGCTCGCCCTGGCCCACGACCACCGCATCGCCTGCGCGGAGCACGGCTTCTTCTGCCTGCCGGAGATCGACGCGAAGATTCCCCTGCGGCACGGCATGACCGCCCTCGTGCAGGCCCGGCTGTCGCCGCGGGCCGCCCGGGACGCGGTCCTGACCGGTCACCGGTACCCGGCCGACGAGGCCGTAGCGGCGGGCATCGCGGATGCCGTGGTCGGGCGCGACGGTCTGCTGGACGCCGCTTGCGCGCGGGCGGAGCGGGAGGCGGGCCCGCCGCCGGACACGCTGTCCGCCCGGAAGCGCGACCGCTACGGGGACGTAGAGCTGCTGCTCGTGGGCGCCTCGTGAAGACCGTCCCGACGTGACACGCGAAGGGGGATGGAGGGCGGGTCGACTCGATCGCGGCGGACCGCGCTTCAAGCCGGTTGGCCGGGCAGGGCGTTCGGATCGCCGGGTCGTTCCATCAGCTCGATCCGCAGGCCGTCCGGATCGGTGACGAAGACGGCGGTCGTCCGGAAGCGGGGGCTCTCGGTGCGCGAGGTGGAGAGCACACTGCCGCCCTGACGGGTCACGGCTTCCAGGCAGGCGTCGAGGGCGGCCACCCGGAACGACAGGTGCGTGAGTCCCAGACGGTTCACGGGATGGGGCCCCGGAGCACCGACCTCGCCGGGCGTCTCGAAGTGGATCAGCTCGATGCGGGTGCCGTCGCGCTCGAGGTAGACGGCGTTCAGGGCGACGTCGTCCAGGGCCAGCAGCTTCTCGCTCTCGGGCCCGGAGATCGAGAGCCGCGCGCACTCGCGAAACCCCAACGCCTCGCGGTAGAAGGCGGCCGAGCGCTCGAGGTCCGAGACGCAGATCCCGATGTGGGACAGACGCAGGACGGGATCCCTCGACGGCTCCATGGGCCCGCACGCTAGCACCCCCCGGCTGCTTGCGCGGCGGCACCCGTGCGGGGAGAATCCCCGTCATGCGCAGGGCGGCGGCCATCGTGGGGATCGGTGGCGGCGCGTGCAGGCGCGGTAGGCGACCGCTCGTGTGAAGCGGGTGGCCCTCGTCGTGGCGCTGGCGCTCGCGGCGATCGCAGGCACGGCCGAGCTCGCCTATTGGCTCGCGGCGCATCTCGCGGCGACGGGAGCCGAAGGCGGCTCGTGCGCGGTGCTCGTGCTCGGGTATCCCAACGATTCGGACGGAAGCCCCGGGCCCATTCAGCGCCTGCGCGTCGAGGCCGGGGTGGCCGCGTACCGGGCGCACGGCTGCTCGCGCCTGGTCGTGTCCGGCGCGGCCGTCCACAACCGCTACGTCGAGGCGGAGTCGATGGCGAGGCTGGCGTCGGAGCTGGGCGTTCCGGCCAGCGACGTGGTCGTCGAGGATCGCGCCCGGAGCACCTGGGAGAACGTGGGCTGCAGCGTGGCCTCGCTGCGGGGCCTCGAGCGGATCTTCGTCGCCTCGGACAGCCTCCACGCACTGCGGGGCCGGCGCTATCTCTGCCGGCAGCAGCCCGAGCTGTGCGAAAGGGCGTGGGCGGTGGGAGACGACCCGCCTGTGTCGCTGCTGTGGTGGAAGGTGCCGGCCGCCCTCTACGAGCTGCGCGCCTGGGCCCGCGATCGCCTGATCCACGAGCGCGAGCCGGCGAGCAACGCGGTGCCGTGCCCGGAAGCCGGGGCGTGAGGGGCGGCGAACCCGACCGGACTCACAGGTGCGTGGCCTTCGGCATCGGCGGTCTTCGGAGGCGCCGAGACCGCGGTCACGAGAGCCAGCCGCGCCGGATCCGGAGGCCGGAGGCGCACGGATTCTGATATGATCCGCGAATCTGACAGACCGTCACATCGACCCGCCCCAAGCGGCTGGGGGAGGGATTGGTGCGGTCTCCGTGCGCAGGAGTCGTTCCCGAGATGGCCTCTCCCAAGACCCGGCCCGCCGACGAGCCCGAGTTCGATACGTCTCCCGTGGACGCCTGGGTGGGCGTGCCCCTCGGCGGGAGGCAGATGAAGGACCCCGTGGCGCCCAACGACGTGCGTCGCTGGGCGCAGGGCATGCAGAACCCGAACCCGCTGTACTTCGACGAGCAGGTTGCGGCGGCGAGCCGCTTCGGCCGGCTCGTGGCTCCGTTCTCGTTCGCGGTGTGCACCGACGACAGCCACGGGGCGGCGCCCGCCATCCAGGGCACCATCCCGGGCACGCACATGCTCTTCGGCGGGGACGAGTGGTGGTTCTTCGGTCCCCGCATCTTCCCGGGCGACCAGATCCGACGCGACCGCATGCTCTTCGACTACAAGGTCACGAAGACGGGCTTCGCCGGGCCGACCATGTTCTCCCGGGGCGACACCACCTACGTGAACCAGCAGGGCGAGATCGTGTGCAAGCAGCGCTCCACCTCCATCCGCTACCTGGCCGAGGAGGCGCGGAAGCGCGCGCAGTTCGGCGACGACAAGGACCCGGTGTGGAGCGAGAAGCAGATCGAGGAGATCGAGAACCAGAAGTTCGAGTACTTCCAGAGCTTCCTCGAGCTGGGGCACGACCGGCGGCTCTTCGTCAAGGTGGGCGACAAGCTGCCGACCCGACCCATCGGCCCCCACACCATCATGAGCTTCACCACCGAGTGGCGCGCCTTCACGATGACCGTGTGGTCGGCCTTCGAGGCGAACGACCTGCCGACGTCGCACTATACGGCGGGGTGGCTTCCCGAGATGTCGCGGGACTACGAGGCCGCGAAGGTCGACCCCACCATCGGGGACGGGCTCTATCACGGGCCCTCGCGCGGGCACGTGCAGCAGAAGTACGCCCAGCTGATCGGCATGCCCCGGGGCTACGGCTACGGGGCCTCGATGGGCGCCTGGATCCTCGACTACCTGTCCAACTGGGGGGGTGAGTGGAGCGACATCCTGCACAGCCGGATGGCCTACCGTTCGCCGGCGCTCACCGGCGATCTCACGCTGCTGAACGGCGAGGTGACGAAGATCGACCACGGCGACCCGTCCGGACGGCCCGTCGCCACGGTGCACGTCGTGATGACGAACCAGAAGGACGCGGTGCTCGCCTCGGGCGACGCCGAGATCCGCCTGCCCACCGAGACCCTGCCCGCGCCAAGCGCCTGACGGCGCCCGGGACGATGGAGGCAACCGGCCCGTGATGCAGCGCTCCCTCGAGCTGCGACTCCAGCCGGATCCGTCGCGCTACTGCGCGCCGCGCTTTCTCGAGGACGTGGTCTCTCGGGGCGGTGACCGCACCGCCATCCGCTTCGAGGGCGGCGATCTCTCGTACGCGGAGCTCGGCGCCCGGGCCCGGGCCCTGGCGAAGGGTCTCGTGGCGGCGGGCGTCGCCAAGGGCGCGCGGGTGGGCGTGTGGATGGCGAACCGCCCCGAGTGGGTGGTCGCGTCCTTTGCGGTGGGGCTGGTGGGCGGCGTGCTCATCCCGGTCAACACCTTCGCCACGCCGGACGAGCGCGAGTACATCCTTCGACACAGCGACGCGTCGATCCTGCTGCTACAGCAGCGGCTTCTCGGCCGCGACCTGCTGGAGGAGCTGCGGACGAGTCATCCGGAGCTGTCCCGGGCCACGCCGGGGGCCCTGCGGCTGCCGGAGCTGCCGGCCCTGCGCGGTGTGGTGGTGCTCGGCGGCGCCGCGGACGGCGCCGTCTGGTCGTGGGACGATTTCATGGCCGCGGGGCAGGGCGTCTCCGACGCATTGCTCGACGCCCTGGCCGCCGAGGTGACCCCCGCGGACGACGGGGTCGTGATCTACACGTCCGGCACCACCGCCCATCCCAAGGGCGTGCTCCACTTCCAGCGGGCCCCGGTGATCCAGAGCTGGCGCTTCGCCGAGTACATGGCGCTCGAGCCCGATGACGTGGTGTGGACCGCGCAGCCCTTCTTCTGGACCGCCGGCATGACCATGTCCCTGGGCGCCACCCTGGCCGCGGGCGCCCGGCTGGTGCTGCAGGAGACCTTCGAGCCCGAGGCGGCCCTGGCGCTGATCGAGCGCGAGCGCGCCACCACGCTCCACGCCTGGCCCCACCAGGAGAAGGCGCTGGCCGAGCACCCGAAGCTCGCGGAGACCGACCTCTCGCGGGTGCGGAAGATCGAGTTCTCGTCGCCGCTGCGGGCGGCGGCCGGCATCGAGAAGAACGTCTGGGGCACCTACGGTTCGTACGGCCTCACCGAGACCTTCACCCTGGCCGCCGCGCTCCCGGCAAGCGCGCCGGCCGAGCTGCGGCGCGACACCAGCGGCGTTCCGCTGCCCGGCATGTCGATCCGCATCGTCGACCCGGAGACGGGAGCCGTGCTCGCCGGGGGCGAGAAGGGTGAGATCACCGTCAGGGGCGTCACCCTCATGCGCGGCTACTACAAGGTCGATCCCGAGAGTACCTTCGACGCCGACGGCTACTTCCACACCCAGGACGGCGGCTGGCTCGACGCCGACGGCTACCTGCACTGGACGGGACGCCTCTCGAACCTGATCAAGACGGGCGGCGCCAACGTGTCGCCGCTGGAGATCGAGAAGGCGCTGCCGAAGAGCCCGGACATCCGGGTGGGGCTCGCGGTGGGCGTTCCGCATCCCGCCCTGGGCGAGGCCATCGTGGTGTGTGCGGTTCGCGCAGAAGGCGCGTCCTTCGACGAGCCCGCACGCGAGGCGGAGATTCGCGAGGCCCTGCGCGGCCGCGTCGCCGCCTACAAGGTGCCGCGGCGCGTGCTCTTCTTCGACGCGGACGAGCTCGACTACACGGCCAACCAGAAGATCCAGGTGGGCTCCCTGCGCGAGGCCGCGCTGGCGCGCCTGCAGCGCGACGGCGCCGTCATCCAGGGGGTGTCCTACGGGCGACCCGCCGGAGAGGGGGAGCAGCAATGACGGCGGGTGGCATTCCCGCGACCATGCGCGCGCTGATGTACCGTGCGCCGCGCAGGGTCGAGGTGGTGGAGCACCCGGTGGCGCCTCTGGGTCCCGAAGACGTGCTCCTGGCGGTGAGTCACTGCGGCATCTGCGGCACCGATCTGCACACGGTGCTCGAGGGCATGTCGCGCCCGGACGTGATCGGCGGCCACGAGTGGTCGGGTCGCGTGGCGGCGGTGGGCGCGGGCGTGGTGGGCTGGAAGATCGGCGACCCGGCGCTGCCGCGACCGTCGCCGGGCTGTGGCGAGTGTCTTGCATGCCGGGCGGGGCGCCCCAGCGTGTGCGCGCAGCGCGGCACCATCGGCGACGGCGTGCACGGGCCGAACGGCGCGTTCGCGGAGTACGTGCGGGTGTCCGCCGCGGAGCTGCTGCGCGTGCCCGAGGGGCTCTCGCTGCGCGAGGCGGCCCTCGCCGAGCCGCTGGCGGTGGCGCTCCACGGCATCACGCTCTCGGGTGCTGCACCCGGCGACCGGGTGCTCGTCACGGGCGCCGGGCCCATCGGCATGCTCACCGTGGCGGGTCTGCGCGCCCTCGGCATCGACGACGTCACGGTGTGCGAGCCCGGCGATCGGCGCCGGCAGCGCGCCCTCGAGGTGGGGGCAAGCATGGGCTGCGTGCCCGAGGATCTCGAGACCCCCGTCATGCCGTTCACCCTCGTGGACGCGCCCTTCGACGTGGCCCTCGAGTGCTCGGGCAACCCGAAAGCCATGGAGGCGGCGCTCGGTCAGCTCCGCAGCCTGGGGCACCTCGTGCTGGTGGGAACCGGCATGCGCCGGCCCAGGCTCGACCACAACCGCATCCTGCTGAACGAGCTCGTGGTGACGGGCGCCTTCTGCTACGACGCCGACGGCGTCGAGCGTGCGCTCGAGCTTCTCGCGAGCGGCAGGCTCCCGACCGAGCGACTGATCGAGCCCGACGACGTGCCCCTCGAAGGCATGCTCGAGGCCGCGGAGCGCTGCGCGTCCGGCGAGATTGCCGGCAAGGTGATGATCGTGCCGCACCCGCCGGCCTGAGGGCCCGCACCGGAGCGGGGAGGAGGACCCCATGACCGCCGCCACCGAATCGATTCCGCGCTTCAACCACGTGGCGCTCTCGGTCCCGAAGGAGCTCGTCTCGGGCGACGGCGCCCGGGACCTGCTGCGCTTCTATGAAGAGGTGTTCGGCTGGGGCGCCATGCCGACGATGGTGAAGGAGGGCGAGCTGCTGGTGCTGCGCGTCCACAGCAACGAGCAGTTCGTCTATCTGCACGCCTCGGAGCATCCCCTCACCTGCCCGAAGGAGGATCACTTCGGGCTGCAGGTGGCCACGCCCGAAGCCCTCGACGCGGTGGTGGATCGCGCCCGCAAGTTCCGGGCCCGGGACGCCCGCGTCGAGATCAGCGACCGGCTCGCCGAGGACTTCCAGGTCCTGACGCTCCACAGCGTCTACATCCGCTACCTGCTGCCCATGCGCATCGAGCTGCAGTGCTTCGACTGGGCGGACGGCTTCGACGCGGGACGAACCGCGTGAGGCGCGAGGAGCCGAGGCAGTGTGTCAGCTCGGCTGCGGGCCGCTGGGCCGACGGCCATCGGGCCGACACCAAGGTCGCCAGGTGATAGATTCGTCGGCCATGCTTTCGCCGTACCGGGTGCTGGATCTCACCGACGAGCGCGGGTTCCTGGCGGGGAAGATTCTCGGGGAGCTCGGCGCCGACGTCGTCAAGGTGGAGCCGCCGGGGGGAGATCCGGCGCGCCGGCTGCCGCCCTTCCTGCACGGCGAGCCGGGGGGCGAACGGTCGCTGCGCTGGCTGGCGATGAACACCAGCAAGCGCGGCATCGTGGTGGACCTCGAGACCGAGCCGGGGCGGCGGCGCCTGCTGCAGCTCGCCGCCGAGGCGGACGTGCTCGTCGAGTCGGCGGCGCCGGGCACGATGGAGGCGCTCGGCGTGGGCTGGGAGGCCCTCCACGAGCGCAACCCCGGGCTCGTCTACTGCGCGATCACGCCGTTCGGCCGGACGGGCCCGTACGCGGGCTACCGCGCCCACGACCTGGCGGTGGTGGCGATGGGTGGCAACGCGGGGATGACGGGCGCGCCGGACGGCCCGCCCACCCGCTGCAGCGCGCCCACCGCCTGGCTGCACGCCGCGCCGGAGGCCGTGCTCGGCATCGCGATGGCCCTGTACGCGCGGGCGCGCACCGGGCGCGGGCAGCTCGTCGACGTCTCGATGCAGGAGTGCCAGCTGCGCAGCCTGCTCTCGGCGCCCGGGCAGTACGCGCTCACGGGCCGGCTCGGGCGCCGCAGCGGCGGGCGCGTGGGCCGCACCCGGGAGATCTGGCGCGCGAAGGACGGTCAGGTCTCGTTCGGGCTGCGGGGCGGTCCCACGCGCATCCCGAACCTCGTCGCCACCGTCGAGTACATGGGCGAGAGCGGGATGGCGCCGGAGTGGCTCCGCGACTACGACTGGAAGAGCTACAGCGCGCTCACCGTCTCCGACGAGGAGCTGGCGCGCATCGAGGGCGCCTTCGGGGCGTTCTTCGCCACCAAGACGATGGGCGAGCTCTACGAGGAGGCCCTGCGGCGTCGCATCCTGCTGGCGCCGTGCAACGACGCGCGCGAGATCCTGCGGCAGGCGCAGCTCCGCAGCCGCGAGCTCTTCCGTGAGATCGACTATCCGCATCTCGGCCCCGAGCCGGGGGCGAAGATCGAGCATCCGGACTTCTTCGCCAAGGCGAGCCGCAGCCGTATCGGCATCCGCTGCCGGGCGCCGCGTCTCGGCGAGCACGAGGCCGCGCCCTGGGCCCGGCCCCGCTCGCCGGAAGCCCTCGCCCGGGTGGACGAGACGCCGGCGGACGGTGCGCCGGTCTTCCAGGGGCTCTTCCAGGGGTTGCGGATGCTCGAGCTGGGCGCGGGTGCGGCGGGGCCCGTGGCCACGAAGTTCTTCGCCGAGCACGGGGCCCGGGTGATCCGCATCGAGTCGGGGGTGCGGCCCGACTTCCTGCGGCTCCTGCACGTCACCGCCGAGAACCGGTACGAGCCCGACGTGCTCGAGCGGGCGCCGATGTTCGTGCTGCTGAACCCCGACAAGCAGAGCCTCACGCTGAACCTGAAGGAGCCCGAGGCCGTCGAGATCGTGAAGCGGCTCGCCCGCTGGGCGGACGTGGTGAGCGAGAACTTCGCGCCCGGCGTGATGGCGAAGTGGGGGCTCGACGCGGAGGCCCTGCGCGCCGAGAACCCGCGGCTCGTGGCGGTCTCCGGCTGCCTCTTCGGGCAGACCGGACCCCAGCGGGCCTATCCGGGCTTCGGCGGCCAGGGCTCGGCGATCGCGGGCTTCAACTACCTGACGGGCACGCCCGAAGGCGATGCCCACGGCCCGTACTCCACCATCACGGACTCGCTCACGCCGCCCTACGTGGCGGCCGCCATCGCGGCGGCGCTCCTCGAGCGCGATCGCAGCGGACAGGGCCAGTCCATCGACGTCTCCCAGATCGAGGCGGGGGTGTACAGCCTGTCCCAGGCGATCGTGCGCTTCAGCGCGAACGGCGAGGTGGAGGGCCGGCGCGGCAACCGCGACGAGATCGCGGTGCCCCACGGCGTGTATCCCTGTGCGGGGGACGACCGCTGGGTCGCCGTCGCGGTGTGGGACGACGCCGACTGGCAGCGTCTGGTGGACGCCATGGGGCGCCCGGACTGGGCGAGCGAGCCGCGCTTCGCCACCGCCGCGGGCCGCCGCGCCGCCGAGGACGAGATCGACGCGGGGATCGCCGACTTCACCCGCCGCTCCGAGCCCCACGCGCTGATGCGCGAGCTGCAGGCGGCCGGGGTGGAGGCCGGGGCGGTGCAGACCTTCGCCGACCTGCAGGAGGACCCACAGCTCGCGAGCCGGGATCACTTCGTGGACGTCCGCCACGCGCACCTGGGCGAGGTGCGCCTCGAGCGCTGCGGCCTGCGGCTCTCCGAGAGTCCGGGGCGCATCGAAAGGCCGGGCCCGCTGCTGGGCGAGCACAACCGCGACGTGCTCGAAGGCATCCTGGGCCTGGAGCCGGACGAGGTGGACCGTCTCGTGGAGCGTGGCGTCGTCGCATAGACGGCGAATCCTCCGGATTCGCGGGGAGCGGGGAAGGGGAGCGCTACCCCGACGGCGCGACGAGATCCGGCCGGTACTCCGGGTGGTCGCTCAGCCACTGGGACAACGCCCGCATGGACTCCTCGTTCTGCTTGTTGATGAAGCGGTAGATCGAGGCCTCGAACCACCTCCAGGGCGCCTTCGTCAGGTGGTAGCGCTCCTCGAAGTGGAGCCGGGTGCGGTCCGGCGCGAGAGGCTCGAGGCGCACCCGTCCCGTCTGGTCGTTGCCCGGCTCGCGGGAGATCATCGTGTAGGTGTAGCCGCGGTCGGGAACCACGTCGGTCACCAGCTCGAGGGCCGCACCGCGCCGCCCGAAAGGCAGGGGATAGATCACGCGCCGCAGCAGGCCGTTTCCTCCTGCGTCACCCGGGTGCAGCACCTCGACCGCCAGCACCATGGGCGCGTAGTCCGGCCAGCGGTCGTAGTCCTGCATGAGCGCCCACAGGCGCTCCGCGGGGTGCGGAAAGTCCAGCGAATAGCGGTGCTCGCGCACGCCGGCGAGCATATGGACCGCGGCGCGCCCCTGCTACCCTGCCGCCGCGCCCCGGGAGAGCCCCCATGAGCGAGCCCTTCACGTTCAACCCCATCGATCCCCGGGTTCGTCGCGACCCCTACGCGCTCTACGCGCGCGGGCGGCGCGAGCTCCCGGCCTTCGTCCACGAGGGGCTGCCCGTCAAGCTCACCTCGATCTTCCGCTATGCGGACTGCCAGGCGGTGCTGCGCGACACCGAAGGCTTCTCGAACGACTTCAGCCAGGCGCGCATGGTGCCCCCCGAGATCGAGGCCCTGGGCGAGGTGGGGCCGCCGAGCATGCTGGGCACCGACCCGCCCGTGCACACGCGCCTCCGGAGCCTCGTCAACAAGGCCTTCACGCCGCGCATCGTGCGCAAGCTCGAGCCGCGGCTGCGCGAGGTGGCGCACGCGCTGCTGGACGAGGCCCTCGAGGCGGGGGAGGTGGACCTGGTCGAGGCGCTCACGTACCCGCTGCCGGTGACCGCCATCGCCGAGATCATCGGGGTGCCCCTGGCCGACCGCGAGCAGTTCAAGCTGTGGTCCGACCAGGCGGTGGCGAGCCTCGGGGTGGGCTTCTTCGCGCCGCCCTCCGTCGAGCAGGTGAAGCGGCAGGTGGCCCTCATCCAGGAGATGCACGGCTACTTCGTGCCGCTGGCCGAAGAGCGCCGCCGCCATCCCCAGGACGACCTGCTGACCGGGCTCGTGCAGGCCGAGCACGAGGGCTCGCACCTGGGACAGGACGAGATGCTGGCCATGCTCGTGCTGCTGCTGGTGGCGGGCAACGAGACGACGACCACGCTCATCGGCAACAGCGTGCTCGAGCTGCTGGCCCACCCGGGCGAGCTGAAGCGCCTGCGGGAAGATACCGGGCTCCTGCCCACCGCCATCGACGAGGTGCTGCGCTTCTCGTCCCCGGTGCAGTTCGATCCGCGCCGGGTGACCGCGCCGACCGAGATCGCCGGGGTGCCGCTGGCCGAGAACGACCTGGTCCTGTGTTGGCTCGGCTCGGCGAACCGTGACGAGCGCGTGTTCGATCGCGCGGACGTCTTCGACGTGGGCCGCGCGAAGAACCCGCACCTGGCCTTCGGCTTCGGCACCCACCACTGCCTGGGTCACAACCTGGCGCGGCTGGAGACCCGGGTGGCCCTGGAGGTGCTGCTGGAGCGAGCGGGCCACATCGAGCGGAGCGACGACGCGGAGCTGCCCCTGCACCCGAGCCCCGTCTTCAAGGCGGTGTCGAAGCTGCCCGTACGGCTGCGGGCGAGCTGAAGGGCAGCGTGCGAGGGCGGGGCGCGCCGGCGCTACTGCCAGCGGCCGCGAGCGCGGTCCCATCGCGGGGGCGTGGGGCGGCTCCGCCAGCCGTGGTAGGGGTGGCGGGCCACCAGCGCGCGCTTGCGAAAGACGAGCACCCCCAGCGCGCCCGCCGCGAAGCCGCCGACGTGGGCCCAGAACGCGACGCCTCCTCCCCCGCGGCCGAGGGAGAGCGCGCCGCCCACGAGCTGCACCACCAGCCAGTAGCCCAGCATGAAGTAGGCGGGCACGGCGACGCGGGTGACGTAGAAGCCGAGCCACAGCAGCATGTGCACCCACACCCGCGGATACAGGACCACGTAGGCGCCCATCACGCCGCCGATGGCGCCGGAGGCGCCCACCATCGGCAGGCCCGACGCGGGGCTCGCCAGGATCTGGGTCCCTGCCGCCGCCAGGCCCGACAACAGATAGAAGACCCCGAATCGCACGTGGCCCATGGAGTCCTCGACGTTGCCGCCGAACAGGTAGAGGAACCACATGTTCCCGATCAGATGCAGCCAGCCCCCATGCAGGAACATGTGGGTGAGGAGCGTGATCGGAGCCGGCTGCCCGCTCAGCACGCAGCGGAGCCCCTCGCCGAGCGGGGTCTCGTAGCCTGCGGGCAGTCGGCCCAGCAGCTCGCCCGGGACGAGCCCCAGCTGGCAGAGCGAGCGGAGGAGCGCCTGCTCGCTGCCGGCGCCCTGCAGGCCGAACCAGGCCAGCACGTTCAGGCCGATCAGCCCGAGAGTGACGACCGGCGCGAGGATCTGGGGGTTCTCGTCGCGGATGGGGAGCAAGGCGTCGTTCCGGCTCGGGGGTCAGCGGCTCGCGGCGGACGGCCCGGGCACCGGGGACCACGAGCCTCGGCGCGTGCGGCGGAGGCCGGCGTGGAAGGCGACGACGACGGCGATCCCGAGCAGGACCCGAGCGAGCGGCGTCAGGGCGGGCAGCGCGGTCGGGACGAGGGCGGCCGCCTCGGCGGACCAGTAGCTCGCCAGGAAGTCGAAGGGGTTCGGCAGCACGTCGTCGGTGACGTACACGAAGCCGGCCTTGCGGGCCGCGGCGAGCTGCAGGTCCTGGAGCATGTCGGCGCTCGCCGGCTCGCTGTGCACGATGTGGGCGAAGTGATCGGCGCCCCGGGTGGCGAGCCAGCTGGGAGCCGTATAGCTCGTGCGGTATGCGGCTCCCGTGTTCTCGAACGTGACGATGGTGTCGACGGACCCCGCATAGTCGGCCACCGTGAATCCCGAGGTGCCGCCGCTGGTGTCCTGGGTGAAGGGCGTGCCGGGGTTGCCGAAGACCCGCGCGCCCGCGTCCTTCGACTTCACATACGCGGTGAGCGTCTGGTAGTAGCCGGTGCTCGCCAGGTCGTTGCTCATCTCGTCGAGGAAGATGCCTCGCACGAGCACGCCGGCGCCCCGCCAGTAGGCCGGGTCGTAGTAGACGTCGATGTCGGCCTCCACCGCGGCGAGGGGGCGCGCGCCGAAGGTGGTGGCCACGTAGCCGTAGAGGCGGCCTCCGGCGGCGTCCAGGTCGACGGCGGGACCGACGCCCCCCACGTTCACGTAGTTGGGGTCGATGGGGGAGGTGCCCGGGCCGCTGGCCGGGTTGAGGATCGCGTGGATCGGCACGCTGCCCGACGCCGCCGAGGCGATGAGATCGGGCCACAGGGTGAGCCCGCCCGCGCAGCACGGGTTCGCGTAGGCGGGGACCAGCAGCGCGGGGCCGGCGGTCTGGGCCGCGGCCGGGCCCGCCAGCAGCAGGAGCCCTGCGCCGAGCAGGCTCGCGAGCGCGATCCGGGGGGCGTGGAGGCGCATCGCGACGGACCTCCGGTTCGGGTGGGCGGACTCGGGGCTTCTCATGGGACCGCGGCCCACGATAGCCGAGGCGGCCGGCCGGTCCCCGGCGCCAGGGGCTTGGGTCCCGCTGCGCTCGTGGCCTCGGCGTGGCGCCTCTCCAATGGGGTGATCGAGGGCGTCCGGGGAATCCCGCAGCACAGGGAGTGCACTCGCGATGACGAAGAGCCCGCGGCGGATCGTCGCCTCGCTGATCCTGGCCGCCGGGCTCGGGCTGCTGCCCGGGACCGTGCGCGCCCAGGGAGGCGCGCTCCTGCCCGATTCCGGGCTGGTGGGAACCGTCACGACGACGGCCCCCCTGGCGTTCTTCACGTTCAGCGGCAGCGCGGGAGCCCAGGTCGATCTCGCCGCGATGGGTCTCACGCAGCCCCTGCTGCCCGTCGCGACCCTGAGCTCGCCCACCCAGCAGCTCCTCGCGTCGAGCATGGCCGACGCCCGCAATCCCGACCTGCAACGGATCGCACTCCAGCTGCCACAGGATGGCATCTATACCGTGCTGGTCAGCGGCGGCGTCGGCGACTTCGTGGGTCCGGCCGGCTGCACGGGCGTCCCCGAGCCCGGGGACACCGCGATGCTGCTGGCGGGATGCCTCGGCCTCGCCGCCCTGCGCCGCCGGCCCGGGGGATGAGCCGGTCCGCCCGTGCTCGCTTCAGGAGCGAGCCGGGCCGCGCACGCGGCGGGTCTGCCGCCAGGCGGCGAGTCCCGCGAGACCCCCCATCGCGAGCAGGCCCGAGGCCGGCTCGGGCACGGCGGTGAACGTCGCCGAGAAGATCGTCTGCGCACTGGCCGTCGTCGCGCCCTCGAAGCTGTGGAAGTGGGCGTTGCCCTGTGCGGTCGCGAACAGCCGATAGAGTCCGGCGTCGAGCCGGCGAAGCTCGTCCACCGTGAAGTCCGAGTAGTCGAACTCGCCCTGGATCCGATAGTCGAAGACCGGCACGAAGTCCGCGAGCCCGCTGTCGAACGCGTAGAGGGCGACCTGCGACCTCCCTTCGGCCGGGAAGATCGGCGACCGCTGCTCGAGGACGGCCTGGAGGTCGAACCACGCTTCCTCCCCCAGCTCGAAGTCGAGCGAGAAGGTGGAGCTCTCGGAGCCGGTGAGCTCGTTGTCGAAGTCGATGATGAAGCCGGAGGCCGACAGGTCGCCAGAGAGGGTGCTGGGTCCGATCTCGGAGTGGTGCCGGCCCGCAACGTCGAAGGTTCCAAAGTCCATCGCGCTCAGCGTGGGCTCGCCCGTCCGGGCGAAGAAGCGGCTCTGGGCGACGGGCACGATCTCGAGCGCCGAGGCGGCGCCTGCCGGGACGAGCGGCAGGAGCAGCAGGAACAGCAGGTACGGTCGCGCGCGAGATCGGATGCTTCCGGGTGTCGGGAGGAAATGGGTGACGTGCATGGGTGTCTCCAGGTTGGCCGGTGACGGCTCTGTGTGTCAGGCCTGTGTCAGTCCCAATCTACGCGAGCCCTCGTGCCTTCGACAAGCAGGATTCTTCGATGGGGCCCCGGGGGCGGACGCCCTGGGCCGGGTGTGGGCCGAAAGCCGGTTCTCGGGGCGGCTGGGGCGAGGCTTCGGGGTCTCGCGGGTGTCCGGCGTCGCGCCAGCTCGGCTCAGGGGGTGCGTGACGGTCGCCGGTATGCTTCACGCGCGCGAGCCCGGGAGCGTCTCCGCTCGCGGGGTGGCACGACCAGGCCCGCCGCCAGCCCGAGACCGACGAGCAGGACCGTGTCGGGCTCCGGCACGGCGAGGATGGCCTGCGTCAGCGCGTCGGCGATCTTGGCGTGACCCGATGCGTTCGGGTGGACGTCGCCGGGTGCAAAGTCGGAGACGTCGTCCAGCAGGTCGATCAGGTCCGGCCCGCAGACCACGCCGGCCGTATCCGCGCAGATCGTGTTCACCCGGTCGCGGTAGCCGTGCAGGAGCGACACCGCCGTCTCGGAGACGTTCGCATCCGGAGCCGCCATCAGGATGACGGTGTGGACGCCGCCCGCGAAGAGTCCGTCCAGGATCTCGCGCATGTATCCCTCCCAGTCGTCGACCGGGGTGCTCTCGGGGAGGAAGAACCCGACCGAGTCGTTCGTGCCGAGCAGTACGGTGGCGACCTGCGCCGGCAGCGCCGGCGTGGCGAGCTCGTCGAAGACCGTGCCGGAGGCGTCGCAGATGTCCGGGCAGGGTGTTCCGGGCGCCCAGTAGTAGGCCGACAGGCCACCCTGCGCGACGTTCACCACGTCGTGGGTGCCCGCGAGGGCCTCGGCGACCAGCGTCGCGAAGGGAGGGCCGACGGGCTCGCTCACCATCCCGGCCGTGATCGAGTCGCCCAGCAGGAGCGTGCGGATGGGTGCCGCCAGCGCGGAAGGGGCCGCACCCAGCGAGAGCGCTGAGAGACCGATCGAGAGCCACCAGCGGGTCGTCGTGGGATGTCGCCGTTGCACCCTGCTTCGTGGTCTCTCGGAGCGCAAAGTGTCGGAATCGGGGCAGATTCGGATCGCATCCGGGTGCGGAAGGCTCGACGCGCCGTCGCATTCTGCCGGACCCGCCCGGGCCCGGTGAGTGCGGGCGGGTCTGCACGGACTCCTCCGGCGGGGCGACGTGCCACGCCGCTGGGCGATCGCGCCCCGGCTTCGGTGCCGCCGGAGCCCAGTCAGGCAGGCGGCTGGCACGCATGTTGCGACCTGGCGGCTCGAAGCCGCATGCCGCAGCAGGGAGCCCTGGATGAGCGGATCGACGTCGGGCGAGCGCGAGGCCTGGGACGCCATCGTGATCGGGTCGGGGCTTGGCGGTCTCTGCACCGCCGCCTACCTGTGCGCCTCGGGCCGGCGCACGCTGGTGCTCGAGTCGCACTACGTCGCGGGGGGCAACTCCCAGGTCTTCCGCCGGAGCCACAAGGGAAGGGAGTACGAGTTCGACGTCGGCATCCACTACATCGGCGAGTGCGGGCGCGACGGCGTCATCACGGCCGTGCTCAACGGCCTCGGCCTGGCCGAGCGCGTGGTCTTCCGCCCGCTCGACCCGGACGGCTACTCGACCCTGCACTTCCCCGACCTCTCGTTCCGCATCCCGTTCGGCTGGGATCGCTACCGGGCCCGCCTGCTGGAGACGTTTCCCGACGAGCGCGGCGCCCTGACGTCGGTGCTCGACGTCATGCAGCAGGTGGCGCAGGCGGGCTTCCGCATGCAGCGGGGACGGCTCCCGTTCTCCCGACTCGCGAGCGAGGCGCCCACCTTCCTGCAGTGGGGGCTGCGCCCGGTGACCGAGCTCTTCGCCGAGCACCGGCTCTCGGCGCCCGCCGCCGCCGTGCTCCTGGGCGAGCAGGGCTGCTATGCGGTGCGTCCCTCGGATACCCCGGTGGTGATGGCGGCCGGGCTCACCGACCACTTCCTGCGTGGCGCCTACTACCCGGTGGGCGGCGGCCAGGTGATGGCCGGGCGCCTGATCGAGGCCATTCGCGCCTACGGGGGCGAGGTCCGCACCCAGAGCCCCGTCCACCGCATCCGCGTCGAGAACGGACGGGTCACGGGGGTCGTCACGGGCAAGCGGAACCGGAAGCCCATGGAGATCGACTCGCCGGTCGTCGTCTCCAACGCCGATCTCAAGCGCACGTTCTTCGAGCTCGTCGGCGAGGAGCACTGCGCGCCCGAGACCGTGGAGCGCATCCGCGGGCTGAAGATGGCCGTGCCGCTCTTCTGCATCTACCTCGGGCTCGACGTCGACCTGGGCGCGCGGGGCATGCCCAACAGCAACCACTTCATCTGGGGCGACTACGACATCGAGGGGGTCTACGACGAGCTGGACGCCGGCCAGCTCACGTCCAAGGCCATGTGCTACGTGACGGCAGCGAGCCTCAAGGATCCCGAGAGCACCCATCTCGCGCCTCCGGGCTACACGAATCTCCAGATCATGACGCTGGCGCCGCGGGACTACGGGGTGTGGCACGTCGAGCGGGGGCCGGCCGAGGGCGGCCGCTATCACCGCGACCCGGAGTACCGCAAGCGCAAGAGCGAGCTCACGGAGCAGCTGATCGACACCGCCCAGCAGATCATCCCCGACCTGCGCGAGCACATCGACTGGAAGGAGGCCGCGACCCCCGTGAGCCAGGAGCGGTTCACCCATTCGACGGGCGGCACCTCCTACGGCATCGAGATGTCCTGCAGCCAGGCGGGGCCGCTGCGGGTGGGTCCGCGCACCGAGATCGAAGGCCTCTTCCTGTGCGGCGCGAGCACGCCCTCGGGTCCCGGCATCGCAGGCGTCATGCGCGGCGGGCTGCTGGCGGCGGGCGAGGTGCTCGAGACCGACCTGCTGGCCCCCGTTCTGGCGGGCCGCGTCTTCGGCGACCGCGATGCGCTCCCTGCGCTGCACGAGGGCTGGGACCCGTGGCGGGAGAGCCACTGAGTCCCCGTCCCGCTGGCGCGGGGCTCAGATCCAGCCCTGCTCCTTGAACTTGTCCTCGAGGACCTTGGCGATCTCGTCGGCAATCCGATCGGCGGAGCCTTCCGCGGTGGTGCGGCCGCTGATCTCTCCCTCCGCCTTGACCGCGCCGCCGACGACGAGGCCGATCGGGTTGGCGGTGGCGATCGTCACCGAGGGCCGGCACGACCAGGCCCGGCGACTTGCCGCCGCCGCCCGAGCCCACGGTGCCGCTGCCGAGCTTCACCAGGCCGCTCTCGGTCATGTGATACCCCTCGACGTGGGCCGCCACGCTCGCCGACCCCTTCCCGAAGCCGATGAGGACCCGCTCGGCCCCGCTTCCCTCGTCGATCGAGGTGAAGTAGCCGATCAGCACGATGTCATCGAGCTGCGGATCCGGCTGGCCTGCGGCTCGAACCGCGTTGATTCCCATCTTGTCGATCTTGGCGACCAGCTCCTTGGCGACGTCGGCCCCGAGCTTGCGGCCGGCGGCGAGCTCCTCCGCGCTCACGTCGGCGGCGGCCTGGGCGTAGGCGCTCCGCGCCTGCGACCAGGCCGGAAGGTCCGCGGGCGCGGCTGCGAAGTCATACACGATGATGCGGCCGGGGCGCGGGAGATTCGCCCCCTCGTACTCCTGGCGATCGGTGACCTCGGTGGACGCGCAGCCGGTGAGCAGGGCCAGTGCGAGCAGACCGGCCGCTCCGAGGCACCATCCGCGTGCGGCAGGTCGGGTGGAAGGGAACGATCGGGCACTCGTCGTGGTCATTCGGACGACTCCTTGGAGGGGGCAGGGCAGGAAGACCCGACTCTACCTCACATACCGCATCCCGGGTCGAGACGCGGACGCGGACGTGGAGGCGTCCCGACGCGCGGGCGGCCGCCCCACGACGCGAGGCGGGCGCCGCCGTGACGACCTCGAATCCCTCGCCGCGCACCGAGCGCCGTCGGCCGGGTGGTGTGCGCGCCGGAGGTCCGTGGGTCACCGGGCTCAGCGCGGCCCGAGGAGCGCGGGATCCGGCGGTGGCCGGCTCAGCCGGGAAGCTGGCTCTGGAACTGCTTCATGTCGAAGTAGTCGCGCCAGCCGCAGATCTTGCCGTCGCGCAGGTCGAAGCTTCCCATCACGGGAAGCTCCACCCACTTCTCGCCCATGTGGAATCGGTCGGTCCGTTCCGTGAGCACCACGCCCCCGGCGGTCTCGGCGAGGTTGTGGGTCACCCAGTCGATCTCGCTGGCCATGCCCATGAAGCCCTGAAGCACTCCGCGGATCGCGTCGAGGCCCTTCACGGGCGCCACGGGGACGTTGTGGTAGACGCAGTCGTCGGTGAAGAAGCTCATCACGCGCTCGAGATCGTTCCGGTTGAAGGCGTCGATGAAGTCCCGGACGATGGCCTGGTTGTCGCTCATGAGAACCTCCGTTTCGTCGTGGAGACGGTTGCGCGGCTCGGCACCGCGGAATCAGCCCTGGCGCTCGTGGAGCGGCGCGATGCTGGCCTTGTGGAACTGGAGCTTCGGCTTTGCGCCGGCGAATTCGACGTCGTCCGAGGTGACCGCGCGAAGCGCCAGGGCACGGTCCTCCTCGCTGAAGGTGCCGGTGGTGGTGCAGAACTCGACCAGGGTGCCGCCGGGATCGGTGGTGTAGACCGAGTAGCACCAGTCGTGGTCGATCTCGAGCACCCCATAGCCGTTGTCGAGCCAGCGCTGCTTGGCCTTCTCGATGTCAGCGAGATCGCGGGCCCCGAAGGCCACGTGGTTCACCCATTCCGGGAGACCCACCGCCCGGGAGATCCCGGTCTCGAAGTCCTGGGGCAGGCTGTCGTCGTGCAGCTCCCAGAACGCCATCATCTCGCCGCCGCCCGTCTCGTAGAAGAAGTGCTTGGCCCAGCCGCCGTCCGGGGTGCGGGCCACCTCGACCTTCACCAGATCGAAGCCCATGGCCTGGCTGTAGAAGACGTGGGTTGCCTGCATGTTGCGCGTCGCGAGGGCGAGATGGTGGAAGGGCACGGGAATCCTCCTGTCGAAGGCCTGGGACGCCCGTCAGTATACCTGTGACGGGGCTCACTCCAGCGGGGCCGTCGACCGGACGATGAGAGGGGACCGGGCCCGCCCCGGGACCCAGCGGGGACCGGCCGGACTCAGCAAGGGGAGAGCCGCCATGGGCAAGAAGGTCATGATCGCTCTGGTCCTCATCGCCGCCGCCTCCATCTATCTCACCATCAAGGAGCAGGGCCGGGACGAGGCCTTCGGCGGTGCGCTGGCACCGCTCGAGAGTGCTCGGGCCAGCGACGGCGAGGCGCATGCGCCGCTGGCGGCGGCGCTCGCCACCGGCGGTTCGGGTTCCGGCGGGACCGCGCAGTCGAACTACGGCCAGATGGTGAACCGCGTTCGCACCAAGGTGAACGGCGCCATGGACCAGTCGGTGAAGCGCTCCTCGCGCTGATCCCGTCCTCCGGGCGCGCCACGCCCGGGTTGCCGGCTCGACCCATCCTCCGGACGCATCGGACCGTCCCCTGGGCGGTTCGCTAGCGTTGGGGCGATGAAGGTCCGCATCGATCGCGATCTCTGTCAGGGACACGGGGTCTGCATGGGGGAGGCGCCCGAGGTCTTCCGCGTGGACGACGACGGCCACGTCACGATCCTGCTCGAGGAGCCGCCCGGAGAGCTGCGCGGCAAGGTGGCCGACGCGGTTCGCTACTGCCCGACCGGTGCGATCTCCGTGGAGGACTGACGGCGCCGTGCTCATGTCCTATGGCCGCGCGTTCGCGTGGCACGCCGAACGCGATCCCGACGCGGTAGCTGTGACCTGCAGCGATCGGGTGACCACCTGGGGCGAGATCGATCGACGGTCGAACCGCCTGGCCCGCACCTACGCGAAGAAGGGCGTAGGCGAGGGCGATCTGGTCACCCTCGCGTTGCCGAACGGCATCGAGTTCCTCGAGGTGTGCCTGGCGGTGTGGAAGCTCGGGGCGACCCCGAACCCGGTCTCGTCGCACCTGCCCGAGCCCGAGCGGCGGGCGATCTTCCAGACCGCCGAGCCGGCACTGCTGGTGGGCGTGCCGGACGGCGCGCATCCCGAAACGGCGACCGTGCCGCCCGGCTTCGATCCGGTGGACGAAGACGACGGTCCGCTGCCCGACGTGGTACCGCCCTCGGCCCGGGCGATGACCTCCGGCGGCAGCACCGGGCGTCCCAAGGTGATCCTGGATCTCACCCCGGCGCGCTGCGATCCCGAGGTGCCCGAGAACCGCATGACCGCCGGCGGCACCACGCTGGTGCCCGGTCCGCTCTATCACGCGGGCCCCTTCATCACCGCCTGGCAGTCGCTGCTCTCCGGCCGTCGCGTCGTGCTCATGGAGCGGTTCGATGCGTCCGCCTGCCTGATGCTCATCGAGAAGCACGCGGTCGACTGGGTGCTCTTCGTTCCGACCATGATGCAGCGAATCTGGAAGCTGCCCGAGGCCGAGCGGAACGCGCGCGACCTGTCGTCGCTGCGGACGGTGATGTGCAGCGGCGCGCCGAGCCCGCAGTGGCTCAAGCGGGCCTGGATCGAGTGGCTCGGCCCCGAACGGATCCACGAGGCCTACGGGGGCTCCGAGCGCATCGGCGGCACCCAGATCTCGGGCAGCGAGTGGCTCGAGCATCCGGGCTCGGTGGGACGGCCCACCGGCGGCCGCAAGATGCGCATCCTGGACGCCGACGGGCGTGAGCTGCCCCCGGGCGAGGTGGGCGAGGTGTTCATGATGCCGCCGGGCGGGCAGGGCTCCACGTACCGCTACATCGGTGCCCGCGCCACGACCAGCGCCGACGGCTGGGAGTCGCTGGGCGACATGGGCTACCTGGACGCAGACGGCTACCTCTATCTCGTCGACCGCAAGACGGACATGATCGTGACGGGGGGCGCCAACGTGTACCCCGCCGAGGTCGAGTCGGCGATCGACAGCCATCCGGCCGTGCGCTCGAGCGCGGTGGTGGGACTACCCGACCCGGATCTCGGCCAGCGCATCCACGCCATCGTGGACGCGCCCGACGCGGCGGCGCGCGGTCTCGACGAGGCGGCCCTGCGCGCGCACCTGGCCTCGCGCCTGGTTCGCTACAAGATTCCCCGGACCTTCGAGTTCGTGGCCGAGCCGCTCCGCGACGACGCCGGCAAGGTGCGTCGTCCGGCCCTGCGCGAGGCCCGGCTCTCGAAGGACTGACCCCGACCCGTTCGCCGATCCCGTTCGCCGACCCATTCGCCGAAAAAGGAGACGAAGCATGGCACCCCTCTCGCTCCAGCAGGTCTCCGACCGCATCGAGATCAACGATGTGCTCGTCCGCTACACGGCCGCCATCGACCAGAAGGACTGGGCGCTCCTCGACCGCTGCTTCACGAAGGACGCGCACCTCGACTATACGAGCGCGGGGGGCATCGCGGGCGACTATCCGCAGGTGCGCGCCTGGCTCGAGAAGGCCCTCGCGCCGTTTCCGGTGACGGCCCACTACGTGACGAACTCGAGGGTGGAGCTCCACGGCGACGAGGCCAGCGCCCGGACGGCGGTCCTCAACCCCATGCAGTTCCGCAACCCCGACGGATCGATGCACCACTTCACCGTGGGCGCCTACTACAACGACCGGCTGGTCCGCACCTCCGACGGCTGGCGCATCCGCGAGCGCGTCGAGGAGAATGCCTTCCTGGAGGGCTCCTTGCCCAAGGCGCTCTCGATTCCCGGCTGATTCCGGAGCCCCCGCATGAGGCGCGTTCTCGGTTGGCTGGCCCCCGCGCTGCTGGTGGTCGTGGCGCTGCTCCAGATCCAGCTCACGACGCGGACGTCCCTCAGTCCCTGGAAGCTCGGCGGCTTCGGGATGTACTCCGGCGTGGACGCCATCGGGGCGCGCTGGATTCGCAGCCAGGTGGTGACGCCGATGGGGACGTTGCCCGTCTCCTTCGGCCGCCTGCAGGCCGACGTGCCCGGGCTCGAGACGTTCTCGCGCAACGTGCGTTCCTGGCCCGACCCGGCCTCCCTGGGCGCGCTCGGGCAGGCGCTCCTCGCGGGCGACCGGGTGTGGGCGGACTGCACGCCCGCCTCCCTGCAGAAGACGGCCGGCGAGGGCACCCGCATCTCCGGCCACTTCGTGCGTCTGCTCTCCGTGCGCGAGCTGCGACAGCAGGGGTGTCGCCGGCTGCCCGTGAAGGCGCTCCGGCTCGAGGTCTGGCGCTACCGCTACACGTCGTTCGATCGGCGCCTCGCGGGCGAGAAGCTCGCCGAGGTCGTGGTGACCGGCTCGTGACGGCCGCACTCTGGCGCCGCGTCGAGCCCCGGCTGCGCGCCGCGGGAAGCCCCCTCGATCTCGCCGCCCTGCTCACGTTCGTGATGTTCCTCTACTACGCGAACGATCCGGACTTCCCGTTCATGGCCTTCGGCCCGTTGTCGGCGGCCGCGCTGGTGGCGGGCCTCGTCTGGCCGGGGCTGCGCCGCTCGCGACTCCTGTGGCTGTATCTGGCCGTGGTCGTCGTGTGGGCCCGGATCCCGCTGCTGCTGGTGATGGACAACCACCACTTCCTGATCGCCTACTGGTGCATCGCGATGGCGGCGTGCCTGCTCGCCGAGCCCCGGCGTCCCGACGCGCTGGTGGCCCGCAACGCGCGCCTGCTGGTGGGGCTCGCCATGGCCTTCGCGGTGTTCGCGAAGCTGCGCTCGGGCGAGTTCGCGGACGGCTCGTTCTTCGAGTTCCTGCTGCTGGCGGGCGACCGCTTCGCGGCTTTCTCGGAGCTGGTGCTGCGGGTGCCGGCGGCGGACCTCGTCGCGAATCGCCAGGCCGTGGCGAGCCTGCTCACGCCGAGCGTCTCGGCGGACTGGGTGAGCGAGGTGGCGCTGCGCGGTCCGGAGCGCGTGCACGTCGTGGCGCTCGGCCTCGCCCTCTGGACCCTGGCCATCGAGAGCGTGGCCGCGGTGGCCTTCCTGTGGCCGGGGCGCGGCGCCCGGGTGCGCGCCGTGCGCCACGGCGCGCTCCTCACGTTTGCGGTCACCACCTACTCCATTGCGACCGTCGGTGCCTTCGCGTGGATCCTGCTCATCCTCGGGGTGGCCCAGTGCGAGGAGGACGAGCGGCTGGCCCGCTTCGGGTACAGCGCCGCGTTCCTGCTGGTGCTGGTCTACACGCTGCCCTGGGGCGACGCCCTGCGGGCGCTGGGGCTCTGAAGCCGGCGCCTCAGCGTCGCAGCTCGGCGCTGCGCTCCTGCTCGTTCTTCATGGCTTCGGCCATGCTCGCGCCGGCGCCGTACCAGAGGGCGCGCTTCGCGGCGGCCAGCACCTCCGGCTTGCAGGCGACCATCTGGAGGGCCATCTCCCGGGCCGCGGGAACCACCTGCTCCACGGGCACGACCTGGTTGACGAGGCCGATGGCGAGGGCCTCCTCGGCGCGGATCACCTTCGCGGTGAGCACCAGCTCCAGCGCCTTCGCCATGCCGACCAGGCGCGGCAGCAGGTGGGTGCTGCCGAGACCGGGCAGGATGCCGAGCTTCGCGAACGTCAGGCCGAGCTTGGCGCCCGCCGCCGCGATGCGGACGTCGCAGGGCAGGGCCATGGTCATGCCCACGCCGATGGCGGCACCGTTCATCGCGACGATCACCGGCTTGGGGAAGTCGATGAGCTCGAGGGGAAGCTTCTTGAGAAAGGCCTCCTCGCCGAGCTTCGGGCCCTTCGAGGCGTTGCCGCCGCTCTGGTGCGCCTTCAGGTGCTCGAGATCCACCCCGGCGCAGAATCCTCGGCCGGCGCCGGTCAGGATCACGACCCGCACCGCGATCTCCTCGCGCGCGCGGGAGAACGCCTCGTACACCTCCTCGCCCATCTCCGTCGTGTAGGCGTTGAGCTTGTCGGGGCGGTTCAGGGTGATCGTCGCGATCCCCTCGGAGACGTCGTACAGGATGTTCTGGTGGTCGGACATGCTCGCGTCCTCTTCGGGGCCGCCCGCGGCCGCCCCCTGCGCTCAGGCGTTGCCCAGGATCGCGATGCCGCAGGCGGTGGGATGACCGCCGATGTTGTGACTCAGCGCCAGCTTGGGGTTCGACACCTGGCGGGGACCGGCGCGTCCCTGCAGCTGCAGCGTGTTCTCGTAGATCATGCGCACGCCGGTGGCGCCCGTGGGATGGCCGAAGGTCTTGAGCCCGCCGTCGGTGTTCACGGGCAGCTCGCCCCCGAGCTCGAAGGTGCCGGCCGCGATGTGCTCCTTCGCCGAGCCCTTCTCGCAGAAGCCCAGGTCTTCGTAGGTGAGGAGCTCCGTGAGCGAGAAGCAGTCGTGCACCTGGGCCACGCCGATCTCCGCACGCGGGTCGCGGATGCCGGCCTGGGCGTAGGCGTCCTTGGCCGCCCAGCCCGTGGGCTTCCACGACAGGAAGTCGTTGCCCGGGTCCTTCTGGGGATTGGGGCCCGCCTGCACGGTGATCGCCTTCACGAGCACCGGGTCGGCGCGGTACGAGCGGGCCAGGTCGGTGCGGGTGATGATGGCCGCCGCGGCCCCGTCGGTCTGGGCCGCGCAGTCGTAGAGCCCGAAGGGCCAGGAGATCATGCGCGCGTTGAGGACCTCCTCGACGGTGATCTCGCGCTTCAGGAAGCTCTTGGGGGCCAGGGTGCCGTTGTGGTGGTTCTTCACGGCGATGCGGGCCAGGTCCTCCCGGCCGGCGCCGTACTTCGCGAAGTAGGTCGAGGCGCACAGCGAGAACCAGCCGGCGGGGGTCTTGGGCAGATCGCGCACGCCGTCCATCATGACCGACGGGCCCGACACGCCCCGGTCCTTGGGCTTGTCGTATCCCACCACCAGCACGGTGTCGTACATGCCGGCGGCGATCGACATCACGCCGCAGCGGAAGGCGTCGGTGCCCGTCGCGCAGTAGTTCTGGACCATGGTGACCGGCTTCCAGAGCTTCAGGGCGTCGCTGCACTCATGCGGCCCCTTCTGGGTGTAGAGCGCGCCGGTGAAGACCGCGTCGATCCGTTCCTGGGGCTTGTCGATGCCCGCGTCCGCGTACGCCTCGTAGGCTGCGTCGACGATCATGTCGGAGGGCGACTGGTCCCAGTTCTCGCCGAACTTGCAGCAGCCCACGCCGACGATCGCCACCTTGTCTCGAATGCCTGCCGGGTTCGCCATGGCTCAGTCCTCCGACCGGGCGGCGGCGGACGGTGCGTCCTCCGGGACCGGGCTGCCCTTCCAGTAGTAGTTGGGACGACCGCCGCCCATGTGGATGCGCCGGAACACGAACTCCACGGGCAGGCCGATGCGGACGTCCTCGGGCTTGCAGTCGACGATCTGCAGATGGATGCGGGCGCCGTCGACGTCCGTCACGGTCACCACCGTGGGCGGGTCGGGGGTCGGAAAGAAGAAGTCGAAGGTGTAGGTGACGATGCGCCCGACGCGATCCGAGAGGCGCACGCTCTCGAAGTCGTCCGGGGCGAAGCAGGTCTCGCAGACGCGCTGGGCGGGGAACTGGATCGCCCGGCACTGGCGGCACTGCTGGCCGCGGAGGGACAGGTCGTCGTCGCGCTCGCGGAAGTGGACGGTGGCCGAAAGGCCGGGGTCGCCGCCGGGCTGCCATTCGCGGGTCTGCAGGCTGCGGG
The DNA here is from genome assembly GCA_963822965.1 of uncultured delta proteobacterium. Lineage (GTDB taxonomy): Bacteria > Myxococcota_A > UBA9160 > UBA9160 > UBA4427 > JAJDAN01. The sequence goes on from CAWGJT010000010.1 coordinate 648,848, forward strand.
CCTTGAGGTAGCGGTCGTAGCTCGCGGCCGGCCGGCGCCTCGCCAGGTGCCAGCTCACCCCGCGCCGGGGCTCGAGCTTCTCGAGCTGGTCGGTCACCCGGAAGGCGAGGGCCTCGGCGCCGTCGCCGTAGCTCGCCACCAGCAGGCGGTCGCCCGGGCTCGCGTCCTCGAGGGCGGCCGCGAGGAGCATCGGCGCGAAGGCCGTCCCGGTGTTTCCCATGCGACCGAAGTACGGGTCCTGGAGCTGCTCCGCCGCGGCGTGCAGCTGGCGCGCGGCCGTGGCGTGGCTGCGCGCGTCCGGGGCGTAGAGCGCCAGCTTCGCGAAGTCGCCCAAACCGCCGCCGCTGCGCTCGAGCAGGCCCTGCACGGCTTCCGTGATGCGCGGTGTGTAGCCCTCCTGGACGACGAAGCGGTCCTCCCAGGAATGCACGAAGGGATCGCCCTCGCTGCGCCAGACGTCGACGATCTCGTCCGCCACGGCGTGGAATCCCTCGAGGGTGGCCACCGCGTCGCCCTCCGCGACGAGGAAGGCGGCGGCGCCGTCGCCGAGGTTCCCCTCCAGTGCCGAGCCGGGGGCGGCGAGCCGTGCGTCGCTCGCGATCACCAGCACGTTGCGCGCCGATCCTGCGGTCACCGTGTCGAAGGCGGCTCGCAGCGCCGTGGTGCCGGCTCGGAGCGAGCCCGCGTAGTCGGCGGTCCGGACGTCGCGACGCAGGTCGAGGGCGCGAGCCACCAGGGCGGCGGCCTGCTTCTCCTGGAACGCATAGGTCGTCGAGGCGAAGTACACCGCGTCGACGGCCGCGCGATCCAGCCCGGCGAGGCAGTGGACCCCGGCGCTCACCGCCATGGTGACGGCGTCCTCGTCGTTCCAGGCCACCGCCTTCTCGGGTCCGCCCTCCCGAGCCGGTCGCCCGCCGATCAGGGCCAGGGGCAGGCGCGTGCGCGGGACGTAGGCGCCGTAGGACGTGATGCCGATCATGGGTGCCTCGTGGGCTGCTCGCCGTGGACTGCCTACTTCGTCGGGGGCTTCACGCCGTCGTAGAACGGGTACGGGTTCTTCATGAGCCCGATGGGCTCGAGGTGCTGCTTGAGGTGGCCCTCGAAGGACTTGATCAGGTCCTGCACTCCCCAGCCCCCGTCCTTGTACATGGCGGTGCCGTACCTGGGCTGCTCGAGAATGGTGACCCGTTCGCCGCCGGTGCCGAAGATCTGGCCGCTGACCCAGTTGGCGGCGTCGCTGCACAGGAAGGCCACGAACGCGCCGTTGCGGGTGGGATCGATGAACGGAAGCTCGACGTCCTTGCCGTCGGGTCCCTTGTAGGTGGCCGACATGCGGGTGGTGCCGCTCGGGCTGATGGCGTTCACGCGGATGCCGTAGCGGGCGAGTTCGAGCGCCCAGGTGTAGGTCATCGACGCGATGGCGCCCTTCGAGCCGGCGTAGTTCGTCTGTCCGAAGTTGCCGAAGTGCGCGGCGCTCACGGTGTTCACGATGGAGCCGCCGCTGTTCTGCTCCTTCATGCGCAGGGCGCCCTCCTGGCTGCACAGGAAGGTGCCTCGCATGTGGACCGCGACGACCGAGTCGAACTCCTCGTCGCTCATCTTGAGGAAGGAGCGGTCGCGGACGTTGCCGGCGTTGTTGACCACCGCGTGGATGCCGCCGAAGGCGTCGACGCACTGGCCGACGAGCGCCCGGGCGCCTTCGCGCACGCTGATGTCGTCGGTGTTGACGAGGGCCTTGCCGCCCTGGGCCGAGATCTCGTCGACGACCTTCTGGGCTTCGTTTCCGTCGATGTCGTTGACGACCACCGACGCGCCGTTCTCCGCCAGGTGCAGGCAGTGGCCGCGTCCGATACCGCGCGCACCGCCCGTCACCACCGCGGCCTTGCCGTCGAGGATTCCCATGTAGCGACTCCTGTCGAATTACGAGACGTAGCGTATAGGAATATCCCGGGGGAGTCAAAGCGTTCCCGGCCGACCGGTTCCGCCGTTTCGTTCCGGATTCCGGGGGCTTGGCGAGGTGGTGTGGCCGAGGCGGGCCTACAGCGATGCGTGGGTCGCGCGCTCGACGCAGTCGGCCACGGTCTCGGCGTGATCCTCGCCGTTGCCGAAGAGCGACTCGAGCAGCCAGGCCCGCTTCAGGTAGTAGTGGGCCGGCACCTCCCAGGTGTATCCCATGCCGCCGTGCACCTGGATGCAGGCGCGCGCGTTCTTGAGCGCGGCCTCGCCGGCCGTGAGCTTGGCGACCGAGACGGCGCGGGGCACGTCGCCGACCGCCGGGTCGTCGAGGGTCGCGCCTGCCGCGTAGGCGGCCGCCCGCGCCACCTCCTGGCGCACGAACATGTCCGCGAGGATGTGCTTCACGGCCTGGAAGGCGCCGATCGGCTGGCCGAACTGCTCGCGTCCCTTCGCGTAGGCGTTGGCGAGCTCGAGGGTGGCTTCGGCGATGCCGAGCTGCTGGCCCGCCACGAGCGCGGCACCTTCGAGCCGCAGGCGCGCGGCGTCCGACGGCCCGCCCACCTGCTCGCCGTCGGGCAGCGAGCGCACCTCGTGCACCGGCGTCAGGGGGTCGAGGGGCGTCTTCACCGGACGACCCTCGACCCGGCGCGCGTCGATCACGAAGAGGCCCTCCGGTTGCACCGCCAGCAGCCGGTCGATGCCTTCGAGCTGCTCCACCAGGATCGGCCCGCCGCCCCCGAGCTCGACTCCGCCGACGATGCACTCCCCCGACCCGGCGCCGGGAACCAGGCTCGCCGCCAGGTGGCTCCACACGGCGGGTCCGGGCACCAGGCGCCGCCCCAGCTCGCAGAAGACGAGCACGGCGTCGGCGGTTCCGAGCCCCACGCCGCCGTCCGCTTCGGGCAGCCGCAGGGCGAACACGCCCATCTCGGCGAGATCGCTCCACAGGGAGCGGTCGATGCCGCCGGCCTTCTCGAGCTCGGGCAGCTTCTCGGCGGGCACGCGGCCCTCGCAGAAGCTGCGCAGGCCCTCGCGCAGGGCCTTCTGGTCTTCGCTGAGCTGGAAGTCCACGGGAGGGTCCCCTTCTATCGCGGCCGCGGATCGCGGGGCAGGCCGAGGATCCGCTCGGAGATGATGTTGCGCTGGATCTGCGAGGTGCCGGCGGCGATCGTGAGGGAGAGCGACTGCAGTACCCGTCCCAGGATCTCGCCCGACGGCAGCGAGGCCACGTCCTCGCGGGCGAGTCCCGCGCGCCCGAGCAGGCGCATCGAGAGCTCGCAGATCCGCTGGTAGAGCTCGGTGTAGAAGAGCTTGATCGCCGAGCCGCCGAGACCCGGCACCCCCGTTTCGGCGGACTCGCACACCGACAGCTTGACCATCGCCCAGAGGGCGTCGAGCTCCGCCGAGAGGTGCCCGATCTCGCGGCGCAGGGCGGCGTCCTCCCAGGCGCTGGCGTCGTGGCGCGTGACCCGCTTGGCGACGTCGACGAGCGTGGCCACGAAGCGCTGCAGGGAGATCATGTCGCTCGCGAAGGCGGTGCCGCGCTCGAAGCGCAGGGTGACGTTGGTCACCCGCCAGCCGTCGTTCTCGAGGCCCACCCGGTTCGCCACGGGGATGCGGACGTTCTCGAGGAATACCTCGCTGAACTCCCCCTCGCCGGCGAGGGTCGGCAGCGGGCGGATCTCGATGCCCGCCGCGTCCATGGGCATGATCAGCCACGTGATGCCGCGATGCTTGGGGGCGTCGGGATCGGTTCGCACGAGCAGCTCGCAGTAGTCGGCGGCCTGGGCGAAGGAGCACCAGATCTTGTGGCCGTTCACCACGTAGTCGTCGCCGTCGCGCACGGCCCGGGTGGACAATGCCGCCAGGTCCGAGCCGGCGCCGGGCTCGGAGAATCCCTGGCACCACACCTGGGAGCCGTCCAGGATGTGCGGCACGTGGCGCGCCTTCTGCTCGGGGGTGCCCTCCGCGATCACCGTGGGGCCGCCGTGCAGCAGCCCCACGAAGTTGACACCCACGTAGGGGGCCTGGGCTCGGGCGGTCTCTTCGTAGTAGACGAGCTGCTCGGTGAGCGACGCGTCCCGTCCGCCGTACTCCTTCGGCCAGTTGATGCCCGCATAGCCCGCGTCGAAGAGCTTCTTCTGCCAGCCTGTGTCGTAGGCGCGTCGGGCCGGCCAGTCGTGGATCGGCGGCGGGCTGCCGTGGGCGGGCACGGCGTCGTTCAGCCAGGCGCGGAGCTCCGCGCGAAACTTCTCGTCGGATTCGGAGTAGCGCAGGTCCACGCAGGGCTCCCGGTCGAGGTGGGCTCGCGCCCGGGGCTGGCCCGGCGGCAGAGCCGCTGCATGATACGGAGCCCCTCTCGGGTCGCCAAGTGAGGCGCGTTCAGCGGTCCACGTACTTCGCGTAGTCGTCGAGCACGGGCAGCACGCGATCACGCGGCGCGGACGGTAGCCGCAGCACGGTCTCGGTCACGCCCAGCTCCTGGTAGTAGGCGAGCTTTCCGGCGTCGGGGAACACGCCCATGGGAACCACGTGCAGGTCCTCGAAGCGCCGTCCGCGCGCCTCGACCGCCCGGCGCAGCTCCTCGAGGGCGCTCTTGATGCCCCCGCCGCCGATGGGCAGCCAGCCGTCGGCGTACTCCGCGATGTGGGCGAAGAGCTTGGGGCCCGCGGCGCCCCCGATCAGCACCCGGGGTCGGGGCTGCTGGACGGGCTTCGGCCACATCCAGCAGCGCTCGAAGTCGACGAAGGTGCCGTGGAACTCCGCCTCCTCCCGTGACCACAGCTCCTGCATGGCGAGCATCTTCTCCCGCACCAGCTCGCGCCGCCGGGGGAAGTCGATGCCGTGGTTCTCCATCTCCTCACGGTTCCAGCCGAAGCCGATGCCGAGCACGAGTCGTCCCTGGGACAGCAGGTCGAGGGTGGCGAGCTCCTTGGCGAACGTGATGGTGTCGTGCTGGGCGACGAGACCGATGCCGGTGCCGAGGCGGATGCGCGAGGTGACGGCCGCCGCCGCGGCCAGGGCCACGTAGGGATCCAGGGAGCGCAGGTACTCTTCGGCCAGCACCGCGTCGCCCGTGGGCGCGGGCGTGCGCCGGCTGGTGGGGATGTGGGTGTGCTCGGGGACGTAGAGCGAGTAGAAGCCCCGGGCCTCGGCCTCCCGGGCGAGCTCGACGGGCGACATGGCCTTGTCCGTGGCGTGGATCGTGACGCCGATCTTCATGCCGCCGGTTGTATCACGTCGCGGCTTCGGCCGCCCCGCACGCACGGGGAGTCACGGGCCCCGCAGCCGGGCGGCGGTGCGTTCGGCCCAGCCGCCCGGAACCCGCGCGTCCACCGTCACCCGGCGGGCGGCGAAGAGCCAGCAGCCCTCCCGCCGGACGTAGCGGTCGACGTAGCGGCCCCAGTGATCGAGGCCCTGCTCGGTGAGCACCGCGTAGTAGCAGCGGCCCGTGGCCTCGTCGGGCGAGAGCAGGTCGATCTGGTGGGTGGCGGTGAAGTGTCGCAAGAGCCTGGGTGGGGCGGCGTCGGGACCGGCTCCCCCCGTCTCGGGATCCCGCCCGGCCGCCCCGGTGAAGAGCGCCCGGATCTCCTCCCGCCCGCGCCAGCTGCGCCCGGGGACGATCTCGACGACGGCGTCGTCGCAGAAGAGCGCCAGGGTCTCCTGGAAGCGCCCCGAATCGCCGCTCGCGTTGTAGCGCGCCACCAGGTCGCGAATGCACTCGCGCGCGACGAGCTCAGCGATCTCCATGTCCGCTCCCGTCCGTGCCGTTCGTCCGCCGTGAAGGCGATTCTACCCCTGTGCTTGCTATCGTGGAGCGCCGCCGCGGACGAATGCCGCAGCCGATGGAACCGCAGCCCCTCGGAGTCCCCCACTCTTGTCCCAGAGCCCGCAGACCCCGCCCCAGCGTCCCGCCGCCGGCGAGATCGATCGCGACTACGCGCTGGACGACCGCTATCGGCTGACGAGCGGACGGGTCTTCCTGACGGGCGTCCAGGCCCTGGTTCGCCTGCCGTTGATGCAGCGCCAGCGCGACCGGGCCGACGGCCTCGATACCGCGGGCTTCATCTCCGGCTATCGGGGCTCGCCGCTCGGCACCTACGACATGGCGCTGTGGCAGGCGCGCTCGTTCCTCGAGGAGAACCACGTCCGTTTCGAGCCGGGGGTGAACGAGGACCTGGCGGCCACGGCGGTCTGGGGCTCCCAGCAGTCGAACCTGCTGCCCGGCGCCCGCTACGACGGGGTCTTCGGCATCTGGTACGGCAAGGGTCCGGGCGTCGACCGCTCGGGGGACGCCCTCAAGCACGGCAACTTCCACGGCACCGCCCCGAACGGCGGCGTGCTGGCGCTGTGCGGCGACGATCCCGGCGCCAAGTCCTCGTCCCTCGCGCACCAGAGCGAGCAGGCCCTGATCTCGTTCGGCATGCCGATCCTGAATCCGTCGAACGTCCAGGACTACCTCGACTTCGGCCTCTACGGCTGGGCGCTCTCGCGCTACTCGGGCTGCTGGGTGGGCTTCAAGTGCGTGACGGACACGGTCGAGAGCTCGGCCTCGGTGTCGGTGGATCCGGAGCGCGTGCGCGTGCGGCTCCCCGACGACTTCGAGATGCCGCCGGGCGGCGTGCACATCCGCTACGGCACGATGCCGACGGCGCTCGAGGAGCGGCTCTTCCTCTACAAGCTGCCGGCCGCCCAGGCCTTCGCGCGGGCGAACGGCATCGACCGGGTGGTCCTGGACGCCCCGCGTCGGCGGCTGGGCATCGTCACCACCGGCAAGGCTTACGGCGACGTACGCCAGGCGCTCGACGAGCTCGGCGTCGACGAGGCTCGCGCCCGGGCCATGGGTCTGTGCCTGTACAAGGTGGGCATGAGCTGGCCCCTCGAGCCCGAGGGCGCACGCCGCTTCGCAGACGGTCTCGAGGAGATCCTGGTCGTCGAGGAGAAGCGCGGGGTCGTGGAGGAGCAGCTGGCGGGCCTGCTCTACAACCTCGAGCGGCGTCCGCGCCTGCTGGGCAAGCGGGACGAGCAGGGCGCCCGCCTGCTGCCCGAAGTGGGAGAGCTCTCGCCGGACACCGTGGTCGGGGTGCTCGGCGCCTGGCTCGCGCGGCGGGTCGAGGGCTTCGAAGTGCCCGCCTGTCCCGGCGAGGTGGTGACCGTACAGGCGGCGGGCGGCGGCCTCACGCGCCTCCCCAGCTTCTGCTCCGGCTGTCCCCACAACACGTCCACGGTGGTGCCCGAGGGCAGCGTCGCCATGGGCGGGATCGGCTGTCACGGCATGGCGGTGTGGCTGCCCGAACGTCGAACCCTGGCGGTGGGGCAGATGGGCGGCGAGGGCGCCGCTTGGATCGGACAGGCCCCCTTCACCGAGACGCCCCACATCTTCCAGAACCTGGGGGACGGCACCTACTTCCACTCGGGTCTCCTCGCCATCCGCGCCGCCGTCGCCGCGAAGGTCAACATCACCTACAAGATCCTCGTCAACGGCGCGGTCGCCATGACCGGAGGCCAACCCATCGAGGGCGAGCCGATGGCGGGCGAGATCACGACGCCCGAGATCGCCCACCAGCTCGACGCCGAGGGCGTTCGCAGCATCGTGGTTCTGAGCGACGACGTGGAGAAGTACCCGCCCGGCGCGTTCCCGGCCGGCGTCGAGGTGCACCACCGGGACGACCTGGCCCGGGTCCAGCGCCAGATCCGGGGCATCAAGGGCGTCACGGCCATCGTCTACGACCAGACCTGCGCCGCCGAGGCGCGGCGGCTGCGCAAGCGCGGCGAGTGGCCCGACCCGGACCAGCGCATCGTGATCAACGAAGCCGTGTGCGAGGGCTGCGGCGACTGCAGTGTGCAGTCGAACTGCATCTCGATCGAGCCCGTCGAGACCGAGCTCGGCCGCAAGCGCAAGATCAACCAGAGCTCGTGCAACAAGGACTACTCGTGCCTGAAGGGCTACTGCCCGAGCTTCGTCTCGGTGACGGGCGGAAGGCTCCGCAAGACCTCCGGCGAAGGCGCCGACACGGGCGACACCGCGTCGTTCGCGAGCCTGCCCGACCCGGGACCGGCGGACGCGCGCCGGCCCTTCAACATCTACGTGGCGGGCATCGGCGGCACCGGGGTCGTGACCGTGGGCGCCCTGCTCGGCATGGCGGCGCACCTGGAGGGCAAGGGCTGCCTGCTGCTGGACGTGACGGGTCTGGCCCAGAAGAACGGCCCGGTCGCCAGCCATGTGCGGATCGCGGCGGCTCCCGAGGACCTGCACGCCAGCCGCATCTCGAAGGGCGCGGCGGACCTGCTGCTCGGCTGCGACATCGTCGTGTCGGCGGGTCCCGAGGGCGTGTCGAAGCTGTCGCCGGAGCGGACCGTCGCCGTGGTGAACTCCCACGTGGCGCCCACCGCCGACTTCGCCAACCGGCCCGACCTGGACCTCTCCTCGCGCGGGATGGAGGAGACGATCGCCGGCGCGAGCGGCGGCCACAGCCACGTCATCGCCGCCACCGAGCTCGCCCGGGCGCTTCTTGGAGACGCCATCGCCGCGAACCTCTTCCTGCTCGGCTACGCGTACCAGATCGGTCGGCTGCCCGTGAGCCTCGCGGCCCTCGAGCGTGCCATCGAGCTGAACGGTCGCCAGGTGGAGATGAACAAGCGGGCGGTGGCGTGGGGGCGGCTCGCGGCCCACGATCTCGCCGCGGTGGAGAAGGCGGCGCGCCCCGGGCTGCGCGGTGCGTTGGAGCCGGCTCCCGCGCGCACACTCCCGGAGCTGGTGGAGCACCGGTCGCGGCTCCTGACCGACTACCAATCGCGCGCGTACGCGGCCCGCTACCGGGCCCTGGTGGATCGCGTGGCCCGGGCCGAATCCGTCTGCGTCCCGGGCAGCACCCGGCTGGCGGAGGCGGTGGCGAGATACGCCGCGAAGCTGATGGCCTACAAGGACGAGTACGAGGTGGCTCGCCTCTACACGAACGGCGAGTTCCGGCGCCAGCTCGAGGCGGAGTTCGAGGGGGACTACGAGATCCACCTGCACCTGGCGCCCCAGATGCTGTTCCCGAAGGACCCCGACACCGGCCGCGCCCTGAAGGTGAAGGCGGGCTCCTGGGTGCTGACGGCCTTCGCGTGGCTCGCGCGCTTCAAGTTCCTGCGCGGCACTCCCTTCGATCCGTTCGGGCGGGCGGCCCACCGCAAGCTCGAGCGGCAGCTCGTCGCCGACTACGAGCGCACCGTGGGGGAGCTGCTGGACGGGCTCTGCCCGGACAACATCGACGTGGCCGTCGAGATCGCGAGCCTGCCCGAGGGCATCCGCGGCTTCTTCGACGTGAAGGAGAAGCACCTCGAGGACGTGCTCGAGAAGCAGGCCGAGCTGTTGGAGGCATTCCGGCTGCGGGGCTCGAGTCGCTGAGCCGCCGGGTCCCTCCGTCGGCTGCGCGCGGTGAAGGAGGACGACCGATGGGCTTTCGCAGCGAGCGCGACAGCATGGGCGAGGTGCGGGTCGCCGACGACCGCTACTGGGGGGCCCAGACCCAGCGGGCGGTGGAGAGCTTCCGGATCGGCACTGCGCGCTTTCCGCGGGTGTTCCTGCGTGCCTACGGGCTGGTCAAGCAGGCCGCGGCAGAGGTGAACGGGGCGCTCGGCGAGCTCGCTCCCGACCTGGCCGCCCTCATCGTCGAGGCTTCCCAGGAGGTGATCGACGGTCGTCTCGACGACCACTTCCCGCTGGGCCCCTGGCAGACGGGCTCCGGCACCCAGACCCACATGAACGTGAACGAGGTCATCGCCAACCGCGCGAACGAGCGGGCTGGATCGCCCCTGGGATCGCGCAGCCCCGTGCACCCCAACGACCACGTGAACCGGGGCCAGTCGACCAACGACACGTTCCCCACGGCGATGCACGTGAGCGCGGCGCTCGCACTGGAGGAGCAGCTCCGCCCGGCGCTCGCGGGCCTGCTGTCCACCCTGGACACCAAGGCCGGGGTCTATCGGGACGTGCTCAAGATCGGCCGTACGCACCTGCAGGATGCGGTGCCGCTGAGCCTGGGCCAGGAGATCGGCGGCTGGGCGGCCCAGGTGCGGCACGCGCTGGCGGCGATCGACGCCGGCGGGCCGCGCCTGCTCGAGCTGGCGGCGGGCGGGACCGCCGTCGGCACCGGTCTCAACAGCCATCCGGACTTCGCTCGGGAGATCGCCGCGGCGCTGGCCCGCAAGACCGGGCTTGCCTTCGTGAGCGCCCCGGACAAGTTCGCGGCGCTGGCCGGGCACGAAGCCCTGTGCGAGCTGTCGGGCGCCCTGGGGGTGCTGGCGGCTTCGCTCGTCAAGATCGCCAACGACGTGCGCTGGCTCGCCTCGGGCCCGCGGGCCGGGCTGGGAGAGCTGCGCATCCCGGAGAACGAGCCCGGCTCGTCGATCATGCCCGGCAAGGTGAACCCGACCCAGGCCGAGGCCCTGGTGATGGTGGGGCTGCGCGTGATGGGCAACCACACGACGGTGAACGTGGCGGCGAGCCAGGGCAACTTCGAGCTGAACGTCTGCAAGCCCGTGATCGCCTGGTGTGTGCTGGAGTCGATCCAGCTGCTGGCCGACGCCATCCGCAGCTTCGATGAGCACTGCCTCCGCGGCCTCGAGCCGATCCCCGAGGCCCTGGCCGACCACCTCTCGCGCTCGCTCATGCTGGTGACCGCGCTCACCCCCCACATCGGCTACGACGCAGCGGCGGCCATCGCGAAGCGCGCCCACACCGAGGGCCTCACCCTGCGCGAGGCGGCGCTGGCCTCGGGGCTCGTGAACGAGCAGGACTACGACGCCTGGGTGCGGCCCGAGACCATGCTCGCGCCCCACGCGAGAGTTGCGCCCAGATCCGCATGACGGATCCGGGCTAGCCGGCCCCGCGGCCAGGGCTCAGGGAATTCCGAGAAAGACGGCGCAACTCTCCGGAATGACTGGGCTGCTGGCCGGTCCTTGCGGGCGCGAGGGCCGCTCAGGCGTCCGATCCGGGCAGGATCCCCCGCTCCCGCGCCACCCACACGCACATCGCGCCCATCACGAGCGCCGGCAGGGCGTGCGCGAGGGGGTCGTGGGTCACGTGGAAGAAGACGGCGCCGAGCATGATCACGAAGAGTCCCGCCGCCGCGAGACCGGCGAGCCGCGGGACGAGCACCCCCACGCCGCCGGCCATCTCGCACCCGCCGATGAAGAGGGCCAGGCCGCCGGGCAGCCCGAAGGCCTCGAAGCGCTCGGCGGCGACGGCCGGCTCGAAGAAGAGCTTGGTGGCTCCGGAGAGCAGGAAGCCCACCCCGAGCAAACCCGACACGATCCACGTCACGACGTTGCGCGTCCCTGCGGTCATCCCCGTTCCTCCGGATTCGGAGGCCCGCGCCGCGCGGGCTCCGGCCGGAGCAGGGTATCACCGCCGGCGGTGTCGGGGGCGGCGCGAGACGCGGCGGAGGCCCGCGAGGAAGAGCAGGGCGGCGGCGCCCAGGGTGGAGGCGTCCGGCTCCGGCAGTGCATAGCTCGTCGGGACGAACTTCCCGGCGACGTCGATGATCTCGAGCCGCGTGGCGAGGGCGGCCTCCGACGCCGCGAGGTCGGCGCACCCGAGGGTCGTCTCCGCGAATCCGAACGGCGCGGCGCCGTCCGGGATCAGGGAGCCCTGGACGGGATCGATCAGCAGCACCCGGCGGCCCGGTGCGGCGCACTCGAACGCGGGCGCACCGACCGTCCCGACGCCGAGACACGCAGCCGACGCGATGGTGAACGGGGCGCCGGTGGCCGCCTCGGGCTCGAGGTCGCTGGGGCTCTGGGGGTCCGCCGCCATCACGACGCCGGACTGGTCGACGTCGAAGCAGCCGACCACGCCCGGCTCGGGCAATGCGGTGAGAGGAGCCTCGCGGAACAAGGCTCGCTGATTGGCGGGTACCACGGCCAGGTAGGGCACGAGCAGCTGGGTCGGTCGCGGCAGGTCGTGGATCGCGTCCGCGACCTCCATCCCCTCGATCACCTCGCCGAAGACCGTGAAGCCGCCGTCGACGTCGTCGAGGAAGACGTTCTGGTCGTCGAGGTTGACGAACCACTCGCTGGTCGCGCTGTTCGGGGAGCCTCCGACCCTGGCCATGGCGATCGTTCCCCGGACGTTCGAGATGCAGGGCTCGTTCGGGATGGGATCCGCTCGATCGATCGATTCGAATGTGGTCCCCTCGGTGCGGTAGCCGCCCATCTGGATCACGAAGGGCATCCCGCCGGTGCTGGTCGCAGCCCGGTGCACGATGGTGCCGACGTACGCGCCGCCGCGGATGTAGTCGAGAAAGTTCGCGACCGTGAGAGGTGCCACGGTCGGATAGAGCTCGATCCGCATGGTCCCGAGCGGCGTCGTCACCTCGACCTGGGTACGCCCCGCCGCGGGAACGAGGTCGCAGCCGGCCATCGTCGGCGGCACGGCTCCGGCCGACCCCCCGGCCAGCAGCCCGGCCAGGGCCAGCCCGGCGACGCGGCTCGCGCGCGCGAGAGCGCGGCGCCGGGCGCCGGGTCGAGACCGGGTCTGTGTCGGAGTCCTCGCTCGCATCGTCCACCTCGCTGCTCGCTTCCGCCCGCGGCGATCGCGCGCGGCGAACTCTAGCCAGTGGCGTCCGGCCGTCGCAGCGCATCGGGCGTGCGCAGGCCGTGCGCAGCCCGCGCCCGAGCGGTCCGCGGGGCTCGAGGCGGCGTTCCCGCGGAACCGAGCGGCCGCCAGGCGTGTCGGATCGACCGGTGCCGCGACCGGCGCGGCCCGCGAAACCCGGGTGAAGCTCGCCCAGCCGGCTGGAAATACCCGGAACGTCTTGGATTTCCGAGTGCCCAGCGGGTACTTTCCGCGCGCCCCTGTGCTCCGGCCTCCTGATTCCCCTCGGGCCGTGAGCCCCGAGGCGCTCTCGCGTCGTCCGCCGGTGCGAGGCGTTCCAAGGTGAGCCCGACCGGTGCAGGTGAGTGACGAGACAAGGAGGAAGGTGATGTCGGAGGCGCCCGTCGAGAACCTCGCGGAGCACGCGGCCGTCTGCAGCGATCTCGTGAGCGAGGTCGGCAAGGTGGTGGTGGGCCAGGAGGCCATGGTCGCGCGGCTGGTGATGGGCCTGCTGACCGGGGGGCACGTGCTGCTGGAAGGCGTGCCGGGTCTCGCCAAGACCCTGGCGGTCCGCAGCCTGGCCCGCGCCATCGACACCGGCTTCTCGCGCATCCAGTTCACGCCCGACATGCTGCCGGCGGACGTCATCGGAACCGAGATCTTCAACCCGCGCGAGGGCACCTACTCGGTCAAGAGGGGCCCGATCTTCTCGAACCTCGTGCTCGCCGACGAGATCAACCGGGCGCCCGCGAAGGTGCAGTCGGCGCTGCTCGAGGCGATGCAGGAGCGGCAGGTGACGATCGGCGACGCCACCTACCGCTTCGACGAGCCCTTCCTCGTGCTGGCGACGCAGAACCCGATCGAGCAGGAGGGCACCTACCCGCTGCCCGAGGCCCAGGTCGACCGCTTCATGCTCAAGGTGAAGGTCGGCTACCCGACGAAGGACGAGGAGCGGCGCATCATCGATCGCATGGCGAGCGGCCAGGCCGAGCCCGAGGTCCGCGTGGTGACCCATCCGGCCCAGCTGCTCGCCGCGCGCCGGGCCGTCGACCAGATCTTCGTGGACGACAAGGTGAAGGGCTACGTGGTCGACCTCGTCCACGCGACCCGCGACCCCAAGGAGGCGGGTGTCGCCGAGCTCGAGGGCATGATCGAGATCGGAGCCAGCCCGCGCGCCTCCATCTATCTCACCAAGGCCGCCAAGGCGCACGCCTTCCTGCAGGGCCGCGGATACGTGACGCCCCACGACGTGAAGAACGTGGCCCTCGATGTGCTGCGGCACCGGGTGGTGCTGACCTACGAGGCGGAGGCCGAGGGCAAGACCGCCGAGGACGTCATCGACCGCATCCTCGTCGGCATCCTGGTCCCGTAGTCGGGCTCGGGAGCGTTCGGGTGCTGGCGCGCGAAATCCTGCAACGGGTCCGGGAGATCCAGGTCCGCACCGGCCGGCAGGTGGCCGATGTGCTGGCGGGCGAGTACGTCTCGGTCTTCAAGGGGCGCGGTATCGAGTTCGAGGAGGTGCGCCCGTACGTCCCCGGCGACGACGTGCGCAGCATCGACTGGAACGTCACGGCCCGCACCGGCGAGCCCTTCGTCAAGCGATACGTGGAGGAGCGTCAGCTCACGCTGATGCTGATGGCGGACGTGTCGGCCTCCCAGGACTTCGGCTCGTCGTCGCGCTCGAAGCGCGAGGCCACCGCCGAGCTGTGCGCGCTGCTGGCGTTCTCCGCCAGCCGCAACGACGACAAGGTGGGGCTCACGCTCTTCCACGGCGGCATCGAGGAGTACATCCCGCCGCGCAAGGGGCAGAAGCACGCCCTGCGCGTGGTGCGCGAGGTGCTGGCCCACGGCGAGGACGCGCCCGGCCTCGAGGCGGCTCCCGCGGCCCCTCGCGTCCGTCTCGGCAGCGTGGCGGCTTGGGCGAGGGCGCGCGCCCGGGGGCTGCGGCGCCCGCGGCCCGCACGCCAGTCGACGAGCATCGCGCGGGCGATGGAGTTCCTGCTCTCGGTCACCAAGCGCCGCACGATCTGCTTCGTGGTGAGCGACTTCCTCGACGAGGGCTGGGAGCGGGCACTCACGACGGCGAACCAGCGCCACGACGTGATCGCGGTGCTCGTGACCGATCCCCGCGAGCTCGCCCTCGACGACGTGGGGCTCGTCGCCCTGCGCGACGCGGAGACCGGCCAGGCGCGGCTCTACGATACGGGGTCCGGCGCCTTCCGGGACGCCGTGCAGCGCGGCGCGGACGAGCGGGTGGCGCGCGTGGAACGCCGCATGCGCCGGGTCGGCATCGACTTCATTCACGTCGACGCGGCGGGATCGGTGGTGGATCCGCTGGTGCGCTTCTTCCGGATGCGCGAACGGAGGCTCCGGCGGTGACGCGTGGCTTCGGAGGACGCGGCCGCGTGTCGTGCGGCGGCCGTCTCGCGCCCGTGCTCCTGCTGGCGCTGGCCGCGAGCGGCGGTGCCGCGCGTCCGGCCGCGGCCGCCAGCGCCCACAGCGAGAGCGGGCCGGTGCAGGCCACCGTCTCGGTGGAGCCCGAGAGCCCCCGCATCGGCGACCCCATCCACCTCGAGCTCGAGGTCGTCGCGGAGCCGGGCGTCGAGCTCCTGATGCCCGAGTTCGGCGAGGCCCTCGATCGATTCGCGGTGGTCGACTTCGCGCCGTCCGAGCGGGTGGACGACGAGGGACGCACGGTGGCGCGCCAGCGCTACACGCTGCAGGCGGCGCGCTCGGGCGAGCAGAGCGTGCCGCCGCTGCTGATCGAGTTCATCGACCGGCGTCCCGGTCGCGCGCCGACCCCGGACGACGCCGACGCCTACGAGCTGCTGACCGAACGGCTCCCGTTCACGGTCCAGACGGTCCTCTCCTCCGACGACAGCCTCGAGCTGGAGCCCGCCCGGGGTGCGCTGGAGCCGCTGACGGAGCCGGGAAGGCCGGTGTGGCCGTGGCTGCTCGCGGGCGCTGCCGTGCTCGCGGCCGCGGCGCCGTTCGGAGCCCGCCTGTGGGTGGCCCGGCGGGCGCGGGGCCGGCGCCGCACGGCCTACGAGCAGGCCCGCAGCGAGCTCGATGCGCTGCTCTACGGCCCGCGCCCCGCGCCGGACGATCCGGCCGCGGTGGACGCCTTCTACGTGGTGCTCTCCGGCATCGTGCGTCGCTACCTGGAGAACCGCTTCGGCCTCCACTCGCCCGAGCAGACCACCGACGAGTTCCTGGAGGACCTGGCCCGCTCGCCGGATCTCGAGCGCTCCCACCAGGATCTGCTGCGGGACTTCCTGCGCGGCGCCGACCTCGTGAAGTTCGCCCACCAGCTGCCCGACGCCTCGGGGATGAACGCGTCGGTGAGCCTCGCCCAGCGCTTCCTCGAGGAGACCGGGGAGGCGCGTGATGCCTGATTGGGGTGGTCTCGAGCTGCGCGATCCGTTCTTTCTGCTCGTCGGCCTGCTGGCGATTCCGGTCTATCTGCTGGCGTCGCGGCTGCCCGCGGCAGTCACGTACTCGAGCCTGGCGCTCGTCGACCGAGCGCCTCGATCCCTGCGCACCCGGCTGGCGTCGCTTCCCGCCGGCCTGCTCGCCTTCGCGGTGCTGGCGCTGGCCGTCGCGCTCGCGGGTCCGCGAACGGGGGACGCCACCAGCAAGGTCCACAAGGAGGGCATCGCCATCGCGATGGTGGTGGACCGATCCGGCTCCATGCAGGCCCGCGACTTCGTGGAGGGAGACGCCAGCGCCAACCGGCTGGACGTGGTCAAGAAGGTGTTCCGGGACTTCGTCCAGAAGCCCGACCGGCGCGACGATCTCATCGGGCTGGTCACCTTCGCGCGCTACGCCGACGGCGCCTGTCCGCTCACGAGCGACCACGGCAATCTGCTCTCCATCCTCGAGCAGCAGGAGATCGTGAGCGAGCGCGAGGAGGACGGCACCGCCGTGGGGGAGGGCCTGGCGCTGGCGGTCGAACGCCTGCGTCACCAGGAGGTGCGCTCGAAGGTCGCGATCGTGCTGACCGACGGCGTCAACAACGCCGGCAACATCACGCCGCTGCAGGCGGCGGAGCTCGCCGAGCAGTACGGCATCAAGGTCTACACCATCGGTGCCGGGCGGACGGGCTGGGCCCCGGTGCCGGTACGGCTGCCGGGGGGCGCGGTCGCCCTGCGTCGGGCCTTCGTCGAGATGGACGAGGACACCCTGCGCGAGATCGCCGAGCGCACCGGCGCGCGCTACTTCCACGCCACCGACGCCGACGCCCTCGAGCAGGTGATCGACGAGATCGACCACCTCGAGCGCAGCGAGATCGTCGAGGTCCGCTACCTCGAGTACGAGCCGCACTATGCGGGCTTCGTGGTGGCCGCCCTGGCGCTCATGCTCGCCTCGTCCCTGCTCTCGGGTACCTGGCTGCGGAGGCTGCCGTGAGCGGGTTCCGCTTCGCCGACCCCCAGCTCGCCCACGCGCTGTGGGCCGTGCTGGCCTTCGTGGCGCTGCTCTACTGGCTCGACCTTCGCGGCGGCACGGCGCTCGACGGACTGGTGGGTCCCGCGCTGCAGGCCCGTCTCGTGCGTCGCCCGGGGGCCTGGCGGCGCCGGCTGCGGATCGCCCTGCTGGGCCTGGCTGCTACCTGCGCGGTGCTCGCGCTCATGCGCCCGCAGTGGGGCATGCGCGTGGTGCCGGCGTCCCGGGCCGGCGCGCAGATCATGGTGGCCCTGGACGTGTCGCGCTCGATGCTCGCCGAGGACGTCGCCCCCAACCGGCTGGAGCGCGCGAAGGCCGAGATCGTCGACCTGCTCTCGTACCTGGACGGCGACCAGGTGGGCCTGATCGCGTTCGCGGGCCGCGCCAGCGTGCTCTCACCGCTCACGCCGGACTTCGGCTTCCTGCGGCTGGTGCTCGAGGGCACCGGCCCCGGAAGCGTGACGCGGGGCGGCACGAAGCTGGCGGAGCCGATCCGCAAGGCCGTGGCGGGCTTCGGTCCCGCGGAGGGCGCGTCCCGGGCGATCCTGCTCATCACCGACGGCGAGGACCACGACTCCTTCGCCCTCGACGCGGCCCGCGAGGCGGCGGCGGCCGGGGTCAAGATCATCGCCATCGGCTTCGGGGACGAGAACGGCAGCGAGATCCGCATCACCGACCCGCGCACGGGCGCCCGCACGCTCCTGCGCGACGCCGCGGGGCAGCCCGTGCGGACCCGACTCGACGGCGACCTGCTGCGGGAGCTGGCGCTCGCGACCGACGGCGCCTACGTGCCGGCGGGCACCGGCGTGCTGGACCTCGAGTCCATCTACGAGCAGCACATCGCGAGGCTGACGCGCGGCGAGCTCGATGGAACCCGCACCGTCCGCGACGAGGGCTACCCGTGGTTCGTGCTCCTCGCGCTGGTCTTCCTGGTGTCGAGCGCCGTGGTCTCGGCGGGGCGCCTGCGCGGGGTGGCAGCAGCCGCCATGCTGGTGGCGCTGGTGGCACCCGTTCGCCCGGCAGTCGCCCAGGCGCCCGCTGGCCAGGCGCCCCCTCTCCAGGCGCCCCCGCCCCAGGCGCCGGCCGCGGCGGCCGACGAGGACACGGCGGCCGACGCCACCGCACCGGAGCCGACCGCTCCCGAGCGCGCCCCCGACCCGCGCCAGGTGTACAACGACGCCGTCGAGGCGATCTCCCGCAACGCCTGGGACGACGCGGAGCGGCTGCTCGGCCGCGCGCGCCGGGACGCGGGTGCCGACGACGAGCTGCGCTTCGACGCCTCCTACAACCTCGGCTGGGTGAGCGTGCAGCAGGCGGGCCGGGTGCAGGGCGAGTCGCCGAAGCAGGCGCTCGATCTCCTGTACCGGGGCGCCGACTGGTTCCGCGAGGCCGTGCGCCTGCGGCCCGACGAAGACGTGGCGCGACACAACCTGGAGGTCACCCTGCAGCGCGCGCTCGTGCTGGCGGACGAGCTGGCGCGCAACGCCGAGGGCGGGGTCGAGGGCGCCCTGGCCGAGCTGGCGCAGCGCCAGCGGAACGTGGTGGCGGGCGTGGCCGGCCTGATCGAATCCGCCAGCCAGGATCCCGCCGACGCGACGGCGGCCGGCGAGGCACTGCGCGGCGCCTTCCGGGCCCAGGCCACGGCCCAGCGGACGGTGCTGTCGGACGCCGACCAGCTGGCCTCGCGCGTGGGCGACGAGCGTGACGGCATCCAGGCGCGGCCCGAGGCGGAGCGCACGCCCGAGGACGCCATGCGCGCGGCGCAGCTCTCCAACGTGTTGGACTATCTCCACCAGGCCCGGGAGCGCATGGGGCAGGCCCGCAGCCAGCTCCGACAGCGCCAGGCCGGCCGAGCGTATCGACGGACCTCCGCGGCGCTCACCCTGCTGAAGCGGGCCGGCGACCAGCTGCGAGATCCCGTGGCGGTCCTCGACCTGCTGCTGGCGGACGCCGGTGAGGCGGCCCGCGGCACCGCGCTGGTGAGCCTGTCGCAGAAGCAGGTGCCCGGGCTGGCGGACACGCTGCCCCCGGTGCCGCCGTGGCTCACCGTCGAGGGTCTCGCCGACGACCAGACCGCCCTCGCCGAGCGGACCGACGAGCTGCATGCCCGTTTCGCCGCGGGCCTCGAGCACGCCGCCACGGCGGATCTCGCGTCGATCCCGCCCGAGCAGGCCGAGATGCTCGCGGCGGTGCGCGAAGCCGAGCCGATGGTGGGGCAGGCGGCGGAGGCCGCCCGGAAGGCGGCCGCCAGCCTGGAGGCGGCCGCCCTGGACGACGTTCCGGAGAGCCAGCGGCACTTCCTGGAGGCGCTGGCCGGCGCGCGCGAGCGCTTTCTCGACGTGCGTGGTCTCATCGAGGCGCTGTACCAGGACGAGAAGCAGATCGCAGAGGTGGTGCGGGCCGAAGGTCCGGAGGCCGAGGCTCGCCGGGAGGAGTTCGTGCCGGCCCTGCGCACCGCCCAGACGCGCAACCTCGAGCGCGCGACGCGCCTCCAGGCCAAGCTCGCGGATCGACAGTCGAGCCTCGAGGCCGCGGCCAACGCGGCACCGGACGCGGGCGCGGACCCGAAGGCCCCGCCGCCCGACCCGGAGCGCCTGGAGCAGGATCGCAAGCACCTCGAGCTGGCGAGCCAGGTGCTGACCCTCGCCACCGGCGCGATGGACGGCGTGCACAAGGGGCTGGGGGATGCCGCGCAGCCGGGCGCGGAGCAACCGCAGATCGACTGGGACTGGGTCCGCAGCGACGCCGCCACGGCGGTGGACCACATCGAGACCCTGCGCCGCCTGTTCTTCTCCATCAGCGAGCACCTGCGCGACGTGGCGGTGCGGCAGCTCGACCTGGCCGACCGCACCCAGGACGCCCTGGCACGGGCGGCGGCACCGGATGTGGACGCGACCGCCGAGGCCGCGCCCTTCGTCGACGTCGAGAAGGGGCTCGCCGATCAGACCCTGGTGATCGCCAACGCCCTGGAGGAGCAGTCGAATGACGCGGGCGGCGCCGCGGCCCAGGACCCCAAGGCCGAGGAGGCCGGCGAACGCCTGCGCAAGGCCGCCGAGCACGTGCTGCTCGCGCAGGGCCAGATGGAGGGCGCGACCGGCTCGCTCGGCGCCCCGGCCGACCTGCCGGCGGCCCGCAAGGCCCAGGACGGGGCGATCGACGAGCTGAAGCAGGCCCTGGCGATCCTGGAGCCACCCAAGCCCGACGAGCAGCAGGGCGATTCGCAGAAGCAGCAGCAGAAGCAGCAACAGGCCCAGCAGCCCTCCCAGGACCAGCAGCAGCAGGGCGCGAAGGGCCAGGCCGGCCAGCAGGCCGGCCAGGAAGACCAGCAGAAGCAGGACATGCAGGGGATCGATCCCGGGCAGCTGCTGCAGGAGGTGCGCGATCGCGAGGCCCAGCGGCGTCGCGAACGCTCGAACCGCCAGCAGGGCTACGAGACCGTGGAGAAGGACTGGTGATCGGCCTGGGTCGCCGGCTCGCCGCCACCGCGGTCGCCCTGCTCCTCGCCGCAGCGCTGGCGCCCCGCGCCTTGGCCCAGGCCGCGCAGGTGGCGACGGAGCCGGGACCGCACTACGTGGGCGAGCCCGTGTCCATCCGGATCACCGCCGTGGGCTTCGACGAGGATCCGCCGCCCGTCGCCGAGGCGCCGACGCCGGCCGAGGGACAGCTCGAGCTCGTCGGCGTGAGCCCCAGCGTGAGCCAATCGATCACCATCGTGAACGGGCGCATGTCGCGCACCCGCGAGGTGACGCACGTCTTCCAGTTCCGCTTCGTGGGCGATCGGCCGGGGACGGTTCGGCTGGGACCCTTCAAGGTCTCCCAGGGCAGCCGGGAAGCGACCGTCCCGATGGTCAACATCCCGCTGCAGGACGTGCCTTCGAACGACGACGTGGCCGTCGACCTTCGCATCGGGAAGGGCGCAGGGGACGCGCTCTTCGTGGGGGAACGCGTCCCCGTGACCGTCTCGTTCTCCCTGGAGAAGTCGCTGCAGCAGAACGTCCTCGAGTACACCCTGCGGGTTCCCTTCTTCGACGACCAGCAGAGCTTCCGCTTCCTCGACGACGGACACCCGGAAGGCGACACCAACGTCGTGCTCGAGACCGCCCAGGGCCGGCTCGAGCTGCGCGGGCAATCGCACGAGCACGTGGAGAAGGGCAAGCACTTCACGACGGTCTCCGTCACCCGCACGCTCGTTCCATTGCTTCCGGGTCGCCATCGCGTGCCGCCGGTGTCGTTCAACGTCGAGGAGGGCACCCGCTTCCGGCGCGACTTCTTCGGTGGGCGTCGCGCCACCCAGGTGCGGCGCTGGCGGGCCGAGACGCCGGCGCGCGAGGTGGAGGTGGCGTCGGTACCCGGGCAGCAGAAGCCGGCGAGCTTCGGCGGCGCGATCGGGCGGGGCTTCACCCTGGACGTCTCGGCGGATCGCACGGTGCTGCAGGTGGGTGACCCGATCACCCTCACCCTCGAGGTGCGGGGCGACGGTCTCGAGACCGCCTCGCTGCCGCCGCTCGACGCGGACGGCCTGCTGCCCGCCGACGGCTTCCGCGTGCCCGCCGGTCCGTATGCCGGCGAGATCGTCGGCGACGCCAAGCGCTTCACGGTGCAGGTGCGGGTGCTCGACGAGGGGGTCTCGGCGATCCCCGGACTCGCGTACTCGTGGTTCGACCCGGACACGCGGCAGTACGAGACGACCCGCTCCCGGCCGATCGCCCTGTCGGTGCGGCCCGCCGAGGTGATCGGCGCCGGGGACGTCGAGGTGGCCCGGAGCGAGACGCCGGCCGCGCCGGTACCGGACGAGTCGTCGCCTGCGGGCGCGGGCGCCGAGTCGGCGCGCGCCCGGGGCTTTGCGCTCACCGGCGCCGATCTGGCGGTCGAGCCCGATCCCGTCCGGGTGCTGGGAGGCGGGGGTGCGTGGGGCGGGGCGTGGCTGCCGCCTGCGCTCTACGCCGGCTCGCTGGTCCTGGTGGCACTCGCCGTCTTCGACCGTCGGCGGCGCGACGTCGATCCCGAGGTGGCGCGCCGGGGCCGGGTGATCGCCGAGGCGCGCGCGCGATTGCGCGAGGCCCGGGGGCGCCCGCCGGCCGAAGCCGTGGCCGAGGCGGCCCACGCCCTCCGGAGCCTGCTGCGGGAGGCGCCCGGCTCCTCGGACGCGGCGCTGGATGCCCTCGTCGGCGAGTGTGACGCGCGCAGCTACGCGCCGCCGGGCCGCGAGCAGGCCCTGCCGCCGGACCTCTTCGAGCGTTGCGACGCCCAGGCGGAACGCCTCGCCCGGGCGATCGCGGAGCGGAGACGATGAGTGGGCTGGCGTGCACCGGGCGGCGCCCGGCCGTGGCCGCGGGCTGGGTGGCGTCGCTGGTCCTCGCGATCTTCGCCGCGCCGGGCGTTCGCGCGCAGCAGCGTTCGCTCGAGGAGACCCTCGGCGATGCGGTCCAGAGCTACACCCAGGGGCTGAACAGCGAGGCCCGCGACGCGCGCCTGGCGGAGTTCCGACGGGCCCAGCGACTGTTCGCGAATCTGGAGTCCCGGGGCGTCGCCACCGCGGACCTGTATACGAACCTCGGCAATGCGGCCCTGCAGGCGGAGGATCTGGGCGCGGCGGTGCTCGCCTACCGTCGAGCGCTGCAGCTCGACGCGGACCACCCGCGCGCCGTGCAGAACCTCGAGCACGCGCGCTCGCTGCTGCCGGCCTGGGTGCCGCGGCCCGCCCCGTCGGGCGTGCTGGACAGCCTGTTCTTCTGGCACCGCACGGTGCCCCAGCCGTTGCGGGAGCTGTTGGCTGCGCTCTGCTTCGCGCTGGCGGCGCTGCTCGTGGCCGCGTCGATCCGGCTGCGGCAGACAGCCCTGCGCAACGCGGCCGTGCTGCCGGGCCTCGCGTGGCTGGCCATCGCCGGGTCGGTGCTGCTGGATCCCGCGAGCGGTGACCGCGCTGCGGCCGTGGTCACGGCTTCCGAGACCGTGGCCCGCGCCGCGGACTCGGGGCTCGCACCCAGCGCGTTTCCGCAGCCGCTTCCGGGAGGCGTGGAGCTGCGCATCCTCGAGGCGCGATCGCCCTGGCTGCGCGTGCGGCTGGCCAACGGCCGTGACGCCTGGGTCAACGAGTCGAGCGTGACCCGGGTGGCGGAAGATGCGGGCTGAAGTCGGGCGGCCGATCGACCGATTCGAGACGGGCAGGACCGTCGTGCGGCTCCTCGCGCGCCGCAGCCCCCGGAGATCCTCCATGAGGCGCGCATTGCTGCGGGTCGTCGCTCTCGCCGGGGTCCTTCTTGCGGCGGGGTCGGCGACCGCGCAGACGCTCGCCGCTCAGGTGCTGCGCGAATCCGACGCCAACGGCGACGGCAAGCTGCAACGCAGCGAGGCGCCCATCGAGCTGCTGCCGCACTTTGCGGACATGGATCAGGACCACGACGGGGCGATCGACTCCTACGAGGCCTGGAACTTCGATACTCGTGCCCACGCCGCGGGCAACCGTCCGGCGCCGGCGGAGCCGGCGAAGGAGCCGACGCCGACACCGGTGGCAACCGCCGAACCGCCCCCCCAGACCCTGGTCGAGCTGCTGGCGCGCGCCGATCGGAACGGCGACCACCGGCTCTCGCCGGACGAGGTTCCGGCGGCGCTGCGCGATCGGCTGCTGGATCTCGATCCGAACGGGGACGGAGCCATCGACGAGGACGAAGCCCGCGTGCTCGATGCGCGGCGAAGTCGCAGCGCAGGAGAGGCGGCCCCACGACAGCGCTCCCTCGTGCGCACGGTGCACCTGATGGACACCGACGGTGACGGGCGGCTCCAGAAGCGCGAGGCGCCCCTGCGCCTGCAGCCGGTGTTCGAGCGCATCGACGTCAACGCGGACGGCGCCATCGACGTCGAAGAGGCCGCGCGCTTCGATGCGTCGGTCGCGTCCGATCCGTCGCCGCGCCGCTGAGCCGCAGGATCAGCGACGAAAGGGCCAGACGAGCTGGGCGAGATAGCGCTCGGGAACCGGGTCGCCCGCGATCCCGTAGCGGGCCGGCCAGCGGTCCGGCACGAAGGCGGTTCCGAACGCGCGGTCGATCAGCGGCACGTGGACCGCGAAGTTGCGGTCGATCGCCTCGGGCTCGGCGCTGTGGTGCCAGTGGTGGAATTCGGGCATCACGACGATCCAGCGCAGCCAACGCGCGCGGAAGCGCACGTTCGCGTGGATCCAGACCGCCTGGAACGACACGAAGACCAGGTAGGCGGTGAGGGGGCCGTTGCCGATCCCGAGCACGAAGAGCGGCAGGAAGCTCACGGCCCGGGTCACCACGATGTCCACCCCGTGCAGCCGCGAGCCCGCCAGCCAGTCCATCTGCCGCGACGAGTGGTGGACGGCGTGGAATCGCCAGAGCCAGGGCACCGCGTGCATGGTGCGGTGTGCGGCGTACTGGAAGAGGTCCGCGCACACCAGGGCAAGCCCGAACTGCACCGCGAAGGGCAGGGTGGCGACCTCGGCGTGCAGCCCGGGCGAGACCAGCCGCCCCAGCAGGATTCGTGCGGGTGCCATGGAGAGCAGGACGGTCACCTGCACCAGCAGGTGGCTGACGAAGAAGTGCGCGAGGTCGGTGCGCCAGCCCCGGCGGAAGACGTACTGCTGGCGGTGCAGGGCGAAGAAGCGTTCGAGAGGAAGGAAGACGAGGGCGAGCACCAGCAGGTCGAGCACGAACCAGTCGACGCCCACGTAGCGGCCGGAGCGGACCGATTCGGGGGTCTCCACCCAGGCGCCGCCCAGGGCGATGGCGAGCGCGGCGAGGGCGATGCCCGAGAAGGCCAGCCGCCGCCGCCCGCCCAGCGCGAAGCAGAGGGCGCCGAAGACCAGGGCCAGCCCGTTCGCGGAGAAGAGCACGATGCGGACCAGCGGGATCGGCAGCACCGCGCGCAGGTCGGGGGTCGTGAGCAGCTCGGGCCGCCGGAAGCAGAGCACCGCCAGAAGGCAGCCCGCCCCCAGGGCCACGGAGAGGACTCCGCTGATCCGGCCGTCGCCGAAGCGAAACTCGGGACGCTCCTCGGCCTCCTGCGGCGGCAGGGGCGCGACGAGCGGTGCGTCGGTCGGGATCCCGGTCACCTCCCCCGGATCGGCCGATCGGCTCCCGCGACTTCAGTCCTCGCGCGCGGGGCGGTCCCCGCCCAGGGCCAGGCTGGCCGCTCGGCTCGAGATGCCGACGCCCCGGCGGGCCTGCCGGATGGTGTCGCGATCGTGGCCGTCCGTGCAGTAACCGATGGAGATGCCGCTCTCGGGGTCGGCCCAGGCGATCTGGCCGCCGGCACCACCGTGTCCGAAGGACTGCGCGGAGTTGGTGTGCCCGAAGCCCCGGTAGTTGCGCTCGGCGTCGCCCGCGATCATGAGCCCGAGGGCGCGGTTGGCGCGCTTGCCGAAGAGCGGGTCCGTGAGCTCACCGGAACGGACTTCCCGGGCCATGGCGACGGTCTCGGGCTTCCAGATCGTCTCGCGCCCGTGGCCGAGGAGCGCCTGGTAGAACAGCGCGAGGTCGCCCGCCGTCATGGTGCCGCCGCCGCCGGGGATGCCGGCCCGGCGGACGTCGGCCTCGTTGAAGCGCTGCAGGTTGTCCTCGGTCACCTCGGTGACCGGCGGGACGGGAAACCCCATGCGGCGGTAGTCGTCCTCGGTGAGCGCCCGGCCCACGTGCTGGATGTCGGCCAGACGGCCGTGCAGGGCGTCGGGCAGCCCGCACCAGAGGTCGTCGAGTCCCAGGGGCAGCGAGATGCGGTGGCGAACGAAGTCGCCGTAGGTCTCGCCGCTCCGCCGCTCGATGATCTCGGCGACGACGTACATGCTGGAGGACGGGTGGTAGACGAAGCGGGAGCCGGGCTCGAAGGTGAGCTTCCAGCGGGCGAAGTGCGACAGCCGCCGCTCGCGATCCAGGAAGTCGGCCGGCGGGAAGGGCGCCGTGGGGAAGCCGGCGGTGTGGGTGAGGAGGTGCTCCACCCGGACCGCGTCCTTTCCGTGGGTGCCGAACTCGGGGACGATGTCGGCCACGCGCTCGTCCGGGTCGAGCCTTCCCTCCTGGATGAGGATCCAGGCGGCCGCCGAGGTGATCGCCTTGGTGCTCGAGAAGACGCAGTAGAGGGTCTCGTTGGTGGCGCGCGCCTCCCGCCCCTGGTGGGTCACGCGGCCGACCGTGCGCATGCCCGCGATGCGGCCGTTGCGGGCGATCGCGATCTGCGCCGACGGCAGCAGGCCCTCGGCGACCTCCTTCTCGGCGCGGGTGAACAGGGCTTCGAGCTTCTCGGAATCGATCCCGACGCTCTCGGGGGTTTCGGCGAAGAAGGACGCGTGCGGCATGGAATCGGAATCTCCCGGCTGGGGTTCTCGTGACCGAAGAGGGTCTCGGGGACGTCCCTCTCGGTGGCGAGCGGTCCGTCCCAGGCGACCCATCATAGGCCAGGGCGCAGCGGCCGGGCCCGCCGCGCGCAGCGGTGGTAGACTCGCGCCTCCATCTTCGAGGTCACTTCTTGATCGAGGCGTTCCAGGCCTTGCTGCGCGTGCAGGAGCTCGATGCCGGGGTCCGCACGGCCGAGAAGGAGCTGGCGTCGTTCGCTCCGCTTCGCGAGCAGGCGGTGCTGGCCGAGGCGGCGGAGCAGGCCGCCATCGAGGAGGCTCGAGCGGCGCTCCGCGAGGCCGAGCAGAGCCACCGCCGTCTCGAGCAGGACCTGGCGGCCGCGGACGCCCTCGTCAAGAAGCTCGACCTGCAGATCTACGAGGTGACGTCGAAGCAGGCCATGGAGGCGATCCAGAAGGAGACCGCCGCCGCGCGCGAGAGCAAGTCGCAGCTCGAGGACGCGATCCTCGAGCTGCTCGACGCCATCGAGACGGATGCCGAGGCGGTGCAGGCCGCCGAGACCCGGGCGCGGGAGCAGGCGTCGAGTCGCGCGGACGCCGAGGCCGAGCGCAGCGAACGCGAGCGCGCGCTTCGCGCCGAGGTCGAGACGCTGGGCAAGAGCCGTGCCGCGCTGGTCGGCACGGTGGACGAGGGTGCCCTGCGCGAGTACGAGAGCGCGCGCCGCAAGGCCTGGCCGGTGCTGGTCCGGGTCGAGGCCCGCTCGTGTCCCGCGTGCCACATCACCATCGCGCCGCAGAAGATGCTCGACATCGCGAAGGCCAGCTCCTTCGTCACCTGCGGAAGCTGCCACCGCATCTTCTACGGCGAGAAGGTCGCCGCCGCCGGCTGAACGGCGCGGCGCGCGATGGGCCCGCAGGGCTCGCTATGCTCGTCGCTCCTCCCGGGCGATCGGCTCGCCGCGAATGGCGAGGCGGATCGGCTCCGGGATCCACCACGAGGAAGAAGCCATGAAGGCAGCAGTCCTGCGCGAAGTCGGAAAGCCCCTGGTCATCGAGGACGTCCAGATTGCGAAGCCTGCGCCGCGCGAGGTGCTGATCCGTACGGCGGCGGCCGGGGTCTGTCACAGCGACCTGCACTTCGTGGAGGGCTCCTATCCCTATCTGCTTCCCACCGTGCTCGGCCACGAGTCGGCGGGCATCGTCGAGGAGGTGGGCTCCGACGTCCGCTACGTGAAGAAGGGCGACCACGTGATCACGTGTCTCTCGGCCTTCTGCGGGGACTGCAACTACTGCCTCACCGGACGCATGTCCCTGTGTCGCAGTCCCGAGGTCCAGCGCGCTCCGGGGGACGCGCCGCGTCTCTCGAAGGACGGCGCGGTGATGAACCAGTTCCTGAACCTCTCCTCGTACGCCGAGCAGATGCTGGTCCACGAGCACGCCCTGGTGAAGGTGCGCGAGGACATGCCCCTCGATCGGGCCGCGCTCATCGGCTGCGGCGTCACCACCGGCGTGGGCGCCGTCCACAACACCGCCCGGGTGGAGCCGGGCAGCACGGTGGCCGTGGTGGGCTGCGGCGGCGTGGGGCTGGCGTGCGTGAACGGCGCAGCCATCGCCGGCGCCGGCCGCATCATCGCCGTCGATCGCGTGGCCTCGAAGCTCGAGCTGGCGAAGACCTTCGGGGCCACGGACCTCGTGAACGCCGCCGAGGGCGATGCCGTGCAGCAGGTTCGCGAGCTGACGGGCGGCGGGGTCGACTACTCGTTCGAGGCCATCGGCCTCAAGGCGACCGCCGAGCAGTGCTTCCAGATGCTGTGCGCCGGCGGCACCGCCACCATCATCGGCATGATCCCGGTGGGAACCATGGTGGAGGTGCACGGCGTCGACTTCCTGGCGGAGAAGAAGCTGCAGGGCTGCACGATGGGCTCGAACCGCTTCCGGGTGGACATGCCGCGCTACATCGAGTTCTACCTGCAGGGCAAGCTGCACCTGGACGAGATGGTGTCCCAGCGGCTCCCCCTCGAGCAGGTGAACGAGGCGCTCGACGCGCTCAAGCAGGGCGAGGTGGCGCGCACGGTGCTCACCTTCGACGCGTGAGGCCCGTGCTCAGCGGCTCCAACACGCCAGCACGTCGTCGGTTGCGACCAGCGTCGTGATGGCGCCGAGGGTGTGGGCGAAGATCGAGTCGACGTGCTCCTGGGGGAAGCCCGCCACCGCGTCCTTCGGGATCACCACCTGGTAGGCGGCGTTGACGGCGTCGAAGGCCAGGTTGGTGATGGCGACGTTCACCGACACGCCCACGCCGACGACCGTGTCGACCCCGAGGTTGCGCAGCACGAAGTCGAGCTCGGTGCCCTGGAAGGGCGAGAGACCGTGCAGCCGCTCGAGCACGAGGTCGCTCTCTGCCACCGGAAGCTCGGGCACGATCGCGGCGGCCTCGGATCCCGGCACGAGCTTCGGCTCGCTGCGGGCCATGTACTGGAAGAGACGCGCGTTGTGGTTGGCGCCGAGACCGTCCGCGCGGCGTACGGCCGTGCAGTGGATCACCGGGATGCCGGCGGCCCGGGCGCCCGCGGCCAGGCGCGCCACGTTGCGGATCATCTCGCCGGACGCGGCCCGGGAGAGCTCCGGCAGCGGCGAGCGATCGCCGATCACGCCCCGCTGGCACTCCTGGGTGATCAGCGCCGTGCGGCCGGGGGCGACGAGCTCTGCCAGGTCGAGGGCCACGCTTTCGTTCCTCCTCCGCACCGGCTGCGGGCGTGCGGTCGTCGCCGACGTTGCCGTCGTCGGGCCGCCGTCGCCACTCCCGCCCGTTTGCGGGGGTTGCGACCGTCCCGTTGCCCCGGGTCCGGGGGGCGCTAGCCTGCTTTTCCCACCGGGGAGAAGGTCGCGGAGATGCTGTGCTATCAGCGCCCGGAGTAGCGCTCGGGTGAGAAATGCAGGCTAGAGCAGGGAGCCATGGACGACCTCCAGCGCCTCGTGGCCAGCGACCAGATCCGCCAGCTCGCCTCGCGCTACGCCCTGGCCCTGGATTCCCGGGACCTCGACGCCCTGGTGGGGCTCTTCGTGGACGACGTTCGGGTGGGCCGGGACGCGTCGGGGCGCGAGGCCCTGCGCGCCAACTTCGACGCGCAGCTGCGGGGGATCGGGGTCTCGATCCTCTTCGTGGGCAACCACGTGATCGACTTCGACGACGACGACCACGCCCGGGGCGTCGTCTACTGCAAGGGGGAGATCCAGGACGGCTCCCGCTGGATCCACCAGGCGATCCAATACCGCGATCGCTACGAGCGGCGCGGCGGGCAGTGGCTCTTCGTGCGGCGGGTACACCTGCTGTGGTACGGCGTGGGCTACGCGCCGGGGGATCCGGCGAACCCCCTGGCGCTGCCGCCCGCCGACTGGCCCGCGAGGCACACCGGGAAGGGAACGATCCCCGAGAGCTGGCCCTCCTGGCAGCGCTTCTGGTCGCCCGGGGACTGATCCGGCCCGCGCGATCACTGCAGCATGCGCGTCCGCAGGCGGGCGGCGCCGACCCCGACCAGCACCGCCGCCATTGCGAGCAGCACGCCCACCTGCGGCAGGATCTCGGCGGTGCTCGCACGCTCGAAGATCATCGCCAGGTAGCCGTCCATCGCCCAGGCCGTGGGCAGCAGGTGACCCGCGTCGCGCAGCCAGGCGGGCACCACCGTCAGCGGCCACATGCAGCCCCCCAGCATGCCGGCGCAGATCGAGAGCAGCGGCGCCAGGGAGAAGGCCTGCTCCGGGGTGCGGAACACCGTCGCCATCACCAGACCGAGGCCGAGACAGACCGCGACGAGGGCGGCGGTCAGCAGCACGACGCCCAGGGGATCGCCCCAGGGCACCTGGAAGGCGAGGGCGGTGATCGCCACGAGGAACGCGGACTGCACGACCATCACCTGCGCCGGCCCCACGATCATCAGCAGGATCAGCTCGGGAGTGCGGGCGGGGGTGGCGAGCAGGCGCTCGGTGATGCCGCGGCGGCGCATCATCAGCATGCCCGTGGAGGAGATCATGCCGTTGATGACCAGGAAGAGCACCAGGTTCGAGGGCGCCGTGTAGTGGAAGCCGATGGGCGGGCGCCCCTCGTTGCTGCCGTCGTAGACCCGGCTCGCCACCGGCCGTGCGAGGCCGGGCGAGACGGCGTCCGCCAGCCGCGCGTCGGCGATGGCCCGCACGACGATGGCCCCGACCCCGGCGGCGGACGCCAGCAGCTCGAGATCGTCCTCCCCGTTCCAGCCGGCGGGGACGACGACGCCCGCGTGGAGCCGCCCGCGGTAGACCGCCGCGCGCATGGCCCCGGCGTCGTCGTAGTCGCGTACGCGCACGGCGGGCAGGGCGTCGAGTCCGTCCCGCAGGCTGCGCGCGATCGCGCTGCCCGAACGATCCAGGAAGCCCACGCTGAAGACCGGATCGCTGTAGCCCTGCATGGCCACGCCGATCACGGCGATGACGACGACCGGCAGCAGGAAGAGCCCCGCGGCCTGGCCCGGGCTGCGCCGGGAGCTCGCGGCCCCGGCGGCCGCCGCCGCGGAGACGGTGGCCCGGATGCGGGCGAGACGGCTCGTCGCGGCCCCGGTCATACGCTCCGCTCCAGGGACGCGGTCGCGCGATACGCCGCGAACGCGATGCCCGCGCAGCCCACCGCGAACGTCACCAGCAGGGGCTCCAGCACGCCGCCGAGGCTTCCGCCGGCCTGGCCCAGGGCGGCGGCATCCATGAAGCCCCGGGCGGCCTGGCCGTTCGGCGTGAGCCGCTGCAGGGTGTCGAAGACGTCCGGCAGTCCCTGGGGCGGCATGAACTGGCCGCCCACCACCGCCAGCAGGAAGATGGCGATGGACGCCAGGGTCTGCCCCTGCTCGGCGTTCCGGGCCACCGCCATGAAGAACGAGGTCATGCCGATGGCCATCCAGACGGTGGTGAAGACCAAGGCGGCGACGATCCAGGCGGGTCCCCAGTGGGTGCCGAAGAGGACCCGGGTCGCGAGGATCATGCTGGCCATCTGCAGCCAGCCCAGCAGCAGCAGTCCCAGCAGCTTGCCGGCCAGGATCGAGCGAGCCGGTGCGGGCGACGCCACGAGGCGCGCGATCGCGCCGGCGTCCACCTCTTCCTGCAGGGCTCTCACGCCGGAGAGAACCGTGAACGTGAGGAACAGAACCGTCATCGAGAACGCGAAGTAGTCCACCGGGCGCAGGCGACCGCCCGGGGACACGGGGACCATCGCCGCCAGCGGCGGGAGATCGGCCCGTCCGCCGTCGCTCGCCCCGGCAGCGCGGCGGCGCGCCGCCTCGACGCGGTAGCGCTCCGCCAGCGCCACGGTCATGCGCGTCGCGAAGGCGTCGTGGCCGGTTGCGAGCACCTCCAGGCCGGGCGCACCGTCGCCACCCGGTTCGGCGCCGCTCGCGAGGAAGTCCGGGCGAACGACGAGGGCCACGTCGGCGTCGTCCCGGGCGAGCAACGTGGAGGCGGCTTCGGGCGAGCCGGCGGGCTGCAGCAGGACGACGCCCTCGAGCCACGGCTGGGCCAGGAAGTCGCGCAGTCGGGCGGCGTCCGGCCCGGGGTCGAGATCCACCAGCGCCAGCCGCAGCTGGAAGCCGGCCTCGTTCGATCCGATCGCGAGGCCGATGAGGCCGGCGAGCACCAGCGGGACGACCACGGCCACCAGCACGGCCGTTCGGTCCCGCAGCCGCTGGCGCAGGTCCTTGAGACAGAGGACGAGGGCGAAGCGCACGGCGGCCGTCAGTCGCGCAGCGCTCGGCCGGTGAGCTCGAGGAAGACGTCCTCGAGGTCGGGCTCCACCACCTCGACGCGGCTGGGGGCGAGGCGGGCCTCGATCAGCGCGTGCAGCAGGGCCGGCACGCAGTCAGAACCGTCGTCGCCGAAGACGGTCAGGTGCTCCTCGGTCCAGTGCGCGGTGCGCACCCCCACCACCGCCCGGGCCACGTGCGCGGCATGATCGGGCCGGCGATCCGTGCCGAACGCGAGCTCGATGCGCGCGTCGCCCCGGAGCCGGTCGACGAGCTGGCGTCGGGTGCCCTCCGCGATCAGGCGACCGCCGTCGATGATGCCCACCCGGTCGCACAGGCGCTCGGCCTCCTCCATGTAGTGGGTGGTGTACAGGATGGCGACGCCCTCGCTCCGCAGGCGCTCCAGCAGGTCGAAGATGGCGCTGCGGCTCTGGGGATCGACGCCTGCCGTGGGCTCGTCCAGGGTGAGGAGGCCTGGGCCGTGCAGCAGCCCCGCCACGAGGTTGAGGCGCCGCTGCATGCCGCCCGAGAAGGTCGCGACCCGGTCGTCCGCGCGGTCCGCGAGCCCCACGGACGCGAGCGCCTCGTCGACCGCCTTCGTGAGCGCCGCGCCGCGCAGCTCGTACATGCGGCCCCAGAAGTACAGGTTCTCCCGGGCGGTGAGATCCTGATAGAGGGTGATCGCCTGGGGGACGAGGCCCATGCGCCGGCGCGCGGGGGGGCCTTCGTCGAGATCGATGCCGTCCACCACGACGCGGCCGCCGTCGCGGGGCAGCACGCCGGTGATCATCGAGATCGTGGTCGTCTTGCCCGCACCGTTCGGCCCCAGCAGGCCGTAGATCTCGCCGGCCTCGATGTGGAAGCCCACGTCCGACACGGCCTGCCGCTCTCCGAATCGCTTCCGGAGCCCTTCGGCGATCAGCATGCCCGCCCTCCGCGCCAGCCAGGGCAGGATAGCTTCGGGCGAGGGGCCTGCGACCCGCCGCGCTGCAGGCGCGCGCCTCCTGCGGTGCGGCTACTGCGGGGCGCCTATAGCAGGCGCGTATAGCAGGCGCCTGCTGGAGGGCGCCTATTCGAGGCCAAAGACGTCGAAGCTCTGCATCGGCAGGAAGTCGTACGCCGCTACGTGCCGGTAGCGGGCGGCCTCCAGCTCGCGAACGAGCTGGCCGTCCGGCAGGATGTGCCCCTTCGGAATGAACAGACGTCCCTCGGGCTTGCCGTCGACGATGGCGATCCGGGCACCGGGGCGCAGGTCTTCGCGCAGCCGTTCGAGGTAGCGCACGCGGTCTTCGAAGTGGTGGTAGGCGTTGCAGAAGAAGACCAGGTCGACGGAGGCGTCCGGAAGCCGGGGGTCGTCTTCCCGCGCCTGCACCACCTCGATGTTCGAGTAGCCCCGCTGCCGGACGCGCCGCTCCAGCGCGGCCACCTTCCCCGGATCGAGCTCCACCGCGTAGACGCGTCCCTCGGGGCCCACCGCGTCGGCGAAGTAGAAGCTGAAGTAGCCGTCACCCGCGCCCAGGTCGGCCACGCGGTCGCCCGGCTGGAGCGCCAGGCTCTCGATCACCCGGTCCGTACGCTGCCAGCCCTGGCGGCTGAAGAGGTGTCCGTAGTCCATGCGGCTGAGGACGTGGCAGCCGGTCACGACGGGAAGCACGGCGGCGCCCAGAAGGGCGGGCAGACGTGCGATGCGGGGGCTTCGGGAGGGGGCCGAGCTCATGCGAGGCTCCTTGCGATGTGCGCGCGAGGCGCGTCCGGGGTGTGCGGCGGGCAGGCTAACGCCCGCCCCGGGGCCCGGAAGGCTTCGCGTGATCGGCGGGACGGGTCTGTGACGAACGGGACGGCTGCGGGGACGAGCCGGTTTGTCGTGGGGGCGAACGGGGGCGAGAATGGCCCCCGTGAACCCCGCGATCGACTGGCTGCGCGAGCCCCTGCGAGCGGATCTGTCCCTTCGCTGGCGGCTGCGCGCATACGCGGCGAGCGAGCTGGCGGTGCTGGTCAGCGTTCCGTTCCTGCACCTGTACCTGAGCGTGGATCTCACGGCCGCGGAGCTCGCGATCCACACCCTCGACATCGGCTTCGGCGCCCTGCTCGTGCTGGGGCTCTTCGAGGCGGGCATCTCCCTCTGGCAACGCAGCCTTCGGTGGAATCTCGCGCTGTCGCGAGCCGCGCTGATGGCGGGCGTGACGGCGGTGGCGGCGGGTCTCTTCTTGCTGCAGGCGAATCTCCACGACGTGCTGCCCGTGACCGCGCGCATCCGCGCCAAGCACGTGGACGCCGGCTACGGGGACATGTCGCTCCGGGTCCTGCCGCTGGTGCTGCTGATGGGCTGGGTGGTGGGCCAGGGCCTGCGCGAGCAGGCCCTGCGCCGGGAGCTCGAGGAGCTGCGGACGTTGAACGCGCGGCTCGCGCGGCTTCGACCCCGACGGGCAGGCGACCTGCCGCAGCCGGCGGACGATGTGCCGCGGCTGGCCGGCACCGGCGGCGGGGCGTCGGCCGGAGATCGGGTGGCCTTCCGCCACGAGGGGGGCGACCTGCTGCTCGAGACGCGGGCGATCACGCGCATCCAGGCCGAGGAGAACTACTGCCGTATCCACGCGACGGCGCCGGGCGCGAACGAGGAGCGGAGCTGGCTCGTCCGCACGACCCTCGCCGAGACCCTCGCCCGGCTTCCCGCCGCGCGCTTCCTGCAGGTGCACCGCTCCCACGTGGTCGGTCTGGCCCACGTGAGCGAGGTGCGACGGGAGGGGCGCCGCTACTCGCTGCGGGTCGGCACGGACGCCTGGGTTCCCGTGAGCCGTGGTCGGGTGGCGGACGTGCGGGCGCACGTCGTCGCCGGGCTGGAGGGCTGAGTTGACGCGTCGCGCACTCGCCTTGCTGGCGTTCGTCCTCGTGGCGGCGGGTCATGCGGGCCCCGGCGCGGCGCATCCCCTGGCCCCCGCACTGCTCGAGCTGCGCGAGCTCGGCGGTGACCAGGTGGCGGTGCGCTTCAAGACCTCGGTCTTCGTCCGCTCGCAGCGCGCGGGCGAGGCGCTGGTGCCCGAGCTTCCGGACTCCTGCCGGGTGATCGAGCAGGAGCCTGCCCGGGTGGCCGGCGGCGGGCGCACGGTCCGCTTTCGGGCGTCCTGTCCGGGAGGGCTGGTGGGACGGAGGGTCGGCGTCGGCGGTCTCGACGCCAACGGCATCGATGCGTTGCTGCGGGTCGAGCTCGTCGACGGTCGGAGCCTGCAGCGGGTGCTGCACGCCGGTCGAGCGAGCCTCGTCGTCCCCGCGCGCCCGGGCTCGTGGGCGGTGTTCGTCTCCTATGCCGAGATGGGCGCGCGGCACATCTTCACGGGCCCCGATCACCTGCTCTTCGTGTTCGGTCTCGTGCTGCTGGTGGCGCCCGGCGCGGGCTACGTGAGGCGGCTCCTGGTCACGCTCTCCGCCTTCACCCTGGGGCATTGCGTGACCCTGAGTCTGGCAGCGCTGCGCTGGGTGCGGGTTCCGAGCGGACCCGTCGAGCTCCTGATCGCGGTCAGCGTGCTGGTGCTGGCGGTGGAGCTGGCCCGCAACGAGGGGGGGACGCGTTCCCGCGCGCTTCCCTGGCTGCTGGCGGGCAGCTTCGGCCTGCTGCACGGGCTCGGGTTCGCGGGTGCCCTGCTGGAGGCCGGTCTGCCCGCCGGCGACGTGCCGCTGGCGCTCGTTTCGTTCAACGTGGGCATCGAGGTGGGACAGGTGTTCGTGGTGGCGGGGGTGCTGTCGGGCCGGACGGCCTTCCGGGTGGTGCGCTCCCGGCTGCCCCGCGTCGACGGGCGAGCGGGCCGAGCCGCCTGGCCCGCCGTCGTGGCGCGCCGGCTTCCCGCCTACGCGTTGGGCTCACTGGCCGCCATGTGGTGCCTGGAGCGCGCCGTTCGGCTGCTCGGTTGAGGAGCCCGACCGCGCGGGAGTCGCCGCGACTGCTACCCTGTGCGACCCGCCGGGAGACCCGCATGCGCCTTCATCCGCAGATCGCGACCCTCGTCCAGGGCATGGCGAGCAACCCCGACGCGCGCCCCACCCATGAGCTCACGCCCAAGGAGGCGCGCGACGGCTACCGCGCGCTGGCGGCGATGCTGGGCCCGGGTCCCGAGGTCGCGGCGGTGGAGGACCGCGCGATTCCCGGCCCGGTGGGGGAGATCCCGGTGCGGATCTATCGCCCTTTGCAGCCTGCGGGCGACCGCCCGCCCGGGGTGCTCGTCTTCTACCACGGGGGCGGCTGGGTGATCGGCGATCTCGAGACCCACGATCGCGAGTGTCGGATGCTCTGCAACGGCGCCGGCTGCCTCGTGGTCGCCGTCGATTATCGCCTCGCGCCCGAGCATCCGTTTCCCGCGGCGGTGGACGACGCCTTCGCGGCGCTGCGCTGGGTGGCGCGAAACGCAGGCGACCTGGGAGCAGACCCGTCGCGTCTCGCCGTGGGCGGGGACAGCGCGGGCGGCAACCTGTCGGCGGTGGTGAGTCTGCTGGCCCGGGACGCCGGCGGTCCGCCGCTCCGCTTCCAGCTGCTCATCTACCCGGCGGTCGACGCCCGGCCGGGAGATGCCTATCGCTCCCGGGTGCAGAACGCCGAGGCGCCGTTCCTGCCCCAGGCGACGGTCGACTACTTCATGGATCACTATCTTGGGAGCGCCGCAGGCGCTCCTCGGGCCGCAGGCGCTCCTCGGGCCGCAGGCGCTCCTCGGGCCGCAGGCGCTCCTGGAGGCGGCGTGCGCAACGATCCGCGCGTCTCTCCCCTCCTGGCCAGCTCGCACCGGGCGTTGCCGCCGGCGCTGGTGGTGACCGCCGAGCTCGACCCACTGCGGGACGAGGGAGAGGCCTACGCCCGTGCCCTCGAGGATGCGAACGTGCCCGTCCGGCTGCACCGCTACGACGGCATGCCCCACGTCTTCTTCCAGCTGAGCCCCATCGTCGACGACGGCCGGAAGATGATCGAAGAGGCGGCCGCCGCCCTGCGGGAGGCTCTGGCATGAGCGTCGCGCGGGGCGAGCGCGACCGGGGCGCGGTCGGGACGGGGCACAGCACCGGAAGCGGTCCGGCCGCAGACACGGAAGGCGGCAACGGGAGGAGTCGAACTTGATCCTGGAAGGCAAGACGGTGGCGATCTGCGGTGTGGGGCCCGGCCTGGGGCGAGAGGTCGCCGAGCGCGCCCTGCGCGACGGCGCCCGGGTGGTGCTGGCGGCGCGCACGGCGGCCAAGCTCGAAGCCACGGCCAAGGAGCTCGATCCGTCGGGTGAGTCGGTGGCCTGGGTGCCGACGGACCTGACCGACGAGGCCCAGTGCCGAGCCCTCGCGAAGGCCGCGGTCGAGCGCTTCGGCCGACTGGACGCCGTCGTGCAGGTGGCGGCCCTGGACACGGTCTTCGGATCCCTGGCCGAGAGCCCGCTCGAGGACTTCGAGCGCACCTTCGACACCAACGTGCTGGGGCCGGTGCGCCTGGCCCGGGCCGTCGCCCCCATCATGAAGCAGGGGGGCGGCGGGGCCATCGTGCTGGTCGGCTCCCAGGTGATGTTCCTGCCCCAGACCCCCCAGATCGCCTACGCCGCCTCGAAGGGCGGGCTGCTCTCCGCCATGTACTACATGGCCAACGAGCTGGGACCCCAGAAGATCCGCGTGAACATGGTGGTACCCACCTGGATGTGGGGGCCGCCGGTCGCCATGTACGTGAAGATGACGGCGAAGCAGCGCGGCGTGTCCGAGGACGTGGTGAAGGGCGAGATCACCGCGCGAATGCCCCTGGGCGAGATTCCGGCGGACGAAGACGTGGCGGACGCGATCGTGTTCCTGGCCTCGGACCGGGCGCGCATGATCACCGGCCAGAGCCTGCTGGTGAACGCCGGCGAGCTGATGCGCTGAGCGGCGGCGAGCCGTTCGAGGGCTGCGAGAAGGGAGAAGTGCCGTGATCGATCTCACGCGCAAGGGCTCGGTGTTCGTGCTGGCGATGCGCGCCGGTGAGAACCGCTTCAACCGCGACTTCCTGACGGAGCTGAACGCCACGCTCGACGAGGTGGAGCGCGCAGACGGTCCCGCGGCCCTGGTGACGGTGGGGGAGGGGAAGTTCTACTCGAACGGCCTCGACCTCGACTGGCTCACGAAGCAGCCGCTGGACGTGGTGGGGTCGTTCCTGGCCGACTTCGAGAAGCTCTTCGCGCGACTGCTCGCGTTTCCGATGATCACGGTGGCGGCGCTCAACGGCCACACCTTCGCCGGGGGAGCGATGTTCTCCCTGGCCCACGACTTCCGGGTGATGCGCACCGATCGGGGCTACTGGTGTCTGCCGGAGGTCGACCTCGGCATGCCCCTGCGACCGGGCATGAACGCGCTCATCACGTCTCGTCTGCCCAATCCCACATTCCACGAGGCGATCGTCACGGGGCGGCGATACGATGCCGAGGCGGCGCGCACCGCGTCGATCGTCGAGGAGACGGCACCCGAGGACGGGGTGCTGTCGGCGGCCGTCGCCCGGGCCGAGCCCCACGCCGGAAAGAGCCGGCAGGCGCTGGTGGCGCTGAAGCGCGAGATGTACCGCGACACGCTGGCAGCCCTCGAGGCGGGCGCGCCGCACGAGGGCTGAGCCCTCCTCGAGGCGTCGGGACGATCGCCGATGGGTACTGTACGGGAGCCGGATCGGGCGCAGGGCGAAGCGCCCGGAAGCAGCAGGGCAAGGAGCGAGTCGCGGTGAGTGCCGACGCCACATCGATTCCCGAGGAGGTCCTGGCCGCCAGCGACGTGGCGCGCATCTGGATGCGTCACCTCGTCTCGCTGCTGCTGCCGGTGAACGCCCTGGTGTTCCTCTTCACGGGGCCCCACGTGTGGTACGTCGCGCCGTGGTTCATGCTGCCCGTCGTGTTCGCCTTCGTGGTCGATCGCAGCGACCGCGTGGAGCGGCGACAGCCCGCCGCCGATCTGCCCGCCTGGCCCTTCGACGCGCTCGTCTACTTCCTGGGCTTGCTGCAGCTCGCGGCGGTGTTCGGGATCGGGCACCTGTTCGCCGCCCAGGACCTCTTCTCGGTGGACATGGTGGTGCTCGTCACCGTGGTGGGCGGCAGCTCGGGCTTCTCGATCATCACCGCCCACGAGCTGATCCACCGGCGAAAGCCCTGGGAGCGGCTCTTCGGGCGCCTGCTGCTGTGCACGGTGCTGCAGGAGCACTTCTTCACGGAGCACCTGCGCGGCCACCACGTGCGGGTGGGAACGCCGGAGGATCCCGCCACGGCGCGATTCGGGGAGTCCTACCGGGACTTCTACCGGCGCACCGTGCCGGCCCAGCTGCGCAGCGCCTGGCGTCTCGAGAAGAAGCGCCTGGGCGATCCCGAGATGTCGCTCTTCGACGCGCGCATGCTCCGCAATCGCATCCTGCACGGCGCCGCCGTGGGCTGGGGGATGGCCTTCGCGCTGGCGCTCACCTGCGGCTGGGTGGCCTTCGCGGCGTTCGTGGTACAGGCCTTCTTCGCGTCGCGCCTGCTCGAGGCCGTGAACTACTTCGAGCACTGGGGGCTCATGCGGAGCGGGACGCGCGTGCGGCCCCGGGATTCCTGGGACACCCATTCGTGGTTCACCTACTACGGGCTCACGGGCCTCTCCCGGCACGCGGACCACCATTACGAGCCCACCCGGCCGTTCCAGCAGCTGCGGGTGCAGGAGGGCGTCCCCATGCTGCCCAGCGGCTACGTGGTGACCACCGACTGGGTGATGGCGAAGAACGACGAGTTCCAGCGCCTGGCCGCCGCGGAGCTGAAGCGCTGTCGACTGGGGCCCTTCGCGCCCGGCGCACCGGAGGAAGCCGCGGCCGCCGCGGAGGCGTGGCTAAAGGCACCGCCCTCGAGCCCGGCTACGGGATGGCGCGGCGCCTGGCAGGGCCTGCCCGCTTGGCTGCGCGCCAGCGCGGTGGCGACGCTCTTCCTGCTGGGCGTCACCCTGGGCGCGCGCCTGCTGGGCGGCGCCGCCGGGGCGGGCTTCCTGGCGCACCTGGCAACGAACGCGTGGATCCTGGCGGCGTTCGTCGCCGCCTTCCGGCTGCAGAAGCGCATCGAGGACTCGGGCAGCGGACCGCTGCTGGCCTGGTCGATCGCCCTCTCGCTGCTCGTCGCGATCGGTCTCGCGGGGCAGTGGCTGGGCTCGCTCTTCGTCTGACGGCGGGGCTCGGGCCCGCTTCAGCGCCGCCAGTCCGGGTGCAGCCCGTGCTTCAGCGCGTGCTTCTGGGCGAAGACCGTCTGACCGTTCCAGTCGGCGGCGGCGGGGTCGGTGGCGAGCCAGGCGATGACGGCAGCCGGCACCGACGGGGGCGCCGGCCGCTGGTACTTCTCGAGGGCGCCGTCCGGGTCGTTGAGCCGCATCGCCTCGGTCATCACGAAGCCGGGCTCCACGTTGTAGAAGCAGACGCCACTGTCGCGGTGCTCGACCGCCAGGACGCCCACCAGCCGGTGGAAGGCCCCCTTCGAGGCGCCGTACGCGAAGCCCCAGCCCCCCTCGCCCGCCGGGGCCGGCGGATCGGCGAGGCCCGCGCCCGACACCATGTCGATCACACAGCCGCTGCCGCGCTCGAGAAGCCCGGGTAGCACCCGCGCCGTGAGCTGGATCTGCGAGAAGACGTTGCCCTGGAAGAGCGCCTCCACCTCGGCGAGATCGAGGTCGAGGAAGCGCTGCATGGACGCCGGGCCGGTGTAGATGCCGTTGTTCAGGAGCAGGTCGATCCGGCCCCAGCGCGCGAGTGTCTCGTCTACCGCGGCGTCGATGGACGCGCGGTCCAGCAGGTCGAGGCGCAGGGGGAGGGCTTCTCGGCCCGCGTCCCGCACGGCGGCGGCGGTGGTCTCGAGGCTGCCCGGCAGGGGCCGGCCGTCCGCGGTCTCCCCTTCCTTCACGGTGCGTGCGGTGACCACCACGTCGAAGCCCTTGCGGGCCAGGGCGATGGACGCCGCCGCGCCGATGCCCCGGCTCGCCCCGGTCACGAATGCTACCCGCCGCTCGCTCATCCCGATGCCTCCCGACCCTGCCCGCCCGCCGGCGGGATCACTTGCCCTCGAAGTCCGCTCGCTGCTTGGCGGCCATCGCCTGATAGCCCCGCGCCATGTCGTCGGATGCGAAGAGCACCGATGCGCTGGCCGCCTCGAAGCGCAGGGCTTCCGACAGCCCCCGCTCCATCCAGTGGTTCACGGTGCGCTTGATGCCCTGCACCGCCAGGGGCGCGTTGGCGGCGATCTCGTCCGCCAGCGCCCGGGTATGCGCTACGAGGTCTTTGCGGGGCACCACCTCCTGCACGATGCCGATGCGCAGGGCGGTCTCGGCGTCGATGCGCCGGCCCGTGAAGGCGAGCAGCTTGGTCCAGCCGGCGCCGATCTCGCTCGCGAGCCGCATGTCGCCGCCCGCGTCGATGGAGACGCCCACCCGAGGCTCGGGCAGCGCGAAGCGGGCGTCGTCCGCGGCAATGCGGATGTCGCCCATCATGGCCACCTCGAGCCCCGCGCCGAGGCAGAAGCCGTGGATCGCCATCAACACCGGTTGGGGAAGCTGCGAGAGCACCTGGAAGCGCTCGTGGACCCAGCGGAAGCGTTCGTAGTAATTTCGCACCTTCTCGGCCGGCGAGCGGCCGGTGATCCGGTCCTCGGGCATGCCCAGGTCGACCCCGGCGCAGAAGGCGCGTCCCTCGGCGCGGACGATCACCACGCGGATGCCGTCGTCGAAGCGGATGCGGTCCGCCAGCGCGGTGATCTGGCGCGCCGACTCCCAGCTCCAGGCGTTGAGCTTCTCGGGGCGGTTCAGGACGATGGTCGCGACGTTGCCGTCGACCTCGAGGTCCATGTAGGCGGGGGCCTCGGGGCCGGCGCCGGGGGCGGGAGTGCTGTCGGACACCTGGGATCTCCTCGCGTGGCGGGATGCTTCGCGCCGGCCGGTCTCGCGGCCTGCTGCGCCTTCACTCGAGCTCGAACGGTCCCTTGCCGAGCTGCTCGCGGATGGGCACGAACTCGGGCATCAGCATGGCGCGCCGCTGCCAGTTGGCGCCGTCCACCACCAGGGTGTGGCCGCTGATGTAGGAGGCGTAGGGCGACGCCAGGAACGTGGCGGCCCAGCCGAGCTCGTGCGGGTAGCCCACGCGCATGGCGGGGGAGCGGGCTCCGTCGTTCTTGCGTCGCTCGGGCACCGAGCGGATGGCCTGCACCTCGTCATCATGGGGGAAGAGACCGGGCACCAGGGCGTTCACCCGGATGCCGTACGGGCCCCACTCGACGGCCAGGGTCTCGGTGAGGTTCTTGACGCCGGCCTTGCCGGCCGCGGAATGGGCGAAGCCGGGACCGCCGGTCCAGGCGTAGGCCGCGCCGATGTTGATGATGCTGCCGGGCGCGCCGACCGCGATGTGTCGCCGGCCGAACTCGCGGGAGCAGTAGAACGTGCCGTTCAGCACGATGTCCACCACCGTGCGCCAGGCGTTCGGGCTCATGTCCTCGGCGGGTACGGGGAAGTTGCCCGCCGCGTTGTTGACGAGCACCGCCGGCAGGCCGAGCTGCCTCTCCACGGCGGCGAAGGCCTCGGCGACCTGGTCGGGCTGGCGCACGTCGCAGGCGATCCCCACCCCGCTGGATCCGACGGCTTCGATGGCCGCCACGCCGGCCTCGCGATGCTCGGGCTTCCGGGACAGGACGGCGATGCGGGCGCCCAGGCGCGCGAACTCGACGGCCATCGCCTTGCCGAGCCCGGTTCCGCCGCCGGTGACGACGACGGTCTGTCCTTCGAAGGTTCCCGCCGGCAGGGCGGAGGCGCCCAGCGCCGGGGGCTCGGGAAGACCCATGTGGATGATCGCTCCTCGTTCCGTTCACCGGCTCGTCGCCGGGTCGGCGTCCGCTCGCCCGGATCCTCCGGCTCGCGCGCCTCCGATTCGCTCGGTCGTGGCCCCGGTGGCGGGGCCGGCCATGATAGCTTCTGGGGGCGCGGTGCGAGGCCCGGCCGGCGTCAGGAGAAGCGATGAGCGAGCTCGTCACCCTCGAGTACGACGGACCGGTCGCCGTGCTCAGCAACAACCGACCCGAGAAGCACAACGCCGCGAACGACGCCATGGACCGCCGGCTCTTCGCGTGCCTGGAGGAGCTGCGCGAGCGTCGAGACGTGCGGGCCGTCGTGTGGCGGGGCAACGGCAAGTCCTTCTCCTCGGGCCGGGACACCTCGGAGCTGGGCGTCCGCAGCGAGGACATCACCGACTTCGAGTTCATCGAGCGTGGCCACGCGGGAACACGCGGCTTCTTCTCGTTGCCGTGCCCGATGCTGGCGGCCCTCAAGGGCTGGGTGATCGGCGGGTCCTTCGAGCGCGCCCTGCTCTGCGACCTGCGGATCGCTGCCGAGAGCACCCGCATGATGTTGCCCGAGATCGGTCATGGCGTGGTTCCCGACTCGGGCGGCACGGCGCGTCTCTTCCAGATGGCGGGGCACGGTCTGGTGGCGGAGCTGGCGCTCACGGGCCGGCCCATGGACGCCCAGGAGGCCCTGCGCCACGGCGTGGTCTCGCGGGTGGTCCCGGACGCCGAGCTCGACGAGACGGCCCTCGAGATCGCCCACACCATCGCGAAGGCACCGCCCTTCGCGGTGAAGATGTTCCGGCGCACCCTCGACCGGCTGGCGACCCCTCTGGTGGAGCGCTCGATGCAGGAGGAGGCCGTCGCGCAGTCGCTGGTCTTCGCGTCCGAGGACTACGCCGAGACGAAGCGGGCGCGCGCCGAGGGGCGCCCGCCGGTCTACCGGGGGCGGTGAGGCATGTCGGACACCCAGCAATCGGTGGACACCCGACGGCTCGTCGAGACTGGGAGCGACACGCTCCTGTGCCGGGTGGAGGACCGGGTGGCGGTGCTCACCCTGAACCGGCCCGAGTCGCGCAACGCCCTCTCGATGGAGCTCAAGGAGGCTCTCCAGCGCGCCATCGATGTCCTCGGGTGCGACGACGGCGTCGGCTGTCTGCTGCTCACCGGTGCCGGTCCGGCCTTCTGCTCGGGAGGCGACACCAAGTCGATGGCCGCCCAGGGACGGCCGCCCTCCATGGAGGATCGCCAGAAGCAGCTGCGCTGGGAGCACCGGCTGCCGGCGAAGATCCACGCGCTGCCGAAGCCCGTGGTGGCGGCGCTGCCCGGGGCGGCCGCGGGGGCGGGCTTCTCCCTGGCTCTCGCCTGCGATCTCCGCATCGCCGCCGAGAGTGCCTTCCTGATGACCTCGTTCTCGCGGCTCGGTCTCTCCGGCGACTACGGCGGCAGCTGGTTCCTCACGCAGCTCGTGGGGACGGCCCGGGCCCGGGAGCTGTACTTCACCAACCGCCGGGTGCCGGCGGCGGAGTGCCTGGCCCTCGGCCTGGTGAACCGCGTCGTGCCCGACGCGGAGCTGCCCGCCGAGGCGTTCGCCCTGTGCCGGGAGATCGCGGCGGGGCCGCCGGTCGCGCATCGCTTCATGAAGGCCAATCTGAACCGCGCCCAGCACGGCGACCTGCAGACCTGCCTCGACTACGAGGCGGATCGCATGGTGCGCGGCGCCATGACCGAAGACTACCAGGAGGCGGTCGCCGCCTTCGCCGAGAAGCGGCCGCCGGCGTTCCGGGGACGCTGACCGGCTCACCCGCGATCCGGAGGTGTCGTGTCC
The DNA here is from genome assembly GCA_963822965.1 of uncultured delta proteobacterium. Lineage (GTDB taxonomy): Bacteria > Myxococcota_A > UBA9160 > UBA9160 > UBA4427 > JAJDAN01. The sequence continues at coordinate 693,519 of CAWGJT010000010.1, forward strand.
GATCTCGTCGCGCTTCCCGCCCAGCCCCGGGACACGCCGTGGCCCACCGTCGCCTGGCCGGAGGGCGCGCCCCGGGCGGAAGTGGACCGCGCCGCCCTGGACGGGCTGCTCGACCACGCCCTCGCCCAGCCCGCGGATCTCGGCCAGACGAACGCGGTGGTGGTCGTGCACGGCGGGCGGATCGTGGCCGAGCGCTACGCGGACGACGTCGAGCCCGCCACCCCGCACATCTCGTGGTCGATGGCGAAGAGCATCCTGCACGCCGCCGTGGGGCTCCTCGTGGGCGACGGTCGCCTCACACTCGACGCTCCGAGCGGCCTTCCCTACTGGAGCGATCCGGGCGATCCGCGCCGGGCCATCACGCTGGATCAGCTGCTCGAGATGCGGAGCGGCCTGCGCTTCCGCGAGGACTACGTCGACGACCAACAGTCGGACGTGATCGAGATGCTCTTCCAGAGCGGCAAGAACGACGTGGCGCGCTTCGCGGCGGGCTCTCCCCTGGAGCACCCGCCGGGATCGTTCTTCAGCTATTCGAGCGGCACCAGCAACCTGGTCTCGGCGATGGTCTCCGGCGTGCTGGGAGCCGGCGAGCCCGTGGAGCGCTTCCTGCGCGAGCGACTCTTCGAGCCCGTCGGGATGGCGAGCCCGAGCCTGCGCTTCGACGAGGCCGGGACCTGGATCGCGTCGTCGTTCGTCTTCGCCACGGCGCGGGACTTTGCGCGCTTCGGGCTCCTCTACCTGCGGGACGGGATGTGGCAGGGCCGGCGTCTACTGCCGCCGGGCTGGGTCGACCGGGCGCGCCGGCTGACCGCGCCGGCCGACCGCGAGACCTTCGCGTACGGCGCCCACTGGTGGGTGGTGCCGGGAAGCCTCGGGGTCTTCCAGGCCCAGGGCTACAACGGCCAACGCATCACCGTCGTGCCCGGGCTCGACCTCGTGGTGGTGCGGCTCGGCGTGACGCCCGCCGACCTCGCGCGCCATCTCAACACCTGGATGAAGGGGGTGGTGGACGCCTTCCGGCCGGCGAAACGGGAGCCGCAGGCGTCCGGCGCGGACGTGGCGTAACGTCCCGCACGTCGACACCGGAGGGCGTGACTACGGTGCAAGCGGCGCGAGACCAGGACGGCGCTCCCCTCGACCGGGCCGACGGGACCCCGCGGCCCGTCGGGCGGCCGCGTTGGATCGAGGCGATCGAGCTCGCTGCGATCGTGGCCTTCGCGCTCGCGTGGGGTGCGGTGTTGCTGCGGCTGGTCTCGGTGACGCCGCCGCTGCGCTGGCTCTGGCTGCTGCCCGTCGCCGGGCTTGCAGGTGTCGTGGCGGCGGACCTCGCCAGCGGTCTGGTGCACTGGTTCGCGGACACCTACTTCGACCCGCGCACCCCGGTGGTGGGGCCGCTGCTGATCGAGCCGTTCCGCGAGCACCACCGGGATCCCGAGGGCATCGCGCACCACGGCTTCCTGGAGCTCTCGGGGAACAATGCCCTGGTCACCCTGCCGCTGGCCGGGGCGCTGCTCTGGGCGGGCGAGCCGGGCGACGAGCTACCGGGACAGGTGCTGCACGCGTTCGTGGCAACCCTGGCGCTGGCGCTCTTCAGCACGAACCTGTTCCACGCCTGGGCCCATCACCCGGATCCGCCGCGGCTGGCCCAGGGCCTGCAGCGGGCCCGCCTGGTGCTGCCGCCCGCGGTGCACGCGCGCCATCACCGAGGCGATCACGACGCGAGCTACTGCGTGACCGGGGGCTGGCTCAATCCGCTGCTCGATCGGCTGCGGCTCTTCGCACGGCTGGAGCGCGGCCTGGCTCGCGTCGGCATCGGCCGGCAGGGAGCCGGCGCCCGGGTCAGGGCGCGCGCTCGCGCAGGCGCGCCGTGATCTCCGCCAGGATCGAGACGGCGATCTCGGCGGGAGAGCGCGCGCCGATGTCCAGCCCGACCGGGCCGTGGATGCGCGCGAGCGCGGCGGGCTCGAGCCCCAGCGCCCCGAGCCGCTCGAGGCGGCGGGTCTGGGTCCGTCGGCTGCCCAGGCTGCCCACGTAGAACGCGGGGGAGCGGAGCGCCACGGCCAGGGCCGGGTCGTCCAGCTTCGGATCGTGGGTCAGGGTGACGACGGCGGTGCGCGTGTCCAGCGCGAGCTTCATCAGCGCCTCGTCGGGCCAATCGTCCACGCGCAAGGTCTCGGGAAAGCGAGCCGCGCTGGCGAAGGCGCCGCGCGGGTCGACGACCGTCACCTCGTAGCCGACCTCCCGCGCCATGCGCGAGAGCGGCTGGGCGATGTGGACGGCCCCGACGATCACCAGGCGAAGCGGCGGGTTGAAGGGCTGCAGGAAGAGCGGCCCGGCGTCCCGCTCCAGCAGGCGGGGCGCGTCGTCGCGCAGCACCCGACGCACGGCGTCCGCGAGCGCGGCCTCTTCCGAGGGCGCACTCCCGGCCTCTTCTCCGGCCTCTTCTCCGGCCTCTTCTCCGGCCTCTTCTCCTGTCTCTTCTCCGGGGGGGCGCGTCGCGTGCAGGACCTCGCGGCGGGCCGATCCCAGATCGACCGCCAGCACGGCGGGACGCTTGTCGGTGCGCGCGGCCTGCAGGCGCGGCAGCCATTCGCCGCCGTCCCGCCCACCCGCGCCGACCACGCGATCGACGAGCACCTGGATGCTGCCGCCGCAGGCGAGGCCCACCTCCCAGGCGCTGCTCGTCGCTGACGCCGAACTCGAGCAGCTCGTGGCGGCCGGATTCGATCACGCCGCCCGCCGCCTCGACGACCGCGCCCTCCACGCAGCCCCCGGAGACCGAGCCCACCATGTCGCCGCCCTCGTCCACCGCCAGCAGGCTTCCCGCCGGACGCGGTGACGAGCCCCACGTGGCGATGACGGTGGCGAGCGCGACGCCGCGACCCGCGTCGCGCCAGGCCACGACCTGGTCGAGCACGTCGAGGGTGAAGAAGGGCGTTGCGGGGGCGCTCATCGACGCGGCAGGGTAACCCAGGCGATGGCCCGCGCGGCGCGGGCGAGGGCGCGCATCTGCGCTACCTCTCCGCCAGCCCCAGCGAGGCGCAGCCGGTGCGTGTCGAGGGAGCGTGGAGGGACGGCGGATGGCGGCCGGCGGGGCCCGCGACGTGCGGGAGATCGAGCGCTTCGACGACGAGGTGGACGTCCTCGTGGTGGGCCTGGGCGCCGCCGGGGCGGCCACGGCGCTCGAGGCGGCGCGGGCGGGCGCCGAGACCTGGGTGGTGGAGCGGGCCAGCGGCGGCGGCGGCACGTCCGCCATGTCGGGCGGCGTGATCTACCTGGGCGGCGGGACGCCCATCCAGAAGGCGTGCGGGTTCGAGGACTCCCCCGACGAGATGTTCAAGTACCTGGTGGCCTGCGTGGGCGACGCGCCCGACGAGGACAAGATCCGGCTCTACTGCGACGAGAGCGTCGCGCACTTCCACTGGATCGCCGAGCAGGGCGTTCCCTTCAAGGAGAGCTTCTACTACGGCACCAGCGGCGAGCCGCCCACGGACGACGGCCTGGTGTGGTCGGGCTCCGAGCGGGTCCATCCCTTCAACGAGATCGCCGTTCCCGCGCCGCGCGGGCACCTGCCCCGGGGCGAGAACGCCGTGGGTCACCTGCTGATGCGTCACCTGGTGGCGGCCGTCGAGGCCAGTCCCGCTGCGATCCACAACGACACCCTGTGCACCCGCCTCGTGCTCGACCCGGACGGCGCGGTGGCCGGCGCCGTGCTGCGCAGCTTCGGCGAGGAGCGCAGCGTCCGCGTCCGCCGGGGCGTGGTGCTCACCACCGGTGGCTTCATCAACGACCGCGAGATGATCCGCAAGCACTGCCCGCGCGTCGCCCGCTGCAAGGTGCGGATCGGCACCGAGGGCGACGACGGCAGCGGCGTGCGGCTCGGGGTGAGCGCCGGCGCCAACACCATCCACATGGACGCGGCCTCGATCTCGTTGCCGGTCACCGAGCCCTGGAGCCTCAAGCGCGGCGTTCTGGTCAACGCCCGCGGCCAGCGCTTCATCAACGAGGACGCCTACTACGGGCGGCTCGGGGAGCACGCGCTCTTCCACAACGACGGTCACGCGTGGCTCGTCGTGGACGACGGCGTCTTCTGCCAGCCGAGCTATCCGCGCGACATCGCGGCCGTGGGCGAGAGCCCGGCCGAGCTCGAGCACGAGCTCGGGCTGCCCTCCGGCAGTCTCGAAGCCACGCTCGCGCTCTACAACCGCCACGCGGCGGAAGGGCGACGACCCGCTGTTCCACAAGCTCCCCGAGTACGTGACGCCCCTGGTGACGCCGCCCTTCGGCGCCTTCGACTGCACGACGGAGGGCTCGCTGTACGCGGCCTTCACCCTGGGCGGGCTGGAGACCGACGTGGACGGGCGGGTCCTCGACCCCGCCGGCGCGGCGATCCCCGGGCTCTACGGGGCCGGACGCGCCACCTCGGGCATCTCGGTCGGCGGCTACAGCAGCGGTCTCTCCCTGGGCGACGGCACCTTCTTCGGCCGCCGCGCCGGTCGCGCCGCCGCGCAGCGGCGCGAGAGCTGATCGACGGATTCGCCCGCCGGGCAGCTGCCTCCGGCCTGGCAGGCGGCCCGGAGCGATCGGCCGTGCGCAGGATACCTTCGGATCCTCGTTCAGGGGCGCATGGTGTAGCGGCGGGGGCCGGGGTGCCCGGTCACGTGGGCGGCGAGCTGGTGCTCCACCTCGTCCAGCCAGTCGCAGAGGCGCGGTCGCGTGTGGCGCGGGTCGATGAGATCGTGCACGCCGAACTCCTCGGCGCGCGGGAAGATCGACTGGGCGGCGGCCATCTCGTCTTCCAGCTCGCGCCGCCGGGCTTCCGGGTCGGCGGCCTGCTCGATCTCGGCGCGGTAGGCGAGAGCGACGCCGCCCTCGACGGGCAGGGCGCCGCTCTCCGCGGACGGCCAGGCGACGACGGTGCTCGCCGGCCCCAGGTGGATGCCCTGGGCCACGCCGAAGGCCTTGCGGAGAACCACCGCGAACCACGGCACCGTCGTCTGCAGCACCGCGAACATGGCCTCCATGCCGTGACGGATGGTGGCGGCGCGCTCCGCGGCCTCGCCGATCATGAAGCCCGGCTCGTCGACGAAGCTCACGATGGGCAGGTGGAAGCTGTCGCACGGTCTCGACGAAGCGGCGGATCTTCTGGGCGCCTTCGGCGGTCATGGCGCCGCCGTCGTGGTGGCAGTCGTTGGCCAGCACGCCGACCGAGTGCCCGTCGATGCGGGCCAGCCCGGTGACCTGGCTGCGGCCGAAGCCCGGGGTCATCTCGAAGAAGGAGCCCCGGTCGACCACCAGCTCGATCACCCGGCGGATCTTGTAGGCGCGGCGGCGGTTGCGCGGGATGATCTCGAGCAGCTCCGCCTCCTCGCGCGAGCGCGGGTCGCCCAGGTCGAAGACGGGCGGTGCCTCCCAGACGCTCGCGGGCAGGTACGACAGGAACTTCCGGGTCTGCCGCCAGACGTCCGCCTCGTCCTCGGCCACGTTGTCGACGACGCCGCTGCGCCCGTGGACCCGTGCGCTGCCGAGATCCTCCTTGCTCGTCTTCTCGTGCAGCGCGCGCTCCACCAGGGCGGGCCCGCCCGTCAGCACCTGGGCGGTGTCCCGCGTCATGATCGACAGATGCGAGGCGACGAGACGGCCGGCGGGAAAGCCCGCGACGGGACCGAGAGCGGCGCAGACCACCGGCACGTTGGCGAGGGTCTGCATGCACAGCAGGTTGAGCGACGCCGGGGCCGTCAAGTCGTAGCCCGAGCGCCCGCGGGTTCCGCTGGCGCCCGCGATCGAGGCGCCGCCGGCCTCGAGGAGGCGCACCAGGGGGATCCGGCGGCGCACGGCCAGCTCGTCCGCGTAGAGGCCCTTCTTGAGCCCGACCGCCGAGTAGGCCGCGCCGCGGATGGTGAAGTCGTCGCCGCACACCACCACCCGGCGGCCGTCGACGCGCGCGGTTCCCACCACCACGTTCGCCGGGGTGAAGGAGGCCAGCCGGCCTTCCGCGTCGAGCTCGCCGGCGCCGGCGACGCCGCCGTGCTCCCGGAAGCTGTCCCGGTCGACCAGCGCGGCAATCCGCTCGCGGACGGTGCCGCGACCTCGCGCGTGCTGCCTGGCGACGGCTTCGCTGCCGCCGTGGAGCGCGGCGAACTCCCGGCGCCGTGCGATGGCGTCCGCCTCGGGCTTCCAGCTCATGGCCGCGGACTCTATCACGGGATCCTGGGCGGCCGCGGGCCGGCCCGAGCGTGGCATGCCCTGCGGCTCCCTTGACTAGGCCGCGGCGCGCCTGCGGCGAGTCGCCGCCACCCCCGCGAGCAGCGAGAGCCCCAGCAGCGTCGCGGTGCCAGGCTCGGGGACGGCCACCAGGTTGGCGGTGTGCTGGAAGTACCGCGCCTCGGCGCTGGGATCGCCCACGTCGAAGCTGAAGCCCGACTGTCCGAACGCCAGGCCGCAGGAGAGCCCGCCTCCGGAAGCCATACAGCTGCCCGTGACCCGGGCGTCCACCAGGAAGGCGCTCGGCGTGCCGCCCACCGGCGTCATGCCGGCGAGCTGCGTCTGCGTGCCGGAGACCTGGGCGGTCTGGCCGGGGCCGACGATGTACGAGCCCCCCATGGCGATCAGCGAGAGCCCGGAAGCCTGGTAGTCGGTGTTCGTGAACACCACCTTCGAGACACCGTTGTCGCTGCCGCCTCCGACCGGCGTCAGGGCCAGCTCCAGCGCGCTCAGCGAGAACGAGAGCGTGAGGGCGCCGGAGTCGAGGTCGAGGGTCCCGACGACCGTCGCCACCGGGTCGCCCGACGGATCGAGCTCGAGGGTCTGGCTGCTGCCGCAGGCGACGGTCGAGCAGCCGAGGGCCTGGTCGAAGCCGCCTCCGGAGATGCCGAGAGCCTGGGCTTCGAGCGAGACGAAGCAGGGCAGGGTGCAAGCGAGCAGAGCACGAGCAGCAACGAGAGCGCTGGACCGATGGAACCGCATCTTTCCTCCCCACACCCCCTTCCCAAGGAGTCGAGGAGACCGCAACGCGCGTTCAGGTCCTCACGTGGTGTACCGCCGGAGCGACGTGGAACGACTCGCCGAGACCACCGTCATGCCGATCGCGAAGAGCAGCGCGGCGGTGGGCTCCGGAACGGGCGAGCCGGCGAAGACGAAGTCGGCCTTCAGGACGAGCGGAGACACCTCCTGACCGGCGATCTGGAGCTCGGCCAGGGTGATCCCCGAGAGGCTGAGCTCCTGGAGCTCGGGCGTGATGAAGAGCGAGCCGCTGCCGGGCCCGCTGCCGGAGATCGGGGCCGAGACGAGCTCCGTCGAGCCGCTTCCGCTCACCACCAGCTCGACGTCGAGGGGGTCGACCAGGAAGAAGTACTCGGCCGACGGCGGAGCGGGCGTCAGCGGCACCAGCAGGCCCGAGCTTCCGGAGATGGACAGGCTCTCGAGGGTCACCTCGCTGAAGCCGAGATAGGCGGGAGAGAACGCGATCGAGATGGGGCCGGTTGCCGTGAGCTCGATCGACGTGAGCTCGGGGGCGTCCTCGTCCACCGTTACCTGCAGCCCGTCGAGGGCCGCGGTCACCGGATCGGTGATGATCACGCCGCCCACCGAGGCGGTGAGCGTCACGAAGCCGGAGGAGAAGTCGTACCGGATGGGCGCGGCGAGCGACGGGCTCGCGAGAGCCAGGGAGAGCAGCGCCGCACAGGCCGCAAGGCGAACGGCGCGGAGCTTCGAGCGAGTCGGAGAGGAGAGCAGCGGGAGCCTGGGAGCGGTCATTCAGCGGACACCTTTGAGAAGGACTCGGAGTAGAGACCGAGAGAAACTCGAGACGGGGCTTGCGGGACGGTTCTGGACCGGACGCGCGCACCGTCGAACAGATCACCAGAGCAGCGGACACCCTGCGGCGCCCGACCCCCCTTCCCAGGTGTCGTCGAGAACTCTCGCATCATACACCCATAGGTGCCGATTGGTGAAGCTCGGGATGCGCAAAAAAAATCTTTCCGATCGGAAAGATGGACCCGGCTCCAGAAAGGAACGCCTCACACCGGCCAGGCCGGGGGCCCCATGGGGGTTCCCGGGCACGGGATCAGGATCTCCTCGCGCCAGTGCCGGCGCAGCCCCCGGGCACGGGCCCGCCACGCGGGGATCCGCGGGTCCGCGCGGGCACCGGGCGAGTCGAAGCCCCGGGCCGCGTCGGTGGCGCGGGCCAGCGCCACGTGGGACTCGAGATCCGTGGCCCACAGGGTGCACGTCTCGCTCTCCCCGAAGAGGACCTCCCAGGCGCCGACGAGCCGGTGCCCGTGCTCCGCCATCACCGGCGCCCACTCGCGCTCGACGGCGCCGAGGTAGTCCAGGGCGCCGCCGGGCGGCACCGCGGCCAGCTGGTGGACGAAGATCTCCCCCTTCACGTCCTGCTCCCGGAGGCCGGCCAGGTCGAGGCAGCCGGGGCCGGCGCCGAGCAGGCGGTCGAAGCCGCCGCTGCGCCAGCCCGACGCCTCGCGCCACCAGGCGGCCAGCTCGGGATTGGCCTCCCGGCGCAGGTTCGTGCGAGCGCACAGGCGGCGCCAGCCCTCCCAGCCGTCCACGAGCTCCCACACGTTCACGACCTGGGGCCAGCGGCCCGTCGATCCCTGGACGTACCACGTGCCGTAGAGCGTGAGCCCGCGGTCCGCGATGGTGTCCGCGTCGAAGCCGACGACGCTGCGCTCCATGTACGGGACGGCGCCTTCGCCCACGATGTCGATGGTCTCGTGCAGGTGGAGGGCGCGCACCGGAACCTCGAGGCGACGGGAGAAGACCGAGCCGGAGAGAGTACCATCGAGGCGGCGTGTGCGGTGAGGGCCCGCGGGCCACGGACGGCGCGGAGCCCCGCGGTGCCCAGCAGGCAAAGGAGTCCAGGGAACATGAAGCTCGAAGGAAAGCACGTGGTCGTGACCGGGGGCGCATCGGGGATCGGACGCGCGCTCGCGCTGCGCTTCGCGGAAGAGGGAGCCCGGGGCGTGGTCGTGTGCGATCTCGACGCTTCGGGGGCCGAGGCGGTGGCGTCCCGCTTCGGCGGGCTGGGCCTGGGGGTCGACGTCACCGACGAGGCGCAGGTGCGAGACCTGGTCGCCCGGGCCGAACGAGAGAACGGGCCCATCGATCTCTTCTGCTCCAACGCGGGCATCGGCATTCCGGGTGGCGTCGAGGTGCCCGACGCCGACTGGACGCGCATCTGGAACGTGAACGTGATGGCTCACGTCTACGGTGCCCGCGCCGTGCTGCCGGGAATGCTGGAGCGGGGGGAGGGCTACCTGCTCAACACGGCCTCGGCGGCGGGGCTCCTCACCCAGATCGGATCGGCGCCCTACGCGGTCACCAAGCACGCCGCGGTGGCTCTCGCCGAGTGGCTGGCGATCACCCACGGCGACCAGGGCATCAAGGTGTCCGTGCTGTGCCCCCAGGCCGTGCGCACGGCCATGACCGCCGGTACCGAGAACGGCGGCGTCGCCGGGGTGGACGGCATGATGGAGCCGGAGGAGCTGGCGGGCTGCGTCATCGAGGGGCTGGCCGCCGAACGCTTCCTGATCCTGCCCCATGAGACCGTGCTCCAGTACATGCAGCGCAAGACCGGCGACTACGACCGCTGGCTCGGCGGGATGCGGCGCCTGAACGCGCGCTTCCGCGGCACCATCGGCTGACGGCGCGGCGCGTCCGGCGCTTCAGATCACCCGCCGCTCGCGCAGGCCCGCGATCTCGTCGTCGGCGAGATCCAGGGTCTCGCGCAGCACGCTCTCGGTGTGCTCGCCCAGGTGCGGAAAGCTCGTCAGGGGCCCCTCGGCAACCCGCGACAGCTTCACGGGATTCCCCACCACCTGCATCGGGCGATCGTCGTCGGGCCGCGGCACCTCGATCAGCATGTCGTGCGCCTGCACGTGGGGATCCGCGTGGATGTCGGCCGCGAGGTTGCTGGGACCCGCGGCGACACCCTGCCCGCACAGCACGCTGCAGGCCTCGAGGCGCGTCTTGTCGGCGGCCCAGCGCTCGATCGCCGGCCGCAGCACGCCTTCGATCTGCTGCGCCCACCCCTCGCGGGTGGCGAAGCGCGGGTCGTCGCACCACTCGGGGTGGCCCACGGTGCGCGCCAGGCGCTCGAAGTGGTGCTCGCGGAACACCGAGACGACGAACCAGCCGTCCCGGGCGGCGAAGCCGGCGACGATGCCGATCGATCCCGCGGTGGCCCAGGCCGCAGGGGCGTCCATCGACCACAGATGCGGGACCATGTCCGACAGGGCCACCATGGCGTCGTACATGGAGATGTCCACGTGCTGCCCGAGCCCGGTGCGGTCGCGGTGTCGCAGGGCGGCGAGCATGCCGATGATTCCGAAGAGCGCCGCTCCGTTGTCGCCGAGGGCGCCGGCCACGACCACCGGAGGCGGCTGTCCCGGCTTGCGGGTGGGCTCGTAGAGGCCCGCCATGGCCTCGACGATGGGCGCGTAGGCGGGCCAGGCGGAGTACGGCGAATCGCCCTGGTTGCCGAAGCCCGAGACCGAGACGTAGATGACCGCCGGGTCGACGGCGGCGATCGCCTCGTAGCCCAGGCCGAGGCGGTCCATGGCTCCCGGCGTGAAGTTCTCCGCGACGATGTCGAAGTGCGGGACCAGGCGCTTGAAGAGCGCGGCACCCTCGGGCTTCTTCAGGTCGATGCCGATGCTCTGCTTGCCGAGGTTGTTGCGCAGGTAGGTGGCGCCGACGCGCCGGCCGTCCACGTCCGTGAGCCAGGGCTGGGCCCCGCGCCCGGACTCGCCGTGCACGGGGTGCTCCACCTTGACCACTCGAGCGCCGAGGTGACCCATGAGCTGGGTCGCATAGGGGAGCGCCTGCATCTGCTCGGCGGCCAGGATGCGCACCCCGTCCAGCGGCTTTCCCCACTGCAGACGCTCGCGCTTGCGGATCTCCCCGATTCGCACGGGCGGGAGTATACGCACTCGCCCCGCACGCCGAAGCCGCGACGTCGCTTCAGGCGATGACCCCCTCCGCGCGCAGGCTCGCGATCTCCTCGTCGCTGATGCCCGGGGCCTCCCGCAGCACCGCGTCCGTGTGCTCGCCCAGCATCGGGAAGCGGCGGACCGGACCCTCGGCGACCCGGGAGAGCTTCACCGGGTTGCCCACGACCTGCAGGGGCTCGGGGGCGTCGGGGCGCGGGACCTCGATCAGCATGTTTCGCGCCTCCACGTGCGGGTCCTTGCGGAGATCGTCGGCGGTGTTGCTGGGGCCGGCCGCGACGCCCTGCCGGCACAGCTCCTGGCAGGCTTCGAGCTTGCTGCGGCTCGCCGCCCAGGCCTCGATGGCCGGGCGGAAGATCGGCTCGATGTACCGGTGCCAGTCCTCGCGTCGGGCGAAACGCGGATCGTCCTTCCAACCAGGCTCGCCGATCGCGTCGGCGAGCTGGTGCAGATGGTGGTCGCGGATCACCTCGATCACGAAGTAGCCGTCCCGGGCGCGGAAGCTGTCGATGATCCAGGGGCCGCCCCCGGCGATGCTCGGCACCCCCATGGAGGCCATGAAGGGCACGAGGTCGGCCATGGCGATCATGGCGTCGTACATGGCGATGTCCACGTGCTGGCCGAGCCCCGTGCGCTCCCGATGGCGCAGCGCCGAGAGCGTTCCGATCACGGCGAACATGGCGCTGCCGATGTCGCCCAGGGCCCCGGCCACGAGGGGCCGCGGTCGTTCGTCCTCGCTGCGTCGGTTCTGCTCGTAGAAGCCCGCCATCGCCTCCGGGATGGGCGCGTAGGCGGGCCACGACGCATAGGGGCTCGGCGCCAGGTTCCCGAAGCCCGAGACCGAAACGTAGACGATGCGCGGATGGGCGGCGGACACGGTCGCGTAGTCGAGCCCCAGGCGCGCCATGGTGCCGGGCTTGAAGTTCTCGGCCACCACGTCGAAGCCCGCGGCGAGCCGCAGGAACAGATCGCGCCCGCGCGGCGACTTGAGGTCGATCCCGATGCTCCGCTTGGAGAGGTTGTTGCGGAGGTAGGTGGCGCCCACCTCCCGGCCGTCGAGGTCTCGCAGGGCCGGGCGCGATCCCCGGGCCGAATCTCCGGTCTTGGGGTGCTCCACCTTGACGACGTCGGCGCCGAGGTGCGCCATGAGCTGGGTCGCGTAGGGGAGGGCCTGCATCTGCTCGGCAGCCAGGATGCGCACGCCGTCGAGCGGCTTCCCAAAGCCGCCGCGTTCGGCTTCCCGCACCTCGTCGATTCGCATCGCTCGTCTCCCGACGGCGCTCGGGCGCGCCGCACGTCTCGCTTGGGGGCTGTCCGAAGATCCTATACGCTGCGATCCGCCGCTCCGTCGCCGCGGACGGCGTTCGCCCGATTGCGAGCCCGACTCCGAGCCCCGTGCTCGAGCGCCCAGGAGAGGACCCTTCGTGGACTTCGAGCTTACCGAAGAGGAGCGACGCTTCGAGCACGAGGTCGAGTGCTTCCTGACCGAGAACCACTCGGACGACGTCATGGACGCCAACCCCGAGCAGCTCTCGCAGACCGTCGAGACGCCCGCGAAGCGCGCCTTCATGCGCAAGCTCGCCGAGCAGGGCTGGCTGGGCATGTCGTGGCCCGCAGAGTACGGCGGCGCCGAGCGCGCCGGCATCTACGACTTCGTGCTCACCGAGGCGCTCTCGCGGGTGGGTGCGCCCCAGCCCGGCAAGGGCGTGGGCATCGTGGGCAAGACCATCATCCGGCACGGCAACGAGCGGCTGAAGTCGTACTTCCTGCCGCGCATCATCCGTGGCGAGGTCGAGTTCGCCATCGGCTACAGCGAGCCGGGCGCCGGCTCCGACGCCGCGGCCATGCAGCTGCGGGCCACGCGCGACGAGGCCCGCGGCGGCTGGGTGCTGAACGGGCACAAGATCTGGACCACGTCAGCGCACTTCGCGGACTGGTACTGGCTGGGGGCCCGGACCGACCCGGCCTCGAAGCACGGGGGCATCAGCCTGTTCATGATCCCCATGGACCACCCGGGCCTGGAGATCCACCCCACCTGGACCATCGGCGACGAGCGCACCAACGAGGTCTACTTCGACGACGTCTTCGTCGAGGACGACTTCGTGGTGGGCGAGGTGGGACGGGGCTGGACCTACATCTGCGAGGCCCTGGATCTCGAGCGCTTCGCGATGCTGCCGGTCGGGCCCCACGAGATGAAGATCCAGGCCCTCTGCGACTACCTGAAGAGCGCCACCCGCGACGGCGAGCCCCTGCGAGACGATCCCGTCGTGCGGAGCCGGGTCGCCCACCTGGTGGCCGGGCTGGAGGTGGCTCGCATGCTGCAGCGACGCGTGATCAGCGAGGCCCTGAAGAGCCGCATCCCCACCGTCGAGTCGGCGATGTACAAGCTCTTCCAGTCCGAGTTGGGGCAGCGGGTGGCGAACGCCGCCCTGGACCTGATCGGACCGGGCGGGCAGCTCAAGCCCGAGACGCCGGGCGCACCGGTGGGCGGTCGCTTCGAGCGGTCGTACCGCTACACGGTGGTCGACACCATCGGCGGCGGCACGTCGGAGATCCAGAAGAACATCATCGCCCGCCGCGGCCTCGGGCTGCCCAAGTGCTTCTGAGCGCAGGCGGAGCCGGGACTTGAAGGTCCATCTGGTCGACGCGACGTTCGAGCTCTTCCGCGCCTTCTTCGGCGCACCCGAGGCGAAGGCGCCCGACGGCCGCGAGGTGGGCGCCACCCGAGGGCTCTTGCGGTCGCTGCTCTCGCTCCTTCGGGAGCGGGACGTCACCCACGTGGCCTGCGCGTTCGACACGGTGATCGAGTCGTTCCGCAACGATCTCTTCGCCGGCTACAAGCGCGGCGACGGCATCGACGAGGCCCTGCTGGCGCAGTTTCCGCTGGCCGAAGCGGGCTGTCGCGCCCTGGGCCTCACGACCTGGAGCCTGATCGAGTTCGAAGCGGACGACGCCCTCGCCACCGGCGCCGCTCGCTACGGCACCGACGCCGCGGTGGAGCAGGTGGTGCTGTGTTCGCCCGACAAGGACCTGTGCCAGTGCGTGATCGGCGACCGCGTGGTGTGCCTCGATCGCGTGCGGCGCACGCGCCGCGACGAGGCGGGCGTCTGGCAGAAGTTCGGCGTCGCACCGGCGTCGATCCCGGACTACCTGGCCCTCGTGGGGGACAGCGCGGACGGCATTCCCGGCATCGCGGGCTGGGGGGCGAAGTCGACGGCCAGCGTGCTCGCCCACTACGGGCACCTGGAGGCGATTCCGGACGACGCGTCCGCCTGGGCGGTGAAGCCCCGGGGCGCCGCGCGGCTCGCGGAGAACCTGGCTGCGAACCGCGAGCCGGCCGGCCTCTACAAGCGACTCGCGACCCTGCGCGAGGACGTGCCCCTCCCCGAGAGTCTCGACGACCTGCGCTGGCGCGGCGCGCGGCGGGACGCGCTGACGCGCTTCTGCGAAGAGCTGGGCGACGCCCGCCTGCTCGAGCGGGTGCCGCGCTTCGCGGACGGCTGAAGGCCGGCTGCGAAGCGCCGCGGGACTGGCTCAGCCGTTCTCGCGGCTCCGGCGCAACGCGGCCGACACGTGGGCCCAGTTGGCGCGCGGGCTCCAGGTGGCACGCCAGTTGCTCGCACCCCCGAGTGGTGGCCGTGCCGCGCCCCGGGCGTAGTCCGCCGGCCAGCCGCCGGGAAGGCTCCCGAAGACGCGGTCCCAGAAGCGCGTCGTCACCCCGTGGTAGGCGCGGGGGTTCACGAAGTGGTGCGCCAGGTGGTGCGCGCGCAGCCGCTCCTGGCGGCGCGTGCGCGGCGCGCGGAAGTGGATGCGCCAGTGCACGTGCTCGTAGCGCGCGAATCCGGCCAGCAGACCCGCGAGCGCCGCCCCGGCGTGCAGGGGGCCGAGGGCGAGCGCCAGGGCGGCGAACACGACCAGCGCCGTGGGCACCCAGGCGATGGGCGAGGTGAAGACCGCCGCCGGCGTGCGGTGGTGCCCCCAGTGCAGCGGCGAGACGGGCGTGCGGAAGCGGTGCGCCAGCAGGCCGTGGATCGCGTACTCGACGAAGCTCCAGGAGAGCCAGCCGAGCAGCGCCGCGACGGCGAGGGTCGCGGGAAGCGACGAGAGCCATGCGAGGTCCATCGGGCGGAAGGCTAGCCCTGATCCGTCATACGGATCAGGGCGCAACTCCCAATGCTGTTCGGATTCACGCGGCTGCGCGGTCCGAGTCTGGCACCCGGATCTCCGGTCGGCTCCTGCCGGAGCGCAGCGCACCGGCAGGTCTCGGTCCACGGGCGCCGCGGGCGCCGCTGGCTTCGAGACGCGTCATGACCTAACCGTCCCGGGCCGGGGATCCCGCGCCCGCGGGAGGGAAGCCCGGGTCGCCCACTCGAAGAAGCAGCCACCTGGAGACGAGATGGTCCAGCCCGACCCGCGCGACGCGAAGCCCTGCAAACAGCTCGAGGCGGCGCGCGAGCTGCGCAGCCTGATCGATGCCAACGCCCGCAGGACGGGCTCCCGTGAGCTTGCCCGGGAGACCGTGGAGGCCATGCGCCAGGCCGGGCTCTTCGGCGTCGTGAGCCCGCGCGAGGTGGGTGGCAGCGAGCTGCCGCTGCAGGACGTGCTCGACGTCTTCGAAGAGGTCGCGCGGGCGGACGGCTCGGCCGGCTGGTGCCTCATGGCCGGCGCAACCACCGTGGCCTACTTCGGGTCGTACTGCGAGCAGGGCTTCGTGGACCGGATGTTCGCCGGCGGGGTTCCCCTGGCGGCAGGCCAGTTCGCGCCCAACGGAACCGGCGTGCGGGAGGACGGCGGCTTCCGCATCACGGGTCGCTACCAGTTCGGCAGCGGCATTCACACCGCGGAGTGGGTGGGCGCGGGAATCCTCGTGCCGCCGGTCGAAGGCTCGGGCGACGCCTCGGAGTTCCGGTTCGCGGTGGTGCCGAAGGAGGAGGTCGAGCTGCGGGGCAACTGGGACGTGCTCGGGCTCCAGAGCACCGCGAGCTACGACTACGCGATCGACGGCGTGTGGGCGCCCGAGCACGCGACCTTCCTGTTCGCGGCGCCCACGCGACGGCGCGGCGGGCCGGTGTTCGAGCTGGGCGTGATGACGCTCACCGCCGTGGGCCACGCGGGCTGGGCGCTGGGTCTCACGCGCCGGGCCCTCGACGAGCTGATGGCCCTCAGCAAGACGAAGGTCCGCATGGGCGCGGGAGCCTTCCTGAAGGACAGCGAGCGGTTCCTCGACCACCTGGGGCGCATGGAGTCGCGCTACCGCGCCGCCCGCGCCTGGGTCCACCAGGCCTTCGACGCGGCCGAGCGCAACGTGACGAGCCGCGGTCGGGTGGATCCCACCGAGAGCGTGCTCGTGCGCCAGGCCACCGTCCACGCCACCCACGAGGCCGTGGACGTGATCCACCAGGCCTACCTCCTGGCGGGCACCACCAGCCTGCGGGACGGGCCCCTGCAGCGCTGCTTCCGGGACATCCACGCGGGCAGCCAGCACTTCTTCGCGAGCCCGGCCGCCACCCTCGAGCTGGCGCGGAACCTCCTCGAGAGCGCCCCGGACTCCGCGCTCGACGCCTGACCGGATGTTGTAGACTGGCGGGCTCCGGAGGAGCCGCGCCCATGACGCCGATGCAGAACGGGATCTTCCGCCCGACGCTCCGACGCCTGGCTCCGCTCGTCGCGCTGGGGTGGCTCGTCGGCCTGTCCGGGACGGCGGCCGCGGCCTCCCCGGCCGACCCCGTCGAAGGCCACTCGGTCCGCATCGTGGGCATCAGCAAGCAGAAGTCGAGCTTCGGGGATCCGATCCGCGGCCTCGATTTTCTCGATCTCTCGTTTGCGGCGGACACGTTCCAGGCCGACGCCGTCTCCGGCAGCTACGAGCAGCGAGGCCGCCAGCTGCGCTTCCACGTGGATCCGGCGCGCTTGCGGGACTACGAGGCTTCGTGGGAAGCGGCCTTCCTGGCCGACCTGCAAGCGCAGGGTCTCGAGCCCGAATCCGTCGCCTGCGAGACGACCCGGTCGAGGGTGAAGGGCAGGGTGCGGAACGGCCGCGTGAAGTTCACGGCGAGCTACCGCTTCCGGTGCACGGCGAGCGGCCCCTTCGGCGAGATGGACGCCAAGGCCAAGCGGGTCTTCCGCGGGCGCGGGACGCTCCAGTCGGGGCCGGCGGCGTTGCTGGGGCCGGGCGGCGTCCTGGGGAGCGGCAATGCCGGCCTGGTCGTGTGGATCCCGGTGCAGCCGTCGCAGACGACCGGCTCGGCAGGGTTCACGTTGGCGGTCGGCGGCGCGGGCCTCGCGGAGGAGCGAAGGGGCATCCGCCCGGAAGATCTCGAGGACCTCCTCTCCCCTGAAGAGGCGGACGCGCCGGCCACCGAAGAGACGGACGCGCCGGCTCCGTAGCGCGGCAGGGCCCCCCGGGTGGCGCCAGCCCGGGCCGATTTACTATACGCTACGTATCGTATATATTTTGCCGCCACGCCGGGAGCGGGTCGCCGTCCGTCCCGGTCCTCCGCGCACGCCATCCGAGACGAGGGCTCCCATGAACTTCGAGTTCGATCCCGAGCAGCAGGCCTTCCTGAAGGACGTCATCGCCTTCCTGGACGCGAACGACGACCCGGACGTCTTCGACGTGACGCGCGAGAACATGGCGCAGATCGTCGACACGCCGAAGCGTCGAGAATTCATGGGCAAGCTCGCGGAACAGGGCTGGCTCGGCATCACCTGGCCGGAGGAGTACGGCGGGCAGGCCGGGGAGGGCGTCTACGAGTACCTGCTGAACGAGCAGCTCGCCTACCGGGGCGGTCCGCAGATCGGCAAGGGCGTGGGCATCATCGGCAAGACGCTCATCCGCCACGGCAACGACCGGCTCAAGAAGGAGTTCCTGCCCAAGATCCTGAACGCCGAGGTGGAGTTCGCGGTGGGATACAGCGAGCCCCAGGCCGGCTCCGACGCCGCCAACATGCAGCTTCGCGCCGTGCGCGACGAGGAGCGGGGCGGCTGGGTGCTGAACGGCGCCAAGATCTGGACCACCTCGGCGCACTTCGCGGACTGGTACTGGGTGGGTGCGCGCACGAATCCCGAGAACAAGCACCGGGGCATCACGCTCTTCCTGGTGCCCATGGACCATCCCGGTCTCACCGTGCAGGGCATCCCCACCATCGGCGACGAGATCACGAACTCGGTCTTCTTCGAGGACGTCTTCGTCCCCGACGACTACGTGGTGGGCGAGGTCGACTCGGGCTTCCAGTACATCTCCGAGGCCCTCGACCTCGAGCGCTTCACGATGTTCACCTACTCGCCCATCCAGCAGCGGCTGGAGGTGCTGATCGACCACGTGAAGAACGGCACCAAGGACGGCGAGCCCCTGAAGAACGACCCGGTCGTGCGGCAGAAGATCGCGCGCCTCGTCACCGAGGGCGAGGTGGCGCGGGTGCTGGGCCTGCGCTTCGTCTCGAAGGCCGGCGTCGGCAACAAGCCGCCCACCGCCGAGGCGTCCATGTACAAGCTCTTCGCGACCACGCTGTCGAAGAAGCTCGCCAACGACTCCATGGACATCGGGGGGGTCGGCGCGCAGCTGCGCGTGCGGACCGAGGAGGCGCCCATGCAGGGCCGCGCTGAGTCCACCTACCGCTACACGGTGATCGACACCATCGGCGGCGGCGCGTCGGAGATCCAGAAGAACATCCTGGCTCGGCGCCACCTGGGCCTGCCGAAGAACTTTTGACCCCGGCCCTGGCGGACCCGCGGATGCCCGACTCCACTCCCATGCTCGGCGGGATCACCGTGCTCGATCTCGCGAGCGTCGGTCCGGCGGCGCGTGCCTCGCGCATGCTGGCCGACTACGGCGCCCGGGTGGTCAAGATCGGACCCACGAGCCGCAAGGGGGCCGTGCAGATCCAGCCCGCCTACCACACCTACGGAGCGGGTCGCGGGCTCTCGCGCATGCGCATCGACCTCAAGTCCGCCGGCGGCCGCGAGGCCTTCCTGCGCCTGGCCGAGAAGGCGGACGTGGTGATCGAGAGCTACCGGCCGGGCGTCGTGAAGCGCCTCGGCATCGGCTACGAGGAAGTGGCGCGCCGCAACCCGCGCATCGTCTACTGCCAGACGAGCGGCTACGGCCAGGACGGCCCCGCCGCGGCCTGGGCCGGGCACGACATCAACTATCTCGCCATGGCGGGCTTCCTGGCCTGCAGCGAGCCGCGCGCCGACGGCGGCCCGCCGATCCCCGGCGCCACCGTGGCGGACAGCGCCGGCGGCGGCATGCACGCGGTCATCGCGATCCTGGCTGCCCTGGTGCGGCGCGCCGCGACGGGCGAAGGGGCCTGCCTCGACGTGGCGGCGACCGAGGGCGTGCTCTCCCTGATGTCGCTCTCGGTCGACCAGTACCTGGCGACCGGCGAGGTGGCGGGGCCGCGCCAGACGCTGCTCACGGGTCGCTACGCGTGCTACGACGTCTACCCCTGCCGGGACGGACGCTGGATCTCGGTGGGCGCCATCGAGCCGCACTTCTTCGCGAACCTGTGCCGCCTGCTCGAGCTGCCGCAGTACGCCGAGAGGCAGCACGACGACGACGTCCAGGACGAGATGCGGAAGGCCTTCGCCGACCGCTTCCGCACCCGCACCCAGGAGGAGTGGGTGGCGCTGCTGGCCCCGGCGGACACCTGCGTGGCGCCGGTGCGGACCATCCCCGAGCTCGTCCACGACCCGCACCTGCGCGCCCGGGGCGCCTTCGTGCCGGCCGTGCATCCCGAGGCCGGGCCCTTCGAGCAGACCGCCGCCGTGCTGGCGGGTGGTCTCCGGAACACGCCGCCGCACCGGGTGCGGCCCGCGGACGAGAGCGACGCGAACGAGCTTCTGCAGCACGCCGGCCTGGCGCTCGACGAGATCGAGAAGCTCCGGGCCGAGGGCTGCATCGAGTAGGCCCGAGAAGGGTCCTTTCGCCCCGGGAGGGGCCAGGGAGGCAAACGCGCATGGGCGCCGCCAAGAACGCAGACGATCTGCCCGCCGAGGTCGAGTCCTGGCTCGGCAAGGAGCGCTACGTCGAGAAGACCGAGTTCCCGATCGAGATGGGGTACGTCTACACGACCTGCGCTTCGGTGCAGAACGGCAACCCGCTCTTCTGGGACGCAGGGGTCGCCCAGGAGCTCACCGGCGGTTCCATCGCACCGCCCACGATGCTCTCGGTGTGGTTCCGGCCGCACTACTGGGCGCCGGGGCGGGAGAAGGTCGCGCAACCGCTCCAGGTGCACTTCGACCTGAAGGAGAAGCTCGACCTGCCCGAGGCGGTGATGACCGACAACACGATCGTCTTCGGCGAGCCCGTGCGCCCGGGTGACGTGCTCACCACCTGCCAGGTGCTGCACTCGGTCTCCGCCCTCAAGCAGACGAAGCTCGGCACGGGCCGCTTCTGGGAGATCGAGGTGCGCTACACGAACCAGCGCGGCGAGATGGTCGGGACCGAGTGGTACACGGGCTACGGCTACAAGAGGGGGGTCCGATGAGCGGAATCCAGAGCCTCACGATCGGAGACGTGAAGAAGGGCGACGTGCTTCCGGAGCTGTCCGTCGACGTCACGGCCACCACCGTCGTGCTCGGCGCCATGGCGAGCCGGGACTGGCGTCCCATGCATCACGACTACGACTTCGCGGTGAACCGGAACGGCACCAAGAACATCTTCCTGAACACCCCCAACCAGGCGGCCTGGTTCGAGCGCTACCTGACGGACTGGACCGGTCCGAAGGGCCGCCTCGGCCGCATCAAGTTCCGCATGAAGGACTCGGTCTTTCCGGACGACACCATGGTGTTCCGCGGCGAGGTCGCGGACGTGGACCCCGACGCCGGCTGGGTGGACCTGGAGATGCGGCTGCAGGTGGGCGACAACGTCGTCACCGGCTGCACCGCGCGCATGGCCCTTCCCCGCAGCGCCGACGACAACCCCTGGGCCCGCAAGGGCGAAGACTGGCGGCCCTGAGCGGCGAGCCGGCTCGAGCCGGACGCCCGCCGCACCCTCCGAACCCGACCGACCCCGAAGAAAGGGAAACCGAGCATGGATCTGGACTTCACCGAAGAGCAGCAGATGCTGCGCGAGATGGTGCGCGGCGTCTTCGCCGAGTACGCCCCCATCGAGGCCGTGCGGGCCCTGGAGGACGATCCCAAGGGCTATCCCGACGCGCTGTGGAAGCAGATGGCCGAGCTCGATCTGCTGGGGCTCACGATTCCCGAGGCCTTCGGCGGATCGGCCCAGGGCATGCTGGAGGCGGCGATCGTCTACGAGGAGATCGGCCGCTCGCTGGCGCCCACGCCGCACTTCGTGAGCTGCGTGCTGTCCGCCGGCGCCCTGGCGAAGGCCGGCAGCGAGGAGCAGAAGCAGGCCTGGCTTCCGAAGATCGTCACCGGCGCCGCCATCCTCACGCCGGCCTGGCTCGAGCCCCGGAACGGCTTCGGTCCCCGGGGCGTGCAGGTGCGGGCGGTGGCCGACGGCGACGCCTTCGTGCTGACCGGCACGAAGTGGCACGTGCTCTTCGCCAGCGCCGCGACCCGCCTGCTGGTGCTCGCGCGCACCGGCGACGGACTGACGGACGTGGACCTCTTTCTGGTGGACCCGAGCGCGGCGGGCGTGAAGCTCAGCCAGCAGATGAACCTGGCCTCGGACACCCAGTACGCGGTGGAGCTGGACGGCGTGCGGGTGCCGGCGTCCGACCGCGTGGGGCCGGCCGGCAGCGGCTGGGCCACCTGGCACGAGGTGATGCTCGAGGGGATCATCCTCGCGGCCGCCCAGGCCGCGGGCGGTGCCCAGCGATCCCTGGAGCTGACGGTCGCCTACGCGAAGGAGCGCGAGCAGTTCGACAAGCCCCTCGGTGCATTCCAGGCCATCGCCCACTACCTCGCAGACGCGGCCACCCAGGTGGAAGGTGGCGCCACCCTGGTGTACGAGGCGGCCTGGGCCCACAGCGAAGGCAAGCCCATCGCGCGCCTGGCCCCCATGGCGAAGCTCTTCATGTGCCAGGTCTACCGGGACGTGACGGCCATGTCGCTGCAGGTGTTCGGCGGCGTCGGCTTCACCATCGAGTACGACGCGCAGCTCTACTTCCGCCGTGCCAAGCAGCTGCAGCTCAACTGGTGGGACTCCCGCACCCTGGAGGAGCTCGTCGCGAGCGACGTGCTCGACTGAAGACCGTCCCGTCCTTTCCGGAGGTCTCCGGGCGGTGTTACACACGGCCGGAGCCCCGGCTCGCGCTCTCCCGGCGTCGCGGACGGCGGTCGCCACGGGCTGCCTCTCGCTCGGCGGCGCCCGGGGCGAGACGCTAGGCTGAAGGCTCCGGTGTGGGGTCGAGCCACGCCGGATTGCTGCTCCATTCGGGCACGTGGAGGAAGGCTTCCGTGGGCTCCGGAGAAGTGCGGGCCGACGGCGAGGCCCGAGACCCAGGGATCCTCGCCTTCGACGAGTTCGAGTTCGACCCGGGGGCATTGACGCTACGCCGGGGCGACGAGCTCGTCGCGCTCCCGGGCAGGCCGATGCAGCTTCTCGCAGTCCTGTGTCGCCACCGCGACCGTTTCGTCAGCAAGAGCGAGATCCTCGATCTCGTCTGGGGTGATACGGCAGTCAGCGAGGCGTCGGTCTTCACTGCGCTCCGGGAGCTGCGTCGCGTGCTCGGGGACAGCGGCCGGGAGCAACGGTTCATCCAGACCCGGCGCGGGCACGGATACCGGTTCGCGGCGGCCGTAGAGGGGCGCGAGGTCTTCGCGACGGCGCGCGTCCGAGACGACTTCGTCGGCCGTGGCCCCCTGCTCGCGCGACTCCGTGCCGCATGCGAAGCGAGCCGCGCCGGTCGGGGGCAGATCGTGCTGCTGGCCGGCGAGCCGGGCATCGGAAAGACCCGGGTGATCGAGGAGCTCGTCGCCGGTATGCCCCGCGTCCACCGGGCGTGGTGCTGGGAAGGCAAGGGCGCCCCGCCGTACTGGCCCTGGATCCAGCTGCTGCGCGATCTGTGCCGGGACGAAGGCGGTGTCTCCCTGGCGCGCGAGGCTGCGGGCTCACCCGTCGCCACGCTCTTGTCCGAGGGGGACGGGACGCTGCCGTCGGCGGAGCTCCTGGAGCGCCCGGACGCCCGCTTCCGGCTCTTCGAGGCCGTGTGGCGCCTGCTCGAGCGAGCGTGCCGCAGCGCGCCGCGAATCCTCGTGGTGGAGGACCTGCACTGGGCGGATGCCTCGTCGCTGCAGGTGCTGGAGTTCGTGGCGCACGAGTCCCATGCGAGTGGATCGCTGCTGCTCGCGTCCTATCGAGACAACGAGATCCGGGCGCCCCATCCCCTCGCCGAGACGCTCGGACGCCTGCGGCGACGGGCGCAGGTCACGGTCGAGGAGCTCGAGGGGCTCGACGAGGATGCCGTCGCCTCGCTCATCGGGCGACTCTCCGGCGCGCACGCGGCGAACGAGCAGGTGCGGGACACCCGGGAGCGGACGGGCGGCAACCCGCTGTGGATCCGGGCCCTCTTCGGCCTCGGCGGAGGCGTCGCGGGCGCCGCGCTCCCGCTCTCGCGGGCCCCGGTGCGCGACGTGCTGGAGGGGTTGGCGGGACGGCTCTCGGCGGAGACCCGCCGTCTGCTGGAGTGCGCCGCGGTGCTCGGCACCGAGGCGCCCCTCGCCCTGCTCGGGCAGCTCGCCCGGCTGGGGGACGCGGCGCTGCGGCGGGCGGTAGCCGAGGCCGAGCGAGCGGGCTTCCTGCGGCTCGATCGCGGGGGGCGCGTGCGCTTCGTCCATGCCCTGATGCAGGAGACCTTCTACCAGAGCGTGCCCGTGCAGCGGGCCGCGTCGCTCCACGAGCGTGCCGGCCGGCTCCTGGAGGCGCTGCACCGGGAGGACCCCGGTCCGCATCTCTCGGAGATCGCCGGACACTTCGACAAGGCAGCCGCGTGGGGTGATGCCGCTCGGGCGCTGGACTATGCGCGGCGCTCGGGGGAGCGCGCCATGCGCCTGCTGGCCTTCGACGAGGCGGCCGCGCACTTCGCGCGCGCCCGCGCGGCCCTCGACCACCTGCCGGCCGCCGGTGACCTCGAACGCTGCGACCTGCTCCTGGCGGAGGCCGAGGCCCTGGCACGAGGCGGCCGTCTGGCGGCCTCCATCGCCTGCTGCCGTCCCGCCGTGGAGATCGCACGCGAGCGCGGCGACGGGGTGCGCCTCGCGCGAGCGGCAATCGGCAGCGTGGGACGACTGCTGCCCATGGGCGTGCTCGAGGCCGGCGATGCCGATCTGCTGAAGGAGGCGCTGCTTGCGGCACCGGAGGAGTCGAGGGCTCTGCGCGCGGAGCTGCTGCTGCGGCTCGCCGCGCACGCGAGTGCATCCGCCGAGCCGGAATCGGCGGCTCGGCTCATGCAGGAAGGCGCCCGCCTCGCCGCCGCGAGCGGAGACGCGGCCGTCCAGGCCCTCGTGATCCGCACCCAGGCCTACGACCGGGCGGGCGGGGTGGATCCAGTGACCCGCCTCGAGGCGGCCGCGGAAGCCTTCGAGCGAGCGGATCGCACGGGCGACCACGAAGCCGCGGCCATGGCTCTGTTCCTGGGCATGACGGGTCGTCTCGTCACGGGGGAGGTGGACCAGGCGGATCGAGCCGCCAGGATCCTGCAGCACCGGATCGACCGACAGCGCCTGCTTCAGGTCGAGCCCTTCCTGCTCGGGTATCGCGCCACACGCGCGCTCATGGCCGGCCGCTACGACGACGCGGAGCGCCTCGCCATCGAGACCGCGCAGCTCGGCACTCGTGTGAGCTCACCGGTGACGACCATGTACTTCGGCGTCCCCCAGCTCGGCGAGCTGCGCCGGGTGCAGGGGAGGGCGTCGGAGATCGTCGGCCTTCTCGTGGACGTGCCCGAGCGGTTCCCCGACCAGAACGGCTTCATCGCGCCCACGGCGTTGATGCTCGCCGAGGCGGGCGCGCGCGACGAGGCCCGCCGGCTCTTCCGGCGAGCAGCCGGGCTGGGCTTCGACCGACTTCCACGCGACGCCAACCATCTCGCGCTGCTCGCGATGTTCGCCGAGGGCGCGGCGGCTCTGGGCGAACGGGACGCCGCCCGTCCCCTCTACGATCTGCTGGCTCCCCATGCCCACTGGTACGCCTCCGCGGGCCATGCCCAGGCCTTCATGGGACCCGTGCCCCTGTTCCTCGGGCTGCTCGCGGGGCTCGCGGGCTGGGACGAGCGCGCCGACGCGCACTTCGGCATGGCCCTCGAGGCCGCGGCGCGCCTCGACGTGCCGCCGATCGAGGCGCGAACCCGCCTCTTCTGGGCGCGCGCCCT
Organism: uncultured delta proteobacterium; assembly: GCA_963822965.1. GTDB lineage: Bacteria > Myxococcota_A > UBA9160 > UBA9160 > UBA4427 > JAJDAN01. Next base: position 718,762 of record CAWGJT010000010.1, read on the forward strand.
CGCCACGCGCCTCCGGCCCGACACCGCGAGAGCCCGCGCGCTCGCCGGCGAGGCCCGGACCAGCGGCGAAGCCCTGGGCATGCATGCGCTCGTGCGGGCCGCCCACGAGATCGAGCACGCGACGCCACACGAGGGCTGAAGCGGGCTCGGGCCCTCATGCGGGTCGTTCCCGGCTTCGGCGGTCGCGCTTGCGGACGCGTCCGGACCCCAGACCCGCGAGGGCCCCGGCGAGCAGCGCCAGGCCGAAGGGCCCGAGCGCCGGGAGCTGCATCGGGGGAGTCCTCACGCCCGGGCCGCCCGGATCGACGATCATCCCGTCTACGCTCGTGGCATCGCCGAGCGCTCCGTCGACGAGGGCGAACGCCACCGTCCCCACGGTCTGGGCGCCCACCGCCGCGGTGCCGAACGTCGCGCCCGGCAAGGTGTACCAATCCGAGCTGGCCGGATCGCCTGGCACGGTGGGACCGAACTTGCGGTACGGCGGCGCCAGCGACGCGGTGGCGTGGAAGTAGATGCGGACTGCGGCCGACGAGCAGGGGGCCATGAACGAGACCAGGCCCAGCGGATAGTCGAAGCTCGGATCCGGGGCGCCCACCTCGGCCTCGGCCATGACGTGCACGTCCAGCAGCTCGCTGCATCCGCCCGAGACCTCGACGGTCACGTAGCTCGTGCCGCCGGGGTCTGGAAGCGAGGTGACGCCGGTCTGGTTGCTGTCGGCGAGACCGTCGCCGTTGCCGTCCCCGCCGTTGGGACCGGCGTCCTCCACCACCGTGGGGATGCCGTCGCCGTCGTCGTCGGGCGAGTCGGTGCGAATGTCGGCCTCGGTCGCCTGGCCGCCGACGCGACGCCACCGGCCGTGGGCCGGTACGAGTGGAGGAGTCGTCGTGAGCGGCGCATAGAGGAGGCGCGCGCGCCAGCGGTAGAGGGTGGCCGGCGCGAGGCCGGTCAACGTCTCGGTGACACGAGTGCCGAAGAGGGTCGCGGGCAGCGTCTTCCAGGTGGTGCCGAGCTGCGACGTGCAGCTCGCGCCGCCGAAGGCCACACCGGGCGGGCACGCCTCGAGCTCGATCTTGACGCGCCCGCGCCCAGCGGGATGCTTGGCGTACATGGCGACCGCGAACGAGTCGCGCTCGCTGCTGCTTCCCCAGGGCGGCACCGGGACCGGGCTGCCCTCGTCGGGCAGCTGCTGCGCGGCCACGGGGAGGGCGAGGTCGTTGCTGAGGAACAGGAACCCCGCGCCTGCGTCCACCGCTGCGCCGCTGAAGGTCGGGGCGCCCACGATCACGTCCGCGAGACCGTCTCCGTCGACGTCCCGCCCCGGCGACGCTGGCACCGAAATTTGCCGCGGGCTGGTAGGCCTCGAGCTTCGTGTTCGCGCCGGCCGCGGTGGTCGATTCGATGCCGTCGGTCCCACCGAGGAAGACGAACGCCGCCCCTTCGGCGTTCGGACCCGAGAAGTATGTTGGGCGACCGACGATCACGTCGCTGTAGCCGTCGCCATTCAGGTCTCCGGCCCCGGCCACGTTCCACCGAAGTACGTGAACGCGGGATCGCCTTGGATCGTGTGGCGCGGGAAGTTCGCGATGCCGCTCGCCCCGCCGAAGAACACGAGGGCCTCGCCGGGTGGCTGCGGGGGGAACGCCGGAATGTCGGGAAGGAAGGCACTCGGCGCGCCGACGATCACGTCGGCGTAGCCGTCGCCGTTGACGTCGCCGGCCCCGGCGACGCTCGTTCCGAGCGACATCGAGGAGACGGCGATCTGGATTCGCTCGAGCTGGGCATCCGCCGTGCTCGGGCTCCCGTCGGAGATGCCCGATGCGCTCCCCAGGAAGACGAAGGCGGCCCCCTCGTCGTGTCTCGCCCAGGGCCATCGTATTGGTGCGCGCCGACGATCACGTCGGCGTAGCCGTCGCCGTTCACGTCGCCGGCGCCGGCGACGCGGCAGCCGAAGCACGCGTCGGCCTGGTTCGACTCGAGCTGGGCGTCGGCGGTGGTCGGGGTCCGCGTCCGCGATCCCCGCCGCGCTGCCCAGGAAGACGAAGGCGGCGCCCTCGTCGGTCTCGCCGTCGTCGTAGGTGGCGCCGACGATGACGTCGGCGTAGCCGTCGCCGTTCACGTCGCCGGCTCCGGCCACGCTCGCAGCCGAAGCGGCGCGCCTGCCTGATTCGACTCGAGTCGGGCATCGTGCGCTGGCGGGATCTCCATCCGCGATCCCGAGCGCGCTGCCGAGGAAGACGAAGGCGGCGCCCTCGTCTGGTCTCGCCCGAATCGTAGTAGCGTGCGCGCCGACGATGACGTCGGCGTAGCCGTCGCCGTTCACGTCGCCCGCCCCGGCGACGCTGCTGCCGAAGTCCGGCGTAGGCCTGGTTCGACTCGAGCTGCGCAGTCGGCGGATGGTCGGGATCCGTCGGCGATGCCGGAGGCGCTCCCGAGGAAGACGAAGGCCGCCCCTTCGCTCGGCTCCCCGCCGTCGTAGTCGGGCGCGCCGACGATGACGTCGGCGTAGCCGTCGCCGTTCACGTCGCCCGCGCCGGCCACGCTCATGCCGAGCTCGGCGCCGCCTGGTTCCGACTCGAGCCGGGCGCGGCGTCTGGGATTGCCAGTCCGACGATCCCCGTCGCGCCCTCCCAGGAAGACGAAGCGCGGCCCCCTCGTCGGTCCCGCCGCGCGTCGTACAGTGGGCGCCGACGATGACGTCGGCGTAGCCGTCGCCGTTCACGTCGCCCGCGCCCGCCACGCTCGCAGCCGCAGATACGCGCTCGCCTGGTCCGACTCGAGCTGCGCGTGCGGCCGTCGCTGGGATCGCCGTCCAGCGATCCCCGACGCGCTGCCGAGGAAGACGAAGGCGGCCCCCTCGTCCGCGGTCGCCCGCGTCGTAACTGGGGCGCCCCGACGATCACGTCGGCGTAGCCGTCGCCGTTCACGTCGCCCGGCCCCGGCCACGCTCGCAGCCGAGGTAGCGCGACGTCGCCTGGTTCGACTCGAGCCGCGCATCGGCCGTCGCGGGGTCGCCGTCCGGCGATCCCCGGCGCGCTGCCGAGGAAGACGAAGGCGGCGCCCTCGTCGGTCTCGCCGGCGTCGTAGCTGCGGCGCCCCGACGATGAGTCGGCGTAGCCGTCGCCGTTCACGTCGCCGGCGCCCGCCACGCTGTGCCCGAGGTGCGCGTCCGACCTGGTTCGACTCGAGCTGGGCGTCGGCCGTCGCCGGGTCGCCGTCCGGCGATGCCCGGCGGCGCTGCCGAGGAAGACGAAGGCCGCCCCCTCGTTGTCTCGCCCGCGTCGTAGTAGGGGGCGCCCACGATGACGTCGTCGTAGCCGTCGCCGTTCACGTCGCCGGCGCCCGCCACGCTGACGCCGAACTCCGCGCCCTCCTGGTCCGACTCGAGCGGGCGTGCGGCCGTGGCGGGATCTCCGCTCGCGACGATCCCGGCGGCGCTGCCGAGGAAGATGAAGGCGCGCCCCCTCGTTGGTCTGGCCGCGTCGTAGAAGCGGGCTCCGACGATCACGTCGGCATAGCCGTCGCCGTTCACGTCGCCGGCCCCGGCCACGGACTCCGCCGAGGTACGCGGCCGCCTGGTTCGATTCGAGCTGGGTGTCCGCGGCCGTCGCATCTCCGTCCGCGATCCCGGCGCGCTGCCGAGGAAGACGAGCGCGACTCCCTCGTACGGCTGGCCCGCGTCGTCGTTGGGAGCTCCGACGATGACGTCCGCGTAGCCATCGCCGTTGACGTCGCCGGCCCCCGCGACGCTGTGGCCCAGGAAGGCCGATGTCTGGCTGGACTCGAGCTGCGCGTGCGCGGTGGCGGGGCTGCCGTCCGCGATGCCGGTCGCGCTGCCCAGGAAGACGAAGGCCGCCGCCGGAGTCCGGTCTGCGCCGCGTCATAGTTGGGGCGCCGACGATGACGTCCGCATAGCCGTCGCCGTTCACGTCACCGGCGCCCGCGACGCTGAAGCCGAAGGCCGCCGCCGTCTGGCTCGACGCCAGCTGGGTGTCGGCCGTCTCGGTCAGCAGGGGATCCACGACGACCGGATAGACCGCGTCGGCATCCTCCACGGCGAGCCGCAGCCGCTGCCCGGCGGGCAGCTCGATGCGGGTCGGCAGCGCCCTTCCCGTGGCGTCCCAGGCGCGCAGGTCGGCGTAGCGAAGCGTTCGACCCGTCGGGGTGTGGATCACCACGGCGTCGCCGCGAAGCGACGCGCTGGCGTCCTCGATCCGGAGCTCGATTGCGAGCGGACCGTCGCCCGCCGGACGCGCGGGTAGGTCGAAGCCTTGCTCGAGGCCCGCGTCGGAGTTCTCGTACCACTCGAGGACGTCCTGGTGCTGGATCTCGACGCGAGACCCTTCGCTCGCGATGCGCCCGGCTCCGGGCTCCGAGAGTCGCTGGCCGCGGCCGACGCCGGCGAGCACGAGCCCGAGGAGCCTCGGGCTGCCCGTGGCGGTGCGGTCGTGTATGCGAATTCCCGTCGGCTCGAAGTAGGTGCGGAGGTCGTGTGCGCGGTTCGGGGCCTGCAGGCCCCGGGCGCTCGGGGAGGCCCGATACTCCCGCTGGGCGATTCCGCTCTGGACGCGAGCGAGCCAGCCGCCGGGAATGGCCGCCGCCTCGGGACTCCTGGCCCGGGTCCCGCGTGGGTTCGTCGCACCGCAGCCCACCAGCACGACGATGGTCAGCATTCCCGCAAGCTCTCGCGTGTAGCCTCGCCTCGGCATGTCTCCTCCCCGGCGCCGTCCCCCGGCGGGGCCGGGGAGGTGCCGGCTCGCGCAGGACGGAACCCTCGTCCCGATCCTTGCACGAGAGGAGCCCGCAGATCCTGAGGCGAATCTGAAGCGATCCTGAAATCCGTCGTGGCGGGCTGCCGGGCGCGCCGCTCCGCCCCGTCGTGCGGCGCACGGGGCCGCGCTTCACATGCGGTACTCGATCTGCAGCCGCCCCGTGAAGGCCGGCGACCGACTCACCGCCGTGTCGACCGTGTCGCCGCTGCGGGTGGTGACCCGCCACTTCTGGTAGACGACCGCGCCGAGCTGGCCCTGGAAGCGCCAGTGCTTCGAGAAGCGCCAGCTCCAGCCGGCGACGACCGGTGCGGTGCGGTCCTGGAGGACGCCGCGGCCGACGTCCCCGTCCCGCTGCTTCAGCCGGTAGCGGTCGGAGTCCAGCGCGCCGCGCACGAAGAGCGTCAAGGGCTTGACCGGGCGGTACGCGATGCGTCCGCCCAGGCCGTCGGTCTCGATCTCGAGGTTCTCGGTCACCTTCCATCCCAGGGCCACCAGCGGGCCTACCGTGGCGCCGCCGCGCCCGAGTCGGGATCGCACCGCGACCCCGCCCACCACCGAGAGCCGGCCGGCGAAGAGGTAGCCCAGGCCCGCGAATCCCTCGCCCTGGATGCCCGACCCGTAGGGCGCCCCGCGCTCCCAGCGCGAGCGGAAGACGCCCCCTGCGACGAGCGACCACTCGTCGGAGAGCTGGTAGCGGGTCTCGAAGCGGAGCTGCGTAGAGAGCAGCTCGTCGAAGGGATCGCCGCGGGTGTTCCCGGTGTCCAGGAATCGGCGGTCGCCGTGGAACGCGTAGGCGTTGGCGGAGCCGGATGCGAGGAGCCGGATGGCGACGCGCCGGGACACGGGCGCCACGACCTGCGCCAGCAGCAGGGATCGGTAGGTGTCGACGTCGGCGCCCGAGAAGTCCTGATCGATGGTCCACTCCTCGGCGACCCGAACGCGCGGGCGCAGGCGCGTGACCCGTCCGAAGAGCTGGATGGCGCTGAACTCGTCCTCGACCACCCTCTCGATCGGGGGCGCGGGGTCGGGCTCGTTGGCGGCGGCCGCCGCCCCCGTGCCGGCCGTCACCGCGCCGGCCGCGACCGCGGCCAGGGCCCTCCACATGCCGCCGCGCCACCTCACGAGCCCGGCCCCTCGAAGCACGCCGCCGTCTCGATGTGGCTCGTGTACGGAAAGAGCGCGAAGGCCTCGAGTCCCGACAGCCGCATCCGCCCCTCGTGCAGGAGTCGCCCGGCGTCGCGCAGGAAGGTGTCGAGCCCGCAGCTCGCGTAGACCAGGCGCGCCGGCGGGCTCGCGACCAGCGCGTCGCAGAGCGCCGGCTCGAGCCCCTTGCGCGGCGGATCCACGACGACCACCTCGGCGCCGGCCAGCACCTCGAGACACGACCCGGCCGGCCCCGCGACCACCCGGGCGCGAGCCTGCTCGACGGGCGGCCGCGCGGCGATCCCCTGCCGCAGGCCGGTCACGGCGTGGGGGGCCACCTCGTTGAAGCGAACCTCGCGGCTCCGCTCCAGCAGGCCGAGACCGATGGGACCCACGCCCGCGTGCAGCTCGGCGACGACCGCGCGGTCGGGCACCCAGGCCCGCAGCCGCTCCACCAGGCGTTCGGCCAGGACCGGGTGGCTCTGGCCGAAGGCGCCCGGCCAGTAGAAGACCCGCACGCCGGCCACCTCGTCGGTGAGGGCCTCGTCGCCCGTCAGGTGCTCCCAATGGGGCCCCAGGATCACGTTCGTGCGATGCGGGTTGCCGTTCCACCAGCCGCTCGCGAGCCGCCCGCCGAGCGCTTCGGCGAGGAGACGCGCGACATCCCGCAGCGGGTCGGCGCGCTCCGCGTTCCCCACCAGCACCACCTGCGCGCGGGTGCCGCCCCGGGTCACGGCGATCTGCACCGAGCGGATCTGGCCCGCGTGAGGGCGCTCCGCATAGGGGGCGATCCCCTGACTGCGCAGGAGCTGCCGCAACACCGCCGACACCTCGTTCACCAGCGGGTGGTGGGTGCGGCAGCGGGGAATGTCGGCGAGCCGGTGGCTCGCCTCCTGGAAGATCCCCAGCTTGGGGGAAGACGCCCGGCCACGGACCATCAGCCGGGCCCGGTGGCGGAAGCCCTCCCGAACCCCCTCGTGGACCGTCGGGACCGGCAGCCCCGCCCGATCGGCCAGCGCAGAGAGCCGGGCGAGCTGCGCGGGATCGAGTCCCGGCTCTCCGTAGCGGGGGCAGCCGGGGCAGGGCGGGCGATGGGGGCAGGCGGGAAGGTCCATGCTAGCCCTCGTGTCCGGCGGCGACGCCCGCGATGATGAGCTGGAGCAGCTCCTCGGGCCGGGTGTCCGCGCAGCGTCGGCTCGCGACCACCCGACCCGCTCGCATCACGACGACCCGGTCGGAGAGGGCGAAGACGTCGTGCAGGTCGTGGCTCACGAGCACGATGGCGAGCCCCTGGTCCCGCAGCCGTCGCACGATCTCACCCACCTGGGCGGTCTCCTCGGGACCCAGTGCGGCGGTGGGCTCGTCGAGGATCAGCACCCGGGCCTGGAAGTGGATCGCCCGGGCGAGGGCCACCTGCTGTCGCTCGCCTCCCGAGAGCTGGCGCACGGGGCTGTGGAAGTCGCGGAAGCGCGGGTTGACGCGATGCAGGACCTCCCGGGCCACGCGCTCCATGGCGGACGCGTCCAGCAGGCCGAAGGCGTTGGTGCGCTCGCGTCCGAGGAAGAGGTTGGCGGCAGCGGGCAGGTTGTCGGCCAGGGCCAGGTCCTGGTACAGCGCCTCGATCCCCAGCGCGCGCGCCTGGCGCGGCGAGCCCAGCTCGACCGGGGCACCGTCGATCCGGATCTCCCCAGCGTCGAGTCGCAGCGCCCCTGCGAGCAACGCCATCAAGGTCGACTTGCCCGCGCCGTTGTGGCCCAGCAGGCCCACCACCTCGCCCGCCGCGACCTGGAAGTCCACCCCCTCCACCGCGTGCACGCCGCCGAACGATTTGCGGACTCCGCGCATCTCCACCCGGGGCGTCGTCACGACGCGTCGCTCCAGGGCTCTTCGGCGCCGCGGCGCCGCGCCGCCACGTCGATCCAGACGGCGCCGATCAGCACGCCGCCGATGGCGATCTGCCGGACGGCGCTCGAGACGCCCAGCAGCACCATGCCGTTCTCCAGGCTCTGCATCAACACGGCGCCGAGGGCCGCACCGGCGATGCTCCCGCGCCCGCCGGCGAGGGACGTCCCGCCGATCACCGCGGCGGCGATGACGGACAGCTCGGCCAGGGTGCCCATGGAGCTCGTGCCCGCTCCGAGGCGCGCCGTCGTCACCACGGCGGCCAGGGCCGACAGCGCGCCCATCCCGGTGAAGACGCCGAGGGTCACCCGACGCACGTCGATGCCGGCTCGTACGGCCGCCCGGGGATTGCCGCCGATCGCCGTCACGTAGCGACCGAAGCGCGTGGCGCGGAACACGACGGCCATCGCGAGGGCGCTCGCGATCCACAGGAGGACCGGAATCGGCACGCCCCGGGCGAGCTCGGTCCGGGGCTTCGGGTAGGCGTTCATCACCGCCACGAACGCGCCGAGCCCGAGCAGCCCGCCGCCGACCCGCACTGCGTCGGCCCAGGCCGGCCGCGGCGCGAAGCCGTGACGCCGGCGAGCGCGCCGCCCCTGCCAGCCGGCGACCGCGAGCGCGGCGCCCGCCACGCCGGCGAGCCCCCAGCTCGCCGGGCCGCCGATGGATCCGTCGATGCCGCCCCCGAGCACGCCGAAGCCCGGGGCCAGGGGCGTAACGGTGCGCCCCTCGGCGACCAGGTAGGCGGCGCCGCGGAAGGCGAGCAGTCCGCCCAGGGTGACGACGAACGCCGGCACACCCCGGTAGGCGACCCACCATCCCTGCCAGGCGCCGGCGAGGGCGCCGATCGCCAGACCCGCCGCCACCGACACCGGCCAGCTCCAGGCCGCGTCGGCGGGCAGCACCTCGGCCTGCAGCAAGGCCACGGCCATGCCCGTGAAGCCCAGCAGGCTGCCCACCGAAAGGTCGATGTGACGCGCCGTGATGACCAGCACCATGCCGCTGGCCATCACGCCGACGACGCTGCTCTGCACGGCCAGGTTGTAGAGGTTGCGAGGCGTGAGGAAGAGCCCGCCGCTGGCCACGTCGAGGCCGATCCAGACGGCCGCGCCGGCGCCCAGCATGCCCAGCGTGCGCGGATCGATCTCGGCGGCCCGGAGCGCGGAGGCGAGCCGCCGCGCCGCCGCGCCCGCCGGCGCGGAGTCGGCCATGCGAACGCCTACCGGCAGGCCGGGGGCGGATCTTCGCCCACGTCGCGGCAGACGGTCTCGCGCGACACCCAGCCCGCGTCGATCACCACGTCCAGGCGATCGCGCGTGATGGCCTGGGGCTCCAGCAGGATGGCGTCGACCACGACGCCCCGGGGCCCGCGGCTCCAGGGCTGGGCGCCGGCAACGTCCCGACCCCGGGTGCCCTTCGCCAGCGCCAGCGCCACGGCCGCGGCACGGCGTCCCAGGAGTCGGGCGTCCTTCCAGACGGAGACCGTCTGCAGGCCGCGCGCCACGCGGGAGAGCGCGGCCTGGTCGCCGTCCTGTCCCGAGACGGGCAGCCCCTCGAGCCCCCGCGCGCGCAGCGCGGCCACCACGCCTCCTGCCATGCCGTCGTTCGAGCACACGACCGCGTCCACCCGATCGGCGTTGGCCGTCAGGATCTGCTCCATGATGCGCTGGGCGAGCTCGGGCGACCAGCCGTCGACGTACTGGTCTCCCACCACCTCGATGCGACCGGCGTCGAGCGCCGGCCACAGCGCTCCGAGCTGGCCCTGGTGGACGAAGTCGGCGTTGGGATCCGTCGGCGCGCCCTTGATGAACACGTAGCGACCTTCCGGACGCACGCGCAGGATCTCGCGCGCCTGGATGCGCCCCACCTCGACGTTGTCGAACGAGATGTAGAAGACCCCGGGCTGCTCGATGAGCCGGTCGTAGCCGATGACCGGGATGCCCTCGGCGCGCGCCAGGGCGACCGCCGGCGTGATGGCGTCGGCGTCCTGGGCGACGATCACCAGCACCTGGGCGCCGCGAGCGATCAGGGTCTCGACGTCCGAGAGCTGCTTCTCGCTGGAGCTCTGGGCGTCGGCCGAGAGGTAGCGGGCACCTTCCGCTTCGAGGGCTTCGCGCAGGGCGGACTCGTCGGTCTTCCAACGCTCCTCCTGGAAGTTCGACCAGCTCACCCCGACCTGGACGGGGCCCGCCAGCGCCGGCCCCGCTGCGAGCAGGCTCAGCCCGCACGCGGCCGGGAGCAGCCATTCCGTGATCCGGCGCCGCCGGCTCACGCGATCACGCCCGCTTCGCGCAGCCGCGCGATGTCCTCGGCGGGCACGCCGATCTCGCCCAGCACCGCGTCGGTGTGCTCTCCCAGGCCGGGGGCCAGCCGGCGGACGGCGAGCGGCGTCTTCTCGAACGTCCCTACCGGCTCGGGCGTGCGCATGCGACCCGCGATGGGGTGGTCGTCCTCGCGCAGCAGCGCGTTCGCCTGCACCTGGGGATGCGCGTGGAGCTGGGCCAACGGTGTCACCGGCGCATGGGGGACGTCCTCCTCCACGAGGCGCGACACGAGTGCCTGGGTGGTCAGATCGGCCACCAGCGGCACCACCACGTCGTGCAGAGCGTCGGCGTGGCGCGCGCGGGCCCCGGCTCCGGCGAAGCGCGGGTCGTCCTGCAGCTCGGGGCGGCCGAGGGCGCGACAGAGGCCCCGGAACTCCGCGTCGCCCACCGTGCTGATGGCCACGTAGCCGTCCTTCGTCCGGCGGATGGCGGGGAGGGTGGCCCGGCGCATCGCGCTCTCGGCCGGCTCCGCCTCGGCGCCCGTCCCTTCGTCCACCCAGGTGTAGTTCTGCATGCCGTCGGGCCACAGGAAGGAGATGCTCGCGTGGAGCATCGAGATCTCCAGGTGCTGGCCGCCGGCGCCGCGCTCCCGCGCGAGGAGGGCGGCGGTGACGGCCTGGGCGGTGGTGAGCGCCGTCGCCTTGTCGCACACCACGTTGCGGACGAAGGCGGGCTCGTTCGTCACGGGGTCGGCCTGGTGGGCCGCGAAGCCCGCATAGGCCTGCATCACCGAATCGTAGACGCGCCGGTTCGCATCCGGTCCTGCGCGTCCGAAGCCGCTGATCGAGACGTAGACGAGCCGCGGGAAGCGGGCGCGCAGGTGCTCGGGACCGATCCCCATACGGTCGGCGACGCCGGGCCGGAAGTTCTGGACGAACACGTCCGCCGTCGCCGCCAGCCGCTCGAGCAGCGCCACGCCGCGCGCGTCGGCGAGGTTCAGCACCACCGAGCGCTTGCTGCGGTTCAGGTTCGCGAAGACCGCAGACATGCCGTTCCGCGAGTTGCCGATCTGGCGGATGAGGTCGCCCGGGCCGGGCGGCTCGATCTTGATGACGTCCGCACCCTGGTCGCCCAGCAGCGCAGTCGCGAAGGGACCCGAGGCCATGGCGGTGAGATCGAGGATGCGGATGCCCGCGAGCGGTCCCGGCATGGGGCGGGACGATACCAGCTCAGCGCGGCTCGGACTCGCTCGCGGGGCCGGGCTCGAGGTCCCACAGGGTGAGTCCGGCGAGGTCGCGCTTTGCGGAGCCGGCGGCGGGCAGCAGGGCTGCCAACGCGTAGCCCACGGCGAACATCACGACGTTCCCGATGACGGCGGTGTAGTAGGTATCGAAGGGCGCCGTCCAGGCTGCGGGGAAGACCCCCATCGTCCACAGGGTGAAGAGGCCGGTTGCGGCGATGCCGCCCCAGACGGCGCGGGCGTCGCCGATCCGCGTGGTGAAGCCGAGCCCGTAGATGGCGAGGATGCCGCCGCCCAGCAGGCTCGTGAGCTTGATGGACACGTCCTGCAGGGTGGGGCCGGTGGCCTCGAGGAGCCAGACGGCGCCCCCGATCATCGCGACCGAGGCGGCGGCGGCGATCCACCAGGCGGCGCGCAGGTAGTGGCGGTCCCCCCGTCCGGGCGCCACGTGGCGGCGGTAGACGTCCACGATCGCGACGGTGGAGACGGCGTTGATGCTGGAGTCGAGGGAGGACATGCCGGCCGCCAGGGCGGCGGCGATCACCAGCCCGGCGATTCCCGGCGGCAGGTGGTGGAGCACGAAGTAGGGAACGATCTGCTCGGCGCGCCGGGTGCCGTCGAGCATCGCCGTGGCTTCGGCGTCCGGAAACACCTGGAAGAGGGCGAAGAGCGCGGTCCCCAGGAACATGTAGAAGAGCCACGTGGGCATGGCGACCCCCACCGCCCAGGCGAGCGACTTGCGCGCCTCGCGCAGGGAGCGCGCGGCGCAGTAGCGCTGCACGAAGTGCTGGGCGGTGGTGTACTCGGTGAGGAAGAACGACGCACTCATGAGCAGCATGAGGGGTGCCGTCTTGGCGCCGAGGTCGAAGCCCCAGCCCAGGGGCACGAGCCTGCCTTCCTGCAGGCTGCCGAAGCTCATCTTGTGGTGGGCCGCGGCGATCTCGAAGACCTGTCCGAGCCCGCCGGGCAGCTCCACCGCGATGGTTCCGAGGCAGAGCAGGCTGCCCGAGACGAGGATCAGCGTCTGCACGACGTCGGTCCAGATGACGGCGTCGATGCCGCCCATCACCGTGTACACGCCCACGAAGATCCCCGACGCCACGATGCAGAGGGTGATGTCCACCCCGGTCAGCTCGTGGAACATGAGCCCCACGAGATAGAGCACGAGACTCACCCGCAGCAGCTGGGCGAGCACGTAGGTGGCGGCGCCGTACACCCGGATCGACGGGCCGAAGCGCGCTTCGAGGTACTCGTACGCCGAGGTCGTACGGCCGCGGCGGAAGAACGGCACGATCCACACCCCGGCGACGAAGGCGGCCAGCGGCATGCACGCGTAGGGCAGGAAGCGGATCCAGGTGGTCTTGAAGGCGTCCGCCGGCATCGACAGGAAGGTGATCGAGCTGATGGCGGTGCCCACGATGCTGAGCCCGATCACCCAGCCCGAGAACGAGCGTCCGCCCAGGAAGTACTCCTCGGTGTCCCGGTTGCGGCGCGCGAAGAAGACGCCCATGCCCAGGACGGCGAGCGCGTAGGCGACGAGCACCGTCTGATCGAGCCAGTGAAGTCGCACCCGTCCTCCCCGTCGCGCCCTTCGGCTCAGAGCGCCCGCAGCTGCCGGTGGCCGAAGATCAGGATGCCGGCGAGCAGCACCATCGGAATCACGCCGAAGATGCCGAGCGCGAGCTGGTCCCCCACCGCGTCCGCCAGGATGCCGACGAAGAGCGCGCCCACGGGCGCGAGCATGACCAGCATGAAGACCAGGCTGATGACCCGACCCCGCATCGCGTCGGGGACGGCCATCTGCAGGCCCGAGAACGTGTAGACGTTCCACACCTGGCTGCAGACTCCGAGCAGGAGCTCGACCCCCAGCACGTAGGAGAACGAGAACGCGAAGGAGTACAGGAGCATGCAGGTCGAGAAGCCCAGCATGCTGTAGCCCATCATGAGTCCCGGCCGGCGGGCCTGGGGAAGGGCCGCCATCACGAAGGCCGTGAGGAGCCCGCCGAGCCCCGCGACGCCGGCCATCACGCCGTAGCCCGTGCTGTCGACGCCCAGGACGTGGCGGGCGAACACCGGGCGCATGGCGGCGATGGCGCCGTTGAAGATCGCGAGCGAGGTCGCGAGCAGCGCGAGGCGCACGGGAGGGCTTCCGCGCACGTAGGCGAGGCCCTCCCGCAGGTCGGTCGCCCAGCTGCGGGGGCTGGCGGCGACGGGGGTGCGTCCGGCGATCGGAACCCAGAGCAGCAGCGCCGCGGCCAGCAGCAGCCCCGCCGACGCCGAGAGGTAGGCGCCCACCAGCCCCACGGCGGCGACCAGCCCTCCGCCCCACAAGGGGCCGAGGGTCTGTCCCACGCCCTGGGCGGCGACGTTCAGGGCCACCGCGTTCTGCGCCCGGGCGCGGGGCACCACGTCGAACACGAAGGTCTGGGTCGCCGGCTGCATGAACGAGGTGAGGAGCGCGGCCACCGCGGTGCCCACCAGCACGTGCCAGAGCTCGATGCGCCCGAACGCGATCAGCGCGCCGATCGCCGTGACGACCGCCGCGAGCCCCAGGCGTCCCAGCAGCAGCAGGCTTCGCCGGGGAACGCGGTCCGCCGCGACGCCGGCGAACGGCGAGGTGGCGAAGATGACGGCGCCCTGCAGGAACGAGACGGCGCCCAGCACGGTGCGCGAATCCGTCAGGCTCGTCACCAGCCACTGCAGCATCACGAACTGCGCCATCCACGCGGAATAGTGAATCAGGTTCGACGCCCACAGCGGCAGGAAGTGCGGCTCGCGCAGCGTGTCGCCCACGAGGCTCCAGGGCGTGGAAGCGCTCACCAGCGGCGGCGTGGACGCGTCGGGCGGGGATTCCGGCAAGGCCGCGAGTATACGAAGACGGGGCGCGAGTTGGCGAGACCGCCGTGGCTGATGTAGCTCTACGCGACCCCGTTCCCGCCGGTCTCGGGGCTCGCCCGCCGCACCGGAGAAGCCTTGCAGCTGCCCGTTCGAGGACATCCGCTCCACACCCGGTCGCTCACGCTGGTGGTGGGCCTCCTGGCGTCCGGCCGCTGGCACGCCCGGGGCGACGTGATCGATCTGCGCAAGTGCGGCTTCGTGCCCATGATGTCCGACATCCAGCCCGCCGGGATCATCCACCAGATGTCGATCGACCTCGACCTCGACCCCGGTAGCGGCCGGATCGACCGGATCGACGTCGCCCAGCCCTTCGTGGCCATCGAGCCCTCGCCGGCGAGCGGCGGCGAGTGCTGCCGGGATCCGGCGCCGCGTCTCCAGGCCCTGGCCGGCGAGCGCCTGGACGGCGAGTTCGCGCGTCGGCTCGGCGGCGTCTTCGGCGGACCGCTCGGCTGCTCGCACCTGCTGACCCTCTTCCAGCTCATGTCGAGCGGCCTGCAGCGGGCGATGCAGCTCGAGGCCGCGCTCGGGGAGGGAGCTCCGGCGCGCGAGCCGGGCGACCGCCTCTTTCGTCGCTCCGTCTTCGTCGAGGGGTTCGAGGGGGAGGATCAGGCGTCCATCGAGATGGCCGTGCAGCTCGCCGACTTCCACACGCGGCCCATCGCGCCGGATGTGAGCCCGAGCGCCCGACTGGCCGGCCAGTGGGATGCCCGCGTCTTCGCGCGCGCCGCGGGCACCGCGCGCACGCTGAGGGAGCTGCGGGCCGCCCGGCGCGCGCGCTCGTTCGAGACGATCGGCACGGCCGCCTGGCACGACGAGAGCGATCGGCTGGCCCCGCTCGAGGGCGTGCCGATGGTGCCCGGCCTGGCGAAGCGGCTCTTCGCGATCTTCGATCGCCCCGACGATCGCCTGCTGCTCGACGCCACCCTTCAGCTGGCGCCGGGCTACATCCAGGTGATGGCCGCGGTGATGGACCGCTGGCTTGCCCAGGCCAAGCAGGGCGGCCGCCCGCCCGATCTATCGGGCCCGTCGGGCCGCACCTCCATGAGCGACGCCGGCAACATCGGGGGCATGCCCGACTCCTGCTACATGTGGCGGAGTGACGGCCCGATGGCCTCCATGCGCGCCGTGCGGCAGGGGGATCCGGCAGAGCAGGCCCCGGAGGAGCAGGACCCGAAAGGGTAGCCTGGGCTATCCGAGGCCGGCGCGGGCCAGGGCCTCCAGGAACGGGCGCACGTCTCGCGCGCGGCTGGCGAACGCCGCCAGGGCGAAGGACGCGACGGTGACGCCGCGCGCGTGCCACTCGGGGAGGACCGCGAGGGTGGCCTCCAGATCCGGCCGCCCGTCCGCTCCGCGCACCACGGGCGGGGTGGCGCGCACGCCCAGGCTCGCGGGATCGCGACCTCCTGCGCGGAAGGCTTCGCGCAGGGTCTCGATGCCGCGCCACAGCTCGCCCGGGTCCGCGACGATGGGCATCCAGCCGGCGCCCAGCTCCGCGATGGCCGAGATCGCTCGCGGGCCGCGCAGCGCGGTGCCGAACCAGAACGGCACGCCGCCCGGCTGCACGGGCCGCGGCCGGCACCAGACGTTCTCGAACGAGACGGTGGCCGACGCGAAGCTCGCGGGCGCGTCGCGCCACAGGACGCGACACGCGCGCAGGCCGTCCAGCATGCGGTCGAAGCGGCCCGTGAAGGGCAGGCCCGCGGCGTCGTACTCCTCGCGCTGCCAGCCGGTTCCGACGCCCAGGTCGAGCCGGCCCCTCGAGAGGACGTCCAGGGTGGCGAGGGTCTTGGCGAGCAGCACGGGCGGCCGCAGCGGGGCGATCAGCACCCCGGTGGCGAGCCGGGTGCGCGAGGTGACCGCGGCGATCGCGGCCAGGGTCGTGAGGGGCTCGGGCCAGGGCTCGTGCTCGTCGAACGGGAAGCGGCCATAGGGATAGCGGTCGCTCCGGGCTCCCATCACCACGTGGTCGGTCACGGTGATCTGGTGGAGCCCCAGCTCGTCGGCCATGCGGGCGGTCTCGAGCAGACCGTGGAGATCGTCGCCGTAGAGGCGCGAGAGCCCGGAGAGGGTGAGCGAGATCCGCGGCCCGTCGCTCACCGCCGCTCGTCCCGGGTGAACACCAGCGCCACCAGGATGGCCGCGTTCAGGATCGCGAAGCACGTGAAGGCCAGGGTGTAGCTGCCCAGGCGGTCGTGCACCTGGGCGGCGAAGATGGCGCCCAGGGATCCGCTCGGCAGCGCGAGCATCAGCGCGCCGTAGATCTCGGCCATGTAGCGCTCGCCGAAGCAGCGGTTGATGATGAGCGGATACACCACGTCCCGGGCCGCGGTCGAGAATCCGTACGCCACGACGAACCCCCACACCAGGCCGTCGCTGGGCAGGGCCAGCAGCAATAGCGAGCTCAGGGCCAGCAGGGCGTGGTCGGCCAGGATCGACGTCTTCTCCGGGATGTAGTCCGAGATGACGCCCAGACCCACCTTGCTGGCGAGTCCCATGGCCAGGGCCGTGCTGAAGAAGTACGTGGCCTGGGTGGTCTCCATGCCCTCGTCCGTCAGGAACAGGACCAGGTGGTCCAGGACGCCCACGAAGTAGAAGAAGAAGCCGAAGAGCGCGAAGGCCAGGATCCAGAAGGTGCGCGTGCGCAGGGCGTGGCGCAGGTCCAGGTCGGCATCGCTGCCCACGACCCGCGTTTCGAGCTCGCCGCCGGACCACACCAGGGGGCGGTCGCGGATCAGCAGCAGGATGGCGGGCACCATCACGACGAGTGCGCCGGCGCCCATCACGAAGAAGGTGGTCCGCCAGCCGTCGGCGCGGGCGATGCCGACCCAGATCGGGACCAGGAACGCGCCGGCCAGGTTCGAGCCCGCGTACACGATCCCCATCGCGAAGCCCCGGCGCTTGACGATCCAGTGGGTGACGAGCTGTCCGACGCTGATGTCGCCGAGACCCACGAGCGCCACGGCCCCCACCATGAGCAGCGCATAGAACTGCCAGAGTGAGTCGATGCGGCCCAGCGCCAGGAAGGTGCCGCCGATCAGCGCCGCCGAGGCCAGCAGCGTGCGCCGCGCGCCATGCCGCACGATGACGAAGCCGAGGATCGGGCTCGCCCCGGCCATGATCAGCAGCTGGGGGATGCGCACCGCCGTGTACTCGGTCCGGCTCCAGCCGAGGTCGGGCATGATGAGGGGGGCCAGTGCGGGGAAGACGTAGCCGAATCCGAGCCCGAGCTGGCAGAGGAGGCAGCCGAGCACGACGAGCGCACCGCGACCCCGCAGGTCTCCCAGGACGCCGAGCCCGGTCGAAGCGCTCGCGGGACGGGACACTAGTAGCCGCGTGCGAGGTCGACGACGCCGGCGAGGGGCTCGCCGGCGCGGTAGCGGTGGAGGTTCGCCACGAAGGTCTCGAGGATGTGCTCTACGGCGCCCGGGGCGGCCCACGAGACGTGGGCGCTGAGGCGCACGCGCGGATGGCGGTAGAGCCAGTGGCCGGCGGGCAGGGGCTCCGGCTCGCAGACGTCGAGGGACGCGAGCGCGACGCGGCCGTCTTCGAGGGCGGCGCGCAGGGCGTCCTGATCGAGCAGGCTCCCGCGCGCGACGTTGACCACATGCAGCCCGGACCGGGCGTGCGCCAGCACGTCGGCGTCCACCAGATGTCGGGTCTCCTTCGTGGCGGCGGCCGCGATCACGAGATGATCGGCGCGCTCTACCAGGGCCTCGAGGGACTCGACGATCTCGACGCCGGGCACGGGGCTCGGCCGCGGGCTGCGACGCACGGCGACGACGCGCATGTCGAACGCGAGCGCCCGCTTCGCCACCTCGATGCCGATGGTGCCGAGGCCGACGAGCCCCAGGGTGCGTCCCGCCAGGGTGCCGAGGCTCGCGTGATTCCACGCCTCGGGCGGCTCGTGAAGCCAGCGTGCGGGGAGATCCTTCGCGCAGGCGAGCATGCAGGCCAGCGTCCACTCCGCGATGGGCACCGCGGTGGCGCCTCGCGCGCAGGTGAGAGTGCGGTCGCCCACGGCTTCCAGGGGGAAGCGGTCGACTCCCGTGCCCACGGTGTGGATCCAGCGAACGCCGTGGCGCACCAGCAGGCCGACGTTCGGCGTGCCCCAGGCCCAGGTGAGGAGCACCTCCGCCTGCTCATCCGGATCGACGTCTCCCTCTCCGGGCACCGGCACCAGCTCGAGGTCCGGCACGTCGCCGCACAGCTCGGCGAGGGTGTCCTTGGGAAAGTGGGTGAACACGCGCAGCGCTCTTCTCCTCTCGTTCTTCTCGCGGGCCGGCGGATGGTGGCAGCTTCACAGCCACGGCGCGATGCGGCGGGGCGGCCGGCGTCCCACCTCGAAGAGTCGGGGGTCGAAGCGTTTGCCGACGAAGGGCCCGGGCGCGTGCTGGGCACCCTGGCCGATCGAGAGCATGGGGATGCCGACGAAGCAGAGCTGCAGCCCGACGGCGACGACGGCGAGGTGGGCCCGGCGCTGCGGGCCGGGGACGAGGTCGAGCGCGATGCCCGCCAGGAAGACCAGGCAGAGCGCCGTGACGCAGAAGAGGTCCCAGTCGAAGGGGCCCCACACGGGGCGGATGCCGCAGGCCGCCACCAGGAGGCCCGCGGCGGAGATGCCGAGGAAGCGGGCGGGGGCGGTGGCGAAGGCCCGCCGCGGTGCGGCCAGCAGGCCCAGGGCCAGGGGCAACGACGCCGGGACCAGCACGAAGGCCGCGTTGCCGAGGTACTTGAGGTGGGCCCGGGAGAAGAGCACGTAGTCCGTGCCGATGCTGGGCGCGCCGCCGGGTAGCCGGACCCACGTGCGGGCGGAGCCCAGCGCCCGCGCCAGCACGATCGTGGCCGGGAGGCCCTCGGGGTTCCAGGTGAGCAGGAAGATCGCGTGCAGCAGCAGGGGCAGCGCCACCCCGCCCAGCGCCGGTGTCAGCACCCGCTCGCCGCGCAGGCGGCGAAGCAGCAGCAGGCCCGGGACGAGAAGGAGGCACCAGGGTTGCAGCCAGCTCGCGACGCCCAGGGCCAGGGCCGCCGCCGCGAATCCCACGCCTCCGTGGAGGAAGCGGAGCGCGAGCCAGAGGTAGGCGGCGCTCGCCGCCAGCGCGAAGGGCTGGATCTCGAGCCGGCCCGCCAGCGCCGCGACCATGCCGCCGGAGAAGGCGAGGGGGGCGATGGCGTTGGCGCCGCCGCCCGTCGCTCCCGTCAGGCGCGAGGCACGCACCACGAACAGGATCGTGGCGGCGCCGGCCCCGCAGGCCAGGACCCGGGCGAGCACCAGGGGCGGCAGCGCGAGGAGGTCGGCCAGGCGGTAGATGGCGAGCAGCAGGGCCATGCCGCCGGGCTCGGGATAGGTGACGCGCCCCTCGTGGGTGAGCAACGAGTGGAGCAGGATGGAATCGCCGAGCAGGACGCGCTCGCGCACCAGCCACAGCGACACCCCGGCCACCAGGAAGAGAAGCGCGTCGCGAGACGTCGGCGAGAGCTTCCGGGCCCGCGCCCGCACGAACGCGGCCGCACGGAGGACCCCGCGCCGCGCCTCATCGGTGGTGACGAGGAGCGCCACGCCGGTGAGGAGCCAGGCGACCCAGTCCTCCAGATAGCGCAGCAGCCCGAAGCCCCAGGCGTGCTTCAGACCCGGCACGTAGCCGTAGGTGACCGCGAAGAGCAGCCCCCAGGCCCCGAAGGCGCCTATGGAGATCCACCGGATCGGACCGGGCCGAGCGGGTGCCGCGCTCATGCTCTGGGGATTCAGCGCCGGCTTCGTGGTTGCGGCCGGCTTCGCGCCTGAGGCTGACTTCGCACTTGCGAGAGATCGCGCACGGCGCCGCGGGCCGCGCTCGTGGCGAAGATCGCGTAGGCCTGCAACGCGACAGAGACCGCCCGTTCGCGCGGGCCTGGCTGCCAGGCCTCGTCGCCGCGGGCCTCCATGGCGGTGCGGCGGCGCTCGAGCTCGGCGTCGTCCACGTCGAGCCGGATCGAGCGATTCGGGATGTCGATCTCGATGCGGTCTCCCTCTTCGACGAGCCCGATGGCGCCGCCTTCCGCCGCCTCGGGCGACACGTGGCCGATCACCAGGCCCGAGGAGCCGCCGCTGAAGCGACCGTCGGTCACCAGGGCGCACTTTCCGCCGAGGCCCTTCGACTTGAGATAGGAGGTCGGGTACAGCATCTCCTGCATGCCCGGTCCGCCCTTGGGCCCCTCGTAGGTGATGACCACGACGTCCCCCGGCACCACCTCGTTGCCGAGGATGGCGGCGACCGCGGCGTCCTGGGAGTGGTAGACCCGCGCGCGACCCGTGAAGGTGAGGATTCCGGGCGTCGACACCTGCGGTCTTCACCACGCAGCCGTCGCAGGGCGATGTTGCCGTAGAGCATGGCGAGCCCGCCGTCTCGGCTGTAGGCGTGCTCGATCTCCCGGATGCAGCCCTGGGCGCCGTCCTCGTCCAGGGAATCGAAGTAGGTGTCCTGGGAGAACGCGACGGTGGTGCGGATGCCGCCGGGTGCGGCCAGCGCGCGGTCCCGCGCCTCCTGCTTGGCCGTGGGGCGTCGCACGTCCTCGGCGTCGATGGCCTCGCCCAGGGTGCGGCGTGTGCACCGTCGCCACCTCGCGGTGGACCAGGCCGCCGCGGTCGAGGGCGCCCAGGATGGTGAAGATGCCGCCGGCCCGGTTGACGTCTTCGATGTGGAAGCTCGAGGAAGGCGCCACCTTCGCCAGGTTGGGCACCCGCCGGGAGAGAGCGTCGATGTGGTGCATCTTGAAGTCGACCCCCGCCTCCTCGGCCGCCGCCAGCAGATGCAGGATGGTGTTCGTCGAGCCGCCCATGGCGATGTCGAGGGTCATGGCGTTCTCGAAGGCCTCGAAGGTGGCGATGCTGCGGGGCAGCACCGACTCGTCGCCCTCGATGTAGTAGCGCCGCGCCAGGGACACGATGCGACGGCCCGCGTCCTCGAACAGCTCCCAGCGGCGGGCGTGGGTGGCGAGCAGGGTGCCGTTGCCCGGCAGGGCGAGGCCGATGGCCTCGGCCAGGCAGTTCATGCTGTTGGCGGTGAACATGCCGCTGCAGGAGCCGCAGGTGGGGCAGGCCGAGCGCTCCAGGCTCTCGAGCTCCGCAGTCGCTCACGCCCTCGTCGCCTGCGGCGATCATCGGGTCGATCAGGTCCAGGCTGCGCGAGATGGGGTTTCCGTCCCGGTCGCGGGTCCCCTGGGTCTTGCCCGCCTCCATCGGCCCGCCCGTCACGAAGATGGTCGGGATGTTCAGGCGCAGGGCGGCGAGCAGCATGCCCGGGGTGATCTTGTCGCAGTTCGAGATGCACACGAGAGCGTCCGCCACGTGGGCCTGCACCATGTACTCGACCGAGTCGGCGATCAGGTCCCGGCTGGGGAGCGAGTAGAGCATGCCGTCGTGGCCCATGGCGATGCCGTCGTCCACCGCGATGGTGTTGAACTCGGCCCCGAAGCCGCCCGCGGCGTCGATCACCTTCTTGATGCGCTGCCCCACGTCGTGGAGGTGCACGTGGCCCGGCACGAACTGGGTGAAGCTGTTGGCGATGGCGATGATCGGCTTGCCGAAATCGTCGTCCGTCATGCCTGTAGCACGCCACAGGGCGCGGGCGCCGGCCATGTTGCGACCATGGGTGGTGCGACGACTGCGATATCCGGGTCCCGGCATGGCGGCCAGTGTAGCGGGGTTCGGAGGGTCGTGGCATCGCCGCTAGACTGCGGGCCCCGGGCGGGCCGGCCGCCAGTGCGGCCGCAGCCGCCTCGCCGCCGGCACTGCCCGGCGCGTGCGGGCGAGACGGGCTCGCCGGAAACGACGAGAGAGCGAGACGTCGAGACGTCGAGAGGACGAGGAGTCGATCGTGAAGGTGCTCGTGATGGGTGGGACGCAGTTCAACGGCTTCGCGCTGGTGCGGGAGCTGGTGCGGCGGGGGCACGACGTCACGATCCTGAACCGGGGACGCACCGAGGCGGCGCTGCCCCGGGCCGTGAAGCGCCTCGTCTGCGACCGGACCGACCCGGCCGCCATGCGGAAGACCGTGGCGGGTCTCGAGTTCGACTGCATCCACGACATCAGCGGCTATCGCCCGGAAGACGTCCAGCTGATGGTCAAGCTCTTTCGGGGTCGCACGGGCCACTACATCTTCGCCAGCTCCACCGTCATCTACGCAGCGACGAACTGCTTGCCCATCGCCGAGGGGCACCCCCTCGACCGCAGCCCGGCGCAGAACGAGTACGGGATGAACAAGATCCTGTGCGAGGACCTGCTGGTGCGGGAGCACCGGGAGCACGGCTTCCCGGCGTCCCTGGCGGCCTTCTCGATGGTATTCGGGCCCCGGAACATCATCCCGGACCGGGAGCAGCGCATGTTCGTGCGCCTCTACCGCGGGCGGAAGGTGCTGGTTCCCGGGGACGGAACCACCGTGGGCCAGATCGGGCACGTGGACGACGAGGCACGCGCCCTGTGCGCCATGATGCAGAACCCGAAGACCTTCGGGCGCCGCTACAACCTGACCGGCGGAGACTGCTTCACCGACGAGGGTTACGTCGACACGTTCGCGGAGACCGTGGGCGTCACCCCGGAGAAGGTGTTCGTGCCGGCCGACGTGATGGACGATCTCTACGCGGGACGCATTCCCCTGTCTGGCGCGCCCATGGAGGTGAAGGTGGACACGCGCAGCCGGGAGGACGCCCGGGGCGCCGCGCTCTTCCAGATCCAGCGCCTGATGCAGCGCATCGCCCCGCACCTGCACCACTGGAATCGCAGCGTCTTCTTCAGCGTCCAGCAGCTGATGGACGACACGGGCTGGCGGCCCGAGTACACGTTCCGCAGCGCCGTGGAGCAGACCTGGGAGTGGATGCGGCAGGAAGGCCTGCACGAGAGCCTCGACTTCGACTTCACGTTCGAGGACGAGCTGCTGGCGCGACTGGGCGCCTGAGCGGGGCGGCTCTCAGGCGTCTTCGGCCTCGTCTGTGGGTCGCGGTTCGGCCTCGTCCGTGGGTCGCGGCTCGGCCTCGCCGACGCTTCGCTGGCCGGCCTCGTCGGCGAGTCGCTGGCGCACGTCCTCCCGCAGCTTCTGCTTGGCCACCTTGCCCCCCGAGCCGCGGGGCAGGGTGTCGAGCACCTCCAGGCGCTCGGGGAGGTTCTCCTTCGAGACGTCCCGCGCGCGCAGGTGGGCGAGCAGCTCCTCGAGGGTCGAGGCTCGCTCCCGGGCGCAGCTCCACGTAGCAGCAGACCCGCTCGCCGAAGATCGGGTCGGGCATGGCGACGGCGGCGGCCAGGGCCACTGCCGGGTGCGACGCCACCTCCTGCTCGACCGCGGGCCCGCTGATGTTCTTGCCGCCGCGGATGATGAAGTCGTCCGTGCGTCCGATCACCGTCAGGTAGCCGTCCGGGTCGATGGTCACCACGTCGCCGAGCATCATCCAGCCGTCCGGCGCGCAGGAGCTTCGCGTTCGCCTCGGTCGTCGTCCCAGTAGCCGCGCGACAGGGTGGGGCCGCGGCAGCCCGGCTGTCCCCGGCCGCCGGCGGTGACGTCGGCGCCCGACTCGTCGAAGAGCCGCACGTTCATCGCCGGGATCACCCGGCCAGCGGTGCGCAGCCGCCGCTCGCGGTCGTCGCCCAGACGGGTGCCCGAGACGGCGCCCGTCTCGTTCGAGCCGTAGAACTGCAGCACCGCCGCCCCGGTGCGGTCCTCGAACTCGGCGGCCCGCGCGTAGGGCACCACCTCGCCGCCGGTGTAGAGCACCCGCAGGCTCGAGAGGTCGTGGCGGGCCAGGGCCGCGCGACTCGAGCAGCATGACGAACTGGGTGGAGACGGCCGCCAGCACCGAGACCCGGTCGCGCTCGATCGCGGCGAGGGTCTCCTCGGCGGAGAAGCGCGCCGAGACCGCGGTCGGCGACGCCCAGCAGGGTGGGCGTCACGTGGCTCGTCCAGATGCCGAAGCCGAAGGGCGCGGGAACCACGCTCATGAAGACGTCGCGATCCGAGAGGTCGCCGGTCTGGCGACCGCGAGGTCGTGGAACGCGAACCAGCGCGCTGGTCGTGGATCACGACCTTCGGCATGCCCGTGGTGCCCGAGGTGGAGTTGAGCAGGAAGACGTCGTCCGGGCCGAGGCGCCGAGACGGGGCCGGCGGCCGCGAGGTCCGGAACGGGCGCCGGCGCGCCGTCGACGTCGACCGGGCCTTCGAGCTCGCGCGCGCCGTCCGGCGCCACCAGGTGGTGACGGAGCGGGGGCGCCGGCGCGCCGCAGTCCCGCCACGAAGTCGGCCACCTCGCGGTCCTGGTGCCGGGGCGCGAGTGAGCAGGGCCGCCGCACCCGGTCTTGCGCAGCAGGTGCTCGAGCTCCTTGTAGCCTGCCCGCGGACCGATGCCGACCGCCACCACCCCGGCCTTCTCGCAGCCCACGAGGGCCGCGTGCACCCCCGGGCCGTCGGGCAGCAGCACCGCCACGCGCTCTCCGGCCGCGATCCCCAGCGCCTCCAGGGTGGCGGCGAGGCGCGACGAGCGCGCGTCGTACTCCGCCCAGCGCATCACCGCGTCCGCCTGCGGTAGGCGACGGCGTCCGCTCGCGCGTCGCCGCGTGGAGCGCGATCTGGCTGCGCGAGGGAAGGGCGCTTCACCGGGGGGCGGCCGCGCCTCTCAGAACGTGATCGGGAACTTCGCGTAGCCCTGCACGAAGTCGGTCACGAGGCGCTCGGCGTGGTCGCGAGATCGAGCTGCGTACTCGGGGATCGCCTTCAGGGTCTCTTCGAGACAGACCTTCGCCTCGAGACGCGCGACGTTGATGCCGATGCACGAGTGGGGCCCGTAGCCGAAGCGACAGGATGCGCGGCGGCTTGCGGTGGATGTCGAAGACGTCGGGGTTCGGGAACTCCCGCTCGTCGTGGTTGCCGGAGGGATACAGGAAGAGCACCGGCTGGCCCGGGCTGCAGGGTCTGGCCGTGGAACTCGATCTCCTGCGTGACCACGCGGCACAGGAACTGGGTCGGCATGTCGTAGCGCAGCGCCTCGTTGAAGGCGTCCGGGACGAGCGCCGGATTCGGCGACGCACTCGGCGCGCTGGTCGGGATGCTCGGCCAGCCGGCGGAGGGCGTTCGCGAAGGTCTTCGGGAAGGTCTCGGCGCCGCCGATGATGAGCATCGAGAGATGCGAGGCGACGGCGGCGTCGTCGAGCTTCTCGCCGTCGAGCTCGATCGCGAGGAGCGTGCCGAGCACGTTGTCCTGGGGGGCCTCGCTGCGCCGCTTGCGGATGAGCTGGCGGAAGTAGGCGTCGAGCTCTCCGAAGGCCGCCATGCCGTCGGGCGTCATGCCCTCGACGCCCTCCTCGCGCTTGAAGAAGCGCCAGCACCAGGTCGTTCAGGATCGGGCCGTCCTCGACGGGCAGGCCGTTCACCGTGCAGGCGACGGTCACGGCGATCTTCGACGCGAAGTCGCCCATGGCGTCGATGCGTCCGGCGTCCCGGGCGGCCTCCAGGCTCTCCGACCGCCATGCGGCGGATCAGGGGCTCGAGCGGCGCGACCTCGGGCGCGGCGAAGTAGCTGCGCATGGCGGCGCGCAGCTTCGTGTGCTCGGCGGATCCATCAGGTTCAGCATCGGGGTCACGGGCTGCACCTTGGTCAGCAGGTGCGCGGAGGTCGTGCCCTGGGCGGCCGTGAAGTGCTTGACGTCGCCCGAGGCCTTCCAGATGTCCGCGAAGCGGGAGAGCGCCCAGCAGTCCCACCGCTCGCAGTAGTAGGCCGGCGCCTCGTCCCGCAGCCGCTTGTAGATCGGGCCGGGGTCGCGCATCACGGCTCGTCGGAGAAGGGATCGTAGGCGACCGGTTCGGGCATGCTTCGGCTCTCCGGGCGGGGGGATGCGGGGTGAATCTGAACGAGACGTATAGTATCGTAATCCAGCCTGCAGCCAGGGTGCCGAATCGGGGACACGGCGATCGACGCCGGAGAACGGCGCCCGTGAGCGCGAACGCAGGCTCCTCCCACTCCCAGGGTGCTCCGACGGCAGGGCGACCTCGCAGCGAGGAGGCCCACAAGGCGATCCTCGACGCGACCCTCGACCTGCTCGTCGAGGTGGGCTTCTCCGCCATGACCGTCGAGGGCGTGGCCAGCCGCGCGGGCGTCGGCAAGGCCACGATCTACCGCCGCTGGCCCTCGAAGCTGCCGCTGGTCGTCGAGGCCTTCGGACAGCTCCCCGGCTTCGAGGAGGTCGACACCGGCGACCTCGCCGAAGACCTGAAGAAGATGCTGCGCGCCTACCTGCAGGCCTTCAACGCGTCGCCTCTGTCCGCGGTGCTGCCGAGCCTGGCGGGCGAGCGCGCCCACAACCCCGAGCTGTCCGAGCTGTTCGAGCCCGTGAGCAAGGGCCGCCGCCAGCCGCTGGTCGGGCCTTCGAGCGCGCCGTCGATCGCGGCGAGATTCCCGAGGACACGGACGTCGAGCTGGCGGCCGATCTGGTGGTCGGGCCCATCGCGGTCGCGCTCTTCTTCAAGGGCGGCCGCCTCAACCCCCGCATGGTGGGGCCGATGGTGGACATGGCGCTCTCGGGGATCCAGGGGCACCGCGCCTGAGGAAGGCTGTCGGCTGTTCCGGGGCTCAGGGCTGTTCCGGGCTCGGGCTGTTTCCGGGCTCAGGGCTGTTTCCGGGCTCAGGGCTGTTTCCGGGCTCAGGGCTGCTCCGGGCTCTCGCCCGGACCTGCTCGCGCAGCGCGTACTTGAGCACCTTGCCCGTGGCGTTGGTGGGCAGCGCGTCGACGACGGCTCACCCGCCGCGGAACCTTGTAGTTGGCCATGTTCTCGCGGGCCCAGGCGATGACCTGCTCCTCGCTCAGCTTCCGTGCCCGGGGCCGGAACCACGAACGCCATGCCCACCTCGCCCTGGCGCTCGTCGGGAATGCCGATCACCGCCACCTGGGCGAAGAGCCCGCTGCCGAAGAGCAGGCTCTCGATCTCCGCCGGGTAGCAGTTGAAGCCGCCCAGGATGTACATGTCCTTGATGCGGTCCGTGATGCGCAGATAGCCGCGCTCGTCCATCACGCCGACGTCCCCGGTGTGCAGCCAGCCGTCGGCGTCGATCGCCTTCGCGGTCTCCTCGGGATCGTCGAAGTAGCCCTGCATCACGTTGTAGCCGCGCACCACCACCTCGCCGGGCTGGCCGCGCGGCACCTCCTTGCCGTCGGCGTCGACGCAGCGCACCTCGACGTCCGGGATCGCGCGACCCGCCGTGGTGGCGATCGTCTCGGGGTCGTCGTCGGGCCGGCACAGGCTCACCACCCCGCAGCTCTCGGTCAGCCCGTAGGCGTTGATGATCGTCTCGAAGCCGAGCTCGTCCCGCATGCGCCGGATCAGCTGGACGGGGGTGGGGGCCGCGCCGGTCGTGCACATGCGCAGGTTCGAGATGTCGTAGCGGTGCGAGATCCGGGTGCGCGAGCAGCGACTGGAAGAGGGTGGGCGGCCCCGGCAGCACGCTGACCCGGTCCGTCGCGATCGCGCTGCAGCACCGCGTCCACGTCGAAGACCGCGTGGGGCAGGATGGTGGCGCCCCGGATGAGGCAGGAGAGCCAGCCCGCCCTTGTAGCCGAAGGAGTGGAAGAAGGGGTTCACGACCAGGTAGCGATCGTCCTCGCGCAGGCCGATCACGTCGCTGAACACCGAGAAGACGCGCAGGTTCTGGCCGTGGGTGCTCATCACGGCCTTCGGATGCGCCGGTGGTGCCCGAGGTGAAGATCAGGTCCGCCAGGTCGTCCGGCGAGACGGCGTCGATGCGGCTGCGCGCGGTCTCCCGGCGAGACCGCGCTTCCCGAGCGCCAGGAAGTCGGACCAGGCCTGCTCGCGGCGCCCCCGGTCGCGCGCCGCGCAGGCAGACGATGCGCTCGAGCTCCGGAAGCTCGTGGCCCGCCAGCGCGTCGACGTAGTCGACCCCCAGGAAGCCGTTCACCGTCAAGCAGCATGCGCGCGCCGCTCTTGCGCAGGGTGTAGGCGGCCTCGGTGCCCTTGAGCCGGGTGCTCAGCGGTGACGAGCACGCCGCCGGCCCCCTGCAGGCCGACGGCGGCGACGACCCATCGGCGATGTTGGGCGCCCAGATGCCGACCCGATCCCCCGGCGCGATGCCCGCGGCGAGGAAGGCGCGGGTCGCGTCGAGGCAGGCCTCCGCCAGCTCCGCGTACGAGAGCCGCAGGTCGCCGTCCTCGAGGGCCGGATGCGCGCCGAAGCGCGCGCGCGTCCTCCTGGACGAGCCCGGGAATGGTCTGCGCGGTCGGGGTCGGCTTGCATACGGATCGGATCGTATCGTAATGTCTGGCACGCCTCCAAGCGCTCGCACCCGAGCCAGCCCACGAGAACCACCCCGAGCGCCGACGCAACAGCGATCGGAACCGCGATCGAAGGAGAGGGCCGGATGGACGCGCGCTTCAGCGAAGAGGACGAGGCCTTCCGCCGCGAGATCGCCGGCTGGCTCGAGGAGCACCTGTCCGGCGAGTTCGAGGTCGGTGCGCGGCCGCGGCGGGACCCGGCGACGAGCACGCGCTCTTCGAGGAGCGCCACGCCTGGGAGCGCCGGCTCGGGCGAGCACGGCTGGATCGGCATCGGCTGGCCGAAGGCGGTGGGCGGTCGCGGACCTGAGCCTCTCCCAGCAGGTGATCTTCTACGAGGAGTACGCCCGGGCCGGCGGGCCCGGGCGGGTCGGCCACATCGGCGAGGGGCTGCTCGGCGCCCACGCTGATCCACTTCGGCACGGCCGCTGCAGAAGGAGCGCTTCCTGCCGGGCATCCGCAGCGGGGACGAGATCTGGTGCCAGGGCTACTCGGAGCCGAACGCCGGCTCCGACCTCGCCAACGTGCAGACCCGGGCGCGAGCTCGACGGCGACGAGTGGGTCGATCGCACGGGCAGAAGGTGTGGACCTCGGGTGCGGCGAACGCCGACTGGTGCTTCGTGCTGTGCCGCACGAACCCGGACGCGCCGAAGCACAAGGGACTCTCGTACCTGCTCGTCCCCATGCGCCAGCCGGGCGTCGAGGTGCGGCCGATCGTGCAGATCACGGGCGACTCGGAGTTCAGCGAGGTGTTCTTCGACGGCGCGCGCACGGCCGCCGAGAACGTGGTGGGCGAGCCCGGCGCCGGCTGGAAGGTGGCGATGGGAACCCTGGCCTTCGAGCGGGGCGCTTCGACCCTGGGCCAGCAGATGGCGTTCCAGAACGAGCTCGAGCAGGTGATCGCCGCGTCGCGAGGCGAACGGCCGGGCGCGAGACCCGCTGATCCGCCAGCGCATCGCCAAGGCCTGGATGGGGCTGCGCATCCAGCGCTACCACGCGCTGCGCACGCTCTCCCAGTCGACCGGCGGCGAGCTCTCCCGGGCCGGCATGATCGGCAAGATCTACTGGGCCAGCTGGCACCGCGATCTCGGCAAGCTGGCGATGGACGTGCTGGGGCCGCGCTCCGAGGTCGTGGAGGCCGCGCCCTACGAGCTGACGCGCCCTGCAGCGCATGTACCTCTTCACCCGCTCGGACACGATCTACGCCGGCTCGAACCAGATCCAGCGCAACATCATCGCCGAGCGCGCCCTCGGTCTGCCCCGCGAGCGCACGATGACGATCGCCCCGCCGCCGTACCCCGAAGGCCACGCAGCTGCTGGCCGGCAAGACGGTGCTCGTCACCGCGGCCGCCGGCAGCGGCATCGGGTTCGCCACCGCGAAGCGCTGCCTGGAAGAGGGCGCGCGCGTGATGATCAGCGACATCCACGAGCGCCGGCTGGGCGAGGCGGCGACCGGCCTCGAGCAAGCTCGCGGGCGAAGGCCGATCCCGTCCCGCCTGTGCAACGTGACCCCGAGGAGGACGTGCGCGGGCTCGTCGCGGCTGCCGTCGCCGAGCTGGGGCGGATCGACGTCGCTGGTGAACAACGCCGGCCTCGGCGGCACCGCGAACGTGGTCGACATGACCGACGAGCAGTGGGACGCCGTGCTCGGCGTCACCCTCACCGGCACCTTCCGCATGACCCGTGCCGTACTGCCCCACATGATCGAGCGGGGCAGCCGGCTGCATCGTCAACAACGCCTCGGTTCTCGGCTGGCGCGCCCAGCCGGGCCAGGCCCACTACGCCGCCGCCAAGGCGGGCGTGATGGCGCTGACCCGCTGCTCGGCGATGGAGGCCGCCGGCGCACGGCGTCCGCATCAACGCGGTCTCGCCCAGCCTGGCCACCCACGAGTTCCTCGCGCAAGGTGACGCAGCGAGGAGCTGCTCGAGGAGCTCGCGGCCCGGGAGGCCTTCGGTCGCGGCGCGGAGCCCTGGGAGGTCGCCAACGTGATCGTCTTCCTGGCGAGCGACTACGCGAGCTACATGACGGGCGAGTGCGTGTCGGTCAGCAGCCAGCGCGCGTAGACCGGGACGCGTCAGGCCGCGGATCGCGGCACGGACCGAGCAAGACGCAGCGATTCGGCGGGCATTGGGAGCTGCGCCCTGATCCGCATGACGGATCGGGCTAGACTGCGCGCGGGTTTGGGGGGAGGGATCGATGACCGGCTTCCTGATACGCCTGGGCATCAACGTGCTCGGGCTCTGGCTCGCGAGTCGCATCGTCCCCGGCATGGAGATCCACGGGACCGGCACCTTCGTGGCCGCCGCCTTCCTGCTGGGGATCGTGAACGCCCTCGTGCGTCCCCTGGCCGTCGTGCTCACGCTCCCCGTGACCCTCGTGACCCTGGGCCTCTTCCTGCTCGTCGTCAACGCGGCGATGCTCGGGCTCGTCGCCTGGCTGCTCGAGGGCTTCCGGCTGAGCGGCTTCGGCGCCGCGCTGCTCGGCTCGATCGTGGTGGGCGTGACCGGCTGGGTCACGTCCCTGTACGTGGGACCCCGCGGCCGCTGGGAGATCCTGGTGGTGGAGCGCAGGAGCGGCCGCGAGTGAGCCCGAAGCTCGCGCGCGTGCTGCTGCTGGTGGTCTCCCTCGTGGTCTCGATCACGGCCATGGAATGGGTGCTGCGGCTCGCGCGCTACGGCTCGCTGGACGCCCTGTCGGGCGAGCACGTCCTGCGCGGTCCGCATCCCACCCGCGGCTGGACGCTGATCCCGGGCCAGGAGGCGTACCAGCGCAGCCGGGACTACGCGGTGCTGGTGAAGATCAACGAGAAGGGGCTGCGCGATCGCCCCCACGAGTACGAGCCCGCGCCGGGCGTCTTCCGAATCGTCGTGCTGGGCGACTCCTTCATGGAGGCGTACCAGGTGCCGCTGGAGGAGTCGCTGCCCTTCCGGCTCCAGGAGGAGCTCCAGGACCGCCACGTCGAGAGCGTGAACCTCGGCATCGGTGGATACGGCACCGCCCAGGAGGTGCTGTACCTGGAGGAGGAGGGGCTGCGCTACCGGCCCGACCTGGTGCTACTGGCGTTCTTCACGGGCAACGACATCCAGAACAACTCGGAGCCCCTGCAGGCCGAGCTCTTCGGCGCGGACGACGTCAAGGCGTACGCGCGGCCGTACGCGCACGCGACCAGCCTGACGGGACCGCTCGAGTGGACGCCCCCGGACTATGCGCGCATGCTGCGCGAAGCGGAGGCGAAGCAGCGCGAGCGCGCCTCGCCGATCCATCGCGCGTTCCGCTTCGTGCAGCCCGTGGTCCTCGCGAACCTCGTGGGGCAGGCCTGGGCCCGGACGGCGGCGCGGCTGGGCGCTCCGCCCGCTCCGCCCGCCGCCCACTTCGGCTGGCCCTTTCTCGAGGGCTACCAGAGCGAGATCTGGGACGAGGCCTGGCTCGACACCCGGCGACTGATGCTCGAGGGGCAGCGCGTGGCCCGGGACGCGGGGGCTGCCTACGTGATCGCCGTCGTGCCGGCGAAGGTGCAGGTGGACCCGGCGTTCCGGGAGCTGGCCAAGGCCCAGTACCAGGGCGTGAAGTTCGACGAGACCCGGGTGAACCGGGCGCTGCGGAAGTTCTGCGCCGAGCACGACATTCCGCTCTTCGATCCGACCGCCACGTTCGCCCGACACATCGCCGCGGGCGAGCCGCTCTACTACCACCTCGAGGACCACCACTGGAACGCCGCCGGCCATGCGCTGGCCACCGAAGAGCTGATCCGATTCCTCGACGGGGAGGGCCTGCTGCCGCGGCCGCCGCCTGCCGGCGCCTCAGGCCCCTGAGCCCTCGGCCGGCGACGCCTGCCAGGGGAGCGACGGCGTCAGCTCCTTGCCCATCCACCATACGAGCGCCGGATCCGCGAGCCAGCGCTGCTCCAGGATGCGGGCGTACTGACGGACGATCGCGTCGACCCGTTCCGCACGGGACTCCTGGGGATCGCCGCTCGACAGCGGCGGGAGGAACTCGATGGTCACGCGGCCGCCGGGGCCGGGCGCCGCGAACACCGGCACCATCGGCGCCCCCGTGACCAGCGCGAGGGTGGCGAAGCCCTGGGGAAAGCCCGCCTGGGCGGCGAGGAAGGGAGCACGGATGCGCTCGCCGTAGGGGCCGTCGCCGCTGATCAGCACGTTCCCGCCGCGCTTCAGCCGCTCTCGCGCCATCAGCAGGGGTCGCACGGAATCGCTTCCCGTCAGGGGGATGAGGTCGAGGTTCTTCACCAGCCCGTCCCGGGCCTGCTGGCGGAACTTCAGGACCGCCGCGTTCCGGAGTCCCAGGCGGTTGAGGGCGACGGAGATGCTGTGGGCGGCGCCGTAGTGGGAGTGCACCAGGATCACGCCGCGGCCTCCGGTCTCGGCCTTCTCGAAGTGCTCCCGGCCCACGAGCGAGACGCATCGGCGGACGGTCGACTCGCGGCACGTGTCGAGGGCGTTGAGCCGCCAGCTCTGGGCGACGCGGCACGCGAAGAAGCGCTTCCAAGCCCGGGTGTCCGGCTTCTCACCGCCGGCGACGAAGGGATGGGAAGGCAGCTTCCGCGCCACGGTCTCGATCAGCCGCCTCCGCACGCGGGGGATCGACCAGCTGGCCTCGAGGCCCCGGCACAGGAGCCGGTAGGGCGGGATCGCCCGCAGCCCGAAGCGGCGCACGGAGGCGTCGATCCTTCTCACGCGGCCGAGTGTCTTCATCGGTCGTCCATGGACCTCACGAGATTCGCGTCTGCACGTAGCGGGCGAGCGCGCGGATGCTCTGGAAGTCGTCCTCGCTGGTGCCGGCGATGTCGAAGTCGACCCCGAAGGTCTCCTCGATCCCCACGACCACGTCGAGGATCGCGGCGCTGTCCAGCCCCAGGTCGTCCATCAGGTGCGAGTCTGCAGACAGCTCCGAAGGATCCATCTGCAGCTCGAGACGTTCCGTCACGATCTTCGTGATCTCGGCGACCAGCTGTTCGAGCGATGCCATGCGGGCGCCCTCAGAGGGGGATGTCGCTCAGGGCGGACTGCATCACGTGCCCCGGCGACGCTTCGATGCGACGAATGTCCTGTCGCAGGCGCTCCAGGACGGTGATCTCGTCCGCTTCATAGACGTTTCCCTGCAGCAGACGCACCAGCTCGTCCCGGTAGTGGGGCTTGCGCAGGTAGTAGGTGAACAGGCCCTGGAGCTTGTAGTAGATCTTGATGAAGTCGTACCAGATCCGGATGCCGGAGCGCATGCGCGCCGTGTAGGAGGCCAGGGCCTCGCTCTCGGACTTCTGGCCGGAGAGCGCGGCCACGAGCTCCTCCGTGGCGAACTTGGCGCTGTAGATCGCCACCGACACGCCGGACGAGAAGATGGGATCCACGAAGCGGGCGGCGTCTCCCACGAGCAGGTAGCCCGGACCCGCGAGCTCGCGCATGGAGTAGGAGTAGTTCCCCTCGGTGCGGAGCTCGGAGATCCGCGTGGCGGCCTCGAGCCGATGTGCGAGCTCGGGGTTTGTGGCCAGGTGGCGCGCGTAGTGGGCCTCCACGTCGCGCCCGCCCCGGCGGAGCTCGGCGCGCTCCGTCACGACCCCGATCGAGGTGGTCTCGTCGTCGATCGGGATCTGCCAGACCCAGCCGCGCTCGCAGGGCAGGAAGTGGATGTGGATGTAGCCCGCGGTCTCGTCGGCGCCGCGCTCGACGTTCTTCCAGTACCCGTAGACCGCGTACTGGTCGAAGAGCGGATCGGTCACCTTCAGGTGGAACTTCGAGCCCAGGAAGGTGCTCCGGCCCGTCGCGTCGATCACGTAGCGCGCCTTCACGGTGCGGGTGCGGCCGTTCTGCTGGACGCGCACGCCGGTGACCCGTCCGTCCTCCTGCAGGACGGCGGTCGCCAGCGCGTCCTGCTCGACCCGGGAGCCGAGGGACGCGGCGTGGTCGAGGAGCATCTCGTCGAAGCGGGCACGGTCCACGTGGAAGGTGTAGTCGAGACCGCCGAAGGCCTTGTCGGGGATCACCCGGATCGACTGGGCGCCGGTGCCGGACTTGGGAACCCAGACCGCGCCCTGCTTCTTCGGAAAGCCCGCCGCATCGAGCTTCGGGAGGAACCCGATCTCGTGGAACACGCGGTTGGTGGCCCCCACGAGCGATTCGCCCACGTGGTGCCTCGGAAACCGGGCCCGCTCGAAGACGATGTGGTCCACCCCCGCGCGGGCCAGGTACGCGGCGGCGGTTGCGCCGGCAGGGCCGCCGCCGAGCACGGCGACGGTCGTCTCTTCCTCGCGGTTCCGGGGGCTCAGGGTGTGCTCCTCTCTCGTTCTCGTTCTCGCTTGCGTTCGGGGTAGAGCTCCGACGGGAACTCCTCGTGGATATGATAGGCGAAGCCCTCGCCCTCGAGTCGATAGGTGCGCATGAAGACCTCGCCGCGCTCGCCGGCCGACTCGAGCAGGAAGAAGGTATCGCGCCGCAGGAGCTGGGCGATGCGTCCCAGGCCGATCCGCTGCTCGGTCACCATCTTGAGGACGTCGTCGTCGGAGACGACGACCCGGCTCCGGGCCCGGCAGACGACGGTACCGCGCTCGCGCAGGACCAGGCTCACCTGGCGGTCGAAGACCGGGCCATCCTGGCTCTGGGCGACCATCGCGACGTCGACGGGCTCCCCGAAGTACGCCGCCAGGGTTCCCTGCAGGGTGCCGGGAGTCGCCAGCAGGACCCGGCGCATGGGATCGAAGTCGCGCAGCAGGCGGAGCATCTCTTCGAGGGCGAGCACCTCCGTCATGCCTCGTTCTCCTGGAAGCGGTCGACGAGCTGGGAGCGCCGGATCTTGCCCGCCGCCGAGCGCGGGATCCGAGGTCGCAGCTCGACGATTCGGGGCACCTTGTGCTCGGCCATCTGCTCCCGGCACAGGGCCACGATCTGCCGGCGCAGCAGACGTGGGTCGGGTGGTGCGGCGTCCCCGACGGCGGCCACGAGCTTCACCAGCTCGTGGCCGGTGCGCGAGGGAACCCCCAGCGCGACCGCCTCGAGAACGGCGTCGTGGCTCGCCGCGCAGCGCTCCACCTCCGTCGGATCCACCTTTCCGGCCGGCGTGTCGATGAAGAGCTTGATGCGCCCGCGCAGGAAGAGCAGCCCGTCGGCCCGAAGCTCGCCGACGTCACCGGTGCGGAACCAGCCGTCTACGAAGGTGCGCCGGTTGACCTCGTCGAGACCCGCGTAGCCCACGCCGGCGGCCGGGCTCCGCAGTGCGATCTGTCCCACCACGCCTGCGGGTGCGGGACGACCCGCTTCGTCGAGGATCGCGATCTCGACCCCCCGGATCGGTCGCCCGACGCTCCCCCGGCTGTCCGGGTCCTCGGGCCTGAAGTTGGCGCTGACCGAGCCCGCCTCCGTGCAGCCGTAGAGCTGCCCCACGGCGAGGCCGAAGCGCTCCCGGAACGCGTCGAAGGTGTCCTCTGCCAGGGGCGATCCCGCCGTGAAGCAGAGCCGCAGGGACGACAGATCGGCCTGTCCGGGCGCGCTCGCCAGCGCCTGCAGATGGAACGGCACCGCCGGCATCACGCTCACGCGCTCGCGCGCGATCGTGTCGAGCACCTCCCGTCGCTCGAAGCGGTCGAGCAGCACGAGCCGCGCGCCCGATCGGATGGCGGCGAGCAGGGCGTTGCCCAGGCCGTGGGCGTGGTACAGGGGGGCCAGGCCGAGGATGACGTCGTCCTCGGCGATGCCGGCGGTTGCGGTGAAGTTGTCGGCCTCCTTCACCAGGTTGCCCTGGGTCCGGGCGATGCGCTTCGGAACGCCCGTCGTGCCCGACGAGAAGCCGTAGAGGGCCGGTGCGGAGGCGGCCACCGGCTCCCGCGGCGCGGCCGCGACGGAGACCGGCGGGAGCTTGGCCTCCGGGTCGCTCACGAAGACCGTTGCCGGGCGGGTTCGCGCGGCGGCCAGCTCGGTGCAGACCCCGGCGAGCGAAGGGGTGCAGAAGAAGGCCGCCGCGTCGCATCCGGCCAGGCAGACCTCCAGCTCCCGCCGGCGCGACTGGGGGGGCAGGGGAATCGCGACCGCCCCGAGGGAGGCGGCTGCCAGGAAGGTGACCACGAAGTCCGGATGATTGGGCAGCACGAGGGCCACGCCGTCGCCCGGCCGGACCCCGCTTCGGGACAGCTCGTCTGCCCGCGCGCGCACGGCGCCGACGAGGTCGCCTCGCGTGATGGATCGTCCGCGCCAGCGGAGCGCGACGCGATCCGGCTCTCGTTCTGCGGTTCTCTCGAGCAGCTGGGTCAACACCTTGCAACGTGCCTCGGGGCTACTTGATCGCCAGGAATCCCTCGAAACAGATCCACTTCATGATCGTCATCGTGTCGACGAAGCCCGCCCGCTTGAGCAGGTCCAGGTTGCCCTGGGTGGAGAAGGGCTCGAGCACGCCCTTCAGGCTGCGCTGCTTGTGGAGGATTTCGGCCTCGGTGAAGTGACGGTTCAGCTTGTACTCCTGGTAGACCTGGCCGGCGATGTCCTGGAAGCGCGCGTCGGGGGCCCGGACCTTCTCGAAGAGCACCAGGGCTCCCCCCCACTCCAGGCTCTCGTAGATGCGGTCGAAGACCGCCTGCCGGGAGCGCGGGTGCACGAACTGCATCGTGTAGTAGGAGAGGATCATGCTCGACGGCTCGAAGGCATGGTCCGCGAGGTCGGCGTTCACGAACTGGACGCGCGGGTCGTCGCACGCCTGTGCGGCCTTGTCGAGCATGGTCTGCTCGTGGTCGATGGCGACGTACTGGAGCTGGCTGCGCTGCGCGTTGTGGGCGAGGAACTTCCGGGTGAGGACGCCGGTGGAGGCTCCGAGCTCGGTGACCATGGACGCGTCGTGGAGGAAGAAGTCGCTGAGCTGGCAGATGAGATCGTGTCCCTCGTTGTAGAGGGGGACCGACTTCTCCACGTGCGCATCGAAATCGTCGGCGACGTTCGCGAAGCTCCAGCCGGCGTTGGTCGCCTGGATGTTGGTGCCGACCTCGAACCGATCGTCCTTCTTCACGGCTCCCCCCTCTCTTCCTGCGGCTTCCTTCGCCTCGCTTCGGCCTCCTGGCTTCCCGGGTCCCGCCCGCCCCCCGTGCCAGTTTTGCGGGATCCGATGCGGGTTTCAAGCGTGGCGCGCTCGCCCTGGCCAGCCCGGCTAGAGCTCTCCGACGTACTCGAAGAAGACCTGAAACTTCTGCAGCTCGTACGAGAAGATCGAGCGTGCCTTGGGATACGCGTAGGGATGGAAGAAGGCCTGGGCCAGGTCGAAGTGCAGGCGCTTCTTGGGGTCCCACAGCGGATAGTCGAGCACCGTGACGTCCGAGTCCGCGAACATGCGCTTCGAGACGACGGGGTTGGCGGTGGCCAGGAAGCGGGCGGTGCGGAACCCGGGGGCGTTCACGTAGTAGTCGAAGTAGGAGCGCTTGAGCTCGCCCAGGGCCGCGAAGCTCGTCACCAGGTCGATGCCGTGCGGCTCCACGGCCTCGTAGAACTCCGGCGACATCAGCACGAAGTCGTACTGCTCGAGGAAATCCCGACCCACGGTCTTCTCGGCCGCCAGCTCCCGGGCCCCCGCGATGCGCGCGCCGGGCCGATAGCGGCGCAGGAAGTAGGAGGCGAGCAGGAGCTGCTCCGGAAGATCGACCAGCACGTGATGCGAGCCGGGGCGGTGCTGCTGGAGCAGGCTCGAGAAGATCCCGTACGCGGAGCCGATGTCGAGCGCCGTGAAGCCTTCCGGGAGCCGGTCGCCGAGGGTTCGGTCGATCAGCCCCAGGCTGTAGACGTGCTTGAACCAACGGTGGGTGTAGCGGTAGCCGGCGTGCTCGAAGTGGTACGGGTTGCCGACGGTGGGGGAGGGGTATCGGGCGAGCAGCGCCTCGTAGCCGTTCTGCTCGAGGATGCGCAGGCAGCGGCGCAGCAGCTCGCGTTCGCCGCGGCGCTTGGGGTGAAGGAGATTCACGGGGTTCGTGAGCCGGGGGTCTCGAACGGGATTGTCGCCCGCGAACACCCGGAGCCGCCGAAAGTCCCGGAGTACCGCCGGGTCGAGGCGCCCGTCTTCCCGGATGAGCCGTCCCTGGCCCGCCGAGAACCACTGGTTCCAGCGGTCGGTGTGCATCTCGCTGTGCCGGAACGTGTGGCCGCGGGCCTGGTTGAGCTCCAGCTCTTCCTGCAGGAGGTCGAGCAGGGCTGCGTCCGGACCGGGGTCGGACTCCGCCTGCGGCGCCAGCGCGATTTCGCTCATCTCCCGACGGCCCCCACTCCCGACTGGCCACGAGCGGCTGGGGGATCCCCCGCACTCGCTGGTCCGCATTCTAAGGCAGCCTGGCGGGGGAGCCCAGCGTCACACGCGAGGACGTCCGAGGGGGACGCACCGATCCGTGCGCTGTGGCGATGCGCCCCGGGCACGCGAGGTGCCCGGGGCGCTCGGATCCCGTCAGTCGAGGGACATGTTCAGGATGGTCAGACACGTCACCATCAACACGAGCCGGTACGCCTCCTCCTTGGTGAGCGTGCCGCGGTACCAGTCACGCCAGAGCTTGGCGACGGGGAAGACTATCGCCACCGCGATGGCGATGTGAACCATCCGCCTCACGCCCAGATCCATACGCGCCTCCTTGGCTGGGGACAATGCAGGTGCAAGCGCCGCGCGTCGTAGCCTTCGATGGGGTACAGCGCGCGGCGCCATCGCACGCGAACGGGATCGATTCGGGTGAACACGTACGCGATCGCCGCGATGGCCAGCAGGATCGCTCCGAAGCCCATCAGAATGGGTCCGCCGCCGATGCAGGTCGCGATCACGACCATCAACGATCCGGCCACGCCGGTGGCCTGGGAGACGGCCTGCGCATTGGCGTTCTTTGGATGCGCACCGTCCGGGTCCCACCACCAGAGCGGGTTGCCGAGGGTGTAGGCGTACTGGTTGACCTCGTCGAAGATCGGGTCCTGGGAGAGGAAGCGCCCGGTCGCCGGGTCGTAGACTCGCGCCCCCAGGATCGTCAGCTCGCCGAACGCGTTCCGTCCTGCGAAGCGGGCAAAGTCCTCGTCCGAGCCCCAGATCGAGTCCAGCCCGAACGGCGCGTAGTGGTAGCCCGCGCGGATCACCCCGAGGTCGTCGCTCGTGAACTTCACGTTTCCCCGGTAGTCCAGGTGGCGGTAGAGATGCGAGCTGCTTCCCACGTCGATCACGAACTCGTCCCGGGCGATGCGGAGCCCTCCCTGCTCATCGGCAGAGACCGCGCCGCCCCAGCGCCACTCCGAGCGAACGCCATTCACCGTGGCCGCGATCAGGTTGCCCACCGCGTCCCACTCCAGGGTGTCGTTGCCGTGGGACGACATCCGCCCGAGGGCGGTCCAGGTGATGTCCCGGGACCCACGCGCGGTGGTGTAGCCCGCCTCGTCGTAGGTGAACGCGACGGGCGCTTCTCCCGCTGTGGTGGCGGTGAGCAGGCGATTGCCCTCGGCGTTGAACCCGAAGACCGTGCCCGAGCGGGCCAGCAGGTTCGATCGGCCGTCGAACGTGAAGCTCGTCTGCCCCTGTCGTGAGACGCGGCTGCCGAACAGGTGGCTGGCGTCCGTGGGCACCAGCTCGACGTCCTCGGCGCTCTCCCATACCTCGTCGCCGTACAGGGTGGTGACCACGTCCTGGTGGACGATCGCGGGGACCGACGGAGGCGCACCGGTCACGTCCACGCTCCCGGCGTGGGTCGTCTCCTCCACGAGATTTCCGTCGGGATCCGTGGTGCGCATCCCCCGGTAGCCGCCGGCGTCGTCGTACTCGAACGCCCGGGTGAGGCCGTTTCCGTACTCGACGGCGACCAGCCTT
The DNA here is from genome assembly GCA_963822965.1 of uncultured delta proteobacterium. Classification (GTDB taxonomy): domain Bacteria; phylum Myxococcota_A; class UBA9160; order UBA9160; family UBA4427; genus JAJDAN01. Next base: position 759,084 of record CAWGJT010000010.1, read on the forward strand.
CCGCCCTCGATGCGACGTCGAAGCAACGGGGCGACGCCGTCGCGGATCTCGGTCTCGCGATCCGCGAGGTCGTAGTCGAAGCCGAGGGTGCGCAGCAGCTCGAGGTTCTCCGTGAGATAGGACTCGCTTCGCTTGCGCCCGCGCAGATCGTAGGTCCACTCGGTGAACGTGCCGTCGGCGTGCTGCTGCGTCGTCACGCGCCCGGCCGCGTCGTACCCGTAGTACTCGCTGCCCGAGACCGAGTCCCGGCGCCGGGTCAGGCGCTCGCCCTCCCAGCTGGCGAGCGACTCGCTCTCCAGCGCGCCGGAGCGGTAGCTGCGGAAGGCCACCACCCGGCCGTCGGCGTCGTACTCGATCCGCTGCTCCATGCCGTTCGGTCGCAGCACCCGCGTTCGTCGGTCCGCCAGGTCGTACTCGAACGCGGTCTCCTGCCAGGCCCCGTCGACGCGCTCCCGCCGCGCGGTCATGCGTCCGAGGACGTCGTAGTCCATCTCGTGGTCGTCGCCGCTTCGGGCGCCGGATCGCCGTGCGGCGTCCGTCGCTGCGCACCTCGAAGGTGATCCGTCCCCCGTCCGCGAGGTTCAGGGCCCGCAGGTTGCGGTCGGCGTCGTACTCCCGGGAGGCGATGCCGCCCGGTCCCGCCATGTGGATGGCGCTTCCGGCCACGAGGTTGCCGACGGCGTCGTAGTCGCGATGCTGATCGCCGAGGCCGAAGCTCGGGGCCGCGCCCGCGATGATCCCGGGGTGTCCGGAATCGAAGTAGCCGAGCTCCGTCGTGGTTCCGTCGGGCGCGACCACGACGCAGACGGCGTTGCTGCAGACCGCCGACCCTGGCCGATTCTGGTACTCGAAGCGGGTCGTCTCACCCGCCCCGTTGCTGGTGGAGACCCGCCGGCCCCGATCGTCGTAGCGGTTCGACTCGACGAGACCCAGGGAGTCCTCGACCCGCAGCCACGCGCGGTGGGACGGGCGCTCCCGCGGCCAGCCGTCCAGGGTCCAGCCGTCGAACGAGAGGGCGTCCGGGTCGTAGGTGTATCGGACGACGTTGCCGGAAGGCTCGACCTTCGCGACGAGATCGTCGCGCTGCCACACGTAGCCCGTGGTCTCGCCGGTGGGCTGCGTGCGGCTCACGGGTCGGCTGGGCGTCGCACCCCAGCCCCAGGCCGTCGTGAGGCCGTTCGTCGTGTTGGTGACGCGCTGGAGGCGGTCCTGCCCGTCGTACACGTAGACGCGCTCCACCCCCAGCGGATCCCAGTGCCGGGTGGTGTAGAGACCCTCGGTCTCGTCCTCGTAGAAGAAGACGTCCGTCGGGATCGCCGGCGCCGACCCGCCGCACCTCGTGCACCCGGACCCCGTCCCACCCGTACTCGACGCGCTCGCCGTCGCCCGTCGTGAGCGAGCTGATGCGACCCAGCAGGTCGTAGGTGTACGTCCGTCCCGGCCGGCCTTCGGCGACCTCCATCGGCGAGCGCGCGTTCACCAGGCGGTCGCCTTCCCACGTGAAGTGCGCCGCCCGGCCGGTGCGCGGGTCCTCGAGGGCCACGATCCTTCCGTCCGTGTCGTACGCCACGTCGTAGAGCCGCTGACACGGAATCGGCTCCGCGAGGCACTGGCTGATGCGGGTCGTCCGCTTCCTGCCGGCGATCACCTCGCCGCCGAACGTGAGTCGGGGATAGGGCGCGCGGCTCATCTGGATCCAGTGGAGTCGGCCGCCCGCGTCGAAGACGTACACGAGCCCCGCCTTCGTGCGCATGGCGCCGGGGCCGTGGCGCAGCCAGCGCGTGCCGAAGACGGGATGTCCGTCCTTCACGCCGCCGACGGCGTGCTCGGCCCCGGACTCGTCCACGAAGACGGAGCCCACGAGGGACATCTCGAAGCTCCACAGCCAGCGTCCCGTGGTCGAGTTGTACACGGCGCCCAGATCGAAGGGCCCCAGGTGCGTGTCGCTCGAGATGTCGGTGCGCTCGATCGACAGATTGCCGCCGATGGCGTTCACGAAGCCCTGGGCGACGCGAATCCGGGCCGGCTCCTGGAACTCCACCCGGCCGGGGTGGGCCTGGCCCTGGTGGCCTGCCGGCGGACAGCCGAGCAGTCCCATCGCCACTGCGAGCAGGCTGGCGACCACCCGGAGCGGAACGGGTCTCGGTCGCAGGGAACGGAATGCATGCTGGTGTCGATCTCGTGCCTTCTCGACGCGTCTTTCGAGTCGGTTCATCGCGGATTCTCCATGTCGCGAAGACGGGGAATCCGGGACCCAGGTCAGGAGTACACCGGGAAGAGTCGAATGACAAGCGCCTCCGACTCGAAAACGGCCGGGTGACTGCTTCGCCGGCGACCGGAAGCGCCGCGGGCCGTCCGGGTCGCCGAGGCGCACCGCGTTTCGCCGATTTCGGCGAATGTTTCGCCAGCCGCCGCACCGGGCAGCGAGTCGCTGCGGATCAGCCCCGGGCCGGGCCGTCGGCCATGGCGCGGCGGATGCTGCGCGCGACGTCCTCGCCGCGCGGAAGCCGCCGCAGGGCGCCGCCGCCGTCGACGTGGAGGTTCTGGCCGGTGACGAACACGGACTCGTCGCTGGCGAGGAAGAGCGCGGCGTTGGCCACGTCTTCGACGCCCGGGAGGTCGCCGAGCGGCGTCTCGGCGAGCATGGCCTCGCGCACGCCCGGCGTGGCGAAGAGCTTCGCGACCATCGGCGTCTCGACGGTGGTGGGGGAGACGACGTTCACACGCACTCGTTCGGGCCCGTACTCGGACGCCGCGATCCGAGAGGCGTGATTGATCCCGGCCTTCGCCGCCGCGTAGGCCGCGTAGCCCTCGGCGACGAGGGTGGCGGTCAGCGAGGAGATCGTGACGATGGATCCGCCCGGACGACTCGCATCGGCGACCATGGCGTTGGCCATGTGCTGCAGGAAGTAGAGCCCCCCGGTGAGCTGCACGGCGATCATGGGCTCCACCTCGGCGGGCTGGAGGTCTGCGACCTTCGCTGCCTGCTCGTAGCCCGCGCAGTTCACCGCCACGTCGAGCCCGCCCAGTCGAGAGACCGCGTCCGAGGCGAGGTCGCGTACGTCGCTCCAACGGGTGGCGTCGCAGATCCGCCAGGCGGCGTCCAGAGAGGCGGCCGCCGCCTCCAGCGGCTCCCGGCCGCGGGCGGCCACCAGCACCGTCGCGCCTTCCGCGCGGAAGCGCCTCGCGATGGCGAGTCCGAAGCCGCTCGAGCCTCCGAGCACCACGCAGCGCCTTCCATCGAGTCGTCCCACCCGCACCGCCTCGCTCAGGCCGCGGGGTAGTAGCGGCTGATCGTGTCGATCACGCAGCCCGGGCGGTCTCCGCCCTCGATCTCGACCGTGACGCGCACGACGGCCTGGACGGCGCCGTCCTTCGTCGTCTCGGCGCTGAGCAGCTCGCCGCCCCCGCGGATGCGGGAGCCGACGGGCACCGGCGCCGGGAAGCGGAGGCGGTCGGCGCCGTAGTTGACTCCCATCGAGATTCCGCGGACTTCCAGGATCTGCGGGAGAAAATGGTTTACCAGCGACTGGGTGAGGTAGCCGTGGGCGATGCAGGCGCCGAAGGGCCCGTCCTTGGCGCGCTCGGGGTCCACGTGGATCCACTGGTGGTCGCCCGTGGCGTCCGCGAAGAGATCGATGCGCTCCTGGGTGATCTCGAGCCAGTCGCTGTAGCCCAGGTGCTGCCCCACGGCCTTCTGCAGCTCGGCGGGGGTCTCGAAGATGGTGGGCATCCGGAAGGGCCTCCTCGAATCGCCTATTCGCTCGGTTCCGGCCCCGCCACGGCGGCGAGGAAGGCGGGGCGCTCGCCGCCGCCGTGCAGCAGGACGTTCGCGCCGCTCACGTAGCTCGCCATCGGCGACGCCAGGTACAGACAGGCGTCGCCCACGTCTCGGGGCGTGCCCAGGCGGCCGAGGGGCACCGTCGCCGCCACGCGCGCGATGCTCTCCTCGTCGCCGTAGTGCAGATGCGCGAGCTCCGTGCGGATCATGCCGGCCGTCACCGCGTTCACGCGCACCTTCGGCGCCCACTCGACGGCCAGGGTCTGGGTGAGGCTCAGCAGGCCCGCCTTGGCGGCCCCGTAGGCGGCCGTTCCCGGCGAGGGGCGGATCGCGCTCACGCTCGAGATGTTGACGATGCATGCCGCCCTCCTCCTGCCGCTGCATCACCGCGTTGGCCTTCTGGGAGAAGTGCAGCGCCGCGACCAGGTTCAGCTGGAGGATCGATTCGGAGAAGCGCGGCGACACGGTGGCCGCGGCCGCAGCGGGCGCTCCGCCGGCGTTGTTCACGAGCACGTCCAGACGACCGAAGCGTCGGGTCGTGAAGTCGACCACGTGCTCGATCGCCTCGAGTCCGCTTCAGGTCGGCCTCCACGAACACGGCCCGTCGACCGGCCGCCTCCACGGGCTCGTCGGCGTCGCGCCGGGCGCACATCACGACGTCGGCGCCGGCCTCCAGGAAGCGCAGGCAGATGCCCCGGCCGACGCCGCGCGGGCCGCCGGTCACGATCGCGACCCGGCCCGACAGGTCCAGAGGGTCGATGACGCGCTGACGCCGTCAGAGGCCGATCTCCCGCGCCAGGCGCTCGCGGTGCCAGGCTGGGATCGCCGAGCAGCACCTCGCTCGAGCGCGCGCGCTTGAAGAAGAGGTGTACGTCGTACTCCCAGGTGAAGCCCACGCCGCCGTGGATCTGGATGCAGTCGGCCGCGCAGCGGAAGAAGGCGTCCGAGCAGTAGGCCTTGGCGAGGGAGGCTACCTGCGCGAGCTCCGTTCGTTCGCGGCCCACGGCACCGTAGGGGCACTCGGCCGCCACGCACGCGGCGTAGTAGGCGGCGGAGCGCGCGGACTCGAGGTCGATCATCATGTCCGCGCACTTGTGCTTGATGGCCTGGAAGGAGCCGATCGGCCGCCCGAACTGCTCGCGCTCCTTCGCGTAGGCGACGGCCATGTCGAGGCAGCGCTGGGCGCCGCCCACCTGCTCGGCGGCGAGGGCGACGGCGGCGCGGTCGAGGATCTCGCGCAGGTCGCTTCCGGCGTCGGCTTCTCCCATGCGTGCGGCTGCGGGCAGGGCGACCCCGTCGCAGCTCGACGGCGCTGAGACGCCGGGTCTGGTCCAGGGTCGGGTGGAGCGCGGCGGGAGATCCCCGGCGAGTCCGCCGGCACGCAGAAGAGGGCCAGCGTGGGATCGCTGTCGTCCCACTCGTCCGACTCCAGCGCGGCCACGATCAGCAGGTCGGCGACATGGCCGTCGACGACGAAGTCGGCGACCCCGTCGAGCACGTAGCCGTCGCCCTCCGGGTGCCATCGCACGTTCACGTCACGCATCGGGATCGCTCCCGCCCGACGGCCCGGTGGAGGCGAGCGTGGCGATGCACGGCGCCTTCGGCGATGCGCGGCAGCCAGCGTCTGCTTCTGGGCCTCGCTGCCGGCCACGAGCAGCGCGTTGGCCCCCAGGCACACGCTGGCGAAGAAGGGCGAGCACAGCAGCGTCTCGCCCATCACCTCGAGCAGTGCCGTCAGCTCGACGCGCGCCGAGCCCCAGGCCCGCCGTAGGCCTCGGGCACGGTGATGGCCGACCAGCCGAGCTCGTTCGCGATCTGCTTCCAGACCTGCGGATCGTGGCCGAGCTCGCTCTGCATGGCGGCGCGCACCTGCTCGGAGCCCGAGTGCCGCGCGAGGAAGGCGCGCGCGCTGGCGCGCAGCTCCTCCTGCTCTTCGTCGAAGGTGAAGTTCATGGCCTCGGCTTCAGGTTCCGTAGACCTTCTGGGGCGGGACGGCCTTCGCCAGGATGTCCGCCACCGCGGCGCCCACCTCGTCGGGCTCCCAGCGCGCGCCCTTGTCCACGGTCGGGGCCGTCGCGCCAGCCGTCCGAGACCCCGATGCTGCCGCCCTTCACCTCGAAGACGCGTCCCGTGACGTCTCGCGACTCGGCGCTGCCGAGCCAGACGACGAGGGGCGAGATGTTCTCCGGGGCGTTCTCGTCGAAGCCGCCGTCCTCGGGCGCCTTCATGTCGGTGAAGATCGCCTCGGTCATGCGCGTGCGCGCGGCCGGGGCGATCGCGTTGGCGGTCACCCCGTAGCGCCCGAGCTCGGCGGCCTGGATCAGGGTGAGGGTGGCGATGCCGGCCTTGGCGGCCGAGTAGCTCGACTGGCCGACGCTCCCCTGGAGGCCGGCGCCCGAGCTGGTGTTGACGATGCGGGCGTCGACGGGCGCGCCCGCCTTCGACTGGTTGCGCCAGTACTCGCAGGCGTGCCGGGAGACGCAGAAGTGGCCCTTCAGGTGCACGCGGACGACCGCGTCCCACTCCTCCTCGGAGGTGCTGACGAACATGCGGTCGCGCAGGAAGCCGGCGTTGTTGACCACCACGTCGAGGCGGCCGAAGTGGTCGATGGCCGACTGCGACCAGCTGCGCCGGCCGCGGCGAAGTCGGCCACGTCGGCGCCGTTCGCGATGGCCTCTCCGCCCGCGGCGCGGATCTCGCGCACCACCTCGCCGGCGGGGCCGGTCGAGCCGCCCGCTGCCGTCCAGCTCCGCGCCCAGGTCGTTCACCACCACCCGCGCGCCCTGCCGGGCGAACTCCAGGGCGTGGGCGCGACCGATCCCGCGGCCGGCCCCCGTCACGATGACGACGCGTCCTTCACACAGCCTGCTCATGCTTCGCTCCGCCTGTTCCGAGGGGTGGGGCGCCGGGCCCGGGCCTAGAGCCGCTCCAGGATCGTGACGTTCGCCTGCCCGCCGCCCTCGCACATGGTCTGCAGCCCGTAGCGGCCGCCGGTGCGCTCGAGCTCGTGGAGCAGCGTCGTCATCAGTCGCGCGCCCGTGGCGCCGAGGGGGTGTCCCAGCGCGATGGCGCCGCCGTTGACGTTGACCTTCGACAGGTCGGCCCCCGTCTCCCGCTGCCAGGCGATCACGACCGACGCGAAGGCCTCGTTGATCTCCACGAGATCGATGTCCGAGAGCTTCATGCCCGTCTTCTCGAGCGCGTGGTCGGTGGCGGGGATGGGCGCGGTCAGCATCCAGATGGGATCCGCACCGCGCACGCTCAGGTGGTGGATTCGCGCGCGGGGCGTGAGGCCGTGGCGCTTCAGGCCGGCCTCGGAGACGATCAGCAGCGCCGCGGAGCCGTCGGCGATCTGGCTGGAGACCGCGGCGGTGAGGCGGCCGCCCTCCACCAGGGTGTTCAGGGTGGCCATCTTCTCGAGCGAGCTTCCCCGGCGCGGGGTCTCGTCGTCCGCGAACTCGCCGAAGGGGACGATCTCCCGGCTGGAAGCGGCCTTCGTCGATGGCGCGGATCGCGCGCTCGTTGCTCTCCAGCGCGAAGCGCTCCATCTCCTCGCGGGAGATGTCCCACTTCTCGGCGATCATCTCCGCCGCGTTGAACTGCGACACCTCCACGGTGCCGTAGCGCTCCACCCAGCCCTTCGAGGTGGAGAAGGGGTCCTGGAAGCCCAGGGGCTCGGCGCACAGCATGGCGGACGAGATCGGGATCTGGTTCATGTTCTGGACGCCGCCGGCGACCACCACGTCGCTGGTGCCGCTCATGACGGCCTGGGCGGCGAAGTGGACGGCCTGCTGCGCCGATCCGCACTGGCGGTCGACGGTGGTGCCGGGCACCTCGTCGGGCAGGCCCGCGGCGAGCCAGCAGGTGCGCGCGATGTCGCCGGCCTGGGGGCCGATGGTGTCGCACGCAGCCGAAGATCACGTCCTCGACGGCGCGCGGGTCGACGTCGTTGCGATCGACGATGGCCCGAAGGACGTGGGCGCCGATGTCGGCCGGATGGACGCCCGCCAGGCTTCCCTTCTTGCGGCCGACCGGCGTGCGGACGGCGTCGACGATGTACGCTTCGGGCATGGCAGCGGTTCCTCGTGCGTGGAGGGCGGCGGCTCGCCGCCCCGGGTGACGGGCGGCCTGAGGCCGCCGTGGGGGTCGGGTCAGGCGGCCTTCACGATCACCGAAGAGCCGTGACCGAAGAGTCCCTGGTTGGCGGTGATGCCCACGCGGGCGCCTTCGACCTGTCGCTCGCCCGCCTCGCCGCGGATCTGCCAGGCCAGCTCGCACACCTGGGCGAGCGCCTGGGCGGGCACGGCTTCGCCGAAGCAGCCGAGGCCGCCCGAGGCGTTCACGGGGATGCGCCCGCCGAGGCGGGTGTCGCCGTTGCGCAGCAGCCGCTCCGCCTCGCCCGGCTTGCACAGGCCGATGTTCTCGTACCAGTCGAGCTCGAGGGCCGAGGAGAGGTCGTAGACCTCCGCGAGGGAGAGATCCTCGGGCCCGAGCCCCGCCTCCTCGTAGGCGGCGTGGGCGATCGAGTCCCGGAACGTGCGATCGGGCGCAGGGATGCCGGCGGCGGAGTCCGTCGAGAAGGCCGGCATGTCGATCACGGTGTCGGGGAAGGTGGGGGTCACCGTCGAGATGGCAGCGATGCGCGGGGCCTTGGCGGCGCCGTGCCGCTTCGCGAAATCGAGGGACGAGATCACCACCGCGGCGCCGCCGTCGCTGGTGGCGCAGATCTCGAGCAGGCGCAGCGGGTCGGCCACCATCGCCGACTGCAGCACCTCCTCCTCGGTGAAGATCTTCTTGTAGCGCGCGTTCGGGTTCGAGATGCCGTGGCGGCTGTTCTTCGACCTTCACGTGGGCGAAGTCCTGCTCGGTGGCGCCGTAGAGGTCCATCCGGCGGCGGGCGTAGAGGCCGAAGTAGGTGGGATTGGTGGCGCCGAGCAGCCGGAAGCGCAGCCAGTCGGGATCGAGCACCCGCTCGCCCTTGTTGGGGGCCAGGAAGCCCTTGGGCGTCGTGTCGGCGCCCACCACGATGGCGACGTCGCACATGCCGGCGAGGATGCGCGTGCGCGCAGCCTCGAGGGCCTGGGAGCCCGTCGCGCAGGCCGCGTAGTTGCTGCTGACGGGAATGCCCGTCCAGCCCATGGCCTTGGCGAAGGTGGCTCCGGCCACGTAGCCGGGGTAGCCGTTGCGCATGGTGTCCCCGCCCGCGACGAACTCGACCTGCTTCCAGTCGAGCCCGAGCGTCGGCGAGCGCCGCCTTCATGGCGTGAACGCCGTACTCGACGAAGTTCCGGCCCCACTTGCCCCAGGGATGCATTCCCACCCCGAGAATCGCGACCTCGTTCCTGGACATTGCGTACTCCTTCGACCTCGACTTGCGGTCCTGCTGCTTTCCGGTGCGGCGCTCTGCCGGCACCGCCGCGGGTGGCTCAGGCGGCGACGGGCTGCCACTTCCACACGACGTACTCGTTCTCGTCGTCCTCGTAGAGGGTGCCGAGGACGAGCTCCATCTCCATGCCGACCTCGAGGCTCTTCGGATCGACTCCGTCGGCGAGCTGGCCCATCACCACCATGCGCTCCTCGCCGAGCTCGACGGCCGCCACCGTGTAGGGCTCGAAGGGCTCCGGCGACACGTAGGGCTCCGGCGGCTTGTAGTGGTTCGTGGTGTACGACCAGAGCTTGCCGGTACGCGACAGGGCCACGTCCTCGAGCTCCGACCCGTCGTAGCCGGGCGCGCAGCTGACGGCGACGTCCTTGGGGAAGAAGTAGGTGCCGCTCGCGGGATCGCGCCGGCCCAGCAGGCGCGGGGCGTCTTCCAGGGTGAACCAGCCCTCGATGGCCGGTACGCGCTTCTTGCTCATGTCGGTGCTCCGTAGTCGTTCGATGGCCCGGGAGGAGGCGAAAGTACCTCAGACCGGGGGTGGGCTGTAGCCGAAGCTCTCGGCCGGCAGGGTGCGATCCACGACGCCCGCGCACAGGCGGGCCCGGTGGAAGACCGAGTCGCCGAAGGCGAGATCGAGAGACCACCCCCGCTTCATCCAGACGTGGACGTCCTGCTCGTAGGTGTACCCGATGGCGCCGTGGACCTGCAGCGACGCGCGACCCGCGGCGAGCGCGGCTTCGCAGGCCGCGAGCTTCGCCATGGAGACGTCGACGGAGCGGGCGGGCACGTCGCGGGCCACCGAGTGCGCGGCCCGGTAGACGTGCGAGCGCGCGTACTCGAGCTTCACGCGGACGTCCGCCAGCATGTGCTTGACGGCCTGGAATGACCCGATGGGAACGCCGAACTGCACCCGTTGCCCGGCGTAGTCCGCGGCGAGGGCGATGAGCCGGTCCGCCACCCCGAGCGCCTGGGCGGCGCAGCAGAACGCGCCCCGATCGAGGGCTGCGTCCGCGAGCCGCCGGGCCGCCTCGCCCTTCGCGATCGGCGTGGCGTCGCCCGGGGAGAAGTCCACGCGGAAGAGGCGCTGGGAGCCGTCGTTGGAAGCCTGCGCGTCGGCGCGCACCGACGGCGGCTCGACCGCGTACAGCCTGTCTTCCCGGGGCAGCAGCAGCAGGTCCGCCACGTGGGCGTCGGCGACGAAGGGGCTCGCCGGGTGTCCCACCGCCAGGATCGCCTCGCCCGCCGCCACCCGCGGCAGCCACGTCGCCGCGATTTCGGGCTCGGGCAGCGCGCGCAGCAGGCCCGTGCCCACGACCGTGCCGATCACGGGCTCCGCGAGCGCCACCCGCCCCATCTCTTCGAGCAGCAGCACGAGGTCGGTCTCGTCGAGCCCCAGACCGCCGTGCGCCTCGGGGACGAGCAGGCCGGGAACGCCGATCTCGGCGAGCTGGGTCCAGAAGGGCCGCGAGCGGCCGGTGTCGGTCTCCCACTGCGCCCGCACCCATTCCGGGGTGCACTCGCCCGAGAGGAAGTCCCGCACGGTGCTCTGCAGCAGCAGCTGGTCTTCGCTGAAGCCGAACTCCATCTCGTCTCCGTCTCCGTTCCGCCCGCCGCGCGACCGGCGGTGCGCCTACTTTCGCGGCAGGCCGAGCAGCCGCTCCGCGATGATGTTGCGCTGGATCTGGTTCGTGCCGGCGTAGATCGGGCCCGAAAGAGCGAATACGTAGCCGTCGAGCCAGCCGTCCACGTCGCCCGCCGCGGGCGCGGCCGGATCCAGCTCGGCCCGGGGGCCCAGCAGCTCGAGCGCCGCCTCGTGCATCTCGATGTCGAGCTCGGACCAGAAGATCTTGTTGAGGCTCGCCTCGGCGCCGATCTTGCCGCCGGCCAGCAGTCGCGAGACCGTCTGGTAGGTGTTGAGCGCGTAGGCCTCAGCGTCCATCCAGCAGCGCGCCACGCGCTCGCGCATCCCCGGCGCCACGGGATCGCCCCGCTCCAGGGTCCTCCGGTACAGCTCCAGCAGCCGCCAGGCGGTGGACTGGAAGCGCGCCGGGCTGCGCAGCATGAGACCCCGCTCGAAGCCCGCGGTCGCCATCGCGACGTTCCAGCCGGCCCCCTCCTCGCCCAGCAGGTTCTCCGCGGGAACCCGCACGTCGTCGAAGAAGACCTCGGCGAAGGCGGCCTTGCCGTTGATCTTCTGGATCGGGCGCACCGTGATCCCCGGCAGGTCGAGGGGGGACAGGATGAACGAGAGACCGTGGTGGCGCGTGGATTCCGGATCGGTGCGGAAGAGGCCGAAGAGCCAGTGCGCGTACGCGCCGCGGGACGCCCACGTCTTCTGGCCGTTGATCACGAAGTCGTCGCCGTCGCGGATGGCCGTGGCCTGGATGTTGGCCATGTCGCTGCCGGCGTTGGGCTCCGACCAGCCCTGGGCCCAGACCTCTTCGCTCGACGCCATCTTCGGCAGGAAGCGCGCCTTCTGCTCGGGCGTGCCCACCTCCATGATCGTGGGGCCGAGGAGGAAGATGCCGTTCTGGTTGACCCGCCCCGGCGCGCCGGCCCGGTAGTACTCCTCCTCGAAGACGAGCCACTCGAGCAGGTCCGAGCCGCGCCCGCCGTACTCCACCGGCCAGGGAACCATCGCGAAGCCCCCCGCGTGCAGCTTCTTCTCCCACGCCCGGTGCGCCTCGAAGCCCTCGCGCAGGTCGAAGGAGGGCAGGGGCTCGGCGGGCACGTTGGCCTCGAGCCAGGCGCGCGCCTCCTTGCGGAAGGCCTGCTGCTCGGCGGTGTAGGTGAGGTCCATCTTCAGCCCGCCTTCCCGCCGCCGGGCTCGTCCCCCGAGCCGCCACGCGCGGCTCCGGATGCGCCTGCGGATGCGCCTCCGGAGAAGTCGGCGTCCCGCTTCTCCACGAAGGCGTCGCGCGCCTCCTGGGACTCCGGCGACGTGTAGAGCTCGAGGGTGAAGCCCTGCTCGAAGCGGTAGCTCTTCTTGACGTCCAGCAGCTCGATGCCGTTGAGCGACCACTTGGCGAGCCGCAGGGCGCGCGGGCTCTTCGAGGCGATGGTGCGGGCGAGGGCCAGCGCCTCGTCCCGCAGCTTCTCCCGCGGTACCACCGATTCGACGGCGCCCAGGCGCAGGGCCTCCTGGGCGTCGATCGCTTCGCCGGTGTACAGCATTCGGCGGGTCTTCTGCATTCCCACCAGCCGCATCAGGTGGGTGGCGGCGCCCAGGGCGCCCCGATCGATCTCGGGCAACGCGAAGGTGGCGTCCTCCGAGCACAGCACGATGTCCGAAGAGCCGGAGATGCCGATGCCGCCGCCGATGCAGTAGCCGTGCACCGCGGAGATGACCGGGACCGGGCAGTCGTAGATGGCCGCGAAGGTGTCGTAGCAGCCGCGGTTCACGTCGACGATCTTCGTGCCGTCGGCCGCCAGCTCCTTGACGTCGACCCCGGCCTGGAAGCCGCGGCCTTCGGCTCGCAGCACGAGGCAGTTGACGTCGTCCCGGGCCCCCAGCGCCTTCACGCGCGCCGCGTACTCGTGCCAGCCCTGGCTGCCCAGGGCGTTCACCGGCGGGTTGTCGAGCACCAGCTCGGCGACGCCGTCCTTCACTTCCTGGTGGAATGCCATTCTCTCCTCCCGCCGCGCGGGCCGGCCGCGCTAGGCGGTCAGGGCCTTCAGGGTGCGCTCGGCGTCTTCCATGATGCGCTCGATCAGCTCCGCGCAGCTCGGACGGTCGTCGATCACGCCGGCCACCGTGCCGCTGGGCAGATAGCCGTGCACCGGGTCCCCGTCGGTCATCGCCTTCCGGGCCAGCATGGGCGCGTTGGCGGCCATCAGCACCTGGGACCGCGTGAGTCGCTCGTTCTTCCGCAGGGCGACGGCCGAACGCAGCAGCTCGGCCAGCGAGGCGCCGCTCGACCGGCGGTAGGCGAGGGCGCTCCGGAACGCGTTCCAGAGCTTTCCGAGCCCCGAGCCGCTCTCGAGCCTGCGGACCAGCTCGTTCACGATCACGCGCTGGGGCATGCCGTCGATCTCGCGGGTGACGATCACGTCGCCGAGGCCCGCTGTGAGATAGCGTTCCGCGGTGGTGGCCGGCACCGGGCTCTCGCGCGTCATCAGGAAGCGGGTCCCCATGGCGATCCCGCGCGCGCCGAAGGCCAGGGCGGCCACGAGGCCGCGGCCGTCCCGGAAGCCGCCGGCCGCCACCACCGGCACGTCCACGGCGTCCGCGCACTCGGAGACGAGCAGCGAGGTGGGGATCGAGCCCGTGTGGCCGCCTCCTTCGCCGCCCTGCACGATGATGACGTCCGCTCCCAGCTGCTGGGCCTTGACGGCGTGCTTGGGGGCACCGCAGGTGGGCACGCACACGACGCCCGCCTCCTTGAGCTTCGCGATCAGGCCGGCGTCCGGGGCGCGGTTGTATCCGGCGGCGCGCACGCCCGTGCGGACGATGGCGTCGCTGATGACGTCGGCGCCCGGTGCATCCATCAGGAAGTTCACGCCGAAGGGCTGCGGGGTGAGGGCCTTCACCTTCTCGATCTCCGCCTCCACCGCCTCGGGCCGCAGGGTGGCCGCCGCCAGGAAGCCGATGGCGCCGGCGTTGCTCACGGCCGCGACCAGCTCGGGCGTCGCCACCCAGCCCATCCCGGTCTGGATGATCGGGTAGCGGATGCCCAGCAGGTCGCAGATCTCGGTACGCAGGGCCGACACGGGACTCCTGAGGCTGGCCGGGGAATCCTCCGGATTCCCATTGCGGCGGAGCGTGACCCGAGCCCCGGGTCGCACTCCTGGCTGACGGATTCGTTTGCGGCGCAGGTCGACCCCTCCCGGGGGCGGCCCGCTAGCGCACTTCCTTGTTTGCGAATCCTTCCGGGTCGAGCACCTCCCGGATGATCCGCAGCTCCTCGTCCGAGGGAGCCCGGCTCTCCGGCACGTCGTCCGGGACGACGAGGGAGAAGCCCGTGCTCTCCACCACCTGGTCCACCGAGACGCCGGGATGCACCGACCGCAGGCGCATGGTGTGCTCCGGGGTCTCGAAGTCGAAGACGCCCAGGTTCGAGACGACCCGGTGGATGCAGTGGAAGCGGGACGACGCGGGGCCCAGCGCCGCGGCCCGGTCGTACCCGACCCCCGACACCACGTCCACCTTCTCGACGAACACGCGCGAGTCGTGGTTCGGCACCCAGTAGCTCGTGCGATGGCTGATGGTGTTGCCCGGTGCGCCGCGCATGCCCAGCAGCTGGGCCTTGGGCTTCTCGTGGGGGCCGATGCACGCGAAGTTCTGGTTGCCGTAGCGGTCGATCTGGCTCGCCACCATCATCACGTGCCGGCGGCCCGACCACAGCAGGTCGAAGATGGTCCGGAAGGGGAGCCACGCCTCCACCACGTTCTCGGCGGGCGCCGGCCCCGAGACGGGCGGCACGTTCCGGATCGCCGAGGCGATGCCGTCCGTCATCAGCAGGTCGGGCTCGAAGGTGAGCTTGGCGAGACGCGCGCCCACTGCCGGCACGGTGCCGAACGAGCTCGCCAGGATCTCGCCGTCGCCGCGGAAGGCCTCGGCCACCGCCACGGCGCACACCTCCGCGCGGCTGAAGTCGCTCGCCGCTGCGCGGCTGAAGTCGCTCACCTCGCGTCTCCCCGGGCGCGTACCGCGCGCTGGTAGTCGGCCTCGCTCTCGAGGTCGAGGTAGCGGGCCCGGAAGGCCGCCCAGGCCTCGGGGTCCTTCGCGGTGGCCGCGTACTCCCGCTGGAAGGCTTCGTCGCGGTCGTAGTCCGGCGGGCACTCGGTGAAGTGGGCGCCGCCCGGTGCCTCGATCACGCCGTCGACCAGGGCGCGGTGGATCTTCAGGGTGTGGAGGCTGCCTCCCTTCAGCAGGTCGGCGGTGTCGACGATCTTCTCGCAGGTCATGAAGCGCCGCTTCGCGGCCATGCAGTACAGATCGTCGAAATAGGGGTCGGGACCCAGGAACTGGCCGTTGCCGTGCACGTCGGCGCGGTTCATGTGGATGAACGCCGCGTCGAGCTCGAGGGCCGGCATGGCGACCAGCTCTTCACCGTCCGCGTACGGCGACCGCACGAGCTGGAGCTCGGGATTGATGGCGAGCACGTCCGAGCCGAGCCCCGCGCGCGTGGGCAGGAAGGGGAGCCGCTGGGCCGCCGCGTACAGGCCCCACTGGAGCATGCCCTCGTCGAGCTCGGAGGCCCGGAACGATCCCGCCTGGCGCGCCTTGCGGAAGTGGGGCTCGAGCGGGATCGAGTCCAGGGAGACGAAGCCGTAGACCAGGCGCTTCACCCGCCCGGTGGCGCACAGGAGCCCCACGTCGGGACCGCCGTAGGTGACCACCGTGAGGTCGCGCAGGTCGGTTCGCAGGATCTCCCGGACGATGGACATGGGCTTGCGACGCGAGCCCCAGCCGCCGATGCCGATGGTCATGCCGCTCTCGAGCTCGGCGACCGCCTCTCTTTCCGTGGTGCGCTTGTCCACCGATCGTCCTCGCGCCGTCCCGACCCGGGCCACGCTTCGAAGC
The DNA here is from genome assembly GCA_963822965.1 of uncultured delta proteobacterium. GTDB lineage: Bacteria > Myxococcota_A > UBA9160 > UBA9160 > UBA4427 > JAJDAN01. The sequence goes on from CAWGJT010000010.1 coordinate 774,771, forward strand.
AGGCCGCCAGGGCGCGCGCGCGGCAGCGGAAGTCGACGGGTCCGGGCTCGGCGGTCCGTCCCGCCGGGGTCGCATATCGTAACGGTACGTATCGTTTCTGTAAACGCGCCGGCCGGCCCGCCCGCGGACGGGGGCCTCTCGCGCGGCCGCACGATATACCCCTGCCATGGGCGGTCAGCGGTGGTGGGAAGCGGGAATCGGGCCCTTGCGTGCGCGCCGCCTCGGCCTGGCGCTGCTGGTGGTGGCCGGGATCGTACACGGGGGCCTGTTCGTCGCCGGGCTCTTCGATTCGGGGGCGAGCCTGCGCTTCGATCGGACGGGCCAGCGCATGGGCTCGGTCCGGCGGCTGCTCGACCCCGAAGGCGCGACCCGCTGGCAGGTGCTCCGGACGCGGGGCGTCCCCGGCGACTACGGTTGGCACGCCCTGGCCCTCGCGGCGACCGGCGGCGCGGTGCCGGGGGTCGTGCTGCTGCAGCTCGTGCTGGCCGGCCTCGCCGTCTACGGCGTCTACCGCATCGGGGTCGGCCTCGACGGTCGGCCCGAGGTCGCGCTCCTCGCGGCTGGGCTCTACGCGGTCATCCCCATCGATCTCGCGATTCCCCACTTCGTGGCATCGGAGTCCTTCTGCAATCCGCTCCTCGTGTTCGGGTTCGCGGCGTTGGTCCGCTACGCGACCGGCCGCCCGACCCTGGCCGCGATGGCGGGCGCCGGGACGGCGTTCGGTCTGGCGGCGCTGACGCGCACCGAGAGCCTTCCGTGGCTGTTCGTGATGACCGGCTTCGCCACGGCGATCGCCCTGCGTCGGGTGCCGGCTCGCGCGGGCCTGCACGTGGGGGTGCTGGTGCTCCTCACCTTCGGCGGGGTGGCGGTGTGGCTGGCCGCCGCCCCCTCGTATCCCGTGGATCTGGATCATGCCTCCGTGAGTCTCTCGTGGGAGCTCGCCAACCGGGCGAGCCGCGTGATCGTCGCGGCCGGCGGGGAGACCCGGGACGTCGCGTCGGCGCCGCTGCTCTCCTTCGTGAAGGCGGCGGTCCACCACCCGCTGGCGTTCCTGCGGGAGTTCGGGCTGCAGGCCGGCAAGCTGCTGGCGCTTCCCGACAACCTCGACACGTTCCGCTTCCTGGGCCTCTACGAGTACACCGGCAAGCGGTCGGACTGGGTGCACGAGCTGGGCCTGCTGGGCGCGGCGCGGCGGGTCTTCCGCGAGATGCCCTGGCTCGCCAGCTGGCTCGTCGCGAGCATCGGGCTGTGGCTCGGCGTCCTGGCCTGCTCGCTGCGGGGCGCCGTGCGGGCGCTGCGAGGCAGCGCCGGCGTCCCCCGGCTCGTGTGGTGGCTGCTGCTCTCGCTGCCCGTGGTGTGGACCTTCCTGCGCGTGCTCACCCAGGGCGAATCGCGCAAGCGCTCCCCGGTGGACTTCGCCATCGCGCTGCTCGCGGCGCTCGGGGCGATGGGCGTCGGACCCATGGCGGCGGAGGCGCGAGCCCCTACCATCCCGCGCTCCGCGGAGCCCCACAGCGGACCCGTTCCCCGGCCGAATGGCCGCCCGTCCGGTCGTCCGGTCGCGAGCCCGGCCGTCCCCGAGACCCCGTGCCCGTAGCGCGTCATCCCACCCTGCGCGTCCTGTCGAACCGGGACGCGCGGAACTTCGTGAGCGCCCGGCTCTTCTCGAGCTTCGGCCGCTCGCTTCTGCACGCCACCCTGCACTGGCACCTGTGGAAGGCCACGGACTCGGTCTTCAACCTGGGCCTGCTCGGCCTCATCGAGTTCCTGCCCGTGATCCCGGTGTCGCTGGTCGCGGGGGCGATTGCGGACAGCCGCGACCGCCGCCGCATCGTGATCCTCGCGCAGGCCGCCAGCCTGGCCACCGCGGGGGTGCTCTGCTTCGGCAGCCTGCAGCCCGTCGGGCAGCTGGCGCTGGTGCTGGCGGCGGCCCTGGCCCTGGCGGTCGCCGCGTGCTTCGAGAATCCGGCCGGGGCCGCGCTGCTGCCCGGGCTCGTGTCCCGCGATCTGTTCCCGGCGGCGACCGTGCTGAGCGCCAACGTGCGGAACGTCGCGACGGTCTCGGGCCCCGTGGCCATGGGCTTCGTGGTGGCCTGGGGCGGAATCGCCGCCGCCTACGCGGTGACCGTCGTGCTCCTGGCCACATCCGTCGGCGTGCTCTTCCTCGTCCGTTCGCCGGCCGTCGAGGGGGGCGCCCAGCCCGTCACCTGGCGGGCCATTCGCGAGGGCCTGTCCTTCGTCGTCCGCCACAAGGTGATCCTGGGATCGCTCAGCCTGGACATGTTCTCGGTGTTCTTCGCCAGCGTGGACGTGCTCCTGCCGGTCTTCGCGACGGAGATCCTCGGCGTGGGCGAGAAGGGCTACGGCATCCTGAGCGCCTCGACCCAGGTGGGGACGGTGGTGATGTCCGTCGTGTTGCTGGGCGTGCAGATGGTCCGACCGGGTCGCGCGCTGGTCGTGTCGATCTTCTTCTTCGGGGCCGCCACCATCGCCTTCGGTCTGACGGGATCGTTCTGGGTGGCGGTGCTCGCCCTCGTCGCCACGGGCATGGCGGACCAGGTGAGCATGGTGGCTCGCTCGATCATCCTGCAGCTGTCCACCCCCGACGCGCTCCGCGGCCGGGTGAACGCAGTGAACATGATCTTCATCGGCGCTTCGAACGAGCTGGGGGCCGCCGAGTCGGGCTTCCTCGCGTCCCTCACGAGCGCCACCTTCTCCGTCGTGTTCGGCGGGCTCGCCTGCCTGGGGGTGCTGGGTGCCGTCACCGCGGGCGTGCCCACCCTGTGGCCCTACCGGCCGGTGGACGCGGAGCTGGAGGCACGCGCGCGCGAGCCCTCGTCCTGAGTCGGACGGGGCGGCTCGTGCTGCCCGGGAATCCGATGGACTCCTGGCCGGGGGCTGCGGTCCGATTCTGCATCGAGGAGGAACGATGAAGTACCGGCTCTTCTACTACCCGGGAAACGCGAGCCTCGCGCCCCACGTGCTGCTCGCGGAGGCCGACGCCGACTACGAGCTCGTGCTGGTGGACCGCGCGCGCGACGCGCAGAAGGACCCGGAGTACCTGCGCCTCAACCCGAACGGTCGCATCCCGACGCTCGCTGCCGGCGATCTCGTGCTGTTCGAGGCGGCGGCGATCTGCCTGTACCTGGCGGACGCGCACCCGGAGGCGGCGCTGGCGCCGCCGGTGGGCTCGCCGGAACGCGCCCACTTCTACAAGTGGCTCGTGTTCCTGACCAACACCGTCCAGACCCACTACATGGCCTACCGCTATCCGGAGAAGCACACGAGCGACCCGGACGGCCTGGAGGGCGTGCGAGAGATGGAGGGGCGAAACGCGATGGAGGCATTCGGCGTGCTCGAGCGCACCCTCGGCCCGGGTCCCTTCGTGCTGGGAGAGCGCTACTCGGCCTGCGACGCCTACCTGCTGATGCTCGCGATGTGGGCGCGTCGGCTGCCGGTTCCGCCTGCCTCGCTACCGCGCCTGCGCGCGTGTCTCGACGCCACCGCGGTGCGTCCCGCCGTGCGGCGCGCATTCGAGCGCGAGGGGCTCGATCCGCTGACGTACGCCGGAGCTGCGGAGTAGCCGGCGCATCCGCCGGGGCTTCTGCGAGGGCCCCGGGGCCCGGGGGCCGCCGCTCAGGGGAAGCAAGCCGCCTCGAGCCGCTTTGCATAGCCCCCGCCGGCCTTCGTGGTGAGGTGGTCCGGGTTCGTGAAGGAGTCCACCGCGAGATCCAGGTCGAGGTCGACGAAGTCGACGTACGGAATCGAGAGCTCGTCCGCGAGGGTCCGCAGGGCGTTCTCGGTCTCCCGATACGCCGGATCGTTCCGGCTCACCTCGAGATAGAGGTCCGTCACGGGGGTGCGGGCGAGGCACACGCGCGCACCGCGCGCCTGCAGCAGCTCGAGCATGCGGCGGTAGGCGGCGAACCCCTCGCTGGCGACGACGCCTTGCACCGGCCGGTTCGAGTCCACCCGGGCGCGAGCCTGTCGCAGGCGTTCGGCGTCAGGGAGGGCCCGTCGAACGGCTGCCTCCCGGCGGACGACCGGGCCGTCCGTCTTGCGGCGCCCCCGGGCCACCTCCGCGGCATGCTGCAGCTTCGCCGGATCGGCCAGGCGGGCGAGCTCGCGGCTCACCCCGGGCTCGAACACGTAGAGCACGAAGGGCAGCCCCAGGTTCTGCGCGAAGTAGGCGTCGTGGCCCTGGGCCTTCCGCTGCTGCATGACGGGGTTGAAGAGCTGGGGGCTCGCCTCGACGATCACCCGGCCCGGCGCCCGGTGCCGGTAGTACTCGCGCGCCACGATCTCGAGCGCGTGCGGGGACGAGCCCGCGCGGGCCAGGTTCGCGAAGGTCTCGGAGTTGATGAAGGCCCGGTAGAGGTGCGAGTCGCCGAGGACCGCGTCGGCGCGTGGCGCGTCGTAGACGAGCGCGACCCGGTTCGCCCGTCCGTCCTCGATGGGAACGACGTAGCGGCGCAGCAGCCCCTCGGCGAGGGCGAGCGCGAGCCCGGCTCCCAACGCCACGATGAGCAGGTAGCGAACGGCGGCTCGCGCCTCGCTCCCGCCACCGGCGTCCGAAGCGCCGGAGACGTCAGAAGAACCGGTAGATGAACTCTTCATAGCCTTCCGTGAAGATCGCGTAGAGCGAGGGAAGCAGGCAGCCCAGGGCGAAGAGCGCCCATCCGGGGGTCGGTCGCCAGCGCAGGCGGGCGGGGATGGGCTCGTGCGCGAAGCGCCGGAGGTCGAGGGCGGGGTCGTAGTCGGCCAGGATCTCCTGGGTGTTGGGCGCTCCCCAGACGACGGCGAGCAGCAGGGCGCCGGCGGCGAGGCCGGGCCATCCGACGGTCCCCGCGAAGCGCTGGGTCGCCTCGCTCGAGAAGGCGCCCGGGAGATCGCCCATGGCTCCGAGGATGGCGCCGGCGACGCCGAGGTCGCCGGCCCGGAAGACCACGAAGGTCGCCGCCAGGGTGGCCAGCAGCAGGCTGCGACCCAGCCCATGGGCGAGGGGCGCCGGCAGGCGCCCCGCCAGCCCCAGACGCCTCTTGAGAGCGACCCAGCCGTCGTGCAGCACGAGCAGCACGCCGTGCAGGCCGCCCCACAGGACGAAGGTCCACCCGGCGCCGTGCCAGAGCCCGCACAGCAGCATGGTGACGAGCTGGCCGACGACCACCGCCGTCGCGTCCCAGCGCGGTCCGCCCCGGCGCATGATGCCGCGGCTGATCGGAAAGAAGAGGAAGAGCCGCAGCCAGCGGGTGAGCGTGATGTGCCAGCGGCGCCAGAACTCGTTGATGTCGGCCGCCTTGTAGGGGGAGTGGAAGTTGAGGGGCAGCGTGATCCCGAAGCAGCGGGACAGTCCGAGCGCCATGTCCGAGTACCCCGAGAAGTCGAAGTACACCTGGAACGTGAATCCCAGGGCGGCCGTCCAGGCCTCCCCGAACGTGAGGGGGACGCCGGCATGGGCCAGGTCGAAGAGGGCGCCCGCGCGGCCCGCCACGGCGTCGGCGAGCACCACCTTCTTGAAGAGACCCATCACGAAGAGGGTCCCGCCGGCGGCGACGTCGAGCGCGCGCGGCCGCCGCGCCGCCAGCGCCGCGACCTGGCCCATCATCTCGCGGTGATGGACGATCGGGCCGGCGACCTGCTTCGGAAAGAATCCGACGAAGAGCGCATAGTCGAGGAAGCTTCGCTCGCGGACGCTCCCTTCCGCGGTGTCCACCAGGTAGGCGATCTGCTGGAACGTGAAGAAGGAGATCGCCAGCGGCAGCCCGACGCGCTCGAGCCCCGGAGCGAGCCCGCCCGCCGCTCCCGCGAGGGCCAGCAGCTGGTCGAGGGTCTCGAGGGCGAAGTGGGCGTACTTGAACCAGGCGAGCCCGGCGAGGTTCGCGACGACGCCGAGCCAGAGCCAGAAGCGACGCGCTCGCTCGCTGCCCGCGTCCTGGATGCGCAGGCCGACGGCGAAGTTCGCCGCGATCGAGCCGGCGAAGACCGCCAGGAAATGGGGCTGGGCCTGGGCGTAGAAGAGCGCCGAGGCCGTCACCAGCCAGGCCACCGCGACGCGGACGCGACCGACCCGCTGGATCGCCAGGAACCCGCCGAGCACGATCGGCAGGAAGACGAACAGGAAGAGAGTCGATTGGAAGAGCATCGCTTCGGGGGCGCGAGGATATGCCCGGGCCGGGCGGGCGTGCTACCCCTGCCCGCGCCCGCCGGCATTCCGGCCCCGCTCGCGAGATCTGGTGACGACCCTCGACGGACTCCTGACGCTCCTCGACCTCGAGGCCCTCGAGGTCAACCTCTTCCGCGGCCGCAGCCCCGACGAGGATCGCCAGCGGGTGTTCGGCGGTCAGGTGCTGGCCCAGGCCCTCGAGGCCGCGCGTCGCACCGTCGAGGCGGACCGCACCCCTCACAGCTTCCACGCCTACTTCCTGCGACCGGGAGACCCGTCGGCGCCCATCCTCTACCAGGTGGATCGCATCCGGGACGGGCGCAGCTTCACCACCCGGCGCATCGTCGCCATCCAGCACGGCAAGGCGATCCTCAACATGTCGGCGTCGTTCCAGGTGGAGGAGCCGGGCTTCGAGCACCAGATGTCCATGCCCGAGTCGCCGCCGCCCGAGGCGCTTCCCGACGACGCGCAGCTCTTCGAACGCTTCCGGCACTCGGCGCCGCCGGGGATCGACGAGCAGGCAGGCTGGATGTCCGAGACCGAGCGGGCCATCGAGCAGCGCTACGCGGACCCGATCAACTGGTTCGCCCCGGAGCCCCAGGAGCCGCGCCAGCGGGTGTGGCTGCGGGCAAGCGCGCGGCTCCCGGACGATCCCGGGCTCCACGCGGTGGTGCTCGCCTACGCGTCGGACCTGTCGCTGCTCGACGCCGTCACGCTGCCGCACGCCATCACGTACTTCGACGATGCCATGCAGATCGCGAGCCTCGACCACGCCATGTGGTTCCATCGTGCGTTCCGGGCGGACGACTGGCTGCTCTATGCCTCGGATTCGCCGTCGGCTTCGAACTCCCGGGGCTTCGCCCGGGGCAGCGTCTTCGACCGCAGCGGCCGGCTGGTGGCCTCGGTCACCCAGGAAGGGCTGATCCGCAAGCGCTGACGCCGCCGACGAGAGCACGCCGAGCGCCTGGCGTTCGCCGGCGGAAATTGCGTCGGGGATCCGGGCGCTTACCCGGGTTTCCTCGACCAATCTCTTGCTTGGTCTTCCTGGGCGCGCACGCGCTCCTCGGCGCGCCGGAGGCGCTGGGTCAGCACCTTGAAGATCTCGAACGAGATCTCCGGAGACTGGAGGATCAGGTCCATGAAGCGCGTCCCGTCGAGGGTGAGCAGCCGGGCGTCCCGGGTGACCACGACCGTGGCGCTCCGGGGCGCGCTGTCGAAGATCGCGATCTCGCCGAAGTACCCCACGCCGCTCGGGCTCATGGTGGTGAGCTCGATCGCATCGGGCGTACCGTGGTTCTTCACGGCTACCGCCTCTCCTTCGAGCATCACGTAGAGCTCTTCTCCGGGCTCTCCCTCGCGCACCACCACCTCGCCCGCCAGGTACTGGGCCTCGTTCATGAAGCGTCCGATGGCCTCGAGCTGCTCGAGGGAGAGGTGCGCGAAGAGCGGGACGCGTCGGAGCGCCAGCATCGTCTCCATGGTGTGGACCTCCGGTGGGGATTCGCCGTTGGGGAGCGACGGGTTGCCTGTCACGGCGAGCTTGAGCCAGCGGTCCGGGGATTCCCCGGCGCGGCTCAGGACGTCGTTCAGCACGCGCGGAATGCGGACGGTGTTCGAGAGAGCGGGTAGCTTGTCCACGACGGGTCCGTCCTCGAGCAGCAGCGCCAGCTGCTGGGCGGAGTTCCGGTCGCCGAGGTTGCTCAGCACTTCGAGCGCGTCGGAGCGCCGCCGTACGGACGCGTAGCCCAGCGCTTTGCGCACGCTGCGGACGACGATCGGATCCTCGAGCAGCTCGAGCGTGCGGAAGGCCATCCAGGTGCTGCGGTCGCGCGCATTCTGGAGAGCCGTGCGCAGGAAGCGTCGGGCGAGGTCTCCCTCGTCGGGCACCAGCTGCAGGCCGGCGAGGCACTCCCAGGCCTCGTGGACCCGCTCGCGGAAGACGCGCTCGAGGATCGGGCGCGAGCCCTCGGTTCGCGCGCGGGCCACCGCGAGCAGGGCGGCGTCCGCGGTCCAACGCCGGAGGCTGTCCACCGATCCCTGGGCGGCGCGGACGCCGACCTCGCCCATGGCCGCCAGGCCGGCGGCTGCCTCCGCGCGCACGCCGCGGTCCACGTCGTCGAGGGAGCGGGCGAGGAGGCCCGCGCTGTGCTCGTCTTTTCGCCCCCGGAGCGCCCGCAGCGCCGCCCTGCGAACCCGCGCGTCCGGATGTGCGAGGTCGCGCTCCAGCCGGTCGGCGGAGAGCGCGTCGGCGGCGTCGAGGCGCGTCACGGTGTCGAGGGCCGCAGCGCGCACGGCGGGGTCGGCGTCGTCGAGTCGGTCCTGCGCCTCGTCGAGCAGCTCCCGGGGAAGGCGCCGCAGCGCTTCGATCGCCGCGTTCGGGTCGTCCTGGCCGATCATGCGCTGCAGGACGTCCAGGCCTTCGCCGGACAGGTGCACGGCGGCCTCCGCACGCACCCGGGCGTCGCGATCGTCGAGGCGCCCCCGCAGTCCGGCCACCAGGGCATCGGGAAGCGAAGCCAGCGCGCCCGCCGCCCGGGCGGCGGCGAGCCGGACCGAGGCCTCGGGATCTTCGAGGGCGCCGACGAGCAGCTGGGCCAGTCCCGGGTCGGAGGCGCCGGCGAGGGCCTCGATGCAGGCCACCCGGACGCCGGCGTTCGGGTGCGCGGCGTTGCGCAGCAACGGCTCGACCACGCCGTGCCGGGCGAAGAGCGGCGGGAGATCGAGCCATCCCCGGGGCGGGTCGGCCTCCTCCGCCAACGAGGTCTGCCACTGCGCGCCGAGCCGGGCGATCTCGATCTCGCCGAGGTCGGCCCCGACGGCGTCGAGATCCAGGCGGCCGCTGCGCAGCTCGGCGACGAGGCTCCGCAGGTACTCCCGCCGCACGCGCAGGTTCGCGAAGAGGTAGAGGCCGGCCGCCGCGATGCCCACCGCGCACAGGGCGCGGTGGTCGAGTCGGCCGTCGATGAGGAGCAGGGCGAGGCCCGCCACGGACATCGACGCGTAGTAGACCATGCCCTCCAGGAAGGCTCGCATGCGGCCGCGAAAGCGGAAGGGCAGGGCGTTGTACGCGAGCGAGCGGACGGTGCTCGCCAGCGAGTTGTCCAGCAGCTCGCGGTTCGCGCGAGCGAGGACGCCTACGACGAGACGGGGATCGACGGCCAGGGCGCCGAAGGTCAGCAGGGTCAGCAGGGGATGCACGAGATTCGCCTGGGCGATCCCGAGACGGCGCAGCAGGGCCGGGGTCACCACCCGGGCCACCACGATCTCGATGCCGTTGGTGACGGCGAGGTAGACGCCGAAGAAGGAGGCCAGGGCTTCCGGGCTCCGGAATGCGTTGGTGAAGATCTCCATCTCCAGGAACTGCATCAGCAGGAGCGCGAGCACCATGCCGATGACCGAGAGGGTGAGCCACCGTGCCAGGGGTGAACGCCCGACGAACCGGAGCGCGGCCCGCATTCCCTCCGCGGAGCTCTCGTCGGCCTCGCTGCCCACCGGGAACCAGCGTTTGAGGTTGCGCCGCGAGCGCTGCACCAGCCCGGCGGCCAGCAGCAGGAAGAGCGCCCACATGACGATGAGGCTCTCGGTGGGTGCCACCCGGGAGAGCAGCACGCCCAGGCTGCCGCCGATGATGCCGCCCAGGCTGCCGTTCATGACCAGGTAGGGGAATACGCGCTTGCTCGACAGCGTGTCGAAGTAGTCCGCGGCGAACGTCCAGTAGTGCAGGTAGAGGATCACGGCCTGGGTGAGGTAGGCGCCGCAGAAGAAGGCCAGGAGCACCCAGCGCGCTCCCGCGAGTGCGAAGTAGACACCCCCGAGCAGCAGGAGGGCCGCGCCGCAGAGGACGGCGACGTAGAGGGCGTCGTTGCGCACCTTGCCCACCGCGAAGGCGTAGGCGAGGGAGCCCGTCACCGACACGACCGAGGCCAGGATGAACGCGGCCGGGAGCGCCTGCGGGCCGAGTCCGGCTAGGAAGAGGGCGTCGCTGCCCGCGAGCCCCACGGTCTGCGCCAGGGTGATGAGGGTGGCGAGGGCGGCGAAGAAGCGGAAGCGCTCGCGCTCGCGCGGGCGCACGTCGGGGAAGAGCCGCCAGAAGATGCCGTTGCCGTCGGGAGTCGGGGTCATCGGTGGTGCGCGCCCGTCGAGTGCGCGCCACGCATTGTACCCGCTGCCGGGCGAGCGCATCCCCTCGGAAGCGGGGGCGCTCCCCGGGGTGAGCGGTCTCCCGTTAGGCGGAGGCCCTCTCGATGGGCAGACGCACCCGGAAGATCGTCCCGATGCCGGGGGTCGAGTCGACGGTGATCTCGCCCCCGTGACGCTTGACGATCTCGTAGGAGATGGAGAGGCCCAGCCCGGTTCCTTCTCCGACGCTCTTGGTCGTGTAGAAGGGATCGAAGATGCGTTCGAGGTCCGCCTGCTCGATTCCGCTTCCGTCGTCGCTCACGGCGAGGCGGACGAAGTCGCCCTCCTTCCGCGTTGAGATCCGGATGAGACCGCTCTCGCCGACGGCGTCGGCAGCGTTGATGAGCAGGTTCAGGACCACCTGCTGTACCTCCCGCGCCGAGCCGAGGAACGGCGGCAGGTCGCCATAGTCGAGCTCGACGTCGATCCCGGCCGAGAGACGGGGGGCCGCCATGCGGTGCGCGGCGGAGACGATCTCGTTCAGGTCGAGCGGCTCCCGCACCGCGCTCCCGGCGTGCGAGAACTCCCGGATGCCGCGCACGATCGCCGCCGTCCGGGCGACCCCTTCGAGGGACTCGTCGATCAGCTCCTGTCCCTCGGTGTAGAGGGCGTCGACTCCGGCGGCGAGCTTCGCGCGGCCATCGGACTTCGTCTCGCCCGGCGGCCCGCTTCGCCCGCCGAGGGACAAGGCGTCGGATGCCAGCTCCCGGAACGCGTCCCAGTGCTGGCGGAGCATCACGAGATTCGCCCGCACGTAGGCGACCGGGTTGTTGATCTCGTGGGCGATTCCGGCCGCGAGCTGGCCGACCGCGGCCATGCGGCCGGAGAGGAGCAGGCGTTTTCGCAGGTTCACGAGCTCGCGCTCGTCGCGCACGACCACCGCGGCGCCCGCCGCCTCGCCCTGCCGGTTCCGCAGGATCGAGGTCGAGATGGAGACGGGGAAGCTCGCGCCCGCGAGGGGTCGGATCTCGCACTCCAGCCCGCCCTCGGTCTCGAGGGCCTTGTGGAGGTCGCAGCTGAACAGGTCCTGGAAGCTCGCCCCGCAGAGGGCTCGACGCGAGCAGCCCGCGAGGCGTGCCATGGCCTCGTTGCTGGTTCGGATGCGTCCGTCCAGGCGCAGCATCACGAGCCCTTCGTGCATGGTGTGCACGATCTCTGCCGCGTACGCGGCGGGCACCAGCAGCGCGTAGCCGTAGCGATACAGGCTCCAGGCGATGGTCGCCCCGAGCACGATGAAGGTCGACGTGCCGAGGCGGATCGTGTGGATCGCCCAGGAAGGGCAGGACACCGTCGCTCACCGAGGCGATCAGCAGCGGCGCGAGGATGCCCGCGCCCACCCAGCAGGCCTGCTTGCGCTCGGCCCGGGAGGGAAGGCGCCGGTAGGCCCGGGCGCCCAGCGCGAGCCCCCACACCATGGCGACCACCGTGAACAGCCAGAAGACGGGGTAGGCGGGGCCGAGCGTGTAGCTGAAGCCCCAGGGCGTCTCGACGACGCCTGCGTGGACGAGGTCCGTGGTCCAGTCGAGCAGCAGGAACGCGGCCGATGCGAGGTAGAGCCTGGGCAGGATGCGTCGGATCTCGTGGGCCGGCTCGCCGGTCACCTCGATGACCAGGTGGAGCGCCAGGGGGCCCAGCATCACCCAGCCGAGGGCCGAGAGCTTGACGAGCCACAGGGCCACGGTGGGGTCGCTGGCGTTGGCCCAGAGCACCTCGCAGAAGGCCCAGAAGGCGCCGCCGTAGAGCACGGTCGCCGAGAGCCGGCTCGCTCCGCTCGTGGAGTCCCGCGCCAGGATCGCGGTGGCGAGCATCGCCGACACGACGCAGGCGACGAGGGGCAGCAGCATGTAGAAGGACATCGCCGCGCCCATCGGCCGGACGGGGGCTGCGCTTGATGCTGGGGCCGCCCAGGGCCCACGCGGGGCCAGCCGCGGGGCTACCTCGCGGCCAGCTCGGCCATCAGCCCGAACAGCTCGACGGGACCCGGTCGCTCCCCCGTGGCGCCGAACTCACGGTAGAGGCTGTGGACGTTCACCACGATCCGTTCCGGGTCGCTCCACGACGCGAAGGCGCCGAGATCGATGTCCCGGGCTGCCTCGGTGGCGGACAGCCCGGCGTCGAAGCGCTGGCGCGCCTCGTCGCGAACGTAGACGAGGTAGTCGCGGACGGCGCGGACGCCCGAGGCGTCGGTCACGGGACCGTGGCCCGGCACCACGACGGTCGCACCGAGGGCGTCGATCCGGTCGCAGGCGGCGATCCAGTTGCCGACGGGTCCCTCCCACATGATGGGGGTGCCCTCGATGAACAGGATGTCGCCCGTGAAGACCACCCCGGCGTCCGGCACGTGCACGATGACGTCGCCTCGGGTGTGGGCGGGGCCCACCTCGACGAGATCGACGCGCCGATCTCCGACGCGGAGCTCGAGCTCGCCCGAGAAGGTGCGCGAGACGGGCGGGACCTGGATCCCGGTGAAGTCGAAGGCTCCGAAGCAGTGCCGGAAGAAGGCACCCGCCGGACCGAGCTGGTCGGCGTTGTCGAGCAGCGCCGCCATCATGGCCGGCGCCACCTCGGCGATCTCCAGAGCGGTGGCCGCGGAGGTGACGATGGTGGCCCCGGCGACCAGCTGGTTGCCGTAGCAGTGGTCGCCGTTCGCGTGGGTGTTCACGAGAGTGTCGATGGCGCGGGCCGCAGGCGCCGCCCGGCGCATGGCGTCCAGCATCTCGGCGGTGAGCCGCAGGTCGAAGAGGGTGTCGACGAGCAGCGACGCCTCGCCGTCGGTCACGAGACCGGCGTTGCTGAAGCCCCAGGATCCGTCGGGCTGGAGCCAGGCGTGGACGTCCCGTCCGATCTCGTGCAGCCCCTTCTCGAAGGGAACGCCTCCGGTGTGCGCGGTCGTCTTTCGTCCCATTGCAGGTCCTCACTGCCCGTCGCGAGGGGGCGTGACGTCGATGATCCGGTGGGGGTGTCGCCGGTCGGGCTCGCCGGGCGACACCCCGGGGTCGAAGCGGACCGAGTGGTGCACGTCCACGTGGACGCGATTCTCCCGCACGGCCCGCTCGAAGCGACGCACCAGCTCGCGCTTGACGACCCGGCGGAACGCCGGGACGAGACACAGGAAGCCGAAGGCGTCGGTCACGACACCCGGCGTGACGAGCAGGGCCGAAGCCACCAGGATCAGCAGCCCGTCGATCAGGGAGTCGGCGGGCATCTCGCCCCGGCCCAGCTGCTCCTGGACGCGAGAGAACGCCTGCAGGCCCTGGTGCCGGGCCAGGGACGCCCCGATCACGCCGGTGACGACGATCAGGGCGAGGGTCTCGAAGGTTCCGATGCGGCGCCCGATCTCGATGAGGAGCGCCAGCTCGATCGCGGGGAGCGCGATGAAGAGCAGCAGCAGACGGCCCATCGCCGGAGCATCGCACAGGGGGCGCGGTCGGGCCGATCCCGAGGCTCGAGCCCGAATCGGCTCGGAGGCCGAAGCCCGGGTCTACGCGGAGGCCGAAGCCCGGATCGCGCGGCGGCGGGCGAGCAGCGAGAGCGTGGCGAGCGCCGTGAGCGCCAGCGCGGAGGCCTGGGGCTCCGGAAGCTGGAGCGTGTACTCCCCCGCCCCAAGGGCCCCCGGCGAGCAGTCGAACACGCTCTGACCCTGCACGTGACCGCACACGGCGAGCACGATCTCGCCGTTGTCGTCCGCCACCAGCTCCTGGAGCTCCAGGAAGCCCTCGAACGCGATGCTGTCCAGCAGGGTGCCATCGCTGGCGAACCAGCCGAGACCGAGCGATGTCAAGTCGAGGAGAGCGTCGTAGGTCTGCCCGGGCTCGAGACCGGTGAAGACGAAGAAGTCCACGTCGCTGCTGAAGCCGCCCGACCCGCTGCGCACGCCGCTGACCTGCGCCTCGCCCTGGACGACGTTGGCCGTACCGATGGTGTCGTTGGGCTCCTGCTCGCTGACGGCCAGAGCCGGAGCCGCGCTCCAGGCGACCGCCAACGACGCGAGCGCAAGGATCGCGCAGTGCCGCATGCCTCTCCCCCCCGAAAGAGTCTCGTGCAGCCGGCAGGCTAGCCCCGATCCGCCACGCGGGACAGGGCGCGACCGCGGCTGCCGTCCGGATCGACGCGTCGGCTCGGCCCGGGGCCGAGGTCAGTGCTCGTCGCCGCCCTCGTCACGGACGCGCCCGCGCTCGAGTCGTTCGCGGACAGAGCGCTCGAGCGCCGCGTCGTGCCGGACGATGCCCAGGCATTCGGTGAGCACGGCGGACAGACTGCGATCCGTCGCGATCGCCAGGTCCTTCAGCCAGGCGTCGTCCGCGGCCGGGATGCGCACCTGGAGGGTGCGTCGCGGCCTCGGGCCCCGGGCGGCGGAGTCGACGGCGATCGGCCAGTGGCGGTCCACGTCGAGGTAGCGCTGGTACAGCTCGGGCGGCATCCCCTCGAAGCCGCCCTCGAAGTGGGCGAGCAGCTCCCGCTCGAGCCGGTCGAACTCGTCCTTCTCGTTGTGGCGGGCCGCATCAGCGAGGGCGGCGAGCAGGAGATCGACGGTGGCCACGGGCTGGGCTCATCGCCTTCAGTAGATCCCGCCGAGCTTGGTGTGATCCCAGCTCATCACCTTCTCGGGCGCCACCAGGATGGCGGTCTTCTTGGGAGCCATTCCGGCGGACACCTTGTCGAGCACGTCTTCGGCAATCTCGGGCGTATTGCGGCGCAGCACGGCCATGTGCAGCTGGTGGACCTCCTCGACGCCGCGTACCAGCCGGGCGGTGGCGTTGATCGACACGCCCCGGAGCTCGTTGTAGACGTCGCCGTCCTCGAACAGCAGGGCGATGCGGGGGTCGCGCGTGAGGTTCACCACCTTCTGCGACTTCGTGAAGGTCTCGAGCACGATGCGTCCGTCGACGATCGCGAACCACAGCGTGGTGAGATGCGGCGAGCCGTCCTTGTTCAGCGTGGCCACCTGCACGCTCTTCTGGGTCTCGATGAACTTCCACATCTCCTCGTCGCTCATGGCGACGAGCTCTCGGCGCTTCGGCAACGGCGACCTCCCGGCTGTGGCGTCCGCCCGCGGCGCTCCGCGACGTGCCTGCGGTGCTCCGCCTCCCCGGTGGAGCACCCCATCGGCGGGATGCTCGGGCGTCGGGCAACGGTAGCCCGGGGTTCGTCCGCGACCACGCACGGGGATGGCCCCCCCGCGGGCTTGTGGGGTAAGCTGCCTGCCCCGAGACGCCCTGGAGGACCGGCATTGCGCGACGTCCAGCACCTCTCTCCCCGAGTCCCGCGAGCTGCGCGCCGACTCCTCGTCGCGGGCATCCTGGCGATCGGCTCGATGCAGCTTGCCGGGCCGATCCAGGCTTCGCCGGACTCGCTCCGGCTCGCCCTCGAGGACATGACCTTCGGCGCGGTCGACGTGGTGGCATCGCCCGTCACGGGTGGCGTCGCCACCGCGCGCAACCTGGACGCGGTCTCCGACAATGCGGTCGTGCAGGGGCTCTACGCGCTCCCGGGCTGGCTGGGGCTCACCATGCTGCAGGTCGGGCAGGGGGTGCTCCGCGTGGCCGTCGGCGCCGTGGAGGTGCTTCCGGGTCTGGCGCTCTTTCCGTTCGACACGGACATCCCCGAGGACTGGAACGTCTTCCGAAGCGGAGACCTGCTCGTCGACGCCCGCAACCCTCTGGGCGAGCATCCGGCCTGGCTGGCCTGGGTGCTTCCGCTCACCCCCGTGACCATCGACGCGCGCTTTGCCCCCGTGTCACCGTGGGCGGTGTACGTGCAGCCCGAGGACGACACCTTCAGCGGCCAGCCCGCCGCCATGGCGGTGGCGCCGTGACGCAGGCGGGCTCCCGCTCGCGCTTCGCGGTGGGCGATCGCGTTCGGATCGTCACCGGGGACAGCGACTACACGGGCTGTCGCGGGACGGTCGCGGCGCCCCCCGCCCGGGTGCCCGTGAGCGAGGACGGCGAGCCGCTCGGCTACTACGTCGCCATCGACGGCGAGAACGGGCGGGTGCGACCCTTTCTGACGCTCGAGCTGGAGCGCCTGCGACCCGCGCGAGTCCGCCCGCAACCGCCTGTCGAGGACAGTCGTCGAGGGGGAAGGGGGCTGCCTTGACCTGGCTCTCGCAGACCGCTCCGGGCGACACCGCGTTCGATCGGGCGTTCGGTCTGTGTCCCGACCTCTATCGGCGCTACATCGACTTCCAGGCACTCTTCTGGCAGCGTCATCTGGTCGACCCGGTGATCCTCGAGCTGTGCCGGCTGTACGTCGCCGAGCTGCTCGGCTGCGCGTCCGAGCGGAGGATCCGCTACCAGGAGGCGATCGACGCGGGATTCGACGAGCGCAAGGCCCGGGCCCTCGACGGGTGGCAGCGGGCAGAAGGCTTCGACGAGCGCGAGCGCGCCTGTCTCCGCTTCACCGAGCTCTTCGTGCTCGACCCCCATGCCATCTCCGACGACGACGCGATCGCCGTGCGGCGCGCGCTCGGTACCCGGGCGACCGTGGCCCTGACCGAGGCGCTCGCGCTCTTCGACGGCTTCATGCGCTTCCGGCTGCTGCTGGGGGACGCGGCGGAGGCCGAGGTCGGCGAGCCCGTGATCGTGCCCGCGCCGCGGGTCGGCGCCCGGAGCGTGGCATGACCCAGGCCCGCATCCCGCTTCCCGAGACGGATTCGCCGGATCTCGTGGCGCGAAGCGCCCTCGGTCACCAGCCGGAGACCCTCGCCGCCTTCCAGGCGACGTATGCCCAGCTGTGGAGCCGAGGCGTCGTCGATCCCGCGCTGAAGGAGCTGGCCCGCCTGCGCAACGCGCGGGTGACCGGCTGCAACATCTGCCGGAATCTCCGCTTCGCGGTGGCCGAGCAGGCCCTGGTGCCCGAGGACGAGGTCGAGCAGATCCGCGACGGCCATGCGGAGAGCGCGCTCTCGTCCGCCCAGAAGGCGGTGCTCGCCTGGGCGGACCTGTTCCTGGGGCTGCCGGGAGGTCTCCCCGAGCCCGGCGAGGCGCCGGTCGAGGCCGCCGAGCTGGAGAAGCACTTCGACCCGGCGCAGATCGTCGAGCTCACGGCCACCCTGGCCCTGTGTATGGGCTTCTCGAAGATCGCGGTCGCGCTGGGCCCGATCCCCGACCAGATGCCGACCCTGCTGTCGCCCATGCCCGGTAGCGAGGAGGCCTGATCGGAGCTTCGCCGCCCTCGAAGCCCGTTTTCGCCGCCCTCGAAGCCCGTTTTCGCCGCCCTCGAAGCCCGTTTTCGCCGCCCTCGAAGCCCGACTCCGCCCCTGTCCCTGCCCGCGACCGCAGCTCGGCCCTTTCGTGCCGGGGTGGTAATCTTTCGAACCCGCCGGGTTCCGGGCGGGTGGGGGGTGGGCTTGTCGGATACCGAGGGAGGTTCGCCGCTCGATCCGGTCGTCGCGGACGAGGTCGGCCTGCTCGAGCGGGTGTCCGCTCGCCTGCTGCAGCTGCCCGAGCCGCGCACCGCCTCCGAGCAGCCGATCGTCCAGGAGCTCGAGCGGCTACGCGCCGTGATGCTCTCGGGCGACGAGCACAAAGACCTGTCGGCGCTCACCGAGCAGTGGCACCACCAGAGCTCGATCCTGCGCCAGCTGCGGAATGCGGCGGTGGTTCCCAAGGTGGATCCGGGCTCGCCGTACTTCGCGCACCTGCGACTCCGGGAAGACGGACAGGAGCGCGACCTGTGCCTCGGCAAGGCCACCTGCATCGAGCGGGGCGTGCGCATCGTCGATTGGCGGGACGCGCCGATCAGTCGGATCTTCTACAGCTACCGCCAGGGCGAGGAGTACGACGAGGAGATCGCCGGCCGCGATCGCGTGGGCGAGGTAGTGGTGCGCCGCATGGTGCGCATCCGGAACGGCGTCCTCGACCGCGTGCAGGCGCCCGAGGGTGACTTCCACGCGGATCCCGCGGCGCCGGGGGGATGGCGGCGCGAGCAGAGCACGCCCGCACGACTCTCGGGGGGCGAGTCGGCCGCGCTGCGGGCCTGGAGCGCCGGCGAGGGCCACGCCCGGCGTCTCGGAAGCGATCACCACGGCCTGCCTCACCGGGTCGACAAGCGTCTCCCCGAGATCACGGGGCTGATCGATCCCGAGCAGTTCGACCTCATCACGCGGCCTTCCGAGGGCTTCCTCGTGATCCGCGGGACCGCGGGCTCGGGCAAGACGACCGTCGCGCTGCACCGCATCGCGTACCTGGCCTACGACGACGCCTCGATGGACAGCGAGCACACCCTGGTCATCGTCTTCTCGCCCGCGCTCCGCAACTACGTCGCCCACGTGCTTCCCTCTCTGGGGCTCGAGAACGTCCGCATCGTGACCTATCGCGAGTGGGCCGCCGAGGAGCGCCGGCGTCACTTCCCGAAGCTTCCGGTCCGTCAGCGCGAGGACACGCCCGGCCTGGTCGTCCGGATGAAGCTGCACCCGTTCCTGTCGACGGCCCTGACCCAGCAGGTCGAGCGTGTTCCCGGGCCGGCCACGGCCGAGCAGGCCCTCGACGACTGGGCCAGCGTGCTCACCCAGCGCCCGCTGTTGGAATCGGTGAGCGCCGAGAAGGCGCCCGGCGCCTTCTCCGAGCAGGAGCTCGACCGGTTCGTCGACTACAACCGTCGCCGCGTCGACGAGCTCTTCGCGGCTCTCGCCGGCGACTCCCACGTGCCCTTCGAGCTCGACTCGGAAGACGACGCCCTGCTGCTGCGAGCCTGGCAGCTGCGCGTGGGCCCGCTTCAGGACCGGGGCCGGCGCCCGCTGCGCTTCCGCCACGTGGTGATCGACGAGGTCCAGGACTTCTCGCCCCTCGAGGTGCAGGTGCTGCTCGACTGCATGGAGCCCGGTGCCGGGATCACCCTGGCCGGCGACACCCAGCAGCACGTGATGCAGCACAGCGGCTTCACGTCCTGGCAGGAGTTCTTCGGCCACCTGGGCGTGAAGGGCACCGAGGTGGAGACCCTCAAGGTCTCCTATCGGTCGTCGGAGGAGATCGTGCGCTTCGCGCACTCGGTCCTGGGCGACCTCAGCGAGGAGGACGAGCCCCCGCAGACCACCCGCCAGGGTCCGCCGGTGGAGCTCTTCACGTTCGCCGACGCCGGCGCGTGCGTGGTCTTCCTGGCCGACGTGCTACGGGACCTCGCCGAGCACGAGCGCCTGGCGTCGGTGGCGTTGCTGGCGCCCACACCGGAGATCGCGGACGCCTACTACCAGGGCCTCGTTCGGAGCGATCTGCCCCGGCTGCGGCGCGTGGCCGACCAGGACTTCACGTTCACGGCGGGAATCGAGGTGACCGACGTCGCCCAGGTCAAGGGCCTCGAGTTCGACTACGTGGTGCTGCTCGACGTGGACGCCCACAGCTATCCGGATAGCGCGGCGGCCCGGCGTCTGCTGCACGTGGGCGCGACGCGGGCCATCCATCAGCTGTGGGTGACGGCGGTGAATCGCCCGTCGCCCCTGGTTGCGGATCTCCGGACGCGATAGCCCCGCGCGAGCGCGACGGATCAGGCTGGCGCAGCCGTTCGAGGGCGGCCGGTGAGACCGGTCAGCAACCGGCGCCCCAGCGTGGGCTTGTTCAGCACCACGATGAAGACCTTGCGGTAGCGGCCCTCCGGACAGTGGATCTCCTTCACGCCGTGCCAGGAGTCGCCCCGGCGCGTGAAGATGAAGCTGCGGTTGCCCATGGCTTCCGCGTGGATCTCGCGGTCGAAGTCGTCGAACTCCGGAGCCGAGTTGCGCGAGAAACGTCCGCCGTCGTCGAGCACGATCGTCTCGCCGCCCCAGCTCGCGTCCCAGTCCTCTTCCGTGTTCAGGTAGAAGATGTGCGAGCCCAGCTTCCGCTTGGCGTCGCAGTGGGGCGAGACCGAGTTGCCGTTGGTGGCCCAGTGCCAGTGGAAGCGGAGCTCGAGAGCCGGCACGCCCACGAGCCGACAGAGCAGGTCGACGTAGGGGCCCGTCGCGCAGCTCGTCGATGAACTCCTGCCAGGGAGCGGGCAGGGGCAGGCCGTCCTCGTACTCGAGCGCGTAGCGGTCGTGGGGCTTCTGGCCATGGGCCCGCTTCTTGCCGTGCACCTGCTCGAAGAGGTCCATCGGGGGCAGATTCTCGACGAGCTTGCGGAACGCCTCCTCGTGGAGCAGGCCCTCGGGATTCACGAACGGGTACGGATCGCGCGTCTGGTACGCGATGGGATCGAGGGCCGCGAATCGTTCGAGGTCGAGATAGCTCACGAGGTGGGACCGTAGCGAAGGCGACGGTCGGCTTCCGCTCCTCGTGCCGGCCGCCCGCCGCGGGGGCTCCCGCGACGCGGCTCACGGGGACGACGGGTCGCGCAGGGCACGGCAGTCGAGTGCCTCGGTGGTGCCGACGAGGCGCCGGCGCCACCAGTCCCCGGTCTCGGCCCGCTCCTCCGGTGTGGTGAAGTGGTACTCCCAGTAGGCCACGCGGACGGCCACGGGTCGGGGGTCGAGGGGCGCCGGAAACAGGGGGGCCACCGTCGCGGGCTCCACGCAGAGCCGCTCGAGCAGGGTCAGGAGGTAGTCGGGCAGGCCCCCGCGGTAGCGCAGGCCGTGGAACCAGAGCAGGAAGTCGACCCGGGGCTGGTGGGGCGCGACGAAGCGCGGCGCCTCCCCGGTCGGTCCCGGCTTGTAGCGGAACGCATGGGCCTGCCAGCGCGTTCCGTCGAAGGTCTGGATCTCGGGCTCGATGCGCTCCCGGGTGATGGAGCCGAAGAGGTGGTAGGCGTTCGCCACGCGGAAGACCTGGTAGCTGGCGAGCCAGCGCGCCGCCGCGGTCGACGAGGGCGCCGTTCGGACCGAAGTGGACGATCGCCGTGACCAGCGAGGCGCCGATCCAGAGCGCGGCCAGCGAGGCGCACGTCCAACGGACGAGCGGACGCATGCGTTCGGGGGCTCGCAGCGAGCGCAGAATGGCCGCGGCGCGCTGGAGGATGGCCGGGTGTGCCGGCCATCGCGGCACCCCCCGTGAGCCCAGCCGCGAGAGGTCGGCGTCGTCCAGCAGGAAGACGTGGAGGGCCAGGGCCAGGTAGACGAAGAACCCGTAGTTCGCCGTACCGAGGTTCAGGAGCTGAAAGGCCGTGAAGGCCGCGAGCGCGGCGAGACGGGCGGGGCGGGGACCCAGGATGAGCCAGGCGCCGAAGAGCTCGAGGCAGAGGGCGCCCCAGCTCTCGAGCCGATGCCAGGCCGGGGGCAGCTGGTGGGCGTACCAGGCCGGCCAGGCGGGCAGCGGCGCCGTCTCGTAGTAGAAGCGCATCGCACTGCCGTCCCACCAGTCGCCCAGGGCCGACTGGGCCTTGGCCAGACCCGACTCGAAGTAGAGCTTGAAGAGCAGCAGTCGCAGCATCCAGTGGCAGCCGGGAGCGGCGCGCCGCCGCGGCAGGAAGGCGGCGAGCACGAAGCACTCGACGAGCAGGTTGTCCCACTGGAAAGACAGGAAGTCGCGTCCCGCCACCGTGTAGCCCAGGTAGAGGGGCGCCGAGAGCGCGAAGCAGAGCCGGGGCCAGACGCCGAGCGTGGCCAGGAGCGCCAGCACGGCGCCGACCGCGATCCCCGCGTGCAGCATGGCATCGCTCGGATCGAGCAGCAGGAAGCTCGGGAAGTCGGTCCACACCCTCCGGTCCAGGGCCTCGAGGCGCTGGACCAGGGGGGCGAGGGGCAGCAGCCCGTGGCTCCCGATCAGCACGTCGATCTGGACGCCCAGGGAGATCCAGGCGTCCAGGGCACACAGCCCGAGCAGGGTGTGGAAGAGCCGGGCGACCCGCGGCCCCGAGCCGCCCCGGAGCCAACGGGTGATGGCACCGGGGTCCGGGCGGGGGGGGGTGCCCGCGCGCCCCGCGTCGTCAGCCGCTCGCGAGCGCACGCTCGAGGAAGAAGAGGTGGTCGGCGCCGAAGAACATTTCGTCGCCCAGGAAGATCGTCGGGGCGCCGAAGGCGCCGCGCGCGACGGCCTCGTCCGTGTTGGCGCGCAGGCCCTGCTTGACCGCGTCGCTCTCTCGCAGGCCCGCGAGCTTCGGGGGGTCGAGGTCCGCGCGGGCCAGCAGATCGTCCAGGACAAGGGCGTCGCCGAGATCGAGACCCTCGACCCAGAACGCCGGATACACCACCGCGTGGAAGCGATCGAAGACGCCGTCCTGCTGCGCGGCGATCGCCGTGCGCATCAGCATCAGGGTGTTGATCGGAAAGTGGGGGTTGAAGACGAACGGCGCTCCGTAGACCCGGGCGGCCCGGCGCAACGCCGTGGTGCCGTAGCTGCGCTTGGGCTCCACGGGCTCGAAGGCGGGGGACCGGTTTCCCGTCGCCTTGAAGACCCCGCCCAGCAGCATCGGCCGATAGGCGATCTCGGCTCCGCCCCGGGCCGCGATCTCGGGCAGCCGGTGGTTCGCGAGGTAGCTGTAGGGGCTGCCGTAGTCGAAGAAGAACTCGAGGATGCGGGCCATGGGACTCCGTACAAGGGGAAGCCTCGGTCCGCTGAGTCTACCGGAGCGCGTCCTTCGCGCGCGGGGCGCTCCCTCCGCCCGGCGGTCGCCAGTCGCTACCGTCCCGGGTCGTGGATCGTCTCCCCGCCCGCAGCCCTTCGCGCCCCCCGCCGACCTGTTGCCGCGCCCTCTCGGTGCTCGTGATCCTCGGCGCGATGCTCGTCGTGGCCTCGGCGTGCGGTGAGCCCGCCGGACCGCGCGAGGCCCCGGACGCAGAGGCCCGATCGTCGCTTCCCATGTCGCGCCCGCTCGTGCGGTTCCGTCCCGAGCCGGGGGTACGCCCGGGCGAGGGCGTGCAGATGCGGTGGCTCGGCATCGGCGGGGAGCCCCTGCGCGCGTTCGTCTGCGAGCGCGACTGCTCCGTGTCCATCGACGGCGGGCACCCGCCGCAAGGCGATCTGCAGGCGCGAGCCGCGGTGCTCCCGGGACCGGCGCACGAGGCCGTATCGTTCGCGGTGGTACGCGAGGGGCCCGGACCGGACGGCGCCGGGTCGATCCTGTGGGCGGCGTCGCTGCAGGCCGGGGAGACGCGCACCCTGCGCGTGCCATTCCCCGCTTCCCGCGGCTCGACCCTGCGGCTCGTGGCTCGTGTGCCCGGAGGTCCTTCGCTGCGAGCGGCTTGGCTCGAGCCCCGGGTGGTGGGGACGCGTCCGGCCCCGCCCGCCGCACCGGGAGCTCCGAACATCGTGCTCGTCACCTCGGACACCACGCGACGGGATGCGATCGGATGCTACGGCGGCACCACCGCGACGCCCGAGATCGACCGGCTCGCAAAGGAGGGGGTGCTCTTCGAGAACGCGCACTCGGTGGCCTTCGGCACCAACCCCTCCCACGCCTCGCTGATGACCTCGACCCACGCAGCCCGTCACGGCGTGACCGACAATCGCGTGGTGCTGGGTCCCGACCTGCCGGTGCTCGCCGAGGTCCTGGCCGACGGCGGCTACGCAACGGTCGCCTTCGTGAGCGCGGTGGTCCTGACTCGCGCCGCCGGTCTGGCACGAGGCTTCGACCTGTACGACGACAGCTTCGGGCTCGAGCGCCCGGGGGATCGCACCGTCTCGCTCTTCACGCGCTGGCTGCGCGAGGAGGCGCGCCCCCCGTTCTTCGCCTGGATCCACCTCTACGACCCGCACCAGCCCTACGCGCCCCCGGGCGGCCGCGAGCGGCCCTATCTCCCCGCCAGCGTCGACGGCGAGACGGTGGCCCGCGTCGACTCGCTGATCGCTCGTGCGGACACCCGGGGCCGTCCGGGCTTCATCGATCCCGTCCGCATCGAGGAGCTGGCGCCGGACGCGCTCGGCGACGTCGACCGGGTGGCGCGCGCCCGCTACCAGGGCGAGGTCGCCTTCGTCGACGAGCAGATCGGGCGCCTCCGCGCCGCCCTCGCCGAGCGCGGGCTGCTGGACCGGACGATCTTCGTCTTCGCCGCCGACCACGGGGAGAACTTCCTCGATCGCGGCGTCGTCGTGGCCTTCGACCACGCCGGGCTCCACCGCGACGTGACGCAGATTCCCCTGATCCTGCGCCTGCCGGGCGGGCCGTTCCTGGGGCGCAGCGCGAGCCTGGTCTCGAACCTGGACGTCGCGCCGACCCTGGTCGCGCTGGCGGGTCTGTCCGCGCCCGCGGAATGGACCGGCGCGCCCCTCGTCTCCGCCGCAGGAGAGCTGCTGGATCCGGCGCATGGTCACCTGGTTCTCGAAGGCGCACACCGCCGCGAGACCGCGGTGCGGACGAGCGAGTGGCTCTATCGGGCCTTGCGTGCGCCGGTCCGCGACTCGGCGCACGTGCAGGCGCTACAGGGCTACGCGCCGGGTCGTCCGGTCGAGCTCTACTCGCTAGCGACGGATCCCGACGAACGGCGCGGCGTGTATCCCGGGGACGGGGACGCGGGCGGGCCGGTGCTCGCGTCGCTCCAGGGGATCGTGGCGGCGTTCGCCGCGAGCACGGGCTCGGCGCCGGTGGCGGCCGAGCTGGACGCCGCCCACGTCCGGGCGCTCGAAGCGCTCGGCTACGGGGAAGCCCCGGGTGCAGGCGAGGGCGGCGCAAGAGATCTCCCGTGATCCTTCCGCGCGGAGGTCCGAGCGGGATCGGCTCCGGGGGCGTGGCTCCCGAGCTCCGGGTGGGTCGCCGCGCCGTTTCGCGCGCGCCGCTCAGCCCGCCGTCGCGGTCTCCCGCAGGCGGGTGCGGAAGAGGCCGAGCACGCGGTCCAGGGCCTCGCGCGTCGGATGCCCCGCCTCGTCGACGAGCTCGGTAGTCACCACCGAGTGCGCGCTGCGCGGGAGCCCGTAGGGGTTGCCCGGGCTGGAATCGATCTCGACCGACTCGAAGCCGTCACCGAGCTCGCGCCGCAGGCGAGCGAAGCGCTCCTCGGGCACCAGCGGGTCGCTGGTGAAGCGCAGGCCGAGCACGCCGCAGCCCCCGGCCGCGCGCTTGCGGACGATCTCGAGGTCGGCGTCGGAGACGTGCAGGGCCTCCTTGTGGGAGCGGCTCAGCGGGAAGGGCAGGGACGGCTGGGACAGGACGGGAGCCATCACGCACTCGTCCACCATCAGGGCCAGCGCGAAGTTCCCGGTGAGGCACATGCCGATGGCGCCTACGCCGGGGCCCCCGCACTCGGCGTGCGCATGCCGGCAGAGGGCGCGCAGCCAATCCGTGATCGGGCTCGAGGCCCGGCGGGCGAGCACGGAGAACTCCCGGCTCACGCAGGCGCGCGCCATCTGGCCCACCAGGTACCCGGTCGAGAGCGGCTTGTCGGGTGTGCCGAACAGGTGCGGCAGGTAGACCCGGAAGCCGTCGTCCGCCACGATACGCGCGAAGCGGGCCACCTCCGGCGTGATCCCCGGGATCTCGTGCATGACCACGACCCCCGGACCGTCGCCGCGGCGATAGACGGTACGCTCCGCGCCGCCGTGATCGAACGGTGCGGAAGTGAAGCCCTCCAGCGGCGCGGCGCTCATCGCCTTCTCCTCCCCTTCTCTACTTCCTCGCTTCCACGGCTCGTCCCCGGCTGTTGCGCCCACGTCGGCTCCGGAGCTGCGGGCCGGCGCGGAGCGGGCGGGGAACGGGACCCAAGGCTCCCCCGGGCGCAAGCCGGGGTCAAGCCCGATGGAGGGACGGCTTCGATACCCTCGGCAGCCGGCGGTCCGACGCCGGGAGGAGGCTCGCATGGATCTGGGACTGGCCGGCCGTACGGCGCTCGTCACGGGCAGCTACCGCGGGACGGGCGCGGGGATCGCCGAGACCCTGGCCGCCGAAGGCGCCACGGTCTTCGTCCACGGCTTCGAGCCGGGGCAGCCCGAGCCCGTCGTCGAGCGCATCCGCGCGGCGGGCGGGGACGCCCAGCCGGTGGTGGGCGGGCTGTTCGACGATCTCTCGGCCCGATCGCTGGCCGCCGAGGTGCTCTCCCGGACCGGGGGCGTCGACATTCTGGTCAACAACTACGGTGTCGCCGAGCGCGGGCGCTGGTTCGACGAGACCACGGACGACTGGGTCGCCATCTACCAGAAGAACGTCCTGTCGGGGGTCCGGCTCGTGCGGGCCTTCGCGCCCGGCATGCGGGAGCGAGGCTTTGGTCGGATCCTGTGGCTCGGCACCGTCGGTGCGGTACGGCCGGGCGCGCGCATGCCGCACTACTACGCCTCGAAGGCGGTGCTGCCGAATCTCTGCGTCAGCCTGGCGAAGGAGCTGGCGGGAAGCGGAATCACCGTGAACCTGGTGAGCCCGGGGCTGATCGCCACCGCGGAAGTGAAGGAGCAGATGGCGCGCCGTGCGGCCCGGGGCGACGGCGACGGAGGCTTCGCTGCGGCCCTGCTCGACAACCCGATCGGACGCATGGCGGAGATCGAAGAGGTCGCGAGCCTCGTCGCCTATCTCGCGAGCAACCGTGCGGGTGCCATCCAGGGCGCCAACTTCCACATCGACGGGGGATCCGCGGACTGCGCGCTGCCCTGACGGGCGGCCTGCGCCGACCGACGCGGGGCTCCGCCTCCGCGCGCGTGATAGGATTCACCTTCATGCGAAGCCCCTCGCCGGAGAAGCCGGCGCTGCTGCCGCCGACCACCCGGCGTCGATGCCGCACCGTCGGGCGGCGGCTGGTCTTGGCTTTGCTGCTCCTCGAGCTCGCTCCCGTGGTGCTGGGCGGCAGCCTCGTCGCCCGCCCGGCCCATGCCGAGGACGCGCCGATCCCCGACGCCGTCGATCTCGAGGTGCGCCAGAAGCGCAACAGCCTGCTGGGGGTGCTCGAGGCCCTGAAGCGCGAGCGCGCTGCGCTGACGGCGCTCCAGGGTGAGCTCGAGAGCAACCTCGGCCGCGGCCGCGAGGCGGAGATCGTCTCCGAGATCCAGGAGAGCTCGAAGCGGATCGAGGAGCTGGAGCTGAGCTTCAGCGAGATCGCGTCGGGGGTGGATCCCCGGCTCTTCGACGAGAGCCAGGAAGCGCCCATCGACTTCAGCAACGAGCTGCGGGATCTGCTCGGTCCGCTCATCCACGAGCTGCGCCGCATGACGAGCCGGCCGCGGGAGATCGATCGCCTCCGCAGCGACATCTCCGACGCCAGGGACCGGCTCCTGACCCTCGACCGCGCCCTGGACAACGTGGCGCGCCTGCGCGAGCTCATCCAGGACCCGGTGGTCGGCGAGAAGCTGCGCGTCGAGCAGGCGACCTGGGAGAAGCGACAGGAGAGCGTGCGGACCCAGCTCGCGGTGGCACGCCAGAAGCTCGAGCAGAAGGAGAACGAGCGCACCACGATCTCCGAGACCGTGCAGCACGTGTTCCAGCTCTTCTTCAAGAGCCGGGGCCGCAACCTGCTGCTGGCGCTGCTCGCCACCGTGGCCTTCCTGCTGGTGCTGCGCCGGCTTCACCAGGAGCTGCGCAAGCGCAGCCCGCTGGGACGACATCCCACGCCGAGCTTCCGGGCGCGGCTCTTCAACCTCCTCTTCGCGGTGTTCACGGCCGTGGGCGGGGTGCTCGTCTTCCTGATCGTCCTCTACGTGTTCGGGGACTGGGTGCTCCTCATCCTCGTGATCCTGCTGATCATGGGGCTCGTGTGGGCCTCCAAGCAGGCGCTCCCCGCATTCTGGACCCAGGCGACCCTGCTGCTCGACATGGGCGTGGTTCGACAGGGCGAGCGCCTGGTCTACAACGGCGTGGCGTACGAGGTGAAGTCGCTCGGGTTCTACACCCTGATCGAGAACCCGGTCCTCACGGGCGGTGGCCTGCGTCTCCCGATCAACGACCTGACGGAGCTGCGATCGCGACCCTTCGACGAGAGCGAGCGCTGGTTCGCCACCCGCGAAGGCGACTGGGTCCTGCTCGGGGAGGGCCGCCTGGCGCGGGTCGTCCACCAGTCGCCGGAAGCGGTGCGCGTGATGTGGAAGGGCGGCGCGGTGCAGGTCTTCCCGACGGCGGACTTCCCCGGCCAGGCGCCCCTGGTCCTCACGGAGGGCTTCCGTATTTCGGTGACCTTCGGCGTCGACTATGCCCACGTCGCGATCGTCACCGGAGAGGTCGCTGCGCGGCTCGAGCGCTTCGTCGCCGAGGGCCTGGCGGCGACACCCCACGGCGAGCAGGTGCGCAGCGTCCGGGTGGAGTTCGAGTCGGCCGGGGCGTCGTCCCTCGACCTGGCCGTGCTCTGCGACTTCCAGGGCGGCGCCGCGGGCGACTACGAGGTCATCAAGCGACTGTTGAATCGGCTGTGCGTCGACGCCAGCAACGCGAACGGCTGGGTGATCCCCTTCCAGCAGATCACCCTGCACGTCGCGGCGCCCCCGACCCCGGAGGCCTGAGCCCGTTCGGGACGCCCCGGCCGATGGTTCGCCGTCGTCTCACTCCACTCACTCCACGTAGCCGAGCGCCCGCAGCCGCTCGAGGTGATCGGTCCGTGCATCGTCGTCCAGCACCAGCGGGGGGTTGGGCGGCGCGGACGACCAGTCCTTCCGCAGCCGCGCCAGGACCGCCCGGAGGGCGTCCCGGCGCTCCGGGTAGAGGCTCGAGACGTCCTTGCGCTCGGCCGGATCCGTGGCCAGGTCGAAGAGCTCGTCGCGGTCGGCGTGGGCCAGCAGCACGAAGCGGCCGTCTCGCACGCTGACCAGCTCGTCACCGTCGTCGGAGCGCCCGAAGAACTCGTAGAAGGTCTCGCTGTAGAGGGTCCGCGCTTCGGGCGGAGCCGGGGGCTCGAGGAGGCTCCGCCCCTCGACGTCCGGAGGCACCGGAAGCTGCAGTGCCGACAGAATCGTCGGCAGCACGTCGATCACGCTGACTGCGTCGCTCCGCACGCCCGGGGTGGTCCGTCCCGGGATGCGGAGCAGCAGCGGGACGCGCAGGGTGGCGTCCACCAGCGCGTTGGAGTGGGCGCCCAGCTTGCGTCCGTACTCGCCGAGCAGCTCGCCGTGGTCGGCGACCACCGCGACCAGCAGGTGGTCGACCCCGGCGATCGCCTCTACGGCGTCCAGCAGGCGTCCGAACTGCTCGTCCAGCACGGCGCCCTGCTCGTAGTAGCGCTGGCGTTGGGCGTCGGGCGAGCCCGGACGCACCAAGGCGGGCAACGGCTTGCGGAAGCGGTCGGGGGGCATGTAGGGGCCGTGGGCGTCGTACAGGTGCACCCACAGGAAGAAGGGCTGCTCCCGCTGGGGCGCCCGCAGCCAGTCGAGGGCCAGGCCGACGGTGCGCGGGCCGGGCCGCCAGTGCCCGGGCTCGGCCGGGCTCTTCTCGGGGCTCGAATAGGTCTCGAAGCCCTGGGAGAGACCGAAGCGCGGGTCGAGCACATAGCTCGAGACGAAGGCCGCCGTCTGGTAGCCCCGCGCCCGCAGCATCTCGGCCAGGGTGTCGGCGCGCGCGGGGAGGGCCTGCTCGAGGTAGTCCCGCAGGCCGTGGCGGGCGGGATACTGCCCGGTGAGCAGGCTGGCGTGAGACGGTCCCGTGTACGGCGCCGTCGTGAAGGCCCGGTCGAATCGCACGGCGCTGGCGGCGAAGGCGTCGAGTTGCGGCGTCGATCCCTTGCCGCCGTAGGCGCCCAGGAGGTCGACGCGCGTGGTGTCCAGCGTCACGAGCAGCACGCTCGGAGGCGCTGCGCCTCGCCCGCATCCCGCGGTCGACAGGATGCAGAGGGCCGGGAGCGCGAGGAGCGCCAGCCCTCGCGTGCGGCGGGGGCGACCCGTCTTCACGTCGCCGGGACCGGCTGCCGGTCGAGGTGTCGGTAGAAGTGGAACAGGGCGAAGAGGGCCGCGGCGGACAGCCCGTGCCAGAGCGCGTGACCCTGCAGCCAGTGGTTGGTCGGATCGCACCAGGCGCGGGTCACGTCCGCGAGGGAGAAGGCCGCGGCCGCCGCCATCAGGCCGAGCGCCAGGGCGAAGAGCGCATAGGGCGGTGCGGGCACTCCCGGCGGACGCCTCCGGGCGATCGCGATCTCCTGCCCCACGATGGCGACGATCAGGATGCCGACCAGCCCCTGGATGGGGAAGCGCGTCTCCCCGACGAGCGGGACCAACGCGCTGAAGCCCGCGACGCCCCCGGCATAGAAGAGGAAGGGCCGCGCCACCCAGCCGAGGCGCAGGGCGTTTGCGGTGATCACCGTGAAGCAGAAGACGAACATCCCCAGGAAGTCGAAGAACTGGAAGAAGTAGGTGTACGACGCGTGGTAGACCCCGGAGAAGATCCCCACCGCGATGCTGGCGGGACCGAAGAGGCCGAGTCCGAGCGCGCGGCCCGTCGCCGGCCGGCGGCGCAGGGACACGATCATCGCCACGCCGAACACGATGTAGGCGAGGTTGGACCACGTGTCGGCCGGGTTGACCACCCAGGAGCAGAGCTCCTGCTCGCACCAGTCGACGTTCGGCGGCGTCCAGCCGCTCCAGGGGCAGCCGGGGGGAGGGGCGGAGCGGTGAAGAAGCGGCATCGCGGCCCGAGCCTACCACGGGAGCCGCGGCGGGGGACGGGGCGCGCCGCCCGTCGCGCTCAGGCCCCGGCGCCGTGGCTCGCGGCGCGGATCGCTTCGAGCAGCTGCTCGGGCTCGTACGGCTTGCGGAGGAAGCTCACGAGCTGCTCGTCCGGGAAGCTCTCCTCGAGGGCCTCCCGGCTGTACCCCGTGGCGAGCACCACCGGGACGTCCGGGCGGATGCGGCGCAGCTCCTCGAACACCTCGCGTCCGTCGAGGCCGGGCATCGTGAGGTCGAGCACCACGACGTCGATCTCCTTGGCGTGGGTGGCGAAATAGTCGATGGCCTCGCGACCCCCGGTGGCTCGCTGGCACGCGTAGCCGGCGCGCCGCAGGAACTCTCCCGCCAGCTCGAGCACGGCCTCGTCGTCGTCGACGACGAGGATGCGCTCGGGTGCCGCTTCGATCGGCTCGGGGGCGATGGCGATCTCGGGCCGCCGGCGCGAGGGCGGCAGGAGCACGCGCACCCGGGTGCCGCGTCCGATCTCGCTCTCCAGGGTGACCAGACCGCCGTGGGCCCGGATGATTCCGAGCACCGACGCGAGACCGAGCCCCCGCCCCGAGAACTTCGTGGTGAAGAAGGGCTCGAAGATGCGGCGGCGCACGTCGGCGTCCATGCCGACCCCGTCGTCGCTCACCTCGACGAACGCGTACTCGCCGGCCTCGGCCTGCACCGCGCCGCTGGCGCGGGCGAGGTCGCCGGCGTCGAAGAAGCCCCGCCCCGCGCGGATCGTGACGAGGCCCCGACCGTCGGGGAGGGCCTCGTGGGCGTTCGTCACGAGGTTGAGGATCACCTGGCTGAGCCGAGAGACGTCGCCTTCGATCACGAGGTCTCCGTCGAGCTGCACGCGGAGCACGCAGTCCCTACCGAGGGAGTCGCGCAGCAGATCCGAGAGGTCGTGGACGAGCCCCGAGAGCTCGATCGGGGCGAGCGAGACGATGGCTTTGCCCGAGTACGTCAGCATCTGCTCGGTGAGGCGCGCCGCGTGCTCGGCCGCCGATCGGACGCGTACGAGCTTCGCAGCCGCCGGAGCGTCGTCGGGCAGCTCCTCCTGTACGAGCCGGGTGTTTCCCAGGATGACGGCGAGCAGGTTGTTGAAATCGTGGGCGATGCCGCCGGTCAGCATGCCCAGGCTCTCGACCCGTTGGGCCGCCTCGATCTGGCGTTCGAGCTCCAGGCGCGCCTCCTCGGAGAGGTGGGCTTCCGTCACGTCTCGCGCCGCCCCCAGCACGCGCGAGACCCCCGTCTCCGCGTCCGTCTCCGTCCGCAGCTTGACGTCGATCCAGCGGGGCTCGCCGTCCGGTCGGACGATGCGGTAGCGGCTGACCGTGTTGTCCGCCTGTCCCCGGGCGAGCTCGTGGTCGGCCTCGGAGGCTTCACGGCCGTCCCCGTGCAGCAGGGCGGCCCAGCGGGCTCCGTCCAGGGTCTCTGCGGGATAGCCCGTGATGCGTTCGAACGCCTCGGTGACCCACTCGCGCCGGATCCCCAGGTCGGGGTCGACGCGAATGGAGAAGCTGAAGTCCGAGCTCAGCTCGGAGATCGCGCGGTAGCGCTTCTCGCTCTCGGCCAGGGCGCGCAGCGCCTGCTGGCGCTCCTCGATCTCGTGCTGGAGCGAGGCGTTCGCCTGGGCGAGCGCGGTGGTGCGCTCCGCCACCATCTCCTCCAGAACGTCGCGGGCCCGGCGCAGGACGTTCGCGTTGTGCTCGGCCACCGCGTAGAGCTGGATGGCGAGCAGCACCGGGCCCGCGACGAGCCAGGCCAGCAGCATGGGCGTGGGTGCGCGACCCGAGAGGATGGTGCTCAGGATGGACGCCACGCCCAGCGCCGACATCGCGATCAGGGCCGGCGCCAGCAAGCGGAAGGCGCGATGGTTGCCCGGCCGGGGCTGGTGGCGGATGGCGATCACGCCGGTGTATCCCGTGATGCATACGGTGGGCAGGCCCATCAGGTTCGCGACGGTGGTCTGATCGGCCATCGAGAGAAGGGTGCGCAGCAGGCCGTACGCGAAGACGGAGGGGAGAAGCCATTCGGGGGGCCGCCGCTCCATCAGCACCAGCGTGCCGCCGAGGATCAGGGCCGGTGCCACCGACCCGTAGACGAGATAGGTGCGGCTCAGCACGGGGTGGCTGTCGTGAAGCGGGATGATGGCGATGGCCAGCGTGGTGAGGCCCCACGAGAAGAAGAACCACGTGGCGGGCGACGTGGTTCCCGGACGCATCATCCACAGGCCCAGGAGCACGGTCGCGAGGGTCGCACCCGCGAGGACCGGGTCGTGCACGCGGTTCCCCCCCCCCCAAAAGAAGCCTTCCTGAATCAAATTAACACAAGCGTCCCGGCCGGGTGCCGGCGATTGATCCGGCCCCGACGCGTGCGCGGCCTCGCCTGCGGCGAGATCCGATCGCCCGCGGAACGGCCTGCTGGCCCCAATGCGTCATTCCTCGAGCTTCTCGCGTGCCGCAGAGCCCGTCAGCCCTTGCGGACCGTGCGAGAACGGCGGAACCCGCCTGAGCGCGACAACCTCATCCCCACGAGGTCCTGGCTTCGGGCTCGCATCGCGGCACGGACTGAGCAAGACGCAGCGATTCGGCCGGCATCGGGAGTTGCGCCCTGATCCGCATGACGGATCAGCGCTGGCCCCAATGCGTCATTCCTCGAGCTTCTCGCGTGCCGCAGAGCCCGTCAGCCCTTGCGGACCGTGCGAGAACGGCGGAACCCGCCTGAGCGCGACAACCTCATCCCCACGAGGTCCTGGCTTCGGGCTCGCATCGCGGCACGGACTGAGCAAGACGCAGCGATTCGGCCGGCATCGGGAGTTGCGCCCTGATCCGCATGACGGATCAGGGCTAGGCTCGCGCATGCCGACCGCGAGCCGAGGGCCTGCCCATGGGACAGCACGAAGAGCGGGTCGAGACCGTTCGCCGCTTCATCGAGGCGAACGCCGAAGCCGAACGCCGGCGCGACTGGACGGTGCTCGGCGAGTTCTACTCGGAGGACGCGGTCTACTGGTACGACACGGGTGCGGTCGAGACCCGGGCCCACGGACCCGAGGAGATCTGCCGCCTGGTGCTGGTTCGCGATCAGCTCGGCTGGCTGAACTGGACGTTTCCCTTCGAGGGGTTCGCGGTCCAGGGCGACCAGGCCTTCACGCGCTGGTGGAACCGGGGCCCCGGGCTGCGTCCCGACGGCACGCCCTGGCAGGTGCCCGGCATGTCGCACCTGCGCTTCGCGCCCGACGGCCGATTCTGCGAGCAGATGGATCTCTTCGATCTCGGAAAGCTCGTGCAGCTGATGGACGAGATGCCCCCCGACCTGCTGCTCCCCGTCATGCGCGACCGCCAGCTTCCGGTGATGCGCAAGCTGGTCGCCCAGGCGATCCAGGGGCGGTGACGATCGGGCGGCCGGCGCGTCGGGCGAGCTCGTTCCCGCGGCGGGCCGCGCCCACCGGAGCCGGCCTGCTAGCCTGGGTTCCATGACCCACGAGCTGAACCTCGACGAGATCGCTTCGAAGCTCGAGCTGCGCCAGCTCCGCTCGGAGGACTTCGAGGCCTGGCGCGATCTGGGGCTGCGGTGCTTCCCGGACATGGAGCCCTGGCTGCGCGAGTGCTTCGAGAGCCAGATCCAGCACTTTCCCGAGGGTCAGCTCTGCATCGAGCTCGACGGCCGGATGGTGGCGTCGGCCAGCTGCCTGATCGTGCACTTCGACGACTACCAGGACTGGCACGGCTGGCGCGAGATCGCGGACGACGGCTACATCCGCAACCACGATCCGGAGGGCGACACGCTCTACGGAATCGAGATCCAGGTGGACCCCGAGATGCGGGGATACCGGCTCTCGCGCCGGCTCTACGACGCGCGCAAGGAGCTGGCGCGCCGCTACAACCTGAAGCGCATCATGATCGGCGGCCGCATTCCCGGGTACGGAGCCGTGGCGGACCGGATGACCGCTCGGGAGTACGTCGACCAGGTGATGGCCAAGGCGCTCTACGATCCGGTGCTGACGGCGCAGCTCGCCAACGGATTCGCGCTGCAGCGCCTCGTCCCCGAGTACCTGCCCATCGACCCGGAGTCGCGGGGCTACGCCACGGCGCTCGAGTGGCGCAACCTCGACTACCAACCGCGCTCGCGCGAGGTGTCGTTGAGCACCCTCGTGGCGCGGATCAGCCTGGTCCAGTACCAGATGCGGCGGATCGAGAGCTTCGAGGACTTCGCGCGCCAGTGCGAGTTCTACGTCGACGTGGCCGGGGAGTACGAGTCGGACTTCGTCGTCTTCCCCGAGCTCTTCACCACCCAGCTGCTCTCGCTGGTGGAGAAGAAGCGACCGGGGCTCGCGGCGCGCGAGCTGGCGGACTTCACGCCCCGCTACCTCGAGCTGATGAGCGAGCTGGCGATGCAGTACAACGTCAACGTGGTGGGTGGCTCGCAGTTCGTGATCGAGGACGAGCTGCATCTACAACGTCTCGTTCCTGCTGCGCCGCGACGGCAGCATCGAGCGCCAGCCCAAGCTGCACATCACGCCGAACGAGCGGCGCTGGTGGGGCATCGAACCGGGCGACGAGCTGCGGGTCTTCGACACCGACCGCGGCAAGGTCGCGATCCTGATCTGCTACGACGTGGAGTTTCCTGAGCTCGCCCGGGTGGCCGCGGCGCGGGGCGCGGGCATCCTCTTCGTGCCGTTCAACACCAACGATCGGCTGGGCTACGGGCGCGTGCGCAGCTGCGCCCAGGCCCGTGCCATCGAGAACCAGCTCTACGTGGCGATCGCCGGCTGCGCGGGGAACCTGCCCTTCGTCGACAACGCAGACATCCACTACTCGCAGTGCGGCATCTTCACGCCTTCGGACGTGGGCTTCGCTCGGGACGGCATCGCCGCCGAGAGCACGCCGAACATCGAGACGGTGCTCACCCACGAAGTCGACCTGGCGAGGCTCCGCCGCAACCGGCACATGGGCACGGTACGTCCCTTCACCGACCGCCGCCGGGACCTCTACAGCATCCGCATGCGGCTGCCCGACGGGAGCGAAGAGACGGTCTGACGGGGCGGCGAAGCGATCCGGCGGGTCGCCACCGAACGGGTGCTCAGAGCAGCCCGCCCGGGGGCGCCGGTCGGGCGCGCTGGTTGTAGAGCATCTTGCGCAGCCGCTCGATGTCCTCGGGCGACAGCTTCGAGGTGTCGACGCTCAGGTCCGAGCCCGCCGCCATGCCCCGCTGTACGCCGGGGCGCGCGGAGAGCTCCTCGAACCAGCGCTTGAAGTAGGGAAACTCCTCGATGTCCTGCCCCTGGCTCTCCCAGCCCACCGTCCACGGGTAGGAGATCATGTCGGCGATCGTGTAGGCGTCGCCGGCCAGGTAGCGCCGGTCGTAGAGGCGGTTGTTCATGACGCCGTAGAGACGGTTCACCTCGTCGGTGAATCGGCACACGGCGTAGGACTGGTCGCCCTGGGAGTCCTTCAGGCGCCGGAAGTGGCCGCATTCGCCGGTCTTGGGGCCCTGGTTGGCCATCTGCCAGATGACCCACTGGTTCACCTCGTGGCGGCCGCGCAGGTCCTGGGGGTAGAAGCGGCCGGCCTTCTCGGCGAGGTAGAGCATGATGGCGCCCGACTCGAAGAGGGAGAGCGGCGGTCCTCCGTCGGCGGGCTCGTGGTCCACCATGGCAGGCATGCGGTTGTTCGGGCTGATGGCGAGGAACGCGTCCTTGAACTGGTCCCCCTGGCCGATGCTGCACGGGACGATGCGGTAGGGCAGGCCGCACTCCTCCAGCAGGATCGTCACCTTCTTGCCGTTGGGGGTGGGCCAGTAGTGGACGTCGATCATCTCGCCTCCGCTCTCCTCGGTGTCCCTCCGCTCTCGCTCCTCTCCTCCCGGTCGGTCGAAGCGCTACATCAGCTCGCGCTGTCGCTTGAGCTCGAGCTTCGCGACGGTGCGGCGGTGCACCTCGTCGGGTCCGTCCGCCAGGCGCAGGGTCCGCATCTGGGAGTAGGTCTTGGCGAGGCCGAAGTCCGAGGTCACGCCCGCGCCGCCGTGGGCTTGGATGGCGTCGTCGATGATCTTGAGCGCGATGTTGGGGGCGTGCACCTTGATCATCGCGATCTCCGCGCGCGCCACCTTGTTGCCCACCGTGTCCATCATGTACGCGGTCTTCAGGGTGAGCAGCCGTGCGCACTCGATGTCGATGCGTGCGTTCGCGATGCGTTCCTCCCAGACCGAGTGCTCGTAGAGCTTCTTGCCGAAGGCCTCCCGGGTCATCAGGCGGGCGCACATCTTCTCGAGTGCCCGCTCCGCGACGCCGATCACGCGCATGCAGTGATGGATGCGTCCGGGCCCCAGGCGTCCCTGGGCGATCTCGAAGCCGCGGCCCTCGCCCAGCAGGATGTTGCTCGGCGGGTACGCGCACGTTCTCGAACACCACCTCGCCGTGCCCGTGCGGCGCGTCGTCGTACCCGAAGACCGGAAGAAAGCGCTTCACCGTGACGCCCGCGGTGTCCACCGGCACCAGGATCATGCTCTGCTGGGAGTGGATGGGGTTGTCGGGGTTCGTCCGACCCATCACGATCATGATCTTGCAGCGGGTGTCCATGATGCCGCTGGTCCACCACTTCGTGCCGTTGATGACGTAGGAGTCGCCGTCCCGCCGGATCTCCGTCTGGATGTTGGTGGCGTCCGACGACGCTACGGCAGGCTCGGTCATTGCGAACGCCGAGCGGATCTCGCCGCGCAGCAGCGGGTCGAGCCACTGCTTCTTCTGGTCCTCGCTGCCGTAGCGCTCGATGGTCTCCATGTTGCCGGTGTCGGGCGCGGCGCAGTTGAAGACCTCCGGCGCGAAGCCGACCCGGCCCATCACCTCGCACAGGGGGGCGTACTCGAGATTCGTGAAGCCGGGTCCGCGGTCGCTGTGGGGCAGGAACAGATTCCAGAGCCCCGCCTCCCGGGCCTTCGCCTTCAGCTCCTCCATCAGGGGCGGCGTCTCCCAGCGATTGGGGAGCGCTTCGTGCTGGGCGTAGTAGGCCTCCTCGTTGGGATAGACGTGCTCGTCCATGAACTCGCCCAGGCGGGCGAGGGCGAGCTGGGTCTTCTCGTTGTAGGCGAACTCCATGGGGGCATCCTCGCTTCCGGACGCGAGGTCCGGCGGGTCGCCGCGCGGCGCCCGGTGAAGGTTTTCGGAGGCGCGGTTGTGGAGGGATGTGTAGCGATTCGCGAGGCCTCGGACGAGTCGCCGGACGAAGCGCTCGACGCGACTGGAGGCGGGTGAGCGTCTAGACTGGATCCGCCGGGGGGTGTTTTGCGACATCGCAGGGCGAGCAGAATGGGCGCGGCGGCGCTCGCCAGCCTCGCGTTCGCGACGGTCGGGTTGCCGGCTGCTGGGGCGGCGGACGAGCCGGCGCCGACCCGGGCGACGGACGAGACGCCGGACGCCGCCATGCCGCTCCCGGAGGCCGGGCCTCCCGCCGCCGAGGCCGAGCAGCCGCCCGCAGGCCCCGCCGAGTCCGAAGCCGCCGAGTCCCCTCCGCCGCCGGGGCACTGGGCGCCGCCGCCGCCGAGCGCGAAGGAGTTCGATTGGATGCAGATGAGCTCGGGCGAGTGGCTGAAGGGCGAGCTCGAGAGGCTGCGGGACTACCGTGTGGTCTTCGACAGCGACGAGTTCGACGAGCTCGAAGTCGATTGGGACGACGTGAACGCCTTCTACCTGCCGCGGCCCCACAGCTATCGGGTCGCGGGCCGTGTCCTCTTCGGAACGGCGGAGCTGCGGGGGGACGTGCTGCGGATCCGTACGGGCGAGAAGGTGGAGGAGTTCAAGCGTTCGGATCTCTCCAGCATCGCCCGGGGCGGCGGGCGCGAGCTGGACTACTGGTCGGCCAAGGCGGCCGTGAGCCTCACGGCTCGTCGTGGCAACACCAAGCAGGCGGATCTGACCGGATCCAGCCAGGTGCGTCGAGAGACCGCGGTCACGCGCTTCGTGACGCAGTACGCGGGGGCGTTCTCCCGCGTGGGGGGCAAGAAGCAGGCCAACAACCACCGGGTGAACACGCAGTTCGACGTCTTCCTGACCCGCACCTTCTACCTCACGGCGCCCTTCGGCGAGTTCTACACGGACGAATTCCAGAACATCGATGCTCGCGTGACGTCCGGTCTGGGCGTCGGCAACGAGTTCGTCCGCAACGGCACGGTGGAGCTCGACGCCTCGATCGGCGGGGCGCACCAGTACACGCGTCTCTCAGCGGGCACCCGTCAGAAGCGCGAGAGCCACGACTTCGCCGTGGTGACGGGGGTCAGCCTCGATCTGGACCTCACCTCGGATATCGAGCTCGACAACAGCTACTCCGTGCAGCTGGTGGTGACGGATTTCGGCAAGACGAACCACCACGCCGAGTCGGTCCTGTCGTTCGACGTGTGGGGGCCCCTGGACTTCGACGTCTCGGGCATCTGGGATCGCATCGAGGACCCCGCGCCCGACGCGAACGGGGGCGATCGACCGAAGCGCGACGACTTCCGCCTGCTGGTGGGGGTGTCGCTCGATTTCTGAGGGCCGCGGCTCAGCCCCGCCCGATCGAGGCCAGGGGAACCACCTCGGCGACGGGGGTCTCGATGTCGCCCTCGGGCAGCATGAATCGCCAGAACACCAGGCCGAAGGGGAGGCCCTCGGTGTCGATCCAGTTCGGCACCCCGGGATCGCGTGCGGCCAGCACCATGCGGAAGCGGCCGTCGGGCTCGAGCCGGGTCTGGGCGCGGTTCAGCGAGGCCTGCCGATTCGCGTAGTCGTAGGTCTGCTGGTATCGATTCCAGAGGTTGACGTTGGCGAAGCGGCAGCGGGGCCAGCGGCCCGTGACGACGAGGGCCTGGTCGGGTCCGAGCACGTAGGGCGCCATCGAGTAGGCGGCGTCGAAGGCCGCGAGCCCGAAGTCGCCGGGGCTCACGGGCTGCGGGAAGACGTTCGGCGCCAGCCCGACGAAGGGCGGCAGCTGCTTGTTCTGCGCCATGGGCGGCTGGTCGAGGGTGCGGCTCCGCACGAAGGTCGCAGCCCGCCGGATTCCCGCGGCCACGGAAGCGTCGCTGGGGGGCGGCGGGGGGGTCGGCGCGTCCTTCACCTCGATCTCCAGGGCCGCGTTCCGCGTCGGGTCGGCGGCCGCAGGCACGCACGGTCTCGTAGTAGTGGCGGGTCGTGATCCGCGAGGCGCCGCGCTCCAATGGGAGCCAGTTGCGGTCCCGGGGCTCGCCGCCGAAGTGGATCTCGAAGTGGCCGGCGGCGTCCACGTCGAAGTCCAGGTCGTTGATGACGCCGCCGGTGCGGCTCGCCATCGATCCGTCCTCGGTGTCCATCTCGATGGTGAACGAGACGTAGACCGCTTCGTCCATGCGCCCGCGAACCACGTAGGCGTAGTCGGCGGAGACCGGCGCGTCCCAGTAGATCGCGTCGGGATTGTCGCCGGTGAACTTGCGGGAGGGGCTCACGATGCGCCGGAAGGTGGGATGGGCGGGGTCGCACTCGAACATGCTGCCGATGCCGCCCTCGAGCATGTGCATCAGCGCCCGATGCGCGCCGACGATGTCCGTCTCGCTGGCGAGGTTCCATTCGGGACCGGCCCATCGCTCGTCGATCTCGCCAAGCAGGTCGATGAG
Organism: uncultured delta proteobacterium; assembly: GCA_963822965.1. GTDB lineage: Bacteria > Myxococcota_A > UBA9160 > UBA9160 > UBA4427 > JAJDAN01. The sequence continues at coordinate 815,124 of CAWGJT010000010.1, forward strand.
CTCGTGCAGGGCCTTGCGGGATTCCGTCTGGACGCTCATGCGGGCTTCTCCGGGGCGGTGTGGATCGCCAGCATTCGGCTTCGGGCGGCGTCCGTCAACCGCCCGCCAGGGGAAGGCGGGCGAGGGGCGTGTAGCGAGAGCCACCGGGACCGGAATCGCTGCGGTAGAGGACCACGTGGCGCGCCTGCGTGCGCAGCGGCGCCACGGGCACGTCCAGGGGCGGGCTTCGCAGCGGGCCGCGTCGGGCGCGGCCCAACGTGACGTGCGGGCGGAAGGGCCGCGCGTCCGGCTCGAAGCCCAGGGGAACGAGGCTCTGGGAGACGCCCGCCGCGAGCGCCTGCAGGGCAGGCTGCTCCGCGATGCCTGCCACGACGACCCGGGCCCGACGCTTCGAGGGCAGCGCATCGAGCCCCGACAGCTCGTAGGGGAACGGCGGGAGGGCACTCGTCGCGGCGCCGACCGCGTCCGCGACGGCTCGGGCGCGCCCGGGCTCCAACGCCCCCAGGAAGAGGAGCGTCAGGTGGAGGTTCGCGGCCGGAACCCAGCGGACCCGTTCCGCCCACTCGGACCCTTGTAGGGAGCGCACCACCCGCGCGAGCTCGTCGCGGGCCTCGGGGGCCAGCGGCAGGGCAAAGAAGCAGCGCAGGGGGGTCTCGTCTCCGTGCATCGAGCGCCAAGGGTGGAGGAAGCGCGGCGGAAGTCGAGGCCGCCTCGTCCACCACCCATTGACACAGACACTGTCACGATCGAATACTCGGGAGGCGCGCGCCCCGCATCGGAACCCCGTCCCGTCCCAGGAGGCCCCCCCATGAAGCTCGGAATCGGTGCAGTCGGCTTCGGCCCGAAGGCCCAGATCAACCTCGACCTGATCCGCCGCGCCGAAGCGCTCGGCTTCGATTCGGCGTGGACCGCCGAGGCCTACGGCAACGACGCCGTCACCACCGCCACCTGGGTGCTCGCGCACACCGACGAAGATGAAGGCCGGGCACGTCGATCATGCAGATGCCGGCGCGCCAGCCCGCCATGGCGGCGATGACCGCGATGACGCTGGATCACCTCTCGGGGGGCCGCTTCATCCTCGGGCTCGGGCCCTCGGGGCCCCAGGTCGTCGAGGGCTGGTACGGCGTGCCCTACGGCAAGCCCCTCACGCGCACCCGCGAGTACATCCAGATCATCCGGCAGATCCTCGCGCGCGAGGCGCCGCTCGAGTTCAAGGGGGAGCTCTACACGATTCCCGCGACGGGCCCGGGAACGACCGGCCTGGGCAAGCCGCTGAAGAGCATCCTGCACGGCAACCCGCGCATTCCGATCTACACCGCTTCCATCAGCCCGAACGGTCTGCGCTGCGCGGCAGAGGTGGCCGACGGGGTGTTCCCGATGATGATGGACCCGGAGACGCTTCGATACCGCCTACCTGCCGTACCTGCGAGGAGGGGTTCGACGAAGGCGGGCGGAGGCAAGAGCCTGGACGAGCTTCGCGGTGGTGCCGGGGGTGACGGTGATCATCAACGACGACCTCGAGAAGGTCGCGCATGCCCGTCAAGGCCCACATGGCGCTCTACATCGGCGGCATGGGCGCGCGCGACAAGAACTTCTACAACGACCTCGCGAAGCGCCTCGGCTACGAGGAGGCGGCGGTGCGAATCCAGGACCTCTTCCTCGGCGGCAAGAAGGCCGAGGCGGCGGCCGCCGTGCCGGACGAGCTCGTCGACGCGTGTCACCTGGTCGGTCCCCGGGACCGCATCCGCGAGCGCCTGCAGGCGTGGAAGGAGGCGGGCCGAAAGGGTTGGGTCCACACGATGAACGTGGGAACCCCCCAGCCCGAGGCCCTCGAGCTGCTCGCGGAAGAGCTGCTCTGATCCGCAACCGTCTCCGATGAACCGGACCGATCGTCCCTATCGCTTCCACGCCTTCGACGTCTCCTACTTCTCGGCGAAGGTGAGGCCGGCGCTGCGCTACAAGCAGCTCTGGTACGAGGAGCTGCGCGCCGATCTCGGATTGATCCGCGAAAGGACGGGTCTCGGCTTCATCCCCGTGCTGATCACGCCCGAGGACGAGGTCTGGCAGGACTCGACGGAGATCCTCGATCGGCTGGAGGCGCGACACCCCGAGCCGGCCCTCGTGCCGAGCACGCCGCTCCAGGGCCTGGCCGCGCACCTCGTCGAGCTGTACGTGGACGAGTTCTGCACGATTCCGGCCATGCACTATCGCTGGGGGAGCGAGCTGGGGGAGGCCACGGCGCGGGCGCGCTTCAGCGCCATGACCGGCAGCGAGAAGATCGGGAACCTGGCGGCCGACCGCATGGTGGCGGGCCGCTTCGCGCTGGGGGCCAGCGACGAGGCGGCGCCGGCGATCGAGGCGCACCTCGACGACCTGCTCGGCCGGCTGAACGCCCACTTCGAGACCCATCCCTACCTGCTCGGCGACCGCATGTCGGTGGCCGACTGCGCGCTCATGGGTCCCTTCTACGCGCACCTCTTCGTCGACATCGTGCCCCGTCGCCTCCTGCTCGAGCGCGCGGTTCCGGTCGTGGGATGGATCGAGCGCTGCTCGTTTCCGGGCGCGGACGGGCAGGGAGAATGGCTCGCCGCGGACCGCCTGGCGACCTCGCTGCGAGACGTCCTGCGGGTGATGGGGAAGGACGCCGCCCCCGTCGTCCGCGACGGACTCGTCGCATTCGAAGCGTGGGTGGATGCCTCGGGCGGCGGACCCGGAAAGCTGCCGCGGAGCGTCGGCACCTACGAGACGGTGCTGCGGGGAACGAAGCTCACCCGGACCCTCGGCTCCTACCCGGTCTGGATGATCCAGCGCAGCACCGACGCGTACGCGGCCCTCCCCGACGACGCGCGCGCCCGGGTGGACGAGGCCCTGGCGGGCAGCGGCTGGGAGGAGATCCTCCGGAACCCGCCCCGTCATCGGGTCGAGAAGCGCGGCTTCGATCTGTTCCTGGCCGGATCCGGGTCGGCGGGAGAAGCGAGCCGGGAGACGGACGAGGACGACGTGGCGCCGAAGAGGCGCCGAGGAGGAGTGAGATGAAGATCGGAGTCATGTGCGGCGCGACGGGCGGACCGGATGGGACGCTGGACGGCCTGGTGGCGCGCTGCCGCGAGATCGAGCGGCGCGGCTTCGCGAGCGTCTGGATGGCGAACATCTTCGGACTGGACGCCATCGGCTCGCTGGGCATCGTGGGTCGGGAGACCGGACGCATCGAGCTGGGCACCGCGGTGGTGCCGAGCTATCCGCGACACCCGGTGGCGATGGCCCAGCAGGCGCTCACCACCCAGGCGGCCGCGGGCGGCCGCTTCGTGCTGGGGATCGGTCTGTCGCACCGACTCGTGATCGAGGACATGTTCGGCCTGTCGTACGAGAGGCCGGCGCGGCACATGCGGGAATACCTCGCCGCGCTCGGTCCCCTGCTGCGCCGGGAGCCCGCGCACTTCGACGGCGAGCAGTACCGGGTGCACGCGGGCCTCGACGTGCCGGGCGCCGAGCCGGTGCCCCTGCTGGTCGCGGCGCTGGGCGACCGGATGCTCGAGCTGGCGGGCAGCGAGACGGACGGAACGATCCTCTGGATGACCGGTCCCAAGACGATCGAGAGCCACATCGGCCCGAAGATCCGCCGGGCGGCCGAGGCCGCCGGACGCCCCGCGCCCCGCATCGTGGCGGGGCTTCCGGTCGTCGTCACCGACGATCCGGACGGGGTGCGGCAGCGCGTCGGAGACGCCCTGACGATCTACGGCACCCTGCCGTCCTACCGGGCGATGCTGGACCGGGAGGGCGCAGGCGGACCGGCAGACATCGCCCTGGTGGGGAACGAGAAGGCGCTCGATGCCGAGGTGGACCGGCTGCGGGACATCGGGGTGACCGATTTCAACGCCGCCGTCCTGCCCCTGGAGGAGGGAGCGGACCAGCGCTCGCTCGACTGGCTGCAGAGTCGTCTCTGAGCCGGCGGCCTACGGAAAGCTTGGAAAGGCCCCAGGGGTCTTGACCGGGGGCCAGATCCGCCGTTGACTCCGGTCTCTGATGGGAGCCGGCACCTCGCTCGGTGCGGTTGGAGGGAGACGGCGGTGGTGGAGTATCGCTTCGATCCGGAGCGGGCCCTGTTGGTGGTCACCGTGTCGGGCGTGGTCGGCGACACGGACTTCGGGGATGCGAAGTTCCCCGACGTGCCCCCCGGCACGATCGAGCTGCTCGACCTGTCCGGGGCGGAGCGTACCGACATCTCGTCCGACGAGATCCGGCGCATCGCCCAACGCGACGTCTCCTGGCCCGATCGTATCAGCCGGATGGCCATCGTCGCGGCCAGCGACGTGGCCTTCGGTCTCGCGCGCATGTACCAGACCCTGTGCGACGGCATGAACACCGAGGTGGCGATCTTCCGGAGCCGTCCCGAGGCGGAGGACTGGCTCGGGCTCGCACCCTGAAGCCGGCATCTGGCCGCGCAGGCGTGCGCGGCTCAGTCGTCGTCGCCGTACCGTTCGCCCGCCGGATGGGCGCCCGGCTCCGCACCGGGGGGCAGCCCGGGGTAGCGGGGAAGGTCGTCGCGGATCTCGTACCAGCTGGCCTTGGACTCGACGTTCACGTGCATGGCCGGGTGGATGCCGCGGTCGTCGTCCAGCGTCCCGACCACCAGGGACGTGAGCCGGGGCACGGCCTCCCCGCGATTGTAGAGCCGGCTTCCGCAGCGGGTGCAGAAGGCCCGCCAGCCGACGCCCGGCGTATGGACCTCGCGGATCGCGTCGCCTCCCTCGAAGTGCAGGTCGCTGCTCGCGACCATCGCCAGCGTGACGAACGGGCCGCCGTGGGCCCGGCGGCAGTAGCGGCAGTGGCAGTTGAGCACGAATCCGATCTCGCCCTCGAGCCGGTAGCGAACCGCGCCGCAGAGGCAGCCGCCGCTACGTGAAGGCACTGCGCCAGCTCAGGTAGCCGAGGTAGATGGCGACCAGCAGCGCCGCCTCGGCTCGCAGGATGCGGCGGCGCGCCGAGATCGAGACGATGAGCAGCACCAGGGAGAGCAGGGCCGTGACGCCGAGATCCAGCAGCCCCCACCGGGGGATCGACAGGGGTCGGATGAAGACGGTCACGGCCATCACGAAGAGCAGGTTGAAGATGTTCGAGCCGATGACGTTCCCGATGGCGATCTCCACGTGCCCGCGCAAGGTGGCCATGATGCTCGTCGCCAGCTCGGGCAGGCTCGTCCCGACGGCCACCAGGGTGATGCCGATCACCACTTCGGAGACGCCGAAGGCGCGCGCGATGGCGACCGAGGCGTTCACCGTCAGGTCCGCGCCGTAGACCAGCGCTCCGAAGCCCGACACCGTGACCAGCAGGTCGCGGGAGGTCCGGACCCGGGGGCTGACGCCGGGGAGCTCGCTCGCCACCAGCTCTTCGAAGGTGGGGTGGTCGGTCCGCTGTCGGATCAGCTCGCCCACCGTGTAGTACAGGAATACGCAGAAGAAGAGGAAGAGCACGATGCCGTCGCCGCGGTCCAGGCTGGGCGCGTCGCCGTCGACGAGCGTGTCGGCGGCCATCACGATCGTGGCGATCGTGCCGAGGATCATCATCGGGATCTCGCGGGAGACGACCACGCTGTCGATGTGCAACGCTCGGATCAGGCCGCACACCCCCACCACGAGCCCGATGTTGGCCATGTTCGAGCCGACGATGTTTCCGAAGGAGAGGCCGGTCTGTCCGGTGAAGGCGGCCGTCGCATTGACCGCCAGCTCGGGCGCGCTCGTTCCGAAGGCCACGACCAGCAGGCCGATCGCCAGGTCGGAAATGCCCAGGGACCGGGCCAGGGACGCGGCACCCCGGACCACCGCCTCGCCGCCCCCCAGCAGCAGGAGCAGACCGATCAGGAGCTGGAGTCCCTCCGGCACGCATCGCCTCCGGGCGCGACGATAGTGCGGATGCCCGGATTGCGAACGCGAAGCGCGCATCCGGCCGGCGGGTGACAGCCGCACGCGGGAGTGATACGACCTCCAGCCATGGCCGGAACCCAGCCCATCCGAAAGCTCCTGGTGGCGAACCGCGGGGAGATCGCGATCCGCATCATGCGGGCGGCCGCGGAGCTCGACGTCGGCACCGTGGCGGTGCATCCCGCGGACGACGCCGGCAGCCTCCACACGCGCCGGGCGGACGCGGTGCGCGAGCTGCCCGGCAGCGGGGTCCGCGCCTATCTCGACGCCGAGGCGATTCTCGAGGCCGCGCGGGCAACCGGCTGCGACGCGATCCACCCGGGCTACGGATTCCTGAGCGAGAGCGCCGCCTTTGCCTCGGCCTGCGCGGAGGCGGGGCTCACCTTCGTCGGTCCGCGACCGCGGCACCTCGCCCTCTTCGGCGACAAGCTGGCTGCCCGCCGCCTGGCCGTGGAGCGCGGGGTCCCCGTGGTGCTGGGAAGCGGGGAGGCGGCGACGGTCGCGACGGCGAAGGACTTCTTCGCCTCGCTGGCGCCGGGCCAGGCCCTGGTCGTCAAGGCCGTGGCTGGTGGCGGCGGCCGCGGCATGCGGGTGGTGCGGGACGCGTCGGAGCTCGAATCGGCCTTCGAGCGCTGCCGCTCCGAGGCCGCCAAGTCCTTCGGGGACGACACCCTCTACGTCGAGCGCTTCGTCGCGGGAGCCCGTCACGTGGAGGTGCAGATCGCAGGCGACGCCCAGGGAAACGTGATGCACCTCTTCGAGCGGGAGTGCACCCTGCAGCGGCGCCACCAGAAGCTCGTCGAGGTGGCCCCGAGCCCGGGCCTCTCCCACGCCCTGCGCGACCGCCTCACCCGGGCCGCCGTGACCCTCGCCGGCGCCGAGTCCTACGAGAGCCTCGGAACCTTCGAGTTCCTGGTGGAAGGGGGCGACTTCTCCTTCATCGAAGCCAACCCGCGGCTCCAGGTGGAGCACACGGTCACCGAGGAGGTGACGGGCGTCGACCTCGTGCAGCTGCAGCTGCGGCTCGCGGGCGGGGAGAGCCTCGCGTCCTTGGGACTCGACCCGTCGTCGCCGCCGGAGCCGCGGGGATTCGCGATCCAGCTTCGCATCAACTGCGAGCGGATGGCTGCCGACGGCAGCGTGCGTCCCAGCGCGGGCCGCGTCACGATCTACGAGCCACCCTCTGGCCCGGGGGTGCGCGTCGACGGCGCCGGCTACGCCGGCTACGTGCCGAATCCCCACTTCGACACCCTGATCGCGAAGCTCGTGGTCCACTCGCCGACGGGCCGCTACGCGGACGTGCTTCGACGTGCCGACCGGGCGCTCGCCGAGCTGCGCATCGAAGGCGTCGAGACCAACGTCTCGCTGCTGCGCAGCCTGGTGCGACACCCGAACGTGGTGGCGGACCGCATCGATACGAGCTTCGTGGAGACCCACGCCGAGAAGCTCGTGGCAACGGCGGCCTCTCACCCGCGGCTGCACTTCGACGCCGAGGCGGCCGGCGCGGCCGGCCCGCCGGTGGGTGCTCGCGTCGACAGCGACGACCCGCTGGCGGTGCTCGAGCACGGCAGGCAGGGAGCCCCGGGCCGCCGGATGGCTCTCCCGGCGGACGACGGCGCCGCCGCGGTCGTCCGCGCACCCCTCCAGGGTACCGTCGTGAGCATCGACGTCGCGGAGGGCGACCTCGTCGCCGCCGGCGCGTCGCTGCTCGTGCTCGAGGCGATGAAGATGGAGCACGTCGTGACGGCGCCCGTGTCGGGTCGGGTCGAGCGGGTGGCGGCCGCGGCGGGGGACACCGTGGCCGAGGGACACGCGCTGGTCGCGATCGAGGCGGCGGAGGTGGTGGGCGCCGCCGTGGCGGCGGACGAGGAGATCGATCTCGACGCCGAGCGCCCCGACCTCGCCGAGGTGCGGGCGCGCCACGCGAAGGGCGACGACGCGTCGCGGCCGGAAGCGGTGGCGCGCCGCCGCCGGACCGGGCAGCGCACGGCGCGCGAGAACGTCGCCGATCTTTGCGATCCCGGAACCTTCGTCGAGTACGGACCGCTCGTGATCGCCGCGCAGCGGAGGCGTCGATCGCTCGAGGACCTGATCGACCGCACGCCGGCCGACGGCCTGGTGGCGGGCGTCGGACGGGTGAATGGATCGCTCTTCGACGAGCGCGCTTCGCGCTGCGCGGTCCTGTCCTACGACTACACCGTGCTGGCCGGCACCCAGGGGCTGCAGAACCACCGCAAGAAGGACCGTCTCTTCGAGCTCGCCGAGCAGCAGCGCCTGCCGGTGGTCTTCTTCACCGAGGGCGGTGGCGGCCGGCCGGGCGACACGGACGGCGCGGGGGTGGCCGGGCTCGACTGCCTGGCGTTCCACTACTTCGGGCGCCTGAGTGGGCTCGTGCCGTTGGTGGGCGTCAACTCCGGCCGCTGCTTCGCGGGAAACGCAGCCCTGCTGGGCTGTTGCGACGTCGTGATCGCGACCCGGGACTCGAACATCGGCATGGGCGGGCCCGCGATGATCGAGGGGGGTGGGCTCGGCGTCTTCCGTCCCGAGGAGGTGGGGCCCATGGAGGTGCAGGTCCCCAACGGCGTGGTCGACCTGCCCGTGGCCGACGAGGCCGAGGCGGTGGCCGTGGCCCGGCGGTACCTGTCCTATTTCCAGGGGCGCACCGCTTTCCAGGGGCGCACCGCTTTCCAGGGGGCGCACCGCTTTCCAGGGGCGCACCGCTTTCCAGGGGCGCACCGCCTTCCGCAGCGCCTTCGAGGGCCGCACGCCCTCCGAAGGCCCCGGGGGCCCCGGGGCCCCCGACGGTGCCGGCGGCGGCTGTGCGGACCAGCGTCTGCTGCGCCAGGCGATTCCCGAGAACCGCCTGCGCGTCTACGATGTTCGGCGGGTGATCGAGATCCTGGCGGACACGGATTCGGTGCTGGAGCTGCGACGGCACTTCGGTCCCGGCATGGTGACCGCCCTGGTGCGTATCGAGGGCCGTCCGGTCGGCGTCGTCGCCAACAATCCGGTGCACCTCGCGGGCGCCATCGACAGCCCCGGCGCCGACAAGGCCGCGCGCTTCATGCAGCTGTGCGACGCCTTCGACCTCCCGATCCTCTTCCTGTGCGACACGCCCGGCATCATGGTGGGGCCGGAGGTCGAGAAGACCGCCCTGGTGCGGCACGCATCCCGGCTCTTCGTGACGGGGGCGAGCCTGAGCGTCCCGTTCTTCACCATCGTGCTCCGCAAGGGTTACGGGCTCGGCGCCCAGGCCATGGCGGGCGGCAGCTTCCACGCGCCCGTCTTCACGGTGGCCTGGCCGACCGGCGAGTTCGGCGGCATGGGACTCGAGGGGGCGGTGAAGCTGGGCTTCCGCAACGAGCTGGCGGCCGTCGACGACCCGGGCGAGCGACGCGCGCTCTTCCAGCAGATGGTCGATCGCATGTACGAGCACGGGAAGGCGGTCAACATGGCGTCGCACTTCGAGATCGACGACGTGATCGACCCGGCGGATTCCCGGCGCTGGATCCTCACCGCGCTCGAGTCGGCGCCGCCGCCCCCGCCGCGCAGCGGGAAGAAGCGCCCCTGCATCGATACCTGGTAGCGGGGGGCCGCGGCGTTCAGCCGGCGTCTTCCCGGAACCGGAACTCCGCGACGTTGCTGAAGCGCACGAGGTTCGCGATGGGCGACTCGGGCATGGGCTCCTCGTCCGGGTCGATCGTGATGTCCCACGCCATGCAGGCCCGCTCGACGTCCACGCTCTCGGGGTCGATGGGATGCATGCGCGCCAGCGGCTGCACGGCGGCCACGACCCGCGCGAGGCCCGGGTTCTCCTCGTCCTCGAGCAGCGCCGTCCAGGCCTCGGGCTCGCCCGGGGCGAGGGCGTCGCACTCCTCGATCCAGAAGCGTCCGTTCCGCTCGTCGAGCAGCTCGCAGCCGAAGCGCACGTAGTCGTGCGGGAGCGCCGGGTCCACCTGCAGGGTCTTCAGGATGGATGCCATGTCGTCGCCCTCGATGCCGAGGCAGCGGCGAATGCGCGGAATCGAGACCGGCGCGATGCCCGCCCATTCGTCGCGCGCGAACTCCGGCCCCACCTCGGGCCCGAAGCGGTCGTGCACCGAGGTGTAGGCGGCGCGCATGAGCAGGTGCGCGTCCAGCGTGATCTCCTTGAGCTGTCGCGCGAGCACGGGCTGGGCCAGGTCCTCGAGTACGAAGTCCGGCCGGAAGGGCCCCGCGTAGTCGTGCAGGCCCTCGCCGAGCTCGCCGTCGAGCGGGGCGTACGTGAAGCCTGCCGCGAGGCTCTCCCGGACGATCGCCGTGATGGGAAGCTCCTGGAAGCGCTCCTCCCGCTTCCCGATCTCCACGCGCCAGCGACAGTCGGGTCCCGTGTGTCCGATCTGCAGCGGCGGTCGGTGCTCGGCGACGATCCGCGCGCGGCGGTTCACGGAGGTGACCGTCGCGGGGAACGTGGGGTCCTCCATGTGGTGGCAGAGCTGGATGACGGCCTGCTCGTTGTCGGGCGAGATCCGGAGGATGTCCGCCAGGGCGCCGCAGCGCGCCAGCCAGAAGTACCCGACGACTCTCGTCGACGAGCTCGTAGCGCACGTCCATGTACTGGTGGGGGAAGCCGATGTCGAGCTGGAAGGCCTTCAGGATGGCCGAGACGCCGTCGCCTTCGATCCCGAGCAGGGCGCGATTCCGCGGATTGTAGACGGGGCTCGATCCGATCCACTCGTCGCAAGCGACCTGCGGTCATTGCCTCCGGAGTGAAGCGACGGCCGATGAGCGGCATCAGCCCGCGGTCGTGGAAGTGCGCGAAGAGCATGTACTCGCGGCCCAGGCGGCCCAGGGCGTCGCGGCTCAGGCGTCCGAGGTGGAAGTCGGGCTCGAAGGCACCGGCGTAGTCGTGAAGCTCGCCTTCGCGTCGGGGGTCGTGGGGGATGGACATGAGTGGCTCCGGCGCCTCTTCCTCCGCCGACACGGCGAGGATCTGCTGCGCAGAGGGTGCCGCTTCCGGCCGGGATGCGCCTCCGGTTCGGATAGAATCGCGCGACGCGGCGCGGCTCGCGCGCGGGACGGGTGCCTGCGTGCGTGAACGGCGATCAGGGAGGCGAGACGCATGGCGGGGGAGTCGGGAGCGCGGTCGGACGGGCCGCTGGCGGGCATCCGGGTCCTGGATCTGACGACGCGCCTCGCCGAGGCGGCGGGTCGTGTCTTCGCCGATCTCGGCGCGGAGGTGATCAAGGTCGAGCCGCCCGGCGGTTGCGACGCGCGCTTCACGCCGCCGTTCCTCGAGGAGAGGCCGGGGGGGAGGGCGCCGGAGCGCGATCCCGAATCCTCGCTCTTCTGGCGCGCCTGGGGGCTCGGCAAGCGCTCGGTGGTCCTCGACCTGCAGGCGACGACGGATCGCGAGCGGTTCCTGGCGCTCGCGGGCAGCGCCGATGTGCTGCTCGAGTCGTCCGCGCCGGGCCAATTCGACGCGCTGGGGCTCGGTGCCGACAGGCTCTGCGAAGCGAACCCGGCCCTGATCCACGTCTCGATCACGCCCTGGGGCGAGGAGGTGCCCGAGGCGAGCACGCCGGCGACGGATCTCACCCTGGCGACCGCGGGGGGACTGCTGGCCATGATGGGCGACAAGGATCGGCCACCGGTGCCGGTGGGCTTCGGCGAGACGTCCATGCACGGCGCCCTGCAGGGGGCGGCGGATGCGATCCTGGCTCTGTACGAGCGCAATCGCAGCGGCCGGGGTCAGCACCTCGACGTCTCGATGCAAGCGGCCGTGGTGTGGACCCTGCTGTACGTGACGGGCTACGCGGCCTTCGACCAGGACCCGCCGCTCTTCGGGGACGACCGTGGGGAGGCGGGCAAGCGCCCGCTGGAGATCCGGCCCGGCCTGCGCAACCCGGTGATCGAGTCGTGCAAGGACGGCCACGTGGTCATCACCCTCGTGCTGGGTGCCCAGGGCAACCACGGCTTCGGCGAGGCCATGAAGTGGGTCGAAGAAGCGGGTGCCCTCGACGCCGATCTCCGGGGGCGGGACTGGAGCACGTGGCTGTCGGACCTGTCCGCCGGCTCGCTCGCGGTGGCCGACGCGGCCCGGGCCGTCGACGCCCTGCTCGCCTTCCTGCGGACCCGGACCAAGGCCGAGATCCAGGAGCAGGCCGTGGCGCGGAAGATGCTCATCGCACCGGCCTACACCGCTGCCGACCTCGCCCGCGACCCCCAGCTCGCCGCGCGAGGCTACTGGCGGGACGTGGCGGGCACCCTGCACCCGGGACCCTTCGCGCTGCTGTCGCGCACCCCCATCGAGTACCGCCGTCCGGCACCGGCGCTCGGCGCCGACCAGCAGCTCGTGGACGCCCCCACGCACCGCCCGCGCATCCACGTGTGCGAGCCCGCCCGGGAGGGGCGGGGGATCTTCGCGGGCCTCAAGGTGGCGGATCTGGCGTGGATCGCGGCGGGACCGCTCGTCACGAAGGACCTCGCGAACCTCGGCGCCACGGTGGTGAGCCTCGAGTCGCAGAACCGCCTCGACACCCTGCGCTTCATCCCGCCGTTCAAGGACGGCGTTCCCCACATCGACGGGGGGCATCCGTTCGCCAACATGAACCAGTCGAAGTACGGCATCGCTTGCGACTACTCGGTGCCGGCGAGCCGTAGGGTGCTCGATCGCATCCTCGACTGGGCGGACGTGGTGGTGGAGAACTTCACGCCGGGCACCGCCGCTCGCCTGGGCTTCGGCTGGCAGCAGGTCCACGCGCGGCGGCCGGACGCAATCATGCTCTCGACCTGTATGCGCGGGCAGACCGGCCCCGAGGCGCGGCACACGGGCTTCGGCATCCAGGGGGCCGCGCTCGCCGGCTTCGTCGCCGTGACCGGGTGGCCGGACCGTGCCCCGCAGACGCCGTGGGGTGCCTACACGGACTTCATCGCACCCCGCTACGCGATGGCCGCCCTGGGCGCTGCGCTGCTGCATCGCGACGCGACCGGGGAGGGGCAGTACATCGACGTAGCCCAGGTGGAGGCCAGCATCCACCTGCTGGAGCCGATGCTGCTGGATCACCAATGCAACGGTCGCGCCTTCGAGCGCCCGGGAATGCGCTCCGACCGCGCCTGTCCGCACGGCGCCTGGGCGACCCGCGGCACGGAGCGGTATCTGGCGGTCGCGGTGGAGACCCCGGCGCAGTGGCGGGGTCTCCAGGGCGTGGTGCCGTCGCTCGCCGCCCTGGACGGTCTGGACGAGCTGCCTGCGCGCCAGGCAAGGGCGGACGAGATCGAGTCGCGGCTCGCCATCTGGTGCGCGTCCCAGGACCGCTTCGAGGCGGCCGCGCGCCTGCGGGAGGCCGGCGTTCCCGCCTACCCGGTGCTGCGCGCGACCGACCTGCGCGGCGATCCGCGTCTCGCCGCGCGCGACTTCTTCATCGAGCTCGACCATCCGCGCATCGGCCGGGCGTGCTTCGACGGCGCGGTCACCCGCTTCTCCCGTACGCCGATGCGTCCCACCCGTGCCGGCCCCGCGCTGGGGCAGCACACCTGGGAGGCCCTCCGCGACGTTCTCGGCTTCAGCGAGGCGGAGATCAGCGACCTGGCCGCGGCCGGCGTGCTCAGCTGACTCGCTGACGCGCCGCGCCCGAAGGGGCTTCATCGCCGGGCCCGACCAGACGATGTCCCGGTCGGAAGCCGGGAGCGCTCGGGGTCGGGAAGGCTCGTGGTCCCGAACGGCTAGGGCGGCCGCGGGCCTCGCGCGAGCGGTGGCTGGTTGCATGGGACGTCCCGCCCCGGTATCACATGCACCCGAGAGGATCCCGAACGGCGTGACGATCGGCACCGGAAACGCGATCTCCAGCCCGCGGAAGCGGGCGCGCGCTGCCTCGCGGAGTGCCGGGAGCGCGCGCATCTCCGTGCTCGTCCTGCTCGTCGCGCTCGCGGCCCAGATGGCCTTGCCGGCGTTGCACGCCTGGCGCTCCGGTGAGACGGCCTCGACTTCCCCGGCGGCCCTCGCTTCTAGAACCGCTGCGGAGACGGCGGGGCCGGCGTTCTCCCACGCCGTTCCGATCGCCGGCACGCACGATCCCGCCACCTGCGCGGTCTGCCAGCTTCTCCACAACGCGAGCCGGGCGGCGCCGACGCCCGCGTCGTTCGCATGGGCGCTCGTCGCCGGCGAGGCGATTCTCACCGCGCCGACGCCTCACACGCTCGATCGCGCCGGCCAGGGCAATCACCCGCCCCGCGCCCCCCCCGTCTAGGCACCCTCCGTTCATCCGCTCTCCGTATGAACCCAGCGGGCGATCCGGCTCTGGGAAGCGACGCGTTCCCGTGCGGCTCCATGTTCCGGACGCCCTTCGGGCGGCCCTTCCAGGCTGCCCGAGGAGGATGCCATGCGTTTCCCCATCGAACGGGGACGAGCGAGCGCGGTCCCTGCGTTCGTCCTCGTCCTCGTTCTGGCCCTGACGGCCCGCGCCGACCCCGCGGACCCGGACGTCGATCGGCTGAAGGATCAGCTCGATGCGACGAAGCAGGAGCTCTCGAAGACCCAGGCCGAGCTCGAGGCCACCCAGGGGCAGGTCGAAGACCTGGGCCGTCGCGTCGACACGCTCCAGGCGGATGCCGCGGAGAACGCGACGCCCCCGCCGCCATCGAGGCTCACTGCGCGCATTCCTCCGGTGAATGCCGACAACCCGGCCATCAGCTTCGTGGTGGACACCGCGCTCGCGACGGACACCCACTCGTCGTGGCAGTCGATCGGCTATCCCAACGGCTGGGACTTCCAGCTGAAGAACGGCGAGCTCTTCATCTCGGCGCCCATCGATCCCTTCCTGCGCGGCTACGCGTCCATCAACGGCACCAGCGACGAGGGCTTCGACATCGAGGAGGCGGCCCTCGTCACCACGAGCCTGCCCTGGGGCTTCACGGTGAAGGGCGGGCGCTTCTTCGCCGACGTCGGTCGCCTGCCGCACTGGCACGACGAGGCGCTGCCCTTCGTCGATCGGCCGCCGTCCATCAACCGACTGATCGGCGGCGAATCCGGGGCCGAAGGGGCCGAGGTCTCCTGGCTCGCGCCCCTGGACCTCTACGTCGAGCTCACCGGCGGCGTCTACGACGCCGTGGGTTCGGACAATCTCGAGGACCTGAACGACAACGGCTTCTTCGGCCGCCGTTCCTTCGACGAGCTCGACTTCCTGGGCCGGGTGCACACCTACCTCGATCTGACGGACACGATGAACGTCGAGCTCGGCGGAACCTGGCTCGGCGTGCCGAGCGACAGCGAGCGAAATCTCTGGGGCGTGGACGTCACGGTGCGTCACCAGCCCGGCACGAGCCGGCTCTACCAGGGCTTCGACTGGGGGAGCGAGTGGATGTGGAACCGTCAGCGTTCACGTTCCGGAACGACGACGGCGTCATCATCGACCGGACCCGCGCTGAGCCGCGCAGGGCGGCTACACGTACGTCGAGGCCTACTTCGCCCGCCAGCTACTCCGTCGGAACGCGCTTCGACTACTCCGAGGCGGTCGATGGCCCGGTCGATCGCGCCAAGACCTGGTCCGCCTTCGTGACCTGGAAGCCCTCGGAGTTCCAGCGTCTGCGCTTCCAGTTCGACAACAGCTGGGGCGACGAGCCGACCAACCAGCGCTTCACGATCCAGTGGACCGCCTTCATCGGGAGTCACAGCCATGGCTTCGCCCAGCGCTGAATCGCGTCGCCGCCACCTCGTTCTCGCCGTGCTCGCCGTGGTGGCGGTGGGGCTCGTCGCCGGCCCCGCTTCGGCGACCCTGCGCGTGGTCGCCTCCACACCCGACGTCGGCGGACATCGGCCAGACAGATCGGCGGCGACCGCGTCTCGGTCGTGACCATCGCCGACGGCAGCCAGGACCCCCACAAGGTTCCCGTGCAAGCCCAGCTTCGTCACCAAGCTCCATCGCGCCGACGCGCTGGTCGTCCAGGGCCTGGGGCTCGAGCACGCGTTCATTCCGGCGCTCATCGAGGCGGCGCGCAACTCCGACATCCTGCCCGGCGCGCCCGGCTACATCGACGCTTCGCTCTACGTGAAGCCGCTCCAGGTGCCGAGCAGCCAGAACCGGAGCCAGGGCGAGCTGCACCCGCTCGGCAACCCGCACTTCAACCTCGACCCGGTGCAGGGCAAGCTCATGGCCCGCGCCATCGCCGAGGGGCTCGAGCGGGTCGATCCGGAGGGTGCGGCGAGCTATCGCGAGGGACTCGCCCGCTTCACGGCGCTGCTCGACCGCAAGATCGCCGAGTGGCAGAAGCTCGCGGAGCCGTTGCGCGGCGTGAAGGTCGTCTCCTACCACGAGGACCTGGTCTACCTGGCCCGGCGCTACGGACTCGAGCTGGCTGGGGACCATCGAGGTGAAGCCGGGCATCCCGGCCACGCCGAGCCACCTGCAGGAGCTGCTCGGGCTGATGCAGCGCGAGAACGTGAAGCTCATCATCCGCGAGGTGTCGTACGATCCTGGCCTGGCCGACAGCCTCGCAGAGCGCACCGGGCGCGCGGGTGGTGCCCCTGGCCGTGATGGCCGGCGGGCTCGGCGTCGAGGGCTACGTGGACTCGATCCAGGCCAACCTCGAGGCGCTCGTGCACGCGGTGCAGGCCGTGCACGATGCGTCGCCGGAAGCGTCGTCATGAGTGACGGAGCGAGCGGCGGGACGCTGCTTCGCCTGGTCGGCGCGGACTTCGGCTACCACGGCCGGGCGATCGTGCACGGGGTGTCCCTGGAAGCGATTCCCGGGGAGTTCGTCGCGCTCGTCGGCGCGAACGGCAGCGGCAAGACGACCCTGGTGCGCGGGCTGCTGGGTCTGGTGCCGCCTCTCGGCGGCCGCGTCGAACGGAGTCCAAGCCTGCGTCTCGGGTACGTGCCGCAGCGCGAGACCCTCGACGCCCTGTATCCGCTCTCGGGCTTCGACGTCGCCCTGCTGGGGGCGTGCCGGGACCTGCCGTTCTGGAAGCCGCCCGGTGCGGCGGAGCGGGCACGCACGCGGGAGGCCCTCGAGGCCACCCGCGCCGGGAGCTTCGCCGGTCGTCGCTACGGCGAGCTGTCCGGCGGCCAGCGCCAGCGCATCCTGATCGCCCGGGCGCTGGCCACGCAGCCGTCGCTGCTGCTGCTCGACGAGCCGACGGCGGGTGTCGACCCGGAGACCGAGGAGTCGATCGTGGCCGTGCTGCACGCCTTGCGGCACCAGCACCGCATCGCGATCTGGATGGTCACGCACCAGCTCCAGGCCGTGATCGGGCGGGTCGACCGCATGCTCGAGCTGAAGGAAGGGCGACTGGGCCCGGGGAGTGCTCCGTAATGGACGAGCTGTTCGGGCCTGTTTCGCAACGCGGTGCTCGGGGGTCTCCTGGTGGCGATCCTGTGCAGCCTGCTCGGCGTCTACGTGGTGCTGCGGCGGCTGGTGCTGCTGGGCGTGGCGCTGCCCCAGGCCGGTGCCGCCGGCATCGCCGCCGCCTTCTGGCTCACCGGGCACGCCCACCACGCGGGCAGCGGTCACGCGAGCGCGCTCGCCGGCTCGCTGGTGGCGACGTTCGGCACCCTGGCGCTGCTGGTGCTCGGCCAGCGAGGCGCGAGCTCGCCCACCGAGTGGCGGCGTGGGCGCGCTCTTCGCGATCGCGTCGGCCGCCACCGTGCTCTTCGTCGCGCTGAATCCCACGGGCGATCTGGAGATGACGAATCTCCTGCGAGGCGAGCTGCTGGCGCTCGGCGACCGCGACCTCGCGGTGCTCGCGGTCGCCACCGGCGTCGGGCTGGTGGTGTTCTTCGCGTTCCGCCGGGAGATCCTGCTGGCGTCGTTCGACCCCGAGTTCGCCCGCACCATCGGGCGCGACCCCCGGCGAGGCGACGCGCTGCTGTTCGGGCTGCTCGGGCGGGGGCATCGCCCTCGGCGTGATGGACGCGGGTCCGCTCGTGGTGTTCGGCTTTCTGGTGCTGCCGGCCCTGACGGCGCTGCGGGTGGCGCCCGGGCTCGGCGCGGCCATGGTGATCGCGGTGGCGGTCGGCGCCTTCTCGTCCGTGGGAGGCTTCGTCCTGGCCTATCGCGCCGACGTGCCGACGGGCCCCGCGAGCGTCGCCCTGGCTGCGGCCTGCTGGCTGGGGGTCTCGGGCCTGGCCCGCCTCGGTCGGTGGCTCCGCCGGGGTCGGGCCGCACGCGCGAGCCAGGTGGCGCTGGTGTTGCTGATCGGGGTCTGCTTGGCCGCGGTGCCGGGATGTGGCGGCCTCTTCGGCGCGCGGGTCGACGACTCCCCGCTGCCGGGGGGCACCTTGCCCGACCTGTCCGATCGGGGTCCCGTCTCGGTGGCGCGATTCCGCAACGAGACCGCCACGCCGCTGCGCATTCCGAGCGGCAACCCCATCCGGGAGACCGAGCGCGCCGTCGGCCGTGCTCCCGCCGACGACTGGACCGTGCCCGACGCCCTCCAGCAGCACGCCGTCCACGAGCTCGCGCGACGCGGCGTGGCGGTGCGGGGCTTCGACGAGGACCGCATCACCCTCGTCGACGTGCCCCGAGACCCCGCAGACGCGGCGCGCCTCGCCAGCGCGGCCGGAGTGGACGGCCCGGTGCTCTTCGGCCGGCTCGACCGGTACACGTTCACGCAGACCGGTCTGCTGCTCGTGCGGCTCGAGCTGTGGCTCGTCGATCCCGCCAGCGGCGACGTCCTGTGGCAGGGAAGCGCACATCGGCCGGTGTCCGTGCGGAGCACCCTCAGCGCCCAGGAGCTCGTCCTCGACGCGGCGCCTCGGATCTTCGCCGAGGCGTTCGGCAGCGGCTGACGCGTCAGAGGGAGAGCGGCAGCTCCAGGTGCTCGGCATAGATGCGATCGCGGTGCTCGAGCAGGATCGGGTCGAGCGCGGCGTCGATCTGCTCGTCGCGGGCGGTGAAGGCCGCGCGCAGGGCGTCGGGCATCGGACACTGATCGGGCGGAAGCGGCTCGAACAGGGCCATGAAGGCCGCGCTGTAGAGGTCCACCGCCGTGAGCGAGTCGCCCAGGTAGTAGCCGCTGCCGGCGTCGCGCTGGGCGCGCAGCCGGGCGGAGAGCATCGCGAGGATCTCGGCCACCCGGCGGTCGTAGAGCTCGGCGTCCTCTTCTCGATAGCCGTACTTGTCCGCCAGATAGCGGGCGACGCCCGGCGAGAACCCCGGCCCGCCCTGCAGGCCCGAGTGAACCCCCGCGTTGCGCCGACACCAGCCGAGGCCCATCTCCCCGCAGATCTCGTGGGAAAGGCCCATGGCCAGCGCCCGCTCGCCGGCGTCGGCCGGCAGCAGCCGGGGCTTCGGCGCCAGTCGCTCCCCCAGCAGCAGGATCTGCGACCACGATCCGCGCGGCGGCTCCCGGTCGAAGACGGCCACGGGGCCGCTGCGCTCCCCCGCCCACTCGGCGAGGGCCGCGTTGGCGGGATCCAGCCGGACGGCCACCCAGGGAATGCGCTTGGTATGCAGGATTCCCTTGGCGGCCTCGCCCCACGGGCTCGGCACGCCCGAGACGACCACCATGCGCAGGCCGTCCCGATCCCGGGCGGCTTCGAACTCGACGAACTCGACGGGCATGTCGCGGATCTCCTCCGGGCGCGCGCGTCGATTGTCCACGAAACCCGAAGCCCCGCCAGGGCGCGCCAGGCGCCCGACTTGACCGTCGAGGCGGCCTCGTCTTCCATCGCCCGCGGATGCACGCCTTCCGTCGCTTCCGCGCTACGACCTCGCTCCTGCTGCTGGCGATCGCTTCGCCCGTGGCGGTCGCTTGCCGTCCCCCGCCGGCGCCGCGGACCGTCGTGCTGGTGGTGGTCGACACGCTGCGGGCCGACCGACTCGGGCTCTACGGCAACTCGAGGCCCACGAGCCCGCGCCTCGACGAGCTGGGCCGCGACGCGATCGTGTACCGGCGCGCCTACGCCCAGGCGCCCTGGACGACGGCCTCCATCGCGTCGCTCCTGACGTCCCGCTTCCCCCGTACCCTGGGCATCGCCCAGGAGAGCTCGATCCTCGACGAGCGTTGGACGCTGCTCCCCGAGCTCTTTCGCGCGGCCGGCTACCGGACCGGGGCGGTGGTGAGTCACACGTTCTGCTCGCGGCGCTGGGGATTCGGCCAGGGCTTCGAGAGCTTCGACGAGAGCAACGTCGGCGCGCCCGAAGACGCCATCGCTCCGGGCGTGAGCGACGCCGGGATCGCGTTCCTGGAGGCGCATCCGGATGAGCCCGTCTTCCTCTTCCTGCACTACTTCGACCCACACTTCAGCTACGTGGAGCACGAGGGCTTCCGGTTCGCTCCGGCGCCGGGCTACCAGGGGCCGATCGCGGATCGGGTGCGGGCCCCCTCGCTCCGGCGCCTGCGGGATGGCCTGTCCCAGGCCGACGTGCACGAGATGCAGCGGGTCTACGATTCGGAGGTGGCCTGGGTCGACCACCACATCGGGCGCGTGCTCGACGCGCTGCGCCGGAGCGGGCGCTACGCCGGGGCGGCCATCGTCGTGACCGCGGACCACGGCGAGGAGTTCCTCGACCACGGGAGCCTCGGGCACGGGCGCACCCTCTACGACGAGCAGCTCCACGTGCCGCTTCTCGTGAAGCTGCCCGGGCGCGCACCCGGGCTCGTCGACGATCCGGTGGCGCTGCTGGACGTCTTCCCCACCCTGGCTTCGGTGGCGGGGCTGTCGCTCGACGGCGGGGAGCGGGGCGTCGACCTGCTCGATCGCGAGCCGCCGGACCCGCGTCCGCTCTTCGCGGAGACGGAGCGCTTCGGCCGCTTCCGGAGCGTACGCCTGGGGGCCTTCAAGCTGATCGAGAACACCCGGACCGGGGCCGTCCAGCTCTTCGATCTGCAGCAAGACCCGGACGAGCGGCGCAATCTCGCGGAGCACGATCGACGACGCCTGAGCGAGCTCGAGAACGCACTCGAGCAGTGGCGGGTCGCCACGCCCCGGGGCCCGGTGCATCGGGAGATCGACCTCTCGGCCGAGGAGCGCGAGCGTCTGAAGGCCCTGGGCTATCTGGAAGGCCCGGACGACGGCGGCTGAGCGGCAGCCGCCGAGCCGCGTGGGCTACGACGCGTCGGCCTGCAGCCTCGCCTCCAGCTGGTCGAGCTCGTCCGACAGCTCGTTCGGAAGACGCACGCCGAACTTCTCGTAGTACTCCCGGATCAGCGGGATCTCGGCGAGCCAGCCTTCGATGTCCACCGCCAGCAGCTCGGCGAGATCGTCGTGGTCGATGGCGAGCCCGGAGAGGTCGAGCTCGCCGGCCGCGGGTACGATGCCGATCGCCGTCTCGAGGCCGGGCTGCTTGTCGCCGCAGCGCTCGAAGACCCACTTGAGCACGCGGCTGTTGTCGCCGAAGCCGGGCCACAGGAAGTCGCCGCCGCTGCTCTTGCGGAACCAGTTGACGTAGTAGATGCGGGGCAGCTTGGCGCCTTCGCGGCGCCCGATCTCGAGCCAGTGCGCCCAGTAGTCGGCCATGTTGTATCCGCAGAAGGGCAGCATGGCCATCGGGTCGCGCCGCAGCTCGCCCACCTTGCCGGCTGCGGCGGCCGTCTTCTCGCTCGAGATGATCGAGCCGAGGAAGGTGCCGTGCTGCCAGCTGCGCGACTCGTGGACGAGGGGCACCACCGTCGCGCGCCGCCCGCCGAAGAGGATGGCGCTGATGGGCACGCCCTTCGGATCCTCCCACTCGGGCGCGATCACCGGGCACTGGCCCGCCGGCGCCGTGAAGCGGGCGTTCGGGTGGGCCGCGGGCGTCTTGCTGCCCGGTGCCCAGTCGTTGCCCCGCCAGTCGATCAGGTGCGCCGGAGGCGGCTCGCTGAGACCCTCCCACCACACGTCGCCGTCGTCGGTCAGGGCCACGTTCGTGAAGATGCAGTTCTTCTTCAGTCCGAGCATGGCGTTCGGGTTCGAATGCATGCCCGTTCCCGGCGCCACCCCGAAGAAGCCCGCCTCGGGGTTGATGGCATAGAGCCGCCCGTCCTCGCCGAACTTCATCCAGGCGATGTCGTCGCCGATGGTCTCGACCTTCCAGCCCGGGACCGTCGGGTTGAGCATGGCCAGGTTGGTCTTGCCGCAGGCGCTCGGGAAGGCGGCGGCCAGGTAGCGCACCTCGCTCTCCGGCGACGTGAGCTTCAGGATGAGCATGTGCTCGGCGAGCCAGCCCTCGTCCCGGGCCATGGTCGAGGCGATGCGCAGCGCGAAGCACTTCTTGCCGAGCAGCGCGTTGCCCCCGTAGCCCGAGCCGTAGCTCCAGATCTCCCGGGTCTCGGGGAAGTGCACGATGTACTTGTTGTCGCCGTTGCACGGCCAGGCCACGTCCGCCTCGCCGGGTGCGAGGGGGTGGCCCACCGAGTGCAGGCACGGGACGAAGGCGCCGTCGTCTCCGATCAGCTCGAGGACCTTCGAGCCCATCCGGGTCATGGTGCGCATGCTGGCCACCACGTAGGGCGAGTCCGTGATCTGGACGCCGATGTGCGCGATGTGGGAGCCGAGGGGCCCCATGCTGAAGGGAACGACGAAGAGGGTGCGGCCGCGCATGCTGCCCTGGAAGAGGCCGCGCAGGGTGACCTTCATCTCGGCCGGGTCGCACCAATTGTTGGTGGGGCCGGCGTCGTCCTTCTTCTCGCAGCAGATGAAGGTGCGGTCCTCCACCCGGGCCACGTCCGCCGGGTCGGACAGGACGAGATAGCTGTTGGCGCGCTTGGACTCGTTCAGCCGGCGAGCGGTTCCGGTCGCCAGCATCCGCTCGAACATCGCGTCGTACTCGGCCTGGGAGCCGTCGCACCAGTGGATGGCGTCGGGCTGGGTGAGGGAGGCGACTTCGTCGACCCAGGCGAGGAGTCGAGCGTTGCGGGTGGGCGCGTCGGTCTTCATGGTTTGCTTGGCCTCGAATCGCTTCGGAATCGGTGATGTGGCGGCGCCACGGGGTGGTCCCGAAGCCCGTGCTGTATGTGGCCCCGGACGACCGAACGGTGACCCCGGTCGAGGTCGCTGAGCGGAGTTCCGCAGGCCGGTTCAGGCTCTTCTCTCGGATCCCTCTCTCGGCTCTTTGCCGGCTCTCTCACGGCTCTCTCACGGTCTACTTACGGTCCTGGCTTGCCGTCGAGCCGAACCGTCCCCCGTGCCGGCGAGGAAGACAATTACAGCCGGGAATGAGCGATTTCGGAAGGGGGTGCAACAATTCTTTCCCCCTGGCCCGGGGGCCCGTTCGGTGGTCTGGGCTCCCCGGAGGGTTCCGCTGCCGGGATGCTCGTGCAACCCCGGGGGCCTGCCTGTGCGGGGATCAGTCCGTGTCCGGCTCGTCCGGCAGGAGTCCCATCGCGCGCGCGCGTTCCAGCTCCTGCCGGTAGCCGGGATTCGGACGGCACGTGTGCTTCGAGGCGCCGGTGGAGAGCAGCCGGCCGTCGCGGGTCCACAGGCGCGAGACGCAGCCCACCAGCCCGTCGCGCGCCAGCGGCACGTGGCCGTCGGCGAGCATCCAGGTCTCGGCGGGTGCGAAGCGATGGAACTGCACCATCAGGTCGAGGTTGGGTGCCAGGAAGCGGAACGGCCAGCGGTGGGCGGCGATGGTGGCGTTCCAGCCCGGCAGGTCGAGCCAGAACAGCTGACGGACGGCGTCCGCCTCGGCGTCGCCGACGGGGGTCTCCACCAGGCGCAGCCAGCACCGCCACACGGGATCGCCCGGAGGCTCGCGCCACCGCAGGGGTCGGCCTTCGATGCTGCGCCAGATGGGATACCACTCGCCGTACTCGTCGCCCGCCAGCTCGCCGAAGCTGCGCAGGCGCTCGGGCGCCGGCACGTCGGGGCCGCGAGTCACCTCGTGCTCGAAGCCGTCGAGCCCCTCGTCGACGGTCCAGACGCTGGCCGCGAGCAGCAGGCGCTCGTGCTGTCGCAGCTCCACGCGCAGGGACTCGGCCCGCCGGCCGCCTCCCTGCTGGACGACCGTCACGTCTACGGGCTCGAAGCTGCCGACGCTCAGGAAGTGGCAGTGGAAGCTGGCCGGCCGCGCGAAGCGGCTCTCGGCGAGCGCCGCGCGCAGTGCGATGGCCGCCACGTAGCCGCCATTGGGTCCCCAGACCGCCCAGTCCGGGGAGAGGGAGGCCGTGTAGGTCCCCGGCTGGCCGGCCGGCCGCACGGCGGTGTCGGCGATGAGGTCCGGCAAGCAGTCTCCCTGGACCGGCGTTCTTCCGGCGCGGGTCCGGCACGCGTCCCGCGGAGGATCCCCGTCCCGGCCGGCGGCTGCGGGGATGCTCTATCGTCGCACGCAAGCGCCAAGCCGGGGAGGGCCGGGTCCACGGCTACGAGCCGGACGAGCCCAGAGGAGACCCCCGATGAGCGATCGCGACAGGACCGGAGAGCGGCCGCTCCGGGTGATCCAGTGGTCGACGGGGAATGCGGGGCGCCACGCGTTGCGGGGCATCGTTGGCCACCCCGACCTCGAGCTGGTGGGCGTGCACGCCCACGCACCGGACAAGGTCGGACGCGACGCCGCGGAGCTCGCGGGTCTCGATTCGCCCACGGGTGTGATCGCGACCGACGACGCCGAGGCGCTGCTGGCCCTCGACGCGGACTGCGTCTGCTACACCGCCCAGGGCGAGACGCGAATCCGCGAGGCGGTGGGAGACCTGGCTCGCATCCTGACCGCGGGGCGGAACGTCGTGAGCACGTCGATCGTCTCGCTCGTGTACCCGCCCTTCGCGAGCCCGAAGCTGCGCGAGGTTCTCGAGAAGGCGTGCGCCGAGGGCGGCAGCACGCTCTTCACGTCGGGCTTCGACCCGGGCTGGTCGGGAGACGTCATTCCCCTGGCGCTGGCGGCGTGCTGCGAGCGGGTGGACTCGATCCGGGTCTCCGAGCTGATGGACTACTCCACCTATCCCGATCCCGGCTTCACGGGGGTCTTCTTCGGCTTCGGGCGGCCGCTCGACTACGCGGCGCCGCTGCTGCAGCCCGGCATGTTGAAGGGGGGTTGGGGCGGCATGGTGCTCCTGCTCGCGGACGCGCTGGGCGTGCGCCTCGACGAGATCCGCGAGGAGCACGAACGCCTGCCGGCCCCCGAGACCTTCGACACCGCCATGGGACGGATCGAGGCGGGAACCTGCGCGGGCGTCCGATTCGAGGTGCAGGGGATCGTCGACGGGAGGCCGGCTCTGGTGGCGGCCCACGTGAACCGCCTGCGCGACGACATCGGGCCGGACTGGGCGCGGCTGTCCGCCGGCAAGCACTCGGGCTACCAGATGGAGGTGTCGGGCTCTCCCTCGTTCCGTTGCGAGATCGAGCCCGTGGGCGAGGACGGCGACCACAACAGCGCCGGCATCCTGGGAACCGCGATGCGGGTGGTGAATGCCATCCCGGTGGTCTGCGCCCACGAGCCGGGAATGGTCTCCCCCCTGGACCTGCCGCTGTTCACGGCGCGGGGCCTGGGCGGACGGAGAGCCGCGCGAAGGGAGGGACGGCAATGACCGAGACGAGCAAGGCGCCGCGGCCGATCAGCGAGCGACAGATGCGGATCATGAAGGCCGTAATGGGACCCTTCTCCCGGTGGCAGGCTCGCCGCTACCTGCGCTCGGGCGGGCGCAAGATGGGGGCGTTCCTGGGGCGCGACATCTGCGTGGTCACCATGAAGGGGGCGCGCAGCGGGAAGACCCGACACGTTCCCCTCATGTACGTCCCGTACCAGGGGCCGGCGGGCGAGGGCGTCATCCTGGTGGCCTCCCTGGGCGGGGCTCCCCGGCATCCCACCTGGTACTACAACGTCGTCGCCCACCCCGACATCGAGGTGCAGGTGAAGGGCCGCAGCCTCTCGCTGCACGCACGGCGGGCGTCGCCGGAGGAGAAGGCGCGGGTGTGGCCGCTGTGCATCGAGCACTACCCGGACTACCAGACCTACCAGGACCGGACGAGCCGGGACATCCCCGTGTTCATCTGCGAGCCGCGGGGTGCGTCGGAGTCGTGACGGCGCGACCGGGTCTGGAAGCCCTCCGGGTGCTCGCCGGCGAGCCGGCTCGGGCCTGCGCGTTGCCCGGAGAATGCTATCTGGATCCGGGCTTCTTCGAGCTCGAGCTCGAGAAGGTTCTGAGGCCCGGGTGGCACGCCGTCGCCCACGCGAGCCAGCTCGCCGAGCCCGGCGACTACCGCTCGGTGGATCTGCTCGGCACCCCGCTGCTCGTGCTGCGCGACGAGAGCCGCCGGCTGCGCGCCTTCTCCCGTGTCTGCCTGCACCGGGCTTTGCCCATCGTCGAGGGGGCGGGCAACACGCGCCGCTTCTCCTGCCCCTATCACCGCTGGGCCTACGACCTCGACGGGCGCCTGCGGGCCGCGCCCTCGATGAACGAGGTGCCGGGCTTCGATCGCGACGCCTGCCGACTGCCGGAGCTGCCGATCGAGGAGTGGCAGGGCTTCGCGTTCGTCTCCCTCGACCCGACCGCGGAGTCCCTGTCGGCGAGGCTCGGCCCGCTCACGGGGATGCTGGCGCCGGAGCCCTTCGACGAGCTGGTGGTGATCGGCTCCCTGGCCTTCGACTCGCCCTTCAACTGGAAGGTGCTGGTGGAGAACTTCGTCGAGTCCTATCACCACCAGGGTCCGCACCTCGAGACCCTGCAGCCCACGAACCCCGCCGCCGGCACCCATGCCGTCCAGCTCGACGCGCCCGTCGCCCTGATCGAGAACCCGGCGGTGGAGGGCGCGCAGCCGTTCTGGGCGGGGCTCGTGTTCCCGACGTTCCTGTTCGCCTATTTCCGCACGGGCCCGACCGAGACGGCCCGCACGGGCGGACCCGCGGATCTGCCGATCGCTTCCTGGTACGAGATGGAGATCGACCGTCACGACCACTTCGGTCTGCGCATCCACATGCTGGCGCCGGCGGCCGTGGCCGGGAATCCCGATGCGGTCGCAGGCATCCTGCAGGCCGCGGAGCGCGTGCACCGTGAGGATCTCCCCATGTGCCTGGGGGTGCAGCACGGGCTGCACAGCGCGCTCTGGCGTCCCGGCCGGCTGGCGCCCCAGGAAGGGGCAGTCTGGCAATTCCACCGGCTGCTGCGCGCCGCACTGCTGACCCCCGCGCCGGAGTGGGTGTAGCCGGGCCCTCGGTCCGGAGCCCTTCGGCACCCCGGCGCTTCGGCTCAGGCGCGCGCGAGCTGCTTCTCGAGGTCGGCGAGCAGGGCCGGGATGTCGGCCGCGCGGGGCGCGACCCCGAAGACCAGGTGGTCCGGGCGTGCCACGAAGGCGTGGACGTCGTTCGCCTCGAAGAAGGAGCGCGCAGCACCGGGCTCCCACGACTGGAGCCAGACGCCGTCCGGGGGTGCGGGGCCGGGCGCGTCGGACCAGACGGCCAGGCGTCCTCCGGCCGCCGCGAAGGCACGGCGGGCGCGCTCGTCGGGCCAGCCCTCGGGGCTGCGCATCACCAGACGGAAGCCGGAGCCCGTGACCTCGTCCTGGAGCCGGGCATGGTCCCCGTCTCGAACGAGCGGCTGCGGCGCGAGGCGTCGCACCAGACGGTGCTCTTCCGACCGGAAGCAGCCCTCGCCCGCGGCCGGCAATCCGGAGAGCAGGGACTCCCGACCGCCGGGGCTCGCCAGCATCTGGGCGTCGCGCGCGCGCGCCAGCTCGGGGTCCTGGGTGCAGA
The DNA here is from genome assembly GCA_963822965.1 of uncultured delta proteobacterium. GTDB lineage: Bacteria > Myxococcota_A > UBA9160 > UBA9160 > UBA4427 > JAJDAN01. The sequence goes on from CAWGJT010000010.1 coordinate 842,624, forward strand.
TGATGCGGCCGGCGTTCACGGCGCGCTCGATCATCTCCCGCACGTGGGGCAGGCGCTCGCTGCCGTAGGTCGAGACCAGGGCAGGGGAGGCCTGTCCGCGCAGCACCCGGTCGAGCTTCCAGGCGAGGTTCATGGCATCGCGGATGCCCGCGCACATGCCCTGGCCGAGGAAGGGAGGCGTCTGGTGGGCGGCGTCGCCGGCGATGGCGATGCGACCCCGGGTCCACTCCCGCGCATACAGGGCGTGGAAGCGGTAGACCGCGGCGCGCACCACCTGGACGGCGTCGGGATCGACCCAGCTCGCCAGCAGCGCCCGCAGTCGCGCGGGCTGCACCATCTCCCGGGGATCCTCGTCGGGGCGGAGCATGAACTCGAAGCGGTAGAAGCCGTGGGCGCACGGCACGAGGGTGGTGGGACGCGCGGGATCGCAGAGCTGCACGCAGATGTCGGGAAGGTCGTAGGCGCCGCGCAAGTCGACGACGACCCACGGCTCGTCGAAGCCCAGATCCTCGAGCGGAAGCCCCGCCTCGACGCGAACCAGGCTGCTCGCGCCGTCGCAGCCCACGATCCAGCGGGCCTCCACGTCCTGCTCGCGTCCGCGAGCGTCCCGCATCCGCAGCGCCGCTCCCTCGTCGCCCTGGCGAACGCCCGTGACCTCGCAGCCCAGCTGGACGTCGGTGGTCGGCAGCTCGCTGGCACGCTCGCGCAGCACGGCCTCGAGGCTCGGCTGGTGGAACATGTAGTCCGCCTTCCAGCCCTGGCTCGTCTCTTCGCCCATCGGGACGGCGATGAGCACCTCCCGGGCGGCCGTCCAGAACTCACAGCCCGACGCCGGTCGGGTGTGGGGCAGGAGACGCTCGGCGACGCCCAGGGTCTGGAAGATGCGCATCACCTCGTGGTCGAAGTGCACCGCGCGGGGGAGGCTGTAGACCTCCGTCTCCCGGTCCACGACACACACCCGATGTCCCTGCTCGGCCAGCAGGCCCGCGAGGCAGGCCCCGGTCGGCCCGAAGCCGGCGATGGCGACGTCGTACATCGGAAGGTGTCCTCTCCGGGCTCTCGGCGATGGGATCCGTGGTCCTTGCGGATGTCTTAGTCAATCGTATAATCCGATTGGTCGCAAGACTAAATCCGGCAGAACGACGGCAGGCCGAGCTCGACGAACGGGGAGATCGAAGGATGGCATCCGGCGCGGTCCGAGCGGCCCAGGCACAGCAGGGCCCGGGACACCAGGGACAGGAGACCCGCGAGCGAATCCTCGAGGCGGCGTTGCAGGTCTTCTCCGAGCGCGGCTTCGACGGCGCCACCACGCGCGAGATCGCCTCCCGCGCGGACGCGAACGTGGGTCTCCTGCAGTACTACTTCGGCGACAAGCAGAGCCTGTGGCAGACCGCGGTGGACCGGGCGTTCGAAGACCTGGAGGGAGGGCTCCTCGACCTCGAGGCGATGCCGGCCGGCGGCGACGAGCGGGAACGCATGCGCCGACTGCTCCGCCGCTACGTGCGCTTCGTCGGTCGCAATCCCGACTTCATCCGCATCATGCACGACGAGGGGAAGCGCCCGGGGCCGCGCATGCGCTGGCTCGTCGACCATCACGTGAAGCCTCTCTACGAGAAGATCACCGCCTGGCTGCAACGAGCACAGCGCGAGGGCTCCGTGCCCGCCGACATCGAGCCGCTCCACCTGCACTACATCCTGGTGGGGGCGGTGGGGCTGGTCTTCCACCAGGCGGCCGAGTGCCGCCGCTTGACCGGGAAGGATCCCGCAGACGGGGCGTTCATCGAGGCGCACGCCGCCGCCGTCGAACGCGTGCTGCTGGGCCCGCCGCCACAGGAGAAGAAGCCGTGAGAATCGCAACCTTCCAGCAGGACGGCGTTGCCCGGGTGGGCGTCGTGCACGACGACGGCATCGTGGATCTCTCGCGCGTTGCGCCGGGTCTGCCCGCCACGACTCTGGCCCTGCTCGAGGCGGGGCCGGCCGCGCTTCGCGACGCGGCGGCCGCGGCGGACGGCGCCGAGGCGATCCCCCTCGAGAAGGTGACCCTGCTCGCGCCCATCTCGCGCCCGCCGAAGTTCTTCGGCGTGGGTCTCAACTACGCCGACCACGTCGCCGAGTCGGGCCTGGAACGGCCGAAGCATCCCACGATCTTCAACAAGCAGTCCACCTGCGTCACGGGTCCCACCGCTGCCATCCACCGGCCCCGCGTCTCGCCGGCCCTGGACTACGAGGGCGAGCTGGGCTTCGTGATCGGACGTCGCTGCCGACACGTGAGCCGCGACGACGCCCGGGACGTGATCGCGGGCTACGTCGTCGTGAACGACGTGTCCGTGCGGGACTGGCAGCTGCGCGTTCCCACCTGGACCATGGGCAAGTCCTTCGACACCCACGGGCCCATGGGGCCCTGGCTGGTGACCGCCGACGAGGTGCCGGACCCGCACGCCCTGCGGCTGCGGACCTGGGTCAACGGCGAGCTGCGGCAGGAGTCGAACACGTGCCAGCTCATCTTCGACTGCTTCACGTTGGTCGAGCACCTGTCCACGGCCTTCACCCTGGAGCCGGGGGACGTGGTCGCCACGGGTACACCCGCCGGCGTGGGCATGGCCATGAAGCCGCCGAAGCTCCTGGTGCCGGGGGACGTGGTGAAGATCGAGATCGAGGGGATCGGCGCCATCGAGAATCCCGTCGTCGAAGAGCCCGCGGACACGGCTTTCATCCGCTGAGCCATCCGTCGAGGAGGTCGATCATGCCCGGAATCAAGGTCACCGACATCGCGTTCGTGCGCTTCTCGGCGCCGGACCTCGACCGCATGCAGAGCTTCCTCGAGGACTTCGGTCTACGGGTCCACGAGCGGGTGGGAGACGTGCTCTACGCCCGCGGCAGCGACCCGGAGCCCTGGATCCACGCCACCGAGCGCGGGCCGGCGGGCTTCCGCGGCGTGGCGTTCGACGCCGCCTCGGAGCGCGATCTGGAGGTGGCCGCCAAGATGGAGGGAGCCTCGGACATCGAGGCCCTCGACGGGCCCGGCGGCGGACACCGCGTGCGCATGCTCGACCCCGACGGCTTCTCGGTGGAGGTGGTTCACGGGCGCGCGCACCTCGACGCGCTTCCCGTGCGGGGCTCCCTGCCCCTGAATCGGGGAAGCGAGCGCCGCCGGCTCGGTCACCTGCAGCGCGTGCCGGCCGGCCCGGCCCAGGTGAAACGCCTGGGCCACGCCGTCGTGCGGGTGTCGAACCTGTCGCGCAGCGAGTCCTGGTACCAGTCGCGCTTCGGCTTCCTGGTCTCCGACGAGGTGCGGCTGAACGACGACGGGCCCGTGGTCACGTCGTTCCTGCGCTGCGATCGGGGTCCGATCCACGTGGACCACCACACCTTCCTGTGCGTCGGAGTGGGGGACCCGGGCTTCGACCACGCCGCCTTCGAGGTGGAGGACTTCGACGCCGTGATGTGCGGTCACGAGCATCTCTCGGCGCGCGGGTGGGACCACGCCACCGGCGTCGGACGCCACATCCTGGGCTCCCAGGTCTACGACTACTGGCGCGATCCCTGGGGCAATACGCTCGAGCACTTCACCGACGGCGACCTGCTCGACGCCAGCGCGCCGCCGGGCCGACAGACGCCCCGGGTCGCTCTGGGCACCCAGTGGGGCCGCTTCGGCTGAGGCGCCAGCCCGGCCCGGACGTCCTACGCTCCGCCCAAGCATGCGAGGCCGGCGCGCGCTCCGCGTCTGGGACCACTGTTCAGGCTTACATGGACCTGCAGATGAAGATCCCGGAACTCCTTGGGTCACCCCGGCGCGACTTCGACTTCGAATGACCGCTCCAGGCACACCGCAGACTTCCCGGACCGCGCCGAAGAAGAACTCGGACCAAGAGGGCGGACAGGCGCGACGAGAAGACCGCCGATCCCCCCCACTCGGCATCCGGGGCCGTCTTCAGACCGCCAGGGCCGCTCGAGCGTGTCTCGATGCGTCGCTGTGCGCCAAGATGCGCCCACAAGAGCCCAACTACTCGTCATCGTTCGGCTCCGGCTCGAGGTGCATGATCGGGGATCTGGGGGTCGTCAGCGAAGGCTGACGGCCGGGAATCCGTTCTGCGGATGGCACTCGCGGGCCCGTCGTCTCTGGTTCCGGGTCTTTACAGCTTCTTCACCACCACCCGGCCCTGCGCGTCGACGAACACGTGATAGCGATTGCCGTCTTTGCAGGTGGCAGTGTAATCGCTGTCGCCGTTGCGCTTGGCATCGACCAATTCATCGCAAGGCATGCCCTGTAGTGCGATCGTCGCCTTGAGATCTTTTTCGATAGACGCTTGCTCGGCATGCAGCGGCGCTGCATGGCAAACCATGGCAGCGGTCGCGGCAAGAATGGCGATGCGGTTCACGAGAACCTCCTGTCAGCCAACTTCGATCTGTGCGAATTTGTCCGGATCGCGAAGGATGTCCCAAATCACTTCGCGCGACGACGAGATGTCGGATGCAAGCGCCTGGTCGCTGTCCTGCAGCAAGCTGAGCACCTTCATGATCAGCAAATCATAGCGTTGCCTCAGCGTCGTAAGCGGTGTGTTCACCTTGCCGCGGTACATCGCCCTGAATTCATCCAGCAGATCATCGATTTGATTCTTGAGCGATAGCTTGGAGAACACGCCAATGGCGTTCGTATCACGAAGACGCTGCTTCAATGACGCCAGATCCAGCGCTGGCGCCGTCGTTTGCTTGGCCAATGCCACGTTCGGCGCGGCTACTGCTTCTTCTGTCCCGCTCGTGGATGCCGACGTAGAGGCGACGGTCTTGGGTGTGGGCGCCGCTGGCCTGGCAGCGGCGACCGGTGCTGCTGGCTCGGCCGTTGCGGTCGACGCAGGTTCGACGACGGTCGTCGACGGTGCAGCGGCATCCGTCGATGCCGGCTGGGGCCGGCTCTCCGACTCGGTCGATCGGCTCGACGGGCAGCCGGTAACGCAGACCAGCATCAGCAACCCAGCGATCCGCAGGTGTTGCATCGAGAACTCCAATGGCTGATTGGACATCGCCATCCCACACCCATCAGCCGCGTCGCCCTGCGAACCTCCGGAGTCTCCGCTTCCGAGGCCAGCATCGCCGCGGCCCGAGCCTCCAGAGCACGAGATCCAGCGTGCGTACGCTCGTGAAGCGCTTCGCGACGTCGGGCCAGTTCGCGAGCTTCCAGAACGCCTTCACCCAGTCGCCCTTGACGAACATCCGGAGTGTCGCAGATGCGCGGCGCTGGCAGCATCGAACCCGCCTCTCCGGTGCGCGATATCCCCGGAATCAGGGAGTCGTTCGGCATCTCTCTGCAACAGCGAGGGCCGCGTCATCCAAACGGATCTCGACGGGGTCCGTAGCCAGCACGGACGAGGCGTCGATCACGTCATCGGCGAGCTCGCGGGTGCGCTTCTTCGACGACCCCGGGGTCCCGGCGACGTCGAAGCGCCAGGGTCGAGCCCAGCAGCAGGACGACCAGGCAGAGCGTCCCCGGAAGCGCCATCGAGGGGACCTTGGCGCTGGTTCCGTCGGACGCGCAGGCCCGGACGTGCGTCAGCAGCCCGTTCGCCCAGCCGCTGTTCTGGTTGCGACCGTCCAGCACGCGGAAGGCGCCGGCATCGAATCCCCCCGAATAGGCCAGGCTGGTGTTGTCGAACAGGAAGTACCGAAGCAGGTAGGGCCGACGCTCCTGGATCCCGTGAGGAAGATCGAAGTCGATCTCGTAGCGCAGGCCCGCCAGCAGCGAAGCCTCGACGGGGAGGTCGACGAAGTGCGCGTGGCCTGGGACCACGTTCACCGTGCGGCGGCTCAGGATCGGTCCCGCCGTCGTCCCGGACAGAGCCCGCAGCGTCACCTGGTACTCGAAGCTCTCCAGGGGCTCGAGATAGGAGCCGAACGCGCGGATGGACGCCGGGGCGATCATCTCCACCCCGACCCCGCGCTCCGAGTCGTCCCAGGCGATGAAGCGCTCCGGGGGATGGCCGAGATCGTCGCAGCCCGACACCCGGGGCAGGTCCTCGAGGTCGTAGCAGACACGGAAGTGCGGTGTGAAGAAGTTGCCCCAGCCGGAGATGCCGCTGCGCCCGTCGAGCACCTTGAACGGAGGGGCGGCATACGCCAGCTGGGGGTCGAGGGAGGGATTGTGGTGGCTGCTGTACTCCATGCTGTACGGTCGAACGCCGGAACCGCCTCCCACCCGGTCGAAGCGGATGGCGTATCGGGTCCCGGGATGGAAGGTCACCCCGACGGGCACGTTCACCCAACGCGGAGCCTCCGGTCCGACCATCTGGGAGGCCGTCGCGACCAGACCCCCCAGGCTGCCGTCCGACAGGATCGTGTTCACGGCGACCTCGAGATCGACCGTCTCGGTGGTCCCGAGATAGACGCCGATTGCCGACGCCGTCAGCTCGCGACCCACCGTCACGCCGATGCCGACGTCGGTATCGATGCCGCCGAGCTGTCCGCGGTCCTCTCCGGTCGGGCGCCCGAGGTCGATGCACACCTGCGACTTGCGATGGGTGACGGCCAGCTGGATGTAGTCGACGTTCGTGTCGTCCTGGATCCACGTATCGAGCAGACCGTAAGCGTTGAGGTCGTCTACGAGGGTCGTCGTGGAACCGTCGGTCTTCGGGAGAGCCGAGAGATCGAGAACGAGCGTGTAGCCGTCCGGCCCGTAGGCCGCGACGATCTCGGACTTCGACCACAACACCGTTTGCAGGCCGTGATCCTCGGGATTGCCGCAGTTGCCGAACGCGGAGCAGTCGCCCAGCTGGCGGACCCAGGTGGGCGAGCCGGCCACGGCCTGGCCAGCAGGTCCCGTGAAGGTCAGGCCCACGCTGTCGTTGATGACGACGGAGCCCTGGTCGTACTCCGCGTTCGGACGCAGCCGGGCCGTCAACACGGCGCCGGTGATCGTTCCCTGCAGCTCCGACAGGTCGAAGGTGTGCAACAGCTCGGTGTTGACGCTCGTATCGTCGAAGGTGCGCCGCGGACCGGTCAGGCGTGCGTCGAAGCCGGGCGAAGGCGAGGAGAGCTCGGGGCCGTCCGACTCGTCGTAGGCGTCGATCCGGCCCGCGAGAAACACCGTTTCGTCGCCACGGGCGCGCTCGGGCAGTGCCGCCGCCAGACCCGAGACGACGGCGAGAAGGGCACACCAACAGGGGGTGGATCCCCGCGGTAGGGAGCTCATATCCGTCCTCGACCAGAGGTCTACACGAGAGAGCGGCAGCCGACTCCAGGCATATCACGAATCGCGCGGGCCAGGTGGAAAATCGAGCATGAGCATCATAAGGGGATGGCGTCTGCGGACAGCGACGGAAGTCTCCGAGAACACAAAGGTTGGTGCCTCCCGTGCGCGGCGCGAATCGTAACTCGCCGGCGTCGCCGCGCCGGATTGCGTGCTTCGGCGCGGCGCCGCCGCATGTTGGGATGGTCCCGCGAGAAGGATCTGCGTCTGGCCTCCCACTTCCAGCGACAGGAGGGCGGGGACGTCGTCGTGAACTACGTCCGGGCATGGACTACGTGTGCAACTGCACCAGAGACTTCGCGTGCGTCAGAGCCTGGCCGACACTCTGCCCGGGCTCAGCCGCGTGCCGGTGTGTCGGCGAGCCGCACCTCGCCGTCCACGAAGTGGATCGGCCCGCGCTGGGTCCTGAACGCGCCGCAGATACTCCGCCCGCTCTCGAGGTCGGACTCGACGCCGTGCCCCGGACAGGCGATCCGGCTGGCGCTTGCATGGCCGTCCTTCAGGAGGACGCCCCCATGAGGGCGCCGGCCATCAGAGTCGAGAGAGCGGACTCGATCGCCTCTCGCTCGATCCCGAGTCGCTTCATCTCCATGCGGTCGCGAGCATCTCTCGGCTTGCGGGTGGGACCACGCCACCGGCGTCGGACGCCACATCCTGGGCTCCCAGGTCTACGACTACTGGCGCGATCCCTGGGGCAATACGCTCGAGCACTTCACCGACGGCGACCTGCTCGACGCCAGCGCGCCGCCGGGCCGGCAGACGCCCCGGGTCGCTCTGGGCACCCAGTGGGGTCGCTTCGGCTGAGGCGCCAGCCCGGCCCGGACGTCCTACGCTCCGCCGAAGCATGCGAGGCCGGCGCGCGCTCCTCGTCTCCTCCCTGGTCCTGAACGTCCTCCTGATCGGGGGCGGCTTGCTGGCGCTCGTCCAGCTGCCGTCGCTCACCGGCTACTTCGTCGGACGGGCCGCCGAGCGTCGATCGACGCAGTTCGCCGTGTTGTCCGAGCACGCGGCGGCCCCGGCGGTGCGGTCCGGTCCGGTCGTCTTCCTCGGCGACAGCATCACCGAAGGCGGAATCTGGTCCGAGCTCTTTCCGGGGGTGAGCGTGCGCAACCGGGGTGTCGGCGGCGACACCACGCGGCGGGTCCTGGCCCGCATCGAGGACGTCCATCGGCTGGCCCCGCACCGCATCTTCCTGATGATCGGCGTGAACGACCTGAACGCCGGCATCCCGCCGTCGGAGACCGAGGCCAACCTGCGTGCGCTGCTGGACGACCTTGCCCGCAACCTTCCCGACTGCGAGGTCGTGGTGCAGAGCGTTCTGCCGGTGAACGACGACTGGCTGGGACGCGTGGACAACGCGGAGATCCTGGCGCTGAACCGGATTCTCGAGCGGGAGGCCGCCGCACGGGGGCTCCGCTACGTGGATCTGCACGCGCTCTTCGTGGGGCCCGACGGGCAGCTGCGGCGGGAGCTCAGCAACGACGGCGTCCACCTGCTCGGTCCCGGCTACGAGATCTGGCGATCCGCCATCGCACCGCTCGTCGCGAAGTAGGGGCTTCGGTTACCGTATCGGCCGTCGCGCCAGGACGAGGTCGATGCGATGAAGATCCAGCTGGGAGACGAGCAGGAGATGCTGCGCGAGACCTTCGCGCAGCTCTTCGCGGCGGAGTCGAGCCCGGAGCGGGTGCGGGCCGCCGAGCCCTTGGGCTTCGACCCGGCCCTGTGGAAGCAGCTCGCACAGACGGGTGCCCTGCTGATGCGGGTGCCCGAGGCGTCAGGCGGCAGCGACTCGAGCCTGCTCGACGCGGCGGTCGTGGCGTTCGAGGCGGGGCGCAAGCTGGCCTCCGGACCCGTCCTGGAGGCGGTCGTCGCTGCCCGGGTGCTGGCGGCGTGTGCGGGAGACGCCGCGCGCGGCTGGCTGGATCGCCTGGGCGAGGGGACGGCCGTCGTCTCGCTGGCGCTGCCCGATCTGCGCGACGACCCCGAGCCCTGGGTGGCAGGCGGCGCGGTGGCGGACGCGGTGGTCGCCCGGGACGGGAGCGATCTGGTGCTGCTCGAACGAGGAGCGCCGGCCGCCGGCAGCCCCGCGAATCTCGGCTCCCAGCCCCTCGCGCGCTGGAGCCGGGAGGCCCATCGCAGCACGGTCCTGCTCTCCGGAGAGCCGGCCTGCCGGCTCTTCACAGCGGCGCGCGAGGAGTGGAAGCTCCTCACGGCGGCGGCGCTCGCCGGGGTCGGCCGCGAAGCCCTGGAGATCGCGGGTCGCTACGCGAGCGAACGCAGCCAGTTCGGCCGGCCCATCGGGTCGTTCCAGGGCATCGCCCACCCGCTGGCGGATTCGGCGGCCGACGTCGAGGGGGCCCGTCTGCTGGTGTGGAAGGCGATCTGGGCCGTCGCGCGGAGCCGGCCCGAAGCGGCGGCGCTCGTCTCGATGAGCTTCGTGTGGGCGGCGGGCGCCACGACCCGGGCGGTGGCGCGGGCGCTGCACACCCACGGCGGCTACGGGCTCTCGCTCGAGTACGACATCCAGCTCTATCACCGTCGCGGCAAGGCCTGGCCGCTGTGCTTCGGCGATCCCCAGGACGAGCTGCAGCAGGTTGCGGTGCGCCTGTGGTCGGATGCACCGCCGGTGGCGCTGCCCGATGCGGGGGAGGTGCATCTGGACTTCACCCTCGGCGAGGCCGCCGACGCCTTCGCCGCCGAGGCGCGTCGCTTCTTCGAGGAGAACCTGACGGACGAGCTGCGCGCGCATTCCCATTTCGCCTGGGAGGGACACCATCCCGAGTTCCAGCGCAAGCTCGCGGCGGCGGGCCTCCTGTATCCGGCGTGGCCCAGCGCCTACGGCGGGCAGGACCGCAGCCCCTACGAGATGGCCGCGCTGGCCTCGGTGTTCGACGAGTTCGACTGGACGCGGTTCGCCATCACCACGACGGGGATGGTGGCCCAGACGGTGATGCGTTTCGGGAGCGACGAGCTGAAGCGCGAGGTGCTGCCGCGCATCGCACGCGGCGACGCGATCACGAGCATGGGCTACACCGAGCCCGGCTCCGGCTCGGACGTCGCGGCCGCCCAGACCCGCGCGGTCTGGAACGGCGCGGAGTGGGTGATCGACGGCCAGAAGATGTTCACCAGCGGTGCTGAGCTGGCCCAGTACGTCTTTCTGCTCACCCGCACGAATGCCGCGGTCGCCAAGCACAAGGGACTCACCATGTTCCTGGTGCCCCTGGATACGCCGGGCATCGAGATCCAGCCGGTGCACACCCTCTCGGACGAGCGCACGAACTGCACGTACTACACGGACGTGCACCTGGACGACCGCTATCGGGTGGGACCGGTGGACAGCGGCTGGGCGGTGGTCGCCCACGCGCTCGAGCTCGAGCACGGTGCCGGCCCGGTCGCGAGCCAGCGGCGGATGCTCCGGGGGGCCGTCGAGTGGGCGCGCGGCGCGCGACGCGGTGCCCAGCCGGCGCTGGACCATCCCGTGGTGCGGGCGCGGCTGGCGCGGGCCGCGGTGCACGCCGCGGTGGCAGGCGCCATGGCCGACCGCGCCCTCTACGTCGCCGCCGAGCGGAAGGGCGATCCCGCGATCGGCCCGATGCTGAAGTTCTTCTCGACAGACCGCTTCATCGAGGACGCGGCGGATCTGATGGATCTGTGTGCCCCGGAATCGCAGCTGCGCGGGCCCGAGGACGGGAGCGCCCGCGGTGCGTCCGCGGTGGAGTTCGCCTATCGCCTGTCGACGGCCACGAGCATCTACGGCGGCACCAGCGAGATCATGAAGAGCATCGTGGCCCAGGCGTCGCTGGGCATGCCGCGAAGCCGGAGCTGAGGCCGGCGACCGGGCAGCCCGCACCTCGCTCGATCTCGCACGTCGCGATCGAGTACCCTCGTCACGACCTCGGAAGGGAGAACATCATGACCCTGCGTGCCGGCTTCATCGGGCTCGGAAACATCGGCAAGCCGATGGCGAGCCATCTCGCGCCCAGCGGATTCGAGACCCACGTCTTCGATCTGGACCCCGCGCCGGTGCGCGCACTGGAGGAGGGCGGCGCCAAGGCGGCCCGCTCGCCGCGGGAGGTGGCGCAGAACGCCGACGTGATCGGCATCTGCGTGCCCGAGGACCGCCACGTCCGCGCCGTGCTGCAGGGCGAGGACGGGCTGCTGGCGGGCGCGACCCCCGGCACCCTCGTGCTGATCCACAGCACCGTGCTGCCCAGCACCGTGCTCGAGCTGGCCGCCCTGGCCGAGCCGTCGGGCGTCACGGTGATCGACGCCTGCGTGACCGGCGGCGACCAGCGCGCCGCCGAGGGCGTGCTGACCTACCTGGTGGGCGGCCCGGTAGAGGCCGTCGAGCGGGCACGGGAGTTCCTGGCGCCTTCGTCCGAGCAGGTGATCCACGCGGGCGAGCTGGGCAGCGGCGCCAAGCTCAAGCTCTGCATCAACGTGGTCACCTACATCCAGTGGGCGGCGGCCTACGAGGGCTGCCGGCTCGCCATGGCTTCCGGCCTGCCGGCGGAGGTGTTCGAGGCGGCGGGGAAGTCGAACGGGCAGCTCACCGACCTGCAGCTGCGCTACCTGGTCGGGGTGAAGCTCCCGGACGAGGCGAAGCACAGCGAGGGCTACCAGAGCTACGTGCGCGGGCACATGCACACGGCCGAGAAGGACCTCACCTGGGCGCTCCAGCTCGCCCGGGAGTCCCAGCTGTCCCTGCCGGTCAGCGGCCTGGTGTCCCAGCTGATGGCGAAGCTCTACGGCGTCGAGGATTCCGGGCGACGCTGAGCGGCGGAGCCTTCGGATCTGGAACGAGCGCCGTCGGACGCGACGGCGTAGTGGGCGATCTGGATCTCCTCGCCGTAGTTCGCGTAGTCGCCCGCCGAGCGCTGGTCGCGGAAGTGGGACCAGGCCACGGGCCGATAGCGGGCCGGGGCGTGCTCGAGCAGCTCGGGGAGGGGCGCGCACACCGCCCGATAGCCGGGGTTCAGGAAGAACGGGGCGCTCAGGCGGTCGCGCTCGGCGTTTGCGAGCACCCGGTGCAGGGGCGAGCGATAGCGGTCGTTGCTCCACACCTGGAGCATGTCGGCCAGGTTCACCAGGAACGCATCCGGGACGGGCTCGACCAGCACGAAGCGATCGTCGTGCCAGGCCTGCAGCCCGGCGACCTCGTCCTGGTGGAGCAGGGTGAGGGCGCCGGCGTCCGTGTGGTGGTGCACGCCGAGACGACCTCGCTCGGGAAAGAGCGGCGCATCGGCGGGCGCCGGGTCGTCGCAGCGCGCGTAGCGGTTCAGGCGCACGAAGCTCGTGTGCCGCTCGAAGCTCGCGTCGAGGCGGTCGGGCGCCACCCCGAGGCTCGCGCACAGGGCGCGCAGCAACGCGAGACCGATGCGCGAGCACGCCTCGTAGTGGGCGAGCATCGTCTCGCGGAAGCCCGGCAGGAGCGACGGATCGGGCCACTGATTCGTGCCGTCGCTGTGGGCCGCGTCGGGATCCCGGGCGTCCCGCTCCGCCCCGTAGTCGAACACCTCCTTCCAGTCCGGCCGATTCTTCGTCAGCTCCTCGTCGTAGTATCCCCGGGCGTTGTCCCGGGCGCGGCGCACGCGCTGCTTCCGGTCGGGAGGCAGCTCGAAAAAGCGCCGCATGGCGTCCTCGAAACGCCGGCGCTCGGCGCGAGGGAGGCCGTGACCCACCACGTGGAACACGCCCCACTCGGCGCAGGGCTCCGGCAGGGAACGGGCGACGCGTTCGAGGGCGAGTCCGTCGCCCTCGACGAGGCCGTGGATGTCGATGACCGGAGGCTGCGGCTTCATGGCGGCTCGCTGGGGCTCGCTTCGAGGCTACCGCGGCTCGTGGCGTGGTGCCGCGCGGGGCGTCAGGGGTGAATCGAGACCGAGACCCCCGGCGCCACGTGGTCGGCCAGGAAGTCGATCTCCTCGTCTCGTACGGCGATGCACCCGAAGGTCCAGTCGAGCCGTGCCGAGGCGCCCCGCCATCGCTCGCCCTCGCCGTGCAGCCCGATGTCGCCGCCGAGGGCCGTATCCTGGGGCGGCGGCAGCCCCTCGTCGTGGGCGTCGAGGATGCGCTGGAGGTCGTCCCCCGAGAGGCGGCCTGCCGTGTAGCCCCGGAACGCGTCCTCGCGCGAGGGATAGTCGAGGGGAATGAAGCGGTGGAAGCGCTCGCTCTGCCGCGCGGGCTCCATCACGTGGTAGCTCCCCTCGGGCGTTCTCAGGTCGCCGGCCATCTGCTTGTCGTCCCGTTGCTGGCGGCCGATCGCGACCTCCATGGCGACGACAGCCCCACCGGTGCAATAAGCTCGCAGCATGTGGTCTCGCTTCCAGATCTCGATGCGTTCGATCTCACGGCATCCCGCCGGCCCCGTCTCCCGCGGCGGCGGGCGGGACGCGGAGGCGGGGGCCGGCGCCTCGCCCGTCGGCGCCGGGGGAGCCGGCGACATCCCGCAGGCCAGCAGCCACAGGCTCGTCGCCACCATGCTCGCGGCGATCCTCGCGCTGGGTGCGGCGGCCCCCGACGAAGAGCGGCCCATCACCCAGATCCCCCTGGTGGCCACCGCGGACCCGCTGCAGCGGCTGCGTCCCCCGATCGGCGATCCGCGCTCGGTGATCGTGCAGGAAGGGGACACCCTGCTGGACATCGCATACCGGAATCGTCTGGGCTTCCACGCGCTGAAGGACCTCAACCCGGGGGTCGACGTCTGGATTCCGCCGGTGGGCACCCGGATCAAGCTGCCGACCCGGCTCCTGCTCCCCGACGTCGAGCTCTCCGGCCTGGTGATCAACATTCCCGAGATGCGCCTCTTCGACGCCACGGCACCGGGGGGACTCGAGGTGTTGTCCGCCGCGGTGGGCGACCCCGAGGACCCGACGCCGGTGGGATCGTTCAGCGTCCAGGGCAAGCGCAGCGACCCCACCTGGAACGTGCCTTCCTCGATCCGCGAGGAGCGTCCGCACCTTCCCGGACAGGTGGCGGCGGGGCCGGACAACCCGCTCGGCAGTCGCTGGATGCGCATCGGACGCACATCCTACGGCATCCACGGGACCAACAACCGCTGGTCGATCGGTCGCCTGGCGACCCACGGGTGCGTGCGCCTCTACGAGGAGGACATCCAGGAGCTCTTCGATCGCACGCCCGAGGGCACGCCGCTGCGCCTCGTCTACCAGCCCTACAAGTGGGGCCGGCGGGGGAGGACGCTCCTCTTCGAGGCCCACCCCGATCTGTACGGGCGGGTTCCCGATCGCCTCGCCGCGGCGCTGGCGCTGCCCCGCGAGCTGGGAATCCTCGGCGACGTGGACGTGGAGGCGGTCTGGCGGGCGGTCGAGGAAGCACGCGGCGTGCCGGTTCCCGCCGGCCAGCTACCGGCCGAATAGGAGCCTGCTCCCGCAGGCCGGAGGATTCCCTCACGCGCGAGCTAGAAGGTCGCCATCCCGTCCCAGGGCAGCTTGGCGAAGTTCAGGTTCACCATGAAGAAGAAGATCTCGTTGTCTTTGTAGTGGCCCTTGACGGCCGCGTTGTCGAGGTTGCCGCGGCCCAGGTTCAGGTACTCGAAGCCGAAGCCGAGGTTGGTGTTCTCGCTCCAGCGATACACGCCCCCGATCCCCCAGCGCCACTGCTCGTCGAGGGGGAGCGCCGCCGTCCGGTCGCTGGTGCTCAACGCCGACGAGTCGTAGCTGACGCCGGTCTGGGCGAGCCACTTCTCGTTGATGCGGTAGTGGACGCCGCCGCGGAGCTTCCAGGTGTTCTTGAAGCCGAGCCGGACGCGCGATTCGATTGGGCCGAGATCCAACGCCGTCGTCTGCAGCGCGTCCCAGAACTCGTAGGCCCAGCCGGCGCTGAGGGCGAGCGCGTCGGTCGCCTGCCAGCGTACGTCCATGCGCACGGCCTCGGCCAGCGGCAGCTTCACCTTGGTGTTCTGGCTCTGGGGAACCAGCGGGGGAAGCTTCGTCTTTCCGTCCAGGGTGAGCTTCGTCTTCGACTGGTAGACGATGCCCACCCGGAGATCCTCGGTGGGCTCGACCAGCGCCCCCACGAGGGCCGCCACGCCCCAGTCGTCGAGGTTCTTGAGGTGCACGGGGCCCCCGCCCGGTCCGGGGAACGCAAGCTTCCAATCGAGGGTGGCGTACGTGATGGTCGGGCCCGCCCCGACGGAGAGCCAGTCCGTAAGGCGGACCGCAGCGGTCGGGGCGAACGAGAGGGTGAAGAGCTGGATGCGCTTGACCTGGTTCCGGCCCGTCCAGTCGCTCTTGGGGTCGAGGGATGCGCCGGAGACCGAGAAGATCGCCAGTCCGGCGCGAAATCGGTCCGAGACCTTGTGGACGTAGGCGCTGCTCACGAGCGGGACCAGGCCGCCCTGGTTCCCGCCGTTGTTGTCCGGAAAGTTCGGCGAGTCCGTGTCCTGGTCGAACTTGACGAGGCTCGCGCCCGGGGCCAGACCGAAGTCGAACTGGTGCGAGTCCAGGTAGGTCATGCCCGCAGGATTCAGCAGCGCGGTGGAGGCATCCCCGGCCCGGGCCAGCTCACCCGACCCGGCGGCGCCCATGTCCGCGGTTCCGAACTCCGAGACATAGAGGCCACCGGCGAAGGCAGGCGGTCCGCTCGCGAGCCACACGAACGCGACGACGAGCATGCGCTGCAGAACCCTGGACATCTTCACGCTCCCACCCGGCCGAACGAGCCGGCCTCCAAGGGGGCCGGCACGCGGACGGATCGCGTGCCGAGCCCGGGCTGCGGCCTCAGCTGGCGTCGCTACTTCGAGACGCTCTTGTTGAAGATCGCTTCGCTCTTGACGGCCGAATCCTGCGCTCGCTGCTCGGCGGCGGCGGCGGATGCGGCGGCCGTCTCGGCCTGGCGCCGGGCCTGGTCGGCGGTTCGGGCGGCCGTCGACGCGGTGTTCTCGGCCGCGGCGGCGCGCTGGTCGACGGCGTCGATCCGGGCCTCCAGGGCGTCGAGGCGCTTGGTGATCGCATCGACGTCGCTGTTGCTCGCGCAGGCCGTGTACGTGAGGACGAGGGCTGACAGGGTGAGAAGGATTCGCTTCACGAGAGTGGTCTCCAATGCCGGGGATGCGATTGCCTGGACTGTCTCCAGGACTGTCTCCAGGACTGTTTCCAGGACCATCTCCTGGACTGCGGCCGCCCGGGCGACACCGGGCTCGCGGCTCATGCACCGTGCTGCCGCGCCGCGAACGATTGTGGGAATGCGCCGCGGCGTCAAGGGCTCGGGCCGGTTCGGGCGTCGAGTTGCCGCTCAGGCCTCCGGGGGAGGGCCCCGTCGCGCCGGATGCGCCGGCGGCTCCTCGGCGGCCTTGGGGCGTATCCCCATCGCGACGATGGGGCTACCGGGAATCGCGAGCGATGAGTCGGCATGCCCCAGCACCACCGCATCGGCCTCGGCCCGCACGGTCTCGAGCCGGCGACCGAAGACGTCCTGAATCACGCCGAGCTGGGTGCCGGCGGCGACGACCTCGCCCGGGTGGACGCTGAAGCGCACGATTCCCGATCGCGTCGGACAGGGACGCTGGCTGTAGCGCAGGATGCGACCCCGGTAGCCGTGCGGGGCATGGGCAGGCTCGGCCGGGCCTTCGGCCCCGGGCTCGACGAGCTCGAGCCGGGCGAGGACGTTCCAGATGGCGTCGACGCCCGCCGCCACGCTCTTCTCGTCGACGAAGAAGGCCGAGCCCAGCTCGAGGGTGAGGGCAGGCACCCCTCTCTCGAGCAGGCTCCCGGTGAGCGTCCGCCGCAGCTCGGCGCGGGTGACGGTCTCGTCCTGCTCGTCCACGAGCAGGAATCCGGTGGCCGCCGCCAGGGCGCGGGCCGTCGTGTGGGCGTGGCGTCCCTCGCTCGAGGCCGGCCGGGGATCGATGAGCGCGTAGGGGATCGAGCGAATCCAGTCGTTGTGCAGGTCGAGCACCAGCGCGGGGGCGTCCGACAGGATGCGCGAGTGCGCCAGCCAGGCGATCCGTTCGCCCAGGGTGCCCTCCGCGTCGCCGGGGAAGCAGCGGTTGAGATCCTCCCGGGTGGCGGGGATCGCGCGCGTCGCGGCCTCGAAGCCGAACGGGTTCAGCAGCGGGAAGGCGCACAGCCGACCCGAACGCATGGGACGCCTGCGGAGCCTGCGGAAGAGCTCCTGGATCACCACGACGCCTCCCACCTCGTCGCCGTGGATGCAGCCGGTGAGCCAGACGGTCGAGCCCTCACGACCGCTGCGGGCCTCCATCACCGCCAGTCGCCGCTCGGCCAGGTCGATGCCCCGGAGCACCGGAATGCGCGAATAGCGAAGCCGCGTGCGAGGGGTCCTGCCTGTGGGGCTTCCGGCCATTCCCTGCCTCCTGGATGGCCGTCGCCCCCGGGCTCCCGACGTCGGGCGGCAACCGGGGAGGGAGTCGAGACGTGCCTCGGGGCCGGAGGCTACCAGGGGAACCGGTCGTCGTCCCCGGGCCTGCGTGGGGCAGGGCTCAGGCCGGCTTCTCGACGGGCAGCTGCGGGCGCCACGACACGCCGTTGACGTGGCTGCCGCCGTCGACGAACAGGGTGTTGCCGCTCACGTAGATCGAGTCGTCGGACGCCAGGAAGAGCGCGGCACCTCCGATGTCGATCTCGGGATCTCCCATGCGACCCAACGGGTTCTCCTGCAGCATGGCGGCGGCGGTCTCGGGGTTCGCCGCGCGAAAGGCCAGGTAGGCCTCGGTGGCGGCGGCGGGGCAGATGGCGTTGCAGCGGATGTTGAAGGGCCCCCACTCGACGGCGGCCGTTCGCGTGAGGGCGCGCAGCGCCTCCTTCGCCGTGTTGTAGTGCATCGTGAACCTGTGCGCGTTCACGCCATTGAGCGAGCACATGTTGATGATGGAGCCGCCGCCGCGCGCCCGGAGATGCGGCAGGCATCGGGCCATCGCGCGCTGACAGGAGAGGAAGCCCACCCGCCACGCCCGATCGAGCTGCTCCTCGTCGAACCACTCGATGCGCTGCACGGCGGCGCCCGACCAGGCGTTGTTGACGAGAACGTCGACCCCGCCGAAACGCTCGACCGTCGCGTCCACCATGGCGTCGACGTCGCTGGTGCGGGCGACGTCGGTGTGGACGAAGAGCGCCTCGGAGCCCAGCTCCTCCACCTCGGACGCCGTACGCCGTCCCGTCTCGTCGTCGTAGTCGGCCACGACGATCCTCGCCCCCTCGCGAGCGAAGCGTCGCGCGATGCCGCGGCCGATTCCGCGGCCGGCTCCGGTCACGATGGCGACGCGATCCCGCAGACGATCCATGCTCGGCGCCCCCCCGAAAGACGCGGAGCATAGTCGAAGGCAGCGCCGCGGGTTTCGGCACGCGCAGCCCGGCTGTTATCGTGGGACGCATGGAGCTTGCGTGACGGCCATCGACGCCGTCCTCGTTCTGGGGTTCGCGGCCTGGGCCGTCGCCGCCGGGTGGCGGGCCCGGAAGGCCGCTTCGCAGAACCTCGAGGAGTACTTTCTCGCGGGTCGGACCCTGCCGGGCTGGCAGGCCGGGGTCTCCATGGCGGCCACGCAGTTCGCGGCGGACACGCCCCTGCTGGTGACGGGACTCATCGCGACCACCGGGATCTTCGGTCTCTGGCGCCTGTGGATCTACGCGCTGGCCTTCCTGCTGCTCGGCTTCGTGCTGGCGCCGTGCTGGCGGCGCGTGCGGGTACTGACAGACGCGGAGCTCGCGGAGCTGCGCTACGCCGGGCGCGCCGCCACCGCGCTGCGGGTCGCCAAGGCGCTCTACTTCGGCACCCTCTTCAACTGCGTCGTCCTGGCCATGGTGCTCTTCGCCGCAAAGGAGGTGGCGGAGCCCTTCCTCCACTGGAACCAGTGGCTGCCCGGGCCGCTCTTCGACGGCGCGCAGAGCGTCGTGCGGTTCATCGGAGTGCCCTATGCGGGAGCGGTCGCCGACCCGGCGGCGACCGCCGCGGACGTCTGGCTCCGGTCGACCAACAACCTGATCTCGCTGGGGATGCTCGTGGCCCTGACCGGTGCCTATTCGGCGGTCGGGGGCCTGCGCGGCGTGGTTCGCACCGACCTCATGCAGTTCGCCCTGATGACCGTGGCGACGTTCGTGTTCGCCGTGTGGGTGGTGGAGCAGGTCGGGGGCCTCGCGGGCCTGTCGGAACGCATTCACGCCCACTTCGCCTCCGGCGGACCCGCCGGCATGACGACGCGCGAGCTGCTCTCGTTCACGCCGTCGGGCGCGCGCGAAGCGTCCTGGGCGGTGCTGGGCGTCCTGGCCCTGCAATGGCTCGTGCAGATGAACGCGGACGGAACCGGCTATCTCGCCCAGCGCACCATGGCCTGCCGCAGTGATCGTGACGCCACGCAGGCCGCCCTCGTGTTCACCTTCCTGCAGATCGTCATGCGCAGCCTGCTGTGGCTTCCCCTGGGCCTGGGGCTGCTGCTGCTGTTTCCTCCGGATCCGTCGCTGTCGCTCGAGGCGCTGCGCGCGGATCGCGAGGCCACCTTCGTCCGCGGCATGGTGGCGCTGCCGCCGGGTCTGCTCGGCCTGATGGTGACCGCCATGCTCGCAGCGCTCGCCTCCACGATCGACACCCACCTGAACTGGGGTGCTTCGTACTGGACCCACGACCTCTACGATCGGGTGATCTGCAGGGTCTGGACGGGACGGACGCCCTCCGAGCGCTCGCTCGTCTGGATCGCGCGGCTCTCGAGCGGCCTCATCCTGTGCGTGTCCCTGGCCATCCTGCCGCGTCTCTCCTCCATCCAGGTCGCCTGGCACACGAGCCTGCTGCTCGGCGCGGGCATGGGGATCGTGCTGGTGCTGCGGTGGCTGTGGTGGCGCATCACCGCCTGGGCGGAGCTGGCGACCCTGGTGGCCTCGTCCGTACTCGCTCCGGTGCTGCTGCTGACCATGCCGCCCGAGCGCGAGGCGCTGCGCCTGCTGTGCATGGCCCTGGGGGCGACGGCGGCCGGCGTCGCGACGGCGCTGTTCGGTCCGAGCGAGCCGTCCGCGCGGCTCGAGGAGTTCTATCGCCGGGCCCGTCCGCCGGGCTTGTGGGGACCGGTGGCGCAGGCGTGCGGCGAGTCGCCGCGAGACGACGTGCGGCGCCTGGCGAAGGGACTCACGGCGACCGTCCTGGCGGCCTGGACCGTGCTGGCATCCCTGACCGGGCTGGGCACGTGGCTGGTGGGGAGCCCCGCGCCGCCCTGGATGCCGTGGCGGGGCGTGTGGATCGCCTTCCTGATCTCGTCGGCGGTTGCCGTCGCGCCGGTCTGGTGGCGTCTGGGTGTGCCCGGCCTGGCGCCGCGAGAGGGCTGAGTCCGCCGCGCCCGATGCCGGCGCCGGAGGCGAAGGGTCCGCCTTGTCGTCATACTCCGCGCTCGTGAGCCCTGGCCCGAGTCCCCGCACGCGCGGGCGCGTCCCCCGTCGCGCTCCTCGTCGCGTCCCGTGCATCGGAGATCTGATCGATCTCGAGATCGCGCTCGACCAGGATCGCGAACGACCCATCGAGATGCTGCTGGCGCGGGACGCCCGCATCGCGAGCGAGATCGACGTCGCGCATCTGGACGACCGCGAGGTGGTGCTCGCCTGGCTCGACCGGGTGCGCCCGGCGCCCGAATCGCCCGGCCGGGCCGGCGAGCATCTGCTGCGGCTGCTCGGCGTGCTGCTGGTGGCGGCCGGCTTCGCGTCGGGTGCGACCGGCGTGGCGGGCTGGCTGTGGAGCGGCACCCGGATTCCGGTGAACGTGGTGCAGCTGTGGCCCGCACTCGTGGGGGTACAGCTGCTGCTGGCCCTGGCCTGGGTCGCCCTGCGGCTTGCCGGCCACTGGCTGCCGCGGCCACCTGCGCACGGGCTCGCGACCTGGCTGCCGGCGGCCCTCGGGACCCTGCTGGCGCGCCTGCTCCGGCCGGGGCTTCGGGACGCCTGGAGCCGCTTCCGCAGCCTCGATCGCGTGTACCGGGGGCTGCCGTTCTGGCGCGCGACTGCGCTCGTCCAGTCGTTCGCGGTGGCGTTCAACCTGGGAGCGCTCGCCGCGCTGCTCTTCATCCCGACCGTCGACGATCCGGCATTCGGCTGGCGCAGCCGCTTGGTGGACGCGGGCGAGCTGCACGCGGCGGCGCGCGTGGTGGCGGCGCCGTGGGCCGGGATCTGGCCCGAGGCACTGCCGACGCGCGAAGACGTCGAAGCCACGGAGCACTCGAGCCTCACCCCGGGCGAGGCGACGGCCCGTCCGGGACGCTCCGACGTGTGGGCCGCCTGGTGGCCGTTCCTGGTGGCGTCGTTCGTCTGCTACGGGCTGCTGCCGCGGGTGGCGCTGCGGGCGACCGCCTCCCTGGGCACCCGACGGCTGCTGCGCGGGATCGCCTTCGACCACGAGGGCTGCGTGCGCCTGCGCGAGCGCCTGCGGCGCCCGGTGGTGGACGGCCGGGCCGAGGAGCGCGATCGGTCGGGCGCACACGACGACGCGCGCACGCCGGAGCTTCCGCGGCTGGAGCTGCCGGGCCGGGTGTGGGCGATTCGCTGGGCCGGCGTGCCGCTCGACGGCGAGGCGCTCGCCACCCGTCTCGCGGGCTCCCACGGTGTCGTCGTCGAAGGCGTGGAGACCGCTGGTGCCCTCGATCTCGCCGGCGACGCTGCCGCCCTCGAGAAGCTGCGAGGCGCACCGGCGGTGCTGGTGGTGGTCGAGGCCTGGGAGCCGCCGAGCGCGGACTATCTCGACTTCCTGCGGCGGCTTCGGGGAACGCTGGGCCAGCGCACCCCCGTGCTCGTGCTGCCCTGCGAGGTGGACGAGCGGGGGCGCCCGACGGTCGTCGCACCGCGTCATGTCGCGCTCTGGCGCCGCAGCCTGACGGCCCTCTCCGACCCCTGGCTGCGGGTCGAGCCCTTCCCCGGAGACGCTTCGTGACGGCCCCGGCCTTCGCGGTCGTGGGCCACGTGAACCGCGGCAAGTCGAGCGTCGTCTCGACCCTGGCCGCCGATCCCTCGGTGGCCATCGACGACACGCCCGGCACCACCCTGGCCACGCGCGCCTATCCGATGCGCGTGAACGGCGAGGTGCTGTACACGCTCTACGACACGCCCGGCTTCGAGCGCGCGCGCCACGTGCTCGCCTGGCTGCGCGAGCGCGAGACGGGCACCGGGGAGCGGGCGGCGCTGGTCCGCCGCTTCGTCGACGAGCACGCCCGCACGGGGGGCTTCGTACCCGAGTGCGAGCTGCTGCGGCCGATCCTCGACGGCGCCGGCATCCTCTACGTGGTCGACGCCTCGATCCCGGTGACGCCGGCGGTCGAGGCGGAGGCGGAGATCCTGCGCTGGACCGGACGGCCCCGGATGGCGCTGCTCAATCCCATCGGCGAACGGGACTTCAGCGAGCAGTGGCGGCCGATCCTGGACCAGTACTTCAGCCTCGTCCGGGTCTTCGACGCGCACGAGGCCGACTTCGCGCGCCGGATCGGGCTCCTGCGCGCTCTGGGCGAGCTCTCCCTCGACTGGCGGCCGGCGCTCGAGCGCGCGGTGGAGGTGTTGGAGGCGGACCGTCGCTTCCGGCTGCGCGAGAGCGCGCGGGTGATTGCGGACGCCCTCGCCGATCTCGTCACCCACACCGAGGAGAAGCGCCTCGCGCCCGGCGCCGATCCCGAGCCCGAGCGCGAGCCGCTCCAGACCCGCTACTACGCGTGGCTTCGCGAGCGCGAGCTCCGGATGCGACGCGATCTGCGCCGGCTGCACCTGCACGAGGACCTCGAGGTGGACCAGGCGGGCATCGAGCAGCAGGACGAGGAGCTCTTCGACCTGTCGACCTGGAGCCGTCTCGGTCTGTCCCGCGCGCAGCTCGCGGCTGCGGGGGCGGCCGCCGGGGCGGTCGTCGGGGGTGGCATCGACGTCAGCGTCGGTGGCTCGTCGCTGCTGTTGGGCAGCGCCCTCGGTGGGGCGGTGGGTGCCGCGTCGGCGCTGTGGGGCTGGGCCCAGCTCGCCCAGGTTCGCATCCTGGGGCTCCAGCTCGGCGGGCGGCTGCTGCGCATCGGTCCGATGCCGAACCGGAACTTTCCCTGGGTGATCCTGGATCGTGCCCTGGTCTTCCACGCCGCGGTCGCCCGGCGGGCGCACGCCCGCCGGGCGGCGGTCGACCTGCGAAACGCCGAGGGCGTGGTCTCGACGCTGCCCCGCGAGGTGCGCGGCGAGATCCAGTCGGCCTTCGACACGCTGCGCCGGGGCGGCAGCCCCGAGGCGGCCGGAGGAGCGTGCCGCGTGCTGGCGGGCGCCGTCGAGGGCCTGCTGCGCGTGGCTTCGGAGCCCGGATCCGGGTCGTCGGGGTAGCTCGTCGAGAGGCGTCGCTGGGGTAGAGTCGAGGAGTCGTCCCGAGACCGGGCGACCGCCAGCAGGAGGGCCTCGGAATGCAGACCGGCGACTACGAGCGGATCCGGGTCGAGCCGACGAGCGGCGCTCTGGGCGCGGAGGTATTCGACGTCGATCTGGCGAGCAAGCTCGACGACGCGACCTTCGAGGAGATCCATCGCGCCTGGCTCGAGCACGGGGTGCTCTTCTTTCGCGACCAGCACATCACCCCCGGCCAGCAGACGGCCTTCGGCGAGCGCTTCGGGGATCTCGAGAGCTATCCCTTCATCGCGCCGCTGCCCGGGCATCCCCACGTGATTCCCATCATCAAGGAGAAGGAGACGCGCTTCAACTTCGGCGGGGGCTGGCACTCGGACATGTCCTACGAGGAGAGGCCCTGCAAGGCGACGCTTCTCTACGCCATCGAGGTGCCCGACCGAGGCGGCGACACGCTCTTCGCCAACATGACCGCGGCCTACGAGGCGCTCTCGCCGGGCATGAAGCGCCTGCTCGACGGGCTGCGCGCGGTCTTCACGGCGGCGAAGGTTCACGGGGCGGCCGGCCTGTACGAGAACGCGGACCACCCCATGGAGAGGCAGAAGAACGAGGCCCACGAGCAGGCGCGTCACCTGCACCCGGTGGTCCGGACGCATCCCGAGACGGGTCGCAGGGCTCTCTACCTCGATCCGCCCCACGTGGAGCGCTTCGAGAACATGCGGGTTCACGAGAGCCAGCCGTTGATGGACTTCCTGGCCCAGCATGCGACCCAGCCGCACTTCACGACGCGCCTGCGCTGGCGGCCGGGCACCCTGGCGGTCTGGGACAACCGATGCGTGCAGCACTACGCGCTCAACGACTACCCGGGGAAGCGCCGCGAGATGAACCGCATCACCGTCCAGGGGGGCGTGCCGGTCTAGTCCTCGCCCCGATCGGCTTCCGCTCCCGAGGCGGGCTCGAAGCCCGCGTCGGCCGCCCGCAGCAAGGTGGTGACGGCGTCGTTGAGCGGGGTCGGAATGCCGTGACGGCGACCGAGGCGACCCACCACCGCGTTGCGGACCTGCCACTCGAGCGGCCGTCCCTCGCGCCGGTCGACGGTGATCGAAGACCAGTGGTCCGACGCGGCCTCGAGAACCCGGGAGAGCACCTTCTCCGGCGCATCCGCGGGCAGGCGCGCGCCCTCCGCCCGGCCCACGCCGGCCACCTCCCGCATCAGGGCCAGCACGAGCTCGCGCACGTCGGGCTCGGCGGCCACCCCGTTGGGCCGGATCACCAGGGCGCACACGCCGCCCAGGGCGGCGTTGGAGAGCAGCTTCCACCAGGCCTGGCTCCGGAAGTCGGGGGTGGCGACCACCCGGGTGCGCGCGCCTTCGAAGAGCGCTGCGAAGTCGCGGCCGTCGTCGTCGTCCGGCACGAAGAGGAGCCCGTCCCGGGACTGGCGGACCCGGCCGGGGGCGGTCTTCTCCGCCGGCAGCTGGATCACCACCGGCAGCAGCCGTGTGCCGGCCGGCGCCAGGGGGGCGATGCGCTCCGCGTGGTCGACACCGTTCTGGAGCACCGCCAGGCGTGCGCCCCCGGTGCAGAGCGTGTCGAGCCAGCGGCCTGCGGCCGCGCTCTGGTTGGCCTTCGTCGCGAGCAACACCCAGTCGAAGCCGCGACCCGGCGGCAGCGAGGTCAGGGCCTGCTCGGGTCGGACGGCCACCACCGCGTCCACCGTGGACACGCCGCCGGGCCGCGCCACCTGCAGGCGCTCGAAGGGAGTCCTCGCGCACAGCACGATCCGGTGTCGGCCGAGGTCGGCGAGGTCGGCCGCGACGGCGCCGCCGATGGCGCCCACGCCGACGACGGCGATGCGGGCGGGCTCGCTCACGCGACGCCTTCCGAGAGCCGCTCCGCGACCGCGTCACAGAAGGCCTCGGTGGACGCCGAGCCGCCCTGGTCCGGCGTCAGGGTGCGACCTTCCGCGTAGACCGCCGCGACCGCCGCCGCGAGGTTGCGGGCGGCTTCGCCGAAGCCCAGGTGCTCCAGCATCATCGCGCCAGAGAGAATCATCGCCGTGGGGTTGATCGTGCCGCGCCCCGCAAGATCGGGCGCGGTGCCGTGCGCCGATTCGAAGTAGGCGTAGTCGTCGCCGTAGCAGCCGCTGGGCGCCAGCCCCAGACCCCCCACCAGCGCCGACGCGGCGTCCGAGAGCACGTCGCCGTACAGGTTGGGCAGGACGACGACGTCGAAGGTCTTGGGCCGGCAGACGAGCTGGTGCGCCAGGTCGTCCACGATCAGCGATTCGAAGCCGATGTCCGGATACTCGCTCGCCACCTGTAGGGCGACGTCGCGGAAGAGACCGTCGGAGAGGGGCAGCATGTTGTGCTTGGTGCCGCAGGTGACGTGCCCCGGCCGTCCGGCCGCCCGGCGCCTTCGGGCCAGCTCGAACGCGAAGCGCACCACCCGGAGGCTGCCCGCCTCGGTGATCACCTTCAGGGCGAAGCGCCCGGGGGCGAGCTCGTCCACCGGGCGGCCCACGGTGGGGCTGCGCAGGCCGGCCGGGGCCAGCTCCTGCAGGTCGCCCTCCGTGCGCACGTACAGGTCTTCGAGGTTCTCGCGGACGATCACGAAGTCGATGCCGGTGGGGTCGGCGAGCGGGCTCCGGGCGCCGGGCAGGAAGCGCGCCGGGCGCACGTTCGCGTAGGTCTGCTTGCCCCAGCGCAGGTAGAAGAGGGCGGGCACGCTCGGGCCGCTGGTGGCGCCGAAGAAGGTCGAGTCCGCGGCGTCGATGGCCTGGCGCGCCTCGTCGGGAAACAGGCCGCCGTGCGTGGCGCGTGCCGCCAGACCGACGGGCGGTCGGATCCACTCGAGATCGAGACCGAGCCGGTCGATGAGCCTGACCGTCGGCTCGAAGGCTTCGGGAGCGGCGTCCTCGCCCGGGATCAGCACGACGCGTCGGTGGGGCACGCGGCGCAGGGTAGGGGCTCGCCGAGGTGCGCGCAGGCCGGCGCGCACCTCGGCGCCCGACGAGCCGCGGCGGGATGGACGCCGGTCCGGCGACGGACGCTCGGGTATAGTCACCGCTCCCGTCGGGCTCGCGCTTCGTCGGGCACACACCAGGACTCGCGAGGAGAATCGCAACGAGATGGCGGCCCGTCCGCTCGAGGGCATTCGGGTCCTCGACTTCAGTCGCGTGGTCGCGGGACCGCTCTGCGGCCGGCTGATGGCCGACCAGGGCGCGCTGGTCATCAAGATCGAGCCGCCCGCGCCGGACATGACCCGCCGGGCGACGCCGCTGGTGGACGGGGCGAGCGCGTACTTCAGCCACCTGAACGCGGGCAAGCTGGGCGTCTGTGTCGATCTCGCCGACGCCGAGGCGGCCGAGCTCGTGGCGCGCCTGGCCGACGATGCGGACGTCGTGATCGAGAACTTCCGGCCCGGCACCCTCGCGCGCTACGGGCTCGACGCGGAGACCCTCTGCCGGCGCAATCCGCGGCTCGTCTACTGCTCGATCAGCGGCTACGGGCAGCGGGGCGTGTGGGCATCGCGACGGGCGTATGCGCCCGTGGTCCACGGCGAAGCCGGCATGATCGCCTCGACGGCGCGCCTGCACGATGCGCCCCCGCGGCCCGAAGCGCTCTCCCACGCCGACTTCCAGGCGGGCTTTCTGGCCATGGGGGCGATCGGCAATGCGCTCTTCGACCGCGAGCGCAGCGGCGCGGGCTGTCATCTGGACGTCTCGCTCGCCGAGGCCTCGGTCTACGCCAACGAGTTCAGCGCGCCCGAGCTGTGCGGACAGACCGGCCCCGCCACCTTCGCCGGAGCGGTCTCCCTGGTGTTGGAGCTCGCCGACGGGACTCGCGTCGTCACCCAGGGAAACCCGGCGGACAACTTTCGGGGCTGGGCCCGAGCCATGGGACGCCCCGAGCTGCTGGAAGACCCGCGCTTCGCGCGTCACGAGGCCCGCCTGCGTCATCGCACGGAGATCTGCGAGATGCTCCTCGAGTTCGCGCGGGGCTTCGATTCCCTCGAGGCGCTGCACGCGACGGTGGACCCGCATCGGATCGCGGTGGGCGTGGTGCGCACCGTCGCCGAGCTGGCGGAGACCGAGTGGGCCCGTGAGCGCGGGCTGGTCGCGGAGCCGGCGCCGGGCCTGCGGCTGCCGCGCGTTCCCTATCGCTCATCGCGCGCGGAGATCGGGGCCGTCGGTCGGGCGCCGCGACGCGGCGAGCACAACGAGGAGGTGCTCCGCCGCCTCCTCGGCCTCGACGACGAGGCGATTGCCGGACTGCGGGAACGCGGCGCGATCCTGACGGCGGAAGAAGGCGGCCACTGAACGGCGGCGTGCGAGTCGCCGCGCGAGGATCCGCTACGCTCGTCGCCCATGCCCGAGCTCGCGCCCCGCGACCAGGCCAGCCTCGACGGCTTCGTCTCCGATCTGTCGTCCCTCTACGGCGAGCGTCTGCACGCCGTCGCCCTCACGGGAGAGGCGGCCAGCGAGGCCTACCGGCCGAGACGTACGCCGCTCACGACGGTGGTGGTGATCGACGAGGTCAGCGCCGCCGCCCTGCGCGAGGCGCGTCCGCGTCTTCGTGCCTGGCGCCGCCGCCGGATCCCGACGCCGCTCTTCCTCGATCCGCTCTACGTCGAGACCTCCCTCGACACGTTCCCCCTCGAGTTCCTCGAGATCATGAGCCACCACGTGCTGCTTCACGGGGTGCGCGACCCCTTCGCGGCGCTGGAGATCGACGTGGAGCAGCTGCGCCTGCAGGTGGAGGAGCAGCTCCGGGGCAAGCTGCTGCACCTGTGGGAGGCCTACCTGGAGGCCGGCTCACGCAAGAGCAATCTCGAGCGGCTGCTGCTCGAATCCCTGCCGGGCTTCGAGATGGTCCTGCGCGGGCTCCTGCGGCTCGAAGGGCAGGCCCCGGCGAAGCCCGCATCGGGCACCCGGCTGGTCGAGGCCGTATCCGCGCGGCTCGGTGTGCCGCTTCCCACCTTCCTGGCGATCGAGGCGGCGAGGACGTCGGGGCAGGGCATCGCTTCGCCCGATCTCGAGCCGCGCTTCGCGGGAGTT
This sequence comes from uncultured delta proteobacterium, assembly GCA_963822965.1. Lineage (GTDB taxonomy): Bacteria > Myxococcota_A > UBA9160 > UBA9160 > UBA4427 > JAJDAN01. Next base: position 871,218 of record CAWGJT010000010.1, read on the forward strand.
CTCGAGGAGCTGCGCGCGCTGGTCCGCGCCATCGACGGGCTGGCGACCGGGAGCCCGTCCTGAGGCGCGTCCCCCGACGCCCGAGGCCGCACGTGGCGCGCGGCCTCGCGGTCCTCGCGTGGGTCGGCCTCTGCGTCGTTCGCGTCGCCGGGGCCGACGCGAACGATTTCGCGGCGATTCCGCCGCTCACCGGACCGGTCGTCGATCGGGCGAACGTGCTCTCTCCCGCTGCGGAGCGCGCCATCGAGAGCCTGGCCGTCGAGCTGAAGCAGAAGACCGGCGCAGAGATGGCCGTGCTCACGGTGCCGACGACCGCGCCCGAGGACGTCTTCGGCTATGGCATGCGGGTCGTGGACAGCTGGAAGCTCGGGAAGAAAGGCAAGGACGACGGGCTGCTCTTCCTGTTCGCGACCGGAGATCGCAAGCTGCACATCTTCACCGGCTACGGGCTCGAGGGCATCCTGCCCGACGGTCGCGTGGGCGAGATCCGGGATCGCTACATCGTGCCGGCCTTCCGGCAGGGGGACTTCGACGGCGGCACCTACGCGGCCATGCGCGCCGCGGCGGAGATCATCGCGACGGACGCGGGGGTGACCCTCTCGGGAGAGCCCGTGCGGCCGCCCTCGCGCGGGGGACGGCGGCTGCCGATCCCCCTGCTGCTCTTCGTCCTCGTCGTCTTCTTCCTGCTGCCGCTCCTGGGCGGAGGCCGACGGCGGCGGGGCTTCGCGCCGGTCTTCTTCGGCGGTGGGCTCGGCGGGGGAAGCCGCGGCGGCTTCGGCGGGGGCGGCTTCGGGGGTGGCTTCGGCGGGGGCGGCGGCTTCGGCGGGGGCGGCGCCGGCGGGAGCTGGTAACGAAGGCCGCGGCCGGTGGTCCGGCCGCATCAGGGAGGGAGGAAGGCAGATGCATCTCGGAGTCGTACGGCGGGTGGGCGGTCGCGCCCTGCTGCGAGTGGGCGCCCTGTGCGTGCTGGCGCTTCTCGTTCAGGGGTGCGGCTACAACACGTTGGTGAGCGAGAAGGAGACCGTGGACGCTTCCTGGAGCGAGGTGGAGAACCAGCTCCAACGCCGCAACGACCTCATTCCGAACCTGGTGAACACCGTGAAGGGGTTCGCGGCCCAGGAGAAGGAGGTGCTCACGCGGGTGACCGAGGCCCGCAGCCGGGTGGCGGGGGCGGGCAGCCGACCGGAGCAGATCGAGGCGTCGAACCAGCTCTCGTCGGCGCTCTCCCGTCTGCTGGTCGTCGTAGAGCGCTATCCGAACCTGAAGAGCGACCAGAGCTTCCTGCGGCTCCAGGACGAGCTGGCGGGCACCGAGAACCGACTCGCCGTCGCACGAAAGCGTTACAACGACGCGGTGCGCGCCTACAACACCACGGCCAAGCGCTTCCCGACGAATCTGATGGCGCGGCTGTTCGGCTTCGAGGCCGAGACGTACTTCGAGGCCCCCGAGTCGGCCAAGGAGGTCCCTGCGGTGCAGTTCTGAAGGAGGTGGGGCGAGCGGCCTCGCGCCACGGCGCTACGCTCGTGCTTTGCGGAGGCGTCCGTGCAGCGCTACCTCCTCACCGGGGCCACCGGCTTCATCGGGCGGCACCCCGTCAGCGCTTCGGGCCCCCGCTGGTTCCCGGCCAGCGCGATCCGCCGATGGTGTCGGCGTGCGGCCAGAAGGCGTCCGGATCGAGGGCGCCTTCCAGGGTGATGTTGCGGCTGGTGGGCATGGCGGTCCAGAGCCGGGCGCTGACGGCACCGTGGATGGGCAGCCGGTGCGCGATGGGGTCCCAGCGGCTCTCGCGCAGGACCAGCTCGCCTTCGACCTTCTCCTGGAAGAAGGTCTGGTAGGTGGTCTCGACCTTCACGACGTGCGGCGGGAAGTCGTAGGTCTTCTCGGCGCCGCCGACAGCGCGCGACACCTTGATCCACCACTCGTGCTCGACGTAGGGCTCCGGATTGTCGAGGACGCCCGCTGTCTTGCCTTCGAACTCGAGGAACGTGTAGCCCTGGTGGGTGCAGCGGGCGACGACCCGCTCGCCGAGACGGTAGTACGTGATCTCGCAGGGGTACTTGGGCTGTCCGTTCATGTCGCGGCTGATGAAGATGGCCGACTCCTGGTCGATGCCGTAGCCGAGCGCGTAGTAGCCGGCGGTGTCGCGGTAGCTCGCGTCCACCGTCACCACGACGCCGTACTCCGGCTCGTCGGGGACGGGGAAGTTGTAGATCGAGAGGTGGACCTGGGGCTGCGGACCGGGATCGATCCCGGGCGGCAGCAGGGCCGCGACGTTCGCCTCGTCGGTGGGGTAGTCGATCTTCAGGATCGGCCATCCGAGGATGTCGCCGGGGTTGATCTTGGGGCCGCTCTGCTCGCTCATATCGAATTCCTCTTCTCCACGGGTCCACGGGGTTCACCCACGCGGTTCACCGGCCGGGCTCCGGCCGCTCGGGTTGGCATCCGGTCGTCTCTACTCTCGTGGCTGGACGATATCCGATCCTGTCGCCGCAGTCGGCGGCGAGAGGCCGTCGATTTCCCGTCGGATCGCCCGGTGCCGCTCCCGGTCGATGTCGTATCCCCAGAGGAGCGCCACTGGAACCAGAATCAGGATCAGGACGCAGGGGCCATAGACGATCCCCAGGCCCTGCACCACGGCGCCGGGCACGAAGGAGGGATCGGCATTGGGGTCGAGACCCACCCAGTCGATGGCCACGCCCGCGAGCAGCGTGCCGAGGCCCGACGTCGCCTTCCCCACGAACGAGACGCTGCTGTAGTAGATGCCCTCCTGCCGGGTTCCGTGCAGGCGCTCGTGCTCGTCGGTCACGTCGGCGACCATCGAGCTGGTGACGACGCTGAGCACGCCCATCCCGAATCCGCCCACGGTGCCGCCGGCCATGAGCAGCGCGGTGGTCAGCGTCTCTCCGTTGGCGGGTGCGAGACCCAGGAGCCGCGCGTTGACCATCAGCGACGTGAAGAACGCGAACCACAACATCCCCAGGATGGCGGCATTGCGCTTGCTGCCCATGCGGTGCGCAATGGGCGTGGCGATCAGGGCGCCGATCACGCCGCCCCCCATCCCCGCCGACAGCAGGGCGCCGAGTGCGGTGCCCTCGAGCTGCCAGAAGAAGGTGAGGATGTAGGTGGCGAGGGTCGCGAGCAGGCCCATGACCGCCGCGTTCGCGATCATCGCCGCCAGCACGAAGCGGAAGGGTCGCACGGAGACCGCCTCCCGCAGCTCGCGCCCGAGGCGAAGGAGTCGGAGGGGCTCGTAGTGCTCGGGCGCGCGCGGCAGCCGGGGAATGTACGCGTGGGTGCCGAGCCCCGAGAGCAGGATCGTCACCGCCATGGCGACGGCGGCGGTCGCCGCAAAGGCCGGGTAGTGCGTCCGGTCGAGCTGGCCCCCGTCCCCGAAGAAGAACACGAAGCCTCCCATGATGACGCTGACGGCCCCGCCGATGGACAGAAACGAGCGCACGGAGGCCAGGGTCGTGCGCTCGTCGTAGTCGCGGGTGAGCTCGGCGCCGAGCGTCATGTGCGGCACGGAGTAGAACGTGAGCGCCACCCGGGTCGCGATGGCGAAGCCGGCGAGCCACAGGAAGAGCCCCGTCTGGCCGAGCCCCTCGGGCGGCACGAAGAGCAGGTAGAAGACGATCGCGAAGGGCACGGCGGAGCCGTACATGAACGGATGCCGGCGCCCCCAGCGCGATTGGTGTCGATCGGAGATCGATCCCACCAGGGGATCCGTGACGGCGTCGACCACCAGCGCCGCGAAGAGCGCCCAGCCCGAGAGGGTTCCCGAAAGACCGAGCGCCTGGTTGTAGTAGAAGAGCAGGAAGTAGCTGAAGGCGCCGTTCTTGATGCCCTCGGCATAGGAGCCCAGCCCGAATGCGATCCGCCCCGGCCAGGACACGGAAGGCGCCCGGGGCGTCGCGAGAGACGCGGGGCTCGATACGTTCTGCATGGCCCGATTCAAGCACAGGCGATCCGGGACCGGGCGGAGGAGGAAGCGAATGATCTTCGTCTTCGAGGTGCACCTGCGCGGTGGCTACCCGGCGTCGCAGTACGCGGAGGCCTGGGTGCGGGCCAGTGAGATCATCCAGACGGCGCCCGGAGCCCGCGGGACCCGCCTGCACCGGAAGCTCGGGGACCCGCAGGTGCTGGTGGCGATCGCGAGCTGGGACTCCAAGGAGGCGCGCGACGCCGCCGAGGCCCAGCGCGATCCGAGGGTGCAGGCCATCCTCGACGAGCAGGCGCGGCACGTCGAGATCCGCGTCATCGGGGAGCTCGACGATCCCGACTGGGTCGTCCTCCCGCCCGGCGGCGCAGCCGAAGCCGGGTGAGGCTCGTTGGCGAGGGAGCTTCGGGCGGCATCGGGAGTCGCGCCCCGATCCGGATGACGGGTCCGGGCTAGAGCAGGTGGGCCAGCTGCTCGCGGGACCAGACCCCCATGTACTTGACGTTCGGCTCGTGGAGCCGGTCCTCGATCAGGTGCAGCGGCTCGGGCAGGTCGAAGGGGGCCCGCTGCAGGTTGAGACGACGCACGGCGCCCGTCGTCGAGTCGCGATTCGTCTCGATCGAAGGAAAGGTGTTCGTCATCAGGTAGCGGCACGACGAACGCGCCGCGTTTCGCAGCGCCCCGAGCACCTGCTCGTTGGTCAGGTGGATGAAGCAGTCCCGGCAGAAGAAGACGTCCGCCTCGGGCAGCGGGCCCTCGATGATGTCGAGCTTGACGAAGCTTCGCTTCTCGTCGCCGTGCTCGCGCTGCAGGCGCTCCACGAGGGCGCTCACGATGTCTCCGCCGATGTACGCATCGAGGTCCCAATCGACGGCGCGCATCCAGTTGAAATCGCCGCAGGGAGCGTCGAGGATGCTGTGCGCGTCGAGCGTCCGGAAGAGCCCGGGCAGCGCGGCCCGCAGCGCCTCGGTCCCGGAGACCGTCGAGCCGATGCCCGAGACCGACTCCTCGGACTGCCAGAGGTGCTCCTCGTAGAAGGCGTTGAAGGCCTCCTCGGTGGATCGGCCCGCAAATCGGCTCCGGCCCCGGTAGATCGTCGCCCCGAGCACCCTACGCAGGGCGCGTGCTGTGCATCTCGAAGAGTGTTCGCGCGAGCCTCGCAGGGAGGTCGCCGAAGCGAAGCTCCGCATCGTGTACGACGGCGTCGAGGTGCCGGCAGAAAGGCCCCCCCGACGCGACGTGGGTGGGGCGCCGGTCGTGGCCATGGTGGGAAGGCTCGTGGACTGGAAGGGGCAGCACCTGCTCGTCGAGGCCGCGCCCCTCGTCCTCGAGCGGGTTCCCGACGCGCGGATCGTGTTCGTCGGAGGCGCCCCGCCCGACGGAAACGACGCCTATGCGCGCAGACTGCGAGACCTCGCGCGAGAGCTCGGCGTGGCCGATCGCTGTGAGTTCCTGGGGCCGGTCTTCGACGTGGAACGCCGCATGCGCGAATCGTTCGACGTCGTGGTCCACGCCTCGACGACGCCGGAGCCCTTCGGGCTGGTCGTCGCCGAGGCCATGGCTGCGGGATGTCCCGTGGTGGCGAGCGACGCGGGCGGGCCCGCGGAGATCGTCGAGGACGGTCGTTCCGGGCTGCTCTTCCGAACCGGCGACCCGAAAGACCTGGCGGGGAAGATCGTCCGGGTGCTGCAGGAGCCCGGCCTCGCCGGAGCGCTCGCGGAGGCAGGCTGGCAGCGGGTGCGCGAGCGGTTCGACGCGCGGCGCACGGCGGCCGAGGTGATGGCCGTGTGGGAGGAGGTATTGCACGGCGCGGATCCGGGTGCCTGAGGTCGTCGCCTACCGGGCCCGGCGTCCTGCTCACCCGGCCCTGAACACGCCGATCCGAGTGGGCGAGCGGCACGTTTCGCTCGACCTGGCAACGCCTTGGCGGTGTACAATGGGGGCATCCCCGCACCCCGAGGCTCTGTTTGCGTCTTCCGCTGTTCTGCCGGCTGGTACTGCACGTGTTGCTCGGAAGCATCGCCGGGTCGGCCAGTGCAGCCGTGTGTCATTCCGTCGGATCCGCCAGCTGGAACGGCATCGCCGACGCTGCGCCCTGGGACTGTCCGACGACGGGACCCGGCGACTCCTTCGAGGTCGAGTCGGGCCACACGATCACGATCACCGCGCCGATCCAGTGGACGCAGGTGACCCCGGTGGCGTCGCCGGGACGCGGCCCGTCCCTCACCGTCCGCGACGGCGGACGGCTCGTCTGCCGGCTGGCGGACGGCTGTACCGGAATCGACTGGGACGGGGGCCTGATCGTCGAGGGCAGCGGCCAGCTGACGGCTCGCGGCCGGTACCTCGACCTGGACCGCGCCATCCCCGGCCTGGTGGATACGGCGGCGGAGGCGGGCCTGCTGCCCGCGGGAGACGTGGTGCCTTGTCCCGTCTGGAACTTCTCGGGCTTCGTGTCGGACTGCGCGCTCGGCGACCCGAACCACGTGGCGCTCGTCTACCCTCACGCCGAGGCCACGGCCTCGATCCTGGCCTCCGTGGCCGCCATCCAGCCCGGCGATACGTGGATCTGGGTGGATCCGGACATCTCGGATCCTGACGATGCACCCGTCGACGAGAACTTCCCGTACGAGGTCGTCTTCGCGGATGCGGACTTCGCCGGGGCCGGCACGCACGCGGTCGTGGTCCTGGACGTCCGGCAGACGGATCCGAACGATCCGATCGACAACGACGGGCCCGAAGCCCACTACCCGACGAGCCTGCGACAGATCCGCCAGGCGACCGTGGACCCGGGCGCGCCCACCACGCAAGGGAGCCTGGACGGCCGGCCGTTCCTCCTGTTCGTCGACCCCGCCGTGCTGCCGAGGATCGCCGTCTATTCGAAGCCGGGCGATCCGGCGGACGGATGGGTCCGGGAGGAGCTGGTGGGTCGCTTCGTGCGACCGTTCTGCGGTGCAGGCATTCCCTGCCCCTATGCCTGGCGGATCGTTCGCACCTACGACGCCCTGGCGGACGGACTGTCGCCCTACGGCGACTGTCCGGGGGGCTCGGGCACGTGCGACGCCCTGGAGGTATACACGCCCTTCGGGCTCGATCGGGCTGTCGCCCCGGGCGACTCGCTCCTGGTCGACTACGGCTTCGCTCCGGGGGATCTCGCGCTGGTGCGTCGGGACGTGCGGCTTCGGGATGCAGGTCCGAGCCAGGCGGCTCCGCCGGGCCGGCATCGCCTGGACCTGTCGTCGCTCACGGGCGACGACCGCCTCGATCTGCGGGCCGTGATCGTGGAAGACACGGCGATCGAGCTGGATCGCACCGACGGCGCGGGCTCGAGCTTTGTCGACGTGTGGGTTCGTGACCCGTACCACGGAACCGGGAACTCGATCTTCTCGATGCAGGACGCGGACGACTGGCACTGGGAGCGGGTCTCGGTCTCGCTCAACCTGCGACCGGGCGTCGCCATCACGCGACCGCACGGGGTGACCTGGGGCAGCGGCCCCGATGCCGGCGAGATCACTGGCTGGCAGGTGGACCAGCTCGGATGGCGCTACGTGGCGGACGACTGGATCTCGTGCGGAGGCAACGGCGGCGTGACGGGAAGCGAGATCACGGGCCGTCGGGTCCGCTTCCAGTGGGCGAGCGACCTCTCGAGCTCGCAGCAGTTTGCGTCGGACAACTCGACCTGTCCCCGAAACTTCGATGCCCACTGGATAGACGCGGAGTGCGTGCAGTGCTCGACCCCGGCGGCGGGCGTGCTGGGCAACCGGATCGGGCGTTACGAGGGACTGCTGGTGATCGCCTCGAGCGGACACATCGGGCCGGGGGCGGGAGCTCTCGCAGGGGTCGAGACGATGCAGGATGTGATGGTCCTGGGCTCCACCTATTCTGCGCCCAATGCGCCGGTCGATCACTTCGTGTACGCGCACATCGACGGTTGTGGTGGCGGTCAGCAACACGCCTTCTTCGGCCAGCTGAACGACGTCGAGCAACGCAACGGGCTGGTGCGGGATTCGCTGCTGCGCCGCGGCTTCTATCGAACCGAGTCGGCGACTTCGGAGAGCCCGGGCATGGTCGGGGACGCGGTGTTCGAGAACGTGCTGTTTCTGGACACCGGGGACATCGACGAGGCGCCCGGCTGTCCGGGGGCGCCCGACTACGGCACCCGCAACCCGCCGATCGACGCCTGTCCCGTGGGGGTCATTCCGCCGGATCGGCCCGCCCAGTGCGAGGGCCTGCGCATCAACCCCCGGATCGGTACCGACGCCGGCATCCAGTGGCGCAACGTGACGATGGCGCAGCGCCCGCGATCGCCGATCTCGTTCGCCTCGATGCTGTTCTCGAACGACGCGAGCGCTCCTTACTCGCAGATCGACGGCTTCCTCTTCTGGAAGCCTTCCCCGCCGCTCGGCACCACCTCGCAGACACCGGGGCAGGAGTGGCCCATCTACTGCCCCACCGGCGCCAGGTGCGCCCAGATCCTGGCGCTGCAGCAGGAGCCCCACTGCTTCGCGAGCAGCTTCGAGGCCATCGAGGGCGGCGGGCACGAAGGGCTGTATCCCTCGGAGACGGTCTCCGGCGAGCCGCTCGACCTTGCGGGCCCCGCTCGCGGAGACTTCACCCCGCTTGCCGGGGGGCGCGCGGACGGGGCGGGCTGCGGCATCGAGGGCGGCAGCGAGGCGCCGGGCATCGCCGACTGGCGGCCCATGCACCGGTGGCTCCGTCAGGCGCCCGAGACCGCGAGTCGCCCCCACGAGGCCTGGCTCGACAGCGACGGCGACGGGATGCGGGACGTCTTCGAGGTGCGATACGGATTCGATCGCCTGCTGGGCGATGAGGAGCCCGACGGCATTCCCGACGGCATGCAGGACCCGGACGCCGACGGTCTGGGCAACGAGGACGAGGACCGTCACGGCACCGATCCACGCGTGGCCGACAGCGACGGCGATGGGCTGCTGGACGGCTTCGAGGTGGCGGGAGGCCTCGACCCGCTGCACGACGGGACCGGGGATGCGCGGCAGGGCGCGCTGGGCGACGGCGACGCGGACGGTCTCGACAACCTCGCCGAGCAGCAGGCTGGGACGGCCCCGGACGACCCGGACACCGACGGCGACGGCTACGACGACGGTGAAGAGGCCGCGGCGGGCACCGACGGCTCGAACCCATTCTCGCACCCGATGCCCGGGCGGCTGCCGGTCCTCGGCGGCGTCGGCCTGGCCACGCTGGCCACGCTCCTCGCCGGGCTGGGAGCGGCCGTGTCCTACGGCGGTGTCCGGCGTCGCTGACGAGCCCTCGCGGGGCCACGGAGGCGGCCAGCGGGCCCTCGCGACGGGCGCGGAACCGCCGCTCCGCGGGCCGGGTTCGTAAGGAGACGGGGCCCTTCCGCGCGGCGCCGGAGGGACGCTTCGCCCCAGACCGCGGGCGCATGTCCCAGCGAGGCGCGGCGAGGAGCCTCCAGCTTCGGCTTCGCGTGGCACGGAAGCTGCTACGCACCCCTTGGAGCCGTGGCGGGGAGGGGCATTCGATGAATCCGAGAGGTCGCACCTGCATCGACGGCAACGAGGCGGCGGCGCGGGTCGCGCATCGGCTCTCCGAAGTGGTCGCGATCTACCCCATCACACCGGCGTCGCCCATGGGCGAGTACGCCGACGCCTGGAGCGCCCGCGGCGAGACCAACCTGTGGGGGCAGGTCCCCACCGTCATCGAGATGCAGAGCGAGGCCGGCGCGGCGGGCGCGCTGCACGGCGCGGTCCAGCGGGGTGCGCTCGCCACCACCTTCACCGCCTCTCAGGGCCTGCTCCTGATGATCCCGAACTTGTACAAGATCGCCGGTGAGCTCACGCCCTGCGTGCTGCACGTGGCGGCGCGGACGGTGGCGACGCATGCCCTCTCGATCTTCGGCGACCACAGCGACGTGATGGCGGTGCGTCAGACGGGCTTCGCGCTGCTGGCCAGCGGCTCGGTCCAGGAGGCGCACGACCTGGCGCTGGTGGCGCACGCCGCTTCGCTGCGCTCCCGCGTTCCGTTCCTCCACTTCTTCGACGGCTTCCGCACGTCCCACGAGATGAACACCATCGAGCTGCTCGAGGACGACGACCTGCGCGCGCTCGTTCGCGAGCAGGACGTCGCGGCCCATCGCGCACGCCGGCTCACCCCCGACGCACCGGTGCTGCGCGGCTCGGCGCAGAACCCGGACGTCTTCTTCCAGGCGCGCGAGGCCTGCGAGCCGTTCTACGCGGACGTGCCGGCGGCGGTCGCCGAGATCTTCGAGACCTTGGCCGCCCGCACGGGGCGGCACTACGGGCTGGTGGACTACGTGGGCGAGCCCGACCCGGAGCACGTGCTCGTCCTCATGGGGTCGGGGGCCGGCGCGGCGAGCCAGGCGGTAGAGTCGCTGCGGCAGAGCGGTCGCCGGGTGGGCCTGCTGGTGATTCGGCTCTACCGGCCCTTCCCGCGCGAGGCCCTGCTGCGTGCGCTGCCCGACTCGGTGCGCGCGGTGGCGGTGCTCGACCGCACCAAGGAGCCTGGAGCCGCCGGCGAGCCCCTCTACCTGGACGTCGTGGCCGCGCTGGCCGAGCGGGCCATGGAACGCGGCGAGGCCATGCCGCGGGTGGCCGGCGGCCGGTACGGCCTCGGGGGCAAGGAGTTCACCCCGGCCCATGCAAAGGCCGTATTCGATGCTCTCGCCGGCGACGGCCCGCCCCGGAGCTTTACCGTCGGCATCGTGGACGACGTCAGCCGTTCGAGCCTCCCGGTGGACGCGGCCTTTCGCGTGCCCCATGCGGGCGTGTCGGCCCTCTTCTTCGGGCTCGGGAGCGACGGGACGGTGGGCGCCACGAAGAGCTCGGCCAGGATCCTCGCCGAGCAGGCCGGGCTCCACGCCCAGGGCTACTTCGTCTACGACTCGAAGAAGTCGGGAGCGGTGACCGTCTCGCACCTGCGCTTCGGCGAGGCTCCCATTCGGGCCACGTACCAGATCGACGAGGCGGACTTCGTCGCCTGTCACCAACCGGGCTTCCTCGAGCGCATGCCCATCGCCGAGCGTTGCCGGAGCGGCGGCACGTTGCTGCTCAATACCCCGCACGCCGCCGCGGCGGTGTGGGACGTGCTGCCCCGAGAGGCCCAGGAGGCGATCCTCGCTCGCGGTCTGTCGCTCTACGTGATCGACGCCGATCGGGTGGCCGACGAGGTGGGCATGGGCCGTCAGATCAACACGGTGATGCAGCCGTGCTTCTTCGCGCTCGCGGGCGTGCTCCCGCGAGAGCAGGCTCTCGACGCCATCCGGGCCGAGATCCGGCGGGCCTACCGCAAGCGGGGACCCGCGGTGGTTCGCCGCAACCTGGCCGCGGTGGACCGGGCGCTCGAGGCGCTGCAGCCCGTGGCGATCCCCGCCGCCGCGAGCGCCGGCTCGGGACGTCGCCCGCCCGTGCCCGCGGGCTCGCCGGACTTCGTCGAGCGGGTGACGGCGCGGCTGCTGGCCGGGGAGGGCGATCTGCTCCCGGTCTCGGCGCTGCCCGTCGACGGCACCTTCCCGACCGGAACCGCGCGCTTCGAGAAGCGGGCCATCGCCCGGGAGATCCCCATCTGGAAGCCCGAGCTCTGCATCGACTGCGGGAAGTGCGCCATGGTGTGCCCGCACGCCGCCATCCGGATGAAGGTCTTTCCCGAGGCGTCCCTGGCCGAGGCCCCCGCGGACTTCCCCGCGAAGCCCTTCCGCTCCCGCGAGCTCCCGGACCACCTCATGACGATCCAGGTCGCACCCGACGACTGCACGGGCTGTGGCGTCTGCGTCGACGTGTGTCCGGCGCACAGCAAGGAGCAGGTGCGCATCAAGTCGATCAACATGGAGCCCGTCGAAGCGCACCGGGATCGGGAGCGCGAACGCTTCGACTTCTTCCTGAGCGTTCCCGAGCTCGACCGGCGTCTGCTGGCACCCGGCACCGTGAAGGGCGTGCAGACGCGCGAGCCCCTCTTCGAGTTCTCCGGGGCCTGTGCGGGCTGCGGAGAGACCCCCTACCTGAAGCTCCTCACCCAGCTCTTCGGCGACCGCATGGTCGTCGCGAACGCTACCGGCTGCTCGTCGATCTTCGGCGGCAACCTGCCCACGACGCCCTGGAGCCGCAATCCGGAAGGGCGGGGTCCCGCCTGGGCGAACTCGCTCTTCGAGGACGACGCCGAGTTCGGGCTCGGCATGTGGCTGGCTCAGGAGCGCCTGGAGGCCGAGGCGCGCGCGCTGCTGGAGCAGCTCGCGCCGCGGCTGGGCGAGGAGGAGCTGGCGCGCGCGATCCTGGCCTCCGACCAGACGGGGGAGGTCGAGATCGCCGCCCAGCGCGAGCGCGTGGCGCGCCTGCGCGAACGGCTCGCCGGCGCGGCAGGCGACCTCGACGGAGACGCGGCCGCCCGCCTCGCCCAGCTGGCCGACGAGCTGGTGCGCAAGTGCGTGTGGATCGTCGGCGGCGACGGCTGGGCCTACGACATCGGCTCGGCGGGCCTCGACCACGTGCTCGCCTCGGGCCGCAACGTGAACGTGCTCGTCCTCGACACCCAGGTCTACTCGAACACCGGCGGCCAGGCGTCGAAGGCGACGCCCCGGGGTGCGGTGGCCAAGTTCGCTTCCGGGGGCAAGGACGTCCCGCGCAAGGACCTGGGCATGGTCGCCAGCGCCTACGGGAACGTGTACGTCGCCCAGGTGGCGATCGGGGCGGACGACCAGCAGACCCTGCGCGCGCTGCTCGAGGCGGAGGCCTGGCCGGGCCCGTCGCTCGTCATCGCCTACAGCACCTGCATCGCCCACGGCATCGACATGGCGCGCTCCATGTCCCACCAGAAGGACGCCGCGAAGAGCGGCTTCTGGCCGCTGTACCGCTTCCACCCGGGCACCGAGGCCCACATGCACCCGCTGCACCTCGACTCGCGGCGACCCCGGATGCCCCTGGCCGAGTTCCTCCACTCGGAGGCGCGCTTCGCGATGCTGGAGCGCAGCGATCCGGAGCGGGCGCGGCACCTGACGGCGCTCGCCACCGCGGACGCCGACGAGCGCTGGCGGTTCTACGAGCAGCTGCAGAACGTGGAGCGCACGGTGCCACACGAAGTTCGCGGAGAGCCCGAGCCCGCGGCGGCCGGGGAAGGGGAGGGCGACCGATGAGCGGACCGGACCTCGGCACGGACTACCTCGGTCTCGCGCTCCGCTGTCCCCTCGTGGCCTCGTCGTCGCCGCTCACCGGCAATCTCGACGACCTCCGCCGGCTCGAGGACGCGGGCGTCGGCGCGGTGGTGCTGCCCTCGCTGTTCGAGGAGGAGCTCGAGGCGGAGTCGCTGTCCGTCCACCGCTGGCTCGAGACCGGCGCCGAGGCCCACTACGAGGCCGCCAGCTACCAGCCGGAGCTGGAGGACTACGACCTGGGCTCGGATTCGCACCTGGCGCTGGTCGCGCGGGCCAAGGAGGCCCTTGCGATCCCGGTAATCGCGAGCCTCAACGGCACCACTCCCGGCGGCTGGATCGAGAACGCCAGGAGCCTGGAGGATGCCGGCGCCGACGGCATCGAGCTGAACCTCTACCGCGTGGCGGCGGATCCGACGCTCGACTCCGCCGCCATCGAGGCGCGCGACGCCGAGCTCGTGCGACTCGTCCGCGCCGAGGTGCGGATTCCGCTCGCGGTGAAGCTGTCTCCCTTCTTCACGGCCCTCGCCCACACCGCCCGCGAGCTCGTGCGGCAGGGCGCCGACGGCCTCGTCCTCTTCAACCGCTTCTACCAGCCGGATCTCGACCTCGAGAGCCTCGCCGTGACGCCGCGCCTCACCCTGAGCTCGAGCGAGGAGCTGCGCCTGCCCCTGCGCTGGATCGGGCTCCTCCACGGCCGGGTCCGAGCCTCGCTGGCGGCCACCACCGGCGTGCACCGGGCCGAGGATGCCCTGAAGGTGCTGCTCGCCGGTGCCGACGTCGCCATGATGGCGTCGGCGCTGCTGCAGAACGGTCCCGGTCATGCCGCGGGCGTGCTGCGGGACGTGCACGCCTGGCTCGAGGAGCACGAGTACGACTCCGTGCGCCAGCTGAAGGGCAGCGTGAGCCAGTCCGGCGCCGAAGACCCCGAGGCCTTCGAGCGCGCCAACTACCTCAAGACGCTGCACAGCTACGCGTGATGGGTTCGACGGGCGCGGAGTGCTGGAGGGCGAGATGAGGGCGGTCGTATGTCAGCACGCTGAGCTCCGGGTGGAGGAGATTCCCGAGCCGGTCCCCGGCCCGGGCCAGGTGCTGGTCGAGGTGGTGCGGTGCGGCATCTGCGGCTCGGATCTGCACGTCCGCCACAACTGCGACCACATGAAGCAGCTGCTCGGGCGCGTTGGCTACGCGGAGAGCTTCCCCAGCGAAGCGGATCCGCTGGTTCTCGGCCACGAGCTCTGCTGCGAGGTGCTCGACTACGGCCCCGGCTGCAACCGGCGCATCGCGCCCGGAAGGCCGGTCGTCGCGCAGCCCCTGCTGCGCCAGGGCAGCGGCGTCGAGCTGGTGGGCCTGTCGAAGACGGCGACCGGCGGCTACGCCGAGCGCATGTTGCTGCAGGAGTCGACCCTGGTTCCGGTACCCAACGGTCTCTCCCCCGAGATGGCGGCTCTGACGGAGCCGATGTCCGTGGGCTGGCACGCGGTGCGCCGCAGCGAGGCGGGCCGGAAGGACGTGGCCATCGTGATCGGCTGTGGTCCGGTGGGGCTCGCGGTGATCTGCCTGCTCAAGGCCAGGAGGGTGAGGGCCATCATCGCCAGCGATCTCTCCCCAGGCCGGCGTGCCCTGGCGCAGCGTTGCGGTGCCGACGTGGTGATCGACCCGGCGGAGAGCTCCCCCTATGGCGTTGGCGAGGAGCACGGCTTCGTGCGGGACCTGCCGGCCCTGCTCGGCCAGGCGCTGGAGACCCGGGAGACCCTCGGCAAGCTCCCGGTGCCCTGGTGGCACGTCTGGCGCCTGGGCGAGTGGCTCGGCGCCAACCCGGCGCGGCCCATCATCTTCGAGTGCGTCGGCCTGCCCGGGCTGATCCAGCAGATCGTCGACGGCGCGCCGCTGATGTCGCGCGTCGTGGTGGTGGGGGTGTGCATGCAGATGGATCGCTTCGAGCCCGCCCTGGCCATCCAGAAGGAGATCGACCTGCGCTTCGTGCTCGGGCAGACGCCGCTCGAGTACCGCGACGTCGTGCACATGATCGCCGACGGCAAGGTCGATTGCGCGCCGATGCTCACCGGGATCGTCGGGCTCGACGGAGTGGCGAACGCCTTCGATGCGCTGCAGGACCCGGAGACGCACGCCAAGATCCTGATCGATCCCCGGAGTGCCGCGACCACACCCGAGAGCCCGAACGCCGTCGCGTGAGCGCCCGGCGCGAGCCGGGTACGGATTCATCCCTGCGAACAGGAGATCGTCCCCATGACCCAGATCACCGGTGGAGAGCTGCTGGCCCGCTGTCTGGCGGCCGAGAGCGTGCGCTTCGTGTTCGGGCTTCCCTGCCCGGAGGTCGACCCCCTGCTGGCGGCGCTCGAGAAGAACGACATCCGATTCGTGCCGGTCCGCCACGAGGCCGCCGGCGCGCACATGGCCGAGGGCCTGTACAAGACCACCGGCGAGGTGGCGGCCGTGCTCGGCAATCCGGGCCCCGGCTCGGCCAACCTGCTGCCGGGGGTGATCACGGCCCGGCACGAAGGCGTTCCCGTCGTCGCGATCACCGCGCAGCACCGCCTCGGCATCGTCTACCCCTCGCCGCCTTCGACCTTCCAGGGGCAGGACCAGCTCGAGGCCTTCGGAGCCAGCGTGAAGTGGGGCGCTCCGATCTTCTCGTTCGCCCGCATTCCCGAGGTCACCCGCATGGCCTTCCGCGAGATGTGGTCCGGACGACCCGGACCGGTGCAGCTCGAGGTGCCGGCGCCGGTGATGTACGAGACCGGGGACGAGGACAGCGCGCGCGTGCTGCCGCCTTCGCGCTACCGCACCGGGGCGCTGCCGGCCTCCGAAGCGCAGCTCGAGCAGGTGGCCGATCTGCTCGCGGGTGCGGCCCGTCCCGCCATCGTGGCCGGCGGGGGCGTCGACCGAGCCGGTGCCAACGCCGCCCTGCTGCGGCTCGCCGAGCTCGTCGGCTGCCCGCTGGTGCCGACCATGGCGGGCCGCGCGGTCGTGCCGCGGGATCACTCCCACTACGTCTACGGTTCCGGCGCCGGAGGCGAC
This sequence comes from uncultured delta proteobacterium, assembly GCA_963822965.1. Taxonomy (GTDB): domain Bacteria; phylum Myxococcota_A; class UBA9160; order UBA9160; family UBA4427; genus JAJDAN01. Next base: position 887,348 of record CAWGJT010000010.1, read on the forward strand.
CTGGTGCGGCGGGAAGCCGACGTCGTGCTCGTCGTCGGCTCCCGGCTCGGCAATCTCGACCTGCCGTACGACAAGTACTGGGGCGACCCGGATCGCCAGAAGATCGTGCAGATCGACGTCGATCCACGTCACATCGGTGTGACGCGGCCCATCGAGCTCGCTGTCGTTGCAGACGCGCGCAGCGCTCTGGAAGGCCTGGTGCGCGTGCTCGAGAAGCGCGGAATCCGGGCGCGGCCGCCCCAGGAGCTCGCGCGCTACCGGGAGGCCGACCGGGCCTGGTGGGCCGAGCAGTTCGAAGGGGTCGAGGGCTGGTCGGGCCGGGGCATGCATCCCGCCCAGGCCATGCAGGCCGTCGGGCGGGTGTTCGGATCGGACGCCATCTACACGGTGGACGGCGGCAACACCTCGCTGTGGGGGCACTGGTTCCTGCCGTCCACGCGGCCTCGCTCCTACCACAACATCCTCGAGCTGGGCATGCTCGGCACCGGCATTCCGTCGGCGATCGGCGCCAAGCTGGGAGCGCCGGAGAGAAGCGTCGTCTGCGTGACCGGCGACGGCGCCGCCGGATTCAACATGATGGAGATGCAGTCGGCGGCCCGCGAGGGGCTCGCCGTGACGACGGTGGTCTTCGCCGAGGGCTCGTGGACCATGGAGGAGCCGAACGAGCGCATGCACTACGGCCGCACCTTCGGAACCGCCATGGGCGAGGTGCGCTGGGACCGCGTGGGCGAAGGCCTCGGCTGCCGTGGATTCTACGTCGAGCGGATCGAGGACCTCGAGCCCGCTCTGGTGCGCGCACGGGACGGCGAGGGCCCGGCGGTGGTGTGCCTGCGCACGGACCGGGACGCGAATCTCGCGACGCCTCCGGACCCGCTGCTGCGCTTCGTCGAGGTCTACCAGGGACCCGTCGGCTGACCCCCGCGCGCCGGAGGCGCCACGTGTGCAACACTCGGCGAATGCCGTGCCGGGTCTCGTGTGCGCCTCGCGTCGTCGCCGTCGCGATCGGAGCCCTGGTTCTCGCGGGCTGTGGCAGCGAGGACGCGCCGTCCGCCGTCGACGGCGACGCGGGAATCGAGGAGTTCGCCGGCCCCGATCTCGAGCCGTTCAGCGGCGATCTGGACGCCATGCGCGAGCGGCGCGTGATCCGGGCCCTGGTGACGCCCAGCCGGACCGACTTCTTCGTCGACAGCGGCCGCATTCGCGGCATGCAGGCCGAGCTGCTGCAGCAGTTCGTCAAGCGCCTGAACGACCGGACCCACGACGAGACGAAGAAGATCCGCCTCCGCTACGTGCCGGTCGCCTTCGACGAGCTGATTCCGGCCCTGCGCGAGGGCCGGGGGGACATCGCCGCCGCCTTCCTGACGGTGACCGAGGACCGTACCGCGGACGTGGCCTTCGCTGCGCCCTTCCGGCGGAACGTGGCGGAGGTGGTGGTCACCCATCGCGGCGTCGGGGCGCCGGCGAACCTGGAGGATCTGGCGGGGCGCCGCGTCTACGTGCTCCGGGGCAGCAGCTACGCCGAGCACCTGCGGGCGCTCGACGCCCGGCTCCGAGCCGAGGGGCGCGAGCCCCTGGAGATCGAGGAGGCCGATCCGCACCTGCGCAGCGAGGACATCCTGGAGTTCGTGCAGGCCGGCGTCGTCGAAGCGACCGTGATCGACGACTACAAGGCCGATCTCTGGGCCCGCGTCCTGCCGGACGTCGTCGTCCACGAGAACGTGAAGCTCAGCGACGGAAACCGCGTGGCGTGGGCGGTCCGCTCCGGCTCTCCGCAGCTCGAGGCGGCGATCGACGGATTCGTCGGCGAGGCCCGGGAGGGCGCCCTGCTCGGGAACGTCCTGCTCGAACGCTACTTCGGGAACGAGAAGTGGATTTCGAACCCGACGGCCCGGGCGGAACGCGACAAGCTGCGCCGCTACCTCGAGCTCTTCCGGAAGTACGGCGACCGCTTCGGCTTCGATCGGTTCGCGCTCGCCGCCCAGGCCTACCAGGAATCCGGCCTGGACCACGGCCGCCGGAGCGCCGCGGGAGCGGTCGGCCTGATGCAGATTCTGCCGAGCACCGCTGCGGATCCGAACGTGGGCATCTCGAACATCGACGATCCCGACGGCAACGTCCACGCGGGAGCGAAGTACCTGGCCTTCCTCCGTGACCGCTACTTCGACGCGCCCGAGCTGAGCGAATGGGATCGCCGGGCCTTCACCTGGGCCGCGTACAACGCCGGCCCGCGCAAGATCCAGGAGGCGCGGGCGCTCGCCGCACGTCTGGGGCTCGACCGCGACGTCTGGTTCGGCAACGTGGAGGTGGCCGCGGCCCGTCTGGTCGGCCGCGAGCCCGTCCGCTACGTGGCGAACATCTACCGCTACTTCGTCGCGTATCGCCTGTCCTGGGTTCGCGAGCAGCAGCGCCGCGAGGCGGTGCGAGAGACCGGCTAGCCAAGGGAGCCCGTTGGGCTCCCGTTGCGTCGCCGTTGGTCCGTGCCGGGATCCGAGCCTAGGGTGCGGGCGCCGTCGAGGCCCCGGCGCCGGCGGGGATCGTCTTGTCGGGCCACCACGACTCCGGAAGCAGGCTCAGCAGCGCGGGCACCAGCAGCACGGCGCCGAGGGCGTTCACGGTCATCAGGATCGAGAGCAGCAGGCTCATCTCCGCCGAGAAGCGCAGGCTCGAGATCGGAATCCAGAAGATGATGCCCGCGATGAGGGTCGACGCGGTGAACGCGATCGCCAGGCCGGTGGTCCGGATGGCGCGCGCGATGGCTTCCAGCCGGGCGAGACCGCTCGCGCGCTCCTGGAAGATGCGGTCGACGATGTAGATCGCGTAGTCGACCCCGATGCCCACGCCGATCGCCTGCACCGGCAGGGTGTTCACGTTGACGCCGATCCCGAAGAGCGTCTGCACGGCCAGGGCCGCCAGGGCGGCCGTCCCCAGGGAGACGATGAGCAGCGCGCCCACCAGCAGGGATCGGTAGCTCAGGGTCACGATGACGAAGGTGGCCAGGAAAACGACCGCGAGGCCCACGCTGTGGCTGGCCTCGATCTCCTCGTTCGCCGCCGCGAGGATCCCGATGCTGCCCGCGGCCAGGCGCAGCTCGACGCCGTCGCGCAGCCACGTGCCGCTGGGTCTCGGCGAGAGCTCGTCGTCTCGTGACGGGCGCACCCACAGCTCGTAGGCGCCGAAGGGGCCGCGATGGCGGAGCTCGGCGAGGAGGCCCGTCTCGGGCTCCTCGAAGCGCGCGAGCACCTGCCCGTGCTCCCACGAGACGCCGGCCAGGCGGGTGACGGGAAGCGTGCCGTCCGGCTTGGTCACGACGAGTGCGGGCTCGGCGGCGGGCAGCAGCAGGGCGAGGGACGGAAACGCCCGCCGCCAGCCGTGAGGGGCCGGCGCTTCGAGGCGGATGGCCAGGCTCCCGTCCAGGTGCTCGTCGGCGACGAAGCGACGCAGCCGAGCGTTGGCCTCGCGCACCGTGTCGGCCTGGTGGTCCCGGTAGAAGACCCGGACCGAGAGCGAGTGGCCGTCGCGCGAGCGGTAGGCGTCCAGGATGCCCGGCGACGGGATGGCCGTCTCGAGGAAGAAGAGGAAGCCCGAGGTCTCGGCGGTGTCCTGGGGCCACATCGCCCAGCGCGGGTCGTTGTTGTGGAAGGTCCGAACGGTCTGCTTGAACAGATCCACGAAGGAAATGCTGCCTCCGGCCTTGGGGTCGGTCTCGAGCACCCGCTGGAGGCTCTCGACCCACTTGAGGGCGTCGGGGGCGTAGACCCGGCCCGGCACCTCGGCGTGGGCGACCACGAGCAGATCGTCGAGCCCGAAGAAGCGCTTCCCGATCTCCCGGGCCGCCACGTTGAACTCGGCGTCGGGGTAGAGGATGGGGCTGCCGGGTCGGTTCTCGCCGACGGGCAGGTCGCGTGCCAGGCCGAAGCACACCAGCGCGCCCACCCCGAAGACGCCGACGACGACCGCCGCGCCGGCACGGCTGCCCACCAGCCCGGCCGCCAGGGAGAGTACGCTCGCTACCGGCTTCGGCACGTAGTGCTGTCGGCTGCGGGGCGCCGGCAGGTACAGGATGAGGAGGCGGTTCAGCAGCATCTCGGTGACGCCGATGGACGCCGCCCAGAACGCGCACAAGACGCCCAGCTCCTGGACCAGGGGGATCGCGGCCAGCGAAATCGTCAGCAGACCGACGCAATCGGTGAGGATCGCCATGGTGCCGGGCAGCAGCAGCTCGCTCATCGACAGGATGCAGGCTTCCTGCTTGTCGCCCAGCAGCTCGTACTCTTCGTAGAAGCGCTCGACGAACTGCACCGAGTGGCTGATCGCCCGGGCGGTGATCAGCATGGGGACCACCAGCACCAGGGGGTCGAGGTTGAAGCCCATCCAGGCGGCGAAGCCCAGGCCCCACACGACGTTCACGGCGGCGCCGGATAGCGGCAGGAAGACGCCGTAGAAGTGCCGGAAGTAGGCCCATAGCAGCACCATCGAAACCAGCACGGTGAAGAAGAAGACCAGCAGGATCTCGGTGGAGAACGCGTAGGCCCAGCCGAACAGCATCGGCTGGCCGGTGACGTAGACGTCGACCGGGTAGCGGGCTTCGACGTCGCGCACCAGCTGCTGTACGTGCTTGAAGAGCGCCGCGTAGTCGATCCGGGCCTCGAGGAAGCTCACGCGTACGAGGGACGCGCGCTCGTCCGTCGACACGACGACGCCGTAGACCGAGGGATTCCGCTGCACCCGCTCCTGCAGGTCGCGCCATTCCTCGGGCCGGGTCGGAATCTCCACCAGCAGCTGGGGCGATTCGAGGGTGCCGTCGACGCGCACGCGCTGGTCCCGAACGCTGCGGTGGGTGAGGCTGGAGGTCAGGTTGTGCTCGACCCCTGTATCCGCCGGGACGGCGTCTCCCCGGCGGAAGATCGACTCGGCGACGCCCACCATGGCGTGGACGGCCCGGGCCACCGCGCCGTGGGGCGTGATGTAGTCGCTGGCGGGGCGGGCGTTGACCTCCGGCGGAACGACCGACGAGTCGAGCCCTTCGGTCAGGACGGCGATGGCCTCGATGACCTCGGGCTGGTAGATGTCGCCCTCGCGGGCGACGACGGCGGCGACGACCGTGTTCGCCGTGCCGTAGACGTCCCGGTACTCCTCGTAGGTCTGGATGTACGGATGGCTGCGGGGCAGCAGGTCGAGGAACTCGGTGAAGATCTCGAGCTTCCGCATCTGCCAGGCGAAGAAGAGGGTGGCGAGCGCGATGACGATCGCGAAGCCGTGACGGTGCCGGGCGAAGAAACGCGAGAATCGTTCGGCGGTGCTCATGGAGCCCCCGGTCCGCGCAGGACCTCGAAGCGTTCGCCGCCTTCGCGAAGCGCCACGATCAGGCCGCGGGGGCCCACCAGGTAGCCGTTCTCGGGGTCGGCCATGGCGACGTCATAGAACGGCAGCCGCAGGCCGGGCACGGAGCGTTGGGTGAAGGTGCGGCCGGCGTCGTTCGAGACGGCCACCACACCGCGCTCGCCGGCCACGACCACGCGCTGGCCGGCGCCGCCCACGCCGTAGAGATCCGCGTCGAGATCGGTAGCGACGGGCGCCCAGGTGGCGCCCCCGTCCTCGCTTCGCATCACCGTGCCCGAGAGGCCGACCGCGATGCCGACCCGGCCGCTGTCGTCGAACCAGAGGTCGAAGAGGTAGATGTCATCGGGAACCCCGGACAGGGTTCCACGCCGGCCGGGCAGGTGGCCCCCGGGCAGGCGTTCGAGGGTGCCGAACTCGCCCACCAGCGCACGATCGGGCCCGGCCGGCACGATCCGTCCGAGAATGATGTCCTCGTCCCGCGGCACGCAGCGCCAGCGTCCGGCCGCCGCGTCGCGCACCAGCTGCAGACCGAAGTCGCCCACCACGAGCGCCTCGCCGGGGCCGCCCGCCGAGACACCGAAGAGGTGGCGGTCGAAGGGGGTCGGCCGGCGCTCGAAGCGCTCGCCCCCGTCGGTCGAGTAGAGCACCGTTCCGTTGCGGCCCACGGCCCAGAGCTCCTGGCCCGGCCCGAAGGCCGCCGCGTAGAGCGGCTCGTCGGTGCCCGTGGCGGGGATGCGGAACGTGGCGCCGGCGTCCTCCGAGAGGACGATGGTGCCGAAGTACCCGGTCGCGATCACCCGGGGACCCCGGGCGACCACGGTATAGAGATCTGCGCGCTCGTGCAGCCCGTAGCGGTCGGCCATGGTGCCGTCGGTGTGGCTCAGCAGGTCGGCGCCCCGGTCGGGTCGGGTGCGCTCGGCGATCTCGTGCACGAGGGCGTCGTCCCCCGCGGCCGCCGCGCCGCAGCGCATCTTCTCCGACAGCAGGTCCTGGGCCAGGATCGAGTACGGGTTCGCCAGGTCTTCCATCACGTCGAAGAGGACGCCCGCGACGCCGCGGACCGCCGCCGGGCTGCCGCTCGAAGACGCCGCCCCCGCGATGTCCTGGGTGATGTTGCGCCCCAGCGCTCCGAGCGTCCCGGTCTGCTTCGAGAGCCCCAGGATGACCAGGCGCACGGCCGCCTCGGCGTCGGGCGTGATCTCGCCGGCGGCCAGCTGGTCGAGGAGTGTCTGGAGCACCGCGGAGTCGACGCCGGCAACCACGCGTCCGCCGGGGCGGGGGCCGTACTGGATCAGCCCCGGATAGGCGCGCTCGACGGCCTCCGACTCGCCGGGCAGGATGCCGGCCGACGGATCCGGGCTCTGGGCCCGGGCGGCGTCCGGCCCGAAGGCGAGGAGCTGGAGCAGCAGGGAGAGAACGAGCAGCAGCCCCCGCCCGAGCGGGACCCGTGCCAGGATCCCTGCTGCGGGGTGCGGCCTGCACATACCCGGCCGACGCTAGCTCGGCGCCGAGGGGCGGGCGAGTCGGGGGTAGACTGCAGCCGGACGACGCGACGAGCCACCCTGGAGGGCACCCGACATGATCTCGATCGACGACCGCATGGCCATTCTCGATCTCTGCGCGGCCTACAACTACTACATCGACACCGGGGAGTCGGAGAAGTGGGCGGACACGTTCACCGCGGACGGTCTCTTCGAAGGCACGGTGGGCAAGGCGCAGGGCCGCGCCGCGCTCGTGGCGTTCAGCGACGGCTTCGGCCGGGACTACCCCGGCTCGATGCACTTCACCGACAACCACCTCTTCGAGCCCGACGGCGACGTCATGCGGCACAAGTGCTTCCTGAGCTTCCAGGTGCCGGCCGACGGGGGCACGAACGTGGTGCTCGCCGGCTACGACGACGAGCTCGTGCGCGTCGACGGCGCCTGGCGGTTCCGCTCGCGACGGGTCGGCGCGCTGCGCAAGTGAAGAGCCGAGAGCCGGCGGGCATGGCCAGGCGCGACGCCGCATCCGGAGAGCGCAAGCGCGGGAGACCGCTGTCTGCGGATGCTGCGAACGGCTGGAGCGGGGGGGCTCGATCTCGATGCGGTCCGTAGCGCGTTCGCGACTGCGAGAGTACGGACCGAACGACGGCCTCACGCTCGTGACGGATCCCGTCCTGCCGGGCACACGCACGATCGTGGTGCCGCGTGCGTTCGTCGTGCGGGGGGCTGCTTGACAGTGAAATGGCAGTTCGGTAGATCTTTCGCGCATTCTAATGTTTTAGAATCTGGATTCTATGACACGCGCCGGCCGACCCGACCGCAGAAAAGAGAGCGGAAGCCACGAGACGCCCCTCCAGCGGCGCGTGAGGGAGGAGCGCGAGACCGTCTATCGGCAGGCGATCAGCGAGGCAGCCGAGCGGATCTTCGCGGAGAAAGGGACGGAGGGGTCCCGCATGAACGAGATCGCGGCGGAGGCCGGGATCTCCCTGGGCACCCTCTATGGCGTCATCGACGGAAAGGCGTCCCTCCTTCTCGGGATCCACAAGAGAAGGATGCAGGAGTTCATGGACTGCATTCGCGATGCGAGTGCCGCACACGAAGGGACGCTCGCAAGGCACCTCGCGGTCGTGCGCCTTGGCGCACAGTACTTCCTCGATCGCCCCGACTTCCTGCGCATGTGTTGCCAAGCGGGCTTCGGCTGGGCATCCCGCTTCCCGGTCCCCGGCCCTGCGGCGGACCTCTGGGACGAGGGCGCTTCGGTCCCCCGAGAGCTCTTCGCCCGCGGAGTCGCTGAAGGAATCTACGTCGACGAGGACCCCGACCTGCTGGTCCGCAAGATGCTTGCCCTCAAGCAGGTGGAGCTCACCCACTGGCTCGATCACGGGATGACGATCCCGCACGAAGAGCTTCTCGACCGCCTCGAGAGTCAGTTCGTCCGCGCGTTCTGCGTTCCCGGCCCAGGGTAGGGCCGGAGCACCCGGTCGCCCTCCTGGAGCCGTCGAAATGTCCAACAGCAATCCCGAGATCCCCGCGCGAAAGGTCTTTCTCTCGCGGAAGACCTCTTTCCCGATCTTCAGCCGCGACGTAGGAGACAGCTGGCTGCAGCTTCTGAACCTGGCATTGCGCATTGGCAGCGACAAGCAGACCGACGCCGGGCCCGTGGCCGAAGCGCTGAATGCGATGGTGACGATCGGGCTCCCGGTAATCGCCGAAGACCTCGAGGTCGAGGTCACACCGCCCGAGGACTTCCCTGCGTGCCTCGTGTTCGACCGCGACGACTTCGAGCGTCACTACGAGCGGCTGCAGGCCCCCTCGTTGGATCGTCTTCGGAAGGCGATCGAAGCGAGCGGGATGGTGGTGCTCGATCCCGTCGAGCTGCGGAAGCTCGACGTCGCGCCGAATCTCGTATCCGCGATCTTCGACGTCGTGGAAGGGAAGCTCTACGGCTCCTTCGTGCTCGGTTGCGTGGAGCTCTTCCGCGACTGGCCGATCGAAGCCCTGGCTCTCGTTCGCGTGCAGCGCGAGCTCGCTGCGGAGCTCGGGATCGAGTCTGACGCCGCGACCTTCGTGATTCACTCCGCCCAGCTCCTTGCGAGCGACTGGGAGCGGGCGCAGCAGGTGCTCGACGAGTCGTTCGAACGGCCACTTCCTCTGCAGGTCGACCACTCGGGCGTGTTCTTGTTCGGGAGCGACAACGGCAAGGCCAGGGCGATGCTGCTCGATCACGACGCGGGGAGCATCTTCTGGGAAGATGCCTTCGACGATGCCCAGAAGCTCTCGTGGTACATCGTCGACGCGATGCCGTGGCTGTTGCCTCAGCACATCCGCTACGTCGGGCAGGAGTGCGCGACGTTGATGCGGGCGATGCAGGACAAGGAATGTTACCTGCAGGGCTGATGGGGCGTTTTCGGCAGGCGTCGGAGGGATCATGAGCAAGTTGCTTTGGGAAGCCATACACCGCGCGAGCACCGGCCAGATCATGTCGGAGGAGAAGTTCGAGACCGAGTTCTTCCCGACCGTCCTCGAGGAGATTCGGGCGAGGCACCAGATCGAGTGCAATCCCGAGGAGCCGGTCATGATCGATCCGGACGTCGCAGACGCCGTGTTCCAGGCCGGGCTCGAGTACCTGATCGAGGTCGGCCTCTACTGCAAGGACACGAAGCGCATCGTTCGCTTCACCGAGGAAGAGATTCGTGAGGCGATCGCCACCGCGCGGCGCACGATCAGACTCGGGTCGGGCCGCGACGAGATCACCCTCTCTCCCCGTGCGCCCGGCGACGAGCGACATCCCTTCACGTGGTTTCCCGCCGGTGCGCTCACGAAGAACGTCGAGCTCTACAAGTACCACGCCATGGCCGCAATGCAGGAGCCGACCTGCGACGGCGTGATCCCGATTCCGCTACTCGGAGTCGGTGAGCTGAAGAACATTCTCGACACGCCGGCGCAAACCGTCGTCTGCCAGACCGAAGCGCGGCTCATGAACGAGGCTGCGTCCAGGTCCGGCAGGCCGGGCCTCTTCTTCGGAATCCCGATGAGCGCCATGACGCCTCTGGCGATCATGAGCACCTTCGGGCCGGGCATGTATACGAAGGAGAACTGCACGCTTCCGGTCCAGATCCTCCAGGACATGCGGATCAACTACGACCGCTTCAATCTCACCTTTTTCGCCCAGCAGCACGGGATCGAGCCCTGGATGAGCTGCTCGCCTGCCCTCTACGGCTACATCACGGGGCCCGAACAGGGTGCAATCGAGATCATCGCCCACACCCTGGGAATGCTCGCCTACTCCGGGGGCGCGCTCACGCAGGCGATGTGTATGTCCATCCACGGGACCTACATCGGCAACGACATCAGCTGGTGCAACTCGGCCGCGGCACTCGCGGCCGAGCGCAACCTCGGCCTTCCCTGGGTGACCTTCGGAAGCACAGGGAATCCGGCTTCCGCCTTCTCGGACGAGGCGTGGTACGAGACGGCACTCGCCTGCATCAACGCCTGCATCTCCGGTATCGAGGCGCTGTGGCTCGCGGGTGGCTCGACTGGAATCGAATGCCGCTGGGCCGGAGAGGTCGCACGAGCGGCCGCGCATCTGACGCCGGACGAGGGCGCGGCGATCATCAAGGAGATTCGGTCCATCGAGTACGCGCCGACGCCACCGCCGCAGCCGCTCGAGAAGCTCTACGACATGACGACGCTCCAGCCCAAGCAGGAGCTCATCGATCAGTACCGCAAGTTCACGCGGATCTTCCGGGGCTTCGGACTCGACTATCCGAGCTGGCGCGAGGCATAGGAGCAGGAGAGGAGCAGCATGGCGACCATTGAAGATTTGCGACGGAAGGTGAGCGAGACACAGCCGGAGCCGGCGGCCGCTATGACCCGCGAGCTCCTGGCAGCGGGCTTCGACCCGATGCGGCTCCTCGAAGAGGGGGTGATGAGCGGGCTCAACGACGTAGGGATTCGCTTCGCAGCCAAGAAGGCGATCGTGCTCGATCTCGTTCGGGCTGGGGTCACTGCGAAGACCTGCATCCCACTGATCGAGGAAGCGTTGCCGCGCGGTGAGGCTCCGAAGAACCAGAAGAAGGTCGTCATCGGCACCCTTCTCAGTCAGCACAACATCGGGAAGAACCTCGTCGCCACGCTGCTCTCGATCGGCGGCTTCGACGTGGTCGACATGGGCGAGAAGAACACGCCCTGGGATTTCTACGAGACGGCCGAGAAGAGCGGCGCCGACATGATCGCGGTGTCCGTCGTGTTTGCGCCGGCGCTCGAGAAGTTCTCCGAGCTGTTGAGCCTCCTCGAGGAGATGGGCGTTCGTGAGAAGTTGCCCGTGATCGTCGGCGGTGGCGTCACCACGAAGAAGTGGGCCGACGAGCAAGGTGCCGACGGCTGGGGAGCGCAAGCGAAGGACGGCGTGGACCTGGCCCGGAGCATCCTGGGGGTCGCTTCCTGATCGTGCGCCCGGGGTCGGTCGGGCATCGACCTCGACCGCGCCTGCCCACGAGACCGCCGAGTCGTCGTCGTGTGGCTGTGACCGACCGACACCGAGCCGGCGAGCCGAAAATGACTCGGCTCGATGCTTCGATCCGGACACGGCGGCTCTGGGAGGCCCGGCTGGGCCCGAATGCACTGGAAGCCCACGCTCAGGGCGGGCGTGCAGGTGCGGGTGGCGACTGCGATGCACTCCGAGGACCGGCGCCACGCTGAAGGAGGTGTTGGAGCGGCGAACGGAGCGCCAGTCGGCGGGGCGCTCGCCGGTTTGCGCGTCGATCCATCCGACCGGGTCACAAGCGTCGCCGTGGCCGTCGCGATCACGGTCTGCCTGGCCGGGATTCGGGACCGCCGGGCAGTTGTCGCATGCGTCGCTCACGTCGTCGCCGTCCGCGTCTGGCTGCCCAGGGATTGCGCAGGCGAGCCGTGGGTCGGGGGGTGCCAGGGCGTTGAAGACCAGCAGCGCGCCGGGTGGATCGAGGTGCTCTTCGATGCTTCCCGACAGCGGTCGCAGGTCGACGACGCCCGTGCCCGGCAGGGTGCGCAGTGCCTCGCCTACGGAGAGCTGTGCGCGCTGATCCTCCTGCACGACCGCGAACGTGCCCGCGACGCGATCGAAGACGAGCCAATCCTCGCCTCTGTGCGGAACCGTCTGGAATCCCGCAGCGAGCCGAAGCCCGCTGAGCGTCTCGCCATTCGGCAGGGTGACGAGCGTCGGCAGCAGGTAGTGGTCCACGTTGCTTCCGCGCACGACGACTGCCAGGCCCGGCCAAGGCGAGGCAAGCGCCGCGGTCGAGAGCCCGCACCCGACGAGCATGACGAGGCCCATCCAGATGATGCGCGGGCCCAAGCGCGCGCGTTCTCGCCCGGGCGAACGGCTCACGGGCTCTTGTTGGTGCTCTCGGTCTCGAGCTTTCGCTCGTGATCGGAGATGATGATCTTGTAGAAGTCGAAGCTTACCAGCAGTTCCGTGCTCGCCCCGGGGCCGGTGGCCGGGTCGGTTGCGGCGCCGGCCGTCGTCATCGACGCGATGCGCGCGTCCTCGAGGCTGATCGTGATGACGTTGACGATCGCGGTGTGCGCGAGATTGTCACCGAAGAAGTGAATGGAGGCGTTCAGCGCGGTGCCGTTGAACGCCGCGCTGTAGAGCATCACGGGCGCACACTCCGCGTCGAGACGAACCGTGACCGGGTGGTGGATCAACGTCGTGCCGCCGCTGTCGGAGCTCGCCGACATCGCGAGGCGGATCGAGACCCGGCGCGGGCACCGAAACCGCGCCGAGTAGCTCACCGGAGTTCGATGGCCCGGCGAGAGGCGAATCGCCGCAAGGGCGAAACGATGTGGGACAGCATGCCACTCCGGGTCCTCGACGACGATGGAGCGGGGCAACCCCGGACCGAGGAGCCCAGTCAGAGCTTCAGCGACGAAGGGCTCGTCGGTGACGGCGTCCGGGCTCGAGAGGAGGAGTGCCGCCTCGAGGCGGTAGCGACCTCATCCCCACCGACGCCGCGATCCGCGCGAGCGCAGCAACCTTGATCCAGTACGGCGCAGTCCAGGCGGCAGGCGGTCCAGGGCGAATGGTCGCTGCGCTGTCGACCGGACTCCGGACGCAGAGCACGAGGCCCGGCATCGCACAAGGCGTCCTCCGGAGATCTTCTGGCCATCGCGCCACCGGATGATCGCACCGTACCGGCAACCGGCGTACCAGGAAGGCGACCCTCGGCCTCCGCACTTGGCGGACAGTCCACTGGGGCTGACGATGACCTGGGCGGCGAACGACGGAACCGCGGCGCTGGTCCCGGTCATTGACTGGGGCGATCGTGTCGCGTTGGATGTCGCTGTTGCGAGATTGCAGGAGTCGTCAGCGGTCCTGGCGCCGGTCGAGCTGATCTGGACACGCGCAATTTCGCGGATCGACAGGGAAGCGCGACGGCGGGGCACGGTCTTTGATTGCCGACGGCTCGTCGGTACTACAATGGCGGCGTTCGGTCGGTAGAGGTGGTCCACATTGAGCACTGTGCTGCTATTCGGCTTGGCCGTCCTGCTGGGGTTGGCTGGCGGCAAGTTGATCCAGTGGCTGCGCGTTCCGCGGGTGGTGGGATACATCGTGGTCGGCGTGATGCTGGGTAGTTCGCTGACCAACTTCATTCCACTCGAGCTCGTGGAATCGCTCTCGCCGTTCACCAACGTCGCGCTGGCGCTGATCGGATTCATGGTCGGCGGCGAACTGAAGCGCAGTGTGTTCAAGAGGTTCGGCAGGCAGTTGGTGCTGATCGTGCTCGCGGAGGGCATTGCCACGTTCTTGCTCGTGGCCCTGGTCGTCACGCTGTTCAGTGGCCAGCTGGCACTGGGTTTGCTGCTGGGCGCGCTTGCCTCGGCCACGGCACCCGCCGCGACGGTGGATGTGCTGTGGGAGTACAAGTCGCGCGGCCCCCTCACCACAACGGTTCTCGGCATCGTTGCAATGGACGACGCGCTGGCTCTGATTCTGTTCGGCTTCGCCCTGGCGCTCGCCCGTGGACTGCTCGAAGGGCGGTCTGTCTCGCTCATGTCCGGGCTGGTCGAGCCGGTGGCGCACGTCGTCGGGGCGCTGGCACTTGGCTCAGCCGTTGGCCTGACCGTGGTCCGGCTGTTGCGCCGGCTGGGCGATCGCGATGATTCACTGGTAGTCCTCGTGGGCACCATTCTTGGCGTTGCAGGCATCGCCGACTGGCTCGGCATATCGCTGATCCTCGCCGAGATGGCTGTCGGCGTCGCTCTGGCCAACCTGGCGCCCGACGCGAGCCGGCGTGCATTCGATCTGGTGCGGGGGATCACGCCGCCGATCTACATCGTGTTCTTCATCCTCGTCGGCGCCCGGCTGCAGATCGACCTGTTGCCGCAAATGGGGCTGCTGGGTCTGCTCTACGTGGTTGCGCGAACGGCCGGCAAGATGAGCGGGGCATGGGCCGGTAGCACGGCTGTTCGGGCCGCGCCGGCGGTGCGCAAGTACCTGGGCTTCGCCCTGTTCTCCCAGGCTGGCGTCGCGGTGGGGCTTGCGCTGGCCATCGCCCAGGAGTTTGACGACGCCGGTCCGGAGGCGCAGGCGATTGGCACGCTTGTGGTCAACTTGATTGCAGCGACCACCTTCATCGTCCAGATCATCGGGCCGCCGATGGTGAAGTTCGCCATTTCCCGCGCCGGTGAAATCCCGCGCGCGACCCCGCCAGTGGAGGTATCCGCCAGTGGAGGCGCCTAGCATCCGTGAACTCTTGGATCTCAGCTCCAACCGACCCGCCGTGGTATCCACCATGGCCACGATCCCCGAGCTGGTGGCTCGCATGATCGAGGATCCAGGCACCCAAGCGATCTATGTGAATGACGCCGACGGTCGCTATCTTGGGCTGATTACGGCTCAGCGCCTGGCGCACGTGGTGTTCTCGCACAGGCTGCCGGCCTCGGGCAGTCCCATCGAGCTTCTCGACTTGCTCAGTTCGGAGACGGCCGATCACTTGCTGATCCGCGAGTCCATCAGCATCCATGAAGACGAACCGCTCACCCGCGCGATCGATCTGATGTTCCGATCAGGCCTGATCGAAATCCCGGTACTCAATGACGACCGGACCATCGTCGGCAACGTCAACCTGCTGGACATTCTGGCGGCCTGGAAAGACGGCCGCCTGATCGACCACCACCCCTCGCTGGATCCGGATCACGCGCCGACTCGCAGGTGATGGGCGTGCTCGCCCTGGAGTGGCTGGAGAAACGGGGAGCCGAGACACACCGGGGCCAGTTGGGGAAGGTGGACCGCGATCGCCGCGTCGGCTGCCGGAAAAGCGATGGCCAGCCGCGTTTCGGCGACTGGCCATCGACTTCGTGTGGTAGCGGTGGGGATTCGAACCCCCGGGAGCTCGACGCGGATGCCACCGCCGTCACCGAGCTGGATTCGAGCCTGAGCGCGACATCCTCATCGTCGTGAGATCCTGGTGCCGGACTCGGATCGCGGCACGGAGCGAGCAGCCGCGTGAATCCGAACAGCATTGGGAGTTGCGCCCCGATCCGGTTGACGGATCAGGGCTAGCTCCAGGCCCAGAGAAGAGGCTCCCGAATACCCCGCCCGACGCGCAAGTCCGGTGGGTACGTACGGACAACGCTCCGGATTCCGTGAGCACCCTCGTTGGGCGGGGGGCATGCCAATCCCCTACGGAGAGCCCGCGGCGGGCAAAAGGCAGTGTGCCGATGGTGTCTCGAGCACGATCGTCGGGTCGAAAGCGACACGATGCGGGGTATCCTTTCTCGATTCGCGGTGACGGCGGACGAACGGGTTCCTTCTGGAATGGCACACGACATGGATGAGGTCGTCGAAATCACTTCCACGGGCGGATTCGATGAGGATGCGGCCGAGCGCGCCCCGTTGGCGGGCTTCCACCTTGCGAATCCAACCCCGGTCGAACAGCGCCCCACGTGGTTCGTCGTCAGAAGCTGGAGCCAGGAACTCCGCCTGTATCGAAAGCTGGCTCGCCACCTGGGCGCCGATCAGCGGATCGTCACCATTGCTCCACCGCATGGAACTCGCAAGGAGGACTTCCCGCGCACGGTAGAACGATGGCGGGACTTCTGCCTGGAACAGATGCGGCCCCTATTGGGAGCGTCCCCATGTGTTCTGCTCGGCGGTTGGTCCTTCGGTGGTGTGCTCGCCCTCGAGATCGGCCGCGAGCTCGAGAAGGAAGGGATCCCGGTCGCGCTCGTCACCATGCTCGATACGCGGCTTCCCAAGGCACATCCGGACGAACAAAAGATTTCACGCTCGCTTCCCCACGCCATGGCTCATCAGGCAACGCGCTTCTTCGAAACGCCGCCCGAAGACAGAAGCGCCTTCCTGCGGGAGCGACTGGCCTGGCAGTTCTACCACGCTCGGCGGCGGCTGGGAGAGTGGAACGCCACGCGGCGCGGTCGATCCATGCCCATCTACCGACGTCCCGATGGCCGCACCTCCGAGGTACGCGAAGTCGGCGGTATGTCTCCGCTGCAGAAAGCACTCTGGGTTGCCTATCTCAAGTACCAACCGCGTCCTTGCACGATCCGGGTCGCCCAGTTCTGGTGTGCCGATTCTTGTGAGCACACCGGAGACTCGAGCCTCGGCTGGGCGCGGTGTCTGCGCGGCCCCTTCGATGCGGTCCCGATTCCGGGCGAGCATCTCACGATGTTCGACGACCCCCACGTCGAGGTGTTGGCGTCCAACCTCCGATGTCGACTCGCGCTTGCTGCTTCGACCTGATTGGAGGTCAGCCCCCCGGAGGCTCAGGTTCGAAGCCCGATGCTCTTGCTCTGTCGACCGCGTAAGAAGCGGACTCGAGCCAAGGCACGAAGCAAAAGTGCCCGGAAGCCGAAGCCTCCGTGTGAAGCGCCCACTCCCTCGATTAAAGCTTCTCCGCGACGATTCTCCAGTTCAAATCGGCAATCTTGGCCTTTTCGGCATCCCTCCAGGCTTGCCCACCCTTTTGAAGAAGATCGAGAGATTCTTCGACCCATGGAGCCAGAACGCGAATCGCCTCGAGGGCTCGAACCAGCCTTCGCGCCATGAGGATCAAGTTGCGCTTCTGCTCGGCGATCGGCCAGGCTTCGCTCTTCGAAGGGGCAGAGACGAGGATCCTGAACCCGGCCCTTTCCAACGCGGCACAGACGTCTGCCGGATACATCGAGTGAGTGGCTGCCAGGGTTGGAAGGAAGACTCTGTGAAGCGCCACATGCTCTTCGTTGTTCCAATCGAAATGGGGGGTCAGCAGATACTCCGAACAGGCGTATCGCGCTCCGGGTTTCAAGACGCGGAACATCTCTCTTGCATGCCCATCGAGCTCCTCCTTCTTGAAGAAGGGCCAGACCGCCTGGAAGGAAAAACATCCGTCGAAGGTGGCCGATGCGTACTCGAGCGGCTTGTGATGATTGCCAACTTTGAAGTGGAGCCAATACGGCTTGTTCGCATAACAACGGGTTTCCGTATAAGCCCTTCGATTCGTCGAGCTGGGGAGGAAGGTAGAGCTTCTCCAGATCGAAGACGGACAACATGTTGTTCAAGACCTTGTAGTAGTCCGCGACGGCTTTCGTCTCGTGCTCGGTTGGGGTCTCTTCACCTGCTTGCATTCGTTGAAAGAATTTGTACGCGTCGATACAAGCCTGCTTGTCTTCTTTCGACAACGTTGCCAACCGCTTCACTCCGAGGAGCGCAGTCTTGATCCTGTACCAGTCCACTTTGCGCACCTCTCTCTTCGGGTATGTCGAGATCCGGCGGATCAGAGCTTCAAATCCGCCCCCGGAGTCCAAGGGCGAAGCGGCCGGCACGAAAAGCTTCGTCCGCCACTGGATCGGCCAAGGGGATCAGCTTCTCGGGTGCCACGCGCGCGGAACCCGTGATTCGGCGGGGCCTCAGGCCGGCTCTTCGTTGGGGCCGACGTTCTGGAACCGCTCGTTGACCAGGCGGATGCCGGGCACGACCTTCGCGACCCAGCCCGTGAAGGCCAGCGCGACGACCCACATCGGCAGCAGGAGACCGGCTGCGATCCACGCTGCGGCGAAGAAGGGGATGCGAAGCATCGCGTTCCGCTGCCGCTGCGGGATCGCGTCCTTGCCCGGCCTCTGGTCGAAGGGAACGGGCCGGAGAAACCAGCCGTTGGCGACGAGCAGGGCGACGAAGAGCGGCCAGGGCACCGGTGGCGAGTCCAGCACGGGATCGGTGTCGGGCGGCGCGTCCAGCGCATCGTGCGGCTCCCGGAGCGCGGCTTGGACCCGGCTCCACACGTGAGAGGGGGTCGGACGGGCGATCGCGCCGCCGAGGTTCTTGCGATTCGGCCGACAACGCCAGCGATACAGGACCCGGCCCTCCCGGCTGAGCCCGAGCACCCCGGGCTGGAAGTAGCCCTTCGGATGCGACAACACCCAGGTCGGCCCGGACTCGACGATGTCGCCACCCCAGTGGTTGGTGAAGAGGCAGAGCCACCCCCGATCGGCGCACGCGCCGGCGATCTCCTGGTGTGGATCGCCGACGTGCTCGATGCCGGTCTCCCAGTCTCTCTGGGCGTTGCCGGCGAGCGACTGGGGCTCGCTGGTGATCGCGTAGATCTCGCCGCCCGCCTTGCGGATTGCATCGACGACTCCCGCCTTCCCGTAGCCGCGCAACTCGCGGCGACAGGGCGGTCACCAGAAGCCTCGGTAGAACACGAGAACCACGAACGAGTGCTGTGCGAGGATCCGCGTCAGCCAACCCGCTCGGACTCCGACCGGCGGATCGAGAAGTGGCGCCGGCGAGCCGACGTCAGGGGTGGAATCCTCGAGGAGCGTCACCTCGAAACCGTGGCTCGCAAGCTCGACCTCGAAACGCTCGTGCAGGCAAACGTCCTGGCCATCCCGAGTCCCGCACAGGATCAGCTCGAGCTGACGTGCGTGGGTCGTCGAATCCCGTTCGCGAACTTCATCGGGATCGACGATCCCGGTGAGCTTGAAATCGGTACCGCGGTCCCGGGCGAACCAGGCCCGTGCTGCCTCGGCCTCATCAACCAGGTTGGCGGGAATCGACTCTTCGACTCGGGGCATGGACTCATTCTCCGGGCACACGACTGCGAGCGAGATCGGGATTGCGAAATTACGCATCCAGTCGATCGTTGCTGGTCAGCTTACCTTCTCCCGCAGAAGGCTCAGCTGGCGCTCGAGAAGCTCCTGAGTGGCAACGGATCAGGGTCCAGCACAGCCCAGGCAGTCGCAACTACAAGATGGAAGGGACGGCCGAGTTGGCCCTGGAAGCGGATACGCCCGGCCTGCCACCGCACGGAGCCCCATCTCGGCCTCAGACGATCCGGCTGTTCTTCTCGCCCCAGTAGCGATCCCTGAGCAGGCGCTTGTACAGCTTTCCGGTGGGGAGACGAGGGAGCTCGACCTCGAAGTCGATCGACCGCGGGCACTTGTAGGGCGCCAGTCGCTCTCGCGCGAACGCGATCAGCTCATCCGCCAGCTTCGAGTCCGCGTCGACGCCTGCCACGGGCTGGACGACCGCCTTCACCTCTTCTCCGAACTCAGGATTCGGCACGCCGATCACGGCCACGTCGTCGACCATGGGGTGCATGATCAGCTCGTTCTCGATCTCCTGGGGATAGATGTTGACGCCGCCCGAGATGATCATGAACGAGGCCCGATCGGTCAGGTAGAGGTAGCCCTCATCGTCCACGTAGCCGACGTCGCCAAGAGCCGTCCACGTGGGATGCACCGGATGCTGCGCGCTCCGCGTCTTCTCCGGGTCCTTGTGGTAGGAAAACGGCACCTCGTCTCGCTCGAAGTACACGATGCCTGCCTCTCCGGTCGGCAGCTCCGCACCGTCCTCGTTGCAGATGCGGAGCTTGCCCATCACCGCACGGCCGACCGTCCCAGGATGGGCCAGCCAGTCCTCCGGACCCACGTACGTCAAGCCGTTCGTCTCGGTTCCCGCGTAGTACTCGTGCAAGATCGGTCCCCACCAGGCGAACATCTCTTCCTTCACTTTTCGCGGGCAGGGTGCGGCTGCGTGGATCGCCAGTTGGTGCGCGGAGAGATCGAAGCGTGCGCGCTCCTCCTCCGGAAGCTTGAGCATGCGCGAGAACATCGTGGGGACCCACTGGCTGTGGGTGACTGCGTACTGTTCGAGCGCCCGCAACGCGTCGAGGGCGTCGAAGCGATCCATCATCACGGCTGTGCCGCCGAGAGACTGGATGGCCGTGCTGAAGCCGATGGGTGCAGAGTGGTAGAGAGGGGCGGGTGAGAGGTACACCGAGTCTGCGTCCGCGCGAAAGAGGCGCTTCAGCGTGACGCCCATCGCCAAGCCGCCCGAGACCGGCCGGCCCGAGAGAGGGCGTGCGATTCCTTTCGGTCGACCGGTGGTTCCCGAGCTATAGAGCATGAACTCGCCGAGCGGCTCCTCTTCGAGGGGCTTGGCCGGGTGCTCACCGAGAGCCTCCTCGTAGCTCTCGAACCGGCTCGAGGCGGGCTCGGGCGGACCGCCGACCACCAGAAAGCGCCCGCAGTCCGGCGCGTGCTCGGGGATCTCCGAAGCGGCCTCGTGGACTGCACGCGACGAGACCAGCACCTGCGCGCCGCAGTCGTCCACGATGTACCCCGCTTCCGGCCCGGTCAGGTAGCGGTTCACGGTCGTGAGGTAGAGCCCGGATCGTAACGCCGCCCAGACGACCTCGAAGTAGCGGAGATGGTTCTCGAGGAAAACGGCGATGTGGTCGCCCGGGCGCAAGCCCTCGGACCAGAGGAGCTGTGCGAGCCGGCTGGAGCGGGCATCGAGGTCGGCGTAGGTCAGCACCTCGCCGGTGCGGGCATGGATGGCGGCGGGTTTGTCCGGGGTGTTCTGCGCGTGGAGTCCCGGATACATGCGCGTCCTCCTCCGGCGGCACCGTTACAAGCTACCGAAACTATGATACTAAATGAGGCGCCGCAAGGGACTGCGCGCTCCGGGTTGCCGCGCAGGTCGCGTGAGGGAGGAAGCCGCCATGGCCAGCTACCCCGGCGAGATCTTCGACGCCGACAACCACTACTACGAGGCGCACGACGCATTCATCCGCCACGTGCCGAAGCGGATGCGATCCCGCTGTGTGGAGTGGATCGAGCTCGAGGGGGGACGCAAGTACCAGGTCGTCGGCGGCAAGATCGATCGCTCCGCAAATCCGACCTTCAACCCCATCTCTAAGCCGGGCGTGTTGCGCGAGTACTTCGGCGGTAACCCACGCGGCATGACCAGCGCCGAGCTGATCCGCTCTTCGCTCGAGCCGATGCCGCCCGAGTACATGGACCGCGACGCGCGGATCGCGCGCATGGACGCGCAGGGACTCGCCGGGGCCTGGTTGTTCCCCACGCTGGGCGTTCTCTACGAGGAGCCGCTGAAGAAGGACGTGGATGCGCTGTGCACCACGTATAGCGCCTTCAACCAATGGCTGGACGAGGACTGGGGGCTCACCTACAAGGACCGCATCTTCACCTCGCCCTACATCACCCTGGCCGATGTCGACTGGGCGTGCGAGCAGCTCGAGTGGGCGCTCGCGCGCGACGCGCGCATCCTGGTGATGCGACCCAGCGCCGTATTCACGCGAAACGGACCGCGCAACCCGGGCCACAAGGACTTCGATCGCTTCTGGGCCCGGGTGAACGAGGCTGGCATCACCGTCGTGACCCACATCGGCGCCACCCGGCACGACAGCAACGGCTACGACACCCGAAGCATCGATGCCCTCGCCCTCGGGCCGCGACCGAACGTCACCAACTTCCATCGCGCCCGAAACATCAACGATTTCCTGGCCAGCATGGTCTTCGACCGGCTGTTCGAACGTTTCCCCAACCTGCGGGTCGCTTCGGTCGAGAACGGCGCCGAGTTTCTCGGTGATCTGCTGCGCAGCCTCGACCGCACCAAGAACCGCGTTCGCGGATACTTCAAGGAAGATCCCGTCGACCTCTTTCGGGAGCACGTCTTCATCAATCCCTTCTGGGAGGACGACATTGCCGAGGTGGTCTCACACATGGGCGCCGATCGGGTGATCCTCGGTTCGGACTGGCCCCATATGGAGGGCTTGGAACACCCGCGAGACATCCTCGAGGAGCTGGATGGGATCGTGGCCGCGGACCAGGAGAAGATCCTGTATCGGAACGCGGCGGGGTTGAACGAGCGTCGCCCTCTCTGACAGGCCTGATTCCATGGGAGGTGTGCTGATGACCGAGATCGACGGCTTCGAGCTGATTGCGCCGAAGGCCTACGGAGAGCACGGCGTTCCCCACGATCAGTGGCGCGAGCTGCGAAAGCTGGATCGGCTGCACCATTGCGCACCCGAGGGCTTCGACGCCTTCTATCCCGTCGTCCGTCACGCAGAGATCTGCGAGATCTCCAAGCAGCCGGACCTCTTCCTGAATCGGTTCGGCATCGTTCTGGAGAGCCAAGAGCAGAAGCGCATCATCGAGGCCGACCAGGGCATCGGCCAGATGCGCGTGATCATCGGTATGGATCCACCCGAGCACCGCGACTACCGCAAGGTCGCGGTCCCCTGGTTCACGCCACGCGCCATCGAGCGGATCTCGCCCATCGTCGAGGAGAGCGCACGAGATCTCGTCGACGCACTGGTCGAGCGCGCCAGCGGCGGCGAAGGCGAGTGCGAGTTCGCGAACGAGGTTGCCGCCGCGCACCCACTGCGTGTCCTCTCGACCATCCTCGGCGTGCCGCGCGAGCAGGAGCCCCAGATCCTCCGGCTCACCAACGAGCTCTTCGGCGGGGACGATCCCGACCTTCAGCGCGACGGCGGGGACCGAAACAAGGCGGTGCAGGAGCTGGCCATGGAGTTCTTCCAGCTCTTTAGTGGCATCATCGAAGAGCGGCGCGCGAATCCCACGGACGACCTGGCGAGCCTGCTCGCCAATGGCAAGGTGAACGATGAGCCGATGGGGCTGATGGAGACTCTCGGCTACTACCTGATCACGTTCTCGGCTGGTCACGACACGACGAAGAACGCCCTGGCGGGCGGGATATGTGCCCTGGCCCAGCACCCGGACGAGTTCGACAAGCTCAAGCGCAATCCGGAACTGGTTTCGAGCGCCGTCGAGGAAATCGTGCGCTGGACCTCGCCCGTCAACTACATGAAGCGGGTCGTGGCGGAGGATCTGGAGTTCCGAGGACAGAAGCTCCGCAAAGGGGAGAACCTCGTGCTCTTCTACGCCTCGGCGAATCGCGATGAGGCGGTCTTCGAGGATCCGTACAGCTTCCGCATCGACCGCGATCCGAACCCGCACCTCGCCTTCGGGATCGGCGAGCACTTCTGCCTCGGTACCCACCTGGCTCGTCAGTCGCAGCGCGCACTGCTGCGGGAGATGATCGGCCGGATCGACGCCCTGGAGCTCGCTGGCGATCCCGTCCAGATTGCGTCCAGCTTCGTCGTGGGCTTGAAACGGCTCCCCATTCGCTATCGACTTGGTCGGGCCAACAGTCTCGATTGATGGGGGCAACATGAAGCTCGGATTGATGCTCGGATACTCCGGGGCGGAGATGAGGCTGCCCGTAGATCTGGTGCAACGCGCGGAGGCTCTGGGCTTCGACTCGGTCTGGACCGCCGAGGCCTACGGATCCGATGCGACCTCGCCGCTCGCGTACCTGGCAGCAGTGACCCGGCGGATTCGGCTGGGCACCTCGATCATGCAGCTGGCCGGGCGCACGCCGGCCATGGCGGCGATGCAGGCGGCCACCATCGACGCGCTCGCTGGCGGAGGTCGCTTCGTCGCGGGGCTCGGGGTCAGTGGTCCGCAGATCGTGGAAGGCTGGTATGGCCAGCCCTGGGGCCGTCCCTATTGGCGGATTCGCGACTACGTCTCGATCATGCGCAAGATCTTCGAACGCGAGGAGCCGGTCACCCACGACGGCAAGGAGATCTCGCTTCCCTACAAGGGCGTTGGGGCCATGGGAATCGGCAAGCCGCTCAAGTCGATCCTCCACATGAACCCGAAGATTCCCATCTGGCTGGGGACCGGCAGCGAGAGCAACGTACGACTCACTGCGGAGATCGCCGACGGTTGGTTCCCGCTGGCCTTCGTGCCCGGCATGATGGACATCTACCGACCGTGGCTCGAGGAGGGCTTTCGGCGCGCCGGAGGTGGAAAGGCCTTTTCGAACTTCGAGATCCAGCCCGGCGTGACGGTCATCGTGACCGACGAGATCGAGCAGGCTTTCGATCGCATGAAGCCGGGCATCGCGCTCTACGTGGGCGGGATGGGCCATCGTGACAAGAACTTCCACAACGACATGATGGTACGCCGCGGCTACCCAGAGGCGGCGCGGAAGATTCAGGAACTCTACCTGGCGGGACGGAAACGCGAGGCCCTCGAGGCCGTGCCGAACGAGTACTGCGACGAGGCCTCGCTGGTCGGGCCGCCGGCTCGCATCCGCGATCGTTACAAGGAGTGGGAGGCTTCGGGCGCCACCGGCTTGACGCTCTCATGCGGGCAGGTGGAGGGCCTGGAGCTGATGGCCGAGCTGACGGGAAGCCGCGACCGCGCTGCCTAGGCCCGCTCCTCGCTCGAGTTCGGAACCGAAGGAGCGAGCTGGCTCCGCGTACGCGATCAGCCAAGGAGGACAGTGCAGGTATGGATTCGAAAACGGGCTACCTCGAGATCCGCTATGAAGTCGAAGACGGAAGGGCACGCATCACGCTTGCCCGTCCCAAGACGCACAACGCGATGACGCCCCGGCTTCTGGAGGAGCTCGAGCATGCCCTCTTGGAGGCGGATGAAGACTGTGCCGTTCACAGCGTGATCCTGAGAGGGGAGGGTGCCTCGTTCTGCTCGGGCTACGACCTCACGACCCTCGGCGGCAAGAAGCGGCCGGGCCATCGAACAGGGCGTACGCACGACGACGACATCTGGCTGATCGAACAGAACAACCGCCGTATCCGGACGCTTTGGGAGATGCACAAACCGTCCATCGCACAAGTTCACGGCAACTGTCTCGCCGGAGGGACTGATCTCGCCCTGGCATGTGACCTCGTCATCGCGGCTGAGGATGCTCGCATCGGCTTCCCGGCTGCGCGCGCAATGGGCGCTCTGCCCAACAACCTCTGGATGTACCACTGCGGCCCGCAATGGGCGAAGCGGCTGCAGCTGACCGGGGACTCCGTGACGGGGGCGGACGCGGAGAAGATCGGCCTGGTGATGAAGGCGGTGCCCGCGGACGTGCTCGAGGACGAGGTGGAGGGCCTGGCCGACCGCTTCAGCCTGATCGACCCCGACCTGCTCTCGGCCAACAAGCGCATCACCAACCTCGCTCTCGAGCTGATGGGTGCACAGACGCTCCAGCGGCTGGCCGGCGAGAACGACGCCCGCGCACATCGTTCCCAGGCGGTGCGGAACTACGGCCGGAGCGTCAAGGAAAACGGCCTCAAAGAGACGCTCCGTCGGCGTGACGAGCCCTTCGGCGAGGGCTACGCCCGGGTGGGCAGGCCCGAGGGTCGCAGCGCGGGGGTCCGAGCGGCGCTCGAGCGCTGAGCATCCATCGGCCGCCCGTCCCGCCATTCGCCCTCGACGCCCATCGATTCTAGTGTGTCCTATGCCGCATAGGTCTAGACAGTTTAGGCCGTCTCATGAGCTGCTCCCCATAGGATCGAGGCGGGTACTCGCCCCCGAGTTCGGTACCCGCGGTGCGGGCGGTGGTGATTGTAGAGCCTGAGGTAGCCCTGCAGCGATCGTTCCAGCTGGGCGATGCGCGTGAAGTAGCGGCGCCGGAACTCGACGCGCCAGTGCTCGTGCAGGATGGTGCCCTGGACGCGCTCGACGAAGCCGTTGGTGAAGGGGTGCCGCGGCTTGGTGCGGGTGTGTCGGATGCCGAGTTCCCTGCAGGTTCGCCGGAACTCGCCCTTGAACTCGCTCCCGCCGTCCGTGAGAGCGCGCTGCAGGGGCCAGCCGGCCCGTTCGAGATCGGCCACGACCTCTCGCAGGAACGCAGACGCCACAGCGGCTCTGGGGTCCCCGAGGAAGATCTTCGCCCAGGTGAACGAGGAAGCGGTGTCGCAGGCGGTGATCTGCCAGACCTTCCCGACGCCCTTCAAGTGTCCGATGTAGAAGCAGTCGAGTCCGACGAGCTCGCCAGGCACTTCGGCCTCGATCTGGGCTCTCGAGGGCGTGGGACGGGCCTTCTCGAGCGTACGGCGCGTTCGCTCGGTGAGCAGCCCGGCCTTGGCCGCGCTGTGCTGCTCGAGCACGCCGAAGCGTTGCGCACGGGTGCCGAGCTTCTGGCGCCTGAGGGCGCGGTACACGGTGCTGGGCGCGACCTCGATCCCGTCGAGCGCCAGCTGATCCGAGATCCGCTGAGGCCCCCAGGCAGGCTCCGCGAGTGCCAGGGCGAGGATGCGGCGCTCCACGACGGCATCGAGCGCCGGCGGTCGCCCCGGCCGCCCGCGGCGATGCTTGGGGTGAAGCCCTTCGGGTCCGTACCGGAGGAACCGAGAACGAAGCTGGTAGAAGAGCGACCGCGCGATGCCGGCTTCCCGGCAAGCTGCGCTCACGTTGCCGAGTTGCTCCGCCCGGCGGAACAAACGAAGGCGCTGAAGGTGTACCCTGTCGTCGAGGGTCATCGATCCCCCTCCCAAGTTGGTGTGTGGCAACAACAACTTAGGAAAAGGGGGCCGATGGCCCTCCCCTCGTTAGACTCGAAGGTGTCTAGACCTTTGAGACACAGTTCAGTCTAGACGCAACGGATCTTCCCTACTTGATCAATGGATCCCGCGGTAGGCCGAGCAGCCTTTCGGCGATCTGGTTGCGGATGATCTCGGAGGTGCCCCCGCCGATCGTGGCGCCCATCATCGCCAGGAGCCACGTCGACACACGCCGCTCGTCGCCTTCCCGCACCGCTGCGGCGGGCCCGATGATTCGCGCCGCGATTCCGGCCTTGCGTTGGGCGACTTCGGAGCCGAGAAGCTTCGTGACGTTCGCCTCGGCGCCGGGCTCCGAGCCTTCGACGGCGCGAATCACGCCTCGGAGGTTCATCAGAGCGATCGATTCGGTCTCGGCGAGCGAGGCACCCACCTCCCGGATCGCCCCGGCGTCATCGGCCGCGAACTTGTCGATCAGCTGCAGGAGATCCGGCCCGCCGGCCATTCCGCCTTCTGCGCCGCCGCCGATCGAGACGCGCTCGTTGCCGAGCGTGTTGCGGGCGACCGTCCAACCCTGATCGACGGGCCCGACGACGTCGTCGTCCGGGACGAAGACCTCGTCGAAGAAGACCTCGTTGAAGTGCGAGTGTCCCGTGATCTGGCGCAGCGGGCGCACCTCGACACCTTCGGCGTGCAGGTCGATCACCATCATGGTGATGCCGGCGTGCTTGGGGGCGTCGGGGTTGGTCCGAACGGTCGCGAACCCGTGGCTACTGAGGTGTGCGTTGCTGGTCCACACCTTCTGTCCGGAGATGCGCCAGCCGCCGTCGACCTTGACACCGCGCGTCTGCACTGCGGCCGCGTCGGACCCCGCGCCGGGCTCGCTGAAGAGCTGGCAGAACTCGATCTCGCCCTCGAGGCTGGGTCGGACGAAGCGCTCCACCTGCTCGGGGCTGCCGTGCTGGGCGATGGTGAGGGTGTTCCAGCCGCTGATGCCGAGATCCGGCCGCCGTACGTCTCCGAACTCCTCCTCGATCACGAGCTGTTCGATCGGGCCCGCGTCGCGGCCCCAGGGCCTCGGCCAGTGGGGCACGAGGTAGCCGCTGTCGCTGAGAACCTTCCGTCTCGCCTCCTTGGGCAGGGCCTCGTACCTGCAGACGAAGGCCCGGGCATCTTCGCGGAAGGCTTCCGCTTCCGCTGGCAGCGCGACCGTGGCCTTGGTGCGCACCCCGCGCGCCATGAGCCGCACGACGTCTTCGCGCGCCCGATCCACCGGTCCCGATCAGCGACTCGAGCGCAATCGCGCGGCGGAGGTAGAGGTGGGCGTCGTGCTCCCAGGTGTAGCCGATGCCGCCGTGCACCTGGATGTTCTGCTTCGCGCAGAAGGCGAAGGCAGGCAGGGCGAGACTGCTCGCGATGGCGGCTGCGAGCTCGGCCTCGTCGGGATCGAGATCTTCCCGCGCGGCGCCCCAGGCGCCTGCCGTCGCCTGCTCGGTCGCGACGAGCATGTTGGCGCAGTGGTGCTTGACCGGGCCGAAGGTGCCGATCGGGCCGGCCGAACTGCACGCGCTCCTTCGCGTACGCGGTCGCCATCTCGGTGCAGGCGCGGGCGCCGCCCGCCGCCTCGGCCGCAGGAGAGTGTCCGGGCGAGGCGTTCGAGGGCGCTGCGGGCCCCGGGCAGGCGATTCGACGCCGAGACCTCGACCCCGTCGCAGCGAACGGCGGCGACCCGCCGACTGGGATCCAGGTTCTTCTGGCGCTCGACCGAGAGGCCCGGCTGGTCCGGGGTGAGCAGCGCGACGTCGTCGCCCACGCAGACCGCGAAGATCTGTGCGACTTCCGCGCCGAGCACGAGGCCGGCCGATCCGAGCAGCCGGCCGTCTTCGTCGTACGCGAGATCTCCGCCAAGACCGACGGCCCCGACGAGCGACCCGTCGGCGAGGCCGGGCAGGAGGGCTTCGCGTGCGACGTCGCTTCCGCACCGGGCGACGAGCGCTGCCGTCAGCGTGGTGGGCAGGAAGGGGCCCGGCGCCATCGCGAAGCCCAGCGCCTCGAGGACGATCGACAACTCTGGCAGCCCGAAGCCCTGGCCTCCATGGGCCTCGTCGACGTGCAGCCCCATCCATCCGAGCTCGGCCATTTCCTTCCAGAAGCTCGGCAAGCGATCGCTCGGCGCTTCGAGCAGGGCGCGCGATTCTTCACGCGCTCCGCTCGATTCGAGGAAGGCGCGGGCGACGCGGGCGAGCTCCTGATGTTCCTCGGTGAGGGCGATCGACATGGGCTTCTCCGAGCTGCGGTGGTCGCTTTGTCAGCAATACTATGATACTAGTTAGTCGTGTCGCCAACGGAACCATGTCGAGGAGGTGACGACCGGATGGGCAAGAAGCGCAACCCCGAACGCGCCGCCGTCCGCATCGCCCGCAAGCTCGTGAGCGAGATTCGGCGCCGGCGCCTTCGCCCCGGGACGCAGCTCGACGCCGAGCACCGGATGGTCGAGGAGCTCGGCGTGGCACGGGCCACGGTGCGTGAGGCGCTGCGATTCCTCGAGCTGCAAGGGGCGCTTCGCATCAAGGCCGGACCGGGCGGTGGTCCGGTCGTCAGCGTCCCCGGGGCGGACCATCTCGCGAGCGTGCTCTCGCTCCACCTGCAGTTCACCGACGCGTCGTTTCGATCGGTCGTGGAGGCGCGCCGCTCGATCTACCCCGTGCTGGCGGCCGAGGCCGCGGCAAACGCGAGCCGCGAGGACATCGCGACCCTGCACGAGAGCATCGCCCGGATGCGCGCCGGGGCGCGCGACCCGGACCTCTTTCGGGAGGAAGCCCGGCGCTTCATGAACCTGATCGCGGCCGCGTCGGGCAACCGGGTTCTCGCGATCCTCGTCGAGGCGCTTCACCGCATGTCGGGGGAGACGAGCACCGGGTGGGACGAGAGGCAGCGTCGGTCGGCACTTCGCAGCTACGAGCGGGTCGATCCGGGCCATCGAGAACGGCGAGTCGGAGGAGGCTCGATCGGTCATGGCGCAGTCGTTGGCGGCGGCGCTGCGGAGCTGGGAGCAGACGGCGCCCGATGAGCTCAAGCAGCCGGTCGCCTGGATCGCTTCCGATCGCTGATGGGGGCGGTGAGATGACCGTATCGACTGAGACGGAAGCTCACGCGAAGCACGACCAAGGAGTGAGCGCGCCGCCGCAGGCGGGAGTCCTCCGCCCAGGCGACGTCGATCTCTCCGACCCGGAGACTTTCGTCGGGGGTGTTCCCCACGAGTATTTTCGCGTGCTGCGGGAGCAGGACCCCGTGCACTGGCAGGAGGAATGCGAGCTCCCGGTGTTCATGCCCGGCCCGGGATACTTCGCGCTCACGCGCTACGAGGACGTGGCCTTCGTCTCCAAACACCCGGAGATCTTCTCCTCGGCGGCGGGGAGCTCCGCGCTCAACGAGCTTCGGCCCCGCGAAATGCGCCTGGCCAAGGAGCAGCTGATCCAGATGGACCCGCCGGACCACGCGGAGCTGCGCAATCTGATGAACGCGCAGTTCAAGCCCCGGGCCGTCCAGGAGACCGAGGCCCACATGCGCATGGTCGTCCGCGAAACCCTCGATCGGATCACATCGCGGTCGGAGTGCGACTTCGTGGGCGACGTCTCGGCGCCCATCTCGCTGCGCATCCTCACGAACTTCCTCGGTGTCCCCGACACGTACACGGACCGGTTCTTTCGATGGACCAACGAGACCATGCGTTTCGGAGAGCCCGGCTCCTTCAACCTGCTCCGTGCGCGATTCGCCTTGCTACAGATCTTCGTCCAGTCCGCGCTCCTGGCTCGAGAACGCAGGAAACGGCCGGCCGCCGATGTCTTTTCGACTCTGGTGAATGGCGAATTCCGGGGTGCACCGCTCACCCGCATGATGACGCAGGTGAACTTCTTCCTCCTCATCATCGCCGGCAACGAGACCACCCGGAACGCGCTTTCGGGCGGCATCCAGGCGCTGTGCGAAAACCCCGAGCAGCTCCGCCGCCTGCGCCGCGATCCCTCCCTCCTGCCGCAGGCCATCGAGGAGATCCTTCGATGGGTGTCGCCGGTGATGCAGTTTCGCAGAACGGCGATGCGCGACACGAAGATCGGCGACCGGGAACTCCGCAAAGGTGACAAGATCGTCATGTACTACGGCGCCGCGAACCGGGATCCCCGCGTTTTCGACGATCCCGAGGTCTTCGACATCACCCGAAAGCCGAACCCGCACCTCGCCTTCGGCGTCGGCACGCACTTCTGCATGGGAAGCCACATCGCGAGGCTCGAGATGCGCGTGACGCTGGAGGAGTTCCTGGGGAGGTTTTCGAACCTGAGCCTCGCCGGGCCGCCCGAGAGGCTGCAGTCCAACTTCATCAGCGGCATCAAGCGCCTGCCGGTGAATCTCCAGTGAGCGCCGGGGGCATGGAATGACGGACGACGACATGAAGAATTGCGAGCCCGCGATTCTCTTCGAGAGGCAGAGCGGCGTGGCGACGCTCACCCTCAACCGACCCGCGGCACGCAACGCGCTGACGACCGCCCTCTTCTTGGAGCTGGAGCGAATGCTTCTCGAGATCGAAGTGGACGAGGCCGTGCGGGCGGTGGTGCTGACGGGGGCCGGTCGCGGCTTCTCGGCGGGCGCCGATTTGAAGCCCCTGTCCAAGGAGGAGCGTCGCCGCGCCGAGGCTCCCTCCTTCCCCGGCGACCCCGGCGGCGACATCCTCGATCGGGGCAATCGCTGCATCCTTCGCTTGCGGCAGCTTCCGAAGCCCGTCCTCGGCAGCATCAATGGCGACGCCGTGGGCATCGGCTGCAGCCTGGCGCTGGCCACGGACCTGCGCATCGCCTCGCCGGCTGCCCGCTTCGGGGTGGTCTTCTCCCGCATCGGCCTCGGGCCGGACGGGGGCGCTTCGGCGCTCCTGCGGGAGCTGGTGGGCCCCGCGAAGGCGCTGGAGCTCCTCTTCCTCGGCGACCTCATCGATGCCGCGGACGCACTACGACTCGGCCTCGTGAATCGGGTGGTGGCGGAGGATGCACTGGCCGACGCCACCTCCGAGCTCGCGGAGCGGCTCGCTCACGGACCGACCCTGGCCTACGGCTTCGCCAAGGAGGCCGTGTACGAGGGGGCGAATCTCTCCTTCGAGAGCCTTCTCGACCTCGAGGCGCGCAATCAGAAGGTCGTCGGACGCTCTTACGACGTGCGCGAGGGCATCCGCGCGTTCCGTGAGAAGCGCGCCCCCAAATTCCGCGGCCGCTAGAGGGGCCTGAACGTTCGCTCCCGAGCCCGCCAACACGAGCGTTCCACTCGGGGCGGCGACCGGATCCAAGGCGAGACGGCGCGTGGGGCAATCTCAAGCGGTTTCCGAGCTGACGGTGCGACTCGGCGCGCCCGACGTCCCACGAGTCCGGAAAGCACCAGTCCCAACGACAGGATCAGCGGTGGTGGGCTCCGGGACCGAGATGACGTCCGTCGATACGATGAAGAAAATCGCACCCCCCGCGCGTCTCGCACCTCGAGAGGCCCCATCCGAGGCTTCGAGAGCCTTCCTCCCTTGCTCCTTTCGCCGAGCCGCCTGGTCCAGGATGGACCGGTCCGGTGGCCGACGCTCGAACGCCGAGACGAACCGGCTCCTCGTCTCCCTGCATCCGGCCACGCAGCGGAGTTGCCCGAAGCGGAGAGCGCCCGGGGCCCGGCGAGGCGCGCAGACCCGCCCAGCTACAGCTTGGTGCTCGCGCCGAAGCTGCCCCTCATGTGCTCGCTCCACGCGCTCAGCAGCGGCGCCGCGTCGGGCAGTCCGAGCGAGCGCAGCTCGTCGGCGATCGGGTGGTCGCCGAGCTCGAGCACCACGCCGGCGCCGCCGGGCACGGTCTGCTCGCCGCGCCCACCGCGCGTGAAGACGTTCGTGTGCGGGATGCCCTGGATCAGCGTGTACCCCACGGCCTGCGCGTCGGGCGTCTCGCGGTCGCCGCCCCGCGGCACCGTAAGCGTGAGCACGTGTCGGCCGCCCATCGTGAGCCTGCACGTGGCGCTGTCGTCCGCGTACGCGAAGTCGATCTCCTCGACGCTCTTCGGGAAGCCCCAGATCCGGCAGCCCGCCTCGCACGTGAAGCTCTGGTCGACGGGCAGCTTGTAGATATAGGAGCCCACCTCGGCCTCGGGCCGGCCCGCGGGCTTCACGAAGAAGATGATGCCGACCTCGTGGTAGTCGCCGAGGTCATTGTCGCGGTAGTCGACGATGACCAGGGTGAGCTGGGTCTGCCCCGGCGCCGCCTCGACGGCCTCGAAGGCGGGCGGGATCAGCTTCTGCGCCGCCGCCCGATCGACCATGTACATCACGCTGCCCGACGACGCGTCGCGGACCACCGCCGGTAGCTCGACGACGCGCCCCTGGATCTCGTACCGCTCGCTTCCTGCCATGGCCTGGCCTCCTTGTGGTTTGCCTGGGTCCCACTCGCATCCCGAGTCCGCACCTCGGTCAAGCGACGATTCCGGTCTCCCTGAGCTCCGCGATGCGACTCGCGAGACCGAGCTCCGCGAGGATCGCGTCGGTGTCCTGGCCCAGGCCGGGTGCCGGCGCGCCGCTTCTCGCGGGCGTCTTCGCAAAACGAGCGGCTGGCCGCGGCTGCCGCATCCGGCCAGCCAGGGGGTGCTCCAGGTCCTCGAGCAGGCCGAGCGCGCGGACGTGGCGATCGTCGTGCAGCTGCGCCGGGGACAGCACCGCGCCGCAGGGTGCGTTCTCCGCCTCCATGGCCGCGATGGCCTCCGCCGTCGTCATGTTGCCGACGGCCGCCACCACGCGCCGCAGCAGCTCGGTGAACGCAGCCGGATTGGTACGGCGAGCGACGATCGTCGCCACCTCCGGTGCGTCATAGCCGTCGACTCCCACCGCCCTACAGATGCCCGCAACGTCCGCGTCGGAAACGGGCGCCGCAATCACGTGGCCATCCTTCGTCGGCCAGAGCTTCTGGTCGCGGGAGAAGCTCGAAGGCGTCGAGCCATCGGATTCGAGCAGGACCTCGTTACCCGCCGCGTCTGCCCACACGAAATTCACGACGGCCTCCAGCATCGATATGTGGAGATGCTGCCCACCCGCTCCCCGCTCCCTCGCAAACAGCGCCGCCGAGATCGCCTGTGCAGCGTTGAGCGCCGTGACCTTGTCCGCTGCCGTGTGCCGGATGAGCTGGGGCTCCCGATCGACCCCCCCGGCCTGCGCAAAGGCCAGGCCTCCGTACGCCTGCACGACCGGATCGTAGGCGCTCTTCCGCGCATAGGGGCCCTCGGGGCCGAATCCGCTGATCGAGCAGTAGACCAGCTCCGGGTTCGCGCCGCCGAGCACGTCGTACGACAGGCCGAGCTTCTCGATCACACCCGGTCGGAAGTTCTGGACGAAGACGTCGGCGTCCGCCACGAGCCGCTTGACGATCTCCTTGCCCTCGTCGCTGCGCAGGTTCACGGCGATCGAACGCTTGCCGCGATTCACCATCGCGGCCATCGCCGAGATGCCTCCGACGCGCACGCCCACCCAGCGCCCGATGTCGCCGAGGCCCGGCGGCTCCACCTTGATCACCGAGGCCCCCTGGTCCGCCAGCATCGTGACGGCCCACGGACCCGCCAGCGCGATCGAGAGATCGACGATCTTCACTCCATCCATCGGGCCGGGCATGGTCTCGAGCTCCTCATCTCGCCCACCGAGAGCGGGCGGATCACTCCTCGTCGCGGGCTCCCGCCATGGCCAGGCCCGCAGCCGCTTCGATCACGCGAACCTGGCGTGCAACGCTCTCGGGTGAGAGCATGTCGCGATCGAAGAGCCGGGAGAGCAGGGGCGCGAGGGCGACATGACTGAACGAGAGGTGCACGAAGAGAGCCGCGATGAAGGGCTCCATGTCCGGCGCGACTTGCCCTCCGGCCTGGATCTCATCGCACACCCGGTCGAAGAGAGGCTCGAACAGGGCCTCCGTCAACCCCTCGGCCAGCGGACCGTTGGCCACGATCTCGCGATACACCAGCCGGGTCGTGCCCTCGTGATTCGCCAGGCGCGAGAGGACGTCGTGGATCGTGGCCGCCGCCGCTCCGGGCTTGTCGCGCTCGTCCGCGAAGCGGTCCATCAGCTCGATCAGGGGCTCGATCGCGCGTTGCAGGACGGCCGCGTAGAGCGCCTCCTTGCTCGCGAAGTAGCTGTAGGTGGTGGCGACGTTGGTCCCGGAGAGCGCGGCGATCTCGCGGGTCGTCGCGGCGTCGAATCCGTGCTCCGAGAACACGGCCTCGGCCGCGTCGAGGATCCGGTCGCGCGTGGCGACGGCCCTCGGTGTGAGCCACGAGTGTTCCTGCGACCGAAGCCCGGGCCCCATCTCAGTCCTTGAACTCGGGCGGACGCTTCTCCTTGCGAGCGCGAACCGCCTCCTCGAAGTTCTTCGTCGTCATGCGCACGAAGAGCTGGGTGTGGCTCTCCAGCTCGATCGCGGCGCGGAGACTCGACGTCTCGAGCCCCGCCCACATCATCCGCTTGGTGAGCGCGACGCCCTGCGCGCTCCAGCCGTTGATCTGCTTGGCGAGCGCGAGCGCCTCGGACATGAGCTCGTCGTCCGGAACGACCTTCGAGACGAGCCCGATCTCGGCCGCCTCCCTGGCGCCGACGTCGCGCCCCGAGAGCATGATCTCGAACGCCCGCGAGGAGCCGATGGCCCGTGGCAACAGGAAGCTCAGCCCGAGCTCCGTGGCGGTGAGCCCGTTGTTGATCCCGGCTGCCCGAAAGTAGGCCGATTCACTCGCGATACGGACGTCCGCGCCGAGCGTCAGACAGAGCCCGCCCCCGATCGCCGCTCCGTTGATCGCGCAGATGACCGGTTGCGGCATGCGCTGCATGGCCGGCACGAGATCGGCGAGGATCGTCATCGCGCGCGTCGCGATGCGCGTGAGCGTGAGTCCGGCGATGTTCGGCGGCGGTTCCGAGTGCTGGGTGTCCGCACCGGAGCAGAAGCCGCGTCCCGTGCCCGTGAGGATGACGCAGGTCGTCTCGTTGTCGGCTGCAACCTGCTCGAAGGCTTCGTGCAGCGGAACCATCAGCTCGAAAGCCATCGAGTTCATCCGCTCGGGACGGTCGAGGACGATCACGCTGGTGCCGGGATCGGGCTTCTCGATCCGGACGAGAGATGTCGGGGATTCACTCACGTTCACAGCTCCTGGCGGCGTTACGCGGGGCGTAGGTCGACCCGCATCTCCTTGATGCCGTTGATGAGATTCGAGCGCAGCCGCCGCGCAGGGGCCAGCGGGACGATCTCCGCCGTGCGAGCGAGCAGCTCCTCCCACATCACGCGGAGCTCGAGCCGCGCGAGGCTCGCGCCGAGGCAGAAGTGCTCGCCGTAGCCGAAGCTCAAATGCTGGTTCGGCTCGCGGCGGATGTCGAAGCGGTTCGGATCCTCGAACACCGACTCGTCGCGGTTCGCGGACGGATACCACATGAGGACCTTGTCGCCCTCTCGGATCTTCTTGCCGCGCATCTCCACGTCGCACATCGCCGTGCGCCGGAAGTGATGGATCGGCGGCCAGTAGCGCAGCATCTCCTCCACGGCACTCGGGATCAGCGAAGGGTCGCGACGCAGGGCTGCGAGCTGGTCGGGATGCTCGAGCAGGGTCACCAGGCCTCCGCTCATCGCGGTTCGGGTGGTCTCGTTGCCGGCGATGATCAGGAACATGAAGAAGGTGTTGAATTCCATGTCCGTGAGCTTGCGACCCTCGAGCTCGGCGGTGAGCAGGCGCTGGGTGAGGTTGTCGCCCGGGGTCTCGCGTTCGCGCGCCGCGAGCTCCTGCGCGGTCATGAACACCTCGACCCGCGCGTTCGACCGGAAGTCGTCGGTCGGGGCCACTTCGGGATCCTGATCGTCGATCAGGGCGCTGCTCAGCTCGGCCAGCCGTTCGCGCTTCTCCTCGGGAACGCCCATCATCTCGCTGATGGTGTGCATCGGAACCAGCGCCGCATAGTCGGCGACGAAGTCGATCTCGCGCTTCTCCAGTGCCCGGTCGAGCGCCGCTCGGGCCAGGGAGCGGATCGGCGCCTCGAGCGCGGAGATCGCCCGCGGCGTGAAGATGGTGCTGACGAGGCCCCGCGTCATGCGGTGCTCCGGAGGATCCTGCGCGATCACGACCATGCGATACCCCTCGAGCATGCCCGGATCCGACACGTCGAGCCGCGTGACGCCGGCCGCGTGGCTCGAGAAGCGCGCCGGGTCCTTGGAGACGTTGCGGATGTCCTCGTGGAACGTCAGCGCCCAGAATCCCTCACCGTCCGGCTCCGGGTGCCAGTGCACGGGATCGCTCCTGCGCAGCCGCTCGAAGACCTCGTAGGGAACGCCGCGTTCCCAGATGGATTGGTCGATCAGATCCACGCTGGAATCAGCCACTGGGTCTCGCCTCTCTCCAGAATCCGGAACGCTCTCGTCGCCCGCGTTGCCCCAGCCGCCACGTCGGCGACGCCTGACTCTACGGGTGCGTCCGGACTTGATCAAGCGCTTGTTTATCTCTCGAAGCCGCACTCTCCCACCCGCGGCCGCTTCCCGGGGGGACCCCTCTCGCCCCGACCCGGCGAGACCGGGCCAGAGCCGCAGGGCCGTTTCGCCCAGGCAGGACGCACGAACCTCGTCCAGCAGGCCCGCGAAGGCCTCGGCTCCGGGCGCCCGACGAGCTTCTCGACGAATGGGGCGGCCGAGCCCTCGACCGCTCAGGCGAAGCCGAGCGTCGCCATGTCGACGACGTTGCGCAGTGGCTCGCCGGCCGTGTAGCGCCGGAGGTTGTCCTCGAAGAGGTCGAAGACGTCGTCGATGTACCGGTCGACGGAGACCGACGAGTGTGCCGAGACCCAGAGGTTGGGTGTGTCCCAGATGGGGCTGTCGGCGGGGAGGGGCTCGGTCTCGAAGACGTCGAGCGCGGCGGCGGTGAGATGGCCGGAGCCGAGCGCTTTGATCAGGGCCGCTTCGTCGACCAGCGATCCCCGTGCGACGTTCACCAGCACGGCCCCCTTCTTCGTCGCTGCGAGCGCTTCACCGTCGATCAGGTGACGGGTCTCGGGCGTGGCGGGGGCGGTCACGACCACGCCGTCGCAGAGCGCGAGCATGTCGTGGAGCCGATCCGGGCCGAAGAGCTCATCGACCTCCTCGCGGGCATCGCTCGAGACGCTCCGCTTCGTCGCGACGACGCAAACGCCCATCGCGCGTGCGCGACGCGCCACGGCCGTACCGATGTGGCCCAGGCCGACGATCCCGATCACCGAGCCGGCGAAGCTGCGCCCGTACGTGCGGACGTACTCGTGCCTGCGTTGAAGCGCCTCGGCCTCCGGGAACCGCTTCCAGATCTGGAGGAGCCTCCCGATCACGAACTCGGCCATGGAGCCCGCGCTCACGCCCGATGCGTTCGTGACGACGACGCGATCGCGGGTCACGCCGGCCGCCGCGAACTGGTCGACCCCCGCGCCGACGCCCTGCAGCCAGCGCAGGCGAGGCGCGAGGCTCATCAGGTCGTTCGGCGTGTGCAGCTGGATCAGCACCTCGGCGCGTGCAAGCGCGCTGCGGCGCTCTTCGGCGCATCCGACGGCCCACCGCGGCGGCTCTTCGTGGGGCTGGTCGGGCGGCACCGTCACCCAGTCGGTCTTCGGATCGACGGGAAGCCCCACCACCTCGATGCGGGGATCGATGGCGCGCACGCGCTCGACGTAGCGGTCCTCGAGCAGGGTCGGGTAGCCGAGGCACACCACGATCGCTTCGCTCACGACTCGGTTCCTTCCATGTCGCGGGCCAACGTGCGCGAGACCAGCAGGTAGCACGCGCCGGCTGCCAGCAGGCAGACCGACTGGACCCAGACGAGCGACTGCCGGATGCCGGCATCGCCGTACTCGGCCTGGAATGCGTCGTTCATCAGGCCCACCACCCAGGGGCCCACGCCACCGCCGAGGATGCTCACCACGAAGAGGTGTACGGCCACGGCCATGGCACGCATCCGCGGGCGCGCGAGCCCCTGGTTCATCGCGTAGAGAGGGCCGATGTAGATGCCGGTGAGAAAGGTCATCGGCGCGAACCAGGCGAGCGCGACCCAGGCGCTGTCACTCGTGACGAACCCGATGGCGAAGGGCAGCGCACCGAGCGCCGCGAATGCGGTGGTCCACGCGTACGCCCCACGATTCGCTCGTGCGAGGCGATCGGAGACGAGCCCTCCGGCGAGCGAGCCCGCGGCGCCGGAGAGCCCGGTCACCAGCCCCAGCGAGAGGCCCACCTCGGTGAGCGACATGCCGTGGACGCGAAGCAGGAACGTCGGCGCCCAGTGCGCGATGCAGTACGCGGCCGCGGCATGGAACGAGGCGGCCGCGAGCAGCATCACGTAGGCGGGCTTCGCGAACAGGTACCTCACGACCTCGCCGAGGGGATGGACCTCGACGCTCGTCGTGCGCTGCGGCTCATCGACCGTCCTGTACAGCAGCAACGCGATCAGCAGGCCGGGTATACCGACCACGATGAACGTGAGCCGCCAGCCGAGCTGCTCACCGAGCCACCCGGCTGCGATGTAGCCGAACATGATCCCGACGTAGACGCCCATCGCGTAGATGGCCAGCGCCGTCGCCCGGCGTCGGGGCGGGAAGTAGTCGGAGATCATCGAGTGGGCGGTGGGGGTGCCGGCGGCTTCGCCGATCCCGACACCCATGCGCGCGAAGACGAGGAAGCCGAAGGAGCGCGCGAGCCCCGATGCCGCAGTCAGCACGCTCCAGACCGTGAGGCCCAGCGTCAGGATCAGCCGGCGATCGCCGCGATCGGCCCAGCGTGCGAGCGGAATCCCGACCACCGAGTGCACGATCATGAAGGCGAACCCCGTCAGAGCGCCCATCCAGGCGTCCGAGACCGCGAACTCGTCCTTGATCGGCTGGAGGAGGACGGACACCAGCTGCCGGTCGACGTAGTTGAAGACCGAGACGAGGAAGAAGACCGCGAGGACGTACTGCGGGTATCGGGGGCCGCGGGCGGGTGCTCGTGCGTTCATCGGTTCCCGTGAGGTCGTGTTTTCTCTTGCGGGAAAGCTTTCGCAAAAGTATAAAGGGGAGGCACGGACCGGAGCAAGCACATGGGCTGGATCGACGACCTTTCGACGGCCTGGGAGCGCGAGTATCCCGAGCTGGACACAAAGACCTTCCCGCCGATGGTGCGGCTGGCACGACTCTCCGTGCTGATCGAGGGGTTCCAGCAGCAGGTGCTCGCGCCGTTCGGCCTCTCGTCCGGGGACTACGGGGTAATCGCGGCGCTGCGGCGGGCGGGGCCGCCCTATCGGCTCACGCCGAGCAAGCTCTACAGCCGGTTGCAGCGGTCGTCGGGCGGCATGACCAAGATCTTGAAGCGGCTGGAAGAGCGCCGGATCGTCGAGCGAGCACCCGATCCCCGCGACGGTCGCGGCTCCGTCGTCTCACTCACCGGCGCGGGCAGTGACCTGCACGAGCAGGTCTTTCGCGCATACCTCGATGCGACGCAGGATCTCCTCGGCCCGATGTCGGAGACCGAGCTCAAGGATACGGACTGTGTCCTTATGAGGCTTCTCGAGCTCTTCGAGGGAGGTGCTACGCGATGACCTGGGATCTCGTCGTACGGGGCGGCATCGTGGTCGACGGAACGGGTCTCTCGCGACGACGCGGCGACGTCGCCGTCAAGGACGGTCGCATCGCGGCGGTGGGACATGTGCCGGGCGTGAAGGACGCCGATCGCACCATCGACGCCGGCGGCATGATCGTCGCCCCCGGCATCATCGACGCGCATACCCACTACGACCCCCAGCTTACGTTCGACCCCTGGGCGACGTCCTCCTGCTACCACGGTGTGACGACGGTGCTCGCAGGCAACTGTGGATTCTCGATCGCGCCGACCCGAGAAGCGGCGCGGCCGTACATCAAGGCGATGTTCGCGAAGGTCGAGGGCATGGAGCCCGTCGCCCTCGACGGCGTCAAGTGGGATTTCGAGTCGTTCCCCGAGTACCTCGCGGCGCGGGAGCGGAGCCTCGGCGTGAACATGGCGTGCTACGTCGGCCACTCGAGCATCCGCCGCTTCGTCATGGGCGCGGATGGCTCCGAGCGCAACGCGACCTCCGAAGAGGTCGCGGAGATGCGCCGCATCGTGCGCGAGGCGATGGCCGCCGGTGCGGCGGGCTTCTCCTCGTCGTCGGTACCCACGCAACTCGACGGCGACGACCGGCCGATTCCGAGCCGCTTCGCTGCTCGCGAGGAGCTCGTCGCGCTCTGCGAGGAGGCGGGGCTCGCCGGCGGTGGGAGCATCTCGTACCTGCCGAAGAGCGTGATCGGCGGGCTCAACGAGGAGGACGAGGAGCTCCTGATCGAGCTCGGGCAGAAGAGCCGGCTGCCGATCGTCATCCAGGGCGTCGGAGGACGCGACAAGGTCGACGCGCCGACAGCGGGCTGGGACAACGCGAAGCGCTTCCTCGACGAAGCGGCCCGGCGCGGGGCCGCGGTCTTCTCGCTGCTGCGCAATCACCCCTTCGATCGCCCCATCGATCTCGATGCGGGCTCGCCGCTCTACGCCGGTGTCTTCCCCTGGGCCGAGCTGATGGCGCTCCCACACGATGAGAAGATCGCCCGGTTGCACGATCCGGCGGTTCGCGACGTGCTTCGCACCGCGGTCGACAACCCCAATCGCGATCCCGATGCCGGCTCGACCCTGCCGCCGCCGCACTGGGACGTGACGTTCGTCGACGAGGTCACCGATCCGAGCAACGAGAAGTACCTGCGCCACACGATCGCCGAGCTCGCCGGCGAGATGGGCAAGGCGCCCGCGGACGTGATGATCGACCTGGCGCTCTCGGAAGACCTGAAGATGAAGTTCCGCTGGGAGAACAAGACGCCCGAATGGGCATCGAGCGTCGAGGAGAGCATGAAGCACCCGTCGATGCTGATGGGCGTCTCCGACGGCGGAGCGCACCTCGATCGCGACGACGGCGCCGACTGGTCGACCTACTTCCTGCGCTATTGGGTGCTCGATCGCGAGGTGTGGACCCTCGAGGAGGGGATCCGTCAGCTGACCCAGGTACCGGCCGCGATGGCGGGCTTCGCCCAGAGAGGCGTGCTGCTGCCCGGCTACGCCGCCGACATGATGATCTTCGACCCCGCGACGGTCGGACCCGGAACGAAACGGATGGTGTACGACCTGCCCGGCGAGCAGGGACGATTCTCTGCGCGCCCGCGTGGCTTCGCGGCGACGATCGTGAACGGTGAGCCGATCGTGCAGGGCGGCAAGCTGCAGAGCGCGCTGCCGGGTCGGCTCGTCCGGCCCGCCGGGACGGGGGCGGGCGCATGACCGAAGAGCTCGAGCTCTCGACGGATACGCCGGAGGCGCTCATCGAGCTCTTCGAGG
Organism: uncultured delta proteobacterium; assembly: GCA_963822965.1. Lineage (GTDB taxonomy): Bacteria > Myxococcota_A > UBA9160 > UBA9160 > UBA4427 > JAJDAN01. Next base: position 929,162 of record CAWGJT010000010.1, read on the forward strand.
CGAAGGGCTGGGGGGACGGTCTGCCCCTCGTGCCGCCGACCCGCGATCGCGTCGACGCGATGCTGGCGGCGTCGCCCACCGCAGAGCAGCTCGATCCGGACGAGGTCGTCGCAACGCTCGAGCCGCGCCTCGGTGAGGCGACGCGACGCGCGATCGCAATCAACGCGGTCCTCGCGGGCTGCAAACCGGGCGTCCTGCCGGTGCTCGTCAGCGCGGTGCGCGCGCTCGCCCGCGCCGAGCTGAACCTGCGCGGTGTCAACGCCACCACGCATCCGGTGGCGCCGCTGCTCGTCGTGCACGGTACTGCGGTCGCCGAGCTCGGCTTCAACCCGGGGCTCGGCACGTTCGGCCCGGGCGCGCGTGCGAATGCGACGGTGGGCCGGGCGATTCGGCTGATCCTGTTCCACATCGCGGGGGCGCGACCGGGCGACGGTGATGCATCGACGCAGGGGCAGCCCTCGAAGTACGCGTACTGCATCGCCGAGAACGAGGCAGCATCGCCCTGGGAGACGTATCCCCGCAGCGTCGGCGTCGACGCGCCGAGCGCCGTCACGATCCACTGCGGCGAGAATCCGCACAACTTCCACGACATGGAGAGCGACGCGCCCGAGGCGATCCTCGACAAGGGCGCCAGCGTGATGGCGACGCTCGGGTCGAACAACGCGCCGGTCTCGTCCGCCGAGTTCTTCGTCGTGCTCGGCCCGGAGCATGCCGCGACGATCGCCGCCGCGGGCTGGACCCGGCGCGACGTGCAGTCGTATCTCTACGAGCGCGCGCGGCTCCCGGTGGGCCTGCTGCGCGAGGCGTTCGACGTCGTGCAGTACCGGCCCTGGCTGAAGGCCCTCGGCGACGACGACACCCAGCCGATGACCGACCACCCCGACAACATCCGCGTGCTGGTGGCGGGCGGGCCCGGGAAGCACTCGTGCGTGATCCCCAGCTGGGGCATGACCAGCAGCGTGACCCTCCCGGTCGAGCCCTGAACGGGGATCGCGTGATCGGCCCCCTGGGAACCATGATCTCGAGGAGTAGAACGATGAGAATCCTGTCACCCGAAGGAAGCGTGGGCGAGCGCGGTGTCGCACTCGCCGGTTCCCCGGACCTGCTCTCGGGCCGGCGGCTCGCGGTGCTCGACAACGGCAAGCCGGGGGCGGCGCTCGTGATGACGCGCATCGCCGAGCGTCTTGCCGAGCGCGCCGGCGTCGATTTCGTCGGGGTGTACCGCAAGCGCACGGCGGCCACGCCCTGCGCCGACGAGCTCATCTCGGAGATCGCGGACGGGGCCGACCTGGTCGTGACCGGCACAGCCGATTGAGGCAGCTGCACGTCGTGGAGTCTCCACGACACGGCAAGACTGGAGGCACTCGGCGCACCCACGGTCGTGGTTGCGACGGACAAGTTTTTCGATCTGGCCCGGCAAAGCGGCCGTGACGCCGGTCTTTCGGAGGCGCGCATCGTGGCGCTCGCGCACCCGGTTGGTGGCATCGAGAAGGACGAGCTACGCCGTCGCGCCGATGCGGTGATCGAAGACGTCATGAACCGGCTGCTCGGCCGCTAGGAGCCTGGCGCGGCAGAGCGATCGCTCTGCCGCGCCAGGCGACGACCCAAAGATTCGAAGAATCGCAGCCAGGAGAGCAGCGAGGGCGAGAGCCCGGGGAGGACGAGATGGGAAGATTCGGGCACTACGTGATCGACGCGGACGGGCACGGCGGCGAGCCCCTGGGCTGGCGCAGGCGCATCCCCGCGAAGTTCCAGTCGACCATGCGTGATTACGTCGCCGCCATGCGGAAGCGGTACGCGAGCGTGCCGGGCGCCGGGCTTCGCGCGGGCGACTCGGCCGAAGCGGTCATCCCCGACGAGGACGACCTCGAGTTCGCCGTGCCCACGCAGCCCGGCATGTTCGACCCCGAGAAGCGCTTGCCCGACATGGATCTCGAAGGAATCGACGTCGCGGTCCTGTTCCCGCCCGGCTCGGGCGAAGAGTGGGCGATGGACGACGTCGACTTCTCGGTGGCGCTGTGCAGCACGCTGAACGACGCCCGGGCCGAGTACGTGAGCCATGCGCCCGATCGCCTGAAGCTCGTGGCGAAGCTGCCGATGATCGAGCCCAGGGCCGCGGCCGAGGAGCTCGCTCGATGTGTCACGCAGCACGCCTTCGTGGGGATGGTGACCGCCACGCACATCCGGGAGAAGAACCTCGACGATCCGAGCTTCGACGTCGTGTGGGAGACCGCGCAGCGGCTCGGCGTGGCCGTGTGCACGCACGGCGGGGGCCAGGCGCCCGGGCAGACGCCCTTCGCCGTCGACCGCTACGACACGCGGCTCGGCATCCACGCGCTCACCCATCCGCTCGGCGCGATGCACGCGGTGTTCAACTTCACGGTGGGCGGCATCCTGGCGAAATTCCCGGAGCTGCGGGTCGGGTTCCTCGAGGCGGGGGTCGGATGGCTCCCCTTCTGGCTCGAGCGGCTCGACGAGCACTGGGAGATGATGCCCGAGCAGGCGCCCCTGATCGATCGGCGGCCTTCGGAGTACTTCACCGGCCGCTGCTTCCTCACGACGGAGCCCGACGAGAAGATGGTTCCGTACGTGTTCGAGAGCGTGGCCGACGACATCATCTGCTACTCGTCGGACTACTGTCACTGGGATTGCGCGTTCCCCGACTCGGTGAGCATCCTCGAAAAGCGCGGTGATCTGAGCGATCGCGTCAAGCAGCGGCTCTTTTCGGCAAACGCGGCGAAGCTCTACGGGCTCGAGGTCCCGGCGTGAAGTTCTCGGTGCAGCTGCCGACCGATCGCGTCGAGCGCGGGGACGAGTTCACGGGGCTGGCGGCCATCACCGAGATGGCCGCTGCGACCGAGGCAGCCGGCTTCGACGCCTGCTTCGTGACCGAACACCCGTTTCCCGCCGACGATTGGCTCGCGACCGGAGGGCATCACAGCCTCGATCCTTTCGTCTCGCTCACGGCCGCGGCCGCGGCGACCAAGCGGCTTCGACTGCACACGAACATCCTGGTGCTGCCCTATCGCAACCCGTTCATGACCGCGAAGGCCATCGCGAGCCTCGACGTCGTATCGGGTGGCCGCGTCATCATGGGCGTGGCCGCCGGCTACCTGAGGGGCGAGTACGACGCGCTCGGCGCGAGCTTCGAAGATCGCAATGCGCTCACCGACGAGGCGCTCGTTGCGATGAAGCAGGCCTGGCGCGGCGAGTCGACGAAGATCGACGGGAGCCGCTTCCACGTCGCCGGCAACACCATGCTCCCGAGGCCGCTGCAGAGCCCGCATCCGCCGATCTGGGTGGGCGGCAACACCAGGATGGCCATGCGCAGGGTGGCGGAGCACGCGCAGGGATGGAGCCCGTTCCCGATCGCGAGCCGCTTCGCCGGCCGTGCCCGCACCGCCTCGATCGAGACGATCGAGGAGCTGGGCCAGCGCATCGCGTACCTGAAGGAGCATGCGGCGAGCATCGGCCGCAACGAGCCGCTCGACGTGAACTTCGTCCCCTTCGGCTCGCAGATGAACGCCCAGGCGCCCCTCGATCCCGTCGCGCTGCGCGAGCAGATCGAGGCGCTCGAGGCCGTCGGCGTCACGTGGGTCTCCGTCGGCGTGCCCGGCCGGAGCCGGGCCGAGTACCTCGATTCGATCGCGCGGTTCGGCGCGGAGGTAATCGGGTGAGCGTTCACGTCCAGCCCGTGACTGCGACGATCGGCGCGACGATCACCGGCGTCGACCTGCGGGCACCGCTCTGTGCGGACGATCGCGACGCGATCGAGCGGGCGCTGCTCGAGCACGGCGTGCTCTTTTTTCGCGATCAAGACGTCACGCCGGATCAGCAGGTCGCATTTGCCGAGCAGTTCGGAACGATAGACATCCCTCCGATGGCGCCCAACAGCGGGATGCGACCGGAGGTGATGGTCCTCGACCAGGTGGATCCGCGAGGGCAAGGCGCGGACAACTGGCACAGCGACAACACGTTCATGGCGGAGCCTCCGCTCGGCTCGATCCTCAAGGCGGTGCAGCTGCCGCCGGTTGGTGGCGATACGTGCTTCGCCAATGCGGTTGCCGCCTACGAAGGGCTCTCCGCCTCGATGCGCGCCTTCGTCGCCGGCCTGCGTGCGGTGCACGACATCACGAAGCCGATGCGGCGGGCGTTGCGCGCGGGCATCTTCGACGAGGCGCGGCTCGAGAAGGCGCGCGCGCAGTGGCCCCCGGTCGAGCACCCGGTGGTTCGAACGCATCCGGTCACCAGGCGCAAGGCGCTCTTCGTGAACGGCAACTCGACCACGCACATCGTCGGGCTGACCGAGCGCGAGAACGACCTCATCCTGCCCTTCCTGAACGATCACGTCCGTTCGCCCGAGTATCAGTGCCGCTTCGCGTGGGCCACGAACTCGATCGCGTTCTGGGACAATCGCACGGTTCAGCACTACGCGGTTCCCGATTACAACCAGCGGCGCGTCATGCACCGCGTCACACTGGCGGGCGACAAGCCCGTCTGAGGATCGCCATGGCCAAAGACGAAGAGAAGACGCCCGGGGTTCGGTTTCGACACGCCGACGACGAGAAGTGGCAGGAGGTTCGGGCGCAGCAGCACGGCGACCAACGCGTGTCGATTCGGGAGAAGTGGCTCGAGTTCACACCGAATTTCCTCTGCTTGTATGCGAAGTGGGATCCCGGCATGATGGTCCACAAGCACGGTCACAACAGCGATCACATCCTCTTCGTGCTCGAGGGCGAGATGATGTGCGGTGACGTGAAGTGCACGAAGGGCATGCACATCACCCTCGAGCATGGCGCCGCTTTCGGCCCCTTCATCGCGGGGCCCGAGGGTGTCGAGCTCTTCGAGGTCATGATGGGCGATCCGCGCTCGTGGGCGGCAGATCCCGAGGGCTTCGAGAAGCTGCTTGCGGAGAAGGGGGCGAAGAAGCTCCCCAACCCCCCGATCGCCCTGCCGGATTGGCTCGAGGACACCCGGACGAGTTGACGCGGCCAGTCCTGCCCACCCGGAGAAATGGAGAAGTCGCCCGATGCGCAATGGATTCAAGGTCTTCGATGCGGACGCCCACGTGGTCGAGCCCAGGAACCTCTGGGAGCGATTCCTCGACCAGCGCTATCAATCTCGAGTCTCGTGGAAGCAGCCCTTCGAGGGCATGGACCGCTTCCGCCCGGCGACCGTCGACGGGCGCTACACGCAGAACCACAAGACCCTATACGGCCGCCAGCAGGAGGCCGTGCGCTGGACCACCGAGGCCATGCGCGAGAAGTACGGCAAGGTGGTGGACAAGGGCTTCGACGGCGCGAGCGTGGCGGTGAGTGGACGCGTCGAGGGCGTCGATCTGATGGTCCTCTACGGGCCGGGCTACGACATGTGGCTCGACGGCATCGACCCGGATCTGCAGGCCGGCATGGCGCGCGCGTACAACCGCTGGGCCGAGGAGATGCGGGAGACGTCGGGGGGAATGGTGCTCGCGGCTGGCCCGGTACCACTCGGCGACATCACGCGGGCCGTCGAGGAGGTGAGATACGCGTACGAGCACCTCGGGACGCGCTGCTTCTGGGCGAGACCCAACCCCTTCGGGCACCGCACGCTCGGTGATCGCTACTACGACCCGCTGTGGGAGCTGATCCAGGATCTCGACGTCGCCTTCGGGACCCACGAGTTCATGGGGCTGGCGGGCACCTCGGCCGGCAACGACCGCTTCGAGAGCTTCGTTGAGTGGCACACCTGCGTACATCCGATGGAGGCGCAGATGGCCATGCTCGCGATGATCGTGAATGGCGTCTTCGAGCGCTTCCCTCGGCTGCGCGTGGGCTACATGGAGGCGGGATCGGCCTGGGTGCCGCAATGGCTGCACCGCATCGAAGAGCACGTCGAGCTCGCGGGCTGGCTCGAGACGCCCGAGTGCACGAAGGAGCCGATCGAGTATTTCAAGCAGAACATCTGGGTGACGACCGAGTGCGACGAGCACCTCGTGTATCACACGATCGAGGAGCTGGACGACACGCACATCCTGTTCGAGACCGACTACCCGCACCCCGACTCGAAGTACCCCCACGCGGTGGAGACATTTCTCGGTCAGGAGCGTCTCTCGGAGGAGAGCAAGCGCAGGATTCTCTGGGACAACGCGGTCGACTTCTACCGCTTTCCCGAGACCCATATGCCGAAGAAGTTCGACTCACCGCCGGAGGGAGCGGGCTAGCCGTGGGGAGCTTTCGTAGGCCGTTCGAGGTCATCGACTACGATGCGCTGATGCGGAGGCACGAGCCGCCGCCCGAGTACTTCGAGGGCGACTGGCTCGCCGAGCCCGAGGTGATCGAGGCGCGACAGCTCGAGTGGCTGCAGGCCCGGGTGCGGAACACCTACGAAGTGCCGTTCTTCCGCCGTCGCTTCGACGAGGCCGGCATTGCGCCGGAAGACCTGCGCTCGCTGGACGACCTGTCGCGCTTTCCGGCCTACCGCGTCGACGACATCCGCAAGAGCATCGAGGCGCATCCGCCGCTGGGCGACTACCAGGGCGCGTCGCTCGACGGTGTGCTCGAGAACCCGGTGCGCGTGTTCATGTCGGGCGCGACCACCGGTGCGCCCCGACCGACGCTCTATACGCAGTGGGATCGGGAGGCGGGCGCGATCCTGATGGCGCGCGCGCTCTATCTCCAGGGCATTCGGCCCGGCGACGTCGTGCTGAACGCCTGGGCGTACTCGACCCACAACGGGGCGTTCGCGTTCGACGAGGCTCTTCACAAGTGGCTGAACTGCGTCGTGCTCACGACGGGCACCGGCAACGTGACGAGCAGCCGTCGCCAGATCGAGCTCGCTCATCAGTACCAGGCGACGGCGATCCTCACGACGGGCGACTATCTGCTGCATCTCGCCGACGTCGCGCGTGAGATGGGGCTCGACCCGAGGGAGGACTTCGACATCCGCGCGTTGCCGAACATCGGCGACCGCGAGAAGCTCGAGGCGACGTGGGGGGCGCCGAACTACCAGTCGTACGGCTTCCACGAGGTGCAGTGGGTCTCGGTCGAGTGTCCGGAGCGGCAGGGGCTGCACATCTTCGAGGACGCGTTCGTCGTGCAGATCGTCGATCCCGAGACCGGCGAGCCGCTCCCCGACGGCGAGCCTGGCTCGATCTGCATCACCGAGATCTACAAGACGGGAAGCCCGCAGTTCCGCTACGACATCCAGGACCTCTCGGTGCTCTACCCACGCGAGCGGTGTGCTTGCGGGAGCTGGCTGCGCCGCATGGGCCCCTTCGCGGGCCGCAGCGACAACATGGTCAAGCTGCGTGGAGTGAACGTCTGGCCCGAAGCCATCGGCGAGATCGCGCTCGACGACCCCCGGCTCGAGGCGGACTATTTCGTCCGAGCCACACGAGAAGGGAACCGGGACGAGATGGTGGTGCACGTCGTGACGCGTGACCCCGGGACTGCGTACGCCGACATCGCGACCGCGGCCGAGGCGAGGCTGAAGGAGCGCCTCGGCGTGCGCATCGCGGTCGAGGTGGCGCCGCCCGGTGCCCTCGACGGATGGACCGAGCTGCACACCTCGCCCAAGCCGAAGCGCTTCAGGGACGAACGCGAATGAGCGGCTGGATCGACTACTGGTGCAACGCCTTCACGCCGGATCGCCTCGAGCGCTGGGAAGCGGCGATCGCCGCCCAGGGCATCCCGCTCAAGATCCGCCGACGAGACGACGACTCGTTCGCCGAGGTCGGCGAGATGCTCGCCCGGATGGACGAGGTCGGCGTCCAGACCCTCGTGCTGCCCTCCGCGGAAGTTCCCGACGGTGCCGAGCCCACCAACTACGCACTCTTCACGACCGCGTTCGAGGACGTCGTCGCGTGGGCGGAGGCCCACCCGGGACGGTTCGCAGGTCTCTTCACGATCGATCCGACGAGCGGAGTCCGCGGTGTGCGTCGCGCGGCCGAAGCGCTGTCGCACCGAAGCTTCGTCGGGCTGCAGATCCACACGCACAGCTGGAACCGGCGCTTCGACGACCGCGACTACTACCCGTACTACGCGCTCGCCGCCGAGCTCGAGCTGCCCATCGTCATGCAGGCGGGCGCGTCGGGCGGACGCGAGCCGAGCGACTGCGGCCGCCCGATCGGGATCGATGCGCCGGCGCTCTACTTCGACAGTGCCGACTTCGTCCTTTCGCACACGGGGTGGCCCTGGGTCGAGGAGGCGCTGGCGATGGCAGGCAAGCACCCCAACGTCTTCCTGGGCACGGCCGCCTTCCCGCCGCATCACTGGTCCGCCGAGCTGCTGCGATTCATCGGCGGCGCCGGGTGCGGCAAGGTGATGCTGGGGACCAGTTTTCCGGTCGTTGGACACAGGCACGCGCTGGCACGGCTGGCGGATGTGCCGCTCTCCGACTCGGCGCGCGAGGCGCTGCTCTCCGGCGCGGCGCACCGAGTTTTCCGTCGACTCCATCGGGAGGAACCCGGATGACGGGCACCGTCTACACTGTTCCGCCGATCCCTCCGGATCCGGATCACACGACCTATGTCGACGCCGGAGCGATCCGGATCGGCGTCGAGTACCGCCTGCTCGACGAGGCGGAGCTCGAAGCCAACTACGAGGGCGAGCAGATGGACGAGATCCAGGATGCGCTCGCCGGGGCCGCGGTGCAGGACAACGGCGTGTCGCTCCATGTCGTCGGTGCCGAGGACGAACACGAGTATCTCCGCTTCGACATGTTCGAGCAGGAGCCGCACTACCACTACATCGACCGGTCGGGCGAGAGTCAGCGGATCATCGACTTCGACCGGGTAGCCCATGGCCCGATGCTTCCCTGGGCGCTCGCGCAGATTCGGGAGCACCTCGAGCCGATGCTCGAGCACGCCGGTGGAGGGGCACTGCTCTCGCGGCTCGACGCGCGTCATATCGCCGAAGCTCTCGTCGAGGTCGAGAAGCTTGCGCGACAGGCGGAGGCTGCTCTCACCCGAGGGAGGAAGTGATGGCCGCCGAACCTACCGTGCTCATCTACCAGCAGATCGAATGGGACGACGTCCTGCGTAGCGCCCGGCCGGGAACCGCGCCGCCTCGCGAGCTCGTCGCCCAGGCGAAGAAGACTGGCGCGCGGCGCAAGAAGCTCGCGCGCGGGGAAGGGGGCTTCTTCATGAACCGCTCGGTCCTGCCGGCCGGGTTCCGGGTGCCGCCGCATCGCCACAGCCACGACGAGCTGATGATCGTGCTTTCGGGCGGCTGTGAGTTCGACGGCGAGGTCGCGACGCTCGGGGCGGACGACTCGATCGTGATCCACGCGGGCTACCGCTACGGGTTCACCTGCGGACCAAAGGGAATGGAGTTTCTCACCATCCGTCGTGGTGAGGCTGCCATGTCGGTCGAGTGATCGATTGCCATACGCACGTCGTCGCTCCCGACGAGCAGCGGTACCCGCTGAACCCCCGCAACCTCTCGGGCAAGTGGTATCTCGAGGCGCCCCACAGCGCGGAAGAGCTGGCCGCGTGCATGGACGAGGCCGGCGTCGAGAAGGCCGTGCTCGTCCAGGCCGTCGGGGCCTACACCTACGACAACGCGTACGCCGCCGACTCGGCCGCGGCGAGCCGCGGCCGGTTTACCAGCGCCTGCTGCATCGACGCCGTGGCCGAAGACGCGGTGGGAACGCTCCGCTACTGGGCGGCGGAGCGAGGCATGCACGGCGTGCGACTCTTCGCGCTCGCGCGCGAGGGGGTGTCATGGCTCGCAGATCCGAGCACGTTTCCGCTCTGGGAGGAGGCCGACCACCTCGGCATCCACGTGATCGTCACGATCTTCGGGAGTCAGCTCGAAGAGCTGCGACGTGTGCTGCGACACTTCCCGCACGTACGGGTCTCGTTGGACCACTGTGGCTTTCCCAACGTCGGCGACCCCGCGCCGCTCTTCGAGCTCGCGTGCGAATCGAACCTGCTCTGCAAGGTGTCGTCGGTGGTGCTCGAGTCGGCGGGCTCCGAGGCGCAGCGCTTCGTGACCGCACTCGTCGGTCGCTTCGGCTCGAGCCGCGTGATGTGGGGCTCCGACTTCTGCCAGACCCACGATCGCCCGTACAGCGGGCTCGTCGCGCTCGCGCAACAGAGCTTTTCGGGGCTGTCGAGCTCCGAGCGAGAGCGGTGTTTCGTTACGACGCCGCGCTCCGTCTGGCCGAGTCTGGCATGACGTCGATGCGCACGTCGGGCTTTGGAGAGGGGAGGGCACAGGTGTGACGCGAGGCTTCGACGTCCTGGACGTGCATCACCACGTGGGCAACGCCTTCCGCGCGCTCGGCGGTGACGTGGACCAGGGGGGAGGGCTCACGGCCGCAGACTACCAGCGCCTCGAGGTCGAGTCCCGGCTGGAGATCATGGATCGAGGCGGTGTGCAGCAGGCCGTGGTGATCCCCGGACACGGCTACGAGCGATCGAACGGGATCCTCTCGTTGGGGGTTGTCGTTGTCCCAACTCGAGGATGTCCAACGGGGCCGGGAGGCACCAACCTTCGTGTTCTCGGGGATCTACGTCGTCGCTCGCAGACGCCATCCCCTTATGATGCTTATCCTCCCCGGCGGCAAGGGCTGACGGGTAGGGCATGGCCGACGAAGTCGTCCACGAAGAGACGCTCGACCTTCGCGTGCCGGCCGCGACGGTGCGGCGGTTCATCATGACGCCCGAACGCATCGCTGACTACTACCCGGGTGTCCGTGACTGCGGCGTGCTCGAGGCCGGCCGGATCTTCTACTGCCGGGGCGGCGCGGGCACCTCACTCTTCGAGGTCCTCCAGGATGAGCCCGGCTTCGTCAAGCTGCGCGTCTGGACCGCGATGCGCGCGAAGCCACCCTTCAGCGCCGAAGCGCTCGAGCGCGACGCCTTCTTCGTCATGGACGAGGACTGGAAGATCGAAGCCACCGGTGAAGCCGAGACGCGCCTCACGAAGACGTGGCGCAACCTGCACAAGCGCAAGCTCCGCTGGCTTCCAATGGCGATGATCGTGCGGCGCTCGATCCCCGAGGAGGCGAGGAAGATGGTGGCTCTGTGGGAAGTGGAGGCGCGAGGGGAGGGTGGCGCCTGACCCCTGAGCGCGCGGCTCGAGGAGGCCGATGGGGCATGCCGGGAGGAGTTCGAGCCCCCGACCCTCGGTTCGCAGCCCGATGCCGCTTGCGCGGTCCGGCTCGAGCCCCACGATTCGGGCCGTCGCCAGACAGAGCCTCGTCAGCTTTCGGTGTCCATGATCGTGCCGAAGGGCGCGCCCCAGTCGTGCGGCAGGTCTATGAGCAGTCCGGCCTCGTCGCAGCGCTCCGCCGCGCGCAATGCCTCCAGCAACACGTTGCGCTGTGTCACAGCATCGCCGGGCCGGCCGAAAGGATTGCCCATTGGGAAGTTCACGAAGACGGATCGGGGCGGCCGGACTTGCGCCGTCAGATCCCGACCGGTCGACACGAGGACAGTGGGAATTCCAGCCTCCTCTACGACGCGCGCGACCAGACCCACGGTCTGGTGGTCGAGAGGTCAGGCTGGGACGAGGAGAAAGAGATCCACCTCGTCGTTGGCCAGCTCCCTCGCGAGGGCTGGCGCGTGCTCTTCGATCACCGCCCGCCGCTTGTAGATGCGCCCCATGAAGCCGCTCCACAGGCGACGCGCGACGGCTCCAATGATCCCCTCGGCCGCGAGCTCACGTAGCCGGTCGATCGGAAATACGCAGTTGAGATCGCGGTCAGCGTCACTGTGATCGTAGTAGGCGTCGTGGATCTGGAAGGCATCACTCTGCGCCTCCGCTTCGACGGCATCGAGACGAAAGTCGTTGCGTGCGTGAGGGTTCCAGGCCGGCGCCGAGCAGGCGGAAACACCTCCCGAGGTGAGCATCGAGACCCGGCACTCCGACAGCGGCTTGTCGAGGCGGCACAGCGGTGCGTCTTCGTTGATCGTCCAGCTGTAGGGCGGAAAGCCCTGGCTCTCGTAGTGCGTCTTCAATCGGTCGACGTAGCGGATCGGTTCGGACATGGTCTCTCCTTGGCTTGCCCATCCCGTGGTCACCAGGCACTGCGGCCGCAGGCCGGTGCCGGCACCGGCTCCATCTCCAAGCGCCAGCGAAAGATCGTCTCCTCGGCCTCGACACAATCAGTCTATCGCGCCTTCGCGGTCCCATGCCAGGGAACCGACCGACGGAAATCGTGTACGATCGATGCCGCACCCCATTCAAGGAGAGCCGCTTTGCCGACTTCGTTCATCGAGCTGATCGAAGCGCACAAGAAGACTGTCTCCACATGCAGCATCGAGGAAGCGGCGGGCCGAATCGCCGCCGCGGCCGATCTCGTGATCATCGACGTCCGCGAGCCAGCCGAGTTCCAGGGCGCATCGGTTCCGTCCGCCATCAATATTCCACGGGGCTTTCTGGAGTTCAAGATCGCCGAGGTCTGCACGGCTGCGGATCATCCCATCCTGATTCACTGCAAGAGCGGAGGCAGAGCCGTCCTCGCCGCGAAGACGTTGGCGGACATGGGATACTCGAATGTCGAGGTCGTCGATGGGCTCCTCGAGGAGCTGCTCGCAGCAATCGGTTGACCTGCTGAGGAAGGCCGTCGACAGAGTATCGAGCCCGCGATCCGTTCGGGGCCCGGATGGCTTGTCCAAACCGCCGATCGGGGCGATGGGCTGCGCTTGGAGGAGAGGCATTGCCGTACGCGTCGGGATTTCGTCCCGGACTCTTTGCGGATCGGGTCGTCCTGGTTGCAGGCGGAGGTGGCGGGCTCGGCCGCTGTATCGCGCACGAGCTCGCGTCTCTCGGAGCGAGGCTCGTGCTTGCCGGTCGCTCGCTCGACAAGCTGGAGCGCACGCGCGACGAGATCACCGAGGATGGTGGACAGGTCGTGAGCTGCCTGACTGCGGAGCTTCGCGACGAGCAAGCCGTGGTCGATCTGGTGGCCGCCGCGATCGAGTCCAGTGGTCCGTTGGACGGGTTGGTGGGCGCTGCTGGCGGACAGTTCCCCAAGCGCCTGGAGGACCTCAGCCTCAATGGCTGGAATGCGGTCATTGAGAACAACATGACGAGCTACTTCCTCTTGTCTCGGGAGGTCTATCGACAGAGCATGGCCGAGCATGGCGGCGCCATCGTTCACATCGGCGCGGACTACAGGCGCGGCATGCCCGGAATGGGGCACAACGGCGCGGCCCGCGCGGGTCTCGCCAACCTCGTCATGACGTCTGCCAGCGAGTGGGCTCACGCGGGCGTGAGGGTCAACTCCGTCATCCCGGGGTTCATCGATACCACGGGCCTCGATCGCTATCCCGAGGCCGCCTGGGAGGGCCTGCGAAGGATCTCCAGCAGGGTCCCGCTGAAGCGCCACGGTACCGCCGCAGAGGTTTCCGCCGCGGTCGTCTTCCTGCTGAGCGACATGGCGGCCTACATCACCGGCGCCGAGCTCTTCGTCGATGGCGGCGTCGGCAACGGCTCGAGCTCCTTCCTGTTCGATGCACCCGCAGCGAAGAACCAGAGCTCGTGGAATGCCTTCCACCGCAGCGAGCGCGCCCGCCTCTTGAGCGAGTCGACGGGCGAGGAGACGGATTGATGGGAGGCGCGAACTCGGCAGGGGGTCGCCCGACGACGGTACGTCTCCAGAAGGTCGCCCGAGCGTTCATCGAGAGCGCCGCCCTGAAGGCCGCGATCGAGCTGGATCTCTTCACCGCAGTCGCGGCCGGGTACGACACGCCAGCGGGCTTCGCTCGCCATACGGGGATCAGCGAGCTGAATGCCGACCGGCTGATGACGATGTGCAGCGCCACCGGGCTGCTGACCTGGCATCACGGGCGCTATCGGAACGCCGACGACGTGAGCCGATTCCTCGTGAAAGGAGAGCCCCGCTACTCCGCGGCGTGGCTGGGTTTCACCAGCCGGGACTGGAACCGCTGGGGAGAGCTCGCAGACCAACTGAGGAACGACTCGCCCGCGCGACCTCTCGGCGACTACGAAGCCATGACCGTCGACCAGGCCCGCCGGTACCACGAAGCCACGAGCAGCATCGGCTTCGGCGCCGGGCGTCGCTTCGCGCGAGAAGTCGACCTCACCGGGCGGAAGAAGATGATGGATCTGGGTGGCGGGTCGGGGGCCTACTCGATCGTGGCCGTGCAGCAATTTGCCGGGCTCTCCGCGGTGGTGTTCGATCTTCCTCCGGTTGCGGTCGTGTGTCGGGAGTACATCCGGAAGCATGGCGTCGCGGACAGGGTGAGCGCGCAGCCCGGCGACTTCACCCAGGACCCGCTGCCCGAGGATTGCGACGTGGCCGTGATGGCGAGCAATCTGCCTCAGTACGGGCGTGACGTCATCCAACGCGTGGTTTCGCGGACCCACGCCGCGCTCCGACCGCGTGGTGAGATGCACCTGATCGGCGAGATGCTCGACGACGATCGCGCGGGTCCGGTCGACGCTGCGATGTGGGGACTGTTCGAAACGCTCTCCAACAGCACGGGAATCGCCCACACGCGCAGCGACTGCATCGGCTACTTCGTCGAAGCCGGCTTTGACGAGGTGGAGGCCCACGAGTTCATCCCGGGCATCCTCGTCCGAGTCAGCGGGCGCAAGCGCGGATAGCGGCCGGGTCGGTCTACCGTCGCTCTGGCTGCGCGGTACACGCGCCCGAGCTCCCTGCGTCAGACCTTCGCCGCGACACCCCGGTACAGGGATGCCAGGACCTTCGGGCCGTCGCCGAGGAAGCGGTCCATCGAGCTGAGTTCGAAGCCTCCGTCTTGCACGATCTCGTCGATGCGGCGGTTGATGTTGCACTCGCCCGTGAGCGCAAGCCACAGCGGGTTCAGTCGATCCTGCCAGCGCGCGGTGCCCTCGTCCTGGCTGCGCCCGTGGTCGACGAAGACGTACTTCCCACCCGGCTTCAGCACGCGACGCATCTCGTCGAGGGCAGCCCTTGCGTCGGGAATCGAGCACAGCGTCCATGTGGTCAGCACGGTGTCGAAGCGGCCAGAATCGAAGGGGAGCTCGCCGTCGGCACGCAGCTCGGCCCGCTCGACCGGGAACGGAGCGGCGGCAATCCGGGCGTCCACTGCCCGCACACCCTCGGTCACCATCGGATCGAGGCCCGTCACCGTCTTCACATCAGGACCGTAGTAGCGCAGATTGAGGGCGGTCCCGAAGCCCACCTCGAGGACCTCTCCGCTCGCGAGCCCGACCGTGTCGGGTCGCAGGTCGTTCATCCCGCGCATCAGCAGGTCTTGCAATCGTGGCTTGAGCCAGCTCCTGAGTCCCACCCGTTCCGTCCCCTCGCGTCGTTCGAGTGCGATTGTGTACGGCGGCGCTGCAAAAGGCAACGCGGCTCTCGCGGCGGGTTGATACGTCCCGTGCGAGTGTCGAAGTGAATGTGCAATACTGCGCTGGTCGAAACGGATACAGAACCGTGACCTTGCGCGTTCCTTCGCGCCATCTCGGGAACAGTCGGGAAGTGGACCAAAATGGACCTCGAAACCGTCGAGTACGAGAAGAAGGGCGCGATCGCCTACGTCACGCTCAACCGCCCCGACAAGCTGAACGCGATGAACACTCGGATGCACGAAGAGCTCGGTGCCGTCTGGGAAGACTTCAGCGAAGATGTAGATCTGCGTGTGGCCATCCTGTCGGGAAACGGGAAGTGCTTCAGCGCGGGCGCAGACCTGACCGAGCGCACGCCGGGCAGGTACAAGTACACGGGCGACTTCCCCGACATCAGCCAGACCCGAAACGTGTTCAAGCCGATCATCGCCGCATTGCATGGTCATGTCGTCGGCTACGGCATGTGGATCTCGCTCGACGCCGACATTCGGATCGCGGCGGACGACACCTCGTTCTGGCTCCCCGAACCACAATGGGGGATCGCCACGATCCCGGCCGCCTGGTTCCCGAGAATCATGCCCTGGGCAATCGCCTCCGAGCTGCTGCTGATGGCCGAGCGCGTCGATGCAGCGCGCGCGTATCAGGTCGGACTCGTGAACAAGGTCGTGGGCCGCGACGAGCTCATGGCCGCGGCCGAGAAGGCAGCGCAACGGATCTGCGAGCTGAGTCCGGTCGCCGTCCAGGGGATGAAGGAGTCGATGGTCCGCGGCACGACACTCGACTACAACGCCGTCGATCAGATCACGGATTGGGTCCAGACCCGTGTCATGAACTCGGAAGACCGGAGAGAAGGCGCAAAGGCCTTCGCCAGGCGAAGCAAGGTCGATTGGCCGGGGCGCTAGACTAGGGGCTCACCGCCGTCCGAGGCGATCCGGCCGGCGCCGAGATCCTCCTCTTCTCGGTCGACCTGAGCCTCTTCCGCGAGGGCATGCTGGCCGCCGCGAAGGTTCTCGGCGATCCAGCGCTTCGCTGGGTCCAGAGCCCGGGCGCCGGGCTCGATCATCCGATCTGGTCCGGGCTGCTCGGCCGCGGCGTCCGCGTCTCGAGCGCGGCCGGGATCCACGCCGAGCCCATCGCCCAGCACGTCTTCACCTACATCCTCCACTGGGAGCGAAACGTCGCGCGTCACCAGGCACAGCAGGCATCGCGGACCTGGGAGATCATCGTCTCGGGCGACCTGACGCAGAAGACCCTCGGCATCGTCGGATTGGGCGGCATCGGCAGCGCGGCGGCGCGGGTGGCGAAGGCGTTCGGCATGCGCGTCGTCGCGACCCGTCGCAGCGCCGTGCCCGACCCGAATGTCGACCTCCTCCTGCCACCCGATCGGCTCCACGAGCTGCTCGGTGAAGCGCACTACGTCGTTCTCTGCCTGCCTCTGAATCCCGAGACGCGTCATGCGGTCGGAGCTCGGGAGCTCCTGGCGATGCGCGAGGACGCCGTGCTGATCAACGTCGCACGAGGCGGTGTGGTGGACGAGCCGGCGTTGATCGATGCGCTCCGCGAGCATCGGATCAAGGGCGCGGCCCTCGACGTCGTCGCGGAGGAGCCGCTGCCCGCGGGCTCGCCGCTCTGGTCGCTCGAGAATTGCGTGCTCACGCCCCACGACGCAGGCTACTCGCCGCGAGCCGGTGAGCGTCTCGCGGCGCTCTTCCTCGAGAACCTCGAGCGCTTCGTGGGAGGAGAACGCCTGCGAAACGAGGTCACCGAAGCGACGATCTGAGCCCGAGCGCCCGGCGCGCCTCGCGGCGCCCGCGGCGAATCACGCTTGGCGGTCGAATTCCCCGCCGCGACGGACGCGGTAAGCGGACCGCGAAACGCTATCCTCGCGAACGGTCATTCGGCAATCGGGGCACAGCCTGTTCGAAGCCGACCGGGGCCCCATTCGCGCGCGAGCACCCAGGAGCACCGCTGTGGCGAGCAAGCAACACGACGCCCTCATGGCGGCGATTCCCGGTCAGAACGTCGACGCGAGCGACCCCGTCGACGTCGTTCGCGAGAAGATGCATGCGATCCACCCGAACGCCGCGCCACCCGGTACGATCGTCGAACCCGACTCGCTCGATGGCCTCGACGCGAAGTGGATCTATACGCCGGAAAACGCCGACTCGGACCGCATCGTCCTCCACGTCCATGGCGGCGCCTTCGTCTCGACCGTGGTCGACCACTACCTGATGTACGGCGAGTTCCTTTCGCGCAAGATCGGCGCGAAGGTCGTCTGCTTCCAATGGACCTGGGCCGACGAAGCGCCCTACCCGCGGGCAATGGACGACACGGTGCGCGCCTTCCGCGCACTCGTCGACCGAGGCATCGCCCCCGATCGCGTGGCCCTCATTGGCGACTCCTGCGGCGGCGGGCTCGCACTCTCCGCGATGTGCGCCTTGCGCGCTGCCGGCGGCCCCCTGCCAGCGTGCATGGTCGGCCTCACGCCGTGGCTCGACGCGGAGCAGACCGGCGATGCCGCGATGAATCCGCGCGGCCGCGACCCCTTCGTCGAGGCGGAGTGGATCCGCGCCCGCTTTCGCGACTACGCCGGCCCGACGGGCGACCTGAAGGATCCGGGCATCTCGCCCTTCCGCGCTTCGCTCGCCGGCCTGCCCCCGATGTACCTGTCGGTCGGCGAGATCGACACGACCAGCGACGACTCGACGCGACTCGCCGAGCGCGCCCGCCGCGAAGGCGCGAGTCTGATCGTCGACGTCGCGGCCGAGATGGTCCACGGCTACATCGGGCTCTGCGACGCCTTTCCCGAAGCGACCGAGGCCATGGAGCGCATCGCGCTCTTCGTGAACCAGCGGATTCCGTAGAGCCCTGATGGAGCTACTCGATCCCATACGAACTGAAGCACTACATCGACATCATCGTGCAGCCCATCCTCACGTTCGTGTACGACTTCGGGAAGATGATGCACGTGGGCACGTCCCGAGGATCGCGAGTCGAAGACCGCGATCGTCTTCAGCCACCCGATCGGAGGGTCGGAAACGGGGCGGATTCCGCGTGCGCGCCCGGCCACACCCATCGGCTCTACGAGGCGATCCCGCACTCCGACAAGGAGATCCACGAGATCGCGGGCGCGTCCCACTACTACATGGGGCAGCGCGAAGAGCTGGTGCAGTGCGTCGAGATCTACTCGCGCTGGCTCCGCGCGCACGGCCTCGACGGCTGACGACTCGCCGAGCCGATCAGCTTCTTCGACTTCGATTGGACTTCTTCGATCGGGGCGGAATGATCTGTAGGCCATGTGCCCGGAATGGACCCTCTCCGGAGTGGCACGCCGGGAGGTCTTCGAGCCCCCGACCCTCAGGTTCGAAGCCTGATGCGCCACTTCGCCGATCCTGCGAGCGGATGATCGGAGGCGGACAGGAAGAGGAAACGCCCGGAAGCCGTAGCCTCCGGGCGTTTCTGTTCTCGCTCTCGCGAAAGTGGTAGCGGGGGGGGGATTCGAACCCCCGACCTCCGGGTTATGAGCCCGACGAGCTACCAGACTGCTCTACCCCGCAATGAGCGGAGCGGGATTATGGCACCCGGGTTTGGACTGTCAACGTTCGGGTTATCCATGCCAGTTGCATGCGCAACTGTGCGGAAAGTTGAGCTTTTTTGTAGTTTTATACCACAATGCTCCGAACAGGAGGCTCGATTTCCCATGCGGAAGCTGATGAACGACCCCGTGATCCTCGCCGCGTTGGTGGCGATCGCGGGACTTGCGGTTGCTGCTCCGACCCTGGCCGGCACGGTCTATAGCTGGACCACCGATGACGGCACGATGGCGTATACGGACGACGCCAAGCGGATCCCGGCGAAGTACAAGGCGAAGGCCAAGCAGCGCCAGCTCGGGAAGCTGAAGAACTACGACCGCTTCACCGAGTCGCACGTGAAGTACGCAAAGCCCTACGAGAAGCGCGTGGACGAACGGCTCGAGGCGCTGCGTCCGACGCCGCCCGCCGTCTCGGCGGCGCCGCCGGGCATGGTGGTGGGGGCGCCGCGGGTGCTGGGCGTCGGACTCCAGCGCGGGGACATCGACCAGCTGAACTTCCCGGTCGGTGAGCTGACGGACGAGCCGATCGTCACGTCGAACCACCGCATCCGGAGCCGCGACAGCATTGCGACCCAGGACGTCCAGATCACGAAGCAGGGCGACAAGGTCATCTCGGTCAGCATCTCGCCGCGGAACGAGCGCGGCGTGTCCGAGAAGGTCGACTACTAGGGTCGAGTCTCAGGGGGTCGACTCTCACGGGATCGACTCTCACGGGGTCGACTCCGGGACCCGGAGCGGATCCGCGGATTCGCCTGTGGGCCTTCGAGCGTCGCCGGTCGTCTAGTGGGACAGCCGGCGGCGCTCCCGCTCGTCATCACGCCGACTCGGGAGCCCGTGGGACGATCCCGACGCGCTGCGGCTCCCGCCGTCGGCCGCGGTGCCCTCGTCTTCGGCGGCGGGCGTCTCCTCGTCCGCGGAGCGGTCGGAGAGCCGGCGCGAGTGGCCGCTCGAGAAGCCCCGGGCCGCGGCGGCGGGCTGCTCGGTGGCAGCGGCCGCAGCCGGCGGCTCCACGTCGCGGAACCAGCCGGGCAGGGCGCCCGCGCGGCGGGCGACGTCGGGGAACTCGGCCAGCTCCTTCTCGGCGTCGGCGAGCTCTTCCTTCAACCGATTCATCTCCTTGACGAGGCCGGCCTTGCCTTCGCCGGTCAGGTCGCGCGTGCTGCGGGCGCGGCTGTAGTCCGCCAGGGCGGACTCGTAGTTGCTCTTCAGGGTGGCGGTGCGCGTGAGCAGCTCCTGGTAGCGCTGCACCCACTCCTCGCGTTTGGCGTCGTCGTCGCCGGCGAACGTGACGAAGGGCACGGCGAGGATCAGGACCGCCGCGACGACGGCCGCGGAGACGACCAGCAGGGGCTGCTTCATTGGAACACTCCTTCGGCACCCGGGGGCGCGGTTCGCTCGTAGATGAACTCGTCCAGGGTGCGGACGCTCGAGCTGTCGATCTCGACGAAACGGAGCCCGGCTCCGTCGCTCGCGTGTTGGGACTCGAAGCGGTTGCGGCACCAGACGACCTCGGCGCTCGGCGCCAGCATCACGTCGGACTCCGGCAGCCGGAAGCGCAGGCCCAGCTCGTCGGCGAAGACCAGCGGAACGTCGGTCTCGACGAAGGCGCCGCCGCGGGAGAGGTTGCGGAGCGTTCCCTTCACCTCCCGCTCGCCGGCGGTGACGGTGACCGGAACGTCGAGGGCCACCCGAGGCAGGCCTCGCAGCTGCGACCGGCCGAGCAGGCGGGTGACCGAATCGACCAGGGACAGGCGGGTGAGGGGCTTGGCGAGGACGTCCGTCGCGCCGGCCCGGATCGCGGCACCCCGCGCGCCCGCGCCCGGGTCGCTCGTGAGCATGACGAACGGGATGCGCTGCAGGTCGGGATCCCGCCGGATCGTGCGGCACAAGGCCGCCCCGTCCATGCCGGGCATGCAGTCGTCGCACAGGATGAGGTCGGGCTTCTCCCGCCAGGCGGCGGCGAGCCCCTCGTCGCCGCCGGCCGCGGTCACCACGCGCGCCGTGCGGGCGAGGAAGAGGGTGGCCAGCTCGCGCAGGTAGGGGACGTCGTCCACGACGAGGACGGTGTACTCGAGGGCGCTCTCGCGCCGGGTCTCCTCGTCGTCGAGAATCGGCTTCGTGGCTGCCGGGTCGCTCACCTGCCCCTCCTGGCGCGGCGCGCCGGGCCGCCGGCGCGGTCTCAGCGTGCGGCGGACCGGCCGATCGCCTCGTCGAGACCCTTGAAGGTCGGCGAGACGTGCCACTGGTTGGTGAAATCGTTGCGCTTCCAGTGCTGGGTCTCGTGCACCTCCACCTCGAAGGGCCAGTCGGTGCGGTAGCCGTAGTAGACGACCTGCACGGTGCACTCGCCGGACTCGTCGAGGTCGACCGGCTCGGAGTCGTAGTCGGTGAAGCGGAAGTCCTTGAGGGGCGGCGCCACCCGCATGAACTCTTCGCGCTCCTCGGGCTGCACGTACTTCGCCGCCTTGTTGAAGGCGCTCCAGCGGATCAGGCTCGAGTAGCGCTTCTGCTGCTCCGTGAGCGCCACCTCCCGCAGCAACGGGTCGGTGATGTAGATCTCGCCGAACGAGCAGGCGGTCGAGCTCACGGCGCCGAAGCCGAGGGCCAGGATCAGAACGAGCCGGTTGCGAAACATGCGTGCCTCCTGCGGCCTCCGCGAGCCGCAGCGGTGGCTGCAATCGCGGGTCGCCTCTTGCCTTTCTATCGGCCGCTGGTCCGGAAGCCTGAGGGCGGCACGCTCCCTCGCGGCCCGGGGGCTTTTCCGGCACCCTGGTTGCCGACGACCCAGGAGGCGCCCGCGGGGAAGGCCGGTCCGCCGCGCCGCCGCAGGGGCGACGGACGCCGGCCCGGGTACCGGGCCGGCGGGGCGGGGCACGGGGGATCGAGACGACATGGGCGACCTGCTGGTAGGGATCGACATCGGCGGTACCAAGATCGCCACGTCGGTCGGCGATCGATCGGGCAGTGTGATCACGCACACGCGCCGTCCCACGGCCGGGCAGGGCGATCCCGAGCGGGACGTGGCGGCCCTGGCGAAGGACATCCGGGAGCTGGTCGAGAGCGCAGGAGCGCTGTCCGACGTGGCGGCCGTGGGCGTCTCGGCGCCCGGGCCCCTGGATCCCACCGGGCGACGGCTGCTGGATCCGCCGAACCTGGCGGGCTGGGAGGACGTGCCCCTGGCCGAGTGGCTGGAGGACGCCCTGGGAGCCCGCGTCTTCCTCGAGAACGACGCCAACGCGGCGGCCGTCGCCGAGTGGCGCTTCGGCGCCGGTCGCGGCTTCGACGACGTCGTGTACCTCACCATGTCCACCGGGGTCGGCGGCGGCCTCGTCCTGGGCGGTCGGCTGTATCGGGGCGTGGGCCGCGGCGCGGGAGAGGTGGGTCACATGCGGGTCTGCTGGGATGAGGACGCCGAGGTGTGCAGCTGCGGCCGGCGCGGATGCCTGGAGGCCTACGTGGGTGGCGCCTCCTGGAGCCGGCGGCTCCAGCGGATCACGCCGAAGGACAGCCGCGCGGCGGAGCTGGCCGGCGGCGTCGAGCACGTCACCCCGAAGCACGTGGTGCCGGCGGCCCGGGAGGGCGACGCCTTCGCGCTCGCCGAGATGGACCGCTTCAACCGCTACCTGGCCCGCGGCATCGTGAATCTGGGCTTCGTGCTCGCGCCCCAGCGGGTGGTGCTCGGCACCATCGCCGTGGCGGCGGGCGACCTGTGCTTCGTCCCGGTGCGGCGGGCGGTCAAAGAGCACCTCTGGGACGTGCTGGAGGCCGGGCTGCAGATCGTGCCCGCGGAGCTCGGCGACGCGCTGCCGGACCGGGCGGGTCTCGGCGTGGCACTCGAGGCCCTGCGCGAGACGGACGCCTGAGCGGGGCTCCTGCGCTCAGCGCCACTCGATGGGCGGCGCGGACGAGCCGCCTCCCGCGAAGCCGCTGGGTGCCACCTCGAAGCGCGCGAGCTCCGAGACGATGGTCGCGGCGCTGTCGCGCAGCTCGGTCAGCATGGCGTTCACCTGGGGAATCTGCTCGCCGCTCTTCCGGGCGTTCTCGAGCAGGCGCATCACGGCGTCGCCGACGGCGTCGCTGGCCTGGGCGTGCTCGCCGGTGTTCTCCTTGATGCCCTGGATCATCTCGGTGATCTGCGCGATCGCCTGGGTGATGTAGCGACCGGTGTCCCGCTGCTCGTCGATGGAGCGGTACACCTGCTTGCACAGCTCCAGGGCCGCCTCGGAGTTCTTCATCATCTGCTCGCTGGCCCGGCTCTGCTCGGACATGGCGGTCGTGATCTGCTGCACCTGGCTGGAGGTCTCCTGGGCGGCACGGGCCACCATCGCCGAGGTGCGCGTCTGCTCCTCGGCGGCCCGGGCGATCTCCGCCACGCGGCGGCTCGACTCGGCTGCCGAGTCGCGGATGGTGTCCAGCGAGCGCCCCGCGAGACGCGACCGGCTCACCCCCTGCTCGATGGCCTCGATGCCGGCGCTCATCGACGTCATGGCGCTGTCGGATTCCGCCTCCACCGCGTGCAGCAGCTGCTCGATCCCCTTCGTGCTGGCGGCGGTCCGCTGGGCGAGCACCTTCACGTGGTTGGCGACCACGAGGAAGGCCTTGCCCTGCTCGCCGGCCTGGGCGGCGATGATGGCGGCGTTGAGCGAGAGCAGGTTCGTCTCGTCGTTGATCTCGCCGATCACGCCCAGGATGTCGGCGATCTCGCCGATGCGTCCCACCAGCTTCTCGAGCTTCTTGCGCGCGTCGTTGGTGAGCGCGTGGATGCGTTCGATGTCCCGGATCGTCTCGCTCACCGCCTGGGAGCCGTTCTCGGCGCCGCTGCTCACCTTCTCGCTGAGGGTCGAGGCCTCCTTGACGTGACCGTCGACCTCGCGCACGGCGCGGTCCATCTGGATCATGGAGGCCGCGGTCTCCTCGGCGATCCGCTGCACGCTCTCGGCGCTGTGGGCCACCTGGCGCATGTTGGCGCTCATCTCGTGGACCGCGGAGGTGGAGCTGTCCACGGCGTCCTGGAGGGCGCCGGCGTTGCGGCCGACCTCCTCGACGGAGCTTCCCATCTGGAGGATCGACGACGCGCTCTCCTCGGCGGCTCGCGCGAGGTTCTCCACCCGCTCGTTGATGTTGCGGATCGAGCTGTTGATGTTGGCCATCAGCGAGGCGGACTCCTCGACGGCCTCCTCCTGGTCCTCGGCGCTGCGGTCGATCTCCGCCAGGGCCCCGGTGATGCGCTCGGGCAGGTCCTGCACCCGGCTGACGATGGCGAGCACCCGATGCGCCACGACGCCCAGGGCGTCGAAGATTCCGTTGAAGCTCTCGCCGATCGACCCGGAAGCCACCGAGCCGCTCGGCGTCGATCGCGACGCAGCTGGGATCCCGCGTCCAGCTGTCGGGCCGCGCGCGTCAGCTCGTCCAGGAAGGCGAGCGTGCGCGAGACGCGCTGGGCGGTGACGAATCCGCTGAGCGGCGGCGACCCCCGCCACCGCGAGCGCGGGCACCACCCAGCCGCCCGTCCAGTGTCGCCCCAGGGCCATGGCGACGCCGCCGAGGGCGACGCCCACCGCTCCCCCGATCGCGGACTCCAGGCGGATGCGCGAGAGCCCGGAGCCGGCGGACGCCGCTTCGGATCGGGGTGCGTTCCCGGCCGGGGAGGGCGCTTGCGGCGCGTCGAGGGGGAGCTTCTGCCATCGCGGTGCACATCGGTCGCGTGCGAATCCGGCTTGAGGCAGGGATCCCGGCCTTCAGTCGGCGCGCCGGCCCTCGCTGGCCTCGAGCTCGCGGCGAAGCGCCGCCAGCGATCCCGCCTCCACGGCCCGCCGGGCCTCCTCGAGCAGCCGCAGGTAGAAGCGCAGGTTGTGCAGCGTGGCGAGCCGGGCGCCGAGCGTCTCGTCGATGTGGAGCAGGTGGCGCAGGTACGCGCGCGAGTGACGCGCTGCAGGTGGGGCAGTCGCATCCCTCCTCGGGCGGGCGGGGGTCGTCCTTGTAGCGTGCGTTCTTGATGTGAACCCGCCCGCTGCGGGTGAAGAGCACCCCATGGCGACCGTTGCGCGTCGGGACGACGCAGTCGAACAGGTCGACCCCCGCCGCGACGCCGTCCAGCAGGTCGACGGGCCTTCCCAGCCCCATCAGGTAGCGCGGGGCGTCGGCCGGGATCTCCTCGTTCGCGGCCTCCACCATGTCGGCTCGCTGGCGCGCGCTCCTCCCCCAGGCCGAGTCCGCCGTGGGCGTAGCCGTCGAACCCGATGGCAACGGTCTCCGCGTGCGGACCGGCGCCGCAGGCCCGCGTCCACGCCGCCCTGCACGATGCCGAAGAGGGCGGTCCGCGCGCCGGCGCCGGGCCCGGCTGCGCGCGCTCCGCCCAGCGCAGGGAGCGATCCGTCGCCACCTCGATGCGCCGGCGCGTCGCGTCGCGTTCGGCCTCGGCTGGACGACACCGGGACGTGACACTCGTCGAGCACCATGGCGATGTCCGAGCCGAGGGCCTCCTGGATGGCGACCACGCTCTCGGGGGTGAGCAGCCGCCGGCGTCCGTCGAGGGGCGACGAGAACGTGACGCCCTCCTCGGCGATCTCCACCCGGTCGGCCAGGGAGCTCACCTGGTAGCCGCCGCTGTCGGTCAGCCAGGGACCCCGCCAGCCGGTGAACCCGTGCAGGCCGCCCTGACTGCGGACGATGTCCTCGCCGGGGCGCTCGTGCAGGTGGTAGGTGTTGGCGAGCAGGATCTGGGCGCCGATGCCGGCGAGGTCGTCGGGGTCGACGCCGCGGACCGCGCCGTAGGTCGCGACGCACATGAAGGTGGGGGTCGCGACGCTGCCGTGGGGCGTCACGAGTCGGCCCGCCCGGGCGGCGCCGTCCCGCGCCTCGAGCCGGAAGGTCGTCGGTGCCTCGGGGGTCTCGCGTGTCTCCGCCGACATGTCGCTCACGCGATCCACATGGCGTCGCCGTAGGAGAAGAAGCGATAGCCCCGGTCGACGGCCTCGCGATAGGCGGCGAGCACGGAGTCGCGCCCCGCGAAGGCGGCGACGAGCAGGAGCAGCGACGAGCGCGGCAGGTGGAAGTTCGTGAGCAGCGCGTCCACCACGCGGAAGCGGCCCCCCGGCCGCAGGAAGAGGCGGGTCTCGCCTTCCCCCGGCTCGACGCGCCCCGCCTCCCGCGCCCGGGCCTCGAGCACGCGCGTCGTCGTGGTGCCGACGGCCACCACCCGGCCGCCACGCTGCCGGGTCTCGTCGATGGCCCGTGCGGTCTCGCGGGCAGCTCGAAGCGCTCGGCGTGGAGGCGACCGGTCTGCAGCTGCTCGTCCCGGAGCGGCTTGAAGGTGCCGGCGCCCACGTGGAGCACCACCTCGGCTCGGCGGACACCGGTGCGCTCGATCGCCGCCAGCAGCGATTCGCCGAGGTGCAGGCCGGCGGTGGGCGCCGCGACGGCGCCCGGCACCCGGGCAAAGACGGTCTGGTAGCGCTCGCGGTCGAGGGCTTCGGGGGCCTGCGCCTCGCCCCGACGCTCGATGTAGGGCGGCAGCGGCGGGCGACCCACGCGGTAGGGATCCGCGCCGGGCGGGAAGGCGAGCAGCACCTCCCCGTCGTCGCACAGCTCGACGATCTCGCTCTCGACCGAGCCGGTCCCGGGCTCGTCGTGGAACACGAGCTTGATGCCCGGGCGCAGCCGGCCCGAGATCTTCAGGAAGGCGCGGTAGCGGGTGGATGCCTCGCGCGCCGCGTCGGGTGCCGGGGCGAGCAGCAGCGCCTCGGCCGCGCCCCCGCTCTCGCGCCGGCCGACGAGCTTCGCCGGCAGCACGCGCGTCGCGTTCACCACCAGCAGGTCGTCGGGGCGGAGCAGGCGGGGCAGGGCGCGAATCGAGTCGTGCCGCACGGCGCCGCTCTTCCGATCGAGACACAGCAGCTTCGAGTCGTCGCGGCGGGGCAGCGGCGCCTGCGCGATGCGGTCCGGGGGAAGCGCGAAGTCGTAGCGGTCGAGGTCGAGCTCGCTCACGGGCTCGCTCCGCCAGCGCCCGGGTCGGGAGCAGCGGGTGCGGCCGGCGTCCGGGGGGCGTCCGCGCGCAGCGCGGCCAGCAGGGCCGGCGTCTCCAGCAGGGCGTCGTAGGAGAAGAGGGCCTCGCCGGCACTCCCCGCGGCGCGAATCGTCTCGAGCTGGGCCAGGGCGCGTCGGGGGTTGCGGGCGAAGAGCCAGGTGCCCGTGCCCATCCAGATCCGCGCATGCTGGGGCAGGGCGGCGAACGACTCCACCTGGTAGCGGAAGAGACGGTCGTCGAGCGTGTAGATCATGGGCACCGCGAAGTCGAGGAGCCCGTCCTCGATCCAGCCGCGCCAGTCCTGGGCCAGGCTCAGGTAGGCGCGGTCCGCATAGGCGATGACCGCGGCCGAGACGAGCAGGTCGGCGTGGTTCGCGAGCACGGCGCGTCGGATCTCGCGCACCAGCGCGGTCACCTGGTCGCGCCGCCAGTCGTCCCAGGCGTTCTCGTGGGTGAGCGGGCTCGTGTTCGGGTCCGCGGGATTCCCGTAGGGTCCGTTCAGTCCCGTCTCCGCCCGGAAGCGATTGCGGCTGGCCTGGCCGTAGCCGAAGTCGAGCCCGACGCCGAAGCGGGAGCCCGGCGCGAAGGGCAGGACGCCGGGGTAGCGGATGTAGTCGAGGTGGAGCCCGTCGAGATCGGGGTAGCGGTCGACCAGCTCGACGAAGGTGGCCACCAGCCGCTCGCGGACCCCCGGCGCCGCCGGATCGAGGTACAGGCCCGGGGTTCCCATGCGGTACCAGGCGCGGTCCGGGCTCGGAAGCTCGCCGCCGGGATAGTCGAGCAGCGAGCGGCCACGGCGATCGACCAGCACCGCCTCGTCGCCCAGGTCGCGCACGATCGGCGCCTCGCGGTTCTGGTTGAGCGACAGCACGTTCACCCAGGCGTGCACGCGCAGGCCGGCGGCGTGGGCGGCGTCGAGCATGCGACGCAGGGGATCCCCGCCCGTGCGCTCGACGATGGCGCGGTAGGGGGTCGCGTCCGCCAGGCTCGCGTCGTACCAGGCGCGCCCGCTGCGATAGACCTGGACGAACAGGTCGGTCGCACCGACCTCGCGGGCGTGGGTGACGAGGGCGTCGATGCGCCCGGGCTCGTCGAGGGTCTGCGCCGAGCCTTCGCACAGCACCCACAAGGCGCGGAACGTCGGGGGCGGAGGCGCTGCGACCGGGGCGGGCGGGGCGTCGGCGGAAGGGGGCGCAGGTCGATCGCAGCCCGCGATCGTCGAGCAGAGGCAGGCGACGACCAGGGGGAGCCACGGGTGGGCAAGGGCCGCGCTCAAGTGGCGCCGCGAGCGGGCGATGGAGAGAGCTGTGCGCAAAGCGCGGGAACCCTACCGGAGGGCCCGAGGGGGAACAAACCGCCCGGGCGCCGAAGCCGTCGAGGACGTCGCGATTTGGAGACGGGAGCCCGCTCGTACAAACTGCTGGGACGCCTCAGGCTTCGCGGGACCCGATCATCTGGTCCCCCGAAGCCCGCAAGAGCCGGGAGAGGAGTGCAGCGCATCGACCCGCGAGTCTCGGTCGGACGGGGTGACCGCTGCCCCGATCGCGTACGCCCGGGCGCACGCTGGGGGGTGCCCTGCGTCGCTCTAGCGCTGTGCCTGCAGCTCGTCGCATGGCCGGCGACCGACGGGCAGGCGGCTCGCCTGGGGCCGCCCGAGGGCAGCAGCGGCTGGCTGGAGGCGCAGAAGCTCCTGGAGCGTGCCGGACCGGCCCTGGCGGCGGCCGCCGACGCCTGGAAGCGCGGGCGATCGCCTGCGCGCCGAGTGGCTGCTCTCCGAGGTGTCGCTGCGGCATCCGGTGATCGGCGACTACGCGGACTGGATGCGCGCCCGGGTGGTGCTCGAGCTCGAGCGGCCGCAGGACGCCGACGGCGTGGTCGAGACCGCACTGGCGAGCCATCCCGATTCGCCCCATCCGCGACGAGCTGCTGGCGGTGCAGGGCGACGCCAAGGCCGGTCTCCAGGACGAGGAGGCCGCGCGGCGGATCTGGCGCGTCGCCCTCGACGAGAGCCGCGACGGCGACCTGCGCGCCCGCCTGCTGCTCTCGACCGCGAGATCCCAGGAGCGAAGCGGCGACGAGCCGGCTGCCATCCAGACCCTCCGGGCCGTCTGGCACCGCTATCCGCTCAGCGAGGAGGCACGGGCCGCGGACGCGCGACTCGCAGAGCTCGAGGCCAGCCGGGGCGTGCCGCTGCGGACCGCCATGGACTGGAGCCGCCGCGCGGACAGCCTGTACCGCGCGCGCCGCAATCCCGAGGCGCTCGAGGCCTACGACCGGGCCCTCGAGCGTGGGCTCTCGCAGTCCCAGCGAGCCCGCGCCCTGCGGCGGCGCGCCCAGACGCTGTTCCGCATGCGCAGCTATCCCGCCGCCGTCGAGGCGTTCGGCGCCTTGCCGCAGACCAACGACGTGCCGATCTGGTATGCCCGCTCCCTGGCGCGGGCCCATCGGGTCCCCGAGGCCATCGCACACTTCGAAGAGCTCGGCAGCCAGCGCCGGGGCTCGAACGCCCTGCGCGCCCGCTTCCTCGCGGCGTTGCTGCTCGAGGGGCGGGGACAGACCGAGCGCGCACGCAGCTACCTCGAGAGCCTCGTGCAGGCGCGCGGAGCGCACGGCCGTGCGTCACGCGGCCCTCTGGCGCCTGGGGTGGGGTGCGTTCGAAGAAGGGCGCTACGCGGAGGCCATCCAGGCGATCGAGCAGCTGCTGCGCGAGGACCAGCGCGATCCGATCGGCCGGCTCCGCTCTCGCTACTGGCGTGCGCGAGCCCTCGAGCAGCTGGGCCGCGAAGGACCGGACTCGACCGCGGTCCAGCACGCGCTGAGCGAGTACGAAGCCATCGCGCAGGAGTTTCCGCTCACCTACTACGGCTGGCGCGCACGCATGCGGCTGCCCGAAGAGGTGCGCACGCGCGTGGACGCGCCGCCGCCGCCTTCGGAGGTTCCCGTGCCGGGCAAGCTCCAGCTCGCCGACGATCAGATCGCACGGGTGCGCATCCTGCTGGAGGCGGGCTTCGTCGACGACGCCCTCGAGGAGCTGTCCCGGGCCGCGCGGCGTGCGGGCAGCCTGGCGGATCGGCTGGCGCTCGCGGAGCTCTTCCGCAGCGCCGGCAGCTTCCAGGGCGCCCAGCGGCTGATGATCGACCCGTATCCCGTGACGCTGGCCCGGGGACCGTCCCCGACCTTCGAGGAGCTGTGGTGGCACGCCTTTCCGGCCGCCTTCCTGGACCTCGTCGAGCAGGCGACGGCCGCGCCTGGCAGCGTCGACCCCGCGCTGGTCTTCTCGATCATGCGCGAGGAGAGCGGCTTCCGCCCCGAGGTGGTCTCTCCCGTCGGTGCGCGGGGCCTGCTCCAGATCATGGAGCCGACCGGGGCGCGTCTGGCCCAGGCGGTGGGCCACCCGAACTTCACCGCGGACGACCTCTTCGAGCCGCGCGTGAACATCCGCCTGGGCTCCTACTACCTGGGCGAGCTGTCGGACCAGTTCGACGGGCGGCTCTCGGCGGCCATCGCCAGCTACAACGCCGGGCCCGAGGTGGTCTCCCGCTGGCTGCACGACCGTCCCGACGTGGAGGACGACGTCTGGGTCGAGGCCATCCCCTACGAGCAGACCCGCAGCTACGTGAAGCGCGTGCTGCGCAGCCTCCAGGCCTACCGGCTGCTCTACTGAGCGCGAGACCAGGTACCCGCCGGCCGGACGGGGATCCCAGGGCCTCTCCCGGGGTGGGGCTCGAGTCTCGGCGACGATTGCCGATGAGAGGGGAGAATCCGCACCCGAGGAGATTCGGCATGCCCGGGATCGCACCCGCCGCGCGGGGCCGCCGCCAGCGCGGCAACACCATCCTGGTGGCTCTGGCGTTGCTGCTCGTCATCGCCTTCGGCCTGGGGCTCAACTACGTCCGCAACACCAGGATCGACCAGCAGGAAGAGAAGAAGCAGCGGCCCTACGCGAAGTACCAGACCCAGGACCTCGACAAGCTCGCCGAGGGATACCGCATGGAGCTGCGCGCCGCCGAGGCCCGGCACGGCGCGGGTCGCGTGAAGACGCGGGAGCGCTACCACTTGGCAGAGCAGGTCCAGGAGTTCGAGCGCGTGCAGAAGGCGGCCCGCCGGGCCCGGACCCAGGCGGGGGAGGTCGCCCAGATCGAGGCGGATCTCGCGGCGATCGAGGCCGAGCAGAAGCGACGAGGCCGGCGACGGGGGCACGCCAGATCCTCGGCCGCATCGCCGCTGCTGAGCGGCTGGAACGAAGTGTTCCGCATTCTCGGCCGGGCCTCGCGATGCGGCCGGGTCAGTCCGGGTCCGCGCGCGCGCGTCCGTTCAGTCGTCGTCCGATCGGTGCCGAGTCCGGTCGAGCGCGCTGTCCACCTCCCCGTCGTCCACCGCCGAGGCGACCTCCGCATCGTCGAACATGGCGTCCGGCTCGCCGGCGGCGTGATCGCCGTCGAAGTCGTCCTTCCCCGTCGCCAGCTCGTCGTCGTCGTCGAGCAGCGGCGCCATCGGGTCGCACCGACGGTCGCTTCGGCTTCGGGGTCTCCTTCGGCGCCTCACGCGGTCGCTCGCGCTGGTCGGCACCGCACTTCGGGCACAGCGGCTCGGGCTTTCCCATCAGGTAGAACTTCGTTCCGCAGGAGAAGCACTCGAACTTGAAGCCGTATTTCGGGTGCGGGATCTCCGAGAGCGGGACCGGCTTGCCCTTGGGCGTGGGCTTGGCCGGGGCGCTCGCCGGTGCCCTTCTCGCCGGCAGTCTTCTTGCCGCCTTTCTTGACCGCGCTTCTTCCCGCTCTTCTTGTCGGCCGCCGCCGCCTCGGGCGGCCGGGCAGCCGCCTTGGCGGCCGCGCCTTCCGGGCCGGGGCCTTCTTCTCGGCCTTCTTCGGGGCGGTCTTCTTGGCGGTCGCCTTCTTCTTGGCGGCCTTCTTCTTGGCGGTCTTCTTCTTCGGCGGCTTCTTTTGGCGGTCTTCTCTTGCCCGTCGCCTTCTTCTTGGCCGCGGCCTTCTTCGTGGTCTTCTTCTTTTTCTTCGTGGGGCTCATCGATCCCTTCCCGCGGTTCGAATTGCGTTTCCTGCTTCGGCGAGGCTCTTGAATCCTGCACTCCGGACGTCGCCGGGCCGTCGATCAGCGAGTGGTCGATCTCCAGCCGGGCGACGTCGTCCGGGACGTGGATCCCGCCGCTGGACGAGCCAGCGGCGGTACTGGGCCGTGAGAGCCCGCCGGCACGTCTCGGCGGAATCGGGCCCTTCGGCGTTCTTGATCGGCGCGAACTCCTCGGTCGCGGTGGTCTCCACCACGCAGACCTGCGAGGCCTCCCGCAGCGCGTCGAAGACGAAGCGCTCGAGCTTGTAGCCGTTCGGCTCCGCGGGCGCATGCGGTCGGCCGTCGGCGTCGACGAACGGGACCGCCTTGGCCGAGAGGTGGAAGGGCAGCAGGCGGTAGGCGTCGTCGGCGACCCGGCGGACGAAGCCGGTATCCAGCAGGTGGATGGCGATGCTGCCCGCCCAGAACCGGAGCCCGCCGTCCGGGTCCCGCGCGTAGCGTTCCTCGTCCGCGAGCTCGGTGTACTCGACGACACCCACGTGCCCGTCGACCCGCGCGACGACTCCCACCTTTTCCATGGGGTCGACCTTGCGGACCACCTTGCACGACATCTCCGCACCGGTCTCCGCGTGGAACCCCAGGTAGACGGGGTCGGCCATCTTCACGAGCGGGTTGTCCACCTGGTAGTAGAAGAGGATGTCGATGCCCCGCTGCGCCATGTCGTCCAGGGCGCCCGACGACTCGAGGGCGGTGAGCGAGCCCCCGTGCCCGTTGGGGCTCTCGAAGATCCGGTCCGGCGCCTCGAGGATGAGCCGACCCTCGAAGTCGAACGCCGGCACCATGTCCTGCTGGAAGATCCAGACGTCGGCGGGATCGAGCCCGAACCAGCCGTGGTCCTCGAAGGCCTGACGGGTCTCGGCGTCGGTAGCGTCGCTGGTCATGATGTACCAGGGCAGGGTGCCCCCGGTGCGGCGCGCCAGGCCGCGGATCTTCTGGGCCTGGATCTCGAAGAGGGTGCGATCGGTGACGGGACCCACCGGGAAGCAGCCCTTGGGATGGGGGAAGCCGAGCCGGGTGCCTTGCCCCCCGGCCACCAGGAAGATGCCGACGCGTCCGTCGGCGAGCAGCGCCTCGCCGCGCTCGCGAGCGGCCTCGGCGCGCCTCGGATCGCCGCCGTTCTCGGGCAGCGGGATCGCGTCCGCCGGCTCGATCTTGCGGCGATTCTGGGGGCCTTGGCCCGCGGAGGCGGGCAGCGCCGCGCGATAAGCCCGGACGAGATCGTCCAGCCAGGGCTCGATGCGCCGCAGCTGGCCCAGCAGCCGCTGGCGCCCGGCGTCGTCGAGGCGATCCCAATGGGCGAAGACGTGCGCCTGGCCGTGGCGGCCGAAGCTCGTGCGCAGATCCTCGACCGTCAGCTCCGAGGGCCGTCTGGGCGTGTGCTGCGCAGCCAAGTCCGGCGTGAGCTCCTGTTGCTGCTTGGGGTTCCCTGAGGGTCGAACGGCGGGCCTATAGCACAAGCCGCCGGGAAGGG
This sequence comes from uncultured delta proteobacterium, assembly GCA_963822965.1. Lineage (GTDB taxonomy): Bacteria > Myxococcota_A > UBA9160 > UBA9160 > UBA4427 > JAJDAN01. The sequence goes on from CAWGJT010000010.1 coordinate 962,629, forward strand.
GAAAGCGGGAAGGGAAAACCCCCGCCCCTGGGCCCGCGGTCCCCGCAGGATTCCCTCTCGGGGATTTCGTAGATGGAGACGGCGTTCAGGGGACGGGTCGCCAGGGCTACGCATTTCGGAGACAAGAAACGCCTGGCGGATGGCACAATGAGAGCGGGACGACTCCGAGGAGGTGGTTCCCATGCGAATGCTCCCTGCGAGGCTCCTGGTCTGGATCCTGTCGGTCGTCGCGCTGGTGGCGGGGGGTGCGCCGCCCGTCGGCGCCTGGGCGGTGGCAATGAACGTCCGGGGCGGCGGTCCGCTGTCGTCGTTCACCACGAGCGACACGGTGACCCTGGATCTCTTGCTGGACGCCGAGCCGGGCCTCCAGAGCTTCTCCGTGTCCGTCCTCCACAACGACGTCCTCGGCTACGACCCGGTCGCTTCGGCCAGCCTGCCCATCGTCCATGCGGCTCCGCCGGCCTCGTACGGGACCACGGGCGCCCGACCCGCGTACATTCTCTACGCGCCCGGTCCGCCGGCCGCGGCCCTCTATCCCGTGCCGGGCAGCGCCGCATGGCCAGCCTGGCCGAGCCCGCCGGCCGGAAAGGGGCAGGAGAAGGTGGACTACGCGACCGGCTCCCTGGCCTCGACGCTGGCGTCCGGAACCGGGATCTGGATTGCCTCCCTGGTGCTTCACGTGACCGCGGAGTTCGACACGGCGGAGATCTTCCTGGATCCGGGGGGCATCATCATCCAGGCAAACGGATCCGCGATCGACCCGGCCAGCGTGATCCTTCCCGAGCCCATCGTGCTGACGGGCCACGCCGTCCCCGAGCCGCTGACCGGGCTGCTGATGGGCGCTGGCCTGGTCGTCGCTGCGGCAGCCTCCAGGCGGCGCTAGAGGCGCTCAGAACCCTCGCAGCAGCAGGGCGAGCCGCGCCGAGAGGGGGGCGTCCGTAGACGCCCGGGGTGAGGCGCCGTCGCAATGCCCCACGCGGGCCACGTTCAATCCAATTTGACATAATCCATCTTATCGGACATTGGATTGTAGTACCCAGATAGAAGTGTCCGCTCTCTCCAAAGTAGAAATGTCCGCTTTCTCCAACCGGCCGGGGTGACGGACTGCGTGCGTCGTCGTCGGGTCGAGAGTGCCCTTGGCCGGCCCGCAGGCCCCGGACGGCGTGTCCGGCCTCGCCGGGTACCCAGCCGGCGGCCTGGGCTCCTGGGGCACGCGGCGCGCTTCAGTCGGGCTGGCTCATCCGCTGCGAAGCCTGCAGCTCCAGCAGCCGCGAGCTCAGGTGCTCGGGCAGGAAGACGTCGGGGTCCTCGCTCTGGACCCGCGCGAACACGCTGAGGGCGCGGTCGGTGTCGCCGCCTTCGGCGTAGCAGCGCGCGGCCTCGGCCCGGGCCGTCTCGCGCAGCGGGAAGTTCGGCACGTCGGCGGCTCGCTCGTAGGCCTGCGCGGCATCGGTCCAGCGGGCCTGCTCCTCGTAGACGGACGCCATCCGGAGCGCAATCAGCGCGGTCAGGGTGTCGTCCTTGGGAAGCTCGCCGAGAGTGGCCTGCCAGGTCTCCAGGGACGCGTCTAGCTGCCCCAGCTCTTCCTGGAGATCTCCGACCTCGAGCCCGGCCATGGCGCCGGCCCCCGTGCCCGCGTACTCCTTCGCCACCGCCTGGAAGCGGCCCACGTACTCCTCGCGCACCTTCCGGGCCGTCTCGGGGTTCGCGGGCTCGGGGACGACGACCTCGTCCGCCGAAGCGCCCATGGCGCGCCGGAAATCGGCCTGGACGGTGCCGATGGCCGCCGAGGCCTCCTCCCGGGCGTTCTCCCGCTGCGCGTTGACCACGCCCCAGCCTGCGGCCAGGAGCAGGATCACGGCGCCCACCCCCAGCACGATCCGGGGGTTCTCGATCATCCAGTTGGTGATCTGGTCGCCGAACGACTCGATCTCGTCCAGGGTGTGAGCCAGGGATTCGGGCTCGTTGCGGTGCTTCGCCTTCCGGGGTCGGGCCACGCCTGGGATGCTCCTCTGACAGCCGCAACTGAACGACAAGCGCGAACGCGAGGCGCCTGCGCTCCGGACCCCTTCCGGAGCGGACCGCCGAGCGCCTCGTGCGGGGCGCGCAGTGTAGACGAGCCGGCCAGCCGCCGCCGAGGGGCCGAGGCGCCCGCCCGGGCTCGCGGCCTCGGATTCAGGCGCCGCGTCCGCGCCGGCGACCCTTTCTGCGGGCGGGCTTCGGCTGGGTGCCCTTCTCCCGCGCACCCGGGGCGCCCTCTCCGCCCGGCGATCGCCCACCGGCCCTCGGCCCGCCCTCCTTCCGGGCGCGGGCGCGCAGCCGCAGGCGGATCGGGGTGCCCGCGAAGTCGAAGGCCTCTCGCAGCTTGTTCTCGAGGAAGCGGCGATAGGACGCCTGCACCGCCCGGGGCTCGTTGCAGAACAGGACGAAGGTCGGCGGACGGACCCCCGTCTGGGTGGCGTACAGGAAGCGGACGGCCCGGGCACGCCCGTGTGGCGATCCGCGGCGGGCTCGTGCCGCTGCACCACCTGTTGCAGCCAGCGGTTGAGCGCCGGCGTCGAGACCCGGTGTCGGCCAGCTTCGGCCGCGGCGCGCACCGCCGGCAGCACCCGCCGGATGCGCGCACCGGTGAGCGCCGAGACCGGGACGATCTTCGGCTGGGGAAGGAAGCGCAGCCCGTGCTCGATCTGCGCCAGCACCCGCGCCGCCTCCCGCTCGTCCCGATCCACGCGATCCCACTTGTTCGCCAGCACGACCACCCCGCAGCCGCGCTCGCAGATCTCGGAGGCCACGTGCGCATCCTGGTCCGTCAGGCCCTCGGAGGCGTCGACGACGAGCACCGCCACGTCCGCCATCTCGAGCGAGCGCACGGTCATCAGCGCGCTGCCGCGCTCGGCGGTCCGGTCCCGGCGGCCCGGACGGCGCAGGCCTGCCGTATCCATCAGGCGATAGCGAACCCCGCCCTGCTCCAGCCGGACGTCGACACGGTCGCGAGTGGTGCCGGGCTCGTCCGACACCACCACGCGTTCGGCCCCGACCAGGCGGTTCGTGAGCGAGCTCTTGCCGACGTTCGGCCGACCGACGAGGGCGATGCGGATCTCGTCGCCGTCCGCGCCACCCTGCTTCGGCGCGGGGCTCGGGCAGCTGCGCGACGAGCGCCTCCAGCACGTCGAAGCACCCCCCGCCGTGCTCCGCGGAGATGGCGGCGACGGTCTCGAAGCCGAGGCGATGGAACTCGGCGAGCCGATCGGCATGCTCCGGCCGGTCGATCTTGTTGACCGCCAGGGCCACGGGCTTGTCGCTGCGCCGCAGGGTGCGGGCGATGGCCTCGTCCTCGGGCAGCAGGCCCGCCTTGCCGTCGACCACGAACAGGATGGCGTCGGCCTGCGCGACGGCGGACTCGGCCTGGGCCTGTACGGCGGACTCGAGGCCCACGTCGGGATGGGGCTCCAGGCCGGCCGTGTCCACCAGCAGGAACCGACGTCCCTCGAGCTCGATCTCCTCGGCGATGCGGTCCCGGGTGATCCCCGGGCGGTCGTCGACGAGGGCGCGCCGCTGGCCCGGCATAGCGGTTGAAGAGCCGCGACTTGCCGACGTTCGGGCGGCCGACGATGGCCACGATGGGGAGCGCGTCGCGGGGCGACATGGATGAGCTTCCTCCCGGGATGCGGGCCACTCGGATCCGAAGGCGCGGGCCTCGCGCGGCTCGCCTGCCTCGAGGGGCCCGGGCCGAGCCGCGTGGTCCGGCAACAAGATGCGCCAACTTCCTGCCGGCGGGAATTTTCCCGCGGGTTTTTCGCTTGACAACGAAGCGCCAGCCCCGTAGCCTGATCGCGGTCGGGCGTCCCGTCTCCGACCCGGAGGACGCGCAGTGGCCCGATCTCGCGCACCGCCACTCGCCCCGTGGGCCTCGCCGATGCGGGCGCTCCGTTCGCCGGGTCACGCTGGGCGCTGGTGCTGGCCCTCGTCCTGCTCCCGGGCTCGCCGCCTCCTCCGCGCAGGCTTCGCCCGAGACCCTGCGCCGCTCGGTCGGCAACCTGGTCCAGGCGCCGCATCGACGTGGTGCTGTCCCGGTGACGGCGGGACGCACGCCTTCCAGAACCTGCGCGACGTCGACGACACCTGCCCGGTCAAGATCTTCTATGCGGCGCCCGGCTACATCTGGCTCACCGGCGTGCAGTTCGGCGCCGCCGTGCTGCGCGGGATCGCCGGCGCCTCGAGCTGATCCCGGGCATCTTCCTGCTGCCCCTCGAGACCGACATCGCCCCGCTCTTCGATCCCGGCGGACCGCGGCGCCGCCATGTCGAGATAGGAGAACCCCCTGGCCGAGAACGACGTGATGCGCTGGGTCCCGATCGTCACCTGGAACGTCCGCTTCGGCGTGACCTACACCTCGGCCGAGTACTGATCGCCGGCTCGCGCCGCGGCCCGCCGACGCCTGCCGCTCCGAGGAACTCCTCGACCGCCTCGCAGGACGGCCTTCTCGTCCGCCGGATCGAGCCACACCGCGTCCTGCGACCTTGCGCAGCCAGGTGCGCTGCCGGCGCGCGAACCGGCGCGTGTCCTTCTTCATCTCGACGCGCGGCGTTCGCGAGGGTGTCGAGACCGTCGACGACCGGGTTCATGTGGCGGTAGCCGATGGCCTGCATCGAGCGCAGCTCCGGCCCGTAGCCGCGCGTCGCGCAGGCGGCGCACCTCCCGCAGCAGGCCGGCCTCGATCATGTGCTCGCAGCGCCGGTCGATGCGCGCGCCCAGCAGCCTCGCGTCCGGGGTCGAGGGCCAGGTGCAGCCGCGGGTACGGCGCGGTCTTCGAAGCCGTGGTCCGAGCGCACGCGGGACGCGGTGCGGCCCGACTGCTCGCAGATCTCCAGCGCGCGGATCGTGCGCCGCAGGTCGTTGGGATGGATGCGGTCGGCCGCCTCGGGATCCCATTCCGCGAGCCGCCGGTACAGCTTCTCGGGGTCGCCGGCCGCCAGCGGCGCGTTCGTGCTCGCGCTCGAGGCGCTCGCGCAAGCCGGGGTCGGCGCCGCCGTCCGACGACGAGGCCGTCGAGGAAGGCGCGGATGTAGAGCCCCGAGCCGCCCGGCCAGGACGACCAGCGTGGCCGCGCCCGTGGATCGGCGGCGGCCGCGGTCCGGGCGTCCGCCGCGTAGCGGCCGGCGCTGTAGTCGGCGTCCGGATCGACGATGTCGAAGAGGTGGTGCGGCACCCGCGCCCGCTCCTCGAGGCTCGGCTTGGCGGTGCCGATGTCCATGTAGCGGTAGACCTGCATCGAGTCGGCGTTGACGACCTCGCCGCGCGAAGCGCAGCGCGATCTCGATGGCGAGCGCGGTCTTGCCGGCGGCGGTGGGGCCGGTCACGACCACCACGGGCCCGCTCCCGGCGGGACCCGTCGCTCTGGTCGCGCGGTGCGGCCCGATCTCGCCTGGCGGTCGTTCGCTCATCGCGCGTCAACGGCGCCCGAAGCGCCGCTCGATCTCGGCGACGTCGAGGGAGACCGCCACCGGCCGGCCGTGGGGACAGGTGGGCGCCCACGGGATCCGGTCGAGCTCGCTGCAGGATGGCTCGCGCTGCTCTCCGGGCTCGAGGTGGTCCCCGAAGCGCCGGGCGCTGTGGCAGGCCAGCGTCGCGAAGATGCGATCGGCCGCCGCGCAGCAGCCGCGTCTCCGAGCCGGCCGCGGTGCCGCCCAGGTCGGGGTCCTGCAGCTCGTCGGCGAGATCGCGCACGAGGCGCGCGGGGTCGCGCCCCGCGAGCAGGGCCGGGATCGCCCGCACCACCACCGCCTCCTCGCCGAAGGCCTCGACGTCGAAGCCCAGCGCCGTCGTGCGCCGCGGGTCCTCGAGCAGGGCCGCCAGGGCCAGGGGCTCGATCTCCACGCTCTCGGGCATGAGCAGACGGCTGGCTCGCGACCCCGCGATCGAGCCATTCGGCCCGCAGCCGCTCGTAGAGGACCCGCTCGTGGGCGGCGTGCTGGTCGACGAGCAGCAGCCCCTGCTTGCCCTCGACGAGCAGATAGCTCGCCAGCAGCTGACCGACGACGCGCAGGGAGCCGAACGCGACGCGATCGGAGCCCGATTCGGTCGTGGCGCGCCTCGTCGGCGCGGGCGGTCCGCCAGCTCGCCCTGGCGCGCCAGGATCCAGTCGCTCGGCCCCGAGCCCCGCGCGCTCGAGCGCGGCGCCGGCGCGTACGCTGCCGGGCTCGCGGCCGCGTACGGGCGCGGGCCGTCTCGTGCACGGTCGCTCGAGCGCGGGGCGCCCTCCCCCGCCAGCCAGCGGCGCTCCGGACATGGCTTCGCGCACGCAGGCGCGCACCAGCCGATGGATGGCGCGCGGGTCGGAGAAGCGCACCTCCCACTTCGCCGGGTGCACGTTCACGTCGATCGTCTCCGGGGGGACCGTGACGAAGAGGATCGCGGTCGGGAAGCGGCCGCGGGGCAGCAGGTCGCGATACGCCTCGAGCACGGCGTGGCGCAGCACCGGGTCGCGAACCGGCCGCCGTTCACGAACAGGTGGAGCCCGCTGGCGTTGGTCCGCGTGTGCTCGGGGCTCGAGAGATACGCTTCGATGTGTCCCTCGGGACCTTCCCAGGTGACGGGCACGAGCGCCGAGGTGACCTCTTCGGAGAGGACCGCGGCGGCCCGGGTCAGCGGGTCGTCCGTGGCCGGCCAGACGATGGGCGCCCGATCGTCGCGCTGCAGCTCGAAGTGGACGCCGGGCAGCGTCAGCGCCAGCCGGCCGAGCCAGTCCCGGATGTGGCCCCACTCGGTCGCGGGCTTCTTCAGGAACTTCCGGCGAGCGGGGATCTGCGCGAACAGGTCGGCGACCTCGATCCGGGTCCCGGCCGCGCCGCCCGCCTCGCGCTCCTCGACGATCACGCCGCCGTCGACCCGGATCTGCCAGCCTGCGGCGGCGCCCGGCTCCCGCGTCAGCAGCCGCAGCCGGGAGACGGAGGCGATCGCGGGCAGCGCCTCGCCGCGGAAGCCGAAGCTCGCGATGCGGAGCAGATCGTCGATCTCGGCGATCTTGCTGGTGGCGTGGCGCTCGAGGGCGAGCCGTGCGTCCCCCTGGGGCATGCCGTGGCCGTCGTCCGTCACCGCGATCAAGCTGGCGCCCCCGTCGCGGACCTCCACCCGGATCCGCTGCGCGCCCGCGTCGAGGGCGTTCTCGACGAGCTCCTTCACCACCGACGCCGGGCGCTCGACGACCTCCCCCGCCGCGATCTGGTCCACGAGGGCGTCAGGCAGCCTCTGGACCCGTCGAGAGCCCGTTTCCGCACTTCGGGAGGACACGCGCTGGTCTGCCATTTTCGTTCCCCTTTTGGCCCTTGCGCGGCTAAGATCGGGTGGATCACGCTGTAGCGCGGTCGCCTCGGGTTGGGGTGGTGACGTTCGGCGACCGGCCGCCAAGGCGGTTGCGAGGTCGCAACAGCGATTGACAACAGGCTGAATTCCAAATACTTCTGGTACGTCTTTCCGTTCGATGGACTCGACGGGTCCGAGGGGACGACTGCGAGCCTGGGAGCGATCCGGCATGACGGACATACAGGATATCAACTCTCCTACCCGGCCGAGTGGGCGGCGGCGCAACGATCGCATCGTGAGCGCCAGCCGGGCCATGAAGGAGACGGTGGATCAAGCCACCCGCGCGGCGCGCTCGAGCGCGCCCGTGCTGGTCATGGGCCCGCCCGGCAGCGGCCGGGGGCATCTGGCGCGCGCCATCCACACCTGGAGCACCCGGGCGACTTCCCCGCTGCTGGTGGTGTCCCTCGCCGGGCTCAGCGAGGACCAGCAACGGCGGGAGCTGTTCGGCGCCGGGTCGCCCGCGGCCGACGGCCACGAAGGCGCCCTCGCCCGAGCCGGCGCGGGCAGCCTGCTGCTCGAAGGCATCCACCAGCTCGCCGGCAGCGCTCGCAGCGCACTGCTGCAGGCGACCCGCAACCAGAGCTTCACCCGCGACGGTCAGACCGTCCCGCTGCGCGCACGCATCCTGGCCACGACGGACAGCCAGTCGGACGACGGCTACCGAGGAGTGGGCTTCGAGGTCGTGAGCGTGGCGGCGCTCTCGGATCGTTCCGAGGACATCCTGCCCCTGGCTGCGCACTTCCTCGCGGAGTTCGCGGCCGCCGCGGGTGGCTCTGTCGTCGGCTTCACCATCGACGCACGCCGTTGGCTGCTCGAGGAGCCCTGGCTGGGCAACGTGCGCGAGCTCTCCGAGCGCATCCGACAGGCGGTGCGGCTCGCCGGCGACGGCGCGATCTCGGCCGAGGCGCTGATGCTGGCGACCCAGGGCGACGAGGTGCCGTCCTTCAAGGAGGCCAAGCGCGCCTTCGAGACCCGCTACGTCGAGGGCCTGCTGCGGCGCTGTAACGGCAACATCAGTCGGGCTGCCCGGTTGGCGAAGAAGGACCGCAAGGACTTCTACGACGTGATCCGCCGGACCGGCGTCGACCCGGCCCAGTTCCGATCCTGAGAGCGCGGATCTCGTGCTGATCGGCGTCGTCCAGGTCTGCTCGGACGACGACCTCGCCGGCAACCTGAAGCGCGCCGCCGAGCTCGTCGCCGTGGCAGCCGGACGCGGCGCGCAGCTCGTGTGCCTGCCCGAGAACTTCGCCTTCATGCGCCGGGAAGGGAGCGCGTTTCCCTGCGCCCAGGGGCTCGATGGCGAGATCGTGGGACGCCTACGCGAGATGGCCACCGCCCACGGCGTGTGGCTCCTGGGAGGCACGTTTCCCGAGGCGATTCCGGGCGAGGCACGCGTCCACAACACGAGCGTGGTGATCGCGTCGGACGGGTCGATCGCCGGCGTCTACCGGAAGATCCACCTCTTCGACGTGGATCTCGGCAGAACGGGTGGCGGGAGCTACCGCGAGTCGGACCGGATTGCACCCGGAAGCGACGTGGTCGTCGTCGAGACGCCCTTCGGCGGGCTCGGGCTGTCGATCTGCTACGACGTGCGCTTTCCGGAGCTCTACCGGGAGATGGCGGGCCGCGGTGCCTCGTTCCTCGCCGTGCCGAGCGCCTTCACACCCCAGACCGGCCGCGACCATTGGGAGGTGCTGCTCCGGGCGCGCGCCATCGAGAACCAGGCGTTCGTCCTGGCGCCGGCGCAGTGCGGGCAGCACAGCCCCGACCGGGCCAGCTACGGCCGCTCGATGATCGTCGATCCCTGGGGCCTCGTGCTGGCCCGGGCGGGGGACCGGCCGGAGGTGATCGTCGCGGATTGCAGCCTGGCGGAGCTGGCCCGGGTGCGAGAGGCGATCCCGGCCCTGCGAAACCGTCGCTTGTAAACCCGTCCGAGGCGGCCTTTCGGGCGCCTCCCGCTCTCAAGCCGCGATCGAGCGGGGCCGATAGGCAACTGGGCCGAACCGCAGCTCCGGCCGCAGACCCGACGAGAGGGGACCATGGGCGATCAGCGAGCCACGGGCAGTCTGGTGATCCTGAACGGCGACTTCGAGGGGATGCGCTACGAGCTCACCTCGGACGAGACGCTGATCGGCCGGAACCCGACGACCGACATCACGCTCCTCGACGAGGGCATCAGCCGGGAGCACACGATGGTGCTCTACGACGAGTCGGATGGCGAGTACGTGATCGAGGACCTCCAGTCGACCAACGGCACCAAGGTGAACGGCAAGCGGGTCCGATCCGCCACACTCGTCCACGGCGACGAGATCCAGATCGGGCACACCCGGTTTCGCTTCCTGCTCGGTGGCGCGCCGGAGAGCGGTGCTTGCTAGCGCGCCGCGGAGCGCCGAACGCCGATCTCGGTTAGCTTGCGAGGCGGCTCGACGCCGGCACCGGCCGCGTGGGCCCTGCAGCTCGTTTTTTGGGGGAAACGAAATGCACTACAGCCTCCGTGGCGTGCCCGCTGGTCTGACCCTCCGTGGCGTGCCGGCCGGACTGCTGCTCGCACTTCCGGCGCTCTTCCTGACCGCTTGCATCGCGAGGCCGGTTCCGCCGCCCGCGGCGATTCCGCCGCCGACGTACCGAGTGGGCGCTCCCGACGAGCTCCTCGTCAGCATCCTTCCCGAGCCGGTGATCGAGCGAGACGTCGTCGTGCGCCCGGACGGACGCATCTCCGTGGATCTGATCGGAGACGTGCTGGCGTCCGGGAAGACCACCGAAGAGCTGGCCGACGCCATCCGCGAGAAGATCTCTCGCTTCAAGCGGGACGCGGTGGTGACCGTCTCGGTGACCGCGGCGCGGAGTACGACGATCACGATCTTCGGTCAGGTCAACTCCCCGGGAAGCGTCGTGTTGAATCGCGAGACGCGCCTGGCGGAGGCCATCGGAACCGCCGGCGGCACGAACCTCTTCGCCTCGAAGGGTCGCGTGCGCGTCATCCGGAGCCTGCCCCAGGAGACCCGCATCCTGCGCGTCAACTTGCGCGACATCGAGTACGGCGACCAGAGCACCAACTTCATGCTGCAGGACGGCGACATCGTCGTGGTTCCGCCCAACGCCATCGCCCGGGTGGGCTTCGCCCTGCAGACGCTGCTCTTCCCGTTCCAGCAGGTCCTGTCCGCCGGCTCGGGGGCGCTCCTGATCTCCCGGGGACTCTAGCCCGCCCTCTCGATTCGCTTGCCGCGGGGGCTGGCAGGCCGACCCAGGATGGGTCGGCGCCCGCAAACGAACCCTGCGGATTCGTCAGCTAGGAGCTGCCCCGGGCGAAGAGCACCTGCGGCACGGTGCGCAGCAGGATCCGCAGATCCTGGGACATCGACCAGCTGTCGATGTACTCGAGGTCGAGACGCATCCACTCGTCGAACTGCACGTCGTTGCGACCGCTCACCTGCCAGAGGCACGTGAGCCCCGGGCGCATCGAGAGACGACGCCGCTCGCTCCCCTGGTACTGCACGACCTCGGCCGGGATGGGCGGGCGCGGCCCGACCAGGCTCATGTCGCCCTTCAGCACGGACCAGAGCTGCGGCAGCTCGTCGAGGCTCCACTTGCGAAGGAAGCGGCCGATGGGGGTCACGCGCGGGTCGTCGCGAATCTTGAAGACCGGGCCGTCCATCTCGTTCAGGTGGGCGAACTGCGCCTGGATCGCCTCGGCGTCGACGCACATGGTCCGGAGCTTGGGCATCATGAAGCGATGGCCGTTGACCCCGCAGCGAACCTGGAAGAAGAGCACGGGCCCCCGCGACGTGAGCTTGATGGCCACGGCCGCGGCCGCCATCACCGGCAGCGAGAGCGCCAGTCCGACCGAGGCGCCGACGATGTCGAGTCCCCGCTTCATCGCCAGCGCGAACTCGTCGTGGTGGACCGGCGCGAAGCTCAGGGTGCCGCGACGATCGAAGTTTCCGGCCCGCGGCGGCGGCAGCTCCTGGCCGAAGAGGTCGGTAAGGAGCGTCACCGGGATGCCGATCAACGAGCACTCGTGCACCACCCGCTCGAGAGAATCGAGCATGCGGCGTGGGCACGCGACGAGGGTCTCGTCGATGGTCTCGTTGCGCAGGAGCATGGGAAGGTCGACGAGCTTGTGGATCTGGTCCTCGGGCACGGAGGGCACGAAGTTGCTCTCGCCGTCGTCCACGTAGCCGATGATGCGCAGGCCCCATTCCGGGTGGTTCTCGATGGTCGTCTTCGCCTCACGGGCTCGCGGACCCGCGCCGATGATGAGCACGTTGCGGAAGTTCCGGCCCCGGCGCCGGATGCTCCGCAGCAGGAAGAAGATCGGAATGCGGATGCCCGCCTGGACCGTGAACATGACGACCGCGAGCAGCATCGGGAAGATCGGCGCGACGGGGGCCGCCAGCGCGAAGGCCGCGGTCGAGAGCACCAGGGCGCCGATGCCGTTGGCGAAGGCGAGTCGCGCGATCAGCGCGCTCATGCCCTGCCGGCGACTCCAGCGATAGACGCCCGCGCGATTCAGCAGCAGCGGCCACCCCAGGCTGACCAGCAGGCCGAGGGCGACGAGGTTGACAACGGGAAGCGCGCTCAGCTCGGCGCGGCGGAGGCCGGGGTGAAGCAGGAGACCGACGAAGATCGCGGCCGATAGGACGACGTCCAGGCTCATCCAGACCCGGACCAGTTGACGACCATATTCTCTCAGCATGAGCGAGCCTCGATGGCGCTGCAGCAATACGGGGTTCCACCGAGCCCCGAACAGAATGACGTTCGTCGAGTGCCATTTGGCATGGCGCTACGTCGCTACGGAAGTGGCTCGGAAAGCACCGAAGGTTCCGTAATTTATGCCGGGTATGATCATAATTTCCCGGCTCGGTGCGGTGACATCCCCTGTCCTGGGGACCTGGCTCCCGCGAGCGACGCTTGGGAGGAGAATGCAACGGACGCTGGCGGTCGGCTAGGGACTTTCTCTCAAAAAATCATGGAGTTGCCGTATCCCGGCCGGTTCGGGCGGCCACTAACCCGCATGTCACCGGGCCGCGATCCCCACGCAGGAGATCGACGCGCGGAGTGGGGCGAGCCCCGAATCCAATGTTCTGACGTGGGGTTCCGGGGGAAGTTGCTGATGGTTGAGGGTGTCTTCAGGGCCGGGTGGGGATGTAACCTATCATCGGGCGCACGAAGGCGTCGATATCAGGGAAAGGTCATTCGGGGCGAGCTTCTTCGTCCGGTCGACTCCAGGTAGCGGATGTACGAGTCCTATTTCGGCTTCAGAGAGCAGCCGTTCTCCCTCACACCGGACCCCCGGTTCCTTTGGCTGTCGGATACCCATCGGGAAGGTCTTGCGGCGCTCACCTACGGGATCACCCGACGGAAGGGCTTCCTGTTGCTCACCGGAGAGGTCGGGACCGGGAAGACGACCCTGCTCCGGGCAGCCCTGGGCCAGATCCCTCCCGATACGGACACGGCGCTGGTGCTCAACACCATCGGGCTCAGCCCGGTCGACCTCCTCAAGCTGATCGCCGCCGAGTTCGGCCTGGAGGGTCGCTTCGAGTCCACCGCGGACTACCTGATCGCGCTCAACCGCATGTTGCTGGCACGGCTTCGCGCCGGCCGCAACACGGTGCTCATCATCGACGAGGCACAGAACCTGGAGGCGGGCGCGCTCGAAGAGGTGCGGTTGCTCTCCAATCTGGAGACCGATACCGAGAAGCTGATGCAGATCGTGCTGACCGGACAGCCCGAGCTCGTCCGGAAGCTCTCGCAGCCGGGCCTCCGGCAGCTGCGACAGCGGATCGCCGTCGAGCACCACATGGAGCCTCTCTCGCCGGGCGACATGCATCCCTACCTGAGCCATCGCATCGAGGTGGCGGGCGGCAGCTTCGCCGAGGTCTTCGCCCCCGGCGTGGAATCCACCTTCTACGCCTTCTCGGAGGGCTGCCCGCGGCTCATCAGCCTGCTGGCGGACCGGGTGCTGCTGGCGGCGTACGCCAAGCAGCTGCGCCCGATTCCGCCCGAGTTCGTCGAGGAGAAGGCGAAGTCGATGAGCGTCACGCGGGCGGGCGACTTCGGCTTGGAGCGCTGAGTGGGCGAGATCGCAGACGCACTCCGGCGGGCCCGGGCCGAGCAGCGGCGTCGCGGGGTCGACGAGCGGCCCGAGCCGTCGCCGCCCCGTGAGCACCGCGACGACGTCTACACGGCGTCGGCGGACCGGCACCGACTGGAGCAGGCCGAGACCGACGACGAGTCCGGCTCCGCGGTTGCGGACGCCCCGGCTGTCTCGGTGGGAGGGTCCCCTGCTTCGTCGCGCGAGCCCTCGCCTGCTTCGTCGCGCGAGCCCTCGCCTGCTTCGTCGCGCGAGCCCTCGCCTGCTTCGTCGCGCGAGCCCTCGCCTCCGGCGCCGCCCCGCGCGCCCATCGCTGGCTCGATGGGACGGGCGGCCCGCAGTCTGCCCGAGGGGCTCGAGCCGGGTGCCCATCTCACCCACGAGGGCGAGGAGTCCAGAGCCCCCCAGGCCGTGCTCATCGACGCGGGCGGGATGGTCACCGACGCCTGCCTGCAGCTCGCCCTGCGCGTACGCAAGTACCTGCACGACCTCGACGCCCACTCGCTCGTGGTCGTGAGCGCCCTGCGCAACGAGGGCAAGACCACGGTCTCCTGCAACCTCGCCCTGGCCCTGGCCACCCTCGGACAGGTCGAGCGCGTGGCGCTGGTGGATCTCGATCTGCGCAGACCTTCGCTCGAGAAGGTGCTGGAGCTGCCGCGGCCCCGCTGCGGCATCGAGGACGTGATCGCCCGGAACGAGCCCCTCGCCAACGCGCGCGTGCACCTGATCGACCCGACCCTGGACGTGTATCCGTGCCTGCGCGGCCAGAACAAGGCCCACGAGCTCCTGCTTCGTCCCGGCTTCGCGCACCTGATCGAGGAGCTCCGCGAGACCTACGACCTGGTCGTCTTCGACAGCCCCCCGACGCTGCTCGTCCCCGATTCCAGCATCATCATGCAGCACGTGGAATGCTTCGCGCCGGTGGCGCGCGCCGGCATTACCCGGGCCCGGAACTTCCGGAAGATGCTCGAGACCCTGGCCCACAAGCGCATGCTGGGCCCCATCCTCGACTCCGGTCGCGCCCGGGTTCGCAGGGGCTACTACGAGCGCTACGAGTCCGACGACCTGGAAGAAGAGGACGAGCTGCTGGACGAGATGAAGGAAGAGGAGCGCGCCGATGGCTGACTCCTGGACGCTCGGAGCCGGTGCGACCGGCGGCGACGAGGAGGAAGGCGGCGCCCTGCTGCCGCCCTTCGCCGAGGACCCGCTGGGGGTGCTCCGGCGGCGCTGGCTGTGGATGCTCCTGTGCGTGCTCCTCGGGACCGTGGCGACCCTGTTCGCCCTCTCGCTCCGCCGGCCGACCTACGTGGCCGAGACGACCATCGTGATCTCCAGCCAGGCGATTCCCGAGGAGTTCGTTCGCAGCACCGTGACCGAGGATTCGCTGTCCCACGTCAACGCCATCGTGGGCCAGGTGCTGGCGCGCCAGAACCTGGCGGGCCTGGTGGAGAAGTACGGCCTCTACGAGGAGGCGCGGGCGAACGTGCCCCTGGCCACGGTCATCGCGAGCATGCGCGAGGACATCGACATCTATCCCCAGAAGTCCATGAATCCCACGCGCGGTGGCCCGAGCTCGCAGATCTTCGTCATCGCGTTCCAGTACCCGGACCCGCAGGTCGCAGCCGACGTCGCCAACGAGCTGGCGGGCCTCTTCACCGAGGCCAACATCGAGATGCGGAACCGACAGGCGCAGCTCACCACCGACTTCCTGCGGCGGGAGATGAAGCGGTCGGAGCAGGAGCTGCGCGACCACGAGCACAAGATCACGCAGTTCCTGCAGGCGAATCGCGGCGGCCTACCCGGCGAGCTGGACGCCAACATCGCGAAGCTCGAGCGCCTCCAGAACCAGCGACAGAATCTGGCCACCCAGATCGACGCGGCGGAGAGCCGGCTCATGCTGCTCAACTCGCAGCCGGATCCCAAGACCACGGGTCCTACCTCCCGGTCGCTCCTCGCCGACCTGCGCAAGCGGCTCGAGGAACAGCTCGTCATCCTGACCGAAGAGCACCCCAACGTGATCGCCCTCCGGCGTCGCATCGACCGCCTCGAAGCCGAGGTGACCAACGAGGAATCCTCGCCCGCGGGTCCCAGCGAGCGCGCCCTGCAGGTTCGCGCCGAGCAGCTGCACCTCGCCAACCTCCGCGACCAGCAGCAGGAGGTGGAGGCCTCCATCGGGGGGCTCGACGCGCAGCTCGAGAAGGCCCCCATGCGCCAGGAAGAGTTCTCCGCGCTCGAGCAGCGGGCGACCGTGCTGCGGGAGAACTATCTGCAGTTCCTGCGAAAGGTGCAGGAGGCGGAGCTCGCCCAGAGCCTGGAGTCCGCGCAGCACGGCGCCCGTGTGGCCGTGCTGGATCGCGCCGCCCCGCCCACCGAGCAGAAGCACGCGCGCTGGAAGCTCGCGACCGCCGGCGCCTTCGCCTCGGTCCTGGCGTCGGTGGTGCTGGCCGTCCTGCTGGAGCTGCTCGACGCCGTGGTGGTGACCCGGGACCAGCTCGAGGCGCTGACTGACAGGCCGCTGCTCGGATCCATTCCGCGGGTCGCCTGACCCCTCCCCGAGGGCCAGCCGAGTAGCCGGCGACCTCTCGACCGGCCCGCCACGGGAGCCTACGCTCCGGCTGCGTCTGGCCGTGGGGGCGGCCCGCTCCGCTTCCACACCGACGCGAACCCGAATCGAGGGGGATCCATGCCCGGAGCTCGTCCCGTCTGCTCGCCCCACCGCCGCGTCGGCGCGCGGGTCCCCACAGCCCTCGCGTTCGGGTTCTGCCTCGCCGGCCTGCTGCCCGCGGCCGCTTGGGCGCGCTCGGAGATCGCCGTCTGGGTGCACCCGATGCCCTGCCAGGTGGACAGCTTCGAGCTCCGCTGGGGGGCGTCGCCCGACGCGCTCACGAACGTGCGGAACGTCGGAAGACCGCGACAGGCGGGCCGCCAGTTCAGCTACGTCCTCGACGTCGCCGACGACGCGGAGATCTACGCGTGCGTCGCCGCGATCCGGGGCTCCCAGGTGAGCGCGTGCTCCAACGACCTGCTCTTCTCCCCCGCCGATCCCCAGGACCACCTCGACGATCCGGCGCCCCCGGAAGCGCAGCGGATGTACTGCGAGGACTTCACGGGCGGCAGCTTCCGGGCCCCCTGGCTGGATACGGCACCCGGCGGCAGCATGGTCCCCGACGATTCGCTCTTCGACGTGGTCGATCTCGGGGGCTCGAACTACGTGCTCCAGACCAGCTCGGCGCAGCGGGACATCCACTCCCACTTCCTGGGCACCAGCATGCAGGGCGTCCCCGCGCTTCAGTGGCAGCGCTACGAGCTGAGCGGCGAGATGATGATCACGGACGCCACGGGCAGCGTCGGCGTCACCGTCTACAGTCGCTACAACCAGGCGCCCGACTACTACCGGCTCGGCTACGCACCCGGCGGGGCGTTCCGGCTCGAACGCGACTACGCCGACCCGAGCTTCCACTGCACCGAGGCTTCGACGGGGATCTCCGCACTGCCCAACGTCTGGTATGCGTTTCGCGTTCGCGCCCGGGAGACCGACCAGGGCACCGCGATCCAGGCGAAGGTCTGGCCCGCGGACCAGCGAGAGCCTTCCGGATTTCGCCAGGCCTCGTGCGTGGACGTCCACCCGTCCCGCGCCCTCTCCGGCGCCATCGGCGTGTGGAGCGCGGGCGGCGGGGCCAAGCGCTGGGACGACCTCTCGGTGTCGAGCGTGCCCACGGTGCCGCTGCCCACCGACCCCATCGGCCAGGCCGGGAAGCCCGAGCTGGTGCGCTAGCGACTCCGCTCCGGCGTGCGGCCGGTCGCCGAGCCCGCACCGCGCTCAGAACAGCGTGTAGATGAACGGCGCCGCCGCCGTGCCGCCGAGCAGCACGAGCGCACCGAGCAGGAGCACCGAGACGATGATCGGTGCCAGCCACCACTTCTTGTTCTGACCGAGGAACTCGACGAACTCGCCCAAAAGGCTGGTGCGCCCCTCCTGGGTGGCCTGTGCGGCGAAGTCGTCCTCGGTGCCCTGATCGTCCGACATGGGTCTCTCTCCTGCTCTGAATCTGCAGCCTGGGGCGCGGTTTCGCGGCTCAGAACTGCTTGAAGTAGCTCGCTCGTGGTCGTGCGGGGGGTGTGTCGACCCAGTAGCTCCCGGCTTCGGGGAGGATGCGACGCTCCATCGGGTCCGCGCCCAGCAGGCGCAGCACGAACCCGACCGGGGCGATGATCAGGTAGAAGAGCGTTCCCATGATCACGTACGAGAGAACGAAGCCGATGGGATAGGTCGCGATGCTGATCGCCAGGTAGATCGGCAGGTTCGCCTTGGGAAACACGAGCGAGAAGAAGCCCGACACCAGGGCCACCGCCGCGAACGCCGCCGCGACCGGAACCCTCGCCGCGCCGAGGCCGACGGAGAAGATCAGCACCTCGAACCACGCGATCGTGGCCACGAATCCGAAGCCCGCCACCGCGATGAAGCCGAAGCTTCGAAGCGTGCGCGCGTCGGGGCGGAGGTTGAGCTCGATCATCTTGGACATGTGCTGGGTCCTGACGTCTCGGGAGGCCGTACGGTTCCCGGTTGGGTGGCTTTCGGGCCTGGCCTCCGCCCGGCAGGGCGGAGCACGACCCGGTGCAATCGAGGGCGAACTCGGCCAGGTAGGCCTCGAGGTCGATCTCCTTGGCGTTCGGCTGGTCCTTCTTCAGCAGGAGGCAGTTCTCCAGCACCAGCGCGTCCATGTTCGTGTGCATGAAGCAGCGGTAGGCGTCCTGCGGGCGTGTTGACGATCGGCTCGCCGCGCACGTTGAAGCTCGTGTTGATCAGGACCGGGCTCCCGGTCTTCTCCTTGAACGCCCGCAGGATCTTGTAGAAGCGCGGGTGGCGCTCCGGGTCGATGGTCTGGACCCGCGCCGAGTTGTCCACGTGGGTGATCGCGGGCACCACCGAACGGACCTGCTTCAGCTTGTCGAGGCCCTGGACGCTGTTCTCGTCGTACTGCAGCAGCTTCTCCTTGCGGACCGGCGCCACCATGAGCATGTAGGGGCTGTCCTCGTTCGGACGCATCTCGAAGTACTCGTCCACGTCCTCCCGCAGCACCGCCGGCGCAAAGGGCCGGAACGACTCGCGGAACTTGATCTTCAGGTTCATGACCGACTGCATCTTCGTGGAGCGCGCATCGCCCAGGATCGAGCGGGACCCGAGGGCGCGCGGGCCGAACTCCATGCGCCCGGCGCAGTGTCCGACCACCTGCTCGCCGGCGATCAGCTCTGCGATCCGGTCGACCACCTCGTCCTCGGACTCGTAGCAGGTGTAGACGGCGTTCTGGGCGTCCAGGTACTCGCGGATCTCGGCGTTCGAGTAGCGCGGGCCCAGCAGCGATCCCTGCTGGGAGTCGTAAGGCTGCGCGATCCGTTCCTTGTCGAGCAGCTGGTGCCACACGAAGAGCGCGGCGCCGAGCGCGCCGCCGGCATCGCCCGCGGCGGGCTGGACCCAGACCTCGTCGAACGGGCCCTCGCGCAGAATGCGGCCGTTGGCGACGCAGTTCAGTGCGACGCCCGCCCGCCATCGTGAGCTTGCTGGCGCCGGTGACCTCGTGGGCGTGGCGCGCGATGCGCAGGACGATCTCTTCGGTCACCACCTGGATCGAGGCGGCGATGTCCATCTCGCGCTGGGAGATCGCGGTCTCGGCCGTGCGCGGCGGACCCCCGAAGAGGCCCTCCATCTTCTTCGACGTCATCACGTCGTCGTTGCAGTAGCCGAAGTAGGACATGTCGAGCCGGAAGGAGCCGTCGTCCTTCAGGTCGAGGAGCTTGTCGAGGATGAGGTCGCGGTAGACGGGCTCGCCGTACGGGGCGAGGCCCATCAGCTTGTACTCCCCGCTGTTGACCCTGAAGCCGGTGAAGTAGGTCATGGCGGAGTAGAGCAAGCCGAGGGAGTGCGGGAAGCGCAGCTCCTTCTTCATCTCGATCTTGTTGCCGCGCCCGAGCGCGATGCTGCCGGTCGCCCACTCGCCGACGCCGTCGAGGGTGAGGATCGGCCGCCTCCTCGAACGGGGACGGAAAGAACGCGCTGGCGGCGTGCGACTCGTGGTGCGCCATGAACACGTAGCGGCCCTTGTAGTGGCCCGAGAGACCCCGATCCAGCTCGCGCGGGGTGTAGAGCTTCTCCTTCAGCCACAGGGGCAATCCCATCAGGAAGAGCTTGAAGCCGCTCGGCGCGTAGGCGATGTAGGTCTCGAGGATGCGGTCGAACTTGAGGAGCGGCTTGTCGTAGAAGGCGACCAGGTCGAGCTCGCCGGGGGTGATCCCGCCTTCCTCCAGGCAGTAGTCGATGGCGTGCTTCGGGAAGTCGAAGTCGTGCTTCTTGCGCGTGAAGCGCTCTTCCTGGGCGGCCGCGACGATGCGCCCGTCCTGGACGAGGCAGGCGGCGCTGTCGTGGTAGAAAGCGGAGATTCCGAGAATGTTCATCTGTTCCGTGCCCTTCCCTGCAGCGCTTGCCGGTCCCGCAACACCGTTCGCCCGGCCGCTCCCGCCCCACTCGTCGGCACGACGGCACGCCCGCCTGCGCGAAAGTCGCTCTCGTCCGGCCTCCGGAGCCCGCCGCGGGCCGCTCCGCTCCATCCCGGGCGCGAAGAGCCTTCAGCCGCGCGAAGAGCCTTCAGCCTTGCGAAGAGCCTTCAGCCGCCCGAAGAGCCGTCGGTCGCGCGCCAAGGACTCAGCATAGCCGCACCCGGATTTCGCGCGCGAAGGAGGCGCCCTGGTGAGTGACCCCTGGAGACGAAAGGGGGACATCCCTGCGGGGATCCGGCGCCTGGAGCCCGACGAAGATCCGGAGCCCCTGGCGTTCCTCGCACCGCGACGCAGGCCGATCCATCCTGGGTCGGCCCTGCTAGCCTGCCGGCCCGACAACCCCGGTCCCTCGTGAAGCCCACCGTCGTCAAGCTCGTCAACCCGATCCAGCACTACGCCTGGGGGTCCCATGCGGCCATCGCGCAGCTGCAGGGAAGACCCAGCCCCAGTCCGCGCCCGGAAGCGGAGCTCTGGATCGGCGACCATCCCGTGGCGCCCTCGTCGGTCCTCGAAGGCGGCCCGGCGCTCGCCCTGCCCGACTGGATCGCCCGGGATCCGACCGGTGTGCTCGGCCCCGGGCACGAGCACCTGCCCTTCCTGGCGAAGATCCTGGCGGCGGAACGCTCGCTCTCGGTCCAGGTCCACCCGGACGCCGGTCAGGCCCGCCGGGGCTTCGAGCGGGAGGAGCGTCTCGGGGTCGCCGTGGAGCGGCGCTGCTATCGGGACGCCAATGCCAAGCACGAGGTGCTGGTGGCGCTCTCGACCTTCGAGGCCCTGTGCGGCTTTCGAAGCGACCCGGCCGTCGAGGACGGTCTCGGCGCCCTTTCGAGCCCGACGTTGCGAGCCCTGGTCGAGGAGGTCCGTGGCACCGGCGCCTCGGCCTCAGCGCCCCTCGCCGTCGCGCTCTTCCATCGGCTGCAGCGCCTCGCGCCGGGCGAGCGTGCTTCGCTCGCCGAGGACGTTGCTCGTTTCGCCCGGTCGGGGGATTCCAGCGAGGCGCGGTGGACGAGCCGGCTCCAGTCGGAGCACCCGGGCGATCCGCTGTGTCTCGTTCCCCTGCTCATGAACCGCGTGGTCCTCGCGCCCGGGGAGGGTCTGGTGGTCCGCCCTGGGACCGTCCACGCCTACCTGTCCGGCAACGGGGTGGAGGTGATGACCCGGTCGGACAACGTGGTGCGGGGCGGCCTCACCCGCAAGCACGTGGATCCCGACGAGCTGCGCGAGGTGACCGCGAGCCGGGCGGAGCCGGCCGAGGTGGTGCGGGGTGTCGCCCGTGAAGCGGGGAGCTGGGAGTATGCGACCGGCACCCGGGCGTTCGCGCTGTCGGTGCTGCGGCCGGCTCGAACCCTCGATCGGGCAGGCGGAAGCGTCCGGGTGCTCGTGTGCGTGGAGGGTGCCGTCGAGGTTCGGGCGGGCGCCGACGTCGTCGGCGTCCCCCTGGCCCCGGGCGAGGCGGCCCTCGTTGCAGCCGGCGTCGAACGCTACCGACTGCTGGGAAGCGCTCCGGACAGCCGCGTCTTCGAGGTCTCCGGCGCTTCGCGGTAAGCTTGCGCTCGCCGCACGACCGGCCGATCAGGCAGTTCGTGCGATCCCTTGGCCCGAAGCCGGGGATCGCACGGCGGCGCGCTCCGCGGCGGAGCTCGAGGCTCGCGCGGCCGGAGGCCGCAGAAGGGGTACGCGTGAGGAAGTACAGCCGAAAGCGAATCCTCGTCACCGGGGGGGCCGGCTTCCTGGGCTCCCACCTGTGCGACCGGCTGATCGAGCGCGGCGACGAGGTGCTCTGCGTCGACAACTTCTACACCGGCGCCAAGGAGAACATCGCCCATCTCCTGGGCAATTCGCGCTTCGAGCTCATCCGGCACGACATCACCTTCCCGCTGTACCTGGAGGTGGACGAGATCTACAACCTGGCCTGCCCCGCGTCGCCCGTGGACTACCAGAACGACCCGATCCAGACCACCAAGACGAGCGTCCACGGCGCGATCAACATGCTCGGGCTCGCCAAACGGGTGAAGGCCCGCATCTTCCAGGCGTCGACGAGCGAGGTCTACGGCGATCCGCAGGTGCATCCGCAGCCCGAGAGCTATTGGGGACACGTGAACCCCATCGGCGTGCGCTCCTGCTACGACGAGGGCAAGCGCTGCGCGGAGACGCTCTTCTTCGACTACCACCGACAGGTGGGACTCGAGATCAAGGTGGCCCGGATCTTCAACACCTACGGTCCGCGAATGCACCCGGCCGACGGTCGCGTGGTCACGAACTTCATCGTGCCGGCGCTCAAGAACGAGCCGATCACCATCTACGGGACGGGCGAGCAGACCCGCTCGTTCTGCTACGTGGACGACCTGATCGAAGGCTTCCTGCGCCTGATGGACTCGCCGGCGGCCTTCACGGGGCCCGTGAACCTCGGCAACCCCGGCGAGTTCACCATGCGCGAGCTGGCCGATCTGGTGCTGCGCCTCACCGGGTCGCGTTCCGAGATCCGCTTCGGTCCGCTCCCGAGCGACGATCCCACCCAGCGCCGGCCGGACGTCCGCCTCGCCCGGGAGCACCTGGACTGGGTACCGGAGACGCCCCTCGAGGAGGGGCTCCGGAAGACCATCGGCTACTTCGAGAAGCTGGTCGGGAAGCGCGCTTGAACGTCGTCCTGCTCGGCGCCACCCGCGGCATGGGGCGCGCAGTGGCGCGGTGCATGGCGGCGCGGGGCGATCGGCTCTTCCTGCTGGGACGCTCGCCCGAGGAGCTGACGCGGAGCGCCGCGGATCTCGAGATTCGCGGGGCGGCCGGCACGGCGGGAACCGCGACGTGCGACCTGCTGGACCCGGCGAGCTTCGGCCCCGCGCTGGATTCGGCGTTCGAAGCCCTGGCCGACGTCGACTGCGTCGTCGTGACGGCCGGGCTCTTCGCGACGCAGGAAGCGCTGGAGAACGATCCCGACCAGCTCGCCAGGCTGCTGCAGGCCGACTTCACCGGCACCATCGGCTTCTGCGAGGAGGCCCGCAAACGGCTGCTGCGAGCCGGGGGCGGCACCCTGTGCGTCTTCTCGTCCGTCGCCGGCGACCGCGCCCGCAAGCCGGTCGTGCTCTACGGCGCCGCGAAGGCGGGACTCAGCCACTACCTCGAGGGTCTCGACCACCGCTTCCACGGGCAGGGGCTCGTCGTGGTCACCGTGAAGCCCGGCTTCGTGAGGACGGGCATGACCGCCGACCTCGATCCGCCGCCCTTCGCGGGGGAGCCCGAGGCCGTGGCGGCCACCGTGCTGCGAGCCATCGATCGCGGCCGTCCGGTCGTCTACGCCCCGCCGATCTGGCGCCTCGTCCTGGGAGTGATCCGATTGCTGCCCCGGAGCGTCATGAGACGCCTGTCGTTCTAGCGTTGCAGTCCCCGCCTGCGGCGGGTCGTTCTGCAGTGAAGCGGGACCAGTGGCTCGACGAGCCCGGCATCACTTCTTGAAC
Organism: uncultured delta proteobacterium; assembly: GCA_963822965.1. Classification (GTDB taxonomy): domain Bacteria; phylum Myxococcota_A; class UBA9160; order UBA9160; family UBA4427; genus JAJDAN01. The sequence continues at coordinate 986,092 of CAWGJT010000010.1, forward strand.
AGCGATTCCAGATCCGAGATGGCGCTCTTCCGGGTCGCCCCGGAGCCCCCCTGCGCGTCGCCGGGCCGGAAGTACTCGCAGCGATTCGCGCGCTCGCGGTCGTCGACCCGCTCGCTGTTGGACTCGCGACACTCGTTGTAGGCGGTGGGATCGTGGTGGACGCAGTTGCGGCACACGTGGAGATCGGCGCCGCAGCTGCTGCAATCGTCCCGGAAGCCGATGCGCTCGCCGGATGCCAGCGAAACCTCGGCGTTGCACGCGAAACAGTGCATCGCGTGCGATCGTGCCCCACGCGGCCTTCGGCTGTCAAGCGAGCAGCGAGCTGATATGCTGCGGCGCGTGGCGAAACGAACGCGTGCAGCCGTCGGGGCGTTGGCGCTTGCTGTGCTGTCGGTCGTCGCCCTTGCGCCCGCCGGGCCCGCCGGCGCCCAGGTGCCGGGCGCCTCGGAGCCGACGATCGCGGACATGGCGCTCGCCTGGGCGCGCGGTCGATTCGCGTCCCCCGTCATCTGTCAGTTCGGCGACCGACCGGTACGCGGAATCCGGCGCGTCCTCATCACGCCCGGGCCGGCGCGCGTGCAGCCTCCGGTGGACCGCATCCTGTTCGTCGATCTCGACGTGAACGAGGCGAGCCGGTGCTTCGCGGAGCTGGCCGGAGACGTGCCGAACGTCGTCGGCTGGGTCCAGATCCGGCTGCCGGGGACCTTCCGGCCGGACCTGGCCCAACGGGAGTTCCGCGAGCAGCTGCGCCGCAAGCAGGGCTTCGAGTTCGAGATCCCGGCGGGCGGTCTCAAGCTGCAGACCGTGACCCAGCCCCCCACGCCGGCCCGAACCGTGGACTTCGCGGGCGGCACCGCGAGCCTGCGCGAGATCGACCCCCGCAGCGACACCGGGCGCCTGCTGGCGCAGTTCAGCAGCCCGCGGAAGCTGCTGCTCGAGCTCTCGGCAAGAGATGGCACGAAGCTCTCGTTTCCGCTCTATATGACGGATTCGCACTGAGGTCCGGCGCGGCCGCCACGTCCCGCCGGTCCGCCCGCCCCGTCGTCCCCCGTCAAGCCCGGGCCGGACGGCACCGATACGCCGGGCATGTCCTCGCGTCGCAAGCCCATCTACTCCGTCCTCGAGGACGACCTGGAGCTGCAGGAGCCGATCGACGCCTTCGTGGTCTCCCTGGCCGAGCGCATCGACGGCCTGCAGGATCTCCACTCCTCGGCCGAGTTCGAGCTTCTCGCCGAGGCGTGCGGCGCGCTCGGCGACGAGGCGCAGCGGCTGGGCTATCCCCTGATGGCGTCGGTGGCGCGGGTCGCCGCGGTCGCCTGTCGGGAGAACAAGGCCGACGCCAGCGAGGAGGCCCTGGTGGAGCTGACCGAGCTCAGCCAGCGCATCCGCCAGGCCCACCGCGGCGCGGCCTGATCGCGCCACACCGCCTTCACCTTGGACGGGCTCAGACGAAGAACCACAGGGACAGGGGCGCGCCGCTCGCATCCACGAAGCGGCCGCTCCAGAGCCAGGCCGCCAGCAGGATCGAGGCGTTCGTGGCTCCGTGGAGCACGATCACGGCGTAGAGGTCCTTGCGGTAATAGAACCAGAGGTTCGAGAGCGCCACCCACGGAATCGCCACCCACCATTCCCAGGGTTGATGACCGAGGGTGAAGAGCACGACCGTCACGGTGAAGCTCTTCAGGGTGAAACGCGCGAGGGGAACCCGCCGGAAGTCCCCGCGGCGCTGGAACACCTCGCTGTAGCGCATCACGAAGCTGCGAATGAAGAGCTCTTCGAAGACCGGCGTGACGAGTGCGTACCCGAGCATCCGCAGGCCCAGGGTCACGCCGACGAGGGACGGACCGAGCTGCTCCGGGTCGAAGGCCGCCGGATCGGCCGGTCGGATGGCGTCGAAGACCAAGTAGGGGGCCATCCAGAGGGCCGCGAGCGCGACGCCCACGATCGCGTCCAGGACCCGTCCGCCGGGTCCGAAGCCTACGCCGCGCAGCTCGGGGTACGCGCCGCGGGCCGCGAAGTAGACCAGGAGGCCCGCAGGCACCGCAGGCTTGGCCAGCAGGGCGACCCAGCCGCCGACCTCGGCGGGCAGCACCCGGCAGAGCTCCACGACTCCGAGGAACGCAAAGTAGGGGAGCACGTACGGCCACCACCCGTGCCCCCTGGCGGCCCCGGCGCGGGTGCCCGGGTTCGGTCGCCCGGAAGACGGCCGGGCGGGGTTCGTCTCGCTCACGGCTGCCTCGCCTCCTGGTTCCGGCCTGAGCCCGGACTCGACCACTTGGTATCAGCTCGCACGGGCGCTCGCATTCGGTCTACCCTGCCCCGCCATGACCTCTAGCTCCCAGGACCGACCCGTCGGCATCGTCGTGAATCCCCTGTCCGGACGGGACGTCCGGCGGCTCGCGGCTCGCGCCGGCACGTCGACCCCCGAAGACAAGCGCAACCAGGTCCAGCGGATCATCGTGGGCGCGGCCGCGGGCGGCGCGCGCAAGGTCGTGCTCGTGCGCGACCCGTTCCGGATCGCGGACGCGGCGGTGGAGGCGCTCGGGGTCGAGGTGGAGACCCAGCTGCTGGATCTCGACACCCGTTGCCACCCGCGCGACACGCCGGCTGCCGCGGAGGCCATGCGCAAGTGCGGGTGCGGCGTCCCTGGTCGTGCTCGGCGGGCGACGGCACGAACCGGCAGATCGCACGCATCTGGCCGGACGCTCCGCTGGTCCCGGTCTCCACCGGCACCAACAACGTGTTTCCGAGCATGGTCGAGGCGACCCTCGCCGGCGCGGCGGCCGGGCTCGTCGCCTCCGGACGCATTCCGCTGGAGGCGGTGAGCCGCCCCGCCAAGGTGGTGCGGGTCGTCCATCGAAGGCGAGCCGGACGACCTGGCGCTGATCGACGCCGTGCTTCTCGTCGACGACAGCGTGGGCAACCGCTTGCCCTTCGCCCCGGAGAACATCCGGCACATCGTCGTTTCGCGCGCCGATCCCTGCGCGGTGGGCATCTCGCCCGTGGCGGGGCTGCTGCATCCGACGAACGCCGACGACGAGCGGGGGGTCGAGGTGACGTGCGGCGAAGGGGGGGCCCCGCTGCTGGTGCCGATCTCGCCGGGCCTGTATCGCCAGCTCTCCATCGTCGCCTCCCGCCCGCTCGAGCTTGGCGAGACGGTGACCTTCTGGGGTCCCGGGGTGCTGGCCTTCGACGGAGACCGGGAGCGCGTGCTCGCGGCGGGACGCAGCGCGCGGCTGTGGGTCGAGCGCTCGGGCCCCCGGGTGATCGACGTGCGGGCGACCCTCGAGGAGGCCGCCCGCCGGGGCTGCTACGCGGACGGAAGGCACTGGCACGACCACCGGACGTCCGTCTCCTCCACGTGCTGTTGACGTGGTAGGGTGACACCCATGCGTCGTCGTCTCGTTGCCCCTGCCCGCGCGCGCCCTGCCTCTCTTATCGGGCTCGCGGCGCGTTCAGGGCTCGTGGCGCTGCCCGGACTCGCGGTGCTGCTGGCGGCCGGAGGGCTCCTCGCCCTGCCCCGCCCCGCCGTTGCCGACGCCTGCGCGTCGGTCTGCGACGATCCACAGCAGGTGGCGGCGTGTCGCGACGAGCGGCCCGTGTGGGGCTTCCGCGAGCCGGGCGGCGTCTGCCGCGGCGGCAGCTTCGGCTATCTCGAGTCCCGCGACAGCGCCGACGCCGAGCGCCTTCGGCTCGCGCGCGAGTACAAGCGGCGGTGCGACGCGAGCGGTGACTGCGAGCGCTTCGAAGCGCTCGATCAGGCCGAGGTCGTCTGCCTGGCCTGCGCGCCCGCGCCGGGACCGGCTCCGGTCTCTGCGTCCGGCCCGCACGAGCGCTCGGCGTCCGGGTCCGGCGGCGCCCCGGGAAGACCACCGCCCTGCGAAGAGGACGAGTGGCTGCAGGTGGCGACGCCGACCACCCCCGCCCGCTGCTTCGTGGAGTTCGTCGGACTGCCGCCCCGGATCGCGCTGCAGGGTCGTTGCGTCCAGGGCGACTGCCGATCGGGCCTGGGCACCCTCCGCTGGCCCACGGGCGAGAGCTACGTAGGCAGCTTCCGCGACGGCAAGCGCAACGGACAGGGGACCTTCAGCTGGCCCGACGGGCGCCGCTACGTGGGCGAGTGGCGCGACGGGCAGCCCGGCGGTCTCGGCACGCGCATCTTCGCCAACGGCCGCTACAAGGCGGGCTACTTCGATCGGGGGCGCTACCTCGGCGCCGATGTCGACCAGGTGAAGGCGAGCCTCGCGCACGAGACCCCTCGGCCCGCTCCCGCACCCACCCCCGAGAACGCCCGGAGCTGCGAGGAGGTCTGCACCGAGGATGCCGAGCTCCGGCTCGGGCGAATCAACGACGAGTACGAGTGCTGCTTCGCCCGCCATGCCTTCTGCACCCAGAAGGTGGATATCGCCCTGGACGCGTGCTCCGATCGCGGCTGTGCCGAGGCCGTCCGGCAGCAACGAGAGGACTGCAACCTCCGCTATGCGTGCGATGCGGTGCAGACGGAGAAGCTCGCGCGCTTCCGGCGGGGCGAAGCCGCTTGCATCGAGGGCTGCTCGTCCCAGGAGCTCGACGGGCAGGGCTTGCGCATCTCGGAGCGCGGCACGCTCTACGACGAGTAGCTGCCGAAGAGCCGGGATGGCTCGGCGTGCGCTGTCCGAATCCCGGGGGTTCGTCTGCCGGAGGGGAGTCGTTCAGCGGGGCGGCTCGCGCAGCCGGTCCAGGAGTCGCTCGAGGCCGTTCGCCTTCACCTCGTAGAGCAACGCCAACAGCTCTCCCAGACGTCCACGCGGAAATCCCTGCGCGCGGAACCACACCACGTACGGCTCGGGGAGATCCAGGAGCACGCGACCGCGGTAGCGGCCGAAGGGCATCCGCGTGCGAGCGAGCTCGACCAGCAGCGCGGCATCCGGCTCGTCGCTCCCCTTCGGCTCCCCTTCCCTGCGCGCCATCGCGCGGCAGGGTAGCCCGACCGCCACCGGCGCCAGGCTCAGGGCTGCCGGCGATAGACGAACCACTGGAAGCCGTCCCCGGGTCCGTGCTCGAACGTCACGACGCGCTGGTAGTGCAGCCCGGGGACCGGCATGAACACGGGGTCGGGATCGTGCCCGGCCTTCCAGTCGTGTCGCAGGTACCACTCCGGCCCCTCCGGAGGCCATTGGTCCCGTGTCAGGTAGACGACCGGCCGTCCCGAGGCGATTCCCGGCGCGTAGAAGCCGAGCAGCAGGCGATTGCGGAAGTCGTGATCGCCGCCCACCCGGATCACGGGACCCGTGGTCTGCTGGTCCATGTAGGCCAGGGTACGGGCGTAGTCGTCGCGCCCCTCCGCCAGCACCCGTGCGGTGAGCCCGGTGTTCGCCGCGACGAACCCCGCCAGCACGAGGGTGGCTGCGAGCCGCCCCGCGCGCCCCTGGCGCCACGCGTCCCCCAGCCCGATCGCCACCAGCAGGTAGAACCACGGGAACGCGACGAGCAGGTAGCGGGCGTAGAGCAGCTCGGGATCGGCGAACAGGATGATCGCGGCCGGTGCCACCCCGATCGTCACGCCCAGCAGGACGATGCGCCGGTCTCCCGTTCGCACCAGCACGCGGCCGGCCTGGAAGGCCAGCACGCCGGCGATGCCCGTCGCGACCCAGGTGAGGGGCCCGCGCCGAGGAAGCGCCATGGTCTGGGCGATGGCCTGTCGGACCACCGTGAAGCGGTCGTAGCGGGGCCCGCCTCCCACCTGGAGGTCGGCGTAGAAGAGCGCGTAGGCGAGGCCGGTCAGCAGCAGCGGGACGCCGTGTGCCCGCGCTACGCGACGGAGATCGTGGCCCCTCGATCCCCCGCCGAGGACGAGCGCCAGGCGCCAGGCCAGGACGCCCGCGAGCCCGTACGCGAACGTGGGATGGAAGAGCAGACCCACGGCGGCCACCGCCCACAGCCCGATGTCGCGCAGCCACTCGCGCGTGCGTGCGTCCCGCCCCGTGTCCCGTCCGGCGTCGAGAGCGAAGTAGACGAGGGAGCAGAGAATCGCCCCGGCGTAGCCCCGCGCCTGGGCAGACGCGGAGACGAGCGGATACGACGTCGCAGCGAGGGCCAGGACGAAGGCCGCCTCCGCACGACCCCACCGGCGCCCGATCCGGTACAGCACCGCGAGCGAGACGGCGCCGGTCACCTCGGCCGGGATCCGGAACAGGAACCAGTGCGCCTGCGCGAGAGGACCGTCGACGGCTCGCAGATAGAGCGTGTTCAGCAGGTGGTTGTTGTCGTGGTGGAAGCCCGTGAAGATCTCGAGCGCGGTGCGGGCCTGCCGGGCGATGGCGAGGGACCAGACCTCGTCGAGCCAGAAGCTCTCGAAGCCCATCGCCACCCGCAGCGCCACGCCGACCGCCAGGAGCCCGGCGATCGCCAGCGAGAACGCCCTGGACGGAGGCTTCGTGTCCTGGCGATCCGCGGGCCCGCTCGTCACGGAGCGAGCATACTGGAGGCGGTGGGCGGCAGCCGAGCCGCCCGGGGCAGAGCCCGGGCGAGGGGATCTCTCGAGCCCCTCCTCAGGAGCCCCGAGGCCGGGAGCCTTCCCGCTTCGCCCCGTCCGCCCCGGCGTGGGGCTCGCCTTCGGCGTCGGCGGCGTCGCCCGCGCCCGTGGCGAGGGACAGCGCCGACTCGAACGCAGCCCGGGCTTCGGGCAGGAGATCCAGGGCGCGGGCGCCGGGATTCGGCACCGCCCGGATCCACATCAATCCCGCGACCACCACGCCGCAGACGAGCGCCGCGAGCAGCCAGCTCGAGGCTCGCGCTCGTCGCGGGCTGGCGGGCGCCGCGATCCGCACCACCGTCTCCCCGTCCCGGGTCTCGTGCACCTGGTGGTTCCAGAGCCAGCTCGCGAGCTCGGCCCGCACGTCTGCCGGCGAAGGGCGCCCCAGGTGCTCTTCCAGGCTCCGCCGTGTCTCGGTGGCGGACGGAATCCGGCGCCGGGCACGACCGCGCAGACAGCCCCGGACGAGACGAGCCAGCCAGCGAGGCGTCGTTCGGGACACCCGTCGCAGCCCGCGGTATCGCTCGCGGATCATCCGTTGGGACGAGCGACTCCTCGTCGTCCTCCCGCGGCTCGGGGTACGGGGGGCTGCCGGTCAGCATCTCGTAGAGGACGATCCCCAGGGCGAACAGATCGGTGCGGGCGTCCACCCGCTCCCCCTGCATCTGCTCGGGCGACATGTAGGGCGGCGAGCCGAACGCGAACCCGGGCTGGGTGAGCGCCGGTCCGGTCGAGGCCAGGGCGATCCCGAAGTCGGCGATCTTCACGTCGCCCTGACGTCCCAGCAGCACGTTGCGCGGCTTCAGGTCCCGGTGGACGGTTCCCTGGCCGTGGATCGCCTCGAGACCCCGGGCGATGCCGAGGGCGATGAGCGCGGCGATGCGCGCGGGCAGCGGGCCCGCTCGGGTGATGGCGGTATGGAGGTCGACGCCGTCGACGTACTCCTGGGCGATGTAGGCGTCGCCCCGGTTCCGGAAGCAGTCGTAGACCGCCACCACGTTCTCGTGGTGGACGGCAGCCGCGGCCCGGGCTTCCCGCTCGAAGCGCTCGTGGATGTCCGGCGTCTCGCTCAGCTCGCGCCGGAGCTTCTTGAGGACCACGGGACGATCGAGCGACGCCTGGCGTGCGAGCCAGACGACGCCCATCCCGCCGCGCCCGATCTCGCGCTCGACGACGAAGTTTCCGAGTACGCGCCCGGCCGGATCCGACACCGTGGCCCGGACGCCTTCAGGCGTCCTGCAGCTCGTAGGCCCGGGGATCGCGCTTCCGGTGCTCCAGCACGAACTGGAACTGGTGATCGCCCAGCTCGATCCGGTCGCCGTTCTTGAGCTCGGTGGTGAGGGTGCCGCCCCCGTTGACCAGGACGCCGTTGGTGCTGCCGAGGTCGCGCAGGCACATGGCGCCGTCCATGACCTCGAAGGCCGCGTGCTCCCGGGACATGGTCCGATCGTCGAAGGCGAGGTCGACGCCGGGCCCGCGGCCAACCGTGGTGCGCTCGCGCACGAGCTCGTACTCGTTTCCGGCCGTGGCGCCCGAGAGGGTCACGATCACGGCGCGGTGCGCCGCGAGAAAAGGGTGCTGCTGGACCGGCAGCTCGCGCCGGACCTTCTTCGTGCGTCCGTCCTGCATCGAGGACCTCCTGACTGGCCCGGATCGGCTCCGCCGCAGCCGCGCTTGAGACCCGCGGCCGAGTCGCCGCCCGGCTGCGCGCGCGCGCGCCGGCAGCGCCGGGGCCCAGGCCGCGGGCGCGCCGCGTGTTTCGGCGGATGGAGTCAGGCGCCGCGCAAGCTGTCCAGGCTCCACTTGCCCGCGCCGTGGGCGGCCACGTAGAGGAAGACGAAGCAGAAGAGCACGGCGAGCTCGCCGCCGTTCAGGAGCGGGAACAGGTGCTTGGTGCCGTGGGCGATCCAGTAGGCCGCGGCCATCAGCCCGGAGCACAGGAACGCTGCGTGACGCGTGAAGAGGCCGAGCGCGACGAGCGCCCCGCCCACCAGCTCGATCGTGCCCGCCACGTAGATGATCACCGCAGGCGCGTCCGGTGCCGCCTGGGGGTACCCGAGGAGCTTCTGCGAGCCGTGGAAGAAGAAGAGCAGGCCGGCCATGACGCGCAGGGCCGCGTAGGTCTCGCCGGTGAAGCGCCTCATGAAGCTGGCCATGGAATCTCCCGTTCGCTTTCGTGGTTCGGGACAGGCTAACGAAGCCCGGGCGATGTGCGGCTCCGCACATCGCCCGGACCGTGCCGGGGTGCTCAAGAGAAGCCCCGTTCCGGCCGAATCCGTGTCGATGGCAATCCGTTCCGACGACGAATCCGGGCCGCCCGGCCGGCAGCGCGTGCGCGGATTCCTGGAGTCCGTCGTCACGCGGGCGGGCACCGGCGTGGGACGGCTGCGGGACGCCGCGATGGAGATCTCCGGCTCGCCCGTGGTGGCCCACGCCCTGGCGGCCCGGGAGCGCGGCAACGTGGAGGCCGCCTTCTGGCTGCTGGGGGAGGCCTTCGGCGCGAACCCCGAGGCCGACGGCGTGGCCGTCCACTACTGGAACGTCGCCCTCGACCTGGGACGGGTCGACATCGCGTCGCCCGCCGGTGTGCAGCTCGTCGAGCGGCACGCCGCAGCCGGCGACCGCGAGCTGGCGGCGCAGTACTGGCTCGAGCTCGCCAGCGCCGCGCCGGACGTCTTCGTCTCCCCCGGCGCCATCGCGACGATCCTGCCGGCCCTGAAGCAGCGACTGGCGGAGTCCGACGCCGAGCACGTCCCCGAGCTTCGCGGACGGCTGCGCCGGGCGATGCGCCAGGCCGTCGATCCCCGAAACAGCGACCTGCATCCCGGGGTCGCCCTGCGGCTCTTCGAGCAGGGTCGCGAGCTGAACCCCGAGGCGGCCCGCCGGGCGGCCGAGGTGGCCCTCAAGTCGCCGAACCTGCACCAGGCGAAGCGCACGCGCCTGGAGGAGGCCCTGGCCCCCCAGCCCGTGCAGCGCTTCAAGCTCTTCGTCGGGGTGCCGGTGGAGCTCGGCCCGGACGCCATCGTGCTGCGGGACGAGAACGGCATCGACGTACCGATCCCCTACCAGGGCATCCAGGCCGTCGCGGCGGCCGAGGTGTCGGGCCTCGGTCCCGAGCCGGTCGCGGTGATCGACCTGATCCGCCGCATGCGGGGTGCTTCCCGGGCCGAGCCGCCGCTCATCGCCCGCATCCGCGGCGACAGCCTCGACGTGGCGGCACTGCTCGGGGAGCCCGGCCTCTCGGCTTCGGACCTCAGCGCCTTCCTGGGCGAGATCCTGGAGCGCACCCGCGCCGTGCCCCTGCCCGATCCGGAGAGCGCTCTGGGCGTGCGGCTCGCCTGCTTCGCGAGCTTGGCGGAGTACGAGAGCGAGGTCCTGAGCCTGCTCCCGGGATAGAGAATCCGACGAGCCGGATTCACCAGCCTCGTCGGAGGCTTGCGACGTAACCCTCGACGGGGATGGAAGGGGTTCTCGCGAGTCGGGCGACCCGGGACGGGCCCGGCTCCTAGCCGCAGACCCGATTGCGGCCCTCGGCCTTGGCCCGATACAGGTTGCGGTCGGCGGCTTCGATGAGGCCTGCGGCGTCGACCAGGGACGCTTCCATCTCCGCGAGTCCGAGCGAGATGGTGAGATCGCCGAGCTCCACTTCCCCGGCGCGGAATCTCGCCACGTCGACGAAGCCCCGGAGCCGCTCCGCGAAGATCCGGGCCTGGGGCGCCGTGGTCTCGGGGAGCACCACCGCGAGCTCGTCCCCGGCCAGACGGGCCAGGCAGCTCTCCTGCCTCACCCGGCTCTTCACCTCCCGGGCCAGCTGCCGCAGCACCGCGTCGCCACCCGGGTGACCGTAGGTGTCGTTGACCTGCTTGAAGTCGTCGATGTCGAGGAGGACCAGGGACAGCGCCTGCGCGTAGCGCCGGAAGCGGGCCAGCTCGCGATGCAGGAACTCGTCGAAGTAGCGCCGGTTGTAGAGACCCGTGAGCCCGTCGAGGATGGTCAGGCGATAGATCTCCTCGTGGTACAGGGACTCGACGTCGCCCCCCTCCAGGAACTTGAGGATCAGGTTTCCGATTCGGATGCGAGCCCCCGTCGCGAGTGGGGTTTCGGCGACGACGCGCGTGTCGTCGATCCAGGTGCCGTTGGTGGATCGCAGGTCGCTCAGGTACCAGGTGCCGGCGCGGAGGGTCAGGCGACAGTGCTCGCGGGAGACCTCGTCCACCTCGGCCACCAGGTCGCACCCCGGGTCCCGGCCCAGGGTGACGGCTGTGTCTCCCAGGACGAGGCGGCGCCCGAGCTCGGCCCCGTAGATCACGACCAGGCAGGGCGGCGCCGAGGTCCGGATCTCGTCGCGCCATCGCACGGCGGTGGGATGGCTGCTGGGCTGATCTTCGCGCGCGGGCATGTCACCTGGGCTCATCGGCATCGGCGCCTCATGGCTGAATTCGCGTGGTGCGCCGCGCCCCGGATCGGGATGGGCCCCATACACACGATGTGGTTTCCTCGCCACAGAGCCGGATGTGACCCTGTCACCCCCCTGTCGGGCTAGACTGCCCCTGCTCGGAAGCCACGCCTCGCCGATCTCCAATGGAGCTCCTCATGGTCTCGACCCCGGAACCGCCGAGCGAGGACGCCCTCCTCTCGCGCGCCCTCGCGGTGACGATCCGCCTGGCCATGGTCACCCTGGTAGTCGTCGCGTGCTTCCAGATCCTGCGCCCCTTCCTGATCCCCATCGTCTGGGGCGGCATCATCGCGGTGGCCGTGTACCCCGCGCACCTTGCCGTCACCCGGCGCCTCGGGGATCGGCCGCGCCTCTCGGCTGCCCTCCTCACGGCGGTGGGGCTCCTCGCGCTCCTGATCCCCATCGGGCTCTTCGCGGGCTCCATGGTCGAGAGCGCCCAGCAGCTCGCCGGTCGGATCCAGGGCCAGCCGTTGCAGGTGCCGCCACCGCCGGCGGGCCTGGCCGACTGGCCGATCGTGGGAGAGCGCCTCTTCGACGCCTGGAGCAAGGCCCAGGCGAACCTGGGCGACACGATCCACCAGTTCGCCCCGCAGCTCCGGGCCGTGGGCGGCTGGCTGCTGTCCGCGGGCGCCGGCACCGGCGCGGCCCTCGGACAGTTCCTGATCTCGATCGTGATCGCGGGGGCGTTCCTCGCCGGCTCCGAGGGCAGCCTGAGCATCGTGGGAAGGATCGTCGCCAGGCTGGCCGGGCCCCAGGGCGCAAGCTACGTGGCGATCGTGGGCCAGACGGTGCGAAGCGTCGCCCTCGGCATCGTGGGTGTGGCCGTGATCCAGGCGACGTTGATCGGCCTCGGCTTCGTGGCGGTGGGCGTTCCGCACGCGGGCGTTTGGTCCCTGGCGTGCCTCGCCCTCGCCGTGCTGCAGCTGCCCGCCGCCCTCGTGGTGCTCCCGGTCGTGGTCTACGTCTTCTCGACCGAGTCCACGGGCGTGGCCGTCGTCTTCGCGATCTGGAGCCTGATGGCAGGGCTCAGCGACAACGTGCTGAAGCCCCTCCTGCTGGGGCGCGGGTCGACTGCGCCCATGATCGTGATCTTCATGGGCTCGATCGGGGGCTTCCTCATGGCCGGCTTCATCGGCCTCTTCGTCGGCGCCGTGGTGCTGGCCCTGGGCTACGAGCTGCTGCACGTGTGGCTGGGCGAGCAGCCGGCTCCCGCGATCGGGGACAAGCCCGCGGTTGCCGCGGAGTAGGCGCACACGGAAGCCGACCTGGTGAGCGACCTGCCGCCCTCCTCCGAGCCGCCCCGCGACGCCTGGCTCGCGCGCGACCCGCTCCCCGCCGAGCCGGTGGCGATCGTCGAGCGCTGGCTGGCCGAAGCCTTCGCGGAGGGGGGGCAACCGAGCCCGCACGCCGTCGCCCTCGCGACGGTGGACGCCGATGGGCGGCCCAGCGTTCGCATGGTCCTCTGCAACCAGATCGACGTGGCGCGCGGTGCCTTCACGATCTACACGAACCGCGAGAGCCGCAAGGGACGCGCGCTGGCCCACGACCCGCGCGCGGCGATGACCTTCCACTGGCCGGGCCGGCAGGTCCGCATCGAGGGACACGTGGAGTGGACGCCGGACGAGGCCTGCGACGCCTACTTCGCGAGTCGTCCCCTCGAGGCGCGCCTCGGCGCCTGGGCGAGCCGGCAGAGCCAGCCGGTCGCGTCGCGAGCCGTCCTGCTGGCCGAGGTGGAAGCCGCCGCGCAGCGCTTCCAGGCACGCCACGAGCACGACGTGGTGCCGCGCCCCCCGCACTGGGGCGGCTTCACGCTGGTCGCCGAATCCGTCGAGCTGTGGGTCGACCGTCGGGGCCGCATCCACGATCGTGCCGTGTGGCGCCGCGACGCCGAAGGCGGCCCCTGGCAGGCCACGCGCCTCCAACCTTGAGGCGGAGATCTCCGTTCCCGGCGGGAGCCGGGAACGGAGCACCGGGTCAGCCGGCCTGCACCTGGATCGTGCGCGGTTGGTGCTTCTCCGCCTTGCGCAGCTCGAGCTCGAGCACGCCGTTGCGCAGCGAGGCGGTCACCCCGTCCGGATCGATGTCCTCGGAGATCTGGAACTCCCGGTGATAGGAGCCGAAACGGTACTCGCGGTGCAGGGGGCGCCAGCTCTCGTCGGGAAGCGTCTGGAGCTGCGCGTCGATGGTGAGACTGCCGCGCTCCAGCCGTACGTCCACGGACTGCTCGTCGGCGCCGGGCAGGTCGGCATACACCACGTAGGCGTCGCTCCGCTCGAGAATGTCCACGTCGGGCCGAAAGACCGGACCCGGCCGGGTGCCTTCGCGCTCGAGAGCAGCCTTGTCGCGCAGCTCGAGGTCTGTGCGGGTGGCCTGGGGTTCGTTGGCCATGATCTTCCTCCTGTGCGTTCTCCAGTGTCTCGTGGTCGTCGCCTCAGCTCGTCTGGATGGAGATGCGTCGCGGCTGCCGCTCGGGCGTCTTGGGAAGCCGCAGCAGCAGGACGCCGTTGCGGTGTACCGCCTCCACCTTCTCGACGTCGACGTCGGCGGGAAGCTCGAACGCGCGGCGGAAGGCGCCGCTCTGGCGCTCGCGCCGGTGCACCCCACCGGGGACGTTCGAGTAGTCGATCTTGCGTTCGCCGCGCAGGGTCACCGTGCTGCCCTCGATGGAGAGCTCGAGATCCTCGGGGCCCACGCCCGGGAGCTCCGTGGTGAGCATGTAGGAATCGGTGGTCTCGTAGAGGTTGACCGCCGGAAAGACGCCCCGCCGGGCTTCCAGAGGGCTGTCCGAGAAGCGGTTGAAGACGGCATCCATCTCGCGACGGAGGTCGTCGAAGCCCCCCCAGGGCCCCAGTCCGGGGCGGTAAAGACGGTACTGAGCCATCGTCGTCCTCCTTCCTTGGCTTCGTTCGAATCGTTCTGCTTCCTGGTTGCCGGGCCCCGGCCCGACGGGCCGCTCCGACGGCGTTCTTGGATGTGCACGGGCGCCGGGGTTGTCAAGGCGCGGGCGAGGATCGGGAGCGAGGTGAGCGAGGGCCGCCCTCCGGTGCCAGCTCGACCACCGTGAACCCGCCGACCCGGACGAGGCCGGTCATACGCTGTCGCACGAGCCGGGCGAGCCGGGGAAGGTGCGCGAGGGCCGTCCCGTTCCAGGTGTGTCGCCCCTCCAGCACGACGAGGCGGACGTCGAGCGCGTCGAAGCGCTCGAGCAACATCTGCTCCCAGGCTGCGAACGCCGGGTCGCCGCCGGTGGGAATCGTGAGCCCCCGGTGGAACCACAGGGAGGGCGACACCGACGGCATGCCCGTCAGCCCGTACAGGATGCTCGCGTCCCCGATCAGGAGGAAGTGCTCATTGCGGGCCTCGAGCAGCTCGACGAGGTCGCGCAGGTCGGCGGCGGTGTACGGAACGTAGGGCGAGGTCTGCCAGCCCAGGAAGCCCAGTGCGGGCGGCAGAACGGGCGCGTTGGCGGCCGCTACCTCCGGGTCCCAGACGATGTCGTCCACCGAGCGCGAGGCGTCGAACGTGTCGGCGAAGTGAAGCCCGTCGCGCAGGGCGACGGCGAGCACCAGGACGCCCAGGAGCCGCGCCCAACGAGGAACGCCCGATCCGCCCGGCCAGGCCCTCGCGACGGACCGGAGGGCGTCGTGCACCAGGCCCATGGCCAGGAACACGTAGGGAACGCCCAGGGCCGGCTGGTTCAGGGTCACTCCCACGAAGCCCAGGCACACGAGCAGGACCGCCTCGGCCAGCAGGATCCGGCGGATCGCCGGGCCCAACGCACCGAGCCGCGGACCGTCCGCGACGGCCCGGCCGGCGACGAGCGTCCCCAGCGCCAGCGCGAGCAACGCCTGGACCGCCCCGATGGACCAGAGCCCGAGCTCTCCGGTCTTCTCCCACAGGAGCCCGGCCATGCCGGAGACCCCGGGATGCTGGGCGACGCGGCGCGCTGCCTCTTCGGCCGGGAGGCGCAGCAGGTACGTCTGGACGAGATCGGGCCGCACGCCCGCCGCGAAGGCCCACAGGGTGAGCAGGCCGACGGAGGCCAGCGCAGACGCGGCCAGCAGCACGATGCGGCGTCTGCGCTCGTCCCGACGGGCTCGCAGGGCAATCGCCAGGACGATCGGCACCACCCACGCCGAGGGGATCTGCTTCGCGAGCCCGGCCAGCACGAGCACGGGCGGCACCCCCAGCCAGAGGGCCGTCCCCGTGCGTGTCGGGCGGCCGTCCCGGCTGGCGCGGACCGCCATGCCGACGGCCAGCAGCGAGAAGAAGAAGGCGTGCGGATCCATGTAGGGCACACCGATCGGCGGATAGAGCACGAGCGCGCTGAGCGCGCCGTAGACGAAAGCGAACGGCGCTTCGAGGCCCAGCGCGGTGAGGATGCGCGCGACCAGCACGGCGAAGAGACCGTTGACGAGCGCCGCATGCAGGCAGTAGGCGAGCCACGTGACGCCCAGGACCGAGAAGAAGCCCGCCTGCAGGGCGTGCACCACGATGCCATTGGGCGCGACGTAGTCGCGGAACGGAACCTGTCCGGACAACACGCGCCAGCCGCCGTCGAAGACGATCGACTGGTCGAGGGGCATGAAGCCGCGCCGCCCGAAGTGGAGGCTCGCCGCCACCCCGATCGCGAAGAGCAGCCACGCGCTCGCGTGGCGCAGCACCGGGCGGCTCGTCAACGCCTCGAATCCGAGCCGGGAGCCGATGCGCCGACGCCGGGAGCGACCATGCCGTCGAGTCTACTTCGATCCCCCCGGCCGGGCAGGACGCGCCCTACCATGCGGCCTTCCTCTTGGCCCTTTTCCTGGAGCCGTTCGGAGCGGAGGTCGGCATGCAGTTCGAGACGAGGGCGATCCACGTGGGGCAGGAGCCCGACGCCGAGACGGGCGCGGTGATGCCTCCGATCTATGCGACCTCCACCTTCGCCCAGCTGCGTCCCGGCGAGACCCGGGGCTACGACTACACGCGCTCGGGCAATCCAGGCTTCACGCGCTTGTCCCGCACCCTGGCCTCGCTGGAGGGCGGGCGCCACGCCACGGTCTTCGGCAGCGGCATGGCGGCCATCACGGCCGTCATCACGTCGCTGCAATCGGGCGACCGCGTCCTCGCGGAAGAGAACGTCTACGGCTGTACGTTCCGGATCTTCGCCCGCGTCTTCGAGAAGTTCGGCGTGGCCGTACGCTACGTGGACTTCGCGGACCCGGCGAGCTACGCGCGCATCGCCGAGACCCGCCCGGCGCTCGTCTGGTTGGAGTCGCCCACCAACCCGCTTCTCAAGATCCTCGACATCGCGGCCATCTCCGACGCCGCCCGGGAGGTGGGAGCCCCCGTGCTGGTGGACAACACGTTCGCATCGCCCTACTTCCAGCGGCCGCTCGAGCTCGGGGCCACCCTCTCCCTGGCCAGCACGACCAAGTACGTGAACGGTCACTCGGACTGTCTCGGCGGCGTGGTGGTGACCGACGACGAGACCTGGCACGAGAGGATGGTCTTCGCGCAGAAGGCCGTCGGTCTGAATCCCTCGCCGTTCGACGCCTGGCTCGTGTCCCGGGGCGTCAAGACCCTGGCCCTGCGCATGCGCCAGCATCACGAGAACGCGCTGGCGGTGGCCCGGCGCCTGGAGGCCTGGCCGGCGACTCGCTGGGTGCGACACCCGTTCCTGGAGTCGCACCCGCATGGCGCGCTGGCCCGACGGCAGATGCGCGGCGGCTCGGGGATCGTGTCCCTGGAGCTCGAGGCCGACCTCGAGACCACCACCGCCTTCGTGTCCGGCCTGGAGCTCTTCCACCTGGCCGAGAGCCTGGGCGGCATCGAGTCGCTGGTCGACCACCCGGCCTCCATGACCCACGCCAGCATTCCGCGACCGGAGCGCGAAAAGGTCGGAATCCGCGACGGGCTGGTGCGGCTCTCGGTGGGCATCGAGGCGGAGGAGGACCTGATCGCCGATCTCGAGCAGGCGCGCGGGCGGGCGGGCCTGTAGTCGGAGCGGCCACGCGAGCGACGGCGGCGGCCGGGTCGACCGGCCGCGCTATGCGGGCTCGGGGCTGCGGTTCGCCATGGCCGCTTCCCGGTCGGCCTGCCGGGTGCGGTCGTTGCGGCGCGCGCTGCCGACGAGCTCGTAGTCGCCGGCATAGGCCGGGCGGATCTCCCCATCGACGTCCACCAGCCAGGGCATCGCGAGCCGCCGCGGCACCCGCACCCGGCTCACGGGCAGGCGCGTTCCGAAGACCCGATCCCAGACGGGCGTCGTCACGCCCTGCGCCCGGCGGGGATCCGCGAAGTGGTGCGCGAAGTGGTTGCGCCGGAGCCAGCGCCCGTAGGCGCCGCGCGGCGGATGGGTGTGTGCGCGCCGATGCAGCAGCTCGTACAGCAGGTACGTGGCGATGAACCCGGTGCTGAAGCACACGCCCGCAGCCGCCCCGATCCCCACCACGGCGACGGGCAGCACGACCGCGGTGACCGCCAGCGCCGCCAGGGCCTTCTGCCACCAGGGGGCGAAGTAGTCGACCTGCGCGTGGTGCCGGCGATGCTCCTTCGCGCCGAGCCTCGTGGCTGACGCGCCGTGGAACACGAAGCGGTGGAGCACGTACTCGAGCAGCGTCCAGGCAACACCGCCAGCGCCCAGGGCGACGAACGCCGCAATCCAGGTCTGCATGCGGCTCCTCCATGGTCGGCCGCGCGGGAGATCGGGACGAGCCTAGCAGGCCGACCGGCCGGGGGCGGCTCGCGGCCCGCCCCCAGGCGCCGGCCCCTCCCGGAGGCCCGGGAGTCCGCGCGCGGGGCTCGGTGGGCACGCCGGCGGCGCACGAGGCGCTCGACGCGCTGGCTCGCAGCGAAGCGCTGCCGCGCAGCCGCTGGGCCGCGGCCGAGCGGCGGCGCAAGGCTCCCCGCATTCCGTAGGGAACGGAAACGGAAGGCAGATCGCCCCACGTCTCGCGGGCGCCCGGGGCGTCCCGCTGCAGCATCTTCCCCCGCGCGACGCTTCGGGCGTGCCGGATGGGCCCGCCGATTGCACCCTTCTGCAGCGAAGCAGCGTGGCTGCCCTGCGGAAGGGGGGATTCGCATGCAACCCAGTGAAGTCCGCACGTACATCCTGAACGAGCACAACCGGCTTCGCGTGCTCCTCGAGGGCCTCGAGGGCCTGGCCCGGGACGCCCTGACGGAGGATGCGACCCCGTCGTTGGCCCTGCGCGGCGAGGCGAACGCCCTGCTCGCGCGACTGGCGAGCCACATGAGCTGGGAGGACCACTACCTCGCTCCTGTGCTACGACAGGCCGACGCCTGGGGTGAGGCGCGATGCGAGCGGCTCGCGAGCGAGCACCGGGAGCAGCGCGAGCTGCTCGAGTATGCGCTCCGGCGCCTGCACGACGAGCACCAGCCGGACGCGGTCGTGGCTGGGAACCTGCTGGACCTGATCGAGCTGCTGCGCGAAGACATGCGGGACGAGGAGGCCATCTTCCTGGACGAGCGGGTGCTGCGCGACGACGTGGTGGCGATCGACGTCACCAGCGGCTGAATCGATCTGCGTCACCACCAGCTGAAGGATCTGCGTGACCCGCGGCCGAAGTCGGCGGGACGGGAGGGCGTCAGGCGGTGGAGCGCGCCGCAGGGGCGTGGTCCGCATCCTCGGCGGAGATCCCACCGTATCGGCCCCGCCGACCCCGACGAGATTGCGCAGGTTCGCTCGCGAGTGTGTACAGGCAGGGCACCAGGAACAGGGTCACGCTGGTGGACAGTGCGAGCCCCCAGACGGGCCTCTCGCGCTCAGGCGACCCCGACCGGGCAGCTCACGCCGGTGCCCCCGAGACCGCAGTACCCGTGCGGGTTCTTGGCGAGGTACTGCTGGTGGTAGTCCTCCGCGTAGTAGAACTGCGGGGCGTCGACGATCTCGGTGGTGATCTTCCCGTATCCCGCCTGCTCGAGACGCTTCTGGAAGGCCTCCCGGGTGGCTTCCGCCAGGCGGCGCTGCTCGTCGGAGTGGACGTAGATGCCGGATCGGTACTGGGTCCCCACGTCGTTTCCCTGCTGCATGCCCTGGGTGGGGTCGTGGCTCTCCCAGAAGATGCGGAGCAGCTCGACGTAGGAGATCCGCTCGGGGTCGAAGACCACCCGGACCACCTCGTTGTGTCCGGTGAGCCCGCTGCAGACCTCCTCGTAGCGGGGGTTCGGCGTGCCGCCCCCCGCGTAGCCGACGGCCGTGGTGTAGACGCCCGGCGCCTCCCAGAACTTGCGCTCGGCCCCCCAGAAGCAGCCCAGGCCGAAGAGACCGAGTTGCATCTCCGCGGGGAAGGGAGGCAGCAGCGGGGTACCCAGCACGAAGTGCCGCTCGGGGACGGGCATCTTCGCCTCGCGTCCGGGAAGGATCTCGTCGGGGGCCGGCATCTCGGCCTTCTTGCGGAACAACATGGATGAAACCTCCTGGCGAACGAGAATCGGCGAATCCAGGCGATTCGCCGGCCTAGCGGGCCTCGAGGCCGGGCAGCCCCCCGCTCTCGCGCCACTCCTGCAGGATCCGGAAGAACTCCACGGAGCCGCCGCCGTAGAAGCCGTTCTGGCCGCTCCGCTCGCCCGGCCTGCCCTCGTTGTTGTAGTAGCCCGGGGTGCACGCCTCGAGGAAGTCCTGCCCCAGGCGAGCGAGCCGGATGACCGTGTCGACCCACTCGGCCTCCGCCTCCTCCGACACCTCCAGCGCGCGCACGTCGTTCTGCAGGGCGTGGGAGACGATGTGGGCGACGTGCTTGCTCTGCTCGTTCAGCATGTGCGGATAGTTCACCGTGAACCCGGCCTGCTGGTTGCCCATGATGAAGCAGTTCGGAAAGCCCCGGCTGTGCATGCCGTGAAGCGTCCGCACACCGTCGGCCCACTTCTCGCTCAAGCGGATTCCGTCCCGCCCGACGAGCTCGTAGCCCGCCCGCCGGGTGTAGTCGGTGCCCACCTCGAAGCCCGTGGCGTAGATGAGACAGTCGAGCTCGTACTCCACCCCCGCCACGACCACGCCCTTCTCGGTCACGCGATCGACGCCCTTCCCCTGGGTGTCGACGAGGGTGACGTTGGGTCGGTTGAAGGTGTCCAGGTACTCGTCGTGGAAGCACGGGCGCTTGCAGAACTGCCGGTAGTAGGGCTTCAGGGCCTCGGCGGTCCCCGGGTCCCGGACGATCGTGTCCACTCGGGCGCGGATCTGCTCCATCTTCTGGAAGTCCGCGAGCTCCATGGTCTTCGCGATTCCCTCCCGCGAGACGTCTCCCGCCGGGTCCTGCTGCACCATCACCAGCAGCTTGCGGATGATGTCGGTCCAGCCGTCGTTCACCAGGTCCTCGGCCTGGAACCCGCCCGACACCAGGGTGTTGAAGTTGTCCATGCGATGCTGGTGCCAGCCGGGCTTCAGGCTCTTCGCCCAATCGGGATCCGTCGGCCGGTTGGCGCGCACGTCGATGGACGACGGCGTGCGCTGGAACACGTACAGATGCTCCGCCGACTCCCCCAGGTGCGGAACGCACTGCACCGCCGTGGCGCCGGTCCCGATGATGCCGACCCGCTTGCCGCGAAGACCCGTGAGCCCGCCGTCCGAGTCCCCGCCCGTATATCCGTAGTCCCAGCGACTGGTGTGGAACGAGTGGCCCCGAAAGCGCTCGATCCCGGGAATCCCCGGCAGCTTGGGTCGGTTCAGCGGGCCGTTGGACATGCACACGAAGCGCGCTCGCATGCGGTCGCCGCGGTTCGTGGTGATGATCCAACGCGCGGCCTCCTCGTCCCAGCGGATCTCCTCCACCTCGGTCTGGAAGCACGCATCGCGGTAGAGGTCGTACTTCCGGCCGATGGCCTGGCTGTGGGCCAGGATCTCGGGAGCGCGGCTGTACTTCTCCCGGGGGACGTACTCGAGCTCCTCGAGCAGCGGCAGGTAGATGTACGACTCCACGTCGCACATGGCACCCGGATAGCGGTTCCAGTACCAGGTGCCGCCGAAGTCGCCGCCCTTCTCGATGACCCGGATGTCCTCGACGCCGGCCTCGCGCAGGCGGGCCCCGGCCAGCAGGCCGCCGAAGCCGCCCCCGATGACGACGACCTCCACCTCGTCCTCGAGCGGCTCGCGCGTGAACCCGGGCTCGACGTACGGATCGTCCACGAAGTGCGCCAGCTCACCCCGGACCTCGAGGTACTGGTCGTTGCCGTCGGCCCGGATCCGCCTGTCCCGCTCGGCGCGATACTTCTCCCGCAGGGCGTCGGGATCGAAGCCGAGGGTGTCGCTCGGCTGGCCGGTGGTCGTCTCGTCGGTCGTCATGGCTTCGGGCTCGCAGCTTCTCGGGGTCGCGTGGATCGCGGCACGGATTCTAGCCCGCTCGACGCGCGTACGCGGCTCGCCCGCGGAGCACCGGGCCGGCTCGCGGCTACATCCAGCCCAGGGGCTGCAGCTCGTCGGTGTGGACAGGCTTGCGCTGGACGAGCAGGTAGTCCCAGTCGTGGAAGGTCAGCAGCAGCGCGCCGGGAGAGGCGTGGCGCGCGAAGACCCGGTCCACGCACGCCTCCTCGCCGGGCCAGGGGTAGGCGAAAACCACGTCACAGTCCGCGGGCGCGAGGTCGAGCTCGTCCCACGCCCGCTCGTCGAAGGTGAGTCGGGTGTGCGTGGTGCCCGCGGCGAGGTCCTCGTCGCCGGGACGCAGGAAGGTGCCCTGGGCGAACGTCATGGAGAGCCCCAGGTCTTCCGCCAGGCTCCGGGCGGAGTCGACCAGCTCGCCCTGGATCTCGATGCCCAGGGGCGAGAAGCCGTTGAGCGCGGCCACACCGCACACGCCCCCCAGCCCGCTGCCCCATTCGCAGAAGAGGGGGCCGCGAGCGAGGCCTTCGCTCTGGATGCGAGACAGCACGCGGTCTACGGCGAGCAGCTCGCTTCCGACGTAGCCCCCTCGGTCGTCGCCGGGCAGCGCCTGCAGTCGGCTGGCCACGGCGTCCACGAGCTCTGCGAGCTCTGCGAGCTCTCCGCCCGGTGTCCGGATGTCGTCGATGCCCAGGGAGATCCTCGCTCGGGTGGGGTTGGGGTGGGAAGGCGTAGGGTGGGGTTGGGGTGGGAAGGCGTAGGGTGGGGTTGGGGTGGGAAGGTGGAGAGTGGGCCGAAAGCGAAAGCGGCGACCCGTCTCCGGGCCGCCGCTTCGGTACTACCTGGCGAAAGCGCTACTGCGGTTGAACGTTCGTAGCCTCGGGGCCCTTGCGACCCTGACCGGCTTCGAAGCTCACCTGCTGGCCTTCGTTGAGCGACTTGAAGCCCTCGCCCAGAATGTTGGAATGATGGACGAACAGGTCCTTGGAGCCATCATCGGGCGTGATGAATCCGTAGCCCTTCTCGTCGCTGAACCACTTGACGGTACCTCGTGCCAATCTCTTCTCCTCCCCACGCCACGGCTGGACCATCTGAATGGACGGTGCCGACGGGTGGGGATCGTCGCGTCGCGGGATCGTTCGGCTCCACCGTGGAGCCCGGATCATCGGCGCTCCGGAGATCGCTCCCCGGTCATCGCCGAACGCCGCATCGCACTGAGCCGTGAGCGGATGCCCACCAGCTCGATGGCCGGGAGAGTACACGCAAACCTCCGATCCCGCTCCTCGGTTCCCGAATGAGAGGGAAACCGGTGCCCGGTCGCACCACGGATCGGCCGACGCGTCGTTGCGACGCCCTCCCGTCTTGGCCAGACGCGGACGCCCTGAGAGGCCCCGCGAGGCGCTAGAAGCCCGCCCGTGTAGCCGAACCCCGTCGCCATGAAGCTCGTTGCGGGCCTTCCTTCTCGTGGACCCTTCGCGGCAGCCCGATACCCTCGGCCCCCCTTGGAGTCGAGCACCCTCCGCCCGCGCGCGCCGCAACCGGCCCCGATCGGTCGCTTCGCCATCCTCGCGCCCATGCCCCGCGAGCTCCGCCCAGTGGCAGCCCGTCTGGGGCTCGCACCCGCGCGGGAGTCCGGGACGGAGCTGCTCCGGGGCATCGCAGGTCGCATCCAGGTGGTCGCGGCGCTCACGGGGATCGGAATGCGGGCGGCCGCACGGCGGACCGAGCACGTCCTCGAGGTCGCCTCTCCCGATCACCTCGTGGTGATCGGCGTGGCGGGCGGGATCGGAGAGGCGGTGGCGATCGGCGACCTGATCGTCCCCGAGCGGGTGCTCGACCTGGGCACCCGGGCGAGCTTTCGCCCTGCCCCGCTCGGCAACCAGCCGCCGCACGGCACCCTCGCATCGTCCGACGTCCTGCTGGACACGCCCGAGGACGCCCAGCGCCTGGGTCGGCAAGGCGTCGTGGCGATCGACATGGAGACCGCGGCCATCGCGGCGGTCTGCCAGGCACACGGGTGTCCCTGGTCGGTCTTCCGCGGCGTCAGCGACCGGGCCGACGACGGCACCACGGATGCGGCCGTGTTCGGCCTGGTGGACGCCGAGGGCAAGCCCGATCCGGCGGCCCTGGCTCGCTTCGTCCTGACCCGGCCCCACCGCATCGCGCAGCTGGTGCGCCTCGCCCGTGGTGCGAATCTCGCGATACGGAACGCCGCAGACGCGCTGGCAACCGCCCTCACGTCGCTCTGACGGGCGGGACCTCGGGCGACCGCCGCGGGTCGCCTCGGCGGGCGTCGCGGAGACGTCCCGATCCGGGGGCCGTCGGCAGTCCGTGACACGCGACCCAGGCGTCCGCCCGCGCGACGGCGGCCGCCAGCCACTCCGGCGGCAGCGAGTCCAGGGGCGGCTCGAGGGGCGGCTCTCCCTCCGCAGCGAGCCCGGGGATGAAGCGGGCCGCCGGCTCGTCACCCGCCCGGGCGGCCACGCGCAGGAAGGTCAGCGCCGACACGTAGTCCTCGCGCTGGCTGGCTCTTGGCGCCTCGGACGCGAAGAGAGCGCCGAAGAGCGAGCGACCGTACAGCGACTGGGCGGAGCGATGTCCGTTGTCGGCGGCGAAGCGCAGCGCCACGAGCGCGGCCTCGAAGGGTTGCCGCCGAAGATGCTCGCCGTCGCGGCTCTCCTCGAGCTTCGCGAGCCCGATCTCGTACTGCTCCTGCACCACGCGAGCGTCGGCGAGCGGGCGGCACTCGACAGCCGGGTGGTCCGCCGCCCGACAGGCCACCACCCCTGCAACGAGCGCAACGAGCGCCCATGCCGCCCGCGCCGCGAAGGCGGGCGTCGTGGGGCTCGCCTTCGGCGGCGGTGTGGGCTCGCTCCGGTCCAGGCGCGGCACTCCAGGCGATCGTCCGGGTCGTTCACGCGGGCGCCGGTGAGCCTCGACGGCGACGATGTCGGCGCCGCCGGGCCATTCCCTGCTCAAGTCGGGGGTCCGGGGGTCGATGGGCACAGCTGGGGGAGAGGATGCAAATTCTCAGCGGTCTTGCCACGCTTGCGTTCGTCGTGATCGGTGCTCTGGTGGGAATCCGCCTGCTGCTGCTGGCGAGACGTACCCGCCAGCTGCCGGAGCTCGCCGTCGGCCTCGCGCTGCTCCTCATCGGCGGCATCGGCTATCCGATTGCCGTCGTCGGCGGAACCCCGGGCGCCGTGGCGCCCGCGACGGGCGTCCGGATGACCGTCGTCAGCACCTTCGTGATCGACGCGGGCTTCATCAACGTGGTCCTCTTCACGTGGTCGGTCTTCCGGCGCAAGGAGACCTGGGGACGAGCCCTGCTCGGCCTCCTCGCGGTCTCCTACGTGGTGCACGCCGTGGGAATCGCCTTCGCGAGCGTCCACATGACGAGCGCCTCGGAGATCATGACCAGCGGCCTGGGCCTCACCCTCTTCGGGCAGGTCCTCAACTCGGTGGCGTTCGGCTGGACCGCCTTCGAGGCGTACCGCTACTGGTGGATGCTGCGCAAGCGCGCGGCGATCGGGCTGGGCGATGCCGTGACCACCAACCGCTTCCTGCTGTGGGCGATCGCGGCGACCGCCTCCGTGGGCACGAACGTCATCTCGTGGTGGGTCGTCTACCAGGAGATGGACTTCTTCCAGAACGCCGGCGTCCAGGCCGCGATCGGGATCATCGCCGTGATCTCCTGCACGACCCAGTACCTCGCCTTCCTGCCGCCGCGGGCGTACCTGGCGCGGCTCCGCGCGAGCTGAGCCCCGTGCCCCCGGACGCGCCGCGTGTGGGCTTCGACGAGCCCACACGAGCTCGCTTGCAGTGCCAGCCGATCCGTCTCCCGTCGACCTGCTAGTCTCCCGGAATTCCGACACGACTCGATGTCCGAGGCGACGCGGGCGCGCCCTGTCTCCGGGGCGTGACGGCGGGGGAGCAAAGCGGCGTGCAGATCCGGATCGGATACGAGCTGATCTACGACCTCCCCCAGCCCACTCCGATGATCATGACCCTGAACGTCCACTTCACGCGGGTCTCGGATCTCGTCGCGCCGGACCACATCGTCACGAACCCGTCGATCCCGGTGACGCCCTATCGCGACGCCTTCGGCAACTGGTGTAGCCGGCTCGTTGCGCCCCCGGGCACGCTGCGGATCTCCACGGACGCGATCATCAACGACACCGGGCGGCCCGACGTGCTGGAGGCCTCCGCCCCCCAGCACGTCGTGGAGGAGCTCCCCGCCGAAACGCTCGCGTTCCTGCTCGGCAGTCGCTACTGCGAGACGGACCGCCTCAGCGAGACGGCCTGGAGCCTCTTCGGTGGGACGCCCCTGGGATGGTCGCGCGTCCAGGCGATCTGCGACTACGTCCACGGACACATCCGATTCGGCTACCAGCACGCCCGGGCGACTCGAACGGCGCTGGAGACCTTCGAGGAACGCATCGGGGTCTGTCGCGACTACACCCACCTCGCCATCGCCTTCTGCCGCTGTATGAACATCCCCGCCCGCTACTGCACGGGGTACCTGGGCGACATCGGAGTTCCCGCGTCGCCAGATCCGATGGACTTCTCGGCCTGGTTCGAGGCGTACCTCGGCGGGCACTGGCACGCCTTCGACCCGCGCAACCACGTGCCGCGGATCGGGCGCGTGCTGATCGCCCGGGGACGGGATGCCGCGGACGTGCCCATCAGCCACGCCTTCGGTCCCAACGTCCTCCGAAGCTTCAAGGTGTGGACCGACGAGGTCCGGTCTCCTTCGGGACACTGATGACCGGGGCTGCGCGCCGGGGTTCCTCGTCGTTGCGAGCCGCCGACGAGCCGCCGGCGGTCGAGGTCTTCGATCCCGGGGGCGCGAGCCGCTTCCTGCTCGTCTGCGACCACGCCGCCAACCGGGTTCCGCGAAGCCTCGAAACCCTCGGCCTCGAGCCGGCTCGGCTGGGCGAGCACATCGGCTGGGACCCCGGTGCCGCGATCGTGGCGCGTGGTCTTGCCGCGGAGATCGGCGCGCCGCTGGTCTCGAGCGGCTACTCGCGCCTCGTGATCGACTGCAATCGACCCCTTCACAGCGCCGAATCCATCCCGGAGCAGAGCGCCGGCGTCGTCATCCCGGGAAACCTCGGACTGTCGGCGGAGGAGAGGGGGCTTCGGGTCGACGCCTTCTTCCGGCCCTACCACGAAGCCATCGACCGGCTGCTGGACGACCCGGGTCGGCGGCCCGGACTGCTGCTCAGCATCCACAGCTTCGCGCCGGTCCTGGACGGCCGACCGCGGCCCTGGCACGTCGGGGTTTCCGCCCGGCAGGATCGATGGCTCGCCGGGCTGCTGCTCCGCGGTCTCGCCGCCTGCCCGGACCTCACGGTGGGAGACGACGAGCCCTACCCCATCGAGGACGACTTCGACTACACGATCCCCGCGCACGGCGAAGCTCGTGCATTGCCCAGCGCGATGATCGAGATCCGCCAGGATGGCCTTCGGACCGCCGCGGAGGCGGCCGGGTGGGCGGCCCGGCTGGCCGGGATCTGCCGGCAGATCGAAGCCGAGAGCCCGCCCGCACGAGACTAGGGTGGCGCGGGGGGCGGGCGGCGTCGCGCGGGATCGACGGGGCTCATCAGGCCGACCGCGTTTCCGCTCGGGTCCTCGACGACCGCGTAGCGCGCGCCCCAGAAGGCGTCGCAGGGAGCCTGCTGGCCCACGTGTCCCGCGGCCGTCAGCTCTGCGTAGAGGTCGTCGACGTCCTGGCGTGTGGCCACCCGGAAGCCCACCACGACCCCCGGCTGGGAGTTCGGCCAGCCCGCGTTCCAACGCTGCGCGAAGGCCGTACTGTCGAGGTCGAGGTCGATCGAGCCGCCCGCGTCGGCCGTCCGGTGGTCGGCCTGCCACTGCGGCAGCGTGTCCGGAATTTCGAGCCCGAGCCGGCGATAGAATGCGACGGCCGCGTCCATGTCGCGGACGACGATGTTGAGCTGGTCCAGGACCGCGCGCACGCGGGGCATGCACCGGAGCTTAGCCGAGATGGGCGGCACTCCGGAGAGGCGACACGCTCGCGTCGACCGCCTACGGCCCTCCCGTCAGCGAGCGCCCGGGGAGGTCCCGGACGCGGTCCCTTCGCCAGATCCGCCGTCGGCGTCCGCCTCCTCGCAGGCCGTGTACTCGATGGGCGCGCGCGTGGGGGCGGGAACGACCCGGGCCTCGTCGCGCCGGAGCACCAGGGTGAGACCCTCCTCCGGGGTGAGCGCGACGGGCAGCTCGAAAGGTGGCGTGCTGTCGAGCCGCAGTCGGTACTCGCCGGCGGGCAGCCGGATGGGCTCCTCGGCGCCGATCGTTCCCTCGGCCACGACCGCGTCGTCCTTCCAGACGCGGAAGGGTGTGCCCACGGTCGTGCCGAGCGCCCGCCGCAGCTCGGCGGCGCTGCCGGCGGTGATGAATCGCCCCCCGGAGGCCTCCGCGATGGCGCGCAGGCTCGAGAGATCCTCGCCGGTATCGCCCCCGAGCCCGAAGCCGATCACGTGCACGGGAATCCGTGCGTCGGCCTGCAGGGCGCGGGCCGCCGCCGGGGCGTCACCCCCGCAGCTCTCGATGCCGTCGGTGACCAGCACGACGGCTCGCTCGCCCGTGAAGCTTCCGAAGTCCGCGGCGACCTGCGAGAGCGCGTAGCCGAGAGGCGTCTGGCCCTTGGGCTGCAGTCCCGCGATGGCGGATCGGATCTCGGAGCGGTTGCCCGAGCCCGGCGGCACCAGCAGCTCGGTGTCCTCGCAGTTGTTCGCCTTGCGGTCGTAGCGATGGCCGTACGCTCGCAGCGAGAGCTTCAGGTCGGGCGGCAGCCAATCGAGCGCACCTTCCAGGATCTCCCGGGCGATCTCGATCTTCGTCCGCCCGTCCATCCTCCCCCACATGCTGCCCGAAGCGTCGACCACGATCTCGACCGCGCGGTCCGAGATGGAGAGCGCCGGCGCGCCGTCTCGTTCGGCGCGGACCTGGAGCCCGGCGCAGCCCGGCGACCGCACCGTCACCGAGATGGCGACCTCCTTCTCCCGGCCGTCGACGCTGTGCGCGGCGGCCACGATCCGGTTCTCGCCGGGTGCGAGTGGCACGTCCGCCGTGAAGGTCCCGTTGGCGAGGCGGGTGGCGACCGGGGCGGAGCCGTTGACGCGCAGCTCCACGCGCTCCACGCCCGTGGTACGCAGGTTCACGAACGCGTCCGGGAGCTGCGAGGGATCCGTCACGGCGACGAAGCTGCCCCCGGTGCGATCGGCGATCTCGCGGAGGGTGGCCGTGCCCTCGGCGTCGGATCCGAAGAGCACCGTGCTGATGGAGACGCCCTGCGCCCGGGCCTTCGCCATGGCCTCGAGCGCGTCCTTCGGCTTCGACTTCCCGTCCGTGAAGAGGATCATGACCCGCGACGAGCCCGGCCGCGCGGACTTCTCGAATCCCTGGAGCGCCGTGCGGATTCCGGCGGCCAGGTCGGTCGAGCCGTCCTGGTCGAGCCCACGGATGGCCTCGATCACCGCCGTGCGGTCACCCGTGAGGGGCGAGACCATCTTCGCCTTGCGGTCGAAGTCGACGACGCCGATGTACGTGTTGCTCCAGTAGAGGGACTTCACCAGCGCGATGGCACCCGCGGAGCGATTGTCCTTCGGGTCGCTCCGGCGCAGGCTCTTCGACGTGTCCAGCACGAGGAAGAGGTCCACCTGGCGGACGGCGGTGATGGCCGACGCGCGACCCTCGACCTCGATGGAGGATTGCGAGCTCGGGAGGACGGCATCCGGTGTCGGGCGAACGATCTCGACGTCGAAGCCGGCCACCTGCGCTCGGCCCGGAGGCGCGGCCCCGAGGACGAGTCCCAGGACCGACACCGCGCACCACCAGAAGAGCTTCCGCATGCACCCGGGGATTCTCACGGCCGCCCAGCGTATCGAGTGGGCCGGTGGCGCGCCCGAGTGCGCCGGACAGCGGCGCGAGGCCGGCCCGTGCGAGGGGGCCTCGCGGGCGGCACCTTCCCGTGGGAAACGAGCAGGCGGACGACCGATCGCGGCCGATTCCCCTATCGGGCTCAAGTGCAGCTCGCAGGCAGCCGAGGGGTCTCGCGGAGCCATCCACCTCCAGGAGTCCCGCTATGGTCGCGCGCCTCGCACTGCTCCTCGCTCTCGCCCTCTTCCCCGGCGCGAGCAGCGCGGAGCCCCAATCCTTCGGTGATTCGGACCAGCCCGACGCCTCGATCACCACCAGCGAGGAGATCGAGGGGCACGAGGGGTCCTACCAGGACATCCATCGCAACGAGGGGCACACCGAGGACATCCATCGCCACGAGGCCCGGGCGGGTGAGGTCCAGGCCCACGAAGAGGGGGCCGAGAGCCTCTCGCGCCACGATGTGGGCTCGGAGGCCCTGCCCGAGCAGGACGCCGAGTCCGAGGCCCTCGTCGGCATGGGCCACCCGGCGTCGACGGCCGAGGAGCGCCTGCAGGAGGCTCGCGAGAAGCTTCGGGCCGCCCGGGAGCGACATGCCCCGCTCGAAGCGCGCGCGCAGCAGGCTCTGGCCGAATCGGATCCCGACGCGCCGGCCGCGTCGTCGAGCGCGGGAGAGAGCTACGCGCACTGGACGGCCCGCATCGACGTGGCCCACGAGCGGATCGGTGTCGCCCGTGCAGCCGTGCAGGTCTGGGACGATCGCTACTCGAACATGATCCAGAGCGACTACCCGCGCGGAGCGGCTCGGCAGAAGCTCATCGACGACCGCGAGCGCGCGAAGCAGCGACTCGCCTCGGAGGAGGCGAACCTGCCGCGGCTGGTCGAGGCGGCGCGCCGGGCCGGCGTTCCGCAGGGCGTGCTGGCTCTCCACTCAGGAGACGAGTAGCCCGCGTCGTGTCGGCGTCCGCCGAAGCCGTCGTCGGGGGGATCCGCGAGGCATTCGCTGCGACCCCGCATCCGGGAGATGCCTTCCTGGTGGGCAGCCACGACGGCTGCGAGCCGGCGGAGACCCTCGAGCCCTTCCGGGGGCTCGCCCACTGGAGCGACGTTCCGGTAGAGACCCTCGACGCCGAGTACACCGCCCTCTCCTTTCTCTCGGACGGGGGCTTCCGCTTCTTCCTTCCGGCGTACGTCGTCGCGGAGCTCGAAGGGCGACTAACCACGGCCGACCCGCTCTTCCACCTCGCCAGCGGCTTCCTGCGCACGTCCGTCCGTGTTGCCCCAGGCAGCGGGATGCCCCTGCGCTCCACCGGCGGCGACACGCTCCTCAACCCCCGGCGCTACGGCGCGATCACGTTCGAGGACTACGCGCGATTCAGGCTCTCGGTGTTCTGTCGGGAGGAGGCGCGGGCGTTGGTCGTCTATCTGCAGCACCGCTACCGGACCGCAAGCCTGGAGCAGGAGCGCAACACGATCGAGGCGGCGCTCGAGCGCTTCTGGCTCGCCCGTGCGGACGCCGCACCGACCCGGGCCGAGCTCGACGCACACCTTGCCGACCTCGAGACCCACCTGCGCGGGATCACCCCGCGCTGAAGCCCTCGGCGCGATCGCCGCGCGCTCCCCCACGGCGATCGCGCCTGGCCGTCGCCCCCGACCGGGGCGTCCTGTAGCGTGCCACCCCGAGCCTCCAGATCGCGCCCCCACCTCGCAGCATCGACCGCGTGCCCCGCGATCGACCGCGAGCCTCGAGAGGAGCCCCCATGGCCGACCGGATCCGAATGGCCCTCCAGATTCCGAACTTCACCTACCCCGACACCGCTCCCGAGCAGATCTTCGATCGGGTGGTCGCCGCCGCCGTCGCCGCCGAGGAAGCGGGCTTCGACACGGTCCTGGTGATGGACCACTTCTACCAGCTGCCGCTGCTCGGCCCGCCGGACAACGAGATGCTGGAGGCCTACCCGCTGCTGGGCGCGCTCGCGGCGCGTACCGAACGCGTGCGGCTCGGCACGCTCGTCAGCGGCGTCACGTACCGGAACCCGGCCCATCTGGCGAAGATCGTGACCACGCTCGACGTCATCTCGAAGGGGCGCGCGCTGCTGGGCATCGGTGCCGGCTGGTTCGAGCCGGAGCACGAGGGCTACGGCTTCGAGTTCCCGCCCATCGGGCAACGGCTGGATCGCCTCGAGGAGGCGCTCCAGATCGCGCGCGCCATGTTCCGCGGCGAGCGTCCGTCGCACGAGGGCCGCTACTACCGCACCCACGAAGCGCTGAACGTCCCCGCGCCGATTCGGCCGAGAGGCCCCGGCATCCTCGTGGGCGGCGTCGGCGAGAAGCGCACCCTCCGTCTGGTCGCGAGGTACGCCGACGAGAGCAACTGGACCTGCGCGCCGGAGGAGTTTCCGCGCAAGCTCGAGGCGCTCGAGAAGCACTGCGCTGCGGTGGGCCGCGATCGGCGCGAGATCGGTGTGTCGTGGCTCGCGACCCTGATGCTGGGAGAGACCACGGCGGACGCGGAGGCCCAACGCGAGGCGTTCCTGCGGGCCAGGGGCATGGAGTGGAGCACGCTCCCGGCCGAGGTCCAGGACAACATCTCGCGCATGCTGCTTCTGGGTGATCCGGATACCGTCGGCGAGTTCGTGCAGACGAAGGTCCGAGGGGCCGGCCTGGACGGCATCGTGGTGAACCTGCCGGCGAACGGGCACGACCCCGAGGCCGTCCGGCTGGCGGCGCACACGCTCTCGGCCGCCCTAGCGGGTCGGGGATCCGCGCGACGGAGTCGCGCTGGCTGAAGGAGCCCGTTGGGGCTCCCTTTGCAGCGGAACCGCGATCCAGGACTTCGTCTTGGGTCGCCGCGCCTAGTAGGGGGTGCTGCGACGACGGCGAGCGGCCAGGGCGGCGATGAAGCCCGCTCCGAGCAGCAGGCCGGTCGAGGGCTCGGGGAGCGGCGTGTTGACGAAGCTCTCGCTCCCACCCGACGCGTACGCGATCACGTGAAGGCCGATACGAAGGTCGCCCGTGGACAGGTCCGTGAGCACGTCGGCGAAGGTCTTTCCGCCCTGGAGCACGAAGTCGATGGCGACCCACTCGCTCGGCCCGACCCCGTTCATCGAGGGAGCGGGGACGGCCTGGGCCAGGAAGCCTGCGGTCACCTGGAACGCCGGGGAGATGCTGTTTCCGCCAGGAAGGTCCGGCGGGTTGGCGTCGGGCTCGAAGTCGACCCCCGGGCCGTCCATCACCGTGGAGAGCGCCAGCAGGGAGCCGTCGTCGAAGTACACCTCGGAGATCGCCGAGGCTTCCGGGCCCGCGTTGACGAAGAGGAATCGGACGACGCCGCCCCCCTGGTCGCTCACCTCCGCGCTCAGCTGGCTTTCGCCGATCGCGCAGTCGCCCGCCAGGTTGTTGGTGATGCAGCCGAAGCCGACGGACGTCGCCTGCGCCGGCGGGGCGACGAGCGCCGCCAGCGGCAGGAGAAAGAGAAATAGCCGTGCGCGCATGTCGCAATCCTCCCCGGGACGGGCCAGGATTGTGCAAATTCCAGACCGTTCGATCTGAAATGCTGCAAGTGACCGTTCTTGCTCACATTGGCAACCGCGTGGCCGAGGCCCATGCGAAGAACGATTCCACTCCCGCGGAACATCGCTTCCGCTTTGGCCGATCCAGGGCCCGTTCGGCGCAGGCGTTCTGGATCGCTCTGTCCGAATTGGTCGCGGCTGATCTGCCCGGATCTGTCGTAGGCTCGGGGCGAAGCACCCCGCCGAGCTCACTCCAGCATGCTGAGGGTGCCCGTATGGATGTCCCGCAGCATCGCTCGGCCGAGGGGCAGCTTGCCGGTGACCGCCATCCCCATCAGGGCATTCGTCAGGGCGCGAGACACCTGCTGGGGGGACCGGCTCTTGGGTAGCTCCCCTCTTCCCTGCGCCTGCCGCAGCGCCCGCTGGATCGACTTCTGGAGGAGATCGAGGGTCTCGTGCAGCAGCTCCGCGATCTCGCGGTCGTGAGGGCCCAGCTCGACCAACGCATTCGCCACCAAGCAGCCCCGGCAGCGCGCGTCGGCGGCCAGGCGCTCGAAGAACCGCACCACCGCCTTCACGTTGTCCAGCGGTGAGCCGTCACCGGCGAGGATCGCGAGCGCCTGGGAGAGCTGGGTCGCGCGATAGTGCTCGATGCAGCGGATGAAGAGCTCGCGTTTGCTGCCGAAGGTGTCGTAGAGACTCTGGCGCGAGATGCCCATGTGCTCCTGGAGCTCCGAGAGACCGACGGCCTGGTAGCCCCGGGCCCAGAACAGGTTCATCGCCCGCTCCAGCACCGCGCGTTCGTCGAAGCCCTTGGGACGCCCTGCGCGCATTCCCGCATCCTACTCCACGGCACATCCGGATGGAGCCTCTCCGCGCGGACGGGCACGGTCATGGGGTCTTCGGAGTGCAAGCGCGCCAGGAGGATCGGGTTTTCCTCCTATTCGCCGGGATCGATTGGCCCCCTGGGCCGGGGGTCCGGGTGGCTCCTGCTCCGCGGTCGCGGGGCCCCTACCCTGGCCCCATGTCGAACGAGTCGAACGAACGGAACCCTTGCCTCACCCCGCGCGACCGGGCCGGGGTGCTCTCGTGACGGCCGACCTCGTGAAGGCGGCCGCCGACCTACGCGCTCGCCATCGACCCGGCCAACCGCTCGTCCTGGCCAATGCCTGGGACGTCGCCAGTGCACGCCGCTTCGCCGCGCTCGGCCTTCCGGTCCTGGCCACGACCAGCGCCGGCGTCGCCAACGCCCTGGGCTTTCCCGATGGAGAGGCCATCCCGCCGGATCTGATGTTCGAGGCGATCGGCCGCATCGCAGCCGCGGTCCAAGTTCCCGTGACGGCGGACCTGGAGGCCGGCTACGGCCTGTCCGCGGACGAGCTCGTCGATCGAATGCTCGCCGCGGGCTGCGTGGGCTTGAATCTCGAGGATACGGACCACGGCGCGGGCGCCGGCAGCCTCGTCGACGCCGAGCGCCAGGCCGAGCGCCTGGCGGCGCTGAAGGCCGCGGGGCGCGCGGCCGGTGTCGACGTGGTCCTCAACGCCCGGGTCGACGTGTACCTGAGCCGGGTGCCGCCGGGCCAACGCGTCGAAGAAGGAATCCGGCGCGGCCGCCGCTACCTCGATGCCGGCGCCGACTGCATCTATCCCATTCTCGCGCGGGAGGAAGAAGAGCTCGAAGCGCTCGTTGCCGGCATCGGAGGCCCGGTCAACGTGCTGGCGCTCCCACAGGGTCCGTTCCTGACACGACTCGCCGAGCTCGGCGTCGCGCGCGTGAGCTTCGGCTCGCTCCTCATGAAGGCCGCTCTGGCCGCCGCCGAGCGCGCGCTGGGCGCCTTCCTCCCCGGCTCGGAGACCTCAGCCGGGGCGCTTCAGAGCGCTGCGACGCTCTCGGGGGCCGGCACGCGCGGCGTGCCGTGAGCGTCCAGTAGCTGCTCGATCAGTGGCCGCACGGCTCGGGCGGCGTCGTCGCGATCGTGCACCTGACGCAGCACCAGGGCGCCTTCGAAGAGCACCGTGTAGCTGTCCGCAAAGCCGTCCGGATCCCGCAGACCGGCGGCGGCGGCGAGGTCGCGCACCCAGTCGCGATTGGATCGCTTGTGGGCGGCGGCGGCGCGATGGATCGCGTCGTCCGGGTTCGGGAACTCGGCGGCGGCGTTGATGAACTGACAGCCGAAGAACGCCGGATCGTTGAACAGGATGTCGAGCACGTCGACCAGTCCCACGAGCTGGCGTTCGGGCGCTTCGCCGACCAGGAAGCGCACCGCCTCGCGCCAGGCCCCCATCTCCCAGGCGTCCCGTGCCTCGAGCGCCTTCACCACCAGATCGTCTTTGCTCTTGAAGTGCTTGTAGAAGGTCGTCTTCGAGACGCCCGCCTCGGCCAGCACCCAGTCGAGACCGACCGCGTTGATGCCGTGGCGATAGAAGAGATGCATCGCCACCCCCACGAGACGCTCACGGCCCTGCTTGGGCACCTCCGGGAGCCGAAGCAGCTCGCGAACCCGCTCGCCGACGTCGGGTGCTTGCGCCATGGCCGCAAGATTCGCCCAGGGGGTTACCCGGAGTCAACCGGGGTGGACCGCAAGTGAACTGCCGTGGTGGGTGTCGCTGCCGATAGCTTCCTCGTCGGTCATCGCAGACACGCGGGACCCTCGAAGAGGAGCACGACCATGACGACCGAGACGCTGAACGGACTGGACCTCAAGCAGCTGAACGAAACCGTGGACGCCATCAAGGGCGACGCGGAGATCGCGCAGTTCGAATTTCGCAGCACCAACGAGTGGGTCCAGGGCGGGGAGAACCGCTCGACGATCCAGCAGTTCTACGGCGCCAAGCAGTGGGACGATTCGCGCACGGAGCCCTTCGTTTTCACCAACGGCGAGCCGCCCGTGCTGCTGGGCGCGAACGAAGGCGCGAACCCCGTGGAGTTCCTCCTCCATGCGCTGGCCGGATGCGTGACGACGACCACCGTGCTCCACGCCGCGGCCCGGGGGATTCGCATCGAGTCCATCGCGACGCAGCTGCGGGGGCGGATCGACCTCCAGGGGCTGCTC
The DNA here is from genome assembly GCA_963822965.1 of uncultured delta proteobacterium. Taxonomy (GTDB): domain Bacteria; phylum Myxococcota_A; class UBA9160; order UBA9160; family UBA4427; genus JAJDAN01. The sequence goes on from CAWGJT010000010.1 coordinate 1,021,841, forward strand.
GGCCTCGATCCGACCGTCGCCCCGGGCTACGAGTCGATCGAGATCGATATGGACATTCGTGCGGACTGCTCGGACGAGGAGCTCGACGCCCTGCTCCGCTTCGCCGAAGCGCACTCGCCCGTGTGCAACACGGTGTGTCGGCCGGTTCCGGTCACCCTGCGGCGGGTGTAGCGGGTGGACGAGGCCCGGGCCCACCACCCCGGTGGGTCCGGGCCTGCGCGCGGGTCTGCACCCCGTGTTGCCGGTTCGCTGCGTACGAGCTGCGCGGGTTCTCGCTCTCGTGCACCAGATTCGAGCCTTGCGGCTGGACCGATCCGACGATTCGGCCGATACGTGACCTCGTGGAGAGCCACCAGACCAACGGGGAATCTGCGACCTCGGACGAGCTGCCGCTCGAGGCGGGCACCTCGCTCCGGGTGGACTACCGGTCCGCAGGCGAGCTCGAAACGGAGTTCGAAGAGAGCCTGCGTCATGGCGCACTCTTCGTGCCCAGCGAGGCGGAATGGGAGCTGGGGCAGTCCGTCTGCGTGCGTCTGGCTCTCGCCTTCTGCGACCGCGAGGTCGAGATCTCGGGACGGGTCGCAGCCCTCAGGCCGCCGGCCATGGCTCGGACCGGCGCGGTCCCGGGCGTTTCGGTTCAGCTTCGAACCCCGATCGCCACACTTCGCACCACGCTCGAGGAGGCGACCGGACTCTCGCTGTCGGCGGCCGATCCCGGGCCCCGCGACGAGCGCCGCGAGTCGCCCCGGGGTCCTGCCCACGGAATCGCGATGCTGGCGGTGGGCAGCTCCCGCTTCCCCGCCGAGATCCTCAACGTGAGCTACGGCGGCATGCTGGCCCTGCTCCACGGCCTGGACCTCGGGCCGGGCAGCGAGGCCGACGCGATCCTCAGGCATCCGCAGACGGAGCAGGAGATCTCCGTCCCGAGCCGAATCGTCAGCCAGGCTCGCTGCGACCACGGCAAGGTGGCGGTCGGAATCCAGTTCCAGTACCCGGCCAGGCGCATCGACGAGGTGATGGCCTTCATCGACGACCTGAAGAGCCTCCAGCACGCCAAGCGACTCGCGCAGATCTCGGGCTCGCTGACCGACGCCTCTCTGGAAGACGTGATCGAGACCATGGCGGGGGCCTCGAGCGAGGGAACCCTGCGGATCTCCCGGGACGACGAGGAGGGCGTCCTCGTCCACCGGGACGGCGAGATCCTCCACGCCGCCACCGGCCTGGTCTCCGGCATGAAGGCCGTGAGCCGCCTGCTCCTGTGGCGTGACGGACGCTTCGCCTACCAGGCGGCGGTCGATCCCTTCGAGACTGCGGAGGCGCCTCTTCCCATCGAGGCCGCGCTGCTCGCAGCGGCGGTCAACCGGGACGAGGCCGTGCGGCACGGGATCGACGAGTTCGAACCGGACGACGTCTTTCGCGTCGACACCACACTGCTGGAGCAGCTCGGACCCCAGCTGGACGAGGTGCACCTCGACATCGCAGAGCACGTCCGCATGGGCTTTCCGCTGGGTGCCATCCTCGACATCCTGATCCAGGGGGACGGCGTGATCTACAAGGCTCTGGCCGAGCTCTTCGACAGCGGCGTCGTCTCCCGGTCGACTCCCACGGAGGCGCGCGGCGGCGCCGAGGAACGTCAGCGCCTCGCGTGACGCGGGAACGGCCCGGGCCCTCGCGCCCGGGCGCCACCCGCGGCTCTCGTCAGGCTCCCGAACCGGGAACCACGTAGATCGCAATCGTCGCGAAGTGGACGGCGGCCCCGGCGATCACGAAGGCGTGGAAGATCTCGTGATAGCCGAAGACGGCCGGGACCGGGTCGGGCCGCTGCAGACCGTAGACGACGGCTCCTGCCACGTACAGCGCACCGCCGACGAGCATCCACGCGGTGGCGGGGGCGCCGATCGCCGCGACCACCCGGGGCAGGAAGAGCACGGCCGCGGAGCCGACGACGACGAAGATCGCGGCACTCGCCCACTTCGGCGGCTCGCTCCAGATCGTCTTCACGATGCCGCCGAAGAGCGCCGCGCCCCACACGCCGGTCAGCACCCGGGAGGCCAGCTGCGGCTCGAGCTGGAGCATGGCGATGGGCGTGTACGTGCCCGCGATCAGGACGAAGATCATCGCCAGATCGACCCGCGCGACCCAGTAGCGCGCGCGCGGCGACCAGTGGACGCCATGGTAGAGAGCGCTCGTCCCGAGCAGGCCCACGAGGCTTCCCGCGTACACGGCGGTGGCCAGGGTCGCCCGGCCGCTGGGCGCCAGAGCCACCAGCAGGATGCAGGGCAGCAGCGAAACCAAGAACGCATAGCGGTGCGAGACGCCCCGCAGCCGCGGCTTGACGCGCGCAGGCACGGGTGCGGCATGCGGCTTCGCCAGGGCGTGAGAAGAACCGGAATGCATGGACGACCTCGTTCCGCCACGCGAGCCTAGACGACCCGTCGCCGGCCCCCGGCCAGCCCGCGGCCATGCCGCGCAGCCATCCGTCACCCCGGGGGAAGCGGCGGGTCCGAGCGAGCCTTCGACTCATCGGGCGGAGTCGGGTGCAGACTGAGCGCAGCGCCGAGCCCGTTCGCCGACGGCCCTGGTTCCCTCGCTGGCGTCAGTCGGTCTCGTCCAGCGACAGCGCGCGGTTCGGGCAGTAGCGCACCGCGGCCTCGACCTGCGACCGGAGCGCTTCGGGCGGGCTCTCGAGGATCAGCTCCACCCGGGCGTAGTCCCTCGGCCGATCCACCACCCGAAAGACCTCGGGAGCCTCGAGCTGGCACATCGCGTGCCCCTGGCACAGCTCCAGGTCGATCTTCACGCGCATCGGCGTCGCCTCAGGCCCGGCGTCGATAGCGGAGCCGGCAGGGCTCGCTCGGCCGCAGGATCAGCGAAGGCATCACGTCCTGGTAGGACTCGGGCGGGTCCACCGGCTCGAACTCGTACCGGGAGAGGAGCGCACAGAAGATCGACTTCACCTGCAGGAGCGCGAAGGCGTTGCCCACGCACTTGCGGTGTCCCCCGCCGAACGGGATGTAGGCGAAGACGTTCTCCGGCTCCGGACGCGTAGGATCGAAGCGCTCGGGGTCGGGATAGACCTCCGGCATCCGATGCGACACGTACGGCGAGATCACCAGGGTGTCCCCGGCCGGGAACACGCATCCCTGGTAGTCGAAGTCCCGCAGCACCCGCCGCATCAGGGTCACCAGCGGCGGGTGCAGCCGCAGCACCTCGAAGACGAAGCGGTCGAGCGCCGGAATCTCGCGCAGCGCCGCGAAGGAGAGGCCTTCTCCGCCGCCGTAGACCGAGGCCACCTGGCGCGCGATCTCCGGGACGTGCTCGGGATGACGGGCGAGCTCCACGCTGGTCCAGCTGGCCGTGTTCGAGCTCGTGTGGAAGCCCGCGAACATGATCCACACGGCCATTCCCGGGATCAGCTCGTCGGCGAGCCGGCTCCCATCGAGGTACCGGGCCTCGAGGAAGACCTGCAGCATGTCGGGATGCTCGCCGCCCGCGCGCCGACGCTCGCGGACCGTCTCCATCAGCAGATCCTGCAGGCGGGCCCTCGCGCGATCGCGCCGGGCGAAGACCTCCTCCTCTCCGTGTGCGTCGACGACGGCCGAAGGAGAGATGGCGCAGCTCGAGGTCGTGGAAGAGCGCGCCGAACTCGTCCGTCAGCTTCGCGCGGAACGTCTGGCCCATCAGGCAGTGCGTGGACGTTCGCAGGACGAGCTCCTTGAACTCCTCGTAGAAGTCCCGCTCGCCTTCGTCTCCCCAGTCGGCCACGAAGTCCTCGACCTCCTGCGCGATCACCCGGGCGTAGCCCTTCATCTTCTCGGGACGCAGGGCGTGGGTCAGGAACTTCACCTGCTGTCGTTCGATCTCGAGCGGCGCGCCGTACTGGATGCCCTCCCCGAAGACGGGGACCATGTACTGGTAGGGCGCCGACGCGGAGAGCTGGGTGTCGGGCGCACGGAAGACGGCCTCGTGGGCCTCGGGGCCCACCAGCAGGACGTTCCGCGACCCGCCGAGGTCGAACTCGGCCAGCGGGCCGCACTCCTTCCAGGCGCGCAGCATGAAGCGGGCGGGATTCGCGAGGAACTCCTCGTAGTGGCCGCTTCCGGGCTTCGCGCCGCTCACGGCGATCGGCTGGAGGGATGCGCTCATGTCGTGGCTCTCCGCTTCCCCTGCGCTCGTCTCCCGCCCCACTCCGGCACGCTCATGGACTCCTGCGGGCCCTTGGGATGCCTCCGAAGTCCGCTCAGTGGTCGTGGCCGGCGGGCCGCGCGGCGAGCTCGCGCTCGAGGGCCTCGAGCGCGGCATCGTCGATCCATCCCTTGTCCGTGGCGAGAGCCCGGAACGCGGAGAGCCAGCAGGCGTAGTAGTCGTAGGCGCCCTCGCCTCTCGCGGCGTCGTGGCGGTCGATGGCGTGGATCAGCCGTGACTGGAACTCGGGCCACTCGAAGCGGTCCGCCTCGTGGAGCGCCAGGGTGATCCCGAAGATGCGGCTCTGCCACGGCTCCGTGAACACCAGCTCGCCGTTCGCGCGCGGCGGCGCGGCGGACCCTTCCCGCGGCAGGACGTGCTCCCCCGCGCTGCGCCTCCGCGTCACGCCCGGGCTCCCGGCTCGATGCGCGCGACGCCGATCATCGCGTCTCGCGTGACCCGGGCCGCGAGGGCCTCTTCGCTCTCGCCCTCGCTGCCCGCCGGTCGCTCGGGCAGGACCAGGTAGCGGATCTCGGCGCTCGAGTCCCAGACCCGCACCTCGACCTCGTCGCCGAGCACCAGCCCGAGCTCACGAAGGACGGCCCTGGGCTCGCGAACGACCCGCGACCGGTAGGCCGGGTCCTTGTACCAGGAGGGCGGCAGCCCCAGAACGGGCCAGGGATAGCAGGAGCAGAGCGTGCAGACGACGACGTTGTGCACCGTGGGGGTGTTCTCGACGACGACCAGGCGTTCTCCCTGGGGCCCGCCGAAGCCGAGCTCGGCGATCGCGGCCGTTCCGTCGGCGAGCAGGCGGCGACGGTAGTCCGCGTCCACCCAGGCGCGTGCGACGACGCGTGCTCCGTTCATCGGTCCCACGTCTTCCTCGTAGAAGCGCACGATCGAGTCGATCGTCTCGGCCGTCACGAGGCCCTGGTCGGTGAGCAGCCTCTCCAGGGCTTCGGCGCGCAGCGCGCGGGGGTCGGGGTGGGCGTGCGATCCGCTCATGCCGGCTCCAGATAGCTCTCGAACAGATCCACGTGCACGCAGGTCCCGGGCTCGGCCGCATCGCCCCACAGCTCCTCGCCCGAGAAGCGCACGGCGTACACGGGCTCGGGGCACTCGCCCCGGCCGTGGGCGTTGGTGTCGGGCAGCACCCAGCCCCCCTGCAGGAGCACGACGGTGCCGCGGCGAGACCGCACGTAGCCCGGCAGGCGCGAGTGACCGCTGGGATGGAGATTGCGGGTGACGACCGCGTCGCCCACCGAGAAGCGCGGCGCTCGCGAGAGCGAGCGCGCCGCCGTGCCGTCGGCGACCCGCCCCGGGCTCGGTCGCCCGCCGGCCTCCCGGACCAGGCTCTCGGCGGCCGCGAGCCAGCGACCGAAGTAGCCGTCGGCCAGGTAGGCGACGGGATCCACGCGCTCGATCGCGTGACGGAACGCATCGATGTTGAAGCAGCCCGCGCCCAGCAGCAGGGACGCCATCGCGAAGACCCGCGGCTCCCAGGGCGCGTGGAAGACGCCCTCGTCGCGGTCTTCGAGGCCGTGTCCGAACCCGTGACGTCCGCCCAGGTCGTGGATGCCGTCCATGACTGGGAAGGGTACCAGCTCTGCCGGCCGCGGCCGGCCCGCGTCGCGTCTCGCAGGCCGGGATGGCGGGATCTCAGGCGATCCCGACCTGCTCTTCTCGGCGGAGAAGTGCAGCTTGCCGTCCTCGTCGACCCACTTGTACGTCTCTGAAGAGGCGGTCCCGGCCCGCCCTGCGAGGAGCCGGCGCCCCGAATGCGATAGGGTCACGGCAGTCGGCCGCACCGACCGAGCAGCGCATGGGAGGAGGTTCCCGCAGTGCCCAAGACCGCGGTCTTTCCGAAGAGCGAGTACGACGCGCGACTCGCAGATCTCCGCCAGCGGATGGAGGCGCAGAACCTGCGCGGTGTGCTGGTTTCGGCCCCGGAGAACGTCTTCTACCTGACCGGGCTGGACCACCAGGGCTACTTCGCCTACGAGATGCTCGTCGTTCCCCTCGAGGGCACGCCCGATCCTCGTCACGCGGACCATGGAGAAGGCGACGGTCCGGGACCAGGTGCCCTGGGTGTTGCACTTCGGCTACTCGGACGGGGTGGAGCCGCTGCCGGCGCCCAGGAGCGAGCGCGACGACATCGTCATGGGGGAGATCGACGACGCGGGTCGGCCCACCGGGCTCCGCCCGTGGGAGATGAGCGCCGGCGTCGCCGTGAGCGGGCCGGTGGCCTCGGACGAGCAGATCCCGGTGGCGAAGACGCTCGAAGCCATGCAGGCCGCCGGCCTCGACTCGGGCCGCATCGGCTTCGAGAAGCGCACGCAGTTCCTGCCCTTCCACGTCGCCGACGGAATCGTCCGCGGGCATGCCCCGGGTCGACTGGTGCGACGTCAGCGACCTCGTCAACGACTGCCGGCTCGTCCAGTCGCCCGCGCGAGCTGGAGTGCACCCGGCAAGGCGGCGCGCGTGACGGACTCGATGCTGCTGTCGGCCATCGCGACCGCCGGCGCCGGCGTGTTCGAGCGCGAGGTCATGGCGGCGGTCTATGCGGCCATGTTCCGGCGCGGCGGCACCTACCCCGGCTTCATCCCGCTGATCCGCTCGACGCGCACCATCGAGCACGAGCACGGGACGTGGACCGAGGGGGCCCTGAAGGCGCGCGACGTGCTCTTCGTCGAGCTCGCCGGCTGCGTCCGCCGCTACCACGCGCCGGCGGGCCGCCTGCTCTTCATCGGCCGCGCTCCCAGCAAGGCCTACACGATGCAGAAGCTCTGCGAAGAGGCCATGATGAACGCCGCACGGGAGATCGGTCCCGGGGTGGTCGCCAACGACGTCTACCGCGTCTGGCAGGAGACGATCGACGCCGCCGGGCTGCGGGGCTACAGCCGTCACCACTGCGGCTACGCGGTCGGCATCGGCTTCCCGCCCAGCTGGTCGGGTGGCGGCACCCCGCGCGGTCTTCGCAAGGGCTCGCAGATGAAGCTGGAGGCGGGGATGGTGTTCCATCTCATGTCGTGGCTGCTTCGCACCGGCCGTGGCGACTCGTTCCTGTCGGACACGATCGTCGTCACCGACGAGGGGTGCGAGTTCCTGACGACGGTATCCCACGAGGTGACCGTCCGCTGACCCGCGGATGCGAGCGCTTTCGCCCACCGCGATCGCGCCCCGCTACCGGGCGTACTCGGAGAACTTCGCCAGCGACTCCCGGAGGAAGTCCTCGTAGGATCGTGGCTCGGAGGCCGGCGCGAAGGGAAGCCCGAGCGAGCGGGCGTCCATCACGAAGTCCGGGATCGGCTCGAAGAAGAACGGGATCGACAAGCGGCGGCGCTTCTCGTGGAGGACGCGGTGCCGGGTGGCGACCAGCGCCCGCCCCGTCAGCCGCTGGAGCGCCAGCCCCGTGTTGACCACGAATGCGTCGGCGTCGGGCTCGAGGCTGCGCCAGCGCCCGTCGCTCCCCTTCACCTGGAGCCCGCCGCGGTCGTCTTGGTGGAGCAAGGTGAGGAGGCCACTGTCGACGTGCGCCTCGCAGCAGAGCGCCGCACCGTCCTCGGCCGAGAGCGCCACGGGCCGATCGCTCTCGGGATAGAGGTTGAAGCGCAGGGTGGACAGGCTCGGCGGCCGGGCGAACGCGGCGGTCCACGCATTCCGGCCGACCGCCGAGGTCCGACGACGAGGGCGCGAAGGAGCGCCGTGGCGAGCCCGCTCAGCGAGCTTCGAAGTAGCGGGTGATCGTCTCCCACCCCTCGGCCCCCAGCAGCCTCCGGGGGACGGTTCCGCTCGTGGTACGGGCGGAGGAGGAGCGCGGGGTCGTCGAGGTACGGCTCGCCCACGTCGAGCCCTTCCTTGCCGGCCACGGAGCTGGGAAAGTAGCCGCGATAGACGTTGGGGCTCTCCGGGGTTCCAGCGGCGGGGCGCGGCGGCCAGCTTCGCCCCGTCAGGCAGGGCGAAGAAGCGTTCGGCGGCGGCCGTCGTCGCAGCGATCAGCTCCCGCGGCACCCCGTGTCCCGAGACGGTCATGAAGCCGATCTCGGCGCAGGCCGCGCGCATCCGAGCCTGGACCTCGCGCGCCGCAGGCGACTCCAGGGGGCCGTCCACGACTGCGCCGACATCGATTCGCGGGACGATGTCCCTGTGGCGGGCGGGTGCGGTCATCTCCCGAGGCTAGCGGAAGGAGCCCGTTGGGCTCCCTTTGCGGCGGGACCGCAATGCGACAAGCAAGGACGCCTCCCGGCGCACGATCTCGACCCGGGCCGCCGCGCTACTGGCGTCACCGACGTCCGGCCTGCGGGAGCCGCAGCACTCGATAGTGGTCGAATCGCGCAACCTGCCTCGCCTCCCGGGCCAGGAACGCCGCCACTCGGGGAAGCCCGTCGCGCAGGGTCTGGGAGGTACCTTCGAGGGTGTCGGACCTGCGCTCGACGATGAAGGCCTCGGGGTGGGCGCGCAGCCGGGCGATCATCGCCCCTTCGTCGAGACGAGCGGTATCTCCGGGCGACAGCATCTGCCAGCCGAGCACCGAGAGCTGGAACGCGCGGTCGGGGAAGAGATTCGGACGGCCGCTCAGGTAGAGGATCATCGCCTGATTGCAGAAGACGAAGAGCGGCGCGGCGCGGTCTTCCCGTGAGCCCAGGTAGCGCATCAGGTGCTCGAGGTCGGCGAGGTTCTGCTCGCGGTAGTCTTCCTCCGTCACCCGGAGCCCGCGCGTCGCCTCGAACGTCAGGGGTCGGGTGGCCGCCGGCCTGGTGAGCACAGAGGAGACGACCTGCCATCCCATCCAGAGCGGGAGAAGGGCTACGACGGCGGCAACCCGCCACGGATGGCGGCTCGTCATGGGCGCTCCGGCGAGCCCCGCCCAGCGCCCGAAGACCCCGATCGCGAGCGGTACCGTGGCCGCTTGCATGGGCAGCAGGTTGTAGCCCGATCGCGGAAAGATCTGGACGACGAGGCCGCATTCGAAGAGGGCCAGCGCCACGAGCGATAAGAGGGGGCCGTGCCCGGCCTCGCGATCGCCCCGCCAGAGGGGCGCGGCGCACAGTGCAATGGCTGCGACGAGGAAGCCGAGGGCTTGAACACCGGACAACGCGTCGGGAATCGTCGGCAGGCGCTCGATGGCCTCTGCGCCGGGGACCGCGAGCAGGATGCCGCACAGGAGCGCCCCGACCGCGACCCGGGTTCGCTTCGCCAACGCGAGCAGCAACGAAGAAACGGCGGCGACCCCCGTCGCGAACGCGGCCAGCGACGAGAGCTGGGGGAGATGGACGCTCGCCGCGTAGTTCACCATGCGCGAGGGCAGGATGAACATGTCGTAGACGAGAACGTCGAGGGTTCCGAAGCTCGCATAGACGGCCGCCGCGAGCGCAAGCGGAGCCATCGCGCCGAGCGCCAGGGGTACCAGCCGACGCCTCACGAGGGTGCCGACCCCGACACCACCCCCCCAGCGCCATGCCCCTGCACCGACCACCCCCATCAGGACGTGGAGCGGCAATACGTGGAGTGCGTACTCGAGCGGGGTCAGAAAACGCAGGAGCGGCGTCACGAAGAGCAGACCCCCGGCCCCCCAGAGGCCGAGCAGGGCGCGAGGGCGCGTGCCTCCGTCGGCGCTCGGCCGGGGCGTGAGCAGCGCCGCAGCCACCACGCAGAGCCCGAAGGCATGGAGGACGAAGACGCCCACGGATTGCTTGAACAGAATCGCGACACCCGCCATCGCGCCTGCGGCCGCCAGGCCCCGGGCAGAGTCGCGCCGCAATGCGGACAGCAGGAAGAGCAACGCGAAGAGCAGGAGCGGCAGCGTGAAGAGAGACGCATAGGGCGTGTTGAGATTCCACGAATCGCGTCCCCAGTAGGCGATTGCGAGCGCACTGCCGACGAGCGACAGGGGACGGCTCGCGACCTGGCGGCCCAGCAGAAACGAGGCGAAGACCGCGCTCGCTTTGAGCAGGGCCAAGAGGATCCGGACCGCGAGGATCTGTTCACCCGCGAGGTGCAGGACGAGCCCCGTGACCCACAGGACGCCCGGCCCGTAGATGTCGATCAGATCGCGGTGCGGAATCTCGCCTCCGGCGACCCGGGCGCTCATCGCATAGAGGTAGCCCTCGTCGCGGAGCTCCAGCCCGAATGGAAAGGTCAGGGAGAACCAGCCGAACGCCAGCAGGAAGAGCAGCAGCGCGCAGACGAGGTCCGGTCGGCCCGGCCACGGCCCACGGGTCGGTTCGGACCCCGCCGTGGGCGGAGCCGGCTCGCGAGGCCGCGTCGGCGCCAACGCTGGGTCGGCGGCCGGCGGCGGCGGGGAGCCGCGCGCAAGCGGCCTCACGGTCGGCCTCCCGTGACCGGCAGCAGGCGACGTTCGACGAGCCCGTCCACGATGCACGCCGCGACCTGTCGCGACAGCGCGGGCGAGTAGTGCACCTGGTCCACGTAGAGCAGCTCGCGGGCGTCTCGCTGGATCTCCGCGCACCAGATGAAGTCTTCGCCCAGGGGATGCCGTGCCGTGTACTGCCGCATCCTCGGGTAGCCCACGCGTGTCAGCTCGTGGCGTCCGAAGGAACCATCGTAGACGTGGTAGTGCAGGTCGTATCCATAGGTGGGTACGGGCTGCCATACCATCACGACGCGTGTCCCCTCGGCGGCCGCGAGCGCCTCGATCACCGCCTTGTTCCGCACGTACCGGTCGATGATCCGGTCCGCTCGGTGCACCGCGACCCGCCGTGGGAGCTCGTCCTGCGACCCGGTGCCGAAGGTCTCGACCTCGTGTCGGTGTCTCCATGCACGGACGAGGCGCATCACGGGCACGCTCTCGAGCCCGGCCCGGAGCGGATGCTCGAGCATCGACTGCCCCTGGGCGGTCCAGGCGCTGGTGAGCTTCGGCGGGTCGTCCTGCCAGTAGAACTCGTTCAGGCCGTCGATGAAGACCACGAGATCGGGAGCGGGACCGAGCGTGATCAGCTTGTCGAGGAGGATCCGCTCCATCGTGGAGTAGAAGGCGCCCCGGGCGAAGTTGTAGACCCGCGGCGGCCGGGGCAGCCCGACCTCGGCGAGTAGAGCCTGCAGGTGCGAGGGAATCGTCTCGTCGTCGGCGACGCCGTATCCGAAAGCCGTGGAGCCTCCGAGCACGTAGACGTTGAAGTAGCGGTCCTCGGGCGGCCAGGGGCCCTGCTCTCGCCCCACGCGAAAGCCGTTCGGGTCGACATTGACGAAGCGACCGCGCGACGCCCGCTCGCGGAACTGCACCAACGCGTCGGGCTCGAAGCCGCGGCGGGTCTCCTCGCGCAAGGCCTGGCGATCCGCCTCGGGCCAGTCCGGATAGATCGTCGCAAGCGCTTCGTCCACGTAGGCGGGCTCGGCCACCCGCGACTCCGGCTTCCAGACGCGCTCCACCGCGGCGGCGATCCCGTTGATCACGAGCAGGCAGAGACAGAGGTTGGTCCAGAAGAGCGCGAGACCACGATAGAAGCCTCGCCCCCGCGATTCCGATCCCGCCTGATCCACGCGCGTACGATAGCCTCCCGCCCCGGAGGGCCCGCCAGCGGCTCGGCTATCCTCACCGATTGACCTCACCGATCGACCTCACCGATCGACCCCGCCCATTCCGGAGGCCCCATGAGCCAGCAATCCGACCCGAATGCCCCGTCCTCCACGCCTCCGCCTTCCAAGGGGCAAGCCGGTGTCGACCCCTACTCCGTTCCCCTCGACCGGATCGACGTCTCGGATTCCGAGCTCTTCGAGACGGACACCCACTGGGGCTACTTCGAGCGGCTGCGCAAGGAAGATCCCGTCCACTACTGCGGCCAGAGCGACTTCGGGCCGTACTGGTCGGTCGCCCGGTACCACGACATCGTCCAGGTGGAGAAGAATCCGCAGCTCTTCTCGTCGGCGCGCAGCATCGTCGTGGGCGATCCCGAGCCGGAATTCCCGCTGGAGGCCGGATTCATCACCATGGACGGGCCGCGCCACGACGCCCACCGCAAGGTGGTCCAGCCCGTCGCCTCCCCGCGCAACCTGACCGTGCTCGAGCCGCTCATCCGCGAGCGGGTCCGCGAGATCCTCGACGACCTGCCGGTGGGCGAGACCTTCGACTGGGTCGACCGCGTGTCCATCGAGCTCACCACGGGCATGCTGGCCACCCTGTTCGACTTTCCTTACGAGCAGCGCCGCAAGCTCACCTTCTGGTCGGACATGGCCACCTCCAGTGCCGCGCAGGTCGGCTCCGGCAGCGCAACGCTCGAGGAGCGCCAGGCGGCGCTGATGGACTGCCTCGAGACGTTCACCGGGCTCTGGAAGCAGCGACAGGGCAAGCCCCCGACCGAACGCCTGGACTTCGTCACGGCCCTGGCGAACGCGGAGGCGACCCGCGAGCTCGAGCCCATGGAGTACCTCGGCACCCTGGTGCTGCTCATCGTCGGGGGCAACGACACCACCCGGAACTCCATCTCCGGCGGCGTCGTCGCCTTGAACGAGAGCCCGGGCGAGTACCAGAAGCTGCGCGACGACCCGAGCCTCATCCCGAACATGGTGAGCGAGATCATCCGCTGGCAGACGCCCCTGGCCCACATGCGCCGGACCGCCACCCAGACCACGGAGCTCGGCGGCAAGAAGATCGAGCCGGGCGACAAGGTGGTCATGTGGTACGTGTCGGGCAATCGCGACGACGCGGTCTTCGACCGACCCGACGAGCTCCTCATCGACCGCAAGAACGCGCGGCAGCATCTGTCCTTCGGCCTCGGGGTGCACTTCTGCATGGGAAGCCGCCTGGCCGAGATGCAGCTTCGCGTCCTCTGGGAGGAGACCCTGGCGCGGTTCCGCGAGGTGGAGCTGGTCGCGCCGCCCGTCCGCGTCCGGTCCAACTTCGTGAAGGGCTACAGCCACCTTCCCGTGCAGGTCCACCCGTGGTGACCCGTGCAGGTCCACCCGTGGTGAGGCCAGGCGGGAGCGCCGGGCGAATCCGCGGTATGCTCCGGGCCCACCGCGCCCACTGAGGAGACCCTGATGCTCGGCTATGCCACGATCGGAACCAAGGACATGGATCGCGCCTGCGCGTTCTACGACGCGCTGCTCGCGGAAGTCGGCGGCAAGCAGCTCTTCGGCATGGACCGGATCAAGTTCTACGGGACCGCGATGGACCAGGCGATGATCGCCGTTTGCATCCCGTACGACGAAGGTGCCCACGACCCCGGAAACGGCAACATGCTCGCCATTCCCGGAGGAAGCCGCGAGGGCGTCGACAAGCTCTACGCCAAGGCCATCGAGCTCGGCGCCACGGACGAGGGCCCGCCCGGCGAGCGGCTCCCGGTCTTCTACGGCGCGTACGTCCGGGACCTCGACGGCAACAAGCTCTGCTTCTTCGAAATGAAGATGGGCTGATCCCGGCGCCCTAGGTCTCGAGGGTCTCTGCACGACGGGCCGCGAGCTGGCGTTGGATCGCGGCGTGCGACTCGCGCGTGAGTGCGAACCGCCGGAAGAGCAGGATGCCCGTGCCGTACGTGACGAGCGGGACGCCGGACATCAGCGCGCGGATGGTGAGCTGTACCGACTCGGGCTGCTGCTGGCCGGGCTGGTACCCGCTCGCCGCCAGCGCGAAGCCCGCGAGCATGCCCGCGATGCCGAGGGCGGTCTTCGCGGCGAACGCCCAGGCCGCGAAGTAGACGCCCTCCTTGCGCTCGTTGCTCTGCAGCTCGTCCCAGTCGATCACGTCCGCCTGGATCGAAGGGAAGATCACGTCGAGGCCGCCGACGGCGGCGCCCGCGGTGCAGGCCACCACCATCACCCAGACGAGGTCATCCCTGCCCAGGAAGCCCATGCAGAAGAGAGCGCCGCCGACGATGCACATGGAGGCCAGCAGCAGCGACTTCTTGTCGAAACGGTGGCCGAGCCAGACCCAACCCGGAATCGAGACCAGGGAGACCACGAAGAGGGAGCCCATCATCGGGGCGAAGAGCTGGGGGTTGCCGAGAACGTACTGCGCGTAGAAGGCCGCGATGGTCGTGACGGCACCGACCCCGATCTGCTGCAGGAAGAAGACGCCGATCAGCACGCGCGCGTGGGGGTTCCGGACGACCTCGGCGAACGCCCGGAAGGGCCGCCTCGCGCCGCGCCCCTGGAACTCGGGACGCTCGCGGATGCGGGTGCCCGTCACCAGCATGCTGCCCGCGGTCACCACCCCACCCGTCACGGCGAGCCCCAGCGCCACGAGCCGCGGCTCGGAGCTGGCGCTCATCCACGCGATTGCGGCGAAGACGAAGAGGCTGCCGACCCCGAAGCAGGCGCGGCGGATTCCGAAGATGCGGGTCCGGTCCTCGTAGCTGTCCGAGAGCTCGGCGGCGAGGGAGTCGTGGGGGATGTTGAACACCGTCATGCCGGTGTAGAAGAGCACGATGGCGATCCCCATCCACAGGGAGAGCATGTCGCCTTCGAGGCGCGCGGGCGGCGCCCACATCGCGCAGAAGACGAGCCCCACCGGGAGCGCTCCCGCGATCATCCAGGGCCGTCGCCTCCCGATGCGCGACCGCGTACGATCCGACAGGTAGCCGGCGAGCGGGTCGGAGACCGCGTCCCAGACTCGCGAGACGAAGAAGATCACGCCCATCACCCCCGGCGCGATGCCGAGCACGTCGGTCGAGAACTTGAGCAGGTACATGCCCGTCAGCAGGAACATGAAGCCCTGACCGAGGGCCGGCGCCGCGAAGAGCAGGATCGTCGCGCTGGCCAGGCGGGGCGGGACCGGCGCGGAGCCCTGCAGCGTACCCGCCCGCGCTTCCGCGTCCACGCCGAGCGCGAGCGCGGGTGACTCCGTCACGTCCTCGAGCCGGGACGTCGCGCATCAGAAGCGCACGGGCAGCGCGGACAGCCCGCGGAGCACGAGACCGGGGCGGCGCGGCGGATCCTCCATTTCGAGCTCGAGCCGCGGCAGCCGAGCGGCGAGCCGGCCCAGCGCGATCTCCGCTTCGAGGCGCGCGAGCGGCGCCCCGAGACAGAAGTGCGCGCCATGGCCGAACGCCAGGTGGCTCGTGGCACGACGCCCGACGTCGAAGCGATCGGGCTCCTCGAAGAGCGCGCCGTCCCGGTTGGTCGACCCGATGAAGACGTCCACCTCCGCTTCCTTCCCGATCGGGACGCCCCCGAGCACCAGGTCTTCGAGGGCGCGTCGTGAGGTCAGCTGGACGGGCGCGTCGTAGCGGAGGCACTCCTCGACGGCGCTCGGCGCGAGCCCACGATCCCGCCGCAGCCGCGCCAGCTGGTCGGGATGCCGCAGCAGCGCGAGCGCACCGTTGCCGATGAGATTCGTGGTCGTCTCGTGACCGGCGAGGAGGAGGAGCACACAGTTTGCGATGAGCTCGTCCTCAGAGAGCACGTCCTCGCGGTCGCGCGCCGCCAGCAGCGCCGAGATGAGGTCGGGCCGCGGATCGCGGCGTCGCTCCGCGATCACGCCGCGCAGGTACTGGCCGAGCTCGCCCATGCTGTCGGCCGCCTGGGGAATTCCCGCCATGCGCACCGAGCCGTCGAGCAGCACGGCGATGTCGTCGGACCACCCTTTGAGGCGACTCTGGTCGTTCACCGGGACACCGAGCAGCTCCGCGATCACCATCACGGGCAGCGGCGTCGCCAGATCGCGAATCACGTCCATTCGGCCCGTGCCCCGCGCCATCATGGCTCCGAGCAGGTGGTCGACGATCGTCTCGACACGGGGGCGCAGTCCCGCGACGACACGCGACGTGAACGCCTTGTTGACGAGCCCGCGCAGCCGCATGTGGTCCGGCTCGTCCTGCATCAGCATCATGTGCGCCAGCAGCGCACCCAGCCGCCGAAATCGCTCGGGAACCCCCGGCCCGTGCAGTCCGCCGATCTCGCGGGCGGACGAGAAGCGCGGGTCGCGCAACACGCTCACGCCGTCGGCGTATCGTGTCACCCAGTAGACGAGCGCCGTGCCGCCGTCGAGCTCGCGCACGCCGATCGGCTCGTGCTCCCGCATCCACGCGTAGGTGGGATAGGGATCGGCCTGGAAGGCAGGGTCCTCGAACGCCATCGTGCCGGGGTCGCGGGTCGGGGAGGCCTGGTGCGCCCGCGGCTCGCACGTGCCGGCGTCCGGACCCGCGGCCTTCGCGGAAGGCGCCGAAAGGCTCTCGTCGTTCGACATGGGATCCTCCTCGGTGGGTGTCCGACGAGTCGGTGCAAGGTCCACGCCCAGGGCAAGCACCGCCGTCGGCGTTGCAGGCCCAGCCCAGGCGCTCCGGGAGGCCGGACGCTGCAGCTTCCCGGCTGCAGTGTCGGGACCGGGCGGCGGCGCAGGGGATCCCACCATCCCCCCGGCCGACGAGCGGGAAGGATCCGAAGGAAGTCCGATCCCCAAAGGGTGAAGCGCCGCCCCGCCCGGCGTACACTCCCGCCAGCGCCCGCGAAGGAGGCCTCCGATGACGCCGCCCGTGACACCGCCCGGCGCTCGCACCGTTCCCGATGGCCTGGAGATCGTGCCGCGACGGTTCGCGTTCCGGGAGCTGGAGTCGATCCCGAAGTACTGGTTCGGCGGCAACGCCCTCATCACCCACCTCGAGAACACCTTCTCGATCCTGATCCCACCGGGCGAGCGCTTCTTCATCCAATCGGTTCGCAACTACGCGGACCGGGTCCGGGATCCCGCCTTCGCGAAGCTCGTCCAGGCCTTCATCGCCCAGGAGGGGCACCACACCCGGGCCCACCACGAGTTCAACCGGCACTTCGAGCAGTTCGGAATCGGGATCGCCCGCGAAGAGGCGTACGCGGCAAGCGTCATGCAGCGCGCCAGCCGCTACCTGCCGAAGAAGATCCAGCTCGGAATCACCGTCTTCTTCGAGCACCTGACCGCGACCGGGGCCCACCTGCTCTTCGCCGAGCCCGAGATCGCGCGCCTCATCCATCCCGAGGCCCTGCGCTTCTGGCGCTGGCACGCCGTCGAGGAGCTCGAGCACAAGGCGGTGGCGTTCGACCTGCTCCGCGAGATGGGCGGCGGCTACGCGACCCGCGTGTTCTCGGCGATCGTGGGGCTCCTGTGGTTCGCCCCGGCCTTCGTTCGCATGGCCCGGCGCATGATGAAGGAGGATCCGGAGCCGATCACCGGCGAGATGCGCGCCCAGGCGAGGGCCATCGACCGCCGGGCGCGCGCCGTCCAGACCCCGCTGCTACTCGCGTACTTCAAGCCGGGCTTCCACCCCTGGAAGCTCGACGACGCGCCCTACATGGAGCAGTGGTACGCGTCGGCGGAGGGCCGCTAGACGGGCTCCCAACGTCCCGGAAGGCCGGCCCTGCAGGACGCGCTTCAGGCCCCTGGCGAGAGACACCGGGGTGTACGATCGGGCTACCCGCTCTTGGCCTGCCGCTCATAGTCGCGCAGCACCAGCTGGGCGACGTGGGCCGCCTGGTCGGCGTAGCTGCGTGTTGCATCCCAGCGGCCGTCTTCGGACACCTCGTGGGAGCGTACCAGCTTCCTTCCCTCCTGCTTGGTGAAGCTGACGATCTCTCCCCAGATGCGGTGCTCGACCTCGCGGGCGAGCTCGCACACCCACTCGATCACCTTCCCCCGCGCCTGGGGCTCCAGTGCCCCGAGGACGTCTTCGCCGGCCAGGTGCGGGCCGGCGCCCGCCTCCACGCCTGGCTCGTGTCGCTCGAGCTGACGCGCCAGCTCTATGCAGATCTCCTTCGCGACGGACGCCTCGCTCGCGTGGAAGCCCCACTGGTGCTCCCACTGCTCCAGCCGCCCTTCCACGTAGGTGCGCGCGGCCTCCCACGCATCCTCGGCGGCGTGCTTGCGAACCGCCCTCTCACAGCTCTCGATGAGGTCGTGGGGCACGCCGTGGACCTGGGCCGGATGCTCCTCGAGCCACCGCTCCACCTCGTCGCGGTTCATGACGACCCTCCTTTCACGCTTCGCCGGGATACACCGAGCGAGGTTGCAAGGACCGTTCCTTGGCCAGGAGGGCGATCCCGCGCCGCGCGTGGGCGCGAGCGCGGCCTTTCGGGCCAGGCGCCGGGGCAGCCTGGAACAGTGCCCGGTCGCACCGGCCCCGGTGGACCGGTCGCGATGGGCGTGCGCTTCCCGAGGGGCGGTCGAAGCGACCCGGCGAATCACCCGCCGGGTCGAGTCACCTGCTGCATGTAGAACAGAAGCGCCTCGCGGTCGGCCCGGCTCTCGAGGCCGGGGGACACCATCGTGGTTCCCGGCGCAAAGCGCTGCGGGCTCGCGAGAAAGGCATCGAGGGTCCGATCGTCCCAGACCACACCCGTGGCGCGGAGCGCGTCGGAGTATGCGCCGAACGTGCTGCTACCGGCTCGCCGGCCGTAGATCCCGGAGAGGTAGGGCCCGACCTTGTTCTGGGTGCCGTAGAAGTCATGGCACGCCCAGCAGGGACCGGACAGCCTGGCGCCGCGATCGAACAGGACCCGCTGCTGGTCGGACAAGCGCGACCGAATCTCGCGGACGCGCGCGTCGCAGCCCGTCAGCAGGGACGCAAGCGAGAGGGCCAGCAGCAACGACCTGGCAAGAGCCGGGACACACGACGAGCGAACGCACGGAGCGGGAGGCGTGAGCATTCCCCAACGTTACGGAACCCGCGCCCGACGTCATCCCGGCCGGCTCGACGAGCTGGCACCGTTCGGAAGCGGCCTCGCGATGGGTCTGGCCCCGGCCGCTGCACCGGCTACCTGGGCCCCTTCTTCTTCTTCCCGTAGCGGCCGGCCTTGGCCGGCGGCGCCGGGTGGGTCTGGCGCACGATCTCGGGAACGGTGCTGCCGGCGGCAAGGCTCCATCCGTCCCGGCCCGTGGCGCTCACCTGCCAGCCGGCATCGGTGTGGCGATAGTAGGAGCCGGCTTCGAAGTACACGCCCGGAAGGCCCACGGCGACGTGGATTCCCCGCTCCGAGTCGAAGCGGATCTCGACTCCCTCCTTCGGCCTCGGCGCCTTCTCGGCTCGTTGCTCCTTGGCGCGCCGGCCGTATGCCGGCGCGTGCGCGGGCGGGTCGGCGAGCCCCGGGGCCGCGAGCAGCGGGGCGGAGAGGAAGGCGATCAGGATCGCGCGCATCGGCGTCATGGGGCTCCTCCGAGGTGGCTTCTCGGAGGTCCGTCGGCGCTCCGGGCGCCTTCCTTGACCGGGTTGGCCGCAGCCGCTGCGAGCTTCTGAATTCCGTGGCGGCCCCAGCGAGCTTCCGGTGATCCGTGTCACCTCAGCGACGATCCGTGGCAATCCCTGGAGGGCTCGCGCCTGCGAGCCCGTGGCTCCCGCCGGGAAGCGATGGCGGATGCAGCGCCCGCGCGCTGCCGCGCGCTGGTGGCGCTCGAGCGCTACCCTGGCGAGAAAGCACACGGAGGCTCATTCCCATGGCCACCGACTCGATCCCGACCCCGGCTCCGCTGAAGCCGCTCCCGAGCGACCGCACCCTTCCCCCCGAGACGCTCGAGGCCTACGAAACCCACTTCACCGAGCAGGCCAACGCCTGGAGCGTGATCCTGGAGCAGAACGCCGCGCGGCTGGCGTCCGGCAGCTACTCGCTGCACTGGCTCGATGCCGGCGACTCCGGCTGGGGCCGTCGCGTCAAGCCTTCGTCCCGTGGGCTGACGCTGACGGACATCAATCGGTCCAAGGGAAGCGGCGAAATGCCCGCCATGGCTGAGTGGAAGAACTTTGCACCCCGCGGATCGATCCGGGAGCCGTATCGCGACGTGCTTCCCGTGATCGAGTCCTACACGGTCCTCAACCGCGACGAGCTGTGGGCGGACAACGTCGAGACCCTCTACGAAGAAGCGAAGGCGCGGCAGTGGAACGCCACCCGGGACATCCCCTGGAGCGAGCTCGAGAAGCTCCCGGAAGATCTCGAGAAGGCCACCTGCCAGCTGTGCACGTTCCTCACCGAGGTCGAGTTCGTAGCAGGGGACTTCCCGGCGAAGTGGCTGTACCGCATCCCGCAGGACTTCCTGGAGGTGAAGAGCTTCCTGTCCACGCAGATCATGGACGAAGCGCGGCACCAGGAGGTGTTCCGGAAGCGGGCGCTCGCCGGCGGGGGCCTGCTGCACGTCGCGCCCGGCTTCGAGTGGGCGCTGCAGGCCATCCTGGAAGCGCCGAGCCACACCATGGGCACCTTCCTGCTGAACCTGCTGGGTGAGGGGCTCGTGCTGTCGATCTTCCGGTCGGGCGAGATGATCGCCAAGACCCACGTGGACAAGGAGATCTTCCGGCGCTGCCTGCAGGACGAGGCCCGCCACGTCTCCTACGGCGTCATGGAGCTCAAGAACTACATCGACCGGCACCCGGACCGCGAGCGCGCGATCGAGGAGCTCCACCGCTTCGCGGACGTCGGCGAGCAGGTGATCCTGACGGCGTTCACCGAGGCCGCACTGGTCGAGCCCGTGGCGGTGCTGCTGGGCGGCGGCCTGAGCAAGATCGACGAGGGCATGGACGGCATGGCCAAGCTCTGGTCGATGTTCATCGACGAGTACCTGCAGCGCTGTGAACGGGCCGGGTTCGATCGCCGGGCTCGCAGCCGAATTCCGGTCAAGGCGATCTGGGCGTCGTGAGCAGGGAGTCGGCAGCCGGCGAGCGCTTTCCGTCGCTGGCCTGGTTCGAGCGGCTCGTCACGCTGATGAACGCCGACCGGGCCCGGCAGGAGCAGCTCGGCTACGTGGACTGCGTGGCCCGCTTCACGGTGACCGACGGAAGGCCGGACGGGACCCCGTGGTCGGTCCAGATCACGTTCGAGGAGTTCGAGGCCACCGACGTGCACGAGGTCGGTCCGGGAGACACGTCCACCCCCGACTTCGATCTCGAAGCCCCACTCGCCGTCTGGCAGGACATGATCGAGAGCATCGCCGCCGGCAACGGCCGGCCGGGGCTCGACTTCACCCTGAACCGGTTGAGCCACTTCGGAACACCCATGCGGGTGGTCTCCGACGATCCGCTCCGCCGCGATCTGTACTTTCGCTACAACCAGAGCCTGCAGGAATTCGTGAACGCCTCCGCTCGCATCGAGACGGCGTTCCCCGTGCGGGACTGATCGGTGGCCAGGCGCGCCGGGCACTTCTACATCGACCAGACCTGCATCGGCTGCGGGGCCTGCGACCACGCCTGCCCCGGCAAGGTGGACGCGATCTACCGGGTCGAGGACGACTTCCTGGGCCGCTTCGCGATCGTGCTCGACGAGTGCATCGACTGCGGCATCTGCGTTCCGCTGTGCCCGGTCGACTGCATCCACGACGCGCGAACGGAGGGAATCGTCGAGGGCCGCGGCGGCTATACGCGCATCAAGGAGCTGCAGGCCTGGGCGAAGGAGCGGCAATGACCCCGTTCCGCGGTGCCCCCGCCCTCGAGGGCCCGCCCCGCTCGACTTGACAGGGGATCTCCCGTCCCAGAGCCTCCGCGCCGGCTCCCGAGATCGAGTGACTGCGAGGTTCCGTGGCCGTCGACGACGTTCGGATCGTCCTGATCGATCCGCAGCACCCCGGCAACATCGGCGCCGTCGCTCGCGCGATGAAGACGATGGCGCTGCACCGGCTCTATCTCGTCCGGCCCGCGAAGTTTCCCGACTACGACGCCGGGCGGCGGGCCGCCGGGGCCGTCGACGTGCTCGAACGCGCCGTGGTGGTGGACGACGTCGCCGAGGCCATCGGCGACTGCCCGCTGGTGATCGGCAGCTCGGCCCGGACGCGGGCCCACCCGCTTCCGGTCCTCGACGCGCGCGAGTCCGCCCGCATGCTCGTCCGGGAGGCGGCGGCCGGCGCGCCGGTCGCGGTTCTCTTCGGCCCCGAGCGAACGGGGCTCTCGAACGACGACCTGGACCTGTGCAACTTCCGGCTGCGAATCCCCACCGGCCGGGAGTTCAAGTCCCTCAACCTCGCCGCCGCGGTACAGCTGCTCTGCTACGAGGTGCTGATGGCGTCTCTCGCAGACGAGCCGGCCGGGCCGGTGGACGAGCGCGATCGCGAGTATCCGAGCCAGGGCGACATGGAGTACTTCTACCGGCATCTCCAGCGTACCCTCGACGCCCGCGGCTTCACGGCCGACAGCCGGCGCGCCGTGACCCTCGCCAAGCTCCGGCGTCTCTTCGGTCGCGCGAGGCCCGCCGTCGGCGAGCTGAAGCTCCTGCACAGCCTGGTTCGCCTGATGCATCGCGACCCGAACGAGTGATCCCCTTCGAGGGCGACCCCGATGGGAGGCTCCTCAGCTTCGGCGGCGCGCGGACGAGCGCTTTCGCCTGCGCCGTGGCGTTCTCCTCGAGGGGTGGCCGGCTGCCGCTTCGGTGCCCCTGGATGGGAAGGGCCAGCTCTCGCGCACGAACTCCGCGAACGCACCGGCCATCGCGGGCGGCAGCACCGGATCGGGTCGACGCGAGACGACCAGCGCTCCCGAGTCCACGCGCGGCACCGGTCGGAAGGCGCTCGCAGGAATGCGCTGCCCGAGCCGAAACTTCCACCACGGCGCCCACGCCGTCGAGTGCAGCGTGCTCGGCGGTACCGCGGCGCGCTTCCGCGCCACCTCCCACTGCACGATCAGGTCCGCCCGCTCCAGAGGGAGCAAGGGATCGTCGAGCAGCTTGTGCAGGACGTCGGTCGTGCGCCCATACGGAACGGAGGCGACGACGCGGAAGGGCGTCTCGGGCAGCGCCATGACCAGGAAGTCGGCTTGCACGACCCGAACCCGGCCCACCGCCTCGCCGCGCGGGTCCTGCCCGAGGTCGCGGCGCCCGCCCCTGCCCCGCTCCAGCCGTTCTCGCAGGCGCCCGGCCATCCACGGATCGATCTCGACCGCGAGGACGTCGACACCACGGGACGCGAGCGCGAGGGTCAGGGCACCGTCGCCGGCCCCGATCTCGACGACCAGCTCGCCCGGACGCAGCTCCGCCTCGGCGACGAAGCGTTCGGCAAACTCGGGGCGCAGGAAGTTCTGGCCGAGCCTACGCCGTCGGTCCCCCGCGCTGGCCCGTCTCGCCCGCTCGCTCCGCCCGGCTCGAGAGCCCGCGGACACGGATGATCACCGTCAGCATGGCGGCGAAGATAACCCGCCGACGCACGCATCGCTCGCCCCGGCCCTCCCGACGGGCCCTCGCCGCGTCCGCTCACCGTGGCGAAGCCCGGACCACCCTCCTCGCCGCGCGGATGTGTCGCGCGCCACGCGCGAAGGGTGCGCCGCCTCACGAAGATGCGGCTCCTGCCGACCGATACGCGAGGACGGGAGGTAGTCCCCATGCGATACGGACTCCTCGCACTCGCCGTCGCCGCCCTCGGCATCGCGCTGTACCAGGGCTGGCTCACGCGGGTCTATGACCACGCGACCACGGCAGCGCTGACCGAAGACGCGCGTCTCGCGATCGACGTCCGCTGCCGGGGAAGGGAAGATCGCGCGGCCCGCGAGTGCCGCACCATGCTGAAGAAGGTCTTCCTCTCCGGCTCGCTCGAGCCGGACAAGGTCCTGCGCGCCTACTGCGAGTCGGTCAAGGACGCGCCCTGGGGTGGCAGTCCGCCCGCGCCGCCGGAGCTCTGCGTCCGGCGCTACGGCGGCTGGCCAAAAGGCTGAGCGACGGCGACGCGAAGCGCCTTTGCCCCGGCCAGACCCACTCCCGGCGCCCAGGGAATCCGCTGCGCTCGTGAGATCGCGAGCGCCGAAACGCCTTCCTGGCGCCCCCGACAGGACTCGAACCTGTGACCTCCGGTTTAGGAAACCGCTGCTCTATCCACCTGAGCTACGGGGGCGGCGGGGCGTAAGCTAGCGGATCGACTGTCGATTCAACACGTGGAGTCAGTCTCGGTGCAGCTCGATCCCGAGCTGCACCGAGAGGGACTCCTGCGGCTTTGCCTTCGAGCGGCGGCGGTGCGCGTAGCGGAAGTGCTCGTCGAAGAGCGGGACGTTGACCTCGATCCGGTTGGGGTCGCCGAAGTATCGGGTGTAGACCGTCCGCAGCCCGAGCGAGACGCCGCCGAGCAGGTCGACGTCGAGGGGTGCCGTCAGCTCGAAGCCCGATCGGAGGCCAGGGAACCACCTCCGATCGATCGTGGTGCCGTTGGGGAGTGCGAGACCGTAGGAGCGGAGGAGGTGCCGATACTCGCTGCAGTCCGGGCCCAGGAAGGCTCGGAGCCGAAGTCCGTCGAAGAGCGCGCCGAGCCCGATCTCTCCGCCGAGCTCGAGGCCGACGGACCGGAGCAGCGTTCGCTCCACGTCGCTGCGGTAGGAGATCGAATCCATGACCACTGCGGGGTCCGACTTCTCGCTGTCGTGCCCCACGATCTCGCGGTACGCGAGGGCGACGGTCGGTCTCACCCCGTACCACTCCGTCACCATCGTGTAGCGCGCGACTGCCTCGAGCTGGCCGGTGGCCGCTGCACCGTTCACGCCGGTCGAGCCGATGGGCTCTCCGACGATCTCACCCGTCCCCAATTGCCGCAGAGCGTACGCCTTGACCTGCGCGTGGTCCCACCAGCCCGAATAGCCTCCGTACAACGCGATCGAGGCTCCGCCCGGGTCGGCCGCCGCAGACGGCGTCGGCGCTGCGGCCACCCCGGCTACCAGGACTGCGAGAATCAGCTTCCACGGGTGCGATTCCGGCACGACGTCCCCTTGGCGCGAGAGCTCTCCTCCGGCACGGTCGGTTCTCCGCACGGGGGGGACTGCCCGGCAGGGGCCAGCATACCCCGAATGCGATCAGGTAACTCGGTCCGGGCCTCTCGAGCGCTCATGTCCGGCGTGCGAATCAGCGCTCGTAGCCCAGGGCTCGCAGCTGCTCGCGCGTGTCTTCGGAGATCGGCGGAGGTGCGACCGTGTCGGCTGCGATGGCTCGCTGCTGTTGGACCAGCGCCTGCAGCCGGTCGTAGGCTTCGCGATGCTCGGTCGGCGCGATGGGATGCAGCTCGCCCGGGTCCTTGTCGACGTCGAAGAGGACGGTGCCGCTCGCGCCTTCCAGCAGCTTCAGGGAGCCCGCATACGCACCCGCGTCGTAGTCGTCGGGGTCGAGCCGGTCGCGGGCCGCGTCGAGCAGGGCCTGGCGGAAGGGCGGTCGATCCTCGTGCGGCCGGTCCCAGCGCTGGACCCCGTAGGACCGCGGCGCGAGTGGCTCACCGCGGAGCGCGGGCACGAGACTGCGGCCCGCGATGTCCTCCGGCACCGGCAGGCCGGCCAGGTCGAGCAAGGTGGGCGCCAGGTCGACGAGTCCGACGCGGTCCTCGACGCGGTGGGGGAGCGGATGGCGTCCGTCCCAGACGACGAGCGGGACGTGCAGCTCCGAGTGCCAGAGCGTTCCGTGGCCCGGATGGTCGTGCTCGCCGAGAGCCTGGCCGTGGTCGGCGGCCAGCACGACGACGGTGTCGTCCTGCAGGCCCGCGGCACGAAGTCCGTCGAGGAGCGTGCCGAGACTCCGGTCGGCCCGGTGAACCATGCCGTCGTAGCGCGTGACGATGGCGCGCGTGTCTTCGGGGTCTCCGATCCAGGCGCCGAGCCCGAAGGGGCCCACCCCCACCTCGCCGGCGATCGGACCCCGGTAGTCACCGAGCCGCTTCTGGGCCCAGGGGGTGAGTGGATACGGGGCGTGCGCGTCGTAGTAGTGCACCCAGACGAAGAACGGCGCCTGGCCGTCGCCTGCCTCCTCCAGCCAGCGGAGGGCCTCTTGTGTGGTCTCGGCGGCGCTCCGGCGCCGAGGCGGCCGATCAGCCACCTCGAAGCCGCGCTGCAGCCCGCTGCGATCGAGCAGGAAGCCGACGCTCACGAAGGCGGCCGTGCGATAGCCGGCGCTTCGAAGCCGTTGGGTCACCGTGGCGATCGACGCGGGCAGGGCGTCGAAGTTGGTGCGGACGCCGTGCCGGGCCGGCTCCAGCCCGGTGAGCATCGAGGTGTGGGCGGGCCTGGTCGTCGCGCACGGCGCGACGGCGCGGAGGAACGCGGTGCCCTCCCGCGCCAGGCGGTCGGCCCGCGGCGTGACGCGCCCGCGGCCTTCCCACAACTCGAAGCGATCGGCGCGCGTGGTGTCGAGCGTGACGAGCAGCAGGTTCGGCGGCGCCTCCCTGGCGGGCGCTCGATCGCCGCACGCCAACAGGCTGGCGAGCGCGAGCCCGAAGAAGGTGCCGAAACGAAGAGCCCGCCGGCCGCGTGTGAGCGGGCTCGTGCACGCCGTCATCGCGCACCTCCTGGGACAGGACACTAGCGCCAGGACGCTGCCCGAATCGGGTCGTTACAGCCAGGCTCGTTCCGACGCTCCGGCGCTCAGAACCCCAGCAGGCGGGAGAGCACCCTGCGGTCGTTGACGGTGACGACGACGTGTGCGGTGCCGCGGGCCGTGCCCAGGAGCTTCACTTCCTCGCCGTAGAGCTGATAGTCGCCGGCCTGGGTCGGATAGAACGAGAAGTAGCGCTTCTTGTGGGCGAGGAGCTCGGTCTCGTCGACGACCGGCGCGCCATCCGGGTCGAGCAGGCGATAGTGGATCGAGAGGCCCCGGGTCTCGCCCCGCACGGTCTTGCGGGTGGTGATCTTCACCAGGTGCTTCTCGCCGGGGCGCGTGATGGCCAGGACTTCCGGGCTCGACCCCTCGCGCAGGCTCAGGCTGCAGGACGCCACCGTGTCTCCGCGCAGGGCGACGGAATCGACGAGCGCCAGGGCCAGCACGACGCCTCCCAGCACCATGCCCCAGGTCTTGATCTTCGGATCGTTGGGATCCATGCGAGCCTCCCGACGGGCCCGTGTGGCGCTCGGGCCTCCGAGGCTCTTCGACCCCCCTGGCGACACGCTTGAGCGATCGGCCGCCCCTGGCGGCGGCCGAGAATCGCAGTCTTTGCCGCGTTCGCCGGGTCGCCGGGCCCCGGTCCTCGCGGCGCCCGGGGCGCAATGTCACAGCGTTGGAGCAGAGCGACGCTGAGCTCGTGGCGCCCCGATCGAACCGCGTGATGCCACACTCTGTGGCGTTGTGCGGTGCCCAGGAGGAGCCATCCTCATGCAGGAAGGAGGTGGGGTATGTCGATCGGCAAGATCCTGGTGCTGACGGACTTCTCGCCGTGCTCCGACCGTGCCTTGGGGCTCGCTCTGGAGATGGCGCGTGGGATGGGTGCACACCTGGAGGTCGTCCATTGCTTCGCGGAGGTGCCGGGCGGACGTGCTCCGGTGGGCTCGGCGGGCCTCGACCCCGCGCTGCGCGAGAATGCGCTGGCGCGCATGAAGGAGCAGGTGGATCGCTTCGACGCGGAGGGGGTCTCCCTCGAGCTGGACGCACACCCCGGGCTCTACGCGGCGACGGCGATCCTGGACGCGGCTCGCAAGGCGACGCCGGACCTCATCGTCGTGGGCACCCACGGCCGGACCGGGCTGAAGCACGCGCTGCTCGGCAGCGTCGCCGAGCAGGTCGTTCACGAAGCCCCCTGCCCGGTGGTGGTCGTAAAGGCGTCGTGATGCCCCGCCAGGGCGCCGCGGTCTAGAGCCTTCAGCTGGACACGTGCGGTAGCACGTGGTCCGTGAAGAGCCTTCAGCCCGCCACGTGCGGCAGCACGTGGTCCGTGAACAGCCCGAAGGTCTTCTCGCTGAGCGGCGAGAGCAGCAGGTAGCCCATGGGCACCTCCTCCTCGAGTCGCTTCAGCTCGTCCACCACGCGCTCGGGGCTGCCGTGGATGACGACGTCCCGCAGGTAGTGCTCGACCGGATCGATCTCCTCGCCGCCCGGGCGGAACTGGGCCAGGGCCTGCTTCGAGATGTAGGCCCCGGCCGTCCACTGGGCGCCTCGCCGCGCGATGGCTTCGGCCTCGGCGTCGGTGGGTGCGACCGCCACCAGCCGGCCCATGGGAATCTGGCGACCGGTCGTCTCGTGGCCCGCCGCGGCCAGGCCTTCGTGGTAGCGCGCGAGCTTGCGGGCGATCTCGTGGTGGGGCGAGTGCGGATCCATCAGGATCGACAGGCCGCGGCCCGAGGCCCAGTCGATGGCCCCTTCGGAGGTTGCCGCTACCCAGGTGGGCGGATACGGCTGCTGCAGCGGCTTGGGCAGCACCTCGACGCCCTGGTACTGGTGGAAGCGGCCGTCGAAGTCGAGCTTCTCGTTCGACCAGGCCGCCAGCACGATCTCCACCGCCTCGCGGAAGCGCTCGCTGCTCTCCTCGGGCGGCACGCCGAAGACGTTCATCTCGCGTGGATCGAATCCCCGCCCGGCCCCCCAGTTGATGCGACCGCCCGTCAGCACGTCGAGGAGCGCCACCTCCTCGGCGATCCGCAGCGGATGGTAGAAGGCGGCCAGGGTGACGGCGGTGCCGATGCGCAGGTTGCGGGTGCGGGCTGCCACGTGGGCCGCCATCACGTGCACCGAGGGACACACGCTGTAGCCGGTGAAGTGATGCTCGGCGAGCCAGACCGCGTCGTAGCCCGACTGGTCCATCACGTCGATGCGCTCGAGGGCGCGGTCGTAGACGTCCACGAGCGGAACGCTGCGGTCCCGCCAGCCGAAGAACTGGAGCACACCGATCTTCATCCGGGCGAGCATAGAGCCCATCTCACGAACCCGCTCGGTCGGGGTTCGTGAGATGGGCTCTGGCGTCTGTGGCTGCGCCGTGGACAGCGCGCCGTCACGGGCCCGGCGCGACGGGCGCAGGGCTGCACCACCCCCGCCGCACGTCCCGGGGACGGCAGGGCAGCACGCGGACGGCGTCGCAGCTGCGGAACCAGGCGCCGTCGATCTCTCCC
The DNA here is from genome assembly GCA_963822965.1 of uncultured delta proteobacterium. Classification (GTDB taxonomy): domain Bacteria; phylum Myxococcota_A; class UBA9160; order UBA9160; family UBA4427; genus JAJDAN01. Next base: position 1,050,688 of record CAWGJT010000010.1, read on the forward strand.
TCCACGCAGGCTCGGTGCAACCCCGGCTCGAGCCCGGTCTGCCCCGCGTCGTAGAAGACGAGCCGGTCCTCCAGACCGTCGCGGTTCCAGTCATGGAAGCGGTCCGGCGGATCGGAGAGAGCCGGAGCGCCACCCGGTCCGAAGCGGGTGGTGGCCAGGTCGATGCGCCCGGGGTCCACGTCGAGGGCGCCCCAGAAGACGACGGGCACGGGCCGGCTGCTGCCGGCGCGCACCCGCCCGCGATAGACGTCGCTGGCGACCGCGGGTCCGGCGATCTCCGAGCGGCCGCTCGGCGCGTGACAGTCCGGATCCGCCGGATAGTCGGCAACGCCGTCCCCGTCGTTGTCGAGGCCGTCGCTGCACGCGCCCGGGAGACTGCCCGGGGCGTCGGGGTCGGTGAGGAGTGCGCGCTCGTCGCCGTCCCGCCAGCCGTCGTCGTCCCGGTCGATGCCCATGCGCGGCCCCGAGCCCGGGGGCTCGCAGGTGAACGTGAGCGCCTGCCCCGGCTGCTCCGCCAGGGCGCGCAGATCCGCGTCGAGCATCGGTGTGTCGGCCTCGCGGTCGGGCACGAAGCGTGACGAGGCCGGGTCGTACCACCAGCCGCGTGCCTCGCCCGCGACGACGCCGCTCACCACCACGTCGCAGGACATGGGGCCGGGATTGCCGGGAATGATCCAGGGCGTCGCCGCCTGCTGGAGCAGCAGGTCGATGCGCTGGTCGACGGCCGGCGGGCTGCCGGCCTGCCGCGTGATCTGCTGCCCCACGATGGGCGCGAGGTTGGAGGGGAACGCGAGGACGAAGTCCTCCACCTCCTCCTGCTGGGCCATGCCCAGGGGAAACTCGAAGCCCGCGGCGCCGAAGAAGGTGCGCACCCCGCCCAGGCTGCCGTGATGGCCGAGCCCGAAGCCGCGGATCTGGTCGCCCAGGGTGTCGTTCTCGTCCTGCCGGCGTCCCACGAACCCGAAGGCTCCCACCTTCTCGTAGACGTTGCGGATCTGCGGAATCTTGACGTCGCCCGGGTCGAAGACCGTGAGCCCGCTGGCGCCGAAGTGCCCCAGCGACTCGTCGAGGTCGTGGCACGAGTCGCAGGTGAAGAAGTCGTCCACCGTGCGCACCTGGAAGAAGGTGCGCCGGCCCGAAGCCAGACGACCCGCGTCGCGGTTGTCCAGGGCGCGAACCGGATTCGGGGGCATGAAGATCGTCAGCGCGAACTCCGCGAACTGCTGCATCTGGGCCTCGGGGATCGGCCCGGCGTCCCGCCCCAGCAGGCTCTCGAAGGCGCCGTTGAAGGCGCGGAATCCCGCCTCCTCGTCGAAGGCGTCACCGCTCGTCGGGTCGTTGGCGCCCGTCCGGTCGCCCCGCCAGTGCATGGGGCCGTGGTTGCGCATGCCCCGCAAGGTCTGAGTCGTCATCGGCCCCTTGAGCGGATGCACCAGCGAGCTCGGCTGGGTGTTGCCCAGGAAGGGATTCGGGTTCGGCTGCGCGACCGCGGACGGATTGCCGAGGTTCCACGCCAGGTCGTCCATGTCGCCCAGCACGTGGCAGGCCGAGCACGAGGCCTCGCCGTTGCTCGACGCGAAGCGGGCGTCGTAGAGGAAGCGGCGCCCCTCGCGCACCACCGCGGGCTCGGGGTCGGCCAGCGGCACGGCGGCGATCTCCCGGCGCGCCTTCGGGTCGACGATCGAGATGGCGTTGGCGAGGCGCGTGTAGACGTAGATGCGACCGCGCCGGTCGTCCACCACGAGCCCGGCGGGCCCGTCCCCGGAAAGCTCCACGTGGTCGGCCGGGTCGGGCTCGAAGCGGTCGTCGTCCAGGGCGGCGACGTCGAAGATGCCGAGCTTCCGGGAGCCGAAGGCCGCCAGGTAGAGCTTCCGGCCGTTGCGCGAGAAGGCCATCTCGTGGGGGGTCGCCAGGCTCCGGTCCGCGGCGCCGGCGGGCTGGGGAAACGCGTCGTAGTCGATGTGCTTGTTGAGGTGCCGCGGGGTGACGGTACCGTCCGGATCGAGCCGCGTGATGCGCGCTTCGTGCAGGTGACCGCGCACGCTGGTCGTCCCCTCCCCGGGTCCTTCGAAGCGCACGTGGTTGTTGGCGGCGGTATTGGCCACGTAGACGCTGCCGCTCGGGTGCACGGCCATGTTGAAGAGGATCGTGCCCACGCCCGCGAAGGCCTGCACCTCGACGGGCGGGTCGGCCAGGGCGTCGATGGCGAAGACGTCGAGGTCGGGCAGGCGGAAGGGCACGGCGCCGTTCCAGTTGCGCCCGATGGCGTCGCGCCAGACGTCGGCGGCGGCGTCGTACTTCAGGATGAGGCCCACCTCAGGCGCGGGGTTGCCGGCCGGGTCGACGTTCGGGCCCGGGACGCCCCCCGGCAGCACCGGCGGTGAGCCGATCCCGATCTCGCCCTCCGCCGGCGGATCGTCGGCGCCGGCCGTCTGCCAGGTGCAGGGACCGCGATCCTCGCCTCCGTCGCAGACCGACTGGGGATTCACGGTGGTGGTGCGGCTGCCGGAATGGAAGATGCCGACGTAGACGCGGCTGCCGTCCGGGCTCGCCGCCAGCGGCCGGGGCTTGTCGCCGAACACGGTGACGATCGTCTCCGGCCGGCCGAAGGCCTCTTCGCCCAGGTCCGACGTATCGAAGACCCACACGTCCGCCCGCCCGAGGCCCGGGGTCTTGAGCTCGGCGTTGGCGTTCTGGGGATGGTTCTGGCCCCGGCGCGCGGCGCTCACGAAGGCGCGCTCGAACGGGCCGCGGCGGTGCCGACGCGGGCCGGCGAAGACCACGTCCCAGGGCGCGTCTCCCACCAGCAGGGTGCGGACGACGCGCGGCGGCGAAGCACCGACGTCGACCACGCTCACGCTGTCGGACAGGTGATTGACCACCCACACCTCGTCGTCGGTCCGGGCAGCCACCGCCACCGGCTCGAGCCCCACGCGCAGGGACGCGCGGTGGTGGAGCCCTTCCGCCAGGACGTCGAAGATCTCGAGGCGCCCGTCCGGCGTGTTGACCGCGAAGAGCGTGCGGCCGTCCGGCGACAGCGCCAGGGGCCGTACGGGGACGGTCTCGAAGTTGGTGTAGGTCGCCGAGGCCTGGACGGAGACCAGGCCGAACGCGAGAAGCGAGGCCGCCGCAGTCAACCAACGAGCAGGAACGCGAGCCATGGACCGAGTCATCTCCGCAGCAACACCCCAGCCGGTCGCGTGGTCGGAGCTGCATGATACGCGAGTCGCGCAGGCGAAACGACGAAAAGGGGCGGCCGGAGAGCCGCACCCGGCTTGCCGGGAAGTTGCCGGTCAGCCCCCCGCGATCGCCGGAAATACGTCGATCTCGCTCTCCGCGAAGAGCTTGGTCTCGACGCCGTCGGGGAGGTGGCGGGCGCTCCGCCCGTCCACGAACACGTGCACCCGCCGGGACAGGGCGCCCTTCTCGTCGAGCATCATCTCCGCCAGACCGGGCCAGCGCTCCACCAGCAGGGCGACGAGATCGCGCACCCGGGAGCCCTCGGGCAGCGGCAGATCGACCACCCTCTCGCCCACGATGGGCCGCAGGGTGGCGTAGAGCTTCACGCGCATGCGCTCGACCTCCCGGGCGGTGGCTACGGGATCTGCAGGGCCGCGCGCTTGGCCTCCGGAACGACCCCGTCCTGCCAGCCCCGCTCGGCGTAGTACTCCTCGAGCATCGACCCGAGCTCGCAGACGTGCCCCTTCGAGCCGCCCTGGTCCGACGGCTCCTCCAGGAAGCGCCGAGGCAGCGTATCGGAGCCGGCGCCGAAGCCGGCCAGGTTGTTGTAGTAGCGCTCGAGGTTGTAGACGCGCTCGCCGGCCTGCATCACGTCGTCCGCGGTCATGGGCCTCCCCATGGCCACCGAGTACTGGTCGGCGTACTCCTCCGCGCCTTCGGCGAAGGCGCTGAACTTGCACAGATCCATGCTGTCGGAGAACGCGTGCAGGTCCTGGAAGACCTTCAGGAGCGAGCCCTTCCCCTTCCAGGCGAGCGGGTCCGCGTCGATGGGCACGACGCCGAGCTCGGCGGCGGCCACGTAGCCGCGCAGGTGACAGGCACCGCGGTTGCTCGTCGCATAGCCCAGCCCCATGCCCTTCATGCCGCGCGGGTCGTAGGCGGGCACCGCCTGTCCCTTGCAGGCCATGGCGATCTCGGGGTGACCGATCTTCGCGGCGGCGCGGGCCGGCCCCTCGGCCAGCAGGTCGCCGTCGCCCGTTCGCTTCGCGATCTGCTCGGTCATGGCGACCATGCCCATGAAGTCGCCCCACTCGAGACCGGGCCCCGTGACCCAGCCGCGCTCGCTCGCCTCCATGTACATCGAGAGCGCGTTGCCCAGCTCGATCGGATCCATGCCCAGGTCGTTGCACTGGTCGATCAGCTTGGCGATGGAGCCGAGGTCGTCGTTGCCGCAGTTGGCGCCGAGCGACCAGGCGGGCTCGTACTCGACGCTCTCCATCTTGAGACCCTTCCACGGGCCCTCCTTCACCTCGACCTCCTTCTTGCAGGCGACGGGACAGGCGTGGCAGGTGGGGTTGCCGGTGAGGATCGTCTCCACGACGCGCTCGCCGCTCACCGCCTCGGCGCGGTCGCCGAACGACGTGCTCTGGCTGTTGCGCGTGCCCAGGGCGCCGATGCGGTTCGTGATGTTGGTGATGACGTTGGTGCCGTAGACCGAGAGGCCGCCCTTCTTCGGGCTGGTGATGTTGGCCTCGTCGCGGATGTGGTCGAGGGCGGTGCGGCGCACCTGCTTCCAGCGCGCGGGATCGGAGACCGTGCTCGTCTTCCGGTCGGCCTTGATGACGATGGCCTTGAGCTTCTTCACGCCGCCGACGGCCGCCGTGCCGCCCCGGCCGAAGGCACGATCGTCCTCGTTCACCCAGGCCGCAAAGCGGCACAGGGTCTCGCCCGCGGGACCAATGGCGCACACCGACACGTCCTTACCGGTGCCGTCCCCGGCGTGGCGCTGCTTCAGGATCGAGACGGTCTCGTGGATGCCGTGCCCCCAGAGATCCGAGGCGTCGTGGAAGGAGATGGCGCCGTCCTCGATGTAGAGATACGTGGGTGCGTCGGCCGCCCCCTCGACGACGAGCCCGTCGAAGCCGGCCCAGCGCAGGCGCGCGCCCGTCCAGCCGCCCTGGTGGCTGTCGGTCACCGTGCCGGTGAGGGGCGACTTCGTGACGCACGCCCAGCGGCCGCTCATGCTGACCTCGCTGCCGGTCAGGGGGCCGTTGAGGAAGCACAGGAGGTTCTCGTCGGAGAGCGGCTCCACGTCGGGGCCGTTCTCCAGCACGTAGCGGACGCCGAGGCCGCGGGCGCCGACGTACTTGCGCACCCAGTCCGCCGGGGCGGGCTTCATCTGCCAGGCTCGCTTCGCGAGATCGATGTGGGCGATGGCCTCTCCGAACCGCTCGAGCTGCATGCCGGATCTCCTTCATGCCGGGGTGCCAGCCGCACAATGTACCGCAGCCGGCCCGAGCGCTCGTCGCGGCAAACGGCCTCAGGGATGTGCGATCCTGCGACCGGACGCCTCGCGCCGGTCACGGCGGCCGCGCCAGGCCCGCTGTGGCGCCCCCTGCCCCCGGAGGCCGGGTGGAGCCACGGCCATTGCCCTTGGATCCATCGCCCTTGGAAGCGGGAGAGTGGTGTGGAAGCGGCCCGTCGCTCCGAGAACCAGGACCTGGCCGAGCGGCTCGGGCGGATCGCATCTCTGCTCGAGGCGCAGGACGCCAACCCCTTTCGGGTGAGCGCGTACCGGCGGGCGGCGGACACGGTGCGGGCCTGCGCGGAGCCGCTGGTGGAGGTGTACCAGCGCGAAGGCGTCGAGGGGCTCGAGAAGCTTCCGGGAATCGGCGAGAGCATCGCGTCGTTGATCCGGGAGTACGCAGGCAGCGGACGCATCAGCCTGCTGGAACGCCTCGACGGAGCCGTCTCGGCCGAGGAGGTGCTGGCGACGGTGCCCGGGCTGGGCACGACCCTGGCGCATCGCATCCACGAGACGCTTCAGATCGAGACCCTCGAAGAGCTCGAGTGCGCCTGTCACGACGGTCGCCTGGCGCAGGTTCCGGGCTTCGGGCCCCGGCGCATCGCCGCCATCTCGGCGTCGGTCGGTGCCCTGCTCGGGGGGGAGCGACGTCGCCTGGCGCGGGCGGCGGGGGACCACCACGCCACCCGGCCGTCGGTGGCCGCCTATCTCTCGGTCGACGAGGAGTACCGCCGGCGGGCACGCGAAGGCGCCCTCGTGCGCATCGCGCCCCGCCGCTTCAACCCCGAACGGGCGGCCTGGCTTCCCATCCTGCACACCGAGCGGGAAGGCTGGTCGCTGACGGCCCTCTTCTCGAACAGCGCCCGGGCGCACCAGCTGGGGCGCACCCAGGACTGGGTGGTGATCTACGCCGATCGCGACGGGCAGCACGACCAGTGCACCGTCGTCAGCCAACACACCGCCGGCGGCGTGCGCCGGATCGTGCGGGGACGCGAGCTCGAGTGCGAGGAGGCTGCCCGTGCCGGATGAGCCCACGACGAAGCGCGAACGGGTGCTGATCCTCGGCGCCGCGGGTCGGGACTTCCACGACTTCAACACCGTCTTCCGGGACGATCCGTCGGTGGAGGTGGTGGCGTTCACGGCGACGCAGATTCCCGGCATCGAAGGCCGTCGCTATCCCCCGACCCTCTCCGGTCCCTTCCATCCCGCCGGCATCCCGATCGAGGACGAGGCCCGGCTCGAGGCTCTGTGTCGGGAGCACGCCGTCGATCTCGTGGTGCTCGCCTACAGCGACCTGCCCCACGCCCGGGTGATGCACCTGGCCTCGCGCGCTCTCGCCACGGGTGCCGACTTCTCGCTGCTGGGACCCCGGCGAACGATGCTGCGCTCCCAGCACCCCGTGGTGGCGGTATCCGCCGTCCGCACGGGCTGCGGCAAGTCGCAGACGGCGCGCTGGCTGGCCGCTCGGCTGCGCGAGCGCGGACACCGCGTGGTGGCGCTGCGCCATCCCATGCCCTACGGCGATCTCGCCGCCGAGCGTGTGCAGCGCTTCGCGACCCGCGACGATCTGGACCGCGCGCGCTGCACCGCCGAGGAGCGCGAGGAGTACGAGCCGTACATCGAGGCAGGCGCCGTCATCTACGCCGGCATCGACTACGCGGCCATCCTCGCCGAGGCGGAGAAGGAGGCGGACCTGCTGCTCTGGGACGGCGGCAACAACGACTTTCCCTTCCTGGTTCCAGACGTCCACGTGGTGCTGGTCGACGCCCTGCGGCCCGACCAGCTGGACACGCACCATCCCGGCGAGACCGTCCTGCGCATGGCCGACGTGGTCGTGGTCAACAAGGTGGACTCCGCGTCCAGCGCCGACGTGGGCCGGGCCCTCGACGGCATTCGCGCCCTACGGCCGGACGTGCCGATCCTGCGCGCCGCGTCGCCCGTGGTGCTCGACGATCCCGACCGGGTGCGCGACCGCCGGGTGCTCGTGGTGGACGACGGTCCCACCCTCACCCACGGCGGCATGGCGTACGGGGCGGGCTGGGTGGCGGCGACGGCGGCGGGCGCCCGGGAGATCGTCGATCCGCGACCGTGGGCGGCCCCGGCAATTCGCGCCGTGTACGACGCCTACCCGCATCTGGGTGCGGTGCTGCCCGCGGTGGGCTACGGGCCCGCGCAGCTCGAGGCCCTGCGCCAGACCCTGAACGACGCCGAAGCCGACGTCGTGGTGAGCGGCACGCCCCTGGACCTCGCGCGTCTCGTCGCGCTCGACAAGCCCGTGGTGCGCGCGCGCTATGCGTATGCCGACGCCGGACCCACCGCCCTCGACGCCTGGGTGACGAACGCCCTGGAGGCCAGGGGACGAGAAGCGAAGGAACGAGGAGGACAGCCATGAGAGTCGTCATCGCACTCGGCGGCAATGCCATCACACCGGGTCGCGACACCCTCGATCCCGACGCCCTTGGCGAGCGCGTCCGCGCCGCCGCCTCGGCCATCGCCGACATCGCGCGCGGACACGACGTGGTCGTCACCCACGGTAACGGCCCGCAGGTGGGGCTGCTCGCCCTGCGCGCCCAGCCCGAGGTGGGCGGCGAGCCGGGCGAGGCGCTCGACGCGCTCGGGGCCGAGTCGGAGGGGCTCATCGGCTACCTGCTCGAGCGCGAGCTCGCCTCGATCTTCCCGGGGAGCGAGGTGGCCACGCTGCTCACTCAGGTGGAGGTGGGCGCCGAAGACCCGGCGTTCCGCCACCCCACGAAGCCCATCGGGCCGCGCCTCTCGGCCGACGACGCGAAGGCTCTCGAGCGGCGCACCGGCTGGCGCTTCGCCGAGCAGGACGACGGCGCCTTCCGCCGGGTGGTCGCGTCGCCCGAGCCCCTGCGCATCCGCGAGCTGAAGGCCATCGAGCTGTGCGTCGAGGCCGGCGTGTTGGTCGTGTGCGCGGGCGGCGGCGGCATTCCGGTGGTGACGGGCCGGCACGGCCTGCGCGGCGCCGAGGCGGTCATCGACAAGGACCGCACGGCGTCCCTGCTCGCCACCCAGCTCCACGCCGACGCGTTGCTGCTGCTGACCGACGTGCGGGCGGTCTACGAGGGGTGGCCCGCACGCGACCGGCCGATCCGGCAGGCGTCCATCGAGAGCCTGCGCAAGCTCGACCTGGCCCCGGGCTCCATGGGGCCCAAGGTCGAGGCCGCCATCCGCTTTGCCGAGCAGGGGGGCGACGCGCGCATCGGCCTCCTCGACGAGGCACGCCACATCCTCACGGGTGAGGCGGGAACCCGGGTCGTGCGCGACGGCTCGGCCACGACCTACTGGCCCGGCCACGAGGCACACGACGCCTGACGGGGCACTGGCGCGAGGCGGCGCGCGCGTCATCATGCCCGGTCAACCCGGAGGACCCGATGGACTTCAGCAAAGCGGTGGTCGTCGCCAGCTTCGAGAATCACGAGACGGCGGAGGCGGCCGCCTCCATGCTTCGCTCGGAGGGGATCGACGCGGTCGTCAGCTCCGACGACGCCGGCGGCGAGCTGCCGAATCTCGACTTCGGCCGGGCGGTTCGCGTCTTCGTTCCGGCGGCGGACGAGGAGTTCGCGCGCGGGATCCTCAGCCAGGGCGAGTCGGAGTCCGCGGGCGGTCAGTAGCGGATCACGCTGTGGCAGCGCACGGCGTCGAGAGACCGGCGTCCGGCCAGGGCCTCCAGCTCGATCAGGAACGCACAGGCCACCACCGTGGCGCCCGTCCGGCGAACCAGGTCGACGGTCGCTGCGGCGGTGCCGCCCGTGGCGATCAGGTCGTCGACGATCAGCGCCCGGGCCCCGGCGCCCAGGGCGTCCACGTGCATCTCCACGTGGTCGGTTCCGTACTCGAGGTCGTAGCTCGCGGTGATCGTCTCGTAGGGAAGCTTGCCGGGCTTGCGCACGGGCACGAAGCCCACCCCCAGGTCGACCGCCACGGGCGCGCCGAAGATGAAGCCGCGGGCCTCCGTGCCCACCACGAAGTCGATGCCGTCGTCGCGGAAGGGCTCGCCGATGGCCTGGACGGCCAGCCGCAGGGCTTCCGCGTTCGCCAGCAGCGGCGTGAGGTCCCGGAACAGGATCCCGGGCTTCGGAAAATCCGGAATGTCGCGGATGTGCCCGCGCAGCTCCGCCTCGACGTCCATTGCGAGCCTCCCTCGCCGCAATGCACGTCGCGGCGTCAGGGAAGGTAGAGCATCGGGTCGCGGGGATCCTCGCGCCGCCGGATCTCGAAGTGCAGGTGGGGGCCGGTCGAGCGCCCGGTGGTGCCGACCAGGGCGATGCGCTGGCCCTTCTCGACGAACTCGCCCTTCCGCACCAGCAGCCGGCTCGCGTGCGCGTAGACGCTGCGGTAGTTGCCCGCGTGCTTCACGATGACCACGTTGCCGTAGTCGCCCAGCCGGCCGCTGTGGATCACCCGCCCCGCCTCGGCGGCGTGGATGGGGGTGCCCTTGCGGGCGGCCACGTCGATGCCGTCGTGGCCGCGGCTGCCCCGGGTGCCGAATCCGGAGGTGACCCGTCCCCGCAGCGGCCAGGCGAACTGCAGGTCCGCCGTGCGTCGCGCGTCGAGTCGCGCCAGTCGGCGGGCCTCGGCGATGCGGGCGGGCCGCGCCGGGGACTCGCTCACTGGCGGCCGCAGGGCGCCCCCCACCCCCGACGGCCGCTTCACGTTGGGGATCCAGAGCCGCGTTCCCACGCTCACGCTGCGGACGTCGTCGATGCGGTTGGCCTTGGCGATCACCTGGGAGGAGACGCCGTAGCGCAGGCCGATCCGGTACAGGTTCTCGCCCGGGGTGACCTCGTGATAGAAGCCCGAGCCCCGCCGCGTCGCACAGCCGGGCGCCCCGGCCAGCGCGACGACGACCGCCACCGCCAGCACCCACCGGGCCCGGTGCGGGCGAACGGCCGGGGCCTCCGCCCCGGACGGGTGCCGCCGGGCCGGGAGATCTGCCTCTCGCTGCCTGGAGCTCGTCCTCACTCGAACCCCGTTCTCCTGCGCACGGTCCGCCCGGAACATCGGCGGTTCCGGGTCGAGACCCATGGGGGGCGTCCGGCCCGGCTGGGCGGCCGGGAGAGGGGACGCGGAGCTTAGCAAGTCGTCCAGCGGGACCGGAGCGTCGCCCCCCTGGGGCCATCCTTCTCCCGGGGAGTTGCCCACTGGTGACGCTCGTCACAGCGCCCCGCCCCGGCGCTTCCGAACCAGGAGAACGCCGGGTCGGACCCGGTGGCTGCGGGCCCGGCGGGGCCTTCATCGCGGGGGCGGCTTCATGAACTTCGGACGTGCGATTCGAGCGACGCGGGTGACGCTGACGATGTGGGCGGGGCTGCTGGCCCTGACCCTGGCGGCCGGGATCCTGACGGCTGCGCCGGCGGCTCGGGCCCAGGTGCTCATCGGCGAGACGAGCGCCCGCTTCGACTGGCAGGCCGCCAGCGGCAGCGTCGGCTTCTACGAAGTGTACGTCTCGCGCTCCACCCGCGATGGCCACTACGCGCTCGAGCAGACGATCTCGGGCAACGCCGCCAGCGTCGTGATCGACGCCACCGTGGGCGAGGTGGTGCGCATCCGCGTTCGCGCCGGCAACGACCAGGCGTTCGGCCCCATGTCCGAGCCCTCGGACCCGGTGCGCTTCGGCCTGCCGCCCGAGCTTCCCGTGCTGGGGTCGCCCGGCGTGATCTCGGGCCGGGTGGGCGGAACGGACGACGGATCCGTCTTCTACGCGAACCCCACGACCGGCGAGGTGCTGCGCTTCTCCACGCTCGAGGCGGGCGTGCAGCCGACGACCATCGGCACCGAGCCGGATACCAGCTGGACGCTCGCGACCAGCGGCGACTTCGACGGCGACGGCGCACCCGATCTGTTCTGGCGCAACAGCGACGGCACGACGCGCATCTGGTACCTGGACGCCAACGGCTACCAGGAGGAGCTCGGCCCGGTCGATCCCGGTGCCAACTGGACCGCGGAGATCACCGGCGACCTGGACGGCAACGGGCAGGACGACGTCTTCTGGCGCGACGCCGGCGGCGCGACGCTCGGCTGGTTCCGCGTGAACACGGAGTTCCAGACCGCGGGCTTCCCGCCCATGCCCCCGGCGAGCTGGGAGCTGCTGGCCTGCGGCGACTTCGACGCCGACGGCTTCGACGATCTCCTCTGGCGGAGCCTCGAGACGACCGACACGGCGATCTGGTTCATCGGGATCGACCCCTACAACGGCATCTCCGCCCGGGCGCGCCCCGCGCTGAAGCGCTCGCTGCTGTGGGAGGTGTTCGAGAGCTACGACGAGGACGGCGACGGCTACGAGGACATCCACTGGCGCGTGAAGGACAGCCACGACATCGCCGAGTGGTGGCACATGCAGGGCGAGAACGTCCGCGCCGAGTAGCGCCCGCCCTCAGGCCGTCTCGAACGCCTCTCGCACCTCTTCCCGCAGCGCCCTCGATTCCGCCAGCTCGAGCACCGTCAGCGCCAGCGCCCGGGCACCCTCCAGCAGCCCGGAGCGCCCCTCCGCGGTGACGGTCGCCTCGGCGAAGGCGCGGGTGTGGAGCTCGAGGTTCCGGCCGATGGGGAAGTTCGGGTGGATGGTGGGCACCACCCGCGAGACGTGGGTGATGTCGCTCGACCCGATGGCGTCCGTCGGCGCGTGCGGGGTCTCCGGAAGACCCAGGCGTTCGAGCTGCCGCCGATAGGTGGCGGCCAGCGGAAGATTCGGTCGCATGGGCGGCGACGTGCCCGCCTCGCGCCGCACCTCGAGGCGCGTGCCGGTCTGCTCGGCGGCGCCCCGGGCGCACGCGAGCACCCGCTCCTCGCTCTCCGCGAGGATGCCCTCGTCGAGCGCCCGCACCCAGACACGCGCGGCGGCGCGTTCGGGGATGACGTTCGGCACCTTCCCCCCATCGGAGACGATCGCGTGGATCCGCGCCTCGCGCGGAAGCTGCTGGCGCAGCAGCCCGACGCCGACGAAGAAGGCGATGACGCCGTCGAGGGCGTTGATGCCACGCTCGGGATAGGCGGCCGCGTGGGAGGCGCGGCCGTGGTAGACGAGCTCGAACTTCCGGTTGCCCAGGAAGAGTCGGTGGGCGCGCCGCATGTCCGACGCGTGGGCCATCATGGCGACGTCGAAGTGCTCCAGCACCCCGGCCTCCACCAGGGTGCGCTTGCCGACCCCCGTCTCCTCGGCGGGACATCCGATCACGGTCACCCGCGCGGCGTCCGGGGGCAGCACCCGCGCCAGGGCCGCCGCCGCGAGCAGGCTCGCGGGTCCCGAGAGGTTGTGACCGCAGGCGTGACCGATGCCCGGCAGCGCATCCATCTCGGCGAGCAGGGCCGCGTGCAGAGGGGCGTCCGGGTCTCCGATGCTCGCGGTGAAGGCCGTCGGCATGCCGGCCACCTGCTCGGCGATCTCGAAGTGACGCTCGCCCAGGTAGCGCCGGTAGCGCGCGCTGGTCTCGACCTCCTCGAGGGAGAGCTCCGGCGACGCGGCCATCCACCGGGAGAGTGCGATCGCCTCGTCGGCCCCTTCGTCGATCGCTTCCAGCAAGCGGGTACGGGTCTCGTCGGGGATCCCGGTCGTCATGCCGGGATGATCGACCATCGGAGGGTCTCCCTGTAACCCCCGCCGCTGCCGGACCGCCACCCTGCTAGCGTGGAAAAACGGGAGGTGGTGGTGTGGGGGCGACCCGGGCGGCGGTCGTAGGGGGGCTGGTGGTGCTGCTCGGGCTGGCCTGGGCGGCTTCGGGCCGGGCGGCGCCCTATGCCGAGCAGGTGACCGCCGAGAACGCGGCACGGCGCCTGGTCGGAGGCAGCGACGCCACCGGAGGCATCGGCGATTGGGCGCTCGGCAACGGGGTGCTGTGCGCGGTCATCTCCGATCCGAGCCACGAGTCGCATCTCACGCCCCTGGGCGGCACCCTCATCGATCTCGGCCGCTGCGGGCTCGCCCACGACCAGTGGGTCGGTGCCGAGACCCTCTTCAACATGTCCCGCGATCACATGCTGGGGGCCACGGCGATCCGGGCCGAGCCCCGGAGCCCGGACGGCTCGGTGGCCATCGTCGCGAGCGCCCGCCTGCAGGGGCTCGCGATCGAGACCCGCTACGCGCTGACGCCCGAGCACCCGGAAGCCCTCCTGATCGAGACGCGCGCCCTGCGGCTGCCGCCGACCGAGACGGGGCAGGACGCCGAGCGGGCCTTCCTCTTCGGCGACGTCGTGCTGCACGGCCGCCGGCAGCTCGCCCCGTTCACCCTGCACGTGGATGCCGCGGGTCTGCCCCTCTTCGACGCGGGCAGCGTGGGGTTCGCGCACCCGCCTTCGGATCCCGACGACATGCTGACCATGGTCCGGGCCATCCTGCCTGCGAACCTGCACGTGCTGGTCGGCGGCGGCTCCCAGCGGCCCGGCGTCGCCTACGGCGTCCGCCTGCTGGGCGGGCGCCTGGAAGGGCCGGACGGCAGCACGCGGCCGCTCCCCCAGCTCGCCATCAACGGAGAGAGCTTCACCATGCAGGCCGTCTTCACGCGGCCCCTCTACTTCGGAGGCGAGGACGGCATCGGCTGGCTCGAGCTGGGGCAGACCCTGCTGATGGACCTCGAGCCCGGGGAGACGCTCGTCCTGACCCGGGAGATCCTGGTGGGCGAGCGATCGGACGTGGCGTCGGTGACCGACCAGCTGTGGGGCTGGGCGCCGCTGCTGCGGGGGCGCGTGGAGCCCGAGGCCCGGGTCCACGTCGCGACACCCGAGGGCACTCCCGTGAGCGAGGTCCGACCGGACGCGTCGGGCGCATTCGCCCTGCACATTCCGGTCGGTCGCTACCGGCTGAGCGTGCGCGGTCCGATGGATCGCGTGCAGGAGCGGGAGGTCGAGGTGGGGGCGGCCGGACTCGACGCGGGCCCCCTCTCCCTTCCGGCGCTCGGTCGCGTGCTGCTGCCGCGCGGACGACCCATGCGCCTGGTCTTCCTGCCGGAGGGCTCGGACGAGCCCGTCGCGTTCGGGGACGACGAGCTCGACTTCCGGGTCGGCGAGCGGCGCCACGCGGACGGCGGAGAAGGCCCGTACGTGTCCCTGGCCGGCGTCGAGTCGGACCCGGAGACGGTGTCGCTGCGGGCCGGCGCCTACCGCGTGCTGGCCACGCGGGGGCCGGAGTTCGATCTCGGCGAGGCGCGCGTCGAGGCGGTGGCCGGCGAGACGGTCCCGCTCCAGATCGACTCGCCCGCCCGGGTGCTCGAGCATCCGGGCTGGGTCTCGGCCGACCTCCACGTACACAGCGAGTGGAGCGACGACTCGAACTTCGCGATCGATCGCCGCATCGCCGCCTTCGCCGCCGAGGGCGCCGACCTGATGGTCTCGACCGAGCACGACCGCGTCACCGACTACGCGCCGGAGATCGCCCGCCTCGGACTCACCGGCCGGATCGCCAGCCTCGTCGGCGTCGAGGTGACGAGCAGCGCCCACAGCGCCGCGGCACCGTTCACCGCGGGCCACGCCAACGTCTACCCGCTCCCGCACGACGGCCGGGCCTTTCGCGGCGGTGCGCCCCGCGGCGAAGGGCGGCGGCTGCGCGCCATGATGGAGGACGTGCGGCGGCTGCCGGGGCGCCGCATCGTGCAGCTGAACCACCCGCGCAGCAAGCACGGCAGCATCGGCGATCTCAACTTCTTCACCCACCTGTCGGTCGCCGGCGAGCCGTTCCGACCTGCGGAGCCCCTGGCGGCCTGGCCGAACCGGGTGCTCCTCGACCGCGACTCCGAGCACGGCCCGCGGGACCTCGACTTCGACGTGCTCGAGGTGTGGAACGGCGACTCCCTACGCCAGTTCCGCGCGACCCGGGCGGACTGGTACTCGCTCCTGCTCCAGGGCGAGGTCCGGGCCGGGGTCGCCAACAGCGACTCACACGTGCGCGGCGAGCTCGTCGCGCACCCGCGCACCTACGTGCGGCTTCCACGGGATGCGAAGATCGACCTGGCCGCCTTCGACGGCGCCGTCTTCGTCGAGGCGCTGCGCGGGGCCCACGCGTACGGCACGTCGGGCCCGCTCCTCGACGTGACGCTCACCGCGCCGGGCGACGGCCCAAGCGGCGCGAGCGCAATGGGCGATCTCTACCGGGGAAGCGCGGGGCGGCTCCGGGTGGGGGTGCAGGCGGCACCGTGGGTGCCCGTGTCGCGGCTCGTCGTCCGATGGAACGGCGAGCGGATCCACGACGAGCCCATCTCGGCCGGCGCCGCGGTGGAGCACGACCTGGCCTTCGACCGGGACGGCTTCGTCACGGTCGAGGTGAGCGGCGAGCCCTCCGGCGACTACGCCCGGGTGGTGCCCGGCTTCGTGCCCTTCGCGTTCTCGAACCCCATCTTCGTCGACGCCGATGGCGACGGGCGCTTCACGGCGCCGGGGCTGCCGTCGCAGGCGCTGCCCATCCTCGATCCCGGGACCGACGACCTCTGAGCGCGCCCCTCCGGCTCAGAAGGCCGGCGGACCGGAAGAGACGCTTCGCACCTCGGTCTCGCTCTGCGGCGGGGTGGGCGCCGCCGTCGCGGAGACCGCGAGATCCAGCGCGGGGTTGCCCCCCGGTGCCGTCACGTGCGCCTGCGACGCGAGCTCGCTGAACCGCGCCTCCCCCAGGGCCGAGTACGTCGAGAACTGCGTGAGCGGCGAATCGATGGCGAGATAGCCCACGGCGTTCACGTAGCCGCGATCGCGGTCGTAGGGCCGGGCCGGGACCGGCGTGCAGCGCGAGCTGCCCACGTCCTCGCAGAAGGGGTAGAGGGCACTCCCCCAGAGGTCCTCCACCCCCCGGAAGCCGCCGTTCCGGGTCGTGTCCATGCGTGCCCGCACGTGGGCCCGGATCTGGCTCGTGGTGAAGCCCCAGTCGATCACGTACGCGAAGGCGCCGGTGAACGAGGCCGACACGACCTGATCCGTCTCGGGATCGAAGACCCAGACATAGTCGCTGAAGCTGCCGGGGACGGGATTGTTCTCGCGAAAGAGGCTCTGCTCGAGCACGTCCCCGCCCACACGCACCACGATCTGGCCGAGCTCGTTGCGCTCGAGCCAAGCCGCAAAGGGCTTCGTGTAGACCCGGTCCAGCAGGTCGGGTCGCTCGCTGGGGGAATCCTCGAACTGCACCACCACCCAGCGCGGGGTCGGGTCGGACAGGTGCATGGGCTCGGCGTGCGCGGCGCTCTGGAGGACGAGCGACAGCAGACAGACGATCCCGACGCTTCGAGGGTGCATGTGCGTGGTTCCAGCTCCCGGTCTCCCCGTCGTGCCTTCGACGGGTCTCTCGCTGGGGTACCTGCAAGCGGAATACCAAGAAGCCGCGCCCGGAGGCGCCGCCGGAAGCGCTCCAGGCCGTCCTCACGACGGCCGACCCCGCAATTCCTCGCGGGGTGTGGAGAACGTTTCCCGATCCCGCGAAAGGCCCGTCCTCGCATCCGCCGGCGTGTCGCGCCACCTCCGACCCGGGCCGCCCGGACGGGCCGCCTTTCGTGACGCAGCGCACCAGAGCCCTACCGACACAGTAGTGAGTCGAGTGACCACGCGATCGGATCGAGTGGCCGTGCGTGCGATCGGTCACGCGCGCGCCGTGTTCCCCGTCACGCCGGGTTTCTTTTCGCCGGTCTGCACTTGCGCCCGTGATTGCAGTCACGAGTCCGCCCGTCTTCGCACCCGAGAGCGCCCGTCTTCGCACCCGAGAGAGAGTCATCGCGTCTGGCGACACAGCGAGGTTGGATTCCATGCGATGCACTCTTCGAAGCTCCCCCTTTCGTCCCGGTCTCGAGGCGGCGACGCGGTGCGTCGCCCTCGGCGTCCTCCTGCTCTGCACCACCCTCGCGGGCAATGCCTGGGGAATCGTCGTCGAGGGCACCACGGCGGAGTTCGCCTGGACGCCGGCGTCCGGCCCGGTGGCCGGCTACCGGGTGTTCGTGATCCGGAACGGGGTGGCCGGGACGGCACCCGAGGTGGAGGTGTCGGCGACGACGGCGACCATCTATAGCCAGCTGGACGACACCATCGCCGTGCAGGTCGCGGCCTTCGACGGGGCGGGCAACGAGGGTCCGCTGAGCCCGGCCTCCGAGAGCGTGACCCTGACCGCGCCTCCCCCGCCTCCCCCGCCCCCCTATGTCGTCGTCGAGGCTTCGGGCGACTTCTCGCTGCAGCAGGCGCTGGACACGGCCGCGCCGGGCGAGCAGGTCGTCGTCCAGCTGCAGGGCACCACCAAGCAGCTGCTGGACGCGGCCCCGCCCGGCGACCTCGCGGACGGCGAGACGTGGGGCCTCGACCAGCTCATCGTCGGCTCACCCAGCCAGCCCACCAAGGTCCGCCTGGTCGACGCGGTCGGGCTCGACCTGGCCTCGCCCCTGGCAGACCTGCCCCCGATCACCCTGGCGGGGCTCGGCAACGGCGCCCCCTGCGCCCGCGACGGCGGGCCCGGTCTCATCATCGCGCCCGGCTCCCAGCTGGTGCTGGGCGGGATCGATCTCTTCGTGTTCGACGGCGAGACCTGCGTCCATCTGAACGAGCGATTCCCCGGCCCGTCGGATCCGAACGTCATCGCCTACGACGGCGGGGAGATCCTGCTCTACGGCGATCTCGAGGACGACGGCGTGCTCGACCCCGACGACAACTGCCTCATCGAGGTGAACCCCGACCAGTGTGACGGGGATCGGGACGGCTTCGGCAACCGCTGCGACTTCGACAGCAACGGCGACAACGTGGTGGATCTCACGGACATCACGGCCGTGATGGTGGCCGCGCGCAAGGTGAGCACGTCACCCGTGCTCGACTTCAACTGCGACGGCGCGGTGGGCCTCGACGACTTCAGCCTGATCATGAACCGGCTCGACCACTTCGTTGGCCCCTCCGGTCTCGCCTGCACGGTCGACGCCACCTGCGCCGGACCGTGAGCAGCCAGGCTTCGGTGCGTCGGTCGGTCCGGGTCCCGCCGTTTCCCCATCCCGGATCGACCGCCCTCGCCCGCCCCGGACCCCACGCCGGGGCGGGCGCTTCACCGGAGCCGCCCGTGTCCTGCCTGGACGCAGCGCCTTGACGTGGATCGCCGGTTCTGGCACGTTGCGCGCCATGTCGTGCCGTCCGCAACCGTTCCCGGCTACTTCGGCCGTCTCGTCGTTTCGAGCTTCGGCCGTCTCGTCGTTTCGAGCTTCGGCCGTCTCGTCGTTTCGGACGCCTCTTCGTTTCGGACTTCGGCCGTCTCGTCGTTTCGGACTTCGGCCGTCTCGTCGTTTCGGACTTCGGCCGTCTCGTCGTTTCGGACTTCGGCCGTCTCGTCGTTTCGGACTTCGGCCGTCTCGTCGTTTCGGACTTCGGCCGTCTCGTCGTTCCGGGCTTCGGCCGTCTCGTGGTGGTGGTGTGTCTCCCTTCCGGAGGTAGCCACCGGGTAACGGCGCTCGCCCACGATCGACACGCGAGCCGCACGCAAACGGAACGAAAAGGCCGCCTCGGGAGAGGCGGCCTTTCCGTTTCTGGGGTCCCTGCCATCCCACCCGACCGGAATCGCCTCCTCCTCGAGGAACACGAGGAGAGACCCCATGGACCGAGCGAGCGAGTGCCTGTGCCGGCGGTACGTCACGGCGGGTGGAATCGAGATCGTCCGCAGCGAGGAGATCGACGCGGGAGCCGACCGGGGGCGCGCGGCCATCGAGGCCCTGGTCGACGCCCTCGACACGCGACGGGGTGCGGTCTTCGCGTCCACGTGCGAGGTGCCGGGACGCTACGCGCGCTGGGATCGCGGCTTCGTGGATCCGCCCCTCGCCATCGAGGCGCGCGGGCGACGCGTGCGCCTGCGAGCCCTGAACGAGCGCGGCCTGGTGTTGCTGCCCGCGGTGGCCCGCGCCGGGGAGGCGACCCAGGGCGCGCGACGGCTCCCCGGTGACGACCGGGCCGTCGAGCTCGAGATCGTCTCGCCGGCCGGCTGCTTTCCCGAGGAGGACCGCAGCCGGCAGCCGTCGGTCTTCGCGCTGCTCCGCCGGCTCGTCTCCCTGTTCGCGTGCCCCGCCGAGCCCGACCTCGGGCTCTACGGGGCCTTCGGCTACGACCTGGCCTTCCAGTTCGACCCCCTGGCGCTGCGCCACGAGCGTTCGCCGGACCAGCGCGACCTGGTGGTCTACCTGCCCGACGAGATCGTCCTGGTGGACCACCGCCGCGAACGCAGCCATCGCGTACGCTACGAATTCGTCGTCGACGGGGTGTCCACCGCGGGGCTGCCCCGCGCGGGCGACCGGGAGCCCTACCGCCCCGGCCGGCTCTCCCGGGGCAGCGATCACGAGCCCGGCGAGTACGCACAGGTGGTGCGCCGCGCCCGCGCCGCCTTCGCCCGGGGCGACCTCTTCGAGGTGGTTCCGAGCCAGGTCTTCTCCGAGGCCTGCCCGAGCCCGCCCTCGGAGGTCTTCCGCCGGCTGCGCAGCCGCAACCCCGCCCCCTACGGGTTCCTCGTCCATCTCGGAGAGCGGGAGCTCCTGGTCGGAGCGTCGCCCGAGATGTACGTGCGCGTGGGCGACGCGGCCGGACGCCCTGCCGACCCGTCGCGCGGTCGGCAGGTGGAGACCTGCCCCATCGCCGGCACGATCGCTCGCGGACGGGACGCGCTGGAGGACGCGGCGCGCATCGCCGAGCTGCTCGCCTCGGAGAAGGACGCCTGCGAGCTCACCATGTGCACCGATGTGGACCGCAACGACAAGAGCCGCGTGTGCGAGCCGGGCAGCGTACGGGTGGTGGGGCGCCGCCAGATCGAGATGTATTCCCGTCTCATCCACACCGTCGACCACGTGGTCGGCACCCTGTTGCCCGACCGCGACGCCCTGGACGCCTTCCTGAGCCACGCCTGGGCGGTCACCGTGACCGGCGCGCCGAAGCACGCCGCCATGCGCTTCATCGAAGACCACGAGCTCTCGCCCCGCCGCTGGTACGGCGGCGCCGTCGGCCGCATCGGCTTCGACGGTCGCCTCGACACCGGGCTCGTGCTGCGGACCGTCCGCATCGCGGAAGGCGTCGCCGAGGTGCGGGTGGGGGCGACGCTGCTGCACGATTCGGATCCCGAATCCGAGGAAGAGGAGACCCGTCTCAAGGCGGCGGCGCTGATCGACGCCATCCGCCGGCCCGACGGCGCCGTGGACCCCGCGTGCGCTCCACCGCGCGTGCTCGAGGAGTCTCCGGGCAGCGGACGGCGGGTCCTGCTCGTGGACGCCCAGGACTCGTTCGTCCACACCCTCGCCGACTACTTCCGCCAGACGGGAGCCCGGGTGAAGACCCTGCGCGCGGGCTTCCCGCCCGGCGATCTCGTCCACTACGAGCCCGACCTGGTGGTGCTGTCACCGGGCCCCGGGCGTCCGGCGGACTTCGGCCTCGCGGCGGTGCTCGGGGAAGCGGCGCGGCTCGGCCTGCCGGTCTTCGGGGTTTGTCTCGGACTGCAGGCCATCGCCGAGCACGCCGGCGGCGAGCTCGGCGTGCTGGCCGAGCCGGTGCACGGCAAAGCGTCGCGCATCCGGGTGCTGGGAGGGCGTCTCTTCGAAGGGTTGCCGCGCTGCTTCCGGGCCGGGCGCTACCACTCGCTCCACGCCCGCCGCGAGAGCCTCCCCCCGGACGTCCGCGTCACCGCCGTGGACGACGCCGATCGGGTGATGGCCCTCGAGCTCGCGTCCCTGCCGATGGCGGCGGTGCAGTTCCATCCGGAGTCGATCCTCACCAGCGGCGACGACCTCGGTCGCCGGCTGGTGCGAAACGTGGTGGGCGGGCTGCCCGTGCGCGCCCGCAGGCGCGCCTCCCGCGACCTGCTGGCTTCCTGAGGGACGCTATCGTTCGCCGTCCCGACGACGAAGGAACGATCGAGAAGGAATCCCGATGCAGATGTCGACGATGTGGTTCCGGGCCTGTGCCCGTCTGACGGGTGCCACGGCCGTGCTCGCCCTGACGGCGGGCGCGGCCGCCGCCGAGGAGCCCGTCCCGGACCCCTCCCCCGCAGCCGCCCCCGCGCTCTCGACACCCTCGACGGCAGCTACGACGACGGACGGCGACGCGCTCACCGGCCATGACATCTACGAGAAGGTGCTCGACAACCGCTTCGACTCCTACAAGGAAGAGCTGGTCATGCGCTCCGGCGACCGCGGCGGCAACGTGCAGGCCACCGAGATGGAGCTCAAGTACAAGAGCTTTCGCAACGAGGGCGATCGGTTCCTCTCCAAGGTGATCATGAAATACCAGGCACCCCAGGACGTGCGGCACCTGGGCTACCTCGTCATCAACAAGACGGACGGCAGCGAGGACCAGTTCGTCTACCGGCCCAGCTCGCGGCGCGTGCAGCGCATCAACCTGCGGGGCGAGGCGATCTTCGGGACGGACTTCGCCTTCGAGGACATCATCCCGCAGGAGATCGAAGACGCGACCTACGAGCGCAAGCCGGACGACCAGCTCGAGGGCACGCCGGTCTACGTGGTCCAGGTGACCCCCAAGGAGACGGCGGACTCGGAGTACTCGAAGCTCGACGTCTACGTGGCGCGAGACTCCTTCGTCGCCCTCAAGGTCCGCTACTGGGACCGGGACGGCCTCGAGATCAAGGAGCTGAACGCCGACCCCACGTCCATCGCGATGTTCGAGCACGCGGACGACGGTGCGACGAAGCAGATCTGGATCGCCCGGAAGCAGAAGGTGGTGCATCTGCGCCTCGAGTCCTGGACCGAGCTGGAGGTGACCGAGCTCGACCCGAGCATCGACCTCTCGAGTCGGCACTTCTCGGAGCGGCAGCTCACGAGCAGCCACTGACGAATCCACTGGATTCGACTGGGCAGCGGGCCGGCCGGAGCCGCGAGGCCGCGCCGGCGCCCGGTCGCGGTCGTGACCGGGGTCACCCAGCG
The DNA here is from genome assembly GCA_963822965.1 of uncultured delta proteobacterium. Classification (GTDB taxonomy): domain Bacteria; phylum Myxococcota_A; class UBA9160; order UBA9160; family UBA4427; genus JAJDAN01. The sequence goes on from CAWGJT010000010.1 coordinate 1,073,035, forward strand.
GCGCCTCCGTCCCTTCGATCTTCGACTCCAGGCGGGTCCGTGGGCTCGCCGGGCCGGGCGTCCTCCCGACCTCCGTCGCGGGTCCGATCCGCACGGGCGCACTGAAGCGCCGGTCCCGACCCGCCGAAGAAGCCAGCAGCCCACGTAGTCGCCGGGAGGGCTGTTCTTGGCACGGAATCGACGAAAGGCCGCAGGGTCCCTCTCCGCCCTCGAGGCCCAGGCGCGAGCGGCGTTGGATGGGGAAGACCTGGGTCGCGCCCTCGACGCCTACCAGCAGCTCGAGGCGAAGGACGCCGCCAACCCCGAGTGGCCACGGCAGCTCGCGAATCTCTACCGCCGGACCGGTCGCTCGGACCTCGAGCTCGACGCGCTCGTCCGCTGCGCGGATCGCCACGCCGCACGCCGGGAGTTCCTGCCGGCCCTGGCCACCTACAAGATGATCCTCAGCACCGACCCCGGCCACGTAGTGGCCCAGCAGCGCCTGAGCGAGCTGCAGCCCAACGACGCCGTGTCGGTCAACTACGCCGACGACGACGTCTACGCGCGACCGGCCCCGGAGGCGCCCTCCGCGCGGTTTCCCCTGGCCATGCCCCGGGAATCGGCGCCCCTGGACGAGCTCGTCCTCACCGACATCGTCGTGGGCGCGCATCCCGCCCACATGGCCGACGACACCCTGGACGGCGTCCACGAGATTCCCCTGGACGTGCTCGCCGACATGTCCCGGGATCCCGGCCCGGCCGATCTCGAGACCGAGCCCTCCCCCGCCCAGGCCGCCGGCCTCGAGCGATCGCCGCTGTTCAGCTCCCTCGACCGGCAGTCGCTCGCGAAGCTCGTCCAGCAGGTCCGCCTGGTGGAGCTGGAGGCCGGAGCCGTGCTGTTCCGTCAGGGCGACCCGGCCGGCGCGCTCTACCTCGTCGTCCAGGGGGCGGTGGTGCCCATCGCCGAGGGCGAGCCCCGAACCCGGCTGGCGGTGCTCGAGCCCGGGGAGTTCTTCGGCGAGATCGCGCTCTTCACCAACCAGCCCCGCAACGCCACGATCGAGGCCCTGGTCGACTCCCAGCTGCTGGCGATCGACCGCGCCGTCATGTGGCGCCTCGTCCAGGAGCACGCACAGGTGCTGTCGGTGCTCCTCCACTTCCTGCGCGAACGCCTCATCCACCGACTGGTCCGAACGAGCCCCCTGTTCCAGATCTTCTCGACCACCAAGCGATCCGCCATCGCCCGACGCTTCCGCTTCCTCGAGGTCTCCGACGGGCACGCCGTGATCGAGCAGCATCACCCGGCCGACGGCTTGTTCATCCTGCTCTCCGGCCGCATGGACGTGGTCCATCGGGAGGAGGAGCCCGCCGAGGGCGGGGAGAAGGTGCTCGCCACCCTGGGGCCGGGCGACCTGTTCGGAGAGATGTCCCTGCTGTGGCGCGAGCCGTCGCTGGCCAGCGTCGAGGCTCGCGGTAAGTGCTGGGTGCTGGCGCTCCCGGCCCAGAGCTTCCGCGAGATGCTCGATCACCACCCGGAGCTGGCCGAGCTGGCGGCCCGCATCGCCGACGAGCGCCGCCGGAAGAACAAGCGAACCCTGCGCGACGCGCTGCGCCACCGGGACGGCAAGGCGGGCATCATCTAGCCCTGATCCGGCATGCGGATCAGGGCGCAACTCCCAATGCCGTTCGGATTCACGAGGCTGCTCGGTCCGCGCTGCGATCCGAATCCGCCCCCAGGATCTCACGACGATGAGGTTGTCGCGCTCAGGCTGATCGGAGCGATCTCGCGGGATCCGCCAGGGCTGGCCGGCTCTGCGCACGCGAGAAGCTCGAGGAATGACGCGTTGGGGCTAGAAGCGGTCGCTCTCCCAGGTGGCCGCGCGCAACGACAGGCTGTACTCGCTGCAGTCGGTGTCCCGCGGCAGGGCCATCTTGCGGGTGGTCCGCTGGCGCGCCGGGACCGGGTCGACGACCACCTCGAAGCGGCCGCCCGGGCACTCGACCTCCGCCGAGAACTCGCGCACGCCCGTGCGCGCGCGATTGACCCCGGTCACCTCGACCTCGACCCGGCCGTCCCGCCAGCGCAGCAACCGTGACTCGAGCCGCAGCCACTGCGCGATGTCGAGCTTCCGGTTCTCGTCGCCGCCGAGCGCGCCGAGCTGGATCTGATGGTGCTCGTGGTCGAGGGAGACCTGGAACTGTCCCGTGACGTTGAGCCCCAGCAGCCCCGACACCTCGTCGGTGGCACACGGCTCGCACACCGCGACGGTCACCCACTCCACCACCGCGTCGCCCAGCCACACCGCATCCACCAGCACGAGGGGCGCCTCGATTTCGCCGTTGGCCGTGCGCAGGAGGACGAGCGGCGCGTCGTCGGGGACCTCGACCTCGAGCAGATCGAGGGCGGCGCGGTTCAGCGTGGTGTAGGTGGCTCCCGTGTCGAAGATCATCGGGAACTCCTCGCCGTAACGGGGGCCGTCGAAGAAGGCCGCCACCCGCATGCTCTCGCCGCGCCCCTCGTAGGGAATCACGACCTCGCCCTGGGCCTCGCGCTGCTCGGCGACGCGCCGGGCGGCTTCGGCTGCCTGCGCCGCCTCGGCCGCCGTCCCCGGCAGCGGGGCCGCCAACGGCGTGGGCGCGGGCTCCGCCCCGAGCAGCGACACGAGCCCGCCGCCCAGAGCGCGCACCCGCCCACCGCCGGTCTCGCCGAAGGGGCTCGCCAGCACCGTCAGCCCCGCCTCGGTCGCCTGGCTGCGCTCCCCGGGAAAGTAGAAGGGCATCACCAGCAGGACCGCCAGTGACCAGAACCAGGCGCATCCGGCCAGCTCGGCCAGCCGGAAGCCCGTCCCGACGAGCGTCCCGAGGCCGACGATCGGAAGCAGCACGAGGGCCAGTCCGGTCACCAGGGCCGGCAGCACGGCGAGGTTGCGGGCGAGCCCGAGCCCGGTGAGGACGGCGACCGCGAGCGCGACCATCGGCAGCGCCGTGACCGCGAGAGTCACCGCGATCCAGCCCGCCGGGCGCCGCCCGCTCGGTTCCTCGCCCTGCGCGGCTGCGAGAGCGTCTTCTCCGCCTTCCCCCCTGGCCACGGGGGGAGCATCACCCAGGCGTGGAGGCCCCACCAGCCGGCCCGCCCGGCGCTCGCTCCGGCCGGGCTCCGGCCGCCCGAGCGGCCACCGCGAAGGCCTCCTCGGGCGAGTAGACGAGCTGGTGCCTGCCCCAGAGCGCGAAGTAGACGAGCCCCAGCGCGTACCAGATGGCCGCGCCGACGACGACCTTCTGGTAGACGGGATCGGCCACGAACAGCGCCACTGCGGTGAGCCCCGCGATCACCAGGGCCACCAGGGCGCCCGGAACGCCCAGGGGGCTGCGGTACGGACGCTCCACGTGGGGCAGGCGCCAGCGCAGCAGCACGAACGACGCCATCTGCAGCACGTAGGAGAGGACCGCGCCGAAGACCGCCATGTTGAGGAGCACGGCGCCGACGGGGTGCTTCGGGCCGAGCACGTGGATCGTGAGGGCCACGCCGTACCCGAGCGCCGCGCCCACCACCAGCGCCACGTGCGGCGTGTGCCGCACCGGATGGGTGCGCGAGAGCCAGCGCGGGAAGTAGCCGGCTCGCGAGAGCGAGAAGATCTGCCGTCCATAGGCGAAGATGATCGAGTGGAAGCTCGCCACCAGGCCCGCCACCGCGACCAGGGCCAGGGCGCGCGTCCCGAGACCGGCGCCGAAGACCGTCCGCAACCCGTCGAAGAGCGGCTCGTCCGAGTGTCCGAGAACCGCGGCGCCCGGCGCGATGCCCGCCGACAGCACCAGGGTGGCGAAGGCACACAGCACCAGCGTGGCGAGCCCCAGCAGGATGCCCCGGGGCATGTCGACCCGGGGATCGTGGGATTCCTCCGCCGCCAGGGGGAGCTGCTCGATGGCCAGGTAGAACCAGATGGCGAAGGGCAACGCGGCGACCACGCCCGACAGGCCCCGGGGCAGGAAGCGCGTGGCGCCGGGGCTCGGCTCGAGCGTGTAGGCGTAGCGCGCCAGGTCCAGCTCGAAGAGGGCTCCGGCATAGAAGAGGACGAGGATCGCCAGCGCCAGTGCCGTGATGACCACGGTGAAGCGGAAGGAGGCCTCCACCCCCACCACGTTCAGGCCGACGAAGATCGCGTACGCCAGCGCCCACCAGGCCGGCGCCCACGCGTCCGGCGTCTCGAAGATGGCGCCGAGGTAGCCACCGATGCCGACCACGATCACCGCCGGCGTGAGGATGTACTCCATGTTCTCGGCGAGACCGGTCACGTAGCCGCCCCACGGTCCCATGGCGGAGCGCGCGAACGAGTAGGCGCCGCCCGTGTGCGGGAGCGCGGGCGACATCTCCGCGATGCTGAAGCAGAGGCCCGCGTACATCACGGTGATCACCAGCGTGGCGATCAGCAGCCCCCCGAAGCCGCCGGCGAGGAGTCCGAAGTTCCAGCCGAAGAAGTCGCCGCTGATGACGGCGCCCACCCCCAGCGCCCACAGGGAGCCGACCCGCGCGTGCCGGCGCAGGCGCCGGGCCTCGAAGTAGCCCGACTCCACCGGGTTGTAGGCGACCCCGCCGCTCCGCTCGGGCGCGCCGCCCGTGTCGTCGCTCATGCCGGCGCCGAGGGTGCCCCATCCCCGCACTGCTCGACAGGCCGGGCAACGCCCGTGGCCGGCCGCCTCAGAGCCTGTGAAGGAATCCTCGACCGAGTCAGACGCTGCGCCGGTGGGTCGGATGCAAGGCGCGACGACGAGGCGTAGCGCGCCTACGGCGAGGAGGAGCAACGCCGCAGACGGCCCACCGCCGCAAGCCTGGCGACCGAGAGGATTCCTTCACAGGCTCTCAGGGCAAGGGGTACCCGAACTCCGCCAGGCCCAGGGCTCGGGACTTCTCGAGCCGGGCGTTCGATTCCCGGAAGCGATCCTCGATGGCCCGGATCGACGCCGGGTCGAGGAAGTCCTCCAGCTCCTGGACGTGGCCCATGAAGGGCAGCCGATCGATGGCGGGGATGATGGCGTCCAGCAGGCTGTGGAAGCCCGGCACGTCCACGATGCAGGACGAGTTGGGCATCTCGCGATTGTGGAAGAGGTTCAGGACACGCAGCAACGCCAGGGTGCCGCTGCGATAGCCCGCGTTGACCGCGCCGACGGGCACGGCTCCCGCGTCCACCTCGAGGTCGAGATCTCGGGCGAAGCGCACCACGAAGTCGCGCGGGCGGGTCGAGAAGTCCTCGTAGAGGTACACGTTCACGTTCTCGGCGCCGAAGAGCGACTCGTACAGCGAGATCAGGCGGTCGTAGACCAGGAAATCGAGTGAGAAGTTCGGCGTCTTGTGGGGCGACCTCGAGGGCGTGAGGAAGTGCTGGATGCGGTGGGTGCCGCCGCTCTTGATGTACTGCTTGTACGCGGAGGTCACCATCGTCCGCTGGTTGCGGATGAAGACCACGACGCGCCCCTCCGGCAGGCAGGCGTGCAGCCGCTCGGCGATTTCGCGCGAGAAGGCGCCGTGCAGGCCCCCCGTATGCAGGTTGCCCGAGAGCTCCTCCTCGCTCACGACGACGCGACCCGCGCGTCCCTCGAGCAGGCGCGCGCGCGCTGCCGCCGCGTCGAAGGAGACCGGCGTGGGCACCAGGATCTGGTTGCGGATCTCGATGCGAGGCACGAGCGCGACGTCGCGACAGCGGGGAAAGAACACGCGCTGCAGCCACGAGCTGCCCGTCTTGTGGTACCCGATGTGCAGGATGGGGGCGTTGGAATCGCTCACGGTCTCTCCCCCGGTGGCGCGAGCCCCGACTCGGGGGCGACCTCTTCCGGGGTCAGCACCCCCTGCGCCAGCAGGGTCTCGACGATGGCCCGTGCGGCCATGGCGTGACCGCGCGCATTCCAGTGGGTGTCGCCGGGAAAGTGGATCGAATCGATCCCCTCCCGATCGGCGGGAAAGAAGCGCATCAGGTCGGGGAAGTCGAACCCGGACAGATCCACCCGGTAGCGCCGCTCGAGACACTCCTCGGGATGCGGTAGGAACAGCAGGGCGAAGCGCGCGCCCCGCGCGTGCGCGATGCGCCGGGCCTCCTCGATCACCGCGTGCGCCTCCTCCTCGACCGGCGGGGGATCCAGGAGCTCGAAGAGGCGCTGCCAGCCCGCCCCGGTGAAGCGGGCCTGGAACAGGAGCGCCTTCAGCCGGTTCCACGGCGTGTCCAGGGTGACGGTCACCAGCCGCCCGCCCTGCAGGTCCGGGTAGTGCTCGATGTGCCCCTTGGAGCGGCGCAGGAGCTGTCGCGAGGGGTAGCGGAAGTGCTTGAAGCTGCGCTCGAGGTCGTTCGAGATGGGCGCGAAGAGCACCAGGTCGCCCGGCTCGATGCGGTCGGCCAGCCCGGCCAGCCGTTGCAGCTCCTGCACGAGCCCGTAGCCCATCACCCCGGCGTTCATCACGTGGACCCCGGGCGCCAGCAGCCGGCTCGCCATCACGCTCGTATAGGTCGCGTCGTCCGGCACCCCGTGCCCGAAGGTGAAGGAGTCCCCGAATACCCAGATGCGCTCCCTGGCGGCGCCGCGGTTCGCGACGTGGCGCAGGCCGTCGGGATCGATCCCGTACTCCACCGCGAATTCGCCCGGGCTCACGTGGCGGCCCCGGCTGCCGGGCTGCAGCGCCCAGCCGAGCCGGGGATCGGGCTGGTGCACGCCCTCGATCTGCTCCTCCTCGTCCGCCGCGACCACCTTGCGATAGCCCAGGCCCACGTCGATCCCGAGGAGCAGCAGGACGAGGCCCAGCGAGACGAGCGCCGGGGCGAGATGCTTGCGAATCGCGACCGCCTCCGATTCCATGCGCTTCGGGTACAGCCGAGCGCCGACGCTGCGGGGGGACCGGCCGGAGCCGGCGAGCGCGCAGGATAACCGACCCGAGGAGCCGTGAGCGACTCTGCCAGCCACGCCGCGACCGAAGCCGAGAAGGCCGGCCGGCCGGGAATCGCCCCGGACCAGGCGCCGCGGATCGTCTACGTCGCGAGCGTCACCCACAGCGGCTCGACCCTCGTCGATCTGGTCCTCGGGGCCCACTCGCAGCTCGAGAGCCTCGGCGAGCTGAAGGTCCTCTCGCGCGCCCGCAACGACAAGCGCGAGCGCGTGCTGGCGGCTCGCTGTACCTGCGGCGCCGACTCCAAGGAGACGTGCACGTTCTGGCGCGGCGTGGACGCGCGGCTCCGGCAGGACGTCGGCTGCGGGCTGCACGAGGTGGACCTGGACGCTCCGGACGAGCCGACCTTCCGGTCCCACAACCGGGCGCTGTTCGCCGCCGCGTCGGCCGTCTCCGGCGCCTCGTGGATCGTCGACTCCTCGAAGAGCCCGCGGCGCCTGCGGCGGCTGCTGGCGACGGGCTTCGACGTGCGTCCCATCCATCTCACCCGCAGTCCCTACGGCGTCACCTATTCGCACATCAAGAAGGGGCGGAGCACGGCGCAGGGCGCGCTGCGGTACACGAAGACACGGCTGCAGCTCGAGTGGCTGCTGCGGGGCGTACCGCACGCGACGCTTCGCTACGAGTCGTTCGTTCGGCAGCCGGAAGCCGAGATGGGCCGCATCATGGCCTGGCTCGGCCTCGGCTTCGAGCCGAGCCAGCTCGACTGGACCGCCGGGCCGCACCACAACATCTGCGGCAACCGCATGCGCTTCGCGACGACGCCGGAGATCCGCCTCGACGAGGCCTGGCGAAACGCGTTGTCGCCGCTCCAGAAGGGCGCCGTCGCGGGGCTGACGTGGCCCGCCCGGCTGCTGCGGAGCTAGCCGTGATCCGTCATGCGGATCAGGGCGCAACTTCCAATGCCCGCCGAATCGCTGCGTCTTGCTCGGTCCGTGCCGCGATCCGAGCCTGGCGCCAGGATCTCATGGCAATGAGGTTGTCGCGCCCGGGCTGATTCCGGCGATCTCGCAGGATCCGCAAGGGCTGGCAGGGCCTGCGGCACGCGGAAGGCGCGCTGAATGACGCATTGGGGCTAGGAGCCTGACCCAAGACACCTCGCGCCGCCCTGACGCCGATGCATCGCCGCTGGCTGCGTTGCGCTGCGTCGCCGTAGCCCGCGCTACGGCCTCCTCACGCGCCTTGCCAGTGGCGCGCCTCGACGCCAGGGCTTTCCACGGGAGTCTTGGGTCAGGCTCCTAGCCGGCGGCGGCGCTCAGTCGAGCAGCACGGCCAGGTAGCGCTCGCCCACGATCTCGACGGTGAACTCCCGGGCCCGGCGGCGGCGCACGTCGGAGTCGCCCGGGTCGCGCAGGCAGGCGCCGATGGCGTCCGCCATCGCGGACACGTCGCCTACGGGCACGAGGCGCCCGTAGCGGCCACCCTCCAGGATTTCGCTCGGGCCGCTGGGACAGTCGGTGCTCACCACCGGACAGCCGGTGGCCAGCGCTTCCACCAACACGTTCCCGAATCCCTCCCAGGCCGAGGACAGCACGAAGACCGCCGCGCGCGCCATGGCGGAGACGGGGTTCGGGTCGAAGCCCGGCAGTGCCACGTCCCGGGCGATCCCCAGCTCCTCGGCCAGCGCCTGCAGGCGCTCGAGCTCGCGTCCTTCGCCCAGGACGAGCAGGCGTGCCTCGGTGGTGGCGCGCACCCGGGCGAAGGCGCGGAGCAGGGTCGGGAAGTCCTTCTGGGGCACGAGCCGGCCCACCCCCAGCACCACGGGCGGCCCGGGCTCGCGCAGCCACGCGATGCCCCGGCGGCTCCTGGGCGCGCTTCTCGAGCCCGGCGTCCACCGACGGGTTGTGGATGACGTGCAGCTGCGACGGCCGGCCGCCACGCTGCCGGATCACGTCCTCGCCCACGCCATGGGAGATGGCGATGATGCGGTCGGCTCGCGGGAACAGGTGGCGGACCCGGCGCATGCGGCGGCGCTGGCCCCAGGTGCCCTCGACCTCGGGCGAGCGGGTGAGCTGGTTGTCGATGCGGAGCACCAGGCGGCTCTCCGACCTGGCGAGCCGGTGCGCGAGCACCGCCGCCACGTTGACCGAGTCGGAGCTGGACATGAGCGCGTCGGGCTGCTCGACCCGCAGGTAGCGGGCCAGGGGACGCACGGCCGCCAGCATGCGGCGCCGCTTCTTGGCGGCGAGTAGATCGGAAGCCGCGTCAGCCAGTTGCCGAGCTCCACGATGCGGACGCGAGCGTCGACCCGGTCGTGCAGCACGCCGCCCGGCTTCGCGAGCAGCAGGTCGACGCGATGCCCCGCCTCGACGAAGAAGTTGGCGAGGCTCACCATCTTGCGCTGGGCGCCGCCACCGCCGAGGTTCGAGATGAACAGCGCGATGTGGGCCGCGTCACGGCGTTGCATCGACGTCCCCCCGGCGGCCGGCTGGCCCGATTGCCGTCCGACGCGGCCTACCATACCCGGACTCGCGCGACGAAGCCGGCCCGGCCGCGCGACGAAGCCGGCCCGGCCGCGCGCGGAGGCTACACGCCGGCGCGCGACGCGCCTCCGCGGGCCGGGTCGGCGTCGTCGGGCAGCAGCAGCGCGAGGTAGCGGTCGACGGACCGCTCGATCGAGTAGTCGTCCGCGCGGGCGACGGAGACGCGCCGGGTCCGCGGCGCGTCGAGGGTTCGGGCGATGGCCTCCGCAAGCGCCTCGCCGTCGTCGACCGGCACCAGCTCGCCGTAGCGGCCGCTCGTCGAGGATCTCCCGCGGCCCGCTCGGACAATCGGTGCTGACCAGCGGACAGCCGCACGCCATCGCCTGGATCAGCACGCCCGGCAGCCCCTCCCAGCGCGAGGACAGGACGAAGACGGATGCCCGCGCCATGTAGCGGAACGGGATTCGGGACGAAGCCCGGAAACGCGACGTCGTCCTGCATACCCGCGGCCGCCGCCTGCCGCAGGAGCGTCGGCCTGGAGCTCGCCCTGCCCCAGGATGACGAGCCGCACCCGGCGCTTCTCGCGCACCCGGGCGAAGGCGTCGATCAGCACGTCGAAGCCCTTCTGCTCCTTGAGCTTGCCGGCCGCCAGGATCACCGGCACCGCCGGGTCTGCGAACCAGGGGTCTTCCAGGGGCTCGGCGGCCTGCTCGGCGATCTCGGGTCCGACCACGGGGTTGTAGGTGGTGGTGATGGCCTCCCGGGGAATGCCTGCCGCGCTCGCGAGATCGTCGGCCACGCCGTCGGAGACGGCCGAGATGGCGTCGGCCCAGGGATAGAAGGCGCGGGCCAGGGCCGGCAGCTCCTGGTTGCGGCGACGCACCTGGGCGCGGTGCGTCACCGTGTTCCGCTCGCTGACCACGAGACGGGTGGGCACGTCCGCCAGGTGCCGCGCCCACAAGGCGGCGATGTTCGAGTAGTTGAGCGCCGAGAGCATGGCGTCGGGACGCTCGCGCTCGAGGTAGCGCACCAGGTCCGGGATGCAGCCCAGCACCCAGTGCGGAAAGACGCCCCGAAAAGCTGGCGCCAGCTTGCGCGCATTCGCGGGGTCGCGCAGCAGCGCGGGCAGTGCACGCAGCACGCTGTGGCGGCCCAGCTCGACGATGCGAACGCTCTCGGGCACGTGGTTCACGAAGGCGCCCTTGGCGGTCCCGAGAACGAGATCCACCCGGTGTCCCCGGGCCGCGAAGCCCCGGGCAAGGCTCACCATCATGCGCTCGGCACCGCCGCCGCCTTCGAGCGAGCGGATGAAGATGGCGAGATGCCGTCCGCCCGCGGCTACCGCCGTTGCGGCGGGCGCGTCATTCGGCGCGCTCGTCATGCGCGGATCACTCTCGGATTCCCCCCGGCGCGGCCGGCGACCCCTGGGAGGGCGCCTCGGCCGAGCGCCCGCCAGGGTACAGCGCCGGCTCCCGAATGCCCGGCCGCGGGAAGCAGGCCCGGAGGCGCTTGAGGTAGATCCTCGGAACCCGATGAAAGGCCCTGGATCCCAATGGGGTTTCTGACATTGGTCCGGTCCGTCGCGGGCCCCGGCCCCGGGGCGCGAGCGGCGCTCGTCCGGGCGCTGGGCATATGACGTCCGCGATGAGCCGCGGCGCTTCCTGTCGAACAACGTTTCGTTTCTTTCCGCGTGACGATCGTGCGACGAAACGGTGACGTCCGCTGCTAACCTGCGCGCGCCGCGGGAGGGGTCGGTCCTGGAGAGTGCGCTCGCGCAGGTCACGCCGGTCGTCTGGCTGGCCGGAATCCTGGCGCTCTACATGGCGTGGGCCATCGGCGCCAACGACGTCGCCAATGCGATGGGCACGAGCGTGGGCTCGGGTGCGCTGACGATCCGTCGCGCGATCGTGGTGGCCGCCGTGCTCGAGTTCTCGGGCGCCTTCTTCGCGGGCGGTCACGTCACCGACACCATCCGCAAGGGCATCCTCAGCTCCGACGTGGCCTTCGCCGACCCCCAGCTGCTGCTGTGCGGCATGCTGGCCTCGCTGGCCTCCGCCGCGACCCTGCTGCTCGGAGCCACCCGGCTCGGGCTGCCCGTCTCGACCACCCACTCCATCGTCGGCTCCATCGTGGGCTTCGGCGCCGTCGGTCTCGGGCTCGACGCCGTCGAGTGGGGAAAGGTGGCGCAGATCGTCCTCTCGTGGCTGACGTCGCCGCTCCTGGGCGGCCTGCTGGCCTTCGGCATCTTCCAGATCATCGCGCGCGGCATTCTCGACCACGAGCGCCCCATCGAGCGGGCACGCCGGCTGGGGCCCTTCTTCTTCGGCTACGTGTTCTTCGTGATCGGCCTGGTCACGCTCTTCAAGGGCCTGAAGAACCTGAACCTCCACTTCGACCTGCCCCAGGCGATGATGATGTCGGCGGGGCTCGGTCTGCTGGGATTCGGCCTCGGCCACCTCTTCCTCCGGCGCGTCCCATCGGGTCCCGAGGACGAGCAGTTCCACTATCGCAACGTCGAGCGGATCTTCGTGGTGCTCCAGATCCTGACGGCGTGCGCGGTGGCCTTCGCGCACGGCTCGAACGACGTCGCCAACGCCATCGGCCCGCTGGCCGCCATCGTGAGCCTCGCCCAGGGCGCGGCGGTCGGCGGAAAGGCACCCGTGCAGGCGTGGATGCTGGCGGTGGGCGGCGTCGGAATCGTGGTCGGTCTCGCCACCTGGGGCTACCGCATCATGGAGACCGTGGGCAAGCGCATCACCGAGCTGACTCCCAGCCGGGGCTTCGCCGCGGAGCTGGCTGCCGCCACCACCATCGTGCTCGCCTCCCGCGCCGGAATCCCCGTCTCCACCACCCACATCCTGGTGGGGTCGGTCCTGGGCGTCGGGCTGGCTCGGGGCATCGCCGCCCTCGACCTGCGCGTGGTCGGCAACATCGTGATCTCGTGGCTGGCGACATTGCCCGTCGCTGCGGCACTCTCGATCTTTTTCTTCTACTTCTTCAAGGGGCTGCTCGGCCCGTGAGGGCGCCCGGGAGACAGCGCGCATGTCCTTGATCGCCGATCTGTTCGGGCGCTCACCGATCCGGCCGATGCAACGCCACATGAAGGCGGCGGTGAGCTGCGCGCGCGAGGTGCTGCCCCTGGTCGAGGCCATGGCCGCGGGCGACGTGGCGGCCATCACCGCGTGCCGGGCGCGCATCGATCGCCTCGAGCACGACGCCGACGAGATCAAGAACGAGATCCGCAGCCACCTGCCCAAGCGTCTTTTCATGGCCGTGGAGCGGCGTGACATGCTGGAGATCCTCGACTACCAGGACTCCATCGCCGACACCGCGCAGGACGTGGCCGAGCTCGCCGATCTCCGCGGCATGACCCTGTCCCCCGACCTGGCGGAGCCGGTGCTCGAGCTGGTGCGCCGGGTGGTGAGCGCCTGCGAGCAGGCCGAGCGCATCGTGAACGAGCTGGACGAGCTGGTCGAGACGGGCTTCCACGGACGCGAGGTCAGTCGGGTCGAGGAGATGATCGACGAGCTCGGCCGCATCGAGAGCGACACGGACGAGCTGGCCGATCGCGCCGTGCGCAAGCTCTTCGCGCGCGAGGCCGAGCTCGGTGTGGCGACCATCTTCCTCTACGACTGGGTGGGCTGGATCGGCGACATGGCCGACTACGCCGAGCGCGTGGGCAACCGCCTGCGGCTGCTGATCGCCCGCTGATCACCCCGCCGCGGCGCGCGCCCGGACGGTCAGGCCCCCCTCGGCAGACTCGACCACCACGGTCGCCACCCGGCGCGGTGCCGCGAACCGGAGCTACCCTCGGGCTTCCACGTCATCGAGGAGCCGCCATGATCCAGGTCCACCACCTCAACAACTCGCGCTCCCAGCGCGTCCTCTGGCTGCTCGAGGAGCTGGGGCTCGACTACGAGATCGTGAAGCACCAGCGCGACCCCGAGACCAATCTCGCGCCCGAATCGCTGCAGGCGGTCCACCCGCTGGGGAAGGCGCCGGTCCTCGTGGACGGCGACGACGTGGTGATCGAGTCGGGCGCCATCCTGGAGTACCTGGTGCGAAAGTACGGGAACGGCAGGCTGCGGCCCGCCGACGGCACTCCCGACGCGCTGCGATACCTGCAGCTCATGCACTACGCCGAGGGCTCGGCCATGCTGCCCCTGATGCTGTCGCTCTACACCGGGCGGCTGGGCGAGGCGGGTGCGCCGCTCCAGCCGCGCATCCGCAGCGAGATCGCGCGACACTTCGGCTACCTGGAGGGCCTGCTGGAGGGCCGCGACTGGTTCGTCGGCGACGACATCACGGCGGCCGACGTGCAGCTCTCGTTCGCCATCCAGGCCGCACGCGCGCTTCACGGCCTGGATTCGTTCCCGAGCCTCGGGCGCTTCCTGGACCGCGTCCAGCAGCGCCCCGCCTACCAGAAGGCCATCCAGCGCGGCGGCGCCTATGCGTTCGGATAGGCGCTTCGGATGCCGCCCCGCACGCGCGCTCGCGCGATGAGCCGCGGTCCGCTCGACTCCCTCGACCACGTGATCCTGGCCGTCCGCGACCTGGACGCGGCGGAGAAGGTCTACGCCCGGCTGCTCGGTCGCGCACCTTCCTGGCGGGGCGAGCACCCGGGGAGCGGCACCCAGAACGCGCTCTTCCGCCTGGACAACACGTACCTCGAGCTGCTGTCTCCCAGCGGCTCCGGCCCCGTGGGCGAAGCCGTCGCCGCCTGGCTCGATGCGCGCGGCGAGGGGCTCCTGGGCCTGGCCTTCGGCACCGGCGATGCGGACGCGTGCCGGCGCTTCTTCGCGGACCGCAGCCTCGCGCCGGGCGCGATCGAGAAGGGCATGGGACGCGACGACCCGTCGGGCGCCTTCCGCACCTGGCGGCGGGTGCCGCTCCCGCTCGCGTCCACCCGGGGCGTGCTGCTCTTCGCCATCGAGCACACGGCACCGGACGAGATCCTGACGCCCTCCCCCGCTCTCGCCGCCCCGAGCGCCTGCGTCTACGCCCTCGACCACGCGGTGGTGCGGACGCCGGACGGCGACGGCGCGCGTCGGCTCTACGAGGACGCGCTGGGGCTGCGTCTCTCTCTGGACCGCCGCTTCCCCGAGTGGGACACCCGCCTGCTCTTCTTCCGCGCGGGACGCGTGACGGTCGAGGTCGCCGCGCCGCTGGATGCGAAGGCGGAGGCAGAGGCGCGGGACACGCTGTGGGGCCTGTCGTTCCGGGTGCCGGACGCAGACGCCGCGCGCGCACGCCTGGCAGCTGCCGGGGTGGACGTTTCGCCCGTGCGTGCGGGACGCCGCCCCGACACGCGCGTCTTCAGCGTGAAGGACGGCACCTGCGGCGTCCCCACTCTGATGCTCGAGCCCGAGCCCGCGCGCGCCCGCGAAGCCGGAGCCCGCGACTGACCGGTACGGTCCGGTGGGAAGCCCGAGAACGAGCCCGTCGCTGCGACCGCGGTTGGCGCAACCAGCGATACCGGCTACCCTCGCCGCCACGAGAGCGCATCTTTCGGGCCGGGCCCTACAGCGTCTTCCGCCTGCCCGTTCTCCCCCCAAGTGAATACGCCTTCGCATCGGGTCCATCGGGGCTCGATGAAGAGATCGCCTCTGCGCGCCATCGGGTGTTCCGAGCGTGCGCTGCCGATCGCCAGGCCTCCGTCGGACTCCCGTCCGGATCGGGGGCGGAACAGGAATACGGCGCGAGCACCCGCCCCGGTCTGCCTGCCTCGACGTACGCAACCATCTTGTCCGATTCCCGCCCGACGCCGTCCCGCATGCACGCGCCGGCCTGCCACGACGACGCGACCCTGGAAGGGAAACGCTGGGGGCGCCTCCTCGCGCGCTACTGCGACCCCGACCCGAAGCGCAGCGTCTTCGAGGTGGCGGTCACCGCGGCGCCGTTCGCGCTGCTGTGGGCGGCCCTGCTCGTCTGCATGCAGCGGGGCGCCTGGCTCGGCCTGGCCCTGGCCGTCCCCGCGGCGGCCCTGCTCGTGCGCCTCTTCATGATCCAGCATGACTGCGGACATGGCTCGTTCTTCCGGCGTCGCCGCAGCAACGACGCGCTGGGCCGCGTCCTGGGCGTGCTCACCTTCACGCCCTACGACTACTGGCGCCGCACCCATGCCGTGCACCACGCGACCACCGGCAATCTCGACCGTCGCGGCACCGGCGACGTCACGCTACTGACCGTCGCGGAGTATCGGGCGCTGCCGCGCTGGCGGCGTGTGGGCTACCGCCTGATCCGGCACCCGCTGGTGCTGCTCGGCCTGGGGCCCGTCTACCTGTTCGTGCTCAAGTACCGCCTGCCCGTCGGCCTCATGCAGCACGGCAAGGGTCCGTGGATCAGCACCATGGCCACGAATCTCGCCATCGCCGGCCTGTTCCTGGGGCTGGGGAGCACCCTGGGCTTCGGCGCCCTGCTGCTCACGCAGCTCCCCGTCACCCTGCTGGCCGGCGCCATCGGCGTCTGGCTCTTCTACGTCCAGCACCAGTTCGAGGACACCTACTGGGCGCGGGACGACGAATGGGGCTTCCACGCGGGCGCCCTGCTCGGCAGCACCTACTACGAGCTGCCCCGCCCGCTGCGTTGGCTGACCGCCGACATCGGCATCCACCACGTCCACCACCTGGCGAGCCGGATCCCGAGCTATCGATTGCGCGAGACCCTGGCCGACCACCCCGAGCTGCGCGCGGTCGGCCGCGTCACCCTGCGCGAGAGCCTGCACTGCTTCCGGCTCGCGCTGTGGGACGACGACGCGAAGCGCCTCGTGGGCTTCGCCGACCTGCGCACCTCCGCCTGAGCCCAACGCGTCGATCAGGTGGCCGCGCTGCGACCCGACGGCTCGAGGGTGCGGGCGATATCCCGCGCGAGCTGCAGTGCCTCGCTCTCCTCGAGGGTGGCGATGCAGACGCGGATCCCCGGTCCGGACTCCAGGCGGAAGCGCTCGCCGGCGTTCACCGCCCAGCCCGCCTCGAGGAGCGCCTGCACCGGGCGAACCTCCTCGGCCACGGGGATCCACACGCACAGCCCCGAGCGTCCGTGCGCCTCGAGGCCGTGCTCGTCGAGCGCCCGCAGCAGGGCCTCACGCCGTGCCGTGTAGGTGCGGGCCGCCGCGCGCAGCCCGGCCTGGACGCTGCGGTCCTTCCAGAGGACCAGCGCGAGTCGCTGGAGCACGTGGCTCACCCACCGGATCCCGAGGCGCTGCCGCCCTTCGACCCTCGCCATCGTCTCGTCGTCGCCGGCGACGGTGGCCACGCGCAGGTCGGGCCCCAGGGACTTCGAGAACGAGCGCACGACGGCCCAGGGGTGTCGGACGCCCGGACGTACGAGCGTCCGGACGGGCGCACCCGCCACGATGCCCGCGTGATCGTCCTCGCACAGGAGGACGTCGGGGTGATCGTCGAGCACCGCTGCGAGCGTGTCCGCGCGTTCGACGGTGAGCGCCGAGCCGAACGGGTTCTGCGCGCGGGGCGTCACGACGAGCGCCGCGGCACCGCGCTCGAGGGCCCGGGCCAGGGCCGCCGGGCGGGGGCCCTCGTCGTCGATCTCCACCGGCACCGCCGCCAGGCCGAGCGCCGCCAGCAGGTCGCGGACGCCGACGAACGCGGGATCCTCCACCGCCACGCGGTCGCCGGGCCGCAGCCGGGCCTGCAGCACGCGCTCGAGCCCGTCGAGGGCGCCGCTCGTCACGCTCACCCGGTCGGCGGGAATTCCGTCGGCCCGAAAGCGTTCCACGGCGCGCCGGCCGAGCTCCGGTTCGATCAGCGCGTCTCCGTAGAGGACGCGGCTCGTGTCGATCCGAGCGAGTGCGGGGGCCAGGTCCGGCAGCAGCGCGGGGTCGGGATTGCCGTCGGCGAGGTTGCGGACGCCGGGGGGCAACGGCGCGTCGCCCCCCGCGTAGATCGGGGGTCGCGGACAGACGCGGGTGCCCCGGCGTCCCTGGGTGCTCACGAGGCCCCGGGCCCGCAGCTCCTTGAAGGCGGCCGCCACCGTCGTGGGGCTCAGGCGCAAATCCTGCGCCAAGCTGCGCACCGTGGGAAGGTCGTCGCCGGGACGCAGGCGGCCCTCGCGGATGGCGGCCTCGACGCTGCTCGCGATCTCCAGCGCGGTGGCGCCGCCGATCCCCGAACGGGGCCGGGGGCGGGAAGCGGCAGGCATGGAATCTCCAAGGGTGGCCGGCCTTGCCAGCACCCCTCTCGTCTCGTAGTTTATGTAGCAGTACGTATACTGTTATGTACCAGAACAAAATGGAATCGCCAACAGAGCAGCCAAGGCAATCGAACACACGAAAGAGCCGACCGGACCGTACCCGAACGAACGCGTCAGCCCCCGGCCGATGCCGGGGGCGCCAGGAGAGCTCCGATGACCGCGACCGCCTCCACTCCGCGAACCCAGGTGAAGCGACAGCCCACCCGAGGCGTCTACGACCGCGCCGTGATCGAGCGCATCCTCGATCACGGCTTCGTGTGCCACGTGGGGTTCGTCTTCGAGGGTCAGCCCGTGTGCCTGCCCATGGTCTACGGCCGTCTGGGCGACGCGATCTACCTCCACGGCTCGCCGGCGAGCCGGCTGCTGCGGGCCCTGCGCGACGGCGCCGAGGCCGCGGTGACGGTCACCCACGTGGACGGGCTCGTCCTGGCCCGCTCGGCCTTCCATCACTCGCTGAACTACCGCTCGGTGGCGATCTACGGGTGCGCGACCGAGGTCGCGGACGCCAAGGAGAAGCTCCGGGCCCTCGAGGCCGTGGTAGACCACGCCTTTCCCGGACGCTTCGCGGAGGTCCGCGGTCCGAGCCTGAAGGAGTTCCACCAGACCCTGGTGCTGCGGCTTCCGATCGCCGAGGCGTCGGCCAAGGTGCGGAGCGGAGGCCCCGTCGACGAGGAGGCAGACCTCGCCCTCGATGTCTGGGCGGGGGTCGTGCCCCTGGCCCTGGCTCCCGGCGAGCCCATCGCCGATCCGGGCGGGAAGCCCGGCGTAGCGATGCCCGCAATCGCCCGGGACTACCGAAGGCCGCCGGGGACGGACGCCCAGGGCGTCCTCGAGGCCATGGCCGCGCGTGACGCCGGGTGAACGGGGTTCCGACCGGGGCGATCGGAGGAGGCGTCGAAGGAACTGGTCGGGCCGGCGAGATTCGAACTCGCGACCTCTTGACCCCCAGTCAAGCGCGCTACCAAGCTGCGCCACGGCCCGCCGGCCGGAGGGGTAGCCTGCTCTGCGGGATCTGTCGAGGCGGCGCGCCCGGCGGCGGACCGCCGGTCCTCACAGGGCGCTGGGATCCTCGTCCTCGTCGATCAGCACCTCGGGCCCGACGGGCTCCACGTTCGACGGCAGAAGGTCGACCGCCTCGGGCCACCCGTCAGGGCCCTCTCCGTCGATCTCGTCCAGGGGCGCGCCCAGCCAGCGCTCGTCCCGCCAGCCGCTTCCCACTCCCTCCGGTGGCTTGTCGAGGAGCGCGCACGACAGCTCGTGAACGCGCCGCGGGACGCCGCCGGAGAGCCGATGGATCCAGCCGACCGCCTCGTCGTGGAAGCGCGCGCGTTCCTCCGCCGGAACGCCTGCCTGCTCGAGTCGCGTGTGGACGTAGGCGCGGGTCTCGCGCGGGCTCATGGGCTGCGTGAAGCGGACCTCGTCGATTTCGGTGTCCAGCGCCACGAGCACGCGTCTCGAGACGGCGTCGTCCCCCGCGGCGATCACGATGCGCAGGCGTCCACCCGACTCGCGCAGCAGCTCGCCCAGGGCCCGCGCCGTCTCGAGGGGCATCGAGCTCCCGTCGTCCACGAACAGCGCCAGGGTCCGCTCCTCCTCGCCCAGGGCGCGCGCCCGGCGCAGCAGCGTCGCACGGGGCTCGTCCGACACGGCGCTCCCCAGCAGGCCCAGGCTCCAGGCGCACAGCTCGTCGAGGTCGAGCGCCGCATAGGCGAGGAAGACGGTCTCGAGCGCGTCGCCGAGCCGGTCCGCGAGCAGGCGCAGCAGCAGGCTCTTGCCCAGACCGGGTGGTGCCGTGAGGGCGGTGATTCCACCCGCGCGGAAGGCCTGCTCGAGGGCGCGGAGCGCCTCTTCCGTGGCATCGCGCGGCACGTATTCGGCCGGATTCGCGGTCTCGCCGAACGGCGCGGGCCCCCGTGCGGGAAGCACGCCGCCCACTTCCGTCGCCTGGCCCTCGTCCGCTTGACCCTCGTCGCCCGGCAAGTCTACCCTCGCGCCTCCGACCGTCCCTCGCGAACTCTTCGGGAGGTTCCCCTGCCCACTCAAGCGCCGTCTCGAGCTCCGCGCCAGCGCCGGAGGCAGCCCCCGAAGGCTCGCCCCAGCGTAGGCGAAGACGTAGAGCCAGCCCCGCCGTGCCCATCGAGCGAATCGAGGCGCGCGTGCGCACGGGCGCGGCCCTGATGGCGGCCTCGGACGACCCGCTCTTCCTGCGCCTGCAGGGTCCGCAGGGGCGCGAGTTCCGCCTGGAGATGGCCCGGGGCAGGTCCCTGCGGCGCGCCACCACGGACGTCTTCGTCCTGGGGCCGCCCGGCGCCGCCGACACCAACGTCGCCCATCCCGAGCTGAACGACCCCACCCACCCGGCCATCGACCTCGCCGGCATCGAGGGCGTGCAGCTCGCCAAGGGTCTCGACCCGGTGCCCAACGTTCGCGGGATCGGCGAAATGGACGACCGCCTGCTCATCGAGAGCGCCGAGGTCGTGCTCCTCGGCGCCGATGGACGGACCGCGCGTTTCCGGCGCGAGGGGCCCATCTGGCTCGGACTGGTGTGCGGGCTCGCGTTGAGCCTTCCCCGTGCGGAGGCGGGAGACCCGACGCCGTGAGGCGTACCCGACGCAGACTGGCGACGGCCGCGACCGCAGCCGTCCTGGTGACGTCCGTGGCCACGGGGGGGCCCGCCGCCACGGGCGACTCGGCGCAGCCCGGCAGCTACTGCCCGTTTCCCGCGCAGGGCGAGAAGCCCGTCTGCTTCGCCGAGGTGGAGCACCAGTTCGGCGGCTTCCTCGAGGCCGTGGACGCCGGCGAGATCGACGCCGCCGAGCTCTCGGAGGTGGAGGACCAGCTCCAGCGCGGCCCGACCGAGGCCGAGCGCACCCTGGCGCTCTCGTCCCTCGCCTACGGGTACTTCATGCTGGCGGCGCGAGCCGCCGCCGCGGAACATCCGGATCCCGCCCTCGTCCAGCGCCTGCAGGGCTGGAACGAGCTGCTGGGCACGGTCTACGCCGACGCCCGCAGCGAGCCGAGCTTCCGGACGGCCATTCGGGAGGCTGCCCGCGACCTGGACACCCGCGCACCGGCGGTGCTCGTGCCCTGTGAAGAGGCGGGTGCGAACCAGCCCTGCCGCTCGACCAGCGCGCTGCTCGATACCCTGCGCGGAATCGACGATCCCGAGGGTGAGTCGGGCGTCCGCGGCGCGCTCGGTCACCTTCTCGACCGCATCCTCGACGACCGGCGGCAGGACGAATCGCCGCCGAGCGACTAAGCTCCCCGCCTCCCGGAACGCGCCCTCCCCTGCCGATGTGCGAGTCGCTCGCCCATCCGACGGAGACCGCATCCCCATGGCCCCGACGAGCCGCACGTCCTTTCCCCGGCGCATGTGGCGTGCCTCGCTGCTGCACGCCGACACCTACGAAGAGGTGGAAGCAGACCGCGGCTCCATCGGCCAGGCCTTCGCGATCGTGCTGATGGCGAGCGGCGCCGGCGCTCTGGGCACCTGGATCCGCGTGGTCACGGGGCACCCGTTGCCCGGGAACGCCCTGCCCCTGCCCCTGCACCTGGCGCTGATCGTGTTCGAGCCGCTCACCGTGTGGGTCGTGAGCTCGGCCTTCGCGTACATGGTGGGCGCGACGTTCCTGCGCGGGCCCGAGACCGAGACCGACTACGCGGAGGTGCTGCGCACCACCGGCTTCGCGTTCTCGCCCGGCCTGCTGCTCTTCTTCGTGTGGCTGCCGCCCGACGAGCTGGGGCTTGCGGCGTGGAGCCTCGGCCGGCTCTGGATCCTGGTGGCGGCCGTGGTGGCCGTGCGCCAGGCCCTCGACTTCACGACGGTGCGCGCCGTCGGCACCTTCGGCGCCGCCGCGCTGCTCATGTGGCTGGTGCTGTGGGGGCTCTCGGTGGCGCCGATTCCGCTGTGAGCGCCGGGGGCGCGGAAGACTCGCGCCTCGATTCGTGGTGGTGAACCTTCAGATCTCGGCCACGAGCAGCGAGCGGATGGCCAGCAGCTCGTCCCGGATGCGCCGCAGCTCGTCCCGGGGGCCGTCGCCGCCCTCGCGAGCCGTGCCGGCGACGGCCAGCTCGGCCCGTGCCTCGCTGCCGAGCTCGCGAAGCCGCTTGCGGGCTCCGGCGATGGTGTAGCGCTCCTGGTAGAGCAGGCGCTTGATGGCCAGGATGGTCTCGATGTCCTTCTGCCGGTACAGGCGCTGCTTGGAGCGCGACTTCTGGGGCGCCATCAGGCGGAACTCGCTCTCCCAGTAGCGTAGGACGTAGGGCTTCACGCCCGTGATCTGGCTCACCTCGCCGATACGGTAGTAGAGCTTGCCGTCCTTCAGGGCGCTCAGATCTTCGGGCTCGACGTCGTCGTCGGCCGGCGGTCCTGCGCTGGGCTCGGCTTCGGGCGCCGTGCGGCCCACCGCGGCCGACGGGCGTGCGGCGGGCTTGCGGCCCGACCGCCTGGAGGTCTTCTTCCTGGCCATGACACCCCCTCCCCCACGCGGGGGGCTCGATGGATCAGGACTGCACGCCCGCGTCTTCGCCGTCGGCGCCTTCCTCGTTGAGGACGTTCTTCAGCACCAGGCTCGGCTTGAAGGTGAGCACCTTGCGGGCCTCGAGCAGGATCTCCTGCCCCGTCTGGGGATTGCGGCCCTTGCGGGCGTTCTTGTGGCGTACGACGAAGTTGCCGAAGCCGGAGATCTTCACCTTCTCGCCCTGGGCGAGGGTCTCCTTGATGACGTCGAAAACCTTCTCGACGAGCTCGGCTGCCTCCTTTTTCGAGAAGCCGACTCGCTCATAGATCTGCTCGACGATCTCCGCCTTGGTCATGGTCGCCCCCTCCGTTCCCGGATCGAGTCGCGATTCGCGTCCCTCGGCCCGAGTGCTCAGGCCGCCTCTCGCTTCGCCAGCGTCGCCAGCTCGCCGAACCCCTTCGGATCCTCGATGGCGAGCTGCGCCAGGATCTTGCGATCCACCTCGACGCCCGCCTTGTGGAGACCGTCGATCAGCCGGCTGTACGAGAGACCGTGCTCCCGCGCGGCGGCGTTGATGCGGGCGATCCACAGGACCCGGAACTGCCGCTTGCGCTGCTTGCGCCCGGCGTAGGCGTACTTGGCGGCCTTCTCCACCGCCTCGCGTGCCACGGGGTAGAGCTTGCTTCGCGCGCCGGAGTAGCCGCGGGCCTTCTTGAGTACGCGCCGCCGTCGCTTGCGCGCGGCAACGCTTCGTTTCACACGAGCCATGTCGTCCTCTCTCTCTCGCCCTTCCGGGCGGGTCTACAGGTACGGAAGCATCTTCCGCACGCGGCGCTCGTCCGCGTCGGAGATGAGCGCGTCCTGTCGCAGGCTGCGCTTCCGCTTGGTGGTCTTCTTGGTCAGGATGTGCTGCTTGTTCGCCTTCTGCCGGGCGATCTTGCCCGAGCCGGTCTTCTTGAACCGCTTGGCCGCACCCCGGTGCGATTTCATCTTCGGCACGTCGTCTCCTATTCGGCCTCTTCGGCCGCACCCGTCTCGGCGCCGGCCTGCGCGGCCGGGGCCTTCTCTTCCTCCGCCCCGGCGTCCTCGCCTTCCCCGGCCTCGGCCCGGGCCGCCTCTGCCTCGGCCTCCGCCTTGGCCTGCTTCTCGGCCTGCTCGGCCACCCGCTTCGCCTCCGCCACGGCCTCGCGGTCCGCGACGACGATCATGGACATGAAGCGCCCTTCCATCCGCGGCGAGGTCTCTAGCTTCGCCAGCGGCTTCAGGTGCTCCATCACCTGCTCGAGCTGCGCGCGCCCCCGATACGTGTGGACCATCTCCCGGCCCCGGAACATGACCGTGATCTTGACCTTGTCCCCGTCCATCAGGAAGCGCCGCGCGTTGTTCAGCTTGAACTCCAGGTCGTGCATGTCCGTGCCCGGCCGGAGCTTCACTTCCTTCAGGGTGGCCGCGTGCGCCTTCTTCTGCGCGCCCGCCCGCTTCTTCTTCTGCTCGTACTTGTAGCGACCGTAGTCCATGATGCGACACACGGGCGGCTTGGAGTTGGCGGCGACCTCCACGAGATCGAGTCCGGCTTCCCGGGCCTTCTCGAGCGCTTCCTCGGGCGTCATCACCCCGAGCTGCTCGCTGTCGGCGCCGATCACCCGAACTTCCCTCACGCGGATTCGCTCGTTGACCCGGGTCGTGTCCTTCTCCGGGGATACGATTCGAAATTTGGCTCGAGCAGCGATTTCCGTTCCTCCCTTACCGTGGTTTCAGTGCAGCGGTGCCGCGCGCCGCTCGCCGACGGATTCGACGAGCTGTGCGACCAACGTCTCGACGTCGGCCGCTTCCCGGGACTGCTTGCCGGCATGGCGCAGCCTCGGGGTGACGGTTCCGCTCTCCATTTCCTTGTCCCCGATCACGAGCATCAGCGGAATCTTCTGGACCTCCGCCTCGCGAATCTTGAAGCCCAGCGTCTCGCTGCGCTCGTCGAGCTGCCCGCGCAGGCCCGCCTCCATCAGACGGGACGCCACCCGGGCGGCGAACTCGTGCTGACGCTCGGAGATCGGCAGGATCGCCACCTGGACGGGCGCGAGCCAGAACGGGAAGTCTCCCCCCGTGTGCTCGATGTAGATGGCCAGGAAGCGCTCCAGGGAGCCCAGGATCGCCCGGTGCAGCATGGCGGGCTGGTGCAGCTCGCCGTCCCGGCCCACGTAGCGAAGGCCGAAGCGCCCCGGCATCGCCATGTCGATCTGGATCGTCCCGAGCGTCCAGGTGCGTCCCAGCACGTCCTTGAAGTCGGCCTCGACCTTGGGCGCATAGAAGGCGGCCTCGCCGGGCTTGATCCGGCAGGCGTAGCCCGCCCCCTCCACCGCCTCGATCAACGTCCGCTCGCCGGCGTCCCAGTCCTCGGCGCGGCCCAGGAACTCGTCGGGCCGGGTGGAGACCGCCATGTCGACGCCTCCCGAGGCCCAGCACGCTGTAGACCTCCTCGACCATCCGGAAGAAGAGGTGGACCTCGGCGGTCACCTGGTCCGGCTCGCAGAAGACGTGGGCGTCGTCCTGGGCCATCGAACGCACCCGCGCGAGGCCGGTCAGGGTGCCGCTCCGCTCGTTGCGGTGGAGCCGCGAGAACTCGGCGAAGCGCAGGGGCAGGTCGCGGTACGAGCGCTTCTTCAGCTGGAAGATCGCGCAGTGGCCGGGGCAGTTCGTCGCCTTGACGCCGATCTCTTCGTTCTCGTCCTCTCCCTGCGAAGAAGTACATGTCGTCATGGAACATCTCGTAGTGGCCGGAGGTCTTGAAGAGCTCGGCGCGGCAGAGCTGCGGCGTCATGACTTCCTGGAAGCCGTTCTTCGGATACAGGGTGCGGATGTAGTCCGTGAGGCCGTTGTAGAGCGTCATGCCCTTGGGCAGATAGAAGGGCGAGCCGGGCGCCACGCGGGTCGATGATGGAAGAGCTCGAGGGCGGCGCCGACCCGGCGATGGTCGCGGGCTCGGGCCTCCTCGATGCGCGCCAGGTGGGCCTTCAGCTCCTTCGCGGTGGCGAAGGCCGTGCCGTAGATGCGCTGGAGCTTGGGGCCCCGCTCGTCGCCGCGGAAGTAGGAGCCGGAGGTCTCGAGCAGGCGGACCGCGCCGATCTGATCGGCGCGCTGCACGTGGGGCCCCCGGCACAGATCGACGAACTCGCCGTGCTGGAAGAGCGTGATCTCCTGGCCCTCGGGGATGTCGTCGAGGCGCTGGAGCTTCAGCTCCTCGCCCATCTCGGAGAAGCGGCGGCGGGCTTCCTCGCGGCTGACCACGAGGCGCTCGAAGCGCGCGTTCTCCGCCACGATGTCGTTCATCTTCTTCTCGATCCGCTCGACGTCTTCCGGCGTGAAGGGCTCGTCCACCAGGAAGTCGTACTGGAACTTCTCGGAGTGGTCCGCACGCCCCGCGTCCACCTGGGCGTTGGGGAAGAGGCGCTTCACGGCGTCCGCCATCACGTGCTCGGCGGAATGCCGGATGACGTCGCCGCCTGCGGAATCGCGGCTCGTCACGATCTCGATCGCCACGTCCTGCTCGATCGGCTGCCGCAGGTCCACCAGCCGGCCGTCGATCCGCCCGGCGAGCGCGGCCTTCGCGAGGCCGGGACCGATCTTCTCGGCCACCTCGAGAACCGTCGCGCCACGGGGCATCGCCAGCGTCTTGCCGTCGGGCAGACGAACGTCGATGGAGCCTTCGGCTCCGCTTCCCGGGCTCATGAACGACGGTGGCTCATGGAACGAATCGCATCCTGTCCCGCGCTCGGCGGCCTCCCCGGCGGCATGCCCCCTTGCGGGGCGCGCACCGGGCCGGGACGCTGAAGCGACAGTGGTAGGCACGAGCGGGATCGAACCGCCGACCTCCGCCGTGTCAAGGCGGCGCTCTAGCCGCTGAGCTACGTGCCTAAAACCAGCTAACGAGGCGGAACATTTACCGTTTCGGCCCGTGCTGTCAATTGCCGGAGCGACAGGGATGCGGGCTGCCTGCGCATTTCCCTCTGGGGAAGCTCCTGGCCCCGGGGAGCCGGCCGGCGGCCACGATCCCTGCGGCTCGAGCCGTCATCTGTCGCGGGCGTCCGGAGGCGACGTCCACTCCACGCTCACGACCGCGCGGCCCTCCTCCACCTCCAGCGGGCGCACCCGCAGCTGGGGGGGACCCAACGCCACCAGCTGGTCGACGAGGGGGCCGGCCCCGCCCGCGTCCAGCGGGAGGTCGACCGCCAGCACCGCCACGCCCCGGTCGAACTGCAGCGGCACGGCCGTCCGCGCCCCGCAGCGCTCGACGATCAGGGCCCGGACGGCCGCGTAGGCCCCGTAGGCGTCCAGGCCGCGCACCTCCAGGGTCACCCGGTCCACGGCGTCGGCCAGGGGATCGCGCCGCAGCAGCCCTGCGTCGATCAGGCGCTGCTGCACCCGGTCGGCGTCCACGAAGACCTCGACGACCACCACGTACTCGCTCTTGACCCGGGGGGCGTCGGCGAACATGGCGGGGCGCAGCCCCTTGTCGTCGAGCACCTTGAAGCGGGTCGTGTAGGGCACCATGCGGTCGCCCAGCACCTTCTCGAGATCGGGCTCCTGGGCCTCCCCGGACTCCGCCGGCTCGACATCCATCAGGAAGCTGCGCGCCACCCGGGTGACCGCTTCCTCGAGAGCCGCCTGGATGGCGGCGTCCACGGCGCCCGCCGTCCCGCTTCCGGCCCGCAGGGGCACCACGCCCACGGCCTCGATCCGACGGACCTCGGCACCCGCCGTTCCCGCCACCAGGAGCGTCGCCAGGCCGGCCAGCAGCAGGGCCCGGCGCCGTCGGCCCGCCGTGTCCGACGGGGGGTCCGCGAAGGGCACGCAGGTACAGGGCATCCGGTTCCTCACAGTCCCGTCTCCGATACGACGCGCCCGAAGAGGCCGTCGAGCTTCCGGCGCAGGCCGTCGCTGGGATCGACCCCCCGCACGCTGCCCACGGCGAGGACGGTCTCCGTCTCGCCGGGAATGGTGATGTGCAGATACACCGCGCAGTCGCCGGTGTGCGCCTTCAGCACGTCGCGCATCGCCACCAGGCGGTCGTTGGTGAGCTCGCTCTCGCGAACGCGCACGCGCAGGGCGGTGGTGAGCTTCTGCTCGGCCTCCGAGAGCGGCAGCACGTCGCGCACGAGGATCTTCGGCGGATCGCCCCCTTCGAGGGTTCCCGACACCACCAGCGGGACGGGATCGCCGCCGTCTCCCGACCTTGACCCGCTGCAGCAGCTCCAGGTGCTGCGCGTAGGGCTCGGAGAAGATCACGAGGTCGAAGCTCCCCTCCAGGTCCTCCAGGGTGCCGAAGCCCATGCGCTGGCCCCGGCGCGTCCGCGTCTCGCGCAGGCCGACGAGGAGCCCGCCGGCGCGAACCTCCCGGCCCTCGCGCCCGGCGGTGGTGGTCGACGTCACGTCGGTGAAGCGGGCCAGGTCCCGCGCCACGGCGCCCAGGGGGTGGCCCGTGACGTAGAAGCCGAGCAGCTCCTTCTCGTAGGCGAGCAGCTCGCGCTCGGTCCAGGGCGGCACCTCCGCCAGGCGGGGCTCGTCGAGGGCGTCGGCGCCCGTCAGCGATGCCGAACAGGCTCTCCTGGCCGATCGAACGGTCGCGCTGGGCGGCGGCGCCCCGCTCCAGCGCGGCGTCGAGGGAGCACCAGACCGCGTTGCGGTTCGGATGCAGTTCGTCGAAGGCGCCGCACTTCACCAGGGCTTCGACCACCCGGCGGTTCACCCGGCGTCCGTCGATGCGGTCGACGAAGTCGAAGAGGCTCTCGAAACGGCCGCCGGACTCGCGCGCCTCGATGATGTGGTCGACCGCCGCCGCACCCACGTTCTTGATGCCCGCGAAGCCGAAGCGGATGGCGTCCTCGCCGTCCGACTCCACCACGCAGAAGTTGCGGCTCGACTCGTTCACGTCCGGCGGCAGGATGGCGATGCCGCGCTCGCGGCAGTGCGCGATGTAGCGCGAGAGCTTGTCGTGGTTCGCGGACTCGATGGTGAGCAGCGCCGCCAGGAACTCGTGCGGATGGTTCGCCTTGAGATAGGCGGTCTGGTAGACGATCAGCGCGTAGGCCACCGCGTGGGCCTTCGGGAACGCCGTAGGCGGCGAACTCGGCGATCTGGTCGAAGAGCACCGCGGCCTTCGCCCGATCGATGCCGCGCGGGCGGCGGCGCCTTCGACGAAGCGCGACTTCTGCTCCGCCATCACCTCGGGCTTCTTCTTGCCCATGGCGCGGCGCAGCAGGTCGGCCTCGCCCAGGGAGTAGCCCGCCACCACCTGGGCGATCTGCAGCACCTGGTCCTGGTAGCAGATGACGCCCGAGCGTCTCCGCGGTCACCTCCTCGAGCTCCGGGAAGCGGGTACTCGACCTTCGTCACGCCGTTCCGGCGGTTGATGTAGTCCTCCACCATGCCCGAGCCCAGCGGGCCCGGCCGGTAGAGCGCGATCAGCGGGGCGAGCTCCTGGAAGATGCGCGGCTTCTGGCGCATCACGCAGGTCGGTCATGCCGCTGGACTCGACCTGGAACACGCCCTCGGTGTCGCCGGCGCACAGCATGTCGAAGGTCTTCTCGTCGTCGAGCGGGATCGCCTCGTAGCGAAACTCCGGATCGCGACGCTCGCGGATCATCGCCTCGGCGTCGGCCATCACGGTGAGGGTGCGGAGGCCGAGGAAGTCGAACTTGATCAGGCCCACCTTCTCGACGCAGCGACATGTTGTACTGGGACATCACGTCGCCCGACTTCGGGTCGCGGTAGAGCGGCACCAGCTCGATCAGCGGCCGGTTGCCGATCACCACGCCGGCGGCGTGCTTCGAGGCGTGGCGCGTCAGGCCCTCGAGGTTCGAGCGCCGTCTCGATCAGCTGCTGCACCTGCCCGTCGGAGTCGATGCGCGAGCGCAGCTCGGGCGACTGCGCGATGGAGTCCGACAGCGTGATGCCGAGCACGTCGGGGACGAGCTTCGCGACCCGGTCGACGTCGGCGAAGGACATGCCGAGCACGCGGCCCGACGTCGCGGATCGCGGCCCGCGCCTGGAGCGTCCCGAAGGTCACGATCTGGGCGACCGTCACCTCGTCGAAGCGGCCCTCGATGTTCTGGCCGTCGTCCGGCGGTCGGCCGGATCCGTACTTGTCCGCCACGTAGCGGATCACCTGGTCGCGGCCCCGCATGCAGAAGTCGACGTCGATGTCCGGCATCGACACGCGCTCGGGGTTCAGGAAGCGCTCGAAGATGATGTCCGTAGTGCGAGCGGATCGACGCCGGTGATGCCCATGCCGTAGGCGACCAGGCTGCCCGCCGAGGAGCCGCGCCCCGGCCCCACCGGGATGCCGTTGCGCTTCGCGTAGTTGATGAAGTCGGCGACGATCAGGAAGTAGCCGGCGAAGCCCATCTCTCGGATCACCGCCGAGCTCGTGCTTCATGCGGTCCGCGTACTCGGCGTTCTCGAAGGGCTCGTCGGGCGACGAGGCCGAGCCGCTCGCGCAGGCCCGACCAGGCCTGCTCCTCCATCACCTCGTCGAGGGTCTTGCCCGCCGGCACCTGGAACTCGGGCATGTGGTACGTGCCCATGGGGATCTCGAGGTTGCAGCGCTCGGCGATCTGCGAGGGCGTTCTCGATGGCCGACGGGTGGTCGTGGAAGACCTCCCGCATCTCGTCCCCGTCCTTCACGTAGAAGCCGTGGCCGTCGAACTTGAAGCGCTTCGGGTCGTCGAGGTTCGCAGCGGTGCCGATGCAGAGCAGCGCGTCGTGGTGGCGCGTGGTCGTGTGCTGCAGGTAGTGGGCGTCGTTGGTGGCGACCAGCGGGATGCCGAGGTCCGCCGACATCTTCACGAGCTCGGCGTTCACCTGGTCCTGGGCGGCGATGCCGTGGCGCTGCATCTCGAGGTAGTAGCGGTCGCCGAAGATGCCCTGGAAGTCCTCGGCCACGCGTCCAGGCGCGGTCGACCTCGCCCAGCAGGATCGCCCGGGGCACCGGCGCCGAAAGGCAGCCCGAGGTGGCGATCAGCCCCTCGCTGCGCTGCGCGCAGCAGGTCCATGTCGATGCGCGGCTTGTAGTAGAAGCCCTCGAGGTAGCCCTTCGAGACGAGGTACATCAGGTTCCGGTAGCCGGTCTCGTTCATCGCCAGCAGCAGCAGGTGGTTGATGGCGTCGAAGCCGTCCTCCGTCGCGCTCGCGCTTCTCCTTCGTCGAAGCGGCGAGCCGGCCCGCGATGTAGACCTCGCAGCCGATGATCGGCTTGACGCCGTTGGCGCGCGCCTTCTCGTAGAACTCGACGGTGCCGAAGAG
Organism: uncultured delta proteobacterium; assembly: GCA_963822965.1. Lineage (GTDB taxonomy): Bacteria > Myxococcota_A > UBA9160 > UBA9160 > UBA4427 > JAJDAN01. The sequence continues at coordinate 1,103,327 of CAWGJT010000010.1, forward strand.
GTTGCCGTGGTCGGTCTGCGCCACGGCCGGCATGTTCAGCGCCTTGGCGCGCTCGAAGAGCGGATTGTGCTTGATCGCGCCGTCGAGCAGCGAGTACTGCGTGTGCAGGTGCAGGTGGACGAACGGGCTTGGGCAAGGCCCGGCTACTCCCACTCGATGGTGGCGGGGGGCTTCGACGAGATGTCGTAGACCACGCGGTTGATGCCCTTCACCTCGTTGATGATCCGGTTCGAGATGCGCCCGAGCACGTCGTGGGGGAGGTGCGAGAAGTCGGCGGTCATCGCGTCGACGGACGTGACGCAGCGCACGGCGATGACGTTCTCGTAGGTGCGCGCGTCGCCCATCACGCCCACGCTGTGCACCGGCAGGAAGACCGCGAGCGCCTGCCAGATGGTGTCGTAGAGCCCGGCCCGGCGGATCTCCTCGATCAGGATGGCGTCGGCCTGGCGCAGCGGCTCGCAGGCGTTCGCGGCGTGACCTCGCCCATGATGCGGATCGCCGAGGCCGGGACCGGGGAACGGGTGCCGGCCGACGGCGGCCTCGGGCAGGCCGAGCATCCGACCCACCTCGCGCACCTCGTCCTTGAAGAGCTCGCGCAGGGGCTCGACCAGCTCGAGCTTCATGTCCTCGGGCAGACCGCCGACGTTGTGGTGGGTCTTGATCGTGACGGAGGCGCCCTTCACCGACACGCTCTCGATCACGTCGGGGTAGAGGGTCCCCTGCACCAGGAAGGTCGACGTCGCCGATGCGCGCGGCCTCCTTCTCGAAGACCTCGATGAAGAGGTGCCCGATGATGCGGCGCTTCTGCTCCGGGTCGCTCACGCCCTTCAGCTCGCGCAGGAAGAGATCCGAGGCGTCCACCGAGACCAGCGGAACGCCGAGGTGACTGGCGGAACAGCTCCTCGACCTGCTGCGCGCTCGCCCGCGCGCATGCAGGCCGTGGTCGACGAAGATGCAGGTGAGCTGGTCGCCGACGGCGCGATGGACGAGCGCCGCGGCCACCGACGAGTCGACGCCGCCCGGAGAGGCCGCAGACCACGACGCCGGTCGCCCACCTGGGCGCGGATGGCCTCGACGGTCGTCTCGATGAAGGCCTCGGTGGTCCAGGTAGGCGCGCAGCCGCAGACGTCGATGCACGAAGTTCGGCGCAGGATCTCGTGGCCGCCCTCGGTGTGCGCCACCTCGGGGTGGAACTGGACGCCCCAGATCGGGCGCTCGGCGTGGCGCACCGCGGCGAACGGCGAGCCCGCGCTGTGGGCCACCACCTCGAAGCCCGGCGGCAGCGCGAGCACCCGGTCGCCGTGGCTCATCCACACGACCCGGTCGCCGCTCGGGTCCGTCTCGCCGAGCAGCGCGTCGTCCACGTCCACGTACAGGTGCGCGCGGCCGTACTCGCGGTCGTCGGCCGACTCCACCCGGCCGCCCAGGCGCTGCACCAGCAGCTGCAGCCCGTAGCAGATGCCCAGGATCGGCACGTCCAGCTCGAGCACCGCGGGATCGAGGTCCGGCGAGCCCTCGTCGAGCACGCTCGCCGGCCCGCCCGACAGGATGATGCCCGCCGGGTCGAAGGCCCTCACGGCCGCCACGTCGAGGTCGCACGGGTGGATCTCGCAGTAGACGTGGTGCTCGCGCACGCGCCGCGCGATGAGCTGGGTGTACTGCGCGCCGAAGTCGAGGATCAGGATCCGCTGGCTGCGCAGTCGGATCGGGAGCTCCGGTGCGCCGCTCTGTCGCTCTGGCTGCACCGGGCGCGCGATGCGAGCCTCCGCGTGCGAGCCGCGCTCGCCGCCCATCGGGTCGTGCGCACGGGCGTGTGCGTCGGCTCGGGTTGCGAGCCCGGATGCGGGGGAGTCGCATGCGCAGCTTACCGGATCGGCGATCGGGGCGCCAGCCGGATCACGCACGACTCGCACCCGGGGGCTCACCGGGCGCGGCCGAACGACGCACCGCGGAACCGGCGCAGCACCGGCGCGACTGAGCCCGCACGGAAGGCAGCGCGACCGGCGCCGCGCCGATGCCCGCGGACTGGCCCGACGAAGCCCCGGCGCGACCGAAGGCCCCCGGGCGACCGAAGGCCGCGACGCGACCGAAGTCAGTCGAGGCGGTAGTTGGGCGCTTCCTTCGTGACGATCACGTCGTGGACGTGGCTCTCCTGGAGGCCGGCCGACGAGATCCGCACGAAGCGCGCGCTTGCTGCGGAGCTCGGCGAGATCGGCGGCGCCGCAGTAGCCCATGCCCGAGCGCAGCCCGCCGTACGAGCTGGTGGACGCTCTGGCGAGAGCATGCCGCGATACGGGCACGCGCCCCTCGATGCCCTCGGGCACGAGCTTGTTGGTGTCGTCGACGGCGTCCTGGAAGTAGCGATCGCGGCTGCCGTCGGCCATCGCGCCGAGGGATCCCATGCCGCGGTAGACCTTGTAGGAGCGGCCCTGGAAGAGCACCACCTCGCCCGGGGCCTCGTCGGTGCCGGCGAAGAGCGAGCCGATCATGACCGCCGAGGCGCCCGCCGCGAGCGCCTTCACGACGTCGCCGGAGAACTTGATGCCGCCGTCGGAGATGATCGGGATGCCCGGAGCGGCTGGCGACCGCCGCCGCATCGAGGATGGCGGTGAACTGCGGCACGCCCACGCCCGCGATGATGCGCGTGGTGCAGATCGAGCCCGGTCCCACGCCGACCTTGACCGCGGAGACGCCGGCCTTGATCAGCGCCTCGGTGCCCTCGCCCGTCGCGACGTTGCCGCCGATGATCGGACAGCTCGGGGAAGGTGCGCCGCAGCTCGTTGATCGTCTCGAGCACCATCTCCGAGTGGCCGTGGGCGGTGTCCACCACCACGACGTCCACGCCGGCGTCCACCAGCGCCTGGGCGCGCTCCAGGCGGTCTGGCCCCACGCCGACGGCGGCACCGCAGCGCAGGCGTCCCAGGGCATCCTTGCAGGCGTTCGGGAAGCGCTCGCTCTTCTCGATGTCCTTGATGGTGATGAGGCCGCACAGGGTGCCGGCGTCGTCCACCACCAGGAGCTTCTCGATGCGGTGCTGGTGGAGCAGGTCCTTCGCCTGCTCCATGCTCGTGCCCGGCGGCACGGTCACCAGGTTCTCGCGAGGTCATGACGGCGGAGATCTCGCGCGTCTTGTCCTTCACGAAGCGCAGGTCGCGGTTGGTGAGGATGCCGACGGCCTTGCCGTCGCGCGTGATCGGCACGCCCGAGATGCGGTAGCGCTCCATCACCTCGAGCGCCTCGTAGATCCGCTGCTCCGGGCGCATGGTGATCGGGTCGACGATCATGCCCGACTCGGACCGCTTCACCTTGTCGATCTCGCTCGCCTGGGCGGCGATCGACATGTTCTTGTGGATGACGCCGAGCCCGCCGTTCTGGGCCATGCAGATGGCCGTCTCGTGCTCCGTCACCGTGTCCATGGCCGCGGAGACGAGCGGCGAGTGCAGGTCGATCTCGGGGGTGAGCTGGGTGTGGAGATCGACGTCCGCGGGCAGCACCTGGGAGGCGCCGGGAACGAGCAGCACGTCGTCGAACGTCAGACCTTCGCGGATACGACTCTCATCCATGGCGTCTGCCACCCGTTTCGCAGGGCTGGCCGGCCTGGCCGACTGGCCTGCCGGCTCGTCCTTCGGCTCGGCTCTCGGCTCGGCCTTCAGCTCGACCTTCGGCCCGATTTCCAGCTCGTGTTTCGATGACGGGACCGACCACGGTAGACGCCCCCCCGACGCGTATCGCCCTGGCGCCCGAGGGTAGGTCCGCGCTCCGGGAGGGTCAACCGAAGGCGCCGCCCGCCACCCTCAGCCGAGCTGCGCGGTGAGCGGATCGAGAGCCTCCCGCAGCAGCGAGGCCAGGTCCTGGGCGATGGCTTCCGTGAGCCGGCAAGCGGTGCGCGGGTAGTCCTCGACCAAACGGCGGTATGCCGTGCGCTCGAGCACCAGCACCTCGCAGGTCTCCTCGGCCTTCGCGGTGGCCTCGCGCTGCCCCATGGCCAGCAGAGCGGCGCCGCCGAGCACGCTGCCCTCGCCGACAGTGCCGAGATCGGCCCGGCGCTGGCTCGAGAGGCGCACCGTGCCCGAGACGATGAACACCAGGCTGTCCGCCTCGGCGGTCTCCCGGAACACCGAGCGTCCCGGGCGGAAGCTCTGGGGCTCGAGCAGGTCGAAGAGCACCTCGCGATCGTCGTCGGAGAGCTCTGCCAGCAGGGGGAAGCGCTTCAGATCGGAGGGGGTCATGGGACGATCCGTGAGAAGAGCCCGCGCAGCAGGGCCACCGGCGACTTCTGGCTCTCCACCGGCAGCAGGAAGAGCGAGGCCTCGTCGATCAGGGTGAGATTGTCCTGCAGCTCGTCCGGCGAGATGCGCTCGCCCTTGCGCAGGAGCGCCACGTGGAAGGTGCGTGCCCGGGGCAGCTGGGAGAGGACCTCGCACATCTCGGCCACCTGCCGGGCGGCCTCCGCGACCCGGCCGTTCAGCAGGAAGAGCGTGCCGAGCGCCCGGTGGCCGGCCAGCTGCCACAGGGGCATGAACGTCTCCGAGCGCGGCACGTGCACGAGCTCGATGCACACCCCGCCCTCGAGGGTGAGGGTGCCGATGGGGCCCAGGGTGTCCGGGCCCACCGCGCCCCGCTCGATGTCGGGGCTGAGCTGCGCGCCCGGCACGCCCCGCAGCAGGTTCGCGAAGTCCGGCAGCGCCGCCGGGTCCGAGGCGGCCACCAGCAGCTTGGCGGGGGGCAGCGGATCGCCCCCGGCACGGCCGTTCTCGCACCAGTCGCGCAGGCGCCGCACCTGGGCCTCGCTGAACAGCGGCGGCTCCTCGCCCCGCGCCGACGCGCTCGGCGCGATCGGGACGCGCCCCACCTCGATGATCTCACGGTCGGCCAGGGTCGCCAGGGTTCGCAGCACCTGGTAGTCGGGGAACGAGCAGTGATCGACCACCTCGCGCACGCTCGCGTACAGCTCGAGCAGGAGGAGCACCTCCTGGGTCAGGGGATGCACGATGTTCGGCAGCTCGCCGCTGCTGACCCGCATACGCACCCGCGAGTCGAGGGGCGGCAGCTTGGTGGAGAGCCGGTCCCATTCCTCGAGCTGACGCTGCCCTTCCTGGAGCAACACGCGGGTGGAGGTGGCAATGAAGGCCGGGTCGTCGATGGCTCCGGGCTCGAAGGCGAAGCGCCCCTGCCGGCAGCCCAGCAGCCGGAAGAGCGCCTTCTCGTTGCTCGCGGTGCCGCACTCCGCCTGCAGCACGTCGCCGTCCCGGAGGAGGACCACGCCCGACCCGGTCAGCCCCTCGTCGTCGCAATCGAGCCGCAGGCGACCGCTCGCGCGATTCACCTGGAAGAGCGAGAGGAGATCTCCGAGACGCACCAGCGCGAGGTCGCCGGCCACGGGCTGGCCGCTGGCCGCCGCCCGGTCGACCGCGTCCAGTCGATCCTGCCGCCCGATCAGATCCTCGATCGCGCGCACGATGGACTCGATGTCGGCACCGCCGGGCAGCTGCAGGTCGCCCGGGGCGCCGAAGCGATGCCGCTCGTCGGCGTCGCCCAGGAACAGGAAGCGCGAGCGCCGGGTTCGCGGGTTCGCGCGCAGGATCTCGGCCAGCTTCGGCGCGTCCACCAGGGGCAGGTCGAGCTGGGCGACCACCAGCCCGGGCCGCTCGCTCAGCGCCATCTCCAGGGCCGCCGCGCCGTGGGGACCCGTCCGGCACGGTACGCCCGCGCGCTCGCAGGCCGCGGCCAGCCGTTGCCCGCGGCCCGTGTTGCCGTCGGCGATCAGCACGAGCCGCTTCACGCCCTCGTCCTCGGCGGCACTGTGGCCGGGCTCGGCCATGCCTCAGGCCCCCAACGGGATGCCGAGATCCCGCTTCAGCTGGAACGCCAGATGCTCGACGAGCGCCCGGTCGTTGGTGTGAAAGAGGGCCCGCTCGCCGTCCGGCGACGCCTTGGGGGCGGTCACCATCGCGTACACGGGCCCGTCGCCGTAGTAGAGCATGAAGGGCTCGTGGATGCCGGAGCGCTCGGGCGTGACCCACGTGACCGGATGCGAGCCCAGGGGCCGGTCCCGATCGGCCACCACCACCACCTCCACGTGGTCCACCGAGTTGGCGAGCATGGCCAGACCGTCTTCGACGATCGGGCCCAGGGACTCGCCGGGCGACATCACGAGCAGGCCGCGATCGCCCCGCCGGCGCATCACCTCGCTGATCAGGAAACGGCCCACCTGGAGGCCGAGGTCGGGGCTCTCGAGCTCCGCCTCGTCCAGCAGCGCCGCCAGCACCTCGCCGATGGGACGTCCAGCGAGGTCGAGGGAACGCAGCACGCTGAGGCGGTCCTCGGCGATGCGGCGCTCGAGCGTCCGGTCGAGGGCCTCGAGCTGGGTGCCGTCGGTCGGGTAGGTCGCCACGGCCAGGGTGAACTCGGCGCGATTGCGCCCGCCGAAGGCGTCGAGCACGCCGCTGGCGGCCACCGTCGCCTCGAGCCGCTGCTTGAGAATGGCGGCGCCGAGCGCGTCGGTCTCCGGCAGCAGCATGCTGTAGCGGCTGTCTCCGTCGGCCGCGAGCAGGTCGGTGGTGCGGAGCACGCTGCCCAGGCTGCGCACGAGGCTCTGCAGCCACGACTCCAGCCCGTTCTGCGAGGCCAGCTCGCGCAGGCCACCGAGGGCGCCGCAGTCCACCCGCACCACGGAGAACTGACGGCCGAAGCGGCTCGCCTTCTGGATCTCGTTGCGCACCACGTCGTCGAAGTAGGCGTGGCTGTAGGCCTTGGTGGCGGGATCGCGGAACGAGAGCCGTTCCAGGGAGCGGAAGCGCAGGGCGTTCGCCACGGCGCTGGCCCCGAAGCCCACGAACTTCTCGGCGGTGGCGCGGTCGGCGTCGCTGAAGTCGTCGGCGTCGATCTTGTCCGAAAGGCGCGCGATGCCCAGCAGCTTGCCGCCGTTGAGCAGCGGCAGGTAGAGCGAGCCCCCGCCCGGCACCTCGGCGCCGCCCGACACCGACCGGCGCGGACGGGTCACCGAACGCCCCTCGTCCACCAGGGGGCCGAACTCGGTGCCGAGCCGCTCCACGACCAGCTCGCGCGGCTCCTCGTCGACGCGGATGAGCCCGCGCAGCCCGACCAGCCGCAGGCGGGTTCCACCCAGCTCGTCGGCCACCCACAGCACGCCGCCCTGGGCGCGCGTCTCGAGGCAGAGCCCCTCCACGATGCGCTCGGCGAGGGGCTCCAGCGCCAGCGTGGAGAAGAGCCCCGCCGCGCGCTCGTACAGCGAGAGCACGCCCATGTACTCGAGGTTCTCGGCCATCAGGCGGGCGTGCTCGTCGTGCAGCCGCCGCCGCTTCAGGATCTTCTCCAGGGACGCCGCCAGCCCCTTGCGGTCGAAGGGCTTCAGGATGTAGTCGGTCGCGCCCTGCTTCATGGCGGCGACGGCGGTCTTCACGTCGACCACGCCCGTCACCATGACGATCTCCTGGTCGGCGCGCCGTTCCTTGATGCGCTGGACCAGCTGGGTGCCGTCGATGCCCGGCATCACCAGGTCGGTGACGATGATGTCGAAGTCCTCGCGCTCGAGGACGTGGAGGGCCTCCTCGCCGCTCGAGGCGGTGACCACCTCGTAGCCCTCGTCGGTGAGCAGCCCTTCGATCAGCTCGCGGAAGTACCGCTGATCGTCGACGGCGAGCACACGGGCTTTCGGCATCGGGTCCTCTCTGACTCGCGCGGATCCGTCCAGACGGGATCCGAAGCGCCGGGTCAGGGCTCAGAGGACCCGCAGGCGGTCGTCTCCCCGGGCTCCGAACGCGGCGCCGCGCCCCCTCTCTTCGGCGATCCGGCTCGGTTGCTTCACCGTTCGTGCGGAGAAATCGTTCGCAGCACCGCCGGTTGGGACTGCCAGCAGCGAGTGGGGGGTGGCCTCCACGATCTCCACCTCCAGTAGCGTCGCCGGGGGCTGCCGCGGTCTCCACGTTCACCACCCGGTGGTAGGGGTCGCGGCCGCAGAGCTGCCCGGCTCCCTTCCGGCTCGCCCCCTCGAGCAGTATTCGTGTACGCGTTCCGACCCGACTGCGATGGTGGGCCAGGGTGAGCTCGCGCTGCAGCGCCTGCAGGGTCTCCAGGCGATCCTGGGCCTCCGCGGCGTCCACGGCGCCTTCGAGCGAGGCGGCCTGGGTTCCCGGTCGCGGCGAGTACTTGAAGCTGAAGCTGTCGACGAAGCCGACCTCGCGCACCAGCCGACAGGGTCTGCTCGAAGTCCGCGCGCGTCTCGCCCGGGAAGCCCACGATGAGGTCGGTCGTGATGGCGATGTCGGGACGCGCTGGCCGCGCAGGCGCTCGGCGATCTCGAGGTAGGCCTCCCGCGTGTAGCGCCGGCGCATGCGCTCCAGCACCGCCGACGGAGCCGCTCTGCAGGGGGAGGTGCACGTGGGGGCAGAGGCTCTCGAGCTCGCCGTGGGCCGCCACCAGCGCGTCGTCGAAGAAGAGCGGGTGGGGGCTCGTGTAGCGGATGCGCTCGATGCCGGGGACGGCGTCGAGGCGCCGCAGCAGCTCGGCGAAGGCCACCGTGCCCGTTCGCTCGGCCCTGGCCCCGGCGCAGGTCGTGACGGCCGTAGGCGTTGACGGTCTGGCCCGAGCAGCGTGATCTCGCGGACGCCGCGCGCCGCCAGGTCGCGCACCTCGGCGACGATCGCCTCCGCCGGCCGGCTGATCTCGCGCCCGCGCGTGAGGGGCACGATGCAGAAGCTGCAGAACATGTCGCAGCCCTCCATCACCGTGACGAAGGCGCACGGCGCCGCGGCGTGCCGGCTGCCCGCCCGGCGAAAGCGGCGTGGCGCTCGGGCAGGTCGAAGCGCTCCAGGGAGCGCGACTCGTCGGTGCGCGCCGAGCGCTGGCCCGCAGAGCGGCCGCGTCGGCCATGGCCGGCACCCAGCGCAGGTTGTGGGTGCCGAAGACGAAGTCGAGCTGCGAGAAGCGCGCCAGCAGCCGGTCGCCCACCTGCTGCGCGACGCAGCCCCCGACGCCGAGCACGCGCCCCGCGCGCGCCCGCCTTCCACTCGCGAAGCCGTCCGAGATCGCTGTAGAGCTGGTGCTCGGCCTTGTCGCGGATCGAGCAGGTGTTGATCACGAGCAGGTCGGCGTCGTCGGCCTCGGCGGTCTCGCGCAGCCCCGCGTGCAGCAGCAGATTCGAGAGCTTCTCGCTGTCGTGCACGTTCATCTGACAGCCGTAGGTCACGACCTTGAAACGCCGTTCCCCGCCGGCTGCCTGCTGCTCGTCGCCCAGCCCGCGTCTCCTCGAAGGCGCCCAACCCTACCGGATGGGCTGGATGCTGTCAGAGCCCCGCCGGGCTCCCCCGGAGTTGCCGATGGCCGACAGAAAGACGACCTGCAAGCAGCTGGAATCAAACAGGAAAACAGGAACTCAGAACAGCGTTGCACGATTTGGGTTTGACAAACCGTGGCGCGCCAGCATAATGCCTCAACTGCACTTCAGCAGGAGATTTCGACAGTTCCGGAGTGGCGGTGGATTGGTCATTTCTCACGAAATGTCCAACCTCTCACCCCCCAAAATGAGTCCACCGCCCTCCCCTGTGGAACGCCCCGCCTGGTCAACCGGCGGGGCGTTTTTCGTTGGGGCGCCGTGCCCCGCGGCGAGCACCGCCTGCGGCGGCTCCGCGCCCGCCCGGGTCGGGACGGCCCCGGGGACCCGGCAGGGAGCACCCCGCAGGCGCGGATCAGAGGACGATCTGGTCGACGACCTTCGCGAGCTGTCGCAGGTTGCGGCACTCCTCGACGACGTCGCAGTACGGCAGGTAGCGATCCATCACGCTGTCGCCGAAGCCCCAGGCCAGGGGCTCTCGGGGTTCAGCCAGACCACGTTCTTGGCCTTGTTGTGGATGTCGCGCAGGCACCAGGCCCGGGGGTCGTTGTAGTTGTTGCGGGCGTCGCCCAGGATCAGCACGGTCGTGCTGTTGTCGATCGCCGACAGGTGGTTCTTCCAGAACTCGTGGAACGCGAAGCCGAAGTTCGAGCGGGTGTAGACGTTGATCACGTCGCCGCCGTCGAGGGCCTTCTCGATCGCGCTGTTGACGTCCTTCTCCTTGAAGAGCGGCGTCACCTCGCCGAGCTCCGCGACGAAGACGTAGGAGCGGATCTTCGTGAACGCTTCCTGCAGGCTGTACATGAACTGCAGCATGAAGCGCGAGACGTTGGCCACCGAGGACGAGACGTCGCAGAGGATGACGAGCTTCGGCCGATCCTTGCGGCGCTGCTTGTAGACCACCTCGAAGGGGATGCCCCCGCGCGCCATGTTGCGGCGCAGGGTCTGGTGCAGGTCGAGCTTGCCGTGCTTCAGGCGCTTGCGCCGGATCGAGAGCACGTTCTTGATGCGCTGCGCCAGCCGGGTCACCACCTCGCGCATGCGCGCGATCTCGTCCTCGGTGAGGTGGTAGAAGCTCTTCTCGGTGAGCATCTCGCGGCGGAACTTCTCCATGTAGTCGTGGTTCTGGTTCTGCAGCTCGCGCTCGGTGAAGTTCCGCACCACCTTCGCGGAGCGTCTCCATCAGCTTGCCGATCAGGTTGCGCAGCTGCTCGACCTGCTCCGGCGAGAGGCCGGCGTCCGCCAGGCGCTGGGCGAGGTCCTCGAGCTCTTCGCCGGCTCCCTCGGCGCCCAGCTCCTCCATGGTGCGGCGGCTGAAGAAGCCCACCTGCAGCATGTTCTCGATGCGCTGGGTGCCCGGCCTGCTCGGCGGCCTCGCGGATCAGGTTCTCGAGGGTGGAGAGGTCCTGGGTGAGCAGCGCCTTGGCGAGCTCGGAGAGGTCGGCGTCGCCGTCCATCTGCCCGAGCAGCTCGGCGAGCTGCCGCAGCAGCTCTTCGAGGTCGACGCCCTGCTCGCCCATCTGGCCGGCCATGTCGCCGAAGGCTTCGCGCAGGTTGTCGTAGAAGCCCGACCAGAAGAGGTCGAAGAGCTCGTCGTAGGTGGGGATCTCGTCGCCGCGCTTGATCATGGACGCGCGCAGGGCGTCCTTGAACAGCTCGCGGTCGTCGAAGGAGAGCTCGTCGAGCGCCTTGAAGGCGTCGATGGCCTCCGACACCGAGACCCGAACCCCGCTCTTCCGGAGCAGGTTCGTGAACTCGATGATCTTCTGCCTGCCATGCTCAGTGGAGGATCCCCTTCTTCTGCGGCGGCCGGAGCGGACCTGGCGGCTTCTCGGCGGCCGCCTCGCGCGGTCTTCTTCTCGAGCAGCTTCGCCAGCTCGTTCTGGGCCTTCTTCACGTCGCCCTCGTACTTCAGGATGACGTTCAGCGTATCGTTCACGAGCTCGTCGTCGAGCTCGTTGGCGTTCAGCGCCAGCAGCGCCCGCGCCCAGTCGAGGGTCTCGCTGATGGACGGGGTCTTCTTCAGGTCGAGCTCGCGGATGCGACTGCATCACGGCGACCACTTCCTCGGCGAGGCGGTCGTCGATGCCCGGCACCTTGCGTCTCGAGGATGCGCACCTCGAGCTCGTCGCTCGGGATAGTCGATCCACAGGTGCAGGCAGCGCCGCTTGAGCGCGTCGCTCATCTCGCGCGCGTCGTTCGAGGTGAGGAAGACGAGCGGCTGGGTCTTGGCCTTGAGGGTGCCGATCTCGGGCACCGTCACCTGGAAGTCCGAGAGCACCTCGAGCAGGAAGGCCTCGAACTCCGGGTCCGACTTGTCCACCTCGTCGATCAGCAGCATCACCGGCTCTTCGGCGGTGATCGCCTGCATGAGCGGGCGCGGCACGATGAACCGCTCCGAGAAGAAGACCGAGTCCTCGGCGCCGATCTGCTCGGCGGCCTCGCGCAGGTTGGTGGCCCCCTCGATGGTCTCGGCGACCTTGTCCTTGAGGATCTGCGTGTAGAGGAGCTGCTTCGAGTACTCCCACTCGTAGAGCGCCTTGGCCTCGTCGAGGCCCTCGTAGCACTGCAGGCGGATGAGGTCGCCGGCCGAGGGCCGCGGCCACCACCTTGGCGAGCTCGGTCTTGCCGACGCCGGCGGGCCCTTCGATCAGCACCGGCTTGCCGAGCTTGTTGGCGAGGAACACCACGGTCCGATGCGCTTGTCGCAGATGTAGCCCTGCTTCTCCAGCTGCGAAACGACGTGGTCTACGGATTCGAACATCAACGGCTCCCTGGTGAATGCTCGCGGTGTGCCCGCGTACGGCGGTGCGGGCCCGGCCCGCGTGCGCGCTCGGCCACTCCGGGCCATCGGCGCGGCTCGCTTCAGCCCATCAGATGAAGGACGTGGCCGAGCTTCTCCTTCTTGGTGCGGAGGTACTCGAGGTTGTTGGCGTTGGGCTCGATCTCGAGCGGAACCCGCTCGACGATGCGCAGCCCGTAGCCTTCGATGCCGGCCCGCTTGCCCGGGTTGTTCGTGATCATGCGCAGCTGGCGCACGCCGAGGTCCACCAGGATCTGCGCGCCGACGCCGTAGTCCCGCAGGTCGGCCGCGAAGCCGAGCCGGTGGTTCGCCTCGACCGTGTCGAGGCCCTCGGTGTCCTGGAGCGCGTAGGCCTTGATCTTGTTCTTGAGCCCGATGCCCCGGCCCTCCTGCCGCATGTAGAGCAGGATGCCCGAGCCCTCGGCGGCGATCATGCGCAGGGCCGCGTCGAGCTGCTCGCCGCAGTCGCAGCGCAGGGAGCCGAAGGCGTCGCCGGTGAGGCACTCGCTGTGCACCCGCACCAGGGTCGGGCTTGTCCGGATCGATCTCGCCCGCCACCAGCGCCATGTGGTCGACGTGGTCGATCTCGTTCTCGTAGACGATGCACTGGAACTCGCCGGCCACGGTGGGCATGCGGGCGGTCGCGGCGCGTCGCACCAGCGTCTCGTTGCGCAGGCGGTACTGGATCAGGTCGCGGATGGTCACGATCTTGAGATCGTGCTTCTTCGCGTACGTCGGCCAGGTCGGCCAGGCGCGCCATGGTGCCGTCGTCGTTCATGATCTCGCAGATGACCCCGGCGGGCTCGGAAGCCCGCGAGGCGCGCGAGATCGACGGAGCCCTCGGTCTGGCCGACGCGCCGCAGCACGCCGCCCGGTCGCGCGCGCAGCGGGAAGACGTGTCCGGGGCGCACGATGTCGTGGGGGCGCACGTCGTCGCGAATCGCCACCTGGATGGTGTGGGCGCGGTCCGCCGCCGAGATGCCCGTGGTCACGCCTTCGCGCGCCTCGATCGAGACCGTGAAGGCGGTGCCGAAGGTCGCGGTGTTCTCGTGGTCGGGCACCATCATGCGACAGATGGAGCTTGGCCATCTGCTCCTCTTCCATGCGCCAGGCAGATCAGGCCGCGCCCGTAGGTCGCCATGAAGTTGATGGCCTCGGGCGTCACCGCCTCGGCCGCCATGCACAGGTCGCCCTCGTTCTCCCGGTCCTCGTCGTCGACCAGGATCACCATCTTGCCGGCGCGGATGTCGGCGATCGCGTCCTCGATGCTGCTGAGGACGGAGCTCCGCTTGCATGGGCACGACCGGTGTCGCGTCGGAACGGGGTTTCTGCGGCGCTGCCATTCGCTTTGCTTCTCCCGAGAGGCCCCGTCCGGACCGCAGGATGCAGTTCCGGCGGGTCCACGTCCTGGGACCGGGCGGGCAGCGGGGCTGCGGGCTTCGAAGCTCCGGCCTACCCCTTGGGGTGGGCGCTCGGGCAAGCTATCAGTCGTTGACTGGGGTGTCAATTAGAGCACAGGCGGCTCTGGAGCGGCACCGGGAGCGCGTGTCAGGACGACCCGGCGGCATCGACGCGCCTCAGCCGCGGGCGCGGGCCACGGGCCGGAAGTTCTTCAGGACGCCCTTCAGGAAGTCCTCCTCGGAGACCCCGAACTTGGCCTCGAAGTCGTGCTTGCTCGTCGAGGCTCCGGTAGAGCCCGCGCATCAGCTCGCGGAAGGTCTCGAGCACGCCCTCGCCCCGGAGTCGCGACGGCCGGATAGGTCGGAATGTCGCCCCACTGCTCCTTGATCTCGCTGAGAGCGGCTTCACGTCCGGACAGTCGCGCTTGTTGAACTGCACCACCTTCGGAAGCGCGTCGAAGTCGATGCCGTGGGACTTGAGGTTCGCCTCCATGTCGCGCCAGGAGTAGGCGTTGGCGCTGGCGGACGAACGCTGGGAGTCGGCGACGAAGCAGATCGCGTCGGCGCCGGCGAGCACCACCTTGCGGGTCGACTTGTGCATCACCTGGCCCGGGCACGGTGAAGAGCTTCATCTTGACCGAGAAGCCCGCCCGCCGTGTCGAACTCGATCGGCAGGAAGTCGAAGTAGAGCGTGCGGTCGTCCTTGGTGTCGAGGGTCACCATCTGGCTCGCGGGAGGCCGGATCCATCAGCTCGTGGAGCTGCTGCAGGTTGGTCGTCTTGCCCGACAGGGCGGGACCGTAGTAGACCACCTTCATGGTGATCTCCTTGCGTCGCCATGTTGATCTGCACCATCGGTCCGGCTCCCGCGTCTCCGCCGCGACGCCCCCGGGAATCGGCAGGGAGCGCGGACGGAAACGGCCACCCGGTTTGATCGGCAGGACGGCCCGCGAACATGAAGCCCAAGAAGCCGGACCCGGCGGGCGGCCCCCGGCGACGGACCCGTTATCAGGCTCGATCTCGAAAGCTTCCAGCAGGGCGCGAGCGGCGCGCGGCGGGGGTCGTCTTCGAGCGCCTCCACGTCCCGCTCGAGGCGCCCCGATGCGCTCGCGCACGGCCGGATGGCCGCGGAAGGCCCGCCGGAGGCCCTCCTCGACCAGAGCTCCACATCCAGTCCCGGGCCTGGCGCCGGCGCCGCTGCTGGAGCGACCCGTCCGCCTGGCACAGGGCCCGGTGCTCCTCGATCGGTCTGCCAGACCTCGGGGATCCCGGCGCCGGTGCGGGCGCTGGCCGTCAGCACGCGCGGCCTCCAGCCGCGGGCGCGGGCGCAGCAGCTCCAGGGCGCTCGCGTAGCTCGATGCGGGTGCGCTCGGCGATGCGCCAGGGTGTCGCCGTCGGCCTTGTTCACGACCACCGCGTCCGCGAGCTCGATCACGCCCTTCTTGATGCCCTGGAGCTCGTCGCCGCCCCCGGGCGCGAGGAGCACGAGGAAGAAGTCGACCATGGAGGCCACCGTCACCTCGGACTGCCCGATGCCCACGGTCTCGACCAGCACGACGTCGTAGCCCGCCGCCTCGCAGAGCAGCATCGCCTCGCGGGTGCGCTGGGCGACGCCGCCCAGCGAGCCGCCCGAGGGCGACGGCCGGATGAAGGCCTCGTCGCCGCCGGGAGAGCCGCTCCATGCGGGTCTTGTCGCCGAGGATGCTGCCGCCGGTGACCGGGCTGCTCGGGTCGACGGCCAGCACCGCCACCCGATGCCCCTGCTCGACGCAGGTCAGGCCCGAGGGCCTCGATGAAGGTGCTCTTGCCGACGCCCGGGCGGACCGGTGATGCCGACCCGGATGGCGCCGCCGCGTGTCGGGCACCAGCGCGTCGAGCAGCGCGCTGCGCGAAGGCCGCGATCGTCCTCGCGCGTGCTCTCGAGCAGGGTGATCGCGCGGGCCATGGCCCGACGATCGCCGCGCCCGGATCGCGTCGCCGCCACTCGCGCGGCGGCCGCTCCGGGGAGAGCGGCGCGCCGGCTCATCCGCCGCCGCTCGCGCAGCACCTGCAGCACCTCGGCGGCCGCCTTCGGGATCGCGGGTGCCCGGACCGAACACCGCGGCCACGCCCTGCTCGCGCAGGAACGCGTAGTCGCGGGGCGGGATGATGCCGCCCACCACCACGGCGATGTTGCCGGCGCCTTCGGCCCGCAGCGCGTCGACCAGCTCGGGCACGAGGGTCTTGTGGCCGGCCGCCTGGCTCGACACGCCCACCACGTGGACGTCGTTCTCGACCGCCTGGCGCGCGGCCTCCTCGGGCGTCTGGAAGAGCGGACCGACGTCCACGTCGAAGCCGAGGTCGGCGAAGGCGGTGGCGATCACCTTCATGCCGCGGTCGTGGCCGTCCTGGCCGAGCTTCACGACCAGCATGCGCGGGCGGCGCCCCTCCTCCTCGGCGAAGGCTGCGACGTCCGCGGACACCGCGCTCGAAGTCCGCGTCGCCCTGGTAGCACGCGCTCGTACACGCCCGAGACCGAGCGGATCTCCGCGCGATGGCGCGTGTAGACCTTCTCGAGCGCGTCGGAGATCTCGCCCACGGTCGCCCGCGCCCGCGCCGCCTCGACCGCCGCCTCGAGCAGGTTGCCCTCGCCCGCTGCGCGCCAGCTCGCGTCGAGTCGCGCCAGCGCCTTCTCGACCGCGCCGGCGTCGCGCTCGCGCGCGGATCTCGCTCGAGTCGCTTCACCTGGGACTCGCGCACGGCGCTGTTGTCGATGTCGCGGACGTCGATCACGGGCTCCTCGTCGAGCGCGGTACTTGTTGACGCCGACGATCACGTCCTCGCCGCTGTCGATCCGCGCCTGGCGGCGCGTCGCGCACTCCTCGATGCGCAGCTTCGGCATGCCGGCTTGATGATCGCCTGGGTCATGCCGCCGAGCGCTTCGACCTCGTCGATCAGCTCGTTGGCGCGCCTGGTAGCACGCTCTCGGTCAGGCGACTCCATGAAGTAGGAGCCGCCCCAGGGATCGATCACCGCGGGAATGCCCGTCTCCTCCTGCAGGATCAGCTGGGTGTTGCGCGCGACGCGGGCGGCCGTGTCCGTCGGCAGGCTCACCGCCTCGTCGTAGCCGTTCGTGTGCAGCGACTGGGTGCCGCCGAAGACCGCCGCCATCGCCTCGATCGGTGGTGCGGACCACGTTGTTCATCGGGTCCTGCTCGGTGAGGCTCGCCCCGGAGGTCTGGCAGTGGGTGCGCAGCATGAGCGAGCGCGCGTCCTTGGGCGCGAACTCGCTCGGCATCCGCTCGGCCCAGATGCCGGCGCGCAGCGCGCATCTTGGCGATCTCGAGGTAGAAGTTCATCCCGATGCACCAGAAGAACGAGAGGCGCCCGGCGAAGCGGTCGACGTCGAGGCCCTTCGAGAGGGCGGCGCGCACGTACTCGAGCCCGTCGGCGATGGTGAAGGCCAGCTCCTGCACCGTGCGTCGCGCCCGGCCTCCTGCATGTGGTAGCCGCTGATCGAGATCGAGTTGAACTTCGGCATCTGCTTCGCCGTGTACTCGATGATGTCCGCGACGATCCGCATGCGAGGGCTCCGGCGGATAGATGTAGGTGTTGCGGACCATGAACTCCTTGAGGATGTCGTTCTGGATCGTGCCCGGCGAGCTTCTCCCGCGGCACGCCCTGCTCCTCGCCGGCGACGATGAAGCAGGCCAGCACCGGCAGCACCGCGCCGTTCATGGTCATCGAGACCGTCACCTCGTCGAGCGGGATGCCGTCGAAGAGGATCTTCATGTCCTCGACGCTGAGTCGATGGCGACGCCCGCCTTGCCGACGTCGCCCGCGCACGCGCGGATGGTCCGAGTCGTAGCCGCGGTGGGTGGCGAGGTCGAAGGCGACGGAGAGGCCCTGCTGGCCGGCGGCGAGGTTGGCGCGGTAGAAGGCGTTGGACTCCTCGGCGGTGGAGAAGCCCGCGTACTGGCGCAGCGTCCAGGGACGGTTGGCGTACATGGTGGCGCGCGGCCCGCGCAGGAACGGGAAGACGCGCCGGGCAGCGTGTCCAGGTACTCGAGGCCCTCGAGGTCGGCCGCCGTGTAGAGCGGGCTTGATCGCGCAGGCCTTCGGGGCTCGTCCACGACCAGTCCCGGACGGATCCCTGCCCCGCAGCTCCTTCGCGGCGAGCTCCTTCCAGTGGTCCAGATCGGCCCGCTTGCCCTTGACGCCGCGTTTCGCCCCGCCTTTCGCGCCGTCCTTCTTCGCGCCCTTCGTCGCCATCACTTCTCCTGTCTCCCGGATCTCCGGCTCCGATCCCCCGGGCGGGTATCGGGCCGGGGCCGAGTCTACATCGACCGCCGGTAGCGGCCTCCCACCTCGAACAGGGCGTCGCTGATCTGCCCGAGGCTCGCGGTCTTCACCGTCTCCATCAGCTCGTCGAAGATGTTGCCACCCGCGAGCGCCGTCTGCTGCCAGCCGCGACAGCGCCGCCGGCGCCTCGTCGCGCCAGCGGGCCTGGAAGGCCGCCAGGTTCTCGAGCTGGCCGCGCTTCTCGTCGTCGCCCGAGCGGATCAGGGTCTCGGCGCCCGGGCGCCCGGACGTCGGGCTCCGGGTTCTCGAACGTGTTCACCCCGACGATCGGGAGCTCGCCCGAGTGCTTCAGCGACTCGTAGTGCAGGCTCTCGTCCTGGATCCGTCCGCGCTGGTAGAGGGTCTCCATCGCGCCGAGCACGCCGCCCGCGCTGCGACAGCCGCTCGAACTCCTGCAGCACCGCCTCCTCCACCAGGTCGGTCAGCACCTCGGTCAGGTAGGCGCCCTGGGCCGGATTCTCGTTCTTCAGGGTCCCGAACTCGCGCGTGAGGATGAGCTGGATGGCCACGGCCCGCCGCACCGATTCCTCGGTCGGCGTCGTCACGGCCTCGTCGTAGGCGTTCGTGTGCAGGCTGTTGCAGCCGTCCTGCAGGGCCGTCATGGCCTGCAGGGTGGTGCGGATGTCGTTGAAGGCCATCTCCTGGGCGTGCAGCGAACGGCCGCTCGTCTGGATGTGGTACTTGAGCTTCTGGCTGCGCTCGCCGGCGCCGTAGCGCTCGCGCATGGCGACCGCCCAGATGCGCCGGGCGACCCGGCCGATCACGCCGTACTCGGCGTCGAGCCCGTTGCTGAAGAAGAACGAGAAGTTCGGGGCGAAGTCGTCGATGCGACATGCCCCGGGCCAGGTACGACTCGCAGTACGTGAAGCCGTTGGCCAGGGTGAAGGCGAGCTGGGAGATCGGGTTCGCCCCGGCCTCGGCCATGTGGTAGCCCGGAGATCGAGACCGAGTAGAAGTTGCGCACCTCGTTCGCGATGAAGTGCTCCTGGATGTCGCCCATCACCTTGAGCGAGAACTCCGTGGAGAAGATGCAGGTGTTCTGGGCCTGGTCCTCCTTCAGGATGTCGGCCTGCACGGTGCCGCGCACCCGCCGCAGGGCGTCGGCGCGGATGCGCGCGTAGGTGTCGGCGTCGACGGCCCGGTCGCCCGGGATGCCGAGGAGGCCCGAGCCCGAAGCCGTCGTGGCCGGCGGGCAGCGGACCCCGGTAGGACGGCAGGTCCGCGAAGCGCGCCCGCACCGCCTCGAGGCGACCCGTCTCGCGCAGGTGCTTCTCGACCTGCTGGTCGATGGCGGCGTTCAGGAAGAAGGCGAGCACGGTCGGCGCCGGGCCGTTGATGGTGAGCGACACCGAGGTGGTCGGATCGCACAGGTCGAAGCCCGAGTAGAGCTTCTTGGCGTCGTCCAGGGTGCAGATGGAGACGCCCGAGTTGCCGACCTTGCCGTAGATGTCGGGCCGCGGGTCGGGATCGCGGCCGTAGAGGGTCACGCTGTCGAAGGCCGTCGAGAGCCGCGCGCCGGCCGCCGCTGGCCGCTGGCGCGAGATAGGTGGAAGCGACGGTTCGTCCGCTCCGGGTCCGCCCTCGCCCGCGAACATGCGCGTCGGGATCCTCGTTCGGTACGGCGGAACGGGAACACCCCCGCCGTGAACGGGAAGCGTCCCGGCAGGTTCTCGCCGCGCAGGAAGCGCACGAGCTCCGCCGGGTCGTCGCTGCGCGGCAGCGCCACCTTGGGCAGCCGGGTTCCGCGAGAGCGTCTCGGTGTGGTTGCGCACCCGGATCTCGCGTCCCGCGCACGCTGTAGGACTGCTCGTCGCCCTGGTAGCGCTCGCGCACGTCCGGCCAGCGCTCGAGGGCCCCGCGAAGGTCGGCGTCGAGCTCGGCCAGGGCCGCCTGCCGACGGGCCTCCAGCCGGGCCAGCACGGCTTCCTCCAGCGGCGGCTCGTCGCCGGACTCCCGCAGCGCTTCCGTCGCCTGCGCCAGGGCCCGGGCCCGGGCGGCGCTGCGCGCCTGCTCTTCGGTGCGGCGGCGGTACGCCCGGTTCTGCTCGGCGATCTCCGCCAGGTAGCGACGACGCGCCGGCGGCACCAGGGCCGGCGCCGTGGGCAGTGCGATGTCCAGGGTCCCCGCACGCTCGGGCTGGCCGAAGCGGTCCCCGGCCCGGGCGGCGAGTCGCCCGCGGAGGGCCTCGTAGAGCCGCTCCGTGCCGGGGTCGTCCCACTGGCGGGCGATGGTCGGGAAGACCGGAATCTCCGCGTCGGCGGCCTGGGGCGCGGCGTGGTTGCGCTTCCACTGCTTGCGCACGTCGCGCAGGGCGTCCCGGGCGCCGTGGCGGTCGAACTTGTTGAGCACCACGAGGTCGGCGAGCTCGAGCATGTCGATCTTCTCGAGCTGGGACGGCGCGCCGAACTCGGGCGTCATCACGTAGAGCGAGAGGTCGACGAGATCCACGATCTCCGAGTCGCTCTGGCCGATGCCCGCCGTCTCGACGAACACCAGGTCGAACGCCGCCGCCCGCAGCACGCACAACGCGTCCCGAACCGCCGCCGACAGCGCCAGGTGCGCCCGCCGCGTGGCCATGGAGCGCACGAACACGCGACCGTCCGCGATCGCGTTGAGGCGGATGCGATCGCCGAGCAGCGCACCGCCCGAGCGCCGCCGCGTCGGGTCCACCAGCACCAGCGCCACCCGCAGCTCGGGCAGACCGCGCCGGAAGCGCCGCACCAGCTCGTCGACGACGCTCGACTTGCCGGCGCCGCCCGTGCCCGTGAACCCGATCACCGGAATCGCTGCGCGCGCGGTGCGGGCGGCGCCCTTCTCGGCGAGGGCCGCGCGCAGGGCGTCGGGGCCGGAGCCCTCACCGCCGCGCTCGAGGGCGCTGATCAGGCGGGCGACGAGCGCGGGATCGTCCGCGCTCGAGGCGGTCCACCTCCGCGATCAGCTCGCGCGCCGCGGTGCGGCGGGCGGTGGCCGGAGCCGCCGCCCGGCACTCCTCGAGGATCGAGTCGATCATGCCTTCGAGACCCAGGCTGCGGCCGTCCTCGGGGCTGAAGATGCGCGCGACGCCCGCCGCCTGGAGGGCTTCGATCTCCTCCCGGCGTGATGGTGCCGCCGCCGCCGCCGTACACGCGCACGTGGGGAACGCCCGCGCTCCCGCAGCCGCTCGACCAGGTAAGTGGAAGAACTCCATGTGGCCGCCCTGGTAGGACGAGATGGCGACCGCGTCCGCGTCCTCCTGCACCGCGGCGTCGACGATCTCGTCCACCGAGCGGTCGTGCCCCAGGTGGATGACCTCCGCGCCCCGGGCCTGCAGCAGCCGGCGCATGATGTTGATGGCGGCGTCGTGGCCGTCGAAGAGCGAGGCGGCGGTCACCACCCGCACCGGGGGCGCCTGCGCGTGCAGCGGGATGACGGGAGCGGGGGCGGTGGTCACGGCGCTTCTCCGATGCGGCTCGCCACGTGGTCCCGGTACTTGCTCATCTCGTCGCGCAGGGCCGTCAGCTCGGCGATGCGGCCCTCGAGGTCGGCGAGGTGCGAGCCCAGCAGGTCGTCGAGACGCTCGAGCATGGCGTGGGTGGAGCCGGCGATCGCGTAGACGACGTTGAGGTCCTTGATCTCGGCGAGGGAGAGCCCGAGGGCCTTCAGGCGCCGGATGAAGCGGAGCCGCTCGATCTCGTCGCGGCCGTACACGCGCCGGCCTCCCTGGCGGCGCCGGACGCCCGGCAGCAGACCGAGCTCTTCGTAGTACCGCACGGTTCGGGCGGAGAGCCCGCTGTCGCGGCAGGCCTCGCGGATCGAGAGCTCGCCCGCCGCAGGATCCGGGGGTGAAGGCATCGGGGAACCTCGCAGGCCGGTGGGCCCGCTCGAAGGGTGCCGGGCCGGCTCCATGGCTCACATCGGCAGGATTGCCAGTTGACGTTAACTGGTAACACAGCCCTGCCCGCCGGCCCAGGAACAGAGCTCGGGGCGGCCGAACGGCGTCGGCGGCGCGCCCTCGGCCGGCGCCCTCTGCCCTGCCCCCACGGGGCAGCTACATCGGGGTGACGCTGCGGCGCTTGGCTGGGCGCGGGTCGCGCCGACCTCGCGCCGTCTCGAGCCGGGCGCGGATCTCGTCGCGCAGGCGCTCGGGCTCGACGATGGCGTCGATCACCAGCTCGCTGGCCAGCCGCTCGATGTCGATGTCCTGGTTGTACTCGGCGCGCAGGCGCGCCACCTCCTGCTCTCGCTCGGCCTCGTCCAGGCGCTGCAAGCGGTTGTAGTGCACCGCGTTGACGGCGGCCTCGGCGCCCATCACGGCGATCATCGCCGTGGGCAGCGCCAGGCAGGCGTCGGGCTCGAAGCCCGGGCCGCACATGGCGTAGAGCCCGGCCCCGTAGGCCTTGCGCAGGATCACGGAGATGCGCGGCACCGTCGCCTCGGAGACCGCCATGATCATCTTCGCCCCGGCCCGGATGATCCCCTCGCTTTCGACCTTCTTGCCGATCATGAAGCCCGGGACGTCCGCCAGGTAGACCAGGGGAAGCCCGAAGGCGTCGCACAGCCAGATGAAGCGCGCGGCCTTGTCGGCGGAGTCCACGAACAGGACACCGCCCTTCACCTTGGGCTGGTTCGCCACGACGCCCACCGGGTGCCCGTCGATGCGCGCGAAGCCGGTGATGATCTCGCCGGCGAAGAGCCGCTTGATGGGGAAGAACGAGCCCCCGTCCACGATCCGCTCGATGACCGGGCGCACGTCGAAGAGACGGTTCTCCTCGACGGGAATCGCGTCGGCGAGGGTGGCGGGATCCTGGGCGGGCGCCACGGGCTCGGCCACCGGGAGCGGGGCGTCGCAGCACTGCGGGAGATACCCGAGATAGGTGCGGGCGGCCTCCAGGGCCTCCTCTTCGCTCTTCGCCAGCAGATCGCCGCAGCCCGACACGCTGCAGTGCATGCGCGCGCCTCCCATCTCCTCGAGGCTCACCTTCTGTCCGATCACCATCTCGGCCATGCGAGGCGACCCGAGGTACATGCTGGCGTTGCCCTCGACCATGAACACCACGTCGCAGAAGGCCGGGATGTAGGCTCCGCCGGCCGCCGACGGTCCGAAGAGCAGGCACACCTGGGGCACCATGCCCGACAT
Source organism: uncultured delta proteobacterium (assembly GCA_963822965.1). Taxonomy (GTDB): domain Bacteria; phylum Myxococcota_A; class UBA9160; order UBA9160; family UBA4427; genus JAJDAN01. The sequence continues at coordinate 1,126,338 of CAWGJT010000010.1, forward strand.
GCGCACCTGGTTGTGGAAGATGCGACCGGCGCCCCGCCGGCCCGGAAAGAGCTGGATCTGGTCGGTGATGCGGGCTCCCGCGGAGTCCACCAGGTAGACGATCGGAACCCGTAGGCGCTGCGCGCGCTCCTGCACGCGCAGGATCTTCTCGACGGTGCGCGCGCCCCACGAGCCCGCCTTCACCGTCGAGTCGTTGGCCATCACGCACACGTCGCGGCCGGCGACGCGGCCGGTGCCCGTGACCACGCCGTCCGCCGGCAGGTCGCCCGCCAGGCTGTTCGCGAAGACGCCGTCCTCGACGAAGGAGCCGGGATCGAGCAGCCGGTCGAGCCGGTCGCGACAGAAGAGCTTGCCCTCCTCCCGAGCCTTGGCGTGGTACTTCTCCCCGCCGCCGGCGCGGATCTTGTCGAGCTTCTCTCGAACCTCTTCGCCTCGCTTCACTGCTGCTTCCCTCTCGTGGACGGCGTCGTGGACGGTGCCTGGGGTTGCTCTCCGGACGGAGCGCCGTCGCGGCGGCGCGCCCGTTCGCGCACGCCTCGCTCGGCCCGGTACACGCGGCTCGTGAGAGGGCGCTTCAGGACGTCCTCCTCGAGCCAGCGGGTGGTTTCGACGAGGCGCTGCAGGTCGATCCCGGTGGAGATGCCGGAGCGCTCGAACAGGTCCACCACGTCCTCGGTGGCCACGTTGCCCGCCGCACCGGGCGCGTAGGGACAGCCCCCGAGCCCGCCCAGCGAGGCGTCGAAATCGCGCACGCCCGCCTCGTAGCCGGCCTGCACGTTCACGATGCCGCGCCCGTAGGTGTCGTGGAAGTGGAGCGCGACGTGGGACAGGGGAACCACCGCCCCCACGGCGTCGACGAGCTCGCGAACCTGGCCGGGGACCCCCACGCCGATGGTGTCGCCCAGGGAGATGTCCTCGGCACCCATCGCCACCAGGTCGCGCGTGAGCCGCACCACCGCTTCGACGGCCACCGGTCCCTCGTCGGGACATCCGAAGGCCGTCGACACGTAGGCGCGGATCGGGACGCCGTCGGCCCGCGCCTGTTCGAGCACCGGGGCCAGCCGCGCCAGATGCTCGGCCACCGAGCGGTTCACGTTCTTGCGGTTGTGGGTCTCGCTGGCGGAGATGAAGACCGCGGCGCGTTCGATGCCCCCCGCGCGACGGAAGCGTTCGTAGCCCTGCAGGTTCGGCACCAGGCCGCGATAGTGCACGCCGGGAAATGCCGGCAGCCGGCCGGCCAGCTCGTCGCTGTCGGCCAGCTGGGGAATCCACTGGGGCGAGACGAAGGACGCCACCTCCAGGGATCGCAGCCCCGCGGCGACCAGGCGCTCCACGAGCTCGAGCTTCACGGCCAGGGGCAGCACCTGCGTCTCGTTCTGCAGGCCGTCCCGGGGTCCCACCTCGTGGATCGTGACGGCGGGCGTCGCGCTCGACATGGGCTGACCTCCCCGGTTGCTTCCGGCGCGCGTCGGGTGCGCCGCTGATCTCGGCTAGTGATAGCCCAGCGCCTCGATCCGCTTCGGGCTCTTCAGCCACTTCGGGTCCACCTTCACGAACAGCTCGAGGTGCACCTGCTTCCCGACGAGCCGCTCGATGGGGGGCCGCGCCCGGGTGCCGATGCGCTTCACCATGGCCCCGCCCCGGCCCACGACGATCCGCTTCTGGGAGTTCCGTGCCACCAGCAGGTTGGCCCGGATGTGGACGAGATCCGGCCGGCTCTCGTCGAAGGACGTGACCTCCACGGCGATCTCGTAGGGCAGCTCCTGCCCCAGGCTCTCGGTCGCCGCCTGGCGGATCTCTTCCGCGACCAGGAAGCGCACGGGACGATCCGTGAGCTCGTCCTCGGGGTAGAGGGGCGGCGACTCGGGCAGGCAGGCCACCACGCATGCCACCAGCTCCTCCACGCCCTGCCCCGTCCGCGCGGAGACGTCCATCACCGCGTGGGCCGTGGCCGCCTCGAGAGGCGGCCACGCCACGTCCGGCCGGCGCGACAGGTCGGCCTTCGTCCCCACCACGATCACCGGGCGGCCCGCCTGCTGCGCGGCCTCGAAGAGCTGCTGCTGCACGGGACCCCAGCCGCTGCGTCGGTCCACCAGCAGCAGGGCCACCTCGCAGCCCGCTAGCGCCTCGGACACCGCCTCGTTGAGCGCCACGTTCAGGGGCTTCCCGCCCTCGTGGAGCCCGGGGGTGTCCAGCAGCAGCAGCTGCGCCTCGGGCCGACTCAGGATGCCCAGAATGCGGCTGCGGGTCGTCTGGGGCTTCGCGGTGACGATCGCGAGCTTCTCGCCCAACAGCCGGTTCAGCAGGGTGGACTTGCCCGCGTTGGGCGCGCCGAGAAGGGCCACGAAGCCCGCGCGGTGCTCAGCCACGTGCGCTCTTCTCGTCGTCGCCGGCGCCCGGCGGCGGGCTTGCGGCCGCTTCGTCTCCCGCGGCTCCCTCCTCGCTCTCCTGCTCGCCCTCCTGCCGCACCACGGCGGCGGCCAGCGCGTCGAGGTCGAGGCCTTCGCGTCGGGCGTGAGCCTCGCGGGCGGCACGGCGTTCGGCCTCGCGCTTGCTGCGGGCGGTGCCCCGGGCCACGGGCTGGTCGGCGATGAGAAGCTCCGCGGTGAAGCGCTCGTCGTCGCCCTCGACGCCGGTGTCGCCCGCCGTGCGATAGCTCGGGAACACCCCGAAGGTCTCCATCACCCACTCCTGGAAGCGGGTCTTGGGGTCGAGGTCGACCCGCGGCGCCTCGGCGGCGAAAGCGTCGGCGAAGACCCGCGCCACGAAGCGTTCCACCGGCTCGACGCCGCCGTCCAGGTAGAGGGCGCCGACCACGGCCTCCATGGCATCGGCGAGGATCGTGTCCTTCTCCCGTCCTGCGGAGCGCACTTCCGTGCGCCCCAGCCGCAGGTGCTCGCCCAGCCCGAGCTGCCGGGCGAGCCGAGCGAGGCCGCGGCGGTCCACCAGGCGGTGCAGGGCCCGGGTGAGCTCGCCCTCGCGCCACCCGGGGTGCGCGCGGTAGAGCAGCCCCGCGGCGACCATCCCGATCACCGAGTCACCCAGGAACTCGAGCCGCTCGTTGTGGCTCGCGCCCTCGTTCTCGTTGGCGAACGACGAGTGCGTGAGCGCCTGCTCGAGCCGGGAGCGGTCGCGGAACGCGTAGTCGAGCGTCTGCTCGAGGACGTCGAGCGCCGGCTCGCCCGAATCGCCTTCGCCGCTCAAGCGGCGCCCACCTGGGCGCGGCGCGGGGCGCCGGCGATCCAGCCGCCGCCCAGCACGACGTCCGGGTCGCCGGCGTCGTAGAAGACCGCGGCCTGCCCCGGCGCCACCGCCCGCACCGGCTCGTCGAAGCACACGCGGGCGCTCCGGTCGCCGTCCGGCGCCACCTCCGCGGGCGCGGGCGCATGCCGGTGGCGCACCTGCACCCGAGCACGCACCGGGCCGGCCGGCGCCTCCCCCGCCACCCAGTGCACGGCGTCGATGCGGGCTTCGCGCGTCTCGAGCCCGGCGGCGTCGCTCACGGTGACGCGCCGGCTCCCTGCGTCGATGTGGCTCACGTAGAGCTTGCGTCCCACGGAGATTCCGAGCCCGTGCCGCTGGCCCACGGTGAAGTGGTGCACGCCCGGATGCCGCCCGAGCAAGCGACCGGCGTCGTCGACGATCTCACCGCCTCGATCGCGGGCGTCGGGCCGGATCGCCTCCACCACGTCCGCGTAGCGCCCCTCCGGCACGAAGCAGATCTCCTGGCTCTCGGGCTTGTCGGCGGTGGCGAGCCCCAGGCAGCGCGCGCGCTCGCGCACCTCGTCCTTGGTCATCTCGCCCAGCGGGAACCAGGCGCTCGCGAGCTGCGCCTGGTCGAGCTGGAAGAGGAAGTAGCTCTGGTCCTTGGCGGCGTCCCGGGCGCGTCGCAGCCGGAGCCGGCCGGTCCGCCGGGTCGCGATCGATGCGCGCGTAGTGGCCCGTCGCCACGCGATCGGCGCCGAATACCCGTGCGCGCTCGAGCAGGTGGTCGAACTTGAAGCGCTTGTTGCACGCCACGCAGGGAATCGGCGTGCGGCCCTGCAGGTAGTCGTCCGCGAAGGTCTCGATCACCTCCTTGCGGAAGGCGTCCGCGTAGTTGGCCACGAAGAAGCGGACGCCCAGGGCGTCGGCCACGCGGCGGGCGTCGTCGGCATCGGCCAGCGAGCAGCAGCGCGAGGACGAGCCGGCGAGCTGCATCGTCACCCCGATGGCCTCGCAGCCCTGCTCCACGACGAGCGCCGCCGCGAGAGACGAGTCGACTCCGCCCGACATGGCGATCACCACGCGCTCGCCCGCTCCGGGCGCGTTCACGGCGCCGCCGCCCGTCGCGCCCGCGGCACGAGCTCGCACAGCAGAGCCACCACCCGATCGATCTGCGCCGCGTCGACGCCGTGTCCGACGCTGAGGCGCAGGGAGCTGCGCGCCTGCTCTGGGGTGCGTCCCATGGCCGACAGCACGTGGGACGGTGTGATCGAGCCCGAATGACAGGCGGCACCGGCCGAGGCCGCCACCCCTTCCAGGTCGAGGGCCTGCAGCAGCACCTCGCCGGGCGCGCCCACGACCTCGAGGTTCAGGGTGTTGGGCAGCACCGGCGCCGGCGCGCCGTTCCAGCGCACGTCCGGGATGCGGGCGCGGACACCTTCCCACAGCCGGTCCCGCAGCGACTCGTAGCGGCGGGCGCGCTCGGCGCCCTCGGCCCGGGCCAGCGCGCAGGCCACGCCGAAGCCCACGATGCTGGCCACGTTCTCGGTGCCACCCCGCTGCCGCTTCTCCTGGGGTCCGCCCGCCAGCAGGGGCGGAACCTCGCGTCCCCGGCGCACCACGAGCGCGCCCACGCCCTTGGGTCCGTTCAGCTTGTGGGCCGAGCAGGACAGGAAGACGGCCGGAACCCGCGACAGGTCGACGGGGATCTTGCCCAGGGCCTGGGTGGCGTCCAGGTGCAGGGGCACCCCGCGCTCGGCCGCCGTCTCGGCCAGCTCCGCCACCGGCTGCAGGACGCCCGTCTCGTTGTTGGCCCAGATGATCGCGGCCAGCGCGGCGTCCGGGTCGGCGACCGCCTTGTCGAAGGCATCGCGGTCGACGACGCCCTCGTCGTCCACGGGCAGCCGGGTCACGCCGACCCGCTCGCCTTCCAGCAGCTGGCAGGGCTCGAGCACCGAGGGATGCTCGACGGTGCTCACCACCAGCCGGCACGACCCCCGGTCGGCCAGCGCCCGGCGCACCACGCCCGAGAGCACCGCGTTGTTCGACTCGGTGGCGCCGGCCGTGAAGAAGACCTCGTCGGGCCGCGCACCCAGGGCCTCGGCTACCTGCTCGCGCGCGCGCTCCACCAGCCGGCGCGCCGCCGCGCCCTCGGCGTGGGTGCTCGAGGGATTGCCGAAGCCCTCGCGCAGCACGGGGATCATCGCCTCGACGACCTCCTCCCGCAGGGGGGTCGTGGCGTTGTGGTCGAGGTAGATGCGCATCCTCGCCGAGTCTAGCTGCGGTCCCGGCGGATTCCCGGGCGGCGCGTGTCAGGCGGTCGCGGCGGGCTGCGGCGCCACGTGCTCCAGCAGGTCGGCCAGGCTGCGCTCCCGCAACGGCTCGACCGCCGCCTCCACCTCCGCGAGCACGCGCTGGGCCTCGCCCGCGGAAGCCTCGACGGCGGCATCGCCCTCCGCCTGGGTCGGCATCTCGGACCGCCGTCCCCGGATGGCCGCCAGCACCTCGCCCACGCGGATGCCCTCGGCGGGTCGGCCGAGCTGGAATCCCGTCTCCGTGTCGCCGACCATGGTCGCCGTCACGATGCCAGCCTGCTCGAAGCGCACGAGCAGCTCGCTCACGATCCGCAGCGAGCAGCCGAGCCGCACCGCCAGGCGCTCCGCACTCTGGGGCGCCCAGCGGTCGCGGAACACCCGGGCCACCTCGAGTGCTACCCGCATGCCCACCGCCTCGCGCTCTGCGGGCTCCATGTCCTGGTCGCGCGCCTCCCGGCGCAGGCGCGCGAAGCTCTGGTGCGCGTTCGCGATCTCGGCCCCGAGGAGCACGATGGCCCAGGACAGGTAGATCCACACGAGCAGCAGGGGCAGCACCGCGAAGCCGCCGAAGAGGGCGTTGTAGCGCGCGGCGCCCACGCTGAAGGTCACGTAGAAGTACTGCGCGACGCTGAAGAGCAGCGACGCCACGGCGGCGCCGAGCGCGGCCGAGAGCACCTTCACCCGGGTGTTGGGCAGCAGCGCGTAGGCGAGCATGAAGGAGACGAAGAGGAAGAGGACGGGACCCACACCCACCAGTACGGTGCGCGCCGCCTGGATGGCCGGCGCCAGGTCGGCCAGGCCGGTGTTCGCGAGCTCCTCGGAATTCGGGGCCAGGGAGACCATCGAGCCCACCACCAGCGGCACGGTCACCAGCAGCGCCAGGTAGTTGGTGAAGCGCCGCACGAAGCTGCGGGCCCGCACGACGCCCCAGATCTCGTTGAAGGTCTCCTCGATCTGGCGCAGGGAGAGGACCGTCGTCACGAAGAAGACCGCACCGCCCGCCGAGCCCAGGGCGCCCACGTCCGCGCCCTCGACGAACTGCATGATGCGGTCGACGGCCTCGGGACTTCCGGCCAGGAACTGGTTGACCCCCACCACCACGAGATTGCGGCTGAGCCCGAGCCACTTGATGATGGAGAGGAGCACCACCAGCACCGGCACGATGGCCAGCGAGGTCATATAGGTGAGGGCGCTCGCCTGCAGCAGCAGGCGGTCCTTCAGGAAGCCTCGCACGATCAGGCTCGCGAGCTGCAGCGAACGCACCAGCCAGCCCATCAACCCGGTGTAGTGCGCATCCGCGCGCCAGAGCTCCTCGACGAGGAAGCGGCGTGCGCGCTGGATCTGCTCGACGGGCGAGGTGGCCACGGACGCGAGGCTACCGGGCCGGCGCGACCGCCGCCCGGCCCGAATCGCGTGGCCGTGTCACCTCGACCCAGCCGGCGAGGCCCTCCAGGGTGCGGGGGCCGATGCCGCGGACCCGTCGCAGGTCGTCGACGCGCTCGAAGGCGTGCCGCTCGCGCTCGTCCACGATGGCGGTGGCTCGCGCCGGGCCGATGCCCGGCAGCACCTCGAGACTGGCCGCGGGCGCCCGGGCGAGATCCAGCGGCATGCCGAAGAGCAGCCGCGTCGGCCCCTGCAGCGGTGCACCCGCACCCGGCCCGCCGTGGCAGCTCACCTCCGGACCGCGCCCGTCCCCTGCCGGGCGCTCACGCGGCAGCGGACAATGCGGGACCGGCGCCACCGCGGGCGGCCGCAGGACGACGAGCCAGCCGAGCGCCACCAGCGCGATCGCCGCCCAGGCGGCGGCCCGATCGAGATCCTGCCGGCGCGTCGAAGCCGGCGGCACGCGACACGAGGGCCTTGCCATGTTTCCTCGCGCGGGACCGCGGGGGCGGATCAGGACTCGACGACGGGCTCCGTGGCGCCCTCGTCGATGAAGGCGGCGTGCAGGGCCCGCACCGCGAGCTCCGTGTACTTCTCCTGGATGACCACCGAGATCTTGATCTCGCTGGTGGAGATCATCTGGATGTTGATGCCTTCCTCGGCCGAGCACGTCGAACATCTTCGTGGCGACGCCCGCGTGGTCCTTCATGCCGAGACCCACGATCGACACCTTCGCGATGCTCTCGTCGCGCCTCGAACTCGGCGCCGAGCTCGTTCGCCGCCTCACGAGCCACCTTCAGGGCCTGCGGGTAGTCGCCCTTCGGCACGGTGAAGGTCATGTCCGTGCTGCCGTCGCTCGACAGGTTCTGGACGATCATGTCCACCACGATGCCCGCCGCGGAGAGCGGCGTGAAGATGCGGGCCGCGACGCCCGGCTGGTCCTTCACGGCGCGCAGGCGTGATCTTCGCCTCGTTGCGGTTGTAGGTGACCCCGGAGACCACCAGCCGTTCCATCACGTCCTCTTCCCGCGTCACCCAGGTGCCCTCCCCGCCGTGGAAGCTCGAGCGTACGTGGATGGGTACGCCGTACCGCTTGGCGAACTTGACCGAGCGGACCTGCAGCACCTTGGCGCCGAGGCTCGCCATCTCGAGCATCTCGTCGAAGGAGACGCGATCCAGCTTGCGCGCGCCCGGCACGATGCGCGGATCGGTGGTGTAGACGCCGTCCACGTCGGTGTAGATCTCGCAGACGTCGGCGTGCAGCGCGCAGGCCACCGCCACCGCCGAGGTGTCCGAGCCGCCGCGGCCGAGGGTGGTGATGTTGCCGCCGTCGTCGACGCCCTGGAAGCCGGCGATCACCGCCACCGCCCCCGAATCCAGGATCTCGCGCAGGCGGTGGCAGTCGATCTCGCGGATGCGCGCGCGGCTGTGGTCCGCGTCGGTGTGCATGCCCATCTGCCAGCCCGTGAGCGATCGGGCTTCGTGGCCCAGCCGGTGGATCGCCATGGCGAGCAGTGCGATCGTCTTCTGCTCGCCGGTGGCGAGCAGCACGTCGAACTCGCGCGGGCTCGGGCTCGCCCTCGCCGAGGTCCTGGGCCAGGGTCACCAGGCTGTCGGTCTCGCCGGCCATCGCCGAGACGCACACCACCACCTGGCTGCCCGCACGCGCCGTCTCCACCACCCGCCGGGCGACGTTCCGGATGCGCTCGGGGGTGCCGACGCTGGTGCCGCCGAACTTCTGTACGACCAGGGCCATGGGTCAGCCGATCTCCACACCTTCCAGGCCCGCGAGCAGGCACTCCGACCCGGCTCCGTGACGGGCCGTGCGCAGCTCCCGCTCCCAGGCTTCGAGCACCCGCCGGGCGCTCCTTCCTGTAGCGCTCGCGGTGAAGCTTCGCGAGCGCTCGCGGCTCGCGTCGCGCTCGATGTGCAGCTCGAGACGATCGGCCGGCAGGGCGTCGGGAAGCCGATCGCCCCACTCCACCGCCACCACCGCCCCGGGCTCGAGCAGATCGAGAAAGCCCGTGTCTTCGAGCTCGCGCGACGTTGCGAGACGATAGAGGTCGACGTGCGCCAGCGCCCGCCGGCCGCCCCCGTACTGGTTCACGATGACGAAGGTGGGGCTCGAGACGCTGGCCGGCGCGATTCCGAGGCCACTCGCCAGCCCCTTCACGAAGGCGGTCTTGCCGGCGCCGAGCGGGCCCACGAGGCTCAGCACGAGCCCCTCGTCGCCGATGGCCGCCGCCAGCAGCCGGGCCGCCGCCGCCGTGGCCTCAGGGCTCGAGCAGCGGAACTGCAACCCCGACCCCGGCCTCGACTGTGGCGAGGGCGGCGTTCGCCGTCTCGCTCGAGCGCAGCAGCCGCCGCAACGCCTCGATCGCGTCCGGCAGACGCAAGGCCACCTCGCCGGCCACGATGCCCGCCGTGCCGCGCTCGCGGCCGAGCCGATCGGCGGCGTCTCCGTGCAGCCAGGCGGCCAGCGCGGCCGCCTCGAGCGCCGGCAGGCCCTGCCCCAGCAGGCTCGCCACCAGCCCGAGCAGCACGTCTCCCGTGCCTCCGGCGGCCAGCACCGGGCCGCCCGTCGGATTCACGATCAGCCGGCCCTGGGGGCTCGCCGTCACCGTGGCCGCGCCCTTCAACACCACCACCGCGCCGGTGGTCTCGGCCAGGGCGCGAGCCGCCGCCGGGCGATCGCGATTCACCTCCGCGGCCGAGCTGCCCAGCAGCCAGGCTGCCTCGCCCGGGTGGGGAGTCAGGATCGTCGCCGCCTCCCGGCCGCGCAGGGCGCCCAGCTCGTCCTTCAGAGCGAACAGGCCGTCGGCGTCCACCACCAGGGGCGACTCGATGCGCTTCGCCAGGCTGCGGACCAGGGCGCCCGTCTCGTGGCTGCGTCCCACCCCGGGCCCGAGCCCCACCACGTCGCGCTCGGCGGCCAGCGCCAGGATGGCGTCCTCGGCCGCGCTGGCGAGGCTGCGCTCCGCGGTGTCGGCCACGGGCACCGTCATCGCCTCGGTGCACTTCACCTCGAGGATGTCGTTCAAGCCGGCCGGACAGGCGATGGTGACGAGGCCGGCGCCGCCGCGCTGGGCGCCCTGGGCGGCGAGCGCGGCCGCGCCCGTCTTCCCCTCGCCGCCCGCCACCAGCAGCACGTGGCCGAAGGTGCCCTTGTGGCCGTCGGCGGGACGAGCCGGCAGGTGCCGGGCCGCGCCGGACGCCGTCCACAGCTCGGCGTGCATCACGGTGCCGGGCGCATCGTCGTCGATGCCGATGCGCGCCACCTCCACCCGGCCCGCCAGCGACCGCCCGGGCTCGAGAGCCAGGCCGAGCTTCGGCAGCCCGATGGTGACGGTGACGTCGGCCCGCACCGCCACCCCCAGCACCTGACCCGTGTCGGCGGACAGGCCCGAGGGCATGTCCACGGACACCACTGCGAGTCCGTTTCGCCCGACGTCCCGGGCGGCGTTCACATGGGCGATGGCGCTGGCGGGCTCGCCCTCCACCGCCCGGCTGAGGCCGGTTCCGAAGAGGGCGTCCACCACCACACCGCGTTCGGGCAGCCGCCAGTCTCCGCCCGCGAAGGGCACGCCCAGCCGGCGCGCACGCGCGTGGTTGGCGGCGGCGTCGCCCGTGAGCCGCGAGGCGTCGCCCACCAGGATGACCTCCACGTCCAGGCCCAGCAGGTGCAGGTGCCGGGCCACCACGAAGCCGTCGCCGCCGTTGTTGCCGGCGCCGCACAGGACGGCCACCGTGCGCGACCCGGTGCGGGGCAGCACGCGCAGCACGGCGTCCGCCACGGCCCGCCCGGCGCTCTCCATCAGGATCTCGCCCGGAATCTCCAGCACGTCGATCGTGTGGCGATCCAGCGCGCGCATGCCCGCGGCGTCGGCGAGAGGCCACACGCCCCGTCCGATCATGAAGGCTCCTCCCGGCGCTCGAGCACCACCTGGCTCAGGCAGGCGGCGGCGTCGTGGGTGAGGGTGAGGGCGACGTGGGTCACGCCCAGGCGCCCGGCGGCGGCGGCCGCCGCGCCGTGGAAGCGCATCTCGGGCGCCCGGCCCGGCGCGCGACACACCTCGAGCTCTTGCCAGCGGGCGGCCGGCATTCCCAGGGCGCGCCGGGCGGCGATCTTGGCGGCGAGCCGCACCGCCAGGCTCTCGTGCCCCCGCGCCTTGCGGGCCGCGAACGCGCGCTCGCCCGGCGTGAAGAGACGGCGCTGGAGACGCTCGCCGAAGCGCGCCTCGACGGCCTCGAAGCGGGGCACGTCCAGCCACTCGATCCCGAATCCGACGATCACGGCGCCTCCGAGGGGTCGGCTGCGGCCTCTCGCGCGGGCGACCCGAAGCGGGGAACCCTTACCGGATGAGCGCGACGAAGTCCCGCACGGCGCGATCCATCCCCACCAGCAGGGCGCGCGCGAGCAGCGCCCGACCCACGGAGATGCGATCGGCCGAGGGCGCCACGGGCAGCGCCTCGGAGACCGAGCGGTAGTCGAGACCACCTCCCACGCCCACCACCATGCGCAGCTTGGCGGCCAGGCGCGCGGCGTCTGCCAGGGCCTCGAGCCGAGCCGCGCCGCTCGACGGGCGGCAGGTCGACCGTCGCCCCGGTGAAGAGCTCCACCCGGTGCACCCCGAGCCCGTGCGCCGCCTTCACCGACTCGAGCGCCGGCGTCACCAGCATGGCCACCTCGATGCCGGCCTCCTCGAGCGAGCGCACGATGGGCGCCAGCGCCGAGCTCTGGGAGCGCAGCTCGACGGGCCGCGAGGCCAGGGTGCCCTCGAAGGTGTCGCCGGCCAGCAGCACCATGTCGGGCCGGGTCTCGAGGGCCACCTTCAGCAGGCTCTGGCTCACGGACATGCGCAGCTCGAAGAGCCGCGCCGACCGGCGCAGCCACTGCACGTCCACCTCGGCCACGGGACGCAGATCCTCGTTGATGCCGAGCCGGATGGCATCCACGCCGGCCAGCTCGGCCAGGCTGGTGGCAGCGGCCAGATCCAGATGGGTGCCGCCCGAGATCTCGCGCAGGGCGGGCAGGCAGTCGAGACACAGGCTCAGCTTGCGCATCCGTCAGGCTCCCGCCGCCAGGGCGCGCTTGAGCTCGTCGGCCAGGTCCTCGGCCAGCTCCCGCACCCGCGACTCCGACTCGCCTTCGACCATCACGCGGGCCTTCAGCTCGGTGCCGCTGAAGCGGATCAGCACCCGGCCGCGGTCCCGCAGCTCGTCCTCCACCTTGCGGATGGCGCTCTGCAGCGTGGGAAGGCTCTCCAGCGGAACCCGCCGCGCCACGGGAACGTTCTTCATCACCTGGGGAAAGCGCTCGAAGCCCGCCGTCAGCTCCGAGAGCGGACGCTGCTTGCGCACCATCGCGCCCAGCACCTGCAGGGCGCACATCAGCCCGTCGCCGGTGGTGGTCTGGTCCAGGAACACGACGTGGCCGGACTGCTCGCCGCCCAGGTTGTATCCGCCGGCGCGCATGGCGTCCACCACGTAGCGGTCGCCCACCTGGGTGCGCACCAGGTCGAGGCCCAGCGCGTCCAGGGCGCGCTCGAGGCCCAGGTTGCTCATCACCGTGGCCACCACGCCGCCGCCTCGTAGGCGCTCGCGCTCGAGCATGTCCCGGGCGCAGAGCGCCATCAGCGACGTCGCCGTCCAGGATCTCGCCCTTCTCGTCGACCAGCACCACGCGGTCGGCGTCGCCGTCCACCGCCACGCCCACGTCGGCCCGCAGCTCGCGCACCTTCGCCGCCGTCTTCTCGGGGTGCAGCGAGCCGCAGTCGAGGTTGATGTTGCGGCCGTTCGGCTCGACGCCCAGGGCGAACACCTCGGCGCCCAGCTCGCGCAGCACCAGCGGGCCCACCTTGTAGCCGGCGCCGTTCGCGCAATCGAGCACCATGCGCAGGCCGTCGAGGGAGTGCTCCTTCGGGAAGGTGTTCTTGAGGAAGACGACGTAGCGCCCCGCCGCGTCATCGATCCGGCGGGCCGGGCCGACCTCGTCCGGGGGCGCCAGGAAGCTCGACGACCTCGTCGGAGAGGACGAGCTCCTCGATGCGGTGCTCGATGGCGTCGTCGAGCTTGAAGCCGTCGCTGCCGAAGAACTTGATGCCGTTGTCCTGGTAGGGATTGTGGCTGGCCGTGATCATCACGCCGGCGTCGCAGCGCATGTCGACGGTGAGGAAGGCCAGCGCCGGGGTGGGCATCGGGCCCACCTGCATGACGCTGCCGCCCATCGAGCTGATGCCCGCGGCCAGGGCGTCCTCGAACATGTAGCCCGACAGCCGGGTGTCCTTGCCGATGAGGATGCGCCGCCCGCCGTCGCGCCGCCCCCGGAACACGTAGGCGGCGGCCTGCCCCAGGCGCAGCGCCATGGACGCCGTCATGGGGTGGAGGTTGGCGGTCCCCCGCACGCCGTCGGTACCGAACAGCTTCCGCTTGTCGCTCATCCCTGGGTTCGCTCCCGGTCGTTTCGTGGCTTGCTTCGCTCATCGGCGGTTCTCGGCGGAACTCCACCGAGTTCTTCCAGGGACTGCGCTTGGGGGGCCTGGACCGGCTCCACGACGATCTGCACCTTGACCGGGTCCTTGCTCTCCGGCCAGACGGTTCCGCTCCCCAGGACGAGCCGGGCCTGCACCTCCTTGCTGTCCCGCAGGTCCGGAGACGTCGATGGGCTCGGTCTGCACCTCGGCCACCCGCATCACGTGGCTGCGGGCGCCGGCCAGCCACACCCGGTCGGGCACCACCCGCACCTCGGTCAGCGCGAAGCCCTCGGCGGGGCTGCCCTGGATGTCGGGCTTCACCGACACCTCCTTGCGGCCCTTGCGTTCGAGGCGGATCTGGATGCGGCTGGGCGAGTGGCTGACGAAGCGGGCCCGCCGAGGCAGCTCGATGCCCGCCAGGTCGACCTCGAACTCGGCCACCCCGGGCTTCACGTTCGAGACGTCGATCTCGTACTTCATGCGCTTGTCGTCGAGGTTGCGCAGGGCCGCGCGGCTGCCCTGCACGCCCACGTTCACCTCGGAGGCGCTCTGGTCGGTGACCACCAGGGACTCGTCCACGCCGTGGATCTCCACCGGGATGTCGAACGAGTAGCGGATATCGGTCGAACCCTGGGCGACGGCCCACAGGAACACCGCGATCGACCAGCGCGAGCAGCATCAGACCGGGACGGAAGTTGGATCGACGGGACTTGGCCATCAGCGTGCCTTGATGGCGCTCTCGCCGCCCTCGGCCACCTCGAGGGGGACGCCGACCTCGGAGACCGGCGGCAGCTCGCGCCGCTCGCCCGTGAGCACCTCGCGCAGTACCACGCGCAGCCGCGGGGCGTCGAGGCCGTGCATCATCTCGCCGGCCATCACCACCGAGATGCTGGCCGTCTCCTCGGAGACCACCACCACCACGGCGTCGGTCTCCTCGGTGATGCCCACCGCGGCCCGGTGGCGGGTGCCGACGCCTTCGGGCAGGTCGCTGCGCAGCGTGAGCGGCAGGATGCAGCCCACCGCCGTGATGCGGCCGTCCTGGATGATGACGGCGCCGTCGTGCAGCGGCGAGTACGGCAGGAAGATGGACGTCAGCAGCTCCTTCGAGACGATCGCGTCGATGGTCTGGCCGGCCTCGATCTGGTCGTCGAGGCCCGTCTCGCGCTCCAGCACGATGAGGGCGCCCACCCGCTTCTGGGACAGGATCTGGGCGGCGCGCACCACCTCTTCGACGATCTGCGTCTCCTCCTGGGCGGAGAAGTTCGGGAAGAAGCCGCGCCCCACCCGGGCCAGGGCCCGCCGGATGTCCTGCTGGAACAGGATCACCATGATGACGACCGCCGAGCCCAGGAAGTTCTGCAGCACCAGGCCCAGGGTGGAGAAGTCGAAGGCCTCGGAGGCCAGGCTCAGGGCGAAGAGCACGAGCAGGCCGACCAGGATCTGCACCGCCCGGGTGCCGCGGATGAGCAGCAGCAGCCAGTAGATGCCCAGGGTCACGACCAGGATGTCGATCGAGTCCCAGATCGGATCGAAGTTCTGCTCGAAGATCAACCACAGCTCGCTGGCGAACTGCCAGAGATACTCGATCACGACAGCTCCTTCCGGCGGGCGTCGCGCAGCGCGCGTCCCACGGCCACGGCGCGGCGCACCGGCCCCGGCTCGTGGACGCGGACGGCGTCGGCCCCCGCGAAGGCGGCCACCGCGCAGGCGGCCTGGGTGGCCGTCTCGCGCTCGCCCAACGGATCGCCGGTGAGGGCGCCGAGGAAGGACTTGCGGGACGGCCCCACGAGCACCGGGCACCCCAGCCGCTCGCGCAGCCAGCCGGCGTGGGCGATCAGCTCGAGGTTGTCGTGCAGGCCCTTGCCGAAGCCGATGCCCGGGTCGATGGCGAGCCGGTCTTCCTGCACCCCGGCGTGCCGGCGCGCGCTGGAGCGAGGCCTCGAGCTCGCCGGCCACCTCGCGCAGCACGTCGTCGAAGCGCGGCGACTGCTGCATGGTGGCCGGGGTGCCGCGCATGTGGCCCAGGATGAGATAGGCGTCCGCGTCGGCGGCCACCGCGAGCAGCTCGGGGTCGAAGGCCCCGCCGGAGACGTCGTTCACCGCGCCGGCGCCCGCGGCCAGCGCCGCCCGGGCGACCGGGGCCTTGCGGGTGTCGACGGAGACCCGCGCCCGCAGCTCGGCGACCAGCGCCTCGACGACGGGCACCACCCGCTGGCACTCGGTCTCCACCGGGACGTCCCGGGCGCCGGGTCGGGTCGACTCGCCGCCCACGTCGAGCCAGTCCGCGCCGTCTTCCAGCAGCGCCCGTCCGGCCGCCACCACCGCGGCCAGGTCGACGGCGTCGTCGTTCCCACCCCCCGCGAAGCGGCCGCCGTCGGAGAAGGAGTCCGGTGTCACGTTGAGCACCCCCAGGATGGTGACCTTGTCCTTCGGAAAGATCGGCGGGAAGCTCGACTCGTCTCTCATCGGCGTCCTTGGCTCTCCGGCGGGAAGGTCAGGGGGGTGATCTTCATTCCGCTCCGCGTCAGCTCGGGATGGGCTCGGGGTCTGGCATACCGCCCAGCCCCCCCTTGCGGGGCTCGGGCTTCGAGGGCTTGCTGGTCGCCGGGCTCTCCTCGGCCAGGACCGGAAGCGGCGGCAGCTCGTCACCGCGCATCAGGATCGTCAGGTCCTTGCCTTCGAGGGTCTCCCGCTCGAGCAGCGCCTCGGCCACCCGGTCGAGCTTGTCGCGGTTGTCCACGAGCAGCTGCCGGGCCTCGGCGTACTTGCCGCACCAGCATCTCGTAGACCTCGTCGTCGATCTCCTCGGCCTTCTTCTCGCGAGAAGTCGCTGGCGGGTCATCGAAGTCGCGACCCAGGAACACGTCGCCGCCCTTCTCGCCGTAGGAGACGGGACCGAGCCTCTCGCTCATGCCGTACTCGCAGACCATGCGGCGGGCCCAGGTCGGTGGCCTGCTCGAGGTCGTTGCTGGCGCCGGTGGAGAAGTGGCCGAAGACGATCTCCTCCGCGGCGCGGCCGCCCATCGCGTAGCGGATGATCGGCGTAGATCTGCTCGCTGGGTGTAGTTGAGCCGGTCCTCGACGGGCAGGGTCTGGGTGAGGCCCAGGGCCATGCCGCGCGGGATGATCGTCACCTTGTGGACCGGGTCCGAATGGTCCGGGGTGAGCAGCGCGACCAGCGCGTGGCCCGCCTCGTGATAGGCGGTGATGCGCTTGTCCTCGTCGCTCATGATCATGCTGCGGCGCTCGGCGCCGAGCAGCACCTTGTCCTTGGCGCGCTCGAAGTCCGCGTGCGCCGACCCGCTGGCGCGTCGCGCCGGGCCGCCAGCAGGGCCGCCTCGTTCACCAGGTTCTGCAGGTCGGCGCCCACGAAGCCCGGGGTGCCCGCGCGCCAGCACCTCGAGGTCGACGTCCTCCGCGAGGGGCACGCGCCGGGTGTGGATCTTCAGGATCTCGAGCCGGCCCTTGAGGTCGGGCCGCGGCACCACCACGCGGCGGTCGAAGCGGCCCGGGCGCAGCAGCGCCGGATCGAGCACGTCGGGGCGGTTGGTGGCCGCGATCAGGATGACGCCCTCGTTGCTCTCGAAGCCGTCCATCTCGACGAGCAGCTGGTTCAGGGTCTGCTCGCGCTCGTCGTGGCCGCCGCCGAGGCCCGCGCCGCGGTGGCGCCCGACGGCGTCGATCTCGTCGATGAAGATGATGCAGGGGGCGTTCTTCTTGCCCTGCTGGAAGAGGTCGCGCACGCGCGAGGCGCCCACGCCCACGAACATCTCGACGAAGTCGGAGCCCGAGATCGAGAAGAAGGGCACGCCGGCCTCGCCGGCCACGGCCCGGGCGAGCAGCGTCTTGCCCGTGCCGGGCGGTCCGACGAGCAGCACGCCCTTGGGAATGCGCCCGCCCAGGCGGGTGAACTTCTTGGGCTCGCGCAGGAAGGCGATGATCTCCTCGAGCTCGACCTTCGACTCCTCGATGCCGGCCACGTCCTCGAAGGTGACGTGGTGGTCGTTCTCGGTGAGCAGCCGCGCCTTCGACTTGCCGAAGCTCATGGCCTTGCCGCCGCCCGACTGCATCTGGCGGATGAAGAAGACCCACAGCCCGATGAAGAGCAGCAGCGGGAACCACATGATCAGGATCTGGCGCCAGAAGCTCGACTCTTCCCGCGGCTTGGCCTGCACCTTCACGTCGTTGCTGCGGAGGTCTTCGAGCAGGCTCTCGGTGATGGCGGGCGCGTAGGTGTTGAACTTCTCGCCGCCGCTCTTCACGCCCGCGATGTGGCCCTCTTCGATGGTCACGCTCTGGACGCGTCCCTGCTCGACGTCGGTCGATGAAGTCGCTGTAGGCGATGTCCGGCGGCGGGGGTCTCCTCCTGCTTCAGCATGGTGACCAGCAGCAGGATGATCACGAGGATGACGACCCAGAGGGCCATGTTCTTGTAGAACTGTTGATTCACTACCGGACCTCGACCACAGGTGGATTCCGCTCGTTCGAGCAGCCTAGCCGTTCAGTGACGGATGACCGGCCAGCGCTCCCGGTTCCGAACCGTCGTTTTCCTTCGAGCTCTCGGCCGGCGTCTCTCGCTCGATCTTCTTCCGATCGGTCGATCGATCGATCGTACGATGCCCCCCCAGGGCACCAAACACCGGCCTATACCGCCAACCGAGTAACTTAGCATGTTCCCCGCGGGTTTACCCGATCCGGGTCAAGCGTCGGATGCACGCTGCAGGACGAAGGTCGCTGCCGATTCCCTGCACACGCAGATTCCGCCGGGCAACTCGATCCGGGCTCCTGTCCTCCCTCCTCTCAGGAAGCCGAGCACGCGCATGAGGTGCGTGCGGCTCAGGTCGCGCCCGCCCCCGCACTCGAGCAGCGCGTGCTTCACGAGACGCCGCGACAGCGCCTCGGGACGCTCGCGCCAGCCCGCCGCCGCGATGGCCACGGCTCCGTCGGCCCGAGGCGTGAAGACCCGGGCCGCCTCGGCCCGGACCATTCCGTCCACCCATTCGGTCTCCCTTCTCTGCGCTTCGGCAAGATCGCCGATGGCCCTGAGAAGCCGCGGGTTCCAGTCGCGCACGAGGCCGGGCAGCAGGTCGGCCCGCATGCGGCTGCGGGTGTAGCGGGGATCGCGATTCGAGGGATCCTCGCGCCAGGCGAGGCCGTGCCGGGCCGCGTACGCCTCGAGCTCGCTGCGCGACACGCCGAGCAGCGGGCGGATCGTCGTGCCGTCGGGCGAGGTCTCGCCGATGCCGCCCAGGGAATCGGGCCCGCAGCCCCGCAGCAGGCGCATGAGCACGGTCTCGGCCTGGTCGTCGGCGTGGTGGCCGGTGGCGATGCGATAACAGGCCAGGCGCGCGGCAATTCGGGAGAGCGCCGCGCGGCGCACCCGGCGGGCGGCCTCCTGGGGCGTGGGACGCGAGCGGCTGGGCTCGCCCTCGCGCAGGGAAGCCGGATCGACGCGCTCCATGCCGAAGGGCACGCCCAGGCTCGCCGCCAGGTCGGCCACGAAGGCCTCGTCGGCCTCGGACTCGGGGCCGCGCAGGCCGTGGTTCACGTGGCCCAGCGCCAGCTCGAAGCCCAGGGGCTCGCGCAGCGCAAGCCAGCACGTGGGCGAGCACGGTGGAGTCGAGGCCGCCGGAAGCCGCCACCAGCACGCGCCGCCCCGCCAGGTCCAGGCCGGCGAGCGCTGCCTCGACCCGCTCGCGCATGACCGCGCCCCGCCCCTACTCGCGCAGCGCCGAGGCGCTACCCACGAGCACCTTCGCACCGGCTTCGGAGCCGCCCACCTTGTCCACCCACACGTCGCAGTGCACCCGGGTGCGGGTTCCCTCGCGCACCTCTTCGCGCACCTTGGCGTGGGTGGCCACGGTCTCGTCCACCCACAGCACGTTGGTGAACTTCACCGACATCTCGCCGCCCCGCAGCCAGCCCATGCCGAAGGCGTCCTGCATGACGCGCGAGACGAAGCAGGTGGACATCATCCCCTGCACCACGATGTTCGGGAAGCCCAGCTTCTTCGCCTGCTCGGCGTCGGTGTGGTAGTTGCGGCCGGGCCCCGAGAACATCCAGCAGCGCCGGGCGTCGATGGTGGTGGTGGTGCCCGGCAGGTCTTCGCCCGTGGCGGTGGGGAACGGCGGCCGCGGGGCCTTCTTGGCGGCGGTCTTCTCGTCCACCACGAAGCCCTCTCTTTCCGGGGCCTTCTCTTCGGCCTTCTCTTCGCCCTTCTCGGACTTCGGGGGCAGGAACGACTGGTGGGTGTGGCCGCGCACCAGCAGACGGCCATCGTCGGCGTCCATCACGTCGGTCTCGTTCAGGATGACGTCGCGGCCGCGCTTCTGGTAGCGCTCGATGATGGTGGAGCGGGTGCGCACGCGGCTGCCCACCCGGATGGGCGCGAAGAGCCGCCAGTCCTGCTGCAGGTGCAGGTTCCCGAACAGGTTCTTCAGGTACCACTCGCCCACGAACTTGTAGCACTCGGAGTGGTAGAGGAGCGGCGGCGCGTACTCGGCCTGCAGCGGGTGGTGGTCGTCCAGGGCGTCCGCGTAGAAGGAGACGACCTCCTTCGTCACCTCGTACTCGTTCGAGCCGCAGTGCCGACCGACGTAGGCCGGCTGCCCGAGCAGGTTCATGGTGGTCTCCTCTCCGTCTCTCTCGTCGCCTGGCTCCGCCTGGCTCTCGCTGGACCTTCCGGCCTCTTCCGACCGCATGGTACCCGCCTCGGGGTGGCGGTGCCGGGAGCGGCCGGTTATTCCCCTGCCCATGCTCGACGCGAGCCACAACGCCGCCAGCTGGATCGCCAAGTGGGCGGCCGTCGACGGCGAGCGTCTGGCGGTGGCCGACGACCACCGGCGGCTCTCGTACGCCGACCTCGACCACCGCATCGCCCGACTGGCGGGCTGGCTCGACACCCAGGGCGTCGCCGCGGGCGATCGCGTCGCCATCCTGGTGGGCAACCGTTCGGCCATGCTCGAGACGGTCTTCGCCGCCGCGCGCTTGGGCGCCATCGCCCTGCCCGTCAACACGCGCCTCTCGCCCCGCGAGATCCAGTTCCTGCTGGACGACGCGCGCCCCACGGCGCTGGTGCACGAGGAGCACTTCCGCGAGCTGGCCGAGCACGCCTGCACCCTGGCCCGGGAGGCGCCGCGCGTGCGCCTCGAGGTGACCGACGAGAGCCGCCCCGCCCCGGGCTGCACCGACTACGAGGCCGCCCTCGCCGGCCATCCGCCCCTGGCCGAGGTGGCCCCGGCGAGCCCCGAAGACCCGATGATCCTGATGTACACCTCGGGCACCACGGGCCACCCGAAGGGCGCCCTGCTCCCCCACCGCAAGGCGCTCTACAACAGCCGCAACGCCGAGATCTACTTCGGCATCCAGCCGAGCGACCGGGTGCTGGTGGTGTCGCCGCTCTTCCATTCACTGGGCCTGCAGATCCTGTCGCTGCCCGTCCTCTACTGCGGCGCCGCCCTCGTCGTGCAGGCGCACTTCGACCCCGAGCGGCTGCTCGACGCCGTGGCGCGCGAGAAGATCACCTATCTCGGCGCCGTGCCCGACGGTGTACCAGCGCGTGCTCGACGCCCTCGAGGCCGCGCCCGAAGGCACCTGGGACCTGCGCTCGCTGCGCTTCCTCTTCACCGCCGGCGCCGCGGCCCCGGCCGAGCTGGTGCGCGCCTACAAGCGCCGGGGCCTGCTGCTGGTGCAGGGCTACGGGCAGACCGAGAGCTCGACCCTCACGTGCCTCGCCGCCGAGGACGCCGAGCGCAAGGCCGGCAGCGTCGGCCTGCCCGTCCACCACGCGAAGCTGCGCATCGTCTCCCTCGACACCATCGACGGACCCGTCGACGACTGGCGCGACGTGGAGTCCGGCACGGCGACGCTTCCGGCGAGAACGTCCCCGGCGAGAAGGGCGAGATCGTGGTGCGCGGCCCGATCGTGATGCTGGGCTACTGGGAGCGGCCCGAGGCCACCGCCGAAACCCTGCGCGACGGCTGGCTGCGCACGGGCGACCTGGCCACCCGCGACGAGGAGGGCTTCATCACCCTGGTGGGCCGCTCGCGCGAGATGTTCATCTCGGGCGGCGAGAACGTCTATCCCGCCGAGGTGGAGGCCAGCTACAGCGAGCACCCCGCCATCCGCGAGATCGCCGTCGTCGGCATCCCCGACCCGCGCTGGGGCGAGACCGGCCGCGCCCACGTCGTCCTCGAGCCCGGCGCCGACCGCCACCGCCGAAGAGCTAGCGACCTGGGGCAAGGAGCGCCTCGCGCGCTTCAAGCTCCCGAGCGAGTTCGTCTTCGAGAAGGAGCTGCCGAAGACGGCGTCGGGAAAGGTGCAGAAGCACCGGCTGGGCGGCGGCGACGACTCCGGTCGGGCCGGGTCGCACGGCGCGTAGACCCGGAGCTTCCCGAGCGGGCGCGTGCAAGCTTCCTTCTCGGCGGGACCCCGCTCGAGCCCCGGGAACCTGGGGAGAAGCCGACGAAGGCCTGCGATCGCGTCGAGACCTAGCAAGAGGAGGATGGCCGCTTCCTGGCGGAGGTCGTCGACCCTCCCGGCGTCATGGCCTACGGGGACTGCGCCGACGCAGCACTGGCCCACACCAGGTCGTGTACGAAGACCTCACGTTCCGGCCCGGATCGCAAGGCGACCGACCCACCGGGCGCCGTTCGTCGAGTTTCGGAACCCGAGCATCCCGCACCCGAAGCTCGAGATGACCGTGGCGTTCGGTAGGCAATCACGGTGATGCGTGTCGAGAGCCTTCCCCCGGTTCGCGGCGCGTGAGGATGCCGCGTGGTAGCGGTGGTTGGACTTGAACCAACGACCTACGGCTTATGAAGCCGCCGCTCTAACCGACTGAGCTACACCGCCGACCGGGACTCGCGGGGCCGCTCGGGCGAGCGGCCGGGCGCGGACCGTAGCGCAGCGGTGGGGTGTTGCACGACGTGCGGCGGGGTTTCGGGGCCTGGGGGGCCGGGCGGGCCTACTGCGCGGGGCCGGCGACGGCCGCGGGGCCGGCGGGGGCCTCGCTGCCCACCTTGTCCGAGAGGCCTCGCAGGGCCTGCTCGAGGGCGTCCACCCGGCGCTCCAGGTCCTTCAGGGCGCGGCTGCTCGGGTAGGTGCCCGGGGTGGCCTCGGCGGCCGCGCGGTCGCTGTAGTCGTGGATCATGAAGCGGGCCACCTTGCCCACCAGGTCGTCGAGGTCGGGGATGACGTCGGCGATGCTGCCGCTGTGGACGAAGATCTCGCGCAGGGGCTCGTCCTCGCCCTGGGCGGCCGTGCCCGCGCACTGCACGTCCAGGCTGGCGCCGGTGCCGAAGCGGGTGAACGAGCCGAAGAGCACGAAGTTCGCCTGGGCCTTGCGGGCCATCTCGAGGGCCTTGTCGAGGTTGGTGGTGGCCTTGTCCGGGATCGTCGACGCGAATCACGTCGAGTCGGAGACGCGCTCGAGGCGCGAGGAGAGCATGTCGCCCAGGCCGCTGCGCAGGTAGTCCGGGTTCTCGGCGCTGTGCACCACCATGGGCAGCAGCAGCGATGCGGACCCGCTCGTCCGCCCGCGCGGAGGCCGTCGCGCAGCAGGCTGGCGCAGGCCGCGAGGGCCACGCGAGGAGCACGGTGTTCTTCGAGAGCATGCTGGGCGAGGAATCCCGTTCGGGGTCAGCGCGCGCAGACCGCGCCGCATTCTTGGGCATCCCCGGGCGAGCGTCAAGCAAGCGCGCCACGGACCCCCGGCATCGGCCCGCCGCGCCCTTCACGGGCAGCTTGACCGTGAACGAGGAGCCCTCGCCGGGCTCGCTGCGCACCTCGATGGCGCCGCCGTGATCGGCCACGATCTGGTGGCGTGATCATCAGGCCGAGGCCCGTGCCCTGGTCGGGATCCTTCGTGGTGAAGAACGGATCGAAGATGCGCTCGGCCACGTCCTGGCGTCATCCCGCAGCCGTTGTCGTGCACCTCGAGACACATGACGTCGCGCGGGTGGTCGCGGTCGGGCATGACATCGATGCTGACGAGGCCGCCGGGCGGCGTGGCGTGGATGGCGTTGCAGCGCCAGGTTGATGATCACCTGGTGCATGTGGTCCTTGACGGCCCGCACGGGCACGGCGCCGTCGCTCACGTGCACGCGCAGCTCGACCCGGGCTTCCTTGGCCTCGGCCTCGAGCAGCAGAGCCGCCCGGCTCGCCAGCTCGCCCAGGTCGACGGCTTCGGGCTTCAGCTCTTCCATGCCGCCCCGGGCCAGGGCCGACATCGTGGAGACCAGCCCGCGGATGCGCTCGAGCTCGGCGCAGGCCAGCTCGTGGTAGCGCCCCCAGAACTCGGGGTCGGCCTCGTTGCGCTTCTGCGGGCGCCAGGCTGAGGAAGGTGTGGATCGAGACCAGCGGGTTGTTGATCTCGTGGGCGAGACCGGCGGCCAGGGTGCCCAGGGTGCCCAGGCGATCGGCGCGCTTCACCTGCTCGCGCGTGCTGCGCAGCTTCTCGACCAGGCGGGCGTTCTCGATGGCCACCACCAGCTGCGAGGCCAGCCCGTCGAGCAGGGTGCGCTCGTCGGCCGCCGAAGCGGCGGCTGCCGCTGCGCTGGTCCACCGCCAGGAAGCCGATCACCGCTTCTTGCTCGACCAGCGGCATCACGATGATCTCGTCGGCCGAGACCTCGGTCATCCAGCGCGCGGACGGCCGGCTCCTGGTCGTCGATGTCCTCCATCTTCAGCCACTGCACCCGGCCCTCGCGCGAGCGACTCCAGGAAGCGCGGCGCTTCGACTCCTCGGTGATCCGCATCTCCGCACCCGCTCGGCCACCTCGTCCTCGGGCGCGAAGCCCATCCAGGTGAGGTGCTCGCCGTCGCGGTCGAGCAGGCCCAGCATGGCGCCGTCGAAGCCCAGCTCGCCGTGCGCGGCGCCCAGCACGCAGCCGCACCAGGCGGTCGAGGTCGAGCTCGCGGTACAGCGATTGCGAGAGCCGGTTCAGCAGCAGCAGCTCGTCGAGCAGCGCCTGGCGCTCGCGCTCGATCGCGTAGGTCTCGATGGCCCGGCGCAGCGTGAGCTGCATGTCCTCGGGCTCCCAGGGCTTCGCGATGTAGCGGTAGACCCGGCCGTCGTTGATGGCGTCGCTCAGGATCTGGGCGTCGCCGTAGGCGGTGACGAGCATGCGGATGCAGCGGTCGTCGATCTCGCTGGGCCGCGGCCAGGAACTCCACGCCGTTCATGCCCGGCATGCGGTAGTCGGAAAGGATGACGGCCACCGGGTTCCCCTGCAGCAGCCGCAGGGCTTCCTCGGGCGATTGGGCGCTGAGGATCGTGAACTGGCGGCGGAACGTGAGCTCGAAGATGCGGAGGTTGTCGGGCTCGTCGTCGACGTAGAGGATGGGGAATTCGCGGTGGTCCATCAGTCTCACCGGCTTGGGCTGCATCGCTCTCCCCTTCCCCTCACTTGCCGCCTCACTCGCACCCTCACCCGCCGCTTCCGCGCGCGTCCGGCTCGACGGGCAGCACCACCGTCATCGTGGTGCCCTCGCCCGCCACCGAAGCCACCTCGAGCCGGCCTCGGTGCCCCTCGACGATCTGCTTGCAGATGGAGAGGCCGAGCCCCGTCCCCCGGCCGCCGTCCTTCGTGGTGAAGAAGGGCTCGAAGAGCCGCCGCTGGACCTCGGGACTCATCCCTGCTCCATCGTCCTGCACGCGCACGCGGAGGGTTCCATCGTGCACGGACGCGTCCACGCGGACCGAACCCCCCCGATCGGCTAGTGATTCGGCTGCATTCTTGATCAGGTTGAGGAAAACCTGATTCAGGGCGCCGGGGTCGCCCTGGACCGGCGGCAGGCCCGGGGGCAGCTCCAGCTGCAGCTCGGCCTGGCGATCCTTCAGCACGTGCTTCAGCAGATGGGCGGTGGACTGCAGGCCCTTGGCGACGTCCACCCGCGCCCACTCGCCCCGCGCCCCGGGGGCCGCGAAGTCGCGCAGGTCGGCCACCAGCGAATGGGTGCGCGTGAGGCCTTCCTTGATGATCCCGGCCAGCTCGCCCAGGGTCTCGGTGGCCTCGGCCACCCCCAGCTCCTGCTCCAGGCGCTGCAGCTCTTGCAGCTGGCCCCGCCACTTGGCTTCGTCCTGCCAGTCCACGGCGCTGAGGCGCTGCCCCAGCTCCTGCAGCTCGCCCACCGAGGCCTTCATGGCCCGCACGGCGTTGAGGGCGAAGTTCACGGGGTTGTTCACCTCGTGGGCGATGCCGGCCGCCAGCTCGCCCACCGCCGCCAGGCGCTCGGACTGCACCAGCTGCACCTGGGCCTGCTCGAGCTCGGCCAGGGCCGCCTCCAGCTCTTCGTTGCGCAGCGCCAGCTCGCGGCGCAGGCAGCGCTGGGTCACCAGCGAGCGCACCCGCGCCATCAGCTCGCGGGGATGGAAGGGCTTGGTGACGTAGTCGTCGGCGCCGAGCTCGAGGCCCTCGACCTTCATCTCGCCCTCGGCCTTGGAGGTGACGAGCACCACCGGCACCGCGCTGGTCTCGGGATTGGCCTTCAGCGCCCGGCACAGCTCGGTGCCCGACATCTCCGGCATCATCACGTCCGTCAGCACCAGGTCGGGCACCGCCTCGGCCACGCGCTCCAGCGCCTCCTGGCCGTTGCGCGCCGAGCGCGTGCGGAACTCGCGGCCCACCAGGAAGAGGAGCAGCTCGCCGCATGTCCGGGTTGTCCTCCACCACCAGCACCTCGGGCCGGCCGGCATCACTGGCGGCAAGGGCCCCCTCGCCCGGCGGCGCGTCACCTTCCTGGCGCTGGCTCTCCCAGCGCTTCACGCTGCGCTCCATCTCGGCGAAGCGCGCATCCTCGCCCGGCTCGGCGTGCAGCCCCAGGTCGGCCTCCACGACCTGCATCGACGACCCGAGCTTCACGCCCCGGCCCGCTTCGTCGCACAGCACCTCTTCTTCGACGCCCGGATCGACCTCGCCCACCGGCAGCTCGAAGCTCATCGTGGCGCCCTGCCCCTCGCCTTCGCTCTCGGCCCAGATGCGGCCGCCGTGCAGCTCCACCAGCTCGCGCGCCAGCGAGAGCCCGATGCCCGTGCCCTCGTGCCTGCGGGTGGCGGAGCTGTCTACCTGGGAGAAGCGATCGAAGACCCGATCGAGCTGCTCGGGGCGAGCCCCACCCCCGTATCGCGCACCCGCACCCGCACCCCGTCGAAGCCGTCCACCTGCATGCCCGTCTCGAGCGAGACGACGACGCGCCCGCCCTCGTCGGTGAACTTCAGGGCGTTGCCCACCAGGTTCATCACCACCTTCTCCAGCGCGTCGGCGTCGGCGTTGATGACGGGCAGCGCCGCATCGCCCTCAGGCACCACGAGACGAAAGCTCGAGCCCCTTCCGCCGAGCCAGCTCGGAAGCCCCATCCACCACGTCGCGCACGATCTTCTCGAGCCGCATGGGCCGGCGCCGGATCTCGAACGAGTTGCTCTCGACCTTGGCCAGATCCAGCAGGTTGTTGATCATCTTCAACAGCCGCTGCCCGTTGATGTGCATGGTGCGCAGCGTCTTCTCCACCACCGGCCCCAGCTCGCCGAACTCCCCCGACCGCAACGCATCCAGCGGCGCCAGGATCAGGGTGAGCGGAGTGCGAAGCTCGTGGTGCACGTTGGCGCTGAACCGAGCTTTCGCCTCGTCGAGCGCCGCCAACCGATCGCGAGCTTCCTCGAGCTCGGCGCGTTGAAGGAAGTCCGTCAGCCTCGCCTTCATAAGAAGCCCGCTGGACACGACACACTCAACACAGGACGAGGCAATGAAGACAAGCGCCGTGTAGAACTGGCGAATGTCATACTTGCCAGTCACGACAAGCGGCGAGGCCAAGAAGAAGCACAAGAAGCAGCCAGTGATTGCGAGCGCTTCCCGGCGTCTGTAGGGCAGCATCACGGGCATTCCTACAGCCAAGATGATCAACCCAGGGTAGTAGCCACTCTCGGGCCCTCCGGTTGCGTAGATCATCAGAAGAATTTCACCGCCCAGGGCCAACGCGATCGCATTCTGGCAGAAGCGAGGATGCGAAAACCGTAGCCGTACCAGGCTCAGGACGAGGAGTCCATTGACGCTCATCCGGACCGCAAGGAACTCCGGGAAGAGATCCGGAAACGCAAACCGATCGAGGCAGCTAAAGACCACCTGCAAGGCAAGCAACATGATGCATGTGACCCGGAGCTGATCGACGGTCAACTGGCGACCGCGCTCAGTCCAGTACCGCGCAAAGGTCCCCACGGTCGATTCGGCAGAGGGCTCCACGAGCTGGCCATCGGCAGACCGGCGAACCCGCTTGATCCCATCAACTTCGAGGCTCGCCGCCAACCCGAGCGGACGGAATGACACCCGGCAGCAGGTCTTCAAGTGCGTCGCCGGAGCCGACCGCCGCGCCCCGCTACAAGACGGCTCCGCCTCGGTCCAGCGCCGACGGATCGGCACCAAACCTCGCATCCCGACACCTCAATCGCGAGGCTGAAAGCAGCGCCGCACTCGCGCTCCACCCTTGATTAACGCGAGGGCAGAACGACGTGTCACCGAAGCGAACTCTGGTTGCACTTACAACTGATTGTCTCTACATCTCCGCATCAGCGTCGATCCGCTCCGCGATTACGACGATCGCTTGTGGCGGGTCTCCATAGCCAGATTCAGTTCGCAGAACCCGAAAGAACCGACCGTCTATCAGTTCGGCAAACTCGTCTGCGCTCCAGAAATGGAACGCGCCCGCCTCCTCGAGATCGAGGAGGCGGGCGCCGTTGCTGATAAATTCCTGCAACGGTACATCCAGACGATCAAGCTCCTCGGCCAGCCAAATCGCGCGCGCCGCTCCAGACCGCAGCTCATCAACCCCTGAGACGCAGATTCGCGAAACATCTGCATCTGGACGCATCCCCGAAGCGACGAACCGACCACCTGGCTTGACCAGTCGCGCGGCTTCCAACACAAGGAAGGCAGGATCCACAACGTAGTTCAAAAGCAACGATGCAATCACAGCGTCTGCACAACCATCCGCAAGCGGAACAGCGCCTCCCCTCGCCCCACGGTCGAGATTCGAAGCAACAAAGTCGAAACCTGTTCCTCTGTATCCCATCTGCCTGATGCGATCGCGGGCGCGCGCCAAGCCCTGCACTACCAAATCCACCCCGACTACCCGCAGCGAATCAACCTTGCCCGAGTCGATGAGCTCGACAGGAAGAGCACCCGCGCCGGACCCTAGATCAACGACCTTCGCTCCGCTCTTGAGATTGAGCCCAGCGATCTGTGCCGCCATGAGGGAACGATAGGAACTAGTGGCCGACACAAGCTCTATACCAAGGCCACCTTCGCGACCCACGAGATAGCTTCGCCAGAACTCCCGAAGGTCCTCTCTGGTCTCCCGAAGGCGCCTCCGCTCGCGTTGACGGCGCTTCCGAAGCACCCCCTTGCTCGGCCGCACCGACGAGATGGGTCTACCCAGTGCCATCCTCCCTAATTCGACCGCAACCAGCTCAAATGCGTCAAGCGCCTCCTCACTCGCACGCATCTGGTGGCCCGTGGGGACCTCAATCAATCTACGCCTTGACGTGTCTCCAACAGACATCGCGTCCTTCACTCGATCAGGCCGCGTCCAAGCGTCATGAGTTCCATAGATCCAAGTGATTGGGATATCGATAGTCGCCATGTCCCTGCGCGCGTCATCCAGGAACGCCATCTCGCTATCTATCGCGTCCCTAGTAGCTCGATCGACGTCCAACAGCAGACCCTGAATGTACTGGGTGCCGAACCCGAGACCGTCCAGCGCGCCCGCAAAGTAGTCAACTCCGCCGGAAACCACCTTTATCATCGACTGCGGGTCCACTGCGCCAACTATGCGATCCAGCCCGCGATCCGGCCCAATCGATCGACTGCAACCGCCCTTCGCCCCTCTACTGATGCGATGCTGAAGGTCACGAGAAATATCGATGATGGAGCGAAGGCGGATTGCTCTAGATAGTCGATTGTCGCGTGGATATCGCGCACACCCTGCGAGAACGTGTAGTGTCGATTTTCGCCGATGGGGGGCGAGCAGCCTCGATCATTGTGAGACTCGCCTCGCTTTCTGACTCCATCGAATCGCACCACGCAGACACTCTCACCGGCCTCCTCAAAGCTCTGCAGAATTGTCTCCGCGAGCGCGACCGTCGATTCCTTCGTTCTGCCCCACGCCGGCGGAATAATCACCGCCGCCGGGCTGCGGGACACTCCAACACGGTCAACTATCGCCTTGATTCGCTCCCGTTGTGCGTTCCGGTACTCAACACTGTGGGACTCACGGGACCCAAATGCACGACGGCCCCGAGGACTTCGATTCTCAGGGGCAACCACCTTTCTCTGCTCAACGGGCGGGAGCGAACCGCGGGGACCGTGCGTCAGCAATAGCCCGATACGTCTCCAACCCCCTTGGGGCGCCGCATCCGCAAGATTTCGAACTTCCGCGTGGAGTGGCCCGGCCCCGCCGCTGATGTCGACGACCAGCCGAGCTCCCTCACCGAGATCGACCGGCTTCTCCGCCTCGACCCCTAGACCATCGGCTGATCCATCTAATTCACACGCCGCGACCGTCTCCCCTCCCTCCATTCTCAGCCCGATTGTCCGTCTCGAAGCCTCCGCGGCACGAACACGTCGCCTTTCACGCCGCTCGTCCGGTATATGACCGAAGGAAGCGTTGTTTGAAGTTCGCCGCCTTCTTGCCTGACTAGATCGCAAGCGAAGATGTAGGAAGATCCCGAAACGCCAAGGCTGAGGAAGACCTGAGGGTGGGGTAGCGCGTCAAAGTCCTGACCGAAAGCACTAAGCGATCCTCGCCTACGAGCTTGAGGCGTGCCCGCTCTGGTTTTGCGTGACGATTCGTGCCGCGCCGCAATTCGAGTTTCGATCGAAGAACGTTTTCGAGAAACCGGCGGATCTCGGCTGGATCGGCAATCGCATTGCGGTTCAGGCGGCGCAGGACATCGTCGTCTATGCGATCAGGGCGGACTATTGCGTTCGCCACGGGATCATGTGCAGTTCGCTCGGTGGTACGGACTCCAGCGCAGTTGCCCCAATAGCTCTCAGCGGTGTCCATCCATTCTTCGAGCGCCTGTGGACTGTCAAGGAAGTGCTTCATGCTGAGGAGCAGCCAGCTATACACCGCTTGGCTATCTCGGCATCCGTCACAATTGGCCGATGCACAGCAAAAGTTCAGCGTCGTCGCATCTGGCGCGTAGGAGTTAAACCCGGGGAGGACGGGCTGGCCATTCGCAAGCCTCTCCTCATGCACATGGTTGCCCGTGCTAATGCTGGGACAAACGTCATAACCGAACTGCGCCCAATGCGTCTTCCCCGTGATCAGGGTACGAATCGAATACGGCGTATTGATTACCGTCTCGGGATAGGCCTCTCGGACCCTCAGCAGCTCGTCCAGCAACCGGGACTCTAGACCGGCCCAGAGGATCGTCCGACCGTACTCGCTGTAGTAGTTGAAGGTCACCGCGTTGCCATTGTCTCGAATCCGGCGCACGGTGGGCTCGATCGATCCAGGAACCGGGAGAAACCGCAAAAACGAAGGTAGCGCGGTCGTCATTTCGATAGTTCGTCAGTACACGATCGAGGAGGCCGACAAATCGCACCCCATTGGGGCGAATCGCACGCAATGCATCATCAGCTCTCTCGCCCCCAAAGAGCGTCAGAGCAATTGCAACCCGCTCAAACCCCTCACGCGGAAGCGCCTTCAAGCCATTCGACGAGACGGTCACATACCGCATGTGCTCGACGAATGCGCCGATGCGATCCGGATAGAGCGTCGGCTCGCCCCCGATGAGGAGAGCCAGCGTCATGCCGCGTGCCTGGGCCTGCTCCTTGGCGAACATCCTCCAGGCCTCGACGGACTTTAGGTCGTCGGTGCGGCGGTCGAAGCCGTACTCGAAGAACCAACAGCCGTCGCAGCGCAAGTTGCAGGCCGTTCTAGGTGGTACTCAGAAGTCCGAACGCTCTTGCTGAACTCTCTCAGCCGCGCGAGACGCTGGCCAAGCTCGCTCTCGCCGCGGAGTACCCGGCGGAGCAGATCGCGCTGGACGTTTCGGACCGACATTCTCGGCTAATCCAGACCTCTTGCCGCTCGCTCTCCAGCCGCTGACGCTCCGGCGGCCTTCGCCACAATTGGCGACCAATTCTATTCGGCCGACCAACGCCTCCGCAAGAAGCGGGGCTAACAGTCAGATTCTTAAGCGTTTTCTATGAGACCACGAGCTCGAGATCGACATCTCGACTGCAAGCAGCGGCCGCGCGGCGGAGGAGGTGGAGAACCTCCGCCTACAGGCGGTCGAGCCGGTTTGCTGCTGCTATCGCGGGCGCCGAAGCCAATGTAGGCAGAAGTCCGCGTCGGCCTTTCTCCCACAGCCAGGGAGCACAACCGCTACCAAAGCAAAGCGTGGCGCAAGCGCTCCCGTACAGGTAGGTCGAGCCTACTCACACCGTCGAACTGGCGATGGGAAGGCTGACCACCGCTCTCGTGCCTTGAGGTGATTGTGGGACGAGGTCAAGCTCTCCACCGAGCAAGGCCGTCAACTCCATCGCCAAAGCGAGACCGACTCCCTCGCCTGCCCCCAGCGGCCTTGTTGCACCCCAACGTGTCCTGCGCGAGCGGCGTTAAGCGCGTCGCGGCTCAGCCCGTTCCCATCGTCCTTGATCTCCAGGGACACGCCCCACTCCACGCCGTGGCGGTCACCACCACCCTCGCAAAGGGCTCCCCAGCGAGAACCCCATTGTCCAACAGATTCTCGACCACGGTGACCAGAAGCCGCGGAACCTTGACTCGCCCAAAACTCTCACTCACCTGAACCTCAATGCAACAGTTCCTACGAATCCGCACCACGTTTGCCACTGCGAGGTCCAACTGCTCGCCCCAGCTCGACCTCTCCGGTCGCAGCAGACACCATCTCGTCTTTCCCGGCCGACACAATCTGCGCCAAACTCTCCGTGACGGCGTGCGCCAGCTCTAGGATTTCACTTGCACTTCGAGATACGTCCGACGATCCGTCCCCCAGCTTCTTCGCTATCACTCGCAAGACGGCCAATTGCTTGCAGGCGTCGTGTGCATAGAGAGTCGCCGCTCGCCCCATCGCTGCCCAGCCTCTCGTATCGAGTTCGCTTTCCTCGCGCGCGCTACGCGCGCTCTCCGCCGCATTCC
This sequence comes from uncultured delta proteobacterium, assembly GCA_963822965.1. Classification (GTDB taxonomy): domain Bacteria; phylum Myxococcota_A; class UBA9160; order UBA9160; family UBA4427; genus JAJDAN01. The sequence continues at coordinate 1,158,871 of CAWGJT010000010.1, forward strand.
GCACTTGGACCTCATGTGTCGCTGCGCTCCCATCGGCTATTCGACCCTTCGGTACCCGACGTCGCTATCAGCAAGCACCGTGCCATCCCAGCGGATCCTCGCCCTCCCCTGGATCGCCGACGCCTCCGACAACGGGGCACGGGACGTGCTTCATTGGCCGAATGTGGCAACTTCATGGAGCCTCGATTTGTGGAGTCGCGGGCTATGCGATACCGGTTTGGCGATGTCGTAATTGACGACCGCTCCCTGGAGATTTGGATCGCAAGGAGCGCTGGTCCGCACGGAACCCCTGGTCTTCCGACTCATTCTCCACCTGCTCCGAAACCGCGAGCGAGTGGTTCCCAAGGAAGAGTTCATTGAGGTTCTCTGGGACGGTCGCGCCGTCAGTGACTCCGCACTGACCCGAGCGATTTCGCACGCCCGGCGCGCCCTCAAGTCTCCTGCAGTCGAGCACCCAATCCGCACCGTCTATGGGACTGGCTACCAGCTGAACAGTCGGGCCGAGGTCATGGAGCTGTACGAGCCGACGTCGCAATCCACCTCAGCGCCGCATAGCTTCGTCGGCCGCAAGGTGGAGCTAGAGCGTTTCTCCGCAGTGTTGGCGCATCTCGAAGCGGGAGCTGGCGGGATACACCTTGTCGCGGGTGAGCCCGGCATTGGAAAGTCCGCCCTCGTAGAGGAATTGATCGAGCTCGCGACGGCTCGCAGAATCGCAACCCGACTCGGCCGCTGCTTCGAATCCGGCGGCGCAGCGAGTTTCTGGCCATGGGTTCAAGTCCTTAGGCAAGAGATCGACGACCGCGGCTACCCATCCGAGTCTGAGATTGGCCGCACCGCGAGCGCGCGCATCACCCAGATGATTGGCGACCCGCTAACGGGTTGAATCAACAGTACGAGTCCGACGTCTCGGCCACGACAGATCAAAGGCTGGCCCTTTTCCAGGCCATCGAGCGACTCTTCACGAATCGGGCCAAAACCTCCCCAACCCTGCTCGTCCTCGAGGATATTCATCGAGGAGATGACGAAAGCCTCGCGCTGCTTCGATTCTTCTCGTTGCACATGCGCCCAGTGCCGATCACGATCGTCGCGACCTATCGGCCCTCGGATGCTCAGATCACGCCGGAGCGGGCTCATCTCATAGCCGAAATCGCGAATGGCCCACGTTCAACCGTTCACACGCTGGCGGGCTTGTCCGAATCCGAGGGAATGTTGCTCTTGGCAGGAATAGCGTCCGCTCCAGACGTCGCACATGACATCTACATCCGCTCCTCAGGAAACCCCCTGTTCTTGCTGCATCTAGCCGCGGCCGTCGATACGCTGGGCGTCGAAGCGGTGCGCCGAGACGGCGCCAGATTGCCCGAGGCGCTTCGCGACGCAATCGGGCTGCAGGTCAGCTCCGTCAGCAAGTCGACGCGCGAGGCTCTCTCGATGGCAGCCGTTGTCGGGCGAGAGTTCAGCCTGGAGGTCCTGCGTTGCCTAGTGCCGGACGCCGGTCGCATGCTCGCCGCGCTCGATGAAGCGCTCCTGCTAGGGCTAGTGGCCCATGCCCCCGATCACGGTATCGACTGGTATCGATTCAAGCACGTGCTAGTCCGAGACTTCTTGTATGAGACTCTGGGCGGAAGGGAACGGGCGGAGACGCACGTACTACTCTCGGGTCACGTCGCCAGAACCGACCACAGCGTCGGCCGAGCCGCCTTGCTGGCTTACCACGATCGGGCAGCCGTACCTCTGGTCGGACGAGAACCGGCGATTCACAGCACCGTCGAAGCGGCGGCAGCCGCGTCGGCTCGCTTTGCCTATCTCGATGCTGCAATGCAGTATCGCCTAGCGCTGGACCTCACGTCAGGCCAACCCAATTACCGTCGCCTCGAGTGCGAGTGCTATATCGGTCTAGCAGAGTCCCTCATGCGGCCGGGGATCGAAGCAGCGCTTGGACAGCGTGCACCGAGGCCGTAACCCTCGCTCGGCAATTGGCCGCGCCTGACCTGCTCGCCCGCGCCGCGCTCTCTCTTTCTCCGGGATTTCTGTCGATCGAGACGGGCCTCTATGAGCCAGAACACGTACAGCTCCTGCAGGAGGCGATCGAAGCCAACTCTTCTGCGGCTCCCGCGCTTCAAGTTGAGCTGCTCAGCAGATTGGTCACAGCTCTCTACTGGTCAGAATCGGACACCCGCGGCGCAAGTATGAGCGCCGAAGCGGTAAGAATGGCGGAACTCGCCGGAGACGATCGATCACTGGCCCTTGCGCTACATGCCCGACACTCCGCGCTCTGGCATCCCGACTTCACAGACGAACGAACAGCAATCGCGCGGCGATTGGTGGCCCAGAGCAGAGAGGCTGACGACTTTGAGGGCTCACTGATCTATCGAGCCGGGCTAATCGCCGACCTGGCGGAGGTCGGTAGCAGGGCCGAACTTGCCCGTGAGGTTGAAAGCTTCTCTCGCGACGCCAGAAGCTCAGGGCAGCCAGACTCGATGTGGTTGGCACCGATGTTTGAGTCGACTATGGCCCTGATGGCGGGAGACTTTGGGCGAGCCACCGAGCTCGCGGTAGAGCTACAGGAACTGGGCTCTCGTGTTGGATCCGAGGATGCGCAAACCTGCTGGGCAGCACAGACGACAATGACTTCGTTCGAGCTTGGTGCGGGCCCTAAAGTCATCGACAACCTTCAAGATCACGCAGCCAACCATCCGAATGTCTTTCGGCTGTTTCGAGCCGCTCCCGCTTGGGCAGCTGCAGAGTTCGGGGAGACCCAATCCGCGCGGGAGCACCTGAAGTTCTTTGCCGATTCGGCATTCGAGACGATTCCCAAGGACATGAACTGGCTCGGATCGCTCACCATCCTCGCGATGGCCAGTGCAGAACTCGAAGAGGTTGCATGGTCTGCGCATCTCTACGAGATGCTTCGGCCTTACGCTCACCGGTGCGCCGTGCTTGGCTACAACGTCATCTTCCTCGGATCCATAGCCACACACGTAGCGGGCCTAGGGTCCGTCTGCGGCAGGCACGGCGAGGCGCAGCACTACTTTGCCCAAGGGCTCCGAGCGAACGAGGAAATCGGCGCGCAACCTTGGGTGATCCGATCCCGATATGCGCAGGGAAGAGCGACAGCAAGATCCGGAGATCTGGCTGGAGCTCGCGCCCTTTTGGAGCAAGCGCGCGCAGATGCGCAGGAGCTCGGCATGACTCACATCGCGAACAGATGCGGTGCAGCGCTCGCCGCACTTCGTGACCGCTGAGAGCAGACGGATCAGGATTCATCATACTCTCGTAAGGATCTCGCGGACCTCCGGCCGATAGGATTGCCGAGGTATTACACGGCTTGGTCTTTCGCATGAGTGAGTGCCTGACGAATGACAGGGAATCCGGACGGTCGTGGGATCGTTCCCTTGGGGGCATTTCCCTGGACCTGCTGGCGCGGATCGCCGCAACTCCTTCGACGGTCCTAATTCTGGGCGAGACCGGCTCAGGCAAGGGGTTCCTCGCGCGAGCAATTCACGAGCATTCCCCACGCAATCGGGAACCTTTCGTTCACGTCGACTGCACAGCTCTCTCTCCGACTCTGATCGAGAGCGAACTCTTCGGTCACATACGCGGTGCGTTCACAGGAGCGATAAGCGGCCGCAAGGGGCGCTTCGAGCTAGCGGCATCCGGAACAATCCTCCTCGACGAGATTGCCAACCTGGACCTGAACGCGCAAAGAAAGCTTCTTCGCGTTCTAGACGAGGGAATTTACGAACGCGTGGGCAGTTCGGTGCCAATACGTCTAAATGCTCGCGTCATCGCCGCCACCAACCGGGAACTATCTGAAGCCGTTCAAAGCGGTGATTTTCGTAAGGATCTCTTCTATCGCCTTGCCGTCACCCGAATCCGCGTCCCACCGCTGCGCGAACGACTCGACGAGCTACCGTGCCTAGTCGATGCAGGCCTGGCACGTGCCGCCGCGCGACTCAACAGGCCCGTACCGCGCAGCTCCAGCGAACTCATTTCACAGCTTCGCGAGCATTGCTGGCCGGGGAATGTACGCGAACTCTTCAATGCTCTCGAACACGCTGCTGCGCACGCACCCGACGGCCGCCTTTGTCTTCGCTCTTGCGACTTGGATCTCGCCGACCATGCGCTGAACGTAAGAATGGCGCGAACCCTCCGTGAACCAGCGTTCGCGTCGACCGCGTCACAGGATATCCAGGCGGTGCTCATTGCAACCGGAGGGAATGTGTCTCGAGCAGCTCGCCGCCTCCGCATTCCACGCAGTACCCTGCGCTACCGCATCCTGCGCGCTGGACTCGAGCATCTGCTCGTACGTGACTAGGACGGACTTGAGGATGCGCTTCTAGTCAAGCGTCAAACAAGCGGGCACAAAGGCGGCGTACAGTTTCAGCCCTGTCGAACGTGAACTCCGGACTCTCGGAGGAGAGCCAGCGCTGTCGATCCCAGCGGATAGTGGTCGTTGTACACCACCTCCACCAGCCCCGCGTTGATGATCAGCTTCGTGCACTGCAGGCAGGGCGAGAAGGTCGTGTAGATGGTGGCGCCACGCAGGCTGACGCCGTGGTAGGCGGCCTGGGTGATCGCGTTCTCTTCGCCGTGCGAGCACAGGCACTCGTCGAGACGGGTGCCGCCCTCGACGAGCTGGTTGCAGCGCGGGCAGCCGCCCTCGTTGCAGTTCGTGGTGCCGCGGGGCGTGCCGTTGTAGCCGGTCGAGATGATCCGCCGGTCGTTCGTGACGACGGCGGCCACCTTGCGCTTCACGCAGTTGCTGCGCGACGCGACCGTGCGCGCGATGCTCATGAAGTAGTCGTCCCAGCTCGGGCGTTCGAAGAAGAGGCTTCGCTCGAACACCTGCTGCGACTGGCGCTGGTGGAGCGATCTCCAGCTCGCCGTCGTTCGTCACCTCGAAGTCGGCCAGGGCCTTGACGGCGTTGAGCTGCTGGGCGGTAGGATCGTCGCTGCCGAGCTCGCGGGCCTCGAGCGCCTCAGCTCTTCGAGGGTCTGCGGGTCGCCCTTGCGGCCGCGCCGGTTGAGTCGCTCGAGCCGGGTCTGGATGTCCGCGTCCACCCAGATGAGCTTGAAGGGGTAGCCGCTCGTCGCGGAAGACCTCGACCTCGGCGGGGTGGCGGATGGAGTCGATGGCGTAGTTCGTGTCGGAGCTTCAGGTTCTTGACCGCCAGCGGCCGCCAGCACGCCGGGGCCACCCGCCTCGCGCAGCTCGCGCCCGACGTCGATCATCCGCGCGCGGGTCTCTTCCAGGCCCCGGCGCGCCAGCTCCTGGCGGATCACGTCCGAGAGCGAGAAGGACGAGAAGCTCCTCGCCTTCAGGTAGTCGACGATCTCGCCCTTCCCCGCGCCGTTGGGGCCCGCGACACCGAAGATCATGGGCGCACGGTACCCGCTGGCCGGCACGACGGTCAAGCGGCGCAGGCCCGCGATTGCGCCTGGGGAACCACTCTGTCAGCCTGCTCGCCATGCGGGTGTTCGTGACGGGGGCGGCGGGGTTCGTGGGGGGGCACCTCTTGCTGCGGCTGCAGCGGCAGGGGTGCCAAGTGGTGGCCTGCGACCGCGAGGTCGACGTGACCGATCCCGTGGGCTTCCGGCGGGCCATCCGGCAGGCGCGGCCGGATGCGCTCATCCACTTGGCGGCGCAGAGCTCGGTGGCGGCTTCCTGGCGCGATCCCGCCGATGCCTATCGCATCAACTATCGCGGCACGCTCACGGTGCTGTCGGTGCTGCTCGACGAGGTGCCCCGGGCCCGGGTGCTGCTGATCGGCTCGTCCGACGCCTATGGGCCCGGCACGCCCAGCGGCCGGGACATTCGCGAGAGCGATCCGCTGGCGCCCGCCTCGCCCTATGCACGCAGCAAGGCGGCGGCCGAGCTGCTGGGCGGCCTGGCGGCGGAGCAGGGGCTTTCGGTGGTGCGGGTGCGCGCCTTCACGCACATCGGGGCGGGGCAGTCGGACCACTTCGTGGCCTCGAGCTTCGCCAAGCAGGTGGCCGAGATCGCCGCCGGCCAGCGGCCGCCCCGCATCGCGGTGGGCAACCTGGGCAGCGTGCGCGACCTGCTCGACGTGAACGACGTGGTGGACGCCTACGCCCGGCTGCTCGATCCGGCGGTACCGCCGGGCATCTACAACGTGGCGAGCGGCCGCGGTGTGGCCGTGCGCGAGGTGCTCGAGACCCTGCTCGACCTGGCGCAGGTGAAGGCCGAGGTAGAGGTCGACCCCGCGCGCTATCGCAAGGCCGACTACCGCGTGGGCGATGCCAGCCGGCTGCGCCAGGCCACCGGCTGGGAGCCCCGCATCCCGCTGCGCGAGACGCTGGCAAACGTGCTGGCCTACTGGCGCCGGCGCACCGCCGCCTCTTCGCCGTGAGACGTGCGGCCGTCGTCTACAACCCGGTGGCCGGTGCGGGCCGGGCCCAGGCGCTGGCCGAGCAAGCCGCCCGCATCCTGGAAGAGGACGGCTACACGGTGGAACGCCTGGCCACCCCCGGCCCCGGCGGCGCCGAGGCGCTGGCCCGCGAACACGCCCACGCGATCGACCTGCTGGTGGTGGCGGGCGGCGACGGATCGATTCGCGAGGCCATCGCCGGCCTGGGCCCCGAGAGCCGCCGCGTGCTCGTCGCCGTGCTGCCCTGCGGCAACGCCAACGTGGTGGCCCGCGAGCTACGGGTGCCCTTGCAGCCCGATGCGGCCCTCGCCCTGCTTCGCGGAGGCGAGCCCCGGCCGATCGACCTGGCGTATCTCAACGACGAGCTCTTCCTCGCCATCGTGGGCATCGGCTGGGACGCCCGCACCGTACACTGGCTGGCGCGCCTGCGACGGACCCGCCTGGGCAGCTTCTGGTACCGCGTGTGGGCCGACAGCGTCTACTTCTTCGCCGGCCTGCTGGCCCTGTTCGCCCGCTCGCCCGCCGGCCTGCGCATCATCGCCGACGGCCGGCCGGCCCCCCGCCCCTACCGCACGGCCTTCCTCGCGAACTTCCGCTGCTACGGAAAGGGCTGGGCGATGGTGCCCGACGCCGACTGCGCGAGCGGACTCATCCACTACCAGGCCCGCAAGCGAGCCGGCTTCTGGTTCATCGCCTGGCAGCTCGTCGCCGCCATGCTCCGTAAGCGAACGCCGGCCTTCATCTCCGACTACGCGCACGGGGGAGAGATCGTGGTCGAGTCGGACCGACCGTTCCCAGTGCAGGTTGACGGGGACGACCGGGGGGTGATGACGAGGATCGCGATCCGGGTGGAGCCGGGGGCGGCGCGGGTGGTGGGGCCGCGGAGTGCCGCCGGCGATTGAACGGCCAGCCTCCGGCAGGCACGAGCCTCGCGAGGAGGCGACGCTCGCTGCCCTCCAGCTTGCGGCAGAGGGTCCCACGTTCGGGTCGCGCCACTCCCCCCAGGAGATCGAAAGGTTTTCGACGCGTTGCGCGCTAAGGCTTCGCCGTCAGCCGACTGAGCGTGCTCGTCAAGCAACCCATCGGGCCGCCGCGGGACCTCGAAGTCGTCAGCAACAGGTGAGTCTCTCTCCAGAAACTCGCCGCTGTGAACGCCCGTCGAGAACGGCAGTCGCACGGCAGGGTGGGACCGGGCCTGGTGGCGTGTGCCGTCTCGAGCAGCATGCCCCGCGCTACCTAGGTGGGGCGCTCATGAACCTCAACCCCGCGCCCCTCGACGCGAGGACGACGTCGCCCGCTGCCGGCGAGCCGCCCTGGGCCTACCGGCCCCGAAGCAGCGCCCGCATCGCCCGCTCCAGGCGGACGAGCTGATCCGAGCTGAGCACGGCCTGGATCGACAGGCCCCCGGTCACCGTCCAGGCGATCCCGTACCACGTGTTCTCGGTGCCCGACCAGCGGCGAATGCGGATCTCGTACTCCTCTCCGGGCTGCCCGGTGAACTCGGCGATCTCGTAGCTGTTGTCCCACGAGCCGCTGTAGCCCACCTGGGTGCCGTTCGAGTCGTAGATCTTGAGGTCGAGATCAAGCCCAAGGATGGAGAGCAAAGGCGAGTCCGGCAGCCAGGGGAGGAAGTCACGCCAGGTGTAGACCCTGCTGTTCCAGGCCAGGACGACCCGCACCTTCTGCGGCCCGTAGAGGAACAGCTGCTTGGGCAGCCTGGGAACCTTCACCCGGTAGCGGAAGGTGGAGAGCTTCTGCTTGTCGAAGTCGCGCGAGCGCAAGGTGCCCACGTCCCATCCGCGCCAGCTTGCCGCGCCGTTGCGGCGGCTCCGCCGCTGGGTGATGCGGTAGCTCTCGAACGCATTCGCCGCGCCCGCGCCGTCCGCGGCGTCGTTTCCGGCCACGACGTCGATCCACCAGCGGCGCCCGTTCACGTTGCGCGATGCCCCGGCGAGGAGGATCGCCCGGCAGCCCTCCGGCCACCGCTTGAGCGTCGTGTCGGTGCTCTGGATGAGAGCCGCGATTCCAGCCACCCCGGGCGCGGCGAAGCTCGTTCCGCTGCTGGTCCTCCCAACCGCGGTCACGCTCGTCCCGTTGGCGCAGATCTCCGGCAGCTCCCGGTCCCCGTGCGGCGCGGAAGGATTCCGGTACACCGACGTGGCGGCCATCGCGGCGGCGGCGTCGTCATGACTGCCGACCGCCAGGCTGTTGTATCCCTTGTGGTTGACGAACTCCACGTTCGGCGAGGCGTCGTTGCCCGAAGCCTGGACGATCGTGGGGAACGGCCAGTGCAGAACCCTCCAGTCCTTGTAGATGTCGTCGAACGACAACCCGTCGTCCGTCTGCTCGTCGTCGCGGTGGAAGCTCTGGCTGATGACGGTGCACTGCGGGGTATCGAGCGCCCAGTCGAGCGCGTCGAGGTCGTAGGAGTTGGCGGAGTAGAGGAGGCAGGAGGGCGCATGGCCGTTCGGAGCCTTCTGCTGCTTGTTCCGCACGATGGCGTGCGTGAGCCTGGCATGGGCCGACGTGGATGCGGAGCTCGACGTGTCGAACCGGCCCTGAATCTGGAGATTCGTGGTGACATCCGGTCCGCGTTCCCACACCGCCACGCGGATGCCAGCCCCCTTCACTCCGGCCGCGTGGACCGTGCCGGAATCGGCGATGTCGATCGAGTCGACGAGATCGTCGAATCCCCTGGGATCGCGGAAGTAGACGCCGGCGATGTCCGGGCGCCTGGCCGCCCTGCGAATCTGGGCCGGCGTCATGGAGGCCGCGATTGCGGGAACGGCCGTGGCGACGCGTAGGTTCCTTGCTCCCAGGGCCTGCAGCCCGGCAGCCAGCTCGCCGAGCGCCGCCGTCATTGCCTTGCGTTCCCGAGCCACCTCCGCAGGAGCGCTATCGGCGCGCCGGGCACGCTGTCGGGTCGCCTGCTCGAACGTGATCGTCTCCTCCCTGTGCAGCCAGACGGCGATGGGAACCCGGGCGGTCGCGCGCAGCCCCTTCAACCGGGCATGAAGGCCGGGGTGAAGCTTGCCCACCCGCGCGAATCGACGGGCGACTATCTCGTACACTAGGCGCTCGCCGTCCACCTTGCGGCCCTGCTGATCGAACGCGAGAGCGATCGGCTTGCCCGTCCGTCGGTCCCGGGCCTTCAGCAGTTCGACGTACTTTCCCCGGGCCCGCGCATAGAGGGGCAGCCGCGTCACTTTTCCACGAGCCAGGCCGAGCCGAAGCGCGCTCTCGACGACGGCGCGCGGAGGCACCGTTCCGGCCGTCTCCGCCACGCTGAACTCGATCTGCGCGCCGGGTGCCACGAGCCGGTTCGAAGACGAGACGAGCTTTCCGATGCGAAGAACGTGCTGCCCCAGCGGGAGAGCGCTCCTGGGGGTCCAGGTGAGGCGACGGCCCTCGCGGCTGACGCGCACGGCGCCCTCGCATCCCACGACCGACACCCCGTCCCTGGCGGAGTCGCCGTCGATCGCCGCGGTGGTTTCGACCACGATTCGACGAGGAGCAAACAGGATCTCTCCGGGTTCCACGGATACCGATCGGATTCCCTTGTCACGCACGAGACCGCCTCCCTTCCGGTTCGTCTCCACTCACCGGCCTACCGCGGCGGAGCCACTGAAGACCAGGTCGATGAAGCCGGCCATGTCGCCTCTGGTTCCGCATTTCATGCTCTGCCGACACAGACTCGCTGTCAACCAGAATGGAACGTCCAGCAGCCTGGCGGCCAGCCCCCCTGCAAGCCGGCTTGCAGGGGCGTCGCCGACGCCTGGCGGTGTATTGCGACGCGCTCGCCCTCGGCCGGCGACGGAGCCCACCCCAAGCGGGAAGGAGCTGCTCGGGGCTCGGCCCGCGGGTCCAGGGACTTGGACGGGATCGCTCGCGTCTCACGCGCTCCAGGAGCACGATGCGGGGTCGGGGCGATGATCTGGCAATGGGAGCTTGGCGCCGAGCCGCCTGCCAGGCACTCCCGAGGTTGCCCGGCCGGCAGGGGTGTGGCGCAGCGCTAGACTGGCTCCCGAGGTGTGGGCTTGGACTGGAGGCGCGTACTGTGACCAGGCTGCTCCCCCTGCTCGTCGCCCCTCAGCTGGCCGTCTCCTGCCTTCCGTCACGAGCTTCCACGCTCACCGTTACCAGCAACGCCGACGACGGTAGTTCGGGTACGCTCCGCAGTCGGATCGCCGCCGCCGCACCCGGTGACACGATCGACTTCGCCGTCACGGGCACCATCGTGTTGGTTCAAGGCCAGATCCTGCTCGACAAGGACTTGACGATTCAGGGTCCCGACGCCGACCTGCTGGTCATCGATGGCAACCGGCAGAACCGGTTCGGCGAGCGGATCTTCGCGACTGCGCCTGGCGTTCGCATTGTCTTGAGCCAGCTCGATCTCCGGAACGCAGGAGCCTACGCCTTCGAGGAAGACATCGATGGAGGATGCATTCTCAACGAGGGAGAGCTCACCCTTCGCCAGGTGAAGCTCGAGGAATGTTGGGCCTCGAGAGGCGCCGCCATCTACAACGCGCTCGGGGCCTCGGTCGAGATCTACGACTCTCTGCTGACCGAGAACAACGTCGCGTACCAGGGGGGAGGCATATTCAACTCCGGGTATGCGGGTTTGATCCGGACCCAGATCCTGGCCACAGCCGTCCTCGAGAGTTACGACGGATTCACCGTCTACAACGACGGAACCATGCGTCTGCAGGAGGCGACGCTGAGTGGAGGCACCATCGGAGGATGGGCGGTACACAATCTTGGAAGTCTGACCGCCGTGTCAACGACGTTCTATCAGAGCTGCAACATCCGGAACGAGGGAACCGCGGCGCTGATTGCAAGCGAGGTCGACTTCGGCAGCAATCCCTGCGGTGCCCTCGAGGACAAGATCTCCAACAGTGGGATCATGCGATTCGTCGCCTCCACCCTCACCGGCGGAGACAACCTCGGGGCGGGGCTCGAGAACTCCGGCATGCTGACAGTCGACCGATCGACGATTCGCGACAACAGAGGCGCGAGTTGGGCAGGCATCCGCACTACGGGAACGGTCATCGTCGTCAACAGCACGATCAGCGGTAACACCTCGACCGACTACGGCGCGCCGGCGAGCTCTGGGGTTGCCGTGCAACCCGGTGGACAAGCGTTCATCTACAACTCGACCTTGGTGTCACCCACCCTATCGAACGGGATCTACGGACCTGATAACGACCCACCGCTCAGTGGTGGAGAGATCACGCTCCGAAACACGATCGTTGCGCGATCCAACCTAGACTTCCCCTGCGTGACGCCCCCGGATGAGTCCTGCAAGATCACCTGCGCGACGACGGGCATCGACTCGCTGGGCGGCAACATCTCGTCGCACTCGAGCTGCAACGACCAGGCCGTGCAGGGGAGCTTCCTGACCCAGTCACCCGATCTCGGCCCGCTCCAGGACAACGGCGGTCCCACGTGGACCCACGCGCTCCTCGCCGGCAGCCCTGCGATCGACTACGGCATGACCTGCACCTGGGACGACGACCTCGATCCGAAGACGCCCGAGGTCCCGCTTCTCTCCGATCAGCGCGGCTGGCTGCGGCCCGCGCGCTCGGCGTGCGACAGCGGCGCCTACGAGTTCGGCTCGGCTCCGCTGCCTCGCGTGGTGGGACATCGCGTGCTCGACTGCACGGCCCACGAGGAGATCGCCACGTTAGCGTCGGGCGAGCCGTTCAGCGTCGACCTGGCCCACGTGGCGCAGCCGGCCTGCCTGGGTGTGGGGGTGCGCATCGAAGCGAACGCGACCTCGGGCGACGGCTCGGTCGGCCACGACTACACGCCGGCGTACGGCGAAGCGGTGACGTCCCCCTACGAAGGCGAGAGCTACGAGCCCTTCGCGATGATGGGCGACTACGGCTGGGTCGTGCCCGGCGAGATCGCAGCGTGTGAATGCGACAACCCGGAGCGGGGCGACCTGACCTGGCCCGGCATCCACACGATCACGTCCACGCCCTGCTCGGCCGACGTCGTGAGCTGGACGTCCGGCGACAAGGCCGCCCAGTGCGAGGCGGCGGGGGGCCTCGCGGGCGTGCCCTTCACGACGAGCCTGGAAGTCGTGCCCGAGCCCAGCACTCCTCCCCTCCTCGGCTCGGGACTCCTTCTCCTGGGATACCTGAACAGGCGTCGCGGTCGGAAGCGACTGCGCTGACGGGGTCGCGGTCGCGCATGTTCATCCGCGCGAAGCGCGGCGCCGGCGCAGGCCCGCCAGGGCGAGCAGGCTCGTGATCGCGAGGGCATGAGCCTCGGACTGTTCGATGGCCGCGAAGTCGTTGCTGGCCAGGGCGGCGACGATCTCCTGCACCGCCACGAGATGGTCGCGCATGTTCTCCTTCTGATGGTTCGCCATCATCGGCAGCAGGGGAATGGGCGCCCGAGCGTCCAGCTCGTCGAGCACCACGCCAGGGCTCTCCGGCGTCCCGGCCTGCGCGAACGTCAGCGGCTCGGGAGGCGTCGTCTTCCAACCGCCCTCACCCGGCCCGCCGCAGCCCATGAGCACCGCGAGCGCGGGCAGCTCATCCGCCAGGCGATGCGGTCGTTCATCCTGTCCTCTTCGCCTCTCGTCAACACCGAAACGACGCTACACCGAGCGAGCGTGGCACGCCGTACCCAGAACGACGGAAGACGCCACGCGATCGTCGGGTTTACCGGTGGGTCGCCGACCGCCAGGCCGAGTGGGCTACTAGGCGAGCGCCATGAAGCGCCGCGGGTTCTCGCAGACGATGCGCCGGAGGGCGTCGGGGCTCGCAGCCTCGAAGGTCTGCTGCGCCGCCTCGTACGCCCCGGGGTAGGTGGAGTCGAAGTGGGGGTAGTCCGAGCCCCACAGGATGCAGGACAGCAGGTCCTTCTCGATCATCCAGCGCAGGCCCGTCAGCTCGTCGGCCTCCATGGACACGAAACACTGCTCCCGGAAGATCTCGCTCGGCGGACGCACCAGCCACGGCGTGTGGCGACCCATCACCTCGAAGTGCTCGTCGAGCCGGTCGAGCCAGTAGGGAATCCAGCCGAGGCCGCTCTCGAAGAAGCCCACCCGCAGGCCGGGGAAGCGGTCGCAGACCCCGCCGGCGATCAGGTCCATCACCACGGCCATCTGTCCGAAGGGGTGTGCGACCATGTGCTCCATGAAGAGGTTGTCGTCGTAGCGACCGCGCGCGAAGCCCGGCATGCGCGTGCCGAAGCTGCCGTGTACGCCCACGGCGATGTCGTCTGCCTGGGCGACGGCCCACAGCGCGTCGCAGCGCTCGTCGTAGAGCGCGAGACCGTTGAAGCGCTCCGGCCGCACCGCGAAGCCGGAGAGCCCGAGCCCCGCCAGCCGCTTCGCCTCGGCCACGGCGAGGTCGACGTCCTGGAGCGGCACGATGCCCATCCCGAACAGCCGCTCGGGGCTCGCCTTGCAGAAGTCGCTCATCCAGTCGTTGTAGGCTCGACACGTCTCGGCCGCGACCTGCGGATCGCGGATGTCGCCCCACAGCAGGTGGATCGACGGAAACAAGAGCGCCTGGTCGATGCCCTCCGCGTCGAGCACCTCGACCCGCGCCTTCGGGTCGTGGCTGCCGGGCAGGATGTCGGCCCAGGTGAGGTGGCGTCCCGGCTCCATGCCGCCCGGGATGCACGCCTCGGCCGGGCCGGCGCCGGCGCCGGCGGTCTGGACGTGGCCCTCGATGCAGAGGCGGCTCCGGCCCTCGACGGTGCGGATCTGCAGCACGCGGTCGCGGTACTCCGCCCGCGTGTACTCGGTCCAGACGAGCTCCGGCTCGCAGATGTGGCCGTCTCCGTCGATCACCACCTCGGGGCGCCCTGCCATGCCGTCATGCTACTGCGGGCGAGCCCGCGACGGAAGCGCGAGCGTACCGGCGGTAGGGTCGGCCCGATGGCCCTGCTCCGCGCCGTGGGCACGTCGTCGCAAACGGCTCCCGAGATCGAACCCTCTGCCATCTTCCGGTCGCTGCGCACTTCAGGCCGCTACCGGCGGTCTTTCTGGAGCTCCTGGACGGTCAGGTCCGTCTTCCACGAGCTGAGTCTCGTCCCGCTGAAGATCAGGGTGACGGCGGGGTCGGAGTACTCCCACACGTCGTAGGCCCTGCGGCGCTCGGGCCTCGCTCCCGCCATCGGGGGCCCATCTCCTTCGGTCTCCTCCTCGACGGTCATCACCGAGGTTCTCGTCGGCGGGCCCCATTCCTCGAGGAAGGCCTCGCGGTGCAGGCCGCGGATGAGGATTCCCCGCCGGATGTACGACTCGTGTCTCGCCAGCGAATCCGCGCAGGCGCTGGCGGCGGCCGCGGCCAGCAGTGCGAGCACGACGGCCCTGCGGGTCCTGTCTCGGTTCGTCATCCGAAGCCTCCTGCTTTGCCAGCCACCCGCCGCCCGACCGCTTCGGTCGCACGCATCGGGTGACGGTGCCGGATGCCCGTCCGCGATGCCAGCGGGCGCCGCAGGAGCGCCTGCGTGGGTCGACCGGGTCCGGGCCGCCTAGCGAAGGACGCCTTCTTCTCTTGTGAGGTGCCCGGCGAGCGTGCATCATCGGCCGCGAGCGCACGACGCGTTCGGGGGCTTCGCGCATGTCCGAGAGGGACGCCGACCGTCAGCTGCTCGCCATCATGTTCACCGACGTGGTGGGCTACACGGCCATCACCGAGCGCGACGAGGCCAGCGCGGTGCGCATCCGCGAGGCCCACCGCAATCTCGTCCACACCCTGGTGCAGCAGTTCGGGGGCGAGGTCGTGGACGTCACCGGGGACGAGTCGCTCTCCATCTTCGCGAGCGCGCTGCGCGCCGTGGACTGCGCCATCGCCATCCAGAGCGCCCTGCGAAGCGACCCGGACCTGCGGCTTCGCATCGGCATCCACCTGGGCGACGTGCTCCGCCGCAATGGCGAGGTGATCGGCGAGGGCGTGAACGTGGCGGCGCGGGTGCGGCCGCTCGCAGAGCCCGGCGGCATCTGCGTTTCCGAGCCGGTGTACCAGATGATTCGCAGCCGGGCGCACGTGACTGCGCGCTC
Source organism: uncultured delta proteobacterium (assembly GCA_963822965.1). Lineage (GTDB taxonomy): Bacteria > Myxococcota_A > UBA9160 > UBA9160 > UBA4427 > JAJDAN01. The sequence goes on from CAWGJT010000010.1 coordinate 1,174,285, forward strand.
CATCGGGTCGCGGGCGCTCAAGAACGTGGGCGAGCCGGTGAGCGTCTACGCGCTCTCGGCCAGCGAGGCCCAGGCCGCGGCACCCCCGAAGCGGCGCGGGCGAAGGCTCGCCACGCTGGCGGGAGTGGGTCTGCTCGTCGTCGGCCTGCTAGTGGTCTACCGCGCACCCGTCCTCACCTGGCTCGCGCTCAACCTGCCGCGGCTCACGGGAGGCTCCGTCGAGCAGCAGATCGGCTTCGCGACCAGCCCCGACGGCGTGCAGATCGCCTATGCGACCGCCGGCGAGGGCCCGCCCCTGGTGCTCGTGCTGGGATGGAGCACGCACCTCACCGAGGGCATCGGCAGCCCGCTCTACGACCAGGCGGGCTCCCTCGCCTGGTGGACGCGCGACCACCGGGTGGTGCGCTACGACGGCCGCGGCTTCGGGCTCTCGGATCGCAACGTGACGGACTTCTCCCTCGAGGCCCGGGTGAGCGACCTCGAGACGGTGGTCGATGCCCTGGGGCTCGAGCGCTTCGTGCTGTACGCCTACTCCGCCGGGGGGCCCACCGGCGTCGAGTACGCGGCGCGCCACCCCGAGCGGGTATCGCGTCTCGTGCTGGCCGCCACGTTCGTCTCCCGCGGTGACGATGCCGAGCGAACCGAGGGGCTCGCGAGCCTCATCCGCTTCATCGAGACCGGCTGGGACACGCCGGCCGCCCGTGCCGCGATGATCCAGTTCCTGCACCCGAGGCGAACGACGTCCAGCGGCGGCTGCTGATGCACTTCCTGGGTGTGGCCGCCGACGCCCCGCAGATCGTGGGCTTCCTGCGAGCCACGGGCGCGATCGACGCGTCGGCGCAGGCCCGGGCGATTCGCGTGCCCACCCTGGTCATCGCGAGCGACACGGATACCACAGTGCCGCTGGCGTCCTCGCGGCGGGTGGCGTCGCTGGTTCCGGGGGCGCGCCTCGAGATCGTGGAAGGCGCCAGCCACATCGGCGCCTGCATGCTCGACCCCCGCGTCATGGAGCTGGTGGCCGGCTTCCTCGCCGAGGAGACCGACGCCGGCCTTCGCTGAACTCGCGCGGGGCTTCACCAAGCGAACGTCAAGACCGACAGCCCAGCATCGTCCCGGGGTGTCAACGCGAGGAGTTTTCCCCTACGGGCTTGGAGGACCAGGAGATCCGTCTAGGGCGGCCGCCCAGAAGAGCGGCCAGTCGGCCAGGTCGACGAAGCCACCCGCGGCCACGCCGTCCCCGTTCATGTCGGACGCCGCGCCCTCCTTCGGGTCGGGCGAAAAGCTGGTGCAGTCGAAAACTTCGAAGACTAGCGTCGGGTTGTCGACACACAGATCGTTCAGAAATTCGAGGACGTCCCCCTGACCGCACGCATGCAACGCGTCGTTGGTCAAGTCGCAGTCGCAGGCATTGCCGACCCCATCCTGGTCCGAATCGACCTGGCTCGCGTTCTGAACCCGCGTGCAGTTGTCCACGCCGTCGAGAATCCCATCTCCGTCGGCATCGTCGGAAGTCACGATGCCCGACGGACCGGGTCCCTTCCCTCTCGCCGCCAGTGCCGCAAGGACATCCTGCATGTCGACTACCCCGTTCGAATTCAGGTCCGGCACCGGATTCGTGCTGACGCTTGCAGCCATCTGCTGAATGCGATCGACGTCATCCGAGTCGACGTCGCCGTCGTCGTCTACGTCTGCGTCGCACGCGTTCCCGTAGCCATCTGCATTCGCGTCGACCTGGTTCCCCACGGCATCACCGGGCCCGTTTGCGACGGTGCGACAGTTGTCCTGCACATCGGGCACCCCGTCGCCGTCGTCGTCATCGTCGCAGGCATCGCCCGCTCCGTCCCCATCCGTGTCGAGCTGATCGACCTCGAGAAGCGAGACGAAGGGATCGAACTGGTCTACGAACGGGCAGTTGTCGAGCGGATCGGGGAGACCATCTCCGTCCGAATCGAGCTGCTCGGGGTTCGGGAAGAGGGGACTGTTGTCGCACGCATCGCCGACTCCGTCTTCGTCCGTATCCACCTGCGAGACATTCGCAACTTGCGGGCAGTCGTCGCAGGAGCCTCCAATCCCGTCCGCGTCAGGATCGCTCGAGTCCGCGTCGGTCGGGCAGTTGTCCAGGGCATCGGCAACGCCGTCCGCATCCGCATCGCTCACGCTGGGATCGGCCTCGGGAAGAACGGCAGCAACCTGGCACCGGGTGGTGCAGCCGTCCCCATCGTACACATTGCCGTCGTCGCACTCCTCCCCCGCCTCGAGCGCGCCATTGCCACACAGCGAGCCTACGACGATGCCGGTCTCCCAGGGGACCGCATCGCCAGACTGAAGAGGTTGAAAGATGTCCCAGGTCGCCACGCCGTCGATGTTGCGGTAGAGGAGAACACCCGAAGCGGGGAGGCCCCAGAGGCTTCCATCGTAGTAGCCGATGGAAGGGTAGCTCCTTGGCATCGTCGCCTGCGTCAGCGTGGCGCCGTCGCTTGCACTCAGTTCGAGGAGCGTTGCGCCCCCCTCGGCTGCCGCCCATAGCGTGCCGTTGGCGTCGTCGAACGCGAGGTCGGTTACGGAGCCGGGAACGATCGCCCCCAGCGTCGTACTGGCGGCCGTGGCAGGGTCGACGGCAATCAACGTGCTTGCACCCGCGGCGTCCACGGTTACCCCAAGAAGCGTCGTCCCCGCGAAGATCAGCGCGGCCACGTTTGCATGGTCGAGCTCACCCACCTCGACGACCCCCGCCCCGTGCGGCTCAGCCCGCAACAGCACGTCGTTGCTCCCGGCCTGTCGGGCCGCCGTGTAGAACGTCATCGAATCGGGAAGACGAGCGAGTCCCTGGGTGACCCGTCCCAGATCCAGAATGGGCGTCTGCTCGCGAGCGGGGTAACGCAGCTGGAAGAGGGTGTCCGACCCCCAGAGTCCACCCGGCACCCGGCTGCCAGCGATCTCCAGGCCCGACGCGGTGAAGTAGACCGTTTGCGCCACGTGGGCATTGAGGGCCTTCTCGGCACGAGATGCGCACGGAACACACTGGGCAGCGCGCGGGAACAGAACCACCTGATTTGTCTTCTCACTCGTCGATGGGTCTGGAACTTCCGGCTCGCTCGCAACGGTGCAGGCCCGACACTGGCCCTCGTCGGAGCAATCCGTTCCGCGAGGGGCGAAGCCGCTGGGAGTCGTACAAGCCGGGTCGGAGTCGACGCAGCGACCCTGACCATCACAATAGCCTCGCCCGCTGTTGCATGCGGTGAAGCGCGGGACCGCTCGAATGCCCCCCATGCGAACGAGACACTCCGCGTCGCCGTCTGGCGCGGCCGCCGCTATGTAGGCGTTGCACTGCCACTGCTCGAGCGAGCGTGGCGACACATTCGCGGGGTACTGGTCATGCTGGTTGCACGGAAGGACTCCGTCGCTTCCGGCCATCACGCCGCTGAGGCAGTGTTGAAGACCGACAAGGTGCCCGGTCTCGTGCACGAGAGTCTTCCCTCGTCTGTCTGCGAAGTTCGTTCCGGCCAGCAACCAGATGCTTCCCGTCGCGAACGATGCGTTCCCAGCATCCTCGAGCCCCGCTACCAAGAGAACCGTGTCGTCGAACGGGGGGACCGGGATGCCCGGCACGAAGCCATTCTCATCCACGGACGCTTCTTCCATGAGGTCGAGCCGGATGTTGCCCACGCCGATCTCGACGGGGCAGTAGGTGTCGAGGTCCTGGTCCACGCCCTGCAGGACGTTGCTCGCTTGTCTCGCCATGCCGCGGATTCTCGAGACGGTTTCCTTGGTCGTTGCCGCCTGAGCGGCGGGGTGGACCACGTAGTCGAACTCGATGACGTTCAGCGGTACGGGGTCCGCGTGGGCGTCGGGCACGCCCATCAACAGTGCCAATGCAAGGAGCGCGTGGATCCTGTGGTGCATCGTTCGGCCTCCTCCTCCGCGGTCCGCCACCGTTGCCTGTCGCAGGACCCGGGGCACGCATTGTGCGCACGACGGCAGCGAGCACTCAAGAGGAATCCGGCACGTCCAACCAATCGGGGCTCGAGCGAGCCGGGCCGTTGGCTGGAGTGAGGCGCCGCCATGATGGAGGAGTTCGCTCGTGAAACCGACCACTGCCTCAGGCTGCAGGCGATGCACCGAGCAGACGGGGCAAGCGGGCTTGCGGAGGGGCCGACGGGCGTCAGCGCTTGCCCTGTGAAATACTCCGGTCACCCCCCAGACAACCTGAATACCGAAGTGGAGCCCTCCCCATGAGTTCTCTGGTCTGCGCGACCCTGCGCGCCTGCGTATCACCCTTCCGTTCGACCCTGTCTCGGCCGCCTTCTGCGTGCTTCCGCCCTGCCCTGGGCCTCTTCGTCGCCCTGGCGCTGGGCGGCTGGGCGGCGCCCGCCGCGGCCCAGGTGTGCACGAAGCAGTTCCAGCTGGTGGGCTTCTCGAGCTCCACGTTGAACGGCAACGCCGGGGTGTTCGCCATGACGAAGGCCTGTCAGGAGGACTTCCCCGAGAGCCGCATGTGCACGAGCGAAGAGGTGATGAACACCGTCACGATTCCGTCCATCACGGCCCAGAACGCGTGGGTGCGGCCCGCCATCCGTTCCATCGGGACGGGCGGCGTGGCGGTACTGGCGGATGCCTCGGGGCGCGACAGCGGCATCCAGGCCGGGTCCGATCCTTCCGATCTCACCTGCCGCGGCTGGACGGACAACGGCTTCCAGGGGCTCACGGTGACGACCTCGGGCGGCTTCGTGCCCCAGGTGTGCACCGCGCGCCGGCCCGTGGCGTGCTGCGCGCTCATCCGGGTGCCCGAGCCGCCGAGCGCGGCCCTGCACGGCGGCGCCATGGCGGCCCTGGCCTCGCTGGCGGCGGCCATGAAGAGCCGGCCCGAGCTTCCGCCCGTCGAGATGGCAAGGCTCGTCTCCGAGGATCCCCTGCTGGTGAGCCGCTGACGGGCGCCCTTCCCTTCGCCGCCATCTCGAGCTGGACGGGCGTCTCGTCCACCGGCGAGAGCGCGAACTGCGCGCGGCCCGCGCCGGAGAGATCGGTGAAGTCGGTGGCGCCGGCCAGCCACCCTCGCAGCCCGGGCGTCTCCTCCAACACACAACTCGCACGAAAGAAGGAAGAGCAGGATTCCGTCCCCGGCTGGCGTGTGGCGACGGGCCGGCGCGGCCCATCGCCACACCGGGGGTCGCCGAGCGGCTCGCCCCCGGCCCCAGGCGGCCTGGAGGCCGGCTCCTTCTGCTTGCATCGCACCGGAGCTATTCTGCGCCTCGCCCCTGGGCCGCCTGGCGACGCGGGGGCTCCGGGAGACCGGAATCGCTGAGGAAGCCCGATGCGCAAGCTCGGTGTTCGTGCGCTGAACGCGCTGCTGTTCGCGCTCTGCTGCTTCGAGGTGGCCCAGATCGTCACCCGGGTCACCACCGAGGGCCTGCAGGGCGAGGCGCCGGCCGGCGCCGGCGAGGCAGCCGCAGCCGAGAGCCCGGCGCCCGTGGGCTTCGACGCGCGCCTGCCCATCGTGGAGCGCAACCTCTTCGGATCGCGCCTGGGGGGCGGCGAGCTGCTCGAGATCCAGGACGACCTCGAGCCCATGGAGGAGACGAAGCTTCCCCTCACCCTGCTGGCCACGATCGCCGGCGAGTCGAAGGTGGCGCGCGCGGCGATCTACGACGGCAGCTCGCGCGAGAGCCTGGTGGTGGTGCCCGGCGACCAGCTCGGCGCCCACCCGGACGTGCGGGTGAGCCGCATCGAGCGCGGGCGCGTGCTGCTGCGCAACCAGGGCCGCAACGAGGTGCTGCTGCTGGCCGAGGACACGTCGCAGGTGCCTGGCGCCCCGGCCGTGGCAGCCCCCGGCCCGCGGAACGTGTCCCGGCGCCCGTCCCGGGTGAGACCGCCGGCGCGGGCCGCTCGCTCCCGCGTAGTGCGCCCTGCACCCCGCGCAACGCCGCGAGCCGTGCCGGCGCCGCAGCCGCCGGTGCAGGCCGAGGAAGACGCCGGACCCGAGGCGGACGAGTTCGCCCGGATGGAGGAGCTGCGGGACGCGGTGTCGAGCGGCGAGATGTCGATCGAAGACGTGGCCGCCGAGCTGCAGGACCTGCGCGAGCAGCACATGAACGAGCTCGACGACGGCCCCCTGCCCGACGAGCCCGACTTCGATCCCGGGGCCGATCCCGGGCTCGACCCCGAGCTCGACGAGCCCTACTGAGCGGTCAGCGCCCCGCTGGCGCGCTGACTTGCAGCCCGAGGACAACGCTGAGCGTTGTCCTCTTGGGAGCCCGTCGCCGTCGCGGCGGGCCTCGCTCACGAGCCGGCTGCGATCTCCCGGGACACGGCCTCCACCCGCTCCATCACGCGCAGCAGGTTCTCGCCCAGCACCTTGCGAACGGTGGCCTCGTCGTGTCCGCGGGCCAGCAGCCCCTCGGTCAGGTGCGGCAGCGCGGAGACGTCCTCCATGCCCCGCGGCATGCTGGGCACGCCGTCCCAGTCCGCGCCGATGCCCACGTGGTCGGGCCCGGCCACCTGCAGGGCGTGGTCGAAGTGGTCGAGCAGCACGTCGAGGGAGGTCTGCGGCACGGGGTGCGCGGCGAAGTGGGCGCGCATGGCCGCGTAGCGGGCGACGGGGTCGTCGCCCGCCTGCTCGCGGATGGCTTCGAGCTCGTCCTTCCACTTCTCGAAGTACGCCTTCGTCAGGGCGTTGGCCTTCTCGTCGATGTAGGCGGGGTAGAAGTTGATGAGGACGACACCGCCGCCGGCGGCCAGGGCGCGCAGCATGTCGTCGCTCATGTTGCGCGGATGGTCGGCGATGGCCCGACACGCCGAGTGGGACGCGATCACCGGCGCCCGGCTCACGCGCATGACGTCGAAGAAGGTCTCGTCCGAGACGTGGGAGACGTCCACCATCATGCCCAGCCGGTTCATCTCGCGCACCACGTCTTCGCCGAAGGCGGTGAGCCCATGGTGCTCGGGCTCGAGCGGCTCCGACGACATGCCCGACGAATCGGCCCAGCGGGTGTGGAACGAGTGGGTGAGGGTCATGTAGCGGACCCCCAGGCGGTAGTAGTCGCGCAGGATCGCCAGGTCGTTGTCGATCATGTGGCCGCCCTCGACGCCCATCAAGCTCGCGAAGCGACCCTCGGCGACCAGGCGCCGGATGTCGGCGGCCGTGGTGGCCAGGCCCATCTCCTGCGGATGGCGCGCCACCAGCCGGTACACGGCGTCGATGCGCTCGAGGGCGACGCGCACGGCCTCGCCCGGGACCGAGGATTCGCCGGTGTAGATCGACCAGAACTCGGCGTCGAGGCCGCCCTCGCGGATGCGGGGCAGGTCCATGTGGCTGTCCGTGGCCGGGTGGCGGGCGCCGAAGTCCCAGTCGTCGCCCTGGAAGCGCGCTGCGGTGTCCGAGTGGGTATCGACCACGATGGCGTCCCGGTGCAGGCGCGCGGCCCGCTCGGCGAGGCTGGGCCCGGTGCCGGGCCCGGGCCCGGGGAAGGACGAGCAGGCCACCAGACCCCCGACCGCGACGAGAGCCGTCACGACGGGACGCCGGACGACCGATTGAAAGGACATGCTTCACCTCGAGGCGCGAGCCGGGTCGAGACCCGAAGACGGAGCCCGCAGCAGGGCCGGCGAGACCGCCGGCTGCGAGGCCCGCAGTATAGGACCGCCGGGCGGACGCGAGCGTTATCCTCGCCGCATGAGGAGCGAGATCCATTCGTCGCCGTTGGCATCGACGGCGGTGCGGGCCGCCACCGGCACGAAGCCTTCGCGGCCGAGCGCCGTCTCCACCTCGACCCGCTCCCCGGCCAGCAGCCCGGAGAAGACGGCGTGTCCGCCCGCGCGCAGTGCGGCCGCCATCGGCCCGGCAATGGGCAGCATCTCGCGCTTCAGCAGGTTGGCCACCAGCCAGTCGAAGCCCGAGGCACCCAGGGCGTCGAGGGGCCCGACGAAGACGGCGAGCCGCGCCGACAGGGCGTTCACCCGGGCCCAGTGCCTGGCCGCATGGCCCGACTCGGGATCGAGATCGAGCCCCACGGCCGTGCCCGCCCCGAGCGCCAGCGCCGCCAGGGCCAGCACGCCGGTTCCCGTTCCCACGTCGAGCACGCGGTCGCCGGGCGCGAGCCCGACCGCGGAGCCCACACCGCCCCGGGCGATCTCCTCCAGCCAGTCGAGGGCGAGTCGGGTGGAGACGTGGCCGCCCGTGCCGAAGGCCTGCCCCGGGTCGATCACCAGCTCCACCTGCCCGGCCTCGAGCGGCGCCTCGATCCAGCTGGGACGCACCACCAGCCGCTCGCCCACGCGGATGGCCTCGAGCCCCTCGCGCCACGCCTGGGACCAGTCCGTCGACTGCACGGGCGCCGCGTCCCCGATGCTCGGGCGACGGGTCGCGGGAACGTCCGCCGCATGGGCCAGCAACGCGTCGCGCACGCCGTCCACCCCGGCCGCGGGCGCGTAGACGAGGAGCCGCGTGCGACCCGAAGCCTCTTCGCGCTCCTCGATTCCCAAGGCCCCGGCCGCCCACGCCTCGGCGCCCGCCAGCTCGGCGGCCTGCGCGTCGGGACAGTCGACCTCCAGGCAGAACGAGCCGCCCGTGCGAGCGGGGCGCCCTTCGCGGCCGTCCTCGTCGTCCTGGTCGTCTTGGCCCGGCGGCATCTGGCGGCTCGTCTCCTGCCTCGTGGTGACCCTGGTGCTGGTGCCCGGCTGCTACTACACGCACCTGGCCTCGGGACAGCTGCGGCTGCTGATGGCGCGCGACTCGATCCAGCGGATCGAGAGCGACCCGACCACGCCGGCCCGGCTGCGCGCACAGCTCGCGCTGGTGGAACGCGCCCGCGACTTCGCCGCCCGGCTCGGCCTCCGGGTGGGCGGACGATACACGAGCTACGTGGACTGGCCCGGCGATCGCATCGTCACCACCGTCGTCGCCACGCGTCCGGGCGAGGTGGAGGCTGCGGGCTTCACGTTCCCCATCGTCGGCACGGTGCCCTACAAGGGATTCTTCGACGAGTCCGCGGCCGAGAGCGAGGCGGCGAGCCTGCGCGCGGACGGCCTCGACGTGTGCCTCGTCCCGGTCACCGCCTACTCCACCCTCGGCTGGATGGACGATCCGGTCACCGCGCCCATGCTGCAGCGCTCCGACTCGCGGCTCGTCGAGACGGTGCTGCACGAGCTGGTGCACGGGACCGTGTTCGTCGAGAGCCAGCCCGCCTTCAACGAAGGCGCGGCGCGCTTCGTGGGCCAGGAGGCCGCGATCCGTTTCTTTGCAGACGATCCGGACGCCGAGCGCGAGGTCGTCTCGCGGGTGGCCGACGATCGACACATTGCCGAGGCGCTGCTGGCGTTCCGCGAGCAGGTGGCCGCGCTCTACGCCACCGAGCCAGAGGGCGACGGGCGACAGGCCGCGCGCGCGGGGCTCGAGCGCGACTTCCGCACGCGGCTGGCCGCCACGCCGCTGACCACCACCGACGCCGCCCGCGTCGCGCAGCGCGTGCGCCTGAACGACGCCTGCCTGGCCATCGGCGGAACCTACGCGGCGGACACCGAGCACCACGAAGAGCGGCTCGCGCGTCTGCACGGCGACCTGCCGGCCTTCATCCGGCAGCTGCGGCAGGCCGCCGCGACGAGCGACCCGCGCGCCGCCTTCTTCGACGATTCCGGCTTCGATGACGCCGCCTTCGACGATCCCGAGGCCGCCGTGGGCGACGCCTCGCCCCGGCGCGCGCGGGGGGCGGCCGAGGCCACCGGCGACGAGCCGGGGGTGTGAGCCGACGCGCCGCTCGCCTCGGGCTCTCGATCGCCGTCGTGCTCGTGGCCCTGGCCGGGGGCGAGGGGCTGCTGCGGGCGCTCGACCTGCCCCGCTTCGACGCCTGCCAGGCCACCGCCGACTACGCGGTCGCCGACGACGAGCTCGGCTTCAAGGGCGAGGCCCACGGCACCGTCGCCGGCGTGACGCTGAACTCGCTGGGGCTGCGCGGCGACGAGCCCGCCGCGGCGCCCGCCGGTGCACCGCGCATCCTGTTCGTGGGCGACTCCACCTGCTTCGGGCTCGGCGTCTCCGAGGCCGAAACCTTCGGCGTGGCCGCGGCCCGGCGTCTCTCGAGCAGCGGCGCGAAGGGCGACGTGCAGGCGTGGCTCGGCGCGTTTCCGGGCTACAGCTCGTACCAGTCGACCATCCTGCTCGAACGCCTGCTGCCCTTCGAGCCCGATCTCGTCGTGCTCTACGTGGGCGCACGCAACGATGGCGACCGCCACCGCTACTTCCCGGACGACGCGATTCCCGCGCGACGCGCCCGGCTCCACGCGGGCTGGCATCGGGTGCGCCTCCTGCGCGCCTTCGAGGCGGCCGCCGACCGCGTCTACAAGAGCGTCCTCCGCAAGCTCCGCGCGCGGGAGAGCCGGGCGCGGGTGCCGCTGCCGGCCTTCCGGCACAACCTCGAGCACATGGCGCTGCTGGCGCGCGAGGCGGGCGTGCCGCTGCTCGTCGTGCTGCCGCCCATCTCGCCGCGCTTCGCCGACGACGAGCCCCAGGTACAGGCCTACCGCGACGCGCTCCGGACGTTCGCCGCTTCGTTCGACCTGCCGACGGTGTCCGTCGACGCACGCTTCGCCGCCGAGGCCGAGGGCGACGTCTTCTTCGCCGACCACTACCACCTGACGGCGCGCGGCCACGCGATCATCGCCGAAGAGATCGCGAAGGTCGTCGCACGCGAAGGGCTGCTTCGCTGACGGCGAACGGCTCGCTCCACGACTCCCCACGACCTCCACGACGATCCACCCGACGGCGCGTGGGTGCGCAGCGCGTGCCGCACGCCTGCACGCGAGCTGCCGGTGAACGAGGTCCAGCCCAGGGCGCCCTCCCGCCTGCGGCGATGTCCCCTCATGGCCCACGCGGGCTGGGCCGAAACGACGAGCGAGGATCGGGTGCACGTTGCGTCCGGCGCGTCGCCGGCGAACCGCCCGCAGGATGGGGACTCCTCTTGACCTTGACCCGAGTGGACCACGACATGCCGGGCGGCAAAGTCCCGATGGCGGAGCTCACGGCGAGCCAGGCCGCCGAACACGCCCGGGATCTGGTGACGAACATCGAGCGCGCCCTGCGCGGCAAGCCCGAAGTGGTGCTGCGGGCGGCCATCTGCCTGGTGGCCCGCGGGCATCTCCTGCTCGAGGACGTGCCGGGCGTGGGCAAGACGACCCTGGCCAAGGCCATGGCCCGCTCGGTGGAGTCGGAGTTCCGCCGCGTGCAGTTCACGAGCGACCTGCTCCCCAGCGACCTCACCGGCCTCTCGATCCCCGAGATGGAGAACGGTCACGCCACGAGCCGCTTCGTCTTCCAGCCGGGCCCCCTGTTCGCCAACGTGCTGCTGGCCGACGAGGTGAACCGCGCCAGCCCGAAGAGCCAGTCCGCGCTGCTCGAAGCGATGAGCGAGCGGACGGTGTCGGTGGACGGCGTCACCCACCGCCTGCCTGATCCCTTCTTCGTGATCGCCACCCAGAACCCCCTCGAGCATCACGGCACCCACCCGCTGCCCGAGTCCCAGCTCGATCGCTTCATGATGAAGCTCTCGATCGGGTACCCGGCGGCCGAGCACGAAGCGGAGGTGCTGCGCGAAGACCCGGCCTCCAACGCGCTGCCCGAGCTCGCGCCCGTCGTCAGCCTGCCGCAGCTACGCGGCCTGCAGCACGTGGCCAGCGAGGTGAAGTTCGACGACTCGCTGGTGGCCTACCTGCTGACCCTCGTGCAGCAGACGCGAGACCACGAGAGCCTCGAGCTCGGCGTCTCGCCCCGCGGTGCGCTGGCCCTGCGCCGGGCCGCCCAGGCCCGCGCGCTGCTGGACGGGCGCGACTACTGCATTCCCGAGGACGTCCGGGAGCTGGCGCTCGACGTGCTCTCCCATCGCGTGAGCGCCGATTTCCGCACGGGCGCCCAACGCGGGTCGCAGGAGACCCGGTGGATCCTGTCGGAGATCCTCGACCGGGTCCCCGTCCCGCTGTAGCCCGCCGTGGAGACGTTCGCGTCCCGGCTCCGTCTGCTGTCGGCCCACGTCCGCCGGCTCCTGCGGCCGCCCCGCATCCTGCGGCCGACCCGGGCGGGCTGGATCTTCCTCGGGATCATCCTCGGCGTGGGCTTCGCGGCGCTCAACACGGGCAACAACCTGCTCTACCTGGTGCTGGCCCTGATGCTCTCGTTCCTGGTGCTGTCCGGCGTGCTCTCGGAATCGGCGCTGCGCGGCGTGCGCGTCCGGCGGCGTCTTCCCCGCGAGCTCTTCGCCGGCTACGACAACTCGATCCAGCTCGAGGTCAGCAACGACCAGCGACGCGTCTCGGCCTTCGCCCTGGTCGTGGAGGACCGGGTGCGCCCCGCCGCCGACGGCGCGTCCTCGACCCGGGACCGCGGGCCGGACCCGCCGGAACGCGTCACGCGCAAGAAGCGCCGCAAGCGGCCCCGGAGCGAGCCGGCCGGCCGCTGCTTCGTGCTGCGGGTGGGCGCCGGCGAGTCGGAGACGCGGCGCTACGTGCTGACCCCGCTGCGGCGCGGCCCGCTGGTGTTCTCGGGCTTCCGGGTCTCGACGCGCTTCCCGTTCGGGCTGTTCCTGAAGTACCGCGAGTTCGACGCCGTGGAGGAGGCCCTCGTCTATCCCGAGGTGGTGGCGCTGCGCAGCCAGCCCGAGCTGAGCGAGATCGAGTCCCGGGGCGACACGGCGCTCACCCGGGTGGGCCAGGGGGGCGTCGTATCGGGCCTGCGCGAATTCACCGAGGGCGACTCCATGCGTCGTGTCCACTGGCGCAGCTCGTTGCGCCGCGGGTCGTTGCTGGTGAGCGAGACCGAGGACGACCGGGACGCCGAGGTGGAGGTGCGGCTCCGCAGCACCCGCCGGCGTCCGGGCGAGGCGCTCGCACCGCCCGGCCCCGCGCTGCCGCGCAGCGAGCGCTTCGAGCAGGCCGTCTCGCGCGCGGCCTCGGAGGTGGTGGGACACCTGCAGGACGGCCTGGCGGTGGCCCTGCGCACGGACGGCGACTACGTCTCGCCCGCCGCCGGCCCCCGCCAGCGCGCCCGGCTGCTCTCCTTCCTCGCCCGCGTCGCCCCGGACGGACGCACCCACGACGAGATCCGCGCATGAGCCGGGGACAGCCATGAGCCGGAGACAGCCATGAGCCGGGGACAGTTCCGGGCCAGCGTCCACGAGCGCCCCGCCTCCGCCTGGCTGCTCGTCACCGTCGCGAGCGCCATGCTGTGGATCACCGAGCAGCTCCAGCCCTGGGTGATCGCCGTCCAGGTGGTGGCCATCACGCTCTCCCTGGCCCGGCGCCGGAATCCCTTTCCCTGGCAGGCCAGCCCCATCTGGCTCAACGTGGGCATGTTCGGCATCGCCGGCACGACCATCGCGCTGGCCCTGGACGGCAAGCCGGCGACGGTCTCCCTCGCCCACTTCGCCTCTCTCGCCCAGGCGCTGCAGCTCCTGGACTCGCGGCCGCGCAAGTCCGAGTTCCTGCTCGTCACCCTCTCCTTGTTCCAGGTGATTCTCGCCTCGAACCTGACCGACAGCCTGCTCTTCCCCCCGCTCCTCATCGTCTTCGTCTTCTCCGCCGTGTGGACCCTGATGGTCCACACCCTGCGCAGCGAGGCGATCGAAGCCGGCGACGAGAGCGCCGCCAATCGCGCCCTGCTCTCCCCCGGGCTGCGCCGCATGACGGTCTTCGCCTCGACGGCGGCGATCGTTCTGGCGCTGGTGCTCTTCGCCCTGCTGCCCCGCATGCGCACCAGCATGCTGCAGACGGGCGTCGGCCGGGGCGAGGCGATGGCGGGCTTCTCCGATCGCGTCGAGCTCGGCAGCATCGGGCGCATCCGCAGCGATCGCACGGTGGTGCTGCGAGTGGAGACGCTCGAGGGAACGCCGCCGCCGGTCCAGAGCGCCTACTGGCGCGGTCTCGCCTTCGACTCGTTCGACGGCCGGCGCTGGGCGATCACGCCCAGCGGGCGCTCGCTGCGGCCGGGTAGCGTGAAGTTCGGCATCCCCATCGGCCGGGGTCCCTCCCACCCCGACCTGGTGCAACGCATCGTGCGCGAGCCCGTGGCGGGCGGGGTGCTCTTCGCCGCCGGCACCCCCCGGAACGTGGGAGGCGCCCTGCTGCGGCTCGAGAGCGACGTGAACGGCGGGCTCTACGACCCGCTGCAGCACGACCAGCGCATCCGCTACACGATCGAGACCGAGTCCAACGGTCGTCACGGCGACCGGCTCCTGGGCGACCGCGCCAGCCTGCCCCAGGGCGACCCGATCCGCTACCTGCAGCTTCCCGAGCTGGCGGACGACGTGCACGAGCTGGCGCTTCGCATCACCGACGGGCTCGCCACCGACGCCGAACGGGCCGCGGCCATCGAGTCGTACCTGCGGCGCACCGGGCACTACACGGACACGCCTCCCACCATCGATCCCGCGCAGCCCCGCACGCCCATCGAGCAGTTCCTGCTGGGCGACCTGGCGGGACATTGCGAGTACTTCGCCAGCGCGATGGTGGTGCTGGCGCGCTCGGTCGGGCTGCCCAGCCGCCTGGTGAATGGATTCGCGGGGGGCCGCCTGAACCCGCTGGGCGGCTTCGTCGAGCTGGCCCGGGCCGACGCTCACGCCTGGGTCGAGGTGCACTACGCCGGCGCGGGCTGGGTGCGCTACGACCCGACGCCGCCCGACCTGCGCCTGTCGGGCGTGGAGTCGCTCTCGTTCTCCGAGCAGGTCGCCGCCCTGCGCAGCACCATCGAGCTGTGGTGGTTCCAGCGCGTCGTCGACTTCGACAGCTCCGACCAGATCAGCGCGATGAAGAGCGCCTTCTCGGCCTGGCGCCGGCTGCGCGCGCCCGCCGACGAGAGCGAGCACACCCGGCGCACCTTCGCGGACCTGCGCTTCGACGACCCCGGGCTCGTGGCGGCCATCGGTCTGGCGGTGCTCGTGGTGACGATCGGCGCCTGGCTGCTGCAACGCACGCGAAGACGGCGGCAGGGCCGCGCACTGCCCCGAAGCTACGAGCGCGCCCTCGCCCTGCTCGCGCGCCAGGGCCTGGTGCGTGCGCCGCAGGACACCGCCCGGGGATTCGCCTTCCAGGTGAAAGGCGTCACGCCGCCGGAAGCGGCCGGCGCCTTCGACGCCATCACCGAGGCCTATCTCGCGGAGCGCTTCGGCGTACACGCGCCGGCCGGCGATCTCTCCGACCAGCTGGAGCGGCTGCGGGCGGCGCTGGCCGCGGCGCGGCGAACGCACGGCGCCGGCGGTCGCCAGGCCGCCGCGCCCGCCCTCACAGGACCCCCAGGCTCTTGTGGGTCTGGGGGATGACGCGCACGTCGGGCAGCCGCTCGCGGCAGCGCTTCAGCAGCGCCAGCAAGCGTGCCGCGGACGGCGCCTCGCGCACCGTCGCGAAGGGCGTCACCGGCTGCAGCACCAGCGGCGTCGCAGGCGCCCGGGCGGCGATGCGCTCGCACACCTCCGCCAGCTCTTCGTCGCGCGAGGCCGGCGTCACCACCACCTTCACGTAGACCGACGCGCCCGGCCGCAGCCCGGCGAGCGCGCAGGCGAGGAACGCCTCGTGCTCGTCGTGGAAATCCGCCACCGGCCCGCGGCGGGGATCGCTCGCCCGGCGCACGTCGCTCGCGAGCTTCCAGTCCATGGAGACGACGTCGATCTCCGAGACCACCTGCGCGAGTGCGTCCCGCGCCAGCCCGTGGGTCTCCAGCAGGAAGCGATACGGCGCGTCCGAACGCCGCCGCAGCGCGGCGACCAGGGACGCCACGGCGTCCGCCTGCAGCAAGGGCTCTCCGCCGGTCAGCGACACGAGCGTGCCCGCCGACACGCCCTTGCCGGACCCGGCGTGCAGGCGCTCGACGGCCTGCACGGCCGCCTCCAGGGCGACCGGGTTCGCCCACGTCTCGAACTCGCCGGTGCCCGGCTCGACCTCGATGCGACAGCGCTCGGCGGGCAGCCACGTGCCCGGCGAATCGCACCATGCACAGCGCAGGTCGCAGCCGCCGAAGCGGACGAACACGCTGGGGAGCCCGACCTGGGTTCCCTCCCCCTGCACGGACCAGAAGACCTCGACGAGGTTGGGGTCGGGCATGGCGCCACCCGCTCAGCGCTCCAGGATCGAGCGACCCATCGCGATCTCCGCCACGATCTCGTCCAGCCGTTCCGGAACGCGCGAGAGGTCGCGCACGCGGATCCGGGCCACGTGATCGCTGTCGTGCAGCCGGTCGACCCATTCGAGCTTGTTCGAGATGTGCTCTGCCAGCGCGGACAGGTCGAGGGAACGTCGTCCGGCCAGCTCGTCCCCGCCGAAGAACACGTACTCGCTTCCCGTCCGCCGGGCCAGGGACAGCGGCGAGCCGTAGCGCTCGCGCGCGATCCGCGCCGTCAGGTGGACGTCGAGTTCCTCCGGAACCTCGAGTACCACGAGCGCGTAGCCCGCGAAGTGCACGAGGCGGAAGTCGCGACGCGACACCCAGTCCACCTCGGGCGGGACCGCCGGCGTCTCGACGCGCGCGGCCTCGCGAGCCAGGTCGCTGGGGCGACCGGAGAGCAGCTCGTCCACGTCCGCACGACGGTCGCCGCTGTGCATCGCGATCTCGCCCAGGCGCCACCACCACACCCGGCCCCAACGCTCGTAGTCGTGGTGGCTGAACCGCGCCGCCATCAGATCGACGAGCTTGTCGGTGAAGCGGCTGCGGCGCGAGCAGCAGTCCAGCACGGCGGGCAGCGAGCTGCCCGTGCCGGGTGCCACCTGCACGTTGTCCTCGCCGAGCACGTCGCGGAGCGCCTGCAGGTCCTCGGGAGGCCACTGCTGGTGATCGAACCACATCATGCGGTCGCGGTAGAGCGAGGCGGCCTGCAGCACGTCGACCGCCGGGCTCGGGGTGAAGCCCACCACGTAGATCGGCGTGTCGTCGCGCAGGTCGGTAGCCGCGCCCCGGAAGAAGTTCATCAGCTCGGACTGCGGATAGACCCAGAGCCCCTCGAGCATGCGGATGTCCCGCGCGATCAGCACCGCCGCGACGATCGAGTCGCGATCCGCGTGGGCGAGGATCGCCGAGCGGCGTCGCGCCAGCTTCGGAACGTCGGCCACCACCTCGGGCAGCGGGCTCGGGGCGCGACTCCGCGTTCGGGGCTGGCGCTCCTCGCCGGCCTCCGCTTCGCGGTCTTCTTCCCCCTCTTCGTCCTCTTCGTAGCGGGGCGCCGGCTCGGCCTCGAAGTCCGGCACGTCCTCGCCGAGGTCCTCGAGCTCGAGGTCGGCGTCGTCGGTCAGGAAGCTCTCGTCGACGTCGTCCTCCGCTTCGGCCTCCGCCGGAGCCTTCGTCTCGGCGCCCGCCCCCGACCGTCGGGATTCCTCTCGGCCCGATGGTCCATCGGCGCCGGACGCCGACGCGTCGTCGGCGGAGCCCCGGCGGCTCTCGTCTCCCGAGCCGCCGCGCGGGCGCCTCCGGCCGCGACCGCGACGCCGCGGCCGACCGCCGGCCTCGCGTTCGCCCGGCTCGTCGTCGAGATCGAAGAGCGAGACCTCCTCGAAGCGCGTTCCGCGCGCGCCCTCGTCTTCGGACGGCTCCGACGCACCGGACTCGTCCTCCGTCTCGCTCTCCCGGCCGCCGCCCTCGCGAGCGCCGCCTTCGCGGCGCCCCCGACCCCGACGTCCGCGCCCGCGCCGGCGGCTGCGCCCTCGGCCCTCGCCCGACCGCGTCTCCACCCCGGACTCGGCATCCTCGTCGGGGGCGGACGTCTCCTCGTCGTCCACCTCCGCGAGCTCTTCGACTTCGCGACGGGGGCGTTCGACCGGGCGGCGGCGACTCGGGCGCTCGGCCTGCGGGGCCTCGCCCGCCGCCACGGCGGTCAGCTCGATGTCTCCGTCGCGCCCGCGCATCTGGAAGAGCTCGTGGCCCAGCGCCAGCCCCTCGAGCACGCGTCCCACGCCGGGCGCAATCTCGCGCCCGCCCACCACGAGCCGGGGCGTGTCGAGCACGACCGGCGCCGCCGCCTGGGCGAGCACGCTCGGCAGCGAGACCTGCAGCCGCAGCGCCGCGTCGACGATCTCGGCGAGGGCATCGAGCCCGAGGTGCTCGCGCACGGCGCCGATCACGGGACGACCTTCCACGTCCACGCCGACCCAGTCGATCACCTCCTCGTCGCCGCCACCCAGGGGCCACGGCACGAGGGATCGCAAGGAGTGCCAGGTGCGGAAGGCGGAGATGGCGCGCGCGCGCACCCCCTCCTCGCCCTCGCGCGTCCGCCGGTCGTTGAGACGCTTGCGCAGCTGCCCTTCCAGGGCGTCGAGCGCGTTGGAGAGCGACTCGGGCGTGAGACGCGCCGTCGACTGCTGGGGCTGCAGGGTCGTCAGCACGACGCCCCCGCTCTCGGCCCGCAGCTCGGCCACCCGTCGGGCGAGCAGCACGAACTCCACCGCCCGGCCGTAGCCGCGGAGCGCCCCACCGTGCTTGGCGGCCAGCCCCTCGAGCCCGCGCGCGGCGCGCAGGAAGAGGTCGCGATCCGCCGGGCGGGCGAGATGGCCGGCGATCTGCGCCGGAGACACCACAGTGAGCGAGCCCACCGCCTCGGGGGAGACGGACGTCCCCGGCTCGGCGAGGGACGGCGCCGCCACGGGCATGATGCGATAGGCGAGCGGACCGAGCAGGCCCAGCAGCCGGCGGCCGGCGCTTCCCCACTCGGGCGCCACCGCGTAGATCTCGCCGGCGAACGACTCGGTCTCCACCATCCGCCCGCCCACGGCGAGCGCGGCGACCAGGGCATGGCTTCCGTCGCGGGGCGCGAAGGAGACGAGCAGGCGACCGCCGCTGCGGGCCTCCCCGCTGCCCAGCACGGCGAAGTCGCCGGGAACCTCGTCGGCCGGGAAGGGATCGAGCTGGCTCGCGGGCACGAGCTGCTGCTCGACGATCCGCTGGAGTACGGTGCTGGGGTCGATCGGGGCTGCCCCCGATGCCGGCCGGGCGCCTCCGCGGCGACGGCGCGTGAAACGTCTCATCATCATTGCCTCCTGGGGAACTCTCGACGGGGCGGGCAGGCCCAGCGGGCATGCCCCGCGTCCACGGCCCGCGTCCAGGGAGAGTCGATCCCGGTTCTCAGCTTCCCCCGACGTCCACGACAGCGAGGGAAAGGTTACCCGCCTCCACCAGCCAGACGGTCGAATCCACGAGCGTGCGTTGCAGCTCGAAGAAGAGGCGGTCGTTCGACACGGCCACCCCCACGTGGTCCTTGTGCTTTGCGAAATCGAGCAGGATGCCGCCGAGCAGCTTTCGATCGGAACGCACGTACTTCACGACGCGGTTCCACTTCTGCAAGGGGATCTCGATCCGCAGCTCGCGCAGCTCCTTCAGGTCGTCCGGCAACGCGTCCTTCTGCAGGCTCAGCGTGATGATGCCGGTCGTCTTCGTGAGCGACGCCTTCCAGAAGCGTCCCTGGGCAAGCAGCGCCATGGCTAGTCCTCCGCCGCCGCCGGCTCCGGCGCGCCCGCCGCACGGGCCCGGAGCCCGTCGAGCGCCGGTGCCAGCAGCACCTCGGTGAGGGCCGCGGCGACCGGGCCCTCCGGTGCGGTCGTGTCGTCGAAGCGCTCCGCGGCGCACAGACAGGCCCGGGCGTCGTCCTCGCGGTCGAGCTTCCACAGCACGTAGGCGCTCTCGCGGAAGCGCATCGCGGTGGCGGCGGCGCGGTCGTCGCCGTAGACCAGCGCCGCGAGTCCCGCCCAGTCCTCCTGGCCGGGCTCCTGCTTCGCCATCTCCTGCAGGCGCTCCTCGGCCAGATGCGCGAGATCCTGCGCGCCCGGCCCCCACGGACCGACGGCCCCCTTCTTGACGAGCTCCACGGCCCGAGCGAGCGCGTCGCCGTCGCCGCCGCCGAGTGCCTCGACGACCACGTCTCCCGGCGTCTGGCCCGCCACTGCGAGGCGGCTGCGCCATTCGCCGAAGCCCTGGGGAAAGCGGCGGTCCGCGGGGTGCCGCTCGGCGATGCGGGCGACCAGGGCGCGCAGCGCGGCCGGAGGCGCCTCCACCGCCGGGAAGCGCGTGCGTTCCACGGCGTCGCGCACGAAGCGGCGAATGCGGCTGCGTCCGGCGCTGTAGACCTCGAAGTCGGCGATGCCCCGCGTCTCGTCCAGCAGCATTTCGAACAGCCGCGCGCCGCCGGCGGGATTCGGCTCCACCAGGTACACCAGCCGGGCACCGCGCGGATCGAGCGCCGACACGTAGGCGGCCTCGAAGGCGTCTTCGATCTGCGGCAGGCGGGAGACGGTGGCCCGGGGTGCGCGCTCGGGCAGCGACACGCCGCGCGAGCGCAGGCGGTGGAGCACGCCACGCAGGGCCTTGCGGCCGGCCTTCGGCAGGCCGTCCTCGTCCTGCGCCGCGATCACCTCGGGGCCGCCCTCCACGTCCACCCAGGCGAGGGCCAGCTCGGCCGCAGCCTCGGGTTCGTTCGCGAACAGCCAGGCGAGCAGGCGACCGCTGCCCTCGGCGCCGAGCAGCGCCAGCAGCTGGAAGGGATCGCCGTTCGCCGGCCGGATGGCATCGGCGTCGTCGGGCAGCGCGGAGGCCGCGCCCTCGAGAATGTCCGCAAGACTCATCGGGGAAGCTCCGTCCCGGCGCACCGGGCGCGCACACCGGGCGGGCCCGGGCGCGGCTGCGCAGCATAGCGGTCAGCAGGGCTCATGGGGATCCAGCAGACGGCGATGCTCGGCCATCGCATAGCGGTCGGTCATGCCCGCGACGTAGTCGGCGACGGCCCGGGCGTCTCCCTCCGCCTCCCGGCGGACCTCCGCCCCGGGCGGCAGCAGGTCGGGCTCCTCGCGGTATACCCGGAAGAGGTCGGCGATCACGCCTTCGGCCTTCCGGGTCATTCGCCGCACGCGGGGATGCTGGTAGAAGCGCTCCAGCAGGAAGCGCTTCAGTACGAGCTTGTCGCGCTCCAGCCCTTCGGACAGCCCGACGAGGGGCTCCTCGGTGCCGCGCACGTCGTCGACACAGCAGACCCCGGCCGCTTCGATGCGCGCCGCAGACGTCTCGATCAGGTCGGTGATCAGCGCTCCCACCACCGCGGTCAGCACCCGTGAACGACGCACGTTCGCGGAGACCTCGGGAACGGCCGCGAGACGCCGGTCGACGCTGTCGACCGCTCGCTGCCAGAGGGCGTTCTCGCCGACGTCCGCCTCGCTGAGGATGCCGGCGCGCAGGCCGTCGTCGAGGTCGTGGTGCATGTAGGCGATCTCGTCGGCGGCGTCCGCGACCTGCGCCTCCAGGCTGCGCTGTCGCCCCAGCCGCGGCATGGGCAGCGGATGCTCCCAGTCGCAGCCGTGCTTCAGGATGCCTTCCCGGGTCTCCATGGTCAGGTTGAGACCGGGCGCGCCCGGGTAGCGCTCCTCGAACAGGTCCACCACCCGCAGGCTCTGCCGGTTGTGGTCGAAGCCCCCGTCGTCGCGCATGAGGTCGCGCAGCACCCGCTCGCCGGCGTGGCCGAAGGGCGTGTGCCCGAGATCGTGGGACAGGGACACGGCCTCGGCGAGGTCCTCGTTGAGACGCAGGGCCCGCGAGACCGAGCGAGCGATCTGGGCGCCCTCGAGGGTGTGGGTCAGGCGGTTGCGGTAGTGGTCGCCTTCGTGGTGCACGAAGACCTGGGTCTTGTACTCGAGGCGGCGAAACGCGCGCGAGTGGAGGACGCGGTCGCGGTCGCGCTGGAAGGCGGTGCGATAGGCGTCGGGCTCCTCGGCGTGGACGCGCCCGGCGGAATCGGCCGAGCGCACCGCGAAGGGGGCGAGCCGCTCGAACTCCTCCTTCTCGCTCACCTCGCGATTGCGAAGCCAGGGCGTCCCCGACATCACTTCTCCTCGTCCGCCTCGCGCAGGATGTCGCGCAGCTGCTGCTTCGACTCCTCGCGGATGTCGCCGTGTGCGGGCTCCGGCTTCGCCTGGATGCCCCGGCGCCCTGTCTCGGCCGTGCTCGTGAGCAGCACCCAGGCCCCCGCCGCCGCCATCCCGAGCCCCACGGTGACGATGAGCCAGCGCTTCACGCGCACGTCCTCGTGCCGCTCGTGCCACTGACCTCGTCTGCGCGGAGCATGCGCTCGGTCTCGCTCGTGCTCGGTCTCGCTCGTGAAGGACCGTATGGGACAGCCCGGTTGCGTCCTGCGGGCGAATCGCTGGAACCAGGGGCGGTGCCCGGAATGACGAGGACGCTCGGCACCGCGTGGGGGGACGGCAAGGGTACGCGGAGCCCGTGCGGGTGTCAACGCCCGGATCGGACCCATATCCCCGATTTCAAAGGTATTTCGGGGCCTGCGGCCCGGCCCACGCGACGCTCTCGGCCCCCCCCGCGCGGCTCCGGCGAGGCCCCTCGAGTCGCTAAGCTGGGCCCACCATGACTGCCCCCTGGAAGACCTCGCTCTCGCTGCCCCCGCGCCTGCTGCTCGGCCCGGGCCCGTCCAACGTTCCGGAGTCCGTGCGCGCCGCCATGGCGCAGCCCCTGGTCGGCCATCTCGACCCGGCCTTCCTGGCGGTGCTCGACGAGGTGCAGGAGCACCTGCGACGCCTCTTCGGCACCCGCAACGCGCTCACCCTGCCCGTGTCGGCCACCGGCAGCGCGGGCATGGAAGCCTGCCTGGTGAACCTGCTCGAGCCGGGTGACCGCGTCGTGGTGGGGGTGGCCGGCGTGTTCGGCGCACGCATGTGCGACGTGGCCTCGCGCGCCGGCGCCGCGGTGACGCGTGTGGACACCGAGCCCGGCACGATCCTGCCCGCCGAGGCGATGGCCGAGGCGATCGAGCGGGTGCACCCCAAGGTGGTGGCCTTCGTGCACGCGGAGACCTCGACGGGCGTGCTCCAGCCCGTGTCCGAGATCGCCGACGCCGCGCGCGGCGCGGGGGCGCTGGTGGTGCTCGACTGCGTGACCTCCCTGGGCGGCATGCCCCTCGCCCTGGACGACTGGGGGATCGACGCGGCCTACAGCGGCACCCAGAAGTGCCTCGCCTGCCCGCCGGGCCTCTCGCCCGTCAGCTTCTCGGATCGCGCCCTCGAAGCCGTGCGCGCACGCCGGCGCCCGGTGCAGAGCTGGTACCTCGACGTCACGCTCCTCGCCGGCTACTTCCAGGGCGCGGGCGGGGGCCAGCGCGTGTACCACCACACCGCGCCCATCTCCATGGTGCTGGGCCTCGCCCAGGCCCTGCGCCTCGTGCTCGAGGAAGGCATCGATGCGCGCGCGGCGCGCCACCGCCAGGCGGCGGAGTCGCTCGTGGCCGGGCTCGCGCCCCTGGGCTTCGTGCCGCTGGTCGCCGAGGAACACCGGCTGCCGCCGCTCACCTCGCTGCGCCTGCCCGACACGGTCATCGGCTGGCGCGGCGGCGCGGGCGAGGCCGGACTGCGCCGCAAGCTGCTCGACAGCCACGGCATCGAGGTGGGCGGAGGACTCGGCCCCCTGGCCGGCAAGATCTGGCGCATCGGCCTGATGGGCGAGAACGCCCGCAAGGAGAACGTCGAGCTTCTCGTCGGCGCCCTCGAGCAGGAGCTTCCCTCGTAGCCGGAAGCGTGCGCTACTCGGCCGCGTCGGGCACGCCGTTGCCGTTGGTGTCCGTGGGTCCAGGCTCTCGATCGCGCCCAGTGGTGTCCTGGTTCAAATCCGATGACCCAGAGTTCGTGACCTCCGCAATCGCAGCTGTCAGCCCTTTGCCTGGACTGCAACCACCGACTTTAACCCTCGAGAAGTTCGAGCGACCAAGCCACCGTTGTTGAGGCACATTAGTATTCCGTAGCCGGAATGGCTTTGACACGCCGGATCTTCCGGCGGATCTCTCGGACGGGCATCGTCCAGTGGAACGGCTCACCATGCTCGTTCCACTCGGCGATGTACTTCGTGATGGCGCGTTCGAGTCGCCGCACGCTGTCGAAGCTGCCGCGAGAGATCGCCTGCCGCGTCAGCACCGAGAACCAGCTCTCCACCAGGTTCAGCCACGACGCGCTGGTGGGGGTGCAGTGGATGTGCAAGCGGGGGTGAGCCTCCAGCCAAGCGACCACCTTACGAGGCGTGTGGGTCCCGTAGTTGTCGCAGATGAGATGGATCTCGCACTGCGAATAGCGCTTGGCGATCGAGTCGAGGAACGCGATTAAGTCGACGTGTGCGTGGGAGGGGATAGGACCGTTACGGAACACTAGCGCTCGAAGCCATGCGTTTCGCGCGCGTCTGCGGTGGCACCTCACATGCGACGCCGTCGGCGACGACGACGAATTCCGAGCGCACACGCCACCACGACTGGCGGCTCCAAGCCAATCAATCCACACGCATCTGCGAACTCCCTGACATCAGCTGCGTCGGTACACTTGCTGTC
Source organism: uncultured delta proteobacterium (assembly GCA_963822965.1). Taxonomy (GTDB): domain Bacteria; phylum Myxococcota_A; class UBA9160; order UBA9160; family UBA4427; genus JAJDAN01. The sequence continues at coordinate 1,198,599 of CAWGJT010000010.1, forward strand.
CGCTGGAAAATCAGCTGACCCGTCTCCATCGTTGTCCAGAAAGTCGCTGCACTCGGAACGCAATACTCCGAAGGTTCCGGACAACGAACTCATGTTGTCCACCGGGATTCCGGTAGGCATCAGTGTCAACGCTACGGGATCGAGTCGCTCGAGGGTCGACTGCCCCACAAGACAGGCAAGAACATTCCCATCCGCTTCGAGAGTAATGTTGATTGTTTGGCCGAACGATAGCTCCTGAACCGCGCCCGTAGAGAGATCTACCCGCCTGATTCCACCGGTAGTGCCACCGCTCGCGTTCGAGACGAGAACGGCACCGCCCCCAGGCTCCACGACGAAGGACGTGTCGAGGAACCTTAGAACCTGCAGAACACTGGCACTCCCAGTCGATGGATCCACGCGAACCAGCTGCGACAGCGGCGTTGGGGAAGGGAAAATGCGGACTGATGAACGGCTCGGCGAGCACATAGATGTCGCCGTTGGGGGCGAGCTCAACGTCCCGCGGGTTCCCAATGAGGTAGTTCTCGAGCAGCAACGTCTGCTGCCCGTCATCCGCGACTCGAACGAGACGCCCCACGTAATACAAATCTATTCCGTTCGGCGACGTCGTCACGGTCAAGTCGAGCGAGTCGGCGACGACGTAGCTTCCGGGTGATTCGGTGACGACCGCCACCGGATCGACCAGCAGGCCGTTGCTCGTGATTTCGACCTCACCGTCGAAGGGAACTACGCGCAGGAGCCTCCCATCGGCATCGCCCAAGACCGGCGGAGTACCACCTGGAAGGCTCGGCGTCGGGCCACGATCCGGAATCAAGAGGTGGCCTCGCTCCGTAAAGGCGATGCTACCTGGATCGACCACACTCGACGCAAAGCTGTCGAGTTCGGCTCCGGTCGCGACATCCCGCAGGCGCACCACTGCGTCCTCGCCGACGCTCGAGACATTCGTGGCGTCCGTCACAACTTTGGGTGCCTCGCTGTCTACATCGGGATCATTGAAGCATTGGGGGTCGTCGAGATCGACGAGTCCATCGGAATCATTGTCCAGCCCGTCGTTACAAGCGGTCGCGGCTAGAATCACGACACCGGAAGGTACGAGCACCGGATCGATCGCGAACACGAGCCCATCAAGCTCTGAAATCTGCGCAATCTGCTGAAATCCAACCGCCGGGAGACCGATAGGGCTTCCAGTGGTCGCGTCGACCCGACTGAGAATCGACGGACCGGCAGTGAATACCGGCTCGCTCAAGAGCAGACTACCACAGCGCGCTCCGCGACTTCCCGCGCCTCAGCCAACTCCGAACGGATCGCTGTATCCAATGTCCTTGGACTCAGCACCGCCCCCGGATCCGAGCTGGGACCGGCTCGCGCTGCTCACCGAGCTGCGCTTAGCCGAACGGTGCTCGGCTGGCGCGGCGACGCCGGCGAAGCCGGACTGCGCCGCAAGCTGCTCGACAGCCACGGCATCGAGGTGGGCGGAGGACTCGGCCCCCTGGCCGGCAAGATCTGGCGCATCGGCCTGATGGGCGAGAACGCCCGCAAGGAGAACGTCGAGCTTCTCGTCGGCGCCCTCGAGCAGGAGCTTCCCTCCTAGCCGCAAGCCCGTGCGCTACTCGGCCGCGTCGGGCACCCCGTTGCCGTTCGTGTCCGTGGGCGAGCCCGAGTGGACGGCGGCGACCGCGTCGAAGTCGAACCCCACCGTGCCCGCCTGCCCGAGCGCGGGCCCCACGTCCTCGATGCGCACGAAGCGCGCCCAGCCGAGCCCCACGTCCTGCAGGTCGAAGGAGTCGCCGCCCGAGCCTTCGGGCACGAAGATCTCGCTCTGGGACAGCCCGACCAGGTCGGCGATCGGCGTCGTGGTGGGGATCGAGGGGTGCGGGGTCGAGGGATCCAGGGGATCGCTCAGGGTGGGGAAGACGCCCGCGCAGCCCGGGTAGTAGGGCGGCTCGAGGGGCGCCGTGTGGCAGGCGTCGAATACGTACCAGGTGACGCCGTCCTGGCTGACGGAGACGCGCCCGGGCTCGGCGAACGGCTCGCCCGCGAAGCCCAGCACCAACGTGAGGAACGGGTTCTCGAATACCGTGAAGTCGACACCGGGCCCGTCCACGGTCACGTTGTCGATGAACTCGACCTCGATCGAGCCCCCCTCGCCCAGGCTCAACACATCGCGCCCGCCAAGGAAGAGCCCCAACCCGTGCGGCGGGCCCAAGACCACGCCGGGGTCCCCACCGGCTCCGGTCCCGGGCGTGAACACGGTGACGGCGTCCGCGTAGGGATCGCCGGCGGCGACGAACGTTCGCACGTCCTGCCACTGCTCCACCCGGGCCACCAGGTCGTTGGTGCCGGGCTGCACGAGCCCGTCCCCCCACACGTCCGGGGCGTGGGCCAGCAGGCGGCCGGGGCTGCCCTTGTCCATCACGAACGCGTCCGTGACGTCCACGCCGTTGAGCTCGACCTGGAAGGTCGAGAGGTCCGCGAAGGCCCACAGGTCGATCTCGATCCAAAGGGGCGCGTAGGTGACGTCGAGCCCGGCACGCGGCGTGAGGACGCGGATCACCGGCACGTCGCCGCAGCGCTCGGCGGTCCAGGTCACCAGCGCCACCAGCGAGACGAGGACCACGCGTGCGCGCAGCGCCAGGGTCGAGCGAGGGATCGTCATGGGGTCTCCTCCAATCGGGGAACGTCGCGGGTCCGGGCCTCTTCGCGCGTGCGCGGCGGGTAGTAGACTGCGGGCGAGGCCTCGGGGCCGAAGGGATCGCCGGCCGCGCCCGTCACCACCAGGCGCGCGCCGCGCACCGAGAGCAGCAGCCGATCGACGGCGAAGGCGCCGCTCGCTTCGGATCGCATCCGCGCGACGGGCGCGGCGACCCGGGCCGCCGGGTCCAGCCGCCAGAGCACGAGGATGCGCGGCGCGGCGGGATCGAAGCCCACGATCGCGACGGCCGGGTCGCCCGGCCGCTTGTATAGGTGGAAGACGGGCGGCGGCGGGAGTGCCTCTCGACCCGAGGCGGCGGCGGCGCCGCCGCGCTCCGGATCACCTGCAGCGCCCGGGCGCGCGAGCCCGTGCAGGGTCTGGGCTCGGGCCGTAGCCGGCCCGTCTCCCGCGTCGGCCGCCGGGCGGCTCGCCCGGCCGGCCATCTGCGGGCGCACCGCGGACGCCGCACTCTGCGCGAGCCGGGCCCGGCTCGAAGACGCCAGGGCGGGCACCCCGGTCGACGCCACCGGCAAGGCGCTAGTGGCGTTCGGCGTGGCTGGGGCGCGGAGCGGCGCCACGCCTGCGGCACCCGCGCGAATGCCCCCCTGCAGGCCCGCCACCCCCGCGACCACGACGGCCAGCGCTGCGAGGGCACCGGTCAGGGCACGTCGATGCGGACGCCGCACAGCAGTCCCTCCGGCTGAGCGATGAGGAAGAAGACGTCGGGTCCCGCGTAATCGATCCCGGGGCGGCCTGGTCTGATCGCCAGCGCCGACGGTAGCCGGGGCTGCCCGGTGGTCTCGGCTCGCACCGGGAACGTCGCGGGCGACACGCTCGAGACGCGAAAGCGCGAGCGCAGCTCCGCCAGCGACGGCTCGCTGGCCAGGTCGACGTCGAGCCCGATCAGGGTGCCGTCGCACGACTCAAGCGCGTAGGCATGACCGCCCGCATCGTCGAATGCCACGCCGGCGATCTGTCCGGGACAGCTCGCGGCGGGCGCGCCACCAGGCAGAGCGGGCAGCACCAGCGGATTGCGACCGTCGAAGATGACGGCCTCGTCCAGCACCACCGGGAGGCCGCCCGAGGCCGCTGGCGGCAGACCATTGAGGGCGGCCAGGTCGATCGCGTAGAGCCTGCGCGCACCCACGTCGCCCAACAGGCCGACGCGCCCTGTCGGGTCGATGGCGATGCCGCCGAACGCGGGGTTGGCCTGCTCAAGCGGGATCGCCGCGATCCGCTCGAGGCCGTCGGCGTCTATCACGTCGACGGCGCCGTCGCTGAGCCGGATCGAGCCCGACTCGATCTCGTCGGTATTCGGATCGTCGGCGCGGATGCCGATGGCGCCGGTGTCCGTCACGAGCAGTAGCCGACGCCCGCTGGCCGTCGTGTACGGCTGCACGTGAGTCGGGTTGAAGGCCCCTGTGACGATGAACGGGCGGCCGTCGGGCGTCGCCTGGGTAGGGGACACGACCACGGGGTCGCCCTGCACCTCGATGTCGTACACGACGACGGAACCGGGCAGGAACTGCGTGTCCTCTGCGCCCTGCCCGGCGCCGACGTTCGATGTCGCCGCGAAGAGGTGCTTCCCGGTGACGACGGCGGAGGCGGTAAAGGTCGCTGGGAAGGTACCGGGGCCATCGCACCAGTACATGGACGGCAGCACGTCCACCAACCGCGCGCCCCGCGAGTCCCTGGCGTCCGGGCCCGCGTCTATGCAGGCGCTGGTCGCAACGCCGGTCTGCTGGCGCGCCGTGCCGGGCGCCGGCAGCCCGGCGAAGGCTGCGAACCCACCTGGGTCGAAGTCGGCCGGGATCGAGACGATGGCGGTACGCAGGTCGACGCCACCCGGGTCGACAAAGATCACCGCCTCGAGTCTTCCACTCACGATCACGAGCGCCAGCGACGGCGACACCACGGCTACCTCGCCGATGCTCTTGAACGAATCCGGCCGGCCGTCCCCGTCGGCGTCGCTCGGCAGCACGCGGTTCCGCGAGCCGTCCGGGATCTGGAACGGGACCGTCTCGACATCGAAGGGCACCAGGTTCGAGGCCGATCCGGAGGCGGCCAGCACCCGCAGCGGCGCCGCCCCACCCCCCGCCTGGGGGACGAAGTCGAAGTCCGGCGGGAAGCCGCCCACGTCGCCGAGGGGGGCGCAGCGCGGATCCATGCTGCGCTGAACGACCACCACCGAAGAGCCGCCGCCGCCGTCGCCGCCGCCGCAGCGGGACGAGGCGAGAACCGGCAGGAGCAGCAGCCCGAGCAGGGCGTGCGTGCGTTCGCGACGCCTCACCAGTGTCCCTCCAGGCCGAAGGTGAGAGTGCGGCCGGGCTGCGGGAACCCGAAGCTGTCCCGGACGCTCTCGTCCGTCACGTTCGTGACCGCGACCTGCGCCAGCAACTTGCGGGGCGCGAAGCGCCAGACCGGGCGCCACAGCTGGGCCAGGTCGACCACGCCCGAGAGGTCGTAGACGTTGCGGCTGCTGAGGGCCGGCGCGTCCGAATAGCTGAGGGGGATCTTCGAGGTGTGGTGGCGCTCGGCCACCAGCTTGAAGAGCCCCGACGACGGCCCCACCTGCGCGCGCAGGGTGTACTCGTCGTCGGCCCGGCCGGGCAGCGCCGTGCCCGGCACGGAGCCGATGGGCGGGAACAGGCCCGGCACCGACGGCAGGCGCGGGCTCGCGAGCTTGGCTTGCTGGTGGGTCCAGTTGGCGGAGAGGCCGACCCAGCCGAAGATCTCGAGGCTGGCCGCGACCTCCACCCCCTGCACCGTCGCCTGGTTCGTGTTGGTGGGCGCGACAGTCGTCGGGCTCACGCGCTGGAACACGATCGAGTTGTCGATCTCCTGGTAGAAGTACGCCGTCTGCAGGCGCAGCTTCTCGATCCGCCAGATTTTCGCGAAGCCGAGCTCGACGCCGGCGTCGCCGTTCCACGCGCGCTCGGGCTCAAGGTTCGGGTTGCCGCGGATGAAGCCCTTGTCGGGGAAGTAGAGTTCGTCGAAGTCCGGCACCCGGTACGAGCGCTCGCCGTTGGCCTTGAAGCGCAGCCACGGCACCGGGTTCACGATCACCCCCACGCGCGGGATCCACTCGCTGCCGAAGTCGTCGTTGTGGTCGAAGCGCACGGCGGGCACGAGCTGCAGGCGGCCGCGCCAGACGCTGAGCTCGTCCTGCAGGGAGAACCCCTCGGTGGTGCGCTGGTGGAAGCCCGCGTCGGCGTCGGAGAGGGAGTCGTAGCGGAGGTCGAGCCCCAAGGTGGCCGTGTGATCGATCCCGAAGCCGCGCCGCTCGAGGATGCCCCGGCCAGCGAAGGCGCCCGAGCGGTTCTTCTGCCGGGTCTCGATGGGCAGGCCGATGTCGGGCTCGGGGTTGCGGAAGCGGCTCTCCTCGAACAGGTACGAGACGGTCGATTCCAGGCGCACGCCGTCGGGCAGCGGTTCCCAGCCGTCGGCCTCGGCGTGCAGGCTGGCCACGTTGCGCGTCCGGCGCTCGTGGGCCGTGGCGCTCTGTCCGCCGTCGGGCGCTTCGGGATCCACGTCGGGGCCCGGCTCGCCGCGGCTCAGGTAGTAGAGCTGGTCGGTCGCGCGCGCGCGGAGTCCCGGCGCCAGGTCGCCCGCGGCCTGCAGCAGCACGGAGTGGCTCTCCGACTCGTTGTTGATGCGCCGCAGCTCCTCGCTCGGGACCACCTGCTGCCCCGAGGCGCGCACCTCCACCGACTGGAACTTCCAGTCGCCGTCCGTCGAGAAGCCCGTGTAGGCTACGCCGTAGTCGACGGGCCCGACGCGCCCCGACTGCGACAGGCTGCCCTCCCAGGTGCCGAAGGATCCGCCGTCGAAGGACGCCGTGGTGTGGGACCGCCCGTCGCCGCGCTTCGTCACCACGTTCACCACGCCGCCGATGGCGCCGCTGCCCGCCAGCACGCTGCCGCCACCGCGCGACACCTCGATGCGATCCACCAGCTCGATCGGCAGCGTCGAGAGATCGACGGTGCCCGACTGCGCGGTGTTGAGGCGCACCCCGTCCAGCAGCACCACCACCTGCTGTCCCGTGGAGCCCCGGATCGACACCTCGGCGGCCTGCCCGGGGCCCCCGAAGCGGCGCACCTGCACGCCGACCGAGTCGTCGAGGAGCCCCTCGACGCTCTTGCTCTCGCCCTCGTAGTCGTCGGTCTCGATCACCGTGGCGAACGACGAGGGATCCTCGGGCAGCTCCTCGGGACGCACCGCGGTCACCCGGGCGGTGGGCAGCCGCCGTTCGGCGGGCGGCTCGTCGGCCGACGCCGAGCGGCCGACGAGGGCCAGCACGGCGCCGAGGCGCAGCGAGAAGACGAGCACGAGCTGAAAGGTCCCGACGCACGCTCCGAGGCGCGCGGGAAGCAACGGCATCGAGGGAAGGGATCCTACGCTCCGCGCTCTCGTCCCCGGAGAGTCACGAAACTGAAAGGAAGGCCGGTCTTCTGGCTCCTGGATCGCCCGATCGTCATGCCTTCCCAGCGCGTCGCCCTGGAACGGGCGGCTGCCAGTGGCTCTCTACGACGATCGTCCCCAGTTACAGCGACGGGCTCGCGCCGGACTCCCACCGGCTTCCCGCGGACGCGACCCGGAGTGGGACCACCCCAACCGAGCGCTTCCGCCCCCGACGCGCGACGACCTCTCGCGGCGAGCCGGGGGACACCTTCCCAACTTCGATTGAAGGCATTCGTACCGCGGCACGGGTGCCCGAGTCAACCGGCGCGCGCTGCGGGCGGCCAGATTCGCTGTCTCGGGCACCCCGGGCGCTGCCGCCCGGGCGCTCCGCGCCCGCTGGATGCAAGCGGGCGCGGCCGCCCGGGCCTTCGCTCACTTCAGCTCGGCGGCGAACAGCTTCGTGACGCGCTGCCAGGCGTCCTTTGCGGCGGCCTCGTTGTAGCTCGCGCGCTGGTCACAGTGGAAGCCGTGGTCGGCGTCGTCATAGACGACCACCTCGTTCTGCACCCCGGCGTCGGCGAGGGCCTTGCGGATGGTGTCCACCTGGGACTGCGGGATCATCGCGTCCTGCCCGCCGAACAGACACAGGATGCGGCCCTGGATGCCCGGCGTGCGCGAGACCGTCGACGGTCCGCCGCCCGGGCCCTGGGGCGCCGCGATCCCGCCGCCGTAGAACGGAGCAGAAACCTGGATGTCCGTCGTGCACGCCGTCAGGTAGGTCATGTGGCCGCCGATGCAGAAGCCGAGCGCGCCGATGCGGTCACCGCGCACGTCGGGACGGCTGCGCAGGTACGCGAGGGTCGCCTTCGCGTCCGCGATCATCTCGTCGGCCTTCAGCTGGCCGAGCAGCTTCATCCCCGCGGCCATGCCTGCATCGTCGTAGCCGAGCTCCACGCCCGGTCCCGTGCGATGGAAGTAGTCCGGCGCGATCGCCACATAGCCCTCGCGGGCGACGCGCTCGGTCACGTCGCGAATGTGTGAATTGATCCCGAAGATCTCCATGTAGACGATCACCGCGGGCAGGCGTTCGCTGCCCACGGGCCGCGCCAGATAGCCGCCGAAGGAGCCCCCGTCCTGGGGAATCTCCACGCGTTCACTGGTGATCTCCATGCGTCCTTCCTCCTCGCTGGTCGTTGCCGGATCGCGTCCGCCGAGGCTAGCAGGCCGGCCCACCAGGGGCCGGCGTGCGCCGCAAGCGAATGCGAAGCAGTCGCCCGCTAGCAGGCCGGCCCACCAGGGGCCGGCGTGCGCCGCAAGCGAATGCGGACAGCGCATCCGACACGAAGTTTCGGGCAGCGGTTCCGCCGCAAAACCGGGAGCCCAATGGGCTCCCTCGGCTAGCATGAGCGGCGATGGAGTATCGACGGATCGGGCGCAGCGGTCTGCAGGTGAGCGAGATCGGGCTCGGCTCGTGGCTCACCCTGGGGTCCCGGGTCGACGGCCGCGGCGGCGGCGAGCTGGTGCAGCGGGCCTTCGACCTCGGGATCAACTTCTTCGACACGGCGGACGTCTACGCCAATGGCGCCGCCGAGGAGGCGCTGGGCCACGCGGTGCGCGACCTGCCCCGCCGCCACCTGGTGATCGCCACGAAGTGCTTCTTCGCCATGTCCGAGCGCGCGGGCGACGCCGGCCTCTCGCGCAAGCACGTCGTCGAGAGCGTCGAGGGGTCGCTGCGCCGGCTCCACATGGACTACCTCGACCTGCACCAGTGCCACCGTCCCGACCCGGACGTGCCGGTGGAGGAGACGGTGCGCGCCTACGAGGATCTCGTCCGGCAGGGAAAGCTGCTGTATTGGGGCGTCTCGCTGTGGAGCGGCGCGCAGATTCGCGAGGCCTGCCGGATCGCCGACGCCACCGGCGGCTACCGGCCGATCTCGAACCAGCCGGGCTACTCGATCCTGCGTCGCGATCTCGAGGGCGAGGTGCTCCCGACCTGCGAGGAGCTGGGGGTCGGCCAGCTGGCATTCAGCCCCCTCGCCCAGGGCGCGCTCACCGGCAAGTACGCCGGCGGTCGTCGCCCGCCGGGCAGTCGGGCGAGCGA
>CAWGJT010000011.1:0-156038 GCA_963822965.1 uncultured delta proteobacterium
TCGCCATCCAGGGCTCGGCGAGGCTGCGTCCCCGCCAACGCGATCGGCTCGTCACGGTGGCGACCGAGCATCCGGCGGTGCTCGACGTCTGCGAGGCCCTGGGGTCCGAGGGGATCTCCACCACCGTCCTTCCCACGGGCCGGGACGGTCTCGTCGACGCGGACGCCGTGGCTGGCGCCATCGACAACCGCACCGCGCTCGTCTCCGTGATGCTCGCCAACAACGAGATCGGGGTGCTGCAGCCGCTGCGCGGGATCGCGGCGGCCTGCCGGGCCCGGGGCGTTCCCTGTCACACCGACGCCGCCCAAGCGGTCGGGCGCATTCCGGTGGACGTCGACGCCCTGGGCGTGGACCTGCTGTCGGTGTCGGCCCACAAGCTCTACGGGCCGAAGGGGGTGGGTGCGCTCTTCGTGCGGCGACGGCGTCCGCGGGCGCGTCTCGTGCCGATCCTGCACGGAGGGGGCCACGAGCAGGGGCTCCGCTCGGGAACCCTGCCGGTGGCGCTCATCGTGGGCATGGCCCGGGCCCTGGAGACCTGCCTCGAGGACCTGGAGGCGGAGGCGGCCCGCCAGCGCGATCTGCGCGAACGGCTGTGGCAGGCGCTCAGCTCCGTGCCGGGCGTGACCCGCAACGGCCACACAGAGGCGAGGCTCCCGGGGAACCTGAACGTCACCTTCGCCGGCGTGGACGCCGACCGCCTGCTGCTGGCACTCCACGACGTGGCGATCTCCTCGGGCTCCGCCTGCAGCACCGCGAAGCCCACGCCGAGCCACGTGCTGCTCGCGCTCGGCCTGAGCCCCGCCGAGGCGAAGTCTTCGGTCCGCATCGGAATCGGCCGGCCCACGACCCAGGGGGAGATCGACACGGCCGCCCGGCGCATCGTCGCCGAGGTGCAGGCCCAGCGTTCGGCCTAAGCTGCCGATCTGAATGCCATTATCCGGGCCGAGCGCTAACGTCTGCCGTCCCGAAGCCATGCGAGCGGGGCGCGACGCGTCGAACGCTCCGGCCGCTCTCGAGGGGAACCCTCCCTCGTGAAGGTCGCCGGCGGGTCCGGGAAGAACGGAATGGGAGCCCCGGGACCGGAAAAGCCGGGTCCCGAAGGCGCCTCACTCCCAGGCAATCACTCCAGGGAACCACTCCAAGGAAAGGAAGGGTCGAGTCCGTGGCAGAGCCGAAGTCCAAGAACCTCACCTGGCACGAGGGCCAGGTTTCCCGAACCGATCGCGAGAACCTCCTCGGCCAGCGTGGTGTCACGATCTGGCTCACAGGTCTCTCCGGGTCGGGCAAGTCGACCATCGCCGTCGCCGCCGAGAAGGCGCTGTCCGACCAGGGGCGCCTCACGTACATCCTCGACGGGGACAACGTCCGCCACGGGCTGAATCGGAACCTCGGGTTCTCCCCCGACGACCGGACGGAGAACATCCGGCGCATCGGCGAGGTAGCGAAGCTCTTCACCGATGCCGGAGTCGATCGTCTTCACCTCGTTCATCTCCCCCTACCGCGCCGACCGCGACGCGGTGCGGGAGATCATGAGCCGAGGGCGACTTCGTCGAGGCCTACGTGGCCGCCGACCTCGGCACCTGCGAGGACCGGGACGTGAAGGGGCTGTACAAGAAGGCCCGGGCCGGCGAGATCCCGGAGTTCACCGGCATCTCGGCCCCCTACGAGGAGCCCGCCAAGCCCGAGCTGGTGATTGATACGAACCGGCAATCGGTCGATGAGAGCGTGAACCAGCTGATCGCCTTCCTGGGCAAGGGGGGCTACCTCGGCTGAGGCGGAACGAGGAGCAGATGGACCGAACGGAGCAGGCAGCGGGTCGCGTGAGGCGGCACCGGAAGGCGGCAGGACCGGGGCGTGGCGCGCGGGGCTCCGTCCGCGGGGGTGTCCTCGCCGTCCTCGTCGCCGCGATGGGGCTGCCGGGCTGCGCGTTGCTGGGGAACGGATCGCCGCCGAAGGCGGCCGCGAGGCCCCTCCACGCCGGCGCCGCTCGCCCCGACGAGTCGGCCGACTACGACGTCCTGGTGGGCGAGATGGCCGCCCAGGACGGGCGCTTCCTCGAGGCCCGGGATGCCTACCTGCGCGCGGCGCGGAAGGACCCGGCCTCTGCCCATCTGCAGCGCAAGCTGGCCCGGCTCGCCCTGAAGCTCGACGACGTCGACGCGGCCGTGGGCTACGCGACCGAGGCCTTCCGGCTCGACCCCGACGACGAGGACACCCGCATCTTCCTCGCGCGCATCCACCGCATCCGGCTCGACCTGCCGGCGGTGGAGTCCGTGCTGCTCGACGAGAACGGCGAGCCCGTGAGCGCCCAGGCGGTGCTGCTGCTGTACCAGGTCTACATCGAGCGCGGACGGCTGGCCGACGCACTCCGCATCACCCAGAAGCTGGTCGAGGACGAGCCCGATCTCCTGGACGGCCACATGGCCCTGGCCACCGTCTACGAGCACATGGGCCAGCCCGATGCCGCCGTCCAGGTGATGCGCGACGCCATCGCCCTCCACCCGGACCGGCCGATCCTCTACAGCCGTCTCGCTCGCATGCTGCGCGCGATGGACGACCGCCAGGCGGAGATCGAGCTCTATCGCGAGGTGCTCGAGAAGCAGCCCGACCACTTCGGCACCCTGGTCTCCCTGGGCGAGGCGCAGATCGCCATCAACGATCTCGACGGCGCCCTCGAGACCTACGCGAAGATCGTCGCGCTGCATCCCGACGATCTGCAGGCCGTGCGTCGCTACGCGTCCCTGGAGTTCGCGGCGGGCCGCTACGAGCAGGCGGCCGCGCGCCTGGAGGCCGCCTTCGCGCGGCATCCCGAGCACTTCGAGCTGGCCTACTCCCTGGGCCAGGTGGTGCGCAACCTGGGCGAGGACGATCGCGCGATCGCGCTCTTCTCCCTGATACCGGAATACCACCCGGCCTACCTCGAGGCGCGGCTGCAGCTGGCGTCGATCTACGAGGACCGCGAGGACTACGCGGCGGCGCTGGTCGAGGTGGAGCGGCTGCGCGTCCTGCGGCCGAGCCGGGCCCTCGAGTTCCACACCGCCGAGCTGCTCACCCGCACCGAGCGCTTCGACGAGGCCGTCGCCCTGCTCGAGAAGATGCGCGCCGAGAACCCGGACGACGACGAGGTGCTCTACCAGCTCGGGGTCTGCTACGGCACGGAGAAGCGCGTGGACGAGGCGCTCGCGTACATGCGCCTCACCCTCGAGAAGAACCCGGACAACCCGCACGCGCTGAACTACATCGGATACACGTGGGCCGAGCGGGGCGAGAACCTCGACGAGGCGGAGAAGATGATCCTGCGGGCCCTCGATCAACGGCCCGACGACGGCTACATCGCGGACAGCCTGGGCTGGGTGTACTACATGCGGGCGCTGCCGCTGATGGGTACCCCCGAGGCCACGACGGGCCTGTCCTTCCTGCACAAGGCCCGGGACGAGCTGTTCCACGCCGCAGAGCTGACCGGCGGGGATCCGGTCATCTCCGAGCACCTGGGCGACGTCCACATGGCTCTCGACGAGCACCGCCGCGCCTACGAGTTCTACCAGGAGGCGGTGCGCCTCGAGCACCGGCAGGACGAGCAGCCCGAGCTGCTCGAGAAGCTCGAACGGCTCCGCAAGGAGCTGGGCGAAAAGTGAGCACCGCCCACGCCCGCTCGGCGGCGGGCCTCGCGGCAGCATGCCTCGCGCTCGCGGGCTGCGTCTCGATGCCGCCGCCGGGAACCCTCGAGCCCCTGGATTCCGCCCGGCCCGTGGCGGTGAGCGATCCCCGGGTGACCTCCCTGGCGGAGGGCCTCGAGGCCACGTTCCGCGACCGACGCTCCCTGGTCGCCAGCGCGCGCGTCTCGCTCACGGCGCCGGACCTGCGCTTCAGCCGGCCCCAGCGGGTGGCCCTGCAGCAGCCGGCGAGCCTGCGCGTCGAGATCCTGGGCCTGTTCAACCAGGTGGCCGCCATCCTCGCCACCGACGGCGTCCGCTATCAGCTCTACCAGCCGGGGTCGGACGGCATCGAGGAAGGTCGCGTGGACGCCCGCCTGCTGTGGGACGTGGCGCGGGTGGATCTCGAGCCGGAAGAGGCCGTGGGCCTCCTGCTCGGGGTGCCCCTGGCGCCCGGGTCGCATCTCGAGGCGGCGCGCCGGCTCGAGGACGGCCGCCTGCTGCTGGCCTTCCGCCAGCCCGACGACGGCTCGCGCCGCATCTTCGAGTTCGACCCGTCCGCCCACCTCGCCCGGGTGCGCAAACGGTCGGCCAGCGACGCGCTCGTGTGGGAGGCCGTCTACACCGACTACCGTCCGGTGGGCAGCCGCTCCTTCGCCTACCAGGTGGACATCGATTTCCCGCGCCTCGAGGCCAACGCCGACTTCCGGTTCAGCGCCGCCGAGCTGAACCGCGAGCTGCCCGCCAGCGCCTTCGTGCTGCGTCCCGACTCCTGAAGCGGCCGCGGGCCTCGCCCGCCGGGTCCCTCAGTCGATCAGCTTGGGGTCGAGGGCGTCGCGCAGGGCGTCCCCGGCGACGTTCAGCGCGTAGATGATCAGGAACATCGCGACGGTGACGCTCGCCAGCGGCCACCAGATGCCGGACACCAGCTCCCCCGTCGCGTCCGTGATCATCGTGCCCCAGCTCGAGCCGTCCTGGATGCCCACGCCGAGGAAGGTGAGGATCACCTCCGACTTGATGGCCGAGAGGATCGTGAGCGACGCCGTCACGATCGCCAGGTGGATCACGTTCGGCAGGATGTGGCGGAACATGATGATGGCGTCGCTGGCGCCGAGGAGGCGGATGGCCAGCACGTACTCGCGGCTCCGGTGCTTCAGCACCTCGCCCCGGATCAGGCGGCACAGCCCCACCCACGAGACCGCGCCCAGGGCGATGCAGATCGCGGCGATGCCCTTCTCGAGCACGTAGGAGATGCCCACGATGAGCAGGATGGACGGTACCGCCGAGATGACGGAGTAGATCCACACCACGAAGGCGTCGACCCGACCGCCGTAGTAGCCGGCGATGGAGCCCAGGAAGATTCCGATCGGCAGGCTGATGCCCGTCACGATGAAGCCGATGGTCATGGCGGTCTTCGTCCCGGCCAGGATCTTGTAGAGGATCGAGCGGCCGAAGATGTCGGTGCCGAAGACGAGGGCGGGGTCGAAGGACGGGGACGCGTAGCTGTCGCCCACCCGGGTCTGGAAGTCCGGAAGCAGCCCCACGTAGCCCAGCAGGGCGATCGTCACGTACACCGCGATCACCGCGAAGCAGGTGACCACCGTGCGATCGCGCCGGAGGGTGCGCAGGGCCCGCCGGCCGAGGCTCTCCCCGCGCGCATGCGGCTCCACCACCTCGATGTCCAGGGGCTGTGCCATCAGGAGAGCTGCACCCGCGGATCCACCCACGCATAGAGCAGGTCCGTGATGAGGTTGAAGAGCGCGTAGGCGATGGCGATCAGCACCGTGAGCCCCTTCAGGATGGGGAAGTCGCCGGTATTGATCGCCGTGATCATGATGTCGCCCACGCCCGGGATGCTGAAGAAGCGCTCCATCAGGAACGCCCCGAGGATGAGGAAGGGGATGCCGATCACCACGTGGGTCAGGATCGGGATCAGTGCGTTCTTGAGGATGTGTCCGAAGATCACCGCCGGCTGCGAGGCGCCCTTGGCGAAGGCGGTGCGGACGTAGTCGGCCTTGGTCTCGTCGAGGAAGACCGTGCGGTAGATCCGGATGTCGGGGCCGGCGGTCACCACGATGATGATGATCCAGGGCAGGAGCAGGTACTGGATGCCCGCGAGCCCCGACTCGAAGCCGTTGATCGGGAACCAGCCCGCCTGGTAGGCCAGCAGGTACTGGAAGGCGATGATGTAGACGAGGTACGAGATGCTCATGGACCCGACGAAGAGCGCGGTGGAGACGCGGTCGAGCCAGCCGCCCCGGAAGTAGGCGATGAGCAGCGCGATGGAGATGTTCGTCACGGTGCCGAACACGTAGGGGAACACCGTGAGGGAGAGCGAGACCAACGCGCCCTGCCGGAACATGGCCGTCAGGGGCTCGCCGGTGTTGAACGAGCGTCCGAAGTCGAGGGTGACGATCTGCCCCAGGAAGTGCAGGAACTGCAGCCACAGCGGCTGGTCGAGTCCCCACTCGGCGCGCAGGTCCGCCATCGCCTCGGGGGTGGCGTGCTGTCCGAGGGCCACCAGCACCGGGTCCTCGCCCACGCTCGTGAAGAGCAGGAAGACGAGCAGCGCCACCCCGAGGATGATCGGGATCATCTGCAGCAGGCGCCGTACGACGTAGGCGGCCATCTACCGGGCCCTCCGGACCGCGCCGCCCCTCACAGCACCGGGCTCCCCACCTTGTCGAAGTACTTGTAGGGCTTGTCGACGAGCATGTTGCGCTTCATGTTGCGGACGTTCTTCTGGTAGATCCCGAAGGCGATGCCGTCGTAGCGGAGCAGGATGGGCACCTCCTCCTTCACGATCTCCGACATGCGGCGGAAGAGCGCGTAGCGCTCGGGCCCGTTGGCCATGTTGCGGATCTGCTCGTAGAGGGCGTCGTACTCCGGATTCTGGAAGGTGCTCGCGTTCGGTCCGGGCGTCTTGTTCGGCCCGTAGAGCAGCTGGTAGAAGTTCTCGCCGTCCGGGTAGTCCGCCGCCCAGCCCGAGGAGGCGACCTGGAAGTTGCCCGACTCGACCTTTTGCAGGAACGCCGAGAAGGTGCTGAAGTTGGCCTTCGCGCGGATTCCCACCGTGGCGAGCTCGTTGCGGATGTACTCGAAGCCCTGGCGGGCGTCCTTGGTGGGCGAGCGGTACTCGAAGACGATCTCGGGCAGGCCCTCGCCGCCGGGATAGCCGGCTTCCGCGAGCTTCTTCTTCGCCATCTCCTTGTCGCGGTGGTAGTACTCGAAGTCGATGTCCGCCTGGGAGCCCGCGATCGGATACGGGACGATGGTGGAGAGGGGCAGCGCGCGTCCGTTCATCAGCAGGTCGATGTAGCCCTGGGTGTCGAGGGCCCAGGCGATCGCCTGGCGCAGGGCGCGGTTCTTTCCGACGACCGGGTCCTGCAGGTTGAAGACGAAGTACTCCGCGCTGAGGGACGGCTCGGCGTAATGGTCGTAGAGGCGCGCGTACTCGTCCTTGAGGTGGAAGGTCCCGTCTTCGGCCTTGTAGGCCATGTTCGGGAAGTCGTCCTTGGTGATGCCGATCCAGTCGAGCTCCGCCTTGCGGAACTTCAGCATGGCGGGCTGCGGCTCCTCGATGAGCGGCATGTGGACCTCGTCCACGAAGGGCAGGGGCTTTCCGGCGTCCTCGAGCAGCCCGCGCTCGGCGTCGCCCGGCGCTCCCTCGCTCGGGTACCGGCCGTGATAGCGCGGGTACTTCTCGAGGATCATCGTGCCGCGTCGCGAGAACTGCTTGATGCGGAAGGGACCCGTTCCCACCGGGTGGTTCGCGAACTCCTCCCCGTACTTCTCCACGGCTTCGCGCGGCACGATGGAGAGCGAGGTCATCGCGAACGGGAAGAGGGCGAGGGGCGTGTCCTGGGTGAACTCCACCTCGAAGGTGTGGGCGTCGATCCGCCGCAGGCCCGATACCGGATGCTCGTCGTAGTCGATGGCCTCTCCGAGCTCGCGCGTCTTCTCCCGGAAGGCGTCGAGCCCCTCCACGTAGCCCTGGAGCAGCACCCAGCTCTTGTTGTTGACGTTCGCGTCGGCGAAGCGTTGGATGGAGTAGATGGCGTCGTCGGCCACCAGCTCCCGGCCCTCGCCGCCCGGGAAGCACGGGTCGTCGTGGAAGCGGATGCCCTCGCGCAGGTGGAACACGTAGGTCTTGCCGTCGTCCTTCCGCTTGGGCAGCTCGCTCACCAGGTTGGGCGCCAGGCGGTAGGGGCGCGCCAGGTAGTGGTACTCGAGCAGGGTGTCGTAGACGTTCATGATGATCTCCGCCGAGGCCTGGTCGAACTGGCGCGGCGGGTCGAGGGTCTTGTGGGCGGTGGCGCGCGCGTCGTAGAAGATCTTGAGACCGGCGTTCGCGGCGGCCTGGCGCGCGCCGTCCTCCCCGGAGCAGCCGGCGAGAGGCGACGCGAGGGTCGCGAGGCAAGCGAGGGCGAGCACCAGCGGCAGTCCGAGGGCCGACGGGGTCCGGCCGGGCGTCTTCGTAGGCTTCACGACGGGTTTTCCTCCTACTGGGTCGCGGGTTCGGGCAGGCCGGCGATCTCGTCCGCACGGATGCACGCCACGAGATGGTCGGGGTCGTCGGCCGCGCCGGCCAGGGGCGGCAGCACCTCGCGGCAGCGCGGCACCGCGAAGTGGCAGCGGGTGTGGAAGGGGCAGCCCGGCGGCGGCGCGCTCGGGTTCGGGACGTCGCCCTCCACCGGCACCCGGGGTCGCTGGCGGTTCGGGTCGGCCACGGGAACGGCCGCCAGCAGGGCCTGGGTGTAGGGGTGCCGCGGGCGCCGGTAGATCGCCTCGGAGCTCGCCAGCTCCATGATCCGTCCGAGGTACATGACGGCCACCCGGTCCGAGATGTACTTGACCACCGTCAGATCGTGGGAGATGAAGAGATAGGTGAGGCCGTGCTGTCGCTGCAGGTCGACGAGCAGGTTCAGCACCTGGGACTGGATCGAGACGTCCAGGGCCGAGACGGGCTCGTCGGCGATCACCAGGCGGGGCTCGAGCACGAGGGCGCGCGCGATGCCGATGCGCTGGCGCTGGCCGCCGCTGAACTCGTGGGGGTACTTCGGCAGGTCCGAGACGCGCAGGCCGACGGTCTCCACCAGACGTCGGACCCGGCTGCGGCGCTCCTCTCGGGAGCGCACGCCGTGCAGCAGCAGCGGCTCCTCGAGGGTCCGCTCGATGGTGCGGCGCGGGTTGAGGGACGTGTACGGGTCCTGGAACACCATCTGTACGTCCGCGCGAAGCTCCTTCAGCTCGGGGGCCGTCAAGCCGGCGACGTCCCGTCCATCGAAGCGCACGCTGCCCGCGGTCGGCTCGTAGAGCCGCACCAGGGCGCGGCCGAGGGTGGTCTTGCCGCAGCCCGATTCGCCGACGATGCCCAGGGTCTCGCCCGGCTGCACGGAGAAGCTCACGTCGTTGACCGCGTAGACCCAGCCGACCGGCCGCTGGAGCACCCCGCCGAGGATCGGGAAGTGGATGCTCAGCTTGTCCACCTCGAGCAGCGGGTTCACGACTCGAGCTCTCCCGCCGCCCAGTAGCACGCGGCTTCCTGCTGGGCGTCGACCGCGACGAGCGGCGGGCTCTTCTCGCGGCAGATCTGCGCCGCATGGTGGCAGCGCGGATGGAAGCGACAGCCAGAGGGCAGGTCGCGGAGCCCCGGGACGGTGCCTTCCACGGTTGCGAGGTGCGACTTGGGGGCGGCGTCGAGGCTCGGAATCGAAGCCATGAGTCCCTGGGTGTAGGGGTGGGCGGGCTGCTCGTAGATGCGCTTCACGCTGCCCCGCTCGATCACGCGGCCCGCGTACATGATGAGCACGTCGTCGGCCATCTCCGCCACCACGCCCAGGTCGTGGGTGATGAAGAGGATGGCCGTGCCGTGCTCCTGCTGGAGCACCTTCATCAGCTCGAGGATCTGGGCCTGGATGGTGACGTCGACGGCGGTGGTGGGCTCGTCGGCGATCAGCAGGCGCGGCTCGCACGCGAGGGCCATGGCGATCATCACGCGCTGGCGCATGCCCCCGGACATCTGGAAGGGATACTCGTCGACCCGTCGTTCGGGGTCGGGAATGCGGACGCTGCGCAGCGCCTCCACCGCCGCGGTCCGGGCCTCCCGTCCGCGGAGCCCGCGGTGGATCTGGAAGACCTCCATGATCTGCCGGCCCACCGTGACCACCGGGTTCAGGGCGGTCATGGGCTCCTGGAAGATCATGGAGATCTGGTTGCCGCGGATGCGGCGCATGTCGCGGCTCGACAGCTCGAGCAGGTTCTCGCCCTCGAGCAGGATCCGGCCCGAGAGGATGTCGCCGTTCGCGTCGATGAGGCGCATGATCGAGAGCGCGGTCACGCTCTTGCCGCAGCCCGACTCACCGACGATGGCCAGGGTGCGTCCGGGCAGCACCTGGAAGCTCACGTCGTCGACCGCGCGCACGGGTCCGTCGTCCGTACGGAAGGCGGTCACGAGGTTCTCGACCTCGAGGAGCGCCGACGGGTGCTGGGCCGGGTCCATCATCCTCGATGCCTATCGGCGGCAGCGGGTCGGAACCTCAGCGCTCTGTCCCGCCCGCGATCGGCCGGCCGTCCGGGTCCACCAGGTGGATGGGGCCGAAGCCGGCCTTCCGGATTCCCTCCTCGATGTGCGCGCGGTCGCCCACCACCACCCACGTGAGGCGGTGGGGATGCAGCACCTCACGAGCGGCGCGCGTGAGGGATTCGACGGTCTGGGCCCGCATCTGCTCCGGGTAGGTGTCCCAGTAGTCGTCCGCGAAGCCGAAGCGCACGATCTCCGCGATGGAGCCCTCCACGGCGGAGGCGGTCTCCCAACGGCCGGGGAGGGTGAGGGTCTTGCGGTCCACCGCGCGGTCGCGCTCGGCCTGGGTGGGGGGCGCGTCCCCGATGATCCCGTCCAGCTCCTCCTGGATCTCGAGCATGGAATCCACCGTCTTGTCCGTCTGCACCGGCGCGTACACGATGAACGGCCGCTGTCCCTCGGCGTCGACGAAGAAGGAGTAGGCGCCGTAGGACCAGTGCTTGTCCTCGCGCAGGTTCATGTTGATGCGGGCGGTGAAGCCGCCGCCGATCACCTCGTTCATGGCCTCGATGGCGAGCTCGTCGGGGTTGGCGGTCGGGGGCGCCAGGTGGCCCGCAAAGATGATCGACTGCAGCGAGCCGGGCCGATCCACCAGGTAGACCGAGCTGCGCTCGGGCAACGGAACCCGCGCGATCGCCTTCTTCGGTACCTCGCCCGGCTTCCAGGCGGCGAAGAGCTTCTCGAGCCGGGGCTGGATCTCGGCGAGGGTGGTGTCCCCGACCACGATCAGGGTGGCGTTGTTGGGCTTGAACCAGGTGTCGTGGAAGGCCTGCAGCTCGTCCCGCCCGATGGCCTCGACGGAGGCCTGGGTGCCCGAGCCCGTGAACGAGATGCTGTAGGGGTGCCCCTGGCCGTAGAGCAGCCGCGGCATCAGGCGCAGGGCCATGGACTGGGGCGTCACCAGCTCGCGCTGGATGGCGGCGAGCTGCTGGCGCTTGATGCGCTCGAACTCCTGCTCGGGGAAGGCCGGGTGGAGGACGACGTCGGCGAAGAGCTCGAGAGACGGATCGAGGTTCTCGACCAGGGCCGAGAACGACACGTTCGCCATGTCCAGGTTCGAGCCGCTGGAGAGCTCGGCACCGAGCTCCGCCAGCTCTCGGGAGATCTGCATGGCATCGCGGGTCTCCGTGCCCTCGTCGAGCATGGCGAGCGCGAGGCTCGCCGTGCCTTCCCGTCCGCCGTCGATCTCGTCGGCCGCGTAGCCCGAGTCGACGAGCAGCTGCATCTCGACGACCGGCACGTCGTGGCGCTCGGCGACGATGAGCTCGAGACCGTTGGAGAGTCGGGTGCGCTGGAAGGGCGGGAACGGCGCGTCCGGCTCGGGCCCGGGCTTGGGCAGCTGGGAGCGATCGACGTCCGTCTGGTCGGTGGTGTAGTTCGGATAGGGGCGGACCTCCAGCACCAGTCGCCCGTCGCTGATCCAGCGGTGCGCGGCCTCGTCGACGTCGCGCACGGTGGCCTCGTCGAAGCGCCGGAGGGTCTCCTGGTAGGCGTCGGGGCTGCCGCCGAAGACCTGGCTGGTCGCCAGGATGTCGGACTTGCCGCCGAAGCCCCCGATGCGCTCGATGCCGCGCACGAAGGCCGCGCGGTGCTGCACCTTCGCCAGGTCCAGCTCCTCCTGGGTCGGCCCGCGCGCCAGGAAGCTGCGCAGCTCGTCGTCGAGCACCGCTTCCACATGGTTCAGGTCCTGGCCGGGCGCGGCGGTCGCCCACACCACGAAGGTGCTGCCGATCTCGTGGGGCCACAGGAAGGCCACGACGTCCGTGGCGATCTGGTCCTCGTAGACGAGCCGCTTGTAGAGGGGGGACGTCTTGCCCTGGGAGAGGATCGTGCTGAGCAGATCGAGGTAGTCGGCGTCCGGGTCGCCGATGCCGGGCACGTTCCAGGAGAAGATCACGCGGCCCTGGGGCACCCGGTCCTCGGTCACGACCCGCTTCTCGCCCGTGCGCTTCGCGATCCACTCCCGCTGCCGGTCGACCGGCGGACCGCTCGGAATGTCGCCGAAGTAGCGCTTCACCCGGGCCAGCACGTCGGCGGGCTCCACGTCTCCGGCAACCACGATGACCGCGTTGGCCGCGCCGTAGTAGGTCTTGAACCAGTCGCGCACGTCTTCGAGGCTGGCGGCGTCCAGGTCCTCCATGGAGCCGATGGTCGACCACGAGTAGGGATGTCCGGCGGGATAGCTCTCTTCCGTGAGCAGGGTGAAGATCTTGCCGTAGGGCTGGTTCTCGCCCTGTCGCTTCTCGTTCTGGACGACGCCGCGCTGCTCGTCGAGCCGGGCCTGGTCGATGGCGCCGAGCAGGTGACCCATGCGGTCGGATTCCATGAAGAGCGCCAGGTCGAGGGCGTTGGTCGGCACGTTCTGGAAGTAGTTCGTCCGGTCGGGATCGGTGGTGCCGTTCATCTCCGTGGCGCCGACGCTCTCGAAGGGCTCGAAGTAGTCGTGGTTGTAGTTCTCGCTGCCGTTGAACATCAGGTGCTCGAAGAGGTGCGCGAAGCCGGTCTTGCCGGGCTTCTCGTTCTTCGAGCCCACGTGATACCAGACGTTGACGGCAACGATCGGGGCCTTGTGGTCCTCGTGGACGATGAGCGTGAGGCCGTTGTCGAGCACGAACTTCTCGTAGGGGATGTCGATCTCGGCGCCCTTCTCCTTGCCGGCGCCGGGTGCGCCGCCGAACATCGCGCAGGCACCCGCGAGGGGAGCGATGAGCGCGAGCAGGAGAATCGTGGATCGCCTCGCGGCGTTCCGGCGTTTCGCCCGGTGCCCGCGACCGACTGCTTCGGCGATGCCCCCCATCCTCGCTCTCCTCCTCGATCTCGATCGATTTCGCGCGCTCCGGGCGCCGACGGGCGGCGATGGTATCGGCTGGGACCGGGTTGCGCTCTCGCGGGAAGGCGTCCACCCGCACGCGATTCGTCAAGCTCCGCCGGGGGAAGGACGATGCGCGGGCCATGGAGAAGCCGAAGGTCGGTGAGATTCTGCTGCGTGCGGGGCTGATCGACGAGATGCAGCTGCGCGCGGCTCTCGCCGACCAGAACCACTGGGGTCGCAGGCTCGGCATCACCCTCGTCCGCATGGGTGTGCTCGAGGAGCACGATCTCGTGCGGGCCCTGGCCCAGCAGCTGGAGCTGCCCGTCGTGGGGCTCGAGGGCAAGCGCGTCCAGCCCGAGGTGCTGGACCTGGTGCCGGTGGAGCTCGCCGAGAAGCACCTGTGCGTCCCGCTCTTCGTGAAGGATCACAACGGGCGGCGGACACTCTACGTCGGAATGGACGATCCCACCGACCTCGAGGCGGTGGACGTGCTGGCCTTCCACAGCGGGCTCGTCGTCCAACCCGTCCTCGTCTCTCCGAGCGAGCTGTGCGAGGCGATCGATCGCCTCTATCGGGGCGAGCGCGGCATCGACTTCGACCCGGCCGCAGACGACCCCGACGCCGGACCCACCCGGGCCGGAGTCGACGAGATGCCCCTGGTGCAGGAGTCCCTGTTCCGGGAGGTCGGCGGAGAGGTTCCCGCTGCCGCGGCGCAGGCGCCCCCGGCCCCGGAGCCCGCAGTGTCGAGCTCGGAGGCCGCCGAGGACGCCCACCGGACCATTCTTCGGGCCCTTTGCCAGCTGCTGATCGAGAAGCAGGTGATTCGTCGGGACGAGCTACAGGCCCTGGTGCGGTCGCTTCAGGAGCCCGACCCGGACGCCTGAGCCCGCAGTCCCGGCCCCTCCCGAGTGGCCTGCCGTCGCTTGACACGGCGCGTCGTCGGCGCGAGAGTGCGCCAATGCGGCTCGAATACCGTTTGGAGCTCTCCGAGGTCGGGGTTCCCCGATTTTCGGTCGAGGCCCAGGAGGGCATCGCGAAGCTCTTCACCCTGACGACCCTGGTGCTCAACGTGCTCGAGAGCCGTCCGGTGGTGGAGATCGTCTTCCACGGCATCAACCGGGAAGACCCGGACCGCAAGATCACCGCCTTCCAGGAGATCGTCGAGAGCGCCGCGCTGAAGTCGCCGGTGTCGTACGAGAACGGCCGCGCGGGGCGCATCGGGTCGTCGTCCAGCTTCTACCAGTGGCTGGTGGTCAAGCGGTAGTCGCTCGGCCACCCTCCGGGCCGCAGTCGCGGCCCTCGAAGAGATGGTTTCGCGCCCGGCTCTCGCGCAGGATGCGGGCCATCACGCGCTCGCTCGATTCCCGGAAGGGCAGGGCCTGCGCGTAGCGCGCGAAGAGGGCCCGCCGCTCGGCCGCGCTCGCGTGGTCGTCCGGGACGGACGCGTTCAGCTGGGACAGGTCTTCGATGCGGCGATCGTCGCCGAGCCGCCGCCGGAAGCGCACGCCTTCGAGGTCGATGAGACGGGTGCGAGGCGGCGTGCCGGCCCCGACCGATTCGTCCACGTGGACGTGCTGGGCGCGCAGGTCTCCGTGGACGACGCCGGCCCGGTGCAGGGCGACGAGGAGGGCCTCCAGCGCGGCGAGCGCCCGCGAGCGCGGGCCCGGCCCCTCCCCGAGCAGCGCCGCGGCGGTGGGCACGTCGCGTAGATCGGCCGACACCAGCAGCGAGCGCACGGTCAGCCCGCCCACCCGCTGCTCCACCACCGCGTAGGGCAGGGCGGCCCCGATTCCCCGCCCGATCAGGGCGCGACCCGCGCGGAACGCCCGGGTCGCCGGCGCACCGCGCACGCGATCCGCCAGCAGGCGTCGCACGCCTCCCTTGCGCACCTCCTTCACCACCACCGGCAGGCCGGCGATCGAGACGGCGGTCACCCGTGATCGAGGGTCGCGCTTGAGGATCGTCGCGTCCGCCGCCGCCGGGGACCCGGGCAGCGGTGCGACGTCCATGCCGTGCGCCGCCACCGCGCGCGCGATCGTCGCCGGCTCCACGCGCTCGTCGCGGATCCCGCGCAGACGGGCTCCGCCCGAGTCCAGCGTGAAGGGGACCGCGCGCCCGACGGCGTCCGGATCGATGCTCACCGGCGCATCCGCCGGTAGAGCGCGCGCAGGGCCTCGACGTGTGCGGGCCAGCTGAAGGCCCGCGCGATCTCCTCTCCGCGCGCGCCCATGCGCCTGCGCTCGCCGGCGTCCGCCAGCCGGTCGAGGGCCCGCGCGAAGCCGAGGGCGTCCTCCGGGTCGCGCACCACGACGCCGGCGTCTTCGAGGATCTCCGCGCTGCCGTTGTTGGCGCTCGTCACCACGGGAAGCCCCGAAGCGGCGGCCTCGAGACAGACGTTGGCGAAGGCGTCGTAGCGGGTCGGCAGGAGCAGCCCGTCGACCTCCCGGTAGAGGCTCTCGATGCCGGCGCGCGGTCCGAGAAAGAGACGCGGTCGCCGATGCCGAGCCGGGAAGCGCGGCGCTGCCAGGCACGCGGATCGTCCCGGCCGGCCACCCACAGATGCGCCCGCGCGGCCCGGGACGCGACGAGCGCCTCGAAGGCGACGTCGAGTCCCTTGCGGTGCCAGCCCGATCCGGCGAAGAGCCAGATCGGACGGGTGTCGCGTGGGCTCGCCTGCCGATCGGGCCGGGGGTGGAAGCGCCGCGAATCGACCCCGTTGTAGATGACGTGCAGCCGCTCGGCACGCACGGCGTAGCGGCGGGCGATCTGGTCGCGCACGAGCTTCGAGCCGCACTGGATCCACTGGGATGGGTCCTCGAAGATGCGGCGCTCCATCGCCAGCAGCACCGCGTGGCGCGGGCTCAGCCGCCGCAGCCGCCGTGGCAGGGGGCGATAGGCGTGCTGCATGTAGTCCGCGTGGCAGCCGCCGCCCGCGCGATAGAGGTCCTGGTGGAGCGTGCGGCTGAAGGCGTGGACCACGTCGAACTCGCCGCGCGGCGCGAGCCGGGCGGCTTCGCGCGCGAAGGCGAGCACCCGCAGCGGCTGCCAGGAGACGCGGACGTTGGCCCGGTGCAGCACGATCGCCGCGGACTCGGCGGCACGTCGGGCGACGACGTGCACCTCGTCTCCCGCCTCGGCGAGGCCGTGGGCGACCTGCCAGGCGACGGACTCCATGCCGCCGCCGCGGGGCTCGAAGCGTTCGATCACCAGGGCGACGCGCATGCGGGCGCGCTGGGCCGCCATCCCGTCAGGGTAATGCGCCGTCCCGCGACCTGCATCGCCTCCGGTGCGCCCTCCGCTCTTGACGGCATCGGAAGGCCCTCCGTATAGTCCCGGCGCCTCCCCGAAAGCCCCGCGGATTCCATTGTCTGCCATCGAGGTCCAGAACCTCTCGAAGCATTTCGGGAGCGTGGTCGCCGTCGACGACATCTCGTTCTCCGTCGAGCGTGGCGAGGTCGTGGGCTTTCTCGGCCCCAACGGCGCGGGCAAGACCACCACCATGCGCATGCTCACGGGCTTCCTGCCGCCGAGCGAGGGAAGCGTCCGCATCGCGGGACACGACACCTTCGCGGAGCCGCTCGCCGCCCGCGCGGCGGTGGGATACCTGCCCGAGACGCCGCCGCTGCACCCGGAGATGACGGTGGCGTCCTACCTCCGGTACGTGACGGCCATCAAGGGCGTGTCCCGCGCGCGGCGCCGGGACGCCGTGGCCCGGGCCGTGGAGCGCTGCGGGCTCTCCGGGGTGGCGCGACGCGTCATCGGTACCCTCTCCAAGGGCTACCGCCAGCGGGTGGGACTCGCCCAGGCGATCGTGCACGAGCCGCCGGTGCTCGTCCTCGACGAGCCGACGGTCGGGCTCGATCCGATCCAGATCCGCGAGATCCGCAGCCTCATCCAGACCCTGTCCGCGCCCGTCGCGGAGGGCGCCGCGCGACAGACGGTGATCCTCTCGACCCACATCCTGACGGAGGTGGAGGCGATCTGTGACCGCGTGATCCTGATGGACCGGGGCATCAAGGCCGTCGACCAGGGCCTGGCCTCGCTCACCGAAGGGGGTCGCTCCCTCGAGGAGATCTTCACCCAGGTGACCTCGCGCGACCGGGGAGCGCTGCGCGGGGGGACGGTGTCGGCATGAGGCGCGTGCTGCCCGTCGCCGCCCGGGAGCTCCAGTCCTTCTTCGTCTCGCCGGTGGCCTACGTGGTGCTCACCCTGTGGTCGGTCCTGGCCGGCAGCCTCTTCCTGTCGGCGCTGCTCGGCTTCCTCGCCGAGGAGGAGCAGGCCCGCCGCCTGCAGGCCATGGGGCACATGGCGCAGCAGAACCTGAACGACGGGCTCATCGCGCCCTTCGTCGGCTCCATGTGGATCGTCATGCTCTTCCTCGCGCCGGCCATGACCATGGGGCTGTTCGCGAGCGAGAAGGCGAACGGCACCGAAGAGCTGCTGCTCACCAGCCCGCTCACCGGCTGGGACATCGTGCTCGGCAAGTTCGGCGCCGGCGCCGTCTTCGCGAGCGGGATGGTGGCCATCGCCGCCTTCTTCCCCGCGCTGCTCTTCGTCTACGGCGATCCCGAGCTCGGGAAGACGGCGTCGGGGCTGCTCGGCCTGCTGCTGGTGAGTCTCGCCTACGTCGCGGTCGGTGCGTTCGCGTCGTCGCTCACGCGCAACCAGCTCATCTCCTTCGTGCTCACCCTGGTGACGCTGCTGGTGCTGGGACTGCTGCTGCCCTTCATCGCGGCGGCGGGGGCGGCCGGCGGGCTCGGCCAGGGCGGGAGCGTCTCCGCGGCCCTCTCCTGGATCGCCACCGGCCACCACACCGATCGCATGCTGTCGGGGCTGGTGGACACGGCCGACCTCGCCTACTTCGCCATCGTCACCGCCGCGTTCCTGCTGCTCACGAAGACCGCCGTCGAATCGGTGAGGTGGCGATAGTGATCCGTCCGCTTCCGCTCCGAGCCGACGGGACCGGGCGCTAGCCCGTGGGTCTCGCCGCGCTCCTCGGCGCGCTCGGCGCGGTGGCCTTCGGCTTCGGGCTGCTGTGCCTGCTGCTGGCGGCCTTCCAGCCGCTCATGCCCCTCACCTGGGTTTTCGGGAACCTGCTGGCGGGTCTCGTGCTGCTGGTGGCCGCGGCGAGCCTCGGGTTCGACTCCCTGCGCGAGCGCATGCGCTCCACCGGCGGGCGGCGCGCGACCGTGCAGGGCGCGAGCTCGATCGCGGGCGCGCTGCTGGGGCTCGTCTTCCTGGGACTGCTGGCCTTCCTCTCCACCCGCTACTCCGCGCGCTTCGACTGGACCGAGCAGCAGGTCAACACCCTGTCGGACCAGAGCCTGAAGGTGCTGGCGGATTTCGACGGGCCGGTGGAGCTGATCGCCTTCTTCTCCGAGGAGGACTCGAGCCTCGTCCGCGACCTGCTGGAGCGCTACGACCACGCGAGCGACCGGCTCACGGTGCGCTTCGTCGACCCGAACCAGCGGCCCGATCTGGTGGAGTCCTACCACCTGGCGGCGAGCGACCTGGCGCGCGGCATGATGCTGGCGGTGCGGGGAACGCAGTCGGTCGCGATCCGGTCCTTCGACGAGGCGGAGATCACGAACGCCCTGGTCAAGCTCACCCGGGGCGCCGCACGCACCGTCTACTTCCTGGAGGGCCACAACGAGCGACGCATCGGGCCGGCCGAAGGGGAGGACGCGGACGGCGACGCGCCGGCCGCCGACGACGTGGAGTCGCCGGAAGGCCGGGCCGGCTTCGGACGGGCGGCGGCGGCGCTGCGCAACGAGACGAACGTGGTGAAGCCGCTGCTGCTGGCGACCGCGGGCGAGGTACCCGCCGACGCCGACGCGGTGGTCGTCGCCGGGCCCACGCGCCCGCTCCTCGAGGGCGAGGGCGAAGCGCTCGAGCGCTATCTGGCACGCGGCGGTGCCCTGCTCGTGATGGTGGACCCCCGGGCCCAGACGAACCTCTACGACCTGCTGCAGCGCTGGGGCGTCGACGTGGGCGACGACGTCGTGGTCGACCCGGTGCAGTCGGTGAGCCGCCAGCCCACGGCTCCCGTGGCGGACCGCTTCCCCGGCCACCCCATCACCGCGAAGCTCGGCCGCGTGGTCTTCTCGATGGTGCGCAGCGTCGTCCCGGGGGCGACGGCGTCCGCCGACCTGGTCCCCCTGGTCGAGACCAGCGCCAGCTCCTGGGCCGAACGCGACCTCGACGCCTGGATGAAGACCGGACGCGCCATGGAGGACGAGAACGACCTCGCGGGCCCCGTCTCCGTCGCCGTCGCGGGAACGCCGAACGTCTCGGGCCAGTCGGCGGACGCGACGCCTCGCATCGTCGTCTTCGGTGACTCGAACTTCGCCACCAACGAGCTGCTCGACGCCCTCGACGACCGCGACCTGCTGCTCAACACCGTCGACTGGCTGGTCGGCGACGTGGAGCGGATCGGCATCCGGCCCAACGTGGCGCGCACGTCGAGCGTGTCGCTCACGGCCGGACAGCTGCAGGCCATCCAGTATCTCTCGCTCTTCGTGCTGCCGGAGGGGATCGCCCTGGTGGGGATCCTGGTCTGGTGGCTGCGCCGGCGCGCGCCCGCGGGCTGAGCCATGTCACCGCGTGCCACCGGTTGGCTGCTGCTCGCGACCCTGGCGCTGGCGGCCTTCGTGTGGCTCTACGAGATTCGCGGCGCGCCCGAGCGCGAGGCCGAGGCCGAGCGCCAGGAGCGGATCTTTCCCGATCTCGATCCCCAGGCCGTCACCGCCATCCGCCTCGAGCGCGCGGACACGCCGGCCGTGCGCGCGGTGCGGGAGGGCGACGGCTGGCGCCTGGTCGTGCCGTATGCGAGCCCGGCGGACGCGCCCTCCCTCGACGCGATGGCCCGCCGCCTGGCCCGCATGAAGCGCGCGGGCCGCATCGAGGATCCCGCGGCCCCGGAGGTCTACGGTCTCGACGCGAAGGCCCTGGTGGTGGGCTTCGAGACCGCCGACGGAACGCACGTGATCCGCATCGGACGGGAGACGCCCGTCGGCGGCAACGTCTACGTGGCACTGGGCGCGCCGGAGGACGAGCCCGCACCGCAGATGATCCCGAGCGCCGACGCGGCGGTCTTCGACCGTTCGGCCGACGCGCTGCGCGACCGGCGCATCCTCGCCTTCTCGCCGGACCAGGTGGCGCGCGTGCACATCGTCGCGCAGCCGCCTCCGGATGCGACGGGCGGTCTCGACGTGCTGCTCGCCCGGGAGGACGGCCGCTTCGCGATCCGCGAGCCCGCGCCGCTCACCGCCGACCAGGCCGCCGTCGAGCGGCTGCTCTCGGACCTGTCGCTGCTGCGCGCGGACTCCTTCGTCGACGATCCCGACGCGGCGCTCCGGGACGCCCTCGTATCGCCGGGCTACGAGATCGTGCTGCAGGACGCCGGGGGCAAGCCCCTCGCGCGGCTCGCCCTGGCGAGAGAGTCGGCGGCGCCCGACGAGGCCAGGGAGGGATTCCGCATCGCCCTCGCCCACGACGGCTCGATCGTGCGAGTGCGGGAGGCCCTCGTCGCGCACCTCCCCAAGCGTCTCTTCGCCCTGCGGCCCAAGCAGGTGGCGCGCTTCGACCTCGCGGACGTGCACGACGTGGAGCTGCGCTTCGGCGCCGCGGAGCCCTTGCTGCTCGAGCGGGACGCCGCCTCGCCCGGCTGGACCCTCGCCGGCGAGCCGGTGCGCGCCGAGCCCGTCGACGAGCTGCTCGAGGCGCTCGCGCACCTCGATGCGGTGGACATCGTCGCGGAGTCCATGGGGGAGACGGAGCTCGCCGGTGTCGGCCTGGCGCCGCCCCGCCTGGAGGTGCTCGTGCGCGGCAGGACGGGACCCGCGAACGAGGGCGAGGCGCCGCCGCTCGCCGATCTGCGCATCGGCCACAGCGACCCCATTCGGGGCGCGCTCGTCCAGACCCAGGAGCGCAGCGAGATCCTGCGCCTGTCGACGTCGGTCGACAGCGCCCTGCCGCGAGATCGCGCTTCGTTCCTCGAGACGTTGCGCGACGCGCCCGCGTCGGAGTAGCGGACGAGCCCGCAGGATTCGCCTGCGGCGACACGGCGACCAGGACTTCGTCACGGGTCGCGCTCCTGGCCCTGCGCTTGTCCCGTTCGGGGGCCTCTGTCAGACTGGCGCCACCATGAGCTTCCGGTGTCGGCGCGGGTCTAAGCAGGGGCGCCCGCCGCAGGCAGCAGACCGACTGCCTGGGCCTGGGCCAGGCCCTGGGAGTCGGAGAGCGGCCGCGCGCGTCCGCCTCGACCCGCTGCCGCGCATGGCGCTCGTGCTCGCGTTCCTGTGCTGCGCGTCGACGCCCGACCCCGACGGGGCGCCACGTCCGACGCCTCCCGACACCGGCGAGATCCAGGCGCTGCCGGGCTACCGGGCGTCGCGCTTCACGAGCGAGTCGTTTCCCGACGACATCTATGTCATGGAAGCCGGGCCGAAGGAAGTCATGGAAGCCGGGCCGAAGGAAGTCATGGAAGCCGGGCCGAATCACGTCATGGAAGCCGGGTCGGAGGACACGACCACGGTGCTGCTCCTCCACGGCATCAGCCGGGACGGCGCACACGACTGGGACGCTCTGGTGCCCGTTCTCGCCGGGAAGTACCACGTCCTCACCCTGGATCTTCCAGGCTTCGGTCGTTCGAAGATGAGCAACGCGCCCTTCGGCCCGAAGAGCTACGCGGACCTGATCGACGAGCTCGTGGCGGCGCGCGTCTCCGGGCCTTTCGACGTGGTCGCCCACTCCATGGGCGTCTCGGTGGCGCTCGAGGTGGCGCTCCGGCACCCGGACCGCGTGAGGCGGCTCGTGCTCGTGGACGCCGCCGGCCTGCTGAACGGGCAGTCCCTCGGCCTGGAGCAGCTCGAGCGCCAGCGCGACCGGCTCGGCTTCGTGGGGGACTGGCTGGCTCCGCTGCAGCGCGGCGCCTACGACGTGCTGGGCAGGCTGCCCGAGAAGCTCGCACAGCGCTTCGCGATCGCCGTGCCCGGAGAAGCCGCCGGTCAGGCGGCGGCACGCCTGATGGCCCACGACTCGGGGCCGGCCCTGGACGCGGTTCGCGCCCCGACCCTCGTGATCTGGGGTCGCGACGACGACGTGGTGTCACCCCGGGGTGCGTGGGTGCTCTTCTATCGCCTGGCCAACGCACGTCTCGCCCTGATCGACGGCGCCGGCCACCTTCCCATGCGCGACCGACCGAAGGAGTTCGACGACCTGGTGACGCGTTGGCTCGCCGGGGACGACGACGTGGGCCGCGCCGTCTCTCGCGAGCCCGCGTCGGACACGCGCGGCGGCGAGTGCCGCGGCAACCGCCATCACGTGGAGTTCGAGGGCGCCTATCGCAAGATCTCCATCGATCGGTGCCCCGACGTGCTGCTGCGCGGCGTGCGCGCCCAGGAGATCGAGATCGCGGACTCGACGGTGGTGGCGAGGGACACGATCGTGAAGAGCGACGAGGTGGCGGTGGTCGTCTGGCACAGCCGCCTCAAGCTCTCCGGCGGGGAGCTCTCGGCCCGCGTGCCCCTGCGGCTCTCCAACAGCGAGGTCGACCTCGCGGGCGTCACCTTCGAAGGGGGCACGGCCTCCGTCGACGCCATCGGCGACGCCAAGGTGCTGTGCTCCCTGTGTCGCCTGAAGAGCGAAGCGGGCGACGAGCGCCTGCACGGCTTCCGCGAGATGCACGCCACCGACCGGCTTTGATCGCGCGGGCCACCGACTGGCTTTGATCGCGCGGGCCACCGACCGGCTTCGACCGCGCGGGCCAGCGAGCGGCTTCGACCGCGCGGGCCAGCGAGCGGCTTCGATCGCGCGCGGCGGCCGTCAGTCGGGCTCCACCACCTGGATCGCCTGCTCGGGGCAGTTGGCTTCGGCCTTGCGGGCCGCGGCCTGGTGCTCGGCGGGGACGGAGGCGGCGAGCAGCACGCAGTGGCCGCGCTCGTCGTCGCCGAACACGTCCGGCGCGATCTCGTAGCAGCGGCCGTGCCCGACGCATCGCTCGGAGTCGACGCGAACCTTCATGCGGCCCTTCTCGGACCCTCGGCCTTCAAGCGCCCGGCCAGACGAGGGGCAGGTACTGCACCTCGCGGATGCCCGAGCTGTAGCGGGGCGTCTCGCCCGGCTTGATCGCGTAGTCGGGAATGCGGCGGTGCCACTCCTCGAGCGCCACCCGCAGCTCCATGCGCGCGAGGTGCGATCCCAGGCAGCGGTGCGCGCCGGCGCCGAAGGCCAGGTGCCGGTTGCGCTCCCGGGCGAAGTCGACCGCTTCGGCGTCGCCGAACTCGACATCGTCGACGTTCGAGGCGCCGAGCAGCAGGGTCACGAGCTCGCCCTGCTTCATCTCCACTCCGTGCAGGGTGACGTCCTGCTTCAGCACCCGGGGCACGCCGGTGACCGGGGTCTCCCAGCGCAGCAGCTCCTCGACCGCGCCTTCCAGCAGGCTGGGGTCGGCCACCAGCCGGCGGCGCTTCTCGGGGTTGGCCGCGAGATACGCGATGTTGCAGCCCAGGGTCGCCGTCACCGTGTCGAGCCCGGCCAGCAGGAAGAGGAAGCAGATGTCGAGGATCTCGTTGTCGGAGAGTTTCTCGCCCTGCAGCTCGACCTCCACCAGGTAGGTCATCAGATCCTTGCGGGGTGCCTTGCGGCGGACGGCGATCAGGTCGCGGAAGAAGGCGTAGATCTGCTTGCCGGTGTCGATCCGGATGCGCTGCGCCTCCTCCATGTCGGTGGTCTGCATGTGGGGACGGATGATGCCGTCCTTGTAGCGGAGGAAGGTGTCGAGCTCTTCCGGCGGCAGACCCATCAGGTGCAGGAAGGCATTGCAGGGAAGCGGGATCGCGAAGTCGCGGTCGAACTCGCACTCCCCCGCGTCGATGAAGCGGTCGATCAGCGCGTTGGCGTCGGCGCGCACCGCCGGCGCCAGCTCCTGCATGCGCTTCCGCGAGAAGCGCGGATCCAGGATCTTGCGGTACTTCGTCTGGTCCGGCGGATCGATCTGCTGGGGAATCATCGGGCGCTCGGTGCCGAGCGCCACCTGCAGGTCCATCGCCGACGAGAAGATCTCGGGATGGCGCAGCGCCCAGGTGACGTCCTCGTAGCGCGCGATCACCGCGCCTCCCGTGAAGGCGGCGCGGGCCACGGGACAGCCGGAGAGCATCTTCCGGTAGGTGGGCTGTGGGCAGGCGGACACTGCCGGATCGAAGAGGTTTACCTCGGCCGTCTCCGGGCTCGAGTCGTCGGACGCCATCCCCACTCCTCCCTCGGTCGCTGTCTCCCGACGGTAGGCCGAAATCTGATGGTCCGTCAAATCGTTCGACATCGGCCGCGAGGGGCGCGGCCTCGCGCCTCGCTCGTCAGGGCCCGAAGAAGCCGGGCGGGCTGCGCCAGAGCAGGGTGGGCAGGTCGCCGTAGACGAAGAAGGCGCCGACGGCGAGGGCCAGGGGCACGCGCAGGGCCCGCACGGGCGCCTCGGCGAGGGCGCTCGCCACGAAGGCCATCGCCGGCACCCACACCGGGAACAGGTATCGGCCCTGGACGCCCGCGTCGAGGATGCCCCTGGCGACGTAGTTCGGGTGGTTCACGAAGAGCAGCAGCACGAGGGCGTAGGCGAGAGCGACGGCGGCCATCGCGCCCATGCCACGCCCGGCCAGGCTGCGCCGGCGGACGAGACGCCAGGCGTAGAGCGCGAGCGCCAGCGCCAGCACGCCTGCGTACACGAGGCGCTCCCAGGCCCGGGGATAGACCGCCCGATGACCGAAGTAGCCCATGCTGCGGTCGAGCATGATGCGTCCCCACAGGCTCGCGTAGGCGAGCGGTCCGACGCGGAAGTCGCCGCGCTTGCGAAGGGCCGCGAGCTGGAGCCGGGTGGAGTCGCGATCCGCCGGATGCCGGATGGTGCTCGTGAGCCGCAGCGCCTCGCTGAGCTCGAGACGGCCTTCGCGGTAGCCGTCCAGGATCCAGTCGCGCTCGAAGATGCGGTTGTTGCGCGCGGCGTCGACGCCCACCACCTGCTCGAAGCCTGGCACGAGCTTGCCGAAGCGGATCCAGTTGCCGCCGTAGAGGATCGCGTTGGCGAGCAGGGCGATGGCTACCGCCGCCGAGAGCGGCCGCCCCGCCTCGCGGACGACGCGGCCCCACGCGCGCCGATCCCGCCAGTCGCGCAGGAAGCCGGCCTGGGCCACGACCGCCACGCCGCCCAGCAGCGCGGCCAGGGGCAGGAACGATCGCTTGGTGAGGCAGCCCAGGCCGAGGGTGAGCGCCAGCACGAAGAGCGTCGTCGGCTCGTAGGCCCGCAGCAGGCGGGCGCCGTAGTAGAACGAGGCCGCCGCCAGCAGGTTCGCGCCGTTGTCGTAGCTCACCGCCGCCCCGAGGCCCGTGAACATCAGGGTGTTCGTGAGCAGCACCCCGAAGAGCACGTGGGTGAGCGGCTCGCGGCTCACGACGCGCACGAAGCGGAGCCCGTAGATGGCGGTGCCCAGGGCCATGCCGGCGTTGGCGAGCCGCAGCACCAGCAGCGTGTTCCCGAAGAGCGCGCCCAGGCTCGCCACGCGCCCCATCAGCCAGGCGTAGAGGAAGGGCCGGTGGGTGAGCAGGCCGAGCTCGTAGTTGTCGGGCCCGGCGGTCGGAAGCCCCCACACGTGCGACCACGCCAGCGCCCGCCCGACGTGGGTCTCCTCGTCGGGCGGCACCGCCGGATCGACGGCGATCGCGAGGTAGAGCAGGCGCGCCGCGAACCAGGCGAGCGTGAGCGCCAGGGCGATGCGCGCCCAGCGCGGATCCTGGGGGCTCGGGTCGTCGCGCCGGAGCGGGTCAGGGCGCAAGGTCCGGTCCCTCCAGGCGACGGCCGTCGCGCACATCGGCTTCGGTGACCCGCAGCGCCGCGACGCGGCCCGCGCTCTCGATCGCCCAGGGCCCCGCCGGCTCGAACTCGCCGGGGAAGGGCTCGCTCGGATAGGGGAGGCGAAGCCGGTAGCTACCGTCCGCACCGGTGCGGTCGTGGCAGCGGTACTCGAACGAGGTTCCGTCGCGCCGGAGCAGGAGCCGGGCCTCCACCACCTCTCCCGGGAAGGCCTTCCCGGCGACGGTGGCGCCCTTCACGATCTCGAAGAGCTTGAAGCGTCCGCCGGCGGCGGCGTCGCTCTCCTGGGGTTGCGATTCGTAGAGGAGCCGATGCCGGGTGAGGCCGGGCGCGAAGACGGGGGCGCCCGCCGGTCCTCCCGGCTGCACGCTTCCCGCGGAGCCCCGCAGCTTTTCGAGACGCACGAGCATGCTGCGGGGAGCGTAGGGCGCCGGCGCGTGCCCCGAGCCACTCTGGCGGACGAGCACGTAGCGGACGCGAAGCTCCCCGGCGACGGCCAGTGCCTCGTCCTCGCTCGTCGCCGCGAAGTAGCGCTCGGCGGCGTCGAAGCCCTCCCGGCCCACGTCGTCGCCGAAGTTGTCCTGGACCACGGGCCGGTGGGCGACGTAGCGCACCACGTGACCGTCGCCCCAGGCGGTCAGCACGCCGTACCGGGGCGGGGCGCCCGGCGAGAGCCAGCCCGCGGTGTCGGGAGAGTGCGCACGCAGCCAGCGCGCGGTCTCCACCAGGGCCGCGTGGTGTGCCACGGGCTCGCGCGCCAGCACGGGCTCTCCCGC
Organism: uncultured delta proteobacterium; assembly: GCA_963822965.1. Lineage (GTDB taxonomy): Bacteria > Myxococcota_A > UBA9160 > UBA9160 > UBA4427 > JAJDAN01. The sequence goes on from CAWGJT010000011.1 coordinate 26,684, forward strand.
GAAGGCGCGCTGGGCTGTGGCGAAGCTGCGGATCTGTGCGCGGGCGAGGGGGACGAGGAGGGCCAGCGCGATGAGGGCCGTCACCACCCGCAGCGCCACGCGCACGCCGGCCGGGCGCCGCCGGACGAGCGCGAGCCAGCGCTCGAGGCTGCACGCGACGACGAGCGCATACAAGACCGAGAAGCAGTTCGCGAAGCGGTACTGGGCCAGGGTCGCTGCGAAGAGCACGGCCGCGTACCACGCGACGAGCCGATGGGCCTCGCGTCGGCGCGGCGCGGTCACCAGCGCCGCCAGCAGCAGCGGCAGGGCGTAGACGAGGGGCGTGAGGGCGGCGTTGGCGCGCCGGAGGCTCGGCCCGTGGGCGTCGGAGAAGAGCGGCAGGGACTCGGCGACCACCGCCTGGAACGCCTCGCCCCGGAAGAGCCACGTCCCGGCGGCGTGGAGCCCTTCGCGCACCGCGGGGACGGCCAGCGTCGCGAGGCCGGGCACCAGCAGGGCGCCCGCCAGCAGCCCGAGGCGCGCCGCGCGGGATCCGGTGGCCGCCCGGCTGCGCCAGACCCCGGCGCAGACGCCGAGGCCCACCGCCGGCAGGCCGAGCCACAGGGGCTGGAAGTCCGACAGCACCACCGGCGAGAGCGCGCCCCACACCTCCCAGCGCTGTCCCATGGCGAAGGGTGCGACGAGCAGGAAGGCCACCCCGTGGACGAACGCGGCTCGGGCCGCCCGGTCGGCGGCCTCCCTGGCGCCGGCAGGGCTCCAGGCGGCCGCGGCCACCCGGGCCACGAGCCAGGCCTGCACGATGGCCACGTGCAGCAGGCTCCCGGGCCACACGAGCAGCGCCGCCCCCAGCAGGAGCCCCAGCCCGGCTTCGGCCGCGAGCCCCATCAAGGGCTGGGCCGCGAGCCCCCGGTGCCGTTGCGGGGACACCAGGGCCAGGCAGGCGCCCAGCACCCCCGTCGCCAGGAGGGCCACCGCCGCGTGGTGATCGACGAAGCCCACCTGCGAGTAGCCCGCGTGAGGGGGCAGCACGCACAGGATGGCGGCTGCCACGAGGCCCGTCCGCCGGCCGAAGCCGCGCGCCGCCACGACGAACAGCAGCCCCACCGTCGCCGCGCCCAGCAGCGGCGGGATCCAGACGGCCAGGCGCTCGACGCCGGACGGGTCGCCCGTCCCCACGGTGGCCCGGGCCAGGGCGGCGATCGTCCAGTCGAAGGCCGGCGTCCAGATGGGCTCCCCACCGAGGGGGAAGCGGACGTAGGGATCCCGCGTGAGGACGTGGGGGAAGCTCTCGACGGACCACAGGATGCGGCGCAGGTGGTAGTGGGCGTCCGGCCCGACGAGGCGGATTCCGGCGTCGGTGAAGACCGCGGGCCAGGTGAGGGCACGGATCCCGAAGGCCAGCGCCGCGAGCGCGAGGGCCAGTCCCCATCCCACCGCGCCCATGGGCTCCCGATCGAGATCCCCTCCCGCGTCCGGCGCGCTCTGCACCCGCGTAGCGTATCCCGAAGCCGGAGGGAGTTCACGGCTTCGCCTATACTGGCCGAACGCGCCGCGTGGCATGCCGGGCATGCGCGCCGCGCAGACGGAGGTTTCGGTGAAGCGCTTCATCTCGCACCACGAGCTGGCCCGCGATCGGCGCTTCAAGCGGGTCAATCCGCGCAACCAGCTGCTCCAGTCCCTGCCCGACGACGTGGACGCCATCGTGAAGGTGTTCGAGGCGATCGCGCCCAAGCTGCGCGAGCGCGTGCAGGGCACCGAGCTCGCCGCCGTCTACGACGACCTGGGGCCGGCCTTCCAGTTCCTCACCGCCTCGGGCGGCCGGCAGGGGCAGGCAGAGCGCTCGTCGCTCCAGATGCGGATGCAGCTCCACGGCGTCTTCGTCGGCGAGCTGCAGGCGCTCGAGGCGGCGGGTCGCACCCTCTGGGACTTCCCGGACGCGCCCTGGGCGTTCAAGATGAACATGGCGCGCCAGTGCTGGGACGAGGCGCGCCACGTGCAGATCTTCGAGAAGCTGCTGGATCACGCGGACGGCGAGGTGGGCGCGTTTCCGGAGAACACCTTCCTGTTCGAGACCTCGTGCCACGAGGATCCGGTGCTGCGGGTCACGGGGGTGAACCGCTGCCTCGAAGGGCTCGCCTGCGACGTCTTCCGTTCGCTGATCGACCACGGCCGGAACGTCGGCGACGACGTGATCGCCCAGGCCATCGACTTCGTGCTCGCGGACGAGCTCACCCACGTCCGCTTCGGCAGCGACTGGTCGCGGGAGTTCACCCGGGACGATCCGGAACGCGCCGCTCGCGCCCGGGACTTCCAGCGCGAGACCGAGCGCGCCTTCTCGTTCGGGGGGCGGCAGATCGCCCGGGCCGAGCGTCTCGAGGCGGGCTTCAGCGAGGACGAGCTCGACGAGATCGAGCAGCTCGCCTCGTCTCGCGGCGGGGCTCCCCGTCGCGAGACCCTGGTGGCGGCCGCCGAGATGCTGCGCGACCGGCACCGCGCGCGGCAGCGGGGCGAGGAGGTTCCGCCCCTCCCGTGAGCGGCGACGCCGGTCGCATGGAGCTGCTGGCTTCCGGCTATGGGCTCGTCGAGGGCCCGCGCGTGGACGCGGAAGGGTGCCTCTACTTCAGCGACGTGCACGGCGGCGGGGTTCGCCGCCTGCGTCCCGACGGCGAGATCGAGCTGGTGGTTCCCAAGCGGCGCGGCGTCGGCGGCATCGCGATCCACGCCGACGGCGGCATCGTCTGCTCGGGCCGCAACATCTGCCACGTGCGCGACGGCGAGACGCGGGTGCTGTTCGATCCGCCGGAGACGCCGGGCTGGAACGACCTCTTCACCGACGCCCGCGGCCGCGTCTACGCGGGCACCATGCGGACCAGCCCGTTCGGCGACGCCGCCGGGCCGCGCACGCCCGGCGAGCTGTGGCGCATCGACGCCGAAGGGGAGGGCCGCGAGCTCTACGGCGACGTGAGCCTGTCCAACGGCATCGGCTTCTCGCCCGACGGGGCGGTCCTGTACCACAGCGACACCGCGCGGAGTCACGTGATCGCCCACGACGTGACGCCCGACGGCGGGGTCGGCCACCGGCGCGTCTTCGCCGTGCTCGAGCGCGGCGCGCCCGACGGGCTCGCGGTGGACGCCCAGGGCTTCGTCTGGGTGGCCGCCTACGGCGGGGGCTGCGTCTCGCGCTTCGACCCGACGGGACGACTCGATCGTCACCTCGAGGTCCCCGCCCGCGAGGTGACGAGCCTGTGCTTCGGGGGCGAGGACGGGCGCGATCTCTACGTGGTGACGGCGGACCACCGGGACGATCCGTCGCTTCGGGGCTGTGTGCTGCGCACCCGGGCGCCCGTGGCGGGCCTGCCGGCGCCCCTGGCCCGCATCTGAGCCGGGCCCGGGGCCCGAAGCGCTCCCTCAGTCCGGGTGCGGCAACGTCCACAGGGGGCGCACCCGGGGCGTGACCTCGATCGGCGCGGCGCGGGCGAAGAGGCGGCCATCGGGAAGCGCGAAGAGCTCCTCGCCCTCGCGCAGGGAGACCCACAGCCACCAGCTTCCGGGCTCGACGCTGCGCGGCACCAGCAGGCTGACGGATTCGCGGATGACGTCGCCGGGCGCGTAGCCCGAGAGATCGAGGCCCTGGCCGAGGGGGCGCCGCCGGGCATGAGCCACAGGCTGCGGGTGCCGCCGTCGAGGGCGGCGACCGTCTGGGTGAGGGCCATCTCGCGGCTCACGCCTTCCGGGAGCCGGCTCTGGCGCAGGCGGTCGAGCTCGGGCCCGTAGCTGCCCCGGACGTTCAGATACATGTCGACTACCGCGACGTCGGGCCGCAGGTTCTCCACCAGCTGCGCATACACGGGCGGGTAGCCGGCGGGGCCCTGGGTGATGAGGACCGCGTGCGGGGGCAGGGAGGCCAGCGCGGCCACCGCCTGGTCGTGGGGACCGTACTCGTCGTGGCGGTCCTGGGCGCCGAAGCTCGCGCTGAGGGCGGCGAGGGGGGCCAGCCAGACGGCGAGCTCGAGGGCGCGCGCGACCGCCGGCGCGCGCGCGTCGAGCGCCCGAAGCGCCACGGCCGCGCCGCAGCCGATCCACAGCGCCAAGATCTGACCGTGCTGGTGCTGCCCGTGGTGGCCTTCTCGCTGCTGCGCCATGCGCGTCGCTGGCTCGGCGTGGGCGAGGTGCTGCGCCTCGTGGGGCTCGGGGCGGCGCCCCTCTGCCTCTATGCCTACCTGCCCATCGTGGCCTCGAGCGATCCGCTGGTGAACAGCCAGACGCGCGGGTCGTCGCCCGCCGTGACCGTCTCTTCGAAGCGCAGCCAGAGCCAGAGGATCGCCGCCGAGAAGGCGATGTGGAGCGCGTAGACCTCCACGACGTTGGCCTGGGCGAAGAAGCCCGGCGAGAAGCCGAACACGCCGGCGGCCAGCCAGCCACAGCTGGCCCGGCCGCTGAGGCGCCGGCTCACGGCCGCGATGACACCCACCGCCACGGCCGCCGTCACCGCCGTCAGGAGATTCAGTCGCCACGCCGGATCGCCGCCGGCGAGCAGGCCGATCGTCTGGCTCCAGGCGTGTCCCAGCAGCATGAAGAGCGGGTAGCCGGTGGGGTGGGGCACGCCGAGGGTGATGGCCGCGGCGGAGAGCTCGGGGCTGTCGAGGATGGAGACCGTCGGGGCCAGGGTCGCCGCGTAGACGCCGAGGGCGGCGGTACCCGCCGCGACGGGAAGCCCCCGCGCGACGGCCAGGGACAGGGGGATCCTGCGCGCCTGCGTCCTGGCAGGCGCGTCCCCGGCCCGGGGCTCGGCCAGGTCCACCGTCACGGCATTCGCTCGAAGCGCACGGATCCCGAATCGGCTCTTCGTGGGCCGAGCTTGACGCGGGGTCACGCGGCACCCCACCATGCCACTCATGGATCCCGAGAGGACCCGGAGCTACCCGTTCGTCGGCCCGCCCGGGGCCACCCCCTTCTCGATCTCGCGCGCCGAGGGGGTCTGGCTCTACACCCCGGACGCCTCGCAGCCCTCGGGCGAGCGCGCGATCCTCGACGCCGCCGGCGGCGCCATCGTCTCGAACATCGGCCACGGCCGCACCGAGCCCGGCCTGGCCTTCGCCAAGGCCTCGGCCGCGGTCACCTACGCGGTGCCGCCGTTCGCCACCGAGGAGCGGGTCGAGCTCGTCGAGCGCCTGCGCGCGGCCTGGCTGCCGTCCGAGCTCACGCGCGCGGTCTTCACGAGCGGCGGCTCCGAATCGGTGGACGCCGCCTTGCGGCTGGCCCGGCAGCATCACGTCTCGTCGGGCCGCCCCGGACGCTGGAAGGTGATCGGCCGGGATCTGTCGTACCACGGTGTCACCCTGGCGACGCTGGCGGTGGGCGGTCACGTCAAGCGCCGCAAGGGCTTCGAGCCCTGGCTCCCCGACCTGCCGAAGGCGCCGGCCTGCTACTGCCTTCGCTGCCCCCTCGGACGCCGCTACCCGAGCTGCGAGGTGGCGTGTGCCACGGCGCTCGAGGAGATCGTCGAGCGGGAAGGCGCGGACACCATCGCGGCGTTCATCGCCGAGCCGATCGGGGGCTCGACGGCCGGCGCGCTCGATCCGCCCGACGAGTACTGGCCGGCGGTGACGGAGGTCTGTCGTCGCCACGGAATCCTCGTGATTGCCGATGAGGTCATGACCGGCTTCGGGCGGACCGGACGCCCGATGGCGGTGGACCACTGGGGCGTGCAGCCGGACATCCTGGTGGGCGGCAAGGGGCTGACCGGCGGGTACGCGCCCATGGGCGGCATCTTCGCGCGAGAGGAGGTGGTCGCTCCCATCGCCCGCCGTGGCGACGAGCTGATGTTCTTCACGTACTCCGCGCATCCGGCCTCGTGCGCCGTCGCGAGCAGCGTGCTTCGCATCCTCGAGGAAGAGAAGCTCGTCGAGCGTGCGGCCGAGATGGGCCAGCGGCTGCGGGCCCGTCTCGCGGGCCTGGCGTCGCACCCCCACGTGGCGGAGGTGCGCGGTCGCGGTCTGCTGCAGGCCGTCGAGATCGTGAAGAACCGGGACACCCTCGAGCCCTTCCCCGCGGAGGCGCGTGTGACCGCGAAGGTGGTGGCTGCCGGACTGGCGGAAGGCGTGTTCTTCTACCCCGGCGGCTGCGATCCGGCCCGGGACGTGATCACCCTCGGGCCGCCCTTCGTGATCGGCGACGCCGAGATCGATCGCATCGCCACGAGTCTCGAGAGCGCGATCGACAGCGCGGTCTCGCGCCTCGGGTGACGGCCTCCGTGGCCGCCGTCGTGCTCGCCGCCGGCGGCGCGAGCCGGATGGGGCGGGCCAAGCAGCTGCTGCGATACCGCGGGGAGAGCCTCGTCCGGCGCGCCGCCCGCGCGGCGGTCGACGCCCGCTGCCGTCCCGTCGTCGTCGTCACCGGGGCCGCCGCGGAGGCGATCGAGGCCGAGCTGCGGGGTCTCGCCGTGCGTACGGTGCGCAACGCGGCCTGGGCCGAAGGCCTGGGAGGCTCGATCGCAAGAGGCGTGGACGAGGTGCTGCGCGAAGGCGCCCCCGACGGCGTGCTGCTGCTGCTGGCCGACCAGCCACACGCGTCGGCGGAGGTGCTGGGCGGACTGCTGGCGGCCTTCGACGGGGCGCCGCACTCCCTGGTGGCCTCGGGCTACGAGGGCACGGCGGGGGTGCCGGCGCTCTTCGGCGCGAGCTACCTCGAGCCGCTGCGGCGCCTCTCCGGAGATCGCGGCGCTCGCTCCCTCTTTCGCGAGGCCGGCGACGCTCTGCGCGTCGTGCCCTTCCCCGACGGAGCCGTGGACATCGACACGCCCGCGGACTACGACCGTCTCTGTGCGGACCCATGAGCCCGAAAGCCCTGAGAAGCGGGTGAATCGGGTGAAGCGGGTCGGGAAGGCTACTGGAAGTAGTAGATCACGCCGGCGTTGCCGAGCAGGACGTGGTTGCTGTGCTTCGCGCCCGCGAAGCCGACGCCGCCGCGGAAGCCCCACTGGTCGGTCATGAAGAAGGTCAGGCCGAGATCGACGCGACCCATGAAGAGGAACGGGTGGTTCGGGCGTCCGCCCATGAGGCCGGCCCCCACCTTGGCCCAGGGCTGGAGGCGCGTCTCGGGCAGGAACACCCACTTGAGGTTGTAGCTGGCGAGGCTCGTCTTCGAGTAGCTCTGGAACTCGTACTGGGCCTCCATCGCCAGGTGCGGCGTCACGTGACCGCCGATGACCGCTCCGACGCCGCCCGACCCGTCGTCCCCGCCGTCGCTGCCGTTGATCTTGAAGTACGCGCCCGCACCGTAGAGCTCGACGTACCCCGCACCCTCCTTGTCGAAGTAGTACTCGGGCTCTTCGTCGTCGTCCTGCGCCTTGGCGCCGACGGCGGACAGCAGAACCAGGACGGCGCCGAGGGCCAGAACTCGTCCGATCATCGATGGTCCCTTCTCCGTTTTCGCGCGGTCTCGTGCGGGCGTTCTGCGGCCCTTCGCCGGCGTGCCGCGATGCCCGCGCATCTTAACAGGAACCCGCTTCGCGTTGGGGAAAAAACTGCCGAAGCGGTTACTTACGCCGCGATCTGCGGGGCTCGCCGCGCCGGACGGCGGGAGTGGCCGCCTGCCGGCGCCGAGGGAATTTCCCATCTGATTCTGGGTGCCTATGCGGTGCGCGGGCGGGGCACGAGCGGGCGTCCCGAGCTACCACGTGAAGGGCACGAGGGCCCGGCGTTCCCGGGGATAGTCCGGGAACCGCTCCCGGTACCAGCGCTGGTGGGCACGCGCGCGCGGCACCAGGTTCGCGACGGTCAGGGCCAGGAAGGCGAGCCCGGCCCCGGACCACGTCGCCATCGCCCAGCCCGCCCACTGCACGATCTCGCCGAGGTAGTTCGGGCTCGATACCCAGCGGTAGAGGCCGCCGGTGGGAATGCGATAGCCGGTCTCCCCGGGGCGCCGAAGCGAGCGCAGGATCGCGTCCGACTGCAGGTTGACCGCGGCGCCCGCGACGAAGAGCCCCGCTCCCAGGACGAAGCGGGGATCGGCGAGCCATGCGGCGTCGTACTCGACGGCCTGGCCGAGGGCCAGGCCGTTGATGGTTCCGTTCAGGCAGTTGACGCATAGCGCCACGAAGGCCGAGAGCATCGGCGTGCGCTTGCCGCTGCTTCGCATGCGCACCGGATAGACGAGGGCCCGGTGGACGTAGTGGGCCGCGAAGGCCAGCACGAGCAGCAGCGAGACCGGCTCCCCGGCATGGCGACCCTGCGCGTACGCCCACACGCACGTGATGCCGGCCGGCAGCTCCATCCCCATCCAGGCCAGCCAGGCGGGCAGCGTCGGGCCCCAGCGTTCGGAGGTGTGGCGGCCGCCGTAGGGAACCGTGATCCAGAACAGCAACGGCAGGGCGACGCCTGCGATCGCGAGCTCCGCGAGCACTCCCCAGCGGTAGACGAGGTCGAGGTTCATCGGATCCATGGCGAGGTGACGCGAGAGGCTATCGCAGGCGGAGAGCCGGGGTGCGGCTTGCGTCGCGGAGGCAGCCAGTGTACTCCGTCGCCCACGATGGGAGGCGTCATGACGCAGAGCAGCCCGGGTCCCGACTCCACCGCCGGGGCTCGCTGGCGTGGGGGGCGGGGCTTCTTCCCGCTCGCGCTGGCGAGCGCGTTGCTTGCGGCTGCCGCTGGCGGCCTTTCGTGCGGCGGCGCTTCGGAGCCGCCGCCGCGACCGAGCGCGAATGACGGGCTCGTCTACGTGCTGCCGCGAGAGGGCGGTGGTGTCGACGTCGCGCAGGTTCGAATCTCCGACGGCGCGGTGCGCTTGCTGACCGACTCGTCCGACAAGCTCGAGGAGAACCCGCGCTGGGTGTCTTCGATGCAGCAGGTCCTCTATACCGAACGTCCCGCCGACGATCCGATCCGCGCGGCGAGCCTGATGCTGCGCGACCCGGAGACCGGAAGGACGTTCTCCGCCTCGCGTCTGGTCGATCATCGCGAGATGGGAGCGGTGGTATCGGCCGATGGCCGGCGCGTCGCCTACCTGTTCGAGTCGCCGCCCGGCCTGATGCCCCCGCGCGGCGTGAAGCTGCTCGTCCCGATGGCGACGCGCGACCTGACCCTGGCTATCCCGCCGCCCCGGGGTCTGTTCCTGTTGCCGGACATCGCGCCGGATGGCAGCCGGGTCGTCGTCCAGGTGCACTACGCGAACCGAGGCGACGACATCTGGTTGCTGCTTCCCGACATCACCTCGGAGTCGTTGGTGTCGAACCCGCGCTGGAACGATCTGGCGCCCCGCTTCACGCGCGGCGGCGGCTCGGTCTTCTTCTCGCGCTCGCTGGTCGAGACGCCGCCCAGCGCCGCAAGCGCCGGAGAGAGGGAGCACCGGAGCCGCTGGGAGGTGGAGACGTCTGCAAGGTGCACATCGAGACCCGGCGCGTGGACTGCGTGCTCGCGAGCCCGGACGCCCGCGAGCACGGCGTGGCGCCGTCGCCGACCCGGGACGAGATCGTCTTCATTCGCCAGAAGGACGGGGGGACGGACCTCTATCTCGCCAGCGCCGAAGGAGAGGACGTGCGTCCGCTCACGCACGAGCCGCAGCGGGACGAGCGGGATCCGCACTGGTCGCCGGACGGCGAGCGTGTGGCCTTCACGGCGGGCCCCCCGGAGAGCTCGGTGGTGGTGGTGGTGGACCGCACGGGTCAGGTCCTGCTCGAGACCGCGGGGCACTCCGCCGACTGGGCGCCGCCGCTCTTCGACGCGGCGCCGTGATCCGCCCGCCACGGGCCAGGGCGTTCTTCTCGCAATTTTCCGCCCGCCCGCTCGTATCTCCCTCGAGGGCCCTGTTCGGCCCGGGAGGAGAGCAGCGCTTGATCTGGACCGAAGCGGATCCGGGCTGGGCGCCGGCCTGCGCCGGGCAGGTCGTGGCTTCCTCCACCGTTCCCAGGCGAGGCTCCCGAGGCACGGATAGGCTTCCCCGGTCCGGGGCATCCGACGACGAGCGGACGGGACGGAGGACAGCCGTGGGGGACGAGGCCGCGGGAGGTCCCCGGCCGGGGGTGGACGAGCTGGCGGCCTTCGACCGGGCCTTCGCCTCGCACGAGGCCGACGTGGCCCGCGTTTGCAGCCGTCTGCTGGGGACGCGCGAGGACGCGCGAGACGCGTCCCACGAGATCTTTCTCCGCGCCCGTCGCTCGCTGCCGACCTACGACCCCGCGCGGCCGCTGCGGCCGTGGCTGCTGCGCATCGCAGGCAACTACTGCATCGACCTGCTTCGCCGGCGGGCGCACGAGCAGCGCGTCTTCGCCCAGCTCGATCCCGAGGACGTGGCGCCCCTCGAGACGTCGCCTGCGCACGACGGAATCTCGCCGCTCTCGCGGGTCCTGGCGCTCGAGCAGCGTGAAGCGCTCGCGCGGGCGATCGGCGAGCTTCCCCTCCAGTACCGTCTGCCCCTCGTGCTGCGCTACTTCAGCGAGCTCGACTACGCGGCCATCGGCGAGGCCCTCGACCTTCCGCCCGGGCAGGTGGGCTCACTCCTGTTTCGTGCCAAGCGCATGCTGCGGGACGCGGTCGGCGAGCCCGCGGCCGCGCGGCGGCGTCGGAGGAGCCGGCGATGAGCTGTCTCCCCGAGTACACCTGCGCGCTCTACGTCGACCGCGAGCTGCCGCCGGACGCGGTGCGCGAGGTCGAGGCCCATCTGATCCATTGCCAGCGCTGCCGGCGCACGATCCTCGCCCTGCAGGAGGAAGCGGGCCTGCTCACCGTGCTCCTGCAGGAGCCGGATGCCGCGCCCGCCCGCCGCGCGCCCCCGCGCGCCCGCGCGCGCGGCCTCGCAATGGGCCTCGGCCCGAGCCTCGTCGTGGCCGGTCTCGTCGCGACGGTCGCCGGCTGGCTGGTCGATCAACGTCCCCCGGGATTCTCGTGGATGAATCCGTTCGACTTCATTGGAGCCTACGAAATGGCCTTCGACGCGATCTTCATGCTCCGCGACGCGGCACCGGCGATCTTCGACCTCGGGATCGCCGTGGGCGCGACCACGGGGTTGGCGGCGCTGCTGACTTTCGTGGGGACCGCCCTGCTGCGCCGGGCGACGGGCACCCGGGCGGCCGTGGCGCTGCTGGCGGCCGCAACGGCCTCGCTCGTGCTTCCGGCCACACGGGGCGAGGCCCTGGACCTGCGCTGGGACCAGCCGAGCGTCGAGATCACCCGCTCCGAGGCGCTCGACGACAACCTCGTCGCGTCGGCGGAGACGGTCGAGGTGGACGGAACGGTGCGGGGAGACGTCGTTGCGATGGCGGATCGGGTGACGATCCGCGGTGTGGTCGTGGGCAACGTGTTTGCGTTCGGCCGCGAGGTCCTGGTCACGGGACGCATCGACGGCTCGCTGCACATGGCGTGCGAGCGCTGCAGCCTGGAGGGCGAGGTCACCCGGAGCCTCTACGCCGCCGGCGAGAACGTCTCCATCACCGAGACCGGACGGGTGGGCCGAGACGTCTATCTGTTCGGGGAGGGGCTGCGCATGGACGGGCGGGGAGGGCGCGACCTGTTCGCGGGAGGCGAGTGGGTGGAGGTCCGCGGCGAGCTGGGGCGCTCGGTCCATACCCACAGCGAGCGGGTGGCCGTCTTCGACGATGCGCGGATCGGCCGGGACCTCGTGATCTCGATCCCCGAGAACGGCGAGTCCGAGGTCGCGCCCGCGGCGACCATCGGGGGTGACGTCAGCGAGTCGGTCATCGAGCACGCCATGCGCGCCCACGGTCACGGCTGGACCGATGCCGGCTTCTACCTGCGCGCGCTCGTCTTCGTCGTTTCGGCCTTCCTGGTGGGGATGCTGCTCCACGCGTTGATGCCCGTCGTCTTCTTCGGGCAGATGGAGACGTCCGGCGAGTTCCTGCGCTGCCTCGGCTACGGGTTCGTGGCCCTGATCGTGACGCCCGTGGTGCTCGTCCTGTGCGCCGTCACGGTGGTCGGCATCCCCATCGCGATCCTCGGGGGCTTCGTCTACCTGACGTTCCTCTTCGTCTCGGCGATCGTGGTGGCGGCCCTGGTGGGCGCTGCCATCACGGGCACCGATCCGGAGAGCACCCACGGCTTCGGAATCGCGCTGCTGGTCGGCCTGATCCTGGTGGCGGCCGCAGGAAACCTGCCCTTCGTCGGCGGGTTGCTGCGGCTGTTGATCGCGCTCGCCGGCATGGGGCTGCTCGTCACCACGGCCTGGGAGTCCTGGCGGGAGCGGCGAAGCGCACGCTATGCGTGACGCAAACCCCGTTCCGTCGCCACCTCGAAGTACTGCAGGATGCCCGGGGTCGGCCGTCCCGCGTCGTCGCGCGCCTGGGTGATGCCGAGGCCGAGGCCGCTGCTGATGGTCTGGGTGAAACGGCCTTCGAGGCCCAGCAGGTCGTCCGGCATGTTCGGACCGTCGTCGACGATGGACATGCGGACGCGGGGCGGATCGACGAGGCGCTGCGCGCGCATCACGACCGTCCGGCCGGACGCCAGGGACACGATGCAGTTACGGGCTGCCGCGGTCACCGCCGAGGTGATCGCGGTGCGGTCGGCCAGAATCCGCGGAAGCGCGTCGTCGACCTCGACGTGGAGATGGATGCCGCGCTCGGCGGCGAGCTGCTCCACGAGCGCCGCCGCCGTCCGGAGCACCACGGAGACCGCCGTGGGCTCGAACTTCATCTGCCCCCGCTCCATCAGGCCGAGGGCCTCCTTCACGCTGTCCTCACAGGAGGCCACCACGCCCCGGAGGCGATCCGCGACCGCGGGCGCGATGTCGTCCGAGGCGAGCGCCTCCTCCGCCCCGTCGCGGACGAGCGTCACGAAGTTCCGCAGGATGGTGCGCCCGTCTTCCAGGAGCCGGAGCTCGTGCGATCGGTTGCGTCGGTGGGACCGCGAAGTCTTGCCGCCCCGCGTGTCGGCGGCGGAGAGGTCGCCGTTGCCCCTCGAGCCCGTTGCCTCGAGCCGGCCGTCCGGTTCGACGACTTCGACGTAGTGGTCGACCCGTCCGCCCGCGTAGCGACCGGTCGGGATCGGCCGACTCGTGTACTCGATCCCGCGCGGCCCCGGCTCGACCGCTCCCGCGAATCGGCACTGGAAGCGCTCGGGATAGCTGTTCGTATCGTAGGCGCCGAGCACGCGCTGCGAGAAGCGCTCCGGCTCCTCGAACAGGTGGCGGATGCGCTCGCGGATGAGCGAGCGCATGTCGCACCCGAGGACCTCGTCTCGCGCGAGCGCGAGGCAGCGAAGCAGGGAGGGGTTGGCCCAGACCGTGCGGAAGGCGGCGTCGATGACGACGATTCCCTCGTCCCACGCGCCGAGCACGCCGTCGGCAATGCCCCGAAGCTCATCGGCTTCCGCGCGCGCTTCGCCGAGATCGACCTCGAGCTGCGTGATGCGCTCGGTGAGAGCGTGTAGGGTCTTCGGAAGCTGGAGCGGGTGGGTGCGAGCGTCGGGGGGCAGCTTCCAGTACTTGCGTCCGCTGCGAAAGATCGGCTCGAGATCGGGAAAGCGTTCGCGCAGAGCGCTCAGCATCCGCTCAGCGGTTCGACGACTCACTTCGAAGCGTTCGGCGATCTCGTCGATGGACAGCCCGCTGACAGTCGTTTGAAGAGTTCCCGTCAGCTCGACGAGGTCTGCGGCCCGGTGGTATCTGACCCCCAACTCCAATCCTCCTGGACCCCAGGGTTTACCCCGATTGCGAGCCCATCCTACGGACGCAGAGCGTCATTTTCGGTCGTACAGATCCATGGAGATGCCGATTTCGTGTACCGAAGTCCGAAAATTCATCTGTTTCACGCAGTTGCAGTGTACAAAAAATTCGGAGAATCGAATTCAGTTTCTGGATGGGCACGCGATCGGACGGGGATCCGAGGGGTACCAGCGGACCTGGCGGACGGTAAAAACACGGCGATTCAGTAGGGATTTGCGTGTCGCAGGCTGGTGTACGTTCGCCCCTTCTCGCTCGATCCGAGGCAACGTTCGGGTCTCCCCGAACTCCCAATCCGCGGCAGGAATGTGACGGGTACGACGACACCGGACGGGATCGGGGCAGGGCGTTGGCGAATTCCGGCGGGCTTGTTCGGGCTCGCCCTCAGCGTGCGCGCGATCGCCGCCTGGCAGACCGCAGCCATCTTCAACGACGGCCCCCTGTACCTGCAGGTGGCGAGCCTGTTTCGGCAGGGCGCGTTTCACGAGGCCCTGTCCCACCACTACCACCCGCTGTACCCGATGGCGACGGCGCTCTTGTCGACGCTCACGGGCGACCTCGAGACGGCCGGCGTCTGGGTTTCGGTGCTGTCGGGCTCGGCGGCGGTCGTGGCCGGCTATTTCTTCTGGTGTCGATCGTTCGGCAGGGAGCCGGCGTGGATCGCCGGCGTGCTGTTCGCGCTCCACCCCTATGCGGTCATCTTCTCCTCCGACGTGCAGAGCGAGGGGCTGTACTTCGCGCTCTTCCTGTCGGCCGTGGCCGCGCTGTGGCGCGGGATCGAGGAGGCTTCGATCGGTCGTTCGGTCGTCGCCGGCGTGCTTGCGGGGCTGGCGTATCTCGTCAGGCCGGAAGGGATCGGTCTCGTGGCGGTGGGGGCGGGGTTCGCCGCGCTCCTCCTCTTCCGCGGGCGACTCCCGGTGGCGGGCTTTGCACGCGTCGCGGTCCCGCTGGCGCTGGGCGCTGCGGTCGTCGCCGGGCCCTACGTGGTGAACCTTCACGCGCTTACCGGGGAGTGGCGTCTCACCCAGAAGAAGTCGATCGTCGACCTCGCGCGCCCCCGAGAGCCCGCCGCGGCGCCCGCCCCGGACGGGCTGGACCGGCCGCGGTGGCGGCCACCGCCCATGGTGCGTCCGGCGCCACGCGAGGCCGCACTGATTCCGGCGAGAATCGACTTCGAGCCCCGATCGCTGTCTGCAGGGCTCGAGCTCGCGCGCATGTCCCTCGGCACCCTGTGGCCGGCCCTCGCCCTGCTCGTGCTGGTGGGGATCCGCTCCGCGGGCGACCGCCCCGGCGACCGTGGTCTCTTCCTGCTCGTGATGCTCGGCGTCTACGGCGTGGTGCTGTACGGGCTCGCGCTCAACGTCGGCTATCTGAACCGGCGCCACGTGTTGGCACCGCTCCTGCCCCTCCTGGGCTACGGCGGGCTCGGGGCTCCGATCGTGGGGCGGTGGCTGTGGCGGGCGCTGCGCCCGCGCATGGACACGCGCGATTCGCGTCCGGCGATCGGGCTCGCGTTGGGGCTCGTCGCCCTGCTCACTCTCCCCAAGAGCCTGGAGCCCCAGCGGCGGGAGCGGCTCGCGAATCGCCGGGCGGCGGAGTGGCTGGCGTCGCACGAAGATCTGCAGGGACCGGTGTCCGCCGAGAAGTACCGCACGGCCTACTACGCGGGGGAGGCCTTCGTCTCCCTCTCGCGTGCCGGCGCGGAGGCCGACCTGGAGCGGCTGCGTCGTTCGGGGGCGGACTTCCTGATCGTCGACGACGTGCAGCTGCGGGAACGACCGGCCCTGTCCGCGCGCCGGGCGAAGCTGATCGAGCTGTACCGGGTGGAGGCCGCGGGTCGAACCGCCTACGTCTTCGATTTGCGCGCGCTCCCGAATGCGCCCCCCGGAGGCACCCTTCCGGACGCGGCCGGCCGCGATTCGGTCAGGCCTCCCGCAGGCGTTCCATGAGCTGGTCGTGCAGCGGGCCGTTGCTCGCGACGATCGAGACGGGGTCGACCGCGGGCGGGCCTCCGTCCGGCGCGGTCACCCGTCCGCCCGCCTCCTCGACGAGCAGGATTCCGGCCGCGACGTCCCACGGACGCAGCTTGAGCTCCCAGTACGCGTCGAAGCGGCCGGCCGCCACGTAGCAGAGGTCGAGGGCCGCGCTGCCGTCGCGGCGAATCCCCTGGGCCACCTCGAGCATGCGCGCGAAGCAGGCGGCGTTCTCGCCGCTGCGGTGGACGTCATAGGCGAAACCCGTGGCGAGCAGGGCCTCGCCCAGGTCCGCTCGTGCGGACACCGCGAGGCGTTGCGTACCCCGCCAGGCGCCCCCTCCGCGAACCGCATGGTAGAGGTCGTCTCGCAACGGGTCGTACACGACGCCCACCTCGCGCCGTCCGTTGCGCTCGACGCCCACCGAGACGCAGAAGCAGGGATAGCCATGGGCGTAGTTGGTGGTGCCGTCGAGGGGATCGATCACCCAGCGCCACTCGCAGCCCGCCACCTCGCGACCGTGACCCTCCTCCGCGAGGATCCCGTCGCCAGGGCGCTCCCGTTCGAGCGTCGCCACCATCGCCTGCTCGCAGGCGTGGTCGACCTCGGTGACGAGATCGATGCTCGAGCTCTTGGTGGCGACCGAAACCCCGGTTTCGAAGCGCTCGCGCTGGATGGCGCCGGCCTGCCGCGCGATCTGCTGGGCGAGCCGCAGGACCCGGGCGACCTCGGGATCGGCCGCCACCCTCACGCCGGTGCGCCCGGGCCGGCGGACGCCGGCAGGCGGTAGAAGCGGCGGGCGTTCTCGGTGGTCTGCCGCGCGATCTCCGGGACCGGACGCCCGCGCAGGTCGGCGAGGACCTCACCGACCCGGACGACCCAGGCGGGCTCGTTGCGCCTTCCCCGATGGCCCTCCGGCGCGAGAAAGGGGGCATCGGTCTCGATGAGAACACGGTCGGCGGGGAGCGACGCCGCCACCTCGCGCAGCTCGTCCGCCTTCTTGAAGGTGAGGATGCCCGAGAACGAGACGTCGAGACGATGGTCCAGGGCGCGGTGCGCGAAGTCCCGACTTCCCGTGTAGCAGTGGAGCACGCCCGATACGTCGCCGCGCCCTTCGGCGATCCAGATGTCCAGCAGCTCGTCGTAGGCCTCCGGGCCGTCGCCGCGGACGTGGATCGAGGCCGGCAGGTCGAGCTCTCGGGCCAGGGCCACCTGCTCGGCGAAGACGGCTCGCTGGATCTCCCGGGGCGAGTTCATGTAGTGGTAGTCGAGACCGCACTCGCCCACCGCCACCACCTTCGGCTCGCCCAGCCAGGCGCGCAGCTTCGCCCGCCCCGGGTCGTCCAGCTGGTCGGCATCGTGCGGGTGCACGCCGGCGGTGGCGAAGACGTCGGGATGGGCGCGCGCGAGGGCCACCGCGTCGCGAGATCCCTCCACGCCGTAGCCGGAGCCGATGCACACCAGCGCCTCGACACCCGCGTCTCGGGCGCGCGCGAGCACGGCGTCCCGGTCCTCGTCGAAGCGGTCGGCGGTGACGTGGCAGTGGCTGTCGAGCCACATCGATCGACCCCCGGAATGCACTAGTCGTCCGCCTCCGGCGGCTCGATCCGCGGGAAGAGCGGCGCGCCCCGGGTGGTCGCCGCACCCACCGGGATCGTGCCCCAGGCCGCATCCGCGGGCAGGCGCGCCGACGCCAGCGCGTCCGGCAGGCCGAGTCGACGCAGGATCTCTCCGGCGGCGTCCGGCACGAACGGCGCCAGCAGCAACGCCAGGATCCGCAGCGACTCGCAGCAGGTGTGCAGCGTCGTGGGGACGCTCGCTTCCCGTTGCGGGTCCTTGGCGGCCTTCCAGGGCTCGCGCTTCTCCAGGTACTGGTTGGTGGCGTCCACGGCCTTGAAGATGGCCTCGAGCGCCCGGTGGATCTCCAGGGCCTCGACGTGGCGGTCCACCGCGCGAACGGCCTCGGCGCAGGCGTCGCGCACCGATTGCTCGAGCTCGCCGGGCGCGCCGGGGGCCGGCACGCATCCGCCCGCGAAGCGGTCGGTCATGTTGAGCGTGCGGCTCACGAGATTGCCGAGGTTGTTGGCAAGGTCCGCATTGACGCGGGCGACGAGCGCCTCCTCGCTGAAGCTGGCGTCCACCCCGAAGCTCATGCCCCGCAGCAGGAAGTAGCGGAACGCCTCGAAGCCGTACTTCTCTCGCATGATGAGGGGCGAGATCATGTTGCCCAGGCTCTTCGAGACCTTGCGGTCGTCGACGTTCCAGTAGCCGTGGACGTTCAGGTGGCGCACCGGCTCGAGGCCGATCGCGCGCAGCATCGTCGGCCAGAAGATCGCGTGCGGCTTCAGGATGTCCTTTGCGACCAGGTGCTGGCTTGCCGCCCAGAAGTGCGGGAACTCCTCCCCGTCGGGATAGCCGATCGCCGTCAGGTAGTTGATCAGCGCGTCGAACCAGACGTAGCAGACGTAGTTCCGGTCGAAGGGCAGCTCGATGCCCCAGTCGAGTCGGGTCTTCGGACGCGAGATGCAGAGGTCGCCGAGCCCGCTCTCTTCCTTCAGCATGGAGAGCACTTCGTTGCGATAGCGCTCGGGCCGGATGAAGTCCGGATGCCCGGCGATGTAGCCCGCGAGCCACTCGAAGTGCTCGGTCATCTTGAAGAAGTAGTTGCCCTCGGCGCGGTGCTCCGGCGGGCGCTCGTGGTCGCGACACAGTCCGTCGACCAGGTCGCGGTCGGTCAGGAAGCGTTCGCACCCGACGCAGTAGTCGCCCTCGTACTCGCGGAACTCGATGTGCCCGGCATCCCAGACCTTCTGCAGGATCGCCTTCACCACCGCCTGGTGGTCCCGGTCGGTGGTGCGGATGAAGCGGTCGTAGGAGATGCCGAGGGTCTCCCAGGCCTCGCGGAAGCGGGTCGAGAAGTACTCGGCGGTGACGGCGGGCGTCTCGCCCCGGGCCTTCGCCACCTCGAGCACCTTCTCGCCGTGCTCGTCGCTGCCCGTCAGGAAGAAGGTCCGGCAGCCGCGCAGCCGGTGATGGCGCGCCAGGCTGTCGGCGAGCACGGTCGTGTACGTGTGGCCGATGTGGGGCTCGGCGTTCACGTAGTAGATCGGCGTGGTGATGTAGTAGTAGGCGGTCATGCTTCCTTCCGCGCCGTCCGACGGCTCGGCTCAGGGGGTGGCGGCGTTGCGAACGGCGAGCAGGGCGCGCTCGGCGACCATCTGGGGATTGGCGTTTCGCTGGGCCAGATCCTTGCGACAGGCCGAGAGGGTGCGGAAGGCGTCGAGCTCGCGATCGACGGGGCGCGCTTCGTCGCCGGAGACCGTGGCGCCGACGCGTTCCCGGAGCCACTCGGACCCCACGGCGAGCAGCGCCTGCACCCGGGCGGCCGCCACCGCACGAGCGCCCCGGTACTCCTCGGCCCAGTCGAGCAGGGCCGGGACGTCGTAGGCGTGGATCTCGTCGAGGCGCCGGGCGAGGTCGCGGGTCTCGTCGTCGGCGTCCTCTCCGCGCAGGCTCGGTCGGCCGGTGTGCGGGAAGAACGCGCGCTGGCAACGCGAGCGGATCGTGGCCAGCAGGCCCGCCGGGCTGCTGGTGACGAGCACCAGGCAGGTCCTGTCCGGAGGCTCCTCCAGCAGGTGCAGCAGCGCGTTCTGCGCCTCGAGGTTCAGCCACTCGGCGTCCGCGATGACCGCCGCACGCCAGCCGCCCTCGTTCGGGGCGAGCCGCAGGGCGCCCTGGAGGGCGCGGACCTGCGTGATCCGCACGCGCGTGCCGTCCTCGCCGCGGTCGACCCAGTAGAGGTCCGGGTGATCGCCGATGTGCCGGTAGAGCGGCCCGCGCTTGCCGGTGCCGTCGATCACGATCTCGTCCCCGCTCTCGCGCTTCGCGCCGGAGAGCGCGCAGTCGCGACAGGCTTCGCACGGCCGGGGAGCCTCGCCCTGGCAGACGACCCCCCGCGCGAAGTCGAGGGCTGCCCGGGCGGGCGCGTCGCCGGCTCCGGCGAGCAGGAAGGACGAGTGCAGCCGCCCGCTCTCGAGGGCGCGACGGAGCAGGACACCCCCCTCCGGGGGTTCGCCGGCCGTTGCCGGCCCGGTGGTCGTTCGCGTGGACATGCGCGGGGACCGTAGCAGCCCGCGCAAGCGCGCCGCAGGCCGCGCTGCCGGCCCGTGACGGCGCAGAAAGTCCTGCAACCGCGCAGTTTTCCGGTTGTTCTCAAGTCGCGAGCGGCCGCCGCCGAAGGAGTCTGTGCGCGGCCCGGACCGGGCCCGCAGACGAGAGGGAGATCGAATCCGCGCCTTCCCCGGGCGGCCCGGGAAGAAAAGAGGACGCGGATCACCAGGCGCCGCAGCGGCCCGCCCGAGGAGTGAGGGGGGCCCGCGAGCCAACGCAAACACACAACCGACCAGGACGGTTCGAAGGGAGTGAAGGGATGGCGATCAGCAGCTTCGGTCGAGGCAAGGGTGGAGACGATGTCATGGGCGGTGCTCCCGTGGCGACGAGCTCGGCGGGGGCGAACCTGACGGCCTTCATCGACCAGGGCTCCGAGTTCGAGGGCAAGCTCACCTTCAAGGACACGGTTCGCATCGACGGCACCTTCCACGGCGAGATCAGCAGCGAGAACACGCTGATCGTCGGCGAGACGGGCACCATCGAGGCGACCATCCGATCGAATACCGTGGTGGTGAGCGGCTCGGTCGTGGGCAACATCGTGGCCGGACGCCAGATCGTTCTCCACAAGAGCGCCAGCGTGAAGGGCGACATGAGCGCGCCTTCCCTGGTGATCGAGGAGGGCGCGATCTACAACGGTCAGCTCACCATGGGGCGCACCGACGCGAAGGGCGGCTCCGGCTCCGCTCCGCTCAAGTCCATCGTGGGCGGCGGACAGGGCGGCGGGCAGGGCGGCGATTCCCAGGCGGAGAAGCAGTAGACCGGCACACGGACTGGAAGCGAACGCCTCCCGCCTGCGGCGGGGGGCGTTCTGCGTTTCGGGACCGACGCGCCGGAGCGACGCGCGATCGGTCGCGGCGGCGCCCGGCTACACCACGACGAGCGCGCTCACGCCGGGGACGGCCTGGCGGAGGGGCTCCTCGAGGCCCACGTGCAGGGTGGCGAACTGGGCCGGGCAGGTGGCGCACTGGCCCTGCAGGGTGACGCGGACGGTCCCGTCTTCGTCGACGGCCACCAGCTCGACGTTGCCGCCATCGGCGATCAACGCCGGGCGGAGCTGGTCGATCACGGTCTCGACCGCGTCGAAGAGCGAGACGCCCGAATCGGGCGCTCCGAGGACGTTCTGGGGCATGCAGGGGGGATCGGCACTCCGCCAGGCCGGATTGAGGGCGTCGTGGGTCTGGCCGCGGGTCTCGCTCGCTCCCCCGGCCCTGCTGTAGCCTCCAGGACATGCACGTGACCGTCAGGCTCTTCGGATCGTTGCGCGAGGCCGCCGGCGCCAAGGAGCTCGAGCTCGAGCTGGCCGAGGGCTGCCGGGTGAGCGACGTGCGGGAGCTGCTGGCGGAGCGGTTCCCCATCCTCGAGCGACTCGGCGAGCGAGTCGCGGTCTCGGTGAACCTCGAGCTGGCGGAGGCGACACAGGGCCTCCGGGACGGGGACGAGGTGGCGTTCCTGCCCCCGGTCGCCGGCGGTGCCACCGCCGCCGGCAAGGCCTGCACGATCTCCGACGGGCCCCTGGTGGAGAGCGAGGTGGTCGCCCGGGTCGCCGGGGCCGACGCCGGCGGGGTGGTCACCTTCGTGGGCAACGTGCGGGACCGCGCCCGCGGGCGGTCCATCGAGTACCTCGAGTACGAAGCCTACCCGGAGATGGCCGAGCGCGAGATGCAGAAGATCGCCGACGAGGCGGCCCTGCGGTGGCCGGGCGTGCGGGTGGCCATCGCACACCGCACCGGCCACCTCGAGATCGGCGAGGCGGCGGTGGTCATCGCGGCGGCGGCGCCCCATCGGGCCGAGGCCTTCGAGGCCTGCCGCTTCGCCATCGATACCTTGAAGCAGACGGTCCCCATCTGGAAGAAGGAGGTGGCGACCGACGGGGAGTACTGGGTGGACGATCACGCATGAGCGAGCCGTCGCCGAAGCACGAGGCACACCACCATCGGCAGGACGCAGTCGGCAGTGTCCCGGTGGTGGTGGTGACAGTGAGCGATACCCGCACGCTGGAGACGGACACGGGTGGTGCGCTCGTCGTCGAGCTGCTCGAAGGGGCCGGTCACGTGGTCGTCGAGCGGACGCTCGTGCCCGACGATCCCGAGGCCATCGGCCAGGCCCTCGAACGGGCGCTCTCCCAGGCCGGCACCCGCGCCATCGTCTTCACCGGCGGGACCGGCGTCGCCCCCCGAGACGTCACGCCCGACGCGGTGGCGCCGCGGCTCGAGCGGGAGGTGCCGGGCTTCGGCGAGCTCTTCCGACAGCTCTCGTACGCGGACATCGGCTCGGCGGCGATCCTCTCCCGGGCGCTGGCAGGGATCGCGGAAGGGCGGGTCGTCTTCGTGCTGCCCGGCTCGCGCGGCGCCGTTCGCCTGGCGATGGAGAAGCTGATCCTGCCCGAGATCGGGCACCTGGCCGCCGAGGCCGTCAAGACCCGCTAGGAAGGGACCGAAGAGCCTTCGTGGCCCGTGTTCGCAACCCGTCGCTCCTCCCCGTCGCGTGCGGCCTCGTGTGTGCGGTTGCCGCTCTGTTGCTGATCGGAGAGGGGTCCGCCCGCGCCGAGGACTTCGTCTGGGTGGACGAGCACGGCATCACCCACTTCACGAACGACCCGGCGGCGGTGCCCGAAGCGGTGCGCGAGAGCGGCGACCCCGACTGGGACGAGACCCGGGACCTCTGGAATCGCTTCATCCTGGGCGAGCGCACCGGTACCCCGCCCGGCGCCGGCGGCAGCGACGAGGACCGGGTGACCCGCCTGCTGCGGGGCGCCGTCAACGACCTGCGTCGCGGGGAGTCCTCGCGGGCGGCGGCGACTCTCAAGAGCGTCGTGGCGCTGGATCCGAGCCGGGCCGAAGCGCACTGGTACCTGGCCCTGCTCGACCGCCAGCGCGGACGCTTCGACTCCGCCGAGGCCCACCTGCGCAGCTTCCTGCAGTACGCGGACGACTCCCTCGCCACCTATCGCGAGTCCGCGGAGAAGCGGCTTCGGGCCCTGGACGACGAGCGTCGCCTGGCCGACGGCAGCGTCGCCCGGGGCGAGCTGCTGCTGGTGGCGCGCGAGAGCCCGAACTTCCGCATCCGCGTCGACTCGGAGCTCGACGCGGTGGGCGCCGACTACGCGGCCACCGCGCTGCGCTACCTGGAGGACGCCCGGGGCGAGGTCTCGCGCCAGCTCGGCGTCGCGCCGGAGGAGCCCCTGGGTGTCGTCTTCTACGGTCGGGCTCGATACGACCAGGAGCACCGGCACCGCTTCTCGTTCGCCACGGTCGGGTTCTTCGACGGTCGCATCCACGTGGCCTCGCCCGCGCACCCGTCCGGCGAGCTGCGGTCGCTCCTCTTCCACGAGTACACCCATGCGCTGTTCCGGGAGCAGACCGGCGGCGATCGACCCTACTGGCTCAACGAAGGGCTGGCCGAGCGCGTCGAGCGGAGGGCGCGCCGCGTGCCGCCCTCCACCCACACCGAGCGCTCGGCCCTGCGCGCGCGGCTGGAGGCGCAGAGCTGGATCCCCCTGCGCAGCATCGCGCGCAGCTTCTCGGGCCTCTCCAACGAGGACGCCCGCATCGCGTATCTCGAATCGGTGATGGCCGCGGCCTGGATCGAGCAGCGCACGAGCCGCGAGCAGCGCGCCCACCTGCTGGAGCGCCTGGGCAGCGGCTTCTCGATCGACCAGGCCCTGCACGAGGTGGTGGGCGTCGATACCGAGGGTCTCGACGCCGCGTTGCAGCAGGAGATCCTGGCCGAGTTCCCCGAGCTGGCCGACGTCGAGCCGACCTCGACCGATGCGCCGGATTCCCCGGCTGGCGGGCCGAATCCTGCGGATTCGTCCGCTAGCGCGCCGCCTCGTCCTGCTGGCGGCTCGCCTCGAGCAGGAGCTCGGTGACCGACGCGGTGATGGTGCGCTCCTCGCAGCCGACCTGGGGGTCGAAGCGGAAGCGTCCCTGATCGCTCGTCACGATGGCGACTGCCGCGTCGAAGCCCAGCGCCTTCTCGGTCTCGGCGTGGACCGGATAGCCCGCTTCCATCCAGATGCGCCCCTGGCCGTCCCGGGACGAGAGCTCGAGCAGGCCCGACTTCCGGCCCATCTCGAGGAGCTGCAGCAGCGCGTCGGGCGGAATCTCCGCCAGGTCGCCCTGGAACGCTTCGCCGGATTGGGGCATGCGCTCGGCGATCATGGTCTTGGCGGCGCTCGGCTCGTCGTCCAGCATGCCCACGTCGCCGTCGACCTGGCAGAAGATGATGATCGACGAGCCGATCTCGATCTTGTCTCCCGCGCTCAGCGCCGCCGAGCCCTCCACGGCCTGGCCGTTCAGGAAGGTGCCGTTGGTGCTGCCGAGATCGCGCAGACGGAACGAGTCGCCCTCGTAGAAGACCTCGGCGTGGCGTCTCGAGACGTCGTCTTTGCGCAGCACGAGCTCGCAGCTCGAGTGTCGGCCGATCGCCGCGGGGGTTCCCTCGGAGAGGCGCAGCGGGAGGTGCGGAGGACAGAAGAGGATGTACGAGCGGTCCATGTCCATGCCCCCCGATAGCGGCAGTCCCGCCACGCCACTTGACCCCTACACCGGGCCACCGAGGCCAGCGCGGTGGGGCGCGGGGCGACGCGCGGCGGGTTGCACACCGGCTGCGCACGAGCTGCGCGTCGGGGCGGGTCTCAGGTGGAGCCGGGGAGGCCCCGGATCTCCACGCGATCGCCCCGGCGCCAGCCGCCGGCGTCCGCATAGCCGGCGGGAACCTCGAGCACCATGTCGACGAGCTCGGGTGAACGCACCGTCTGGGGGTGCTCCGGGTCCTCGCGCGGATAGCGGACGAAGGGCGAGATGCCCACGATGCGCCCGTCGCGGATCCAGACGATGTCGATGTCGAAGTGCATCCGCTTCATCCAGAACGCGAAGAACCCGGGCTGGTCGTAGAGGAAGAGCATGCCGTGTCCCCAGTCCAGGGAGGGGCGGTTGCCGAGGCCGAGGGACTGCTCGGCGCGGGTCTTGGCCACCTCGACGGTGACGACCCGATCGCGGATGGCGACCGTCGGCGTCGCGGGGTCGGTGCCGCAGCGCAGCGCGAGAGCGAGCGCGGCCCCGAAGAGCGCCGCCGCGACGGCGCCGCTGCGGGGGCGCCGCGGCGCCCCGCGCGACTCCTCACTCATGGGACGGGGCGTAGAACTCGAAGTCGACCAGGTTCGCTTCCATGTGCGTCCGCAGGTCCCGCAGCAGGCGGGCCTCGAGCTGCCGCACCCGCTCCCGCGAGACACCGAACTCGCGGCCGAGGTCCGCCAGGGTGAGGGGCTCGTCGGCGAGGAGACGTTCGCGCAGGATGCGCTGGTCTCGGGGCGAGAGCTTCTCCGCGAACTGCTCGACCTTCTCCATGAACACCCGTTGGATCTCGGCGCTGGCGACGTCCTGCTCGGCGCTGGCACCGGGCGTCGCGACGTTGTCGCCGAAGGTCGTGCCCCCCGGCTCCTCCCGGCGCGCAGGCATGTCCATGGAGAGGTCCGGCCGCGCCAGACGGGCCTCCATGTCCAGCACGTCCTCCTCGCTCACGTCCAGCCGCTCGGCCAGGAGCTTCGGCTCCACCTCGAAGCCCTCGCGCTCGAGCTGTCGCTTCTCCTTGTTGAGCCGGAAGAAGAGCTTGCGCTGGGCGCGAGTCGTCCCCATGCGGACGCTCCGCATGTTGTCGAGGATGTACTTGAGGATGTAGGCGCGGATCCAGTAGACCGCGTACGACGAGAGCTTGACGCCGAGGTAGGGGTCGTAGCGCTGGACCGCCTCCAGCAACCCGACGTTTCCCTCCTGGATGAGATCGAGGGTGTTGGCCCAGGCGCGCCGATACTCCATCGCGATCTTCACGACCAGGCGCAGGTTCGAGAGCACCAGCCGCTTGGCGGCGTCGACGTCGCCTTCCTCGACCCAGCGCACGGCGAGGGCGTGCTCCTCCTCGCGGCTGATGGGCGCGTGATGGCGCAGCTGCGCCATGTAGCGGGTGAGGGCGGAGACCGTTCCCTGCTCGCCCGCTGCGTGGACCGCGGGCAGGGTAGGCGCCACGGGGACGGGCAGCGACGACGCTTCGTCGTCGGCGCCGGCCGCGTCGTCGGCGTCTTCGTCGAGCTCGTCGGGCTCCGGCGCCTCGGCGACGAGGGCGTCCGAGCCCGGATCCGCGAGCGCCGCAACGGCCGCGTCTTCCGACTCCCCGTCTTCCTCGGTGCCCGGGGCCGTCGTCTCGGGGGCCGGTGGGCGGCTGTGATCGCGCTTGCGACTGCTCACTCGCGATCCTCACTGCCGGTATCGCTCGGGGGCCGGCGTCGCTCCGACGGTAGCAGACGCGTCCGGTCGATCTCCGTCGTGGCAGCCCCCGGAATGCAGCGGGGCCGACTCGCGAGCGAGCCGGCCCCGGACGTCCTGCCATGCCCGAGCGGGCTGGACGCCGCGGCCTGCTGCGGCCGCGGCACCTCCTGCTCGAGGCTGCGGATTCCTACTGCTTGAGGCTGCGGATGTACGCGATCAGCTCCTGGATCTGCGCGTCGGTGAGGGTCGGGTTCGGCATCATCATCGCCGAGCCGCCGTACGCCGCCGCGCCGTTCTTGATCACCAGAGCGAGGTCCGCGTCGGTTCCGGCCTTCCCGTCCTTGTTCGCATCGAACTTGAACTCGCCCTTGGTGTAGTTGCGGGGCTTCGGGTCGAGGGCCGCCGCGACCGGGCCGTCTCCCTTGCCGTCCATTCCGTGGCAGGAGTTGCAGTTCGTCTTGATGTAGACCTCGCGGCCTTCGGAGACCGCGTCGTCGGCCAGGGCGCTGCTCGCCGCGAGGGCGAAGCCGAACGTCACGGCCAGGGCGCTGAGGGAAATCGTCACGAGCTTGCGGGACATGTCGTCCTCCTCTTGTTCCTTCTCTCTCTTGGCGGCTCTGTGCCTGCGTTCCTTGCGGTCGCTCTCGCTCTCGTCGAGCGCCGGTTCGATTCCGCGGCGATGCGGGCGGTTCTGGATTCGCCGAGGCGCCGGCGAGCGTCCAGATCGTGGGGGCGGCCAGGATGCGGGCAGAACCTAGAGAGGGGTTCCGGCAGCGTCAATTCGGTGCACTACTTCGTTGCACCCCGCGGAGATCCGACGTCCGCTTCGGCGCGCACCCGCCTCGGCGGCGCTGCGGGGCTGCAACCCTGCGTTGCAGCCCCCAAGGGCCCGGTCCTACCAGCCGCGCAGCATCTGGAGCAGCAACCGGACGCCCACGCCGGTGCCTCCGCGGATCTGGTACGGATGGGGATCGCTCGTCCACCCGGTGCCGGCGATGTCGAGGTGCACCCACGGCGTGTCACCCACGAAGTGGGCGAGGAACGCGGCGGCCGTCGAGGCGCCGGCGTTGCGACCCGCCGAGTTCTTGACGTCGGCGATCGCGCTCTTCACGGCCTTCCGGTGCTCGTCGAAGAGCGGCAGGGGCCAGGCTCGCTCCCCGCACGCTTCCCCGGCCTGGCGCACACGCTCCGCCAGGGACTCGTCGTTGCCGAAGAGCCCGGACGCCCAGGGACCGAGCGCCACCAGGCAGGCTCCCGTCAGGGTGGCGAGATCGATCATCGCGTCGGGCTCGAACGCGGTGCGCGCGTAGTGCAGGGTGTCCGAGAGCACCACCCGGCCCTCGGCATCGGTGTTCACGATCTCGATGGTCTTGCCGGCGCTGGTGCGCACCACGTCGCCCGGGCGGTAGGCCGTGCCGCTGGGAAGGTTCTCGGCCGCGCCGATCACGCCGACCACGTGCAGCGGCAGCTCGAGCTGGGCGACGGCCTGCATCGTCCCGATCACGGCGGCCGCTCCGCTCATGTCGTGCTTCATCTCCTCCATGCCCTGGCTGGGCTTGATCGAGATGCCGCCCGAGTCGAAGGTGACTCCCTTGCCCACGAGACAGATGGTGGGCGGCTTCCGGCGCGCGCGTTTGGGCGGGCGGTGCTCCAGCACGATCAAGCGCGGCGGCCGGGCGCTGCCGCCGCCGACGGCCAGGATGCCGCCCATCTCGCGCCGTTCGAGCTCCGGCACGCTCATCACGTGGCAGCGCAGCCCCACCTGGCGCGCGACCCGCCTCGCCTCGCTCGCGAGCTTCGCCGGCGGGAGCTCGTTGCCGGGCTGGTTGGACAGATCGCGGGCGAGGTTCTGGCCTTCGGCGGCGATCCGCCCGATCCGGGCGGCGCGGCGTGCGGAGGCCAGGGCGTCGGGATCGCTGCAGAAGAGGTTGAGAGACCGCACGCTGCCCGGGTCGTCTTCGCTGAGCTCGCGGTAGTCGTCGAAGCGGTAGCTGCCGAGCACGCCGCCCTCGGCCGCGGCCTGGGCCGCCGCGTCGGCGTCGATCCCGCGCAGCTTTGGCAGCCACAGCGAGATGCGCTTGCCCCGGCCCCGGCCGCCCCGGCGGACGGCCTCCCCGGCCGCGCGTCGGATGGTGTCGGTCGTCACCTTGTCCTCTGCGCCGAGGCCGATCAGCAGCACGCGCTTCACGGAGCTTTCCGCGTCCTTCGGCGGGTAGAGGAGGGCGGTCTGGCCGGCGCCCGCGCGGAAGTCCCCGCTGGCGACGGCAGCCGCTACGAGCCCGCCGAGGGCGCGGTCCATGCGGCGCAGGGCGGCCGGGATGCGGGGCGGCGCGTCCTTGTCCCGGGCCGGGCGCACGAGGGGCAGGGCGAGCAGCTCGGCGCTGCCGGCGGTGGGATCGCTGGTACGGACACTCACCTGCATCGGGGCCTTCCTTGGCTCTCGTGATCGGGCGCCGAATCGCCCGGGATTTGTGCCGCCGGTGGACGTTTCGCCGCGAGCAGAGCGCGATCCGGGCCCCGCGAGGGGGAAGCGCTATGCTCGTCCACCGCGTACGTCAAGGGGGGGGCTTACGTGGGGTTCGACATCTTTGCCCTGATCTGGGGGGCGGGCTTGCTCGTCAAGCTCGTGCTCCTCGTGTTGGTGGTCATGTCAGCCACCTCGTGGGCGATCATCGTCTTCAAGTGGCGCGAGCTCTCCGGTGCGCTGGAGGATAGCGAGGCGTTTCTCGAGGTCTATCACGAGAAGCCCATCGACTCCGCCTACGCCGCTGCCCGGGACCTCGATCGCAGCCCGATCGCGATGATCTTCCTGGCCACCTGCGCGGAGCTCAAGCCCGGCACCCTCGGCGCGGACGGGGTGGCCAGCGGTGAGCAACGACGCATCGCCAAGCGCCTGTCCTGGATGGCGGCGAGCGAAGGGCACCGTCTCGAACGGGGGCTCTCCTTCCTGGCCACCACCGGCAGCTCGGCGCCCTTCATCGGCCTCTTCGGGACGGTCGTCGGCATCATCCAGGCCTTCCACGGCATCGCGGCGGCGGGGAGCGCGAGTCTCGCGGTGGTGGCCCCGGGCATCGCCGAAGCCCTGATCGCCACCGCGGTCGGCCTGTTGGCCGCAATCCCCGCGTCGATCTTCTTCAACGTATTCGCCGCGCGCATCGACGAGCTCCGGGCCTCCATCGAGCTCTTCGACGAGGAGTTCACCGAGGACCTGGCACGTCTCGGGGCCGGAGGCGGGCGCGGCTGATGGGAGCATCCGCCTCGAGGAGCGGGAGGCGCCGGGCGATGTCCGACATCAACGTCACGCCGTTCGTCGACGTGATGCTGGTGCTGCTCATCATCTTCATGGTGACGGCGCCCCTGATGCAGCAGGGCATCGACGTCGATCTGCCCGAGACCACCACCCAGCCGATCCGGGTCACGAACGATCCGTTGATCCTGTCGGTGAAGGCGGATGGAACGTACTTCGTCGGCCGGACGCAGGTGAAGGTGGAGGAGCTGGCGGCGAAGCTCGAGGCGATCTTCGAGGCCCGCGGCTCGGACGAGATGTTCCTGCGAGCGGACAAGAAGGCCGCCTACGGTGTGGTCGTGCAGGCGATGGCGGCAGCCCGGAAGGCGGGGTCGAAGCAGCTCGGGATCGTGACCGAGCCGGAGCGTTGACCCGCTCATGGTCGGCGCCTCCGAGTGGCTCGCCGAGCAGCACGCCGCCGATGAGCGGCGCTTCACCCACGGCCTGGTGGGCTCGTTCGTCGTGCACGTGCTCGTGCTCGCGGTGCTCGCCTTCTCGCCGAGCCCGAGTCCGATGCCCCTGACCGACGTGCTGAACGTCGACCTGGTGGCGGCCGTGCCCGCGGCGCCGGCCGCCAAGGCCCCCCCGCGCGCGGCGCCGAAGCCCGCGCCCCCGGCTCCCGCCGCGGTGGCGCCGCCCAAGCCCACCCCGAAGGAGGTGGTGCTGCCCAAGGAGGCGCCTCGGGCGGTCCCGAAGAAGCCCGTCGCACGGCCCGCGCGCCGGCCCGAGCCCGTCCAGTACGATGACGCCCTGTCCCAGCTCCGCCAGGAGCTGGGAGAGTCGACCCCGGCGGCCCCTCCGACCGAGGACGTCTCGGACGAGGCCCTGGAGGCCACCACGGCCCCCGCTGCGTCTTCCCGGGGCACGGTCGACAAGGAGCTGGCGGCCTGGGTCCTGGCCACCAAGCGGCACGTGCGTCGGCGCTACATCACCCCGCCGGAATTCCTGAACCGTTCCCTCGCCACCGGCATCGAGGTCAGGCTGACGAGCAACGGGGCGCTCGTCGGTCCGCCGCGCGTGGTGCGGCCCTCGGGTGATCCGTTCTTCGACGACAACGCCGTGCGCGCCGTGCTCGCGTCCGCGCCGCTGCCCGCCCCGCCCAGTGCCGGAACCTGGACTTTCGTGTTCACCTCGGAGGAGAAATGAAGACGCGGGCTCGTTGCGGATGCATGCTCCTCCTGGCCCTGGCGCTCGGATCGCTTCGAGCCTTCGCCGAGGACCGGCCGATCATCGAGATCACCCCCGGCAAGGAGCGCGCCTTCCGCGTCGCGGTGCAGGTGTTCCGCGACGATCTCCAGCCCGCCCGTCCGGAACGGGCCGCGAAGCTGCTCGAATCGATCGAGCAGGGTCTCGATTTCAACGGCGTGCTGCTGCCGCTCTCCCGGGAGGCCTTTCTCGGGCCCCAGATCACCACCGAGCTCGCTGGCGGGCGCCGCTACGACTGCGCCGACTGGACCCAGAGCGGCGCCAACGCCCTCGTCGAGGGCGTCATCGCCGGAGGCGGTGGCGAGGTCGAGGTCTCCTATCGGGTGTGGGACACGGCGCGCTGCGTCCGCCTGCTGCGCGGACGGCTCGCGCGTCCGGAGAGCGAGCTGCACCGCCTGGGCGCGGCGCTCGCCGACGACGTGGTGAAGGCCTTCACCGGCACCCGGGGCGCCGCCGATACGGAGATTGCCTTCATCTCGACGCGCACGGGACACCGCGAGGTGTACGTGATGGACGCCGACGGCCGGAATGCCCGGGCCGCGACGCGCAACCAGTCCATCAAGGCTTTCCCCGAATGGCTGCCGGGGGGAGAGGGCATCCTCTACACGACCTACCTGAAGGGCGGGCTGCCGGACGTGTTCGTGACGTCGCGCGGACGCACGGCGGCCGGCCGCATCGTGAAGGACGTGATGCCGGGCGTGCCGAAGTACCGGGGCGTCTTCTCGCCGGACGGCGACGACCTGGCCCTCGTGGCGAGCCCGCAAGGGGTGACCGACATCTTCCGGGTCGGTCGCGACGGTCGCAAGATCCTGCGGCTCACGAACAACGGGGACGTGATCGACGTCGCGCCGTCGTGGTCACCCGACGGCAAGCAGATCGCCTTCGTCTCCGATCGCGCCGGAACGCCGCAGATCTACATCATGGGTCGCGACGGGGGGGAGGCGCGCCGCATCACGTATCAGAGCAGCTACAGCGCGACGCCGGCGTGGTCCCCGGACGGCCGGTGGATCGCCTACGGGGTGCGGGCGGCGGGCCAGTTCGATCTCTACCTCATCGATCCCACCGGCGAGATCAACGTGCCCCTCGTCGTGCACCGTCGCAACGACCAGTATCCGAGCTGGTCGCCCGACGGACGCAAGGTCATCTTCAGCTCGGATCGCCGCGGCCACGCCGACCTCTACATGATCGACGTGAACAGTCGCCGGGTGCAGCGGCTGACCGAGGGCCAGAAGGACAACATCGCGCCGGCATGGGGACCGTTCCCGAAGTGATCGATTGCTAGACTGCCGGCGGGGAGGTGAGAGGATGCACGAGGAATCCGGTTCCGACGGTCGATGGGTGAGGGAGGTGCGGCCCCCGCGGGCCGTGTCGCTCCTGCTTCTTTGCTCCCTGGGGCTCGCGCTCTCCTCCTCCTGGGGATGCGTGACGGTCGCCGAGCAT
Source organism: uncultured delta proteobacterium (assembly GCA_963822965.1). Classification (GTDB taxonomy): domain Bacteria; phylum Myxococcota_A; class UBA9160; order UBA9160; family UBA4427; genus JAJDAN01. Next base: position 58,693 of record CAWGJT010000011.1, read on the forward strand.
CGCAAGCTGGAGCGCCGCGTCATGGACATGCAGCGCAGCCAGGGGACGAACCCGGCGCGCCAGCAGCTGGCCGACGTGGTGGCCGAGATCGACGAGCTCAAGAGCCAGCTGCGCGACCTGAGCGGCCGGCTCGAGGAGGTGCAGCAGCTCGCCCAGCAAGGCCTGGACGAGGCCCGCAAGGCCCGCCGGGAGGCGGCCGCGAGCGTGAAGCCCGGTGCCTCCACGGGCGCCGGGGCCGCGGGCGTGGCGGGCGCGACGGATCCGGACATCGAAGGGGCGGTCGCCGACGCCCAGGCCGACGCCGCGCTCTCCGCCGAGCTGCAGTCCTACCAGGCCGGTCTCGCCGCCTGGCGCAGCAAGGATTATCCCGCCTGCATTGACCGGTTCCGGTCCTTTCTGCAAACTTACGCGTCCTCTTCACGGGCGGACGATGCCGCATTCTGGATCGCCGACTGTCATTACAAGCAGGGAGAGTTCAAGAACGCCGTCCTCCGGTTCGATGACGTGGTCCGGAATTACCCGACCGGAAATCGAGCACCGGACGCGCTGTACCGCCAGGGCGAGTCGCTGCTCAAGCTCGGTCCCGGCTTCCACGAAGCGGCCCGGCGGGCGTTCGAGAGAGTGCTGAAGGAGTACCCGGATTCCGCCCGGGCCGCGGAGGCCCGAAAGCAGCTCGAAGTCCATGCCGCGGGCTGACCGGCCGACACGGCGCGGGCGGGCCGAGCGGTAGACCCGGGGCGGCGGATGGACCCACCAGTCGGACAGCCAGTGCCGTCAGAGCAGACGGATCGGACACAGAGCGACCGGAACGGTCGGACGGTGAAAAGGACGGGGTGAAGCGTTGAAGAAGCGCGAGATGATGAAGTTCAAGAAGATCCTCGAGGAGCAGCGCGACGAGTTGCTCGCCAACACCCGTCGAACACTCGCTGGCGACATCCACCTGGATCCCGACGACTTTCCCGACGAGATCGACACGGCGTCCTCCGAGCAGAACCTGGCCTTCCAGGGGCGGCTCCGCGAGCGCGAGCGCGGGCTGCTCGCCAAGATCCTGCAGGCCCTGCGGAAGATCGAGGACGGCGTCTACGGCGAGTGCGAGGCCTGTGGCGAAGCCATCGGCATCAAGCGCATCGAAGCGCGGCCGGTCGCCGAGCTCTGCATCGACTGCAAGGCCGAGCAGGAGCAGCTCGAGCGCCGCGAGGGCGGCTGAGCGCCGGATCGCCGTCTTTCCGAAGAGCGCCGGATCGCCGTCTTTCCGAAGAGCGCCGGATCGCCGTCTTTCCGAAGAAGGGACCGCGCCGCGAATGGGATGCCGCCATGAACACGCCCCGCTTCGCGCACGTTCTCGGCATCGAGAGCTCGTGCGACGAGATGGCCGCGGCCGTGGTGCGCGACGGCCGCCAGATCCTGGCGAGCGTCGTCCACGGCCAGGCCGAGGTGCACCGTCCCTACGGCGGCGTGGTCCCCGAGCTGGCTTCCCGGGACCACGTGCGCGCGGTGTCGTGGGTGGTCGAGCGCGCGCTGGCCGATGCGGGCGTGTCCCTCGAGCAGCTGGACGGCGTGGCGGTGACCGCCGGCCCCGGCCTGATGGGATCGCTGCTGGTGGGTCTGTCCTTCGGCAAGGCGCTGGCCTGGCGGCTGGGGCTTCCGGTGGTCGGCGTCCACCACCTGGTCGGTCACCTGCTCTCCGCCGAGCTGGCCCGTGCGGATCTCGAGCCGCCCTATGTCGGTCTGGTGGTCTCCGGGGGACACACCGCCCTGTACCGGATCGGTGACGGCGCCCCGGAGCTGCTGGGCGAGACCCGGGACGACGCGGTGGGCGAGGCGTTCGACAAGGTGGCGGTGCTGCTCGGCCTCGGGTTTCCCGGCGGTCCGGCGGTGTCGGCGGCGGCGGCCGAGGGCGATCCAGGCGCGGTGTCGTTCCCGCGCCCGATGCTGAAGCAGCCCGGGCTCGACTTCTCGTACAGCGGGCTCAAGACGGCGGTGGCCGTCGAGGTGGAGCGTCGTGGGGGAGCTGCTGCGCTGTCCCCGTCGGAGGTCGCCGACCTCGCGGCGTCCTTCGAGGCGGCGGCCACGGACGTCCTCGTGCTGCGGGCGCGCAAGGCGCTCCGTCGGGAGAAGCTCGGACGGGTGGCCGTGGTGGGCGGAGTGGCCGCCAACCGGCGCCTGCGCGAGGAGATGGCGCGCGTCGGGCGACGCGAAGGCTTCGAGGCCGTCTTTCCGCCTCCGGCCCTGTGCACCGACAACGCCGCCATGATCGCGGCGGCCGGGTGCCGCCTGCTCGAGCGGGGCGTGCGCGACGCGCTCGACCTGGGCGCCTTCTCTCGCGCCCCGATTCCGGCAGCCTCGTCTCCCGTCGCGCCGGTCGCCGGCTAGTGTCCCGTCCCAGAAGTTCGCTTGCATTCGGCCGCCCCCGCGGCCCGCTGTCTGCGTTGCGCTCCCGTCGCCGTAGCGCGGCGATGCCTCGGTCGCGCGCCTTGGCGGCGGGCCGCGGAAGCGCCCTCGGTGCATGCCGAGACGGATCGAAGGCGCGTCGACCTCGACAGCGAACTTCTGGAACGGGACGCTAACCCCGGTGGGTCTGCGATCGATCCGCGAGATCCTCGATCGCCACGGCCTGCGGCTGCAGCGCGACCTGGGCCAGAACTTCCTCGTCGAGGACGACATCGCCCTGCGCCTGGCGCAGCGGTCCGGCGTCGAGGCCGGCGACGCCGTGATCGAGATCGGGACCGGGCTGGGCGTGCTGACCCGCCAGCTGGCCCGGCGCGCCGCATGGGTGACCAGCATCGAGATCGACTCGGGGATCGTCGCCGCGCTGCGGGCCGAAGCGCTGCTGCCGGACAACGTCGAGCTCCTGCACGCGGACGCCCTGGACGTCGACCTGGCGGCCCTGGCGGAGCGCCTGTCGCGGCCGGCCCCGGGCCCCAGCGGCCCGGACGCCCGGCCGCGCCCGGTGCGTCTGGTGGCGAACCTCCCGTACTCGGTGGCGAGCCCGCTGCTGCGCAGGCTGATCGACCTGCGGCATCGGCTGGCGGACTGGTCGGTCATGCTCCAGCGCGAGCTGGCGGAGCGGCTCGTCGCCGAGCCGGGCACGAAGGACTACGGGTCGCTGACGGTGCTGCACCGGCTGGTGGCGGACGTCTCCCGGGAGCTCGACCTCAAGCCCGGCTGCTTCTTCCCGGCGCCGAAGGTCGAGTCGAGCTTCGTTCGCCTGTTTCCCCGGGCCGATTCGCCGGTGACCGACGAGGAGCTGCCCTGGCTCGAGACGGTTCTCCGGGCGGTCTTCAACCAGCGGCGGAAGACCATCCTCAACGGGCTGCGAGGCGGCGGGCTGCCCCAGAGCGGCGACCGGGAAGCCCTGCTTCGAGCCCTCGAGACCGCCGGCATCCCCCCCGGCGAGCGCGCCGAGAAGCTCGCTCCGGAGACCCTGCTGGCCCTGGCCCGGGCCCTGGGCGACGGGAGCCCGAAGGGCTCCCTCCGCTAGCAGGCCGACCCGGAACGGTCGGCTCGCGCCGCAAAGGGAGCCCGAAGGGCTCCCTCCGCTAGGCTTCCCGGCGATGGAAGCCTCCGAGATCCTCGCGGCGCTGCTCGACCTGGCCCGCGAGGCGGGGCTCGAGGTCCGGCCGGTGGGCCGTTCGGGCCTCGAGGCCGAGGAGGTACCACCGGGCAGTGCGGTCTGTCGGGTGCGCGGCGCCATCTGGGTGATGCTCTCCAGCGCCGACCCGGTGGCGATCCAGCTCGAGGTGCTGGCCGAGGCCCTGCGCCGGCACGCCCCCTCGCTGATCGAGGAGCGCCATCTGCCCCCGGCGGTCCGGGCGCTGCTCGAGGGTCCGTGACCGGGGTCCGCGGCGCGCTTCGCCCCGCGGGTCCGGGGGGGCCCGGGATTGCTTGACCTCGCGCGCGCGCCGGGGGTACATTCCGCCCGTTCGAGGGGTCTCGTACAGTGCGAACTCCATCGGACGAAAAACCTCGCCCGGGTGTAGCCGCCCCGGCAGACGGAAGAGCAGAGTCGACACCTTTCACTCGCCCGGAATCGCTCGGATCCGCAGCTGCAGACCGAGACGGGGGTGACGAGAGAAGGTGGGTCGCCGACGCTTCACTGGCTTCCCCTCCCTCCTTGTGCACCTCCGGGTGAAACCCGGAAGGTTTCTTCTTTCGTTCTTTTGATCTGATCGTGGATGCGCGGCTGGACCGGGGAAGGAGATCCCCTGATGTCCACCATCACCACGGCTTCCGCCCAGCGGGAGCATCGCGTCACGGTTCGCTCCCTGGCCGCACGCAAGCGCCGCGGCGAGCGCATCACCATGCTCACCGCCTACGACTTCACGTTCGCTCGCATCTTCGAGACGGCGGGAATCGACCTGATCCTGGTGGGCGACTCCCTGGGCAACGTCGTGCAGGGAGCCGACACCACGCTCCCGGTGACCCTGGACGAGATGATCTATCACACCCGGCTGGTGGCGCGGGGGCTCTCGCGGGCCATGGTGATCGGCGACATGCCGTTCGGCAGCTACCAGGTGGGCCCGGAGGACGCGGTCCGCAGCGCGATCCGTCTCGTGAAGGAGGGCGGCGCCCAGGCCGTCAAGCTCGAGGGTGGACGCCACGTCGCGCCGGCCATCGAGCGCATCGTCGCCGCCGAGATCCCGGTGATGGGTCACGTCGGGCTCACGCCCCAGGCGGTGAACCGGATGGGCGGCTTCCGGGTGCAGGGGCGCGGTGAGAAGAGCCGCACCCGCGTCATCGAGGACGCCCTGGCGGTACAGCAGGCCGGCGCCTTCGCAGTGGTGCTCGAGGGGGTGCCGGCGGCGCTGGCCTCGGAGATCACCCGGCGGCTCGAGATCCCCACGATCGGCATCGGTGCCGGGCCCGGCTGCGACGGGCAGGTGCTGGTGATGCACGACCTGCTGGGGCTGAACGAGTGGACCCCCTCCTTCGTCAAGCAGTACGCGAGCCTGGGCGCGGTGGCGACCCAGGCCGCACGGGCCTTCGCCGAGGAAGTGACGAACGGCAAGTTCCCCGACGAAGAGCACAGCTACCGGTAGCCGGCGGCGGCTCGGGATCCCGGAACCATGCAGATCGTCGAATCTCGCAAGGAGCTGCAGCTCCTCGTCGATGCGGAGCGAGCCGCGGGCCGGCGCCTGGCGCTGGTCCCGACCATGGGCGCGCTCCACGCCGGTCACCTCTCCCTCGTCGACGAAGCGCGCAAGCGGGCGGACCGGGTGTGGGTGTCGATCTTCGTGAACCCCACCCAGTTCGACCAGGCGCAGGACTTCGCGGGCTATCCCCGGGAGCTGGAGCGCGACGTGGAACGGTGTCGCGAGGCGGGAGTCGACGGGGTCTACGCCCCGTCGGTCGACGACCTGTACCCGGCGGGTGCCCAGACCTGGGTCGAGGTGGACGCGCTCGCGCGACCGCTCTGCGGCGCCTCGCGCCCCGGCCACTTCCGGGGCGTCACCACCGTCGTCTGCAAGCTCCTGCTGGCCGCGAAGCCCCACGTCGCGGTCTTCGGCCAGAAGGACTTCCAGCAGGTGGCCGTCATCCGGCGCATGGTGCGCGACCTGGGATTCGACGTGGAGATCGTGGCGGCGCCCATCGTGCGCGAGCCCGACGGGGTCGCGTTGTCGAGCCGCAACGTGCGGCTCGGTCCCGAGGCCAGGCGTCAGGCGGTGGCCCTGGTTCGAGCCCTGGACGCCGCCGAGGCGGCGACGGCCGCGGGCGAGCGGCGCAGCGCGGCGATCCTCGAGGAGGTGCGGCGGGAGCTCGCCCGGGCCTCCCAGGCCAGCGTCGACTACGCGGAGCTGCGCGATCCCGACAGCCTGGAGACGGCTCCCGACGAGCTGTCGGGCACCACCCTGCTGGCGCTCGCCGTCCACTTCGCTCCGGACCCGTCCGGGGCGGGCGCGCCGGTGCGCCTCATCGACAACCGCCTGCTCGTCTGCAGCGAGAGGAAGTGACGGGGCAGGGCGCCCCGCGCCCCGCGACCCCCTGTGGAGAACCCCATGACCCGCACCATGCTCAAGTCGAAGATCCACCGCGCCACGGTGACCGAGGCCAACGTCGAGTACGAGGGCAGCGTGACCATCGACCGCAATCTGCTGGAGGCCGCGGATCTGCTGCCCTACGAGCGGGTGGACATCTGGAACTGCACGAACGGCAACCGGCTCAGCACCTACGTGATCGAGGGCGAGCGCGGCTCCGGCGAGATCTGCATCAACGGCGCGGCCGCGCACCTGATGAAGCCCGGCGACAAGGTGATCATCGCGAGCTTCGTCCAGGTGGAGGAGTCCCGGGCCCGGCTCTGGGACGCCCGGCGCGTCTTCGTCGACGACCACAACGACATCCGGGACTGACGGGCGCCCTGCTACGCTCCGCGCAGGGGGTGCGTCGCCCGTGGCGAGCAGGAAGGCGAAGGGCAAGCAGGCAGCGGGCGCCCGGCCCGTCGCCACGAATCGTCGCGCGCGTTACGACTACGAGATCCTCGAGACGGTCGAGGCGGGCATCGCGCTTCTCGGTCCGGAGGTGAAGGCCCTGCGCGAGGGCCGCGCCAACCTGCGCGAGGCGTACGCCTCGATCCGCGACGGCGAGGTCCTCCTCCAGCAGCTCCACATCTCGCCCTACGAGCCCGCCACCCGGGCCAATCCCGAAGATCCAACCCGGGACCGCAAGCTGCTCCTGCACCGCGGGGAGATCCGGAAGCTCGCCGGACGCGTCGCCGAACGGGGCCTCACCCTGGTGCCGCTCTCGATCTACTTCAAGGACGGCCGGGCCAAGGTCGAGCTGGCCCTGGCCCGCGGCAAGCACACCTACGACAAGCGCGCGGCGCTCCGGGAGCGCGAGGACCAGGAGGCGACGCGGCGGGCCCTGCGCGCACGGGGCGGAGCGCACCGGGATTGACCGCCACCGCGCGCGCCCTGCTGCTCGTGCTGCTGATGGGTTCGGTCGGCTGCGCGGGGTGGGGGGGTGTGCGGGAGGACGCGGCGGCGAACGCGGCGACCGTCGCTCCCTACCACCCCGATCGGCGCGACTACCTGGCCTTCCGCGAGGCCTATCCGGACGTGCTCGAGCCGAACTACCTGCCCTTCATGGTGCACCGCATGCCGGGGGACGCCGCCACCGGCGACGTGCTCGTCTTCTGCCGCTGGCCCGACGAAGCCATGCCGTTGCCGGTCTACATCGACGAAGCGGTGATTCCGGACGCCATGCAGGACGAGTTCGATCCGGTGGATCCGGCCCGCTTCACCGCCGCCGTCGAGCGGGCCCTCGCCACCTGGGAGAAGGAGCTGGAGGGTCTGGTGTCGTTCCGGCGGGTGGCGACGCCCGGCGAGGCGCTGCTGCGCCTGCGCGTGCTCGCCGAGGAGGCGCCGTCACCGGAGCCCGCGATCCGGGTGCTGGGAACCACCGAGGCGGTTCGACGCGCCTGTCGGTCCCATGGCTGGGACCCGGACTCCGAGCGCATGGAGGTGACCTTCACCGTTCCCGAGACGATCGTCTACGCGGCGGACGAGTTCGGCCTGCTGACGGCTTCCCAGGTGGAGGCCATCGCACTGCACGAGATCGGTCACGCCCTGGGCATGTTGGGCCACAGCCCCGTTCCCACGGACCTGATGTACCGGTCCCTCGACGAGCGCGGGGCGATCCCGACGCTGTCGGACGCGGACGTGAACTCCTTCGTGTCGCTCTACCAGCTTCCCAACGGCACCCACTACGGCCACGTGCAGCCGGGCGGCCCCTCGCCGCGCCCGGATCCGGGTCCTCCCAGCGGCGGTCCCCAGCTGGCGCTCGCCCCCCACGTGGATTCGCGACTGGGGTTCGAGGTGCGCACCCCCGCCGGCTGGCTGCGCGCCGCGCACGCCCACGGCCTCTTCATGGCGAACGGCCCGATCTGGGATCACGACGTCTCCTTCGAGATCTTCGTGTGGCCGGTTCCCAGCGTGGAGGAATATCTCGAGCGATTCGGCGAGGGGCTCTTCGCCGGGACCTGGAGGCGTTACAGTGCGCCGACGGAGGTGGCGTCCCGGCCCGCGCTGGAGGTGGCGGTGGAGGACCCCAGCGGCCGCGACGCGCTCGACTTCTTCTTCGTCGAGCTCGGCGACGGTCGTGTGATGATGATCCTCACGGAGTCGCCGGTGGCGGTCGAAAAGGCCTGGCGGCCCTGGTTCCGGGCGGTGCTCGAGTCCCTCGAGATCTGGGACGCCAAGGGACGCAAGGCGCGGTAGGGTCCTCGAGCGAGCACGCGAACAGCCACGGGGGAAGGCCCTTGAGCGAGACTCAGGCAGCGACGAGCTACGAGATCCGGCCCCTGTCGGTGGCCGAGATCCTGGACGCCGGCTTCCAGCTGATGCGGAACCACTTCGTCCTGCTGGGCAGCCTGAGCCTCGTGGGACAGATCCCGACGATCCTGGTGACGAGCGCGTTCGCGTGGATGCTCGACCCGTTCTGGTTCCAGAAGGGGGAGATCCCCGAGATCGGCGCCACCTTCGTGCTGATCGTGGCGACGTGGCTGCTGGCCCTGCTGGTCGTGCTGCCCGTGGCGATCGGGGCGATCACGTCCGCCGTGGGCGATCTCTATCTCGGCGCGCCGCTCTCCATTCGCAGCTGCCTCGATCGCGGGCTGGCGCGCATGTTCCCGCTGATGATCACGTACGTGATCTTCTCGATCATCCTGATGGTGGCTGCGGGGCTGGCGATCGTCGGGCTGGGGGTGGTCGGAGGGATTCTCGGGGCGCTGCTGCAGAACTCGTCGCTCGGAGTCGCCCTGCTCATCGTCGCGATCCTGGCGGCCATTCCGGCCTTGTTCGCCCTGGCGGGGCTGATGACCCTGGTTCCCGGCGTGCTCGCCGCGGTGGTGGTGCTCGAGGGACGCTCCCTGTTCGACGCGGTGGCGCGTACGTTCACGCTGGTGCAGGCGGAGATCGGCCGCCTCGTGGGGGTCGGGCTCGTGCTCTACATGCTGGTGATGATCATCCCGGCCGGAGTGCAGTTCACCGTGGGCGCGATCCCGATCGTGGGCGCGCTCGTGTGGGGGGCCGTGCAGGCCCTGTGTCAGGCCTACCTCTACACGACCTCCGTGGTGGCGTACTTCGACGTGCGTTGCCGGACCGAGTCCTTCGACCTCGAGCATCTCGCCCAGCTCGTCGAGGGCAGCGAGCCGTCCGCGGTGCCGATCCGCTGATGCTCGACGTGCGGGTGCCCACCGTCGACGGCGTGCCGGGCCTGTCGGACGATCGCGCCCGGGAGCTCGCCGCGGAGATCCTGCGCCGCGCGGACTACGCGCACTATCGACGTCCGCCGACGCACCTCCAGGAGCTCGTCGACGCCCTGGCGGCCTGGCTGCGGCAGATCGCCGATTGGACACCCCAGTGGCTGGTCGATCTGTGGACCCGCTTCGGGTCGTGGCTCGAGGGCATGACGAAGGGGACGCTCGGCGACGACGCCGGGGTGGCCCTGCTGCGCCTCGCACTGGCGTTGGCCGTGCTGGGCATCCTCGGGGTGATCGCGGTGCGCACCGTGCGCGAGCTGCGCGCTCGGCGGGGGGCGCCCGGGGCGCTCGCCCGCGAGGCCGTGCTCGAAGGGCCGCGCTTCGTCGCGGAGGCGGACAGCCTGGCCCGTCAGGGCCACTTCCTCGAGGCGGCCCACCGCATCCAGCTCGCGAGCCTGCAGCTGCTGCTGCGCAAACGCTGGCTCGAGCTCGAGCGCTCCGACCCGAATCGCACCCTGCGGCACCGGCTCGCGGACACCCGCCTGCCGGACGCCCTGCGCCAGCGCTTCCTCGCCCTGCTGGACCGGCTCGAGGGACGCTGGTTTCGCGACCGGGTCGAGGACCGGGAGCTCTACCGCGAATGGCGCGCGCTGCACGCCCGCATCGAATCCCTGCCGGAGAGTCGATGAGTCGCCGTGCCGCCATCGCCGTCGCCGTGATGGTCGTCCTCACGATCGTCAACGCCTTGTGGCCGCGGTCGCCGTCCCCCCTCACGAGCTCGAGCTTCGGCCGCGCCGGAGCCGGACACGGTGCGCTCTACGACCTGCTGTCGGAGACAGGGCTCTCCCGCGGCCGGAGCTTCGAGGCCGCCCGCCGTCTCGACGACGCCGGGACCCTGTGGTGGATCGATCCGGCCGGCGTCTGCGACGGCCGCATCGCGCGCAGCGGCATGGTGGACGTCCTGGACGCGGAGGACGTGGCGTGGCCCGCCGCGGCGTGGCTGCGGTCGGGTGGGGTCGGCGTCGTCTTCCTGCAGTCGGCGGACCCCGGCGGTCCCGTGCTGGCCCCCCAGGACGAGCTGGTGGAGTGCGACGCCATCGGGGGCATGGCCCTGCCCGGCCGCGTGCGCCTGCGCGCCGCGAGCGAGGCGACGGACGAAGCGGACGCAGACGACGATGCGGAGGACGCGCCGAGCGACGCGGCTCCCCCGACGCCCACCCTCGTGGAGGGCTCGTTCGCTTCGCAGCCGCGCCGGCTGCCCCTCGACGACCCCTGGGTGTTCGAGGAGTCGTCCGACTGGCCCGTCGTCGCCCGCGCGCGCAAGCCCGATGGACCGGAGTGGCCCTTCGTGCTGGCGCGTCCCTTCGGCGAAGGGCTGCTCGTGGTCGTGGCCGACTCGGGCTTCACCCACAACGCCTGGCTCGATGGCGAGGACGCCGCGCCGTTCGCGGTCGATCTGGTCCGATCCTTCGGCGAGCCCCGCTTCGACGAGCGCGAGCACGGCTTCCTGCCCGAGACCAGCGCGTTCCGCTACATCGCGAGCTCGGCGGCCCTGCCGGTCTACGTGGGTCTCGCCCTGCTGGGGGTGCTGCACGCCTGGCGGGGAAACGCGTTGCCGGCTCGCAGCGTGCCGGAGTTCGATCCGGCGACGCCGACCCTCGAGACGTACGTCACCTCGATGGCGGCCCTCTACGCCGGAACCCGCGACCACGCCCGGGTGCTGGAGCGCTACCGTGAGCTCACCGCATCGAGGCTCAAGCGACACTTCGGCCTGCCGCAGGAGGTGAGCCGCCGCGCGCTGGCCGAGCGCATCGAGCGGGATCGACAGGGACGGCCCCGCCCCGGCGCCGGACGAGCGCCGCTGGCGGTGCTGACCGAGCCCCGCAGCGTGGGCACGGAGGCGGAGCTCGCGTCCGCCGTCGGAGAGCTCGACGCGCTCGTTTCGGAGGTGATCCATTGACCCAGGCACCCGCGCTCGACCTCGAGCCGGTTCGGATGCAGCACCGTGCGCTGTGCGAGCGCGTGTCCCGGACGGTCGTCGGTCAGGACGAAGCGGTCCGGCTCGCGACCATCACGCTGCTGTGCTCGGGGCACAGCCTGATCGAGGGCGTGCCGGGCGTCGCCAAGACGCTGCTGGTGCGGACCCTGGCGGCGGCGCTCGGCATGCGGTTCGGTCGCGTCCAGTTCACGCCGGACCTGATGCCGAGCGACATCATCGGCACGCCGGTGCTCGACCCACGCGTGGGGGAGTTCCACTTCCGCCCCGGGCCCCTCTTCACCGACCTCCTGCTCGCCGACGAGATCAACCGCGCCTCCCCCAAGACCCAGGCGGCGCTGCTCGAGGCCATGCAGGAGCGCTTCGCGACCGTCGACGGAACCCGCCATCCCCTGGGCGACGCGTTCACCGTCTTCGCCACCCAGAACCCCGTGGAGCAGGAGGGCACCTACCCCCTGCCGGAGGCGGAGCTCGACCGCTTCCTCTTCAAGATCGTGGTGGACTATCCGGACGAAGCCCACGAGCGCGCGCTGCTGGCCCTGCATCACGCCGCGCCGGTCGACTCCCCGGCCAGCGACGCCGGCTCGCTCGAGCCGGTGATGCGCTTCGAGGACCTCGAGGCCAGCCGGGAGCTGGTGCGCCGGGTGATCGTGCGGGACGAGATCGTCGCCTATGTGTCCGAGCTGGTGCGCGGCACCCGGGCGGACTTCCAGTTCGCCCTGGGCGCCTCGCCCCGCGCCGGTCTGCTGCTGCTGCGGGCCGCCAAGGCCCAGGCCGCGCTCGAGGGCCGCGACTACGTGCTCCCCGAGGACGTGCAGAGCGTCTTCCTGCCCGCTCTCCGACACCGGGTGATCCTGGATCCCGCCTCGGAGGTGGAAGGGCTCACGCCCGACGCCGCCCTGGAGCGGACGCTCCGGACGGTGACCGTTCCGCGGTGACGGCCGCCGGCCCCGCCGCCGCCTCCCTGGGCCGCCGGCCCCGTCCCCGCCCCGTCCCTCGGCCGGCGACCGACTCGCCGGGTGGATCTTCGGCGTGTCTCCCGACGGCCGCCTGCTGGCGGCGCTGGGGCTGTGGGTGCTGGCGGCGGCCGCGAGCGTCGTGGAGCCGGTCCTCTCCCTGCCGGTCGCGGTAGCCGGGGCCGCGCTCGGCGTCGCCCTCGTGTGCGACGCCTGGATGCTCGCGCACACGCCCCCCCTGGTGGTCAGGCGCCGCACGCCTTCGCGCGTCGCCGTGGGACGCGCCGCGGAGGTCGAGATCCTCGTGCGCAACCCGGGGCCCCGCCGGCTCACGGCGAACCTCTTCGACGAGGTGCCGCGGGACCTCGCCGCGGGCGATCCGGTCTTCCCGTCGGTGGGGCTGGCGCCGGGCGAGGAGCGCCGACTGCGCTACGCGCTGCTGCCCCGGGTGCGAGGCGACCGCGCCTTCGGACCGCTGGCCGCCCTGGCGCGCTCTCCGTGGGGCCTGCTGCGCCGACGGGTGCTCAGCGGCGCCGGGGACAGCGTGCGCGTCCTTCCCGACACCAGCCGCTTCCTCACGCCCGAGGCGCTGCGCCCCTGGGCGCTGCTCGCGTCCCTCGGCGTGAAGCCCGTGCGGCAGCGCGGGGAGGGGACCGAGTTCGAATCCCTGCGCGACTACGTCCCGGGCGACGACCCGCGGCGCATCGACTGGCGGGCCACGGCCCGGCGCGGGCGGCTCGTCACCCGGCTGCACCAGCACGAGCGGAACCACACGCTGATCGTCGCGGTGGACGCCAGTCGTCTCATGGGCGGCCGCGTGGCGGCGAACGAACGCACCAAGCTCGACTGCGCGGTGGACGCGGCGCTCACGCTGGCGTGGTCGGCGCTGCACGCGGGCGACCGCGCCGGACTGCTCGTCTTCGATCGCGAGCGGCGCCTGGCGCTCGAGCCCGTGGCGCGCCGCGCTCATCTCGGCGCCTTCGTCGACGCGCTCGCACCGATCCAGTCGCGCCTGGTGGAGGCCGACTACCACGTGCTGGCCCGGTCGCTCCTGGGTCGCCGACAGAAACGCGTCCTGCTCGTGATCCTCACGGACTTCGCGGAGTCCGACCCCGATTCCCTCGTCACGCCGCTCGGCCTGCTGGCGCGCCGTCACCAGGTGCTGCTGGTCGCCCTGCGCGACCCGCGCTTCGACGTGCTCGACCCGCGCCAGGCGCCGGCGCGCTCGCAGCCGACCTCGGAGCAGGACCTCTATCGGCGGATCGTGCTCGACGATCTCCTGCAGGAGCGCGAGGCGACCCTCGCGCGGCTGCGTCTGCGCGGCGTCCAGACTCTCGACCTCGTGCCCGAGGAGGTGACCGCTCGCGTCCTGAACCGCTATCTGACGATCCGCTACGGCGCCGAGTGAAGGTCCGGGGGGCGGCTGCAGACACCCAGGAGCGGCAGATGGTCGGACGCCATTCGCGCCACCGGCGACGACACCGTCGAGGCCTGCAGCCGGAAACGTCCGCCGCCGATGGTCACGCGATCGAGCGGCAGCAGCGGGCGTCGTGACGGGAAGGTGGAGACCCGGGAGAGCGGAGCCACGGCGTGTTCGAGGGCGCCGAGCTGCCGGGCCCGCCGGGTCCAGTCGTTGAGATCGCCCAGCAGGGCCGTGGCCAGGTCGGCCTGCCGCTCCAGGATGCGTGCCGCCAGAGCGGCCGCCTGGCTTCGCCGTTCCGCGCGACCCAGTCCCAGGTGGGTCGCGACGATCCGTACGACCTCCTCCCCCAGCTGCACGGTGGCGTCGAGCGCGCCGCGGGGCTCGCGGCCGGCGACGGTGAGGTCGATGCGATCCAACGACAGGACGGGTGCGCGCACCAGCAGCGCGTTTCCGAAGGGCATGCCCCGCTCCTGCCGGGTGGGTGCGAGCAGGGGCCGGTATCCGAGCTGCTCCGCGGCCGCCGGCCAGTCCGTGCCCTCCACCTCCTGCAGGGCGACGACGTCCGCGTCGATCGCGGCGATCACGCGGAACGCGCGCGACGGATCGCGCCGGCCGTCGCGACCCACCCAGGCGTGCACGTTCCAGGTCGCCATCGAGAAGCCGGTCACGCCGGTGGTCCCGCCTCCGTCGCCCGGGACGCGAGGCGCCACAGGGCTGCGAGCATGCCCGCGAAGCCGACGATCGCCGCACCGGTGAAGAGCAGCGCGCGCACGGTCGGCTCCCGGGAGAGCACCGCGACGGCGTCGGTGACGATGGACAACGCCAGGATGCCGGGCACCACGCCGATGGCGGTGCCCAGGACGAAGTCGCGCAGGGAAACCCGCGTCGCACCGGCGACCAGGGTCGCGATCATGAATGGATTCCGGGGAGACAGCCGCAGCAGGATGCAGGGTAGGAGGCCCGCCCGCTGCAGGCGGCGGCTCAGGACGTTGAGCCGATCGCCCGCCACCCGGCGGATCAGGTTCCTTCCCACCCGCTGGCCGAGCCCGTAGCCGAAGACCGCCCCCAGGACGCTGCCGGCCCAGGCCACGGGGATGGCCACCGCCGGCCCCAGCAGCAGGGTGGTGACCACCGTGAGCGCCGTCACCGGAACCAGCAGCAGGGTCGCGCCCGTGAACGCCAGACTCGCGAGGGTGGCTCCCTGCCAGCCCGCGCGCAGGGGCGTCAGCAGGCCGGCCGCCGCCTCGGTCAGCAGCTCGTGGCCGAGCGGCGTCTCGTCCGACGCCAACAGGAATCCGCCCACCACGACCGCCGCCGTGGCGAAGCTCCAGAGCCGGCGGGCACGGGACCGCCGGTCCGGGCCGCTCTCCTGGAGGAAGCGGTCCATCAGCTCCTCGAGCGGCACCGGGTGCTCGGGGTCGAAGGTGCCGAGGGACTCGACGGTGGCGGCCGCCCAGTCCTCGGTCTCGAGCTCGAGGCGACGGAGGGTCCGCTCTCCGTCCCGCAGGGCCTCGATGGCTGCCACGAGGGAGCCCGTCCGCTCCATCTCCTCGGCCACCCGCGCCGGATCGACGCCGAGGTGCTCGGCGACGAGGTCGTTGCGGAACGCCCGGACGGCACGGGAGGCCGCGTCGCCCGCTTCGCCCTCCACGGCCAGGTCGCACTCGGAGTCGAGCCCCAGCGAGCGGTTCGAGAGGTTCGAGGAGCCCACACGCGCGAGGGTGTCGTCGACCACCATGACCTTCGCGTGCACGTTCAGGCTCTCGCCCGGGGCCAGGCCCTCGCGGTGCGGGTAGTAGAGGCGCAGGCGGTCGTGCGCATCGGCCGCGCGCAGGCGCCGGGCCGCCCGGTCGCGCAGGGCGCCCATGGTGCTCTCCTCGAGCCAGCCCGCGTTCTCCCGCGGCCCGACGATCACGATCTCCGGCCCGTCGGGCTCGCGCAGCCGTTCGCACAGCCAGTCGATCACGCGATGGGCCGTGAGGTACTGGTTCTCGAAGTAGATCCAGCGGCGAGCGGCGGCGATGCCGTCGCGATAGAGGGCCTCGCACCTCGCGCACCTCGGGCGCGCCCCGGTAGCTGGCGAGGGTGCGCGCGATGCCCACCGACACGTTGCGGGCGTGGGGCTCGAGGGTCTTCGGCCAGGGATCGGAGCCGGCGGGGCAGGGGTCGATCCGGCGGCCCGTGGCGCGCCGCCAGCGCTCCCGGGCGAGGTCCGCGACGACCCGGGCGGCTTCGCCGTCGATCGCCACCTGCACGTCGTGGAACGGCGGATAGCGGGTTCCGCGCGGCGTCGTGCGCCGGGGATCGTCGGGGCGGTGCTCGCGCGTGTCCCAGCGGTTGGCGGTCAGATCGAAGCCGCCCACGAACGCCATGGCGTCGTCGACGACCACGATCTTCTGGTGCTGGCTCGCGCCCACCGGGTGCGACGAGTCCATCTCGAACTCCACCCGCCGGTGGGTGCGGCCGCCGAAGTGCAGCAGGGGCAGGAACTCGCGCTCGAGCGCGTAGACCATCACGAAGTCCCAGGCCAGGATGCGCACGTGCACGCCGCGCGCTCGCGCGATGCGGTCCACCAGCGAGACGAGGGTCTGCCGGGACGAGCCCCGGCTGCTGTCGCGCCGCAGGCGCACCTCGCTGTGGAAGTCCCAGCCCACGAGCCAGACGCACTCGCGCGCGTTCTCCAGGGCGTCCGCCACGGCGCCGAAGTAGCTCTCCCCGTCGATCAGGAAGCGCAGCCGCGCCGCCTCTGCGCGCCGCCAGCAGCTCTCGCCCTCGCGCAGGATGGGCCCTTGCCAGGAGGCTCCTGCGCCGGCCGGGGACTCGCTCATGCCGGGTCTCGCGTTCGGTGAGTGGCTTGCCGCCAGTCGGGTGTGCGGAGAGATCGCATTCCGGCGGAGAGCTTGCGGCCTGCCGCGGCGCGATTCAACGAGGCCCGGGAAGATCGGGTGCGCGCGTCTCCGAGGAGCGCGGGAGGCGCCCGGGGCTACCCGCGCCGGCGAGCGAGTCCCCCGAGCGCGAGGAGCCCGGAGAGCAGCATGACCGTCTCGCCCGGCTCGGGCACCACCCGGATCGAGGCGATCTCGACCAGGTCGGCGGTGACCTGGGGGTGGAGATGGTCGCGTCGCGCCGCCAGGGATTCCTCGGACTCGGCGATGGCCGCGCAGGTCATCGTCGCGGTCGAGGCACAGACGCCAGCCGCCGTTCGAGTAGGCCACGTCGCGATCGGTGGTGCACGCGACGCTCGGCGGGCCCGTGGCGCCGCTCCCGTCGCAGCTCGCCGACAGGTAGTAGGCACCGCCGGTCAGCGGGTCGGGCTCGAGCGCCATCTGCGAGAAGGTGACCAGCGCCCGCAGCCAGCCAGCCGGGCCGGTCTGGGACGGATCGGACGCGTCGAAGCAGCCGTAGCCGCCGGGCGGGTCGCTGGGCGCCGCCAGCACGGGCAGCTCGGCGAAGACCTCGCGAAGGGGCGAAACGAGGGCCCAGCTGCCGCGCACCCGCGGCAGCGTGCCGATGGCGTCGACCACGTCCATGTCGGGCGCGACGACGGCGCCGAAGACCGTGAAGCCCTGGTCGATCGTGTCGAGGAACGAGTTCGTGTCCGCGAGGTTGATGAAGAACTCGCTGGTGGCGCTGTTCACCTGCCCGCCGACGCGGGCCATGGCGAGGGTGCCCCGCAGGTTGGACTCGCCGGGCTCGTTCACCACCGGCGGGTCGCGCAGGATGCTCGAGAAGGTGTCGGTGTCGGCGTCGTACGCGTAGCCCCCGGCCTGGATCACGAAGGCGTCCACCGTGCGGTGCACGAAGGTGCCGTCGTAGCGCCCGCTCTCCAGGTAGGCCAGGAAGTTGTTGACCGTGCACGGCGCGACGTCCGGCCACAGCTCCACCGCGATCGGCCCGAGGGAGGTGTCGATCTCCACCTCCAGGGGGTCGGGCAGGCCCGGATCGACCGTGCACGGCCCGGGCGCAGCGGCCGCCGTCATCGGCAGGACCAGGCCGAGAGCCAGGCCGAGAAGCATGCCGAGACGAAAAGGGAGCAGCATCCACACCCGCAGCCGAGGCACCCGCATCCGCATCTCCCGCATCGCCCGCATGCTAACGCGATCCGCGGGCGACCGGATCGGAAAAAGGCGGATCCGCGCGGGTGCCCTCGGACCCTCCGGACCGGATCTCGCCGGCAGTCGGAGCGCACCCGAGAGCGGACGAGCGCGGCGGCGCAGCGCTTCTCCCGGGCTGAGCCCACGCGAGCCCCGAGGCCGCGACCGGTCGTCTGGCATGAAGCTTGCTCTTCGTATCGGCACGCCCGAATGGACGGGCGGGAGACGGGCAGATGGCGATGAGTCGTGCGGGACGTGCAGATTCTGCAAACAGGCAAGATACGCAGGGGAAGCCCGAGGGCGACGGAGAGCCGCCCGCGGACTCCGAGCGGCGGGAGCGGTCCACGTTCCTCTCCCTGGAGGAGATCCTCGACATCGTGGTGGCGGACTGCCGGTCGATCGCCGACCGCCTGCAGGCGATCCAGCACGAGGACGAGGACGAGCGACGCCGGCTCGCACTCTCGGGAATCGAGCGGCGCGAGCGCGAGCTGTGCGAGGTGCTGGTCGCATACCGGGAGCAGGCGCCCGCCTCGCTGCTGCGCATGCAGGCCCAGTACGTGGCGGGCGGGCCCCTCGACCTGCCAACCGGGCCCGGGGGCGAGCTCGACGTCCAGGACGTCCGGGCCTTCGTGGTCTCGATCCACGAATCGCTGGAGCAGATGCTCGAATCCCTGGCCTCGGATGCCGTGTCGGAGACCGAGGAGGAGGCATTCGAGGCCCTGGCCGGGGCGATCCGGGCGTCGAAGACCCAGCTGGCGCGCGGCGCGTTGGGGGTCGATGATCTGTGAGAGCCCCAGGTGATCCTTCCACACGAGCCACCCCAGCAGGAGGCGCCACCCTCATGAGCGACTACCACACGATCGTCGTGCCCTACGACTTCTCGGAGCACGCGCGTGCCGCGCTCGACACCGCGGTCGATCTGGCGCGCCGCCTGCAGTCCGACATCCACCTGATCCACATCGTGCAGCCGCCGTCCTACACCTACGCGCCGTACGGGACCTTCGGCGGGGCGACCGCCGTGCTGCCGCCGGCGAACCTGGAGCAGATCAAGGAGGGCGCGCGGGGATCCCTGCGCGAGGTGGCTGGAAATATCTCGAACCCGCCCGGCAAGGTCGAGGTGCACGTGCTCGAGGCGCCGAGCATCGTCGGCGCGATCCAGACCCTCTCCGAGGAGCTCGGGGCCGATCTCATCGTGATGGGCACCCACGGCCGCGGCGGTCTCGCTCACGTCTTCCTGGGCAGCGTCGCCGAGCGCACGATCCGGGACGCGCCCTGTCCCGTGCTGACCGTCCGCGCTCCGGAGGAGAGCTCATGACCCGAGAGCACGACGAGCCGGAGACCCTCAGCCAGGCCGTGCAGAGACTCGAAGCCGCGGGCTACCGCGACTCGTTCCAGCCGTCCGGAGGCGGGCTGAAGTCGCTCCACGCCGGCCGGGTGCACGCCCCCGAGGCGCTGCTGGTGGACGAGATCGTGCGCTTCGAAGGCTCGTCCGATCCCCAGGACGAGTCCATGCTCTTCGCCCTGCGGTCCCCCGACGGCAAGGTGCGTGGCACCCTGGTCGCCGGCTACGGCACGCAGACGAATCCCGAGAGCGCCGAGGTCATCCGCCGCCTGCACGCGGCGGCGCGCTCCCGGCAGCGTTGAAGGTCCGGGCAAAGGGGGCGGCGTGGGAAGGCTCGTCGAAGGCAAGTGGGTGGACCAGTGGTACGACACCGCGTCCACCGGCGGTCGCTTCGTGCGCCAGGACAGCGGCTTCCGCGACCAGGTGCGCGCCGACGGCTCCACACGCTTCGCGCCCGCCGCCGGTCGCTACCACCTCTACGTGTCTCTGGCCTGTCCGTGGGCCCACCGCACCCTCATCGTGCGCAAGCTGAAGAAGCTCGAGACGACGATCTCCGTGTCCGTCGTGCACCCGTACATGGGCGCCGAGGGCTGGTCGTTCGAGAACCCGGACGACACGCCGGGCGTCACCGGCGATTCCGTGAACGGCGCGCAGCGCCTCCACGAGATCTACACGCGCGCGGTGCCCGACTACACGGGCCGGGTCACCGTGCCGGTGCTGTGGGATCGCCGGGAGCAGACCATCGTGAACAACGAGTCGTCGGAGATCATCCGCATGCTCGGGCGGGAGTTCGACGCCTTCGGCGACGCGAGCCTCGACCTCTACCCCGAGGCCCTGCGCGACGAGATCGACCGCGTGAACGACTTCGTCTATCCCAACGTCAACAACGGCGTCTATCGCTGCGGCTTCGCGACCACCCAGGAGGCCTACGCGGAGGCCTTCGGCGAGCTCTTCGACGCCCTCGACCGCCTGGACGAGCGGCTCGCCGGCCGCCGCTACCTGGTGGGCGAGCGCATCACCGAGGCGGACTGGCGCCTCTTCACCACCCTGGTGCGCTTCGACGCCGTCTACGTCGGTCACTTCAAGTGCAACCTGCGGCGCATCGCCGACTACCCGAACCTCTCGGGCTATCTGCGCGAGCTGTACCAGTGGCCGGGCGTGGCCGAGACAGTGAGCTTCGAGCACATCAAGCGGCACTACTACCAGAGCCACCCGAGCATCAACCCCACAGGCATCGTGCCGCTCGGGCCGGAGCTGCAGCTGGCGCTGCCGCACGGCCGCGACGCCCTGCCGGCCGCCGTCTGAAGGCGATGCGCCCGTGCGCGAGGCGTCAGGGACCCGCGCGCAGCCCCGCCAGCCAGCCGGTATCGACCGCCGTCGCACGCGCCAGCCGGCGCACCTGCCAGTGCGCGGCGACGATTGCGAACGCGTAGGCGCCCGCCACCGCCAGCCGGGTGCCGGTCTCGAGCGCCGACTCGCGCACGAAGCTCTCGGTGAGCGCCGCCAGCAGGAAGAGCGGGACGGCGGTGGCCACCAACACCAGGGCGGGTAGCGAGTCCTCCCGCAGGGCCACGGCGCGCCGGCGCCGGCCCGGCGCCGCCACCGCGGCGCCGAGCACGAGGCCGCCCGCACAGCAGAGCGTGATGGCGGTGAGCTCGGGAATCGCGTGCGGGGCGAGCCAGGCCAGGAACGGAACGGGGGCCGCGTCCCGGAAGAACAGGCTGCAGAAGGCGCCCAGCATCATGCCGTTGTAGAGCTGCAGCAGGGCGCTCGGCACCCCCGCCAGCATGCCCGTCGCGAAGGACAGGATGCCCACGCGCGTGTTGTGCGCGAAGAGCTGGGAGCCGAACAGCAGGTTCCGGCTCGCGGGCGTCTCGGAGCGCTCGAGGAAGTCCGCGCGGGCCTCGGGCGACGCCCACAGGCGATCGATGTGCTCGGCGTCGTAGCCGAAGCCGACCGGCAGCATGGCGTACAGGGCCGCGGGATCGCGTCGGGTGAGGGTGGCGCCCATGGTGGCGCCGATCACCAGCAGCAGCCACGCCAGCGCGAGCGCCCGCCACGTCGTGCGCAGCAGGTGTGGCAGGTCGCGGCTCCACCGCCGGTGCTCCCGGCTCGCGCCCTCGGCGGCGGAGTAAAGAAAGGCGTACGCTCGGACGCAGAGTCCGTTGAGGTGACGGACGGCGTCGGGGTCGGCGGCGCGGTCCCGCAGGCGCGAGAGCCGCGCGCTGTGGGCGCGATAGAGGCTGGCCAGCTCGCGCAGGTCGTCGAAGGGAAGCCCCCGGGCGCGCAGGTGCTCGCAGCGCTCCACGAGCCGCTCGAAGCGTTCGAGCTCGAGCTGGGGGTGACGTCGGGCCGGCCCCCTCCTCTCCGGAGCCGGCTCGAGAAGAGGCTCGCGAGCACGCTCGGGAACACGCGGGGCGCCGTGAGCCTCCATGATCGGACAGGGTGGCGGATCGTCGTCTCGGCGCAAGACTGCAGTCGGGCGCTCGAACGCCGATAACGGCCGGTAGCGAAGGCCGATGAGCAGCGAGGAGCCGCACAGCACATGAGCCAGGCGAGCTCGGGCATGGATACGGCGCTGCGACGCGAGAGCTCCCTCGGGAGCGCCCAGGTCGTGCGCTCGCCCGAGCAGGTGGCGCTGGACTTCGAGCTGGCCGGACCCATGAGCCGCATGCTGGCCTTCAGCGTCGACTACGGCATCGTGCTCGTGCTGGAGGCGCTGATCTTCACCGCCCTGATCTTCGTCGCCATGTCGATGGCGAACCTCGAGCAGATCCAGCGGGTGGGAAGCTGGGTCGAGGATGCCCGCGCCGGCCTCGAGCGGGGCGAGTTCCAGCCCGGGAGCTGGCTGCTGATGGCCATCGCCGTGTGGGTGGCGGTGGACTTCGTGCTGCAGTGGGGATACTTCGTGACCTGCGAGCTGCTGATGCAGGGACGGTCGCCCGGCAAGGCGATGATCGGCCTGCGCGTGGTGCGCGACGGCGGGCTGCCCGTGACCCTGCGCGAGTCGCTGCTCCGCAACCTCCTGCGCATGGTGGACATGCTGCCCAGCCAGTACCTGGTGGGCTTCGTGTCCATGGTGCTCTCGAAGGACGTCCGCCGCCTGGGCGACTTCGCGGCAGGAACCCTGGTGGTGCGCGAGGAGCGGGCCGCGCCCGCCCGTCCCATCCAGGCGGATCTCGACCCCGCTCCCGGGCGCAGCGCCTTCCGCTTCGACCACGCCCAGCTCTCGGCGCTCGGCCCCGTGGAGCTGCGGCTCGTGCGCCAGACCCTGCGGCGCATGGACGAGCTGCCCACCTGGCGGGCGCGGGAGGTGCTGGCTCGCACCACCGAGGCCGTCACCCGGCGAATCGGCTGGAGCGAGCCCCTGGCGCCCGCCGCGCGGCGCGACTTCCTGATGGCCCTGCTGCGGGACGCCGAGCGTCGCTAGCGGCCGGCGCCCGATAGCACTGCATCTTCGCGACCTTCTCGCTCCGGCCGTCCTCGGCGTACCTGAGTACGCCTCCGGGGGCCTCCGCTCCGAGGGCCGCGAATCTGCAGCACTCTCGACCGCCTCCGATCCCCCCTCCACCCGAGAGGCCATCCCGGCCGGCGGTCGTCGCACGGCGAGGCTCGATCCCCTCTCCATCCGAGAGGCCAACCCGCCGATACGGGAACCCATGCGGGATCTCGACAAGCCGCCCGGCAACGCCCGGATCGCGGCCGCGCTGCTGGACGTGCTGACCGCGGTCGGGTCTGGCGCCAGCCGGACGCGTGCCGAACGGGCCCTCGAGAACGGTCCCCCGCGTCGCCGTCGCACGGACTGGATCGAGACGGACCGCATTCGCGACGCCTTCCGGGCGGCCGGCGTGGGTCCGAAGCTCGCCCGCCGGGTGGGACGCGAGCTGGTGGCCCCGGAGGCCATCGGGCTGCTCCTCAGCTTCACGGGCATCGCCACGCCCGAGAAGGCCTACCGGCGCTGCGAGGCGCTGCTGCCTCGGGAGGACCCCGGGCGACCACTTCCACGCCGTCCACATCCAGGAGGGGAGGGCGCGCGTCGAGTTCCGTCCCGCGCACCCGTCTCCCCACGACGTCCTCTTCTGCGCCCTGCGCGTCGGCATGCTCGAGGCGATGACCCCACTGTACGGCCTGCTGCCGGCGCACGTGGACGAGACCGACTGCGCCCATCGCGGGGGTTCCGCCTGCGTGTACGAGGTGCGCTGGCAGCGCACGCCGCGCACCGGCCTCATGATTGGCGCCGGGGTGGGCGCCGTGCTGGGCGGCGCGGCGGGCGCCGGGCTGGCGGTGCTGGGCGGCATGGCCGGCATCTGGGCGGTGGGCATCGGCCTGCTCGTCTCCCTGACGGCTGCCTCCGCGGGGCGTTCGGTGGACCTGGCGCGTCAGCTCGACGCCGTGGCCCGGGGCGGGCTCGGCCAGCTCGCGCTCCTCGACCAGGCGGACGGCGTGCTGGCGGAGAAGATGGACGTGCTGGCGAAGCTCGAGAAGGCGAGCGCCAACACCGCCGCCGAGCGGACGCCTCGGATCGACGCCCCTGCGCGGCCAGGAGAGCGCGCGCGAGGCGCCGGCACTGGCGCGCCGGCTGCATCGTCCGGTGGCCAGCCTGCAGCGTCTGCTGGAGGAGCTGCGGGGGGCTCTCGTCGCGAGCGCCGAGGCGACCGGCCCACGGCGGAGCTCGAGCTGCTGGACGAGTGCGTCGAGCACACCCGCGACCTGCAGACCATCGGGGCCGATCTGGTGGAGGGCGCGGACGTCGCGACCCACGAGCCCGCGGATCTCGCGGATATCGCGCGGCGCGGCGTGGCGGCGGTGCTGCCCGGGCAGCCGGACGATCTGGAGATCGCCGTCTCCCTCGAAGCCGACCCGGCCTTCGTGCGCTGCCAGCCCTTCCAGATCGAGCAGGTGGTGATCCAGCTCGTCACCAACGCCGCCACCGCCATGGAGGGCAAGGGCCGCGTGGAGGTGGAGCTGCGGAAGTGTCCCGGAGGGCTTCGAGCTGTCGGTCACCGACAGCGGCGACGGCATCGACCCCGAGGTGCTCGACGGTCTCTTCGATCCGTTCTTCCAGTCGCCGGACGCGCCCGACGGCGGCCTGGGCCTGGCCATCTGCTACCGCATCATCGACCGGCACGGCGGCGAGCTGTCGCTGCACAGCGAGCCGGGCCGCGGCACCCGCGTGGCGGTGGTGCTGCCCACCTGCGTGGGCCGCTGAGGCGCTCGCCTCACGCCGGCTCTCCGCCCGGGGGCGGCCGGCGCTTCGCCCGGGACGACAGGGCCTCCAGGGTCACCGCCCCGGCCACCACCATGGCGCCCGCGACGGCCACCGCGCCCACGGGCTCGCCCAGGGCCAGGGCGCCCGCCGCGAGCCCCACCACCGGCTGCAGGAACACGAAGGCCGCCATGGTGCTCACCGACGTCTGACGCAGGGCGAAGTTCCACGTCCAGGTGCCGAAGGCGGTGGCCACGAAGGCCAGCACCACCACCCACACCAGGCCCTGCCGCGCCTTCTCGGCGTCGAAGGGCTCGGGCCAGGCCAGCAGCCCGATGGGCACCAGCGAGAGCGCCACGATCGTGAGCGAGATGCGCATGGGGTCGTGGCGCGCGAGCAGCGGCTTCGTGGCCACGGTGTAGATCGCCCAGGAGAGGTGGCCCACGGCGATCAGCACGTCGCCCAGCGGGTCGCTCACGCTCGGGTCGAGCCGCCCCTGGGAGACGACGGTGACGGCGCCCGCCGTTCCCAGCAGCACCGCCAGGCTGCGCGCCGGGTTCAGGCGATCGCCCAGGAAGAGAACGCCTCCGATCACGATGCCGATGGGCTCGAGCGGCGTCAGCAGCGCGCCCATGGTGCCCGTCGAGCGCGAGATGCCCAGGGCCAGCAGCGCCTGGGGCAGGGCGAAGCCGCCCCACGCCGCCGTCAGCAGCAGCACCCAGTCCCGCCGGGTGAAGGGCACCGGCGCTGCAGCCACGCGCCGCGCGCGCGCCATGGCGAACAGGATCGCCATCCCCAGCAGCTGCCGGAAGAAGATCATCGTCCACGGCTCGAGGCCCTGGAGCGCCAGCTTCGTGAAGATCGAGGCCAGGCCGCCGCAGGTCTGTGTCGCCAGGATCGCCAGCAGGACGGCCGGAGTCATGGGAGGAGATCGCGGAGATCAGTCGGCCGGAGGGGGATCCGGCGCAGGGAGGGGGCCGGTGAGGGAGGCCCGCTGGGAGATCTCGATCCAGCCGCCGGCCGGGTCGCGCACCATGGAGAAGACCGCCACCTCGCCCATGCGGCGGGGCGGCAGCCCTTCCCGGCCGCCCTTCGCCAGGATGCGCGCATGCTCGGCCCGGCAGTCGAAGACCTGGATCGTGAGATAGCGGTAGCCGCGCCCCGCGAGCCCCGGGTGGACGGCGGCCCCGGCGTCTTCCTCGAGCAGCAGCAGCGAGTCGCCGCAGCGGAAGGCGTCCGGGCCGGCGCCTTCCAGGCCCAGCACGTCGCCGTAGAAGGCGCGCTGGGCCGGCAGATCGGGGGCTGCGATGCGCACGGCCACGCCCGCGACGCCGGCCTCGCCCGGGGGCACGAGCCGCACGCGATTGCCGTCGGGATCGACGAGCGAGCGCTCTTCGGCCAGGCCCGGCCGGGCGATCCACAGCTCCCGCAGGCCCGTGGGCGGCCCTTCGGGCAGCCCGTTCCGGCTGTGGTTCAGCTTGAAGACGCTGCCGTTCATGGCGTGGCGGTGCTGCATGTTCCCGCCGCCCGTGGGGAGCGCCTCCTCGAAGAGCAGTCCCACCTCCTGCTGCCAGAAGGCCAGCATGGGCTCTGCGGTGTCGGTCATGACGGCGACGTCGAGGTGGGGCTTGGCGAGCTTCATTGGCCGGCGCTCCGTGAGCCCGCGAGGGTAGGCCGTTCGAGCCCCCCGGGCCGCCACAGAGGCCCCCCGACGGGTGTGGGGGTTGCATCCCGGCGATGCGTACCTACTCTCCCGCGCCTGCCGGCACCGGGGCTCGCTTCCGAGACCCGTGCTGCCGATGGACGAGATGGATTCAAGAAGGGGGCGATCTGGCTTCGACGGGTAGTCGAAGATTCGTGCTGCGTGCCGACGTCGTCACACCGTCGTGAAACAGGTGGCAAGTTGGTAGACATAACTGCCGACAACTACGCACTCGCTGCCTAGCTGAAACTGGGTTAGCGACATCCGTCCGCGACGCCTTCTAGCGGGTAGCGGGTGTCATCAGAAGGCTGGCTTCCCCGGCGCTGACAGGCCGCACGTGGGAGGCGAGACCGATGTCTGTCTAGGGCCCCGTACTCCCGACTTCGAGATCGCGGTGCCCGAAACTGATCGAAGTCTACGCACGTAGACGCGCGAATTGGAAGCTACGCGGACGCGGGTTCGATTCCCGCCGCCTCCACCATTTTGTCAACCATTTCGAAGGGTCAATCTGCCTGGCTGCGATCCTCTGCAAACCCGCATCCCCAGCTCCAAAGTCCAGCGATTCCGGGGCGTTGTGCATGCGGCCTCCGACGGCGGGACAGATCGCCTACTCGTTCAGACCCCAGGCATCTCCTTCGCGGCGTGACTCCCAATGTGCGGCTGACGTGCCCGCGGCACCGTGACTGCTCGTAGACTGCACGCGGGGATTCGACTCGGTGCGTGGTCCCCTACGCCGACTTGGGACGCGTGAAGCGTGCACGATACGAAGATGGAGGCACGCCCAGCGACTGCTGGAAGCGACGTCGCATCGTCTCGGCAGAGCCGAAGCCGCAGGTGGTGGCGACTTCTTCGATGCCCAACCCCTCGCGCTCGAGCAGCTGCCGCGCTCTCTCCACGCGGACGCGCTGAACATAGTGCGCGGGCGGTTCGCCCGTCTCCTGTGTGAAGACCCGTACGAAATGGCGGGTGCTCATCCCGGCGCGCCGCGCTAGCTCGGGGACGCGATGATCCTTTCCCGGGTTCTCGGCCACGTCCGCCTGTACGTCCCGGATTCCCGGATGCTCTGCTGTGGGTTGCCGGAGGGCAGCGCTGAACTGGGACTGCCCGCCGGGTCGGTGGAGGAACATGACGAGGATGCGTGCGACTTCGAGCGCGAGATCAGGGCCGAGGTCCTCTTCGACCAGCGCCAGCGCGAGATCGATGCCAGCCGTGATCCCGGCGGAGGTATAGACGGGTCCATCCTTCACGTAGAGTGCATCGCGATCGACCGTCGCGTCCGGAACGATCTGGGCTAGCCGCTCGAGCTCGCGCCAATGTGTCGTCACGCGCCGTCCGGCGAGTACACCCGCTTCGGCGAGGATGAAGGCGCCGCTGCAGATGGAGACAACACGACGAACTCGCCGCCAGCGCCGTCGGATCCAGGCGGTGGTGCCCGCGTCGAACTCCGCTTCGCCGAAGTCCATTCCGCCTGGAACCACGAGCGTATCGATGACTCCGCGAAGCTCACTCAGGCCGCCCACTCGAAGGCCCACACCGGTCGCGGTGTCGACGTCTGCAACCGGGCCGACGAAGCTGAGGCGGTACGCCGGCTTCTTCCCGCGTGCGCTCCAGAGTTGGTTCGCAGCCATGAAGACATCGGCGGGGCCGGCCAGATCGAGCAGCTGGGTCCCGGGAAGAACCAGAAAGACGACATGTTGGGTCATGGGTGAGAGTATGGCGCAAAATGTGTGGTATTTGTCATTTACGCCATCTCGTTTCCAGACGATCCTCTCGGTTGGAGGAAGTCATGGCCATCGTGAATCGACCCAAGAGCGAGCTGCCGAGCAAGCTGAAGGGGATCCACCTGTTTCACTACGGTGGAGCGCCCTGTGCGCAGCGAGTGCGATTCGTGCTTGCCGAGAAGGGGATCCGGCGTGGCCCAGACGTGCCGTGGCGCTCGGACGCCGCCAAGCATCTCACGGCGCCGGCGGGTACCTACATCGGTCGTCCGATTTCCTTGCCTCGGCAGGTGAATTTGAGCGAGGAATACGCCGCGATCCATCCCAACCTCGTGGTTCCCGCGCTCGTGCACGACGGTGTGCTCCACATCGAGTCGGTCGACATCATGAACTACGTCGATCAAGAACTCGAAGGTCCCGCACTCATGCCCGAGGGCGAGCTCGGTGAGGAATGTCGCGAGCTCGTCAAGCGCGCGTCGGAGCTTCAGACCGCAGTTCGGCACGTGACGTATCGATGGAGCCTCGGCGGTCTGGCGAAGCTCAATCCGCGAAAGCTCGCAGAACTCCAGCGCATCGATTCACCGGATTCGCCCGAACAGCTCGCCGATTTCTATCGCCGCTTCAGTAACGGCGACATCTCCGAGGATGTGTTCGCCGGCTACGTGACGAGCTTGACCGAGGGTTTTCGCGAGGTCGAAGCCCGGTTGGCCGATGGCCAGACGTGGCTCTGTGGTGAGACGTTCTCGATGGCGGACATCATCTGGGCTGTGAAGGTCCAACGGATCGACGAGGCCGGCTATCCGTTCGCGACCTCCTTTCCGCAGCTCGAGTCCTGGTTCGATCGAGTTCGCGCTCGCCCGGGTTTCAAGGAAGCGATCGGCCGCGACCTGGGCGCGGCAACTCGATTCATGCGGGTGCGTGGTGCCGTCCAAAACCTTCTCGGCCGTGGACTTCAAAGTGTTTCAACGAGGGGAGGGAGTTGAGCGTGCTTGCCAGCGATCGCGGCCGAGATGCCACCCCGAAGCTGATCTGGCGTTTCGCCCTCTACGGCGTGGAGGAGAGGCTGCGTGCACTGCGACATCGGCTCGGGCTCCTGCGGCTCCGGGATCTCGACGCGCACACGGATCGGGTACCGGATTCGCCGCTCGCGAAGGCGGCCTTCGAGCTGGCAGCGGGCCTGTCCTCGCCGCTGCTGCTGAACCACGCAGTCCGTACCTACCACTTCGGCGCAATCTTGGCTTCGCGAAGCGGCCTGCAACTCGATCGAGAATTGCTCTACGTCGCGTCGGTGTTGCACGATCTCGGGCTTACTCCCACATACGAGGCGGAACCCGGCTCTTTCGAATGGGTCGGCGCGAGGCGAGCGCGTGCCTTCGGCATCGAGCAGGGAATGGAGGCCCAGCGCGCCGACCTTCTTCACGACGCGATCGCGCTGCACAGCTCCGTCGGAATCGCGGGTTCGCGCGAGCCGGAGATCGCCATGGTGCACTACGGCGCGGGCTTGGATCTCTTCGGCTCGCGTCTGGCTGAGATCCCGCTCCTCGAACTCGAACGTCTGCTCGAGGAATGGCCGCGTTGCGGCTTCAAGATGGACTTCCCGACCTGTCTCGAGAGGCAAGTGGAACTCAAACCACAGTCTCACATCGCCGGTGCGATGGGACTCGGGCTCGCAGGCCGCGTCCGCGCCGCTCCTTTTGCCCCGCTGCGGGGCCTGAACCCCTCAGGCCCCTGATTGACATAGCGTGAAGTTATCGGACCTCGAGCGCAAAACCGCGCTTGAAACGCCTATCCGCCACAAGCGAGGGTCAGCGCGGAGCGTCGCGCGCAGCTACACACGTCCTTGCCCAGGGATGCCGTAGTCACGGGAAAGCCTCCCGGAGTACTCACTTCGCACCTTCTCGGATGCCACTACATGTTCGCGCCGAATCTGAGGGGCTCCACTCCTACAGCTCTACAATTAACGTCCATACTCCGACGTCGAGCCAGAACGCAGCTTGAACGCCCTATCCCCCACCGCTCGCGCAGGACAGGGTCACGCCCAGGAGCAACACCGGGAAGGCCAGCGAACGGGACGGTGATCTCATGGCGCACTCTTCCAACCGGGGGTTTGCAAGCGGCGCCTTGGTGGGTGATCAACGACAATTACTTCTGCCGCCCAACGACAACTAGAACTGCCGGTTCGTCGCTGTAGCTGACGCCTGCGACCCTCGGGGGAGGGGGTCGAGGGATGGTGACGGACGAGCAGGTTCGGTTGTTGAGGCAGAAGCGGATGGACGGGAAGAGGCAGGAAGCGGCGGCCGCAGGGGCCGGGATGAGCGTCCGGACGGCTCGGAAGTGGGAGCATGGTCCGTTGCCCTCGGAGACGAAGTCGGGCCGCTCGTGGCGGACGCGGCACGACCCGTTCGAGGGGGTGTGGGACGCGGAGATCGTCCCGCTGCTGGTGCGGGACGAGTGGCGGGTGCTGCAGGCGACGACCCTGCTGGAGCTGCTGGAAAGCCGCCATCCGGGGCGCTTCGGGGTGGGGCAGCTTCGGACCCTGCAGCGCCGGATCCGAGACTGGCGTGCCATGCACGGCCCGGACCGTGAGGTGTACTTCGAGCAAGCGCACCCGCCTGGCCGGGAGGGGCAGCTCGACTTCACGGACTGTCGATCGCTGGCCGTGACGATCGCCGGCGAGCCGCTCGACCATCTGCTCTTCGAGTTCATCCTGAGCTTCAGTGGCTGGCGCTGGGCGTGCCTGGCCTTCGGCGAGACGTTCGAGGCGCTCGTGGACGGACTGCAGGGCGCGCTCTTCGCCCTGGGCGGTGTGGTCGAGGTGGCTCGCTCCGACAACCTCTCGGCCGCCACCCACGAGCTGAAGCGCAGCGGCGGCCGGGCGTTGAACGCCCGCTTCGCTGCCGTGCTCGCCCACTACGGACTCCGTTCGACGCGGATCCATCCGGGGCGATCGCATGAGAACGGCGTGGTCGAGCAGGGGCACCGGCGGCTGAAGTCGGCCCTCGCGCAAGCGTTGGTGATCCGGGGTAGCCGGGACTTCGCGAGCGTCGCGCTCTACGAGGCCTTCGTGGGCGAGGTGGTCGAACGGCTCAACCGGCCGACGCTGTTGCGGCTCGAGGAGGAGCGACCGCACCTGCGACCGCTTCCGGCATCCCCGGTGCCGTCCTACACGACCTACCGCGTGAAGGTCCGGCGATGGAGCACGATCCGGATCGGGAACAAGACCTACTCGGTGCCCTCGCGTCTTCGCGACCACGAGGTCGAGGCGCGGCAGCACGCGAACCACGTCGAGGTCTTCTACCAGGGCAAGCTCGTGGAGCGGATGCCCCGCCTTCGCGGTGGCTGCGAGCACCGGATCGACTACCGCCACGTGATCTGGTCGCTGGTGCGCAAGCCGGGCGCGTTCGCCCGCTACCGCTACCGAGAGGAGCTCTTCCCGAGCCCGACCTTCCGGGAGGCCTACGACGCCTTCTCCCGCTACCAGGGCGAGCGCGCGGACGTCGACTACGTCCGAACGCTGCACCTGGCGGCGAGCACGATGGAGGCCACTGTCGAGCGTGCGCTGCGCGAGCTACTCGATCGCAGGGAGCGCTTCGACTACGGGAGCGTGCGCGAGCTCGCCGCCCCGGCCGAGCCGGCCGTCCCGGTGCTGACGACACCGCGGGTGCCCGATCTCCGCATCTACGACGCGCTGCTCGTCGAGGTGCGCCCGTGACGGCAAAGAACGATCGCATCGAAGCGCTCTGCTCGGCGTTCCGGCTCCCCACCTTGGCGGCCGAGGTGGTCCCGCGCTTCCAGGCGGCCGAGCACGGGGCGGCGCTCTCGACCTTGCTCGAAGTGCTCGAGCTCGAGGCCGGGGATCGCCGGCAGCGGCGAGAGGACCGGCTGCGACGGGCCGCCAAGCTTCTGGCCGGCAAGACCTGGGACACGCTCGACGCCACCCGGCTCCCGGTCAAGCTGCAGCAGCAGCTCGAAGAGCTGGCCACGGGGGCCTTCCTCGAGCGCGCGATCAACGTCCTCGCGTTCGGTCTTCCGGGAACCGGCAAGACGCATGCGATGCCGCCCTCGGCCATCGGCTGATCGAGCAGGGGCACTCGGTGCTCTTCGTGCCAACCTACAAGCTCGTCCAGGACCTCCTGGCCGCGAAGCGCGATCTCGATCTTCCGCGAGCCCTGCGCAAGCTCGATCACTTCGAGGTGCTGATCCTCGATGATCTGGGCTACCTGAAGCACCGCGCGGACGAGGCCGAGGTGCTCTTCACCCTGATCGCCGAGCGCTACGAACGCCGCTCCCTGATCGTCACCAGCAACATGGTGTTCAGCCAGTGGGAGGAGATCTTCCAGAGCCCCATGGCGACGGCCGCCGCGATCGACCGTATCGTGCATCACTCCGTGATCGCCGAGTTCGACGTCGGCAGCTATCGAACCGAAGAGGCCCAGGGCCAAGCCAAGCAGGCCGCCGCGCCCGCCGCCCAAGGGCGCCGGGCGCGAACGGGAAACGCCAAGAACCGGAAGTGACGAGCGCCTCTGGAACCTCCCTTGAACTACGTGGAGAGACCACCACAGCGGAAGAAGTAGTTGTCGTCGACCGGAAAGAATGGTTGACGCCGATCAGGTGGGGCCCGGCATCATACGAACTGCCGCCGGTCGAGCGCGCGAAGCTCGATCAGTCCCGCTGCGGGTTGCTCCTGCCGGGCTCGCGAGCCTGCCTGCCTCGCGGCAGTGCGACCGGAACTGCTCCAGGGCATGCCGGGGGTACCACAGTCGCGACACGCTCACGAGACTGCCGTTCAGCGGCCCGGCTTGCCAGCGCCGGTCCGCAGCACCAACGGCTGGTCAGGCGATGTGCCGCCCTCAGCCGCGGTTGGGAGGCTTCACGAGTCGTTCCACTTCTGCCCGCATGCCATCCATGCCATGCAGGAGCACGCCGGGCACGGGTGAAGCTGTCGTCGAAGAGCTGTCAACTGGCTCGCTGACGCAAGAGCGAGATGCCGGTCAGCAGCGCCCACAGGGGCAACAAGATCAGGAACACCAGCTGGAACTGCTGGGCCACAGCCCAGATGCCCAGCACACCGAGCACGAAGATCGATGCATAGCAGACCCCGACAGCCATCAGCAGGAGCCCGTATGGCCTGCCCGCACGCCGCATGGCACTGCCCATCACCAGTCCCCAGAACCCCATGACTGGACCCTCCATGATCCACAGTCCCTGCTGGGCACCCGACGCAAGGGCCAGCCAGGTGGCCTCGGTGCCGGCCTTGACCGCCGCGTCTCCGGCGGCATGCATCGCCGCCAGGGGTGACACCGACGCAAACAACAGGGCGTCACCGGCAATACCCATCACCGCGTAGGTGACGATGCAGAGCGCCGCCATGTCCATCAGCGCGCCGTGCTCTTCGCGCATGACCGACCACAGGTAGCCGCCAATCACCAGGAACGGCAGGTAGAAGCCAAGTGTGTCCAGCACCAGCGACGCATGAAAGTAGTCGTGTGCACGCGCGGGCAGGCTGAGAAACACTGCGGGCTCATAGACCGCGGCGAGGTCGCCATTCACGGCGGCCATGTACACGCCGATCTCCGACCAGGCCAGCAGTGCGCCGATGATCGCCACCCAGCCGGCCAGGCGCCTTGGGGTGTCCGAACTCTGCATACCTGTCATGGGTCTACTCCGTGGTTGCGGGTCCTACCCAGCATAGGTCCGGGAGGGCGCGATAGCGCACATCAAGTCGTCTGGAGCTTCCTCAGTCCTTGCCACATGAACGAGGCTGCCGTTCCCGCCGCGGCTCCCCGTAGGGGTTTGACATAACGGCCATACTCAGATGTCGAGCCAGAACGCAGCTTGAATGCCCTATCCCCACATCGCAACTCTTCCAATCCCGATCGATCGGCAGTGCCTGGTCGCACTGAATACCCTACCCCCACTTCTCCTCGTGCAGCCTTCCCCACGAAACCAGCTTCGCAGCTGATCTGCGCTGACTCTCTTCACCGCCGTAGGCGATGACGACCTCGCACGGGCGTGACGGATCGTCGAGGTGGCCGCGCACGCGATTCGCACCTGCGAAGAGACTTGGCGAGGCGGTCTGCGCGGACTTGGCTTCCACCAACGTCAGCCGATCAGGATGCTCGATGACGAGGTCGGCCTCGGCTCCATCACGGTCGCGGTAGTACGAAAGACCTCCCGTCTCACCGCGGTTCACGCGATGCTTGGTGATCTCGGATACGACCCAACTCTCGAAGATCGCTCCACGAAGCGGATGAGAGCGAAGCTGCTCGGGTGTGCGGATGCCGAGCAGCCAACAGACGAGACCGCTGTCGTAAAAGTGGAGCTTCGGCATCTTGACCAGACGCTTGCGAAGATTCGAGCGAAACGTCGGCAGCCGAAATGCGATGAAGCTCGTCTCCAAAATACTGAGCCAGGCCTTCGCGCTCGGCTGCGAGATCCCGCAGTCGGCCGCCAACGAGGAGTAGTTGAGGAGCTGCGCAGTCCGGCCCGCACAAAGCTCGACGAAGCGCTGAAAGGTCACGAGGTCTCCGACATTGCTGATCGTGCGCACGTCGCGTTCGACGTAGGTGGCCACGTAGGAGCCCAGCCAGTCGCTCGGGTCGAGCTTCTGATCGAAGATGCGCGGATAGCCGCCGGCGATCAGCGTCTCCTCAAGGCGCCCCGGATGCCGCTTGAAGCGGATGACCTCGCTACGCGCGAGGGGAAGCAGGTGGAGCACCGCCGACCGGCCTGCGAGCGACTGACTCACCGATTCGAGCAGTGCGAGATTCTGCGACCCGGTGAGAATCCAGCGGCCGGGCCTCGGGTCGGCGTCGATGATGCCTTGGAGGTAGGAGGGCAAGTCGGGCGCTCGTTGTACTTCGTCGATCACCGCGCCCTTCGGAAACTGGCTCAAGAAAGCGCGGGGGTCCTCGACAGCAAATCCTCGAACGTCCGGCGCTTCCAGGTTCACGTACGGGAGCGTCGGAAAGACGGTCTGACACAACGTCGACTTGCCACTCTGGCGCGGCCCCGTGAGGGTCACTGCCGGGAACTGACGGGCGGCCTTTCGCAGCCGAGGGGTGAGGTCGCGATCGATGGTCATTGCGAGAAGTCTATCGGCCTGTTTCGGCTAATTCAAATGGTGATTTTGTGATAGCCGTACCGTTCACTGTGACCAAATCGTGCCCGCATTCCTACGTATTCCCCCTCATTCCCTTTCGGAATCGCGTAACTATTTGGATCTCCTAGAGGTCCGTTCAGGCTTCGAACCTGAGGGTCGGGGGTTCGAATCCCTCCCGGCGTGCCAGTTTTTCTTCGGTCCATTGGTCCATTCCGGACACATGGTTTACAGATTATTCCGGAGACATCGTTAACACATTCTCCGGTCCGAACGGGTTCGGAGCGGGCTCGACCCGTCCCTCGTCCCGATCGAAGAAGCCGAGGTCGTAGTCGAGGAAGCTGACGAGCCAGACCTCGTCGTCGATCTCCCGGATCCCCACGATCTCGCCTGCGAACACCCGGCTGAGGTTGATCTTCCTCTTGCCAATGCAGATGCGTTCGGAGTGCGTGACACGGACCGACCGATCGTGGAACGGGTACTCCGGCTCTCGCGGCTGTGCGTAGGCACGAGCCGAAGGTGTATAGACGTCCCCAGGGTAGGCACCGCCCAGGGCCTGGTGCGGTCGCTCGTCGTTGTATACCGCGATGAACCGATCGAAGCGTTCCTGCTGTTGCAGGAAGTTGAACGACGCGGGCTTCGTGGATTCCCTTTTGGGTGTTAGGTGCATGCGTTCGTGGCGTCCGTTCTGTTGCGGACAGCCCGGCTTGATGCGTTGGATCTGGATCCCGAGCTTGAGCCACCAGACCGCAAGCTTCGAGAGCCCGAACAACGCGTTGCCCGAAGCGAAGGGGACGCCGTTGTCGGTGCGGATGGCGCCCGGGAGCCCGCTGCGGGGCCTGAACCCCTCAGGCCCCTGATTGACATAGCGTGAAGTTATCGGACCTCGAGCGCAAAACCGCGCTTGAAACGCCTATCCGCCCGACCACGATCCCCCCGACGTCGTTCGCCAGGTCGAACAGGATCTGCGTGCGCTCGCGGGCCTGGGCGTTCTCGAAGACGACGTCGTGATCGTTCGGGTCGTGTCCGATGTCGCGGAAGTGCTGCAGGACGGCCGCCTGGATCGGAATCTCCCGCAGCTCGGTGCCGAGCCGCCGGGCCAGGGCGTCGGCGGAGCCGCGCGTCCGATCCGTCGTGCCGAAGCCCGGCATGTTGACGGTGAGGATGTCCTCGGGACCGCGGCCCAGGCGCTTCATCGCCTCGGCACAGACGAGCAGGGCCAGGGTCGAATCGAGCCCACCCGAGAGGCCGAGGACGGGACGCGCCCCGCCGAGCCGGCGCGCGAGCCCGGTGGCCTGGAGGCTCAGGATCTCGCGGGCGCGCTCGTCCACGCGCGCGGGGTCCGCGGGCACGAACGGCCGCGGGTCGACGGCGCGCTCCAGGGTCTCCAGCCGCGGGGCCGGTCCCAGACCGGTCACTGGGTAGGCCTCGCCGCGCGACTCACCGAAGGTCATGTTGCGCGAGCGCTCGTGGAGCAGCTTCTCGAGGTCGAGGTCGGCCAGGACCATCGATCCCTCGAGCCGCAGCCGCTCGCTCTCCGCGAGGAGCACGCCGTTCTCGGCGATCATCGCGTGCCCGCCGTAGACGAGGTCCTTCGTCGACTCGCTGGGACCCGACGAGACGTAGACGTAGCCGGCGTGGAGCCGGGCGGACTGCTGGCGGATGAGGTCGCGGCGGTAGTCGGCCTTCGTGACCCAGTCGTTGCTCGCAGACGGGTTCACGACGACGTTCGCGCCGGCCAGGGCATGCTGACACCTCGGCGGCACGGGCGCCCACAGGTC
The DNA here is from genome assembly GCA_963822965.1 of uncultured delta proteobacterium. Lineage (GTDB taxonomy): Bacteria > Myxococcota_A > UBA9160 > UBA9160 > UBA4427 > JAJDAN01. The sequence continues at coordinate 95,206 of CAWGJT010000011.1, forward strand.
TTCGCAGATCTCGACCGCGAAGACGAGCGGGCCGATCCGGAAGAGCTGGCGGGTCGTGAACGGGAACCCCTCCGCGAAGTCGATCGCGCCCGCTCCCGACGTGAACCAGCGCTTCTCGTAGTACTCCCCGTAGTTGACGAGGTGCGTCTTCGGCACGGCACCCTGAATGCGACCGCCGTGCAGGACGAATGCGGTGTTGTAGAGGCGGCCGTCCGGCGTCCGGTACGGGGCGCCGACGACCAGCGCGGGCAGCCCGGCGCTCGCGCGGGCCAGCCAGTCCAGGGCGCGGCGCGTCTCCGCCAGGAGCTCCGCCGACTGGAAGAGGTCCTCGCAGCTGTGGCCCGTGAGACCGAGCTCGGGAAAGACCACCAGCCCGGCGCCACGATCGCGGGCGCGCTCCGCCCACGCCAGCGTCGTCCTGGCGTTGGCCGCCGGATCACCGAGGGCCAGCGGCGGCGAGACCGCGGCCACGCGGTGGAACCCCAGAGCCGAGTAGTCCATGGGCGGGGAGTGTACGCCGCCATCTCCCGGCTCACGATCGCCGAGCGACGCCTCCACGACGCGGTCCCCGGGGCGGGTGGTCCGTCTCAAGTCCCGGAGCCGCCGATCCGAATCAGACCGTCGGAGCGCCGGGAGTCTCGCAGGGGGAGTGCAAGATGGCCGCAAAAGCCTGCATCAAGGGCTCGATCGTGGCGGGGCACGCCGAGAACCTGAAGAAGTACCTGGCCGAGGCGCAGCCCTCCCAGCCGGTCCTCGACCAGGCCTTCCGGGCCGGCGAGATCGAGCTGCTCACGGGCCCGATCGATTCGATCAAGTGGTACGACATCCGGACGTACGAGCGGCTGCTGATCTTCCTCCGCGACCATCTGGGCGACGGCCGCAAGGAGTATCTCGTCGCGGCGGGCAGGCGCTCCGCCCAGAAGCTGCTGGATGCCGGCATCCACCAGCAGTTCGAGTACCTGAGCCGCACCCAGGTCGCCTCCAAGACGGACAAGCACGAGCGGCACGCGGCGTTCGGCCGCGACCTGCGCCTCCTCAGCACCATCTCGGGAGCGATCCTCAACTTCACGACGCCGGTGGTGATTCCCGACCCCGACAACACGCTGCGTTGGATCATCGAGCACGCAGACGCGGCGGACTATCCCGAGCCCCTGTGCTGGACCGCCCAGGGCTTCAACAACCGGATGGCCGAAGTGCACGGTGTACCCGACCTGTGGTACTGGGAGCGGCCCCGACCCGACGTCGTCCGGTTCCGGATGAATCGCGAGGTCTAGAGCGCCCTGCGCGGCGGGAGCCGCGCGCGTCACGGGGCGGGCTTCGCGCCGCGCCGCATCTGCTCGAGCTGCACGAGAGCGGCCCGGGCGAAGTCGGTCCGGGCGCCGCCGGCGGACACGGCGCCCTCCAGGGCACCCTGCGCCGCGTCGAGGTCTCCCTTGACGATGTAGCCCTGCGCGAGGACCAGCAGGTCTTCCTGGTTGGGGTGGGGGATCGACTTCACACGCTCGATCCAATCGTCGGCGAACTCGATCAGCAGCGCGTCGAAGCCGGGCGTGCCCCGCAGGTTCGCGTAGCGGGGCGTGAGCAGCACGTCGAGCTTCCGGAACCCCATGTCTCGCGCCCGCTCGAGGTACTCGACGGCGGACTCGCGCTCGCCCCGTGCGGCGGCCTTCGCAGCGCGCGCGACGAGCGCCCAGCGACCCTCCGGGTAGTGGATCATGGTGTCCGCCATCACGGTGGTCTCGCTCCGCCAGACGAAGGAGCGCGCATAGGCCAGTCGAGCGAGCGCGGCGATCCAGACGACCGCCAGGACGGCGAGCACACGACCCAGGTGCGCGAATGCCGGGCGACCTGGGACGGCCGGGATCCGCTGGACGGCCTCGGCTCCCGCGAGCAGGACGCCGCCGATCAGGCCGGGAAGAATGAAGTAGAGGTAGCGATCCGCGATGATGTGCGGCAGCGGCACGACGCCGCTGATCGGTGCGAAGGAGAGCGCCGCCCAGATCCAGAACGCCGCCTCGACGCTCCGCCGGCGGAGCGTCACCGCCAGGCGCCAGCCGAGGACGCCGAGCACCGGAAGCGAGGCGAGCCACCACGGGTCGAGCCACGAGGTGGCCGGCTTCAGATCCTGGAAGGGCGAGAGGCCGTACCCGGAGACCGCCATCGCGAGATAGCGAAGCGCCACGGCGAAGATCGTGCGCACCCGGGTGGCGAGATCGGGGATCTGGACCACGTAGGTGCCGGCGGTCTCGGAGAAGGCGCGGATCTCGGCGAGGCCGAAGGCCAGCAGCGCCACGCCCCAGCCCGCAAGCCACCGCCAGCGCCAGTCCCGGGCACCGCCCGGCGGGACCCCGGCCGCGGCGCCCCGCTGCACGGCCAGCCCCAGGGCGATGGCGACGAAGATGCCGACCGCGGCCATCGGCTTGGCGAGCAGCGCGAGCGCGAAGGATGCCAGCGCGAGGGCGGGACGCTTCGGGTGCCACAGGAGCCCGGCCAGCATCAGCACCATCGCGGAGGTCGTCTTGAGCTGGCTGATCCAGGCCACCGCCTCGACGTTCGCCGGATGCAGCAGGAAGAAGCTGGCTCCCAGCAGGGACGGAATCTCGCGGCCCGTCCAGCGTCGGAGCAGGACGAAGAGCAGCGCCGAGGCCAGCGCGTGGGCCAGCACGTTGACCAGGTGGTGGGCGATGACCTGTCCACCGAAGAGCTGCCACACGATGCCATGCAGGAGCAGATGGACCGGTGCGTAGTTCTCCACCACCCGGATCAGGGGCCCGCTGGGGTCCAGGATCGCGAGCACGTTCGCCACGTTGAGATGGTGCACGTACTCGTTGAGCTGGACGTAGTAGACGTCGTCGGAGACGAAGCTCCCGTTCAGCGCATGGAAGTAGACGGCGCCGGCCCACAGCGAGAAGGTGACCAGGACGAGCGCGATGGAGATCGGCTTCGCCGGGGCCGCCGCCACGGCATCGCTCCGCTCTCCCGCCTCCATCGTCGGCCTCCCTGCCCCGGGCATCGGTGCGAGCGTAGCCAACTCGACCGGGACGGAGTGCCACAGCCGACCCGATGCGCCCCAGCCGCGAGCCGCTTCCCGCGGCGCGGCCGTGCGAGGCAGGGCGCGAACGTGCCATCCGGCTTTACAGCTCCACGGCGATCGTCATAGGATGGTGGCCTCGTCGGGAGGACCCATGTGAGGATTCCGACTCGTCCTCGTCGCGCTCGTCGGCGCCGGACCTGCGACGGCCACGACGATCACCCTGTCGCAGGCCCAGCTCCTCGACGCCGACGAGGTGACGGCATTCTTCGGCGGCAACGGGCAGGTCCTGAGCCGAACGGCCGACGGCGACGGCGTGCTCTTCGAGATCGACGGGGGCACGATCGACTATGGGAAGGTCGCGGTCCGTCTCCGCCTGAACGGCGCCGATCTCACCGCGTACGACGACTTCGGCCTGCATTTCGACGTCGTCTCCGCGCCGAACCCGATGCTCGCCAACCCGTTCGTCCAGACCGGCCTCCTGGGAACAATCTTCAACGAGTACGTCTCCGGTGACGTCGTGCAGGGCCCGCTGCGGGGCCTGAACCCCTCAGGCCCCTGATTGACATAGCGTGAAGTTATCGGACCTCGAGCGCAAAACCGCGCTTGAAACGCCTATCCGCCTTCGTCCAGGAGGACGCGGGCGAGGAGCGCGCGCATCGCGCAGGACTTCGTCGCGCGAATGCCCGCGTAGCCCGCCCGATGCGCCTTCTGCCTCCCCCCGACAAGCTGGGCGTCGTCAAACGCCACCTTCGCTGGCTCCCGGCCATGCTCGCGTTGCTGCTCGCCAAGCAGGTCGCGGCCGTCCCGCTGGTGGCGATCGCCCTCTGGCTCTCGCTGCGCGATCGGGGAGCCCCGGCGCGCAGCTTCGAGGCCTGAGCCGAGCACCAGACGGGAGCCCCTCCTCGCGGGGAGCGGAGTAGCCTTCCGGACCCCGGACGACGACCGGCCTTTCGGAAGCCGGCTCCCGGTCGGCCGCCCGCCGCACGATGCGTCGGTGACGCCGCGCACCGAACCTCGACTGACACAAAAATGAGTTTCAACGAGGCGTGCCGGTCGTCACCCGGCGATCGTGCGTCCCGTCACCTCTGGTTTCTTTCTTGCGGCAGCCACCTTCAGCCGTGACTTCAGTCACGGGCCGGCCCTTCCTCGCGCCCGAGAGAAGAACATCGTCTGCGACAGCGCGAGGTTGGATGTCATGCGATGGACTGTTCGAAAGTTTTCCTGCTCTTCCTGCTCTTCCTTCGACGGCTCGGCGTTGGGCCGCCGTCGTCTCGATGATGCTCGTTGCCGCCGCAGCCCACGATGCGCACGCGATCGTCGTCGAGGGCATGTCCGCTCAGTTCGCCTGGACGCCGGCGGCGGGGCCGGTGGCCGGGTACCGGGTGTTCGTGACCCGCGACGGTATCACCGGGACGACGCCGGAGATCAGCGTGTCGACCACCGGGGCCACGATCCCGGGCCAGGTGGGCGAGACCCTTGGCGTGCAGGTAGCGGCCTTCGACGCGGCGGGCAATCAGGGACCGCTCAGCGTCGCCTCGGACAGCGTGACCCTGGCCGCCGTCCCGCCGCCCCCCTCGGTGGTGATCGACGTCGCAGGCGACTACTCGCTCGAGGACGCCCTGGCAACGGCCACCCCCGGCGAGCAGGTGGTGGTCCACCTCCAGGGCACCGGCAAGCAACTGCTGGACACCGCGCCGCCCGCGGACCTCGCAGCGGGCGAGACCTGGGGGATCGACCAGCTGGTGGTCGGGAGCCCCGACGCCCCCGCGACGGTGCGCCTCATCGACGCCATCGGCCTCGACCAGTCGACGCCGCCCGCGAGCCTACCGACGGTCACCCTGGCGGGCCTCGGCAACGGCGCGCCGTGCGCGCGGGACGGCGCCCCCGGACTCGTCATGCAGCCGGGCTCTCGCCTGGTGCTGGGAGGGATCGATCTCTACGCGTTCGACGGGCAGACTTGCGTGCACGTGAACGAGCTCTTCCCCGGGCCGTCGGATCCGAACGTCGTCGCCTACGGGGGAGGTGAGATCCAGCTCTACGGCGACTTGGACGACGACAGCGTGCTCGACCCGGACGACAACTGCCTGCTCGTCGCCAATCCTGAGCAGTGCGACACCAACGGAGACGGCTTCGGCAATCTCTGCGACTTCGACGTCGACGGGGATGGGGTCGTCAGTCTCCGCGACGTCAGCATGGAGCACGACGCCGCTGTGGCGACGAGCGCCGCGCCGAACCTCGATTTCGACTGCGACGGAGGCGTGAGCCTCAACGACGTCAGCCTGGTGGCAGACGCGGTTGGACTGGCTCCGGGTCCCTCCGGCCTGGCGTGCACCGCGGATGCCAGCTGCGAAGGACCGTGAACGCCGGTGCTTCGGTACGTCGGGCGTACGGGTCCCGCCGTTTCCCCATCCCGTTTCGCCCGGCCTCGCCCGCCCCGGACCCCACGCCGGGGCGGGCGCTCTGCCGAACGGGTCGCAGCCCGCGACGGAGGCGGTCCGCGCAACTCGAAGATTCCGCTGCCGAGACTCGTAGCGGCTCCCAAGACCGATGTAGTCCCCCGGCTCGCTCTTGAGGACGATCCCGGTCCGAGTCCTCTTGCCCTTCCCGACGGAACGCTGGCAGAATGCCAGAAGCCCATGTTCGCTCCGACGCCATCCACGACGTGACCGATAGAACGGGCCCGTGCCCGAGCCGAGCCTCGCGAACGGCGATCCCGAAGCCCGCGGCATCGCCGACGGCGCTCGATCCGGTCGCTCGAAGGATCCGCGTTTGGGACGCGGCGAACGAGTCGCCGAGGTGAGCCGCGCCGTCGTGCGTCGCGCCGCGTGGGGTCTCCTCCTGGGCGTCTGGATCGGGCTCGTCGACGGTGGATGGTCGCTGCTGCCGGGAAACGGCCCGGAGGATCGGCTGCTGTCCATGGCCGTCGCGATCGGTCTGCACGTCGCGCTCTTCACGTCGCTCGCGATCGTGTTCGGTGGCGTGCTCGCGCTCGTCCGCCGCGCGCCTCCGACGGAAGCCCGCATCCAGGCACGCGTGCGCCGAGCGCGACGGCTCGCGCTGCGCGGCGCGATCGCCGGTGGGATCGCCGCCGTCGCACTCGCCGTCCTCGGCGCGGGCACCGTCCGTCCGGGATCGTCGAGTGCCCCCGAGGACTCGCGGCCGAACCTGATCCTGATCTCGGTCGACACGCTCCGCGCCGATCACCTCGGTGCCTATGGATACGACCGGGACACCAGCCCACATCTCGACGCGCTGGTACGGCAGGGCATCCTCTTCGAGCACGCCTATTCCAGCGCCAGCTGGACGCTGCCCGCGCACGCCACGCTGCTGACGGGGCTCGATCCGATGGTGCACGGCGCACTCACCGAGCGGAGTGGGCTGCCGAGGGAGATCGACACACTGGCCGACCAGCTCCGCGCGGCCGGCTACCGGACGGAGGCGTGGGTCGGTACGTCTCCGTACGGCTATGTTGGCGCGGCCTACGGTTTGAGCTCCGGCTTCGACGACTACCGACACTACCCCCACCCGAAGCGCCATCGCGCCTCGCTGATCGCGCGCGCGGTCGATGGCACGATCCTGGCGTGGCTCGGGCACGACATGGCGAACGGCCACGACGAGGTCGACTCGGTGATCGACTGGCTGTGCGGTGCGGATCGGCGCCCGTTCTTCGTCTTCATCCACTTCTACGACGTGCACTCCAAGACATTCAGGCTGCCCTACGAAGCCCCGGGTCCGTTCCGCGATCGATTCTGTCCAGGTGCGCCGGACGGCTTCGGCGGGTGTCGCGGTGGTCTCTGTGCCAGCGAGCTGCTTCACGCGATGGCGAGCGGCCAAGAGCCTCCGTTCGACGCCGCGGAGCTCGACGTGGTCCGCTGCCTCTACGACGGAGCGATCGCATTCGTGGACGACGAGGTCGGCCGGCTGCTCGCCTTCGTCGACGAAAGCGGGCTCGGCGTGCGCACGGTCGTCGTCGTGACAGCCGACCATGGCGAGGCCTTCTTCGAGCACGGAGTGCCGCTGCACCTGACGCTGCACGACGAGATCACGCGCGTGCCGCTCATCGTCCGCGTGCCCGGAGGCGTGGCGGGCAAGCGTGCCCACGGCCTCGTCGGCCTGAAGGACGTCGCGCCCACCCTGCTCGAGCTGGCGGGAATCACGAAGAAGCTCATGCAGGGCGTCAGCCTGGTGCCCGTACTGCGGGAATGGTCCGTCGAGCACGAGGACGCGGTCGTCAGCGTCTCGCTCCGGGACGCGGCGATCCGGGATGGCGACCTGAAGTACATCGATCGCGGCCTCGAGAAGACCCGGCGCGGACCGGCCCCCGAGCTCTACCGGCTCTCCGACGATCCGCACGAGCGGGACGACCGGATCGCCTGGGATACGCAGAACGCGGCGGCGCTCCTCCAGGAGCTCGACCGCCGACGGGCCGCGAGTGCGGCGCTGCGCACCCTGCTCCTCGGCCGGGACGCATCGGGCGAGAAGGTCGCGCTACCCGCAGAGGAGCGCGAGAAGCTTCGAGCGCTCGGATACCTGGCCGAGCCCGACCGCGCACCGACTGCGGAGCAATAGGTCGCCGGCGATCAGGGCCGGCGGCGGCGCGCCCGTGCGGCCACCGCGATTCCCGCGAGGAGCAGCAGGCCAGTCGCCGGCTCCGGAATCTGAATGATCGGGACGCCGGCGTAGCTGACTCTCGCGGGCCTGGGCCGCCCGAACGGCGGGTCGCACGGGCGGCCGAATGCCGGCGAACTTCTGACTCAGGACACTAGCCCCTCGGCGTCCAGCGCCCCGTGATGAGCGGCAGGTCGGCGTAGGTGCGAATGCCGGGCGCGGCGGCGCACACGGCCGGGATCGCGGCCACCACCGGCATGGAGGTGACGGTGTTCGCCATGTCGACGTAGTCCTCGAGACCGGCACCCCGCTTCGCGGGCGTGAAGCGTACCCGGGTGTGGACGTTCGGGTCACCCTCGACCTCCATCGTGTAGCCGTGGTGGATGGGCCATTCCGGGTCGAGGCCCCGGCCGGCGATCCAGCACACGTCGAGCTCGAGCACGGGCTCCTCCTGGCCCAGGGCCCGGGCGGTCCAGGTGGACTTCTGGCCGGCGATCGTGCCGGCGGGCATCCGGAACCCGAAGTACTCCCGGTCCTCGGGCGTGATCGCCCACTCGCAGTCGAAGCGTCGCTCGGCCACGGGCACGCCCAGCATCTCCGCCATCACGTCGAGGCACTCGTCGTAGAAGCCGAGCACCTGGCGGCTGGCCTCCAGCCACTTCGGGTCGGGTGTCTGCCCCCATCCCAGGTTCGCGTAGTTGTGGATGGCCTGGTACGTGGAGACGTCCACGGACTCGAGGAAGCGCACCCGGCGGAAGCCGTGACTCACCGTGGCCATCTGGGCGGCGATGTAGTTCGCGAAGCCCGGGAAGATTCCGGAGCCGAAGAGGCTCGCGCCGCCCGCCGCGGCGGCCTTCTCGACGCGGGCCCGCGCCTCCTCGCCCCACGAGCGGCAGTTCGTGAGGTTGCTCGCCGCGACGTCGAGCCCCGCCTCGAGCAGCCGGCAGATCTCGTCGACGTCGGGATGATTCGGCGTGTAGCAGACGCAGTCGGCGCCGAGGGCGACGAGCGCCTCGACGTCGTGGGTGGCGGCGACGCCGAGGCGGCCCAGTCCGCACAGCTCGCCGACGGCGCGGCTGCTTCGCTACGCGGCTGTAAGCGGTCATTTCGGAGCGTTCTCCCGGAGCCGATCGGGCTGATCTAAGAACCGACCTTCCCAGAGGAGGAGGGTTCGGATGCGAGTTTAGTCGAACGGGAAGATCCGTCGGACGGCTTCGGAGTGGGAGGCATTGCTCAGGGCGCAGCGCGAGAGCGGGCTGTCGGAGGCGGCCTTCTGCCGCCGCAAGAAGATCTCGAAGAGCAGCTTCTCGAAGGCGAAGCAGCGGCACCCGCGGCGGTGCGCCAACCGCCAGCCCAAGGCGCCGGCCTTCGTCGAGCTGTCGGGACCGGCGACGGGGGGACACGAAGCGCCGGCGACGTCGTTCACGGCGAGCGAGTTCGAGCTGAGCCTGCCGGGCGGCATCGTGCTGCGCTGGAAGGCGTAGCCCGTGTGGCTCGCCGAGCAGCCGCGTCGGATCTTCGCCTACACGGAGCCCACCGACATGCGCAAGTCGTTCCAGGGGCTGCTGGCGTTGGTGCAGCAGGTCTTCCGAAGCGAGGATCCGTACGCGGGCAGCCTGTTCGTCTTCGTGAACCGGCGCGGCAACTACGTGAAAATCCTCGCCTGGGACCGGACGGGCTTCGTGCTGTTCGCGAAGAAGCTCGAGCGAGGGCGCTTCGTGTTCCCGGGCCAGGCGGCGTCGCAGGAGATCTCGGATCGGTCCCTTCGCTTCATCTTGGACGGGATCCCTCTTGGAACGAGACGTTAGGTTCACTACTTTACGGTCGTGGCGCGCGAACAACTCGATCCTGTCGACCGTGAAGAGCTGATCGACCAGGTCCTCGCGTCGCACCGACGTGCCGAGGAAGAGCAAGCACGTCGCATCGAGGCCGAGCGCCAGCTCGCGTGGTTGAAGCAGCAGCTGTTCGGAGCCAAGTCCGAGCTCCGTGTTCCCACCGCCAACGACCCCGAGCAGCTCACACTCGGCCAGTCGCTCGAGCTGGACAGCGAGCCGCGGCCCGTCGAGCCCCACTCCGTGCGGGATCATCTGCGGCGCCCGCCCCAGATCAAGACCGACCGCGACGACAAGGGCCTTCGCTTCGACGCATCGGTGCCGGTCGAGACGATCGAGGTCCCCGCTCCCGAGCTCCTGGGCCCGGACGCGGATCAGTACCGCGTGATCGCCGAGAAGGAGACCTTCCGTCTCGCACAGCAGACCTGCACCTACAAGGTGCTTCGCTACGTACGACCCGTGGTGCAGCGCATCGAGGACAGAACGCTCTCGGGCCCGCTGGCTCCCGCCTCCGTCGTACCGGGCAGCTACGCCGACGTGAGCCTGCTTGCGGGGATGCTCGTCGACAAGTTCCGCTACCACCTGCCGCTCTATCGTCAGCACCAGCGGATGAAGGCCTGCGGGATCGCGGTGAGCCGCGCTTCGCTCTCGAACTGGGTGCACCAGGCGATCGACTTGCTCGAGCCTGTCTACGAAGCGCAGCTGGGCTCGATCCTGGCAAGCCGGGTCGTGGCGATGGACGAGACCCCGATCCGCGCCGGTCGCAAGGCCAAGGGCAAGATGCGAACCGGCTACTTCTGGCCGCTCTACGGAGATCGCGACGAAGTGGCGTTCCCGTACGCGTCGTCGCGCTCGCACAAGCACGTCGAAGAGATCCTGGGAGCGTTCTCGGGGACGCTGCTCTCGGACGGCTATGCGGGCTACGCACGCTATGCCGCGCAGCGCGACGAGGTGGTCCACGCGCAGTGCTGGGTCCACGCGCGGCGCGGCTTCGTGCGGGCCGAGGACGTCGAGCCCCGACGTTCGGCCGAGGCGCTCGACCGGATCGCTGCGCTCTATGCAGTGGAGGCGGAGATCGCGGGGCTCGAGGCAGAGGCGAAGCTCGCAGCGCGAGGCGCGCGGTGCCGACCGATCGTGGGGGAGCTGTTCGCGTGGCTCGAACGCGAGCTCACCGAATCGGCCCTACTGCCGACGAACGCGTTCACGAAGGCAGCGCACTACGTGCTCGAGCGCCGGGCGGGCCTCGAGGTCTTCCTGGCCGACCCGGACGTGGCGCCGGATACGAACCATCTGGAGCGGGCGCTGCGCACGATCCCGATGGGGCGCAAGAACTGGCTCTTCTGCTGGACCGAGGTCGGGGCCGAGAAGGTCGGGATCGTGCAGAGCTTGATCTCCACGTGCGTGCTGCACGGCGTCGACCCCTCCACCTACCTGGTCGACGTGCTGCAACGGATCGACTCGCACCCGTTCGCTCGAGTCGACCAGCTCACTCCCAGGCTCTGGAAGGAACTCTTCGCCAAGGACCCCCTGCGTTCCGATCTCGATCGAGCCCCGCCGTAAGCAAGGACGCCGCAGGCTGACCGCTTACGCCTTTGCTGAAAGCTTGCCCGATGTAGCGTTCCATCGGTGCCTCCTCTCGTTGGGGGTTGTCGTGCTTCCAATTCGAGGATGTCCAACGGGGGCGGGAGGCACCAACCCATCTGATCTCAGGGGCTTACGTCGTTGGCTGCAGACGCCATCCGCTTGTGATGCTTGTCCTCAGTGTCTTCACAAGAGCACCCCCTGAACGGGAGTCGAGATGCCCCCTTCCCCTCGAGCACTTCCCCCGGCGTTGGTGGTCTTCGGCGGCACTGGCTTCGTGGGCACGGCCGTGTTGGCGGAGGCCCTGTTGCAGGACGAGGACCTTCAGATCTTCGCGGTGAGTCGAGCGGGAGTCGCGCCCGCGTGGCTCTCGGACGAGCCGGTGTACCAGACCACCCGACTCCGCTTCGTGAGCGGGGACCTGCTGGCGCCGCAGACCGTTCGCGACGCGCTGCGCGCCGTGACGCCGGGACACGACATCGTGGGGTGCATCTCGTGCGTGGGGGCGATCACGCCGTGGTCGCAGACGAACATGGTGCGGACCTGCGGCGACGCGAACATCAACGCGTACACCATCAGCAGGGAGATCGGTGCCGCCCGGTTCGCCGTGATGACGCGGGACCGGTCGAACATGGACGACTGGTGGTATCCCTTCCCGCACCTGCTCCCGGGCTACTACGAGGGCAAGCGCAAGATCGAGGAGTTCGTGGAGCGCGACGTCGAGAACGCCGGCAACGCGATCTGCCTCCGCGCGGGGTTCGTCGTCGGGACGAGAAGGACTCTGCCCGGACTGCCCACGTCGCTGAGGATCGCGGTGCCGCTGGACGGCTTGTACAAGCTGGTGGAGCGGCTGTGCCCGACGATCGGCGTGGAGGAGCTGGCGGCGGCGGCCGTGAGGTTCGTGCTGTCGGAGAGAAAGGCGGAGACGGTGCTGGTGCCGAACGACGCGATACCAGACTATTTCAAAGAGCCTTGAGACGGCGACGAGCTGCTTCGACGAGACGAGACGAACGCCCGGCTCGATGTGCTCCGCGAGCGCTTGGCCGATCGCTTGCGCTCCCGCGGGGTGAGGCCGATCGGCGCTCTCCTGCTTCGACGCGCTGCGTCGTCGGTGCGATGGCTGTACTTCGGTCTTGACTTCGACCCCCGATGCAGTGTGGAGTCGGGGGAGCCGGCCTGACGGAGAGGGCGGGTGGAGGAGGAGTCATGAAGATTCGAACCGCGTCGCTCGTCGTTCTCGCTCTCGCCCTCGCCGGCTTCTTCTTCCCCAGGGGATGCGGGCCCGGCATCGTGCTCGCCGGCGCGGCATCGCGATCCGTGCTGCCCCTCGTCGACGGCAGCCTCGACTACCTCGACGCCGGGTTCCCGGATCGCCAGGACCCGACCGACCCCGGCATCGTCGTGCCCGCCTGGGACGACGGCCGCATCGCGGTGGGCAACGGCGACAGCTTCTCGGCGTGGGTCCACGACGACCTGCGGGTGACGGCCCTGGCCATCGACGATCCGTTCAGCGAGGACCTGGTCGTGATCGTGGCGAGCGATCTCTACATGATCTTCCGCACCGACGGCGACGAGATCCGCGCCAAGGCGGCGGCCCAGCTGCCCTCCCGGCTGGCCGATCGCATGCGCGTCGTCATCAGCGCCAACCACAACCACCACGGGCCGGACACCGCCTTCGACGTCAATCATTCGTGGTACGAGCACATGACCGACCAGGCCGCAGCCGCCGTGGTGGAGGCGGTGCAGTCGCGCCGGCTCGCGCGGCTGCGCGTGGCCGCCGGCGAGCACTGGTTCGGCATGAACGACAGCACCGATCCGCAGATCTTCGACCCGCGGCTGAACGCCCTGCAGGTGGTGGACCTGCGCGGTGACGTGATCGCCACCGCCGTGCAGTGGAACAACCATCCCGAGGGCACCCTGGGCTACCACCCGCCGCAGTCGGCGATCGCCGACGACTGCGTGGTGCTCGGCCTCTCCGGCGGCGACTGCGACGCCGAAGGCCGCTACTTCACGGCCGACTACCCGGGCGTGCTGCGTGAAGACCTCCAGGCCCGCTACGGCGGCGAGGTGCTCTACATGAACGGAGCCCTCGGCGTGCTGATCGGGCCCGGCGGCGCGCAGGTCTGGGAGGTGACCGAGGACCATCCGCTGGGCAACCAGCTGGTGGCGCCTGCCGGCGCCGAGCCGGCCGGGGGCGGCAGCGACTACACGGCCCGCAACTTCCGCCGCACCGCCGTGGTGGGCGAGCAGCTGGCGCTGGCGGTCGAGCGCATCCTCGACGACGCCGAGCGGATCGCGAAGCCGCGGGTCTCGTACGCGGTGGAGCCGTTCTACACGCGGCTCAGCAACATCGGCTTCCGCTTCCTGCTCGTGGTCGATCCGAACACGGGCTTCACCGCGCTCGGCCACAACGTTGCGGAGATCTACACCTGCGACCTCCCCGCCAGCGATGCCACCTGCACGCCGGACGGGGGCGCCGACGAGCCGGACCCGTTGCTCGGATCGATCCGCGTGGGCGACCACCTGCGCAGCGCGGTCGAGTACGTGAAGATCGGGCCGGTGGGCATGATGTTCATGCCCGGGGAGATGCCGGGCGAGCTGACCGCCGGCCTGCCCTCGGGATTCCGGTCGCACCCGGAGGACTGGTACGAGGAGCCGCCGGGCCGACACGCCTTCGGCGCGGACTACACCATCCCGGGCTACACGGCGAACCGCATGGACGACGCCTACCGCTGGACGATCGGCCTGGGCAGCGACGAGCTCGGCTACTTCATCCCGATCTCGAACTTCCGGGTGCTGTGCGTCGCGGACCAGCTCGCCGGGCCCGGCGCCTGCCAGCAGCTGTACGACTTCGGCGTCATCGACTTCCCCGACTCCGTCGCCGGCAGCACCTGCAAGGCCATCACCGAGGACCCCTCGCTGCTGGGCAACTACCCGCCGGACGCCGCGACTGCGCTGGCCGCCAGCTGCCGCTACGGGCAGGCCCTGGGAGAGGCCGACGGACACTACGAGGAGACGAACGCGGCCGGCTGGGACATGGCCCAGGACATGATGACCGCCGTGGGCGCCATCACCGGCAACGACGACCCGACCGAGGTGAACCCCGACTTCCCCGGCTGGTGGCAGGGCTACCTGCCGCCGGGCGACCTGCCGTAGGGGGAGCACCACCCTGCGGCGTGGTCCGACATGAGCGACGACCCCGACTCGATCGCATCGGCGTTCTTCGCCGCGATCGAGCGGGGCGACCTGGACGCAGTTCGCGACCTGTACGCCCCCGACGCGCAGATCTGGCACAACGTCACGGGTCGGTCGCAGACGCGTGAGGAGAATCTGGATCTCCTCCGATACTTCACCGGACGGGTCGGCGAGCGCCGGTACGAGGTGCTCGCACGCGAGCACTTCCCGGGAGGCTTCGTGCAGCGACACGTCCTCCATGGGAAGCTGGCGTCGGGCGAAGCCATCGCCGCACCGGTCTGCCTCGTCGTTCACGTGTCCGGCGGTCGGATCGAGCGTCTCTTCGAGTACCTCGACTCCCGGCACGTCCGTGGCGCCTTCACCTAGGCCATCGGATGCGTCGCTCGAGGAACACGCATCCGGCTGAGGGTCGCTGCTACGGCGCGTCTGCTGCATCGGCGAACGGGTCGCGAATCCGCAACCCCTCGAGCTTCCGGAAGTCGCGGTCGTGAGTCCAGAGAGTGGTCACCCCGTGCTGGAGCAACAGTGCGGTGATGTGCGCGTACGGGCCAGGGCAGGCAGCAGAGCTCGGGCCCCTTGGCGCACCGGTCGATGGCAGCCACCCGAGCAGACCGAGCGGCGTTGTCCAGCTGGAGCGAGAGCTGCCCGGCTCTCTGTACCGCACTCGGCGCTCTGGGGTGGTCAGCCTCTTTCGTCTCATTCCGCGCCGGATAGATGCTCCTGGAACGTACGCACGGCCGCGTCGCTGCCGCACACGTAGACCTGGTCGGTCTCCTCGAAGGCGAACTCAGGGGAGAACTCCACCAGCAGGTCGTCGCCCCGCTCGACCGCCACGATGGAGCATCCGGTGCGATCGCGGATCGAGGTCTCCGCCGGGTGGCGCCCGATCAGCCCGTTGGGCGAGGTCTTCAGCACCTTCAAGGCCACGTCGATGGTGACGGCCTCCTCTCCGAGCAGCCTGCGCGCGAGCAGCTGACCGGCCACGTGGCTGAGCGAGAGGGCGAAGTCTGCGCCCGCCTGGTACATGCGCTCCACGTTCCGCGGGTGGCTGACGCGCGCGATCACCGGCACGTCGGGCGCCATGTCCTTCACGATCACGGTGGCGAAGAGCGTGGCCTCGTCGGTATCGAGGGCCAGCACGATCACGCGCGCCCGCGCGACCTCGGCGCGCAGCAGCAGCTCGCGGTCGAGCACGTTGCCGGTGAGCGTGACGCCCGGTTGCTCGTTGCGGTCGAGGCTCACCACCAGCTCACCGGCGTCCCCGACCAGCTCGGCCACCTTGCGACCCACCTCGCCGAAGCCCGCGATCAGGATGGGACCCTTGCGCGGCAGCCGGCTCGCCCCCTCCGCGAGGTTCTCCAGGCGGGCGAGGCTCTCCTCGCTGCCCGCCGCCACCAGGATGCCGCGCGGCTCGAGCCGCATCTCCGCGGTCGGCTCGGCGAGCAGGCGACCGTTCACCCACTGGCCGATCACCGTGACGCCCGTGCGCTCGCCGATGCGCGCGGCGGCGAGCGTCCTGCCCGCGAGCGGGCTGTCCTCGAGGATGCGCACCTCGCCGATCTGGAGCTTGGCGCCGAGCTGCTGCACGCCGGAGACGCGCGGGCTGATGCGATCGCTCGCGCGAGCGGCCAGCGCGGCGGCGAGCAGGTGCCTTGGCGTGAACACGGCGGTCGCGCCCGCCAGCGATAGCGGAGCCCGGTGGAACGGATCCTCGGCGATGGCCAGGATGTCCCCCGTGAATCCCTCCTGACGGGCGCTCAGCAGCAGCGCCGCGTTCTCCTCGTCCGAGCCGTTCGCGACCAGGGCGCGCGCGCCATCGAGCGGGACCGCGGCCAACGGATCCGCCCCCTCCGGGCACCAGACCACGTTGACGCCCCGCTCGACCAGCGAGCGCGCGACGGCCTCGTCCTCCTCGATCACCACGTAGGGAACGCTGTTCTGGTCCAGCTGCCCGAGCAACGACTCCACCGCGGGTCCGTGCCGGTAGATCACGACGTGGCCGGCTGCCTTGTCGAAGCTTCGCGGCAGCCGCGCCTCGAAGCGCTGCTCGAGGAAGGGCAGCAGGACGATCGGCAGCAGCAGGAAGACGAGCAGGACCCCCGCGAACTGGATCCCGATCACGAACAGAACCATCACCGGATGCGTCCAGCCCGCATCCTTTCCGTAGCCCGTCGTGGTGAGCGTCTCTCCGGCCCACTCGAGCGCCGACCAGAAGTCGCGCGGCTTGCCCTCGAGGTGATCCATGCCCAGCTGATAGAGCAGCGCCGACAGCAGCAGCAGCGCGAGCAGCCCCGCCGCGAGGATCAGGAGCGGTCGACTCCGCGAATGCATGGCGCGCAGTGTAACGGCACGCCGGCTCGCCGGTCAGAAGCGCGAGGACCCGCCGCCGGCCGGATTCCTTCCCCAGTCCCACTCTGATAGGGTGGTGTCTCCAGCCAGCAGCCAGCCAGCCAGGCGGAGGGGTCCAGATGGTGTCGTCCAGGTTTGCCGCCCGCCTTCCGCGTGTCTGCGCGGCCTTCGCGTCACCCGGGCGGGCCTGGCCCTCGGAATCCTGGCCCTCGGAATCCTGGTGGGCAGCAGCGCCGGCGCGGCCGTGCTCTACGGGGTCTCCTGGAACGCCTCGGGGCTGTACCAGATCGACACCGCCACCGGCGCCGCCACGCTGGTGGGGTCGACCGGCCAGGTCGATCTCGGCGGCCTCGCCTTCGACGACAGCGGTGCGCTCTACGCGTTCAAAGGATCGAGCACCAACATCGGCTTCTACTCGGTAGATCCGGGCACCGGGGCGGCCACGCTGATCGGTCTGACCGCGCTCCAGGGTGGCGAAGGGGCCCTCGTCTGGGACCCGGTGGACGGCGTGTTCTACAGCCGGGCGAACGCGGGAGGGAGCGGCGGCGGCCTCACCATGGAGCTGGCGTCGATCGACCCGGGCACCGGCGTGGGCACCTCCATCGGGAACATGGGCCTCAACGTCGAGGCCGACATCAGCGGCATGGCGCTGCTGCCCGACGGCACGCTGATCGGTTTCGACTCGCAGTCCGCGCTGCCCAGCCAGATGGTGCAGATCGACAAGGGCACGGGCGCCGCCAGCGTCATCGGCCCGACCGGCGAGAGCGTGCTCTCCAGCCTCGGCGGGCTCGCCGTCGATCCCGATACCGGCATCGTGTACATGAGCAACGGCTTCAGCCTGTTCAGCGTCGATCCCGGAACCGGAGCGGCCACGGAGATCGGCGCCCACGGAGAGATCATCACCGGCCTCTCCTTCCAGACCACGCCCGCGCCCGCCCCCACCTGCCTGCTCGCCCTCGACGAGACGAGCACGCTGTTCGACGTCGACCCGACCGACGGCTCGGTGAGCAACCTGCGGCCGATGGGCGTCGACCAGCTCGGATCCCTCGTCCGCTCGCCGGGAGGCACGCTCTATGCTCTGCGCTCCTCGCTCACAGGCGAGCTGTACACCGCCGACGTCGCCACCGGCGCCGCCACCCTGGTGGGGCCGACCGGGCTCACCCTGCGCGAAGGCGGACTCGACTTCGATCCGCTGTCGAGCCAGCTCTACGGCATCAACGCCGCCAGCGCCGGGTTGCTCTTCACCCTGGACACCGGCACCGGCGCGGCCACGCCGGTCGGCGTCGTGCTCGACGAGTTCGGCGCGGGGATCGAC
Source organism: uncultured delta proteobacterium (assembly GCA_963822965.1). Taxonomy (GTDB): domain Bacteria; phylum Myxococcota_A; class UBA9160; order UBA9160; family UBA4427; genus JAJDAN01. The sequence goes on from CAWGJT010000011.1 coordinate 113,120, forward strand.
GCGTCGGCGCTGGCGTTCGACACTGCGGGCACCCTCTACGTGATGAAGAGCCAGCCCGCTCCCGAGATCTATCGGGTCAACCCGACGGACGCGAGCGTCTTCGACCGGGTGCCGATCCCCGCCTTTCCGACGGGCGTCGGCCCCGTCGGCATGGAGTTCGACGACGCCACCGGCACCCTCTACCTGAGCATCGACTCCCAGCTCGTCACGCTGGACCCGGCGACCGGCGCCACGACGTTGCTGGGCCCCACGCCCGCTACGTCGGGCCTCGAGGTCGTCGGCCCGTGCGCCAGCCTCTCGCCCGTCGCCGTGCCTGCCGCTGGGCCGTGGGCGCTGCTCGCCCTGGTGTTGGGGCTCACCGCCGGCGCCGGTGCGCTGCGCCCGCGCCGCCGCGCCTGAACGCGGCCGCCCGCGCTGCGGCGATTCGTGGGCCTGACCCAGGCCGACTTCGCCCGGGCGATCGAGATCAGCGTACACACGCTGCGCAACTGGGAGCAGGGGCGCCGCCGACCCGAGGGGCCCGCGATCGCATTGCTGCGAATCGCGGCACGACATCCGCGGATCATCCGCGAGAACCTGAGATCCGCTGCCTGAAGTGGGCCCAGCGGGTCGTAGGCTCCGACTTCGAGACCGTGGCCCGCCGGTGCGACGGAGCGTAGGACCCACTCTTCGGTGTCGCTCGACTGCGGGTCGGGGCGCCCGCCCGTGCGGATCTCGTCACCCTCTCGTTCGACGACAGCCCGGTGCGGCCCATCGACGGGCTGACGCTCTCCGGCGTCACCTTCGACTACGAGATCGACGGGGTCGATTCCGACGCGGCGACCTACCCGGGCTACGATCCCCTCGTCCCCACCTTCCCCGCGCTGGTCGGTCCCCTCTCCCCCGGGCGCTCGTCGACTGCATCGCCGCGCCCGAAGGCACCGCCATCGAGTCGAGGGAGCCTTGTGGGGCGCCGACCATTTGTCGTGCGATATCAATGGGTTGGGTGAGCAGGATGCGGAGTGCGGCAAGCCGGCGTCCGGCGTCCGCACGCCGAGCTGAATCGGACGTTTGCGAGTGTCCCCAGGAGCCGCGGGACAGATCGGAGGCAAGCAATCCGTACGGACGGCCGGGTGCTACGGTACGTACATGCCCAAGCGACTCACTCGGTCCGGAAACAGCCTCGCCCTCGTGATCGATCGTCCGTTGCTCGAGGCGCTCGCGATCGACGCGGACACCGAGCTCGAGCTCTCGACGGATGGCGATGTCCTCGTTGTGACCCCCGTGCGCGATCGCAAGCGCAAGAGGCGGACCGCTGACCTGGTGGCCGAGGCGCACGAGCAGTACGGCGGCGTCTTCCGCCGACTCGCGGAGTGAGCGAGCCCGAATTCCTGACCCTCGACGAAGTGCTCGGGATCCACGCCGATCAGATGCGTGTGTATGGTGGCGCGAGCGGGCTTCGCGACCTCGAGCTGCTTCGCTCCGCGATCTCCATGCCCGAGACGACCTTCGATGGCGAGTACTTGCATCCGAGCGTGTTCGAGATGGCGGCGGCCTATCTGTTCCACCTGGCGCGGAATCATCCGTTCGTCGATGGAAACAAGCGGACGGCGCTCATGTGCGCGTTGGTATTTCTCGGCTTGAACGGCGAGCATCTGCAAGCCGATCCGGACGAGCTGTACTCGTTGGTCGATGGAGTTGCGGCGGGCGAGGTCGACAAGGCGGAGGTTTCGGTGTTCCTCAGGCGCCACAGTGCGGATCGCTGAGAGGCCCCGTTGGAGACCCTGGGCTGCGTGGAGAGGCTGGGGCGGAGCCCGCTATCAGAAGGCGAAGACCTGCGAGTCCGTCACCGAACCCGTCGCGCCGTCGAAGGAGCGCAGCGTCTGCGTTCAGATCCACCCACCGTGAAGCCCGGCGGAACGACCTGAAGCACGCCACCCGGGACGACCAGATCGTGGGATGTGCCCGGTCGAATGGGAACCTCATCCACTTCCCCGTACCACTCCTCGATCTGCTCCGTGGTGGGCCGAGAGCCGCCGCCCCGGAAGGCGAGACTGCCGATCCCGACCCATCCTTCAGGGGCGCTACGCCGATAGCATGCGCTGTGGAACCACCCAGCGCCGGCCAGACGAAAAGAGCGCCACCTTTTCGATTCGACGGCCACCTCCTTCCTACATCGGGCATCCGGCCCCATGAACGCTGGTCCAGGTCGCTGAGATCCGACCGCAGAGGGGGTTCACGTGATGCTGCGCTCTACGTTCCTGGCCTTGGCGATAGGGATGGCGTGCGTGCTGGGCGCGCCCGCAGCCCGGTCCGCCACGCTGGACCAGGTCTCGGCGGCCCCCTCCGACTTCGGTGCCTTCCTGGAGGACGTGTCCGGAAGCCTCGGCGAGAACGCCTACCAGACGCAGACGTTCACGGTCGGCCTGACCGGCATCCTCGACAGCTTCGAGGTCGAGCTCGGCCTGATCGATCCGGTGGCCGGCACGGTGCACTTCCAGGTGTACTCGACGACACCCGCGGGTCTGCCCGATCTCCTATCGACGCCGCTCGCCGAGGTCGACCTCGCGTACGACCTGCCGGGCGATACCTCGGAGTTCTTCCTCGCCGACATCAGGAGCTTCGGCGTCCCGGTCACCGCCGGCGATGTCCTGGCGCTGGTCGGTGTGACGGGCAGCATCGTCTCGACCTCGGGTGATCCGACCGTGAACTGGGTCGGCTCGTCGGCGGATCCCTACGCCGGCGGACGCTACAACGCGTTCTTTGCCTCCGACCTCGAGAACCCGGTATCGCCGCTCGACTTCGCCGCCTACGACCTGAACTTCCGCACCTACGTCGACGTGCCCGAGCCCGCCACCGGCGCACTGCTCGCGCTGGGCCTGCTCGGCGCGGCGCTCGCGCGCTCGCGCCGCGAGCGGATGCACTAGCCCGCTCGAAGCGGTCGAGCTGACGCTGGGCAGAGGTCGACATGCGGTCCACTAGGGCGCCACCTCGATCATCACCTTGCCCGCTACGGCCGGGTCGCGCGCGACGTCGAGCGCCTCGTGCAAGCGCTCGAGCGGGAAGCGGTGGGTGATCATCGAGCTCAGGTCGCGGCGGGCGAGCAGGTCGATGCCGCGCGCGAAGTCGTCCGGATATTCCATCGCGCCGTTGATCTGGAGCTCGCGCATCAGCACGAGCAGGAAGTTGACCTCGATCGGCTTTCGGTGCAGCGCGACGATCGAGAGCCGCGCCCCGCGGCGGGCGTTGCCGATGACCTCGGGGATCACGATCGGCGCGCCCGACGCCTCGACGAAGACGTCGGTGGCGGCGACGGGCCCGCCGAAGAAGAGCGTCTCGCCGTGGAGCGCCCGCAGCTCGCGCCAGACGTCGGCCTCGCCGGCATTCACCGTCGCGCGCGCGCCGAGGGAGCTGGCCAGCTCGAGCCTCTGCGGCGAGAGGTCGATCGCGACGATGTCCTCGCAGCCGCGGTCGCGCAGGGACGCGACGGCGGCGAGGCCGATCGGGCCGGCTCCGAACACGGCGGCCTTCTCGTGAGGCTCGACGCGGAGCTTGTCGACGGCGTTCATTCCGACGCCCAGCGGCTCGGCGAGCGCGGCGAGGTCGAATGGCATCGAGTGGGGAAGCGCGTGAAGCCGGCGGCGGTCTGCGTTCCGAACGAGCAGCCGGGGTGCGAAGCCTCCTTCGGGCCCGCCATTGCCGACTGCGCCACCTTCCGGATCACGGGGATCGAGCGCAACCCGGTCTCCCACGGCCAGCGTCTCGACGCCCGGGCCGACCTGCTCGACGACGCCCGCCAGCTCGTGCCCGATGGGCATGGGCTCGGGCGTCGGCCCCGCGACGCCGCCGAGCGCGATGTAGCCGAGATCGCTGCCGCAGATGCCGCAGGACTCCACGCGCAGCACGACCTCGCCGCGGCCCGCGATCGGCTCGGGCACCTCGTCGAGACGGACGTCGCCGGGGCCGTGGATTCGTGCCTGGAGCATGGGCGTCTTGCCTTCCTTTCCGGGTTCGTCGTTCGTCTCCGGGGTCGTCGTTCGTCGTTCGGGCCGCCGCGCGTGCCGTCTACTTCGCCATGAACCCGCCGTCGACGCAGAGGGTCGCTCCCGTGACGAATCGCGCCTCTTCGCTGGCGAGGAAGAGATAGGCCGGCGCCACCTCCTCCGGGTGGCCCCATCGGCTCATGGGCACGCGATCGAGCTCGGCGCGCTCGACCGCCTCCATCCCCTTCATCTTCATGACGGCGGTCATGTTCGTCTCGATCAGGCCCGGCGCCACGGCGTTGACGCGCACGTTCTCCTGCGCCCACGCGGCACCCATGTTGACGGTCATCTGGACCAGGCCCGCCTTCGCGGCGCCGTAGCCGGGCACGACCGGGACGGATCGGAACGCGGACATGCTCACCGTGTTGACGATGCTTCCTCCGCCGGTGAGCGCGCTCGCGGCGAGCAGCGGCTTCAGCTCGACCGCGAGCGTGAAGGCGCTGACCAGGTGCAGCTGGAGGGCCTGCGCGAAAATCTCGGGCTTCCATTCGTCGAGTGCCGCGAGGTTCGATCCGGCGTTGTTCACGAGGACGTCGAGCGCGTCGAAGCCGGCGGCGAGCGCGTGGAGCGAGGCCGCGTCGGTCATCTCGGCCTGTCGATAGTCGAAGCGGGAGAGATCGAGGTCGTACTCGCCCGGCGCGGCCCGGCGCCCGGTGATGGTGACGTCGGCGCGGGCGTCGGCGAACGCGGTGGCGACCGCCAGGCCGATACCGGAGCTCCCGCCCGTCACGAGAACGTGGCGTCCGGTGAAGTCGAAGCTCGTCGTGGGCATTGGGGCTCCTCTTGGACCTCTCAACGGGCCGCTCACAGGGCCGCGCGCCGAGGTCCGATCGGGTGCCGATCGGCCACCGGAGGCCGCGCATGATCGCCTCCGCCGGCTTGCTCTTCCACGCCAGGTCGAGGCGACCGCTGTGCGCTGGCCTCTCGGAGCCTGCGAAGGCGCTCCTGCACCCGCCCGCATTACGGTCGTCTCATTTAACTTGACGGATGTAAAAGTTGTGGCAGGCTGAGGGGCGCGCGTCCAGGAGGTGCTCATGGCTGAATTTGCCCCCGACCGGATCGACTTCTACCAGGGGGATCCGCACGCGGCCTTTCGCCGGCTGCGCGCCGAGGATCCCCTGCACTGGTATGCGGAGGGCCCCTTCTGGTGCGCGACGCGCCATGCCGAGGTGAGGGAGATCTCGCAGCGCCCGCGCAGCTTCTCCTCGGCGCACGGCACCCAGATGTTCGAGGTCCCGATGCGGGTCGCGGACGGTGCGCGCCCGATGGAGGAGGCCCCCTCCATCATCCGCATGGACCCGCCCGCCCACAATCGCCACCGCAAGCTGGTGATCGGCGCGTTCACGCCGCGCATGATCGCCGCCCTCGAGCCCCGCGTGCGCCACCTCGCGCGCGAGAGCGTGGCCGCGATTCGCCCGGGCGAGCCCTTCGACTTCGTCGAGCGGGTCGCCATCCCGCTGCCCATGTTCGTGATCGCCGAGCTGCTCGGTGTGCCGAAGTCCGACTACGCCACCTTCCGGCGCTGGTCGGATGCGATGATCGAGGCCGGCAGCAGCGGGCCGAGCGAGGCGTCGATCACCACGGCGGCGGAGCTCTTCGGCTACATGGTCGAGAAGGCCGCCGAGCGTCGGCGCGCGCCGCGCGAGGACGTCCTCTCGAAGGTCGCGCTCGCCGAGCTCGACGGCGAGCGGCTCTCCGACGCCGAGCTCGGCGTCTTCTGCCTGACGCTCCTCGTGGCGGGCAACGAGACCACCCGCAACCTGATCGCGGGCGGGATGCACGCGCTGCTCGAGGATCGTGCGCAGTGGGAGAAGCTCTGCTCCGCCCCGCTGCTACTGCCGAACGCCGTCGAGGAGATGCTCCGCTTCGTGAGTCCGATCCAGAACTTCGCACGCCGGGTGATGCACGACACGGAGCTCGCCGGTCGCAAGCTTCGCGAAGGCGAGTACGTGGTGCTCTTCTACGGCTCCGCGAACCGGGACGAAGCCGTATTCGGAGCGAACGCCGAGTGCTTCGATGTCACCCGCCCGGAGGCCGATCGACATCTGGCCTTCGGCTTCGGCGAGCACCTCTGCCTCGGCGCCTCTCTCGCCAGGCTCGAGGCGCGCGTGCTGTTCGAGGAGCTGATCGCGCGCGGCCCCCGCTTCGCGCTCGCCGGCGAGCCGCGCAAGCTCCGCTCCACCCTGGTGAACGGCGTGGTCGAGATGCCCGTGGTGTTCGAGGAGGGCCCGTGACCGCGCGTGGTGCCGCTCCGACGGCCGACTGGCCGGCGAGCCCGCCGTCCCCGTTCGTGCGCGCGAGCACGCGCGAGCGACAGCGCGCCGCCACCCGGGAGCGGCTGTTCGCCGCGGCGATCGACGAGTTCCGCCGCGAGGGCTTCGAGCGCGCCAGCGTTGCCCGCATCGCGCGCGGCGCCGGCGTCTCGCGGCCGAGCTTCTACGCGCACTTCCCCACCCTCGACCACGTGCTGTTCGAGTGGGCCTGGCGCCTCGCCTCCCAGATCGTGCGCAAGCTCGAGGGCGGCACGGACCTGCGCGACACGCTCGATCGTCTCGTCGACGCCCTGATCGATGCCGAGCAGGCCGTCGGCGATCCGACGCTGTTCCGCGAGATGATCAGCATCTTCGCTCGCAGAGCGGCCGGCCCCGAGCTCGACGGCCGCGACATCCCGGTGCTGGGCGAGCTGATGCGCTGCTTCGAGCGGGGCCGGGAGCGAGGCGAGCTGCGCGGCGGCATGCCGGCCGAGCAGGCCGCGCGCCTCTGCCTGTCCGGGGTGTTCGGTCACCTGCTCGGCGTCGACGTCACGCCGGACGAGCGGCGCGCCGACCTCCGCGCGCTCTTCTCTCTGTACGTGTCCACGTGAGGCGACGCCTTGGGGGGTCGCCCGGGTCACCTGCCGGAGCGCCTGCTCTCGGACGCGCTGGCCGACGAGAAGCGTTCGATGCATCCTCTCGAGGGCGATCCATCGGGGGCTCGAAGAGGATGAGCGGAGAATATCTGCTCGACGGTATCCGCGTCGTCGAGCTTGCGACCTTCGTGTTCGGCCCGGCCGCCGGCACGATCCTGGGCGACTTCGGCGCCGACGTCGTGCACATCGAGCATCCGGGGACTGGCGACGCGTATCGCTACCTGCCGCAGCTGAAGCCTCTGCCCGAGTGCGCGGAGAACTACTGCTGGATCCTGACGTCTCGGGGCAAGAAGTCGATCGCGCTCGACGTGCGCCGCCCGGAGGGTCATGCGGTGGCGATCGATCTCGTGCGGAACGCCGACGTGTTCATCACCAATCTGCATCCGTCGGTGCTCGAGAAGCTCGGCATGCGCCATGAGGACGTCGCCTCGCTGAACCCGCGGCTGATCTACGCCCATGCGACGGGCTACGGGGATCGCGGCGACGAGGTCGAGAAGCCCGGCTACGACGCGACGGCGTGGTGGGCCCGCTCCGGCTTGATGGACGTGGTGCGGCCGAGCGGCGGAGAATTCGCCCTGGCGACCGCGGCGATGGGAGATCACCCGGGCTCGACCGCGCTGTTCGGCGCCATCGCGCTCGCGTTGTTCGATCGTGAGCGCACCGGCAAGGGGCGGCGCGTGCGCACCTCGCTGCTCGCGAACGGCGCGTGGGCGAACGCGATCCTGCTGCAGGCCGCATTGTGCGGCGGGTCGACCTATTCGGCGCCGGCGCGCTCGAGCTCGATGAACGCGCTCGTGTGCCCGTACCTCTGTGCGGACGGTCGCGGCTTGTACCTGGCCATGGTGCAGGAGGCGGTCGAGTGGGAGCGCTTCACCGAGGCGATCGGCAGGCCGGAGCTGCGCGTCGACCCGCGCTTCGAAGAGCTGCCCGCGCGGCGTGCCAATGCGCCGTCCCTGGTGACGCTGCTCGACGAGGTGTTCGCCGGCGAGCCTCTGGCGTACTGGCGCGAGGCGCTGGATCGGCACGGCGTGACCTTCGGGGTCATCGCGCGCGTCGACGAGCTGCCGGACGATCCGCAGATGAACGCCAACGGCGTGTTTCGTCCGGTCGAGGGAGACGACGTGCGACCCGGTCTGCGGACGATCGACAGCCCGCTCCATCTCGACGGTGTGCCGAAGCGTCCCGCGGCGCGTGCGCCGGCCATCGGGGAGCACGGGCGCGAGGTGCTGGAGTCGCTCGGCTACTCGCGCGAGCGCATCGACGCGCTCGTGCGCGCCGACGTGTTGCGGGAGCCGGGCTCCGCGGCCTGAAGACGCTTCCATCGCCGCCGACCCGCTAAGCTTCGCGTTCTGCTCGGAGGCTCGCGATGGGCGAACGCTCGGAGGCGCTGGTCACGGGGGCATCGCGCGGAATCGGCCGCGAGATCGCGCGACTCCTGGCGGAGAACGGCCACGATCTCCACCTGGTCGCGCGGGACCGGGAGGCGCTCGAATCGGTTGCCGGGGAGCTGCGACGACGGCCGGGCACCCGGATCGAGACGCATGCGATCGACCTCGCCGCGGTCGGTCGAGCGGGAAACGATCGAAGGGACGGCGGGCGCTGGAGCGGAACGTCCCGCCGCCGCGCCGCCCTGGCCCTCGTGCTGGCGGGCGCGGCCGCGTGCTCGCGCTCTGATCCGGGCACCCCCCAGGCGATCCCGGAACCGACGGTGCGGCTCGTCCACACCTTCGAGCGGGCTTCTCCCGCACCGGAGCCCGGCGCGAGCGGGGTCGCGAGCATCGCGAACGACACCCGCCCCGTGCTGCGGGGACATCCCCGGGCGCTGCGCGAGAGCGGCGAAGGGGTGGCCGAGGTCGTGATCCGGACCGACTCCGTCGAGGTGCCGCCGGATGCCTACCTCGCGCTGGGATTCGGAATCCTGCCCGAGGCGGAGAGCCGTGGGCCCGTGGAGTTCGCCGTGGAGGGATGCACGGCGGAAGCCTGCGAGGTGGAGCTGCGGGACGTCGTCGATCCGGCGTCCGACCCGGGGTGGCGGGACCGCCGGCTCCGCCTGGACCCGAGCGGGGGCGAGCGCCGGTCGCTTCGGCTCACCGCCCGCTCCCGGGGCGCTCCCTCGCTCCCGGTCTGGGCCCTCCCGAGGCTGTACGCGGCGGCGGCGCGTCCGGCCGGTCGGCGCAGCGTCATCCTCATCTCGCTCGACACCCTGCGAGCGGATCACCTGAACGCCTATGGATACGCGCGGCCGACGTCGCCTCGCATGCGCGCGAAGCTCGCTGCCGAGGGCGTGGTCTTCGATGACCTCGTCGCCGCGGCGACGACGACGGGCCCGTCGCACATGACGATCCTGACCTCGCAACAGCCCTTCGTGCACGGTCTCGGCACGGGGCCGCGCCCGCGCCTCCGGCTTCCGACCCTGGCGGCGGTCCTCCGGTCGCACGGCTTCGAGACCGGTGCATTCACCGAGGATGCCGCCATCAACTCGCTCCGCGGCTTCGCGGCGGGCTTCGACGAGTTCTACGAGGACAAGGGCGGGGCCGGGACGCAGCCGAAGGGACAGATCGCCCACACGTTCGCCCGCGGGCTCGCATGGTGGCGCCGGAACCGGGACAAGCCCTTCTTCCTGTTCCTGCACACCTACCAGACCCACGCCCCCTACCATCCACCCCGGGGCTACGCGCGCCTCGCGAAGGGCCCGAGCCGCGAGGCCCCGTCGGTCCGATGGCTCTCGGCGCAGATGGAGCTGTACGACGGCGAGATCCGCTACGTGGACGACGAGCTGGTCGGGCTGCTCGAGACCCTCGAGCGGGAGGGCCTCGAGAACACCGTGGTGGTGGTCACCTCGGACCACGGAGAAGAGTTCGGCGAGCACGGTTTTTGGGGACACGGCGTGACGCTCCACGGCGAGGTCGTGCGGGTGCCGCTCTTCTTCTGGGGGGCGGGCATCCCGGCCGGCGTGCGGGTGCACGAGTCGGTGGGGCACGTGGACCTGATGCCGACCGTGCTCGAGCTGGCGCGTGTGCCCGTTCCGGACGACGTCATGGGACGGAGCCTCGTCCCGCTGTGGACGGGGGGCGAAGGGGCCCTGCGTTCGCGGCCGCGCTTCACCGAGACGTGGCAGGGCTCGGGGGTGAACGCCGAGGGGAAGCGGGTTCGGGTCGCCGCTCCGGCCTTCTCCGTCCAGCAGGGCGATCGCAGGCTCGTCCGCGACGGCGGCCCGAGCCCCGCCGACTACCGCTATCGCTACTACGACCTCGCGACGGATCCCGCCGAGGAGCGCGACCGCTACGACCCCGAGGACGAGTCGGTCGCCGCGCTGAAGCGCCTCCTCGACGACTATCCCCGCGCCATGGCCGCCCGCCGCGCCGCGCTCGAGGTCCGCTTCGGGAGCGCCGAGTCGGACGAAGCCCCCCCACTCGACGCCGAGCAGATCCGCAAGCTCCGCGCCCTCGGCTACGTCGTCGAGTGACGGCCGCCCGGCTAGAGTCCGCCCGAGGAAGGCATGCTGCGCGTATTCGGATCACGGATCTCCTACTACACGGGCAAGCTCGAGACCTATCTCCGCTTCCGATCGATCGACTACGAGCTGCTCCCGACCGTGGCGCACGACGCCGAGATCCGGGCCGGCGCAGGCACGGTCCAGATGCCCGTCGTCCGGCTCGAGGACGGGCGCTGGATGTCCGATTCGACGCCGATCCTCGCCTGGCTCGAGGCGCAGCAGGACGCGCCGTCGATCTACCCGCGCGAGCCCGCGATGCGCTTCGTCGCGCTCCTTCTGGAGGACTACGCCGACGAGTGGCTCTGGCGGCCCGCGATGCACTACCGCTGGAGTCATCTCCAGGATCGCCAACACGCGAGCGGCGTGCTGGCCGACGAGCTGCTCGCCGAACGGCGCATTCCGCGCGCCGTCAAACGCTTCCTGCTCACCCGGCGACAGCTCCGTGGCTTCGTCGAGGGCGACGGCGTCACCGATTCCACTCGGGCCCACGTCGAGCAGGCGTACGGGAACGCGCTCGACCGGCTCGAGACCCTCTTCGCGCAGCGGCGATTCCTGCTCGGCGATTCGCCGACCATCGCCGACTTCGGATTCATGGGACCGATGCTTCGGCATTTCGGGCAGGACCCCACGCCCGCGGAGATCATGCGGTCTCGCGCGCCGGGCGTCTACGAATGGGTCGCACGGATGTGGAACAGCCGGGCCAGGGGGACGGCCCCGGAGATTCTCGCGAAGGTCGACACGTCCCTTGCGGAGCTCCTCGTCGAGGCCTGCGAGACCCACCTGGTGCAGCTGCGCGAGAACGCCCTCGCGTACGACCGCGGACACGCCCGCTACGGCCAGGAGATCCAGGGCTGTCGATACGCACGGGTTCCGACCTCGCGTTACCGGGTCTGGTGTCTCGAAGAGCTGCGCAGGGAATGGCGAAAGCTCGATGCGGGAGATCGCGAGGACCTTCGGCGGGTGCTCCCGGAGCCCGAGGCCGCCGTGCTCTGGGAGGAGCCCTTTCCCGCGGCATCGGGCTACGATCCGGAGCGTCGCGCACCGTTCAACCGCGCCATCAACGTCTTCGGGACGGGCGTGCCGCGTTGACCGGGGCGCTGCGAGAGGGGCGAGGTTCTGGATCTCCCGCTTGGAAGCGGCGAGGACGACGGGGGCCTGATGCCGATCTCCTACCAGATCGACCCGAAGCGCCGGCTGGTCATCTCCCGCCCCCACGGCGTCGTTCGGGACGCGGACATGATCGCCCACCAGGAGGCACTGGCGGCCGATCCCGACTTCGATCCCACGTTCGACCAGCTGATCGAGCCCGACGGCGTCACGGTGTTCGAGGCGAGCACCGCGACGTACCGGCGCCTGGCCTCGAGCTCTCCCTTCCGGGCGGGCTCCCGCCGTGCCGTCGTCGCCCCCACCGAGATGGGATACGGGCTCTCCCGGATGTTCGAGATGCGGACCGAATCCACCGGCAACCGGGTGCGCGTCTTCCGCACGGCCGAGGAGGCGCGCCGCTGGCTCTTCGACTCCGAGCCCGAGCCCGAGCCCGAGCCCGGGCGCCGTTGAGCCTCGAGCCGGCCCCTGGGAGCGAGGTCGTCAGTCGCCCACGTCGGACCTGGCCGCATCGACGACGATCGTGACGAAGTCGCGGAGCCCGATGTATCCGTGCAGCAGGTCCTGGAAGGCCGACTTCCAGACGCGGATCACGTAGTCCCCGTGGCGGGGATACAGCTCGTCGAGGATCGCCTGGTCGAAGGGCACATGGCTGCCGAAGAGGAGGCAGAACGAAGGGCCGCCGTTCTGTCCCGTATTGAGGGCGATGGGCGCCGCCACGTCCGGGTGCCGGATGCCGCCCTTCGCCAGCCCGAGGTCGTCGCGCGCGATCGTCGTGGGCGGCGTGGGGTCCACGGTCTCGATGGGCGGCGCGGTGGGGGGCGGCGTCCCGCGCTTCACCCAGCGCACCAGCAGGTCGTGCGCCTGGGAGACCACATGGTAGAAGCGCACCTCGCTCCCCTCCGGCGCGTCGCACAGCCCGGGCGGCGTGGTGGGAATCGAGTCGCGGCTGGCGTTGGCCAGGACGCCGTCCAGGAAGGCGCGGTCGGCGTGGGCCGCGCCGGCGACCTGCCAGGTGCGGTGGATGTCGCTGTCCGCCTGGAAGGACCCGAAGCCCGAGGCGGCGAAGGCGGCCTCGGTCTCGCTCTGCACCTTGAAGACCGGCACGCCGAGATCGGTGCGAACGGTGCTCCCGCCCACGAGCAGCAGGAAGCCGTCGAAGACACCGGCGAGCGGCTGGATCGAGTTGTAGTAGGTCGTGAGGCGCGACGCGGACTGGGACGCTCCGCTGGCCAGGATCCGCTTGCGGTGGAATCCGGGCAGCGGGTCCACGCCGACCGGGTGCAGGATGGCCTGCGCGGCCTGGGAGAAGATGTCGTAGGAGAGCTCGTCGGCCACGAGCGTTCCGCCGTCGGTCACGTCGAGGCTGCCGTAGCGCACGGGGCTCCAGTCCCGGAGGCCGGTGCCGGGCTGGTGCACGCCAACGCGCTGCGCCGAGACCCCCACCCACGCGTAGCCCTCGCGCATGAAGTGCTCGGCGTTGCCGCCCACCCAGCTCGCGTCGATGTCGTAGCCCGCGGTGACGTTCTGCCACTCGAGGATCACGGTTCCGTTGAACCGGTGCGGGTTCTTCGGCCTCCGCACCACGAGGCGGGTCCGGTAGGGGTGACCGCTCGTCGCAACCGTGGCGGTCGCGAGGGGCGGCGTGACGTAGGTGTTCGCCGTGCCCTCGAGGAAGAACTCCTCTTCGACGTAGCCGAAGTCGCCGACGCTCTGATCGGTGAAGAAGGTGTAGTCGTGCGAGGGGTCTCCGGGCGGGGCGTTCTGCGGAATCGGGCCGGTGAGCGTCGGATCGGGCACCGCTGCGCGGGCGGACCCGAACGAAGACAGGGTGATCGCGAGCAATGTCGAGAACGCGAGGGCGGGGATCCTCATCATGGGGGGCTCCTCGAGGCTGGGAGTGGATGCCGCGTGCCGCCGCGGCTCGGCCAACCTACGGGCGGGAGCGACGCTTCCGCTTGTACGCATTTGCGCCCGTCGGCTTGACGCGGTGCGTCGACCGGCTCCTGATACACTGGGTCTCTACCCCGGGGCTGGCTCCAACCCGGGCCTCTGCGAGGGAAGACAGGGAGAAGACGGAGAATCGGAGGCGAATCGTGTCGCTCTCCACGGGTCGACGAGCCGAGCATCCGGAGACAGGCACTGCGCCCAGCAGGACGACCGCTCGCGTTGCCGCCTACGGGGTGCTGGTGGCGGTCGCGAAGGACCAGCTCTACTGGTTCGGCGGCGATGGCTTCATCTTCACGAGCCCCTGGGTGGTGACTCCGAGCACGGTGCGGCATCCGGCCGTCGTGCTGCTGACCGCGAGCGGAAGGCCCTTCGACCTGACCGTGAACGGCGAGACGCTGCGAACCCGGGCCGTCGCCATCGCCCCCCATGTTCACCGCGGGCTCCGCGCTGTCGACGTCGGGCTGGTGAGCGTCCACGTGGAGGTCCATCACCCCTGCTACGGGGACTTTCGCGCCATCGGCGCGCCGGGCGTCCAGCGCCTCGACCGCGGGACCTTCCGGCCGCTCGACGCGGTGCTGCGCGGCGCCTATGAGGGTCTCCTCGGGCACCGCGACGCGCGCCAGCTCTTCGACGCGCTGGTCGCGACCGCCCTGGCGCAGCTCCCTCGTGGCGTGCACCCCGACGCGCGAGCGGATCGGCTGCGCGCCTTCGTGCGCGATCATCCGACGTGCTCTCTCGCCGACGTCGCGCGCGAATGCAACGTCTCCTACGCGCACGCCTCTCGGTTGTTCTCGCGCGCCGTGGGCATGCCGCTTCGCCCCTACCAGCACTGGCTCAAGTGCATGGAGGCCGTGCGCTGGTTCGGCGGGGACCTCCCGTGGACGCGGGTCGCCCACGAGGCGGGCTTCAGCGACTCGTCGCACCTGGCTCACACCTGGCAGCGGGGCTACGGACTCTCTCCGTCCTATCTTCGCGACACCCGGCACGTGCGTGTGGTGGACTGAGGGTGCGATCCACTAGACTCGGGCGCCCCGTCCTCCGAGAGGGCGACCCGTCGGTCGGGCGTCCATCGCGGACCCACTCATCGGAATCACTCAGGAGAAGCCTCCCCCATGCGCGAAGCCGTCATCGTCTCGACCGCCCGGACCGGGCTCGCCAAGAGCCACCGCGGTGGCTTCAACAACACGGGCACGCCGTCGATGGCGGGGCACGCCATCAAGCACGCGATCCAGCGCGCGGGCATCGAGCCCGGCGAGGTCAGCGAGGTCGTCCTGGGCGTGGGTGGGCCCCACGGCACCAGCGGCAACAACGTGGGGCGCGTCGCCGCGATCGTGGCGGGCTGCCCGGTCACGACGACGGGCTTCGTCGTGAGCCGCCACTGCTCGAGCGGGCTGAACGCCATCGCCACCGCAGCCGGTCGCATCATCGTCGACGGCGAGGACATCGTGGTGGGCGGCGGGGCCGAGTCGATCACGTTCACGATGGGCACCGGCTTCCTGGACAAGGTCGACAAGCCGCTCCACCAGCAGTACCCGGCCCTCTGGATGCCGATGATCGAGACCGCCGACATCGTGGCCGAGCGCTACAAGATCAGCCGCGAGTACCAGGACGAGTACTCGCTGCAGAGCCAGCAGCGCACCGCGGCCGCCCAGGACAACGGCCTCTTCGACGACGAGATCGTACCGATGGACACGATCATGAAGATGACCGATAAGGCGACCGGCGAGGAGAGCTTCGTCGACTACACGGTCACGAAGGACGAGTGCAACCGTCCGGGCACCACCCTCGAGGGGCTCGCCAAGCTGCAGCCCGTGAGGGGAGACGGCAACTACATCACGGCGGGAAACGCCTCGCAGCTGAGCGACGGCGCCGCCGCCGTCGTGATGATGGAGGCAAAGGAGGCAGAGCGCCGCGGCCTCGAGCCCCTGGGCGCCTTCCGGGGCTTCGCGGTCGGCGGCTGTGAGGCCGACGAGATGGGCATCGGCCCCGTCGTGGCCGTGCCGCGCCTGCTCGACCGCATGGGCATGAAGGTCGACGACATCGACCTCTGGGAGCTGAACGAGGCCTTCGCCAGCCAGTGCCTCTACTGCCGGGATCAGCTGGGCATCGATCCGGAGAAGTACAACGTGAACGGCGGCTCGATCTCGATCGGCCACCCCTTCGGCATGACCGGCGCGCGCTGCACCGGACACATCCTGCTCGAGGGACGCCGGCGCAAGGCGAAGTGGGGCGTCGTCACGATGTGCATCGGCGGCGGACAGGGCGCCGCGGGGCTCTTCGAGATCTTCTGAGCACCCGGCGCGATCCGGCGGAGCCGGTGGAGTCATGGCGCCCGTCCCGGGACCCGGGACGGGCGCTGATCTCGAGGCTGGCGCGCCGTCTCCCCGAACCGCATGGGGACGGCCCGCTCGATGGCCGAGATCAGACGGCGCCGTACTGGATCAGGGTCGCCGCGCTCGCGCGGATCGCGTCGTCGGCGCCCAGGAGGTCGCGGCCGAGGAGCTTGCGGACCTTCTCCGAGGACAGGATGCGCCGCTTGTGGAGCTCCGACGCGATGGTCTTCACGTCGCCGCTCACGAGCGCCAGGGCGTGCACGAGGAGGTCGGGCATGCCGCGGCTCGGGATCTTCTTGCGGTCGGGATACGCGGCGCGCAGCACGCCCGCGATGTCGCGCATCCAGCGGAACTCATCGGCCACGATGTAGCGCTCGCCGACGGCGGCGGGGTCGTTCATGGCGGCGATGTGGGCAGCGGAGACGTCGCGCACGTCGACGATCTGGATGCCGGCGTTCGGTAGCAGCGGCAGCCGCCCGTCGAGCATCCGGGCGATGATGTCCACCGAGGTCTTGACCTGCGTGCTGCGGATCGGGCCGAACACGCCGACGGGATTGATCGCCGTGAGCGCGATCCCCTCTCCTTCACCGGCGACGTAGTCCCAGGCGGCGCGCTCGGCGATCGTCTTGGAGGCGATGTAGGGGCGGCAGTCCGGGGTGTAGCTCGTGTCGGTCCAGTCGGCCTCGGTGAACCGCGCGGGCAGCGGGCCCCTGCGGCCGTAGGCGATGGCGGCGCCCGAAGAGGTCAGCACGACGCGGCTCACGCCGGCGGCCTTCGCCGCCCGCAGCACGCGGAGCGCGCCGTCGCGTGCCGGGCGGATCAGCTCGTCGGGGTCCTTCGGCACGGCCATGGGGAAGGGGGAGGCGAGGTGGTGGATGACGTCGACGCCCGCGACGGCGTCCGCCCAGCCGGCGTCGCTCTCGAGGTCGGCGATGACGAGCTCGATCTCGGAGGCCCGGGCACTGTGGGGGGCGAGGGCGGCCTTCAGGGCGTCGCCCTTGCCGGCGGAGCGGACGGTGCCACGGACGGTGTGGCCCTGCTCGAGGAGGTCGAGGATGAGCTGCTGGGCGATGAAGCCCGAGGCGCCGGTGACGAGGGTCCTGGCCATGGGGTTCTCCTGGGTGGTGGGCTGTGATCGAGGATCGAGTGCAACCGACCGTCGGTCATTTATATAAATGACCGACGGTTGGTTGTCAACCTCGGCCGGCGAGGGGATACTGGGGCCGGAGACCCATGCCGGAACGTACCGCGAGACCCCACTACCAGCGCGCCCGCCGCGAGGCCGAGAAGGCCGAGCGCCGTGGGGCGATCCTGGCCGCCGCCGGGGCCCTGCTGCGGGCCACCGGCTTCGAGGGCTTCTCCATGTCGGTCCTCGCCCGGAAGGCCGGCGTCGCCAAGGGCACCCTCTACCTCTACTTCGAGACCCGCGAGGAGGTGCTGCTGGCGCTCTACGTCGAGACGCTGGCTGCCTGGAGCCGGGCGCTCGCGGCCGGGCTGCGGGACGGCATGGGCGACGACGAGTTCGTCGCGCTCTTCCAGGAGACGGCCACGGCCGACCCGAACTTCATGACCCTGCGCGCGAGGCTCGAGAGCGTGATCGAGCACAATGTGTCGCTCGAGCGGCTGGTGGAGGCGAAGCGCGCGATGCGCAGCCTGGTGGGCGAGCTCGCGCCGCGGGTCGAGCGCGCGCTCGGGCTGGGTCCCGGCACCGGCGTACGCCTTCTCGTCTCGCTCGGCGCTCTGCAGCTCGGGGCCGAGCAATCGAACACGGGCCCGGCGGTGGCCGGCCTCGACCTGCCCGCCGACATCGCCGAGTTCATGCGGATCCACACCGAGACGGATCTCTTCCGCGAGAACGCGCCCCTGATCGTCGCGGGCATCCGCGCCGCCTCGCGCGCCTGAGCCCGGCTCTCGGTGCTACTCCTCGCCGACGACGTGCCGGATGCCGTCCTCGTCGTACCAGTACTGGACCAGGGTGCCGTCCGAGCGCTCTTCCTGGATGACGCGCCCCTCCTCGTCGTAGCGGTAGTCGATCGTCGAGCCGTCGTCGGCAATGGACTGGATCAGCCGGCCCTGGTCGTCGACGATCGTCTCGTCCGCAGCGAGCGGCGCGGCGAGGACGACGCCTGCGAAGAGGGCGATCCCGATGGAGAGGACGAGGTTTCGAGACGAGGACACGATGGAGACCTCCGGAGTCAGGGCATCGAGAGCCAGACGAAGCGGTACGTGTACGTGGAGGAGACGAGGCACTGCTGGCGGCCGAATGCGATGCGGCCCCCGCGAGAGACGCCCATGCGATAGACGCTGCTCAGGCTGCAATAGGACGGCGAGTAAGCCGCGAGCTGTGCAAACGATGCGACGTCGAAGACGAGGATCTGCCCGTAGTTCGCAGCCACCAGGCGAGTCGAGTCCGGGTCGAAGGCAACCGCTCTCGGGTAGGCGCCCGTGACCCACTCGCCCCGGTGCGACCCGATGTCGGCGGCGTCGAAGTCGAAGATCGTGTAGCCCGCGCCGTTGCCGCCGCCCGCCGCGAAAGCGATGTGTGCGCCGTCGTCGGACACCGCCAGATCCTGGCCGTTGCTGGCTGCGCCGACGACCTGCAGCTCGGTCGAGCCCACGGCGGGCTCGAATCCGTAGCGCGCCAGGACGGAGCTGCCCCTCGCGGCGGTGACCAGCTCGCCTCGGACCGCGTTCCAGCGCATCAGGTTGCCGCGGACCGGCCAGACACCTACCGGTGTCGGCGCGCCGGCCGCGAGCCAGTAGAGCGCCGAGTCGTATCCGTTTCCCAGCGGGACACCGATGAAGAGTCCACCGTCCGGCCCCAGGGCCAGGCTGCGCGTCTCCCCGGGCACGGCGACCGTCCGCACGTCGCCCGAGAGCAGGTCGATGACGGCGACCGCCTGCTCCTCGGCGAGCGCCACGTAGAGCAGCTTGCCCTCGGTGTCGAGCGCGAGGGCTCCGGGTGACGAGGCGAGCGGGTAGATCGCACCGACCCGGCCCGAGATTGCGTTGGCGACCACGACTCGGTCCTGGCCCGGGTCCGCGTACACGAGCCAGCCGTCGCAGAGAGGCACGAAGTCGTCCGCCTGGCCCACCTCCAGGTACGCCGCTCGACGCGCCCACCGGAACGACGTCGGAATCGCAGAAGGGCTGATCGGCCGCAACGGGAATCACGTAGCGGAAGTCACAGCCTCCTTCGTCGCCGTGCCCCGGCAGCTGACACGCGAAGTCGTCGGGGAAGCTGTCGAGGACGAGTCCCGTGGTGCTGTCCGCCTCGTCGTGTCCTTCATTCCAGGCGTCGGGGGCGCCGTCGCCGTCGCGGTCTGCGGAGGCCGCCGGGTCGAGTCGGGAAGGCGTCTTCGGCGTTCGCCACCCCATCCCCGTCGCCGTCGTCGGAGGGGACGTAGTCGTGGAAGCTCGGCTGACCGCCGAGCTGCGTCACGACGACGTAGCGGTCGCCGTGGCGCAGCAGGCGCAGCGGTGCGCCCGGCAGGGTCTGGCGGCCATAGAGGTTCCAGGCGGCGCTCCACTGCTCGACGATCGTGTCCCCGACGGTGTCCTCCCGGATCGTCACGAGCAGCTCTTCGCCGTAGTCCGCGTCCTCGATCCAGTAGGGCAGGGAGGACACCACCTCCAGGCTGATCGCGTCGTACAAGTCGCCGGAGCCCAGCAGGACGTAGGCTCCGTCCGCGGAGACGCGGATCGGGGGCCGGATCGTGTAGACGCCGTGGTAGGGACTCTCGAGGCTGCCGCCGAGCTCGCCGGTGACCGGATCGATCTGCTGCCAGTAGAGGTCGTTCGGAGAGAGTCCCGTCCCGGAAGTGGTAGATGCGCGCGTTGACCTCGCTCCAGACGATCTCCCGGGAGTATTGCGCTCCCTCCAGACGAGACGAGCGTTCCGTCTGGCGCGAAGCTGTGGCGGGTGCCGTCGAACGCCACGACGAACGCGCCGGCGGTCTGCAGGCCCCGGTTGGCACCCTGCGTCCGGACGAAGTCCTGCGCGGACAGCGATGGGTCCGCCAGATCGATCTGACGGATCGCCCCGCTCTTGTCGTACGCCATGTAGAGGCGATCGTTCTGCGCCGAGTAGGCGAACCGTCGCACGTCGCGCCCGGTGGGGATCGGGTTCAGGGGATAGCCCTCGGCCAGGGACCAGCGGTAGATCCGCTCGTTCTCCACGCTGAGGAGGTAGATCACCCCTTCCTCGTCGATCTCGATGCGGTCCGGCGCGTAGGAAGGCACGGCATTGGCGATGTCGCAGCGTCAGCGGGTCGTGCGGCAGGGCGTCTTCCGGCAGCTGGCAGGCCGAATCGAAGGGGAACGCGTCGAGCACGAGCCCCGTGGTGCTGTCGGCTTCGCCGTAGCCGTCGTTCCAGGCGTCCGGGGCGCCGTCGTGGTCCGAATCCACGGACGCCGCCGGGTCGAGCGGGAAGGCGTCCTCGCGGCTCGGGACGCCGTCGCCGTCCCCGTCGTCGTTGCGGGTGTAGCGGGCGAAGGCCGGCTGCCCGCCGACCTCGGTGACCACCGCTACCTCGTCGCCGAAGAGCAGCAGGCGCAGGGGGTCGCCCGGGAAGGCCTGGATGTTCTCGAGGCGGAGGTTCGCGTCCCACTGCTCCAGCAGGCTGCCGCCCGCGCCGTCGCCGCGCAGGGTGACGAGCGCGCCGCTGCCGTCGTCGAGCCACTGGGCGGCGTCGAACTCGATCGGGAGCGACTCCAGGATCTCCAGGCTGTGCGCATCGTAGACGTCGCCCGACCCGAGGATCACCCGCGTCCCGTCCGGTGAGACGCGGATCGGCGGCCGGATCGTGTAGTCCCCGTGATAGGGGGTCTCCATGGCGTCGCCGATCTCGCCCGTCACGGGATCGATCTGCTCCCAGTAGAGGTCGTTCGGCGAGCTGCTGTCCCGGAAGTAGTAGATGCGCGCGTTCACCTCGCTCCAGGCGATGTCCCGGGACAGGTAGTTCCATTCGACCGAGGAGATGGGCGTGCCGTCCGGCGCGAAGGTGTGGTGGCTGTCCCAGGCGCCGCTCGGATCGACGGCCACCACGAAGGCGCCAGCGGTCTGCAGCCCCAGATTCGCCTGGGGAGTGGCCCCGAAGGCCTGCTCGCGCAGGGCCGGGTCCGCGAGGTCGATCTGTCGGATCTCCCCGCTCTCGTACGCGGTGTACAGGCGATGGTTCGGCGCCGAGTAGGCGATCTGTCGCACGTCGCGCCCGGTGGAGATCGGGTTCAGGTGATAGCCCTCGGCCAGGGACCAGCGGTAGATCTGCTCGTTCTCCACGCTGAGGAGATAGATCACCCCTTCTTCGTCGATCTCGATGCGATCGGGCGCGTAGGGGGGCACGGCGTTGGCGATGTCGCAGGTCAGCGGGTCGTCCGGCAGGGCGTGCTCCGGAAGCTGGCAGGCCGAATCGAAGGGGAACGCGTCGAGCACGAGCCCCGTGGTGCTGTCGGCCTCCCCGTAGCCGTCGTTCCAGGCGTCCGGGGCGCCGTCGTTGTCCGAATCGACGGACGCCGCCGGGTCGAGCGGGAAGGCGTCCTCGCTGCTCGGGACGCCATCGCCGTCCCCGTCGTCCGTGGGCACGTAGAGGCTCACGACCGGCCGCCCGTCGATCATCGTGACGATCGCCACCTCGTCGTCGAAGAGGAGAGCGCGCAGCGGCGTCCCCTCGAAGGCCTGGAGGTTCTCGAGGCGCAGGTCCGCGTCCCACTGCTCCAGCCGGCTGGCGCCCGCGCCGTCGTCGCGCAGGGTGACCAGCGCGCCGCTGCCGTCGTCGAGCCACTGGGCGGCGTCGAACTCGATCGGGAGCGAGTCCAGGATCTCGAGGCTGAGCGCGTCGTACACGTCGCCCGAGCCGAGGATCACCCGCGCCCCGTCCGGCGAGACCCGGATCGGGGGTCGGATCACGTAATCCCCATGATAGGGGGTCTCCATGGCGTCGCCGATCGCGCCCGTCACCGGATCGATCTGCTCCCAGTAGAGATCGTTCGGCGAGCTGCCGTCGCGGAAGTAGTAGATGCGCGCATTCGCCTCGCTCCACGCGATGTGGAAAGAGTACGGATATCGGGGCACCGAGGAGACCGGGGTGCCGTCCGGCGCGAAGACGTTGTGGCTCCGTCGATCGATGGAGACCAGGAAGCGACCGGCGGCCTGCAGGGACATGCTGTAATCGGGGGTCGATGCGAAGTCCTGCTCGGCCAGCGCCGGGTTCGAGACGTCGATCTGGTGGATCGTTCCGCTCTGGTACGAGACGTAGAGGCGACCGTTCTCCGACGACCAGGCGATCTGCCGGGCAGCGGGCCCGATGTGGATCGGCTTCAGGTAGTAGCCCTCGACCAGCGACCAGCGGTCGACGCGTTCGTTCTCCCCACTGAGGAAGTAGAGGACGCCGTCTTCGTCGATCTCGGTGTCGACCGGCGTGTAGGCGGGGACGCCGTGGACGTAGTCGCAGGCCGCCGGGTCGCCGGGGCGCGCATGCTCGGGCAGCTGGCACTCCACGTCGAAGGGGAAGGCATCGAGCGTGAGCCCGGTGGTGCTGTCGCTCTCGTCACGACCGTCGTTCCAGGCGTCCGGGTAGCCGTCGCCGTCCGAGTCGAGGGCCGCTGCCGGGTCGAACGGGAAGGCGTCCTCGTCGTTCGGCACGCCGTCGGCGTCCCCGTCGTCGCTGCGGGTGTAGGAAGCGAAGGCCGGCTGCCCGCCGACCTCGGTGACCACCGCGACCTCGTCTCCGAAGAGCAGCAGGCGCAGGGGGTCGCCCGGGAAGTCCTGGACGTTCTCGAGCCTCAGGTCCGGGCCCCACTGCTCGAGGACGCTGCCTCCCGCGCCGTCGCCGCGCAGGGTCACGAGCGCGCCGCTTCCGTCGTCCAGCCACTGGGCCGCGTCGAAGTCGATCGGCAGCGTCTGCAGGGGCTGCATGCTGATCGCGTCGTAGACGTGCCCCGAGCCCTCGACCATCCGGGCCCCATCCGGCGAGACGCGAACCGGGCCGTGCAGCGCGTTTGAAGAGCCATAGGGCGTCTGGTAGTAGCCGCCGAGGCTGCCCGTCGACGCATCGATCTGTCGCGCGTAGATCTGCCGTGGAGTATACGAGTCGGGGACGTAGTAGATGCGGGAGTTCGCGGCGCTCCAGGTGATCTCCTTCGACGCGGAGATCGAGTAGCTCGAGTAGGCGGGCGTTCCATCCGGTGCGAAGGTGCGCTGCACGTTGCCCGGCACGACCGCGAACACGTAGGCTCCGACCGTCTGGAGCGCGAGCGTCTGGCCCGACGCGGCGAAGGGCTGCTCGGCGAGGGACGGGTCCGCGGGATCGATCTGCCGGATGCCAGCGCGGTCGTAGGCCGTGTAGAGACGGCCGTTCACCGGGGAGTAGGCGATCTCGACCACTCCCGGTCCCACGGCGATCGGGTTCAGGTGATAGTCCTCGACCAGCGACCAACGGAAGATCTTCTCGTTCTCGGAGCTCAGCAGATAGACGACCCCGTCGTCGTCGATCTCGATCCGGTCCGGGGTGTACGCCGGGACGCCGTTCGCGATGTCGCAGGTGTCCGGATCGTCTGCCCGTGCGTGCTCGGGAAGCTGGCACGCCGAGTCGTACGGAAAGGCGTCGATCGTGAGGCCCGTCGTGCTGTCGGCCTGGCCGTAGCCGTCGTTCCAGGCGTCGGGGGAGCCGTCGCCGTCCGAGTCCAGGGATGCCGCCACGTCCAGCGGGAAGGCATCCTCGCGGGCCGGCACGCCGTCGCCGTCCCCATCGTCCGTGGGCACGTAGCTCGCAAAGACGGGCCTTCCGAGGGTCGTGGTGAGAACGGCCACCTCGTCGCCGTCGAGGAGCAGGCGCCACGGACTGCCTTCGAAGCTCCGCGTGTTCACGAGCCGCAGGTCCGCGTCCCACTGCTCGAGGATGCTGGAGGCGAGCCGCGCAACGTCACGAGCGATGCCGTCCTCGAGCCACACGGCATCCGTCACCGCGGTGGGCAGCGAGCCGACGAGGTCGAAGGTGGCCGCATCGAAAACGTCGCCGGACCCGACGAGGATGCGGGCGCCGTCGGGCGACACGCGGCGCGGATCGGACGCCACGCTCGCCAGGTATCGGCTGGTGTTGGTGGAGGGGAGGAACTCTCCGGTCGTCGTGTCGACCCGGATCGATCCCAACGTCGTCGTGCCGGAGGCGTAGTACATGCGTTCGGTGGCCGGGCTCCACTCCAGACCGCCCGCCCCGTACAGAGCGAAGGCTCGAGACCGTCGTCCCGCCCGCATCCACGCTGTAGTAGACCGGGTCGCGCGCGTAGACGCCCAGCGCCAGCAGGTATTCGCCGGCCACCTCGAGCTCGCGATTCTCTCGGATCCCGGCCGCGAAGAACGTCTCCGAAGGCAGCGCCGCGGTGACGTCGATCTCGGCGATGGTATCGACGGCGTGGGATACGAAGAGCCGCTGGCGGGTCGGCGAGTAGACCATCTGGCGTGCGCCCGGTGCGATCGGGATCGGGTTCAGATCCCGGCCGTCCCGGAGGGACCAACGGAAGATCCGGTCGTACCATGGGATTGAGCAGGTACACGATCCCGTTCTCGTCGACGTCGACGTCGCCCCAGCCGTAGTGCGCCTGCATCCGACCGGCGACGTCGCAGGTCGTGGGGTCGCCGGGGAGCGCGTGCTCGGCCAGCTGGCAGGCGGAGTCCTCCGGGAACTCGTCGAGCACGAGGCCGGTGGTGCTGTCTTCTGCCTGGTGGCCCGGATTCCAGGCATCGGGGGCCCCGTCTCCATCCGCGTCGAGCGAGGCGGCGGGGTCGAGGGGGAACGCGTCGTCGGCAAACGGCACACCGTCGCCATCGCCGTCGTCCGTGGGCGCGTAGACGAAGAAGGCGGGCCTGCCGTCGACGCGGGTCACGACGACGAAGCGGGCGCCGTAGGGCAGGACGCGCAGCGGGGTGCCTTCGAAGAGCTGCACGTTCTCGAGCTGGCGCGCGCTGTTCCACTGCTCCAGGCGCGTTCCGCCGCCGGAGTCGGCGCGAAGCGTGACCAGGCTGCCGCTGCCGTCGGCGAGCCACTGCCCCGCGTCGAAGGGCACGCCGAGGGTCCCCACGACCTGCAGATCGATCGCATCGTAGACGTCACCCGAGCCCAGGACCACGTACGCCCCGTCCGGCGAGACCCGAATGGGCGGACGAATGGCGAAGTCGCCGTGATAGGGGCTGTCCGCACCGGAACCGATGACGCCGAAGGCCGCATCGATCTCCTCCCACTGGAGGTCGTTCGGGGACGTGCCGTCCCGGAAGTAGTACATCCGTCCGTTGGCGGGACTCCAGGCGAGCTCTCGCGAGTACTCGTTCCAGTCGACGGCCGAGATCTGGGTGCCCTCGGGCGAGAAGGTGTAGTGGGTGTTCCAGGAGCCGCTGGGATCGATCGCGAAGACGAACGGACCCACGCTCTGGAGGCCCAGATTGCCCTGGGGCGTCACGGCGAACCGCGTCTCCGCGAGCCTCGGGTCCTGCGGGTCGATCCGGCGGATCTGTCCGCTCGCGTACGCGGTGTAGAGACGGGCGTTGGAGTCGGACCAGGCGATCTGCACGATCCCGTCTGCGGTGGGGATCGGGTCGAGGTCGCCCTCTTCCGGGGCCGACCAGCGGAAGATCCGATCGTTCGTGCGACTCAGCAGGTAGACCACGCCGTCCCCGTCGATCTCGATCCGGTCCGGCACGTACTCCGGGACGCGCCCCGCGACGTCGCACGCCGTGGGGTCGTCCGGAAGGCCGTGCTCCGGGAGCTGGCACATCGAGTCGAACGGGAAGGCGTCGAGCGTGAGTCCGGTCGTGCTGTCGGCCTCGTCGTAGCCCTCGTTCCAGGCGTCCGGGGCGCCGTCGCCGTCGGAGTCCAGCGAGGCCGCCGGATCGAGGGGGAAGCCGTCGGCGGCG
Organism: uncultured delta proteobacterium; assembly: GCA_963822965.1. Taxonomy (GTDB): domain Bacteria; phylum Myxococcota_A; class UBA9160; order UBA9160; family UBA4427; genus JAJDAN01. Next base: position 138,840 of record CAWGJT010000011.1, read on the forward strand.
GTGGGGACGCCATCCCCGTCGCCGTCGTCGGTCGGCCGATAGAGATGGAAGTGGAGCACGTCCTCGATCTCGGTCACCACCACGATCCCGGCCGCGCCCGCGAGCACGCGGAGCGGTCGTCCCGGGAGCTCCTGGACGTTGTAGAGAAGGTGATCGGCGTCCCAGTGCTCGAGTCGGGCGGCGCCCCGCTCGGACCGCAACGTGAGCAGCTCGCCGCCCGGCAGCCAGGCCGCGTCGAGGGGCTCCAGCCCGATCGAATCCACGAGCGTGAGGTCGGACCCGGCGTAGAGGTTGCCGGACCCCAGCATCACGAGCCCGCCGTCGCGCGAGACCCGGATGGGCGGCGTCGATGACATAGGCGCCGTGATAGGGGCTCTCGATCTCGCTCGAGATCGCACCGGTCGAGGGATCGAGCGCGAACGACTGGATGTCGTTCGGACCGATACCGTCGCGAAAGTAGTAGTAGCGACCGCTCGACGGGCTGAACGCGTAGTCCCGCGAGCTTCCCGACCTGGCGCGAACGCTGCCCGCGACCCGCCCGTCCCGCCGGAAGGTTTCGTGGTAGGCGTCGACGGTGGCGACGAAGAGGTAGTCGCCCATCATCTTCATGCCGGCGGGCGTCGATCGCGCCGTCGCGAACCCGGTCTCGGCGACGGGAACGGCGGCGTCGATCCGGGTCAGGCTGCCGTCGCCATAGGCGACGTAGAGGGTCTCGGTCTCGGCGTCGACCGCGATGTAGCGCGCGTTCGACCCGATCGCGATGGGCTTCAGCTCCCGCCGCGCCGCAGGCGAGAAGCGCAGGATCCGGCTCGTCTGCGCCGAGAGGACGTAGACCGTTCCGTCTCCGCCGAGCGCGGCGTCGTCGACGTCGTAGGCCGGGGTTCCCGGCTCGAAGAGGACCTCTCCGTAGTGCTCGTAGACGAGGTCGAAGTCGTCGGCGTCGACGCTGCCGCTGTGATCGACGTCAGCGCGTTGGCAACGCGAGTCGGTGTCGGCGTCGGCACCCATCCCCATGCAGGTCGCGATCAACGTCACGTCGAGGATGTCGACGTAGCCGTCGTAGTTCACGTCCGCCCGCTCGGCGGGGATCGAACATCCGAGCGCGTAGAGCAGGATCAGCCCGATCGCGAAGCGCGAGCGGCAGGAAGGCACCCGATCCATGCGCGTCCTCCGGCGGGGAGTCTTCCCCGACAGCTCGGAAGCGAGAGGGGGTGGCTCGCCGGCTCGGGCCATAGCTTGACCGGAAGCCGCCCTCGATTCAAGGAGCTTGTCACGGGATGGCGATTTCTGAGATGATGGCACCATGACCCCTTCCCGGATCGCTCTCGCCGCTCAGGTTCTGGTGTCAACCCTTCTTGCGGCCCCCGTCTGGGGGATGCCGGTCCTGTCGCTCGATCTCGACCCGTCCACGGCGGGCATTCAATCGAGCCTGGAGCTGGCGGTCGGTGCCACCTTCGCGGTCGACCTGGTCCTGAGCGACCTCGCGGGCGAGCAGGTGCAGGCGTATCAGGCAGCGCTGGGCTTCGACGCCTCGATCCTCGAGGCCCTGGGTGCCGGGGACGGCGGACTGCTGCCGCCCACCGTCGTGGAGCTCGAGGAGAGCGTCGAGCTCGGCGGGATCCGCTTCGCGGTGGTCTCCACCGACCCGGCCGGCACGTCCTCGAACGGTGTGCTCGCGAGCTTCGAGCTGCGAGCCATCGGGGAAGGAACGACCTCGTTGGAGCTGGCCGACGCGTTGCTGGTCGCGCCGTTCGGCATCCCGTTGCCCATCGCGGACGTTCGCGGTGGTACCGTGACGGCCGTGGTCCCCGAGCCCGGCGCGGTGATGCTCTTCGCCGCCGGCTTCCTGGTCTTCGGCGTGAGGCGCCGCACGCTGGCACGCTGAGCCCCGCCCGAAGCCCGTGGAGGCCGAGGTCGAGGGACGCGGTCCCCGGCCGGATCGGATTCGTCAGTCGAGATCGCTGGCGCTGTGGCGCTCCGGCACGCGCAGCTCTTCGGGGCCCCAGGCCTTGTTGACGCGCTGGCCCCGCCGCACCGCGGGCCGCTCCTGGATCTCCGACGCCCATCGCACGACGTGCGCGTACGAGGTCACGTCGAGGAACTCCCCCGCCTCGTAGAGCTTGCCCTGCACCAGGGCGCCGTACCACGGGAAGGTGGCCATGTCGGCGATCGTGTACTCGTCGCCGCGCGAGGAAGCTTCGCTCGGCGAGGTTGCGGTCGAGCACGTCGAGCTGACGCTTCACCTCCATCGCGAAGCGGTTGATCGGATACTCGAGCTTCTCGGGCGCGTAGGCGTAGAAGTGGCCGAAGCCGCCTCCCAGGTACGGGGCGCTGCCCATCTGCCAGAAGAGCCAGGACATGCACTCCGCTCGCGGGGACGGGTCGTGGGGAAGGAACGCGTCGAACTTCTCGGCCAGGTAGACCAGGATCGCTCCGGACTCGAACACGCGGGTCGGGGGCGAGGTGCCGCGATCGAGCAGGGCCGGGATCTTGGAGTTGGGGTTGATCGCCGACGAAGCCGCTTCCGAACTGCTCGCCCTCGCCGATGTTGACCAGCCAGGCGTCGTACTCGGCGGCCTTGCCGAGGGCCAGCAGCTCCTCCAGGAGCACCGTGACCTTCACGCCGTTGGGCGTCGCCAGGGAATAGAGCTGCAGCGGGTGCTCGCCGACCGGCAGCTCCTTCTCGTGGGTGGGTCCCGCGATCGGGCGATTGATCTTGGCGAAGCGCCCACCGCTCTCGGCGTCCCATTTCCAGACCTTCGGGGGCGTATAGGAGGGTGCGTCGGTCACGGAATCGTCCCCCGGCTGCTCATGTGGAAGTGGCGGCGGAGGATAGTCGGCCAGCCCATGCCGGCACCCGGGCTCCGATCGGCCGCGTAGGCTTTCGATTCGGAAGTATAGGCTTCTCTTTTGGGAGCTACATGATAGCTTGCCGACTCGATGGAAGCCCTTGGCCATCCGCAGCTCTGTCCCATCGCCCGGGCTGCCGAGATTCTCGGTTCTCGGTGGGCGCTTCCGATCCTGCGCGAGCTCTTCATCGGGCCGCAGCACTTTCGCGGATAGCCCGGAGACCGGGGAGAAGGACGCCCGCCTCCTCATCGCGGCGGAGCCGGAAGGCGGTCGACCACGGGGTTCGGGGACGACAGGGAGGGGCTCGATGACCCGATTCACGCTCAACGGCGAGGTGCAGGACCTGGACGTGGACCCGAGCACGCCGCTGCTCTGGGTGTTGCGCGATTCCCTGGGGCTCTCGGGAACGAAGTTCGGCTGCGGCATCGGGCTTTGTGGCGCCTGCACCGTGCACGTCGACGGTCGGGCGACGCGGACCTGTGTCCTGCCCCTGTCCGCCGTCGCCGACCGCTCGGTCACCACCATCGAGGGACTGTCGCCGGACGGGACGCACCCCGTCCAGCAGGCCTGGTCCGAGCAGAACGTCCCCCAGTGCGGCTACTGCCAGAGCGGCCAGGTCATGGCGGCCTCGGCCCTGCTCTCCGAGAACCCGACGCCCAGCGACGCCGACATCGACCGCGCGATGACCAACATCTGCCGGTGTGGAACCTACGGACGGATCCGGAAGGCGATCCATCGAGCCGCGGCGCTCTCCTCCGACGCTGCGATGGACGAGGAAGCCCGGTCGTGAACGGACTGAGCCGGCGAGCCTTTCTCCAGGCGAGCGGAGTCGCGGCGGGCTCGCTCCTGCTCGGATGCGGCGGGAGGTCGTCCGGCTCCGCGTGGGCGGGGATGCCCTCGGTACACGGCTTCGACGCATTCCTCGCGATCACCCCGGACGGCCGCATCCTCGTCCGCGCGAACGAGGCGGAGATGGGCCAGGGAACCTACACCGCCTTCGCCACCCTGATCGGCGAAGAGCTGCGCACCGATCCCCGCCTCATCGAGGTCGAGGCGGCCCCGGTCGACGCGGCGTACGGAATGCAGTCGACCGGCGGGAGCAGCAGCCTGGTCGGGATGTGGGAGCCCATGCGGGAGACCGGGGCCCGAGCGCGCGAGATGCTCCGATCGGCCGCGGCCAGGCGTTGGGGCATCGACGCCGCAGACGTCGAAGTCGCGGACGGCAGGTTGAGAAGCCAGGGTCGCGAGCTCGGCTTCGGCGAGGTCGCCGAGGCGGCCTCCGCTCTTCCTGTACCCGACGAAGTCCGGCTGACGCCACGCAACGAGTGGCGCTTCATCGGCAGGGTGCAGCCCCGGGTCGACGGGCACGTCAAGTCGACCGGGCGCGCGCGATACGGCATCGACGTGCGCCTGCCGGGCATGCGCACCGCGGTCGTCGTCCACTGCCCCCACGTCCGGGGGCGCCTCGTCTCGTTCGACGACTCCGGGTGCCGGGCGCAGCCCGGCGTGGAGGACGTCTTCGGGCTGGAGGCCGGCGTGGCGATCGTCGCCGACTCGTACTGGAGTGCGCGTTCCGCCGCGAGCAAGCTCGAGGTCGTGTGGGATGCGGGAGAGAGCAGGGGCGTCGACAATGAGCACATCCGTGCCGGCCTGGCCGCGGCGCTCGACGACGGGGATCTGGAATCGGCGCGCGACGAGGGTCGAGCGGAGGCCGTTCTCGCAGGAGCGAACGCGACGCTCGAGGCGGAGTACTCGCTGCCCTATCTCGCGCACGCCACGATGGAGCCGATGAACTGCACCGTCGCGCCGCACCCCGGCGGTTGTGACGTCTACCTGGGAACGCAGGCTCCCGACGGGGTTCGTGACGTCGTGGCCCACGAGCTCTCGCTCGCGCGGGAAGACGTGGTCGTCCACAACCAGCTGCTGGGGGGCGGCTTCGGCCGGCGATTCCAGACCGACATGGCGCAGGAAGCCGCGCAGATCGCGAAGCACACCGGTGAGCCCGTACGACTCGTCTGGTCCCGCGAGGACGACATGGCGCGCGACTTCTACCGCCCGGCGAGCCTGCACCGCCTGCGCGCGTGCCTGGATGCCGACGGCTCTCCCGAGGCCTGGGAGCACCGCCTGGCGACCCCGAGCCTCCTCCCGAACATGAGCGCGGCGGCCTGGCCCGCGGTGCCCCAGGCAATACGAGGGGTGGGCGTCTCCATCATCTCCGGTGTCGCGCGGCGTCTGCCCGGATGGATCGGGCCCCGGATCGGATTCGAGGGGGCGGGCGACGTGCCCTATGCGATCCCCAACCTCTCGGTCGGCGGGGTCGCCTGGGACCCGGGAATCCCCGTCGGCATCTGGCGCTCGGTCGGGCATTCCCACAACGGCTTCGTCGTGGAGAGCTTCATCGACGAGCTCGCCCACGCGGCGAAGGCGGACCCGGCCCGGTTCCGTCGCAGCCTGCTGGGCGAGCACCCGCGGCACCTCGCGGTCCTCGACGCTCTGGTCGAGCGTTCCGGCTGGAACGCGGCACCGGCCGGTCGCTACCAGGGCATTGCCGTGCACGAGTCCTTCGGGACCGTCGTCGGAGAAGTCGCCGAGGTGCGGGTGAACGGCGACCGCATCGACGTCGAGCGGGTCACCTGCGTGGTGGACTGCGGGCTGGCGGTGAACCCGGACGTCGTCGCCGCGCAGATGGAGAGCGGGATCGTCTTCGGCCTCACCGCCGCGCTGTTCGGGGAAATCGACTTCGTCGACGGCGCCGCCGTGCAGAGCAACTTCCACGACTACCGCATGCTTCCCATGGCCGATGCGCCGGAGATCGACGTCGTCATCCTCGAGAGCGAACGACCTCCGAGCGGCGTCGGAGAGCCGGGCACACCGCCGATCGCCCCGGCGGTCGCCAACGCGGTCTTCGCCGCGACGGGGCGCCGGCTTCGATCGTTGCCCCTGCGGCTGGGTTGACAGAGGCGACCGCAAGGCGGGGCTTCGAAGGGCTTCCGGGCGTGACGCTCGTTCGCTGAATGCTGCCGCGTCTCGGCTGGAGCTCGTCGCTCCGTTCGACGGGGATCATGACGTCGATGACCTCCGACGTAATTGCGGGGAGCCCCGACCGGCTCGACCCTGTGGGCCGCGCGTCCACAAGGAGACAGCCATGGCCACGAGACGGACCCTCGCACTCATCACCCTCGTTCCCTTCACCCTCCTGACCCTCTACGCCCTTCAGCAGGTGGGCTACGTCGGTATCTTCGACTACCAGCGCCACAGTCCCGCGGGCTGGCAGGTGTTCACCGACCTGGTGATCGCCCTGCTCCTGGTGCTGAGCTGGCTGATTCCGGAGGCCAGGAGGGCAGGGCGCAATCCCTGGCCCTGGGTCGTCGCGACCCTGTTTCTCGGATCCTTCGGGCCGCTCCTGTACCTGGCGTTCGCGCGGGTCGAGCACACCGCGGACAGCTCGGCACGAGAGGCGGCCATCGGGTGAGGCGAAGCCGGGAACCGTCCTCGTCGACCGCAGAGGCGGTCCGGGGCCGCTGCGTCAATCGCTTCCGGGGGTCGTGATCCGATCGAGGGCGCTGCGCACCCGGCGCAGCACGTCGACGCCGGTGAAGGGCTTCGTCAGCAGGTCCACCTGCGCGCCGAGATCCGCGCGCCGCTCGAGGGCGTCCGCCGTGTAGCCCGACATGTAGAGCACTCGGATCTCGGGTCGTCGGGCGACGACGGCCTGGGCGAGCTCGGGACCGCGCATGTCGGGCATGATCACGTCGGTGAGCAGCAGGTGGATTCCGCCGTCGTGGCCCTCCGCCAGGCGCAGGGCGTGCCGGGGCTGGTCCGCCTCCAGGACCGTGTAGCCGTGACCCTCGAGGGCTCGGCGTACCACCCGGCGCAGGGCCGGGTCGTCGTCGCAGAGCAGCACCGTCTCGGTGCCCGAGAGGGGAGGCTCCCGCTGGGCTTCCGGCCCCGACGCCTCGGAGGCGTCCTCGGCCAGGGGCAGCAGCACGGTCATGGTGGTGCCGCCCCCCACCGCCGACATCACGGTCACGTGGCCGCCGCTCTGGTACACGATGCCGTGCACCGTCGACAGGCCGAGGCCGGTGCCACGGCCGGCGGGCTTGGTGGTGAAGAAGGGGTCGAAGATCTGGTCGACCACGTCGTCCGGAATGCCCGTCCCCGTGTCCTGCACCGAGAGACGGGCGTGGGGCCCGGGCCGGCCGCCGTGGAGCAGCGCCTCCGCCTCGGTCAGGTCGACGCTGCCGGTGGAGACCGTGATCCGTCCGTTCACGGCGACCGCGTCGCGCGCGTTCATCACCAGGTTCATCAGCACCTGCTCGAGCTGGCTCGCGTCCATCCGGACGAAGGTCGTTTCGGTCCCGACCTCGAGATCGAGGCCGACGTCCTCACCCACGAGGGAACGCAGCATCCGCTCCGCACCGCGTACCACCGCGCCGAGCTCCAGCCGCCGCGGAGCGACCGGGTCCTGGCGGCTGAAGGCCAGCAGGCGCCGGTTCAGGGTGGCCGCGCGGTTTGCGTACTCCCACAGGGCATCGAGAGCCTCGGCGCGCTCGTGACTACTCGCGGCTCCGCGCAGGATCTCCAGGTTGCCGAGGAGCACCGTCAGGATGTTGTTGAAGTCGTGGGCGATCCCGCCGGCCAGCCGCCCGATGGCCTCGAGCTTCTGGGTGCGTCCGAGCTCCTGACCCGTCTGCTTGGCGTCGGTGATGTCCTCGTAGCAGCCGAGCACGCCACTCACGCGCCCGTCGGCGTCGCGCAGGGGCACCTTGCTGGTGCGCAGCCACTTGCGCGTGCCGTCGGGGTGGGACTGAGGCTCCTCGTAGTTGAGCTTGGCGACCCCGCTCTTCATCACCCGCTGGTCGTCGCCGCGGTAGAGCTCGGCCTGCTCGACCCAGGAGAGATCGTAGTCGCTCTTCCCCACGATCTCGGCCGGTGCATCCAGGCCCGCGTCCTGGGCGAAGGCGTGGTTGCAGCCCAGGTAGTTGTTGTCGAGTCCCTTCCAGAAGACCCGGACCGGCATCGAGTCCAGCACCAGCTGGAACATGGCCTCGATCTCGTTCGGAGCGCGCTTGGGCATTCCCAGCGCCGAGAAGGACAGCACGAGCTGCATCCCGGTCGCCGCCGCCGTCGAGCAGCCCACCACGTGAACCCGGTCGCCGTAGAGCCCGCCGGTGCAGAGCCGGAAGTCGGTCTCGAACTCGTAGGGCTCGGCCAGGGCCCGGGACAGCTCCCGGGCGACGCTCGCGCGGTCGACGGGGTCGACCAACGGAAGCAGGCTCTCCGCGCGGGCCCCGTCGAAGGCCTTGGCGTCCGGACCCAGGAAGTCGAGCAGGTGGGAGGAGGTCCATCCCCGCATCGAGGCGGTGGAGGGCCGCCAGACGCCTAGCGTCACGGCGTGGGCGGGCTCGGGTCCTCGGTCTCCACCTGATTGCGTCACGATTGCTTCTCCGGTCCGGCCGATCCCTGGAATCGGAGAGCCTATCAACCCCAAGCCCGGGCTGCTCTCTGCGGCCGCGCCGCCCCGTTCCTCGAGCTCGCGTGGGCGGCTTCGGCGGAGCCGCAGGCCGGGGCGCCCCGGGGCCCTTGCGCGCCCCGAGGGTCTTCCCCCGATCATGCGATGGAGGGGGCGCGCGCCGACGTGCATGATCCGGAACGTCACCTGCGTCACCGGAGGGCGTACCGATGCGTCGAGCCACGATCCTCACCGAGTCCCTTGCCGCCGCTCTGATTGCGCTCTGCACGGCCCTTCCGAGCCACGCCCGCGAGGTCTGCGAGCCGGCGCCGGACCCGGCCTTTGCGGGAAGCGTGTCGGTGGATCTCACGGCGGCCGGTCGACCGCTGAACGAGCTCACCGGCGCGCCGCTGGCGGCCGGCGAGCTGACCTATCAGTTTACCGCCGGCGGTGTCACTTTCCTGTTCGAGAGCCTCTCGGGCGTGCCGCTCGACATCGCGGCGGGCGCCGGCATCGTCTCCCGGGACTTCGGCCCGCTGGCCGGAATGGGCTTCGCCGTGACGGTGAACCCGCCCGTCAGCGCCATCGGCTTCCGCGGCTACGAGTTCGATGGCTGCCCGGGGGCCATCTACTCGGGCACCGGCGGAACCCAGGGGGCGACCCTGCTCAGCTGCAACGGGGGCTTCCCGTGTCCCGGGTCGTCCACCGACCCGGCTTTCTTCGGCGCGGCGGACATCGGGGGCGTGGGCGCCGTCCACGTCTGGCAGCCCGCCTCGATCTTCGTCGTGACCGAGCTGGTCTTCGTGCCCCCGGACGTGCTCCCCGAGGAGACCGCCGATCTGTCCGTCGTGAAGACCGAAGCCGGGGGCGATCTGCTGGTGCTGAACGGCGAGCCGATCCGCTACCGGATCGACGTCGGCAACAGCGGGCCCGACGTGGCCAGCGACGTCCTCGTCTCGGACTTCCTGCCGAGCGGCATCTTCGACGATGCGAGCCACGACGGCAGCGGCACGGGCACCATCGCACGTTGGCAACAGTCACGTCGATCCAGTAGGTCGAGAGTCCGCTATGAACGGCGCGGAGCGGTGCGCGGCTGCTCACGGGAATTCGTTGAGCGCCTCAACGAGCACGCTGGTCGTCCCGGGCATCTGGATCACGATGATCCCATCGCTGCGCTCTACGAAGGGGCGATACGACATGGACATAGCGTGCCGCACCACTCGTGTCCTCGCTGGCCAAGCTTCCGGCCTGCCTACCGGCTGGGTGCCGAGTTCATTCACAGGCCCTGACCCAGGGGACCCGGGACGGACGGAAGCCCCGGCATTCCCGGACCGTCCGACGCCGGCGTTCGCGGCCCATCGTGCTGTTGATCACTGTTGCTGATCAGGCGCGGGTATCTGCGGCTTCCCGAGGCATCTCTGGGGCGATCCCTGCACGAATATCAGGGATCGTGATCCTGCGAACGATATCCACCCGGAGTCGGCCGTCCAAGCCCTGCTGGATCACGCGAGCGGCAGCCGTCGATCAGGGCTGCTGATCAGCGGGCGGGTGGAGGGCGGCCCGGGGCCTGGGCACGAGCAGGGTGCGGGACCAGCGAGGCCGACCCGCGCACCGAACCCCGCACCGGGCCCGCTGCGACCCGCGCACTGACCCCGCACCGGGGTCCTCACGGGCGGGCACCGGTTGCGGGACGGGCGCAGAATCGGCGTGCGCGACAGTTGACGGGTGCGATATGGTACCCGTGTGTTACCGGTAACGGACCCGGGACGCAAGCCGCGCAACCTGCTCTGACCACGGACCCGCTGAGGAGCTGCCGATGGGCGATCTCCTGGTCGAGATGACGGACATCTCCAAGAGCTTCCCCGGCGTTCACGCGCTCGATGGTGCGCGGTTCGAGCTCCGGTCCGGCGAGGTGCACGCGCTCGTCGGCGAGAACGGGGCGGGCAAGTCCACGCTGATGAAGGTCCTGGCGGGAATCTACAAGCGGGACGGCGGGATCATCAGGGTCAAAGGCGTCGAGGTCGACGTCCCGACCCGCGAGCCGCCCAGGACCTGGGCATCTCGATCATCCACCAGGAGCTCAACCTGATGGGCCACCTCTCGGTGGCCCAGAACATCTTCATCGGGCGCGAGCCGCGCCGTGGCTTCTGGTTGGACGAGAAGCAGCTCAACCGCAAGGCCTCGGAGCTGTTCGAAGAGCTCCACATCCGCCTCGACCCGCGGGCCCGCGTCTCCGGTCTGGCCGTCGCCCAGCAGCAGATGGTGGAGATCGCGAAGGCGCTCTCCTTCAACTCGGATGTCCTGATCATGGACGAGCCGACGGCGGCGCTCACCGAGACGGAGATCGACGAGCTGTTCCGGATCACCCGGATCCTGCGCGAGCGCGGCCACGGGATCGTCCACATCTCGCATCGCCTCGAGGAGCTCAAGGTCATCACGGACCGGGTGACGGTGATGCGCGACGGGAAGTACATCGACACGGTGCTCACGGCCGACGCCACCATCCAGCAGATCATCAGCATGATGGTCGGCCGCACGATCTTCGAGGAGGCGCCGGAGCTCCCCGAGAACCCAAGCCCGGAGGTGGTGCTCGAGGTCCGCGGCCTCAACCGGGGACGCGCGATCCGGGACGTCAGCTTCAAGCTCCACCGGGGCGAGATCCTGGGTGTGGCGGGGCTGGTCGGCGCCGGCCGCACCGAGGTCATGCGCGCCGTCTTCGGAGCGGACCCCCGCGGAGTCGGGCGAGATCCTGATCCACGGCGAGCCGGTCGAGATTCGGACGCCCAGCGACGCGGTCCGTCACGGGATCGGCTACCTGTCCGAGGACCGCAAGCGCTACGGACTCGCGCTCGCCATGGACGTCGAGACCAACACCGTGCTGGCCAGCCTCCGCAAGTTCACCGGCGCGCTCGGCCGGATCAACTTCGGCAGGACGCGGAAGGCGCGCTGGAGTAGGTCGGAGAGTCTCGCGATCAAGACGCCCAGCGTGAGCCAGCGGACCAAGAACCTGTCCGGTGGCAACCAGCAGAAGGTGGTCATCGCCAAGTGGCTCACGGCCGACACCGAGATCCTCATCTTCGACGAGCCGACTCGCGGCATCGACGTGGGTGCCAAGAGCGAGATCTACCGCCTGCTCAACGACCTCGCCAGGCAGGGCAAGGCGATCATCATGATCAGCTCCGAGCTGCCCGAGATCCTGCGCATGAGCCACCGGATCCTGGTGATGTGCGAGGGCCGGATCACCGGTGAGCTGGCGGCCGGCGAGGCCACCCAGGAACGGATCATGACCCTCGCGACCCAGCGCGAATCCGTGGCAGCCGCGTGATGCGCGCCATGCGTCAACCCACCGAGCGCACGAGGACACCTGAGCGATGGCGATGACGACCGGGGCCGGCAAGTCGCGGATCCAGTCCGTGGTCAGCGGGGACTCGCTGCAGCGCGTGCTCGCGCTGGGTGGCCTCATCATCCTGCTCGCGTTCTTCTCGATCATCTCGGAGCCGTTCCGCACGCCCGAGAACTACATCTCGGTCCTGGTCGCCACCGCCGTCAACGGCGTGCTGGCCATGGGCGTGACGTTCATCATCATCACCGGCGGCATCGACCTGTCCGTGGGGACCACGATGACGTTCGCGTCCGTGTGCATGGGCATCGTGGTCACCAACTGGGGCCTGCCGCTCGTCCTGGGCATCCCCGCCGCCCTCGGTGCCGGCGCCCTGGTCGGCGTGACCAACGGCGTGCTGGTGGCCAAGGCCAAGCTGCCGCCGTTCATCGCCACCCTGGGCATGCTCAACGTCACCCGCGGCCTGGCCCAGGTCCTGTCCGATGTGAAGCCGATCTACTTCGAGGGCACGCCCGAGTTCTACGACCTGTTCATGGGCAAGTACGTCCTGGGCATCCCCAACATGGTGTTCATCATGTTCGGCGCCGCGGTGATCGCGTCGCTGGTGCTGACCAAGACGACGCTTGGCCGCTACACGTTCGCTCTCGGCTCCAACGAGGAGGCGACTCGCCTCTCGGGCGTCAACGTCGACCGCTGGAAGATCGCCGTCTACGCCGTCGGCGGCCTGTTCTCCGGCCTGGCCGGCATCCTGATCGCCGCGCGCATGACCTCGGCCCAGCCGTCGGTCGGCCTCGGGTACGAGCTCGACGCCATCGCCGCTGCCGTCATCGGCGGCACCTCGCTGTCCGGCGGCGAGGGCAGCATCGTGGGCACGATCATCGGCGCGTTCATCATCAGCACGCTGACGATCGGCCTGTCCATCACCGGCGTTCCTGACCAGTGGAAGCTGGTGATCACGGGTCTCGTGGTCATCGGCGCTGTCTGGCTGGACGTCCTGCGCCGGCGACGGCGCGCCTGATCCACGGGCCCGTCCCGGCCCCCAACCGTCCGGACCGCATGCCGGTCGGCCGACCTCTTGGCGGCTCCGGCACCCAGGTCAGATCAACTCACGGAGGAGGAGCATGAAGCTCACCCGCGCGATCCGCCCCGCTGGGGCACTCATGGCGCTCGCGATGGTGTTCGCAGCCTGCGGCAGCAGTGGGGCATCGTCCGCCGCGGCGTCCGGCGGCGCAAGCACCCCGTACATCGCCATCGTGTCCAAGGGCTCGCAGCACCAGTTCTGGCAGGCCGTCCAGAAGGGCGCCACCGACGAGGCGGCCGCCAAGGGCGCCACCATCACCTACGAGGGCCCGGCCTCCGAGTCCGAGGTCGACAAGCAGCTCACCATGCTGCAGACCGCGATCGACAAGAACCCGCAGGCCATCTGCTTCGCCGCGCTCGACAGCAAGGCGGCGACGCCGCTTCTCGAGCAGGCGCAGTCCAAGAACATCCCGATCATCGGCTTCGACAGCGGCGTCGACAGCGACATCCCGGTGACCACGGTCGCCACCGACAACATCGCCGCCGCCGGCGAGGCCGCCGACAAGATGGCCGAGGCCATCGGCGGACTCGGGCAAGGTCGCGATCATCGTCCACGATCAGACCAGCCAGACCGGCATCACCCGGCGTGACGGCTTACGCAGGAGATCAAGGCGAAGTACCCGGACATCCAGATCGTCGCGACCCAGTACGGCGCCGGCGACCCGGTGAAGTCGGCTGACCTGGCCAAGGCGATCATGACCGCCAACCCGGACCTCAAGGGCTTCTTCGGCGCCAACGAGGGCTCCATCAAGGGCGTGCTCAACGCGCTCAAGGAGACCGGCAACGAGGGCAAGATCATGGCCATCGGCTACGACTCCGGCGAGCAGCAGATCAACGCCATCAAGGACGGCACCGAGTACGGCGCCATCACCCAGAACCCGGTCGGCATCGGCGCCAAGTGCGTCGACGCCGCGCTCGATGCCATCGCGGGCAAGACGCTCCCGAAGACCATCGACACCGGCTACTACTGGTACGACAAGTCCAACATCGACGACCCCCAGATCCAGGCGGTCCTCTACCAGTAGACCGTCCGGTTTTGGGGGAGATCAGGTCGCAACCAAGGGGGCTGCCCGCACCGCGGACAGCCCCCGATCTCCCTCAGGCCCCGGCGTCCCCATCCAGAGCGGGACCCCATGAGCACCATCAGCGACGTGGCCAGGCGAGCCGGAGTCTCCTCGATGACCGTCTCGCGGGTCATCAACGGCACCGGCTACACGAGCGCCGAGGCGCGCGCCCGCGTGGAGGCCGCCATCGAGGAGCTGGGCTACGTGCCCAATGCCCTCGCCCGCCAGCTGCGGTCGAAGCGCACCAAGACGATCGCCCTCGTGGTCTCGGACATCTCCAACCCGTTCTTCACCACCATCGCCCGCGGCGTCGAGGACGTGGCCATGGCGCACGGCTTCTCGGTCATGTACTGCAACACCGACGAGTCCGAGGCCGAGGAGGAGCAGTACCTCCTGATGCTGGTCGAGCGCCAGATCGACGGCGTCCTCCTGGTGCCCGACGCGCAGCACCGGCGAGTCGTTCCGGCTCCTCCGCGCCCACCACGTTCCCGTCGTCGTGCTGGACCGCCGGATCGATGTCGGCGCCGTCGACAGCGTGCGCTGCGACTCGGAGGCCGGCGCCCATGCGCTCACAAGGCATCTCCTCGAGCTGGGCCACCGTGACATCGCCGTGCTGACCGGCCGCGAGACCATCTCGACGTCGGTCGACCGCGTGGCGGGCTGCCGGCGAGCCCTGGAGGAGGCCGGGCTGGTCCTTCCGACGAGCGAGTGCAGTTTGGCGGCTACATGTTCGGCAAGAGCAACCAGGCCGACGGTCACCGGATGGCGCAGCAGGTCCTCGACGCCCCGGGGCCGCTGCCCACGGCGATGTTCTGCGCCAACAACTTCATCGCCTTCGGGGCGATCCGGGCGCTGCGCGAGCGGGGCCTGCGGGTACCCGATGACATGAGCGTGGTCGCGTTCGACGACCTGCCGGCGGAGTGGGTCAGCGAGCCGTTCCTCACCTGTGCGGCCCAGCCCGCCTACGACATCGGGCACCGCGCCGCCGAGCGCCTCCTCGGCCACATCTCCGGCGAGCACGAGCCCAGCGGCGAGTCCGTCGTGCTCCCGTTCGAGCTGATCATCCGTCGATCCAGCGCACCGCCGCGCCCCGCCGCAGCCGCAGCCGCTGGGTGAGCGCGATCCACCCACGGACTCAGAGGAGGCACCGATGCTCAAGACCCGCCTGCTTCACCCGGAGATCCTCGCCGCGCTCGGCGAGGCCGGTCACGGCGCCCAGGTGCTGATCGCGGACGGCAACTACCCGCTGGCCACGCGCTCCAACCCCGATGCCTACCGGGTGTTCCTCAACCTCGCGCCCGGCCAGCTGACCGTCACCGATGTCCTCGACGTCATCGCGGACGCGATCCCCGTCGAGTCGGCCTGCGTGATGGGCCCCGACGATGGCACGGAGCCGTCGATCTACGCGGATTTCCGCCGGATCCTGCCGGACACGGAGCTGGAGCGGCTGGGCCGCTTCGAGTTCTACGACATGGCCCGGGGCCCGGACACGGCGCTCGCGATCGCCACGGGCGAGCAGCGCATCTACGCCAACATCCTGCTCACCATCGGCGTGGTGATGCCCGAGTAGGGCAGGGCAGGTCCCGGACATCGACTGCGTCCCAGGAGCACGAGGGAACCACATGACCACCGTCAACACCTCCGGCCGCTTCGTCGGCGACTGGCCCCGGATCGGCATCCGCCCCGCCGTCGACGGTCGCCAGCACGGCGTTCGCGAGTCGCTCGAGGAGCAGACCCGGAACATGGCGCTCCGGACGGCGGACCTCATCCGGGCCAACCTGCGGTACCCGGACGGCACGCCGGTCGAGGTGGTCGTCCCGGACCACAACATCGGCGGCGTGTACGAGGCGGCCAAGGTCGCCGAGCTGTTCCGCAAGGAGGGCGTCGGCGTCTCGCTGACCATCACGCCCTGCTGGTGCTACGGCTCCGAGACCATGGACATGGACCCGCTGACCCCCAAGGCGGTCTGGGGCTTCAACGGCACCGAGCGCCCGGGCGCGGTGTACCTGGCCGCCGTCCTCGCGGCCCACACCCAGAAGGGGCTGCCGGCGTTCGGCATCTACGGGCGCGACGTCCAGGACGCCGGCGACGGCACGATCCCCGACGACGTCCAGGCGAAGATCCTGCGCTTCGCCCGGGCCGGCATGGCCGCCGCGATCCTGCGCGGCAAGTCGTACCTGAGCCTCGGCGGCGTCTCGATGGGCATCGCCGGCTCCATCGTGGACCAGCCGTTCTTCGAGAAGTACCTGGGCATGCGCGTCGAGGCGGTCGACATGTCCGAGATCTACCGCCGGCTCGAGGAGGGGATCTACGACCCGGTCGAGTACGAGAAGGGCCTCGCCTGGGCCAGGGCCAACTGCCGCGAGGGCGCGGACCGCAACCCGGCCGACAAGGCCAAGACCCGCGAGGAGCTCGACCGCGACTGGGAGGTCGTGGTCAAGATGACCCTCATCGCGCGCGACCTCCTGGTGGGCAACCCGAGGCTCGCCGAGCTGGGCTTCGGCGAGGAGGCGATGGGCCGCAACGCGATCCTGGGCGGCTTCCAGGGCCAGCGGGCGTGGACCGACCACACCCCCAACGGCGACTTCATGGAGGCGATCCTCAACTCCACCTTCGACTGGAACGGGATCCGCGCCCCGCACATGTTCGCGACCGAGAACGACTCGCTCAACGGCGCGACGATGCTGCTCTCCTACCTGCTGACCAACCGGGCCCAGATCTTCGCCGACGTCCGCACGTACTGGAGCGCGGACGCGGTGGAGCGGGTGACCGGGCACCGGCTCGAGGGCCCCGCCGCGGGCGGCTTCATCCACCTCATCAACTCCGGCGCGGCCACCCTGGACGCCACCGGCGCGATGACGGACGCCGACGGCAACCCGGCCATGAAGCCGTTCTGGGAGATCACCGACGGCGACGTGGAGGCGGCCCTCGCGGCCACCACCTGGTACCCGGCCAACCGCGGCTACTTCCGCGGCGGCGGCTTCTCCAGCCAGTTCGTGACCAAGGGCGGAATGCCCGTCACCATGGCCCGCCTCAACCTCGTCAGCGGGGCGGGGCCCGTGCTCCAGATCGCCGAGGGCTGGACCGTGGACCTGCCCAAGGAGGTCCACGACATCCTGGACCAGCGGACGGACCCCACCTGGCCCACCCACTGGTTCGTGCCGCGGACCACGGGCGAGGGCGTCTTCCGCGACGTCTACACGGTGATGGCCAACTGGGCCGCCAACCACGGCGCGATCAGCTACGGCCACATCGGTGCGGACCTGATCAGCCTGGCCTCGATCCTGCGGATCCCGGTCCACATGCACAACGTGGCCGAGGAGGACATCTTCCGGCCCAGCGCCTGGGCCAACCTGGGCACGGCGGATCCCGAGGGCGCCGACTTCCGGGCCTGCGCCAACTTCGGCCCGCTC
>CAWGJT010000012.1:0-539991 GCA_963822965.1 uncultured delta proteobacterium
GTGAGCATCGCCGACTGCACCTTGTGGGCGGCTCTGGGCTTCCTGGACTTCGGCGGCTTCGAGGTGGAGACGGGCCACGCGAACGTCGTCCGCTGGAAGGCCGAGTTCGGGAGCCGCGCGAGCACCCGGCTCCCGGCCTGAGCACGGCGGCGGCCGGCGCCTGACGATGAGCGAAGCCTGGGGGTGGGCCCCCATCTCGGACCCGCTCTTCTACCTCGTCGCCTTCCCGGCGTTGCTGATCGTCGGCGTCTCGAAGGGCGGCTTCGGCGGCGGGCTCGGCCTGGTGGGAGTCCCGTTGATCGCGCTGGTGGTCCCGCTCTTCCGGGCGGCGGCCATCCTGCTGCCGGTCTTGTGCCTGATGGACCTGTTCGCGCTGCGCACCTACTGGGGGGTCTACAGCGCGCCGAACGTGCGGACCCTGCTGCCGTCCGCGTTGATCGGGGTCGGGGCGGGCGCCGTCGCGTTCGGCACCCTGGACGAGCGCTGGATCCGCGGCATCGTGGGCGTGATCGCCGTGGCGTTCGCATCGCAGTACGGCTTCGGACTGTGGCGACGCGGCGGGACCGAGGCTCCCCCGCGCGAACGCGGCGCCCTGAGCGGCTGGCTCTGGGGCAGTCTCGCCGGCTTCACGAGCACCGTCGCCCACGCAGGGGGCCCGCCCATGTCGGTCCACCTGCTGCCCCAGCGCCTCGATCGCACGGTGTACGTGGGAACGACGGTGCTGGTCTTCACGGCGCTCAACTACGTGAAGCTCGCACCCTACGCGTGGCTCGGCCAGCTGCGGGTCGAGAACCTGGCGACGGCACTGGTGCTGGCGCCGGCCGCGCCCGTGGGCATCCGGCTCGGGCGCTACCTCCACGACCGGGTCGACGACGAGCCCTTCTATCGCATCGCCTACGCGATGCTGCTGGTGGTGGGCGTGAAGCTGCTGGCCGACGCCGCCGGCCTCTTCGCCTGAGCGACCGCCGACCCGGACGGGGTACGACACCCGGACGCGACACCCGGAAGGATCACGCGCTGCCCGCGCGACGCCGCGCCCGGCGTCGCGCCACGTCCACGGCGTGCGCGACACCGAGCCGGGGACTGGTGAGGACCGGAACGCGCGTCTCTCCGAGGCGCGGCAGGATCGCCGCCATGCTGCCCTGGGCGCAGACCACCACGTCGACGTCGTCCTCGAGCTTTCGCACCGCGGCGAGCACCTGGCGGTCGTGCTCCGCTCGCTCGCCCGCCTCGAGCCGGGCGAAGGCTCCCTCGACGAGGCGTTCTTCCAGCTCGACCCGGGCCGAGAGCCGCGCGGCGGTCGCCTCCAGCAGCCGGCGGGTCGGGTCCAGGGTCGTCGCGAGGGTGGCGACGATTCCGATGCGGCCGCCGATCCGGCAGGCCTGCTCGGCCATCGGCTCGTCGATCCGCAGGACGGGCACACCCAGCTCCCGCGCCGCCTCTTCGGCCACGTCCCCCACCGAGGAGCACTGGCTGAGGACGACGTCGCAGCCGGCGTCGGCGGACCCGCAGAAGAGCCCGAGGAGACGTGTCCGGACGTTCGCCGTCACGCCACCCGCGGCCATCACCTCCGCCAGCAGGCCGTCCTCCACGCGATGCCCGAGGGCCACGTCGGGCCCCAGCTCGGCGAACAACGCGGTGAGGCTCTCCACCGCCAGGAAGCTGGTATGAACGATGGTGACGATCGCGGCCGGGGCGTCCGAGAAGGCTGCGGACACGGCGTCAAGAGTAGCTCCACTTCCTCGCGGGCGCGCTCCCCGGCTGCCACTCCATGCACTGCACGTCGAAGTACAGGGGAAGCAGGTACCGCACGTAGAAGGCGCGGACGGTCACCGGCCCCTGGACGAGGTCGTCGTAGAGCTTGAGCTGCACGCGATCGTCCTGCTGCTGGAACTTCTGGCAGCGCTCGAGGAGCGCGTCCACCTCGCCGCGCTCCTCGAGCAGCAGACCCAGGTGGTCGTAGCCCGGCGACGACAGGGGCTTCGGGCTCTCCGCCAGCAGCAGGAACTGCCCGTCGTCCACCTGCAGGTAGAGGCAGGACTGTCCCAGCAGATCCACGTCCATCTGGGTCCAGCCGAAGAGCTCGCCGTAGAAGCGGGCGACGTCGTCGCGGAAGCGGCGATCGAGGGTGCCGGGGGGAAGCGTCAGCTCCATGTGGTTGAAGCGCATGCGCGGCATCGCCACAGCATACCGCCGACCGCGGCTCCCGCCGCCCCGCCTCAGTCGCCCTTGATGCGCACCCGCAGCGCCGGCAGCTCGATCACCTTGCCGAGCAGCCCTTCCAGGCTCCGTCGCAGATCCGGCGTCAGGCCCTCCAGCTCGAGGTGGAGGGAGAGGGCGCCTCCCGGCGCCGCCGAAGGCAGCTTCGATTCGCCGGGGACGAAGTCGTTGAACTCGAGATCGAGGTCACGCGTCTCGGGCGTTGCCGCGCTGCCGTCGGGCGCGTAGCCGAAGTCGCCGACGGCGCCGACATCGAACTGGCCGGTGACCGGGTCGGAGAGCCCGAGCGTCGTGGCGCCCGGGTCGACCGCGGCCGCTCGGCCGCCGAAGCCCTTGAGCTGCGATGCGTACGCCACCTCGAGGCCCAGGCTGCCGGGATCCTTGCGCGTCTGGATGAAGGTGATCTGCACCTCGCCCACCTTCACCACGTCCTTGTTCTGCAGCAGCACCTCTCCCGCCAACGGAGAGCCGTTCACCTGGGTGCCGTTCGAGGTGCCGAGATCCTTCACCTGGTGCCCCTGCACCGTGCGCAGGAAGAGGGCATGACGGCGAGAGGCGTCCGAGTCGTCGATCACCACGTCGTTCTCGGGCGAGCGGCCGAGGCTCACTTCCTCGGTGTCCCACACGACGATCCGGCCCTTCTTGCCGGGCTCCTTGAACCCGAGCAGGGTGCGCAGGGGCGCAGGCGGCTGAGCGCTCGACATGGCGGTCTCCTCCCGGCGGATCGGGTCCGCCCCGGACTCATCGGCGGACCGCCCGTCGGGATTGATCCCGGGCCGGCACCGCCCGCGCCAAGCGCCGGATTCTGCGGCAGAGTCCTTCGCATGCAGCGCGACGCCACGTCGGGACTCCGCCGGGTCCTCTGGGTCCTCGCCCTCGCGGGCTGCTTCGCGGGCACCGGGGCGGCCGTGGTGGCGGGAAGCTTCCACTGGCTGCGGGGCGCCCGGCTCGGCCGGCCTACGCTGGTCTTCGACTACTCGCGCATGATGGCAAAGCGCCTGCCCGCGCTCGCCGAGGCCCGACGCCCGGGGCGGCCGACGGTGGCGATGCTCGGCGACTCGGCCCTGGTCAGCTATCCCGAGGGTCGTACGGTCCCCGCCCGACTGCAGGAGCGCCTGGACGCCCACGTCGCGTCCCTCGGCATGTCGGGATCCGGCCCCTTCGACTACTACTTCCTCGCCGACCGGATCGCCGCGGCGCGACCCGATCTCGTCGTCGTGGCGCTCAACCTCGACCATTTCTCCCGCGCCTGGCAGGGCGCCTATTCGCGCCCGCAGCTCGCCGGGTGGATCGCACCGGCGCGCCTCCTCGAGGCCCTGCGGATGCCACTCGATTGGATCGGGCTCACCACCGACCGCCTGCTCTTCTACGTGGGCCTCGTGCAGGCCGGCGGCTACGACCCCTGGACCTGGCTGACCCTGCGCCAGACCCAGGTGGGACGTGCCCGGGACCGCTTCGAGGCCTGGCTCCAGGGAGCGGTGGACGCGAGCGGCGATCGCCGCGACGAGAGCACGCCGGAGCGGCGGTTCCGTGCCGCCGCCGACGCTCGGACCCTCGCGCGCCTCTTCACGGATCCCGAGATCCGCCACTACCGCGAGGAAGGCGTGCGCGAGCACTACGACGTGACGCTGGCGGGCCTGCCGGCGGACCACCCGGTGCTGCGGGTGTTGGGCGCCTGCATCGACCGGTTCCGGCGCGCCGGCGCCCGGGTGCTCGTCTACGTCGCACCCCTCGAGGTGACGTATCTCGAGTCCCGAGGGCTGCTGGACCGGACCGGGCTCGCGCGGACGATCGCCACCATCGAGGCGGCCGTCCGGGCGCACGGCGGTAGCTTCGCGGACTTCCACGACCTGCTGCCGGGTGAAGCGTTCCGCGACGCGCCCGGCCACCTGGCCTATCCAAGTCAGGCGCCCCCGCCCCCGTCCGCCGCCCGTCCGGCGCCCCCCGCCGACGACGCCACCCCCGACGGCCCCGCCCGGCTCGCCGACGCGCTGGCACCGGTCGTTCGAGACGTCCTGCGCGGCCCCGCGCCCGCCGTCCGCTGATGCTCTTCGTCACGGTCCAGTTCGCCCTCTTCCTGCTGGTCCTGCTGCTGGTGCTGTACGCGGTGGGGGCGCAGCGCGTCCGGGCGGCGAACGCCGTGCTGCTCGCCGCCAGCCTCGTCTTCTACGGGCTCTGGATCCCCGCCTACCTGCCGCTGCTCCTCGCCGACATCGGGGTGAGCTACGCCTTCCTCCGTGCCATCGACGCGAGCACCGACCCGGGCCGGCGCCGGCTCCTGCTGACCGCCTCGATCGCGTTCACCCTGGGGCTCCTGGTCTTCTTCAAGTACGCGGCCTTCGTCGTCGAGAGCCTGCTGCCGCTGCTGCACGCCCTGCGGCTCGACCTCCCCATTCCCGAGATCCTGCTCCCCCTCGGCATCTCGTTCTACAGCTTTCAGATCGTCTCCCTGGCCGTGGACACCTACCGGGGCGACGGGCCGCGAGTCGAGGGCCTCGCGCACTACGCGCTCTTCGTCGCCTTCTTTCCCCAGCTCGTCGCCGGGCCCATCGTGCGCGGGCACGAGCTGCTGCCCCAGCTCGCGCGGGGCGCCCGCCCCAACGCCGCGCGCGTCCGGCGCGGGCTCTGGCTGCTCTTCGCGGGAATCGCGAAAGAAGGCGATACTTCGCGGACTTCCTGCTGGCGCCCTTCGTCGACGACGTCTTCGGCGCGCCGGGCGTCGCGAACGCGCGCTTCCACTGGGTGGCCCTCTACGCCTTCGCGTTCCAGATCTACTTCGACTTCTCGGGCTACACCGACATGGCTCGGGGCGTCGGCGCTGCTGATCGGCTTCGAGCTCCCGCTGAACTTCCGCGAGCCCTACCTCTCCCGTTCGCCCCAGGAGTTCTGGCAGCGCTGGCACATCACGCTCTCCACCTGGCTGCGGGACTACCTCTACGTGCCCCTGGGCGGCAACCGCCGGGGACGGCGCGCGCACGCTGCGGAACCTGCTGCTGACGATGCTGCTCGGGGGGCTCTGGCACGGAGCGGCGTGGACGTTCCTGGTCTGGGGAGCGGTGCACGGCGCGTTGCTCGTGCTCCACCGAATGCTCGGCCGGCGGGGGGACGGCGAACGTCCGCTGACCTGGCGCGACGCACCGCGCATCGCCGTGACGTTCCACGCGGTGCTGGTGGCCTGGGTGTTCTTCCGGGCGCCGGACCTCGCTGCCGCGGGCGCCTACCTCCAGGGACTCTTCTCTCCCGGGGACCTCCCCGGCTGGCCGCGCTTCGCCACCGGCGCCGTCGCGGTCTCGGCGCTGCTCCATCTCGCCGAACGCTGGGCGCGCCCCCGCAGCAGCGGGCTCCAGGCGTGGTTCGCGGAGCGACCCGCGCGGGCCCTCCTCGAGGCAGTCGCCTTCGGGCTGCTGGTGGGCGTGGTCGTGATGGTCTCGGGTGCCGGCGGCGAGTTCATCTACTTCCAGTTCTGAGGGAGCCGGGGCCGGTGGCCGGCGCCGCGCGGCCATGATATCCTCGCCGCCATGACGATCGAGCTCATGGGCGCCGGCTTCGGCCGCACCGGAACCCTGTCTCTGAAGCACGCCCTCGAAGCCCTGGGCGTCGGTCCCTGCCACCACATGATGGAGGTCATGCAGCACCCCGGATCCGAGCGGGACTGGTACCGGGCCTCCCTGGGTGAGCCGACGGATTGGAGCGAGCTGCTCTCCGGCTACCGCTCCCTGGTCGACTGGCCCGGCTGTCGCTTCTGGCGCGAGATCTCCACGGCGTTTCCGGACGCTCCGGTCCTGCTCAGCATCCGCGACCCCGAGCGCTGGTACGAGAGCGCCCATGAGACCATCTACCAGGCCGTCCGCCGGGCGTGCGAATCGGAAGACCCGGCGGTGCGCGAGCGCATGAAGATGCCCGACAAGGTGGTCTTCCAGGACACGTTCGCCGGGCGCTTCGAGGATCGGGCCTTCGCGATCGGCGTCTTCGAGGCGCACAACGAAGAGGTGCGGCGGACGATTCCCGCGGAGCGCCTCCTCGTCTACCAGGTGAGTGAAGGCTGGGAGCCGCTGTGCCGCCTGCTGGGACGCCCGATCCCCGAGATCGCCTTCCCCCACGTGAACTCCCGGGACGAGTTCCAGGCGATGGTGGCGGCGCGCACGTCCGGGAGCGCGCCCTGAGCGCAGCCGCGCACCGCCGGACCGATCAGGGCGAGGCGGAGACGGGCAGGCTCGCGAAGCCGTGCACGCTCGTGGAGCGGAGCCGCCGGGCACCCGCCGCGTCCACCGCATGGTCCGGCGCCCGCCGCAGCCACTCCTCGAGACACACCCGCGCCTCGAGGCGCGCCAGGCTGGCGCCCAGACAGAAGTGCGTCCCCTTGCCGAAGGCGAGGGATGCGGCCGTGTCCCGACCGGGACGGAACACGTCGGGCGCGTCGAAGACCGCGGGGTCGCGGTTCGCGGAGCCGAGCAGCAGCAGGGCCTTCTCCCCCGCACGCATCGCACCGCCCCGGAAGACGACGTCCCGCGTCACCACCCGGGCCACCGCCTGGGTGGGGCTGTCGAAACGCAGGGTCTCCTCGACCCAGGCGGGCACGAGCCCGGCATTCGCGCGCACCCGCTCGCGCACGTCGGGGTTCGCGTCGAGCCAGTAGAGGGCGTTGCCCAGCAGGTTCCGGGTGGTCTCGCTTCCCGCAATGACCAGCAGGAAGAGGAAGCCGATGACGTCGTCCATCTCGAGGCGCCGCGTCCGTCGATCTCGGCGCGCAGGATCGTCCCGGCGAGATCGTCGCGACCGCGCCGGCTCGCGTCCGCCACCCAGTCGGCGAAGTAGCCGCGCAGCTCGAGCGACGCCTGCATGGAGTCGGCGGGAATCTCCGCAGAGCCCTCCTCCCGATGCAGGACCCGGTCGGCGAGCGCGCGCAGACCCTCTCGATCGGACTCGGGCACCCCGAGCAGCTGGCTGATCACGTCCATCGGAATCCGT
Organism: uncultured delta proteobacterium; assembly: GCA_963822965.1. Classification (GTDB taxonomy): domain Bacteria; phylum Myxococcota_A; class UBA9160; order UBA9160; family UBA4427; genus JAJDAN01. Next base: position 7,189 of record CAWGJT010000012.1, read on the forward strand.
GCCGCGTAGTCCGCGATGAAGTCCCCGGCGCCCCGCTCGGCGAGCGCGTCGGTCGCGACGCACCGCGAGCGCGCGCACGTGCGGCTCGAGCGCCGCGACACGACGCGGCGTGAAGCCACTCGAGACGAGGCGCCCGGACCGGTCGTGACGGGGCGGGTCCATCGCCAGCAGCGAGAACACCTGCGCAGCCTGCTCCTCGAAGCCCGACTCGAGCACCATGCCCTCGCGGCTCGAGAAGAGCCCGGGGTCGCGAAGCGCCGCGAGCACGTCGGCATGGGCTCGAAACCGCCCAGAAGCCGTGTCGGGGCTGCGCCAGACCGGCGCCTCCGTCGCGCAGGCGCGCGTAGCTCGGGAACGGGTCTTCCTGGGTCGTCGTAGGAGAACGGATCGAAGAGCGGGGTCGCGGCGTCACTCGCCGGACGGCGGCGCGGACGCGCCGGACGGCCTGGGGCGCCTCGTAGGACAGGGTGTAGCCCGGCTCCCGGGCGAAGCCGGGGTCCGGCAGCGCCGTCCATCGCTCGCCGCCAGCGCCGCGACGAGCCGGTCCTCCGCCTCGTAGTCGAAGGGGTCCTGCAGCACGGTCTCCTCGAGACCGCCGGGACGGGGCGGATTCGCGAGCAGCCAACGCGCGGTCCGCGAGAGCGCTTCCCGGGGTGCCACCTTGTCCCGATAGCCCAGCTCGCCGCGCAGCTTCGCGAGATCGAGCACCCGGTGGGTGGTCGCCGGCTGCATGACCAACGGCCGCGCCGGGAGCGCGATGGACCAGGGAAGCGAGACGATCTCGCCCTGCCAGGAGAGGGCCCCGGCAATCACCTCGACTACCTGCCGCAGGCTGAGCACCTCCTCGTCGCCGCAGTTGTAGACCTGTCCCGCGCTGGCCCCGGGCTGGTCGACCGCCAGCAGGATCGCATGGGCGAGGTTCTCCGCATAGCCGAACGTGCACAGGGTGAGCCCGCCGTCGGGCAGCGACGACGAAGGGCGGAGGTCGCGCATGCGCCGCACGATGCACCATTCCCGAGGCATGAGCTGACGGGGCCCGTACACGTACGGGTAGCGGAGGTGGGTCGCCGTGGGGTGGGCGTCGAAGCAGCGCGTCCTCGCTCCGCGCGATCGCGAGACCCTTGCGCGACTCGCGGGCGTCGGATACACGGGCCGCGTCCTCGCGCACCGGCACGGGCATCCCGGGCGGGGAGAACGCCTCGGGATCCATGAACCCGCGGTACGCGGGCGCGCCGCCGACGGACACGAGACGCCCCACCCGCCCGACCAGGAGCTTCGCGATCATGCGCAGGCGACCGTAGGTGACGACGGCCAGCTCGAAGCAGCGTTCGCCGAGCGCGCCCCGCAGCGCGTCGTGCGAGAAGGGATCGGTGTGGATGTGCTCGACGTCGTCGCGGGATCTCGGGGGCTTCGTGGGCGCCGCGGTGCAGGATGGCGACCCGGTATCCCCGCTCGCGCAGGCCGTCCACGATGAAAGGACCCGTGGGCCCCGTGCCTCCGACGACCAGCGCGCGCGCTCGTTCTGCCATCGTCCAAGGCTGCGCGTCCGCCGGGGTCCGGTCAAGCGCGTCCGAGCCGCGGGCTCACGGGTCGAGGCCGGCCGTCCAGTCTCCCGCACCGGCGCGGGGCACGACGCGGATGAGGCGATCGTTGTCGAAGATCGCGACCAGGCGGACCACCTCGCGATCGGCCTCCACCCAGCCGAAGGGGCGCAGCTTGACGATTCCGTCGGGCCCTTCGAGGGTCTGCGTCCGCACGCGGCGGGTGTTGAGGAAGCCCGGCGCGAGCAGGCTGTGGGTCTCGCCGAAATCCTTCGTGACGAAGCGGGTGCCGAGAGCCCGCAGCAGGCCGAAGAGATCCGTTCCCGGGGGCAGCTTCTCGACGACCGGTGCGACGGCCTGGAACGACGCCTCCGAGTAGAAGCTCGCGATGCCGCCCGCCGGCAGGGCGGCGCCCGGAGGCCCTTCGCGGGACGGCGGCGCCGGATCGGAGAACGCGAGCGGCCGGGCCCCCGCCACGTGCAGGTCGCGGAAGTAGAGCACGCCGCCGGGTCGCGAGAGCGTGCCGATGTCCCGGGCGCGATCGGCCACCAGCGTCTCGTATTCGTCCCGGCCCACCAGGGTGGCGGTCGTCAGCACCTGGTAGCGCGGGACGATGCGATCGCCGACCACGTAGCCGAAGACGTGGCTGCCGTGGATGACGTCCTGGGAGCGGGCGACCAGCTGGCCGAACAGGGAGAGCCCGCCCGGTGCCCCACCCGAGAGGCTCGTGATCCAGGAGGGCATGATGACCACCGGACGCCGCGTCCGCCGGCCGTCCACCACCAACGGGAGCCAGTGCACCTCCCGCGCCGCCGCGAAGACGCGCAGGTCGTCTCCCGGCGACAGCTCCTCGAGAAAGGGCAGCACCCGCTCGAAGGTCCGGCGCGAGACCGCCGGCTCGCGCCAGGCCGCGATCCGCTCCGCGGGCGTCGTCGCGCAGGCAAGCGCCAGGGCGGCGAGCCCCGTCGCCAGGAAACGCACGTGCATGGCGGCCAGCGTAGCAACGGGGGCCCCGCGCGGGATCGAGGGCCGCCGGTGTTGCGACGGCCGACCTTCCGATCCGGCGGAAGACGGTCGAATCTGCGCGACAAGACACTAGACTGCCGCCGCCGATGACCGCTCCGCCCGCCGCCGACCCCGTGACCACGCGCCACGCCACCCCGCCGCTCCGGCTCGAGACCGGGGACGGCGAGTGGGACGAGACCTTCGACGTGGTGGTCGTGGGCTTCGGGGCGGCCGGTGCCGCCGCCACCCTGGAAGCGTGCCGCAACGGTGCTCGCGTCCTCGTCGTCGATCGCTTCGCGGGCGGCGGCGCCAGCGCCCGCAGCGGCGGGGTCTTCTACGCGGGCGGCGGCTCGGCGCAGCAGAAGCTGGCGGGCTACGAGGACACGCCGGACGAGATGTACCGCTACCTCCGCAGCGAGCTGGGCGACGCGATTCCCGAGCCGGCCCTGCGCAGCTTCTGTGAGGAGAGCCTCGGCCATCTCGCCTTTCTCGAAGCCGCCGGGGTCCCGTTCCCGCCCCGCGGCGAAGCGCCCAAGACCTCGTATCCGCCGAACGAGTGCACCCTGTACTTCTCGGGCAACGAGCTGTGCCCTCCCCACGACCAGGCCGCGCTTCCGGCGCCGCGGGGCCACCGGGTGCTGGGACGCGGGCTCACCGGGCGGGTGCTCTTCCGGCGCCTGCGCGCCGCCGTCGAGGCCGGGCCGGCCGAGGTCCGCACCCACACTCGCGCCGTGCGCCTCGTCCAGGACCCCGGCGGACGCGTGGTCGGGCTCGAGATCCGAACGATCCCGCCGGGACTGCCGCGGCTCCTGCACGGCTGGCTCGACCGCCTCGCCAGCTATGGCGTGATGTTCAGCGGCGAGCTGGCACGTCGGGCCCGCCGGCGTCTGCTGGCCATCGAGACGAGCCGGGGGCTCGGCCGGCGCGTCCGGGCCCGCCGCGGCGTCGTCCTGTCGGCCGGTGGCTTCGTCTTCAACGCGGCGATGATGCGCGACTTCTCCCCCGACTACGCGGGCTGCATGCCGCTGGGGACCAGCGGGGACGACGGCGGCGGAATCTCGATGGGACAGGGCGCCGGAGGCGCCCTCGCCTGCATGTCCCGGGCCACCGCCTGGCGGTTCATCAATCCGCCCGTCGCCCTCACCCACGGCGTCCTCGTGGACGGGAGCGGCCGGCGCATCTGCAACGAGGAGCTCTACGGCGCCAGCCTCGGCGAGCGGATCACCGAGGAGTGCGGCGGCCGAGCCTGGCTGGTGATCGACTCGGACACCTGGTCGCGGGTGTTCGCGGAGATCCGCCGCTCGCGCAAGGCGAACTTCCAGAACCTGACGGCGCTGCTGGGGCTCTTCGCGAACCGCGAGAAGGCTGGCAGCGTCGAGGCGCTGGCCCGACGCACGGGCATGACGCCCAGCGTGCTGCGAGCGACCCTCGAGAGCTACAACGAGCGCTGCGAGCAGGGGCTGCACGACGAGCTGGGGAAGTCCGACGCCGCGTTCCTCCCCCAGACCCGATCGCCGTTCTATGCGATCCGCTGCGACAGCAAGACCGCCGGCACCAAGGCCCCGTGTCTCACGCTGGGCGGTCTCGTCACGAGCCCGGCGACCGGACAGGTGCTGCGTCCGGACGGCTCGCCCATCGACGGTCTGTATGCGGCGGGCCGCTGCGCCGTCGGGGTCTGCTCCCACGGCTACGTGAGCGGGCTCTCCATCGCGGACTGCATCCACTCGGGGCGTCACAGCGGTCGCGCCGCCGCTGCGGCCGAGCCCGGCTGAGCCCAGCCCGGCTCGGGACAGCCCACACGGACCCGCACCGGCTACGCCGACCATCCCCGGCCGGCAGCCGCGGCAGGCTACGCCGGCGGCTTCATGTCCTCGGGTGACACCTCGCGCACGGCCTGCGCGAAGGTCCAGCGGTGACCCTCCGCGTCCCGGGCCACGTAGGTCCGGTCGCCCCAGAACATGTCCTCGGGCGGCGAGACGATCTCCGCTCCCGCCCCCTTGGCCTGGGAGTGGTGGCGCTCCACGTCGTCGACGTAGACGTAGAGGCTGGTGGTGACGGTGCCGCCCAGGGAGCGGGGGCTCTTCCACGCCTCCGACGCGGCGGTGGGGCTCAGCATGATCATGCTGTCGGCCACCGTCATCTCCGCGTGCATGACGCCACCGTCGGGACCGGGAACGGACATCCGGGTCTCGAAGCCGAAGCACTTCGACAGCCAGTCGAGCGCGCCGGAGACGTCGTCGTAGTGGAGGTTGGCCGCGATGCGCGGCATGCCGGCCGGGGGGTTCTGGACCATGGGGGGCTCCTTTCGATTTGCCCGATTTGCCGGCGATTTGCCCGATCTGCCCGATTTGTTCGATTTGTTCGATTTGCCCGATCTCGCCGACGGGCTCGATGTCGCCCTGCCTTCGCGGGCGCGGGTCGAGGGCATTGTACCGGCGGCCGGGCGACCCAGCGTGTCTCGCAGGCATCTTCGGGCGTCTCTGCTGCCAGCGGATGACACCAGCCCACGTACTGTCGGCCCGGGCGATCGGGCGGGCCGGGTCTCCCGACGCAGCGACCGGCGGTGCCGTATCGTGTCCCCGGCCGCGTCCTGTGGACCGGGGGAGGAATCACCATGGAGCGAAACGACCGCGAGCTCGAGATCGTGCTGTGGGGTGCCACCGGATTCACCGGCCGGCTGGTCGCGGAGCACCTGCTGCGCCGGCACGGGACGGCCGAGCTGCGCTGGGGACTCGGCGGCCGCAACCGCGCGAAGCTCGAGTCCGTCCGCGACGCGCTCTCCCGGGAGACGGGCATCGACGCGAGCGCCCTCCCCCTCTTCGTCGGCGACGGCGAAGACCCCGGGTCCATGGCCGCGCTCGCCGGACGGACCCGGGTGGTCTGCACGACCGTGGGCCCCTACGCGAAGTACGGCTCGAATCTCGTCGCCGCCTGCGCGGCGGCAGGCACCGACTACTGCGACCTGACGGGCGAGGTCCACTGGATGCGCCGCATGATCGATCGGCACCAGGACGACGCCGTCGCCAGCGGCGCACGGATCGTGTTCGCCTGCGGGTTCGATTGCATCCCGGCGGATCTCGGAACGGGGTTCGTGCAGCGGGAAATGCTGCGACGCCACGGCGTGCCGGCCTCCCGGGTGAAGTTCCGCGTGAAGGACTTCAGCGGCGGCGCCAGCGGCGGCACCATCGCGAGCATGCTCGAGATGCTGGAAGCGGCGGAGCGCGACCCCGAGGTGCGCCGGGTGATGGCCGCCCCGTACGCGCTCAACCCCAAGAGCCAGCGCTCGGGACCCGACGAAGGAGAGCGCTATCGCCCGGTCTTCGACGCCGACTTCGGCGAGTGGATCGCGCCCTTCGTGATGGCGGCCGTCGACACGAAGGTCGTGCGCCGCTCGAACGCGCTGCTCGACCATCTCTACGGGCAGGACTTCCGCTACGACGAAGGCGTTCTCATGGGCGCCGGTCCCGTCGGGCTCGCCCGGGCCCTGGCGATGACCGCGGGCCTGGGTGTCGGGCTCGGCGCGATGGCGGTGGGGCCCCTGCGCCGCCTCGTGGCCCGGCGTCTCCCCGCCCCGGGCGAGGGCCCCTCGAAGGCGGTGCGCGAGGCGGGCCACTTCGACATCCGGCTCTTCGGGCAGCACCCGAGCGACCGGGCGAAGAGCCTGCGCGCGCGGGTGACGGGCGACCGGGACCCGGGCTACGGGTCGACTTCGAAGATGCTGGGCGAAAGCGCCGTGTGCCTGGCGCGCGATGCGCTTTCCAGCGCGGGAGGATGCTCGACGCCGGCGGCCGCCATGGGAGAGGTGCTGCTCGCCCGCCTGCAGGCCCACGCGGGAATCACCTTCGCGATCGAAGAGCCGGACCGCGACGCGCCCTGAACGCGATTCGCCGTGATCCCGGGTGCCGGCCGCGGTCCCGGCCTGCCGGCCCCGCGGCCATCCACTACCCTGGCTCGCGAGCAGGAGGGAAGAACGCGCCATGCCCGACCATCCCGTGCGCGACGAGATCCGACTCCTGGAGGGCGACTTCTACGTCGACCGCCCCCTCGAGCACTACGCCTGGATGCGCCGGAACGCGCCCGTCTACCGGGATGAAACAGGCGGCGTGTGGGGCGTGGCCCTGCACGAAGACATCATGCACTGCTCGAAGAACCCCGCGATCTTCTGCTCGGGCAAGAGCTCGCGCCCCGAAGAGGGCACCTGGATCCCGTCGATGATCAACCTCGACGATCCCGACCACAAGCGACGCCGCAACCTGGTCAACCGGGGCTTCACGCCCCGGCGCGTCCAGGATCACGAGCCGCTGATCCGGCGGGTGGTCACCCAGCTCATCGACGCCGTCGCCGCCAAGGGCAGCTGCGACTTCGTGCGCGAGATCGCAGCGCCGCTGCCGATGGCGGTGATCGGAACGCTGCTGGGCGTCGCCGAGGAGGATTGGGACACCCTGCTGCAGTGGTCCGAGGACATGCTGCGGGGCACCGACTCGAAAGCCAGCGAGGAGGTGCGGCTCGGCGCCATGAAGGCCGGGGGTGCCTATGCCCAGTACGCGATGCAGGTGATCGCCGACCGACGCAAGCACCCGCGCGACGACCTGATGGGCATCCTGGTGCAGTCCGCGATCGACGGCCAGGGACTCTCGGACGAGGAGCTCATCCAGGAGAGCCTGCTCATCCTGGTGGGCGGCGACGAGACCACCCGCCACGTCATCTCGGGCGGCATGCGGGCCCTCATCGAGCATCCGGACCAGCGCCGCAAGCTCTGCCGCGACCCCAGCCTCATCCCGACGGCGGTCGAAGAGATGCTGCGCTGGGTGACGCCCATCAAGAACATGAACCGCACCGCCACGCGGGACGTGGAGCTGCGCGGACAGGAGATCCGCGAAGGCGACAAGGTGTTGATGCTCTACCAGTCCGGGAATCGGGACGAGCGCGTCTTCGAGGACCCCGAGCGCTTCGACGCCGAGCGCACTCCGAACGACCACGTGGCCTTCGGCGGCTACGGCACGCACTTCTGCCTCGGAGCCCCGCTGGCCCGGCTCGAGCTGCGCATCATGTTCGAGGAGCTGATGCGACGGATTCCGGACATGGAGCTCGACGGCGACCTGCCCCTGCGGCCGTCGAACTTCATCGTCGGCATCGAGCACATGCCCGTCGTCTTCTCCCCCGCCGGATAGCGACCCGCGTTGGGCAGGCGCGCCCGCTACTTTCCCGTCGAGCGCCGGCCGCTGCGCATGCGTCCGCGCCTGCAGCCGTTCGGCACGGACTTCGGGAACGGCGAGGCCGACCGCCGCTTCTTCCAACGCGACGACGACGCTCCCCGCTACCGGAAGGCGAAGCGCACCCCGGTACGCGTCGGCGCGGAGGCGCCTCGCTCCCGCTACCGCATCGCCGTCGGGTCCGCCGGCGACGAGACCGCCCACCGCGCCGTGCTCGCGTGGCTCGCGCGGACCGTGGCGGGCGAGCACCCGGACCTCACGCTCCCGGACGCCGACGCCCCGCTCGGGAAGCGCTACGAGGCGGTGAGCGACGACGTGCAGGAGGATCTCTTCGTGCTGCGACGCGACCCGGACGGCACCGACCGGGCCGTCGCCGTCTACGTCTGCTTCCCCTCGGGCTGGTGTCCCGAGGCGATCCTGGGGTGGAGCTTTCAGCGCATCCACGCGCCCGTGCCCGACTTCGCCGAGACGGATCCGCCCGCGCGCAGCCTGGTGCGAGCGATGGTGGAGCGCGGCCCCTACGTGCGCTTCGTCTGGACGATCTGCGCGGACGACGTCCTCGACCACCATCCCGACGAGGGACCGAGCACGGGCTTCGACGCCGACACCCGGGAGGGGTGGCTGCGCGTCGAGCGACAGGTGACGGTCCCGTTTCCCGAGACCAGCGCCTCGCTCTTCCTGATCCGGACCTATCTCACCCCCTTCTCCGCGCTGGCGCCCGAAGAGCGCGCCACCCTGCGGACGGCGCTCGCCTGCATGCCCGAGTCGACGGTGCGCTACAAGGGGCTCGCCTCGGGTCTGCCCTGGGCCCTCCGCCTGCTGGAAGGGAACGGCGGCGCCGCCGGCTGACCCGCCTGGCGTCAGGAGACGACCCGGGACTCGAAGCGTCCCGCCATCAGGCCGGCCACCGGTCGCATCATCTCCATCCGCTCGAAGAGCATCTTCATCACCGCGGTGATGGGGGTGGCCAGGAGCATGCCCACGATTCCCCAGAGCGCTCCCCACACCATCAGGGCCAGCAGCACCGTCACCGGGTGCAGGTCCAGCGAGTCGCCCATCATCTTCGGCGTGAGAACGTTCCCGATCCCGAACTGGATCAGCGCCGGCAGCGCGATGGCCAGCACCCCTGCCGTGGCGGACACGTCGGGGCTCACGAGTACCACCGGCAGGGGCAGCAGCGTCGCGATGATCGAGCCGATGCTCGGGATGAAGTTCAGGAGGAACGCGAAGAGCCCGAACACCATCGCGAGCGGCACCCCGAGCGACGCCAGCACGATGCCCACGACCACGCCCGTGGCGGCCGAGATGCCGCCCTGCAGGACGATGTAGCGCCGGATGCGGGTCTCGACGTCGAGCCGCACGCCCTGGCTCCGGGCCGCGGCCTCTCCCGAGAGCAGGAAGAAGAGGAAGATCAACACCACGAGCCCCTTGGAGAGCAGGTCGAGGATGGCGTTGGTCGTGCCCACCACGAAGGCGCCGAACTGCTGGGTCGGGATGACCGAGCGCAGGTTCGCCTTGGCGGCGAGGTCCGGCGCCATCTCCGTCACCAGGGGCGAGGTCACCACCTGCTCCACCATCTGCTCGATCTGTCGCTGGTAGACCCCGGCGTTGTTGGTGAGCTGTCGCACCGAGAGCGAGATCAGGGTGCCGACGAGGGTGAGGACGAGCACGCCGAGCAGGAGCGTGACGAAGACCGCGAGTGGACGCGGTACGCGCAGGCGCGCGGTCTGCACCTCGATCACCGGCGCGAGCCCGTAGGCGAAGAAGACGGCCAACACGAACGGAATCAGGACCGCGCGGAACCAGAAGAGCACGAAGCCCACCGCGACGCTCGCGAGGATCATCAGGCAGACGTTCTGGATGGCGCGCTGTGCATCCTCGGTCACGGAGCCCCCTCTCCACGATCGCCGCCCGGGCGCGCCGTTCACGTTCGACACGCGCGGCTCGCGCGCCGACCGCTCTCTGCACGCCGCCGACGCCCGCCGGCGCCCGCACCCTGCGAGCCGCCCCGCGTCCGGACGCCGGCATGGTAGCGAGCCCGCTCCCGACGCGTTGCGCCGCTCGACTTCGCGTCGTTCGAAGCCCTCGCTATGATCGGCGCCCGCCTGCCGGGAGCGAGGAGCCGTTCGACGTGGAGATCGATGAGCAGGCCGCGACCCGAGGCCGAGAGCGGCCGCTCGCCGAAGCACACGGCGCCGGAGCCCGGCGACCGCGCTGGCTGCTCGGCATCGGGGCGGCGGTCGGACTGGCGCTGGCGACGGCCGGCATCGTCGAGACCGCCCCCGGGTCGGAGAGCCTGCCCGAAGGCGCAGCGGCCGTCGTGAACGGCGCCGTCATCCGAGAGGTCGACTACCAGCGTGCGTTGGCTGCGCTCGCGAGCGACCGGCGGGATCCCATCAGCGACGCCGACCGCCAGCACATCCTCGACCGCCTGATCGAAGAAGAGCTGCTGGTGCAGCGCGCGGTCGACCTCGGTCTCGACAAGACCGACCCCGTGGTTCGAAACACCCTGGTGTCAGCCATGATCGAGACGATCGTCGCGGGCGTGGGGCAGACCGAGCCGAGCGACGAGGAGGTGGCGGCGTTCTACGAGGCGAACCGGGACTTCTTCGCCCGTACCGACCGCTACTGGGTGCGCCAGCTCCGCTTCCCGATCCGCGGCGCGGACGGCCAGGAGAACGAAGCGGCAGCCCGGGCCCGCGCGGAGGAGGCCGGCCGCCGGCTGCGCGAGGGCGAGAAGCTCTCCGTGCTGGCGCGCGAGCTCGGAGCGGGTGGCGTGCTCCCGCTGCCGGACGGCTACCTACCCGCGACGAAGCTGCGCGAGTATCTGGGCCCCACGCCGGCGCTGCGCGCGACGCAGATGCAGACCGGCGAGGTGAGCGAGCCCGTCCGCGGCGGCTCCGCGTGGCACGTGCTGCAGATGGTCGAGCGTGTGACGAGCCCGCCCCAGCCGCTGGAGGCCGTCACCTCCCAGGTTCGCGCCGAGATGCGGCGGCGCGCCGGCGACGAGAGCCTCCGCGCCTATCTCGACCGGCTCCGGGACGACGCCGAGGTGAGGCTGCCCCCCTCGTGAGCCTCCGGGCCTGCGCCGTCGCCCTGATCTGGGTTGGCATCGTCACCGCGGCACTGCCGGCCGCGGCCCATACCCGCAGCATGTCCTACTCGACCTGGCAGCTCGAGCCGGACGGCGCCCGCGTCGAGCTGCGGCTCAAGCTGCTGGAGCTGACGCGGGAGCCGCCCGGCCACCCCTGGACCCGGGTGTTCCCCGCAGAGCTCGTGCTGCTCTCGGGAGAGGTGCCCTGCCGCGGGGACGAGGCGCGACGCATGGGCCGCGAGCCCGAGGGCTGGGCGGTGTTCCGCTGGCGCGTGCACTGCGACCGGTCCGGCCCGCGCGCGATCGCCAGCGAGCTCATGCGGGGCGTCACCGCGGCGCACACCCACTTCGTCCGGGTCGATCCGCCCGCGGACGATCCGGGAGCCGAGGTGCGAGAGCGCGTGCTGGTGACGGACCGGGACGGCCCCTGGCTCCTCGACGCGGCGCCGAGCGACGAGGCGCCGAGCGCGTTCTCGTCCTACGTGAAGCTGGGCGCCCTGCACATCGCGACGGGCTGGGACCATCTGACCTTCGTGCTGGCCCTGCTGCTGCTGGCGACGTCCCTGCGCGAGGTGGCCGGTCTCGTCACGGGCTTCACCCTCGGTCACAGCCTCACCCTGGGGCTCGCCGTGCTGGGGGTGGTCCGACCCGAGGCCGTGGCGGTGGACGTGCTCATCGGCTTCTCGATCGCGCTCGTCGCCGCCGAGAACAGCTGGCTGCTGGCGGGACGCGACCGCCTCATCCCCCGCGCCGTCGGCGGAGCGCTGCTGGTCGCGGCGGGTCTCTCGCTCTTCGGCGTGGGCGCACTCGGCCCGATGGCCTGGCTCGGGCTCGCCCTCTTCTCCCTGTGCCACTTCGGACTGCTGCGAGCCTCCGAGCGCCCCGGGGCCCTGCGCGCCGCGGTCGCCTTCGCGTTCGGCCTGGTGCACGGCTTCGGCTTCGCGGGAACGCTGATGGAGCTCCACCTGCCCGCCGCCCGGCTGCTGCCCGCGCTGTTCGGCTTCAACGTGGGGGTGGAGCTCGGCCAGCTCGCGGTGGTGGCCGGCGTCTGGCCCCTGCTCTACGCCCTCGCCCGGGTGCGCGCCGAGGGCTACCGGTGGGTCGCCGAGGCCGGGTCCGCCTCGATCTTCGCCATCGGGCTCTTCTGGATGCTGAGCCGCAACTTCTGAGCGGTCAGCGCCCCGCTGGGGCGCTGACGTGCAACCCGAGGACAACGCCAGGCGTTGTCCGCTCAGGAGCCCGGAGCGCTACCTTCCTACGACATGTCACCGGGCTCGCACTCCCAGCGCTCGAGCGGCTCGAAGCCTTCCCTCCCCGACGGCCTCGTCGCCTTCGTGAAGAAGGACTGTCCCACCTGCGTCACCGTCGCGCCGGTGCTGGTCCAGCTCGCCGGCCTCACGCCGCTCACCGTGTTCAGCCAGGACGATCCCGACTTCCCGGAAGGCCTGTCGCCCCGAGACGACACGGCCCTCGAGCTCTCGTGGCATCACGAGATCGAGGTGGTCCCCACCTTGTTGCGGATCGAGGACGGACACGAGGTGGAACGCGTCGTCGGCTGGCAGCGCGACGAGTGGGAGGCGTTCAGCGGGTGTCCGGGGCTCGGGCCCGAGCTGCCCGCCTGGCGTCCGGGCTGCGGCTCGCTCTCGGTCGACCCGGATCGCGAGGCCGAGCTCGCGGCCCGCTTCGGCGGCTCGCTGCTGCGGGCGCGGCGGGTGGCCCTCGCGGACCTCGAAGACGAGTTCGAGGCCATGCGGAACCGCGGCTGGAGCGACGGCCTGCCGCTCGTCCCGCCGACGCCGTCGCGGGTGATGGCAATGCTCGCGGGCACCCCCCGAAAGCCCGACGAGGTGGTGGCCGTGGTGCCGCCCGATCTCGTGCCCTGCTCGGTGGAGAAGGTGGCCATCAACGCCGTGATGGCGGGCTGCCGCCCCGAGTACCTCCCCGTCGTGCTGGCGGCGGTGGAGGCCGTGTGCACCGACGAGTTCAACATGCACGGACTGCTGGCGACGACCATGGGCGCGGGACCGGTCCTCATCGTCAACGGACCGATCCGCCGCACCCTGGGCATGAACAGCGGGATCAACGCCCTGGGGCAGGGAAACCGGGCCAACATGACGATCGGCCGCGCGCTGCAGCTCGTCGTCCGCAACGTGGGCGGTGGCCGACCCGGCGAGGTGGACCGTGCCACCTTCGGCAACCCGGGAAAGCTCTCCTTCTGCATCGCCGAGGACGAGGAAGGCTCGCCCTGGCGCCCCCTGTCGGTGGATCTCGGTGCGGAGCCGGGCGTGAACACGGTCACCGCGTTTCCCGGGGAGGGCCCGCGCAACGTCGTCGACCAGCTCTCCCGGGATCCGGAATCCCTGGCCCGCTCCCTGGCGGTCAACCTGCGGAGCGTGCAGCACCCGAAGCTCGCGATGGCGTTCGACTGCGTGCTGGTGGTCGGCCCCGAGCACGCCCGCGTCTTCCACCAGGGCGGCTGGGACAAGGCGAAGCTCCTCGCCAGGCTGCACGAGCTGCTCCTCGTGCCCGGTGGAGAGCTGGTGCGCGGTGCGGGCGGCATCCAGGAAGGACTGCCCGAGAGCGTGCGGGACGCGACCGTCCCGAAGTTCCGGCCGGGGGGCATCCTCATCGTGCACGCGGGGGGTCGCGCCGGCCTCTTCTCTGCCATCATCGGCGGCTGGGTGAACGGCGCGACCGGCTCCCAGCCCGTCATCCGGGAGATCACGCCATGACTACGCGAGACCCGAGAAGCGAGCGCATCCTGCTCGATCCCACCAGCGAGCGCAGCCTGGCGATTCGCGAGCGGGTGGCGCGGCTGGGCTCCCTGGAAGGCCGGACCGTGGGCCTGCTGGACATCTCGAAGCCCCGGGGAGACCTGTTCCTGGACTGCATCCAGGCCCGGCTCGAGGAGCGCGGCGCGAAGGCCATCCGCTACCGCAAGCCGACGTTCACCAAGCCGGCGCCGCCGAACCTGCGGGGCGAGATCGCCAGCCAGTGCGACGCGGTGATCGAAGCCCTGGCGGATTGAGGCTCCTGCACGTCGTGCAGTGTGCACGACATGACCGAGCTGGAGATCCGGGGGCTGCCCACGGTCTTCGTCGCCACCGTCGAGTTCGCCGACGGCGCCGCGCGCCAGCAGGCGGCCTTGGGCTCCGACCTGGCGGCGGTCTTCGTCCCGCACCCGATCCAGGACCGCACCGACGACGAGATGCGGGAGATCGCGGATCGCGCGTTCGACGCGCTGCTGGCCGGACTCGTGGCGCCGCACGGACGACCCGCGGGACTGATCCGTCGCGCTGGCCTGCGGCACGCGAGAAGCGCGCGGAATGACGCATTGGGGCTAGAGCTCGTCGCGCTGGCGCTCGGCGTCCGGGCTGAGGGGCAGCGCCACGATCTCGTGGGGGCTGGCCGCGGGCCGCTCCTCGACCTCGGTCACGAAGCCGTTCAGGCGGTCGATCAGCTGCCGTAGCCGGCCGACCGAGTGCCGGTTGAAGTGGAGCGCGATGCGCGGCAACCCCGGCGTCTCGTCCGATTCCGGTCGGAGCGGCTCGGTGGCCTCGATGCCTCCCCGCACGAGCAGGTCCGAGAACTCGTCGTTCAGCATCCCGAGCTGCTCCAGCGACGGCGCATGGCACAGCCGGATCACGAGTCGCTCGCCGACGTAGCGGCTCGAGTGGTAGTTGCGGTAGAAGCCGAGGATCTCTCCCACCGCCTCCTGCACGTCGTCGGTCACGACGAAGAGCGACAGGTCCGCTTCCGAAATCATGCCCCGGGAGTGCAGATGCGAGACGACGTACTCCCGCCAGTCGCGCCAGTAGGACCCACCCGGCGTATCGATGAAGACCACCGGCAGGATCTCGCCCTTGCCCGTCTGGATCAGCGTGAGGGACTCGTAGCCCTCGTCGTGGGTGCCGAAGCCGCCGGGGAACAGGGCGATCGCGTGCGATTCCTTCACGAACGTGATCTTGCGCGAGAAGAAGTACCGGAAGTTGATGAGCTTCGGATCGTTCGCGATGACGGGATTCGGGTACTGCTCGAACGGGAGCTGGATGTTGACGGCGAAGGACGCGTCCCGGCCCGCACCGCGCTGGGCGGCCTCCATGATCCCGCCCCCGCCGCCGGTGATGGTCATCCAGCCGGCGGCCGTCATGGCGGCGGCGAACGCCTCCGCCTGCTGCCACGCCGGCTCGCCGCGTCTCGTGCGGGCGCTGCCGAACGCCGAGACCTTGCGCACGCCGCGATACGGCTCGAAGACCCGGAACGCGTGGCGCAGCTCCTTGATCGCGCTGTTCAGCAGCTTCAGGTCGCCGGTCCCCACCCCTTCCCGGGCCAGGCCGACGACGCTGACGAGCATCTGGCGGACGAGGTCCGGCGCTTCGAGGGGACCGAAGCGCGCCTCGGTGGCCGCCACCAGGGCCTCGATGGCACCGTCGAGCTCGGGATCACGCAGTTCGTAACGTCGGCGAGCGGGCATGGCCGCAGCATAGGCAGCCGGACCTCCTGCGGACAGGGCGCGGGCGGATGAGCATGTCCGAAAACGGCCAGTCCGGAGGGCGGACCACGCTATACCCCCGTCATGGACCTCGACGCCAGCGCCTGCTACCGCGCCCTGCAGACCCGGGACGCCCGCTTCGACGGCCGCTTCTTCGTCGCCGTCCGGACCACCGGGGTCTACTGTCGTCCGGTCTGCCCGGCGCGCACGCCCCGCCTCGAGAACTGCCTCTTCCTGCCGTGCGCGGCCGCCGCCCAGGAGGCCGGCTACCGGCCGTGCCTGCGCTGCCGCCCGGAGGCGTCCCCGGGGACGCCGGCCTGGCACGGAACGTCCGCCACCGTCTCGCGGGCGCTCCGGCTCATCGCCCAGGGCGCACTCGACGAAGGCACGGTGGACGAGCTGTCGACGCGTCTCGGTGTCGGCGAGCGCCACCTGCGTCGGCTCTTCCTCGAGCACCTCGGCGCGTCGCCCGTGGCGGTCGCCCAGACGCGCCGGCTGCTCTTCGCGAAGAAGCTCATCGACGAGACGCACCTGCCCATGTCCGAGATCGCGTTCGCCGCGGGCTTCGCCAGCATCCGCCGCTTCAACGCCGCGGTCCGCAAGGCGTGGGACCGGGCCCCCCGAGACCTGCGTCGCGGCCGCCGGAGCCCGCTGCCCGCGATGTCGATCGACGCCGCGACCGTCCGCAGCGGGCCCCTGCTCCGCCTGCGTCTGCCGTTCCGGCCGCCCTTCGACTGGGAGGCCCTGGCGGGCTTCCTCGCGTTGCGGGCGATCCCGGGGGTCGAGCGCGTCTCGACCGACGGCTACACCCGCAGCTTCCGGCTGGGCGACGCGGCGGGCGTCGTCGGGGTGGCGCCCGCCCCGGGCGAGAACCATCTCATCGCTACGATCCGCCTGAGCGGACCTGCGCCGATCATCCGCCTGAGCGAGCGTCTGCGGCTGCTCTTCGACCTGTCCGCCGACCCCGAGCGTATCGCCGCCCAGCTGGTTCGCGACCCGGCGCTTCGTTCGCGCCTGCGGGCCCACCCGGGGCTGCGGGTGCCGGGCGCCTGGGACGGCTTCGAGCTGGCGGTGCGCGCGATCCTGGGCCAGCAGGTGAGCGTGCGGGGAGCGACGACCCTGGCGGGCCGCATCGCGCGCGTCTACGGCGAGCCGCTGCCGGCCGCGTGCCACGAGGACGACGAAGACGCCCCGAGCCGGCTCTTCCCTCCCGCGGAAGCCCTGGTCGATCTCGACCCCGCCGCCGTCGGACTCACCCGGGCTCGCGCCGCCGCGATCCGTGCCGTGGCCCGGGCGGTCGCCGGGGGCGACCTCGATCTGGACGCCTCGCCGGGCCTGGAAGAGACCGTCGAACGTCTGGCGGCGCTGCCCGGAGTGGGAGAGTGGACCGCGCAGTACATCGCCATGCGCGCGCTGCACGAGCCCGACGCGTTCCCGGCGTCGGACCTGGGCCTGCGCAAAGCCCTCGGCGCCGGAGGTCGGCCGGCCTCGACCCGGGAGACCGCGTCCCGCGCGGAATCCTGGCGCCCGTGGCGCGCGTACGCGGCGGTCCACCTGTGGACGGACGCCCCGGCACGCCAGGCGCGCGCCACCCCGGCCCGCCGCTCCCGCGGCGGAGCGAACCCGAAGAGGAGGGTCACCCGATGACCGAGCTACGCGTCGACCACCTGGAATCTCCCGTGGGAGCCATCCGCTTGTTCGTGCGCGGCGAGGCGCTGTGCGCCCTCGACCTGCTGGACGAGGAGGACATGCGCGCGCGCCTCGCGGCGCGCTACGACGCGCCGCGCTTCGTCGAGTGCGACGATCCCGCGGGCCACCGGAGCCGCCTGCAGGAGTACTTCGCGGGCCGTCACGGTGCCCTGGACGAGATCGCCGTGGAGCCCGGAGGCACCGCGTTCCAACGCCGGGTCTGGCAGGCCCTGCGCGAGATCCGCTGCGGAGAGACGAAGAGCTACGGGGAGATCGCCCGGGCGATCGGAAGCCCGGGAGCGTCCCGGGCGGTGGGCATGGCGAACCACCGCAACCCCATCACGATCGTGGTCCCCTGCCACCGGGTCGTGAACGGCGACCGCAGCCTCGGCGGCTACGCGGGCGGAGCGCAGCGCAAGCGCTGGCTGCTGGCGCACGAGAAGGCGTTGCTGCTCGGGTAGCCGGCCCCGGTCGATCCGCCCGAGCCGCGCGCTACTCCTCGCGGAGCCGCACCTTGTAGTTGCCGCGGTTCGAGTCGTACTCGAGGTCGATGTAGCCCTCTTCCTCGGCCTCCTTCAGGAGCTCCGCGAAGCTCTGGAAGCCGAAGTAGCTCTCGTTGAAGCCGGGGTTCACGCGGCGGATGGTCTGCTTCACCATCGAGCCCCAGAGCGGGTCGTAGTCGAGGGCCAGGGAGCGCACGATCTCCATCACCTCGTCCAGGCCCTCCTGGCGCTTGCCGTCCTCGCTCCGCTCGGGCTTCCCCTCGACCTTCGGCTTCGTCCGCACGGTCTTCTTGCGGGGCTTCGTGGCGGCGCGCACGAGGTCGTCGTAGTAGATGAACTCGTCGCAGTTGGAGATCAGCAGGTTCGAGGTGGAATTCTTCACCCCGCATCCCACCACGCGCTTGTCGTTCTCCTTGAGCTTCGAGACGAGGGGCGAGAAGTCGCTGTCGCCCGTCAGCAAGGCGAACAGGTCGATGTGCTGCTTCGAGTAACAGAGGTCGAGCGCGTCCACCACCATGTGGATGTCGGCGCTGTTCTTTCCGCTCATCTTGCTGCGCGGGATGTCGACCAACTCGATGCCCTGGGCGTGGAACTCGCGCACCTGGTTTCGGTAGCCGCTCCAGTCGCAGTAGGCGCGTTTGAACACGATGCGCCCCTTCTCCAGCAGGCGCTTCAGGATGAGCTGGATCGAGAAGTCGCCCCCCTTCATGTCGCGCACGCCGAGTGCGAGATTCTCGAAATCCACGAAGACGGCGATCAACGGCTCGTCGGACATTCTCTCTCCTCGAGGCCCTTGCGGGGAGGGCGCTTCTTCTTCACGCGTGGAGGGGCGCGTCGGTGAAATGGGTGAACGCGGCGGCGAAGGGTACCGCGGTGAAGTCGGTCCGGCGGCGAAGTGGAGGCCAAAGGTCAGGCGAGTCCCGAGATCCCGCCGTCCACCGGAATCACGGTACCCGTCACGTAGGCGCCCGCGCGGGAGGTGAGATAGATCGCGATCCCCGCCATGTCGTCGGGGCGCCCGATGCGGCCCAGGGGGTTCGTCTTCGCGATCATGTCGCCGAAACGGTCGAGGGTCGCGGCCATCATCTGGCTCTCGAAGGGCCCGGGCGCCACGGCGTTCACCGTGATGCGCTTCGGGGCCAGGGTCTTCGCCAGGTGGCGGGTGAGCATGTGCACGGCCGCCTTGCTCGACGAGTAGGCCCAGGTCTCGAGGGCCGGCACCTTGATGCCGTCGATGGATCCGATGTTGATGACGCGCGCCGGATCGTCGTCGCTGGCCGCCTTCTCGAGCAGGGGCGTGCACGCGCGCGTGAGGAAGAAGACCCCCTTCACGTTGAGATCGAGCACGCGGTCCCAGCCCGAGGCGGGATAGTCCTCGAAGGGGGCCCCCCAGTTCGCGCCGGCGTTGTTGACCAGGATGTCGAGCTTCGGCTCGCGCGAGCCGATCTCCGAGGCCAGCCGGAGGCACTCCGCCTCCTCGCTCAGGTTCGCCGGCAGGGAGGTGCAGCTCCCCAGCTTCGAGAGCTCGGCTGCGACCTCGTCGCAGACGGCCTGCTTGCGCGAGCTGATGTAGACGCGCGCTCCCGCCTCCACGAAGCCCCGGGCGATCATCAGCCCGATTCCCCGGCTGCCGCCCGTGACGAGCGCGGTCTTGCCCTCTATGGAGAAGAGATCACTCACGAATGGCTCCTGTCGGCGGCTCTCGTCGATGCTTCACGCGGGCCTGGAAGGTCGATTCGCGCGGCTCGTCTTCCCACGCGGCGCGTCGGAGGTTAGCCTACCCCCGGCATGGCGGAGCACGTGCTCGAGCAATGGGTTGCGGGCCGCGCGACGCCCGAGGGTACCCGGCGTTTCGCCGAGCGTTTCTCGCACCTGCCCGGGCACTTCCGCCGGCCTGACGCCCTCCACCTCTCGTCCCTCGCACTCGGCACGCGCCGGGGACGGCCCGGCGGCGTCGAGGATCTGCTGCTGCGTTCGGCGGTCGCGCAATGCCTCGAGGGGGGCGTCAACGTCCTGGATACCGCGCTCTCCGACCGCAACTACACGAGTGAGCGCGCGCTGGGGAGCGCCCTGCGCCGGGCCATCGCCGAAGGCACCGTCGCGCGGGACGAGGTCGTGGTGGTGACGAAGGGCGGCGAGCTGACCCTCGACGCCGAGGCCCTCGCCCACGGACATCCCCAGCACGAGCTCCACGCGACGTACGTCCGCACGGGCATCCTCGATCCCGAGACCGTGCGGGGCGGAAACTGCCTGGCGCCGGGCTTCCTGCTGGATCAGATCGAGCGAAGCCGCCGCAACCTGGGCCTCGCCACCCTCGACGTGTACCTCGTGCAGGAGCCCGAGCTGCATTGCAAGGCCCTCGGCCCGAGCGCCTTCCGCCGGACCCTGTGCGAGATCTTCGAAGCGCTGGAGCGGGCCGTGAGCGACGGGAAGATCGGGGCCTACGGGATCTGCAGCTGGAGCGGGTTCCTCGTCCCCCATAGCGACCGCGAGCACCTCTCGCTGGTGGACGTCTTCGAGGCGGCTCTCGACGCGGGGAGCGCGGACCACCACCTGCGGGTGCTGCAGCTTCCCTATGGGCTGGCCATGGGCGAGGGCGCGGGTCTCGCTTCGCAGCTCGGTCCCGACGGCCACTCTCGCGCCCTCCTCGAGAGCCTGGCCGGAACGGGAACCGCCGTGCTCGCCAGCGCCCCGCTCTACGGCGGCCGCCTCGTCGGCCGGCTCCCCAAGGAGATCCGCGAAGCCTTTCCGGGGACGACCGGCGACGCCCAGGCCTGCCTCCAGTTCGTGCGCAGCACGGCGGGGATCACGTCGGCAGTGGTCGGGATGTCCGACCCGGAGCACGTCGAGGACGACCTGGCCCTCGCGCGCATCCCCCCCGCCGACCCCGACGTTCCCGCGGAGCTCTTCCGCCGCTTCGCTTCGTGACGGCGCCGCGCGCCGCGCGGGTCAGCCGAGGAGCCGCCGCAGGGGCCCGTCGAAGACGAGCCGGATGATCCGCTTCAGGCTCGCGTCCTTCTTCGCCGTGTAGGGATAGAAGCTCCGGACCTGCTTGCCGCCGAAGCGATCCGTCACGATCGGCAGCGTGTGGCAATAGGTCCGCAGTCCGCTCTGGCCGTTCACCTGTCCGACGCCGCTGTTCTTGAGGCCGCCGAAGGGTGCCTCCGGACAGCCGTAGGTCATGGTCATGTCGTTGATGCAGACGCCTCCCGACTCCAGACGCTTGGCGATCTCGGCCCCCTTGTAGACGTCCTTCGTCCAGACGGTCGCCGACAGCCCGTAGCCGCTGTCGTTCGCGAGGCGCAGCGCCTCCTCTTCGTCGCGAACGCGCATGATGGGCAGGATCGGGCCGAAGGTCTCGTCCCGCATGATCTGCATGTCGTTGTCGACGTCCGTGAGCACGGTGGGCTCGTAGTAGAGACCCTTGAGGGCCGGGTTGCGACGGCCGCCCACGCGCACGGCGGCGCCCTTCGCGACGGCGTCCGCCATGTGACGCTCGATCACGTCGAGCTGACGGTCCCAGAAGATGGCCCCGACGTCGAACTCCCCGCTCGCGCCCTGTCGCAGCTGGCCGGCGCGCCGCACCACCTCGTCGATGAAGGCGTCCGCCACCTCGTCGACGACGTACACGCGCTCGGTTCCGCAGCAGTACTGCCCCGTGTTCATGTAGGCGCCCGCCAGCGCGCCCGCCGCCGCGCTCTCGACGTCGGCGTCGGCGCACACGATCATCGGATCCTTGCCGCCGAGCTCCAGGGTGCAGGGGATCAGCCGCTCGGCGCACGCCACGGCGACCCGACGGCCGGTCGCGACGCTGCCCGTGAAGCAGACCTTGTCGACGCCGGCCTCGCACAGGGCGGCCCCGGTCTCGCCGTCGCCGGTGAGCACCTGGAGCACGCCGTCGGGAAGCCCGGCCTCCCGGAAGATCTCGGCCACGAGCGCGCCGGACCGCGGGGTCACCTCCGAGGGCTTGAGGAGCACGGCGTTGCCCGCCACCAGGGCCTGGGCGGTCGGGTTGACGCCCAGGATGAACGGGCCGTTCCAGGGCGTGATGATGCCGACCACGCCGAGGGGGCGGTACACGACCTGCAGCTTCTTCACGAAGCGCAAGCATGCCGTGCAGCCTTCGCTTCTCCGGCCGCAGGAACTCCGGCGCGCGCTTCGCGTAGTAGGACAGGACGTCGCAGCTGGCGAAGATCTCCATGGAGAGCGCCTCGCTGCGGGCCTTGCCGGTCTCCGAGAGGACGGTCTCGATGATCTCGTCCTGCCGCTGGATCACCCCCTTGAGGGCGCGCTCGAGATAGCGGGCCCGCTCCTCGACGGGCAGCGCGGCCCACTCGGGCTGGGCCTTGCGGGCACGGCCGAGCGCCTCGCGCACGTCCTCGGCGGTCTGCACCTCGATCTCGTCGATCGGCTCGAGGGTGGCCGGGCTGCGCAGCTGGAGCCGGCGCCGGCCGCCGGCGACGGGCTCGAGAGGCTGGACGATCGCCATAGGCTCGGTGTCTCCGTGGGTTCGAGGGGACGGCCCGGAGGGGCCCGTCGGGGCGGGATTCTAGCCCGCATCACCCGTCAAGCCCCGGGGCGGGCGGGGGCGAACACCGGGGGCCCGCGGCCCGCGGCCACGGGGAGAGCCCGGCCGGCGCCCCGCAGGCCGGCGGGCGGATCGCGGCTAGAATTCCCGCGTGAGCCCCCCTGACCGCGGCGAGATCACCGAGCTCCTGAACCGCGCGCCGGACGCCTCCGACGAGACGCCCATGTCCGGAGAGCGTCTCTGGGAGCTGGTCTATCCCGAGCTGCGCAAGCGCGCCAAGGCGCTGCAGCGGGGCGAGGCCCCGGGCGGAACCCTGTCGGCCACCGCGATCCTCAACGAAGCCTACGTTCGTCTGGCGAGCGAGGAGCCGCGGGAGTGGAAGGACCGCGGTCACTTCTACGCCGTGTCGTCCGGCATCATGCGCAACGTGCTGATCGACCACGCCCGGGCGCGGACCGCCGCCAAGCGCGGCGGCGGTGCGGCCCGGGAGTCGCTGGACGAGAGCGTCTTCCCCGCGACCCGCGCCGACGACGAGGGCTTCCGGGCCGCCCGGGAGGCCCTCGAGCGGCTGGCCCAGAAGCACGAACGCGCAGCGCTGGTGGTCGCGCTGCGCGTCTTCGGCGGGCTCACGGTGAGCGAGGTGGCCAAGGAGCTCGAGATCTCGGAGCGGACCGCGAAGGCGGACTTCATGATCGCAAAGGTCCGTCTCCGGGAGCTGCTGCGGGACTGATCTCCAGGTCGTCTCCGCTTCTCCCGCGGCTCCTCCCGCCAGCGGGGCGCTACGCGCTCATCCCCGCCAGCACGCTCTCCACGTTCGGCGTGTGCTGGCTGAGCGTCCGGCGCGAGCGGAACAGGCTGATCTTCACCGCCTGGTTCGACTTGCCCAGGTGCTTCGCGATCGAGCGCGTGGACCGGTTCTCCGCGTACTTCAGGTGGAACACCTTGCGCTGGGCCGGGCTGAGCTCGTGGTCGGCGACCTCGACGCAGCGCTGCAGCACGCGCGCCGCCTCCAGGCGTCGGTCCGGGAGGCACTCCGGCGAGCGCAGCTCGAGCGCGTCGGAATCGTCGAGGGAGACCATCGGAGCGCTCTTCCGGCGGAAGCGCCGGCACACCTGGTTGTGCGCGATGCCGAAGAGCCAGGTGAGGAGCGTCGAGCGTCCCTCGTACGAGGCCAGCGAGCGATGGACCTGCAGGAACACCTCCTGGGTCACGTCCTCCGCCTCCGCCGCATCGGCCAGACGCTTGAGGGCGAAGCCGTAGATGCGACCGCGATGGCGCTGGTACAGCACCGTGAAGCAGTCCTCGTTGCCGAACAGGATTCCCTGGACGAGGTCGTCGTCCTTCCACTCGCTGACGGGGTTCGTCGGAAGCTGGTAGGTCTCGATTTCGGGGCACGCCATCTTCTTCTTCCTTCCGCCCTCCGCGGGCTTGGCGGCCGAGGTTGGGTGGCCGCTCCTATTGGGGTGAGCGGAAATGGCGCGCCGAGCGGGCAAGGAAAATCAGCCCGGGCGAAAGAAATCCCACGTTCCCGCGGGGATGGCGAGTGGGGGTGGCCGCGGGGTCAGCGGCGCGCGAAGGCACCTCGTTCTCGCCAGTCTTCGACGGTGAGGGCCCAGCGCTCGTGGTCCCGCCAACGTCCTGCGATCTTGAGATAGCGAGGCGAGAAGCCCTCCTTGCGGAAGCCGGACCGGGAGGCCAGGGCGATGGACGCCCGATTGTCGGGCTGGATGTTGGCCTCCACCCGATGCAGGCGTGCCTGGCGGAACGCATGCGCCAGCAGGAGCTTCATGCCTTCCGTCATGAGCCCCTGGCCGGCATGGGGAACGACCCCCCAGTAGCCCAGATAGGCGCTGTTGAGGGCGCCCCGGACGATCTCCCCCAGGGAGAAATAGCCCAGCAGCACGTCGGGGACGGGCCCGGGTACGCGGCCCCACAACAGCAGGCGCTGGCGCGTCTCCCCCAGGTCGCCCGCGAAGGCGTCGAACGCGGCTCTGGTGGTCGGAGGATGGACCCAGGGCCGGTGGAGCGCCCGGCTACGCCGGGTGGCCTGGAGGAAGGGCTCTCGATCGGCGGGCGAGAGCGGCAGAAGGCGGAGCTCCATGAGCAATCCAGGGCCTCGCGAGGGCGTGTGACCCCCTGCGGGGCCAATCGCCTCAAGTCTCGTGGTGTGTCCGGACGATGTCCACGGGGACGCCCCGTGGGTGCCACACTGGCCGCCGCCCGGAGGCAGATCGCGAAGCGAGAGGAGTGTCCCATGAACAATCCGCGACTCACGGGCTTGCTGCTGCTGCTGATCGGCGTGCTGGTCCTCGTCGGAAACACGCTCGACGTGTTCCCCCCGCAGGCCTTCTGGGCCGGCCTCCTGATGTATCCCATCGGAGGGTATCTGTTCTTCATCGGCAGCCGTCGCGCGAACGAGCCCGAACAGCGGACCCGCTCCGCGGATTCCCGGCCGGAGCGGACCCGCGGCGAAGGTCAGGCCGCGCGGCACGGGGGCGCCCACGACGCACCGCCCAAGGTCCAGAGCTTCGGAAGCATCTCCCAGGAGATCGTCGCCGCAGCCCGCAAGCCCGCCGAGGCCGCCGCGGCCTCTCAGCCCGCCCCGGCGGCAGCCATGACGTCTCGCACCGACGCAGCTCCGGCCGGGCAGCCGGGCGGCGGCGCAGACCAGCTGGCGAAGCTCAACAAGCTCCGGGAGCAGGGGATCATCAGCGCCGAGGAGCTCGCGGTCGCCAAGGCCAAGCTGCGGGGCTGATCCGGCGCTCGCGACGCTGGACGGGACCGCCCCGGGATGGGACCGGCCGCCACGGCTGCGGCGTGCGCCTGAAGATAAGTTCACTAAACTGATCTGCAATTCATCCGGTTCCCATCCGACTTCGACGCGAGCTCGGACGCGAGGCACGTGGCCCCGACGACGAAGCGGACGACATCGAATGGCGCAGCGAACGACCGAGCTGGAAACAGCGAGAAAGGGAGCAACACGAAATGGCGGCCAACCCCCTGTCGACGATCCCGTCCTCTCACGATCGCGCGGCCTCGGACGCGCGCACCGGATCCGAGGAGGGGGGTCGCGAGCCGCGCGCCCGCGCGCGGGCGGCCCGCCGTCAGGCCCTGCTCGAGACCGCCGAGAAGGTTTTCGCCGAGCGCGGCTTCGCCGGGGCCACCATGGCCGAGATCGCGTCGCGCGCGGGCTACTCGGCCGGGAATCTCTACAACGTCTTCGAAGGCAAGGACGCGCTCTTCGCCGAAGTGCTGACCACGCGCGCCAACCAGGTACTCGAACTCGTTCGCAAAGCACTGCGCACGGGCGACACCCTGGGAGAGACCGTCGATCGCTACGTGGATGCCACCCTGAAGCTGGTGGAGGTGCACCGCGGCTTCTTCGTCCTGCTCACCCAGTCGACACCCGACTTCGATTGGCACAGCTCGGGGGCCGGACCCGACGGCGTGGATCTTCGCCGACAGCTCGACGCACAGCTCGAGCAGGTGTTTCGCGAGGCCATGGAACGCGGCGAGATCCCCACTGGCGATCCCCGCCCGCACGTCTGCCTGCTGAGCGGCAGCCTCAACGCCCACATCGCGCGATGGGTACGAAACGAAGACGATCGCGAGGAGCTGTGGCAGCCCGCAGCCGATCTGCGCCTGTTCATCCGGCGTGGGATCGGACTGCCTGCTGACGGATCCTGACAGCAGGCTTCGGAGCGTGCGCGACCGTCGGGCTTTCGAGTAACCGGTGGCCTGGTAGAGTCATCCAACGCCATCGTCGATCCCCCGATCGCAGGCTGTGCGCGGGCCTGCCGCGGAGCGCACTGTCCCATGCCCCCTGCAGCCCGATCTCATCGCTTCGAGCTCGTCACCCACCAGGAACGCGTCGCCGAGACGTTCGAGCAGGATCTCGTGCGCGGTCTCTCCCAGAGCCCCAAGCGACTCTCGTCGGTGTGGTTCTACGACGAGATCGGGTCGCAGCTCTTCGAGGAGATCTGCGATCTTCCCGAGTACTACCTGACACGTTGCGAGCGCAGCATCCTGGAGCGGCGGGCGGGTGAGATCGCGGCGTGCTTCGAAGGTCCCACCACGCTGGTCGAGCTCGGGAGCGGCAGCGCGACGAAGACGCGCCTGCTCATCGAGGCGTTTCTCGAGCGACACGGGCGATTGCTCTTCGCACCCATCGACGTCTCGCAGACGATGCTCGAAGAGAGCGCGAGCGTGCTCCTCGAGGACTATCCCCGGCTCGAGATCCGGGCCTTCGCGGGACAGTACGAGTCGGGGCTCGATCACCTGGCCCGCGGCAAGGTGTCGCCGCGCCTCACCCTGTGGCTGGGATCGTCGGTGGGCAATCTCGACCGGCGGCAGGCGGTGACGTTCCTGCGCCGCGTCCGGGCGGGCATGGCCGGGTCGGATCGCCTGCTCATCGGGATCGACCTGCGAAAGGATCGCCTGACCCTGGAGCGCGCCTACGACGACGACGCCGGCGTGACCGCGCGCTTCGACCTCAACCTGCTGGCGCGCGTCAACCGCGAGCTCGGGGGCCGCTTCGACCTCGAGCGATTCCGGCACCGGGCCACGTGGCGCGAGGACGAGGGACGCGTCGAGAGCCATCTGGTGAGCCTGGTCGACCAGCGCGTGCGGATCGACGGTCTCGACCTCGAGGTGGAGCTCGAGCGCGGCGAGACGATCCACACGGAGAACTCCTACAAGTACTCGCCCGACGAGATCGAGTGGCTGGCCCGCGAGGCGGGGATGGCGTGCGAGAGTCGCTGGCTCGACGACGACGGCCTCTACAGCCTGAATCTCTTCGAGCCGGCGAGCGCCTGACGCTCCGTCCCGGGACCCCGGCGACCGAATCCGCTGGATTCGGTCGCGGTTCCGCCGCTGAGGGAGCCCAACGGGCTCCCTCAGCTAGTGCGCCTCGCGCCAGTCGGAGCCGATCCCCACGTCGACCACCAGCGGGACCCGCAGGCTCAGCACCTGCTGCATGGTCTCCCGGGCCAGGTCGGCCACCGCGTCCACCTCGCTCCTCGGTGCCTCGAAGACCAGCTCGTCGTGGACCTGCAGGATCACCCGCGCGCCGAGCAAAGCCGCTTGCGAGCGCCTCGTCCACCTCGACCATGGCCTTCTTGATGAGATCGGCGGCCGTGCCCTGGATGACGCTGTTGACCGCCATGCGCTCGGCGGCCTGGCGGAGCACGCGGTTGCGCGAGGAGAGGTCGGGCAGGTAGCGACGACGCCCGAGCAGGGTGCGTCACGTAGCCGCGCTGGGCGGCGCTCTCGATCGGTCTCGTCGAGGAAGCGACGCACGCCGCCGTAGCGAGCGAAGTAGGCGTCGATCGTCTCCTGGGCCTCGCCGGCCGCGATCTTCAGGGTGTTGGAGAGACCGAAGGCCGACGAGCCGTAGATGATCCCGAAGTTCACCGCCTTCGCGCGGGCGCGCTGCTCGGGGGTCACCTCGTCGGGCGAGATGCCGGCCACCTCGGCGGCCGTCCGGCGGTGGATGTCCTCGTTCTTCGTGAAGGCGTCCACCAGGCTCTCGTCCCCGGAGTAGTGCGCGAGGATGCGGAGCTCCACCTGGGAGTAGTCCGCGGAGAGCAGCCGATTGCCCTCGGCGGGCACGAAGGCCTCGCGGATCCGGACGCCCTCCTCGGTGCGGATCGGGATGTTCTGCACGTTGGGATTCGTCGCCGACAGGCGACCGGTCGCGGCGCCGGTCTGGTTGAACGTGGGATGGATGCGTCCCGTGCGCTCGTCGACGAGTGGCGGCAACGCCTCGATGTAGGTGCTGAGCAGCTTGGAGAGGCGTCGCCAGGCGAGGACGAGCGCCGGCAGCTCGTGGTCGACGGCCAGCTGCTCGAGCACGTCCTCGGCCGTCGAGTAGCCCGTCTTGGTCTTCTTCAGGGGCGGCAGCTTCAGCTTCTCGAACAGGATCGTCTGGAGCTGCTTCGGCGAGCTGACGAGGAACTTCTCGCCGGCCGCCGCGTGGATCTGCTCCTCGAGCCGCGGCGAGCTCGAACCGATAGTGCCCCGCGAGCTGCTGCAGCTTCGCCTCGTCGATGCGGACGCCGAAGCGCTCCATGCGCGAGAGCACCCGGGTGAGGGGCATCTCGACGTCCTCGAAGAGCCGCAGCAGGCCGTCGGCCTCGAGCCGCGCGAGGAGCAGCGGGTGCAGGGCCCGGGTCGCGCAGGCCTGCTGGCCCGCCCAGCCCGCGACCGCCGCGACCTCGAGCTCTCCGGCGGCACCGCCTTCGCCCCGCGGCCCGCGAGGTCCGCCCAGGCGTCGAGCGGTGCGGCCCAGGTACTGGGCGCTGAGCGCCGCGACGTCGGTCGTCGCGTTCGGGTCGAGCAGGAACGCGGCCAGGGAGACGTCGAAGGCGGGCAGCGGCAGCTCGAGCCCGCGCTCCGCCGCCAGCGACTGCAGCTGCTTCACGTCGACACCGATCCAGGGGCGCGTCGCGCCGTCGGCCTCCGCCGCGGCGAACATCGTCTCGAGCCGCGGCAGAGCGCATCCGCGATGGGAAGCCCGGACGCGCCCAGGCGCTGCTGCGCGGACTCGTCCGCCAGCGCGACGTAGAAGGCGCTCTCCAGCGCCCGTCGCCACCGCGAGTCCCACCAGACGCGCGTCGACGGCGCTGCCGGGCTCCGCCACGGCGAGCACGCGCCAGGGGCTCCTCGGGTGGCGAGCGCGGCGACGGCGCGCTCGAGTGCCGCGGCGGACGACAGCACCTCGACCTCGACTGCGTGCGGCGCGGCGCGGACGCGGCGGCGCGTCGCCCTGCCCTTCGTCGTCGAGCGCGGCGATCAGGCGCGTGAAGCCCAGCCGCTGGTAGATCTCGCGCAGGCGATCCCGGTCGGGCTCGCTGCCGCGCGAGGTCTTCGAGACCGCAGGGCAGCTCGACGTCCGAGCCGCAGCGTGGCGAGGCGCTTGGACAGCCGCGCGTCCTCCGCGTGCTCGTGCAGGGCCTCCCGGGCGCGCTTCGCCTTCACCTCGCCGGCGTGCTCGAGCAGCGCCTCGAGGCTGCCCCACTCGAGGATCAGCTTGGCGGCGCCCTTCTCGCCGATGCCCTTCACGCCGGGAATGTTGTCGCTGGGGTCGCCGACCAGCGCCCGCAGGTCGAGCATCTTCTCGGGCGGCACGCCGAAGCGCTCCTCGACGTCGGCGGGCTCGTAGCGACGGTCCTTGATGCCGTCGAGCAGGGTCACCCGCGGACCCACGAGCTGCATCAGGTCCTTGTCGGTGGAGAGGATCGTCACCTCGACGTCGGGCGGGCGCCGTCGCGACCAGGGTCGCCGATCACGTCGTCCGCCTCGAAGCCCTGCACCTCGAGCACCGGGAACGCGGAACGCGTCGACGACTTCGCGAACCAGGGGGAGCTGCGCGCTCAGGTCCTCGGGCTGCGCGTCTCGTCCGGCCTTGTAGCCGTCGAACACCTCGTTGCGGAAGCTGCCGCCCCGGGGATCGAAGGCGATGGCGATCAGGTCCGGCGACTCCTCGCGGAGCACCTTGGCGAGCATCGTCGCGAAGCCGAGGACGGCGTTCGTGGGCGTTCCGTCGGGGGCGCGCAGGCTGGGGATCGCGAAGAACGCCCGGTAGATGGCGTTGGCTCCGTCGATGACGACGAGCTTTCGAGGCGGCGACGAACGCGCCGGCGCGGGGGTCCTGGGATCGGAGTCGGTCAACGGGAGGCCCGTCCCGAGGCTATCACAGGGGCTGACCGGCACTCTCGCGTCGACCTGCCGCGGAGCGACGGCGCGACCTGCTACCGTCGCGCGGCATGGCGCTTCCGCCCCACGCTCCGCGCCGCGAGGCCGCCGGTCTTCCGGCCGAGCTTCACGCTGGCGGCGCTCTACCTGCTGGCGTTCTTCGCGTTCTTCTCGATGCTGCTCGTGCTGCCGGAGCTGCTCACCGTGCTGCGGGACGCGGCCCCGGGGCCGGAGCAGCAACGACTCGCCCAGGAGACCGTCCACCGGGTTGCCGGGCCGCGATTGCCGTGGGCCGTGGCGCTGGCCCTGGGCGCTGTGGGGCTCGGGCGCCTACCTGCAGGTGCTCCCGGGCCTCCGGCCGCGCTGACTCCGAGCCACACGCACCGGCGGGAACGCCGCAGGCCCAGGAGCACCGGCTCAGGTACAGGAGCACCGGCTCAGGTACAGGAGCACCGGCTCAGGTACAGAAGCGCCGGGTCAGGACAGCCGCTTGACCAGATAGGCCTCGACGTCGCCGACGGTGCGCATCGCCTCTGCGTCCTCGTCGGCGATCTCGATGTCGAAGGCCTCCTCGATGGCCATCACCATCTCGACCACGTCGAGTGAGTCGGCGCCGAGATCATCGAGGATGTTCGCCTCGGGTCTCATCTCGCCGAGATCGACGCCGAGCTGCTCGGCCATCAGACCCCGGACCCGCTCGCTCAACACCTCGATGGACGATTCGCTCACGTTCGGCACCCCCCTCACCCTGGTGTCACGCCGGCCGGACGGTCCGAGCCTCGCATGACTGTCAGTCAGCGGCCGGGAAGGTCCCGCTTTCGCGACGACCTGTCAAGCCGAAGCGTGGGTCGGGATCGCACGGCAACGCGGATTCGGATCAGGCGGCCGGACACCGGAGCCCGTGATGATCAGATCGAGGGTCTGGTCGTAGAGCGCCTGCAACGAGCTTCGCCGGAGCTTGCGACGGGCGTCCGTGCTGTCCGACTGGATGACGGCGTTCGCCACCGTCCACAGGATGTTGGACGTCGCCCAGGTGTCGCAGGAGACCAGCTCGCCGTCGGCCACGCCCCGGGCGAGCACGCTGTCGAGGATCGAGAGGCTCTCCTCCCACAGCCGCGACACCTCTTCGACCACGCTCGCCGGCAGCTGGCCGATCACGCTCTGGTTGTCGATCGCCCAGAAGATCTGGAAGTAGTCCTTGTGGGTGAGCCAGTGATCGAGGTAGAAGCGGCTCAGGCGATCAGGGTCTCGGTGCTGCTGCGCGCCGCTCTCCGCCGCTTCGCGCATGCGCTCGGTGAAGCCCCGCCGTTCTCCGCCAGCACCGCCACGTAGAGGTCGGCCTTGCTGTCGAAGTAGCGGTAGAGCGTGCCCTTGGCGACGCCGGCCCGCTCGGCCACCTCGTCGAGGTTCGCGGCCATGAAGCCGTCCCGGAAGAAGACGTCCCGGGCCGACTCGAGGATGCGGCGGCGAGACTGGGCCTTTCGCTCCTCGCGAGAGTCGTCGCGGGTCCTGGCGTCGTCCGCGGTCTCCGTCGCGCGCTCATCGGTCATCTTGCTGGCGTCCTCGCATCTCGCTCCATCCGACGCCACAGTGTCTCCTCGCGCGCCCCGCGTGTCACGCCTCTTCCTTGCGCGCTGCCGCCGCGCGAGGGCGTCGCGGGCGCCGTCCTCGTGCCACGCTCGCCTCCGGGGAACCGCATCAGCCGGCTCTGCCGGAGCGTGCGTGCCGGCGGGCGGTATCGACGTACGCGAGGGTCCGCTCGCGCTGCTCGCGCCTCTCCTCGTCGGTGAGGTCCCGCACCACGCGTGCGGGCGTGCCGAGCGACCAGGGTCCCCGCCGGCACGCGCGTGCCGGGCGTCACCACCGCGCCTGCTCCGACGAGCGCCTCCTCGCCCACCTCTGCGCCGTCGAGCACGATGGCGCCGATGCCGATCAGCGCCCCGTCGCCCACGCGACAGCCGTGTACGACCGCTCGGTGACCCACGGTCACCTCGGCGCCGATCCAGGCGGGGAAACGGTCCCGCGTCACGTGCACCACGCAGCGCGTCCTGGATGTTCGTGCGGGCGCCGATGCGGATGTGGTGGACGTCGCCGCGCACCACCGAGCCGTACCAGATGCTGGACTCGGCGCCGATCTCGACGTCGCCGACGACCACGGCCCCGGGCGCCAGCCAGACCGTGGGGTCGATGCGCGGCGCGTGGCCCTGGTAGGACCGGACGATCGCTCTGGCGTCAGACGCCGACGTCGTCGCTTCCTTCGTAGCGGAAGCGCGCGAACAGACTCGTCTGCACGTAGCGCTCGCCCGCGTCGCAGATCACCGTCACGATCGTCTTGTCGGCGTTTCCGGGCTGGGCCGCGTAGCGCAGGGCGCCCGCGACATTCGCGCCGGCGGAGATGCCGCACAGGATGCCCTCCTCCCGGGCCAGACGGCGGGCCATGTCGATGGCCTCGTCGCTGCTCACGGTGATCACCTGGTCGATGCAGCTCCCGACCGAGCACCTCGGGGACGAAGCCCGCGCCGATGCCCTGGATGCGGTGGGGATGGGGTGCGCCCCCCGACAGCACGGGGCTCTCGGCGGGCTCGACGGCGACCGCCTCGAACGAGGGCTTTCGCTCCTTGATCACCTGCGCCACGCCGGTGATCGTGCCGCCCGTGCCGACGCCGGCGACGAGCGCGTCCACCTCGCCGTCGGTGTCGTCCCAGATCTCGAGGGCCGTGGTGCGCCGATGCACCTCGGGATTCGCCGGGTTGCGGAACTGCTGCAGGATGAAGGCGTTCGGAATCTTGTCCGCCAGCTCCTTGGCCTTCTCGACCGAGCCC
This sequence comes from uncultured delta proteobacterium, assembly GCA_963822965.1. Lineage (GTDB taxonomy): Bacteria > Myxococcota_A > UBA9160 > UBA9160 > UBA4427 > JAJDAN01. Next base: position 39,771 of record CAWGJT010000012.1, read on the forward strand.
TGCATACCGCGGGCGCCGTCGGTGAGCACCACCTTCGTGCCGAAGGCCCGCAGGGTGACGCGGCGCTCGGGACTCATCGTGTCGGGCATGACCACGATGCACTCGTAGCCCTTGACCGCGGCCACCATCGCCATGGCGATGCCGGTGTTGCCGCTCGTGGGCTCGATCAGCACCGTTTCGCCCGGACGGATGAGGCCCGCCTGCTCCGCCGTCTCGATCATCGCGAGGCCGATGCGGTCCTTGACGCTGCAGCCCGGGTTGTTGCTCTCGAGCTTCCCGAGGATGCGCGCCGAGGTGCCCGCGGCCACGCGGTTCAGGCGGACGAGAGGCGTCCCGCCGACCAGCTCACAGACGTCGTTTGCGATCTTCACGGGCGCGAGCATACCCCCGGCGGCGGCCCCGTTCCAAGCTCAGGGTGCGGCGAGCGCGCGGCCGGGCACGGCGCCCAGCAGCTCCTCGAGCAGCACCGTGGCGTAGCTGCCGGCGGGAAGCTCGCAGCGGATCCGGAGCCCCGTGTCTTCCGGGCCGAGCTGCAGCTCGCGGACGGGCACCCGCAGCGGCCGCCGGCCGCCCCGCATGCGCACACCCCGGGGCGCCCGCAGCGCAGCCGGATCGAGGCCGAAGTGCCGGAGCACGTCCTGCTCGCGCGCGGCCACCGTCGGCCCCGGTTGCTCCATGCGGGTGCCGAAGAGGGGTCCCGTCGCGCTGATCTCGAAGCACTCGGCCCGGCGACACTCCCGACCGGCGTCCTCGACGAGGAAGAGGCCGCCCGAGTCGGTGCGACGGGCGAGATCGCCCACCTCGACGCGGTCGAGGGGCAGCGGACGCCGGCGCAGCACCTCGTTGAAGACCGCGGCCTGCAGGGCCGAGATCAGGAAGCGCGCCTCCCGGCGGTCGACGCGCAGGCGTTCGCCGGCCAGCAGCCGGCGTGCCCCGCGCGACGTTGTCGTCCTCGGTTCCGGCGCCGCGGCCGAAGCGCTGCTCGCCAAAGCGGTTCGGCAGGCCGATCCGCTCGATGCGGGCCTGCGCCTCCACGGCGGCCGGCAGGACGGACTCGACGTCGACCCCGCGCACGCGCAGATCGAAGCGATTGCCGGCGAGCTGCCCGGTCCGGAGCTTGTGCGGGTGCGGGGTGGCGCGCAGGACCGTGATCCCCGGCCGCGAGAGCGAGAGCGCGGCCTCCGGTGCGAGGCCCGGCACGGAGAAGTGCTGGCGCGTCACCGCGAAGCGGTCCTTGCGCCCCGCGTAGCCTACGTCCCCCGGCGCGACACCGGCCTCTCGGGCGAGCCAGCGCGCGACATCCTCGGTATTGCGCTCGCGCTTCTCGATCCACAGGAAGGTATGGCCGCCTTCGCCGCTCGGCGGATAGAGAGGGCAGCTCCTCGACGACGAAGTCCTCGGGGGATTCGAAGCGCCCCGGCGTCACGGAAGCGACGCGTTCGCCACGGGCTGGAACGAGCTGCGGTGGATCGGCGAGGGCCCCAGCCGGCGCAGGGCGCGCAGGTGATCGGCGGTGCCGTAGCCCATGTGGCGATCGAACCCGTAGCCGGGATGATCGATCGCGTAGCGACGCATGAGTGCGTCGCGGTAGACCTTCGCGACGACCGAGGCCGCCGCGATCGAGCCGTCCCGCGAGTCACCTCGGGGAATCGCCGTTTGGGCCATGGTCACACCCGGGATCGTGCGCGCGTCCACCAGCAGGTGATCGGGCCGGCACGCCAGCGCCGCCACGGCCCGGCGCATCGCCAACAGGGTGGCCTGCAGGATGTTGATCCGGTCGATCTCGTGCACGTCGGCCGCGCCGATCCCCACGGCCTGCGCCTGCTCGCGGATGGCGGCGTCGAGCGACTCGCGGACCCGTGCGGTCAGCTTCTTCGAATCGTCGAGGCCCGGAAGGCGGACGTCGGGCGGCAGGATCACCGCCGCCGCCACCACCGGGCCGGCCAGCGGACCCACGCCGACCTCGTCGATGCCCGCCACCCAGCGGACCCCCTGCGCGAAGAGCTCACGGCGATGGGCGAAGAGCCGCGAGACCCGTCGCGTCTCCGCGCGGCTCGCCCGGATGCGCCGATCCACAAGGGCCTCCAGGTCGCGCGCGCCGGCGCGCCCGTCGCCCTGTAGCATGCGATGCAGGCGCAGGAGACTCTTCCGATCGGCGGCGGCCGCGACACGGGCGCGCAGCTCGGCCAGGGAAGGACGCGAGGCGCGCGCCGCTCTCGAGCTCATCGGGCCACCGTCTCCCCCCAACGGGACGGAGCGGGGCCCGGCACGCGTCGCCGCAACCCCGCGGAGCCAGCCGCTGCTACCGGGCGAGAACCACGCCCACCGGCGAGGTCCGAACGACCGACGCCGCGTTGCTGCCGATGAAGTAGTCGCTGATGCGATTGCGCCCGTAGGCGCCGATCACGATCAGGCCGGCGCGCGCCTCGCGCGCCGTGTCCACCAGCTTCACGTCGGGACGTCCGAGGGTCGAGGACGTCTCGCGGACCGGCACCGAGAGCCCGCCCACCAGCTGTCGGACCTCCTCGAAGCGCGCGACGGCCCGACCCTTGTCCTTCGAGTCGACGAACACGTGGACCGACTCGCCGAGACCGTTCGCGAGCTCGACGGCCAGGTTGGCCGCGCTGCGCGAGCCCGGAGAGCCGTCGAATCCCAGGACGATGGGGCCTCCCAGGGTGGCGCCCGTGGGTACGACCAGGCAGGAGCGCGTCGACTTCCGGACCACGCTCTCCACGGTTCCGCCGATCAGGATGCCACGCCCCGGGGTGCTCTTGCCGTCCCGGCCCATCACGATGAGGTCGATGTTCTGTCCCCGCTCGACGATGCGATCGTCGGCGGCGCCGGTCGAGGCTTCGCAGCTCGCCTCGATGCCCTCGCCGCGAGCCCGCTCGCCGAAGCGGCGCGCCACGGCGTCCGCCCGGGCCTTGTAGTAGGCCGCGAGCTCGGCGGACGGGTGGCCTTGAATCGCGAGGTCGTCGCTGCCGGGCGGCCGCACGTCCCGGTCTTCCACCACGGTGACGCCGGCCAGCCGGGCCCCCAGGCGTGCCGCCAGGGAGATCCCGCATCGCTCGCCGGCGCTCGCTCCCTCCGAACCATCAGTTGCTACCAGGATCGACTCGGTCATATGGCTCCCCGCTGGTACCCCTGCACGAGACGCCGGCCAATGTAAGGGACCCCCGAGGGAGAATCAATTCTGTCCAGCGGGGAACTTTCCGGGACCTGGGCCGAGAACCGCCCGAGCGCGACGCCATGGCAGCATCCACGGGTGCCCGAAGCTCCCCCGGGAGTCCCAGGGACCGTGCCGTTCGGGTCCCTCCGGGTTCCCGGCGGATCCGGTGATATGCTGGGCCTCCTCCAGGGGGGCGTTCGGTGGCACGAAGCAGAAGGGGCTCGGAGGCGATGGAGGGCGGCTCCGGCCCTCTGGACGACCTCCGGGACGAGTCGAGCCAGGATCCGGACGCGCGGCCGGGGGTCCTGCCGGACGTGCTGCGCCGGATGATGGCCCTGGGCTTCTCGGGGCTGTTCAGCACCGAGGCGGCCCTCCGGAGCGCCCTCGGCGACACCGTTCCCCGGGAGTGGGTCGAGTTCCTGAGCGATCAGAGCGAGCGCACGCGCGCCGAGTTCGCCCAGCGCCTGGCCGAGGAGCTGGGACGCGTCCTCGAGCAGGTCGACCTGGTGGAGCTCGCCGAGCAGATCCTGGAGGGGCGCACCATCGAGGTGAAGGCGGAGTTTCGCCTGGGCCCCCGAGACCCGCAGCGCTCCCCCGCTCCGAGCCGCGACGGCGCTGAGCCGATCGACACCCGAAAGCGTTAGAGCGACGTACCCGCAAGGATTCGGAGGGCGAAATGGAGAACGAAGGACACGCCAGCGCGCGCACGACCGTGCTACCCACGGCCGTCGGAGTCGTCGCGCTGCTCGCGCTCTTCGGCTACACGCTCTTCCTCCACCAGGGCCTGGGGCAGGCGCCGGGAGGCTGGGCGAGCAAGTGGTGGCATCCGACGATGTTCCTGCTGCTCACCCCGACGGTCGGAGGCTGGGCCGACGTCCCGTTCCAGGGCACCGTCTACCTGACGCTGCCGGCCGCAGCGCTCGCCGTGGCCGTCTTCCTGGGCACCCGCTCGGCCGTGGCGCGGGCCCTCGCCGCTTCCTTCGTCGTGATGGCGGCACTCTTCTGCGTCGCCGCCTTCAAGGCCACCGGCGCCTGGGAGTTCTTCCACTGGCGCTTCTCGGTGGTGATGGTGTGGATCGGCCTGGCGACCGGATTCACGATCATGTCCCCCGCGCTCTCGGAGGCGTGGCTCCGCCGGGGCTGGGTCGTGCGCATCCTGCTGTACGTGCCGCTCTTCTTCGCCATCGTGGCCGTGATCCGCAACGCGACGGGAACGGACGAGAGCCTGGTCGCGAACTTCTCGCCCTGGCCGGGGATCACGGTCTTCGGCCTGGAGATGGGTGCCTACACGATCGTGGGCCTCCTCTACGGCCTCGCGATCGGCCTGGGCGCGCTCAGCCAGTGGAGCAAGCGGCCTCTGCTCGCGGTGTGCGGGGTGGTCGTCGGCGCCGTCTTCCCCGCCGTCTGGTTCTCCGATCGCTTCTCCAACACCTCGAGCGGGCCGCTCGTCGGCATCGTGCTCCTGGCGCTCCTGCTCCTCGGCCTCACGGCGGCGACCCGAAGCGGCGACGCGTTCGGCGAAGCTGGCGCACCGCGCCGCCTTCTTCGCGCTCGGCGCCACGCTGGTGATCGCCCCGCATCTTCACCGGGCGCGCGTGGGCGAGCCGCCGACTACACGGTGAACAAGTTCGTGCGCGCGCGGATCATCTCGGACGCGCTGGCGGCCTACTACGCCCGGGAGGGCGTCTACCCGGACCGGCTCTCGCAGCTCGTCGAGGAGGGCGATCTGGCCGAGATTCCGCGGCCGCGGGTGGGATTCGACTTCCTGTACGACATCGGTCTGCTGCCGCCCATCGCCTTCAGCTACCGGGGGCTCGGAAGCAGCTACGTGCTCGAGTTCGTGTCGACGGAGTGGGTCCAGTGCGCCTACAACCCGCCCTGGTCGTCGGAAGGCGACGAGTACGCGGACGACGAGGAAGAGTACGACGATGAAGAGCTGGACGACGAGTCGACCCAGGAAGTCTGGTCGTGCCCCGACACGCGGCCGGCGCTCTGGGGCAACGACGAACGCTCCGACGCCGGCGAGGACGGGTAGGCACCCGATCATGGCGAGCCGGCTGCCGCGCCTCTCCGTCGCCGAACGCGTCTACCGGGCCCGACGGATCGGCATGACGTTCGGCCGGATCTATCTGGGCGCGAAGACGAACCAGTTCCTGGCGCGTCGGGTCGCTCCCCGCGACATGGCCGAGCGCTGGTCCGCCTTCCACACGGAGTCCGCCCACGCGATCTACGAAGCCGCCATCGAGCTGCGCGGGCCTCATCCTGAAGGGCTGCCAGTTCATCGGCTCCCGCGCCGACGTCCTGCCGCCCGAGTACGTGGAGATCCTCTCCCGGCTGCAGGACCGCGTTCCGGCGAAGCGCTTCCCGGTGGTGCGGGAGACCATCGAAGAGGAGCTCGACCGCCCCCTGGGCGAGATCTTCGCGTCGTTCGAGGAATCGCCGATCGCCTCGGCCTCCCTGGCCCAGGTGCACCGGGCGGTCCTCCACTCCGGCGAGACGGTCGCCGTCAAGGTGCAGTACCCCGAGATCGCGAGCCTGGTCCGCTCGGACCTCTCGAACCTGCGGGTGCTCTTCCGCACGGTCGGCCTGGTGGAGCGCGACTTCGACCTGATGCCGCTCGTCGACGAGCTGGGCACCCACATGCCCCTGGAGCTGAACTTCGTCAACGAGGCGCACAACGCGGAGCGCATCTCGCGCTTCTACGAGGATCGCGAAGACGTCCACGTGCCCCGGGTCCACTGGGAGTACACGACCCGCCGCGTGATGGTCAGCGAGTTCATCGAAGGCATCAAGATCAGCGACGCCCGTGCGCTGCGCGGCGCGGGCATCGACCCGAACGCGATCATGCGCACGCTGATCGAGGCGTACTGCGAGCAGATCCTCATCCGGGGCTTCTTTCACGCCGACCCGCACCCGGGCAACCTGCTGGTCGAGCCCAAGGGACCCGCACGGCGGCGCGCGTCTGGTCTTCGTGGACTTCGGGCTGGCCAAGGAGCTGCCGGCGCGCTTCCGGCACGGAATCCTCGAGCTCACCGGCGCGCTGGTGCAGGGAAGCGCCGCGCGCATGGCGCAGGCGTTGCTGCGAGCTGGGCTTCGAGACCCGGGAAGGCGGCGTCGAGGCGCTCCACGACATCGCGGCGGTGGTGCTCGAGACGGCGGTCCGGCTCCGGAAGCAGAGCTGGCTCGACCGCGATGCGGCGCGCGAGGCGGGCGAGGACCTGCCGCGCATGATCCGGGAGAACCCCATCGTGCGCGTGCCGAGCCACGTCGTCCTGCTCGGTCGGGTCGTCGCGCTGCTCTCGGGACTCGGCCGCTCGCTCGAGGCGCGGGTCGACATGGTGCAGACGATCCTCCCCTTCGTGCTGAAGACCGCCGCGACGCCGCCTCGCGGCACCCGCAGCCCGAGGGCGCGCCGCTCCGCCGGGTGAGCCGGGAGCCGCGAGCCGTCGTGCCTCCCCCGGCCAGCCCCTGCGCAACACGACGAGGCGTCACTGGGGCCTGCCGGCTTCCGGTGTGGCGCTGGGGATCTCCCTGGGCGGCGTGTCCGACGCGCGCGAGGCGCAGTGCCCTGCTCGCGTGGGTCGACCGCGCCGAGGCGCTGGGACTGCATTCGGTCTGGATTCCCGAGATGCACTTCGCACCCGGGCGTCGCGACGGCGCCCCTGGTGCTGCTCGCCGCCTGTGCGGCGCGCAGTCGCCGGCTGCGGCTCGGCACCACGTCCCTGCTGCTTCCCATCCGATGCGCCGCTGCGCGTCGCCGAGGAGGTGGCGGCTCTCGATCGGCTGTCGGGCGGACGCGTGCTGCTCGGGCCTCGGGCGCGGATTCCGGGCGCCGCTGTTCGAGGCCTTCGGAATCGACGCCGCCACCAAGCGCGACCTGTTCGATCGGGCGCTCGATCGGCATGCTCGACCGCTGGGCCGGGGACGCCGACGGAGGGCGTGCATCCGGCGCGGCGGACGGCGCGAGCCCGTCGCGCCCCACCCAGCGGCCGCACCCGCCTCTGGCCGTGGCCGCGTTCGGCCGCAAGGGACTGCTGCAGGCGTCGCGACGCGCCCTGCCCTACCTGGCGTCTCCCCTCGAGCCGCTCGACGGCATCGAGGAGAACCTCCGCTTCCACCGCGACAACCTCCCGGCCGAGGTGTCGGCCGCGGATCTCGTGGTTCCCGTGATGCGCACCGTCCACGTCGCCGCCAGCGACGCCGAGGCGGCTCGGGTGATCGCGGCCCTGGAGGACGAGCAGCGCAGGGCGCGGCCCGGCGGACCCCTCCCCGCCGCCGTCGCGCGCGCCGCCGCCGGCGGGGTCCACCAGCGTGCGGTGGTCGGGCTCCGCCAGGAGGTGACCGATCGGCTCGGCGCCTACCGCGAGCGGCTCGGGATGGACCTGCTGGTGGCACGACCGCAGATCCGCGCGGCCAGCACCGGCGAGCGCGAGGCGGCCCTCGAGCGGCTGGCCCTCGACGTGATGCCGGCGCTCGGCGTCTGAGACCCGCCGCTCAATCGGGGTCGGGCTCTTCCCGCGTGAACGAGATGAACGCCATGCTCGGCCGCTTCGACGATTCGCGCATGGCGAACTGCACGTTGTCGAGGGTCCATCCCCGAGCGGTCCACTCGTTGAGGACCTCTTCGATCTCGACGTCGGTGACCGAGCCGAGCTCCACGACCTTCCAGACGAGCGCCACGCCGATCTCCCGCTTGGCCGGCCCTCCGGGCCGGCGGGCCGCCGCGGCCCGGGCCCCGCGACGGCCGGGGGCCTTCGCCGACTCGTCGGCCGGACCGTGCCCCGACCTGAGCGCCCGGCTCAGGCCAGGCGCGGCGCCAGCTCCGCCGCCGCGTAGGTGAGGATCCAGTCGGCCCCCGCCCGCTTGATGGCCACGAGGGCCTCCTCCATCGCGCGCGGACCGTCGATCCAGCCGCGCTGGGCCGCGGCGTGGATCATCGAGTACTCCCCCGAGACGTGATAGGCGGCGAGAGGCACGTCGAACTCCCGGCGCGCGTCGGCCAGGATGTCCAGGTAGGGCAGCGCCGGCTTCACCATCAGGACGTCGGCGCCCTCTTCGTAGTCGAGCCGCATCTCGCGCAGGGCCTCGCGCCGGTTGGGCGGATCCATCTGGTAGGAACGGCGGTCGCCGAACTGGGGCGTGCTCTCGGCCGCGTCGCGGAAGGGGCCGTAGAAGGCGCTCGCGAACTTCGCCGCATAGGAGACGATCGGCACCTCGCCGAAGTCGTGGGCGTCGAGGATGCCGCGGATGGCGGCGACCCGACCGTCCATCATGTCCGACGGCGCGACCCCGTCTGCGCCCGCGCGCGCGTGGGAGAGCGCGGTCGCCGCGAGCCGCTCGACCGAGGGGTCGTTGCGCACCTCCTCGCCCTCGACGATTCCACAGTGCCCGTGGTCGGTGTACTCGCACAGGCACACGTCGGTCATCACGCACAGCTCGGGCAGGCCCGCCTTGAGGGCCGCCACCGCCCGCTGCACGACGCCGTCGGCGGCATCGGCCCCGGACCCGACGGCGTCCTTCCGCTTCGGAATGCCGAAGAGGATCACGGCCGGGACGCCCCGGTCGAAGACCCGCTTCGCTTCCTCGACGAGCGTGTCGACGGAGAAGCGCGAGACGCCCGGCATCGACGCGACCGGCTCGCGCACCCCCGATCCCTCGACGACGAAGAGGGGCTGGATCAGGTCGTCCCGGGACAGGCGCGTCTCGCGGACGAGCCGCCGCAGGGCCTCGGTGCGCCGGAGTCGGCGCAAGCGGTTCACGGGAAAGCTCATCGTTCTTCCCTTTCGTCTTCTTCGGGGTCGTTCGCGGCCTCGCGCAGGGCCTGCACGTGTCGGCTGAGCGCTTCCACGAGCGAGCCGGAATCCGGCCGCTTGGGCACCACGTCGGGCTCGATGCCCCGCTCGCGAAGCGCCTGCGCGGTGGTCGTGCCGACGGCCGCCACGATGCAATCCCCGACGGCGCGACGCGCCCCGTCGTCCAGCAGGTCCGCGAAGTGCGAGACCGTCGACGGGCTCGTGAAGGTGAGCGCGTGCAGGGTACCGGCTTCCAGCTCCTGGCGCAGAGCCGCCACGTCTACGGCGGGTCGTACGTTGCGGTAGGCGTCGACGGCGTCGACCACGGCACCGGCGTCGCGCAGGCCGTCCGCGATGCGCGTCCGGCCGACATCGGAGCGGGGCAGCAGGAAGCGGCGGCCGGACACCGGCCCCGCCTGCAGGATCTGCGCGAGCAGCCCGTCGGCGTCGCTGCGACCGGTCGCCACCACGTGCACGGGAAAGCCCACGGCGAGGGCGGCCTCGGCGGTCTTCTGGCCCACGCAGAAGACCCGCCCGCGGAACGCGCCGAGGTCGCCGCCGCGTTCCCGGGCCCGCGCGGCCAGGTAGCGCACCCCGTTCGAGCTCGCGAAGACGAGGCCTTCGTAGTCGCCGATCCCCGCGATGGCGGCGTCGAGGGCGGCCACGGACTCCGGATCCTCGGGAGGCAGCAGCGCGATCAGCGGCACGAGCACGGGCTCGGCGCCCGCTGTGCGCAGCGCGCTCGCGAGCTCGGCACTCTGGTCCGCGGCCCGCGTCACGAGCACCCGCAGCCCGAAGAGCGGCTCCTTCTCCCACCAGGCGATGCTCTCGCGCAACCGGACGACCTCCCCCACGATCACCGTCGACGGGGCGCCGAGGCCCGCCGCCGCCACCCGCGCGGGCAGCTCGCCGAGCGGTGACACCACCACCTGCTGGGTGCCGAGGGTGCCGTGCATCACGGCCGCGCTCGGCGTGTCCGCGGGCTTGCCGCCCCGCAGCAGCTTGTCCACCAGGTCCGGAAGATTCCGCATCCCCATCAGGATCACGAGGGTGTCGACCGCCGCGCCGAGCTGCGCCCAGCGCGTCGCCTCACGGGGCCGGCCGGGGTCCTTGTGACCGGTGACCACCGCGAAGGACGCCGCGTGGCGGCGGTCCGTGACGGGAATGCCCGCATAGGCGGGAGCCGCGATCGCAGCGGTCACGCCCGGCACCACCTCGCACGGGATTCCCGCCGCCGCGCACGCCGATGCCTCCTCGCCCCCGCGTCCGAACACGAACGGGTCGCCGCCCTTGAGGCGCACCACGGTGGCGCCGGCCCGCGCCCGGGCCACGAGCAGCGCGTTGATGTCCTGCTGCGACCGGGTCGGCGCGTCGTGTCCGCGCTTGCCGACGTCGATGCACTCGGCGTGGGGGGGCGCCAGCGCCAGCAGCTCGCGGGTCGCGAGAGAGTCGTAGAGCACCACGTCCGCCCGAGCCAGGGCGGCGGCGCCCCGCACGGTGATGAGGTCGGGATCGCCCGGCCCGGCACCCACGAGGACGACGCGCCCGCCGCTCTTCCCGTCCGGGCTCACGCGGGAGACTCCGCCAGCTCCTTCAGGATCGCGTCACCGCCAGCTCCCAGGATCGCGTCGGCGACCGCCTCTCCGAGGCCGGTGGCGGCGTCGGCCGCGCCCCGCGCCTCGCGGCGGAGCGAGTCGGCTGCCGTCGCGGCTCGCCAGCAGCCCGCGCACGCGCAGCTCGCCGTCGCCGTCGAAGACGGCATACACCGCCAGCGGGGTCGTGCAGTCGCCCTCGAGGCGCGCCAGGAAGGCACGCTCGGCGGTCGCGCACACGACGCACGCCGTTCGTCGTCCAACGCGCGCCAGCCTCGCGGCCAGCGGGTCGTCGGCGCGCGTCTCGAGCGCGAGCGTGCCCTGGCACACCGCGGGCAGCAGGACGTCCTCCGGGATGCGTTCGGTGATCTCGCTCGCGAGACCCAGCCGATCGAGGCCCGCACAGGCCAGCACCACCGCGTCGAGGCCCTCGCTCTCCATCTTCGCGATGCGCGTCGGCACGTTGCCGCGCAGGGGCACGATCTCCAGGTCGGGCCGGGCGGCGAGCAGCTGCGCGCCGCGGCGCGTGCTGCCCGTGCCCACCCGCGCACCCGGCGAAAGGGTGGCCACCCGCAGCGCGGGCTCCCGCGCCACCAGCGCGTCGCGCGGATCCTCTCGCTGGGGGAACGCCACCAGGGCGAGTCCCGCCGCCGTGCGCGCCGGCAGATCCTTGGCGCTGTGCACCGCTACGTCCGCGCGTCCTTCGAGCAGGCTCTCCTCGATCTCCTTCACGAAGAGGCCCTTGCCGCCGATCTTCGCGAGGGAGACGTTCTGCACGCGATCGCCGGTGGTCTTCACCACGACGATCTCCGTCTCGAGCCCGAGCTCGCCCCGGATGCGCGCGGCCACGTAGCGGGCCTGCACGAGCGCCAGGTCGCTGCCCCGCGTCGCGATGCGGACCGCGCTCACTCCTCGTCCCCCCGATCCGGATCGAGCTCGCCCGCGGCCCCGCTCCGGCCGCCTGCTTCGGTGCTGGCGCCCAGGGTGGCGTCGATGTGACCGCCTGGGGCGCTGGTGTCGTCGAGTGCGAAGAGCTCGCGCGCGGCTTCGAGCATCGCCAGCCCCTCCTCGCGTCCGGTCTCCGCCCGCAGCCTCGCGAGCGGCGCGTGCAGCAGCTTGTTCACCACCCGCCGGGTGAGCGCCTCGACCCGCTCGAGCTGCGCGCCTTCGAGCGCGACGCCGCTCGCGAAGCGCTCCAGCTCCTGGGCGACGATGGCCTCCGCCCGGGCGCGCAGGTGGCGGATGGTGGGGACGGCCTGCAGGGCCACGAGCCAGCCGTCGAAGCGCTGCTCCTCCTCGAGCACGATGCGCTCGCCGCGCTGGGACTCGCGCCGCCGCTCCTCGGCGTTGGCGGCGGCCACCTCCTGCAGATCGTCCACGTCGTACAGATAGGCCGTGTCGAGCTCGTTGACGGCGGGATCGACGTTGCGCGGAACGCCGAGGTCGACCAGGAAGAACGGTCGGTTCTGCCGGGCCCGCTGGGCGGCGCGCACCCGGTCCAGGCCGAGCAGGACGTCGTCTCCGCCCACGCAGGTCAGCACGATGTCGGCGCCCGGAAGCAGCTCGTCGAGCTCGTCGAGGCCGTGTGCGGTGGCTTCGAATCGATCCGCGAGCTCGCGGGCATGGGCCACGGTCCGATTCGCCACGCGAAGCTGGGTGAGCCCCTCGCGCCGGAGGGAGACCATGGCGGCCTCGATCATCTCGCCGGCCCCCACGAGCAGCGCCTTCTTGTCGTCGAGCCGCTCGAAGATCTGCCGCGTCAGGTCGACGGCCACCTTCGCGACCGACACCGGCCGCTCGGCGATGCGGGTCTCGTTCTTCACGCGCTTCGCGGTGGCGAAGGCCCGTTGGAAGAGCCGGGACAGCACGGGACCGCAGGTGCCGCTCTCGACGGCGTCCCGGTACGCGTCCTTGAGCTGCCCGAGGATCTGCGGCTCGCCCACCACCATCGAGTCCATGGCGGACGCGACCCGGAACACGTGCCGCACCACGTCCCGGTCCCAGTACTCGTAGAGATGCTCGGGGCGCAGCGCCACCGGACCTGGCGACCCGGCGCGCGCGAAGAAGTCGTGGAGCCGCATCCGCGCGGCCTCGGGCTGGCGCGTGGTCGCGACCACCTCCACGCGGTTGCAGGTGGAGACGAGCACCACCTCCTCGATCTCGTCCGCGGTCGCGAGCTTCTGCAGCACCGGGCCGAGGTCGGAGACCGCAAACCGCTCGCGCACCTCGATGGGCGCGGTCTTGTGGTTCATGCCCAGCATCAAGAGCTTCATGCCAGCACCCCGATGCCCACCACCGCGAACAGCAGGAAGAAGAAGCCCGCCACGGCGCTGGCCGCCGCCTGGCGCGCCCCCTGGTGGCCGACGAAGCGCGCCGTCACGAGACCGGCGTAGATCCCCCAGGCAACGACCGTCCACACCTCGTGGCTCGAGCCCACCCAGAGCGTGCCGTAGGTGTGTCGCAGCCAGAGCATGCCGGTCACCACGCCCAGGGTGAGCAGCGGGAACCCGACGGCGAGGGCGACCATGTTCACGCGATCGAGCGCCTCGAGCGAGGGAAGCACGCTGCGAGCCCGGAGGTGCCGCTTGCGCTTGAGACGCCGGTGCTCGACCAGGAAGAAGAGGCCCGCGATGCCCGCGACACCCAGCAGGCCGAGCCCGGCCCCGCCGAGCAGCACGTGCATGTGGGGCCAGGAGCCCGACGGTGCGATCCCGGCCTGGGGCTCGTCGACCAGGCGGAGGGCGCCGGCGAACACCGCCAGGAAGGCCACCGGTCCAGCGACGGCGGTGAGCGCGGGGATGCGCAGCCGCCACATGAGCGCCAGCAGCGACAGCACCCCCATCCACGCCATGAACGAGACGGCCATCGGCAGGTCGGTCACGGGCGGCGCGCTGGGCAGCCGGTGCAGGGTCGCGAAGCCGAGTCCGTGCAGCAGGGCCGCCAGCGCGAGGCCGACGGCCGCGCCGCGCTCCATCCGCGGGCTGCCGACGACCACCCCGAGCAGGGCGCCGATTCCGGCGGCAAGATACAGAGCGGCGGCAATCTGGTGGAATTCGACCACGTGGCGGTTCTCGTTCGGCGAGGCGGGGAAATCCGGGGAATGACCCCCGAGTATAGGCCCTGGGAGAGAAATCGACCGGACGTCCGCGGAGCCGTAGCACGGCGCGGAGCCGTTCAGCGACGCTTCAGACGCTCCATCTGGGCCTGGATGCGGGCGGCGTCGTTCGTCATCTCGAAGACGCGATAGGCGGGCTCACCGAACAGCACGAAGCGGATCTCGTCGAACGGCTCGGGTCCCGCCTGCCAGGCACGCGCCTCCTCGAGGGAGATCTCGGCGCAACGCTGCAGCGAGAGCCCGCCCACGCCGGCTCCGATCGCCGGCAAGGCGAGGGTGGTGCAGCCCTGCTCGCGCGCGCGCTCGAAGCTCCGGCGCACGCTCCGGCGCACGCTCTCCTCCGTGGCCGATCCGCCGGGCGGCATGCCGGCGGCGTGGATCACCCAGCGCGCCGGCAGATCGCCGGCGCCGGTGACCGCGGCGTCTCCCACCTCGATGGGACCGTGGGCATCGCACTCGGCCTGGATCGACGGTCCGCCCCGCGACCGGATCGCACCCGCCACGCCGCTGCCGAGCACGAGCGCGCTGTTCGCGGCGTTCACGATGGCGTCGACCTCCTGCAGGGTGATGTCTCCCTCCACGAGCGTGATGCGTCCCATCTGGCGTCTCCCTCGCGCGTTCGGCGCGGGCTCGGGCGCGGTGCCGGCTCGGGCCCTCAGCGGGCGGGCTTCTTGCCGCGCGCGGCGGGGGTCGTACCCCGTCGCCCGCGCCCGCTCCGGCGCGGCGCAGCCTCCATCGCCTCGACGTACCCCGCAGCCAGCAGCGGCACGGTGATCTCGTGGTGGCCGATCAGGCTGATCCCGCGGCCCCCGAGCCGGGTGGGTCGCTCGACCACGTTCACCGTCGGGCGGTACTGGCGCACGAAGTCCAGGTTGACGGCGGTGAAGCGACGCACGCGGTGACCGAGGTTGCGGGCCAGGGAGAGCGCCTTCAGGAACACCTCGGGCAGGATCACCGCCGACCCCACGTTGAAGATGACGCCACCTTCGAGGGTGGCCACCAGCCCGGCCAGGGTCTCGAAGTCGCGATAGCTGGTGGCTCCGAGGGCGGCGCCGTCCGCGCTCTCGTGCATGTGGTGGATGTCGGCGCCGACGGCGACGTGCACGGTGACCGGAACGCCCAGACGCGCCGCCGTCGCCAGCACGGAGCGGGCCTTGTGGGGGTAGCGACCGTCGGCGATCTCCCGGCCCACCGCCGTCCCCATGCCGATGCCCGCTTCGGCACCGCGTCGAATGGCCTCGTTGAGCCGGGCCGACGTCTCGCGGGCCATCCCGAAGCTGCCGTCGTCGAGGGACGCGGCCACGTCCTCGCTGGTGCGGCCCATCATGGCGAGCTCCAGATCGTGGACGCAGCCGGCCCCGTTCATCAGGAGGCCCGAGACGGCGCCGCGCTCGAGCAGATCGACCACGATCGGCGCGAGACCCACCTTGATGAGGTGCGCGCCGAAGCCGAAGAGCACGGTCTTGTCGCCGCGGCGGGCGCGCACCCAGGCGTCGATGGCCGCCCGCAGCTCCGCGGCCCCGAGAATGGCCGGAAGCTCGTCCAGGAACTCGGCGAAGGATCCCCCGGCGCGGTGGGGCCGCGCCTCGTCCCGAAGCCGCACCTTGCTCGGCCGGCGGCGCGCGGGCGTCGTGCGGACCTTGGAACGGTCGATGGGGCGGGGCGGGCGGCTCACCGCGCCTTCTCCGCGGCCACGGCAGACCCGGCAGTCCGGCCACCCGATCCCTCGGAGCCGGCGCGCAGCCCGGCGTCCACCACCTCGCAGAGCAGGTGTCCGATCGTGATGTGCGCCTCCTGGATACGCGGCGTCTCGTCGGAGGGCACCCGGATGGCCAGGTCCACGCGACCGGCCAGCGCACCGCCGTCCCGGCCGGTGAGAGCCACCGTGAAGAGCCCCACGGCGCACGCCGCCTCCACCCCGGCGATCACGTTCGGCGAGTTGCCCGAGGTGGAGAGCGCCAGGGCGAGATCGCCGCGCCGGCCGTGGGCGGCGACGCCCCGGGCGAAGACGTGCTCGTATCCGTAGTCGTTGGCGAGGGCCGTGAGCTCGGCGGGATTCGCCGCCAGCGCCAGGGCGGGAAGCGCCCGGCGCTCGCCCGCGTAGCGCCCCACCCATTCCGCCGCGAGGTGCAGCGCGTCCGAGGCGGAGCCCCCATTGCCGAAGAGGAGCACCTTGCCTCCGTGCTCGAAGGTCCGCAGCAGCTCGTCGCCGGCGCGGGCAATCTCCGAGGCGCAGCTCGCGAGCAGCTCCTGCTTCACGCGGATGCTCTCGGCGAGGGCGGCTCGCACGCAGGTCAACGCCGCGGGGCTCGCGGGCTTTCCGGAGACGGAGTCGTTCACCGGGCCGAGTGTAAGCAAAGCGAACGAATCCGGCGCCTTACCTTGCGTGCAGTCGGGCGGGAAGCCTGGCGGGGCCAGCCGGCATCGAAGCCGACCAGAAGCCGGTCGCGGCGAACCGACGGGAGCGCTAGAAAGTGCGAGCCGGCACGTGCAACCCGCAGGACGAGTCGGAACCCGCAGGCAGGACCGGGCGGGGAGACCGGACGAACGCCCGGAACCATGTTCCGGAACGACGGGAGAAGGGACGAATCATGGCAGAGACCCAAGACGTCACGGATGTGACCTTCGAAGCCGAGGTGCTCCACTCCGACAAGCCCGTGGTGCTCGACTTCTGGGCCGAATGGTGCGCTCCGTGCCGGGCGATCTCGCCGATCATCAAGCAGCTCGCCGAGGACTACGACGGCCGGGTGAAGATCGTGAAGATGAACATCGACGAGAACCCGGAGACCCCGGGCAAGTACGGCGTGCGAGCGATTCCCACCGTGCTGGCCTTCCAGGGCGGACAGGTCGTCGCGCAGCTCCAGGGAGCCCGCCCCAAGGCGGCCTTCGAGGAGATGGTCCAGAAGCTGCTCTGAGCCGCTGCGACGGGGACCGTGCGCGGCGGCGGTGATCGGCCTGGCGCGGCGGCGGTCCGGCCCCTCAGCGGGCCGGCGCCCGGACGGGCCCCGGCGCCTCGAAGAAGCGCACGGGCCAGCGACGGCGCACGGCCTTCCGGTACAGCACCGGGTCCGGGTTCGTGACCACCGGGTGGCCGACCAGCTCCAGCAGCGGCATGTCGGTCACGGAATCGGTGTAGAAGTAGCTGCGTGCGAGGTCCACCTCCTGGTCCTCGATGAACTGCTGGATCCAGTAGATCTTGCCCTCGTCGAAGCACAGCGGCTCGAGGAAGCGTCCCGTGAGCCGCCCGTCCTCCACCTCGAGGCGGGAGCACAGGAAGTGCTTCACGCCCAGATACTCCGCCATCGGCTCGACCACGTAGCGCGTGGCGCCGCTCACGATCGCCACCGCGTGACCCCGGTCGTGATGCTCCGCCACGAGGCGCGCCGCCTCGGGGTAGATCGTGTCCCGGACGAGCGCGTCGAAGAGTCGCCGGCCCTCGTCGGCCAGCTCCACCTCCGGCCGGCCCCGGAACTCGACCATCATGGACTTCGTCCAGGCCTGGATGTCGAGCACTCCGAGCTTGTACCGGAGGTAGGCACCGAGGCCCATGGCGAGATCCCAGCCCGAGACCTCTCCGAGCTCGTAGCGGTGCTTCATGTAGAGCGACGCCGAGTTCTCCGAGATGATCGTCTTGTCCATGTCGAAGAGGGCGGCGACACGGGACATGCTCTCCTCCAGGGCGGCTCCAGGACGGCCCACCCGGGAATCTATCACGCGCGACGCCCGGCTCAGAACACGTAGCGCCGCATCGAGACGTTCAGCAGCAACCCCACGGCGATCCCTGCCGACAGGAAGGCCGAGCCGCCGTAGCTGAACAGCGGCAGCGGCACGCCGATCACCGGGGCCAGCCCGAGCACCATGGCGATGTTGATCGTCGCGGGCCAGAACAGGGTACCCACCACCCCCACGGCCAGCATCGCCCCGAAGGCGTCCTTGGCGTTGCGGGCCACCCAGAGGCCCCAGAGCAGCAGGATCAGATAGAGGGACAGCACCACGGCGCTGCCCACGAAGCCCCACTCCTCCGCCAGAACCGAGAAGATGAAGTCCGTGTGCTGGGTGGGCAGGAACCGCAGCTGGGTCTGGCTGCCCTCCATCCAGCCCGTTCCGAAGAGCCCGCCGGACCCGACGGCGATGCGGGACTGCATGGCCTGGTAGCCGGACGCGAGGGGATCCCGCGACGGGTCGAGGAAGTCGAGGATCCGCGTGCGCTGGTAGTCGCGCAGCCCATAGCTCCAGAATGCCGCCAGCCCCGCGAGACCCGCCAGCCCCAGACCCGCCCAGGCCTGCCACGGAATCCGCACGAAGGGCAGGAAGGTCACGCCGATCAGCAGGATCAGAAGCGCGACGCCGATGTCGTTCTGCAGCGCGACGATCGCCACCGGCACGCCGATGATCACGAGCGGCATGCCCAGGTGCGTGAGGCGCGTGATCTCCGTGGGCGGATTTCGCTGGAAGTAGCGCGCCAGGGCCAGCACCAGGCCGATCTTCGCGAGCTCGGAGGGCTGCACGCGTCCTTCGAAGAGCCACGCCTGGGCGCCGCGCGTGACGGGCGAGAGCAGGATCGGCAGCAGCAGCAGAAACACGCTGCCCAGGTAGATCGGCATGGCGAGTCGCGCGAAGCGCCGGTAGTCGACCGCGCAGGCACCGACCATGGCCGTTCCCGCCACGGCGAGCGCCAGGAGCTGGCGCCGGAAGATGTCGTTGGTATCGGCCTCCACCCCGGCGTGGGTGGCGGAGAGCAGGTTCACCAGGCCCAGCCCGACGAGAAGCAGCACCAACGAGAGCAGCACCCAGTCGAAGTTCTGGATCGAGCGGCGGTCAATGCGAAGCAACGGTCGCCTCCCCAGCCCCAGGCTCGTCCGCCCGCGCCACGCTCACGGGCGCGGCATCGCGCGCGCGCTTCTTCTCGAAGTAACGCGCCAGCACCTTCTGGGCGATGGGCGCCGCGACGCTGCCGCCGCCGCCCCCCGCGTGCTCGACGATCACGGCCACCGCGATCTCGGGGTCCTCGGCGGGCGCGTACGAGGCGAAGAGCGCGTGGTCGCGGTAGCGGATCGGAATCTCGTGCTCGTCGAAATCCTTGATGGAATCCAGGCTCACCACCTGGGTGGTCCCGGTCTTGCCCGCCACGGCGACGTCCGGCACGCGCGCCCGGGCGCCCGTACCCCCAGGCTGCTGCACCACCGCGGTGAGCGCCCGGGAGACCGTCGCCAGCACCTCGGGAGGAATGCCCACCTTGCGCGGATGCGACGGCTCGATCTTCTTCACGGTCTTGCCGTCCCAGGTCTCGAGCCGCCGCAGGATATGGGGCTCCACCCGCGTGCCACCGTTCGCGATCACCGAGAAGGCGACGGCGAGCTGGGTGGCGGTGACCAGATTCGCCCCCTGCCCGATGGACACGGAGACCGTCTCGCCCTTCTGCCACGGCTCCTTCTTCACGCGCTGCTTCCATTCCGGCGTGGGCACCAGGCCGGGCTTCTCTCCGGGCAGGTCGATGCCCGTCAGCTGGCCGAGGCCGAAGAGCTTCGCGTAGCGCGCGATGCGCTCGATCCCGAGCTTCACGCCCAGCTGGTAGAAGTAGACGTCGCAGGACTGGACCAGGGCCTGTGTGAGATTGACCGAGCCGTGTCCCCCGCGCTTCCAGCAGCGGTAGGTGCGGCGTCCCAGCCGGTAGTACCCCGGGCAGAAGACCTCCTCGTCGGGATCGATCTCTCCTTCGGCCAGGCCCGCGACGGCCATGATCGCCTTGAAGGTCGAGCCGGGCGAGTACTGTCCGGCCGTCGCGCGGTTCTGCAGCGGCACCCACTCGTCGCCGATCAGCCGCTTCCACTCGTCGGTGTCGATGCCACCGGCGAAGTCGTTCGGGTCGTAGGTCGGCCGGGACACCAGCGCCAACACCTCCCCGTTGCGGGGATCGAGGGCGACGAGGGCGCCCATCTTGTCGGGCTCGTCGGGGTCGTCGGACTCGAAGGCCTCCTCGGCGGTGCGCTGCAGGTCGAGGTCGATGTTGAGGACGGCGCGGCCGCCCGGCACCGGGGCGATCTTGTCGATCTCCCGGATCTCGCGACCGGCGACGTCCACGATGACGTTGCGGCCGCCGGGGCGGCCGCGCAGGTGGTCCTCGAGCCGCGCCTCCAGACCGATCTGACCCACGATCTCGCCGGCCCGATAGTCCGCGAAGCGATCCTGGTCGAGCTGACCCGCCTGGATCTCGCCGATGGTGCCCAGCAGGTGAGCGGCCCGCGTCGCCTCCACGTAGTGACGCCGCGGGCGCATGTCCGTGACCACCCCCGGCAGCGCGAAGCGGTGCGCTTCGACGCGGGCGAGGAGCACGTCGCCCATGTCGCCGTCGAGCTCCACGGGCTGGAAGCGCGCCCTTCCCTTCGGGTCGCCCACCTTCGCCCGCAGCTCGCCGGCGTCGCGATCGAGCAGCTGCCCCAGGGCCGCAAAGGTCCGCTTCGGCGCGTTCAGCTCGTTGGGAATCACCTGGACCCGATAGGCGGGACGGTTGGCGGCCATCACCCGACCCTCGCGATCGACGATCTCGCCGCGGGGCGCCTCGAGCACCAGGGTGCGCGCATAGTTGCGCTCCGACCGGATGCGGAGATCGGCGCCCTCGAGGATCTGGAGCTGGAAGAGGCGGACGGTGAAGACCGCGAACGCCAGGCCGATCACCACGCCGACGAGGCCGAGCCGGCCGTCGCCCAGGGGCGAATCGGCCCCGCCCAGCCGGTCGTCCCCGTAGCCCCCGAGCATCAGGTCGAGCGCCCCACCGCCCCGAGGCCGAGGGTACGCCGTCCCGGCTCGTCGTCGGCCCAGCTGGTGGCCCGACCGACGAGCGACGACATGGTGGGTGCGAACAGCCCCCCGACCGCGGCGTGGGCGAGCTGGGCGCCGAGCCAGCCCCAGCGAAGCTCCACGCCTCCCACGAAGAAGCCCGTGATCGCGAGCATCGCGAGCCCGTAGGCGAGGGTGAGGCCCATGGCGAACACCGCAAGCGGCCAGGAGCCCCGCAGATTGAGCTGACGCGTGGCGACGACGGTCGCCATGAACGCGAACAGATCGAGCAACGCGTGCTGTCCGAAGAGCGACCCCGAGAGCAGATCGGTCGCGTACCCGAGGACGGCCGCGAGCGCGAGCCCGCCGGCCATCCCGTTCCAGCGCAGCCCGATCCCGATCAGGACGAGCAGTGCGAGATCCGGGCACCACGGAGGCGGCAGCACCGTCGCCAGCGCTCCCTGGAAGACCAGCGCCGCAATCGCCAGCGCGAGGAGGGTCGACGCGCGCTTCACGACGCCGGGCGCCTTCCGGATTCGGCCCGCGCGGACTCCACCGGCTCCCCCGCGTCGTCGCGGTCGCCGTAGAGCAGGTCCATCGTCGGACCGCGGCGCATCATCACGAAGACCTGCTCGAGACGCCCGAAGTCCACCGCCGGTCGCAGGGTCGCGGTCTGCAGCAGCCCCCCGGCCGGATCTGCGAGGGCCACCACCTCGCCGATGCGCAGTCCCTTCGGATACACGCCGCCGAGCCCGGAGGTGATCACGACGTCTCCCACCTTCACGTCTCCGCCCCGCACCACGAACTCGAACTCGAGCTGGTCGGTTCCCCGGCCGCGCACGATGCCGCGCGCCCGGCTCCGCTGCACGATGCCGTCGATGGCGCTCTGCTGGTCGAGCAGCAGCATCGTCTTGGCGGCGTGACGCGAGGTCGCGGTGACGAGGCCGACCACTCCCTCGGCGGTGATGACGGGATTGCCGGCGCGAACGCCGTGGGCACCACCGCGGTCCACCAGCACCGAGCGGAACCACGGCATCACGTCGAGTCCGACGACCTCGGAGGGCAGCATGGGAATCTCGAAGTCGTCCCGCATGGAGGCGATCTGCTGCAGGTGGCCGCTGGCGACGAGCGCCTCGCGGTACTGCAGGTTCGCCTCCTCGAGCTCGGCCACGCGCACCCGCAGGCGGTCGTTCTGCTCCCGCACCTCGAGCAGCGCGACGTAGTCGCCCCAGATCCGGCGCACGCCCTCCACCGGCGCCGCCACCAGGTTCTGGACGGGCACCGCGATCTCCAGCACCACGGCCTGCCACCAGGGCAGATCGCGACCCCCGTCGGCGAGGGAACGCCGATCCGAGACCATGGTGATCACGGCCATGAGGGCCAGCACGCCGAACAGCAGCGGCGCGCCGATGCGCTTCAGGAGATCCGGCAATTGCCCCCCGAGACGGCCGAGGCCGCCTTCACACACTCCGGCGCCCAGTGGGCGCCCCGGTACCGACCCCCGGCGGCCGCCCCTTCGGGGGAGTCCCTCCAGGCCGCAGCCGGTTGCCTGGGAGGCTTTTCGGTCGATTACGAGCGGATCGTGACTTCCTTGAGCAGCCGCAGCTCATCCAGGCAGCGGCCCGTCCCCATCGCGACCGCCGTCAGGGGGTCCTCGGCCAGCATCACCGGGAGGCCCGTCGTCTCGCGCAGCAGGATGTCCAGGTTCGCGAGGCACGATCCGCCGCCCACGAGGACGATGCCCTTGTCCACGATGTCGGCGGAGAGCTCCGGGGGGGTCCGTTCGAGGGCCATCTTCACGCTCTCGACGATGGCGTTGATGGGCTCGGCGAGCGCTTCGCGCACCTCTTCCGACTTGATCTCGAGGGTCTTCGGGACGCCGGCGACCAGGTCGCGCCCCTTCACCTCCATCGAGCGATTCTCCTCGGTGGGATAGGCGGTGCCCACCTTGATCTTGATCAGCTCCGCGGTCCGCTCGCCGATCAGCAGATTGTACTTGCGCTTCACGTACTGGATGATCGCCTCGTCCATCTTGTCGCCGCCGACGCGCGCCGACAACGAGTAGACGATTCCCGACAACGAGATGACTGCCACCTCGGTGGTTCCGCCTCCGATGTCGATGATCATGTTGCCCGAAGGCTCGGTGACGGGCAGGCCCGCGCCGATCGCAGCCGCCATCGGCTCTTCGATCAGGTACACCTCGCGGGCGCCGGCGAGCATCGCGCTCTCCTTCACCGCGCGCTTCTCCACCTCGGTGATGCCCGACGGAACCGCGATCACGATGCGCGGTCGTACCCAGCGCTTGCGATCGTGTACCCGCGTGATGAAGTAACGAAGCATCGCCTCGGTGATCTCGAAGTCGGCGATCACGCCGTCCTTCATCGGTCGGATGGCGACGATGTTGGCGGGCGTGCGGCCCAGCATCTCCTTCGCACGCGTGCCCACCGCGCGAACCTTGTCGGGGCCGCGTTCGTTCTGACACACGGCGACGACGCTCGGCTCGCTGACGACGATCCCCCTCCCCTTCACGTAGACCAGCGTATTCGCGGTCCCGAGATCGATGGCGAGGTCGCTGGAGAACCAGCCGAGAATGGGGTTGAGAATCAAGTCGTCCCCTCCTGCGATCGTCCGACGCCCCGTGTCGAACGATCGTTCCGAAGTGTCGAGCCTGCTGCCGCGGGGCCCGGTCGGGACCTGCAGCGTCCCCCGCTAACTGTCTGGATTCGCGGGACGTTTTGGCTCGCACCCTATGTGGCTGGAACGTACCAGCCGGCCCCATCCCGGGCAAGCAGGCGCACCTCCCGGCCGGCCCTTCCGGCGGGCCCCGACCGCCGGCCGGGTCGCTTGCTCGCGGGGGAACCGCTCCGTACTCTCCGCAACCCTGCACCACCCGGCGGCACGCCCGCGACGGAGAACCGATGCTCGACCAGATCAGAAGGGGTCAACGCTGGCTCACCGGCATCCTGGTGGCCCTCGTGGGTGGGGTGTTCGTCTTCTTCATGGGTCTCGGTGGCCCGCTCCGGGGCAACGCGCCCTCCCAGGGCGTGGTCGTCGAGCTCGGCGACATCCGGCTGGCCCAGTCGGACTTCCTGCGAGCACGGATGCAGCAGGGCGAGGCCTACAAGGACCAGCTGGGCGACCAGTTCAACAGCAAGGCCGCGGGGAGCTTCCTCGACGCTCAGGCCCTGCGCCTGCTGGTGGATCAGGCCATCCTCGCCCACGACGCGGAGCAGCTCGGGCTGCGTGTGGGCAAGGAGGAGATCCAGCGGGTCATCGTCCAGAGCTCCGGCTTCCGGGACGAGACCGGCCGCTTCGACAGCAAGGCCTTCGAGCGCTACGTCGAGTACGAGTACGGCAACCAGCGCAACTACCTCGAGTACATGCGGCGGGCCCTGCTGGGGCAGAAGATGCTGCGCCTGCTCTACTCCGAGGGCGAGGTGAGCGAGGGGGAAGCCCGAGCGTCCGCCCTCTACCGCCTGGAGCAGGTCCAGATCGCCTACGTGGCGCTCGACACCGAGACGCTTCCCCCCGGATCCGAGCCCACCGCCGAGGAGATCCAGGCCTACGCGGCGGACCACGAGACCGAGCTCCGGGCGCTCTACGAGGAGAGGCTGGACGAGTTCAAGACGACCGCGAAGCTCCACCTGCGCCACATGCTCTTCGAGCTCGGCCCGAACCCCACCCCCGGGGAGCTCGCGGAGGCTCAGGCGCGGGCGGACGCCGCCCTGGCGCGCCTGAAGGCGGGCGAGGACTTCGCGACCGTCGCCCGGGAGCTCTCGGAGGACGCCTCGACCCGCGACTCGGGCGGCGACCTGGGGCTCGTCGCCCCCGACGAGGTCGCCGACGAGCTGGCCGTCGCCGCCGAGTCCCTGGCGCCGGGTCAGTACAGCGGAGTGGTGCGGAGCGATCGCGGGCTGCATCTGGTGCTGCTCGAGGAGCGCACCGAGCCGGGGGCTCGCCCCTTCGCCGAGGTGCGCGACGAGCTGGCGCGGGAAGGCGCCATCCGACAGGCGGCCAGTGCCCGGGCCGATCGCCTGAGCGACCAGCTCGCCACCGCCATTCGCGAGGGTCGCTCGCTGGAGGACGCGGCGCGCGAGCTCGAGCTGCCGATCGAACGTACTGGCATGATCCGGCGCCGGCCGGACGGCTTCATCACGGGCCTCGGCGCCTCGAAGGAGCTCCAGGCCGTGGCCTTCGCGCTGACCCTGGACCACCCGAGCTCGCCCGAGATCGTTCCCGTCGGCTCGAAGCTCGTCCTGATCCAGCTGCTCGATCGCAGCGAGCCGGCACCGGAAGCGCTCGAAGGCATGCTGGCCGCCGAGCGCGAGCGCCTCTCCAACGCCAAGCGGAACGCCTTCGTGCAGAGCTGGATCGACCGCCGCCGACAGGAGCTGACCGAGTCGGGCAAGCTCCGGGTCGACTCCTCGCTCGTCAAGCCCAGCTGAGACGCGAGAGTGCCGGGGCGGCGACCCGCCGCCTACGCGTAGCCGTTGTTGGGGTGACGCAGCAGTCCCATGAACTCGGAGCGCGTCTTCGGGTCGGTCTCGAACTCACCGAGCAGCGAGCTCGTGATCGCCGAGCTGTTCTGCTTCTGCACGCCGCGCATCATCATGCACAGGTGCTTCGCCTCGACCACCACGCCGACGCCCTTCGGCTGGAGCACTGCGTTCAGGGTCTGGGCGATCTGCATCGTCATGCGCTCCTGCACCTGCAGGCGGCGGGAGTAGATCTCGACGAGCCGCGGGATCTTCGAGAGTCCCAGCACCTTGCGGTCCGGGATGTAGGCGACGTGCACGCGTCCGAAGAACGGAACCAGGTGGTGCTCGCACAGGCTGTAGAAGTCGATCTCGCGCACCAGCACCATCTCGTCGTACTCGACGTCGAAGAGGGCACCGACCAGCGTTTCGCGCGGATCCTGCGCGTAGCCCGAGGTGAAGAAGCGCATCGCTCGCGCGACCCGCTCCGGCGTCTTCGCCAGACCGTCGCGACCGGGGTCCTCGCCGAGCTCCTTGAGCAGGCTCGTGATCAGTCCCGGAATTCCATCCGTCGGATCAAGCGCATCGGCCATTCCAGCAGTCCGCCCCGCTACGGCCCGGTCGCCGCAATCGTTCGTTTTTGCAGTCGAAATTCGACAGCTTGCGAGCCCGCCGAGGGTACCCCGACGCCCGAGGTCGTCAAGCAACGGCGGCCCGGGAACGAGCCTCTCCGGCAGCGACGCGCCGCCCCGAGCACGACGAGGATTCCACGGGCGCCCGCGGAATCCTGGGCTCAGTAGGATCGCAACAGCCCGCGCAGGATGCCCCGGATCTCGACCTCGCCCGCGTGCACCTCGATGGGCTGCATGGACGCGTTGGCCGGAACCAGGCGGACCCGGTCGCCCTTGCGATAGAAGCGCTTCAGGGTGGCCTCGGTCCCCCCGACCAGGGCGACCACCGTGTCGCCGTTGCGCGCCTGCTTTCGGCTCTCGACCACGACGAGATCCCCGTCCCGGATCTGCTCGTCGATCATCGAGTCGCCGCGCACCCGGAGCAGGTAGGTCTCGCCGGGACGACCGGCCATCCCGGGCGGCACGGCCACCCGCTCCGTCGCGCCTTCGTCCTCGATCGCCTCGATGGGAAGGCCCGCCGCCACGGTGCCCAGAACCGGCAGGGAGACCAGCTCGGAGACCTCCTCGCCGGCCTCGGGAACCGGCTCCACCGAACGGGAGCGGTTCCAGGCCTTCTGCAGGAAGCCCTTCTCGACGAGGTGCTGCACGTGCTTGTGCACGGTGGCCACGGAGGAGAGCCCGAAGTGGGAGCCGATCTCCTCGAGGCTCGGGGAGTACCCGTTGCGGCGGACGAAGTCTCGGATGAACTCGTAGATCTCGCGCTGTCGTCGGGTGAGCGCCAAGCGGAAGCCCTCCTGACCGCGCAGGATCGCGAAAACAAAACGAAAGTCAAGATGGCGCGGGCATCGGCTCGAGAAGGGGACCTGCGAGGCGCCTCGGCCGGCGCGCCGGCGCGCCGCTCCGGAGCCGCGGGCCGAGCTCGTCCGCGTCGAGGGACTGCAGCGATCGCCGGCTCAGGCGGCGGCGCGCAGCTTGGTCTCGGGAGAGGCGCGGTAGAAGCGGCGCAGCTCGGCGAGCAGCGCGGGGGTGTCGGCCCGGCGCGGGAAGCGGCGATCGAGCTTGCGGCAATAGGCGTGGGCCCTCTCGTGTGCCAGCTCGTAGCGCTCCCGGGAATCGGGGTCCAGACCGTCGGCCCACGTGTAGCGCTCGAAGTGGCCGAAGGCGTCGCTCGCCGCGGCGTCGGGTCGCAGGCGCACGAACACGAAGCGATCGACCTCGGCCTGCAGCTCCAGCACCAGACGCGAGACCGGCAGATCCCGCGCCGCGTGCCACGCGACGCAGACCAGATGGCTGGTCTCCTCGATGACCGTCCCGTTGCGATCGCGATCGGCCGGGTCGAGGTGCAGCCCGATCTGCAGCTCGCCCCGCTCCTCGACGACGAGCAGCCCGCTGCGGCAGCCGTCCGGCAGCAGCTGTCGGGCGCGCGCGGACGGCAGGGACACCACGAAGCGCTCCGCCTCGATCTCGAGGTCGAGGGCGTACACCTCGTCGAGCCAGCCGGCGATCCACCCCACGCGCGTCTCGGGCGAGGCGCTCACTGCGGCCGCTCCGCGGCCTCGCGCCCCGGGACGATCAGCCCGCGGCGGATCAGCCGAGCCCGATCGCGCCGGCTGCCCGTGGCCCGGTAGCGGTCGTAGAGGGTGAGCAGGTCGAGATCCCGAGAGCCCCGAGCCCGCTCCCCCACCTCCGAGAGCAGCTCGATGAAGTCGCCGAAGCGACTGGCGAGCTCGTAGAACAGCTCGGCTCCCGTCGGGTCCGGGCCGCGGCTCGCGAGGCCCAGCGAGAGGCGCGAGTAGGCGGTGGAGCCGATGTCCGCGTAGTAGCGCACCCCGACGGTGCGGCGGGACAGGCTCGGACCGAAGAATCCGGCGTGGAAGAGCGCCCGGTCGCCCAGGGCCCGCAGACGCGCCATGCGGGTGGCGCCCTCCACCAGCAGGGCGGCGACCAGCGACTCGGCCAGGGTGTCGGGCGGGGACGTCTCGGGGGGCGGCGGGGCGGACCGGACTCTCGCCTCCAGCAGGTCCACCAGGTAGACCCTGGCCAGGGGGCTGGGCTGCGGGCTCAGCTCGCAGCCCACCTCGCTCACCAGCTCGTCGAAGACCTGGCGGGTGGAACCGGTCGGGAGGGGGTCGAGTCGGGTCGCCGTCATCGCGCCTCCGTGCTGTCGCTCTCCTTCGTGCATAGATCGTCCGGCCGGGCCGTGCGACTGAAGCGCAACAAGCATCCGGCAGCCGGCAGCCCCCGGGGGAACCCCAAAAAACTTCCCGGGGTCTGGTTGACATGCCGGGGTTGGGATCTAGCTTGCGGCCGCGCTGGCAGTCGACCTCATCGACTGCCAGCCCCTGGCGATTGGCCAGGACAGCGACGGCCCAAGGCCGAACCCGCAACCCGAAGTGAGACGTGAGGGAGAGCTCCGAGCGACGACCAGGGTGGCCTCGCATCGCGTGATCAAATCCCCCGTCAATCGCGACAACCAGGTGCGCCCGCCCTGCGCTGGGCCACCGAGGAAGGAATCGGCACCGTGAAGATCCGACCGCTCCAAGACCGCATTCTTGTGAAGCGCATCGAAGAAGAGGCGAAGACCGCGGGTGGCATCATCATCCCCGATACCGCCAAGGAGAAGCCCCAGGAGGGCAAGGTCGTCGCCGTGGGCAACGGCAAGCTGCTCGACGACGGCAAGCTCCACCCCCTCGACGTGAAGAAGGGCGACCGCGTCCTGTTCAGCAAGTACGGCGGGACGGAAGTCCAGGTCGACGGCGAGGAACACCTGATCATTCGCGAGGACGACGTCCTCGGCATCATCGAGAAGTAAGGGAGAACCACCCATGGCCAAGGAAATCCTGTTCGATTCGGAGGCCCGCGCGAAGCTGCTGGCCGGCGTGGACGGTCTCGCCAACGCGGTCCGGGTGACGCTCGGCCCGAAGGGCCGCAACGTCGTGATCGAGAAGAGCTTCGGCTCGCCCACGATCACGAAGGACGGCGTCACGGTCGCGAAGGAGATCGAGTTCGCGGACAAGTTCGAGAACATGGGCGCGCAGATGGTGAAGGAGGTGGCCTCGAAGACCTCCGACGTGGCCGGCGACGGCACCACCACCGCGACCGTTCTCGCCCAGGCGATCTTCCGCGAGGGCAGCAAGCTCGTGGTCGCCGGCATGAACCCGATGGAGCTGAAGCGCGGCATCGAGAAGGCCGTCGCGGCCATCACCGGCGAGCTCGAGAAGCTCTCCAAGCCCACCCGGGAGGAGAGCGAGATCGCCCAGGTCGGCACCAACTCGGCCAACAGCGACGAGACGA
Organism: uncultured delta proteobacterium; assembly: GCA_963822965.1. Taxonomy (GTDB): domain Bacteria; phylum Myxococcota_A; class UBA9160; order UBA9160; family UBA4427; genus JAJDAN01. Next base: position 68,617 of record CAWGJT010000012.1, read on the forward strand.
TCGGCAAGATCCTCGCCGAGGCCATGAGCAAGGTGGGCCGCGAGGGCGTGATCACGGTCGAGGAGGGACGCTCCCTGGAGACCGAGCTCGAGGTCGTCGAGGGCATGCAGTTCGACCGCGGCTACCTCTCGCCCTACTTCGTGACCGACCCGGAGGGCATGGAGGCCGTTCTCGAAGAGCCGCTGGTCCTGCTGCACGAGAAGAAGATCTCGAACATGAAGGACCTCCTCCCGCTGCTCGAGCAGGTCGCCCGCCAGGGCAAGCCCCTGCTGATCGTGGCCGAGGACATCGAGGGCGAGGCGCTCGCGACGCTCGTCGTCAACAAGATCCGCGGCACCCTGAACGTGGCCGCGGTGAAGGCGCCGGGCTTCGGCGATCGCCGCAAGTCGATGCTCCAGGACATGGCCATCCTCACCGGCGGCAACGTGATCGCCGAGGAGCTCGGTCTCAAGCTCGAGAACGTCACCCTGAAGGACCTGGGCCGGGCCAAGCGGATCCAGATCGACAAGGACAACACGACGATCATCGACGGAGCGGGCTCGAAGAAGGACATCGAAGGCCGCTGCAACGAGATCCGCAACCAGATCGACAACACGACCTCCGACTACGACCGCGAGAAGCTCCAGGAGCGCCTCGCGAAGCTGGTCGGCGGTGTGGCGGTCGTGAAGGTCGGTGCGGCCACCGAGACCGAGATGAAGGAGAAGAAGGCCCGCGTCGAGGACGCCCTGCACGCCACGCGGGCGGCCGTCGAGGAGGGCATCGTGCCCGGCGGCGGCGTCGCGCTGATCCGCTGCCTCAAGGGCCTGGAAGGCCTCGAGGTGAACGAGGAGCAGATGGCCGGGGTGAACATCATCCGCAAGGCCGTCGAGGACCCGCTGCGGCGCATCGCCGAGAACGCCGGGATCGAGGGCTCGATCGTGGTGGACAAGGTGAAGGGCCGAAGGGCGCGATGGGCTTCAACGCCGCCAGCGAGGAGTACGAGGACCTCATCAAGGCCGGGGTGATCGACCCGACCAAGGTGGTGCGCACGGCGCTCCAGAACGCAGCCAGCGTCTCGAGCCTGCTGCTCACCACCGAGGCCATGGTGGCCGACAAGCCGGAGCCCAAGGAAGACGCACGGGCACGGCGGCGGAATGCCGGGCGGAATGCCGGGCATGATGTAGGCGTCTCGCCGGCGCGGCCGGCGAAGCGTTCCGAAATAGAGAGCCCCGGAGCATCCGCTCCGGGGCTCTTCTCGTTTTGGGTGCCCCGAGGGGGAGCTCCCGCGGGCCCGGCATCAAGACGCCGGTCGGGAGTGCCGAAACCCATTGTGCCTCGGGGGGATGCCTGCCGAGCTTGCGGGGTGCGCGAGCTTCCGACATGAGCGATTCGGAGACGACACAGGAGACGGTCAGGCGACGTCTCGAGCGCATGGGCATCCACGCGGAGGGGGTGCCCGGGGGCCGCAGCGTCCTCGCGCGAATGCGCCTCCAGCGCAGCGTGTTCGAGACCAGCGCCAATCGGATCCGCATCGACGAGGTGGTCTTCTCCACGGTCGGCGCCGATCGCGCCAAGTGCCTGCGGCCCCGCGCCCTCTTCCAGCTTCCGCTGCTGCGCATCGCCGACTGCCGGGACGCGACCGCCATCGAGGCGCGCATCCACCTCGCCTGGCAGCGACACGTGGCGCAGCTCGACAACGTCGAGCACTGGCTGCGCGGTCTGGGCGTCGACCACCAGATGGAAGAGGGCCGCTCCCTCGCGGCCTTCTCGATTTCGGGCGAGGCGCCGGACGCCCGCGGCCGGATGATCGACACGCACCGCGTCATCCTGCCCGGTCGCGGCCCCCTGTCCGGCATCGCCCTGCAGCGCGCCGACGATCGCGTGCTCCGGGTGGACCAGGGCATCGAGAGCGGCATCGACCTCGAGATCCAGATCTCGAACCGCCTGGAGGAGCTGGCGCGGCTCGACTCACGCCTGGCGCAGCAACGACGCTTCGAGGCGTTCGAGGACGAGCGCCGACGCCGGGAGCAGCCGCGCCGGGATCGCCGCCCCACGGTGCTCGTCGTGGGACCGAAGATCATGCAGGAGCGCGCCTGCATCGAGTCCTTGCGTCTCCGCGGCTACCAGGTGGCCTCCGTGCCCGGAGAGCGCGAGGCCATCGCCGTCTTCGACCACTGCTCGCCGGAGCTCGTGCTGGCGGACATCAAGCTCGGTCGCTCGGAAGGCATCGACCTGATCCAGTCCCTGCGGCAGGTGCCGGGCATCGAGGAGGTCCCGGTGATCCTGATCGACTCCCACAAGCGGAACGACCGGCGCGAGGCGGCGCGACGCATGGGCGCCGCGGGCTACCTCGTCTACCCCATCGACGTCTCGCGCATCGCCGAACGCCTCGCGCGCATCGTCTCCGAGCCGCGACGACGCCGCTTCACCCGCTACCCGCAGCGCCTGCCCGTGCACATGCAGGGCGCCCTGCAGCCCCTGCTCACGGACTCGATCGGACGCGGGGGCATGTTCCTGGCCACCGAGGAGGAGATGCCCACGAACTCCGTGCGCGACTGCCAGATCGCCCTCCCCGAGATCGGCGCGCAGGTTCGCATCGAGGCCGAAGTCCTCTATCGCGCCGAGCTGGGCAGCGAAGCGCGGCCCGGCGTCGGACTGCGGTTCAACGCCTTCCCCGACGCCGACGAGCCCGTGTTCATCGAGTACCTGCGCAACCTGCACCCGCAGACGCCGGTTCCCGCCATCTGAGAAGCCCGCTCAGAACGGGGTCTGCGTCTGTCCCGTGAGCGAGCCGTCCACCGGGCTGAAGGTGCGCGTGACGAGCTGGCCGCTCACGGAGCCCAACGTGACCGTCTCGGAGAACGCGTTCCCCTCGATGGCGAGCGCGTAGCCGGTGATCGACGCGCTCGCGATCTCGACGCTCTCCTCCCGCAGCGGCGTGGCGAAGGTGGCCGAGAGGGGTGAGAGCCGGTGGAAGTCGTCGGCCACGGTCGACCCCGAGCCGGCCGTGCGCAGGTAGCAGGCGCTGGTCAGCACCGGCGAGCGCGTGTAGCCGAACCCCGGAGCGGCCAGCGGAGCCGCCAGCGAGAGCCCGTACTCCGCCTCCACCTCGCCCACGCCCAGCAGCGAGGGCGGATTCCCCGCCAGCGCCACGTGTTGCTCGCCGGACGGCGCGGTGCAGCCGCTGCCCGTCCCCGTCACGGTGCTCCAGCTCGACGAGACGCCCATCCAGGAGGTGGTGGCGCCCTGGAACTGGAGGACGAGGGTGGCCAGGGTGCCCGAGGAGTCGAGATCCAGCGAAATGAGGACGGCGCCCTGGAGGCTGAGGATCGTCGTGCTGCCCGGGCCCGACGGATCCGGCACGACCACGTCGAGCACCGCGTAGGACTTCCCACCGAGGAGGTCCGCGCCGAGCTGCGCCGCGAACCCCGCCGTGTCGGCCGTCACCGTGAGCGACTCGAAGGAGAGGACGCCGCCGGATGGCCGGGAGAACGCGAAGTGGAGCGTGCGGAAGTCGAGGACGTAGGTCCCGGCGTCGAAGTCGAGCTGGCCCGCGACGGCCGGAACCGGCACCGCGCCACACAGGGCGGGGTCGCCGCCGCACAGGCCGCCGACCACCTGGCCAAGCTCGGATTCGAGGTCGATGAGCGACGGGCGCGCCCAGCTCGCCAGCGGCAGCCCCAATGCCAGGCAGAGAGCGAGCCCGGCACGGAACGGGTGTCGGAGCTTCATGCGGATGGCCTCCCATCGATCCGGCGGCGACGGAGCGCGGCCAGCAGCAGGCCGCCCGAGACGAGCCCGGGTCCCCCCCCAGGCTCCGGAACCGCGATCACGAGATCGTCGACGTTGAAGAAGAACCCGGAAGCGGGCGTCATCGGGCCGGTCCCGAGCTGGGCCTGGGTGAACGGGGCCGACGCCACCACGCCGAGGAAGTAGGCGCGATACTCCCGGCCCCCGAACGTGCCCAGCGAGGCTCCGTCGGCCAGCGCCAGCGCAGCCGCGGCCTCGCCGGGTACCGTCAGGCGCGCGTCTCCGTCGAAGAGCGCCGCACCGGGCTCCTCGGGCGTCACCAGCACGAGCCCGAAGGCTTCGATCGGCTGGCTGAACGCGAACGCGAGCGAGCTTCCCGCTGCGAAGGCGTCGAAGTTGCCGGGGTCCGCCACGCCCAGGCTCTGGCTGCCCGAGCTCGCCGGATTCTCGACCGGGTCGGCCACCACGCGCAGCTCGAGCGCGGGACCCGTCGGGTCGAGGGCGTCGACAATCGCCGCCGGCAACACCACCCCGACCGGGGTGGCGGGCGTCGTCAGGGTGAGCCCGGATACGATGCTGCCCGCGGCCAGACCCTCGAGATCGAGGCCCACCGCCGGGCCGGGCGCCTGGGCGGCGAAGGTCGCCGGGTCGGTGTAGGCCCCGGGCGCCGCGAGCGCCGCAAGCGGCACCAGCAGCGGGATCCACGACAGACCGGCGGCCAGGACGTGCATGGGGCCAGACTAGACGAGCCGTCCGGACGCCGGCCTCACCCGTTCTTGGGAGGTCGTCCTGCCGGAGGCGCACAGGCCTCGAAGAAGTCCGCGATGGCCTCCGCGAGGCGCGGGCCATCGTAGTCCACGGGCACCACGTGCCCCGACCGCTCGAGAAAGAGCAGGCGCCGGAGATCGCTCGACACGCCGCCCGCGATGTGGTGGGCATCGGCGGCCCGGGCCGTGCCGTCGAACGCACCGTGGGCGACGAGCACGGGCACCGTGATCCGCGGGAGGAGCGGACGTACCGCGCGCTGCAATCGCATCAGCTCGTGGACGCTCGCCAGGGGCATCCTCGAGTAGCCGGGATGGCGCGCACGCGCCGCGGGGGACTGGATATCCGATCCCTCCCGCTTCGGGATGTAGCGATGGAAGTGCTTCGCCACGGGGATCAGGGCGACCAGCGGTCGAGGACGGAGCCGAAGCGGCGTCCCGATCACCGCGACGCCGTCCACCCGCCCCTCCGCGGCCAGGGCGAGGGTCAGGAGCCCCCCCATCGAGAGCCCCGCGACGAAGACCCGCTCGTGCGCGCCGCGCAGCTTCTCGACCTCGCCCCGCGCGGCCTCGAGCCAGGCGGTGTACGGCACGCGCGAGAGCGCCTCGGGCGTGGAATCGTGGCCGGGCAGCGCGGGACCCCGGGCGCGCAGACCGCGCGCGGCGAGCACCCGCGCGACGGGGCGAACCTCGTAGGGCGTCCCGGTCAGGCCGTGCAGGCACAGGACGGCGTCGCGACCGTCGCCCCCGCTCGGCGCCAGATCGAAGGGGCTGACGTCGACCTCGTCGGTGCTCACCGGTCCCCCTGACGCGCCGCTTCCTCGGCGGCCCGGACGACGTCCCGCAGCGGCACACCCCGGCGGCGCGCGGCCGCCTTGCAGTCGTCGTACTCGGCGGAGAACTCGACGCGCCCGTCGCCGAGCTCCACCCGCTTGACGCCGATCGTGCCGTAGGACGTCTTCACCCGCACGGAGGTCCTCGGCAGCACCAGCCGGTCCCACTCGTGGGTGCGCACGCCGATGGCGGTGGAGTGAGCGAAGAGCACCTCGGCGAGGGCCCGCCGTTCGGCCGGACGCGCCAGCACCCGCACGAGGAAGCCCGGACGGTTCTTCTTCATCTGCACGTGCTGCAGGGAGACGTCCAGGGCACCGGCCAGGAAGAGGCGCTCCATCAGGTCGTCGAAGTGCTCCGGCACGAGATCGTCGAGGTTCGTCTCCAGCGAGACGATGCGGTCCCAGTCGGCACCGCCCTCCGTACCCAGCACCGCACGCAGCACGTTCGGCATGGGTCCCTCGCGATCGCCGCCGGCGCCGTGACCCACGGCGGTGGGCGTCATCGCGGGAAGCTGCCGGAACTCGTCCACGCAGGTCCGGAGCAGCGCCGCACCCGTGGGCGTGACGGTCTCCCACGCGACGTGCGCCGGCACCGTGGGAATTCCCCGGAGCAGCTCGAGGGTGGCGGGCGCCGGCAGGGGCAGGCGTCCGTGCGACGTCTCCACGCTGCCATGCCCCAGGGCCACCGGCCCACAGGTCACGCGGGTGACGCCCAGGGCCTTCAAGCCGAACGCCGCGCCGGCGATGTCCACGACCGCGTCCACGGCGCCGACCTCGTGGAAGTGCACCTGCTCGAGCGCGGTCCCGTGGACCCGGGCCTCCGCGCGCCCCAGCACCTCGAACGTGGCCAGCGCGCGATCGCGCACCTCGGCCTCGAGCTTCGCCTTCTCGAGCAGCCGCTGGATGGACACGTAGCTGCGCCCCTCGCCGTGTCCCTCGGACCGGTGGGCGCTGCGGGCACCGTGGGAATGCGGCATCCCGTGGGCGTGGCCGGCGGCGACGTGCCCCGTCGCCTTGCGAGCCGGGGCGCGCTTGCCGCGCGACTTCGATCGCCCCCCGCGCCCGCTCGACACCGGCGGCCGGGGCACCATCACGTCGACGTGCCGTGCCGCAATGGGTCCACGCCTCACCTTCCGAACGCGCAGCTCGAAGGCCACGCCGAGGCCGGCCAGGCCGTCGCACAGCGCTCGACGCGGCAGGCCGAGATCGAGGAGCGCAGCCAGCAGCATGTCGCCGGCGATGCCCGAGAACGGCTCCAGGTGCAGCAGGTGCGCGCGCGGCGCGGAACGTCGGGAGGCCACGCCGTCAGAGCCGGTTGATGAGGGTGGCGACGTTCGCGGCGCCGAACCCGTTGTCGATGTTCACGACCGTGACGTTCGACGCGCAGCTCGTCAGCATGCCCAGCAGCGCCGCGACTCCGCCCAGGGACGCTCCATATCCGACGCTCGTCGGAACGGCGATCACGGGCTTGTCCACGAGCCCGCCGACCACCGAGGGCAGCGCTCCCTCCATGCCGGCCACCACGATCAAGACCCGGGCCGAGCGCAGCCGCTCCACGGACGCGAGCAGCCGGTGCACACCGGCCACGCCCACGTCCTGCAGCAGGTCGACCTCGTTGCCGAAGCGCCGGGCGACGGCGGCGGCCTCGGCGGCCACGGGCAGGTCCGCCGTGCCGGCGGTCACGACCGCGACGGTGCCCTTGCCCACCACGGGCACGTCCGCGGGCCCGAACCACAAGATGCGGGCCACCGGGTCGTACTCCCCCCCGGCCAGCTCGCGCCGCACGGCTTCGGCCATCTCCGCCTCGAGCCGGGTGACCAGGACCGATTCACCGGCTTCCAGCAGGACCCGGACGATCTCCACGATCTGGACAGCCGTCTTGCCCGGGCCGAAGAGCACCTCGGGCAAGCCCTGGCGCAGGCCGCGATGGGTGTCGACCCGGGCGTGGGGCGTGTCGACGAACGGGAAGCTCTTCAGCCGATCGAAGGCGTGGTCGGCAGCCAGGGCGCCGTTCGCCACGTCGTGCAGCAGCTCGAGAATTCGGTCGCGATTCATGCGGGCGAGAGATTACCCCAGCCGCCGTGGAAGCCGGCGACGGGTTTCTCGCGCTGCCTCGCCTTCCGGGATGGATCTTCCGGGGGCGCTGGGGCAACGTCTCGCGGGGGAGGAGGAGGCGTGATGACGGCGAGCGTGACGGCGATCCATCGCTACCCGGTGAAGAGCATGGCGGGCGAGCCCCTCGAGGCGACCCGCGTCGGGCCGAGCGGGCTACCGGGCGACCGTGCCTGGGCGGTACGCGACGAGGTGCGCGGCGGGATCCGTGGCGCCAAGAAGCTGCCGTCGCTGATGCAGTGCCGCGCCCGCTACGAGAAGCCCCCCGCCGAGGCGGGATCGAGCGCCGCCGAGATCACCCTGCCCGACGGCTCGCGGATCTCCACCTCCGACCCCGAAGCGGGGGCGCACATCTCGCGGGCGATCGGCCACGAGGTGACCCTGTGGCCCCTGATGCCCGCGGACGCAGTCGATCACTACCTGCGCGGCGCGCCGACCCACGACGACATGGAGCAGGAGCTGCGCGCGCTCTTCGCACGCGAGCCCGACGAGCCCCTGCCGGATCTCGGGATCTTCCCGCCCGACATCCTGAAGTACGAGTCGCCGCCGGGCACCTACTTCGACGCCTTCCCGCTGCTGATCCTGAGCCAGCAGTCCCTGGACCACATGCAACAGGCCGCCCCGGCGTCGCGCTTCGACGTACGGCGCTTCCGACCGAATCTCGTGGTGGACTTCGACGCGCGAGGGTCGGGCGGCGCCGACGACGCCTTCCCGGAGCTCGCCTGGCGGGGCAAGCGCCTGCGCATCGGCGGTGCGGTGGTGGAGGGGACCATCGAGTGTCCCCGCTGTGTGATGACCACCCACGGCTTCGACGACCTGCCGCGGGATCCGCGGGTGATGCGGGCGCTGGTGGCCCACGCCGGGGGCAATCTCGGGCTCTACGCGCGCGTGGTCGAGCCGGGCGAGATCCGCGCCGGCGATTCCGTCACGTTCGCCTGAGGGGCTTCGTCGCGCGGGCCGCAAGGGGATTCGTCGCGCGAGCCGGATTCAGGCGCCGGGTCGCGGGATCAGCACCATCAGGCCCCCCAGCTCCTTGTCCTGATCCGTGAACTCGCACTCGACGCGGACGCCCGGGTCCGCGCCGCACTGCTCGCAGAGGGCCTGCAGCTGCTCGGCGGCGTCGCCGAGGGCCAGCACCGGGATGGAGGGGAGCAGGCGCTCGCCCATGCTGTCGGCGATGGCCGACGCCACGCGCGAGACGAGGATGTTGCCGAGCTCCATGATCACGGCCTCGATGCTCTCGCGCGTGAGCGGGCTCCCAACCGGCTCGCCGAGCACCTCCCGCACGACGACGTCCCGCACGGGATCGCGGAACAGGATCGCCACCACGGCGCTCAGGCAGCCTTCCAGCTCGAAGAACACCCCCGACGACCATTCGTCCGCCACCGCACAGGGCCACTTCGGATCGCGGAACACCTCGGGCGTGCGCATCTGGATCGGGCGCCGCGTGAGCTGCGAGAAGGCGCTCGCCGCATGGCCCGCACCCACGCTCGTCAGCTCTCGCATCCGGTCCGCGTCTTCCGCTCTCGACGCCATGCTCGCTCTCCCTTTGCTCCTCGTCCCCGCACGCGTCAGGCGAGGTGGTTCAGGTCCAGCAGGAAGACGGGGGTCCCGTCTCCCAACACCGTGAATCCCGCCAGCAGGCGCACCTCCGCGAGGAGCTCCGGAACCGGCTTGACGTAGATCTCCTGCTGTCCGACGAATCGCTCCACGCGCACCGCCACCGGCTCGCCGCGAATGTCCACCACCACGAGCGGCACGTTGGCCGAGGCCTGCGGCGGGGACACCGCCAGCCGCTCGGCGAGATCGATCACGAGCACGGGCTCGTCGTCGATCAGGGCGAACGACTCCGCGCCGCTGCGCTCGATGCTCTCGGCCGGCACTTCGAGGATGCGCTCGACCTTCGTGATCGGCAGCGCGACCCGCTCCTCCGAAACGGCGCAGAGCAGCACGCGCTGCACCGCCGCGGCGATGGGCACCTGGACGCTGGTCGTCGTCCCACGACCGGGCTCGCTGCGCAGCTCGACGACCCCGCCGAGGGACTCGATGGTCGCCTTGACGGCGTCCATCCCCACCCCGCGCCCCGAGACGGCGGACACGCTCTGCGCGGTGGACAGGCCGGGACTGAAGATCAGGGCGGCGATCTCCTCGGGCGGCAGGTCTTCGGCGAGGTCGGGGTGCAGCAGGCCGGCCTCGACGGCGCGGTTCCGCACCCCGTCCAGATCGATGCCACCGCCGTCGTCGCGGACCTCGATCACGATCGAGTCCTTCTCGCGTCGCGCCGCGATCGTGATGTGGCCCACCTCGCTCTTGCCCGCCGCGACGCGCTCCGCCGGCGACTCGATGCCGTGGTCGACGGCGTTGCGCACCATGTGGAGCAGCGGCTCGTTGAGGCGGTCGAGGATGGAGCGATCGAGGTCGAGCTCCGCGCCCACGAGCTCCACCTCGACGCGCTTGCCCAGCTGGGCGGCCACCTCCCGGGCGGTGCGCGGCAGGGTCTCCATCACGCGCAGCAGCGGGGTCGTGCGCAGGTCGAGCACGCGCCGCTGCAGCTCGGTGACCCGCCGCTCCACCGCGTCGAAGCCGGCGGAGAGCTCGGCGCCCAGCTGCTGGGCGACGGCGGCGGTGCGCAGCTGGCTGGAGCTGAGGATCACCTCGCCTACCGCGCCGAGGAAGCGATCGAGGGTCTCGGTGCGCACGCGCACCGAGGACTGCAGACCGGGGGCCGAGGCGCTGCGGGAGGGGCTCCCGTCGGGTGGCGCTAGCTCAGGACTTTTTTTTTCAGCCGGTCGGCGGGGGGCGCTTCGACGGGGTCGCCCGGCGGCGGGGACTCGCTAGCCGCCGCGGTCGCGACCCGGATGGAGGCCACCAGCTCGGGCTGGTGGGGCGGTGCCTCGCCCGTCTCCCGGACCACGGCCACCATGCCCTCGAGGCCTTCCAGCCCGTGGAAGAGCGCGGCCATCTCGGGCCCCGCCTCGACGCGGCCCCGGGTGCGCACGCCCTCCATGCGGTCCTCCAGGGCGTGGGCGAGCTCTGCGATCGACTCGTACTCCAGCGACGCCGCCATCGACTTGATGGAGTGCGCCATCCGGAAGATCGCGTCGATCGACTCGCTGGCTCCGCTGTCCTTCTCGAGGGCGAGCAGAGCCGTGCTGATCTCGGAGAGGTGCTCGGCAGCCTCCTCGAGGAACAGCTTGCGGTACTTGGCCATGTCGAGGCCCAAGCGATCAGTCCTCGCTCTTCTCGAGAACCTTCGCGAGGGTGCTCAGCACGTTGTCGGGCTTGAAGGGCTTCACGATGAAGTCCTTGGCGCCCGCCTGGAGAGCCTCCATCACGAGGGTCTCCTGGCCCAACGCGCTGCACATCACCACCTGCGCGGTCGGCGTCTTCTCGAGGATGCCCTTGACGGCGTCGATCCCCGAGCGCTTGGGCATCACGATGTCCATCGTGACGAGATCCGGGTGCAGTCGCTCGTACTGCTCCACGGCTTCGACCCCGTCGGTCGCCTCACCGACCACCTCGTACCCCTCCGGCTCGATGATCTCCCGGATCATCTGACGCATGAAGGAGGCATCGTCCGCAATCAGAACTCGTGCCTTCATCGTCTCCCCCGTGTTGAACCGAGACACCGCCTCAGGCGACGCGCTCGATCACCTGTTTGGCCCGCTCGACGAGTCGACGCGGATCCAGGACGCTCACCACGCGACCCTCCACGGGCCGCCTCTCCACCACCAGACGGCCGCCACCCCGGCGTCGCCGGGCCCCGTCGACCAGGCCGATCACGCGGTCGATGGGAAGCCCCAGCTGCGCGGGCTCGTCGTCCCGCGCAGAGACCACGAGCACGTGATGCCGCGCGAGCCGCGAGCCGGAGCCGACCTCCGTCGCCCCGTCTTCCGAATCGGACGCCGCCGCCTCGTCCGCGTCCGGTCCGCGGTCGTCCGCATCCGCGTCCTGCAGGAGCATCAGCGTCGACACCACCGGCAGCGCGTCGCCGTGCCAGTTCATCACGCCCACCAGATCGCGCGAGATCGTCGGGACGCAGCAGATGCGCTGGACCTCGGCCACCTCGTGCACCTCGGCGATCGGCAGGGCGTACACCGCGGAGGCGACCTCGAAGGTGAGCAGGCGCTCGGCGTCGGCGGTGGTGGGGGTCGGCGAGGGGGTCATCCGGCGCCCTCCCCGGCCGACTTCGTGTCTTCGTCCGCCACCACCGTGTCCGTGCGGAAGCTTCCCAGCGATCCCCGCAAGGCGTCGGCGAGCTTCGAGAGCGCCTCCGAGCTGCCCAGGGTGGAGGTCACCGCCTCGAGCTGGACCCGAGCGGTGCGGGAGACGTCCTCGATGGCGGCCGCGTTGCCGCGCGCAACCGTGGAGATCTCCTCCATCGAAGTCACCATGCGGTCCGTGCTGAGCGACTGCGTGTCGGCGCCGTGGAAGATCTCCTCCGCGCGCGCTGCGGCCTCGCCGACGGCCATGCTGATCTGCTCGAGGGAGGCGGCGATGGTGTTCACGTCCTCGCGTCCCTCGCCGATCACCTGGCTCGACTGGCGCATCTCGTCGGCCACCTCGCCGGTGTCGGACTGGATCTCGTGGATCAGCTTCGAGATCTCGTCGGCGCTGCGGCCGACGCTCTCGGCGAGCTTGCGGATCTCGTCCGCCACCACCGAGAAGCCCCGGCCGGCCTCGCCGGCGCGCGCCGCCTCGATGGACGCGTTCAGCGAGAGCAGGTTGGTGCGGTGCGCGACGCTGGTGATGATCTCGGTGATCTGGTGCACGTGGCGCGTCTTCGCCTCGAGGTCGAAGACCTTGCCGCCTGCCTGCTCCACCCGCTCGAAGACCGTCCGCATCTTCTCGATGGCCAGGCGCGCCACCTCGACGCCGGTGCCCGCCTTCTGGTTCGCCTCGGCGGCGAAGCCGAAGGCCTCGCGCGCCCGTCACGCGTTGAGGTCGATCTCGGTGGCGATCTCCTGGATCAGGCGCGCCGCGTCGTCGAGCATCTCCTGCTCGGTCTCGACGCTGCGGGCGATCTCCTCCACGGTGGCCGAGATGCCCTCGTTGCCGCTGCGCACGTGGTGGATCGAGTCGGTGAGGTCCCGGGCCGAGGTCGTGACGCTCGCCGCCGTGCGCTGCACGCTGCCCACCATCTCGCGCAGGTGGGCGAGCATCCCGCGCAGACTTTCGGAGAGCTCGTCGATCTCGTCCGGCAGGCGGGAGCTCGCGGTGAAGGGGAGGTCGGCGCGCAGGTCGCCGCCGCGGATCTGGGAGGTGAGGCGCAGCAGCTGCTCGAACTTCTGGCCGAGGATGCGGGAGAGCGCGAAGCCGATGCCCCCGCCCACGCCGAGGGCGATGAAGAGCGCCCCCCAGGACGGAAAGTCCAGGCCGCGGACGCGAAGGAACTCGGGCAGCGTGATCGCGGCACCGGCCACGATCAGGGATCCGAGCACGAACTTGTGGGTCAGCGCGATTCGCACGACCTGCGTATCGGCCCCCGCGCCCGGGACCTTGACGGGAGAGAGTCGCGTAAGGGCCCGAAAACCGGGAGCTTCCGGGGATCCGGAGGCGCTGGGGGGCGCTGCCGCCCCAGGCATGCGGCCGCCCGGCCGGGGGGCACGCCCCCGCTCAGAAGTGACGCCAGCCGCCCGCCCCGGAGACCCCCTGGATGCCCGGCCGCGGCGTGATGCGGCCCACCTCGGTGACGGGCACGCCCAGGCGTCGCGAGAGCACCGAGGCCGGTCGCTTCCGGGCCGCCGCCGCGCGCACTGTGAAGAGAAGTTCATAGTCCTCGCCGCCGGAGGTGAGCAGCCGTTCGGCGTCGAGGCCGAGCCGGCGGCAGGCCGCGTCGAAGCCGCCGGCTCGCGGAATCCGGGACGGCTCGATCACCGCGCCGAGCCCGCTGTCCTCGAGCAGGTGACCGAGGTCGGCGGCCAGCCCGTCGGAGACGTCGATGCAGCCGCCCACGCCGGCCAGCCGCGTGAGCGCCCGACCCGCCCGCAGGCGCGGGGTCGGCAGGCTGCGGATCGTGCCGCCCCGCTCGGCCCGGGCGACGGCGAGGGCCGCACCGCCCAGGGTGCCGGTCACGAAGACGCGGTCGCCGGCCCGCACGCGATGCCGCCGCAGCGCTCGGCCCCGTTCGACCGAGCCCACCACGGTGATCGAGACGGACGTCTCGCGCGCGAGGGCCAGGTTGCCGCCGACCAGCGGGCAGCCATGGATGCGGCCCTCGTGGATCAGCCCCTGCACGAGGCCGCGCGCGAGACGGAGCTCGAGGTCGGGCGGCGCGCACAGGGCCGCGACGCACGCGAGCGGCGACGCCCCCATGGCGGCCAGGTCCGAGAGGTTGGCCACCAGGGCCCGGCGCCCGACGAGCCGCGCCGATTGCGTGCGCCAGCGGAAGTGGACGTCCTCGACCAGGGAGTCGGTGCTCACTACCAGGTCCTGGCCGGGCGGCGCCCGCAGCACCGCGCCGTCGTCGCCGGGTCCCTGCACGACGGCCGGGCCCGCCGCGTCGTCCACCGCAGCGGGAGATCAGCTCGATCAGGCCGAACTCCCCGACGTCCCGCAGCCTGCGCATGGGGGCAGGCTAGTGCGTCGGCGTCGGTTCGAGAAGGTCCGCGTCGGTTCGAGAAGGTCAGCGCTTCGAGAAGACGGCAGGCACGTGACCCGACCCGGGTGCCGCGAGATCCGGCCGCGGCACCTCCCACGAGGGCACCCGTTCGAGAGCCGTCTCGAGCACGTCCCGCATGGTGCGAACCGGCACGAAGCGGAGCTGGCGCTTCAGCTCCTTCGGGATCTCCTCCACGTCCCGGAGGCAGGGCTCGGGGATGATCACGATCTTCACCCCGGCGCGCAGGGCCGCCAGCGCCTTCTCGCGCACGCCGCCCACGGGAAGCACCTTGCCCCGCAGCGTGATCTCGCCGGTCATCGCCACGTCGCGCCGCACCGGGATGCCCGTGGCCAGGGACAGGATCGCGGTGGCGATGGTGACGCCGGCCGACGGCCCGTCCTTGGGCGTGGCGCCGGCCGGGACGTGGACGTGGATCTCGTTGCGGGACAGCACGGAGTCGTCGAGCTGCATCTCGCGCAGCGCCGAGCGCGCGTAGGAGAGCGCCGCCTGGCCCGACTCCTTCATCACGTCGCCGAGCTGCCCGGTCAGTACCAGGCCGCGCCCGCGGGCCAGCGTCGCCTCGAGCAGCAGCACGTCGCCGCCGGCCTCGGTCCAGGCCAGCCCGTTCACCACCCCCACCTCGTTCTCGTCGCGCAGCGGGCTCGGCGAGGTAGCGGGGCTTGCCCAGGTAGCTCGCCAGGGTGCGCTGGGTGACGCGCAGCCTTGGCGCCGTCGCCCTCGGCGGCCCGGCGCGCCACCTTGCGGCACACGGCGGCGATCTGGCGCTCGAGATTCCGCACCCCGGCCTCGTAGGTGTACTCGCTCGTGATCTTCTGCACGGCGTTCCGCGACCAGGCGATCAGGTCGGACCCGAGCCCGTGCTCCTCGAGCTGGCGCGGGATCAGGAACTTCGTGGCGATCTCGATCTTCTCCTCGGGCGTGTAGCCGGAGAGCTGGATCACCTCCATGCGGTCGCGCAGGGGTGCGGGGATCGGGTCGAGCAGGTTCGCGGTGGCGATGAAGAGCACCCGCGAGAGATCGAAGGGCACCCCCAGGAAATGGTCGCTGAACGACCCGTTCTGCTCGGGATCGAGCACCTCGAGCAGCGCCGCCGAGGGGTCGCCCCGGAAGTCCGCGCCGATCTTGTCGATCTCGTCCAGCATGAAGACGGGATTGTTGGTCCCCGCCTGCTTCATGCCCTGGATGATGCGGCCCGGGAGCGCGCCCACGTAGGTGCGGCGGTGGCCGCGGATCTCGGCTTCGTCCCGGACGCCGCCCAGGGAGATCCGCACGAACTCGCGCCCCATGGAGCGCGCGATGGAGCGCCCGAGGGAGGTCTTGCCGACGCCGGGCGGTCCCGCGAAGCACAGGATGGGACCGCGCGAGTCCGCACGCAGCTTGCGCACGCCCAGGAACTCGAGGATGCGCTCCTTCACGCCGTCGAGGTGCGCGTGGTCCTCGTCGAGGATGGCTCGGGCGTTCGGCAGGTCGAGGCGGTCGGGCGAGGTCCGATTCCACGGCAGCTCGACCATCCAGTCGAGGTAGTTGCGGACGACCTGGGCCTCCGGCCCGTCGGGATGCATCCGTTCGAGGCGGCGCAGCTGCCGGAGCGCCTCGTCCCGGGAGTCGGGGAGCAGGTTCGCGTCCTCGATCTTGAGCCGGTACTCGTCGACCTCGTCGGCGCGCGGATCCGCGTCGCCCAGCTCGCCCTGGATGGCCCGCAGCTGCTCCCGGAGGTAGGCCTCCCGCTGGCCGCGGGACATCTCCTCCTTGGCCTGGCACTGGATCTCCGCCTGCATGCTCGTCACGTCCAGCTCACGGCGCAGCAGCGCGTCCACCCGCCGGAGCCGGGCCAGGCTGTCCTGGACCTCGAGCACCTCCTGGGCCTCGCAGACCCGCAGGCGCAGGTTGGAGGCGACCAGGTCCGCGAGCCGCCCGGGCTTCTCGACGTTGGTGATGATCGAGAGCACCTCGGGCGGCAGGTTCTTGAGCGGCAGCAGCTCCTCGACCCGACCGCGCACGGCGCGCGTCAGCGCCTCGCCCTCCACCGACCAGTCCATCTCGCTGTCGCCGGCGAGCTGCGCGGTGCGCGCCCACAGGTTCGGCTCGGAGTCGATGAACGACTCGATGCGGGCGCGGCAGAGGCCCTGCACGAGCACCTTGAGGCGTCCGTCGGGCATGCGCATGCTTCGCAGGATGAGGGCGGCCGTTCCGATGCGGTAGAGATCGTCGGGCTCGGGGTCCCGCGCGTCGACGTCTCGTTGCGCGACCAGCAGGACGACGCGGTTCGCGGCGAGCGCATCCTCGACGGCGGCCACCGAAGCGCCGCGCGCCACGAAGAGCGGGAGCGTCATGTACGGGAACACGACGAGCTCCCGCAGCGGCAGGACGGGAAGGTCTTCGGGCAGGGCGAGGTCGGGGGGAGAGTCGGCCATTTGGGGACTCTTTCGTCGGAGCGGATAGGCGACTTGAGATCGCGGAGACCACGTTCCGCATCTGCGCGCGACGCCTGGCGCCGGAGCCGAACGAAGCACGGAAGTGCAACTGACGCGCAGCGCGATCCGCTTCGCGCCGACACGCCGTCTCGAGTCGGCGACGGCGCGTCGACGCCCGCCGGCGGCGGTCGGCCTCGGACCGAGGTGCCCGGAGTCGGGATTTCGTCGGAGGTCGCGCTCCTAGTCGAGCGGGACCATGCGCGAGCCGCGGATGCGCAGCAGGAAGGGACGTTTGCGCGCGTTGCCGTCGGGGCGCAGGCTCATGACGCCGGACGCGCCGGGATACGCCTGCATGCGAAGGATTCCTTCGCGGATTTCGTCGGGCGTCGTGAAGCCGCGCGCGAGCTGCACGAGAACGAGGTCCGTGGCGTCGTAGGCGTGGGCCGAAAAGGCGTCGGGCTCCGCGTCGAAGACGAGCCGGTAGTGGTCGACGAAGTCCGACACGAAGGGGAAGCGGCTCTCGGGATCGAAGACCGCCGAGATGACGGCGCCCGAGACGTGCTCCCGCGCGATCTCCATCAGCTCGGGGTGGTACCAGTCGCCGGAGCCGAGGAGCTGCACGCCCGTGAGCTCGTTGAAGGCCAGCTGGGGCGCCAGCAGGCCGATCTGCTCGTAGCCGTCCGGGATGAAGAGCGCGTCGAAGTCGACGATGGGCGGCAGCCGCTGGCCCTCCGGCCCGATCATCTTCTCCGCGATCTGACGCGCGATCACGGCGCCCTCGGGCGGCAGGCGCCGGCCCCGGCGCAGGAAGCTGTCCCGCTCGACGAGTGCGCTCTGCTCGGACGAGGTCAGCAGCGGATAGCCGATCATGGCGCGGATCGAGCTGCCGAAGTCCGTGGCCCCGGGCTCGTAGGCGGCGGCGGCCACGAGGAAGCCGCCCAGCCCCTCCACGGCGTGCCAGAACTCGTCGCGCATGCCGCGCCCGTAGCCGTCGTCGGGATAGAGGATCGCGAAGCGGCGCGCGCCGAGCTGGTGGAACGCGTAGTCGACGAGATAGCGGACCTCGTCCTCGGGCGTCGTGCGCAGGCGGAACACGAAGGGGCGGTCGTGGGCCACCGACTCGCGGGTGGTGAGCGCGAGCAGGGGCACGCCCTCGTCCTCGGCGGTCCGACCGGCAGCCTCGCTGATGTTCGAGAGCACGGGGCCGACGATGGCCGACACCTTCTCGAGACGGGCCAGCTCCCGCACCGCCGCCGCCGCACGCGCGGGATCGCCCGCGGTGTCCCGCACCACGACCCGCACCCGCCCCTTGCCGGCGGCGGCGCCGGCCGGGCCGGCGGCGGAATCGGCGGTCGCGGGCGCGGCCTCCTCGTCGAAGATGCCGGCGGCGAGCAGGATGCCCCGGAGGCTCTCCTCGCCGTAGGACGCGTAGGCACCCGAGAGCGGCAGCAGTGCGCCGATGGTTCCCGAAGCGCCGGCGTGGGAGGGCACCGGCTGAGCGGCCACCTCCGCGAAGCTCGGGAGCAGCTCGTTCACCCCGCGCCCGGACTCGTAGAGCTCCATTCGCAGGGACAGCTGCTCCAGGAGCTTGTGGTCGGCGTCGCTCAGGGCGAGCCCGCCCGCGACGCGAAGCTCGTCGCTGGCGTCGTCGTAGTGGCCCACGTCCATGCTTCGCTGCGCGAGTCGGAGGGCCACCCGGGCCGCGGGGGGACGCCCATCCAGCAGCTTCCAGGCGCGCTGCAGCTCTTCGAGCGTGAGCGCGTCGACGGCCGATACGATCTCCGCATCCATCAGCGCGAGCGACTCGTCCTGCACCCCGGAGTCGACGGCCGCATCCCGCGCGGCCGCCAGCCACTGCACCCGCGCGGCGCGGTCCTCGGCGACGTCGGCCCGCAGCCGGTAGGCCAGGCGCTTCTGCTCGGGGGTGAGCCGTCGGATCCGCAGGTCGCGCAGCACCTCGCGCGCCATCTCGTAGTCGCCGGTCTGCGCCTGCAGCCGCGCGAGCTGGAGCCGCGCCAGGTCGCTGTGCTCGCCGCGCGGATGATTGCGCAGCAGCCAGCCGAGCCAGAAGACCGCCTTCGAGCGATCGTCCGCATCGAGGGCGAGCTCGGCTCGCTGGTAGGCGGCGGTCTCGGCCAGGCCGCTCTCGCGGTAGGTACGCAGGAAGAGCTCGAGCCGGCGGGCGCCCTCCTGGGGGTCGCCGGGAAGCACCGAGACCGCCTGCTCGTAGGCGCGGCGCTCCTCTTCGGTGGCCTTGGGCGTCGCGCACGAGAGCTGGAAGAGGAGCGCGAGCCCCACCAGCACCGGCACGAGCGCCCGCAATCGACCGGAAGCGCGGGGTCCGCCCGCGGCACCCGTCCCGCGCAGCACAGCGCTCACCCCGGACGGCGCGCCCCTCACCCGAAGAGATCCCGCAGCTTGTCCATGAATCCCTTCGTGTGCGGCGAGACCTCGGCACCGGTCTCGTCGGCGAACTCCTCGAGCAGCTCGCGCTGGCGTTCGGTGAGCCGCGTGGGTACCTCGACGAAGATGCGGACGAAGATGTCGCCGCGCATGCGCTCGCGCTGCTCGGGCTCGAGGCGGGGCTGCAGGGGCGGCAGCCCCTTGCCGCGCAGCCGCAGCGTCTTGCCTGACTGGGTGCCTTCCGGGACGCGCACCGTCACGCGGCCCTCGAGGCTCGGCGCCTCGATCTCGCCGCCCAGGGCCGCGACCACGAACGGGACCGGCACCTCGCAGTGCAGGTCGCGTCCATCACGCTCGAAGAGGGGGTGCGGTCGGACGGAGACCACCACGTAGAGATCCCCCGGCCCGCCGCCGGCGATCCCGGCCTCGCCCTCGCCGACGAGACGCAGCCGTGCGCCGTGATCGATCCCCGCCGGCACTCGGACGGTGATGGTCTGCTGTCCTTCCACGCGACCGCTGCCGCGGCAGTCGGTGCAGGGATCGGTGACGATCGCGCCGGCTCCCCCGCACACGTCACACGGGCGGTTCACGCGGAAGAAGCCCTGCTGGAACGCGATCTGGCCCATGCCGCGGCAGCGCTCGCAGGTCTTGGGCGGGCGCCCCTCGCGGCTGCCGCTTCCGGAGCACGTCTCGCACGGGCGCATCTTCGGGATCTTGATGGACGCCTCGCTGCCGGCGAGGACGTCGTGCAGGTCGATCTCGAGGTTGTAGCGGAGGTCGGCGCCGCGCTGTCCCCGGCCCCGGGAGCGGCCGAAGCCACCACCGCCGCCGAAGATGTCCCCGAACAGATCGTTGAAGAGATCGGTGAAGCCGCCGAGATCGCCGAAGTCCGCCGGCCCGGCGCCGCCCATGCCCACGCCCTGATGACCGTAGCGGTCGTAGCGCGCCCGCTTGTCCGGATCGGACAGCACCGCATAGGCTTCGGAGATCTGCTTGAAGCGCTCTTCGGCGGCCGGGTCGTCCGGATTGCGGTCGGGATGGCACTCGAGGGCGAGCTTCCGGTACGCCTTCTTGAGCTCACCCTCGCTCACGCCGCGGTCGACGCCGAGCACCTCGTAGTAGTCGCGCTTGCTCAAGGGGCGGCTTCTCTCGCGTCCGTCTGGTCTCTGGCACGCTGCGCAGGGCTTCGGTCCGGCGTTCGTGCAAGGGGGATTCGGCTCTGCGGCGCCAGGGCGCCCGGCTTCCGGCTCCGGGGAGAGCTCGCGGGTCGAGTCTAGCTGCCTTCCCCCCCGAGGACCGCGTACAGCCGTTCGGTCATTTGGTAGGTAAGGCCCGAGAGTTCGTCAACGGCGGCGCGGATCACCGCGATGTCGTCCCCCCGCATGGCCTCGCGCGCCTTCTCGAGGGCCGCTTCGACGTTCTTGCGGTCCTCGCCGTCGATGTTCTCGGCGAACTCTTCCAGGGTTCGCTCGGTCGAGTAGACGAGGCCGTCGCCCTTGTTCCGCAGGTCGATGAGCTGCCGCCGGACCACGTCCTCCTCCTTGGAGGTCTCGGCCTCGGAGACCAGCCGCTCGACGTCCTCCTTCGAGAGGCCGCTGGAGGCGGTCACCGCGATGCTCTGGGACTTGCCGGTCCCGAGGTCCTTGGCAGAGACGTTGACGACGCCGTCCGTGTCGATCGCGAAGGTGACCTCGATCTGGGGCACGCCTCGCGGGGCCGGCGGGATGCCGACGAGCTCGAAGCGCCCGAGGGTCATGTTGTCCACGGCCATCTCGCGCTCGCCCTGCAGGACGTGGATGCGCACGACGTCCTGGTTGTCCTCGGTGGTGGAGAAGACCTGGCTGCGGGTCGTCGGAATGGTGGTGTTCTTCCCGATGATCTTGGTGAAGACGCCGCCCTGGGTCTCGACGCCGAGGGACAGGGGCGTCACGTCGAGCAGCAGGACGTCCTCCACCTCGCCGGTGATCACGCCGCCCTGCACGGCCGCGCCGAGCGCCACCACCTCGTCGGGGTTGACGCCCTTGTGGGGCTCCTTCCCGAAGATCTCGGCGACGCGGGTGCGCACCCGGGGCATGCGCGTCATGCCGCCCACCAGGATCACCTCGTCGATCTCCGCCTTCGACACGCCCGCATCCTCGAGCGCCACCAGACACGGCGCCTCGAGCTTGTCGATGAGCGGGGCCACCCACTCCTCGAGCTGGGCGCGGGTGAGCGACATCACGAGGTGCTTGGGACCCTCCTCGTCCGCTGCGATGAAGGGCAGGTTGACGTCGGTCTCCTCGGACGAGGAGAGCTCGTGCTTGGCCCGCTCGGCCGCCTCCTTCAGCCGCTGCAGCGCCATCGCGTCCTGGCGCAGGTCGATGCCGTTGTCCTGCTGGAAGCGCTCCGCGAGCTGGTCGACGATGACGTTGTCGAAGTCCTCGCCGCCGAGGAAGGTGTCGCCGTTCGTCGACTTCACCTCGAAGACGCCGTCGCCGATCTCGAGGATCGAGATATCGAAGGTCCCGCCGCCCAGATCGAAGACGGCGATCTTCTGGTTGTCCTGGTCCTTGATCCCGTAGGCGAGCGCCGCGGCGGTCGGCTCGTTGATGATGCGCAGGACGTTCAGGCCGGCGATGGTGCCCGCCTCCTTCGTGGCCTGGCGCTGGGCGTCGTTGAAGTAGGCCGGGACCGTGATGACCGCGTCCTCGACCACCTCGCCCAGATACTCCGAGGCGGTGTCCCGCATCTTCGTGAGGATCATCGCCGAGATTTCCTGGGGCGAGCACTGGCGATCGCCGATCTTCACCCAGGCGTCGCCGTTCTCCGCCGCGGAGATCTCGAAGGGCGCGATCTCCGCGAAGCCCTGAACCTCTTCGGCGTCGCACTTGCGCCCGATCAGGCGCTTGCAGGCGAACACGGTTCGCTCGGGATTGGTCACCGCCTGGCGCTTGGCGATCTGACCGACGAGCTTCTCTCCGGATTCGGTGAAGCCCACCATGGACGGGGTCGTGCGCGACCCCTCGGAATTGGCGATCACCTCGGCGGAACCGCCGGACATGACCGCCACGCAGGAGTTCGTCGTTCCGAGGTCGATGCCGATGACCTTGCCCATCGAGGTCGCCCCTCCCACCTCCCGGGGCGCACCTCGAAGTCGCCCCGGCTACTTCTCGTCTTCTCCGGGCGCCGAACCCTTCGCGGCCTGCGCAGCTCCGTCACTCTGCTTCGACACGACCACTCGCGAAGGCCTCAGCATGCGATCCCGAAGCTGGTACCCGTCCTCCAAGACCTGTACGACCGTGCCCGGGGGCACGCTGTCGTCGACGACCTGGGTCATCGCCTCGTGTACCGCCGGATCGAAGGGCTGGTTGGCCGCCTCGATCCGCGTCACCCCGTGCTTGCCCAGAACGCCCAGCAGCTCCCGTTGCACCAGCTCGATGCCCTGCAGGAGCCCCTGCAAGTCCTCGCCCCCGCTCCCTTCCGCCGGCCCGACGAAGTGCGCGAGCGCGCGTTCCAGGTTATCGACCGTGGGCAGCAGATCCTTGACGAGATTCTGGTGACCGAAGTTGTGGGCTTCCTGCCGCTCCTTGAGGCCCCGGCGACGGAAGTTCTCGAACTCGGCCTGGAGCCGGAGAAGGCGGTCCTGGAGCTCGTCCCGCTCCTTGGCCAGCTGCTCGTACTCCTTCTTGAGGGACTGCAGCTCCTCGGACAGCACCTCGAGCAGCACCTTGTCGGCGGACCCGGAGCCCCCGGCGACCGCCGGCCCGCGGGACGCCTCCCGGGCCTCCACCGACTGGGTGGCCCGCCGGATGGCCTCCTCGAGCTCGTCGTTCGCGGGGATCGAGCCCTCGGAGGGCTCCTCCTCGGGGTCGTCGCCGTCGCGCCTGTCGTCGCCGTTCGGTGTCGTCACGGGGAGAGCTTGTCCGTTACCAGCCGGGAGCAGTAGCCCACCAGGGGAATGATTCGACCGTAGTCCATTCTCGTCGGCCCGATCACCCCGAGCATGCCCGCCGATTCGCCGTACGGTGCGGCGACCAGCGCACAGCCCGACAGGCCGTGGGTCTCGAGCCTCTCGCCGAGGGTGACGGAGACGCCGTCGCCCTCGAGCAGCTCCTCCAACAGATCGACCAACCGCTCGCCCTGCTCCAGTGCCGCGAACAGATCGCGGAGCCGCTCGGGGTCGCTGAACTCGGGCTGGTCCAGCAGGGCCAGCCGGGTGGCGATCACGAGATCGCTCGGCGTGGGCGTCTCGAGCGCCGCTTCGGCCGCCCGCAGGCCGAGCCGGAGCGCGCGCTCCACCAGACGTCCGGCACGATTCCGCAGGGAACGGACCTCGCCCCGCAGGCGGTCCCGCACCTCCGGCAGGGTGCAGCCCGCCACCCGCTCGTTCAGCGCCGAGGCCATCCGGTCCAGCTCGGCCTGATCGATGCCCCGGTCGGGCTCCGGGGCCTCGACGACGCGCTGGTGGGCGTGACCGCTCACGTCCACCAGCACCGCCAGGACGCGCTCCGCTCCGAGCCGCACGAAGCTGACGTGCTGGAGCGCCAGCCGCTCCAGGCGCGGCGCCACCACGAAGCCGAGCTGGTGGCTGTGGTCCGACAGGACCTGCGAGGCCAGGCGCACGGCGTGGTCGGCCTCAACGACCTCGAAGGAGCGGTCGAGCAGGCGGCGCTGGCAATCGTCGAGATCGCCCGGCGCCAGTAGACGGTCGACGAAGAGGCGCATGCCCTCGTCCGTGGGAACCCGTCCCGACGACGCGTGCGGCTTGCGGATGAGCCCGAGGTCGGAGAGCTCGGCGAGGGTGTTGCGCACGCTGGCGGACGAGAGCCGGACGCTCAGCAGGTCCGAGATCGTGCCGGAGCCGACGGGTGCCGCGGCGCCCACGTAGGCGGCCACCAGCGCTCGCAGCACGCTCTGCTGGCGCTCGGAGAGCTGCGGGCCGGGCTCCGGCGCGGCCGGGGCCGCGTCTACCGGCCGGGGCGGCCCCGACGGAGGGATCGACGGAGGAGAGGCGGACACGAAAACCTCAATGAATGTCGAGACTTCACGGTTACCATCCGGCCGCGCGGTCGTCAACGAAGCGAGCCTTCTTCGGGCTCGGCGACGAAGTGCGAGGCGACCCAGTCCGCGAGCATACGGCCGCGGGGGGTGAGGCGCAGGTCACCCCTGGCCGACTCGTCGAGCAGCCCGTCCGCGCCGAGGCGCTCGATCTCCGCCCCGAAGAAGTCCCGGGGTGCGGCGCCGAACCAGCTCCGGAAGCGGGCCGCGTCGAGACCCGTCCGACAGCGGAGGGCCAGGAACATCGCCTCCGCCCGGGCCATGGCGGCGTCCTGGATCTCGCGCTCCTCGGTGGCCGGCTTCCCGCCCTCCAGGCGCGCCAGGTACGCCCGCAGCTCCCGGGTGTTGTGGCTGCGGCTGCCGTAGGGCGCCCCCTCGCGGACGGGCTCGGACGACCAGGCCCCCACGCCGAGCCCGAGCACGGGCTCCCGGCTCCAGTAACGCCGGTTGTGCACCGACTCGAAGCCCGGGCGCGCGAAGTTCGTCAGCTCGTAGGGCTCGATTCCGGCGGCGGAGAGCCCCGCCTCCAAGGCCTCGAGCATGTCCGCCACCGCGTCGGCGTCCGGGCGGGCCAGCTGACCCCGGCGATCCGCCAGCGCGAAGGGCGTGCCCTCCTCCACCACCAGCTCGTAGGCGGAGACGTGGGTGGGCGCGATCTCCACGGCCTGGCGGAGATCGGCCTCGAGCTGGGCCAGGCCCTGGCCGGGCGCCCCATAGAGGAGATCGATCGAGACGTTCGTGAACCCCGCGGCACGGGCGGCGTCCAGGGTGGCCTTCCCCTCCGCGGCCCGGTGGGCCCGACCCAGGCGCCGCAGCACCGCGTCGTCGAAGGACTGGATGCCGACCGAGAGCCGGCTCACCCCCGCCTCGCGGAAGCCCGGGAGCCGGGTGCGCTCGACGGTGCTCGGGTTGACCTCCAGCGTGACCTCGACGGCCGGGCCGCTGGGTGGAAAGTGGCGCCCCACCGCGGCGGCGATGCGTGCCACCGAATCCGGCAGCAGCAGCGAAGGGGTGCCGCCGCCCAGGTACAGGCTCGCCAGGCGCCGGCCCCCGTAGTCGGCCGCGCGCAGGTCGAGCTCGCGCTCGAGAGCCGCCAGGTAGCGCTCCTCCATGCTGGCGGGCAGCCCGCCACCCACCACCGCGAAGTCGCAGTAGGGGCACACCCGTTCGCAGAACGGGACGTGCACGTAGACGCCGACGGTGGGCTCGCTCACGGTCCGAGGATAGGGCGATACCGGCGCCGTCCGCGCCCTGCGGCACCTGCTACTTTGCCTCGAATGGCCGGAGGCGACGTCCACTACGAGGTGCTTCCCAACGGACTCACCCTGCTGCTCCGGCCCACGCAGCTGGCCCCCGTCGTCAATCTCCAGATCTGGGCCCAGGTGGGCAGCGCGGACGAGGGTCCCGGCGAGCAGGGCCTCGCGCACTTCCACGAGCACATGCTCTTCAAGGGCACCGCCAAGCGCGGGGTCGGCGAGGTGGCCGGCGACGTGGAGGGCGCGGGCGGTCGCATCAACGCCTACACGACCTTCGACACCACCGTCTATTACGCCACCCTGCCCCGGGAGTCGCTGGCGGTGGGCCTCGAGGTGCTGGTGGACGCCGTGCGCAACTCGCGCTTCGATCCCGAGGAGATCCGGCGCGAGCGCGAGGTCGTCCTCGAGGAGATCCGCCGCGCAGAGGACTCGCCCGGGCACGTCCTGAGCGACGCGATCTTCCGTACCCTCTACCAGACGCACCCCTACGGTGCGCCCATCCTGGGCCCCCCGGAGAGCGTGGCCCGCTTCGAGCGCGAGCAGGTGCTCTCGTTCTACCGGCGCTGGTACGCGCCGAACAACCTGGTGGTGGCCGCGGCCGGCGACTTCGACGCCGGCGCCCTGGCGCGGGGCATCCAGCGCGCGTTCGCCGACGCCGACGCGAGACCGACGAGCGTGCGCCGGACGCGTCCCACCGAGCCGGAGCAGCGCGGCCTCCGAGCCACCCTCGTGGAGCGACCCTTCGAAGGCGTCCGGGTGGATCTCGCCTGGGCGACGACGCGCTTCGCCGAGCCCGACGCGCCGCTGCTCGACCTGCTCTCGTTCATCCTGGGCGAGTGCGAGTCCAGCCGGCTGGTCGTCCGCATCAAGGACCGGGAGCAGAGCGTCGACCGCATCGACGCCTCCTCCTACACGCCGCTGGACCCGGGTCTCTTCTCCGTGAGCTTCGAGTCGGATGCCGACCGGGCGAAGGGCGCGATCGAGGGCGTGATTCGCGAGGTCGAGCGGCTGCGCGCCGAGCCCGTCTCGTCGGACGAGCTCGATCGCGCGCGGGCCAACTTCCTGGCCAACGAGCACTTCGAGCGCGAGAGCGTCGCGGGCATGACGAGCCGGCTGGCCAGCTTCCACGTACTCACCGGCGACTATCGCGGCGACGAGCTCTACCTGGAGCGGATCCGGCGAGCGACCCCGGACGAGCTGCTGGAGCTGGCCCGCCGCCACCTGGATCCGACGCGGCTCAACGTGGCGGCGGTGCTGCCCGAGTCCGACGCTCCGGCGCTCGACGAGGCGTCCATCCGCGCCGCCGTCGAGCGCGGCGTGGAGACCACCCGGCGGCGCTTCGCGGCACCGAAGGCGGCCCGGCGGAGCCCCCGGTCGATCGTGCACTCCTACGCGCTCCCCAACGGCGCCGCCGTTCACGTGGTGCCGCGTCGGGACGTGCCGGTGATGGCGGCGCGCGCCGCCTTTCTCGGCGGGCAGCTGGCCGAGGACGAGGCGAACGCGGGGCTGGGGAGCTTCCTCAGCTCGATGTGGACCCGCGGCACCCGCTCCCGCTCGGCCGCCGACTTCGCGCGCTCGGTAGAGAACCTGGCGGGCGAGGTCAACGGCTTCTGCGGCCGCAGCAGCGTCGGCTTCACCCTCGAGGGGACGAGCGACAAGCTCGAGCCCCTGCTCGACCTGTTCGCGGAGGCCCTGCTCGAGCCCGGGTTCGACCCGGACGAGATCGAGCGCGAGCGACGCGAGACCCTGGCGGCGATCGACCGCCTCGACGACCGCCTGGCCCAGCTCGCCTACCTGCGCTTCGGCGAGACCCTCTTCCCGACCCATCCCTACCGGCTGTCCATGCTCGGCCGGAAGGAGTCGGTCTCGCGGATCGACGCCGACCTCCTGCAGGCCCACCACCAGCGGCTGATCCGGCCCGAGAACCTCGTGCTGGCGGTGGCGGGCGACGTGGACCCGGACGCCGTGGCGAAGGCCATCGCGATCCGAACGGGAGACCTGGTTGCCAGCGGCTTCACGCGCCCCACCCCGCCCGTGGATCCCCCGCCCACCTGCGTGCGGGAGGTCCGGCTGCGCAAGGAGCGGGCCCAGGCCCACCTGGTCCTGGGGTTCTACGGACTGACCGTGGACGACCCCGACCGCTACGCGCTCGACGTCGTCTCCCAGGTGCTCGCCGGGCAGGGAGGCCGTCTCTTCCTCGAGCTGCGCGACAAGCAGGGCCTGGCCTACAGCGTCAGCTCCGTGAACGTCGAAGGGGTGGCCCCCGGGTTCCTCAGCGTCTACATCGCCACGGCGCCCGACAAGCTCGCCGACGCGCAGCGGGGCATCCTGGTCGAGCTCGAGCGCCTGCTCGAGACCGCGCCCGGCGAGGAGGAGCTCACCCGGGCCCGTCGCTACCTGACCGGGAGCTTCGCGATCGACGGCCAGCGCAACAGCAACCACGCCGCGCACGTCGCCCTCGACGGCCTCTACGGGCTCGGCCCCGAGGCCCACTACGACTACGCGAACCGCATCGCGGCCGTGAAGGGAGACGACGTGCTCCGGGTGGCCCGGCGGGTGATCGACCTCGACGCCTACGTGCTGTCCCTGGTGGGCGACGTCTGAGCCGGCCCGTGGGCTCGTCCGAGGCGCTCAGTAGCCCAGGGCGAGACCGTCGCGGCGGGGGTCGCTGCCGCCGTAGTGGATGCCCGTCTCGGGGTCGATCGTGATCGCCTCGACGGCCGACCAGTCGCGCGGCGACACCTCCACGTGGTGGCCCCGCTCGCGCAGCCCGTCGATCACGTCGGCGGTGACCTCCGGCTCGACGTCGATGCGGTCGGGCTGCCACTGGTGGTGGAAGCGCGGCGCCGAGACGGCGGCCTCCACGTCCATCCCGTAGTCCACCACGTTGAGGATGCTGAGCAGCGTGGAGGAGATGATCTTCGAGCCTCCCGGACTGCCCGTCACCATCACGACCCGCCCGTCCTTCTCCAGGATCGTCGGCGTCATGCTCGAGAGCGGTCGCTTACCCGGCGCGATGGCGTTCGCGCCGCGGACGTCCACGAGGCCGTAGCTGTTGGGCACGTTCAGGGCCTTGGAGAAGTCGTCCATCTCGTTGTTGAGGACGATGCCGGTGCCGCGCACCGTGATCCCGGAGCCGTAGGGGGTGTTGATCGTCTTCGTGATGGCGACCGCGTTCCCGAAGCGATCGGTGACCGAGAGGTGGGTGGTGCCGTGGTCCTCCACCGGAATGCCGGGCGCCTCGACGCGGATCGCCATCTCGCCCCGGAACCAGTGCCACGGCGCCCGCCGGAACCAGGGCGGATCGATGCGCGCCCGCTGGCTCGCCGCGTAGTCCTTGGAGATCAGCCTCTCGATGGGCATCTCGACGAAGTCCGGGTCGCCCAGGAACCAGGCCCGGTCGGCGAACGCGAGCTTCATGGTCTCCGCGATGAGGTGCAGGCTCGCGGAGCTTCCCGCGCCCCGGGCCGCCAGGTCGTCGTAGCCCTCCAGGATGTTGAGCATCTCGACGAGCAGCACGCCGCCGGACGAGGGCGGCGGGAACGAGATCACCTCGAGGCCGCGGTAGCTGCCCCGGATCGCCTGGCGTTCCACGGGCCGGTAGCCCGCCAGGTCGGTCGCCCGCAGGAGCCCGCCGCGCGCCAGCATCTCGCCTTCGATGGCCCGGGCGATGTCGCCCTGGTAGAAGACCGACGGCCCCTCCTCGGCGATGCGCGACAGGGTCTCCGCCAGATCCTTCTGGACCAGACGCCAGCCGGGCCGCGCCGGCTCGCCCGGCGGTGGGAACTGGATGCGCACCGTCTCCGGGAACGTCTCCGCCGGCAGATGGCCGCGCATGAACTCCATCAGGCGCACCGCGTAGGGGCCGACCTGGAAGCCCGTCTCGGCCAGCGCGATGGCCGGCTGCAGGCACTCCGAGAGGCTCTTCGTTCCGTATCGCTCGAGCGCCAGGTCGAGACCGGCGACCAGGCCCGGCGTGGCCACCGCCAGGGGGCCGGAGACCGAGGCGCGCGCCGCGACCCCGGGCCGCGCGTACATGTCGCTGCTGGCGGCGGCGGGTGCGGTCTCGCGCGCGTCGATCGCGGCCGCGTGTCCATCGGCGGTGCGGATCAGGATGAAGGCACCGCCGCCGATGCCGGTCGAGAACGGCTGGGTGACGCCCAGCGCGAATGCGGCGGCGACGGCCGCGTCGACGGCGTTGCCCCCGGCCTCGAGGACCGCGACCCCTGCCCGGGTCGCATCCGCCTGGGAGGTGACCACCATTCCGTGGGGCGCCGCGGTCGGAGCCGGCCAGGCGGCGTCGACCGGCCGCGGGAAGCCGATCACGAGCACGAGGAGGATCAGGACTGAAACGAAGCGGCCATGCGGCCGATAGGAATGCAGGTCGCCCATGACGGGGCCGGACGCTACCACAGCCGTCGCACGCGAATCCGACGCCGGAACCCGGGAGAGGGATGAAGAGAGAAGGAAGAGAGAGAGGGGAAGGAAGAAGCAACGTGAGAAGAGGGAGAACCCGGGCCGCACCCCTCGCGTGGGTCCTCGTCTTCGTCGCTGTGGCCGCGGCCGGCTGCGGCGACGACGCCACGCCCGCCGACTCCGCCGCGCCCCAGCCTGCCGCCTTCGCGTGGCCCGAGGGGCCGACTCCGCACGCCGTCCTCCACGTCCACGAGCTGGGCGACATCGAGATCGCGCTGTATCCGAGCCTGGCCCCGGAGACCGTGGCGAACTTCGTGCACCTGGCGGAGAGCGACTTCTACGACGGGACGACCTTCCACCGCGTGATCCCCGGCTTCATGATCCAGGGCGGCGACCCGAACACGAAGAACCGCGATCCGTCCGACGACGGCATGGGCGGCCCGGGCTACAAGATCGACGACGAGTTCAACGCGGCGCCTCACGTCCGCGGCGCGGTGTCGATGGCCAACACCGGTCACCCGAACACCGCCGGCTCGCAGTTCTTCATCGTGCATGCCGACTCGCCCCACCTCGACGGCAAGTACACGGTCTTCGGCCGGGTGGTGTCCGGCATGGACGTGGTGGACGCCGTCACGAAGGTGGACCTCGACGTCTACGGGCGCTGGGGTCCGAAGAACCGCCCGATCGCGGACGTCGTGATCGACGACGTGGAGATCCGCCCGGCCGGCTGACGCCTACTGGGCGTAGCCCAGCGCGCGCAGCTTCTGGGCGATGCCCGGGTCGATGCGCACGTCGCTCTGCAGCACCCCGGGAGCCGGGGGACGGGCGAGATGCGCGTCGAGCCGCGCCCGCAGGTGCGCCGCCTCGCCGGGCTCGAGCTCCACGAGGTTCACGTTCTCTCCGGGATCCACGCTGCGGTCGTACAGGAACTCCGCCGGCTGCGGATCCGGCGGCACGTTCCGCGCGAAGGTCCAGTGGCCCGTATTGAGGGACGTCTGCACCGACGCGTCGAGGTAGAGCGGCAGGCCGAGCGCCGCGAAGCTCTCGCGGTCGGCGGCGGACTCGCCCCGGGCGGACGCCAGCACCAGGGGCACCAGGGACTCGCCCTCGAAGCCTTCGGGGATCGCGACGCCGGCGAGATCGAGCAGGGTCGGCGCCAGGTCGAGGTTGCGCACCTGGCTCTTCACCCGGACGGGCTCCACGGCGAACGGCAGGCGCACGACGAGCGGCACGCTGACGACGGCGGTCAGCACGTTGCGCGCGTGGCCGTGACGGCCATTCTCGCCGAAGGCCTCGCCGTGGTCGCTGGCCAGCACCAGCACGCTGTCCTCCAGCAGGCCGCGCGTCTCGAGGGCCTTCCGCACCCGGGACAGGGCGTCGTCCACCCAGCGAACGGCGCTGCGGTAGTTGCCCCGGGCATCGGTGCCGTCCCGCTTGAACTCGTTCGGGGACGCGTACTCGTGCACATCCATGAAGTGGAGATAGAGAAAGAACGGACGGTCGCCGGGCAGCGCGTCGAGGATGCGGACCGTCTCCTCGAGCACCCGGTCGGCGTGGGCCCAGACCGTGGACTTGGGAATGCGGCTCGCCTCGCCCTTCGGGCTGCTGGGAAACACGTAGCGGTCGAAGCCCTGGTGGAAGCCGAAGGTCTGGTGCAGCCATCCGTTCGTCTGCACGCCGTAGGTCGCGTAGCCGGCCTGCTGCAACACCTCGGCCAGGGTGAGCGCCCCCTCGCCCAGACCGTCGCCGTAGGCGCGAATGGCGTGGCTGTGGGGCCAGAGCGAGGTCATCAGCGACGCCATGGACATCTTCGTCCAGCTCGATTGCGAGCGGGTGCGCTCGAAGACGATGCCGCGATCGGCCCAGGCGGCGAGCTCGGGGGTGGTGTCGAGCGCCGGGGCGTAGGGGGTCGTGGCGTCTGCGCGCAGGGTGTCGACCACGACCAGGACGAGGTTCGGGCGCTCGAGCGCGTCGATCCGTTGGCCCAGCTCCGCGGGTCCCACCGGCCGTTCGCAGGCCAGGGCGGCCACCGCCAGCAGCGTCCCCGCCGCGAGGCCCGCCGCGCGCCAGCCGCGCGGGGCCGCCACGCGGCGCCTACTGCAGCTCGCCGAACGCTTCATCGACCTGCCGGGCGAGACCGGGATCCGAGACCGCGCGCGCGCGCAGCTCCTGCAGCAGCCGGCGCGCGTCGTCGGGGCGATCCGCCCGGGTGTAGGCGCGCGCCAGGTGGAGCTGCACGACGGGATGCTCGGGCAGGCTGCCGTGGGCGTCCTCGAGCAGCGAGACCCCGCGCCCCACCAGCCCCTTCTCGACGTACAGCCAGCCCAGGGTGTCCGCCACGTAGGGATCGTCGCCGGCGATCG
Organism: uncultured delta proteobacterium; assembly: GCA_963822965.1. Lineage (GTDB taxonomy): Bacteria > Myxococcota_A > UBA9160 > UBA9160 > UBA4427 > JAJDAN01. The sequence continues at coordinate 100,566 of CAWGJT010000012.1, forward strand.
CGTAGGCCTCCTGGGCGGCGGCCAGCGCGCCGTCCAGGTCTCCCTTCGCGTGCAGCAGCTCGGCCAGGTTGTTGCGCGGCTCGAAGAATCGCTCGTCCCGGGCCGCGGCCTGGCGATAGGCGGCGACCGCCTCGTCCACCCGCCCGACCCCCTGCTGCCCGACGGCCAGGTAGTAGAGCAGGCGCGCGTCGTCCGGTCGCACGGCCAGGTAGCGCTGGCAGTCCTCGACCGCGCCCGGGAAGCGCCCCGTCGACAGCCGGAACTCGGCACGCATGCGCAGGGGCGCGAGCACGTCGGGGGCCAGCTGCAGGGCGCGATCCACGGCCGCGTCGCCCGCCACCGCGTCGCCCTGCTGGTAGAGCAGCGCCGCGCGGGCGGTGTGCAGGCGCGCCGAGTCCGGACTCTCGCCGAGGGCCTCGCGCAGCAGCGAGAGCCCCTCCTCGGTGCGACCCGCCATGGCGAGCGCCGTGGCCCGGGTGGCGGCGATCTCGGGCGTGGAGCCTCCGGCCTCGGCGGCCTCGCCCAGCACCGAGCCCGCCTCGTCGAAGCGTCCCTGGGCGATGAGCGCCTGGGCGAGCAGCGGCGCCAGGCGCTCGTCGTCGGGGAAGAGCTGCCGGGCCTGACGGGCCAGGGCCTCGGCGCGCGCCCCCTCGCCGAGCTGGAGGAGGCCGGTCACCAGGGACACCCAGCCCGACTCGTCCCCGCCGTTGCGGCGCACGAGCATCTCCGCGTAGGCGGCGACGTCCCGCCAGGCACCCCGCCGCTCGGCCAGCAGCATGAGCGCGCGGTACGCGGCGGGCTGGGTGGGATCGCGCAGCACCGAGACGCCGTAGCGCCGCATCGCCCCCTCTTCGTCTCCCGAGAGCTCGAGCGCGCGCCCCAGCCAGAACTGGGTGGCCGCATCGTCGAGGCGCGGGACCACCTGCATCAGGCGCTCGGTGGCGGCGCCGGCGTCTCCTTCCGCCAGCTCGATGCGCGCCTCCAGGAACTGCACCTCGGGCTCGAGAGGGTCGAGGTCGCGATAGCGACCGAACTCCGCGCGCGCCTCGTCGAGGTTGCCGGCGTCGAGCCAGGCCTCGGTGAGGTGCCGCCGCAGCGGATGCACGTCGGGGAAGTCGCGCACGGCGTCGGCGAATACGCGCACCGCCTCTTCGGGTCGACCCTGGCCGAGATAGAAGCGTCCGAGCACGAGCGCCGCGCTGGGAGACGGAGCCTTCTCGACGAACGCGACGAGCGCCGCCTCCGCAGCGGCGAGGTCGTTCCGCGCGATCTGCAGCTGGGCGACCGTGGGCAGCAGCCCGACGAGGGCAGGATCATCGGCCAGCGCGGCCTCGAGCTTCTCGATCCCCTCGTCGGCGCGGCCCGTCTGGAGGTACGCGTCCGCCAGGCTCTGCCACAGGGCCACGTCCGCCGGGTCCTCGCCGACGAGCCGCTCGAGCGCGGCCAGGGACGCCTCCATCTGGGTGCGGGCCGCCTGGGTCGCCCGGGCGCGGGACGCCTCGTCGCTGCCCGCCTCGCGCACCGCCTGCAGGGCCGCACGCAGCTCGGCGCCGTGCAGCCACGCCTCGATGCGACGCAGGTGCGGCCGCAGCTCGTCGTCGGCTCCGCCGCGCGCCTCCTCGAGCGCCTTCCGGGCGGCTTCGACCCGGTTCTCGCGCAGCAGGGTGGTGATGCGCACCAGCCGGAACTGCGAGAGATCGGGATAGCGCTTCTCCCCCGCCTCGAGCACCTCGAGGGCCGCGTCGAGATCGCCCAGCTGCAGCTGCGCCTGGGCCAGCACCAGCAGCGCCGCGGGATGCTCCGGGGAATCCGCGGGCACGAGGCCCGCGGCGCGGCGCGCCTTCACGGCGTCGTTCACCAGCAGCGCCGCGCTGGCCAGCGCCACGCGCAGATCGTCGCGCTCGGGGAAGCGGTCGAGCCCCTCCTCGAGCATCCACACCACCTGCGGCGCCTCGCCCGCCTGCACCAGCAGCCGGCTCAGCTCGAGGAGCGCCTCCGGCGTCTCGGGCTGGGAGGCGCGCAGGCGCTCGAGGGCGGCCACGGCATCCGCCCGCTGTCCCTGCTCGAGCGCCTTCTCCGCCGCGGCGCGCGCCTGCTCGCTTCGCTCCTCGGGCGAGGGACAGCCCGCGAAGGGCGCGCAGCAAAGCACCAGCGCCAGCAGGGAGACGCATCGGCGGCGCGGGCACGCGGGGACGCGAGGGGCAGGAAGCGAGACGCGAGAAGGGAGGAGACCGGGAAGCATCGGGTGCCGGAAGACTCTACAGCAGCCGCCCCTCCGCGGTCGCTTCGCGTGGCAGAAGCAGGACGGGCCCCGGCGTGGCCGGGGCCCGTCCTCGATCGGGAACGAAGCCGAAGGATTCGTCGTCTAGCGCCGGCGTCGCGCGTATCGGCGGGCGCCGGCCAGGCCCACGAGCCCGAGCCACACCAGCGAAGCCGTGCCCGGCTCGGGCACCACGGTGCGGCTGATCTCGGTCAAGGTGAGGTGAACGCTCAGGGGCAGGCTCGAGAAGGTGCCGAAGCCGCCGCCGAGGGTCAGGGTGCCGTTGTTGGGATTCCCGTTCACACCGCTCACCACGTTCGCGAGGATGGTGTTGAAGGGCAGCGTGATCGGAAGCGTCACCGACGCCGGAATCGAAGCCAGGGTCATACACGCGCCCGTGCAGTGGATCAGGCCCGTGGCCGAGCCGGCGAACGGCAGCGTGATGTTGTTGGCCGTGAGCGCGCCGTTGGGATTGCCACCGACGACGGCGGTGGCGAAGCCCGTGAACTGCGCGGCGCTCAGCACGTTGAAGCTCAGCGGACCGCCGGCGACGGCGGACAGCACCCGCCCGGGGCCCGGATCGATCGAGTTGCCGCTGGCGGTGGCATTCGCGTAGCGGATGCGCGCGTTGCCCGACAGCGTGCCGAGGGTGAGCGAGAGCGCCGGCAGGGTGATGGTGCCGGTCAGCGCGTAGTTCACCTCCACCGGAACGGCCTGGGCCGCGGGCGCGAGCCCCAGCAGAACGAGCAACCCCGTCGCAAGCACAGCCTTCTTCATGGCAGCATCTCCTCCCCGGGGCGTCCCGGGAGTCCCAGCGGGCGGTCCCCGCGTGGGGCCCACCGATCCGACTCCGCTGCGCGTCCCAACCGGACCGCGATCCAGCGGCCCGCTCACGACCGATCCGACAGGAAGAAGGGAGGCAGACGCGGACCCGGGCGCGGAACGCACACCGATCACGCGCGCGCGATCCCCTTCCCAAGAGACCGATGAAGCGCGTCACTTTGTAGTGCAATTGCCATACCCATCCCGGATGTCTTTGATTCCGGCAGCTTGGCGGCCTGCCGGGGGGCGCGAAGGGAAGCGGCGTTCCGCCGGGGTGGAAGCCTGCTTCCATCCCCGGACCGTCCCGGGCCGCCAGCCCCCCGGATCCCGTCCCCTTCCGTCGCTTCTCGGCCGCAAGGGCCGGCCGCGAGCCCCGCCCTGGACCGCGCCAGAGCCACGCGAAGGAGCCCGAACACGCCACCGGCGCGAGCAGGGCATTCCCAGCAATATCGGAGACTTGCGGAGCACCCGGCCGACCCCGCCCCCGCCGTCGCCGTCTAGCCGCCGCCCCGGCGACCGGCTAAGGTCCGGCCCCCGTGGCCCGGTAGCTCAGCTGGTAGAGCACGCGACTGAAAATCGCGGTGTCGGCGGTTCGATCCCGCCCTGGGCCACCACGGGATTTCAGGCGCGCCGCGGCGCGGCTTGGCGGCATCGGCCGCGCGTCCAGGGCTTCCCGATTCGGCCTGGCATCGCGCTCCGGCAAGCGGAGGGAGCCTGTTGGGCTCCCCTTGCGGCGGAACTGCGAGGGCGTGCTCCCAGAGCCGGATGCACCAGACCCCGACGTTGACGTCCAGGTGGGTACCCGACGGGCTGTAGAAGCCGAAGGCCCAGGAGCTGCCGCCGACCAAGTCGAAGGGCCCATTGTTCCAGTGGTTCAGGCTGGCGCGGCGCCGACCCCCGTTCGCTCCCTTCTGACGCCAGGTGCCGCTCACGGCCGAGGAGCCGGACGGGCAGCTCACGACGACCTCCTCGGCCCGTGAGCAAGATGCGGTCCTGCACGAACCGGAGATCGATCCTGCTCTGTGTGGCGGCATCTGCGGCGAGCTGGGTCGTACCCACGGCGCCGAGCGCGAGCTTCGCGTTGGTCACGCTGCTGCCGGCGAGCCGGAGGGTGTCTACCGTCGTCCGGTGAGCGATCGAATGCGACCGTGCTTGAAGTCGCGACGCTTCGCGGGGTAGCATGCTTCGATGACCCGGTGGCGATCTTTCGTGCATGGAGCCCATTCCCCGGCGCGAGTACCTCGAGGCGACGGAGTGTGGGCATGATTCTCTCGGAAGCGCCTTCTCGCGCCGGCCAGCGGCCGCGCAGGGCCCGGCGACTCTTCACGCTCGTGGCGGCGGCGGCGACCCTGGGCCTGGCGGCGTCTCCGGCGTGGGCGGTCGACGGCACCATCGAGATCAACCAGGCGATTGCCCTTGCGGGTGGGGCCGGGCCGGGTGATTCGGCTGGATTCCCGGTCACCCTCGCCGCGGCGGGAAGCTATCGCCTGACCGGGAATCTGGTGCTGCCGAGCACCGTGGGCATCCGGGGCATCGAGGTGACGGGAGGCCCCGTTCGGATCGATCTCAACGGCTTCTCGATCCTGGGGCCCGGCACCTGCACCGGCATTCCACCCAGCTGCTCCGGCAACCAGGGCGTCGTCGGCATCGAGATCTCTACGAGCCAGCCCGTTCGCATCGAGAACGGCACGCTGACGGGGCTCCTCACCGCCGTCAACGCGCTGAACACCACCGGGAACGAGACGCGCTCGACGGTGCTCGAGCATCTCTCCATCGAGGGCAACGCCGGGACCGCGGTCTTCATGAGCGGCAACGGCTCTTCGGTAATCCGGGACTGCCAGATCAACCGCAACGGCCTGCTGGGCGTGGACATCGATCTCGGCCATACGGTGCTCGTCGATGGCGTGACGTTCCGCAGCAACGGAAGCACGGCGATCGACTCCCAGGGATCGGGGAGCCTGGTGCGCAACAGCCACTTCGTCGGCAATGCCACGGGCATCCGCTCGTTCTTCATCAGTCCCTCGAGCGCGCTCGTCTACGGGGGCAACTACTTCTACGCCAACACCACGGACGTGGTCGGCGGCACGCAGCTCGGGCCGAACCTGTGCGGCTCGTCCCCGTGCCCGTAGCCGTCGAGCCGCCCGCAGCGCCGAACCACATCCCGCCGACGGGCCGGCGGGGAAGGAGAGCGAGCATGGACGTCCAGCGCCGTACATCGACGCGGCCGGCCTCCTTTGCCCGGCCGGCGGCGGTCGCCGCGTTCCTGGGGCTGCTGCTGGCGTCCGCCGGGGCCTCCGCCGACATCGCGGGCTCGGGCGACATCACGGTGAACCTCGGGGGCACGGTCGTCTCGCCCGCCGACGTGGTCGCGGACCTGGCGGCGCCGCCCCTCGTAGCGGTGGACCTGGGGCCGCTTCCCGCTGGAGCCGACGTCACGGCCTACTCGCCCTACCCCGGCACGGGAGAGCTCTTCAGCGTGGGCCACACCCTGTCGCTGCCGGGTGGCGTCGTGGCGCGACCCCGCGACGTGGTGCTGTGGGACGGCGCCTCCTACTCGCTGGCCCTCGACGGCGGCGCGGCAGGCATCCCCGACGGCGCGGCCATCGACGCGTTCGCGTACGACGGGACGAGCGGCGACTTCTGGCTCTCCTTCGACACCACCGTGGATCTCTCGGGCACCGTCGTGCGAGACGCCGACGTGGTGGACGGCACGACCCTCGGGCTCGTCTTCGACGCGACGGCGGCCGGCGTGCCCCAGGGCAGCGACGTGGACGCCGTGAGTATGGCGCCGACGCCGGGGGGCATGCAGATCCTGCTGTCCTTCGACGTGAGCGGCACCCTCGGCGGCGTCACGTACGACGACGAGGACGTGCTGCGCTACGACCCGGTGGGCGGCAGCTGGAGCCTCGAGCTCGACGCGTCCAGCGTCGACGCGGCCTGGAGCGCCGCGGACCTCGACGCCCTCTACCTGGTGCCCGAGCCGGGCTTCGTCCCGCTTCTCGCGTCGGGCGTGGCGATGCTGGCGGTGCTCGCCCGGCGGCGCGAGCGCCTGGCCGGGAAGCGCCGAACCGCTTGAGACCGACGGCGTCGCCTCAGGGCGCGGGTCGCAGCCGTCGGGCGATCGGGGCGAGGTGGCGGCGATCGGGATCCAGGTCCTCCCGCCGCAGGATCAGCAGGTCGCCGAGCGTGCAGGCGGTGATCCACAGGCTCATACCCTCGAGCACATGCTGCGGCCCGTGGACGCCGTCCGCGAAGTGCTCGCGCACCTGAAGCCCAAGGGGCACCTGGTGCTGGCGGTTCCGAATCCGGTGCGGCCCAGCGTCTTCTTCTCGAACGTTCGCCGGAAGCACTACTCAACCGGGGCCACGTCTACGCCTGGGATCGCTCCCACTGGATCAACTTCCTCGAGCGCATCCTCGGGCTCGAGGTGGTGACGTACGCGTCGGACGAGGTGCATCTCTTTCCGGAGCGCCTGCTGCGCATGGCGCCGGTGCTGAAGCGGCTCGAGATCGCGCTCTCGCGTTGGATCCCCTGGTGGTCGTTCTCGAACATCGCCGTGGTCCGAAACGCCGGCGCATGAGCGGGGCGAGCGGGCCCGCCGCGGTCGCCAAGGGTGGCATCCAGATGATCCAGGTGTTGCCCGATTCCCTGAGCAAGGTCGCCCACCCCCAGCTGGCGGGGCTCCCGCAGGAGGACGCCGCGCGCTTCGCCTGCACGCTGGGTGGTGTTCATCGCACCGCGGCGCGCGCGTGGAAGTGCGCCATCGCCTCTCGCAGGTGCGACTCGAGCCGGGCGGCGTTCTCTTCCGCGCCGAACAGGCCGCTCTCGAGGGTCGCCCGAGCACGCCGTCCCACCTCGGCGCACCGCTCGGGCTGCTCGAGCAGCGCGCACACCCGGTCCGCGAAGGCTTCGGGCTCGTCGGCCACGAAGAGATCCTCTCCGTCCGTGAAGGGAACCCCTTCGGCCGAGATGCTCGTCGCGACGACCGCGTTGCCGGTGGCCATCGCGTTCAGGACGCTCAGCCGGACGCCGCTCCCGACGAACATCGGCGAGACGAAGACCGCGCCCCGACGCAGGTGCGGCAGCATGTCCGGAACCGGCCCGACGACGCGCACGCCGTCTCGCTGCATGCCGTCGAGGGGCGAGGGCACCGCGCGGCCGACGAGGTCGAGCCGGGCCTGCGGGCGCCTGCGCCGGACCCGCGGCCACACCTCGCGCGCGAACCAGAGCATCGCCGGCAGCGTCGTGATCGGCTCGAGCGTGCCGCAGCTGACGACCACGTCGCGCTCGCGCGCCTCCGGCGGGCCGGGCGTGTAGCGCTCGAGGTCGATCGTCGGGAACAGGACGTGAATGGGCGCCACACCGCTCATCCGCGAGATCTCGCGGGCGTCCTCGCGGGAGATCTGCGACACACAGTCGGCCTCGCGCACGATCTCGGCCTCGAAGCGCTCGCACTTCGCGGCCTGCCGGGCGGCGAGCCAGGCCAGCGCCGGGTTGCGCGCGCGCCCGGCGAAGCGCCGCAGCACGAGGGTCGTCACCGTGTGGCCCCGGTAGCAGGTCGGCGCCGGCGCGCGGCGCGCCGCGAAGAGCCGGGCGTACTCGGCCATCAGCAGCTCTTCGACGAGCACCACGTCCACGGCGCCGCTCCGGATCAGCTCGACGCCCCGCGCGAGCAGGGCGTCGTTTCGCTGGCGCTCGATCGAGTACGGGACCCGGCTCCCCAGGTTCCCGACGAGCTGGCGGACACGGCTCGGCTTCGGGGCGTGGAAGTACTCGGCACGCGCGAGGGGGGCGAGCGCGCCCGGGTCCGCGTCCGGCAGCCCGGTCAACGCCAGCAGATGGACCCGGTGACCGCGCGCGTGCAGCGCTTCGAGATCGGCGTGGTAGACGCTGCGCGCGCCGCCGATGGGCGGGTGAGGCTCCATCGGCGTGAGCATCAGGACGGAGAGCGGCGCGCTCATTCGCGCCGATCATAACGGAACGGCCCCCTCGAACAACGCGACGACGGACGCTGCTACCTTGCGCCGGGCATGATCGGAACCGGCGACGGGCACGACAGCGTGGACGCGGCGCCCCCGCGCATCCTGGTCGTCACGAACAACTACCCCTCCCCCGACCTGCCCCACGTCGGCACGTTCGTCGCGTCGCTGGTGCGCGCGTGGGAGGCGGCGGGAACGCCGGTCGCGGTCGCCGCGCCCGTGCCCTACTGGAGCCGCACGACCGGGGCCGTCGCCGTGCGCGACGCGGGCCCCGGCCCCCAGGAGGGCTTCGTGCTGCGTCCTCCCTTCGTCTCCTTCTCCAACGCCACGCTCGCACCGGGCTGGTCGACGGCCCGGCTCTCGTTGTGGAGCTTCGACCGCGCCGTCCTGCGCTGCACGAAGCGCCTGCCCTTCCGGCCGAGCGTCGCGTACGGGCACTTCCTGTTTCCCGCGTGCCACGCGGCGCTGCGCGTCGGCCGGAGGCTCGGGATCCCGGTCGTCGGCGCACTCGGAGAGGCCGACCTGGGTGAGTGGGAGCGGCTCGTGGGCGTCGACCGCGCGGCGGCAACCGCCCGCGCGCTCGACGCGATCGTCTCCGTCTCGCACGAGAATGCGGAGCACTGCGCCCGGCGATACGGCGTCGCCGACGAGCGCGTGGTCGTGCTGCCGAACGCCGTCGACGCCTCGCGCTTCCAGCCCCTCGAGCGCGCCGCGGCCCGGGCGCGGCTGGGCCTCCCGGCGGACCGGCCGATCGTGGCCTTCGTGGGCAGCTTCATCGAGCGCAAGGGGGCACTGCGGGTGCTCGAGGCGATCCGCGGGCTGCCCGACGTGATGGGCGTCTTCCTGGGCGCCGGCCCCCAGCGACCGGAAGGAGACCGCGTGCTCTTCGCCGGTCGGGTCGCGAACGAGGAGGTGCCCGTGTGGCTCTCGGCGGCAAACCTGTTCGTGCTGCCGACGCGCGCCGAGGGCTCGCCCAACGCGGTGCTCGAGGCGATGGCCTGCGGCCTGCCCGTGGTCTCGGGCGACATTCCGGCGCTGCGGGAGACGACGACCCCCGACGCCGCGCGCCTGGTCGACCCCTCGGACGTCCAGGCCATCCGGCAGGCCGTCGGCGAGATCGTCTCCGACGCCGCGCTGGCGGCGCGCATGTCCGCGGCCGCGCGCCGGATCGCGGGGGCGCGCTCCCTCGCCGATCGCGCGGAGCGGATCACGACGGTGCTCGCGGCCGTGATCGCCCGCGACGCGCGCGAGCGGCCGGGCCGCGACGCGTAGCACCGGGAGCAGCGCGTCGGAGCGAGAGCCGGGCCCCGCGGGGCCCGGGGTCTTCCGGTCCGCGTGACGGCGTGCCCGCTTCGGCCGTCCCCGATCTGTTTCGACGGCACGAAATAACATGGCGTCACACAGCGCGGCGTCCCGATCCGCGACCACTCGAACCCGCCCGGAAATCGGGGCGGGCCGCCATGCGCTACTGTTGCCACGTACTCGTGTCCCGCAGCCTAGAGCCTCGAAGCACCCTCGGCTTCAGCGCGTTCGGAAATGCCAGCTCTCGATTCGGAGGGTTAGTTCCACGAGAGCGAGGAGCGGAAACCGAGTGCGTTCGACCCGACCTACCTTCTTGGCCTCCCTCTTGGCCCCCCTCGCCTCCCTCTTAGCCTTCCTCGCCTCCCTCTTGGCCTTCCTCGCCTCCCTCCTGGCCTTCCTCGCGCTCTTCGGCGCCGGCGGCCTGCTGCTTGCCGGAAGCGCGGCGGCCCACGTCCCCTTCGTCGAGACCGTGATCGACGGCGATCCGCCCATCGACCCCTGGATGAAGGCGATCGGGGACATCGATCGGGACGGCCTCCCGGACCTGGTGGTCGCCGGCAAGGACGGCCCGGTCGTCTGGTACCAGACGCCGACCTGGGCGAAGCACGTCATCGCCGACACCATCGCGGGCGGGATCAACAGCACCGACATCGCCGTCGCGGATCTGGACGGCGACGGCGATCGCGACGTCATCCTGGCGAACGGGCGTTGGTACGAGCACCCCGGCCCGCTGGGCGACCCGGCGGTCGATCCGTGGGCCGCACGCGACTACGGAACGGACCCCGGTCACGACGTGCTGCCCGCCGATCTCGACGGAGACGGCGATCTCGACCTCGTGGTGCGGGATCAGTTGGCCAACGGCGACCACGTTCTCGTCTTCCGGCAGGAAGACCCCACGACCTTCACGCGGGCGGTGATTCCGAACCTGCCTGCGGGGGAAGGCATCGCGTCGTACGACCTCGACGGCGACGGCGACATCGACATCGTGCTGGGCGACCGCTGGCTCGAGAACGACGGCGACCCCGTCACGGGGGCGTGGACCCAGCGCCTCTTCACGGGCGTGGAGGCGAGCAAGCAGGAGCTGGTGGTCGCCGTCGGGGACGTGAACGCGGACGGGCTCCCCGACGTGGTCGTCTCGCCGGCCGAAAGCGGGACGACCTTCGACAACATCTACTGGTACGAAGGTCCGACGAATCCTCTCGTCGACCCGTGGGTGCGGCACCTGATCCTCGCCGGCGTCGAGACGGCGCAACACTCGCTTCAGCTCGCCGACTACGACAACGACGGCGACCTGGACGTCATGACCGGCTCGCACAGCGGGGGCCCCGACCCCGACGAAGTCTACCTGCTGCTCAACTCGGGGGACGGCTCGACCTGGACCCGGCACGGGATGTCCCTGGAAGGGACCCACAACGCCCAGGCGGCCGACGTGGACGGCGACGGCGACGTGGACGTGATGGGCGCCAACTGGGACACGGCGGCCGCCCTCGACGGGGGGGTCGTCAAGCTGTGGTTGAACCGCTCGCCGGTGGACGGGCCGCTGGCGTGGACACGCCTGTCCAGCGACGCCGGCGACCTCGAGCCTCCGACGCTCGCGGCCGGCAGCGTGCAGAGCGCCGCTCTGATCGTCGATGTCGACGGCGACGGCACCGACGACTTCGTCATCGCGGAGGCGGTGGGCGCCCCGTCGCTCGTGTGGTACCGGCGCACCGGGGTCGGCTGGACGAAGCACGTCGTCGACGACACGGCGCTTCCGATCGACGGCGGCGGCGCCGCGTACGATGTCGACGGCGACGGGGACCCGGACATCGTCATGGGCGGCGACGCGTCGAGCAATCGGATCTGGTGGTGGGAGAACCCGGCTCCGAACTTCGACCCCGGGGTTCCGTGGCAGCGGCGCCTCGTCAAGGACGGGGGCGACCCCCGGCAGCACGATCTCGCCTTCGGCGACTTCGACGGAGACGGCGCCGACGAGCTCGTGTACTGGAACCAGCTGCCGGCACCGTCGCGGCTCTTCCTGGCGGAGATTCCCGCCAATCCGACGCTCGCCGGGCCCTGGCCGGCCACGCTGATCCATACGGCCAGCGGTCCGGCCGAGGGGCTCGTCGCGGCCGACATCGACATGAACGGAGTCGTGGACATCGTCGCCGGAGGGTATTGGTTCGAGCACACCGCCGGGACGTCGTTCACGCCCCATCCGATCGATCCGCTCGCCGCCGACGGGCGGGTGGCGGCGGGGCAGCTGGTGGTCGGCGGGCGACCCGAAGTGGTGTTCTCGAGCAGCGAGTCGGGAGCGGCGGCGCTTCGCTGGTGGGAGTGGGACGGCAGCGCCTGGCAGCCGCACCGCCTGATGGACTTCGACGTCGTCCAGGGCCACAGCCTCCAGCTCGCCGACGTCAACGGGGACGGCCTCCTCGACGTCTTCAGCGCGGAGATGGCCGACGGCGGGCCGAGCCCGAAGGCGCGGGTCTTCTACGGGGACGGCACGGGCAACTTCGTGCTCCACGAAATCTCCGCGGGCATCGATCTCCACGAGTCGCGGGTGGGCGACCTCGACGGGGACGGTGACCTCGACGTCCTGGGCAAGCCCTACGATACCGGGACGCCGGGCATCCACGTGTGGCTCAACGACGGCCCGGCGAAGGTGCTCCTGAGCCTGGACGAGTGGGAGACCCACCTGGTCGATCCCGCGATGCCCGACCTCGGGCTCTTCATCGAAGCCGCGGACATCGACGGCGACGCCCTGCCCGACCTCGTCGCCGGGGCGTGGTGGTATCGGAACCCGGGCGACCTCGGCGGCGCCTGGACGCGTACCGCCATCGGCGCGCCCCTGGTGAACCAGACCGTCTTGCACGATCTCGACGGCGACGGCGACGTCGACGTGCTCGGCACCGCGACCCCGCTCGAAGGGGACGACCTCTACTGGGCGCGCAACGAGGGCGACGGCACCTTCTCGGTCTTCCCCGTCGGCAACGCCGGGGCGGGGGCGCAGAACTTCATCCAGGGGCGCGACCTGGGTCCCTTCGTGCCGGGCCCGCTCCAGATCGCGCTCCACTGGCACGGCAAGGAAGGCAGCGGAAACGGCGATCCGGCCGTCCAGATCTTGACGCTGCCCGCGGGCGATCCGGCGGTGGAGCCCTGGGACCTGGGCCCCCTGATCGTCAGCCTTCCCGAGGTCGCCCACGGCGAGGGGCTGGCGTCCGCCGACCTCGACGACGACGGCGACCTCGACCTGCATCTCGGGGTCTACTGGCTGCGCAACGAGGGCGACGGCTCGTGGACGCTCATTCCCGCGAATCCCGTGACGGGTCTGGGCGACCCCGATCGCGTCCGGGTGGCGGACATCGACGGCGACGGAGACCTCGATGCGGTCGTCGGCTTCCACATGTTCGACAACACCACGAAGCTGATCTGGCTCGAGCATCCGGCCGACCCCACCACCACGTGGCCGATGCGAACGATCCTCGACCAGAACGACGGCGGGGGCTTCAGCCTGGACGTGGGCGACCTGGACAACGACGGCGACGTCGACGTGGTCCTCGGCGAGCACCTCGGGCCGGGGCGCGTCCTGCTCTTCGAGAACACCGGGGACGGGGTGACCTGGCCCGTGCACCTGGTGGACCCGGGCGGCCCCACCGTGGACCACCACGACGGCACGCGCCTGGTCGACCTCGATCTGGATGGCGATCTCGACATCGTCTCCGTCGGCTACGAGAACCACAAGGCCTGGGTCTTCGAGAACAAGGCCGTCGACGGGATCCTCGCGCCCGATTCGGAGCCCCCCTCGGTCCCCGGGAACCCGGTGGCGACAGCCCTCTCGTCCAATCGCGTGGATCTCCGCTGGGACCCGTCCACGGACAACCTCTTCGTTTCCAACTACGACGTCTTCCGGGACGGCCAACCCGTGGGCAACACCAACCAGACGGTGTTCAACGACGTCGGCTTGTCACCGCTCACCTCCTACGGCTATCGCGTCGTCGCGCGGGATCTCAACGGCAACGCCTCCGCCCCCTCGGCTCAGGCGACGGCGGTCACCCTCTATCCCGAGACGGTTCCTCCGACCGTTCCGGGCAACCTCGTCGTGGTCTCCGCGTCCGCGGTTCGCATCGACCTGACGTGGGCTCCTTCCACCGACAACGTGATCGTCCTGGGCTACGACGTCCATCGGGACGGCGTCCTGGTCGGCACCACGACCATGCCCGGCTATTCCGACTTCGGCCTGGCGCCGGAGACGGCGTACACCTACACGGTGACTGCATTCGACGCCGAGGGAAACCGCTCGGACCCGCTCGCGGCGACCGTCGTCGCAACGACCCGCGCCCGCGAGCCGGGCCTGCTGGCGCTATGGGGATTCGACGAGCCATCCGGGAGCACGGCCTTCGATTCTTCGGGCAACGGCCACGACGGCACCATCGAGAATTCGGCAACCCGGACGTCGGGATTCTTCGGAGGCGGGGTCGAGTTCAACGGGACCAACGGCGACGTCGATCTGGGAACGCTCGACATCCCGGGCGCGGAGCTCACGATCTCCGCCTGGATCCGGGCGGACGACTTCGGCGTCCCGGACGCTCGCATCATCGGCAAGACGACCGGAGTCGCCACCCAGGACCACGTGTGGATGCTGAGCACCATCAACGGGCCCCACCTGCGCGCGCGTCTGCGAACCGACGATGGCGTCACGATCACCCTGACGGGCAATGCCGCGACCCTGCCGGCCAATCAGTGGGTGCACGCGGCGATGACCTACGACGGCAGCAACCTGCGCCTCTACCAGGACGGGGTCGAAGTGGGCAGCGTCGCCAAGACCGGTGCGCTCGTCGTGGATCCGACCGTGGAGGCCTGGATCGGCAACAATCCCGCCGCGACCAACCTCGTCTTCGACGGGATCATCGACGAGGTGAAGATCTTCACGCGCGCGTTGAGCCCGACGGCGATCCTGGCGGAGGCCGACCCGGACGACGACGACGATGGGATCCTGGACCCCTACGAGACCGACACGGGCTTCTTCGTGGACGCCTTCCACACCGGAACGAGCCCCATCCTGGCGGACTCCGATGGGGACGGGGTGAACGATGGCGTCGAGATCGACTTCGGCAGCGATCCCAACGACCCCGCTTCCCACCCCGGAAACCTCCTGCCCGCCCTCGGGACCCCCTCGGTCGCGATCCTTCTCGCAATCCTCTGGCTGACGGGGACCTGGGCCCTCCGCGGTCGGGCTCGCCGCCGTGCCTAGGAGCGCGACCCAAGACCAGGCCATGGGTCGGGATCGGGGAGCTTCGACGCTCGTCCGCTCCGCCGCTCTCACGCTCTGTCTCCTGGCCTTCGCGATCGGCGCTCCGCGGCCAGCCTCCGCGTCGCCCCCCACCTGGCAATTCCTGTCCTCCGCGAACGGGGACCTCGACCCGCCGACCCTCGACGGCGTCGAGCAGACGGCCAGCCTCGTCTTCGACGTGGACGGCGACGGGGACATGGACTTCGTGATCGGGGACCGCGACTCGACGACCTCGCCGGTCGTCTGGTATCGCAGGGATCCGGCCGGATGGACCCGCCTCGTCGTCGAGGACGGGGGCCGGCGCCGAATGGAGGCAGGGGGAGCGGCCTTCGACGTGGACGGCGACGGAGACCAGGACATCGTCTTCGGCGCGGACCGTTCGAGCAACGAGATCTGGTGGTGGGAGAATCCGAACCCGGACTTCGGCGCCGCCTGGACCCGGCGCACGATCAAGCAGTCGGGCGGCACCAAGCACCACGACTGCATCTTCGGCGACTTCGACGGCGACGGCGCCGCGGAGCTGGTGTACTGGACCCAGGCGCCTCCCCAAGCGGGCCTCTTCATCGCCGAGATTCCCGCCGACCCGAAGAACACCCCGGATTGGCCCGCGACGGAGATCTTCAGCGGCACCACGGAATATGCCGAGGGCCTCGCGAAGGGGGACATCGACGGGGACGGCGTGCTCGACTTCACCGGCGCGGGATACTGGTTCCGGCACGAGGGCGGCGGGACGTACGGCGCGAACCTCGTCGCCGCCGATCGGGAGTACACCCGCTCGGCCATCGGACAGCTCGTGCCCGGCGGTCGGCCCGAGGTGGTGATCTCCGGCGGCGACGCGAACGGCCCCCTCGAGTGGTATCAGTGGGACGGTGCCCAGTGGGTCCGCAACACGATCTTCCCGACCACGTTCCGCGTCCACTCGCTCGCCCTCGCCGACCTCGACGAAGACGGCCACCTCGACGTCTTTGCGGCGGAGATGCGCCTCCAGGACACGAATCCCCTCGCGAAGGTGTGGGCGCTCTACGGCGACGGCGCCGGCGGATTCACCGCGACGGAGATCGACACCGGAATCGACAATCACGAATCCAAGCTCGCCGACCTGGACGGAGACGGGGATCTCGACATCCTCGGCAAGCCCTACGACCACGGGACGCCGGGCGTCAACATCTGGCTCCAGGAGGGAAGCGGTGCGGCTCCCGTCCCGGCGCTGGACGGACGCGGCCCGCAGCTGCTGGTGGCGCTGCTCTGCGCGACCGCGCTCGCTGCGATGCGGCGCACACGGCGGGCGCACTCCGCAGTGCGGGCGCTCTGACCCCGCCCCGGACGCTCACGGGCAGTTCGGGGTGCCGTTGCAGGAATTGCTGAAGAGGTTGACTCCGCCGGTCACCGTGCCTCCCGTATTGCCGGTGATGACGTTGTTGCGATAGACGGCGTCGGAGGCGACGAGTCGCACCCCGAAGCCCACGTTCTGAGTGGCGGCATTCCTCTGGACCAGCGCACCGGCGCCCGCCTCGATGCCGTCGCCCGTGTTGAACGAGCTGCTGTTGTCGAGGATCGAGGCGGCGTCGCCGGCGAGGATCCCGTCGGCGCCGTTGCTGGACACGACATTGCCGGAGATCGAGGCCGCCGCGCCGGCGTGGATGCCTTCGAGCGTGTTCTCCCGGCTCGAATTTCCGGCGATCGTCGACTGACCGCTCTCGAGGATTCCGGCACCGCCGTTCGAGTAGACGGCGTTTCCCCGGATGACGCAGCCGAGCGCGCAGCTCACGCCGGGACCCTGGCTGCCCGTCACCGAGTTGTCCGAGACCACCGTTCCGTCTCCCGCCGTGATGCCGACGCCGGCGCTCGCTCCCGAGATGGTGTTGCCGGAGACGAGGCTGTTGCTCCCGGCCTGGATCCCACCGCCCGGATTGCCCGTGACGACGTTGCCGGAGACGGTGGACGACGCGCCGGCCACGATTCCGCTGGTGAAGGCGCTGCCGGTGTTGTCGGAGACGTTGTTGCCGTGAAGCTTGCCTCGCTCTCCGGTCTCGAGGCCTCCGCCCGCGTTCGAATCGATCCCCATGTCGTCGACACGAACCTGGGAGGCGCCGGCCAACGCGATGGCCAGGCTTCGGAAGCCGCGGATCGTGCCGTTCCGGAACGTACTCCGGATCGCGTCGGCGCCGTCGGTACCCGTGCCCGTCACGCCGCTGCCGCTGCCGGAGCCGGTGGCAGGGCCCGAGAGCGCGAAGCCGTTGAAGTCCACCGTGACGCCCGCGGCGGTGACGACGAGCCCGTCCAGGTTCGGGTCGCTCACCGTCAGGTTGCCGGTGAGTCGATAGCTTCCCTCCGCCGAGATCGTGATGGGGAAGCCCGCAGCGTCGCCCGCGAAGCACCCCGTCTGTGTCGCACAGCTCTGGCTGATCTCGAGAACGCCGTCGACGGCTCCGGCGGGAGCAGCGGCGGAAAGGAGGACGAGCCCGATAAGGGACAGAACGGAGCGCCAGATCCGGGTGTGTCGCATCGGTCCCTAGGATAGCCACTTCGAGCGGCCGCCCACGTCCCGTTTCGGCCGCCTTCTGCCGGCCGATTGCGCACGAGATGCGTCCTCGTGACGCGTCGACAGGCTCCTGCTGAATCGAACGATCGACGCGGAGGGTCGGGTATCCTCCCGGCAGTGCACTGCATCCGACGAATCCGCATCCCCGTCTTCCCCCGAACGACCTCTCGCTCCCTGCTGCTCTTCGCCGTAACCCTCGGTGTCCTGCTGACGAGCGAGCCCGCGAGCGCCGTCTTCCAGCGCGAGACCATCGACACCCAGGTGGGCGCGTGGGGGAAGGCCTTCCTCGACGTCGACGGCGACGGTCTGCAAGACCTGCTGGTCGGCGGGGGCGAGCTGAACGGCTTCGTCTACTGGTACCGCGCTCCCGGGTGGCAGCGCTTCGAGATCGGTTCGTCGGGCGGCGGTGACGACCTCACCTGCGCCGACATGAACGGCGACGGCGTGAAGGACGTGGTCGTCACGGGCAACCCCATCACCTGGTACGAGAACCCGCGTGGCAGCGGCGGAGACCCCACCTCCGGCTGGACGCCCCATCTCATCGAGAGCAACGCTATCGCCCACGATGGGCTGACCCACGACTTCGACGGCGACGGACGGCTGGACGTCTCGGTGCGCAGCGAACGCGGGACGACGCGGATCTACTTCCAGGAGTCCGACGGATCCTTCACGCCGGTCGTGCTGGAGCAGTCCCTCGAGGCGGCCGGCGGGCACTGGCAGGAAGACGTCGACGGCGACGGCAAGCTCGACATCGTCGGCCCGGGCTACTGGCTGCGCCACCCGGTGAACCCGCGGAACGGCGCCGACTGGACGCGCTACCCGATTGCGACGTGGCCGGACGGCGGCGCCGTCGGCAGCGGCGATTTCGACCACGACGGCAACGTCGACATCGTGCTCGCACCGTCGGAGACCGGACCCGGCACGATCACGTGGTTCGAGGCGCCCGACGACCCGCTGACCGGAGCCTGGGTCGCACACCCGATCCTGGCGGCGGAGGACGTGCACCGGATCCGGGTCGTGGACTTCGACCAGGACGGCGAGCTCGACATCGCGTTCGCCGAGATGCACCAATCGCCGCTCGACCGGGTCGGGGTGCTCCACAACGACGGCGACGGAACGGGCTTCAGCCTCGAGCTGCTCTCGACCCAGGCTTCGCACAACATCGCCGTGGCCGACGCGGACGCCGACGGCGACCTCGACATCCTGGGCTCCAACTGGGACATCGCGGCCTCCCCCGACGGCGCGCGGCTCAACCTGTGGCGCAACCAGCGTGACTTCGCCGGCAAGGCGATGCTCGACGAGTGGACGCCGATGGTGATCGCCAGCGACAAGCCCGATCAGGTCTTCGGGCTCGCCTTCGGCGACGTGGACGGTGACGGCGCGCGCGACGTGGCGACCGGCCGCACGTGGTATGCGAACCCGGGATCGCTGCCGGCGAACGACTGGATCGAGACCGACCTCGGCGCCGGCTTCGACGCCATGCTCGTGATCGACGTCGACCTCGACGGGCAGCTCGACGTGATCGCTCAGGGCACCCCGAACGGGGGCCAGGTGCCCATCGTGTGGCTCCAGCCCGACGACCCCACCGGAGCGTCCTTCACCCCGATCACGGTCGGGCAGATCCCCGCGGATCCCGGCGACGGGCAGAGTCAGGGCTACGCGGTGGCCTCCCTGCTCGGTCCCGACAGCCGGGACCTGGTGTTCAGCACGGTCGGGATCCACGCCCTGACGATTCCCGCGAACCCCGCGACGGACACCTGGCCCGTCACCACGGTGGCGCCGGACGCGCGAGAAGAGGGCTTCGCGCTTGCCGACATCGATCGCGACGACGACCTGGACGTGGTCGCGCTCGTTGCGCCGGCGGGCACCACCGTCGCGTGGTGGGAGAACGAGGGAGCCGGCACGTTCACGCGGCACGACCTCGGCACGACCTCCGGCATCGAGGGCGACCGGGTCGCGGTGGCGGACATCGACTGGGACTCGAGGCTCGACGTGGTGGTGACCGAGACGAACCTGCTGGACAACGGGAACGCCGTCTACTGGTTCCGGCAGCCGGCGGTCGCGACCGACGGGGGCTGGACGCGAACGACGATCGCAGGCGACCTCGGCAGCCTCAACTCGATGGACGTGGGGGACGTCGACGGCGATGGGCGTCCGGACGTGGTGACCGGCGAGCACCGCGGCGATCGCAGGGTCGTGGTGTGGGAGAACGTGGACGGCGGAACGACGTGGACGCCGCACACCGTCGCGACCGGAGACGAGTCCCATCTCGGCGCCCGACTGGTGGACCTCGACGGCAACGGTGCCCGCGACATCGTGAACATCGGCTTCGACGATCCCCAGTTCGTGCGGGCCTTCACCGTCCAGGTGATTCCCGAGCCCAGCCCGATCGTCCAGGCCTTCGCCGGCCTCGTCGGCCTCGCGCTCCTCCATTGGCACCATCGGCGTCGGAGCGCGCAGCACCCCGGGGCGTGAGGCCGGAGACGGGCGGCCGGGCGGGGCGGCTGGCAGGATTCGTGGGGTGATTGTCATTGCCGCCAGCCCCCGGCCGGCCGATGCTGTGGGCCATGTCGACCCCGTCCCCGCAGCCCCACCCCCGGCGCGTCGTGCTCGTCGCGTTCCCCGACGTCCAGATCCTCGACGTGACCGGGCCCCTCGAGGTCTTCTCGAGCGCGACCCGCGAGCACCGGGAGCGAGGAATGGCCGGCGGTCCCGCCTACACGGTGGAGGTGGTGGCCCGCACGAAGGGCCCGCTCGCGACCTCGTCGGGTGTCGAGATCGTCGCCAGCCGGGCGCTGCGCGACGTGCGGGGCGGCGTCGACACGTTGATCGTGGCGGGCGGGGTCGGCACCCAGGCCGCCGTCCGGGACGCGGCGCTCGTCGACTGGATCCGCCGCACGGGCCCTCGGGCCCGACGCCTGGCGTCGGTCTGCACCGGCACCTTCCTGCTGGCGGAGGCCGGCCTGCTCGACGGGCGGCGGGCGGTCACCCACTGGCGCAGCTGCGAGCAGCTGGCGCGCCGCTATCCGCGGGTGCGCGTCGAGCCCGACCCCATCTTCATCGCCGACGGCGGCGTCTACACGTCGGCCGGGGTGTGTGCGGGCATGGATCTGGCCCTCGCCCTGGTGGAGGAGGATCTGGGCCGGGAGATCGCCCTGGCCGTCGCCCAGCGCCTGGTGGTGTTCCTGAAGCGCCCGGGCGGCCAGTCCCAGTTCAGCGCGCAGCTGCAGGCCCAGCAGGCCGAGCGCGAGCCCCTGCAGGAGCTGCAGGCCTGGATCGTCGCGAATCCCGAGGCGGACCTCTCCGTCGAAGCGCTGGCGGCACGAATCGGCATGAGCCCTCGCAACTTCGCCCGGGTCTTCACGCGCGAGATCGGCACCACGCCGGCCCGCTACGTCGAGCAGGCGCGGATCGAGGCGGCGCGTCGCCGGCTCGAGGAGTCGGACGCACCCATCGAGCGCGTGGCAGGCGAGTGCGGCTTCGGAACGGCCGAGACCATGCGGCGCGCGTTCCAGCGCAGCCTGCGGGTGTCGCCCGCCGACTATCGCGGGCGCTTTCGCAGCACGCGGGATCCGCGCGACCGGCGAGCCCCCAGGAGAGCACCCACGAAACGCGCCGGGACGAAGCGCGCCCCGACGAAGCCCACCCGAGCGAAGCGCACCGGAAAGCGCACGAGAAAGAGGAGAGCCTCATGAGCCAGAACCCCTTCACCGTCGGAATCGTCCTCTTCCCCGAAGCCGAGGAGCTCGACTGGGCCGGCCCCTACGAGGTGTTCGGCATGGCGACCAAGACCACCGAGAACGCCCGCGTCGTGACCGTCGCGCAGACGCGCGAGCCGGTGACGGGCTTCAACGGCCTGCGCGTACTGCCCGACCACGACTTCACGGACGCACCCGAGCTGGACGTCGTGCTGGTGCCCGGCGGCCAGGGCACCCGCAAGGAGGCCGAGAACCCGGTGATGACGGACTGGCTCGCCAAGATCGCAGCGCGATGCCTGTGGGTGACGAGCGTCTGCACCGGATCGCTCGTCCTGCACGGCGCCGGGCTGACCCACGACAAGCGCATCACCACCCACTGGGGCTTCATCGAGCCCCTGCGAGAGCGGGCCCCGGAGGCGACCGTGCTCGAGAAGGTCCGCTACGTGCGCGACGGCAACCTGGTGACCGCCGCGGGGGTGTCCGCGGGCATCGACATGTCGCTCTGGCTGGTGGGTCAGATCTGGGGCGTCGAGCACGCCCGGCTGACCCAGCGCCTGATGGAGTACGACCCGGCTCCCCCCTACACCGCAGACGTGTGAGCCCGCAGCGCCGTAACGCGGCACGAGCGGCCGCGCCGGACGAGACCTGCCGGCGCGCTGCGCAGCCGGGAGGGAGCGGGTGACACCGGGCTAAGGCGGGGGCGGTGAGAGGACGATGATCCGTCATCGGTTCAACCGGCTCGAGGTGCCCCATGTCCGATTCCGCCAGCGCGACCTCCCTCGACTTCGATCGAGCGGACTTCTCGAATTCCGGAGGGAGCGATGCCGCTCCCGCCTGTGCGAAGTGCGCCGGCGCGCTGCAGGGCAGCTACTACACCCTCGGCGAAGCCATGCTGTGCGAGGCCTGCCACTACCAGACCCAGGCGGCCGGCCCCCCGGGCTCGATGTTCACCCGGGCCTTCGGCGCCCTGGCCCTCGGCGTGGTCGCCGCCGTCGTCGCCGGCGCCCTGTGGATGCTCGTCACCGAGCTCACCGGCTACGAGCTCGGCATCGTCGCCATCGCGGTGGGACTCGGGGTGGGCGTCGCGGTGCGGATCGGCGCGCGCGGCGTGGGGGGCGTCGGCTACCAGCTGCTGGCGGTCCTGCTCACCTACTCGGCCATCGTCATGACCTATGTGCCCGTGATCGTCGCGGAGCTTCGCAACAACGAGGAGATCATGGCCGGGTTCGAGACGGCAGCCGGCGAAGAGGAAGCCCTCGCGGAGCCGGCGGCGGCCGGAGACGGCGGCCGGGCGTCGCTCGATCCGGAAGCGATCACGGCCACCCTCTACGTCCTGGCGGTGCCCCTGGCCTTCGCGGCGCCCTTCCTGATGGGGCTCGGCAACGCCATCGGGATCCTGATCATCGGCTTCGCGCTCTGGGAAGCGTGGAAGATCAACCGGCGCGTCGAGCTGAAGGCCCAGGGCCCGTACCGCCTCGGGGTGGACACCGCCGCCGTTGGCTGAGGCGCAGGCGCGGAGCCGCTGTGGGTGTGGAACCGAGCTCCCGCCCCAGCGGCTGGTGTGCCCGGTCTGCCGCCGGCTCATGCACGCCGAATCCCTGAAGCGCCAGGTCGCCGAGGCCGACCGGCACGAGGCGACCGGGGACGTTCGCGCGGCTCTGGCCACGCTCCGGAGCTCGCTCGCGCTGCTGCCGGCGGACTCGCGCCAGCACGCACTGCTGTCCGAGCGGGCCACTCGCCTGAGCGACCGGATCGACTCCGGCGCGGTGCCGGCCGCGCCCCGAGCGACCGCGTCCGAGCCCGCCGAGGCCCGGTCCGGCGCGTGGAAGGTCGGGGGGGCGATCGGCGGCCTCGCGCTCCTCGGCTGGAAGCTCGAGGCGCTGGTCGTCTTTCTGCTGACGAAGGCCAAGCTCCTCGTCCTCGGGCTGGGGAAGGCGACGACCCTCTTCTCGATGCTCCTCTCCCTCGGCCTGTACTGGTCTCTCTGGGGAATCTGGTTCGCCCTGGGGCTCGTCCTCTCCATCTACGTCCACGAGATGGGACACGTGTCGGCGTTGCGGCGCTTCGGCATCCAGGCCTCGGCGCCGATGTTCCTGCCGGGGTTCGGCGCGTTGGTTCGCATGAAGCAGTACCCGCACACGCGGCGGGAGGACGCCCGCATCGGGCTGGCCGGGCCGGTGTGGGGGCTGGGCGCCGCGCTCGCCACCCTCCTCGCGTACACCGTCGTCGGTCATCCGTTGCTCGCGGCCGTCGCGAGCGTCGGCGCCTGGATCAATCTCTTCAACCTGGTCCCGGCCTGGACCCTGGACGGCGGCCGCGGCTTCCGGGCGCTGTCGCGACCCCAGCGATGGATCGCCGTCGCTGCCATCGCCTTGGCCTGGGCCATCACCCAGGAGGGCCTTCTCGTGCTGCTGGGCATGGCGGCCGTCGTCCAGGCCTTCGCCAGGGCGGCGCCGGCGCAGGGAGACCGGCGCGCCCTGCTCAGCTATGCCGGTCTGGTGGTCGCACTGGCCGTGCTCACGACCGTTCCCGTCCCGGCGTGAAGCCGGCGCCGGCGCCAGGGCGTCGTGGAGCCGCTCGCGGCGTCCCCTACTCGAAGGCGGCCCGCAGCTCGTCGAGGACCCGCTGCTCGTCCTCGGAGATGTTGTCCAGGGCGAGGAAGCCGCCGCTGGCGTCGGCGACGGCCCGAGCCCGGGCGAGCAGCTCGCGGGCGAACACCGTGCGCCAGTCGGGCTCGACGCGGCGGGACAGCTCGGAGACGAGGGCCCGCCAGGCATCCTGCAGCACTGCGTCCGGGCGTTGCTCGAGCCAGCCGCGCAGCAGCTCGAGGCTCACGCTTCCCGGGGCCACGCCGCACTCCTCCGCGCCCCGCAGCACCGCCTCCCGCTCGTGTCGATCCACCTTGCCGTCCGCCCAGGCCACCGCCACCAGGGGATAGAGGGTGAGGGCGGCCAGGGTCTCGCTCCGCACGCCGAGCAGCACGAGCTTCTCGAGGACCGCCACGTCCTCGATTCCCGAGATCCCGGCCAGCGCCTCCATCTGCAGGGTTCGCGTGTGCTCGACCTCGCGCAGCCGCCGGCGCAGGGCTTCGCGGTCGCCCCGGAAGAAGGAGTCCTCGAGATCGCCGTGGCGCGAGGAGCGGTCGTCGTCGGGTGCCATCGGGGCCGAGTGTAGGGGAGGACGTGCGACCGGCGAGCGCTCAGCCGTCCTCGGCCGCGTCCTCGCTCCAGGAGCGAACCACCGCCACGACCCAGCCGAGCAGCACCACGTGCGCCAGCACGAAGAAGATCGTGAGCCATGGGATCGGTTGATAGTCCGGCTCCACCTCCCGCATGGACAGCACGTTGGGGAACATGCTCAGCATGCGGATGCGGAAGCCGTAGTAGGTGACCAGCACCACGGCGTCGCGCCCTTCGGTGGCGAAGTTGTTCGCCTGGGCGGCGAGGTCCCCCGTGTCGAACTTGAAGTACGGCGGCCAGCCCCAGCCCGTGTCCTGATTGCGAAACATGCGCGCCGAGCCGTCGAGGTTCTCGGCCATGACGTATCGGACGTCCTGGCTCCGACGCCTGCCTTCCGGATCCTGGACCTCCTTGCGCGTCACCTCGGTTCCGGTGACGTGAACCTTCACGTGGCGGGGCAGGCTGTACGCGCAGAAGACCGCGTAGGCGAGCAGCACGAGCAGCCCGCCGCCGATCCCCAGGCGCTTCAGCCAGCGTACGAATCGGTTCATGGATTCGGACCCGTCCTCCTACCCGAACGGCCGGGCCGCCGGCGCGGCAGAGCCGACTCGGAGCGGCAGCGTATCACGCCGGCGGGCGACCGAGCTGGGGCCCAATTCCCCACGAGACGAGCGACGACTCCTGGATCCCCTCGTTTTTCGCTCTAGCTCCAGCCCTTTTCCAAGGGTGCCATCGCCGAAAGAATCCCTAGAATCGCGTGGTCGGCGACATGGCGTGATCGTCGCGCTCGCTCGCCCGACGACCTCATGACCGATCAGGAGTGACGTTCGATGCAGATCCAGCGCCGCAGTTCGACCCGGGCCCGCGCACTCTCGACCGCGGGAGCCCTGCTCGCCGCCCTGCTCGCAGCCCCGGCCTTCGCCCAGGTAGACGTCGTGGGCGCCGATCCCCCGCCCGAAGGCGCTCCGCCGACGAGCCTGCTGTTCGGCTACCAGCATCAATTCCAGACCGACATCGGCAACCACGGCAAGTTCAGCCGCGAGGCGGTCATCGCGCGCGGGATCCACATGTTCGACCTCGGCGACAGCGTGAAGCTGATGGGACAGGCCAGCTACCAGGGCCACTACTACGACTTCACCAACAGCGCCGCGCCGTTCAGCTGGAGCGACATCCACCAGGGGACCGTCGCAGGCGTGCTGATGTGGAAGGTGGCCGACCACTGGTCGCTGCTCGGTGCCGGCCTCGTCCGGTCCACGGGCGAGGGCGGAGCCAAGTTCGGGGACACGATCACCGCCGGCGGCGGCGTGGGCTTCGTCTACCGCTCGAGCCCCGACTTCCGGGTCGGCGTGCTGCTGGGCGCCCTGAGCCAGCTCGAAGACAGCGCCTCGCTCCTCCCGCTGCCGGTGCTCGACTGGAAGTTCGCGGACGACTGGAAGCTGCACCTGGGCGTGAACATCGTGAGCTCCGTGGGCTACGGCGGTGAGATCTCCTACGAGCCCTCGGAATCGTGGACCCTGGCGACGGGCTTCTCCTACGAACGCTGGCGCTACCGCCTGGACGACGGCGGCGCCAACGCCGACGGCGTGGCCGAGGAGAGGTCGCTGCCCATCTACGCGAAGATCGGCTTCCACCCCTCCAAGGACGTCGACCTCAGCGTGGTGGGCGACGTGGCGACCGGCGGCAAGCTTCGCGTCGAGGGACAGAGCGGCCGGAAGATCCGCCAGAAGAGCTACGACCCGGCGCCGGGCGTGTCGTTCCAGGCCACGTTCCGCTTCTGACGGTCCCCGCGACTCGAAGGCTCAGCGGGACGGGGCCGGGGACGGCTCCGTCCCGTCGCACGCCAGGTACGCGAGCAGATCGCGGCGCTGGTCGGCGTCCGGCAGCCCGGCGTAGCTCATGCGCGTGTCGGCGATGAACCACGAAGGATCCTCGACGTAGCGATCCAGCGCGGCGAGCGTCCAGCGCTCGTCGCTTCGCTCGTCGAAGGCCGCCGAGTACGAGAACGACCGGAGCGAGCCGATCGGCCGGCCCACCACCCCGTGAAGCTCCGGCCCCTGGAGCCGGGACGCACCGCCGGCCACATCGTGACACCGGGAGCACTCGGCCTGGAAGACCAGGGCGCCGCGTGGCAGGTCGGCGCCCTGGAAGGGGGCCCGCCCGGCCCGAGCCGCCGCGCAGGCATCCGGGGGATCGGCCCCCGCGAAGGGCGAAGGCGACGCGCACGACGCCAGGACGGCGGCGGCGCCGGCTGCCGCGAGCGTCAGCGCCAGCCCGATCGTCCGCAGGGTCGAGCTCACCGGAGTGCCTCCCGAGGGCTTGGAGGGTCGCCAGGCGACCCGGGCTCGCAAGCCTACCCGCCGCCGGCGCCACGGTCAGCCCCGGGCTTCTGCGGTCTCCGGCGGCACGCCGTCTCGGGCGAAGAAGCCGCGCGGCTCAGGCGAAGGAGCCGCGCGGCTCAGACGAAGGGCACACTCTCGATGAGCTCCGCACGCGTCTCCTCGCGAAGCTGCGACCAGACGATCTGCACGATGCTGCGCTTGAGGCCCTCGTAGATCGCGTCGGCTTCGCGGCTGTCCCGGGCCAGGCTCGTCCGCCCCACCACCGCGGCCAGCAGCGACATCACCGTGTGCGAGACGGCGGCGGCGTCGGGAAGGGTGCCCCGGCCGAGGCTGTCCTCGAGGCCCTGGCAGATGGCGCGCTCGGAACGCTCGAAGAGCGCCCGCAGGGCGGCGCGGATCTCCTCGGAGTGGTCGAGCGCTTCGAGCTGCAGGAACACGGGCAGGCGGATCAGCTGGGGCTGCTGCTCCAGGATGTCGCGCCAACCCTCCACCAGCTCCTCGAGCCGTTCGTGGGGCAGCGCGCGCAGGTAGGCCCGCTTCTGCAGCTCTTCGATCCAGCGCCCGCCCAGAGCCTCGAGCACCGCGGCCAGCAGGCCCTCCTTGTGATCGAAGTGCCAGTAGAGGGCGGTCTTGGCGACGCCCGCACGCCGGCAGATGTCGTTCACGCTCGTCGCGCGGTAGCCGCGCTCGCTGATGAGCTCGGTGGCCGACTCGACGAGCCGCTGCCGGCTCTCCTCGCCCCGTTCGCGCCTCGCGTGGCTCGCCGCCCGGGTATTGCGCACGTCAGCCCACCGCCGGGACGAGATCGATCTCGGCGAGACGCGCCCGCGCGAGATCCAGGTCGTCGACCTGATTGGGATGGAAGTCGCGGCGGAAATAGCCGAGCAGCTGGCCGCGCACGTAGGCGACGAGCTGCGGGTCGACGCGCTGCTCGAGCTGCCTTCGCAGCGCACGCGCCTCCCGGCGGGAGACGCCGTCCTGACGGAGCAGCATGCGCGCACCGGCGCCCGACCAGCCGAGGAGCGACGCGCTCGCCAGCAGGTAGCCGAGGATGCGCATGGGATAGGAGATGCCCGCCGCCTGCATCACGTCGAAGGCCACGGCCTTGTGCTCCACCTCCTCGGCGGCGTGCCAGACGATGAGCGCCTGCATGGTCGGATGGAACTTGCGCATCTCGGGATTGGCCAGGGCGAAGTGGCCGAGGGTCGCCGTGTAGTGCTCGGCGCCGGCGGTCATGGCCAGCCGCAGGCTGCGCGGCAGCCGGTCCAGCCAGCGCGCGAAGGTGCGGAAGCGCTTCAGGAAGCGGTCGATGCGGTAGCCCTGGGCGCGCATGATGTCGAAATAGCGCTCGTGCTCGCGACCGTGGACGGCTTCCTGTCCGGCGAACGCCCGGGCCTGCTTCGCCAGCGCGGGATCCTGGATCGACCGCAGGTGGTCGTTCACCGCCTTGATGAAGAAGCGCTCTCCGTCGGGGAACGTGAGGTTGAGCGCGTTGAAGATGTGGCTGGCGACGGCATTGCCGTCGGCCCAGTGCTTCGGGATCTCGGCGTCGAAGGGAAGCTCCGGGCGCCGAATGTGGATCTCGTGGCGCGAGCCGGGCTCGAGATGCGGAGCCATGGGGCGTTCCTCCGGTCGAATCGAGTGCTTGTAATGTACCGATCGGTACGTAACGTTCGGTACATTAGCAGTCACGTGTAGCTCCGCCAAGCGCACTCTCGATCGTCCGCGAGGCCCCGTGGGTGTGTCTCCGGGCCCACGGGCTTCTCCAGATCCTTCCGGGATCGTGCCGTTGGCAGCAGACCTTGCCGATTTCGGCTGGTATCCTTCGCGCCCCGACGGCCATGGACCTCCCACATGGGCTCGAAGAACTCGAAGAAGAGCAAGCGCAGCAGGCGCCGCCAGCTCGAGATCGCACGGGTCACCCGCCGCCCGGGTGAGTCTGCGCTTTCACACCGCCTGCGGGTGCTGGCGCGCGCCTCCGCGCTGCGGGTGGGCAAGGAGATCCGCCCGGCGATCAACCGCGTCCTGGGACGGCATTCGAAGATCGGCGCCCGGCCCTGGCTCGATCCCGACCGGTTCGACTGGGTCCCCTCCCTCGAAGCGAGCTGGGAGGCGATCCGCAAGGAGGCCGAGGTCGTGCTCCAGGCGCGGTCGCAGCTGCCGCCGCTCCACGAGATCTCGCCGGATCACAGCCGGATCGACACCGCCGACGACAAGTGGAAGGTGTACTTCCTCAAGGGCTACGGATTCTGGGTGGACGAGCACTGCCGGCAGTGTCCGGCCACCACCGAGGCCGTGCGTCGGATCCCGGGCGTCGAGAGCGCCTTCTTCTCGATCCTCGAGGCCGGCAAGCACATCCCGCGTCACCGGGGGCCGACGCGGGCGATCTTCACCTGCCATCTCGGCCTGCTGCTGCCAAGCGAGCCGGAGAAGTGCTGGATCGAGGTGGCGCGCATCCGCCGGCGCTGGGAGGTCGGCAAGACGCTGATCTTCGACGACACCTACAAGCACGAGGTGCTGAACGACACCGGCGAAGATCGGGTCGTCCTGCTGCTCCACGTGAGACGGCCGCTGCGCTTCCCGGTGAGCCTGCTCGGGCGCGCCGTCTTCGGCGCCATCCGATGGAGCCCCTTCGTGCAGGACGGCCTCCGCAACCAGCGCCGTTGGGAAGAGCGGCTGGCCCGGGCGGAGGAGCACAGGCGGGCCGCCTGACCGGCCGCGTCGGGATCCGTTCTTCGGCCGCGTCGGGATCCGTTCTTCGGCCGCGTCGGGATCCGTTCTTCGGCCGCGTCGGGATCAGCTCTTCTTCAGCTCGATCAGGATCTCGTGGTAGGTCTGGTCGCCGACGTTGTACGCCCACTCGGTGCCGCCCTTGGGAACCATCACCGTGTTGCCCTGGGGCGGGATCTTTCCCACGAAGGACTCCATGGGGCTGCCCTTCGGCATCACCCCGGCCACGAGATCTCCCGAGAAGACGACGAGATAGTAGTCGTGCTCGTGGTGATGGAGATCGCTGTGCTCGCCGGGCTCGAGCTTCATCTCCCAGATGCGAAGGTTGTCGTCCTCGAAGAGGACGTGATTCGCGACGTTGCCCACGGCGTCGCCGGCGTGCTCCTCGCGGAACTTCTCGATGCGCTCCTTCATCTGGGGCGTGATCTCGGCGTATTCGGGCTCGGTGTGGCGCATGGCGATCTCGTCTCCTGACAGGGTGATGGGGACACCGAGGGTAGCAGCGACGCCGGAGACCGGGACGCAGGAATCGATGGGGCCTTCGTGTAGAATCGGGGCTCCGGCGGCGAACCGAGACGGGAGACGCAGCGGCGACGACCATGAATTCCAGCCGAACCGAGCCGAGGGCGGTCCGCACGATCCGGGACGGTGCCGTGCGACTCGGGCTGGCGCTGGCGCTGTGCGTGAGCCTGGGCGCAGGGTGCAGGGCCCAGGTCGTGAACCTGAAGCCCCAGAACGTCCCCGCCCGCTTCCGGCCCCTGGCCGCCTACTCGCTCAAGGCCGCCGTGACCGCGGCGGACGTGCACGGAGCGGGCTCTTCCGGCGCCACCGAAGAGGGGCTCGTCGACTTCCTCGTCAACGAGCAGATCTTCACCGACGTCGTCTACCCCTACCGGGAAGGCGAGGACGAGGTCGACGTCCTCCTGAAGGTGAGCGTGAAGGGCGACTTCCGCTCCGGCGGAGCCGCGAACTTCTTCACGTGGTTCCCGGGCGGGCTCCTGCTGATTCCGAACTTCCGCGGCACGCGCTGGACCTACGACGCACACGCCGAGGTCGACGCCCTCGACGCGCGCAGCCAGCAGCCCATCGGGCACTACGTCGCCGACACCTCCCACGAATCGATCCACCGCTCGGCGAGCCCGGGCCCGTTCTTCAGCGCCGCGCTCATCGTTCCGGCGGTCATCAAGGGAGCGCGCGTGGCGTCCCCACGCCAGCCCTACACCAGCATGATCTACGCCAAGGCCTATCCCGACCTGTGGAAGCAGATCGGGGCGCAGATCATCGCCCAGGAGCCGCAGTACCTCGCCATCGCCGAACGCACCCGGAAGCCGGGCTACGCCCAGGCGCCGGCGCCCGCGTGGACGCCGGCACCGGCCCGAAAGCCGCCGCCCAAGGCCCCGCCGGCGCGCGACCTCTACTCGAGCAAGGTTGCCGTCGTCGTCGGCATCGACCGCTATGCCTCCTGGCCCAAGCTGAACGGCGCGGTCTCCGACGCGCGGCGCATGGCGGCCTATCTGCGCGGGGCCGGCTTCGACCAGGTGATCGAGATCTACGACGGCGACGCGACGCGACACCGGCTGCTGCAGGTGCTCGGTACCGAGCTCGGGGAGTACGTCGACTCCGACTCGATGGCGTTCATCTACTTCGCCGGCCACGGCGACACGGAGACCCTGCCCGGCGGCTCCAAGCGCGGCTACCTGATTCCGGCCGATGCCGACTCGGACGCCTTCGCGACGGGAATCTCGATGGATACCGTGCGCGACCTCTCGAATCGCATGACCGCCAAGCACGTCCTCTACGCGATCGACGCCTGCTACTCGGGCCTGGCCCTCACGCGCGGCATCTCGCTGCCGCGAACCACCAGCGGCTACCTGAGGAAGGTGACGAAGATGCGCGCGGTGCAGATCCTCGCCGCCGGCTCCGAGGGGGAGCAGGCGGTGGAGGTCGGCGGGCAGGGGCTCTTCACCACCTACCTGCTGCGAGGCATGAGCGGCGAGGCCGATCTCGACGGCGACGGAGCGGTGACCGCCCGGGAGATCGCCGCCTACGTCCGCCCCCAGGTGACCGTCGCCTCCGGCGCGCGCCAGACCCCGCAGTTCGGAACCATCGAAGGCAGCGGCGAGGTCGTCTTCCTCAACCGCTGAAGCGTGCGCCGCGCCCCGATCAAGCGCTCGCGGCCGCGTTCTCGGTCGGCGGACCGGCGCGCCGGGGCAGCCGCACCGCGAACGTGGTTCCTCGGCCGGGGTGCGACTCCACGCTGATCTGCCCGTCGTGGCTCTCGACGATCTGGAACGAGATGGCCAGGCCGAGCCCGGTCCCTTCGCCGACGGGCTTGGTGGTGAAGAAGGGATCGAAGATGCGATCCAGGTCCTCGGGCGGGATACCCTTGCCGTCGTCGGTGACCGTGACGGTCACGAAGTCCGCGTCCGCGCGGCTCTCCAGCATGAGGCGACCCCGTCCCTCGATCGCCTGCAGGGCGTTGAGCACGAGGTTCAGGAACACCTGCTGCAGGTGGGCGGCGTGTCCCCACACGCGGGGCACGGCGCCGAAGCGACTCTCGGTGCGCACCGTGTGGGGGATCTGGGGCTGGGCGACGCGAAGGACGCGCGCCAGGAGATCGTTGAGATCGATCCATTCGCGCTCGTCCGGGGTGCCGCGCGCGAACCCCTTCACGTCCCGGACGATGCCCACGGTCCGGTCGACGCCGTCGATGCACTCCACCAGCAGCTCGCGACCCTCGGCGATCACGTCGACGTCGGCGTCGACTTCGCCGGTCTCCGGCAGGCGCTTCGCGATCTCCTCCCAATGCCGCTGGAGCTGGGCGAGGTTCGCCCGCACGAAGGCGATCGGGTTGTTGATCTCGTGCGCGATCCCCGCCGCCAGCTCGCCCACGGCGGCCAGGCGGCCCGACGTGACCAGGTGGTGGCGAAGCTCCTCGACCTCCCGGAGATCCCGGACCACGAGCACGGTGCCGATGGACCGACCGCGCTTGTCGAGCAGCCGCGAAGTGGAGATGGAGACGGCCAGCTCGCGGCCGTCGACACCCCGGAGACGGCACTCGTGGTCGCGCAGGTTCCGGGCCGGGTCCATGAGGGAGACGCCGAGCGCCACACCGACGGGCTGACCCGCCAGGTGGCCGGGCTCGACGCCCAGCATCGCGGCCATGCGGTCGTTGCCGGACAGAATCTCGCCCCGGACGTCCACCAGGGCGAGACCGTCCGGCAGGGTCGCCAGGATCTCGCGCGCGAAGCTGCTGGGCGCCAGGGCCGAGAAGCCGTAGCGGTAGTGGCTGAAGGCGATCGCCGCCCCCAGCACCGCGAAGGAGGTCGAGCCGAGCCGGGGGAACGGCACCTGGAGGAGGGGCAGCACTCCCGACAGCAGCCCGCCGACGAAGAACGGTGCGGCGATGCTGACCACGACCAGGCGAAGCTGGCTGCGCTGCGCGGGCGAACGAACCCGGCGCAGGCGATGGATCGCCACGCCCAGGGCCGGGATCACGCAGGCCAGCGTGAAGACCAAGAACCACACGTGGCCGGGCCCCGTCTCGAAGCACCAGCCGAAGGGCGTAGCGAACGCGGCGCCGTGGAGGTGCGACGTGAAGAGCTGCAGCCCCGCGAAGACCGTCCCGACGGCGTACGCGGGCACGATGGAGAGGGTCATCCAGCGCGGCGGATGGGTGTGCTGGGCGATGAGGTGCAGCGTCAGGGGACCGATGAAGGTCCAGCCGGGCCCCGCCGCGTGATGCCAGAGCCAGGCGCTCTCCGGGCCGGGCGCCGCGGTCCACAGCACCTGACAGAAGCTCCACCAGGCGGCTCCGCCCACCAGCAGGGTGGCGAGCTGGTTCGCTCGCGCCCGGGGATCGCGCAGCGCGATGGCGAGCGCGCTCAGCGCGCTCACCAGACAGCCCACCAGGGACACCACCAGCTGAAGCTCGCGAACGCCCGAATCCATCCCGGCTCGTATCGTCCCGACAGCGACCGCGATTGACGGGCGTGTTCGGGGCCGCCGTCGCGGCCTCCCCTTCGGAACTGAGTGACCGGGATCACGAACTTCGCGTGACATGCGTCCGATCCCCCCCGGACGTACCGCGCGATCGCATCGTACGGGCGCAGTGGGGAGGAACGGAGTGGCGATCTTCGGGGCCGAGCCCGCCTACGACCGCAGCCGGATCCTGGAGGCGGCGGCGCGGGCGCGGCAGCGCAAGCGCTACCGCAAGGCCGCCGCCCTGTACCGGAGAGTCCTCGCCGTCGAGCCCGCCAACGTCGAGCTCCATGCGCGCCTGGCTCCGCTGCTGGCCGCCACCGGCAACGCCTTCGATGCCTGGACGAGCTACCGGGCCTGTGCCCGGGCGGCGCTCGCCGAGAAGCGACTGGAACAGGCGGGCGCCATCTACCGGGAGGCGGCCCGTTGCCTGCCCCGGGAGATCGCCGCCTGGCAGGAGCTGGCGAGCACGGAGCGCAAGCGGGGCCGGGACAAGGAGGCCCTGGAGGCTTTGCTGGAGGGTCGCCGCCGCTTCGCGGCCCGGCGCTTCCGCCCCCAGGCGATCTCGTTGCTGCGGCGGGCCCGGGAGATCGATCCGTGGAGCCCGACCGTCGTCATCGACCTGGCGCGGCTGCTCACCCGCAGTGACCAGGAGAGCGAGGCTCAGATGCTGCTCGAGAAGCTCGCCCGACAGACGAGCGGCCGGGACCTGCGGCGGGTGCGCGGCGCCCAGTGGCTCATCTCCCCGACCCTGGGGAACACCTGGCGCTGGCTGCACGCGGCGGCGACGAGCGGCCGGGAAGCCGAGAAGGGAAGGCACTCGCACATCCACGCCTGACCGAGTCCCCGGATCGCGGCGCGAGCCGGCCCGGCTCGACCGACTGGCACGGGGCACGGCGCGCGGACGACCGCTGCCCCCGCCCGGCGGGGCCCTTTACGAGCACCCGCCCTCCCGACAGACTCGGGCGCGTGATCGCGAAGCGCATCCTGCTGCTGTGCACCGGTCTGGTAGCGGCCCTCGCGCTGCTCGAGGGCGGCATCCGGGTCCTGCACCGCATCCGCACCGGCGAGCCCTTTCCGACCGACGTGCTGCGGGAGAGGCTGGCTCCCCCGCTCGATCCCGACGCGGTCGTGCTCGCGACGACCCCCGTCGTCCCACGGCAGGACGCCGCCACCGTGGCCAACAAGGCGCTCCATCCCTATCTGGGCTACGTGCTCGATCGGACCGGCGCCGAAGCGACGATCAACCGCTTCGGATTCCAGGGCATCGATCCCCTGACGCCGGCCGGTCCGGACGTCGTCCGCGTGGCGATCACGGGTGGCTCCGTGTCGCTGCAGGTCTACACGAACGGCGGCGACGCCTTGAAGGCGGCCCTCGCGGACGCGCCGGCTCTCCGGGGCAAGCGGATCGAGCTCGTCTCCCTCGCGCTCGGGGGCTACAAGCAGCCCCAGCAGCTGATGGCGGTCGCCTGGCTCCTGTCGCTGGGCGCCCACTTCGACGTGGTGATCAACCTCGACGGCTTCAACGAGGTCGCCCTCCCCTACGCGGACAACCATCCTGCGGGCGTCCATCCCGGCTATCCGCGCGGCTGGCAGCTCTACCAGAGCGGCGGCGTCGACGCCGGGCAGGCCGGGTATCTCGTCGCCACCCGCGCGCTTCGCGAAGAGCAGCGCGCGTTTCGTTCGGCACTCGCGACCGGGCTGCCGTCGCGCAGCGCCCTCTGCCTCACGGTCCTCCAACACGTCGACGATCTGCTCGAGGCGCGCATCGCCCGGCAGGATCACGCCCTGCGCCACCGTCTCGCCGTGGCCGGCACGAGCTTCCAGGCGTCGGGCCCGCCGGTCTCCTACGACCGCCCCGCTGATCTGTTCGCCGACGAGGTGGCAATCTGGCAACGGTCGTCGCTCGAGCTCCAGCAGCTCGCCCGGGGCGCCGGCGCCCACTACTTCCACTTCCTGCAGCCCAACCAATGGCTCGAGGGCGGCAAGCCCTGGAGCCGCATCGAGAAGAGCCAGCTGGACATTCCGGACCCGTGGGCGCCCCGGACGGCCGTTCGCATGGGCTATCCGTTGCTCGAAGAGGCCGGCCGGGAGCTACGCGCCCGGGGCGTGGCCTTCACCAGCCTCGCCTGGCTGTTCCGGGCCGAGCCCCGCACCCTCTACCGGGACACGTGCTGCCACCTGAACGAGCTGGGGGTGCGCCTGCTGGCCTCGGAGATCGGCCGGGTGGTCGCCGGGGACCTGCCCGCCCACCTGGACGAGCCGCCGGCGGCCAACCGGAAAAACCGAGCCGCATCGAGGACTTCAGCGCCGTCCGGCGCGCCGGGCGGGCCTCCCTCGAAAAAAGATGCCGCCGGGGCGGAGTTTTCTGACACCTCTTCTCCGCCGGCGCCACTCCCTTGATACAAAACGAAATCCCCTTCCCAGGGAGACCGGGAGCACCCTTCGGGGCGCTCCCGGTCACTTTTTGGGGCGGGGCGTTCCGGGAGGCGGGGCGTTCCGGGAGACAGGGCGGCCTCAGCTCGCGGCGGGCGTCCGGGGCGGCGGCAGCGCCAGCCCGAGCACCGGACACAGGCTGCTCTTGTCCAGCAGGACCAGCGGGTTGGGTCCCGAGACCCGGTACTCCATCGAGGCGGTGCCCTCGTCGGGGAAGCCGCGGCAGGCCTCGTCGTTGGGAATGATGGCGACCAGGCTGGCGGTGTGCTGGAAGCCCAGCTGCTTCGCCAGCGGAAATCGCCCCAGCAGATGCACGACCTGGTCGTCGCGGTAGACCGCCTGGTAGCGCGCGGGCGCCCGGGGCAGGGGCTCCCGGGAGCGTCGCGGCTGCCGGTCCCTCCACGCCTCCAGCGAGAGGACGCCCACCGCGTCGCACTGCCGGTCGCCGGCGTCCACGCGACCCATCAGGCCCAGCCACGTGAAGTGCAGACCCTCGGGATTCGCGAGCAGCGCGCTGCAGGTCTCGTCGTTGGGAAAGTAGAGCCGGTAGCGGAAGCCGCCCGCGTCGACCTTCGCGTCGAGATACGGGCCCCGCGTCGTCACGTCACTCACCCGGGCGCCCACGGTGGTACCGGGCACGCCGGCCTGGGCGACCACCGAGTCGACCGTGCAGCCCGGCAACGCGACCGCGCTCCCCACGACCCACAGCGTCGGAACGACGACCCCCATCGAACGGAACATCCTCCGGCCCTCCTCGCGGTGCGCGCCGGCAGGTGCGAACGGCTCAGCCGGCGGAAAGCGGCAGCTCCCGCAGATAGTCGACGATGTCGCGAGATTCGTGCATCCAACGCACCGCGCCGTCCTCCGACTCGATTCGCAGGCACGGCACCATCTGCCGGCCCGTTGCCTCGACCAGCTCCCGGTGGCGACCCGGCTCCTCGAGGATGTCCCGCAGCTCGACGTCGAGATCGAGCTGGTCGATGGCGCGGCGCACCAACGCACAGTAGGGACAGCTCTGGAAGTGATAGAGGGACAGCTTCATGGCGGGTTCGGATGTCGGATCGGAACGAAGGTTGCGCACCCGGGGCGAGTTCGCACCGGGTCGGGCTCACGAGAGGAAGAGCCGCCGCAGATGCGCGTTCAGGAAGCGGCCCTCGGGATCGAGCCCCTCCCGAAACGCCTGGAACCGGTCCCACTCCGGGTAGAGGTCCCGCAGGCGACGAGCCTCGAGGCGGTGGATCTTCCCCCAGTGCGGGCGTCCCCCGCAGCTCCAGAAGATCGGCTCCAGGTCCTCGAAGAACTCCCGGTAGGGCAGGCTCCCGTCCTGGTGGATGGAAAGCGTGACGGTCTCGCGTCCGAAGGCGTTGCTCAGCCAGGCGTCGTCGGAGGCGAGGGTCCGGTACTCGACGGGCCACTGGACGTCGCGGTGGCGCTCCTGCATGCGGGCCCGCACCTCGCCGAAGCACGCGGGTCCGTGCTCCGCGGGAACCGCGTACTCCATCTCGAAGAACTTCACCGTCCGCTCGGACGGAATGATGCGGGGACTCCAACCGATCCGCTCGTAACGCCGGTCCGGCAGGTCCGAGGGCTCTTCGTCGGTGGGATTCAAGGTCTTCACCTCGGCCACGTCGCGGCCGGGCATCCAGAAGAACTCGAAGTGACGGTTTCCCCGGACCTCCCGGTCGAGGCCGTCGAGGCACTCCTCCACGGACATGCGACGGACGCGTTCGTGCAGGCGGTAGGCCGGCCGGAGGCGCAGGCCGATCTCCGTGAAGATGCCGAGCGAGCCGAGCGAGACGCGCAGGGCCCGCAACGCCTCGGGATCGACCGCCTCGTCGAACTCGCGCACGCCGCCTTCGGCGTCCACCAGACGGACGCTCTCGACGCACGAAGAGAGGTTGCCGAGGGTGGGGCCGGTCCCGTGGGTGCCCGTGCCGACCGCACCGGCGAGCGCTTGCTTGTCGATGTCGCCCAGGTTCTCCATGGCCAGCCCCAGCGCGAGCAACGGCTCGCCCAGGTCGCAGAGCTTGGTGCCGGCCCGCACCCGGGCGCGGCACCGGTCGGCCTCGTGGGAGGCGATTCCGGCCAGGGCGTCGAGGGACGCGAGGATGCCGTCGGTGGCCACCAACGGCGTCCCGGAGTGCCCGCTTCCCACCACGCGAACGGAGAGACCCTCCGCGGCCGCGGCGGACACCAGGCGGCAGACCTGCCCTTCGTCTTCGGGACGCTCGATGCGGACCGGCGCGCATTGCACCGAGCCCGACCAGTTGCTCCACACGGAGGGCGGCGAGGTCGCGCTGGTCATCGTTCGTTCTCCGCCGCGAGCGTCCGGAATGCGACGCCCGCCGATCGTCCCCGCAGCCGCAGGCGGCAGGCAGGCTATTTCACAAGTCGCCGAAGAACAACGCGAAGCTCGACATCGGTCCCGGCACGGCCGCCGTCCGGACCCGAATGGCACGACCACTGCACTGCGGGCGCCCCAGGAGGGGCCCAGCCCATGTCGACGGAAGCGAACGATTCCCGGCCGCAGGCCAGCGCACAGGACAGCCTCGAGCGCGTGCTCCGGTCGCTGGCGCCGGGCGGATGCGAGATCTCGCTCGTCGATCTCGTCCTGCTGGCCTGTGAGGCCAGCGAGGACGCCGGAGAGGTCGACGACCTCGTCGAGGGCGTCATCCGGAGCGGCGCTGCACACGTCCTGCCGGCGGCCTGCGACCCGATGCTCCAGCGAGTCGAGGCCGCCGCCGCCGCGGCGTGATCCGGCGCGCGTAGCCCTAAACCCCCAGCCACCGGCAGCCGATCGGATCTTCAAACGGACGTTCAGTCGCGTCCGTTCGAGGTCCCCCCAAGTGTCCGTCGTCCGCCCCCAGCGAGCCCACGCCGCCGAAGAGCCCTGCACTGGAAGCGGGGCCGCGCGCGATCTGCGCTCCTGCCCGCGCCGCATCGCCCGAGATCTCCCGTGTTGACCAGCAAGAAGACACTCCTCCCCCTGGTGGTGCTGGCCCTCGGCGGCGTCGCGACCCTGGGCCTCGTCGCCGCCAGGCCGGACCTCGACACCCAGAAGCCCCAGCACCGGAGCCCCCTGGTCCGCGTGGTGCGCGCCGACCCGCACCCCGTCGAGCTGATCGTCCATACCCAGGGCACGGTCGTTCCACGCACCGAGTCGGATCTCGTCGCCGAGGTCTCCGGGCGTGTCCTGTCCATCTCTCCGAGCCTGGCCTCCGGCGGCTTCCTCGAGCCCGACGAGGTTCTCGTCACCATCGACCCCAGCGACTACGAGATCGCCCTCGAGCGGGCGCGCGCCGCCCTCGCCCGGGCGAAGAGCCAGCGCGAGCTGGCCCGACGGGCGCTCGAACGGCAGCAGCGGCTGGCCAAGCGCGACGTCGGGAGCTCGGCGGACCTCGACACCGCCCGCAACGGCGAGCAGGTGGCCGAGGCGAACCAGCGCGACGCCGAGGCCGGGCTGGCCCAGGCGAAGTGCGACCTCGAGAGAACCCGCGTCCGGGTTCCGTACGCGGGACGCGTGCGGGAGAAGAAGGTGGACGTGGGGCAGTACGTGAACCGCGGCACGCCGGTGGCCCGGGTATACGCGGTCGACTACGCGGAGGTGCGGCTACCCATCCCGGATCGCGACGCCGCCTTCGTGGACCTGCCCATCGACTATCGCGGCGACGCGGGCGAGGAGGCGGGCCCGGAGGTCCGGCTCCGCGCCACCTTCGCCGGTCGCGAGTACACCTGGATCGGCCACATCGTTCGGACCGAGGGAGAGCTCGACCCGAAGACGCGCATGATCCAGGCCGTGGCCCGGGTGGAGGATCCCTACGGACACGGCGACGACCCCTCCCGGCCGCCCCTCGCCGTGGGCCTCTTCGTGGACGCGGAGATCCAGGGCGTGGCCCACGACGCCATCGTGGAGCTGCCCCGGGACGCCCTGCGCGGTCGCGACCAGGTGGCCATCGTCGGTGCCGACGACGAGCTCGAGCTCCGGCGGGTCCCCGTGCTGCGGCGGGACCGGGATCGCGTGCTCGTCGCGTCGGGAATCGCGCGTGGCGAACGCATCGTCTCCGGACCCCTGGCCGTCGCGGTGGACGGCATGCAGGTTCGCGTGTTCGAGGAGCGGGAAGGCGTGTCCGTGGCGTCGCGCGAGAGTGGCGGCGCCACGGACCCCCTCGCCTCCGAGCGCCCTCCCCTGGTCGTCGCGGCGGGTCCGGAAGGCAGCGCCCCGTGAACCGCGCCATCGCGTGGTTCGCCTCGAACCACGTCGCCGCCAACCTGCTGATGGCGCTGGTGATGGCCGGAGGCCTGCTGACGCTTCCGAGCATCAAGCAGGAGGTGTTCCCGGAGATCTCGCTTCCCGTCATCACGGTGAGCGTCGAGTATCCGGGCGCGTCTCCCGCCGAGGTGGAGGACGCCGTCTGTCTCCGCATCGAAGAGGTGCTCGAGGGACTCCAGGGCGTCAAGCGCATCCACGCCACGGCCAACGAGGGAATGGCCGCCGTCAGCGTCGAGCTGATGACCGGCGAGGACCCGCGCGTGCGCCTGGATCAGATCCGCTCTCGGGTGGACGCCATCGACACCTTTCCCGTCGAGGTGAAGCGGCCGGTCGTCACCCAGGTGGACCTGCGATTCCAGGTGCTGAACGTGGCCGTCTCCGGGGACGTGGAGGAGACCACCCTGAAGCGCCTCGGCGAGCAGGCGCGGGACGAGATCGCGGCCCTGCCCGGCATCACCGACGTGGAGCTCGTCGCGACGCGCCCCTACGAGATCTCGATCGAGGTCTCCGAGGACAGCCTTCGCCGGCACGGGCTGACGATGGAGGAGATCGCGGCGGCGGTGCAACGGTCGTCCCTCGACCTGCCGGGGGGCTCGATCAAGACCGACGCGGGGGAGATCCTGATCCGCACCCTGGGACAGGCCCACACGGCCGCAGACTACGAGCGGCTCGTGCTGGTCTCCCGGGCCGACGGCACCCGGCTCAGCCTGGGCGACGTCGGCCGGGTGGTGGACGGGTTCGCGGAGAGCGACGAGCTCACCCTCTTCGACGGCGAGCCCGCCGTGCTGGTGCAGGTGTACCGCGTGGGCCAGCAGAGCGCCCTGGAGATCGCCTCCACGGTGGAGAAGTACCTCGCGGAGCGCCGGGAGACCCTGCCTCGCGGCGTG
The DNA here is from genome assembly GCA_963822965.1 of uncultured delta proteobacterium. Lineage (GTDB taxonomy): Bacteria > Myxococcota_A > UBA9160 > UBA9160 > UBA4427 > JAJDAN01. The sequence continues at coordinate 141,263 of CAWGJT010000012.1, forward strand.
CACTTCACCCTGGCGCAGAACGACGCGCGCTTCCTGCGCGGGCGTCTGGACACCCTGCTCTCCAACGGCTGGACGGGCTTCCTGCTGGTGTTCGTGGTGCTCGCCCTGTTCCTGCGGCTGCGCCTGGCCATGTGGGTGAGCCTGGGCGTTCCCCTCTCGTTCCTCGGCGCGCTCTGGCTGCTCCCGACCTACGACGTCTCGATCAACCTGATCTCGCTGATGGCGTTCATCATCGTGCTGGGCATCGTGGTCGACGACGCGATCATCGTGGGCGAGAACGCCTGCACCGAGCAGGCGCGCACCGGCGACCCCCTGCGTGGGGCGATCCTCGGCGCCCAGGGCATCGCCACGCCGGTGATCTTCGGGGTGCTCACCACCATCGCGGCGTTCGCCCCCATGCTGTGGGTGCCCGGGCCGATGGGGCGGGTCGCCCGGGTGATCCCGGTGGTGGTGTGCCTGTGCCTCGCCTTCTCGCTCTTCGAGTCGCTGTTCATCCTGCCCTCGCACCTGGGCCACGCGAGCGGCGCCGATCCGGACGCCGTCCCCACCACCGCCGTCTCGAAGGCGTGGCGTCGCTTCCAGGACCGGATCGCGGAGGGCCTGCGGCGCTTCACCGAGGAGCGCTACCGCCCGCTTCTCGAGCTCGCCCTGGAGTGGCGCTACACGACCGCCGCGATCAGCGCGACCGTCCTGCTGGTGACCGTCGGGCTGCTGGCCGGCGGCTGGCTGCGCATGGTGTTCCAGCCCGAGATCGAGAGCGACGTCACGGTCGCCTACGTGAACATGCCCCAGGGCACGCCCACGTCGATCACGGCGGCGGCCGTGAAGCAGATCGCCGACGCGGCCCGATCGGTGGCGGAGGAGGTGGATCGCGACCGCGACGTGGTGCGCGACGGCAGCGTCTTCGCGCACTTCTCGACGTCCGTGGGGCGCCAGCCCTATCGCATCAAGCAGGCCTCGGGTCCCTCCTCGTTCGCGTCGGCGGGGGCCCACGGCAGCCATCTCGGGGAGGTGCAGATCGAGGTGGTGGACGGCGAGAAGCGAAACGTGAGCGTCGCCGACCTCACCCGTCGTTGGCGCGAACGCACCGGGGAGATCGTCGGGGCGGAGGAGCTGACCTTCACCTCATCGCTGATCGCCTCCGCGGCCCCGATCCAGATCGAGCTCGTCGGCCCCGACCTGCGGACCCTCCGGCTGGCGGCGGACTACGTGTCGGAGCGCCTCGCCTCCTACCCGGGCGTGCTGGACATCCGCGACTCCTTCCGAAGCGGCAAGCGAGAGCTCGAGCTCGAGCTGCTGCCCTCGGCGGAGGCGCTGGGCCTCTCGGTCCAGGACCTCGGGCGCCAGGTGCGCCAGGCCTTCTACGGCCAGGAAGTGCAGCGGCTGCAGCGCGGTCGCGACGAGGTGAAGGTCGTCGTGCGCTACCCGCCCGACGAGCGGCGCTCGCTGGCCGACCTCGAGAACATGCGGATTCGCACCGCCGACGGATCCGCGGTGCCCTTCTCGACGGTGGCCCGCGCACGCCTCGGCGAGGGATTCGCGACCATCCGGCGCGTCGACCGGCAGCGGGTGGTGGCCGTGACCGCCGACGTGGACAACGCCGTCACCAACGCCGGCCAGGTCCTCGCCGACCTGCAACGCAGCGACCTGCGCGAGCTGCCGAACCTGTTCCCCAACGTGAAGGCTTCCATCGAGGGCGAGCACCGCGAGCAGACCGAGTTCCTCGACAGCCTGAAGAGCGGCTGGCTCATCGCGATGCTGGTCATCTACGCCCTGCTGGCGATCCCGCTCCGCTCCTACGTCCAGCCGCTCATCATCATGACCGCGATTCCCTTCGGCCTGGTGGGGGCGGTGTGGGGTCACGTCCTGCTGGGACTCTCGTTCAGCATGTTCTCGCTGATCGGGCTGGTGGCGCTCTCGGGCGTCGTCGTGAACGACAGCCTGGTGCTGATCGACTACGTGAACCAACGGCGGGCCGGGAGCGAGTCGCTGCGAGCCGCCCTGGTGGAAGCCGGCACGGCCCGCATCCGCGCGATCCTGCTGACCTCGGCCACCACCTTCGCGGGCCTGACCCCGCTGCTGCTCGAGAACAGCGTGCAGGCGAAGATGCTGATCCCGATGGCGGTGTCGCTCGCCTTCGGCGTCGTCTTCGCGACGGCGATCACCCTGCTGCTGGTGCCCGCCTACTACCTCATCCTCGAGGACCTGCACCACAAGATGAAGGGCGTCGCGGCGCTGCCCATCCCGCTCCCGGAGCCGGAGCCGCACTGAGCGGCCGGCGCGCGGCGCCTCAGCCGCCGCCCTTCGGCCGGCTGCCGTAGTCCTCGAAGGGGTCGTCGCGCTCGCGCACCGCCTGGCGAAAGCCCACCTCCTGGGCGCGCGCGACGAAGTCGAGACCTTCCTGGGTGTGCCGGGCGACACCGTCGAAGAGCGTGCCGAGGGTGCGGCTCGACGCGAAGCCCATGTTCTCGATCGTCTGGTTGGCGAGCAGCTTGAGCATCACGAGCTGGCTCGTCGGCACGCGGGCCATGCGCCGGGCCAGCGCCATGGCGTGGGCCTCGAGCTCGCCGTCCGGAACCGTTTCCAGCACGAGCCCGATCTCCGCGGCCTTGGGCGCGGGGATCTCGTCTCCCGTCAGCAGGTAACGCTTCGCCTTCTCGATCCCCATGCGGTAGACCCACATGGCGGTGGTCGGCGTTCCCCAGACGCGCGACGGCGGATAGCCGAAGCTCGCCCCCTCCCCCGCCACGATCAGGTCGCAGCACAGGACCATGTCGGTCCCGCCCCCGATGCACCAGCCCTGCACGGCCGCGATCGTCGGCTTCCGCGCGTACCAGAGCTTCATGTAGGTGTCGACGAAGGAGCCGATCATGCGCATGTCGGCGACCGAGTCCCACACGCGCCGGCGCTCCTCGCCGGGCGCGTCGAGGGACGCCGCCCCGTCCGACGGCTTCTCCTGGGCCTGGGCCGACGTGGACCAGTCCAGCCCGTAGCCGGCACAGAACGCGCGCCCCTCGGCCCGCAGCAGGATGACCCGGACCTCGCGATCCGCATCGGCATCGTCGATGGCGCGAGCCAGCTCGTCCCGCAGCGCCGGCGTGATGGTGTTGTACTCGGCCGCTCGGCAGAGCACGATGGAACGCACGCCGGCCTCGGTCTCGACGCGCAGGGTGGTGAAGCTCATCGCCCCGCGCGCGTCCCGCGGCCGCGCAGCCATCGCCGCGACCAGGCGCGCAGCTTGTGCAGCGCCTGGGGGCCAGAGAGGATCACGCCGAGCCAGAAGGTCACCTCGGCGCCGAGCAGCATGCCGCCGCCCACCCCGGCGCGACCCTCGACCGAGAGCGGAAGCAGGGGAACGGCGGGCAGCGGCGCCCAGAGCAGGAAGGAGATCGCGATCAGGAAGAGACCGGTTCGCGTCCAACGCGGTGCCGCGACCGCGAGCGGCCAAGCCGGATCGGGGGCGCCCTCGCAGCCGAGCGACGACTTCGTCGCGTCCGCAGACGCCCGCCGTGCGCTGTACGGAGCCCCCGCCACGGACCAGAACGTACCGAGCGGCGCCCGGAACCGCACCCTGCGCGGACGCGGGAGGCTCAATCGCCGTCCGGCGCCGCGCCGACGCCCTCTTCTTCCAGGGCGTCGATCGCCCGCTCGGCGGCGGTGCGCACCGTCGGGTCGACGTCGTCGAGCAGCGGCTCGATCTCGGAGATCGCGCTCGCGTCCCCCGCCCGCTGCAACGCGTCCAGGGCCGCCAGCACGATGTCCACGTCGGCGCTGTCGAGCAGGTCGGCGAAGGCGGCCGCGAACGGCTCACCGCCGGCGGTCGAGAGCGACCCCGGCGACTCCTCGTCGGGACGGATCCGCAGCCTGGCGATCCGATGCTGCTGGGACACGGGGTCGAAGGCGACGTCCACCTCGAAGTCGACGCCCCGCAGCACCACCGCGAGAACGTCGAAGAGCGGTGCGGCCCGGATGCTCGCGGTGAGCCGGCGGTCTTCGATGCCGGACTCGCCCACCTCCAGGCTGAAGCCCGCGGTGCGCGCGAGCGCCTCCAGCACCTCGGAGAGAGGGGACTCGTTCGCCCGCAGGTCGACGAGGCGCCCGTCCAGCGTCACCGCGACCCCGCCCGCCGGGGGCAGCTCGCGTTCGGTCGCAACGGCCGCCGGAGCCGGCGCGGAGTCGGCGGCGGGAGCGGAGGCCGAGTCGGCCCCGCCTCCGGCTTCCTGCCGGCAGCCGGAGGCGGCGAAGCCGAGCAGCACGACCGCCGCGAGGGACCTCCGGATCGTCGGACGCCGGATCAGTCGAGCCCCAGGCGCCGGGCGATGATCACCTTCATGATCTCGTTCGTGCCGGCGTAGATCGATTGCACCGCGGCGTCCTGGTAGTCGCCCGAGATGGGATACTCCGTCATGAAGCCATAGCCGCCGTGGAGCTGCAGGCACTCGGCGGCGACCTTCTTCTGCAGGTCCGTGGTCCAGTACTTGGCCATGCTGACCTCCTTCACGATCTCGTCCCCTCGAACGTGGGCCGTCAGCAGCTTGTCGACGAAGGCCTGACCGATCTCGATCTCCGTGGCCAGCTCGGCGAGCTTGAACTGGGTGTTCTGGAAGCCGGCGATCGGGCGACCGAAGGCCTTGCGCTCCTTCACGTAGGCCAGGGTGTCCTCGAGCGATCGGTGGCACGAGGCGATCGAGGCCACCGCGATCGAGAGGCGCTCCTGCTGCAGCTGCGACATCAGCATCTTGAAGCCCTGGCCCTCGAGGCCCAACAGGTTCTTCGCCGGAACGCGACAGCCCTCGAAGAAGAGCTCGCTCGTGTCCTGTCCCTTGAGCCCGATCTTGTCCAGATTGCGGCCGCGCTGGAAGCCCGGCGTGTCGGTCTCGACGAGCAGCAGGCTGACGCCGCGGTGGGGCGGATCCGCGTCCGGGTCGGTCTTCGCGACGACGATCACCAGGTCGGAGATCTGTCCGTTGGAGATGAAGGTCTTGGCGCCGTCCAACACGTAGTGGTCGCCCTCGCGGATGGCGCGGCTCTGTACGTTCGCGAGATCCGACCCGGTTCCCGGCTCGGTCATGGCGATGGCCAGGATGCAGTCACCGGCGATGGCCGGCACCAGATAGCGGCGCTTCTGCTCCTCCGTTCCGAACGCCTCGAGATAGGGCATGCAGATGTCCGAGTGGAGCGACAGCATCAGGGCGTGGGCCCGCACCCGGGCCAGCTCTTCCATGATCACGGCCTCGAAAAGGAAGTCGCCGCCGCCGCCGCCGTACTCCTCGGGCGCGCTGGCGCCGAGGAAGCCATGCTCGCCGCACTGCTTCCAGGTGGCGCGGTCGGTGATGCCGGCCTCGTTCCACCCCGCCACCCGGGGTGCGATCTCCGCCTCCACGAAGCGGCGGAACTCGGCCCGGAAGTGCTCGTGCTCGTCGGAGAAGAGGTCTCTGCGCATGTCGATGGCTCCTTCCGCTTCAACGGGCCCAGCCGCCCGTCGTGCCGAGCAGAGAGCGTACGCGATCCGCGACCTCCTCGATCTCGCTGGTTCCCGCCGGCTCCAGGGTTCCCACGGTTCCGTCGAACATCCGGGCGAGCCCGCGGCGCACCATCGTCTCGTGCATGCCGGAGAGGTCGCGGTGCGGTCTGACGTAGCCGCCGGAGACCAGCCGGGAGCAGAGCAGCTCGAGCCCCTGCTGGGGCCGCGTCGTGCCGCGGTTGTTGCGCGGCTCGGTCTCGGCCCGGGCCACGACGAGATCGACCAGCGACGACCCGAGGCGCATCAGGAATCCCTGGCTGCGCCGGGGCAGGGGATAGATGTGGACGCTCTTTCCCGACGCGGCGGCCTCGGCGAGCATCGACTCGCTCTCCCCCGTCACCACCAGCACGTCCGCCAGGGCCAGGTAGCCGAGCAGCGGGTTCTCGCTCGCCGTCTGGCCCGGCTCCCAGCGATGGAACCACGCCGCGTCCGGCAGCCCCCGGGCGATGGCCTCGATGGCCGCCTCGCCGGTGCGGCGACTGGTCGTCACGAAGACCGAGCCGCCCGTGCGCGCCGCCATCGCGGCGACGTCCCGGGCGAGCTTCTCGGCGACCTGGGGCGAGAAGGAGTAGTGGTGGGACGGTCCGCCCACGAGCACGGCGATGCGCGGCGAGGGGTGCCCGTCGAACAGGAACTTCCACTGCAGGGCCGACTCCTCCAGCTTCGATCTCCGGATGCGCGTGAGCACCCCCGCCGTCTCCATGCGATTCGGATGGGGGATGAGGCGCGCGTGGGCCGGCGCCACGGCCAGGTCGAAGGGCTCGGCGGGATTGGCGCCCTTGCGGCCGAGCTGGACGATGCGCGTGCGACCACGGGACTGCTCGCTGATCCAGCGGGACACCGGGGCGGTGCGGCGGCCGGCGGCGATCACCACGTCCGGCCACGGCGCCGCGAGGCGCGCGCGACTGGCCCGGCGCACGATGTGGGCCGCTGCGCCGAGCAGCGGGTTGGGAAGGAAGACCGTCGGACCGAATCGCAGGTCGATGCGCTCGTAGGGCCAGCCGAGCTCCTCCGCGAGGCCGATCGACTGGGTGGTGTTGCCGGGACGGTCGTCGCACAGCACCCAGACCGACGGTGCGCCCGCGCGCGGGAAGCGGCCGCCCGAGCGGAAGAACGGCTCGTCGTCCCCTTCCCGCAGGGCGAGCTGCCAGTGCACGTCCGGGTGCCGCACGCCCGCCGACTCGAAATGGGCGACCCACCAGGAGCGCGTCATCACGGTGCCCACGGGTGGATGGCCCCGGGGCGGCCGGGACGGCGCCACACACGGTACGTCGGCCACCACCAGCCGACGCGCCCGCGCGAAGATCGCCTCGACCACCCAGGGCATGTCCTCGGGCGGGATCGCCTCGAGACATCCCAAGACCAGGACCGCATCGCTGTCGGGGCCCGACGACGGCGCCTCGTCGCGCAGCAGGGGCAGGAGGCCGCTGTGGGACTCGCGCGGAATTCCCCAACGGGCGCTCCCGGCGGCGGCGTCCCGCCGCGCCTCGCTCCCGCCGGTCACCTCGAGCAGCGATTCCACCTCGAGGTCCGCGAGCAGCCCCAGCACCACCTCCCGAAGCGCCGGGGAAGCCGGGGCCTCCCGGGCCGTCTCCGCCGGCGGCGCGCCGCGGCACGCCAGCAGCTCCCGGAAGAAGGAGGTGGGGTGCTCGCGGGTGAAGGCCTCGAAGCCCGACGCGATCGCACCCCGCTCGAGGTCGAGCCACAGCTGCTCGTCCCGATTCGTCCGGTAGACGAAGCGCTCGGGGAAGGGCCGCCACGGCTGGGTGTGCAGGGTGGAGTAGTGCAGCAGGTGCGAGTGCCCGGGCACGTATTCGGTATCGCGTGCATTCCAGTGCGGATCGAGGGGCCCCCGGATTCCCGGCTCGCGCAGGGTGCGGCGGAGGATCGACTTCTTCTTGTCGTGGCGCGCGTCGTGCAGGCTCCAGACGCTTGCCATGCGCTCGCAGTCGATCAGCATCACCGAGGTCTCGGTGTCGCTGATCGCCAGGTAGCCCGCGCCCGCGAGATCCTGGTCGAAGAGCAGCGCCGGATCGCTCAGGAAGATCTGATCCTCGTCACAGTAGATGGCGCGGCCGGTCTGGCCGGCGTAGTGGGGGATTGCGAAGCGGTAGTTGGTGAAGCCCGTCGTCCAGCCCGTCCGCTCGAACCCGGCGAGCTGGGACATGACGTAGATCTCGTAGACCCGCGCGGGATCGCGCACCTGCTCGATCGACCAGACGAACGCCCGGGTGGCCCGGAACTGGGCAGGCTCCGTGCCCAGAAAGATCCGGACCGGCGGGGCGGCGCTCGGCGAGGCGCCGGTCGCCGGCAGGGTGATCCGATCCGGCACCGCTCGTTCCGCAAGGGCGGCGGCCGGGAGCGTCGCTTTCGTCGCTGTCATGCAGGGGTCCCCCCGTCAGAACCATCGCCTGGGCGAGCTTCGTGCTTGAAGCAACCTCGGGTGATTCGGAAGGAAGCGAACGGGGGCGGGTTCGCGCCTGGGAGCCTACCAAACCCGGACCTCCCCAACGCCAGCCGTGCAGGACCCGGCCCGAGGGCGAAGCTGCCGGCCCAGCCTCCTCCGGAACCCGCGGGGCTTCTCCGATTTCCCGTTTCTCCTCGACCATTTGGCGGCAGGCGGCCACCCCGGCCGTGCTATTCCTTCGGCTCGCGCGCCAAGCCGCGGGAGCCGGCGACGGAGCCCGCCGTCCATCGCCACCCGATCGGGGTCTCTGCGACCCGACTGCAGGCATCGAGGCGGTCGCAATCGTGCCGACAACGGCAGACCCGAAGGTCACGGTCTTCATGGCGGTCTACAACCGCGAGGCCCTCGTCGGCGAGGCCGTGACGAGCATCCTGCGACAGAGCTTCCGGGACTTCGAGCTGCTCGTCATCGACGACGGCTCCTTCGACGGCAGCGCCGAGGTGGTCGACCGGCTCGCGGACCCGCGGATCCGCCTGGTGCGGCAGCCCGAGAACCTGGGCATCCCGCGCACGCGCAACCACGGCCTCGCCCTGGCTCGCGGCGAGTATCTGGCCATCCTCGACAGCGACGACGTGGCGTTCCCCAAGCGCCTCCAGAAGCAGGTCGCCTTTCTCGACAGGCATCGCGAGATCGCCGCGATCGGGGGCTGGGCGACGCGCATCCGAGCCGACGGCCGGCGCAAGCTCCCGGTCGTGCGGCCCACCGGGTCGCGCGCCATCCGCGCCCGGGTGCTCTTCACGACCTGCTTCAAGAACCCCACGATGATGGGACGGACCGCCGCCATGCGGGAGTTCGGCTACCGCGAGGAGTTCGTCATCTGCCAGGACATCGACCTGTGGAGCCGCATGTCCGCCAAGTACGCGCTGGCGAACCTGCCCGAGTTCCTGATCCGCTACCGGCTCGGGGGCACCAGCCACCAGGACGCGGCGCTCGCGGCCCGCATGAAGAAGCGAACCGCCGCCGACCAGCTGCGCGACCTCGGGCTGCCCTTCGACGAGGCGGACCTCGAGCGTCACCACCGGCTGCGAAACCCGAAGAACTTCCGGCCGGACAGCGAGTTCGTCGCCTGGAGCGGCGACTGGCTGGCGCGCCTGATGGCCGCCAACCGCACCAACCCCTGCTATCCGGAGCCCGAGTTCACCGAGGCAGCCGCCGAGCGCTGGTTCCGGCTCGGACTGGTGGCCGTCGGCGCGGGGCTGCCCCCGGCCCCCTTCTTCCGTCACCCCGAGCTCGGCCGCCGGGTGCCGGCGGTGCTGCGGGAGCTCGCCACGCTCGCGTCCAGCGGGCTGCGGCGTCGGAGCCCGCCGGCGGCGGAATGAGCCCGCAGCGCCCTCCGCGCTTCGAGCAGCGATCTCTCGACTCCCCCCTGCGTCGGCTGCGTCGCGCGGCGCGGCGCTGGGTCGCGAGGCGCTTCGTCCACCGCCACCGGGTCTCTCGTCTCCGGATCGGGGAAGGCAGCTTCAAGCGGATCCGCTTCGGCGACGCCTGGACGGCGGCGCGCGCGGCGGACGCCCTCGAGCACTTTCGGGACGCCCCGGAGGTCCCCACCCTGTGGGCCCGCTTCGATGCGGAGCTGCTCGTCGAGTTCGTGGAGGGCGAGCCGCTCTCGAGCCTCGGGGCGGAGAGCGCGGAGCCGCTCGCCCGCTTCTTCGCGCGCATCCATCGTGGCGGCAGCCGGCGCCTGCCCATCGGCGAGTCGGGAGCCGTCGCCCGGGCCGAGCGCGATCTCGCCTTCCTGCGCGAGGTGGGGATCCTGGACGCGACCCGGGGAGCCCGTGTCGCCGGGGCCATCGACCGGCTCGCTCCTCCCGCGGTCCATGTCGGCTGGGACTACCCCGACGCCGTCGCCAAGAACTTCGTGCGCCGCCCGAACGGGACCCTGGTGGGCATCGACGTCGAGGCCCTGCGGCCCGATGCGCTCGTGGGAACGGGAATCGCCAAGAGCCTGGCGCGCGCGGACGACCCCCATCGAGCCCGCTTCCTGAAGGCCTTCGAGCCCCTCTCGGACCTGGACCTCGCCCCGGCCCTGCCCTTCGTCGAGCTCTGCTTCCACCTGGCCTGGCTGAGGAATCGCTGCCTCAAGGGAAGCCGGCTGGACCCGGCGGCCCTGGAGCGCTTCTGCGCCGTCGGGGCCCGCCGATCAGACTGAGATGCGCATTCGGTCAATCTCGCTACGCTTCCCCTCATTGGCGGGGGGTGTCGACATTCCCGCGGGGCACCTCCCGCGAGGCTCAGCCGTGTCGAAGAGCTCTCTCCGCAGGCAGACTGAAGCGTCACCTCTGTGCGACCGAAGAAAGGGCCGGAGGGACCCCGGAGCGATTCCGGAGGTTCCCGCATCATCAGGCCACCGGATAGGCACGCCCGAGCCCGCCTGCTATTGAAGGGCGGGCTTCGGGTCGGGCGTTCCGAGGAGGACATCGGTGCAAATCGGCGGAATTCCCATCGGAGACGGTGCGCCGCTCGTGCTGATCTCGGGACTGAACGTCCTCGAGCGCAAGTCAGCGGCCATCGACACAGCCCGGACCATCCAGCAGATCGCACGGCGACACCGCCTGCCGCTGGTCTTCAAGGCCTCCTTCGACAAGGCCAACCGCTCCCGCGCGGACGGCTTCCGGGGCCCCGGCCTCGACGAGGGCCTTCGCATCCTGGCCGCGATCAAGCGCGACACCGGCCTGCCCCTGCTGACGGACGTCCACGAGCCCGGCCACGCGAAGATCGCCGCCGAGGTCGTGGACTGCCTCCAGGTGCCCGCGTTCCTGTGCCGGCAGACGGACCTGATCGCCGCCTGTGCGGCGACGGGTCTGCCGGTGAACGTCAAGAAGGCGCAGTTCATCGCACCCCAGGACATCCGCCTGGCGGTGGAGAAGCTGCGCACGTTCGGCGCGTCCGACGTGCTCGTCACCGATCGCGGTGCGACGTTCGGCTACAACAACCTGGTGGCCGACATGCGCGGCCTGATCCAGATGCGGGAGTTCGCGCCGGTGTGCTTCGACGCGACCCACGCCGTCCAGTACCCGGGGGCCGAAGACGGCGCCTCGGGCGGCGATCGGCGCTTCGTGTCGGCGCTCTCTCGAGCGGCCGTGGCGACGGGAATCGACGCCCTCTTCGTGGAGGCCCACGCGAATCCCAGAATGGCGCCCTGCGACGGCCCGAGCCAGCTCGACTTCGACGCGCTGGACGCCCTGCTCACCGAGGTGTGCGCCATCGATCGAGCGCTCGCCGCCGTACCCGAGGACGTTCGCAAGCGGGCGCGCTGCGAGCGCTGAGGGATCGGGGGCGGATCCGGCCGCGGGTCGGTCCCGATCGTGGGCTCAGGCCCGGCCGAAGGACTGGCCGAAGCCCCGCAGCCGAAGGCCCAGATAGGCCGCCACCACCGCGAACAGCAGGGTCGGTGCCCAGCCCGCCAGCCAGGGCGAGATGGCGCCGCTGTAGCCGAAGCTCGTCCACACGCCGGTCAGCAGCACGTAGGAGACGGCCACCACGGCGCTCAGCACGAGGGTCGTGGCCGACGTCGGATGCGGAGGCCCGCCCACCGCGAAGAACAGGGCCAGGGCCGGAAGCACCAGGCACGCCACGGGAGACGCGAGCTTCACGAACAGGTCCACGCGGTAGTGGGTCGCGTCGAGCCCGCTGGCCTCCACCTCCTCGATCTCGTCCTGCAGCTCGCCCACGGAGAGGTTCCGGGTGTCGACGTCGGCCTGGATCGCCTCTCCGATCGTCACGTGGGAGGGCCCCGAGGTCCGGACGAGTCCCGCCTCGGTGTGCACCACCCGCACCGGATCCTCGAGCAGCCACTGGCCGCCGCCGATGTGTCGGGCGGAGGACGCGTCGCCGCGCGACACGGGCAGGCCGTCCTCGCCGAGGTGGAAGACCGTGATGTTGCTGGCAGTCCCCTCCTTCGGGTCGAGGCGGTCGGCCTGGTAGAAGGTGTCACCGCTCCGGAACCAGGCGCCGAGCCCCTCCTGACGACTTCCCCCCTTCTTGACCGCGTCCTTCACGTAGCTGGCCAGGGCGTTGGTCTGCGGCAGCACCTCGTTGTTGAGCAGGAAGTAGGCCGGCACGATCAACGCACAGATCACGAGGATCGGCAGCAGCGCGCGCGGCGCCGGAATGCCGCAGGCGCGCATGCCCATCAGCTCCCCCTGCCCCGCCAGCACGCTCACCGTGAGGGCCGTCGCCACCAACAGCGACATGGGAACGACCCGGGAGGCCAGCAGCGGGATGCGCGCACCGTAGTAGCCCATCACCTGGCCGAAGGTGGCGCCGTACTTGCCCATCCACTGGAGCCGCTCGAGGATGTCGATCAACAGGTATCCGACCAGCACCACCGTGAAGCACAGCCCCGCCATCTGCAGGAAGCGCACGGCCACGTAGCGCTCCAGGGGCCAACGGTGCATGCGAACGCGGGCAGGGGCGTCCTCGGTCTCGCGGGACTCCTTCGAGGACGGCCGGGCGGCGTGGCGCCCGAAGGCCGTCATGCTCGTCATCCGCGCCACCATGAAGCCGGCGACCCCCGCCAGCACGAGGTTGGGGAGCCAGGCGCCCAGGGCCGGGGAGACCGTCCTGTCGTAGACCAGGGAATCGCCGAGCTGCGCGAGTCCGTAGTAGCCGACGGTGGCCAGGATGCCGAGGACGCCGCCGCCCGAGCGGGAGAAGTCCGCGCGCGCGAGGAAGAGGGGGACGATCAGGAGGCCGAACACCAGCGTGGCCGCCGGCAACGAGAAGCGGCGGTGCAGGTTGAGGGCCGCGTCGTAGCCCCTCCGTTCGGACTTCGAGGCCCCGTGCTCGATCTCGACGAGCTCCGCCAGGGTCGCCCCGTCCATCCGGTCCTTCATGCTGCGGCGCACGGTCTCGTCGCCGTGGGGCAGGTCGGCCGTCATGCGCTCGAAGCGGAGCTCGCGGGCGGTCTTGCGCGGGTCGAGCAGCAGGCTGCCGTTCTCCAGCACCAGGCGGTTGCCTCCCGACGGCGCCGCCTCCAGGTGGCCGGACTGCGCGAAGACCGTCTCGTGGATGGTGGGCATGTACAGGAACACGCCGCGCATGCGATCCCCGCTGCTCGACACCTCGCGCGCCTGCAACATCCAGTCGCCGAAGCGCTGGACGATGCCCGGCGTGATCGAGGCGCCGGGATTGCGGCGACCGATTTCCTCGAGCTTCGCGTCGAGGCCGCGACTCGCCCACGGCGAGGCCCACAGCGAGAGGGCCACGGCCGCCGCCGCCATGACCGTCGCGAACAGCATCACCGGCCCCATCACGCGCGGCGACGAGATACCGCTCGCCTCGAGCATCAACAGCTCGCGGTCGGCGCCCAGGCGTCCCATGGCGACGAGCCCACCCACGAGCACCGCGAAGGGCAGCATCTGCGCCACCACGGGCAGCATCTGGAACAGCGCCAGCGCGCCCACGTCCCCCAGCGAGAGGCCACGATTGATCACCATCTCGGAGTAGCCGACGAGCTCACGGGTGAGGACGACGAGTGTCAGCCCCCCGAGGGTATACAGGGTCGGAAACACCATCTCGAGAGTGAGATAGCGATAGAGGGTCGTCCCGAGACGCCTGTGGACGGGCATGGCTTCGGTCATGGCGCTTCGAACTCTCCGGATCTCCCTGCGAGGAGCCGTTGCCCGGACGAACCCCGGCTCGGGCGCCACCCGGCCCTGCGAACGTGCCCGTGGGGCCAGCGCCCCGAAGTGCTTGCTGCCGCTCCGGAAGCTGGATTAGAGTTCCTGTCGATCCCCCCTGAACGGCTCCATCGTAGCCCGAGTGACTGCCTCGTGACGGAGGGGGTCCCGGCGCGTCGGGAGATCCATGCGAGCGATCATACTGAGCGCGGGACAAGGCAAGCGCCTCCTCCCCCTCACCGAGAGTACGCCCAAGTGCCTTCTGCACGTGCAGGACGGCAGGTCCCTGCTGGAGTTCCAGCTGCGGACGCTTGCCGCCTGTGGCGTCGAGCACGCCTCGGTGATCGTCGGCTTCGGGGCCGACCAGGTCGAGGATCACCTCGCCCGTCATCCCGTGGCGGGGATCGAGGTCCGGGCGGTCTACAACCCGTTCTACGCCCTGAGTGACAATCTCGCGACGGCCTGGCTGGCGCGCTCGGAGATGGTGGGCGAGTTCGTGCTGCTGAACGGCGACACCCTCTTCGAGGCGGCCGTCCTGCGGAAGCTGCTCGCTGCACCCAAGGCCCCGCTCACCTTGAGCATCAACGTCAAGGACGACTACGACGACGACGACATGAAGGTCGTCCTGAACGGAGGCCGCCGCCTCGCCGCGGTGGGCAAGACCCTCTCGCGGGACATCGTGAACGGCGAGTCGATCGGCTTGATGCTCTTCCGTGGCGCCGGCGTACAGGCGTTCCGCAACGCGCTGGAGGCTGCAATTCGCGAGCCCGAGGCGCTCAAGCTCTGGTACCTGTCGGTGGTGAACGGTCTCGTCGATTCCCTCCGCATCGAGACCGCCGACATCAGCGGGCTGTGGTGGGGCGAGGTCGACAGCCCCGAGGACCTGCAGAGCGTCCGCGCCGCCCTCTCCCAGCGAGAAGCCCCGGCCATTCGTTCGAACTCATCCGCACGCTACGCCGGATGAGCCAGCGCCGTCCCGCCCGCGGCTACGCGGCGCTGGTGCTCGCCGGTCGTCGCAGCGCGGACGACCCCCTTGCCGCCGCAGCCGGCGCGCCCCATCGCGCCCTGCTCGACGTCCAGGGCACCCCGATGCTGGAGCGTGTGCTGCAAACGCTCGTGGCGACGCCGTGCATCCGGGAGATCGTGGTCAGCATCGACGAGCCCCGTCTGCTGGAACGGTTCCCGGGCATCGTCGCGCTGCGAGACGCCTCGCGGATCGTCGTGGTCGAGGCCGCGAGCAGTCCGAGCCGCAGCGTGCTGGCGATCCTCGGGGACGGATCGTCCGAGCAGCCCCTGCTGGTCACCACGGCCGACCACCCGCTGCTGACCGTCGAGCTGGTGGAGGAGTTCCTGGCCCGCGCCGAAGCCCGCGGCGGCGACGTGGCCGTGGCGCTGGTCTCCTCGGCGGCCATCCGCGCCCGCTTTCCGGATGCGGTGCGGACCTACCTGCGCTTCGCGGACGAGCGCTACAGCGGCGCCAACCTGTTCGCCTTCCTGACGCCCCGGTCCCGCAGCGCGGTGGAGTTCTGGACACGCGCCGAGAGCTTCCGGAAGCGCCCTTGGCGTCTGGTCGCCACCTTCGGACCCCGAGCGCTGCTGCTCTTCCTGGGGCGGCGGCTCGACCTGGAGGCGGCCTTCGCCCACGTGTCGCGATCGCTCGGGGTGCGCGTGGTGCCCGTGGTCCTGGCGCAGGCGGAGGCCGCCGTGGACGTCGACAAGATCGCCGACCTCGAGCTGGTGAACCGGATCCTGGCAGGCGCGGGGGTGCCCGATCCCGAGACCCCGGCGGAGGCGCCGGAGTCCGATGCTGGGGATCAGAGCCGCCGTTCGCCCTCGGCGACGAAGCCGCCGCTCGCCGCTTCGTAGCCTCGGGTCGCCAGCGTGAACCGGAAGCGGGGCCCCTTGGAGACGGCCCGCCGCTCGATCCGGAACAGGTGGTACTGGGCGCGGCGGGTCTCCAGCTCGTCGCAATGAGAGGACGAGCGGACGCCGACCACCGGGATCGGCCCCTCCGGCCCTTCGACCTGGTGGACCAGGGTGCGGTGCCCGTGGCCGTGCAGGACCAGGTCGGCCCCCACGTCCCGCAGCACCCCACGCAGCTCCGCCGAATCACGCAGACGCCGGCGCGGCGTGAATCCCTCGTCCACCACCGGGTGATGGACCAGGAGGACGCAACAGAGCTCGCGCGAGCGCAGCTCGGCCAGGGTCGAGGCGAGCCGTTCGATCTGCTGATGGCCCAGTCGACCGGAGGCGGAGCCCGCACGGGTCGGCAGAGCGCTGCACGCCCCGACGAGCGCAACCGGCCCGCGAACCCGCACCGTCGGAAAGTCTTCGTGCTTGGGTGCGGAGACCGCGGAGACCGGAGGCGCAGCGACTGCCGAGGGCGGAGCTTCGCGTTCCTCGAGCACCTCGTCCGAGACCATGTACTCGGACCACAGGTCCCAGCTCCGCTCGTGGGGCACCGCTACGTACGCATCGTGATTGCCCGGAACGAGCGAGATCCAGGAAGGCGGGCCGAGCTCGGCGAGCAGCTGTGCCGCGGCCTCGAACTCTCCGGGCAGCGCGATGTTGGTGAGGTCGCCCGTGATCGCCACGTGATCCGGATTCTGGCGTTTGAGATCCTTGAAGAGCGCCCGCAGGACCTCGCCGCGATGGAGGTGCCGGCGGCGGTGCTGCCACGAGAGCCAACCGAGGAAGCGCTTGCCCAGCAGATCTCGCGGTCGGCAGCCCTCGAGCGAGGTCACGTGCCAGTCCGACAGATGCGCGAGGGTGAACACGAGCTGGGCTCCCTGGGGGATCGTCACGAGATCGGAGGCCGGGGCTGGAAGGAGGCTATCTCACCCGCAGCCCGTGTGATAGCCTCGCCTGCCGCTCCGCGCCCGCAACCGTCCTTCAGCTGGCCGCCAGACCCGGCAGGAAGGCTCCATCGCCGACAGACCCCCTCGAGACGCGAGGCAGAGCGCCCGGACGAGGGCCGTCCAGGTCATGGCCCGAGCGGCCTGGAGAGCAGGAACAGCATTTTGCCGGTCGAAGCGAGCAGAAGGCCGCACACCTGGATCCTGACCGGAGAGCCGGACCACGCGGGATCGGGTGCCGCCGCGGCCCCGGAAGCCCGTGTCTGGGGGCTGACGACCCGGGAGCGCCTGCGCCGCAGCCTGCTACGCGCCGGCGTGTCGGGCATCGAGGCCCTCGCTCCGGGCGACCCGGTGCCCGCGTGCGAGGCGAAGTGCCTCGTGCTGCGCGGGGACCTCTTCTACGACGAACGCGTTCTGGACGGGCTGCTGGGCGCCCGAAACGTCGTCCTCGACCACAGCCTCCACGAAGGCGACGACGCGGTTCCGGTGGCCGCGATGTGCGATTCGGAGGATCTCGGCGCGGTCGTCGAGCATCTGCGCGAGCCGAAGCGTCCCCTGCCGGACGGGCTCGCCCGGGTCGGCGTGCTCGATCTCGCTCCGGCCTACAACACGAAGCTGCGGAAGATCGACGTGCCCTTCGTGTACCCCGCCAGCGTGCCGGCCCACCACCTGGAGGAGATCGAGAACCGGGTGTTCGCGGCCTCCTACAAGGGCATCACCGATCTGGTGACGAAGTGGGTGTTTCCACGGCCCGCGCGCGCCGTGGTGCGGGTGCTGGCGCACTGGGGCGTTCAGCCCAACACCGTGACGGCCGTCAGCTACGCGCTGGCGATCGCGGTAACCTGGCTCTTCGCCGAGGGGTGGTTCGCGACCGGGCTCGCTCTCGGCTGGCTGATGACCTTCCTCGACACCGTCGACGGGAAGCTCGCGCGCTGCACGCTCACCGCCACGCGCTTCGGAAACGTATTCGATCACGGGCTCGACCTCGTGCATCCCCCAATCTGGTGGGCGGCGTGGGCGGCCGGCCTGCCGGGCGGGATCGCCGGCCACGAGCTGGCGTTCTGGGTCGTCGTCGGCGGCTACGTCCTGGGGCGAGGCCTGGAAGGCGTCTTCAGTCTCGCATTCGGCATTCCGTTCTTCGTCTGGCGACCCTTCGACGCGTTCTTCCGTCAGGTGATCGCGCGACGCAATCCCAACCTGATCCTGCTGACCGCGAGCGTCCTCGTCGGCAAGCCCGTGTGGGGCTTCCAGGCCGTCGCCGTCTGGACGGCGATCTGCCTGGTCATCGCGGCGGGCCGCAACGTGCAGGCGCACCTCGAAGCCCGGCGCGGCGTGGACATCCACTCGTGGCTCGACGATCTCGAGGATCACGAGGAAGCGGGGCGGATCGCCACCAGCTCTCACGCCTGAGCCGAAGTGGGGCCTTTTGCCATCAGGCCCGGGACAGCTCGGCGCCCCGGGCCCGCCAGGGCCTCCGCTCGCGCAAGCCGTTGATCCGCTAGGGGTCCTGGTTCAAGGGGGCACGGCGGCTCGACGATGCAGAAGGTGATCCGGGTGTTGCTTCCCTCGGAGCCCCTCTCGGGTGGCCCGAATCATGACCCGAATCCTGAGGAGGGTGGATATCCCGAAGCTCCGAGTCCCGTCCCCGGCGGGTGGCAGAGGTCTGCCGAGTGGGTACGCTCTGCCGCGTTCGAGACGACCCCTCCCCCCTGTCCCGGGGTCTGGCGTAGCCAAGGTAAATCCTTCGAGCTGTAACTGGCCCGGCCACGGGCTGTAACGAAACGCCGGCGAATCGAAAATCCCGCGCGGGCCAAGCCCACCCCCCACTGGAGATCTACCTGTGCGTATCGGTCTACTGAACAACCTCCGTGCGGGACGCAGCGCCGAGCGCGTCTCCCGGCTGCTGCGGTTCTTGAAGGGCCATCCGGACGTAGTGACCGTCGAGACCACCAGCGCGCTGGCGGTGCCCGAGGCCCTGTCGGAGCTGGCACGCCAGGACGTCGAGCTGCTGGCCATCAACGGCGGCGACGGAACCGTGCAGCACGCCCTGACGGAGATCCTGGGCCATCGGGCGTTCGAGGGCCGGGTGCCGCTGATCGCGCCCCTGCGCGGCGGCCGCACGAACATGAGCGCGCTCGACCTGGGAGCGCACCGCGATCCCGTGAAGGGCATGGCGTCCCTGATCGCCTCGGCGCGAGAGGGCACGCTGGACGGACGCATCACCGAGCGCCACGTGCTGCGGGTGCAGTACGGCCCGAACCAGGACTTTCTCTACGGCATGTTCTTCGGCGGTGGCATGATCTACCGGGCCATCGAGCTGAACCATCGCCTCTTCAAGCAGGACGCCCGCAGCCAGGGCGTCGTCGGCGCGACCCTCGTGACCGCGGGCCTCATCACCCGGGCCTGCATGGGCCAGAGCGAGGGCATCCTCGAGCCCAACAAGGTGCAGGTGCTGCTGGACGGCGAGCCGCTCCCCACGGGCGAGTACGTGATGATCATCTCCACGAGCCTGCACCGGCTGTTCGCCGGCATGCGTCCGTTCTGGGGCAACGGCCCGGGCGGTGTCCGCTTCACTGCCGTGGCGAGCGGCGCCCGGCGGATCGGAATCGCGGTGCCGGGCATCTTGCGGGGCAAGCCGCGCAGCTGGGTGAACGACGAGACCGGCTACGTGAGCCGCAACGTGAAGTGCGCCGAGATGCGTTTCGACTGCGGCTTCACGGTGGACGGGGAGCTCGTGCAGCCCGAGGCGGGATGCGTCGCGACCCTGACGGCGGACGACCGCGTCCAGTTCGTGCGCGCGTAACCCCCGGCCCTTGCAGGCGGCGCCGCTCGTCCACCGCGTCGCGGGGGAGCTCGACCGCCCCGCTCCGGCGGCGGCGCGACTCCTCTCGAACGCCATCCTCGAGCGCCACGGCGACAGCGTCGCCGCGGTGGTCTTCTACGGCTCGTGCCTCCGCAAGGAAACCCACGAAGGGGTCCTGGACTTCTACGTCCTGGTGGACGACTACCGGGGGGCGTACGGGTCCTGGTACCTGCGCGCCGTCAACGCCCTGGTGCCCCCCAACGTCTTCTTCCTGAGCGTGGATACGGACGTCGGCACGGTGCGCTGCAAGTACGCGGTGATCTCGCTGCGGGACTTCGAGCGCCGGGTGGGCCCCGAGGCGCTCGTGCCCTACTTCTGGGCACGCTTCGCCCAGCCCGCGCTGCTCGTCCACGCCCGGGACCCGCAGGCGCGGGAAGCGGTGGCGCGCTGCTGCGCCCGCGCCGTGGTCACCCTCGTCCGTCGGCTGTCGGTATTCCTGCCCGCCCACGGCGCGACCCAGCGCTTCTCGCCCGCGGCGCTGTGGCAGGAGGCGTTCCGTCGCACGTACGGGTCGGAGCTGCGGACCGAGTCGACGGAGACCGTCCGCGCCAACTACGAGGCGGATCCCGCCCGCTACGACGCCGTCGCGGGACTGGCCCTCGAGGAGCTCGCCGCCGACGGCTGGCTGGACGAGGTGAGCCGGCGGGGACCTTCCTTCGAGGTGCGGATGTCGCCGCGCCGCCGCCGCCTGGCCCGCTGGCGCTGGGCGCTGGAACGGCCGCTCTGCAAGGGGCTCGCCTTCGTGCGCCTGTTCAAGAACGCGACCACGTTCGGTGACTGGCTCCCTTACATCGTGTGGAAGCTCGAGCGGCACACCGGGAAGCCGCTGGAGCTGACCGAGCGCCAGCGACGCCACCCGTTCGTCTTCGGCTGGCCCGTCCTGGCCCGGCTTCTCTGGAATCGGGACATCTTCTGAGCGCCATGGGACGCATCCTGCAGGTCCCGGCCACCGCAAGCCTCCCGCCGGGCCTCGGATAGCCGTCGTGCCGCAGGCGCCGTCCGTATCGGCTCATCGCCAGCAACCGGGCCGCTTCGCGCCCGAAGCCACCCTCGCCTACGCGCTCCTGTGGCTAGCGGTGGTCTTCTACGGCTGGTCCCCGCTGATCGACCACGACGCGACGGCCTGGCTCCGATACCCCGAGAGCTCCGCGGAGCGGATGACGGAGCGGGATCTCGAGCTCGCCGAAGCCATCGAGAACGAGCCCCCGCCCCTGCGTACGCTCCTCGGCGGCCTGTACGGCAGTCGCGAAGACGCCCTGTACAGCGCCATCGACGTCCACCGGGACGTGATCGACGCCCTCGGCGGGAGCACTGCCACGGCCCGGGCAAGTGTGCTGCGACTCGCCCTGCTCCTCTCCGAGGCGGGAGAGCCCGAGGAGGCCCGGGCGGCCCTCGAAGACGACGAGGACCCGACGTTCCTCGCGATCTTCTCCGCCATCGAGGAGCAGCGGATCGATCCCGGCCGGGAGGACGACGACATCGACCGCTTCGCCATGGCCGGGCTCTCGGGCGCCTACCTGGACCTCGCGACCCGCGCGGTAGCGGTGGCCGCGGGAGACCCGGAGCGGGCCGCCGCGGCCACCGCACGCATCCGGGAGCGGGGCGAGCGCTACGCGCACCGATCCCTGTGGCTGCTGGCCTCCAACGCCCTGCTGGTCGTGCTGGGATCCGGAGTCGCGCTGCTGCGCGTCCGGCGGCTGCGCGACCTGCTGCTGGGTCCGGGCAGGACCCCGCCCTGGTCCCTCGAGGACGGCGTGGGCGTGTTCATCCGGGGCGACTTCTGGAACCGCCTGTACTTCGTGGCGGTGATGTGGATCGGCGACCAGCCCTGGGGAGCGCGTCTGTCCGACGGTCCCGTAGGCGATCTGCTCCAGACCTGGGGCTCGCTGGCCGCCTCCCTGCCGCTGCTCTGGCTCGTCCACCACCACCTCCTCGCGCCCCGCCGGGCCAGCCCCGTGCGCGCCTTCGGTCTCGACCCGCGGTGGACCGGGGTGGGGGCGCTCTTGGCCGTCGGGCTCGGCGCCGTCGCGGTCGATCTGGCCGGGACCCAGGCCATCGCCTGGGCCACCTGGGGCCTCGGCGTGTCCTCGAGCTGGGCGGAGGGCTTCGACGAGGTGCTGGTGTGGGGCTCCTCCGCGCAGGTGCTCCTCACCAGCACCGACTACGTCCTGTGGGCGCCCGCCTCCGAGGAGCTCGCCTTCCGCGGGGTGCTGTACTTCTCGCTGCGCCACCGGCTGCCGCCCGTGGCGGCCGCGGCCATCACGGCGGGCCTGTTCGCCGCGCTCCACTTCTATTCCCTGCCGGGCTTCCTGATGACCCTGTGGAGCGGGTTCGTGTGGGCCCTGGCCTTCGAGGCCGCGCGCAGCCTGCTGCCCGGCGTCGCGGCGCACGCGGTCTACAACGCGCTCTACGTCGCCGGCATCGTGCTGCTGTACCGCTGAGGGCGGCAGGACCCGGGAAATCGCCGGGGGAGACCCGGCGCGGCGACCTATACTCGCCGCCGGACGCGGCACGAAGCCGGGGAACGGAGGCCAGCATGGACGTGGAAGGCAAGGCGGCGATCGTCACGGGCGCCAGCAGCGGGGTGGGTCGCGCGACGGCCCTGCGCCTCGCCGAGAAGGGGTGCTCGGTGCTGGTGAACTACAGCCGCAGCCGGGACGCCGCCGAGCAGGTCGCCAAGGAGGCCGAGTCGCACGGCGTGATGGCGATCCCCTTCCGGGCGGACGTGTCGGCGGACGCCGACTGCGTCGCCATGGTCGCCGAGGCCACCGGCGCCTTCGGTCGCCTCGACATCCTGGTCAACAACGCCGGCACCACGCGCTTCATCAACCACCACGATCTCGCGGGCGTCAGCGACGAGGCGTGGGACGAGATCCTGTCGGTGAACCTCAAGGGTCCCTTCCAGTGCACCCGTGCCGCGCGAGACGCCCTGGCCGCGTCGGGGAGCGCCGAGGTCGTCATGACCTCGAGCGTGGCCGGAATCGCCGGCACCGGCAGCTCGATTCCGTACTGCACCTCGAAGGCGGGTCTCAACATCCTCACCGTGACCCTCGCCCGTGTGCTGGGCCCGGAGATCCGCGTGAACGCCGTGGCCCCGGGGTTCATCGACGGCGACTGGCTCGCCCAGGGCCTCGGCAGCGCCTACGAGCCCATCAAGAAGGCGATGCAGGACAAGTCGCCCCTGGGCCGGGTGGCGACACCCGACGACGTCGCCCAGGCGATCCTCTCGATCATCACCGGGTCGGACCTCGTCACCGGACACGTGCTGCCCGTCGAGGGCGGCATGCTGATCGGCTAGCGAGCACCGGATGGCCGCCCCCCGCACCGTGCTCGTGACCGGCGCCTCCTCGGGCATCGGAGCGGCCACCTCCAGCGCCCTGGCCCGCCACGGCTGGCGCGTCTTCGGCACCCACCGCCGGCCGCGCGCCGACGCCGACCCGAAGGTCGAGTGGCTCACCATGGACGTCTGCGACGACCGCTCCGTCGACGCCGGGGTGGCCTCGGTGCTCGAGGCCGCCGGGCGCATCGACGGGCTGGTGTGCTGCGCGGGCTTCGGCATCTTCGGCGCGGTCGAGGAGGTGGGGCTCGAGGACGCCCGCCGGCAGCTCGACACCAACTTCTTCGGCGTCCTGCGCGTGCTGCGGGCGGTGCTGCCCGGCATGCGCGAGGCCGGCGGCGCGGGCGCGGACCCGCGCGTGGTGCTCGTGGGGTCGCTGGCAGGTCGGGCGCCCATTCCCTTCCAGGCCCACTACTCGGCCAGCAAGGCCGCGGTCGACGCCCTGGCCCTCGCGCTGCGCAACGAGCTGCACGCCTTCGGGGTGAAGGTGTCCCTCGTCGAGCCCGGAGACATCGACACCCCGTTCAACGAAGCGATGGATTGGGGATCCGCCGGCGCGGGATCCGCCTACGCGGAGCCCCTCGCGCGCTGCGAGCGCGTGATCCGCGAGTCGCTTCCCAAGGCGCCGAAGCCCGAGGTCGTGGTCCGCGCCATCGAGAAGGCGCTCACGGCCCGCCGGCCGCGGGTGCGATACGCGGTCGGTGCCGACTCGAAGCTGGTGCCGCTGGGGCGCCGGCTCCTGCCCGACTTCGTGAGCCTGTCCCTGATCCGCAGCCACTTCGACCTCTGAAACGAGCGAGGAACCGATGTCGATCCGCAGCTACCTCAAGCCCCGCGTGCAGGACCTCGTGATGCGGCAGATGAACCCGATGCGGGCCGAGACCATCGAGGTCGCCGAAGGCGACGTCCTCGAGGTGGGCTTCGGCACCGCCCTGAACCTCGATCTCTACGGGGCGGGCGTGCGCTCGCTCACCGGGGTCGATCCGATGGACGTGTCCGCGATGCCCAAGGTGGCCGAACGCATGGCCGCGGCGCCCTTCCGCGTCGAACACCGCACCCTCCGTGCGGACGGCGGCCTGCCCTTCGACGCCGGCCGCTTCGACTGCGTGGTGACGACCTGGACCCTGTGCTCGATCCCCGACGCCAACGCGGCCCTGGCCGAGATGCGGCGGGTCCTGAAGCCGGGGGGTCGCTACGTCTTCGTGGAGCACGGACGGGCGCCCAGCGCGAGCACCGCCCGCTGGCAGGACCGGGTGAACCCCGTATGGAGGCGGCTGAGCGACGGCTGCAACATCAACCGGCGCATCGATCACCTGGTGGAGAACGGCGGATTCGAGCTCACGAAGCTCCACCGTTTCCGTGCCCGAGGCCCCGGGCTGATGGCCCACATGTTCCGGGGCATCGCCACCCGCGTCTAGCCTTGGTGCGGGGCTCAGGTCCGGAAGGCCTGGCTCAGCTCCGCCAGGCAGGTCTCCTCGGCGGCTGAGATGTGGGGCGAACGGTCGCGCGCGTCCCCGGCGGCCGCGGCGACGGCCCGGGCACGGCCCAGGATGTTGCGCTCCAGCCGCTTCACCTCCGCCGTCGAGAGCTGATCGCACAGCGCACCCGTGAAGTCGTGCCACAGCTCGGCCAGGTCCGGCGCCTGGGCCTCCTCGATCCAGATCTCGAGCAGGCGGTAGCTGGTGGAGCCGGGCTCGATCCCCGCGGAGACCGCACCGGCCAGCACCGCGTGGCGTTCGGCCGCGTCCATCTCGCCGTCGCACCACGCGACCTCGATCAGCGGAATCAGGGTCAGCGCGGAGAGGGTGTCCACCCGGATGCCGAGCCCGGCGAGCTCCGCGAGCAGCTGCGCGTCGCCGATGCCGGTGGCCGCCGCGAGCTGGTCGCGCGCCGCGATCTCCTCCGCGCGAAGCGCCAGGTGGTCGCGCTCGGCGGCCGCCGGGCCGTCGAAGAAGCGATTCGAGAGCTTCCTCTGCCGGGGGTCGAGGGTACTGCGCACGCCGTTTCCGTCGGGCATCGGGGGCTCCTGGATGGACCGGGTCAGTCGCTCGCTTCGACGTGACCGAGCTTCCGAAGCTCGGAGCGGATCGTCTCCGCAGCCGCCGCGATGTCCTCGGGCTTCGCGTCGTGGTCCGCGTTGGCGAAGTCCAGGTCGTAGGGCGTCCAGATCGGAACCACGTGGATGTGCACGTGGGGCACCTCGAGCCCGAGGATCGTCATGCCCACCTTCACGGGCGAGAAGCCCCGCTGGATGGCGCCGCCCACCGCATGGGCCACCTCCGTCAGGTGCTGCATTCCTTCGGGCTCGAGGTCGATCCAGTGGTCCACCTCGACCCGCGGCACCACCAGGGTGTGGCCGGGCTTGAGCGGCGCGATCGAGAGGAACGCCACGGCTCGGTCGTCCTTCCAGACGAAGTGCCCGGGCAGCTCACCCGCGATGATCTTCGTGAAAACCGACGCCACGGAAGCCTCCTCCTCGGGCCCTCTGTTCTAGCCCGCGCCGGGGGTCTTGACGAGCCCCGTCCGCCGGCCGTGCGCTGCCGCGGCGAGGCGTTTCCCCACGATCCGGGCTAGGCTCACGACCCCGAAAACCCTCACCCCGTCCCGGGCGCGGTACCCGAACCGAGCCACCACACGGCGGACTCGCAGCCGACGGACGGAATCGGAGAACCATCATGGGCAGGAAGACCTACGTCATCGGCGTCGGAATGACCAAGTTCGAGAAGCCGGGCTCCCGCGACTGGGACTACCCGGACATGGCCCGCGAAGCGGGCACCAAGGCCATCGAGGACGCCGGGATCCGCTTCGAGGACATCGAGCAGGCCGCGGTCGGCTACTGCTACGGCGACTCCACCTGCGGCGAGCGCGCCTTCTACGAGCTCGGCCACTCGGGCATCCCGATCTACAACGTCAACAACAACTGCTCGACGGGCTCGACGGCGCTGTTCATGGCGAAGCAGTTCGTCGAGGGCGACATCGCAGACTGCGTGATGGCCCTGGGCTTCGAGAAGATGGAGAAGGGCTCCCTGGGCATCAAGTACACCGACCGCACGGTGGCCCTCGACAAGCACATGCAGGTGATGGTGAACGAGCGGGGCGTGGCCCAGGCGCCCGTGGCGCCCCAGATGTTCGGCAACGCCGGCATCGAGCACATGGAGCGGTACGGCACCACCGCGGAGCAGTTCGCGAAGATCGGCTGGAAGAACCACAAGCACTCGGTCAACAATCCCTACAGCCAGTTCCAGGACGAGTACAGCCTCGAGGACATCCTGAACGCGCCGACAGTGTTCGGTCCGCTCACGAAGCTGCAGTGCTGCCCCACCTCGGACGGATCCGGCGCCGCCATCGTGGCCAGCGAGAACTTCGTCAAGAAGCACGGCCTGCAGGCCAAGGCCGTCGAGATCCTCGGCATGGCGATGACGACCGACTTCCCCAGCTCGTACGAGAAGAGCATGATCAAGATGGTCGGCTCCGACATGACGAAGGCGGCCGCGCGCAAGGTCTACGAGCAGTCGGGATTCGGCCCCGAGAACGTGGACGTGGTCGAGCTGCACGACTGCTTCTCGTGCAACGAGCTCATCACCTACGAGGGTCTGGGTCTCTGCCCGGAGGGCAAGGGCGGCGCGTTCGTCGACTCGGGCGCCCAGACCTACGGCGGACAGGTGGTCGTCAATCCGTCGGGCGGCCTCATCTCCAAGGGCCACCCCCTCGGCGCCACGGGCCTGGCCCAGTGCGCCGAGCTCAACTGGCAGCTGCGCGGAGAGGCGGACAAGCGTCAGGTGGAAGGCGCGAAGATCGCGCTGCAGCACAACCTCGGCCTCGGGGGCGCCGCCGTCGTGGCGATGTACCGCAAGGCGTTCGTCTGAGCCGAGGCTTCCGCGGTGGCGAGCCGCGCGTCAGCTGGATCCGCCGAGGCGGGCGAAGACGGCGTCGGGCGCCTCGGCGCCGGACTCCTCCGGCAGGGACTGGATGCTGCCCCGGATGGCGGTGCAAACGGACTCCGCGTCGCTCACCCCGCGGGTCGAGAGCTCTCCCGGCATCAGCTGGGTGAAGACGACGCCCATCTGCGCAGGCGTGACCGAGCGCGCCTCGAGCCCTGCCTGCTTGAGCGCCAGACGCACCGTCCCCCGCGCCTCCAGGCGATCGAGGGAGGTACGTCGCTCCAGCTCTTCGCAAGCGTGATGAAAGGCGTTGGATTCGCTCATCGGGCAGCCACCACCGAAACGTCACCACGGCGTCGGACCAGGTCGAGGTACGCGTCGGGCGGAAAGAAGGCGAGGGTGAGGAAGACCGCCACGAGCAGCCCTCCGGCACACGTCACCAGCGGGATGAGGACCTCCCGGGCGAAGGAAGCCCCGGTGTAGAGGAGGACGCCGTCGGTCACCACGATCGCGATCGTCGTCGTTCCCATCAGCCCCCAGAGCAGGATCCGGTTCGTGACGACGGGATCCGCCAGCCCGAGGGCAAGCCTGCGGCGCTGCAGGGTGTAGTGGTGCAGCGAGGCGAGGCTGGTCCAGCCGTAGCCGGAAGCGGCCATCACCAGGCTGACGCCGCCCCACACCATGGCGCTCCGAACCAGCTCTTCCGGCGTGCTCGCGAGGAGCTGCGAGATCGAGTAGCCCAGCACGTAGGCCAGCGCGAGCATGCCTCCCACCGCCACGCCCGCGCGCGCCCAGGCGCGGTCGGGATGGAAGACCCGTGCCGTGAACAGGAAGAGCATGAACTGCGAGCTGCCACAGAAGAGCGAAGACAGGGCGGCCAGGACGGGCTGCCAGCTCCCTGCCATGGGCGCCGCGGCGGACAGGGGATAGCCCACCCCACCGCCCAGCAGGAAGAAGAGACCGAGCGCGAGCTCGGGATAGCCCCCGGTGCGTCTGGCCAGGAGCAGAAGCTTCGCTCCCACGGCCACGGAAACACAGCAGAGGGACAAGAGTCCGGCAGCGACGAGTGTCTGCATGCCCGGTACTTCGACCGGACAGCGAGCCGGACTTGAGGCAATTCATCCCCGCCGGGGTCCCAGCCCCGCCGAGATGGCGACCTGGGCCGGTCAGGCCGCCGACACCCAGCGCGTGTAGCGAGCCGGTGGAAAGAAGGCGAGCCACATGGCGACTCCGCCCACGAGCCCGACGAGCGAGGTGGACCCCAGCACCCACGGATTCGTCACCCCGTGCGGGATCAGCAGCCGTCCCGCGAGAAACACCGCGAAGCCCGCGACGATCGACGTGTTGGACAGGGCCCAGAGGCGGAAGCGATCGGCGATGACCGGATCGCAGAGACCGATCCGCAGGCGCCGCTGCAGGGAGCGGGAGTAGCGCACGGATTCCAGGGTGGCCCAGACGAAGGAGCCGGCCCGCAAGGCGAATCCCAGGTAGTACCAGGCGCCGCCGTCCGGGGTGCCCGCCTCGTGGCTGCCGACGAGGCTCGCGCAGAAGCCCAGGCCGACGAGGCCACCCGACGACAGGAGCAGTCGGGGGCGCTCGGGATGGAAGGTGAAGCAGGTCGCCAGGACCATGCAGAGACAGGCCGCATCCTGGGCGGCGAGCGCGGGCAGCAGCAGCGACTCCGCCCCGTCCGCCGTGCCGCGGGCGACCACCGACAGCGGGTAGCCCAGCACGCCCAGCAGCAGGAACGAGGCGCCGAGGAAGAGCTCCGGAGCCTTCCCCGTACGGCGTGCCAATCCGGCGAGGCGCACGCCCACTACCGCACAAGCCACCACCTGGACGACGAAGCCCAGACCGAGGAGACGCTCCATCCCCCGGTCATCGTCCGGAATGCGTCCCCGCTTGATCGACCCTCCTCCGGCCGCGACGAGACGCCGGCGCGGCCACGCGAGGGCCGGAACGAAGGCGAAGAGAGACAAGGAGAGAGGAAGAGCCGGTTGCCCCGTACCCGTTGTACTCGGGCTCTCCGGGGCGGCCCGCTGGCGATTGCGCACTTCTACAATCCGCAGCGCTCCTCGAGGCCGTCGGCGCCAGACGCCCGCGGCACGAGCGCGCAGCTCTGGAACGCGGCTTGCATTCCCCGATGAGCACGATCATCGGAGGAACCACGCCATGAAGCTCGAAGTCCCGCCCCTACCCTATGCGGTCGATGCCCTCGAGCCCCACATCGGGGCCCGAACAGTGGAGACCCACTACGAGAAGCACCACAAGGGCTATCTCAAGAAGCTCGAGAAGGCCCTCGCCGGACAGGACAAGCCGAAGACCCTCGAGGAATGCATCCTCGAGTCGAGCGGCGACGTCTACAACTTCGCCGCCCAGGTGTGGAATCACACCTTCTACTGGCAGTGCATGACGCCGAACGGGGGAGGCAACCCGAGCGGCGCGCTGCGATCGGCGATCGAGTCGGGGTTCGGCTCGGTCCAGGATTTCAAGCAGGAGCTGGCGGAGGCGGCGAACGGCGAGTTCGGGTCCGGCTGGGCCTGGCTCGTGGTCGACGGCTCGGGCCGACTCGCGGTTCGCAACAGCGACGACGCCGACAATCCCATGCAGGACGGGCAGACGCCGCTGCTGACCATCGACGTCTGGGAGCACGCCTACTACCTCGACTACCAGAACCGGAGAGCGGACTACGTGACGGCCTTCCTCGACCACCTGGTCGACTGGAACTTCGTCGCCAAGACCCTCGAGCAGAACGGCCATCCCAAGCGCTGAGCCCCACGGACGGCCGCCACCGCCACCCCCGTCGCCAGCGTTCCCCGGCAAACGCCGGGGAACGCGCAGCCGACGTGCAACGCGGGCGCAGACGCGCGGCCGGCCGGCATCGGGAGCCTCGGCCGAGCCGAGGTCCCATTGACGGCCCTTCGAATCTGGGAAACGTTTCCCAGGTGAGGGATTCCGCCCGCACCACTCCCCTCGATCGAGCCATCATCACGCTGCTCCGACCGCTCGTGCGGCTCGCGCTCAAGCGGGGGGTGGCGTTCGGTCACCTGGCCGAGCTCGTGAAGCGCGCCTATGTGGACGTCGCGCGGGACGACTTCGCCGTTCCGGGGCGCAAGCCCACGGTCTCGCGGGTGGCCGTGCTCACCGGACTGACGCGAAAGGAGGCCCGGCGCCTGCTCGAGGACGAGCCGGACGGCTCGGGTGAGCCGCCCCGCCGCCGCATCAACCGGGCCGCACGGGTCGTGAGCGCCTGGGTGCAGGACCCCGTCTATCGGGACGGCCGCGGCGGGCCCGCGTCGCTGTCCTTCGACGAGGGAGCCGAGCCGAGCTTCAGCTCCCTCGTGCGCGCCCACGGTGCGGACGTCACGCCCCGCGCCGTGCTCGATGAGCTGCTGCGGGTCGGGGCCGTCCAGCGGCTGAAGGACGGCCGACTCCGCCTCGTCGAGCGCGCCTATATCCCCCAGGCGGACGAGGCGGAGAAGCTCGCCATCCTGGGAACGGACGTGGCCGACCTGATCGCGGCGATCGAGCACAACCTCGATCCCACCGTCGAGACTTCCTTCTACCAACGCAAGGTCGCCTACGACAACCTGCCGGCTTCGTATCTCCCGAAGCTGCAGACCGTGGTGCGCCGCCGGGCCCAGAAGCTGCTCGAGCAGCTCGACCGCGAGATGGCCCAGCACGACCTCGACGTGTCGCCGCAGCCGGAAGAGACGGGCGGTCGCCGTGCGATGGTCGGCATTTACTACTACCAGCGGGACGAGGACGAAGGCAATGAGTCGAAGTGAACCCCGTGGGCGCGCGATGCGCCTTCTCCTCGCAGCGTGCATCACACTGCTTTCGTGTGGCGGTGGCGACTACGCGGACAACGGCGGCATGAGCGGAACCGGCGTCACCGAGGGCTCGATCACTGCGTTCGGCAGCATATTCGTGGCCGGCGTCGAGTGGGAGACCGACGGCGCCCGCATCGAGATCAACGACGCTCCCGCCTCCGCTTCGGACCTGCGCCTCGGCATGGTCGTGCGCATCGAGGGCGAGTTTGCGGCGGACGGCCTCAACGGCCGCGCCACCTCCGTGGTGTTCGACGCCAGCCTGGGGGGACCGATCGCACGCGACCCGGTCGACACCGTTCCCGACGGCCGCGAGAAGCGCTTCGAGGTGCTCGGGGTGCCGGTCTTCGTCGACGAGCTCGACACGGTGTTCGCGGGCGGGGCCACCTTCGACGGGCTCGCCCGGGACGACGTCGTGGAGGTCAGCGGCTTTGCCGATGCAGCGGGCGCGCTGCGCGCGACGCGCGTCGAACGGGTGGGCCGCTTCCCGGACACTGCGGGGGCGGAGCTGCGCGGAACCGTCGCGAGCCTCTTCCAGGATCCGGCGGGAGGGGGCGTCTTTCGCCTGGCCGACGTGACGATCCACTACAGCGCGAGCACGCGCTTCTCGCGGCTCGGCGAGGGCGATCTCGCCAACGGGACCCGGGTCGCCGTGCGGGGCGACCTCCGCATCAACGGCGAGGAGCTCGACGCCGACGAGATCGAGCTCGAGCAGCGTGGGCTGGGTCGCGGCAACCGCGCCCAGGTCGGGCTGCAGGGCCTGGTCACGGACTTCCAATCCATCGCGGACCTCCGGGTGGCGGGCCAGCGCGTGGACGCCTCGTCGGCGAGCATCGACCCGCCCGGGCTCGTGCTGACCGACGGACTGCTCGTCGAGGTCCACGGGCGCCTGGCGGGCGGCGTCCTCATCGCCCGGACCCTCGAGCTCGAGCCCGCGGTCGGGACGCCCACGGGCACTCCCCGGGTCCACATCGAGGGTGCCACGGCCGGCGTCGATCCAGCCTCCCGGACCCTCGAGATGCTGGGAGTCACGGTTCGGTTCAACGGGGGCACGAAGCTCCAGGACGACCGCGACGCCGTCCCGAACTTCCGCTTCCGGGACATCCAGCCCGGCGACTGGCTCGAGATCGACGGAGTCCGCACGGGTGCGGCCGGCGTGCGGGCCACCCGCATCGCTCGCGTCCCGGACGCCGAAGACGTCTGGCTCCGGGGACCGGTGACGGCGCTCGATCGGCTCGTGCCGAGCCTGGAGATCCTGGAGCGGCCGATCCCCCTCGACGGCGTCACCCGCTACTTCGACGCGGCCGGCGAGGAGCGTACGGAGGAGGAGTTCTTCCGCGTGCCGGGAGACGTGGAGGAGGGCGACGTCGTCAGCGTCGTCGACGTGTCGGCCGCCGATCCCACGGTGCTGGGCGAGGCGGACGAGGTGGCGATCGAAGGTCCGTGATGCGCGCGGGGCGGCAACCGCTTCAGGGAAAGAAGGCTCCATAGGGCACGATCATCACGCCCGCCCGGATCTCGGACCCCGCGTTGCGGTCGTACTGCAGCAGGGTGTCGCCGTACCCGTAGAAGTACTGCAGCTGGAGGAACGCGCCGAGCCGAGAAGCCAGCAGCGCCACGGGATAGGTCAGGTCGAGCTGCGCCGAGCCGTAGGCCTTCTTGGTGCCCTTGCGCAGGGTGGCCGTCAGCTCCAACCCCTCGAGCTTGCCGAACTTGAGCAGCAGATCCACGTAGCCCCGGTAGTCCGGGATGTTGGAGTTCTCCGACTTCTCGAGGTAGGCGTAGATCTTGGGCGCCACGGTGAAGTGGTACGCGTCTTGGTTCCCGAACGTGAAGATCGGCCGCACGAAGACGACGTTCAGGCTGCGCGAGTCCTGCCCCGATTGGCCGTTCGACTCGTGCTCGAAGCCGGCCTGCACGCCCAGACGCTGCCAGGGTCCCGGAGGCCAGCCGACGTCTCCGTCGTAGTAGTAGACGGCGGGGCGGAAGGTGGTGTCCAGGAAGGGGGCCGAAGGTGTCGACAGCTCCCAGGTGGAAGTCTGGGTGTAGCCGACATGCACGTCGCTGAAGAAGCGTTCGACGTCGTCCCAGGGGCCCGGGACGTTTTCGCTCTCGAGGGGCACCAGGAGCAGCCGGTACTGGGCGCTGAGCTGGAACTTCGCGGTCACGGGCGAGAGATCGCCCCCGAAGATGAAGTAGACCGGCTCGTAGGTCGAGAGCCCTCCCAGGATCCGGTCGATGAGCTCGGCCTTCTTCGAGCTCTTCGCCGGACGCGTGGCGCGTCTTCCCCAGGCCACCACCTCGGACCGCCGGGCTGCCGCCGCGACGACCGGGAAGAGCACGGGCTCGGCGCTGCGGTCGACCAGCTGCAGGGTGACCACGCCGTCCGCATGCGCCGGCAGCACGCCCCGGTAGCGGACCTGCACGAAGCCCTGGGGTGCGAGCACGCGCGGACCGGCCTGCTCGGGCTGCTCCAGCTCGAGGCGGAGCGGCTCGGTGCCCGCGACGCTCTCGACGAGCGCCGCCAGCTGGGCGGGCACCTCGAAGGCGACGTCGGTCGCGCCGGCGTTGGTGACGAGCAGCGAGACCGAGAAGGCGGGCTGGCCGGAGACCCGCTGGCGCGCCCCGACCAGGGCGAGCGAGGGCTCGTCGCCCCGGGCGGGAGCCGCGAGCCACGCGAGCAGGAGCAGCGCCAGGACCGCTCTGGCTGCGATCACGTCAAGACCTGCATCCTGTCGCCGCTCGAGAGCGCACGCGGGAGACGGTAGCAGCGCCCTGCCGGCTTCCCCGGGAGATGCGGCAGAATCCCGGGGCGCCCATGGCGTGCGAGGAGACGAGGCGATGCAGGCTTTCCGGAGACGTCTTCCTTCCATCGGGCTCGCGCTCGTGCTGGCGGCGTGCGCAGCGCAGACCCCGACCCCGGAGTGGATCTCGGGGGTCCCGCCCGGGTATCCGGCGGAGCGTTGGATCGTCGGGGTCGGCTCCGGGGCGAGCGGTGACGCGGCCGCCGCCGCGGCGCGGGAGAAGATCGCCGCCCAGACGACCGAGGATACGTCCGGCGCCCGGATCGCCGCCACCTGGCTCGACGAAGAGACGGGCACCCAGTGGGCGTTGGCGACGCTGGACCGCGAGCCCCTTCGCGCCCGGCTCGCGAGCGAGCTCGCCGCCGTGGACCAGCAGCAGCGCGCGCTCGTGGCGCGAGCGGACGAAGCCACCCCGGACCAGGCGCTCGCCCTGCTCTCGGAAGCGATGCGGCTCGGCGACCGACGAGCGGCCCTCGCCGACCGGCTGACCCGGTTCGCGGGAGCCGGCACGGCGGGCGGCGCCGGGGCGCCGGATCGCGCGCAGCTCGAGCAGCGTCTCGCCGAGACGAAGCGCTCGCTGCCGATCGAGGTCGAGGCGTGGGAGATGGACCCGAAGACCGGCGAGACCCTCGAGCCCCTCGATGAGATGCGGCGGGCGCTCACCCAGAAGGTGATCGCTCTGGGATTCCCGGTGAGCGACGGCAACGTCCGCTGGGGAGACGATTCCACCTGGCTGCTGGTGCGCTCGCGGCTGGGCCTCGAACGTCTGGAGCTGCTGCCCTCGGACCGGATGGTTGCCGTGCACTGGGACGCGGCCGTCGAGGTGGTCGATCGCACGGCCAACGGACGGCTCGTCGCGGTCCTGACCGACGAGGGGCGCGCCACGCACCTGAACGAGCGAGAGGCGCGGCGCCAGGCGCAGGAGACCGCGGAGCACTTCGCCTCGCGCGCTCTGGGTGAGTGGCTGAGCGCCCGGGTCGCGTCGGCGACGCCCACCGCCACGCCCTAGCTATAGCTAGGCGCCCGCCTCAGCCCCCCAGCACCGCGCGCACGAAGCCCGGCAGCAGCCCGGGCCGCTTCGCCAGCCCGATCACGGCGGCCACGCGGATCGCCGGCTCGAGCGCGTAGGGCATCGCGAAGAGGCCGCCGTGCACCTGCTGGGAGAGCAGGCGCCGCGCCCGCTCCGCGGGGCCGGCCCCGTCGCCGGGCGTCGCACCCGGAGCGTTCGGGTTCAGCAGATCGTGGATCAGCAGCAGGCCGTTCAAGGCGCGCGTCTCCTCGGGCTCGAAGGCCTCGACGCCGAAGGCGGAAGCTCCCGCGAAGCCCGCCTCGAAGACCGGGTGGCGCAGGGAACGCGTCATCGTGATGGCGGCGACGTTGGCCGAGACGGAGACGGGCGCGCCCTGCCCCGTCGGTCCGACGGTCGCCCAGCGCTCGACGGCGAGGGTCTTGCCCAGGTACTGCGCGGCCTGGTAGCCGGCGCCCTGCACCGAGACCACGTTGCGCAGGAGTCGATCCCCTTCCGGGCCTACGTGCGCCTCGCCCAGAAGCCCCAACGCCTCCACGGAACGCTGCCAGCGCGGCCGTGCCGCGTAGCGGCGATTCGCCGCGGCGAGCATGTCCGCTCCGGGCGGCACCGGCGTGGTGGGCGAGACCATGAGCGCCACCGAGCGCACGCTGCCCGCGGGCATCGCGTCCACGATGGCGTTCATCGCCGCAGCGAGCCGCCACTCGCGTCCCCGCCCGGGCGCGTAGGCGTAGAGACCGACGTCGAGCGGTCCGCCCTCGGCGAACGCGCGCATCGTCGCCGCGATCCGGCGCGGGTCGCGCAGCAGGTCCGTGGGCTCCCGGGGCACGAAGAGGCGTCCGGAAAGCGTGCTGTCCTTGACCAGAGTGGCGGGCGGCGCCACCGTGTCGATCCAGAGCACGTCGGCTCCCGCTTCGAGCAGGAGCTGCGTCGGAGCGATCTCGGCGGCCGCGCCCACGGTCGCAAAGCGGCGGCCCTGCAGATCGATCTCGCCCGCGGCGTCCAGGGCGTTCTCCACCAGCCAGCGCAGCGCCGCGGCCACGGGCCCGGTGGCCCGCTCGTCGGCCACCAGACGTTCGCCGAGCTCACGGATCGCGCTTCCCTCGTGCAGGCGGCCGTGGTAGGAAACGCGGGGCGCGAGGCGTCCCTTCCCCGAGAGCAGGACACACTCGACGGCCGCGGGGTCTCCGGGACGCGCCAGCGCGGTGGCGAGCGACACCTCGCTTCCCTCGGCCGCGTGGCCGAAGGCTTCCGCGGCGCGCTCCACCAGGAAGCGTCCGATCGCCAGCCGCTCTCCGCTGGCGAGGCGCGCCGACTCGAAGCGGGTCAGCCGCTCCCCGTATGCGCTCCGGAAGGCCCGGCCGTCCGCCAGCGACGCTTCGTCCAGCACCCCGGGCCAACGGGCGGCGGTCTCGCGTAGGAGACGAAGGAGGAGGGTCGAGCCGGTCTCGCCCTCGGGAAACACGACGCCGCAGCGTTCGATCTCGTCCATGATCCCCCCGATCGGATTCCCCGGATCCTAGCCCCAATGCGTCATTCGGTGTGCTTCCTGCGTGCCGCAGACCGTGCCAGGCCTCGCGGATCCTGCGAGGACGGCGGAACCAGCCCGAGCGCGACGACCTCACTCCCAGGAGGTCCTGGCGTCGGGCTCGGATCGCGGCACGGACCGAGCAAGACGCAGCGACTCGTCAGGCATTGGGAGTTGCGCCCTGATCCGCATGACGGATCAGGGCTAGCCCCGATCAGGGCCTGGCGCCGGGGCCGAAGAACCCTTCCCGTCGCCGGACCGGCCCGCGCCGCCCGGCGAGGCGGTTCGGGCGCGGTCGGCCTCGAACACCTCGCGCACCTGCTCGGCGGCGTTCTTCGTGCTCTCCCGGAAGGCCTCGTCGTCGTGGAAGAGCGCCTGTTGGCGCTCGAGCGTCCTGGCGTCGTGCTCCCGGAACGTCTCCACCGAGGCGCGGGCCTCGTCGTCCGGAATGCCCAGGCGGCGAAGCACCTGATCCGCGGCCTCGAGGCTGGAGTACAGGGTGTCCCGGATCACCACCGGGACGCCGATCTCCCGCAG
Source organism: uncultured delta proteobacterium (assembly GCA_963822965.1). Lineage (GTDB taxonomy): Bacteria > Myxococcota_A > UBA9160 > UBA9160 > UBA4427 > JAJDAN01. The sequence goes on from CAWGJT010000012.1 coordinate 177,537, forward strand.
CTGCAGGTCGTGCAGCCGGTTCCGCGCCCGGGCGACGACCGTCACCGAGGGAAAGTGCGAGCGTACGAATGCCGCCATACGAAGCGCCGCCTCGGTGTCGTCGATGGCAACGACGAAGACCTTCGCGCTGGCGATGTGTGCCGTTTGCAGCAGGTCCTGCCTCCCCGCGTCGCCGAAGTAGATCTGGTTGCCGAAGCGTCGCACGAAGTCGACCTGGGCGGGGCTGATCTCGAGCGCCGTGAAGCGGATGCTGCGCATCGAGAGCACCCGCGCGACGATCTGCCCGAAGCGGCCGAAGCCCGCGATGACGACCGGGTTCTCGGGCTCGTCGATCACGTCGTAGGGCCGCTCTTCCCGCCGCCCGGCCAGATGGCGCTCGAGCAGCCCGGACAGGATCGGCGTCGTCACCATGGACAGGGTGACGACGATGGCGACCCGGCTCGAGAGACCGGGATCCAGCAGTCCGGCACCGACCGCCGTCGCGAGCAGCACGAACGCGAACTCGCCGCCCTGGGAGAGCACCGTGGCGGCGCGCAGGGACTCCACCGTGCCGAGCCCGTTCCAGCGCGCCAGCGGAAACAGCACCGCGCCCTTTACCGCCACCAGCGCGAGCGCCGATCCGACGATCGCGAGGGGCTCCGCGGCCAGCAACCGCAGGTCGACCGCCATGCCGACCCCCATGAAGAAGAGGCCGAGCAGCAGGCCCTTGAAGGGCATCAGGTCGGTCTCGAGCTGATGCCGGTACTCCGAATCCGCGACCATCATGCCGGCCACGAACGCCCCCAGCCCCATCGAGAGGCCCGCGGCGGACATGGCCAGCGCGGCCCCGAGGACCAGAGCCAGCGCGGCCGCGGTGAAGAGCTCGTGGATCGCCGTCGAGGCGACCACGCGCAGGATGGGACGCAGGGCGAATCGCGCCGCCACCCCGCCCAGCACCACCGCGACCAGAGCGCCTGCGACCGCGAGCCCGCTGCGCTCGGACGCCGCACCGCCCCCGGCCACGTCCAGCAGGGCGATCACCGGAATGACGGCGACGTCCTGGAAGAGAAGCGTCCCGAAGGCCGCCCGACCGTGGGGCGCATTCAGCTCCTTCTGCTCGCCAAGGAGCTGCAGGACGAAGGCCGTGCTCGAGAGCGCCAGCGCAAACCCGACGATGGACGACGACGCCCACGAGGCGCCGAGCCCCGCGCGAACGAGACCGGCGAGAACCACGGCGCTGGCGGCGACCTGCGCCGGCCCCAGCCCGAGCACCGTGCGCCGCATCACCCAGAGGCGGCGGGGCTGCAGCTCGAGGCCGATGATGAAGAGCAGGAAGACGACGCCGATCTCGGCGAAGTGCAGCACCTCGTCCACGTCGGCGACGAGACCCAGCCCGTGGCGACCGAGCAGCACGCCGGCGGCGAGATAGCCGAGCACCGACGACAGCCCGAGCCTCTTGAAGATCGGCACCACCACGATGGCGGCGACCAGGAACTCGAGGACCTCGAGCAGGAAGCTCATGGCGCCGCATCGTAACGCCGGGACGAACGCGGCGCCCCGCGACGGTGCCCGCTCAGCGCCTCACGCTGCGTCGCCGGGCCTTCCGCTTGGCACGCTGGGCGGCCCAGATCTGGCGCCGCGTGGGCCGGCGGTCGGGCGGCCGGTACTCGCCGTCCGGGTCCATCACCAGCTCGCGGGTCTGCCCCTCGTGGCGCAGGAGTACCCGGGTGCGCTCGATCCGGATCACGCGGGCACCGCCCCCGGGCACCGGGTCTCCCACGCGCACGACCTGGTAGTCGCCCGTCTCCGCGTTCCAGACGGCGGCGCGGGCGACCGTCGGGTCGGACGCGCTCAGGGTTCCCAGCAGCCCGAGCGGCAGCTCGGTGGGCTCGAGATCCTCCTCGACGGGCGGAGGCGTCGCGTCCACGAGCACCGCCCCGAACAGGTTGCGATCGATGATGACACGGCGGCTGCTCCACGATCGGTCGGCCGGCGCGGCCGGCGTCGGCGTGGCGAGGTCGAGCCCGGCGGGTATCGGCGCCAACGAGTACGCGGCCACCGCGGTCACGGACCGGCTCGCGAGCCACGCGCACGCGACGAGGAGTCCGAGATCGAGTGGCAGTCGCAGCAGGCGCGGTCCCGCCAGGCGCCCCATGGCGGCTCCCTCAGGAGCGGGTGCGCGTTGGCTTCGCGCGGCTCTGCTGGCGATCGGCGGGCGCGGTCCGCCGGCGGTCCGCGCCCTTCCCGGGCGTCTTCAGCACGTCCGGCACCTTGACGGGCACCTTGAGCACGAAGGAGCTGCGGTTGGCGGGATCGTCCTTGATGGCCTGCAGACTGGTGGGACGGGGAACGCCCCGGGTGGAATCGATGCGCTGGCGGACCTCGTCACGCAGGACGCCGGCGGCCAGCCGGGTGCTCTTCTCGATCGTGCGGGCTCGCGCAACGAGGCTCGGAAAGTCCGGATAGCGGACGCGGAACTCCCGTCCGTCGCCCTTCTCGACGATGGCGTAGAAGGTTTCGACGGAGCCGCTCTTCAAGTTCGCTGGACCTCCTCCAAGAGGGAAGAAATATAGGGAACGAAGCAAATTTATCCAGCCCTCCGCACGAATGGGCGAGAGCCTCCCCGGACAAAAAATCTTCAAACACGGGCAGATACAGGACAATCGGCGCGGAGGGCGAGCCCGGGGCGCGATCGGCTCGGTCGATTCTACTTCGAAGACGAACTAGAAGACGAGCCGGGAGAGGAGCTGGGGAGACGGGCCGGAAGGCGGATTCGAAGGCGAAGCGGCTCCGGAGCCGGATGCCGGCTGGGTCTGGATGGAGGCCAGAAAGGCAACCAGCGCGGACAGCTTTCCGCGGGTCACCTCTTCGCGGGCGCCGGGATCGGAGACCTCGACGCTGATCACGTCGCCCCAGACCGGCATCTCCGGAAGGAGATGAGCCTCCACGGGAATCCGTCCGTCGATCAGCCGCGCCACCTCCCCGGCTGGGAAGCGACCGTCCCGGCGAGCGGCGATGCGCGTGAGGTCCGCGGCGGGGGTCATCAGCTCGGACTGCCAGGCGCCGTCTCCGGCCCCGTCGGGGCCGTGACACAACGCGCAGTTCTGCGCGTACACCTCGCGGCCCTGCTCGACCAGGGCGAGCGGCGGCGGCTCCTTGGGGGCGGGCCCGGCACAGGAAGCGAGCACCCCGCACACGAGCAGAGCCGCCGGAATCCGCCCCGGCCCGTCGCGGGCAGGCCGGCGCCTCAACGAGGGGAGTGACTCGCTCAACTCCGTCCTCCGGCGACCCCCGACGCTTCGCGCGAGGCGATCGCGGCACGACTCTGGCCGGCCTCGACGGACGCCAGGATCCGCTCCTGGGCGGCGTCGAGGATCTTCTTCAGCATCTCCGCGTAGCTCCAGCCCGCCATCTCGGCCATCAGGTTCATCTTGCCGTCCCAGCACCAGCCCGGGTTCGGGTTGACCTCGAGCAGCTTCGGCCGGCCGGTGGCGTCCGCGCGGAAGTCGAAGCGCGCATAGTCCCGGCAGCCGAGGCGCTGGAAGAGCAGGAGCGAGGCGTCGATCATGGCGTTGCGGACGTCCACCGGCGCCCGGCTCTCGAAGTAGTGGATCTGAGACCAGTACGGAGAATCCGGCTCCCACTTGGACTCGTAGGAGAGGATCGGGGGCAGCGACGGATCGAGCTTTCCGTAGTCCACCTCGAGGATGGGCAGCACCTCGTGGGAGAGACCGGGGTTGCCGATCACGCCCACCGTGTATTCCGCCCCCGTCAGGAACTCCTGGACCAGCAGCGGCACGCCCGGGAGCTGGGCGCGCACGGCGTGGACCCGCTCGACGAGCTGCACGGCGTCGGCGACCACCGCATCCTTCGTGATGGCGATGCTGCTGTCCCCGAAGACCGGCTTCACGAGCGCCGGGAACACGCTGGGGAGCGTGGCCCCGCGATCCGAAGCGTCGAAGAAGGTCTCCTCGGGGACCGCGATGTCGAACGCACGCGCGATCGCGGAGACCATCGCCTTGTCGTAGCAGAGCCCGAGGCACTGGGGGCCGGCACCCGTGTAGGGCACCCCGAGCAGCTCGAGCAGGGCCGGCACGTGCAGCTCGCGGAAGGCGTCGTTCGCGTAGCCCTCGTCGCACAGGTTCAGCACGAAGGCCGGCGGCTTCTGGACCAGTCGATCGATCAGCCCCTCGTGACGGTCCACGTACTCGAAGCGGATGCCCTCGAGAGAGCCGAGCGCCGCGTGGAGGTGCTCGGTGGTCTCGATGTCCTCGGGGTTGAACTGTCCGTCGCGCTTCACGGTGTCGGGCAGCGACGGATCGCCGAGCAGCACCGTGACCTCGGGGAACGGGATCTTCCGTCGCGCGGGAGCGGCGGCGTCCCGGCTGCGCGCCCGGACCACCATGCGGTGGGCCATCATGCCCAGATCCTGGTTGCGATCCGAGCGCGTCTCGGTGGCGGGCCGCACCTCGACGTCCTCGTAGCCGGCCCGCCGGAGCAGGCGCTCGATGCGCGGCGGGTCGTAGAGGCGCTCGGCGTAGAACTGGTCGGCGATCACGCCGCGCTCGGCGTGCACGATCACCTCGCGCGAGATCAGCCGCTCACCGTCGCGCGCGAGGGAGCGCTCGCGACACACGAAGTGGTCCTGGTCGATCCACTCCCAGGAGCGCGCCTCGAAGTGGGTCCGCTGCCACTCGCCGTCGGCGAGGTCGAGCACCAGGGTTCCGTTCGGCCGCAGCACCCGGGCGGCGGCGGCCAGCACCGACAGGTCGTCCGTGTCCTGCTCGAAGTACCCGAAGGAGTTGCCGAGGATCGCCACGCAGTCGAAGGAGGCCCGGGGGAGCCGGAAGCGGCGGGCGTCGCCCTCGTGGAAGCGGACCTCGAGGCCCTCCTGGCGGGCGCGGCTGCGCGCGAGCCGGATCAGGGTGCGGGAGCGATCGAGGCCCGTCACGTGCCCGAAGCCCCGGCGCGCCAGCTCGAGCACGTGCCGCCCCTGACCGCAGCACAGGTCGAGGATGCGGTTGTCCGGCTCCAGGCCGGCGGCCTCGACGAGCAGATCGACCTCGGCGGCGGTGTTCTCGGCGTTCTCGACGACGTCCCCGTCCGTCTTCAGGTAGAGCGCGTTGAAGAGCGTGCGCCACCACTCGGGAGGGAGGTGTCGTTCGAGGTCGTTGACCGGGCCGAGGGTTCGGCGACCGGGCTCGCGGCTTGACATCGGCAGTGGGTCTCGGAGTAGGACGCGGCATGCCGGCTCCGCGCCGACCTGGCCTCGGGCGCGGCGGCTGCGTCGACGGAGAATGCGCGCTAACGCGCTAAGTAGGACATCCAGCCCCCGACGCAAGGGGACCGGCCGCTTTCCGGTCCCCGATGGGTTCCGGTGCCGGCCCCGACCCGGCCGCCGCCGCACTCGACTCGGGCGTCGCCGCCGCACTTGACTCGCCCGCCACGGCCGGGGTACCGAGACCGGCGCCCGTGACCGCTCCCAACCACCGCCACGACCCGATTCGCGCCGACCTCCGCGCCATGCTCGGCGACGGTCTGGCGTTCAGCTTCATGGTGGGTGTGGGCGAGTCGTACATCGCCGCCTTCGCTCTGGCCCTGGGCCTGGGAGACGTGGCTGCCGGCCTCGTAGCGACGGTGCCGATGCTGGTGGGCGCGCTACTTCAGCTCGTGACGCCTTCCGCGGTCGTCTGGCTGGGCTCCCACAAGCGCTGGGTCGTGATGTGCGCGCTGCTCCAGGCCGCCAGCTTCGTCCCGCTGGCGGCCGGGGCCGTCGCAGAGGACATGCCGGTCGGGCTCCTCTATCTCACCGTCTCGCTCTACTGGGGACTGGGCATGGCGACGAGCCCGGCCTGGAACACCTGGGCCGGCACCCTGGTGCCGCGGGCCATCCGCACGCGCTACTTCGCCCGGCGCGCCCGCTGGTCCCACGTCGCCCTGCTGGGAGGGCTCGCGGCGGGGGGCGGCCTGCTCCAGTGGGGCGCCCACGCAGACGAGCCCGTGCGCGTCTACGCCGCCGTGTTCGGGCTCGCCCTGCTGGCCCGCAGCCTGTCCGCCTGGCTCCTGGGGCGGCAGCGGGAGCCGCGCCCGGTGCCCCTGGGAGACACGCGCGTGTCTCCCAGGGCGATCCGGGAGCACGTCCGCAGCGGCGGCCACGGCCGCCTGCTCGTCTACCTGCTGGTCTTCCAGGGCGGGGTCTGGGTGGCAGCGCCCTACTTCACGCCGTACATGCTGGGACCCATCGGGCTCGACTACGTGGGCTTCACCGTGCTCACGGGCAGCGCCTTCCTCTCCCGCATCATCGCCCTCCCCATGATCGGCCGCTTCGCCCACCGCTACGGAACCCGGCGCCTGCTCTGGCTGGGGAGCGTCGGGATCGTGCCGCTGCCCTGCCTCTGGCTCGTCTCCCACGACTTCGCCTGGCTCTTCGCCCTCCAGCTGCTGAGCGGCGTGAGCTGGGCGGCCTTCGAGCTGGCGACGTTGCTGTCGTTCTTCGAGCACATTCCCCAGAACGCGCGAACGAGCATCCTGTCGGTCTACAACCTCGCCTATGCGACGGCGATCGTGGGGGGCGGCGCCATCGGCGGCGCGATCCTCGACGTCGCCGGCCGCGGCCCCGGCGCCTACGTGATCCTGCTGGTCACCTCGAGCGTGGCTCGCGGGATCGGGCTCACGATGCTGCGCGGTGCCCCCAACGTGGTGCCCCGGGAGACGAAGCCGCCGGCGATGCGGACCCTGGGCGTGCGACCTTCGGCCGGGGCCTTCCAGCGCCCCGTCCTCCCGACCCTCGAGGAGGACGAGCCGGAAACGAGCGCCGGCCCGCCGGCGGCCGCCCGCTCCGCGTAGTCGGAGGGGCCGGTCTTCCGGCCGTCTGGAAGAAGCGGCTTCGGCCGTCTGGAAGCGCCGCTCCGGGCTCGGCGCGCGTCAGTCGGAGCCCGCGGTGTCGTCGTCCTGGTCGGCCCAGGCCTGCACCACTTCCGGGGGAGCGCCGAGCCCGATGCGGTTCGCGTACTTGTCGAAGTTCCAGAGCTCCGGAGTGCGGGGCGGAGGCGTCAGACCTCGTTCGCGGTAGGCCTCCTCGACGAGGTGCGTCCCGTCGAAGCTTCCCTTGCGGAGCACGCGCAGCCCCTGGTAGGCCACGGGCGGGGAGAGCGCGGGATGGCGGGACAAGGCCCCGCAGTCGTGGAGGCCCTGTTCCCGGACCACCTGGTCGACCGCCTGGCCGATTCCGTAGTGGAAGGCGTCGTGGATGAGAACGTGTCCGCCGCTCGCCAGATGCGGCAGCACGCCCTGGAGGTCGGCGAGCACCGCATCGTGCGTGTGCAGGGCGTCGATCAGCACCAGGTCCAGCGGTCCCCCGAGCGCGGAGACGGCGTCCGGGATGCGTTGCGGCGAGTATCCCTCGAGCAGCTGGTAGCGGCCATGGAGCTCCGCGTCGCGCACGCGGAAGGCGCCCGGAACGGGGTCGATGCCCACGAGCCGACCGCACCCCGCATCCTCCATGGCGTTCGTGATGATCCGGGCCGATCCTCCCCAGCGCACTCCGATCTCGAGCGCGCGTCCGGGACGGAGGCCGCGAACGAGGGCGTAGAGAAGCACCCGATCGGGAACGCACATGTCGGAGGGCTCCCGAAAGATCACGCCGAAGCGCTCGCGTGTGCCGACGTCGAACAAGCGGGGCCGCAGGAGGCGACTGCGAACGGCCCGCGCCCGGCGTGCAGCCTCGCGCGCCTTGGCCTTCAATCCCAACCCGAACATGCATCCACCCCCGCCCCACGATGCGCCGCCTTCGCGTATCGCGGATTTCTGCGCCTCAATCCCGTCCGGTGACGGACCCCGCGTTCGCGACGCCGGATCCGGCCGGCCCCTTGTACTCGATGAGCGTGGCCGGCCGGTTCAGGATCCGGTCGCGCGCGAACCGCAGCAAGCCGTGCAGCTGTGCGAGCTTCGCCGCCACGACGAAGAACGCGTAGGCGAGCGCGTCCCTGCCCGGCCGTCCCCTCGCCTGCTGGGCGCGAAAGATGCGAGCCACCTGCAGCGGATACAGACCGAGGAGGAGCAGGCTGGCGCCCGCGGTCACGGGCGCCAGCGACAGCGCCAGCACGGGCAGGAGCCCACCCCAGACGAGCATCGAGCGCACGGGACGACGCAGCTCGGGATCCTTCAGGGCCCTGTGCTTCCAGGCGGTCTGCGCGTAGGCGTGACCGGCGCGCTGCGCGCGGCGCCACCACTGCCCGATCCGGCTCATACGGGCGTCGTGCAGCGTCATCTCGACGGGAAGTCGCTCGATCCGCCAGCCGCGCCGGCGCAGCCGCAGGCAGAGCTCGGGCTCCTCGCCCGCCACGAAACCGGGATCGAAGCCGCCCACCTCTCCGAACGCGGCGCTTCGCGCCAGGAAGTCCCCTCCGCAGGCCCGCACGGAGCCGACCGGGGAGTCCCACTCGAGATCGCACAAGCGGTTGTAGAGGGTGGCCTCGGGCGCGCGTTCCCGGCGGCGGCCACACACGATGGCGAGCCCGGGATCGCCGCGGAGGGTCTCCTCGGCCCGCTCCGGCCACTCTTCCCGCAGCTCGCAGTCTCCGTCGACGAACTGCACCAGCTGCGTCTCCGGGCGGACCTGCCGGACCCGCTCGAAGCCCGCGTTCCGGGCCCGGCCGGCGCTGAAGGGCATGCTCATGTCGAGCTCGACCGCCTCGAGGCCGAGCCCTCTCACGAGCGCGAGGCTTCCGTCGGTCGAGCCGGAGTCGACGTAGACGATCGGATCGAAGTGCCCGCGCAGGGATTCGACGCAGCGCTCGAGGTTCTTCCCCTCGTTGCGCCCGATCACCACGGCGGCCCGCGATCCCGAGACGCTCACGGGGAGACCGCCCGGGGCGCCGCGCTCGTCCATCGGGGCACCGCCGTCTTCGCCCGCTCGGCGAAGTCCGCACAGGTCAGCTCCAGCCCGAGCCACTGCGAGAGCTCCGCCAGGTCCCGATCCAGCTCCCGTTCGACGCGCTCCCGCACCGCCGGCGAGAAGGTCGGGCGCTCCCGGGTCCGCCAGAGGTCCTTGACCCGCTCGCGGAGGGAGGCGGGTACGAATCGCCGCCGCAATCGGGCCAGGAGCGGCTGATCCACCAGGAAGTCGCGCCAGGGACTGCGCCGCAACCGCTCGCGTGACGCGTTCTTCGCGCCCCGGTCGGATTGCCACGTCACCTCTCCCTCGAAGCCGAGGAAGCGGACGATCCGCTCCAGCTCGAGCTGCGGCTCGCTCCGGAGCCTCTCGAAGAAGACGGGCAGCACGCGTTCCGGCCCGAAGGTCTCCAGGTAGGGCCGGAGCTGCATGGCATAGCGGCTGTAGGCGACGAGCCGCGGGTAGAGGTCGACGGACGCGTCCAGCGAGCCGCTCACGGTTCGCTCCGTCCATTCGTGGATGAACTGGGAGACGAGACGCTCGACCGGATCGCGCATCACGTACACGAAACGGGCGTCGGGCAGACCGCTCCGGATGCGCGCGACGGTCTGCGGATGGGTGGGAAGCTTCGTGTAGTGGGTGCTCGACTCGCCCCGCAGGACCGCCCCCTGTCCGGCTGCGAAGAGCCCCTCGTACCACTCCCAGCCCCGGCTCCACCGGTCTTCGTCGCTGAAGAAGTTGGGCTCCTTGGGATCGCTCATGAAGATCCCGGGCTGCGCGGCGAGCTGGTCGTGGAGCGTGCTGGTCGCGCACTTCATCGCGCCAATCACCAGGAAGTCCGGGCGGCTGCTCATCGCGAAGGCTCCGTGCCCGACGGCTCTTTCCGGGCGCGCGAAGGCTCTTCCCCGGCGCGTGAAGGCTCTTCCCCGGCGCGTGACGTCGAGCCGATCCAGATGTCGCGCCAGGCCGCCTCGGCGGCGTGGGGCTGCTTGTGTCCGACGAGCTCGCGAAGCCCGGCGATGGCGCGTCCCAGCCCCCAGAGCAGGTTCGCGGCCCAGAGCCCCGGCAGCCCGTAGAACTTCGCGTAGTAGCGCGCGCGCGACGCGTAGTAGTACGCAGGAAGGCGCTTGCGGACCGCCGCGGCGGACTTCACCGGCGAGGTCCCCCCGCGAAGATGGACCACCCGGGCGTCGGGACAGTTCAGGACGCGCCAGCCCTCCGCACGCGCACGGCGGCAGTAGTCGACGTCGTCGAAGTACATGAAGTAGCCCTCGTCCATGGGCCCGATCGCCTCGAGGACCTTCCGCCGGATCAGCACGCACGCGAAGCTCGTCCACTCGGGCCACGAGGGCCCCGGCTGCACCGGCTGCGGAACCTCGTGGCGGCGAAAGAGACGCGTGACGGGACCGGTCCCCGCCGCGAGGATCAGCTCCGTGACGGGCGTGTGCCACCGGAAGCAGCTGATCTGGGGCTCGCCGTCCGGCCACTCCAGCCGCGGGCTCAGCAGACCCGCCTGCGGCTCGCGGCTCGCGTGGTCGAGCAGCCGCCCGATCGCGCCGGGGCGGACCCAGGCGTCGCTGTTGAGGAGCAGATACAGCTCGGCCGCGACGGCTGCGATCCCCGCGTTGTTGCCCGCCGAGAAGCCCCCGTTCACCGGGGACCGCACCAGCCTCGCCCAGGCCTGCCACTTGCGGTCCTCGACGGCGCGCTCGATCGCGTCCGCCGAGCCGTCTCCCGAGTCGTTGTCGACCACCACCGCCACGTCGCGACCCGGGTCCAGCTCCGCCTCGAGCGAAGCCAGGGCGTCGATCACGAGATCGGGCGTGCGGTAGTTGACGATGACGACCGCCAGACGCATCAACGGCCGGGCCCTCTCGCAGGCCGATCGACGAGCACTCGACGCCGGCCGCTACGAAGCACTCTGCTTGCGCAGGGCGGAGATGTACTGGGTCAGGACGTGGATCAGGCTCTGGTGCGTGTCCTCCGCGATCCCGTAGTTGTCGATCTCGACGTGGACCACGTGGTCGGCGAGCCGCTTCAGCTCGCCTCCCTTGAAGCCCACGAAGGCGATGGTGGGAACCCGGCGCTGCTGCGCGTAGCGGCACGCCTCGACCACGTTGGGGGAGTTGCCGCTCGAGCTGACGAGCAGGACGGCGTCTCCGTCCTTGAGGTAGTACTCGAGCTGCTTGCGGAAGACCTGGTCGTAGCCGATGTCGTTCCCGATCGCCGTCAGCATCGGGCCGTTCGAAGCCAGCGAGACCGATCGGATCGGAGGATGCGAGCCGACGTGCGTCCCCTTGCTGACATCGCACACGGTGTGATCCGAGATGGCCGCGCTGCCCCCGTTCCCCGCGACCCAGAGCGTCCCGTCCCGCTCCGCGACCCCCAGCAGGATCTGGAGGATGTCGCCCAGCTCGCTCTTGTCGAAGCTGCGCAGCATGGCGGCGAACTTCTCGTAGTAGCCCGTCACGAAGCTCTGGAAGTCGTCCATCTTCAACCTCTTCGAAACCTCTCCGCTTACCGGGGGACTTCCACGGGAGCCTTCCTCGTCCTCGCGACTCCGGCGTGGGCGCGCTCGGACGAACGCCGTGCGGCCTCGGATGCCGCGCGGGTGTATCCCATCGGCAAGATGATATCCTACGACTGCGACACGCCGATGGAACCCCAGGAAACCGTCATCGGCCGAGCGCGCCCCGCTCGGCCTCGGATCCATGCCTGCCCCGGGCGCACGCGCTCGTCCCACCCATCGGCACGCCTAGCACCAATCTCAAGCTCGTACGTGCGACATCCGAGAACGGAGGTTCCGATCGGCCCCTGCAAACGGACGCGAACCATGGTGGCCCCTCGCCCCGGACGTCGCCCTCTGCGCGGCTGTCTGCGCAGCAGGGCGGCAAGAATCCGACACCTATCGGGATCCGGTGGCGACTCAAAGGAGGCGGAGCGCCCGGCCCCGCGCCCATGGCTGCAACCTTCGAGGATCCTGGAGCCCCCCCAAGGGAAAACGCTGAATCCCCGATCGTCCGGAAAGGCCCCGTTCCCTTCCCGCTCCGCGAAGGACCCCCGCGCATGATCCACTACATGACCACCAACGGCATCGGAAACGCGTGGGTCGGCAACGAGCTGCGCGTCCTCCAGCGCGAGGGCATTCCGTTCCGCCTGCATTCCCTCATGCGCCCGGAGTCGAGCTACTTCCTGGCCCCCGAAATCCGCGACCTGGCCCGCGCCACCCGCCACGTCTACCCCGTCTCGCCGCTTCGAATCGTCGTCTCCCTCGTAGCCGCGCCGCTTCTCTTCCGCAGGCACTTCTGGAGCGCCCTCGGAAACGCGCTGTTCGGGAAACGCGAGAGCCTCTGGCTCCGCGTGAAGGTCTTCTGGCACTTCGTGGTGGCCTGCGACTGGGCCCGCGCCCAGCGCGACCAGGACGTGACGGTCGTCCATTCCCAGTGGGTGAACTCGGGCGGCACCGTGGCGATGTACGGCGCCTGGCTCCTCGACCGTCCCTTCAGCTTCACGGGCCACGCCGCGGACCTGTTTCGCGGACGGGTCGCCCTGCACGACAAGATCCGCCGCGCCGACAACATCGTCTGCATCTCCGAGTTCCATCGCTCCTTCTACCTCGAGCACGGCGCCCGTCCGGAGCAGCTCCGTCTCGCCTATTGCGGCATCGATACGGCGCAGTTCTCCCTGCCGACCAAGCCCCGTGAGAACGACGGCACGTTCCACATCCTCTCGTCGGGCCGCCTCGTCGAGAAGAAGGGCTTCGAGTACGTCATCGACGCCTGCCGCATCCTCGTGGACCGGGGGCTGCCGGTGCGCTGCACGATCGCCGGCAGCGGGCCGCTGCAAGAGGCCCTGCGCCGGCGCATCCGGGAGGCCGACCTCGCGGATCGCATTACCGTGACCGGGGAGGCCATGATGCAGGAGCAGATTCCCGAGCTCATGCACTCGGCGGACGTCTACTGCCTGCCCTGCGTCTGGGCGTCGGACGACGACGTCGACGGCCTGCCGCAGATGCTGATGGAAGCGATGGCCTGCGGCCTGCCGGTCGTGTCCACTCGCCTCGTGGGGATCCCCGACCTCGTGATCCACGAGTCGACCGGCCTGCTGGCGGAGCCCAACGACGCGCGGGGCCTCGCGGACTGCCTCCACCGGCTCCACGACGAGCCGGCGCTCGCCGCCCGCCTGGCGGAGAAGGGCCGCGAGCACGTGACCCGCGGCTTCGACCTCCGCAACTGCCTCGAGCCCCTCATCGACTACTACCGGTCCGCCCTGGAGCGCGCATGATCATCTCCCAGACCCCCTATCGCGTGAGCTTCGCGGGCGGCGGGACCGACCTGCCCGCGTTCTACGAGAAGGAGCCGGGCGCGGTCCTGTCCGTCGCCATCCAGCAGCACATGTACGTCACGGTGAGCCCACGCTTCGCTCCCAGCACGCGCGTCGCCTACACCGAGACCGAGATCTGCGACTCCATCGAAGACATCAAGCACACCATCGCCCGCGAGGCCCTCCGGCTGACGGGGCTCGGCAAGCACATGGAGATCACGACGATCGGCGACGTCCCGGCGGGCACGGGCATGGGGTCGAGCAGCAGCCTGACCGTGGGTCTGCTGAATGCGCTCCACGCCTATCGCGGCAGGACGGCGAGCCCGTCCCACCTGGCCGAGGAAGCCTGCCGCATCGAGATCGACATCCTCCGCAAGCCCATCGGGCGCCAGGACCAGTACGCCGCCGCGTTCGGGGGCCTCAACTACATCACCTTCCATTCGGACCATTCCGTGGACGTCGACCCGGTGCCGCACCGCCCGGCCACCCTCAACGAGCTCGAGAAGCACGTCCTCCTTCTCTACACTCAGGGACAGCGCAACGCCGACGACATCCTCGCGAAGCAGAGCGCCGGCACGGGCGACCGGATGAGCGTGCTCCGGGACATGCGCGACCTGGCCAACGAGATGCGGATCGCCCTCACCGACGAGGGCGATCTCGGCGAGTTCGCACGTCTGCTGCACCAGGGCTGGCTGTTGAAGCGCTCGCTCGGATTCGGCATCTCCAACGAGGCCGTGGACGCCTGGTACGAGAAGGCACGCGCGGCCGGCGCACTCGGCGGCAAGCTCCTCGGGGCGGGCGGAGGTGGCTTCCTGCTGCTGATGGCACCCCCCGAACGCCACGAGGCCATCCGCGAGGCGCTGGCGAGGCCGCGCGAGCTGCCCTTCAAGGTCGACCGACGCGGAACACGGATCATCTTCATCAGCGATCGCTACGGATTCTGACGCGAAGGCCTCTCCGCGACGGGAGGCCGGGGGGACCATCTCGGCATGCAAGTCCTGATTACCGGCGGCGCCGGCTTCATCGGATCCCACACGGCGGACGCGCTGCTACGTCGAGGCGATCGGGTTCGCGTCCTGGACAGCCTCGAGGAGCCCGTGCATCCCGGCGGCCGCAGGCCCGCCTATCTCGACCCGGAGATCGAGCTGGTCGTCGGAGACGTCCGGGACGAGAAGGTCCTCCTCGACGCGATCCGGGGCTGTGACGCGATCTATCACTTCGCGGCCTACCAGGACTACCTGCCGGTCTTCAGCCGCTTCTTCGACGTGAACGCCACGTCCACCGCGCTGATCTACGAGCTGATCGCGCGGGAGAACCTCCCCGTGCGGAAGGTCATCGTGGCCAGCTCCCAGGCGACCCTCGGCGAAGGCGCGTACCGGGACGCGCGAGACGAGCTCGTCCTGCCCGGTCTGCGCACGAACGAGCAGCTCGCCCAGGGCCTCTGGGAGATCCAGCCGCGAGCGGAGGCCGGCGAGCGGGGCCCGCTGCGGTGGGTTCCGACGCCCGAGACCGTCGCGAATCCGCAGAACCCGTACGGCATGAGCAAGATCGCCGAGGAGCAGATCGCCCTCAATCTCGGTCGGCGCTGCAAGATCCCGTCGGTCGCGCTGCGCTACTCGATCGTCCAGGGGCCGCGCCAGAGCTTCTACAACGCGTACAGCGGAGCCTGCCGGGTCTTCTGCCTGAGCTTCCACCTGGGTCGGACGCCGGTGATCTACGAGGATGGGAGACAGGTGCGCGACTTCGTGAACATCCGGGACGTCGTCGACGCGAACCTGCTGGTGCTCGACGACCCGCGAGCCGACTACGAGATGTTCAACGTGGGAGGCGACCGACCCGTCGAGGTCGCGGAGTTCGCCCGGGTGGTCTCCGAGGTCTTCGAGGCTCCCGACTTCGAGCCCGCGCCGAGCGGCAAGTATCGCTTCGGCGACACCCGGCACATCTGCTCCGACATCACGAAGCTGAAGGCGCTCGGCTGGTCGCCCACCCGGTCTGTGCGCGACAGCGTCCGGGAGTACCGCGCGTGGCTGGAGGACTGCGACGTCCGGGACGACATCCTCGACTACTGCAACCGCGAGATGGAGAAGCTCGGCGTCGTGCGCGACGTCGCGAGCTGAATCCGGATGAGCGATCGCACGCCGGATCGAAAGGCGCTGGTGCTCGCGGCGGGCCGGGGCACGCGGCTCGCACCGCTCACCGACCGGATTCCCAAGTGCCTGGTCGAGATCGACGGACGGCCGCTGCTGGACTACTGGCTCGACGCCCTCGAGGCCTGTGCCGTCACCGACGTCCTGGTCAACACCCACCACCTTCCCGAGCCCGTCCGCTCCTTCCTGGCGCACGCGCGGGAGAAGCGGCCCTTCGCGATCCACGAGAGCTACGAGCCCGAGCTCCTCGGCTCGGCCGGAACGATTGGCCACAACGCGTCCTTCGTGTCGAAGGACGAGCTCTGCCTGATCGTCTACGCGGACAACCTCTCGACGGTGGACCTCGGCGCCCTGGTGGCGTTCCACCTCTCCCACGAGGACCCCTGCTCCATGCTGCTCTTCCACACGAGCCGCCCGCGCGAGTGCGGCATCGCCACGCTGGACGACGCGGGCCGGATCGTGGAGTTCACCGAGAAGCCCGAGGCGCCCGCGAGCGACCTGGCGAACGCCGGGGTCTACGTGGTGGACGGAGCGCTCTACGCCGAGATCGCCGCCATGGGCGCCTTCGACATCGGATTCGACGTGCTGCCGCGTCTGGTCGGCCGCATGCGGGGCTACGCGTTCGAGGGCTTCCACCTCGACATCGGCAACCTCGAGGCCCTGGAGCGCGCCCGGCGCGAGGCGCCCTCGCTCTTCGGGAGTCACCCGTGAAGCGCGCGGTCTTCCTCGACCGGGACGGGACCATCATCGAGCAGGTGCATCACCTGGTCGACCCCGCGGACGTCGCCCTCATCGAGGGCGCCGCCGAGGGGATCGTCGCGCTCCGGGAAGCCGGCTACCTCTGCGTCGTGGTGACGAACCAGTCGGTGATCGGGCGCGGCATGCTCGGCGTTCCCGGCCTGCAGAGGGTCCACGAGGTCATGAACGCCCGGCTCGCCGAGCGCGGCGCGCGCCTGGACGCGATCTACTTCTGCCCCGACGCCCCCACCCAGGACGACCGAACCCGGGTCGAGAGCCCCGACCGCAAGCCGGGACCCGGCATGCTCCTGCGCGCGGCACGCGACCACTCGATCGACCTGTCCGCCAGCTGGATGATCGGCGACAGCGTCGGCGACGTGCTGGCGGGGCGCAACGCGGGCTGCCGTGCCAGCATCCTGGTCCGCTCGGGATACGGGACGCGATACGCGGACCGGCGGGAGACCTACGACCACCTCACCGACGATCTCCGGAGCGCCGCGCGGCTGATCGTCGAAAGCGACACGGGAGAACGAGGATGAAGATTCTGATCACCGGAGGCGCCGGCTACGTGGGCAGTGCCTGTCTCCGCTACGCCCGGGAGGCCGGGCACGAGGTGGTCGCCTACGACAACTTCGCCGAGGGCCATCCCGACGCGGTCGACGGCGCACCGATGATCCGGGGCGACATCGCGGACACCGTCCGGCTCGTCCAGACGATCCGGGACTTCGCCGTCGACGCCGTCATGCACTTCGCGGCGGCGACCAACGTCGGGGAATCCGTCGAGAACCCCGACTACCACTACTCCAACAACATCGGGGGGACCCTCAGCCTGCTGCGCGCGATGCGGGAAGGGGGCGTGGACCGGATGCTCTTCTCGAGCACCTGCGCCACCTACGGCATGTCGCCCGTCTGTCCCATGAGCGAGAGCACCCCCCAGGCGCCCTTCTCTCCCTACGCCCGGACCAAGCTCACGGTCGAATGGATGATCCGGGACTTCGCGCACGCCTACGGGCTCGGTTTCACCCTGCTCCGCTACTTCAACGCGTCCGGCGCGTCGCCCGACGGTCGATTCGGCGAGTACCACGACCCCGAGACGCATCTGATCCCGATCGCCCTCCAGGTGCCGCTCGGACGGCGGGAGAAGCTCCTCGTCTACGGAAACGACTACGACACGCCCGACGGGACCTGCCTCCGCGACTACGTGCACATCGACGACCTCGCGTCGGCGCACCTCCTCGCCATCGAGAGCACCACCCCCACCACCGCCGAAGTGTTCAACATCGGGACCGGCACCGGATGCTCGGTCCTCGAGATCCTCGACGCCTGCAAGTCGGTGGCCGGGAAGGACATCCCGTTCGAGGTCGTGGGCCGCCGGCCCGGCGACCCGCCGGCCCTGGTCGCCGATCCGACGAAGCTCATGAGCCAGCTGGGCTGGAAGCCGCGGTACACGGCGATCGAGGACACCATCGCGACCGCCTGGAAGTGGCATCGGGAGCACCCGGACGGATACGGTCCCCGACCGGCGTGAGCCGGCGCGAGACGAGGACGCCCATGGCCGGCGACGCGTTCTACCAGCTCCGCATCCGGAAGACCCGGATCTTCGCCGGCGTCGCGTTCCTTCTCGTCGTCGGGGTGGTGCTCGTGCTGGGAGAGCTGCTGGTCCGATTCGCGAACCCCCAGCCCTACATGATGCCCCGGTACCAGTACTCGCCCCTCTACGGGCACGGCCTGCCTCCCAGCACCGTCATGACCGCCGCGCGGCCCGGCGAATGGGAGTTCCGCTACACCATCAACGAGTACGGCTATCGCGGGCCCGCGATCCCCATCTCCAACAGCTACGACCGCACCAACGTCGTCGTGCTCGGGGACTCCTACAGCATGGGAGTGGGCGTCGGCGACGACGAGGTCTACTCCGCCGTCCTGTCCCACGAGCTCGGGGACTGCTTCGACGTCGTCAATCTCGGCGTCGGAGGCTACGGCCTGTCCCACGAGATCCGTCGCTTCTACGAGTTCGGTGTGCTCTACCGGCCCCGGGTGGTCGTCCTCCAGTTCTTCCACAACGACCCTTCCGACGACCTGGAGGACCGGATCACCCGCGTCGAGGACGGGCGCTTCCGCTTCCGGCCCACCTCCCACCGCGTCGGCTGGCTCAAGCAGATGCTCTCCGACTCCGTGATCCAGTACAGCCAGGTCTACAACCTCGCCCGCAACTTCGCCTATCGGACGGTGCGGAGCCGACGACTCGCCGACTCGGAGGAGGCCGTCGTCGCGACGCCGGTGGAGACGACCGCGAAGGCCTCGGCCGCGCCGCAGCCGGGAGAGTCGCTCTACATCGATCTGCTCGAGGCGTTCGCAGACGACCTGCAGGAGCGGCAGGTCGACCTGATCCTGATCGCGGTGAACGGGGCGCTCGATCGCTTCCCGGCCATCGCGCAGCGGGTCGGCGAGCTCGACCGGGCCGGACGCCTGCACTACGTGGAGGTCGAGGGCTGGTTCGAGGGCGTGAGCGACTACGGCTCGCCGGAAGGACACAGCTGGGGTGCGAAGGCCCATCGGATCGTGGGCGAGAACCTGGCGCGGGTGATCGTCTCGGAGGGCACCGGCCCCGGCGGCGCCTGGCCCCAGTGCGACGGCGAGCATCTCTCCGCGCGCGGGGCGCGCTGAAGCGCCCTCGCCCCGGCGAAAAGAGCGCCCTCAGCCCGCCGTTCCGGCCCCCCGAGCCGGCGCCTCCAGACGGGACGCGGGCTCGCTCCGGCGCCTGCGGATGCGCTCGTTCTCCTCGGCGAGGACGCGCCGCTTTCCCCGCAGCAGGACTCGCCACTCGTACCGCCGGAGATAGCGCCGGTAGGCCTCGTCGCCCATGCGGGGCTCCCCGCGCCACATGGAGCGAAGATAGCCGTAGAGCGTCAGTAGGGCGCCCACCAGCACGGGCGACTGCGCCGAACGGTAGACGGTCGTGGCGAGCACGAAGGCCAGCGAGGAGCCGATGAACCAGCGCCCCGTTCCTGCTCGGATGCGACCGCGATAGACGTTCTGCTCGCTGGATCCCACCTCGCGACGGTGGAGGAGCCGGAGCTCCGGCCGGTCCTCGGACGCGGCGATCCAGCCCTTTACCCGACAGAGGTGACCGTCGATCCCGTCCCAGCCGACCGCTCGGGCAAAGCCTCCGATCTCCCGGAAGCACGCCGTACGATAGAGCTTTGCCGGCCCCACGGAGTTCTCGTCGCCCCGCTTCTCGGGACTCATCCGCCCGTCCGGGTGACGGATGTAGACCTTCCCCGAGTAGGTACCGAGGCACGGGTCTCCCGCCATCTCGGCGAGCGCGAGCTCGAAATAGCGCGGGGGCAGCTCCAGGTCGCAGTCGAGCTTGCAGACGAAGTCGAAGGCATCCAGATCGATGGAGTCCGCTCCGGCATAGAAGGCGTCGATCACCCCTGGGCCCACCTTCCGCTCGCCGCGATCCTCGCGACGCACCACGCGGATGAAGGGATGGTCGCGAGCCGCCTGCTCCAGGATCTCCGGGGTCCGGTCGGTCGACCCGTCGTCCACGATCACCCAGAGATCCGGGGGTCGCGTCTGCGCCGCCATCGTGCGGATGGTGGCCTCGAGATGCACCTCCTCGTCCCGGCAGGGACTGATCACGACGAGCCGCACCGTTCCGGCTTCCCGAGCGCTCAAGTCGCGAGATCCTCCTGAGAACGATGGTCCGACATCGGCGTCACGCGGCCGTGGACGGCACGCGGCTCAGCGCGAGCCGTCCCGGCCCCGAGCCCGCCCGGAGCCTAGGAGTGAGGCCAGGCGAGGCGGGCCGAGATCGGACGCGGGCACGGGCACGGAGTCCGGCGCCCGGCGGTCGGGCCGCACCGGCCCGGCCCGCGCCGGCTCCCTCGCCGACACGTAGGCCGGCAGGGCGCCTGCGAGCGCACCCGAGGAGAAGATCATGAAGTTCATCAGGAACGCATTCGGGATCAGATCGACGGCATTCACGATCACGATCATCGCCAGGCCGACCATCTCTAGACGAGCCGTCTTGCCCCGGATCGACCGGTAGCGCCGAGCGACCAGGAGCGCCGGAAGCGTCAAGAGACCGAAGTGCGTGATGAAGCCCGCCAGCCCCTCCTTGCCGAAGATGATGATCCAGTAGCCGTCGGTCGTGCTCAGGTCTTTGCCCGTCCTCTCGTCGAAGACCCGGTTGCGGTTCCAGCCGCCCCAGCCGAGGATCGGCCTCTCCAGGGCGTGGTCGAGAAGGAGATCCTCGTTGTAGAAGCGATAGCCCAGGGACGCGGCGCGCGTCGCGTCGATGTCCGAAGCGAGGGAGACGAGCGTGTCCGTCGGGAAGATTCCGAGCGCCCGGGTCACGGGATAGGTGAGCACGACGACCCCGAGGAAGAGGACGACGAGCGCCTGCCGTCTCGCGCCGGTGAAGAGCACGACGGGAAGGAGGAAGACGCCGTAGACGATGCTTCCCAGGCTCTTGCAGAGCACCAGGACGACGGAGAGGTATCCCACGGCGGGGGTGAGCCGGAACCCGAGGATCTTCGTCCGCGTGCGATAGAGGACCGCGGCGGCCAGCAGCACGCTGAGCATGAATCGCCCCAGCGCGAGACCGTGATCCATGAAGACCATGGGACGCCAGCCGCCGAAGCGCTTCGCCTGGCTCCAGGACCGGTGGGCCGCGTATCCGTAGAGCATCTCGTGGAGCCTCGGGCTCATGCGGACCTCCCACAGGGCGAGGAGGCTGTAGCCCAGACCGGCGATGCAGATGAGCAGGAGGAGCTTCCGCACGTCCTCGCGGCGACGCACGAGTGCGAGCCCCAGCAGGAAGGGGATGCAGAATGTGGTCGCGCGGACCTGGCTGATGATCAGCGCGTCGTAGAGCTTCATGGCCGGCAGCTGACCGAAGGCGTCCCGGTTGACCAGCGCGGTCAGGTAGGGGATGACGAAGATCGCCGCGGCCAGCATGGAGAGCCGGGGATTCCTGCGCAGCCCCTTCACCAGGGCGGGCCGACGGAGGGCCAGCACCGCGACGAGCGCCAGCAGGGACGCGAGCCGCTCGCGGGTCAGCGGAGGCATCCCCGGCGGGTCCGGACCGATGCCGGTGGGCAGCAGGATGGCGGAGCCGAGGAGCGCCGCACCCGCCGCCAGGCTGGGCCGGAGGGTGAGGAAGAGCAGGATCGTCACCGGCGCCCAGAGCAGCAGAGCGAGATTGGCCATCGCGTTGGGCAAGGAATCCGCCTTCCAGATCGGTGGTGCCGGGCTCGATTCCCCTTCGGCCAGACGTGTTTTCGAGAGTAGCAGCGCGTCGGTCCGTCTCGGACGCCTGCAGCGCGCAAGGCAGCGCGCGCCCTTGCCCCCCCCTGGGGTCTCCGTCGAGTCGCCCTCCGCCCTCGGCCCTCGGCCGCCCGCGCCTTCGTGGCACGCCGCTGCTCGAATGGCCGCGCGGGCCGATCGTTGGACGCGATCTCTTCGCTGCGGTCGCTCGAGTGTGAAAGGTTCCTGTCGGATCGGAATCGCAGGGCCACGACGAGCACGATCCCGCACGCGGGGACGAATTGACATTCGCCCGAGCCCGGGGATCCTTCCGGCGCCCCCCGCCGCCGGAACGGTGCACGGTACTATTTTCCCGATTCTGTACGAACGATCACAACCTCGCCCCGGCCCGAATCCGAAGACTGGACTCGAAGCCCGTAGGGTCGGGCAGCAGCATTCGCGGGTCCCGATCGAGATTCGACCGATTGCGCTTTCGCCTCATGGCCAGTCAGCGAGTGGAGATGACCGATGATCTGGAGACTCGTCCCCCTCTTCTTTTACGTGCTGGTGATCGCTTCCCTCGGCTCCCCTGCCATCGCGCGGGACCAGGCAAGCCTCGGTGACCTCACGATTCCCGCCGACCGGGTGCCCGAATGGAACGCCGTGCCCCGAACGGACACGAGCGGCTGGAGCGTCTACAACGTCGTCAGCGACGTCTCCAAGCTGAACTCGGACTTCGGCGCCTCCTGCTCCAAGGCCACCCTGGGCGGCGGAAGCGATGCTTCGGCGCTCCAGTGCATGATCGATGCCGTGGCCGGATCCAACACCGTCCTCCTGCTCCCCGCCGGCCAGCTCGACCTCACCAACGACCAGGGTCTCGTGATGCGATCGGGCGTCGTCCTCCGCGGCGTCGGCCCCGCCTCCCTCTTCCACTTCGAGGGACAGGCGAACTACATGGCGAACTCCTGCAAGTCGCGGAGCTGGATCAACTTCACCGGAACGACCGGCGCCACCACGGACTGGACGGGGGGATACACGCGAGGCACCCGCGAGCTCCAGGTCGCCAATGCGGGAATCTTCGCCCCGGGCGACTGGGTCACGGTCCACATGAACTTCGATCCCAACCTCGTGCCCAGGACTTCGCAGCCGGACATCGACCATCACTTCGAGTACACGGCCCGCGTCGAATCCGTCCGCGCCAACGCCTCGCCCCAGACGATCACCCTCGATCGGCCCCTTCGCCTCGACTACACCTCCCAGGGAGGGCGCTTCGTTCGCAAGATCAATCCCGTGCAGGGGTCGGGACTGGAGAGCTTCAAGATCGTCAGCGAGGGGAACGACGGCGGAAACCATCTGGTCTGCTGGCGGAACGCCGTCAACAACTGGTTCGTCGGCATGGAGGCCGGCCCTTTCCCGCACATCGCGGTCCGCATCGAGAGCTCGGCGGCACGAAACCTGGTCGCGCACAGCTACATGCACGACACGACGGGCGATCAGGGATTCTCGTCCTATCCGGTCAACCTCGTGTTCGGGGCGTCGGACAACCAGGTCCACGACAACCGCTTCACCAACGTGAGCAAGGCCATCACGATCCAGGCGGGGGCCATCGGCAATCTCCTCACGTACAACTACGGGAAGGACTGCAACGGGCACCAGCGCCTGATCTTCTTCCACGGCGAGTATCCCTCGGAGAACCTCGTGGAGGGCAACGTCGCCGACACGGGCTGCAACATCGACATGGACAACCACTGGGGTCCCCAGGGAGAGCGCAATACGTTCTTCCGGAACCGCGGCGTGGACACCCGGGTGACCGGCGTCAAGCCCTACTCCATTCGTTCCCACATGGACGACTACACGGACCTCATCGCCTATCAGCCCAACCTGCTCCTGAACTTCATGCCCGCCTACTACCAGCCGAAGTTCTGCAAGGCGACGCCGGCCGAGGGGGCCTCCTACCAGGACGGGCTCTGCGGCCACTGGAACTTCAAGGCCGGCAACAGCGCGGCCGGGGAAGCTCTACACCGACCCCTGGGCCGAGCGGAACGTCGGCTACGACCAGAAGAGCTACAAGCAGTGTCGGAACACCGACGACCCCTACCTCTGCTGCTCGAGCAGCGGAAATACCGGGGACAGCTGCGCCTTCGGTCCGGCCTTCCACTCGAGCATGGGGTCGAACGCCGTCGAGAACTATCAGACGACGGCGCCGCCGACCCAGTGGAGCGGCGACCAGTACCCCTACAGCCTCGTCACCGAATGGAACGATCCCGACGCGCGCCCGGACGGATGGTGCAAGGAGATCACCGTCTGGCCGCTGATGGGAGCGGACGTGGATTCGCTGCCCATCTCGGGCCTGCAGAAGCAGCCCGCCCATCGGCTCTACGATGGCGATCCCTGCACGCCGATGGACGGCATCTACGTCACCCCGCCGCCTCCGCCGCCGGCGGATCCGCTGCCGCCGCCCGTCCTGCTCGACTGAACGGTCCCGGAAGCGGAGGAGGCGGCAACGCCTCCTCCGCTTCTCCGCTCCGTTCCTCGCGCTCGGGCTTCGATCTACTTGAGATGCTCGAGATCGATCGCGTTCTGGCGGAGCTTCACGGCCTTGCGGTAGCCCTCGGACCCGACGAGGCCGGCGAGCCTCGCCTCGATCCACAGCCGGGGCCCGTAGCGGCGAATCCCCCCGAGCGCGCGCCGAACGCGGTGGTCGCCGTAGAGCGCCAATCGCTCGACCTCGCCCGGCCCGCGCGGCGCCGGCCCGCTCGGCGCGTAGCCGCGGTCGGCGAGCAGCGCGCCGCATCGCGCCTCCAGACGAGCCAGCTCCCGGCGCGACATCCGCTGCTTCCACTGCGAGGCGAGTCGCGGGTCCGGCCGGCTGTAGGTCGAGTCCTCGTCGTAGCGAAGCATGGCCTCCTCGTACTCCAGACCGAGGAACTCGCAGAGCCTCGCGAGCTCCCGCTCCGGCGCCTCGACCAGGTCCTCGTAGCGCAGCTCGTAGCGCTGTGACGGACGCGTCCGTTCGACGAGACGGTCCCACCGCCGCTCCGCCTCCAGCCAGATCCCGACCCCGTGATAGGTGTTGCCCGCCCATCCCTGGACGACGCACGACCGGGCCACGTCCCGCGGATCGCGCAGCAGGTGGACGTAGCGCGCGTCCGGCCACAGGTCGGGGCAGCGATGGAACTTGCTGTGGATCGTGATGGCGACTTCCGGGCGCCCATCCGCCTCGTGCTTCTGGCGCAGGAAGTCGCGAACGAGATCCGGATACTCGAGGCTCCGGTCGATGGTGAAGCCCGAACGAAGGAAGGGGCGATGGGTCTCGAGATAGCGATAGTAGTCCGCGAGCGCGGGCCAGCCTTCCTCGTCCAGCGCCGCCACCGCCTGCTCGAACTCGCTCGACCAGGCGATCCGGGAGTGCTGACGCAACATCAAGCGGAGCATCGTCGTCCCGGATCGCAGGGCGCCGACGATGATGATCGGCGATCGCGCGATTCCCGGACCCGACATGGCTTCCTCCCGATGGCCGGCCGTACCGGCAGGGTCCCTGCGAGGACGCACCGCCGACTCCGGGGCTCGCCGCTCGCGATCCGGCCCCCGGCCCCTGGCGCCCCGAAGGCGGTCTCCGGTGCAAGGTCCCGGTGCCGAACATAAATCGGCAGCGGCGGATTGCGCCATGAGCCCGGCGGGCGCACGCTCACCGAATCGAGCCCGACCCTCCGATCCGCGCGAAACCTTGCCTCGGAAGCGGGCCACCCACCTTGGGCCGCGCAGCTCCTTCCAACGGTGCGCGGAGGACTTCCACCCAACGCGCAGGCTCCTTCCCCACCGCTGCGCAGCTCGAGTGAAGGCGAGAGGCACCCATGGCCGGGCCCGCGATCGAGAACCCCGTCACACCCTCCCCGAAGCTCCTGGAGCTTCCGCGCCGGGAGATCCTCGGGGTCCCCGTGCATGCCGTTCGAGCCCGAGAGGCCCTCGAGCTCTGCCGCCAGGCGGCGTCCGAGCGTTCGAGACTCCAGATCGGCGTCGTCAATGCGGCCAAGATCGTCCACATGCGATCGGATCCGCTGCTGCGGGATTCGGTCCTGAGCTCCGACCTGATCCTGGCCGACGGAATGTCGGTGGTGACGGCCGGACGGATCCTGGGCCAGAAACTGCCCGAGCGGGTGACGGGGATCGACCTGTTCGAGAGCCTCCTCGGCGTCGCTGAGGAAGAGGGATTCTCCGTCTACTTCCTGGGCGCCTCGCGGACCGTGCTCGACGCCGTGCTCGAGCGGGCCCGCCGCAGTCATCCCCGGCTTCGCGTCGCAGGGCACCACGACGGCTATTTCGGCCCGGACGAAGAGCCCGCAATCGCAGCGGAGATCGCGAAGTCGGCCCCTCACTTCCTCTTCGTGGGCATCACGAGCCCGAAGAAGGAGATCTTCATGAAGCGCTGGGGGCCCACGCTCGACGTGCCGGTCTGCCACGGGGTCGGCGGCTCCTTCGACGTCTACTCCGGAAAGACCCCGCGTGCGCCCCTCGCGTGGCAACGCGCGGGCCTGGAGTGGCTGTATCGCGTGATCCAGGAGCCGGCACGGATGTGGCGGCGCTACCTCGTCACGAACACGCAGTTCGTCGGCATGGTGCTGGCCAGGCTGCTGCGCCTCGACGGGAGGAGTCGTCTCCGCGGGGGAGCCGGACAGGACCCTTGAGGCCACGCGAAGGCACTCATGCGCGTGGAATGCGACCCCTGCCGCCTAGCGTCGCTCGCGAGACGGGCTCGAGAGCCAGCGCCCGGTCCGCAACAAAGTGCCGGGATCGGTGTTACATTCCGATTGCACGGAACCACATACTCTCGATGAAGCCCGAATTCGCGCCGCCCTTGCTCTGTCCTGCGCCGTCTATCCCCCCTATCCCCCCATCCCCCCTATGACCCTCGCCTCCACATCGAATCTCCCCCTGAGGGGAGACCGTCTTCGGCGCGGGCGGAACCCTCGCCCCGGTCGGCTCCAGCGGCCTCGTTCGGGTCGGTTCCAGGGGCGAAGAATCCCGAGCCTCGCTCTCCTGCTCGGGCTTGCCGCGGTCTCCGTCATGTTCCTCGCTGCCGGGACGGCCGCGGCGGGCGGGTTCGTCTCCGACGACTTCAGCGCTCCGGCGCTGGCGAGCCAGTGGAGCTTCGTCGACCCCGTCGGCGACTCGTCCTTCGCCCTGACGGGCAGCGGCACCGAGGACGCCCGGCTCGAGATCCACGTCCCGGCCGGTGTCGAGCACGACCCGTGGATCAACAACACGTCGGCCCGGGTCATGCAGCCCGTCGACGACATCGACTTCCAGATCGAGGTCAAGCTCGAGTCCGCCGTCACCCAGAAGTTCCAGACCCAGGGGATCCTGGTCCAGGCCTCGCCGACCCAGTACCTCCGCTTCGACGTCCACTCCAAGGGCGGATCCGCCATCCGCACCTTCGCCGCCTTCATCGACGGCAGCAACGCCACCACCCTGGCCCTGAACGACAACGTCCCCGCCGGCCTGCCCCTCTACCTCCGGGTCACCCGACAGGGCGACCAGTGGACCTACGAGCTCTCCTACGACGACGTCAGCTGGAGCCCGGTCGTCTCCTTCTCCCAGCCCCTGGCCGTCTCCGAGATCGGCCTGTTCGGGGGCAACGCCGGCGGGTCGCCCCCGGCCCACACGGCGATCTTCGACTACGCGTTCGAGACCGCCTCGCCCATCGTTCCCGAGGACGGCCCCGCCTGCACCGGCACCGAGCCCTACGCGCTCGCCGTGGGCTTCCTCGGCACCGGCACCGGCGGCGTCCAGGTCTCGCCCGACCTTGCGGGCTACAGCTGCGGCGACGTCGTCACCCTCACCGCCCTGCCCGATCCCGGATCCGTCTTCACCGCATGGAGCGGCGATCTCACCGGCAGCGACAGTCCCGCGGTCGTGACCCTCAACGCCGACACCACCGTCGACGCCACCTTCGACCTCGACCTCACGCCGCCGGTCCTCTCCAACGTCCAGATCGTCCCCGGCACCGACGGGGCCACCCTCTCCTGGACCACCGACGAGCCCGCCACCAGCCGCGTCGACTACGGCACCACCTCGGCCTACGAGCTGGGCTTCCAGGACGATCCCACCCTCGCCACCAGCCACAGCGTCGTCCTCTCCGGCCTCGCCGAGAGCACCGACTACCACGTCCTCCTCTCCTCCGACGACGGCTTCGGCAACGTCGCCGACAGCGGCGACCTCGTCTTCACGACCCAGTCCACGGGTGGCGACGTGACGCCGCCGGTCGTCTCCAACATCCAGGTCGTGCCCGCCGTGGACGGAGCCACCGTCTCCTGGACCACCGACGAGCCCGCCACCAGCCGCGTCGACTACGGCACCACGTCTGCGTACGAGCTCGGGTTCCAGGAGGATCCCACCCTCGCCACCGCCCACAGCCTCGCCCTCACCGGACTGGCGCCCGCCACCCTCCATCACTTCCAGATCACCTCGGTCGACGCTCGCCGGCAACCCCGCCGTCACGGCCGACCAGACCTTCACCACCCTGAGCGGCGGCGGTGCCGCGGGCGGGTTCGTCTCCGACGACTTCAGCGCTCCGGCGCTGGGGAGCCAGTGGAGCTTCGTCGACCCCGTCGGCGACTCGTCCTTCGCCCTGACGGGCAGCGGCACCGAGGACGCCCGGCTCGAGATCAGCGTCCCCGCCGGTGTCGAGCACGACCCCTGGATCAACAACACGTCGGCCCGGGTCATGCAGCCCGTCGACGACATCGACTTCCAGATCGAGGTCAAGCTCGAGTCCGCCGTCACCCGGAAGTTCCAGACCCAGGGGATCCTGGTCCAGGCCTCGCCGACCCAGTACCTCCGCTTCGACGTCCACTCCAAGGGCGGAAACCCGTCGACCCTGCGCACGTTCGCCGCCTTCATCGACGGCAGCAGCGCCACCACCCTGGCCCTGAACGACAACGTCCCGGCCGGCCTGCCCCTCTACCTCCGGGTCACCCGGCAGGGCGACCAGTGGACCTACGAGCTCTCCTACGACGACGTCAGCTGGAGCCCGGTCGTCTCCTTCTCCCAGCCCCTCGCCGTCACCGAGATCGGCCTGTTCGGGGGCAACGCCGGCGGAGCGTCGCCGGCCCACACGGCGATCTTCGACTACGCGTTCGAGACCGCCTCGCCCATCGTCCCCGAGGATGGGCCCGCCTGCACCGGCACCGAGCCCTACGCGCTCGCCGTGGGCTTCCTCGGCACCGGCACCGGCGGCGTCCAGGTCTCGCCCGATCTTGCGGGCTACAGCTGCGGCGACGTCGTCACCCTCACCGCCCTGCCCGATCCCGGATCCGTCTTCACCGCATGGAGCGGCGATCTCACCGGCAGCGACAGTCCCGCGGTCCTGACCCTCAACGCCGACACCACCGTCGACGCCACCTTCGACCTCGACCTCACGCCGCCGGTCCTCTCCAACGTCCAGATCGTCCCCGGCACCGACGGGGCCACCCTCTCCTGGACCACCGACGAGCCCGCCACCAGCCGCGTCGACTACGGCACCACCTCGGCCTACGAGCTGGGCTTCCAGGACGATCCCACCCTCGCCACCAGCCACAGCGTCGTCCTCTCCGGCCTCGCCGAGAGCACCGACTACCACGTCCTCCTCTCCTCCGACGACGGCTTCGGCAACGTCGCCGACAGCGGCGACCTCGTCTTCACGACCCAGTCCACGGGCGGCGACGTGACGCCGCCGGTCGTCTCCAACATCCAGGTCGTGCCGGCCGCGGACGGAGCCACCGTCTCCTGGACCACCGACGAGCCCGCCACCAGCCGCGTCGACTACGGCACCACGTCTGCGTACGAGCTCGGGTTCCAGGAGGATCCCACCCTCGCCACCGCCCACAGCCTCGCCCTCACCGGTCTGGCGCCCGCCACCCTCCATCACTTCCAGATCACCTCGGTGGACGCAGCCGGCAACCCCGCCTTCACGGCCGACCAGACCTTCACCACCCTGAGCGGCGGCGGCGGCGCGACCGGGTTCGTCTCCGACGACTTCAGCGCTCCGGCGCTGGGGAGCCAGTGGAGCTTCGTCGACCCTGTCGGCGACTCGTCCTTCGCCCTGACGGGCAGCGGCACCGAGGACGCCCGGCTCGAGATCAGCGTCCCCGCCGGTGTCGAGCACGACCCCTGGATCAACAACACGTCCGCCCGGGTCATGCAGCCCGTCGACGACGTCGACTTCCAGATCGAGGTCAAGCTCGAGTCCGCCGTCACCCAGAAGTTCCAGACCCAGGGGATCCTGGTCCAGGCCTCGCCGACCCAGTACCTGCGCTTCGACGTCCACTCCAAGGGCGGAGACCCGTCGACCCTGCGCACGTTCGCCGCCTTCATCGACGGCAGCAGCGCCACCACCCTGGCCCTGAACGACAACGTCCCCGCCGGCCTGCCCCTCTACCTCCGGGTCACCCGACAGGGCGACCAGTGGACCTACGAGCTCTCCTACGACGACGTCAGCTGGAGCCCCGTCGTCTCCTTCTCCCAGCCCCTGGCCGTCTCCGCCATCGGCCTGTTCGGGGGCAACGCCGGCGGGTCGCCCCCGGCCCACACGGCGATCTTCGACTACGCGTTCGAGACCGCCTCACCCATCGTCCCCGAGGATGGGCCCGCCTGCACCGGCACCGAGCCCTACGCGCTCGCCGTGGGCTTCCTCGGCACCGGCACCGGCGGCGTCCAGGTCTCGCCCGATCTGCCCGGCTACAGCTGTGGCGACGTCGTCACCCTCACCGCCCTGCCCGATCCCGGATCCGTCTTCACCGCATGGAGCGGCGATCTCACCGGCAGCGACAGTCCCGCGGTCCTGACCCTCAACGCCGACACCACCGTCGACGCCACCTTCGACCTCGACCTCACGCCGCCGGTCCTCTCCAACGTCCAGATCGTCCCCGGCACCGACGGGGCCACCCTCTCCTGGACCACCGACGAGCCCGCCACCAGCCGCGTCGACTACGGCACCACCTCGGCCTACGAGCTGGGCTTCCAGGACGATCCCACCCTCGTCACCAGCCACAGCGTCGTCCTCACCGGCCTCGTCGAGAGCACCGACTACCACGTCCTCCTCTCCTCCGACGACGGCTTCGGCAACGTCGCCGACAGCGGCGACCTCGTCTTCACGACGGGCGGGGTGCTCGGCAGACGCCCCCCTCGCCTCGGACGACTTCAACGCATTCAACCTGGACCTGTCCCGATGGGCCTTCGTCGACCCGGTCGGCGGCGCCCGGGTGGAGCTCACGGGCGCGGGCACGGCCGACGCCCACGTGCACCTCGTGGCGCCCGGCGGCAGCTCGCGTCAGGCGACGACCTCCACCAACCGCTCCGTCCGGATCGTTCAGAGCTCGACCGACGGCAACCTCGACGCGACGGTGACCTTCGTCGGCGAGCCGGCCTTCGACGGGCAGAGCCAGGGACTGGTCTTCGAAGCGCCGGGCGGCGATCCGCGCCTCGTCTTCGAGATCGTCCGCGAGGCCGGAGCACTGCTCGCGCGTGCCACGCGGGTGGACGGCGGAACCCCCACGACGATCCTCGAGCAGCCCGTCGCCAGCGCTCCGCGCCACGAGCTCCACGTCCTGCGCGCGGACTCGAGCTGGACGTTCGAGCACTCGGAGGACGGCGTCGTCTGGGATCCGATCGGGAGCCTCGGATCCGTGCTCGACCTCGCGGGGGTCGCGGTCTTCCTCGGAGACGACGGCAGCTCCTCGCAGCCCGCCAGCGTGGAGGTCGATTCGATCTCGTTCGCGATCGACCCGATCGGAAGCGAGGACGGCACCACGCCCGGACCGGACGTGACCGCCCCCTTCCTCCACGACGTTCAGGCCAACTCGACCTCGTCGACGATCCAGGTCTCCTGGGCGACCGACGAGAACGCCACGGGGCTCCTCGAGTACGGCCTGACGACGGCCGTCGCCGACGGCTCGGTGCCGGCCGGAACCGCCCAGACCAGCCAGTCGGAGATCGTGAGCTCCCTCCTGCCGTCGACCCCCTACTTCTATCGAATCACGGTGGAGGACGCGGACGGGAACATCACCACCGGTCCGATCCAGTCGATCAATACGGCCACCGTCTCGACCGGCGGGCCGAACATCGACGTGTGGTACGGCAGCTTCCAGACGTTCGGCCAGAACGGCATTCCGCAGACGGCGATCAACATCCTCGGCAACGCCCAGGACCCGAACGGGCTCGCCACGGCGAGCTTCACCTTGAACGGCGGTCCCTCCCGGGTGCTGCAGCTCGGGCAGACGAACCCGCGGCTGGCCCAGTACGGCGACTTCA
Organism: uncultured delta proteobacterium; assembly: GCA_963822965.1. GTDB lineage: Bacteria > Myxococcota_A > UBA9160 > UBA9160 > UBA4427 > JAJDAN01. The sequence goes on from CAWGJT010000012.1 coordinate 209,154, forward strand.
ACGTGGAGATCCAGTACGCGGAGCTGACGCCGGGCCTGAACCAGATCGCCATCACGGTCTGGGATGGAGACGGGAATGCGTCCACGGAGCCGGTGGTGGTGGACTACGTCGACGGGCAGGTCTGGCCGACGACCGTGTCGACGAGCTGGGACGCGGATGCGGCCATCGCAGACGAGGCCCAGGTGGTGGACGGCAAGTGGGAGCTCGTCCCCGGCGGCGTGCATACGGTCGAGACGGGCTACGACCGGCTGATCGCCATCGGCGACGTCACGTGGACCGACTACGAAGCCGTCGTCCCGGTCACGGTGCACGGCATCGGCGAGAGCTTCCTCGCACCCATCGTCGGTCTGGCCGTGCGCTGGCCCGGCCACATCGACTGGGACGGCTCCCAGCCGAACATCGGCTGGTATCCGCTGGGCGGGATCTTCTCCTATACCTGGCGGCCGACCTTCGAGGGCGTCGAGCTGTGGGCGCCGGACGGCACCCGCCCGGTCCGCATCCAGACCACGAACCCGTTGGTCCTGGGGCAGCAGTATCTCTTCAAGTTCCGGGCCGTCTCGGCGGGCGGAGGCCTCCTCCACTACCAGGCCCGCTACTGGCTCGCGTCCGACCCGGAGCCCACGACCTGGGACGTCGACTACACCGGCACGATCCCCGCGCCGAGCGGCGGGTCGCTCCTGCTGATCGCGCATCACGCGGACGTGACGTTCGGAGACGTCCAGGTGAGCCCGCTCCCGTAGGAGGTCGGTCCGAGACGGGTCGATCCAGCGTGGGGCGGGAGGTCCCGGACGGCCTCTATCTCGGTGCGGCGACCGGCGGCCTCGGCGCGGCGACCGGCGCCCCGAGGATCGGCGACCAGAAGGCGAGCACCTCCTCGACCTCGCGCTGCGGGTCGTAGTGCTCGAGCACGAATCGCCGTCCGCCCCGGCGCTCTGCGTCGTAGGCGGACGGATCGTCGCGCAGCCGCCCGAGGACCTCCTCCAGAGCGCGAGCCACACCGACCACGTCGCCCTCTTCGAAGCCGAAGGCGTGAGGCGGGCAGATGTACTCCCGTCCGCCGCGGCCGTGGTAGCCCACCACGAGGCATTCGCTGAGCATCGCCTCCATCGGCGGCCGCGGAAGCCCTTCCGCGTGGCTCAGGCTCAGGAAGACCAGCGACTCCCGCATGATCTCGGCCACCCGGGTCTCCGGCAGCCCGTCGATGGGCAGGGTCTCGAAGCCGTCGAGCGCGCCCCGCGCCCGGAGCAGGCTCAGGATCTGGATCGCGTCCTTCTGGTTCTTGCGCGGCATGAAGCAGATCTGCTTGCGCTTCGCGTTCCCTTCCGAGAAGACGGCCGGATCGACCGCCTTCGTGAACCGCACGACGCGCACGCCCGGGAACGCGTAGGTGAGATAGGCCTCGGCGTCGCGGGAAATCGTCAGGACGGCGAGCAGTCGCGGGTCCGCATAGGGATTCGGCGCGTAGAGCGCCGCCAGGCTCGAGCCACGGAAGGTTCCATAGGGGTTCAGGCTCAGCACGACGAGCCGGGCGCTGCGAGCGATCAGGTCGTGGGTCGGCTGCCAGGCCATCTCCGGGGGGGTGCGCCAGGCGCGAAATCGGCTCCGCCAGGCGCGTGCGGGCGGCGCCTCGCAGAAGGCCTCCGAGAAGACCTCCGGCACCACGAGGACGTCGCGATCGGTCGGCTCGACCTCCTCGGCCGCGACGACCGGAGAGCGATTCCCGAACCAGCTCGCGCGAAATCCGCGACGGCCGTGGACGACGAAGGCCTCGTGCCCTGCCCCGCGAAGGATCTCCACGTGCCGATAGATGGTCTTCATTCCGCCCGTCGGGACCGGACGATCCGGGCAGAGCACGAAGACGCGGGGGTTGCTCACGGGTTCGTTCTTCCTCTGATGGACGCCCGACGGGAGACGGACCCGATCAGCCGAGCATCCGATAGGCCTTGAGGGCGAAGACGGCGGCCGTCATCACGAGACCGATGGCATCGTACATCGGAAACCAGACCTCGTAGCGGCGCGAGATCCAGACCTGCAGCGGGTAATAGGCGAAATACGAGGCTCCGATGCCCATGATGAGCCCCGTGGAGCCTCCGAGGTAGCCGCCGATCGCCATCAGGCTCAGGAGGACCACGCCGCGGATCGAGGTCGCGATCATGCCCACCCAGGACTCTCCCCGCGCGAGATGGATCGGACCGATGGCGCCGACCACCAGGAAGATTCCTCCGGCGCAGAGCGCCTCCAGCATCCAGCCCGCATCCACGTAGCGATCGTCGTAGAGCAGTCGGATGATGGGGTCTCCGAAGAGCACCAGCACCCAGAACGGCGGCAGCAGGGCGGCCATCGTCGCGAGGCGCACCTTGGCGACCCGTCTGCGCAGCTCGGGGGTCGTCCGCCCCTTCGCGATCTTCGAGTAGAGGGGAAAGAGCACGCGGTTCGCGACGATCGCGTTGGCCTGGGTGAGCGACCGGAACATCAGGGCGGCGATCGAGTACTGACCGAGCTCCGCCATGGAGAGGAAGTTCGCCAGGATGAGCCGGTCGCCCTGGGTCGTCAGGTAGGTGACGGCGGTGCTCACGAAGATCCATCGCCCAAATCGATAGATCGAGTGCGCGATCTCGCGATCCCAGCGCAACTTCGGACGCGGATCCGTCGAAGCGGCGTGGCTGATGATCAGTGTCACGAGGGCGGAGACGAGGCTTCCGACTACGAGCGACCAGACGGTCTGCCAGATCCATGCGACCACGATCGTCGCGAGCACGGCGATCCCGCTGCTCACGAACTCGGTGGCAGCCAGCCGGCCCATCTGCAGCTCCCGGGTCCAGCTGAAGATCGTCGTGGAGTACATCCCCGTCATGACCACCGAGAAGGCCGCCACGGGGATCAGGGCCGTCAACGTGGGCTCCCCGTAGAGGAGCGCCAACGGCCACGAGAGGATGGACGCGCAGACCCAGAGCACCACACCGCGCGTCGCCTGGATGGTCCATGCCGTCTGGAGGAAGCGCGGATCGCGTCCGCGGTCGTCGCGGATGATGCTGGGCCCCACGCCCACGTCGGAGAGCAGGCCGAGACCGAGGATCACCGAGTTGACGATCGCCATCACGCCGAAGGCCTCGGGGAAGAGCAGGCGCGTCGTGATCAGGTTCGAGCCGAAGTGCAGCAAGCGATTGCACGCGTACGCGCCGATGGTCCACGTGGACGCGGAGAAGAGGCGCCGGCGGAGGGGATGCGCTTCGACCGTGGCGGTCAAGGATGGGCTCCCACCGGTGCCGCGTCTTCCACGTCCGTCTCCCGGACGATGATCTCCGCCGCGCGCACCTGGTCCGGGGTGCACGCCTCGGCGGAGCGCCACTCCTCGAGCAACGCGAGGGCCTCCGGCCGGCGGGCGACGACCAGGGGCGCCAGGACCTCCGCGAGGACGTGCGGCGTCGGAACCGACCAGGGACGCGAGAGGGTCTCGGGGCTCCGGTTCCGCGGGATTCGGGCCAGCGCGCGAAGGAAGAGCCAGCCTCGCGCCGCGAGCGCCCGCGCCCCCGACCGCCGGAGCAGGGCCAGTCGCAGCCCACGGAGGCCCGAGAAGACCCCGGCCAGGAGGGTGCGGCGCGTGCGGACCTCGACGAAGCCGAGCAGGTCGAAGAGCCTCGCCGCGCGGACGTCCCACTCCGGAACGAGGTTCCACACCGAGCGGACGTACTCGATCAGCAGGCGCACCTGGGGGAAGTGGGTCCCCCCCGCGGCGTGGGGCGCATACCAGCGGGCCTGCTCCTTCTTGGTCAGGCGCACGCGCCAGGAGTCGCTGGCGTGACGACGCGTCGACCAGAGGAGCTCGGGAATCTGCCACTGCTCGCCCAGGAGGCAGAGCTCGGCGTTCAACACCAGGTCGGCGGCGCGGTGAGCGCCGATCAGACGCGTCCTCCGAAGCGCGCTCCTGCGCATCAGACCGAAAACGATCGCCGGGGCCGCCTGGTTCGGCAGCCGCACCTGCTCGCGATAGTCGAGCACGCGAATCTCACGCTCCCCCAGCATGCGCCGGCGTTCCGGCCGGAAGGTGCAGTCGCGAAGCCACGCGCCCGTCGGGTCGATGAAGCGTCGTCGGGGAAAGACGTTCACCACCTCTTCGGGCGCCTGGTCGTAGCTCGAGACGCAGAGCTCCAGAAAGCGGGGATCGATGAGGTCGTCCGCGGCGATCCACTTGAAGAGCTCGCCGCTCGTCCGGCGGAAGGCCTGGTTGAAGTTCTCGGAGGCACCGAGATTCCGGTCGTGCCTCTCGTATCGCGCGAAGGCATGTCCGGCCACGAAGCCCCGAGCGATCTCCTCGGTCCGATCCGTCGACGCGTTGTCGAGGATCAGGAGCTCGAAGTCGCGGTAGGTCTGGCGCGCGATGCTGTCGAGGGCGCTGGTCAGGAAGGCTTCGCCATTGAAGACGGGGAGGCCCAGGCTGACACGAGGATCGGACCCATTCGGTCGCACGACGAACGCTCTCCCTGGCGCGCGGGCCAGCTTAGAGAATCCGGCCACCGCTTCAATGGCGACGGACTGCCTCGGCTCCCCTACCCACGCGCTCCGAGGCACACGAGGGCTGCATGGGCACTCTTCGGTGCGAACCGGGTCCGACTTGTGTTCCAACGGGAGCGGAGGAGATGCACCCGGAAGCGATCGCTATCCGTCCCAGCCGAGGATCTCGAGGATCCGGGTCGCGATCCGGCGGTCGGCGCCGTCCGCGTCGTTCGGGCTCCACCGGGACGCCGCGCCGAGCACCTCCTCGAGCACGTGCGTCCAGCGACCGTGGAAGAAGTCCTCGAGCGACATCACTCCGGACGGTCCGTATCGCGCCAGCGCCTGCCGAAGGGTGTCGGTCTCGCGGAAGCCAGGACGATCGATGGTGACGAGGGGTGTGCGGTGCGTGACGCATTCGGAGGCGATGCCGTAGCCCGGCTTGGCGAGCACCACGTCCGAAGCGGCGACCAGGTCCGGGAAGCGCAGGGGGCTCGGAAGCGCGTGCGGGAGGCTCCGGTCCCGGGGGCCGAGCTCGATCGGCAGGTCCCCGACGACGATCCGGTCGAAGCCACGCGTGTCGGCCCGGATCCAGCCCCAGCCCTCCGGGTCCCAGCCCCCCGGACAGACGAGCGCCACGGGCCTCCGGCGATCCCGATCCATCGCCAGCCGGCGGAAGACCTCCTCGGCGGAGAGCTCCGCCCGCCGGCTGACCAGCGGCCCCGGCTCGTTCGACGGGCAGACGCTCCCTCCCGGTCCGAAGGGAAGCACGATGTGGTGCCGCGCACGCCGATACTCGTCGCGCAGCCGATCGACCATTTCCTCCGCCGGGGTTCCCCGAAGAATGGGCTCGAGAATCCAGTCCCAGGTGAAGTTGCTCACCAGGATCGCCGGCACGCCCAGGTCCGACGCCGCCCGAACCGCCACGCCCGGAACGTCGCAGATCAGCGCGTCGCAGCCCGATTGCCGGATGGCCGCTCGTTCCTCGGCGAGCGCGGACTCCCGTTGGTCGAGCACGGCGCGGTAGAGGTCCACCGTCCGCGCCACATCCAGCTCGAAGCAGCTCCGCTGTGCCGTCCCGGGCTCGTAGGAGGCCGAGCGGTGGCGAAACGGCCCCCGGAAGTCGGCGGCGACCCGATCCCGATCGATGGCCGTCCAGAACTCGAGGTCGACGCTCGGCGCGAGCTCGCACAGGGCGCTCGCGATCTGGCAGCTTCGGGTCAGGTGACCCAGCCCATGCGCCGTCACCGCATAGGCGACCCGCCTCCGCCGATCCGTCCCTTCGTCAGCTGCTAGAGCGTGCAGACCTCCGCCTCCACCCCCAGGTGGGCGAGCTCTCGACCGATCTCATCGCGGTAGATCGGGTTCATCACGATCACCGCCCCCGGTCGAAGCCGGCGAAGGTCGCTTCCGGCAATGATGGGATGTCCCGTCCCCGCCTGGAAGGCCCCCTGCTTCGCGGGGTTGATGTCCACGATGGCCGACACCCGGTCCGCACCGCCGAGCGCGGTGAGAAAGCCCACCGCCTTCGAGCCGGCGCCCCAGAGCACGACGCGCGCGCCGCGCGAGCGCCAGCGGTCGAGCCGCGCGCTCCACTCCGCGAGGGTGGCGGACACCCGGCGCCCGAAGTCCCGAGCCTCCCGCACCACCTCGCGCACGCCCTCGTCCGGCCGCGTTGCCCCGTGCGCGCGCGCGGCCTCTCCCGCGACGGCCTCGGCCATCAGGTACTGGTCCTGGTAGCCGACCCGCATCCGCTCGACCCGGAATCCACAGCCGGAGAGCAGCGTCTCGAGAGACGGCCGCGAAAAGTAGGAGGCGTGTTCGTAGTACACGTCCCAGAAGGCGGACTCGCGGAGGATGCGCAGCGACTCCGGAACCTCCACGTAGATCGGCACGCCTCGGGGAAGATTCGCCGCCAGGAGCCCGACGAAGCCGCGCACGTCGCCGATGTGCTCGAGGGTGTGACGGATGAAGACGAAGTCCGCCGCGAGATCGGCGTGCGCCCGGCCGTAGAGCTCGGCCCGGAACTCGACCCGGCCGCCTTCCACCTCCTCGACCGGCGATCCCCGATAGGCTGGATCGAAGCCCAGCCCGGTGTTTCCACCCGCAGCGCAGAGCCGCCGCAGGAAATCCCCCTGCCCGCAGCCGACCTCGAGGATGCGCCTGCCCCGAAGCGAATGGGTCTTCACGAGGTGGTCGACCAGCTCGTCGGCGAACGTCCGAAAGAGCGCGGAATGCCCCTGCCCGTCCTCGTAGCTGGCGCTGTAGTCCACCAGGGCGGGCTCCCAGGCGGAGTTCTGGATGAACGCGCAGGACTCGCAGACCTCGAGGGCGAGGCGGCCGACCTTCTGGCCCAGCGCCTCCTCGGGCGACGCGTAGAGCAGGTTGCTGTGGACGGGCACCGCCGTCACCTCGAAGAACGAGGTGGTCTCGGCGGAGCCGCACGCACGGCAGGGCGCGATCACGCGCGCGTCGGAACGATGGGCCGCAGGTCCTCGTCCAGCGTTCCCGCCCGCTGCCGCGCCCGGATCGTCTTGATCCGGTAGAAGGGATCGCCGAGGAACTGCTCTTCGGTGAGGTTCATCGCGCGATACGCCTCGTAGAGCTGTTCCGCGCCCTTTCGGACCGTCCACTGCGGATCGAATCCCGGGAGCCCCTTCTCGATCTTCTCGAAGCTGACGCGATAGTTCCGGGCGTCGGGGCTCGCGCCCTCGGCGAACGAGAGCTCGCAGTCGGGCACCACCTCCGCGACCGTCTCGGCCACCTCCCGGATGCGATAGTTCTCCGCGGTGCGCCCCACGTTGAAGGCCTGGTCGTGGACGATCTCCCGGGGTGCGGCCAGCACGGCCTCGAAGGCCCGGCAGAGGTCCTCGACGTGGACCAACGGGCGCCAGGGCGACCCGTCGCTCTTCATCAGCACCTGGCCGGTGGTGTACGCGTAGCCCACCAGGTTGTTCACGACGAGGTCGGCCCGCAGGCGGGGCGAGAGCCCGTAGACCGTCGCGTTCCGCAGATAGGTGGGACTGAACTCGTCGTCCGCGAGACGGGTGATGTCCTGCTCCGTCAGGATCTTCGACTCCCCATACGGCGTCTGCGGATTGAAGGCGGCGTTCTCGTCCAACGCCTCGTCGCCCGCCGCGCCGTAGAGGCTGCAGGAGGAGGAGAAGAGGAACCGCTCCACACCCGCTTCCTTGGCCATCTGCGCGACCCGGACCGACGCGTGATGGTTGATGTCGTAGGTCATCTGGGGGTTGAGATCCCCCAGCGGATCGTTCGAGAGAGCCGCCAGGTGGATGACGGCGTCGACCCCCTCGAAGTGGCGTCGCTCGGCGTCGCGCACGTCGACCGCGATCGTGGGGACCTCCAGGGGGGCGGGGCCGAAGTCGCAGCCCACGTAGAGCCCGCTGTCCATCCCGATCACCTCGTGACCCCGGTCGAGGAGGCGCGGCACCATGATCGCGCCGATGTAGCCCTGATGCCCGGTCACCAATACCTTCATGCGAGACTCCAATCCAGAATGTAGAAGGACGCCGACGGACTCTCCGGATCCGTTCGTCGCGGCAGGCCGACCCGTCCCGGGTCGGCCTCAGCCCAGCAGCGTCACCTTTCGCGCGTAGAACGCCTCCGCGTACCCGCCCTCCGACCTCGCCTCGATCCCGCGCAGGCGCATGAGGCCGCGGAAGGTCTCGTCGGTGAACCAGTACCGCTCCCGTTGGCTGGCGAAGCACTTGAGGAGCGCCTCGATCTTCCGGTTCACGACGTCCCGGGAGAGCGGGACGAAGAGATTGGGAATTCCGAGGTCGCCGTCGAACTTCGGGATCTCGTACTCCAGCACGACGTGGTCCCGGAACGAGTTCCAGGTGAGGTCGGAGACCACCCGATGATCCTGATGCCGGTCTTCCCGGTAGTGGGTGAAGACCACGTCGGGCTGGCAGCGGGCCTTTACGGCCTCCATGCGCTCCTTCAGCTCGGTGGTCTGCGAGGGAAAGTGGCTCTCCCGGTACGCGTCGATCTGGACGGTCCGCCGGACCTCCGTTCCGAGCAGCTGCTCCGCGCAGGACTTCGTCTCCCTCGCCCGCTCGGGGTCCGAGGCGAAGGTGACCCAGTGGAACTCCGCGTCCGGATACGTCTCCGTCAGCCGGAGGAGGGTGCCACCGCATCCGATCTCGATGTCGTCGCAATGCGCGCCGAGGAAGAGGAAGCGCGTCGGTCGTCCCGGACCCTGGAGATCGAAGCCGAGCATCATGGATCCTCAGCGCCGCTCGGCGCGCTTCCAGACCTCCCACGGCGCGTCGCCGCGGGCGTACATCTCGTCGAGCACCTGCTTGTCCTTGAACGTGTCCATGCTCGTCCAGAAGCCGTCGTAGGGGTGGGCCAGGAGCTTCCGCTTCGCGATCAGCCGCTGGAAGGGCTGCTCGACGAGCTCCTCCCCCTTCTCCATGTAGTCGAAGATCTCGCCGCGGAAGGCGAAATAGCCGCCGTTGATCCGGACGTTGGACCCCCGGATGTCCTCGATCGAGCTCACGACGTTGTCGGCGTCGGTGTTGACGACGTGGAAGGTCTGGTTCGGCCGCACCGAGACGAAGCTCGCGACCATGTTCTGCTGCTCGAGGCCGGAGATCAGGCCCGGGAGGGGCAGGTCCGTCAGGCCGTCGCTGTAGTTCGCGAGGAAGATCTCCTCACCCTCGAGGTGCTCTCGCACCTCCATCAGCCGCTCCCCGATGTTCGCGCTCATGCCCGTGTCCACGAGCGTGATCGTCCAGTCCTGGATGTCCGTGGAGAGCAGCTGCGGGCTCGCCTCGTTTCCCCGCAGCACGAAGTCGTTCGACAGGCACTCGTCGTAGTTCAGGAAGTACTGCTTGATGACGTCGGCCTTGAACCCCAGGCAGAGGATGAAGTCCTTGTGCCCGAAGGCCGCGTAGTACTTCATGACGTGCCACAGGATGGGTCGGTATCCGATCGGCACCATCGGCTTGGGAATCTGGTCCGAGTACTCCCGGATCCGCATCCCCTGCCCGCCGCAGAACAGGACGACCTTCACGTCTCGACCCTCCCCTCGTCCGATTCCGACTTCACGACAGGACCTGGACCCGGGGAATCGGAACGACGAACTTCGCGCCCCATTCGCGGGCGTGCGCCAGCTGCTCGACGATCTCGTCCTTGAGGTTCCAAGGCAGGATCAGGATGTAGTCGGGCTTCTCCTCGTCGATCTTCTCGGGCGGATGGATCGGGATGTGGGTCCCGGGGGTGTACCGCCCGTGCTTGTAGGGATTGCGATCGACGGTGAAGTCGAGGAAGTCGCGGCGGATGCCGCAGTAGTTCAGCATCGTGTTGCCCTTGCCCGGCGCCCCGTAGCCCGCGATCCGCTTCCCTTCGCGCTTCGCCGCGATGAGGAACTCCAGCAGGGCCCGCTTGGTCTCGCGCGCCTGCTCCGCGAAGCTCCGGTAGGTCTCGATGCGGTCGATTCCGAAGGCCTCCTCTTTGCCGCGGAGCTGCTCGAGGCGCTCGGTGGGCTCGTGGGACGCGTCCCGGAGGGTTCCGTACACGCGGATCGAGCCACCGTGGGTCCACAGCTCCTCGACGTCGAAGACCCGGAGTCCGTGGTGCGCGAAGATCTTCTCCAGCGTGTGGAGCGAGAAGTAGGAGAAGTGCTCGTGGTAGATCTGGTCGAACTGGTTCTCCTCCATCGTGCGCAGCAGATGGGGGAACTCGATCGTGACCACGCCCTCGGGCTTCAGGACCAGCCGGATTCCGGAGACGAACGAATTCAGGTCCGGCACCTGGGCGAGAACGTTGTTGGCGACGACGAGGTCCGCCTGGAGCCCTTCGTTGCGCAGGGTCTTCGCGTACTCCTCGCTGAAGAACTCGACCCGGGTCGGGACGTTCCTCTCCTCCGCCACCTTCGCCACGTTGGCGGCCGGCTCGATGCCCAGGGCGGGAATGCCGGCCTCGACGAAGTTCGTGAGCAGGTAGCCGTCGTTGCTCGCCAGCTCGATCACCTGGCTCCGAGGCCCCAGCTTCCAGCGCGCGATCTGCGCTTCCGAGTAGACCCGCGCGTGCTCGAGCCAGGCCGACGAATACGACGAGAAGTAGGCGTACTCGCCGAAGATCTCCTCGGGACTGACGTACTCCTCGAGCTGGACGAGGAAGCACTCCCCGCACACCCAGGCGTGGAGGGGATAGAAGACCTCCCCCTGGTTCAGCGCGTCGGCCGGGAGGAAGCTCTCGCAGGGGGGGAGGAGCCGAGGTCCGCGAAGCTCTCGGACAGCGGGGCGCCGCAGAATCGGCAGCCGGCCGGATCTCCCTCTCGCACGTTCGATGCACTCATCCTGCTCTTCCTCACGCTGCTCTGGTTCACGTCCCCTGGGAGACGTCGATGATCTGCGGCTTCAGCCCCATCCCGTGGAGCTGGGACGCGATCTCCTCGCGGTAGACCGGATTCATGACCACGACCACGTCCGGTGGATCGGTCAGCAGCCACTCGGGGCTGACGATTTCCTGGCCCCCGCCGGCGAGAAAGCTCCCCTGCTTGCCGGGGTTGATGTCGACGACCTGCCGGATGCAGTCGGCTTCGCGAACCAGGCTGATGAAGGAGACGGCCTTGGCGCCCCCGCCCCACAGGACGACGCGCTGGTCCTTCTGCCGCAGCTCGTGGATGCGCGCGTTCCAGGCGTCGCGCATGCGAGCGAACTCCTGCGCGTACCCGTCGACGAGCGCCGCCAGCGTCGGATCGAGACGGGGCTCGGGCAGCGAGGACGCATTCCAGGACGGGTCGATCCGCGCCTCGACCGCTGCGAACTGCCCGTAGTAGCAGTCGTGCACGTCGAGGACCTCGAACCCGGCGGCCCGGAAGGCGTACTCCAGCGAGCTCGGAACGAAGTAGCTGGTGTGCTCGTAGATGACGTCCCAGATCGAACGCTCGCGCAGCGCCAGGTGTGCGTTGGGCACCTCGAAGTAGAGCACCGTCTCGGGCCGGCCCTCGAGGTTCCGTCGCACCAGGCGCAGGAGCTCGGCGGGCGCGTCGAGATGCTCGAGCATGTGCCGGCAGCAGATCAGGTCGACTTGCCGCTCCGCCTCGCGTTCGGTGTAGTAGCCGGTGATGACCCGGGCCCGGGTGCCCAGGAGCGGATCGGCGCGACCCGGCTCGTGGCTCGGATCGAAGCCCGTTCCCCGGTTGTCTCCCAGCTCGCAGAGCAGCCCCAGGAATCGCCCGCTTCCGGCGCCGATCTCGATGACGTCCCGGTCGCGGACGTCGTATCGCTCGATCAGACGCTCGCACAGCGCGCGCTCGTAGGCCTGGAAGGTCGGCGAGAAGCCCAGCGCGTTGTCGTACTTCAGGCTGTAGTCGATGAGGTCCTCGTCGAAGGCCTCGTTGTGGATGAACCCGCAACGCCGGCAGAAGGCCAGCCGGATGTCACCCCGGGGACAGGCCGCGGCGGCCTCGGCGTCCGGCCAGACGACCCCCACGTGCACCGGAACCTCGTCGATCTCGAGGAAGACCTCGAACGAGTCGGAGCTGCAGATCGGACATCGTCGAACGGTCATGATTCGGATCTTCCTTGCCCAGGGCGCACCAGAGAGTCCTTCGTGTGTGTCCCAGCGGCCAGCAGCGTGACGCCCTTTCGGTGGAATTCGCGGCGCGGACGCGACAGGAGGCACAGGATCCGACCCACCGCCCTGCTCCGCTGCGGATCCCTGCGGGGACTCAACAGGCACCCGTGGCGAACAGGGTAGGACACCCGAGCGCCGTTCCCCCTGGAGACCCCGGAGTGGGCGCCCGGCGAAGCCCTAGGGAGCGCCGGGGCGCCGGAGCGGATCCGATCCGTCCGGCGGTGCGGGGGCCCCGGCGTGACGGTCTCGCAACCCCTGCTCGTAGGCAGCCGGAGCGAACATGCCGAGCCATACCGCAACGACGATGGGCAGGTAGAGCAGACCACGGCAGGCCGTCACCCACGCCGTCAGCGTGTGGTGGCCGGCGCCGTACGCCCAACCCGCCAAGGTGCCGAGCCCACAGATGGCGGCGAAGCAGATGCACGCCACGGTCCACAGCAGGAAGCGGTTCGAGATGACCGGGTCGCCGATGCCCAGCCGCAGCTGGCGGCGCGAGCGGAGCCACTGGCTCCCGGTCTCGAAGGTGCCCCACGCGAAGGGAAGCGCGATGGAGAGCTGGCTCGCGATGTAGCTGGGAAGCGACGGGTCGTAGCGCGACCAGTGGGACTGGCTCGCGTAGTCCCACGCCAGCGAGGCGCCCAGGAGCCCGATCCCACCGACGGCCGCGGCGGCGGCCCAGAACCGCCCGGGGTGGAAGACCCAGGCCACGAAGACGAACAGACCGGCGATCCCGAGGCGCATCGCGATCTCGCCTCCGATCGCCACGATCGTCGCGAGGGACGTCTCCCCGAGCCGTTCGCCCACGGTGATCGCCGCCAGGCCGGCCCCACCGACTAAGATCATCGTGGCGGCGAGGCCGCTGGGACCGAGGCCTCCCTCGCGCCGGGCGAGGCCGGCGAGACGGGTGCCGGCCAGGAGACCCACCGCGGCGAAGGCCACCTTGCCTGCAATCAGGATGCTGGATGCGAGCTCCACGACGCCCCCAGGAACGTTCGCTCTTCCGGATCTGCCCCGGACTCGGACCTTCCGTATCGGAGCGCGGCAGCCTCGGCCTGAGAGGTGCTTCGAAAGCCCGGCGACGCAACGTGCGCTCGTCTTGGGGGGGCGATTCAACTCCACTATCGTGCGACCGTGACCGATCCGAACGGCATGAGCGGTCGCCCTTCCCAGGATCTCGCCGGACCGGGACGAAGCGTTCCGCTGTACGTGGATCTCGACGGCACGCTCGTCGCGAGCGACACCTTGTGGGAATCGCTGTGCCTGCTCGTCCGCCGCCACCCCGCGACCGCGCTGCGGGCGCCCGGCTGGCTGCGCGAGGGGAAGGCCCGCTTCAAGGGCCGGGTCGCCGAGCGCGTCCTGCCCGACGCGAGCCTGCTGCCCTATCGGCCGGAGGTGCTCGCCCACCTGCGGAGCGAGCGTGCGGCGGGCCGGCGGATCGTGCTGGCCACGGCGGCCGATCATCGCGTGGCGCGCGCCGTCGCCGAGCAGCTGGCGCTCTTCGACGACGTGCTGGCGAGCGAGGGAGACCGCAACCTCTCCGGTGCTGCAAAGCGAGAGGCCATCGAGAAGCACAGCGGTGGCGAGCCCTGGGCCTACCTGGGAAGCTCCGCCGAAGACGTCGAGGTGTGGCGGGGGGCCGCCGCGGCGGTCCTCGTGGCGCCCGACCGGCGCGCCCGGGAGGGCGTCGCGCGGCTCGGCATCCCCAGCCACGAAGTTCCCGCCCCGAATCGAGCCCTCGCGCCGGTTGTTCGCGCCCTGCGTCCCCACCAGTGGGTGAAGAACGGGCTGCTCTTCGTGCCCATCGTGCTCGCCCAGGAGCTCTCGGACCTCTCCCGGCTCGCCGCGGTGGCCGTCGGCTTCCTGGCCTTCTGCGCGGTCGCGTCGACGGGATACCTGGCGAACGACCTGCTCGACATCGAGGCCGATCGCCGGCACGGCGGGAAGCAGAGCCGCCCGTTCGCCGCCGGGAAGCTCTCGATCCCGACCGGCGTGGCCACCGGCGCGGGACTCCTGCTGCTCGGCTTCGGCATCTCCCTCGCCGCCCTGCCCTGGGCGTTCACGGGCATGCTGGCCCTCTACCTGACCCTCACCCTGTCCTACTCGTTCGCGTTCAAGGAGCGGCTCTTCGTCGACGTCCTGCTGCTGGCCGGGCTCTACACGCATCGGGTGCTGTCGGGCGGCGTCGCGGCGCACGTCGAGGTGTCGACCTGGCTGCTCGCCTTCTCGGTCTTCTTCTTCCTGAGCCTGGCCCTGGTCAAGCGATACGCGGAGCTGCTGGCAACCCCGGTCGGGGGCGTCGAGGACGAGGCGCGCACGAACGCGAAGCTCGCGCGCCGGGCGTACCGCCCCCAGGACACGGGCCTCGTGGAGTCCATGGGCGTCTCGAGCGGCTACCTCTCGGTCCTGGTGCTCGGCCTCTACGTGAGCCGGGAGGACGTGACCCGCTACTACGCGAGCCCCGACCTCCTGTGGCTGATCTCGCCGCTGATGCTCTACTGGATCTCGCGCATCTGGCTGCTGGCGAGACGCGGGGAGATGTCGCACGACCCGGTGCTCTTCGCAGCCACGGACGGGGTCAGCTACCTGACCGGTGCCGGCGTCGTGGCCATCGGCCTGCTCGCGGCGCTGCTGGGACGCTGAGCGGCCGCACCGCCCTGCGCATCGCGGGTAGGCGCAAGGATGGTAGGGTCAGCCGCGGCGCAGGTCGTACTTCAGCCGCGGCGCAGGTTGTACTTCAGGATGCACCAGATCGCCTGGAAGCCGTCCTTCCAGCCGATCTTCTTGCCCTCGTCGTACGTGCGGCCCGAGTAGGAGATGCCGATCTCGTAGATGCGCCAGTGGCCGCGCGCGACCTTGGCGGTGATCTCGGGCTCCATGCCGAAACGCGACTCCTCGATCTCGATGCCCTGGATGACCTCGCGCCGGAAGAGCTTGTAGCAGGTCTCCATGTCCGTGAGGTTCAGGTTCGTGAACATGTTGGAGAGCAGTGTGAGCAGCTGGTTGCCGACCTGGTGCCAGAAGTACAGCACCCGGTGGGGCTGCCCGCCCATGAAGCGCGAGCCGTAGACCACGTCGGCCTTCCCGGCCAGGATCGGCTGCATCAGGTTCGGAATCTCGCGCGGGTCGTACTCGAGATCGGCATCCTGGATGATGACGAGGTCCCGGGTCGCGGCCGCGACGCCCGTGCGGATGGCCGCCCCCTTGCCCTGGTTGCGCTCGTGGTAGAGCACCACGATGCCCTCTTCGTTCTCGAGCTGCTGCAGCTTCTCGCGAGAGCCGTCGGTCGAGCCGTCGTCGACGAGGATGATCTCCTTGCTCACCGGAATCGCGGCGACGGCCGCCACGATGGCGTCGATGGTCTCCGCCTCGTTGTAGACCGGAATGATCACCGACAGATCCACGCTGGGCCCTCCACGGCCGCGACGACCGCTCGTCGTCACCTTCTCGGCGCCCGGCGCCGTTCCGGAACCTACGGCTCCCGGAACGGCAGCCCGGGCTCCTCGCGCATTCCGCGGCGAGCCCGGGCGCCGGCCGCGGGCCATTCTACCGAGCGTTCCGTTCGAGCCACCACGAGCACCACAACGATCCAGACCGGAAGCGATTCCAGCAACACGCCGCTCGCACCCGGCCAGCCCGCCACCAGAGCCAGCGCCGAGAGCACCACCGCCGCGAGCTGGATGGCGCAGGCCGCGAGCAGCAGCCGCCCCCACAGCTCGAGCCCGGCGGCCCGGGAGAGGCTTCGCCGCCGCGAGGCGTAGAGGGCGAGCCCGGTGACCGCCACGACGAGTGGCAGCCCGGCATGGATGGGCCGCAGATCGAAGCTGGCCGTCGTCGCCACGAGGGCGTGATGGTCGACGGCGAGCGCGAGGCCGACCGACGACAGCACGAACGCCGTGGCGCGAAAGAGAGCGACGGCCAGCGGCAGACCCGCCAGCTGGGCTGCCAGCTGGTAGGGGACCGGGACGACGAAGCCCGCCAACAGCGCGGTGGCGGGCGGGGCGAGGCCACGCACCAGCAGGAAGCCGGCCAGCCCGGCTGCCAGGGCGGGCCTCGCCACCCGGGGCGCCGCAGCCAGCACCGCCAGGAGCTGGAGCGCGAGGCCCCCGGCGATCAGCAGCGCGCCGGCGCCGACCCGGCGTCGCGACGCCGGCCCCCGGTGGACGCACCAGGCGAGCAACGGCAGGAACAACGCGCTGTAGCGCGACCAGGGCTCCAGCATCCAGTGCCGCAGCAGGTCGAGGACGGTGGGCGAGAAGGCCGCCAGCAGAGCCAGCCCGAGCAGCCAGTCTCGCCGGCGTCTCGCCGGCGCCTCCGGCGCGGCAGCCCCGTGCACGTCCGAGGTCATCGGCTGACGGCCACCTTGCCCGGCGCAGCGGTCTCGACGGTCTCCCGGGGCCAGTGCTCCTGGAGCGGCTCCAGGAGCTCCCGAGCCAGGGCGCGCAGGCGCGCGCGTGCGATGCCCTCGTCCTCCCCCGATGCGATGGGCGTGCTGAGGCGCACGAGCGAGCCGTCGGCGCGTCCGGAGCGGATGCGGCTGACGAACCGCTCGACGGCCTGATCGAAGCCGCCGAGCATGCCCGTGCGGCGGTGCGACTGGTACCAGAAGTGGACGAGGCGGCGTTCTCCGGCCTTCTCGACCACGAGCTCGTTGGCCCGGACGATGTCGTCCGGGGTCCGCGCGACCTCGTCCACCACGCCGTGCCGAACGATCGTCCAGCCGTTGCTCGGATAGCAGACCCACGGTGTGTGCTCGGGGCGTCCGCCGCGCTCGGTTCCGTAGTAGCCGACGTAGAGCCAGACGAAGTCGCCGAACGGCCCCACGTAGACGCGCTGCAGGTTGAAGTCGGCGGCGAGCATCTGCTCGACGCCGCTGTCCATGGCGATGTCCCGGCCGCGCCAGCCGGCGATCTCCAGGGGGAGGCCGGCAAGGGTGTTCGCCTGGACGGCGAGGGGCTCCCGCTGCTGCAGGAACCACGACAGCGCTCCGAAGGCGATCAGCAGCGGCACCAGGACGGCGATCGAACCGCGCTCCAGGTTCACGATGCAGGGCTCCCCATGGCCCGGGTATCGGCACTTCGCCGCGTGGACATCGTACGGACGGCCGCGCGGACATCGGTACGGACGCCGAGCACCCGCGGCGGGTGGCCTGGCGGACGGGACAGGGTAGCAGCGGACCCGCTCGATCCCCTGGGGGCGGCGGGCGGGGACCCGGCCCGCGGCGGATCACAGCCGCTCCGCCGAGCCTGTGAGCACGGTCACGAGCCCCGGGTGCTCCCCGGTCGATGTCTCGAGAGCCGGAAGGGACGAACGTTCCCGGCGCCTTCCGCGCCCGAAGGGTGGCGGCGCAGACACCGGGAGACAGCGAGGAGGCCAGCATCATGGGTCGAGCCATCAAGCGCATCGGTTTCGGAATCGCCTTCGCGACGCTCTTCGTCGCCGCACAGGCACAGGCGCGACCGGAGACCCTGCGATTCACCTACCCCGATCCCAGCGCGGTGAGCTCCTTCCGCGTCTACGTGGGCAGCGCCTCGGGGCAGAGCGACGTCCTGACCCAGACGCTCACGTCGTTCGGCTCGCCCGATGCCGACGGCGTGTACTCGGTCACGGTGGAGATCGACTCCCCGGACACAGTCTTCATCCGCCTGACCGCCCTGGGCGCCGACTCGAACGAGAGCGTGGCGTCGAACGAGGTCCAGCGCAGCGCACCGCTCGGCGCGCCCGGACGCCCGGTGGTCGTCGTCCCCTAGGTTCTCCGTCCAGCCGGGGCCGAAGAGGCCGATCCGGCTCCCCGGGGAGCGCGCACCCCAGCGAACCTAAAGGAAAATCCTCTCGTTCCCTCTAAGTGGAGAGCGGACCTGCACCGGCGTGCGGGCCCTCCCTGCTTGCTCCGACTCCGGGCGACGAAGGCCGCGTGCGCGCGATCGCTCTGATTCTCACCGTCCTGACCGGGTTCAGCGGGCTCGTCTACCAGGTGACGTGGCAGAAGTACCTGGCGGTCCTGCTGGGCTCCCACAGCGAGGCCACGGCCGCGGTGCTCGGGATCTTCCTGGGCGGCCTCTCCTCCGGCTACCTGCGGTCCCCCGTGAAGCTCTCCTCGGGACTCTTCCGCATCCGGGAGCCCTTCGCGTACTCCTACGAGGCACCGGATCGCATCTTCGAGCTGAAGCGCCGCGACCTCGGCGAGGACTTCGTGAAGTTCTACCGCGACGATCCCATCGCCTCGATCGCCGTGCAGGAGGGCGCGGGCGGGTCGCTCGCGATCGTCACCAACGGCAAGAGCGACGGGAACATCCCGCTGGACGACGAGACCCAGGAGCTACTCGCGCTGCTGCCCGCGCTGACCGCCCGCGGCGGGAGCCGCGCCTTCGTGATCGGCTACGCCACGGGCATGACCGTGGGCGCGCTCGGCGGCCTCGACGAGAACCTGCTGCGAACCCTCTCCGGCTGGTTCGACCCGGAGCCGGCGAGCGCCGAGCAGCCGCCCAGCGAGCAGTGGCGGCGCTACTTCCATCACGCGGCGCCGTTCGCGCTCGACGCCGGGACGACGGCCACGTCCACGGGAGCCGGAACGCCGCATGCGAGCCTCACCCAGCGCGAGCCGTGACGCCGGCGCGGCAGCCGCACGACCGCGACCCGAGACGGTCGGCGCGCGCCGCAGACGGCGAGCGGCTCCCTCCGCTAGCTTCTGCCTCGCGCCGGGTGGCGCCGCGACGTCCTCGAGCCCGGGCGGCGTGCGCCAGCGCCGGAGCCGGGAGCCCGCATGAGCCAGGCGTACTTCAAGCACCCCCAGGCCCTCGTGGAGACCGAGCAGATCGGCCGCGACACCCGGATCTGGGCCTTCGTCCACGTCCTTCCCGGCGCACGCATCGGCGCGGAGTGTAACATCTGCGACCACGTCTTCATCGAGAACGAGGTGGTGGTGGGCGATCGCGTCACGGTGAAGAGCGGCGTGCAGCTGTGGGACGGCGTCACCCTCGAGGACGACGTCTTCGTCGGACCGAACGCCACCTTCACCAACGACCCGGCGCCCCGCAGCCGCAAGCGACCCGCCACCTGGCCGCGATTGCTCGTGAAGCGCGGCGCCTCCATCGGTGCCAACGCGACCCTGCTGCCGGGCATCACCATCGGCGAGTACGCCATGGTGGGGGCCGGCGCGGTGGTGACGCGCTCGGTTCCGTCCCACGCGGTGGTGGTCGGCAACCCCGCGCGGATCGTCCGCTACACCGACGACGCGGGGTCGCGCGGCGGCGCCTGAGGGGGTCGCGCGGCACCGTGTTGGGGGAGCACCCCCGAGACCCGCAGGGTCGAGACGATCAGGTTGCGCACCGGCGCCTCGCGCACGAACGTGAGGTGACCGCCCTGGTACCAGACCATCGGCGGACGTCCCCAGTGCTCGTACAGGTCGCGGACCTGGTCCGGCGGAACCAGCCGATCCGCGACGCCGCCGAAGATCGCCCGACCGATGCGCGGCACCTTGGGCTCCAGCACCAGGGGCGACACCACGCGGAAGACCTGGGCGAGGAGCTCCGGCGTGATGCCTCCTTCCCGAAGCTCGCGCGCCTGCACCTCGTGGGAGTGCTCGAAGAGGAGCCGCTCGAAGCTCGTCGCCGGGATCCCCGGGATCGCGCACGCCAGGTCGTCGTCGAGGCAGGCGAGGAGCGCCGTGTTGTAGCCCCCCAACGAGAGGCCCAGCACGCCGATCGAGGGCGGCTCCTGGAAACGGATCCACGAGAGCAGGCGCCGGATGTCCCACATCGCCTGGGCCTCGGCATGCACCGTGTCGAGGGCGTTGCCGCCCATGAAGCCGTCGCCGCTCCGGCGCCCGTACTTGCGTTCCCCGTGCAGGGGCAGCACCGGCAGCAGCAGGTTGAGGCCGAGCTTGTGGTGGTAGTAGCGCGGATCGAAGGCGCTGAGGTCGGACAGCGCCGATCCCATCTGGTAGCCGTGGATGCAGACGAGCCAGGGCCGCGGCGGTCCGGGATGCCGCAGCACGCGGGCGATGGCGGTGCGGTTCTTGGAGTACCCGAGCCAGCGCTCGCGACCGGGCTCCTCGCTGTGGGGCTCGTACTCGCTGTCGAAGCAGAGGTGCTCGAACTCGATGCCCCGGGCCCGGGCGGTCCGGATGCGCGGCGCGTCGAGGGCCAGCGGAGGCCGGTGATAGCTCTCGGGCTTCTCGAGCCAGCCGCGGGCGGCGAAGACCTGCAGCGCCTCCTCGATCTCCCCCCGGATGCGCGCGACGCGACTGCCTCGCGGCAGGGTGCGGGTGACGTTCATGGTGGAGAGGACGGCCTCGTCGAGGGCCACCTTGGCGGCCATCCCGCTGCTGGCCCGCGGCGGTGGAACGCCCTCGGTCTCGCGCGAGATCCGCAGGGAGATGCGGCCCGCGGCCACGAAGGACGCGGCGGACAGCAGGGCCAGCGCCACCGCGCTCCAGAAGCCGATGACGAAGACCGCCGGCAGGGCCAGCAGCACCCCGATCACCGCGCCTAGGGCGCCGAACTGCAGCATGCGGCGGTCGTCGGACCAGAGCAGCTCCCCGGCACCGGTGGCAACCAGCAGCACCCCGGGCAGCAGCGCCAGCCCGAGCCCGAACGCCCCGTCCGCGGCGCCGAAGCCGAGCCAGCAGATGCCGGTCACCAGCGGCACCCAGGCCTCGTGCGACCTACGCTTTTCGTCTTCCATCGCGTCCTCCGAGGAATGCGCAGGATAACGCCCCCGGCACGGGGCGGCCCCCATCGGGGCATGCGAGCCGCCGGACCGATCGGGGCCGAATCCGAGCGGATCCGAGTAGAATGGGCGCAATGGTTCGACGTCGGCTCGCGGCTTCCCCGCTCGAGAACGAGCCTCGCTGGCCCGACGCCCGAGGGCGTCGGATCGTGTTCCTGATGGACACCTCGAGCGCCGTGGAGCGCCTGCTGCTGCGCGCCTGGGCCGAGCGCGCGCGGGCCGCCGCGCCCGCTGGCCAGGCGCCCGGCGCCGACGCCGAGGCGCTCTTCCTCGAGATTCCGCCCACACGCCGGCGCCGGCGCCGGCGCGAGATCGACCCGCGCCTCGAAGCCGCACTCGCCTCGGACGACGATCCGCTGATGGCGCCGCTGCGGGTCGCCTGGCTGCCCCGGCTGGTGAACGGCGAGCGGGCGGCCCGCCTCTCGGACCTGCTGAAGCTCGGCGATCCCCGAGACCCGAGCTTCCCGCGACAGCTGTGGGTGCTCGCCCGCCGACGGGACCGCTGCCGCATCGTGGCCGGCGAGCCGGCGCCCGCCTCGGACCTGCGGCGTCGCTGGCGGGACGCAGGCGGTGCGGACGCCGGCCAGACCGGCGGCCTGGCGGACTTCGTCGCGCGCCAGGCGGCCCTGGCCCTCGAGCGCGCCGAGCGCACCGTTCGCGGGGCCCGCTACAAGGTGCCCCGTCTGATCCGGGAGGAGATCCTCGAGCGGCCGGCCTTCCGCGGCGGGCTCCAGCGCATCGCCCACGAAGCGGGGGTCCCCCTGGCCCGCGCGACGAAGCTGGCCCAGCGCTACCTCGCGGAGATCGCCGCGGCTCACAGCCCCTTCGTGATCGACCTCGCCTCGGTGCTGATCCGCTGGATCTACACGCGCAGCTACAGCGAGGAGCTGCAGTACGACCGGGAGAAGCTCGCGGGCATCGCGAAGCTCGCCCAGCGCCACCCGGTGGTCTTCCTGCCCACCCACAAGTCGAACCTCGACCACCTCGTCCTGCAGTACATGCTCTATGAGCACGGCCTGCCACCGAACCACACCGCCGGCGGCATCAACATGAACTTCTTTCCGGTGGGCCCGCTGGTGCGGCGCAGCGGCGTGTTCTTCATCCGCCGCACCTTCAAGGACAACCCGATCTACAAGCACGTGCTGCGGAGCTACGTCGACTACCTGATCGAGAAGCGCTTCAACCTCGAGTGGTACATCGAGGGCGGGCGATCGCGTTCGGGGAAGCTGCTGCCGCCGCGCTTCGGGATGCTCGCCTACGTGGTGGACGCGTTCCGCCGGGGCCGCAGCGACGACGTCTACCTCATCCCCGTCTCGATCGCCTATGACCTGATCCAGGACGTTGGCTCCTACTCGGCAGAGGCCCAGGGCGCCGCCAAGCAGGCGGAGAGCTTCGGCTGGTTCGTGGGCTTCCTGCGCGGCTTCGCCACCCGCTCCGGGGAGATCCACATCCGCTTCGGAGACCCGCTCTCCCTGGCCGCCACGCTCTCGGCGCCCCACCGCGGCGGCGGGGCCAACGGCGAAGGCGTGTCCGACCCGGACGAGCAGGACCTGGAGCTGCAGAAGCTGGCCTTCGAGGTGGCGGTCCGGATCAACCAGGTCACGCCCATCACGCCCACCTCCCTGGTCACCCTGGCGCTGCTCGGCTGGGGGGACCGGGCGGTCACGGTCCCCGAGGTGCGCATCAGTCTGAAGAACCTGCTCGACATGGTCGAGCAGCGGAAGCGGCCCGCCACCACGGCCCTCGAGCCCCTGCGCGGCGACGAGGGCGTGCGCGCGGCCCTCCAGGCGCTGGTCGAGCACGGCCTGCTCTCCTGCTACGACGAGGGACCCGAGGCGGTCTACGTGATCGCCCGGGACCAGGAGCTCACCGCCGCCTACTACCGCAACACGGTCATCCACTTCTTCGTGAACAGCGCCATCTGCGAGCTGGCCCTGCTCCGCGCCGCCGAGGCCCACGGCGAGGACGACTTCGACCCGGTCGCGACCTTCCGGGACGAGACCATGCGCCTGCGGGACCTCTTCAAGTTCGAGTTCTTCTTCGCGGAGAAGGAGGCTTTCCGCCGCGAGATCCACGACGAGATGCAGCTCCAAGACCCCCACTGGGAGGAGAAGCTCCACGCGAGCCCCGAAGCCGGCCCGGAGATCGTGCGGCGCATGCGTCCATTCAGCGCCCATCGCACCCTGCGTCCCTTCCTCGAGAGCTACCAGGTGGTGAGCGAGATCCTGACCCGCTGCGACCCGGAGGCGCCGTTCGACGAGGCCCGCTTCCTCGCCGAGTGCCTGGGCCTGGGCAAGCAGCGGCTGCTGCAGCGACGCGTGCACTCCGGCTCGTCGGTCTCGAAGGTGCTCTTCCAGACGGCGCTCAAGCTCGCCCGAAACCGCGGCCTGGTCGACCCCGGAGCGCCCGACCTCGCGATGCGCCGGCAGGCGTTCGCAGCGGAGATTCGCGACGCACTGCGTCGCGCCGAGGCAGTGGCGGCCCTGGCCGCCTCGCGTCGCGCCGGCCTCATTCCCTGAAGCGGTAAGCGACTTCCCTTCCCGGCCGCGCGCGAGCGTGCGACGAGACACGCACGCGTGTGCAGGAGGGGCCCCAACCGGCTAGCGCCACTCGCGCTTCACACGGCGGCCGCTTCCCCGATCCGCGCTGGCAGGGGGATTGCACGTAGGTAGGGGAGCAGGGGAGCAAGGAGACCAGCAGCCGACTTCGAGGAGGCGCGATGCAGATTCGCCTGGCGACGCTCAACGCGTGGGGAATTCCCGAACCCATCGGGCGCGACGTCCAGGAACGCATCGATGCCATCGGCAAGCACCTCTCCTCCCTCGACCTCGACGTGATGGCCTTCCAGGAGGTCTGGACCCGGGAGGCCGCGCTGCGCCTGCGCGACGCCGGGCGCGCCGCAGGCCTGCCGCACTGCTGGTTCGGAGACGAGACCTTCGGAGCCGGCGGCCTGCTCGTGCTCTCGCGCCTGCCCATCGAGAAGGTCCGCTTCGAGCCCTACGCGGTCACCGGGGCCCCGGAGCGAGTCGTCCGCAACCTCGAGTACGTGGCCGGCAAGGGCTTCGCGACGATCCAGGTCACGACCCCCTCGGGCCCGCTGGTAGTGGTGGATACCCACCTGCACGCCCGCTACGGCAGCATCGCCGCCCACAAGCACGCGGCGCAGCGCACCGGCCAGGTCGTGCAGATGACGAGCCGCTTCATCGACTCGCCGCTTCCCATGGTCGTGGTGGGCGACTTCAACTTCCAGGAGGGCGAGGCCGACTACCGGGTGCTGACCGACATCCTGGGCCTGCGCGACGTGGCGGCGGCCCTGGACCGGCGCATCCCCACCACCCTCCGGAGCAACCCCTACGGCCAGCGCAGCTTCGACCGCCGCAAGGACTTCGTCTTCGTCCGCGACGGTCGGGGGGTCCGGGTGACGCCCCGCAGCCTGGTCCGCGCCTTCGACGAGACCCTGCACTTCGACGGGCGGCCCGCCGCCTACTCGAACCACGCGGGACTGCTGGTGCAGCTGGAGGTCGGCGCGGCCGAGACGACCGCGTGGTCGCACAGCTACCCGGACGCCGGCGTCTTCGACCTGGCCGCCAGCAAGCTGGCGGAGGGCGAGCGCCTGGCCCGGGCGCGACAGAACGGCGGGCGCCGCATCTCGGGGATCGGCATCGGGGTCTCGACCCTCGCCGCCCTGGCGGCGGCGCCCCGCCGCATGAGCCGGCGCAAGATGCTCCGCGCCTCGCTCGCCAGCGCCGCCCTGCTCGGCCTGCCGCCGGGCATCGGCTACTCGGTGGTCTCCGAGGTGCTGGTCCCCGACGAGATCCGCGCCTTCCGCCGGGCCGCCGACCAGCTCGCCCACCTGCGCTCGGAAGCCGAGGACGAGTCGCTGGCGTCCTGAACCCCGGGGCGCCCCCGACGTCCCGCGGCTACGAGAACAGCCCCACGATCGCGTGCCAGGTGGCGGGCACCGAGTGCCACAGCACGAAGAGCAGCACGACGGGCACCGCGAAGCGCAGCAGCAGGAGCCAGAGGCCGAGCCAGCCCTGCCGCCCGCCGGCCCGCGCCTGCTCCACCGGATCCTTCATCACCCAGCCCACGAACACCGCGAGCCCGAGGCCGCCGCCCACCAGGAAGAGGTTGTTGGCCACCGAGTCCATCACGCCGAGGACATCGGTGCTCCAGGCGGACACGGCCCCGAGCGCCGTGATGGCGGCGCCGGTGATGAGCGCGGCGGTGTGGCGGGCCCAGCCCAGACCGTCCATGGTGGCGGAGACCACCACCTCGAGCAGCGAGATCGCCGACGTCAGGGCGCCCACCACCAGGGCGACGAAGAAGCAGAAGCCCACGACGCGCCCCGCCACGCCCATGCCCGCGAACGCCTTGGGCAACGCCACGAAGAGCGCGCCGATGGTGCTGCCCGAGACGTCCCCCTGCAGCCCCAGGGCGAAGATCAGCGGGAACACCATCAGGCCGGCCACGAAGGCCACGCCGAAGTCCGCGCCGGCGATGATGGCCGACTCGGCGGGCAGGTCGTTGTCCCGGCTCAGGTAGCTCGCGTAGGTGAGCATCGCGCCCATGCCGAGGCTCAGGCTGAAGAAGGCCTGGCCGGCCGCGTCGATCACCACCTGGGCGGACAGGGCGTTCGTGAAGTCGGCGTTCAGATAGTAGGCGTAGCCGGGGCCGGCACCGTCGAGGGTGGCGGCGTAGAGGGCGATGCCGATCACGAGCGCGAAGAGCGCCGGCATGGCGACGAGGGAGACGCGCTCGATGCCCGTCGTGACGCCGCTCCACACGATGGCGACCGTGGCCGCCATGAAGGCCACGTGGAACCCGAAGGCGCCCGGCCCCTGGCTGATCTCGCCGAAGTGCGAGGCCGTGTCGGCCCCGAAGCCCGTCAGGGCCTCGCCCGCGTAGCGCACCGTCCAGCCGGCGATGACGCTGTAGTACGAGAGGATGAGAAAGCCCGCGACGACGAAGACGAAGCCCAGGGCCTTCCAGGCCGGGCTGCCCCCCGCCTCCTGTGCGAAGTGGGCCAGGGCCTGGATGGGGCTCTTGCCGGCGCCCCGGCCGATGGTGAGCTCCGCCAGCATCACCGGCAGGCCGACGATCAGGGTGAAGCCCAGGTAGAGCGCCACGAAGGCGGCGCCCCCGCTCTCCGCCGTGAGATACGAGAAGCGCCACATGTTGCCGAGCCCGACCGCCGAGCCGATGGCGGCCAGGATGAAGCCGGCCTTGCTGTTCCACTGCTCGCGCGAAGCGGCCATTCCTCTCTCCCCCCGAAGAGAAACTCCGCGGGAAGATAGAGGCCGACCCCGTCGCGCGCAGGGCTATTCGGGCTGCGGCGCGTCCCTCCCAAGAGGACGACGCTCGGCGTCGTCCTCGGGTTGCAAGTCAGCGCCCCAGCGGGGCGCTGACCGCTCAGGAGCGGAACTCGCTCCGGGACGGGCCGATCTGGGCCGCCAGCGGTCGCAGCTTCTCGACGTCGAAGCCGTAGAAATCCGCGAGGTTGCCGCCGAGGATGGCCGCGATCTCGTCCTCGGGCAGATCCAGGAAGGTGTCCCGCATCTGCGAACGCGTGACGGGCCACGAGCCCTCGGGATGCGGGTAGTCGCTCCCCCAGGCCATGTTGCCGACGCCGATCTCGTAGCGCATCTCGGCCTCGCGCCGCGGCATGCACGACGCGCCCACCATCACGTTGCGCCGGAAGTAGTCCGAGGGCTTCATCGAGAGATGGCTGGTGTAGTCGCCGAGCTTCGCGCTGTAGGGCGTGTCCGCATAGCGGAAGTCCAGCAGCCGCAGGTACTCGGGCACCCACACGGAGGTGCCCTCGGTGATCATCAGCTTCAGCTTCGGGAAGCGTTCGAAGACCCCGCCCCACAGCAGGAAGGTGAGCGGACGGTAGGCGAACCAGGCCACCTCGCTGATGTAGATGCCCATCATGCCGAGTCCCTCGCCGTAGTCCTCCATCGGCGCGGCCCCGGAGTGGAGGTTCACGATGATGCCCGTGTCCTGGCAGGCGGCCCACACCGGGTCGTACTTCGGGTGGTGGTAGGCCGGCAGCTTCCCCCAGCGCGTGGGGATGAGGATGCCCCGGAGACCGTGCTCCGCCGCCCAGTGCACCTCCTTCACGGCTTCGTCCACGTCCCACAGCATCGGACAGATGGCGACGCCGGCCCGGCGCTCGGGCGCCAGCTGGCACAGCTCCGCCAGCCAGCGGTTGTGGGCGCGGGCGCCGGCCCACTGCAGCTCGGGCACGATCGGGTCCTCGGTGGGCAGCGAGAGACCGGCGCCGAACGGCGGCATGTTCATCTCGGTGATGCCGTCCGGGTAGATGACCTCGCCGGCGATGCCGTCCCCGTCGAGCACCTTGATGCGCTCGTCATGGTCCCAGGCGCCGGTGAGGGGCTTCTCGACCCCCTTCCGCCACTCGGCGTTGATGTCCGCCACCAGGAACTTCTGGGCGGCCTTCTGGGTCTCCTCGATCTGGATCGGCAGCGCCACGTCGAAGGCGTCGCGGTACTGGGGATCGAGGTAGTCGCGATACTGCTCCGGCGGCAGCCCCGCGTGACAGTCCGAGGAGAGGACGAGGTAGCGATCCATCTTCAGGCCTCCTGCTTCCGGACGGTGCCCGGCTGCTGACTGGGGGCGCCCGGCTGCTGACTGGGAGAGTAGAACTGCTTGATCCACTTCCGGAACTCCACCAGGTAGGTGTCGGCCTCGCAGAAGACCGGCTCCGCCCGGTGGATCTTGTTCTTCCAGATTCGGAAGTCGTCCTTCACGCCGTTGGTGATCCCGTCGATCCAGTCCTCGCCCGCGAGGTCCATGGCGTTGTTGGTGGCGATCAGCGCCCAGCGCGAGAACGACGTGTGGCGGTCGACGGGGGTCGTCGAGGAGAACATGAAGAGCCCCACCCCCGGAATGCCGCGGCTCTCCACCGTCGCGTGTCCGATGCACTCGGCCTCGCGCAGGAGCGACATGTCGAAGGTGCCCATGGGCGTCTCCTGCTGGCTGTAGGAGACGGCCTTCAGCAGCCGTCCGTCCTCCTCCAGGGAGATCTCCTGGTCGGGTACCTCGACCATCGAGTGCACGTAGCGGAAGTGGACCGGGTCCATGTTGTTCTCGGCCATGTCCTGCACGTGCACCGGCACCTCCATCTCGAAGGTGCGCACCGCCGACCAGGCCGGGTCTTCGAAGTGGGGGCACGGCTTCACGCGCCAGGAGGGCGGCTTCTGCTCGGCGTGGTGCCACACCATGATCATGTGGTTCACCTCGTCCACTTCCCAGGCCCGCTGTCGCGCCTTCTTGGGCACGCGCGCGCAGTAGGGAATCGCGACGCACTCGCCCGTCTCGCCGTCGTACTCCCACGCGTGGAACGGGCAGCGCACGTTCTCCCCCGAAACGCGCCCGCCCTCGGCGAGATGGGCACCGAGATGCGAGCAGTAGGCGGAGAGCACGCGCGCCCGGCCGGAACGAGTGCGGAAGAGCACGAGCTCCTCCTCGAAGGCGCGAACGCGCTTCACCTCGCCCACGGCGACGTCCTTGCTCCAGGCCACCGCGTACCAGCCGTTCGGGATTCCCGGCCTCATGTCGGGGTCCATCTTCACTCCCTCCCTTGCGCGCGGGCGGCCTCGCGGACCGTCTCGCGAACCATGGCGTCGACGAGGAAACGGGCGGTCTCGAGGGCCCGCGCGTGCAGCGGGTAGTCGTCGAGGTTCGCCCAATTGAACATCAGCACGTAGTACGCGCCCATCAGCATCTCGGTGAGGGTCTCGGGGCTGTGGCGATCGGTCAGGTCGCCGGCCAGCAGACCGTCCCGCACGATGGCGCCGAAGGCCTCGTGGAGCTTGCGGGCCTGCTCGGGCTCGTTGCCGTCCTCGTGGGCGGTCCGCACGATCTCGAGCAGAAGCTCGCGCTGCATGGGCCCGGCCTCGGCGGCGTGCTCGGCCACCTGGGCGAAGAAGAGCCCGATGCGCTCGGCCGAGGATCCGCCCTGCTTGCGCGCTTCGTCGATGTGTCCGAGCAGCTGCTCGACGCTGTAGCGCGCGATCTCGCGCAGCAGCTCGGGCTTCGACTGGAAGTGGTTGAAGAAGGTCTTCTGGGCGACGTCCGCCAGATCGCAGATCTCGCCCACGGTGGTCTGCTCGATGCCCTTCTGCTGGAAGAGGCTCACGCTCGCCTCGAGGATGCGCGCCCGCACCTCGAGCTTGCGCCGCTCGCGCCGGCTGAGATCGCCGGCATCGGCGCGGTCCGCCAGCTCGCCGAGCAGGAACTCACCGGGATCGCTGGAAACGCGAGGAGCCGCCATGGCCTGGGAGTCTGACAAACGTACAGACAACTGCAAGCTTACAGGCGAGTGCCAATCCAGAGGGGTGTTGCTGGCACTCTGTTTTCGCCTTACTTTCGTCATTCATGATCACCCCCCATCCCACCGGACCCGGCGCGGGGATCCGCGGTCGCGGCGCCGCCGACAACCCGACGAACCGCTTCGAGCGCCTGGCCTACGAGCGCGAGCCCGACGGCGATGCGACGTCCCTCGAGGACGGGGACGGGGACGGGACGGGGCCCCCGCCGCCTGCCACGGTCTACCTGCGCGACCCCAGCCGTACGATTCTGGCCCGCAACGACAGCCCGGACGTGGGCTTCGACGTGAGCCTCAATCCCTATCGCGGCTGCGAGCACGGCTGCGCGTACTGCTATGCACGGCCCACCCACGAGTACCTGGGGTTCTCGTCGGGGCTCGACTTCGAGACCCGCATCCTGGTGAAGGAGGCGGCGCCCGAGCTCCTGCGGCGGGAGCTGGCCGCGAAGCGCTGGCGGCCCCAGGTGGTGGGGATGTGCGGGGTCACCGATCCCTATCAACCCATCGAGCGGCGCCTCGGGCTCACCCGCCGCTGCCTGCAGGTGTTCGCGGAGTTCCGGAACCCGGTCCAGATGATCACCAAGAACGCGCTCATCGCCCGGGACGCGGATCTGCTGGCCGAGCTGGCCGCGCACGGCGCCGCCTCCGCGTGCGTCTCCATCACCACCCTCGACCCGAAGCTCCACCGGCAGATGGAGCCGCGGGCGTCGCACCCGGCGCAGCGCCTGCGGGCGGTGCGCGCCCTGGCTGAGGCGGGCGTGCCGGTGGGGGTGATGGTGGCGCCGGTGGTCCCCGGGCTCACCGACCACGAGATGCCCGCCATCCTCGCCGCCGCCCGGGAGGCGGGGGCGGGCTTCGCGGGCCACATCGTGCTGCGGCTGCCGCGCAACGTGAAGGAGCTCTTCGCGTCGTGGCTCGAGCGGCACCACCCCGAGCGCAAGGACAAGGTGCTGAACCGCCTTCGCGCCCTGCGCGGGGGCGCCCTCGACGACCCGCGCTTCGGCACGCGCATGAGGGGCACGGGCATCTACGCCGCCCAGATCCGAGACCTCTTCGAGCTGTCCTGCCGCCGGGCCGGCTTCGACGAGGGCGCGTCGCGGCCCGCGCTCTCCACCGCCGCCTTCCGGCGACCGGGAGACGCCCAGCTCGCGCTCTTCTGAAGCCGGCTTCGGCCGCACGGCGCATCCCCACCGCCCATCCGGTTTCGGCCGCCTCCGCCCATCCGGTTTCGGCCGCCTCCGCCCATCCGGTTTCGGCCGCCTCCGCCCATCCGGCTTCGGCCGGCGCGCGCTCGCGCTGCGCTACCACTGCGGAAGGGAGACGGAGCGGAATGGAAGGGAGATGAAGGGAGAGCCGGCCGCGTCGTCCGGAAGCGAGCTCGCGCGCCGCCTGGAGGCGCTCGACGGACGCGGCTACCGCGCCTACCACGACGTGCGCGGCCGCCATGCCCTGGGCGACCTCGAGCTCTTCGTCGATCACGTGCAGGGCGACCCGTTCGCCGCCCCCTCGACCCTGCGGGTGCGCATCCCGATGCAGCGGGCGAGGCTTCCCGCCGCGCTCTTCGAGACGGGCGTGCGTCGCATGGCGCTGGCGGACTTCCTGGCCCGGCGGGCGCGGGAGAGCCTCGCCACGCCGGGAGGGCCGGCCGCCGGCAGCGGCCGCAGCGGCAGCGTCGCGGTGGACGCCGGCGGTCAAGCGGTGCTCGAGCGCAGCGCCGTGGTGATCACCTCCGACTTCGTGGAGCTGCGTCTCGAGGCGGGCCTGCCGGCCCGGGGACGCCGCATCCTCGGGCGCGCCGCCGCGCGGCTCCTCACCGGGACGATTCCCGAAGGCGCGCGGCGCGCGCTGCTGTGGGAGAGCCTGGACGCCGACGCCGCGCGGGACTTCGTCCACTGCGTGGAGAACCAGGAGCACGTGCGCGGCCGGCTGCGCGCGTTGGGGCTCGTGGCGCTCGTGGGGGACGGAGCCTGCCTGCCGCGGGAGAGCGGTGCCAGCGATCGCCCCCTGACCCGCGGCGTGGTGCCCTTCGCATCGCCGCCGTCGCTCGCGGTGCGCATCCCCGTCCCGAACCCGCTGCCGGGCGGCGCCGGGAGCGAGCTGGTGGGCATGGGAATTCCGCGCGGCGTCACCCTCGTCGTGGGCGGTGGCTACCACGGCAAGTCGACCCTGCTCCAGGCCCTCGCCCGCTGCGTCCACCCCCACGTCCCGGGCGACGGGCGCGAGCACGTGGTGTCCGACGCGGGCCTCGTGAAGGTGCGCGCCGAGGACGGGCGCCGGGTGGAGCGGGTGGACATCCACGGCTTCGTGTCGTCCCTGCCGGGCGGCGGCGATACCCGCGCCTTCTCGAGCGAGGACGCCAGCGGGTCGACCAGCCAGGCGGCGGCCATCGTCGAGGCGATGGAGGCGGGCGCGACCGGCCTGCTGCTGGACGAGGACACCTCGGCCACGAACTTCCTGGTGCGCGACGCGCGCATGCAGGCCCTGGTGGCGGATCGCGACGAGCCGATCACCCCGCTCGTCGACCGCGTGCGCGAGCTGTACGAGCGCTTCGGCGTCTCGACGGTGCTCGTCATGGGCGGCTCCGGCGATTACCTCGACGTGGCGGACCGGGTGATCGCCCTGCGCGCCTGGCGTCCGTTCGACGTCACCGGCGCGGCGCGAGAGATCGCCGGCCGCATGCCGACCGGTCGAATCGCGGAGGGCGCCGAGCCCCTGACCGAGCCGGCACTGCGCGTCCCGGTGGCCGCCAGCTTCGACGCGTCCCGGGGCCGCCGGGACGTGAAGATCGACGTCCCGTCCCGGCACGAGGTGCGCTACGGGCGCGAGCGCCTGGACCTCCGCGGCGTCGAGCAGCTCGCCTGTCGCAGCCAGACCCGCGCCGTGGCGCTGGCGATCCATCTCGCGGCCCGCCAGCTCATGGGCGAGGACGTGACCCTTCGCCAGATCCTCGACGGCCTCGACGCCCTGCTCGACGAGCGGGGTCTCGACGTCCTCGACCCGCACGCGGGGGGACGCCCGACCGGCCGGCACCCCGGCAACCTGGCCCGCCCGCGCCGCTTCGAGGTCGCAGCCGCCCTCGACCGCCTGCGAGGCATGCGCGTGCGGGAGCCGGACGCCTATCCTCGGGCAGCGGCCGCGCCGGCCCCCCACCCGAGGAGATCCCCGTGAGCGACGCCATCCTGCCCTTCGAGATCCGGGTCCCCGACGAGGTCCTCGAGGACCTGCGCCGGCGGCTCGCCGCCACCCGCTTCCCCCAGCAGATCGAGGGCACCGGCTGGACCTACGGCGCCGAGCTCTCGTACGTGAAGGAGCTCGTCGCCTACTGGCGCGACAAGTTCGACTGGCGGGCCCAGGAGGCGGCCCTCAACCGCTTCGACCAGTTCACCACGGTGATCGACGACCAGCGCATCCACTTCATCCACGCGCGCTCGAAGCACCCGAACGCGATCCCCCTGCTGATCCTCCACGGCTGGCCCGGCAGCGTGGTGGAGTTCATGAACGTGATCGAGCCGCTGACCGATCCCGAGGCCCACGGCGGCCACGCCGAGGACGCCTTCCACGTGATCGCTCCCTCGCTGCCCGGCTACGGGTTCTCGGAGTTCACGAAGAGCACCGGCTACGACACCCACCGCATGGCCGAGAACTTCGCGGTGCTGATGTCGCGTCTGGGCTACGACCGCTACGGGGTCGAGGGCGGCGACTGGGGGGCGGTCACGGGCAACAGCGTGGCGATCCTCGACGCCGCCCACGTGCTGGGCCTGCACACCACCATGCCCCTGGCCTTCCCGCCGCCGGGCCACGACCCGGCGGACCTCTCCGAGCGCGAGCAGGCCGATCTCGCCGACCTGGCCGCGTTCGATGCCAACGGGACGGGCTACCAGAAGATCCAGGGGAGCAAGCCCCAGACCCTGGGCTTCGGGCTGAACGACTCGCCGGCCGGCCTGTGCGCCTGGATCACCGAGAAGTTCCACGGCTGGACGGACTGCGACGGACACGTGGAGAACGCCATCGACCGCGACCAGCTGCTGACCAACATCACGGTCTACTGGGTGACCGAGACGATCACCTCGTCGGCGCGTCTGTACTACGAGACCTTCAAGAGCGGCCGGGTCGGCGTGGTGGGCGCGAAGGTGGAGGTGCCGACGGGCGTCGCCCGCTTCCCGCGCGAGATCATGCGCTTCCCGCGCAAGTGGGTGGAGCAGAGCTACAACGTCACCCACTGGACGGAGATGCCCAAGGGCGGTCACTTCGCGGCGATGGAGCAGCCCGAGCTCTTCGTGACGGACGTCCGGAAGTTCTTCAGGACCCTTCGCTGACGCGTACGGGCCTCGTCCGGGCCGCCCGCAGGGTGCCGTGGATGCGCTCGGCCAGGGTCGCCTGGGTGAAGGGCTTCGACACCAGCTCGATGCCGGGGGGCAGGCGTCCGCGCAGCCCGATGGCGTTCTCCGTGTAGCCCGACGTGAAGAGCACCGGCAGCCCGGGACGCCGCTCCTGGATGGCGCGGGCGAGCGCCGCCCCGCCCATGCCGCCCGGCAGCACCACGTCCGTGAAGACGAGCGCCACGTCGGGCCGGCGCGAGAGTAGCTCCAGGGCGTCGGGACCGTCCTCCGCCTGGGCGGTCGCATAGCCGCTGCGCTGGAGCAGGTTCACCGTGAGCGAGCGAACGGCCTCGTCGTCCTCCACGACGAGGATGAGCTCGCCCGAGCCCCGGGGCCCGGGGCCGGCCGCCTCCGGCGGCGGTGCGATCCGCCCCCGCACCTGCATCTCGCCGTCGCGGGTCCGCGGCAGGTACACGCGCACGCAGGTCCCCTCCCCCGGCGCGCTCTCGATCTGGACGTCGCCCCCCGACTGGCGCACGAAGCCGTAGACCATGCTGAGGCCCAGGCCGCTGCCCCGTCCGAGCCCCTTGGTGGTGAAGAAGGGCTCGAAGGCGTGCTCGAGCACCTCCCGGTTCATGCCCGATCCGGCGTCGGAGATCGCGAGCATCACGTAGGCCCCGGGGCGTGCGCCCTGGCGGGCCTGCGGGCTGTCGGCGTCGACCGTGACGTTGGCGGTCTCGATCGTGAGCTCACCGCCGCCGGGCATGGCGTCCCGGGCGTTGATCGCGAGGTTCAGGATGACGTTCTCGAGCTGCGTCGGATCGACTTCGCACTTCCACAGCCCTTCGGCGCGCCGGGTCTGGATGTCCACCGTCTCGCCCAGGGTGCGGCGCAGCAGGTCGTCCATCCCCGACACCAGGTCGCCCACGTCGAGCACCCGGGGCTGCAGGGCCTGCTTGCGGGCGAACGCCAGCAGCCGGTGCGTGAGCGACGAGCCCCGCCGCGCGGCGGCCCGGGCGTTCTCCACGAAGGCCTGGGCCGGGTCGTCGGGCGCCAGGCTGCCCGCCACCAGCTG
This sequence comes from uncultured delta proteobacterium, assembly GCA_963822965.1. GTDB lineage: Bacteria > Myxococcota_A > UBA9160 > UBA9160 > UBA4427 > JAJDAN01. Next base: position 243,730 of record CAWGJT010000012.1, read on the forward strand.
CAGGTTGCCCAGGATCACCGTCAGCAGGTTGTTGAAGTCGTGGGCGACGCCGCCGGTCAGCTGGCCCACGGCCTCGAGCTTCTGGGCCTGGAGGAGCTGCTCCTCCAGATCGAGCCGCCCGCTGATGTCGCTGGTGACGACGATGGCTCGCTCCACCTGGCCGCGCTCGACGATGGGGCCCACGCGGCTCGAGTACCAGACCGGCCCTCGCAGCTCGTCGGCCACCTGCACGTCGTAGGAGACGGGCTCGCCGTGCGCGAAGACGCGCTCGACGCCCTTCCGCACCCGCTCCGCATGCTCGGGCACCACCAGCTCCTCGGCGAGCCGTCCGGTGGGATCCAGCCGGTCCTGGCTCTGGTGGTTGGCGAACAACACCCGGTGACTCCGATCGACGATCGCGATGCTGTCCGGCGCGTGCTCGACCACCGAGCGGAAGCGGGCCTCGGCGGCGCGCTTCTCGGCCTCGGCCCGGGCCCGCTCGTTGCGCGCGGAGGTGGCCAGCGCGAGGGCCTGCCGGGTGTCGCGCAGGCTGGCGGAGAGTCGCTCGACCACCGCATAGACGCCCAGGGCCAGCAGGGCGCTGCAGACGCCGTAGGTCAGGCTGATGCGCACCGCACCCGGCAGGTTGCTGGGATCCACGCTCGTCGGATCGAAGGCCGGCGCCAGCCAGCCCATGTGGATCGAGAGTGCGGTCCCCAGCAGGATCGTCGTCGAGAGGCCCCATCCGGCGATCGCCCAGCGCATGCCCAGCAGCAGGGCGCTGAGCCCGACGCCAATCAGGGCGATGAGGATCGTGCCGACCCCGTAGCCGTAGCGGCTGGCCGCCAGGAACTCGATGGCGAACAGCGCGATCAGGAACGAGTAGGCGCGCAGCCGATAGGGCGCCCGGCGCAGCACCGCCGCGGCCAGCAGGACCAGCGGCGCGCCCACGGTCAGGGTGTCGCGCAGGAGCGACTCGCCCAGCCGGATCTCCCACGCGCCGTAGAGCATGAGGGCGCCGATCAGCATGGCGCCGACGCCGCTCAGGCGGTCGAAGATCCGCACCCGCCAGGCACCGGGCCCGTGCTTGGAATGCGAATCGATCTCTTCGTTGCTCGCGCTCGCGGGCTCGCTCACCGACACCCCGTGGACGCCCCCTGGGCGCCGAGCCCCCCAAGAGCCTGGAGGCAATGGAAGCGTTCCTCCCGCCCCACCACAACGCTGCCGGTCCCGCGCCGGCTCACCCCGGGAAGTACGCGCCGGGCGTCGTCCCCAGCTGGCGCCGGAACATCGCGATGAACGCGCTCGGGCTCTCGTAGCCCAGCGCCAGCGACACCGCCGTCACCGACTCGCCCGCGGCCAGGCGCTCGAGGGCGCGCAACAGTCGCAGCTGGCGCCGCCAGGCGCCGAAGCTCATGCCCGTGTCCCGCCGGAAGAGACGCTCCAGGGTCCGCACGCTCGCGCCCGCCAGGCGCGCCCATTCCCCGAGCGTCCGGTCGCTGTCGGGAGCGGCGACCAGGGCGCGGGCCACCCGGGCCGGGCGCTCGTCGAGCGGGGTCGGCAGATGCAGCGGCGCCACGGGCGTCGCCTCGATCTCGTCCAGCGCGACGCCCACCAGGCGCTCCTCCGCCCCGCCCAGGGGATGGGGCTGGGGCAGGGCCACCACCCGCAGGATCAGCTCGCGCAGGAGAGGCGAGACCCCGACCACGCAGCAGGCCCCCGGCAGACCGCCCCGGGCGTCGGGCTCGAGATAGAGCGTGCGCATGGCGACGCGTCCCGACATGCGGATGTCGTGCGGCGTGCCCCCGGGAAGCCAGACGGCGCGCTGGGGAGGCACCACCCAGGCGCCGTCCCGGGTCGACACGGTCATGACGCCGGAGGCGGCGTACACGAGCTGCGCCCGGCGGTGCCGGTGGCGCGGGATCCACTCTCCGTGCTGCCAGTCCGCCGCCACCCCCACCACGGGGCGGGGGATGTCCTCGGGAATCGGCGCCAGACGCGGATCGGGCTTGGCCATTTCGCGACATATCTTGACCGGATCGCGCGAGCACGACCACCCCCAACCCGGGATCCTGGGCGCTCCCCCTCCGCAACGGAGACCCCGCCATGAATCGCATGCACCGTTGGTTCTGCCGCTCGTCCACCTGGCGCCGCACCCTGGAGGAGCGGCTGCTGCCCTGGGTGCTGGGCGACGCCGACCTGGGCGATCACCTGCTGGAGGTGGGCCCCGGCCCGGGCCTGGCCACCGACGCCCTGCGCCGGCGCGCCGCGCGGGTCACGGCGATCGAGATCGACCCCACCCTCGCGGGCGCCCTCGAGACCCGCCTGCGCGGCACGAACGTCTCGGTCGCCCACGCAGACGCGACGGACATGCCCTTCGAGGACGGCTGCTTCTCGGCTGCGGTCTGCTTCACGATGCTCCACCACGTGCCGTCGGCGGCCCTGCAGGACCGGCTGCTCGCCGAGGTGCACCGGGTGCTGCGCCCGGGCGCGCCGTTTCTCGGCAGCGACAGCATCTCGAGTCGCAGCTTCGAGATGCTGCACTGGTGGGACACGCTGGTGCCGGTGGACCCGGACCGCTTCGGCGCACGGCTCGAGGCCGCGGGCTTCACGGATGTCGCCGTGCGGCGGGCACCCCGGACGTTCCGCTTCCGCGCGCGCCGGCCCGCCGCCTGACGGGTCGCGTGCCGACTACCAGCCGGCCATGCTGGCGGCCCGCTCGCGGTGGAAGGCCGGCGTGCCGAGGTAGGCCCGGTCGAACATCGCGCGCTTGAACCAGATCTGGACGTCGCACTCCCACGTGAAGCCGATGCCGCCGTGGGCCTCCACGGCGTCGCGCGCCACCTGCATGTAGCGGTCTGTGATGTGCGCCTTGGCGACGGCGGCCGTGCGGGCCGACTCGTCGTGCACGTGGTCCATGGCGTGGGCCGCGTACCAGTAGAGACCGCGCGCGGGCTCCACCTCGACGGCCATGTTCGCCAGCTGGTGCTTCAGCGCCTGGAAGTGCCCGATGGTCACGCCGAACTGCTCCCGGGTCTTCGCGTACTCGACGGACATCTCGACGAGGCGCGTGGCGCCGCCGAAGGCATCCGCTGCCAGCAGCACGAGACCCGTGTCCCGCAGCTGCTGCGCCGCCGCCGCCCCGTCCGGCAGCGCCTCGGCGGGCGTGTTCGCGAACGTCGCCTGGAAGAGCCGGCGGGTACGGTCGCCACCGTCCATGTCCTTGATCTCGAGCCCGCTGGCTCCCTTCTCGACGAGGGCCAGGCCTCCCCCCTCGACCCCCACGACGATCACGTCCGCCTGGGCACCGAAGATCACGTGGTTCTTCGTCCCGGTGAGGGTCTTGCCGCCGGCGAGCGCCCACTGGTCCGGGAGCCAGGCACCGCCCCCCTCCGCCAACGCCACGCTCCCGACGGCATCGCCGGTGGCGAGCCTGGGGAGCCAGGCCTTCTTCTGGGCGTCGCTGCCGCCCGTCGCGATGGCCAGCCCCGCCAGCGCGTGTCCGATGAAGGGACCGGGGGCGGCCATCCGGCCCAGCACCTCGGAGACGATGGCCAGGTCGAGGATCTCGAGCCCCGCTCCACCGTACTCCTCGGGCAGGTGCAGTCCGGCGAGACCCATCTCCGCCATGCCCTTCCACAGCTTCTCGTCGAAGCCCGTGTCGCCGTCGAAGATCTCGCGCAGGCTCGTGGCCGGGCACTCGTTCTCGAGGTACTGCCGGACGGTCTCCTGCAGCATCTCCTGCTCTTCGGAAAGGTCGAAGTTCATTTGCGCGAGCTCCTGTCCGCGGCGCTGTCCCGGGGCAGGCCCAGGCCGCGCTCGCCGATCACGTTGCGCTGGATGTTGGCGGTGCCTCCCGCGACCGCGATGCCGAGGGAGTACATGTAGTGGGCGATCCAGCCCTGGTGGCCGCCCATCATGCCCTCCATCGAGCGGCTCCCGGCCGAGAGCAGCCCGTCGTCCCCCAGCAGGTCGAGCGCCAGGCGCGCGATGTCGTGCCCGATGTTCGTCGAGATGATCTTGTTCATCATCGTGATGATGCCCGGCGATTCGCCCTTGGCGTCCTTGGTGAGGGTGCGGTAGCCCGAGTACTGGTGGGCCCGCACGGTGCCCTCGAGGGCGGCCAGGCGCTGCCGGATCTCCGCGTTCTCGATGGCCGGGCGGCCGTCGATGCGCGACTCCTTCGCCAGGGCCAGCAGGCCCTTGAAGAGGGCGCGCGTCTGCTGGGTGCTGCCGATGGAGTTGCGCTCGTGCTTGAGGGTGGTGCGGGAGACCAGCCAGCCCTCGCCCCGCTTGCCGACGATCCAGTCCTTGGGGGTCTTCGCGTTCGTGAAGAACACCTCGCAGAAGTCGGCGCCGCCCGTCATCTGCCGCAGGGGCCGCACCTCGATCCCCGGCTGCTTCATGTCGATCAGCAGGTAGGAGATGCCGGCGTGCTTGGGGGCCTCGGGCTCGGTGCGGGTGAGGCAGAACATGTAGTGGGCGGTCTGGGCGCCGCTGGTCCAGATCTTCTGGCCGTTGATCACCCACTCGTCGCCCACCAGCTCGCCCCGGGTCTTCAGGGAGGCCAGGTCGCTTCCCGACCCCGGCTCGCTGTAGCCCTGACACCAGTTCACGTCTCCCCGGATGGTGGGCCCGACGAACTTCTCCTTCTGCCACTCCTCGCCGCGCTCGAGGAGCGTCGGCACGAGCATCATCGTGCCGATGCCCCGGGGCTCCATGGGCGCGTGCGCCTTGCCGAACTCCTCCCGGATGATCTGGGCCTTGAGGACGTCGGGCTCCTGCTCCGAGCCGCCGTACTGCTTCGGGATGTTGCGGCACAGGTAGCCCGCCTCGATGGCGCGCTCGCGGAACCGGATGGCCTGCTCGTTCCAGCCGAGCTCGGCTTCCTCGCCCTGCAGCGGCCAGTTCTGGCTCAGGAACTTCGCGACCTCGTCGCGGAAGCCCTCGAGCGCCTCGCCGTAGCTCAGATCCATGTGGGAAGACCTCGTCTCTCGCGTGCGTTCGCACGCGACCCGGGCGGGTCGCGTGCTTGGTGATTCGCCGATCCGCGGACTCGCCGTCTTGGCCCCGCGGGAGCTCCGCGCTCGTCGCCGGGCGTGCCCGAGTGTGAGGATCCCGGCCGGGCAGGTCAAGAGGTTCGAGGGTCGAACTAAACCGGGAGGCGCCCCTCAGCGACGCCGGGCGAGGCCCACGTGCAGCTCGCCGGGTCGGAGCAGCTTGAAGGCCTCTCCGTACGCCGCGCCCACCGCCTCGCCCCACCGCTGCTCGACCGCCGTGATCCCCCGATGGATGCCCTCGAGGGCCTCTCCCATGAGCTGGGACCGGTAGGCGTCCATCGCCCGGTGCTTGCGCTCCCGGGTGGCCGAGACGTCGAAGACGACGTTGGGCTCGAGGGTGTAGTAGAGCACCAGCGCGCGCAGGCCGTGGGGCTCGTAGGCGTCGTCCACCTCGGGGCGGGTCCGGAAGCGAGGCAGCCCGTGGAACATCACCGCCTCGCCCGCCGCGATGCCGGTGCGGAGGTGGTCCCGGTGGGCTTCGTGGGGGAGCCACGGGTCGCACGTGAAGACGTAGTCCGGTCGCAGCACGCGGATACGCTCGATGATGCGCTGGCGCAGATCCACCTCGCTCCACTCGCCGCCATCCGGAAGGTCGAGGGGGTGCTGGGCGTGGACGCCGATGATGCGCCCCGCTTCCTGCTGCTCGTCGAGGAGGCGCGCGATTGCCACGTCGTCGGGCAGGTGCGGATCCTTCACGCCGGAGAGGTTGTCGGTCACCGTCAGGTAGTGGACATCGACGCCCCGGTCGGCGAGGTGCGCGAACGTGCCGCCGGCCGCGATGTCGTTGTCGTCGTAGTGGGGCTGCACGCAGAGGACGCACCGGGCTCGCTCGATCTCGGCCCGGAAGCGGTCCGCGTGTCGCAGGGGGTCGGGGGCAGGCTCCGTCATCTCGCCAGCATATCAACACGCCCGGGGCGGCGGTCGCCTGCCTATACTCGGTCCGTGACCGAGCGACTCGCCATCCACGGAGGCACGCCCCTGCGCGGGCGTCCCTTCGCGCGCTGGCCCGAGTGGGGCGACGAGGAGCGGAAGGCCCTCTCCCGGGTGCTCGAACGCGGCTCCTGGGGCGGACATCCCAGCCCGAACGTCGAGGCGCGCGCCTTCGCGGAGGAGTTCGCGGCCTATCTGGACGTGCCCCACGTGGTGACCTGTACGAGCGGAAGCACGGCGCTGGTCCTGGCCCTTCAGGCCGCGCGGCTCTCCCCCGGCGCCGAGGTGATCACCACCGCCTACAGCTTCGTCGCCACCGCCGGCGCCATCGCCCAGGCGGGCTGCCTCCCCGTCCCGGTAGACGTGGAGGAGACCGGCTACTGCATCGACCCGACCCTCGTCGAGGCGGCCATCGGCCCTCGCACCGAGGCCATCGTGGCGGTTCACCTGGCCTGCTCGATGGCCGACCTCGATCGCCTCGGCGAGATCGCGACTCGCCACGGCCTGGTGTTGATCGAGGACTGCGCGCACGCCCATGGCGCCCGCTGGCGCGACCGGGCGGCCGGCGGATTCGGCGACTTCGGCTGCTTCTCGATGCAGTCGACCAAGCTGCTCACGGCGGGAGAAGGCGGCGCGGTCTCCACCCGCAGCCCCGAGGCCGCGTCGCGTCTGGCTTCGCTCGTGAACTGCGGCCGCAAGGAGCCGGGCGCCGACGCCTTCCCGGAGCGGCTGCTGGGCCACAACTACCGCATCAGCGAGTGGCAGGGGGCGGTCCTGCGCGAGCAGCTTCGCCGTCTCGACGGGCAGCACGAGCGCCGCAGCCACGGCGTGGCCCGGCTCGAGCGGGCGATCGCGAAGCTTCCGGGTCTCGCGCCCCTGCGCCCGGACCCTCGCGTCACCCGGCGGACCCACTACCAGACGATCCTGCGCTACGACGCCAGCGCCTTCGCGGGCGCGCCCCGCGACCACGTGCTGCTGGCCCTGCAGGCCGAAGGGCTGCCCTGCTACGGGCGCTTCTACCTGCCCATCGACGAGGACCCGCTCTTCGCCCCGGACCCCGCCACGAACCCGGCCGTGGCCCTGGGCTTCGCCTGGGGCGGCGACCGCTTCCCGGTGACCCGTCGCGCGGCCTACGACGAGACGATCTGGCTGCCCCACGAGATCTTTCTGGGCCCCGATGAGGACGTGGACGACGTCGCCGCGATCCTCGCCCGGGTGCAGGCCGGCGCGGCCTCGCTGCGCGACCGGCCGCCGCGCAGCCGTCCCGCACGCTGACAGGGATCGTGCGGGTCAGTCCAGCCCGTAGAAGGCCGCGTCGAGAAGCCGGCGCTGCTCCTCCAGGTGCACCCGGCGCGAGCCCGCCGCGGGGCTCGCCGCGTCGCGCCGCCCCGCGTAGCCGAGCTTCTGGGACGGCGCGAGCAGGTCCTGGATGCGCTCCCGGACGAAGGTCCAGGCGCCCATGTTGGCGGGCTCCTCCTGCACCCAGAGCACCCCGTCGGCGCGGGAGTAGGCGTGCAGCACCTCGCCCAGCCGGCCGCCCGCCCAGGGATAGAGCTGCTCGACACGCACCACCGCGACATCGTCGCGTTCCAGCTCGCGCCGGCGCTCGAGCAGCTCGTAGTAGACCTTGCCGCTGCACAGCAGCACGCGCTCCACCGTCTCGGGGCGGCCTGCGCAGATCGGATCGTCGAGAACCGGCTCGAAGCGCCCGCCGGTGAACGCCTCCACCGGCGAGGTCGCCGCCGGCAGGCGCAGCAGGCTCTTGGGGGTGAGGATGACCAGGGGCGCGCGATACACGCGGCGCATCTGGCGGCGCAGGACGTGGAAGTACTGGGCCGGCGTCGTGCAGTTCACCACCTGCAGGCTGTCCTCCGCACAGGTCTGCAGGAAGCGCTCGACCCGCGCGCTCGAATGCTCGGGGCCCTGCCCCTCGAAGCCGTGGGGCAGCAGCATGACGAGGCCGCTCATGCGGCCCCACTTCACGTGCGCGGACGTGATGAACTGGTCGATGATCACCTGGGCGCCGTTCACGAAGTCCCCGAACTGCGCCTCCCACAGGGTGAGGGTGGTGGGATCCGCGAGGCTGTAGCCGTACTCGAAGCCGAGCACCGCCGCCTCGGAGAGCAGGCTGTCGTACACCTCGAAGCGCGCCTGGGTCTCCGACAGGTGATCGAGGGGCGCGTACTCCTCGCCGCTCACCTGGTCGACCAGCACCGCGTGACGCTGGCTGAAGGTGGCCCGGGAGCTGTCCTGCCCGGAGAGCCGGACCGGCGTCCCCTCGACGAGCAGGCTGCCGAAGGCCAGCGCCTCGCCCATCGCCCAGTCGATCGGCAGGTCGTCGGCGACACTCTTGCGACGGCGTTCGAGGAAGGATGCGAGCTTCGGGTGCACCGCGAAGCCCGCCGGCGCGCTGCCGAGACGCTCCGCGATGGCGGTCAGGCGCTCCACCGGCACACCGGTGTCCGAGAGCTCCTCCTCGGGGCGACGCCGCGAGTAGCCCGCCCAGGGGCCCAGCGGCTCGTAGGGCTCGTCAGGATCGGGAGGACGGGTCTGGATGACCTCGAGGGCCCGGACGAGCTCCGCGTTCAGGTCCTCCTCGATGCGCGCGGCGTCCTGCTGCGTGATCCGCCCGGCCTCGACGAGGCGATCGGCGTAGAGCCGCCGTACCGAGGGACGCTGGCGGATCTTCGCGTACAGCCGCGGCTGGGTGTAGCTGGGCTCGTCGCCCTCGTTGTGGCCGTGGCGGCGGTAGCAGACCATGTCGATCACCACGTCGTCGCCGAAGCGGGCGCGGTACGCCATGGCCAGCAGGGCCGCGTGCACCACCGCGTCGGGATCGTCGCCGTTCACGTGGAAGATCGGCACCTGGATCATCTTCGCGACGTCGGTGCAGTAGAGCGTCGAGCGCGCCTCGGCGGGCGTGGTCGTGAAGCCGATCTGGTTGTTGACGATGAGGTGGAAGGTGCCCCCGGTCGAGTAGCCCCGCAGCTGGGAGAGGTTGAGCGTCTCCGCCACGATGCCCTGGCCGGCGAAGGCGGCGTCACCGTGCAGGACGACCGGCACCACCGCCCGGCCCTCCTCGTCTCCGGCGCGCACCTGCTTCGCCTTCGTGCGACCCTCGACCACCGGGTCCACGGCCTCCAGGTGCGACGGGTTCGAGGTGAGGGTGAGGTGGACGAGCTGCCCCGTCTGGGTGCGGCGGTCGCTCGAGTAGCCCTTGTGGTACTTCACGTCGCCCGAACCGAAGGGGGCGTCGAGCTCCGGGCTGTCCTCGAACTCGCCGAAGATCGCCTCGTAGGACTTGCCCAGGATGTTCGACAGGATGTTGAGACGCCCGCGGTGCGTCGTCCCCAGCACCAGCTCGCGGATGCCGAAGTGGGGCGCCGTCTCGACCAGCGTGTCGAGGAGGGGAATCAGGCTCTCGGCCCCCTCGAGGGAGAAACGCTTCTGTCCCAGGAACTTCGTGTGGAGGAAGCGCTCGAAGAGCTCGGCCCGCGAGAGCTTCTCCAGGATCCGGCGCCGCAGCGCGTCGTCGGGCGCCGGCTGGTTGGCGTCCTCTTCCATGCGCCGCTGGAGCCAGACCTTGCGGCCGGGATCCTGGACGTGGGTGAACTCGACGCCCAGTGCGCCGCAATACGTGCGCCGGAGCCGCTCGAGGATGGCGCCGAGGGTCTGCCGGTCGCCGCCGGGCAGGTCGCCCGCGTAGAACGAGCGCTGCAGGTCGGCGTCCGTGAATCCGTAGTGGCCGGGGTCGAGCTCGGAGAAGTGGCTGGGGTTGCCGCCCAGGGGATCGCTCTGCGCGACACGGTGTCCTCGCGAGCGGTAGGCGTGAACGAGACGGACGACGGCCGCGGTCCCGGCGATCTCCCGGTCCGAGGCGGCGGCCGGGGCCGCCGACGCTTCGGGAGCCGGCAACGAAGCGGCAGAAGCCGCGGCATCGGCGCGAAGCCGCTCGGCCCAGGCTTCGTCCACCGAGGTCGGATCGACCGCGAAGCGCTCCTGCAGCTCGGCGACGAAGGCTGCGTTCAGCCCGTAGCGAACCACGTGGTCCGCTGCGGCTCGTCGCCCCGAGCGATCCATGCACCCCTCCGAAGGCCGGCGCTCCGCGCGCCGGCGAACGCAGGGCTGATCGGCGGAAACCCCGGCCCGCCTGAGACCTACGAGGCGGAATCGCGCTGCCGCGCTGCACGGCGGGTCGCTCGCCGAGGTTCGGACCCGCGCCGCCAGCCGTTCAGGGACCGGGCGCCAGGATCGCGAGCAGGACGAGTCGCTCGTCGCCGGTATTGCGGACGCCGTGGGGCACGCCCTCGGGCGCCACCAGCATGACGCCGGGCTCCATCGGGATCTCGCGATCGGCGAGCAGGAAGACGCCCTGCCCGGTGAGCACCTGGTACACCTTGTCCATTCCCGTGTGGGCGTGGAGCTTGTGCTCCTGCCCCGGCTCGAAGGCGTTGAGCCCCACCAGGATGCGGGGCGACGCGAAGAGGGTCGCCTTGCCCATCTTGTCGGGCTGGAAGACGGCGTGCTCTTCGGGACGCAGGGCTTCGGGGTGGTCCATGATGAGGCTCCTCGTTCGCTCGTTCGGGCGGACTCCACGCGGGCGCGGGCGACCCGCCGGAGACCGCGGAACATAGCGTGCGGTAGAGTGCTGCCTTGGCCGCCTTCCACCGCTTCGACGACGCCCTGCGCGTGCGGCTGCGCGACAACCTCCGCGGCTTCGCGCGGCGCAGTCACGAGGGGAGTGGGCTCACGGCTGCAGCCGTCGCGTTGGCGATGGTGCCCGACACGGAAGGCCGCGCCTGTTTCGTCCTCACCCGGCGCGCGCCGCGGCTCCGGGAGCACCCCGGCCAGTGGGCGCTGCCGGGCGGTCGCATGGACCCGGGGGAGACGGCGCCGGAGACCGCGCTGCGCGAGTGCCGCGAAGAGGTGGATCTCGCGCTCGCTCCGGGCGACGTGCTGGGCCTGCTGGACGACTACCCGACGCGCTCGGGCTATGCGATCACACCCGTCGTCGTCTGGGGCGGCGCCGACGCGCGCATGACCGCCAACGCGCAGGAGGTGGCCGAGATCCATCGGGTGCCGCTCACGGCGCTGGACCACCCGGACGTTCCCCGCCTGCGCACGATCCCGGAGAGCAACCGTCCGGTGATCTCCGTTCCCCTGCTCGGCACCCACATCCACGCGCCGACCGCCGCGATCCTCTACCAGCTGCGGGAGGTGGTCTTGCACGGGCGCGACACCCGGGTCGACCACTACGAGCAGCCGCTCTTCGCCTGGCGTTAGCGACGCACGACAGATCGTCTCGACGGAACGCCCGCGGAGACGACCGCGACCGTCGACACGACGCGCGCAGACCCGAGACCCACGACGGCGCCGCATCACCGGCAACTCCGGGCTCGATCCGGTCGGAATTCCGTAAAGGCTTCCAGATCCGGTAGACTCCGTGGTGCCGTGTGCACGGGGCGCACCTCGAAAGCTCGGGAGCCCCTTCATTGACGAAATCGCAGAAAGCGCCGAAGGACGATCCCGTCATCCGACCGGGAGCCGGCGGACACCGGTTCGGCCCCGACCTGCAGTGCAACGAGTGCGGTCGCAACTGGGACGAGCATCAACACGACCCGAGCCCCTGCAGCGAGATCGCGGAGGTGGAGAAGGTCGCGGCGGAAGCGCCGCTCGACGCGGGGCGCCGCGCCGAGGAGGCGGAGGCGCTGGCCGAGCCAGGCGGCGATTCCGTGGAGAGTGACAAGGAAACGGACGAAGATCCGTGAAGCGCGGCGCCCGGCGGGTCAGGATGCCGGCAGCAGCGTTCCGATCCGTCGCCCGAGCCGCAGGGGCGCGCCGGGCTCTTCGAGGTGGAGGTCGACCACGCCGGGGGCCGCCACCACCACGATCGTCGACCCGAAGGCAAAGCGCCCCCATTCCTCGCCGCACGCGAATCGGATCGCGGGGTCGTAGGTCCGGGAGACCGGCTTCGCGCCGCGCACGTTGGTCGCCAGCGAGTCGAAGGCCACGTGAACCGCACCCACCATCGTGGCGCCCACCGCCACCAGGCACAGCGGCGCCTCGCCCGGCCGGGTCTCCGCACCGCCGACGTGCATCCACGCGCAGATCCGCTCGTTGCGCGCGAACAGCCCGTCCACGCCCTCGAGCCCGATCTGGTTCACCGGCCACAGGCTGCCCGGGAGATAGCGCGCCGCGACCACCTGCACCGCGCAGGGTGCGTGGAAGCGGTGGTAGTCGCGGGGCGACAGGTAGAAGGTGGCGTAGCAGCCTCCTTCGAGGCGCTCTGCGTCCTCGGAGCTGCCGAGGAGCGCGGCCAGCGAGTAGCTGCGCCCCTTCACCTGCAGCAGGGTGCCGTGCTCGATGCGACCGGAAGCGCCCCACGCGCCGTCGCACGGCGAGACGAAGGCGTCGGGCGCAGGGTCGATGGGGCGCACGCCGTCGCGCAGCGCCCGGGTGAAGAAGTCCTGGAAGCTCGCGTACGCCTCGACGGGATCGCGGGCTTCTCCGAAGTCGACGCCGAAGAGCCGGCCGAAGGCGCGGATCTCCGCGCGCTGCAGCACCGCCGGAAGCCGCAGGCGCGCCAGCCGGCCGGCAAGCCGTGACACGGCGGCAAGCGGCAGGTAGCGCATCACCGCGGCCACCCGGCGGGGCCAGACCCGATCCGACATGCGGCGACGCTAGCAGGCCGACGAATCCTCCGGATCGCTTGCGGCGCAAGCCGACGCCGAAGGCGTCGGCCTGCTAGCGGGCGAGTCCTCCGGATCGCTTGCGGCGCAAGCCGACGCCGAAGGCGTCGGCCTGCTAGCCTCCTCCCGCCTACCGCGGAGGCACCGATGTCTGCCCACCTGGTCCTTACCGTCATCGCCCGGGACGAGCCGGGGCTCGTCGAGATGTTGTCGCTCACCGTCTCCGACCACGGCGCGAACTGGCTGGGGAGCCACATGGCCCGCCTGGCGGGCGAGTTCGCGGGGATCGTCGAGGTGAGCGTTCCGGAGGAGACCCGGCACGCCCTGCAGGGTGCGCTGCGCGATCTCGAATCCCGGGGGCTCCGCATCCAGATCGCAGAAGCGGGCGGGCTCCCGGCGGGAGCCCCTCCCCTACGGACCCTCGAGCTCGACCTGGTGGGCAACGATCGGCCCGGCATCGTTCGAGAGATCTCCCGCGCCCTGGCGCGTCGCGGTGTCAACGTGGACGAGCTGGAGACCGGGTGCGAGAGCGCGGCCATGTCCGGCGACGTGCTCTTCCGGGCACACGCTCGACTCCAGCTGCCCGAGAGCGTTACCCTCGAAGAGCTACGGGGGGACCTCGAACGGATCGCTGCGGACCTGATGGTGGACCTGCATCTCGAGGAGGAGTCGGGCTCCTGACCCTCGCGGGGTGCGGCGAGCCGTCGCGGGCGCCGTTCACGGGGTCGACCGGCCGGGAGGGCCCGGCGGTGGGCTCCCGAAACGAAGACAAACCAGACCGCAAGTCACGCATCTGCCGTGACAAGGGAGGCCGCAAGTGACCACGATCCGCGTTCTCGCCATCCTGCTCCTCACCCTCTTCGTCGCCGCACCGGCGCTGGCGCGCAACGACACTCTCGACTTCTCGGTCGAGAACGCCAAGAGCATCGGGCCGAAGGAGAAGCTGCTCGACATCCCCTGGTTCATGGCGGGGCAGAAGCATCCCGCGGTCGCCAAGGACTTCGGGGAGGCGAAGACGAACAAGGCCACCAACAAGTTCAACAAGGAAGACGACTACGCGTGCTCCATCGCGTTCATGTCCGCCATCATCCAGCTGCAGACCCGCGCGCGGCAGCTCGGCGCCGACGCGGTGATCGACATCAAGTCGGTCACCAAGGGCATGAACCTCGAGAGCGCCACCGAGTACCGGTGCAACCTCGGGACCTTCACGGCGATCGTCGGCCTGACGGGCCGGCCCGTGAAGCTGAAGTAGCCCGGGAGCGGTCCGGCGCCGCGCTCCTGCGGAGTCCGCCAGGAGCGCGACCCAGGACGAAGATCTTGGGTCGCGGTTCCGTCGCGGACGAATCCTGTGGATTCGTCCGCTAGCGGATCGCCCCGCTCTCCCGCAGCTTCGCGATCTCGGCGGCGCCGAAGCCGTGGCTCGCCAGCACCGCGTCCGTGTCCTGGGCGATGTGGGGAGCCGGGCGCGCGATCTCTGGCGGCGTACGGCTGAACCGCGGTGCCGGAGCCGCCTGGACGACCCCGCCGTGCTCGACGAAGGTGCCGCGGTGCACGTTGTGCGGGTGGAGAGGCGCCTCGCCCATGGAGAGGACGGGCGCGAAGCAGACGTCGCTTCCCTCCATGATCTCGCACCACTCGTCCCGGGTGCGGCTCTTGAAGATGGCGGTGAGCCGCTCGTGCAGCTTGGGCCACTGGCTTCGGTCGAGCTGCGCCGGGAGGTCTTCGCCGGCCAGGCCCGTCTTCTCCAGCAGCTCGGCGTAGAACTGCGGCTCGATGGAGCCGATGGAGACGTGCCGGCCGTCCTTCGTCTCGTACACGTCGTAGAAATGGGCCCCCGTGTCCAGCAGGTTGGTGCCCCGCTCGTCGTTCCAGATGCCCATGGCGCGCATCCCGTACATCATCTGCATGAGGACGGCGGCGCCATCGACCATGGCGGCGTCCACCACCTGCCCCCGACCCGAGCGACCGGCCTCGACCAGCGCGCAGACGACCCCGAAGGCCACCAACATCCCGCCCCCGCCGAAGTCGCCCACCAGATTCAGCGGAGGGAGCGGCCGCTCGCCCCGACGCCCGATGTGGTCGAGCACGCCCGCCAGCGAGATGTAGTTGATGTCGTGACCCGCCGCCTGGGCCATCGGTCCTTCCTGGCCCCAGCCCGTCATGCGGCCGTACACGAGGCACGGGTTGCGGGCCAGGCACACGTCCGGGCCGAGCCCGATTCGCTCCATCACCCCGGGCCGGAAGCCCTCGATGAGCGCATCGGTGTTCTCCACGATGCGGAGGACGGTCTCCACGCCGTCGGGATTCTTCAGGTCCACGGCGATGCTGCGGCGCCCGCGGCTCATGGGGTCCTTGGGCGGGTTCGCGGGATCGCCGCCGCGGGCGCGCTCTGCGCGATCGATCCGGATCACGTCCGCGCCCATGTCGGCCAGCATCATCGAGGCGAAGGGGCCCGGACCGATGCCCGCAATCTCCACGACCTTCACGCCTTCCAGGGGGCCCATCTCGTCTCCTCGTGCGGGCAGGCGCGCGCCGCGCCCACCACCGCCGCGTCCGCCGCGGCGGACGCACGAGCATATCGCAGGGCGGGGGCTGCGGTACCGCGTCAGCCGCCGCCCTCGAGGAGACCGCCGGCCTCGGCCGCGAGGTCCCGGCGCATGCGGCGCACCTTGTCGGCCGTGACGAAGAGCGCCCGCAGCTGGCAGTGCTCGATGGTCGCGTCCACCACCGCTCCGATTTCGCGCTCGAAGTAGCCGTCGAGCTGCGACATGCGGAAGCGAGCGAAGTGCCGGCCCGTCTCGCCCGAGGTCCAGAAGTGCGCGAAGAGCCCGATGGCGTCCCGGGCGAGCTCGCCCTCCGCCGGGGCGTTCGCGTGGATGAGCGAGGTCAGCCCGTCCAGCGCCTTGAGGGCGGCGAGCATCTGGTTCTGCTCGATAGCCGCCATGCCCACCTCGAAGAGCGCCTGGCTCCGGGCCATGGTGAGGGCGCGGTCCTTGCCGCGCGACCAGCCGAGGGACTGGCTGATCGTCTGGGTCACCGAGGGGTTGCCCATGCGCAGGGACTCGATGCCGAGCACGCTCATGCCGTGGATGGCGCTCGACGCGTCGGTGTGTCCGCTGCGCGCCGGGTCGAAGGCGCGCACCGCGCGGCGCAGGACGCCCAGCGCCGGCGGGACGAGCTGCGTGCGGCCCGTGCCGCGGGACTCGACCACGATGGTGACGGCGCCGTCGATGAGGTCCGTGAGACCGTCTCCCTCGTAGCGCGGGTGCTCGCAGACCCGATCGGTCAGCTGCTTCAGGGCCTCCAGGGTGGGGAGCTTCTCGCGCACCGGCTCGCTTCGCCGCCCGAAGTCCACCAGGTCGTGGAGCGAGTCCTCGTGCAGGCGCCCGGAAACGTCCAGCTCTGCCGCCGCCTCGGAGGCCAGCAGCTCGACGATGGCGTCCCGCTGGCCGTAGCGGCGCGGGATGACGAATGCCGTCACCACGCAGATCGCCGCCATCACGCCGAGCCCCGCGCTCCAGAGCGGTCCGTCGGACCACAGCCCGTAGCGGTAGGCGACGACGGTCGCGGCGGCGACGAGCACCGCGACGATGATCGGCAGCCCCAGATCGCGAGCCAGAAGGCGCCGGCGCTTCTCGATCACGTGTCGGATCTCCGCCGGCAGCGACTGCAGCACCACCGCGGGCAGACCGATCAGCAGCACGAAGAACGTGACGAGCGCGTCGAACGGGATGTCCGCCGCGGACGGGATCGACGGAACGGGCGTCATGCGCCGCGCAGGGCGAGCAGCCGGTCGATCAGCTCGCGCAGGATGGTGTCCGGCAGGTCGGCGCGCTTCTGCTGGATCACCTGGATGCCGAGGTCGTCGAGGGTGGCCGTGATCTCCGACTTGCAGTCCACGGAGAAGACGGCGATGCGACGAGCGTCGAGCCAGGACGGCGCCGCGGGCAGACCGGGCTTCCCGCCAGGCTCGAGCAGCCAGCGCAGCAGCTGCAGGCCGAGCTCGGCGTGCACCTTGTCGTAGCCGGCCCGCCGGTGCATCTCCTTCCAGTGCGGATCGTCGCCGGGCGGCAGGCGCACGTCGACGATCACGGCGTCGAACTCCTCCTCGAGCAGGTACTCGACGGCGATCGTGAGATCCTCGGCGAGCACCAGCTCGATGCGGCCGTCGTAGAGGACCGGACCCGAGAGGTGCGACAGCTCCGAACGGGCGCCGTCCTCGATCCAGAGAGCTCGCGGTCGGGTCGCAGGCATGATCGAATGGGTTCTCCTGGTCGACGGTCGTGGATTCCGCGCCGGGTCGACCGTACGCGGCGGACGGACTCGGGCGCGCCTTGCCTCACACGGCGAGCGGGAGGGTCATCGTCACCTTCGTGAGAAAGGGCTGGCGATAGTAGTCCCGCGCCTCGGGGTCCGGCGACGAGGCGCGCGCCGGACGACTGACCAGGACGAGGGAGCCGCGATGCGCCTCCGCGACCCGCCTGCTGTCGGTGAGGCCGATGCCGGTGCCGAGCCGCCCGCGATCCTTGGAGCGCTTGCCGCGGTAGCCCATGCGATAGACCATGCCGGCCTCGATCTCGACCTGCTCGACCGGAACTCCCCAGTTCTCCACCTCGATCTGGACGTTGCGCTCGTCGTCCGAGACGTCGATGGCGATCCACGGCGCTTCGGCCCCCTCTCGCTTCCACGAGTACTTGATGGCGTTGTGGACGAGGTTCGTGACGGCGCGCAACAGGTCGCGGCGGTTGCCGAAGACCTCGATGTCCTCCGAGCGGTTGCGCCAGACGATGTCGACCCGGGCCGCGCGCGCGAACTCCGAGAGGTGCGCGATGGCCTCGCGCACGATGGACGCGACGGTGAAGCGCGTGCTGGGGTCATCGGTGCGGATCTCCGTGGTGATGAAGTCGCGCAGGGCCGCGAGGCTCGTGTCCATCTGGATCACCGCCGTGCGGGTCGACAGGATGTCCATGAAGCAGGTGAGACGCTCCAACGACGAGGCCGCCCGCACGGCGTCGCGCACCGCCTCCTTGGGCATGTGCCCGGGCTCGATGTCGCGACAGGCTCCCAGGATCTGACCCGTGACCGCGCGCAGCGCCGACACCCGCATCTCCGGCACCGCGATCGTCGCCTCGTAGTCCTGCAGCGTCGGCAGCACCGCGGCGAGCTTCTCCCAGCGCTCGGGGGCCAGCGCGTCGGCCCGACGCTCCGCGTCGCCCGCCTCGAGCAGGCGCTGGAGCGCGGCGGCAACCCGGGCCGCGCGCTCGGCCATGCGCTCCTCGAGGGCGTCCGGGCGGGTGGCGTCGTTGTCGCCGTGGAGATCCGGCTCGAGGGCCCGGCCCGCCGCCAGCAGGGTCTGGTTCACCATCACGAGGGTAGAGGTGTTCGCGTGCAGGATCTGGCCGATGTCGAAGGTCATCTCGCGCACCGTCTCCTGCAGGGCCTGCGTGCGCGCGGCCGAGAGATGCTCGTCGGTGACGTCGACCATACAGCCAACGAAGAGCCCACTGGCGGCGTCGGGCTCCGAGGGGATCGGCGCGAGATAGTGCTCCACCCAGACGTCGCGCGAGCCGACCTTCAGGTGCACGACGCTCTTGCCCGGCGAGGCCTCCTCGACGAGGCGGGGATAGACGCTCTTGTCCGCGTGGTGGTCGGTGATGCGACCCTCGACAGGCCCGTCGGCATGCAGCTCGAGGAGCGCCCGGGCCTGCCGGTTGCAGTAGACCAGCCGGCCCTGGGCGTCGGCCACGTAGACCCCCATCGGCAGGTCGATGAGCGGCGCGCTCTCCAGCTGGGACAGGAGCCGCTCCAACGTCTGACGTTGGCTTTCGCCCGTGCTCATGGCTTCGTGCTCTCGGGAGTGGCGTGGGAGCCGCGATGATACGCTCTCCCGCCCGCGGATGCCCGGGGCCGGCCGGCGGGGCCGGGCCCGCCGCGGCTTCCCGGAACGGGGGCGTGCGCTCTTGAAGGTCGCTGTGATCGGTGGGGGAGCGGTGGGCCTGGGTCTCTCGAGCTGCCTGCTGGCCTCGGGGGCGGAGGTGCACCTGCAGGTCCGCACGCCCGAGGCTGCCGACGCGCTCCGGCGTCACGGCCTGCAGCGCACCGGGCGCTTCGGGGAGCACCGGGCGGCGCCCGGCTCGTTCGCGGTCGGCACCGCGCCGGACGACCTGGTGGCGGCCCGCCCCGATGCCCTGCTCGTGTGCACGAAGACCACCGGCCGCGACGCCGTCGCGGACGCGCTGGCGGCCGTGTGGCCCCGGCTGGCGCACCCCGCTCCCGCCGTGCTGTGCCTGAACGGCTGGGGCAACGCCGAGCGCTTCGCCCGGGCGCTGCCCGCGGAATGGGTCTTCACGGCCACCGTCACCACCGGATTCCGCCGCCAGGGCTTCCACCGGGTGGAGATCACGGTCCACGGCGACGAGATGCACGTGGGCAGCGTCTTCGGCGCCGACACCCGGGCCGTGGCTCCCCTGTGCGCGGCGATCACCGCAGGCGGTCTGCCCTGCCAGCCGACCCCGGCGATGGAGCGCGAGGTGTGGGCGAAGCTGCTCTACAACTGCGCCCTCAACCCCCTCGCCGCCCTGCTGGACGTGCCGTACGGGGAGCTGGCCTCGGATCCCCATCGGAGGGCGGTCGTCGAGACGGTGGTGGCGGAGATCTTCCGGGTGCTGTCCGCGCTGGAGAGAAGCACGAAGTGGCCCTCGGCCGACGCCTACCTCGACTTCTTCTTCCGCGAGCTGCTGCCCCCGACCCGGGACCACGAGTCCTCCATGCTCCAGGACCTGCGAGCGGGGAGACCGACCGAGATCGACGCCCTGTGCGGCGCTGTCGCCCGGCTCGGCGCCGGCGCCGGCGTGCCGACCCCGGTGAACGACGCCCTGGCGACCCTCATCCGCGCGCGGCATCCCAGGGGAGCTTGACCGCCCCCGGGAACTCGGCTTTGATCGAAGCTGGCCGGGTCGGCGGCCAGTCGGAGCGGGCCGCCTCCCGGAGGCCCCGGGGTCGGGGCCGAGTCCCGGCCCGGTCCGGCGCCCCGGAAGTACCCGGGGAATGGCGGAGGAAGCGTCATTCGCGTCTCCCAACGAAGAGTGGTGATCACAGGCATCGGCCTGCTGTCTCCGGTGGGAATCGGGGTCGAGGACAATTGGTCCGCGCTGCTCGCCGCGAAGAGCGGCATCGGCCCGATCACCCTCTTCGACGCCCACGACTACCCGGTTCGCATCGCCGGCGAGGTCTCGACCTTCCGCGTCGAGGACCACTTTGCTCCCAAGGAGGCGCGCAGGCTCGACCGCTACGAGCAGTTCGCGATGGTGGCGGCCCGGCAGGCGGTGGCGGACGCGGGGCTGGACGCCGAGAGCCTCGACGGCGACCGCACCGGCGTCCTGATCGGAAGCGGGCTCGGCGGCCTCGAGACGCTCCACGCCGTCGCCGACGTGCTGCGCGACAAGGGACCCCGGCGCGTCAGCCCCTTCACGGTGCCGAAGATCATCGCGAACCTGGCGGCAGGGCTCGTCTCCATCGAGTTCGGAGCCCGGGGACCGAATCTCGCGAGCGTCAGCGCCTGCGCGACCGGCGCCCACAGCATCGGCGACGCGGCGCGGCTCATCGCCATGGGCGATGCCGACGCCATGATCGCCGGCGGCGCCGAGGCCACGGTCGGGCCGATCGGCCTCGCGGGCTTCGCCGCCATGAAGGCCCTGTCCGATCGCAACGACGAGCCCGAGAAGGCGAGCCGCCCGTTCGACCTGAACCGCGACGGCTTCGTGGCGGCCGAAGGCGCCGCGGTCGTGATGCTGGAGCTGCTCGACCGGGCCCGCGCACGCGGCGCGCGGATCTACGCGGAGGTGGCGGGCTACGGACAATCGGCGGACGCCTACCACATCACCAGCCCGGACCCGGACGGGCGCGGCGCCCGGCTCGCCATGCAGCGCGCCCTGGACGACGCCGGGCTCGCGCCGGCGGACGTGCAGTACGTGAACGCCCACGGCACCTCGACGCCCTACAACGACGCCATCGAGACGCTGGCCCTCAAGACGGTCTTCGGCGCCCACGCCGGCGCCCTGTGGATCAGCAGCACGAAGGGCTGTACGGGCCACATGCTCGGCGCCGCGGGCGCGCTCGAAGCCGCCGTGACGGCGCTCGCCATCGACCGCAAGGCCGTCCCGCCGACGGCCAACTACGAGACGCCCGACCCGGAGTGCGACCTCGACTACGTGCCCGGCAAGCCCCGGGAGCGCGAGATCCGGGCGGCGCTGTCCAACAGCTTCGGATTCGGCGGCACCAACGTGTGCCTCGCCCTCACCGCCGTCTAGGGCCGCCGCGCTCGGATCCCGGCGATCTCCCACGATCGGCGAGGGCGATCCGAGCCCGCGCGCTACTCGTCGGCGATCTCGCCCATGGCTTCCTCGCCCAGGGCTTCGGGCGGCTCCAGGAGGGGGCCTTCCCGGCGGGCGAGGTGGAAGAGCGCGAAGCCCGGCAGCACCACCTGGGGCACCGCCATCCCGATCAGCTCGCCGGCGTCCCGGGCGACCACGGTGATGCGCTCGTTCGTGATGGGATCGGTGATGGTGCCGAGCATGTCGCCCACGACGATCCGCTCGCCGAGCTCGCGCCGGGTCAAGAAGATGCCGCCGGCGGGCGCTCGCAGCCAACGAGAGCCGCGGTAGATGTGCTGCGGCTCCGGCGCGGGCCCTTCTCCCGGCAGCATGTCCAGGTGCCGCATCAGGTTGATCACTCCGTCGACGCCGCGGGCGATCTCCTCGGCCTGGAAGCGCAGGGGCTCGCCCGCCTCGTAGAGGATGGCGGGGATGCCCAGGTCGCCGGCGGCCCGGCGCAGGGAGCCCCGCGGCCCCCGGCCGTGCAGCACGATGCCGACGCCGAAGTGCTCCGCCAGCGCCGCCGTGGCCGCGTCGGTGAGGTCGGCGCGGATCTGCGGCAGGTTGCTGCGGCGGTTCGAGCCGGTGTGCAGGTCGACGAGAGCGCCACACTTGCCGAGCACCGCGGCGAAGAGGTGGTAGGCGATCCGGCTCGCGCTGCTTCCCTCGAGCGCACCCGGGAAGTAGCGGTTCAGGTCGCGACGGTCCGTGAGGTAGCGGGAGCCACGCCGGAATCCGTCGACGTTCACGATGGGCAGCACGATCAAGGTGCCCGAGAGCTTCGCGGCCCGGGTGGTGGCGTGGACGTCGCGCGCGATCTCCACGCCGTTGATCTCGTCCCCGTGGACGGCGGCCGTCACGCACAGGGTGGGCCCACGCGCCCGACCCCGGACCACCAGCACGGGGATGTCCAGGGACATGCGCTCGAACGAGGGCGCCGGCATGAACGACAGGCGTCGGCTCTGGCCGGGCTGGATCGCGGCGCCCAGGATGAGGAGCGGCCCCCAACCGACCCCGGCGGCCGGCTCCGCTCGTGCGGCTCCGGCCGCAGCCAGCACCAGCAGCCCCGCCGCCGCGAGGCTGCAACGCAGGGCCGTCCGGGTGCGCGGAAGCCGGCAATGCATGGACGAGCCTCGCGCGAATCGCCGCATCTGCGCGTGCGCGTGGCGGGGGGATGGCAAGGAGATACCACGGCCACCCGGCCCGGGGAAGGGGCGTGCCCCACCCTCAGCAGGGCTCGTCCCCCACCGCGTCCGGCCGCGGACCGACGACCCCCGCCCGGCGAAGGCTCTCGATCTCGTCGGGGGAGAGCCCCAGCTGCAGCAGGATCTCGTCGCTGTGCTCTCCGTGCAGGGGCGGCGCCCGCCGGATGGCGCCGGGCGTGCGGGACAGCTTCACGGGCAGGCCCGTGGTCCGGAAGGTTCCCAGCTCCGGGTGCGGCAGCTCGACGAGCATCTCGCGAGCCAGCACCTGGGGATCGCTGAACACCTGGCCCACGTCGAGGACGGGACCGCACGGCACCCCGGCGTCGTTGAGACGGGCCACCCAGGGCTCGACGTCGGCGCCCGCCAGCGCCCCCTCGATCTCCGCGGTCAACGCGTCCCGGTTGCGCAGCCGCTCGACGGGACCCCGGAAGCGCTCGTCGTCCTTCCACGCCGGGCACCCCAGCGCGTCGGCCAGCTTCCGCCACATGGCCTCGTTGCCCGCGGCGATGTTCAGGAAGCCGTCGCGCGCCCGGAAGCGGCCGTAGGGGGAGGAGAGCGGATGGTGCTGGCCGGCCGGCCCCGGCACCGCGCCGCTCTCGAAGAACATTCCGGCACCCCACGACAGGACCCCGACCATCGCCTCGAGCAGGGAGGTGTCGACGACCTGGCCCCGGCCCGTTCGCTCGCGCGCGAGCAGCGCCAGCTGGATGCCGTGGGCGGCGAAGATGCCCCCGAGCAGGTCGCCGATGGCGATGCCCGCCCGCGTGGGCCCGCTCTCGGCCGTCCCCGTCAGGCTCATGAAGCCGCTCATGCCCTGGGCGATCTGGTCGAACCCGGGTCGCTCGCGATACGGACCCTCGGCGCCGAAGCCCGAGATGCCGCAGTAGACGAGCCCCGGGTGGCGGGCGGTCAGCCGGTCCGCCCCCAGCCCGAGGCGCTGCATCACGCCGGGCCGGAAGTTCTCGATCAGCACGTCGAAGCCCGGCAGCAGGCGCTCGAAGATGCGACGTCCGGCGGGCTCGCGGATGTCGAGGCTCAAGGAGCGCTTGTTGCGGTTGCTCGACAGGAAGAAGTAGCTGTCGCGGCGGGCGCCCGGCGGCCGGAACTCCCGGCCTTCCGGCGACTCCACCTTCACCACGTCGGCGCCGTAGTCGGCGAGCAGCATGGACGCGAAGGGCCCCGCCAGGTAGCGGGTGAGGTCCAGGACGCGGATGCCTTCGAGGGGCGGCACCGAGGCTTCGGCGACCATGCGGTGTTCAGCGCCCCTGGAAGCGCGGGCGACGCTTCCCGAGGAAGGCGCTCACGCCTTCGGCGTAGTCGTCGCTCTCGTAGCAGTCTTCGATCGAGCGCTCGATGGCCTCGTGATCGCGGCGGGACACCTCCCGGGAGAGCTCGGAGAAGACCCGCTTGGCGCTCCGCAGGGTGAGGGGGGCGTTCTCCGCGATGCCCAGGGCGATCCGGCGCACCTCTGCGTCGAGCTCGGCCTTCGGGAAGACGCGGTTGACGAGGCCCATGTGCCGGGCCTCCTGGGCGTCGAAGCGGCGTCCGGTGAAGAAGATCTCCTTGGCTGCCGGCCGGCCGACGGTGGCGACCAGCGCTTCGATGCCGCCGGCGCTGTAGCCCAGTCCCAGACGAGCGGCGGGAATCGCGAAGACGGCGTCGTCGGCCGCGTAGCGCAGGTCGGCGGTCAGGGCGATCGCGCAGCCGCCTCCCACGCAGAAGCCGTGCACCAGCGCGATCACCGGCTTGCGGATACCGGAGATCGCGGCGAAGGCGCGGGCGTTCTGGGCGTCGTAGTCGGCGGCGCCCTGCCCCGTCCGGCGCGACGAGAACTCCGAGATGTCCGCGCCGGAGACGAAGGCCACGTCCCCCGCACCGCGGAGCAGGACGACGCGCACGGCATCGTCCCGGTCGAGCGCGTGCGCCGCTTCGGGAAGCGCCTGCCACATCTCTGCCGTGACGGCGTTGCGCCGCTCGGGGTGGTCGAACACGATCCAGCCGAGGGGTCCCTCGCGTTCGACGCGGATGCTGCCCGGCGCTGCTGCCATGCGTCGAGCCTACCCCAGCCCCGCCGCCACGGACGCTCCGGTGCGAGGCCGCGTCACCCGGGAAAGGGCGGCCAGCAGGGCGCGCGCCTTGTCGAGGGTCTCCCGGTACTCGGCCACCGGATCCGAATCCGCGACGATGCCGCCGCCCACGTGGAGGCAGGCGCGCTCGTCCACCACCAGCAGCGTGCGGATGACGACCGAGAGATCGAGCCCACCCCGAACGTCGAGATAGCCGAGAGCGCCCGAGTAGACCCCCCGCCGCAGGGGCTCCAGGCGGTCGATGAGCTTCATGGCCGCGAGCTTGGGCGCACCCGTCATCGAGCCCGGAGGGAACGCCGCGCGCACCAGATCGATCGCGTCGCACGCCGGTCGCAGGCGGCCGGTCACCGTCGAGACCATCTGGTGCACCGTCGCATAGGACTCGACGGTCATCAGCTCGGGGACCGCGACGCTTCCCGTCCGGCACACCCGACCGAGATCGTTTCGCACGAGGTCGACGATCATCAGGTTCTCGGCCCGGTCCTTCTCGCTCTCGCCGAGCGCTCGCTGCTGCCGGCGATCCTCCGCCGGCGTGCAGCCCCGGGGACGGGTGCCCTTGATGGGACGGCTCTCGACCCGGCCGGCCGGGTCGAGGCGCAGGAAGCGCTCGGGCGAGCTGCTGAGGATCGCCGCGTCCGGCAGCTCGAGATAGGCGGCGAACGGCGCGGGGTTGCACGCGCGCAGCTCGCGGTAGAGGGCGAACGGATCCACGCCCGGGAGCGGAACCTCCATGCGGTGCGTGAGATTCGCCTGGTAGACGTTGCCCGCGGCGATCTCCTCGAGGATCACGCCCACCGCACGCCCGTAGGACCCTGCGTCGAACGAGGCTTCGAGGCCTTCGGGCGTATCGACGGGCAGGCCGTCCGCCGCCGCCCGGATTCCTCGCGAGGCCGGAACGACTTCGGAGGCGACGCGGGCCAGCTCGTGCCCGGCGCGGGACGCCCGGCGGCCGGCCTCGGCGAGACGCCGGCCGAAGCCCAGGCCGATCGCGAAGGCGCGACCCCGCCCGTGATCGATCGCCACCAGCCGGTCGACGAAGAGCAGCGCCAGGTCCGGCAGGCCCAGGTCGTCGCGTGCGGCGAGCGGGATCGGGTCGATGCGTGCGGCCAGCTCGTAGCCCAGGTAGCCCACCGCTCCCCCCGCGAAGGGCAGCGCCGCGAGACCGGACGCGTCCGCCGGGCGGGGCGGAAGCAACGAGCGCGCGAGCTCCAGCGGGTCTCCCACGCGGACGCTGCGTCCGGGGGAGAGGTCGGGACGCACGGGGCGTCGGCAATCCAGCCAGGCCTCCGCGCCCCGGGCCTGCACCACCAGATACGGATCCGCACCGAGGAACGAGAACCCACCCAGGCGCGGCGTCTCGAGCGCGCTGTCGAGCCACCACGGCCACCCGCCGTCGCGCAGGCGGAGCACCAGGGCAGCAGGATCCGGCACGTGCGGCAGCTCGCGCACGTCGACCGCCGTGACGAGAGCTGCCGGGTGGAGGGATTCGGGCGTCATGCGCGTGACCTTCGCGCGCACGCTACCGCACCCGGGACCCCGTCCCCAGGAAGCCCGCCGCGGGCTCACGTCGCGGGCGGCGAAACCTCGTTGCGCAGGGACTCGCCGCGCACGTAGCGCGTCAGGTTCTCTACGAAGATCGCGCTGGCCCGATGCAGGTTGCCCGGCGTCGACCCCGAGCTGTGCGGAGTCACGATCACGTTGGGCAGGGTCCACAGGGGACTCTCGGCGGGCAGGGGCTCGCGCTCGAAGACGTCCAGACCGGCACCCCCGAGGTGGCCCTGCTGGAGCGCCTCCACCAGCGCGGACTCATCGACCAGGTCGCCCCGACCCACGTTCACGAGCGTGCTGCCGGGCTTCAACGTCGCAAGCGCCCGGCGGTCGATCAGCCCCCGGGTCTCGTCGTTCGAGGGCAGCGCCAGCACCAGATCGTCCACGAGGGCGAGCAGCTCGTGGAGGCGCGAGAGGGGCCAGGTCGTGCAAGGCTCGTCGCCGCGCGGCGTGCGGCGCAGCCCGATCACCTGCATGCCGAAGGCCTGCCCCAGACGGGCCACCTCGAGGCCGATGGGACCGAGGCCCACGACGCCCAGGGTGCGCCCCTGCAGATCGACCAGGTCGCGCGGGTTCCAGCGGCGCGCCGCCTGGTCGCCCAGCCAGCCCGGCAGGTCCCGCGACAGCGCCAGCAGGTACATCATCACGGTCTGCGCGATGGGCACCGCGTGGGCGCCGGAAGACGTGGACACGCGCACGCCGCGCTCGAGCAGGCGCTGGAAGAACACGTCGTCGACGCCGGCCGAGAAGCTGTGGAGCCAACGCAGGGCGGGCACCTGTCGCAGGGCGAGCAGGAACGGACGCATACCCTGGGGATAGAGATCTCCGGAGAAGTACACGACCTCCACGTCGTCGAGCCCAGGGGTCTCCCCCTCGGTCCGCAGCACCACGTGCGGCATTCCGGGCGCTGCGCGCGATACGCCCTCGCCGTGGAGGTGCTCGACGGTGGCGGTGAGGAGGATCGATCCGGGCACGGCGCGGCGATGCTACCAGCTTCCGATCGCCGACGGCTTCCGGTACCCTCGGTAGGTGAATCGCATCTGCTTCTACCACGCCGGCTGTCCCGACGGGTTCGGAGCCGCGTGGGCGGCCCGACGAGCCTGGGGGGAGCACGCGCGCTACGTGCCCCGCCGCCACGAGAACGGCATCCAGGCCGAGGACTACGCGGACGCCTGGGTGGCGTACGTCGACATCGCCCCGGACAACGAAGAGCTGCTCGCCCTGGCGCGGGTCGCCGACCAGGTGACCGTGCTCGACCACCACGTCACCGCCCGCGCGCGATACCTGTGCGAGCCGTCCGTGGCCAACGAGGTCGAGGAGCTCGGACACGAGATCGTGTACGACCTGAAGCATTCGGGCGCCGTCCTCTCCTGGCGATACTTCTGCCCCGACCAGCCCGTCCCGGACCTGCTGCGATACGTCGAGGACCAGGATCTCTGGAACTGGGCGCTGCCCGACACCCAGGCGGTGAACGCCGCCATCGGCGCCTACCCGCGGCGCTTCGACGTGTGGGACGAGCTCGCCAGCCGGCCCGTCGAGGAGCTGGCCCGGGAGGGGAGCGCGATCGTGCGCGCCAACCGCGCCGAGATCGAGCGGGTCGTCCAGAACACCCATCCGCTACGCGTCGACGGACGCCCGGTCGAGGCGGTGAACGCGACCCAGAACCGGAGCGCGGTGGGTCACGAGCTGGCCGAGCGCAAGACCTACGGTGTCGAGTGGAGCTGCGTCTATCGCATCACCGGCGACCGGGTCCACGCCACCCTCTACTCCATCGGCGACGTGGACGTGGGCAGCGTGGCGATGCGCTACGGCGGCGGCGGGCACCGCAACGCCGCAGGCTTCAACGTGTCCCTGGCCGAGTGGCTTCGCGACTTCCTGCAGCCAGTGCGATAGCGCCGCAGCTCCCGAAAGCGCCGCAGCTCCCGAAAGCGCCGCAGCTCCCGGAAGCGCCGCGGCTTCCCAAGAGAGAGCAGGCTACCCGCGTTGCCAGCCCGAGTCCTCGTTCGCGAACGGGAAGAGCAGCACCACCGAGGTGCCGTCCGGAAGCGAGCTCTCGAGGCGCAGCTCGCCCCCCATCGCGCGCACCCCCGCCTCCGCGTCCGCATAGCGAACCGCGGGCGCGGGCAGGCTCGCCGTGAGGAAGGGCTCGCGCACGGGCGCCACTGCCGTCCCCGACGGTCGCCCCCCCGTGTCGTGGATCTCGAGGAAGACCCACTGCCCCGGCGGCAGGCCCTGCCACAGGTTTGCGGCGTGGATCGGTCCGTCCCCCTGGCCCAGGATGCCGGTCCACAGGGTGATGGTCCCCCAGCCCGCACCGATGCTCTCCCTCGCGCGCGCGATCGCACGATCGATCAGGCTCTCGACGCGCTGCGGGTCGGCGAGCACCAGCGGTAGCGCGGGCTCCAGGCAGGGATCGAAGTCGACGGTGTCCATGAGCGCGTCGCGCTGACGCCGCATGGCTCGGGCCGCCACGGCGCTCAGGTCGACCTCCGCGAGGGCGGCCTCGCCGCGGGCGCGCCGGCGCTCGCTGATGTCGGTCGCGGTGGCGATGAAGTCCGACACCTCGCCCCGGGCGTCGAAGAGCGGCTCCACCCGCAGCTCGATCCACAGCTCCGCCCGTCCGGGCGGTGTGAGCGGAATCTCGAGCTCGCACACCCGACCCTGGCGGAAGCAGGCCGCGACGAACTCCACGACGCCCGGGTCGATGTCCACGTCTCCCAGGAAGCCGTAGACGGGCTTCGAGATGGACTCGTGCAGCGCGTAGCCGGTGACCCGCGTCCAGGCGTCATTCGCCCACTCGATCGTACCCGCGCGGTTGCCCACGACGATGGCGCGCTCGCTCTGGCTGGCTCCCGAGGCGAGCTTCCGGAGCGTCGATTCGGGAACGGGCGGTGCGAGCGCCGGGCCCGGGCTCCTGGACGATCTCGAAGAGAAGGACATGCGCTGCCTCCAGTGACTTCGATTCGGCTTCGATGCGATCCGGGGGGGCCCGCTCCGAGGTTAACGCTTCGTCCCCACCTCGCACGCGGCGATCGGACCCGACCCGGGCTCCCGATCAGCGGTATCCTCGCCGGGACGCGCGCGCCCGCAACGGCGCCGCCGTCGGAGACGAGGAGGAGCCCCCCATGGAGTACACGTACCTCGGCCGAACCGGAATGAAGGTCTCCCGCATCTGCCTGGGATGCATGAGCTACGGCTCGCCCCGTTGGCGCCCCTGGGTGCTCGACGAGCAGGCGTCGGCGCCGTTCTTCCGGCGCGCCGTCGAGGCAGGCATCAACTTCTTCGACACCGCCGACATGTACTCCCTGGGGGCGAGCGAGGAGGTGACAGGACGCTGGCTTCGCGAGTACGCCAACCGGGACGAGATCGTCATCGCCACCAAGGTGTTCTTCCCCTGGAGCGACAAGCCGAACATGGGAGGCCTGTCACGCAAGCACATCCAGCAGGCCTGCGAAGGCAGCCTGCGTCGCCTGGGCGTGGAGACGATCGACCTCTACCAGATCCACCGACTCGATCCCCACACCCCCATCGAGGAGACCCTGGCGGCGTTGGACCTGCTCGTGCAGCAGGGGAAGGTGCGCAGCATCGGCGCCAGCTCGATGTACGCCTGGCAGCTCATGAAGGCCCTCTCGATCTCCGACCGGCGGGGGCTCGCGCGCTTCGTCACCATGCAGAACCACTACAACCTCGTGTACCGCGAGGAAGAGCGCGAGATGATGCCCCTGTGCGAGTCCGAGCACGTGGCCGCCATCCCGTGGTCGCCGCTGGCCCGGGGCCTGCTCGCGGGCACGCGCCAGAAGCTCGGAGACAAGTCCACGGCGCGCAGCGAGACGGACGGCCTCGATCAGATCCTCTACGACCAGCCCGGCGACTGGGAGGTGGTGGAGGCGGTGAAGAAGGTGGCCAACGCGCGCGGGGCGAAGCCCGCCCAGGTCGCGCTGGCGTGGCTCCTGCACCGACCCGCCGTCGCCGCGCCCATCGTCGGGGCGACCCAGCTCGCCCATCTGGACGACGCCATCGCGGCGGTCGAGATCGTCCTCTCCCTGGAGGAAGCGGCCAGCCTGGAGGCGCCCTACCAACCGCATCCGGTGAAGGGTCTCGCACCGCCGGCGCCGAGCCTGTTCGGATCCACGCGCTGACCCACGCGCGCCCTCGACGGCGTCGGGTCGGGGAGCCTCCGGCCGGCTCCCAAGAGGACAACGCTCAGCGTTGTCCTCGGGTTGCCAGTCAGCGCCCTCGCGGGGCGCTGACCGCTCAGACGATGACGGACTCGAGGGTCAGCTCGAGCTGGTAGAGCTTGAACTCGACCGAGTCGGACACGGCGGCGGCCGCATAGCCGAGATCGTCGGGCAGGGAATCCAGCAGCACGATGCCGCGAACCTCCTGACCGGACTTCCCCAGGTGGCGACGCACCCAGCCCATGCGCTGCAGCAGGTCGCCCACGAGCTCCTTGCCCCGCTCGGCGTCGGCCACCGCCACCACGACCCAGGCGCCGGCGCTGTCGCGCGCCAGCAGGTCGATCTTGCCCACCGCCGTCGTATAGCCCGCGCCGACGGGATCCCCGTCTTCGCTGTACACCTGCAGGCCGTCCTCGATCAACGACGGCTGGTCCACGAGCATGCGCCGGACGTCCTCGGGACGCACCGAGAAGCCGCCTCCCGTCGAGGAATCGCGCGGCGCCGGTGCGGACGCGCGGCGCGGGGTGGCCGGGCGTCGCTCGCTGCTGCGACGCTCCTCGCCGCTCCGCCGCTCTTCGCCGGCCGCGCGAGCGGCGGAGGCCTTCCGGCCGGGAGCCGACGCCCCGCGCTGGCTCTGGCTCGCCGAGTCCTCGTCGAGGGACTGGGCGGGCGGCAGCGGATAGCTCTTGCCCTCCGAGCCGCTCGGAGCCGACGAGCCCAGGTCGCGGGAGGGACGCGCCTTGCGACCGCAGGTCGGGCAGTTCTGGTCTCGCGGAGACAGCTTCGTCTGACAGGACTGGCAGTACATGGCGCTCCACCCGCTTCCGGACCGGAATGGACCCGGCTTCGCTCCGGGTCATCGGTCGACCGGGCCGTCGGGATTAGCCCTGGATCGACCACTCCCCGACCCGTCGGTTGCGTGGGGCAACACCCACGCGCGTCAGGTTTTCGCGGCTCCGGACACCGGGATCCGGGCCGCGACACTCCCGGACAGCAGAGTCCGTTCGCTATCGTGGAGCCCCGGAGGACGTCCGCGAGACGCCATGCCCCGCATCCCCCGCCGTCCCTTCGCCAAACGCCTCAAGAAGCGATTCTCCCGATTCCTGAAGCGGGGCGCCCGGCCCGCGCTGAACCGCCTGCTCGTCCGCTACTCGAAGATCGGAGACCCGGTGGTCTTCGAGAAGGAGATGTTCCCCTGGACGAAGCTCCTCGAGGCCCACTACGAGGAGATCCGCGCGGAGGCCCTTCGCCTGCGGGATCTGCGCGACGCCCTGCCCACGTTCCACGAGGTCTCGCCCTACCAGAAGCGCATCTCGAAGGGGGACTCCTGGAAGACCGTCTGGCTGTACGGCTTCGGCCACGACTCCGCGGTGGCCCAGGAGCTGTGTCCCGTCACGACGCGCCTCGTGCGCCAGGTCCCCCAGCTCCAGAGCGCGCTCTTCTCCATGCTGGCGCCCGGCACCCACATCCCGGCGCACCGGGGCGTCTACAAGGGACTCGTCAACTACCACCTGGGCGTTCTGGTCCCGCAAGAGTCCGAGAAGTGCCGCATGCAGGTGGGAGACCGGCTGATCGTGTGGCAGCCCGGGCAGAGCTACGTGTTCGACGACACGAACACTCACGAGGTGTGGAACGAGAGCGACGAGGAGCGGATCGTCCTGTTCCTGCAGTTCCATCGCCCCTTCCGCCTGCCGGGACATCTGCTGAGCAAGCTCTTCCTCTGGGGGCTGCAGTTCACCCCCTACCTGCGCAAGCCCAGGCAGAACGCCCGGGCCTCGGACGATCGCCTGCGGCGCGCCGCCGAGCAGCGGGGACTCCTGCCCACACGAGCTTGAAGGGGCACCGCGTGGGAACACGCGAGGGAGCCGCGTCGAACGCCGGAACGAACAAGGGGGGTGCCCGATGAGCCGCAGGCTGCTGACCATCTTCACGATCGCCGCCATGAGCCTGTCCGCTACCGCACTGGGTTGCCGCGACGAAGGGGCCGCGGAACGCCTGGGCAAGGCCGTGGACGACGCCACGAGCGACATGGCCGACGCCGCCCAGGAGGCCGCAAACGACGCCCGGGAGGCCGCCAACGACGCCGGCCGCGCCATCAAGCGCGGGGCCGACGACGCCCGGGACGCGGCCCACGACGCCGTGGACGACGCGCTGGATTGATCCGGAGCGGGGCTGCGGCGGAGTCCGTTCGGGAGGGCACGCCCGAACGCCTCGTCACGGCTCCGGGAAGCTCGGCATCACCTCGTCCACGAGCAGGCGAAGGGATCGCTCCCAGTCCGCCTGCTCGCTGCTGAAGTCGTACATCATCACGAGCATCCCGCCGAAGCCGCCGGTATCGGCCTGCAGCTTCTCGATCTTCGCGGTGACGGTCTCCGGCGACCCCACGAACCAGGCGTTGTCGATCAGGAAGTCGACGGTGATCTTGGAGTCCGGCATCGCCGGATCGGTCTTGAAGTGCGGACCCATGCCGTTGCCCAGGTAGAAGGGCAGCAGATACTCCCGCCAGCAACGCCCCATGGCGCCGTCTCGGGCGAGCTCGCGGGCCCTGGCGTCCGTCTCCGCCACGTAGACCTCGCGCGTGAGTCGCCACTCCCGCCGATCGGGCACGCGACCGCTGCGGGCGGCCCCCTCCTGGACCGACGCCCAGTGCGAGGCGGTGTGCGCGGGATTCAGCGAGATGCTGAGGGGCAGGAAGCCGCGCTCGCCCGCGAGCTTCAGGGTCTCGGAGCCGGGAGACAATCCCGCGATGCCGATGGGCGGGTGCGGCTTCTGGAACGGCTCCAGGTGGTAGCCCAAGAAGTCGAAGTCGGTCTCCGGTGAGCCCATGGACCAGAACTCGCCCCGGTAGTCGCGCGGCCCCCCCTGCCAGATCTGCAGCATGATCTCGAGCGCCTCGGCAGTCATCCGGCGGTTCTCGCCGGACGCGGCGTCCACGCCGAAGAGCAGCTGATCGCTCGGCAGCGCGCCGATGCCCACGCCCAGCATGTACCGCCCCTGGGCGATGTGATCGAGGAAGGCCACCCGGTGCGCCAGCTCCACGGGGTGGTGGTAGGGCAGCAGGTGCGCACCCGGGGCGAGCACGATCTGCTCCGTGCGCATCAGCGCCTGGGCGATGAGGAGATCCGGCGCCGGATTCGGCTCCCAGCGGGCGGTGTAGTGCTCGCCGATCCAGGCCTCGCGGAAGCCCAGGCGGTCGAGCAGCTGCAGCTGCTCCAGGTCCCAGCGATAGCCGTCGATCAGGCTGCGCTCGGGAGGGTGGGACGGCATCACGAACGCACCGAGCTTCACGACGGCTCTCCTGCGGGTTCGAGACGGATTCTAGGGACCCGATGCCGATGCTGCGGGGCCCGGGCCGCGCCGACCGGGGCGTCCCCTCGCCCTCTCCTCTCTCCACCGAACGGCATTCAATCCGCCACGACGTCCGGCCGATGCAGGCCACGGCGTACCCGCAGCCGCCTCCTCCCCGCGGGCGGCGCCGTTCGGATCGAAAGGACGTCCGCATGACACAGAATCGAGCGCGCGGTTGGGGCTCGGCCTTCGCGCTGGGAGGGCTCGCGGCGCTGGTGGCCTGCGCGACCACCGCCACCCCGCCGGCCCCGGGACGCAGCACCGCCTGGGGATACCTGAAGCTCGTCCCCCACGAGGGGCTCGAGTCCAGCGGCGGCGGCGGCGCCTACGGCGATCGCCGCATGCGCGACGTCCGCCTCGTCGACTACTCGCGGCCCGGCTTCGCGGTCGTCTACCTGGAGGGCGCCGCTGAAGGCGGGCCGGACGCACCGGGCGACGCGGCGGCGAACGACGCCCGACTGACGATCCGACCGGGTGTGATCGCCGCGAGGCTCGAGCCCGCCCACCTCGCCCTCGCCGCCGGCGGATCGGTCCGGGTCTCGAACGCCAGCGACTCCGCGCGACTCCTCTCGTGTCCCGAGGTCGGCCTGGTGCGCAGCCTCGCCCCCGGCGACGTCGCGACGGTCGCCCTTCCCCACGCCGGCGCGTACGCGTTCTTCCTGCTGGACGTCCCCGGCGCCAGCAGCACCGTGTTCGCCGCGCCCGGCGCCTTCTCCGTGGTCTCGGACTCGGGTCGCTTCGAGCTGGCGAACGTCGCGCCCGGTCGACGTCAGCTGCACGCGTGGCATCCGCGCCTGCCGCCGGCTTCGCATTGGATCGACCTCGCCCCGGGCCAGGTCCAGCGACTGGATCTCGAGATGGGCGTGGGCCGGGGCGACGACACGGAAGACGGCGGGGTCGCCCATGAACACTAGCCGGCTTCGAAGGACCCTGATCGCGGCCGCCGCCGGCCTCCTCCTGGGAACGGCGGTCCGGGCCGACGACCCGCCGACGGACGACCGCGTGGAAGCGCTCGAACGACGGGTCGAGGAGCTCGAGGCCGCGAAGGAGGCGCCGGCGACCGCCACGTCCGGGTTGGCGGAGTGGACGCGCCGCGTGCGGCTCAGCGGCAGCGCGAACACGGGCTGGTACGGAGGTCAACAGGACAGCGTCTTTCACGAGGACAACTTCCAGGTGTGGGACGCGCGCTTCTTCGTCGACGCCGAGCTGGGCGAGAGCGTCGGAATCGCCGACACCACGGTGATCCGGAACGTAGGCTTCAGCTTCGAATGGGATCTCGTCCGCCTGGGCAACCTGTCGAACCGGGTCGGTGAGCTCTACACCGACTTCCAGGGGCTCGGGGGCTCCACCTGGGCGAGCGCCCAGGTGGGCCGCTTCCAGATTCCCGTGAGCGAGAACTACCTGCGCTTCAGCAAGGGCTACCGCAACAACCCGTTCATCACGAACACCGTCGGCGGCCCCTGGTACTGGGACGAGGGCGTCCGTTTCTACGGCGCCGATCCGCACGATCGCTTCGGCTACGTGGCCTCGATCGCCGACGGCGAGACGGCCTTCAACACGGACCGGAACGCGGACTATCAGTACACCTTGAAGGTCTTCGCGAATCCCACCGACTGGCTGCACCTCTCCGTGAGCGGCGTGTATACCGGCAAGCTCGGCTCGAAGGACGATGCCGGCCAGGGCGCCCTGTGGCTGGGCGAAGCCTGGGCCCGCGCCTTCGGGAGCAGTACGACGGTCGACAGCTACGACCACGGGGTGTTGGTGGCCGATGGTCCGAACCAGATCGACGAGACGCACCTGATCGGCGCGGACGCCGTCGTCACCCTGCCCGACCAGCTACGCCTGTGGCTCGCCTACGGCACCTACTCGATCGATCAGGACGGAGGGACCTACGACCGTCGCCTGCACTACTGGATCGCGGAGCTCCTCCTCTACGGCGGCCTCGTGACCCCCGAGCTGGCCGACGTGTACGTCGGCTTCCGCGCCAACGGCCTCGGCACCTACGACTCGAACGAAGGCTACCTGCTGGACTTCCGCTATCGCGGCAGCCTCGGCTACAACATGGAGTCCATGAACGCGTACTCCGCCGTGGTCGGCTGGAAGATGCTGCGCTACGTGACGGTCCGCGCCGAGTACTCCCACATGGACATCGACCTGGTGCGGGGCGTCCCCGCCTCGATCCGGCACCAGGCCGACGACGCCGACTCCTGGGGCGTCGAAGTCGGGATCTCCTTCTGATGAGACGATCCCGATGACGACACGCTCCCGATGGATGCGACGCGTGCTGCGAGCGGGCGCGCTCGCGATCGCCCTGTCGACGCTCGCCGCCTCGAACGCCGCGGCGGACGGCGAGGGCTCCGTCGAGGGCCGGGTGAGCCTCCCGCTGGAGGGCACGAGCCTCTCCACCATCGGACCGGTGGTGGTGTACCTCGAGGCCATCGACGCGCCGGCCGCCTCGGGGCCGCCGCGGCGCCCGGTGCAGGTGGCCCAGAAGAACGCGACCTTCTCCCCCAGCTTCGCCGTGGTCTCGGTCGGCCAGGTCGTCGAGATGCCGAATGCCGACGCGATCTACCACAACGTCTTCTCGTACTCGCGGCCGAACGACTTCGACCTCGGCATCTACCCCTCGGGCGAGTCCCGCTCGGTGACCTTCCGGGTCCCCGGCGTCGTGAAGGTCTACTGCTCGATCCACGAGAGCATGAACGCGACGATCGTGGTGGTGCCGACCCGGCACTTCGCGGTGGCCGGTGCCACGGGACGCTTCTCGCTGAAGGGCGTGCCCCCGGGCCGCTATCGGCTGCGAACGTTCTGCGAGCGGCTGCCGGACACCGTGCAGGAGATCGTCGTGGCTTCCGGCCAGAAGCTGGGGGTCGACGTCCCGCTCACCCCGGGCGCGGGCTGAGTCGCTCTCCCGCGCCGCCGAAGAGGTGCTCGGCGGCGGTCTCCGCGGGCGCCGGCCGGCCGAAGTAGAAGCCCTGGATCTCGTCGCACCCCCAGCTGGCGAGCAACGCCAGCTGCTCGGCGGTCTCGACGCCTTCGGCGATCACGTGGAGGCGTAGCGCGTGCGCCATCGCGACGATCGAGGCCACGAGCGCCGCGTCGTCGGCGTTGCTCGCGATCTCCGTGATGAACGAGCGGTCGATCTTCAGCGCGTCCACGGGCAGCCGACGCAGATAGGCGAAGGACGAGTAGCCCGTGCCGAAGTCGTCGACGTGGATGCGAAGTCCCCTGCTCCGCAGCGCCTCGAGATCCTGGATCGCGGAGGATTCGTCGTGCATCAGGGTGCTCTCGGTGATCTCGAGCTGCAGCAGATCGGGCTCCGCGCCGCTCTGCTCGAGGACGTCGAGGATCCGCCGCGTGAGGTCGCCGCGCCGGAACTGCTTCACCGAGAGGTTGACGGAGATCGGCACCGCCCGACCCGCTTCGCGCCAGACCACGGCCTGGCGGCAGGCCTCCCGCAGCACCCAGTCGCCCAGGGGTGCGATCAAGCCGGTCTCTTCGGCGATGGGAATGAACACCCCGGGTGGAATCAGGCCCGCGTCGGGATCTCGCCAGCGAACGAGCGCCTCGAAGCCCACGACCCGCCCGGAGGCGGTCTCCACCTTCGGCTGGTAGTGCAGCTCGAACTCCTCGTGCTCGAGCGCGCGCCGCAGGTTGTTCTCGAGGATGAGGCGGCGCATGGCCACCTCGTTCATCGATTCGGCGTAGAACTGGTAGTTGTTCCGGCCCTGGTCCTTGGCGTGATACATGGCCGCGTCCGCGTTCCGCAGCAGGGTGTCGACGTCGTCGCCGTCGAACGGATAGGCGGTGATCCCGATGCTGCCGGTGATCACCACCTCGTGGCCGTCGAGGGTGAAGGGTCGCGCCAGGGAGGCCAGGATGCGGCGGGCCACCTTGGCGAGGTCGTGCACCTCGTTCACGGCGATCAGCGCCGTGAACTCGTCGCCCCCGAGCCGAGAGATGCAGTCGGACAGGTCGCCCCGGGTGACGAAGTCCGAGTCGCGCACGCTCGCCACCAGCCGATCCGCCACGTCCTTCAGCAGCTCGTCGCCCTGGGACTGGCCCAGGGTGTCGTTGATGCGCTTGAAGCGGTCGAGGTCGAGGAAGATCACGCCGAGAACCAGCCCGTTGCGCCGGGCCTGGGCGATCTGGATCGCGAGCCGCTCCTTGCACAGCAGGCGGTTGCCGAGACCCGTCAGGCTGTCGTGGTAGGCGAGGTAGCGGATCTGCTCCTCGGAACGCTTGCGATCGGTGACGTCCTGGATCGTTCCCTCGAGGTGTCCCGGCGCGCCGCCCTCGCCGGGGCGAACGCGCGCCTGCAGATGGAGGATGCGATCCGGCGTGTCGCGCAGGCTGATCCGGCAGTCGAGGCGCGCCGTCGAGCGTTCCGCGATGCAGGTCTCGAGGGCGTGCTGGAGGTCTTCGCGGTCGTCCGGGTGGATCGCCGCGAGCGCCGCGCGGGAGTCGACGGCCTTGTCGCCGCTCTGCAGCCCGAACATCGCCCGGAACTCCCGCGAGCTCTGGAGCTGTCCCGTCGCCAGGTCGATTCGCCAGCTGCCGATCTGGGCGAGCTTCTGGGCGCTCGCCAGCTGCTCCTCGCTCTCGCGCAGCATCGCCACGCTGTCCGCCAGCTCCCCATGCTGCTCCTCCACCTGACGCCGGTAGTCGGAGAGGCGCTCGAGCATGCCGTCGAAGGCGCGGGCCACGTCGCCGATCTCGTCGCCGCGCCGACTCTCGAGACGGGTCTCGAAGTCTCCCTCGCCGATGCGTTCCGTCGCATGCTGGATCTGCAGGATGGGGCGCACGACGCCCCGGGAGACGAGGAAGCTCACCACGAGCGCCAGCCCCAGGGCGAGGGCGCCGCCGACGAGCAGGTTGTGGCGCGAGTGGGCCAGGGCGTCGCGCTCTGCGGCGAGTGAGATGGACACGCGTAGGTCCACGTCCCCGTAGTGGCCGACCACGCGATCGACCGAGTCCTTCGACGCCGCGTCCGGCGGCACGAACTCGACGTTCGCACCCGTGAGCTCGGACCATCGCGCCGTGAGCTCGGCGGGGATCGGCTCCAGGGCCAGCAGGCGCCCGACCAGCTCGCCGTCGGTACGCAGCGGAACCGAGACCACCGCGCCCACGGATCCGCCCTCGCCGACGAGGGCCGCGTCGCCGACGGCCATCACGTCGGCGGTGAGGAGCTCCTCCCCGGCCGCGGCCTTTGGGCGCCCGTCGCGATCCAGGAAGGCCACGAGGCTGGCGCCGCTCTTCTCGGCGAGATGCGCGGCGTGGAAGCGCAGGGTCGGACCGTCGCCCAGCTCGAGGGTCGCCCGGAACTGCGGCGTCCCCGAGATCGCCCGGTAGCGCTCCCGGACCGAGTCGAGGTGGCTCTGGACGAGCATCTCCGCGGCGCGGGCCGCGGAGTCGGCGCGAGCCTGGGCACCGCGGTGCAGGTCGCCGGAGAGCGCCCGGTCCTGCACCACCAGGGCGAGCACCGTCGAAAAGGCGGCCATCCCGGACAGGGTCAGGAGCAGGCGAGCGGTGAGCTTGACGCGATAGGCGCGACGCAATCCCGAGGCTCCCCTAAGCCCTTGCCATGATTCCGTTTTCGGTCGGCGGGGCGGAGCGCTTGAGGCGGCCTCCCCCAGGCGTCAGGCCGGCTCGGCGAGCAGGCGGTCGAGGCCCCGGCGGATGGCGCCCAGCAGCAGGTCGATCTCGCCTCGGGAGATCACCAGGGGCGGCGAGACGGCGAGGGCGCCCCGCATGCTGCGGACGACCGCCCCCTCCTCGCGGATGAGCGCGCCCGCCCGGGCGCAGCGCCGGGCGAGATCGGCCGGATCCTCTCCCGGCACCCCCCGCA
Source organism: uncultured delta proteobacterium (assembly GCA_963822965.1). Classification (GTDB taxonomy): domain Bacteria; phylum Myxococcota_A; class UBA9160; order UBA9160; family UBA4427; genus JAJDAN01. Next base: position 282,974 of record CAWGJT010000012.1, read on the forward strand.
GCTCGAGGGCCCCGATGGCGCGCAGGGCCCGCACCTCGACCACCGCAGGGTGCTCGCCGAGCGCCTGCAGCCCCGTCTCGAGGCGAGGGCCCACCTCGTCCCGCACGTGCGCCAGCAGCCCGCGTTCCTCGATCTCCTCGAGGTTGGCCAGGGCGGCGGCCGCCGCCACCGGGTGCCCGCTGTAGGTGTGTCCGTGGGCGAAGGTGCCACCTTCGCGCAGGGTGTCGGCCACCTCGTCGCTCATCATCGTGGCGCCGAGGGGCACGTAGCCGCTCGTGATGCCCTTGGCGAGGGTCATGAGGTCGGGCTCGAGCCCGTAGAGCTCGCTCGCGAACCACGCGCCCAAGCGACCGAAGCCGGTGATGACCTCGTCCGCGACGAAGAGGATGTCGTGCTCCCGCGCCAGCGATCGCAGATCGGCGAGGTAGCCGTCCGGCGGGACGATGACGCCCCCCGCCCCCTGCAGCGGCTCGACGAAGATCGCGCCGATCGTCGCGGGATCCTCGCGCCGGATGAGCGCCCGGGTCTCGTCGATGCACCAACGACCGAAGGCCGCGGGATCGAGATCGCTCCCGGCGCCGTGGGGCCAGGGCGCCGGCGCGTGCAGGAAGCCGGGCAACGGAAGACCGAAGGGAAGCTGGCAGGACGCGAGCCCGGTCATGCTGGCCGTCGCCAGGGTGACCCCGTGGTACGACAGCTCGCGGGTCACGATCTTCGTGCGGCCCGGCCGACCCCGCAGCGTGTGGAATCGACGGATGATCTTGAGGGCGGTCTCGTTCGCTTCGGAGCCCGAGCCGGAGAAGATCGTGGTGGACAGGGGCGCGGGCGCGAGCCCGGCGAGACGCTCGGCGAGCCGAATCGTCGGCTCGGTGGTGCTGTTGAAGAACGAGGGGTAGAACGGAAGCCGCCGCATCTGCTCGCTGGCGGCACGGACGATTCGCTCGCAGCCGTAGCCCACGTTCACGCACCACAGACCGGCCAGGCCGTCCAGCAGGCGCCGGCCGTGGTCGTCGGTCACCCAGACCCCGTCGCCCGCCACCAGGACGTGGGTTCCCTCTTCGCCGAGGGTCGCGTGGTCCGTGTAGGGATGGAGATGGTGACGCAGGTCCGTCTGGCGCAGCGAGTCGCTCACGAAACGGCTTCGTCCCGCGGACCGTCCCAGCCCGCCGCCGGAATCGTCCGCATGCTGAGCGCGTGGATCTGCGAGCCCATCTCCTCCGCGAGCGCCGCGTAGACGAGGCGCTGGCACGCGACGGGGGAGAGTCCTTCGAAGCGGGCCGAGACGATGGTGGCGCGGAAGTGCCCGCCTCCGCTGCGAGCGCCCGGGTGGCCGGCATGCAGGTGGCTCTCGTCGACCACCTCGACGAAGACCGCGTCCAGCGCTTCGCGCAGCTTGCCTTCGATGTGGGCGCGGCGATCGTCCTGCACGTCGTCTCCCGGCTCCGTCTTCGCACCCGGCCCGCGCCGGGTCAGTCCTTCGGCAGGCCGAGGATGCGCTCGGCGATGATGTTCTTCTGGATGTTGGGGGTTCCGCCGCCGATCACCACCTCGGGCCACGACAGCGCGAAGCGCTGCCAATTTCCGTTCTCCGCGGCCGGCGCGGCTCCCTGCCAGAGCGGCGCGGCGCTCCCCTGGATCTCGAGGGCGAGCTCACCCAGCTCGATCTCGAGCTGGGCGCGGTGCAGCTTGTTGATCGAGGTCTCACTCGAGAGCTTCTCGCCCTTGAGCTGCCGGGTGAGGAAGCGCATGCCGTTCAGGCGCATGGCTTCGACACGCGTCTCGGCCCGCACCAGGCGCCGCAGGATCTGAGGCTCTTCGATCGCGGGTCGGCCGTTCTTCATCGAGGTGCGGGCCAGCTCCTTCAGCCGCTGCAGGTTGCGCATCAGCCCGTGAAACTCGGCGATCCCCGAGCGCTCGTGGGCCAGGGCCGAGATCGTCACCTGCCAGCCCTGCCCTTCCTCGCCCAGACGGTTCTCCACGGGAACGCGCAAGTCGTTGAAGAAGACCTCGGCGAACATGGCCCCGCCGGCCATGTTCTTGATGGGACGGACCTCGATGCCCGGAGAGCCCATCTCCACCAACAGACAGGTGATTCCGTCGTGCTTGACCTCGACGTCCGTCCGGGTTCGGACGAGCAGGATCATCCACTTCGACCACATGGCGATGGAGGTCCAGATCTTCTGGCCGTTCACCACGTAGACGTCGCCCTCCCGCACCCCCTTGCACTGCAGCGAAGCCAGATCGCTGCCGGAGCCCGGCTCCGAATAGCCCGTGCACCACTGGTACTTGCCGTCGAGGATGTCGGGGATGAACTTCTGCTTCTGCTCCTCGTTCCCGTACTCGATGAGCGACGGTCCCACCCACGCGAGCCCCATGAAGCAGGTACCCAGGGGAGGCGCCTTCCGCCTGGCCATCTCGTCCTTCAGGATCACCTGCTCCATCAGGCTGCCGCCGCCGCCGCCCACCTCCTTCGGCCACGAGAAGCCCACCCACCGCTTCTCGCGAACCTTCCGGTTCCAGGTCGCGGCGAAGTCGGAGCCCCGCCGTCCCTCGGGCGGCAGGTTTTCGTCGAGAAACGCGCGCACCTCCGCGCGAAACGCCTCTTCTTCGGGGGACAGCTTGAAGTCCATCACAGACCTCCGGGTGTGGCTTTACGATCGGCTCTGGAGTCGGGCGATGCGATCAGCTCTGCAGTCGGGCGATGCGATCATAGTGATAGTCCGAGTCCCCGAAAGCCGGGCGCGCCCACTTCGAGCGCTTCAGATACAGCTGGATGTCGTACTCGTCCGTGTAGCCCACGCCGCCGTGGAGCTGGACACCGTCGATGCCGATGCGCGCGAAGGCCTCGGCGGCGTACGCCTTGGCGCGGGACACGGCGACGGAAGCATCGTCGGCCCCCTCGTCGAGACACCAGGCGGCGTAGTATACGAGCGACTTGAACGACTCCACGTCGACGTGCATCTCGGCCAGGGGGTGCTTCACGCCCTGGAATCGGCCGATCTTCGACTCGAACTGCTCTCGTTGCTTCGCGAAGTCCACGGTGATCTGCAGCGCCGCCTCGGCCGCACCCACGATCTCGGCGGCCACCCCGGCCGCTCCCAGGTCGGTGAGCCAGCGGATGGCGCCGGCGGCCGTCCCCGGGTCGCCGAGCAGGGCGTCCCGCCCCACCCGCACGTCGTCGAGCACGAGCGCGCCGCTCCGCTTGGTGAGATCCATCATCGGGAAATCCACCACCGAGACGCCGGGCGCGCCCTTCTCCACGACCGCGAGGGACGGTGCGCCGGGGCCGGAGCAGAACGCCACGACGAAGAGGTCGGCCTGGGCGGCGTCACTCACGATGCGTTTTCCGCCCGAGAGGATCGTGTCGTCCCCGTCCCGCTTGCCCGGAAGCGACACGGCCTCGGGCTCGAAGCTGTCGCTCTCCTCGAGCAGGGCGAACGCGCCGACCGTCGAGCCGTCCGCGAGACCGGGAAGCCAACGAGCCTGCTGCTCCGCGCTTCCGCGGCTCTCGATCGCCTTGGCGGCGAGGACCGTCGACAGCAGGGGGAGGGAAATAGCGAGCGACCCGTCTCCTCGAGCAGCACGACGAGGGTGACGAAGTCGAGGCCGACCCCGCCGAACGCGTCGGGAAGCGTCAGCCCGATCCATCCGAGCTCGCCCATACGGCTCCACAGGTTGCGGTCGAAGCCTTCAGGCGATGCCGCGATCCTGCGAACCTCCTCCAGCGGGGCGTTCTGGTCGAGGAACTTGCGCACCTCGGCGCGCAGCAGCTCCTGCTCTTCCGTGAATCCGAAGTTCATGCCGGTCCTTCGCGCTGGACCCCTCCCGTGCAGGCCTTCTCGTCGCGCCGCGGGCGGGTCGCTGTGGCTGTGGCGCCGGGCGGGAGTCCGGACGCGAGCGCCGAAGATAGTGGAACTCGGCGACGCGATCCCCGGGGATTCGACGGCCGGAAACGGCGAGATGGCGGGTTTTGCGGGCGCGCCGGGTCTGCTTTCATGCCCGGCATGGACGGGCCTCGGCCGACGCACGGCGGAACGGGAGGCGAGCCCGGGCTTCCCCCCTGGACCGAGCTGGACGCCGCCCTCGAACGACGGGGCTACGCGCTCCTCCCCGGCTTGCTAGGCGAGGCCGACTGCCGGGACCTGGCCGCCCTCGAGACCCGGGGAGAGGGGTTCCGCAAGACGATCGAGATGGCACGCCACGCCTACGGGGAGGGCCGCTACCGCTACTTCGCCTACCCGCTTTCCCCGGTGGTGCAGGCGCTGCGCGAACGGCTCTACACGCACCTCCTGCCCCTGGCGCGCGCCTGGCGGGAGCGCCTGGGCAGCGACTGGGAGCTGCCCGACACGCTGAACGCGCTGCTCACCCGCTGCCACGAGTCCGGCCAGCGACGCCCCACCCCCCTGGTGCTGCGCTATGGCCCGGACGGCCACAACCGCATGCACCAGGACGTATACGGGGCCATTGCCTTCCCGCTCCAGCTGACCTGCCTGCTGTCGTCGCCCGCCGACTTCGAGGGCGGAGAGTTCCTCGTCAGCGAGACCCGCCCCCGCATGCAGACGCGCACCGAAGCGATCCCGCTCGCCCGGGGCGAAGGCATCCTGTTCGCGAACACGATCCGCCCCGTACCCGCCCGGCGCGGATTCGCGAGAGCCCAGATGAGGCACGGCGTCAGCCGCATCCGAGCCGGAGCCCGCCAGACCCTGGGCATCATCTTCCACGACGCCACCTGAGCCAGCCGACCCACACGAGGGGATCACAGCGCTGACAAGCAACGAGGGGAGTACAGCGCTCCCGAGCCGCCTCGATCTCCATTGGGCCGCAACCCAACCGCCTGACAATCGAGGAGGGGAGTACAGCGCTCCCGAGCCGCCTCGATCTCCATTGGGCCGCAACCCAACCGCCTGACAAGCGGGGAGGGGAGTACAGCGCTCCCGAGCCGCCTCGATCTCCATTGGGCCGCAACCCAACCGCCTGACAAGCGGGGAGGGGAGTACAGCGCTCCCGAGCCGCCTCGATCTCCATTGGGCCGCAACCCAACCGCCTGACAAGCGGGGAGGGGAGTACAGCGCTCCCGAGCCGGCTCGATCTCCATTGGGCCGCAACCCAACCGCCTGACAAAAAAGAAGCGGGTCGGAACTTCCGACCCGCCCCTTGCCTCCCGTTCGGGACCGAACAACCCCCCCGGCTATGCGGTCTCGACGGGAATGGTACGAACCTGGGGCTCGACGTGTTCCGGCTTCGGAGCCGTCACCGTGAGCACACCGTTCTTGTAGCTGGCCTTCACGTCACCCTCGACGATCTCGCCCGGGAACCGGAAGCGGCGCTCGAAGCGGCCACGCTCGTCGATCCGGGCCGCTCCACCCTCGGACTCGCCCGCCTCGGTGAAGCGGCGCTGCCCCTGGATGTGCAGCACGCCGTCCTCGACGGCGACCTCCAGGTCCGCGACCTCGACACCCGGGAGCTCTGCGGTCACGCGGTACTCGTTCTCGAGCTCGACGGCCTCGAAGGCCGCGCGGAAGGGACTCTCTCGCCACGCTTGCGGCGCGAACGACACCGGCGCCAGGCCGAAGCCGCTCCACAGGTCGTCCACCAGCCGATCGAAGTCGCGTCGCGCGACTCGGCGCGCGGGGTACGGCCGACGAACCAGGGTTGCCAACGTCATCTGTCTTCTCCTTCGCGGTTTGCGTCGACGCGAGAGAAGCTTCGCCCTGCGACTCGCTTCGTCCCCGCCCGAGGAGCATCGGTTCCACTCCCGCGGGACGGCGGCGCCTCGCGACGGCGCAGTTCTAGACATGCCGCGGGGGACGTCAACCGCATGGGCTGGACCGACCCGGAAATCGGCCCGTGGTGGGACGGTCGGACCGTCAGATCACCCCGTTTCCCCGCAGGCGATCGAGATCGTCGGTCGTCAGCCCGAGGGCCCCGTAGACCGACTCGTTGTCGGCCCCCAGGTCCGGAGCCAGGGCGATCTCGCGGGGATCCGTTCCAGAGAGCTTGATCGGATTCCCGTGGAACAGGATCTCCCCGATGCGGGGGTGGGGATGGCGCTCGACCATGCCGCGGGCGAGCAGCTGCGGATCCGCGGCGAGCTCTTCGGGCGCCGCCACGCGCGCGCACGGGACGTCCGCCCCTTCGGGCCCGAGAAGCCGCAGGACCTCTTCCACGCGGTGTCCGGCGACCCAGTCGCCCACGATGGCGTTGATCTCCTCGCGGTTCCTGGACCGATCCCGGTGGCTGCGAAAGCGCTCGTCCCGGCCCAGCTCGGGCCGACCGATGGCCTCGCACAGACGGCGGAAGAGGCGGTTGCTGGCGGTCGCCACCACCACCCACCCGTCCTTCGCGGGGTGGGCGTCGTACGGGGCGGTGAAGGGGTGCTGGTTGCCGACCCGACCCGGCGCCGTCCCGAGCCCGTGGTGGATGGTGGCCGCCGAATCGGTGATCGCGAAGATGCAGTCCTGGTTCGAGAGATCGAGCACCCGGGCACGTCCCGTGCGCTCGCGGTCGAGCAGCGCGGAAGCGACGCCCAGCGCCAGGTAGAGGCCGCCTACGAAGTCGCCGAGCGCGCCGCCCCCGCGCATGGGCGCGCCGTCGGCCTCGCCGGTGAGCGCCATCAGACCGCCGCTGGCCTGGGCCACGATGTCGTAGGAGGCGAGCCCGGCGAGCGGACCGGTCTGACCGAACCCCGACAGCGACGCCACCACGCAGCGCGGGTTTCGGGCCTGGATGACCTCCGCGCCCAGCCCCTGGGCGGCGAGCCAGCCGGCGCGGAAGTTCTCCGTCACCACGTCGGCGCTCTCGACGAGCCGCAGGAACAGCTCCCGGCCTTCGGGCGCGTGCAGGTCGAGGGTGATGGAGCGCTTGCCGCGATTGCAGTTCTGGAAGGAGAGCGAGGTCTCGCCCTTCTTCGACGGTCCGTAGCGAAAGTCGTCCCCGGTGCCCGGCCGCTCGACCTTGACGATCTCCGCGCCGAGATCCGCCAGGACCGCCGTCGCGAACGGCCCCGCCACCACCCGGGTGAGGTCGAGCACGCGGATGCCCTGGAGAACCCGACCGGACACGCGCGTACGCTCCCGGGGCGCCCGCTAGAGGCGGACGACGGCGAGGATGCCGGCCAGGCTCCCGATCGTCGCGATTGCGTAGCAGATGGGCGCGACCACCACGTCGCGATCGGCCCCGCGGAAGTCGATCGACAGGTGGCGGATGTGATGCGCGCCCTTCCAGAGCGGCAGCACGATGAGCGCCGCCAGGACGACACGGCCCACGAGGCTCGAGGCCAGCTCGTGGGCGCGGTCGAATGCCAGCGCCTCCGGCGCCACCAGGCCCAGGGGAACGGCGATGCCCACGATCAGGATCCAGCCGGTCAGCAGCATGGTGCCGATCAACAGGCCCTGGCCGAAGAGCAGCCAGATGACGGGCTCGATGCGAAGCAGGAATTCCTTCATCAGAAGAGCCAGCCTCCCAGGATGACTGCAAACAGAACCGTCACGCCGATCCAGGCCACATAGAGCGCCGCCAGGATGACGGGCTGAGGCGGCGGCTTGAGGGGCCCGATCCGCGGCGGCTGTGCCTTGGGGAAGAAGCGGAAGAAGCGGACGCCCACGAAGATCACCGACACCAGCCCGAGCACGTGGAAGAGCACGTAGAGCGGGTTGGAGAGGCTCGCGATCGTCGCATCCCAGCGCTCCGGTCCGGCACCGAGGGCCCAGACCACCCGCAGCGCGACGAGCCCGAGCAGCAGGTAGACGATGCCGGTCGCGTCGAAGAGCAGGTACGTGCGGATGCGCGGATGCGACCACCAGCTCCCCGGCATCTGGGGCGGGGCGGTCCGGGTCTTGCCCGGCGTGGACGGGGCCATGGCATGGGGATGCGCCGGTCCGGCCATCACCGACCTCCCTTCTGGGAAGAAGAAGCCGCGGCGCCCTTCTGGGAAGAGCCGCGGGGCAACACGAGGTTCCTCGCCCAGTCGATCACGGCCCCGAACTTCGCCTGGTTGACCGCCGCCGCGGGGTCGACGTTCTTCGGGCACACCTCGCTGCACTCGTTGGCAAAGGAGCAGGAGAAGACCGTGCCCTCTCCGCGGAACACCTCGTTGCGCTCGTCCTCTCCGTGGTCCCGGGTGTCGAGGTTGTACCGGTGCCCCAGCGCGATGGCCGCGGGCCCCAGGAACTCGGCCTCGTTCGCCACCACGGGGCACGCCGAGTAGCAGAGCATGCAGTTGATGCACATGCTGAAGCGCTTGAACTCGGCCAGCTCCGCCGGGCTCTGCACGAAGGTGCCCTTGTCGCTCTTCGGCGGCCCCTGCGCGGCCTCTTCCTTGGCGCGGATCACCCACGGCTTGACCCGCTTGAACTTCTCCATGAAGCCCTCGAGCTCCACGACGAGGTCGCGCACGATGGGGAAGTTCGCCAGGGGCTCGATGGTGACCGTATCGCCGTAGTCCGACAGGGCCGTCTTGCAGGTCAGCTTCGGCTCGCCGTCGACCATCATGCCGCAGCTTCCGCAGACGGCCATGCGGCACGACCAGCGGTGGCTGATGGTCGGATCCACCTCGTCCTTGATGTAGTTGATGGCGTCGAGAACCTTCCAGTCCGGCTGGACGGCGATCTCGTACTCCTGGGTCTTGGGCACCTCGTCCTTGTCCGGATCGAAGCGAGTGACCACGAAGGTCTTCTTCTTCAGATCGCTCATCAGTATTTCCGCTCCACGGGTTCCCAGTGACCGAGCTTCACGTCCTTCTTGTCCAGCCGGGGCCCGGACGGATCGTGATAGCAGAGGGTGTGATAGAGATAGTTCTGGTCGTCCCGGGTCGTGAAGTCGCGACACGTGTGGGCGCCCCGCGACTCCTTGCGGCTGCGGGCGGAGACGGCCATCGCCTCCGCGACGTCGAGCATGTTGTGCAGCTCGAGCGCGGCGATCAGCTCGGTGTTGAACACCCGGCTCTCGTCCTCGAGGCGCAGGTCGCTGACGCGTCCCTTGAGCTGCAGCAGGGTCGCGACGGTGGCCGCCATCGACTCCTGGTCGCGGAACACGCCGCAGCCCTGCTCCATGGTGACGTTCATCTCCCGGCGGATCGCCGCGATCTTCTCGCCCCCCCTCTTGCGGCCTCGCAGGGCGTCGATGCGCCCCGCCTCGTCCTGGGCCTGGGCGCGCAGGGCCTCGTCGTTGCCCGGACCGGAGCGCTTCGCGAACTCGAGAGCCTTCCAGCCCGCCTTGGCGCCGAATACCAGGCACTCCGTGAGGGAATTCGATCCCAGGCGATTGGCGCCGTTCAGGGACACGCAGGCCACCTCGCCCGCCGCGTAGAGCCCGGGCAGCTCCGTCGCCGCGTCGATGTCCGTGTCCACGCCGCCCATCATGTAGTGGAGGACGGGACGCACCGGGATCGGCTCGTGGACCGCGTCGATTCCGACGTAGATGCGGCACAGCTCGCGGACGAACGGCAGGCGGAAGTCGATCTTCTCCTCGCCGAGGTGGGTGAGATCGAGGTAGACGTGCTCGCCGTACGGGCCCTTGACGCCCCGGCCCGCCTCGATCTCGCGGATGATCGCCCGGGAGATCATGTCCCGGGGACCCAGCTCGGCCTTCTGGCCGACGCCGTAGTCGTACTCGACCAGGAAGCGCTCCCCATTGGCGTTGCGCAGGTAGCCGCCCTCGCCGCGGGTCGCCTCGGTGATCAGGATGCCCGTCCCCGGCAGGCCCGTCGGGTGGTACTGCATGAACTCCATGTCTTTGAGCGGGACACCCGCACGGTAGGCGAGGGACATGCCGTCGCCCGTCTTGATCATCCCGTTCGTGGTGAACGGAAAGACCTTGCCGGCCCCGCCCGTCGCGAGGATCACCGCAGCACCGAGGATGGCGTGCATCTCGCCGGTGCGGATGTCGAGGGCCGCCACGCCCCGGCACACCCCACCGTCCACCAGGAGCTTCGAGACGAAGTACTCGTCGTAGCGGACGATGTTGTCGAAGCGCATCGAGTGCTGGAAGAGCGAGTGGAGCATGTGGAAGCCGACCTTGTCGGCGGCGTACCAGGTGCGCTTCACGGTCATGCCGCCGAAGGCGCGCGTGGCCACGCTGCCGTCGTCGTTGCGGCTCCAGGGACAGCCCCAGTTCTCGAGCAGGGCCAGCTCCTTCGGTGCCTGCTCGACGAAGTACTCGATCACGTCCTGGTCGCCCAGGAAGTCCGAGCCCTTCACCGTGTCCAGCCCGTGCATCTCGAAGTTGTCGTCCTCGCGGGCCACGCCGGCGGCGCCGCCCTCGGCGGAGACCGTGTGGCTCCGCATCGGATAGACCTTCGAGACGACGGCGATGGAGGCCTGAGGATCGGCCTCCGCGGCGGCGATCGCGGCGCGCAGCCCTGCCCCGCCCCCGCCTACGATGACGATGTCGTGTCGCGAGACCTCGACCACTGTGCGTCGGTCCTCCCTGCTCCGTGATGCTGCGAGCGCCGCGTGCGCCCGGGCATCCGACGTGCACCGAGACACGGCATCCGATGGCTTCGAATGGGATCCCGATTCGGGGCGCCCGTGCCCGATCCGGAGCTGGATCGGAGCCTCCTACGAGGCGTCCTTTTGTACCGGATCCCGGGGGAGTCCGAAAGCTGAGCCCGCAATCAACGATCCGCCCCGGCCACGGGGGCCGTCTCCGGCGCCGGGACCTGCTGGGTGAGACAGTGGATCGTGCCCAGGCCCACGACGAGGTCCCGCGCCCCGATCGGCACGACCTCTCGACCCCCGAGGCACTCCCCGAGGATCGCCATGGCCCGCTCGTCGCTGGGAGCGCCGAAGGTGGGGACCAGCGCAACACCGTTTGCCAGGTAGAAGTTCGCATAGCTGGCGGGGCATCGGTCCCCGCCCACCACCACCGGCGGCGGCATGGGCAGGGGAACCACCTCGAGGACGCGGCCGGTGGCGTCCCGGGACGCGCGCAGCCGCCGCAGGGCCTCGGCGAGCGGCCGGTGGTTCGTGTCGGCGGCGTCGGTCTCCTGGGCACAGACCACGCGACCCGGCCCCACGAAGCGGGCGAAGTCGTCGACGTGGCCGTCGGTGTCGTCTCCGGCGATTCCGTCGCCGAGCCAGACGACCTGTCGGGCGCCGAGCATCTGCTCGAGCTCGGACTCGGCGCGCTCCCGGGTTCGGGGCGGCTCGCCGTCGGCCAGGCGATTGGCGTTCAGCAGACAGGATTCGGTCGTGAGCACGGTTCCCCGGCCGTCCCCGTCGATGGAGCCGGGCTCCAGCACGAACGGCGTCGCGAAGCGCGGCACGCCCAGCGCCTCGGCGCAGCGACGGGCGACGGCGGCATCGCGATCCCAGGGCGGGTACTTGCGGCCCCAGGCGTCGAATCCGAAGTCGACCACGGCCAGGGCGGGATCGCCCTCGCGCGTGACGAAGAGCGGGCCGTGATCGCGCACCCAGGCGTCGTCGCTCTCGATGTGAAAGAAGCGGACACCCGTGTCCGCGTCGCCGGCGAGCACGCGTCGCACGCGCTCCTCCATCGCCTCGCCGGCGACGTTGATGCGAACCTCTTCGCGGCCGGCCAGCGCCCGGACGATCTCGCGGAACGCGCCCTCCACCCGCTCGATGCGAGCCGGCCAGGTCTCGGGATTGTGGGGCCAGGTGAGCCAGGTGGCGGCGTGCGGCTCCCATTCGGCGGGCCAGCGGTAGCCCTGGGAGGCGGGCGAGGCGGAGGGCGTGCGCGACGCGCTCGGCGGCGGCACGCCCGTCAGTCCCGGAGACGCCGAGCCAGGTCTCCGTAGGCGTCGATCCGTCGGTCCCGCAGGAACGGCCAGTGGCGACGCACCCGCTCGACGGCCCCGAGGTCGCAGTCCACCACCAGCACCTCCGGCTCTTCCGCCGAGGCCCGTGCCAGCAGGCGGCCGAACGGGTCGGCGACGAACGACTGGCCCCAGAAGCGGATGCCGCCCTCTCGACCCACCCGGTTGACCGCGACCACGAAGACGCCGTTGGCGATCGCGTGTCCGCGCTGCACCGTCTCCCAGGCATCGTGCTGTGCGGCGTCCTCCTCGGGGCCTTCGTCGAACTGCCAGCCGATGGCCGTCGGGTAGAGGAGGATGCGGGCGCCGGCGAGGGAGACGAGACGGGCGGCCTCCGGGAACCACTGGTCCCAGCACACCAGCGCGCCGATCCGCCCGCAACGCGTGTCGTGCGCCAGGAAGCCCCGATCACCCGGCGTGAAGTAGAACTTCTCGTTGTAGAGCGGGTCGTCCGGGATGTGCATCTTGCGGTAGAGCTCGAGCAGGCGACCGTCGGCGTCGATGGTGACCGCCGTGTTGTGGTAGACGCCCTCGCCCCGCCGCTCGAAGAGGGTGGTGACGACCACCACGCCGCGCGCCGCGGCGACCTTGCCGAGCGCCTCGGTGCTCGGCCCGGGAATCGGCTCCGCGAGGTCGAAGCGGGCGGGCTCCTGGCCCTGGCACAGGTACTCCGAGCGGTACAGCTCGGGCAGGCAGACGAGGCCCGCCCCGCGGTCGGCCGCCTCCTCGATGCCCGCGAGCGCCCGGGCGACGTTCTCGTCGGGATCGGGCGAGCAGCGCATCTGGACCAGCCCGACGCGCAGGATGGCGTCCTCGACGGGGGTCTTCTTCTCGGCGGAGCCTGCCATCGCGCCTCTGTAGGTCAGCGCGAATCCCCGTGCAAGCCGTGACCGCCGCTGTCACGGGTCCCCGGGAAGCTCCGCCCAGAGCCCGATGGGAGGCACCCGGATGAGCGAGACGAGAACGAGAGAGACGAGGACGAGAGGGACGAGAACGAGAGGGACGAGAGAGACGACCCGGACCGAGCGGGCGGGGAGGCCCTCGCTGGACGCCCCGGGGCCTGCCAGACTCGTGGCCTGGCTGGACAGCTCGATGTGGCTCGCCCTGCTGACGGTCTTGTGCGTCCAGGGAGTGGGTCTCGCGGTGTATGGCGCCGCGCGAGCGGCCGCCAGCGCGGGTCCCCGGGTGACGGCCCCGGAAGCGAGGCCCCGGGCGGAAGCAGAAGAAGAAGCAGGCCAACGGGGGATCTTGAGGCTTGGCGAGATCGATGAGATCGCTCTGGCTCGTGGACGCATACAATGTTCTACGGGTGAATCTCGCGAATGTCCTCCCGGTGAATCTCGCGAGCGCCGCGTCGCCCGGGCCGGCGGGTGACGAGCCGGAGCCGGCCTCCGGGCCGAGCGACGAATCGGAGCCGGCGCCGAAGGCCCCGACGAGCTGGTGGCGAGGCGATCGGCGCAGCCTGCTGGCCGGGCTCGCGGCCGGGCTTGCGGAGCCGGAGGCGGAGATCTTCCTGGTCTTCGACGCCCGCCACCTCGAGCGGGCGGAGGAGCGGCTCCCGCCCGAAGGGCGGCCATCCGGGAGCGGCGACGACGAAGGCAGCGACGACGAGAAGAAGGAGCGGCCGCGGGTCCGCATCGTCTTCGCCCCCTCCGCGGACGACTGGATCGTCGAATCGCTGAGGCGACGGAAGGACGAGGCGACGGTCGTGCGGGTCGTGACCGCGGATCGCCCCCTGGCCAACCGGGCCCGAAGACTGGGAGCCGAGATCGTCGCCACCGATCGCTTCCTGGCGCTCTGCGGCTTCACGCGAAACCCGTCGCCGCCGGAGCCCGGGTCGCGAGCCGCGGACTGAGCCGGCCGCGGCGGGCCCGATGAGCGCGGAAGCGGAAAAAGGCGCGGGACGCGGGATACAGGCGCGGAAGCGGCCGTGAGAAGCGGCCCTACTCCCGACCCGGGCTCGCCGGAAACGGATTGGCCTGGTGGGGCAGCCGGTCGCCCGCGAGACCCGCCAGCAGGTTCGCCACGGCCAACGACGCCATTCGCCGGCGGGTGGCCACGCTGGCGCTGCCGATGTGCGGCGTCAGAACGAGGTTTGGCGCTTGCAGGAGCGGGCTCTCGGAGGAGAGCGGCTCCTCTTCGAACACGTCCAGCGCGGCGGCCGCCAGACGACCGCCCGCCAGGGCCTCCGCAAGGGCGGCCTCGTCGACGAGACCACCTCGGGCGGTATTGACGAGCACCGCGCCGGGCTTCAGCGCGCGGATCCGCTCGGCGTCGAGCAGGCCCCGCGTCTCGGGCGTCAGGGCGACGTGAACGCTCACGAAGTCCGAGCGACGCAGCGCGTCGTCGAGGGTCACGCTCTCGACCTGCGGTACCGGACGCCCGGACCGCGTCCATCCGAGCACGCGCATGCCGAAGCCGTGGGCGCGGCGGGCAACGGCCTGTCCGATGGCGCCGAGCCCGATCACCCCCAGGGTGGCTCCGTGCAGGTCCACTCCCAGCAGCATGTCGGGCGCCCAGCGGCGGTCCAGGGTCCAGAGCCCTTCCCGAACGAATCGATCTGCCTCGGGAATCCGGCGCGCGGCGGCCAGCATGAGAGCCAGGGTCAGGTCCGCGGTGGTCTCCGCGAGCACGCCGGGCGTGTGGCCCACTGGAATGCGCCGTGCGGTCGCGGCCTCCAGATCGATGTGATCGACCCCCACGGACATGCTGGAGATCACGCGCAGGCCCGGGCTCGCGTCGAGGAGGGCGCGATCGACGCGATCCGTGAGCAGGCACAGCAGTCCTTCGCAGCCCTTCACGGCCTCGCGCAGCGCATCGGGCGACGGTGGGTGCTCTTCGCTCCAGATGTGGGCTCGGACGCGGTCGAGAAGCGGGCCGAGCGGGTCGGGCCGTCCCAGCCCGGCGAGAGATCGGGTGACGAACACCCGCGGTACCTGACTCAAGGTCGCCCCCTGGCCCGGATGGCTCGGGCTGCCGTGTTCGTTCCGACGGGCCCGCCGACCCTCTGCGCGAAGCTTGACCTGAGGGGGCACATCGAAATAAGGTTGCGCCCCTGCGAGCCTCGGCTCGCCTGGTCCGGCCGAGTCGCCCGCGTCCTCTCCATCCGTGAATCGATCCGTGAATCGACCCGCGGGAGGCCGGTGTCTCCTGTGGACTGTCTCGCCATCGTATCCGCGGATTCTACAAAGAGGACGGCATGTCAGAAGCGCCCCCCCCCAAGCGACGGAATCGGCCACCCTCAGGTTCGCCCGGGGCGTCGTCAGACACCGCGCAGTGGTCGCGGCCCTCCTGTTCGTCTCCACGTCGTTCTTCTTCTATCCGATCCTGAACGGGGCGCTGGCGGCCTTCGACGCGCGGCTCCCGGGCCCCGTCGTCCGCATCGACACCGAGGCCCGTGCCCAGTGGCCGGACCACCCGTTCATCCACGCCCAGGACAAGTTCGCCTCGAAGTTCGGCGGATCCGCGACGGTGGCCGTGGGCGTGGTCGTCAAGGACGGGACCATCTTCACGCCGGAGACGATCGCCAAGATCCACCGGATCACCCGCCGCCTCGACGGCATCGGCTACGACAGCCACACCGAGGAGCGGGACGAGCTTCGCGAGAAGTGGGAGGACGAGGGCGTCCTCACGCCGAAGCAGATCCAGAAGGAGCTCGACCGGCTCTACCCGCCCTACCCGGTGAACCACTACCGGATCATGTCGGTCACCCACAACAGCACCCGCGTCGTCCAGATCGAGTCCTCGGGCGACATCGAGACCAGCGTGCTGGTGAAGAAGCTGCCGAAGACCCAGGAGGAGGCGGACAAGATCGGCGACCTCGTCCGCCAGAACCCGCCCTTCATCTACGGCCGCCTCGTCTCTCTGGACCAGAAGGGGGCCCTGATCACCGCGGGCTTCATCACCGACCGCCTGAGCACGCGCGAGACCTACATGGCGGTGTTCGACTTCGTCCAGCAGATCAAGCACGACGAGCAGGACGACAACACGACGATCTACGTCTCGGGCGTGCCGATCCTCGTCGGCTGGATCTACGTGCACGCGTTCGAGATCGCCCTCTTCGTCGTGCTCACGATCATCATGATCTTCGTGCTGCTGTGGCTCTACTTCCGGCGCTGGCACGGCGTGTTGATTCCCTTCGTCGCGGCGATCGCGACCGTGATCTGGGGCCTCGGCTTCACGGGCTGGGTCGGGATCGCCTTCGACCCCCTCATCCTGGTGATCCCCACGATCATCACGGCTCGCGCCATCTCGCACACCGTCCAGATGGCCGAGCGCTTCTTCGAGGACTACGAGGTCCTGCTGCCCGCCATGGGCGACCCGAACGCGGCGAAGATCGAGGCGGCCACGGTCGCCATGAGCGAGCTGATCGTGCCCGGCACCCTCGGCATCATCACGGACGTCGCGGGCCTGCTCGTGATCCTGGTGACCTCGATCCCGCAGATGCGGGACCTGGGCATCTTCGGCGCCTTCTGGGTCTCCTCGATCCTCGTCACCGTGGAGATCCTGCACCCGGTACTGATCTGCTACCTGCCCGCGCCCGCGGAGCACGAGCACTTCCTGCCGGGCTTCATGATCCGCTTCACGAGCTTCATCGGATGGCTCACCACCCACAAGACCTACAAGTGGGTGATCGCCGTGACGACCGTCTTCCTGCTCACGAGCTCCACCTACGTCACGCTCTTCCACTCCCAGATCGGCGAAGCGCGGCCGGGAACGCCGCTGCTCTTCCCCGACCACGAGTTCAACGTCGCCACGGCCCACATCGCCCAGCGCTTCGGCGGGATCGACACCTTCGTGATCTACCTGGAGGGCGACAAGGAGAAGGCGGCCGGCGACCCCACGCCGGTCCGGCGCATGGAGAAGTTCGAGCGCTGGATGGGCCTGCACACCGATCTGGGCGCCACCATCTCGTTGGTGCCGATCCTCCGGGCTTCGTGGCGCATCAACCACTACGGCGACCCGAAGTGGGGCTTCATCTCGGAAGAGCAAGCCACCGTGCGCCAGCAGATCTACCAGCTCCGCACGAACGGCGCCCCGGGCGCGCTGCGTCCCTTCATCACCGAGGACGGCAAGGACGCCAACGTCGCCTTCCTCTATCGAGACCACAAGGGCGAGACCATCCGCAAGGCGGTCATGGCCGCCAGCGAGTTCATCCGTCGCAATCCGATCGGGCAGGTCATCGTCCGCTACGAGAAGGACCGGGGTCTGCCGGGTCAGAGCCCGTTTTCGTACGACAAGCTGATGGACACCTGGTACTACATGCTCGGGCCGCTGCTCCCCGCCCGTCACCACATGCTGACGGTGCAGATCCGACAGGAGGACGGCACCTACGTCCACGACCAGGTGAACGAGTTCACGTCGGTGGACGCGCTGCCCGAATGGATGGACGACTTCCGGGAGCGCGCGATCTCCGACTACGAGGAGCAGCGGGACTCGGTCGAGGAAGGCGACTTCTTCAGCTGGCCGGACGACCTGGCAGACTGGACCCTCGACGACGTCGACTACTGGTGGGAGAGCGACGAGTACGGCATCCGCGCCGTCGGGGTCGACACCACGAACCTGATCGTCGAGGACCTGAAGCAGGTGGATGGGGTGCCCGCCTACCAGGCCACCCAGTCCTGGACCCGGGGCGTCCAGTTCGTGATGGCCGGCGGCCTGATGGGCATCCTGGCGGCCGTCGACGACGAGGTGGAGCGGAGTCACGTCGCCAACATCGTCCTGATCTTCCTGGTGATCTTCGTGCTCCACTCGGTCACCTATCAGTCGATGCCGAGCGGCGCGATCATCCTGTTGCAGATCGCCACGGCGACGATGCTCTCGCTCGCCTACATGGCGCTGATCGGGATGGGGCTCAACATCAACACCCTCCCCGTCCAATCCGTGGGCGTCGGAATCGGGGTCGACTACGCGATATACATCGTCGATCGGATAAGACACGAGGTGGTCGACACCGAAGACATCGACGAGGCCATCCGGCGCGCCATCCGGACCACGGGCATGGCGGTGACCTTCACGGCGACCACCATCGTGGGCGGCATCGTGCTGTGGACCTTCTCGAACCTGCGCTTCCAGGCCGACATGGCGCAGCTGCTCTCGATCCTGATGGTGATCAACATGCTCGGCGCCATCACGGTCGTGCCCGCGTTCTACTCGATCGTCCGCCCGAAGGTGGCCACGGCGCTGCTCACGGAGGACCAGCGCGCCGCGATCCAGCGACAGAAGGCGGTGGAGCGCGCGAAGGGCCTGATCGACTGACGGCGTCCCGGACCGGTCGGCTCCCTCGCCCCGGGCTCACTCGCCGAGGGAGCCGACGTAGCCCGGACCGCCCAGCATCTCCATCTGCGAGACGATCCAATCGGCGCGCGACCGCACGTAGTCCGAGGGATCGTCGGCGCGGAGCCGCACCGGGTTGGGAAGCACCGCAGCCAGGATCGCGGCTTCGCGCCGGCTCAGGGAGCGCGCCGGCTTGCCGAAGAAGGTCCGGCTCGCGGCCTCGATGCCGAACACGTTCTCGCCGAACTGCGCCACGTTGAGATACACCTCGAGCACGCGCTGCTTCGGCCAGCAGGCTTCGATCCACACCGTGAACCAGGCCTCGAGCGCCTTGCGCACGAGGCTCTTGCCCGGCCACAGGAACAGGTTCTTGGCGACCTGCTGGGAGATGGTGCTGGCCCCCCGCCGCCGGCCCGAGGTGATGCGCTCCTCGACCGCTTCGGCGATGGAGCCGAGATCGAAGCCCGCGTGCTCCGGGAAGCGCTGGTCCTCCGCGGCCACCACCGCGAGGCGCGCCCAGGGCGAGATGCCCTTCCAGTCGACCCATTCGTGGCGCAGGGGACGGCCCGGTCGGCCGCCGCGCGACCCGTACACGTGCTCGAGCATGAACGCGGTCGTCGGCGGATCGATCCACCGCAGGCTGGCCGTCACCGCGACGCTGGCGGCGACCGCGCCGAGCACGATTGCGGCGACGCACCGCCGGAGGCGACGGAGCCGACCCGGCTTCGGGCGGCGCCCCCAACGCCAGGCCCGCGGACGCATCGAGAAGCGGAACATGCCTTCTCCCGTCGGTCCCGCGGCCTCGGAGCTCGAGCTCCTTCCCCGGCGTCGAGACCGCAACCGTGTTTAGCATCGCTCCGGAATCGACCCCTTCCCGCTACTCTGTGCCGATGCCCGCCGCCGCTCCCCTCGCGCCACGCATCGCCCCGCGCGCCTTCCAGTGGAGCGTCTTCCCGCTCGTCCTCTCGGGCGCGGTCGCGTGGACGATGCACCTCATGGCGACCGGGTTGCCGGCTCCCACCTCGATCCTGGGGCCCCAGCTCGCAGCCTTCGCCGCGGTGGCGATCCTCGAGCGCGTCCACCCCTACCACCGGAGCTGGAACCGCGCGCGTCGCGACGTGCGGGTGGATGCGACCCACAGCGTCTCGATCGCCGTGCTGATCGGGGTGCTGACGCCCTTCGTGGCGGCGGGCGGCGTGGCCGCGGCGGGCTGGCTCTCTCGGGAGCTCTCGGTCGGCCTGTGGCCGAGCGACTGGCCGCTGCTCGCGCAGACGGGACTCGCGCTGGTGGTCGGCGAGCTGCCCGGCTACTGGGTGCACCGCGGGCAGCACCGTTGGGACGGTCTCTGGCGCTTCCACGCCACGCACCACAGCGCTCCCCGCCTCTACTGGTTGAACGCCGGTCGCTTCCACCCCATCGACAGCCTGATGACCTTCGTGCCCTCCTACGGCCTGCTCGTCGTGCTGGGATGCGGCGTCGAGGCCCTGGCGCTCTTCACGCTGGTCACCGCGGTGCACGGCATCTTCCAGCACGCCAACCTGCAGCTTCGCCTGGGCCCGCTGAACCATTTCTTCAGCATGGCCGAGCTGCACCGCTGGCATCATTCGAAGACGGTCTCCGAGGCCAACCACAACTTCGGGCAGACGGTGATCCTGTGGGACACCCTGTTCGGAACGCGCTTCCTGCCCCGCGACCGCGAGCCGCCCGAGGAGATCGGGATTCCGGGCCTGCCGGCCTTCCCGATGACGTGGTGGGCTCAGATCCAATCCCCCTTCCGCTGGTCGCAGATCCGGCGCGCGAGCCACGAGCTCGCGGAAGAGGTCGCCCGATGACGAAGGACCCGAAGGCCCCCGGCCACGGGAAGAGACCCGCACGGCGAAAGAGCCCGCGGCGAGGGAAACGCTCGGGAGCGTCGGAGACGATCCGGCAGCCCCAGGCGACGGGGTCCCGGCAAGGCGGCCGCGCCGCCTCGGGACGGCTCGACCCCGGCGCGGTGCTCGCCGCGCTCGAAGACGCCCAGCGGCCGCTCCGCCTCGACGCGCTCTGCCGCGCGCTCGGGCTGCGCGGCGGCGAGCGGGAGCGCGAGCGGCTCGAGCGGGTCCTCGACCGGCTGGTACGCGACGGCAAGGTGATTGCCAACCGACGGGGCGCCTTCCTGCTCATCGATCGCACCTCCCTGGCCAGCGGGACGGTGCAGGGGCACTCGGACGGCTACGGCTTCGTGCTGCTGGACGAAGGCGGCGACGACGTCTTCCTCGCGCCCCGGGAGATGCGGAAGGTCTTCCACGGCGATCGGATCGCCGTGCGCATCACGCGCCGTGATCGCCGCGGCCGCCGGGAAGGCGAGGTGGCGCGGGTCCTCGAGCGCGGCGTCAGCGAGCTCGTCGGCCGCTTCCACCTGGAGCACGGCGTCTCGTTCCTGGTGCCGTCGGACCCCAAGCAGACCCAGAACCTGCTGATCCCGCCCGACGGACGACGGGGCGCCACGGACGGGCAGATCGTCGTGGCGACGATCACCGACCCGCCGACGTCGTCCAGCCAGGCCCTGGGTCGGGTGACGGAGATCCTCGGCGAGGCCACCGATCCCGAGATGGAGATCGAGATCGCCGTCCGCGCCTTCGGCATTCCGCACAGCTGGCCCGCGGAGGTGACGCGCGAGGCCGCCGCCCTGGGGGAGACGGTGCGCGCCGCCGACAAGCGCCAGCGCGAGGACCTGCGCGCGCTTCCCTTCGTCACGATCGACGGCGCCGACGCCCGGGACTTCGACGACGCGGTGTACGCGGAGCGGACGCGCCGGGGCTGGCGGCTCCGGGTCGCCATCGCCGACGTGAGCCACTACGTGGCGCCGGGCTCGCCGCTGGACACGGAGGCGCTGCATCGGGGCACGTCGGTCTACTTTCCCCGCCGCGTCGTCCCGATGCTGCCCGAAGCCCTCTCGAACGGGCTCTGCTCCCTCAATCCCGAGGTCGATCGCCTCGTCTTGGTGTGTGACATGCGTCTGGACGAGAACGGCCGGGTGAGCCGCAGCACGTTCGCGCAGGCGATCATCCGGTCGCACGCGCGTCTCACCTACGAAGGCGTGCAGGGCGTTCTGGACGGCGACCCGGAGCTCCGCACGCGCTACGAGCCCCTCGCTCCGCACCTCGAAGAGCTGCTCGCGCTCTACCGACAGCTGGCCCGGGCCCGGCGACGGCGCGGCGCCGTCGAGCTCGACCAGGCCGAGCCGCGCTTCCGCTTCGACGACGCCGGGGCGGTGATCGCCGTCGAGCCCTACCAGCGCCTGGAGACCCACCGGATCATCGAGGAGTGCATGATCGCCGCCAACGTCGAGGCGGCCCGCTACCTGCAGCGCCATCGGGTGCCCGCGCTCTACCGCGTCCACGAGGGCCCCGATCCCGACAAGATCGGCGACCTGCGCCGCACCGTGGCACTGCTGGGCTACGAGCTGGGCGGCGGCGACGCGCCCCAGCCGCGCCATTTCGCCAAGCTGCTGCGGGACGTACAGGACAAGCCCGAAGCGCCGGTGCTCACCATCCTCGTCCTCCGCAGCCTCGCCCGTGCCGTGTACAAGCCCGAGTGCGCCGGCCACTTCGGGCTCGCGCTCGACGCGTACGCCCACTTCACCTCGCCCATCCGCCGCTACCCCGACCTGCTGGTGCATCGGGCCATCCATCACGTCCTCGCCGGGGGCAAGCCGCACGACTACGTGCACGACCCGCTGGCGATGAAGTCCATGGGCCAACGCTGCTCGGCGTCCGAGCGGCGTGCCGACGAGGCCAGCTGGGACGTGCAGGCCTGGCTCAAGTGCCGCTACATGGAGGACAAGGTGGGCGAGCGCTTCGGAGGCCGGATCACGGGCGTCGCGGACTTCGGCTTCTTCGTCCAGATCGACGACGCCCTCGTGGAGGGCCTGATCCACGTGTCCCAGCTCGCCGCCGACTACTACGAGTTCCGGCCGGAGAGCCAGGCCCTGGTGGGTCGCAGCTCCGGTCGGCGGTTCCGGCTGGGCGACCGCGTCCGTGTGCTGTGTGCCGGCGTTCGGACGAGCGAGCGCAAGATCGACTTCGCGCTCGAAGAGCACGCGGGAGAGAGCCAGCCCGAGGTCGTGCGTCCGGCGGGCGGGCGCAAGAACGCGGGCCGCAGCGCGCGCAAGGACGAAGACCTGCGCAAGACGAAGGGCGACCGCCAGACGAAGGGCGAGCGCGATACGAGAGGCGGGCGCCAGAGCAGGGGCGAGCGGAAGACCGGAAGCCGGGGTGGGCGCCAGGAGCGAAGCCAGCCCGCGCCCCGGGACGCGGGTCCGGAGGGGCGCACACCGCGCCGGCGCCGGAAGCCCCGCGAAGGCTGAGCCGCACCGGTCCCGGCTGAGCCGTCCCCGCCGACTCGGCTCAGCCGTCCCTGCGCGGGAGCGCGCGCGCCTGCCGGTCGGTCCGCGCGTCGACCCACGAGAGCGTGCCGTTGATGACGCGGGCCGCCAGCCAGCGGAGCGGCTCGGGCGGCCAGGCCCGCAGACGCCGCTCCAGGGCCGCGTCGTGGGCGTTGGGACTTCCCAGGATGCGACCCGCGAGCATCGCGCCCACGAACGTGGCCTGGGCGACGCCGTGGCCGTTGAAGCCCACGCCGAAGTGAACGTTGCGGTGCGCACCTTCGACCCCGACCTGCGGCAGCAGATCGAGGGTGAAGCCGATCCACCCGCCCCAGAAGCTCGCGATCGGCACCTCCCGCAGACCGGGGAAGCGTTCGCGGAAGGCGTGTTCCAGGATCGCGAAGGCGGCCGGGTCGTGGCCCGGGGGCAACGCACTTCCATATCCGTAGCGAACCACCTTCGACCCTCCGGTGAGGGTGCCGTGGGCGGTGACGCGGTAGCTCTCGAGGACCTCGTGGGACGTGTAGATGCCCTCGCGACCGGGCCAGCCGAGCGCTGCGAGCACCGGCTCCGGCAGCGCCTCTGTCTCGAAGAGCGAGACCCGCAAGGGAACCACGTGACGGGGGCGGCGGCCGAGCCCTTCCGTATAGGCGTTCGTGGCGAAGACCGCCTGCCGCGCCGTCACCTGTCCCCCCTCGCAACGCGCCCGGACCGTGGCGCCGTCCTCGAGGGCGAGGACGTTCGTGTCCTCGAAGAGCCTGACACCGGCCTGCAATGCGGCGCGGCGCAGCCCCGCGACGTACCGGCCCGGGTTCAGGGTGCCGCCTCGCTCCTCGAGAACGCCACACACGAAGGAGTCGGGAATTCCGCGGTCGCGCATCTTCTTCGCATCGAGGAATCGGACCCGGGCCCCGAGGCCCTGGGCGGTCTCGGCGGCGGTCTGCAGGCGCGATTCGTGCTTGGGGTGGACCGCCGCCACCACGTTTCCCGAGGCGCGGTAGTCGCATTCGATGCCGTAGCGGCGGATCACCTCCTCGGTGTGGTCGACCGCGGCGTCCGCGAAGCGGACGAGCGCCGACGCGCGCTCGCGACCGAAGAGGCGCAGGGTGGTGGGCAGGTCCTTGCCGATCGTCGGGGTGAGGTGCCCCGCGTTCCGGCCGCTCGCTCCGGCCCCGGCGAAGTCCCGCTCGAGAACCACGACGTCGACGCCCTGCGCTCGCAGAGCGAGCGCCGCGGAGAGCCCCGTGTAGCCGCCGCCCACGATCACCACGTCCGCGGTCTGGTCGCCGTCGAGCGCCGGGCAGCGATCGCGCGGCGCTTCGAGCCAGGGACTCGTCTCGACGAAGCGTGCCTCGGCGGTCATGGGCTCCTCCCTCCGAGTCTTCCAGGATAGCCCGGGCCATGCCCAGGAAGCCGGTCGCGCCGCGCATCCCGCTCAGTGGATGTGTGCGTCGAGCTCGCCCAGGGCGACCCCGGCCAGCTTCCGCAGGCCGGGGTCCGGGTGCCGGGCTGCGATGTCGACCAGCGCCTTGCGCGAGGCCGGACCTCCTCGGGAGAGCGCGTCGAGGGCCGCCCGCGCGGCGTCTTCCGAGCCCGGGCAGGCGGGGTGCTGCCCCGCTTCGTCTCCGCCTGGCGCGGACCCGCTCGGCTCCGTCCCGCCCGGCTCCGTCCCGCCCGGCTCCGTCCCGCCAAAGACGACCTTCACCAGGCCCGGAACGGCCGCGTCGCCCATGGTCGCGGCAGTGGCGGCGGCGGCGCTGCGAACCCCGGCATCCGGATCGCACAGGGTGGCCAGAACCCGGAGCAGCGCGGCTCCGGCCTCCACCCGGGCGAGACCCCGGACGGCCCCTGCCCGGACCTCCGGCGAGGGATCGCTCTCGAGCAGCTTCGTCAGGGTCTCCGCCGCGCGCTGGCCGGAGAGGGTGCGGGCGACCACGAGGCGATACGCGGGCTCGTCGCTGGCCAGCAGCCCCGACACGTCGGACACCGACAGCCCGCCGGCGGCGATCGCCAGGGCCTCGAAGAGCCGGGCCGGCGGCGTGCGGGGCGCGCGGGTCGCCGCCCGCAACGCCTTTGCCATGGAGGCTGTGGCGGACGCGCGGACGACGTCCAGCAAAGCCGCCTCCAGGCCTCCTCCGGCGTCCTCCCGCTGCAGGGCCTGCACGATGAGCGCGTCGTCCTCGCCGGCGAGACGGCCGCCCGCGTCCTGCATCTCGGCCAGCCGGCGAGCAGCATCCTCCGCCAGCGGGAGCTGCGCACGCGCGGTCAGGGCCGCCAGGTAGCCGGCCCCCGTGGCCGTCTCCCGGTCCTCCGGCGCGAGGGACAGATAGTGGTGCAACACGTCGAGGGTGCCGGGTGCCGGATCGCGCAGGAAGGCGTCCCCCTGCATGGCGATGCCCGCCGTCTGCCGGCGCACGCTCGAGTCGGGAATCCGCCGGCGCCAGATGGAAGCGGTGCCGAGGCGCTCGAGGCACACCAGCACCCGCTCCGAGTCGGCGAAGCGCGCCGGGCGACCCGTGGCCAGCTCTTCCCACGCGATCCGGACCGCCGTTCCGGGCTCGGTGGCGCCCTCCTCCTCTCCGAGGGCACGCTCCACGTGGATCCACGCCGAATAGCCGTGGGCGTCGAGGCGTTCGATCGCGCCGACGCGGCCGACCAGCACCGGTCCGCCCGCCGTCATGGCCTCGAGCAACCGCACGCCGCCCCGTGCCGGGGCAGGTCCCGGCGGCGACGCCTGGGCGCCGGTCGTCGGGGACGCCGGCAGCGCCGCGGCGGGGAGCGGCCCCAGCAGGACGCCCAGCGCCAACACGCGAAGCGCGCCGACGGCGGAGCCCGCGAACCCCGGGCTCACGGAGCCAGCTGGAAGCCGGGGGTTCCGTCCACGTCGGCGTAGAGCGCGTTCGTGGCGCCGAGGGCCATCACGCCGTTCTCGCCCAGGTTGCCGTCGGTCAGGTCGTCGAGGCTCTGGTTGCTGGTGCGGTCGATGTTCTCGGCGAACACCGGGAACATCGGCTGGGAGACGCCGTCGCTTCCCTTCACGACCACCACGAACCAGGTGTCCTGGGCGAGCCCGGTGAAGGAGATCACCAGCCCGCGCGTCTCGAGCCGTTCCGCTCCCGGAACGCCGGGATCGACCACCACCACGTCCACCGGGAAGTCCCCGCCCGCGGAGAGGACGAGATCCGGGACGGCCCGGTACTCGTACGGGTTGGCCGGGTCGCGCGGCTCGGTCGCTGCGTTCGCGTAGATCTCGATGGTGTCGTAGGGGGCCCAGGCCGGGGCCTGGACGTCGATCTCGAGATCGACGTCACCGTTCGCGCTCGCCACCAGGGTCTGGCCGTCGAGGCCCAGATCGGCGACGCCCCCGCTGCCGTCCCGGGCGAGCAGCCGCGTCTGCACGTAGACGCCCTGTCCGCCGACCGCACGCCCCGCGGCCACCGCCCCCGCGACCTCGGCGGGATCGATCTCCTGGGGGGCGTCCGACGACGACGGAGTCCAGGTGCGCGCTCCGGCGGTGTTCAGGTTGAAGAACGCGTGGGTGTCCGTATCGGCGATGAAGGTGATGGGAATGCCGTGGTTCAGGTGGTTGAACCAGATGCCGATGCGCTCGTCCAGGAAGTTGCTCTGGGCGCCGCGACTCTCGCCATTCCACAGCTCCAGCGCATCGAACACGTGGAACAGGTTGCCGGTGGGCGGCAAGCGCAGGGCCGCACGCTCCTCCACCGTGAGCGCGTCCTGGATCGGCGTCGCCGCGGTGTCGATCTTGAGCGGCGTGAAGTGGCTGCCGATGTGGTTCACCTGGACGACGGTGTCCGGCAGGGACTGCGACCCCGAGACGGCCAGCGCGTAGATCTCCGCCGGCGTGGCGTTGAAGTTGCCGTACTGCGGGAAGTCCATGCCCGCCGGTGCGGCCTGCGCCCAGTCCGTCGACCCTCCCGAAGGCTTGGCCGGGTCGATCGAGAACGGGTAGCCGTTGAAGTGGCCGTAGTCGAAGGTCGTGATCTCCTCGCCCACCGTGGCCGTCACGAACGAGGAGAAACCGAGCTCGGCGATGCGCGGCTTCAGATCCGTGTGCACGTGGTGATCGGTCATGATCACGTTGTCCACGCCCTCGCCGGCGAACTGCATCACCCGATCGGTGTCGCTCACGCGCGAGTCCGCCGAACGGATGCCGTGCACGTGGAAGTCCGACGAGATGAAGCCGGCCGTGTCGACGACCCGGGCGAGCTGCGCGTTCACCACGGTCTTCACACCCGCCGCGACGGTGCGGCGTTCGTGGAAGAGGGAGTACTCCGGCCCTCGCGACACGTAGATCTCGTAGCTGCCCGGCTCGAGCGGAAAGGCGACCTTGCCCCCGGCGTCCGCGTAGCGGGCGGACACGATGCCGAAGGGGTGCGAGTCCGAGGGATCCCGGAACAGGCCGACGTCGCCGATGTTGAGGCCGAAGAGCGAGCCACCCGGGATGATCGGCTCCGGGCTCGGATCGAAGCCCACCACCGAGACCCGCGCGGGCATGGCACGGCCGTACTCGTCGACCACGTGCACCCGCAGGTCGCCGCTCTCCGGAAGGTCGACGGTGGGCAGCATCGCCACCTCGCCGTCGGCCACGGTGAACGGGTGCAGCACGGGATCCGGACTGCCGCCCTCGTACAGGGCGCCGATGAGGGCGGCCGCCATCCCGTACTGCGCACCGGTGGGTGTGGGCGGAACGCTGCCCGCATAGCAGCCGTCGGCGCCGGTGGTGAAGAGCGTGTGGACGGCGCCGATCTCCCCGTTCTCCAGGGTGCCGATGACCACCCGCGCGGCGACGGCGGGCGAGGAGCCGCCGTGGGTCACGCAGCCCTGGACGGTGCCGACGGGATCGCTCTTCACCTCGTTCGCCATGTCGATGGCGTTGGACGCCGAGCCGTCGCCCACGCCGAGATAGCGCGTGTAGGTGCGACTGGTTCCGGGGGAGACGAGGAACGGCGAAGTGGTGCCGGTGATGGCCTGGAGGACGCCGATGGGCTGCAGGGAGAGCGTCACGCCCGAGGTATTGAGGAAGCTCCCCTTCAGGTTGGTGGTGTTGCCGCTGATCGGGATCGTCGTGAACGAGTAGTCGACGCCCGCGGCCTCGCCATAGCCCACCCAGCCGATGGAGCCGAGGTCGGCGGTCAGCCCGGAGCCGGGGCCGAGGCCCGGCGTGAACAGATTCTCGAGCTCGCCGCCCGCGTTGATCCAGTCTCCCACCAGCAGCGGGAACGAGATCGTCCCGAGGTTCGAGACGGTGGTGTCCATCCGGACACGCGTCGCGAAGGGCTCCAGGCTGTAGAGGGTGCAGGCTTCGATCGGAAGGTCGCGATCGTCGGCGTGTCCGGGGATCGAGACGCCCGGGATGCCCTGGATCTGGCTCGAGGGGTTGATGAAGTCGAGCAGGTCGTCCGGACCGCAGCTGCGGATGCTCGCCGGCTCGCCGTTGGCGCCGTCGTTGACGACCTCGACGGTCTGGGGATCGACGACGGTCTCGACGTCCAGGGTGGGCGCGATCTCGATGAAGTTGTCGAGGCCCGGATGCGCCAGCAGCTCGAGGTCGATCAGGTTGCCGCCGAAGCCGCCCACGCTGTAGAGGTCGCGCTGGGGCGCATCCTGGATGATGAAGCGGGCCGTGCAGTTGCGGAGCATCCAGTCGCCGACCCGGCCGTGGGCGAGCGGCCCCCGGATGAGATCCGCCTCGTCGTCGATGCGGTAGGCCTGCAGCACCGGCTGGTGGGTGAACGAGAAGCTCGCCGCGATCGGCGCGCCGTCCCGGTAGCGGGCCGCCCGCACCTCCAGCAGGTTGTCGGCGGCGAGCCGGCCGATCACCGAGGCCCGGAAGAGCAGGCCGGGACCCACCGGCTCGACCTCCAGGGACTCGTCGTTGAGCGTGGCCTCCACGCTCATGCCCCGGATGGGCCCGTCGATCCGGAAGGTCACCGCCTCGAGGCAGAAGTCCACGTTCGCCACCGAGGGCTCGACGAGCTCGATCGAAGTCACCGGCGGAGGAGTCGGCGGCGTCGGGCATTGATAGGCCAGCTGGGTCGAAGCCAGGATCAGGATCGAGAGCGGGACGAGGCGACGGGAGATGGGCACGGTGGAGCTCCTCGCGCTGCGACAGCAGGTGCGTGTTCCGGGACCCATTCTATGACGGATGCACGAAGAAGGGGAGACGATCCCGGGCCGGCGGGCGCCGTTCCGGAGCCCGGGGCTGACGCCGGGTCACGACCGTCGCGGCGCCGGAAGCCGCCGTCCCCCGCTCAGGGGAATGAACGGGACCCGGCCGGCGACACGTGCTGCTCGACCACGTGCTCCTCGAGGAGCGGCGTCTCGTCCAGCCGGTATCGGACCTCGAAGGGCAGGCGCCGGCCGTCCACCCACCGGAAGTCCGAGAACACCGCGTGTACCCGACCGCTGCCGACCGCCGGGATGGACAGCGGCCCCTCCGCCTCGACCAGGCGAAGTTGCCGGTCGAAGACGAGCCGGTAGCGCATCGCGGGGGCGTCGGTGGTGGTCCCTTCGAGGGCGGCGAACCGGCCTTCGGGAACGTCTTCGGGCGGCAGCTCGCGGGTGCGGAAGATCGCGGGGTCGCGCAGCGCGTCCAGGTGCACCGCCGCCACCCAGCGCACCGCGGACAGCTCCTGGGAGTCGGCCAGCGGCTCGCTCGAGACGACCGTGCTGCCGAGCAGCGTCGACGCCGTCCGGCCGTCGGTCACCCAGTCCTGATCCTCTCCGGCGGTGACGAGGGTGAAGCGCATCCGCTCGGGCGGCTCGAACACGAGCCGCCACTGCCAGCGGCCCGGCAGACCAACGTGGACGAGCCCCTCGGAGCTGCGCTCGATGCGCTCGATGGGGCCGCCGCGCGCGTCGATCGCCCGCGCGAGCAGGGACCGCCCGACGGGCAGCGCGCAACCCGTCACCACCAGCAGGAGTCCCGGAGCCGCTACCCTGAACGCGTGTCGTGCCCGCGAGAGCGACTCCTGGCGTGCGGTCTGCTGGCCGGGATCGTCGTCGCCTGCACGACGCCCGGGGCGGATCCCTCGGGCGCCTCCGCGTCCGCCGAGACGCTTCCGGCCTACGAAGCGCGCGAGTACGAGCTCGAGCAGGGCGTGGTCCATGTCACGCTCAAGATCCCCCAGCAGCCCCTCGGCCGAAAGGCCGCCGTGATCCAGCCCATCGCGGACGAGGGCGCCCTGCTCGCGCGCGGGATCGTCGTGGTGCGCTTCCATCATGATTGGCAAGAGGCGCTGGCCCTCCTGGGCGAGCAGGCGAAGCCCGCACCGGACCCCGCCGCGAACGTGGTGGGGCGCTGGCTGCTGGCGGCGCCGCGCCCCGGTCTCGTCGGCAGCAACTTCTTCGCCGCGATCCGCGCCAGCGCCGCGGGCACGGTTCCGCGGGTCGTCGACCTGCTCGAGAGCGTGCCCGAGATCGATCCGGAACGGATCGCGATCGCGGGGAGCTCGACGGACGGCTTCGTCGCCCTGGAGGCCCTGATCGCCGAGCCGCGTCTCGCGGCGGGTGTGCTGCGGGTCGCCTGCGGCGACTATCACGCGTTCCTGCGCTCCTCGACCCTCGCCCTGGCCGACGACCCCCGCTGGCTGCCCGGGGGCAAGCTGGAGCTCGACCCCGACTACGAAGCGAAGCTCGACGCCCAGGAGCCCATCCGGTACGCCGACGCCCTGCCGCCCCGCCCCCTGCTGATGCTGAACGGCACCGCGGATCGGGCCGTCCCGTTCGCCTGCGCGGAGCGGACCGCGCGCGTCCTGCACGACGCCTACGCCCGTGCCGGCGTGCCCGAGCGGTTCCGCTTCGTGGCCTATGCGGGTCGCGGGCACGACGTGGGCGCGGCGACCGACGCGGAGACGCTCCGGTGGTGGCAGCGTTGGCTGGAAGCTCCTGCTGCGGCGGCGACGCGCGCAGCCCCCTGAATCCGGGTCACGACGGCGACAGCTTCCTTCCATTCCGTCCGGTCTGCTCCTGCCGCGATCGGTCGAATCGAGCCACCGAACCGGAACGATCCGGTGCGAGCCATCGTCCCACCAGGGGCCGCACCGTCGAGACCCGGGAAGGCGACGACCCCGCCCCGTCCCCTGCGCCGCAACGCGACCCGTGCGATGGTCCCGGTTCTCCGGAGGGGGAGATGTCCGTGGTGCGACGGAAAGCCGCAGAGCGACGCCTCGGCGCACGTGCACGGGGCGACGCGTTCGCGGACGCCGCGCCGTGCCGGCGGTCGCGGTGCGGGCAGCTGTGAGCCGACTCACGCGCTGGTCGCTGCAGCATCCGTTCTCGACGTTCGCGCTCCTCGTGCTGCTGTCGGGCTTCGCGGTGGGCGGCCTCGCCCGCCTCTCGACGGACGTGGGCTACCGGGCCTTCCTCGGCACGCACCATCCGAGCATCCGGCGCTTCGACGCCTTCCTCGACCGCTACGACGGCGGGCTGCCCCTGGTGGCCGTCTGGAGCTGCGACGAGAGCGCGGCCTGCGAGAACGCGCTCGACGACGCCTCCCTGCGCATGGCGGCGGACGTGACGGCCCGGCTCGCGGCGAGCCCCGCGGTGCGACACGTGGCGAGCCCCGCCACCAGCCCCGTGATCGTGCCCGCGCCCGGGGGCCCCGTGTCGCGCACGCTGACGGAGGACGGCGTCCCCGCGTCGGATCACGAGGCGCTGGGCCGACTCGCCCTGCAGGACCCGACGTGGCTGCGCCAGCTCGTCTCGGACGACGGGCACGTCGGCGCGATCGTCGCGCAGCTCGATTCGTCCGCCAGCGACACCGCGCGCGAGGCCTACACGGCGCTCGACCGGGCGCTCGCCCCCCACGAGGCAGCGGGCTTCGTCTTCCAGCGCGTCGGCGGGCCGGTGGAGTTCGTGGTGGCGGGCGGTGAGCTCGAGGACGCCACCGCCCGCATGGTGCCCGTGATGGTGGTGCTCGTGGGCGGCACGCTGCTGCTGCTGTTCCGCTCCCTGGGAGCCGCCGCCGCCGCCCTGGTGACCGTGGGCGCGGCGGTGCTCTGGTCCATGGGGCTGCACGGTTGGCTCGCCTGGCCCCAGAACAGTCTCAGCCAGGCCCTGCCCCCGCTGCTGCTCGTGATCGGCGTGTGCGATGCCATCCACCTGGTCTCCCACTACGCGGACGAGGCTCCTGCGGACCGCACCACCACCCCGGACGACCGGCGCGCGCTGCTCGTCGCGCTCGCCGCGGACGTGGGCCCGCCCTGCGTGATGACCTCCCTCACCACCGCCGCGGGATTCGCATCGTTCGCGACCAGCGACCTCGAGAGCTTCGTGCGCTTCGGGCTCATCGCCGCCTTCGGCGTGATGGCCGCGTTGTTGCTCACCTTCACGCTGCTTCCCCTGCTGCTCGTCCGGCTGGCCCCCGAGAAGCTGCGCACCCGCAGCCTGTCGGAACGCTGGGACCGGGCGCTGGGACACCTGGTCGACACGGCGGTGGCCCATTCCGGCTCGATCCTCGTCGTCTCGGCGCTGGTCCTCGCGATCTTCGGCGTCGGTGTCCTGCGCCTGCGGGTGGATGCGAGCTTCGAGGAGCTCTACGGGCAGGACAGCCGGGTGGTGCGCTGGGCGCACTTCGTGTCCGACCATCTCTCGCGGCCCGACCGCCTGGAGCTCGACATCGCCCTGCCCGACTCGGCGGAGCTCGAGAGCCCGGCCACGCTCGAGGTGCTGGACGCGCTCGACGCTCGGCTCGCAGCGGTCGAAGGCCTGGGTCCGGTGCACTCGCTCGCCGATCCGCTGGCCAGCCTGCGGCGGGCCATGCCCCTGCCACCGGGCGCAACGACCCCGGAGGCCCGAAGCGCGCTCGATCGCGAGCTCTTCCGGCGGGCCTCGGGAGACGGCGACCCCGCCCACTCCGACGCCCTGGCGCCCTGGGTGGATCGCCGGGATCGGCGCGTGCGGATCTCGGTGGAGTCGGACAAGAGCCCCCAGGACGAGATGCGGCGGGTGATGGACTGGCTGAACGGCGAGTTCGCGGGCGACCTGCCCGAGGGCTGGAGCCTGATCGTGACGGGACCCTACGCGGTGGTCCACGACATGGTGGAGGCGATACGAGACACGCAGCTGCGTAGCTTCGCGGGCGCGGCGCTCACGGTCTTCGTGATGGTCTCCCTCTTCCTGCGCTCGTTCCGGTGGGGGCTGCTGGTGCTGATTCCGACCGTGCTGCCGGTCGTGGTCACCCTGGGCACGATGGGCTGGCTGGGGCGACCCCTGGACGTCGGCAGCTCGATGGTGGCCGCGGTGGTGCTGGGCATCGCGGTGGACGACGCGATCCACATCCTCGACCGGCTGCGCCGCCAGCGGCAGGCCGGCGCCACCCGCGCCCTGGCGGTCCACGACGGCGTGCGCCGGGTGGGACGGGCGGTGGCCACCACCTCGTTCGCGCTGGCGCTGGGCTTCGGCGCTCTCGCCCTCTCGCCCTGGCAGAGCATCGCCAGCTTCGGGCTGCTGTCGGCGGTCGCCATCCTCGGCGCCCTGGTCGCGGACCTGCTGGTCCTGCCCGCCTTCTTCCTGCGGCTGGGAGGAAGCCCGGCCCGAACCGCCACGGAGGTCTCCGCCGGCCGCTGAGGCGGGGCGTTCGCAAGGCGCGATGCGGGGAGGGCCCCTACCTCACCAGCGCGCCTCGAGCGGCAGCTGCAGCACGGCCGCAGCATCCGGAGATGCGTTGGATCGAAGCCAGGTCCGCACCTCGGCGGGCAGCTGCGAGCGGTCGCAGGGGGCGAATCCCTGGGCGGCCAGGAACTCCGACGCCTCCCGCGTCTCGCTCACGCTGAAGAGGTCCCGAAGGCCGAGCTCGTGGCAGCGCGAGAGCAGGCTCCGCACGAGGGAGGCACCGATCCCCTGGCGCCTGCGGTCGGGGGCGACGATCACGGTTCGCAGCACCCCGTAGCGGGCGACGACCTCGACCGAGACGGCCCCGAGCACGACACCGCGTTCGAGGGCGACGAGGGTGTTCGCGAGCGGAAGGCTCGAGGGCAGCGGCGCAAGCCCTTCGGCGGCGAGCAGGCTGCGGACCTGCGCCAGGTCCTGCGATGCGGCTCTTCGGGGTTCCATGCGTCCTCGTTTCGCCCGGATTCGTACCCGCCCGGACCCGTGCCCGGCTCGGGGCGGCTCAGACGCGCCGGAGGGTTCGCCCGGCGCGCGCTCCAGTGTGACGTCCTTCGCGGACGGTCGCGATGCCGTTCACGAACACGTGCGCGATCCCGCGCGGCGCGTGCTTCGGGTCCTCGTAGCTGCCAACGTCGAGGATGGACGCGGGATCGAAGACGACGAGGTCGGCGAACGCGCCTGCCTCCACCCGCCCCCGGCCCGCCAGGCCGAACTTGCGCGCGGGCAGCCCGGTCATCCGGTGGACCGCCTCCGCCATGGGCAGCACGCCCAGGTCGCGTGCATAGCGACCCAGAACCCTTGCGAAGGTGCCGTAGAGGCGTGGGTGCGGCCGGCCTTCGAGGCTGGGAATTCCGTCCGATCCGATCATCGTGCTCGGGTGCGCCATCACGGTGCGGACGTCGTCCTCCGACATGGAGTGCATGACGATGGTGGCCATCGGCTCCTGCGCAAGCAGGCGCTCCGCCGCCTCCTGGGCGGGAAGCGCCCATTCCGCCACGAACGTAGCGACGCTGCGCCCCTCCCACTCCGGATGGCTCTCGGTGGACGCGATCACCACGTCCGCGGGATCGACGGCCGGGACGCCGCGAGCCGCACCGGGCCCGGCGCGGCGTCCGCGGAAGCCGTCGTTCTGGGCGATGGCGGCGAGGACGGTGCTGCCCGCCGTGTAGGGGTACTGGTCCGCGTGCACGTCCAGGCCGCGCGCCCGGGCCGCCTCGATGCGCTCCAGCGAGCGGGTGACGAGCCCCCAGTTCGCTCGCCCCGAGGCCTTGTGATGGGAAATCTGCACGGGGACGCCGGCGCGTTCGCCGATCTCGATCGCCTCGTCGACGGCTTCCAGCAGGCGCTCGGCCTCGTTGCGCATGTGGGTGGCGTAGAGCGCGCCCGTGTCCCGCATCGCGGCGGCGAGGTCGACGATCTCGTCCGTACCGGCGTGACGGCCCGGCTCGTAGATGAGCCCCGTCGAGAGCCCGAGGGCCCCGGCGGCGAGTCCTTCCTCGAGCGTCTCGCGCATGGTGCTCGCCTCGCGCGCGTCCGGAGCGCGCCGCGCGCCGCCCATCGCCGCCATCCGCACCGTGCCGTGCCCGACGAGCGCCCCGACGTTCACGGCCGGAGGCTCGGCGTCGAGCTTTTCGAGGTAGCCCCGGTAGCCCTGCCACTCGGGAAGCCGGCTCCTCGGATGGAAGGCGCGCGCCAGGATCACCGCCTGGGCGTGGGGTGCGGCGCCCATGCCGCAGTTACCCACCACGCAGGTGGTGACGCCGCCCTCCACCTTGAACGCCATGTCGGGATGCAGGAGCGTCGCGAAGTCGTCGTGGGTGTGGACGTCGATGAACCCGGGGGCGATCGCGAGGCCCGAGGCGTCGATCTCCACGTGGGCCGCACGGTCCGTGGCGCCGACCGCGGCGATGCGGTCTCCGGCGATCGCCACGTCCGCAGGGAAGGCGTCCGCGCCGGATCCGTCGTAGACCCGCGCGCCCCGGATCCGCACGTCGTAACGCGCCGTCTCGGACACGAGACGAGTCTAGCCCCAATGCCGACCCAGGACTTCGTCTCGGGTCCCGCTCCTGGCCCGGAGCAGACGGGCGCCACGCCGGGAAGTGGCGCCTGCCGTCCCGGGCCGACCAACCGGGAGGACCTGCTACGCTGCGCGGGTCCGCCCCGACACCCGGTCCCGCCGGAGTCGACGATGACGCGAGCCTGGCGTCTCTTCCGTTGCGGACTTCTCGGCATGCTCGTCGCAGGACCGGTAGCTGCCACGGCCTTCATCTCCGAGATCCACTCTCCTTACGGCCCGCCGAGCGACGCGGCGCTCGGATCGGAGCCCGTAGCCGCCACGCCCTTCATTGCCGAGATCCACTCTCCTTACGGCCCGCAGAGCGACGCGGTGCTCGGATCGGGGCCCGTAGCCGCCACGGCCTTCATCGCCGAGATCCGCTCTCCTTACGGCCCGCAGAGCGACGCGGCGCTCGGATCGGAGCCCGTAGCCGCCACGCCCTTCATCGCCGAGATCCGCTCTCCTTACGGCCCGCAGAGCGACGCGGCGCTCGGCTCGGGGCCCGTAGCCGCCACGGCCTTCATCGCCGAGATCCGCTCTCCTTACGGCCCGCCGAGCGACGCGGCGCTCGGATCGGAGCCCGTAGCCGCCACGCCCTTCATTGCCGAGATCCACTCTCCTTACGGCCCGCAGAGCGACGCGGTGCTCGGCTCGGGGCCCGTAGCCGCCACGCCCTTCATTGCCGAGATCCACTCTCCTTACGGCCCGCAGAGCGACGCGGTGCTCGGCTCGGGGCCCGTAGCCGCCACGCCCTTCATTGCCGAGATCCACTCTCCTTACGGCCCGCAGAGCGACGCGGTGCTCGGCTCGGGGCCCGTAGCCGCCACGCCCTTCATTGCCGAGATCCACTATGACGACATCGGCGGGGATTCGGGGGAGGGCATCGAGATCGTCGGGGAGGCCGGCTTCGACCTCGGCGGGTGGCGCTTGGTGCTCTACAACGGCGCCACGGGCGCGCCCTATGCGAGCGTCGCGCTGGCGGCACGCCTCCCGGACGAGGGCCTGGGCTACGGGGCCCTCGCCGTGCTGCTCCCCACGAACGGCCTGCAGAACGGGCCGGACGGCATCGCGCTCGTCGACCCCGCGCTGGGGGTCGTCGAGCTCCTCAGCTACGAGGGCTCCTTCGCGGCGACGAGCGGGCCTGCCGCCGGTCTCGTGAGTCGGGACATCGGCGTGCGCGAGGGCCCGGACACGCCGGAAGGCACGTCGCTGCAGCGCGGCGGAGCCAGCCTGCAGGAAGACACCCGGGTGTGGCTGCCCCGACAGCCCGAGAGCTTCGGCGCCATCAACGAAGCCCAGAGCCTGGGGGCTGCGTGGGCTTTCGTGCCGATCGCCGCGCTGCAGGGGGCCGGCCATCGCTCTCCCTGGAGCGGTCACGGCGTGCGAACCCGGGGTGTGGTGACCGTCGTCGCGGGGGACGGCTTCTACCTCCAGGATCCCGTGGGCGACGGGGCACCGGAGACCTCGGAGGCGCTGTTCGCGGCGACGACCTCTCCGCCGGACCTGCTCCCGGGAGACGTGCTCACGGTGAGCGGCGTGCCCCTCGAGCTCGAGCCGGGCAACGGCGGCGACGGCGACGGCGAGCTCTCGACGACGATCCTGGCCCTGTCCCGGATCGACGAGGTCGTCGCGGTGGGGAGCGCTCTGCCCGCACCGGTCCTCGTGGGTGCAGGCGGCCGCACGCCTCCCGCCCGGGTGATCGACGACGACGCGCTCACCCGCTTCGAGCCGGAACGGGACGGCATCGACTTCTGGGAGAGCCTCGAGGGCATGCGCGCGGTGCTGGCCGACGCGGTCAGTGTGTCCGCGACCAACTTCTTCGACGAGACCTTCGCGGTGGCGGACCGCGGCGCGAGCGGGCTCGGCGTGCGCGGTGCGCTCGTCGGCTCGCCGGACGACGCCAACCCCGAGCGCATCCGAATCTACGCGGATCCCGCCCGGACGGGGGACGTCGCCCCGGCCCAGCTCGGCGACGGGCTCGGAGACGTGGAGGGCGTCGTGGACTACGCGTTCGGGAGCTTCGAGCTGCGCGCCACCCGCGCCCTGCTCGTCGAGCCGAACCCGCTGGCCAGCGAGACGAGCGGCCTGGTCCCGGCCCCGGGGACCCTCACCCTGGCCAGCTACAACCTCGAGAACTTCGGCCCCGCAGACCGGCTTCGTGCCGAGCGCATCGCGCGCCACATCGTCGACGCCCTGCACGCACCGGACGTCGTCGCCCTGCAGGAGATGCAGGACGACGACGGTCCGGCAGACAGCGGGGAGACGGGATCGGGCGGGAACGCGCGGATGCTCGTCGACGCCATCGAGCACGCTTCCGGACCGCGCTACGCCTGGATCGACCTGCCGCCCGAGGACGGCGCCGACGGCGGGCGGCCCGGCGCCAACATCCGGGTCGGCTTCCTGGTCGATCCGCTGCGCGTCTCGCTCGTCGCCGACAGCGTGCAGCGGCTGGTGGATCGCGACCCGTCCGACGGCGACGCGTTCGCGCACAGCCGCAAGCCCCTCGCGCTCGAGATCCGCCGGAACGGCCGTCCCGTCGAGCTCGTCGGCGTTCACTTCACGTCTCGCGCGGGGGGGACCCCGGCCTTCGGCGCCGTGCAGCCGCCGATCGTGGGTGGCGCCTCGCGCCGGCTCGCCCAGGCCGAGGAGGTGCGGGCCTGGATCGAGAGCCGACGGGCCGCCGACCCCGAGGCGCTCTTCGTCGTGCTCGGAGACATGAACGAGGTGCCGCGTGCCGCGCCGCTCGCTGCGCTGGCCGCCCCGCCGACGGGGCTCCGGGACCTGGCCGATCGGCTGGCCGCCGGTGACCGCTACTCGTACGTGTTCGAGGGCCAGGCGGAGCTGCTCGACCACGTGTTCGTGAGCCCCGCCCTCTTCCCGCATGCGGCGTTCGACGCGGTGCACGTGAACACGGGGTTCCTGGATGCCGCGAGCGACCACGACCCGGTGCTCGCGCGGCTCGACCTGCGAGCGCTGCCCGAGCCCGGCGCCGTTCGTCTCGGCGTCGCCGCCGCGATCAGCCTGCTGATGCTGCGCCGGCGGCGGCACCCGACTCGGTGAGGCGGAATCGGATGCGATCCGGCTCGGGACGATCGAGCGCCGTGTGGACGCGGCCGTCGGACACCCGGTCCACCCACCACTCGAGGAAGCCGTGCGCGGTGTGGGCCGCCACCTCGGGAAAATCCCGGGCCTCCGTCGCGACGATGTCCCACACCCCCGGCGACACCTCGGAGAAGCTCCAGTGGGTGAAGTTGTAGAGAACCGCGGCGATGCCCACCATGAGCTCGCCCGCCCGTTTGCCCCAGGTGCCGGGCGCCGCGCCGAACTGCTCGTAGGTGCCGCCCAGCAGACGCTCGGCGGCCCGCGCGCCCCGCTCGCGGAGGTAGGCTTGCGGGCGCGCGCCGCCCTCGACGTGGGCCAGCAGGTCGAGCAGTCGTCCGTAGCTGGCCATGGGCATCCAGGACACCGCCGTCACGACGCTGTCCATCAGGGCTCGGTCCTTCTCGGAGAGTCGCGACTCGAGATCCGCGGCCGTGATGCGCTCTTCGGCGACGGCCTTGCGGACGTCGGCCACGACCGACGAGTAGATGGACCCCTTCACCGACGGCACGTGCTCGCTCATTCCGCCCCCTCCCCCAGGATCGACCCAGTATCGGATCGGCGGGCTTCCCGGTTGAGGGGTTCTCGGCCGGGCCGCTCAGGTCCCGCCGGGGGGGTCCTGCTGGTAGAGGTCGATGATGCGGGTGGCGTTCTCCTCGACCGCCCGCCCTCCCACGTCGACGAGCTTCCAGCCGCGCCGGCGGAAGAGCCTGCGCGCGTGCTCGAGCTCGGCCTTCATCTCATCCGGGTCGGTGTACGCCGTGGTGTAGGTGCGCGAGCCGATGGCGCGCACCCGCGCCTGGCGCAGGGGCTTGAGCTTGTTCGGGTCGATGATGAGGCCGAAGACCTTGCGGGGATCCATCTCGAGCAGCACCCGGGGCGGCTCGACTCCGGGCACCAGCGGGACGTTTCCCGTCTTGTAGCCGCGCTGGGCGAGGTACATGCCGAGGGGGGTCTTGGAGGTGCGGGAGACCCCGGTGAGCACGATGTCGGCCTCGACCAGGGTGTGGAGGTTCGCTCCGTCGTCGTGGCGGACCGCGAACTCGACGGCCTCGACCCGCTGGAAGTACTCGTCGGTGAACCCGTGCAGTAGACCGGGCTGGTGCCGCGGCTCGGTGTGCAAGCGCTGCGCGACCTTGTGGATCAGCGGGCCCAGCAGGTCCACCGTGATGACGCCGAGCTCTTCGGCCTCCTGCTGGAGCGCCGCCACGATGCGGCCCTCGACGAGACTGAACACGACGAGCGCGCGGGATTCCGCGGCCTTGGGCATCACCCGTCGCAGCTCGGATTCGTGCCGGATGCCCCCGAAGACGCGCAGGCGCCAGGGCGCCTGGAACTGGAGCATCGCTGCCCGCACGGCGGCGGCGCACGTCTCACCGGTGCCGTCGGAGATGACGAAGACCTCGGTGAGTGAGGGCTCGGGCTCGGTCATGCGCCGACGTTAGCAGGGCGCTCGCGGACCCCGGAGCCGAACCCGGTGCGCGTTGACGCTCGGCGGGCCCGCCGGCATGCTCTGCGGGCCCATGCCCTACGAACCGAAGCAGATCGAGCCGAAATGGCAGGCCTACTGGCTCCAGCACGAGACGTTCCGGGTCGAGCTCGACACCGCGAAGCCCAAGTACTACGTGCTGGACATGTTCCCCTATCCCTCGGGCGACGGTCTGCACGCCGGGCATCCCGAGGGCTACACGGCCACCGACATCGTGGCCCGCTACAAGCGCATGCGCGGATTCAACGTGCTGCACCCCATGGGCTGGGACGCCTTCGGCCTGCCCGCCGAGCAGTACGCGATCAAGACGGGAACCCACCCGCGCGTCACCACCCAGCGCAACATCGACCGCTTCCGGGAGCAGATCCGCTCCTTCGGCTTCAGCTACGACTGGTCGCGGGAGATCGACACCACCTCGCCCGGGTACTTCAAGTGGACGCAGTGGATCTTCTGCAAGCTCTACGAGCGCGGACTCGCCTATCGCGCCGAGGTGCCGGTGAACTGGTGCCCGGCGCTGGGCACGGTGCTCGCCAACGAGGAGGTGATCGACGGCAAGAGCGAGGTGGGCGGACATCCCGTCGAGCGCCGCCCCATGCTGCAATGGATGCTGCGGATCACCCGGTACGCGGACCGTCTGATCGAGGACCTCGACGAGCTCGACTGGCCCGAGTCCATCAAGAAGATGCAGCGGGAATGGATCGGACGCTCCGAGGGCGCCCGCATCCGCTTCGCCATCGCGAACCACGAGGGGAACGAGACGATCGAGGTCTTCACGACCCGTCCCGACACCCTGTTCGGCGCCACGTACATGGTGCTCGCCCCGGAGCACCCGCTCGTCCCGGAGATCACCAGCGACGCCCAGCGCGAGGCCGTCCGGGCCTACGTGGCAAAGAGTGCGAACCGCAGCGAGCGGGCGCGGCTCGCCGAGAAGACGGGCGTCTTCACCGGGGCCCACGCGGTGCATCCCGTCACGGGCGAGCCCCTGCCCGTGTGGATCGCCGACTACGTGCTCGCCGGATACGGGACGGGGGCCATCATGGCGGTCCCGGCCCACGACGAGCGGGACCACGAGTTCGCGCGCGCCTTCGGTCTGCCCATCGTCCCGGTGGTCTCGTGCCCCGAGGGCCACGACGTGCAGCGGGAAGCCTGGCCGGGCGAGGGCACCGCCATCCACTCGGACTTCCTCGACGGCCTCTCCACCGCCGAGGCCAAGAAGCGGATGACCGGGTGGCTCGTCGAGCACGGGGTCGGCGAGGCGGAGACCACCTACAAGCTGCGCGACTGGCTCTTCAGCCGGCAGCGCTACTGGGGCGAGCCCTTCCCGGTGATCCACCGGGAAGACGGCACCACCGCGCTGGTTCCCCTCTCGGATCTTCCCATCACGCTGCCGGAGCTCGACGACTTCAAGCCCAGCGGCGACTTCCAGCCGCCCCTGGCGCGGGTGCGGGAGTGGATCGAGACCACGGACCCCGAGACGGGCCGCCCCGCCCTGCGCGACGCGAACACCATGCCCCAGTGGGCCGGCAGCTGCTGGTACTTCCTGCGCTTCGTCGACCCGAGCAACGCCGAGGAGGCCTGGAGCCAGGCCGCGTCGGACTACTGGATGCCGGTCGACCTCTACGTGGGCGGCGCCGAGCACGCCGTCCTGCACCTGCTCTACGCGCGCTTCTGGCACAAGGTGTTCTACGACATGGGGCTCGTGAAGACGAAGGAGCCCTTCCAGAAGCTCGTCAACCAGGGGATGATCCTCGGCGAGAGCTTCCGCTACTACGACGACAACCCGAGCGACAAGACCGACGTCCCCGTAAACTTCTACGGCGCCGACGAGGTGACGCTCGAGGGCGAGGCGGCGTTCTCGAAGGCGACCGGCGCCGAGCTGAAGGCGCGCTGGATCATGCCGGGCGAGGTCACCTACGGGGCCGACGGCCGACCGCGGCACCCCGAGCACCCCGAGCTGCGCCTCGAGCCGGTGATCGAGAAGATGTCCAAGAGCCGGGGCAACGTGGTGAATCCCGACGACGTGGTGGACGAGCTCGGCGCGGACTCGCTGCGCCTCTACGAGATGTTCCTCGGTCCGCTCGAGAAGGCGGCGCCGTGGTCGACCCGCGACATCCAGGGCGTGCACCGCTTCCTGCACCGGGCCTGGCGGCTACTGATCGAGGAGGCGGGTGTTGCGACGGAGGTCGAGACTCACGTCAAGACGAGCGTCGAGACCGGTCTCCTCAGCAGCGAGAAGCTACGGACACTCGTCCCGGGCGATGGCACATCCGAGCAGGCCCGGCTCACGGCGGAGACCATCGCCGGCGTCACGGACGACATCGAGGGGATGCGCTTCAACACCGCCATCTCGAAGCTGATGGTGATGGTGCGCGACATCGCGAAGGACGCCCCGCTCCCGGAGAACGCGGCGCGCGACTTCGTGCTGCTGCTGTCGCCCTTTGCGCCGCACCTGGGCGAGGAGCTGTGGCAGCGCCTCGGGAACACGACGACCCTCGCCTACGAGCCCTGGCCCGAGGCGGACCGCGCCCTGCTCGTCGCCAGCACGGTCACCCTGGCCGTCCAGGTGAACGGCAAGCGCCGGGACGAGATCCAAGTGCCCCCGGACGCCGACGAGGAGTCCATCCGGGCGGCGGCCCTCGCCTGCGAGGGCGTCCAGCGACATCTGCAAGGACGCGAGCCGCGCAAGGTGATCGTGGTGCCCGGAAGGCTCGTCAACGTCGTCGGCTAGAGGCCCGGCCGGAAATTGTACCGCGGCACCGAGAGCGTCATCCGCGGCGTCCTGGCAAGGCGCGCGACCGAGGCGCAGCCGAAGAGCCGAAGCTACGGCGACGGGAGCGGAACGCAGCCAGGGCGCCGCAGGGGCGCTCGAATGCAGGTCGCACCTTCCGGCCGGGCCTCTAGCCCTGATCCGCCATGCGGATCAGGGCGCAACTCCCAATGCCTGGCGAATCGCTGCGTCTTGCTCGGCCCGTGCCGCGATCCGAGCCCGACGCCAGGACCTCATGGGAACGAGGTTGTCGCGCTCAGGCTGATTCCGCCGTTCTCGCACGATCCGCGACGGCTGGCAGGGTCTGCGGCACGCGGGAAAGCGCGCTGAATGACGCATCGGGGCCAGCTGAGGGAGCCCGTTGGGCTCCCCTTGCCGAGGAGCCGGGGGAGAGGACTCGGTAGACCGGAGCACCGGAGCTGTGGAACCGACGTCCTCTCCCGGGATCCTGCGATCCCGTACGTCGCGCTTCGAGGCCCAAAGGTTGCACGCTGCCCGGTCCGTCTGGGATGGCCGGCCCGGCCGGCGCGCCTCAGTCTCGCGACACGGGCCGTCCGGGCGGCGCGTACACGTAGTCCGTGTCGCGCGGCTTCAGCCGGGAGGAATCCCCGTCGATCTCCCAACGACGCACGCGGATCACCACGGCGGGCAGCTCGGGCTGGGCGGCGAAGAGTCTCTCCGCGAGGTCGTCCGGCTCGAGCAGCCGGCCCCAGCGCCCCCGTCTCTCCGCGAACTCGCGCAGCGCGCCGTAGGAGGCCGGCGAGATGGCGTTCCAGTCGGGCTCGGCGGTGCTTTCGGGACTCTCGAGGCGTCCGGCCCGTACCGTCACCCGCAGGTTCGGGACCGCGTACATCGCGAAGCCGAAGAAGGCCCACGGATCGAGCTCGTAGCGGCGCGCGAGCCCGTGCTGCACCAGGGGCCAGGTCGCGACGAGCACCACCAGGGCCGTCGCCAGCCGCAGGCGCGTGCGGGTCGTCACGTGAAGAACCAGCGGGGCAGGAGCCCCAGGCTCGTCGCCAGCAACACGGCGAGACCCGCGTAGAGGACGGGCTGCGCGCGCCGGAGCCAGGTCGGGGGTCCGAACGAGAGCGCGAGGCCGGCCATCAGGCTGCCGAAGAAGACCTCGCGCGCCGCCGACTCGATCACCGCGAAGTACG
This sequence comes from uncultured delta proteobacterium, assembly GCA_963822965.1. Lineage (GTDB taxonomy): Bacteria > Myxococcota_A > UBA9160 > UBA9160 > UBA4427 > JAJDAN01. The sequence continues at coordinate 326,589 of CAWGJT010000012.1, forward strand.
CGAGCGTTCCCCACACCGCGAGCCGCCGTGTGGCGGGCACCAGCAGCAGGACGGGCAACACCAGCTCCGCCACGTAGGCGAGCGTCGATGCGACCAGGAACATCGGCGAGTCCACCCGGAACGGTCCCGCGCCCTCCTGGATCGTCATCCGCGCGAGCCGCTCGTACTCCGCCGCGGGCATCAGGTGCTGCAGGACGGCGGCGAAGCGGGGATTCTGCGGAATCGTGAAGGCGAGCAGCTCTCCCGAGAAGTAGTGACCGTAGAGGAGCTTCTGCAGCCCCGCGTGGAAGAGCCCCAGCACGAGCAGCCAACGCAGGGCGCAAGTCAGCCCGCGGACCTCGTCGTCCACGTCGTCCCGCAGCAGCATCAGGAGCGCCAGGCAGACGAGCTGCAGGTACTGGTGGTTCGCGCTGCCGGGGAACTGCCAGGCGAAGTCCACACCCACCGCCAGGGCGGCGGCCGGAACGGCTGCCCGAGCCCAGCCCGAGCGCCAGGCGGCGACGGCGGCCGCGGTCGCGAGCAGCGACAGCGAGAGGGCCAGGAGCTGCGACGGCTGGCCGACGAGGCGCGCGGTGCGCGCCCACAGCTCCACGGCGATCAGCCCGAGCAGGAAGCGGCGAAGGACGACGGCCTTCGCGCGAGCCGCGTCGGGCTCGTCCGACCCGAGCAGCAGCCCGCGACCGGTCAGCGTCTCAGGCGACGCTCGACCACGCCAGGTCCACCAGCATGGCGAGGAAGAGCGAGAACAGGTAGACGAGGGAGACGCGGAACATGGCCTGGGCCGACGCGTCCGTGCGCTCTCGCAGGACCCGCACCGCCGCGCACACGAACCAGGCGTTCATCCCGAGGGCCACGACACCGTAGATGGGTCCCAGCAGGCCCAGCGCCACGGGCGCCAGGGTGACGGGAACCAGCCCGACCGTGTACCAGAGCATGCGCCAGCGGGTCGGCTGATCCCCGATCACGCTGGGCAGCATGGGGATGCCCGCGGCCTCGTAGTCGCCCTTGCGGTAGAGGGCGATGGCCCAGACGTGGGGCGGCTGCCAGAAGAAGACGACGCCGAAGAGCAGCAGACCAGCGGGGCCGATGTGACCGTTCACGGCGACGTCCGCGATGAGGGGCGCCGCGGCCCCGGCGGCCCCGCCGATGACGGCGTTCCAGGCGGAGCGCGGCTTCAGCCAGACGGTATAGACGAACACGTAGAAGAGGATGCTGGCGATCCCGACGCCGGCGGCCGGCCACCCGGCCAGCGCCCACAGCAGCAGCGCGGAGCCGACGCCGAGGGCGAGGCCAAAGACGAGGGCTGCGGAGGGCGAGATGCGCCCCGCCGGCAGCGGACGCTCGCGGGTCCGCTCCATCACGGCGTCCAGGTCGCGCTCGATGTAGGCGTTCAGGGTGTTCGCCGACGAGGCGGCGAGGGCGATCCCCAGCAAGGTGAACACCACGAACCCCAACGGCGGCCACCCGCCCGCCGCCATGCCCATCACCGGCAGACCGGTGAAGAGCACCATCGGCAGCAGCCGGGGCTTGGTGAGATCCAGATAGTTGCGCGCGGTCTGGAGAGCCGTCCCCGTCATCGCTCCGTCTCGAAGAGCCTCCCCGGCCCGCGCTCTCACGGCCCACGCCCGATCCCGGTACTGGCCCGGCAATGGAGAGGTGGCGCCCCACCAGGGGCGGGCGCCGAACGGCGCGGAGGATCGCACAGCCGGGCCCGGGGGTCGAATCCGCGGCGCGGGCTTCCGGGACTCGTTACCGTGGCTCGGCCCGTGGACGCCACCGAACTGGCCATCGTCCTGCTCTCGGCCCTGCTGCACGCCGGCTGGAGCATCGCCATCAAGGGCAGCCGCGACGGACTCGCGTTCAACCTGCTGCAGACCGCGGTGGCCGCGACCGTCGGGGTGGCCCTGATCGCCTCAGTGGACCCGACGGGGCTGCCGAAGGCCCTGTGGCCGCTGGTCGCCGCGACCGCCGTCGCCCACGGCTTCTACCTGTTCTGGCTGAGCCGCGCGCTGGAAGAGGCGGACATCTCGCTCGTCTATCCCATCGCGCGCTCGACCCCCGCGTTCCTGCCCCTCTTCGCCGTGCTCTTCCTGGGCGAGAGCGTCTCCTGGCCGGGCGCCCTGGGCATCGCGACCGTCGTCGCGGGGCTGTGGCTCGCGGCGGTCGGGCCCGGCCTCGACTGGCGCGCCTTCCTGCAGCCGGGGATGGGATTCGCCTACCTCACCCTCCTGACCACCATCGGCTACGGCGTCTTCGACAAGAGCGCGATGGTGCACCTCGACCACGCCGACTGGACGAGCCCGTTGCCGCGGCCGATCTACTACTTCTTCCTCCAGTACACGGCGGGCGCCTTCGTCCACGTGCCGCTCTGCCTGTTCGCCATGGGACCCGCCGGCGCGCGGGTTCGCCTGCTGGCCGTGGCGCGCAACGAGTGGCGCAGCGTCGGCCTGGCCTTCGGGGTGGGCCTCGCAGGCTATGCGCTCATCCTGCAGGCGCTTCGCACGGCCCCCGTGAGCTACGTGGTGGCGGTGCGGCAGGCCAGCGTCTTCTTCGTGCTCGCCCTGAGCGTTCTCCAGCTGAAGGAACGACCGGGCCGCCAGCGCATCGTCGGCGCCAGCCTGACCGTGGCGGGCGTCGCCCTCATCGCCCTGGCGCCATGACGAGCCTGCCCACCCCCGAGATTCGTGGGCCGACGAGCCCCTCCCCTCCGCGGTCCCGAATCGCCGAGCTGGGGATCCGCCTGCTGGGGCACGCCGCCGCCCTGCTGCTGCGAGCCCTGGGCGCGACCTGGCGCGTTCGAACCGAGGGACCCGACCCCCAGGCCTCGGAGCGACCGCCCTTCGTCGCGGCGTTCTGGCACCGCAACGTGCTGATCGCCTCCCACTACTACCGGGGGCGGGGCTTCAGCGCGGCGGTGAGCCGCAGCCGGGACGGCGACCGCATCGCCGCCATGCTGTCCGCGCTGGGCTATCAGCAGCCGCCTCGCGGCTCGAGCACGCGCGGGGGCGCCGCTGCGCTGCGCGAGCTGTTCCGGCTCGTGCGCTCGGGAACCACCGTCTCGATCCAGCCCGACGGACCCCAGGGCCCGGCCCGGATCTCGAAGATCGGGATCGTCAACCTCTCGCGGCTCACGCGCCGCCCCATCACACCCGTGGGCTTCTCGGCCGCCCCGTGCCTGCGCTTCCGCAGCTGGGACGGCACCCTGCTGCCGCTTCCCTTCGCCCGGGTGGTCTGCCGCTACGGCGAGGCCATCGCCGTGCCGCCCGACGCGGACGACGTCCTGGAGGAACGCATCCGGCAGGATCTCGATGCGGCCCTCGACGGCCTCACGGACGAGCTCGACGCACGACTCGGTCGTCCCCCGGACGACCGGCGACGCCAGCCCTGATCCGGATCGCAGATGGCGTCACGTCAGGCGGACGCCGTCAGGATCGGTTCGACGATCTTGCGTAGCCAGCCGCCGACGTCCGGGTGGTCGAGCAGACCGGCGTCCCGGAGCCGTCGTGCCGCGATCGCGCGAACCTCCTCGACGGACGCGACCGCCAGGGAGCGGCGCGCGTCCTCGGCGACGTCGCCCGCGTCCACGGCCCGCACGATCTCCTTCACGAGCGGCACCTGGCTCGGCGTCCCCGAGAGCTCGCCCACCCCGAGCCCGATGAGCAGGGGCACCGCCAGCGGATTGGTCGCCATCTCGCCGCACACCGAGACCGGGATGCGGGCGCGCCGCGCCGCCTCGACCGAGCGCGCGATCAGGTTGAGCACCGCCGGATGCATCGGGATCGTAGAGGTGCGCGACCCGCTCGTTGCCCCGATCGACGGCCAGGGTGTACTGGGTGAGGTCGTTGGTTCCGATGCTGAAGAAGTCGCACTCGGCGGCCAGCGCGTCGGCGCAGATCGCGGCGGAAGGCACCTCGATCATCATGCCGACGGGCATCTTCTCGTCGAAGTCGACGCCCGGTTTCGCGGAGTTGCTCCTGCACGTGCACCAGCGCGGAACGCGCCTCGCGCAGCTCGCCGATCGCGGAGATCATGGGGAGGAGCAGTCGCACGTTCCGCGCGGCGCTGGCGCGCAGGATCGCCCGGAGCTGGGCGTGGAAGGCGCGACGGTTCTCGAGGGTGAGACGGATCGACCGGCAGCCGAGCTGCGGGTTGTCCTCGTGACCGAGCCCGATGTTCGGGATGCCCTTGTCGCCGCCGAGGTCCAGGGTGCGGATGGTCACCGGACGCGACCCCATCAGCTCGGTCACCCGGCGGTAGAGCTGGTTCTGCTCCTCCTCGCTCGGGAAGCCGCGATGGGCGATGGCGAGCAGCTCCGTGCGGAAGAGCCCGACGCCTTCGGCGCCGTGCTGCTCGACGAGACGCAGGTCGTTCAGCAGCCCGACGTTCGCCGAGAGCACCACCCGGCGGCCGTCGCGGGTCTCGGCCGGCCGCTCCCGCATGGCGTCGAGGTGCTGGACCGAGTCGGCGTACTCCTCGCGGGCGCGCTGGTACTCGGCCAGCAGGGGCTCGTCGGGCGCCAGGTAGAGCTTGCCGCTGCCGCCGTCGACGATCGCCAGATCGCCCGTCCGGGCCTCGCGCTGCACGCCCGTCACGCCGGTCACCGCGGGGATCTCGAGGGTGCGAGCGAAGATCGCGCCGTGGGAGGTCGAGCCGCCGTGCTCCGAGACGATGGCCGCCACCGCGTCCATCTCGAGCGTTCGCGAACAGCTCGGGGTACACCTGGTCGACGACCACCACCGAGCCCGGCTCCATCGGACTGGACGTGCCGCCGCACGCCCAGCAGCTTCTCCATCACCCGCTTGCCCACGTCCTCGACGTCGGTGCCGCGCTCGCGGAAGTAGGGATCCTCGATGCGCTCGAACGTGCTCCGGTAGGCGTCGAGCACGCCGCGCAGGGAGAGCAGCGCGTTGCCCGACGACTCGACCCCGTGCTCGAGCTTGCTCACGAAGCCGTGGTCCTCGAGGATCTGGATCTGCGTGTGGAAGACGGCCTCGAACTCCGGACCGAAGCGCTCGCCCACCACCTCGCGCATGCCGTCGATCTCGCGACGCGCCTCGGCCAGCGCCTCGCGCAGCTCGCGCTTCTCGAGGGAAGGGTCCTCGCGCGGCGTGTACTCCAGCCGCTCCAGATCGAGCGGGTTCTCGAGACGGTAGATGGGGCCGATCGCGATGCCCCGCGACGTCGGGATCCCGCTCATCTCGATGTTCTGCTCCGAGCGGGGCGCGATCTGGGCCTGCATGATGCCCTGGTGCACAATCTGCGTGACGCTCTCGACTCGCGACACCTCGCTGTCGCCGGCGAGGGCGAGCAGCTGCGCGTTGGTCACCACGGGCGCGAGCAGCTGCGCGCAGGTCTGCAGCAGGCCCACGTCGGTCGAGTCGAAGTGGCGGGACTCGATGGTCTGGATCACGAGCACGCCGATGGTCACGCCCTGCACGATCAGGGGCGCCGCCAGCAGGGACTCGTAGCGCTCCTCGCCCGTCTCGGGGAAGTAGCGGTAGTGCGGGTCGCGGCTGGCGTGCTCGGTGGCGACCGTCTCGCCCCGCTGGGCGGCCAGGCCCACGAGGCCCTCGCCGAAGTTCAGGGTCACCTTGCGCACGGAGCGCACGTCCAGGCCCCGGGTGGCGCGCAGGGTCAGGCGCTTCATGTCCGTCCCGGTGAGGTAGATCGAGCAGACGTCCGCATCGAGACGCTTGGCCACGTGATCGATCACGTTGGCCAGGGTTTCTTCGAGGTCGTGGGATCGCGAGACGATCTCCGCGACGTCTGCGAGTAGGGCGATCCGGTCGGGAATGGCGACCTCCGCTTGCGAGACGGGCCGCCCAGTGTAGCAACATGGCGTCCGACCGAGCCTTCCGCGGGAACGCGGCGAGGGTCGGAACCGTCCGAGTGTCTGCGGAGACCCGCTGACGGTTCCTGCGGGCAGGAGCCCGGGACCCGAGGCGGCCCGGGCGTGGGTCGACCCCGTGGCGGTGCTCGCGTCGCTGGATCTAGTGGCTGAAGGAGGGGAAGTGCGGCAGTGGGCGCTTGGGCGGGAAGACGAGATCCTTGTCCTCGAAGCGGAGTCCGAGCGCCAGCAGGATCTTGCGCTTGGTGTCCATGCGACAGTTCATGCCCTTCTCGACGCTGTGGATCGTTCGCAGGGCCACCTTCGCCTTGCGGGCCAGCTGGGCCTGCGTCATGAGCTTGTTCTCGCGCAGCTCGCGAACCCGGTTTCCGTTCGCGGGTTGATCCATCAGCTCTGCCATCATCTCGCTCCCTTGCTGCCGGGGGCGCTCACCGAGCCCCATCTGGACACGCAAGCCATTTCGACCGTACAAGGGATTTCTTGAGAGAAAATCATGCGTTGGAGGCTCGGAGGCTCTTCCGGATGCAGCCTGTGCGCAGCTTTCGACAAGCGCAGCAAGCGACCCGGGATGTCGCGACGAGTCGCGCGCGAATGACCCTTCTCGGAAGCTCAATTAGGGTTCGCGAAGCGGCAGCCCGCGCGCCGATGGGGATGTCCTAGGAGGACCTTGTGAGACGCCTCGCCATCGGGCTCGCTGCGGGAATCGTGCTGGGCGCAATCGCCTTCGGGGCCGGCTACGCCCTGTCGTCCGGTCCGGGGCGCGACTTCCTCCGCGCCCAGGTCGAGAGCGGGCTCTCCGACCTGCTCCGGGGGGACGTCCAGGTCGAGGAGGTGCACGTCGTGGTCCGAGACGGGCTCGGCCTCCGCGGCAGCGGCGTGCGCGTGTACCCCGGTGACGATGGGCCCGGAATCTTCGCGGAGCACGCGAGCATCGAGCTCAACGTGGCCGCACTGCTGGTGGGCGAGCTCTCCCTGTCGTCCCTCGTCGTGGATGGGCTACGGGTCCGGGCGACGCTCCAGCCCGACGGCAGCTGGACCTTCCCGCCGCTCCAGTGGCTGCAGAATCGGACGCCGGCAACGGATTCGAAGGCGACACCGCCCCTCGGCCTGCGGGTGCTGGCGGGCACCGAGCGGGCCGGGCGCTTCCTGCTGGAGGAGAAGCGGATCGCGTCCCGCATCGAGATCCGGGACGCCGACGTCCTCTTCGAGGATCGCTCGGTGACCGCGGACTCGGGCATGCCCCTGCAGCGCTTCGCGATGCACGGGATCGACGCCGACCTCTCCCGGCCCTGGCTGTCGGACGACGCCCACTTCAGCCTGGCCGGGACGCTGACGGACCGCGACGCGCGCGAGGTCCACGCGGAGTGGACGGGCTCCGTACGGGAAGGCGAGGTGAACCTCGCCCTCGTCGCCGACGACGTCGATCTCGACGCCTTCGACGCCTACGTGAAGCGCCTGTCGCCCAAGGCGGACATCGAGGGCTCCCTGTCGGGATCGATCCGGCTCGCGACCGCGGAGCCCGGCTTCGAGAACGTGATCGTGGACCTCGCGCTGCACCGGGTGGTCCCCACGATCGTCGTCGACGACCGGCCCATGCGGCTGGATCTACCGTTCACACACCTCTCCACCCGCGTCGAGATCGAGCCCGACGCGGCCCGGCTCGTCGACTCCCGGGTCAGCGGGCCTCCGGTCGAGGTCGACTTCGGCGGCACGATCGAGCGCCCCGTGACGGACGACGCGAAGGCCCACTTCGAGGTCTCCATGCAGGGCCTCTCGGTGGAGTACGCGACACCTGTCATCGCCCAGCTCCCGGAGGAGACCGCGCGCGAGATCTTCGAGTGGTTCGACCGCATCGAATCCGGCCGGGTGGACCGCCTGGCGCTCAGCGGAACCGCCGGCCTCTCGGCCTGGACCGCGCTCGCGGAAGGCCAGCTCACCCGACTGCCACCGAACTTCCTGATGAGCCTCGCGGTCTCGGACGTCACGGCGCGCCTGGACGAGAACGATCGCGTGGTCGGAGGCAGCTTCCAGGCGGACTGGGCCGAGGATCGGCTGGAGCTTCGCCATGGACGGGGGAGCTGGCGTGGCGAGAGCCTGCCGGAGATGCAGCTGACCGTGGAGGGCGTCTCGCGCTTCGTCGGCATGCGGGCCAGCCAGCGCGCCTCGAACGCCCTGCCCACCCCGGGGCTCCCCCTGGTCTGGGACCTGCTGGCCCGCGACAAGGAGCCCGAAGAGGCGGCGGGCGGCACGAGCTTCCTCGTCGACGTCGACTATCTCGATCACCCCATCGTGCGCTGGCCGGTGGAGGACGCCCACCTGATCGTCCGCCCCACGGCCTACGGCACCGAGTCCCTGGTGACCCGGGGCCGCTGGGGCGGCGTCCCCGTGACGGCCCACATTGCGTACGTCTTCCAGCCGGCGCCGCTGCTGACCGTGGGGCTCGAGGCGACGGACGCGGAGCCTGCGGAGTCCGAAGCCGCCGAGACGCCCCCGGCACGAGCACCGCATTCGGCAGCGGACTGGGGTCGCGGCCGCTTCCGACTCGAGCCCACGCGGCCGGGAGAGAGCCCGGAGGACGAGCTCCTCTCCCGCATGAGCGGCGACTTCGTACTCGCGGGAAGCGAGGTGCGGCTCTCCGACGTGAAGGTGACGCTCTCGTCCTCCACCACGGTCGCGACGACCGCCACCGTCGATCTCGGCGACGCCGAGAGCCTCGGCGTCCGGGTCCAGGGGCACGTCCAGGGCGCCAGCTGCAGCGAGCTCGCCGGCGTCGCGGGCTTTCCCGAGGGCTTCATCACGGGCCACGTAGACGTGGACCTCGACCTGCGCGGCGACATCGACCCGAGCCGCAATCCGTGGGCCGGCCTGGCGGGGACGGTCACGGGCACGGCCACCGACGGCGAGATCCGTCAGAGCGTCCCGCTGGCCGTCGCCATGGCCGCGGCCACCGACGGCTTCAACCCCTTCGCGAAGCGCGAGGCACTCGCCTACGACAAGATCCGAGCCGACCTCCGCATCGAGGACGGAAGCCTGACCGCCGAGCGCTTCGAGCTCGAAGGCCCGGTCCGCATCTATGCGACCGGCAGCCTCGTGTTCGCGAATCCCCCCTACGAGATCGACGCAGTGGTGGGCGTGTTCCTGCTGCAACGGATCCGGGAGCTCTTGGGTAAGCTCCCCCTCGTGAATCTCGTCCTGCCGGGATCCAAGAAGGGCTTCGTCGGCGCCTACTTCAGCGTTCGGGGCCCCTGGGAGGAGCCGCAGGTCACCACCATGGCGATGAAGTCCCTGAAGGAGGAGCTTCCGGATCTCATCACCAAGCCCTTCGACCTGATCCACTCCCTCTGGAGCGAGCAGGAGAGCGACAAGCAGCAGCGAAAGCTGGAGAAGCGCGCGGCCAGGCAGCAGGAGCGGGACGAGAAGGCGCAGGCCGAGAAGAACGAGCCGCCCCCGGCGCCGGACGCCGACGGGGGATCCGGCGCGAACGCCCCCGCCGCCGAGGCTCCGCCCTCGACGGGCCGGACGGTCGCGCAGTGAGGGACGGAGAGCCGGCACGCAAGCGGGTGCTGAGCCAACGCGAAGCCGTGCGGCAGGTTCGCGCCGCCCAGCGCCGGGGCGAGCGCGTCGTCTTCACGAACGGCTGCTTCGACCTGCTGCACGTCGGACACGTCCGCAGCCTCGAGCAGGCCCGCGGCCTCGGCGACCGGCTGATCGTCGCCGTGAACAGCGACGCGAGCGTGCGCGGCCTGAAGGGTCCCGGGCGTCCGATCGTCCCCGCACGCCAGCGCATGGAGATCCTGGCCGCGCTGGCGTGCGTCGACTGGGTGGTTCCGTTTGGCGGCAGCACGCCTCGGGCGGTGATCCGCGCGCTGCGGCCCGACGTTCTCGCCAAGGGAGGCGACTGGGCCCTGGACGAGATCGTCGGGCGCGACGACGTGGAAAGCTGGGGCGGGCGCGTGGTGCGGCTGCGGGAGGTTCCCGGCGTGAGGACCACCCGGCTCCTCGCACGGACGCAGCTCAGGGGGAGGTCGGATCGGTCCCACCGCGGGTGACAGGGGCGGCGGGAGCGGCAGAGTCGACGGCGGCAGAAGCGGCGGAGTCGACGGCCGCCCGGGCGGTGAAGTCGACGGCGGCGAGGGCTGCGAGCTCGTCGGCGGCGAGGACGGACGTCTCGACCCGCGCGAGCAGCGCGGCCCAGCTCTCGTCGCCCGCCTCCAGGCACGCCCGCGCCGCGGCGAGCACCGGCACCCGCCGCAGCATCGCGCAGGCGGGCGCCCCGAGCGCGTCGGCAGGGGGCGGGCCGGTGTCGGGCGGGTCGGCGCCCGGCGGAGCCGCGACCACCGCGTCGCTCTCCGGCCACGCGGTCAGCGCGAGCAGCAGCGCCGGGGAGGGTGCCGACGTCGCCGCCTCCACCACCAGCACGCGCTCCGCGGAGATGCCGGCGAGCGCCGCCGCGAGGCGGTCCACCGGCGATCCCCCCGGCCCTTCGACCGGACGCGCCGGCGGCACGGCAGCGGCGCCCACCACCCAGACCTCGTCGCACAGGCGCAACAGCAGCCGGCCGAGGCCCTCGACCCGCTCGGCCGGTGCGCCGGAGGGACAGGACACGAGGCCCGACACATTGGAGAGTCGACCTTCGACGCCCCGGGGTCCGCCCTCCCGCTCAGTCACGTGCTCGGGGCTCCACCATCAGAATCCCGCGTCGTCACCGCCGAGGACTTCCTCGTCGAGCACCTGCACGACGACCGACGCGCCGGCTTCGAGGTGCGTCTCTTCGGCCGGGAAGACCAGCAGGCCCTGGGCGGCCACCAGGGAGGTGAGCACGCCCGAGCTCTGGTTGCCGGTGCTGGAGGCGACGAGGATGCCGTCCGCGCCTCGCGCGAGGGTCACACGCACGAAGTGGAGGCGACCCGCCTGCTTGCGGAGCGTCTCGGCCAGACGGGCGCGCACGGTGGGCAGGAACCAGCTGCGGTAGCCCATCATCTTGCGCAGCGCGGGCCGCACGAACTGCTCGAACGTCACCGCCGCCGAGACCGGGTTGCCGGGCAGCCCGAAGACCAGCGGCCGGCGATCGGCGGGGTCGTCCCCGAAGCCTCCGAAGGCCAGCGGATAGCCGGGCTTCATCTTCACCCCCCAGAAGTCCAACCGGCACCCGAGCTTCTCGAGCACGGGGCGCACGTGATCGTGATCGCCGACGGAGACACCGGCCGAGCTGACGATGCAGTCGGCGCGCAACCCGGCGCGCAGATGCATCTCGATGTCGTCGGGATCGTCGCGAGCGATCCCCAGGTACACGGGCTCGGCGCCGATGGCGCGACACAGGGCCGCCAGCGTGTAGGAGTTCGACGAGACGATGCGGCCACCGGCCGGATCCCGGTCGGGCTCCACGAGCTCGTCGCCCCCCGACAGGATGGCGACCCGCGGCTGCTGGTGGACCGCGACGACGCTGCGCCCCAGGCTCGCGAGCAGGCCCAGGTGTGCCGCCCGCAGGGTCGTGCCGGCCTCCAGCACCCGGTCGCCCGCGCGCAGGTCCTCGCCGGCGTCACGTACGTGCTCCCGGGGCGCGGGCACGACCCGGAAGCGGACGCCTCCGGCCCCGTCCGGCTCGGTGTCCTCCTGACGAACCACCGCGTCGGCGCCGGCCGGGACCGGCGCGCCCGTGAAGATCCGGGCCGATTCGCCGGCGCCCAGGGAGCGGCCGGGCCGGTCGCCGGCGGCCACCGAGAACGCGACGGGCAGCACCACGGGACGGTCCGCCGAGGCGCCCGCCAGATCCAGCCGGCGGACCGCATATCCGTCCATGGCCGAGCAGTCGGCCGGCGGCAGGGTGCGGTCCGAATCCACCGCCTCCGCGAGCACCCGGCCGTGGGCGTCGCGGGTCGCGACGGTCTCGGCGCCCAGGACCGGAGTGGCCTGGAGAATGGCCTCCCGGGCCTCCGAGACGCTCAATCCCGTGCGCATGGCGGCGAAACGTACCGCAGTCCCGCCCTCCCGCGCGGCCGCTCCAGCGCGTTGGCGGCCCCTCCCGGGCCCGCTAGAGTGCCTATTTTCTGGGCATTTCCACCTTCCGGGCCCCCGACCACACCCGGGCTTCCTTCGCGACGACGCCGCGCCACATCCCGCGCGCCCACCCTCGCCCGGAGCGACCGACCTTGGCCCGACCCCTCGGCACGATTCTCGATGCGGTCCTGGACGGGGTCGTGGTGATCGACGGCGAGGGCCGCGTGGAGATCCTCAACGCCGAGGCGAGCCGGATCCTGGGGGCGTCCACCGCCAGCGCCGCCGGCAGCCCCTTCGACGACCTGCTGGGCGCGACGCATCCGATCAGCGCCATCACCCGATCGGTGCGCGAGACGGGCCGCTCGGCGATCGCCGACGAGGTGCCCATCGAGCGACGCTTCTCCGAGCCCCTGGTGGCCGACGCGGCGGTGGCTCCGCTGTTCGACGACGGCGGAACGCCCGGGGGCGTCGTCATCGTGCTGCGGGATCGAACGATCCAGAACTCCCTGCGCGACGCATCGACCCAGCGCGAGAAGCTCGCCTCCTACGGGCACATCGCCGCGGGCATCGCGCACGAGGTCAAGAACCCGCTGAGCGGCATCCGCGGCGCCGCGGAGCTGATCGAGCAGCGGGCCGAGGACGATCGCACGCGACGCACCGCGGGACTGATCGTGCGCGAGGTGGACCGCATCAGCGCGCTGGTGGACGAGCTGATGGTGTTCGCCAAAGGCGAGCAGCTCGACCGCAAGCTCGCGAACCTGCACCGGGTGCTCGACCAGGTGCTGGAGCTCGTCGCCGCCGAGCCCCTGGCGGAGAAGGTCCACATCGAGCGGGTCTACGATCCCTCCATTCCCGAGCTGATGGCGGACGAGAGCCGGCTCACCCAGATCTTCCTGAATCTCGCCCGCAACGCCCTGCAGGCCATGGGGAGCGAGGGAGGCACGCTCGTGGTGAGGACCCGCGTCTCGGTGGATCACCGACTCCCGGGCGTCGACGGCCGACTGCTGCCGGCGGTCGTCATCGAGTTCTGCGACGACGGACCCGGCATCTCGCCAGACGACGTGAAGCGGCTGGCGACCCCGTTCTTCACCACCAAGCAGAAGGGCACCGGGCTCGGCCTGGCCGTCGCGAGACACTGGGCGTCCGAGCACGGCGGCACCCTGGACGTGCGCAGCCGTCTGGGCCACGGCACGACGGTGCGCGTCTCCCTGCCCCTCCGAACCAAGGCCTGAACGCCGCGGCGTCCCGCGCGCGTACGAGCGAAAACGGAAGCGAGAGAAGCATGAACGAGCAGACCCAACGGGCCCGCATCCTGGTCGCCGACGACGAGGAGTCGATCCGCTTCGTGCTGCGCGAGGCGCTCGAGGCCGCCGGCCACCAGGTGGACGAGGTGGACAGCGGCGACGCAGCGCTCGAGGCCCTGGCGAGCGGACGCTACGACCTCGCCTTCCTCGACATCCGCATGCCCGGCCCCAGCGGCCTCGACCTCCTCGAGCGCATCGACGCCCTGGGAGTGGACACGGCGGCCGTCATCATCACCGCCCAGAACACCATGGAGAACGCCGTCGAGGCGATGAAGCGCGGCGCCCTCGACTACCTGGTGAAGCCCTTCTCCCTGGCCGCGGCCACCACCCTGGCCGAGAAGGCCCTGCGCACGCGCACCCTGCACGAAGAGGTGCGCGAGCTGCGGCGCGAGGTGGGCCGCTCGATGACGCCGGGGGAGAACGGCTGGTCGGCCGCAGCCCCGTGCTGCTCGAGATCTTCAAGACGATCGGCAAGGTGGCGCTTCGCAACGTGCCGGTGCTCATCACCGGCGAGAGCGGGACGGGCAAGGAGCTGGTCGCGAACGCGATCCACGCGGCGAGCCCGCGGGCGAGCGCGCGCTTCGTGGTGGTGAACGCCGCGGCGATTCCGCGGGAGCTGCTCGAGAGCGAGCTCTTCGGCCACGAGCGTGGCGCCTTCACGGGTGCCGTGGAAGCGCGTGCGGGGCGTTTCCGCGAGGCCTCCGGCGGCACCCTGTTCCTGGACGAGATCGGCGACATGCCCATCGAGCTGCAGGCGAAGCTCCTGCGGGTGCTGCAGAACGGCGAGGTGACCTCCGTCGGCGGCCGCGACGTGGTGCACGTGGACGTGCGCATCATCGCCGCCACCCACCGCGATCTCGCCGAGGAGGTGCGGCGCGGACGCTTCCGTGAGGACCTCCTCTACCGCCTGCGGGTGGTGCCCATCCACATGCCGCCGTTGCGGGACCGGCCCGAGGACATCCCGCTGCTGGCCCGCACCTTCGTGAGCCGCTACGCCGGAGAGCTCTCCGAGGGTCCGACGGACCTGGCGGAGGCGACCCTGCGACGGCTGTCGGAGCACGACTGGCCGGGCAACGTGCGCGAGCTCGAGAACGCCATCAAGCGCGCCCTCGTCCTGCACACCGGGGGCGTCCTCACCCCCGACGACTTCGCCTTCCTGACGGCCCGGCACCGGGACGACGGCGGCGTGCCCCTGGGCCTGGCCGAGCTCGTGGTGCAGGAAGTGGAGGAGGCGCTCTCGGCCCCGGAGCCGAGCGAGGTGTACCGCACCATTCTCGAGCGCGTGGAGCGGCCGCTGCTCGAGGCGGTGCTGGCGCGCACCGAGGGGAACCAGATCCGCGCCGCCGCCCTGCTGGGCATCAACCGCAACACCCTGCGCAAGAAGATCGGCGAGCTCGACATCGCCGTGCCGACCCGGGCGCGCCCTTGACCGCACGGGCGACGCGCGCGCCGCACGGAAGCACGCCGCGGGGCGCCGCCTTCCACGGCCTGCACGTGCTGGCCGACGACGATCCGCGCTGGGGGCGCGACCCGGTGGAGCAGGCGCGCCTGGCCTGCGCGGGCGGGGCGGCCGTCGTGCAGCTGCGGGCGAAGCACGCCACGGACGCGTGCGCGTTGGCGTGGGGCCGCGCCATCCGCGCGCTGTGCGACGCCCACGGCGCGCGCTTCGTGGTGAACGACCGCTTCGACCTGGCCCTGGCCTGCCGGGCGGACGCCGTCCACCTGGGCCAGACCGACCTGCCGCCCCGGGCCCTGCCGGCGGCCGTGCGGGCGCAGCTCGCCGTCGGACGCTCCACCCACGACGTCGCCCAGGCCCGGGCGGCCTGTGACGAGGACGTGGACTACGTGGCCTTCGGCCCGCTCTTCGCCACGGCGTCGAAGGAGACGGGATACGAGGCTCGCGGCCTGGACCGGCTCGCAGAGATCGTGTCCATCGTGTCCCCCCGGCCCGTGGTGGCGATCGGGGGAATCGATGCGCGGCGCATCGATTCCGTGATGGCTGCGGGCGCGGCCGGAGCGGCGGTGATCGCGGCGGTGGTCGGCGCGGACGACCCCGAGGCGGCCACCCGCGAGCTCGTGACGCACCTGGAGGACGCGTGACCGATCCGGGGCTGCGGCTCGTCTCGGCGCTGGGCTTCGCGTGCATGATCGGCCTCGCGTGGCTCGCGTCTTCGGACCGC
This sequence comes from uncultured delta proteobacterium, assembly GCA_963822965.1. GTDB lineage: Bacteria > Myxococcota_A > UBA9160 > UBA9160 > UBA4427 > JAJDAN01. Next base: position 341,918 of record CAWGJT010000012.1, read on the forward strand.
CGCGCCTTTCCGGGCCGCACGGTGGCCTGGGGCGTCGGCGTGCAGCTCGCGCTCGGCCTGCTGCTGCTGCGCAGCCCGTTCGGGCACGGCTTCTTCGGGGCGGTGAACGGCGTCGTCGAACGCTTCCTCCACTACACCGACGCCGGAACCCGCTTCGTCTTCGGTCCCCTGATGGATACGGGCTTCTCGTTCGCCCTGAACGTGCTGCCCGTGATCATCTTCATGGGATCGTTCTTCGCCGTGCTCTATCACCTGGGCCTGGTGCAGCGGGTGGTGGACGCCATGGCCTGGGCGTTGGCCCGGACGATGCGGCTCTCGGGCGCCGAGAGCCTGGCCGCGGTGGCGAACATCTTCGTGGGCATGATCGAGTCGGGTCTCGTGGTGAAGCCGTACCTGGCGGCCATGACCCGTTCCGAGCTCTTCAGCCTGATGACCCTGGGAATGGCGACGGTGGCCGGGTCGGTGCTGCTCTCCTACGTGAGCCTCCTCGGCGGCGGGGACTTCGCCGGGCACCTGGTCACGGCGAGCCTGCTCTCCGCCCCGGCGGGGCTGCTCGATCGCCAAGGTGATGGTGCCGGAGAGCGGGCAGCCGGTCGACCGCCCAGGGGACCGAAGAGCCGCATCGAGATGGACTCGGTCAACGTGATCGACGCCGCCGCCACGGGGGCGCTCAACGGATTGCGGCTGGCCGCCTACGTGGGCACGATGCTGGTGGCGTTCGTGGCGCTGATCGCCCTGGGAAACGACCTGCTGGCGACGGTGGGCGGCTGGGTGGGCGTGCCGGATCTCACCCTGCAGCGGGTGCTCGGGGTGGCCCTGGCGCCGCTGGCCTGGCTGATGGGCATTCCGTGGGAGGACGCGCCGAAGGTGGGCGCCATGCTGGGCATGAAGACGATCCTCAACGAGTTCATCGCCTACCAGGAGCTGGGAAGCGCGATCGCCGACGGCGCCATCGGCCAGCGGGCCGCGGTGATCGCCTCGTATGCGCTCTGCGGCTTCGCGAACTTCGGCTCCCTTGCGATCCTGCTGGGCGGTCTGGGGGGCATGGCGCCGGAGAGGCGCCACGACGTGGCGCAGCTCGGCATCCGCTCCATCGTCGGCGGTACCCTGGCCACCATGATGACCGGCTGCGTGGCGGGGATGCTGCTGTGAGCGAGACCCCGCTCTGGCGACCGTCCGCCGAGCGCGTCGCCGGCGCCCGGCTCACCCGCTTCCGCCGCGCCGCCGAGGCACGGAGCGGCCGTCGCCTCGACGACTATCCCGCCCTGCACGCCTGGTCGGTGGAGGAGCCCGCCGCGTTCTGGAGCCTGGTCTGGGACTTCTGCGGCGTGATCGCCGGCGAGCGGGGCGACCGGGTCCTGGAGCACGGCGAGCGCATGCCCGGCGCGCGCTGGTTTCCCGACGCCCGGCTCAACTTCGCCGAGAACCTGCTTCGCCGGCGGGACGACGGAGTGGCCCTGGTCTTCCGCAACGAGTCCGGAGAACGCCGCAGCCTCGGCTGGGACGCCCTCTACCGGCAGGTGGCCCGGACCGCGGCCGCCCTGCGCGAGGCGGGCGTCGGTCCCGGGGACCGGGTGGCGGGGCTGCTGCCGAACGTGCCCGAGGCGATCGTCGCCATGCTGGCGGCCACCAGCCTCGGCGCCATCTGGTCCTCCTGCTCGCCGGACTTCGGATCGGCGGGGGTCGTCGACCGCTTCGGGCAGATCGAGCCGCGGGTGCTCTTCGGCACCGACGGCTACCCCTACGGCGGCCGACGCTTTGGGAGCGGGCGACGCCTGCCGGAGATCCTGGCCGAGATCCCCTCCGTGGAGCGCTGCGTGGTCGTGCCGAATCTCTCGGACGCCGCGGACGCCTCCGAGATCCCGAACGGTGTGGCCTGGTCGGACTTCCTGGCGCCCCACGCGGGCGCCACCGAGATCGCGTTCGCGAGGCTTCCCTTCGACCACCCGCTGTACGTCCTCTACTCCTCCGGGACCACCGGGAAGCCCAAGTGCATCGTGCACGGTGCGGGCGGCACCCTGCTGCAGCACCTGAAGGAGCATCGCCTGCACGTCGACCTGGGCGCCGGCGACCGGCTCTTCTACTTCACCACCTGCGGCTGGATGATGTGGAACTGGCTGGTGTCGGGGCTCGCCTCGGAGGCGAGCCTGCTGCTCTACGACGGCATGCCCTCGCATCCGGATCCCGGCGCGCTCTTCCGCCTGGCCGACGAGGAGGGGGTGACGGTCTTCGGCACGTCGGCGAAGTTCCTCGACGCGGTGGCGAAGAGCGGTGTGGTTCCCCGGGAGCAGTGCTCCCTCGACGGCGTGCGGACGCTGCTCTCCACCGGGTCGCCCCTGTCGCCCGAGGGCTTCGACTTCGTCTACCGCAGCATCGGGTCGGATCTCCACCTGGCCTCGATCTCCGGCGGCACGGACATCGTCGCCTGCTTCGTGGCGGGCGACCCCACGTCGCCGGTGTGGCGCGGCGAGATCCAGCGACCGGCGCTCGGGATGCGCGTCGAGGTCTTCGATGACGCCGGACGGCCGCTGCACGGCGAGCCGGGCGAGCTGGTGTGCACGGCGCCCTTCCCTTCCATGCCCGTGGGCTTCTGGAACGACCCCGGCGGCGAGCGCTATCGCGCGGCCTACTTCGAGCGCTACCCCGGCGTGTGGCACCACGGAGACTGGATCCGCGAGACCGAGCACGGCGGCTACGTGATCACCGGCCGCTCGGACGCGGTCCTGAACCCGGGCGGCGTGCGCATCGGCACGTCGGAGATCTACCGGGCCGTGGAGAGCCTCGACGAGGTCGTGGAGGCGCTCGCCGTGGGACAGGACTGGCAGGACGACGTGCGCGTGGTCCTGTTCGTGGTGCTGCGACCGGATGTCGCCCTGGACGACGACCTCACCCGTCGCATCCGCACGGCCATCCGCGAGAAGGCCTCGCCCCGGCACGTCCCGGCCCGGGTCCTGGCGGTGCCGGACCTGCCCCGCACCCGCAGCGGCAAGATCACCGAGCTGGCGGTGCGCGACCTCGTGCACGGTCGCCCGGTGAAGAACGCCGAGGCGCTCGCCAACCCCGAAGCCCTGGCGCACTTCCGCGACCGCCCCGAGCTCGCCGACTAGTGTCCTGAGTCAGAAGTTCGGCGTCGGATCCGCTCGATGGCGGCTCGTCTCGATCGCACCGAGGCCGCCCGTGCGGCCCGCCGACAAGGCGCGCGACCGAGGCATAGCCGAGCTACGGTGACGGGAGCGCAACGCAGCCGGCGGGCCGCACGGGCGGCCGAATGCCGGCGAACTTCTGACTCAGGACACTAGCAGCGGCGGCGGGCCGGGAGCGGGGTCTTGCAATCCCGCGGCGCTTCGGATCCAATTGAGCGCCCGCCGACCCCCCTACGGATCGGCGACCCGGGAGGAGCCATGGCACACCAATTCCTGTCCGACGGCTGGTTCGAGGAGGCCGAGCGGATTCGCGCCGAGATCGACCCGCCGGTTCCGGCGATGATCCAGGATCTCGTCATCAACCTGGTCGTCAAGAACGGGCCCGGGGGAGACATCGAGGCCAAGATGTCGGGCGGTCGCTTCCTGAAGGGCCTGGCCGCCGACGCGCCGACGAAATTGACCGTCCCCTACGACATCGCCCACAAGATGTTCATCGAGCAGGACCCGCAGGCCTCCATGCAGGCCTTCATGAGCGGTCAGATCCAGGTCGAGGGGGACATGAGCAAGATCATGGCCATGCAGGCGGCGGGACCGCCCAGCCCCGAGGCCCTGCAGGTGCAGAGCCGAATCAAGGAGATGACCGAGTAGGCCCGCCGGGCACCTCGCCGACGGCTGCCAGCAGCCGTCGCGGGCCCACGGCGCGCAGGCGCGCCAGCGCGTCGTCGTCGCGCACCAGCAGGGACCCGGCGAACCCCATGGCGTTCACCGAGATCCCCTGCCAGCGGTCGCGGCTGCGCGGCACCACGAGCATGCGGCGGCGCGTGACCAGCAGGTTGTAGGGACGGGTCTCGGCTCCCACCTCCAGGGACAGCTCTTCCAGCAGCCGGCGGTAGGCCGCGTGCAGCGCGTCGCCAGCTCCTTCCGGCGCATCGCCCCCTGGCGCCGCGCTCTCCAGCGCGACCTGTCCGAAGACGAAGTCCGAGGCGTCGGACGCGAAGAGCGGCTCGGTGGGCAGGCCCGGCGCGGGACCCGCGGTGGCGGCGGCGCCGAACGGCAGGGGAACGAGCTGCAGGTGCTTGTGGGACTGGCTCGCGCCGGCCGCGGGGCCGGCGTTGTAGAAGCCCAGCCCGTCGATCTGCCGCATGCACGCGCAGAGCGCCGCGAAGTCCTCGCGGGTGAGCCGGGCCTGCTGGGGCTCGAAGCGGCGGGTCACCACCAGCAGGTGGTCTTCGACGACCGGGTACTTGTTGAGCAGCACGGCGTGGGACGCCGAGACGTCCGCCACGAAGAGGTCGTCCTCGTAGGGCGGCAGGAAGGGATCGCGCCCCGGCGGGTCCGACGCGCGGGCGCGCCGGGGCTTGCGATCGAGCCCGCGCAGCACCCGGACCGAGAAGGGCACCCCGCCGTCCTCCACGAGGCACCGCTCGGTCGCGATCGGCTGCAGATCTCCCGAGCCCAGCGCGCGCTCCCGCTGTCGCCTCGCCCGGGCGATCAGCTCGCCGGGCCGGGGCGCGTCGGACGAGGCGGACCGGAGCGTCATGGCGGGGCAGTCTATCCCGGGGACGCACGATCGCTAAGCTGCGGGCCTCCAGGAGGCCACCGCATGCGCTTCGACAATCGCGTCACCAGGATGCTCGGCGTCGAGTTCCCCATCGTCCAGGCGCCGATGGGCTGGATCGCACGCTCCCAGCTCGCGTCGGCGGTCTCCAACGCCGGCGCCCTCGGCATCATCGAGACCTCTTCGGGCGAGCTCGACGTGGTGAAGCAGGAAATCCGCAAGATGAAGGACCTGACCGACCGGCCCTTCGGCGTGAACATCGCCCAGGCGTTCGTGCGGGATCCGAACATCGTCGACTTCGTGATCGAGCAGGGGGTGCGTTTCGTCACCACCTCCGCGGGCAGCCCGACGAAGTACACCGCGTCGCTCAAGGCGGCGGGCCTGACGGTCTTCCACGTGGTGCCGACCCTGAAGGGGGCCCTCAAGGCGGTGGAGGCCGGGGTCGACGGGCTGATCGTCGAGGGCGGCGAGGGGGGCGGCTTCAAGAACCCCCGGGACGTCTCGAGCATGGTGCTGCTGCCCCTCGTCCGGTCGAAGGTCGGCGTCCCCATCATCGCCGCCGGCGGCATGCTCGACGGCGCCACCATGGCGGCGGCGTTCGCCCTGGGCGCCGAGGGCGTGCAGATGGGAACGCGCATGGTGTCCTCGGCGGAGTCGCCGGTTCACGAGAACTGGAAGAACGCCATCGTCGCCGCCGAGGAGACCGACACCATCTTCCTGAACCGCCGCTTCGGCCCCGGCCTGCGGGCTCTGCGCACCGAGCGCAGCGAGTCTCTCGAGTACGCCGAGCAGAACGTCATGGGTGAGTTCGGTCGCGCCATGGACCTCTACTTCGGTGGCGACATGAACGCGGCCATCGCCCTCACCGGGCAGGTAGCCGGACGCATCGATTCCGTGCGTCCGGTGGCCGACGTGATCCGCGAGACCGCGAAGGAGTTCTTCGAGGTGCTCGACGGCCTCGCCGACGCCTACCTGCGCGGGTAGGCCCGCGGCAAGGACCGGCCGCGGGCTGGCGTGAGGGCTGCGGAGCCCTCAGCCCCGAAGAGAGCCCTCAGCCCCCAAGAGAGCCCTCAGCCCCCAAGAGAGCCCTCAGCCCCCAAGAGAGCCCTCAGCCCCCAAGAGAGCCCTCAGCCCCCAAGAGAGCCCTCAGCCCCCAAGAGAGCCCTCAGCCCCCAAGAGAGCCCTCAGCCCCCAAGAGAGCCCTCAGCCCCCAAGAGAGCCCTCAGCCCCCGAAAGAGCCCTCGGCCCCCAAAATAGGCGGCCAGCTCGCAGTGCCGGCAGCCGCTCCGCGTGAAGAGGCTGATCTGGGGGACCGGCCGGGCCTCGGGGTCGAGGTAGCGGAGCATCGTGTCCGCGTCCGATACCTCGTAGGGGTCTCCCTCGACCTGGGGCTCCGAGAAGATCTTCTCGATGACGCCGTCCCGGGCCAGCATCACCCTGCTGCCCGAGTCCGCCGTCGAGGTCGAGCTGCGGGGCAGCCCGGAGCTGGTCACCCGACCCTTCCGCAAGCCGGTCCCCCACCGCACCATCGGGCTCGCCTGGCGAAGCACCTCCCCACGAGGGGAGGAGTTCGAGCTCCTGGGCGACGAAATGCGCCGGCGGCCCCCGGATCGCTGATAAGCTCCAGGCTCGCCGCCGGTGCCTCCGGCGAGCGCCTCCAGGAGACCCCACATGTCGAGCGAGACCCCCGTCCACGGCCACTGCGACCCGCGCTTCGGCGCCGTGCGCGAGACCTTCGAGGCGGCCTTCGCCAGCGGCGCGGAGATCGGCGCGGCCTGCTCGGTGGTGCACGACGGCGAGGTCGTGGTCGACCTCTGGGGTGGCTTCCGGGACGGGGGACGCAGCCAGCCGTGGCAGCGGGACACCCTGGTCAACGTCTTCTCCACCACCAAGGGGATGACGGCGCTGTGCGTCCACCGGCTCGTGGACGAGGGGCGGCTCGACCTCGACGAGACGGTCGCGCACTACTGGCCCGAGTTCGCCCAGGCCGGAAAGGGCTCGATCACCCTGCGGCAGCTCATCAGCCACCAGGCGGGTCTCCCCGCCATTCGCCAGCCGCTTCCCCAGGAGGCCCTCTTCGACTGGCACCGCATGACCGACGCCCTGGCCGCCGAGGAGACCTGGTGGGATCCGGGCACGAAGCACGGCTACCACGCGGTCACGTTCGGGTGGCTTCTGGGCGAGGTCGTCCGCCGCGTCACGGGCCTTTCGCTCGGCAGCTTCTTCGCGAAGGAGGTCGCCGAGCCCCTGGGCGCGGACTTCTTCATCGGCTTCGGCCCCGAGCTGGACGCGCGCGTGGCCCCCCTCGTGCAGGGCCCGATCTCCATGGGCGACGGTCCGAACCTGTTCCTCGAGATGATCCAGAATCCCGAGGGCATGACCGCCAAGGCGTTCAACAACCCGCCGCTCCTCGGCGACGGCGTCGCCAACTCCCGGGCCTGGCGGGCCGCGGAGATCCCCGCCGCCAACGGCCACGCCTCGGCGGCCGCGCTCGCGCGCATCTACGGCGAGCTCGCCGCCGGCCGCCTGCTCTCCCCGCACACCCGCGACGCCGCGCGCGAGTGCCAGGCGGAGGGAGACGACGCGGTGCTGCCCCTGAAGACCAAGATCGCCTGTGGCTTCATGCTGGCGCCGGACAGCGAGCCCTGCGGCCCGAACCCGAGAGCCTTCAACCACGCCGGCGCCGGCGGGTCCCTGGGCTACTGCGATCCCGAGGCGCGGCTCGGGCTGGGCTACGTGATGAACCACATGCACATGGGCGCGTGGCTGGTGGATCCGCGGGCGCGCGCCCTGGTGGACGCGGCCTACCGGGGGCTCTGACCGCTCTCGCGCTTCCGGCGACCGCTCAGTCCCAGTCCCCGCGCTCTCGCGCCCGGCGCTCGACACTCTCGAGATAGCCCGCCAGGTGGATGCCGTCGCTGCCGTCGAAGACGTCCTCCAGGACCAGCACGTCGCGCATGCGATCCGGCCGGAAGCTCCGGTAGTCGCCGCGAAACTCGCACCAGGCCGCGAGGGTCCACTTGGTGCCCCAGAAGTAGAGCGCCAGCGGCCGTACGGTGCGCTGGCTCTCGGCGCCGTCGGCCCGGGTGTAGCCGAAGCGCACGGGGCGATGCTCGCCGACGGCGCGCCGCAGCACCGCCAGCTCGGCGGTCATCGCGGCGGTGCTCGGCCGGCCCGGAGCGAAGAGCGCCGTCTCCAGGAGCACGCGACGCAGCGGCTCGGGCAGCACGGCCTCGATCTTCGTCATGGCGCTGCGCACGGCATCGGCGAGGGCCGCGTCGCCCCAGGACGCGACGATGCGCGCCCCGAGCACGAGGCTCTCGATCTCCTGGGAGTTGAAGGTGAGCGGCGGCAGCTCGAAGCCCCGATCGATCCGGTATCCGACGCCCGCTTCGCCCTGGATGGGGACGCCGGATCCCTGCAGGTCCGCGATGTCGCGATAGACCGTGCGTTTGGAGACACCCAGCTCGTCGGCGATCTGCTGTCCCGTCGCGAAGCGACGCGAACGCAGCACCTGCACGAGCTGGAAGAGCCGATCGGCGCGCCGCATGGAAGGGGGACCTGCCTGCTGGGAGTGGGCGGACCGAGGCCCACCACCGAGGATGGATCGGGAGCCCCATGGTACCCGTTGCTCGCCATCTGCGACGTGCCGATCGGACCACACGCCCCGAAGCCTACCCCCGGGCTGCTGACACCGTGGCGTCAGCGGAGTCGAGGGAGTCGCGAACGAGTCGTGGACCCGGGTCGAAGGGCGGCGGACTCGCCGGCGTCAGGCAGCGTCCTCGAGCGCGAGGAAGCGCTCCAGGATGCGCTCCCCGTCCGGGTGCCGGAGGATGCGCTCGGTCAGCAGCCGCCGGCTCTCCGCCGCGGCGAGCTTCGGCTGCTCGACCGTCGCCCAGTGGACGATGCGCTTCCAGGCACCGTCGATGAGCTCCCGTCCCGCGATCCGACCGCCGTCCACCGTCCGGAAGTGGACGTCGCGCAGCTCGCCGAGGTAGAGGCGCAGCGAGCGCACGTGGATCTCCTCGTCGCTGCGGATGCGACCGACCACGACCGCGGCCTCCTCGGCCTGCTCCCGCCGATCCACGAAGAGCTCGGGATCGCGCAGGAGCCGCTCGCTGAACGAGAAGCCGATCTCGGCGCGGAACTCGATCAACAGCAGGTTCATCAGGAACATGATCGTCTGCTCGTAGGGCGGCGGGATCTGCGGCATCTCCGGACGGGCGGCCTCGGGCCGGCCGATGCGCTCGGGCACCACCGGCTCGGGGAAGTCCGTGTCCCCGAACGCCAGGTCCCGTAGCGCGAACCACATCACGTCGTGGCCCCCGATGCCCCGGGCGGGCTCGCCGCCTTCATCGACGCCGTGCGCCCACAGGAGTCCCTTGCCCAGATGGCCGATCCCCATCTCGGAGACGTCCTCGACCACGATCTTCTGGAAGTCGGGGAACGTGATCTCCGCCAGCAGGCGGCCTCGGGCCTCGATCATCCCGGTGATGGTGAGATTGTTCCAGAAGGTCTGCCCCAGCCCCTCCTGGAGCAGCAGCTTCTGCTGCGCTTCGTTGGGGTAGCGGACGCCTCCCAGCAACGAGGAATCGGCATCGAGCAGGTCCCCGCCCCGGGCGCGGAGGGCCTCGGTCCAGGCGTCGATCGCCGGGCCGCGGACCAGGGACCGCGGGGGCAGGTAGCGACCCGACTCGTCGAAGCCCCCGTGCAGGCGATGGCCGGCGATCACGTGGGGTCGCGCGTAGTCGTGCGACCGGCACAGCTCCTCGGCGGTGTAGGCGAGCTGCGTGCTCATTCGGAAGCCTCCTCGGGCGATGGGTTCGCGGCGAATCCGCGGCGATCCCCGGCAACGACGGCGCGCGCGCACAGGCGCGTGATCTGGTCCACGACCGCTTCGCGGGGGAGCGCGCGCTGGCTGGCGTGCACGAGCGCGTGCTGGATCAGCCCCACCAGGGCGTGGGCCACCAGCAGCGGATCGCAATCGCCGTGCACCTCGCCCCGCTCGACACCGCGCTCGAGGCTGCGCGCGAGACCGCTTGCGAGGCGCTCGCGCAGGCCCCTGGCATGCGCACCGGAAGCGCTGGCGCCGATCACGGCCTCGTCGGCGAAGGCCGCGCGGACCACCCCGGGCTTCTCCTGCAGGAAGTCGAGGAGCGCGCCGAGGTAGCCGCGCAATCGAGACTCGAAGGAGTCACCGTCGCGCACCCGCTCGCGCGCGTGCTCCATCAGCTCCTCGGCGGCGCGGTCGGTGAACGCCGCGAAGGCCTCGCGGCGATCGCCGAAATGCAGGTAGAAGGTGCCGATCGCCACGTCGGCCGCGCGGGCGATGTCCTGGGGTCGGGTGGCCTCGAAGCCCCGCTCGGCGAACAGACGCGTGGCCGCATCGAGCAGCCGCTGGCGCGTCTCGGCCTTGCGGCGCTGGCGCCGGTCGGGCGGAGCCGCCTCCGCACCGGCGACCTCCGGCAGCGGGGGGACTTCTGCGGACCACTCGGGGCTCATGGGCCGATGATTATTTGTCAGCAATGACAGTTTGTCAATCGGATCGTCCCACGAGCGACCGCCTTGGCGCCCCGCCGCGGCCATGCTGCAATGGGTCGGCGCCGGCCGACGGCGCCGCGGGAGGTCGGACTTGCTGCTGCTCCACGAGGTCCACGAGCTGAGGGGTGCGCGCGCGGACGACTTCGAGCGGAGCTACCGCGAGCGCTTCCTGCCGGCCCTGGCCTCGGGAGACGACGCCCGGCTGCTCTACTTCCTGCACCACGCGGTGGGCACCGGCCCCTCGTACCACGTCGTGACCCTCACCGCCCTGCGCGACGGCCGCGCCTGGGACCGCCTCGCAGACCGGATCGAGGCGGGGGACCTGCGGGACTGGACGGTCTCCCTGGACGATCTGCGATACGACGTGCGGGCCAAGATGCTGGTGCCCCTGCCCTGGTCGCCGCTCCAGCAGATCGAGCTTGCGGACGTCCCGTGCGACGGGCGAGAGCACCCGCTCTCACTCTTCATGGAGGACACCGTGTGGCCCTACCCCGGCGGCACCGAGCGCTACGTCGAGGCCGCGGGCTCGCACTACGCCCGGGAGATGCAGGCGCGGAACGACGAGGGCGGCGCCATGTTGCGGATCGAAGGCAGCTTTCGTAGCCGCTTCGGGAGCCACCAGCGCCGGGAGATCGTCCTGTGGCAACGGATCACGTCCACGCGCGGGCTGCTGGGACTGCTGACCCACGAGGTGCCCGCGCGCTTCAAGCAGCCCGGCATGTGGATGCACGACGCGCTCGCCGTGCGGGACCGCTGGCAGAGCCGGCTGCTGCGCACGTCGAGCTGGTCGCCCTGGCACTGAGGAACCCGTTGAATCCCTGCCTGCTCATCACCATCTACGACCATCCGGACACCATCTACGACGTGGTCTCCGGGCTCGCGCCCATGCGGCTGCCCTGCCTGATCGTAGACGACGGCAGCGCCGAGCCCACCCGCAAGGCCCTGCGCCAGGCGTGCGACGCGTTTCCCTTCGTCGAGGTCCGTACCCGCACCCGCAACGGCGGTCGGGGCGCCGCGCTCAAGACGGGCTACCGCTGGGCCCACGACCGAGGCTTCACCCACGCCCTGCAGCTCGACGCCGATGGGCAGCACGACCCCGCCGAGGCCCCGCGCCTGCTGCAGGCGAGCCGCGCGCACCCGACGGCCCTCGTCCTGGGCGACCCGATCTTCGACGCATCGGCCCCCCGCAGCCGCCTCTACGGACGCCTCGTCTCGCGCTTCTGGGTGTGGGTGGACACCTGGTCCTTCGACGTCCACGATCCCCTGTGCGGCATGCGCTGCGTCCCCCTCCGCGAGACGGTGCGGATCCTCGACCGGGCTGCGTGCGGCGACTTCATGGACTTCGACCCGGAGCTCACCGTGCGACTCAGCTGGGCGGACGTGCCGATCGTCAACGTTCCGACCCACATTCGCTACTTCGAGGAGGGCGTGTCGCACTTCCGCATGGTGCGCGACAACGTCCGGCTGAGCCTGCGCTACACGCGGCTCTTCCTCGGAATGCTGCTGCGCATCCCCCGGCTCGTCCGCCGCAGGCTGCGGGGACGGTCCGTGGCGCCGTGAGCGAGGGCGCGAGCTGGCACGAGAAGCGGGAGCGCGGATCGAGCCTCGGCATCCGCATCATCGTGTGGGTGTACCGCAGCCTCGGCCGGCCCCTCGCCCGGCTGCTGCTGATCCCGATCGTCAGCTACTTCTTCGTCTTCGGCCGCGCCGAGCGCCGGGCGTCGCGTGACTACCTGGAGCGGCTGTACGCGTCGCCGGAAGGCGCGCGGGCCCTGGGACACCGGCCGGGCTGGCGCGACGTCTACCGCCACATCTACGAGTTCGGCGCAATGGTGCTCGACCGCGTGGGCTTCTGGCTCGGGGGTCCCGACGACTTCTCGATCACGGTCCACGGCTCGGAGGAGCTGGACCGGGTGGCCGCCGAAGGCCGCGGCGCCATCTTCCTGGGCTCGCACCTGGGCAACTTCGATTCCATGCGGCTGCTCGCACACCACCGCTCGCCCATCGCCGTGCACGTGCTCATGTACATCGAGCACGCCGAGCGGATCAACGCCATGCTGCGACAGCTCCCGGGAGCGAACGTCGAAGGGCGTCCACCGCCCCGGGTGATCCCGATCCAGCCGGGCTCGGTCCAGCACGCGCTCGAGGTCCGGCGGTGCATCCAGAAGGGCGAGGTGGTCGCGATCCTGGCCGACCGGGTGCATCCGCTGGAGGTCACGCGCGTCGCACGGGTCGAGTTCCTGGGTGGCACCGCCTCGATCCCCGAAGGTCCCTTCCTGCTGGCAGGCACCCTCGGCTGCCCGGTGCTGATGATGACCTCGATCCGGGCCGGGTCTGGGCGCTACGAGATCTTCGTCGAGCGGATGGGCGAGAAGCTCGAGATCCCCCGTGCGCGCCGGCGGGAGGCGGTGCGCGAGCACGCTCAGGACTTCGCTCGTCGCCTCGAGGCGAAGCTGATGCTCGCGCCGCACCAGTGGTTCAACTTCTTCGCGTTCTGGGACGACGACGCGCCGGGCGCGGTGGCCCGAGCGCCCGAGGTGACGTCAGGAGCCGCTTCGTCGCCAGGAGAAGGCCAGTCCGTCTGAGGCGAGACGGAGCTCCGGCTCGTCGTTCCAGAACCAGCGCAGGAAGTCGAGCGCCGCGGGCCACGCGAGACGCGTGACGTCGTCCGCTCCGGCCGGCAACAGGTCGAAGTCCACCGGCGTGCCGGCGGCACTGGCCTCGCGCAAGAGCAGGGCCACCGCGTACGGGGGATGCGGGTCGCTCGAGAGATGTGAGACCGGCTCGGGCAGCGCCTCGTCCCCGGTCACGAAGAGAACGGGGCGTCCCGGCTGTCGGTCGAGCAGGCCGACGGCCTCGAGGAAGCCGTGCTCGAAGGTGCGATTGCGCGACGCCAGGGACTGCGCGGGCTGGTGGTTGCCGGCCCAGATCGAGAAGAGTCCCACCTGGGTGTTGTGCACCGAATGGCTGAAGGCGGTGGGCGAGAGCGCCTCGTCCCGAGCGAGCGCCTCGAGCATGGAGACGGTGGTTCCGAAGGAGCCGTGTCGCGAGGCGAACACCGCGGCCACCTCGCTGCGCTCGCCCTCGTCGCAGACCGCGTTCGCGGCGGCGAGCATCATGCGGCTGAGACCGTCGCAGCGGCGGCGCTGCATGGCCGGCAGGAAGCCCATGTCCGGTGTCACCTCGCCGGCGAGCGCCCGGGGCGCCCGGGCCCACGCCTGCCACGCCGACGCCTCCGAGAGCCCCGGTGCGAACCCGGCGACGCGTGCCACGGCGACCCGCTTCACGACCGGGGGTCCCCGAGCACGAGGGCGCAGTTGCTGCCTCCGAAGCCGAAGGAGTTGCTCATCACCGCCGCCGGTGCGGCGCCCTCGACCGCGGTGTCCGGCGCGACGAGCTCGATGGCCGCCAGCGCGGGATCCCGCGCGCCGTCGTAGCAGTGGGGCGGCAGCAGCAGGCGGCCCCCGGACGCCTCACGGCGTTCGAGGACGAGCCAGCAGAAGGCTGCCTCGATGGCTCCCGAGGCACCCAGGGTGTGCCCCACCAGGGGCTTGGTGGAGCTGCAGGGAACCGCCGCGGGGAAGACGCGCGCCACCGCCGCGCTCTCCATGGAGTCGTTCTGGGGCGTGCCGGTGCCGTGCAGGTTCAGGTACGCGATCTGCTCGGGCGCGAGTCCGGCGTCTTCGAGGGCAGCGCGCATGCAGGCCTCCGCGCCCCGGCCCTCCGGCTCCGGCGCCGACATGTGGTGCGCGTCGCTGGATTCGCCTCCGCCCAGCAGCTGGACGCCACCGGTCTCGCGGGTCACCAGGAAGAGCGCCGCGCCCTCGCCCAGGGTGAGACCGTCCCGGTTCACGCTCATCGGGTTCGTGAGCCCGCTCGCCACCGCGTGCAACGCGGCGAATCCGTTCGCGGTGAGACGGCACAGCGAGTCCACCGCACCGGCGACGACCGCGTCGCAAAAGCCCAGCTCGAGCAGGCTACGGGCCGAGAGCAGCGCCTTGGCGCCCGTCGAGCAGGCGGTCGAGGGCGAGAAGCGCGGGCCCGTGACGCCCGCCGCACGAGCCACGAGCTCGCTGAGCCCGCCGAACTCGATCTGTGCGAGCGAGAAGGAGCCCGACAGGGAGCCGGTGCGCTCGCGCTCGCGAAAGGCCGCCTCGGCCTGCGAGAAGCCCGACGTGCTGGAGCCGACGACCACCCCGATGCGATGGGGGCCGAAGGCGTCGCGCGCCGCGTCGAGCTCGCCGCGGATGGCGTCGAGCGCCGACAGGGCCAGCCGGTTGTTGCGGCAATCGTACTCCCCGAGCGACGCGGGCAGCGCCGGCAGGGTCCCCCGCGCCACCCCGTAGAACCCGCTCTGTCCGAGAACCAGATCGTCCCGCTGCACGAGCCCCGAGCGGTCGCCGGCCACGAGCCGCGGCCAGGTCTCCCGGGTGTTCTCGCCCAGGGGCGTGTGCAGACCGAGCGCCGCCAGCCGGCAGGGCGCGCCGCGGACGTGACTCACCGGGCGAGCCCCGCCAGCAGCTGCTGCCGGAGGATCTTGCCCGTGGGCGAGCGCGGCACGTCGCTCGTGATCTCGAAGCTGCGGGGGACCTTGTAGTGGATGAGGTGCTCCCGCGCGAAGCGCCGGATCTCGTCCCGGGTGAGGACGACCCCCGGCTCGGGGATGATGATGGCCTTCAGGCGGGACGCCGTCGCGCTGTAGGGGATCGGAACGGCGACCACCTCGCGCACGCCCGGGTATCTCGCGAGCACGGACTCCACCTCGAGCGGGTTCACCTTCAAGCCCCCCACGTCGATCATGAGCTTGACCCGTCCGGTGAGGTCGAGCCGCCCCTGCGAATCGATGCGGCCGAGATCGCCCGTGAGCAGGAAGCCGTCACGGGTCGGCTCGCCTCCGTCCTCGAGATACTCGGCGAGCATCGACGGCGCGGCCACGGCGATCTGTCCTTCCGCGCCCGGCGGAACCTCCCGCAGCGGGTCGTCCCCCTCGAGCACCCGCACCCGCACGCCGGGGAACGGCCGTCCGACGCACGCGGGACGGAAGACCTCGCCGCGGCTCTCGTCCCAGGCGTCGGGGTCGTTGTAGGCGACGGACCCGAACTCCGAGGCGCCGTAGATCTGACCGACGCGGACGCCGAAGACCGCGGCGAAGCGCTCGGCGACCTCCGACCCCAACGGGCTCCCCGCCGAGATCACGCGCCGGAGCGCGGGCGCGGGCAGCCGTCCGCTCACGCCACGGGCCAGGGAATCGAGCATCACGGGCACCGCCGGAAACACGCTGATGCTCCGCTCGGCGAGCGATGCACGCACGCCTTTCACATCGAAGCCGGCATGCAGCTCGAGCAGGGCGCCCGCCGCGATCCCCGTGAGCACGCCCATGTCGATTCCGTAGGAGTGGTAGGCCGGAATCGCGAGCAGCATCGCGTCGCGTTCGTCCATCCCGAGCGCGATGCGGCAGCTCTCGCCCACGGCGTCGAGGGCGACGGCCGTGCGTCGCACGGTCTTCGGCGCGCCCGTGGTGCCGGAGCTGCGCAGCAGGAGCGAGCCCTCACCCCGGCCCGACGGCTCCACGAAGGGCTCCGCCGCTCCGGGTGCGATCTCACCCGCCGGAATTCCCTCCTCGACGTGCCCTTCCAGTGCGGAGAGCGTCTCGGGGGAGCCGATGGCCGTGGCGGCACCGATGCCGGCGCACAGCCCGCGCAGCTCGCTGGCCGTCGACTCTGGCGCCACCGGAGCCACCCGAAGACCGGCCCACAAGCCGGCGACGATGCCCGCGACCGCTTCGAAACGATTCCCCGCGCAGACCACCAACGCGCCGCGGCGGCCCCCGGCCTCGAGCCGGCGCGCCAGCCCCGCCGCCGCCGCGCCGAGCGCACCCCAGTCGAAGGCTCGTTCGGGCTGCTCGCCGCCGACCTCGCGGATCGCGATGGCTGCCGGGCGCTCGAGACGGTGGCGCAGCAGGGCCGCGACGAGCTTCGATCTCATCGTGCCAACCGCCCCGCCGTCCCCGCGCTTCGCCTCAGTCCTCGCAGCGCAGGATCCCCTCGGCCTCGACGAGCAGCTCGGGGCGGCACAGATCCGCGGCCGCCAGATCGAAGCGCGTGAGGTTGGGAAAGGCGCCCCGGACCCGCTGCTCGACGGCGGGGGCATCGCCTTCGCGGACCACGTAGATGCGCAGCTCCCGATAGCGGGCCAGGGCGGCCTGCTGAGCGTCCTCCGCGGCCCGTTTCGCGTCGTCTGAATGGGCGGCCTGCGAGAGCGGGCGTTCCGCCACCTCGGCACCGATGGTGGCCAGGTTCAGCAGCGTCTCGGCGAGCTGTCCCTCCAGGTCTCCCGCGTGCCGGGAATCCTCGCCGACGATGCTGGCCGTGCCCGCCACGAGCCCCACGGTCTGCCACGGCAGGGCCCCGAGCCGCCCCTCCACCCGGGAGGCCCGCGCGAAGCAGGGCGGCAGGGGCCCATACCGCTGGGAGTAGAGATACGCCGGCCGCTGGCGGGGGTTCTCGAAGGCCGCGGCCGGACGGACCGAGGCCAGCACGTGGACGACCAGGTCGCGACCGCGATGCCCGACCGCCGACGAGGTCACGTGTCGCGCCTCCGCGTCCTCCGGCGGGTAGCAGGCGTCGTAGCCCCGCTGGCGACCGACGTTGAAGACCTCGTAGCGCGAGAAGCCGTCCTGGCTCGGGCGCCGGATGGCCGGCACGTAGTTCCAGATGCGCACGGGCTGCAGGTCCCGGCTCGCGAGAACCTCGGCCGCGGTGACATAGCAGCGGGTGACGCCGCTCCGGAACGCCGCGTCGTCGAGCAGGACGGCTTCGGGAAGGCTGATCCGCACGAGGAGCAGGTCCGCAGAGCCCCGGGTCTCCACGACCACCCCTTCCTTCTCGACCTCGGCGCCCTCCGGCGCCGCCGCACCGAGCGCCTCGCTCACCCAGGGCGGCACGGTCGGCGGATCGAGTCGGACCAGCGGTGTCGCTTCGGGCCGTCCGGCCATCGAACTCCCCACTCCTGCTGCGCTGGAGCCATGATCGCAACGACTCCCCGCGGCTCTCGTCGCGGCTCTCGTCGCACCTTCGTGGCGCCCTTCCCCCCGCCCAGGCTGCGGTCCCCGACGCCCCTTCCCAGGCCCCTTCCAAGACCCCCCGACCCGGGCGGCTACGGCCCGCGCAGGGCATCGGCGGCAGTGGGGAGCGTATCGGCTCACTATAGCCCAGGACTCGAGTCCGAATAATCGCGCCCGGCGGATCGATCGCGCGCTCGGTGCGGCTAACCTAGCCCCATCGCCAGCGAGGAACCGCAACGCCCGTGAAGATCGCGTTCGTCTCCGGAAACCGGGAGAAGCTGCCCGACGCCGTCGTGCCGCTCGGCCTGCTGTACGTGATGGCGGCCACGCCCGAGCGTCACGAGAAGGTGCTCGTCGATCTGTGCTTCGAGCGCAGCCCGGAGGCGGCGCTGCGCCGGCGACTGCTCGAGGTCCAGCCGGATCTCGTCGCCGTGGGCCTGCGCAACATCCAGAACAACGACTACTCGGGAATCGGCGACAACGTCGACTACTACGCGGGGCTGGTCCGCGCTGCGCGGGAGGCCTCCGACGCACCGGTGGTGGTGGGCGGATCGGGATTCAGCGTGATGCCCGCCGAGCTGATGGCCCGGCTCGGCGCCGACTTCGGCATCTCGGGCGAAGGAGAGGCCGCCTTCCCGGCCCTGGCCGAAGCCCTGGAGACGACCCCGGCCGGTCGGGAGGCCGCCCTCGGGCGCATCGGCAACCTCCACCGCTTCGTCGAGGGCCAGGTCGTGAGCAACCCCGCCGACCGCGCTTTCCTCGACATGAACGCGCTGCCGGTTCCCGATCGGAGCCTGGCCGACCCGCGCTACTACGAGCGCTACGCGATCGACTCCGTCCAGACCAAGCGAGGCTGCCCCCTGCTCTGCGAGTACTGCACCTATCCGGTGATCGAGGGCCGGGTGGGGCGCGCGCGACGGCCGGCGGCCGTCGTCGACGAGATGTTCGCGTGCCTCGAGCAGCAACCGGGCATCCGCCACTTCTTCGTCGTCGACTCGGTGTTCAACCTGCCGCGCGCCCACGCGAAGAACGTCTGCCGGGAGCTGATCGAGCGGGGCTGGCAGGTGCCCTGGACGTGCTACGCGAACCCCCTGGGCTTCGACCGCGAGATGGCCGCCCTGGCCCGGGAGGCCGGCTGCGCGGGGATGGAGATCGGCTCCGACTCGGGCGTCGACGACGTGCTGAAGCGCCTCCGCAAGGGGTTCACGACCGATCAGATCCGCGCCATCCACGACCTCTGCAAGGCGGAGGGCGTGCGGGACTGCCACACCTTCATCCTCGGCACGCGGGGCGAGACCCTCGACGACGTGAAGCGGACCCTCGACTTCGCGGTCGACCTCGACCCCTACAGCGCCATCCTCATGATGTGGGTCGACGATTACGAGGCCCTCGACCCGGCGCTCCGCACGGAGCGAATGCGGCTGCGCGACGACATCCGGGACCTGCTGCTGGAGCGCCAGGCGCAGTATCCGTACTGGAGCATTCCACCGCTCGGCATCAACTTCGACGCGCGCCTCTTCCAGCGGCTGCGCCGACGCGGCATGCACGGGCCGCTCTGGCAGTTCGTGCGCATGGGGGACAACAACGCCAATGACTGAGACGACCTTCCGAAGGCGGGCCGCCGCTGCGGGCGCGACCCTGCTCGGCGTGCTGCTCGTATCCGGGTGCGCGCTGCTCGGGGTGCGCGAGCAGCGCGAGGCCCTGCAGAACTTCGCGCGGATCCGCGGAACCGTCACGCTCGACGTGCCGAGCGACAGCCCCCTCGTCGTCGTCCTCGGCCGCACGTCCGACGACCCGAAGGCGATCGACCCCGAGACGGGACGGCGGGCGGGAAACGTCATCGATCACTTCCGGCTGGAGCACGCCGGCGCCTTCGCGTTCGCGGTGATGCCCGGAACGTTCCGCCTGGCCGCCTTCGTGGACGAGAACCGGAACCTGATCTACGACCCCGGCGAGCCCGCCCTCGCCGGGCAGCCCGACTTCACCCTGAGCTCGGGGGAGAAGCGCGACGACGTCGAGCTGGTGATCCACCACGACGTCCACCTCGACAAGACGTACGACATCCTGAAGATGCAGGCGCGCGCCCCCAAGGACCAGGAGAACTTCAGCCTGGGGCGCTTCACGGTGAAGGGCAAGGTGGTCGACCTCGACGACCCCAAGTTCGGCGAGGCCAACGGCAAGCTCGGGATGTGGAAGTTCGTGGACTTCCTGTTCGACGTCGGGCCGGGGGTCTACTTCCTCGAGGAGTACGACCCCAACAAGATCCCGGTGCTCTTCGTCCACGGCATCAGCGGCTACCCCCAGCAGTTCTCGACGCTGATCGCCAAGCTCGACCGGAAGCGCTTCCAGCCGTGGTTCTACTTCTACCCGTCGGGCATCCACCTCGACAGCATCGCGAACCACCTCACCGACGTGATGACCGACCTGCAGCTGCGCTACGGCTTCGACGAGGTGGCCGTGGTGGCCCACAGCATGGGCGGGCTCGTCTCGCGCGCCTTCATCCTGAAGTACCAGGAGACGACGAGACGTCCGGACATCCGGCTCTTCGTGGCCATCTCGTCACCGTGGGGCGGGAGCGAGAGCGCCAGCAACATCGGGGACGCCCCCAAGGACCTGGTGGTCTACTCCTGGCTCGACATGAACCCGAGCAGCGACTTCCTGAAGGGCCTCTTCTACCAGCCGCCCGACTACCTGCGGCCCCGCCCGCTGCCCCCGCAGACGCCCTTCTACATGATGTTCGGCTACAAGCGGAAGGAGAGCTCCTTCGGCCCGTCGGGGGACGGGGTGCTGACCACGAAGAGCGAGACCCGCCTCGAAGCGGTGGAGGCGGCGAAGTCGATCCTGCCCCTCGACTACGACCACGTCGACATCCTGCACAGCCCCGAGGCGGTGAAGCGCCTGAACGCCATCCTCGCGGAGCGCTTCGACTGAGCCGGGTTCGGCACCCTGCTAGCGCAGAACGAGTCGCTTCTCGAGGCGCAGGGCGTCCTCGCTTCCCTCGTAGTAGCCCTTCACGCGACCGGTCTGCTGGAAGCCGAGCCGGGCGTAGAGCGCTCTTGCGGGGGCCGCGACCTCCCGCACCTCCAGGTGGACGCCGCGGATGCCGCCGCGGCGCCCCACGGTCTCCAGCCACGCCAGCAGGCTCGTGGCCACGCCGCAACGGCGGTGGCTCGGCCGCACCGCCAGCAGCAGCAGGTGCGCGTCGCGCTCGTTCCAGTCGAAGGCCATCAGGGCGAAGCCGACCAGTTCACCCCGATCGCGCGCCGCGAGCAGGCACGAATCGTCCTGCCGGATGTGCGACACGATGCTGCCGCGCCGCCACCGCCAGGTCAGGCCCCGCTCGACGAGATCGCGCGAGAGGCCGGCGATCTCGTCGGCCTCGGCGAGGCGCGCCGGCCCGAGCTCGACGCGCAGCTCTCCGATGCGCGGTCTGCTCAGATCCGCTCCAGGATGGTGGCCGTGGCGAGCGCGCCGCCGCAGCACATGCTGACGAGGGCGGTGTTCCCGTCCGAACGTTCGAGCTCGTGCAGCGCCGTCGTGATGAGCCGGCTCCCGGTGCAGCCCACCGGATGACCGAGCGCGATCGCTCCCCCGTTCACGTTGACCCGATCCATGTCGGGTTTGTGGACGCTCGCCCAGGAGAGCACCACCGACGCGAAGGCCTCGTTCACCTCGAAGAGATCGATGTCGCTCATCTTCATGCCGGCCTTGCGCAGCACGATCTCGGTGGCGTCCACCGGTCCGTCCAGGTGGTAGTAGGGATCGGATCCCACCAGCACGCACTGGCGGATGCGGGCGCGCGGCCGCAGCCCGGCGGCCTTCGCACGGTCCTCGCTCATCCACAGGACCGCGGCGGCCCCGTCGGAGATCTGCGAGCTGTTGCCCGCCGTGTGCATGCCCCCCTCGAGGACGGGCCGGAGCTTCGCCAGACCCTCCAGGCTGGTGTCGCGCGGGCCCTGGTCCCTGGTCACGACCTGCTCCTCGCCGGTCGGACCCTCGGGCCCCATCACCGGCGCCGTCACGGGCAGGATCTCCCGTTCGAAGCGGTTCTCCGCCAGCGCCCGCGCCGCCTTCTGCTGGGACGCGAGGCCCAGAGCGTCCACGTCCTGGCGCGTGATGCCGCGCTTCTGCGCGATGCGCTCCGCGGCGCCGAACTGGTCGGGCATGTCCCAGGAAAAGCTCGCCGGCTTCGAGGTGCCGGGGCCGTTCATCACGTTGGCGCCGAGACCCACCCGGCTCATGGCCTCCACCCCGCAGCCGATGCCCACGTCGATGGCCCCGATCTCGATCAGCCCCGCGATGAAGTTGTTGGCCTGCTGGCCCGAGCCGCACTGGCAATCCACCGTCGTGCAGGCCACCTCGGGGGTGTGTCCGAGGGAGAGCCAGGCATTGCGGGTGACGTTGCTGCCCTGCTCGCCGGCCTGGGTGACGCACCCGCCCACGATCTGCTCGAGATCCTTCGGGTCGACCCCGGCCTTCTCCAGCACGCCCATCTGCGCCCGGGCGAGCAGGTCGGCGGGGTGCAGGCCCGCGAGCCAGCCGGCGCGCTTGCCAATGGGGGTGCGAACCGCTTCGACGATCACGGCCTTGCTCATGGGGGCTCTCCTCGTTGCTCACTGTTGCGCGCGTCGCGCGTGTCCGGGCCCGGCGGACGGAGCCGCCTTGCCGAAGACGGTAGCGAGTGGCCAGCAGGCCGCGCACCCGGACCAGCGCGGGCGGTGGAGTCCGATCCTGCAACGGACCCCGCGCGCGAGGATCAGACCGACGACTGCTTGGAGTCCGCCACCAGCCGATCGGGCCCGCCGTCGCCCTCGGCGTCCTCGCCGTAGAGGAAGACCTCGAGCACGAGCACGCACACGCCGACGACGATGCAGGAGTCGGCCACGTTGAAGGTCGGCCAGGTGTAGCTGCCGACGTAGAGGTCGAGCCAGTCGATGACCTCGCCGTAGACGACCCGATCCGTGAGGTTTCCGAGGGCGCCGCCGAGGATCGTGCCGAGAGCGGCCGCCGAGAGCCACGCGTCGGGCGCCAAGCGCCGGTAGAAGACCACGAGCAGCGTGACCGCGACGGCGCCGGCGCCGAGGAAGAACGCCAGGCGGAGCTCCATGGGTCCGCCCGCGAAGAAGCTGAAGGCCCCGCCCGGATTGCGCACGTGGGTGAGATCGAAGAAGCCGGGCACGAGGGTGACCGTCTCGCCGTAGTAGAAGTGCGAGACGACCCAGTGCTTCGAGAGCTGGTCGAGGGGATAGACGAGACCGAAGGTCGCCAGGAACCACAGGAGCTTGGGAGTCATCGTCGGCAACGTATCACGCCTCGCCGGCCCCCTCCCGTGCACTGGGCGTCGCTTCGGAATCCCCGAGGGGCGACCCTCTGTCTGGGGCTCGACTTGTTACATCTTGTTGCCGAATACATCACCTGATGTAATATCCGTGTCCGTGACGCCCTCGCCCAAGAGCCTGATCGTGGACCTGCTCTCCACCCTGCCCCGTTCCCGTGCAGGCTCGATGCCGGTGCGGGCCCTGGTGGCCGCGGGCCGCTGCTTCGGCATCGCCGACAACAGCATCCGCGTGGCGCTCGCGAGGCTGCATGCGGCCGGCACCGTCGATCGCGACGAGCGGGGCCGCTATCGGCTCGGCGAGCGAACCGAGGCGATCCGGCGCGAGGTGTCGTCGTGGAAGACGCGCCACGAAGACGTGCGCGACTGGAGCGAGCGCCGCTTCACCGCCGTGATCGTGCCCGCCGAGACCGGCGCGGGTCAGCCGCGGGCGGGTCGACGCGAGACGACCCGCCGACAGCGCGCCCTGGGGCTGCTGGGCTTCCGAAGCCTGGAGCCCGGGCTCCACCTCCGGCCCGACAACCTCGCCGGCGGCGTCGAGCGGACGCGGGAGCGGCTCTTCGCCCTCGACGCCTCTCTGCGCGATCGGGGCGCCGTCGTGGCCGCGCTCTGCGGGCTGGACCGCGACACCGAAACGCGTGCGCTCGGGCTCTGGGACCCGGCAGAGGCCATCCAGGCCTACGCTGCGTCCCGGCGGCGGCTGGCAGCCAGCGAGAAGCGGCTCGCCACCCTCAGCCAGGAAGAAGCCATGGTGGAGACCTTCCTCGTCGGCGGACGGGTGCTGCGACAGGTGGCGCTCGACCCCCTGCTGCCCGAGGAGATCGTGCCGGCCGCCGAGCGCGCGGCCCTGGTCGATGCCATGCGTCACTACGACGAGCTGGGGCGCGCCTGCTGGGCGGCCTTCCTCGAACGCTTCGACGTCCCCCACCTGCGAACCCCAGCCGACTGGCGGATGGCCGACGCGACGCTCGCCCGCGTCCTCGAGCCCGAAGCCGGCGCCCGACCTGCACCAGGAGGAGCCCCGTGAGCCAGGCCGCCACCCTCGAACGAAGTCGCCCGAAGAGCTGGCGCGAGGTCCTCTCGCGCCAGGAGATCGATTCGCTGCTCGAGATCCAGGACTGGCGGGGCTGGGTCACCATCGTCGTGGACTGGGGGATCGTCTTCGCGTCCTTCGCCCTGGTGGCGTGGGCGCCGAATCCGCTGACCGTGATCGCGGCCCTCTTCCTCATCGGGACGCGCCAGCTGGGCCTGGCGGTGGTGATGCACGAGGCCTCGCACCGCACCCTGTTCCGCAACCGCAAGCTCAACGACTGGGCCGGGAACTGGCTCGCCGCCTACCCGGTGTGGGCGGACGTCAAGCCCTACCGCAGCTACCACCTCGTCCATCACGCCAAGACCGGCACCGCCGGCGACCCCGATCTCGGCCTCGTCACGCCCTTCCCGATCACCCGCGCGAGCTTCCGGCGCAAGATCTGGCGCGACCTGTCGGGCCAGACCGGCTGGAAGCAGATGCGGGCGGTGCTGCGCCGGGATCTGGGCCTCGCGAAGAAGCCCAACCAGCGAACCATGGGGCTCAACCGGGGAGAGCAGCCCGACGTCGGCTGTCACAAGCTCGTCCCGGTGGCTGTCTCCAACGGCGTGCTGCTCGCGATCCTCTCGCTCGCCGGCCACCCGGAACTCTACGCGCTGTGGGTGATCGCCTGGCTCACCACCTACCGCCTCGTGACGCGCCTGCGCTCCATCGCCGAGCACGCGCTGCCGAGCGACGTCGCCGACCCGCTCCGCAACACCCGCACCACCCGGGCCCGCTGGTGGGAGCGGCTGCTGATCGCCCCGAACCGGGTGAACTACCACCTGGAGCACCACCTGCTCATGACGGTGCCGCTCTACAACCTGCCGCGCATGCACCGCATGCTGAAGGAGCGGGGCGCGCTCGAAGGCGCTCTGCTATCGGACGGCTACCTCCAGGTCTTCGACGACGCGTCCTCGCGCGCGGCGTAAGCGCCCGCTTCACGAGGCCAGCAGCTCCTCCAGGCGCTGCCGGGCGCGCTCGAAGGCGTCTCCGTCGGGACGCCGCCGACGCCGCGCCAGGCCGCCGGGCAGGAAGTAGAAGCTCTGGGCGACGAACCAGCCCCAGAGCGCGAGCGCCTGCCCGGGGAGCCCGGGGCCCGCGAGCCCGTGCCACGTGGCGAGCGCCAGCAGCAGCACGCCTCCCTCGACGACCATCGCCCGGGCGGTGCCGCGGCGGAACAGCCAGCCGCTGCGGAACACCGCCACGATGCCCGAGAGACCGGCGAAGAGGCTGGCCAAGGACCCCGCCAGCCCCCACCAGAACACCCCCGCCGCCGCAGCAGCCAGGGCCACCGCGAGCCGCCGCCGGGCGCCCGGCGGCGCCAGCACCGCCAGGTAGCCCGCCGTCGCGAGCACCACGTGCGCGGTCCGGGCACCGGCAGCACCGAGCCAGGGACCGAGGGCGAGCACCGAGAGGGGCAGGGTCGCGGCGGCCAGGGCGCCGAAGGCGAGGGTCCTGGCGAAGCCTCGGCTCGCTTCGGAGCGGGCGCCGGATCCGACCGGCAGCGCTTGCGCGAGTCGGGCGCTCATACCGCACCTCCTTCCCGGCCCGCTTCCGGGCTCGTCGCCGGTCGCACGCCCCGGCGCCTCCGCAGCAGCTCCAGCTCGATCTCTTCGTCGGCCACCCGGCGTTCCGGCGGCGGCGCGGCAGCCCGCGAAGGGCGTGCCTCGGCGAGGCGCGCCCGGACCCGCACGCGCAGGTCTTCGAGCTGCTGCTCCTGGACCTCGAGCTGCTCGGCGAGGCGCGAGCGGCTGCCCCCCACCTCGCCGATCCGCCGCTCGAGCGCCCGGCGGGCGTCGCGGAGGGGCAGCAGCCGGCCCACCGCGAAGCGGGCGAGCTCGTCCTTCTCCCCCGAAAGCGCCAGCTCGACGTCCTCGTCGAGACGCGCTTCGCAGGCGCGCAGGCGCTCGACCTCCTCCCGCAGCCGGCGCTGCTCCTCCTCCAGCGCCTCGGCACGGGCGCGCTTGTGGGAGACCTCGATCTCCGCGTCGCGCAGGTGTTGCTTGAGGAGCAGGTCGCGCTCCTCGAGCTGTTCGAGGATGCCGTGGGCATCGGACTTCACGAGTCGGGTGACGCGTTCGATGAGCTTCATGTCGTTCTCCGTCGTGCGGGTTCGTGATGCGTTGCGGGAATGGCGCTCCGGCTCACTTCTTCGCGCCCTGGCGGCGCGCGTCCTGCCCCTCGGCGGAGAGGGTCTTCGAGAGCGCGTTTCGCGCCGCCGGCGAGGCGGGCGCGGTGAACGCCCGACCCACCGCGTCCTCGAGCTTCGCGGCCGCCTGGAACGAGGCGGACGTCTCGGCCGCGACGCCCAGCGCCTCGTAGACCGGCCGGTTCTTCTCGCGGTAGCTGCGGATCTGATCTCGGGCATCGTCGAGGTGGCCGACTCGAACCGCCGCGGCGACGCTCTGCTTGAGGGCCGCGAGCTTCTCCTCGACGAGGCCCCGCTCGACGAGATCGGCGTCGAGGGCCGCGGCGAAGCGGGCCTCGTCCCGCACGCAGACCATGCGCAACGGCTCGTCGAAGCGAAGGACGTGGGGCTCCCCCTGGACGGACGCACCGGGCTCACGCCACGTCATGCGGAAGTCGCCGAGCGCGAAGTCGCCGGGACGGTCGGTGGGCGCGCGCAGGGACAGCCAGATTCGCCGTTCCTGGCCGGCGAAGAGCGTGCCCGGCCGGAAGCGCACCAGCCGGCCCTGGCGCTCGAGGGGGTAGCCGGCCGCGTCGACCAGCTCGACCCCCGGGCCCGGCTCGATCTCCACGCTCACCGCGGACGCGACGGTCTCCCGGGCGGCGTCGAACTCCCCGGCGAAGACGTCGCCGAGATCGCTGCCGTCGGGCACGTAGTAGAAGTTCCCCGTGCCGGCGTCCGCCAGGGCCGTCATCAGCGATTCGTCGAAGCCCTGGCCGACCCCCACGGTGGAGAGCACGTACTCGCCCGTGACTGCAGCGCGGGCGCGGCCGCACAGCCCCGCGAAGGAGTGATCGCCCTCGTTGGCGTGGCCGTCGGAGAGCAGGATGACCCGCGGCATGCGTCCGGGCCGTCGCTCGGCGGTGACGGTTCGGGCGGCGAGGTCCATGCCGATGGCCATGTTGGTGCCGCCGCCCGAGGCCACGGCGTCCGCGGTGCGGCTCCAGCGGCTGCGGTTGTCGGCGTTCGCCTCCTCGAGCGGAATCGTCAGCTGTGCGTCCGACGCATAGGTGACCAGCGCGAAGCGGTCGCCGGCGTCGAGGCGGGCGATCAGCTCGTGCAGCGAGGCGACCGCGTCCTGCAGCGGCTTTCCCTGCATCGATCCCGAGCGGTCCAGCACCACCACCAGGTCGGTGGGGATGCGGGCGGGGCGGTCGCCCTCGGCCGGGTCCGCCGAGAGCACCAGCTCCATCGAGACGAGTCCGTCCCCGTGCTCGAGCACGGCGCCCCGGTCGAGCTGGCCGCGGAAGTGGACGCCGCCGTGGCGCCCGGACACGGCGATGGGCCCCGGGTCCGAGGGGCCCCTGCCCGCCTTCGCCACCGCCCAGCCGCCGGCCAGGGTGAGCGCCAGCAGGGCGAGGCCGAGCGCCACGCGGGACATGCCCGCTGCGGGCACCTCGGCGTCGGGGGGACGGGTCGCTTGGATTCGTGATGACGCTCGTCGTGCAGATCCATGGAGGCCTCCGTTACAGCGCCGCTGCGCTGCGGCTCCCGCCCCGGGCCGATCCCGAAGCGTGTCGAACGGTCCCCGTGGATACGGCAGCGGTTTCGCGCCTTCCGTCAAAGCCCGGTAAACACGCAACCCTTCGATTTACGTTCGATTTACGGCGGGCTTCCGAGGGAGCTCCTAGACTCGCGCCGTGGCGAACGACTCGAAGATCGCCGTGCTCGTCGTCGAGGACGAAGAGCCGATCCGCACCGGGCTGTGCGACGTCCTGTCCTATCACGGCTACGCGGTGGAAGGGGCCGAGCGGGGAGACGAAGGGCTGGCATGCGCACGCAGCGGCGCCCACGCGCTCGTCCTGCTCGACGTCATGCTGCCGGGACTCTCCGGCTTCGACGTCTGCCGGCAGCTGCGCGCGACGGGCAGCGGCGTTCCCGTGCTGATGCTCACCGCACGAGGCGCCGAGGAGGACGTGCTGCGCGGCTTCCGCTGCGGTGCCGACGACTACGTCGTGAAGCCCTTCTCGGTGGCGGAGCTGATGGCCCGGGTCGAGGCCCTGCTGCGGCGCACCGGCGCCCTCGCGCCGGCGCCGGCCGCGGAGCCGTGCTTCGTCTTCGGCAGCTGGCAGGTCGACGGGGCCGCGCTCTGCGCGCGTCCGGTGGATGCGGACGAGGCTCCGGGCCCGGCCGTCGACCTCACGCCCCGGGACGTGGAGATCCTGGCGCTGCTCGTGCGGGAGCGCGGCCGCATCGTGAGCCGACGCGCCCTGCTGGCCGAGGTGTGGGGCTACGCGAATCCCGAGCGGGTCGAGACGCGCAGCGTCGACATGCACATCGCCAAGCTCCGCAGGAAGCTCGGTGCCGGAGCGACGGCGTGGATCGAGACCGTCCGCGGCGCGGGCTACCGCCACCCCGCATGAGGCGCCTCACCGCCGCGCTGGTGCTCCTCGGGCTGCTGGTGGCGCTGCCCGTGGCCTTCCTGGTGGCTCGCGCGCTCGAGAGCGCCGACATCGAGGAGGCCAACCGCCACCGGGCGATCGCCGAGCGCGCGTTCGACGAGATGGAGGAGAGCCTGTCCCGCCTGCTGGCCGAGGAGGAGGCGCGCCCGTTCGACGCATATCGCTTCTACTCACGCATCGACCGCGCCGAGAGCGGCCGCGCGACCGCGGTGACGCGCTCGCCCCTGGCGGACGCCCCCGCGCACGACTTCATCATCGGCTACTTCCAGATCGATCCGGACGGCAGCCTGCACACGCCGCGGATTCCACGCGATCTCGCGCTCGCCCGCGAGCACGGCGACCTGCCGCCGCTCGAGCCATTCCACGAGCTCGAGCAGACGCTGCGCGAGGCGTGGGCCGATCGACGCCCGCCGCCGGGCCGGGCGTCGAACCATCTCGCCGCGACCGACGCCCCGGGAGCGGAGGCCGGCAAGTCCGAAGGCCTGGCCGAGCGCCTGCTCGGGTCCCTGCCGCTCCCGACGGCCCCGACGGCGACCGTTCGAGCCCCGGTCCAGGAGAGCGCGCCCGGCAGCTACGACGAGGTGTACCGAAGCTTCAACCGCGCTCCCGAACGCCGCGCCGAGCGCAAGCAGAAGGTCACGAGCGTCCCGGCACCCCAGGCTGCGTCGCTTCCGTCGGCACGACAGCAGCTGCGCGACGATGCCTCGTCGGCCCTCCGCTCGAAGCCCGAGG
The DNA here is from genome assembly GCA_963822965.1 of uncultured delta proteobacterium. Classification (GTDB taxonomy): domain Bacteria; phylum Myxococcota_A; class UBA9160; order UBA9160; family UBA4427; genus JAJDAN01. The sequence goes on from CAWGJT010000012.1 coordinate 370,952, forward strand.
CCGGCATCGCGCGGCGGCCGTTCTCCGCGATCGCGAGCGCGGCGCCCGCGCCGGAGCCCGCCCCCGCCGCCTCCCCCGGTACCGTGCGCGTCGCCCTCGATCCCATGGTCGGCCGCGAGACCGGAGACGGACACCTGCTCCTCTACCGCACGGTCCTGGTGGGCCAGCAGGGCTACCGGCAGGGCCTGCTGATCGACTGGCGCCGTCTCGGCGCCTGGCTCGAGGCGCAGGTGATCGCTCCGAGCGCGCTGCGGGACGCGCGCGTGGCGTTCCGCGGCGCGGACCCGGCCGCCCCGCCTCCCTCGCCCGCCTCGGGCTACGCGTTCGCCCATCGCTTCGCGGAGCCCTTCGACGCCTTCGGGGTCGAGCTGGGTCTGCCCCATCTCCCGGGCGGCCGCGGCAGCGGCACGATCCACGCGCTCGCCGTGCTGCTGGCGGTGGTGACCGCGGGCGGCCTCTTCGCCGTCTATCGCATGGCGGCGGTGGTGGTCCAGTTCGCGGATCGGCGCAGCCACTTCGTGGCGGCGGTCTCGCACGAGCTGAAGACCCCGCTCACGGCCATCCGCATGTACGGCGAGATGCTGCGCGACGGCCTGGTGACCAACGACACCAAGCGGGACGAGTACTACCGCACGATCACCGACGAGTCCGAGCGACTGTCGCGGCTGATCGACAACGTGCTCGACTACTCCCGGCTCGAGAAGGGCGAGTACGAGGCGGTGCCATGCCCCGTGGAGCCGGTGCCCGTGGTCCGTGCCGCCGTCGAGAAGCTGCGGCCCCACGCGCTGCAGGCCGGCTTCACGCTCGAGCTCGACGCCGACCGGCGCACTCCCCGGGTCGCCTTCGACCGGGACGTGCTCACCCAGGTGGTCTTCAATCTCGTCGACAACGCGATCAAGTACGCGAGGGACGCCGCCTTGCGGACGATCGTGGTGGCGTGCCGCGCCCTCGACGACACGAGACACGTGGAGGTGTCGGTTCGCGACCACGGCCCCGGCGTGCCCGCTCGGGACCTGGGTCGCATCTTCGAGCCCTTCTATCGGCGGGGCGACGAGCTCACGCGCACCACGAAGGGGACGGGCATCGGGCTCGCGCTGGTGAAGGACCTCGTCGAGTCCCTGGGCGGCACCGTCTCGGCCGCCGACGCGCCGGGAGGCGGCCTGCGCGTGGCCGTGCGCCTGCCGATCGCCCCTCCGGAGTGAGGCCCGACCGGGCCCCTCGGCGGTGGGCGTTCCTCAGCAGCGGGCGCCGCGGCCGGCGCCCGAATCCAACGCGAGGGCCGCATCCGCGGCCGCCAGCAGGAAGACCGGGTCGGGACACGCTTCGTGCTCGCGCAGGCAGGCCTCGGCCATCTTGATGGCGTGCTCCTGCAGCGAGCAGGCCGCGCGGTAGCGGATCTCCGCCGGGTCGCGGGCCAGGCGCTCGACCTCGGCGGACGGCGCGCCCGGCGTGCCATCCGCCGACGAGACCGCATGCAGGGCCAGCGCCGCCTGCAGCCCGTAGCCCACCGCCCGAACGACGTCGTCCGGATCGAGATGGGGCGCCAGCAGCCGCAACGCGCTGGGCGCGGTCACGCAGTGCACGTAGGCGATGCGGGCCTGGGGGTTCTGCAGGTAGAGGCGCGCGCCGATGCGACACAGGGCATGCACGGCCCCCGAGGCGTCGGGCTCGCCGGCGAACGCCTCCACCGCGACGGCGAACGCCGGCAGCTCGTCGAGCACGCGCACGGCGTCGAAGAAGAAGCCGGGCCGGCGCAGGCCGGGCGGCACGCTGGGCGCGTGGGCAAAACGATCCTCGACGCCCTGCCCCGCCACGCCGTGCAGCCCCGGGCGTCCCGGCAGGCGTTGGTGGCGCCCTGCCCAGTAGGCGAGACCGTGTGCCAGCTCGCGGCACCGGACGGGCGTCTCCTCCTCTTCCAGCCCTCGAACCGCGTGAGCGGTTCGCAGCAGGCCGTGGGTCGCCCCGGCGAAGAGTCCGTCGAGCAGCGGCGGCACCCACTCCCGCAGCACGGCCCGCCAGGGCCCTTCCCGCACGGCCATCTCCGCGGTCGCCACCCAGTCCGGCAAGCGTGCGGGATCGCCCCGGGCCGCTTCCCGCCCGGCCGCCGCGATCGGCTCCCCCACCGCCAGGGGTGGAAGGCGTGGCGCGTAGACGTCGATCAGCCCCTCGACGAGCGCAGCGTGCCCCAGCCGGACGAGGGCCTCCGCGGCCATGGGACCGTGGTTGGCGAGACCACCCGCGTACTCGAGAGCGGTCTTCTGGAAGCGCTCGAGGGCGTCGTCGAGATCGGGCATCGCGGAGGGAATCCTGTCGCTGTGCGGGCATGCGCTACAGTCGCAGTCCACCCGGCTCGCGTCCAGCGAGCGATCCCGCCCGATGCCAACGGTGTCCCGGAGAGAGCCGCGGGAGCCTGCTTCCAGCGGGACGAGGCCGGCCGGAGCGGACGCAAGAGACCCGGTCGGGCGCCACGAACAGGCAGGAAGGGCTCCAGCATGGCTGCATCCATCTCCGAACAGCAGATCCTCGAAGCGCTCCGGCCCATCGTCGATCCCGACTTCAACAAGAGCATCGTCGAGCTGGGATTCGTGAAGAACGTCCGGATCGACGGCGGCAGGGTCGCCTTCGACATCGAGCTGACCACCCCCGCCTGCCCGGTCAAGGCCGAGTTCGAGCGTGCCGCCCGGGAGCGCGTGCAGGCCCTGGAAGGCGTCGGCGAGGTGTCGGTGAACATGACGTCCCAGACGCGCTCCAGCGTGCCCGCGAGCGCGGAGGCCGTGCTGCCCGGCGTGCGCAACACCATCGCCGTAGCCTCGGGCAAGGGAGGCGTCGGCAAGAGCACCACCGCCATCAATCTGGCCCTGTCGCTGCGCGCCCGGGGTGCCAAGGTCGGCGTGCTCGACGCGGACGTCTACGGGCCCTCCCTGCCGCTGCTGACCGGCGTCTTCGAGCGCCCCACGGCGCAGAACAAGCGCATCTATCCCCTCGAGGCCTACGGGCTCGAGCTGATGTCCATGGGCTTCTTCCTCACCGACGAGTCACCGGTCATCTGGCGGGGACCGATGGTGCACGGGCTGATCAAGCAGTTCCTGACGGACGTGGAATGGGGCGAGCTCGACTACCTGGTGATCGACCTGCCGCCGGGGACCGGGGATGCGGCGCTCACCCTGACCCAGATGGCCCCGCTCTCGGGCGCCGTGATCGTCACCACCTCCAACGATCTCTCGCTCGTGGACGCGCGCAAGGGACTGCGCATGTTCGAGAAGGTGGAGGTGCCGGTGCTCGGCGTGATCGAGAACATGTCCTACTTCACGCCGCCCGAGCTGCCGGACAAGAAGTACTACCTCTTCGGTCAGGGAGGCGGCAAGCGCATCGCCGACGAGCTCGGCGTCGACTTCCTGGGCGAGGTTCCCATCGATCCGCGCGTGGTGGAAGGCGGCGACAAGGGGCGCCCGATCGTCATCCACGCTCCCGATTCCCACACCGCCGAGGCGTTCCGGAACCTCGCCGCCGTGATCGCGCGCAAGCTCGCCGTGCTGGCCACGAAGAAGTCGCCGGTAGCCGACGCGAACATCACCTGGGTGCAGAGCTGACGACCGTCTGCGGTCCGACCGGGAGACGTCGGGCCGCACCACGAACGAATCCAGGGGATTCGTCCGCTATCGATCCGAACCGTGCAGCAGATGGCGGTAGAGCACCGGGGCCGGCCCGACGGGACCCAGGAGGATCCGCTTGCGGTACTCCTCGTAGCCGAAGCGATCCAGCTTGGTGCGCGGGTCCGGCGCGAAGAACGAGTCGGGCAGCGCCGGGTTGTAGAGCCAGTTCACGTAGTCGATCCGTCCGGTGCGCGCGCTCTCGCGGTCGTAGGTCTCCACGCGCAGGGGCACCGGCGGATTCGTCGTCGACACCCAGATCGTCCGGCGTCCGTCGTCGTTGGTGAGGCGGTAGACATCGACGCTCTGCCCCCGGGACTGCTCGGTCCCGACGAGCTCGCCGCCGTTGGCGAGCAGCTGCTGGAGCTCGTTCGCGAAGGGACGCTCGCGCTTCGCGTCGAGATCGCGCGCCGCTTGGCTGCGCTCGATGGCGATGCCGTTGCCCGCGGTGTCGTCGATGACGTAGTAGGTGGTGCGATCGACGATCGTCACGAGGCGACGTCCGGCGATTACCGCCTCGGATCGGAAGAGCGGCCCCTTCGACCAGAAGTGCACCATCAGGAACCCGCCGCGCTCGTCCTCGGCGACGGTCGCCGCGTACCAGCTCGAGACGCGCTTCCTCGAGGCGGCGGGCGCCGGGGCGGCCTTCTCCCCCGCAGCCGCCGCGGCGGGCTTCGGCGGCTGCGGATCGGCGGCCCGCGCCGGCGCGGCCCACAGGGCCAGCAGACAGGACGCCGCACAGAGGGCAGGGAGGGCGTTCTTCACGGCGGGCTTCCCTTCGTCTCCGGAACGGCCACGCGCGCCGCCGGCGGCAGCAGGCTCGAAATCGCGCGACCCTCCATCCATGCCGGAACGCGCGCCCCGAGGAGCGCCAGCACGGTGGGGGCCACGTCCAGGTTGGAGACCACCCCCAGCCGCGAGCCGGGAACCGCGCCGCGACCGAACGCCACCAGGATCGCGGCCATCTCCGGCACGTCGGGCGGGTATCCGTGGAAGCCCACCAGGTCGAGGCCCTCGTGGACCACGGCGACGCCCCGCGGCGCCACCACCACCACCGGTCCGAAGCGGGGGTTGTGGACGCCCAGGGAATCCGGCGCCTGCTCGCGTCGCCAGGCGGACAGGCCCTGGGCGCGGGCCACCCGGACGGCCTCGTCGGCCGCCCCGTCGTCGACGAGAACGCTCACGAAGCCGCCGATCCCCACCACCCGCGCCTCGACGCCGGCCTTCCGGAGCGCCGCGCCGAGATCGACCCGACGCTCGGGCACCAGCATGCCGTGGTCCGAGACCACGAGCAGCGTGGTGGACTTCCACAGATCGCGGGTCGCGATGCCGTGCACCAGAGCCTGGAGGGCCTCGCTCTGCGCTCGCAGGGATCGCACCACCGCCTGCGAGTCCGGTCCCTCGTGGTGACCCGCATGGTCCGCGCCGTGGAACCAGGTGGTGACGAGCCGGGGTCGCTCGGACTCCGGGAGGTCGAGCCAGGCCAGGATCTGCTGGACCTTCTCCGCCTCGCCGGTCTCGCTCGAGAAGGGCTTCCAGTAGCGAGGGGCCTCGCCCCCCGGCCACGCGCCCTCGGAGCCCACCCAGTAGTAGGAGGCGGACGCGATCCCCTGGCGTGCCAGCAGGGACCAGATGGGCTCCACCTCGATCCAGGTGGGGATCTCCTTCTTCTCGAAGAGCCCGCGCTTCGGATCGACGAAGGTGTTGTCGACGATGCCGTGGCGCTCGGGCGCGACGCCGGTCACCAGAGTGACGTGATTCGGGAAGGTATTCGTGGGAAACGCCGGCACCAGCCGCTCGGCGCTCGCGCCGCGCGCCGCCAGGTAGACCAGCGCCGGCAGGCGCTCCTTCGTCAGGTCGGCGGGCCGGGTGCCGTCCATCGAGATCAGGATGACCGTGGTCGGCGGCGACCCACCGGGCGCGGGAGCTGCCGCCGGAACGTCGGCCGCGGGCGCTGCGGCCCACGCGAGGCACACGCCGGCAATGGCGGCGGTCAGGAGCGGGATGCGCCTCATGGGGGCGGATCTTACCATCCAGCGTCATGCGGATCGCGCTCAGCATTGCCGCCTCGGATCCGACCGGCGGCGCCGGTCTACAGGCCGACCTGCGGGTGTTCCAGCACCTCGGCGTGCACGGCGCGGGGGTCGTGACGGCGCTCACCGTCCAGGACACCCGGCAGGTGCACAGCGTGCTGCCCGTCTTCCCCTCCGTGGTGCTCGCCCAGCTCCGTACCCTGCTCGCGGACGTCACGCCGCACGCCGTCAAGATCGGCGCCCTCGCCTCCGACGACGTGGTGCGCAACGTGCGGCTCGGCCTCGAGGCGCTCGCGCAGCCCGTGCCGGTGGTGATCGATCCCATCCTCTTCGCCAGCAGCGGCAGGGCCCTGCTGGAGCGCCGCGCCTGGGGCGCCCTGCTGGAGCTGATGCGGGGCAGCGCGCTCGTCACCCCCAACCTGCCCGAGGCGGAGGCGCTCAGCGGCACCGACGTCTCGAGCCGTCGCGGGACCGAGAAGGCGGCGCGCTTCTTCGTGGAGGACCTGGGCGCCCGGGCCGCGCTCGTGAAGGGCGGCCATCGCGAAGCCGCGCAAGAGTCCGTCGCCGATCTGCTCGCCGTCGCGGGCGAGGCCGGCGACGTCTCGTTCCGGTGGCTCGAGACGAAGCGGATCGCGAGCGGCCCCGTGCACGGGACAGGCTGTGCGCTCTCGTCCGCCATCGCCGCCGGGCTCGCCCGGGGCGAGAGGCTGGAGGCGGCCGTCGAAGCGGCCCGGGCGTTCGTCGCCGCCGGAATCGCGGCCTCGTCGCCCGCCGGCGCCGGCGCGCGATTCCTGGTCTACCCGTGAACGAGGCCGTCCCGCCGCCCTCGGCGGCCCACGTGGAGTACACCCGGCGCAGGGAGGCGCACCGGGCCGTCGCCGAGCGCCTCGCGATGCGGGACCGTCGGCTCTCGAACGCGCGCCTGGCCGTCTTCGGGGCCGGCGTCGTGCAGGGCTTCTTCACGTTCGGCACGCGTCATCTCGACGCGCTCTGGCTGCTGCCGACGGTGGCGCTCTTCGGAGCGCTGCTCGTCCTCCACGACCGCATCATCCAGGCCCGGAGCCGCGCGGAGCGATCGCTGGCCTTCTACGAGCGCGGGCTCGCCCGGCTCGAGGACCGCTGGTCGGGGAGCGGCAACTCGAGGCGGCGCGACGACACCGTCGCCCACCCCTATGCGGAGGACCTCGATCTCTTCGGCGAGGGCTCGCTCTTCGAGCTGCTCTGCACGGCCCGCACGCCCGCGGGCGAGGAGAAGCTGGCCGGCTGGCTGCTGGCCCCGGCCGCTGCGCCGGAGATCCACGCCCGCCAGCGCGCCGTCGACGAGCTGCGCGACCGACTCGACCTGCGCGAGGACCTCTCCCTGCTGGGCGACGACGTCCGCTCGCAGCTCGATCCCGCCGCGCTGATCCAGTGGGGAGCGACGGCAGGCCGTCCCATCGGCGTCGCACCGCGCATCGTGGCTGCCGCGGCCACGGCACTCGCCCTGGCGGCGGCCGCTTTGGCCATCTTCACGGCTGCCGGAATCTTCCCCCTGCTCTTCGCCCTGGCCCTGCAGGCGGGCGTCGCGATGGCGGTGCGGGGCCGGGTGCTCCCCGGCCTGCGGGGCGCCGCCGAAGCCACGCGCGACCTCGCGTTGCTGGCGGGGCTGCTGGCGCGCCTCGAGGCGGAGCCCGTCTCCGCGCCGCGTATGCTGGCCCTGCGCGAAGCCCTCTCGAGCGAGGGCCGCGCACCGTCCCAGCGCATCGCCCAGCTGCAGCGACTCGTCGATCTGCTCGACGCCCGACGCAACCAGTTCTTCGCGCCCATCGGAGCCCTGCTGCTCTGGGGCACGCACCTGGGTCTCGCGGTGGAGAACTGGCGCGCCCACCACGGCCCTGCGCTCGCGCGCTGGGTCGACGCCGCGGCCGAGATGGAAGCCCTCGCCGCCCTGGCCGCCTACGCGTACGAGCATCCCGCGGACCCCTTTCCGGAGATCGTCCCGGACGCGGCGGTCTTCGACGGCCGCGAGCTGGGTCATCCGCTGCTGCCCGGCACGCGCTGCGTGCGCAACTCCGTGCAGCTGGGCTTCGGCGAGCGGACGGCGTGCGAGGGCTTTCCCCAGGCCTACATGGTGAGCGGCTCCAACATGTCCGGGAAGAGCACGCTGCTGCGCACGGTGGGCGTGGCCACCGTGATGGCGCTGGCCGGCGCGCCCGTGCGCGCCGCCTCGCTCCGGGTCTCGCCCCTGGCGATCGGCGCCTCGATCCACGTGGTCGACTCGCTCCAGGAAGGCACGTCCCACTTCTACGCGGAGATCAAACGCATCCGGCAGGTGATGGATCTGACCCGGGAGACGCTGCCGGTCCTCTTCCTGCTGGACGAGGTGCTGCACGGCACCAACTCCCACGACCGTCGCATCGGCGCCGAAGCGGTGCTGCGGGGCTTGCTCGACCGCGGCGCCCTGGGCCTGATCACCACCCACGACCTCGCCCTCGCGCGGGTCGCCGAAGAGCTGGTGCCCCGGGTCCGCAACGTGCACTTCCAGGACCAGCTCGACGACGGCCGCATGCGCTTCGACTACCGGCTCTGGCCCGGCGTGGTCACCCGCTCGAACGCCCTCGAGCTGATGCGGGCGGTCGGGCTCGACGTGTGAGCCGCGCGATCTCCTGCCATCCCAGCTCGCGGAGGCGCGCGGCGTTCCGGGCGGGAATGCCCGACGGATCGGGATGGCTGCGCACGGCCCGCGCCACGCTCTCCTCGCGAAGCAGATGGAGCATGGGAACCGGCGAGCGGTTCGTGGCGTTCGCGGGATCGTCCGCGGAGGCGCCGGCGAAGCGGTAGTCGGGATGGAAGCTCGCCACCTGGAGGGTGCCGACGAGGGACAGCTTCTCGAGCAGCATGTCGACCACGTCGAGGAAGCGGTTGAAGTCCTCGAAGCGCGCGAGCGCGCGCGGCACCAGCAGAAGGGTGGTCTCGATCCGATCCGCCGGCTCGCGATCGAGTCGCGTGAGCTCGCGGGCCAGGTCCCCGGACAGGGCCTCGGGGCTCTCGGCCCGGCTCACCGCGAAGCGGACCCGCCCCGCCGCCAGGGGCTCGGCGGCGAACGGACAGAGCGAGAGGCCGACCACGAAGTCCTCGAGCCAGGCCCGCACGCGTGCCTCGAGGTGGACGGGATCCAGGTCGGCGGGTTCGCTCACGGGCCCGAGTCTACGCTCGGCTCTGCGAAAGGAAACGGGCCGTCGGCATCGCCGACGGCCCGTAGAAGGAGGCAGGGCCCCGCAGCCCGTGCCTCCACTTTTCCCATCTCGTTCTTCCTTGCTTGCTCTTGCTTGCGGTCTTGCTTCTCTCGATCTTCGGATCTTCCTTCCGGATCTCCTGATCTCGCGGCTGCTTCCTCGGCTTCCTTCCGCTGCTGACTCCCGCTTCCGACGCTGCTTCCGCTCGCTCGTGCTGCTTCCGCTCCCCTCTCCCGGCTCGTTTCCGGCTCGCCGGAAATCCCGCTTCCCGCTTCCGCTGCATCTGTCTCGGCCCGTGCTGGGCATCCGATGCGGATTCGTGCCGGCGCGATGTCAGGAGCCAACGCGCCGCTTGCCTGGAGGGAGCAAGTTCCGGGCCAAATTCCGGAGATCGCTCAAACCGCTTGCAGGCCGGTGGCTTGGCGCGGCGTTCTTCGGATCCGACCGGCGCGCGGGGGTGCTGCGACCGAAAAGCCTTTCATCGAATCGGGAAAATCTTTTCCGTCGGAGCCCGGCAGGGCTCGTCGTCGACTGGAAGTCCGGTCCCGTCGCAAGCGGTCGCAGCCGGGCTCGGACGGAATCGGGCGGGCGTCACGATAGGTGGAGGTCCTCGCCGTAGAGGTGCAGGCCGAGCCTGGCGGCAACGGCGCGCGAGGCGCGGTTGCTCCAGCGAGTCGAGTACATGGGCTCGCCGCCCCGCGCCCGGACCGCCCGGGCCCAGGCCGCGACGACGCGGGGGGCGTATCCCCGCCCGCGGTGGCCGGCGACCGTCTCGACCCCGGCCTCGGCGGCCCCGCAGACGCTTGCTCCGGCGACAGCGAGGGGGCGCGCCGCGCAGCAGAAGGAGACGGCCGCGCCGTCCTCGACCACCGCGAAGCAGGGCTGGCGGGCCGCCAGCTCGGGGATCCAGTCGGCGAAGGACGGCTCGAGCAGGTGCTCCCGGCCGGGCATCACCTCCACCACGGCCGGCGCGTCCCGTCCCGGCCCGCCGGCCGCACGAGTCTCACGCGGAGGAACTTCAGGGGGGATCTCACGGGGAAAGCAGAACGCGGGCCCCCGCCACTCCGAGCTGACCTCCTCGACGGAGCGCAGCAGCGAGCGCATGGCCTCGAGACGCTCCGGCGGCAGATGCCCGGCCGCCAACGGCGGCTCCCGGCCCGCGAGCCGCGCCAGCTCGCGGACGACCGCCGGGGCCAGGTCCGCGCGGAACCGCCACAGGTTTCCCAGGCGGGTGCGACCGAGATGAAAGAGCGGCGACGGCCCGCCGTTGGGCTGGCGGGTCCGCAGCAGCCGTCCGTTCGCGTCGTGCTCGTACAGACAGCGAAGGTGGAGCTCCATCCAGTCGAGGTCGGTGCGCGGCCGGAGATCCCCGGCGTCCGGAGCCGACCGCCGGGGCGGCGCCGCACTCACGAGGCCCGCACTCCGGCGGTGTCGCCGGGCAGGAAGGGACGGGTGAGGTTCTCCACGCCCGTGTCGGTCACGAGCACGTCGTCCTCGATGCGGATACCGCCGCACGCGGCCAGCGCGTCGACGAGCGGCCAGTCGAACGCCGTGGCCTCCGCGCCCGAACGGAAGGGCTCCAGCAGCTGCGGGATGAAGTAGAGGCCCGGCTCGACGGTGACCACGTGCCCGACGGCCAGGTCGCGCGTGGTGCGCAGGTACGGGTGGGCGTCGGGGGGCGGCCGGTGCTCGCCTGCCGGCGACACCTGCTGTCCACCCACGTCGTGCACCTGCAGGCCCAGATGATGCCCCAGCCCGTGCGGCAGGCACGGCAGCACGAGGCCGGTGTCGAGCGCCTGCTCGGCGCCCACGCGCAGCACGCCGAGGTCGGTCAGAATGGCCGCCACCCCCGCGACCGCGCGCGCGTGCAGCGCCACGTAGGAGCCTCCCGGCGCGACGGCCCCGGCGAGCTCCGCCTGCAACACCTCCATGCGCGTGAGGGCCTCGCGGAAGACGGGATGTGCGTCCGGCCCCGCCCACGTGCGCGTGACGTCGCTCGCATAGCCATGGCAGCAGGCACCGGCATCGATCAGGAACGTGTGGCCCGGCGCCGGCGGGCTGTCGCGCTTGCGCGAGTAGTGGAGCACGCGAGATCGGTCGTCCCAGGCGATGATGTTGGGGTACGGGGTCTCGGCGTCGAGCTGGCCGGTCGCGCGGAGGTAGTCGGCGTGGATCTCGCGCTCGCTCCGCCGCGCTTCGGCGCCGTCGCGCGCCGCCCGGTGGCCGCGGGCCGCGATGCGATTCGCCTCGCGGATGCAGGCCACCTCGTACGGCGTCTTGAAGGCCCGGTGCCAGACCAGCGCCGCCAGCAGCGCGGGCGGCGAGACCGCCTCGGACCGAATGCCCATTCGTCCGGCTGCGCTCTCCGAGGCGCCGACCCAGGCGCAGCCCGCGACGTCGCCCAGCAGCACGGCCGCCGCCTCGAAGTCCGGCGCCTCGACGACGTCGAGCACCTCGGGAAAGGGATGCGCGGGAGACGCGGGCGGCTCCTCCCAGTAGTCGCGGGGGACGACCCGCACGAGCCGGATCGGCTCGCCGGGCCGGAAGCGCAGCAGGTGGTCCGGCCCCGGGACCGGCGCGAAGCGGGCGAAGTGGGCGAGGCCGCGAAACGGCACGGCGAGATCGTCGCCGGGGTAGAAGGCCTTCGACCCGGCGTGCAGGACGATGCCGTCCTCGCGGCCCCCCGCGGCGCGATGGAGCGCGAGGGACTCTTCGGCCATGCGGGAGACCCGCTCGACGTGATCGCGGTACAGCGGGGACCAGTCCATGGAATCCATTCACCGGTGCGCGAGGAAGCCGGGGCCGCAGCAGGTTAGGCGGGCCGGCTCGCCCTGAGGCCCGTTCACGACACCTGGGAACGGAACGATGGGAGCCCGCCGCTTTCCCCGCCACCCGGACAGGCCACGAGTATATAATGGCTCGGGCATGGACCACCCCAATCGAGCCCTTGCGGAGCGCGCCTGGCAGGCCGTGGCCTCGAGCGACGTCGACACCCTGCGCGAGCTGTGGACGCCCGACATCGTCTGGCACGTCACCACGGACAACCCCTGGACGGGGGATCACGTGGGTACGGACGCGATCCTCGACTACCTGGCCGACGTGGGAGAGGCGGGCGAGGCCTACGACGCAAGCATCGAGGACGTGCTCGTGAGCGACCACCACGTGCTGCTGTTGTATCGCGTGCGCGCGCGACGGGGCCGGCGCTCCATCGACACCGGCCAGTGCCTGCTCGCCCGCATCGAGGGCGACCAGATGGCCGAGGTCTGGACCCTGCCCCTCGACCCCGCCGCCTTCGACGAGTTCTGGCGCGAGAGCGCCCGCAAGGCAGGCTGAGAGGCGTTCGACGGCGCGACGGGCCCCTGCTGCCAGCGGGTCGAGGTCGACCGGGCTCGGCCTCGTGCCCCCGCGCCGGGGTGCCGGTCCTTGGGGGTCTAGCCCCAACGCCTCATTGTTCGAGCTTCCCGCGTGCCGCAGAGTCCGCCAGCCCTTGCGGATCTTGCGAGATCGCTGGAATCAGCCTGAGCGCGAGGAACTCATTGTCGCGAAGTCCTGGCGGCAGGCTCGAATCGCGGCACGGGTCGAGCAGGCGCGCGGATCCGGGCGGCATTGGGAGTTGCGCCCCGATCCGTATGACGGATCAGGGCTACCCCCGGGCTTCGAGCGCGGCGAGCAGCTTCTCCCAGATACCGTCGAAGCCGCCGTTGCTCATGACCAGCACCACGTCGCCGCGGCGGGCTTCGCGGGCCACGCACGCGACGATGTCGTCCACCTTCGCGAAGGCTTCGGCGGCGACGCCCCGTTCGACCAGCGCCTCGCACAGCTCGGCCGACGAGAAGAGCTCGGTCACCTCGCCGGTGGCGCTGTAGATGGGCTCGTCGGGCACCTCGTAGACGAGGGCGCGGTCGGCCTCGTCGAAGGCGCGGGCGTAGTCCTGCTGGAAGATCGCGCGCCGGCTGGTGTTCGTGCGGGGCTCGAAGATCGCGATGAGACGGCGGTCGGGAAAGCGGGCGCGCAAGGCGCCGATGCTGCCGCGCACGGCCGTCGGGTGATGGGCGAAGTCGTCGACCACGACGACGCCCTGCGCCTCGCCGCGGATCTCCTGGCGGCGCTTCACGCCCCGGGCCCGGGGCAGCGCGGCGATGGCTTCGGGCAGGGGAACCCCCAGGGTGGTCACCGTCGCGAGGGCCGCGAGCACGTTCTCCATGTTGAAGCCGCCGTGGAAGGGAGCCCGCACGGCGAGGGGCTCGCCGCCGTCGACCCGCAGCTCGAAGCGCGTGCCGTCGGCCTCGGGCGTGAGTCGCGCGGCCCGGAAGCCCTGGCCATCGGCCAGCGCGGGGTCGGAGTCGGCGATCCCGTAGCGGACGACGCGACCCGGCGCGGCGGCCACCACGTCGCGCACGTTCGCGTGCCCCCAGGCGACGACCAGGGTGCCATCCGACGGCATGCGCGCCACCAGCTCACGGAACGCGGACTTCACGTGGTCGAGATCGCGGTAGATGTCGGCGTGGTCGAACTCGACCGACGTCACGATCGCGGTCCGCGGGTGGTAGTGGAGGAACTTCGGCGTCTTGTCGAAGAAGGCGGTGTCGTACTCGTCACCCTCGACGACGAAGTGCGGGCCCTGCCCTTCCCGGAAGCTGCCGTCGAAGTCGAGGCTGATGCCGCCCACCAGCAGCGATGGGTCGCGACCCGTCGCCTCCAACAGGAAGGCCACCAGGTTCGTAGTGGTGGTCTTGCCATGGGTGCCCGTGACGACCACCGGGTGCTTGTCGGCCATCGCCAGCTCGTAGAGCGCGTCGGAGAACGACCGGTACGGCACGCCGCTCGCCATGGCCGCCACCGCCTCGGGATTGTCCGGGCGCACGGCGTTGCCGATCACGAACAGGTCGGGCGCCACGGAGCCGTCTGCGGCCAGGAAGTTGTCGGGCGAGAAGCCCTCGCGCACGGGAATCTGCCAGCGCGCCAACGCCGTGCTCATGGGCGGGTACAGGCCCTTGTCGGAGCCGGTCACGGTGACACCGCGCGCCTTCAGCAGCCCCGCCAGCGATCCCATGCCGGTGCCGCCGATGGCGATGAAGTGGACGTGGCGGGGTCCGTCCGCGGTGGTCATCCGATTCCCATTCCCATCCGAGCCAGCCGACTCGGCCAACTCATCCGGATTCGAACGCGTCCAGGATGTAGTCGTGCACCTCCGGCCGCAGACCGAAGCGGCTGCGCTTGGCCACCAGATGCACGCGGTTGGTGAGCATCACCACGATCGCCTCCTTCTCGAGGTCGATCCAGACGGAGGTTCCCGTGAAGCCCAGGTGCCCGATCGAGGTGGGCGAGAAGTGCGAGCCCGACGAAGACTGACCCGGCGTCGGCGTGTCCCAACCCAGCGCCCAGTCCGAGCCCTCGGGCAGCTCCTGGCGGCGGGAGAACTCGCGCACAAGCTCCCGGGGCAGCAGCTCGCTGCGGCCGTGCCACACGTCGAGCCAGATGCGCGCAAAACGCATCACGTCGTCGGCGGTGGAGAAGAGGCCCGCGTGGCCGGCGACGCCCCCCATCGCGTACGCGTTCGGGTCGTGCACCTCGCCCCACACGATCCGGTCGCGCCAGGGGCAGTTCTCGCTGGCGGCAGTGCGGCGGAGGCGCTCTGGCGGGAGGGCGACAGCCTCGCCGCCGTCGCCGTCGACCCGCAGCTGCGGGTGGAAGCGCGTGTCGTGGAGCTCGAAGGGCGTGAAGATCCGCTCCTGGCAGAAGACGTCGAGGGCCTGACCCGAGACCGCCTCGACCACGGCGCCGAGCACGATGAAGTCGAGGTCGCCGTAGACGGCGGCCTCCCCGGGCTCGTGGACGAGCGCCGAGCGCACCACCCGGTCGAGGATCCAGGCGCGACCCTCGGCGGTGCCGATCCACCGCTCCGCCGTCTTGCGCTCGCGCTTCAGCAGGTCTTCGTGGAAGCCGCGCCAGGGCCGCAGACCCGCCGAGTGGGTGAGCAGCTGCCGAAGGGTCACCGCCTCCTTGTCGCGCTCCGCGAAGGCCGGCAGCGCCTTGGCGACCGGCGCGTCCAGCTCGAGCTTCCCCTCGGCGACGAGCAGCAGCACCGCCGTCGTGGTGGCGATGGGCTTGGTGAGGGACGCCAGGTCGAAGATCGTGTCCCGTCGCATGGGGATGCGCTCGGGCTGCAGCACCGCGAGCCCGCGCACCGTCTCGAACTCCAGCAGCTCGCCTTCCTTCGGCATGCGAGCCAGCACGACGGCGCCGGGGATCTCGGATCCCTCGATGGCCTTGTCGAGGGCACGATCGACGCGTGCCAGCTTGCGGCGGACCACGGCCCACTTCATCGGGAGCTCTCGTTCTCTCTTCGCTGGGGGATGCGGCTCGGGCGCCTGCCCGACCCACCCCCCGGCGGTCTGGCGGCGCGTGGCGTCCTGGGGCCACGTGACCACCCAGGTTACCCCAGCCGCACGCGCAGCTCCTGTCCCTGCAGCCTCCTGCCGGCGCGCCTAGCGGCGCGCGACGGGAAATTCGAGCAGCTCGATCTCGCCACGCTCGGCGTCGATGGCGGCGCGCCCGCCGTGGGGCCAGGGGTGGTTCTCCGGCCCGTGGCCGAAGGGCAGCCCGACCAGGGTCGGCACGCCCAGGGGTGTGAGGATCTCGCGGAGCACCTCGTCCACGCCGGGGCCGCCCCCGGCAGCCCCCGCGTCCGGCGGATCGCAGTCGACCATCTGCCCGATGCCGATCCCCGCGAGCCCGGCGAGCTTTCCCGCGGCATGCAGCTGCTGGAGCATGCGGTCCACGCGATAGGGCGCCTCGTGCACCTCCTCGAGGAGCAGGATGCCGTCCCGGGTGTCGATCTCCCACGGCGTTCCGAGGCTCGCCACCACCAGGCTGAGCGACCCGCCGGTGAGACGACCCTCGCGCCAACCGCCCACCCAGGGCTGCCCGCGCAGCCGGGGCAGCTCGCCGGTCCCGATGAGGGCGCGCGCCAGCTCCCGGTGCGACTCCCGGGGTACGGGCTCGCCGCGCTCGAGCATGGGACCATGGATGCCCATCAGACCCGCGACCCGTCGCTGCCAGAGCAGCAGGGTGGTGACGTCGCTGTAGCCCACCAGCGGCTTGGCGGCGTTCCGTACGAGATTCGCATCGAGCCGGGCCACGATGCGGTGGGAGCCGTAGCCGCCCCGCGCGCACAGGATGCCGTGGACGTCGGGATCGGCGACGAGCTCCATGAGCTCCGCCGCGCGCGCCGCGTCGTCGCCCGCGAGGTAGCCGCGGCGCGCCGTCAGCGAGCTGCCGCGTCGCGGCTCGAAGCCCAACGCGCGGACGAGCGCCTCGCCCGCCTCGAGCACCGACTCGTCGATGGGACCCGCGGGCGTCGCGATCCCCAGGGTGTCGCCGGGACGGAGGGCGCGTGCCTTGCGGAGGGTGGCCACGGCGGCCTCCAGCCTCGGGGATCAGAACGGGTCTTCGGCGCTCGCGGCAGGCGGGATGAACCCGCCGCTGCCCGGGGCACCGCCGTAGGGATCGTCGCTCACCGGCCAGTCGCCGAAGCGCGCGAAGCGGCCTTCGAACTGCAGCTTGACGGTGCCCGTGGGACCGTTCCGCTGCTTGGCGATGATGAGCTCCGCCAGATCCTCGTACTCCGTCTCGCGGTTGTAGACCACGTCCCGGTAGATGAAGCCGATGAGGTCCGCGTCCTGCTCGATGGCGCCGGACTCGCGCAGATCGGCGAGCATCGGCCGCTTGTCCTCCTTGCGCGTCTCCGGGCCGCGGTTGAGCTGCGACAGCGCGATCACGGGGATGTCGAGCTCCTTGGCCAGCCCCTTCAGGCCGCGGCTGATCTCCGAGATCTCCTGCTCGCGGCTCTGGGTGTTGTGATCGCCGTGGGCGAGCTGCAGGTAGTCGACGATCACCATGTCGAGACCGTGCTGGGCGTGCAGGCGCCGGCTCTTCGCCCGCATCTCGAGCACCGTGGCGGCACCCGTGTCGTCGATGAAGATCTGCGAGTTTGCCAGGCTGCCGGCCGCCGCCACCAGACGCGCGTGGGCCTCGAGCGCGATCAGACCCGAGCGGAACGCCGAGAAGTCCACCTCGGCCTCGGACGAGAGCAGCCGCAGCACCAGCGACCGGGTGGTCATCTCGAGGGAGAAGATGGCGACCCTCTTGCCGTAGTCCACCGCCGCGTTGCGCGCGATGTTGAGCGCCAGGGCCGTCTTGCCCATGGAAGGCCGTGCGGCCAGGATGAAGAGGTCGCCGGGCTGCAGGCCGCCGGTCTCCTTGTCCAGGGCTGCAAAGCCCGTCGGGACGCCCGTCAGCTCGCCGCTGCGGCTCATCAGCAGGTCGATGTGATCGACGGCCCGATGCATCTCCACGGAGAGCGGGCTCAGGGTGGCCTTCGCCTTCTCCTGGCTCAGCGCGAAGATCCTCGACTCGGCGGCGTCCAGCAGCTGGTCCGAGGGCTGGGTCTGGTCGTATCCGAGGCTCACGATCTCGGTGGCCGTCTGGATGACGCTGCGCTTGACGGCCTTGTCGCGCACGATGCGCGAGTAGTGGGCGATGTTGGCGGCCGTGGCCTCGTAGTCGGCGATCTCGGCGAGCACCACCGCGCCGCCGATGGCGTCGAGCAGGTCCCGCGACTTCAGGTAGTCCGAGAGGGTGGTGAGATCGACGGGCTGGTTGGCGTCCTTGAGGGACACCATCGCCTCGAAGAGCCGGCGATGTGCGGGAATGTAGAAGTCGTCCGCCCGCAGCTCACCGGCGATCTCGTGGATGGCTTCGTTGTCGAGCAGGATGGCGGAGAGCACGGCCTTCTCGGCCTGTGCGTCGTGCGGCGGGATTCGATCTCGGGAGCGGCCCACGCGCGACGCGTCCCGCGGATCTTCGAATCCACCGCCCGAAGCCAACTTCGCCCACCCCCCGGTATTCGGTCTTCACCGACGACGCGACGCGCGAGTATACCAAGCGATGCGCACGCACGTGCATGCCAACGCGACTCGTTCGCTCGATTGTTGAAATCAGAACGTCGTGTCTCCGATCGTTCGCCCTCGCGGGGCGCGGACGACCGGACGCGACGCGGCGAGCGCCGGAGGAATCAGCCGGCGTCGGCCTCTGAACCCAGGCGCTCCGCGTCGGTGTCGTCTTCGTCCTCGGCCGCCTCGGCGACGACGCCACTTGCGGTCACGACGACCTTGATCGTCGCGACCAGCTCACGATGGAGACGAAGCTGCACGGTGTGCTCGCCGACGGTCTTGATGGGCTCGGCGACCTGCAGCTTGCGACGGTCGACCTCGACGCCCTTCTGGGCGAGCTCGTCGGCGACCTGCTGCAAGGTGACCGAGCCGAAGAGCTTGCCTCCCGCGCCGGCCTGGGCCTCCACCTCGACCACCTGGGCCTCGATGCGCGCGCGCACCGCCTCGAGGTCCTTGAGGGCCTTGGCCTGCTGCTCGGCGATGATGCGCCGGTGGTGCTCCAGCTCGTTGATGCGCGCCTCGGTCGCGATGCTGGCCTTTCCCTGCGGGAGCAGGTAGTTGCGCGCGTAGCCGGGCTTGACGGCGACGAGGTCGCCGGCGTGGCCCAGCTTCTCGACGTCCTCACGCAGGATGAGCTTCACTTGCGCCATCGGAATGGCCTCCTGTCCGGGCACTGTCCCCAAAGGATGCACCCGGCTCGCTACGGATCAGACGTGCTTGGCCGCGAAGGGCAGCAGGGCGATCTGCCGCGCGCGCTTGATCTCGAGGGCCAGCTTGCGCTGGTGCTTGGCGCAGGTGCCCGAGATGCGCCGCGGCGTCACCTTGCCCGTCTCGGAGATGAACAGACGCAGCGTCTTCGGCTCCTTGTAGTCGAGCGCCAGCTTCTTGTCGGCGCAGAAGCGGCACACCTTGCGGCGCTGGAACATCCGCTTCTTGCCCTTGCGGGCCTTCTTGCGGGCGCGCGCCCGCAGGCGCGCCTTGACGCTCCAGTTGGTGCGGCGCTCGTCGTCGCGCCCCCGGCCGCCCGGCCGGCCGCGGTCGCCCCCGCGGTCACCACCACGGTCGCGGTCACCGTACGAGGGGCGATCCGAGGACGAACGATCGGAATCACGTCGGGGCGGTGCGCTGCCTTCGCTCATCAGTTGTCCTCCTCGTCGTCGCCGTCGGAATCGTTGTCGTTGTCGTTGTCGTCCGAGTCGTCGGCAGCGTCGGACGAATCTTCGGCGTCTTCCGACTCGGAGCGCTGGCGCGCCTCCTCGGCCGCCTGGCGCTCGACCTCGGCTCGGGCCTCGGCCTCCTCGGCCTCACGCGCCGCCTTCTCCGCGGCCCGCTTCTGCTGGTCGGCCTCGGCGATGCGCGCGGCTTCGCGGCGGGCCTCGATGTCGACGACCTCTTCCTCGACCCGGATGGTCATGAAGCGAAGCACGGATTCCTCGATGCGCAGGTTGCGCTCGAGCTCGTTCACCACCTGGCCGTCGTCGAGGAACGACAGCACGTAGTAATGGCCCTTCTGGAACTTCTCGATCTCGTAGGCGAGCTTGCGCTTGCCGAGATCGCTGCACATGAGACGCGTCGCACCCGCCTGCTCGAGCACGCCGTCCATCTTCTGCAGGATGGACTCGGTGCCCTCGCTCGAGATCTCGGGCTGGACGATGATGGTCGTTTCGTATTCCCGCACGACTTCTCCTCGCGGACGGGCACCGGGGTGCCCGAGCCCAGGCAGAGACCATCCGGCGGGTACCGGAGAGGCGAACCTGGACTGAGGATTGGGTGGCTGCCGCCCTCTCGCGGGGCTCGCTCGCAGTCGCACGCGAGAAGCTCCGGAGAGGCCGAAACGCCGCAACTACGGCGAGCGGCCGCCCAGGGGGTCGTACGGGTAGCATGCCGGCGAGCCCGGCGCGATGGGCAGCCCGCGGCACCCCTTGGGGTGCCGGGGCGCCCGGGCCTCTCTCGGGGCGGGCCGGGGCGCAGCTCCGTCACTCCAGCAGCAGCGCGTGGACGCGGCCGTCCGGGGTCAGCTCCGGGTGGAAGGTGCACGCGAGCCGATTCGCCTGGCGCAGCAGAACCGGCTCTCCTTCCACCCGCGCCAGCACCTCCACGGTGGGGCCCGGCTCCACCAGCCGCGGCGCCCGGATGAAGACGCACCGCATGCCGGCGAAGTCCCCGGAATCCGCATCCGCCGCCGCCGCGAACGAATCCACCTGGGTGCCGTAGTCGTTGCGAAGCGCCACCACGTCCATGAGCCCCAGGGTGGGCACGGGGTGGTTGCGGGACTCCCGGGCCATCAGAATGGCCCCGGCACAGGTGCCGAGCACGACCCGCCCCGACTCGGCGAACGTCCGCAGGGGCTCGCGCAGGCCCAGACGATCGATGCCCTTGGCGATGGTGGTGCTCTCGCCACCCGGCAGGATCAACGCCGACAGGTCGCTCAAGTGCTTCTCGCGAAGCACCGGAACCGCCTCGGCGCCGAGGCGGTCGAGCGCCTTGGCGTGCGCTTCCACGTCGCCCTGGATCGCCAGAATGCCCACCCGCGGCTTCACCCGGAGCTCCCTCCCCTCGCGGCCGACCTCACCAGCCCCGGTTGGCGAGGCGCTCGCTCTCGTCGAGGGTTGCCATCTCGATGCCCGCCATCGCCTCGCCGAGCCCGCGGCAGGCCGCCGCCACCTCTTCGGCGTCCTGCCAGTGGGTGTTGGCGCGCACGATGGCCCGCGCCCGCACCTGGGGATCGGCGCTCTTGAAGATGCCCGAGCCCACGAAGACGGCCTCGGCGCCCAGCATGCGGCAGAGCGCCGCATCCGGCGGTGTGGCGATGCCGCCCGCCGCGAAGTTCGGCACCGGCAGCCGGCCGTGCTCGTGCACCCAGCAAACCAGGTCGTAGGGCGCGCCCATCTCCTTGGCGGCGGCCATCAGCTCCTCGGGCAGCTTCGCCTGCAGCGCGCGGATCTCGCCGCACACGCTCCGTAGGTGCCGGACCGCCTCCACGATGTTGCCGCTTCCCGCCTCTCCCTTGGTGCGGATCATGGCCGCGCCCTCGCCGATGCGCCGGAGCGCTTCGCCCAGGTTGCGGGCCCCGCACACGAACGGCGAGCGGAAGTCGTGCTTGGCGATGTGGTGCTCGTCGTCGGCCGGGGTGAGCACCTCGCTCTCGTCGATGAAGTCGACGCCGAGGGCCTCGAGCACCCGGGCCTCGGCCAGGTGGCCGATGCGCACCTTCGCCATCACCGGGATCGAGACCGACCGCTGGATCTGCTCGATCATCTCCACGGCGCTCATGCGCGCCACGCCGCCGTCGCGCCGGATGTCCGCCGGCACCCGCTCGAGGGCCATCACCGCGCAGGCCCCCGCCTCCTCGGCGATCTTGGCCTGGGCGGGATCGGTCACGTCCATGATGACGCCGCCCTTCAGCATCTCGGCAAGCCCCACCTTCAGCTCGAAGGCCTCGGCGGTGGTGCGCGACGATCGGCTCCCGTTCCCGGAGTTCTCTCGTGCCATTTTCGGTTTCCTTCTCGTTGGATCGTTGGATCGTTGCCCAGATCTCTCGTCGCCCGCGCTGCGCGCGGGCGCGAGTCACATGTTGACCGCCGCGGCGCCGAACCCGTTGCGTCCGATCTCCTGTCTGCGCCGCACGACCTGGCCCAGGATGGCCACGCCGCGTCGGATCTCGCTCTCGTTGGCCTGCGCCAGGGTCAGCCGCAGGGCACGCGAAGGACCCCGGTCGGCGAAGAACTGCGACCCGGGCGCGAAGAGCACGCCCTCGCGCGCAGCGTCGGCGAGCAGGTCGCGGGTGTCCACCTCGAAGGGCAGCTCGACCCACACCTGGTAGCCGCCCTCGGGTCGCGTCCACAGCGTCCCTTCGGGCATCTCGCGCTCCAGGGCCTCGAGGATCGCCTCGGGTGCGCGCGCGCAGGATGCGACGCATGCGGGCCAGGTGCCGGTCGTAGACGCCGGAGCGCACGAACTCCTCGAGGGCCGCCTGCAGCGGCATGGCGTCGGAGAGGTCGGTGCTGTGCTTGAGGGCCACGAGCGCCTCCAGGGCGCGACCCCGGGCGCTGATCGAGCCCACGCGCGCGCCGGGGAAGAGCGACTTCGAGAACGAGGACAGGTGCACGACGAGCCCGCGCTCGTCGAGGGCCGCGAGCGGCGGCACGTCGCGGCCCGACGAGCGCAGGTCCATCTCGAAGCCGTCCTCGATCAGGGGCACGCCGCACCGCGCCGCCACCTCGAGCAGCTGCCGCCGGGCGCCGAGGCTGGTGGTGGTGCCCATGGGATTGTGGAACGTGGGAATCGTGTAGAAGGCCTTCACGTCGGGCCGGGACAGGGTGCGCTCGAGCTGCTCGAGATCCGGACCGTCGCTGCCGAGGGGAACCGGCGCGGCCCGCAGGCCCAGGGCGACCAGGGTGGAGAGGACGTTGTGGTAGGTGGGAAGCTCCACCGCGACGGCGTCGCCGGGCTCGGCGAACAGACGCAGCGCGAGGGAGATGCCCTGGCTGGCACCGTGGCAGAGGACCACCTCGTCCGAGCCGATGCGGCAACCGCTGCGCTCGAAGCGCTCCGCGATCACCTGCCGCAGCCCCGGGTGGCCCTGGGGCGGTCCGTACCGGAGCAGGTCGGCACCGTCTCGCGCCATCACGCGCTGCAGGGCGCGCCGGAAGGCGTCGACCGGGTAGAAGGCCGGGTCCGGAATCAGTGAGTGCAGGGGCACCACGTCGCTTCCCGCCCCGAAGCGGGGACGGGCGTTCTCGTACGCCAGCAGATTCTCGACGGTGGGCGCCAGGCTCACCTCGACGGGCAGACCGGGGGCGGCGGCCGGCGCGAGACCGCGGACGAAGGTGCCGCGCCCGACCACCGATTCGAGCAGCCCCTCCGTCGCCAGCGCCTCGTAGGCCAGGGCCACGGTGTCGCGGTTCACGCCGACATCGGCGGCCAGCACCCGGATCGGCGGCAGGCGCGTCCCCGGTCGCAGCGCCCCGGCGTCGATCTCGCCGCGGATGTGCTCCGCGATCTGGCGGTATACGGGCGGCTGGCCGCGTCCGGGAGATTGGAGGGACGGAAGACGCATGCGGAACACCTTACCGACCGGCCAATACACCGTCAATCGGACGTCCGATCATTTGTCCCGTGATTTCGCCAAATTCACCTCCACAATAAACCGGACAATTGGCGATTTGACCGGGATCCGGGCCTGCGCTGCGCGATTCGGTCGCGGGACGCTACTCGGTCACAGGCACGGGTGCGGGATCCGGGCCGGTCGCCTGCGGATCACGCTTCCGGATCCCCAGCAGCCGCGCGACGGGAACGGCCAGCAGACCCACGCCTCCGGAGAGCAGCGCGCCCATCTTCGCCTGGCCCTGGAGCCCGGGATCGACGTAGGCTGCGGTCGCCACGAAGAGCGCCACCGTGAGCCCCAGCGCAGCCACGAAGCCCGCCATCACGAGATCCCGGCGGCTCATGCCCACAGGCAGGGTGAACCCGAGGGCCTCGGAGAGGAGACCGAGCGTCGTCACGCCCAGCGTCTTCCCGACGACGAGGGATCCCAGCACGATCCAGGTCATGGCACCGATGCCGGCGAGCTCGACCCCGGCGTTGGCGAAGGCGAAGAAGAACAGCCCGAAGTCCACGAAGCCCTTCACCTGGTGCTCGAACACGTGCAGGGGCGAGTGGTTCAGGAGATCGTCCTCCACCGCAGATCCGTCCGGGGCGCCGCTCACGTCGAACAGGCCCGAGTCCCTGGCCGGTCCGGGGATGAACGGCACCACGAAGGCCAACGCGAGCGCCGGATGGAGGTGGGCCAGGACCAGCCCGCTCCAGGAGATGGGCCCGGCGATGGCCACGTAGGGCAGCCAACGGCGGACACCCGCGGCCCGCATGCCGTAGGCGAGCGCCATGGCCAGCAGGGCCAGCAGCAGCCAGGTGGGCTCCGCGGGCTGCACCGGGTCGCCGTAGAAGACGGCGATGATCACGAGCCCGACCGCGTCGTCGGCCACCGCCAGCAGCAGCAGGAAGACCACCGCCGGGTGTCCCTTGCCGAACACGGCCCGGGCCACGAGCCAGGCCAGGGCGATGTCGGTCGCCGTCGGGATGCCCCAGCCCTTGGCCAGGAGCGCCCGGTCGTCCAGCTCCGGGGTGTAGATCCCGGCCCCGAAGCAGAACGCGATCGCCGCGAAGAAGAACAGCACGGGACCCACCACCCCGCCCAGGGTCGCGACGAGGGGGCTCACCGCCTTGGAGATGGGATTGAGCTGGCCGCCCGGCAGCGAGGCCTCGGCGATCTCCTTCGCGGCGATCGCGAAGAAGAAGACCATGAAGACCTCGTTCACCAGGAAGTGAAAGGTCAGCGCGTGCCCGAACACCCGCAGCCCACCCAAGGGCTGGAGCTCGAGGATGTGGTGGTAGAGCTCCGGGTCGGCGTTGGCGGTCAACAGCGCGATGACGACCCCGCCGAGGAGCGGGATCGAGAATTCCTGCAGCAGATTGACGTAGTGACCGCGCGGCCGGTCCACCGACACCTCTCGAAACCATCGACGGGTAACCCACCCCGGGTCGACAGTCCACGAGACTTTCCACGGCCCGATCCCGCTGGAATGGACGCTCAGAGCCCCATTCGGCCCGCGGGCCCTCCCCTGTGCCGCTCGCGATACGCCTCGCGCGACGCGGGGCCGCCCCGGAGGCGGCCGGTCAGATCAGCTTGCGCAGGCGCTTGAAGCCGTCCCGTACCTCATCCATCAGGACCTCGGCCGCGGAGGCGACGTCCTCGGCCGCGTCGCGCGCCTCGTTGGCCAGCACCTTCACCTTGCCCTCGAGCTGCTGCCACTTGCCCTCGACCTCGTCCCAGGTATCCCGCGCGTCCTTCTTGCCGAGATCGAGCTGCACCCGGATCTCGTCGCGCCGCTGCTTCAGCTTCTCGAATTCGTCGTGCATCCGATTCTGCGTGTCCGACATGCTGGTCTCCTTCATCACAGGGCCCGCCCCTAGCTTCGACCTCGGGCCCGGGGTGTCAAGGGCGCGGGCCGATCCGGCGGGCTCGACGGCGCCGTCGGCCCGGTTGTAGCGGTCCATGGCGACCACGGGGCCGTCCCGAAGGAACGCGGCCGCCGCCGCTGAGGCGATCGGGACCCGCTCCGCGAGCACCCGCTCCTCTTCGCGCGAGAATGCGTCGAGCACGAAGTCGATCACGCCAGGCGACCCAGGCGACCCCGAGGACTCGTCCGGCCTTCCGATCCCGAAGCGCAGGCGCGCGAACTCCTTCGTCCCCAGGCACTCGATCACGCTCGCCATGCCGTTGTGCCCGCCCGCGCCGCCGCGCGGGCGAAGGCGGATGCGGCCGAGGGGCAGGTCGAGATCGTCGCAGACGACGAGAAGCTCGCGGGCGGGGTCGGTCTCGAGCGCCGCCGCCGCGCGGGCCACCGACTCGCCCGAGCGGTTCATGAAGGTGGTGGGCTCGAGGAACGCCAGCGGCTCGGCGCCCTGCTCGAATCCGGCGTCCTGCTCCACCGGCACGAAGCCCTGGGCGTAGAGCCCCTGGAATCGCTCCTCCAGGATCTCGACGCCCTGGCTTCGAGCCAGCTCGTCCACGATGCGGAAGCCCACGTTGTGCCGGGACGCCGCGTAGCGCGGCCCTGGATTCCCCAGCCCGACGACGAGCTTCACGACTCCTTGTCTTCCCCTTCGGGCTCGCCCGGCTCGGCCTCGGCCGGGGCGGCGACGCCCTCGCCCAGGGTGGGCTCGGCGGCAGCCTCCTCCTCGAGGCGCGGCGCACCCACCGACACCACGGCGGTGTCGGCCTGGGTGTGGAGCTCGACGCCCGCGGGCAGGTTCAGCTCGGCGACGTGGATCGAGTCGCCGATGTCGAGGGCGGACACGTCCACCAGGATCTCGTCGGGAATCGCCCGCGGCAGACAGTCGAGCTCGAGCACGCGCAGGGCATGGTCGAGCAGACCGCCCATGGTGACGCCCGGGGCGGTACCGGTCAGGTGGATCGGCACCGAGACGCGGATGCGCTCGTCCGGATCCACCTCGAAGAGATCCGCATGCACCAGGTCCCCGCGCACGGGCTCCCGCTGCAGGTCCTTCACCAGCACCGTGCGACCGGACACCTCTTGCGGCCCGGTGAGGTCGATCAGCGTGTTGACCCCCGCATGGCTGGTGTGGATGAGCCGATCCAGCTCCCGGGGATCCAGCGAGATGGCAACCGAGGCGAGCTCGCTCCCGTACACCACCGCCGGGATGCGTCCCGCGGCCCGCAGCCTGCGGGCGACGCCCTTGCCGGTTTCCTTCCTGATCTCGACTGTCAGCGGAATCTCGCCCATGGGTTTCTCCTGGATGGTGGAATGGAGCTCGAAGGAGCTCGGACGACTCACACGAAGAGCGAGCTCACGCTCTCTTCGTTGTTGATGCGACGGATCGCCTCGCCCAGCAGGCGTGCGACCGACACGACGTGGATCTTCTCCCGGTCCGCCGCCTCGGCGCGCAGGGGAATGGTATCCGTGACGATGATCTCGCGAATCGGCGACTCGGCGATGCGCTTCTGTGCGGGGCCGGAGAGTACCGGATGCGTGATGGCCGCGTACACCGAATTCGCGCCATGGTCCACCAGGCTGCGCCCTGCCTCGCACAGGGTACCCGCCGTATCGACCATGTCGTCGACGATCACGCAGTCGCGCCCTTCCACGTTGCCGATGATGTTCATTACCTGGGCCGTGTTCGGGGCCTCTCGACGCTTGTCGATCATGGCCAGACTGGCCCCGAGGCGCTTCGCGTAGGCCCGGGCCCGCTCGGCGCCCCCGGCGTCGGGGGACACGATGGTCAGGTCCCGGGGGAAGCGCTGGGTGATGGCGTCCAGGAGGAGCGGCGTCGCGAACAGGTTGTCGACGGGAATGTTGAAGAAGCCCTGGATCTGGCCGGCGTGGAGGTCCATGCAGAGCACGCGATCCGTGCCGGCCACGGAGAGCAGATCCGCGACGAGCTTCGCGGTAATGGGCACCCGGGGCTTGGTCTTGCGGTCCTGGCGCGCATAGCCGTAGTAGGGGATCACCGCCGTGATGCGCCGGGCCGACGACCGGCGGAGCGCATCGATCATGATGAGCAGCTCCATCAGGTGCGTGTTGGCAGGTGCGCAGATCGACTGGAGGGCGAACGTGTCCATCCCGCGGACGTTCTCGCCGAGCTCCACGCAGCACTCCCCGTCGCTGAACGTCCCCACTTCGGCCTGGCCGAGGGGAATGTCCAGATAGCTCGCCACGTCGCGGGCGAGAGGAATGTTGGAGTTGCCGGAGAAGAGCTTCATGGGTCTCGGGTCTGGAGGGGGGCGCCTGGTGGCTCCTGGATTCGGGCTGGCTGGGGCGGCAGGACTCGAACCTGCCTCGTCGCTGGGTGGCTCCTCAGTGCGGGCTGGCTGGGGCGGCAGGACTCGAACCTGCCTCGTCGCTGGGTGGCTCCTCAGTGCGGGCTGGCTGGGGCGGCAGGACTCGAACCTGCAATAGGCGGCTTCAAAGGCCGCTGCCTTACCATTTGGCGACGCCCCAGAGCTCCCGTTCTGCCGAACCGGCCGTTTGCTTCCGCTGCTCGTCTTGCTCGCCGTCTCTCGCTTCTCTCGTCCTTGCGCGCCTGTCCGGCTCGTTGCGTTCGTCAGGGCGTTCTTCGCGGAAGGGGGCCCGTCTGCACCCGGGTCACGCAGCTCCAGGTCGTCGGGTCGAAGCCCGCCCGGCTCTGCGCGGCGAGCGCTGCTGCTTCCGTTTCGAACACCCCGTAGACGGTGGCACCGCTGCCCGACATCCCGGCGAACAGCGCCCCGGCGGCGCGCAGCCGGTCCCGAAGCCGGGCCACCGGGGGACACAGGCGAATCGCGGCCGCCTCCAGGTCGTTCCGGAGCGCGGAGAGACGGCTCGGGGCGTCCGGGTCTCGGGCCGGCTCCAGGAGCGCCCGCATCGTAGAACGGGGGTCTTCCGAGGTCAAACCCTCGGAATCGCTGGGGGAGCGGCCCCCGAGAGCGTCGTAGAGCCGGAACACCGCCGCGGTCGGGAGGGCGATTCCGGGGTTGGCGAGCAGCACCGGGAGCCCCGGGATACCCTCGACGGGCTCGATCTGCTCGCCGATGCCCCGGACCCGAGCCGGCCGCGGGTCCAGGAAGAAGGGCACGTCCGCGCCGAGCGCCAGGGCGATGCGAGAGAGCTCCCCGGGTGGCGGGCCGCCCGGCAGCAGCTCCGCCAGGCCTCGCAGCACGGCGCCGGCGTCGCTCGAGCCGCCCCCCAGGCCCGCCGCCGCGGGAACCCGCTTGCGGAGTCGGATGCCAACCCGGGATACGCCTCGACCGACCCGGGCGCCGGCCGGGCAATCGAGGAAGGCCCGGGCGGCGCGCACGGCCAGGTTCGAGGCATCCGCCGGCACCGACCCGGCACCCTTCGGCGCCGCTCGATCCGCCACCAGCTCGAGCTCGATCCGCGGCGGCATCTCGCCCTCTCCCCGGTCGATGCGGATCTCGACGTCGTCGGCGAGCTCCAACGGGACGAAGAGGCTGTCCAACAGGTGATATCCGTCGCTGCGCCGACCGACGACGCGGAGCCCGAGGTTCAGCTTGGCCGGGGCCGCGCATGCCAGCATCGCGTCCCCTCCACCACCGCCCACGGCCCCGCGATCCACGTGCGCTCCGAACGGATCGCTAGCCGCGAACCTTGACGAACTGCATGCGCAGCTCGTAGAGGAGGCTGTCGAGGAGCTTCCGCTCTTCCTCGTCGAGGTTGCCCCGGGTCTTCTCGCGAAGCATCTCGAGGCTGTCGATGGTCTGCTGGGCGAGCAGGCGGTCGGGCGCGTCGACGCGATCGCCGTCCGGCCCCGGGACGAGCCCCATCTGGTAGAGGGCGGAAGTCGAGAGGGACAGGACGAAGGTCGAGAAGTCGATCTTCGACAGCTTCCCTCCGTCGGTCTTCGAAGGCTGCGGTGCATCCGGCATGTCAGACCTGCTCCCCGGCAGCTCCGGCGGCTCCCCCTCCGGCACTGCCCCGGCTTTCGTCTCCCCGGGTCTCGCCCGGCTCCGTGTCGGCCGCCGGCCCGGCGGCGTGGCCAGCACGCTGCCCCGGTCCCGACTCGCTGCCCTCGACGGCCTGGGACCGATCGAAATCCCCCAGCCCACGCCAGGCTGCGGCCATCCGCTGACCCGCCGTGAGGGTGGTGCCTGCGGCGAGGACCCACAAGGCCGGCACCATCATGCCGAAGAGGCCGCCGGCCGCCAGCAGTCCCACGCGCTCCCCGCGCTCGAGCAGGCCGCCCGGGAGGTGCGGAATCATGAGCTCCGCCCGGGCCTTCGCGTAGGAGGTGACGATGCTGCTCACGAGCACGACGGCCGCCAGCAGCTGGGGAAGCCCCTCGTCCTGCCGGCCGTAGTGGATCACCAACCCGAGCATCAAGGCCATGTCGACGACCCGATCCAGGGTCGAATCGAGGAAGGCCCCGAAGCTCGTCGAGATGCCGAAGCGGCGCGCGACCACGCCGTCGACCAGGTCGAAGAAGCCGCCCGCGAGCATCACCAGCGCGCCCGCCCGCAGGTGGCCTTCCGCGAACGCCCAGGCCGCCCCGAGCGAGACCGCGGTCCCCGCGACTGTCAGCCAGTTCGGATCGAGGCGGCGCGTGAACAGGAACGGAAAGGCGCGCTGGATCCATCCGTCCAGGTGCTGGCCGAGCTTCTCCTTGATCACGGCGGCGAGGGCGAGTTGATCACGGCGGCGAGGGCGAGTCGATCACGGCGGCGAGGCAGAGTCGATCACGGCGGCGAGGCAGAGTCGATCACGGCGGCGAGGCAGAGTCGATCACGGCGGCGAAGGAGAGCCCGTGCTCGGACGTCCGGCCCCGCTGGACCGGACGAGCCTCAGGCTCCCGTCTCCGGACCGGCGGGTCGTGACTCGGACGCTTCCTCGTCCTTCGGGGCGATCTTGTCGGACACATCGGGCAGGGCCTCGAGGGCTTGCTCGAGCTCTTCCGGCGCGATCCAGCCCCGACGCTGGATGAGCCGACGGTCGACGCGCAGCTTGCTGATCGTTTCGCGATCCATGGCGATCTCCGTCATGATGCAGGGTTTCGGGGTTCTGATGAGGGAACGGGCGGCGAACCTTAGCAAATTGACACGTCCGGGCGGGGTGAGTAGCGTCGCGTCGAGTCAAGCGAGCCAAGAGAGGTAGAGAGGTCCCCGGGTGCGCGACCCCGCGTCGACTCTCCCCGAGATTCCGAAGCCCGATCCTGTGATCCCGCGCTCCGGCCCCGCCGGCCCGTGCGCGACGGCGCGCACCGGCTCACCCCGGCATCGGCGGAGCCGGCTGCTCCTTCCGCCGGTCCATCTGCTGGCCACCCTCGCCCTGCTCGGCACGGTGGCCGCCTGCAAGACCGACACCCCCAGCTTCGAGGACGTACCCCCCGCGGACGAGCTCTACGCCCAGGGGCTCGAGATCCTCCAGGGCTGGAAGCTCCTGTGGGTCTACCGGGTCGTGAACTACACGAAGGCCATCGAGACCTTCCAGTCCATCATCGACAACTATCCCTACAGCGACTACGCGGTGAACGCGGAGCTTCAGATCGCCGACGCCTACTTCGCCGACAAGCGCTGGGAGGAGGCGCTCTCCTACTACCGCGACTTCGGCGACCTGCATCCCCAGCACGAGAAGGTCCCGTACACGATCCTGCGCTCGGCCCAGTGCCACTACGAGCAGATCGGAACCGTCAACCGGGACCAGACGGCCACCCGCGAGGCCCTCCACTTTCTCGAGATCCTGCTCCGCAACTACCCCTACGCCAAGGAGACCACCCAGGGCGAGCAGATGATGCACGAGCTGCGGACGGAGCTGGCGGAGAACGTCCTTCTGACGGGCGACTTCTATCTCGCGCGCCGGGAGTACCAGTCCGCCGCGGAGCGCTACCGATCCGTGCTGAACGTCTACCCGGGCCTCGGCCTCGACGCCGAGGCGCTCTTCAAGCTCGGCGTGTGCTACGAGAACCTGAAGCGCGTGGACGAGGCGCTGCGGCTCTTCCACGTGATCCTCGAGAACTTCGGGGACACACAGCACGCCAAGGAGGCCCGGCGCCACATCGCCGCGGCCAGCTGAATCGGGGGAGCCTCCCCGCGCAGGAGCCGAAGTCCGGAGGGCCCGCCATGCCGCCGAACGCCTCGTCGCGGATGACGTCGAGCGAACGCGAGCTGTACAACCAGGGGCGCGCCAGCTTCGAGCGCGGCGAGATCGATCACGCCCTTGCCGCCCTCGGCACCCTGCTCGAGCGCAAGACGGGCTTCGCCGACCTCCACTACATGGTGGGGGTGCTGCTCGACCAGCAGGGGGACGCCCACGGGGCCCGCGAACGCCTGCGGGACGCCATCCGCCTGAACCCCTCGTACACCGAGGCGTTGCTCGCCCTGGCGTCCGTCTACGAGCGCGAGGGCGACTTCGATCGTTCCCAGGAGCTGACGGAGCGCGCCGCCCAGGTCTCCCAGGGCCTGCCGGGCGTGCTCGACCCCACCACCCGCGGCAAGCTCGCGAACCTGCAGGCGGCGGTGGGAGACGCCTACGCGGAGGTGGGCGAGTACCGCGAGGCGATCCAGGCCTACAACAAGGCCCTCGACCGCTGTCCGGACTTCCACGACATCCGTCACCGGCTGGGCGTCGCCCTGCGCGCCGCGGGGCTGCCGCACCGCGCCGAGCTCGAGTTCAAGCGCGTCCTGCGCAGCAATCCGGACATGCTGGGCGCACAGGTACAGCTCGGTCTGACCTACTACACGATGGGTCGGGCGCCCGAGGCCGTCGGCCTGTGGAGCGAGGTCCTACGACGCGACCCGTCCGAGCGCGACGCCCTGATGTACCTGCGCATGGTGCAGGGCGCGGAGAGGTCGAAGCAGGAAGCCGCCCCGCAGACACCCGCAGACACGGACGAGGACTGATGGCGGGACTCTCCACCCTGGACGCGGCGGTCCTCGCGGTGCTGGGGGTCGCCGTCGTCCGCGGCGTCGTGATCGGCCTGATCCGCGAAGGGTTCTCGATCGCGGCCCTCGGCGGTGCGCTCCTCGCCGTGCGCTACGGCATCGGTCCCCTGGCCGGCTGGATCCAGGAGGCGTCCCGGGGCGACCTGGGCCAGACCGCCTCCACCTGGATCGCCGGAATCGCCATCGGCCTCGGCACCGTGGCGGTGCTCGGCATGGCGGGACGCCTGCTCCGACGCGGGGCCCGGGCCGTCGGCCTCGGCTGGGCCGATCGCCTCGGCGGAGGGGTCGTCGGGGCGGTGGAAGGCGCTCTCGCCGCGGCCGTGATCCTGGTGCTGGCCACCTGGGCCGCCGGGCCGGGTAGCCCGCTGATCGAGAACGCCAGGAGCGTCGAGGTGCTGGAGGACGTGCAGACCTACCTGGCCGAGCACCGGGAGGAGCTGCCCGCCGTGGCGGCGCCGCCGGAATGGCTCGAGAAGGGACGACGTTAGGCGGGAGGAGGCGCGGCTCGGGTCGTCGCGAGGGTCCGATCAGGCGCCCGGCTCGCGCCACATTCCCTCCTGCCGGATCAGCTCCACGAGCCGCTCGGGCGCCGTCGACTCGGGCACGCCCCGCGCCACGATCTGCTTTCCCACGTAGAGCGTCACCAGCCCCACCCCGGACCCCACGTAGCCGAAGTCCGCGTCCGCCATCTCGCCGGGGCCGTTCACGATGCAGCCCATGACGGCGATCTTGACGCCCTTCAGGTGCTGCGTCTTCCGCTTGATGCGCGCCGTGGTCTCCTCGAGGTCGAAGAGCGTGCGGCCGCAGGACGGACACGAGATGTACTCGGTGCGCGTGGTCCGCAGGCGCGCCGCCTGCAGGATGCGGTAGGCGATGTCCAGGGCGCGGCCGGGGCTGCCGAACGCGCCTACGGGCAGACTGACGGCGTCCCCGATGCCGTCGCACAGGGGGGCTCCCAGATCGACGGCCGAAGCCAGCAGCGCGGCTTCGGCGCCGCCGCCGGCATCCGTGTAGCGGAGCAGCAGGGGCATGCGGGCCCCGCTTCCCCCTGCCAGACGCGCGGCCACCGCACGCGCGGCGTGGGTCGCCCGCGGCGACGCCACCGACAGGAGGGCCGCCTTCGCGCCGGCCCGGGCGCAGGCGGCCAGCGCGGCGTCGACCTGGGCGGCCAGCCCGGCGACCGGGCCTTCGAGACGGAGCTCCAGGGGCCGGTCGGCCGCACGGACCGCGGCGACCGCGTCCTCGAGGGCGCCGGGCCCGGCGCCTTCGACGGCCAGCGCGACGCGCGCGGCCTTCAGCGCACTACCGGCCGCACTACCGGCCGCGCTACCGGCCGCGCTACCGGATTGTGCGGCCCCGGCCGCCATGGCCAGCGGCACGTCCAGCACGAGCGGCACCGCGACCCCCAGCGAGGCGAGCTCGCGAGCCAGGCCGGCCACCGCCTCGAGCGACCGCGCGTCCGGAGCGCCGATGCGCAGACCCTCGCAGGCCAGATCCGGCTGCAAGCCCAGGGCCGTCGCGACGGCGGCGGCGAGGGGCGCCGGGTCGGCCGGGGCCGGCCCGAGATCGAGCTCGACCCGCACCGGGTCTTCGCCCCCGACGCCCAGCGCGGGTCCCGTCGGGATGCGATCGGTCGGCCGGCGCTGGTGCGCGTACGGATCGGCACAGAACGCCGCCGGGAGCCCCTCGACCGGCGCCTCGTCCTCGCGCGCCCAGCGGCCCTCGGCGCGCCGTGCCAGGGCGCAGGCCACGGGGATCTCCTTCACGGGATCCTCGGTGAGCGACACCCGGATCGTGTCGCCGATGCCATCCTCGAGCAGGGCCCCGATCCCGACCGCGCTCTTGATGCGCCCGTCCTCGGCGTCACCCGCCTCGGTCACCCCGACGTGGAAGGGATAGCCGGGCTCGCCCGGTGCGCGCGCCTCGAGCCGCGCCGCCAGCAGACGGTACGCCTGCACGGCCACCTGGGCATTCGAGGCCTTCATGCTGAACACCACGTCCCGGAATCCCTCGTCCTCGCAGACGTCGAGGAACTCGATGGCGCTCTCCACCATGCCGAGCGGCGTGTCGCCATAGCGGTTCATGATACGATCCGAGAGCGAGCCGTGGTTCGTTCCGATGCGCAGGGCCGCACCCCGCTCGTTCAGGCGTCGCACCAGCGGGCGAAAGCGATCGGCGACGCGTTCGAGCTCCGCGGCGTACTCGGCGTCGGTGTACTCGCGCACGGCGAACTTCTTCTTGTCGGCGTAGTTGCCCGGATTGACCCGCACCTTCTCGACGATCTCGGCGGCCACCAGCGCCGCGTTGGGCGTGAAGTGGATGTCGGCCACCAGGGGCACGCGCACGCCGCGCCGATGCAGCTCGTCGCGAATCGGTCGCAGGTTCTCGGCGTCGATGATCGACGGCGCCGTGATGCGGACGATCTCGCAGCCGGCCGCCACCAGACGCTCCACCTGGTCGGCGGTGGCGCGCGTGTCGCGCGTGTCCGTGGTGGTCATCGACTGCACGCGGATCGGGTTGTCTCCGCCGATGCCGACGTCGCCCACCCGCACCTCGCGAGCGAGGCGGCGGCGTCCCCGATAGGGATCCCGCGTGTAGGGAAGGCTCGTGCCCAGCCGATCCGGGCGGTCGGACGCCACGCTCATGCCAACGAGGTTAGCCCGCCGCAAGCTGGTAGAAGCGCTGGAGGGCCTCTTCGATCTTCGCCGGATCCCGGCCACCCGCCTGGGCGAAGTCGGGCCGTCCTCCCCCGCCCCCGCCGACGACCTTCGCCACGTCGCGGATGAGATCGCCGGCCTTGTGGGCGCCCGTGAGGTCCTTGGTGACCCCCGCGGCCAACAGCACCTTGCCACCCGACTCGGAGATCACGAGCACGACGCCGCTCCCGAGTCGGTTGCGCAGATCGTCGACGAGCGAGCGCATGCCCTCGGCGTCGAGTCCGTCCACCCGCACGCCGAGCACCTTCGTTCCGTCGATCTCGCGCACCTGGGACATCAGGTCGCCGGCGGCCTCACCGGCCTGCGCCTGCTTGAGCTGATCGAGCTCGCGCTGCGCGAGGCGGCGTTCGTCGAGCAGCTTCTCGACGCGGACCGGAACGTCCGCGGGCGCCGTCTTGAGCAGGCTCGCCACCTGCTCGAAGACCCGCTCCTGCTTGCGGATGTGGCGCAGCGCGCCGAGCCCGGTGAGCGCCTCGATGCGGCGCACCCCGGAGGCGATCCCCTGCTCGGAGATGATTTTCAGCAGGCCGATGTCGCCCGTCGCGTGGGCGTGCGTGCCGCCGCACAGCTCGGTCGAGAAGGGCCCAAACGACACCACGCGCACGTGGTCGCCGTACTTCTCCTCGAAGATGGCGATGGCACCGGACTTGACGGCCTCCGAGTACGGCATCTCCCGGGTCTCCGCCCCGGCATTCGCCTCGATCCACTCGTTGACGCGATCCTCGATGCGCTCGATCTCGTCCTTCGTGAGCGGGGCGTCGTGGGTGAAGTCGAATCGGAGCCGGTCCGGTCCCACCAGGGAGCCCTTCTGGGCCGCCTGGGGGCCGAGCACCTCGCGCAGGGCCGCATGCAGCAGGTGCGTGCCGGAGTGGTTGCGCACGGTGGCCTGGCGCGCCGCGGCGTCGACGTTGAGCTGCGCCCGCTCTCCCACGCCGATGCGGCCGGCGGCGACCTTGCCCCGGTGCACGACCAATCCCTCGACGGGCTTCCGGGTGTCCTCGACGGCCACCCTGCCCCCTTCGGTGGTGAGGGTGCCCAAGTCGCCCACCTGTCCGCCGCTCTCGGCGTAGAAGGGCGTCTCCTCCACCACCACCTCGACGGCGTCGCCCTGGGACGCCTCCTCGGCGGGGGCGCCGTCCACCAGCAGCGCGGTGATCGCCGACTCCGCCTCCAGGCTCTGGTAGCCGCAGAACGACGTGGCGAGGTCCTTTGCCATCCGCTGGTAGACCTCGTCCACCGCGGCGTCGCCGCTGCCCTTCCAGGCGGCGCGAGCGCGGCTCTTCTGCTCGGACATGGCCGACTCGAAGCCCCGGGTGTCCACGGACATGCCCCGGCCTCGCAGCACGTCCGCCGTGAGGTCCACCGGGAAGCCGAAGGTGTCGTAGAGCTTGAAGACCGACGCACCCGGCAGCGCCGTCTCGCCGCGCTCGCGCAGCCCGGCGATCTCCTCCTCGAGGATCTGCAGCCCCTTCGAGAGGGTCTCGAGGAAGCGCTCCTCGTCGCTGCGGACCCGGGAGCGGATGTAGTCCCGGCGCTCGGCCACCTCGGGGTACGCACCGCCCATCTCGTCGATGACCGCGTCCACCACGGCGTGCAGGCACGGCTCGTTCACGCCGAGGAAGACGGCGTGTCGCGAGGCGCGCCGCAGGATGCGCCGCACCACGTAGCCGCGACCCGCGTTCGACGGGAGCACCCCGTCGCCGATCAGGAAGGTGAGCGCGCGGGCGTGGTCGCCGATGACCCGCAGCGAGACGTCCTTCTCCGGATCGTCGCCCAGACGCACGCCCGAGAGCTCCTGGGCGCGACCGAGGGGGAGCCGGAAGAGGTCGGTGTCGTAGTTGTTGCGGACGTCCTGAAAGACGCTCGCCCAGCGTTCGAGCCCCCCGCCGGTGTCGATCGACGGCCTGGGCAGCGGCGTCTTCTCGCCCGAGGCGTCCCGGTTGAACTGCATGAACACGAGATTCCAGAGCTCGAGCCAGCGGCCGCAGTCACAGGACGGATCGCAG
This sequence comes from uncultured delta proteobacterium, assembly GCA_963822965.1. GTDB lineage: Bacteria > Myxococcota_A > UBA9160 > UBA9160 > UBA4427 > JAJDAN01. The sequence goes on from CAWGJT010000012.1 coordinate 407,481, forward strand.
ACCGCCGCGGTGCAGGCGGGGTTCCGACCCTCCTCGAAGAAGTAGTCCACGTGGATCTCGGAGCACGGCCCGCAGGGTCCCGTCTCGCCCATGGACCAGAAGTTCTCGTCCTCGCCCAGGCGGTAGATCCGGCCGGCCGGAACGCCCACGCCCCGCTCCCAGTGGTCCGCCGCGGCGTCGTCCTCCCGGAACACCGAGACCGCGAGACGCTCGGGGGCGAGCCCCATCTCCCCGGTGAGCAGCTCCCAGGCGAAGTCGATGGCGCCTTCCTTGAAGTAGTCGCCGAAGGAGAAGTTGCCGAGCATCTCGAAGAAGGTGTGGTGGCGCGGGGTGCGGCCGACGTTCTCGAGGTCGTTGTGCTTGCCGGAGACCCGCATCACCTTCTGGGAGCTGGTGGCCCGGGTAAAGGGGCGGGTCTCCTCGCCGAGGAAGACGCGCTTGAACGGCACCATCCCGGCGTTCACGAACATCAGGGTGGGATCCGACTCGGGCACGAGGGACGCACTGGGGACGATCCGGTGGCCGCGCGCCTCGAAGTAGCGCAGGAACCGCTCGCGGATGTCCCGAGCCGGAACGAACATCGACCTCTGACCTCCGTAGCCGCCTCGTCGGACGTCGCGCCGCCGGACAACCGGGGCTCCAGTCACCGGAGAGCGGGGACGGGGACGCACCCCGGGCGGAAACGCCCAGGCGATTCGAGGACTTGGCGGCGGACGAATATACAGGAGGCGTGCGCTCCCCGGGAGGGGCCGGAGGCGGCCGCCGGGCGGCCGAGGCGCGCGTCGGGGCTAGAAGCGCTCGATGCTGAAGTCGTCGTCGTCGGGCTTCTCGTCCCCGGCCGGCGCCTCGCCCTCGGGCTTCTCGGACGGGTCTCCGTCGAAGTCGCTCCAGTTGCCGTCGGAGGTGGAGGCGATCCCGCGGTAGCGCAGGGCGAAGTCGTCCGGGTTGGAGACGTTCTTCAGCGCCTCCTCGTAGGTGACGAGCTCCTGCTTGACGAGCTGCATCAGCGACTGGTCGAAGGTCTGCATCCCGTAGGTCGTGAAGCCCTTGGCGATGGCGTCCGGGATCTCCTTCGTCCGGTCCTTGTCGTTGATCAGCTCGCGCACGTAGGCCGTGGACACGAGCACCTCGAGGGCCGGCACGCGCCCCCGACCGTCGGCCCGCGGAACCAGGCGCTGGCTGATCACCGCCTTCAGGATCGCGCCGAGCTGCAGGCGCACCTGCTTCTGCTGGTGCGGCGGGAAGACGGAGATGATGCGGTTGATGGTCTCGGTCGCGTCGAGCGTGTGGAGCGTGCTCATCACGAGGTGGCCCGTCTCGGCGGCGGTGAGCGCCGTCTCGATGGTTTCGAAATCGCGCATCTCGCCCACCAGGATGACGTCCGGATCCTGGCGCAGGGCGGCGCGCAGCGCGTTCGCGAAGCTGTGGGTGTCCACGCCGATCTCGCGCTGGTTCACGATGGAGCGCCGGTCCCGGATCAGGAACTCGATCGGATCCTCGATGGTCATGATGTGGCAGGTCCGGTCCGCGTTGATGTGCTCGATCATGGCGGCGAGAGTCGTCGACTTGCCGGAGCCGGTGGTCCCGGTGACCAGGATGAGCCCGCGGTTCTCCTGGGTGATTCGCTCGACCACCTTGGGCAGGTGGAGCTGGTCGATGGTCTTGACACCGAAGGGGATCACGCGGAAGACGATGCCCACGGTGCCGCGCTGCTGGAAGACAGTTGACGCGGAAACGGCCGAGACCCGCGATCCCGTAGGCAAGGTCCGCCTCGCGGTTCTCCTCGAAGCGGGCCTTCTGGACCGGGTTCATGATCTCGAGCGCCATCTTCTGGATCTCGTCCGGCATCATGCGCTCGCCGTTCTTCAGCGGCACGAGCGCACCGTCCACCCGGAACATCGGCGGCAAGCCCGACTTCAGATGGATGTCGGAAGCGCCACCCTTGATGGCGACCTTCAGGATGTCGTTGAGCGCCATGCCCATGTCTGTTTCCGGCCCCCCACCGCGAGTGCAAGCGCGCGTCCGTCGGTAGCTCCGACACGCGCTCTGCGGGCTGTTTCGTCCGGAAACGACCCCACCTTGAGGAGATCCGCCGCGCAGCGATCGCGCAGGATTCCGCTGGCAGCGGAAGCCCGTCGCAAACGCCCCGGATCGGCGGACCCGGGGCGTTTCCGAACGAGCGCGACGAACGCCCTGCGGTCCCTCAGGCCTCGGCGTCAGCCTCGGCGTCGGCGTCGGCGTCGGCGGAAGCAGCCGGCTCGCGGGGCGCGGCCGGCACGCGGCGCTTCAGCCCCTTGGCGGCATACACCGCGTCGGCGAGGCGGTCGCAGACCTCGGCGTTCTCCAGCAGGAAGGTGCGGGCGTTCTCCCGGCCCTGACCGATCCGCTCGCCCTCGTAGGAGTACCAGGAGCCGCTCTTCTCCACGATTCCCTCGTCCACGCCGAGATCGAGCAGATCGCCCTCCATCGAGATGCCCTGGTTGTAGAGGATGTCGAACTCGGCCTGGCGGAACGGCGGGGCCACCTTGTTCTTCACGACCTTGACCCGGGTGCGATTGCCGACGACGTTGTCGCCGTCCTTGATGGCCGCGATGCGACGGACGTCGATCCGGACGGAGGAGTAGAACTTCAGCGCATTGCCGCCCGAGGTGGTCTCCGGGTTGCCGAACATCACGCCGATCTTCATGCGGATCTGGTTGATGAAGAAGATCGTCGAGTTCGACTTGGCGACCGTGCCCGTTAGCTTGCGCAGCGCCTGGCTCATGAGCCGCGCCTGCAGTCCGACGTGCGTATCGCCCATCTCGCCCTCGATCTCGGCCCGGGGCACCAGGGCCGCCACCGAGTCGATGACCACCACGTCGATGGCCCCCGATCGCAGCAGCACGTCCGCGATCTCCAGCGCCTGCTCGCCCGTATCCGGCTGGGAGACCAGCAGCTCGTCCACCTTCACCCCCAGACGCCGGGCGTAGTTGACGTCGAGCGCGTGCTCCGCGTCGATGAAGGCCGCCGTGCCCCCGAGCTTCTGCACCTGGGCGATGGCGTGCAGGGTGAGGGTCGTCTTGCCGCTGGATTCCGGCCCGTAGATCTCGACCACCCGTCCGCGCGGGAAGCCCCCGATCCCGAGCGCGATGTCGAGACTGGGCGATCCGCTCGAGAAGTACGCGATCTCGCGATCCACGGCGTCTCCGTCCATCTTCAGGATCGACCCCTTGCCGAACTGCTTCTCGATCGACGAGACCGCGAGCTCGATCGCCTTGCTCCTCGCGTCGTCGGTGGTCTGCCGCTCCACCTGCGGCTTCGGTGCGTCCGTGCGCTTCTTGCCTGCCATCGTTTCCTCCCATCCTTCCTGTCCCTGCTGTGTGTGGGGTGTTCGAGACCGTGGTGTGTTCGGGGCCGGCGCCTCGGTCCGGCCCTCCTCGAGCGCCTAGCCGGCTCCGGGTGCGTTGCCTCCGCCCCGCTGCCGAAGCAACGACGGACCGACGAGCTCGACGCCGAGCAGCGAGCGCCGCACCCAGTCCAGACCGATCTGGCTGGAGAGCGCCCGGTGCCGCTCGCGATCCAGCGGAAAGACGAAGCGGTCGGTGTGGCTCCCGCCGTCCCAGGCGATGCCGACGCAGACCGTGCCCACGGGCTTCTCCGGGGTGCCCCCGTCGGGCCCGGAGATGCCGGTGGTGGAGACGCCGAAGTCCGCGCCGAAGCGCTCGCGGGCGCCCTCGGCCATGGCGCGCGCGACCTCGTTCGAGACGGCGCCGCAGCGGGCGATCAGCGACTCCGGCACGCCCAGCATCGCCACCTTGGCGGCGTTCGAGTAGGCCACGACACCCCCCAGGAAGTACGCCGAGGAGCCGGGCACCCGGGTCAGGCGCTCGGCCAGCAGGCCGCCCGTGCAGGACTCGGCGACGGCGACCGTGCGCCCGCGATCGGTGAGCATGCGGCCGACCACCACCTCCATGGTCTCGTCCACCTCGCTGTAGACGATGGAGCCCAGGCGCTCCCGGATCTGCGCGACCAGGGCGGCCACCCGGGCGGCCGCGAGCTCTGCCGTGGCGGCCCGGGCGAGGGGACGCAGAGCGTTGTCGGGGAAGCTCGTGCGGAACCCCAGCTCCACCCCCTCCTCGTTCGCCACGTCCTTCAGGTCGGCGTCCAGGCTCGACTCTCCTACGCCGAAGGTCCGCAGCAGCGCAGCGCGAACCACGAGCGGCGCCTCCGCGACCGCACGCGAGCCCGCTCCACCGGCGCGGGACGCGCGCCAGCGCGCGACCCGCGGCAGCACCTGCTCCTCCAGCATCCGCCGCAGCTCGCGCGGCACGCCGGGCATGCAGAAGACGATCGAATCCCCCGCCCCCGTCTCGGCCGCCCCCAGGGCCAGCGCGCAGCCCGGCGCCGTGCCGATCGGGTTCGGAAGCACCTCCGCATCGCGCGGAAACCAGGCCTGCTTGGCGTTGTTCTCCGCCATCTCGCGTCCGACCCGGCGGAAGAAGTCGCGAATCAAGTCGAGGGACGCCTCGTCCAGCACCAGCTCGCGGCCGAAGGTCCGGGCCAGCACGGCGATGGTGAGATCGTCCCGCGTGGGGCCGAGACCGCCGGACACCAGCACGACGTCGCTGCGCGAGACGGCGCGCCGGAAGGCGTCCGTCATGTCCTCCGGATCGTCGCGCACGGAGGTCTGGAAGCGGCACTCGACGTCGTGGTCGAGCAGCCGCTCGGCGAGCAGCGCCTTGTTGGAATCGACGATCTCCCCGCGGAGGATCTCGTCTCCGATGGTCAGGATCTCCGCCTTCACGCGCCGCCCTCTCCGACCGCGCCGCCGACCGCGACGAGCAGCAGCGCGTAGCACGGCACCGTCATCGCGAGGGCCGCCAGCCCGCCCGCCACCCAGTCGTCCGCCATCACCCCCAGCCCCCCGTCGAAACGTTCCTCGGCCCAGCGCACCGGACCCGGCTTGGTGATATCGAACCCGCGGAATGTGACGAATGCGGTCACGACCAGCGCCCACCAGGCCGCCGACCCCGAAGCGAGCCAGACGACGCCGGCGTCCCGAGCCACCGCGCCCAGGACGAGCACCGGAGTCAGGGAGATCAGCTGCCCGGCGACCTCGTCGATCACGATGCGCCCGTCGTCTTGCTGTCCGAACGCCCGCTCGCAGCGCCCCGAGGCCCACACGCCCAGCCCGGAGACCACCAGCGCCACGGCCCCATGCGCCTCCAGGAGAGGGACGGGACGGAGACCCGCGGCGACGCCGCAGACGGCCAGGAAGAGCAGAACGCCGGCCATCGACCCGAACGTGCCCGGCGCGACGGGTGCGAAGCCCACGCCCCCCACCGTCCCGATCCAGACGGCGGCGCCCCGGGGCGCTGCCGTCGCCGGCCCGGACCTCCCGGAGCCCTCGCCCTGCCCGGCCGTAACCGGCTGGATCTGCTCTGGATTCGGGAGATTCGGCTGGGAGATGGCGCGGACCCCCTCGCGGTGATGCGGCGACGAGTGCGAGACCGGTGCTCGACTGGTTGGGGGGGCCAGCGCGGACGTCGGGAGGGTAGCCGCCGCGAGATTCCAGCGTCAACGAGAAAAGGCGAAAACAATGCGAAAATCGCGTATCCGTCAGGATACCCCCCGGAGTACAGACGAGAGGCGATTCGGACGATGGAGGAGCCCGGAGGGAAGGCGTCTCATGGACGATTCCGGACTCGCGGGCGCGTGGGGAGAACGGACCTCCGCGGACCTGTCGAGCCTGCTGCTGGAGCTGGGACGCGCCTGGAAGGCGGCTTCGTTCTACGGGCCCGACAACGTCACCACCCAGAAGCTGATCGAGCGCGCGTGTCGAGCCTGGCAGTCGGACCTGGCCCGGGCGGGCCCCCTCGAGCTCGAGCTCACCCCGGGCGGCTTCCAGCTCGCCGGGGTGCGGGGGGTCTACGGAACCGAGCACCTGGGCAAGGTGAGCGACGGTCTCGCGCGCCTGGGGATCCAACGCCTGCGCTTCACCGAGGTGATCTCGAGCCGGTCCCTGACGGCCTTCATCGGCTCGCTGCTCGAGATGAGCGCGGGCATCCGCCCCGTCTCGCAGCTCGGCATCGAGGTGGACGGCGAGATCTGTCTCTCCCTCGACTCGGACGAGGCGACCGGGCCGGACGGCGACGCGTTGCCGGACGAGCCGCCCCTCGCCTCCCTGGGCTCGTCGCTGCTGCGCGCCCGGCGGGACGAGGCTCGAGCCCCGGACGAGCCGGAGAAGCCCGACCCCGGATTCGAGCCGCCGCCAGCGGACCGGAACGCCGGCAGTGCCCGGCTGCGGGCGCTCCTGCAGGACCTCGACCGCTGCACCGACGACGATGGCTACGAACGACTGGCAGCCCGCGCAGCCGACGGCGCGCGCGGCCTCTGCGACGAGGGGCTCGTCGAGGCAGCCATGCGGGCCATCTACGTGCTGGCGGACCACGTGATGGGAGAGGGGGGCCGCTCGGCGGTGCAGGCGCGAATCGCCCGCGCCACCCTGCTCGACCTGGCCCTCGGCGACCGCCTCGGCCTGCTGATCGATCGCGCCTGCTCGAACGACACGACGGCCAGCGTGCACGCCGCCCAGGTGCTGCTGATCGTGGGCGAGCAGGCCGTTCCGGCGCTCCTCGAGCGGCTCGACGCGGAGGCCGGAGGTCCCCGGGAAGGCCAGCTGACGGGCCTGCTGATCGCGCTCAGCGAGTGCGCGGTGCCGGCCCTGCGCGCCGCGATCGGCTCGGGAGCCGGGAGCCGTGCCCGCCTCGGCGTGAAGATCGCAGGCGACCTCCAGTGCCCCGAGCTGGTGAAGCCCCTGCGCGACCTGCTGTGCGCCAAGGACGGGCCGCTCCAGAAGGACGCCGCCCGGGCGCTCGTCGAGATGGGCAACTCGGCGGCGCTACGCGCCCTGATGGAGGCCGTCGAGAGCCGCCACGATCGCACCGCGGAGATCGCGGCCTCCGCGCTGGGCGCTCTCGGCGAGCCGGGAGGCCTCACCGCGTTGGTGCGCCGGCTGGAGCGCGCCACCCAGGAACGCCGCTGGGACCTCGGCCGGCACCTCCTGCAGGCCATCGGCCAGTTCGAACGGGGCGACCGGGCCACCGCCCGGGCCCTGCTCGCCTGGGTGCAGCGCGGCGGCCCGCCCTGGCGGCGCCCGGACCTGGACCTGAAGCTCGAAGCCGTCAGCGCCCTGGGCCAGCTGGCGGGCGAGGAGACCACCGACGCCCTGCGCGAGATCGCGGGCCTGCGCGCGCCTGCGCGGCTGTGCGAGCGGGCTCGACGCATCCTCGACCGCCGCGGGGACGGGCGGCGCTCCCCGCGGTGAGCGCGCCGCCGCGGAACGAATCGCTACGCTCGGACTCCGAATGCGCGTATTGGGAGTCGATCTGGGCAGCCGTCGAATCGGACTCGCCGTCTCGGACGCCGAGGGTAGCTTCGCGTTTCCTCTGGACGCGATCGAGAGCCGCGGCCTCGCTCGCGACGTCGAGGTGCTGCGCGTGCTGATCGCCGAACGGGAGGTCGAGCAGGTGGTCGTCGGACTGCCCCTGCACATGAGCGGCCGCGCCGGGCCCGAGGCGGAGAGCGCCCGCCGGTTCGCGACGGCCCTCGGGGGAAGCGCCGGGGTCCCCGTGGACCTCCTGGACGAGCGCTGGACGACGGCGGAGGCCGAGCGCGCGCTCCAGACGGGACCGGGCGGCCGGGGCAGGCGCCGCGCGGCCCGCAAGAGCGGCGAGCGGGACTCCATGGCCGCCTCGATCCTGCTTCGCACCTGGCTCGACCGTGACGCTTCCCGTGCCCGGGAGGCGGCCCGCCAGGAGGATCCCGCGTGAAGCGCTGGCTGGCCGCACTCGCGCTCGCGGCGACCGGGGGCGTCGCGCTCCTCGGGACGCTCGCGTACGTTGCCCACCAGCACCTCCAGCCGGTGGTGGGGGGGACGCAGCCGCGATCGCCTTCGATGTCGAACGCGGCCGCAGCCTGCGGCAGGTGGCGACCGGTCTCGAGGCCGCGGGTCTCGTCCGCGACGCCGAGACGCTCGTCTGGCTCGCGCGTTGGCGGGGCTGGGAGTCTTCGATCAAGGCCGGCGAGTACGAGCTGTCGCCCGCCTGGTCGGCGGAGCGGGTGCTCGAGCAGATCATCTCGGGCCGGGTGCGCACGTATACGACCGTGCTGCCCGAGGGCATCCGCGCGACGGAGATCGCCGAGCGCCTGGACGAGGCGGGCCTCACGCGGCGAGAGGACTTCCTGCGCGTGGTTCGGGATGCGGCGTTCGCGAAGTCCCTGGGCGTACCCGCCCCGACCCTCGAAGGATATCTCTACCCGGAGACCTACGAGCTCCCGCGCGACCTCCCGCCCGAGCAGCTGGCCCGGATCCTCGTCGACCAGTTCAACGCGGCGTGGCGCGAGATCGAGCCCGAGGCGCACGGCCTCGAGCTCACGAAGCACCAGATCGTCACGCTGGCGTCGATCGTCGAGAAGGAGACCGCGACGCCGGACGAACGGCCGCTGATCGCGGCCGTCTTCCTGAACCGGCTCCGCAAGGGCATGCGCCTCGAGACCGACCCCGCGGTGATCTACGGGATCGAGAACTTCGACGGCAACCTTCGCAAGCGCGACCTGCGCGACAAGAGCAACCCCTACAACACGTACCAGTTCGCCGGCCTGCCGCCGGGGCCGATCGCCAATCCCGGGGTCGATTCGTTGCGGGCGGTGGTGGAGCCCGCCGAGACCGACTACCTCTACTTCGTTTCGCGCAACGACGGGACCCACGAGTTCTCGCGCACCTACCGCGAGCACGTGAACGCCGTGAACCGCTACCAGAAGCGAAGGAGCGCCAGTCGATGAGTGCCGACCCCCAGGACTTCTACGCGCGCCGGGTGCCCGCCCAGTGGAACCGCATCCTCGAAGACCAGGAGCGCTCCGCGAAGAGCGGCGACGAGACGGCGGCCCGCGTCCTGGAGGGCATGCGGGGGGTCGACGCGACCATTCGCGTACACGTGCGGGGGGACGACGAGCAGCGCTTCCACCTGAACGTGGCCGCGGGACGCATGCGCGTAGAGGACGCGGACGCCCATCCGCCGTTCATGACCCTGGTGCACGACCGCGCCGCATTCGACGTGTTGGAGCGGGAGTCCGGCGACTCGGTCCTCGCCTTCCTCGGGGGCCTGGCGGGCCTCGAAGAGGCCATGAAGCTCACCGCCGGCCGCATGCGCAACCTGGCGGGTCTCGCGGGCACGTTGCGCTTCGCGCTCACGGGCGCCGGCGGCTTCACCCTGCTCGTCCACTTCGGCGAGGGCGAAGTGAGCGACGAGCCGAAGTGCAGCCTGGAGGTGGAACGCGAGGCCTACGAGAAGCTGCGCCGGGGCGAGCTCAATCCCCAGGAAGCCTTCATGAACCAGCAGATCTCGATCCAGGGAGACATGCAGATGGCCATGCAGCTCGCCCTGGCGGCGATGACGCCGGATTAGCGGACGAACCCGCAGGATTCGTCCGCGGCGGAACCGCCGCCCGGGACTTCGTCTCGGGTCGCGCTCCTGGCTCGCGGCCGATCTCGTCCGCCGCGCCCCCGCTAGACCAGCGCCACCTCGCGCAGCAGGGCGATGTCGTCCAGCGCGCGGCCGGCGCCGTGGACCACGGCCGTGTAGGGATCCTCGCTGCGCAGGATCGGCAGCTTGGTCTCCTGGCGGAGCAGGTGGTCGAGGTCGCGGAGCAGCGAGCCTCCCCCCACGAGCATGATGCCGCGGTCCACGATGTCCGCGGCGAGCTCGGGCGGGGTCTTCTCCAGGGTGAGGTGCACGGTCTCGACGATCGCGTGGATCGGCTCGACGAGGGCCTCTCGCACCTCCTCGCTGGTGGTCACCACCACCTTGGGAATTCCCGCGACGAGGTCGCGACCCTTGATCTCCATGGTGGTGGGCTTGCTCTCGGGGCTGGCGGTACCGATGGTCATCTTGACCTGCTCGGCGGTCCGCTCCCCGATCAACATGTTGTACTTGCGCTTCACGTAGTTGATGATCGCCTCGTCCATCTTGTCGCCGCCGGTGCGGATCGACCGCGACGTCACGATGCCCGAGAGCGAGATCACGGCGACGTCGGTGGTGCCGCCGCCGATGTCCACCACCATGTTGCCCGTCGGCGCCGTGACGTCGAGTCCCGCACCGATGGCCGCGGCCATCGGCTCCTCGATCAGGAACACCTCCCGGGCGCCGGCCGAGAGTGCCGACTCGCGAACCGCGCGCTTCTCGACGCTCGTGATGCACGGCGGGACGCAGATCACGATGCGCGGCCGCGCCAGGGTGCGGCGATTGTGGGCGCGGTGGATGAAGTAGCGCAGCATCGCCTCGGTGATCTCGAAGTCCGCGATCACGCCGTCCTTGATGGGGCGAATCGCGTTGATCGATCCCGGCGTGCGGCCCAGCATCTCCTTGGCCTCGTGACCGACGGCGAGCACCTTCTGGCCGCGGCCCTGCTTGTCCTCCATCACGGCGACGACGGAGGGCTCGGAGCAGACGAGGCCCTTGCCCTTGCTGTAGACCAGGGTGTTCGCAGTCCCGAGATCGATGGCGAGATCGTGGGAGAACCAGCCGGCAATCGCGTCCAGGAGCATCGAGCGTTTCCCTCCAGGGCCGGATCGGCCGCCGGGCTGCGGCCGCGCTGCGCCCTGTGAGGCTCATCGGCAAGAGACGGAAACGGTTGAGTGGAAATGGCCGTAAGCGCCGGGAACCCGACCCGAAACGGCAGCCGCGGTGACGGGGGCCACCGCGGGAGCCCGAAGCGCTACTCGGCGGGCGGCCCCTCGGACCGGCTGACGGACCCAGCCGCCTCCGCGCCACCCGCGGGTGCCTCGGGGCTTCCGGGGGAAGCCGGCGGGGTCTCCGCGGTGTCGGGCGCCACGATCTCCTGGAGCACCCGGATCCGGTCCGCCAGCTCGCCCACGTGGCTTCGCACGACGCCCATGCGGCGTTCGTAGGCCGCCAGGCTGCGGCGGACCGTCTGCAGCTCGGCGTCCAGGCTGTCGGCCCGCGCCTGGAGCTCCGAGGCCCGCTGGCGCTCGGAGACGTAGCCCAGCAGCAGGATCACGGCGGCCAGCACGAGCAGGATCGAGAGCCAGGGGGGCCGGCGCTTCTCGGCCTGCGGGGAGGCGGCAGAGGGCCGCTCGGGCTTGCCAGACGCGGGGGACTTCTCCGACCCGGGGGGCTTCTCCGACCCGGCGACCGGAGCCTGCCCGGTCGAGCGGGAGGCCTCGCCGGCCCCGGGGAGCCGCTCGTCGCCGGCCGGCGCGCGGGGGACGGCCCGCAGACCCGATTCCCGGTCCGGGTCCGGGCTCACGACTGGATGACGAGCTTGGAGAGGCTCGTCTTGCGCAGATTCGTCTTCTGAATGGTGCGCACCAGCTCGGCCACCTTCTCGGTGTCGCTCTCGAAGGGATTGTTGCAGATGACGCGGACGTTCAGCAGGTTGCCCAGGCGGATGTTCGACCAGTCGAGGTCGTACTGGATCGAGTTCTGCCGCGCGAGCTTGATGAACTCGCCCCGCATGCGGGCGCGCGTATCCGGCGGCGGCTCGGTCTTGGCCCGGTCGACGGACTCGTCGTCGAAGACGCGCTCCACGGCGCCCGCCCGCTCGAGCAGGTAGTAGAGACCGCGGTCCCGCTGGATGTCGTGGTACTGCAGGTCCATCATGAAGACGCGCGGGTCGTTCCAGCCCGTGCCCTTCTTCTCGATGTAGCGTTCGAGCATGTGCCGCTTGATGACCCAGTCCACCTCGCGGTCGAGCTTGCTCGGATCGTCCACCAGGCAGTCGAGCACGTACTGCCACATGCCGACGGCGTCGCTTGCTGCTCGTCGTTCACCGGGTACTGCTCGATGTACTTCTGCGCCATCTCGCAGTATTCGCGCTGGATCTCGATGGGCGAGTACTCGCGGCCGTTGTCCAGGCGCAAGCTGGCGCTTGCAGGTGGTGTCGTAGGAGATGTCCTTGATGGCCTTCACCGGGTTGCGCAGGGTGAAGTCCTTGTTGATGTAGTTGTCCTCGATCATCTGGAGGACCACCGCGCAGGTACCGATCTTCAGGAAGTTCGTGTACTCGCTCATGTTCGAGTCGCCCACGATCACGTGCAGGCGGCGATACTTCTCGCGGTCCGCGTGGGGCTCGTCTCGCGTGTTGATGATCGAGCGGTCGTTGGTCGTGGTGCCCGAGATCTTCTGGTAGATGTGCTGCGCGCGCTGGCTGATGCAGTAGTGCACGCCGTCCTGGGTCTGGAAGACCTTCCCGGCGCCCGTGTAGATCTGGCGGGTGACGAGGAACGGGATCAGCTGCTCGGCGAGGTAGTAGAAGTCGACGTCCCGATCGACGAGGTAGTTCTCGTGGCAGCCGTAGCTGTTGCCCACGAAGTCGGTGTTGTTCTTGAAGATCGAGAGCTTCCCCGCGATGCGCTCCTCGCGGATCTTCTCCTCGGCGTAGCCTGCAGGTCCTCGAGGATGCGCTCGCCCGCCTTGTCGTAGACGATGAGCTGCGAAGGGCGAGGCGCACTCGGGCGTGGCGTACTCGGGATGGCAGCCGGTGTCCTGGTAGAAGCGGGCGCCGTTCTCGAGGAAGACGTTCAGGAAGTGCTCGGTGGTGATGAGCTTCTCGAAGAGGAAGCGAATCGCCTTCTCGACGGGCAGCGTCTTGCGACCTTCCGGCGTGAAGATGATGCCGTACTCGGTCTCGATCTCCGTAGATTCGCTTCTGCAACGGTTCGCCCCGGCCCTCTCAGACTCCGATGCTGCCGGTCGAGGGCGAGGATCGCACCCCCCTTCAACCGTCCAACATATCTTGTACCTGATCGGCGGAAAGCCGCACGAACTTTCGTCCGTCGCGCTTCCGGTCGAGCAGGCAGACCTCCAGGTCGTGCACCCCCAGGCTCGAGCTGCCGCTGCTGCCCGCCTCGAGGGCGCGCTTGGCGAGCTTGAAGGCCTCCCCCGCGGGCAGATCGTCCCGGTAGCTGTCTTTCAGGACGTTCTGGACGTCGTCCACGTTCCCGCCGATCACGCAGAAGCCCTTGTGATCGCTGATGAAGCCGTCGAACTTCACGCGGTAGATGGCGTTCTGCTCGTGGCCGGCGAAGCGGTCGTCTCCCACCTCGGCGAGGATCACCTCCATCTCGAGGGGCTTGATCTCCCGGGTGAAGACCTCGCCGATCGCCTGGGAGTAGGCGTTGGCGAGGGCCTTCGCGCGCACGTCCTCGCGGCTGTACGCGTAGCCCTTGGTGTCCGCGAAGCGGACGCCGAGCTTCCGCAGCTGGTCGAACTCGCTGAACTTGCCGACGCCTGCGAAGGCGACGCGGTCGTAGATCTCCCCGATCTTCTGCAGCTCGGTGGTGTTCTCGGCCATCAGCAGCACGCCACCCGAGAACTCGAGCGCCACGATCGAGTTGCCGCGGGCGATTCCCTTGCGAGCGAACTCGGCCTTGTCGGCCATCAGCTGCTCGGGTGAAACGTAGTACGGCATGCTCACGACGCGGCACCTCCCTGCTCGACTGCGTCCGCTCGCCGGGCGAGCATCTCGTTGTACGCGGCCTCGATGTCTTCGTCGGAGATCTGCTCGATCCCCTGCTGGGACGCGCACATCACGATGGGGAAGATGCGTCGCTGAAGATCGACGCCCCCCGTCGCCCGGTCCTCGTCGGCCGCGGCCGTCAGTGCCTGCAGCGCACAGCGAAGCGAGTCGTCGCGCGTGAGTCCCCGGTGCCAGCTCTGCTTGAGCGACTCGCGGGCATACAGCCCGCCGGAGCCCGTCGCGTCGAACTCGGTCTCCTCGTAGCGGCCGCCCGTCACGTCGAACTTCCAGAGACGGCCGACCTTGCGGCGCAGATCGAAGCCGGCGAAGAGCGGGATCACGGCCAGGCCCTGCATCGCCGCGGGCAGGTTCTGCCGGATCATCTGGGAGAGCTTGTTGGCCTTCCCCTCCAAGCCGAGGGACTCGCCCTCGATCTTCTCATAGTGCTCGAGCTCCACCGAGAGGATCTTGGCCATCTCGATCGAGGGGCCGGCGGCTCCGGAAATCGCCATCATCGAGTAGGCGTCGGTTCGGAAGACCTTCTGGACGTCGCGCGACGCGACCATGTGGCCGGCGGTCGCCAGACGATCGCCCGCCACGACCACGCCGCCGTCGAACTTGAAGGCGATGACCGTGGTGCCGTGGGGGACGTGGCGGGCGAGCTCTTTCAGGTCACCCTTCAGATCGGGAAGCAATTGCGGGCAATCGACCTGCAAGAGCTCCAGGAAGCTGGAGCCCTGGTAGGTATTCCAGAACCGCACGGTCTCTCCCCCCCATAACCGTCATGGCTTCGCCATGGCGCACCGAACCCGTGTCGGTGGAGCCGATCCCCAAGAAGAGCGGACGCCTACAGGGCGCCCGGTCGGAACACGGCCCATGCAGGCCGCGCGCGCTACCGGCCTTCGCCCGTCCGCCTACTGGCCACCGCGTTGGACGTAGTTCTTGACGAACTCCTCGGCGTTCTCCTCGAGGACGGCGTCGATCTCGTCCACGAGGTTGTCCATCTCTTCCTTCAGATCTTCGCCCTTCTTGGCCATCTTCTGGGCGCCGTCGCCCTTGGCCTCGGACTCGTCTCCGCCGCCGCCGCCCTTCGTCTTGGACTTCTGGGAGGCGTCGGCCGCGCGATAGAGCGGAAGCTCCTGCGCGTCTCCTCGACGCACGTTTCTCGGGTCCTGGATGACTCGCATGGCGGCTCCTTCCTTCTCCCCTCACCGGGTTGCGCGCGGTCAGGCGCGGAGATTGACCATCAGCTCCTCGGCGGTCGACGACCGATCCAGCAGCTCTTCGACGTGCACCCGCGACCCCTTCAGCGGCTCGGCCATCATGACCCGCTTGATCGGCTCGTCCCCGTCCGCGAACGAGATCGAATCCCAGTTCACACCGAACACCTGGTCGGGATAGCGGCGAAGGCACTCTCCCCGGAAGTATGCACGCGTGTCCTCCGGCGGGGTGTGGATCGCAGCCGTGATCTCCTCGTCCCGGACGATGCGCACGACCCGGCCCTGGCGTTCGAGCATGTAATATAGCCCCTTGTCCGGGCGGGTGTCGTGGAACTGAAGGTCGAGCATCGAGACCTGCGAGGACTGCCAGTCCAGGCCCTTCCGTTCCATGAAGCTCTCGATCATCGCCTTCTTGATCACCCAGTCGATCTTCTCCGAGAGCTCCATCGGGTCGCGCTCCAGGCGCTCCAGGGCGTCGCCCCACTTGTCGAGCACGTCGGACATCCAGGCCGGGGCGTTCGCCCGGGCCGAGGTGTAGGAGAGCGCGAGGTCCAGGAACTCCTTCTGGATCTGAACGGCCGTCATCTTCTTGCCGTTGTCGAGCTGCAGCTCGAGCTTGCACGACGGGTCGTGGGAGACCTGCTTGATCGCCTTCACCGGGTCGCGCAGGACGAGGTCCTTGTGGATGGCCCCGTCCTCGATCATCTGCAGCACGATGGCCGTCGCGCCGTTGCGCAGGTAGATCGTGTACTCACTCATGTTCGAGTCGCCCACGATCACGTGCAAGCGGCGGTACTTCTCGCGGTCCGCGTGAGGCTCGTCACGGGTGTTGATGATGGGGCGCTTGACCATCGTATCGAGCGCGACCTCGGTCTCGAAGAAGTCCGCCCGCTGGGAGAGCTGGTAGTCGCACGGGTGACCGCGGTTCTCGCTGCCCACCTTGCCCGCGCCGGTGTAGATCTGACGGGTGGTGAAGAACGGCAGCAGGTGCTCGACGATCTGCTTGAACGACGTGCGCCGGTCCATCAGGTAGTTCTCGTGCGAGCCGTAGCTGTTGCCCTTGCGATCGCTGTTGTTCTTGTAGACGAGCATCGTGGCGCCGGGCGGGAGGAGCCCCGTCGCTTCACGCCGGCTGATCTCCAGGATGCGCTCGCCGGCCTTCTCGTGGACCACGAGGTCGCGCGGATTCGTCACCTCGGGGCACGAGTACTCGGGATGCGCGTGATCGACGTAGTAGCGGGCGCCGTTGATCAGCGTCTTGTTGCGGGCGATGTTCTCCTGCTGGTTCGGCGTGTACTTCTCGCCGTCCACCTGGAAGCCGCGGGCATCGGCCAGGGGATTCTCCTGGTCGTAGTCCCACAGGATCTCGCCGGCGGGATCCTCGCGGTAGGCGTTCACGAGCAGGACACAGCTCGAGATCGGATCGAAGTCGGGATCGTTCTTGACCATGATCCCGTACTCGATCTCGGTGCCCATGATGGAGGTGATGGCCATGTCGCTCCCATTCTCGATCCCGGCCGGGCCGGCTCCACGAGGGCTTTCGGAGTCGGAGCGTGCCCGGCGCCGGAGCCCACGATTCTACCGTGGGCCCTGACGCCGGCTGGACTGCACCCTTCGACTAGAGATACTGGCCCTGGCCGGGCTGCAGATTCTCGATCGAACGCTCCTTGCGCTCCATGCCGGTGATGAGCGTCCGCACGTTGATGATGCGCTCGCCCTTCCGGCCCGAAATCCGCGCCCAATCGTCCGGGTTCGTGGTGTTCGGGAGATCCTCGTTCTCCTTGAACTCCTCTCGCACCGATTCGACCAGGTCCTCCATCGTGATGCCGCGCTCGCCTTCCTCGATGATCCGCTTCACGGCCTTCCGCTTGGAACGCGCCACGATGCTCTCGATCATCGCGCCACTGGCGAAGTCCTTGAAGTAGAAGATCTCGCGCTCTCCCTTGGCATACGTCACCTCGAGGAACTTGTTCTCCTCGCCGGTGCTGTACATCTTCTCCACGAGCTCGCGAATCAGGCCCGCGCAGGCCTTGGCCGGGTCCTTCTCGTACTGCGCGAGCACCTTCTCGTGAAGCGGCAGGTTGGGCGTGAGGTACTTGTTGAAGATCTCACCCGCCGCCTTCTCGTCCGGCCGCTGCACCTTGATCTTGAGGTCCAGCCGGCCCGGGCGCAGCACCGCGGGGTCGATGAGATCCTGCCGGTTCGAGGCGCCGATGACGATCACGTTCTCGAGCGACTCGACCCCGTCGATCTCCGCGAGGAACTGCGCGACGACCGTGGCCTCCATGTCCGACGAGATACCCGAGCCGCGCATGCGGAAGAGCGAGTCCATCTCGTCGAAGAAGATCACCACCGGCACGTCCTGGGTGGCCTTCTCCCTCGCCTTCTTGAACACCTCGCGCAGCTTGCTCTCCGTCTCGCCCACGTACTTGTTGAGAAGCTCCGGCCCCTTCACGTTCAGGAAGTACGGCGTGGTGGCCCGACCGGTGCGCTTCTCGATGTTCTTCGCCAGGCTGTTCGCCACCGCCTTGGCGATGAGCGTCTTGCCGCAGCCCGGCGGTCCGTAGAGCAGGATGCCCTTCGGCGGCTTGAGCTGGTGCTCGGCGAAGATCTCCGGGTGCAGGTAGGGCAGCTCAACGGAGTCGCGCAGCGCCTCGATCTGCTCTCCCAGCCCACCGATCTGGTCGTAGGTGATGTCCGGGATCTCCTCGAGCACCACCTCCTCGACCGCCGACTTGGGCATCTTCTCGAAGGCGTACTGGGTCCGGACATCCACCAGCAGGTGATCGCTCACCCGGATCTTCTCCCGCCGCAGCGGCTCGGCCAGGGTGACCACCTTCTCGTCGTCGGTGTGGCCGAGGACGATGACGCGGTTCTCCGAGACGAAATCGACGACCGTGCAGACCTCACCGCGCTGGGTGTAGCCCGACGCCTCGATGACGTTGAACGCCTCGTTCAGCAGGACCAGCTGGCCTTCCTCGAGCTGGAAGGGATCGATGTTGGGGTGCACGTTCACGCGCATCGGCCGGCCGTCCACCAGCAGCTCCGAGGTGCCGTCCTTGTTGGCCCGCGTGAAGATCCCGTAGGTGTTGGGCGGAGCGCAGAGCTTGTCGACCTCTTCCTTGAGGAGCTCGATCTGCTGCTTCGCCTCCTGCAGCATGTTGACCAGCTTCTCGTTCTGCCGCTCCTGGTCGTGAACCTGGTTGCGCGTGGCCTCGTAGCGCCGGCGCAGGGTCTCGTAGTCCGCAAGCACGCGGTCCAGCGACCGGCGGAATTCCACCGAGTCGCTGCCGAAGAAGCGGATGGCGTCCTGCAGGTGCTCGACCTCGCTGGAGTGGCCCCGCTCGTCCCGTCGCTCGTCTCGCATTTCGCGTCCTTCGCTTCCGTCGCCGGCATTGCGCACGCCCTGATCCCCCCGATCCCGGATGTCGCGCTCTTCATGACCGAGCTCGGTCTGCTCGGGTACCACGCCCAGATCGTCGGTGCTGCGGGATCCGGCGGGAGCGATCCTACCGATCATGTCCCGCATGAACCCGCGCCGCCCCGAACCGGGGCCCGAACCAGATCCTGAATCATGCTCGCTCATGGCACCCTCTCCTCATTCGGCTCCCGACGAGGCACCGCTTCCGCTTCGCCTCGGGTCCCGGAGCGTCCAGAGGTCCTTCACTGCAAGCGGTGTGCCGCACGTCTCTGGAGTGCAGCTCACCGGCAAATCTCCTTCTGCGAGCCGCAACACCGCCGGAATTTCGGCAACCGCGCTTCCGACACGCCCCCCCCGTTCTTGCTTCGGACAGGCAGCGTAGGACCCCCAGCCTTTCGGGCCCAGGGGTCCGGGAACCTCCCCGGAACAGTAGGGTAAGAGGCAACCGCTCCCCGTTTGGGTTCCGATCCGACGGGGCGGGGTTCCCGGAGCGGCTCGGAGGCATGGCCGAAATGGGTGGGTGCGCGATCCGTCGCGCAGGCGGAGCCCGGAGGGACCGGAAGCCCGCCGGACCCCGAGGCCACAACCCCCGGTCCGAAAACCACTTTCTCGTGGCGCTGGCCGACTTCCGCTGAGCTCTTCACATCCACCAACTGGCTTCGTCGCTGGCAACGAAGCGGAGCCCCTTTCGTGCTGCTGCCCGTGCTCGCTCTCGCCTCGCGTCCCCTTGCCGGCTTCGACGCCCGTGGCTCTCGTCGGCGTTGACCCGACTTCGCTCCGAACCCGACGATCCCGGGCACCCGGACCGAGACCTCTGGCGCCACGTCGGGGGTGCGCCAGATCCCGACCCCCGGGAGCCCCGCGCGAAGCGCCACCGAAGCTCGAACCTCTCGTAATTGATGACTTTTTCGCCCGCCAAGCTAGCAGGGCCCGGTCTGGTGTCAAGCGCGAGGCATGGGCATCGCCCGCCGTAAGCTCTCGTTCCGAAAGGCTTCTCGGGCCTCGCGGGGGGCGCCCCTGCAGGCCGGGCCCGCCGCGCTCGGGAGTTCGCCAGGCGCCCTGCCGGGTTGCGAGCCCCCTCGCAAATTCGATGCGCACGAGGTGCCGCCTCGCGATGCACGCCCACGGATCGGTGTCGGGATCCCGTCTCGAACGACGCGGCACCGGCAGCCCGGTGGCGACGGAAGCCCGCAATTGGGTAAACGGCGGGCACCCCGAAGCGAGCTGCACAGCGAGCCGCAATCCGCGTCAGGGGTCCGGCTGGAGCTCGATCACCTCGACGTCGGCGGGGGGCACGAAGACGAAGGTCTCGGGGGCCGGGTCGCGATTCTGTTGAATCGCGTCGAAGGCGATGGAGGTCTCGTTGCCGAACAGATCGACCACCCGGGTGGCGACGATCTCGCCCGTGGCCACCCGAACCGTGATCCCGAGCCGCTCGTAGCTGCTCGCCTCCCGGGGCACCAGCTCGAGCTCGACCGTGCCGGTCTTCGCGGCGGATGCGCCCGCCGGCTCCGCGGGTGCGCTCTTCTTCGCGCCCTTCGCCTCGCCCTTCGCCGGCTCGCCTTCGAAGGGGCACGAGTCCGTCGAGACCTCGAAGGACTCGAGCAGCTTCCCCTCTCCCAGCAGGAACTGCAGCGCCGCGCCGGTCAGATAGCCCTGGGTGACCGGCAGGCGCTGCGCCTCCTTGAGATCCGGCGAATAGAGCCAGAGCGTCGTCCCGTCGCTCACCACCAGGCTCCGCTCGGGCTCCTCGTACGTCCAGCGCATCTTGCCTGGCTTCGCGAACACCACGTGTCCGCGGGACGGCTTGCCCGGGTCGCCCCCGGCGGCGTCGAAGAGCGCGGAGTGGGTCGTCTGCACGAAGTCGGCCGAGAAGTCGCGCACCGCGTCGTAGTGGGCCTGCACCCGGGCAGCCAGACGCTCGGCGCAGCCGGCCGACGCGTCGGAGGCCGCGCCCAGCAGCGGGAGAGGAGCAGGAGCAGGAGCAGGAGCAGGAGCAGGAGCGTTGCGGCGGCGACGCCGCGCTCAGTACTCCTCTTCACCGGCCTGACGCAGATAGACGCTGCGGGGCCGCGTCCCCTCCTGGGGCCCCACCATCCCCTCGTTCTCCATGTGCTCGATGATGCGAGCGGCGCGGTTGTATCCGATCTTGAGGCGCCGCTGGATGTACGAGATCGAGGCGTTGCGGGTCTCGGCGACGATCGCCACCGCCTGATCGAACATCTCATCGGCTTCCTCTCCACGCGCCTCCTGGACCTCGGACTCTTCCTTGAGGGCCATCAGGTCGTCGTCGTAGACCGGCTTGCCCTGATCGCGCAGGAAGGCAACGACCTCCGCGACCTCCTTCTCCGTCACGAAGGGGCCGTGCAGGCGCTGCAGCACCGACGTCCCGGGCGGGAGGAATAGCATGTCGCCCATGCCGAGGAGGTTCTCGGCCCCCTTCTGGTCGAGGATCGTGCGCGAATCGGTGCCCGAGGACACCTGGAAGGACACGCGCGCCGGGAAGTTCGCCTTGATGACGCCGGTGAGGACGTCGACGCTCGGTCGCTGGGTGGCCAGCACCAGGTGGATCCCCGCGGCGCGCGCCATCTGGGCGAGGCGCTGCAGGGACTCCTCGACGTCCTTGGCCGCGAGCACCATCAGGTCGGCGAGCTCGTCGATCACCACGACGATGTAGGGCAGGTGGCACCAGGGGACCTCCTCGCCCTGCTCCTCGCCCGGCTTGGCGCGCAGACGGAACGTCGTCTCCCCCCGCTCGATGGCCTCCGCGGACTTGGCGTTGAACTGGTCCACGTTGCGCACCTGCACGGCGCTCATCATCTGGTAGCGCTCTTCCATCTTGCGGACGATCCCGGCGAGCGCCGCCGACGCGCGCTTGGGGGCCGTCACGACGTCGGCGATCAGGTGCGGGATCCCCTCGTAGATCGACAGCTCGAGCAGCTTGGGGTCGATGAGCAGGAGCTTCAGGTCGCGCGGGGTGGTGCGGCACAGGAGCGAGCACAGGAACGAGTTGAGGAAGACGCTCTTGCCCGTCCCGGTGGCGCCCGCCACCAACAGGTGCGGCATTCTCGCCAGGTCCGAGTTGACGCAGTTCCCGAAGATGTCCTTGCCCATGGCGATCAGCAGCGGCGAGGTGCTGGCTCGGAAGGTCTCGGACTCGAGCAGGCTGCGGACGTACACCGTCTCCCGCTCGGTGTTCGGGATCTCGATGCCGACCACCGACTTGCCCGGCAGGGGCGCGATGATGCGAATCGAGATGGCGCGCAGGGCCATGGCGAGGTCGTCGGTGAGCGCGACGATCTTGTTCACCTTGATCCCGGGCGCGGGCTCGTACTCGTACATCGTGATGACCGGACCGGGGTGGACGCGTACCACCCGCCCCTTCACGCCGAAGTCGAGGAGCTTCTTCTCCAGGATGCGCGAGTTCATCAGCAGGCTGTCGCGGTCGTATCCCCGGACGCCCGCCGGCGGGGCCTGGAAGATGGAGACGTCGGGAAGCCGGAACGGGCCCGCCATGCTCGACTCGTCGAAGTGGAACGCCTCCTGGGACGGATTCGACCGCCGCTCGAGCGCGTGATCGACGATGTCGGGGCCACCCTCCTTCTTGCGGCTTCCCCCCGGGCGGAGGCGCGGCTTCAGGCTGGGCGCCACCGGGACCAGGGTGTCGGGCTTCTCTTCGCGCGAGACCCGGAGCAGCGGCTCTTCCGTCTCCTCGGCGATCGCCCACTCTCCGGCCCCGGGATCGTCCAGCTCCTCCGGCTCGGCCGCGGCCGCCCGGGCACGTCTCGCCCGCTGCTCACGCCACACCGTGAAGCGGGCGCCGACGGCCCGAATCCCCGCGAACAACGTTCGCGTCCGGCGCCGGAGGCGCTGGCCCAACGCCACGAGGCTCGTCCAGAGGCGGGCGGCCAGCTCGGCGGCAAGCACGCTGGCGGCCGCCGCCGCGCGACCCACGGCGGACAGGGCGGTTCCGGCGGAGACTCCAGTGACGGAGAGGGACCCCAGCACCCCCAGCAGACCGCTCACCAGCAGCGCCCCCCAGCCGCTGAACAGCAGCACCTCGTAGTCCACCAGCCAACGGCCGAACGCGCCGGCGCGGGACGAGCCCAGCTCACCGGGGGCGAGACCGTCCAGGATGGGGGGCACGGTGGCGGTCGCCACGAGTAGCAGCATGCTGCCCACCCAGAATCGCGAGTCGGCGCGCGGCACCCCGCGGCCCAGCACCAGGCAGCCGCCGAGCCAGCCGGTCGCGCCGACCACCACGATGGCACCCCAGCCCACGCTCCCGAAGAGCCAGCCGGCCAGGGTGGCTCCGGCGGCTCCCGCCCGGTTCGCCACGGGGGCCAGCGTGAGGATGGGATCCTGGGGCGAGTAGGTCGCGATCGCGAGAGCGGCGAGCAGCGCGCTCCCGATCAGGGCGAGACCGACGAGCTCCCCTCCCGTTCGCGCGAAGAAGTCCGCCACTCCGGCCGAGCGGCTGGCGCCGCGGGCTCGGCTCCGCCGGGCGGCCGCTCTACCAGCGGCCACGATCGCAATCCTGCCAGGGACCCGAAGCGCGTGTGACCGCGCGGGCTGACGAACGACTGAACCGCGAGCGCTCGATTCGAAGAATCAAGACTCCCCCACCCCCCGGAAAGGGAACCACGGGACGATAACGGCGTGTCACCCCGATCGCCAACCGACCGGATTGCCGACCGACGGCCTCGGCACGGGGCCGCGTACGCCCGTTCGCCCTTGACGATCCCCGGACCGGGCGGGACCATCCGACGCGCGAGTCCACCCAGTCCCGACGGGAGCCCCCCACCACATGGCAGGCGTCAACAAGGCAATCCTCATCGGCAACCTCGGTCGCGACCCCGAGCTCCGCTACACGCAGAGCGGGCAGGCGGTCGTCAACTTCTCCATCGCGACCAGTGAGAACTGGACGGACAAGAGCGGCGAGCGCCAAGAGCGCACGGAGTGGCACCGCATCGTGGCCTGGGGCAAGACAGGCGAGCTGTGCGCCCAGTACCTCTCGAAGGGTCGCACGGTCTACGTCGAGGGTCGCATCCAGACCCGCGAGTGGGAAGATCGCGAAGGCCAGAAGCGGACGACCACCGAGATCAACGCGCAGACCGTGACGTTCATCGGCGGGAGCGGTGGTGGCGGCGGCGGCAGCCGCGGCGGCGACAGCCTCTCCGGCAGCGGTCCCGACACGAGCAACGAGCCGCCGCCCGACGACGTTCCGTTCTGAGCGTCCCCGGCGTTCCGGGGTTCAGGACGTCGAGCGGGGGCGGAGGGCGCGGATCACCTGGTTGATGTGCGCGCGTGCTTCCGGGGGCAGGTCCTCGAACTCGATCCCCATGCCCGGCGTGGCGCCGTCCGATCCGTCCGAGACCCGCACGACGATGCCGTTGGTCTTCACCGTGCGGTCGCTGCCGGGCAGGTTGAAGTGCAGGCTCACCTCCGTGCCGGGCGGGCGCGGCTTCTCGGTCTCGATGAAGAGCCCGCCCTCGTTGATGTCGCGGGTGAACTCGGAGAAGAGCTCGTCGACCGTCGAGTAGTCGACCCGAACGATCAGCTCCGCGCGGTCCGAACGCCGGCGCTCCGCCTCCTCGCGAGGATCGACGGTCTGGAAGCTCACCTTCGACATGGGCCTGCTCCTCCGGCGGACGCCCGCCGGCCTGCCTCGCTGCATCGACCGCCGGCGCGACGCGCCTTAGTGGCCGGCATCCGCGGTCGGCATCGCTCCGCCCGCGCCGTCGCCCGCGAGCGGAGCGATTCCGCTCTCGCTGTACCCCTCCCGGTGGGTCACAGCTCTCCAGCTTCCTGGAAGCTGTGGTAGCCGTGCTCGGCCACCACCACGTGGTCGAGCACCCGGATGCCCATCAGCTCGCCCGCCTGGGCCAGGCGCTCGGTCACGCGACGGTCCTCGCCGCTGGGCGTCGGATCTCCGCTCGGATGGTTGTGGACGAGGACCAGCGCGGCCGCGGTCCGCCGGATCGCCTCCCGGAACACCTCGCGCGGATGCACCAGGCTGGCCGTCAGCGTGCCCTGGGAGACGAGCACCTCCGCCGTCACCCGATGCCGTCCGTCCAGCAGCAGCGCGTAGAAGCGCTCGTTGGCGCGATGCCGGAGGCGCTCGAAGAAGTGGTGATGGACGTCCGCCGGCCCGTGGATGCGAGCGCCCGCCTCGAGCCGGCGCGTCGCGATCCGGCGCCCCATCTCGCAGGCCGCCAGCAGGCTGGCGCTCTTCGCGGGCCCCATCCCGGGGATCCCCTGGAGGTCCGCCGTCCTCTCACGCGCGAATCCAGCGAGGCCTCCGGCGCGCTCCAGCAGGTCGCGGGCGAGGGTCTCGACGTCGAGCCCGCCGCCACCGGTACGAAGCAGCAGCGACACCAGCTCGGCGTCCGAGAGCGCCCGGGGTCCCAGGCAGGACAGCCGCTCGCGGGGTCCGTCGGGGAGGCGTCCATGCGGACGCCGGGAGAGGGCCGACGAGCGCGGGGCCTGTCGGACCGGCCGGTGGCCCGGGGGATCGGAGGCGCGCTCGGCGCATTCGGCGGCACGCCGCTTCGGATCGGATTGCAACGGGAAGGGCTCCCCGGGACCGGGGAGCGCCAGCATAGAGCCTCGTCTAGGAGGCGGCCAGACAGGAGGCGCGCTCGCTCTCGGCCTTGTCGAGGGCGACGGCGAAGCTGCTGCTGTCGAGCTCGGGGGCGATCAGGCTGCGATAGGTTTCGGCCCGGTACTCCTCCTTCTCGAGATCGCCCACGAACGTTCGCAGCAGCGCCAGGAAGCCGCGGGCATCCGCGGCCTGGTTGAGCGCGACCTCGAGCTCGATGGGAACCCCGGGGCGGTACCGGGAGCCGTCCGTGAACTCGACGACACCCCCCGGCGTCACCTCGCCGAGACGGCGCATGGCAGCGCGCACATAGCGATCCGTGAAATCGCCCTGGGGTGCCAGCGCCCGATTCAGGCTCCCGGGGTCGAGCTGCCCGCGCATGGCACCGTCGAAGGCCAGCGCGCATCCGGTCACGTCGGCGGGCGTGATGGCGGCGAGCGCGTTCAGGGCCTTCTGCACCGTCGCCGCCCCACCGTCCTTCGGCACCAGGTCGAGCACGAACTCGTGCAGGTCGCGGGCCGCGTTGTACTGCTGCCTCTGACGCACGGTGGTCGTGCCCAGAGCCTGCTCGCTGAGGCTCACCTTGACGAGAAGGTCCTCGCCGAGCTGCTGGCCGTAGACCTCCTGGATCAGGGGGCTGTGCATCTGGTCGAGCGCCTCTCGCGCCTCGGGCGCCATGGCCGTCTCGGTCAGGATCACCGAGAAGCCGTCGTCCGCCTCCTGGACCCGGAAGGTGAGGGCCTCGTCCGTGAGGAAGCCCAACGCCGAGCGCCCGGCGAAGTAGCGGTGCGAGATCCCGTCCAGGGTGTTCGGCAGCGGCTCGAGATCGAGGATCACCTGGTCGACCGAGGACGCCATCTTGACGGTCGTGGTCTTCTGCCGGAATCCCTCGCGGAAGGCGCGAATCGTGATCGAATCACGCGGCCCGGCGTCGACGCGGGCCGGAACGATCACCGTCACCGGCGTCTCGGCCTGCTCGAACCGCTTCTGGAAGTTGGACCGCACGTAGAAGAGATCGACCATGCCACCGCTCGGGGTGGTGTCGATCTCGATCTTGCGGTCGCTGTAGTAATGGCCGAAGCCCCGGAAGAGCGACGCGATGGGAGCAGCCACGTTCTTCATCCCGAAGCTCGCGAGGTCCTCGGGCTTCAGGTCGACGACCTCGTGCTCGGTCGGGTCCTCGCCGATCCGCGGCTCGTGCCCCGCGCAGGCCACCGCGGCGAGGGACGACACAACCAGCAGCCACGACGCGGCCGCCCGCACGTACGTCGGAATCCGCGCGGGCGGTCGGGCCACCGTCATCGCAAGGGACCTCCTGGCGCCCCCGGCCCCGCGTGCGCCGCGAGCAGGAGGGCTGCCCAGGGTAACCCCACCTCGAGGACGGAGCATGCCCTCAGGTGCCGGGTGCGCGGGGAATCAGCGCGATTCCGCGGCGCTGCCGTCCTCGACTACCGACGCCATCTCGGAACCCGCCCGGGCGTCGGCCTGGCGCAGCTCCACCGTGAAGGCGGTCGCGAGCTGCAGGGCCAGGCGATCCCCGGAGAGCCGGAGCTCCCGAACCAGCTCTTCACCGCGTCCGGTCTCCCGAGCGTGAGCGGCCAGCGCCCGCAGCCAGATCTGCTGCTCCACCGCCGAGAGACCAGCGAATTCGGCCGCGAACACCGCCGGCCGGCGGGCCATCGCCTCGAGGCGGTGATCGAGGTCGGAAGCCAGCCGCTGGGCGCGATCGACCTCGGAATCGATCCCCTGCGGCGAGAAGCTCGAGCCCATCTCCGTCGGGCCGGCCACCACGTGGTTGCTCACGTTCGTCGGGAAGCCGGTCGACGGATAGGTCGAATTCCGGACCGAACGAGCCGACCAGCGCGTCACCGCGCGGGGCAGGATCCCCGGGTTGGAACCGTTCGACACCATCTGCGTGACACCCTCGCGGCTCGCGAAGGGATCGGAGAGAACCGAGATCGTGCGCCGCTCCGGTCCCGACACCACCGGCGGCGGCCCGGAGATCACGATGGTGGGCATCCGCGCGTCCCGCAGCGGCGGGTACAGATCGACCAGGCGCTCTCCGCGGGAGCCGTCCCGCACGGCGTCGGTGACCACACGAGCCTCGCCGTTGCGCGGCGCCTGCTTCCCGAACCCGATCAGCTGGATGCTCTGGGGATCGAGGACCCCGGCGGCCATCAACAGCCCGACGGCGAGAGCCGTCGCCGGCAGCGCGACCTGGGGAGTAGCGAGATCGCCGAGCCAGTCTCGCAGTCGATCGGCGAAGCGGCGGTGCCCCTCGCCTTCCCGAATGCGGCGCATCACGGTCTCGACGAGGAACGGCGGCGACTCGGGATTCGGAAGCGAGCGCAGCAGGTCGATCGCGCCGCGCATCTGCGCGAACTCCCGGCTGCAGGCTCCACAGGCGTCGAGGTGGGCGTCCAGCAGGGCGCGCCGGGTCAGATCGAGATCCCCCTCCAGGTAATCGGCCATGTGGGAGTGAGCTTCCGCGTGGTTCACTGATCTGCTCCCTCGAAGCAGGTGCGGCCCGAACGGACCGTCACCCTTCCTCGTTCGATTCTCCGAGCAGGGGTGCGAGCTTGCTGCGCAGCGCCTGTCGGGCACGGTGGATTCTCGACTTGACGGTGCCTTCGGCCACCCCGAGCACTTCGGCGATCTCGCCATAGGGGAGGCCCTCGATGTCGTAGAGGAGCACGGGCAATCGCAGGGAGGGCTTCAGGCCGTCGAGCGCCTCCCGGACGGCGCCCGTGAGCTCGATGCCGCTCGCGGCATCCTCGGGGTCGCGGGGTCCCACGGGCATGTCGTCGCCCGCGGCCTGGCGCACCGCGAGCTTCTGGATGCGCGCTCGATTCCGGCCGAGGGTGCGACGCCGGTTCAGGGCCGCGTTCGAAGCCACGCGGTAGACGAACGTGGAGAAGCGCGCCTCGCCACGGAATCGGTGCCCGTGGCGATGCAGGCTCAGGAAGGTCTCCTGCGCCACGTCCTCCGCCTCTTCGCGGTCACCCATCATGCGCAGGAGGAGCCGGAACACCTTCTTCTCGTGACGGCGGATGAGCTGCTCGAAGGCCATCTCGTCGCCTTCCTGCCAGCGATGCACCAGCTCCGCGTCGGGGTCCTCGATCACGTGCACCGGGGCGCGACCGACGTTCGCGGCCGCCGAAGTCGCCGAACTCCTTCGGGCGAGCGGGCCGCGCTCAACCATCTCGTATCCAACCGACGTCATGTGGCCGGAAAGAACCCGTTCGGAGGCCCCCGGTTCCTTCTCGTCGCCGTCACCACCCGAGAGCCGGGGAGCCTCCGGGGACCCCTTCGCCACCTCACCCAGGCCCGGGTCCCAGGACTCCCGCACGGGCGCGAGGGGCTTGCGCTCGGACGGGGAGCCCGGATGCAGCAGGCCACCGGCGCCGCCCGTCTTCTCGTCGGATCGCCCTTCGCCGCTCAAGGGCTCTCTCCGGGCCGGTGCCAGGTGCCGCTCTTCCCGCCCCGCTTCTCGACCAGGCGGACCGACTCGACGCTCATCCCCCGATCCACCGCCTTGCACATGTCGTAGACGGTGAGCGCGGCGGCCGACGCGGCCACCAACGCCTCCATCTCCACCCCCGTCTTCCAGTGGGTCTCGACCACCGTCTCGATTCGCAGGGCCGCACCCCCGCCACGGCCGCCCTGGGGGGCGGGCGTGAGCTCGACCCGCACCGCGTCGAGCGGCAGGGGATGTGCGAGCGGAATCCACTCCGCTGCCCGCTTCGCCGCCTGGATTCCCGCGATCCGCGCGGTCGCCAGGACGTCCCCCTTGGCGACCTCGCCTGCGCTGATGCGAGCGAGGGTCTCTGGCGCCATGTGCACCTCGCAGCGCGCGACGCAGACGCGGTGCGTGACCGCCTTGTCGCCGACGTCGACCATGCGGGCACGGCCCCTCTCATCGAGATGGGTCAGGCGACGGTTCATGCGCGGGCGGTCTCCCGCCGGGCTTCCGCGCCACTCCGGTCCGCCTCACGCGCGCGCAGCCAGGCGAGCAGATCGTCGTACACCTGCTCCTTCTCGGGCTCGTTGAAGATCTCGTGCCGCAGCCCGGGATAGATCTTCAGGGCGCTGGGCGGCGACGCGCCGGCGGGCAGGCTCGCGAAGAACGCCTCGCTGCCCGCTGCGCTGCACAGCGGATCCTCGGCCCCGTGGAGCAGCAGCATGGGAACCTCGATCTCGGCGCCTCCCCCGGCCGTCCGTGCGACGGCGTTCATCATCTCCACGGCCAGCGAGGGGGTCATGTGCGTATCGACCAGGGGATCCGCCTCGTAGCGGCGCTGCACCTCCGGATCTCGCGAGAGCCCCTCGATGGGCAATCCCGCATCGAGCAGCATCCGGGGGGCGAGCCGCCGCAGGGCGCGGACCAGCAGCATGCGCGCTCCGCTCATGGCCGGCCCGAGGGACAGCGCGGCGCCGGAGGTGACGAGCGCCGTGATCTCGGGCTTGCGCTCGCGCGCGAAGGCCGCCGTGATGAGACCTCCCATGCTGTGGCCGACCACGCTGAGAGGCACGCCCGGGTGCTCCTCGCGAACGCACGCCACGAAGCCTTCGAGGTCCGCGAGGAAGTCCTCGAAGCGGGACACGTAGTTGCGCGGCCCGGCGGAACGCCCGTGGCCCTGGTGGTCGTAGGCGTGAACCGCACTGCGCCGTTCGGCCAGCCAGGTGCCCAGGTCTTCGTAGCGACCGCTGTGCTCTCCGAAGCCGTGGACGAGCACGACCACGCGCTCGGGCTCCGGGCAGGTCCACGAACGACGGAACAGGCGACGGCCCCCGTCGCCCTGGAAGCTTCCCTCGCTGCGCCGGATGCTCATGGGCCTCCCCCCTGGACTGGCCCTCCCCGTGGGAGAGCCGCTCGGGGAGACTAGCCCCGATCCGACGGAACGATCAGGCGAAGCCCGGCGGGGGATCAGGAACGCCGGTATCGCTGGACCTCGGCGCGGGCGCTCTGCACCTTCTCGAGATAGGCAACCCCCCGGATCTCCGATCCCCAAAAGTAGGCGGAGATGCCCGCGTCCTCGCCGAGCCGCCGGATGTTGCTGGCCAGGATGAAGCAGCCGGCCTCGATGTTGCTCTCGATCGTCGCGGCGTTTCCGGCCAGCCCCAGGGGCTCCATCATGTGCGGCATCACCTGCATCAGTCCCACCGCTCCCTTGGGGCTGCGCACCCAGGGTCGCGCGGTGCTCTCGACCAGGAGGACCGCCGTGACGAGCTCCGGGTCGAGCTCGTACTTCGCGCTGTAGCGCATCACCGCCGAGGCGATCCGGGAGAGCTCGCTGGGAGCCAGGCTGGGATTGACCGATCCGAGCAGACCGGCGAGGGCCGCGGCGTCGAGGTCGGGGGAGCTCGGCGGCACCGTGGCCTCGGACGCAGGAGCCGCGCTGACGGCGGGCAGCAGCCCGCGCAGATCGGTCGAAGGCAGCCCATCCACGCCGCTATCGATCGACCAGAGACCGAGCGCGACGAGCAGGACCATCTGGAGGCGCGCGAGCCGCGGCCGTGCCGCACTCTTCTGCACGCTCTCGACCGTCGTGCTCTCGGGCTTCACGCTCCCGACGGCGCCCGGCGACGACTCGCCAGGAGTCGACCGATCGGGCTGCAAAGCCGGACGCCGGGGGACACGCCGCATGGTGGGGGCCTCTTCTGCTTGCGG
Organism: uncultured delta proteobacterium; assembly: GCA_963822965.1. Classification (GTDB taxonomy): domain Bacteria; phylum Myxococcota_A; class UBA9160; order UBA9160; family UBA4427; genus JAJDAN01. The sequence continues at coordinate 437,912 of CAWGJT010000012.1, forward strand.
GCTCTGCTCCGGACAGCGCCTGGAGGGAACGAGCACGTCGGTGTTCCGGGTTGGGGGTCTGCGGGATCCGACGGTGTGCGCCATCCACCGAATCCACGCGCTCCGCTGCTTCGATCCACGTGTGTCGACCGTTCCGGTCGACTTGCGAATCCAGCTTCGACTTCGTCTTCGGGCTTCGGATGCTCTTCCGGCTTCCTCTCCCGTCTCTTCTCCAGGAACTCTCCACCGCCACATGCTCGCCAAGCGCTTCGCCAAGCGCTCTCCGAGCTCGCTTCGCTGTGAGCTCTCTTCCGTGAGCTCTCGTCCGACTCTGTGCGTCGTGTCTCGCAGTCTGGTCCTTCTGCAGTCTGCCCGACCACCGCCCCATGGGGGAGTCGGACGGCACAGAGGATACTCGACGCCGGGTCGGCTTTCATCCTCCCCCGATACTGCGCGACAACTGCACGCGAGCGTCATGAAATGACGTTTCGATTGACCCCGGATTTCGCCCGGTGATAGGATGCCCCCGCCCAATGCATCGAGACGCTGCAGACGAATGACGCTTCGCTCCCCGCAAATTCGCAGCATCCCGACCCACGAGATTCTCGAAGGGCTCTCCCGCCTCCACCCGTTCGTGTTGCTGGCCGACCGTGACGGCCGCATCGAGTGGATGAGCTCGCGCCTCCAGGATCGGCTTCGCAAGAAGGGACCGGAGGCCGCCTGCGCAGCGAGCGGCGAGGATCGGATCGGTCGCCTGCTGGCGCAGCTCCCGGAGCGCCGGCAGCTCGAGGCGCTGTGTGCCGATCTGCACGCGGATGGAGGCGCAGGAAGCGTGCGACTCGACATCGGCACCGCGCACGGAACGCGGATCCGGGTCGAGGCCAGCGCCTTCACGGTGGAGGTCGACACGCCGAACGACCCGCACTACGTGGTGATCGCTCGTCCCGAGGGCGAAGGCGAGCAGAACGCGCGCGAGCTCAGCGGCGCCGTCGATCTACTCTCGCAGATCGTGGACCGCTCGCCCAACGGCGTCCTGGCGACCGACCGATCCGGCTACATCACCTATGCGAACCCGCGCGCGGCCGAGTTCCTGGGCCACGCGGCGGAGGACCTCGTCGGCCGCCCGGTGGCCATCTTCCTGCCGCGGTCGACCGGCTTCGAGGATCTGCTCGAGCGCCTCCGTCACCCCATGGGCTGGGACGGAGAAGAGATGGAGCGGATCGACGCCCGCGGACACAGCACCCGGGTCTCGATCTCGACGCGCCCCCTGCTCGGGAGCGAAGGGCGGCCGGCCGGCGTGATCACCTACCTGCGCGACGTCACGCGCCGGCACCAGGTGCAACGCGAGCTCGAGCGAAAGAACCTCGAGCTCGAGAGCTACGTCGACAGCGTGGCCCACGACCTCCGCTCTCCGTTGGTGTCGCTGCTGGGCTTCACGCACCTGCTGAAGCAGGACTACGAGGACGTCCTGGACGAGCAGGGCAACCACTTCCTGGATCGCGTCGAGCAGGCGGGGCGCACGATGGACGCGCTGATCCACGACCTCCTCGAGCTCACGCGCATCCGGAGGGCCGGCGAGATTCGCGCCCTGCTCGATCCCCGATCGGTGCTGCTGCAGGTGGAAGCCGAGCTCAAGCTGCGGATGGAGGAGCACGGGGTGGCGGTGACACTGCCCAGCGATCCGCCCATGATGCGCGTCGACGCCACGCACCTCTACCAGGTCTTCTCGAATCTGATCGGAAACGCGCTCTGCCACGGCTTCGGCGGCGAGCGCGGGACCTCCGCACCCCCTCGCATCGAGATCGAGATCCGTGAGCAGGAGGCCGGAGATGAGATCGTGGTCTCCGACAACGGATGCGGAATCGCCCCGGAGGACCAGGAGCGCATCTTCGAGGTGTTCCGAACGGGTCGGGGCGTGCGGCGCGGCGAGCGCTCCCACGGCATCGGCCTCGCGATCGTCAAGAAGATCGCCGAGGCGCACGACGGTCGCGTCTGGGTGGAGAGCCGACCCGGCGAGGGCGCCAGCTTCCACGTCCTGTTTCCGCACGAGTGAAGGTCGCGCCGCTCCCGCACGAGTGAAGGTCGCGCCGCTCCCGCGAGCGAGGGGGGCGGGCGCCCTCCGAGCCGCGGCCTGCTTGCCCGGGAACCTGCGGTCCCGTAGCCTGCGCCCACCTTGTACCCCGAGCTCTTCCGAATCCCCTATCTCGATTACCCCATCAGCACGTTCGGCGTGATGATGGCCCTCGCCTTCCTCACCGGATTCTGGATCACGGCGAAGCGGATGGAGGAAGAGGGGCTCGACCCCGAGCTCGCCTCCACGCTGCTCGTCTACGCGATGTTCGGGGGGCTGCTGGGCTCGAAGCTCTACTACGCGATCGACGTCGGGCTGCGCACCGGGGCGCCCTTCAGCGAGCTCTTCTTCTCGCGCGCCGGCATCACCTGGTACGGCGGGCTGCTGGGCGGCACGCTGGCCTGCTACATCGGGGCGCGAATCCACCGCGTCAGCTTCCTCACGCTGGCGAACTGCTCGGCGACCACGTTGGCCGTCGGGCAGGCCCTGGGCCGGGTCGGCTGCTTCCTCGTGGGCGACGACTACGGCCGGCCGACCGATCTGCCCTGGGCGGTCGCCTTTCCCCAGGGCGCCCCGCCCACCGACGAGCCCGTCCACCCCACGCAGCTCTACGAGGTCGCGTGGCTCCTGCCCGTGGCGGCGTTCCTCTGGTGGCGGCGCAAGCGCAGCCCGTTCGTGTTCGGCGAGTACCTGATCGCCAACGGCGCCGGACGGATGGTGATCGAGCAGTGGCGCGTGAACCCGGAAGTCGCTCTCGGCCTGACCGAGCCCCAGTGGATCGGGGTCGCGCTGGTGGTCGCCGGCGTGGCGGGGTGGCTCTACTTCTACGCAAGGCAGCAGGCCGGCCGCGCCGTCGTGTGAGCGGCGGCCTCAGGCGGACGCGATCTTCTTCGGCCTCAGGCGGACGCGATCTTCTCCAGCCGGATCGCGACCTCCCGCGCCTCGCGCAAGAGCTCCGGGTGCTTCGCGGGGGCCACCAGGGTCGGCATCCTCCTCAGCACCGCGGAGGCCAGCTCGACCCCCACGTTCACGGGACGGGGCGAGTCGAGCCAGACGCGGAGCGAACGAACTCCCTCGGCATGGTCGCCGTCGAGAAAGGCGCACATGCCCCGCGCGTAGGCCTCGAGGGGCACGAGCTCCAGCTCGGCCTCCTCCGGTGCGTCGTCCCCCCCGTTCGCTCCCGGGCCTCTCGGATGAGCGAGATCGCCTCCCGGAAGTGCGCGCTCTCGAGATGGGAGCGAATCGCGTGGAGGTACGCGGTCGCGACGTGACGGTGGACGCGAGCGAGCAGCGCCAGCGCGCCCTCGGGATAGACCGCCTGCACCTCGGACGGGTGCTCCAGCAGGAAGCGCGTCACCAGGCCGAGGGCGATGGCGGCTCCGGGGGACGACTCGGCGTGCACCACGGCCTCCTCGAGCAGCGCCACCAGCAGCCGGCGGGTCTGCTCGAGCAGGGTCTCCGTCTCGCGAAGCGACTCCCCGAGCCGGGCGGATGCGGCGCGGATGATCTTCTCGAACTCCGTCAGCAGCTCGTCGGAGCCACCGTTCTCGGCTTCGCGGAGCGCGCGCACCCTCGGCCCGTAGACCTCGAGCTGGTACAGGTTCTCGCGAAACTTCAGGGCCTCGTGAAAGAGCGAGCCCACCGCCAGATCGAAGAGCGCCTCGCCCCGCCGGACGGGAAGCTCGGGGTTGCGGTCCCGGAACAGCCAGTGCACCCGCTCCTTCAGTCGGAAGAGGACGCTCGAGTCGCTGTCCGCGACCACGGCCTTCACCTCGTCGAAGTGCAGCGAGCCCGCGCGGAAGCGCTCGAACATCTGCGCGAAGCGCTGGTGCACGGTGACGAAGTCGCGGACGATGTCGACGAGGCCAGCACGAGCGGCCATGTCGGGTTCTCCTTGCCTGCGGCCCCTCCCGGTCTCACCCGGGAAGGCCGGCCTCGGACATCAAGCGCGGAAGCGAGAGGTCTCCGGGGCCAACACCAGATCCGACGAGCTCTCCGGATGGAGCTTGCGGGCCCGGGTGAAGAGCAGCCCCTCGGGCTCCACGTTGTTGGGGTCCGGGACGCAGCAGTCGACGGGACACACCGCCGCGCACTGCTCGGTATCGTGGAAGCCGACGCACTCGGTGCACCGCTCGGGGTCGATCTGGAAGCCCTCGCGCCCCTCGTGGATGGCCTGGTTGGGACACTCGGGCTCACACACTCCGCAGTGGATGCACAACTCGGTGATCATCGTCGACATCGCCGCGCCACCCCTCGCCGAGCCGGAACCTCCGCTCCGTCCGAAATCGTCGCAGACCATCCCTCATCGGGCAGGTCCAGGACCACCCTGAACCGACGCGCGCCTGGCGAGCTCCCGGGCGGGCGCCGGACAGATCCCGCGGGGCCCCATTGGCACCCGATCCCCGGGGCTCCCGTGGCGCCGTTCCAGACACCGTCTCAGGGGCTATCCTACGCCTCACGCGTCCTTCTGGATGCCGCTCCGGGTTGCTTGTTGGCCCCGGCGGAGTCGCCTACTTTCGGAGCCCGCGCCCGGCTCCCGGTCGAGAAGGCCCGAAGCGTCTCCAGCCAGAAGCGTGCCCGCGGGAGGTCCTACGGCGCCCGAGGGGGCCCGAACCAGCGAAGTGCCACTCCCGAGCCACGGGACCCCGTTCGCACCCCTGCGAGGCCCGTAGGCCCTGCCAGACGAGGAATCCGAGATGAGCGAGCCTGAACGCGAGAGCATGGAAGTCGACGTCCTCTTCGTCGGAGCCGGACCGGCCACCCTGGCGTCCGCCTACCACCTGATGAAGGAGGTCGAACGGCACAACGAGCAGGCGGAAGCCCAGGGGCGCCCCCCGTCGAGCCGCCCACGGTGCTCGTCATCGAGAAGGGTGCCGGCGTGGGCGACCACCAGCTCTCCGGTGGCGTCATGAACCCGCGCGCGATCCGGGAGCTGATCCCGGACTTCGTCGAGCAGGGGTTCCCGACGGAGTACGTCTGCGACGACGCCGCCTTCATGGCGTTCCTGCCCGGCATGGCGATCCGCTCTCCCGTGACGCCGCCGAACTTCCAGAAGAAGGGCTACCACGTCGTCTCCCTGTCCAACGTCGTGAAGTGGCTGGCCGAGAAGTGCGAGGCGCTGGGCGTCGAGATCTACCCCGGCTTCGCAGGGGCGGAGCTCCTGACCGAAGGCGATCGCGTGATCGGCGTCCGCACCGGGGACATGGGCATCGACAAGGATGGTAAGCCCAAGGCCAACTACCAGCCGGGGATGGACATCGTCGCCCGGGTGACCGTGCTGGGAGAGGGGGTCCGCGGCAGCCTCACGAAGGAGCTCATCCGACGCTTCGAGCTGCAGGGCGAGAACCCGGACACGTACGAGACCGGAATCAAGGAGATCTGGCGGGTCAAGCCCGAGAACCACAAGCCGGGTCGCGTGATCCACGGCAGCGAGTTCCCCCGCTTCTTCTCCGAGCCCCACGGCATGTGGCTCTACGACATGAAGGACAACCTCGTGTCCTTCGGCTTCGTGACGCCACTCAACAGCGAGTCGCCGCACAACGACCCGCACCTCAACGCCCAGAAGTTCAAGACCCATCCGTTCATGCGGAAGCTGCTCGAAGGCGCCGAGCTGGTGCGCTACGGCGCCAAGTGCATCCCGACGGGCGGTCTCTACGGGCAGCCCAAGCTCTACTGCAACGGCGCGATGCTCGTCGGCGATTCGGCCAACTTCTGCAACATCTACAAGCTCGCGGGCATCCACATGGCGATCAAGTCGGGCATGATGGCGGCGGAGACCATCGTCGACGGCCTGCTGGCCAGCGACTTCTCCGCCAAGACCCTGGGCGCCTATACCGAGCGCTACAAGGCGAGCTGGGCGTACGAGGAGCATCTCGAGGGCCGCAACTTCACGGGCTCGATGGAGATCAGCCCGCTCTTCTTCATGGGCGTCAACATGCCCCTGATGATGATCACGGGCGGCCGCGGCCTGATGGATCCGATCCACACCCACCCCGGGCACAAGGCCATGAAGAAGCTGTGGGAGCTCCCCCGGGAGAAGCGGGAGAAGGAGCCCTTCGAGTTCGACGGCGTGCTGACCTTCAGCAAGGAGCATCTCGTCGGCTTCAGCGGGACCACCCACGAGGCGGACCAGGTGCCCCATCTGCACGTCTCGGACACCGACCTGTGCGCGACCACCTGCGCGGAGGAGTACGGCAACCCGTGCGAGAACTTCTGCCCGGCGGCCGTCTACGAGATGGTTCCCGACACGGCCAACCCGGGGAAGAACAAGCTCTTCATCCACCACGAGAACTGCGTCCACTGCAAGACCTGCGACATCGCCGACCCCTATCAGGTGATCACGTGGACGACGCCCCAGGGCGGCGAAGGACCCGACTACACGAACATGTAGGAGGGATCGCCCCGGGAGGTCGAAACCGACCTCCCGGAGACCGAAGCCGGCTCAGTCGATTCCCGCGGCGGCGAGCGCGTCTGCCAGAAGCGCCTGGTCTTCCTCCCGGGCCGTCACCCGCAAGGTGGCGGCCCGGGTCGTATCGTCCCCGGGAAACTCCGTTCCACCGTTGCTGCGCGCGACGCCACCGGCCTCGACCGCGAGCAGCACCCCGATCCGGCCGCGGATGCTGATGCCGATTCCGTCGCCGCTGGACACCCTCAGCCCGGCACGCACCCCCGGAATCAGCGGCGCGATCGCGATGGCGCCGCCGCAGGCGGGGACCACCTCGCAGCCGGCGGCCCGGAGGGACGAGACGCACGGGGCCGGAAGCTCGTGGGAGACCAGAACGCGGGTGCCACCGGTCTGCAGGCGGGCGGGCCGAAGAGGCCCCCCGGCACGCGCGCGGAAGACCCCCGCACCCCGGGCGCCGGCGAAGAGCATCCCCTCGCGCGGCAGCGCGATGAGCCCCGCCTCGTACCGACCCCGCACGACGAGCCCGACCATCACCGCGTAGGGTCCCTTGCCCTCGAGGTACGAGTGCAGGGTGCCGTCGATGGGATCGATCACCACCCGGGCCTCGCCCTTCTCGGGGAAGCGAGCGACCGTGGGCGTGTCCTCTTCCGCGGCGACGCAGACCCCGGGAAAGTGCTCGTAGACGCACGCGAGCACGGCCTCCTGGGCGCGCGTGTCCGCTTCGGTGAGCGCCTGCTTGGCCAGGCCCGTCTCATGGCGCTTCGGCACGTTCGCCACGGCGCCTTCCAGGGAACGCGCGAGGCGCGCCGCCTCGCCCACCCCGGGCGCGAGCAGGCGGATGAAGTCGCTGCCGGCGATGGTGTCCTGCATGGACGCCCGGCTACGGAGCCGTGATCTCCGGGCTCTCGGTCGCCCCGGGCGCCCACGCCCCGGGCGAGGAGAGGGTCTGCGGCCACGAGAGCATCCACGGCCACGCCGCCGCGAGGGCCTGGGGCCAGAGGTAGTGGAATCCCGGAGACGGCCACCCGGGCATCGCGCGGGCGCTGGGCGGCGGGAGCGACGCCCGCGTGTACAGGTTCCGGCGCCACTCGTTGGTGCGGTGATAGCTCACGACGAAGGACCGGTTCACGCCCACACGCGCCTCGAGCCGTCCCACCGCGTCCTCGATGGTGCCAATGTGGTCGATGAGGCCGTTCTCGAGCGCCTGGGGAGCGCTGTAGATTCGGCCGTCCGCCAGCTCGTCGACGCGCTCCCGGGACAGGCGCGGACGGCCCGCGTCGACCACCTCGCGAAAGCGCTCGTAGAGATCGTCGATCACGCTCTGCAGGATCGCGCGCTCTTCCGGGGTCTGGGGGCGGGTCATCGATCCGGCGTCCTTGTAACGCCCTCCGGTGATCGTCTGGTCCTCGACTCCCCATCGCTCCATGAGCCCCGAGAAGTTGAGGCTGGCGAAGAGGACGCCGATCGAGCCCGTCACCGCCGTCGGCTCCGCGACGATCTCGTCGGCGGCCATGGCGACGTAGTAGCCCCCCGACGCCGCCATGCCGTAGAAGTGGGCGACGATCGGAATGGCCTGCTGGCGCTTGAAGCGCAGGAGCTCCGAGTAGATCACGTCGCTCGGCGTGGCTTCGCCGCCGGGACTGTCGATGCGGAGCAGGATCCCGCGGACGCTCTCGTCGGCGCGCGCGCGGTCGAGCTGCTCGCGAATGCGCCCGGCGGTGCTCTCCTGGCTCAGGCCGAGCAGTCCCACCGGCTCGCCTTCTCCGATCACGCCGTCCACCTCGATCAGGACGAACTTCGGGGACGAGCGGTCGGCGTCGTGGCTGTAGATGACCGTCTCGACGAAGGGGGATCGGCCCTCGCCGAACAGGTCGATCTGGATGCATCCGACGAGCAGCGATGCCAGCGGCGCCAGCAGGAGCGCCGCTCGACGCCCCTTCGGACGGCCTTCCGCAGGCCGAGATCCGCGCCGAGCCCGCAGCGGAAGCGAAGGAACGGGAGCGCGGGGCTCCGCGGTCGCCCCCCAACGACCGACGATTCCCCGCGCTCCCAGGCGCCTGTTCAAGCGAGCCACCCCTTCGAGCGAGCCCTTCCGCGAGCGGCCGCCGCTTGCTCCACGCTCAGCTGCAGCCGCTCGTGCTGCCGCAGTTCGGGCACTTGTAGCAAGCCCCGTTGCGAATCATGATCGAGCCACAGTCCATGCACGACGGCGCATCCGCCTGGTTGACGAAGCTGCCGACGACCTGGCCGGGAGAGCTCGCCACCGCGCCGCCGGCCACGGCTCCGCGCAGGGGAATCGCGGCAGGCAGCGAGGAGACAGCGGACGGCGCCGAGACGGGCCCGGTCGCACCCTCGCTCTCCTCACCGGACTCGCCGAGCTCGTCGTCGGCCTGGCCCTCGAGATAGCGGTTGCCCAGATAGCGGAACACGTAGTCCACGAGCGACTTCGCGATCGGAATCTCCCGATTGTTCGTGAAGCCCGACGGCTCGAAGCGCGTGTGGCTGAACTTGTCCACCAGCGCCTTCAGGGGCACGCCGTACTGGAGCGAGACGGACGTCATCGTCGCGATGGTGTCCATCAGGCCGGAGATCGTGCTGCCCTCCTTCGCCATGCGCAGGAAGATCTCGCCCGGCTTGCCGTCGTCGTAGAGCCCGACGGTCAGATAGCCTTCGTGGCCCGCGATCGAGAACTTGTGGGTGAAGGCCTGCCGCTCGTCCGGCAGCTTCCGCCGCAGCGGACGCGCCTCCTGCAGGTTCACGACCTTGGCGCCCTGGCCCTTCTCGCTGCCGGCGTTCAACGGCTGGGTCCGCTTGCTTCCGTCGCGATAGACGGCGAGCGCCTTCAGGCCGAGCGCCCAGCCCATCGTGTAGGCCTCCATGATGTCGTCGACGCTGGCGTCTTCGGGCAGGTTGACCGTCTTGCTGATCGCTCCCGAGAGGAAGGGCTGCACCGCACCCATCATGCGCACGTGTCCCATCCAATCGATGGAACGGGTGCCGTTCTGGGGCCGGAACGCGCAGTCGAAGACCGGAAGGTGCTCGTCCTTGAGGGCCGGAGCGCCTTCGATCGTCTCGTACTCCTCCACGTAGGCGGTGATCAGCTCGATCTCCTCCATCGTGTAGCCGAGGCGCCGCAGAGCCATCGGGACCGTACGGTTCAGGATCTTCAGGTAGCCGCCGCCGACCAGCTTCTTGTACTTGACGAGCGCGATGTCGGGCTCCACGCCGGTGGTGTCGCAGTCCATCATGAACGCGATCGTCCCGGTCGGTGCCAGCACCGTCACCTGGCCGTTCTTGTACCCGTGCTGCCGGCCCTGCTCGAGCGCCGACGCCCAGGTCTTCACCGAAGCGTCGAGCAGATCCGCGGGAACGCCCTCGGCCGCCACCGACTCGGCGGCCGCCTTGTGCATCTCGATGACCTCGAGGAAGGGCTTGCGGTTGGCCCGATAGCGCGCGAAGGGCCCCATCGCGGAGGCGATCTCCGCGCTCGTCAGGTAGGCCTGTCCGCACATCAGCGACGTGATCGCCGCGGCCAGGTTGCGGCCCTCGTCCCCGTCGTACGGCTCGCCGAACGCCATCAGCAGCGCGCCCAGGTTCGCGTATCCGAGCCCGAGGGGCCGGTACAGATGGCTGTTCTTCGCGATCTCCGGCGTGGGGTAGTCGGCCGGGTCGACGATGATCTCCTGGGCGAGGATCGTGAGGGCGACGGCCCGGCGGAAGTCCTCGACCTGGAACTCACCGCATTCCCCGTCCTCGGCGGCCGCCACGAAGGTCATCAGGTTGAGGCTGGCCAGATTGCAGGCGGTGTCGTCCAGGAACATGTACTCGGAGCACGGGTTGCTCGAGTTGATCCGACCCGAGTTCTTGACCGGGTTCCAGCGGTTGATCGTGGAGTCGTACTGGATCCCGGGATCCCCGCAGACGTGGGCGGCCTCGGCCATCTCGCGCACCAGTTCCCGCGCCTTCAGGCTCTCCACCACCTCGCCCGTGGTCACGGCCTTGGTGGCCCAGCCGGCATCGGCCTCGGCCGCGTGCATGAACTCGTCGGTGACCCGCACCGAGTGGTTCGCGTTCTGGAAGAAGATCGAGTCGTAGGCACCACCCGGGACGTTGAAGCCCCCGTCGTAGCCCGCATCGATCAGCGACCAGGCCTTCTTCTCCTCGTCGGCCTTCGAGTGGACGAACTCGCGGATGTCGGGATGGTCGACGTTGAGGATCACCATCTTGGCTGCACGGCGCGTCTTGCCGCCGGACTTGATCACGCCCGCGAAGGCGTCGAAGCCCTTCATGAACGAGACGGGACCGGAGGCCACGCCCCCGCCCGCGAGCAGCTCGTGGGAGGAGCGGATCTTCGACAGGTTCGAGCCGGTGCCCGAGCCGCCCTTGAAGAGCATCGCCTCGGTCTTCGCGAGGGACATGATCGAGTCCATCGTGTCGTCGACCGAGTTGATGAAGCAGGCGCTGGCCTGCTGCGGCGTGTTCGGCACCCCGAGGTTGAACCAGACCGGGCTGTTGAACGCCACCATCTGGTGTACCAGCATGTAGCTGAGCTCGTCCGAGAAGGTCTCCTCGTCCGCCGGGCTGGCGAAGTACCCGGCGTCGCGCCCCCATTCCGTGATCCGTCCGACCACGCGGCCGATCAGCTGGCGGACGCTCGTCTCGCGGCCCGGCGTGCCGATGTGACCGCGGAAGTACTTGGAGACCACGACGTTGGTCGCGAGCTGCGACCAGGACCGGGGGATCTCGCAGTCGACCTGCTCGAAGACGGTCTCGCCCTTCTCGTTGCTGATGCGCGCGGTACGCAGCTCCCACTCGACGCTGTCGAACGGATCCGCCCCCTTCTGGGTGAAGTGGCGCGGGATGTGGAGACCCGCCGGCCGGGTCTTCCCGCTCTTGCTCCCGGCCACCTTCTTCGCGCCCTTCTGGCCCTTCGCGCCGCCTGCCGTGCTGTTCACCGCCTTCCCCCCGTTCACTGTCGTTTCCCCGCTCGCGGACTCTCGCCTCGCCCGCCTCGTTTCGTCCTCGACTCGAGCCCCCGCCGTTCGCGGCGCGGCCGACCCGGGCTCGTACCTCCGGCACCCGCCGCGCGACGGCCCATCAAGCTACCGGGCCCCCGTACGCCGCGATATGTGCCGGCGTGAAAAAACCATCGTTCGTCTTCCAGTCCGTCCGAGCCACCGGGACGACGACCCCCGCGCGTCCGCCGACCACCCCGGGCCGCGCGCGCCCGACTCCGCCGGACCGGACTTCGTCGCCGGTCTGGAGGGTGTGCTTGCGGGTGCGAGACGCTTCGGGGATCGAGAGCTCGGCCTGGCACGGGGCCGATCCGAGCGGCGGGTTCGTTGTCTCGAGGCTTCGGATCAAGGGCTTGCTCGTGGCTGGGATCGCGGGTGGGTCTTCTTGGGCGGGTCTCTCTCTGCTGCGTCTCTCTTTCTTTCTCTGTCTTTCTTTCTCTTCTCTTTCTCTCTTTCTCTCTTTCTTTCTCTCTTTGGCTTTGGCTCTTTCCGGTTCTCTGGCTCTTTCCGGTTCTTGCTTCCGGTTCGTCCGGCTCGTTCGGGCTTCCGATCCGGCGCAGATGAGAGAGGCGCCGGTCTCCCGGCGCCTCCGAGTCAGATTCAGGTCCTCCACCCTACTCTGTCTCGCGCCCCTCCCTCGCAACCGCCTAGTTGCGACCCCCCCAGGCTACAGGGAGGGACATCACATCCCCGTACGCCGTTCTTGATACTCTCGGCGCCAAATCGAGTCAATAGAAATTTCGCCGGTCAGCCACAAAATCTTGGGCCTGTATGCCCCATACACCACAAGTGGTTGAGTCTACAGGCTTCTCGGCCAACGGGGAAGCGAACGCCGGCAGACCACACGCACCTTGCGGTCCGACCCGCTCGGAAATGAATGGGAAAATGGGCGCACACCCGGCGGGGCCGGGGGCCGGCCGCCTCAGGCGTCCTCGGGGAGCCCCGTCAGCCGGATCCCGAGCCCCTCGGGCGTCTTGTACCGGATGTTGAGCCCGATCAGGAGGGCGGTGATCTGCTCCACGATCCTCGCATTGGCCAGGGGTCCGCCGTTGATCGCCCGCAGCCCCGGAACCAGCGGACACAGGGCCATCACGCGTTCGCGGGGTGCCTTGGCGCCGGAGACGATCACGTCGCACTCCACGGGCTCGTCGAGATGCTGGAGCCGGTGCGCGGACACGTTCTGGAAGGCGGACACCACCTCGACGCCGGCCGGGACCAGGCTGGCCAGCAGCTCCGCGCAGGAGCCCTGCCAGACGCCGACCGTCCGGACGGCCCCGTCGCCGATGGCGGCCGCCAGGGGCACCGCCATCGAGACCAGGACCTTGCCGGGAGTGAGCTCGTCCCGGATGCCCTTCACGGTGGCCGCACTGTGCTCGAAAGGCACCGACAGGATGACGAGGTCGGCCTCGCGGGTGGCCTCGGCGTTGCCGAGTCCGACGACCTCGCCTCCGGGCACGGCGGCCAGCACCTCCTTGGCCGCCGCCTCCGCTCGTTCGGGCTTGCGCGAGCCGATCACCACGCGCCGTCCGGCCCGGGCGAAGCGGAGCGCGAGCCCCAGCCCCTGGTCGCCGGTGCCGCCCAGGATCGCGATTGCATCGGATTGGCTCGTCATGCGGGCGAAGCTAGCACGACGGCTATTCTCGGGCCGTGTCCGCCGACCCGACGACCACCCCCGCCCGCATCTTCCAGCACGGACCGCGCGAGCTGGCGATCGACTGGCAGGACGGGCGGAAGAGCGTGTACGACGTCCGCGCGCTGCGGCTGGCGTGCGGGTGCGCGTCGTGCGTCGACGAGTGGACCGGCGAGAACCGTCTGGACCCGTCCGCCGTTCCCGACGACGTCCACCCCCTGCGCATCGACCCGGTGGGTCGCTACGCGATCCAGATCGAGTGGAGCGACGGTCATTCCTCGGGCATCTATCCCTTCCGCCGCCTGCGAGAGCTGTCCACGACGGCGGCCGCATCCGCGTGAGCCGCAGGTCGACGCCGCAGCTCTCGCGGGACGAGCTCGTGCAGGCCGCCCGGGTGGCCGAGCGGGCGGCGGATCGCGCGCGCCGGGAGACCCTGTCGCGCTTCCGGGCCGTCGAGGTGGAGACCAAGTCCGACGGATCGCCGGTCACCGAGGCGGACCGGGCGGCGGAGCGGGCGATCCGCGCGGTGCTCCAGGAGTCCTATCCCGACTTCGGAATCCTGGGCGAGGAGTACGGTGCGCAGGACGTCTCCGACGGTCGGCCCTGCTGGGTGATCGACCCGATCGACGGAACGATCTGCTACTCGCGGGGCATTCCGCTCTTCTCGACCCTGATCGCGCTGGTGGTGGGCGGTCCGCAGGGAGTGAGCGGCCGCTCGGTGGTGGGTCTCATCGACCTTCCGGCCCTGGACGAGCGCTACGTCGGCTTCACGGGCGGCGAGTGCCTCCGCAACGGCAAGCCCGTGCGCGTCTCCGCACAGGGGGACCTGGCCCGGGCGATCGTCTCCCACGGCGATCCCTTCTGCTTCGACCGCGCCGGCCAGCGCGCGGGCTTCGAGCGCATGGCCCGGGAGATCCCGATGCTGCGCGGCTACACCGACGCCTTCGGGCACAGCCAGGTGCTCGCGGGAGGCGTGGACGCGATGGTCGACTTCGACCTGAATCCGTGGGACGTCGCCGCCACCGACGTGCTGATCCGCGAGGCGGGCGGCGACTGCCGCACCTACCGGCAGGACAACGGCAAGGTCGGCATCGTGATCGGCAGCCCCGCCCTCGTCGAGCAGCTCGCCTCGTTCTTCGTCTGATCCTCCCCCGGAGCCGGGGCCGGCCCGACGCGCCCCGCTACGGCGGGCTTCGAAGCCCGGACGGTGCGCTATTCTGGCGCGTCCCGCGCTGCGCATCGCCGCCCGCGCGCCGGGGCGCCCCAGGCGACACCGCAGAACCGGCCAGACCGGAAGACGCCGTACACAAGGAAAGGCTCGCCCGATGACCGCCACCTCCCATCCCACCCTCTCCGACGCCCGCAGCCTGCTCGCCGCCGGCGAGCAGCTCTTCGAGAAGGCCCTCGCCAGCGCGAAGGAGATCACCGAGAACGGCCGCACGATCGACGACCACCAGGTACTCACCGAGCGCATCGCCTACGCGGCGACGGAGGTTCGCGCGGCCCGGGAGGTGCTCGACTACGCCGACGCCGTGGTCGCAGAAGGGCGCAGCACGGAAGCCCTGGAGCGCCTGTGGGCCACCTCCGCGGCCGAGCTGGTGGCCAGCCTGCGAGATCGTCTCGAGCCGGCGGTCGACGAGCTGGGCATCGGCGACGACGCGCTCGAGCAGGCCTTCCCGGCCGAGGTGCGCAAGCTGCTGCGCGCCGCCACCCACGAGTCGGTGTTCCGCGCCATCGGCGCCCACGTCGCGGAGACCCGGGGCGCGAACGACACCCCCCTCGAGGAGATGCTCGAGCAGGTGCGGGAGCAGGTCCGGGAGTTCGCCCGCAGCGAGGTGATGCCGCACGCCGAGCACATCCACCGCCAGGACGAGATCGTTCCCGAGGAGTTCATCGAGAAGATGTCCGAGCTCGGCTTCTTCGGGCTGTCCGTCCCCGAGGAGTACGGCGGCGTCGAGATGGGCAATCTCGCCATGATCCTGACCACCGAGGAGCTCTCGCGCGCCTCCCTCGCGGCGGCGGGCTCGCTCATCACGCGCCCCGAGATCCTCACGAAGGCCCTGATGGGCGGCGGCACCGAGGAGCAGAAGAAGCACTGGCTACCGCGGCTCGCGTCGGGCGAGGTCATGGTGGGCATCTCGGTGACCGAGCCGGACTACGGCAGCGACGTGGCGAGCATCAAGTGTCGCGCCGAGCGGCGAACGGTGGACGGCCGGGACGGCTGGGTGATCGACGGCGCCAAGGCCTGGTGCACGTTCGCGGGCCGGGCCAACGTGCTGGCGGTGCTTTGCCGCACCGATCCCGACCAGCCCGGCGCACGCGGACTCTCGCTCTTCATCGTTCCGAAGGAGCCCGACTGGGGCCATGCGTTCGAGACGGTGCAGCCGACGGGCGGCCGCATCGTCGGCAAGGCCGACGCCACGCCGGGCTACCGGGGCATGCACTCGTTCACCCTGAACTTCGAGAGCTACTTCGTGCCCGCGGAGAACCTCGTGGGCGGCGACGACGGGCTCGGCAAGGGCTTCTACCTGCAGATGGCGGGCTTCGCGGCCGGTCGGCTCCAGACGGGCGGCCGTGGCTGCGGGGTCGCCCAGGCGGCGCTCGAGGAGACCGCGCGCTACGTGGTGGACCGCAACCAGTTCGGTCACCCGATCGCGGAGTTCCAGCTCACCCAGTACCACCTCGGCCGCATGGCGACCCAGCTCGCCGGCGCCCGCGCGATCACCTACCAGGCGGCGCGCGAGATGGACGAGGACGAACGCGCGGCCGCCCCGCTCGCCGCCCAGGCGAAGCTGCTGGCCTGCGACGTCGCGGTCACGACGACGCAGATCGGCCAGCTGCTGCACGGGGGCTGGGGCTACGCCGAGGAGTACCCGATCAGCCGCTACGTGGTGGACGCCCAGGTGCTGCCGATCTTCGAGGGCGTGAAGGCGACGATCGAGCTGAAAGTGATCGGACGCGCCGTCCTGGCCTGATCCGCAGAGCCGGTGCGCGCGCGGACGCTTCGGTCGCGCGGGCCGATCCGTCTTCTTCGGTCGCGCGGGCCGATCCGTCTTCTTCGGTCGCGCGGGCCGATCCGTCTTCTTCGGTCGCGCGGGCCGATCCGTCTTCTTCGGTCGCGCGGGCCGATCCGTCTTCTTCGGTCGCGCGGGCCCGTCAATCGTCTTCGGCGAAGAACGACGTCAGGAGCTGGATCATCGGGGCCACGTCCGCGGCGCCGGCCATCTCGCGGCAGCTGTGCATCGAGAGCATCGGGTTGCCCACGTCGACGGTTCGCAGGCCCAGGCGCGCGGCGGTGATCGGACCGATCGTCGATCCGCACGCCAGGTCGCTGCGGGTCACGAAGTACTGGGGCTCGATCTCGTTCTCCGCGCAGAGAGAGGCGAAGAAGCCTCCGGAAGCGGAGTCGGTCGCATAGGACTGGTTGGCGTTGACCTTGATCACCGGGCCGCCGCCGATCACGGGCGTGTGGCCTCCCTCGTGCTTGTCCGCGTAGTTGGGATGGACGGCGTGGGCCATGTCCGCCGAGACCAGCAACGAGCCGGCGATGGCGCGCGGCAGCCCCTGGGGCTCTCCGCCCTTGAAGCCGGCGACGGTCCGCTCGAGCGCGTCCGCGAGCAGCGTCCCGGCGGCGCCCTGGGCGCTGCGGCTCCCGACCTCCTCGTGGTCGTACAGCACGACCACGCGGGTGAAGCGCGGCAGCCGGCGTTCCCCGGCGCGAAGCAGGGCCGTCAGGCCGGCATGACACGAGGCCAGGTTGTCGAGCCGGGGCGCGTGGATGAACTCGCCCCTCGCACCCGAGACCCCCGATGCCTGGGTGTCGTAGGCCATCAGATCGAAGGCGAGGACCTTCTCGGTCGGAAACTCGGAGATGCCCTGGGCGCGCAGCTCGATGGCGACGAGATCGCGCAGGTCGGGGGCGCCCTCCAGGCCGAGCACCGGCGCCAGGTGCTGCTGGGCGTTCAGCTTCAGGCCTTCGGTCGCGATCTCGCGCGAGAGATGGATGGCGAGATTCGGGACCCGCAGCAGGGGGCGGCCGAAATCGAGCAGCAGCGTCTCGACGCCCGCCCGGCTCCGCACCGTGACGCGCCCGGCCAGGGACAGATCGCGGTCGAGCCAGGTGTGGAGGAGCACGCCGCCGTAGGGCTCGACGGCGAGCTGCCGGTAGCCGTGCGCGCTGACGTCGGGCAGGGGCTTGAGCCGCAGGTTGGGTGAATCCGTGTGGGCCCCGACGATGCGGAAGCCGCCGGTCGCGGGGGACTCGCTTCCCACCTCGAAGGCGACCAGGCTTCCCTCGTTGCGGACCACGTAGTGCCGGGCACCCGGCTCGAGGTCCCACACGTCGCTCTCCGAGAGCGCCCGGTAGCCCTGCTGCTCGAGGCGGTGCACCGACTCCGCCACCGCGTGATAGGGCGTCGGCGAGAGATCGATGTAGCCCAGCAGATCGGCCACGGACTCGGACATGGGGCGAGCATAGCGGCCGCGGGACGGGCCGCGCCGGCTTCGACTAGCGCGGCCTGCGGTGGACCCGGCGACGGCCATAGAAGGCGAGCCCCACGAGGCCCAGGCCGGTCAGCAGCGCCGGCTGCGGCTCCGGCACGACCCGTGTGTTGAGCTGGATCGTCTGCGAGCCGAACGCCGCGAGGCTGCGGTCGAACTGGTAGGCGCCGCTGAAGTCCGAGGGCCCGAAGGTCGCGGACGTGTCGTTCAGGTCCTGGGCCGACGTCATGTTGTTGAGCGCGGTGCGAACGCTCGGGTACGTGCCCACCTGGAAGTGGTCGGCCGTACCGGACCCGACCGACCACACGAACAGGGCCGTGGGATCGTCGGCGTCGGTCAAGGTCATGCGGGACAGGTTCGAGGACGCGAGGTCGTCGCCGAAGTCGGCCGCACCGCCCAGATCGAGGTCGAGGTAGGTGTAGAGCGACACGTCGATGGCGGAGGCGGTCGTGTTGGTAAGCGTGATGTCCCAGCCGAGCCGGTCGACGTCCTGCGCCGACGTGTCGTCGATCAGATCGAACGTGTAGTCCACGGTGATCGCGCCGGTCGTCAGCCCGAGCGCCGCGGCCCCGGCCGCGCTGAGCGTGAGCTGCGAGACCGCCGAGGTGCCCGCCTGGGAGATCGCGCTGCTGACGCTGAAGTTCGTCGAGTCGATCCGGACGTGCCCCGAGGCCGTCCCGAGGTAGCCGAACATCTGGAAGAGCTCGTCGGTCACCCCGCTGTCGAAGGTCAGGACGCCGGTCTCGGACGCCGGCGACTCGGTGCCCTGGGCGTCGAAGCCGTAGCTGCCGAGGTTCGCGACGGTGACGTCGCCCACGACCATGTCGAGGGCGTGGGCCGGGCCCGCTGCCAGGCCCGACAGCAGGAGCCCGATCGCCAGAACCCTGGTGGTGTTGCTGCCCATCCGACTGCTCCCTGGGATTCCTCCGCGCGAACCGGCGCGGCCGAATCACCCCAGAGCTATCGGAGTCGTCGTCCTTGATCCTGAGAATTACGTGGTGGAAATCACGCTATCGTGGGGGCTGGGACCCTCAGTGAGGCCTGAGAGCGGCCCCGGCGGGTGACCGCAAGTCTCCTCTCGGCGATCTTCTCGGCGGTCACCCCGTGGGAATGCTCGCGGTTCAGTCGTGCCTCGATGCGGCGTCCTTCCGCGAGGGTCTCTGCCAGCCCCCGGTCGATCAGGGCCTTGTAGGCGGAGACCATCTCGGGGAGGCAGGACATCATGTCGGCCGCCAGCGCGCGGCAGCTGGGCAGCAGCTCCTCGGGCGGGACCACCCGATTCACCAGCCCCCAACGCTCGGCCTGGGCTGCGTCGACGAAGTTGCCGGTGAGGGAGAGCTCCTTGGCACGATAGACCCCGAGGAGCCGTGGCAGCTTCTGACTCAGCCCCCAGCCCGGCAGGATGCCGACCCGCGCATGGGTGTCGGCGAAGCGCGCGTGGGTCGAGGCGATGAGCACGTCGCACGCGAGCGCGAGCTCGAAGCCGCCGGTGATCGCGACGCCGTTGATGGCGCCGATGATCGGGCGGTCGAACCCCTCGATGGCCGCGATCAGGTCCCCGCCGCCCCCCGCGGCCCGGGCGGCGTCGTCCGCCGCCGCGCCCGGCTCGCCCGCGAGCTCCTTCAGGTCGAGGCCGGCGCAGAACGCGCGATCTCCGGCGCCCGTGAGGATGACCACGCGCACCGAGTCGTCGGCGGCGAGGGCCTCGAAGACCTCGAGCAGGTGGCGTCGCAGCTCGCTGGAGAGCGCGTTCATGGCCCGCGGGCGGTTGAGCGTGAGGGTGGCGACGCCGTCCGCGTGCTCGACGAGCAGGACGGCTTCGGACGATCGGGTGGGGGACACGCGGGAGCTCCTCGGAGGAAGGCCGGGGACGGCGGTGGCTGGGCGCCCCAGCATACCCCGGTCCGCCCGGGCGCCGAGCCGGCGACGGCCGCGGAGGCAGGGCGCTGAAGAGCCGGTACCTCGTTAGAAGCGGATCTCGAGCGAGACGATCTTGCGGGGCTTGAGCGGCGCCTTCACCCGCAGCACCAGTCCGGTGTCTCCCAGCGGCGTGCTGTACCGCAGGATGGAGCTCACGCGGAAGCGCGTCGGGGCCGCGACCACGTGGCGGGACTCGTTGCGCCGGAAGGCGACGGTCCGCGGCTTGTTCTCGAGGCTCCCCGCGTACCGCGCGTACTGGAAGCGATCGGGAACCCGGTCGAAGTCGAAGTTCGCGGCCACCGCGGGCCCGGCGAAGAGGACGGTGAGCAGGAGGGCGGCGGCGAGGGCCGGGAGACCGGCGGCGCGGCTGCGGGCCTGGCGGCGGGCTCCGGGGGCCTGCGCGGCGCTTCCCAGCGCCTGGAAGGTTCCGCGATGCTCAGCCGAGTTCCGCAAGCTAGTCTCCGTCTATGGGGGTATTTCACTGCAAGACGTGTACCCAAGACGACTCCGGCCAGGGCCGGTTTGCATCGACGTAACCAATTGATTTAAGTTGTGAAACCATCCCGGTGTTCCAGACCCGGCGCATGCCCCACGGGGGGTGTTACCTCTCCTTCCCTAATGCGGGCGATCGGGGTCGCCGGCTCCCCCGTTCCCCGCCGGCCGGCCGTCGCTATGATCCGGCATCGATCTGCCGCCTCCCCCGAGGCATCACCCCCCGAAAGAGCCGGTTTCCACCCCCCGCTGGCGAGCGCACCGTCCTGGAGCGTCCCGTGCGAGCAGCGACTCGATCGGCCCGCGATTCCCGTCCCTCCGGCTCGTCGTCGGGTGCCGCCCTGCGACGCCGCGTCGCGAGCGCGCTGCTCAGCGCTGCGATCGTGCTGGCGCCGGCGGCCGCACGCGCCGAGTCGAACGACGACGGCGCGGTGTCCCGCTTTGGTGTCGGTCTCGGGGCCGGCCTCTGCACGCTGGTCTACACACCGCTCAAGCTGGTGTACGCGATGGCGGCGTTCCCGATGGGAGCGCTCGTCTACCTGTGGAGCGTGGGCGATACGGAGATGACCGAACGCGTGGTGCGCAGTGGCACCCAGGGCACCTACGTGGTCACCCCCGAGCACCTGAAGGGCCAGCGGCGGCTCGACTTCGTGGGCAACGCGGACGACGGTCCGCCCGAGAAGTAGGGCTCCGGCTCTCCCCAATCTGCCGGCGCGGACGGCTCGCGTCACCCCGCGAGCCGGCGCGGCTCACACCTCCCGCCGCTCCAGCCGACACGCCGCGCGCGCCTTGCGCCCCATGCGCAGCAGACTCTCCTCGCGGAAGTCGGACTCGAGACGATCCCACTCGAACCAGGCGAGGTCATGCGACTCGTCGCTCACGACGAGGGTCTGCCCCGGGCGCGCCGCCAGCAGGAAGCGAACGTCGTGATGCTCGTGGGCGGGCTCGCCGGGACGGGCCGGAATCCCGTGCACGTCGACGTCGAGCGGTAGCGGCGCCGACCCGTCCCCGGGCCGGCCGATCCAGTCGAGCTCGTGGAGGCCCGATTCCTCGCGCGCCTCGCGCAGGGCGACCGCGTGGACGTCGGGATCCCCGTCGGCGTGCCCGCCGAGCTGCAGCCAGCGGCCGAGCTTCCGGTGGTGGGTGAGCAGAAAGCGCCTGCGGTCGCTCGACACGATCCAGGTGGAGGCGGTGACGTGGCCCGGCAGACAGCTGCGCTCGAAGCAGTCGGCATGATTGCGAACGAGTTCGCAAACGCGCTGCACGCGGTCCGCCTCGTCGGGATGGAGACGTTCGTAGCGCGCGAGCAGCTCGAGGAGCGGCTCTCGGTGCATTCGGGGACCTCCGGAAGCGACGCGCCGGGGCCGGGTCCGGCGGCGCGACGCCGGTGTCGGCAACGCGCGCAGTATGACCGCCCCGGCGCACCGACGCCCCCGTCGATCCGATAGCCTGCGAGCACCGTGACCCGCGACATCGAAGCAGGCGACGACTGGCGAACCGCGCTCGAGCGGGCGCCCGATCCCGAGCACGCGACGAGGCTTGCGGAGGCCGTGCTCGAGGCGTTGCCGGCGGACCGTGCCTCGGACCTGCAGCGCGAGCGACCCGCGGCGCTCGCCGCCCTGCTGCTCGCGCTGTGCGGGGTGGCTCCATTCTTCTCGTCCTGGCTGCGCCGCCATCCCACCTGGGTGGAGGCGCTGCTGGACGAGGACCTCGCCCGTCCCCTCGCCCGGGAGGGCCTCGACCCGCGCCTCGCGCGCGCACTCGCCGACGGCTCGACGGACGAGGAGTCCGCCCTGCGGCGCTTCAAGTACTACGAGCTGGCGCGCATCACCCTGCGTGACTGCGGCCTCCCCCTCGCCCGGAGCGGCGAGACCCTGGCGGAGCTGTCCCAGCTGGCGAACGTCCTGCTGGAACGCGCCCTGGAGATCGCCCGGGGCCGCATCGAGGAGCGCTTCGGCCCGCCCCGCTGGCGCGTCACCACCGAAGACGGGCGGGAGCGGGAGGTCCGGCTCGACTTCTGCGTGATCGCCCTGGGCAAGCTCGGGGGCGGCGAGCTCAACTTCTCGTCGGACGTCGATCTCGTGTACGTCCACGAAGCCCCCCCCGACCCCGTGGTCGCCGACCCCGAGCAGCTGCCGCCGAGCGAGTACTTCACCCGCCTCAGCCAGCACTTCGGCAAGCTCGTGGGAGACCGGACCGCGGAGGGCTTCCTGTATAGGGTCGACCTCGACCTGCGTCCCTCCGGCGCCCAGGGCCCGCCCGTCATCAGCGACGAAGCGTTCGTCTCCTACTACGAGCTGTGGGCCGACACCTGGGAGAAGGCCACCTTCACCAAGGCCCGGCCGGTGGCGGGAGACCGGCCCTTCGGCTGGCGGACGATCCGCGGCGTCGATCCCATGATCTACCGCTCGGCGATGGACTACGCGGCGGTGCGGAGCATTCGCGAGCTGAAGGACAAGTTCGAGGCGGCCCACGGCGCCGGGGGCACGGGCTTCGACGTCAAGCTCGACCGGGGTGGCATCCGGGAGGTCGAGTTCGTCGCCCAGGCCATGCAGCTGCTTCACGGCGCACGCATCCCGCAGCTGCGGACCCGCTCCACCCGCGACGCCCTGGACCAGCTCGCGCGGGTGGGCCTGGTGGAGCGCCAGCAGGCGGACGGGCTCACACGCGACTACCTCTACCTGCGGCGCCTCGAGAATCGCCTGCAGATGGAGGACGAGCGGCAGGTCCACCGGCTGCCCCCGGATGCGGCCGCGCACACGCGCATCGCACGCGCCCTCGGTCACACGGGCGCGGACGCCGCGGACGCCCTCGACGCCGAGCTGCAGGCGTGCCGCGAGCGGGTTCACGCCAGCTACGCGTCGGTGCTGGCCGGCAGCGGGGCGGACGGAGGCGCCGACGCCGTGCTCGACATCTTCGTGCGCGGTGCGCCCCAGCTCTTCTCGTTCCCGGCCGCGCGGCGCATGCTCGAAGACCTGGCCGCGAGCTTCGCCCGCGAGATCGACGCTTCCACCGATCCCGAGCGCACCCTCAACAACCTCGACCGCTTCGTGAAGGCCATCGGCGGGCGGCGCTTCTACTACGAGCTGCTGCTCGATCGACCGGAGCTGGTGCCGCGCCTGGCCGGCTGCTTCGGCGCGTCCAAGTTCCTGTCCGACATCGTGGCGCGTCACCCTCGCCTGATCGAGCCCCTCTTCGACGATCCCGAGCTGCTGCTGCTCGATCGCGCGGCCCTGCGAAAGCAGCTGGCCGCGCTCACGGCCCCCGGAGACCCGCGGCAGGACCCGGTGGACGCCCGCCTCGACGGTCTCCGGCTCTTCCACCACGCGCAGACCGTGAACGTGGGACTGCTCGACCTGGCGGGCCTGGTGGAGCCGGCCGAGGCCCAGGCGGCGCTCACCGACATCGCGGAGCTGTGCCTCGAGGACGCGCTGGAGTTCTCACGCGAGCAGCTCGCCGCACGCCTGCCCGACCCGAGCGCCGGCGACTACGGCTACGCGGTGGTCGCCATGGGCAAGCTCGCCACCCGCGAGCTCACCTACGGCAGCGATCTCGACGTCGTGTTCCTGTTCGACGCCAAGGGCCCCGACGGCGAGCTCGACCTGACGGCGCAGGAGGGCTACGTCCGCCTCAGCCAACGCGTGATCTCCACCCTGCAGACGTCGACCACCGAGGGGGCCTGCTACGAGATCGACGCGCGGCTGCGGCCCTCGGGCAACCAGGGAACGCTCGTCACCTCCTTCGACGCCTTCCGCCGCTACCACGAGGCCAGCGCCGAGGTGTGGGAGCGCCAGGCGCTCCTGCGCGCGCGCGCCGTGGCGGGCGACGAAGCGCTCGGCGCGGCCTTCGCGGCCCTGCGCCTGGAGATCCTGGCGCGCCCGACGCCGCCGGACCTCCTCGCCGAGATCCATCGGGTGCGGCAGCGCATGGAGATGGAGCTGGCCCGGGAGACCTCCGCCCAGCGCAACTTCAAGACGGGACGCGGCGGCGTGCTGGACGTGGAGTGCATCGTGCAGGCACTGCAGCTGCTGCACGGTCACGAGCATCCCGAGCTCTTCGAGATCGTGCCCACGGCGTTGCAGATGGACCGGCTCGCCGACCTGGGCCTTCTCTCCCCGGACACCGCGCGCGTGCTGCGCGAGGGCTGGAGCTTCCTCGTGCGGCTCGCGAGCCGCCTGCGCATCGTCGACAACCGCTCCATCTCCGACCTCGACCAGGAGCGCGGCGACCTCGAAGGCATCGCCCGACGCCTCGGCTACACGTCACCGGGACGCGAGGGCGGCGCGCGGCGGGCATTGCTGTCCGACTACGAGCGACACACGGATGCGATTCGCGCGGAATACCTGAAGGTGTTTCAGAACGTGTAGCCGAAGCGGGCCGCCCAGTTGAAGCCTTCCTTGGAGAAGCCGAAGTCGACCCGGAACGGAGCCTGGCGCTCGAGCAGGAAGCGCAGCCCGATGCCATAGCTGAACTTCACGTTGTTCTGGACGACGTCGATCCCGTCGGAGCCGACGGTGCCCATCTCGAAGAAGGGCGCGACGCCGATGCGCTCCACGCGGATGGTGGGCGTGACCGCGAAGCCGCGCGGGATCACCCAGATGCGGTGCTCCACCACCGCGTGCCAGGCGGCGTCGTCGCGCCACCGTCCGGCCTGGTAGCCGCGCAGGGTCTCGGGGCCACCCAGGCTGGGGAGCGCCGTGAAGGGCAGCCCGCCCGCCTTGAGCCACAGGTTCGCGCCGACGTTGAGCGTGTCGGTGGGCGGATTCTCCTCGTGTGCGTCGCCACCGTGATGGAAGATGCCCGGCACGGGAAACGTCGCCGAGGCGTCGAGCTCGAAGCGGGCGCCCACGTCGCCCCCGCCCTGCACGAGCGGGGCCTCGACGCGGGCGCCCAGCTCGTAGCCCCGGTAGGGGTTTCGCTGGCTGTCCCGGGTGTCCCAGCGCAGCGCGGCCAGCAGGAAGCCCAGCTGCTCCTGGTCGCGATTGTCGATGAAGGTCTTGAACAGGTGGCTCTGGTCCCAGCTGCCCCCCTTGCATTCCAGATCGGGCAGGAACTCCTCGCAATCGAAGTCGTTGGTCGAGAGTCCGTGGAACTCGGCGCGGATTCCGATTCGCCCGATGAGGTCGTCGCCGGGGTCGGGAATGGCCATCTGCAGCCGCAGCTCGAGCTCGTAGAGCTCGTCGGTGTACTTGATCTCGTCCTTCTCCGGCGCGTCGGGCCCGAAGCCGTAGAAGCGGCGGGTGAGCGTCTTCTGGTAGCCGCCCGAAGCGCCCACGTAGCTTCGCTCCTCCTGCAGGATGCCGCCCCCCGGCAGCTCGATGTGGTGCAGCCAGCGGCGCCACAGTCCCCAGTAGCTCTGCTGTCCCTCCGAGGTGTAGGTCAGGAAGACGCCCGCGAACTCGCGCCTCCGCTGGGAGCGGAAGTCGATGTCGGTGATGGCCATTCCCCCGCCGACGCCGGTGTCCGGATTGCGGAAGAAGATGGGAATGATGAAGCTCGACACCAGGAAGCGTTGGAAGAAGTTGCCTTCCTTGATGCGACCCTCGGGCACGTAGCGCCAACGCTCCGGGTTCGGAAGGTCGGCGGGCTTCTCGATCGCCGGGATGCGGCCGTCCGGGTCCATGCCCTCGTAGGGATCGTAGACCCCGGGCACTCCCGGGTCGCCATGGGCCGGCACCTCGGAGCCCCCGGCCGTCGCCTTGGACGCCGCGGCCGTGGCGCTGGCCGGTCGCAACGACACGGCCAGCGCCGACGCCAGGGCGAGCCCGAGCCCGATGCGCCGGATCGGGATCACGCCGTCAGGCGTCCGCCACCGGCTCGCGCATCGTGACGAACTCCTCCGCGGCGGTCGGATGGATGCCCACGGTGGCGTCGAAGTCGGCCTTGGTGGCCCCACGACGGATGGCCACCGCGAAGCCCTGGGTGATCTCGCCGGCGTCCGTACCCACCATGTGCAGGCCCAGCACCCGGTCGCTCTCCCGATCCACCACGAGCTTCATCATGGTGGTCTCGTCGGCGCCGGTCAGCGTGTGCTTGAGCGGCCGGAAGCGCGAGCGGTACACGTCGACCCGGGTGAAGCGGGCCCGCGCCTCCGCCTCGGTGAGGCCCACGGTCCCGACGGGAGGCTGGCTGAAGACCGCCTCGGGCACGTTCTCGTGCTCGGGCGCCGTGGGCTCGTCCTGATAGAGCGTCTTGACGAGGCACATGGCCTCGTGGATCGCCACGGGCGTGAGGGCCTTGCGATCCGTCGCGTCGCCCACCGCCCACACGCTCGGCACCGAGGTGCGGGAGTACTTGTCGACCACGACGGCACCCCGGGCGTCGAGCTCGACGCCCACCGCTTCGAGGCCGAGGTTCGCCGTATTGGGAACCCGCCCGGTGGCGAAGAGGACCTGGTCGGCCTCTTCGACGCTGCCGTCGGTGAGGGTCGCCCGCAGCGCACCGCCGGGGGTCCGTTCGAGCGCGACGACATTGAGATCGAAGCGCAGGTCGACGCCCTTCTTGCGGATCTCCTCCGCCAACACCTTGCGGACGTCGTCGTCGAAGCCGCGCAGGAAGAGCGGGCCGCGGTAGAGCTGCGTGACCCGGGAGCCGAGACCGTTCAGGATGCCCGCGAACTCGACGGCGATGAACCCGCCGCCGACGATCAGGATGCGTTCGGGCTGCGCGTCCAGGTGGAAGATCTCGTTGGACGTGATCGCGAGCTCGCGCCCCGGAACGTCCGGCACGTCCGGCCAGCCTCCCGTCGCGACGAGGACGTTCTCGCTCGTGACCACGCGGTCGCCGACTCGCACCTCGTGGGGGCCTTCGAGGGTGGCCCGCCCCCAGATGCGCTCCGCGCCCGACTGGTCGAGCAGGCGCGCGTAGACCCCGTTCAACCGCTCGATCTCGGCGTCCTTCTTCGCCACGAAGGTGGACCAGTCGAACGAGCGCGGACCCAGCGTCCAGCCGTATCCATTGCCGGCGTCCTCGAAGTCCTCGGCGAAGTGCGAGGCATAGACGAGCAGCTTCTTGGGGATGCAGCCCACGTTCACGCAGGTGCCGCCGAGGTAGCGGTCCTCGGCGACGGCGACCCGCTTGCCCAGGGCCGCCGCCATGCGGGCCGCTCGCACGCCGCCGGAGCCGGCGCCGATCACGAAGAGGTCGAAGTCGTAGGCGGTCATCCTCTCTCCTGCTGCTCGTCCGGAGGTCGCGCCGGAGCCCGAGGATAGCCCTCCCCCGAAGGCCGCCGGCAACGCTCGGATGTCGCGGCAGCGCCCGCGTTTCTTGCGCCCGGGGATCCGGCGCGTGAAGCTCTCGCGCGTGGCCGACCCCGAACGCAGCAAGGTGCCTGCCCTCGTCGTCTCGGGCTTCCTCGGCTCGGGCAAGACCACCCTTGTCCGCCACCTGCTCGAGGCCGCACAGCGCAACGGCATCCGGGTGGCGGTGATCTCGAACGAGCTGGGCGAGCTGGGGATCGACAAGGCGCTGCTCGGCCGGGGCGGCGAGGCCTTCGTGGAGCTCGAGGGCGGGTGTGTGTGCTGCGAGCTGTCCGACGACCTGATCGAGACCCTCCAGCGGCTGCGCGAAGAGGTCGATCCGGAGCGGATCGTCATCGAGACGTCCGGCGTGGCGCTGCCCTTCGACACCACCCTCAACTTCTGGCGCGAGCCCGTATCCGCCTGGATCGGCGACGACACGGCGATCGTGGTCGTGAACGCCGAGCAGCTGGCCGCCGGCCGGGACCTCGAAGGCACCTTCGCCGACCAGGTCTCCTCCGCCGACCTTCTGGTGCTCAACAAGCTCGATCTCGTCCCCGAAGCCGACCACCGGGCCCTGGAGGAGAAGCTCCGGGCGATCGAGCCGGAGGCGCCCATCGTCACCTGCTGTCACGGGCGCGTGCCCGAATCCGTGCTGTTCCCGCCGGACCTGGGCGCCATCGACCGGGCGGGACCCGCGCCGGACGCCCCGTCCCACCACCACGAGCGCTTCCGGGCGAGCGAGTGGCGACCACCCGCGGGCATCGCGCCGGACGCGCTGGAGGCGGCCCTGCACATCCCGGGACTGCTGCGCGCCAAGGGCTGGGCACTGACCAGTCGCGGCCCGATGCTCGTCCAGGTGGTCGGACGCCGGATCGAGCAGACCCTCGAGGAGCCCCCCGATCCGGCGCTCCTCGGTCGCATCGTGCGCATCGTTCGGGTCGAGGAAGACGAGCCGTCGTAACGGATCGCTAGCGCCGGCTCTCCTCCCGGATGCGCTTCTTCGACGCCGCCCACGAGCAGATGGGACAGCTCGCGAGATCGTGCCCCCGGGCCGGACAGTGCTCGCGGCCGAAGTAGATGATCTGCAGGTGGAGCGCGTTCCAGCGCTCCTCGGGGAAGATCGCCTTCAGGTCGCGCTCGGTCCGGGCCACGCTGGAGCCGTTCGACAGGCCCCAGCGGGCCGCCAGCCGGTGGATGTGCGTGTCCACCGGAAAGGCGGGGATGCCGAACGCCTGGGCCATCACGACGCTCGCGGTCTTGTGGCCGACCCCCGGCAGCGCCTCCAGCTCCTCGAAGGTCTTGGGCACCTGCCCGCCGTGGCGCTCGACGAGGATCTGCGAGAGCTCCTTGATGGCCTTCGACTTCGCCGGAGAGAGACCGCAGGGGCGGATGATCCGGCGGATCTCCCGCACGTCGAGCCGTGCCATGTCCTGGGGGTTCGAGGCGCGGGCGAAGAGCACCGGTGTGATCTGGTTCACCTTCACGTCCGTGCACTGGGCCGAGAGCAGGACCGACACGAGCAGCGTGTACGGATCCCGATGATCGAGGGGGATCGGCGGCTGCGGATAGAGCCGGTCGAGGATCTCGGCGATCCGGGAGGCCTTCTCGGCGCGCGTCATGGCCCGGCAGGATAGCCGCGAACCCCCGCGAGCCCCGGCGAGCCCCCTCGAAAAAGCGGAATGAACACGGGGATCGAGAAGCCGGAGAGGAACCGGAACCCGGCCCCCCGGCACTCCCTACCGCACCCCCTACCCACCGGTCCGCCACGGTCCGGACACACCGAGGTCTGTCTTCGATCATGGTCCCCCCCGAATTCCGCTACGAGCCGAAGTCCTCGACCGCATCCGCGAGGGTGACCCCCCGCAATTCCGGGCTACGCTCGGACCCGAGCGGATCGATTCCTGCCCCCGTCGTTGCCGCGAAGCGAGCGGAGACACCAGCGCTGGCACGTGCCAGGCGAGCCCGGGAAGCGGCGAAGGCCGCACGCCTGGCGGCCGGCCCGATCGAACGAGAAGCCCAACCCGTGGAAAGCGAAGGTCCGCCGATGTCCGTGCCCGACCCCGACCGCTTCGTCGCCAGCGGCATGAGCGACATCGGACAGGTGCGCGAGGTCAACCAGGACTACTGCGGCGAGTTCGAGGATGCGTCCGCGCGACGGCGCCTCTTCATCGTCGCCGACGGCATGGGCGGGCATCGCGGCGGCGAGGTGGCCAGCCGACTGGCCGTCGAAGCCACCGCCGAGGTGTTCAAGTCCGGCGGCGACGACGCGGTGACGCTGCTGCGGTCCGCGCTCGAGGCGGCCAACGAGCACGTGTTCCGCGCCTCCCAGGAGGACATGGACCTCGCCGGCATGGGCACCACCGGCGTGTGCCTGCTCTTCGAGAGCGACGGGCGGGCGTGGGTGGCCCACGTCGGAGACAGCCGCGCCTACCGCTTGCGGGGCGACCGCTTCGAGCAGATCACCGACGACCACTCGGTGGTGGGCGCGCTGATCCGCATGGGTCACATCACCGAGGAAGAGGCGAAGCTCCACCCCCAGCGGAACGAGATCCTGCGCGCCATCGGCACCAACGAGGACGTCGAGGTGCAGATCACCGCCCTCGAGGTCGAGCCCGGGGACAAGTACCTGCTGTGCTCCGACGGTCTCTCGGGACTGGTGCCCGCCGAGGAGATGGCCGCGGTGCTCGCCCGGGAGGAGCCGGAGAACGCCGTGCGAACCCTGGTGCAGATGGCGAACCTCGAGGGCGGGAACGACAACATCACCGTGCAGGTGGTGATGGTTCCCGGAGAGGCCGCAGCCCCGGAAGGCCCGCACCACCGACGTGATCGTGACGCCCGTCCTGTCCCCCGCATCCGGCCCGCCGCGCTGGATCTGGGCGGCGGGCCTCGCACTGCTCGCCGCGCTCGCGTGGCTGCTCTTCGCGCGCTGATCCGCGCGAGACCGCCATGGCGCCGTCCGGCGACGCCCGGGTCGCCTCGCACCCGCGCCTGATCGACCGGGTGCCCCTGGGCGCGCTGGCGTCCCCGGACGCGATCCTCGACCGCTTCCTGCGCTGGGTGACCGACCAGGGCCTCGAGCCCTATCCCGCCCAGGAGGAGGCGCTCCTCGAGCTGATGACGGGACACCACGTGGTGCTCTCCACGCCCACCGGGTCCGGCAAGTCGCTCGTCGCCCTCGGCCTCCACTTCAAGGCGCTGTGCGAGGGGGAGCGTTCGTTCTACACGGCGCCCATCAAGGCGCTCGCGAGCGAGAAGTTCTTCGAGCTGTGCGGGCACTTCGGTCCCGAGAACGTGGGCATGCTGACCGGCGACGCGAGCATCAACCCGGGCGCGCCCGTCATCTGCTGCACCGCCGAGGTGCTGGCGAACATGGCGGTGCAGCCGGGGGCAGCAGACCGACGCGCCCTACGTGGT
Organism: uncultured delta proteobacterium; assembly: GCA_963822965.1. GTDB lineage: Bacteria > Myxococcota_A > UBA9160 > UBA9160 > UBA4427 > JAJDAN01. The sequence goes on from CAWGJT010000012.1 coordinate 468,579, forward strand.
GATGGACGAGTTCCACTACTACGACGACGCCCAGCGCGGGGTGGCCTGGCAGATTCCGCTGATCGTCCTGCGCAAGAGCCTCTTCCTGCTGCTCTCGGCCACCCTCGGCAACACGGCGCCCATCGAGGAGCGCCTCGGCGCGCCGCAGCGGGCGCCCGGTCACCCAGGTCCACGGCGGCGAGCGGCCCGTGCCCCTGGACTTCGAGTACGCGGAGACCCCGCTGCACGAGACCATCGAGCGCCTGCTCGCGGGCGGGCGCGCCCCCGTCTACGTGGTGCACTTCACCCAGCGCGAGGCCGCCGAGCAGGCCCAGGCGCTCACCAGCGCCCGGGTGAGCGACCGCGAGTCCCGGCAGGCGATCGCCGCCGCCGATCGGCGGCTTCCGCTTCGACACCCCCTACGGGTCCACGGTGAAGCGCCTGCTCTCCCACGGCATCGGCCTGCACCACGCGGGCCTGCTGCCGCGCTACCGGCGGCTCGTCGAGCGGCTCGCCCAGCAGGGCCTGCTGCGCGTCATCTGCGGCACCGACACCCTGGGCGTGGGGGTGAACGTCCCGATCCGCACGGTGCTCTTCACGCGCCTGTGCGAAGTTCGACGGCGAGAAGACGGCGCTGCTCTCGGTGCGCGAGTTCCAGCAGATCGCCGGCCGCGCCGGGCGCCGGGGCTTCGACACCGCTGGGCAGCGTCGTCGCCCAGGCCCCGGAGTGGGTGATCGAGAACCGGCGCCTCGAGGCGAAGGCCGCGGGCGCCTCGGGCCGGCGCCGGAAGATCGTCAAGAAGAAGGCGCCCGAGGGCATGCCCGCCTGGACGCAGACGACCTTCGAGGAGCTCGTCCGGCGCCCGCCCGAGATGCTGCGCTCGCGCTTCGGCCTCGACCACGGCCTCGTCGTGGGCTGCCTCCAGAGCGAGCTGGCGAAGGCTGCGCCGGGCGCCGGCTACCGGGAGCTGCTCGATCTCATCGCGCACTGCCACGAGGACGAGCCGCGCAAGCGCGAGCTGCGGCGCGAGGCCGCCGCCCTCTTCCGCTCGCTCCGCCGCGCGGAGATCGTCGAGGTCGTCCGCGGCGCGGCGGGCGGCCCGGCGACGGTCCGCGTCAGCGCGGCCCTGCAGCGCGACTTCTCGCTCCACGAGACGCTGGCGGTCTACCTGCTCGACGCGGTGGCCGCCCTCGACCCGGACGCCCCGGGCTACGCGCTCGACCTGCTCTGACCGCCGTCGAGTCGATCCTCGAGGATCCCCGGCCCATCCTCTACGCCCAGCAGCGCCTGGAGCGCGACCGGGTGGCCGCGGAGCTGAAGGCCCAGGGCGTTCCCTACGAGGAGCGGCGGGAGAAGATCGAGCGCGTCGGCTGGCCCCGGCCCAACGCGGAGTTCGCCTGGGAGACCTTCCGTCTCTTCGCCCTGCACCATCCCTGGGTGAAGAGCGAGGCCATCCGACCCAAGTCCGTCGCCCGGCAGATGTTCGAGACGTACACCGCCTTCGACGACTACGTGAAGCGATGCGGGATCGCGCGCGTCGAAGGACTGCTGCTCCGCTACCTGAGCCAGGTGCTCGACACGCTGGCCCGCTCGGTGCCCGAGGCCGCGCGCGACGACGACGTCTACGACGTCATCGGCTACCTGCGCACCCTGGTGGCGGGCGTGGACTCGAGCCTGCTGCAGGAGTGGGAGACCCTCGTCGATCCGGGCGCCGCCACCGAGCCGGCGCCGGAGGCCCACCCGCCGCGCCGACCCGCCCCCGATCCCCGGCTCTTCCGGGCCCGGGTGCGGGCCGAAATGCGCGAGCTCGTGCGCGAGCTGGCCGCCGGCCGCTACGAAGACGCGGCCCGGCGCGTGCGCCCCATGCCCGGGCGACGCCTGGGACGCCGCTCGATTCGAGGCCGCCCTGGCCCCCTTCTTCGAGGACTACGAGCGCATCCGCTTCGACCCTCCGGCGCGCCAGGCCCACTGGACCCGGATCGACGAGCGCGAGCCCGGCCGCTTCGAGGTGCGCCAGGTGCTGCTCGACGAGCAGGACGACAACCTCTGGCACGTGGAGGGCGAGGTGGACCTGCGCGAGCCCCTGCCCCCCGACGCACCCTGGGTGGCGATCCGCCGGATCGGCCCCTGAGAACCCGGCCGGCCTCCCCGCGCCGGCGCGATTCCAGGCGGGCGCGGCGCCGACTCCGCGTATACTGGGCAGCGCAACGGGTGCCCGGCGAGTGCCGGGCGAAGAGGGAAGTGTGGTGCCCGTGCGGCCGGGGCGAGCCAGCCCGGGGCACGGAATTCCACCGCGGACGCGCCGCCGTAATGGGTCGGCGGGCTGTGCGAGCAGCCCCGCAGCTTCCGGTCGAGAGCCACTGCAAGCGCGGTCCCGGACGCCGGACGCCGGGGATCGCGCGAAGCGGGAAGGTGACCGGAAGCGGATCCTGAGCCGGAAGACCTGCCCGTCGCGAGCAGTACGAGCGTCCTCGCGAACCGGGACCTCTCGGCAAGCCGTCGGTAAGACCCGCGACGAATCCGCTTCCGAGCCTCCTGCGGGGACGCTCGCTCACCCGGGTCGGCATCCCGCGACTGGATGCCCGGGCGCACGCCCGAATCGGAGCGAGTAGAGCCATGAGTAGAGCCATGCGGAAGCGACGGATCGACGAACACACGCGTGCGACCCGGACGAGCGGAATCGTCCGGGCGATCGCCGGGGCGGCCCTGGCCCTGCTGCTGGCGACCCCGGCCGGGGCGCTGCCCATCGAGGCCAGCGCCGGAAGCGGCCCCGACCTCGCGACGGTGGTGCTCGAGTTCCAGGACGGGGCGGGGTACGCCTTCGAGGTGGCCTTCGACGACGCGGTGGCGACGTCGGGGATCGACATCCTGCAGGTGCTCGAGAGCGAGATCGCGAGCTTCTCGGTGACGGTCGTCGACTTCGGCTTCGGGCTCTTCGTCGACGGCATCGCCTACGACGGGCACAGCGACGGCGGCTTCGGCGGCGGCGACCTCTTCTGGCACTACTGGACGAAGGAGTCCGCCGCGGAGGCCTGGCTGGAGTCCTCCGTCGGCGCGGCCGGCCGGGTGGTGCTGGACGGCGCCTGGGACGGCTGGCGCTTCGGCGCCGGGGCGCCGGTGCCCGAGCCCGGCACGGGAGTGCTGGTGGCCGTCGGGCTGGTGGCCCTGGCCCGGCGGCGGGCGGCCGACCGCCGCGGCTGACCCCCGAGCGGGACGCGTCGGAGCCCGGGGCGGCGTCGCCGCCCCGGGCTCTCACGCCTTCTCTTTCGGCCCCCCCTCGGCGGGCTCCGCGTAGCGCGCAGACTCGGCGTCGTAGTCCGGGAAGCCCACCACCTCGCGCAGCGCCGCGAACGGGAGCAGACCCTCCGGCGTGCGTCCGTCGGCCAGCGCCCGAAGGGCCTCCTGCATGGCGCGGGTGGCCGCCGACAGCAGCGTGAGCGGATAGGCGGCGATCTGGTAGCCCAGCGCCTCGAGGCGCGCCGGCGGCAGCAGCGGGGTGTCCCCGTCCTCGACCAGGTTCGCCATCTTCGCGCCCGGCAGCTCGCGACACACGGTCGCCATCTCGTCCTCGCTGCGCGGCGCCTCGAGGAACAGGATGTCGGCGCCCAGGTCGTGGAAGAGACGACAGCGCTCGAGGGCCTCGTCGAGCCCGTGGGTGGCGCGGGCGTCGGTGCGGGCCATCACCAGGATGTCGCCGCCGTGCTCCTCGCGCGCGTCCACCGCGGCCCGGATGCGGCGGGCCGCCTCGGCGCGCGAGACCACCTGCTTGCCGCGGGTGTGGCCGCAGCGCTTGGGGGCGAGCTGGTCCTCGATCATCGCGCACGCGAAGCCCGCGGACGCGTAGCCGCGCACGCTGCGCTTCACGTTCAGGGCGTTGCCGTAGCCCGTGTCGGCGTCGCCGATCACGGGGATCGACACCGCCTGGCAGATGTTGCGACCCTGGTCGAGCATCTCGCCGTACGAGATGAGCCCGGTGTCGGGCAGCCCCAGGCGCGCGGCCGAGACCGCGAAGCCGCTCATGAACGTGAGCGGGAAGCCCGCCCGCTCGATGAGCCGCGCCGAGTGGGCGTCGAAGCAGCAGGGCATCACGTGCAGCCCGGGCTCCTGCAGGAGGGCGCGCAGGCGCTCGGCCGGCGTCCGGGCATCGCGGCTGGCGTCGTTCATGGCTCGGCGATCGCTCCTTCCGGCAGCACGGTGCGGGGCAGCTCCTGCTCCACCCGCTGGCCGTCGCGCTTCACGATCCGCGCCGGCACGCCCACCACGGTGGTGTTCGCCGGCACGTCGCGCATGTGGATGAAGGCGCCCGCGCCGATCTTGGCCCCCGACCCGACGGTGATGGGCCCGAGCAGGGTGGCGCCGGTGCCGACGAAGACGTCGTCTCCGAGGGTCGGATGTCGCTTGCCCGCGTGCTTGCCGGTGCCGCCCAGGGTGACGTTGTGGAAGAGCACGCAGTCGTCGCCGATCACCGCCGTCTCCCCGATCACCACGCCCGAGCCGTGGTCGATGAAGAAGCGGCGCCCGATGCGCGCCCCCGGGTGGATCTCCACCCCCGTCATGAAGTGGGAGAGCACCGACAGGAAGCGGGGCACGAGCGGTACCCCCCGCACGTGGAGCCAGTGGGCGACGCGGTAGATCGCGACCGCGTGCAGCGGCTGGTGGAAGAGCAGCGTCTCGAGCGGGCTCCGGGCCGCCGGATCGTTCTCGAGCACCGCGGCGAGGTCTTCCCGGAACGTGCGCAGCAAGGGGCCTCCTGCGGTCGGCCCGCGACGGGAGCGCGACGGGCGCCGAGGGCGCGGCACAGCTTACCCGCTGCGCCCGGCCGCGCACCCGCAGCTTCGCCGGAAGCCGGGCGCGTGATAGCCTCCGCGGCGTGCGGCATCCGACGGTCCGCAAGCTCCTGGTCGCGCTCGCCGCAGCCCTGCTGCCCTTCGGGCTGCTCGAGGCGGGGGCCCGCATCTGGCTGCCGCCCGCCCCCGCGAACGACTTCCCGGGTCTGTCCCCGGACGAGATGGAGGACGCAGAGCTCCTGTGGCGGCTGCGTCCCGGCGCGCCGGAGAGCGAGCAGGGGGGCCCCGTCGACTCCCACGGCTTCCGGGGCCCGGAGCTTCCTCTCGAGAAGCAGCCGGGCGAGATCCGCATCCTCTCCCTGGGCGAGTCGAGCACCTACGGTGCGAAGGTGGCGTGGTCCGACACCTACTCGCACCGCCTGGAGGAGATCCTGCGCGCGCGGGGCCAGCCGGTCCGGGTCATCAACGCGGGCGTGCGGGCGTGGTCGACGGTGCAGTCCGCCCGCTTCCTCGACCTGCACGCGGACGAGCTCGAGCCCGACGTGGTGCTCGTCTACCAGGAGGTGAACGACTTCCTGCCCACCACGTTCCGGGGGCTCGCGCTTCCCGGCGCCGGGCTCACGGATCGCGAGATGATGGACTGGACCGCGCGCCGGGCACCCGTGCGGGCGCTGGTCCGCAGCTCGCGACTGCTCACGGCCCTGAGCCTCGCCCTGGCCCGCGCCCGGGCCGATGCCAGCCTGCGCGCCGTGGCGGAGGAGAGCGACCGCGACCTGCTCTTCGCCCGGGCCCTGCCCTACGAGGCCGTCCGCGGCGCCCCACCCGGCGAGCGGCCCTGGATGGCGAACCCGAACGCGCTCGTGCGGGTGCCGGATCCGGACCGCGAGGCGGCACTGGCCGAGCTGCTCGCGGCCACCCGGCGGGCCGGCGCGCGGCTCGTCCTGCTGCACCCCGCCTACCCGGTGAGCGTGCCCCACCGCTGTCTCCAGACCCGCTTCGCCCGGGAGCACGGGGTGCCCCTGCTCGAGATCGAGGACGTGCTCGCACGGGCCGCCGCGGCAGACGGCGTCTCGCGAGGCGACTTCTTCGTCCCGGACGACGACTACCATCCCAACGAGCGGGGGCACGCCGTCATCGCGCGGGCCGTCGCCGACTTCCTGCAGGCGAACGGGCTGCTCGCCGCGACGGACTGAGCTGCCCGCAACCGCTGGCGCCTGTGATATCAAGACGAGCCCATGCCCCTGGCCCGGAGCCCCCAGCCGTGAACTCCCTCGACCCGACCGCGTTCCTGCGGAAGGGCTGGCACGACCGCCATCTGATCCGGCGGCTCGCGTGGCGCGCCGTCGAGACCCGCTACCGGGGCTCGGTGCTGGGCCTCCTGTGGGCCTTCGTGCAGCCGCTCATGATGCTCGGCGTCTACACGTTCGTGTTCTCGGTGGTGTTCGAGAGCCGCTGGGAGATCGGCGAGGGCGACCACGCGCAGTTCGCGCTCTACCTCTTCTCGGGTCTCGCCCTGTACACGATCTTCGCCGACTGCGTGAACCGCGCCCCGGGCCTGGTGCGGGCCAACCGCACCTACATCACGCAGATCCGCTTCCCGGTGGAGGTCCTGTGCTGGGCGAGCCTGTGCGAGGCGCTGGTGAACTTCGGCTTCTCGGCGACGATCCTGGCGGTGGGCTACGCGCTCGTGATCGGCATGCCGCCGCTCTCGTGGCTCTACGTGCCGCTCATCCTGGTGCCCCTGCTGCTGCTCACGGTGGGGACCAGCTGGTTCCTGTCTTCCCTGGGCGTCTATCTCGAGGACATCTCCCAGGTGGTGGCCGTCTTCACCACCGCGCTCCTCTTCCTGAGCCCCATCTTCTACTCGCCCGCGCGCATTCCCGAGGCCTTCCGGGGCTTGTACTTCCTGAATCCCCTGGCGCACCTGCTCGAGATGTCGAAGGGGCCGCTCTTCCACGGGCGGGCGCCGGACTGGCCGCTGCTCGCCGGGCTCACCCTGGGCTCGTGGCTCTTCGCCTGGGCGGGGCACCTGTGGTTCACACGCACCCAGAAGGGCTTCGCCGATGTCCTCTGAGCGGGCGCCCGGCGAGATCGCCATCCACGCGAGGGGGCTCGGCAAGACGTATCACGTCTACGCGCGTCCAGCGCACCGGCTGCGGGAGATGCTGCGCCTGGGCCGGGGACCCTTCCACCGCGACTTCCACGCCCTGCGCGGCGTCGACCTGGACGTCCGGCGCGGCGAGACCTTCGGGGTGATCGGCCGCAACGGCTCGGGCAAGTCGACGCTCCTCAAACTCGTGTGCGGCCTGCTCGACAAGAGCGCCGGCGAGCTGGACGTCCGCGGCCACCTGGCGCCGATCCTCACCCTCGGCACCGGCTTCGACCCGGCCTTCACGGGGCGCGAGAACGCGGTGCTGAACGCCGCCATCCTCGGGCTTCCCGACGGCGAGATCGCGTCGCGGCTGGACGCCATCCGGGCCTTCGCGGACATCGGCGACTTCTTCGACCAGCCCGTGCAGTCCTACTCGAGCGGCATGTACGCCCGTCTCGCCTTCGCCGTCGCCATCCACTCCGACCCCGACATCCTCGTGGTGGACGAGGTGCTCGCGGTGGGCGACGAGCTCTTCACGCGCAAGTGCGCGGCGCGCATCGAGGAGATCAAGTCGCAGGGCGCCACGATCCTCTTCGTCTCCCACGCGTCGAATCTGATCCTCGAGCTGTGCGACCGGGTGCTGCTGCTCGAGCACGGGGAGCCCCTGCGCACGGGCGACCCCAAGACGGTGCTCGGCTGCTACCAGAAGCTGCTGCATGCCCCGCTCCACGAGCAGCCGCGGATCGCCGCCGAGATCCGGAGCGGCGCCACCGCGAGCCCCGCGTCCACCGGAACCGAGACCGCCGGAGCACCGGTCTCCCAAGACGCGGCCTACTGGGTGCCCGAGCTGGTCCCGGAGAGCACCGTCCACTACGAGAGCCACGGCGCGCACATCGACGACGCCCGGATCCTCGACGCGAACGGACGCCGCGTGAACGTGCTCGTGCCCGGCGAGACCTACGTCTACGCCTACGACGTCACGTTCTCGAAGCCGGCCGGGGGCGTGCGCTTCGGCATGATGATCAAGCTCGTCACGGGCTTCGAGCTGGCGGGGCAGACCTCCCATCGGGAGGACCGGCCGATTCCCCAGATCGCGGCGGGCAGCCGGGTACAGGTGCGCTTCCGCTTCCGTCCGGCGCTCGCCGCGGGGGCCTACTTCCTGAACGCCGGCGTGCTGGGACTGGGTGACGCGGGAGAGCGCTTCCTGCACCGGATCGTGGACGCCACCATGTTCCGCATCGAGCGGGCGCGCACGCCGCTCAGCACGGGCTACGTGGACCTCTCCCTGCAGGAGCCGGCCGAGATCGTCATCGAGCCGCCCGCGGAAGATCGCTGACCTCGTCCGGCGCCTGCACCATGCTGCGAGCGCCGATGGAGGCCCGCAGCAGGTGCGCCTCGAACTGCGCGCACATGTTCTCGACCGACAGCCCGCGTACGCTGGCGTGCCCGCGCCGGGCGACGTCGCGCCGGGCCGCGCCGTCGCTCACGAGCCCGACCAGCGCCTCGCTCACCGCCTCGGGGAGGTTCTTCACCAGGACGGCGGTGCCCGTGTCTTCGAGCAGGGCGCGGACACCCGGCTGGTCGAGCTCCACCGCCACACAGCCCGAGGCCATGGCTTCGAACATCACCGTGGAGGCGTTGGTCTCCGAGAACGAGAGATGCACGTCGGCGTCCCGCATGGCGGCGGCGAGGGCCGCGGGGCCGAGGACGCCCAGGTTCTGGTACGGGAAGGGAAGGTCCCGCTCCCGCTCCATGCCGTAGAGCCGGATCACCACGCCGGGACATCGCTCGTGCAGCCGTTCCAGCGCCGCCACACCGAGATCGAAGCAGCGCCGCGGAATCTCGGGACGCGCGAAGAAGAGGACGCTGCACGCGCCGGCGCCCTCGTCCGCCGCCACTTCCGCGAGCTTTCGTTCCACGGCCTCGGGATCGGCGAAGAACTCGTCCGCCAGCGCGAAATCCACGTGCTCGTAGGCGATGCCGTTGCGCTCGCCCAGCCGGTCGGCGAGGTAGCGCCCGATGGAGACGATGCGCAGGGGCAGGTCGTAGGTGGCCTCCGCGGCCTGGTGGAGCCCGTCCGTCTCCTCGTAGAAGTCGGGCTCCCAGTCCTGCACGAAATAGGCCTTGAGGGCCGTGTTCTCGAGGCCGTCGACCACGTGGGCGGTCGGCCAGTTGGTGGCCACGGCGACGTCCGAGGTGCGGATGGCGTCGTGGCCCACCCGGATGCGGGCCGCGCTGCGCCCGAAGTGCTCGTGGCAGTAGCGCTCGATCTCGACGTCCGTGAGGCCTTCCAGGTGGGCGATCGGCTCGACGTACACGTCCACCTCGTGACCGTGGTCCGCCAGGTGATTCGCGATCTGGAAGATCTTCTTGTAGCCGCCGCCAGTCTGCCCGATGGGCGCGCGCAGGATCCAGGCCACCCGGAGCCGGCGCTCGTGACGGGCGGCGTGACCCACGAGGTCGGCCCAGGCGGCGCTCTGGCGGGCCGCCGCGGCGCGGGTGGCGTAGCGCGCGAGTACGTCGCGCCGGGCGCGACGTCCGATTCGCTCACGCAGCCCGCGGTCCTCCACCAACGACCGCAGGCTCGCGTACCACTCCGGCTCCGAGGCGCACAGGAAGCCGGTCTCGCCGTGCTCGATGGCCACCTCGAAGGCGCCCACCCGGGAGGCCACCGTGGGCACCCCCAGGAGACCCGCCTCGAGGTACTTGAGCTCGCTCTTCGCGGCGGTGAAGCGATTGTCCGACTCCAGGGGGGCGAGGTTCACGTCCATCTCGCGGTACAGGGCCGGCAGCCGACGCCATTCCATGAAGGGGTGTCGCTCGATCCGGTGCGCGAAGCGTTCCAGCTCGGCGGGCACGTCGATGTGCCCCACGAGCACCAGGCGCGCATGCCGATGCTCGTCGAGGATGCGCGCGAGAGCCGGCACGCACTCGGCGAAGTCGCGCCGGTGGGTGCGGGTGCCGCTGAAGTAGGCGAGGCGCACGAGTCGGTCCGGGGGTGGCTCCTGCAGGAGGGCCTCGTCGGCGCCTCGGCGCATGGCCTCGCTCACGCGGTTGCGCAGCAGGGCCACGGATTTCTCCGGGAAGATGTCCTCCACCGCCTCCGCGAGAGCGTTCGTGCTGACGGCGACGCGCTCGCACAGCGCCAGCGCACGCCGATAGCGCTTCACGCCGTCGATGAAGAGCGCGCGCTCGTCCTCGTCCATGTGCACGACGGCGTCGATCTGGTCGATGCCGTCGGGGTCGAAGACCAGATCGTCCGTGTCGAAGACCACGGCCACGCCGGAGCGGCGCGCGTGCGCCACGAACTTCTCGAAGTCGGGCGTGTGGGGCACCCGGTGGGCCACGACCACTTGGTAGTCGTGCAGCAGCCAGTCCCAGGGGAAGGTGTCCGGCGGATACACGTCCGCCGTGTAGCCGGCGAAGCGCAGGATCTCGGCGGCGTGCTCGCAGCGGTAGCGATAGGCGTCGCCCGGGCAGCCGCTCACGAAGGCGAAGCTCTTGTGCCGCTCGAAGCCGGCGGGCGGGTTGAAGACGAGCGCGAGCGCGTGGTCCGCCAGCGCCTGCCCCGCCTCCGACAGGATGCGCCCCGGGTAGTAGGCCGGCGCGCAGGCGACGGTCACGGTCTCGTCGGGCCGGCCGTCGAGGGACTCGATCTCGCAGACGAGCCGCCTCCGATCTGCGCGCCACAGAGGCGCCGGCAGCTGGATGCGCGCCATCCGGCCGTCCTCGATCCGGTCGCCTTCGAGCACCTCCTCGTGCAGCAGGCGCCCCGGCAGCAGCCGGCCCGCGCGCTCTTCGAGCAGACGCACCCGCACGCGCGTCTCGTTGAGCTTGCGGTACGTGAAGAAGTAGATCCCGAGGGCCGTGAGCTCGGGGACGGAGACCCGGAACCCCTGGCGGAACGGCTCGCCCGGAAGCAGCTCGCTCCCCGGCCGGAGCCGGGCGGTGTCCAGCTGCGGGGCCGGCAGCGGTCCGCCGCCTCGAAGCTGCTTCGCCCAACGCAACGGCCGGGTGAGCCGCCAGGAGCGCGACCCGTACAGCTGGTCGAGGGTCTGATGGTGGATGGCGAGCTCTGCGCGGACCCCGGACAGCTCGTGGGCGAGGATGCGGTTGCTCTCCGCCTGCTGGGCGAGATCCCGCTCGCGGTCCCGCAGTGCGTCCGTCCGGCGCCGCAGATCGCCGCGCAGGGCTTCGAGATCTTGCTCGAGCCCGGCCGCCTCGGTATCCCGCTGGGCCAGCTCGTCCTTCCGCCGCCGCAGCGCCTCGTCGGCGACGCGAACCTGCTGCGCCTGCCGCTGGGAGGACTCGCGCAGGGCCGCCACCTCGTCCTCCAGCCCGCGCAGGCGATCGGCCCGGGAGGCGACCTCGTGCTGCTGACGCGACAGCTCGGCCTGCAGCACGGCCCGCTCGGAAGATGCGTCGTCCAGCGCCGCTCGCGCGCCGGCGAGCTCCCGTTCCAGGGCTGCGTTCCGGGCCGCGAGGACCTGGGCCTCGGCGGCCTGCCTCCCCAGCTCGATGTGTGCGTCCCGATGCTCGGCCCGTAGGCGCGAGGCCTCCGCGTCCCGATCCGCCTGGCTCGCGCGCGCGGCGGCGACCTCCCGGGCGACGACCTCGAGCTCCTCCCGCAGCTCGCGGGACTGCGCCCCGGCGGTCTCGAGCTCCTCCCGCAAGCGGACGAGCTCGACATCGCGTCCGGCCAGCGCAGCGCGGCCCGCCTCCTCTTCCGCCTCGAGCTCGGCCAGCTCCTGCTCGCCGGCGGCGATCTCCGGCGCGAACAGGCTGTCGGCCTCGTGCAGCAGGGCCGCGAGTCGCGCGAGCTTGCGCGAGAGGTCGGGGCCCGGATCCCGGACCGCCTTCCACGCCCGCCGGACCCAGGCGGGCACCACCCGGTCCCGAGACGCGTCGCCGGTCTCCACATGGTGTCGGAGACCCTCGCGGATGAAGGCGTCGATGCGGCCCGCGGCCGCCTCGGACCCGTCCGGCCAGCGCACGTCCAGGGCGGTCGCCACGCGCTCGACGGTGCTCCGCCAGTCGGCCATCAGGTCGTCGTAGGCGACCACGGCGTGTGCGATGGGCTGCCGCCACCTGCAGGGCCGCCAGGGTGTGGCGCAGCCAGAGAAGGTGCGCGCGCGAGGGACGGATCTCCTCCCGGACCCAGAGCGAGAGCGCCACCTCGCGCGGATCGCGCAGCGCCACCACGAAGGACGGCTCGCGACCGCGCTCCGCCAGGATCTCGACCCACAGCGGCGCCAGCAGCGAGAGCCGCGGGTCCTTCACCAGCCACAGGGCCTCGCCCGCGAACTGCTCCTCGATCCGGTTCGCCAGGGCCACACGGGTGCTCTGGATGGCCGGCGCCCGGGTCCAGCCGTCCGGCAGGGGACGGATCCCGTCCCAGGTCGTTCCCAGGCCGTGCAGCACCTCGTCGTGCAGGCGCACGACCTCCGCGTCCTCCCAGAATCCGGTGGGATTGTCGGCCTGGGGCGGCAGCAGGCCCTCCCCCACGGCCACCCCCAGCAGATTCAACGTGCGCGCGATCGCCGAGGTGCCGCTGCGATGCATGCCGAGCACCAGGATCGGTCGTGATTCGGCGGGGAGACTCATCTGCGGGTTGTGGACTTCCGCCTGCGAGAAATGGGGGTGCACATGCTACCACCGCGAGCCCCCGTGGCAGATCGACGCACCCCCGCTGCCCATACTACCCGCGGGAAGTCCCGAGCGGCCCCGGTCAGCCGAGACCAGGCCGGGCGTCACCGAAAAGCCCCGCCGTTCCGAGGCGTTCAGCAGTCTGCTGTCCAGCTTTCCCAGGTGCATCTCTAGCTTGTCCGGAAACCGCGCAGGAAGTACAGTGCAGCTACCGTGGACCGAGCGGGTCCGGCGGGATCTGGGGGCTTCGAGCACGCGCAACGCCGGCGCCTGGGGTCTGGGACCGCGAAGGTCGGTCCTGGAATCCGGAACGTCGGAGCGAGTGAAGCGCGTTCGGTGAAGGCGCAGAAGAGCGGAGCAAGGATACTGAAGGAAGCGGAAGCATGGGGGAGTCGCCGCGCGGCGCTCTCCACCGCATCTCTGGGTACGGGGGCGAGGAGATCAAAGTGAAGTCGAGAAGCATTCTGTCTGGCGGCGCCGCAGTCGCGTTTCTGTTCTTCATCGCGTCCGCTGCGAACGCGGGCGTCGCGCCCGGCATCGCGGTCTTCGCCGACTTCGACGGCGACGGCATCACGGACGTCGGCGTCTACAACACGGGAAACGGCGACTGGTTCATACAGGAATCGACCGCCGGCTTCGTCGTGGTTCCGAGCTTCGGGGGCGCGAACTTCACGCCGGTACCCGCGGACTACGACGGCGACGGATCGGCCGACGTGAGCGTCTACGACGTGACCAACGGCGACTGGTTCATGCAGCAGACGACGAATGGCTTCACGGTGCTCCCCTCCTTCGGCGGCGGCGTCTTCTCGCCCGTGCCCGGCGACTACGACGGCGACGGCACCGACGATCCCAGCGTCTACAGCCAGACCACCGGCGACTGGTTCATGCAGCAGAGCACCAACGGCTTCACGACCCTGCCGACCTTCGGCGGCGCGGGCTTCACGCCCGTTCCGGCGGACTACGACGGCGACGGAGCGACGGACCAGGGCGTCCACCAGCCTTCGACGGGCAACTGGTACCTCAACGAGTCCACCGACGGATTCGTCGAGGATCTGGCCTTCGGATCGGGCGGTAGCTTCCTCCCGGTTCCCGCCGACTACGATGGCGACGGCGCAGCCGACATCTCCGTCTACAGCACGACGAACGGGGACTGGTTCCAGAAGCAGACCACGAACGGCCTCGTCGCAGTGCCCCTCTTCGGCGGTCCGAACTTCTTCCCGGTTCCGGGCTTCTACGACGCGGATGCGCCGGCCGACACGGCGGTCTACGACACGACCAAGGGCGACTGGTTCCTGAACAAGAGCACGGATCCGTTCACGGCGATCCCGGGGTTCGGCGGTCCGAGCTTCATTCCGGCGCAGCCGTTGACCAACGAGGTGGGAGGCGGCGGCGGCGCCTGAGCCGCGGTCACGAGGTGAAGAGAGCCCGCCGCTCCTCCGGGAGCCGGCGGGCTCTTCCTTTTCCAGCCTTCGCTCTCCCTTCCCAGCCCCCGCCAAATCGTCTGCATCTTCCGGATGGACCCTGGCTCCCCTGAGACGCCGTGACCTCTGACGCCCGAGCACGACACCGGGTGCTTCGCGTGCCGCAGGAATGGCCCCTGCTGCTGGCGGCCGCGGGCGTCGTGCTGGCCTTCCACGGGCTCATCGGCTTCGACCCCTACCAGGCCGTGCCGACGGATCTCCGCGGGATCGAAGGCGCCCTCTTCGACCCGGTGCCTTCGGCCCCCGGATTCGTCTTCATCGTCTTCCTGTGGAAGATCGTGGAGCAGCACCACGAGATCCGGCGCGCCCTGCGCGGGCCGGGATCGGCCTGGGGAGCGCTGCCGCTCGGGCTCTCGGCGATCGTGTATGGGTGGTCCTGCTACACGGGAGCCGACGAGCTGCTGCTGCCGTCGCTGTCGCTCTTCCTGCTGGGCGGCGGCCTGGCGGTGGGCGGGCGACGCGGCGCGGGGGCGCTCGTCGCACCCGCCGTCATCCTGCTCTTCGCGCTGCCCATTCCGGCCAGCCTGCTGAATCGGGTGATGTGGCATCTGCAGCTCTGGACGGCCGGCCTGGCCGCCACCGTCGCCGATCTGTGGAGCGACGCCTTCCGCAGCGGCGACCTGATCTTCCACGACCGGCAGATCTTCCAGGTGATCGAGTCCTGCGCGGGTCTCGCCACCATGTCGACCCTCACGCTCACGAGCTTCATCATCCCGGCCGGGAAGCGGCGCAGTCGACTTCACGCCTTCCTGCTGGTCGCGTCCGCGCCCCTGGTCTCCTTCGGGATCAACACCCTCCGGGTCCTCACGATCATGGCGAACCCACTCTCCTACATCGGAAGCGTGCACACCGCACAGGGAATCCTGATGCTCGTGGTCGGAATCCTCGCGCTCGTCGGGATCGACCGGCTGCTGGGAAGGCTGTTCAGCTCGCCCGCACCGCAGCCTGCCGCGCCCGCCGCGATGCGACCGACGCCATTCGTCGCCCTCACCGGGCTGGCGTGCGTGTTCGCCCTCGCGAGCCTGCTCCTGCCGCGCTACCAGCCGGATCCGATCCGCTATCAGCGCTTCCTGAAGCTGCGAACGCTGCCCTCGCACCACGGCGTCGCGCAGCCCGTGGACGACGACTTCCTGGGTACGGTGGCCTTCACCCAGTCGGCCACCACCCGCTACGAGGTGGACGGCGAGCCCGTCGACGTCTTCGTCGGCGTCAACAACCGCACCATCCGACACAACAGCGCCCTGTCCCCGAAGACCCAGCTGCCCGGCGCGGGCTGGGTGGCGATCCGGCGCGAGCCGATCCACCAGCCGGATACGGGGCGCGAGATGACCGAGCTGGTGGTGCGTCCGCCGCCGCAGCTCCCGGCCGAGGAGCGATCGCAGGAGCTGATACACCACTACGTGCTGGGCGGCGCGCCGATCGCGACGGAGACCGTCCGCGCCCTGCTCGCATTGGACGCGAGCCCCTTCCGACGCACCGACCGCCAGGTCGTCGTCCGCCTGACGACGCCGGTGGGCAAATCCCGGGCGAGTCGCGAGGAGGCGAGACGGCGCCTCTTCGAGGTGGAGGGCTGGCTCGAGCCCAACCTCGAGCGTGAGCGCAGCTGGCCCACACGGCCGAGAGCGCTCCCGCCGGAGGCGCGAGTCGCTCCCGCGCCGGCCAGCAGAGCCCCTACCCGGTGAACGTGGCCGCGGAGCCCCCCGACCCGGCCTCGCCTTCGATCTGGACGCGGTCGCGCTCCTGCGTCGACTGCCGGGCGATCCCGCGCAGCCGCGCGAGAGCCCCGAGGTCGGGATCCACCGCGGGCCGCTCCGCCAGCATGTGGAAGTAGTCCGACACCGCCGGCGTGTCGGCGACGCGCTTGACCTCCTCGTCGCCCACCAGCGACACCTCCAGCGCTGCGCGATGGGCCTCGAGATCGACCCCGCGCGCCTCGAGGTCGGGCCGCTCTCCGCGCTGCACCGCGAAGAGGCGGGTCACACGAAATCCGATCGCGGAGAGCATCGCGGCGAGAACCGCAGGCGAGAAGAGGAACCAGTGCCCCCAGTGGGCGTTCATGCCGAGGGCTCGGGTGGACAGACCGTGGCTGTTCGGGACGGCGATGAACAAGCCGCCCTCCGGTCGCAACAGGCGGAAGGTGTCGATCAGCGTTCCCATCGGATCGAAGGTGTGCTCGAGAGAGTTGTCCATCAACACGAGGTCGTAGTGACCATCGGGGTCACCGAGGTCGGCGATGAGACCGTTCGTGACATCGACGCCGTACCGCTGCTTCGCGACGCGAACGGAGTGGCGATCCGGATCGACCCCGTGGATCTCCCACTCCTTCTCCGCGCGCAGCCAGTGGAGCGAGACCCCGGGTCCGCAGCTCACGTCCAGAACGCGGTTGGTCTTGCGGTACGACTCCAGATCGTACGCCTCGTAGACGTTCCGGATGGTCTCCAGCTTGTCGCGTTCGTAGAAGTCCCAGTCGTGATCGGCCCACGCCGGCAGGTTGCGCTCCCCGTCGAAGCGATTCCGGTCGATGTCGGCAAAGCTGGGCAGCGGGTTGATTCCTACCAGGCCACACCCGACGCACTCGAGGTACTGGAGGTCGAGCACGTCACCCACCCGGGGATCGCTGAGCTCGCTGTCGCCGTAGATCCGGTCGGGAAAGCGTCGGTCGATCCGATGGAAGACCCGGAATCGAGAGCCACCGCAGAAGTTGCAGGACCGATAGAAGATGCGCTTGCCCGGTCCGCCCATAGCCGCCGCAGCTTACAGCGGGCCCGCACGGGCGTCCACGAGCCCCCCATCCCCTTAACCATGGGCCCAGCCGAGCGATCTCAAACGGGCTCGGACCCGCTCAGTCGGTCTCTGCCTCGCACCACAGCAGCGCACCGTTCCGGCGACAGCCGAGCGAGATCTGGCTCCCGCCAGCCCAGAGGCCGTCCACGTGAACCTCTGCGAGCTCGCTCGGCCAGCTCTGTGATGCGTTCGCCGGCAGAGAAATCGCTACCGGCCCCGCCCCCCCCTCGATCGGCACGTCGGAGCCGTAGACTGCGATCGTTCCGTCAGGGTCGACATCGAGCCCTAGGACACCTTCCACGAAGGCGAAGACATACGCGCCGTTCTCGGGCAGGTAGTGCTGCAGATTCTGATAGTAGTCGCACTGCTCCTCATCGAGCTTGTCTCTTGGCGCAAGGACACGATCATCCGGGTCGGGAGGCGAAATGAAGTCCTGGTAGCCTCTTCGGGCCTCGCACATGGCCTTGACGTCAGGGTCGATGACCGAAGTCTGTAAGTACTCTGGATGGCTCGCATCCAGGGGGCCGCTAAGCATGTCGACCTCCAATTCGGGGAGTGCCCAAACGTGCTCCTCCTCGAGCTGGTCGCGAACTCGCGCGAGGTGAGCGGTCAGCCCCTTCCAATCGGAGTAGATTCCGGCGTAGATTCCTGCCTCCATGATGAGGGCCGTCGTGCCCAGCAGTGCGCCACCATTCTCCTCGTTCAATCCGAAGTTCCCATAGCCGTCCTTGCCCACCGGGAAGAGATGCCAATCGCCGCATTGGAGCGTCGGCACCGCCAGCCCGTTTCCGTCGATGGAGTCCCACGTCCGTTGCGGTTGCCAGTATTCGGGCCCTGCATCCTCGATGGCAGTGACGTTCGTCTGGAACACGCCATCCGTCGTTCTCGCATCATCCCGCATGTCACCAAGCGCCGCGCGGATTGCGTCGCCTTGCGGGCCCCTTACGAACCTGGCAGCAAGAGCCTGGGTGGACATGAGACCGAGGTCGACCGGATGCTGATCCTCGCCTCCGACCTGGTTGGGCGTGAGGGTGCGGTCACAGGTCAGAGAGGTCTGGGAACTCGAATCACATCCTACCCACGAGTAGACCCGCCCGTCCTGCGGCACGAGGTTTGCAACGATGTCATTCTCAATACTCGCGCGAAGCGCCGGCGTCACAACGGGCCAGACCACCTGCGCCTCCTGGAGTCGGAGGTAGGCATCCATGGACTCTAAGAAGAGCATGTTCACATACGAATCCTTGTATCCCGACAGGATCAGATCGTAGTGCGTCGAAGACATATCCGAGTTCTTACCGCTACCGCTGAAGGACGCATCCGGCACGACGAGAACGCCGTAGTTCTCCGGGTCGTTGGGATTCGCGGTTGGGTCCTTCATCGCCTGCGTGTACTGCCAGAGCATGGCGGTGAGCAGCTTCCCGGGCAGGTTCACACTGTGTAGGTTCGCTTCGTCGGGCCACCCCACTGGGAAACGCTCGCCGGTGAACATCCGGGTCTGCGCCTCATAGAGGGAGGACGAGGCCGCACCCGTAAGACTCAACCACGAAGACCCGATCCAGAATGCGATGTCCTTGCAATCGATCCAGTCAGTGCACCCCAGTGCCGAAAGATCGGGGTCGGGCGGCCCCCCGAGTTCGGGTGGCAAGAGGTCGTCCTTGCTCGTAACCGCTATGAGCTCGACGTGGTAGCGCCCCGGCTCGAAGGTGGAAGTCGAAGGGGTCACCGCTACCCATCCGTGCTGGTGCACGCTGTCGATGCAATCCCGTCTCGCGACCTCAACCCCATCCTTGGTAACTCGGATCGTGAATGGCCAACCATCAAGAGCCTCCTCCGCGAGCCGACCGAAGACCGGAATTCGAATCTCATCGGCGTCCTCGTCGAGATCAAAATACTGACCCAGCGCCTTGCCTTCGGATTCCAGGATTCGGGTGGACTCGACGATCGGCTGGCAGGTGTAGGGCACGACAGAGTCGATGACGTCGACCGCTGTGCTTTGCGGCGCGCTCGGCCATTCCTTGTATGAATCGGCTCGCATCTCGATGGTGTCTACGTCGTCATCGCAGATCTGGTCGCCCACGCCCGCCTGGGAAGCCAGCTTGAGTCCACCTCCAGCGCTCGGTTGAAAGCACACGATGCGAGTCGGTCGGGACGCAAAAAACGACACGTCTCCGCTGTGCCGGAGGTAGTCTGCCGCCATGATCACGTACTCCGCATTGGCCTCCCAGATCGCCCCCTCAGCGTGCCACTTCTTCTCTTCGGTCGCGAAGACACGGCGCGTATCGTCTTGGGGCATGGTCAGCAGCCAGTTTCGCAGGATCTCGAGATCCCGCTCCCATCCCGAAAACTCGGGATCCGCCGGCGACCCCAGGGACGCGAGCTTACGTGCGATCAACGAGCCCTGGAACATCGCGCCCTCATCCCATGTCTTGCGAGCGAATACGCCGTTGTTCGACAGCGCATACGACGGATGGTGCCAGTCGCCGTAAAAGGCATCACCCAGGACGGCTCCAGGCAGAACAAAGCCCTGAACCAGTGACTCCGTATCGACGACGGTGCCATCAGTTTCCACTGTCCAGACGCGTGAAGCGACGGTTGGAGCAGGATAGGGCTGACAGCCCGCCGAATCGACTTCTCCCAGCGCGCAGGTCGCGCCGGGCCCGGGAACTCCACCGTTCGCAGTCTTGGCGGCCACCAGCAGCTGCACATCGTCCCACTCGACGAGCCCGTCGCCATCAATGTCGGTCGCCCGACCCGATAGCTCCCAGCTCCCGTCCCAGTGGTCAACGATCCATTGGAAGCAGTCGACCACGGAGTTGGAGAATGCCGGGTTGGTCAGACACATGTCATCGATCTCGATGGCGGTGTCATTCGAGTCGCATTGAGAATTCTCGTCCTGGTCTACGTCGCAGTCACAGAGATTTCCGTATCCATCGGCTGCATCATCCCGTTGGTCTGGGTTGTAGGTGGCGCTGCAGTTGTCGACAGGATCCGCGATTCCATCGTTGTCGGAGTCGACGGCAGCGACTGCGGTGGTCGCGAAAACGACTCCCACTAGAACGATCGCGATCTTCGAGTGACCCTTGAACATGTTCCCGCCTCATCGGTTTCGATCACTTCTATCACATCGTCTCTGTCGGGGGGCACAGTTCTCTGTAGTCGAAAGCGCGGCACGGTCGTCGTGCACCTTCGACGGGTGCGCAGGCGACCGTGCGTTCTTAAGTGGCACCCACTCGCGCAGGGCGCGCAGGGGGAGGTCCCCCATCGGCGGATGATCGCATCGGGAGTCTTTCGCTACGCTCCGCGCTTCCTACTTGGAGTTGGAGCAGATCAACGTGGGCAAGGACTCTCCGAAGCGAGGGGCTTCCTGGCGGACGCGGGTGCTTGCCCTGGCCGTGGGGTGTGTGGCCGCGGTGGGCGTCGTGCTGGGCGGCGCGCGGCTGCTCGATCTCGACCTCCGCTGGGCGCTCCACAAGACGCTGGTGCGGCTGCTGCCCCAGGAATCCCTGCACATGGCGGTGCCCCATCCGACGCGCGGCGCCTCGCTCATCCCGGGCCGGGTGACACGGCACACCACCGACGAGTTCGACGTCGTCTATACCATCGACGATCTCGGCAACCGGCGGATTCCCGGCGCTCGAGACGGTCTACCCGTCGTCGAGCTGCTCGGCGATTCCTACACCTTCGGCCACGGGGTGGAGGACGACGAGGTCTACGCGGCGCTGCTGAACGACCGGTGGACCGGCTACACGCTGCGCAACCGCGCCGTGATGGGCTGGTGTCAGGTGCCGAACGCGTTGGTCCTCGACGAGGATCTCGAACGCGGGGAGGACCTGGCGCTCGTCCTCTACGGCTGGCTCTACGTGCACGACGAGCGGTCCTTCGATTTCTTGCGCGGCTCGTCGGCTCCGTTCCCGGGCTGGCTGAAGACCCTGCAGCGCGAGGTGGAGGTAGCACCGTCGTTCGGACCGGGCCGTGCCGCGGCCGAACGCGAGCTGGGAAGGGCGCTGCTGCGGCACATGAAGCGGGCCGCCGGCGAGCGGAGCATCCCGTTCGGCGTCGTGATCCTGGCCATGCCGGGCTGGGCGCCGCAGGAGGACGGGGCCAATGCGCTGATCCCCTTTCTCGAGAGCGAGGGCATTGCCTACGTCGACCTGCAGCACGATCCGCGCTTCGCGTCGCGAGACGGACTGCAGTACCCGAAGGACTCGCACCCCACTCCCGAATACCATCGCCGCGCCGCCCAGGCGATCGCCGAGCGATTCACGCCCGGAGAGCCGCCGGGTGCCGGCGGCCGGGCGACGATCGATCAGAAGTAGTAGCCCTGCCCCCGGTGGCGGACGACGTCGGGGACGTCCTTGCGCCGGTGGATCCCAGAGTAGTGCGTGATGATCGCCTTGCGCTGCAGCGACCGATCGCGCGGCGGGCTGCCCCGGTGCAGCAGGCGCCCGTTCCAGATCAGGACGTCGCCCTTGCGCCCGAGGAAGGCCTGCGCCTTCTCGTCGCGACGCGCGATCTCCTGGCGGACGAGCGGACCCACGAAGGACTCGGACGTCTTCGTCCAGTCCTGGGTGCGGTCTTCCGGCTCGACGAAGCGCAGCACCCGGTCCCTGCGGAGCGCGAACCAGCGGTGCGAGCCGGGGATGTACTCGAACGGTCCCGCCTCCGGTGAGATCTCGTCGAGGGCGAACCAGACCGCCAGGTAGTGATTGTTGACCGACGGCGGGTTCAGGTAGTCGTCCTGGTGCCAGTCCCGCTCGGTGCTCACCCAGCCCGTGAGGTTCAGGTGCATGCCCATGGGCTCGCCGATCAGCCTCTCCAGCACGTCCATCAGCGGCCCATGGAGACAGAGATCCTTGATCTCTGGGACCTGGAGATAGGGATTGACGCTGGGGTAGCCGCCGGGACGATCGAGCTTCTCGCGCACCCGGCAGTAGGGGTCGATGAGCGTGTCCGGAATGAAGCGCTCGAGGATCAGGTAGCCGTTCTCCCGCCAGAAGCGCTGGTGCTCGTCGAGGTCGCTCTCGTCGAGCTCCCGACGATCGAGCAGCGGCAGGGAGGCGTCGGGCATCTCCTCGCAGAGATCCTCCAGCGAGGGATCGTGCAGCGCCGGAACCCGGCCGGCGCGGAAGCTCGCGTCGCGCACCTCGGCGCTGCAACCGGGCGCGACGTAGATGCACGCCCGCAGCCGCGTGGCGTCGAACGGGACGATCTCCCGGAGGGAGAGACGCTCCCAGCCCGGGCAGCCAGCGGCGCGATCCGCCCAGCGGTCCTCGCCCTTCTGGTGGTGGACCGAGAGCCACGCCCCGCCGCGGGTCTCGCAGCGCACCCGAACCGAGAGCTCGTAGCTCTTGCTCCGATGCGCCTCGGGCGGCTCGAGGTCGAAGAAGACGATGGTCGAGCCGCGGCCGCGATTCTCGATGCGGAGCGCATGGCCTCCCTCGACCAGGTCGACCACCCGGGCGCTCCCCCGGCCGTCCTCGGAGAACAGCTGCCAGCGTCCGGGCGCTTCCCCGGAGCCGGGCGCCAGGCGCACCAGCGACACCTCGGGGAGCAGCTCCTCGTCGCTGGCGGCAGGGGCGAGCGACTCGCGCGCGAGGGAGCTGGGGGATTCGGGCATTCCGCGCTCCTGGCCCGGCAGGGATCAGCGCCCCGCGACCGCCCGCCGGTAGACGTCGAGGGTCTCGACGGCGATGTCGTCCCAGGTGCGGGACTGGGCCCGCTTGAGCCCCTTCTCGACCAGCTGGGCGCGCAGGTCGGCGCTGTCCAGCAGCTGCTCGATGGCGCGCAGCAGGCCGTCGGAGCGGTCGAGATCGACGAAGGCCGACGAGGTCTCGAACAGCTCCGTGAGCGACGAGTTCTTCGCCAGCAGCACCGGCGCGCCGCAGGCCATGGCCTCCAGCGGCGGCAGACCGAATCCCTCGTAGAGCGACGGGTAGACGAAGAGCGCGCAGAGCGAGTAGAGGGCCGCCAGATCGCCCTCGGCGACGGGGCCGATCAGGTGCACGTCGCGCCCCTCCTCGAGCCCGTTCTGGCGCAGCACCTGTCGGATGTGGGCCAGGTACTTGGGCTCGCCGCGACCCGCGATCACCAGGCTCTCGCGCCTTCCGGCGTCCTTCAGGGCCGCCACCGCGTCGAGCACCGAAGGGAGGTTCTTGCGGGGCTCGACGGAGCCCACGTAGAGGAGGAAGCGGTCGGGAAGCCCGTAGCGCTCGCGCACCGCCGCCGAGCGCCCGCTCGTCGTGCACCCGCTCGAGGTTCGCGCCGGCGGCGAGGTAGATCACGTCGATCTTGTCCGGCGGAATGCGATGACACCGAACCAGGTCGCGCTTCGTGTTCATGGAGTCGGCGATGATGCGGACGGCCCGGTGGCAGAGCTTCGGCAGCAGGCGGTGGCGCAGGCGCCGGCGCATCGGATGCGTCTGCGGCAGCAGGGTCACGCTGAGATCGTGGACCGTGATGACCGTGGGGAAGGGCGCGGAGAGCGGCGCCATGTAGTTCGTGCCGTGGTAGAGATCCACCTTGCCGGGGACCGACGTGAGCCGCACCTGGTCCACGAAGCGCGCCATCGGGAAGCGGTCGGTGTAGGCGCGCACGTTCGGGCCGAACGACGGCTCGTCCCAGCTCCGGGGAAGACCGCACAGGGCGTACTGGCTCTCGCGATCGGCACGCGCCAGCGCCTCCACGAGGCTCTGGGTGTAGCGGCGAACGCCGCCCCACGGTCCCGCGAGCGGTCGACAGTCGATCGCGATTCTCATCTACGAAGGATCCACCCTCGGGGGATAGCGAAACAGGTTCTCACGCCTCGCGCGAACGGTAGCGAGCCTGATTCTGGCCAGCTATCGAAAATCCCGTACGCGGACGGGCCCTGATCCGATCGGACAGCGCCCTGCCCTGCCCGGTTCCGCACGCAGCTTCGAGACGGACAGCCCGCGTTCCGACGGGAAACGCTCAGGCTCCTTCGAACAGATCGAAGAGCTCCTGGAAGGCCTTGGGCTGTTTCCCCACGGCCGACGACGGAACCAGGATGGGCGTCCGCAGCCCCGCGTCGCGCCAGGCCTCGAGCCCTTCGAGCACCTTCGAGGCGGGCCCGAAGAGCGTTGTGTCATTCAGCCACGCGTCGGACATGAGCGACGGCAGGCTCTCGCGGTCCCCCTTGGCGAGAGCCGCCTCGATGACCTCCATCTCCTCCACGTAGCCCGCCTCCTTCCAGTAGTTCCGGTAGTTGGGAAGCGTCACGTAGAGGCACAGGGTGCGGCGATTCACCTCAGCGGCCGCCTTCTCGTCCTCGGAGATGCAGGTGGGGAGCATGTCCCCAATGAAGAACCCGGGATCCGCCCGCTTCTCCGCGGGCAACGCCGCGAGCGAGCGCGCCAGATGCGAGCGCGCCACGTTGGCGAACACGACGCCCTGCCCGAGCTCGCCGGCGAGCCCCACCATCTTCGAGCGCAGCCCCGCCACCACCACCGGCGGCAGCTCACCCACCCGAGGCACCGCGGCCAGCTCCGTCAGGAAGCCGCGCATGTCCGCCAGCGGCTTGCCGGGGACGACCCCGAGCCGGCGGTTCATCGGGTCGTGGCTCACGCCGACCCCGAAGCGGAAGCGTCCGTCCGACAGCTCGTGGATGAGCGAGGCCGTGACCGCGTACTCCGAGACGTGACGGCTGTAGATGTTGACGATCGCCGTGCCGAAGGGGATGCGTCGGGTCGCGAAGGCCAGCGCTTCGCACAGGCCGAGCCCGTCGCCGAAGCTCGCGCAGTAGATGCCCGAGAAGCCGCGCCGCTCGATCTCGGCCGCCAGCTCGAGGGTCCACTTGCGCCGGCCCGGGACGGCCGCCAGGGCCACCGCCGGTAGAGCTGCCTTCGCCATGCTGCTCGTCCCCTCCCCGCTGGCCCGGGTGCGCTGCCCGTGCGCGAGCACCCGGCAGAGGCCGCGAGTCTACCAGCCGCGCCCGGGTGCCCCACGGGTAGGCCGAGGCCGTCCCGTTTGCCGCCCCGATGACCACCGGGGCCGAAGAATTGGGCAGCGGGCATCGCACCCGGGCCGGCGCCAAGGCGTCTCACGTGCCGATCTCTGCCCATTCGGGCCCCGAATCGCGCGAGCGGGCCCGATGCCGCCTTGGCACGCCCGTTGCTCTAGAGCGCCACGACCCGGCGAGCCGGGGGGGCGCGGGCAGACGACCTCGTCCCATCGACTTACGACCGAAATCGAACCCTCGAATACGGAGATCCAAATGACTCGGAAGCTTGCCTTCTCGGCCCTCGCGATCGTGGCACTCGGCGCCCCGATGGCGGCCTTCGCGGACGACGGCGTGACGCCGGGTACGTTCGTGGCCAACAACGTCTGGATGATGCTGTGCGGCCGGCCTGGTGTTCATCATGCACCTGGGCTTCGCCACGGTCGAGATCGGGCCTCACCCGCGCCAAGAACACCACCAACATCCTGTTCAAGAACACCTTCATCGTCTGCATCGGCATCCTCACCTACTCCATCGTGCGGCTTCAACCTGATGTACCCCGGCGACTTCACGATCGGCGGCGTCCTCGGCTTCGCGGGCTTCGGCCTCGACCCGGGCCGCGACGGCATCGACGCCCGGCGTACGCGAGCGGCGGCTACACCTACTGGACCGACTTCCTGTTCCAGGCGATGTTCGCCGCGACCGCCGCGACGATCGTCTCGGGCGCGGTGGCCGAGCGCATCAAGCTCACGTCGTTCATGGTCTTCTCGACGATCTTCGTGGCCTTCGTCTACCCGATCGCCGGCTCCTGGAAGTGGGGCGGCGGCTGGCTCGACGAGCTGGGCTTCTACGACTTCGCCGGCTCGACGCTGGTGCACTCGGTCGGCGGCTGGGGCGCGCTCGTCGGCGCCATGCTGCTCGGCCCGCGCATCGGCAAGTACGGCAAGGACGGCAAGATGCACGCCGATCCCGGGCAGCAACATGCCGCTGGCGACCGATCGGCGTGTTCCTGCTCTGGCTGGGCTGGTTCGGGTTCAACGGCGGCTCGGTGCTGTCGCGCCGATCCCGGCGGCGACCTCGCTCGTGCTCGTCACCACCTGCCTGGCGGCTGCCGCCGGCGGCGTCGGCGCGATGCTCGCCTACAGCTTCGTGGCGACGAAGCCCGACCTCTCGATGGCCCTGAACGGCATCCTCGCCGGTCTGGTCGGCATCACCGCCGGCGCCGACGTGATGACCCCGATCACGGCGCGATCATCATCGGCCTGATCGCCGGCTGCCTCGTGGTGGGCTCGGTCATCTTCTGTCGACCGGATCAAGATCGACGACCCGGTCGGCGCCGTCTCGGTGCACCTCGACCTGCGGCATCTGGGGCACCCTGGCGGTCGGGCATCTTCTCGACCAATCCCGAGCACAGCTTCCTCACCCAGCTCATCGGCGTGGTCGCCTACGGCGTCTTCACGGTCGGCTGTGCGCTGGCGCATCTTCCTCGCCGTCAAGGCGACGATGGGGCTGCGCGTGGCTGCGGAAGAAGAGGTCGAGGGTCTCGACTTCGGCGAGCACGGCATGCACGCCTACGACCTGCACCTGTCGGGCGGGAGCGACTGCCGTCCGTCGGCACCGGCGGCTTCGGGCGTCGCGGTCCGCGAGCTGGCAACCGAGTCCTAGGCCCCTTCCACTCAGGTCCACTCGGCAGAGTGGAGAACGGAGAAAAGCAATGAAGAAGATCGAAGCGATCATCAAGCCCTTCAAGCTGGACGACGCCAAGGAGGCACTCAGCGCGATCGGCATCCAGGGCCTGACGGTTTCCGAGGTGAAGGGATTCGGACGCCAGAAGGGACACACGGAGCTCTACCGCGGTGCGGAGTACGTGGTGGACTTCCTGCCCAAGATCAAGCTGGAGATCGTGGTGACGGACGACATGGAGGAGAAGGTGACCAACGCTCTTCTCGAGTCGTGCCAGACCGGGCGCATCGGAGACGGCAAGATCTTCGTGACGCCGGTCAGCCAGGCACTGCGGATCCGCACCGGAGAGAGCGGCGACGCCGCCATCTCGGGAGCCGCCTAGGAAGCAATCGCAACGCCATTCGCGAGGAGACGGGGCCGGTGGGGCGCAAGCCGCACCGGCCCTTTCTCCGTCCGGCCGGCGTCCCGGGCTCGCTCGTCTGGATCGCGTTCACCCCGCGCGGCCCGACCCCCGCCGAGCCCGCTCCATCCCGCGCGCCGCACGCGCTATAAACAGCGGCCCATGTCCTCCCCGCGCGATCCCGAGACCATCGTCGTGGTGGGCGCGTCCCTGGCCGGGCTGCGCGCCATCGAGGCCCTGCGCCGGGAGGGCCATGACGGCCGCATCGTCGCGATCGGCGCCGAAGCGCACCTGCCCTACGACCGCCCGCCGCTCTCGAAGCAGTTCCTGAAGGGCGACTGGGAGGCGGATCGCCTGTGGCTGCGGCGCGAGGGCGTGGACGACCTCGAGGTGGAGTGGCGGCTCGGCGCGCGCGCGAGCGCCCTCGACCTGCCGGGCCGCGCGGTGCTGCTCGAAGGCGGCGAGCGCGTGGGCTACGACCGCCTGCTCGTGGCCACGGGCGCGGTCGCCCGGCGGCTGCCCTTCGGCGAGGGCCTCGCAGGCGTGCACGCACTGCGGTCCCTCGACGACGCCGCGGCGCTCCGCGCCGACCTGGCCCGGGCGGACCGGGTGGTGATCGTCGGCGCGGGCTTCATCGGCATGGAGGTGGCGGCCACCTGCCGCCGCCGCGGCCTCGCCGTGACGGTCGTCGAGCCCCTGCCGCATCCGCTGATGCGCGGCCTCGGCCCCGTGCTGGGCGCCTGGGCGGGCGAGCACCACCAGGACCAGGGCATCGTCCTGCGTTGCGGCGTGGGCGTCGCGGGCCTCGAGGGCGGCACCCGGGTGGAACGCGTGCGGCTCGGCGACGGAACCACCCTGGAGGCGGACGTGGTGCTGCTGGGGGTCGGTAGCCGGCCGGCGACCGACTGGCTCGAAGGATCGGGCCTCGCGCTCGAGGACGGCGTCGACTGCGACGCCAGCGGTGCCACCTCGCACCCCGACGTCTTCGCGGCGGGAGACGTCGCCCGCTGGAACGGCGTACGTCTCGAGCACTGGACGAGCGCCGTCGAGCAGGGCACCCACGTGGCCGCACGCCTGCTGAAGGGAAAGGAGGCTGGCGACCTGGCACACCTCCCCTACGTGTGGACGGACCAGTTCGACCTGCGGCTCCAGATCGCCGGTCACGTGCAGCCGGGGGACGAGATGCGCGTGTGCCACGGCAGCCTGGAAGGAGCAGCCGAGGACCGCCGCTTCCTTGCGCTCTTCGGGCGCGCGGGCAGGCTCGTGGCCGCCGTCGGCAACAAGCGGCCGCGTCAGCTGATGGCGGCGCGGAAGCTCATCGCCTGCGGGACGTCCTTCGAAGAAGCGATCGCCGCCAATCCGTGAAGCCCGCCGTGAAGCCCGCCGTGAAGCCCGCCGTGAAGCCCGAGGGCGAGCGCCACGACACGCCCGGGTGCGTCAGGGCTCGCAGGCGCCGGGCACCTTCTCCCAGATGAGCGTCGTGCCCCGGTACATGCAGCCCGCCCGGCCGGCGGCCACGTCCGGCGTGGGTGCGGACTTCGGAGCGGCGTCCGCCTTGGCGTCCTCGCCGGGCTTGGCGTCCTCGCCGGCCTCGGCGACGGTCTCATCGGCGGTCTTGGCGGCGGCCTTCTCGGCGAAGCCCGACTTCGCGGGCGGCGGGGCGGGGACGGCGTGCTGCGCATCTTCCGCCCGAGCATCCTCCTCCCGAGCCTTCTTGAGCTCGCGGGCCTGGTCGATGATCTCCTTCAGCTCGTCGACGCCGACCTCGTCCTTGGGCGGGCTGGATTCGGGGGCATAGGCTGGAAAGCGACGAAGCTCGCCCGCCAGGGCGGTCTGCGGCAGGCAGGCGCCCAGCAGCAGCACCACCCCGAGCGCGACGACCGATCCCCAAAGGGCTTGTCGGATGCGAGGGTCCATGTGGTTCTGCGTATCGGCAGGTCGGGCACTACACTCGAGCCCGGGCTGGAATCCAGCCGAAATCCCCTCGACCCCGGAGCCCCCATGAGCAGCCGATCCCTGGACGACCTCAAGCGCAGCGTCTGCGAGGCCGTCGACGAGATGGCCCAGCAGCTGCTGGACGTCTCCCACGCCATCCACGCCAACCCCGAGCTCTCGTTCGAGGAGCGCGAGGCCTGCAAGCTGCTGGTCTCGACCCTCGAGAAGGCCGGCCTGGAGGTGGAGCCCGGGGCCTACGGCCTGGAGACGGCCTTCGCGACGGGCTTCGGCGGCGCGGGCTCCGAGGCGGGCTGCGTGGCGCTGGTGGCCGAGTACGACGCCCTGCCCCAGATCGGCCACGCCTGCGGGCACAACATCATCGCCACCGCGTCCGTCGGGGCGGGGCTGGCCCTGCACGCCCTGGGCGCCCGCCTGCCGGGCCGCGTGCGCATCCTGGGCACGCCCGCCGAAGAGCGCGGCGGCGGCAAGGAGCTGATGGCCCGCCAGGGCGCCTTCGAGGGCGTCGACGCCGCCATGATGGTGCACCCGGCGGGGGTGAACCTGGTGGACATGCCGTCCATCGCGGTGGCGGACGTGACGGCCGTCTACCACGGGACCGCCGCGCACGCGTCGGCCATGCCCGAGCGCGGCCGCAACGCGCTCGACGCGCTGGTGATCGCGTACCAGGCGATCGGCGCGCTGCGCCAGCACATCCGCCCCAGCGAGCGCATCCACGGCATCATCACCGACGGCGGGCAGGCGCCCAACATCGTGCCCGAACGCGCGGCCGGCCGCTTCTACGTGCGCGCCCGCAACGAGCGCGAGCTGGCGCCCCTGAAGGAGCGGGTGGTGGCCTGCTTCCGCGCGGGCGCCGAGGCGACGGGCACGGAGGTGGAGCTCGAGTGGAGTCCCGTGGACTATCTCGCGATCCGCTTCAACGAGCCCCTGGCCGCCTGCTACAAGGCCAACGCCGAGCGACTCGGCCGCGAGTTCGTGCCCCTGGACGCCATGCCGACGCGGTTCGCCGGCAGCACGGACATGGGCAACGTGAGTCACCGGGTGCCGTCGATCCACCCGATGATCGCCGCGGCCCCCCCGCACTGCACGATCCACAACGCCGAGTTCGCCGTGCACGCGGGCGGCGCGCTCGGCGACGCAGCCGCCCTCGACGGCGCCAAGGCCCTGGCGATGACGGCCCTCGACTTCCTGTGCGACGCCGACCTGCGCGAGCGCGCCCGCAACGTCTTCGAGGCCTTCGCGGAGTAGCCCGCCCGTGCAGTCGATCCACGAGAGCGTATTCGTCGCGCCCGGTGCGCAGATCTACGGCCGGGTGGAGCTGGCCGAGGGGGCTTCGGTGTGGCCCAACGCGGTGATCCGCGCCGAGGCCAACCACGTGCAGGTGGGTCGCTACTCGAACCTGCAGGACTTCGTGATGGTCCACGTGGGCTACGACCACCCGACCCGCATCGGCGCCTTCTGCTCGATCACCCATCACGCCACCGTGCACGGCGCCACCGTGGAGGACGCGTGCCTCGTGGGCATCAACGCCACCCTGATGGACGGCGCGGTGATCGGCGCCGGATCGATCGTGGCGGGCGGCGCCTTCGTCACCGAGGGCAGCGTGTTTCCACCCGGATCGATCATCGCCGGGGTGCCCGCCAGGGTGATCCGCGAACGCGACATGAGCCGCGCCAACCGGCTCAACGCCTGGCAGTACCACCGCAACGCCCAGGCCTACCGGCGCGGCGATCACCGCGCCTGGACGGGCCCGGAGTACGAGGCCTGGCTTCGGGATCTGCGCGAGGTCGTGGAGTCCGACGGCGACCTGGAGCGCTGAGCGTCCCCGGCCCGGCCGCCTGGGTCGTCGCCCTGCACCCCCGCTCGGCGCGGCACGGACGCTTCGAGGCGCCATCGCCCCGCGGGAAGCGCGAGACGCCGCTTGACCGGGGTCCGGGATCTTGATAGAACTAGCGCTCGTTAGTTTATCGAGGATCCGCGGTGCCCATCGAATCCCCCTCCCCCGCCGTCGCCCCGCCCCGTGCGTCCCGCGCCCGCGGAGCGGGCGCCACACGCGGAGAACGCGCGGAACGAGGCGAGAAGGGCCGTCGCACCGCGGAGCGCATCCTGGACGTCGCCGAGGAGGTCTTCGCCGACAAGGGATTCGACGGGGCCACCCTGCGCGACGTCGCGGACGGCGTCGGGATCCGCATCCCCAGCCTCTACAACCACTACGACAGCAAGGAATCGCTGTACGCGGCGGTTCTCGAGCGCGGCATCGGTCCGGTGCTTCAGACCCTCGCGCAGTCGGCTCTGCGGCGCGGTGACGAGGGCGAGCCCGACGAGATCGTCGAGCAGACCATGCAGCTGCTCGCCCGCCGACCGAACCTGCCGCGGCTCGTGCTGCACGAGACCCTGGGCGGCGGCCGGCACCTGCGCAAGATCCTGCAGGGCTGGCTGGGCCCCCTGCTGGCCCAGGCCGAGCGCCTCGTCGAGGCGCGCCCCGGCGCCTCGCGATGGACGCCCGAGGAGCGCCCGAACCTGGTGCTCGCCATGTATCACATCGTCGTCGGCTACTTCGCCATCGCGCCGCTCTACCGCGATCTCGAGCAGACCGACCTGCTTTCCCCCGAAGCCCTGGAGCGACAGACCGAGTTTCTGCGGAAGCTCACGTCGTTGCTCTTCGGCCCCGAAGCCCGTTGAGCCGATGAGGCCCCAGAACCGGGCAGGAGATCCGAAAGTGGACGTGAACGTCTCGTTCGTCACCGCCTCTTCCTGGGACGAGAACATGCCCGCGCGCATGAAGTGGCTGCGGGAGAACGATCCCGTCCACTGGTCCGAGCCCGACGGGTTGTGGGTCGTCTCTCGCTTCGAAGACGTCTCGTACGTCTCGAAGAACCAGCAGCTCTTCACGTCGGCCCGGGGCGTCCGCCCGGGCAACGACGCCCGGCTCGGCCTGATCGACGAGGGCGAGCCCCGCCACGGTCAGCTCCGCAAGCTCATCAACCGCGGCTTCACGCCCCGCATGGTGAAGAAGCTCGAGAAGGCCTTCCGGGAGATCACCACCGAGGCGATCGACGCCATCGCCAAGGACGGGCAGTGCGACTTCGTGCACGACATCGCCGTGCCCCTGCCGTTGCTGCTGATCGCGGAGATGATCGGCATCCGCAAGGAGGACCGGCATCGCTTCCACGAGTGGTCGGACGCGATGATCGCGGGCGACGGCAACTTCCACAACCCGGAGATCATCGCCAAGGCCGGCGCTGCCTTCATGGCCTACTCGACCTACGTGACCCAGATCATCGAGAGCCGCCGGCGAGAGCCGAAGGACGACCTGGTGAGCATCCTCGTGGGCGCGAAGGACGACGGCTTCCTCGAGACCTTCGAGGCGCGCAAGGCCCACGGCGAGATGGGGTTCGACGAGGAGCACGAGTCGCTGGCCAACGACGAGCTGGTGATGCTGCTGGTGCTGCTGATGGTGGCCGGCAACGAGACGACCCGGAACGCCCTGTCCGGCGGCATGCAGCTCCTGATCGAGAACCCGGACCAGCGCCAGAAGCTGATCGACGATCCCTCGCTCGATCCCGTCCGCCTGCGAGGAGATCGTGCGCATCGTGTCGCCGGTGCACTCGTTCTCGCGCACGGTGCTCGAGGACACGGAGCTGCACGGCGTCCAGCTGAAGGAGGGCCAGCGGGTGCTGATGCTCTACCCGTCGGCGAACCACGACGCGAGCCAGTTCCCGGACCCGGAAGCCTTCGACGTCGACCCGCAACCCCCAGCACCTGGGCTTCGGGATCGGCACGCACTTCTGCCTGGGCGCGAACCTCGCCCGCATGGAGCTGCGGGTGGCCTTCGGCGAGCTGCTGCGCCGCCTGCCCGACATGGAGTACGCGGCGGGAGGCCCGGTGATCGTCCCGTCCTCGCTCGTCCGCTCCTGCACCGAGATGAAGGTGAAGTTCACGCCGGAGACCTGATCCGGGGAGGGTGCGGGTTCCGGGCGGAGCTTCTCGCGGGGGGAGCACGAGGCGGGGCGCCAGGCGTCCTGCGCTCCATGGCTCGCCTGTTCTTTCTTGCGGCTACGGGGTGGGGTTGCTTCGGAGCGCCTGGGTGCCGCTTCGGGGCGCTTTGGGGCTGCGCTCTACTTCCGCGCAGGACGCCTGGCGCCCCGCTCGCGCTGCCTCGGTGGCTCGCTGGAGTGCTCGTTCGTCCCGGTCAGGCCCCCGGCGTTTGGGAGAGGGGGTGCCAGCTCGGGAATCGTGGCGTTGCCCCGGCGAGCTTCACGGCTGGCGGGTCTGCCCGGGCAGCGCGGGCGCGAGGCCGGCCACGGCGCCAATCCGCGGGCTGCCTCCACCCGCCCATCCCAACCGCCGGCCCCGCGCCGCGACCTCGCTCGCTCGGGGTGGGTCGCGGGGCGGTCTGCGCGGAAGTAAAGCGCAGCCAGAGCTGCCGCATGGAAGCACGCAAGCCGCCGAAGCGAAGCGGTGCGTAGATCGCACGAAAGAGCAGCGAGCCATGAAGCGCAGACCGCCCCGCGACCCACCCCCGACCCACCTCGATACAACGCCAAGGGGCCGGCGGGCTCAGTCTCCCTTCCACCAGGGGGCGTCGGGGGCGTGGATGCCTCGGAAGAGGAGGTCGACGCCGTTGCGGATCGAGCGGCGGCAGGCCTGGGCGCCGACGAGACCGTTGGCCCACGGGATTCGCGCTCCCTGGGTGATGTGGAAGAGCGTCGAGGCCGCTTCGAGGACGTTCAGGTCGAGCACCAGGTCTTCGCGCTTTCGACCCATCTGCAGGATCTCCGCGAGCAGGCCGATGGTGCGGTCGTTCAGGACGAGCGAGCGACGGGCCACCCGGGCCTCGGGCTTGGTGGTCGCGCGCAGCGCGATCATGGTGAGATCGCGGTCGGCGTCCAGCAGCTGGTGCTGCACCTCGAGGAAGTGGTGGATCCGCTGCCGGGTGGGACGGGCGCGGTCGTCGTCCTCGCGGAAGCGGCGCCAGGCCTCCTCCTGGATGGCGTCGAGCTCGTCGATCAGCAGCTCTTCCTTGCTCTGGACGTGGCGGTAGATCGAGCTCGCCCCCATGCCGGCGCGCTTGGCGATCTCGCGCAGGGTGGCGCCGTCGAATCCCTTCTCGCGGAACAGCTCGCGCGCGGCGCGGCGGATGCGCTCGCGGCTCTTGCGGCCTCGAACGAGGCGACCGTCGTCGTCGCGCAGCGACGGGCGCTGCGTGCGCTCGGAAGCCTTCACCTTGCCTCGCGGCGGTCCGGCTGCGGTCGACATGAACGCGAACAAAGTCGCAAACTCGGGAGATTCCGCCAGCGGAGGCCGTCAGAATCCTCGACTTTGCGGGAGGATCGCCAGAACGCAGGAAGGCCCGACCCTGGACGGGTCGGGCCTTCTGACGCCGAATGTCCCCTTCCCGGGGGCGCCCAGCCGGTCCCGCAGCGCTCTGGCGGCGCAGCGTGGCCGCGAGGGTGCCCGGAGGCGTCGGCTGGTTCCTTGTCTCACGGCACGCGCCCTGCGGTCAAGCGAAAACGGCGGGAAAAAACCTCAGTGGGGACGCCGCCGGGCGACCCGCCGGGGCCGCCTCACAGCAGCTTCTCGGGGTTCTCGAGCTTCTCCTTCAGCCGATCCATGGCGATGCCCGCGTACATGCCGTCTTCGACCCGCTCGTCGTAGCTGTAGTTGACGTTCATGATCTGGACGCCGTCGGCACGCTTCCGGAAGCCGCCGATCACGCCGAACATCGAGCACGTGCCGTACTCCCACAGGTGGTGGTAGCCGGCGGCGAGTCCCACGGATCCGAGGTTCGCGATGAAGAGCGACGTGAAGAGCGGGTCGTCGTCGATCATCTGCCGCGTGAGCAGGTTCCAGTGGTTGGCCTTGTCGAGGAGCCACAGGCCCGCCTTCACCACGAAGGGCGGCATCTCGAGCGCGAGCTTCATCTCCTTGTCGCTGCGGTTCTCGCGTCCCTGCCGGCGTGCGCGCAGGTTGTCGAGGATCGAATCGATCATCTGCTCGAGGCTCTCTCCTTCCGGAAAGATGCGCTTGACGGTCACCATGGGCGCCCCGTCCAGGAGCTCCTGCTTGGCGCTGAACGTGATCGCCAGGTGATTGCGTTGCCACAGCCGGCTGCCGGCCACGAAGCGATTGACGCCGGGCCGCTCGCGGATGGTGAGGCTCGCCGAGCGCAGATAGAGGTGGAAGAGCGTGGCCTGGGAGTTCTCCGGACGCCGGCTGTTGAGCTCGGCCAGGAAGGCGTTCGCGGCATCGAGCTCGATCTCCGTCTGGTAGAGGACCAGCGCGTCGTTCCGCCGCGGCGAGATGAACGGCATGAACTTCCGCATGCGCGACAGGTCGCGAATGCGCTCTCCATCGGGACGGGTGAAGATCACGTGGGCCTCCTCATTCGATTCGTCGTGCGGCCGACGGCGCGCAGGGCGCGTCACCCGGGACGCCCACGAGGACGGCCCTGCGCGACAGACACCAGACCCGGGCACCGAGCACCTCGAGCTCGAGCTGGACCGTGAATCCGGCCTGGCCGTAGAAGGCCAGGTTCTGCTCGCGGTCGGTCTCGAGATAGCTCGGCATGGCGGTACGGTCGACTGAATCGAGCCACGAAGAAAGCAGCGCCCGGCCGATCCCCTGCCCTTGATGGGGTGGATCCACCCCGATCAGTGACAGATACCAGTGCGGGTGGACCGGGTGCACGGCCTCGAGGGTTCGATAGACCTCGCCCCAGCGCGAGGCGACCCGCAGCCCCTGTCCGACGAGCGACCGCAGATGGGCGAGCAGCGGGGGCGGCGGTAGCGGAAACCCATCCGGCGGCACCGCGAGCAGGATCCCCAGGGGGGACCCCTCGCGATCGACCCGACTCCGAGCCGCGAGAACCGTGCAGCTTCCCGCACGGGCCGTACGGAGCGCCGAGCGCATGCCGTGGGCGATCGATCGCAGACGACGCTCGGACCCCGAACCGATCACCGCCCGGTCGAGCGGGTTGTCGCGAAACGCGCGCGCCAGCACGCCGACGGCCGCCTCTTGCTGGTCGGGGGCGGCTGCGAGGGGCGCGATCACGAGGTCGTCGTGCATGGGAGCCGGGAGCGTAGCCTCGAGTGGGCCCGACACGGACGCCCCCCGCGGGCCAACGACGACGGTCAAGCGGTCGAGGGCCCGGCTCGATAAGCCAAGCAGCCATTCGACCGACGTTCGCACGCCGCGAGCGCGGCACGGGAGAGGTACGACCCGAGTGAGACGGCCCCTGTCACAGGCCCTCGAGACGTGAGCCACTCGACGGACAAGCGAAGGCGGGAGCGACCCGAAGGCACGTCGCTCTGCCGCGTGAGCTATCGCGACACGTTCGGCGAGGAGAGCACGATCGTCGTGGGCGACCGGCCGATCCGGATCGGTCGCGCGCCCCACTGCGACCTCGTGCTGGCCGACGAGAGCGTCTCGCGCGAGCACGCGGAGATCGTGCGCAACGCCGAGGGCTGGGCGATCAGCGACCTCGGCAGCAAGAACGGGCTGAAGATCAACACCTTCAAGACCCGCGGGCAGCAGCTTCGCGACGGCGATTGCGTGGACATCGGAACCGCCAAGCTGTGGGTGGAGATCGGGCCCGCGGCGGCCACCGAGCGCGCCCGGGTCGTCTTCCAGCAGGACCCGGGCGGCCGCCGCGCCGAGGTGCTGGACATGCACCGGCTCGACTCGTTCTTCACGTCCGCGCCGGACATCTCGCTCGCTCCCCTGCTCTCGGGCGACGACGCGAAGGCCCGCTCTCTACGCGAGACGTCGCTGTCTCTCGACGCGCCGGTGCCCCTGGAAGAGCCGGCGGGGCTGCTGGGCGTGTTCAGCCAGGCCGCGGAGGCCCTGCTCACCTGCGACACCCTGGACGAGACCCTGGAGCGCATCCTGGAGCTCGTCTTCCACAACCTCACCGCCGAACGCGGGGTGATCTGCCTCTACGACGAGGAGACCGACACCACCGAGCCGAAGGTGATGCGCACCCGGGAGGGCATTCCCCAGGAGCCCATCGTCATCAGCACCAACATCGCGAACGACTGCATCAAGCAGCGCCAGTCGCTGCTCGTCCAGGATGCGAACGTGGACGCACGCTTCGGCGGCGCCGACAGCATCGTGGCCATGTGCATCCATTCGGCCATGTGCGCGCCCCTGTATCGCGAGGGCCGCGTGGTCGGATTCATCTACGTCGACCAGCAGAGCGAGCTGCAGGCCTTCACGGCCTCCCAGCTCCAGACCCTCTCCACCCTGGCCATCCTGTCGGCCGTGGCGGTCGAGCAGGCCGCGCTGCGCGACAGCGTGCGCCGCGAGCAGCAGATCCGCTCGCGCCTGGCCCGCTACAGCTCGCCCGCCGTGGTCGATCGCATCATCCAGGCACCGGGCGTCTCCGAACGCGGCATGGTGGCCGAGGAGGGCGAGGTCACCGTGCTCTTCGCCGACGTCACCGGCTTCACGCCGCTGGCCGAGCGCTTGCATCCGAAAGAGGTCGTCGAGCTGCTGAACCAGATCTTCGAGCGGCTGACCCGCGAGGTGTTCGAGCTCGAAGGCACCCTGGACAAGTTCCGCGGCGACGGCATGATGGCCTTCTTCGGCGCGCCGCTGCCCATGCCCGACCACGCGGCGCGGGCCGTCGAGTGCGCGCTGCGCATGCAGGAGCGCCTCGCCGAGCTCAACAGCGAGTCCGACGCGCACCGCGAGATCGCCATGCGCATCGGCATCAACTCGGGACCCGTCGTCGTGGGCGACATCGGTTGCCCCGAGCGCAAGGACTACACGGTGATCGGCGACGTGGTGAACACGGCCAGCCGCCTGGAATCCGCGGTCGCCCGACCCGGGCAGGTGGTGATCGGCCACGCCACCTGGGAGCACGTCCGTAGCCGCTTCGCGTGCCAGGCCCTGCCCGAGGTCTTCGTCAAGGGAAAGCGCCAGCGGGTGCGGCCGCACCTCGCCCTGCACCGCTTGCGCTGACCGGCGGGTCCTTCGGATCCACGGGCGTGTCCCGCGAGTCCCCGACGCCGCGGCAACCGGCGAGGGCCCCTGGGGAGCGCGGCCCCGGACGACTATCCTCAGCGACTCCCGTCTCCCGCCCGGCTTCGCAGCGAGGGGTCCCCCGATGAGCAGCGACACCAACGAATCCCTGGCCGCGCGCGCCCGCGCGGTCCTCGTCGGCAACTACCGGCCCCAGCCGATCACCCTGGTCACGGGGCGCGGCTGCCGGATCGAGGACGCCGACGGAAACCGCTACCTCGATCTCTCGGGCGGCATCGCCACGACGGTGCTCGGCCACTGCCATCCTGCGCTGCTGCGCGCGCTCGACGAGCAGGCCCGGCACGTATGGCACGTCTCGAACATCTACACGACGCGCCCGCCCATCGAGCTGGCGGAGCGGCTGGTGCTCCACTCGTTCGCCGACCGCGTCTTCTTCTGCAACTCGGGCGCCGAGGCCAACGAGGCAGCCCTCAAGCTGGCGCGCCGCTGGCATCGGAGCCGCGGCGACGACCGCTTCGAGATCGTCGCCTTCCACGGCGGCTTCCACGGCCGCACGCTTGTTCACCGTGAGCGCCACCGGCACGCCCGCCTACTGGAAGGGCTTCGAGCCCCTGGTGCCCGGCATCCACCACGCCGCCTACGGAGACCTGGCCGCCACGAAGGCGCTGCTCGGCGCGAACACCGCGGCCATCCTGGTGGAGCCGGTCCAGGGCGAGGGCGGCGTGCGGCCCGCGCCCGAGGGCTTCCTGCGCGGCCTTCGCGAGCTGGCCGACGAGAACGGCTGTCTGCTGATCTTCGACGAGGTGCAGACGGGCATGGGCCGCACGGGAACGCTCTTCGCCCACGAGCCACACGGCGTGACCCCCGACGTGATGACCCTCGCCAAGGCCCTGGGCGGCGGCATCCCCATCGGCGCCATGCTGGCGACCGAGCGGGTGGCGGGTGCGCTGGTGCCCGGCAGCCACGGCTCGACGTTCGGCGGCAACCCCCTCGCCTGCGCCTGTGCGTGCGCGGTGCTGGACACGCTCCTCGAAGAGGGCGTCCTCGCCCACGGCCGCAGCATGGGCGAGCGGCTGCGGGAAGAGCTCGCCGCCATGGCGTCGCGCCTGGGGCCGGAGCGGGTCACCGACACACGAGGCGTCGGCCTGCTGCGAGGCGTGGAGCTGACCCAGCCCGCGGCGCCGGTGGTTGCCCGCTGTCGCGAGCAGGGCGTACTCGTGATCACCGCCGGCGAGAAGGTGCTGCGGCTGGCGCCGCCCCTGGTGATCGAGTGGTCCGAGCTGCAGGAGGGCCTCGCGGTCATCGAGGCCGCCATCTCCAAGGAGATCCCGGCGGGCGAGATCCCGGCCGACTGAGCGCGCAGGATCTCGGGGCTTCGGCCTCAGAGACCGCCCGGGGCTTCGGCCTCAGAGACCGCCCGGGGCTTCGCTCGGTACGCTCGGGGTGGTCCGCGCCAGGGCCAGGCGTAGCACGGCGACCACCCCGCAGACGGCCACGCCGAGCAGGCTCAGGGTTACGCGCTCGCCGAGGACGTCGCCCAGCAGCCCCACCGGCAGCCCCATCAGACCGAAGCCGCCGAATGCCATCATGACGAGCGACATCACGCGACCCGCGTAGAAGGGCTCGGTCTCGCGGATCACCACGGCGCCCGAGAGGGTCTGGAAGGCGCCGGTGGTCGCGCCGATCAGCAGCATGGCCGCGATGGCCGCCTCGAAGGTCGGCACCCAGGCCAGCACCAGCAGCGAGAGGCCGAAGCCCACCCCCATGGCGACGAAGATCGAGACCGCTGCCGGCGAGTCCGCAAGGCGCGCGACCCACAGGCTCGAGGCGAGGGCCGCCAGCGCCGACAGGCCGAAGAGCAGGCTGATCGACTCCGCCGGGTGTCCCAGCTGATTCTCCACGAGGCCGGGCAGCAGGGTGATGTGCGGCATGCCGAGCATCACCACCCCCATGAAGAGCAGCACCAGCACCCGCAGCCGCGGCTGGTCGCGCACGTAGCGCAGGCCGGCGGTCACGTCCTGCAGGACGCGCGTCTCGTGGGCGTTCGCGCGCACCGGCGAAGACGGAAGCTGCAGCACCGTCACGACGGCGAGGCTGTAGAGTCCTCCCATCGTCAGGTAGGCGCCCG
Source organism: uncultured delta proteobacterium (assembly GCA_963822965.1). Lineage (GTDB taxonomy): Bacteria > Myxococcota_A > UBA9160 > UBA9160 > UBA4427 > JAJDAN01. Next base: position 508,452 of record CAWGJT010000012.1, read on the forward strand.
TGGCGCCGGTGACGCTCCAGGCGAGCAGCACCCCGGCGATCGCCGGGCCCAGGGCCCGCGACGCGTTGTTCGCCACCTGCGAGAGGGCGATGGCGTTGCCGCGCCGGGACGGCTGGACCAGCTCCACCACGAAGGCCTGCCGGGTGGGCCCCAGGAACGCGAAGGTGGCGCCCATCACGAACGAGCCCGCCGCCAGGAATGCGACCTGGATTCGGTGGGTGGCCATCAGGAAGGCCAGCGCCAGGAAGACCGTGGTCGTGACGAGCTGACAGCTGGCGATCACCCGCCGCTTCGGCAGGCGATCGGCCAGCGCCCCGCCGAGCGGGCCGAGAGAGAACATCGCGAGGCCCTGGCCGAAGACCACGAAGCCCACGGCCGAGTTGTTGCCGGTGAGCCCGAAGGCGACAACGCTCTGGACCACCGTCGACATGAAGAAGGCCATGAACGCGAGGAACGTTCCCAGCCACAGCACCCGGAAGTTGCGCTCGGAGAGGGCCGCGAACGTCTGCTGCAGCCAGGTCTTCATCGAAGGGAACCCCGGAACGACGGTCGCGCGGTGGAGACGGTGGAGGGCGCAGGAAGCGAATCGCGCGGGCCGCCTTCGAGCCTATCGCCCCTTCCAGGCGGGCTTCCGCTTCTCCGCGAAGGCGCGGGGTCCCTCGACGAAGTCCTCGCTCTTGATCATCGCGTGGATGCCCTCGTAGCGCACCGCCATGGCCTCCTCGATGGTGCCGTGGGCGAGGCCCTGCATGGCGGCCTGCTTGGTGGCCCGCACCGAGAGCGGCGCGCACTCGCAGATCTGCTCCGCCCAGCGCCGCGCCGTGGCCATCAGCTCGGCGGCGGGCACCACCTCGTTGACGAAGCCCAGAGCGTGGCCCTCTTCGGCGGAGACCCGGCGTCCGGTCAGCATCATGCCCATGGCGTGCTTCAGCGGAATCTGTCGCGGCAGGCGATGGATGCCGCCGGCCAGGGCCGCCAGGCCGACGCGCGGCTCGGGCAGCGCGAACTTCGCGTCCTCGGAGGCGATGATGAGGTCGCAGGCCAGCGCGATCTCGAAGCCCCCGCCCATGGCCACGCCGTTCACCGCGGCGATCACCGGCTTGTCGCAGTCGTAGCGGGCGGTGAGGCCCGCCGAAGCCGCGGGGCGGCACCGTCACCCCGCCCTTCATCTTGCCCTCGGCCTGGTACTTGAGGTCGTTGCCCGCGCAGAAGCCTCGACCCGCGCCGGTGATGATCGCGACCCACAGCTCGGGATCTGCGGCGAACTCGTCGAAGACCTCGCCCAGCTCCGCGTTGGCCGGCGGATGCAGGGCGTTCAGCAGCTCGGGACGATTCAGGGTGACGGTCAGGATGCGCCCATCGCGGTCGACCTGGCAGTACTCGGGCATGGGGGGCTCCTCTTCTCGGGTGTCGCCGGTGTCCCGGACGGCTTCGAAGGAAGTGCGCGGTTCAGCCGCGCCGCTTGCGCACGGCGTCGGCCAGCTCCGCCAGCACGGGCAGCGTTCGTTCCCAGCTCATGCAGGCGTCGGTGATGCTCTGGCCGTACACCAGGCCTTCGGCGCCGGAATCCTGGGAGTGGTCCTGGCGGCCGTCCAGCAGGAAGCTCTCGAGCATCACGCCGAAGATCTCGCGGCTGCCGTCGGCGACCTGTGCCGCCACGTCCTTCACCACCTCGGGCTGCACGTCGTGCTTCTTGCCGCTGTTCGCGTGGCTGCAGTCGATCATCAGCTTGCGGGGAAGCAGCGCCCGCTCCAGGGCGTCGCACACCCGCTCGACCGAGGCCCGGTCGTAGTTCGGTCCGCTGCTGCCGCCGCGCAGGATGACGTGGCAGTCCTCGTTGCCCATGGTGGCGACGATCGCCGCCACGCCCTGCTTCGTGACGGACAGGAAGTGGTGCGGGTTCCGCGCCGAGCAGATGGCGTCGATGGCGACCTGCACGGTGCCGTCGGTGCCGTTCTTGAAGCCCACGGGCATGGACAGGCCCGAGGCGAGCTCACGGTGCACCTGGCTCTCGGAGGTGCGCGCGCCGATGGCGCCCCACGAGATGAGATCGGCGATGAACTGGGGGGTGATGGGGTCGAGGAACTCGCTGCCGGCCGGCAGCCCGAGATCGAGCACGTCGAGCAGGAAGCGACGGGCCGTTCGCAGCCCTTCGTTGATCGCGAAGCTGCCGTCGAGACGGGGATCGTTGATGAGTCCCTTCCAGCCGACGGTGGTCCGCGGCTTCTCGAAGTAGACGCGCATCACGATGCACAGGTCGTCCCGGTAGCGCTCGGCCTCCCGCGCGAGCCGCTGCGCGTACTCGAGGGCGGCCTCGGGATCGTGGATCGAGCAGGGACCCACCACCACCAGCAGGCGGTCGTCCTGGCCCCGCAGGATACGGATCACGTCCTCCCGCCCGCGCACGACCACCGCCGTGTCCTGCTCGCTGGCGGGGTTCTCCTCCATCAGGATCCCCGGCGGCAGCAGGGGGCGGAGGTTCTCGATTCGGAGATCATCGGTGCGCTGGGGCATGACTCGCTTCCTCCCCGCAGGCTCGCGGGGGGACCCAGCTTAGCCCGACGAGGCGCTCAGTCGTAGCGCCGCCAGTACAGCGCGCTCTTGTAGGCCGACCAGACGCAGACGGCGTGGACGAGGAAGCCGGGCAGGAGCACCGCCGAGTACGCGAAGCAGGTGCCCAGGAACCAGAGCGCGCCGGCGAGCAGCCGGCCTGCGTACAGCTGCCCCAGGCCGGGGATCAGCACCGACAGCACCGCCGCGATGCCCGGGCTCGGCGCGCGCTGAACGCCGTAGCCCCCGTACTCTCGCTCCATCTCGTACTCGTACCCCATGGGCATTCTCCTCTCGTGGCTCGCTTGGTCGCTCGCTTGGCCGTAGCTCGCGTGGCGCATGGCCGTCGTCCTCGTCCCCTCTCGCGTACCCGGCCCCGCGCCCCGATCTCCTCCGACTCCTCTCCGACCTGTCCTCCGACCTGTCCTCCCACCTGTCTTCCCACCTGCAGAGCAAGCAGCGTGCCGGGCGTGGCGCCCGCGAGACCGGCCTGGGCGGGGGTCCCGGAGCGGGCGCTCCGCAAGCCCGCCACGGCAGTGCAGCAATCGGGCTGCATCGCGGGCCTCGATCCCCCGCGGGACGGTCGTCGTCCGCTTTGCGGCTGGGGAAGGCGTCGGCGACACTCGCGCTCCCCCTGGAAAGGCCCGCCGACCCCGATGCAGAGCCGCCTGCCCCACGACGTCCCGGGAGCCTCCCGACCGGCGCGATCTGCGCTTCTCGCGCTGCTCGCCGGGTCGCTGCTGCTGGCATGCGCGGGCGGACCGGCCCGGCAGGCCCCGCCCGCCCCCGCGCCGGAGGCCGAGCCGGCCGCCATCCTGGGCCCGCCCCGGCAGCTCACCTTCGAGGGACGCCGCAGCGGCGAGGGCTACTTCAGCCAGGACGGCTCGATGCTGGTGTTCCAGAGCGAGCGCGAGGCCGGCAACCCCTTCTACCAGATCTACCTGATGGACCTGGAGACGGGCCGGGTCGAGCGGGCGTCGCCGGGGCGGGGCAAGACCACCTGCGGCTGGATCCATCCGAGCGGCACGCGACTGCTCTTCTCGTCCACCCACCTCGACCCCGAGAGCGCGCGCCTCCAGGCCGAGGAGCTCGCGCGCCGGGCCCACGGCGAGGAGCGGCGTTACGCGTGGGACTACGACCCGCACTACGACATCTTCAGCGTGCGCGTGCCCCTGGGACACGACACCCCGGTGCAGCTCACCGCCACGCCCGGCTACGACGCGGAAGCCTCCTGGTCGCCCGACGGGCGCACGATCGTGTTCTCCTCGAACCGCCACATCTACGCCCCGGACGGGGGCTTCGCGGCAGACCTCTCCTCCGAGGACCGCGCCGCCGCCGCCCTCGACCCTTCGCGCTTCGTCGACATCTACACCATGGATGCGCGCGGCGGCTCGGTGCGGCGGCTGACCGAGACACGGGGCTACGACGGGGGTCCCTTCTTCAGCCCGGACGGAAAGCGCATCGTGTTCCGCCGCTTCGACGAGGACGGCGGCGCACGCCGAGATCTTCACCATGAAGACCGACGGCAGCGACGTGAAGCAGCTGACCCATCTCGGCGCTATGTCCTGGGCGCCCTTCTATCACCCGTCGGGCGACTACGTGATCTTCTCCACGAACCTCCAGGGGTTCGAGAACTTCGAGCTCTACATCGTCGACGCGGAGGGCGCAGTCGCCGCCGGTTCGCGTGACCCAGCAGGACGGCTTCGACGGCCTGCCGGTGTTCGCGCCCGACGGCGATTCGCTGGTCTACACCCGCAAGCCGCCCCACGGCGATTCGCAGCTCTACCGCGCCAGCTGGAACGACGAGCTGGCGCGCCGCCGGCTGGGGCTCGCGTCCCAGAGCTTCCACGACGTGGGGCCGCTGCTTCCCGTCCCGTCCCGGCTCTCGAGCGAGATCCAGCCGCGCGAGCTGCGCGCCTTCGTCGACGCGCTCGCCTCCGACGCCGCCGACGGCCGGCTCGCGGGCACGCCGGGCGAGCGCATCGCGACGAGCTACGTGGCGCGGGTGTTCCGGGCGCTCGGGCTCGAGCCCGCCGGCGACGGCGGCACCTACTTCCAGGAGTTCGGCTTCACGGCCGGGGTCTCCCTGGGTCCCAGCAACCACCTGCAGGCGCAGATCGACGGGGAGGCCACCGCGCGCGACCTGGTCCTCGACCGTGACTGGCGGCCTCTCACGTTCTCGCGGGTGGGCGAGGTCGAGAGCGCCGAGGTGGTCTTCGCGGGCTACGGCCTCGTGGCGCCGGCGGGCGACGGCAGCCCGGCCGTCGACGACTACGCCGACCTGGACGTCTCGAACCGCTGGGTGATGGCGCTCCGCTACCTGCCCGAGGGACTCGACGAGGCGGCGCGGCGGCGACTGAACCGTCACAGCAGCCTTCGCTACAAGGCGATGGTGGCCCGGGACCGGGGCGCCCGCGGCATCCTCTTCGCGAGCGGGCCGCACTCGAAGGTGCGCGAGCAGCTCGTGGGGCTGCGCTTCGACGCCACCCAGTCGGGCACGAGCATCGCCGTGGCGAGCCTGAGCGACGACGCGGCGGACGCACTGATCCGCGCGGGCTCGCCCCACGACCTCGCCGACCTGCAGGCCGCCCTCGACCGCGGCATCGAGATGCCCGGATTCGTGCTCGAAGGGGTCCGCCTGGAAGGACGCATCGACATCCAGCAGCAGCGCAAGAAGGGACGCAACGTGCTGGCGCGCCTGCCCGCGGTCGCGAGCTCCGCGCCCGCCGGCGAGGACGTCCCGGCGAAGCCCGTCGTCCTGGTGGGCGCCCACGTGGACCACCTGGGCCACGGCGAGGCCGCGAGCTCCCTGGCCCGCGAAGACGAACGCGGCCGCATCCACCCCGGCGCCGACGACAACGCGTCGGGGGTGGCCGCGCTGCTCGAGGCGGCGGGCTACCTGGCGAGCCAGCAGGCCGAAGGACGCCTGGCGAACGAGCGCGACATCGTCTTCGCCGCCTGGTCGGGCGAGGAGCTGGGACTGCTGGGCTCCGAGGCCTGGGCGGATCGGGAGCTGGCCGCCGTGGAGAAGGGCGCCCGGGGGCCCGACCATGGCGGAGATTCACACGGCACCCCCGACCTCTCCTCCCGGGTGGCCGCCTACCTCAACATGGACATGGTGGGACGCCTGCGCGAGCACGTCTCGCTGCTGGGAATCGACTCGAGCCCGGTGTGGCGCAGCGAGATCGAGCAGCGGAACGTCCCCATCGACCTGCCCGTGGCGGCGATCGACGACAGCTATCTCCCGACCGACGCCACCACCTTCTACCTGAAGCGGGTGCCGATCCTCTCGGCCTTCACGGGCTCGCACGAGGAGTACCACACCCCCCGCGACCGTCCCGAGCTGCTCGACTACGAGGGCATGGCCGACATCGCGCTTCTCGTCGCGAACATCGCCGCCGATCTCGCCTCGGACGAGCAGGCGCCCGTGTACGTGGCGACCGCCGCGCCGGCCCACGGCATGCCGCGCGCCGGCCTGCGCGTCTACCTCGGAACGATCCCCGACTACACGAACGGCGACGACCGTCCCGGCCTCAAGCTCTCGGGGGTGGCGGCCGGCGGTCCGGCCGCGGAGGCCGGCCTGCAGGCGGGCGATCTCGTGATCGAGGTCGACGGCCACAAGGTCGAGAACATCTACGACTACACGTACGCGCTCGACCTGCTGAAGGTGGGGGAGCCCGTGGAGATCGTCGTGCTGCGCGGTGACGCGCGCACCACGGTCCGGCTGACGCCGGCCTCCCGGGACTGACGCGATGAGCCTCGACGCCGACCTGCGCGGAGCGAGCCTGGCACGGCGCCGCTTCGCCGAGATCGCCACCACCCCGGACGTCCGCATCGACCTCGGCGAGGCCGCGCTCTGGATCGCCGCCGAGAGCTGTCCCGACCTCGACGTGGCCGCGTACCTGGCGCGACTCGACCGGCTGGCAGAGGCCATCCACCCCGCGCTGGCCGGCGCCGAAGGCGTGGCGGCCCGGGTGGAGCGACTCAACCGCGAGCTCTTCGGCGTCCACGGCTTCCACGGCAATCGCGACCAGTACTACGACCCGCGCAACAGCTTCCTGAACGAGGTGCTCGACCGGAAGACCGGCATCCCCATCTCGCTCTGCGTGGTCTACGTCGAGGTGGCGCGGCGCGTCGGCCTCGACGCGGCGGGTATCAACTTCCCGGGCCACTTCCTGGCGCGCGTCGGCAGCGAGCCCATCGTGGTCGACGCCTTCGAGGGACGGGTGGCCTCGCACCGGGAGTGCGAGACGCGCCTGCGCGCGAGCGTCGGTGCCGACGCCGAGCTCACCGCCGAGCACCTCGCGCCCGCGAGCCACAAGCAGATCCTGCTCCGCATGCTGTCCAACCTGAAGGCGATCCATGCGGGTCGAAGGGACTTCGAGGCCGCCCTGGGCTGCTGCGACCGGGCGCTGCTGCTGGTGCCCGGCTCGCCCATCGAGCTGCGCGACCGCGGCCTCTTCTACCACCAGCTCGCCTGCACGCGCCTCGCGCTCGACGATCTCGAGCGCTACCTCGAGCTCGATCCCGAGGGCGAAGGCAACGAGGCGATCCGCAAGCTCGTCGGCCAGCTCCACGGCCAGATCCCGCGTATCCACTGAGGTGGAGACCGACGAGCTGCAACGCCAGGTCGACGCCATCCACTGGCATCACGCCATCGACCTCGGGCGCGGCATCGTGACCCCCGCGCCGCCGGGCTCGGCCGCCAGGCAGCGCGCCCTGCCCTGGCCCGACTGCCGCGACCGGACCGTGCTCGACGTGGGCGCCTGGGACGGCTGGTTCTCGTTCGAGGCCGAGCGGCGCGGCGCCGCCCGGGTGCTGGCGACGGACTCCTGGTGCTGGAACGGTCCCGGCCGCGGCAGTGACGCGGGCTTCCGCCTGGCGCACCAGGTGCTGGCCTCGAAGGTCGAGGCCCTCGAGATCGACGTCTTCGACCTGTCCCCGGAGCGCGTCGGCGTCTTCGACGTGGTGCTCTTCCTCGGCGTGCTCTACCACCTGCGCGACGCGAAGACGGCGCTCGCCCGGGTGGCGAGCGTGACCGGCGAGGTGCTCGTCGTGGAGACCGCCGTCGACCACATCGACCGCCGCGAGCCGTCGGTCGCCTTCTACCCGAACGACGAGCTGGAAGGAGACTCCACCAACTGGTTCGCCCCGAACCCGGCGGCCCTGCTCGCCCTGCTGCGCGAGGCGGGGTTCGACCGCTTCGCGCTCCGCTGGGGGCCCCGCTCCCTGCCCGGGCGTCTGCGTCGGGGCATGGTGCGCGCCGGTCTCCTCCCGGGCGTCTTTGGCGCCCACGCCCGACGCGACCGCGTGACGGTGCTGGCGCGCCGAACGACCTGAGCCCATGAAGGGCTCTTCGGCACCCCGCTAGGCGGCGACCCCGACTCCCTCGCCGACGATGGTGCTGCGGTCGATCTCGAAGCGGCTGCGCAGCTCCTCGATGGGCACGTTCCAGAGCTCGTCCCAGTGGACGCCGAAGAGGGGCTGAGTTCGCTGGCCGCTCTGATAGCCGGCGCTGAAGGCGCCGAACACCGCGCCAAGATCGGCCCGGCGCCGGACGACGTTCAGGAGGACCAGCGCGACCATGTAGCCGAAGAAGGCCGGGTTGCCGAGCTGTGCCGCGTAGAAGGCGCCGAGCCCGACCTCACCCGGCAGGTCGTTGCCCCATCCCGTGACGACGTGCCAGACGTCGTGGGTCTGGTACATGTGATTCAGGATCCAGCCAATCTCGTCGCTCGGCGGGACGTGGACGAGATTCGGGTCGATCTCGCGCGAGCGGCAGTGGTCCGCGAAGACACGCCCCAGTGTTCCCGGCGGGAGCGTTTCGAGCTGCTCGAGCCGGATCGGACCGAAGGGCCTGCGCGCCTGGAGGGCCGCCGCGGTACGGGGGTCGCGACGCAGATGGTCCGCGGTCTCCTGCCAGCGGGCGAAGCGACGACCGAGCTTCGACCTCGCGAAGCCGATTTCGACGATGGCTGCCTCGGGCGTCGTGGTCTCGGGATCCCTCAGCACGAGCCGCCACACAGCCCTGAGGTAGCGCAGGGGATTTCGGGTGGGCTCTGCGGTGTAGCGGTACGGAGTCGCGGCCATCGGCTCTCCCTTCGTCTTCCCCGGCGTTGCCGGGTCGGGTGCGTGCTTCCTCGGGACCCGCTAAAAGTTGAAGGATTACTCGGTTCTTTTCAACTCGGGTTTCCGGAGGCCCCGACGCATGCCCAGGAAGCGCCCCAACCCGCCGCGGCGAAAGGCGAAGCAGGCGCGCTCCCGGAAGACCGTGGACGCCCTGCTCGAAGCTTCGGCTCGGGTTCTCCAGCGGCGGGGCTACGCGGCCGCCACGACCAACCGCATCGCCGAGGCGGCCGGCGTGAGCGTCGGCACGCTCTACGAGTACTTCGCCGACAAGGAGGCCGTCTTCGACGCCCTGATCCAACGGCAGATCGAGGCGATCGTCACCGCGATCCGAAGCGACGCCATCGAGCCAGACGCACCGCTCGCCGTCACCCTCGAACGGATCCTCCGGCTGGCGATGGGCGCCCTCGGTCGCGGCCCCGGCTTCCTGCGGGCGCTCGAGGAGGTGCCCGGGTCGACCTTTCGACGCCGGCTGATCGCGGCCCGGAAGCAGGTGATCGAGTTCGTCCGGCAGCTGCTCGAGGCACGCTGCCGGGAGCTGCGGGTCGAAGACCTCGACCTGGCCGCGTTCATCGTCGTGAGCACCGCCGAGGGCATCGCTTCGAATGCCAGCGACGAGCAGTTCGGCGAGCCGCTGGCCCGGGAGGTGACCTCGCTCCTGAATCTCTACCTCACGGGCGAAGCGGTCGACGCAGCCACCGCCGGCCCGCGCGCCAACCGTCCGGGTCCCCGCTCGCAGTCGCGGGGACACCCGCTAAGCTCCCGGCCATGACGGCCAAGAAGAAGTCGAGCAAGGCGCCGGCCTCGAAGTCCGGGGCCTCGAAGTCGAAGCCGAAGAGCGCGTCGAAGTCGGCCCCGGCGAAGAAGAAGGCCGCCGCCAGCAAGCCCGTCGCGAAGAAGGCCCCGGCGAAGAAGACGGCTTCGAAGAAGGCCACCCCGAAGAAGGCCACCCGAAGGCCACCCCGAAGAAGGCCACCCCGAAGAAGGCCGCCACGAAGAAGGCCGCCCCGAAGAAGCCCCCGGCGAAGAAGACGGCCGCGAAGAAGGCCACGGCTGCGGCCGCCGAGACGAAGCCGGCTCTGGCCGCCCAGACGAAGCTCGCTCCGGGCGCCCAGACGCAGTCCACTCCGGCCGCCGCCGAGAAGAAGTCCGGAGGGGCCGGTCGCTCGGGTCCCTCCTCGCTCGACGTCAACATGGGTCAAGTCTTCGCGCTGCGACCCCGGGTGGCCACGTCGTTCCGGCCCGACGACTTCCGGGCCGCGCGTCAGGAGCTCGCCGAAGAGTCCTACGAAGACCTGGACGCCGCCGCGCGCGCCGTGGCCGAGCGGGCCCTCGAGCTCACCCACGGCGCCGCCTCCCCGGGACGCAAGGGACGGAACACGCGCCGCTGGTAGCCCGGCCGCGTCGTCACTCGAGCCCGGGCGGTGCCGACCCGTCCGCCTCGTCCCCCTCGTCCCCCTCGTCCGAACCGTCGAGATAGCCCAGCGCCCGGAGCGATTCGCGGGTGTCGTCGTCGAGGGTGGCCGGCTCGGGCGCTGCGAGCGCCTCCGCCCGCGCGCGCAGGCTCGCCATCCTCGCGCGCAGCTGCTCTTCCCGGGACCGGCAGAGCGCGGGCTCGCCGGGGCAGCGGTTGCGCCTCTCGCCGGGGTCGGTGACGAGGTCGTACAGCTCCTGTCGGGGCGGCTGGCCCGGCGCGGCGGCGCCCTGGATGAACTTCCAGCCCGGCCCGCGGAGCGCGAGGTCGCCCCGGTGGAAGCTGGCTTCACCGACGTACGCGGATTCGGCGGACGGGGCCGCTCCGCCGTCCCGCCACAGGGCGCGCAGGCTGCGGCCTTCGAGGCCCGGCGGCGCCTCGACCCCGAGCACGTCGAGCAGGGTCGGCATCACGTCGACGAGACCCACCGTCGGCTCCACCACGCGCCCGCGCCCCTCCCCCGGCACGCGGATCACCAGCGGCACGTGCAGCATCTCCTCGTAGTACGAGAAGCTGTGCTCCAGGCGCCCGTGCTCGAGGAACTCCTCGCCGTGGTCGGCGGTGACGACGAGCACCGTGTCGTCCAGCAGTCGCCGATCCGCGAGCCCCCGCGCCAGCTCGCCGATCCAGTGATCCACGTAGGCGATGCCCCGGTCGTAGAGCGCGACCAGATGCTCCACGTCCCGGCGCGAGACGCGCGTGCCGGGGCGCGAGAGCGCCCGCAGGCTGGCGCGCGAGCCGTCGACCGGGCCGTCGTAGCCGGGGTCGAAGTCGTGCTGCAGGAAGCGACCGCGCTCCTCGGCCACCGCCTCGCGGTAGTAGGACATGCGCGCCGGGTCGAGCTTGCGCTTCGCGCCCCGACGGATCTCGATGGGCGTGTAGGGCGCGTGCACCTCCTGCACGTGCAGGTACACGAAGAAGCGATCGGGCTTCGTCTCGTCGAGCCAGGCCAGCGCGTCCTCCAGGTCGAACCGGAGGCCGGGGGTCGCGTTCTCGCGATAGGTCCCGAAGCCCTGGGACATGCCGAAGACCGAGGTGGGATAGCTGCCCTGCACGGCCCCATACGTCGCGAAGCCCGCGTCCCGGAGCACCTCGGCCAGGGTCACGCGCGAAGGATGCAGCTTCGAGAAGGCCCGGTACTGCTTCGGTCGGAAGTACCAGTCCAGGTCCTGCAGGTTGCTGGGCGAGTGGGCGCCGTGCACCGACGGATAGAGCGACGTCATCAGCGTGGCCAGCGAGGGAAGCGTCCAGGGTGCCGGGCTGGCGACGTCGCGAAACAGCACCGCATCCGCCGCCAGCGCGTCGAGCGAGGGGGACGTGGGCCGCGGGTAGCCGTAGACGCCGAGATGGTCCGCGCGCAGGGTGTCCACCACCACCAGCACCAGCCCGCGCGGCGGACCCGGACGGCCGTCGCAGCCGGGCCCGGCCGCGAGCAGCACCGCCAGCCCGAGACCGAATGCACCCCCGCGGGCCAGGAATCGCTTGGGGAGGGATCGCATCCGAGGATCGCCGATCGTCCGAGTCCGGGGGGAGGAAGCGAGCAGAGGTGGCGCCCCGGGAGGGACTCGAACCCCCGACCCGCTGCTTAGAAGGCAGCCGCTCTTTCCGACTGAGCTACCGGAGCGCGCGGGGCAAGTTAGCAGGCCGCCGCGGTCGATCCGGGGGACGCCGGAGCCGGAAGGGGGCCTCGTTGACACCCCCATGGCCCGCGGATAGGTTCCCCGGCCCGAATCCTGCCGCCCGCGGTAGCGACCGTACGCGGTCCGCGGCACTCGATTTCGAATGGTGGGCGTAGCTCAGTCGGTAGAGCACAGGGTTGTGGTCCCTGTGGTCGCGGGTTCGAGTCCCGTCGCCCACCCCATTCGACCTTCCTCCCGCTTCCCCGTGAATCCCCGTGGATCGAGCCGGACGGTGCGAGCGCGTCCCCAGGGGCTCCATTTTTCTTGCCGCTTCCTCGGCGGCTCCGCGTAAGCTGGTCTTCGAATCGGTGTGCCGCGCCCGGGTGTCGAACCTTGCGGGTGGCGCGCAGCGAGCCCCGAGCCGGGAAGAGCTGGAAGTCGCTGGAGAGAGCGGGGAGACGACACGAGTGGGGATCGGATCGGCGCGGCGGCTGTGGACGCGGCGAAGCGCGCGGAGCCCGTCGGACGCCGAGCTGGAGCGCCTGTGGCTCGAGGGAGACGTCGAGACGGCGTGCGGCATCGCCCACCGCCGGTATGCGGCTCGCCTCGAGAGCGTGGCGCAGCGCATCCTGGGCAACCACGCCGACGCCCAGGACGTCGTCCAGAAGATCTTTCTGGGGCTGCGCCGCTCGGGCTACGAGGGCCGCTCGAGCCTGTGGACCTACCTGTACCGGTCGGCCATCAACGGATCGGTGAACGTGCTTCGCTCCCAACGGCGGCGGGAGGCCGCGGAGCGAAACCTGCTCGAGCAGAAGCTCCTCTACGGATCGGAGGGCTCGGCGCGGGTGGCCGGGCCCGAGTCCAAGGTGCTCGAGGGGGAGATCCTGGCAGCCGTCGCGAAGGCGCTGCTGCAGGTCAGGCCCCAGCACCGCCGCGTGCTCGTGCTGCGGATCGTCCACGGCATGACCAACGCCGAGATCGCCGACCTGGAGGACCTGCCGGCTGCCACCGTCGGCACCTGGCTGCGCCGGGGACGCGAGGAGCTGCAGCAGGGGATGCGTCCCATGCTGCAGGAGCTGGGGAGGACGCCCCGATGATGCACTGGAAGGCTTCGCGGCTGCTGGCCGCGCTTCCCGACGACAGCCTGCCGCCCGGGACCGCCGTGGAGGTGCGGGCCCATGCGCTCTCGTGTGCACGATGCCGCACGCGCCTGTACGAGCTTCAGCTCTCCGAGGCGCTCCTGCGCCGGATTCCGCCCGCCATCGTCCCCATCGACGACACCCCGAACGCCTACGCCCGGCTGGCGGCCCTGGCGCGCTGGAGCGAAGACAGGCTCTGGCAGCCGCACCCCCAGGGATGGCGGGTCTCCCTGGTGAGCGTCGCGAGCGCCCTGGTGCTGCTCTGCGTGGCGGCTTCCGCCGGCTCGTGGGCCCCATCGGTGCGGCCGGGCGTCGCCCCCATCATGACGATCCAATCGTTCCCGCCGGACTATGCCTTCGTCTCCAGCCACGGACGCTTCCGCTGAGGGGCGGGCGGCCGAGGCTCGGACGGCCCCCTGGGCGGGCCCGGACCTCCCGCGGGTAGCCCCCGAGCCCGGCTCGGCGATCCGCTCGGGCCCCCTGCGAGCCCGGGACAGCAGACTCGACGGACGCCGGGATTTACCTCGCTCCGGGTCGCCTTGGCGCTAACATTTGCGCCTCGTTCGCTGTACTGCGTGACAGGTGCCCCCCATGAATCGAATCCGTGCTGCACGGCAGGCCCTCGGCTGGACCCAGAACGATCTCGCCCAGAAGGCGGGGGTCTCGACGCGCACCATCCATGCCATCGAGAAGGGTCGGCCGTGCCGACAGGCCACCAAGCGCCACATCCTGAACGCGCTCGGCGTTCCCTGGGAGCATCGGGCCGACTACTTCGCCACGGCGCGCCCGGTCCGCCGCGAGCATCCCGCCGCCAGGGAAGAGGCGCGTCGCGCGTAACGGGCGGGACCCCGGGTGGTCGCGGCCGGCGCGTGCGCCTCGAGAGCCGACGCTACGACGACGCCCCGTCGATCCAGGCCCGCAGCTCGCAAGCGCGACCCATCGCCTCGCGTGCACTGCGATCCATGAACTCCGTCAGCAGTCGGCACGCCTCCTCGGCGTCTCCGGTGACCGCCGCGAGACGCGCGGAGGACTCCACCGCACAGCGCTCGAGGTCGAGCTTCTCCTCGAGCGCGCGCCACTCGCGACGCAGCGCCGGCGTGAAGCGCGCGAAGTCGCGCGAGGCCGATTCCTGCAGCTCGTGGAACGCCCACCAGGCCGAATCGGCCTCGGGCGTCGCGCCGTCCCGCGCGAGCACGTCGGGGATGACGCCGGCGATGTAGACGGGAAGGAAGATGCCCGTGCACGGGGTCGCGAAGGAGACCCATACGGGCCACGCGTTGGTGCGATCGACCGGAAGCGGTGCGACCAGGCTCGCGGTGGTGGTCCCGACGGGCTCGCTGTGCATGCACAGCGTGAAGAAGCGCTCGTCGTCGGGCGTGGCGCCGGCGGGCGGCGCGTCGCCGCCGTCGAGATGGTCGCGCAGCACGCGCTGCAGGTAGACGATCGTCGATCTCGCCGCGCGCCGGCCGACGAGCAGCTCGCGCGAACGCCGCAGGCGCCCCTCGGAGATGCGTCCGGGCACCTGGGGATGCCGGTAGCAGCCGGCCACGTCGACCCGCCCCTTCTCGTCCCACCAGCCCTGGCGCCGCGCGAAGGAATCGAGATCGCGCGAGCCGATGCGCCAGTCGCTTCCGAGCGTCAAGTGGTTGCTGAGCGCCTCGAGCTCGACACAGCGGGCCGCCCAGCGCCGGCCGGACGTCTCGAGAACCCAGGCCGCCTCGGGGTCGGCGATCATGAAGCTGTTGTGGTAGCCCGAGGCGTCCGGGGCGAGGGCGGGGCCGCCCTGGCCGTGGGTCTCGAGCAGCGAGGCGATCACCTCGAACGACTCGCGCGCGCTGCGTCCGCGCTCGAGCCCGAGCCGAACGAGATCCATGCCGATCAGCCCCGGCGCCTCCTCGACGGGCTCCTTGGAGAAGACCGTCTGGTTGCCGATGGCGACCCCGTGCTCGTTGACGCCGTGCTCGAAGCCCCAGACCCACCAGGGCGAGTGGCCCATCACGCGATAGGTCTCGGCCACCTGGGGAATCGACACGTGCGTGCACGCCACCGACGCGCCGCGCGGGTGCACGGCCGCCGCGAAACTGCAGCAGCGGCTGGCACTCGCCCCGCTTGCGGTCGCTGTTCTTGGCGAACAGGGTCGTGCCGGCTCGTGTGTGGGCGGCGGTGGCCACCAGCGAATCGCACATCGAGCCGAGGGTATCAGACCCGCCAGGCACTCGTGCCGGCCTTTCGACGCCGTACGCCCGCACCCGGCGAGGCATCCCGGCGACCGCTACCCTCCCGCGCCGGCTCCCGCCGGCCCTCGATCCCCAACAGACATAGAGCAGAAAGCCCAACAGACAAGAGCAGAGAGAGAGAGAGTCCCGCCCAGCATGGATCAGAACCCGTTGGATCTGACGCACGTATTCGATCTCGAGCCCCATGGGCCCGACACCTACGTGGGTGAGAGCCCCATCTACTCGTGGGGTCGCATCTACGGCGGCCTGGTGATCGCCCAGGCCCTGTGGGCCGCCACGCAGACCGTTCGGCCCGAGTATGCGGTCCATTCGCTGCACGCCTACTTCATCCTGGGCGGTGAGCACGGCGAGCCGGTTCGCTACGAGGTGGACCGGGTGCGCAACGGGCGCTCCTTCACGACGCGGCGGGTGCTCGCACGCCAGAGTGCCGGCGCCATCCTCACCCTCGCCTGCTCGTTCCAGGTGACCGAGAGCGGACCGGAGACCCAGTCCGCCGAGCTCGAGAAGGGCCTGCCCGCGCCGGACGACCTCACACCCTACTGGGACGCGGGCGCCGAGTGCTGCGAGGTACCGACCCCGGCCGCACCGCCCCGCTCCATGGTGTGGGCGCGCTTCCCGCACCGGCTCGGCGACGATCCGCGGCTGCAGGCCTGCGGGCTCGCCTATCTGTCGGACGTGAACCCGATGGGCGCGGTGCACCGCTCGCACCCCGACGACAGTGAGGAGCTGATGGGGGCGAGCCTCGATCACGCCATGTGGTTCCACCGTCCGGCGCGCGCCGACGACTGGGTGCTGCTCGACATGACCGGGCACGGCATGATCGGAAGCCGCGGCCTCGCGACGGGCCCGGTCTTCCACCCGGACGGCACCCACGTGGCCACCATCGCCCAGGAGGGCCTCTTGCGTGTGAAGCGCAAGAAGGTCTGAACGCACGCCTGCGCGGCCGGTTGCGGATCCAGCTGCCGGATGGCTGCCGATGCGGTGAGCCTACGGGATTCAAGCCCCACTCGTAGCGACCCGATGTGTAATGCGAGATGGATCACACTCGCACACACGAGGGCTTCGAGCGCGGCGGTCGGACTTCGGCCGCCCTGCGCGCCGCTCTCGTCGCGTTGCTGCTCCTGCTCGCGCCGTCGGTCGCCCGGCCGCTGATAATCACCGAGGTGATGTTCAACCCGAACCAGTTCGGCTCCGACGACGGCCTCGAGTGGGTGGAGCTGTACAACGACGGCAGCGCGACGATCGACCTCGCCGACTACAGCCTGGGCTGGGGCGGCGCCGACTACACGACGGGCACCCTCGATCTCGATCCCCTCAGCCTGGTGGCTCCGGGCAGCCTGCTGGACCCGGGCGCCTACTTCGTGATCGGCGGTCCCTCGAGCCCGCTCGACTTCAATCCCGACCTCGAGGACGGCTTCATCTTCGCCGACGGCGTCGCGCTCTTCGACGTACCCGCCGCCTCCATCGGCGGCGCCACGCCCATCGACGCCCTGATCTACGCCACCGGGTTCGGGTTCAACATCAACGGCCTGATCGACGAGACCGGCACCGCCGGCGCCGTGGACGCCACCATCGGCGCAGCGGGCCAGACGGCGGCACGGGACGCGAGCGGCAACTGGACCACCTCGACCACGCCCACGCCGGGCAGCGGGCCCCTGCCCCCGCCGTCCGTCCCCGAGCCCTCGACCGGGCTGCTGATCGGCCTCGGCCTGCTGGCCCTCGCCGGGCGCCGAGCCTCCCAGGCCGCCGCCTGATTCCACGCCTCGATCCGCACCCATCGAAGAGCCGCGCATGGGAGCCAGGGGCGCTCCGCCCCACGCCTGGGGCGCGCACGACCGCCCCACGGCCCCCGGCCCGCGCAGCCGCCCACGCCACCCCGTAGCCCGCGGCATGGCGATTGCACCGGGTCTTCATGACGCCTGCGGTCCGAATCGACAGGAACAGCCAGGCGAGGCCGGGCATACGAGGGGGCAAGCTGTTGGACGACGCGTTCCGATTCGCCGACGACCTGGGTCCCGCGCGCGTGATCCACGTCCATGAGCCCGCCGTCGGGCTTCGCTGCACCCTGGTGGTGGACAACGTGGCCCTGGGTGTGTCCATCGGGGGCCTGCGCATGGCGCCCGACGTGACCACCGAGGAGTGCTTTCGGCTGGCGCGCTCCATGACGTTCAAGAACGCAGCCGCCGGACTGCCCCACGGCGGCGGCAAGTCGGTGCTCTACGGCGACCCGAAGATGCCCGTCGAGGAGAAGGAGCGCCTGGTGCGCGCCATGGCCTGCGCGCTCGGCGACTGCCGCGACTACGTCTTCGGCCCCGACATGGGCACCGACGAGACCTGCATGGCCTGGGTGCGCGACGAGATCGGCCGCAGCGTCGGACTGCCGCGCGAGATCGGCGGCATTCCGCTCGACGAGATCGGTGCCACGGGCTGGGGGCTGGCCGCCGCCGCCGAGGTGGCCGCGGCGGATCGAGACGTCCCGCTCGCCGGCGCCAGGGTCGTCGTCCAGGGGTTCGGCTCCGTGGGCATCCACGCCGCGCGCTTCCTGGCCGCACGCGGAGCGCGCATCGTCGCCGTGGCGGACTCCCGCGGTGCCGTCGAGGACGAGCAGGGCCTCGACGTCGAGGCCCTGGCCGCGCTCAAGCGCGCGGGCAAGAGCGTGGGCGACCACGGTGCGGGTCGCGTGATCGACGCGGAGGCGCTCGTCGCGGTGCCCTGCGAGATCTGGATTCCGGCCGCCCGTCCGGACGTCATCCACGAGGGCAACGTCGACCGCCTCGACGCCAAGCTGGTGGTGCCGGGCGCGAACATCCCGATGACGGCGGGCGCCGAGCGCCGGCTCCACGACCGGGGCGTGCTGTGCGTGCCCGACTTCATCGCCAACGCCGGCGGCGTCATCTGCGCCGCCATGGAGCTGGCGGGCTCGAGCCAGAAGGTCGCCATGGAGACCATCGAGGACAAGGTGCGCCACAACACCGAGGAGGTGCTGCGGCGGACGCGCGAGGATGGTGTGATGCCGCGGGAAGCCGCCATCGCCCTGGCGCGGTCTCGCATCGAGAAGGCTCGACGCTATCGGCGCTGGGCGCACTGAGGAGCACACGGTGTACCGCATCCGCCTCCACGGTCGCGGCGGCCAGGGCATGAAGACGGCCGGGCGCGTGCTCGGGTCGGCGTTCTTCGCGGAAGGCTTCGAGGTGCAGGATGCGCCGCGCTACGGCGCCGAGCGCCGAGGCGCGCCCATCTTCGCGATGGTGCGCGCCTCGCGCCGCCCCATCCACGAGCGCGGTCCGATCCGGGCGCCCGATCTCGTCCTGGTGGCGGACGACACGCTGCTCACCGTGGCGGCGGCGGGCGTGCTCCAGGGCTTCGGCCCGCACACGGTGCTGGTCCTCGCCAGCCACACGAGCCCGGAGGCGTGGCGCGAGCGCCTGCGCCTCGAAGGCCCGATCTTCGTGCTCGCCGCCGGCGGCGAAGCGGAAGGCGAAGCGGAAGAGACCGGCGTCGGGCGCTTCGTGGGAAGCGCCGAGGCCGCCACCGCCGCGCGTCTGACCGGCGCCGTGCGCTGGCCGTCCCTCGAGCAGGCCCTGCGCGAAGAGCTCGCGGCCTTCGGCGAGGCGGTCGTCCTCGACAACGTGCGCTCGGCACGGGCGGCCTGGGACCGGTTCGCGCCCTACGAGGGCTGCGTCCACGAGGGTCCCGAGGCGGAGCTTCCGGCGGCGGGGCCGGACTGGGTGGACCTGCCCTTCGAGCCCGCGAGCATCTCCGCCCCGGACATCCACGCGGGCGTGACCAGCGTCGAGGTGCGGACGGGGCTGTGGCGCACCATGCGGCCCGTCATCGATCACGACCGCTGTCACCGCTGCGCCTGGATCTGCAGCACCTTCTGCCCGGACGGCGCCATCGACGTCGATGCCGAGGGCGCGCCCCGCATCGACTACGACCACTGCAAGGGCTGCCTGGTGTGCGTGGCCGTGTGCCCGCCCCACGCCATCCGCGCCGTGCCCGAGAGCGAAGCGGCGGCCCAGGAGACCGCATGAGCGACCGACGCCTTCTCACCGGCAATGCGGCGGCGGCCTGGGGGGCGCGCCTGGCCGGGATCGACTACGTGCCCGCGTTCCCGATCACCCCCCAGACCGAGATCATCGAGACCCTCGGACGCTGGATCGAGGCGGGGGAGCTCGACGCCCGCATGGTCACCCTGGACTCCGAGCACTCGATGATCACGGCGGCCGGTGCCGCCGCCGCCACCGGCGTCCGGGTGTTCACGGCGACCTCGAGCCAGGGGCTGCTCTACGGAATGGAGATGCTCTTCACCGTGGCCGGCTGGCGGGCTCCCTTCGTGCTGGTGAACGTCTCGCGTGGTCTGTCGTCTCCCATCACCCTCGAGCCGGATCACAACGACGTGCTGGCCGCGCGCGACGCCGGCTTCCTGCAGATCCACTGCGCGACCGTCCAGGAGGTGCTCGACAGCGTGATCCTCGCCTACCGGCTCGCCGAGGATCCGCGCGTCCGGCTGCCCGCCATCGTGAACCTCGACGGCTTCCACCTCTCGTTCACGCGCGAGCCCGCGGAGATTCCGGACGCCGGCGCGGTGGCCGACTTCGTCGGCCCCTTCGATCCCCGGGGCATCGAGTTCCGGGCGAGCCACCCGGTGAGCCAGGCGGTGGCGGTGCTGGGCGGCAGCCCGTACTCGTACTTCCGCTACGAGATGCAGCGCGCGGCCGAGAACGCGGGCCCGGTCTACGACGAGATCGCCGGGCGCTTCGCCGAGCTCTTCGGCCGGCATCACGAGAGCGTCGAGTGCTACCGCAGCGAGGACGCCGAGGTGGTGTTCGTGATGCTGGGCTCCTTCGCCACCAAGGCGATGTCCGCCGTGGACCAGATGCGCGAGCAGGGCCGCAAGGTGGGGCTGGTGCGGCCGCGCCTGCTGCGCCCCCTGCCCGTCCCGGCCCTGTCCCGCGCGTTGGCCGGCAAGCGCGCGGCGGCGGTGGTCGACCAGAACCTCTCCATCGGCGGCGGCGGCATCCTGCACGCGGAGCTGGCGGGCGCGCTCTACGGGCAGCCGGGCGCACCGCCCGTGCTGGCCAGCTTCGTGGGCGGGCTCGGGGGACGCGACATCCGAGCCGAGGAGTTCTTCGAGATGGCGGCCGAGGCCGAGCGCGCCGCCGACCGCGGCGTGCAGCCGCCCATGCGGCTGCTGTACACCGGCGAGGAGCTGCGCGAGCTCCGCAAGCTGCAGGGCATCGCCCTGGCGGAGCGGGCCGAGCTCGGCCGGGGCGGAGGATGGGCATGAGCGAGCCGACGGGAACCCACCGGGAGACCGCCTTCCGCAGCATCAAGGACCTGCCCTCGACGCACCTGATGGGCGCGGGAACGGCGATGTGCGGCGGCTGCGGCGGCCTCGCCGCCGTGCACGAGATCTACGACGTGCTCGGTCCGAACACGGTCTTCGTGAATGCGGCAGGCTGCATGACCCTGCTGAGCGTCTATCCCTTCACGCCGTTCCGCGGCTCGTGGCTCTACACGGCGATGGCCTCGGCGCCGGCCGGGGCCCAGGGGGTACGGGACGCCCTCGACATCCTGCTCGCCAAGGGCCGCATCCCCGGCTCCGAGGATCTGCAGGTCGTCACCCTGATGGGGGACGGCGCCGCCAACGGCATGGCGCTCTCGGCCACCTCCGGAGCCATCGACCGCGGGCTCGACTTCCTGTGCATCTGCTACGACAACGAGGGCTACGGCAACACCGGGCAGCAGAGCTCCGAGGCCACGCCCCACGGCGCGCGCACCGCCACCGAGGGCGGCGCGGGTCACCCCGGACGCAAGAAGGATCTGTTCGGCATGTGGCTGGCGAATCGTCCCGCCTACGCGGCCACGGTGATCGCCGCCGAGCCCCTGGACCTGGCCCGCAAGATCGAGAAGGCGAAGCAGGTCCGCGGTCCCCGCATGATCCTGGCGCTGGCCCCCTGCCCCACCGGCTGGGGCTTCGACCCGAAGGACTCCATCGAGATCGGCCGGCTGGCCGTCCGCACCGGCATCTGGCCCCTCAAGGAGTACGCCGACGGCACCCTCACCCACACCAAGGTGCGCCACCCGCGGCTTCCCGTGGAGCGCTACCTCGAGACCCAGGAGCGCTTCCGCCACCTCTTCGAGCCCCGGGTCGACACCCGGGCCATCGCCGACATCCAGGCCCACGTGGACGCCTACTGGGAGCGCGCCCAGTAGCGCCCGGCCGGCACCCCTGGCGGGCAACGCCCGACCCGCCGGGCACTCCCGGGCGCCTCCGCCGGGCGCTCAGGCAATCATCAGCTTCTGTTCAAGCAAGCGGGCGGCCTTGGGTGCAGGATGCGGGTGGTCGCCATCCCCCGATGCGGGATGGGACCGGGGGGCAGCAGCCTCCCCGGAGGTGGACCCATGGCGCGTCCGAGACCGCACCGCTTCGAGTCGCTGGCGATGGCCCTCGCCGTCTGGCTCTCGCTGGCCGGCGCGGCTGCGGCGGACGAGCTGGCGGCGTCCCCCGACGTGACCGTCGAGCTGTCGGGCACCCCCGTCTTCGACCGCGAGGTGGCGCACGACGCCGGCGCCATCGCGATCGAGGACTTCGGCGGCCTGCCGGACGGGATCGACGTCGGCGCCTATCACGTCGAGCCGGGTGGAGGCGTTCTCTTCGCCGTGGACGTCACCGTGGCCCTGCCGGGCGGGCTCGTCGTGACACCCCGGGACGTCGCGCGTCTCGAAGGCGGCCTCTACACGATTGCCTTCGACGGCGCCGCCGCGGGGATCCCCGACGGCGTTCGCGTGGACGCCGTCGGCCGCACGAGCGCCGGCGACCTGCTGCTCTCCTTCGACACGACGGTCGATCTCGGCGGTGTCGTGGACGACGAGGACCTGGTCTCCTTCGATGGACTCGTCTTCGGGGCGGTGCTGGACGGCAGTGCCCTCGGTCTCGACCCCGCGCTCGACCTCGACGCCGCGAGCGACCTGGGCGGCGGGAGCTACGCGATCTCCTTCGACGGGTCGGGAAGCCTCGGGGGGGTCGCCTTCGACGACGAGGACGTGCTTCGCGTGGATCCCGGCGGTCCGCTCGTCGCGATGCTCTTCGACGCCTCGGCGCAGCACGCCGAGTGGAGCGCCGCAGACGTGGACGCCGTCTGGGTCCCCGAGCCGGGTCGGCTCGGGGGGCTCGCGGCGGGAGGCGGATTGCTCGCCCTGCTCTCCCGACGTCGCAAGCCCGGCGTCGCAAGCCCGGCGTCGCAAGCCCGGCGTCGCAAGCGCCGGCCCCGAGGCCGAAGCCTCCGACTTCGACCTCGGGAGCCTGCGCGGCCCGCTGCCGCGCACGCACCCGAACCCGCCACGAAGGAGGCATACATGCGGTATACGGCCCGGATCCTGAGCTCCCTGTGCGTCTCGACGGCGCTGCTCGCGCCCGTCTCCGCCCGGGCGGTGGACGGTGTCATCGAGATCAACCAGACGCGCGCGCTGGCGGGCGGCGTCATCCCCGTCGACGGGCCGGGCTTCCCCGTCACCATCGGAAGCGGCAGCTATCGGCTCACCGGCGACCTCGTCGTCGCGAACGAGAACGAGACCGCCATCGAGGTCGTCGATTCGTACACCACGATCGACCTGAACGGCTTCCGCATCATGGGTCCGAACCGCTGCTTCGGCTCACCCTCCGAGGTGGTGTGCATCGCGCCGGGCTCCGGCATCGGCATCTACGCCGACCCCGTGGCGCGCTTCACCACGGTGAGGAACGGCGTCGTCACCGGAATGGGGTCGCACGGAATCGACCTCAACCAGGGATCCCACGTGGAGGGACTGCTGGTGCAGAGCAACGGCGGCGACGGCGTGCGGATGGAGGGCCGGAGCCTGGTCGTCGACACGCGCATCCTCGACCAGGGCGGCACGGGGCTGCGGGCGCTGGCGTTTCCGGTGCACTTCCGGGGCACCACCATCGCGGGCACCGGAGGCGTGCCGAGCTACGTGGACGCCACCGAGATGGGAGGCAACCACTGCTTCGACGGGCTCTGCTCCGCGGTGCCCAAGCGGCGCTTCTATCTCTCCCAGGACAGCCATGCGGCCACCGACGCGCCTACCGCCTGCGACCCGGGCTTCCACTTCTCCACCCTGTCGGAGATGGTCCAGCCCGCGTCGCTGCAGTACGACGTCACCCGCGGCAAGACCCTGGCCGACTCGGGCCGCGGCGCTCCCGCGGCGAGGTTCGGCTGGGTGCGAACGGGAGGCGACGCGTCCAGCTCGAACCTGCTGGGGGACGGCAACTGCGAGGCCTGGAGCACGAACAGCGGCGCCAGTCGGGGGACCCTGGTCTTCATCAAGCACGACTGGGAGATCTCGGCCGTGGACCCCCGCTGGATCTGGTATTCCGACATCGGACAGTGCTCGGCGACGGCCTCTGTCTGGTGCGTGCAGGACTGAGCCATGACGCGATCGAACCGCTCACACCAACGCGCTGGATTCACCCTGATCGAGCTGCTCGTCGTGATCGCGATCATCGGCGTGCTGGAGGCGCTGTTGCTGCCGGCGGTCCAGTCCCCGCGGATCCGGGAGCACCAGGCGACGGCTCTGGCCGGCCTCCGGGCCATCGAGGAAGCCCAGAGGCTCTTCCGTTCCCGCGACGCCGATGGCGACGGCATCGACGACTACGGCAGCCTTTCGGAGCTGGGTGCCGCGGGCCTGATCGACCCGGATCTCGCCGCGGGCCTGGTCGAGGTCTACGCGTTCGCGGTCATCCCTCGTCCGCCGCCTTCGCCGGGCTTCGACGTGCGGGCGGTTCCCGTCTCGACGAGTGCGGCACGGCTGCGCTTCTACGCGAACGAGGTCGGCGTCGAGACCTGGAGCGAAACGGGCACGCCGGGTCCCGACTCGACGCCTCTCCAGCCCGGCGACGAGAACACGGTGCCGGCCGACCCCGTCGGCGACCAGATGCTCGCAAGCGCCGCCTACCAGGCACTGACCGGGACGAATGCCCTCGCTGGCGCGGACCTCACGCCCGAAGCGCTGGACCTGCTCGCCGCGGAGGACCCGATTCCCCACGTGCTGTCGGCGCTCGACGGCAACGGGGACGGCCGGCTGGGCTTCGAGGAGATGCTCTCCGCCGACCTGCTGAGCGTTGCGCGCCAGGTGGTCGACGGGCTGGGGCTCGCCCCCGGCCCCGACCTCGGCAACGACGACGAGCTGCGCTCGATCCTCGAGGGCTACCAGGCGGACGTCCACGCGATCCTCGAGCTCGATCTCGACGCGCCCCAGCCGGACGTGCTGGTGAGCGACCTTCCCATGGACGAGGGGCCCGTGGTGGCCTTCCTGCAGGCCTTGCAGGGAGGGGTGTCGGTGCCCGCACTCGGCGCTCCGGGCCGAGCCCTGGCCGTCCTCGCCCTGGTCGCGGTGGCCGAGATCGCGCGCAGGAGGCGGTCGGCGGGCCCGACGGCGGCCTAGCGGGACGCCCGGGCTTCGAGCACAGGGGGGCCGGGGGGAAGGGGGTTGCCGCCCCCAGGCGGCTGGAGTCTCGCGCCGTTCTGGCCGATGCTGTGGTCCCTTCGCCGTCGAAGACAGACCCACAGAAGCCCGAGGAGCCCCCCGTGACCCAGGCCGACACCACCCGCGCCTACCTCTGCGCCGAAGTCGAGCGTCTCGAGCCCCTCGAGTTCGTGGCCGTCGTTCCCACCGGCAGCCCGCTGCACATCGTCGAGATCGGTCGCAGCGAGGAGAACGAGCTGACGGTCGGCGTGCCGGGCCGCCCGCCCTTCGCCCCGGAGCTGCCCGTGCCCGTGCGCACGGCCCTGCGCGAGCGCGGCTTCGCGTCGGAGGATGCAGCCAATCGCACGCTTCCCTGGACGCACCCGGCGGAGAACGTGGAGTCCGGCGTCGGCCTCGCCCTGCGCGTGCTGCAGGAGGTCTTCGAGGCCAAGCCCGACCAGGCCTTCGACGTCTTCCACGGCAGCCACAAGAGCGAGGTCGAGGCGCGCAAGAAGCTCGCCTTCGTGCGCGAACGCCTCGAGCGTCTCCTCACCGAGATCATCGAGAAGAAGCCCGAGCAGGACGCCGACGGTGACTTCCAGCTCCCGCTCGGCGACGTGCGCGTGACCGTCGCGCCGCGCGCCATCCCGGCCGGCCCGGTCATCGTGCGCGTCTTCGCCGTCACCAACGTGAACGTGAACGTCGCCCCGGAGCTCGGTCTCTTCCTGGCACGCCTCAACTTCGGGCTGATGTTCGGCCGCTTCGCGCTCGACACCGAGCACCGGGCCATCTGGTTCGACGAGACGCTGCTGGGCGAGCAGTTCAGCGACGAGGAGCTGCGCTTCGCGGTCCGCGTCGTCTCCACCACCGCCGACGAGTGGGACGACCGCCTGAAGCAGATGTTCGGCGGCGCCACCTACCAGGAGGTGATCACCGCCCGCGCGAACGGGAACGAGCCCCCCGTGAAGCCCGGCGAGGGCCCGGGCATGTACCTGTGACCCAGGTGGCTCCGTCGCGGGCAGGCGTCGAACACCTGACCCGCCCGACCCCCGTCATCGACTCCGAGCACCCGGACGTCGTGGCCTTCGCCCGCCGGCACGCGGCGGGCTCGACGGACGAGGTCGAGACCGCGGTGCGCGTCTACTACGCCGTCCGGGACGGCGTGCGCTACGACCCGTACGGGGCGCTGCTCAGCGTCGAAGGGCTGCGGGCCTCGACGACCCTGGCCGCGGCACGCGGCTGGTGCGTCGCCAAGGCCGTGCTGCTCGCCGCCTGCTACCGGACGCTGGGACTCCCGGCGCGCCTCGGCTTCGCGGACGTGCGCAATCACCTCTCGACCGCGAACCTGCGCGCGTCCATGCAGACCGACCTCTTCTACTGGCACGGCTACACGTCCGTACACCTGGAAGGGCGCTGGGTGAAGGCCACGCCGGCCTTCAACATCGAGCTGTGCGAGAAGTTCGGCTTCCTGCCGCTCGACTTCGACGGCCGCAACGACTCGCTCTACCACCCCTTCGACGCCGAGGGGAAGCGTCACATGGAGTACGTGAACGAGCGCGGCGAGTACGACGACGCCCCCCTCGAAGAAATGGTGGCGACCTTCCGGGAGAAGTACCCGCGGATGACGGGACCGGACGGCCGTTCCTTCGCCGCACGCGGCGACTTCGACGCCGAGGTGGAGGCCGAGGTCGCGCGGCGCTAGCGGCCCGGCGCGGGAGGGCCATCTCCGATGGTGAGCGAGCGTCGGGGACCGAAGGCGTGGTTCTTCGACCTGTGGTCGCGGGGGTACGACGCGCCGGTCGTGCAGCGGCTCACCTACCGCCCGGTCCAGGACGCCGTGATGCGGGAGCTCGACCGGTCGCGGCCGGGACGGGTGCTCGACATCGGCTGCGGCACCGGGCTCCTGACCGCGCGCCTGCGGGACGCCCTGGGGCCCCGGGCGATCGTCGGCTGCGACTTCTCCCAGGGCATGCTGCGCCGGGCGGCGGAGAAGCGTCCCGACGTTCCGTGGGTGCGCGGGAACGCGGTGCGTCTCCCCTTCGAGGCCGGGAGCTTCGGAACCGTCGTCTCGACCGAGGCCTTCCACTGGTTTCCCGACCAGGACGCCGCCCTGGCCGAGGTGTTCCGGGTGCTGGAGCCGCAGGGGCGGCTCCTCCTCGCCCTCATCAACCCGTCCACCGAGTGGCTCGCGCGCGCCGCCGGGACGGGATCTCGCCTGATCGGCGAGCCGGCCCACTGGCCCACCCGCGCGCAGCTGCGCCGTCGCGCAGAGGCGGCGGGCTTCCGGGTGGACGCGCAACGCACGGTCTTCCGCCTGCCCGCGCCGCTGCTCCTGCCGTGCGTCCTGATGGTGGCCGTCCGCCCGCCGCGGGAGAACGCTCCGGATCGCTAGGCCTGCCGGGCTCTGCGGTACGCGGGAAGCTCGAACAATGGCGGGCGCTAGACCCGCCCCTCCCACACCTCCCGCTCGGAGGAGCCGGGGTCGTCGTCGACCGCCACCTCCCGGCCGAGGCGCATGGTGGCACGACGCTCGACGTCGTAGACCGGCCAGTGGCCGGCCGGGAGGCCCGGGTGCGACGGGTCGCCGCTGCGGGCGAAGGCGAGCCAGGCGTCCATCGTGGTCCCGGCGAGCCGGTCGGCCTCGGGGCCCGCACCGACGAACATCTCGCCGCCCTCCATGCCGGTCTGGCCGAAGACGAACGGGAGCTCGATGGCGTGGCAGGCGCCGAGCGCGCCGCCCATGGCGGGCGACGCCCAGGTGAACTCGTACATGAACACGCGTCCTTCGTGCCGCTGCTGGGCCTCGGCCACGCGCACCGCCGGGATGCGGAACACGCGATCGGTCTCGAGGGCGAAGAAGAGGTCCTTGGGCGAGGCACCCGGACGAGCGCCGCGGTAGGCCGTGAGGACGCGCTGCGCCGCCTCCGCGTCGCCGTCGAGCTGCGCGGAGAGCCGCTTCACGAGGCTGGGCTCGTCGAGCTTCGCGAGGTCGGGGTCGAGAAAGCCGAAGAGCTTCCACTCGTCGCTCGCGGTCCCGATCAGCAGGTCCACGCCGTCCGCGTGACCGTCCCGCACCGCCGCGAGCGGCGGCTCGGGCAGCGAGTCCCCGTCCACCAGCGGCTGGAAGGCCAGCAGGCCGAGCGTGGTGCCGAGCTTCAGCACCGTCTGCTGGTGCGTGTCCAGCAGCTTGTCGGGCGGCAGCGCGCGCAGCGCACCCGTCGCCTCGCTTGGCGCCATGCCGAGCTCCTCCAGGAAGTGGCGCGCCACCTCCGTGGCCGTCTCGCGCGTGTGCACGTTGTGGGCGGCGCCGCTCTGCAGGATGGCGCGGCGGAAGAGCGCGCGCGCCGAGGGCATGCCGAGGAGCGTCCCCACGCTCATGCCGCCCGCCGACTCGCCGAAGATCGTCACGTTGTCGGGGTCGCCGCCGAAGGCCGCGATGTTCTCGCGCACCCACTCGAGGGCGGCCACCTGGTCGCGAATGCCCGCGTTGCCGACGGCGCCCTCGAGGTCGGGGCAGAGATCGGCCAGATGCAGAAAGCCCAGGGGACCCAGTCGGTAGTTCACCGTCACCACCACCACGTCGCCCCGGCGCACCAGCGGCCCGCCGTCGTAGATGGCCTGGGAGCCCGAGCCGATCACGAAGCCGCCGCCGTGGATCCACACCATCACCGGACGCCGCCCGTCGTCCGCCGCCGGCGTATACACGTTCAGGGTCAGGCAGTCCTCGTCCATGGCGCCCACGTCCATGCCGGGAAGCGGCAGCAGCATCGGCCGCTGGGGCGCGCTGAAGCCGAAGTCGTGGGCCTTTCGGACGCCCTTCCACGCCTCTTCCCGAACGGGCGACGCGAACCGAAGCGCGCCCACCGGCGGCCGGGCGAAGGGGATTCCGCGGAAGGTCTGCACGCCGTCGCGCAGGACGCCCTCCAGCTTGCCGCTGCGCGTGGAGACGATGGGGTTGGACGAGGTCGGCGTGGGGGGCGGGGCCATGGACGGTCCTCCTGGTGTGGTGCGCGGCCGGAGCTCGCGCCGCGGGCCGAGAGGATATCGCCTCGCCCGGCGCTCCGGCCATGCGAACGCGCGCCCCCTCTAGACGCTGCCGGCCAGGACGAGCTGCGCCGCGTAGTAGAGCGGCAGCCCCCAGGCGGCGTTCGCGAAGCCCGGGGAGACGAAGCGGTCCCGGGCCACCGACAGGTCGGAGAGCGCGAAGGCGATGGCGCCGGCGGCAACCGCCGTCGGTCCGCCGCCCGCCGCCGCCCCGATCGAGCACGCGACCATCGCCGAGATCACCACGACGTACGCGCGCACGGGAACCTTCAGGTCGGTCGGCACCCGGGGGCCGAGCCAGCGAAGCACCGCCCAGGCGAAGGCGACCATCGTCACGGCGGCAACGCCCGCCGCGACCCCGCTCGGATCGAGGCAGAGGAAGCCCACTGCATACGCCACGTGGCCGAGCAGGAAGGCCGCGATGCCCACCTGGAAGGCTCGCGCGCTCTCGCGCGGGATCAGCAGCACGTCGCCGCAGGCGCAGAGCCCCAGGCCCAGCAGCACCAGGCGACCGTAGCCGGTAGCGGTCGCGTCCAGCGCGACAGCCGCCCACAGGAAGCAGCCGGACGCCAGCGGCTTCGCGACCCAGACCCCGCGGCGCGAGCCGCGCCACTCGGCCACGAGCAGCGCGACGACCGCCACGATGCACGTCGCGATCGGCGGCCCGGCGGGCCCCCGTGTGATTCCCAGCCAGGCACCCGCCGCGTCCATGCGCGCGCGATGCTACCACGCGACGACCGCGCGAACGGGCGACGGAGGCGCGCACCTGCAGGGTGAGCTCGACCAGCGGCGGCCGCCTCCTCCGCCCGGCTCTGCTGTGCGGGACGTCCGGCGTTTCGACCCCTCGCCGCCAGCGACCTCGCCCCGACTGCTCCAGGAGAGCGATCCCCCAGGGACCCACCGGTACCCGCTGGCGGCGTCCGCAGCACTCCGGTACAAAGCCCCGACCCTGGGTTCAGGAACGGGCGCCCTGCCCGCCTCCCGAAAGCCATCGCGCGCCGGTAGCTCAGCTGGATAGAGCATCAGGCTTCGAACCTGAGGGTCGGGGGTTCGAATCCCTCCCGGCGCGCCAGTTGAATCGCTGCTCTCTCGGGTAGTTCGGCGCAGGGGCGCCGCCGTGGAGCCCAACGGTGACGCCAGTTTTGACGCCAGTTTTCGCTCCAACCCGTCTGGGGTCTCTTCTGTCCCTCGCGTAGCTCTCCCTGGATCGCCTCTCCCAAACCTTCTCTCCTCGGGTAGGGGTGGGTCTTTGCCATGTGGGCGCTCGTGAGCGGCTCTTCGACCGTCGAAGCGGCCAAGCTCCTTCGAGCGTGAGTACGCTGTGTGCTCGCTCAAGCTCTGGGTGCCCACGCGGAGAGCTTTGGGGCCCTCGGGGCTGCGAGACCCGGGAAGACGTCCGAGTGGCCCGAGGTGCATGCGCTTGGGAGGGCGACGTACCGTGCGTTCGAATCCCACTCTCTCCGCCATTCCGTCTGGGGTGCAGAGACTTCCCGAGTCGAGCAGGCGACCGGCTGCGAAATCTCCGCGATTCCGCGGGACCTTGGGGGTCGGCTGCGGCTGACTCCAAACCGGAGACCAGTGCGTTGGTGCTTGAACGGGAGGCGCCACGGGGAATTGTCTCTTTCGGTAGACCGGGCGGCTCGGTCTGGGAGCTCGCCGTAGCCGCTCGTTCTCCTCTGCGGCGTGGACGCCTGGACGCGCCGTTGCGCGAACCAGGGGTGAGGCGGGAGCGCCTCGGTGCGCTCGCTCGGCAGGGCGTTTGCAGGCTCGCTGGCCGCGGTGTCGCGCCGGCCTGGGGAGATCGCCTACGAACGTCACGAGCCCGAGCAGACGCTCCTGCACCGCGTCGTTCGCGAGCAGCTCGAGACCTTCCTCGCCCGTGCGGCGGCACGGGGTCAGCCCCCGCCACGCTTCGTGGAGCAGGAGCTGCGGGCCTACCTGCGCTGCGGGATCCTCGCTCACGGGTTCCTGCGCCTTCGCTGCGACGAGTGCCGGCACGAACGCCTGGTGGCCTTCTCCTGCAAGCGCCGCGGCTTCTGTCCTTCGTGCGGAGGACGGCGCATGGCCGACACCGCCGCGCACCTGGTGGATCGCGTCCTGCCCGAGGTCCCGATCCGCCAGTGGGTGCTGAGCCTCCCGTATGCCCTCCGCTTCCGCTGCGCCTACGACGCCCGGCTCACGAGCCAGGTGCTGCGCGCCTTCACGCGGGCGCTCTTCGCAGAGCTGCGCCGGCGGGCAATGCGAAAGTGGGGAGCAAAGGGCGGTCAGTGCGGTGCGGTCACGTTCATCCAGCGCTTCGGCTCCGCGATGAACCTGAACCTCCACTTCCACACCCTGGTGCTCGACGGAGTCTACACGGGCAGCGTGTTCAAGCCTGGGGCGCCGCGCCTCTCTCCCCTTCCGGCTCCGAGCGCGGAGGAGGTCGGCCGGGTACTGGCCGGCACTGCGAGACGGATCCAGCGGCTGATCGAGAGACGTGCTGGGGATGACGAGGACGCCCTGGCACGCGACGAGCCGCTGCTCACCCTGCTGGCCGCCGCCTCTCTGCAGACTCGCATCGCCACCGGCCCCGAGGCCGGCGCACCGTGGCGCCGCCTGGGCGATCGCGTCGAGCCGCACGCGGGCAGCAGCGATGATCCCGACGCGTCACCCCGCGTGCCCCGTACCGGCGGCATGAGCCTCCATGCCGACGTGTGCGTGCCCGCGCGGGATCGCGCCCGGCTCGAGCGCCTGTGCCGCTACGTGGCCCGCCCGCCCCTGGCGCAGGAGCGCCTGGAGGAGCGGCACGACGGCACCCTAGCCCTGCGCCTCAAGACCCGCTGGCGCGACGGCACCACCCATATCCTGATGGAGCCGCGCGAGCTGATCGAGCGTCTCGTTCCCCTG
>CAWGJT010000013.1:0-285530 GCA_963822965.1 uncultured delta proteobacterium
GTCCCGGATCAGCGCGCCACGGGAGGCGAGGATGCCGGTGACGTTCGAGGCCGAGACGCTGCTTTCCGACGATCGAGCCGGAACCGACGTAGATCCCCGACTCGGCGTTGTCGTTTGCACGGGATGCGCGAACGTGACTGCTCGTGCCGACGTAGATGCCGTCCCCACCGTTCGCGAGCGCTCGCACGTTCTCGACCTTGGAGTACGACCCCAGTTCCAGCCCCCTCAAAGGCATGTCACGAACCGTTCCGTTCCGGACCGTCAGGTTGGTGGCCCCGGAGCCGTCGATTCCCTTGCCCGAGCCGGTACCGGCACAGGGGTTGAAGATGTAGGTGCAGCGGATGGTGAAGCCGTTGAGATCGAGTGTCACGTCGCTCGCGGTGATCTGGATGATCGTCTCGTTTGCGCCCGTCGAGTAGAGATTGCCGGTGAGGATGTAGCTTCCCGGTCTGTCGATGGTGACCGGAAAGCCGGCCGTATCGCCGGGGGTGACGCCGCCCACCTGGGCGCGAACGTCGTTGATCTCGACGAGGCCGTCTACCGCCCGGGCGCCCCCGGCAGTCAAGGTCAGCAGGCAGATGATCAGCACGGGCGTGCTCGAGCGCATGGACCGACTCCTTCCTTCTTCCGTTCAGCGCGACCGCTTCAGCCGCTTCGCTCTCGACGGACGCTTCCAAGCGACATATCTCGCGACCCATTGCCCTTGTGGGAAAAAATGTGGTTCTGCGACCCCGGTCCGGGCTGCCGCGGGTCCCTGCCGCCACCGGGCGCCGCCCAGTACGCCTTCGTCGCCACGGTCACCGAGGTGCAGGCCGGGAGCCAGCCGGGGCAGTGGGAGCTCGACTACCAGGTGGGCCAGACGATCCAGGGGACGGTGGGCTTCGACGCCACGCTGACCCCTTCGGGCTTCACGAATTCGAGCATGACGACGAGCGTCTTCCTCCACGCGACGACGTATGCGTCCGGGATCACTCTCCCGTACGTCTCGGTGGACGCTGGCGCCGCCTATGGTCGCCCCCGCTACTCGAAGGACACCCGGACCGTGCGGTCGGCGGTGAGCGTCACGCGGCACACCGGGCTCGGATCTCCGGGGAACTGCGAGTCGCAGTCTCCCACGCGCCAGTGGCTGAAGAAGAAGCCCTCGGCCTGGAAGGGGTAGAGATCGACGGTCGTGCCCGTGGGCACGGTGAGCGTGCACGGCGAGGGCGTGGACGCCGCACCGGAGAAGCTGCAGGAGAGCAGTCCGTCCGTCGTGATCACCGTGCCGTCGCCGCCCCCGTCGGGCACGACCGTGACGGTCGCGGTGTCGCCGGCGGGCGGCACGACCTGGACCACCACCGAGCGGGTGCCGGTCAGCCCGTCGGTGCCCGTCACGCGGAGGCGAACCCGCCTCTCTCCCGCGCTCGGGAACACGTGGTCCACCACGGGACCGGTCGCGTCGAAGGTGCCGTCGTCTTCGAAATCCCACTCGTAGCGGGCGATCTCGGCCAGCTGTTCGGCCTCGAAGTGTGCGGTCTCGCCCGCCGTGACCGACTCGGGGAAGACCTGGATGACGGCGGGCGGACCACGGTCGACGACGACCTCGACGACCGTCTCGCCCATGCCGCCGAGCTCGTCGGTGACCCGGAGCTTGACGGGGAAGGTGCCCGTCGTGTCGGAGCTGAAGAAGAGGCTGTCGCCGCTGTCGTCGATGATGCCGTCGCTCTCGAAGTCCCACTCATAGCTCACGATCTCGCCGTCGCGGTCCGAGCTGGCCCGCGCGTCGAGGTCGACCAGGAAGCCCGGCGAGACGGGGTTTGGATCCGCGGTGAAGGTCGCGACCGGGAGCGCGTTGAAGTGCGCGACGCAGCTGCGGCTGCGGTCCAGCGTGACGGAGGTCGTGGGGTCGGTGCCGGTGCAGCTGCCCCCCCAGCTCACGAAAGCACCGTCGTCCCCGGCCACTGCGTCCAAGATCACCACCTCGTCCACCGGGAAGCGCGCCGTGCAGGCCGGACCCGAGCAGTCCGCGTCCTGGATTCCGCTCCCCGCGGCCGACACGCGGCCCGGGCCCCGGCTCGCGAGCGTGAGGAGCACGGGACAGCCCGAGCCCAGGGTCGCTTCGCCGAGCCCCACGACGGGCTGCGCCTCGGCCCGGAAGCCGCCGGCTCCCTGCGCCTGACCGCTCCCGAGCTGGCCCACCGCGTCATCGCCCCAGCTCCAGACCTGGCCGCAGGACTCCGCGATGGAGAGCGAGTGGCGTCGTCCCGCGGCGATACCCGCGCTCTGCGGCAAGCGCGTGAGCGGGACGGGGACGCGCTGCAGGATGCGACCGCTGCCGCCGTCGGGCGTCTGGTTCCCCTCGTCGCTCACCTGTCCGAAGGAGTTGTCGCCCCAGGCGAAGACCCGTCCGTCCTGCTGCAGCGCCAGCGAGTGCAAGGCGCCCCCGTCGGCCTCCACCACGTTCTGAAGGAAGGGCGGCCGGGTCGGCTGGGCCGCCGGCGTGACGAGGCTGCCGTCCCCGAGCTGCCCGCTGGTGTTGCGTCCCAGGGCTCCGATGTTGCCGTCGTCGAGCAGCAGCAGCGTGTGGTCGAAGCCGGCCGCGACCCCGACCACCCCGGAGACGAAGCCGATGTCGATGGGCGTCCGCTGGGGCGAGCCGACGACGCTGCCCAGCTGGCCGAGACCGCTCGCTCCCCAGCCCCAGGCCGAGCCGTCATCGGCCAGGGCGAGCGAGAAGTCGTCTCCGGCGGCGATCTCCACCGCATCGACAAAGGGCAGCTGGATCAGCTCCTCGGAGGAGTCCTCGTTGAATCCAGCGAGGGCGAACCGAGCGTTCGAGCCCCAGGCCTGGATCTGGCCGTCGGCCAGCAACGCCAGGCTGTGTCGCGCACCGGCGGCGATCTCCACGGCATCCTGTACGCCGCCCTCTCCCCGGGCGGGCCCAGGAACGAGAACGTCCCTGGTGCTCGCGCGCGGATCGATCTGGTCCTCCTCGTTGCTGCCCCAGGCGAAGACCTCCCCGTCGGCCAGCAGTGCCAGCGAGTGCGCCGCGCCCGCCGCCACTTCGATGGCCGGCCCCGGCAGGCCCGAGACCGGTACGGGCACCGCGCGGTCGACCGTCGTGCCGTCGCCGAGCTGCCCGTGGTCGTTGCGGCCCCAGGCCCAGACACCGCCGTTCGCGTCGATCGCAAGGGAGTGGTCGTCGCCCGCCGCAAGAGCCGCAATCGAATCGCTGATCGCCTCCGAGCCGTCGGCCATCACCACCAGGACGAACTCGCGCCGGCGCTCGAAGGTGCCTTCGTCTCGAAAGACCCCGAGCACGACCTCGTAGCGGTAGACGCCCGGCAGCGTGTCGGGCGCGGTCTCCACGCGGAGCGCGGCCATCGGGTCGAAGCCTTCACGACGAACCCGGACGACCGCGTCCTTCGCCTCCGCGCTCTCCGGGAGAGCCGACGTGGAGAAGTCCAGGCTACCCGTGATGTCGCCGGTCGCCGAAAGCGCGGCCACCACGGTGTCTCCGGGCGCGACGAAGGCGATGGGCGGATCGACTCCGAGGAAGAAGGCGGGCTCGCGCCCGTCGTCCTGCGACTCATCGGAACCGGTCGAGCCGCAGCCCGCCAGGACCCAGGCCGCGAGGACGAAGACGATCGACAGAAGGAATCCGGCCCGAAGGTCCTGCCGGGAGTTGCCAGTCGCATGGGCTCGACACATGTGAGGGTCTCCTCGCGGTTCGAGGAGTCAGTCTGCCCGGACGTCGGCGGGCGTGCCTTCCCCCATTGAGGGGAGGGAACCGGCCCGGGGAGGGGCGGCACTCCCTCCGATGGGCGCGGGAGAAGTGGCGTCCGCAAGATCCACCCAATGCCACGGGCCCTTGGGCATTCATGGCGACCGGCTGGCAGGCGTTCCCGCCAGGCCACGGACGCTCGAGGGCGCATGGCGCGCGCGGCTCGTGGCCCCCGCGATGGCATGGTCGGCAGCCAGCGTCCTTCCGGAGTTCCCCGGGTGCGATCCCGACCCGCCCTCGAGGCGACGGCCCCGCCGAAGAGCACGAGCCACAGGGTGGCGGGACGAGCTGATGCATGAGGTCTGGCCACGCCGTCACTGGAAAGGTGTCGGCTGGTGGATCCGGTGGTGGCGGATACCCGGGACCCGCAGAGCTACAACGCGTATGCGTATGCGCGGAACAACCCGGTGTCGAACGCTGACCCGACGGGCGCGTCCATAAACGACAGCTGGTTCGATGGGGTTTTCTACAACGTCGTCGTATATGCAGGTCCGCCCTCAGCCCCCACTGTCTCTCCAACCGACCTCTCTGCGTCTTCTCCGCCGGGGATCGTGGGGAACAGCGGAGCCATTGGGGCCGCGCTGGGTGCGCTGGGGGCTGCCGGATCAGGCGCAACCGCCACTCCTGGCGTGCCGAGTACGACCGCAACGCAGACTCCACGAGATGACGAGCCCGACAAGAAACCCGATGACGAGAAGGCGGTGCAGGTTGCGGATGTCAGAGTCAAGCCTTCACCGGAAGTGAAGAAGGTCCCCCTACTGAAGGCGATCAGGTGGGCCATGGAGAAGGCCGGTCTAGCGGATACCAAGGCAGGCAAGGTGGTGGATGCGGCTGCCAAGGGAGTCGACTTGCACACGCAAGCCAATGGTACCCTCACCCTCAAGACAAACTACAATGCTGGACAGACTGGAAGTTCGCCACCGCCGCCGGGTCTACCACTCAGGCAGCCGCCGTCCGGTGCCATCGGTAGCCAGACTTTCTCCCTTGGGGTCGAGTACCGGTTCTGACAGACAGTGAGCGACGGCAACCGTGAAGCCGATACATGAGCCACTTGGCGTGAGGCGCGCGCGTCGCGTCGGTTCGACGTGAGGTTGACGCTTCGGGGTAGGCCTCTGGTCCTCCTCGTGTATGCAGCGCTCAGCGTTGCATGCGTCTCCCCGCATGCGGAAGTTCCCCGAGGGTCGTGCGGCCGGGGGTGTGAGCGTGCGGTTGCCGGCGTTGCGGAGGTGCCGCTCGAATTTCAGCAGGGTCTCCCGATCGTCGAGGTTCACATGGACGGTGTGGATCGACCGATTCGGCTGGTGGTCGACACCGGTGCGCCCACCGTACTGCGGGCGGCCGTTGCGGCGCGCGTGTCGAAGCGTCCCGATCCGTCGGCGAATCGGGGCGACCCGAAGGACGCGTACGGGCGTCCGATCGCCGTGAATCCCATCTTGATCGACCGTCTGTCGATCGGCACGTCGGAATTCGAATCCGTTCCGGCATCGGTGATCCAGACCGCCGTCTTCGATCTGCTCTGTCCGCCGGTAGATGGCCTGCTCGGAACG
The DNA here is from genome assembly GCA_963822965.1 of uncultured delta proteobacterium. Classification (GTDB taxonomy): domain Bacteria; phylum Myxococcota_A; class UBA9160; order UBA9160; family UBA4427; genus JAJDAN01. The sequence continues at coordinate 5,311 of CAWGJT010000013.1, forward strand.
CGCGGGCTCTCCGCTTCGTCCGGAATCTTCGAACGAGCCGCCGTCGAGATCGACCGGGATCGAGGACGACTCCGCATCCTCGGGGGCAGCGTGCCTCGCGGAGATCGCGAAGCTGTCCTTCCGTTGCGTGCATACTGGGTAACGCGAGATGGTGAGAAGATCGATGATACCACCTTCTGGATTCCCATGTCGCTTCAGGGGTCGTTCGTGTGGGCCGTACTGGACACGGGCGGAGGCGGCATCTCGAAGATGACGGTCGATGTCTTCCGGGCCCTGGGCCACTCGACGAACGACGACGATGTCTTCCGCTATGTGGGATCCTATGGCTCATCGGTGGGAGGTTCGAGCCCGTCGCGAGACAGCTGGATCACCTTGATTCGGGACGTTCGGCTCGGAAAGCTGCAGCTCCCGGTCGTACCGTTTCGGATCGTCGAGGCAGAGAAGGGCGAAGTCCATACCGTCGCGCTGGCCGAGAATCTGCTTCGCGCCTTCAACATGGTGTTCGATCATCCGCGCGACGAAGTGCATTTGCGGCCACACGGGGCCGCTTTGGGGGAGGCCATGCTGCCCACCCAGCTCGGGTGGGACGTCCGCGACGGCGAGGTCGTCGTGGTCGGGATGCTCGAGGATGGCGCGGCGCGGAAGGCTGGAATCGCGCTGGGCGATGAGCTGGTGCGAATGGGCGACGCGGACGTGGACGTCGCCGATCCGCGGTCGGTGTGTGCGGCGCGCCACTGGCGATCGACACCGGGAGATCCGGTCCCGATGCGGCTGCGCCGGAACGGCGTGGAGTTCGATGTGGCGGTTCCGAAGGCAGAAACCGACGCCTCTCTGGCTCCTTCCGGCCTCTCGAACCGTTGAAGCGCGCAACCGCGTGAAGGTCGTAGGGGTCTGGAAGGACAGATCCACGAGGATCGATGCTCAGGCGGCACGCCGCCGGGATTCGATGGGCACCCGGTCGGGAGCCATCGCGTAGGGGTGGCGCGACGCCTGGAGGCGCCGCTTACCGCTTCCTGCACACCGCGCCCCCCGAGCAGATATATGTCTTCTCGGCTCGATGAGTTCCTCAGCCACGCGAGCAAGCCCCACACCATCACGGCGCGCTTCGCGGTGCAGTCGAAGAACACCGGCGCCTGCGGCCGCCGCACTGCGCAATCCGACATTCCCTGTTCGTGACCGCATCCGTCACTGCCGTCGTTCAGACTGACGGTTGCGATGGTGGCTTCACAGACAGCGATGCGTGTCGGCCGAGCGTTCGACGATCCCGAGCGTGCGCTCGGCGAGCTGGCACGCGCGCGCGGGCCGTTGCGGCGAATCGTCGCGGCGCTGGCGGCGCGCTTCGTCGCGCGGCAGGGGTGGGTGGAGATCGGCTTCTCCCGGCTGGGCGACTACGCGCGCGAGCGGCTCGGCGTGTCCGCGCGGTCGCTGCAGGACTGGGCGCGCGTGGGTGAGAAGCTCGGCGGGCTGCCGGCGCTTTCGGGGGGGCTGCCGGCGCTCGAGGCGGCGCTGGTGTCGGGGCGGCTGTCGTGGTCGAAGGTGCGGATGATCGCGCGCTTCGTCGACGCGGACGAAGAGCGCGAGTGGATCGCGTATGCGGCAAACGTGTGCGTGAGGCAGCTCGAGCGCGAGCTGCGGGCGGTCGATCGCGGCGCGCTGGAGTCCGGCACGGTCGCGCACGCGCGAACGACCGACGACGGGAGCGACGGGGAGGCCGAGCCCGCCGTCTGGCTGCGATTGCGCGTGCCGCGGCGGATGGCCTTCCAGTGGCGGCACGTCTGCCGCTACGCGGCGAAGGTCGACGGGCAGGAGCTCTCCGACGGCGACGTGCTGGAGCGGGTGACGGCCGAGACGCTCTCGGCGCTGCCGGTGATGCTCGAGCGTGGCGACCCGGACGACGGGGAGGAGGTCGAGGAGCGGTCGGCGGAGGCCGCGGGTCGCGAGGAGGTCGAGGTGGGTGCGGGGCCGCTCGTCGCGCCGAGCGATGGGTCGGCCGAGATCCCCGCCTTCCTGTGCCCGCTGCTCGAAGACGTCGACGTCGCCGATCCGTTCGAGCTCGACGCCCGCCTGCGCCGCGCGATCCGCCTCGAGCAGCGCCTCGACGCCGAGCTCGCGCCGCTGATCCGACAAGTCACGTCGGCCGGGTACGACTGGGAGCGTGGCTACCGCTCGCTCGCCGCGCTGGCGTCGGAGCTCGGAATGTCGCCCAGCAAGGCGCGGGCGCTGGTGCGGGTGGAGCGGCTGGGCGGGGTGTGCCCCGCGCTGCGCGACGGATTCCGCGACGGGACGCTCTCGTACGCGCAGGTGCAGACCCTGGCGCCACTGCTCGCGGGCCGGCCCGAGGGCCCGTCAGGCACCGACTGGCGCGCCGCCTGGGTGCGCTTCGCGAAGACCGTGACGGTGCGGGCGCTCAAGGAGACGGTCGCACGGGCGCGCCTGGCACGCGACACGGGCGGGGCATTCGAGGAGCATCGCGCAGATCCGGACTTCTTCGCGCCGGCGAGGTGGGACGACGGGGATCGGCCGGAGACCGGCGAGCAAACGTGTGCGCGAACAGCGGGCAGGGGAAATCGGACCCTACGACTCGGCGAGGCTCGGGATCGTCGTGGCGGCCGACGTCGCGCGGCTGTTTCGCGCGACGCTGTGCACGGTACGGCGCGCGGTCGAGTCCGATACGGGCCGGCTGCCAGACGAAGGAGAGGCCTTCGAGGCGATGGTCGACCACGCGCTGGAGAGCTGGGGGGTCGACGAGCGGCAGCTGCGCCGCCAGCTCGGCCGCGTGCGCTTCGGGGTGTTCGAGCGTGACGGCTGGCGCTGCACGGTTCCGGGCTGCACGGCGCGCCGCAACCTGCACGTCCACCACATCCGGTTCCGCTCGCAGGGGGGAGGCGACGAGCCGTGGAACCTGACGACGATGTGCGCGTGCCACCATCTGCGCGGTGTCCACGAGGGGACGGTGACGGTGGGCGGGTGCGCGCCGGACCGGCTGGTCTTCGAGCTGGGCGTGCGAGCGGGGCACGAGCCGCTGGCCCGCTACCGGTCGGGGGATCGCGTCGTGTAGACCGGGCGCATCACGCTGCGCACGTCGGGGAGGGCGGCGAGCAGCCACAGGGATACGGCGCAGAGGGCGATGCCGGTGGCGAAGAAGGCCGTGAAGGCGGTGGGGTCCACGCCGGGTGCGTCTCCCGGGGCGCGCAGCACGAGGCCCCAGAGCACCGGTGACAGCCCCTGGAGGCTGCCCGCCGCGGCGCCGAAGATCGCCAGGGCGACCGGACGCTTCTCGGCGGGGGCGATCTCCGGCACGAAGGTGAAGTGCGCGGCGTTGGAGATGCCCATGGCGATGCCGGCGATGGCGAACGCTAGGGGAACGAAGGTGAGCCACTCCGTGTGCCCCGACACGATGCCGAGCCAGTAGGCGAACACGCCGGCGATGGTCACCTGGGCGAGCTGGAAGAAGCGGCGGATCAGCACGCGGTCGATCCAGCGCCGCATCGCCCAGGTGCCGACGATCTGGCCACCGAACTGCGCGGCCGTGAAGCCCAGGATCTCGCTCGAGGCGATGCCGCCCTCGCTCTTCAGGTAGTAGATCGCGAAGGCGGTGAACGACGAGCCGACCACGGCGCCGACGCCCGTCAGCACGAGGTACTGGCGGAAGAGCCCCGGGCCCAGGCACAGCCGCAGCACCTCGCCGCCCATCTCGCGCACCGGGGACGGGGCAGGCGGCGGCCCGGCCGGCAGCCGCGTCAGGTTCCAGACGGCCATCAACGAGCCGAACATGCCGATGCCGTAGACGATGGTGAAGGCGCGGTAGGGCGGCAGCGCGGCGAAGAGGCCCGCGCAGGTGAGCAGGGTGACCACGCCGACGCTGCTCGTGACGGCGGCCTCGGTGGCGAAGAAGCGACCCCGCACCTCGTCGGGCAGGATGCCCGCAAACCACGGCACGTGCGCGGCCACCCCGAAGGCGCGGCAGAAGCAGAAGCCGAACACGCTCCATACCACCGCGCCCGCCATCCATTCGGCGGGCGGATCCGCAGCCCGCAGTGCGATGGAGAACGGCACCAGCAGGAAGAAGCCACGCACCGACCACGCCGTCACCATCTGCCGCTGGAAGCCCAGGCGCGACAGGCTGGCGGTGGCCAGCACCTGCAGCGGGTACAGCACGAACACGAACGACGAGGCGAGCCCCACCTGGAACGCCGACGCTCCGAGATGCTCGAGCAGCAGCACCATGGGGGTGCCGAGGCTCATCATCCAGGTGAGACCGTTGAAGCCGCCGAACCAGTAGCCCGCCCGGAAGGGCCGCAGCGGGTTTCGCCCCTCGCCCGAGACCGACACCAAGACCGAGACCAAGCCCAAGACGCCCGCCCTTCAGAACTCCTGGTAGATGAACACGTGGGGCCCGCTCGGAGCGAAGACGACGAGCAGCGCCACCGCGCTCGCATAGAGCAGCGCATACAGCACGATCTTCCCGATGCGCCGCGCGCGCTTCGCGGCGGGCGTCGGCTCCGGGCCGTCAGCCGGCGGGATGGGTTCCGAGGGCATCGACGATCTCCTTCGCGAGGGGCCGTTCGAGATCCTCGAGGTCGAGGATCGGGTGGTCGAAATCCAGGAAACACGCGGGCGGCAGCCAGTCGCGGGCGTCCACGACGGGAACGCCGTGGGCGGCGGCGATCTCCTCCACCAGCCGAGCCCCGGTGTCCGAGAGGCCGGGACGGTGGTACTCGCCCGCCTCGTCCTCCGCCAGGATGGGATTCTCGGGCATCAGCAGCACCAGGGTGGGGCGGCCGGAGCGGGCCAGCTCGTCCACCAGCGCATCGAAAGCCACCACCGAAGGGGTCTCCCGGGTGAGGGGCTCCCGGCTGCGGGCCCGCTGCCTTCCCCGGGCCAGGTGGCCGGGGCTCGCCGTCTCGAGGTAGTGCGCGTAGGCGTCGAGCCCGCCGGTGCGCTGCCAGGCGCGGTAGGCCTCCGCTACGGCGGGAGCGCGATCGCCGTAGAGATGCCGGAAGAGCTCGTCGCGCGTGGCGAACTCCTCGGGCGGCGCGCCCGGGTCCTCGCGCCGAAGGATGCGGTCGAGGAGCGCCTCACGCGCGAACTCCCGGAAGCGGTACAGGGGCCAGACGGTCCGCAGCCAGCGGTCGATGCGCGCCCCCCAGCCGGGGGGAGGGATGGGACCGTCCCGCCAGCCGATCCGCAGCAGCTCCATCGGTCCCTCGCCGGGGGGATGCACGGGCTCGCGGATGAGATCGGTCGCGCCCACCGTGACCACGACGAGCTCCGGATCGAGGACGTCGAGGTGCCGCGCCAGCATCTCGGTCTCGCCCATGAACGAGCCGAAGATGCCCAGGTTCGAGACCGCCACGTCGAGATCGGGGCGAAGCCCTGCGATCGCCCGCTCCAGGCGATGCTCCCGCAGGGCCAGCACGACGCGGGAGTTGCCGAGCAGGGCCACCCGCACGGCGGCGTCCCGCTCGGGGGCGTAGATCTTGCGCATGACCTGGTAGGTCTGGGGGAAGACCAGGCGCACGCCGCCGCTGTGCTCGAAGGCGGTGGGACCCCAGAGCAGCTGCGTGCGGGTGATGGCCGCGCCGATCGCGAGCAGGAAGACGACGGCCAGGATCCAGGTGGCGGGGGAGAGCGCCGGGTGATTTTCGTCGCGGAAGCGCACGCGAGACTCCCTCCGCGGCCAGTCGCGGCGGCCCAAACTTAGGCGAACACCCGAGCCGGGACACCCGGGGTCAGCGCGCGCCGATCTGCCCAGCGACCTGCCGGGCCACGATCTCGTAGCCCTGCCGGGTGAAGTGGCCGTCCACGTTCGGGGGAAAGATCGCCTCGCCGCCTTCGACCGCGGCCTCGAGCGCGGGCAGCAGATCGAGATGGCGAATGCCGTGCGCATCCATGACCGCGACGAGATCCGCCACGATGCGCGCCTCGAAGGCGACGCTGCGGCGATAGCTGGCGGGTGCCGCCGTTCCCGTGCGACGCACCGCGTCGGCGAAGACGCGCTCCTTCGTGGGGACGAGCACCACCAGCAGCCGGGCCTCCGGGGCGTCCTGCGCGGCGCGGTCCGCGATGTCGACGAGCGCCTGGCGGGTGATGCGCAGCCCCTCGCGAATGCGGGGCAGCGAGGTATCCACCGCGGCCAGGCGGTAGCTCGTATGGAAGACCGTCGAGATCCCGCCCGCGTCGTAGACGAAGCCGTCCTCGGGATGGTCCCGCGCCCAGGCCCGGTCGTGCGCGGCGTCGTCCGTGCCCGCGAGCGCGCGCTGCACTCGCTGCAACAGCCGGACGAGCGCGCTGTGACGAGCCAGACCCTCGAGCGCGCCGCCCGTGTTCTGCCCGTAGCGGATGCGCTCGAAGAACATCCGCTGCAGATCGGGGTAGGCCGACTCCTGGATGCGGCGGCGCGCGGCGGGGTCGGGGTCGCGCAACGCCTCGTGCGCGTCCCGGCCGTAGGCCAGCTCCCAGGCGTCGTAGAGGTCGTTGCCGAGATAGAGGGCGACCACGATCCAGGCCGGCTCGAGCGAGAGAGCCGTCTCGAGCTGGCTCTCGTAGTGGACGATTCCGTAGCCCCCGCGGCCCATGTTGTACACGCGAAGGCCGGTCTCCCGGGCGAGCTGCTGCGGCCAGGCGTCCTCGCGCGAGACGTTCACCCCCCAGGTCTGGGAGTCGCCGAGGGCCACCACGTCGGCCGTCTCGAGCGCGGTGGCGTTGCGATAGCCCCGGGCGTCGTTCTCCCCGGTGCCCGGCGCCGTGCGGTAGCCCAGCACGGGGTCGTCGATGCGGCGGCCGATGGCGCCCACCAGCACCTCTCCCGGGTCCGGCAGCAGCTGCCGCGCCACGAGCTCGGCCAGCGCGAGGCCGAGCACGACGCCGAGCCCCAGGGCGGCGACGCGCATGCCGGTGCGCGAAAGACCCGACCGGGGAGCGCTCACGAGACCCTCCGGCCCCGCAACCGGCGCAACCGGCGCACCCACGCCGCCACGCCCCCCACGGCCACCGCCGCCGCGGTGAGTGCCGAGATCCAGGCGCCCCGGCGCACGCTGTCCGGCGCGAAGTAGACCTCCACCCGGTGCGTGCCGGCAGGAACCGCCACCGCCTTGGCGAGCACGTCGGCGGCGAGCACCGGCACGGGCTCGCCGTCGAGACGCGCCTTCCAGCCGGGATACGGCGCGTCGGCGATCACCAGGTAGACGGGCTCGCGCGCCTCCACCACCACGATGTGACGCTCGGCGCTGCTCCCGGCCACCACGATGGAGGAGCCGCCGCTGTCTTTTCCGTCGCGCTTCGCGTCGCCTCTTCCGCTGCCTTCGTCACCGCCCTCGAGGACGAGCCGCGGCGCCCCGGGGCCGCCCCGGGCGAGCACCGCCATCGCCTCGGCGTAATCGCTCACGTGCCGGGCTTCGCTCTGGGGGACGAGCTGCAGCCGGCTCTCCGCGTACGGGTTCTCGAGCACCCGGAAGCGCAGCTCGTCGTCGTAGAACACCTGCTGGAGCTCGCGGCTGTAGGGCTCTCGCCGGTGCTGGTTGTGGGCCACCACGTAGCGGACGGCGAGCGCATCGACGAGTCGCGTTCCCGGCGCGCGCGGCGACTCGCCCCGCACCTCCGAGACGAGGAGCGGAGACACGGCGCCGCGGCGCGCCAGGGGCAGGGCCAGGTTCGCGTGCAGCGAGGGAAGGCCCCAGATCAGGTTCGAGCCTCCGTCGAGCGAGGACAGGAACAGACGCGCCAGGCGGGCGAGCCCGGGAGAGCTCGGCGTCGCGAACCCGATGTACGAGAAGAAGTGGGGAACGCTGGCGATCTGGAAGTCACGGTCGTGGGGATGGCGCTCGAGCAGCCAGCGGACCGTGGGCGGCGGCTCGCGGACCACGTCGACGGACACCGGATCGTGTAGATTCCCGCGGAGCGCCGCGATCTCCACGAGCAGGAGCACCACCAGCCCGGCCGGCAGCCAACGGGCAGCGCGGCGCAGATGCAGCCCGACGACTCCGACCAGCGCGACCAGCGGCAGCACATAGGCGAGCACGCTCACGTGCTCGTCGTCGAGCCACACGGCCGCACCCCCCAGCACCAGCGCCACCCCGCAGCCCTGCCAGAGCAGGGCACGGCCAGCAGAGCCGGCAGACCCGGCAGACCCGGCAGAGCCGGCTTCGCAAGAGAGACGGTCGACCCCGAACGCCGCCAGCACCGCCACGCCCACCAGCGCGATCGTCTCGTAGAGGTGGGTGATCCGGAAGCTGTCGAGCCCCGGCAGGACGTGGTGCAGCAGGCGATAGACCGGCGAGGCCTCGGCCCAGCCGAGCTGCAGCAGCAGCACGCTCGCCACCCCCCAGGCGATGGCCGTGCGCGACCGGCTCACCCCCATGCCCGCCAGCCACAGGACAGTCAGGCTGCCGAGCCCCGGCTCCACCAGGGCGCGCTGGCCCACGCTGAAGAGCAGGCCGCGAAGCTGCAGCAGGGGCGTGCCCGACTGCACGAGCTCCACGCCCCCGGCCCGCACGGATTCGCCCACCAGCTCGAAGGTGGGCAGCAGCTGGATCGCAGAGAGTCCCACGGCGACGGCGACGGCGAGGAGACCCGTCGCCAGATGACGGCCCGGCGCGCGCAGCCACGCACGGTCGATCCGCAAGGCGAGCGTCACCCCCGAGAAGATCGCGACGGCGTGCAGCGCCTGGGGGTAGCCCGCGAGCAACATCGCCGCGAGCGCCACGCCCAGCACCGTGGCGCGCGCGACGTCCGGCGCGCGCCACCAGCGCTCCACGGCCCACAGCACCCAGGGCGCGAAGGCACAGGACAGGGCGATGGCCGAGTTGCCGCTCTGTCCCAGCCAGTCCTGGGAGGCCGCGAGCGCCAGCCCCGCCAGCAGCGAGGCCGCCGTGGAGCGCCCCAGCTGCCGGCAGAGCCCGAAGGTGCCGAAGGCCGCGAGCCAGCCGCAGAGCACGTGCAGGAGGCCGTGGGCGTAGAGGGTGCCGGCGCCCAGCAGGGCGCCGGGCGCGTCGAAGAGCCTCGCGAGGCCTCCGAACAGCAGCCAGTTCACGGGATGGGCGAAGCCGCCCTGGCCCTCGGCGAAGATCGGATGGCCGCCGTAGATGGCGTCGGACCAGAGGGGAAGCGCACCCCGGGCGAGGGACTTCGCGAGCACCTGCTGCAGCGGCAGGCTCACCGAGAGCGCGTCGCCGTGGACGAAGGTGGCCCGGCCGGAGAGCACGTCGTGGAACAGCACCGCGAACACGACGAGGAAGAGGAGCGCTGCGCCGAGAGCCGGCGGCACGCGTCGCTGGACCATCGCCAAAGCGGTCTGCACCTCCCTGGGGCTCTCCACGGCGGCTTCCGCTCGCGACTGCCGGGCTCGGGGGGACGTGGCGCCGGAACGCTACTCGATTCGCCGGGTCTTCCGTATCCTGTCGCCCGATCCCCTGGGGAGAACCCGACCTCCGCCGCATGTCCGAAGCTGCCCCGCGACCCACCACGACGGCCGGTGGGCTCCCGTCGATCTCCGGCTGGGCCGTCCGGATCGTCGTGCTGCTCGCGCTCGTCGCGTTCGCGATCCCGCTCTGTCGCCGCTCGATCGTCCTCGCCGACGAAGGCTACATCCTGCTGCAGTCGTGGGACCTGCTGAACGGCAAGATGCTGTACCGCGACATGGACGCCTTCGTGACCCCGGGCATGTGGCTCGTGCTCGCGGGCACGTTCCGGCTGCTGGGACCGAGCGTCATCGCCTCGCGGGTGCCGGTCTTCTTCGCGCTGCTCGCGATGTACGGCACCGGATACCGCATCACGTCGCGCCTCGCGGGCGCCCGCTACGGGCTGCTCGCCCTGGCGCTGCTCGTCGTCTGCACCGTCTGGGCGTTCCCGGCCTGGACCTTCGCGTTCTACTCGCCCTTCTCGGTGACCTTCGCCCTGGTCGCCCTCGAGCGCCTGCTGGCCTGGCGCGATTCCCGGCGAAGCCGCGACCTGCTGCTCTGCGGCTTCGCGGTGGGCGTCGCCATCGTCTTCAAGCAGAACTACGGCGTCTTCGCGCTGGGCGGTCTCGCGCTCGGTGCGCTCGCGGTTCGCTCCGAGCAGGGTCTCACCGGCACGGCCTGGCTGCGGGCGGGCGCCCGGGACGCCCTCTTCGCGGCGGGAGGACTGGCGGCGGCCGGGCTGCCCATCGTGGCCTGGCTGGCCGCGGAAGGCGCGCTCGGCGCGGCCTGGCAGGGCCTGGTGGTGCACCCCTTCGAGTTCAGGAGCCTGCACGGCATCCCCTACCTGCCGCTCTCGGCCATCGCGAAGCCCGACCTGATGAAGTCGGGGCCGGAGATGCTCACCTACGCCGCCCAGCCCGTGTACCGGGTGCCCCCGCTGATTCCCTGGATCTACCAGATCGGCCTGGTGGAGCGGATGCACGTGCTGTTCTACTGGGCTCCGCCGATGGTGCTGGCCCTGGGCGTCGCGCTCTCGTACCGCCCCGACAGCGGCCGCTCGGTGGCGCGTCCCCGGCCGGTGGACGCCGGGCTCTTCAGCGTCTCGGCGGTGGCCGGCCTCGTCTTCCTCGGCGTCTTCCCCCGCGCCGACTTCAACCACCTGGTCAACGTCTACCAGCCCGTGGTGCTGGCGGGCGTCGTCGTCGCCCACCACCTGCTGGCACGACGTCCGGCGCCGCGTACCTGGCCCGTGCGCGCGGCGGTGGGCGGAACGCTCGTGGTGCTCGCCCTCTATGCGGCCGTCGCCGCCGTCTGGTATGCGGGACTGATCGAACGACTCGACTCGAAGATCCTCGCCGCCCGCGGCGGGGTCCTCGACACGGACGAGCAGGCCCAGCGCATCGACTACGAGGTGCGGACGATCCAGGCGGAGACCCGGCCGGACGAGGCGCTCCTCACCGTTCCCGACCTGTCCATGCTGAACTTCCTCGCCGACCGGCCCATGCCGAGCGCCTACTACAACCTGTACGAGCATCACATCGTCCACGACGGCGGCGCCGCCGTGGTGAAGGGCGATCTCGAGCACGGCGGCCCGCTCGCGATCACCCGCTACAACGACTTCTTCTCGGACCGGGTGCTGCTGCGGGAATACGCGCCCGCGCTCGTCGACTACCTGAAGACGCACTTCGACATGAAGTACACGGTGGGCCACGAGGACTTCATCCACCTGGAGCGTCGCAGCGAGCCGCGGCCCAAGCCGCGGACGGTCTCCATCCTGCCCTGGTGCAACACGTCGCGCGGCTACCAGACCGTGCGCGAGCACCTGCTCTTCCCCGCGCTCTACCACGACCCCGGCACGGGAGGCGAGATGCCGACGGCCACCGTGGAGACGCCCTGCGACGTGCCCGTGCCCCGAGAGGGCGCCACCTTCGTGGTGCGCCTGGGCTACAGGGCGCCGGCGGTGGTGGTGCGCAACACGACCCTCACCATGGAGGTGCTGGCGGTCGGGGCGAACGAGAAGCTGCTGCTCGCCCACGAGGTCTTCACGGTGGAGCCGGCGCTGCCGGTCGCGCGCCGGAAGCCGGTGGCGCCGGAGCTGCGCATCGACCTCACGCCGTGGGCCGGCCGCACCGTACGGCTCATCCTGCGCACCATCCGCAGGGGGCAGGTGCACGTGCGCCCCCTCGAGCCGCGCGGCTTCGGGACGGTCTGGGAGGGTCCGGAGCTCGTGCTGCACGGCGGCGCGGCACCGCGTCGCGCGGCGGCGCGACCGTGACCCGCGGCTCCCGCGCCGCGGCGGGAATCGTCTCCCTCGCGGGGGCGGTCGCGGTGATATTGGCGGTGACAATGACAGTGACGGTGCCGGCAGCCGTCTTCCGCGCCGTCGAGGCCTGGGACGCGGCGCCCGTCGAGGTGGGCCTCGACGTCATCGAGCCCATCGAGGCGGTGCTCGCCCAGATGAGAGCGGAGAGCGAGACCGACACGAAGAGAGCCGAGCCCCTGCAGATCGCGTTCCTCGGCGACTCCATGGTGATCAGCTATCCCGAGGGCCGGACGATTCCCGACCGGCTGCAGCAGGTGCTGGACCGCAGCCCCATGGGTCGGCCCATCCGGGTGCAGCCCGTCGCCGAGCCCGGCATGGGCCCGTTCGACTTCTACTTCATCGCCGATCGCGTGGCGGAGGCCGGCCCCGACCTGGTGGTCCTGCCCTTCAACCTCGCCTCCTTCTCGGACGCCTGGCGGGGCACGTTCTCGCGGCCGCAGCTGGCAGGCTGGCTGCCTCCCCGCCGCGTCCCCCAGGCGCTCTGCCTGCCGCTGGACTGGATCGGCCTCACGGCGGATCGGCTGCTCGCCTACGTGGGGGTGGTGCAGGTGGGCGCGGCGGCGCCGTGGCACGCCTTCCTGAAGGACCAGGCGCGGGTGGGAAGGGCGCGGCGTCAGCTCGCTTGGAAGATCGGCGAAGCGCTCGGCGGCGACGCCGACGCACGCTTCGCCCGCGACGGCTTCCAGGCAGCATCGAAGCTCCTGCAGAACCCGAAGACCCGGCGCTTCACCCGGGCCGGCGTGCGGGAGCGGTTCGGCGTCACCCTGGACGGGGTGGGGCCGGACGATCCGGTGCTGGAGATGCTGGGCGCCCTGGTCCGCGTCTTCCGCGAACGCGACATCCCGGTGCTGGTCTACGTCGATCCGCTGAACGTCGAGCACCTCGCCCAGGTAGACCCGGTGGAGACGGCAGAGACGGCAGAGACGGCGGGGAGCCCGGGGCTCGAGCGCACCCTGGAGTCCATCGAGGCGGTGGCGCGCGAGGCCGGCGCCGGATTCGCCGACCTGCACGACCTCCTCCCGGACACCGGCTTCCGAGACGGCGCGGGGCACCTCTCGGTCACCCGGGACACCCCCGACGGCCCGCTGCACGTCGCGGAGGCCCTGGCCCCGGTCGTCCTCTCCCACGCCGGTGTCGCACGCGCGGCGGACGCCGACTGATGCTCTTCAACAGCTTCCAGTTCGCGCTCTTCTTCGCGGTGGTGTGGCTCGCCCACCGATCGCTTCCGGCGGCCTGGCGCGGGCCGCTGCTGCTGGCCGCCAGTCTGCTCTTCTACTCGCTGTGGCTGCCCGTGTACCTGCTGCTGCTGCTCTTCGAGATCGCGGCCAGCTACGCGCTCATCCGCTGGATCGCGCGCGGACACCATCGCAGGCTCGCCCTCGGCGCCACGGCCGTCCTCACCCTGGGTCTCCTGGCCGGCTTCAAGTACGCGGCCCTGGCGGTGGAGACCGTGGCGCCGGTCCTGCGGGCGGGACTCGGCTGGAGCCCGCCCGTCCCGGACATCTTCCTGCCGCTCGGCATCTCGTTCTTCAGCTTCCAGATCCTCGGCCTCGCCGTGGACGTCTACCGGGGCGACTGCGAGCCGCCGCCCTCGCTGGCCCGCCACGCGCTCTTCGTCTCGTTCTTTCCCCAGCTCGTCGCCGGACCGATCCTGCGCGGGGCGGAGTTCCTGCCCCAGCTGGCCCGCGGCGCCCGTCCCACCCCCGAGCGCAGCCAGCGCGGGCTGTGGCTGCTGGCGTGCGGGCTCGCCAAGAAGGTGATCCTCGCCGACTACCTGCTGGCGCCCTTCGTGGACGACGTCTTCCGGGTGCCGGGGGTCGGCAGCCCGGCCTTCCACTGGCTCGCCGCCTTCTCCTTCGCGTTCCAGATCTACTTCGACTTCGCGGGCTATACCGACATGGCGCGGGGGCTGGCCCTGCTTCTGGGCTTCGAGCTGCCGGCCAACTTCCTGGAGCCCTACCTCTCCCGGGATCCCTCCGAGTTCTGGCGGCGCTGGCACGTCACCCTCTCCACCTGGCTGCGCGACTACCTCTACATTCCGCTGGGCGGCAATCGCCGCGGGCCGACGCGCACCCACGTGAACCTTCTCGTCACGATGCTGCTCGGCGGGCTGTGGCACGGCGCGGCCTGGAGCTTCGTGGTGTGGGGCGGGATCCACGGCCTGCTGCTGGTGGGTCATCGTCTCCTGGGCGGCCGCCGCGACCCCGAGCGGCCGCTCACCGCAGCGGATGCGCCGCGCGTCATTGCCACCTTCACCGGGGTGACCCTGGCCTGGGTGTTCTTCCGGGCGCCGACCTTCGACGAGGCGCTGCGCTTCCTGGCGAGCATGTTCGGCGCCGGCGCCGGAACGGGCTGGCCCGTGCTGCAGACGGCGATCGTCGCCGGCTGCGCGGGGCTGCACCTGCTCGAGCGGCGCCTGCGCGAACGGGCGCCGGCCCTGCGCGCCGCAGCCAACCGCACGGGCTGGGGGCTCGCCCTCCAGGGCGCCGCCCTGGGCGCGGTCGTGGGCCTCGCCGTCGCCGTCGCGGGAGTGGGCGGCGAGTTCATCTACTTCCAGTTCTGATCCGACTCCGCCGATCACAGCCCCAGCAGGCCCGTCGCCCAGGCCAGCCCACCCTCGAGCCCGGTGAAGACCAGGACGCACGAGAACGCGAAGTAGTGGAACGTCAGCAGCGCGCTCAGGGCGTGACCCATCCGGGTGTCGCGCCAGAACGCGCGCACGGGCGCCGGCAGCAGACGCCCGGCCGATCGCGCCGGGCGCCCCACCCACACGAGGCCCACCCCCTGCAGCAGGCCCCAGACCAGGAAGTTCCAGCCGATCCCGTGCCACAGCCCGCAGAACGCCATGGTCACCACCTGGGCGGTCACCAGGGCCAGCGTGTCGTGCCCGACGCCTCCGGGCCCCAGCAGGCTGCGGCTGATGGGCAGGAAGAGGTAGCGGCGCAGCCAGGCGGTGAGGGTCATGTGCCAGTGCTGCCACAGCTGCGCGAGGTTCCGGCGCACCAGCGGGTTGTCGAAGTTCTCCTGGATGTCCATGCCGAAGACCGCCGCCACGCCGATCGCGATGTCGCTGTAGCCGGCGAAGTCGAAGTAGAAGCGCAGCACCGACGCATAGGCGGCCAGCAGCAGGATGCCCGACGACTGCGACCCCGGATCGCCGAGGACGGGCCCCACCCACACGCCCAGGTAGTGGGAGAGCAGCATCGTCTTCACCAGCCCGTAGAGGATGCGCTCCAGGCCGCCGAGGACGCGCGCGCGGCTGGGCCGGGGTGTCTGGCCCTGGAAGTGCAAGAACGGCTCGATGGGACCGCTCGTGTAGGTGGGCAGGAAGACGATCCACGCGAGCAGGTCCACGAACGAGGCCTGCCGGAGCGATCCGCGCGCGGCGTCGACCACCACCGCCGCGGCCTTCAGGACGAGGTAGGAGACGCCGAGCAGCACCAGCCCCCCCTGGCTGGGGAGCACCCCGCCACGACCCCCGGGCCCGCTGGTCAGCGAGAGCTTGTTCGCCAGAAACAGCAGCACGAGCGCGGCGAGCGCCGGGACGGCCACCGCCCAGCGAGCACGGCGAGAGAGACCGCCGTGGACGAGGACGTGCACGACTCCGTAGAGCGAAACGGCCACGACGGAGACGAGGACCAGCAGCCGCGGGTCGATCCAGGCCAGGCCGACGGCGCTGGCGACCCAGAGGGCCTCCCGGCGCCAGCGCTCGGGCACCAGCAGCCAGTAGAGGGGCGCCAGCAGCAACGCACCGAGGAGGGCGGGAAGGGCCATCAGCCCTCGCGGCTCGAAGGGGGCTCCCCGGCCGGAAGGCCGCTCTCTGCAAGGCGGCTCTCTGCATAGGCCAGCATGCGCGCGATGGACCCGAAGTGCAGATCCCCGATGTCGTCGTCCGAAATCTCGATGCCCAGCAGCGCTTCGAGATGACCCGCCAGGCGCACGAGATCCATGGAGTCGATGTGACCGTCCGACACCAGCTCGAGGTCGCGGTCGACGGGCGCGATCTCGAGGCGCAGCACGTCCGCCAGGAAGCGCTGCAGGCTCGCCTCGATCTGCGGGCGGTCCACGTCGACGGCGTCCACGTCAGGCTTCCATGCTCAGGCGTCCGATTCCGCGCGCAGCTCGTCCGCGTAGCGCGCCCGGGTGGGGCCCCGGGCCAGCTTGCCGCTGGTACCCTTCTCGATGCCGCCGGGCGGCACCAGCACCAGGGCGCCGAGCCCGAGCCCCGTCACCTGCGTGATCTCCCGGCGGATGCGCCGTTCGAGATCGCGCAGGGCCTCCTCGGACGTCTCGCGCGTCTCCACCACGGCGGCCAGGTCCTCGGTGCCCCGCTGCTCATTCTGCACGCCGAAGGCCACCGCGCATCCCTCGCGAACCCCGGGCACCCGATTGATCACCGACTCGATGTCGTCGGGCAGGTACTTCTCGCCGCCGATCACGATCAGGTCCTTCTCCCGCGCCACGAAGAAGAGATAGCCGTCCACCATGTAGCCGCTGTCGCCCGTGTCGAGCCAGTCGCCGACGCGTACCCGGCGGGTGCGCTCGGGGTCGTCGTGGTAACGCTCGAAGAGCGCATTCGAGCGCAGCCAGACGGTGCCCACCCGGCGATCGGGCAGCGGTCGCCCTTCCGGGTCGCGGATCTCGAGCCGGCAGTCCGGAATCGCGCGGCCCACCGAGACGCAGGAGACGCCGTCGCCGGACGTGGGACGCGCGACGCCCTCCCGCGCCAGCGCGTCGCGGTCCAGCACCTCGCAGCGGGGCAGCTCGTCCACGGGATGCACCGTCGCCAGCACCGTGGCCTCCGCCAGCCCGTAGGCCGGGCTCATGCTCGTCGGCGCGAATCCGTAGGGCGCCATGCGCCGCGCGAACGCCTCGAGGGTGGGAGCGAGCACGGCCTCGGACCCGTTCAGGGCCAGGCGCCAGCTGGACAGGTCGAGCCCCTCGAGCTGGTCGTCCGTGAGACGCTTCGCGCACAGCGCGTAGGCCAGGTTCGGCGCCCAGGAGAAGGTGCCGCCATAGCGGTCGATGGTGCGCAGCCAGAGGGTCGGGTCGCGCATGAAGTCCATGGTCGGGATCAGCACCGTCTTGCAGCCGCACAGCAGCGGCAGCAGGAAGGCGCCGAAGAGCCCCATGTCGTGGTACAGGGGAATCCAGTTGACGGCGACGTCGTCCTCGCGCACCCCGAAGCCCGCGCGCATGGAGCGGAGGTTGTTCGTGGCGGCGCCGTGTGTGACGAGCACGCCCTTGGGCGTTCCGGTCGTCCCCGAGCTGTACTGCACGGTGGCGATGGTCTCGGGTCCGCACGCGACGGGCATGGGCCAGGCGTCCGGCGTCCCCACCTCGTCGGGTGCCAGCAGCCGGGCATCGCCCAGGCAGGCGGCGCGCTCGCCCTCGAAGAGCGCGGCCACGTCGGGTCCGCACACGAGGCTGTGGGGACGACCGTTCTCCACCACGTGGGCCACCCGGGCGGTGAAGAGGCTCGGGTCGGCGATGCGATGGGACGGCGTCGAGAGCATGGCCGGGATGCCGCCGGCCAGCATCGCGCCGAAGTAGGCCGCGATCAGATCCGTGGAGGTGGGTAGCACCAGCACCACCATGCTGCCGGGCTCGAGCCCCCGCTCGCCGAAGGCGGCCTGGAAGCAGCGGGCCCGGTCCCACAGCGCGGCCAGGGTGACGGCCTGCTCGCCCGCGCGACGGTCGAGAAGCACCAGCGCTTCGTCGTCGGGACGCTGCAGGGCCAGGTCCCGCAGCGCGCCCGTCAGGGTGTTCGCGCGGGACAGCACGTCGGCCGCTTCGGCGGAGTGGGGGCTCTGGCTCATCGCAGCCTACCTCGAGGTTCCCAGGCGCGAAACATCCTACGGGGGCGTCGGGTCCGCATCAAGACGCTCGCCCGCGCACCCGCGCTCACACCCGCCCGCAGACATAGTCGGTGATCATCGCCAGGGTGTCGAAGTGGTCCACGTCGATGTCCCGGTCGGGAATCCGCAGGCCGAACGTGCGCTCGAGGTGGGTGGCGAGCCGAACGAGGCTCGCGGAATCCAGCCGTCCCGAGCTCACGAGTGGCGCGTCCCGTCCGAGCTCGCTCTCCGGAATCCCGATCTCGTCGCGCAGCCACGCGCGCACCCGGGCCTCCACCTCGGCGGGTGCATCAGTCGACATCGTGCCTCCCGAAGATCTCGGGGTAGCGGTCGCGGGTGGCCCGGCGCGCCAGCTTCCCGCTCGTGGTCTTCTGGATGCCCAGCGGCGGCACCAGGTGCACGTAGCGCAGGCCGAGCCCCAGGCTGCGGCTCACCTCCCGGCGAATGGCGTCGGCCAGGGCCTTGCGCTCCGCCTCGTCCTCCACCCGGGTCTCCACGACGGCGGCGAGCTCTTCGGTGCCGAGCGGCTCGTTCATCACGCCGAACGCCACCGCGCAGCCGTCGCGCACGCCGGGAACCCGGTTGATGGCGGCCTCCACGTCGTGGGGCGCGTAGTTCTCGCCCCCGATCACGATGAGGTCCTTGCTGCGCGCCACGAAGAAGAGATGACCGTCCACGAGATAGCCCCGGTCGCCGGTGTCGAACCAGCCGTCCACCCGGGTCTCGGCGGTGAGGGCCGGCTCGTTCTTGTACGCGGTGAAGAGACAGTCGGTCTGGATCCACACCTCGCCGACCCGGCGGTCGGGCAGGGGCTCGCGATCTTCGTCCCGGATCTCCACCCGCGCTCTCGGAAGCGGCGCGCCCACGCCCACGCTCGGCATGGCGTCGGGCGCGTCCTCCGACACGGGCACCGCCACCGCGTCGCGACCGAGCCGGGTGCGATCGACGTGCTCGATGCGGGTCGGCTCGCCCGGCGCATGGCTCGTCACGATGACGCAGCTCTCGGCGAGGCCCCAGGAGGGCGTCATCGCGTCGGGCGCGAAGCCGAAGGGCTCGAAGCGCCGCTGGAAGGCTTCGACGGTCTCGGCCAGCACGGGCTCGGCCGCGCTCATGGCGAGCCGCCAGCTCGACAGGTCGAGTCCCTGCAGCTCTTCGTCCCGCAGACGCTTCGCGCACAGCGAGTACCCGAAGTTCGGCGACCACGAGATCGTGCCGCGATAGGCGCCGATGGCGTGGAGCCAGAGGGAGGGCTCGCGCAGGAAGTCCATGGTGGGGATCAGCACCGTCGGACAGCCCGCCAGCAGCGGCAGCAGGAAGGCGTCGATCAGCCCCATGTCGTGGTAGAGGGGAATCCAGTCGACGCTCACGTCGGACGGCGTGATGCCGAGCCCCTCGCGAAGCGAGCGCACGTGATTGAGGATGGCGCCGTGCTCGAGCAGCACGCCCTTCGGCTCGCCCGTCGAGCCGGACGAGTACTGGATGGTGCCGAAATCGCGCGGAGAAACGCGGCGGGTCTCGGGCAGCGTCGAAGAGGGTGCCAAAGCGGGCGTCAGCTGAGCGGGTCGCAGCACCGCGGCGCCGCCGAGCACGCCCGCGGCCTCACCCTCCAGGAGCCTCGCCACCTCGTCCTCGCAGTAGAGCACCTTCGCGTCGGCGTTGCCCAGGATGAGCCCCAGGTGCTCGCGGTAGAGGTCGAGGTTCGCCACGCGGTGGGAGGGTGTGGCGAGGATCGCCGGCACGCCGCCCGCGAGCAGCGTCCCGAAGTAGCCGGCCACCAGGTCCATGCAGGTGGGGAACACCAGCAGCACGGTGTCGCCGGCTCCTACGCCGCGCGCCTCCAGGGCCTGCTGTACGACCTTGGCCTCGCGGTACAGCTGCCCGTACGTGGCGCGCGTCTCCTGCCAGTGCCGGTCCAGGATCGCGAAGCCCACGTGGGCGGGATGCCGGCGCGCCAGCTCCTCGAAGGCACCCCCGAGCGTCTCCGCGCGGGTCAGGACCTCGGGCGAGACGGGGCTCGGGGGCAGCGGAACCAGGTGGGCGGCGCGCACGCCGCGTACTCTACCCCAGCGACTTCGCGCGCTTCAATCGACGCGCGATGGGCGAAGAGAGCGCAGCGGGGCGCGAAGCTGCACCGCGGCTGCCGCTCGGCTGCCGGCGCTCAGCCTTCGGCGCCGGGCTCGGGCTCGACGCCCAGGGTCGACCCGACGACGTAGCGCGGGCGCCGCTTCACCTCTTCGTAGGTGCGCCCCACGTACTCGCTCACGATGCCCAGGGACAGGAGCTGCACGCCGCCGAAGATCAGGATGAGGATGACGATCGACGTGCCGCCGCTGCCCTCCACTCGCCCCAGGAAGTAGGAGACGAGCCAGAAGATTCCGAACGCAACACCGAAGAGCGTCGTGCCGAGGCCCAGCAGAGAGATGAGCCGCAGGGGGATCACCGAGAACGAGAAGATCGCATCCAGGCCCAGGCGCAGCTGCCGGCGCAGGTCGTACTTGCTCTCGCCCGCAAAGCGCGGCTCCACCTCGTAGGAGACGAACGCGTCGCGGAAGCCGAGCCAAGGAATGAGCCCCCGCACGAAGAGGAAGTGCTCGTCCAGCGAATTGAAGGCGTCCACCGCCTTGCGGTCCAGGAGCCGGAAGTCTGCTCCCGCCGCCACCACCGGCACGGCGGTCATCCAGCTCAGCACGCGATAGAAGAGCGCGCTGGTCCGTTCCTTGGCGGTTCGGCTGCGGCTCCCCGGCGCCTGCCGGCCGGTGTTCACCACGTCGGCTCCCGCGCGCCAGGCCGCCACCAGCTGCGGCACGCACTCGGGCGGATGCTGGAGATCGCCGTCGAGGGTGACGACGGCGTCGCCCCGGGCGTGGCGCAGCCCGGCCACGAGCGCCGCCTGATGACCGAAGCTGCGGGTGAGCCGGACGCTCTTCACGGCGGGATCTGCGGCGCGCAGGGAGGCGATGCGCTCGGGGGTCGCGTCGGTGCTGCCGTCGTCGACGAACAGGATCTCGTAGCGCATTCCCGCCTCGGCGGCGGCCGCCCGCGCCCGGCGCACGAACTCGTCCACGCAGCCTTCTTCGTTGAGGACCGGGACCACGAAGGACAGCAGGGCGTCGGCCGGCCGCTCAACGCTCACGGGTGCTCCCGGTGGACTTCGGGCTCGGGCTCTGGATGAGGTTTTGGATCAGGAGACGCATGGCCTCGGATGGAATCACTGCCCCCCGGCGCTGGCAACTCGCGACGGCGCGATCGGCGCAGCGCCAGGCCCACGGTCGCGAGGACGGCGAGCCCGGTGATGGCGGCGCCCGCCGGCACCGTCCACGGCCGGTAGTCGAAGCGCACCAGGTGCCGCCCCGCCGGCAGCAGCACGCCCCGGAACAGGTGGTTGGCGGCGACGATCGGCCGCTCCTCGCCGTCGACCGTGGCGTGCCACCCCGGATAGAAGGAGTCCGCCAGCACCAGCATGCCCGGCGCCTCGAGCACGGCCTCCACCTCCACCCGGGTGTCGTCGTCCCGGGTGATGGTCGCGGCATGGCCCCGGCGCGGGGCGCCGCCGGGTGCCGTCTGCGGGCTCGGGTCCTCCGCGTAGCTGGCCGCCAGCGGATCGAACGCCGGATCGCTCATGGCGGCCATCAGCGCCGCGGGCCCGGGCGCCTCACGCACGTGGTAGGTCACGTAGGCGCGGGGCACCGCGTGCGGATTGCCGAGCAGCAGGAAGTCGGGATCGGGGATCGGCTCGGGAACGAGACCGTGCGCATCGATGAAGTCCCGCAGCTCGCCCCGTTCCGCGCCCTTGCGACCCGCCACCACCCAGTGGACGGACGCCACGTCCAGCAGGTGCCCCCGCTCGGCGAGGGCGCCCGGATAGGTGGGCGCCGTCAGGTGGTGCAGCCGACCCGAGTAGGGGCGCCCGCGGCGCTTGGGGTCGAGCCGTCCCTCCATCAGCCAGGTGAAGTAGTCCGCCTGCCGGCGCAGGTTGAGGGGCTCGTAGTCGCCGATGGATCGCATGCGGAAGTAGGTGGCGAGCTTGGGGGGAAGCTGGGTGCCGATGCCGAAGCTGCGGATCCAGGCGCGCTCGCCGGACTCGGCGACGCGGGTGAAGATGGGCCGCTCGTTGCCGTACACGGCGACGAGGCTCGGCGCGAAGTAGAGCGCCTCGTCGTTGGGCCGGGCGCTGAAGATCTCACCGGCGAGGAGCGCCACGGGCAGCCAGACGAGCCACGCCCACGCAGGCGCGGCCACCCGCGCGGCGAAGCGTTCTCGCACCCCCGAGACCACCGCCTGGACGCCGATCGCCACCAGAATCGCCACGAAGAAGTCCACCAGGAAGAGCGAGCGGCGGGGGAAGCGGAACCAGCCGAGGGCGGGCAGCGTCGCGATCCAGTCGAAGAACGGAGTCACCGGCCCCATGGCGAAGAGCAGCACCACGGCGGCCGCCGCCAGGCACGCCAGCGAGAGCGCGCGCCGGCGGCGGTCGCAAGCCGCGGCCAGCCCGGCCGCCAGCGCGACGACGCCGAACGAGAGCACCAGCGCCGGGAACGGCGCTCGCAGCGTACGCACGAAGGCGTCGGCCACCCCCGGTCCGTACCAGCCGAAGGGAAACTGCTGCCAGCGCGTGAGCGCGCCCGGCGACCGGGTTCCCTGGGCGGTGAGCTCCCAGCCGGGCAGCAGCTGGACGGCGCCAAGGGCGGCGCCCAGGACCAGCGCCCCGGCGAAGAGCGCCGTGCACACGGCAAGGCCCCGCGCACCGGCGCGCTCCTGCACGAGGAGCCCGGCCAGCAGGGCCCCCCAGGCGTAGACGACGTAGACGGTGACCTGGGGATAGCCCGCCAGCAGGCTCAGACCGAGGCACGAGGCCAGTGCGGCCACCGCGGACAGGCGGCGGGTTCGCACCAGGCTCGTCACCGCCACCGCACCCACCGGCAGCCAGGCCGCCGCCTCGAGCATGTTCGGGAAGAACACCATGTTCGGGTAGCGGCCGCGGATCGCCAGCACGAGCGCCGCCGCCACGGCGGCCACCATTCCGAGACCCAGCCGGCGTGCCAGCACCCCCATCGCCACCGCCGCGATCGAGAGATGCGCGATGCCCGAGAGCCCGAAGGCCACCTTCACGGGCAGGATCAGGTAGAGGACGTGGCCGGGATAGAAGAAGCCCGCCTGCAAGCTGGCGAGTCGGGGAATGCCGCACAGCTGGTACGGATTCCACAGCGGGAGCACCCCCTCCCGCAAGGTGCCGTAGAGGGTCTCGTAGATCGGCAGGTAGTAGAGGAAGACGTCGCTCGTGAGCAGGCCGGCCTCCCGGCCGGAGAGCCAGACGCGGAACGTCCAGAAGAGCGCGACCGCCACCACGAGCCCGCCGGTCGCGAGCGCCCCGAGCCCACCGCGGTCGAGAGAGCGTCGCTGCGTGGCGGGCTCGGAGCTCATCGGCGCGGATCCTATCAGAAAGCCCTGGCCGCGAGCCGACACCCCGGCGGCCAGTAGTACATCACGCCCCCTGCTCGGCGACGTCTTCGGCCGGCCGGAAGTCGCACCCCGGACGCAGACGGCGGCCTGCGGGCTTCACGCGCCGGCCCCCGGCACGGGCCGAGCGCCCGCGTGGATCGTCGGATCGCCCTCGCTCCACAACACCTTCTGCTGGATCCCGCAGATGCACCACGAGGGGCTCCGGCGTTCCAGCCGGAAGACGTAGACGACGTGGGAGTCGAACGAGCGCTCGCCCCGCCGGCGCTGGATCAAGCCCGAGGCCCGACACGTGGCACGGTCTCCCTGCGCCTCGATCTCGAGGTTCGAGAGCAGGTGGTGCGTATCGAGATCCGCCAGGGCGTTCCGTCGCCGGCGCGTGTAGTCGGCCCGAGACACGATGTCCCGCTCGCCGCGCAGATCCGAGTAGTCGACCTCCACGCGCTCGGCCAGCAGGGCCTCGAGGCCCGACCAGTCCTTCAGGTCGAAGCAGTTTCCGAAGCGGCCCACGATGCGGGAGATCTCTTCCACCGGGCGAGTCACGGCCGGCAATCTACCACAGCGACGAGGTCGCTCCGGACGCGGGTGTGGCCTACGAGCCCTTCAGGTCCGTGAGGACCTGCTTCGCGAAGAAGAAGGCGACGGCGCCCACCACCAGGCTCGCGGCCGTGGAGGGCACCGGGCCGAACATCTCGCGTACGGGCGCGTCCACCAGCCAACCGGCCGCGGAAGCGATGAGCATGGCGACGAACGTGGGCATCCCCCGGAAGATCGGTGAAAACCGCACGTCGCTTGAGCGCAGGGCCCCGGGACAGCGCCTGCCCGGCCCCACGCCCGACGCCTCGCCCTACGCCGACGCGGCGAGCACGAAGAGCCAGACCGAGCAGCCCGTCGCCACCATGAACGAGAGCGACCGGAACGTCGCCAGGTCGGCGATGTAGAACACCGCGTGGAGGATGCGTGCGCAGATGAAGATCACGGACGCCAGGGCAGAAGTGGCGGGATTCGCGCCGGCGAGATGCGCCACGACGACCGCGAAGCCGAAGACCGCCAACGCCTCCCAGGCGTTCTGCTGAGCCGCGTAGGCCCGACCGCCGGCCCCCTGGAGCGCTGCGGACTGGACCCGGGGGAGGTTGTTGTCGATGGCGCCGAACTGCTCGCTCTTGAAGTACGCGGCGACACCGGTGAGCACGTAGGGAAGAAAGATTGCGATCAGCAGGCACCAGAAGGGAGTGGTCATCGTCGGATTCCGTCCTGTGGTGGGAAGCTCCCCTGCGTCGTTGGCGCTCTGCCAGCCTGCAAGGGAGGGCGATCGAATGAAGGTGTCTTCAGGCGGGCGCCGCCCCCGGCGCACCGAGCCAGGCCTCGGCCTCCTCGAGAGACACGAACGCCCGGACGTCGATTCCTGCGGGCTCCACCAGCGCGGACACCATGCGGATCATCCCATACGACGCGGGCGCTACCGTCACCACCGCCCAGCGAACCTCGCGGAAGGCGTCGGCGAGCTCCCGGAGGTGCTTGACCATCTCCTTCGCCTGGGCCGGCGTGATCGGCTCCTCCACCCGCGTGTGATCGGAGAGGACGTCGA
The DNA here is from genome assembly GCA_963822965.1 of uncultured delta proteobacterium. GTDB lineage: Bacteria > Myxococcota_A > UBA9160 > UBA9160 > UBA4427 > JAJDAN01. The sequence continues at coordinate 29,935 of CAWGJT010000013.1, forward strand.
AGCCGGGCCCGAAGAGGGGGTTGCCCACCGCTCCGTCGATCGCACCCAGGATCTCCTCGAGCGAGAGCACGCCGGACAGCTCGGCGACGACGAGCCTGCGCTTCCCGTCTACGGAGACTTCGACCGACAACCCGTTTCGCCGCCTCGAGCAATGGAGATCGAATCGCGCCGACAGCAGCACCGTGGCTGGCGGAGTCGCCGGGAACGACACCGGAACCCTAACAAACGGCTCACGGGACGCTCGTGGAGCCTGCGCCCGCGCCGCTCGAGCTGGCCTCTCCGGAAGAATCGCCCCATTGGTAGAACGACAGAGCTACCGCGCCGAGGTCGCTGCTCTCGGCGAGCCTGGCGTCCATGGCTCGCACCATGCGCGGAAGGAAGATGGGGTGTGCGACCTCCTTCCACCAGACCATCCCTCCCGGGGTCGCGACGTTCATCAGGAAGAACCTGAGATACGCCTCGTACGTCTCGTCCTCGAGGGTGCCGGCCTCGTGCAGGGCGAAGGCGCCCTGCATGAACAAGGCGAGGTCGGCGATGATCGCGGTGAACAGGCTGCGATCGTCGAACGGCAGGTCCGGAAACTTCTCGAGCCCGTCGGCATAGGCGCGGGCCGCGTCCGGCGCGATGCGCAGAGCGAGGTGCGCCCGCATGCCCTCGACGATCTCCTGACGGCTCGCCGTCCGCAGGGCCGAGGTGTTCTGACGCACCTGCACCGCGAGATACACGAGCGTGACCAGGACGCCCAGACCGCCGACGAAGTCACCGATATTTCCGAGCGCGTCGAGAATGATCTGCTCCTGCCGAGCCCACGAGCCCGATGCCGGGTCGCGTCGGCCGCCCGACCAGAATCTATCACGAACCGATCGCGGTGGGCGCCCGTGCTTCTAGCGGGGATCCAGCCGAAGGAAATACCGGGGCGGGAAGCCCGTCAAGATGCGGAACACGAGACCCAGGGGATTGTCGCTCTCGACCCGATCGTGCTCCGCGCCCGTGACGGGCACCGCCCGATAGTCACCCTTCTCGTCGTCCAGCGTGACCTGCACGTCCGGGTTCTCCAACGCGCGCTTGTACCAGGCCCTGGGCCAGTGGTTGGCCGCCACGTAGAGCCGACCGTCGCTCTCGAGGCGGGCCACGACCCGGTCGTGCCCGGTCCCGCCCTCGTCGAAGGTGGTGATCACCAGGGTCGAGCCCGCCCTGGGCTGGAAGTAGCCGATCAGCGACTCGAACGCGACGACGATTCCGAGATAGACCAGCACCACGATCACGACGATCTTCAGGATCTTCATCGATCGACTCCCCTCATGTGGCGGCTCGGTTGGACCGCTCGGTGCTTCGATCGAACGTGAAGTAGGACCACGACCGATCGGAGACGGTGCGTGTTTCCTCGCGAAAGCTTCCACCCGTGTATCGGGCGATCGTCCCCCGCCAGAACGGGACGGCTGGCCGATTGTCCTGGTACACGCGCACGAGCCACCGGCTCGGGTATCGGTCCCAGACCCGCGTGGCCAACGCGTGACCGAAGCCACTCCGCCGGTGGCGTCGCACCACGAAGAACTCGTCGAGGTCCTTCACTGCGGAGTCGCCGACGAACGGCTCGGCCGAACCCACCAGGGCGAAGCCCACGGGAATGCGTCCCAGGTAGGCGACGTAGACGTCGACTTCGTCGTTCCAGACCTTCTCGCTGGGGTACGAGTAGTTCGCGTCCTCGTTGGCGTCGAGCAGGAACCACTCCGCCATGTCGTGACAGTAGTGCTGCAGGAGGTTTCCCACGACCGCCTCGTGAGAACGGTCGACGCGACGAACCTCGAGGTCGGTGGGAGGCATCTGCGTCGCCTCTGCATGGCCGTTTCCCGGTCGATCGGCCCTTTGCGGCCGGCGAACGTGCGGACTGGCTCCGACCCGGTCCCGAGTATGCCGCCAGATGGCCACCAGGGTCAATCGGCGTGATCGGTTTCTCCGGTCGCCGCGAGGGACGGAATCCCATCGGCACGCTTCACCGGCGGCTCGGCGTGTAGGTCACCTCGGGCAGCTCCGCCGGCAGGACGCGGACGAGGAAGTCCTCCTGGTCTGCTCGCGCCTCGGGCTCGCGCGAGAAGCGGCTCTCGAAGAAGGCTCGAACCGCCAGGGTGGTCAGCATTTGCTGCCGCCCGGCCGAGAGGGTGCGGTCGAACGTCTTTGCACACGGCGGCGGGTAGTCGGTCACCTCGAGCAGGCCCTGCTCCGGCGTCCCGAACTTCCCGTTGAAGGGGTTCTCCGGCGTGGCTTCGGGGTCGGCGCCGCCGAGGCGGCAGCCCACCCGGTCCGGGTTGCCGAAGATCCGCAGGAAGCCGGACGCCACCTGGTCGAACCCGACGTGCGTCCCACCGGCAATCGTGACCAACGCGGCATCGTGCGCGCGATCGAGGATGGGAAGAGCGTTGCGCTCGTAGTCCACGATGGAGTCTGCCGTCCCGGCGATCGTCAGGAACGGAACCGCGGCGTGATCGAAGAAGCGCGGGCCGAACACGTCGCCCACCCCCGCCAGCGAGATCGCCGCGGCCACGCGCGGGTCTTTCCACTCGGGATGGAACGCGACGAGCGTCGTGGTGACGGCGCCGAGGGATAGGCCGAAGACGCCGATTCGTTCGGCGTCGATCTCGCCTTCGAACGGCCGCTCCGCACCGTCCAGTGCCATGACCCGGTCGATCAGGAAGGACACGTCGCCGGGCTGGTGCACCACGTCGTCGGCGTTCGGCCCACCGGGAGCCCCGATGCAGGTCAGCGGGTAGTCGGCGGCCACGACGACGTAGCCATGGCTCGCCAGGTCCTCCGCGAGGTAGGCGCCGCCGTGGCGCGACGAAACGAAGCCGTGGCTGTAGACCACCAGGGGATGCGCGCCCGGCACGCCCTCCGGATACCAGAGCGCGACCCGGAAGGACCGCACCGGCGAGCCCGGGTAGTCCCCGTTCGCGGGCGTGGGCCGTGATTCGTCCACCCAATCGGGCTCGACCTTGCCTACGGGATGCGGACCGGGAGCGAGCCGCGCCGCGCTCTCGCTGCCCTCGGGCAGGGGCGCGGGAGCCGTGCGGATCCACGCGATGCCCAACGCGACGGCGGACAGGACGACGACGAGAGCGACGGCGACGAGCAGCCTGCGGAAGACCTTCATGCCTGCCCTCCGATCCGCCGGGTACTTGTCCGGCGCGGACGGGGTTGGATGGCCGTCCTCACAGCTCGACGACCATGTGGATGTCGTCGGGCTCGAGCCGGAAGAGCTCCTCGTTCGGCTCGTCGGTGGGCGCGAAGCCGCGGCCCAGGTAGAACTCGACGGTGGGCGCGCTGGGAGTCGCGGACACGTAGAGGCGCCGGGCGCCGTCTGTGCGCGCGAGACGAGCCACCTCGCCCGTGAGCTGCGCCGCGACGCCCCGGCGCCGGTAATCCCTGCTCACGTACAGAGCCGAGAGGTTGCCCACGCCCTCGGCGAGGTGCGGCCGGTAGATGGCGAAGCCGACCAGGCGCTCGGCGTCGAACGCGCCAACCAGCGTCCCGCCCCGATCGAGGATCGGCTGCCAAGCGTCGATCCGGCCCCGCAGGCTGTCCTCGTAATCGCCGGTCCGAGACCAGGCCGGAGCCGTGATCTCGACGGATCGCTTCGAGAGACGGCCGTCTCGATGGACGTACTCCTGCGTCACGTGCTCGGACCGATCGATCTCGCCGATCCGCGCGAGCTCGGAACTCGCCATGTGGCGAATCGTGATCACGCTCTCCCTGCCCTCCCTCCCTCGAGGTTTCGCCGACACTATCCGGCGAGCGAGTCGATCGACGACTGGAGGTTGACGCGGGCCCGATCCTCCAGCGCGTCGCGGAAGTGACGCGTGTGATAGATGAAGGGGCGCGCCTGGAACTCGCGAAGAATCCTCGACCGGGCGGTGCGATAGGCCGCTTCCGGCACCCAGGAGTATTCCCGACGAATCTGGTCTTCATACTCAGGAAGCGGGCCCTGGGGGACCCGAGGATCGAGAGATCGACGTCGAGAAGAAGCCTCTCGTCCGGCGACGTGGGCGTGGCGTCGTGCTTCGTGACGATGATGAGCCGGTCGATGACGTCGAGGTCCTCCACCGAGAGCATCGGCAGCGCCTCGCGAGCCCAGCGAGCGCTCTGCGCTTCGTTGTCCGACGCCCGGGGCTCGTACACGGCGTCGTGAAACCACAACGACAGCTCGAGCAGACCCGGATTCGACGCTTCCGCCGGGCAACCGTCGAGCTGCTCGAAGCACTCTGCCAGGTGTCGCAGCGTGTGATAGGCCCGATGGGGCAGGCCGTACGCCGAGACCAGCTCGTCGATCAGACCCGGAGGCGGGGACCGGTCGAGGCATTCCCAGGTCTGGCTCCACCGAATCGCGGGTTCCAACGAACGACCTCGCCCGGTCGGCTACCGACGACCGGCTAGCTGCCGAATACGCAGGACTCGTTTGCGCCGCAAGCCGACCCAAGACCTCGTCTTGGGTCGCGCTCCTACATGGCAGCGTCCTCTTCACCGGTTCTCCCGAGCAGCAGGATCAGGAAGAAGGAGAACGCGTTCACCAGGAGACCGAACACGCCGAGAAGATACGGCCATGAGACCCCGAGAACGATGTTGAGCGCCTGCAGCACGAGGATGACTGCAATCCACGCATAGAGGAGTGGCGATACCGGAGAACGCGTACCGCCCGCTCGAAACTGTCGGCCTCGGTGCGCTGCAATCGCCGCCTGCCACACCATCAGCGCGACGCTCGCGATGCGCCACTTCAAGGGCTCCGGCAGCTGGGCTTCGGTCAAGAGGGCGGGCAGCAGCGCGAAGGTGGTCGCCATCGCGGACGCAGTCAGCAGCATCCGGAGCAGGATTCGCTCCACGTGCGGCCAGCTCGATATGTCGCGATGTCGTATCGCGGCCACGATGCCCGCGAACCCCGCCATTCCGACGGCGGCCTCGACGATGGACGAGAGGAACGACTCTGCAGACAATGGCGGCCCACACGACTGACGGCGGCAGCGCGGCCCGACCCGTTGGGGCAGGAGTCGAGGAGACGGATCCGAGCGTCCGCTGCATCGGTTGGTTGCGCCGGACTACGATACCCCCTCCATGCTGGGAGGGCGAGATTCGCGCTCCTGCAGGCGATCGGCCGCTTCCAGACCCGAGCGGCCCGGCGTATGATGGCTGCCTCGCTCGCGAGGAGTCCATGGAAGAGACCCGCATCGCCCTGCACACGGCCTTCGAGATCGGCGAGGTCGACCCCCGCATCTTCGGAGGCTTCCTCGAGCACATGGGCCGCTGCGTCTACGAGGGCGTGTTCGAGCCCGGCTCGCCCCACGCCGACGAGCACGGCTTTCGCGCCGACGTGCTCGCCGCCCTGGATCGGCTCGCGATGCCCGTCATACGCTATCCCGGCGGCAACTTCGCGTCGGGCTATCACTGGCGCGACGGCGTCGGCCCGCCCGCGTCGCGCCCCACCGTGCGCGAGCTCGCGTGGCAGAGCATAGAGACCAACCAGTTCGGGACGGAGGAGTTCATGCGGCTGTGCCGCAAGCTCGACTGGACGCCGATGCTCTCCGTCAACCTCGGCACCGGCACGCCCGAGGAGGCGCGCGACTGGGTCGAGTACTGCAACGCGCCCGCGGGCACGCGCTGGGCCGACCTGCGCGTCGAGAACGGCTCGTCCGAGCCGCATGGTGTTCCCTTGTGGTGCCTCGGCAACGAGATGGACGGCCCCTGGCAGCTCGGCCACGTGCCGGCCGGCGAATACGCCATCCGCGCCCAACAGGCGGCGAAGATGATGAAGGACGTCGACCGCTCGATCGAAGTCGTTCTCTGCGGATCGTGCGGCGTGGCGATGCCGACCTACATGACCTGGGACCAGGAGGTGCTGGGACACGTCGGGGGGCTCGTCGACTACGTGAGCCTCCACCGCTACGTCGACAACCGGGCCCAGGACACGCCCGATTTCCTCGCCGTCACCAACGCCGTCGACCGTCAGATCGAGGAGATGGACTCCGTCTGCCGCTTCATCCAGGCGAAGCGCCGCAGCCGCAAACGCGCCTACCTCTGCTTCGACGAGTGGAACGTCTGGTACAAGAACATGGAGATGGACGGCGCCGGCAAGCACGCGCCCCACCTGATCGAGGAGATCTACAACCTCGAGGACGCCCTCGTGGTGGCGGGCTTCTTCAACAGCTTCCTCCGCCACGCCGACGTGGTGAAGATCGCCAACATCGCGCAGATCGTGAACGTGATAGCGCCCATCCTGACGCGCGGCGACGAGCTGCTGCTGCAGTCGATCTTCCACGTGTTCGAGATGTACTCGAAGCGTAAGCGCGGTCGTTCGCTGCGGCTCGCGGTGCAGGGCCCCACCTACGAAGGCAAGACCAACGGCCGGGTCCACACCGTCGACGCGAGCGTCATCCTCGACGGGCCCGCGCTCCATGTCTTCGCGACCAACCGCAGCCTCGAGGCGGCGGCACCGATCCGGATCGAGCTGGCGGACGGCGCGATCGAGGGGCTCGCCGCCGCCGAGATCGTGACGGGTGACGATCCGAAGGCGGCGAACTCGTTCGAGGCTCCGGACTGCATCCGAGCCGCCGGCTTCGACGCGGTGAAGGTCGGCGGCGGCCGCGCCTCGCTCGAGCTACCGCCGCTCTCCGTCGCGGCCATGACCTTCTCGCTGGCCTGATCGCTCGCGGGCTGCCGTGTTGGCCAGCACGATGGTACGGTCCGGAGCAAGGGTTGAGCGCCGCCGGCCAGGAGCCCGAGGAGAGCGGATCGCCCGCGAGCCCGGCCGATCAGGCCGTCAGCTGGTCGGCCTTGCAGGAGCGCTCGATCATCCCGTAGCTGGTCATCCCGTCCCAGGTGTAGCAGGCTCCGCCCTGGTGGAGATTGAAGTCGAAGGGCAAACCGTCGGCGACGGTCATGATCCGGTATGTGGTGAGGAGGGTGGTCGCCTCGATGCGCGTGGTGCCGAGCGAAGACTCGAGCTCGAACGTGGCATCGTCGCCCTCGTCCGCGAGCCGGCGCAGCCACGGGATCTTCGTGGCGCGGGCCGGATGCATCTCGCCGTCCTGGTAGACGTAGCCCTGGTTGAGGGCCTCGCCGCTGTCGTCCGGGGGGAAGGTGATGAACCCGAAGCCCCGCCCGTCCGGGAAGAGGGCCGACTGCCAGCAGTGACCGCGGAAGGTGACGAGCGGCCGGACACTCTGCCGCTTGATGCGGGAGCCGACGCAGCGGAAGGAGCGAGAGCTCCCATCCAGCTCCAGCTCCCCCTCGCCTCGGAACAGATGCTCGAGGCGCCAGCCGAGCCCCATGTTCTGCGCCTCCGAGCGTTGGGCCTCGCTCATCTCAGCGAGCTTCTCGGGCGAGTTGTCTTCGACCCAGGCCGGGGTCTCCATCGCGAGCTCGACCTCGATCCGGACGGGAACCTTGTTCTTCCGGTCGAGCTTGCGGTGGATCTGCTGGTCCACCGTGCCGTCTACCGCCTCGCCCTCGTAGCGCATGGCCCAGCGCCGGAAGGGATCGAGGCAGCGGAAGGTCAGCGGCCCCGCCCCGAACACCGTCGGGCGGCCGTCGGACCCGAAGGGGGAAGGGCCCGGCTCGGCGCCGCTGCCGTCCAGGATGCGACCGCCGGGGAACGCGAAGTTCGCCTGGTAGGGCCGCTTGTCCCACGACGACGCGATCCCCTCGATGCCGACGCGGGGCATGGCGAATTCGCCGTTCTCTTCGAAGAGCCAGATCGAGGTGCTCTCGCGCATCTCCGGGTCTTCGGGCTTCTCGGCGAAGAAGAGGTCGTGGTCGGGCGTGAGCCCGTTCGTCAGCTGGTCCAGCTCGAGAGACATGCTCCCCTCCCTCGTGCGCGGCGGGTCAGCGGGCCGTCCACTGCTCCATGCGCTCGACGTACTTGGCGAACAGCGGGCGCACGCGCTCGAGGTCGAGCCCGAACGCGGCCGGCTCCGGGTGGACGCTGGCCTCCCGCGTCTCGGCGTTCTCGCGCCACCAGCGCTCCATCCCCTGCTCGAAGGTCTCGCTGACGGGCTCGCCCAGCCACGCGTAGAGGTGGCGCACCTCGCCGATCGGATCTCGCTGTAGCGCCTGGAAGTGCATGTCGTAGAAGCGCGCGTCGTTGCCCGCGTCCCGGAAGGCGAGCGCGCGCTCCATCCCGACGGACCAGTGCTCGACGTTCAGACGGCCCAGGTAGTGCAGGTCGGGCGCTTCGCTCATCAGCTTCGAGACCTCGTAGAAGACGTCCGCCACGGACACCATCACGTCGGTGGGATCCCGGTGCGTCATGACGTAGCGCGCGTCCGGGAAGGCGGCGTCGAGCTGGGGGAGGAAGAGCAGGTGGCTCGGACACTTGAGCCGCCACGGCCGCCGCGTGGGCTCGCCCCACTGCAGGAGCTTCAGGACGCGCCGCTCGTAGCGGTAGGTGGAGCTCAGGTCGGCTTCGTGGAGCAGCCACGCGGAGTAGGAGGGGATGTGGGCGTAGGCGTGGAAGTAGTGAGACTTGAAGTCGAGGCCCATCAGATCCTGGCACTCGTAGGGCCCGGTGGGGCTCGAGGGGAGCATCGCGGCCATGCGCGGCATCATCTTGGCTTGCACCGCGCCGTTCGCCTCGGCCCGGGCGATCCGCGGGTCGGGCCCGACGACCGTCGCGGGCGGGGGACAAGGCTCCCTGCCCTCGAACAACCGGAGCGATCGGGCCCCGGGGTCCTCGCCCAGCAGGAACGAGAGCGCGGTGGACCCCGTGCGGGGCAGGCCGAGACCGATGAGCGGCGCCTCGAGGGGCTCGTCGTCGATCTCGGGATGGCGGCGGTACCAGTCCTCGACGTGCAGGCGCTGCGACAGCAGGTGGCCGATCAACGCCGGCATCGCCTGCTTGCCGATCGCGCTGAGCGTGGCCTCCTCGCGCAGCGCGCGCACGAGCCGCTCGAGGCCCTCGCGGAAGGAATCCTCCCCGAAGTCGTGGAGACCCGTCTGCTTCTCGGCCTCGGCCAGCAGCTCGTCGACCGGTTGCATGCGCCTCAGACCGAGAGTCCGTAGAACCGCACCGCGTTCTCCCCAAAGACCTTGCCGCACCTGCGGAACACCCGGTCACTCCGCGATTCTACCACGCGCCGTAGGCCTCGAGCGTCAGCAAGTCCGCTGCAACGTCACGCGAGCTCGTCGAGCGCCGATGGTGTGTCGAGCTCGACGAACGCGGCGGCATAGCGCTGCGCCAGTGCCATCGAGATGTCGGGCCGTTGCCAGCCGCCGTCGTCGGCTGCCGTCGCGAGCCAGGTCGCGAGACCATGGGCGACCGAGGCTCGGTACCGCAGCCAGGTTTCCTCCGTGCCCGGCCGCTGCGCGGCAGGCAAGTCGAGACTCGACCGGTACTCCTCCACGAGATCGCGTTCATTCGCTCGCCGATCCTCCTTGGTGATCGCTCCTTGCAGGAAGTACCCCACGTCGATCGACCAATTGGATCGGCGCGCGACTTGCCAGTCGCGAAAGCCGACGTCGTCGTCTGGAAGCACGTAGGTGTTGCCGATGTGCGCATCCCCGTGGACGAGGGTGGGCGTCGAGGTCGCCAGCGTCCCGATGAATCGAACCCAATGGTCGTCGACGATCTGCCTTCCGAGTTCGTGTACCTCAGGCGGCACAGTGTCACCCAGTCGCTCGAGCGCGATCGGAACGGCGGAGCCCAGCCCCGGCCAGAGGTTGAACGGAGCCAGCCAATTCAGCGCCGGATGGCGTGTCCCCCGCGCACCCCAGAAGTGACCGTGCAGACGGGCGAGGCCGCGAAGGCCGCTTGCCGCCTGGTCGACGGTCATGGGTCGCGTTGCGTCGCGCGGGTCGGCGCCGCGGGCAACGACGTCCTCCATCACCATCACCCAGTCCCTTCCGGGCTCGTCGATCAGGGTCAGGTAGACGAGTGGGTGATCGACCGGCAGCGACACGCCCGAGCTGAAGAGCCGAGGCTCGTGGAAGAGGCCGCTCGTCGCTTCGACGAGTGCCACGTGCCTGGGATCGACCTTCTTCAGAAAGACGGTCGCCGGACCCGAGCCAGACGCATAGGTCAGCCCGAGGCGTGCTCGCCGATTGGTTCCGTCGTCGCGCAGCAGCAATGTGACGTCGGCCACCTCGACGCCCAAGTGATGCCGTGAGAGAGCGGCCGTCATCCACGCCGGGGTGATGTCCTTCCACTCACCAGGAATCCACAAGGCCACGCCGTCCCGCCCCATTCACGTCGCGTCGTCGCGATCTCAGCACCCGTGCCGGCGGTAGTGCGATTCGATCGCAGTCGCGCTGGCCTTCTGGCGTACACCCGCGCGCGGTTCACAAAGGAGGTTAACGGCAGCGGCCTTCTGCGTTCCGGAGCCCATCGCTCATAGGCTCTAACGGATCGGGCTTCAACTGCAACAGACAGCGCTGACCGTCAACGCGATGCCGCAGAGTCCCGACGCCAGAATGCTACCGAACTCAGGAACGCCCAGCTGTTTGTTGTCAGCTGCAAGCCCTTGTTATGCGGAACTATGCTTCCCCGTTGTACTGAGGCTGATCAAAGGTTTGCGTCTCGGGATCGAAGGAGATCCCCCAGAACCAGTCGCCGCCGTCGCAGACTATGACTGCTTCCGTGCGCCAGCTCTGATCGGAGGAGTCGATCCCTTCCGAGTTGTGGAGGAAGGAGCCGTAGATGAGCCGCCTTCCGTTCGAGACGACACCGACGTACTGGCGGGTGAACTCCTCTAGCCGCGCAGATGGCGCCCGTTGAGCCAATTCAGAGAGGTAGCCGGGAAGCTTCGCTTCTAGCTTGAGGACATCGGGCTCCGAGGGCAACCAGTAGCCGTCCACGGGACTAACGGTTGGACGAGAGCACTGCTCTAGGACGTTGGGGGCCTCCGAAACGGGAAGAATGACAACCCCGGGCGGGAGTCGCGAAGTACCGGCTGACGCGCACCCCGCCAGAAGCAGAGCGCAGAGGATATGGGTTGTGACTCGATGCATCGCGTGCCGCATAACGGACATGGTGTTCAGCGGCCTGGCCCGCTGACCGCCAGCGGGACGCCGCCGAGCACCGACGCGAGAAGCCTACCACGACAGCAGCGGCGCGCTGAGGCCAGGTCCGCTGTAACACCTTGATCCTCATTCAGGCCCCCTCCTCGAACCTACTCCACACGGAGTAGGCTGGTTGGAGCACCACCACCAACCGTTCAAGGAGAGAGCCATGCGATTCTACACCACGACGCACCAGCAGCCGGCGAAGGCTGCAGCGACCTCTCCGAGTGAGGTTAAGACGTCCTCCGGATGCACGATTTCCTCACGCCGCCCAACGGACCCGGCGCTCAGCGGCGAGCGCCGGCCGAGAAGTTGAGAACACGATCGCAGCCCCAACCCTACCACGAGCCGCCCTCGGGGCGAACGCCCCGTCTGGGCGGCGGTGACCCGGAGCCCACCAGGGGCGCTCGACCGCTGCAGCGCCGATGTTAGGCCGCGCGCGCTCTTGCTCGAACTTGACGATATGTCTGATGTGACATAGTTTCTCGCGTCATGGCGGACAAGCCCCTCGTCTGGCTCGCGGGGGAGGTCAAGACGCCTCCATTCAGCCGGGAGGCGCGGATAGAGACCGGGGTGTTGCTGCGACGGTTGCAGCGAGGCGACCGGCTGGGAATGCCCAGCCTAAGACCAATGCCGAGCGTTGGGCCACGATGTGCCGAACTCCGGGTGCCTGACAAGACCGCGAACTGGCGAATCATGCTGCGGGTGGACGCAGACGCGGTCGTCATACTCGAAGTATTCTCGAAGAAGACACGAGCGACGCCCAAGAATGTGATTGAGACGAGCCGAGAGCGGCTGCGGCGCTACGACGGTGCCGTTCAGCCCAGGAGGAAGCAATGAAGACAGCCAAGCGCGAACGTGCCGAGGCAGCGGGCTGGCGAGTTGGAAGTGCGGAGGACTTCCTGGGCCTCTCGAAGGAGGAGGCCGCCTTCGTGGAGATGAAGCTAGCCTTGGCAGACAGCATACGCCGGCGACGCCAAGCCCGGAAGCTGACGCAGACGCAGCTGGCCAAGGCGATCGGGTCCAGTCAGTCCCGCGTGGCCAAGATGGAGGTTGGAGACCCGTCCGTCTCGATCGACCTTCTGATGAAGACGCTCTTGGCAATGGGAGCGAGCAGGATAGAACTTGCCAAGGTGATCTCGAGGCGCCGATCCACGACCCGCGCGGCATAACGGATCGGGCTTCAGCTGCAACAGACAGCGCTGACCGTCAACGCCACGCCACAGAAGTCCCGATGCCAGAATGCTACCGAATTCAGGAACGCCCAGCTGTCTGTTGTCAGCTGCAAGCCCTTGTTAGCCGGCGCGCTCACACCACCTTCGCGTCGCGGACGTAAGCGTGAACAATGGCCGGCAGTTCGCGCACGACTCGCTCGCCTTCGCCTGGCATTACGCGGCCACATGCTGCGACGACCAGGTGCTCGAGACCGGGAAACTTGGCGCCGAGGTTGCCAAGGTTTTCCAGGTTCCTACACCGATGAACCTCAAGCCGGCGCAAGCCTGGCAACGCGGGCAAGGACTCCAGGGTCCTCGCGTTGGCCCAGTTGATCTGGAGTTCGGTGAGCGAAACGGGAAACTCAAGCTCCGAGAAGTCCTTGGTCTTGGGTCGATAGTGCCAGATATGGAGGAGCTCAAGGTTGCTGAGGGAACCCAACCCGCGATCGCGGGCCTTGGGTTCAACGATGGCCTTTCGGAGTTTCGGAAATCTGCTGAAGTCGATCGGGGGTCTCTTCGGATGAACTCCGAAGTACCGAAGGTCCTGGAGTGAGTAGAGACCATCGATATTCTTGAGGTTGATATCCCAAAGCCACACAGCCTCCAGCCATGGCACTTCGGTGAGGAAATCGAGGTCTTGGCCAACAAAGCCGTAGCTGGGATGCCCGAGTACCCCTTTGATCCGCTTAGCCCGAACCCGTGCGACACAGTCTTCTAGCCGGTGTGAGTCAATGGCCAGACAGCTCACGTGCGCGAGGTCGTGGCTGATGTAGAAACCGTCTTCGAGTGCGATCGGCATAGCGTTTCGTCGCGCTGGCTAACTACTTATTGACCTGCGCCCCAGTCTACCGTGGATTCGGGTGAACCGAGCGCGTGTTGGCTGCATAACCGGGATGCGGGGGACGTGGCTGGGGTGGGCTTTGCTCCCGGAATCCTTCACGATTCAGGCGCTCTTCCGATGGGAGCGTGCGGTTTTCGCCTGTGCGGGATTGCGCTCGATAAACCGGTGGATTCCGGGTCCTTCCAGTGGGGCACTTCGGGCCTGGGAGGGGGCTTCCGGAGCCATCACGATGGCCGTCTCGATCGGCCTTGGGCCTGGCGCGCCGGGGGCTGAAGGAACGAGGCAGAGCGGAGCATACGGGAAGGAGGAGCGGATCGGCGCGGAGCCGGGATCGCCGCTAGGGTGGGAGCGGAGGACGCGGCGTCTTCCCTCGCGCGCGGCCATGACGCTCGGATCGATGCTGACTCGATACCTTCTCCCTTCGCTCCCGGCGGGGCTTCGCAGACCTCGCGAGCCTCGGCGGCGGCTTCCGCGGACGGGGCGTCTCGTGGCTCGTCGCGGTCTCCATCGCGGTGGCCCCTGCGTTCGGGTGCGACGCGCCCGGGCCGAAGGCGACCGCGAAGGCCGGGGCACCGAACCTCGTGCTCATCACCCTGGACACGACGCGCGCGGACCGGCTGGGCTGCTACGGCTACGCGCGCGGTACGACGCCCGTGCTCGACGCGCTGGCGGCGCGGGGGGTGCGCTTCGGGGACGCCGTCGCCCAGGCAACGACGACCCCGCCGTCTCATGCGTCGATCCTGACGGGGCTCGATCCGCCCCGCCATGGGCTTCGCAAGCTCTACGGGCAGCGTCTCTCGGACGAGAACCTCACCCTGGCGGAGGTCCTGCAGCGGGAAGGCTATACGACGGCGGCCTTCGTGAGCGCGGTGCCGCTGCGCCACGGGGTGGGTCTCGACCAGGGCTTCGACGTCTACGACGACACCTGGGAGAAGCGCAGCCCGGACCATCCGAGCCACAACGGGATGGCGGGAGGCACCAACGAGCGGGTGCAGGCGTGGCTCGCCGAGAAGCCGGAGGCGCCGGTCTTCCTGTGGGTCCACTACTTCGACCCCCACTTCCCCTACTTCGCCCCCGAATCCTTTCGGGAGCGCTTCGGCGTGGGAAGCGTGAAGCGCGAGAATCTTCCGCTGCCCACCGACACCAACCGCGAGCCGGCTCCGGGCAAGACGGTGTGGCACCCGAAGCCCCGGATGGTGGAGCGCATGTCGAGCCTCTACGACGCAGAGATCGCCTACATGGATGCAGCCGTCGGCGAGCTGCTGGACAGTCTCCGCGCGGCGGGGCTGCTCGAGAACAGCGTGATCGCGGTGGTGGCCGACCACGGCGAGCAGCTGGGCGAGGGCGGCTACTACTTCGGCCACTGGGACGTCCTGGACCAGACGGCCCACGTTCCGATGCTGCTCGTCGCCTCCGACGGTCGCTATGCGGGACGGGTGGTCCCCGACACTGTGGGAAGCGTCGACCTGATGCCCACCGTGCTGGCGTGGCTGGGCGTCGAGGCGCCGCCCGGCCTCGACGGCATCGACCTCTCGCCGCTGCTCGCGGGCGAGAAGGTGGCGCCCCGCACCTACTACACCGAGCAGCTCGATTTCTTTCCGGTGCGCGCCGTCCGCGACGGGGACTGGATGCTGCGCCAGGGCGCTCACCGCCTGCAGCGGATCGAGGACGGCACCATCCGGCTGGCTCCCAGGACCGCGCCCGCCCCGAGCGAAGCCGCGCCGCCCGGCCCGGAGACGCAATCACGCCTCCAGCGGGCGCTCGACGCATTCGCCTCTCCGGCCGACGCGCATCCGAGCGAGACCCTGGGGCTCTCCGACGAGGTGCGCGCCGAGCTGCAGGCCCTGGGGTACAGCGACGAGGGGGACGACGCGGCGCCCGAGCCCTGAGCGCGGGCGCGGCGGGGAAACGGGTGAACCGGCTCGCGATCAGCCGCGGGCGGCGTCCTTCCGGCGGGCGGCCCGCACCTGCCTTGCGGCGGCGGGACGCGGCGGCGGCCGCAACGCCGTCGCCAGCACGTGCCAGGCCGCGCGATAGATCTCCGGCGAATCGATCTTCGAGCTGCCCGAGCGGCGATTCTCGAAGACGATGGGGATCTCGCCGACGCGGAATCCGCAGCGGCACACCCGGAAGGCCATCTCCTCGAGGAACGAGTAGCCCGAAGCCTTGATGCCGAAGGGCTCGACGGTCTCGAGCACCTCGGCCGAGTAGCAGCGGAAGCCCGCCGTGCAGTCGCGCACCGGCAGCCGCAGCAGGGCGCGGGCGTAGAAGTTCGCGAAGGCCGACAGCACGCGGCGAAAGAGCGGCCAGTTCTCGATGCCGCCACCGGGCACGTAGCGCGAGCCGATCACCACGTCGTAGCGGTCCATGGCTTCTAGCATCTGCGGGATGTAGCGCGGGTTGTGGCTGAAGTCGGCGTCCATGGTGAAGATCTGGTCGAAGCTCTGGTCGAGCCCGTAGCGGAATCCCGCGAGGTAGGCGGTCCCGAGGCCGAGCTTGCCGGGGCGCCGCAGCAGGTGCAGACGCGGCTCGATCCAGGCGCGCTCGGCCACGATCTCGCCCGTCCCGTCCGGGCTGTTGTCGTCGACGACGAGCACCTCGATGCCCGGCGCCACGGCGAGCACCGCCTCGCACAGGGGGAGGATGTTCTCCGCTTCGTCGTAGGTGGGCAGCACGACGAGCGACCGTCGCTGGTCGGCGGGGGGCCGGGCGACAGACCGCACCGGGACGTCTGCGCCGGGGGGCGGGGCGGTCGGATCGGCGGGCGGGGGGGACAAGCGCGACTTCGACCTCGAGGTCCGAGAGGGCTTCGCAGCCTATCAGGTCCCGCGCGCCAAGTGAAGCCGATCGAAGAAGCCGCGCAGGGTCGCTCGACGGCCCGATTCCGGTGCCCGGGGGCGGGCATCGGGGGCCCGGCTGCCGCCCGGAGAGGGGTTCTGAGCTAGGACGATCGCGGACGCGCCACCACGAAGAGGCGGTTCTCCAGGTGCGTCCAGCGGGCTACCACGAAGAGCGATTCGAGCACGAGGCGCATGAAGGGCGAGAGGGTGAGCCGGCGCAGGTCGGTGAGCTCGCGCTCCATGCGGGTCACCTCGAAGCCCGCTCGCTCGAGCGCCCGGCCCAGGGTGTCGGGCGTGAAGTAGAGGAAGTGCTGCTCGATGTAGAACTTCTCGAGGGCGCTCGTCGCCCGGCCGCCCGAGAGCCGATAGAAGGCGCCGGCCACCACGTCGAGGATGCTCTTCTGGTTGGGGGTGGAGAGCGCCACGTAGCCGCCCGGCGCGAGACAGGCGCGCATGGCGTCGAGCACGTCCAGGGGCTTGCGGGCGTGCTCGATGATGTCCCAGCCCGTGATGGCGTCGAAGCGCCGTCCCTCCGCGTGGAAGTCCTGGAAGTCGCCCACCCAGACGTCGAGCCCGAAGTGCTCACGCGCGTGCTTCGTGGCCTCCACGCTGTCGTCGATGCCGAAGGGCTGCCAGCCGCGGCGGCGCGCCACCGAGAGGAAGAGCCCCGTCCCGCAGCCCACGTCCAGCAGCGTGCCCGGGGCGCGGTGCGCCTCCAGCTTGTCGAGCCAGCTCTCGTAGAGCTGCACGAGGGGATTGCCCGGCTCGTCGTCGTAGCAATAGGCGTAGTAGCTCTTCAGCTCGGGCACCGAGCCCTCGCCCGACGTGTAGAGCCTGGCGAACATCTCGCGAATCTCGTCTGGCGAGAGCAGCGGGTAGAGATAGATCTGGGTGCAGGCGCGACACCGCAGCACCTGGAAGCGGGTGATCCGGTAACGGAGCTCGGGCGCCTCGTCCCCGCAGATGGGGCATCGCGGGGGGCTGTCGTCGGTCACGGCGCTCAGTCTGCCACAGCGCCCGAAGCGCCACCAAGCCGCACGATGCGGGGCTCGGCGAAGCCGCCGACCAGGAGCGACTCGCCTGCCGGCGCGCTCACCGAGACCGAAAGCTCGAGCCAGGCGTCGCTTCCCGCCCAGGCGTCGAGGGGCACGTCGACGTCGAACCAGCGCCGGTCGGCGAGCTCGTGATGGGGATCGAGCACCCGCTCGTAGACGACCTCGCGCCGCGGCGCTTCGGCCGGAGCAGCGGACCGACCCACGAGGGCGATCTCGAAGCGCGTCTCGAAGGAGGGCAGCGCGAACCACATGGCCGGGTGCACGCCCACCGCGGTCCGAAGCACGTCGCCGGGCTCGGGAGAGAGGGGCACCCGGAAGACCGTCCGCGAGCCGAACGGCGCGGGGCGCAGGGCGAGGGTGCGGCGGAAGGGCCAGGCGGCGCGCTGCACGTAGCCGGTAGCGGCGTCCGGCAGCACCGCGTCGGGCGGTCCGTCGTCCGGGGCCAGCCACAGGCTGGTCTCCGCCCAGGCGGCGTCCAGCAGGGGCGAGCTGCGCTCGGGCTCCGCGCTGCGCACGAGACCCGCCAGCCGGAACCCCGAAGCGTCGTAGCTGAAGACGCGCACGATCTCGAAGTGATCGACGAGATAGCCGAAGAGCTCGGGCGCGTACTCGTCCATGCGCGGGAAGGTGCTGAACTGGGTGAAGTTGTAGACGCCCACCCGGGTTCCCTTGCGCTCCATGGAGTCGATGATGCGGCGGTCGCGGTCTTCGAACTCAGGGAAGGGCCAGACGATGTACGCCGAGCGGTCGGGGCCGGGCCGGTCCGCCAGGAAGTGCACGATGGGGAAGTAGGGCACCACCGCCACCGTCTCGTCCGGCGCGGTCTCCGCCTGCATGAACGCCGTCACGTCGTCCAGCATCGCAGCCTCGCTGGGGCGCACCCGGATACCGGCCCGCGGCAGGTCCACCAGGGTGTCGTTCTCCTCGCGCAGCAGCACGTAGCCGCGCGCCGTGTAGCCCAGCACCGCGGCCACCGGCAGCAGCAGCAGGAGGGCCAGCGTCACGGCCGCTCCCCGATGCGAGCGCCAGAGGTCCACCGCGTACACCACGGCGAGGCAGATCATCGGCCACACGAGCACCGCCACGTGCAGGAAGTCCTGGGGGCGGTTCACAGTGAGGAGCAGCACGAAGGCCGCCGTGAAGCCGGCCAGCAGCACCTCGGCGGCGAAGCGCGGCGCCTTTGCGGCGTCGCGCAGGCGCGCGCGCAGCCACACCACCCGCGCGAGCGCGAAGCCCGCGAACGCGTACGGCCCCCAGTAGAAGAGCTTCAGCGCCACGTCGTAGACGTAGCTCTCCCGGAAGAGGACGTTCTGCCGCAGGCTCTCGAGATCGACGGTGGTGACGATCCCGGGAAAGAAGGCGAAGACGCCGGACTGGGTGCGGATCGCCGGGTCCTGGGCGAAGAGCGGGAAGAGCCGGGGATAGGTGCTGTACTCGAAGCTGCCGATGCCGCGCAGGTGGTTGAGGATCGTCTGCTGCAGCAGGTCGGGCAGCACGCCCTGCCAGGCGAACCACGCCCCCACGCACGCGCCGACGGCCGCACCGGCGCCCACGAAGACCGCCAGCGGGCGCCACACGGGCAGCCCCCGCGCGCGCTCGGCGGCCGCCAGGGTGGCCCCCAGCACGACGAGCGCCGCCGCCCCGTAGTCCTGCTTGCAGTACACGCCGAGCCCGAAGAGCACGCCCGCCGCGGCCACCCAGCCCGTGCGGCGCACGTCCAGGAAACGCAGCAGGCACAGGCTGGCGGCCAGCACCAGCAGGAGCGACGTGGTCGAGTAGCTGTAGACCTGCCAGTGCGGAAACGCCCAGACGCGATAGGTCAGCAGGCCGAGCACGGCGACGAGGGCAGCGCGCCCGGAGACGAGACGCCGCATCAGCAGGAAGACCATCGCGACGAAGACGGCGAACTCGAGGGTCACCACCCAGCGCGAGACGAGGATGGAGGTGCCGAAGAGCCGGAAGATCTGGGCCAGGGCGTAGAAGGCGCCGGGCAGGGGGTAGAGGGTGGCGTCGCGGTAGAGCTCGCCGCCCTTCGCGACGATGTCCGCGAAGAGCAGCACGTGCCCCTCGTCCATGTGGCTGAACCAGCGATCGAAGATCGGCAGCTGGAAGGCGAGGGTGCCGGCGGCGACGAGCGCCGCCTCGACCAGGAGGCGCCCGCTGCCAGGCTCCGCGCGCGTGTCCCGATCCGCCGTCAAGGCTCCCTTTCGATTCTCGGTCCCGAGTCCGCTGCCGACCTCTGCGTTCGGCTTCGACCGGCTCGCGCGCGAATCTACCCCAGGCTCGATTGTCGAGCCGGGGTGGCTATCATGCGCGTCGACCCATGACCCGCCGCCACGCCGAGCCTCTTCGCGGCCCCGCCGTGCGCCGCCGCTGGCTCGCGAAGGCGTTCGTCGTGAGCCTCGCTCTCGGCCTCGCATCGACGACCGGCTGCCGGGAGGCGCGGCATCCCGGGCGCGTGCTGCTCGTCGGCGTCGACGGCGCCTCCATGCGGGTCGTGGGCCCGATGCTCGAGGCCGGCCGTCTGCCGCACTTCGCGGACCTCGCGCGCCGCGGCGTCCACGGCACCCTCCGCTCCCAGCATCCCATCGATTCGCCGCCGGTGTGGAACACCATCGTGACCGGCATGCCGCCCCGCGTGCACGGCATCCCGAGCTTCGCCTACACGGGGGACGACGGCGCGAAGCACCTCTATCTCTCCACCGACCGCAAGGTGCCCGCCATCTGGAGCATCCTCTCGAATGCGGGCTTCTCGGTGGGCGTGGTCGACTTCTGGAACACCTACCCGCCCGACCGCGTCGACGGCGTGATGATCAGCGACCACGTGCTGGCTCGCGAGATCGAGGGACGCGCGCTGATCACCCACGCGCCGCCGCCACACGTGGGCACCACGGTCTATCCCGTCGAGTGGGCCGAGCGCATCGAGACGATCCTCGACGACCACGAGCCCCTGACCCACGTCCCGAACCCCTTCCTGGACAACCACGCGCTGCCGAAGTGGGTGCTCGTCGACGACCTCGTCCGGCGCTACGAGGAGGACGGCGCCCTCGCGCGCATCACCCTGGCCATCGAGCACGACGTACGACCCGATCTGCTGATGGTGCTGCTGCCGGGGGTCGACCGCGTGCAGCACCATCTGTGGGGAAACCTCGAGCCGCCGGAGCTCTATCCGCCGCGGCTGCGGCCCGAGCCCGCAGCCCGGGCCGCGGGCGTCGCGGCCCTGCAGAGCTACTACGAGTACGTGGACGAGATCCTGGGCCTGCTGATGGCCGACTTCGGGCCCGACGACCTGGTGATGGTGATCTCCGACCACGGATTCGAGGCCGGCACCGCCCTCATGTACCTGACGGGCAAGCACGAGAGCGACGCCGCCATCGAGGGCATCTTCTTCGCCGCGGGGCGTGGCGTGGGCCCGGCAGGCGGCGATTCGCGCGGCGCCCAGGTGAAGGACGTGACGCCCACCCTGCTCGCCTGGTTCGGGCTGCCCGTCGCCGAGGACATGGAAGGCCGGCCGCTGCCCTTCTTCGACGCCTCGAGAGACGTGCAGCACGTGGCGAGCTACGCCGACACCCCCGTCGAGAAGGTGACCACCGAGCCCTCCGGCGCCGAGGACGACATCATCGAGCGCCTGCGCATGATCGGCTATCTCGAAGAGCCGGAGGAAGGCGCGCCGGCGACGCCGCCCGACGGGGGAGCCGCTGCCCCGCCGCGCTTCTCCTCCGGACGCTTCTCCTCCGGACGCTTCTCCTCCGGACGCTTCTCCTCCGGAATAGTCGCCGTCGCGCTCGCGTTCCGCCGCGGTGCGGAAGCAACGGGGTGGCAGCTCGCGCAGCCCTTCGAAGAGCGAGCGAGCCAGAATCTCGTGGCCGTCCGCATTCGGATGCACGTCGAACGCGTTCACCCACAGCGCCTCGCCGTCGCGCCCCACGAAGTCCTCGAACGAGCGCGTCACCGTGAGCCCGCGCGCCCGAGCCGCCGCGGCCACCTTCTCGTAGATGGGCAGGTAGCGGTGCTCGGGCACCAGCTCGGTCAGGTGCGTGTGGAGGAACACGTGGCCGCAGATGCCGTGGGAGGCGGCCACCCGGGCCTCCACGTCGAGGGCGGCCTCGAAGTCGGCCCAGGCCTCGGGGTTCTCGAAGTAGTTCGTGCGCAGCTCCTCGGCCATGGGCGCGATGCGCTCGCTCTCGGAAGGATGGAAGGCGTCCCACTCGAGCACCATGATCCAGCGCGGCCACAGCTCGCGCAGCAGGTACGAGGGCGAGTCGTTGAAGCGGAAGGCCCGGCGCCAGATGGGCTGGTTGAGCGTCTTGCGGCTCTGGCGGTCGAGCTTGCGGTAGTGCGGGCCCTCGATGTCGTTCAACGTGAAGCCGTAGATCGTGAGGTCGGGGTGGTAGGCGTCCGCGAAGATCTGCAGGCGGTTGGCCGAGAAGGCCGCGTTGACCCCCGCGAGCCCCAGGTTGACCACCTCGAAGCGGCGCGCGGCGCCGTCCGCTCCGGTGGCCGGGTGATCCGCGCCTGCGTGGTCGAGGAGCCCCTCGAGCAGCCTCGGGTAGGCCTGCTCCTCCAGCACCCCCCAGCCCATGGTCACCGAGTCGCCCGCGATCAGGATGCGAAACGTGTGCGGATCCGGGTACGGGCCGTAGTCGGGCCCGCGGAGCCCGCGCGAGTTGGTCCGATACGGAAGGCCCTGGAAGACGCCCTGGACGTTGGGCTTCGCGAGATCGAGAACGTCCCGCAGGACCGGCACCCCCGGCGTCGCGGGCGCCGGCTGCGCGGATTCGTGACTCTGCACGAAGGCCTTGAGCCTCGCCGCCCCCTCGCCCACCAATCCGATCATCACGAGAGTGCCCAGCAGGAGCAGGAGGCGCGGCCCGAGCGACATGACGCCAAGGTAGCCCTTCCGTCCCCAGCGAGTCGGAACGCACACGCATCGGACCCGGATGGCGCTGGCGATCAGCGAATTCCCCGGCGATTCGCGCACGGAGGGCGCGGTGCGGATGAAGCCTCTCGCTCCATTGATATAGTGGGCCGCGTGTTCCAGACCATCCGGACGGCTGCGGCCCCGAGCGGCGTGCTCGCGTGCTCGCTCGCGGCGGCGCTGCTGACCGCCGCCGTCGGCTGTCGCGGGGACCTCGCGCCCGAGGACGCCGAGCCGCCGCCCGGCGGCGCACCGCTTCTCTCCGGCGCACCGCTTCTCTCCGGCGCACCGCTTCTCTCCGGCGCACCGCTGCCCGGCGGTCTGGGCGGCTGGAAGCCCGTCCACAGCGCTGCCGCGATGGGTCACACGGCGGAGCTCGAGGCGCTGCTGGCGGACGGCGTGGCACCCGACCTGCCCACGGCCGCAGGCTTCACGCCTCTCTATCTGGCCGCCCAGGAGGATCGACCCGAGGCGGCACGGGTGCTGCTGGAGCACGGCGCCTCGCCGCACGTGCGCGTCGTGGGCGGCTTCACGGCGCTGCATGCGGCGGCGGCGAGGGGAAGCGCCGAGGTGGCGCTCCTGCTCCTGGGGAGCGGAGCCGATCCGAACGCCCGCAGCGCGAGCGGTCTCTCACCCATCCTCGTCTCCGTGCTGGCCGGCCAGGCCGGGGTGACCGAGCTGCTGGCCGAGCGGGGCGCGAGAGAGGTGGGACACGCCGTGGACGCCGAGGGAAGGCTGCTGGTGCATCGCGCCGCGGCGCGCGGCCACGCGGCGACGGTTTCGGTGCTGCTCGCGGCGGGCGAGGACATCGAGGCGCGGGACGACGCGGGGGAGACGCCGCTCATGGAAGCCGCCCGGGGAGGAAGCGCCGAGACGGTCTCGCTGCTGCTCGCACGCGGCGCCCGGCGGGACGCCACGGACGCCGGCGGAGGCAGCGCGGCCGCCCTGGCGGCCACCGCGGGACGCCCGGAGGCCCTGGCGGTGCTGCTCGACGCCGGCGTCTCCCCCGACGCGCGCGTGGCGCCCGCACGGGGCGACATCGGCCGCACGGACGCGGGCTTCACCCTGCTGCACCTGGCGGCCCGGGCCGAGCAGCCCGACGTGGCGCGGCTGCTCCTGGAACGCGGCGCCACGGTCGACGCCCGCAGCCCCGACGGCTCGACCCCGCTCTACGTGGCCGCCCAGCACGGCAGCAACCGCGTGGCGCTGCTGCTGCTCGAGCGCGGCGCCGACCCGAACGCCCAGAACCGGGACGGAGCGGGACCGCTCTACATCTCGGCCTTCCTGGGCAACGTGCCGCTCGCGCGCGCCCTGCTCGATCACGGCGCCGACGTCGATCGACGCGCCGTGGACGCGTCCACCACCCTGCATCTGGCAGCCCGGCAGGGTCACGCCGACGTGGTGCGGCTGCTCGTCGAACGCGGTGCCACCGTCGACGCCCGGGACTACCAGGATGCGACGCCTTTGCTCGTGGCCGCGGAGGCCGGCCACGCGGAGGTGGTCTCACTGCTCGTCGGGTACGGCGCCGATCCCGGCGCGCGCACCCGGGACGGCCGCGCGCCCGCGGACGTGGCCTCGAGCGAAGCCGTGCGCCGGGCGCTCGCCGCCGGCGGGAAGGACGCCACGTGAAGGATCGCATCGACGCCTTTCTGTCGGCGCGGGTCGAGCGCTGGGTCGCCGCCGTGCAACGCAGGCCCGGCCTCGTCTGCTGGGGGAGCGTCGTACTCACCATCGCGTTGGGCGCCTACGCGGCCCTCGGCCTCGGCATCAACTCCGACAACGTGCGCATGCTGGCCGACAGCCTGCCCTCGAAGATCGCCTACAAGGAGTTCTCCAAGTACTTCCCGAACCTGGACAACGCGCTCCTCGTCGTGATCGACGGCGAGACCACCGAGCAGACTCGCGAGGCGACCGACAAGCTGGAGAAGGCGCTCTCCCAGCGGAGCGACGCCTTCACCGACGTCTACGTGCCCGGCGGCGGCTCGTTCTTCGAACGCAACGGCCTGCTCTACCGGAGCGTCGACGAGCTCGACGTCTTCGCCGACCAGATGGCCCGCCTGCAGCCGGTCCTCGCCCAGCTCGAGCAGGAGCCCACCATCGAGAGCCTCTCGGGCATCATCCGCCTCGGCCTCGACGAGGTGCGCAAGGAAGGCAGCGGGGCGGCCGAATGGGAGTCGATCCTCGACCAGGTCGGCAATGCCACGGTCAGCGTGTTCGACGAGTTCCCCGTGGCCGTCTCCTGGGAGGACGTGTTGCTGCGGGGCTCTGCGATCGAGGTGGCCAAGCGCCGCGTGATCGTCGCCCACCCGATCCTCGACTTCCAGAGCGTCCTCGCCGCCGGGCGCTCCTTGAAGGTGATCCGGGAGACCGCCGCCGAGCTCGGCTACACGCCCGAGCACGGCGTACGGGTGCGCATCACCGGCAACCCGGCCCTGAACTACGAGGAGATGATCGGCCTCGCGTGGGACATCGGCGGCTCGAGCGTGTTCTGCTTCCTGATGGTGTGCGCCGTGCTGCATCGGGCGCTGCGCTCCTTCCGCCTGATGCTGGCGAGCGTCGCGACCCTGCTGATGGGCCTGGTGTGGACCGCCGCCTTCGCGACGGTCGCCGTCCACCAGCTCAACATCCTCACCCTCTCCTTCGCGGTGCTCTTCATCGGGCTGGGAATCGACTTCTCGATCCACCTCGGGGCCCACTACATCCACCTGCTTCGTGAGGGGGTCCCGCACGAGCGGGCGTTGCCGGCTTCCGCGTCCCAGGTGGGCAGCTCCCTGGTGATCTGCACGGTGACCACCGCCATCGGTTTCTACGTCTTCCTGCCCTCCGAGTACCGGGGGGTGGCCGAGCTGGGTCTCATCGCCGGTACGGGCATGTTCATCATCCTCGCGCTCACGCTCACGACCCTACCGGCGCTGCTGTGCAGCTGGCTGGCCCTCGACCCGAATCGGCCGCCGCCGGCCGACGTCCACTTCGACGCCGCCTGGCTGCACCGTCTGAGCGAGCACGGACGCCTCATCCGCTGGGTGTCGCTCGCGCTCGGGCTGGGAGGCGCCGTCCTCATCTACACGCCGGGCGCCCACTTCGACACGAACGTCATCCGCATGCGGAACCCCGAGACCGAGTCCGTGCAGGCCTTCGAAGACCTGATGAGCATGACCGCGATGTCGCCCTGGTACGCAAACTCCCTCACTCCGAATCTAGACGCCGCGAAGAAGGTCGCCGCCCGCATGAACGAGCTCGACGTCGTCGAGCGGGCCATCACCCTGGCGGACTACGTGCCCGCCGACCAGGACGAGAAGCTCGAGATCCTGGACGACACGGCCTACCTGCTGGCGGCGCCGCCGGGCGGCGGGCCAGAGACGGGAGGCAAGCGGCCCACCGTCGACGAGCAGGTCGAGTCCCTGCGCGAGCTCACGAAGTTCCTCTCCCAGGACTGGGTGGAGCGGGCCCACTCGCCCCTGGGCGAGAGCATGCGCCTGCTGCGGCAACGGCTGCGGGACTTCCTCGCGCGCATCGACACCGAGAAGGACCCGGCGGCGGCCCTGAAGAGCCTGCAGCAGGTGCTGCTCGCGCGGCTGCCCCAGCAGGTGAAGCGCCTGCGCGACGCCGTGCACCCCCAGCGGATCACCCTGAAGACGCTGCCGACGGAGCTGGTGCGGCGCATGCTCGCCCCCAGCGGCCAGGCCCGGGTGCAGATCTTCCCGCGCGACGACCTGCAGGACAACGCCGCCCTGGCCGCCTTCGTGACGGAGATCCGGACGGTGGACCCCATGGTCTCGGGGGTGTCGGTCAACCTCTACGACTTCGGTCGCGCGACGGTCTCGTCGTTCCAGCAGGCCCTCACGGCGGGGATCGTGCTCATCTCCCTGCTGCTCTTCGGGCTGTGGCGGAGCGTCCGCGACGTGGCCCTGGTGCTGGCGCCGCTGCTGCTGGGCGGCATCCTCACCGTGGCGACCATGGCGGCCCTGGGCATGCGCTTCAACTTCGCCAACGTGATCGTGCTGCCGCTGCTGCTGGGCATCGGTGTCGACAGCGGCATCCACCTGGTGCACCGGGCGAAGATGCGGCTCTCGCCGGACGACCTGTTGCTGGGCACGACGACCGCGCGAGCGGTCTTCTACAGCGCGGTCACCACTGTGGTGAGCTTCGGCACCCTGGCCTTCTCGTCCCATCGCGGCGTGGCGAGCCTGGGAATCCTGCTCACCGCCGGCATGACCTACGTGGTGCTCTGCAACCTGATCACGCTGCCCGCGCTGATCGAGCTGCGGAAGCCCGATCCCGAGCCCGAGGACGCGGACGCGGTGGCGAAGCGCTGACCCGGCTCAGCCGGCAGCCTGATCCCGTCGCCGGCGTTCCAGCTCGGCTTCGAGCTGGGCCCGGGTCTCCGGGTGCAGATCGGGATCGCCGCGCATCGCCCGCAGCTCTTCCCACGGCAACGAGGCCACGATGCCCGTGGCGATCTCCACCGGGCAGTAGGGATTGCGGGCGAGCGCCCGGCGGATCGGGATGCGCGCCGACCAGCGAGGGGAGCGCGAGATCTCCACCAGCGAGGAGGCCGCCACCGGACGCATGGCGGCGATGCGCAGCACGTCCGCCTCGACGATGCGCGGGTTGTTCAGCAGGTTCGCGATCACCACCGGGTCGCAGTCCTTCGCGAGCTGCTCGAGCCAGTGCGGGTGGCTGCCCTTGGCGAGGGAGCGCCGGCGGCCCAGGGGCAGCTCGGCGAGCTCGCGCGAGAGCAGACGCTCGGGATCGGCGACCTCCTCCCGCGCGGGCACCGAGCGCAGCAGGCGCATGATCTCCTCGTTCGCGCTGCGGGACGCCTCGGCGTAGAGATCCCGGCGCAGCTCGTAGTCGAGCCGCGGTCCCCCCACGCCCGTCAGCACCTCGGTGAGCGCACGCCGCACCGGATCGGAGGAGCGCGGCCGCTCGAGGGCCGCTCCCGCGACGCAGCAGGCGAACTCGGTGGGATGCGCGGCGAGCCACTCGATGACGAGGGCGCGCCGCATCTCGGCCTCGAGGACGGGCTCGAGGTGCCGGTCCAGCCGGGCCAGCTCCTGGGCGATCTCGCGCTGCATTCCGGTCTCTTCGGCCGGAAGCAGCCGCCGCGTGAATCGGAGACCGGGGCCGCCCGGGTCGCGGCCGGGCCGGGTAGACTCGCCCGTGCGCACCGGCCGCAGGCCGGCGGCAGGACGAGCCGGCGGCGGGTCGCCGCAGGAGCCGGGGCGGCCGGAGCGGCTGGAGAAGCCGGAGGAGAGGACGCTCGATGCGGGCCGTCTGCTGGGATGGAAGCGTGGTGGCGGTGGGGGATCGTCCCGACCCCGAGCCCGCCCCGGGCACCGCGGTCTGTCGGGTAAACCTGGCGGGCGTCTGCAACACCGACCTCGAGATCGTCCGGGGCTACATGGGCTTCCGGGGCGTGCTCGGCCACGAGCTCGTCGGGGTGGTCGAGGAGGGTCCGCCGGAATGGCGCGGCCGTCGGGTCGTGGCCGAGATCAACTTCGCGTGCGGCCGCTGCGAAGCCTGCCGCGGGGGCCTGGGACGACACTGTCCGACCCGGCGCGTGATGGGCATCCTCGACGCGGACGGCGCCTTCGCCGAACGGGTAGCCGTTCCCGTCGCGAACCTGCACGCCGTGCCCGACGGGCTCGCCGACGAGGCCGCCGTTTTCGCCGAGCCCCTGGCGGCGGCCTTCGAGATTCTCGAGCAGCTGGCGCTCGATGCGTCGGCCTGGCGCGAGCAGCGGGCGCTGGTGCTGGGGGACGGCAAGCTCGGCCTGCTGGTCGCCCAGGTGCTGCAGCGCGCGGGCGCGCGGGTGCACGCCGTCGGCCGGCACCGGGACAAGCTCGACGTGCTGGCCGCCCGGGACATCGAGACGAGCCTGGCCGGCGACGACCGGGCCACGGCCCAGGGACGCCGCTACGACCTGTGCGTCGAGGCGACCGGCACCGCCGCGGGCTTCGAGACGGCGGTGGCCGCCACGCGGCCCCGCGGCGTGCTCGTGCTGAAGAGCACCGTGGCGGGCCGGCACGACCTCGACCTGGCGCCCCTGGTGATCGACGAGATCCAGCTGCTGGGCTCGCGCTGCGGCCCCTTCGAGCCGGCCCTGGCGGCCCTCGCCGCCGGGGAGATCGACGTCGCCTCGCTGGTGGACGACCGGCTGCCGCTCTCCCGAGGAGAGCGCGCCCTCGCGCGGGCCGGCGAGCGCGGCACCCTCAAGGTGCTGCTGGAGTGCGCGGAGTAGCCACGGCGGTCCGCGCTACCCGGGCGGTGCGCCCGCGTGCTCCCGGCGGCCGATGGGCTTCGCGGGCGAGCCCGCGACGATGGAGTACGGCTCGGTGTCCCGGGTCACCACGGATCCCGCGCTCACGATCGTCCCCCGGGCGACGTTCACCCCGGCCAGGATCACCGCGTTGGCGCCGATCCAGCAGTCGTCCCCGATGCTGATCGGCGCCAGCACGTGACCCTGCTCGCTGATGGGCCGGTCCGGCAGGTCGAAGCGGTGGTTGCTCGAGACGATCACCACGTTGGGACCCACCAGCACGCCGCTGCCGAACGTGATGGGCGCCCGGGCGCTGATGAAGACGCCGGTGTTGATGGCCAGCGAGCGGCCGGCGTGGATGTTCTGGCTGTGGTCCAGGTAGGCGCCCGGATAGATGAACGCGAACCCGTCGAGCCGGGCGAAGAGCATCCGGTAGAAGAGGGAGCGCAGGGCGATTCCCTCGAAGCCCGGCAGCCACCGCAGCAGCACGCCCACGTACTGCTCGACGAAGAGCGTGGCGATGTCCCGGAGCGAGTGCTCGCGCCAGTAGTTCCGGATGATCGTGAGAGCGCTGGCCGGGGGGCGCGGGGGAGGCTCCGCGGCCACCGGCGGGCGGGCGCCTTCTCCGTCCTGGTGCTGTTCGTGCTCGTGACGGGCGACCGGGTCCACGCAGGCGTCCTCGAATCGAGTCGCCCAGTCTAGAGCCCATCTCATGAGCCCGCTCGGTCGGGGTTCGAGAGATGGGCTCTAGACCAGACGCGGCTAGAATCGCGCGGATGTCCGCCGCCGAGACCGTTTCCGCCTGCACGTTGTGCGGCGGCCACCAGCGCCGCGTCCGCTTCCGGAAGCAGGGCCGCGACTTCGTCGAGTGCCGCGAGTGCGGGCTCGTCTGGATCGAGCCGTTGCCCACCCGCGAGGAGGTCGAGCAGCGCTACCGCACCGCCTACAGCGCGGGCGAGTACGCGGCCTTCGCGGGCGCCCGGGAGACCCGCGACCTCATCGCCGCCCACCGTCTCGAGGTGGTGCGCGACCTGCTCCGCCCCGGGCGCTGGCTGGACGTGGGCTGCGCGACGGGAAGCTTCGTCCGGGCCGCGGCCGGCGCCGGCGTCGCCGCCGAAGGCCTGGACGTCTCGCGCGAGGCGGTGGAGCAGGCCCGGGCGTCGGGGCTCGTGGCCCACCACGGCCGGGTCGAGGACTTCCTTCCCACGCAGCCCTACGACGCGGTGACGGCCTTCGACGTGCTCGAGCACTCGATCGATCCCCGGGACTTCCTGGCGCGGCTGCACGGCTGGCTCCGTCCCGGCGGCAGGCTGGTGCTCACCCTGCCCGACGTGAGCAGCGTGTACCCGCGACTGCTGATGCGGCGTCACTGGTTCTACTACTGGCCCGACGAGCACCTCTTCTACTTCGACCCGAAGACGGTCACCCGGCTCCTCACCGAGGAGGGCTTCTCGGTGCGGCGGGTGACCCGCGCCTACAAGCCGCTCTCGCTCGCCTATGCGGCACGCAACCTGGAAGCCTTCAACGCCGGGCTCGGACGCGTCGCCCGGACGGTCGTCGGCTGGCTACCGGAGCGCCTGGCCAACCATCCCTTCCGGCTCTACGTCGGCGAGATGCTCGTGGTGGCCCAGCGCACGGCCGGCGCGCGCGCCGAGACGCGAGCGGCCGCGGGATGAGCGACGCGCCGGACTTCGCGACGGTCCAGCGCGACTACTTCGAGGAAGCGGAGGTGGACCGCTACCGCTGGGTGACGGCGGCGCCGGGCTTCGCGGAGACCGAGGCCGCGCTGCTCGAGCCCCTGCGCGACGTGCTCGCGGGCCCGCTGCTCGAGATCGGCTGCGGCGAGGGCAACAACCTGCTCCGCTTCGCGTCCCTGGGCGCCTGCACCGGGGTCGACCTGTTTCCGAAGAAGCTCGCCTTCGCGGCGCGCGAGCTGCCCGCGTGCCGCTTCGCCGCCGCCGAGGGCGGAGCGCTGCCCTTCGCGGACGCGTCCTTCCGGTCGGTCTTCGTCCGCGACCTGCTGCATCACGTCGCACGGCCCGAGGCGGTGCTCGCCGAGGTGGCGCGCGTGCTGCAGCCCGGGGGACGACTCGCCCTGCTGGAGCCGAACGGACGCAACCCGCTCATCGGGCTGCAGACGCGCCTGGTGCCCGCCGAGGCCGGCGCCCGGGACTTCTCGCCCGAACGCGTGGCCGGCTTCCTCGCCGGACTGCCCTTCGACGACGTGTCGGTGAGCGCGAGACAGCCCTTCCCCCTGCGCCGGGCGGTGCTCCACTACGAGCGGGGTCTGCCGGCCCTGGGCCGCAGCCGGCTGGCCCGCGCGCTGCTCGCCGGCGCCGAGGGCGTGGCCGGCGCGCTGCTGCCGCGCTCGCGCTGGACCTACGTGCAGATCGTCGCCCGGCGCACCGGCACCTGACGGCGCCGCCTCACTCGCTGCCGCGCAGGAAGTTGCCCATGATGCTCTGGTAGGCCTCGCAGGGCGTCCAGCACTGGGGGCAGTCGTACTCCCAGATCTCCCGCTGCAGCGCGTCCGCCTCCTGGCTGCGCCACAAGGTGCCGAGGTCGTAGTCCACCTCGCGCAGGCTGCCGAGCTTCTTGTCGTAGATCGTGCAGGGAAAGACGTTGCCCCAGGAGTCCACGAAGCACGAGGACCGCATGGCATGACAACGCATGGGCGTGCGGCCCGTCTGGAGATAGCGGCGCACCTGCCGCAGGTAGGTGCGCTCGAGATAGTCGACGGGCCCGATCCCGAAGCCGCGCAGCTCCGCGTAGGCGTCGGTGGCGCGGACGAGATCCGCCGGGTCGATCCGCTGCTTCAGGCCCAGGTCGTCGTTGTGGAGGTAGTGGCCCTCGTTCACGATGTTCACGTGGAAGTCGCGGTACTCGAGATCCGGGATCTCGCGCTTGGCGGCTGCAAAGGCGTCGGGGAAGTGGTTCACGTTGGTGGCCGACAGGGTCATGCCCAGCACCACCTCCACCCCGGAAATCTCTCGCAGGCGGCGGAAGGTCTCGAGCTGGCGCCGATAGCCGCCCTCGACGCCCCGGATGCGGTCGTTCGTGGCCTCGTCTCCGTCGGTGCTGATGGTGATGATGAGCTTCTCGGGCTTCATCTTCACGACTTCGCGCGTGTAGCGCACCACCTGGTCGGTCAGGTAGCCGTTGGTGGGGTAGTGGAGCATCAGCAGGCTCTTGCAGCTCTCCAGCAACGCCTGGGCGATGTCCACGAAGTCCTTGCGGAGGGAGATCTCGCCGCCCGTGAGGTCCACCCAGGAGAAGCGGTTCGAGCGCGCGAAGAAGGTGCGGATCTCTTCCAGGCTGAGCTCGTCCCGGGGCTTCATCTTCCAGATGTTGCACGTCTGGCACTTGTAGTTGCACCAGTAGGTGATGCAGAAGGTGAGCTTCATCGGAAAGGGCAGGCGCCCGGCGTTGGCGCGCGCCGCCCGGGCCGCGAGGGCCGCGTAGGGAAGGATGCGCGCCACGCTCAGCCCGCCACCGCCGCTCGGGCCCGGGCCTCGTCCCCGAGATAGCGATGCTCGATGCCCTCGAGAACCTCGGCGACGGAGATCCCGCGGATGCAGACCGGGTTGCTGCAGTAGCTCATCTTGAGGTTGTAGTTCGTGATGCAGGGGCTGCAGTAGAGATCGCCGTAGAAGATGAGGTGCTCCTCGGGGTTCATCGGACCGTACTGCAGCGGGCTCGTCGGCCCGAAGAAGGTGACCACCGGCGTGCCCACCACCGCCGACAGGTGCATCACCGAGGTGTCGTTGGAGACGGTGAGGGTTGCGCGCTGGAGGAGCGCCAGCAGCTCGCCGATGCCCAGCCGGTCGCAGGCGCTGACGGCGGTCTCGTGCTTCATGAGCGAGAGCGTCCGGCGCACCAGCTCCTGCTCCTCCTCTCCCTTCCCGGTGAAGACCACGCGGGCCCCGTAGCGCAGGACGAGCGCGTCGCAGAGCGCAGCGAACGACTCCACGGGCCAGCGCTTGAGGGGCACGTCGTAGAAGTTGGGCCCGCTGCCCACGTGGACCGCGACCAGGGGCGCGCGTTCCGATGGCTCCCCGCCGGCGGCCCCGGCACCGGGACGCTCGAAGGACTCCGCGAGGAAGCGATCCACCGCCTGGGTCTCCTCGGGCCGGGTCCGGACGCCGAAGGGCGCGGGGCTCGGGTCGAGGCCCAGGGGCTGCAGCAGCCGGGAGAAGATGCCCGACATGTGCTGGCTGTCGGTGTAGACCACGCGCGTCGTGTAGAGCCAGCCGCGCCGCTGGCCGTCGGTGTTGAACCCGATGCGTTCCGGCGCTCCGGTCAGGTAGGCCACGATCGTCGAGATCTTGATGAACTGCTCGAAGTCGATCACCAGGTCGTAGTCCCGTCGGCGCGCCGCGCGGAAGATGTTCCACAGCGAGCCCAGCACCCGGAAGATCCCGCCCAGGCGCAGCGGAATCGTTTCGTCCACGAGCCCGCAGCGCGCCACCAGGTCGCAGTTCGAGTCCAGGGTGAGCATGTCGATGCCGGCGTTCGGGTAGGCCTGCCGCAGGCGCGCCAGGACGGGCATCAGGATGGCGACGTTGCCGAGCCCGTACGTCTTGATGGTGAGGATCCGCCGGGGCGTCGGGATGGCGGGCTTGTCCGCGGTGGGCGGCGTGGTGGCGCGCATGGGCGGCAGATGCCGACCGGTGAGCCGCGCGTGCGCGTAGAGGCACGCGCAGATCACGAGCCCGCCCCAGGTGTCGAGCATCCGGGCGAAGCCCTTGTTGACGTCCTGTTCGGGCTTGGGAATGGGGGCTCCTTCGGGCGCAGCAGTATACCACGCGCACTCCCCCGGGATGACGACCACCCCCGGCATCGGGGACCGGCAGGACGTACGCATCACGCGCCTTCCGCGCGGCTTCCACACGCCTTCGACACGAGGGGGCGACCCGAACGGCGGTCGGGGGCGACTCACGACGGATGGCACACGGGATATGCTTGCGCAGATGAGCGCTCGCTCCTTCGGTGTCGCCGCCACGGCCATCCTGCTGCTGGCCGCGCTGCTTCGCTTCGACGCCCTGGGCAGCGGGCTCCCGAACCCGCGCACCCGGCCCGACGAGCTGCCCGTCGTCCAGGAGATGGCGCGTCCCGCCCGCGGCGACTTCGCGCTGCAGATGGTGATCTATCCCAACGCCTACGTGTACGCGAGCTGGCTGTGGGTGGAGGCGGGCCTGCGCGTCGCGCCGCTCGTCGGCGTCGAGCCGCCGGGGGGCTTCCAGAAGACGCTGCTGCTGGCGCCGGAGGACATCTTCTGGCTGGGAAGGTCCCTCTCCGCCTTCGCGGGGACCGCCGCCGTGCTGCTCGTGCTGCTCCTCGCACGACGCGAGTGGGGACGCGAGGCGGGCCTCGCAGCGGGGCTGCTGCTGGCGACCTGCTTCCTGCACGCCCGGGACAGCCACGCCCTCAAGCCCGACGCGCTCCTCTCGTTCACCGTGCTGCTCTCGCTCGCCGCCTCGGCGGCCCTGGCCGAGCGCCGCTCCGCCTCGCGGGTGGCGTGGGCCGGCGTGGCCTTCGGCCTGGCGATGGCCACGAAGTACACGGGCATCCTGATGGCGGCTCCGCTCTACGCGGCGGGCGTGATGGCGAGCCCGGCGCGGGGCTGGCGACGCGCACTGCCCTGGCCCGCCCTCGTGGCGGGCGGGGTCGGCGCGGCGGTCTTCGCGCTCACCTCGCCGCAGCTGGTCTTCCACGGGCCCCTCTTCGAGCTCATCCGCTCGATGGCCGGCATCGTGCTGCCCGGTCTCTTTCCCAACACGCCCGACGCCTCCCTGGTGGGAGCGGGGCTGCATCCCGACGCGCTGTCGGTGCCGCCCGGTGTCGACCTGGGCGCCTACGCCGATCGATCCTGGTATCACGGGCTCGTCTTCCACACGACGTTCACGCTCTGGTACGGCGTCGGCGCCCTGGCCACCTTGCTCGCTCCGTTCGCAGTCGCGTGGGGGATCGCGCGGCGGCGGGCGCTGCCCGTGCTGGCGTCCGTCGCCTGCATCGTGCACTTCGTGGTGATGGGTCTCACGCCCGCGGTGACGGCTCGCTACCTGACGCCCATGCTGCCCATGCTGCTGCTGCTCGAGGCGGGTCTTCTCGCGGCCGCCGCCCGGCGTCTCGTACCCGGCCGCCCCGCCCTGGCCCTCGCCGTCGCCACGCTGGTGGTGGCCGCCCAGCCGCTGGCGGCGATCGTCGGCCACAACCGCATCGCCAGCCGGACCGACACCCGGGTGCTGGCCACGCGCTGGATGGAGGCGCACCTGCCGCCGGGCTCGCGAATCGCCGTCGCGGGCTCGGTGCTCATGCCCTACGGGCAGCCGGTGCCGCCGCCGGGCATGCGGGTGGTGACGAACCGGCTCGAGCCCGACGCGCTGGAAGCGGCGCGGGTGGACGTGGTGGTCGTCCACGACCATCCGCTCTACTTCTCGACCGTGGACCCGGCGGCCCTGGCGGCGCTCTCGGGGCGGCTGCGCGTGCTGGCGGACTTCGACCCGCGCGAAGGGGTCGGTGACGGGCCCGAGCCGGTATTCGAGGGGACCGATGCCTACTACATTCCGTTCCACGGCTTCGACCGCGTGACGCGCCCCGGCCCGCACATCACCCTCTACGCCTTCCAGCCGAAGACGGGAGACGCCGCGCCCGAAACGGGCGCCGGTGGAGCACCGGCAGCCGGGACGGCCGCAGCGGCAGACCCCACAGCGACGGTCGCGACGGAAGAGAAGAGAGGAAGCGAATGAAGAGCCTCGTCACGGGCAGCTCGGGGCTGCTCGGGAAATGCCTCGTGCAACGCCTGGAGCAGCGCGGAGACGCGCTGCAGCTGCTCGATCTCGAGCCGCCGCCGCCTTCCTGCGCGCATCCCTTTCACTGCGCCGACGTCTCCGACGAGGCCGTGCTGCGCGAGGCCGCCCGGGGCACCGAGGTGATCTACCACCTCGCAGCCGCCCAGCGCATGAAGCCGCAGTTCGCGACCTGGAGCGAGGAGGAGGTCTTCGAGCGCAACCTCGACGCCGTCCGCAAGGTGCTGGCCGTGGCCGCGGCGGAGAAGGTCCGCAAGGTGGTCTTCATCTCGAGCTCCGGCGTCTACGGCTATCCGGAACGGCTGCCCTGCCGCGAAGACCACCCGACCAAGCCCCTCGGCGAGTACGGGCGATCGAAGCTGCTGGCCGAGGCGCTGTGCCTCGAGGCGATGGACCGCCAGGGCCTCGACGTGACCATGTTCCGTCCCATGAGCCTCTTCGGTCCCGACATGTCCGGCATCTTCGCGATGCTCTTCGAGTGGGTGCGAACCGGCGCGCCGGTCTTCATGCTGGGCTCGGGGCGCAACCGCGTACAGGCCGTGAGCGCCTGGGACGTGGCGGACGCGTGCCTGCTGGCGGCGGCCGCTTCGCGACGCGGCCGCCCGATCCTCAACCTCGGCGCGGATCCCGACGGCGTCCCCACCGTGGAGGAGATGGTG
The DNA here is from genome assembly GCA_963822965.1 of uncultured delta proteobacterium. Lineage (GTDB taxonomy): Bacteria > Myxococcota_A > UBA9160 > UBA9160 > UBA4427 > JAJDAN01. The sequence goes on from CAWGJT010000013.1 coordinate 65,570, forward strand.
CGCGCGCTGATCGCCCACGCGGGGACGCGCTCGCCCCTGGTGAAGATTCCCGCCGGTCTGCTGCGGACGGGAGCCCGGGCCCTCTACGCGATCGGGCTCTCCCCCATCGTCCCGGAGCACTACATCCTGGCCGACAGCAACTTCATCCTCGACATCTCCGCCGCGCGCGAGGACCTCGGCTGGGAGCCACGCTACGGCAACATCGAGATGATGTGCGACGCGTACGACAGCTACGTGGCCGCGGGCGAGGCCGCTCGCGGCACCCCGCACCCGCTGCTGCGCCTGCTCGATGCCGTGGTCCCGCACCGGGGCCGCCCCGCGTCCTGATCCGGGGTTCTGCAGCACCCTGCTAGCGTCCCGATTCCACGGCGGCCACGGGGCCCCACCGGAGCCTCTGCTTGGCGACCATCGTGATTCTCTACGCGCGCGCGCAGGTGTTTGCCCGGCTCGCGGTGGCGGGCGCCTGATGGCATTCGGTCCGCCGCCGAGGCCGGCACCGCCGTCGCCGGCGGGACCGCCGCCGCTCCGCCGCGGCGGCAGGTTCCGGGGAGCGGTCGTCGCTCTCGAGAACCGCGAGTTCCGCTGGCTCTTCGCGAGCAACATGGCCTTCTTCCTGGCCATGGGCGGCCAGGGCATCGTGCGCGCCTGGATCGCCTTCGACCTGACCCACAGCGAGCTGGCCCTCGGTATCGTGAGCTTCACCGTGGCGGTTCCCATGCTGCTGGTGGCGCCGGTGGGGGGCGCCATCTCGGACCGCTTCGAGCGACGGAACCTCATCGCGCTGGCCCAGGGCGTCGTGCTGGTCTCGGAGCTCGTCGTGCTGACCCTGCTGTGGACCGACCGGCTGCAGTTCTGGCACCTCGCGACCGCGGCCGGATTCATGGGCTGCGCGTTTCCGTTCATGATGCCGGCCCGCCAGGCCCTGGTGGCGAACGTCGTGGGGCGGCGCGGCCTGCCGAACGCCATGGCGCTCGGGATGGCGGGCATGAACGTGACGCGCGTGGTGGGACCGGCGATGTCGGGCTTCCTGCTCGGGCCCCTGGGCGCCAAGGGCACCTACCTCTTCGGCGTCAGCCTCTACGCCATCGCCCTCGTCGCCACGCTCTTCGTGAAGCCCCATCCGCACGAGCAGAAGCCCACCACCTCGGTGCTCCGCAACATCGTCGAGGGAACGCGCTACGTCCGCAGCAATCGCCTGGTGCTGGTGCTGATCTTCTTCGGCCTGGTTCCCATGTTCCTGGCGATGCCCTTCCAGACCCTGATGGTGGTGTTCGCCGAGAAGGTCTGGCACACGGGATCGACCGGGCTCGGCCTGCTCAGCGCGGCCTCCGGCATCGGCGGGGTGGCGGGCTCGTTCTACGTCGCCTGGCACGCCGACTCGCACCACCGGGTGCGCCGCATGATGGCGAGCATCGTGGGCTTCGGGAGCTTCCTGCTGCTCTTCTCCATCACGCCCTGGTTCTCCAGCGCGCTCGGCCTGGTCTTCGTCGCCAACGCCTGCGCGAGCACCTACGGCACCCTCAACAGCACCGCCATCCACATGCTGGTGCCCGACTCGGTGCGGGGCCGCATCTCGAGCTTCCTGATGATGTCGTTCTCGCTGCCCCTGCTGGGCACCCTACCCATGAGTGCCGTCGCCGAGGCCTGGGGCGCGCCCGTGGCGGTCGGCTGCGGGTCGGTGCTCGCGGTGGCGGTGGCCGTGCTCTTCTACGTCTCGAGCTCCGCGCTGCGGGGCATGGACCGCACGGTGCGGGCGGCCCTCGACGAGCTTCCCGAGTAGCGACGCCGCCACGCGATCCACGCCGGAGCCCGTCTGGTATCGTCGGCCACGCCATCGCCCGGCGGCTGCTCGCGCGCCGCCGCGCGAAAGACCCGGGAGAACGGATCATGTCGATGTCTCGCAGTGCCCTGGGCGCTGCCCTCTTCGCGCTGATTCTCGCGAGCGCCGCGGACGCCCGTTCCGCACCCAGCGCCGAGGAGGGCCGGCAGCTCTACCAGCGCCACTGCGGCTCGTGCCACGGGGTGACGGGCGCAGGCGACGGGCCGGTCGCCGCCGTCCTGAAGGTGCCCCCCGCGAATCTCCAGCACCTGGGCGAACGCTACGGCCGGCCGCTGCCGGAATCGCTGCTGGCCTATATCGACGGACGCAAGCAGGTGGCCGCCCACGGCGACCGTGAGATGCCCGTCTGGGGTCGCTCCTTCATCTTCATCCTCGAGGACGAGTCGCTGCCCGAGGAGAGCGAGGTTCACGCGGTGCTCCAGTCCATCCTCCTGTACCTGGACTCGATCCAACCCGGCGGAGCGAACACCCCCCGCACCGCGCCCTGAAGGCTCCCGCCGGCGGGCGGGGTCTCAGTCTTCGATGCGACTCGCGAGCACCCGGGCGAGCCGCGCCTCCTCGCGACGCAGGTGTACGGTCTTGCCGCCCGTCACGTAGACGAGACCCTTTTTCGCGCCGCGGGGCTTCTTCACGTTGTGGATCGGCACCACGTGCACGTCCGCGCGGCTGGCGTTCTTCTGCTTCGAGAAGTGCACCGCCAGCTCGCAGGCGTCGAGCACCGATTCCTGGGGCGGGTCGGGTCGCCCCTCGGTCCGCAGGACGACGTGGCTCCCGGGCGCGCCGTCGAGGTGGAAGAAGAGATCCTTTCCCGTGGCGAGCCGGGTGCTCAGGTAGTCGTTGGCCTCGTCGCTCCGGCCCACCCAGATCTCGAGACCGTCGCGGCTCCGATAGCGGCGGGGAAGCAGAGGACGGGGGACGCCCCGCAGCCGCTGGGGCAGCAGGCTCTCCCGGGGCGGCGCCTCCGCCCGGGCCGCCGGCGCCGGCCGATCGAGCAGCTTCGCGATCTCGGGACGGGCCGCGATGGCGGCGAGCTCCGCCGCCGCCGCCGGATCGTCGGGACGCGCGGCCAACGCCTCGACGCGCTCGTCCAGGGCCACGACCTCGTCGTGCCAGGCGCGGGCGGCGTCGTGCTGCCCTCCCGCCTTCGTGAGCCGGCGCAGCAGCTTGTGGTAGCGCTTGAAGATCGCCTCGAGGTTGGCACGAGCGGACTTCGTCGCGTCGAGGGGGATCACCACGTCGGCGCCCGTCTCCCAGTCGCGCACCGTCACCTCGCCGGCACCCGGCGCCACCGAGGCGAGGGCGGACTTCAGCAGGTCGCCCCGGCGCTGCAGGGCGGCCACCTCGTCCGCCTCGGCCAGCTCGGCGTCCAGCCGCTCGAGCCTCCGCTTTGCGTTCTTGCGCTCCTTGCGGATCGCCTTCTGGAGACCGCGCACCAGGTCCGCCGCCCCCTGCTGCGACTCGCGGTCGCCGTAGTGGGCCTCGACGGCGGCCAGGAAGTCCGCGTCCGGGACCTCCGCGAAGCGGTCCCGGCCGGCGTCCGCGAGACCGCCGCCCGGGCTGGCGAACGAGCCGCCCAGGGAGAGCTCGGGGCGCGTCTCCTTGAGGGACCGAAGGGTCGCGCGCAGGCGCCCTTCGGCGTCGAGCGCGTAGACGTTGCTGCGCCGCCCGAAGATCGAGAGCAGCAGCTCGAAGTCGCCGTCCCGGGCCTCGAAGCGCACCGCGAGCTGCCGGTCCCGGTCGCGAATGCCCGCCCGGACGAGCCGCGCGCGAGAGCCGTGGGCGCGCAGCCAGGCGGTGAGCGCGGGCGGCTGCTCGCTGGCCTTCGGCGTCGACGCGAGCTCGCTCACCCGCGCGACGCCCGGGGCGGCGCTGAACAGCAGGTGCCGCTTGCCGGCCTGGCCCGTCTCGGGGTTCCGGCGGTACAGGGTCACCACGAGCCGCTCGTCGTCGGGCTGCAGCCACCGCTCCACCCGGGCCCCCGCGAAGTCGCGGTCGAGGATGCGCGCGGCGCGCTCGAGCTCGCTGAGGCTCAACATGGTGGAGCTTCCCCGATCTGCGTCCGCCTGCGCCCGACGACGCGGAGCGGCTCCGGCAACGCGGACGGCTACTTCTGGCACCGGGGACAGTAGTGGGTGCCCCGCTGCGCGACGACCTTGCGGCGGATCTCGGCGCCGCACTCGCGGCAGGGCTCGCCCGCGCGGCCGTACACCCGACGCTCGTCCTGGTAGGCGCCGTCGGCGCCGTCCGGAGCCACGTAGTCGCTGATCGAGGAGCCGCCCGTCTCGATGGAACGCAGCAGCACCCGCCGCAGGCCCTCCGCGATGCGGTCGCACTCGAGGCGGGTGACCCGTCCCGCGGCGCGACCCGGACGCACGCCGGCCAGGAACAGGGCCTCGTCGGCGTAGATGTTGCCGCAGCCCGCGACGACCTTCTGGTCGAGCAGAAGCGCCTTGATGGGCGCCCGCCGCCTGCGGGTGGCCCGGAAGAGCAGCGCTCCGCTCACGTCGAGGGCGTCGCCGCCGAGGAGCGCCAGCCGCGGGTGCCCCTCGCCCGGTGCCAGCCAGATCACCTTGCCGAACTTCCGGACGTCGCGCATGTAGACCGAGGGCCCCGCGTCCGCGAAGTCGAAGCGCAGGTGGGTGTGGGCGTCGGGAAGGAAGCCCCGCTGCTCTTCGGGCGCCAGGCTCGCGCGGGCCGTCGCCGAGAGCAGGCGCGGGCTGGAGACGCCGCTCGAGAAGAGCTGTCCCGTCATCCCCAGGTGCACCAGCAGCCGGGCGCCGTCATCGAGGTTGGCGACGAGGTACTTGCCGTGCCGCTCGAGGCTCGAGACGGTGCGATCGCGCAGCGCGGCGCGCAGCTTCGCCACCTTCGTGACGAAGAAGTAGCTGTCGGCGGTCGTGTGCAGCGCCGCGATTCGGCGGCCCACGAGCACGGGCTCGATGCGACGGCGGGTGACCTCGACTTCGGGAAGCTCGGGCATGCGTCCGGGAGTCTACGACGGCCGCAGCGGGGCGCGCTCCCGGGCTTGCTGGTAAGCTCGGGAGCCCGACACCGACCCCGTCCCGGAGCGCCACCGCCATGAGCCGCAGGGCTGCGAACAAGCCTTATCCCGACGTCGATCCCCAGCCCGACCTGCCGGCCCTCGAGCAGCGGATCCTGGACTCGTGGGAGCGGGACGGGACCTTCCAGAAGTCCATCGACCAGCGGCCCGCCGGCCCACGCGGCAGCAACGAGTTCGTCTTCTACGACGGACCGCCGTTCGCGAACGGGCTGCCCCACCACGGGCACCTGGTCACCGGCTACATCAAGGACATCATCCCCCGCTACCAGACCCTGCGCGGTCGCCGGGTGGAGCGCCGCTTCGGCTGGGACTGCCACGGCCTGCCCGTCGAGATGCTGGCCGAGAAGGAGCTCGGGGTGGCCGGCCACAAGGCCATCAGCGAGTACGGGATCGGGCGCTTCAACGAGTACTGCATGGCGTCGGTGTTCCGGTACACCGGCGAGTGGGAGCACTACGTCAAGCGCTCGGCGCGCTGGGTCGACTTCGAGAACGACTACAAGACCCTCGAGCTGCCCTACATGGAGAGCATCATCTGGGCGGTGAAGCAGCTCCACGAGAAGGGGCTGCTCTACGAGGGCTACCGGGTGATGCCCTACTCGTGGGCGGCCCAGACGGTGCTCTCGAACTTCGAGACCCGCCTGGACGACGCCTATCGCGACCGCCAGGACCCGGCCGTCACGATCCGCTTCGCGCTGGTGCCCGAGCCGGGCGACGATCGCCCCACCGACCTGCTGGCCTGGACCACCACCCCCTGGACCCTGCCCTCGAACCTCGCCCTGGCCGTCGGGCCCGAGCTCGACTACGCGCTCTTCGAGCAGGACGGGCGCCGGGTGATCCTCGGCGAGGGAACCGTCGCGAAGTACGAGAAGGAGCTGGCCGGTGCCGCCCGGGTGGGCTCCGTGAAGGGCCGCGAGCTCGTCGGCCGTCGCTACACGCCGCTGTTTCCCTTCTTCGCGAATACCGAGAACGCCTTCCGGGTACTCGCCGCCGGGTTCGTCGACACCGAGGAAGGAACGGGCGTCGTCCACATGGCGCCGGGCTTCGGCGAGGACGACATGGAGGTGTGCAACGCGAACGACATCCCCACCGTCGTGCCCGTGGACGACGCGGGCTGCTTCACCGCCGAGGTACCGCCCTGGCAGGGCGTCCAGGTGTTCGAGGCCAACAAGCCCATCATCCGCGACCTGCGCGACCGGGGCCTGCTCGTGCGTCACGAGACCTACACCCACAGCTATCCCCACTGCTGGCGCACCAACCAGCCGCTCATCTACAAGGCGATGAACTCCTGGTACGTCAAGGTGACGGCCATCCGCGACCGCGCCGTGGAGCTCAACCAGCAGATCAACTGGATTCCCGAGAACGTGAGGGACGGGCGCTTCGGGAAGTGGCTCGAGAACGCCATCGACTGGTCGATCTCGCGCAACCGCTTCTGGGGCACGCCGATCCCCGTGTGGAAGAGCGACGACCCGCGCTACCCGCGCGTCGACGTCTACGGCAGCCTCGACGAGATCGAGCGCGACTTCGGCCGCCGCCCGGTGAACCTGCACCGGCCGGACATCGACGAGTTCGTCCGGCCCAACCCGGACGACCCGACCGGCAAGAGCATGATGCGGCGCGTGCCGGAGGTGCTCGACTGCTGGTTCGAGTCGGGCTCCATGCCGTTCGCGCAGGTCCACTATCCCTTCGAGAACAAGGAGTGGTTCGAGAACCACTTCCCGGCGGACTTCGTCGTCGAGTACCTCGCCCAGACCCGCGGCTGGTTCTACACGATGCACGTCCTCGCCACCGCCCTCTTCGACCGTCCGGCCTTCGAGAACTCCATCTGTCATGGCGTGATCCTCGCCGAGGGCGGCCGCAAGCTCAGCAAGAGCCTGCGCAACTACGCCGATCCCGAGGACATCTTCCGGGAGGTGGGCTCCGACGCCCTGCGCTGGTTCCTGGTGTCCTCGCCGGTGGTGCGCGGCGGCGAGCTGACGCTCACCGCGGACGACCGGCAGGTGCGCGAGGCGGTGCGCGTCGTCATCCACCCGATCTGGAACGCCTACTACTTCTTCTGCCTGTACGCGAACACCGACGGCATCCGGGCGAAGCTGCGGGCCGACAGCCCGCAGCTGCTCGACCGCTACATCCTCGCGAAGACGAGCGAGCTGGTGACGGGCCTCGCCGAGTCCCTCGACGCCTACGACCTGTCGGGCGCCTGCCAGCGCTTCGTCGCGCACCTCGACGCCCTCAACAACTGGTACATCCGCCGCAGCCGCGACCGCTTCTGGCGAGCCGCGCAGCCCGGCGACGCGGACAAGCAGGACGCCTACGACACCCTCTACACGGTGCTGGTGATGCTGTGCCGCGCGGTGAGCCCGCTCTTGCCGCTGGTCACCGAGGAGATCCATCGGGGCCTGACCGGAGAGGAGAGCGTGCACCTCTGCGACTGGCCCACGGAGCTCGACGGCGCCGCCGATCCCCGACTCGTCGCCGAGATGGACCGGGTGCGCGACGTCTGCTCGGCGGCCCTGGCCCTGCGCGCCAGCCAGAACGCGCGGGTGCGACAGCCCCTCGCCTCCCTCACGGTGGCCGGTGCCGGGACCGAAGCCCTCCGTCCCTACGCGGAGCTCATCACCGACGAGGTGAACGTGAAGGCGCTGCACCTGACGGGCGAGATCGACGCGTACGCGAGCTTCCGCCTGCAGGTGAACGCGCGCACCGTCGGCCCGCGCCTGGGACCCGACATGAAGAAGGTGCTCGCGGCCGCCAAGGCCGGCTCCTGGAAGGTGCGGGGAGGCGGCGTCGTGGAGGTGGCGGGCTTCGAGCTGGCCGAGGGCGAGTACACGCTGCTCCTGCAGCCGAAGGAGGGCGTCGCCTGCGAGCCCCTGCCCACGAGCGACGCCATCGTCGTGCTCGACCTCGAGCTCACCCCGGATCTCGTCGCCGAGGGCCGGGCCCGGGACGTGGTGCGGGCGGTGCAGCAGGCCCGCAAGGACGCCGACCTCCACGTCTCCGACCGCATCCACCTGGCCCTGGACGTACCCGACGAGTGGCGGGCGGCGGTGGAGCAGTTCCGGGACACGGTGTGCGACCAGACCCTGGCCACCCGGCTCGACTTCTCCCACGACCTGGGAGCGCCCCTGTCCGTCCAGGAAGCCGTCCTCGGCGGGGAGAAGGTGCGGATCGGGGTGGCCCGCGAGGCGCCCCCCAGCCCCTGACGCGAATCCGCTTGACGGAGTCCGAGGCGCTCTGCGTAGAATCGCCGCGAAAGCCCAGGACGGGTGCGTATGCGGCGGCGAAGGGTCCTTCGAGTGGCCTGGTGCACGGCAGTGCTGCTTCTGGCGGCGCTCGGCTGCAAGCCCCGTGTCCTCGTCGTGGGCCTCGACGGCGCGAGTTGGAAGATCATCGACCCGCTGATGGCGGCCGGCTACCTGCCGACGATGGAGGCGCTCACCCGGACGGGTGCCCGCGCCGACCTCGACTGCACCCCGGCGGATCCGGCCCACTCCTGCTTCTGCCCTCCCGTGTGGCAGTCGATCTTCACCGGCCAGCCCGCGCGCGTGCACGGGATCTTCAACTTCCCGCAGCTCTCCGGCGCGCGCCGCGCCGCGACGCTCTGGGATCTGACGCGGGCGTTCGGGGGCGAGAGCACCCTCTTCGACCTGCACAACACCTGGCCGCCGGACCGGAGCGCCGAGGTGGTCCTCAGCGAGCCCGGCGGAGAGATCCTCGCGGGAGTCCTGTACCAGATCGCGAATCCCGTCGTCTCGGGCGACGCCTTCGACGCGCCCTACACCTGGGCGAAGCCCTCGAACCTCTTCCAGCTGCTGGGGCTGGACGAGTTGCCCCAGGGCGGACCGACCTGGAAGACGATGGCGATGGATCGCCTGAGCGTGGAGATGCTCGCGCGCGTCGCGGGCGCCAAGCGCGACCGGGCCTGGTGGGAGCGGCGTCCGGAGCTCGACGTCATCCTGCTGCACTCCCCCGACCGCTCCATGCACATGACCTGGAACACGATCCAGCCCCACCCGGGCGACTCCATCGACGCCCCTCGCCTGCTGGCCATCGCGGCGGAGTGGACCGGCCCCTTCTACGGTCCGCCTCCCTACCAGTGGGACACCGTGGCTTCGCAGCTGCTGGAGGCGGACCGGCACATCGCCACCCTGCTCGCCTCGGAGCAGTACGACTACGTGGTGCTGCTCAGCGATCACGGCATGGCGACCAACCCCGAGCAAGGCTTTCCGCGGGGCATCCACTCGGTCCCCGACTCCTTCACGGGCATCTTCCTGCTCTGGTCTCCGGGGATCGTGCGCTCGGGCGTCGACCTCGGCCGGCTGACCGTGCTCGACGTCGCGCCCACCCTGGCCTACGTGCTGGGCATCCCGTTGGCCGACGACCTGCCGGGCCACTTCGTCGCCGAAGCCTTCGAGCCCGTCGTCCTGCAGGCGGTGCCGCCCCGCCGGATCGCGAGCTGGCAGCCCTACCTGCTCCTGCACTGATCCCGATCCAGCCGTTCCGGGCGTCGCCCCGGGGTGCGGAGGCGAGCCCGGCGCGAGCCGGTATGCTCGCAGCCGGAGACGACTTCAGAGTGGATGAGCGGTGAGCGGAATGAAGATCCACGTGCTCGGCTCGAGCGCCGGTGGCGGGCTGCCCCAGTGGAACTGCGGCGGCGAGTACTCGACCCGGGCCCGGCACGGCGACGAGGACGTGCCCCGGCGCAGCCAGCCCTCCATCGCGGTGTCGGCGGACGGGGTGCGCTGGTGCCTCGTGAACGCCAGCCCCGACGTGCGCGACCAGCTCGCCGTCGTTCCCGGGCCTCCATCCCCGGGAAGGCACGCGCGACATCCCGCTCGATACCGTGGTCGTCACCAACGCCGACCTCGACCACAGCCTGGGCCTGCTGGTGATGCGCGAGTCGCTCCCCTACCGCATCGTCACCACGCCCTGGGTGCGCCGGGCGATCCTGGAGCACAACGCCGCCTGGCGGCTGGTCGAGCCCGCCTGGGGCGTCGTGAAGCTCGACCAGCCCTTCCCCCTCGATCGCGACGGCTTCCTGGAGGCGCGGCTCTTCCCGGTGCCCGGCAAGGTGCCCGGCTACCTGTCCGCCCTGGAGAAGAACTCGCCCGAGGCCACGGTGGGCGTGCGCATCACCGACACGCGCACCGGAAAGCGGCTCTGGCTATGCGGCCGGGCATCCAGGCCTACGACTCGGGCACCCTGGCCGAGCTCTCGGCGGCCGACGTCCGCTTCGTCGACGGCACCTTCTTCACCGCGAAGGAGCTGCTCGCGCTGCGCCCGGGCGCCGCCGACGCCCACGCCATGGGCCACCTGCCGATGGGCGGCCCCGGCGGCAGCCTCGAGATCGTCTCCGAGCTGCCCGGGCGCACGTTCTACATCCACATGAACAACACGAACCCGATGCTGGACGCGGGCGTCCGAGGCGGCGCGCGCGGTGCGCGCGCGCGGTGTCGAGATCGCCTGGGACGGCCTGGAGATCGAGCTGTGAGCGGGGACGCACCCCTGTCCGCCGACGACTTCGCGGCGGCCCTTCGAGCCGTGGGCGAGGAGCGCTACCACCACCGCCATCCCTTCAACGTGCGCATGCACGAGGGCCGGCTCTCCCGGCGGAGATCCAGACCTGGGTGGCCAACCGCTACTACTACCAGACCCGCATCCCGATCAAGGACGGCCTGATCCTCACCAAGTCGCCCGAGGCGGCGTTCCGGCGCGAGTGGGTGCAGCGCATCCACGACCACGACGGCGCGCGCCCCGGCGAGGGCGGGCTCGAGCTGTGGCTGCAGCTCGCAGAGGCGGTGGGGCTCGAGCGCGAGCGCGTGGAGCGCCTGGAAGGCGTGCTGCCCGGCGTGCGCCGGGCCTGCGACGCCTACGTGGAATTCGTCCAGGGACACGACCTGCTGGAGTCGGTGGCCTCGTCGCTCACCGAGCTCTTCGCCGGATTCATCATGCACACGCGCATCGCCGCGTTCGAGAAGCACTACGCCTGGGTGAAGCCCGCCGGCCTCGACTACTTCCGCAGCCGCACCCAGCAGGCGCCGAAGGACTCGCCGGTACGGACTCGCCTTCGTGCAGCGAGCACGCCCGCAGCGCGCGAGGAGCAGGAGCGCTGCGCTGGCGGCGCTGCGACGGAAGTGCGAGATCCTCTGGAGCCTGCTCGACGCGGTGGAGCGCGCCACCTCGCGCCCGGCCCTGGTGCCCCATGCGCTGCGTGCGCGACGAGGCGGACGGCTCCCAGGTGGTGGTCCTCTCCGAGCGCGCCGTGCGGGTGGGCGGAAGCGGCCGGGAGATCCTCGCCCTGTGCGACGGCGCACGCACGGGGAGCGACGTGGCCCGGGCGATGGCCGCGCGACACCCCGACGAGGCGGGCGTCGAGGACGCGGTGCACGACTTCCTCGAGGAGATGGCCCGCGCGGGCGTCCTGCGCTTCGACCCCGAGCCGCCGGAAGCGAGCTGAGCCGCGTGGCGCCGCGTCCCCTGAACCTGATCGCCGAGCTCACCTACCGCTGTCCCCTGCGCTGTCCCTACTGCTCGAACCCGGTGGGCTACGAGCGCACGAAGGACGCCCTGGACGCCGACGCGTGGGGGCGCGTGATCCACGAGGCCGCGGCGCTGGGCGTGCTGCACGTGGGCCTCACCGGCGGAGAGCCCAGCGTGCGGCACGACCTCGAGGCGATCGTCGCGTCCGCCGCGGCAGCGCGGCCTCTTCACCCACCTGGTGACCGCCGGAACCCCCGTCGACGCGGACCGCCTCGCGGGGCTGGCCCGGGCCGGCCTGCGCAGCGTGCAGCTCTCGATCCAGGACGCCACGCCCGAGGCCTCGGACCGCATCGCCGGAACGCCTTCGTTCGAGCGCAAGCTCGCCCTGGCCCGCGCCACGCGGGCGCTGGGACTGCCCCTGGTGCTGAACGTCGTGCTCCACCGCCACAACCTGGGCCGCGTGCGCGAGATCATCGAGCTGGCGCGCCAGCTCGATGCCGAGCGCCTCGAGCTGGCGAACACCCAGTACCACGGCTGGGCGCTCGAGAACCGCGCGGCGCTGCTGCCGTCGCGCGAGCAGCTCGACGACGCCGCAAGGGTCGTGCGCGAGCGAGCGCGGCCGGCCCGGCCCCGAGATCCTCTACGTGCTGCCCGACTACTTCGCCGATCGGCCGAAGCCCTGCATGGGAGGCTGGGGACGGAAGAACCTGGTGGTGGCCCCCGACGGCACCGTGCTGCCCTGTCAGGCCGCCGCGAGCCTGCCCGGTCTCGAGTTCTGGCGCGTGGACGAGCACTCCCTCGCGGCCTGCTGGGCGGACGCCCCGGGCATGAACGCCTATCGCGGCGAGGCCTGGATGCCCGAGCCCTGCCGCAGCTGCGAGCAGCGCACGGTGGACTTCGGCGGCTGCCGCTGCCAGGCCTTCCAGCTGACCGGCGACGCGGCGCGCACCGACCCGGCGTGCGTTCTGGCGCCCGATCACGGGCTCGTGGTGGCCGCGCGCGGGGAGGGCTCCGCCGCCGGAAAGCGTGATGCAGATCGCACTTTCCGGCACCGCGGACCGACGCGCAACTGACGCCACAAGGGCTTTCTCCCACTCGGTTTTTCCCTCAGGCGCCGAGGCGGTGTGACGGCTACCGTCAAGCCTGCCTCCCGCTGGCCGAATAGAGCCTTGGAACGCGGCGATTCCGCGCGGTGAGGATTCCCCATGCAAGCCGACCAGCCGTCCCCGTCGATCCGCTCCGGGCGCGCCACGCGCGTCCGCGTCGAGCGATCGTTCCGCAACGTCCTGCGCCGCTTCGTGGTGCTGGCCGCCGGCCTGATGCTCGTGCTGCCCGCGATCGCCTCGGCCCAGCAGAGGCGGGTGGTGCAGATGCGCCCGGTGGAGCCGACCCCGACCGAGACCGTGACCGTGGACGACGACCCCTTCGACCGCTCCGGCTTCTACGTCGGGCTGGGTGGCTCCTACCAGTTCAACCCGTTCAACAGCAAGATCGAGAGTCTCATCGAGGACGCCCTCGATGACGAGATCGGCCCCGGCGCGAACGTCAAGGCCGACCTCGGCGACTCGGGCGGCGTGAACGCCACGGTGGGCTATCGCGCGTTCTCCTTCCTGGCCCTCGAGATCGAGTACGAGTGGATCGACCAGTACAAGATCAAGGGCTCGACCGACACGCCGATCCCCGTCTCGGGCGATCTCTACAGCATCGAGGGCCACACCCTCACCGCCAACACCAAGTGGATCATCCCCTTCTGGCGCATCCAGCCCTACCTGCTGATCGGCGGAGGCATCGCCATCTCCGACGTGAATCGCGGGAGCCTCTACGACAACGCCGCCATCGCCGCCGTCCTCGACAGCGCGGGAATCGACGTCCAGGGCGGCACGCACACGAACGCGGCCGCCCGAGCCGGCCTCGGCCTCGACCTCTACATCACCGAGCACATCGTGGTGAACGGCGAGGCGTCCACGGTGCTGACGACCCTCAAGGAGCCCGATCTCGGCGACATCGAAGACCTGAACTACATCTCGTTCAGCGCCGGGATGCAGTACCGCTTCTGAGCGGTCAGCGCCCCGCTGGGGCGCTGACTTGCAACCTGAGGACAACGCTGAGCGTTGTCCTCTCAGGAGCCGGTGGCCTTACCGAGCGGCGCCGCCGCTCAGTCCCCCAGGAACTTTCGCGTCGCCTCGAGGACGGCCTCGGTCTGCTCGTAGGGCGCCATGTGGCCCGCCGCCTCCACCCAGGCGATGCGCGCCGACGGCAGCAGCTCCTGCCAGCGCTCCGCGTAGATCGGCGGGATGAAGCGGTCCTCGCGCCCCCAGACGAGCAGGGTGTCCGCGGTCTGCCGGTAGAGACGCTTCGAGAGCCGCCGGTTCGGGATCGGGAAGAGGATCTTGCCCGCCGTCCCCAGCCGGCGCGCGTTGCCCACCAGGAAGTCCTGCAAGGCCTCGAGGTTCGAGAAGTCGAGCCCCCGGGTGAGGAGCTTCTCGCCGGCCTTCGGGTCGTGGAAGAGCGCCTGGGCCAGCTCGAAGGGCAGCATCGAGAACAGGTCCGGAATGGGATGGTCGTCGAGCCAGAGTCCGGCCGGGCAGACCAGCACCAGCCGCGACAGGCCGCGGGGGTTCAGGCACGCCATCTCGGCGGCGATCATGCCGCCCATGGAGTGGCCCGATCAGGTGGGGCGGCGTCTTCCCGGGGCCCGCCAGGCCCAGCGCCTCCACCACGTCCCAGCCGTGGAGCGCGAAGTCGAGCATGTCCTCGATCCGGTCCTCGGTCTCCTGGCTGCCGTAGCCCGGCCACTCGGGGGCGTACACGTGGAAGCGCTCGGCCAGCCCCTCGAGCAGCGGCTCCTCGGGCTGCAGGCCGCCCGCTCCGTGCAGGAAGACCAGGGGCGGTCCCTCTCCCGTCTCGTGGAGCGTGAACGGAATGCCCTTGCGGGTCTCGACCACGCGCTCTCTCATCGCGAGCCTCCGAACGGGACGTCCCGCCGCGCGGCGTCGAGCCCGTCCTCGGGGCGCACGCGCTCGTCGTAGGGCTTGATCCACCAGCGGTCGTCGTCCTTCCACTCGGGCCACACGTCCTTCAGCTGGGGCATCACCTTCTCGGCGAAGAGCTTCGTCGAGTGGCGGGTCTTCCAGTCGGGCATGTTGCCGTTGTGCATCAGGCAGAAGACGTGACCGATGTGCAGCCCCTTGATCATGTGCTCCATGCGCTCGCGCACGGTGTCCGGGCTGCCGGCGATCACGTAGCCGCCCTCGACCAGGTCCTTCCAGGTGAGGCTCGAGAAGACCTTCTGGTTCTCGGCCCGCAGCTGGGAGAGCTTGCCCGCCTTGATGGTCTTGATGGTGCGGTAGCCCGGCGGCTCGGCGAAGCCGGGGAACACGTGCAGACAGCGGTTGTAGAAGTAGAGGACGTGCTCGGCGTAGAGCTCCTCGGCCTGCTGGTCGGTCTCGCCCACGCAGATGATCTGGGCGAAGGCGGCGCGATACGGCGACTCGTCGACCCCCTTGGCCGCCACCCGCTCCCAGAAGCCGTCGAGCAGCGCCTGACCGGCCACGTAGCCGCCGAAGGACAGGAACGAGTAGTTGTAGTCGTTGTCCACGCAGAAGTCCCAGGTCTCGATGGAGCCGCCGCCCGGGATGTAGATGGGCGGGTGGGGCTTCTGGATGGGCTTCGGCCAGCAGTTCACGTAGCGCAGCTGGTTGTACTTGCCGTCGAACGCGAAGGGCTCGTCCTCGGCCCATGCCCGCATGATGAGATCGTGGGCCTCGTAGTACTTGTCGCGCGTGAGCGCCGGAATCTGCCCGTAGCAGAAGTTCGTGTCCATCGGCGTGCCCACCGGGAAGCCCGCCACCAGCCGACCGCCGGAGATGACGTCGAGCATCGCGAACTCCTCGGCCACCCGGATCGGCGGGTTGTAGAGCGCGATCGAGTTGCCGATGACGCAGATGGCGGCACGGGAGGTCCGGCGCGCCAGGCCCGCCGCGATGATGTTGGGCGAAGGCATGAGCCCGTAGCCGTTCTGGTGGTGCTCGTTCACGCCGATGCCGTCGTAGCCCAGGGCGTCCGCGTACTCCAGCTGGTCCATGTACTGGTGGTAGACGTGGTTGCCCCGCTTCGGGTCGTAGAGCGACTGGGGAATGTCGACCCACACCGAGCGGTTCTTCTCGCGGAAGTCGTCCGGCAGGTAGGGCCACGGCATGAGGTTGAACCAGGTGAACTTCATGGGAGCTCTCCGTTGGGCGGTGCGACCTTCGGCGGGCCGCAGGACGTCCATGATGCCACTCCGGGCCGGGCGGCGCTTGCCGGCGCGCGGCCCGCTCTGCGATGCTCCCCGCGTGTTCCGCCTGGCGCTCCTCGCGTACGCGATCCTGCTGGTCGTTCCCCGTCTCGCCGGGGCCCAGTGCGAGCCCGTCAAGCCCCTGCCGTGCGCGGACTGCTTCGCGGTCTTCGTGATGCCCGATACCCAGGGGTACACGGACGCGGCCACCCAGCCCGCCGGCGCGAACCACCTGGACCTGGTCACGCGCTACGTCTGCGACCACCGCACCGCCTGGACCGAGCCCACCACCGGCAAGACGATGCCCATCCTGATGGTGATCCAGCTCGGCGACCTGGTGCAGCACCCGGACCGACAGGAATCGGGCGGGCCGCCTCTCACGGAGTGGACGCGGGTGTCTGCGGCCTTCGCGAACCTGGACGCGTGCACGCCGAAGGTCCCCTACCTGGTGACGGCCGGAAACCACGACCTGTCGCAGTCCAACTACGAACGCCCGAGCGTCGGGTACGAGACCTTCTTCGGTCCGGACCGCTGGGCGAGCCAGGGCGTCGCGTGCAGCTCGCTCCAGGACTGCGACTGGGCGGCGGGGCAGTACTTCCTCGGCGCCGGCGACACCATCGTCGCGGGCTCGCGCAACAACCAGAACGGCGACGGCGGCAACCCGGGCCCGGCCACCGACCAGGTGGGGCGCCACCGCGCCGGGCTGATCCGCGCACCCAACGGGCAGCCGTTCCTCTTCCTCGGTCTCGAGATGGCCTTCGACTTCCCCCCGCCCGCCGCCGGGAGCGAGGGCGCCGAGCGGGACGACTCCGCCTGGCCGAAGCGCGTCCTCGCGGCGTACCCCGCGGTGCCCACCGTGGTCTTCCACCACAGCATGCTCTGGGCCTTCCCGCCGCCCGACACCCGGGTGCGTTGGGGACCCGAGACCTGGCACTCGGACTCGATCACCCCGACCCCCGGCGACTACGCGACGGACCCGGACTTCGGGGCCACGGGCGGCATGCAGGATCTCTTCGACCTGCTCATCGAGCCCCATCCCCAGGTGCGCTTCCTGTTCACCGGGCACGTCTTCAACCCCACCCACCAGGCCGACTACACGATCCCGCGCAAGGCCGGGCGGCCGCCCGTGTGGGCCTTCCTGCGCAACTTCCAGACGGTCGACCTGGGGCTGCCGGGCGACGGAGACCTCTACGGTGTGGGCTGGAACGTGGTGGCGGTCTTCGATCCGGCGGCCGAACAGGTGCGCGTGCGCTCGTACCGCATCGACGACGGGGCCGCCTACGCGACCCCGCCCAGCAACCTGCTGCACACCGGGACACCGGTTCCCACCGAGTGCATGGAGACGGACCAGGGCGGCGTCGGCGAGCGGATCGTCCCGTGGAGCTTCAGCGCCGCGGGCGCCGTCGCGCCGGCCCTCTCCGACTCCGGCGCCGCGGGGCTCGCCGCGGTCGTCTCCGGCAGCACGGCCTGGCTCCTTCGCCGGCGCAGCCGGAACCCGTGATCCACGTCGTCCTCGGTACGAAGGCGCAGCTGGTGAAGATGGCGCCGGTGATGGTGCGCCTGCGCGACCGCGGCATCCCGTATCGCTTCGTCCACACGGGCCAGCACCGCGCCACGATGGACGAGATGCTGGACGAGTTCGGCCTGAAGCCGCCGGACGTGGTGCTGCACCGCGGGCGCGACGTCGTCTCGCTACCGCAGATGGCGCTCTGGACGGGGAAGATCCTGTGGCAGTGCCTCACCCGGCGCCGCGCGATCTTCGGCGACGAGCGCCGGGGCATCGTGCTCGTGCACGGGGACACCTTCTCCACGGCGCTCGGCGCCCTGATGGGGAAGGTCGCGGGGCTGCGCGTGGGCCACGTGGAGTCGGGCCTGCGCTCCTTCCGCCTCTTCCACCCCTTTCCCGAGGAGATCACGCGGCTGCTGACCTTCCGCCTGGCCGATTCCCTCTACTGTCCGGGCCCGTGGGCGCTCGCGAACGTCGCGGGCTACGGCAGCGAGCGGGTCGACACGGGCTGCAACACCCTCTCGGACACCCTGGCCCTGGCCCTCGAGCCGAGCCGCTGGGCGCGGCGTCGCCGCGACCACGTTCCCGGCGAGCCCTACGCGCTCGCCAGCCTGCACCGTTACGAGAACATCTTCGACCGCAAGCGCTTCGAAGCGCTGCTGGAGATCGTGGAAGAGCTGGCGCAGGGCGTCCGCGTGCTCTTCATCCTGCACCCGCCGACCGAGCGGCAGATCGACCGGCTGGGGCTCCGCGAGAGGTTGGAGGCCCACCCCGGAATCGAGCTGCGTCCCCGCTACACGTACTTCGACTTCGTGACCCTGCTGGAGGGCGCCCGCTTCGTGGTGACCGACGGCGGCAGCATCCAGGAGGAGTCGTCCTACCTGGGCCTGCCGTGCCTGCTGCTGCGTCGCGCCACCGAGCGCCGGGAAGGGCTCGGTGAGAACGTGGTCCTCTCGGACTTCGACCGCGACGTCGTCCGCCGCTTCGCCGCGAGCCCCGAGACGTGGCGGCGTCCCCCGAGCGTCCACACCCATCACCCCTCGGACGTGATCGTCGACTCCGCCCTGCGCTGGGCCTAGAAAACCGGCCCGACGTCCTCGAACCCTGCGAATGCGAAGCATTCGCCGTTCATGCGTCCAGCCGACCCGCGTGGCCGTCCGCCAGGCCACGGGAGAGCCACCAGGTGAAGATGCCGCCGAGCACGAAGACCACCACGATCTCGGCGGCGCGGGCCAGGGTCGAGGCCACCACGGCGTCCCGGAGGTCGAAGCCCGTCAGCACCGCGAGCCCGCCGATCAGGAACTCGCGCACGCCGAGGGCGCCCGGCACGACGGTCACGAAGCGCGTGAGCACCGCGGCGGCGTTGAAGAGCACGCAGGCCGCGAAGCCCACCGGCGCCTCACCCATCTCGAAGCAGAGCCGCAGGGCCACCGCCATGGCGAGCACGATCACCACCTGACAGGCGGCGACGGCGGGCCAGGTGCGCCGCAGCTCGGGCCCCACGTTGGTCGCGACCGGGAAGAAGCGCCCGCTCACCAGCTGGTGCAGCCGCTCGGGCAGCAGCAGCAGCACGCCCGAGGCCAGCATGATCGCGAAGCCGAGCCCCACCACGCCGAAGAGCGCGCCGCGAAAGGCGACCGCCAGCACCACCAGCCCGACCAGACCGTTCGTCGCCACGATCACCAGCAGCAGGGTCGTCTGCCCCACCGCGAAGCGCGCGAAGGGCATCTCGTGCACGCGCTTCAGGAACACCGCCTTGGCGACGAGCCCACCCGCCAGGGGCAGGTAGTTGGTGAACGACGTGACGGTGACCAGGCGGAACCAGTCGAAGATCGTGGCGTCGACGCCCAGGGCGCCGAAGTGGAGCCGGTTGGCGACGCCGCGGACGAAGAGCGAGGACACGGTGAGCGCCGCCACCGCCACGAAGAGCCCGGGGCGCAGGGAGTAGCTGCCGGCGATGTAGCCGCGGTTTCCGTAGAGGAAGACCGAGAGCCCGGCGATCACCGCGCCGGTGACGAGGGGAGGAAGCCATCGCCGCAAGACGTCCCCCAGGCTCATCGGCCCCTTTCCACCCGGCGAATCCACTCGGGCTCGGTCCCGTAACCGTACTCGGCCATCAGCGGACCTGCGATGCGGTCGAGGGCCGCGCACTGGGTGTCGCTCCACTCGCGCCAGCCGGGCAGCGCCTGGCGCTCGGCGCGCCCGATGCGCTCGCCCGGGCGCACCGCCCCGCTCTCGCGGAACTCGAGCCCGAGCCACCCGCACAGGGTGCGCAGACCGCGGTGGGACGGATCGAAGAGCGCCTCGTAGGACACCACGCGATAGTCCGCGCAGTAGACGCCCACCCGGCTCAGGCGTCCGTTCACCACGGTCCACAGACCGGCGGCCCGGCCGAGCCAGTCGCCCGCATCGGGGCGGCCGGGCACCTTCGGGTACCAGTAGGGCAGCCAGCGGTTGGCGATCCCCTTCCATCCCCGGGCCGTCCCGTGGCCCAGGGAAGACCGCACCTGCTCGCGCGGATCGCGGACGACGTGCACGACCGTGGGGCACCCGAAGACCTCGTCGAAGACGTCGATGGCGCCCCACAGGAAGGGGTTCGACTCCACGTAGAGCTCGGTCTCGACGGGATCGATGGTGCGGCGCCGCTTTCGCTCCAGCAGCCGCACGAGGCGCTCCCGGGACAGGGCGCCGGCGGCGTGGGCGTTGGCGGCGAGGCGCACGCGATAGGCCGGCCGGGGCTCGTGGCGGGCCACCACGTTCTCGTAGTTGGCGTCGAAGTAGCGCGCCAGGAACTGGGTGCCCGTGCGGCCCGACGACACGATCAGCGCGATTCGCTTCACGGGGGTCCCGGTCTTCCCTTCGCCCGCCCGCCGGCGATCAGCGTCCCGATGCGGCCGGCGGGCCGTCGTCCGGGCGGACCGCCTGCCGGCGTCGCTGCTGGTAGAGGAGCTCTTCCAGGTAGACCCGGTGCCGGTTGAGCATGTCGCCGATCATGCCCGTGAAGACCAGCAGGAGCGAGAGCACGCCGAGGCCGGCGCCCGCGAAGCCCGCCCACTTGTGGGGAGAGAACGACCCCGTCGCCAGGTAGTGGCCGAAGAAGAAGAGCTCGAGCAGCAGCGCCGGCGCGAAGAGCGCCGCCGCCAGCCAGCCGAAGAAGCGCAACGGATTGTAGTCGCGATAGGCGCCCACCAGGATGCGCATGGTGTTCATCGCATAGCGCAGCAGGCTGTTGGCCACGCGGCTCTCGCCGTACTCGCGCTCGCCGCGCACGCGGATGGGCACCTCCACCACCCGCAGGCCCTTGAAGCACAGGTCCAGGAGCACCTCGTGGGTGTACGTGAACTTGCCCAGCAGGTTGAGGTGGAGCATCGCCTCGCGGCCGTAGCAGCGCATGCCGCACGAGACGTCCTGGAAGCGCTGGCCCGTCAGTCCCGAGACGATGCGCGCCACCTGTCGGTTGCCCCAACGCTTCAGGCGGGGCATCTCGGGCTCGAGGCTCGGGTCGAGGAAGCGCGACCCCGTCGCGCAGTCCGCCTCCCCCGCCAGCACCGGCGCCATCACGCGCGGGATCTCCGCCGGATCGAACTGTCCGTCGGCGTCGAGCGTGACGAGGAGGTCGACGCCGCTCTCGCGGGCGTGCACGAGGGCGGTCTGGAAGGCGGCCCCGACGCCCCGGGTGACGTCGTGCCGGATCACCTGGGCTCCCGCGTCGCGGGCCAGCGCCGCCGTCTCGTCCCGGCTGCCGTCGTCCACCACCAGCACCCGCACCTCGCCCACGCCGTCCAGGCCGCGCGGGATCCGCGCGATGACGTCGGCGATGGTGGCGGCTTCGTCGAGGGCCGGGAGCGAGACCAGCAGGCAGACCGGCGAGTGCGACCCGGCGGACCAGACCGGAGGGGCGGTGCGGGCTGCGGGACCGCTGTTGGACACCGGCGGAAGCTACCAACGGCGCCCGTTCGTGTCATCGGGAAGGACCGGGAGCACCACCCGGCCGGCTTCTGCCGGTCGCCTGCGCGTCGTCCCGGCGCACCCGGCCGAAGACGACCACCCGCTGCTGGCTCCAGGGCGCGGAGCGGAAGCGGTGCATGCGCGGATCCTCCCGGTTCTCGAAGGCGGTGTCCGGCACCGGCAGGGTGTACTCCACGTACTCGCCAGGCACGAGGGCGGAGGCCAGGGCCGCCTTCACCTGGCGATCCACGGCCGTGAAGGAGTGGTGCCGCAGGATGATCCAGTCCGCCCCCGCGGCCTCGGAGAGATCCTCTCCCGTGAGCCCACCGATCACACGCAGGTCGGTGTAGAACTTGAGGGGCATGTCGCCGTAGCTGATGGCGACGACGTCGCCCGGCTCGGCGCGCTGCTGGAGGAAGCGCACGATGCCTTCGATGGGACCGTCGAAGTCGTGGGTGATCTCGTAGAGGAAGTCGTCGAGGGGGGAGAGCGCGAGCCAGACACCGAAGAGGAGCACCGCCAGCCCCCGAGAGAGCTGGGCCAGGGAGCCCAGCATGGCTCCGGCGACGAGAACGGCCGCTGGCGCCATGGGCGCCAGGTAGCGGAAGTAGGCACCCGGAGAGAGCAGGGCGAGGGCGACGATGCTCGTCGCGCAGAAGAGCAGCAGCAGGACGACGTGGCTGCGGGTGGCGGGCGCCACGGCGAAGAGCGGCTGCTTCCGCCACGCCCGCCCGGCGACGACGGCCGGCAGCGCCAGTCCCAGCAGCGGTCCCGGGAAGTAGACGAGCAGGTCGCGCGCCAGGTGCGAGCCGATCTGCCAGGTCACCCCGAGGCTCGTCAGGTAGTCCGCATACGCCTCGCCGTAGCGGATGCTGGAGAACCACAGGATCCACGGCGCGTTCGCGGCGGTGACCGCTGCCGAGACCCAGAACACGCGCGCGAAGCGCGCGCGCTCGAGCCACAGGCTGTGGACGAGGAGCGTCGCCAGGAGCGTCGCGGCGTAGAAGTAGTGGGTGTGGAAGAGCAGGGTCGCCGAGACGAAGAGCAGGACGGAGAAGCGCTTCTCGCCCGGCCCCACCCGCACGTACGCGTACAGCCCCAGCAGCCCGAAGAAGGCCGCCATCCCGTACCAGCGGCACTGGCGGGCGAGCACCAGATAGGGGACGCAGAGCACCAGCAGACCGGCGCTGGCCAGGGCCGCCTCGCGGGTGCGCCAGAATTGCCGGGCCGCCACGTAGGAGAGCAGCACGGTGGCGACGCCGAACAGCGCGAAGGGCAGCCGGGCGGCCTCGGTGGTGGGGCCGAGCAGGGCGAAGAACGCGGCCACCACGTAGAAGGAGAGCCAGGTGTGCCACTTCCACACGTAGCCCTCGGCGTACTCGACCCCCTGCTCCTGGGAGAAGAAGTTCCGGCCGTCGCTGCCGAGGGGGATGCCGTGCTCCAGGACGGTGCGGGCGATGACGGCGGTCTGGGCCTCGTCCTGCCACAGATAGGACGAGTCGAGCCGGGCGAGGAGGAGCGCGGAAGCGAGCGCGCCGAGCAGGGCCAGCGAGATCCAGTCGCGATGGTCGTAGCGCACTGCCCGCTGCCCCCCGGACCGCCGTGCTACCCGTCTGTGGCCGGGCCGCCGCCGGCCGGCCACGATAGCGCGGCGCGCGATGCCACCTCCCTGCGGACGGCATGGCGACGCCCGAGGAGAGTCGAGATCTCTTGACGATCGCCGCCTTCGGCATCGGCGCGGCCGCCCACCTGGCCGCCGCGGCGCTCGTGGTCGTCCAGAGCGCTGCGGGCGCACGGCTGCTGGGCCTGCTCGGCCTGCGGGAACGCCTCGCCGCCCACGAGCAGATCCTCTACGGATGGGTGGCCGGGTTCTCGGCCACGACCGTCGTGTGGATGGGGCTCGCCAGCGCGGGGGCGCTCGGTCCCGTCTCCGTCGCGACGGTGATCGTGGCCCTCGCCGTGTTCGGCGCGCCGGTGGTGCGCGATCTGGCGGACCGCATCTGGCGGGTCCTGCGGACCCAGGACCGTGCCGTCCAGGGTGCGCTCGGGCTGGGCGCCCTGGTCTTTGTGTTCTGGGTGCACCCCTGGTTCGTCGAGACCCTGCTGCCGAACAGCGACTGGGACTCTGCGCTGTATCACCTGCCCCTGGCGGATCGCTTCCTCGCGGGATCGCTGTGGGGGCGGGATCCGTACTTTCCGGCCTTCTCGTTTCCGGGAGCGGTGCACCTGCTGTACGCGGCCCTGCTCGCCCTCCACCTCGAGGCCGCGATCGTCCCGCTGAACTTCGACGTGACCCTGCTCTCGGGCGTGGCGACCGTCGCGATGGCCCGCCGGATCGGCCGCCGCGCAGCGCCGGCGTGGGCCGCGCTGGCCTTCGCGACGACGCCCATCCTCTGGCAGCTGGGCGTCGATCCCCGCATCGACGGCTTCCTCGTGCTCTTCGTCGTGCTCGCCACGTATGCGCTCGTCCGCTTCACCCAGGAGGGCGACGACGACCGGCTGAAGCTCGCCGCCCTGTGTCTGGGAGCGGCCGTCGGCACGAAGTACACCGCCCTGCCGTTCGTCCTGGCCATCGGCGGGGTGGGCATCGGTGTCCGGCTGTGGAGCTCGAGCGGCTCACGGGGGCTCGGCCGACTGCTGGCCGTCACCGCGCTCCTGGTCGCCGTGCCCAACGGCGCCTGGTACGTCGCCAACAGCGTGATCCACGGCGACCCGGTCTTCCCGTTGCTGCGGGGCGACTACCGCGTGTCGGCTTCCGGCGAGCACGTCCATCTCGCCCGGGCGCACGAGGAGGAGAGCGCGGACGATCTCCGCGATCCCGGAATCCAGCGGCGCCTGCGCGCTCTCGAGCAGACGCCGCGCGAGGAGCCGGCGGCGAACCTCCTCGACCTGGTGGAGCTGCTGCGCGACCCCGAGCGCTTCGCGGTGAAGCCGAACCACGGCATGGGCGCCCTGCTGCTGGTCTCCCTCGCGCTGCCGCTCGTCATCCGCAGAAAGCCCGAGAACCGCCGCGCCGGTCTGCTGGTGTGGGGGCTGGGGTGGGGCGGCTACCTGCTGCTCGGGAGCCAGACCAACCTGCTGCGCTACGTGGCGCCGGTCCTGCCCCTGCTCGCCGCCGCCACCGGTGTGGCGGTCGCCTCCCCTCGCTATCGCGGTCTGCTGCGCATCGTACCCGCGTCCATCGCCCTGGCGGGTGCCCTGCTGCTGGTGCGCGACCACCAGGCCGAGACCCGCAAGCTCGCCCTGCTGCAGCCCGACTTCGCGCTGGGACCGGGGCCCTCCATCTGGGGAGCGAAGGAGCGCCGCATCGAGTGGCTCCGGCGCGTCGGATACAACTTCACCCCGCCCATGGCCTGGATGAGCCAGCGGATCGACGCTCTCATCGCCGCCGGGCGCATGTCTCCGCAGAGCCGCATCCTGATGGTGGGCGAGGGCAAGGCCCGCCTGCTCGACTGCGAGGCGCTGCCCGACTCGAGCTGGTTCGCACATCGCTTCGTCTCCGAGCTTCGCAACGCGGATCTCGACTACGATGTCCTGGCGATGCGGCTGCACGCCCAGGGCGTCACCCACGTGCTCTACAACCGCGCCTACTACCAGTGGGTGGCGAGCGACACGGACACCGCGCCGTCCCGTCTCGCCTTCGCGCTGGCGCACCTCGATCGCTTCCTCGAGAGCCACGGCACCCGCATCCTCTCCGGTGCGGGCATGGAGCTCTTCGAGCTGCGCTTCGGAGCGGGCGGCGTTCCGCCGAAGACGACGGTGAGATGACGCGTGCCGCCACGTCGACCCCGGGCTCGACGCCCGCCGAGCCTCCCCTCGACCGCCGCGACGCGCTCGCGATCGCCCTGCTGTTCGCAGCCGCCCTCGTCGTGCGGCTCGTGTACCTGCACCAGGTCGGGAGCCTTCCCTCCTTCGAGTCTCCTCTCGTCGACGCGCGTTCCTATCACGAGTGGGGGCGTGCGATCGCGGCCGGCGACTGGCTGGGCGATCGCGTCTTCTACCAGGCACCGGCGTATCCCTACTTCCTGGGCGTCGTCTACGCGCTCTTCGGGCCCGAGCTCCAGGCCGCCCACGCGGTGCAGATGGTGCTCGGCGCCGTCTCGTGCGTGTTCCTCTACCTGGCGACGCGCGCCATGTTCGGGCGCGCCCCCGCCGCCGTGGCCGGGGGGCTGCTGGCCGGCTACGCGCCGGCGATCTTCTTCGACGGAATGATCCAGAAGACCGGGCTCGGGCTCTTCCTGACGAGCGGTCTTCTCGTGCTGCTCACCCGCTTCGCCGCCCGGCCCGGTGCGGTGCTCGCCCTCGCGATGGGCGCGGTGACGGGCCTGCTGGCGCTCACCCGGGAGAACGCCCTCGTCTTCGCTCTCGTGATTCCGGTCTGGGTCGTGCTGCGCCGCTCGGACGCCGCGGCCCCCCGCCGCGTCGCGACAGCCGGCGCCTTCGCGCTCGGCGTGGCGCTCGTGCTGCTGCCCGTGGGCCTTCGCAACCTGGCCGTGGGGGACACCTTCGCGATCACCACCTCGCAGCTCGGACCGAACTTCTACATCGGCAACAATCCGCACGCGACGGGGCTCTACGCGCCCATCATGCCGGGCCGTCACATCCCCGACTTCGAGGGCGGCGACGCAGCCCGGGCGGCCGAGTGGGCAACCGATCGCACGCTCGGGCCCGGCGAGGTGTCGCGCTACTGGCTCGGCCGAAGCCTGACCTGGATCGCGCAGGCCCCCGGCGACTTCTCTCGGCTCTTCCTCGACAAGCTGCTCTTCACCCTGAACGACTACGAGATTCCGGACACCGAGGACATCTACGTCAACGCGGAGTTCTCGGGGGTGCTCGCCGCGCTGCACGGCGTGCTGCGCTTCGGCGTGCTTCTGCCCCTCGCGTTCGCGGGCTTCGTGTTCGCCTGGCGCGAGCGTACGCCGGGCGGCGCCAGCGGGCTGCTGGTGGCGCTTGCCGGCGTCTTCACCGTGGCCGTGGCCGCCTTCTACGTGTGGGCGCGCTACCGATTCCCGCTGGTGCCGCTGCTGCTTCCGTTCGCGGGCCTGGCCGTGGTGCGTGCCGCCGAGGCGGCGGGCGCCGGCGGCTGGCGGCGGCTCCTGGCGCCGGCGGCCGCACTCGTCGCCGGCTCGCTGCTCGCGAACGCGACGCTCTTCGATCGCGAGGCGCTGAGCCAGACCGCCTGGGTGAACCTCGCCAACATCCGCATGCGCGAGAAGCGCTTCGACGAGGCCGACGCCTATCTGGCGCGCGCCACCGCCATCCCGCACGAGAGCGCCGACCTGCACTTCCACCTGGCGGCGCTGCGCTTCCAGCAGAAGCGGATCGACGAGGCCGAAGCGCACCTGCGCCGGATGCTCGAGCTCGACCCCAGCGACTTCCGCGGCCACCGGCTGCTGGCGCAGATCCTGCGCGAGCAGGGACGACAGCACGAGGCCAACGAGCACCTGCGCGAGTCGGTGCGCCTGGACCCGGGCCGTACCCGCAAGGGTCGGCCCGGCGCGCCGCTTCCCGAAGCCGGCGCGGCTCTTCCAAAAGCCGGCGCGCCGCTGGACGAGGAGGTGGCCCCGTGAGCCGCCGGGCCGACCGGCTGGCGGCCGCCGTGCTCGCGGCGCTCGGCGCCGCCATGGTCGCCTGGGGCTGGGGAACCTGGCCCCACGCCTTCGTGGACTTCGGGCGCGAGCTCTACGTGCCCTGGCGGCTCGTCGAGGGCGAGGTGCTCTATCGCGATCTCGCGTGGTTCAACGGTCCGCTCTCGGCCTACGCCAACGCGGCCCTCTTCGCGCTCTTCGGTCCGGGCCTGCAGGTGCTGGTGCTCGCGAACCTGGCCCTCACCGGCGTGCTCGCCACGGTGCTCTACGCCGGAATCGCGCGCCTGGCGGACCGCACCGCCGCCTTCGTCGCCACGGCGGTGTTCCTGGTCCTCTTCGCCTTCGACCGCATCGACGCCATCGGCAACGACAACTACCTCACGCCGTACTCCCACGAGGTGGTGCACGGCCTGCTGCTCTCGCTGCTCGCGCTCACCGCGTTCGATCGCCTTCGCGCACGGCCCCGCCTGGCCGCGGCGGCGAGCGGCGGGCTGCTGGGACTCGTCGCGCTCACGAAGGCCGAGGTCTTCGTGGCGGCGGCGCTGGCGCTGGCGTGCGCGATGGTGCTCGACGCGCACGCCCGCAGGAGCCGGGGCGGGGGGGCCGACGGGCTCGTCCGGGTGGCGCTCCTGGCGGCCGCGGCGCTCCTTCCGGTGGGGGTCGCGTTCGGCCTCCTGGCGCTGGCGATGCCCCCCGGCGCGGCCCTGCACGGCACCCTCGGCGCCTGGCCCGCCCTGCTCGCGAGCGACGTGACCTCCCAGTACTTCTACCGCGCCACCCTGGGCGTCGTGGACTTCGGCCGGAACCTCTCCCAGCTCTTCCAGTGGTCGCTGGCGTGGGCCGGGGTGCTGCTGTCCATCACGCTCGTCGCGCTGCGCGTACGACCCGCGCGGCGCGAGACGTCCCGGGTGGCGGCCTTCGCCACCGAGGCCGGCGCCTTCGTGGCGGCGCTCGTGCTCGTCCTCTACCTGGGCGGCGTGCTGCAGGCCCGCTGGCCGGAGGTGCTGCGCCCGCTCCCGCTGCTGCTCGCGGCCCTCTCCGCGGGCACGCTGATGCTCGCCTGGCGGGATCCGGACGCGGACGGTGTGCGGGGCATGCGCGCGTCGTGGCTCGTCTTCGCCACCGTGCTGCTCGCAAAGGTGCTGCTGCGTGTGCGCCTCGACCAGTACGGCTTCGCGCTCGCCATGCCCGGCGCAATGCTCGTCGTCGCCGCGATCACGTGCTGGCTGCCCCGGTGGGTGACGAGCCGGTGGCGGGACGGCGCCCTGGCGCGCTCTGCGGTGCTGGGCGTCATCGCGGCGGTGGTCCTGTCGCTGCTGCCCACGGTGGCCGCGCACTTCGCGGAGCGCAGCGTGCAGGTGGGCAGGGGCCGCGACGCATTCCTCGCCGACGAGGTCACGGGGCCGATCCTCGTCGCGACGCTGGCCGCGCTGGCCGAGCCGGGGCACGAGGGCAGCCTCGCCGTGCTTCCCGAAGGCGTGATGATCGACTACCTGGCGCGTCGGGTGAACCCGACGGGGCACGTGAACTTCATGCCGCCCGAGCTGTTGATCTTCGGCGAGGAACGCATCCTCGAGGAGTTCCGCGCGCACCCCCCCGACTGGATCGCCCTCACCCACAAGGACACGCGCGAGTACGGCGTGGGCTTCTTCGGGCGGGGCTACGGGCGCGCCCTGTACGCCTGGGTGCAGCGGCACTACGAGCCGCGCGCCCTGTTCGGCGACGCACCTCTCGCGCCGGGGAGCCGGTTCGGAATCCGGCTGCTCGAGCGTCGCCGCGAGACCCGCTGACGTTCAACGCGTGACGCGCCAGATACGAAGGCGATCGCTCCCGGTCACGGCGAGGTCGAGCACGGGCTCGCGCCGGGGTACCTCGAGCGCGAGGAAGAGCTTGTTCTCCAGGGCGTTGCGGCGCCAGAACTCGCTGTCGCTGCGATCGAGGAAGACCACGTAGAAGGACCCGCTCTGCTCGAGCAGGCGATGGAGCTCGGGTCGGGCGAGCCCCTCGCGCCGCAGGACCACGCGATTCCCGTAGACGAGGTCGATGAACTTCCCGGTGGCGCGCCAATTGGTGACGATCACCGAGCCTTCCTCGGTGTTCTCGTAGATGGCGTCGCGGATCGCGGCCTGCTCGCCCGCCCAGCGCCCGTGCACCCACTGGACGCCCACCAGAAGGAAGGCGAGCGCCACCAGTGCGGCCACGAGCGCGGCGCCGCCGAAGGCGTCCAGCCAGCGCCGTCGCGGGAGGGGCGCGCGCTCCCGCAGCCACGCCGCCAGTCGCGGCCACACCTCGCCGGACGCGAAGGCGAGCACCGGCAGCAGCGGGATGAAGTAGCGCGGCCCGAGCACCAGGCGCTTGACCCAGCCGCTCGGCTCGGCGCTGTACGCGTACAGCAGGTGGAGGGTCACGAAGGCGGCGACGGTGACGACGATCTCGGGGCGGCGACGGCCGCGATAGGCGAGACCCGCGACGAGCCCGCCCGGCACGAGCACCAGCAGCGAGAGCAGGTAGACGGGCGCCGTGTCGGCGATGGAAGAGAGCGAGAAGGCGTCCGGCGACTTGAGGAAGAACGGGTCGCCGAAGAAGAGCCCCGCCGAGACCCCCCGCACGGAGACCCCCAGCACGCCCCCGACCACGAGCGCCGACCAGCCGGCGTCGCGCCGCACGAGCGATCCCAGGAAGAGCGGCGCGAAGAGCAGGACGTTCGCCTCCCGGAACGCCAGGGAGAAGCCGGCCAGGAAGCCCGCGCCGATCCACGCCGGGAAGCCCCGCGAGAGCCCGCGCCAGTAGAGGAGCAGGCCCCCGGCCACCACCGCGAGGCTCGGCGCCTCGCTCATGGCGACGCGCCCCATCACGAGGGTCGAGGGGTAGGCGAGCACGAGCAGCGCCCACAGGGGCGAGCGCGCTTCCTCCCGCAGCCAGCGCGCGGTGGCGGCGACACCCAGCAGGGTGCAGAGCAGGGGCAGCAGCCAGGCCGCGTCGCGACCGCCGAGGGCGACGAAGGGTGCCAGCAGGAGCGCCGTGCCCAGGGGATAGTCGTTGATGGGACGCATCTCCGCCGGAGCGCCCGTGAAGGGATCGATGATCTCCACCGACCGGGTCCCGGCAAGGACGAGCTGCGCCTGGCGGAGGTAGGTGCCCTCGTCGGCGACGGTCACGCCAGCGGGATAGAAGAGCAGAAAGGCGCCGGCATAGACACCCAGCATCCCGGCCACCAGCCACTTCGCCCGGGACGGCTCGAAGAGCCGCAATCCCCGCGCTGCGAACCCGTCCGGCATGGGGCGCATCTTATCGGGTTCACTCGACCGGAGCGCCCCTGCTAGACTCGTCGACCACGTCGCACGAACCGAGAGGCAGCAGGCATCGCATGAATACCCGTCCCGGGTTTCGTGGCGGCTGGGTGATCCTCTTCGTCGCATGCGTGCTGCTGCTCTCCGGCATCGACGCGCTGCTGCTCGAGATCTCACAGACCTTCTTCACGGCCGGCTTCAACGGCGCCTACATCGAGGGCGCGGGGCCGATCGCCGCCTTCGCGGCGATCAGCCTGCTGGCGGACGCGTGCCTGATCCTCTTCGTCTGGACCGCGACGCTCTCGCTCTTCTCGATCCGGCGCGGAACCGCAGCGCAGAAGGCCGTGATCGCGGCCTCGGCCGCCCTCGCCGTGCCCCTCTCGATCGACTTCGTCCGCTTCCAGGTCGGCTCGACCCTCGGCCGCATGGTGTCGATACCCATCCTGTGGGAGGTGGCGGGCGGCGGCCTCCGCCAGGTGCTCGGCGAGGCCGCGCTCCACGCCGGCCCGCTCGCAGCCGTCGTCGCCGGCGCCAGTCTCGCGGTCGCGCTCGTCGTCTGGACCCTGGGCCGCGTGCAGCGCGGGACGGGGCGCGATCTCGGCTTCGCAGCTCCGAAGGTCCGCCGGCTGTGGGCCGTGACGGGCGGGCTCTTCGTGCTGGCCTCCGTCGCGCTGGTGGCGACGTCGCGCATCGAGCCGCGCCTCTACGCGGGCCTGTCCGTCAAGCCCAGCGGCTCGCTGCTGGTGGGCGCCATCCAGGTCGTGACCGACGTGGACCGCGACGGCTTCGGGCTCCTGGCCCGTCCCGCCGACCCCGACCCATTCGACGCCTCGCGCAATCCATTCGCTCTCGACCTGCCCGGCAACGGGATCGACGAGGACGGAGCGGCCGGCGACCTCCCGACGGACGTCGCCCCGCCGCCGACCGTCGAGGCCGTCGGGCCCGACCCGCGCGACACGCGGCGTCCCGACTTCCTGCTCGTCTTCCTCGAGAGCTTCCGCGCCGACCTGCTGGGCCGCGAGCGCAACGGCCGCGAGATCACGCCCTTCCTGAACGCGCTGGCGCGCGAAGGGACGAGCAGCCGGCAGGCCTGGGTCAACAGCCCCTACACGATCTGGTCGCGCGCACAGCTCTTCGGAGGCCGCCTCGACCCGAGCTACGACCAGAAGACCCTGATCGACGACTTCCACGAGCGCGGCTACACGGTGGCCTACTTCTCGGGACAGGACGACTCGTTCGGCGACAGCGCCGACCTGCTGGGCACCGGGCGCGCCGACCACTTCTATGACGCCCGGGAGGACGAAGATCGCCGCACGTCGCGCAGCGCCAGTGCCGGCAGCCTGCAGATCTCCTGGAAGCTCCTGCTCGAACGCGTGGACGCGTACCTCGACGACTACGACCCGGCGCGCCCGCTCTTCCTCTACGTGAACATCGTCGACACGCACTTCCCGTACAACCACGACGAGCTCGACGACCTGCTCGGCGTGCCGACGATCGACCGCTACGCGATCCGCGCCGACAACGCCGAGGCGGTGCGGACCACCTACGACAACACGGCGGCCAACGTCGATCGGGCGATCGAGCGGCTCGTGGCGCGCTTCCGCGGGACCATCGACGACCGCGACCACGCCATCCTCGTCGTCTCCGACCACGGCCAGGCGCTCTTCGACCGCGGCTTCCTCGGTCACGGCCAGTCGCTCACCGCGGAGCAGACGCGGACCCCGTTCGTCCTGTGGGGCGTGGGCGGCGAGTGGCCGGAGCCGCTCGGCATGTCCGACGTACGCGGGCTGCTGACGCGCAATCTCTTCGTGCCGCGCGGCGACGGCGTCCCGCGCGCGCGCTTCGTCCCCGACCGGAAGCGGGGCATCTTCGAGTACATGGCGCAGATCCACCACCCCCATCTCATCGGCCTGCGCACGCTCGGCGGGCTCACGAGCTACGACCTCGATCGCGGGGACGTCGAGCTCTTCGGCCCCGGCGACGTTCCGCTCGAGCCGGACGCGGCCACCCGCCGGAAGGCCTTCGACCAGCTCATCTGGACCTGGGAGGCGGCTCGTCTGGACGAGGAGCGCGGGGACCACGCGCGCCCTCGCCGTCGGCAGCCCGGACCGGCTTGAGCGACCTCACGCGACTCGGGCGCTGGCTTCGGCTCGGCGCGATCGCGCTCTGCGCGCTCGGCCCGCTCGCTTGCGGCGACGCCGACGAGGCGCCGTTCCGGCAGGTCGTCGATCGCGAAGCCGGAGCCGGCGTCGGGGCGGACGACCCGGCCAGCCGGGACGCCCTCTTCCTCGCCAACGTCGAGCGCTTCTACGCGCGCTACCGCCTTCCGCCCGGCGGCCTCACGCTGCCCGACAGTGTCGGTCACGCCGCCGAAGGCTTCGTGGCGCGGCTCTTCGAGCAGGCTGACGCCTTGGCGTCCGCACGCGGCGACGACCGCATGCGGGCCACGGACGTGGAGCGCGCGATGCAGGACGCGCTCCCGCAGGAGACCGATGCGAGGGGAGACCTGGTCTTCTTTCCGAAGCTCGCGGCGGACGAACGCGTCGTGGTCGATCCCCTGGATCCGGAGTCGTTCTTGCGACTCGGCATGCCCTGGCGACTGCTTCGCGTGATGCTCGACCTGCAGCGCGTACAGCCGAAGCACGAGCCCGACGCCGCGTCCGCCCGGCGCCTGGCGGACGCACTCGCGCGCTACGGGGTGCTGCTGCTGCGGATCGCCGGCAACGAGGCCCGCGACGCGCGCGGGACTCCGGCTGCGTTCGTCTCCGGCGCACAGGTGCAGACGGCGGCGGCCGAGATCATACGACGCGCGGAAGCGAGCCGCGGCCTCTCGCCGGCGAGCCCCCCGGCGACCCCCGATCTCCCGGCGACCCCCGTCGCCACGACGGGCGGCGCAGACGCCACGCCCCTCTTCACCGACGTCACGCGGGAGGCGGGCATCGACTTCGCGCACCGTTCCTCCCGTTGGCTGGGCCGTTTCCGGCGCGCCGTTCCCGTAACGCCTCCGACGTTCGCCGGGGGAGGCGTCGCCGCCGGCGACCTCGACGGAGACGGGCGGGACGACCTCCTCTTCGTCGGCGGGGGCGGCAACGTGCTCTACCACAACGAAGGGGACGGCCACTTCCGGCGCGACCCGCGCACCGCGCAGCTGCAGGCGCCCGGCCGGGACGGCCTCCCGGGCGAAGCGCGTCAGCCCCTCGTCGCCGACTTCGACAACGACGGCCGTGAGGACGTCTTCGTCGGCTACGTGGACGCACCCCACCGGCTCTGGCGCAACACCGGCCGGACGTTCGAGGACGTCTCGGCGGAGGCGGCCCTCGGCGGCAGCGGCCTCGTGGTCGGCCCGGCCGTCGCCTTCGACTTCGACCGCGACGGGCTGCTCGACCTCTACCTCTGCTACTACGGCGACTACCTGAAGTCCTTCGATCCGGCGGTCGTCCCCACCGCCGACACCCTGGCCGGAGATCTGCCACCGCAGAACGGCGATGCGAGGAACGGGCTGCCCAACCGTCTCTTCCGCAACGTCGGCCACATGCGCTTCGAGGCGGTCGCCGACAGCGGGACGGAAGACACCGGGTGGTGCCAGGCGGCAACCCACACGGATCTCGATGGCGACGGCTTCGAAGACCTCGTCATCGCCAACGACTCCGGGCGAAACCGCCTGCTTCGCAACCGCGGCCCCGTGGGCGACGGCCCCCGCTTCGAAGACGTCTCCGACCGGCTGGGCGACGATCCGGGATCCCACTCGCGGAGCGTCGCGGTGGCGGACCTGAACCGCGACCGCCTGCCCGATCTCTTCTTCTCGAACACCAACCTCTTCCGGCACACGGTGGGCTTGGCGACGCCGCCCCGCGCGAGACGGCGCAAGCTCGACCCTGCGTCGATTCCGGGCGTCGAGGTCGTGGAGACGAGCAACCTCTATCGGTCCGTCGCCGACGGCGACGGCCGGCTCGCGGGCTATCAGGACTCCCCGACCTTCGAGCGGGGCAATCAGCTCGGCTGGGCGTCGGGCGCCGGGTTCTTCGACTACGACGCGGACGGCGACGAGGATCTCTACGTGGCGAACGGCTCCCACGCGTCCTTCGATCAGCTCACGGCGCGGGACGTGAAAGGCGAGATCGTCTACGGCTGGAACGTCGAGCCCAACGTCCTCTATCGAAACGATCTGGGTACGTTCCGGATCGTCCCGCCCGGCAACGGCGCCGATTACGCCGGCAACAGTCGCAGCGTCGTGTATCTCGACTACGACGGGGATGGAGACCTCGACATCGCGGTCTCGGACTTCCAGGAGCCCGCGCACCTGCTTCGCAACGACCTGGCCGCGGGTGCCTCCGGCCGACACTGGATCCGGATCCGGCTCCAGGGCGATCCGACCGCCGGCTCGAACCGCGACGCCATCGGCGCCCGCCTGATCGCGCAGGCGCCCGGCGGCACCGAGATGTGGCGCGAGGTGCAGGGCGGCTCGGGCTTCGAGTCGATGGAGCCCCGGACCCAGCACTTCGGTCTCGGCAAGGCCACCGAGGTGGACCTGGACATCCGCTGGCCGGGCGGACAGCGCCAGCAGGTGAAGGGCATCGCCGCGGACCGCACCTGGCTGATCGAAGAGGGCCGGGTACCGGTCGAGGTGGACCCGGGGAGGCCGCGATGAGCCGGCGCCGTTCGCCGCTGGCAGTCGTCACCATCGTGTGTCTTCTGCTGTCCGCCTCCACGCCGGCGACGACGCGCGCGGGCGAGGAGACGCTCGCAGGCGAAGCTCCTCCTGCGCCCGCGCAGGCGGACGGCGCGCCGGATGCGGCAGGCGCTTCTCACAGCCGCAGGCGCTTCTCAAGCCGCAGGCGCTTCCCAAGCCCCAGGCGCTCCCCGAGGCCCGGGTGCTTCCGAAGGTGCTGGCGACGCGGAGGCCGACCGGCGCTACTACGCGGCCTGGGGAATCTCGCCGACCGACCCGGACCTCCAGTCGGCGTACGGCAGGCAGCTGCTGCAGATCGGCGACCGCGCCGGTGCGCGCGCCGCCTTCGACACCGCCCTCCGGGTGGATCCCGACGACCCGGGCGCCCACTTCGGCTACGGGCTCCTGATGCTCTCCCAGCGCCTCTTCGAGCCGGCGCTCGAGCACTTCCTCGCGGTGGCGGCGGCGGGTCCCTCGCCGTGGGAGGCCACCGCGCACACGCGAGCGGGCCAGATCCTCGGGCAGCTGGGTCGAAGCGACGAGGCGCTCACCCACTTCCAGCGGGCGGTCGAGCTCAACCCGGACCAGGCCGAGACGCAGTTCAACCTGGGGCTCGCCCTGCGACGCCACGAGCGCAGAGCGGAGGCCCTCCCCCACCTCGAGCGGGCCGTCGCACTCGATCCCGACCTGTTCCCCGCCGAGCGGGAGCTGGCCTGGGTGCTGATGGGCCTGGGCCGTCCCCGGGAAGCGGTCGACCACTACGAGGCTCTCCTCCCCCGCGGCAAGCTGGATCCCACGCTCCTGCGCGACCTGGCCGCGGCCTACGACGCGGCCGGCGACGCCGACCGCGCTCGCGCGACCCTCGCGCGCGCGCTCGAGCTGGCTCGCAGTCACCCCCGCTATCGTGACCTGGCCGAGCAGCTCGAGCGGATGCTCGCCGCGAACGCAGCGGCGCGAGATCGCAAGCGCTGAGCGCGGACGGCGCGGCTCGCGGAAGGGATCTGCCACGAGATCCGGGCTAGACTGACCGACCCGCCCCCCCCGGCGTCTCTCGGCTCCAGCGGGTCGAAGACCGGGGCGGCCGCGCGGCCGTCGTCAGCCGGGGGCTCGATCTTGACCACGCCCAGCCACGAACCGCGAGTCAGCGCCCGGGCGGCCGCCTCCGATTTGCTGACGCCGACCGCGCTCTCCCTCGCGGCCGCGGCCGCGCTGGCCTTCGCATACCGTGATCTGCTCTCGTTCGGCGCACGCGCGGGCGTGCGGCAGGGCGTCGAGTACTGGATGTTCGTCCCGAACGATCGCGCGCCGATCGTGGCCATCTGCATCAGCGCGTGGCTCGTGTGGCGACGCTGGCCCCGCTTGAAGGCCCTGCCCCGGTCCGGAGCCGGTCCCGGAGCGGTGGCCGTCGCGTTCGCGATCGGCGCCGCCATCCAGGCCTGGGCGATCCACGTCCAGGCCCAGGACCTGCAAGCGTTCTCGCTGATGGCGAACGCCGCCGGGATCGTGCTGCTCACCTGGGGCGCTCCCGGGCTTCGCCTGATGGCGCTCCCGATCGCCTTCCTGGTCTTCGCCATCCCGCTCCCCGCTCCTGTGCTCGTGACCCTGCTGTGGAAGCTGCGCTTGTTCACCGCCCAGTACACGGGCTGGCTCCTCTACATGCTGGGCATCCCGTCCCTGGTCTCGGGCGACCAGATCCTGGGCGCCTCCCAGAGCTTCCAGGTGGTGGAGGGCTGCAGCGGTCTGCGGTCCGTCGAAACCCTGACGATGCTGGTGGTGCTGCTGATCGAGCTCTTCGGTCGCGGTGGCCTGCACGCGTTCCTGCTGCTCGTCTCGGCGCCGTTGGTGGCCCTTGCGCTGAACGGCGTCCGGGTGCTCACCCTGGTGCTGAATCCCACCTCCGATGTCGTCGCCATTCACAGCCTGCAGGGGATCGCGATCCTGCTCGTCGGCCTGCTGCTCGTCTACGGCTTCGACGGCCTGCTGGCGCGCTGGCTCCCGAAGCGAGCCGCGGCGGGAGCCTCCCCGGCGCGCGAGCCCGGCCGGACCCATGCTCCGGGCTCACTCGTCCCAGCCGGTACCGCGCTGGCCGTGGGGCTCGTCACCGCCAGCTTTGCGCTCTGGGTTCCCGTGTGGAACGGGCCGCGCCCCCCCCACACCCTCACCGCCGCCGTCGACGGTGCGCTGGCAGGGGTTCCGTACGACACGGTCGCCGCGGACGACTACTTCCTCGGCCACGTGGCGTTCCGCGAGGCGCTCGACCGCCGCTACCGTCTCGACCGCTTCTCCTGGGTCGAGGTCTTCGCCGGGGCCGGCGACATCACCGACCGCCGCACCAGCATCCTCTCCCCGATCACCGCCAGACCCGGAAGTGGCTGGAATCGCCTGCATTCCGGCCACACCGACCTGACCCGGGAGGGCCCCCGGGTGGCCTGGTCGGTGATGCAGAAGGGAGTCGACCGGCGCCTCGTCTACCACTGGCACATCGGCCTCGACCCGCTCTGGCTCGAGACGCTGCGGTCCTTCCTGGGGCTGGATAGCAGCGGGCTCCAGCGCCACCATCCCGTGCTGACGGTGCGGCTCAGCACCCCCGTCGACCTCTCGGAGAACGGGCGTGCACAAGCCGAGCGCCGTCTCCGGGACATGTACGAGCAGCTACAGCCCGCCCTGGCGACCGCCAGCATCTACCCCGCGGGGTAAGCCGGCGGGTCGATCTACCACGTGCTGCGCGTGATTACTACGATTGCCCATATTGAGAAAACCGGTTCCCAACCCCATTCGGCCCGGAGAACCTGAATTCCTTTGAATTCAATGACTTGAGTCCCTTCCGGGAATGGGCACGCGCATTGCTTATGTGAGACACGTGAAGCAAGGGGTAGGTCCCGCTCCGGGCCCGGCAGAGCGTTGGGGTCCGAGGGGGCGGGAACGACGATGGCAGCCAGGGATCGCAGGAACGGCGTCCGAAAATCGTCTTGACCTGTTTAGCGGATGGGTGATACGACAGTGAAGAAGAAGTTGCTTTCGTCAGCCCGGCTACGCAGAGTGATAGGCTAGCTCGACAGTAGGCTGAACCAGCTCCGCCAGGCATCACGAGGATGTCGGGCAGGCTCAAAGGAGAAGCAAGAAGATGAAGCGAAATCTAATCGTGCTGGGCTGCGCCGGGCTTCTGGCCATCGGATTATCGATCAGCGGCGTGGCTGGCGTGGTACCCGACACGGACATGGACGGGGTCCTCGACGATGCAGACAACTGCCTCCTCGTGCCGAATGGCCCTCTCGCCTCCACGTACTCGTGCACGACGCAGCTCGACGGCAATCTGGACGGCTACGGGAACCCCTGCGACACCGATCTGGACAACGACGGTGGCACCTCCCTTGCCGACGTGAACCTGGAGTTCGGCGCCGCTCAAGCGATCAGCGGCGACCCGCAGTTCGACATCGACTGCGACGGCGGCGCCTCGCTGGCCGACGTCAACATCGTGTTCGGGGCCGCGGTCGCCATCCTTCCGCCGGGCCCCTCGGGTCTGGCGTGTGCGGGAACGATCCCCTGCCCGTAGGCGGGAGTCGATTCGATCGATCGTGATGCAGCGCGCGGGCATCACGGGGTGAGTCAAGCAAGAAACCGAGTGTAACTGTGCTGGTGCACGAACTGGAAAGACCCTTTAAGGAGAACATTGGGATGCGGATTCTGATTACCAACCTGCTTGCGACGGCGGTGCTGCTGTTCGGCGCCACCAGCGCAAGCGCTTTTGCGGTCAACATGGCCCTGCGGCCGGGCGGCAACGACCCGAACGCCCTCAACCCCGGTGACAGCGTCGTGGTCGACTTCTTCGCCGATTTCGACCAGCCGAACACGCAGCTGTTCGCGTTCTCGGTCTTCTTCAACGATCCGGGAATCAGCTACGACGATGTCGCCTCGGCGGCGCTGCCGATCATCTACCCGGCTCCGAGCTACGGTGCGAACGTGGCTACGGGTGCGGGGCCCGGGTACATCCTGTACATGGCCGGCATGCCGCCGGCGGCTCTGTACCCGCTGCAGAACCCCTCGCAGCTCTGGATCGCCCCGCCTCCGGGCCAGGGCCAGGTGAACGTGAACTACTCGTCGCCGGCCGTCGATTCGATCGGTGTGGATACCGGGAGCAACGTGTGGGTCGCTTCGCTGGTCTTCACGGCCACCGAGAGCGGCACCCTCACGCTGTCGGTGTCCAACACCACCAGCATCCTCCGCGTGAACAACGTGGTGCTGGATCCGAGCACCGTCTCCGTCAGCGAGCCGATCGCGCTGACGGTGGTGCCGGAGCCGACGACTGCAGCGCTGATAGGCCTGGGCATCCTGGGCCTCGCGGTGGCGGGTCGCCGCAACCGCAGGTAGGTGCGAGCAGCAACCATCCGGATCACCTGGTGATCCGGATCGATCGAAACGCCCCGGGCCTCGGCCCGGGGCGTTTTCGTTTGGCGACCGTGCTTCGTGCACGAACACGGGAGATGCTTCGAGGAGAACCCCGCTGGACTTCGAGATCCTGCGCGAGCTCTACCAAACCGCTCGAGGTGCTCCGGTCGCACCCCTCGAGAGCCGCGACGCCGAGGCCCGGGAGCGGCTGCGCGCGCTCGACTACGCGCAATGACCGCTCTGCTGGCGACTCCCCGGCCCTCGTTCTACTCTTCTGCCGCTCCCGGAAACGCCCACCGATGGACTGGAGCCGACGGCGCCCCGCGCCGACGGCGGCCGAGGATCCCAACCGATGAAGACCGCTACGCGCATCGTCCACCTCCTGCTCGTCGCGTGTACCACCGGCGCGTTCGCCGTCGCCTGCAGCTGCGGCGAGGAACAGAAGCCGCCGAAGCCGGCCGCCCAGCCGGCCCAACCGGCTCCGCCGGCCGCCACGCCGGCACCCCCGGTTCGCCCCCCGCCTGGCCCGGCGAAGGTTCCCAGCCTCCGCGAGCAGCTCGAGAAGAAGGTCTCCCTGCCGCCCTTCTACCCCAAGGACGCGCCCGCCTACCCCGGCACGACGCCCAGCGAAGCGGGAACCAGGCAGGGACGGATCTACGCGACCTTCAGCACCACGGACGGGATCGACGAGGTGACCGGCTGGACCCAGGAGTTCCTCGACTCGAACGGCTGGCGGGTGTTGCCCGCCCAGCCGATGGGTGCGGGCTCGGTCCTTCAGGGACAGAAGAGCGGCCGCGTGATCGCAGTCATGATCTCGACCCTGAAGGTCGACGGCGAGCCCCATACCCTGATGATGGTCTCGGTCACCCCCTGACGAGCGACCCGTCTTGAGTCGGGGGCAGGTCGCCGCGTGGCTGGTGTGTCTGGCGATCCTGGGACTCTCCCGGAGCACGTCCGCCTCGCCGCCGGCCAACGCCGAGCCCGCCCGCTCGCGCCTCATCCTGAAGCTGCGCGCCGAGGGGGCCCACGCGGTCACCGACGGTGCCGAGAAGCTCTTCCGGCAGGGACGCGGTTTCGCGAGCGGCACCGCCGACGGATCGTCGTCTCTCGACGAGATCGGCGCGCGCATCCACATCCGCGAGATCCGCTCCCTCTTCCGACGCGACGACGGCCGCTCGTTCGCCGAGCAGCGCCGGCGACTCACCCGCCGCCTGCAGGCCCGCGTGCGCGGGCCGGCGAAGGTGCCTGATCTCTCGCAGGTCTACCGCGTGGAGGTCGGGCCGGGGACCTCCGTCGAGGGGGCGATCGCCCTGCTCGCGGCCGATCCCCACGTCGAGTGGGTCCAGTCCGACCACCTCCATCGGCTCGACCAGGTGAGCGACCTGCCCGACGATCCCTTCCTGCACTCGAGCGGGTCGTGGGGACAGCCATACCCCGACCTCTGGGGCCTGTACCGGATCCGCGCTCCCGAAGCCTGGTCGATCTCCCAGGGAGAGGGCGTCGTGGTGGCCGTGGTCGACACGGGTCTCGACTACCTGCATCCCGACATCGCCGACAACGTCTGGGTCAACCCGGGCGAGGACCTCGACGGGAATGGCCGGGTGGACCCCGCGGACTGGAACGGGGTGGACGACGACGGCAACGGCTTCGTCGACGACCTCCGCGGATTCGACTTCGCGAACAGCGTCGACGCGGACGACGACGGCCGCTACGACGGTCCCCTGGACGAGAGCGACCCCGACCCGTTCGACGACGTCGGCCACGGCACCCACGTGGCCGGCACGATCGCCGCCGTGGCCGACAACGGCATCGGCGTCGCGGGCGTCGCGCCCCGGGCCCGCATCATGGCGCTGAAGGGCTTCCCGGCCGACGGACCCGGCCTGGACTCCGTGCTGTGGCGCGCCGTCCTCTACGCGGCCGAGAACGGTGCCCGCGTGATCAACACGAGCTGGTCCTGCAGCCCCGAGTGCCCCCACAACCCGCTCGCCGAGGAGATCGTCCGGCTCGTGCACGCCATGGACGTCGTCCTCGTGACCTCGGCGGGCAACCGCCGGACGGACGTGGTCTTCAACAGCCCGGAGAAGCTGCGGGAGACGATCACGGTCGCCTCGTCCGGTGAGGACGACCAGCCGTCGGCGTCGTTCACCAACATGGGCT
This sequence comes from uncultured delta proteobacterium, assembly GCA_963822965.1. Taxonomy (GTDB): domain Bacteria; phylum Myxococcota_A; class UBA9160; order UBA9160; family UBA4427; genus JAJDAN01. The sequence goes on from CAWGJT010000013.1 coordinate 106,769, forward strand.
GGCTGGTGGACGTCGCGGCGCCCGGCGGCGGTCCGTCCGGCGATCCCAACGTCTACATCGCCCGCCGCAACATCCTCTCGCTCCGCTCCTCGGCGGATGCGTCCGCCGCGTATGCGACGGTCGCGGAGGGATACTGGCGTCTCTCCGGAACCTCGATGTCCGCGCCCCACGTATCCGGCGTCGCTGCCCTGCTGCGGAGCGCGTACCCAGCGCTGGACGTCGAGCAGGTGCGCCGGCTGATCCGGCAGGGTGCCACGGACACGGGCCCGCCCGGCTACGACCGCCGCATGGGCGCGGGACGTCTCGACGCGTTCGCGAGCCTCCAGCTCGTACCCCTGCCGGACCTCGACGCCGCCATCACCGGCCCCGAGCAGGGGAGCGTGTTCGATCCCCGGGGCGGCGCGGTCGTAGGGATCCAGGGCACGGCCGCCGGCGCCGACCTCGCGAGCTACTCGCTCTACTACGGGCTCGGGAACGAGCCCACGGAATGGATTCCCATCGCGACCGACCGCACCGCACCCGTCCGGGACGGGGTGCTCGCCGAATGGCCCCTCGACGGTCTCTCCGAGGGAACCTACGTGGTGAAGCTCGAGGTGCACGGCCTCGAGGGGCACCTCTACAGCGAGCTGCTGATGGCGAGCCTCGAGAACGACCGCCGGCTGCGGGTCGTCTCCGAGCCGGGCCGTCCCGCCGCTGCGCCATCCGTCTCGGGCGACCTCGTCGTCTGGCAGTCGCGGCGCAGCCCGGAAGATCCCAACGAGGCCACCGAAGACGACAATCTCTTCGCGAGTCGCCTGTCCGACGGCAGCCAGTACGCAATCAGCGGCGCGGCGGGAGATCAGACGTTTCCCTCCATCTCGGGCGATGTGGTGAGCTGGCTGGACACGCGCGCAGGGCTGGCGGGAGCCCAGGTGTACGGCTGTCGTCTGGACCCCCGGAGCGAGCGTTGCCATGCGTCGCCGGTATCCGACGAGCTGGTCCGGATGCCGCCCGCCGCCGCCGCGGGACGCATCTTCTGGCTCGACGACAGCTCGGGGGAGCAGGACGTGCGCGGTTGTCGTCCCGACCGCCGCGGCACCTCCTGCCGTCCCTTCGAGACCGGACTGCCGCCGGGCCGCCGGGGCTTCCTGGGCAGCTCCGGCCGAACCCTCGTCTGGACCGAGCCGGGCAGCCGGGTGGGTCTGTGCGACGTCTCCCACAGCGGCCTTTGCCCGGTCCGTGCACCGCTGGATCCGATCCCCGTCAACGCGCAACCCGCGGCCTCCGGCGACCTGCTGGCATGGGTCGAGGCGCGCTTCAACGGTCGCGAGCCGCTGCAGATCTGCCAGCTCGATCCGACCAGCGGCGACTGTCCGGCGGTCGAGGTCGCCCATCCGGTCGCCGATACCTCTCCCAGCCTGTCCGGAAGCCGGCTGGTCTGGGACGCCCGGATCGGGGACGAGGCGAGCGACGTGTTCTTCTGCGAGTTCGACCGGATCCGCCAGCGCTGTCCGGTCCAGCGGCTCACCGCGCAGATGGCCCGCCAGGCGGCCTCTGCGATCGACGGCCGCCACGTCGTCTGGGAGGACGATCGGGACGGCTCCACGGAGATCGTGGGAGTCACCCTGCCTGCCCTGGCGCCCCTGCACGACCGCAGGGCGGTGGTGGGCAGGCTCGTGGTCGTGCCGGTGCGTTCCGCCGACACGGGAGCCGAGCCGCCTGGAAGGAGCCGGCGGGGGGACCCGGCCTCCGAGGCGCCCCTGCGTCTGGGCGCCGAGCCCGTGGACGCGGACTCCCTGGAGAGCCTGGGAGCTACCTTCTTCGACTCCGGTCGCAACCTGGGGCTCTTCTTCTGGCGTCCCCGCCCCGACCAGGTGGGGAGCCACGCGTTCACGTTCTCGGGGACCGCGGAGACGGGCCTGGTCACCCGTCAGACCATCCGCATCGAGGTGGTTCCGGCTCGGGAGCACCGAGCCGGCGGGCGGTCAGTCCCCGGTCGCGCCGGCCGTTAGGGAGTCCCCGGCGGGATCACGGACCGCCCGGCGGGATCGGTAGGCGGCAAGGTGATCCTCCAGCTGGCTCAGGACGGCCGGGGGAGCCCCCGCGGTCCGGGCCACCTCGAGGGCCCGCGTCCCCGCCCGGGTCGCTCCGTCGAAGTCGCCCGTCTCGGCGAGCGCGGCGCCGAGCGTGTCCAGGAAGCCGGGAGCTTCCTCGGGAGACCGGGCAATGACTCCGCGGATGACGCGCACCGCCTCCCCGCCGTCGCGTAGAGGCGCTTCCGGCAGGGTCGCCAGGGCCCAGGCGTAGTTGTTCAGGTTGGACGCCATCTCCGGGCAGCGCTGGGCCCCGTCCGCCAGCACCCGCACCAGCTCGTCGTAGCGGTGCAGTCGCTGCAGCAGGTCCCGCTGCTCGAGGCGCACCCGCTCGTCGCAGGCGTCGTCCCCGAGCAGGGTGAGGTACAGCTCGGCCGCCTCGTCCTTTCCGCCGCTCTCCGCCAGGGCGTGGGCCAGCTGGTAGGCGGCCTCGCGGTCCTTCGGGTCCGCCGCCCGAACCCGCCGCAGCAGCGCGATCGCCTCGGGATAGCGCTGCTTCCCCATGAGGGCCTCGGCGGTGAGGCTCATCGCGTAGAGGCTCGTGGGATTGCGACGCCGGAGGCCTGCCAGCAGCTCCAGCGCGTCGTCGTACGACTGGCGGCGGATCAGGCCCCCCGCAGTCGCGATCACCTGGACGTCGGCCGCCTTGGAGCTCGGATCCATGCCCCGCAGCTCGAGGGAGGCGGGATCGTCGTGGATCGCGGTCGTGGGTCCCCGGGCCACGTAGCCCAGGGCCATGAGCTGCTCGGCGGTCCGGGCATCGACGGCGGCCGCGGCGTCGTCGCGGGGGGTGGGGGCGTCGGCGAGCAGGGTCTGCAGCTCTCCGCTCATGCTGGCGACCACCTCGGGACGGCTCCTGGCCAGGTCGTGGAGCTCTCCCGGGTCGGCCACCACGTCGTAGAGCTCCGGGTTCACCTTGTGGATGTACTTCCAGCGCCCCTGCTCCAGGCAGCGCAGGACCGGCAGCCCGAAGGTCGACGCGAAGCGGGTCGCCTCCCCGTACGCGGTCAGCTGCAGGTCCTCCACCCTTCCCTCGATCAGGGGGACCAGCGAGGCGCCCTGCACGTCCTCCAGCGGGGGCAGACCGAGCAGATCGAGCACCGTGGGCGCGATGTCGATGGTGCGGACCAGCGACGGGATGCGCGCACCCCGTGGCAGGGACGGCAGGCCCGCCAGCACCAGGGGCACCCGCATGGTCGTGTCGTAGACGAAGAAGCTGTGGCTGGGCTCGCCGTGCTCGTCCAGTCCCTCCCCGTGGTCGGCCGTCAGGACCACCAGGGTGTTCTCCTCGAGACCGAGCTCGCGGAGCTCGTGGAGCACGAGCCCGATCTGGAAGTCCTCCGTAGCGACCGCCGCGTGGTAGGAATCTGGCCCGAGCTTGCGAACGAAGCGCGGCAGGGACGAGTAGGGATTGTGGGCGTCGAAGTAGTGGAGCCACAGGAAGAAGGGGCGCCCGTCGTCCGTTTCGTGCAGGAAGTCGATTCCCCGGGCGGTGATGTCGGCGCCCGTGCGGATCGGCTTCGTCTCCTCGGTCCGCAGCCCCCGACTGTAGTGGACGACCTCGAGCTCGACCCCCGGGCTCTCGGCTCCCCGATAGTGCTCGAAGCCCTGGGTGACGCGGGTCTCCGCGCGTAGGACCGGGGCCGCCACCTCGGCACCGGTGCGATAGCCGTGGGCGGCCAGCACCTCCGCGAGCGTGACGTTGCGATCGGCGAGCAGGTAGCCCGAGTTCGCCCGCACGCCGTGGACGTACGGGTAGGTTCCCGTGAAGATCGAGGAGTGGGCGGGCAGGGTCTCGGGGTTGGTGGTGGCGACGTGCTCGAAGAGCACGCCGGAGCGCGCCAGGCGATCGATGTTGGGCGTGGTATCGCGCGACTGTCCGTAGGCGCCGAGGGCGTCCGCGCGCGTCGTGTCCATGGTGACGAGGAGCAGGTTCGGGGGCGAGGCCGCAGCCCGGGGCGTCGCGGCCGGCGGCTCCGAGCCCGTCCCGGTCTCGCCGGATCCGCACCCGACGAGCAGCCCGGCGGACGACGCGACGGCGAGGCCCAGGAAGAGCTGCAGGCCCGGGAACGACCGACCCAGGACGAGCCGACGCCTCACTGGAGATACCCGAGCGACCGCAGGCGCTCGATCTCCTCGTCGGGAAGCTCGACCGCATTCGCGGCACCGGCCGCGGACTCCCCGCCGTCGTAGCGACGCTGCATCTCGGCCCGCAGCTTCGCCGCGACCTCGGGCCGCTCCTTCGCGAGGTCGTGCCGTTCTCCGGGATCCGACGAGAGCTCGTAGAGCGAGTATCGATCCGACTTCGAGTCGTAGATCAACTTGTCGTTCCCATGCCGCACGGAGCGGTAGACGGGGAAGATGCCGGGCATCATGAGCTGGTAGGTGAGCCCCCCCGAGGCCTCCCCGTAGAGATCGCGATCGGCGAGGGGCTGGCCGTGCAGGAGCGGACGCAGGTCAACCCCGTCGAGCGGCGTGTTCGCTTGCACCCCCGCGAAATCCAGCAGGGTGGGGACGATGTCGACGAGGGAGACCGGCGCCTTCACCCGGACGCCTCGCGGCACCCCGGGCCCGTGCAGGATGAGCGGGACGTGCAGCAGGGCCTGCCAGGTGGGGAGGAAGTGCTCGACGCGCCCGTGCTCCATGAACTCCTCGCCGTGATCGGCGGTGACGACGACGAGCGCCTGGTCCAGGAGCCCGCGACCGCGCATCCAGGCGAAGAGGCGGCCCAGCTCCGTGTCCATCTGTCGGATCCCGGCGTCGTAGAGGTCGATGAGATGACTCACGTCCTTTGCGTCGAAGTGGACCCGGGTCACCGACGCGTCGATCCGGAAGGGCCGGCCCGCGGAGCCGAAGGTGCACTTGATCGGGTCGAAGTGCCGGTGACACATGTCGAGGTACTGGTCTTCGAGGTTGGCGCGGGTCAGCTGCCAGCTGCTTCCGTCCGCGGGGCCCTGGTAGGGCCGCACGAAGAGCTTCTCGTAGCTCGGCTCGGACGCGTAGTCGGCGTGGACGTCGTAGTAGTGGAGGAAGAGCAGCAGGCGACCGTCTCCCAGCGTGGACATCCACTCGATCGCCTGGTCGGTCACCCAGCGCGTGGGGGCACGCTGCTCGGCGGACTCGGGGACGTACGCGTAGCGCTCGAAGTCGCGGGTGAGCCCGAAGGTGTCCCGCTCGAGCCACGTGGAGTTCACGACCGCGGCCGTTCGATAGCCCGCGCGGGCGAGCAGCGACGCCAGGGTGGGAACGTCCTTCCCGAGGCCGAGCCTCATGGTGGTGACGCCGTGCTCGTGCGGGTAGAGACCCGTCAACATCGAGGCGTGGGAGGGAAGGGTCCAGGGAGCGGCGGCGCTCGCGTCCTCGAAGAGGGCGCCCTCGGCGGCCATCCCGTCGAGAACGGGGGACGTGAAGCGCTCGTACCCGTAGGCGCCGAGGTGATCGGCGCGCAGGGTGTCGATGGACACCAGCACGATGAGTCGCGGCGGATCGAGTTGCACGTCCGCTGCCGGCTCGCGAAGCGGCGCTTCCGCGCCGGCGCCGCGGGGCTCCACCGCTTCGCCCTTCGAGGCGTCGCGGGGCGTGCACGCGGAGACCGTCGCCAGGAGCGCAGCCAGGAGCGCAAGCGCAGCCGCGCTTCGGTTGACCGGCTTCCGCATCTATACGATTCTAGCCGCCGCCCGCGAGCCAGGAACCCTGGCCCGCGCCCGCGCTTCACGGGGACCAGGAGCGGAAGACCGGAGACCGGCGAGATCGGCGAGATCGGAGAGCCCCCAGGAATGGTCCGCGCGGTAGCCCTGCTCCTCACGGTTCTCACCGGCTTCAGCGGCCTCGTCTACGAGGTGGCGTGGCAGCGCTATCTCGCCACGCTGCTCGGCTCCGACAGCGAGGCCACGTCCGCAGTCCTCGGGATCTTCCTCGGCGGGCTCTCCGTGGGCTACTGGCTGTTCGGCCGGGTGACGAGGTCGGTGGTCGCGCGCGCCGAGCGCCAGGGGCGCCCGCCGCGGCTGCTGCTCGTCTACGGCCTGCTCGAGGGCAGCATCGGATGCTACGTCCTCGCCTTCCCCTGGCTGTTTCGGGGCGTCCAGCTGCTGTCGTACTCGATCCCCCACAGCACGGGCGGCCTGGGCTTCGCGCTGGACGTGTGCCTCTCGGCGCTGCTCATCGGTCCCGCGTCGATCCTGATGGGCGGCACCATTCCGATGCTCACCCAGGCCCTCGCGCGCAGCCTCGACGACGCCACCCGCTTCCACGCCTTCGTCTATGCGTTCAACACGGCGGGCGCGTTCGCGGGCGCGCTCGCGGCGGGCTTCTACCTCGTCCCCCGGCTCGGGCTCGAGAACGTGATGCTCGCCATGGGCTGCATCAACCTCGGCGCCGGCGCGCTCTTCGGCGTCGTGGGCTTCCGGCGGCGCGCGGTGATCGCGCTCAGCCAGGCCGGCCCGACGGACCCATCGGAGGGCGGGACACCCGGCATCGAGGGCTTCGGCTTCTACGCGACCATCGCGCTGCTGACCGGGTTCGCGATGATGACCATGCAGACGGTGGTGATCCGCCTCGGCGTGCTGTCGCTGGGCCCCTCCCAGGTGACGTTCTCGATGGTGGTCGCGGTCTTCGTGCTGGCGATCGCGCTGGGAAGCTTCGCGGTCTCGGCCTTCTCCCACATTCCCACCTGGGTGATCGTGGCCAACCAGTGGGGCATCGCGCTCTTCTTCCTGCTCCTGTATCCGTGGGTCGAGGACTCGCCGTACGGGATGATGCTGATCCGCACGATGTTCCAGGACAGCAACGGCGGCTTCTACGGCTTCTATCTCATGGCGCTGCTGGCGATCCTGGTGGTGATCGGCCCGGCGGTCCTGCTGTCCGGTGCGTCTCTTCCGCTGCTGTTCCACCACCTGCGGCGCCAGGTCGACCACCTGGGCGATCTGGCGGGCTACCTCTACAGCTGGAACACGGTGGGCTCGCTGCTGGGGGCCCTGCTCGGCGGCTACGCGCTGCTCTTCTGGCTGGATCTCCACCAGGTCTATCGAATCGCCATCGCCGCCCTGCTCATGGCCGCCGGTATCCTCACGGTGCGCATCTACCGGCGCGCGGTCGCAGCCGGGCTCGCGCTCGTCCCCCTGCTCGCCGTCGTCACCCTGCTGCCCGCCTGGCGACCCGAGCTGCTCTACTCGGGTCTGTTCCGCAAGTCGGTCTACGACGCCTACGCGAAGGTGGCGGGCTACTACGTGGGGGCCGAGCGGTTCATCCTTCCGCATGGGGGCGCCAACTTCCACATCCTGTTCCACGCGGACGATCCCACGGCGAGCGTCGTCGCGCGCGAGAACAAGCTGCCCGACGGCCGCATCGACCGCTCCATCGCCAGCCAGGGAAAGAGCGACGCGGACACCCTGGGCGACTACGGGACGACGGGCCTGCTGGCCGCGCTGCCGGCCATCTTCGCCGACAAGGCGGAGCGGGCCTTCGTGATCGGCTGGGGGGTGGGGATCACGGCGGGGGAGCTGGGCACGTTCGACGGCATGAAGGAGGTGGACGTCGCCGAGATCACCCCGGGCATCCTCGAGGCGGCGCCGCTCTTCGACTTCGCCACCCAGGACGCGAGCCGCAACCCGAAGATCCACGTCATCCGGAGCGACGCCTACCGCGCCCTGATGCGCTCGGAGGGCACGTACGACGTGATCGTCTCGGCGCCGAGCCAGGCCTGGGTGGCGGGCGTGGAGATGCTCTTCACCCGGGAGTTCCTCGAGGCCACCCGCAAGCGCCTGAGCCCGGGAGGGGTGTACTGCCAGTTCATCCACCGCTACGAGATGGACGACGCATCGCTGGCGCTGGTGCTGCGCAGCTACGCCAGCGTCTACGAGCACGTCGCCGTCTGGCAGGACGTGAACCAGTCGCTGCTGCTGCTCGGATTCGAGGACGCCCGTCGCGCGAACGACCTCGTGCGCTTCGTGCAACGCGCCGGTCGCCCGGACTTCACGGCCACCCTGCAGCGGGCGCACATCCCGAGCGTCTCGGCCCTGCTGGCCCACGAGCTGCTGCCGATGGACGTCGTCAACGCCCTGCACCTGACCGGTCCGCTGCAGTCGCTCTATCACCCCCGGCTGAACGACCTGGCCGGCCGCGCGTTCTTCCGGGAAGACTACGCGGACCTGCCCTTCTCGGGCTACGGCGAGCCCGCACGCATCGGCGCACGCAACTCGCTGCTGCGGCGCTATGCGGCGCTCTTCACGGACGGGCTCCCGGACGAGGAGCGCGGCGCCCAGGTCGTCGAGGCGTGTCGGGCCCTCGGGCCGCCGTGCAACGCCCTCGTCGCCGAGTGGATGAGCGAGGAGCCGGCCCACCGCGAGACCCTCGAGCGCCTGATCCGGTTCGTCGGAAAGCTCCCGGACGGCCTTCCGCGCGAGCGCCTGGAGGAGCTGGCGCACCTCTTCCGTGTGTCCCGGGCGCAGCTCCAGGACGTCACCTCGGTCTCCGCGGCACGGGCCAGCGAGGACTTCGCAACGTACTACCATCACGCGGCGCCGTTCCCGCCGCAGACGCTGCACGACATCTGGTCGAGCTGTCGTGCGGGACGCCCCACGGAAGCGGCCTGTCGCGACTGGGTGAGCCAGCGCGCCGGCGCCCGGTCCGACGCGAGCTTCGAAGACCAGGTGCGCGAGTGCATGACCTCGGCGTCCATCGGGAAGGCCTGCGAGAGCGGACTCCGTGCGGCCGAGAAGATGCTCCGCGAAGGCGTGGTACCGCGCCCGACCGGGCTCCCGGTCTTCGGTCGCCCCGAGGCGATGCGCTGAGCGCCGCGACGGCCCCGGATCAGGGCGCGTAGCCCAGGGCCCGCAGCCGGGCGGCGTCCTCGGCATCGATCTGCACGGGTGCCTCGGGCCGGGCGCGCTCCACCGAGTAGCGCTTCTGCGCCACCTCCCGCAGCTCGGCGGCGACCTGCGGGTGGCTCGCCGATACGTCCGTGTGCTCTCCCGGATCGGTGGCGAGGTCGTAGAGGACGGAGGAGCCGCTGCGAGCCTCCAGCACGAGCTTGTAGCGGCCTCGGCGCACCGACCGGTAGACCGGATAGAACTCGCCGCCCGACATGTAGTCGCTCGAGATTCCGCCCGCCGCCTCCACGTACAGGAGCCGCTTCCGGAAGGGCTCGTCGTCCGCTCCACGCAGGAGCGGCGACAGGTCTCGCCCCTCCAGCGAGGCCGGCGCATCGACCCCGGTGCGGGCCAGGATCGTCGGCACGATGTCCACGCTGGAGACGGGTGCAGAGACCCGCAGCCCCGCCGGCACCCCGGGCCCGCGCAGCAGCAGCGGCACCCGGACGCACTCCTGGTAGGCGGTGATGGAGTGCTCGAAGCTGCCGTGTTCCGCGAACTCCTCGCCGTGGTCCGCAGTGACGACGAGCAGCGTCCGGTCGAGCAGGCCGCGCTCGCGAAGCCTTGCGAAGAGACGGCCCAGCTCCGTGTCGAGCTGCCGGATCTGGGCGTCGTAGAGCTCCTTCAGGCGCCGCACGTCCGCCGGGCCCAGGTGCAGCTTCTCGACGCTGTCGTCGATCTTGAAGGTGTCGCCGAAGGTGCAGCGCTCGGGATCGTAGTTCTGCTGGCAGGACTCGATGTAGGCCTCGGGCAGGGTCGCCTGGCGCAGCTGCCAGCCCGTCCCATCGACGATGCCGTCGTAGGGCGTGAGAAAGAGCTTCTCGTAGGCGTCTGCCGCCACGTAGTCGGTGTGCAGGTCGTAGTAGTGGGCGAAGATGAAGAGCGGGCGGTCCCCGATCTCGTCGACCCACTGCAGCATCTGGTCGGTCACCCAGGTGTTCGAAGAGCGCCGTGAGAGGCTGCTCTCCGCCCAGGCGTACTTCTCGAAGTCGCGTGTGAGACCGTAGTTCTCGCGCTTCAGCCACTCCACGTTCACGACGGCCGCCGTCTCCCAGCCCGCCTTCCCCAGGATGCTGGCGATCGTCGGGATCTCGTCCGGAAGCCGGGTGCGGAACGACAACACGCCGTCACTCAGCGGGAAGAGCCCGGTGAGCATCGAGGCGTGGGAGGGAAGCGTCCACGACGCCGTCGCGCTGGCGTCGTCGAAGACGGTGCCCTCGGCGGCGATCCCGTCCAGAACCGGGGACGTGAAGCGCTGGTAGCCGTAGAAGCCCAGATGGTCGGCGCGCAGGGTGTCGATCGAGATCAGCAGGACGAGCCGGGGACGCTCAACGGCGGCCAGCGCCGGCGCCTCGGCCGGAGCCGCCGTGGCGCTGGCGGTGGCTCCCTGCCCGCCCGGCTCCTGCGAGCAGGCGAGGAGGGCGAGCCCGAGAACGACGGCCGACCATGCGGCTCGCCTGGCACTGGCGAAGCGCTGCGTGGTCACCGTTCGAATCTTGCCGCCTCTACTTGCTTGACTTGCTTGACTTGCTTGCTCGCTTGCCCTCGCCGCCTCTGCGGTCCTAGCGCATCGACTGCGGGGGAGCAGGCCTGCCGGGAGGAGCCAAACGAGCTCTCTCCGCTCGCTCAGGCCCGACGGCGGATGCGATGGGCCAGGAAGGCGGTGGCGAGACAGGCGGTGATCGCAAGGCTGGCGACCGCCGGCTCGGGAACCGTGACCGCGATCGGACCGCTGATGGTGATTTCGCTGGGATCGAGGACCACGTTGTTGATGCGGAAGATACTGGTGGTGTTGGACACCGACAGCGTGAGGGTACCGCTGTCGTCGGCCACGAAGACCATCGAGCCGACCCAGACGTTGCTCCCGGTATCCGCACCGATCGAATCGACCGCCGGAGACGCCCAGTTGGCGTTCACCTGCCCCTTTCCCGCAGGCGGGGCGATCCAGAGCTTGAAGGGGTTCTGCAGCGGGTACAAACCGACCGGCGGCATGCCGGTCATGTAGAGGATGTACCCGGGAGCGCCGCCCGTCGTGCCGTACGCCTCCGGGGGAGCCGGGTAGATGATCGGCAGCGCGCCCGAAGCCGGTTCGTCGTAGGAGATCTCCGGATCGTCGAAGAAGACCGAGAACGAGATCAGCTGCGAGTTGAACTGATCGGCGTCGAGGAAGAAGTCCAGTACGACGCTGTCACCGGGGCTGAGACTACCCGGGTCGTTGGTGCCGGGTCGCACGGACATGGTGACCGCAAAGGCGCTTGCGCTGCTGGCCCCGAAAAGGGTGGCGCCGAAGAGGGTGGCCACGAGAGCCAGCACGGTTTTGTACGCGTTGAAGGACCGCATTCGTTGCATCTCCCTGGGTCGAGATTCACGAGATTCAAGATTGGACGAGAGGCTGGACGAGGGACCCGAGGTCCGGAGCCCGGAAAGGAATCTCACTGGCCTCGCAGATCGAGGAAGGTCGAGACGTCGGAGAGCGAAATGCCGCCGTCGCCGTCGTAGTCCGCAGCCGCCACGAAGTCGGAATCACCGACGTGTGTCTGCTTGGTCGCCATGTCCATGATGATGGCCAGGTCGGCGTCGTCGCACACACCATCGCCGTTGAAGTCGCAGGTCTCGCCGGCCGCGAGGGCGGCGGGCGCCGCCAGCATGAACCCAGCCGCGACGAGGAACGCAAAAGAGCGCTTCATGTTCTACTCCCCCAGAATTTTCCGCGGAATCCACCGCTCGAGGCGCGAAGCATACTACATCACGCTCCCGGCAGGAGCATCCGCGCACGGCCAGTCCGAGGCGGCGCGCCGGCCGCAAACGCCGATGGCAGGCTCTTGTCGAATCGAGGCTCCGTCGGAACCGGGAGCGGGCCCGTGGCGACCCAGGAGCGCGGGCCCCCAACCGCGGACCACAAGCAGAGCCAGAGCCAGACCCACAAGCACGAGCCAGACCCACGAGCACGAGAGAGGCGCTGGCCGGCCACCCCGACGAAGCGTGGCCTTTGGGCTACGCTTCGACGCCTTCCGGCGGGGCCGTCGATCGGGAGGGGTGGGGCGCGGGCCGGCGACCGGCGCGTATACTGCGGGGCCCCATGGGGTACGTACCCGGGGCTCCCCGGCCCGCCAGCGGCCGGGCCACGCCCATGGCCACCGTCACACGAGAGGTTCAACCGATGCGCTTCCACCTCCCTTCCGGAAACACGCTCCGCGCCGGAAACACGCTCCGCGCCGGAAACACGCTCCGCGCCGGCGCCACACTGCTGCTCGCCTGCCTGCTGGCCGTGCCCGGCTGCCAGGACGACCAGGAGAAGGCCGCCGCCCTGCTCGCGAGTGGACGGGCCGCCGCCGAGGCCGGGCAGCAACCCGAGGCGATCATCGACTTCCGGAAGGCGCTCAAGATCGACCCGAACTCGGCAGAGGCGCACTACGCGCTCGGCCAGTCGTACGCCCAGCAGGGCCAGATTCGCGATGCGACGTGGGAGTTCTCCGAGGCGGCTCGCCTCGACCCCGAGAACTCGGACGCCCACCTGAAGCTGGGAGCCCTGAACCTCGTCGTGGGGGACTTCGATGCCACCTTGAAGGAGGCGGACCTCGTGATCGACCTGGCGCCCGACAATGCCGCCGCCTACGTGCTCCGCGGTCGGGCGCTCGACGGGCTCCAACGACCGGGGGAGGCCGAGACCGCCTACCTGAAGGCGGTGGCGCTGGAGCCCGAGGGCAGTGCCTACCTCTACGTGCTCGGCCAGCACTACGCGAACGTCGGGGAGCGCGACAAGGCCGAGCCCGTCATCGTGAAGATCACCGAGATCGACCCGGGCTTCGACGCCTACACGAACCTGGGGCGATTCCTCGCCATGGACCCGTCCCGGGACGACAACGCGGAGGCGGCATTCCGAAAGGCCCTGGAAGCTGCCAAGGACCCGGAGCAGGTCGTGTCCGGCTACCAGAACCTCGCGAACTTCTACGCTTCGCGGGATCGATCGGAAGAGGCCGCCGCGATCCTCCAGGAAGGCTTCACGAAGCTCGCGGGCGAGCCCGACAGCCAGCTGCAGCTCACCCAGATGCTGGCCCAGACGCTCGAGCGCCTCGGCCGGAGCGACGAGGCCGCGAAGATGCTCGAGGCGGCGATCCAGAACGCCCCGGACGCGGTGGAGCCGCGCCTGATGCTGGCCCGCCAACGGCAGCGGCACGGCGACACCATCGGCGCCCTCGAAGCGGCCGAGGCCGCACTGAAGATCGATCCGACCAGCACCGAGACACGGCTCGCCAAGGCCGAGTACCTGATGGAACTCAGCACCGACAGCAAGAACGAGGCCCAGCTCGCCGAGGCGCGCAGCATCGTCGACGAGGTTCTCGCCGGGGAGCCCACCCAGCCGGAAGCCCTCTACCTGAAGGGCCGCATGGCGCTCGCCGAGCGGGACGCCGACGGAGCCATCCAGGCCTTCCGCGCCTCCCTCGACGCGCGACCCGACTCCTCCAGGGCCCACTACATGCTGGGCCGGGCCCTGGCGGCGTCCGGTGACACGCGGACGGCCCGCGCCGAGGTGGCCCGCGCCCTCGAGGTCGACCCGTCGATGACGCTCGCCCGCCGCCTGCTGATCCAGCTCCACGCCGCCCTCGGCGAGGACGAGTACGCGATCGATCAGGGTCGCATCTACCTGAACCACAACACGGACCCGCAGATCCGGCTGATCGTCGCGCAGAGCCTCGCCCACCTGGGGCGGGTCGACGAGGCGCTGGACGGCGTCGCCCAGATTCCCACGGACAAGCGCGACGCAGACGTGGCCTTCGCGCGGGCGCGGCTCCTGATCCAGGCCAACAAGCTCGAAGAGGCGCGCAGCGCGCTGCTCGCGGCGCTCGAGACGCGCCCGAACCATCCCGGAGTGCTGGCCACCCTGCTGCAGGTGGAGTCGCAGCTCGGAAAGGTCGAGCGCGCGGCCCCCCGCATCGACGCCGCCCTCGCCACCGACCCGAACGACGCCGAGCTCGTCCGGATCAAGGGCAGCTACCTGGTCGCGACGGGGGACGTGAAGGGAGCCGAGCAGGCGTTCGCCCACGCCCTCGAGCTGGATCCCAAGAACGTCGGGGCCTTCCAGCAGCTGGCCCAGATCTATCAGCAGACGGGACGGATCGACGAAGCCATCCAGTCCTACCAGAAGGCCATCGAGCAGAATCCGCAAGTCGCCTCGTTGCATCATCTCCTGGCGGAGCTGTACGAGGCCCAGGGAAAGACGCAGCTCGCCCGTGAGGGCTACGAGAAGGCCATCGCGCTCGACGCCAACATGGCCCAGTCGAAGAACAACCTGGCCTACCTGCTGGCCGAGTCCGGCGAGAACCTCGACCGCGCCCTCGATCTCGCCCAGGAGGCGAAGGCCGCCCTGCCCGACAGCCCGGGCGCCGCGGACACCCTGGGCTGGGTGCTCTACCGGCGCGGCATTCCCTCGGCGGCGGTGGGCTACCTGCGCGAAGCCGTCGCCGGGATGGAGGCCAACACCCAGCAGATGGCGATCGTCCGACACCACCTGGCGTTGGCCTACGAGGCCAACGACCAGAAGCAGCTGGCGCTGGAGACCCTCGAGCAGTCGCTGCAGGATCTGGAGCAGAGCCAGGCGCGCGCGCGCGCGGACGGTCAGACACCCGCGGACCCCGAGTGGACCGCGTCCGCCCGCGAGATGCTGGCGCGACTGAAGGAAGCCGGGTGACCGCCAGGAGGCCGAAGCCGGTCGAGGCACGGGCGGCCGAAGCCGGGTGAGGTACGGGCGGCCGAAGCCGGGTGAGGCACCGGCGACCGCGGCCGGAGCCTGACGGGCACGCGATCGGTCCCGACCGGAAGCTTCGCACGCCAAGTCCGCATCGTGCCGACTGTGTGGGTGCGCCGCAGGCCGCCCTGTCCCGTTTCGGGCGCCGCGGAATGGCCGACAGAGCCCGGACGGAGGGCGGCAGGGGACGCGCGGGCCCGGTAGAGTCCGGCCCCGCATGCCCCCTGGAACCCTGCGAATCGCACCGCGTGCGAAGCTCCGCATCGCGCTCGCCCTCGCCGCATCGCTCGCCTGCGTGGGGATCGCCGGCGCCGCCCAGGCGTCGATCGGCGTCGAGCTCGTGTGGATCTCGACCACGGGCTCGGGAATCCCAGGCTCGAGCGTCATCGAGGCCGAGCCGGGAGACGAGCTGGTGCTCGAGATCCGCATCCACGTGGACTCGGCGGGCGTGCAGGGCTACGGGCTCTCGGTGCTCTTCGACGACCGCCTGATGGACGAGCTCGACATCGTGAGCGTCGAGGAGCTGGACGATATTCCGACCCTCGAGTGCGAGCCGTTCCCGAGCTGCTTCTCGCAGAACCCGCTCACGAACGTCACCATGGGCGTCGTCGAGACCGAGACCGAGAGCGACGCCGACACGGCCGGCCTGGTGGGCAGCTTCGAGGCCATCGCGAAGGCGATCGACGGCCCGGTGGACTTCATGTCGCCCGTCGGGCGCATCACCTTCCAGGTGACGGACAACGTCGACACGAACGGCCCGGACCTCGAGGGCTCGGTGCTCACGGGAACCGACGGCTATCTCGACAACAACCTCGACTTCGTCGGCATCGACGACATGCCGAGCCCCCTCGTGACCCCCGGCTTCGCGGCGGTGAGCCTGCTGCCCGAGCCCGGCGCCTCGAGCCTCGCCGCCGGGGCGCTCGTCACCCTCGCCTGGCTGCGGCGACGAGCGCGCACGACGCGCTGACCGTCCCTCTTCTGTGTCGCCCCCTGGATCGTCTTCTGCGTCGGCGGCTTCCGCGTCGTCCGCTTCGACGAATCCGGGACGTCAACGCGCCTGGGTGTAGCGCGCGCGCGGGCGCAGCAGGTAGCCCGCCTCGTAGTGCTCGAGGGCGTGCGCCACCCAGCCCGCGCAGCGTCCCACGGCGAAGATCCCCGCGGCCGAGCCCGGCGGCAGCTCGAGGGCCGCCGCCAGCGCCACCAGCCCCATGTCGAGGGTGGCGCCGCCGCCCTCGCTGCGCCGCACCACCTCCACCAGCTCGATGCAGGTTCGGACCGCCTCGCGATCGGGGGCCAGCGCGGCCGCCAGCTCCATCAGCGAGGCGCCGCGCGGATCGCCGTCGGGATACAGCGGATGCCCGAAGCCTTCGATGGCTTCCCCCCGCCGCGCCCGCTCGTGGATCACGCGCTCGGCCTGGTCGGGACGGCCGATCTCCGCCACCAGCGCCTCGATGCGGTCGGCCGCGCCGCCGTGGCGCGGGCCGGACAGGGTGGCCAGGGCGGCCTGCACGCACGCGTACACGTCCGCTCCCGTGGAGGCGGCCACCCGGGCCGCGAACGTCGAGGCGTTGAGCTCGTGGTCGGCCGCCAGCACGAGCGCCCGGTTGAGAGCGCGCACGCCTTCCGCGCCGCAGGCGGCACCCAGGGCCGCGGCCACCGTCTCGGCGACGCCGTGTGCGGCCAGGGCCGCCTGCGTGCGCGCCTTGCGGGCCGAGAGGCCCAGGGCCGCGGCCATGCGGACGATCAGGGTGCGGGCGCGCGGTGCCACCGCGTCGGCCCGGGTGACGAAGCGGCCCGGGTCCCGGGTGGCCAGCAGGGGAACCACCAGCGAGAGCACCGACAGCGGCGGAATCGGCGGGGCGGAGGACGGCGGCGCGACCAGCGCCCGCAGGGTCTCCACGGGCACCCCGAAGCCCCGGGGCCCCCAGAAGTAGACCGTTCGTTCGGTTGCCTCGGGGCTGGAGGCCAGCTCGCCGCCGGTCCACAGCAGCTCGGCGACCGCCTCGAAGCGGACGTCTGCGGCGGCCAGATCCACGGCGGCGTGCCCGCGGTAGACGGGACCCCGGTCGGGCAGGAGCGCCGTGATCGACGAGTCGAGCACGGGCTCCCCGAAGCGCAGGGCGCCGGCCGCCACGGGACCGTGCCCGGCCCGGGCGTCCCGGCGTGCGCGCAGGCGTTCGAGGTCGGCGCGCAGGTAGCGGCGGGCGCGCCCGCGCTGCCCCGGCACGCTTCGGACCAGCCCGCGGCTCGTGTACGCGTAGAGGGTGGGCAGCTTCACGTCCAGCAGCGCCGCGGCGTCCCGGGCGCTCAGGTACTGATCGCGGCGCGGATCCTGGGGGGCCGCTGCAGCCTGCTCACCGTATGATTGATTATCGAATGTACGTTGATCAATTTCGTCCACCCATCTAGCATAGCGGCCACGAGGAGGATGGCCATGAGCGCAGCGAACTTCGGGACCGGGGCCGGGGCGGCGGATCACCCGGCGAACATCGGGCTGGACGGCGTGGTGGTCGCCGAGACGAGGCTCTCCCGCGTGGATGGTCGGAACGGCAGGCTCGTGATCCGGGGCATCGAGCTCGAGCAGGCGGTCGAGCAGCTCTCGTTCGAAGGCATGACCGAGCTCCTGTGGAGCGATGAGCCCGTCCTGGCGCCGACCCGAGGCGAGGCGCTGCGCGGCCGCCTGGGCCGGGAGCGGGTGGAGGTGTTCTCGAGCCTCCCGCGTCTCGGGGACGCCCTGCGCCGGCCGGACGGCATGGAGGCCCTGCGGGCGGGCCTCTCCCAGCTCGCCACGGGCGCTGACCCGATAGAGGAACGCGTTCGCATAGCTGCCGCGGTGCCGGTGCTGGCCGCCGCCTGGGCGCGGGGCCAGGGGCTGGGCCGGAAGGGAGCCCGCCTGGCCGCCGAGCGGCTCCCGGTCCGGCCGGACCCGAACCTCTCCCAGGCCGCCGACTACCTGCGCATGCTGACCGGGCGCCCGCCGCTGCCTGCGCTGGTGGCGGCGTTGGACACCTACCTGTGCACCGTCGCCGAGCACGGCATGAACGCCTCGACGTTCGCCGCCCGGGTCGTCACCTCCACCGGCTCCGACACGATCTCGGCCGTGGTGGCTGCGCTCTGCGCCCTCAAGGGCCCTCTCCACGGCGGAGCCCCGGGGCCGGTCCTCGACATGCTCGAGGCCGTCGGCTCGCCGCCGCACGCGCGCCCGTGGCTCGAGGCCGAGCTCGCGAGCGGACGGCGCATCATGGGGCTGGGGCACCGGGTCTACCGGGTGCGCGACCCCCGTGCTGCGGTGCTCGAGCAGGCGATCCTCGCCCTGGAGGACGCCGGCATCTCGACCCACCGGCTGGAGCTCGCCCGGGCGGTGGAGCGCGAGGCCGCAGAGCTGCTGCGCAGCCGCCACCCGGACCGGCCCCTGGCGGCGAACGTGGAGTTCTACACGGCCGTGCTCCTCGACACCGTCGGTCTCGACCGGCGGCTCTTCACACCGACCTTCGCGGTAGGACGGGTGGCGGGATGGCTCGCTCACATCGACGAGCAGCGGAGACACGGGCGCCTCATCCGCCCCACCTCCCGCTACGTCGGGCCGCAGCCCAAGGCCGCATGAGCGAGCCCGACGGGCCGCGCGAGGGCCGCCGATGGACCTGATCCCCATCGGCGGCCTCGACCTGGCGATCCTCGTGGTGGCCGCGCTGCTGACGTCGATGCTCTCGGCGGTGGTCGGCATGGCGGGCGGCATCACCCTGCTGGCGGTGATGCTCCTCTTCCTTCCACCCCTCGTCGTGATCCCCCTGCACGGCGCGGTGCAGCTCGTCTCCAACGGCTCGCGCACCTTCATCCAGCGCAGCCACCTGCGCTGGGACATCATCTGGCGCTACGCGCTGCCGCTGCTGCCCATGGGCTTCGCGGGCCTCGCCATCGCCCGCAGCCTGCCCCCCGACGCCACGAAGGCGCTGATCGGCGTCTTCGTGCTCGTGGCGACCTGGGCGCCGGGAATCCTGCTGCTGGGCACGCACCCCGAGCAGACGAGCCCGAGCCGGCGCTTCTTCGCCCTCGGCGCGGTGGTGGGGCTGCTCAACGTGACCCTGGGCGCGACGGGACCGCTGATCGCCCCCTTCTTCCTGAACCTGGGGCTCAGCCGGTTCGCGCTCATCGGCACCAAGGCCGCCTGCCAGGCCGCGGGCCACCTGGCCAAGATCGTGGTCTTCGGCGTGGCGGGCTTCGCGTTCGGCGGCTGGGTGGCCGTGCTGGCGATCCTCTCGGCCGCGGTCGTCGCGGGCACCTGGCTCGGGAGCCGGCTGCTCGAGCACGTGAACGAGCGCTGGTTCGCGTGGCTCTACAAGTCGGTGCTCACCGTCATCGCCGTCCGCCTCACCTTGCAGGCCCTGTGGCCCGGGTGAGCGCCGGGCGGCTGACAGCCGTCGGCGACCCCGAAACAGCCGTGAGCGATCTCAGTACAGGATGACGCTCCGGATCACCGAGCCGTCGTGCATGCGATCGAAGGCGTCGTTGATCCGCTCGAGCGGCAGGGTCGCCGACACCATCTCGTCGAGCTTGATGCGACCCGACATGTAGCGGTCCACGAATCCCGGCAGCTGGGTGCGGCCCCGGGTGCCGCCGAATGCCGTTCCCCGCCACGAGCGGCCGGTCACGAGCAGGAACGGCCGGGCGTGGATCTCCTGGCCGGCCCCCGCGACGCCGATGATGATGGACTGCCCCCAACCCTTGTGGGTGCAGCGAAGGGCCGTGCCCATCAGCTCCACGTTGCCCACGCACTCGAACGAGTAGTCGACGCCGCCGTCGGTCATCTCGATGATGGCCGCCTCGACGTCGCCCGCCTGGGCCGGGTCGATGCAGTCCGTCGCCCCGAAGGCCCGCGCCATCTCGAACTTGCCCGGGTTCGTGTCCACGGCGAGGATGCGCTCGGCGCCCGCCATCACGGCGCCCTGGATGACCGAGAGACCGATTCCGCCCAGGCCGAAGACCGCGATGGACGAGCCGGGCTCCGCCTTGGCGGTGTGGAGCACGGCGCCGATGCCGGTGGTGACTCCGCAGCCCAGCAGGCACACCTTGTCCAGCGGCGCGTCCTTGCGGATCTTCGCGAGGGCGATCTCGGGCACCACCGTGTGCTCCGAGAACGTCGACGTCCCCATGTAGTGGTGCACCATGCGACCACCGTGGGAGAAGCGGCTGGTGCCGTCGGGCATCACCCCTCTGCCCTGGGTGTCGCGGATGCGCCCGCACAGGTTCGTCTTGCCCGAGAGGCAGAACTTGCACTCCCGGCACTCGGGCGTGTAGAGCGGGATCACGTGGTCGCCCACCGCCAGCCCGCGAACCCCGGGACCCACCTCCTCCACGACCCCGGCCCCCTCGTGGCCCAGGATCGCCGGGAACAGGCCCTCCGGATCCGCACCACTCAAGGTGAAGGCGTCCGTGTGACAGACGCCGGTGGCCGCCAGCCGCACGAGGCACTCGCCCTCGTGCGGTCCCTCGAGATCGACCTCGTCGATCTCGAGGGGCTTTCCGGCCTCGAACGCGACGGCGGCTCGGGTCTTCACGAAGCGCTCCTCCTCGTCTCGATGCCTCTCTGCGTCTCCATCCGCTCCTCCGCCTCCTTGCGCCGTCAGTCGCGCGGGAAGGCCGCCTCCTCTTCGGCGACGAGGGCGGCGAAGCTCGGCCGCGCGAGGACGCGCTCGGCGTACGCAGCGAGGCGCGGCCAGCGCGCCGGATCGATCGCCTCGCCGCAGTGGCGGAGCTGGACGAAGACCGTGCCCAGGGCGATGTCGGCGATGCCGAAGGACGCTCCCACCATCCAGCCCTGCTCGGGCGTCTCCGTCTCGAGGTAGTCGAAGACGGGCGGGACGAGCAGCTTCATCTGGCGCTCGACGATCGCCTCGTCGCTCCCCTGCTTGAAGAGCACGCGCTGAACGAAGCGCTGGGAGAAGATGGGCGCGATCACCTCCACCACCTTGGTGTCAGCGTACTCCTCGAACCAGAGCGCGCGTCCGAGCTGCCGCGCGTCTTCGGGATAGAGCGGAGGATCGGGCTTCTCGCGCTCGAGGTAGGCGATGATCACCGACGAGTCGGGCAGCACGAAGTCGCCGTCCTGGTAGACGGGAACCTTGGCCAGCGGCGAGATCTTCTTGAACGACTCCGGGACGTTGCCGGGCATGACGTGCACCAGCTCGTAGTCGAGGCCCTTCTCGGCCATGGCGACCCGCACCTTGCGCACGAACGGCGACGGGCTCACGCCATGGATGAGGACCGGCATCGGAGCGCCTCCATCTCGGCCGTCGCGGCTACTGGGACTGCGGCGAGCAGGCACGCCAAGCGTAGCCCGCGGCCAGCAGGATCATCCACAGGAGCGTCATGCCCGCGCGCAGCATCGAGCGGCGCATCGGCTCCTCTTCGACGCTCTCGTCCTGGGCAACGGGCAGCTCGAAGCGTTGCATCTCCCCGGCCTCCGCGTAGGAGCGCGGGTCGCCCGGGCTCATCCGGGGCTCGGAAGCCGCGAATCGGCTCCGGGGCGGCGGCTCCGCCCGGGTGCGCCCTCCGCAGTGCATGCAGACCCGCGTCCCGGCGGGAAACGTGACGTTGCATCTGTGGCACCAGACTTCGTACTGCGACATGGGATCGGCTTCCGTTCGTACCCGCCGGAATCATGGACGAGCAGGAGAGGAGTCTAACGCCTCGACGCCCAGACTCACACGCGGCCGCCGCGCACCCCGGGGCAACCGGGCCCCGAGGCCGGGATCTGCGCGGCAACCGGCCGCTCGCCTCCGGGCAGGCGGAAATCGGAGGCTTCCGCGGCTAGACTGCGCGGTCTTCGAACGGCCCACCCCGCGAGCGCCGGAATCCGGCGCGCACCGAAGAGAGGATCCTCCACCATGCAGTCACGCAACGTCGTTCTCGTCGACGGAGTCCGCTCCGCCTTTGCCCGGGGCGGCCGCGGCATGCTCGTCGCGACGCGCCTGGACGACGCGGGTGCAAAGGTGCTCCGCGCACTGCTCGACCGCGTTCCCAAGCTCCACGATTCCATGATCGAGGACGTCGGCCTGGGCAACGTCAGCGGACAGGGCGAGTTCGTGGGCCTGGGCAACGTCGTCCGCCTCGCGGGACTTCCCATGGAGGTCTGCTCGTTCAACTCCAACCGCCAGTGCGGCTCGAGCATGGAGACCTTCCACCGGGTGGCCCTGTCGATCGCGGTGGGCGCCACGGACTGCGGGATCGCCCTGGGCATCGAGCGCATGGGACGCGCGCTGGGGCTTCCCGGCGGCGCGAAGACCACGCGCATCACGCAGTTCAACCCGAAGCTCTTCCAGCTGAACGACGCGCAGCGCAACATGGCGCCGGACCACGACGAGAGCTTCTCGGTGCCGTTCCCCGACTACATCCTGGACTCGCCGCCGCTGCAATCGATGGTGCAGACGAGCCAGAACGTGGCCGAGTGCTACGGCCTCACCCGGGCCGAGCTGGACGAGTTCTCGGCGAAGAGCCACCAGAAGACCGCGGCCGCCTACGAGGCGGGCATCTACAAGGACGAGGTCGTACCCCTCGAGGTGGAGGAGCCGGTCTTCGACGCGGAGCGCAACTGGGTCGAGGCGGAGGTGGGCAGGACCGTCACCTTCGACCGGGACGAGTGCATCCGCGCCGACACCACCGCCGACAAGCTCGGCGGTCTCAATCCCCTGGGTGGCGTGAAGAGCTTCGGCGACAAGCCCATCGTGGTGACCGCCGGCAACTCGTGCCCCACCAACGACGGCATCTCCGCTGCGTTGCTCATGAGCGAGGAGAAGGCGCTCGCCCTGGGCCTCGAGCCGCTGGCGCGGATCGTCGGCATCGGCGTCGCCGGCGTGAAGCCCCAGGTGATGGGCCTCGGGCCGATCCCCGCCACGCGCAAGGCCCTCGCCCACGCGGGCATCCGCGTGGACCAGATCGACCGGGTCGAGTTCAACGAGGCCTTCGCGACCCAGGTGCTCGCGTCCATCCGGGACCTGGGCATCGACGAGTCGAAGGTCAACGTGAACGGCGGCTCCATCGCCATCGGTCACCCGCTCGGTGCCACGGGCGCGCGGCTGGTGACGACCGTCGCCAAAGAGCTGCGTCGCAGCAACACGCGCTACGGGCTCGCCACCCAGTGCATCGGCGCCGGCATGGGAATCTCGACGATCCTCGAGCGGCTCGACTGAGCCGCGCCCCCGGCCGGACCGGCGGGGAGCCCGCAAGCGAGAGCCGAGGGCCCGGCGGGCGTCGCCCGCCGGGCCCTCGCACGTTCGGGGAGCCCCGCCGGGGCTCAGTGGACGCCGGGCGTCAGGATCAGGGTGGCCGGGTCGATCCCCAGGCTGCGGACCACGTAGTCCCACATGGACTCGGGCGCCACGTCGAAGATGGCCTCGCGGCTCGCGGGTGCGGTCAGCCAGACGCCCTCGGCCATCTCGCCCTCGAGCTGTCCCGGCCCCCAGCCCGCGTAGCCGAGGAAGAGCCGCACCTCGCCGGGAGGCGCCTCGGCGATGGTGCGCAGCACGTTGAGCGAGCCCGCGAAGAAGACGCCGCCTCCGAGATCCGTGGCCTCGTCGGTCACCCCGGCGGCGGGGCCCAGCAGGTCGTCGTTCGCGAAGAGCATCCAGCCGGTGTGCGGCTGCACCGGTCCGCCCCAGTGCAGCGAGGCCTCGGGGTCTCCGCCCCAGTGCATGTCGAGGCCGATGCACAGCTCGCGGGCGGACATGTCCACCGGACGGTTCAGCACGAGGCCGAAGGTCCCCTCCTCGTCGTGCTGGACGATCATCATCACCGTCCGCACGAAGTTGGGATCCTGGAGCTGGGGCATCGCGATCAGCAGCGACGCCGTCAGGGGGGAGTCGGCCACCGCCGCAGCGTAGCAGCCCCGGCCCGGGCCGGACGAGGGCCAGCCGCATTGCGGGGCTTCCAGCGACACGGGAATCCGCGGCCTTCAGTGTCCCGGCCGATGCGTCGAAGAGCCCTGGCGGGAGACGGCAATGAGTGAAGTCCCGCGCATCCTGATCCTCGACGACGGCGAGCTCGGCGAGGTCGCCGGCATGCTCGAGCGCCTGCACGTCGATCACACGCGGCTGCGCGGCGGCAACGTCGGCGAAGACCTCGCGCCTCCCAGCCACCTGCTGATCACGACGCCGCGGCGCGCGATGGCGGTGCGGCCCGGCTCGTCGAAGCGACGCGCCCCCGGAGAGGCCCTGCGGATCATCGTCGTCAACGAGGACTCGAACGAGATGCGCCGCATGCTGCGGCGCATGGGCTTCCACCTGCTCGTGCGACGCGGCGCCCACCCCGAGGTCTGGCGACTGCTGGTGGAGCGCTCGCTCTTCCAGGGCGACGAGCGACGAACCGACCCGCGCCTTCCCGTCGGCGCGCCGATCTCGCTGGCCTCCTTCAAGGAATCGCGCGGCGGCGAGAAGCGCACGCCCGCCGGCGCGAGCGCGCTGCTGGTGGACATCTCGAACCGCGGCTGCCGTCTGGCGACGAACGAGCCGCTGCAGCCGGGCGCGCGCATCTCGCTCGCGATCCGGCTCGACGACCAGGGCGGCGACGTGCTGCACCTGCGCGGGCGTCTCGTGCGCTTCTCCACCCTGCCGCCCGCGAACGCGCACGGCTACACGGCCGCGATGCTCTTCGACCGCGACCTGGCCGAGGGCGATCGCGTGCTGCTCACGCACCTGCTGAACGACCTCGCGGTGGGACCGGGCTCGCTCAGCTACGGACCCGCGGAGGCGCTGCCCCCCTGCGAGAGCCCGGTGATCCCCGGGCTGACCCTCGACGCCGAGACCGACCCCGCCGTCCAGGCCGGCGTCGAGATCGAGATCGAGCAGGAAGATCGCGAGCCCGAGGAGCCCGCCGAGGTGGTCGAGCTGAACCGGCGGCGAAGTCCGCGCGGCGCCTTCACCGGGGGCGTCCTCGCCACCAACACCACGCCCGGCGCCGACGGACGCGAGCGGCGCGTGCTGATCGGGCGCGATCTGTCGGCGGGCGGGATGCGCGTCGAGAAGACGGCGGGTGTCCGCGTCGGAGACCGCTTCTGTCTCGCGATCTACGGACCCGCGCGCCACGAGCCCTTCGTGCTGCACGCCTGCGTGAAGCGCGACGATGGCGATTCGGGCTTCGCGCTCACCTTCGTCGACGTCCCCGCACCCGTCGCCCGGGATCTCGAGAAGCTCGTCGCCTGCCTGCCGGACGTCGAGTCCCTCGAAGAGGGCGAGACCGGCGGCATGGGCGCGGTGATCTCCGAGGTCCTGTCCCGAACCAACGACGCCGATTGAGCCCGCGGGTCGACCCGCCGCTTCAGGCCGAGGGCACCTGGGGCTTCGGGAAGCGCACGTACTCGTCCACCAGCATCATCGCGAAGTCGCGGCCCGTGGGTCGCTCTCCCGTGAGCCGGCCGCGACGGCGGAGGTCGGCGTCGAGGGTGTCGAGGATGAAGTCGGTGGCGAGATCGTCGCTGGCCTCGCGCCAGCGCCGCCGGTCGGCCTCGTCGGCGAAGCAGTAGGCCTTCCACGAGACGGAGAAGCGCATCTCCTCCCAGCGATAGCGAGAGACGGTCTCCTCGCCCTCCCGCACGCTCCAGCCCCCCCCACCCAGGGCGACGAGCCGCATGCCGGGGCGCAGCATGGGCATCTCCTCGCTCGTCTGCTCCACCCGATCGACGCCGTGGAAGACGCTGTCCGTGTCCAGGATGACCGCCGTGTTGAAGTGCACGGGGTGTGCGATGGGCGCGCTCTCGGCGCCGTCGGGATAGAACGCGAAGGCGCCGCCCCGGGCGTCGTGGAACCACGAGACCGCCGTCGCGACGGGCATTCGCCAGGCGTCGAAGAGGCCCGAATGATGCATCACCACCAGCAGCCACTGGGGGTGCACCTTGCGGTTCGCACCGCGGAACTCGGGCACGTCCGTGTGCACCGCCAGCTCCTGGCCCGGCACGAGCAGGTTCGCGTACACGATGGCGGGCACCACGATCGGCCGGCCGTGAATCGCGCGCGCCGCCTCCACGAAGCCTTCGTGGTGGAGGAAGGGCTCGATGCCCGGCGCCCGCACCTCGTCCCCGTACGCGTAGGTCTCCCGGAAGTAGTTCGTGCGCGCGGCCAGCACCTCGAAGCCCTCGGCGCGCCCGAAGCGACCGCCCGTCTTGACGAAGTTGAAGGCCGCGTCGAAGCGCTGGGGAAGGCCCTCTCCGATGCCCTCGTTCAGCCCCTCTTCGGAGTACATCCCGTAGCTTCCGAAGCGCTCGCACAGGGCGACCATCTCCCCGGCGTCGGCGGGGGTCAGCAGCGGATCGAAGAGGCGGTACGTGGCGGTCATCGCGAGCTCCGCGGAGGCGTTCTCGGGTTGGGGGCGGCCGGGAGGGACCCGGAGCCCGGAGTATAGGCGCGCTCACGTGAGCGCGTGCGCCACCGGCACCACCTCGTCGATCAGCCTGCGCGCCTGGTCCATGAGATCCTCGTCCCCCGAGGCGACCGGAATCAGCACGAACTTCGAGACGCCGGCGGCGCGGTACTCCCCGATCCGGTCCAGGATCGCCCGGACGTCGCCAGCGGCGGCGTAGCCGGCGCCGGCGCGGGCCGCACCGGTGAAGCGCGCCACCAGCGGGTCATCCGCCGCGCCGAAGCGGAACGGAAAGCCGGCCCCGTAGTGGTCCTCGGGAATCGGGCGGCCTGCGCGTCGCGATTCGGACCGGATCGCCTCGATGACCGGCGCCACCTGGGCCGGCGTCTGGATCCCGGCGAGCCAGCCGGTCCCGAGACGCGCCGTGCGGCGGATGGCGGCGGGGCTGCTTCCGCCGATCCAGCACGGCAGGGGCTGCTGCACGGGGCGGGGAGAGATCGAGGCGTCGCGATAGCGGTAGTGCCGGCCCTCGAAGCTGACCGACTCCTCGCTCCAGAGGCGCTGCATCAGGGTGAGGGCCTCGTCGGCCCGGCCGCCGCGCCCGGCCGGGCTCCGCCCCGTCGCCTGCCACTCCGGGGCGTTCTCGCCGCCGACGCCGAAGACCGGCAGCAGACGCCCGTCGCTCAGGTGGTCGATGGTCGCGCACTGCCGGGCGAGCAGCAGCGGATCGCGCAGGCTCACCACCACCGCGTTCATCCCGAACTTGAGGCGCTCGGTCGCCCCGGCGAGAGCCGCCATGGTGCTCAGGGCTTCCAGGTACGGCTGCCGGGACACCAGGCGATCCGTCTGCCACAGGGAGTCCACGTCGCTCCCCTCGCACAGATCCACGAAGCGGAAGAACGCCCGGGCCGACGAGAACGGATTCGTGGCCAGCCCGAGCCCCACCTTGACCTTCACCCGAGCCCTCCCAGCCGCGACCCACAAGAGGGGGAGCAGCACGCCCGCGAGCCGCCTCGATCCCCATTCGGCCGCAACCCAGCCACGACCCAAGAGGAGGGGAGTACCCCGCCCGCGAGCCGCCTCGATCCCCATTCGGCCGCAACCCAGCCACGACCCAAGAGGAGGGGAGTACCCCGCCCGCGAGCCGCCTCGATCCCCATTCGGCCGCAACCCAGCCACGACCCAAGAGGAGGGGAGTACCCCGCCCGCGAGCCGCCTCGATCCCCATTCGGCCGCAACCCAGCCACGACCCAAGAGGAGGGGAGTACCCCGCCCGCGAGCCGCCTCGATCCCCATTCGGCCGCAACCCAGCCACGACCCAAAACAGAACGCCCCAGCAGACTAGCTGCCGGGGCGTTCTCTCGCGTTCCTGCGAGTCGGTTCTAGATCGGGCGCACCGACGTGGCTTCGGGTCCCTTGCGACCTTCTCCGGGCTCGTACTCGACCTTCTGGCCGTCTTCGAGGGTCCGGAAACCATCGCCTGCGATGTTCGAATAATGGACGAAGAGGTCCTTGCTGCCGTCTTCCGGGGTGATGAACCCGTACCCCTTCTGGTCGCTGAACCACTTCACCGTGCCAACAGCCATCTTTCCTCCTTGCGATCCGTGCCGCACACCGAACTCCGGTGCCCGTCGCGGCTCCTTCTCCTCAGGAGGAGCTTGCCTGTCTGCCAGGTCCGGACTCGCGTCCAGGAGGTCTAGCGGGGGCGGGGAAGCACACCGGATTCCTGAGGCCGAGCGCCATCATACAGGAAGGCCCTGCCATTCAGACCAAGAAACAGCGCCCTGTCAGCACGCGCACGACCGAGACGTAACCAAATGAAAACATTCATGTATTTCTGTCTAGCCGCCGAGCCCCGCGGTCACCTGGACCGCCGCGGACGCCTGGCGCGGATCGCTCGTGTAGCGCGACGCCAGCTCGGCCCGGCATTCCCGTCGCTCACAGAAGATGGTCGAGAGCACGTCCGCGGCGATCTGCGACGACCGTACCCACCAGAGATCGCTCTGCAGCTGCAGGACGGCCACGGCCACGCGCGGCGCCTCGGCGGGAGCCACTCCGACGAACCACTCGTAGCGTCCCGGAGGCTCGTCCCCCGAGAGGTTGCCCGTCTTGCCCGCGACACGAACGTCGCCGAGGCGCTGCCGCCCGCGTCGATCGCGGAACGCCGAGCGCGCGGTCCCGCGCGTGGTCGTGCGCACGAGCATCTCGCGCAGCTCCTTGGCCACCGCGGGACGCATGATCCGCCGCGACGACCGTCGCGCAGGCAGGGGCAGGGAACGGCCGTTGACGTCGACCACGCGCTCCACCCACCAGGGCTCGACGAGCTCGCCCCGGGCCAGCGAGGCCGCCATCTGCGCGGCGTGCAGCGGGGTGATCCAGCAGCCCGCGAGCCCGCAGCCGAGGCGGCCGAGATCGTAGGCGTCGTCGCCGGCGGTAGCGCTGCCGGCCTCGTGCCCCGGCGCGGGCGAATCCAGCCAGCCGAAGCGCTCGATCTCCGCGAGCAGCGCCTCGCTGCCCACCGCGTTCACGGCGAGCTGCGCGAAGCACTGGTTGTTCGAGGTCGCCAGCGAACGCTCCAGATCCATCTCGTTGCCGCTGCGCGGCGGCTCGATGCGGGACGGCGTCAGGCGATACGGGCTACCCCGGTAGCGACAGCCCTGTCGTGCCTTCTCGGGCGCGTGGTCGAGGGCCGCCGCCGCCGTCACGATCTTGATGAGCGAGGCCGCCGGGTACCTGTGGGTGGCCGGGAACGAGTCGGGCGCGCTCGACACATAGGCGAGGATCCGCCCGGTGTCGGGCTCGAGCACGATCACGTGTCCGTGGGTGACCCGGCCCCGCCGCAGCAGCTCGAAGATCCGGCGGGTGAGCTCGACGTCCATCGAGTACTCGACCCGAAGCGGTCCGGCGAGGTCCGAGCGGAAGGCCGGCGGATCGACCCACTCGACCAGCCGCGCCGGGTCCCAGGGAGCCCCGGCCTCCGGGGCCGGATCACGCCGCAGGTGGGCGCTGGTCGCCCGGAATCGGTCGAAGGAGGCGGGTACGTGCTCGAACACGTCCGCCGGGGGCGGGCGCAGCCCGGGCGGATCCGGCGGACCGCTGCCGACCGGCGCCACCACGCCGGGAGCCAGGTCGTCCGGCGCCGGTGCGGCCTTTGTGCTGCCGCGCAGCACCCGAGCGATGCCCCCGACCGGCCCGGGGAGATCGACACCCCGCTCGGTGCGATCGAGCCAGTCCGAGCCCACCACGAAGCCGATGCCCGCTGCGGCGAGCCAGACGGCAAGAAAACGGCGATGCCGCCGAAACGGCGCGCGCCACCCCCAGCGCGGTCCCCAGTTCACGCTCTCCCTCCACTCGTCTCTTCGGTCTCTCGACTCTCGTCTCTCGGCGTTCGTCGCGATGGCTGGGGGGTGGATCCGGGGGGGGGGGGCTCTGCTCGACCCGGCGACGGCGGCCTCCGCGAGCCCGCCGTCCGCCTGGCTTCTACTTCCTTTCCTCGTCCGTTCTTCCTTCTACTTCCTACCTGGTTCTTCCTACCTGCTTCCTACATCGAGTCTACAGGGCCACGACCGACAGGACCTGGGGCACCTCTTCCTTCAGGCGGGCTTCGATGCCCATCTTGAGCGTCATGGTCGAGCTCGGGCAGCCCGCGCAGGCGCCGCGAAGATAGACCTCGACGACGCCGTCGTGGAAGCCCGCGAAGGCGATCTCGCCGCCGTCCATGGCCACGTAGGGCTGCACGTCCTCCTCGATCACCTTGCGGATGCGAGAGACGATCTCGCCCTGCTCGCCCAGGTCCGGAGGCTCCCAGGCCGGCCCCAGCGAGGACTCGCCGGAGCCCGCCCACGCCTTGATGCCGGCGACGATGGGCTGGGCCAGGTCGGTCCACTCGCGCTCGGGCTGCTTGCTCACGGTGATGAAGTCCGGGCCGAGGAGGACGGACACGACGCCCTCCACCTCGAACAGGCGCGCCGCCAGCGGGGAGACCGCGCTCCCGGGTGCCTCGGCGAAGCTCACCGATCCCACGCCGCTGCCCGCTTCGACGACGGGCTGCCCGAGCACCCACTTCACGCTGTTGGGGTTCGGGGTGCGTTCGGCGTGCATGCGGAAACCGAGGCTCATGGAGGATCCTGCGATTCGGGGGGGGGGGGAGACCGAGCCGCCGAGTCTAGCAGGCATGGCGGGCCCTGCGGGGCCCCCAGGACCGGCACTCGAGCTTCCAGCCCCGGGAGGCCGGCGCAGCTCAGGCAAAGAGAATGCGCTCGAAGTCGGCGAGCGTGCACACCGTGTACCCGCGCTGGCGCGCCAGCTGCCGCTCGCGCTCGCCGTTGTAGCCCCAGGCGGCCAGCACGCCGTGGACGCCCATGCCGGCGACGTCGTCGAGGTGGTTGACCTTGTCGTCGACGAAGACCATCTCGGGGAACGCGACCCCCAACCGCTCGTGCAGCCGCTCCAGGTGGCCGCGCTTGCTGCGCCCCGCCTCCTTGTCGAGCAATGTCTCGGGGGAGAAGAGATCCGCGATGCCGTAGAGCTGGAGCAGGCGCTCGACCGAGACGCGATCCTTCGCCGTCGCGATCGCGAGACGGACGCGGTCGGCGAGCCGTCGCACCGTGTCGACGAACTCCGGATAGGGACCGAGCAGCGAGGCCCACCGCCCGGGATCGCCCTCGCGAAGCGCGGCGCGCATCCCGTAGAAGCGCTCGTGGAACGTGCCCAGGAACGCATCGGACTCGGCGGCGAAGACCGCGTCGAAGGCGGCCTGGTCGGCCGCGTCCCGATCCCGAGCCACCAGGGAGAGGGCCACCGCGAAATCCTCGGCGCGGTTTCCCAGGGGCATCATGGCGACGAAGCGCCGATACGCCTGGTCGGACCGGATCTCGTCGGCGGACTGGCCCTCCGCCCGCGCCAGCAGATCCGCGATCTCCTCTCCTGGACGCAGGGCCGAGTACGTGCGCAGGGTCACCAGCCACGCCTCCGGCGCGCTGTCGGAGATCACCCCGTCGAAATCGAGCGCCAGCAGCTCCACGGCGCGAATCCTAGCAGGGCGCTGAAGAACCCCGGAGCGAGCGAGGGGCGTGAATCTCCGTCGAGATCCAGGCGCGGAACCGCCGCCGCACGGGCGTACGGCAAGGTTTCGCAACGCCGAGATCGGCGGAGAGGGGCGTGCCTCGCGACGGGAGCGGGCTCTTCAGCATCCTGCTAGCCCCGATGCGTCATTCATCGAGCTACCGGCGTGTCTCGGATCCCGCCCGACCTTGCGGGCCGAGCGGAAGCGCCGCTCCGGCAGCGCCTGACGCCTTCCTCCGGCGCCTTCGCCCCGTGACGAACGCGTCACCGGGCGCGGCTCCGCCCGACCGGCACGCGGCGCTATGCTGCCCTCGTGGCGAAGCGCCGAATCTCCCTCTGGCGTCATCTGCTGCCGTGGCTCATCTCGGCGGCGGCGCTCGGCTACGTGTTCGGCTACGCGATCGACTGGGAGTCGCTTCCCGAGGCGACCGAGAACGCCAACGTCCCGCTCTTCATCCTCGTCATCGTGCTCGACAAGATCGGCTTCTTCCTCGCCTGGGCGTTCATCCAGGCCAAGTCCGTGCGCGACCTCGTCGAGCCGATCTCGGTGCGCTCGCTCATTTCGGTCAAGGGAGCGGCGGAGCTCCTGCGAACGGGCAGCAACCTGCTCTCCGACGGCGCCTTCCTGCTGGGCGTCTCGCAGATCGTCAAGGACCGCCTGGCCGCCGTCTTCGCCGTCATCGTGGTTCCCTTCGCGGTGTACTTCTTCGTCCTGCTGTGCCAGGCCACCCTGGTGCTGCCCTTCCTTCCCGGCGGACCGTCGGCGAATCTCGACGTCGCCTTCGCCGCCGGGATCGGTTGGCTGGCCGTGATCGCCTGCGTGGCGGCGGGCCGCATGGGCTACTGGGAACGCTTCCTGCGGCGCATCGGTCGCGAGTCCTGGATCGGACGCGCGACGCTGGCGCGACTGCTTCCCCTCTTCGGCTGCTTCGCGGCCTTCGCGGCCTTCGACGTCGCCATCCAGGGGCTCGCGTCGCGGGCGTTCGGCATCCCGATTCCGTGGATCGATCTGGCCGGGCGCATCCCGCTGCTCTACGTGGCCATCTCGCTGCCGTCCTTCGGCAACTTCGGCGTGCGGGAGATCGCCTGGTCGAGCCTGTTCGCCGAGTACGGCAGCCGCGAGGGGCTGATCGCGTACGCGCTCTACACGAACGCCATCTTCGCCGGCATGCACGTCGTCGTCGGCTCGCTCTTCATCGGCCGGGCCCTGTCGCTGTGGCGGCAGCTCCGAGAGGAGCGGCTGATCGAGCTCGAGCGACTCCGGCTGCTGGAGGAGGATGCCGAAGCCGAGACGAGCGCGAGCCCGCGCCCGGAGATGGCCCGGATGGCCACACCCGGAGCCGGCCGCTCGGACAGGCCGGAGAAGCCGGAGCGAGCCGCCAGCGCCCCGGTTCGGGACGGCACCGCGGCACCCGTCCTCCCGGACGCCGCGGACGTCTAGCGGCCGAAGCTCCGGGGGAGGCCCGCCGCATCCCGGACGCGATCGAGCAGCTCCAGGACGTCGGGATGGAGGTCGCCTCGGTTCATGCAGCGAGCAATCCGCGCCGGCGAGAGCAGGGCGCCCCGCTCCCGGGCCAGCGCCGACCGGCTCGCCAGGAGCCGCTTGGCGTCCACGTCGCGCAGCCCCTCGTCGGAGCCCAGCGCGTGCAGGTCCCCCAGTACTCCCGCGAGCCGGGGGTCTTCGGCGGGCATCCGCAGGCAGCGGCGCATCGCGCCCGGAACCAGCAGGTAGCTCTCGATGTGGCGGCGGGACCAGGTGAAGAACTCGAGGCCGTCGGGCGTGTCGTCGGCCACGTGGCGGGCATGGCCGTCCCGGTCGAGCACGCACAGACCGCGCCACACGGGCTCCCCGCTGTCCGTCGCCTGGACCAGGGACCGGAAGTGCTCGACGGCTCGCGCCGGCCGGCGCCCGCCGAGGATCACGGAGCACCGCGAGAGCTTCTTCGACAGGGGCGCCGAGACGAGCCGCGCCCACGTCCTGAGGATGTCGCAGTCGCTCGGGCCCTCGACGTACAGCACGAATCGCACGGCAGCCGGCGCGCCTGCCTGCGAGCGAACGGTACCGTTCACCGAACTCACCGAGCCCGCAGCGAGAGAGTGGCGGGGGCTGGAAGACGACACCGATCCCCCCAAGAAGCCTCCAACGGATCGGCGCCCATGCTAGCCCTGCCGGTGGAGGCTGGCGAACCCGGGGGCTCGGGGCTCACGCGTCCCTCGGCCATGGCCGAGGCAACCGGCTTCGGCCACCGAGCAACCCGGCCTCGGCCACCGAGCAACCGGGGTTGGGCCGCCGAGGCGACTCCGGTTCGGCCAAGCGCCGGGGCCGGGTGGGCCCACGCGACCCGAAGTCGCAATGGTTTCCTCCGCGGCACAGAGTTAACCTAACCCTGTGATCTCCGTTCTCGTCGCAGACGACCATGGCATCGTGCGCGAAGGCCTTCGCCGACTCGTGGAGGCCGAGGCCGATCTCCAGGTCTCCGGCGAGGCGCGGGACGGCCGTGAGGTGCTTCAGCAGGTCGAGGAGCAGAAGCCGCAGGTGGTGGTTCTCGACATCTCGATGCCCCGGCTGGGCGGCCTCGAAACGCTGGAGCGGCTGCGCACCCTCCATCCCGATGTCAAGGTGATCCTGCTCTCGGTGCACGGGGACGCTCCCTTCATCCAGAGCGCGATCTCCCTCGGCGCCGACGGCTACGTGCTGAAGAACGGGCGGGCCGCCGAGATCGTCACCGCCATCCGCGCCGTCACGAAGGGGGGCAGCTACTTCAGCCCCGTGGTCGCGCGCGAGATCGTCGAGCAGCTCCGCACCCCCCAGGCCCGCAACCACGAGCCCTTCTCGGTGCTCTCGGCGCGGGAGCGCGAGGTGCTCCACCTCATCGCCGAAGGCATGTCGGCCAAGGAGGTGGCCCAGCAGCTCGCGATCAGCACCAAGACCGTCGAGGCCCACCGCACCAGCCTGATGCGAAAGCTCGGTGTGCGGAAGGCCACGGAGCTCGTGCGCTACGCGCTCCGCTACGGGCTGATCGAGCCCTGACTCAGGGCTCGAGCGTCGCCAGCACTTCGACGTGCGGCGTCTGCGGGAAGAGGTCGAACGCCTCCACCGCGCGCACCCGGTAGCCGTCGTCACGGAGTCTTGCCAGGTCCCGGGCCAGGGTCGCCGGGTCGCACGATAGGTAGACGATCCGCGCGGGCGCGAGCTCCACCACGCACGCCAGCGCCGCTGGCGTCACACCGGTGCGCGGCGGATCGAGCAGCAGGACGTCGGGCCGCCGCAACCCGAACGCCGGCAGGACGCCCTCGACGGGTCCTTCGTGCACGTGCACGTTGTCGCAGCCCGCCTGTCCCAGGTTGAAGCGCAGATCCGCCACCGCGCCCGGATGCGACTCCACCGCCCACACCTGGTCGAAGCGGCGCGCGAGGGCCAGGGTGAAGAGGCCGGCACCCGCATAGAGCTCGACAGCGCCGACCCCACCGCCGGGCTTGCACGCCTCGCGCGAGACGGCCGTGGCGAGGGACTCCAGCAGCAGCGCGTTCGCCTGGGCGAAGACGCCGTGCGAAACGCGCAGCCGGTCTTCCCCGAGACGAAGCTCGCTGGCGGCGCCGGGGGACCCCGCGGCTCCCCGCAGCCTTTCGGCGCGCGCGACGCCGTCCGAGCCCACCGCCAGCTCCCACTCGCTTCCCGGCTCCCGTCCGGCAGAGGCGCGCCGGGGCCGCGCCAGGACGGACTCGAGCTCCGGCCGCAGCACGGGGCACGCCTTCACGACGCACACCCGGTGGGAGCGCCGCATGCGGTAGCCCAGGTGGTCTCCCTCCTCGACGAGCCGGGCACGCGCGCGGTAGCCATAGGGCGCCGGCGAGGGGGTGATCGGCACGGGCTCGTCCACCTCGATGCGACCCAGCCGGCGCAGGGCATCCGCGACGATGGCCGCCTTCGCCTGGAGCTGGGTCGGATAGTCGACGTGCTGCCAGGTGCATCCGCCGCAGGTGCCGAAGACGTCGCAGCGCGGTACCACGCGATGCGGTGACGCCTCGAGCACCTCCAGCACCTCGCCTCGCGCGTGGCGCTTCCGCCGTTCGAGCAGCCGCACCCGCACCCGGTCTCCGGGAGCCGAGAGGGGCACGAAGACGACGCGGCCCTGGGCGTCGTGCGCCACCCCGTCGCCGCCTGCCGCGAGGCTCTCGACCCGGACGTCGATGGATTCGGACACGGGCTTTCCGCCGGCCCCGGCAGTCAGGGCGCAGCCGCGGCGCCGGTCGGCTCGAGCCGGACGGGCACCGCGCTCGCGAAGTCCGAGAGGCGACCCCAGAAGTCGTCGGCCAGGCCGTACTTCTCCCGCATGGCTTCGTTCACCCGCCTGCGCATCTCGGCGTCTTCGTCGGGCACCGCGCGTCGCCGCGACTCCCGACCGTCACGCAGGAGCGTCACCAGCGGGCGCGCGCGCAGCCGAGCCAGCCAGGCGGCGTCGGGCGAGCTCGCCCGCAGGTAGGTGCCGGCGGGCAGGTCCACGATCCACACCTCGGTGACGTGGTCCGCGCCGCGCGCGTCGACGGTGGTCAGCTGGACCACCTCCCCCTCGTCGATGAGACGCGCGCCGACGACGGTCGACGCCGCCACCGCACCGACGACGAGCATCACGATGCGAACCCGCCCGAGCAACAAGATCCGCAACCTCCCCATCCAGTGATCGCCCTGGAGGATTCGCGGGCATGCTAGCCCTGATCCGTCTACGGATCAGGGGTGGTGGCGGGGGCGCACGGGGGCCTTCGGGCGACGCCTCACTTCCCCTGGGAGCGGAGCGCCTCCCGGTCCGCTCCGTCCGCCAGCGGTCGCTCGGCCACACGAATGCGGGTGATGCGACTCCCGGAGACGTCGGCGCAGGTGAGCTCGTAGGCCCCCACGGAGACCTTGTCGCCACGGCGCGGCGAGCGACCCAGCGTATTGAAGAAGAGACCTCCCATGGTGTCACCCTTCTCGGCAGGGAGCTCCCAGCCCGACTCGCGATTGAAGTCGAGGACGCTCACCCGACCGAGCACCTCGTAGCTCTTGTCCGGCAGCTTGCGCACGGTGAGCAGCTCCTCGAAGTCGAACTCGTCGCGGATCTCACCGACGATCTCCTCGAGGATGTCCTCCTGGGTGACGAGCCCCAGGGTGAGCCCGAACTCGTCCTTGACGAGGGCCATGTGGCAGAAGGAGCGCTGCATGTCCGTCAGCAGGCGCAGGATGGGCTTGCGCGCGGGAACGCGCAGGATGGGCTTGAGGATGCTGTGGAGGTCGCCGCCGTTCGTGTTGACGAGCTTCACGAGGTCCTTCATGTGCACGATGCCCAGCACGTCGTCGATGCCCTCGTTGTAGACGGGCACGCGCGTGTAGCGCTCCTCGAGCAGCTTCTCGAGCAGGTCGGCGGGAGAAGAGTGGATCGGATAGGCGACGATCTCGGTGCGCTGCACCATGATCTCCGAGACGTCCATCTCGGCCGCGGCGGACGTGGCGCCGATGATGGCGAGGGGCGATCCCTGCTCCTCTCCCTCCCGCACCGTGCGAGCCAGGCGCAGGACGGCCTCCGACGACATGGCGTCGTCGCTGCCGCGGCCCCCCGTGACGCGCGCCACGAGCGGTTCGAGCACGCGGTCGAAGAGGGCGTGGACCGGCCGCAGGCACTGGTGGATGAGGTAGAGGGGCAGGCCCACCAGGCGCGACACGCCGAGGGGATGGCGCGCGGCCGCCGCCTTGGGGAGGACCTCGCAGAAGACGAGCACCAGGAAGGTCATCACGACCGTGGCGATCGTGATGCCCAGCTGCAGCCCGAAGAAGCGAATCGCAAGGGCCGAAGCCACCGACGCTCCCAGGATGTTCACGATGTTGTTGCCGAGCAGGATCGTCACCAGGAGTCGGGACGACGAAGACGTCAGGTCGCGCACGGCGACCCCCGACGGCCCGTTGCCCTTCTCGACCTCCTCCTCGAGGTCGTGACCCCGCAGCCGGAAGAGGGCGGTCTCGCTGCCCGAGAAGAAGGCGGACGCCGCGAGGCACACGACGATCAGGAGGAGGGAGCTGATGATCGACACAGGGGACTCCTACCGCGCGGTTCGGGACTCGCCGAAGCGAGGTCCCTTCCACGCGGAACGGGGAGAACGGTGGGGACTGCGGTGCGCGGGAAACGGGGCGCGGCCCGGCTGTGGAACCCGCTCGTGCTCCCGCTCGCGGGGCGAGCCGGAGACGGGCGGGCACGCGGGGCTCGAGCTCACGCGGGACGAGGAGCCCGGGATCGAGCGGAAGGACGACCGCGCTGGGTACTTGCTGTGCATCGCTCGGGGGAACCTATCGCGGGTGATTCGGACCGGCAACGAGGCACCGTACCTCGCTACTCCTCTGCTTCGGACGGAAAGCCCAGCCGGTGAAGCTCCTTACGCAGGGGAGTTCCGCTTTCGAGCAGCTCGCGCAGGGCCGCCACGGCGGGCCGGTCCCAGCGGCTCTCGGGTACGACGAAGTCGTAATGTTCGGCGCGCAACGGACGGAAGCGCAGCCCGGCCTGCCGGGCCACCGTCTCGATGGTGACGCCCCAGTCCGCCCGCTTCTGGGCGATGGCCGCCGCCACCGCGTAGTGGGAGCGGGGCTCGTAGGCGTAGCCGGGCGGCCGTCGGTCGCCCAGCAGCCCGTCGATCAGGACGCGCGTTCCCGCCCCCCGGTTGCGGTTGACCATCCGCAACGAGGGGTCTGCGAGCAGCTCCTCGGTGTCGCGGAGCTCGTCGGCCCGGGTGGCCACGCCCTGCATGCGGGAGTAGCCCCGCACGAGCCGCATGCCGGCTTCCAGGAAGGGCTCGTTGTAGCGACCGCTCGCCGTGTCGAGCAGGTGAATCGGCGCCACGTCGCACTCGCCGCGGCGCGCGGCCGCCAGCCCGCCCTGGCTGCCCACCGCGAGCAGCTTGACGGTGTACCCCTGCCGGGCGAGGCGGCTCGCAACGAGGTCGAGGCCCGCGCAGTGGCTGCCGATCACCACGAGGTCCGCAAGCGGCAGGTCGCGCCCGACGAGCGTCACCTCGACCGGGGTGTCGGCCTCGACGATCTCGGTGTTGCGGCCGATGCGCACGAAGCCGTCCGCACGGCTGAACGCGGTGACGCTGCCGCTGCCCTTGCCCATGGGGTAGGCGGCCAGCTCGCCGTCGCTCCGCTCCACGAGACCCACGAGCAGGTACTCGAGACGCCCGCGCTCGGAGTTGGTCTGCAGGGCGAGGCGCGCGCTGCGCACCTCGCGCCGCTCGGCGCCGAGCCCGGCCATCGACCGGATGACGGGCGCCACGAACTCGTGGAAGGTGAAGATCGCCGACGTCGGAAAGCCCGGCAGGATCACCACCGGTCGCGTTCCCTGGGCGGCGAGGCAGATCGGCTTGCCGGGCTTCAGCGCCACGCCGTGCACGATCACCCCGGGATCGAGCTCGCCCACGGCCAGACCGTTGAGATCGCCCTCGCCCTTCGACGTGCCCCCGGAGAGGAGCACGACGTCGCTGTGCTCGAGCGCGCGGGCGAGCGCCGCGCGAAGTTCGTCCAGGTCGTCGCGGAAGGCGCCGAGGAAGTGCGCCTCGCCGCCGAGCTCGGTCACGGCGTCGGCCAGGATTCGCCCGTTGCTGTCGTGGACCAGGCCCGGGCGCATGGCTCCCCCCGGCTGCACGATCTCGTCGCCCGTCGAGAGGATCGCGACGCGCGGGCGACGGTGGACGCGGACCCTCGCGCAGCCGATCGCCGCCAACAGCCCCGTCTCCCGGGACGTGAGCCGAGTGCCCGCGAAGAGCACCGTCTCGCCGGCCCCCATGTCGGTGCCCGCGAACGACACCGCGGCGCCGGGCACGCGCGGCTGCCGCACGATCACCGTCGGCGCCCCGCTCTCGTCGCGGCCGGGATCCGTGTGCTCGACCGGCACGACGGCGTCGGCACCGCGGGGCAGCATGCCGCCGGTCGCGATGGGGGTCGCCGTGCCCTCCGTCACCTCGAGCCGCGGCTCGACCCCCGTCGGAATCGACTCCGCATTGCGGCGCAGGACGACGGGCTGCTCCTCGGCAGCGCCGTAGGTATCCGCGGCGCGCACCGCGAAGCCGTCCATGTTGGACCGATCGAAGCCGGGCACGTCGACGCTCGAGCGGACGTCCTCCGCCAGCACGCGCCCGAGCGCCTCTTCGAGGGGCACCTCCTCGGCGTCGAGCGGGAGCGCCTCGATCACCTGGCGCCAGCGCCGCTCGGCCTCGTCGCGGTCGAGCACCTCGAGGAACTGGCTCTGCTTCACGTCGGGTCCTCGTCGTAGAGCAGCACCTCGACCTCGCGGCCTTCCGGCATGCCCTCCTGCTCGCGCGGAACGATCACACAGCCGGCCGCACGCACCGTGGAAGACAGGATCGAGGCGCCCGAGGTCGAGAGCGGCACCGCCTGGCCCGACTCGACCGCCACGCGCACGTAGTCCGTGCGACCCACCGCCGAAGCGATCTTCCGGGCCAGGGGAAGCCGCGCGCGACGGTGCGGCCATGTCCGCGAGCGGCCGCCGAGGAGCCGGATCGCGGGTCCCGCGAAGAACTCGTAGGCGCACAGGCAGCTCACGGGATTGCCCGGCAGCAGGAACACGAAGCGCTCTTCGATGCGCCCCACGCCCGCCGGGCTCGACGGTCGCATGGAGACCCCGTGGAACGCGAGCTCGCCCAGCTCCGCGAGCAGGCGTGGCGCATGATCTTCCTGACCGACCGAGCTCCCCCCCGAGACCAGCACCACGTCGGCGCCGGGCGCCGCCATCGCCTCGCGAATGCGTTCCGGCCGATCGGGCAGGATCTCGAAGGGCAGCACCTCTCCGCCGTCCCGCTGCACCAGTGCCCGCACGACCACGGAGTTGCTGTCGACGATGCGCGAGCCCTCGGGCCGACTGCCCGCGGGCAGCAGCTCGTCGCCCGTCACCACCAGCCGGACGCGCGGGCGACGCACGCACGAGACCTCCGCACGGCCGATGGAGGAGAGCAGGCCGGCGTCCTGGGCCCGGAGCCGGCGGCCCGCCCGCAGCACGACGTCGCCCGGCGCGATGTCCTCGCCCACGGCGCCGACGTTCTTCTTCGGCGCGACGGCGTCCCGGACCTGGACGCGGCCGCTCTCCTCGCTGCACACCTCGGCCATCACCACGGCGTCCGCGCCTTCCGGGACGGGCGCACCCGTCATGATGCGCACGGCCTGGCCCGCCGCGACACGCCCCGGGAACGGCGCACCGGGCAGGGAGGTGCCCACCAGCTCGAGGGGGATCGGGTCGTACTCCGAGGCGCCGAAGGTGTCCTCGCCCCGCACTGCGTAGCCGTCCATCGCCGAGCGCGGGAAGCCGGGCACCGCGTACTCCGCCGAGACGTCCTCGGCCAGGACGCGGCCCACGCACGCGAGCAGGGCCACGGGCTCGGCGTCGAGCGGCCGGGCGTGGCCGAGGATCCAGGCCCCGACCTGCTCCACGTCGGCCCGCTCCGCGAAGCCCTTCATGCGAACGTCGCGCATGGCTTCCCCGGTCCTCGAAGCGGCTCGGGCAGGAGGTCCGAAGGCCCCCTGCCCGAACGGCGCGATGTCGACGCGGTGCATGGACCGCGTCGACCCGATCTCCCGTGCGGCGCCGCTCCTAGCTGAGGGCGCCCCTCGGGCTCCCTTTGCCGTGGAACCGCGACCCAAGACGAAGTCTTGGGTCGCGCTCCTAGCCCGAGGCCTTGACGGCGAACATCGAGTCCCGGATCGGGAAGCGGACCTTCGCCGCCGCGATGGTCGCAGCGTCCAC
Organism: uncultured delta proteobacterium; assembly: GCA_963822965.1. Classification (GTDB taxonomy): domain Bacteria; phylum Myxococcota_A; class UBA9160; order UBA9160; family UBA4427; genus JAJDAN01. The sequence goes on from CAWGJT010000013.1 coordinate 147,639, forward strand.
GTCGAACTTGAGCGAGTGGTCCGGCCCGATGCCCTCGTCGGTCATGCAGGCGGGCAGGACGTCGTCCTCCGGCTTCCATCCCGCCAGCGCGTTGAACTTCCACTCGTCCTCGAGGCACTCCCAGCCGAGGTCCGCGATCTGCTCCCGGGAGATCTCCTTGCCGTAGAGCAGCCCATAGTAGTTGCGCATGTCGTCCAGGGTGGGCTGCAGGAACTGGCAGAAGCCCGACGAATCGCACACGGCGTTGATGAGCTGCACCTCCTGGGACGACTGCGCGAACTCCGCCGGCGGCAGGCCCGGGTTCACGATCAGCCCCGCCGTGTGATCGGCGCCCATCGGACCCGAGGCGTAGGTGACGCCCGTGGCCTTGAGAGGACGGGGATCCCAGGCCGGGATCGCCTGCCCCCGAACCACCGGCACCCGCTTGTTGCCCGTGCGCTTGCCCGTGGCCACGGCCCCGTTTCCGATCGCCTTGCCGAGGTCGGTTCCCTCGGCGATCTCGTGCAGCAGCTTCTTGGCGCCCTCGGCGTCGCCCCAGTCGAGACCGCCGGCATCCATCAGGATGGCGACGGCCGCGCCGGTCTCGATGGTGTCGAGCCCGATCTCGTCGCACAGCCGATCGAGGTCGGCGACGTCCTCCCAGCTCTGGATCGCGCAGTTCGCGCCGAGCAGGGTGAGGGTCTCGAACTCCAGAGCCGAGGTCTTGTAGTTGCCGTCCTTGTCGTGGACGATGTTGCTGCACTGCACGATGCATCCGGTCATGCAGTTGTGCATGCCGCCGCCGCGCGTCTCGAAGCTCTCGACGATGCGAGCGCCCGAGAGGTTCTCGGCGTCCGGGGACTGCCCCTCGGTGCGGTTCTTGTACACGAAGGTGTTCAGCATGTTCGCCACGGGCACCACCGAGCTGGTGCCGAACTTGAACATCTGCGGGCCTTCCCGATACGCCTTCGTGTAGTCCTTGTTGGTGGCGTTGAACTGCTTGGATTCTGCAGCGCCGCGGAGCCGGGCCTTGCCGGGGTCGATGGCCACCCACTTCAGGCCCTTGCTGCCCATCACCGCGCCGAGACCGCCGCGGGCGGCGTGGCGCGCCGGCCGGCGCTCCTTGTCCTGGTCGGTGCAGGCCACCGAAGCCCCCGTGAGCCGCAGCTCGCCGGCGGGACCGATGGAGATCGCCGACGCGGTCTTCGCGCGTCCGGCGAGCAGCTTCTCGCAGCACGCGTAGTTCCACATGCCCTTGTAGTCGTCGGCCGCCACGATGCGGGCGCCGTCCGCGTCCACCTCGAGCCCGTAACGCTTGTCGGGATCCGCCGGCTGGCCCTTCACGACGATCGCCCGGAAGCCGAGCTTCATCAGGTCCTGGCCGGGATTACCGCCCGCGTTGGCCTCCTTGATGCCGCCGGTGAGCGGGCTCTTGCCGCCGATGGAGATGCGACCGGAGGTGGGCGCCGCCGTCCCGGACATGACGCCGGGCGCCATCACGAGGACGTTGTCGGGGCCGAGCGGGTCGCACTTGGGGTCGCACTCGTTCAGCAGGATCTTCGCGGACAGCCCGCGACCGCCGATCAGCTTCCACTCGTCCGGATAGGGCTCGATGGAAACGGTCTGCGTGGTCATGTCGACGCGGATGAGGCGATCGCCTTCGGGTCCAGCCATGGTGTCTCCTTCCTCCTGATCTCTGAAACTCGACTCTCGACGAGTCCTCGTGTGCATGCTTCGCGGCGAGGCTCCGGCGCGCTGCCGTCGGCCGCCGGCCTTTCAGCCCCCCGCGATCGCGGCCAGGACTTCCACGCGGTCGCTCGCTACGACCGGCGTTTCGAGCGCGTCCGCCTCGAGCTGCACCTCGTTGACGAAGAGCTTGACGAACGGGTGCTGCCGGCCCTTCGGGTCGAGCACCAGCTCGAGGAAGCCGGGGTACTGCTCCTCCACCGACTGGAGACAGTCGCGAACCGTGGCCCCGGCGACGTCGACCTCGGCCTCGCCCCGGGTCGGTGCGCGATAGGCACTCGGAATCAACACGAGGGGCATGTGCGGTATGGAGTCTCCGGCGGGCGCAAAGCTAGAAGGGCAGTCTAGCCAGAAATCCCCACCGCTGAAAACCCCGTGAAACCATGGACTTGGCGACAGCCGATCCCAAGGGGCCGCGGCCGGGGCGCAACGCCCTCGTGCGGACCGTCGTCACGGGGTGGATGCCACGTGCAGGCGGTGGATCGGGCAGGCTGAGGCGGCGGGGGCGTTCCGGTCCTCTGACGGGGCTCGTGCCTTCTGGCTCGTCGCGAAGCGCCTGCGTCTCCGTCAAGGGGGTCACAAGCTCTCGGGGCTTTCGTCGCCGCCCCGCTCGATCATCGACCGGAACGGCTGCCCCTCGGTCTCCGCGTCTTCGTTTTGGAAGCTCCCGAGCCCGGAACGTCCTCCCGCACCACGAGCCGAAGCGGCGCTTCCACGACGTCCGGCCGAGCCTTCTCGAGCGGGCTCCGCCGGGTCCTTCCGCGTGCTTCGGGCCTGCCCCCTCCCACCGACTCTGCTCTCGCGAGTCGTCGCGGACGCTCTCCGGCTCGTTGCGGGACAACGGACACCGCTTTGCGAGCCCGAGACGACGACCGCTGCCTGACGCCCCGTCGGGGCGCACTCGCGATCCATACGTCGACCCGTCGACGACCAACGGGGTCGGTGAGAGCGGGACCTCAGTCCTCTCGTCTCTGGACCGACGTACACGGGCAAGTTAGTCCTCGCATGGCGGGCAGACAATCAGGCGTTTCCCCCACTCTCCTTCGTACGTGGCTTCACGCGCGTTCTCCACACCTACCGGGCGAGCTCCGCACCCGAAGCCGGACGGCTTCAGCGCCGGACCAGCCAGGCCACCGTGGCGCCCCAACCTCCTCGCCCCGGAGGCGCCTCCTCGAATCGCTCGACGCGTGTGTCGACCGCGAGGAAGCGTCTCACGCGCGCGCGTTGCACGCCCTTGCCTCGGCCGTGGATCAGCCGCACCTGCGTGAAGCCCCGCTCGAGGGCCGCTTCGAGGTAGGCGTCCACCACGCCTTCCAGCTCCGACGGCTGGAAGTGGTGCAGATCGATCGAGTCGCCGATCTCGACCACGATCGGCTCTTCGACGCCGGGTCGATCCGGCTCTTCGGGATTCCCGTTCCGGCTTCTCGACACGCCGCAATTGCACCACGAAACCCGGTGCCCGAGAAGGGGAATGACGGGCGCGGTGGCCACCGACGCGACCCGCCGGCTATGCTGACCCCGCCGGGGTCCGCGCCAGCCGGCCGCGTGCTGGGTTGCCTGTTCGGGGCAGCCGGGCTTCGTGGCGGGGCAGCCGGGCTTCGCGGGGAACCGCGCCTTCAGCGGGGGAGACGAGTGGCACGCCGCATCATCGTCTGCGACGGCGCCGAGACCGCACGGCTCTGGGGCCGGATCGGCGCAGCCGAGAACGAAGTGCTCACGTGGGTACCCCGCGAGGGGGAGTCCCGCGCGCGTCCCCCGGGATTCCGGATCCTCCAGGGCGGCCTCACCGCCGACGCCTTCCAGAAGCTCGAGCCCACCGCGGTGGACGAGTACGCGCTGGCGACCGACGACGGGCCCTGGATCCGCAGCGCGGTCCCCGCCATCGCGCAGATCGCCCCCGAGGCGCCGATCCTGCTGCTGACCGACACCCTCACCGAGGACGACCTGCCCGGTCACCCCTGCCTGCGACGGACCGGGCTCAAGACCCTGATCCGGGACGACATCGACGACGAGTTCGACCACCTCTCGAACCTGCGGCGGGTGACCGAGATCCGGCAGCTGCTGGATCCTCGCGAGAAGGTGGGCATCCTGCTTCAGCCCGACCCCGATCCCGACGGCATCGCGTGCGGCTTCGCGCTGCGCGCCCTGCTCGGGCGCAAGCGGCCCACCGCGCCGCTCATCTCCTTCGGCCCCGTGCAGCGTCCCGAGAACAAGGCCCTGGTGCAGGCCCTCGGTCTCGAGGTGCGCGTGATCACACCCGACGAGCTCGACGAGTTCGACGGCCTGGCGCTCGTGGACGTGCAGCCGAACGTGTTCGGCGAGAACGCGCCCGCCCGGGTGCGCTCGGTGGACGTCGTCATCGACCACCACCCGGAGCGCACCGGCTACGACGCCATCATCAAGGACATCCGTCCGAGCTACGGAGCCACCTCGACCATCCTCACGGAGTACCTCCGCGCCGCGAAGATGGAGGCGAGCACCGGCCTGATGACCGGGCTCCTCTACGGCATCAAGAGCGACACCCAGTATCTCGGACGCCAGACCAGCAAGCGGGACATGTCGTCCTTCGCGTACCTGCACGCGTACCACAGCCCGGCGCTGCTGCAGCGCATCGAGCGACCGGCCCTGCCGATCGACGGCCTGCGCGCCCTGGGACGCGCTCTCTCCCACACGGAGGTGCGGGACGGAATCCACGTGCTGGTGCTCGGGCGCGTGCGCGAGGACGTGATCCCGCAGGTGGCCGACATGGCGCTGCAGGCCGAGGGCGCGGAGTGGGCGGTCGCCGCGGGCATCGTCGGCGCAGACCTCGTCTTCTCGGTTCGCAACGTCGGGTACGTGCGCGCCGCCGGCGACGTGGTGCGCGCCGTCGTGGAGGGACTCGGAGTGGGCGGCGGCCACCGCTCGATGGCCAAGGGCATCATTCCGCTGAAGGCGTTCCGCAAGGTCTATCGGACTGCCGACCGGCAGCGCATCCGCAGCGCGCTCTTCGACGCCTTCGTGCGCGCGATCCGTCGCGACGAGGCCTGAGGGTGCCCCGCATCGCCGCGCTCGAGAAGACCGAGCTGGAGGCCGCGGTCGCGACGCTTCCCGGCTGGGCGCTCGACCAGGACAAGCTCTATCGGGAGTTCGTCTTCGACGACTTCAACGAGGCGTTCGGCTTCATGAGCCGTGTGGCGCTGGCCGCCGAGGCTGCGAACCACCATCCGGAGTGGTTCAACGTCTACAATCGGGTCCGGGTCCACCTCACCACCCACGACGCCGGCGGCGTCACCCAGCGCGACCTCGAGCTGGCGGCGCGCATGAACGCCTACTTCGGCTCGTCCGCGGGTCGCTGACGAGCGATGCCGAAGCCGAACGTCGTTCCGAACGTCGAGGCGCTGAAGGAGTGGATCGATCGCCCCCTCGGCAAGACCGAGTGGAGCCCCGTCACCCAGGAGCAGATCCGCGCCTTCGCGGACGCCACCGACGACCACCAGTGGATCCACGTGGACGTGGAGCGCGCGAGCCGGGAATCGCCGTTCGGCGGACCCATCGCCCACGGCTACCTCACCCTGGCGCTGGTGCCGAGGCTCCTGTCCGAGCTCCTCGAGGTCGAGCGGCTGGGCCGCGTGGTCAACGCAGGCATCGAGAAGCTGCGCCTGCCGGCGGCGGTTCCGGCCGGGGCGCGCGTGCGACTGGGCGCGACGATCAAGAGCGTGCGGGACCTGCCGAGCGGCGGCTCGCGGGTGGCCCTCGCGGTCACGATGGAGGTCGAGGGCTCCGCCCGGCCGGCGCTGACGGGCCGGGTCGTCTACCTCTACTTTCCCGAGAGCGCCTCCGAGCGATCCCTGCCCTGACCGTTCCGGCGGCGCGGCCGCCGACGATCACTCGTCGAGGAAATCCCGCACCACGCGCAGGAACTCGTCCAGCTGGTCGTGGTGGACCCAGTGCTCGGCGCCGTCGATCCCGACGCTCCGGGCGCTCTGGAAGGCGCTCATGCGGCCGTCCTTCTCGGGGTCGCCCGCCCAGCTCTGCATCCCCCGCACGAGGAGCGTCGGGCACGTGATGCGGCCCCACTGACGCCGCAGCTCCCCCATGTCGTAGCGCTGCGGAAAGAAGACGCGCACGTAGTTGTCGAACTTCCAGCTGTAGGTGCCGTCCTCGTTGCGGGCGACGCCGTGCACCGTGAGGTGACGCGCCTGCTCGGGCGTGAGGAAGGAGTTCTCCTCGATCATGCGGGCCGCGGCGGCCTCGATGCTCGGGTAGCGCCGCGGCAGCCGCGCCGAGAACTGGCGCACCTGGCGGATCCATTCGTCCGTGCGCTCCCAGATCGGCTTCGAGAGGCGCCCCTCGAACATGGCCGGAGGCGGACCGAGGCCCTCGATGCTGACGAGCTTCGCGACGTTCTCGGGATAGATCGACGCGTAATGTGTCGCCACGGACCCGCCCAGGGAGTGGCCGAGCAGGGTCACCGGGAAGAGGTCGAGGGTGATCAGCAGCTGGGCGATGTCGAGGACGAACTCCTGCACCGTGTAGTGGCCGCCGATCGCCCAGGCGCTGTCGCCGTGCCCGCGCAGGTCGGGGGCGATCACGTGCCAGTCCTCGCGCAGCTCCCGGGCCACCCAGTCCCAGCTGCGGGCGTGGTCCCGCCCGCCGTGGATCAGGACGAGAGGCGGCTTGTCCTCGTTGCCCCAGTCCACGAAGTGGAGCCGCAGGCGTTGGGAGACGTAGTAGCTGGAGGCGGGTCCGATGATCTCGGGGCTCGTCATGCCGGGACTCTAGCGGCCGCGGTATGCTCGCCTCCATGCGTGTCGCCATCGCACAGGTGAACCCCACCGTCGGCGCCCTGGCCGAGAACCGGAAGCTCGTGGAGCGCGCGGCCGACGACGCCGTCGCCGCCGGCGCCGACCTGGTGGTCCTGCCGGAAATGGTGCTCACCGGCTACCCACCGATGGACCTGCTGGAGCGGGACGGCTTCGTGCGCGACCAGCTGCGGGAGCTGGCGCTGCTGGAGAAGGCCTCGAAGCGGGTCGCGATCGCCCTCGGCGCGGTGCTGCCCCTGCCCGAGGGCCGGCCGAAGCAGCTGGTGAACGCCGCCGTGCTGCTGGCGGGGGGCGAGCGGCGGGCCGTGCAGGCCAAGACCCTGCTGCCCACCTACGACGTCTTCGACGAGAACCGCTACTTCACGTCGGCCGAGAAGCGCGAGGCCGTTCGCCTGTCCGGGAGCGAGACGGTGCTCGGCCTGTGCGTCTGCGAGGACACCTGGGTCGAGACCCGCCCGTACGCGGAGAATCCCGTCGAGGACCTGGCGCGCTCCGGCGCCAACGTGATCCTGAACCCGTCGGCCTCCCCCTGGCACGTGCGCAAGCCCGTCGCGCGACGCGCCATGCTGGCCCGGCTGGCGGCGCAGCACGGTCTTCCCATCGTCTTCGTCAACCAGGTGGGGGGAAACGACGAGCTGGTCTTCGACGGCGCCTCCTTCGTGGTCGATCCCCAGGGCCGCGTGCACGCCCAGCTGCCGATGTTCGAGACGGCCTTCGCGGTGGTCGACCTGCCCCTGGGCGACGCCAGCGTGCTGGCGCCCGAGGCGTGCCCGGATCTCGAGGCCGTCGCCCAGCTCGAGGGAGCGCTGGTGCTCGGCATCCGCGACTACTTCTACAAGCAGGGCCTGCCCCCGGGCGCGGTCATCGGCCTCTCGGGCGGCGTCGATTCCGCGGTGACCGCCCACCTGGCCGTCCGGGCCCTGGGCGCGGAGCGCGTGCTGGGTCTCGCGATGCCCGGTCCGTTCTCCTCGGAGCACAGCGTGAGCGACGCCCTCGCCCTGGGTCGCAACCTCGGCATCGAGGTGCGCGTCGTCGACATCCGCCCCGTGTACGACGCGTACCGGGGCGTCTTCCGCGAGCTCTTCGGCGAGCGGGACGACTACGGTCTCACCCAGCAGAACATCCAATCGCGCATCCGCGGCGCGACGGTGATGGCCGTGTCCAACGAGGAAGGCCGCCTGGTGCTCGCCACCGGGAACAAGAGCGAGCTCTCCGTCGGCTACTGCACCCTCTACGGCGACACCGTGGGGGGAATCGGCGTGCTGGGCGACGTCTACAAGCGCGACGTCTACGAGCTCGCCCGCTACGCGAACCGCGACGGCGAGCGCATCCCGCTGCGCACCATCGACAAGCCCCCTTCCGCCGAGCTCGCCCCCGACCAGCTCGACACCAACGAGCTCCCCCCGTACGAGATCCTGGACGCCGTGCTCGAGCAGGCCATCGAGGGCGGGCACGGCGCCGCGGGCATCGTGCTGCCGCCGGCCTGCACCCGGGAGGTGGCCGACGCGATCGTCCGACGCCTCGACCGCAACGAGTACAAGCGCCGCCAGATGCCGCTGGTGCTGCGCACCTCGCCCAAGGCGTTCGGATCGGGACGCCGGCTGCCCATCGTGCATCGTTACGGGAGCTGAAGACGCTGCGGGAATCCTCCTCCGGCCGCGACGGTCAACCTCTGCACCGGCGACAGCGATGGCACGGCAGCTCGTCTCCTGAGGGCGTCGTCCGGGACCGGATCCTCCGCGCGCTCTCCCGCCGGAATCCCCGCGTCGTCCAGGGAGCGGTCATCGTGGTCGCGGGATTCGCGGCGAGCCGGCTGCTGGCGTGGCACCTGGGCGTACGGTTCGACGCCGCTCCCCTCGACTACTTCTGGCAGTACCTGGATCCGACCCTGCTGCGCAGCGACCTGGCCCGCAGCCTGCTCCACCTGCACAGCCAGCCTCCCGGGTTCAACGCGCTGCTCGGGATCGTCCTCAAGCTCCCGGGAGACTCGAGCCTCGCGTTCGCGTGGCTCTACCGGGCGATCGGCCTGGCGACGGCACTCGGGCTCTTCGGGGTGCTCGTGAAGCTCGGGGCGGAGCCGCGGCGCGCGGGCCTCGGGGTGGTGATCTTCGCCGCCAGCCCCACCGCGGTCCTCTACGAGAGCTGGCTCTTCTATACGCACGTGGTGGCGGCGCTGCTCGTGGCCTCGGCGTGGCTCGCCCACGCGCTCGTTCGCCACGGCCGGGTGCGCGACGCCGTCCTGCTCGCGGGGGCCGGCGCCGCCCTGGCCTGCACCCGCAGCCTCTTCCACCTGGCGTGGCTCTCGGCGGTGCTGGCCGGCGCGCTGTGGCTGGTGCGCCGGCAGCAGCCCGCGCGCAGAACCGGGAAGCTGGCCCTCGCGATGGTGCCGGCGCTGCTGCTGGTGGTGTCCGTCCACGCGAAGAACGCCATCGTCTTCGGCAGCCCGGCCTCGAGCACGTGGCTCGGGATGAGCCTGGCCAAGCTCACCACCCAACGCCTGGATCCCGCCGTCCGGGCGCGGCTCGTGGGCGATGGAGAGCTCTCCCGGGCGGCCCTCGTCAAGCCGTTCTCGCCCCTGTGGAAGTATCCGCCGGAGCTCACGAAGACGAGCTACCACGGCCACCCGGCCCTCGATCGGATCGTCAAGCCCGGCAACTACACGAACTTCAACAACGGCGCCTACGTGGAGCTGAATCGCCTCTACCTGCAGGACGCGCTCTACACGATCCGCCACTTTCCGGGCGTCTACCTGGCCGGGGTGGGACGCGGGCTGCTGCTCTACGGGATCCCCCCCAGCCAGTACCGCTTCCTGCGGGCCAACCAGGCCGCCTACCGGCCGGTCGACCGCGTCTTCGAGTGGCTCACGGGCGTCCCCGAGGCCTTCACGGGCGCGCGGCACCCGGAAGCGCTCGGCGACCCGGTCTACCTGCTGCGCCGCATCCGCTGGCTGTACCTGGCGGTGCTGGTGGCCTCGATGGGATGGGCGCTCGTGCGCTGCCGGAGGCTGCCCGCCGACCCCGACTCGGACGCCGAGCGGGGCGTGCTGCTCTTCTGTCTGGCGAGCGCGCTGTGGGTGGGCGTGGTCGCGAACGCCTTGGAGCTGGGGGAGAACCAGCGCTTCCACGCGATGGTGGCGCCGCTGCACTTCCTGCTGATCGGGTGGATGCTGGAGCGAGCCGTCCAGCGCTGGCAGGCGCGCCGCCGGGCGGCGCGGGGGGCAGGTGCAGCTCAGGCGGTAGCGCCGGCGCCCGCGGCCTCTTCGCCTCCGGCCTGCCGGACGTTCTCGGCGCGGGCGCCGCGCGGGCCCTCCTGGACCACGTATTCCACGTTGTCGCCCTCGGACAGGGCGTCGTAGTCGGCCGCGTTGAGGCCGGAGCGATGGAAGAAGACCTCCTTGCCGTCGTCTCCCCGGATGAAGCCGAAGCCGCGGTCGCGGACCATTTTCTTGATCTTTCCCCGGCACTTGGGGCCGCTGGGGGCCTGGGGCTGCGCGGTGCCACGGCGCCGCCCGCGTCCCCGGCTGCGCCCCCGACTGCCGCCGCTTCCCCGGAACCGGTCGGTGGAGACGAACTCGTCCCGGAACAGCTGGAGCGGGACGGTGAGGTCCTGGAGACCGGTCTGCTCCGGAGAGAGGAGCACCTCGTCGTCGCCCATCTCGACCACGCTGTAGCGCAAGCCGGTGTTCTTGTGGGTCACGAACAGACCGGATTCGATCTCGTCGAGAGCAAGCATGGCAGGACCTCACTGGTGCAGGGCGGCAGGGCACGGCGCGAACTGGTCTGCGGCCGAAGGCTGGCCCTCGGGGGAGAGAGCCGGCGGGCGGCGCAGGGTAGGACAGAGTGCCTGTCGCGGTCAATTCGAGCGCGGCGCGGCTCTCAGTGGGCCCCTGCGGCAGACCCGGCCGCGGCGCGCAGAGCTCAGTAGAAGACGCTGCGGGCCCGGTGCCGGTTCCTGCGCTTGACGGTCGGGCTCTGACCACGGTTCCAGAGCACCCGGTCGAGCCCGCGCGCCGTGGCCGACGGCACGCCGGCGAGCCGGACGACCATCCGCTCGACGGCGTGCAGGGCGACGGCCCGGATCTCCACCTCCTCGGGGCTCCCCGGGACGAGCAGCTCCGCCGCGTCGATCCGGCGGGCCAGGGACGCCTCGTAGCGGAGCACCCCTTCGCAGCGCAGCACGTGGGGCACGAGGTTGTCCGCGAAGATGGTGAGATCGTCGAGATCGGCGAAGGCACCCGGGCCGCAGCCGCCGAAGGCCGTCGCGAGGTCGGCGACCGTGATCTGGCCGCGCTTGTAGAACGGCACCTCGAGGTCGTCGTATCGGGCGACGTCGCGGTAGAGGGGCATCTCGGCGAGCAGCCGGACGAGCCCCTCGGCTCGGCCTTCGGCGCGCGCGACGAGCCCCTCGAAGGAGCCGCCGCAGCGGCTCTGCAGGTAGCCGCCCAGGTCGACGAGGGAGCGGGCGAACAGCGCCATCAGCTGCGCGACCTCGGCGTGGCCCGGGTCCTGGCCGAACACCTGGCTGCAGGTCCCGGGCGTGAGCCGCGCGAGCTCCGCGGGGCTCCAGGCACCGTGGCGCTCGAAGTGGCGCCGCAGCGCGGTGGCGATGGTGAAGTAGCCGGATCGCCCCTCCGGCTTGCGCAGCACCGGAAACCAGCCCGAGCCGAAGTTCACCGCGTCGAGGGTCACGACGAAGGCGAGGGTCTCGGCGTCGCTCCCGAGGCGCACGTGGGCCGGATCGTCGGCGTCCGGCGCCTCGAGCCCGGGTGCCAGCTCCCGGGCCAGCTCCCCGGCCCGGGCGTCGTCGAGGTGGACGAAGCGGGCGCGCGCCGCCACCTCGCGAGCGGCGGCGCGAATCTCGCCGAACAGGCTCACCGGCCCGCGGTGGCCCCCGGTAGCCCGGCGCCGAAGAGCGTGACCGCCTTGGGCAGCAGCTCGATGCCGAGCGGCAGGGTCCCGAGGCCCTCTCCGTCCACGTCGATCCAGACCGGTGCGGTGGACGAGGACCGGGCCTCGATGCGTGCGGCGCGGTGGACGGACACGGCGGGGTGCGAGAGATGGGTGCCCCGGTAGAGCGAGGGCAGGGCGGCGACGAGCGCCGCCCTGGACATCTCGCGGACCACGACCAGATCGAGCAGGCCGTCGTCGGGCAGGGCGTCGGGCGCGATGTGCATGCCGCCGCCGAAGTAGCGGCCGTTGGCGGCGGCGGCGAGCACCAGGGGGCCGTCGAACACGGGCACGCCGTCCGCCGCGATGGCGACCCGCGCGCAGCGGTAGCGGGCGATGCTGCCGAGGGCACCCAGCAGGAACGCGAAGCTGCCGCCCAGGAAGTGAGGCGCCCGCTCGACCAGCTCGACGGTGAGCCCGCTGAGGCCGAAGCTCGTGACGTTGAGGGACCAGGCGACGCGCTCGGCGCCGGAGGGATCGCGGTAGCTGATCCGTGAAGCGTCGAGCCTTCGGGTGGCGCCGCGGCCGAGCGCCTCGATGGCCGCCGGCAGGTCGGCCGGGATGCCCAGGGTGCGCGGCAGGTCCCGGCCGGTGCCCATGGGCAGGATGCCCACCTGGGCCTCGTGGGCGACGCCCGCGGCGAGCAATCCGCTCACCACCTCGCTGGTGGTACCGTCGCCGCCCGCCACCACCAGCCGCTGCACGCCTGCGCGCACCGCGTCCCGTGCGATGCGCTCCGCGTCGCGGCGGCCGAGGGTGCGCTGGACGTCGAACTCGCCCAGGGTGGCGCGCAGCTGGGGCTCCACCTCGCGCCAGCGCCGCCCCGTCGCCCCGCCGGCGCTGTGGGGGTTGATGACGACCAGCGTCTTCGCGGGCAAGTCGGGTCAGCCCTGCTCGCGCAGCAGATTCAGCGCCGAGCCGGCCCGGAACCACTCGATCTGCTCCCGGTTCAGGGTGTGCTTCACCTCGAACGAGTCCTCGCTCCCGTCGGCGTGATGCAGGGTGACCTTCAGGTTGCGGCCGGGCGCCAGGTCTGCGAGCCCGGTGACGCTCACGCGGTCGGTCTCCTGCACCTTGTCGTAGTCCGAAGGGTCCACGAAGGTCAGCGGCAGGATGCCCTGCTTCTTCAGGTTCGATTCGTGGATCCTGGCGAAGCTCCGCACGATGACCGCCGCCGCCCCCAGATGCCGCGGTGACATGGCGGCGTGCTCGCGACTGCTCCCCTCGCCGTAGTTCTCGTCCCCGACGACCACCCAGCGCAGGCCCTCGGCCTTGTAGTGCCGCGCCACCTTCGGGAAGGACACGCCCGCCTCCCCGGACAGCTGGTCGAGGCCCTCGCCGGCCTTGCCCGTGAAGGCGTTGACCGCGCCGAGGAAGGCGTTGTCGCTGATGTTGTCCAGGTGGCCGCGGAAGCGCAGCCAGGGACCGGCCATCGAGATGTGGTCGGTGGTGCACTTGCCCTGGGCCTTGAGCAGCAGCGGAAGCTTCACGAAGTCCCGGCCGTCCCAGGCCGGGAAGGGCTCCAGCAGCTGGAGGCGCTTGCTGTCCGGCGCCACCTTCACGTCCACCTGCTCCGGGTCGTCCGGCGGCGCGTGGTAGCCCTGGTAGGAGATCACGAAGCCGCGTTCGGGGATCTCCGGCGCCGGGGCAGGCGCGCTGAGCACGAAGCGCGACCCGTCCGCAGCCTCCAGCTCGTCCGTGATCGGATTGAAGTCGAGGGTACCCGCGAGCGCGTAGGCGACGACCGTCTCCGGGCTGCCGATGAAGCACAGCGTGGCGGCGTTGCCGTCGTTGCGCTTGGGGAAGTTGCGGTTGTAGGACGTGATGATCGAGTTCTTCTGGCCGTCGGCCACGTCGTCCCGCTTCCACTGCCCGATACAGGGACCGCAGGCGTTGGCCAGCACGGTGGCACCGATGGCCTCGAGCGCCTCCATCTGGCCGTCGCGCTGGATGGTCAGGTGGATCTGCTCGGAGCCGGGGGAGCACAGGAGCTCCGTCTTCGAGCGCAGGCCCTTGGCGCTCGCCTGGCGCGCCAGGTCGGCGGCCCGGGACATGTCCTCGTAGGAGGAATTCGTGCAGCTCCCGATCAACGCCGAGGAGAGCTTCAGCGGGTAGCCCTTCTCCTTCGCCTCGGAGGCGACGCGCGAGACCGGGCGTGCGAGGTCGGGGGTGTGGGGTCCGACCAGGTAGGGCTCGAGCGCCGAGAGATCGATCTCGATCACCACGTCGAAGAAGCGCCGCGGCTCGAGCACCACCTCGGGGTCGGCGCAAAGCATCAGCTCGTTCTCCCGGGCGAGATCCGCCAGCTCCTCCCGCTCCGTCGCCTTCAGGTAGGTGGCCATGCGATCGTCGAACGGAAAGATCGAGGTGGTGGCGCCCAGCTCGGCACCCATGTTGGTGATGGTGCCCTTGCCCGTACAGCTGATGGAGGTCACGCCGGGGCCGAAGTACTCGACGACCCGGTTCGTTCCCCCCTTGACGGTGAGCTCCTCGAGCACGCGCAGGATGACGTCCTTGGGCGAGGCCCAGCCCGAAAGGGAGCCCGTCAGATGCACGCCCACCAGGTTCGGGTACAGCACCTCCCACGGGAATCCGGCCATCACGTCCACCGCGTCGGCCCCGCCCACGCCACACGCGAACATGCCCAGGCCGCCGGCGTTCGGCGTGTGCGAATCGGTTCCCAGCATCATGCCACCCGGAAACGCGTACTTCTCGAGCACCACCTGGTGGATGATGCCTGCACCCGGCCCCCAGAAGCCGATGCCGTAGCGCGCGGAGCTGCTCTGCAGGAACTCGTAGACCTCGTGGTTGGTGGTCATGGCGGTCTGCATGTCCGCAGCCGCGCCCTGGTAGGCCTGGATCAAGTGGTCGCAGTGCACGGTGGTGGGCACCGCCGTCTCGTTCCGACCCGACTGCATGAACTGGAGCAGCGCCATCTGGGCCGTCGCGTCCTGCATGGCGACCCGGTCCGGGCGCAGCTGGAGGTAGCTGTGGCCGGGTGAGAGATCCTGGCTCGCGGGATCGTCCAGGTGGCCCAGGAGGATCTTCTCGGCGTAGGTCAGGGGCCGCTCGAGACGGCCACGAACGATCTCCAGCCTGCGGGAGACGTCGGCGTACACCTTCCGGACGAGGGCGGGGGTGGTTTCGATCGCGGGCATGGAGCCTCCAGAGGCGTGGGAGGAGGCGCCAACGTAGCGCAGGCGCCGACGCTCAGCGGTGCCGGAAGCCCTCGAGCTCCGCAAACAGGTGGGCGGCGGAACGCACGGCGTTGCGGAAGTCGTCGACGTTCAGGCTCTCGTTCTCGCCATGGGCGTTGCAGATCGGATCCTCGAGCCCCAGCAGCAGGGCGGGAACATCGCCGAGAACCGACGCGAACGGCCCCACGAAGGGGATCGAACCGCCGCACCCGATGCACACCGGCTCGCGCCCGAAGCCCGCGGCCAGCGCGCGGCGCGCCGCGTCGAAGGCGGGGCCCTCGGGTCGCGTGCTCCAGCCCGGCACCGCCGTGTCGGACTCGACGTCCACCCGCACACCCCAGGGCGGATCCTGCCGGAGGAAGTCGGCGAGCAGGCCGCGGGCGCGCTCTGCGTCCTGCCCGGGGGCCAGCCGCAGACCCACACGCGCGCGCGCGACATCCATCAGCTGGTTCGCCGCCTCGGCCAGGGGGCGGCCTTCCAGCGCCGTCACGGCCAGGGCGGGACGCCGCCACAGGCGCTCCCACAGCGGAGCCTCCGCGTCCCCGGCGAGCCGCGCCGAAGGCAGGAGCCCCGCATCCGCCCGGAAGCCGGCCTCGTCGCAGGGCAGCGCCGCGAGCTGCGCGCGCAGGGCCGCGGACACGGGGGGAACGTCGTCCTGCAGACCGGGGACGGCGGGCTCGCCCCGTTCGTCGAACAGCCGGCCGAGCAGCACCGCCAGGGCGGTGGCCGCGTCCGGAACGGGCCCGCCCCACATGCCGCTGTGCAGGGGATGGTCGAGCGCGCGCACGCTCACGTCCACGTTGACCAGACCGCGCAGACTCGTCGTGATCGAGGGCAGCCCCGCCTCGAGGTTCGCAGTGTCCGACAGCACCATCACGTCGCAGGCCAGCCGCTCGCGGTGAGCGGCGAGGAACGCTTCGAGGTGGGTGGAGCCGATCTCCTCCTCGCCTTCGACGATGATCTTCGCGTTGACGGGCGGTCCGTCGCCGGCGTCGAGCCACGCCCGGATGGCGGCGACGAAGACCAGCACCCCCGCCTTGTCGTCCACGATGCCGCGCCCGTAGATGCGGCCGTCCGCCCTGCGCGTGGGATCGAAGGGCGGGGTCTGCCAGTGGCTCTCGCGTCCGGGCGGCTGCACGTCGTGGTGCGCATAGAGAAGGAGGGTGGGCGCGGCGGGGCCCGCACCGCGCCACTCACCCACCACGTAGGGGTGCGCGTCCCCGATCCGCAGGAGCTCGACGGCCTCGAGCCCGAGGTCGCGAAGCAGATCGGCCACCGCCTCGGCGGAGCGCACCACCTGCGCCGGATCGAATCCGGGTGCGGAGACGCTGGGGATGCGGGCCAACGCCTCCAGCTCGCGCAGGGTCTGCTCGAATCGCGCGTCCACGGCTTCGATCACGGCCTGCGGGGCGGGCATGTCGCCAGCATAGTGTCCCGAGCCGCATCGGCGAAAGCCGCGCGAGGCCAGCGGCCGCGCTGTCGGGCCCACACGGATTGCTGGTAGCATGGCGCCATGCAGCCCCGATCCATCCGCATTCCCGCCTCGGACGGCCTCAGCCTGCACGCCCTCGAGTGGAGCCGCGAGGGTGTCCCCATGATCCTGATCCACGGCTTCGGCAACGAGGCGCACATCTGGGACGACTTCGCGCCCCAGGTCGCCGGGCACTACCGGGTGATCGCCCTCGACCTGCGGGGTCACGGCGACTCGGACTGGGACCCCGAGAGCCGCTACGACTACCCCCACCACGTGGCCGACCTCGAGGCGGTGGTGAACGCGCTGGGCATCGAGCGCATGGTGCTCGTCGCGCACTCCCTGGGCGGGCGTGTCTCGATGCTTTACGCCGGGCGTCATCCCGAGCAGCTGGCGGGGCTGGTGATCGTCGACTCGGCCCCGGAGCTGGACGTGCGCGGCACCACCCGCATCCGCATGGAGGTGGCCGAGCATCGCGACCCCGCGTTCGAGACGGTGGCCCAGTACGAGAACCTGCTGGCCCACAACTATCCCGCCGCCACCCCGGAGGCCATCAAGCGCATGGCTCGCAACGGCCTGCGACGCCGGGAGGACGGCCGCTACGTGCTGAAGATGGACACGGCCTATCGCGGGGCGAGCGGCCCGCGGCTCGACTCGGACGAGCAGGAGAGCCGCGAGGCCGAGCACGCGAAGCAGATGTGGGCCGCCCTCGAGAAGCTACCGTGCCCGACGCTCGTCGTGCGCGGTGCGGCCTCGGACATCATGTCACCCGAAGTGGCCGATCGCATGGTGGACGAGGTGCTGCCGAGCGGAACGCTGGCCGTCGTCCCCCAGGCCGGTCACTCGGTGATGACGGACAACCCGAAGGGCTTCGCGAAGGCCGTCTGCGACTTTTGCCTCGGCTGAGGGCTCTTGCCTGGGCTGAAGGCTCTTGCCTGGGCTGAAGGCTCTTGCTGGGCTGAAGGCTCTGCCTGGGCTGAAGGCTCTTGCCTGGGCTGAAGGCTCTCTGCCTGGGCTGAAGGCTCTTGCCTGGGCTGAAGGCTCTGTCAGGGAGCGGTGCGGCTGCGCAGGGCGCGGCGGGCGCGCAGCTCGAGCAGGGCGGGCAGCACCACCAGGTTGCAGAGCAGGGTGAGGGCGACGCCCAGGGTCAGCAGCTGTCCCAGGCTCGCCATGCCTCGATGGGTCGCGAAGCCCAGGCTACCGAAGCTGGCGATGGTGGTGGCCGCGCTGAAGACGACCGCGTTCGCGGTGCTGGTCTGCAGCAGGCTCCCGTTCCCCGGCGGTGCGGTGCGCGCGCGATGCACCAGGTGGATGCTGGTATCGACGCCGATGCCCAGCAGCAGGGGCAGCACGATCACGTCGGCGAAGTTGAAGGGCACCCCCAACAGCACTGCGGCGGCGGAGGTGAGCAGACCGGCCAGCGCCAGCGGCGCCAGCACCATCAGCGTGTCGCCCAGGGTTCGCCAGATGACCAGCAGGAGCAGACAGATGGCGAGGATCGCCGCCGCGAAGGCCTGCTTCAGCGACTTCACCACCTCCTGGGCCGCCGCATAGATCGAGATCGCGCTGCCGGTGGCCTTCGGGGCGACGCTGCGCACCGACTGGACGAAGCGCTCCAGCGCCGCCGGGTCCGTGAGATCCTCGCGCGGGAAGATCTGCACCCGCACCTGGCCGCTCTCCGAGATCATCCGGTCCACGAGCCCGGTGGGCAGGCCGTCGAGGGTGACCGGATCGACCGCGACCGCGCGCGACAGGAAGTCGAGCTGTCGCGAGAGGGTCGCGAGCAGGCTCTGCTCGAGGACGCGGAGGTCGGCCTCGCGCTCGGCGGGCGGCTTCGCCTCGAGCTGGTCGAGGAAGCGGTCGAGGGAGTCGAGGGCCCTCGGCGCGCCGGCGGGCACCGGGTCGCCGCTGCCGGTTCGTCCCTCACGGATGAGGAGCGCGAGCTCTTGCTGGAATCCCCGCAGCGCCTGCATCGCCTCTTCGGGGGTGGGCGGGTGGGGCTCGCCGCCCGCGCTGGGAGGCGGCGCCAGGAAGGCGGCGACGTCCTCGATGATCTCGAGCTTCTCGCCCTGGTCCGCGGGCACGTAGCTCTGCACCGTGTAGGCGTTCGCGACGGTGGGCAGCCGGGAGAGATCGGCAGCCAGCTTCTCGGCCGAGGTGAGGTCCGGGCGCACGGCGTTGAGGCTCCAGGGTGAGGTGTGCGACTGGGAGAGCAGCTCTTCGAAGGCCTGCACCGACTCGGCCGACGGATCGCGCACCAGCAGGGGATTGCGCTCGAAGTGCGCCTCCGGCAGCAGGAACAGCGCGCCCACGGTGAGCACCAGCGCCCCCCAGCCGATGGCCCCCGGGTAGCGGGTGGGAAAGCTCGGGACGAGGTTCACCCGGGCGCGCCGGGCGGCCTTCCGGGCCTCGCCTTCCCGCACGCCCAGGGAGAGCAGCGCGGGCAGCAGGGTGAAGGTGCAGAAGAGGCTCACGAACATGCCGGTGCCGGAGATGAGCCCCAGCTCGGCCACGCCGGAGAAGTCCGTCGGAATGAAGGCGTAGAACCCGATGGCGGTGGTGACGGCGCACAGCACCAGCGAGCTGCCCACGCGGGCGGATGCCTGCCGGAGCGCGGCGGGGTGATCGCGTCCCTCGGCGAGAGCTTCCTGGTAGCCCATGCAGAGATGCACGCCGAAGTCGATCCCGAGCCCGATGAAGAGCACCGCGAACGCGATGGAGAGCAGGTTCAGGTGGCCGACGGCGACGGCCGCGAAGGCGGCGGTGAGCACGAGCCCCACCACCAGCGTCACCAGGGCCGCCAGCACCAGGCGAACCGAGCGCAGCGCCACCAGCAAGAGCCCCGCCACCATCACAAAGGACGCGAGACCGGCGGCTCGGGCCTGGGTGTCGACCAGCTCCATCTCCTCGTAGGCGAGGGCGACGTCTCCGGTCATGCGGACGCTGACGCCGTTCTCCTCGGTCAGCCCGAGCTCCCGGGCGAACCGGTGTACCGCGGAGAGCGGCTTCTCCGCCGCCACCACCTCGCCGAAGTCGCGGATCGGCTGGGCGAGGATCAGACGGCGCTTCTCGCCGTCCAGGGGACGTCCCGCCACCACCTCCGCCCACGAGAGGTGGTAGGGCTCGCCCGCGAGCCGGGCCTCGAGGGCTGCGTCCATTCGCTCGAGCATGGGCTCGAGGTTCGCCTCGCCCACGTCACCGTCGCGCAGGGCCCGCACCCCGCGCGCCAGCATCATCGCCAGCCCGCGCAACGTCCCGTCCCGCGCCAGGCTCGCCAGGTAGGGCTGTACCCGCGCCAGCCGATCCGCGAAGTCCTGCAGCTCCTCGGTGTCCATGTAGAGGAGCGCGTGCTCCTCGAAGAACTCGTTCTGCGGCAGGTACACCTCGCTGAACAGCTCGGGGGACGCCTCGAGCTTCTCGGCGAGGGCCGTGGCGGCCTGTTGGGCCTGCTCCTCGCTGCGAGCGTCGACGAGGATGACGATGTTCTCGTAGAGGTTGGGGAAGGTCTTCTTGTACTCGATCTCGATGACGCGATGGGGAAGGGTGGCGGCGAAGAGGGAGTCTTCGTCGGTGTCCACCTTCAGGTGGGTGGCCGCCCAGGCACCGGCCACGACCGTCGCCAGCCCGGCGGCGACGACGATCTGCAGGCTGCGCCGCCGCACCGCATCCACCCAGCTCGGAAGGACGCGCTCGAGCCAGATCTCGATGGACCGTTCCACCTCGGGAAGACCCCCGCCCGCCGGAGCGTTCGTAGCCCTGCGCCCCCCGGGTGAGCCGAATCCAGCACGACGCGATGGGCAGGCCCCGCGCCCGAGTGCCCGAAATCGTTAGCAGATCGCCGCTCCGGAGACGGCAGGATCCGCCACACCGGAACCCCGCACCAGTCGGGAGATTCGCGGAGGTCCCTGAGCTACACTGCCGGCCCTCCCCCGCAAAGCGCACCGGGGTCGGGATCCCTCCCGAGCGGGTCCCGCAGAAGCCCCGAAGCGATCACCAACGGCACCCGGTATCTCGCGGTGCGCGAGGAGCCTTCCTTGACTCGAATCGACCGCCTCAGTCTTTCCCTGCCTCTCGTCCTGCTGCTCGCGGCGACGATGGTGCCCGCGGCACTCGCCCAGGACGACGAAGTGGCGAGCCCGCCGGCGACGCGCGCCGAGGCGCCCGCCCCGAACGCAGCCGCCGACAAGAACGCCCCCTTGGCCACCCCCTCGGTGGAGAAGCTGCACGCGGCACTGCTCGAGATCATGCGTCGGGCCGACAAGCTCGGCTACAACGGCCGGTTCGACTACCTGAACCCCGTCGTGCAGGAGACCTTCGACCTGCCCTTCATGGCGTCCAAGTCCGTGGGACGGCACTGGAAGGAGCTGCCCGAAGCGGACCAGAAGCGCTGGCTCGAGCTGTTCGCGCAGCACATCACGGCCAACTACGCGGGACAGTTCACGGGCTACTCGGGAGAGTCCTTCGAGACCCTCGGCGAGGAGCCTGCCATCCGGGACACCCGGGTCGTGCGCACGCGCCTCGTCCGTCCCGGCGACGAGGACGTCCAGCTCAACTACCGGCTGCGCGACGTCGACGGCAAGTGGCGCATCATCGACATCTATCTGAACGGAACCGTCAGCGAGCTCGCCCTGCGACGCTCCGAGTACTCGTCGGTTCTCAAGCGCGAGGGCTTCGAGAGCCTGATCTCGACCATCTCCAAGAAGGTCCAGGAGCTCGAGAACAGCGCCACCAAGAGCTGAGCCTGGCAGCGGGCCGCTCAGTCCCCCGCCCAGTCGTCCCGCCGATCCTCGCGACGCGACCAGATAGCCGCCATGCGGTTCTGGTAGTAGGCGTTGCGCAGGGCCGCGTAGTAGTCCACCGAGCCCTCGCGCAGGGCGTCCAGGTTCTCGATGTTCTCCTCCCGGATGGACAGCCCCTGGCCGCCCCCGTAGATCCCGTACATCAGGAAGTTCGTCGGTCCCAGGAACCAGGTGAGCGGGTGCATGGTGACGTCCGCCAGCACACCGAAGCCGTCCCGGACATTGTTCGGACCGGCCAGCGGGAGCATCAGGTACACGCCGCTCGGCGTCCCGGCGAGGGCCAGGGTCTGGCCGAAGTCCGAGCGGTGGTAGGGCAGCCCGATATGTGCGGCGGGATCGAAGAGCCCGCCCAGGCCCACCGTCGAGTTGACCACCAGGCGCGAGAGCGACACGCCGGCGTCCTTCCACTCGAGCTGGAGGATGTCGTTCACCGTCGTCGCCGGCTCGCCCAGGTTCGAGAAGAAGTTCCGGATCGACTGCTTCACCGGGTTCGGGAAGATGTACCCGTACGCCCGGGTGACGGGGTCGAGGAGCCATTTGTCCATGAAGCTGTTGAAGCGCTGGACCCCCCGGTTGGTCTCTTCGAGGGGATCGGGGAAGCCCGCGGGGTGGGCGGCAAACTCGTCGTCGAACCCGTCCGACTCGTCGTCGTCGAACAGAGGGTCGGGCTCCTCGGCTTGGGTCGCCGGGTCGGCCGAATCACCGGTCGCCGGGTCGGCCGAATCACCGGTCGCCGGGTCGGCCGAAGGCGCGGTCGCCGGGTCGGCCGAGGGGGCGACTTCCTGGGGCGGCGCGGCCTCGGCGGCGGGGACCGCCCCGGCCGGGAGGCCCGTCAGGACGAGCCCGAGCAGCAGTGCCAGGAACCGGCAGGACATGCGACGGGCATCGGCAGGCATCGCGCGGGAGGTTAGAGCCCATCTCACGAACCCGCTCGGTCGCCAGGCGGCGTCTTCGCCCCGATCTCATCGTTACGAAACCTCGCCGTAGCGACACTACGCCTTCGCCTTCGCGTCTCGATCTCGGACCGAACTCGCTCGCCTGGCTCGGTCGGGGTTCGTGAGATGGGCTCTAGAGCACCCGAACTTCAGGAACCGGCAGCGGACGCCGATGACGGCCGAAAGGTCTCGGGGATCCGAGCCGGAGGAGCCGGAGCGGGAGCCGGGTGGGAGGATTTCCCTGGGGGAAAGAAGGCGAGCGCCGAACGCGGGGGGCTGCGGTACCCTGCCGTCCCCTCGATGCCGTGCGCGAGTCCCATCCCCCGGTACGTCGCTGCTGGACCGCCCACCCAAACCCCATCCGTGCATCCGAGAAGACTGGTCATCCGGAGACGCTCGGGACGGGTGTAAGATTTTCGGGTCGAGCTGTCAGGAGGAGTGAATCTTGGACGTCCTTCAGAAGTGCGCCGACTACTCGCTTGCCAGGGAGCTGCGGAGCGAGTCCCTCTACCCCTACTTCCGGCGGATCTCTTCGCCCCAGGACCCGGTCGTCACCATCGACGGCGAGAAGGTCATCATGCTGGGGTCGAACAACTACCTGGGCCTGACGAGTCACCCCGAGGTGAAGCAGGCGGCCGCCGATGCGGTCCTGAAGTACGGCACCGGGTGCGCGGGCTCGCGCCTGCTCAACGGCACCCTCGACATCCACGTGGAGCTCGACGAGCGCCTGGCCTCCTTCATGAAGGCCGAGGCTGCCATCACGTTCTCCACGGGCTACCAGGTGAACCTCGGCGTGCTCTCGTGCCTGCTGGGCCGGCACGACGTGGCCCTGCTCGATCGCCTGGACCACGCCTCGATCATCGACGGGGTGCGCCTCGGCTTCGGCCGCTCGCTCAAGTTCCGCCACAACGACATGGCGGACCTGGACGCGAAGCTCGGCCGGGTCAGCGCCAACAAGGGGAAGCTCATCGTCGTGGACGGCGTCTTCTCGATGGAGGGGGATCTCGCCAACCTGCCCGAGATCGTCGCGCTGAAGAAGAAGCACGACGCCCGCCTGATCGTGGACGACGCCCACGGCCTCGGCGTCTTCGGCGAGAACGGACGCGGCACCGCCGAGCACTTCGGGCTGGAGCACGAGACGGACCTCGTGATGGGCACGTTCTCCAAGTCCCTGGCCACGGTGGGCGGCTTCATCGCCGGCGAGGCCTACGTGGTGGACTACATCCGCCACCACGCCCGCTCGCAGATCTTCTCGGCGGCCCTGCCCCCGGGCTCGGCGGCGGCCGTCCTGAAGGCACTCGAGATCGTCGAGCGCGAGCCCGACCGCCGCAAGCAGCTGTGGGAGAACACCGACTTCATGAAGCGGGAGCTGCAGAACCTGGGCTTCGACACCGGCCACAGCCAGTCACCGGTGATCCCGCTCGTCGTCGGCGAGGACCTGACGACCTTCATGATGGCGAAGCGCCTGGGAGAGGAGGGTGTCTTCGCGAACCCGATCGTGGCGCCGGCGGTCCCGGACGGCCAGGCCCTGATCCGGACCTCCTACATGGCGACCCACAAGCGGGAGCACCTGGAGCGCGCGCTCACCGCCCTCGCCAAGGTGGGCCGCGAGCTGGGCGTCATCTAGCCCCAATCCGTCATCCAGCGCGCTTCCCGCGTGCCGCAGGCCCGGCCAGGCGTTGCGGATGGCGAGCATTGCCGACCTCGCCGATGCTCGCTGTGCAGTAGCGCGGCCAAGCCCGTCCGTTGCGCGGCGAGCCCGGATCGACGAGCTCGGCCGCTATCATCGCGCGATGAGCCGCATCTCCCGCCGCCGCTTCCTGCAGGCGTCCCTCGGCGGCGCGCTCTGGGTGAGCGGCTGCGGCTGGGTGCCTCCCCTGGCGGCGGTGTCCGAGGAGGCGTTCGACCTCCACCGGCGGAGCCTCGTCGTCGACCTGCACATCGACACCCTGCTGTGGCGCCGACTGTTCGGCTACGACCCCTTCCAGCGCCACGAGAACCGCATTCCCGGCCGCCCCTTCGGCTACCACTTCGATCTGCCCCGGGCCGCACAGGGCGGGCTCGACGCCGCGGTCATGGGCCTCGTCATCGACCCCGCCGAGGTACGGGACGAGCTCACGTGGCCTCTACGCACCCTCGCCTGGTGGGAGCCGGACCACGGGATCTCCCAGACCCTCGCGACCCTGGATCTGCTGGCCGAGATGGACGAGGCCGAGCCGGAGCGCGTGTTCTTCGCCCGGCGCGGAAGCGACATCGCCCCGGAGGTCGAGCGGGGACGCTTCGTCGCCTTCGCCGGGCTCGAGGGCGCGCAGGGGCTCGAGGGCGACCTCTCGAACCTGCCGCCCCTCTACGAGCGGGGCCTGCGCATGGTCGGTCTGGTGCACTTCCAAGCGACGGCCGCCGGCTACCCGATGACGGTTTCGGCCTTCTACGGCAAGGGGCTCACCGACTTCGGGCGCGAGCTCATCGGCGAGCTGGAGCGACTCGGCGTCGTGGTCGACCTCGCCCATCTGAACGCCGCCGGGGTGTGGGACGCCCTGTTCGCCATGCGGCGGCCCTGCGTGGTGAGCCACACCGCCTGCCGGGCGCTGCACGATCACCCGCGGAACCTGACCGACCGGCAGCTCGAGCTGATCGGACAGGGCGGAGGCGTCGTCGGAATCGCGGCGGGTCGCGACTTCCTCGGCGGGGGCGGGATCGAGGCCTTCCTCGATCACGTCGAGCACGCCCTCGAAGTGGCGGGACCCCACGCGGTGGCGCTGGGCTCGGACTACGACGGCTTCATCGTGCCCGTCGAGGGCATGGGCGACGTGCGCTGCTATCCCCTCGTCACCCAGGGGCTGCTCGATCGCGGGCAGGATCCCGAGGTGATCTCGCAGCTCCTCGGCACCAACGCGGTACGTGTGCTGACCGACGTCTGCGGCTGAGCTTCAGTCGCGCAGCCGAGCCCGATTCAGTCGCGCAGCCGTGCCCGATTCAGTCGCGCAGCCGCGCCCGGCCCACGTAGTCGTCGACGAACTGCCTGGCGGCCCGCCCCGAACGGGTGGCCCGAACCACCGTCCAACGCAGGGCCTCCTCGCGCACGGCGTCGCTCCACGCGAAGCCCGCCTGCTTCAGGTAGTGCTCGACGATCGTGAGATAGGTCGGCTGGTCGAAGTTGTAGAAGCCGATGGTGAGCCCGAAGCGGTCCGACAGGGCCAGACGCTCCTCGAGCGCCTCGCCGAGGTGGAGCTCGCCGTCCTCATCGAGCCGCGCCGCACGATTGTCGGCCATGGATTCGGGAACCAGGTGACGGCGATTGCTCGTCGCCACGATGCGGACGTTCTCGGGCGGCGCCTCGAGGCTTCCTTCCAGGGCCGCCTTCAGCTCGCGGTAGCCCGCCTCGCCGCTCGCGAAGGACAGGTCGTCACAGAAGACGAGGAAGCGATGGCGACCGCCGTCGGCCCGCAGGGCTTCCAGCACCCGGGGAAGGTGGACGAGGTCCTCTCGCTGCACCTCGACGAGGCGCAGGCCGCGATCCGCGAAGCGCTCGAGCACCCCCTTGACCGCGGACGACTTGCCGGTGCCCCGCTCGCCGTAGAGCAGCACGTTGTTGGCCGGGAGCCCGCGGACGAATTGCTCCACGTTCGCGACCAGCCGCGCGACGGCCCGATCGACGCCGATCAGGTCGTCCAGCGAGAAGCGCGCGGGCGACTCGATGGGCAGGAGCCGACCCGGTCCGCGCGCGGTCTCCCAGCGAAACGCCCGATGCCGCTCGAAGGTCGCCGCGTCGGGGCCACGACCCGTCGCCTCGTGCAGCAGCTCTTCGGTCAGCTCGAGCACCCGTCCCAGACGCGCGAGAGCAGTTCGGATTCCGGCCATGGCGCCCGATTGTAGGCCCGCGATCGCGGCGCGCGGGACCGGTTAGAATCGCCCGATGGAGATCGATCCGGGGCTTTGCGGGCGTTGTCGCTTCGCCCAGGTGCAACGAAGCGCCCGGGGCGCCGGGTTCCTGCGCTGCAGGCGCGCCGACCGGGACCCGACCTTCCTCCGGTATCCGCCGCTGCCCGTGCTCGCTTGCCCCGGCTTTCGGGAGGACCCGCCCCCGCGGGATGGCCGGCTCGCCGAGCGGCTGGGCTGACATTTGCCCGCCGGTGCAACCACCTGCCTTCAGCCCGGCCGCCGGCCGGAAGGAGGGAATCGATGATGTCGAGGCGCAGCCTGCTCAGCCTGGTCGCGATGGTCCTGCTTGCGGGCACCGGTTTCAGCATGCGGGAGTGCGCTCCGCCCCCCGGCCTGCCGCCGGCCGCCGATCCCGACCGCTGGCTCAGCCAGGAGGTGGTGGAGATGCCGGGCTACGTCGAGCCGCACACGCCCGGCTCGGGCATGCCCGAGGAGGTGGTGCTCGGCCCCGACCACCCGGTGGTGCGCCTGCTCGGCCCCGATCCGGACCTCAACAAGGTGTCGTACATCCGCACCCGGACGCGCGTTCCCAGGGGCCGACACCCGAGGGCGGTGCTCATCCTGATCCCCGGCTTCCTGGGTGGGGGCACGACCTTCGACCCGCTGGCCCGCCAGCTCGCCCTGCGCTTCCGGGGCGACCTCGAGGTGTGGGCGGTGGACCGCCGGCCCAACCAGCTCGAGGACCGGCTCGGTGCCCTGCACGCGGTGGAAGGCGCCCGCGATCCCCTGTGCGAGCGCACCCCGCCGGACCCGGGCTGTCCGATCTTCGAGGGCGCGCAGTTCTACTTCCCGGACCTCGACCTGCCGCCGCTCGGAAACTTCCCCGGCCCCGAGGACAAGGACGTCGACCTCGACGGCGAGCTCGACCCGCAGCTGCCCCTCGTCGATCGGTTCGGCGTGAGCCGGACGTCCATCAACCTGCAGCAGGACGACGTGCGCGCCTTCTTCGCCTACTGGGGCATCGACACCTATGCGCGCGACTGGAAGCTGCTGGCCGAGAAGGCCCGCCGGCTGGTCGGCGAGCACGGGCTGGTGCTGATGGGCGGACACTCCCAGGGTACGAGCTGGGCGACGGTCTTCGCGGCGTACGACTTCGATCCCGACCCCGACGTCGTGGACGCGGGCTACGACTACCTCGACGGACTCGTCCTGCTCGAAGGGGGCGGGATCGGCCCGGGCCAGCTGTCGAAGCCGTCGCTCTCGGCCTACGAGCTGTGGATCCGCGGGATCGCCGAGTTCAATGTGCCGGCCTTCCTCGAGGACTTCAGCGGCATTCCGCTGCTGGGTCTCGGCAACTCCGGCGAGGTCGCCGCCATCGCGGGCCACTTCATGCCCGACGAGCCGTCCCTCATCCAGCGCACTCCCACCTTCGGGACCGGGCTCGTCTCGCTGCTGCTCGGCGCACCGGCCACCAACGAGGCGGTGACGGGCTTCTTCCTCGACGACGACTTCTCGCCCATCAGCGCCTTCCGCGCCTCGATCGGATTCAGCGACAACGGTCCGAACACGTTCCTGCCCGGCGGGGCGGGGCTGCTTCCCTTCTACCTGGCCGGGCCCGCGAACGACGGCTCGGGACTGCGCACCTGGATCGACTACGACGAGGTGGACGAGACCTGTGTCGATCCCACCGTGAGCCCCGGCTGTGCGATCGTCGACAACGGACCGCCCTCGCTTCCGAGCGACCCCTTCCCGAAGACCAACGGCGTGGAGCGCGAGGTCTCGAGCCTTCAGGACTTCCTGCTCACGCAGTTCGGCAAGGCCAACGGCTTCGAGTGGTACTTCGTCGACCGCCGGGTGAGCCTCGACTTCGAGTACGGCAACGACTCGAGCGCGCTGGTGGCGGAGTCCGTGGCGCGGGACGGAACGGAGGGTCCGCTGGTCATCACCCAGAATGCGAACGTCGACGTGCCGGTGCTGGCCATCGGCGGCTCGAACGGTCTCGCCCCGGAGCCTCGGAGCTTCGAGCGCTACCTTTCGTCCATCGCCACCCCCGTCGAGGACCAGCGCGTCGTCGTCCTCGAGGGCTACGCACACCTCGACGCGACCATGGCTCGGGACAACGAGGCCGCCCAGGAGATCGAAGACTTCGTCGACGACCTGCTGGCCTCGAAAGGAGGGGGACACCGTTGGCACGCCCGCCCGCCGTCGGAGAGCTGGCACCGGATTTCACGCTGGTCTCCACCCAGGGAGAGGTGACCCTCTCCTCGCGCTGCCGCGACCGGAGCGTGTTGCTCGTCTTCTATCCCGGAGACGACACTCCGGTATGTACGAAGCAGCTCTGCGACTACCGAGACCACCTCGGCGTGTTCCAGGACCTCGGGGTGGACGTGCTCGGCATCAACCCCCAAAGCCTGGACTCCCACCGCCGCTTCGCCGAGAAGCACGGGCTCTCGTTTCCGCTGCTGTCCGACGAGGACAAGAGCGTCTGCCGGAGCTACGGCGCCCTCAACCTGCTCGGCATGGCCAAGCGGGCGCTCGTGCTGGTCGGAGCCGACCGCCGGGTTCGCTACAGCCGGGTGGACCTGCCGATCTTCCACCGCAGCGCGAGCGAGCTGGAAGAGGTGGTCGCCGCCCTGCCCGCGTGACCGCGCCGCAGCCCGTCAGGACCGCCTGCGCGGATCGCCCGCCAGGATGTAGTCGAGCGGATCGACGGCCCCGCTGGAGCGTCGCGGCCCGTCCCACAGCTCGCCGGCCCGCGCGCCTCGCACGATCCGGTAGCGGCGGCGGTCGAAGGTCCGGTCCGTCGTCCAGGCCCACTCCACGTCGAGGGCCGTGTAGTGCGCGGAGATCGCGCGGCGGAAGCCCTGGGTGCGGTTGCGCCCCGAGCCGTGGAGCAGGACCGGGTGGAAGAAGACCGTGTCGCCCGGCTCCATCTCCAGGTGGACGCGCCGTTCCAGGGCATCGCCCACCTCGCGCACCCCGAAGTAGCCGCCGTTCACGTACTCCCAGTCCGGATTGCCGTGGGCCAGCAGCTCACCGCGATGCGAGCCGGGAATCGCCACCAGGCAGCCGTTCTCCTGGCTGACCCGCTCGAGGGCCGTCCAGCTCGCGACGATGCGATCCGCAGGACGGAACGGGAAGTAGAGCAGGTCCTGGTGCAACGGGTGGCGGCCGTCGACGTTGGGGGGCTTGTTGATGAGCATCGTGTGGACGGTCTGGACGTCGCGTCCGACGATGCGCTCCACGCAGTCGAGCACGCGCTCGTGGGTGGTGTAGGAATCCAGGACGGGGTCCTTCTCGTAGTCCTGGATCTTCGCGACCGCCTCCAGCGGCGAGCCCGGGCGGACGGCCCCCTTCGCGACCATCACGTCGCGCATCACGAGCATGCCCTCCGCGGGCTCGACCCGGCCCTCCACGATGTCCCCGAGCCGCGCCAGCCAGCGGTCGAGGTCGGCCTGGGGCACGAGACCGGGAACGACGACGAAGCCGTTCTGCCAGTAGCTGTCCAGCATCTCGTCCCCGATGGGGGTCTCTCTCGTGCCCGGCCTGGCGGTCTCGTTCATGCCGTCCTCTTCGCGCCTCAGCGCGCGTCCGTCCACTTGTCCGGCAGGGGCCTTCCGACGATGGAGAAGAAGAGGTCGAGAAAGCGGTAGGTGAGGCCCCACACGATGTGGCGGTCGGGCTCGCCCACCAGGATCCCCGGCAGCTGCCGGCCCTCGTAGGTGGCGTGGGGATAGGTGACGTGCCGCTCGCTGTCCAGCAGCGACGCGACGGGAAACCAGAACGCCTGCTGGACCTCGCGGTTCGTGACGATCCGGCCCGGCTCGGGAAGCCAGTACACGTGGGCGGAGACGACCATGCCGCGGGAGCGCTGGGAGTACCCCTGGAGATCGTCGAGCCTTCCGAGATGGGTGGCGTCCGCGAGCGAGAGGCCGACCTCCTCCAGGGTCTCCCGCTCGGCGGCGTGGCGCGTCCCCGCGTCCGAGGGCTCCATGCGTCCGCCCGGGAACGCCATGTGGCCCGACCAGGGATCTCCCTTGCGCCGGGCCCGCTCGATGAAGAGCACCTCGGGCCGCGCGTCGCGCTCGCGGAGGATCATCGCGACCGCCGCCCGGGCGAGGTCCTCTCCCCCGACCAGGCTCGGCTGGTAGCGGTCGAGGCTCTTCTCGATGTCTTCCAGGGTCGGCACGGTCGGGACGATAGCGACCACGGGACGGGCGCCCCGCCCCGCCGACGACTCCGCAGATTCCGGGCCGGCCTGCTAGCTTGCGCTGCGATGGACGTACCGTCCTCGATCATCCCCGAGCCGCGCCGGATCCTCCAGCTCGCCCGCCAGGACAAGCGCGCCGCCGAGGAAGCCGTGGCGGCCCTCTCCCTGGAGGACCAGGTGGGGCTCGTGTGCAGCGCGCCGCTGGCGCTACGGCCGAAGCTCCTGGAGCTGGCCCCGGCGCCGGAGGAGCTCATCCCCCTGCTCCCCGAGGCGGAGCTGTGCTTCACCGCCAAGGCGATCGGCCTGTGGGACGCGAGCTGGATCCTCGAGCACGCGACGCCCGCCCAGCTCGTCACGAGCCTCGATCTGGACGGCTGGAACGGGCTCGTGCCGGCGCCGGAGAGCCTGCGGACGTGGCTCGCGGCGCTCGCCGAGGCGGGCGACGAGACGTTGCTGCGCACCGCGCGCTCCGTAGACCCGGAGCTCGTCGTGCTGGTGCTGCGCGATCGGGTGCACGTCCTGCTCGACCCGAAGGACGAGGAATGGCAACCGCCGGACGGCGCACGGACCCTGGAAGGACAGTTCTACCTGGTGGCGCGGCAGCCGGGGGACGACCTGGACGACGTGATGAAGCTGCTGCGCGTGCTCTTCCAGGAGGACTACTGGCTCTACTTCCGCATGATGCAGGGCGTGATCTGGGAGCTGGAGAGCGACCTCCAGGAGTGGGCCCTTCGCTGGCGGACCGGGCGCCTCGAGGATCTCGGCTTCCCGTCCTGGGACGAGGCGATGCGGATCTACGGCTACGTGCGTCCCAGCGAGCGCGACGAGATTCGGGAAGGAGACGACCCCCTCGACGTGGACGCGTGGTCGCTCCCGGTGTTCCTGCCCGAGCTGCCGGCGACCCTGAGCGAGGTGCACTCGGTCTTCCGGGCGGCGGCCGAGCTCGACGAACGGGAGCGCCGCGGCTTCTTCTACGCGTTCGTGGCCACGGCCAATCGGGTGGCGGTCGCCGACCGCATGCCGCTCGGCGACGCCGACACCCTGCCCCAGGCGATCGAAGTCGTCGCCGCCGTCGTCAGCCGGGGCCTGGAGCACATCGCCACACAGAACGGGATCGGCCTCACCGACACCCTGCGGCGGGTGAGTCTCGAGCGCCTGTTCCGAGTGGGCGCGAGCCTCGAGGGACGCCGTCCTCCGCCCGCGCCGGAATTCGAGAGCGAGAGCGAAGAGCCGTCCGACGCCGGAAGCTGACGTCTGAGCGGTCAGCGCCCCGCTGGGGCGCTGACTTGCAACCCGAGGACGACGCTGAGCGTCGTCCTCTTGGGAGCCGCGGGCGCGGCTTCTCGGGCGCCAGAAGCACGTGAGGGCCCGACCGGGATGACTCCCGGCGGGCCCTCGGTGCCCTGCCGACCCCTCCCCCTTTGATCTCCGAAGGACTCCCCTCTCGGTCTCTCCCAGCCACGCCGACGTTGCTCGCCACGGCTGGTCTTGCACCCGCAGCAACCCGCGGATCCGACGTTCGAGCTGGGGGCTCTTCCGGCGGATGGAGCACGAGCGCGGCGGGATGAGAGGGGTTTCGGAGGGCTTCCGGAGTGGGTAGCCAGGGCTGGAACGTGATCTCCGGACGGACGTCTAGAGGTCGACGGCCTTCAGCGTCTTGCGCTTGTTGCCAGTTGCTCGCCCTTCGGCGGACTTGATCATGTCGCGAACCGCCGCGTCGAGCGCTCCGTAGAACTCGGAGCCGACGTTGCACTTCTTGACCGCTGCCTTGGTGCGAGACTTGGAGATGATCAGCTCGGCGGGCTTGCCCTTCTTGGCCTTCTTCTTGGCTGCCATTTCTACTCTCTCCCCCCTGGTTGCCCCTGACGCTGCAGGAGCAGGAAATGGACTCGGAGCTCCCGTTGCTGCGGGAAC
Source organism: uncultured delta proteobacterium (assembly GCA_963822965.1). GTDB lineage: Bacteria > Myxococcota_A > UBA9160 > UBA9160 > UBA4427 > JAJDAN01. Next base: position 179,520 of record CAWGJT010000013.1, read on the forward strand.
CGCCGCCGGAACGAAATTTCGGCGAAGTGCCGCAATCCCCCCGGACACCCCCCCAAACACGCAAATTCACGCGTTCGAGTGCGCCGATCATAAGACTTTCGATCTCGGAGTCAAAGGGCAAAGCGGCGCAAAATGGGCTGGAGGGGCCGAATTCGGCACTTTTTTCGGATCCGGCACTGCGGCAGACGCTCGCGGAGGGCGTCGCGCGGCAGATGCGTGTCCCGAGAACCGGCGTTTCACGCCTTCTCCGGCCCGATCTCGAAGGGCGCAGGAGTCGCCCCTGCTACGGTCGCGCGCCGATGACGGCGCGTTCCGAACGGTTCACCACCGGCAGCCTCGGCGGCGTGCAGCTGCACGCGCAGCACTGGGGCGACCTGGAAGGTCCCATCGTGGTGCTGCTTCACGGGGGCGGCGCCAACAGCCACTGGTGGGACCACGTGGCACCCCGCCTCGCCCGGGACTTCCACGTCGTCGCGCTCGACTTCCGCGGGCACGGCGATTCGGACCATCCCGAGGAGATCCGCGCAGGCGCCTTCTCGGAGGACCTGGAAGCGCTGCTCACCCACCTGGGCCGGCCGCGGGTCGTGCTGGTGGGCCACTCCATGGGCGGCGGGGTCGCCATCGACCACGCGGCGCGCCACCGCGACGTGCGCGCGCTCGTCGCGGTGGACGTGGCCCGCGGCGCCTCCCGGCGATCGCGGCGCAGCACGCGGCTGGCCCTCAGCCTGCGTCGAACCTACGCGACCCGGGAAGAGGCGATCGCGCGCTATCGCTTCCTGCCCGCCTCCGACCAGGCGAGCGAGGAGCTTCGCCGACACATCGCCGCGCACTCCGTACGCCAGGAGCCCGGCGGACGCTTCGGGTTCAAGTTCGATCCGCGCTGGTTCAGCCTGCCGCCACGACCGCGGCCCGACCTCTCGCGCATCGCGTGTCCGACCCTGCTCGTGCGCGGCGCCGAGAGCCCGATGCAGACCGCCGAAGGGGCCGCCGAGATGGCGGCGGAGATTCCCCATGTGCGGACGGTGGTCGTCGAGGGAGCCGGTCATCACGTGCACCTGGATCGACCCCAGGCGTTCCTGGACGCTCTCACGGCGTTTCTCGCGGAGCTGCCGGGCTCGGGCGGCCCGTCCTGATCCGCCGGGCGAACTCCGCAGGTGGGGCGTTATGCTCGACGAACCCGCCGGAGGCCCCCATGACCGATCTGCTCCACCGCCCCCTCTCCGAGCTCTGCGAGCTGCTCCGCAGCGAGCAGGTGAGCGCCACCGAGCTGATGCAGACCACGCTGACCCGCATCGAGAAGACCCACCAGCGAATCAACGCCTTCGTCGCGCTGCGGGACGCGGACGCGGTGATGCAGGACGCCGAGGCCGCGGACCGGCGCATCGCCTCGGGAGCAGCGCGTCCGCTGGAAGGCATCCCGCTCGGCGTGAAGGATCTCGAGGACGTCGCGGGGCTCGTCACGAGCATGGGCTCGGTGCCCTTCAAGGAGAACCTCGCCGAGCGCGACTCCCTCCAGGTGGAGCGGCTGCGTGCCGCGGGCGCGATCGTCGTCGGCAAGACGAACGCCCCCGAGTTCGGGTACACGGCGATCACGAAGAACCTGCTCTTCGGCCCCACCTCCAACCCCTGGAACGTCGAGCGGACGCCGGGCGGCTCGAGCGGAGGCTCTTCGGCGGCCATCGCCGGCGGCATCGTCCCCCTCGCCACCGCCAGCGACGGCGGCGGATCGGTGCGCATCCCCGCCTCCTTCACCGGCTGCTTCGGCCTCAAGCCGAGCTACGGGCGGATTCCGAACGGCCCGGAGAAGACCTGGGTGATGGACGACACCGCGGTCCACGGGCCGTTGACCCGCACCGTGGAGGACGCCGCCATCCACCTCGACTCGGTGGTGGGCGACCATCCGCTCGATCCCAACTCCCTGCCCCATCCCGGCTTCCGCTACCGCGACCGACTGGACGGGCTGCCCGACGCCCTGCGGATCGCCTTCTCGCCGGACCTCGGATACGGGGTCGTGCAGTCCGACGTGGCGCAGGTGGTCGCCGAGGCGGTGCGGGTGTTCGAGCAGCTCGGCCATCGGGTGGAGCCGATCGCGGGAGGGCCTCCGGAGCCGGGCCGCGACTGGGGTCTCTCCGGCGCCTTCGAGCTGCTCTCGAAGCTCGAAGTCCTGCTGCCGGAGCGCGAGAACGACTTCGGACGCGGATTCCTGCGGGGCGTCAAGGCCGGCCGGCACATGACGCCCCAGCTCTGGGGCCACATGAAGACCCGCCGGGAGGAGCTGAACCGATGGTGCGCCCGCACCTTCGGCGACTACGACCTGCTGCTCACCCCCACCGTGCCCTATGACCCCCCGCCCGCCCGCGGTCCCCTGCCCCTGGAGATCGAGGGCCGGGAGCTTCCCGCGGCCAACGTCGGGACCTTCACGATGCCCTTCAACCTGTCCTGGCACCCTGCCGCGACCGTCCGCGCCGGCTTCTCCAGCGCCGGGCTACCCGTGGGGCTCCAGATCGTGGGGCCCCGACTCCGGGACGACCTGGTGCTCCAGGCCGCCCGGGCCTTCGAGCGGGAGCGCCCCTGGCAGACCTGGCCGGATCTCTAGCCGCCGCAGCCGCCGGTCGGTTTTCCGATCGTGCGTCCAGCGAATAGTCCAGGACCTGTATTTTCTTCGCCTGGACGGGGGCTTAGCCATTGCGGAGGACGGGCGGGGACGAGATAATCGAGCGCGGTGGATCTCGACCGGATCTGGCGCTGGCCAGATCCGGTCATGTCGTAGCCATCGGGTGAAGCCCTGAAGGTCGACGTTGGAAGGCAGAAGGAACGGGTACACGTAGATGTTGAAGGATCGGATTTCTCGCGCTCGCACGCTGCTTCTCTCGATGGTCCTCGTCGCGTTCGCTTCGCCGGCTCTGGCGCTCAGCGACACGTACCTGGACTCGCTGGGAATGGCCGATCTCGGCTACGTCGGGAGCGGACAGACGCTCGAGTACGATCACGTCTTCGCGCCCGCGCAGGATTCCAGCATCGAGATCTCGTCCATCGACAGCGCCTGGCTCTACGTGACGGTCCTCGACGACTCCGCCTGCAGCCAGCTGCGAGGCTGCCTGAGCGACTGGTTCGGCCAGCCCGAGGTCGCGTCCATCGATCTCAACCAGGTTTCCTGGAAGACCGGCTCGGCCACGGCGGCGATCTTCTTCGGCGAGGTGAGCGCCCAGGCCGACCTGCTCTCCAACAACGGTGTCCTGCACGTCAGCGTGAACAGCGAAGGCGGGGACTTCACGGTGCTGTCGTCGCATCTCCGCACCACGTACCAGTACGACTACGCGCTGAACACCGCCGGCGGCGGAGCGGGTGTGGGAGCGGTTCCGGTTCCCGAGCCCAGCGCCGCGCTGGTGTTCGTAATCGGTAGCGCGACGATGCACGGCGCCGTGCGACGTCGAAATCGGCGGAGCGCGCGCAGCTGAGCTTCGGTTCCGCGCCGCAAGGTCATTCCTCGAGGGCCGCTTCCACCCGGAGCGGCCTTCGCTGCATTCTCGGATCCCCCGGTCGCATTCTCGAATCCCCCGTCGGAAGCGAGCGCGCCTGAGCCTTGGACCCGATCGACCTTCGCAGCGACACCGTCACCCGACCCGACGCCGCAATGCGAGCCGCCATGGCCGACGCCGAGGTGGGCGACGACGTCTACGGCGAGGACCCCACGGTCAATCGGCTCGAGGCTCTGGCAGCCCAGCGGATCGGCAAGCCGGCCGCGCTGTTCGTCCCGTCGGGCACCATGGCGAACCAGATCGCAATCCGCTGCCTGACCCGTCCGGGCGACGTGCTGCTCGCCGGCGAGGGGGCGCACATCCTGCGCTACGAGAGCGGAGCGGCCTCGGCGCTCTGGGGCGTGCAGATCCAGACGCTCCCGGGCGGTGGTCTCTTCGACGAGGGCGACGTGCGGGCCGCCATTCCGGTGCCCGATGTCCACCACGCGCCCGCCACCGTCCTGGCGATCGAGGACACGCACAACGTCTCGGGCGGGCGGGTGTGGCCGCTCGAACGGCTCCGACGGGTGGCGCGCGCGGCCCGCGAGCGCGGTCTCCGCGTCCACCTGGACGGGGCGCGCATCTTCAACGCCTCCTGCGCGTCGGGAGAGCCCGTCGGCGAGATCACCGCCTGCGTGGACACCGTCGCGTTCTGCCTTTCCAAGGGCCTCGGCGCACCGGTGGGATCCCTCGTCTGCGGGGACGTCGAGCAGGTCCTGGAGATGCGGCGCATCCGCAAGATGCTCGGCGGCGGCATGCGCCAGGCCGGCGTTCTCGCGGCCGCCGGAATCCACGCCCTCGAACGCAACGTCGAGCGCCTGCGCGAGGACCACGACAACGCGCGGCTGCTCGCACGCGGGCTCGCGGAGCTGGGTCTCGAAGTCGAGCGGGCTCCCGAATCGAACATCGTGATCTTCGGCGTACCGCCGCGCAGCTTCGCGAACGTCCCGGACGCGGTCACCCTCTCCCGGACCGCGCGAGAGCACGACCTGCTCGTGAATCCCGTCGACCGACGACGCCTGCGCGCGGTCACCCACCTCGACGTCTCCACGGAACGGATCCACGACGCCCTCGAGCGCATGCGCGTCTTCCTGCGCTGAAGCCGGCCCGCCAGACCCGACATCGAGCAAAGCCCCAGGTGGGGGCCGAAGATTCCCCGAGTCTGCGCGCCGGCTGGGCACCCGATTTGCACGGAACGGGGCGACTCTGCATCCTATTCGCCGTGAACCCTCGGTGCCGGTCCATTTGATCACCCTGATCATGTCGACGGTGATCGACGCAGATCGCGAACGCGTCTGGCGGGCGCTCACGGATCCCGCCGAGCTGGCCGGCTGGGACGATCACATCGTCGGGTCGGTGGCGCGCACCGGCGGCGGGCGGGAGGGATCGGGTCGCCGGGCCGAAGGGTCGAGCTGCTCGATCGTCGAGCAGCGGCGGTGGCGCTACCAGCTCGGGTCGGTCCAGGTCGTGCTGCACGAGCGGCCGCTGGAAGTCGCGCGCCTCGAGCGCCTGAGCAGCGCCCTCAAGATCGGCTCCCTGCGAATCGAGCAGACCTACACGCTGACCAGCGAGTCCGTCGATCCGCCGCGCACCCGCCTGGGAATGAAGCTCGCCACCACCAGCTCGGTGCCCGTGGTGGGCGACGTCGTGGACCGCTTCAGCGTTCGCAGGCTCGCCGCCGAGCGGATCGATCGCACCCTGCGCTCCGTCCAGAGCTGGTGCCAGCAACATCCCTGACGAAGAGGACCGAGCGCGCCGATCTACTTCCCTTCCTCGTCCCCGGACTTCGGCGGCGCCTCTTCCGCGCGATCGTGCCAGATCTCGGTGTCGGGATGGAACGCCTTCCAGGCGAACCAGTAGCCCTCCGTCACCTTTACGTCGTCCGGCACCTCCCACAGGAAGGTCCCGGACTCCGAGTCGTAGGCGATGCGGATCCGCCGACCCTCGAAGTCGTCCACGATGCGTCCGCCCTCGGCGGTCAGGATCGAGCCGAGGTAGGCGCGCGTCTTCCCGTCCACCTCGAGCCCCACGACCACCTCCTTCGGGTGGTAGCGATCGTCCCGCGCTTCGACCTCGAAGGGAATCGAGTCGGAGACCCAGTACAGCTCGTAGGGGCTCTGCCGATAGTCGATCCGGTCGGGCTCGGGCAGCTTCAGCACCGTCGTATCGTTGTGGCGTTGGAACCAGATCCCCATCTGCTCCTGCCGCACCTCGACGGGCACGAGCCGCTTGCCGGCCATCGGACCCGCGACGGCGCGCCCCTCGTACTGGGCCCAGAGGCTCTCGGTCTCGCGGTCGTAGAGCAGGAATTGGCCGCGGTAGAGCAGACCGGACACCCCGAAGTGCAGCACGCGCCCGTCGACGGTGCTCCGGTAGCCTCGGGGAATCCCCGTGAGGGGGTCGTAGGCCACCACGACCGGGACGTCGCCCAGCCGGTCGTTCACCACCTGGTGGTACTCGAGCACGTGGACCGGATACGCGTGGTCGACGCCATCCAGTGACATTCCGATGACCGGCACCGGCGGCGGAGACCAGGCCGCCTCCGGCGGAGAGGCGAATTCGGGCGAGTCCACGCTTCGGATGCGGTCGCGCGCCGGGCCACCTTCGCGGATCGAATCGCGCGGCACGACGGCGTTCGACAGATCGAAGCCGTTCGGACGCGCGTCGCCTGCCTTCGTCTCCGGAGCGTTGGGCTTTCCCTTCTCCTGCTGCTTCTCTGGCGCCTGCTCATCCGAGCCCGGCGCGCTCGGGGACGGCGTGACGGCCGGGTTCTCTGCGGACGCTGCGGCGTGCGAGCCGCCGGCTGCGACGAAGACGAGCAGTGTCGCCGCGATGGTCGCAGCCTGGGCGAGGAGACGAGGCACGCCCCCAAGTCTAACGGCGCCGCTGCCATCCCCACAGCGCGGCGGCTGGCGAAGAGGGCAGGGGAGTGTCAACCTGCTCGCTCATGGATGGCGAGCCTCGCAAGCGATCCGGCTGTCTGGTGGCGCTGTACGCGCTCTTCGGGGTCGGTCTGTTCTTCGTCGTCGCAGGCTCGATCGCGGCCTACTTCTTCTTCCAGAGCGAGAAGGGACAGCAGATCCTGCAGGTCGCCCGGGACGGCGCCCAGTGGCTCGCGGCCGCGAGCCAGGCCCCGGGCACCGAGGAGCTGCGCGCAGCCGGCTGCGAGGCGGCGATGGTCTCGGACGCCGCTTCGGCCCTCGACGTCTTCATGACCCTCGTTCCCGAAGAGCAGAAGCGCGAGGAGATTCGCGCCGACGTCGAGCAACGGGCGGGCAGCAGCGAGCTCGACGAGCTCACCCTCGTGATCTGCACCCTGCCCCGCTTCACCACCAGCAAGCCGGCCTGCGAGGACCTGGCGCGCACCTACGGCGACGCGGTCCCGAACGCCCCGCCCACCTTCTTCGTACTGGTGATCCAGCAGGGCGCCGACGCGCCGGCCTGCCAGGGAACCTACGATCGCGACGGCAACGCGCAGGAGACCGCCACGGCGACCCCGTAGCGACCCCGTAGCGACCGCGAGGGCGCGCCGGGTGGGCACCCGATGCCGTCGCGGCGGAGCCCGCGGTGTGCCGCCCGCCGCCGGCTACAGGATCTCCTCGGCGAGCACCCGCAATGCCTCGGGCGATCCGGCGCCGATCAGCATCGAGCCCACGTGGCGCTTGCTGCCGGCCTGCTTCCAGGCCTGCAGGCGGTCGATGATCCGCTCGCGCGGACCGGCGAGGTGGCAGGCGTCCACCAGCTCATCGGGTACCGCGGCGGCGGCCTCCTGCTTCTTTCCGCTGAGGAAGAGGTCCTGGATCCGCACCGCGGCCTCTTCGAAGCCGAGCCGCTTCGCGTAGTCGTTGTAGAAGTTCTTGTCCCGAGCGCCCATGCCGCCGATGTAGAGCGCCATGCTCATCTTGATCGGCAGGCGGCACCTCTCGACGTCGTCGCCCATGATGCAGGTCACGAAGGGCGCGATCTCGAAGGAGTCGAGGCTCTTGCCGCCCCCCGCCTTCGCGAATCCCTTCTGCAGGCTCTCCTCGAAGACGTCGAAGCGCTCGGGATTCATCCAGACCGGGAAGACGCCGTCCGCCACCTCGCCCGCACACTCCATGCCGTTGGGAGAGATCGACGCGGTGTAGATCTTCAGCGCGGGATCTCCGTGCAGGATGCTCTTCAGGGGCTTGCCGAGGCCGGTCGCGTCCTTCCCGCGATAGGGAATCTGGTAGTGGAATCCCTCGTGGGTGAGCTTCTCCTCGCGAGCCAGGATCTTGCGGATGATCGAGATGTACTCCCGGGTACGCGTCAGCGGACGACCGTAGGCGACGCCGTGCCAGCCCTCGACCACCTGGGGGCCGGACGGGCCGAGACCCAGGATGAAGCGCCCGCCCGAGAGCGCGTAGAGGGTCATCGCCGTCATGGCCGTGGCCGCGGGGGTGCGGGCCGGCATCTGCATGATGGCCGTCCCGACGTTGATCTTCGTCGTGCGGGCGAGGATCCAGGCCGCCGGCGAGACGGCGTCCGATCCCCAGGCCTCCGCGGTCCACACGGAGTCGAATCCGAGGCCCTCCGCCTCGAGGATCAGGTCCATGGGCACGTTCATGGTGGCGGGGGAGTATCCGGCGATGATTCCGAGCTTCATGGGGGCCTTCCTGTCGCAGAGGGTGGGGGGATGGCTCGCGGCGAGTCCGAGACTCTATTCGGGGCCGGGTTTGGCGTCCAGAGGCAGATCGATCACGAAGCTCGTGCCCTCGCCCGGCTCGGAGAGCACCTGGATGCGACCGCCGTGGCGCTCGATGATGCCGTGGGAGAGCGAGAGCCCGAGTCCCGTTCCCTTGCCCACGGGCTTGGTGGTGAAGAACGGGTCGAAGATGCGGCTCTGCACGTCCGCCGGGATGCCCGGACCATCGTCGTGGAAATCGAGTCGCACGCCCTGGCCGCTGCGCCGGGTCCGGATCATGATCGTGCCGCCGCCCTCGACGGCGTCGCACGCGTTCATCAACAGGTTCAGGAAGACCTGGTTGAGCTGCCCGGGGTAGCACCGCACCCGCGGCAGGTCACCGTAGTCCCGCTTGACGTCGATGCCGCCCTTGAGGCGCGGCTCCATCAGCGCCAGGGTCCGGTCGATCTCCTCGTGCAGATCGACTTCCTGCAGCTCGGCCTGGTCCATGCGCGAGAACGTGCGCAGATCCATCACGATCTGCTTGACGCGGTCGGTCCCCTCCCGGCTCCGGGCGAGCAGCTTGTTGATGGCCTCCCGGATCTGCTCGGTGTCCTCGCCGCGCTCGCGGGCCGCCTCGAGCTTGACGATGAACTCGTCGAGCAACTTGAGGTTCGCGTGGACGAACCCGATCGGATTGTTGAGCTCGTGGGCCACGCCGGCGACCAGCTGGCCGAGGGACTTGAGCTTCTCGGCCTGCATCAGCTGGTCCTGGGTCTCGCGAAGCTCCCGCGTCCGCTCCTCGACGCGCGCTTCGAGGGTCTCGTTGAGCTGCGCGATCTCGTCGAAGGCCTTCGCGTTCTCGATGGCGATGGCGCTGTTGTTCGCCAGGGTTCGCAGGAGCTGGCGCTCGTCCGCCCCGAGGCGTTCGCCGGAGAGCTTGCGGCCCACGGCGACCACCCCCAGCAGGTCGACGCCGTAGAGGATCGGAACCAGCAGCTCCACCTCCAGGGTGTCGAAGACGTCCCAGCAGGCCTCGCGCTTCTCGGGATCGACCTCGTCGTCGAAGTCCGAGCGTGCCAGCTCCTCGCGGCGCATCCAGAGCTGCTTCCAGATCGGATGATCCGACGAGATCGTGGCGCGCGGGTCGCGCCCGTCCCATTCGCCGCGCCAGGCCACGGGTGCCAGCACCTTCTCGCTCTCGTCCATGATGAGCACCATGGCGCTCTCCGCGCCGAGGGTGTCGGTGACGGCGACCAGGATGCGGTCGCTGATCTCGCGCTGGGAGAGCATCGAGACCATCGCCTCGGAGATCTCGCGCAACGCCGATCGATAGCGTGAGCGGTCGCGATCGAAGAAGGTGTCGACGAGCCGCTGCATGCGATCGCGCAGGGGATAGACCGCCAGGATCGCCAGGAAGAGGAAGGCCACCTGCACGGCCCGCTCGTCGACGCCGATCTGCGGGAAGACCGCGTCCGCGAAGGTGATCACGAAGGCGTAGAGACCGGTGATGGCGAGGCTCACCGCGCCGTAGGCCGCCGAGGACTTCGCGATGATGCGGAAGTCGAAGAGCTGGCGGCGCACCATGCCGTAGCCCACGGTGGCGGGAAAGAAGACCACCCACATCATGGCCAGGTACCACGGCAGCGAGAGCTGCAGGAAGTACTCGACGAGCAGGATCACGAGGATGGGGAGCAGGCTCACGATGCCCGCGACGAGCATCAGATCCGCGCGATCGCCGAAGCCCGCGTCGTGCGCCCGGCGGCGCTCGGTGACGAGCACGCCCAACGAGACCAGCGAGAGCAGCACGCCGTAGAGGAATGCGCCTCCCTGCATCCAGGCCACCGGCAGCCCCATCATCTCGTCGACGAAGAGGCTCGTCGAGATGGCGAGCGCCGCCGCATAGGGGAGAGCCCGGATACGCCGGTGGCGCACGATCCAGCGCGGCTCGATGGGATAGGTGGTGAAGAGATGGAACGTCGCCGCCCCGAGCCAGGGCATGTTCGCGAGGATCAGCGCCGCCGACCACGGCACCAGGTGCACGCGGATCGCGGTCGCGATCATCACGGACATCGTGGCGCAGAAGATCATCATCGCCCAGGTCTCAGCCGCCGTCGGACGGTTCCACCAGACCACCATGCCGATGGCGAGATAGGAGATGCTGACGAAGAGCAGGCCCATGTGGATGAGCGTGTCGACGGGCCGCTCGGTGAACTCCCGGGGCGCGGGGGTGAGCGAGACGTCGCGAATCTCGCCGTTCCGCTGCTGGATGCGATAGACGTTCGGGCGCCCCGCCACCAGCCGCCCCTCGGTGCTACGGAGCATCACGGTGACGGGCTGGCCGTCGATCGAGAGCAGCCGGTCCCCCTCGCGCACCCCGGCCGCCACGGCCTCGTCGGTCGCCGCCTCGACCATCGCGGCCGCCCCGACGAACGAGCAGTTCATGGGGAGGGTCAGGGTGCTGCGCGGCGCGAAGAGCGCGCTCACCGACATGCCGATCGCCAGCAGCGCCCAACCGACCGCGAGCAGGCCCGTGAGCCGTCGAAAGCGGCGGGTGGTGACAGGATTCATGACCGTCTCGGCTCCCCGGGAATGAGGGAGGCTCGGGCGCGCGGCCACAGCATCGCACAGGAGGACCCTGGGGAGCCAAGCGCATCCCCGCGAGGAGAGGGCTCTCGCGGCGAGGCGGCGGCCCCCTCACGCGCCCGGCCGGCCGGCGTGGCCGGCGACGAGCACCGGTCAGGGCAGCTTGGTGGGTCGGTAGTTGTAGCCGTGTCCGTTGAGGACGATGCCCTGCTCGCCGGGCGGCTCACCCGGCGGGTGCTCGGCGGCCGCTCGACGAGCGACCTCCTGGAGCATCCGCCGGGTCTGGTACTCGATGACCGCGTCGCTCAGGGGAACCGGCGCGGCGGGATCGCTGCAGCTCGGCGCCGGCTTCTCGGCCACGGCTGCCGGCATCGCTGCGGCGACGGCCGGGGTGCCGGTCAGGGCGGGATCCACCGACATCGCGGCGGCCTCGTCGGCCCGGGCGATCTGCACGCCGGGCGAGGTCAGGGCGAGCGTCAGGACGAGGGCGGCGAATCCCAGCACGTCGCGCAGGAAGCCGTCGGCTGCTCGCTCGTGCGAAGGCGCGGGGTTGGAACGCATGGGGCGGCCTCCGTGATACTCTGCCCGCTCGGGAGCAGGCCCGAGCGCTTTCGTCCTGCTTGCAGAATCGGCCACCCGGCCAGCGAACTTGAGCGGGGGCTGCGGTGACTCGATGAGCGGCAGCCCTTCCCCGAGAGATCGGCGGCAGATCCGCGGAAGGGAAGCGGCAGGTAGACGAGATCGGCAGGCGATCGGCAGGCAGGCGGCAGCGACGAGGAGGACTGCGTGCGACTCGTGACCTTCGAAGTCCACGATCCCGACGGCGACATGCCCGCCGAGCACCACACCTTCGCGGACGAGGTGATGGGCCGCGAAGCCCTCGACATCGGATGGCACGGACGGCATCGCCTGGGCGCGCTCCTCGGCGACCGACCCCGGGGCGTCCAGGTCATCGACCTGAATCGGGCCCTCGCCGTCAAGCTCGCCTTCGAGGACGTGGGCGCACCCGAGGTCGAGGCGGACTCCCTGCTGCCCCCCACCATGATCGGCTTTCTGGAGCACGGCGAGGACGCGCTGCGGCTCGCGCGCCAGTGCGTCGAGTTCGTGCGCGGCGCGCTGGCGCGCTACGACGCTCCCGACCTGGAACGCGCCGGCGTCGTCATCCCGCTGTCGCAGGTGAGCCTGCGCGCGCCGGTCACGCGGCCGGGCAAGATCATCGGCGTCGCGCGCAACTATGCGGCCCACGCCGCCGAGCAGGGGCAGCAGGAGCCGCCCAAGGAGCCGGTGCTCTTCATCAAGGCGAGCTCGTCGGTGGTCGGGCCGGACGAGGACATCCTGGCTCCCCGGGCGAGCCGGCAGGTGGACTACGAGGGCGAGCTCGGCGTGGTGATCGGGCGGCGCGTGCGCCACGTCGCGAGCGACGGCGCCCTCGCCTGCGTGGCCGGCTACCTGCCCGCCAACGACGTGACGGCACGCGACTTCCAGAACGTCCGGGGCCAGCACTTCCTCGGGAAGTCGTGCGACACCTTCGCGCCCATGGGCCCGGCGCTCGTCACCGCCGACGAAGTTCCCGATCCCCAGGCGCTGGCGATCCACACCCACGTGAACGGCGAGCAGAGGCAGTCAGGAACGACCGGCGAGATGATCTTCCCGGTCGCCGAGCTGATCGCGTTCGCCTCGCGGCTGATGACCCTGGAGCCGGGGGACGTGATCCTCACGGGCACGCCTTCGGGCGTCGGCGCAGCCGCCACTCCCCCGCGCTGGCTGGTGGACGGAGACGTGGTGGAGATCGAGATCGGCGGCGTGGGCCACCTGCGGAATCACGTGCGCAACGAGCCTCGCCAGGCGGATCGGGAGAGCGACCCAGGACGAAGCCGCGGGTCGGCCGGCTAGATCCCCGAGCCCTGCTCCTGCTCGTCCGAGACGTGGAGGCCGCACTCCTTCGTCTCGGCACTCTCCCACCACCAGCGGCCGGCGCGCTCGTCCTCGCCGTGGGGCACGGAGCGCGTGCACGGCGCGCACCCCACCGACGGATAGCCGGTCTTGTGAAGCCGGTTGACCGGGACGTTGTGACGCCGGACGTAGTCCCAGACCTGGTCCCTCGTCCAGTCGGCCAGGGGATTGACCTTGACCACGCCGCCGTTGCCCAGGTCGGCGGAGACCTTGGGCGTGTCGGCGCGGGTGAGGTTCTGATCCCGGCGCAGACCCGAGACGTAGGCGTCGAGCTGCTGCACGTAGCGACGCATGGGCGCCACCTTGCGGACGAAGCAGCAGCGCTGGCGATTCTCCAGCGACTCGTAGAACAGGTTGGCGCCCTTGGCGCGCACCATCTCTTCCACGTCGTCGGCCCGGGGAAACACCACCTCCACGCGCTTGTCGTAGCGGTCGCGCACGCGGTCGATCAGGTCGTAGGTCGCCTCGTGCATGCGTCCGGTGTCGAGCACGAACACCCGGCTCGCCGGCTCGATGCGGTGCATCATGTCGAGAAGCACCATGCCTTCAGGCGCGCCGAAGGAGGCCGACAGGGCCAGGCGCGGGTGAAAGTTCTCGATTGCCCAGGTAAGGATCTCCTCCGCCGTCCAGCTCTCGGAGCGCCGCTCCTCGATCGAGCGCCGGACCTCCTGGGAGAGCGGGGCGCGTCCCGGCGAGGCCGTTGGAGCGCTCCGGCGCGGCGTTTCGCCGGCCGCGAGGGCCTCCAGGCTGCTCGAGGACGGGGAGAAGGGCTTCGAGGGAGTGGAGCCCAGCGCTGCTCTGACTGTCATACGGGGGGTCTCCCTGACCGGGTCCCGGTCGGGCGGGCGAATTTCTTGATTACCGTACCGTATAGATCGCTGCAATTTACCGTGTTTGTTACCGTTGAATAGCCGGCGGGTCCTGTGGCTCGCCCGGCTCACGCCAGCTTCTCTTCCACCGAGCGCAGCTTGTCCTCCATGGTGGCGGGCCGGTCCCGGCGGTCGTCGATCTTGAGGACCGTGCCCACGCGCACGGCGCCCGCCTCGAATACCGCCTCCTGCATGCGTCGCACCAGGGCGAAGATCTCGTCGAGATCGCCTTCGAGGGTGGTGAACATGGGGTCGAGCCGGTAACGGACCGCCTCCTGGGCGCGGAGAACCTCGAGGGCGCGGGCCACGTAGCGGGAGACCGACGCTCCCTCGTCCCCGGTCCCCCCGGTCGGCGCGATGCTGACGGCGACGATCGCCATGCGGGATCTCTCCTCCCCCCGCTTCTCCCTCCACGAGGTCCTCATCTCCGCGCCGGCTTCCGGAGACGGGAGCCCCGGGATCCGGGCGCTGGAGGCTCCGATGCCCGGGCGCTACCGGGCGTCACCGCTCGCGGGCCCCGGGTGGGCCCCCGCAGAGGGGATGGCCCCAGGGACGGATGCCGGGGGGGAGATCGCCCTCCGCCCCCTGCAGACGTTCGAGCAGCAGCGAGACGGGCTCCCCGAGCGCCGGGTGCACGAGGTCCGGAACGAGATCGCACAGGGGCACGAGCACGAACGAGCGCTCCGGGATGCGCGGGTGGGGCACCCGAAGCCGCGGCTCGTCGATCTCGGCGTCGCCGAAGAACAGCAGGTCGAGGTCGAGGGCGCGGGCCGACCAGCGCGGGGCGTCCCCGGCCTCGCGCGACCGCCCCGCACGAGCCTCGAGGGTATGCAGCGCCGCGAGCAGGGCGGCGGGGTCCCTCTCGCTGTCGAGAGCGACCACCGCGTTGAGGTACGGACCCTGCTCGCCGGGACCCACGGGATCCGTTTCGTAGACCGGGGAGCAGGCGAGCACGTGGACGCCCGCGAGCGAGGCGAGGCCGCGCACCGCGCGCGCCAGGTGTGCGTCGCGATCGCCCAGGTTGGAGCCCAGAGCGACGTATGCGGTCTGGCCCACGACCGTCCTCCCCGCGCCCGCCCGGATCCTTCGCGCGTTCCGTCTGCCGAATCCGGCCGCGGGAGTCTACAGCTACACTCGCGCGATGGCGCCGCCGCAGACCCTTCCTCCCCGGCTGGTGACAGCGGTTCCCGGCCCCCGGTCCCGGGAGCTCGCAACGCGCCTCGCCCGGGTGGAGAGCCGCAACGTCACCTGTCTCTCGCCGCCGCCCATCTTCTGGGAGCGCGCGGCGGGGGCCAACGTGTGGGACGTCGACGGAAATCGCTTCGTCGACCTCACCGCCGCCTTCGGGGTCGCCACCGCGGGTCATGGGCATCCGCGCATCGTGGAAGCCCTGCGTGAGCAGGCCGGCAGGCTGGTCCACGGAATGGGCGACGTTTATCCGGCGGACCGGAAGGTCGAGCTGCTCGAGGCCCTCGCCGGGCTCTATCCCGGCGCGGTGTCGAGCCCGGAGGCGCCGGCGGAGATCCGCACCATCCTGAGCTCGTCTGGCGCCGACGCCGTCGAGTCTGCGCTCAAGACCGCGATGCTCGCGACCGGACGTGCGGGGATCGTGGCCTTCGAGGGCGCCTACCACGGCCTGTCCCTCGGCGCCCTGGACGTCACCTGGCGAGCCGACTTTCGCGAGCCGTTCTCCGCACGGCTGCCGGCGCGCACGGCCTTCGCGCGCTTCGGCGACCTGGAGGACGTCCTGCGCGCCGCCCGCCGCTGCCCGGAGCCGGTAGGCGCCGTGATC
Source organism: uncultured delta proteobacterium (assembly GCA_963822965.1). Classification (GTDB taxonomy): domain Bacteria; phylum Myxococcota_A; class UBA9160; order UBA9160; family UBA4427; genus JAJDAN01. The sequence continues at coordinate 194,883 of CAWGJT010000013.1, forward strand.
GTCGAGCCGGTGCAGGGGCGAGGCGGAGAGCGGGTGCCGCCGCCGGGGTTCCTGTCGGGCCTGCGGGCGCTCTGCGATCGCGAGGGGTGGCTGCTCGTGGCCGACGAGATCTACACCGGCTTCGGACGCACGGGGCGCACCTGGGCTTGTGACCACGAAGGCGTCGTCCCCGATCTGCTGTGTGCCGGCAAGGGGCTCGCCTCGGGCATGCCCCTCTCGGCCTGCATGGGACGCGCGGCGGTCATGGACCGCGCCTGGCCGGAATCACACGGGGAGGCGCTGCACACCCAGACCTTCCTCGGCCACCCGCTGAGCTGCGCGGCCGCGCTGGCCTCGCTGGAGATCTTCCGGCAGGAGGATCTCGCGGGTCGGGCCGCGCGGACCGGCGCCCTGGCGCTGGAGCGGCTCACCGCGAAGCTCTCGGGCGCCGCGGCGGTGGCGGACGTGCGCGGGCTCGGCCTCATGATCGGCGTCGAGCTGCGATCCGGTGCCCACGCGGCGGCCGTCACGCGTCGCGCGCTCGAGCATGGGGTCATCGCGCTCCCGTCGGGCGAGGGCGGGCGGGTGCTCTCGGTGACCCCGCCGCTCGTCGTCGAAGCGGATGCCCTGCTTGCCGCCCTGGACGTCCTGATCGCCCGGGTCCACGAGACGCCGCGCGACGGGAACGAGGCCGCCACGTGAGCGAGGGCGACCCGCAGCGCGCCGCCCTCGACGCCCGGGTCCTCGCCTGGATGCGCGAGGCGCCCTGGCAGGACGACGAAGAACGCTTCGACGCCCTGGCGCGGGAGCTGTTCGCCTTCCAGTTCGAGCACTGCGTTCCCTATCGCCGCTTCTGTCTGGCGAAGGATGTCTCGCCCGATTCGGCTCGCAGCTGGCGCGACGTTCCCGCGGTGCCGGCGGGCGCCTTCAAGGAGGTGGCGCTTCGCTGCTTCCCCGAGGCGCAGGAGCGCGCCACGTTCCGCACGAGCGGCACGAGCACGGCGCGCCGGGGCGAGCTGCATCTCGACACCCTCGCGCTCTACGAGGCGTCGCTCCTGCCGACCTTGCGCCACTTCCTCTTCCCCGACCTCGCGCCCGAGGCGCGCATGCGGATGCTCGTGCTGACCCCCTCCGCGACCGCGGTGCCGGACTCCTCCCTCTCGCACATGTTCGGATGCATGATCGATGCCCTCGGCGCGCCGGGTAGCGCCTTCTTCGTGGAAGCGGGCGCCCTGCGCACGGACGACCTGATGGCGGCGCTCACCGACGCGGAGGGTGCCGGCGCACCCGTGGCGGTGTGCGGAACCGCGTTCGCGTTCGTGCACCTGCTCGACGCCCTGCAAGCGGCGGAGATCCGGCGCGTGCTGCCCCCTGGGAGCCGGGTGATGGAGACCGGAGGCTTCAAGGGGCGCGGCCGCCAGATGCCGCGCGAAAGCCTCTACGCCCGGATCGAGCAGCACCTCGGCGTGCCACGCGACCACATCGTGAACCAGTACGGCATGACCGAGCTCGGCAGCCAGTTCTACGACTCGGTGCTCGCCCTTCCCGGGGAGTCGCGCCGCAAGCTCGGTCCGCCCTGGGCGCGCGTGCGGCTCGTGGATCCCGAGACCGGCGACGAAGCGCGGCCCGGCCGCCCCGGCATCGTCACCGTCCACGACCTCGCCAACACGGGGAGCGTGGCCGCGGTCATGACCGCCGATCTCGGCGTCCGCATCGAGGCGGGGGAGGGCGCACCGGGCTTCGACGTGCTCGGCCGGGAGCCCGGCGCCGAGGAGCGCGGATGCTCCATCGCCGCCGACGTGATGCTCGCGGGAGGAGCGGGCGCATGAGCGGCGTCCAGGCCATCCACGCCGCCCGCGCGCGCCTCGACGCGGCGCGCGACGCCCTTCGCGCTCGGCCCCGCGAGCAGACCCTGGACGTCCTGGCCGCGCTGCTCGACGAGTGGAGCCGACCCGACTCGCCCTGGCAGCGGCAGCTCGTCGACGAGCACGCCGCCGCCGCGGGCTTCTCGCCGGCCAACGTGCGCGAGGGCCTACAGCGGGGGCTCGCACCCTGGACGGGGAAGGCCCTGCGCGACCTGGTGGCGGGCGAGCTCGGCGCGCTCGGCCCCGCGCAGCTCGTGACCGGCTTCGACCGCACGAGCGTCGTGCTCGCCGGCTCGATCCCCATGCCGACGTTCCTCTCCCTGCTGGCCCCTCTGGTGCTCCACTCGCCGGTGCTGGCCCGCCCCGCCTCCCGGGATCCCGTGACGCCGCGACTCTTCGTCGACAGCCTCGCCGCCCGCGATCCCGAGCTGGCCCGCTGCGTGGAGATCGTCGCGTTCCCGAAGAACGACCCGGCCTGCACGCGGGCGTTCCTCGACGCGGGGCTCGTCGTCGCCACCGGGTCGGACGAGACGGTGGCCGCCGTCGCGGGACACCTCCATCCCGGAACGCGCCTCGTCGCCAACGGTCACCGCCTCTCCCTCAGCGTGATCGGCCCGGAGGCGACGGGCTCGGACGACACCGTGCAGGCCGTCGCCGCGGCCACGGCGCTGGACGTCGCCCTGTGGGACCAGCTCGGCTGTCTGTCGCCGGTGGCGGTCCTGTGCCAGGCGGAGCCCGCGCAGTGCGAGCGCCTGGCGGAGGCCCTCGCCGAGGCCCTCGCGAAGCTCGAGGCGGAGCTGCCCCGCGGCACCCCGGACCCCGAAGCGGCCGCCGCGATCCGACGCGAGCGGGAAGAGGCGATGATGCGCCGGGCGGCGGGCGGCGACGTCGGGATCCACGGGGATCCGCGCGGGCGCTTCACGGTCGTCCGGGAGGCGGACGACGACTGGCGTCCCGCACCCCTCCACCGCTTCGTCCGCGTGCATCCGCTGCGGAGCCGCAAAGCGCTCTGCGAAAGGGTCGCGTCGCTCGGCAGACACCTTGCCGGCGTCGCCCTCGCCGGCTTCGGCGACGAGCAGGACGCGGTCGCAGCCGCCATGGCGTCGCGCGGAGCGTCGCGCATCTGTCCGCCCGGCCGCCTCCAGGCGCCGCCCCTGTCCTGGCACCACGAGGGTCGATCGCCGCTGCTGCCCCTGGCGCGCATCTCGGATCTCGAAGCCTGCTGAAGCCACGACCCGGGGAGAGCCCATGAGTCCGTTCCGCCCGCCCGCGAACCGTGAGTGCACCGACAGCCTCGGCGCCGCATCCGCCTGGCTGCGGCGGGCCGGGCTGCTCGTCGCGGCAGCGACCGCCCTGATGGGCTGCGATCTCGGCTCCGCCCCGGGACCTTCCCAGACGTGCCGCGAGGCGGGCATGCAGTGCACGCTGCCCGAGGGCCCGCTCGGCGTCTGCGAGCGGACGACTTGCCCATCCGGCACGTCCGCGCCCTGCTTCCGGTGCACGCCCCAGCACTGAGCCCGATCCGCCGGACGGTCTCCTTGCGATCCTGGGCGCGGTGTTCCTCGTCTTCCCGGCGGCGCCGGCCGGATCGGTGTCTTCGTGGCCTACGTCGACGGCGCCACGCCGGTGGAGCTGGACCGGGAGAGCAGCGACTCCGCCTGGTGCCCCATCCGCGAAGCCGGGGAGCGCCTGCCCCTGCCCGACCAGCGGCGCGTGCTCGATCGGGTCATCGAGAGCCTCATCCGGAAGCCTCCCGACGAGGCCCTGCGGATCGTCTGAAGCGCGGAGCGGCGACTTCGGGAAGGGCTATGCTGGCTCGATGAGCGCAACCGCCGCGGCCCCGGCACCGACCGTCTCCGCGACCCGCTACTCGCCCGGCTATCTGCGATACGCGCTCGGTCTCCTGACCGTCGTCTACGTCATCAACTTCGTCGACCGGCAGATCCTGTCGATCCTGCTCCAGTCGATCAAGCTCGACCTCGGCCTCAGCGACTTCCAGCTGGGGCTGCTCTCGGGCACCGCTTTCGGGGTGTTCTACGCCACCCTCGGCGTGCCCATCGCCCGCCTCGCGGACGTCTTCTCGCGGAAGGGCGTGATCGCGATCTGCCTGGCGATCTGGAGCGGCATGACCGCGCTGTGCGGCACCGCGTCGAGCTTCCTCCTGCTGCTCACCTACCGCGTGGGCGTGGGCATCGGGGAGGCCGGCGGATCCCCTCCCTCCCACTCGCTGATCTCCGACTACTTTCCACCCCAGCGCCGCGCGACTTCCCTGAGCATCTTCTCCCTGGGCGTTCCCTTCGGAATCCTGGTGGGCTTCCTGGCAGGCGGCTGGCTGAACGAGAGCCTGGGCTGGCGCAACGCGTTCCTCGTCGTGGGCCTGCCCGGTCTGTTCCTCTCGCTGCTGGTCGCGCTCACCCTGAAGGAGCCGCCCCGCGGCAACTCGGAGGGTCTCCTCAGCACCGCGAAGGCGCCGCCCGCCCTCGAGGTGATGCGCTTCCTCTGGCGGTCGCGCTCCTTTCGCCACGTCTCCCTCGGGTCCGCGCTCTACGCGTTCGTCGGGTACTCGGTGGTGACGTGGGCGCCGACCTTCCTGATCCGATCGCACGGCATGGAGACCGCAGCGATCGGCACGTGGCTGGCACTGATCATCGGCGCGGGCGGCGGAATCGGGACGGTGCTCGGCGGGGTCTTCGCCGACCGCTGGGCGACGCGCAACGAGAAGGGCCGGGTCTACGTTCCCGCCATCGCGCTCTTCGCCTCCTTCCCCTTCGCGTTCGTCATCTACCTGACGCCGAACACCGGACTCGCCCTGGCAGCCCTCTGCATTCCGACCCTGCTCGGCTCGATGTACCAGGGGCCGGCCTTCGCGATCACCCAGTCGCTGGCGACCCCGATGATGCGCGCCACCGCGTCCGCCATCCTGCTCTTCGTCATCAACATCATCGGGCTGGCCGTCGGTCCCGCGGCGACCGGGCTCCTGAGCGACGCGCTCGAGCCGCGGTTCGGCGACGATTCCCTTCGCTACGCGCTGCTCTCCGTCTCCATGGTGCTCGCGTGGTCGGCATTCCACTTCTGGCGCGCTGCACCGAGCCTGGAGGCGGACGTCGAGTTCGTGAGAGCGGCGTCCCGATAGGGGGACCCCATGCGAGCCCATCGGCTCCGAGTGCTTCTCCTCTTCCTCTCCGTCGGCACCGGCCTGTCCGCGGCGGCCTGTCTGGGTCCGGTGCCCACCTTCGAAGGCGACCACCCGGCGAGGGACGTCGCGGTGATCCGGATGGGGGTCCTGGGACGCATCCTCGAGATCGACGGCGAGCCCTGGGAGGGCAAGGCCTTCCAGGTGCTGCCGGGCGAGCATCACGTGCGCTTCTTCGTGCAGATCCGCGGTGAGGAGGTGCACGAGTTCGTCCACTACCAGCGCGCCAACTGCGAGTGCGAGGCGACCGTTCTCGCGCGCGCCGGTCGGACCTACGAGATCGTGCGCACACCCACCAAGTACCTCGGCCGGAAGGACGAGCTGGATGTCTACCGGCAGGACTTCGGGTTCGGCATCTGGGTCCGGGACGCCCGGACCGAGGCCCTGGTCACCGAGGCGAACGGCTGCCACTGGCAGTGAGCCGGGGTCGGTCCCGCGTCCGGGTGGTCTCGGCGCCGGGGTGGCGCTACCCGTGATCCCCGGTCGGGCGGCCTTCTGGGCGGGCCGGCGGCCGGCGGGGGATGCGCGATGGTCGAGCCGAAGGTCGTCACCTTCTTCTACGGGTCGTACATCAACCCGGCGGTGCTCCGGGAGGTGGACCTGACTCCGGACCGGGTGGAGGTGGCCCGGCTGCCGGGGTTCGACATCGAGATCCGCCCCCTGGCGAACCTCGTGCCCTCGGATCGACACACGGTCTACGGCATCCTGGCGACGGCCACCCACGCCGAGCTCGCGCGGCTCTACGACCACGCCCGCGACGTGCTGGGCGGCGTCTACCTTCCCCGCGCCGTCCTCGCCCACACGCTCTCGGGTCCCCTGGAGCCGGCGCTCTGCTACATCGCGCCGAGCCTCGATCCCGGGCCTGCCACCGCCGCGTACGTGGAGCGGATCGCGGGACCCGCCCGCAGCTACGGGTTTCCCGCCTGGTACCTCGAGCGCGTGGAGTCGTTCCGGCCGTGAGGATTCCTTCCCGCTCGCACTCCGGCTCGGGCCCCGGCTCGCTCACCGGGCGGGTCGTCCTCGTGACCGGCGTCTCCCGCCGCATCGGGATCGGCGCCGGACTCGTGGAGCGGCTCGTCGCCGACGGCGCCTGCGTGCTCGCTTCGGGCTGGGAAGCCTACGACGCGACGACGCCCTGGGGAGGCGACCCCGACGGCGGGGAGGCGTTCGTGCGCTCCCTCGGCGTGCCCACGACGCGCCTGCAGTACGTCGCCGCGGACCTCGAAGACCCCGAGGCGCCCGACCGCCTGGTGCGCGAGACCCTCGAACGCTTCGGGCGCATCGACGCGGTGGTGGCCGACCACGCGCGCAGCTCCCACACCGCCTTCGCCGACGTCACCGCCGCCGAGCTCGACCGCTGCTGGGCGGTGAACGCGCGTGCCAGCCTGCTGCTCGCCCAGAGCCTGGGAGCGCGCCGTGCCCCCGGCCCCGGAGGTCGCGTGGTGCTCTTCACCAGCGGCCAGCACATCGGGCCGATGGCCGGCGAGATCGCCTACGCGGTGAGCAAGGGCGCGCTCCACCAGATGACGGCCTCCCTGGCCGACGCGCTCGCCGACGCGGGGATCACGGTCAACTGCATCAACCCGGGACCGGTGGACACGGGCTACCTCGAGGGCGCCGCCCACGACCGCGTGGCGAGGACCTTCCCGGGCGGGCGCTGGGGGACGCCCGGGGACGTGGCCAACCTCGTCGCTTGGCTCCTCTGCGACGAGGGCGGCTGGATCACCGGGCAGGTGATCAACAGCGACGGCGGCTTCAATCTGCGGATCTTCCGCGGCCCGCCGCCGGATCGACGCTGAACGGCCGGACGCGTCAGGAGGCGTCGCGTTCCGTCCCGCCTTCCCGAGGCCGCCGCCGCGGCAGGTTGATGCAGTCTGCGAGATCCACGTAGATCTCGCCCCCTTCGACGCGCACCGCGAAGCAGGGGATCGGGAAGCCGTCCCCGTCGTCCGGACGGAAGCCCGTGCGCACGTCGAACGACCAGCCGTGCGACCCGCACACGACGACCGGGCCCTCGAGGTGCCCCTCGCTCAGGGGATCGCCCGCGTGCGGACAGCGGTTCTCCATGGCGTGGATGCGATCGCCCACACGGAAGAGCCCCACGTCGATGCCGCCGACACGCACGCAGAGGCCGCGGCCTTCGGGCACCTCGCTCACCCTCGCTACCCTTTCGAACGGCATGCGCTCGGCAGCATAGGACACGTGGAAGGCGCCTCGCGTAGGCACGCCCGGACGCTCTCGCTGGGACAGACGTTTCGCTGGGACAGACGCTTTCGCTGGGACAGACGCTTTCGCTGGGACAGACGCTTTCGCTGCGGCAGACGCTTTCGCTACGGCAGACGTGCCCGGGCCCGCGCCCGCTCCAGCGCCTCGGGCTCGACCGGATCCATCCGGGCGGCGCCGGCTCGCGCGAGGCGCGGTGCGACGAGCCGCAGCCAGCGCGCCAGGCCGAGCATCGGGCTCCGGCGGGGGACCACCATCTCGTCGATCCCCTTCTCGATGACCTCGAAGATGCCGTCCACCACGATCTTCGGAGGGTGGCGACGGCCGGTGAAGCCGGAGCGCCGCTCGAACTTCTGCCAGATCTCGGTCTCGATGGGCCCCGGGTGCACCAGGGCCACGTGGATGTTCGATCCCGCCAGGTCGTTCCAGAGTCCCTCGCTGAAGCCGTTCATCGCGCACTTCGAGGCGGCGTAGAGGGTCTCGTAGGTGGGCACGAGCTTGGTCGCGAAGGACGAGACGTTCACGATGTGGCCGCCACCACCGCGCAGCATGTGCGGCAGGACGGCGAAGGTCGTCCACAGGCACGAGAAGAAGTTGACGCGCATGACGGTCTCCGCCTCCTCGACGGACACCTCATAGATGGCCTTGTGGCAGGGCATCGCGGCGTTGTTGACGAGCACGTCGACGCGCCCGTGGCGCGCCGCGGTCTCCTCGATCACCCCTTCGGCAAAGGCGCGCTCGCCCAGGTCCCCTGCCAGGTAGTCCGACGCCGGGGACGTCTCGCGACAGGCGGCGACCAGCGCCTGCAGCTCGGGCTCGCGCCTGGCGACCGCCATCACCCGGCAGCCGCGACGCGCGAAGGCCAGGGCGGCTTCGCGCCCGATGCCGGAGGATGCCCCCGTCACGACGACCACCCGGTCCTTCCAGTCGATTGCGGGCATGCGCTGCCTCCCCGGCGTTGCGCGCCGGTCCCGACGACGGATCCGGGCCGGCTCTCGGGCTCGCGTTCAGGCGATGCCCATCCGCTCGTAGTGGTCTCGTGGCGCCTCGACGGCATCGAGGGCGGCCCGCAGCAGGTCGATTGCGTCCTTCTCGGCGGGGCTGCCCACCAGGTTGCGGCGCTCTCCCGGATCGTTCTCGAGATCGAAGAGATAGTGGTCCGGGCGCGCGGCGGCGGCCCAGTAGGGAAGCGGGTCGCCCGCCGCGAACGGCTGCCGGATGACCGGCACCGTCGAGCCCGGCATGCGGTCGAGCCAGGCGCGGTCGTCGGGGCGCGGGATGCGATAGGCGTGCAGCGGTCCGATCGGCATCGTCGACCAGCGGTTCGACCACATGGAGAGCGGCGCGTTCTCGCCCACGTGAGCCCGGGCGTACTTGCGGCGTCCGTCGATCACGTGCACCTGCCGCCCCCAGATGCCAGCCAGCGCCCACTCGCGGATGGAGGTCTCCCGCCCCTCGACCAGCGGGAGCAGGCTCCTTCCGTGGGTGCGGTGGGCGCTCTCCACGCCGAACAGGTCCGCCAGGGTCGCGTGGATGTCGACGTTGGTGGTGAGGGCGTCGATGCGCCCGGGGCCGCGTCCGGGCCAGCAGACGAAGAGCGGCGTGTGACCGAGGGTCTCGTAGAGGGGCACCCCCGGCTTTCCCCAGACGTCGAGCCCCTCGACGGTGGTCTCGCCCAGGTAGTGCCCGTGGTCGGTGCACACGACGATCATGGTGTCGTCCGCCAGACCGAGGTCGTCGATCGTATCCAGGAGCCTGCCGAACCACGCGTCGATCATGGTGAGCCCGCCGCCGTAGCTGGCGCGCACCTGCCGGCCGTCGCGCTCGCTCATCTCGCCCCGAGCGATGGCGCCCACCGCGTACGGCGGCCAGATGAGCTTCGGCCCGGGCCAGTCCGGGTCGTACATCGACGCATAGGGCTCGGGGGTGTCGAAGGGCTCGTGCGGGTCGAACTCGTCGACGAAGAGCAGGAAGCGGTCGTGCCGTCCGGCGTTCTCGCGCAGCCAGCGCGAGGCGGCCGCCATCGTCTTCGGACCGGGGAAGTCCGACTCCTCCCGGAACCAGGTGCGCGAGCGGTCGTACGGGCGCTCGAAGGGGGCCCGCCGCGCTGCGGGAATCTCCGGCGCGCCCACCGGGCTCGGATCCGAAACGGTCTTCCAGGGATCGCCCTCGTGGCCCCGCACGTACTCCCAGGCGTCGAAGTCCGTGTGGTAGTTCTCGCCCCCGGTCTCGAAGAGGTGCGGGTGGTCGGAGACGAGCATCGTGACGACGCCGCGCTGGCGCGCGTGATACGTGATCGCCTCCTCCCAGATCTCGACGGAGCCCCAGGGACGCCACAGGAAGTCGAGCGCGCCGCACAGGATGTCGTGCCGCGCGGGCATGCACGGCAGCGAGCCGGAGAAGTGCCGCTCGAAGCGCAGGGAGCGAGCCGCGAAGCGGTCCAGGTTCGGCGTCTCGAACTCGCCTCCCCCATAGGCGCCCAGCATGTGGCGGTTCAGGCTGTCGAGCAGGACGACGATCGCGTTCCGGGGGCGGGCGTCGTTCGGGCGCGGGTGCGCGGGGCGCTCGCTCACGAAGTCTCCTTCCAGGTCGCGACGACGCCCTCGCGCGCGCAGCGATCCGCCGCGAAGGCCATTCGGTGGCTCCAGAGCGACTGCCTCGCGCTGGTGTCGGGCTCTCCGGCGCCGCCCACCGCCTCCAGGAAGCCCCGGAAGAGCTGCGGGTCGGAGCCGCCGTGGGCACCCGCGGCCAGCACGAGATCGACGGCGCGGGTACGACCCGTCTTGTGGTCGCTCACCTCCACGAACTGCTCCACGGTGTAGAAGCCGGCGACGAGGCTTCCTCGGGTGCCGTCGATGCGGGTCTCGCGGCCCTCCCGGTGGGAGGTCGAGTGCATGGTGAAGCTCGCGTTGACGCCGTTCGCGAAGAGGACGTCCACGTTCTGGCTCGAAGGCTGGTCGTTGTCGCCCACCCGGTACACGCAGCGCCCGTAGCGGCTCTCGCGCAGGGCACGCTCGAGGCCTTCGGGCGAGGGGTCGCTCGTGACGACCGAGACCGGCCAACCCGTCCAGCCCCGGGCCCGAGGCGGCTCGGCGGGGGGCTCATTCGGGGCCGCAGGCGCTGCCGAGGCCGCGGGCCGCGTCTTCTTCGCCAGGTCGAGCAGCAGCGGGGTCAGGTCGCGATACATCGCCACGGCATCGTACGCGCAGCCCCCGGCGTGGGGACAACCCTCGATGCAGAACCCCGGTGCGCCCTCCGGCGCATTGGCGGCGCACAGCTCGGTCGGTCGCTCGTGGGAGGTGAGCCGTGCGGGCTGCGCGCCCGCCAGCCAGTAGAGGAGGTCGAGATCGTGGCACGACTTGGCCAGGATCATGGGCGACGAGGCCCGGCGGTTGCGCCAGTGTCCACGGCAGTAGGAGTGCGCGTAGTGCCAGGTCGACACGTTCTCGGAGTGCTGGATGGTCACGATCTTCCCGATCTCTCCGGAGTCGATCACCTGCTTGACGGCGCGGTAGAGCGGCGCGTAGCGAAGCACGTGACAGATCTGCAGCAGCCGGCCGGCGCGCTCGCTGGCCTCGACGAGGCGCTCGCAGTCCGCCTCCCGGGTCGCCATCGGCTTCTCGAGGAGCACGTGGTAGCCGCGCTCGAGGGCGAGGAGGGCGGGCTCGACGTGGTCGGCGTCCCCCGTGGCGACGAGCGCGAAGTCGGCAAGGCGGGGCCGCGCGAGCAGCTCGCGGAAGCCCGGGAAGCGGGCCTCCTCCGGCAGGCCGAAGCGCGCAGCGAAGGCGCGGCGGCGATCGGGATCGGGCTCCGCGACGGCGACGATGCTTCCGAGCCCGGGCTCCGCGAGCAGGAGCGGTACGTACGCGTTGCCTCCGCGGTCGCCGGCGCCGATCACGACGCCGCGAGGTCCACCTGCCGGATCCGAGCAAGACGCCATCTCGCGATGCTAGCCCCAATGCACCATTCAGGGGTGCTTCCTGCGCCCCGCAGACCCTGGCAGGGGGGAAGGCCTGGGATAGGCTTGCCGGCCACCCGAGCATGGCGTCCCCGGCGAGACCGGACGCGGAAGCGAGAAGGGGAGCGGAGAAGCATGCAGAGACGATTCGAGGGCAAGGCGGCGCTGGTGACGGGTGCGGGCTCGGGCATCGGACGGGCGTCGGCGCTGCGGCTCGGCGAGGAGGGCGCGCACGTGTTCGCCTGCGACATCGACCCCAGCGGTCTCGCGGACTTCGAAGCCGAGGCCAAGGGCCGGCAGGTGCGGGTGGAATCCTTCGGGCTCGACGTCGCCGACCCCGAGGCCTGCCGGGCCGCCGTCGCCCGGGCCGTGGCGACCTGCGGCCGGCTCGACGTCCTGTGCAACATCGCGGGCGTCTCGCGTCTCGACCATCTGGCGAACTTCAGCGACGAGCAGTGGAACCGCATGATCGGGATCAACCTCTCGAGCGTGTTCTATCTCAGCCAGGCCGCCATGCCCCACCTCATCGAGGCGAAGGGCAACATCGTCAACATGGCGTCGTCGGCGGGCCTCGAGGGCCAGGCGTACAACGCCATCTACTGCGCCGCGAAGGCCGGGGTGGTGATGCTCAGCAAGTCCATGGCCGTGGAGTTCGCCGGGAAAGGCGTGCGGATCAACGCGGTCTGCCCGGGCGGCGTGAAGACCTCGCTGCTTCGGGCGACGCGCATGCCCGAGAAGGCCGATCCGGCCCTCTTCGGCCGACTGATGCCCCTGCTGCCCCTCGCGGAGGCCGAAGAGGTGGCGACCGCCGTGGCGTATCTCGCCTCCGAGGAGGCGCGCTACGTAACGGGCGTCGCGTTCGCGATCGACGGTGGGCAGACCGCGGGCTGAGACGGCGGGGCTTGCCGAAGCCTTCCGCACGCGGTTAGACTGCCGCCTCCAGCGCGCCGGGACGGCGCCCCACATGCACCGGAAAGGCGCACGCCATGCGCCGGACCGGCGCATCGAAGCGAGAAGCGAGGTACATCCATGTCGGAGCTTCCCAAAGTGCAAGCCCGCGCCGCTCTCGATGTGGCCTCCGCCGCAGCCGTCCCGGGAGGAAGCTCCTAAGGAGCGCGACCCAAGACGAAGTCTTGGGCCGCATTTCCGCCGCAAACGAATCCAGGGGATTCGTGGCACTCCCGACCTCGGTTCCATCCGAACCGATCGAACCGAACGGCTCCGGCGCGAGGCGTCTTCGACGTCATCCGCCGATCTCCGTCCGCCGCCGCGCCGGCGCTCCGGGGATCGACACCGCGATCCGGTGCGGGCGCACGCCCGCAGCTCGATTCGAGAGAGATCCGTTCATGTCGAGATCCCGTCGTTACGGAGACGAGAGGGTCTCGCGGCCCAAGCATCGCCGCGAGCATTCCCAGAACGACTTCCGGTGCGTTCGCTGCCGCCTGATGGTGTCGGTCGACGCGCCGGGCACCCGTCACCGCAATCACTGTCCGAGCTGCCTCTGGAGCCGCCACGTGGACGAGACCACGGGCGACCGCGGTGCGCTCTGCGGCGGCGCCATGGAGCCCATCGCGATCTGGGTGCAGCCGGGAGGCGAATGGTCGCTCGTGCACCGCTGCTCGAGCTGCGGCAGCCTCCGCTGCAACCGCATCGCGGCCGACGACAACGAGTTCGCGCTCGCCTCCCTGGCGGCCCGCCCCGTCGCCATGCCGGCCTTCCGGCTGGAGAGCCTCTCGAGGAAGCGAGGGCCGGGGAACGAGTCCGATCCGTGAGGGGTCCCCGCCCTCGTCGAGAAGCTCCGCCGGCTGGGCCACGTGGAGCGATCCGGGCTCGAACGCCCTTCGCGCGACAGGCAACACAGGGCGGGAGCGGCCCGGTCGAGCCGGTGATTCGCGTCCGATCGGCCTGAAAGGGCCTTCCAGGGCCGTTTCAGGCCTGCAATCTCTCTTGTCCTCGGCGAGTCCTCCGTGACAGGATGGTGTGATGAGCGCCACCAGTGCCCCGACTCGCTCGTGGCTGGTGGGACCCGCAGCCGATCTGCTGCTGGGCTGCGGCGTCCTCTACATGGGCGTCTTTGCCGCCTTCGCGGTGGCGGGACCGGAGCTGCGCAGCCTCGCCCCGGCTTCGCTCCCCGTGTTGCTGGCGTTGATGCTCTCGGCGCCGCACTACGGCGCCACCCTGTTGCGCGTGTACGAGAATCGCGCCGACCGGGGCAAGTACCACCTCTTCGCCGTGCATGCGACCCTCGCCGTGGTCGTGGCGTTCGGGGTCGGGCTCCACTCCATCGCGGTCGCTTCGTGGCTCTTCACCATCTTCCTGGTGTGGAGCCCCTGGCACTACACCGGACAGAACTACGGCCTGGCGGTCATGTTCCTGCGCCGGCGCGGCGTGCCCGTCTCGCCCACCGCGAAGCGGCTGCTGCACGCGTCCTTCGTGCTCTCCTACGTCGTGCTGCTGCTGGTGATCTACACCGGCGGCGGCGGCGGCGACACGGCGCGCGGCTACGGCGCCTCGGGACACGAGAAGATCCGGATCCAGAGCCTCGGCGTGCCCGAGGCGGTGGGCACCTTCGGGGTTCCGCTGGCGGCCTTCGCCTACCTCGGCGTGACCGTCGCGGCCGGGAGGGCGCTGGCAAAGCGCGCCCGCGCGAGCGATCTGCTGCCCGCCGGGCTGCTGGTGGTGACCCAGGCCCTCTGGTTCTCGCTCCCCATGCTGGTGAAGTACACCGGTGTCGGTGCCGGAATCGATCCCTTCGATCCCGACCAGCGCGTATACAGCTTCACGTGGATCGCTCTGGGACACGCCGTGCAGTACCTCTGGGTGACGAGCTACTACGCGCGCTCCTCACCCGAATGGCGCGGCTCGGCCTACTACCTCATGAAGGCGGCGGTCGCGGGGACCGCCCTCTGGACCCTGCCGCTGGTTCTGTTCTCGCCCAAGGGCCTGGGCGCCATGTCCGGCGACGCGGGCCTCTACCTGCTGCTCTCGTCGTGCATCAACATCCACCACTTCGTGCTCGACGGAGCCATCTGGAAGCTCCGGGACTCGCGCATCGCGAACGTGCTCCTGCGCGAGCCGCGAGCGGTCCCTCCGCTCCGCATGTCCCGGCGTCCCTGGCTCCGCCAGGCGGTGTGGGGCGTGGCCGGCGTGGGCGCGTGCCTCGCCGTGCTGCAGTTCGACTCCGAGGCGCGGCTCTTCCGTGCCCGCGACGGCGCCGACCCCGCGCTCGCCAGCACCGCCCTGGACGGTCTCGCCTGGTTCGGGCGCGACAGCGCGTCGGACCGCAAGCGCATCGCGAAGACCTATCTCGACCGGGGCGACGTCGACCACGCCGTCGCCGAGCTGCGCAGGAGCCTCGCCCTGGAGCCGGACGTCGCCGGCTGGAGCGAGCTCTCCTACCTCGAAGAACGGCGCGGCGACCTCGAGGCTTCGCTCGCGGCTCTCGAAGGCGGACTCGCCCTCGAGCCCGAGCGGCTGGGCCTGCTCCACCGTGCGGGCGAGACCTGGCTGGCCCTGGGGCGCGCGGATCTCGCCGCGCGCTACCTCGAAAGGGCCCTGGCGGTCGACCCGGGTCACGCACCCAGCCGGGCCGCGCTCGCACGGGCCCGCCGGGTGCTCACGGCGAGCGTTCCCCTCGCTTCCCACGGAACCGATCCACCCTGAATCCCATGGACTAAGCTCCGACGGCATGAGCGATCGACCGGCGGGAAGGTCCGGGCTGTCGAATCGGGAGGCCCTGGTGGCCGTCGTCGTGGCGCTCGTCGTGGGCGGGCTCGGCTCTCTCGCCCTGCGGGCACCAGCGCGTCACGACGGCGCGCCGGGACGGACGGCACGCAGCAGCGTCGTCCGCTGGCGGCTTCCCGCCGCCTTCGGAACCAACCTGCCCGCCCTCGGCGACAACGCACTCTACCTCGCCCGCCAGGTGGAGGGCGCGAGCGGCGGCGCGATGCACCTCGAGGTCTTCGAGCCGGGCGAGCTGGTGCCGCCCTTCCGCATCACCGAGGCCGTGCGGGACGCCAAGGTGGAGGCGGGATACACGTGGCTCGGCTACGACCAGGGGAAGCTCCCGTGGTCGACCCTGTTCGGCTCGGTGCCCTTCGGTATGGAGCCGTGGGAGTACGCGGCCTGGTGGTACGAGGCGGGGGGGCGCGAGCTGGCCGAGGAGCTCTACGCGCGGTTCGGCATCCACGTCGTGCTGTGCGGGCTCATCGGGCCCGAGTCCGCCGGGTGGTTCCGCGAGCCCATCGAGAGCGTCGAGGACCTGCAGGGCCTGAAGATCCGCTTCGCAGGCCTGGGCGGGCTGGTCATCCAACGCCTGGGTGCCTCGGTCACCATGCTGCCGGGCGGTGAGATCTTCCAGGCTCTCGAGAAGGGGGCCATCGACGCCACCGAGTTCTCCATGCCGGCCATCGACCAGCGTCTGGGCTTCGACCGCATCGTCGGCTTCAACTACTTCCCCGGCTGGCACCAGCCCTTCACGGCCTTCCATCTGGCCGTGAACCCCGCCGCCTGGGAGGAGCTCCGGGACGAGGACCGCGAGCTGCTGGAGACCGCCTGCACGGCGGGAGTGACCCGGAACCTGGCCCACGGCGAGGCCATCCAGGGCGCGGCGCTGCGAGCGTCCCGGGAGCGCGGCGTCCGGGTGGAGACCCTTCCCGACGACGTGCTCCACGAGCTCGCACGCGTGAGCGATCTCGTGCTCGACGAGCAGGCCGCCTCGGACGCCGACTTCCGCCGAGTCCTCGAATCCCAGCGTGCCTTCCGGCGCGACTACCAGGGGTGGAAGAGCGTCGGCTACCTGCCCCGCGACTTCCGATGAGCGCCGACCCCCGGAGCCCGGGGGAGACCGTCGCCGAGCACGCGCTCGCGCAGCACACGGAGCTGCCCGAGACGCGCCTCTCGCACCGGCTCGACGCCCTCGTCCGCCGGACGGGAGACGCGGCGTCGTGGCTCTGGCTCGTGCTGCTCGGGGTCGTCGTGCTGAACGTGCTGCTCCGCTACGCGTTCGGCGAAGGTCGGATCGAGTTCGAGGAGATCCAGTGGCATCTCTATGCCCTGGGATTCCTGGTCGCGCTCTCCTACGCGGTGGAATCGGACGACCACATCCGGGTGGACTTCCTGCGCGGCCGCTTCTCGCCGCGGCTGCAGGCCTGGGTGGAGCTCTACGGCATCCTCCTCCTGCTGCTGCCCTTCACGGCGCTCGTGCTCGTCTACGCCGTGCCGTTCGCCGCCACCTCCTGGGCCCAGGGCGAGATCTCGGCGGCGCCCGGTGGGCTCCCCTATCGCTTCGTCATCAAGTCCGCGATCTCGCTGGGCTTCGCGCTGCTGGCGGTCGCCGCCTTCTCCCGCCTGCTGCGGGTGTGCTCCCTGCTCTTCGGCTTTCCCGCGGCGCTCCCGCCGGACGCCGACGACTGACCCATGCCCTGGAACGACGTCCTCGTCGTGGCGATGTTCGTCGCCTTCGTGGCGCTCATCTTCACCGGCTTCCCCGTCGCCTGGGTGCTCGGCGGCCTGGCGGTGTTCTTCACGGCCCTCGCCATCGTCCTCGACGTGGACCTCGGCATTCCCCTGAACGTCGACTGGCCCTACGCGTCGCTCAGCGTCGACCGCATCTGGGGCCTGATGGAGAACTGGGTGCTCGTGGCCCTGCCCCTCTTCGTCTTCATGGGGCTGATGCTGGACCGCTCCGGCGTGGCTTCGGACCTGATGACGAACTTCGCGCGTCTCTTCGGCCGCGTGCGCGGCGGGCTCGCCGTCACGGTCACGGTGATCGGCGTGCTGCTCGCCGCGTCCACGGGCATCATCGGCGCTTCCGTGGTGTTGCTGGCGCTGCTCGGGCTGCCCATCATGCTCGAGCAGGGGTACCGGGCCGAGCTGGCCGCGGGCACCGTCGCCTCGGTGGGCACCCTGGGCATCCTGATCCCGCCGAGCATCATGCTCGTGATGATGGCCGACCGGCTCGCCATGTCGGTGGGCGATCTCTTCCTGGGCGCGCTGCTTCCCGGACTGCTGCTGGGCGTGCTCTACGTGGCCTACATCCTGCTGCATGCGCGTCTGCGCCCGGAGTCCGCGCCCCTGCCGCGCGAGGTGGAGTCGGTGACCCTGGGCGTCGTGGTGGACGTGGTGCGGGCGGTGCTGCCCGCCGCCGGTCTCATCCTGGCGGTGCTCGGCAGCATCTTCTTCGGCATCGCCACCCCCACCGAGGCGGCGGGCGTGGGAGCCGCGGGCGCGCTGCTGCTGGCCGGGATACGCGGGCGGCTCGCCGGGCACGTGCTGCGCGACGTCATGCGCGAGACGAGCCGCACCACCGGGTTCATCTTCGCGATCTTCGTCGGCGCCACCGCCTACTCGCTCGTCCTGCGCGGCCTGGGCGGCGATCAGCTGATCGAGCGGGCCTTCCTCGGCCTGCCCTTCGGCCCGACGGGCATCGTCCTCTCGATCCTCGCCTTCACGTTCCTGCTGGGCTTCTTCCTCGACTGGATCGAGATCACGCTCATCGTGCTGCCCCTGGTCGCGCCCGTGGTCGAAGGCCTGGGCTTCGACCTGGTGTGGTTCACGGTGCTCTTCGCGGTGTGTCTGCAGACCTCGTTCCTGACACCTCCCGTGGGCTTCGCGCTCTTCTATCTCAAGGGCGTGGCCCCGCCCGAGATCGACGTACGGACCATCTACCGCGGGGTCGTCCCCTTCATCCTGCTCCAGCTGCTCGGGCTCGCCGTGATCTTCGTTTGGGAGAGCCTGGTGACGTGGCTGCCGGGCGTGGCGTACAAGTAGCCCCGGGCTCTTGATCCGATCACGGCCCTCGAAGTCGAGGCGCCGGGACGCCTGCTCATCCCCAGACGGCGGGCTTGCGTCCGATCCAGGGGCGTGCCCGTTCGAGCTGGGCGGCGAGTCGGAAGAGGGTCCCCTCGTCCGCATAACGACCGGCGAGCTGCATGCCGATGGGCAGGCCGTCGCCGCTCTGCATCAGCGGCACCGACATGGCGGGCTGGCCCGTGAAGTTGAACGGGGGTGTGAACGGGAAGGCCTTCGCCTGCCGCCTGGCGATCTCCCGGGGCTCCAGGTTCACCGGGTCGATGTGCCCGATGCGCGGCGGGGGCGTTCCCATCACGGGGGTGAGGAAGACGTCGAAGTCCTCGAAGAGCTGAAGGGTCTGACGATTCAGGACCCGGAGCCGCCGCCAGGCTCCGAAGACCTTCTCCCCCGATAGGCGCTGGCCGTTGCGGATGCCCGCCCAGGTCAGCGGCTCGAGCTCGTCCTCGCGAGCCTCGCGGCCGATCCGCTCCACGAGCTCACGGTAGTTGGCGGCGGAGTTGGCCGCCGACACGATGCCCTGGGCCTTGTAGAGCGCGCGGAAGTCGACACCCAGGCCGCGCTCCTCGACGTCGTGACCCAGGCTCTCGAGCAGCGCCGCCGTCTCGCGCGTCGCGGCCTCCACCTCGGGGTCGATGGCTCGTCCGCTCGGGGTCTCCGTCGAGAACGCGATGCGGAGGCGCCCCGGATCGCGCTCGATCTCCTCCGCATAGGGGCGCTCTTTCGGGGGCGGTGCGTAGGGGGAGGCCGGCTCGGGATGACCCGTGATGTCGAGCATCGCGGCGCTGTCGCGAACGGTGCGGCTCACCACGTGGTCCACCCCGAAGCCGATCGCCCGGCCCGGGTCGTCGGGACCGCTCGGGTTGCGCTCGCGGGTCACCTTCAGGCCGAAGAGCCCGCAGCACGCCGCGGGGATGCGGATCGAGCCGAGACCGTCACTGGCGTGGGCCAGCGGGACGATGCCCGCCGCGGTGGCCGCGGCGGCGCCCCCGCTCGAGCCGCCGGCGATGTGTTCGGGGTTCCAGGGGTTGCGACAGGGCCCGAGCAGCGCCGACTCGGTGGTGCCGGTGATGCCGAGCTCGGGGGTGTTCGTCTTGCCCAGCAGCACGACCCCCGCCGCGCGAAACCGCCGCGTCAGGATGCCGTCGGCAGCAGACACCTCGCCGGCCAGGAAACGGCTGCCGCTCGTGAGCGGCCAGCCCGCCACCGGGCAGCCGAGGTCCTTGATGAGGAAGGGGACGCCGCGGAAGGGACCGTCGGGCAGCGCACCGGCGGCCACACGACGCGCCTCGTCGCGCGCGTCGTGCACGATGGCGTTGAGCACCGGGTCGTGGCGGTCGATGCGCTCGATCGCCGCCTCCACCAGCTCCGCCGGGCTCACCTCGCCCCGGCGCACCAGCTCGGCGAGCCCGAGGCCGTCGTAGTCGGGGTACTCCGTGAAACCCATGGTCAGTTCACCTCGAGTGCGTCGCGCGGCGGCAGCGCGGGCAGCGGCGCCGTCGGCAGGGTCTGGTACCAGAAGGCCACCGAGGCCAGGTCGTCCTGCAGCTGCAGATAGCGCGGCCCCGAGCGCCACCCGAGCGCCTGGATCGTCACCCGCAGGTCCTGCTCGAAGCGGATCGGATCCATCACGTGCCAGCGGTACATCCCGAAGCGTTGCTGGCTCGAATAGCGGCCGTCCGGCCGGATCACCTGGTGGAGACCCGCCCAGGGCGTGGTGAACTCGCGGTAGCCCCCCTGCTCCTTGCCGACGTCGAAGTTGTAGGAGCCGCAGAAGTAGTCCTCGGTGCCGGTGCCGCACAGGGTCGGGAACTCACCGTCGCCGTCGAGGAAGAACTTGATCTCGCCCTCACCCCACCAGCCCCGGCTGTTCGAGCCCCACGCCATCACCGTCCCCACGTAGTGGCCCCGGCCCCGGACGCCGTCGAGGATCGTGAAGACCTCGCCCTGGGGCAGCGGGTTCACGCGGCGGAACTGCGCGTGGAAGTAGGCCGCGTCGTCCGGTACCTCGGTGAGCGTGTAGTTGATCTGGTAGTAGAGGATCATGGCCTCGTCGGCGAGGTTCTCGAGGGTGATCCGGCAGCGCCTGCGGAAGGGCATCTCCCAGTAGCAGTTGAAGGCGCTGCCGGGGTTGACGCACACCGGTAGGGACGAGATCTGCGCGTACTTCCCCCAGCTCATGCCGAAGAAGTCGCCCACCGGGCACTCGACCGAGGGCTGCTCCTGGTCGTCCCAGTAGAAGCGCAGGACGCTGAAGCGCCAGTTGCCGGTGGGGGTGAGCCAGATCTGCTGGATGGCGCCGGCATCCTCGATGTCGGCGAGGGTGAAGGTGGCGCCCGGCTCGATCTTCACCGAGGGCGAGAGCTTCCAGCCCCGGCCGAGGTCGCGCGCATAGGCCGCGCCCGTGCCCTCGGTCGCCATGCCGCCCCGACCCTTTTCGCCCGTGAAGTTCTCGGGGCTGATCGAACGCGTCCGGGCAGGGGAGAGCCGCGACAGGTTCCCGAGGTGGAGACCGAGTCCGTTCCAGGCACCGCTCATCGGCCTTCCCCCGGTGAGACGACGACCTCCATCGGTCGCTTCTCCTTCTTCCAGGCCGTCATGTGGCCCTCCAGGAATCGCACCTCGCCGGCTCCTGCCATCCACAGCCCGGCACGAGCGAGGCCGGCGCGAGGGCCGTGTTCACAGTAGACCACCAGCACCTCGCCTTCGCGACGGGGCAGCTCGTCCGAGCGCGCCCAGACACTGTAGAACGGAATGTTCACCGCACCCGGAACGTGGCCTGCCTCGTACTCCCCGCGCGAGCGCACGTCGAGGATCGGCGGCGCCGTTCCGGCACGCAGCTCCGCCTCGAGCTCGTCCCGGCCGATGTGCGGCGCACAGCCGGCGACTCCCAGCAGGAGGCCGAGCAGGAAGAGGGAGAGCGCGAGCATCGCCCGCAGGGTGGACACGACGTCCATGCTAGCCGGATCGCCTCCGACGTCCCTCAAGCCGCGTACTTCCGCATGAAGGCCCGGTCGATTCGATCCTTGAGGCGCATCACCCAGCGCCCCCGCACGACGAGTCCCCACTTGAAGCCGACGGCGGTGCCGTCGCCCAGGTTCAGCAGCGACAGGAAGTCGCTCTGCGGCCGGTAGGCGGAGAGGGGGGCGCCGGTCGCGTGGGCGCGCAGGTTGCAATCGAGGAGCGGTCCCGCGCGAACCGCATAGACGCCCGCCTTCTTCATGCCGGGCAGGCTCGCGCAGTCTCCCACGGCGAAGAGGTCCGGGCATCCCTCCACCTGGAGCGTCGGCTCGATGCGGACGAAGCCGCGTTCGTCGGCGGGGAGACCGGACGCTCGAGCCAGGGGCTGCGCCGCGGCACCGGTGACCCACAGCACGCAGTCGGCGAGCACGATCTCGCCGCACGCGAGCCGCACTTCGCCCGTCTCCAGGGATTCGACCCGACGCTCGAGCAGCAGCTCGATGTCGCGCTTTCTCGCGAGGTCGGTCACGCGCTGGACCACCCGCGCCGGCGCGCCGGGCAGGATGGTCGCCGACTGGTCGACGACGCTCGCCTCGACTCGCGTGGCACCGGCGGCCCGGAGTCGCTCGCGCAGGCAGAAGGCCAGCTCCATGCCGCCCGCGCCCGCACCCACCACCACGAAGTGGATTCGCTGTCCCGTCCGGGCGTGCGACAACAGCTTCTCCATGCCGGTCACGAGGTTCGCGATGGGCCGCGAGGCCAGGGCGTGCTCGGCGACACCGGGCAGATCGAGGCCGGCCACCGTGGATCCCACGTCGATCGAGGCGATCTCCCAGGCGTGCCGGGTGCCGTCGGCGAGGCGTGCGATCCGTGCCTCCGCATCGACGCCGTCGACGCGACCGTGGACGAAGCGGGCACCCGACCGGCGACACAGTGCGGGCAGGTCGATGCGGAGCTCGTCGGGCCGGTACTGCCCCGCCACGAAGCCCGGGACCATTCCCGAGTAGACGGGCCGCTCGTCGGCCGACACGACGGTGAGACGCCAGCCGTCGAGGGGCTCCTCGCCGAAGCGTCTCACCACCTCGACGTGGGCGTGGCCTCCCCCGATCAGCAGCAGCTCGTGCACGCGGTCCCGTCAGCTCGCTCGGGCGCGACGCGGGACGCGACGCGCCAGCACCGGACCCAGCAGATGGAACCCGCCCATGCCCACGATCATCGCGACGACGAAGAGCAGCACCTGGACCGACCCGGTCGAGAGCGCGGCCAGCGCCGCGCCCGGACAGAAGCCCGCCAGCCCCCAGCCGAGACCGAAGCAGGCGGCCCCCCCCACCAGGCGCGCGTCGATGGGCCCTTGGCCGGGCAGCGGGGAGCCCAGGTCGCGGGCCGACGCCCGCCGGCGCGCGATGCCGGTGCCGAGCGCCGACACGACGACTGCGGCTCCCATCACCAGGGCGAGACTGGGATCCCAGCCGCCGGCGACGTCGAGGAAGGAGATCACCTTCGCGGGGTTGGTCATGTCGGCGGTAGCCAGCCCGACCCCGAAGAGGATGCCCGAGAGCAGCGCCGTCGCGATCTTCACGCCGCACCTCCCAGCACGTGTCTCACCACGAACACGGTCACGCCGCCGACGGCCATGAACGTGGCCGTCGCGGCGAGCGAACGCCTCGACAGGCGCGAGAGTCCGCAGATGCCGTGGCCGCTCGTGCAGCCGCTCCCGAGGCGGGTTCCGAAGCCGACGAGCAGACCCGCCACGACCAGTGCGGGGGGCGAGGTCACGATCTGTACGGGCAGACCGCCGCGGAGGAGACCCACGACGGCGGCGCCGATGGGGAGGCCGGCGAGAAAGGCGATCCGCCAGGCGCGCTTCTCTCCCGTGGCAGGCCACAGGGAATTGCCGAGGATGCCGCTGATGCCCGCGATGCGACCGTTGGCGACGAGCAGCACCACGGCGGACAGCCCCAGGGCGAGCCCGCCGAGAACGGCCGTGAAGGGGGTGAACTCGGTCATCGACGAACTCCTCTCGCCGCGCGTCTGGCCGGCATCAGATCCCACCCCCCTCGGCAAAGTGGAGATCCTGCATCTTGCGCTCTGCACCCCGGGACACCCGACCGGCGACGACGCCGACCCCGAGCATCGCCACGGCGAAGATCAGCTGGGGAACCGACGCGGGCAGCGCCGCCGACGTCGTGCTCGCCAGCAGGGCTCCCTCGCGCACGAAGATCGCGACGGACATCACCAGGATGAAGCCCGCGAACGCTCGCCGCAGCGAGGCCGGCTCGACGACCCGGGCGAGGCGGGCGCCCACGAACGAGCCGCCCACCGCGCACGAGGCGACCGTCGCCACCACGGGCCAGTCGAGGTCCACGTGGCTCAGGTAGCCGAGCGAGCCGGCCGCGCAGTTGAGCACGATCACGAAGAGCGAGGTGCCCACCGCCGCCGGCATCGGCAACCCCGCCCACAGCGCCAGGGCGGGCACGATCAGGAAGCCTCCCCCCGCCCCGACGAGCCCCGTGAAGGAGCCCACGGCGCCGCCCTGCATCAGAAGCTTCCGGGTCGCATGCGGATCAGCCGGCGCCCGACCCGGCGCGCGCCGCCCGCGCCACATGGCTCCGGCGGTGAGCAGCATCATGGCCGCGAAGAGGAGCACGAGAAGGCCTCCATCGACGAGGGCCCCGACCCGTCCCCCCAGATAGGCCCCCGCCATCCCGGCACCGCCGAAGACGAGCCCTTCCTTCGGGCGCAGGTTGCCGGCCCGCCAGTGCTGGAGCGTGCCCGCCAGGCTCGCGATGCCGACGATCACCAGGGAGGACGCGATGGCCTGCTTGGGCTCGAAGCCGAAGACGTACAGCAGGAGCGGCACCGTCAGGATCGAGCCGCCGCCCCCGAAGAAGCCCAGGGACACGCCGATCAGCAGCGAGAGCGAGAGACCGAGAGGCGACAAGCGAGGGGCTCCTTCGTCCTTCTATCTATTCATCCATCGATCGACCAGCTACCGACCGGCTAGCGAATGCCCGCCGGGTCGTACGGGATGGCCCTACAGAACCGCCAGGTCCCGGCGCAGGGCTTCGAGGGTGAGGTCGAGGTCCTGGGGCGGCCCGGACGCGCGCAGACGTTCGGCGAGGAGCTCGAGGGCGCGGTCGAAGGCCGCCGGGCTCGCGGCTCCCCCGGTCGCGTTCGCCTCGAGGAGCAGCGACTCGACCACCGCCCGGGCATCGGGACGCGTGGTACCGCTCACCTGGGAGAACCAGATCGTCAGACAGTCGAGCAGCTCGGACAGGGTCCGCAGCTCCTTGCGGCGGACGGGCAGCCCCGCGCGGTTCCAGGCGATCATCCCGCCCTCCAGGTTCGTGAGCTCCCGGAAGCCGCGCGCGAAGAGCCGCTCGCAAGCGGTGGCCGATCGTCGTCCGGAGCGACACACCACCAGCAGCGGACCCGAGCCGGCGAGCTCCTCGGTGCGCCTCTCGATCTCGGCGAGGGGAATCACGAGGGCTCCCTCGATGGTGCCGAGCGGTCCCTCGATCTCGTAGGGCTCCCGCACGTCGACGACCCGGAGCTCGGCCAGGCGAGCCTCCACGTCTTCGGGGGACAGCTCATCGTACGTCATGGCTACTTCGCACCTCCGAATCCGTTCAGGCGAAGCTCGTGTCGGGCTCGGACAGCCAGCCGGCCCCAACGTTCCCCGCATCGACGGCAGCATCAGCGCCGCGCCTTTGCCGCCTGGGCTGTCAGCCATCGGCCGTCGGCTGCCAGTCGGGTAGAGCACGGAGCGTGCCAGCCGCGACGGTACCCGGATCCCCACCAGGACCATCCTACGCTCCCTGCCGGCCGATGGGTCGGGTCTTGCATGGTTCACGTGAAACATATACCGTTTCATTATGGTTCATATGATACATAGTGAAACATTCCGATAGAGCCCGGAAGAGCCCAGAAGAACCGAAAGAATCCGAAAGAGACAGATGAGACAGACGAGACGAGGTCCCGCCAAGAGGCCGGGACGAGGGTCGGCATGAAGGCCGACACGACGGGCGAGACCTTCCAGGCCGCGGACGGGCCGCGGACGGCGCCAGACCCGTTCGAGCGCCTGCTCGAGAGCATGGGACCGGGCGAGGCGTTTCGATGTCTGGCCGGGCTGCTGCCCGATGCCGCCGTGTTCGTCGTCGATCGCGACCGCACCGTCCTGTACTGGAGCCCCGGCGCCTCGAAGCTCCTCGGCTTCAGCGAGGAGGAGGCCGTCGGGCGACTCTGCCTGAGCTCGATCCGCTGTCGCACCTGCACGCTCGGCTGTGGCATCGCGAAGTACGGCAGCGTGGACGGCCACGCGCTCGAGCACTACCGGGCCGACGAGCGCTGGGTGCCCACGAGGAAGTACGCGCGGGCCTTCTTCGACGCGGCGGGAGACTTTGCGGGAGGCATCGAGGTGCTCGTGCCCACGGGTCCGCCACAGCTCGAGGAGGGCGCCCTCGAGGCGGCGGCGCAGCTTCCGGGGGACGCCCAGGAGTTTCACGGCCTCGTGAGTCGCGATGCCGGCATGCTGCGAGCCTTCCAGACCATTCGGAATGTCGCCGAGACCGACGCCACCGTGCTCGTGCGCGGCGAGAGCGGATCGGGCAAGGAGCTCGTGGCGCGTGCCATCCACCTCGAGAGCCACCGCGCGAGGGGGCCCTTCGTCGCCGTCAACTGCGCGGCCCTGACGCCCACGCTGCTGGAGAGCGAGCTCTTCGGCCACGTCCGCGGTGCCTTCACCGGGGCCGTGAAGGACCGCAAGGGCCTGTTCGAGCAGGCCGACGGCGGCACCCTCTTCCTCGACGAGGTGGCGGAGCTACCGCTCGAGGTGCAGAGCAAGCTGCTGCGTGTGCTCGAGCAGCGAACCGTCACGCCCGTGGGAGGCAGCCGGGAGGTGCCGGTCGATGTCCGCGTGATCGCCGCCACCCATCGTGCACTGCGCCGAGAGGTGGAGCAGGGGCGCTTCCGCGAGGACCTGATGTACCGCCTGCGGGTGGTGCCCGTGTTCCTGCCGCCCCTGCGCGAGCGGCGCGGTGACGTGGAGCTGCTGCTCCGCACCTTCCTGCGGCGCTTCAACGAGGCCGGGCCGCGCCACGTCTCGAGCGTGGCTCCCGAGGCGATGCGCTCCCTGCTCGACCACGACTGGCCGGGCAACGTGCGCGAGCTGCGCAACGTGGTGGAGTACGCGTTCGCAGTCGGCCGCGGCGAAGAGCTACAGCTGCATGAGCTTCCGCCCGAGCTCGTCGAGAGCGGCCGCGAGCGCGAGGAGAGCGGCGCCCCCGGCGCCGGACGCAGCGAGCTCGACCGCATCCGAGAGGCTCTGCAGCTCTCGGGCGGACGCGTCGGTCAGGCGGCGGAGCGGCTTGGCATGAGTCGTGCAACCTTCTGGCGCCGGCGACGGAAGCTCGGCATCTGAGGGGAGCGACTCGGGAAGCCCGGGCGTCCGCGGGAGCCGGGCGGCGCCCGACGCGAGAAATCACCGCACACCGCCAGAGCCGAGAGGTCGAGGCAGGGAGCCTGCATGGTCGAAGAGAGGATCGAAGAAGGGCAAAAGGTCTCGGCCCTCGGCCGGGTCAAGGAGTTCTGCCGCGAGGATCCCATCTCGGTGGGGTTGCTCGTGGCGTTCACCATCACCGGTGCGGTCGGCGCCTTCCTGATCCCCCTGGGCGACCTGTCGGTGACCCGACGCGTCATCGGCGGCGCGGTGGCGGGCCTGTACTTCGGGATCTTCCCGCTGGGCTTCCGGCTCTTCCGGTAGCTCCCGGAGGCTCGTCCCGGGCGGCCGCCGCGGGTCACAAGCCCCGGGGACGGGTTCCGATGACGCCCGCTTCCTCGAGGGCGTCGATGTCGTTCTCGCCGAGGTCGCAGAGCTCCCGCAGGATCTCGCGGTTGTGCTGGCCCAGGGTGGGCGCCGGCCGTCGCAGCCAGGCGTCGACGCTCGCGTAGCGGAAGGGCACGACCGGTGTCTGGTGGCGCCCCACCACCGCATGATCGAAGGGCTCGAAGAAGCGCCGGTGCGCGAGCTGCGGGTCCTCGCGCACCCTTCGCGGATCGACCACGGAGGCCGCCGGCACGCCCCGGTCCAGCAGCTCCCCGACGAGTGCTTCGCGGTCCCGTGCCGCGATCCACGGTCGGAGCCTCTCGTCGATCGCGTCGTGGGCCGCGCGCCGGCCGGCGTGACTCGCGAGCGCCGGATCGAGGGCCCAGGCGGGACGTCCCAGCAGCTCCGTGAGCGCGCGCCACTGCTCGTCGCTGGCGACCGACAGCGCCAGCCACCGCTCGCGGCCGGGCTCGCTGCCGCGGCACGGATACAAGCCCTGGGGCGCCGCCGCGGGAGAGCGATTGCCCTCGCGCCGCATGAGATTTCCATGGGCGGTGAGCTCGATCAGCTGCTCGGCCGCGGCGTTGAGCGCGCCCTCCACCATGGTGCACTCCACGTGAACGCCCTCCCCGCGCACCTCCCGCTCTTCCAGGGCGACCAGCAGGGCGAACGCCGCGTGCATGCCCGCCAGGGGATCACACGGCCCGCGCTGGATGCGCGGCTGGTCATCGGCATGCCCCGTCAGCCAGGCCAGGCCGGTCATCTGCTCCATCGTCTGGGCGAAGCCCGTGTGCTCGCGCCAGGGTCCCGTGAGCCCGAAGGCGGGCATGCGCACCAGCAGGGTGCGAGGGCTTCGCGCGTGGATCGTCTCCCAGCCGAGCCCGAAGTTGTCGAGTACCCGGGGCGTGAAGTTCTCGACGACTGCGTCGCAGCGCTCGAGGAGGCGCAGCATGACGTCGCGACCGCGCTCGTGGGAGAGGTCGAGCGCCAGCCCGCGCTTGTTGCTGTTCGCCGCCAGGAAGAACGAGCTGCACTCCCACCAGTCCGCGAAGCGTCCCTGCAGCATGCCGCCCACCATGCGCATGCCGTCCGGCCGACCGGTGGACTCCACGTGGATCACGTCGGCGCCGAGGGTGGCCAGCATGTGGGTCGCCGAAGGTCCCGCCCACCACGCGGTCATGTCCACGATCCGCAGGCCCGCGAGCGGCAGCCGCGCAGGTCCCTCGGCGCGGGGGACCCTCCGCTCTCGCGCCTCGATGCGGCCCGTGTGCTCGCCCAGCGCGGGCGCCTTGCGGGGCGGCGCCGGCTCCTCCCCGGCGATGCGATAGGGCGGCCGCGGATACTCGAAGCCAGGTCCGTCCCCCGGTGCCTTCCGGAACACGTCCCGGGCCACGAGCTGCTCGTGACGCCGCACGCTGTCGCCGTCGTTCACGGGCGCCACCGGAATGCGGAGCAGGCTGGCCGCCTCGATCACCTCCGCGGTGGTGTGACGCTTCGTCCATGCGTGCACGATCTCGTTCCATTCCGCGAGTCGCGCGACGCGACCCCCCACCTGGGCGAGCCCCGCATCCTCTCGCAGGTCCGGTCGCTCGATCATGAGCAGGAAGTCGGAGAACTGCTGGCGGGTGTTCGTGCAGAAGCCCACGTAGCCGTCGGCGGTGGGCTCGATCGACGGCGTCTCCACCGACTGCGGCAGGGGCCCGCTCGGGAGCACGCCGAGCAGGCTGCACATCAGGTCGGAGTAGTTCGTGCCGGCGATGTTCATGACCTCGAGGATCGAGAAGTCCACGTACTCGCCGTGGCCCGTCCGTCGTGCCCGGTAGAGCGCCGCCAGTGCGGCGACGGCCGCGAAGGTCCCCGCCAGCCACTCGGTGGTGCGCCCACCCGCCTGGAAGGGCTCCCGCCCCGGAAGCCCCCGGGTGCCGATCGAGCCACACCCCGCCTGGACGGTGAACTCCGTCGCGGGACGCGCCGCCTGGGGGCCCGTGCGGCCGAAGGGCGAGATGGAGACGACCACGAGCCCCGGCTCTTCGCGCGTCAGCGCCGCCGCGTCCAGCGCGCCGGGCGCGAGGCTCTCCACCACCAGATCCGCTCCCGCGATGAGCGCGCGAACCTCCGGCGCGTCGGGGGTACCCACGCACGAGCGCTTGGAGAAGTTCAGGAACCGGAACAGGGCGCCGTCCCGGCCGTCCAGGGGCGCGCCGGTCGCCGACCAGCCTCGCAGGGGATCGCCGCCGGGCGGCTCCACCTTCACGACGTCGGCGCCGGCGTCGGCCAGCAGCTTGGTCGCGTACGGACCCGCGATGTCGTGGGTGAGATCGACCACCCGGGCGTCCCGCAAGCCGAACATGTACTCGTGGTATCGAACCGGCGAAGGCCTTTCCAGTCGTCCTCCGCGCATCGAACCCGGCCCCGGAGACGGGTACCCTCCCGCCGCACCCTTCGAGGACCGGCCACATGCCCCATCGCAGAAGAGCCGGACGGCTCGCGCCTCTCGCGCTCGTCCTCGCATCCCTGGCGCTGACGGCGGAGCTGCTGGGGTGCGGTCCCCGGCCGGAGCCGGTCGTACCGCCCGGCGACGACCCGGTGGCCGTGCGACAGAACGACGGAAGCCTGTGGATCCGCTGGCAGCAGGCGCCGGTCGGACGGGTCCGGGTCTACGTGGGCGACGATCCGGACGCCATCGATCGCAGCAGACCCCTGGGTGAGCTGGTGGACGGCGAATTCGTCGCCACCGGGCTACCCGCCGATCGCCGCCCTTACTTCGAGCTGGTTCCCGACACGGGTCGGTCGCTCGTCGTCGCCGAGCGCCTGCTTCCCCTGGAAGGCGCCCACAACTTCCGCGACCTCGGCGGCTACCCCACCGAGGACGGCCGGCGCGTACGCTGGGGCCTCCTCTACCGCTCCGATCACCTCGGAAGCCTGACGGACGACGACCTCGCCTATCTCGAGCAGCTGCACATCCGCACCGTGTGCGACTTCCGGGGCGCGAGCGAGCGCGAGAGCGAGCCCGACCGACTCGGGGCTTCCGGGGTGCCCCGCCACGTGAATCCCGCCATCGCCGACGAGCGCTTCGCCATGGAGGAGCTGCGCGACCGACTCGTCACCGGCGACCTCGGCTCCATCGACTTCGCGAACCTGCTGGTCGAGGGCAATCGCGCCTTCGCGCGGGACTACGGCGAGCAGTACGCCCGCTTCCTCGACCTGGTGCAGGAGCCCTCGAACCTGCCGCTCGTCTTCCACTGCACCGCCGGCAAGGACCGGGCCGGCTTCGCGGCGGCGGTGCTGCTGACGGCGCTCGGCGTCTCCGAGAAGGACGTCGTTCGGGACTATCTCCTCACCCAGCCCTACACCCAGGCGCACATCGAGAAGACCCTGCGAACGATCCGCCTGGTGTCCTTCTTCCGGACGGACGTGGAGCGCGTCCGCCCCCTGCTGGGCGTCCAGGAGTCGTACATCCGTGCGGGGCTCGACACCGCGAAGCAGGAGCACGGCAGCCTCGAGTCCTACCTGGACGACGCCCTCGGGCTGGACCCGAAGCGCCGCGCCGCCCTGAGGGACCTGCTTCTGCGCTGACGCGCCCTGCCATGCGCCGCCGCCGCGGAGCCGCTCAGCTCCGGAGCTTCGCGATCTGCGCCTCGTCGAGGCCGGCCTCGCGCAGCACCTCGTCGGTATCCGCGCCGAGTCGAGGCGGCGCTCGTCGCACGTTCGACGGCGTGGCATCGAAGCGGGGGGCGCTCCCGAAGAGCCGCATCGTTCCCGCCTCCGCGTCCTGCAGCTCGAACACCGTCCGGTTGTGCTCGGTCTGCGGGTCGCCCAGGAAGCCCTTCACGTCGTAGATCGGACCGAGCGGCGTCCCGTGACGGTGGGCGCGCGCGACGATCTCCGCCGTGGGCCACTTCGCGATCTCCTGCTCGAAGACCGCGAACAGCTCGCCGGCGTGCACGATGCGCGAGACGATGCTCGCGTAGCGCTCGTCCTCGAGCAGGTCCTCCCGCTCGATCGCTCGGCACAGCCCCTCGAAGTGGTGATCCTCGACCACGAGCATGGTGATGTGTCCGTCCGCGGTCTTCCAGGCGCGGTACACGTCCGCCAGCGCGGGCTCCACCTCGCGATCGCCGTAGGTATGGGGCGCAAAGGCGTCGCAGTGGACGAAGGAGGAGAAGGCGTCGATCATCGGTACCTCGATCTTCTGACCGCGGCCTCCGTTCCGTTCGCGTGCGAACAGCGCGGCCATCACCGAGTAGCAGGCGGTCATGCCGCTCGTCTTGTCGGCCACGAGGTTGTTGATGAGCCGCGGCGCCCCCGGCTCGCCCAGCATCGCCGCGAAGCCCGACATGCCCTGGATGATCATGTCGTATGCGGGCTGCTCCGCGTACGGGCCGTCGGGGCCGAAGCCGCTGATCGCCACCCAGACGAGCCCGGGATTGCGGGCGCTCGAAGCCGCGTAGCCCACGCCGAGCCGGTCCGCGGTGCCCGCACGGAAGTTCTCGACCACCACGTCGGCGCGCGCGACGAGCTCGAAGAAGGCCCCGCGGCCCGACTCCTGCTTGAGGTCGAGGACCACGCTGCGCTTGTTGCGGTTGCACTGGGCGAAGATGCCCGACAGCCCCGGCGGTCCCTCGCTGCCGAGATGGCGCGCCGTGTCGCCCGACGGCGGCTCGACCTTCACCACGTCGGCACCGAGGTCACCCAGGATCTGCGCGCACAGCGGACCCGAAACGATGGTCGAGAGGTCCAGCACGCGAACTCCCGCGAGCGGCCCCGTGGCCTCCCCTCCCAGCTCCACACGCATGGCGACTCCTCCCGTCGGCACAGAAAGAGCGAAGATCGCACTCCGTCTCCAGCGGGTCGACCGGTAGGGCCACGGGCCACGGGCCCCTCGCCGCGTCCGGGCTCCTCCGCCCCCTGTTACCCTTCCGCCATGTCGAGCGACACGCCGGTGCCGAGCCTCGGGTCCACCTGGACGCGGCGCTCGTTCGAGCGTTCTGGTCTGCCCCCGGCAGCCGTCGGCGGCCTGCTGCTCGGCGCCTTCGTCCTCGTGCTGCTCGCGCAGGAGGCGTGGCTCGGCCGCCTGGCCTCCCTGCAAGAGGATCCCTCCCTGCTGGAAGACGCCTGGATCGCGGTGGCCCACGCGGCCATCGCCGCGTACCTGCTCTCCGCCTCGGTCTACCTCGAGCAGCGTCGAGACGAAGGGATTGCCCAGCTGCTGCCTCGCCTCGATCCCACCCGGGCCGCTCCCTTCCTGGTCCGCCGGCTTCCCGAACGCATCGCGCTCGTCGCCTCCGGCCCCATCGGGGTCTTCATCGGCTACTTCGTGGCTCGCTATGCGACGCCTGGCTCGGCCGACTACGACCCGGCGACCTGGAGCCCCGAGGTCGCCTGGCACCGGGTGCTGGGGCTCGTCCTCGGATTCTGGACCGCGCGCCTGGCCACCGGGATGGTGATCGAGTCCGGCCGCTTCTCGGATCTGGCCGCCAGCGTGCGCCAGATCGACCTGCTGGACCTCGGGGGCCTCGCTCCCTTCGCGCGCCAGGGGCTCACCTGCGCCCTGCTCGCGATCGGCACGGTCTCGGTCTACGCGCTCTTCCTGGTGGACTTCGGATACCTCCCCTTCGTGGCCGGCCTGCTGGCGGGAAGCGTGCTGGTGGGCGGCCTCACCCTGCTGCTGCCGCTCCGGGGCGCGCGTGAGCAGGTGAGGATCGCCAAGCAGGCCGAGCTTGCCTGGATCCACGAGCGCATGCGACGCGTCCGGGACCGGCTGCGAAGAGGCGAGGCGCGCGACGCGGACTCCCTCGACGAGCTCGTCGCCTGGGAGTCCCGGGTCGCGTCGGTGAACGAGTGGCCCGTCGACGCCTCGACGTTCGGCCGCTTTGGCCTGTATCTGATGATTCCACTCGGGTCCTGGGCGGGCGGTGCGCTGGTGGAACGGGCCGTGGACGCGCTGCTCGACTGAACGTCGGACGATCGAAAGGGCGATCCGGGCGAAGGGGAGGAACGGATCCGTGTCGCATTCCGAACAGCGCGCCGTCCTCGTGGTGGGCGCGGGCGAGAGCACCGGTTCCGCCATCGCGAAGCGCTTCGCCCGGGAGGGCTACGTGGCCTGCGTGGCGCGCCGCAACGGTGACGCGCTCTCCCCGCTCGTCGAAGAGATCGAGCAGACCGGAGGCCGGGCGGTGCCCTACGGCTGCGACGCCCGGGACGAGGACGCGGTGGCCGAGCTCTTCGCCTCCATCGAGAAGGACGTGGCCCCCCTCGAGGCAGTCGTGTTCAACCCGGGCGGCAACGTGAACTTCCCGATCCGCGAGACGACCAGTCGGGTCTACCGCAAGGTCTGGGAGATGGCCTGCTTCGGGGGCTTCCTCACCGGACGCGAGGCCGCCCGGGTGATGGTCCCTCGCGGACGGGGAACCATCCTCTTCACCGGCGCGACGGCCAGCGTTCGGGGTGGGGCGGGCTTCGCGGCCTTCGCCGGCGCCAAGCACGCGCTGCGGGCGCTGGCTCAGAGCATGGCGCGCGAGCTGGGACCGGAGGGCATCCACGTGTCCCACGTGGTGATCGACGGTGCCATCGACACCCCCTGGATCCGGGAGAACTTCCCGCAGCTCGTCGCCAGCCGGCCCCAGGGCCTGATCCAGCCGGACGACATCGCCGAGGTCTACTGGCAGCTCCACCGCCAGCCCCGCAGCGTGTGGACCTTCGAGCTGGACATCCGCCCCTTCGACGAGCGCTTCTGATGGGCCCAGCCGGGACGTCGCGCCGAGCGGAATTTCATCAACTACCTGTATATAATCAGGTTTATTTTCATATGGAATCCAGACGGTTCCGGTCCTCTATTTACGGAACCGGATCGGTCCGATATGCTCGGGTGCTCTGACGCACGGCGGGAAACGACGGCTTGTTCCGACTCAGCAAAGGCACCGACTACGGCATCCGGATCCTGGCGCATCTCGCGGGGGACGAAGCTGGCACCACCCACAACGCCCGGGAGGTCGCCGCTCGGCTCCGCCTTCCGCTTCCGATGGTGAGCAAAGTGATGAAGTCCCTCGCCCGGGCCGGCGTGCTCGAGTCGCATCGCGGTGCCAAGGGCGGGTTCAGCCTCCGCCGCCGGCCCAGCGAAATCAGCGTGTCCGACATGATCACCGCCCTCGAAGGGCCCGTGGCGCTCACCGAGTGCATGATCGGACCCTCCCTGTGTCAGCACGAGGGAAGCTGCACCGTGCAGGAGCCCTGGAGCGTCATCAACCGCGCCGTCCAGGGCACTCTCTCGACCATCACCCTCTCCGATCTGATCCACCCCGGCTTCCCGGCGACGAGCCCGGTGCTGAGCCTCCAGATCGCCCCAGCGAGAGAATCCCAATGACCTTCGGCCGCGGGAGCCACCCCCAATGACCTTCAGCCGCGCGAGCCACCCCCAATGACCTTCAGCCGCGGGAGCCACCCCCAATGACCTTCAGCCGCGGGAGCCACCCCCAATGACCTTCAGCCGCGGGAGCCACCCCCAATGACCTTCAGCCGCGGGAGCCACCCCCAATGACCTTCAGCCGCGGGAGCCACCCCCAATGACCTTCAGCCGCGGGAGCCACCCCCAATGACCTTCAGCCGCGGGAGCCACCCCCAATGACCTTCAGCCGCGGGAGCCACCCCCAATGACCCAGGCCAACGAAGAGCTGCAGCGGCTCGCACGAGCCGACTACAAGTACGGCTTCGTGACCGACATCGAAGCCGATCAGGCGCCCCCGGGTCTCAGCGAAGACGTGGTGCGGATGATCTCCCTCAAGAAGAACGAGCCGGAGTGGCTGCTGGAGTTCCGCCTCAAGGCGCTGCGCCGCTTCCTCGAGATGCTCGAGCACGAGAGCGAGCCCACCTGGGCCCAGGTCACGTACCCCAAGATCGACTACCAGAACATCATCTACTACTCGGCCCCGAAGCCCCCGAAGAAGCTCGACAACCTGGACCAGGTGGATCCCGAGCTTCGCCGCACCTACGACAAGCTCGGCATCTCCATCGAGGAGCAGAAGCGCATCAGCGGCGTGAACGTCGCCGTGGATGCGGTCTTCGACAGCGTCTCGGTGGCAACCACCTTCAAGGCCGAGCTGGAGAAGCACGGCATCTTCTTCGGCTCCTTCAGCGACGCCGTGCAGAAGCACCCGGAGCTCGTGAAGAAGTACCTGGGCTCGGTGGTCCCCTACGCGGACAACTTCTTCGCCACGCTCAACTCGGCGGTCTTCACCGACGGCTCGTTCGCCTACATCCCCAAGGGCGTCCGCTGCCCGATGGAGCTCTCCACGTACTTCCGCATCAACGCCGCGG
This sequence comes from uncultured delta proteobacterium, assembly GCA_963822965.1. GTDB lineage: Bacteria > Myxococcota_A > UBA9160 > UBA9160 > UBA4427 > JAJDAN01. Next base: position 230,009 of record CAWGJT010000013.1, read on the forward strand.
GAACCGGACAGTTCGAGCGCACCCTCATCGTCGCCGAAGAGGGCGCGTACGTGTCGTATCTGGAGGGCTGCACGGCGCCGCAGCGCGACGAGAACCAGCTGCACGCCGCCGTGGTCGAGCTCGTCGCCCTCGACGACGCCGAGATCAAGTACTCGACGGTGCAGAACTGGTACCCCGGCGACGAGAACGGCAAGGGCGGCATCTACAACTTCGTCACCAAGCGCGGCGCCTGCCGCGGGGCCCGCTCGAAGATCTCCTGGACGCAGGTGGAGACCGGCTCTGCGATCACCTGGAAGTATCCGAGCTGCATCCTGCAGGGCGACGACTCGGTGGGCGAGTTCTACTCGGTGGCGATGACCAACCGTTGGCAGCAGGCCGACACCGGGACCAAGATGATCCACCTCGGACGCAACACGAAGTCGACGATCATCTCGAAGGGGATCTCGGCCGGGCACGGCCAGCAGTCGTACCGGGGTCTCGTGTCCATCGGCCCGAAGGCCACGGGCGCGCGCAACTACTCGCAGTGCGACTCGCTGCTGCTGGGCGACGAGTGCGGCGCACACACCTTTCCCTATCTCGAAGTGAAAAACTCGACGGCCACCGTGGAGCACGAGGCCACCACCTCGAAGATCGGCGAGGACCAGCTCTTCTACTGCCGCCAGCGCGGTCTCTCGGAAGAGGACGCCATCTCGATGATCGTGAACGGATTCTGCAAGGAGGTGCTCGCCGAGCTCCCGATGGAGTTCGCCGTCGAGGCCCAGGCGCTGCTGGGCGTGAGCCTGGAAGGGAGCGTCGGATGACGGCTCCGGGAGACAAGCGACCCAAGATGCTCGAGATCAGGAACCTCCACGCCTCCACGGCCGGCACGCCGATCCTGAAGGGGATCGATCTGTCCATCGCCCCCGGCGAGATCCACGCCGTCATGGGCCCGAACGGCTCCGGCAAGAGCACCCTGGCGAACGCCCTCGCCGGCCGGCCGTCCACCGAGATCACCCAGGGCGAGATCCTCTTCGAGGGCCGCGACCTCTCGGAGATGGAGCCCGAGATCCGCGCCCGCGAGGGCATCTTCCTGGCCTTCCAGTACCCGGTGGAGATCCCGGGCGTCGGCAACAACTACTTCCTGAAAGCGGCGCTCAACGCCGTTCGCTCGCACCGCGGGCTGCCCGAGCTGGATGCCATGGACTTCCTCGCCCTCTCGCGCGAGAAGATGAAGCTCGTCGAGATGCCCCGGGAGCTGATGGGCCGTCCCATCAACGCCGGCTTCTCCGGCGGCGAGAAGAAGCGCAACGAGGTGCTGCAGATGCTGCTGCTCGAGCCGAAGCTCTGCATCCTCGACGAGACCGACTCGGGCCTCGACATCGACGCGCTTCGCGAGGTGGCGGCCGGCGTCAACACCCTGCGCTCCCCGGAGCGCTCGATGCTGATCATCACCCACTACCAGCGCCTGCTCGACTACATCGTTCCGGACTACGTGCACGTGCTGAGCGCCGGACGCATCGTCCGTTCGGGCGGCAAGGACCTCGCCCTCGAGCTCGAGGAGAAGGGCTACGGCTGGATCGAGGGCCAGGGCGGGGTGACCAGCGAGGGAGCACGCCCGTGAGCCGGACCCGGGTCAATCCGATCTACACCGATCGGGTCGGCCACTACGCGTCGCGCCACGCGGACTTCGCCGCCACCCGGCGCGACGATCCCGGCTGGCTCGTCGATCTGCGGGCACGGGCCCTCGCGCGCTTCGTCGAGGTCGGGTTTCCGAGCCCCCGGCTCGAGGAGTGGCGGTACACGAACGTGGCGGCCATCGCGAAGCTCGCCCTCGACCTGCCCGAGGGCGGTTGCGGGCCCCGGCTCGGCGACGCCGGACAGGCGCACACCCTCTCCTTCGCCGAGGCCCTCCGCGAGGCGCCGGACGCGCTCCGCGCCGGGCTCGGGAGCTGCCTCGACGCCAAGGACCGCGGCTTCGCGCTGCTCAACACGGCCTTCCTCGCGGAGGGCGCGTGGGTGCGGGTGCCCGCGAACACGTCTCCCGAGGCGCCGATCCAGCTGGGCTTCGACGCGCCGGGGCGGGGAGCCGTGTGCCATCCGCGAGTGCTCGTGAAGGCGGAGCCCGGCAGTCGCGCCGTCGTCGTCCTCGATCATACCGGGCCGGGCGCGGGGGCGGGCCTCACGAACCTCGTCGCCGAGATGCGGGTGGGAGCGAACGCCTCCCTCGACCTCGTACTGGTGCAGCGGGAGGGGGAGGCGCAGTTCCACGTATCGAACCTCGCGTGCCGCGTGGCCCGCGACGGTCGCTTCACCGCGCACACCCTGACCGCGAGCGGCGCGCTGGTGCGCAACGATCTCGACGTCGTGCTCGAAGGGGAAGGCGCCGAGTGCGAGCTGCGCGGTCTCTTCCTGGGCAGCGGATCCCGTCTCGTCGACAACCACACCTCCGTCGATCACGCGGTCCCCCACTGCACCAGCCGCGAGCTCTACAAGGGCATCCTCGGCGGGCACTCGCGAGGCGTGTTCCGCGGCCACGTCCTGGTGCGACCCGACGCCCAGAAGGCCGACGCCTTCCAGTCCAACCCGAACCTGCTGATCGGGGAGAGCGCCGAGATCGACACCAAGCCGCAGCTCGAGATCTACGCGGACGACGTCAAGTGCTCGCACGGCGCGACCGTCGGACAGCTCGAGGAGGACGCGCTCTTCTACCTGCGCAGTCGCGGCATCGGTCGGGACGACGCGCGCAACCTGCTGATCCTGGCCTTCGCGAGCGAGATCACGTCCGCCCTGCCGGGTGAGGAGCTGGCCGGCCGCCTGGGCGAAGCCATGTCGGAGGGTCTGCGGCTCACCCTCTCGGCGGACGCGAAGAGCGCGCCGCGATCGGAGGACCCTTCGTGAGCGCCGCCGACGCCAGCAGCCGTCGCACCGCCCCCCTGGACGTGGCCGCCATCCGGCGGGAGTTTCCGATCCTCGAGACCCAGGTCCGGGGCAAGCCCCTCGTGTACCTCGACACCGCGGCCAGCGCCCAGAAGCCCCGGGCCGTCATCGACGCCGTGGCCGAGTTCTACCGCCACGGCTACGCGAACATCCACCGGGGCCTCTACCAGCTCTCGGTGGGCGCCACCCGCCGCTACGAAGACGCGAGAGAGAAGGTGCGCGGGTTCCTCAGCGCCGCGGACGCCCGGGAGATCGTCTTCGTCCGCAACGCCACCGAGGCCATCAACCTGGTGGCCATGAGCTGGGGCCGACAGGCCGTGGGGGCGGGCGACGAGATCGTCATCTCCAACATGGAGCACCACGCGAACATCGTGCCGTGGCAGCAGCTCTGCGCCGAGAAGGGCGCGGTGCTGCGGGTGATCCCGGTGAACGACCGGGGCGAGCTCGAGCTCGACGCCTTCGAGGCGCTGCTCTCGGACCGCACCAAGCTCGTGGCGGTCGTCCACGTCTCCAATGCGCTGGGCACCATCAATCCCGTCCGCGAGATCGTGGCGACCGCCCGGGCCCGGGGCATTCCCACCCTGCTCGACGGCGCCCAGGCGGTGCCGCACATGGCCGTCGACGTGCAGGACCTCGACTGCGACTTCTACGTCTTCTCCGGTCACAAGCTCTTCGGACCGAGCGGGATCGGGGTGCTCTACGGCAGGCTCGCGCTGCTCGAATCGATGCCTCCCTTCCTGACCGGCGGCGAGATGATCGAGAGCGTCACCCTCGAGAAGAGCACCTTCAAGCCGCCGCCCGAGCGGTTCGAGGCCGGAACGCCCGACATCGCGGGCGCCATCGGCCTCGGCGTCGCCATCGACTGGGTACAGAGCGTCGGGCTCGATCGCATCGCTGCCTGGGAGGCCGAGCTGCTGGCCCACGCGACCGCCGCCCTGGAACGCATTCCCGGCCTGCACATCGTGGGGACCGCCGCCGACAAGGCGGCCGTCGTCTCGTTCGTGCTCGACGCCGCCCACCCCCACGACGTGGCGACCGTGCTGGACCAGGAGGGCGTCGCGGTCCGTGCGGGGCACCACTGCGCCCAGCCGATCATGGACCGCTTCGGCGTGGCCGCGACCACCCGCGCCTCGTTCTCCGTCTACAACACCCGCGAGGACGTCGACGCCCTCGTTCGAGCGGTCCGCCGCGTCCAGGAGATCTTCGGCTGATGGACGAGCTGCGCGACCTCTACCAGGCCACGATCCTGGATCACAACAAGCGCCCGCGGAACTTCGGTCCGCTCGAGGGCGCGAACCGCAACGCTCGGGGCGACAACCCGGTGTGCGGCGACAAGCTGGAGGTCCACCTGAAGCTGGACGACGACGACCGGGTCGTGGACGTCCGCTTCGAGGGCAGGGGCTGTGCGATCTCGACGGCGTCGGCGTCGCTGATGACGGAGTTCGCCAAGGGCAGGACGCGCGCGGAGATCGAGGAGACCTTCGAGCGCTTCCACCAGCTGGTAGCCGGCAACGCCGAGGACGACGTCGACGCCCCGGAGCTCGGCAAGCTGGCCGTCTTCTCCGGGGTTCGCGAGTACCCGGTACGCGTGAAGTGCGCGACGCTCGCATGGCATACGCTTCGCGCCGCTCTTCGCGGCGATCAGGAAGTGGCAAGGACGGAGTGATGAGCGAATCGATTCGAGAGGCGGAGGCGGAGTCCGCGGGCGACCTGAAGCAGGACGTCATCGCGGCGCTCAAGACCTGCTACGACCCGGAGATCCCGGTCGACATCTACGAGCTCGGACTCATCTACGAGGTGGACATCCGCGAAGGCGGTGTCGCCTACGTGAAGATGACCCTCACGTCTCCCATGTGCCCGGTGGCCGAGATCCTCCCCGTCGAGGTGGAGGAGAAGGTGCGGTCGGTGCCCGGAATCACGGACTGCGAGATGGACCTCGTCTGGGATCCGCCCTGGAGCATGGAGATGATGTCCGAGGCCGCGAGGCTCGAGCTGAACTTCTGACCGGCGGACCGGGCGCGGGCCCCGGATCTCCGCGGGCTGTGGCATCGTCTGGCGCCTTGCTCCGGCTTCCCTTCCTTCCGATCGCGACCTTCGGCTTCGTGCTCTTCGGGGCGCTGCTCGTGCTGGTGGGCGCGAGCCAGGACGAGCTGCAGGCCGCCCTGCGCCTGGACCTGACCCGGACGGGCTTGCTGGGATCGTCCGTCGTGCTCGGCATCGGTCTCGGGGTGCTCGCAGGCGGACCGCTGGTGGATCGCCTTCCCCGGCGGCCGCTGCTGTGCGGCGCCGCGCTGCTCACGGCGGGGGCCCTGTGCGCGATCGGGCTCTCCGACGGCTTCGCGGGCGTGGCGGGCCTGCTCGGGGTCGCGGGCGTCGGCGGCGGTCTCTACGAGACGATCCTCAACTCGGTGGCCATCGAGCGCTACCAGGAGCGCTCCGTCCGGATCGTCTCCACGATGCACGCCGGCGCCACCGTGGGTGCCATGCTCACCCCACTCGCCATCGGCGCCGTCCTCGCCGCGACGACCGCGGCGGACTGGACGCTCGCCTTCCGCGCCGTCGGGCTGCTGCATGCCGGCCTGGCGCTGCTCGCGCTGGCGATTCCGCTGGGCGCGCCGCGCCTCGCCAGGCCGGACGAATCCGCGGCCCGCCCCCCGGCCGTCGTGACCGCCTCTCTCGTCTGGCTGTGCATCGCGGCCTTCGCCTACATCGGTGTGGAGTCGGCGCTCACGATCTTCGCCATTCCCTACGCGGAGGGGGCGCTGGGGCTCGAGGCCGAGAGCGGACGCCGCGCCATCTCCTTCTTCTGGATGGGGCTGCTGGCGGGACGCCTCGCCCTCGCGCTGCGGTCGGGGATCGACGACGCGCGCTTCGCGACGGCGGCCGGCGGCATCGCAGGCGCCGCGCTCGTGGCCGGCGTGGCGCTCGGCTGGACCCACGTCGAGCTGCTGCTCGCCTTCGTGGGCTTTGCGCTGGGGGGCGTGTTTCCGCTGCTGGTGGTGCTGGCCGGCCGGCGCACGCCCCAGGCCACGGGAACGGGTGTCGCGGTGGTGGCGGGGCTCGGCTCGGCCGGAGGCTTCGTGCTTCCCTGGCTGACGGGTCTCGTCGGAGACGCCGCGGGCGTCGCGGCGGCCGTCGGCACCCTGGGTCTCTGGTGCGGCGTCGTGGCGGCCGGCGGCCTGCTCGCCGAGGTCGGCCGCGACCGGCTCAGAGGCTGACGGGCAGCACCGCGGCGAGGATCCAGGCCAGCCACGCCGACTCGAGCAGCGCGGGCACGACGGTGTTTCGGGAGCGCGCGTAGATGGCGCTCGACACCACCTCGAAGAGCACGAAGAGCAGCACGAGCACGGGCAGCATCAACATCACCACCCCCGAGAGAACCCCCGCCGCCACCGCCAGTACGAGCACGCCGACGACGAGGGCGCGACCGACCGTGCAGGCCACCGCCGCGCCCAGAGTGCCGCCCCGCCGAAGCCAGTCGTGGAAGACCAGCTGGAAGTGCACCACCAGGAAGAAGACGCCCAGCGCCAGCACGGCGCGCTCCGGTGTCAGACCGAGCATGTGGCCGACGGCGCCGAAGGGCGCCAGCAGCAGGAAGATCGCCGCGATGCCCAGCGCGGCGGCCCGCGCGTTCTGCGGGAGTCCGGCCCGCAGGTCCGCCACGTCGAGCTCCCCGGTGAGGAAGAGGACCGCGAGCATCGCGACCCCCGCCGCGAAGAGGTGCAGCGAGAACGTATTGCCCACCGCCAGCGGCAGCAGCCGCGCGGGGTCGCCGACCGCCACCAGGGGAAGAGTCGCCAGCAGGGCGAGCGCGATTCCCCCGAGCCTCGCCCCGACGCCGCCGGGAGAACGCTCGGCGCGGCGCGGCGCGATGCGGCCCACCGCATCTCCCAGGCCAGGCAGCAGCAGCGCGAATGCCAGCAAGCCGAGCAGGGCCGGCTGCAGCCGCGGGTCGGAGCGCAGGAAGAAGGTGCCGCGCTCCACCCCGTAGCAGTCGTCCAGCCAGTCGATGATGCGGCGCGCCGCGTACTGCGAGCCCAGGATCGTGATGTGGTCCGCCCGGGCCACCTCGACCTGGCTCACCGCGGTCCCCGCCGCGAAGTCGCCCGCGACGACCCCTGGCTCCATTCGCTCCCATCCGGCGATCTCGGCGGCGATGCGGGCCGCGCTCTCGCGGATGCGAGGGGGATCGCCCTGGCCGTAGATGAAGAGCGCGTTCGACGGCCGGTTCGGACCCTCGAGACGCCAGCCCCCGGAGATCATCACGGCGGCGTCGAGAGCCGGATCCGTGCCCGCGTACTCGAGCGCGGCCCCCGCGCCCATGGAGTGGCCCATGACGGAGATCCGGGAGCCGTCCACGTCCGGCGAGGCGCGCAGGAAGTCGACCGCCGCCCGCATGTCCGCCTGCAGCGAATCGACGGGCCCTCGCACCCGGGAGAAGCGATTGCGGTTGCCGCCGTGCCCGCGGAAGTCCAGGGTGAGCACCGCGTAGCCGGCCTGGGTGAGCGCACGCGCCAGAATGCTCATCCCCGCCTGGTCCGACGCGAAGCCGTGCGCGAGCACCACCGCCGGCGGCGAGCCCAGGTCGTCGACGTTCGGATCGCTCCCGGCGGGCGCGGGCAGGTAGAGGGTGGCGGGGATGCCGCCCGGAAGCTCGAGCTCCGTCCGCAACGGGCCGGACGCCTGGAGTCGGGCGAGCCACAGGATGCTCCCGAGCACCACCGCGACGGCGAAGAGCGAGACGGCATTGCGGATCCGGGTCACCGGGGCATTGCAGCGGGGCGGGGCGGGGAAGTCAATCGGCGCGGGCTGCTATCGTCGCGTCATGGCGAGCCCCCTGGCCCCGATCCTGGTCACCGGTGCGAACGGGCACCTGGGTCGGGGGCTGATCGCCCGGATCCACGGCAAGGAAGGTCCCGCCGCGCTGCGGGCGGTGGTGCGCTCGCGGGGCGCCGCCGACCGGGTACGGGCGGTGGCGCCCGTGGACACGCGCACGGTCGACTACACCGATCGCGCATCGCTCGCGGCGGCCGCCGAGGGCTGCCGCGCGATCGTGCACCTGGTGGGCATCATCAAGGAGACGCGGAGCGCCCGCTACGAGGACGCCCACGAACGCACCTGCGAGGCGCTCGCCGCCGCGGCCGCCGAGAGCGGAGCCTCGCGAATCGTCTATCTGAGCATCCTCGGATCGGCGAAGGACTCGAAGAACGCCTGCCTGGCCTCCAAGGGACGCGCCGAGCAGATCCTGCTGGCGGGCCGCGTCCCCGCCTGCGTGCTGCGCGTCCCCATGGTGCTGGGCCCCGACGACCATGCGTCGTACTCGCTGCGCAAGCAGGCCACCGCCGGCTTCCTGCCCCTGGTGGGCGGCGGCCGCACCCTGCAGCAGCCGATCGACGCCGACGACGTCGTCTCCGCGGTGATCGGGGCGCTGGACCGCGACCCGCCGCTTCGCGGCGTGCTGGACCTCGGCGGTCCCGAGTGCCTGTCCCAGCGCGATCTCGTGCTGCGCACGGCGGCGTTGCACGGGAAGCGGCCCACGATCGTCCCGCTGCCCCTGGGTCTGGTGCGGTCCGCGGTGGGGATCCTCGAACGCGTCGCCGCCGAGCCCGCGATGACACGGGCCATGCTCGACGTGCTGCAACACGACGATCGCGTCGATCCCGGACCCGCGTGCCGGGAGCTGCACCTGCAGCTCACCCCCCTCGACGAGACGCTCCGACGCTACGCGGGGCCGGACACACCGAGGCAGACGCCATGACCGCCGCAATCCCCGAACCGCCTCCGCCCGGCACGCGGGCACCCGGGGGCCCCCGCAAGGGCAGCGCCTGGCAGAAGCTTCTCGCCTGGGCGATCACGCTCGCGTGCTTCGCCTATCTGTACTCGAAGATCAGCGGCGCCGCCGCGCGCGCGGGCATGGGGCTCGTCGCCTACCTGGCCGGCATCTTCGCCGAGGTGGGCTGGGGCGAGTGGCTCGCGCTCATGATCCCCTACTCGCTCTTCTTCTTCCTGATCGACACCACCGTCGTGTGGGCGGTGGTGAACTGGTTCAACACGAAGATCCGCTACTTCGACATCCTTCCCATCCGCGGCAGCAGCTACATCCTCTCGATCCTGAACGAGCAGGTGGGCAAGGGCGCCATGGCGCTCTACCTGAACCGTCGTTACGGCGTACCGGGCTGGGAGATCGGCTCGAGCATGCTCTTCATCATGTTCTGCGAGTTCTACTACCTGCTGACCTGGGCGACGATCGGCTGGGTGATGCGCGGGGACTCCCTGCCGCCGGAGTTCGCCGTCATCCCGATGATCGCGGGGGCCGCGGCGGTCTTCCTGGTGCTCTTCCTGCTCTTCTTCAGCGGACGTCTCGGCGTCGGGGAGGGGATCCGCAACCGTCCCATCCTGAAGTCGTTTCGGGAGGCGAAGCCGTGGCACTACGGGGCGGTGGTGCTGCTGCGCTCGCCGGCCCTGCTCTCGGCCGTCATCGTCTACACGCTGGCCCTGCGCCTCTTCGGCGTGGAGGTCGGCTTCATGCAGATGCTGGGCTACCTGCCGGTGATCTTCTTCGGTGCGGCGACGCCGGGACCCATGCGCAGCGTGGCCATCACGCTGTGGGTGCTCCTGTTTCCCGGTCGCGAGGGAGAGATGGCCGCGTTCGGCTTCGTGCAGCACAACTTCTTCATCTTCTTCAACGCGGCGATCGGCCTGATCTTCCTGCGGCGCGCGAACCGCGAGATCTTCGACGCGGCCGGCGGGGACGGCGGCGCGGCGGTCAGCGCGACCGGCTGACGAACGCCCAGGCCCGGTCTCCCATGGAGACGACCGTCGAGGCCACCAGCAGCCACCCGAGGGCCAGCACCAGCCCGCGGCTGGGCCAGGGAAGGCCGAGCCCGTCCCGGACCACCGGGACCCCGATCAGCGCGAAGTAGAAGATCCCGTTCCAGCGCCCCAGGAAGCTGGCGCGCAGGGGTCGCCCCGCGATGCTGCGGGAGTCGAGCATGTACTGCAGGAAGGCCGCGGCCACGAGCACGGGCAGGGGAGCGGGCACCGCCCCCGTCCAGGCCAGGGCGCCCAGCCCCACGCTGCAGAAGAGCGCATCGGCGCCGTGGTCGAGCAGGCCGCCGAGGCTCGACGCCTCGCCGCGATTGCGGGCCAGCCGACCGTCGGCGAGGTCGGTCGCCACCGCCCAGGCGAAGACGCCCAGGGCCGCGAGCCGGCTCTCGAGCAGGATCGACGCCGCAATCAGGGGCACGCAGACGACCCGCGTGGCGGTGAGGGCGTTCGCCAGCGTCGCCCAGCGCGGCGGCTGGCGCGCGGTGCTCGAGTCGGGGTTCACGACACCGAACGATACCGCGCGCGGGCGCTGCTATAACCTGCCCCCGCGCCCACCCGGAGGAAGCATGAGACGCACGAAGTCCGCTCTTGCGGCCGTCACCCCTGGAATCGCGGCGCTGCTGCTCTTGGCGGCGTGCTCGGAAGGGAACGCCCCCGAAGGCGGTGCGCCCGCGCCGAGCCCGTCTTCGGCCGCGTCTTCGGCCGCGTCGGCTCCGACGGCGGAAGAGGAGGCGGCCGACCTCGTCGCCGAGGGTCGTGCGGCCTACCTGGGCAACTGCATCGCCTGCCACAACCCGGACCCGACCCAGGACGGCGCCCTCGGGCCCGCGCTCGCCGGATCGTCCGAGGACCTGGTGCAGGCGCGCGTGATGCGGGCCGAGTATCCGCCGGGCTACCCCCCCAAGCGGGACACCCGGTCGATGATCCCCATGCCCTTCCTCGAGAAGAAGATCCCCGCCATCGCGGCCTATCTCTCTTCCGTCGGGCCCCGGAGCTGAAACGAGAACGGGCGCGATCCGCCGAAGCGGATCGCGCCCGTCGAGTCCCGCTTCGCCGCTCCTAGACGATGACGCCCACGACGTAGAGCACCACCGTCAGGGCGAGACCGGCGTGGATGGTCCCCGACACCGAGGTGAGCGGCTTCTGGGTGGGCAGGCCCGGCCCGATCAGCGCGTGGATCTCGACGCCCACGATGATGATCAGCGCGAGCACCCAGTAGACGGCCGTGTTCGCGTTGGCCAACAGGCTCTGCAGGTGGCTCGCCGAGCCCATGTAGAAGAGCATCGGGATCGAGAAGAGGGTGTTGATGCGCGACGCCGCGCCGGCACGCGCGCCGCGCGACGCCGCCTCGGGGATCGCCTCGCCGCCGCCGGCGATCTGCTCTGCCGATGCGATCACCACCTTCTGGGCGGGCCAGATGATGAACCACACGTTCGCCCACATGAACGTGCCCATGAGGGCGCCGGTGAGGATGCGGGACATGTAGGGCGAGCCGAGCCCGATGCCCTGGTGGAGCTTCATCGTGAGGATCGTGAGCCCCGAGAGGAACGTGAACATCGCGCCCCAGCGGAACCACCAGAGCGCATTGGGCACGAGCCCGCGGGTCATCGCCCCCTTGACGCCCCCTCCGAGCTCGGAGCCGAAGAACGGGGTCTGGACGAAGTTGAAGTACCAGAGCATGCCGATCCAGGCGACACCGCTGAGGAAGTGGATCCAGCGAACCAGGAACTCCCAGCCAGCGAGGGTCGTGACGATGTCCATGAGGGTTCTCCTCTCCTTCGATTGCCTTCCAGATTCCTGCGGTTTTGGATTTCCGTCGATCTCTTGGGGGCTTGCAGGGGGCCGTTGCGGCTGCCCCATTCTAGCCCGATCCGGACCGATTTCTCGCCGTTCCGGGGTATTCCCGAGCGATCGGGCCCCGTGTCAGAACGCCGTTGCCCGGCCGTCGCACATCCCGACGGAGCCCGGAGCGGACCCGAGCCGAGGCGGAAGCGAGCGTGAAGGGCGGAAACGAGCGTGCTGACAGTCGGAGCAGAGCCCCGACCGGGCGGCAGGGCCCTATCGGCGCTCGTCGAGCACGGCTTCGATCACCGTCTCTGCGACGCGGGCCACGGGCAGGTCGCGGCTCTCGCCGGTGCGGCGCACGCGAAGCTCCACCACCCCGTCGGCGAGACCCTTCGGGCCCACCGTCACGCGGAACGGGATTCCGACGAGATCCGCGTCGTTGAACTTCACCCCCGGTCGCTCGTCCCGATCGTCGATGATCACGTCGATGCCCCCGGCCTGCAGGGCTTCGTAGATCCGTTGGCCGGCCTCGTTGCAGGCGACGTCCTTGGGCCGGATGACGCTCACCACCACCTCGAAGGGAGCGACGTTGACGGGCCAGACGATGCCGGCCTCGTCGTGGTGCGACTCGACGACCGCCGCCAGGCTCCGCTCCACCCCGATCCCGTAGGAGCCCATGACGATGGGCTGCGAGACCCCGTTCTCGTCCTGCACCCGGGCGTCCATCGCTTCGCTGTACTTCGTCCCGAGCTTGAAGATGTGGCCGACCTCGATGGCTTTGAAGACCGCCAGGGGCTTCTCGCACATGGGACAGGGCTCGCCGCTGGTCACCTCGCGCAGATCGAGCCAGGCCTTCACGTCGATGTCCCGCTCGACGTCGACCCCGCGCAGGTGGAAATCGTCCTCGTTGGCGCCCGTCACCATGTTGCGGCGACCCCGGAGCGCCTCGTCGGCGATCACGTAGTGGCTGGCTCCGACGGCGCCGAGGCTGCCCGGCGACGCACCGAGGGCGGAGCGGATCTCGTCGGCGGTGGCCGCACGGATTTCCGCGGCCTCCACCGTGTCGAGGAGCTTCTGCTCGGAGAGGGTGTCGCAACCCCGCAGCAGCAGCAGCACCGTCTTGTCGTCCACGCGGTAGACGAGGGTCTTGATCTGGCGGATCCCGGGCGCGCCGCCCTCGAAGGTCTCGAGGTCCTGGATGGTGCGAACCCCGGGCGTCGCGAACTTCTCGGGGGCCGGCGGTCCGGGCTCGTCCAGCACCGGCGGGAGCGTCGACGTGGCCTTCTCGACGTTGCCCGCGTAGCCGCACGCTTCGCACGACGCGATCCAGTCCTCGCCGGCGTCGCTCGCGAGCATGAACTCGATGGACTGGTTGCCCCCCATCATGCCCGACGAAGCCTCCACGGCGATGGCGTCGAAGCCGAGGCGGTTGAAGATCCTGCGATAGGCCTCGAAATGGCGGTCGAAGGCGCGATCGAGACCCGCCGCGTCGATGTCGAGGGAGTACGAGTCCTTCATCGTGAACTCGCGCACACGCAGCAGCCCGCTCTTCGGCCGCGCCTCGTCGCGGAACTTCGACTGGAACTGGTAGAAGATCTGGGGCAGCTGCTTGTAGGAGCGAAGCTCCGCGGCGATGTGGGCGAAGATCTCCTCGTGGGTCATGCCGAGGGCGATGTCCCCGCCGCGGCGGTCCTTCAGGCGGAACATCTCCGGGCCCACCGACGTCCAGCGCCCCGATCGCTCCCAGATCTCGCTCGGGTGCATCACTGGGAGCACGAACTCCTGGCCGCCGATGGCGTCGATCTCCTGGCGGATGATGTCGATGATCTTGAGCCGCACGCGTTGGCCCAGGGGCAGCAGCGAGTAGACGCCCGCCATCAGCTGCCGCGCGAAGCCCGCGCGCAGCAGGAGCTTGTGGCTCACCGCCTCGGCGTCGGCCGGATCGTCGCGAAGGGTGGGAATGAAGGCCTGGGACCAGCGCATCGACCGGGAGCATAGCGGCCTCCATCGGGCCGCACGCGGGCGGACGTCAGAAGGGCGTGCCGTGGGCTCGGGTGAAGTCGGGGAACGCCTCGATCACCCGGCGGGTCAGCGGGCGCTCGCCCGGCGGCACCTCGTCCCAGCCGATCGGCTCGCCGTCGAGGGTCGCCACGGGCACGATGCGTGCGCCGCTGCCCGTCAGGAACACCTCGTCCGCCCGCAGCAGGTCCACACGCGAGAGGGTCTGCTCGCGCGCTTCGACCCCCAGGCCGTGCGCGATCCGCATGACGCTGTCCCGGGTGATCCCGTCGAGGGATCCGTCCGTGGTGGGTGGGGTCAGCAGCGCGCCGTCCCGTGCGACGAAGACGTTGGCGACGCTGGCCTCGGCGACCCGTCCGGCCGCATTCAGGATCAGGGCCTCGTCGGCGCCGCGCAGCCTGGCCTCGCGCTTGGCGAGCGCGCTGTTCAGGTAGTTGAGGCTCTTCACGCGGGGATCGAGGGCGTCGAGCGCGGGGCGCCTCACGCTCACGGTCACCAGGTCGATGCCCTGCCGGATGCGGTCGGGCGAGAAGATGTCGATCTGGGCCGCGATGCAGAAGATGCGCGCCACCGGACAGGTGGTCGGATCCACGCCGAGACTGCCGTCGCCCCGGGTGGCGACGAGCCGCAGGTAGGCCTCGTCCTGCCCGAAGGCACGCGCGGTCTCGAGCACGATCTTCGCGACGCCGGCCAGGTCCACGGGAAGCGTGAGCCCGATGGCACGAGCACCGGTCCCGAAGCGGCGCAGGTGGTCGTCGAGGCGGAAGACCTTGCGGGAGTAGATGCGGATGCCCTCGAAGATCCCGTCCCCGTAGAGGAGACCGTGATCGGTGACCGGCACGCGCGCCTCGCTCGCGTCCACCACTCGTCCGTCGATCCAGACCTTCATCGTCCACTCCCTTCCAGCCTCGCGGCGATGCGCGCTCCGGCGGCGACGACGCGCCGTGACAGCTGCTCCTCGCCGAACTCGTCCAGGCGCTGGGAAGGCATCGCCAGGGCGACCGCTGCCAGCATGCGCTCGCCCGCGAGCACCGGCGCCGCCAGCACCGAGAGCCCGGGGATCCACTCGTCTCGGTTCGACGCCCAGCGCCGCAGCTTGGTCTCGGCGACCGCAGCGCGGAGGGCGCCGGGATCCACCGCCGTCCGCGACGTGAACGCCTCCAGGGTGCCGGAGGGAAACGCCAGCCGGGAAGGCGCGAAGGCCAGGAAGAGCTTGCCGACCGCGGTGGCGTGCACGGGCACCATGGCGCCCACCCGGGGCGCGGCGCGCAGGAATCCCGTCCCCTCCACCTTGTCGAGGACCACGATCTCGTGCCCGCGCTGGCCCACCAGGAAGAAGGTTTCGCCGAGCGCCTCGGCCTCCTGCTCGAGGACGGGACGGGCCGCCACGACGACCGGCTCGCGCTCCAGGGCACCGAGTCCCAGCGCCACGAGCCCGATGCCGGGTCGATAGCGACCGCGCTCGTCCTGCTCCACCAGGCCGCGCCGGGTCAGGGCGGCCAGCAGCCGGTGCGCGCTCGACTTCGCCAGCCCCAGCTCTCGTGCGATCTCGGTCACCCCCCTCGCCGCAGGCGCGGCGTGGAGGTGGAAGAGGATGTCGATCGCCTTCTCGACGGTTCCAGCCTGGCTGCTCTCGGGAGTGGGACTCGTCATGCGCCGGCTCGCTGAATGGAGGCGAGAGTGAGTGAGAGGGGATGTGCGAGAAGAGGCCGATCCGGGTGAACGGATCCCGAAATCAGGGCGGATTCTGGATCTGTTCCACTATCAGGGACGATGTCCTGATTAGTGGAACGAGTGTAGCGATATCGACCGCTCGATCAACCGCCGATCCGCAGCTCCCGATCCTGCCCGATCGTCCGGGCCGGCGCAGTCGGCCATCCATCAACCATCCACCAGAGCCAACGCGCCTGCGTAGCCCAGCAGGACGGGATCACCGCCGGCGGTGAGGGGGGCCAGCTGGAAGGGACCGATCAGACCCGCGATCGGAAGATCAGCGAACGCGTTCGCAAGGTGCTCGGCCTCGACACCCGCCCTGCCGAACAGGGCCGCGCCCCGGGCCCGGCAGTTGAGGTACAGGCCGAAGGCAGGGGGCGGTGCCTGCCGAAGCTCGTCCAGCCGGCGAGCCAGATCGTCCCGCGCCGCGGCAGCGTCCAGCTCGACGAGGGTGAGACGCTGGCCGGACGCCATCGGCTCGGGAACCGAGAAGGCCTGGCGATCCCGATCGAAGCCCACGACGTTGCGGACGACCAGGCCGCGGGTGTCCTCGGCGCCCGGCGGCAGCAGGCCCACCAGCAGCGGCGGCGAGGTCTCGCCCCAGCCCCCGGCCCCCCGACGCTCTGCGGTCTCGGTATAGACCTGCAGGGCGGGTCGGCCGTCCAGTCCCAGCAGCCAGTTGCCGCGGGCGCGTGTCACCTTCATGGGCGGGGTGACGGCGCGCCCCGCCTGGGTGATCGAGACACGGGTTCGCGCACCCCGCAGCACGAAGCCGGCAACCCCGGTCGCGGCGACCTCGCCCGCCTGCCACAGATGCGTCGAGCCGCGTGCCGCCGGCGCGGCCCCGGCCCCCAGGACCGTCGCCGGCCGCAGGCTGCGGGCGCCCGAGACGAGCGTGCGGGCGTCGAGCCCCTGGCCGTCGGGCAGCAGCATCACCAGGTCGCTCGCCTGCAGCGGTCCGCCCACCCGGTCCGCGACCTCCTCCCCCAGGCGGGTCCCGTCGCGGTCGAGGTCGTGCAGGAGGAACGAGCACGCCTCGACCCCGGCGAGCGCCAGCACGAGCACGGCCGGCCAGTCGCTCACCTCGACACCCGGCGCCACGATGCCCTCGACGGAGCCGCCCACCACCACCGAAGGGGCGAGGGCGTCGCGCGCCTCGGTGACCACTTCGGCAATCGCGCGCCCGTGGGCGGCAGAGACCACGAGGAGCGCGATCCCGGGCTCTCGGTCTCGTCCGCCGCGTCGGGCCAGGGCCTGGGAGACCGCCTCCCGGGCGGCCTCCCGCGGATCGAGCGCGGTGGAGATGCCGACGCCTGCCTGGATCATGGACCGAACGTAGCGGCCACCCGCGGGAAGAGCGCGCCGGGCCCGGGCTACGCCTCGCTTTGTGGGCTAGGATCGCGACCGCTTGCGTCTGACTCCCCGGCGCTGCAACCCCCCGCAAACTGAGAAGCTTTTCTCAGACCCCGCCACAGTGAGGTCGGGTTGGCTGACTTTGAAATCATCGATCGCCTGAGCGACCTGGAAGCTCTGGCGCGCGAGCTGCTGAAAGAGGAAGTGATCGCGGTCGATACGGAAGCCGACAGCTTCTATCACTACTTCGACAAGACCTGCCTCGTCCAGATCGCCACCCGCAAGAGCTCCTACCTCATCGATCCCCTCGCGCTCGGCGGGCCGGCCGAGCTCGCACCCCTGGGTCCGATCTTCGAATCGACCAAGGTACGCAAGGTCTTCCACGCAGCCGAGTACGACATCTTCGTGCTCAAGCGCGACTGCGGCTTCACGTTCTCGAACCTGTTCGACACGATGGTCAGCGCGCAGCTGCTGGGCTACCCGGCCATCGGGCTGGCCGCGATCATCGAGCACCATTTCGGGATCTCGGTCCCCAAGGACGAGCAGCGCTCGGACTGGTCGCGCCGACCGCTCACCGACAAGCAGCTGAAGTACGCCGCCGGTGACGTGCTCTACCTGATCCGACTCGCCCAGAAGCTGGAGAAGGCGCTCGAGCAGGCCGGTCGGCTGAGCTGGGCGCAGGAGGAGTTCCAGGCGCTCACCCGGCGGCAGTGGCCCGAGAAGCAGTTCGACACCCACGGCCACCTGCGCATCAAGGGAGCGCGCAAGCTCGACTCTCGCACCGCCGAGATCCTCCGCGAGCTGTACCTGATGCGCGACGCGCGGGCGCGCGAGGTGGATCGCCCGACGTTCAAGGTGCTCGGCAATCGAACCCTTCTCGAGCTCGCGGAGACCAAGCCGAAGCGTCTCGCCGATCTCAGCAACGTGAAGGGCGTGACGGAGCTGATCGTCCGGCGCATGGGCAAGGACATCCTGGAGGCCATCAAGCAGGGTCGCAGCGCCGCGCGATCTCCCGCCCCCAAGCAGGTCAGCAACGGGCGCAAGCGCGTCGATCGCAAGACCGAGCGCCTCGTCAACCGCTTGAAGCGTTGGCGGGCAACGCGCGCGCAGGAGCTGAAGCTCGACCCCGGCGTGCTGTGCCCCAACTCGTCCCTCGAGACGATTGCCTGGACGAACCCCGCCAAGCCCGAGGATCTCGAGGGCGTCGAGGGGTTGAAGGGCTGGTTCGTCCACGAGTTCGGCCCGGAGGTGATCTCGATCGTCCAGAAGGAAGAGGTCACCACGGAAGGCGAGGGGACTCCGTCCGAGGGGGACGGCGCGACGCCGAACGCCGAAGCCCCCGCGGATCCCGCCGAGGCCGGCACACGCTCGCGAAAGAAGCGGCGGCGCCGGAAGAAGAACCGGGGCCACCGCTCCACGCCGCCGGATTCCGAAAAGTCCTGATCCGCGCCGGCCCGGGGCTACCGCCTTCCGCGATCCAGCAGGCACCGCCTGGAGAAGGATTCCGTCCGGACACGGGCTGCGTCCGAATGCAGAAATCCCCCGGCTGGATGCGCCCAGCCGGGGGATCTGCATTTCGATCTGACACCCGGGTCTGGGAAAACGCGGGGTGCTGTTCTGGGGGAAAGCGCCTCGTTGAAAGGACCCAGATCCCGGGCTTTGTTTGACCCCCCCGAATGGACGCGCCCGTTACCATCCGCGGCGATCAAGTCAGATGGCCTGGGGTAGAGCACGAACCGTGCCAGGACCCGCACGCGGAAAAGGGCCTGCAAAACCGGCCCGGTTGCTCGGCAGGGCAGAGGTCTCTGGTGCATCCCGAGAAGGCACCCCTCCGGATGGGGCTCTGGAGAGCCCACCTCGCGATTCGGCCCGTCGGACGGAAAACCCTTACGCGATGAGGAGTTCCCCGTGAGCAGATCCAACGCCGCCCGATGTGGCACCGCAGCTTCGTGCTGCGGCCTGATTCTCGCCGGCCTGCTCGCGAGCTGTCTGGCGCCCGAGGACCGACCGCAGGCGAGGACGGTGGGCTTCCCGGACGTGGAGGTCTACCGCGAGCCTGACCCCTCCGCGGACGAGCGCTACTGCGCGTGGTACGGCGACGCGGAGGGGGGCGTGCTGTACTTCGGCGAGGCGGCCTTCTGGTCGAGCTATCGCGCCGCGGGGATGGATCCCCGGGGCGACCTCGAGGCGCCGGGCCCCCAGCGGATCGGCCGCTTCGACCTCGCGGCGGGCGAAATGCGGGACCCCCTCGAGCTAGGCCCCCGCCCCGACGGCAGCGAGCCGCGCTCCGGTGTCTGGGACGTGCTGGCCCAGGGCGACCGCGTCTACTTCACCACCTATTTCGAGGAGGCAGGCTGGGTAGACCTCGCCCGCGGCGCCGTCACCCGCCTGCCCGGCAGCAGCCTGTGGAACGAGCTGGCCCCCGGCCCGCGGCCCGCTCCCCAGCCGGGCTCGGCCGGCACGGAAGCGCGCCGCATCCTGGTCACCCGCTATGCGGGAGGTGACGCGGGCCGCGGCGCCGTCCTGGTGCTCGACCCCGACGGACGCGTGCTGGAGAACCACGTCCTGCCGGCGCAGCCCGGCTTCTCGCTCGCGCCCAAGACCCCGGCCTGGGATCCGATCCGGGACGAGATCTGGGTCACCACGGACCGGCTTCCGCTACCGCCCCGGGACGACGAGAACGCTCCCTTCGCGCACCCGGCCCTGGTGCTTGCCCGCGACGGGCGCGTGGTGGCGCGCTTCGGGAGCACCGAGGACCCGATGGAGATCCAGTTCATCCGATTCGACGACGAGGGAAGGGGCTTCCTGGCGGTCGCGCGGGGCACGCGCCTCGAGCTGCTCGTGCTCGCCCCGGACGCGAGTCGGCGCGATCTCACCCAGGCCCGGCGCGTCCTGCTGGACGACGCGTTCGCCGGCTCCCTGGACTTCGCCCAGGACATCCAGCTCGGCCCCGACGGCAGCGCCTACGTGACCCGATGGAGCGGTCGGGTGCATCGGGTGAACGCGGCGGGCAGCGTGCTCACCTGGCAGCTCCCCCACGACGCCGAGAGCCTCTACTACACCGCAGTTCCGGCGGGGCCCGACGGACGCATCTGCGCCACGCGCTGCCGGGACGTCGAGGTCGTCTGCACGGCCCCCGACCTCGTGGCCGGGAAGCGATAGACTGCGCGGGTGTTCGCCGCCCGTCGCCAGCGATTTCTCGACGCCATGGGACCCGATGCGGTCGCCATCCTGATCGGCGCGTCCCTCTGTCACCGTTCCGCGGACACCGAGTTCCCGTTCCGGCAGGACAGCGACTTCTGGTATCTGACTGGCTTCGACCACCCGGACGCCGTGGCGGTGCTTTGCACCGACGGCGGGCCCGCCTTCACCCTCTTCGTGCAGCCGCGCGACCGGGCCGCGGAGACGTGGACGGGAATCCGGCCCGGCGTCGAGGGCGCCCGGGACGAGTACGGCGCCGACGAGGCCTTCGCGTGCGGGGAGCTCCTGGACAAGCTGCCCGGCATCCTCGAGCACGCGAAGCAGCTCTACCACGTGCTGGGACGCCGCCCGGAGCTGGACCGGAAGATCATCGCCGTGCAGGAGGATCTCCGGGGGCGCACGAAGCTGGGCTTCGCGCCCGCCGCCGCGCTCGTCGATCCGCGCCACATCCTTCACGAGATGCGCCTGTTCAAGGAGCCCGGCGAGCTGGAGCGGATGCGCCGAGCCGCTGCGATCTCCTGCGAAGCGCATCAGCAGGCCGCCCGGCTCGCCTGGCCCGGCAACTTCGAGTACCAGCTCGAAGCCGAGCTCCTGCACGTCTTCCGGGGCCGGGGCGCCAGCGGGCCGGCCTACGGCTCGATCGTCGGCGGCGGAAGGAACGCGGCCATCCTCCACTACGTGAGCAACGACCGCCCCCTCGACGCGGACACGATGGTGCTGATCGACGCCGGTGCCGAGCTCGAGGGCTACGCGTCCGATCTGACGCGAACCTATCCGGTGGGCGGGCGCTTCACGGGTGCCGGTCGCGCGGTGTACGAGGTGGTGCTCGCCGCCCAGGAAGCCGCACTCGCGGCGTGCCGCCCCGGCGCCACCCTGCCCGAGATCCACAAGATCGCCGTGCGCACCCTCGTCGAGGGCATGGTCTCCCTGCAGCTCGTCCACGGCACCGTCGACGACGTCGTCGCCGACGAGAGCTACAAGCCCTGGTACATGCACGGCACCAGCCACTGGCTGGGACTCGACGTCCACGACGTCGGCGTCTACGCCCACGGCGAGAGCCCGCGCAAGCTCGAGCCAGGGATGGTGTTCACCGTGGAGCCCGGGCTCTACGTCCGCGAGGACGACGAGAAGGCCCCCGCGTCCCTGCGCGGCCTGGGGGTTCGCATCGAGGACGACGTGGTGATCACCGACGACGGACACGAGAATCTGAACGCCGCCGTCCCGAAGCGCATCGCGGACGTCGAGGCCTGGGTGCGCGCCGGCCGCTGACGTTCCTCCTCACGGGTCCCGTTCCCAGTTCCAGACTCTTCCCGAAAACCAGGAGCCGACAGCGTCCATGCCCGACATCGAAAACCTGCTCGAAGAGAATCGCGTCTTCAAGCCGACGCCGGAGTTCAGCCGCCAGGCCAACTGGAACAAGCGGATGGTCGACGAGTACCGCAAGCTCGGGGCGAAGAGCCCGGAGCGCTTCTGGGCGAAGATGGCCAAGGAGAACGTCTCCTGGTTCACGCCCTGGAAGAAGGTGCTGGACTGGAAGCCGCCCTTCGCGAAGTGGTTCGTCGGCGGAAAGCTCAACGTCTCCTACAACTGCCTCGACCGGCATCTCGAAGGCGAGAACGCCTGGCGCCGCAACAAGGCAGCCATCGTCTGGGAGGGCGAGCCCGGGGACTCGCGCGTCATCACGTACGCGGAGCTGCACCGCGAGGTGTGCCGCTTCGCGAACGTGCTGCGGGACCTCGGGGTGAAGAAGGGCGATCGGGTGGCCCTCTACATGCCGATGATCCCCGAGCTGGCCATCGCGATGCTCGCCTGCACGCGCATCGGCGCGCCCCACAGCATCGTTTTCGGGGGATTCTCGGCCGAGGCGCTCCGGGATCGCATCAACGACGCGGAGGCGAAGCTCGTGGTCACCGCCGACGGCGGCTTCCGGAAGGGCAAGCCCTTTCCCCTCAAGCCGGCGGTGGACGAGGCCCTGGAAGGCTGCTCGGGCGTCGAGAACGTCGTGGTGGTGGAGCGAACCGGACACGGCGCCGGCATGAAGGCGGGACGGGACCACTACTGGCACGAGCTGATGGCCGAGGCCAGCCCGAAGTGCGCGCCGGCGAAGCTCGACAGCGAGCACCCGCTCTTCATCCTCTACACCAGCGGCACCACGGGATCGCCGAAGGGCATCCTGCACACGACGGGCGGCTACCTCACCCACGTCACCACGACCTATCGGTCGATCTTCGACATCCACGACACCGACGTCTACTGGTGCACCGCCGACATCGGCTGGGTGACCGGGCACTCGTACGTCGTCTACGGACCCCTCGCCGCCGGCGCCACCACGGTGATGTACGAGGGCGTGCCGACGCATCCCGCCCCGGACCGCTGGTGGGCGCTGATCGAGAAGTGGGGCGTCACCATCCTCTACACGGCGCCCACCGCGATCCGGACCTTCGTGCGGCTGGGCGAGCAGCTGCCCAAGGGACGCGACCTCTCGTCGCTGCGGTTGCTGGGCACGGTCGGCGAGCCCATCAACCCCGAAGCCTGGATGTGGTACCACCGCGTGATCGGCGGCAAGCGCTGTCCGATCGTCGACACGTGGTGGCAGACCGAGACCGGGGGAATCATGATCACCCCGCTGCCCGGCGGAACGCCCACCAAGCCCGGCTCGGCGACCCTGCCCTTCCCGGGCATCGACGCGACCATCTTCGACGAGGAGGGCAACGAGATGCCGCCGGGCGACGGCGGCTTCCTGGTGGTCCGCAAGCCCTGGCCCGGCATGCTACGGGGCATCTGGAAGGATCCGGCGCGCTACAAGCAGACCTACTGGTCCACCTGGCCGAAGACCTACTTCGCCGGCGACGGCGCCCACCGCGACAAGCAGGGCTACTTCTGGATCATGGGGCGGGTCGACGACGTGATGAACGTCTCCGGCCATCGCATCGGCACCATGGAGGTGGAGAGCGCGCTCGTCTCCCATCCGGACGTCGCCGAGGCGGCGGTCGTCGGCCGGCCCGACGACATCACCGGCACCGCCATCGTCGCCTTCGTGACGCCGAAGGGCGGCACCGACGCGGGGGAGGCCCTGCGCCAGACCCTGCGCGGTCACGTCACCAAGGAGATCGGCGCCATCGCGCGCCCCGTAGACGTCCGCTTCACCGACGCGCTGCCCAAGACGCGCTCGGGCAAGATCATGCGCCGGCTGCTGCGCGACATCGCCTCGGGGCGGGAGTCCACCGGAGACACCACCACGCTCGAGGACTTCAGCGTGCTCGCGAAGCTGAAGGAATCGGACGAGGGCTGAGCATGACCGACCTGCGCATGACGCGTGAAGAGCGCGAAGCCTTCCTGGCGGGCGTGCACGTGGGGGTCATCAGCATCGAGGATCCGGGGCAGGGGCCCATGTCGGCGCCGATCTGGTACGACTACCGCCCGGAGGCCGGACTGTGGCTGATCACCGGTCGCGGCTCCCGCAAGGGCCGGGCGCTGGAGCGGGCGGGGCGATTCAGCCTGGTCGCCCAGCAGGAGGCCATGCCCTACCGGTACGTGAGCGTCGAAGGGCCCATCGTCGAGAAGCGCCC
This sequence comes from uncultured delta proteobacterium, assembly GCA_963822965.1. GTDB lineage: Bacteria > Myxococcota_A > UBA9160 > UBA9160 > UBA4427 > JAJDAN01. The sequence continues at coordinate 253,393 of CAWGJT010000013.1, forward strand.
CGCGGAAGCGGACGCCGACCGCCGGCCGATGGCGCAGCGGTACTTCGGCGTCGAGATGGGCGACGCCTACGTGGACAGCCAGCCGGGCAGCGACGAGTACGTCTACCGCATGCAGCCCGAGCGCTGGCTCACCGTCGACTACGGCAAGCTGCTGCCGGAGCCCTGAGGCCCCGGAGCGTCACGCGCCTGCGTCCGCCGCGGGCCGCGGCAGGCGGCGGCTCCGCGCCAGCACGAAGAAGACCGGCAGCACCAGCAGGATCACCGTCGTCGCCGTGACGATGCCGCCCACCATGGGCGCAGCCACGCGCTTCATCGTCTCCGATCCCGTGCCCAGCCCCCACATGATGGGCAGCAGACCGATCACGTCCGAGCCCACGGTCATGAGCAGGGGGCGGACGCGGTCCGTCGCACCTTCCAGGGTGGCACGCCGCAGATCCGCGATGCTCGTGAGCCGGCCGCCTTCCCGGGCGCGATCGACGGCCTGGTTCAGGAAGAGCAGCATGACGACGCCCGTCTCGGCCGTGAGCCCCGACAGCGCCAGGAACCCCGCCAGCACGGCCACGCTGAAGTCGTAGTCCAGCAGCCAGACGAGGTAGACGCCCCCGACCCAGGCGAGGGGCAGACACGCGATCACGAGCAACGTGTCGGACACGCTGCGCGAGCTCACGTAGAGCAGCAGCACGATCAGCGCGAGCGTCAAGGGAACGATCGTCTCCATGCGCCGGGTCGCGCGCTCGAGGTACTCGTACTGGCCGCTCCACGCGAGCGTGTAGCCGGTCGGCAGAGACAGCTCCCGGGCCACCACCTCCTTCGCTCGGGCCACGTAGGTCCCCACGTCGACTCCTTCGAGGTCCACGTACACCCAGGCGCTCGGACGCGAGTTCTCCGTGCGGATCGCGGCCGGGCCCTTCCGGAACTCGAGCGTCGCGAGCTGGCCGAGGGGGACGTGCGCGCCTCCCGGGGTGGCGACGAGCACCCGTCGCAGGGAGGTGACGTCGTCGCGCAGCTCGCGCGGGTAGCGCAGGTTCACCGGGTAGCGCTCCAGGCCCTCGACGGTCTCGGTCACGTTCATTCCGCCGATGGCGCTGCCGATCACGTCCTGCACGTCGCCCACCGTCAGGCCGTAGCGCGCGATCTGCTCGCGATCGATGTCGACGTCGAGGTAGTTGCCGCCGACCACCCGCTCGGCGAAGACGCTCTGGGTGCCGGGAAGATCGCGCAGGGCCGTCTCCACCTCGCGGCCGAGCTTCTCCAGGACGCGCAGGTCGGGGCCCGCGAGCTTCACCCCCACCGGCGTCTTGATGCCCGTCGAGAGCATGTCGATGCGGGTCTTGATGGGCATGGTCCAGACGTTCGTGAGGCCGGGAAGGGAGGTGGCGCGATCGAGCTCGGCGACGAGCTTCTTCGTGGTCATCCCGGGGCGCCAGCGGTCGCGCGGCGCCAGGGTGACGACCGTCTCGATCATGGACAGGGGCGCGTTGTCGGTCGCCGTCTCGGCCCGGCCGACCTTGCCGAAGACGCGCTCCACCTCGGGAAAGCCCTTGATGATGCGATCCGTCTGCTGCAGCACCTCGCGCGCCTTGGTGATCGAGAGCCCCGGCAGCGTGCTCGGCATGTAGAGCAGGTCCCCCTCGTCGAGCGGGGGCATGAACTCGCTGCCGATGCGGCTGGCGGGCCACGCGACCGTGCACAGGACCAGCACCGCCACCACCGCCGTCGCCACGCGATGCCGCATGACGAGCCCGAGCAGCGGGCGATAGACGGAGAGCACGGCGCGGTTCAGCGGGTTGCGATCCTCGGACAGGATGCGGCCCCGCACGAGCCACACCATGAGCGCCGGGACGACGGTGATGGAGAGCAGCGCCGCGCCCGCCATCGCCCAGGTCTTGGTGAAGGCCAGCGGCCGGAAGAGCCGACCCTCCTGGGCCTCGAAGGCGAAGATCGGCAGGAAGGAGACGGTCACGATCAGCAGGGAGAAGAAGAGCGACGGCCCCACCTCGGCGGCGGCTTCGATCAGCACCTCGCGGCGTGGACGCCCCTCGCCCTCGCGCTCGAGGTGTTTGTGGGCGTTCTCGACCATCACGATGCCCGCGTCGATCATGGTTCCGATGGCGATGGCGATGCCGCCCAGGGACATGATGTTGGCGTTGATGCCCTGGTAGTACATCACGATGAACGAGAAGAGGATGCCCAGGGGAAGCAGCAGGATGGCGACGAGAGCGCTGCGCAGGTGACCGAGGAAGACGACACAGACGAGCGCGACGATCAGCACCTGTTCCACGAGCTTCTCGCGCAGGTTGTCGACGGCCCGCTCGATGAGGGGCGCGCGGTCGTAGACCGGTACGATCTCGACTCCCGCGGGCAGGGTGGGGGCCAGCTTGGCGAGCTTCGCCTTGACGGCTTCGATGGTCGCGAGCGCGTTCTCCCCCGATCGCATGACGACGATGCCGGCCGGCGCCTCGCCCTCCCCGTCGAGGTCGGTGAGGCCGCGGCGCAGCTCGGGCCCCACGCTCACGCTCGCCACGTCGCGCAGCAGGATGGGGGTGCCGGACGCGTCGGCGCCCACGGCGGTCTCCTCGAAGTCGCGCACGCTGCGCGCATAGCCCCGGCCGCTCACCATGAACTCGGTCTCGGCCTGCTCGAGCAGACGCCCTCCGACGTCGCTGTTGCTCCGCTGGATGGCGCGGCGCAGCTGCGCGAGGGAGAGACCGTAGGCGTCGAGCTGGTTGGGATCGGCCTCGATCTGATACTGGCGGACGTACCCGCCCACGCTCGCCACCTCGGCGACGCCCGGAACCGTCTGCAGCTCGTACCGCAGGTGCCAGTCCTGCAGCGACCGCAGCTCGGCGAGGTCGTGGGCTCCCGTGCGGTCGACCAGCGCGTACTCGTACACCCAGCCGACGCCCGTCGCGTCCGGTCCGAGGGTGGGGGTCACGCCGGCGGGCAGGCGACCCGAGACGGAGTTCAACGCCTCGAGCACGCGGCTCCGCGCCCAGTAGAGATCCGTGCCGTCGTCGAAGATGACGTAGACGAAGGAGAGGCCGAAGAACGAGCTGCCCCGGACGATGCGCGCGAACGGGACCCCCAGCATCGCGGTCGAGAGGGGATAGGTGACCTGGTCCTCGACGACCTGGGGCGCCTGACCGGGGTAGGACGTGAAGACGATCACCTGGACGTCGGAGAGGTCGGGGATCGCGTCGACGGGCGTGTGCAGCACGGCCCACGACCCCCACGCCAGCAGGAAGGCGATTCCCAGCGCCACGAAGACCGGGTTGCGCGCCGAGGCTTCCACGATGCGTCGCAACATGGCGTCTACTCCCCGCGCTCGTGGCCGGGATCGGCGTGCGCGGCGGCCGCCGTCGGCTCCACGCCGGACTCCGGGGCGGCCGGCGGGACATCCGAGAGCATCTTGCGAACCGCCTCCTGCAGGCTGCTCTCGCTGTCGATCAGGAAGTGACCCGACACGACCACCTCGTCGCCCGCCGCGAGTCCCCGGACGACCTGGATGCGACCGTCCCCGGAATCGAGGCCCAGCACGACGTCGCGCGGCTCGAAGCGTCCTTCGCCCAGGGCGACGACCACCAGGGTGCGTCGACCCGAGCGGAGCACGGCCTCCTGCGGGACGACCAGCACGTCCTTCAGGGGCTTCCCCGAGATCACCACGGTGCCGAACATCTCGGGCTTCAGGGCGCCGTCCGCGTTCGCCAGCTCGACCCGCGCCTCCGCGGTGCGCGTCTTCGGATCGAGGAACGGGGACACGTAGCTGATCGTTCCGGTGAAGCTCCGGTCCGGCACGTAGGACAGCTCCATCGTCGCGCGGTCAGCGAGTGCGATCCAGGGAAGCTCGTATTCGTAGACGTCCGCGAGCACCCAGACGGACGAGAGATCGGCGATGGTGTAGAGATTGTCGTTCGGCCTCACCTCCATCCCCGACCGCACACCGAGTCGGGTCACGACCCCCGAGGCCGGTGCGTAGAGGGTGAGGGTCCGCTTGACGGTGCCGGTCTCGAGCAGGCGCTCGATGTCGCGTTGCGGAACGTCCCACAGCGCGAGCCGCCGCCGGGTGGCGGCGAAGAGCGATTCGCCACCACCGCGGACGTCCTCGAAGGTGCTCGCGGAGGTCCGGTCGCGATAGCGGGCGGCCAGCAGCAGCTCTTCCTGGGTCGCCACGAGCTCGGGCGAGTAGATCTCGAGCAGCGGCTGCCCGCGCTTCACCGCCTGGCCGACGTAGTCGATGAAGAGCCGCTCGACCCAGCCCTGCACCTTCGTGTGGGCGTGCGAGACGCGACGTTCGTCGTAGGCGACCCGGCCCACCGTCCGCACCTGCCGGGACAGGTCCTGGCGCTCGACGCGGGTCGTCCGCACGCCGATGTTCTGCACCGTGGCGGCGTCCAGCACGACCGTGCCTTCCTCGCCCACCCCGACGCCGCTGGCGGGCGGGCACTCGGGAACGAGGTCCATGCCCATCGGCGACTTCCCGGGCGCGTCGCGCACGTAGGTCGGGTCCATCGGCGCCTTCCAGTAGAGCGGCGCCGCGCCGCCGGGACAGGGCCCCTCGCTCGCAGGGCCTTCCGGCCGCTCGCGCTGCGCCTCGCGCAGCTCGCCCGCGAACCAGCCCACGCCGGCTGCCACGAGGGCGACCGCGACCATCTGCAGGGCTCGTCGGGTGTTCATCGCAGATCCTCCCCCACCACGGCCTCGAGAGCGCCGAAGGCGGTGCGTCGATCGGAAGCTGCGCGCACGGCCCGCAGCTCGGCGTCGAGCAGCCGCACCTGGCTGTCCAGCAGGCTCAGGAACTCGATGCGACCCACCTCGTAGGCCGACCGGCTCGAGTCGAGGGACTGGCGGGCCTGGGGGACGAGCCCCGTGCGCAGCAGCTCCGCCTCGGCGTCCGCGCGCACGAGCTGGGCGTGCACCTCGCGCAGGCGCGCCGTGAGCGCCGCCTCCTGGGCGCGCAGGCGGGCCTCGGCGCGCCGCAGGAGCGCCCGCTTCTCGGCCTCCCGCGCCCGCCACTTCGAACGGTCCACGGGCAGTCGGATCGTCACGCCGGCGGAGACGAAGTCGTCCCCGTCCACGGGATCGCCCGCCACGCGTCTGCGCACCCGGTAGCCGATCCCGAGGTCGACGTCCGGATAGCCCTCGAGCTCGGCGGCGCGCACGGCGAACCGGGCGGCCTCCACCCGCGCGCGTTGTGCGGCCAGCAGGGGGCTGGCTTCGGCGGTGCGGGCGAAGAGCGGCTCGAGGTCGGGAATGGGCGCGGGCTCGTCCAGACCTTCGGTCTCCGGAAGCTCGAGGCTCGGGGGCAGGTCGAGCAGCGCCGACAGGCGCGCCCGGGCGCGCTCCAGCGCCGACACCCGCTCGAGGCGTTCCTGCAGCAACGCCGTGAGCTCTACCTGGGCGCGCAGCACGTCCTGCTGGAGTCCCTCGCCCACCGAGTACTTCACCTCGGCGATGCGCGTGAGCTGGCGCAGGAGCCCCACGTTGCGGTCGGTGATCTCGAGGGCGCGCTGGGCGAACCCGAGCTCGGCCCATGCCCCCTCGACCCGGCTCGCGACGAGCCGGCGGCGGTCGGCCAGCTCGAGGGTCGCCGCCTCGCTGTCGCGCTCGGCGGAGTCCTCCCGCGCGGAGAGCAGCCCGGGAAACGGGAGCATCTGCCGCAGGCCGAGCTGGTTGCCGGACAGGGGCGTGGAGTCGAAGTCGAAGTCGTTCACCGGAATGTTGCTCGCCTCGTAGACGAAGCGGGGATCCTCGAAGGCGCCCGCCGGAACGACCCGCTCCCGCGCCGCCTCGGCGTCGGCGCGCATCTCCGCGATCTCGGGATTCGCGGCGGCGGCCCGTGCGAGGCACCAGTCGAGGGGGAGTGGGTCCGGCAGGTTCTCGGGCGGGGGCGGCTCGGCGGCGGCGGCCGCGAACGCCAGGGCGAGCGAGCCGAAGCTCGCGAGCAGGACGGTCTTCATCGGATCACCCTTCCTGAATGCATGGTGCGCGGGCGGGCCCACGCGGGGGCGCCGCACGCCGGAAGTCGGGCGCGGTCCAGTGGATCGCTCGAGGGGGTCATCGCCGGCTGGAAGGTCCGGCGCGGGCGCAGAGCGGGAGGCTCGGCGCCGGTCGGCTCCCAAGAGGACAACGCTCGGCGTTGTCCTCGGGTTGCAAGTCGGCGCCCAGCGGAGCGCTGACCGCTCAGAGGTTGAGCGTCGACTTCCGGATCAGGAGATCGGTGGGTGGCAGGCGCAGGTCGTAGCGGGCGAGGCCCGCCTCGTCCCGGTAGGTGGTCCGATGCACCGCGACGTGGGTCGCCGGCAGCAGGGCGTCGAAGGCGGCGGGAGCCGGCAGCGCCGCGCCGGCCTTGCTGGCCACGAGGCTCTTCGAGAGGCCGCAGCCGCAGCCCTCGTGCTGCCGGGGCGCGTCCGATCGTTGCCGCTCGCCGCCCGCGTGGCAGGGCATCTGCGAAGCGTCCTGGCGGGTCGGGGCCGGAGCGTGCGCGGCCAGACGGTCCACCGACTCCACGTGCGAGCAGGCCCACGCGCAGACCGGTGCCCGGGCCCCGAGCAGGGCCACCAGGCCGACGACCATCCAGGCAATCCAGGCGTGCCGCTTCATGTCCCCACCGTCATCGGCCGCCCCGGGGGTGGCCTGAAGATCACAGGCTAACCCAGCACGGATGGGCTGGCGTCGGAGCGGCTCACGAAGCCCCCAGACCCATGCCGAGGGACTCCGCCAGATCGCGCGACTCGGCGCGCAGCGCTTCGGCCCGGCGGGCCTCGCCTCGGCGGGCGAGGAGCCGGGCGGCATCCTGCTGGATGCGGGCCTGCATGGGCCGGGCTCCCAGACGCACGACGCTCTCGACGGCGTCCTCGTAGAGCTGGAGGGCCGCGTCCGCCATCCCGAGGATCTCGTTCAGCCGGGCCAGGCAGTAGGCGACGGGCCCGCCGTACTGGATGGGCACCGGCAGCACGCCGTGCAGGTGCTCCACCGGGCCGAGCAGCCGGAGCAGCGTCTCCGCCCGCCGGGCATCGTCGAGATCGGCGCACAGATGGGCGACCTCGACCAGGGTTCCGAGCCAGCGGATGCCCCGCACCAGGTCCGCGAAATCCGAGGCGGCCAGGTCCTCGAAGAGCCGCCGGGCCTCACCCTCGTTGCCGAGCTGCAGCTCGTTGCGGGCGACGATCGCCTTCGCCCAGTGGGTCGCTCCGTGCCGCGAGTGGATCGCCCGGGAGAAGAGGCTCCGAACCTGCTCGAGATCGCCGCGATCCCGACAGAGCTGCATGCGTTGCCCCGTGAAGCACGCCCGCGCGTAGGGATGGTCGATGCGTTCGCCCACGAGCAGGGCGTCCCGCGTCATCTGCTCCACGGCGTCCAGGCGGCCGTCGAGCAGCGCCCGCCCCGTGTCGAACACCTGCAGGTGCCAGACCATGCCGGGCGAGGGCGAGTCGCCGGCCATGGACGACGCCTCGTTGCGCATCTTCCGCTCGCCCACCGGGTCGCCCAGGGAGATCCGGTCGCAGGCGATGTCGAGCAGCGCGATGACCGCGGACTCCCGGCTGGGAGAGCGCCTGGCCACCTCGCAGATCTCGCCGATCAGCTCCCAGCGCTCGTCGAGCCGGTCCGGCCCGGCGAGCACGTAGTGGAGCACGTAGAGCACCTCCTGAAGGGCCTCGGGATCGCCGCTGCGGCGCGCCAGCGCCAGCGCCTCCCGGGCGATCGGCTCGACGGCCTGGGCGGAGCGCTTGATGTCGAGGTACGCACTGCGGGTGGCAAGGCGCGCGCGCAGGGCGACGTCGTCCGCCTCCAACCCGGCGAGCGCTTCGTCGACCGACGCCTTCGCGAGCGCGTCGTCGGGCGACCACTCGGAGAGGTCGCAGAAGCCGATGGCCGCCTGGGCGAACTCCCGACGCCAGCCCAGCGAGCGGGCGCTCTGCATCGCCTGCTCGCACACCGCGCGCCGGCGCGCCCGATCTCCGGCTCGACGGTAGGCCTCTCCGAGCGAGAGGGAGGTGGAGAGACGCTGCCCCGGGTCGACGGACTCGAAGTGCTCGAGGGCGGCAGCCGCCTGCTCGAAGTGGGTCGCCGACTGCTCGTAGGCGAACACGCGGCCGGCCTCCTCTGCCGCCTGGAGCGCGCACTCGAAGGCACGCCGGGGATCGCCGACGGCGATGGCCTGGTGGTGGTGGTGCGCGAGCTCGGCGATCACGGCGGCGGGATTCTCGCCGTACTGCTGCTCGAGCCGTTCGGCGGCGCGCAGGTGCAGTCGCGCGCGGGTCCCGGCGGGCAGCGCCTCGTAGGCCGCTTCCTGGAAGAGGGCGTGCGCGAACCGATAGGTGGCGGCGGTGCCGCCCGCCTCCTCGAGCACCCCGGCCGAGACCGCTTCGTCGATGCGGTCCAGGGCCTCCGCCCGCCCCGTGTCCGCCACGTGCGCCACGTGGGCCAGGCTGAACTCCCGGCCCAGCACCGCGCCGGCGGCGACCAGCTCGGCACACGGCTCCGAGAGCGCATCCAGGGAGCGGCGGATCAGATCGACGGCGTGCCCGGGCAGGGTGACGCCCCGGCGGCGGATCCGCTCCGGATGCCGCAGGTCGCCCCGCTCGGCGAGCAGCCGCACGGCCTCGCGCACGAAGAGGGGCACGCCCTCGGTACGCGCGAAGAGCTCGGAGGTGAGGTCGGCCGGCGGCGGACGGCCGATCACCCGGGCGAGGAGGGCCCCCACCGCCGCCCGCGAGAGGCCCGCCAGGTCGATCTGCGTGCAGCGCTCGTGCTTGCGCAACACCGCGAGGGTCCGGTTCACCGGATGGCCGCGCTCGCGCACCTCGTTGCGGACCGTGGCGACCACCAGCAGCCGCGAGTCGGAGAGCTCGAACGAGAGATGCTCCAGCAGCCGGAGCGACGGCGCCTGCGCCCACTGCACGTCCTCGAGCACCAGCACCATGGGACGGCTGCGCGACGCCCGGGTAAGGGCGCGGGTCACCGAGTCGAAGAAGAGGAAGCGGAGCTCGGCGGACCACTCGGCGGGCGAGGCCGGGGCGCCCGCGGCACCCGCGAGCGGTCCCCCCACGGCACGCCGTCCTGCAGGTGACCGGCCGCCCCGAGATCGCGCAGCACCTGGGACCAGAGCCAGAACGCGGGAACCCCTTCGCCGTCGCGAGAGCGGCCCACCAGCACCAGTGCCCCCTGCTCGTCCATCTCCCGCGCGAAGACCTCGCTGAGCCGCGTCTTGCCGATGCCGGCGGCGCCGGTGACGAGCACGAGCCGACCCGGACCGCTGCGCGCGTCGTCCCAGGCGCCGCGCAGCGTCGCGAGAGCCTCCTCCCGGCCCACGAAGATCTCCGAGGTGCCGACGGCGCGGGTCGGCTCCGCCGAGGTCGTTCCCGTCGCCGGTGCCTCGCCCTGGGGTCGCGCCTCGCCGGCCACGGTCACCGTCCCGCCGAAGCGGTATCCGCGACGCGGCACGCTGCGGATGAGCGACCCCTTGTGCGTATCGCCGAGGGCCCGCCGGGCATGGCTGACGGCCCGGGTCAACGACCCGGACGTCACCGCTACACCCGGCCAGAGCGCCTCGAAGAGCTCGTCCTGGGAGACGACCCGCTCGCGCTCGCGCAGCAGCAGGACGAGCAACGCCAGGGGCTTCGGCTGGATCGCGACGGGCTCCCCGCCCCGCCGCAGCTCCCCTGCCTGCTCGTCGAGCTCGAAGGCTCCGAAGCGATAGATCACAGCGAATCTCCAGCCGTCCGGTGGTGATCCACCGGATGCGGGAGGATAACAACATGCCGCAGGGACGCGGGAGGGAGGCACGCGGCCCGACCGGGCGTCGGGCGGGGACACGCCCGCCCGACGCCCGCTGGCCGCTACTTGCGCGAGAGGTAGTAGAAGTTCATCACGTCGTGGGGCAACGACTTGACCTCGACGTGGCCGAAGCCCGCCTCCGCGAGCATCCGGCGCGCGGTATCGGATCCCCACATGGCGCCGAGCCCGGCTCCGTCCGCCGAGAGGGAGACGGTCATGCAGTGCATGCACGAGATCGTGTACAGGAAGGGCGCCATCGGGTGATCGACGTCCCGGTGGACGTGGCTCGTCCCGGCGATGTCCTGCATCAGGAAGAGGCCTTCGACGCGCAGCGCCCGCGCGATGCCCGCCAGTACCGCCCCCGGCTGGGCCTGATCGTGGATGGCGTCGAAGGCCGTGATCAGATCGAACGAGTCGCCCACCTCGAGCTCCGAGACGTCCCGCAGCTCGAAGTGGATGTTCGACAGCCCCCGCTCGGCGGCCAGCGACTTGCCGGCCGCGACGCCCTCGGGCGAGAGGTCGTAGCCCGTGAAGCGGCTCCTGGGCCAGGTCGCCGCCATCAGGTTGAGCGCCCGGCCGCTGCCGCAGCCCACGTCGAGCACGTCGATGCCGCGCTCGAGGTCCGCCACCAGCCCCGGCACCGACGGCAGGATCTCGTCCACCAGGACGGCGACCACCGTCTGGTCGCTCTCCTCGGCCATCACCGCGTGGAAGCGTTCGTAGGCCGAGTAGGGAACCCCGCCGCCCCGCTCGAAGCAGGCGATGATCTCGTCCTCGACGTCGGCGAGCACCGGGATCCACTGGAAGGTGGTCGCCAGGTTGTTCGGACGCGCCTCCCGCGTGAGACAGGCGGCGTGCTCGGCCGGGAGCACGTAGGTGCTCCCGGCCGAGTCGTGCTCGACGATGCCGCCCGTCACCATGGCCCCGAGCCACTCCCGCACGTAGCGCTCGTCGAGGCCCGCCTCGCCTGCGATGGCGTGGCTGCTCGAGGCCGGAAGCCGGCCCATGACGTCGAAGAGGCCCGTGCGATGTCCGATCGAGGTCATGAGCGCGAGGGCGGCACCGTTCAGGATGCCCACCATCCTCTCGCCGAAGGCCTCGGCACGAGCAGCGTCGAAGTTCGCATTCATGGTCGTCTCTCTCCCGTCTCGAGTCGTGGTGTGATGGAGGGTCGCGGTGCCGTCCGTCTTCCGATCAGGAAGCGCTTCGGGCGACGCGGACGCCGTCCTCGCTCCGCCGCGAGGGCAGGGCGGGGATGAACTTCGGCGTTCGCTCCCGGTACTCCCGGTAGTCGTCGCCGAGATGCGCGCCCAGGTCGCGCTCCTCCAAGACGATGGCGACGAGGATGTAGGCCGTGGTCACGCCGGCCATCAGCAGGTGGCCGACCGTCAGGTCGGGCGTGGCCCAGAAGGTGACGAACCAGCCCACGTAGAGCGGGTGCCGGATGTGGCGGTAGAGCGACGGCGTGACGAACCGCTTCTCCTCGTAGGGGCGTCCCCGGAAGTGGAGGACGACCTGGCGCAGGCCGAAGAGATCGAAGTGGTCGATCAGGAACGTCGAGTAGAGCACCAGCGAGACGCCGCCCAGGAAGAGCAGCTCCACCGCGGTGCGCGCCACCGAATCCTCCACGCGGAAGACGACGGAGGGCAGCGGCTGCCAGGCCCAGAAGAGCAGGATCATGACCGCGCTGCTCGCGAGCACGTAGGTGCTGCGTTCGACGGGCTGGGGGACGAACCGGGTCCACCAGCGCTTGAAGGCGGGCCGCGCCATCACGCTGTGCTGCAACGCGAAGAGCGTGAGGAGCAGCAGATTGACGGAGACGGCCTGGAGCCAGCCCGTCTCGATCCCCGAGTCGATGGTCTTGGGAACGAGCGACGAGTTGCCGAGGAAACCCACCGCGTAGAGAAAGGTGCCGAAGAAGATCGCGTAGCAGACGGTGCCGTAGAGCAGGGCGACGAAGCGGTTCATGACGTGGACCTCCCGTGGTTGGAGTCGATGACCGACGGGAACATCGCCAGCGGGGCCGGCGACCGCGTTACCGCTCGCTTACCGATTCCCTACCATCGCCAGTGAACCGAAAAACCCTTCGAATCCGGGGCGTTGTCGGGTCGAGATCGGCGGGCGGTCAGGTGGACGACCCGATCTCGTCCTCGCGCGGATCGCTGCTGTGGCGTCCGGCGAACCAGTGGCCGCCGGCGTCCCGGGTGAGCTGGACCATGCCGGCCAGCGCCGGCAGGTCGTCGGGCAGCTCCTCACCCACCACCCGGCGCGCGACGGCCCGGGCCACGGCCTTGTGGGCGACGATCAGCGCGCCGGATCGCCCGCTCTCGAGCAGCCCCTCCACCACGCGATCCACCCGGGCCTGCAGGTGCGCGCGGCGCTCGCCGCCCGGGAACTCGAAGCCGGCGCGCTTCGAGCGCCAGTCCTCGAAGAGGACCGGGTCCCGGGCGCGGATCTCCTCCGCGGTGAGCCCCTCCCAGCGACCGAAGTCGATCTCGCGGAGCTCGTCCAGCAGCCGGATCGAGGCGTGCGGCGCCAGCAGCCGTGCCGACTGCCAGGCGCGCATCAGCGGGCTCGAGAGCACCAGGGGCGGGACGTCGCTCGGCAGCCGGAGCGCGAGACGGCGCATCTGCTCCCGGCCGTGCTCCGAGAGCGGAACGTCCGTCGAACCGTAGTAGCGAATGCTCGATTGACCGACCGTCTCGCCGTGCCGCACGAGAAGGATGCGGTTGAGGGCCGTCATCGCAGCGGAGCATGGGCGACGGGCCACGAGCCGTCAACGCGATAGACTCGACCGGACTGCCCCCCGGCGGAGGTGTCGTGACCGTAAGATTCTGGCTGCTCGTCATACTCCTCGCCGCCGTCGTGGGCGGCGCGGTGCTTCTCTTTCCCCGCCTGGAGGGCACGCCGCCCCGGATCGGGGAGCTGACGGCGCTCGAGCTGGGCCGCGAGCCCCGCCCCCTGGTGGTGGAGGTCTCGGACGAAGGCTCCGGTCTCCGTACGGTGGCGCTCCGGGTGCTCTCGTCGAGCGGGTCGAAGACCCTGATGGAGCGGAGCTTTCCCGGCGACTTCACGTCCGGCGGCCGAACCCGCAACGAGACCCTGGAGGTGAGCCTCGACGCCGAGAGCCTGGGACTCCCGGACGGCGAGGCGACCCTGGTCGTGACGGCCCGGGACTGGTCCCTGCGCGACGGCCTGGACGGAAACGCCAGCGAGGAGAGCGTCCCGCTCACCATCGACACGGTGCCCCCGAAGCTCACGGTGGAGAGCGGGCTCACCTACGTGTACCGCGGCGGCTCGGGGGCCGTGGTGTACCGGGTCGACGGAGACACGGCGACGCACGGCGTGCGCGTGGGAGACGCCTTCTTCGCCGGCCAGCCCCTGCCCGACGGCAAGGGCGGCCCGGGCGAGAGCGTCGCGATCTTCGCCATTCCCGTGGAGTCGCCCGCCGACTCCGACGTGAAGGTCGTGGCGCGGGATGCCGCGGGCAACGAGGCCGCCGCCGGCTTCGCGGTGCGCATCTTCGATCGCCAGTGGGGCGAGAGCCCGATCACCCTCTCCCAGAGCTTCCTGGAGAACACGGTGCGCCCGCTCGCCGAGGCCAACGGCCTGGCGGGGCGCGACCTCGTCGAATCCTTCCAGCACGTGAACGAAGAGCTGCGGGCGCGCAACGAGGAGCGCATCCGAACCATCGTGGCCGACAGCTCTCCCACCCGCTACTGGAAGGGGGGCTTCGAGCAGCTGAAGAACTCCAAGGTGACGAGCCGCTTCGCCGAGCGGCGCACCTACTCGTTCGAGGGACGCCCCGTCTCGAAGGCCATCCACTATGGCTTCGACCTCGCGAGCACCGGGGGAGCCCCGGTCACGTCGTCGAACGACGGGGTGGTGGCCTTCGCCGACGACCTGGGCATCTACGGCAACTGCGTCATCATCGACCACGGCCTCGGCATACACTCCCTCTACGGACATCTCGCCCAGATCGACGTCGCCGCGGGACAGCAGGTGACGAAGGGGCAGACCCTGGGCCGCTCGGGTGCCACGGGGCTCGCAGGCGGCGACCACCTGCACTTCGCCATCCTCGTGGGAGGCGAGTACGTCGACCCGTTGGAGTGGTGGGACCCGAAGTGGGTACGCAGTCACATCGAGTGGAGGCTCGCCCCGGAGCCGCCCACGGAATGAGCCGGCCGGGGCGGGCCGCCGCACGGCCGCCGGGCGTGAGCGTCGCGGTCGGCGCCGGCGTGTCCGGGCGACTGCTGCGCCGGTACAAGCGCTTCCTCGCGGACGTCGAGCGACCCGACGGATCGCGCGTGACCGTCCACTGCCCGAATCCGGGATCGATGCTGGGCTTGCAGACGCCCGGCGCGAGCGTCCGCTGCACCACGAGCGACGACCCCCGGCGAAAGCTGCGTCACACCCTGGAGATGATCCGGGTGGGGCGGGTCTGGGTGGGCCTCCACACCCTACGGGCGAACCAGCTCGCTGCCCGCGCCCTGACGTGTGGCGCCGTCGACGGACTCGACGGCTACGCCCGGGTGCAGCACGAGGTCGCCGCGGGCGAGGGATCGCGGCTCGACTTCCACCTCTCGGGTCATCCCGACGATCCGCGCCCGGCCTGGGTGGAGGTGAAGAGCGTGACCCTGCACGGCGACGCGCTGGAGCGACGCCGCCCGGGCGAGCCCGCGGCCGCGCTCTTCCCGGACGCCGTCAGCAGCCGCGGACGGCGCCACATGCAGGCGCTCGCGAGGCTTCGCCGCGACGGCGCCCGCGCCGTGGTGCTCTTCGTCGTGCAGCGGGCCGATTGCAGCGAGGTGCGGCCCGCGGACGCCATCGACCCCGCCTACGGTGAGGCGCTGCGGGAAGCCGTCCGGTCGGGCGTCGAGGTGCTGGCGCTGCAGGCCCGGGTGACCGCGCGGCGCATCGCCATGGAGCGCATGCTCCCGGTCGTCCTCTGAATGGCGGCACGGAGCCCGGGAGCGACGCCGCGACTCTCCGGGAACCGGGCCCGAGGCACCCGTTCGCGCCTGCTCGCCTGGTACGACGCGAACCGGCGCGACCTCCCCTGGCGCCGCAGCCGGGATCCCTACGCGATCTGGATCTCCGAGACGATGCTGCAGCAGACGCGGGTCGAGACCGTGATTCCCTACTACGAGCGATTCCTCGCCCGTTTCCCGGACGTCCACGCGCTGGCCGACGCCGACCAGGAGCAGGTGTACGGCTGTTGGGCGGGGCTCGGCTACTACTCGCGCGCCCGCAACCTGCACGCCGCGGCCCGGGCCGTGGTGGAGCGCTTCGGCGGGGCGCTGCCCGAGGAGGCCGACGCGCTGCGAACCCTGCCCGGCATCGGTCGCTACACCGCGGGCGCCGTCGCCTCCATCGCCTTCGACCGGCCCGAGCCCATCGTCGACGGCAACGTGAAGCGGGTGCTGGCACGCCTCCAGGGCATCCGCGCGGACGTGGACGACAAGGACGTCGCCGAAGGTCTGTGGCGCGACGCAGCCACCCTCGCCCGGGGCGAACGACCGGGTGATCTCAACCAGGCCCTGATGGAGCTCGGCGCCCTGGTGTGCACGCCGCGTGCCCCGAACTGCTCAGCCTGCCCGCTCCGGCGCCGCTGCAACGCGCAGCGCGTGGGCGACGCCGCCCTGCTGCCCGTGAAGGCTGCGCGCACCCGGGTCCGCAGCGTCGAGGGCGTCGCGGTGTGGCTCGAGCGACGCGGTCGGGTGCTGGCGGTGAAGCGCGAGGCGGGAGGGCTTCTGGGCGGCCTCTGGGAGCTGCCGGGAGGCGACCTGTCCGCGGGCGAGAGGCCCGTGGCGGGAGCCCGTCGCCTGCTCGCCGAGCGCCTCGGCCTCGAGGCGGAGTGCCTCGCGAAGGCGGGACGGGTGGTGCACGGCTTCACCCACCGGGAGCTCACCCTGCACGTGCTGCGGGGCGAGGCGGGACCGGGACGACTGCGGCGCCGGGGCTTCGCCGAGCATCGCTGGCTGGCTCCCGACGCGCTGCGCGCGCTGCCGAGCGCGACGGTCACCCGCAAGGCGCTGGCGGTGCTGGGGTGAGCCCCGGTCGCTCCGGCGGCGACGACCGGGAGCCGGGCTCGTTCGGAGACGCGATCTCCGGCGTGAAGCCCCTGGCCGATCGCGACCGGCGCACGACGCGACCGACCGGAGCCCGCGCGCCCGAACGGCCGGCGCCCGCCCGCTTCCACCGGCCCGACCCCGCCGAGGCCGGGCTCGGCGGGGCCTCGGGCGTGCAGACGAGCCAGCTCCGGCGCCTGCGAGCGGGGCGCATCCGGCCCGAGCGCAGCATCGACCTGCACGGGCTGCGCGCGCAGCCGGCGCGACGAAGGCTCCACGCCGAGCTGGCCAGCGCCTTCGAGGAGGGGGCTCGCTGCGTGCTGGTGGTGCACGGCCGGGGGCTCCACTCGAAGCAGGCCGCCGTCCTGCGCGACGCGCTGCCCGGGTGGCTCGCGGATCCAGCGCTCGAGGGCCGGGTGCTGGCCTTCGCGCCGGCTCGTCCCGCCGACGGCGGCGCCGGCGCGAGCTACGTGCTCCTGCGTCGCGCCCGAGGCTGAGAGCGAGACACCGGACACGATCGACTCCCCGGACACATTGTCCGGTTGCCAGCCCCGCCGGCGACGAGCGACGCTGCCGGCATGACGATCTGGCGCCGCGACGGCTACGAGGTCGACACCGAACGGACGCGACTCGACCGCCTGCTCGTCCGGGACTTCCTCGCGCGCTCGTACTGGGCGGCGGACGTGCCCCAGCGCGTGGTCGACGCGAGCTGCGAAGGGTCGCGCTGCTTCGGCCTCTACGCGGGTCCCGAACGGGAAGCGGCGCAGGTGGGCTTCGCTCGGGTCGTCACCGACTACGCCACCTTCGGCTACCTGGCGGACGTGTTCGTCGTCGAGCCCCACCGCGGACGAGGCCTCTCGAAGTGGCTCGTGCGGTGCGTGCTCGAGGACCCGGCACTGCAGGGCTTCCGCCGCTGGCTGCTCGCCACCCGGGACGCGCACGGGCTCTACGAGCGTTTCGGCTTCCGGCCCCTCGCTGCGCCCGGGAAGTTCATGGAGATCGCGCGACCCGACCTCTACACCCGGGCGGCCGCCGGGTCAGCCCGGCACCAGGGGTGACTCGGCGGTGGGCACCAGGTCGTCGATGAAATCCAGGTGCTCGGGCTCGGCCCGGGCGCCGTCCACGAACTCCTGCACCGAGGCGAGCCCGCACACGGAATCGACGAAGCCCTGGCTCTCTTCGCCCACCGGGATGCCGTAGGTCACGAAGCGAAGGGCGACGGGTGCGTACACGACGTCCGCGATGCTCATCTCGCCGAAGAGCCACGGCCCCTCTTCACCGTGCTCCCGGCGCGCCGTGGTCCACATCTCGTCGATGCGGGCGATCTGCGCCCGGCAGCTCTCGCTCAGGCTCGAGAGCTGCCGCGGCCGACGCACCCGCAGGTTCTGGGGAAGCTCGTCGCGCACCGCCAGGAAGCCCGCGTGCATCTCGGCCGAGATGGAGCGCGCCATGGCCCGCGCCGTCGCGTCCGTGGGCCAGCCGAGGGCCTCGGGAAAGCGCTCGCGCACGTGCTCGATGATCGCCATCGAGTCCCACACGTGGACGTCGTCGTCGACGAGAACCGGAACCCGACCCGCCGGCGTGTACTGCCGCAGCTGGTCGCGGAAGCCGTCGCGGAAGAGCGCGATCCGGACCTCCTCGAAGGGGATCCGGCTCTCCCGCAGATGGAGCCACGGGCGCAGGGACCAGGACGAGTAGTTCTTGTTTCCGATCACGAGCTTGAGCGTCACCGTCACACCTCGTCGAATTCGGGCCGATAGCGAACCTCGCCCGTGAAGCCGCCGAGCGTACCCGCGACGAGCTCGGCGACGAAGAATCCCGGATCGAAGCGCTCGTCGCGGTAGTAGAGACCGTGGGGTCGCGCCGGCTCGAAGCCGAAGCGCGGATAATAGTGCGGGTGGCCGAGCACGAAGACCACCGGTGCGCCGATCTCGATGCAGACCTCGAGACCGCGACGGCAGAGGCGCTCTCCCACGCCCCGGCCCTGGCAGCGGGGATCGACGGAGACCGGGCCGAGGGCGAGCGCCGGGCGGTCGTCCTCGCCCACCCGGACCGGCGAGAAGTACACGTGCCCGACGAGCGACTCGGAGCCGTCCGCCCCGGGACGGACCGCCACCAGGGACACCTCGGGCCGCACCCGCCCGCGCAGGCGCTCCACGAGACGGGCCTCCGCGTCGCGCCCGAAGGCGGCGGCGACGATCTCGGAGACCCGCGCGAGATCCGCAGGCCGCTCGGGCCGGAGGACGACCTCGAACGCGGCCGTCGCCCTCACGGGACCACCTGCTCCCGAGCCGGGGGGGGCGCCGCCGACAGGATCCGGAGCGAGCCCATCAGCCGTTCGAGCTCGTCCCGGCGCTCGTCTCCGTCCTCGTGCATGCGCACCTGGCCCACCAGCAGCCAGGCCGTGCGACCGTCCACCACCGTCTGGATGACGAAGCAGTTGTCGCGGGAGCGCACCTCCCGGTCGAAGCTGCCGCAGTAGACGCCGAGCCGGCCGGCAAGGGCCCCGTCCGGGCCTGCGACGGCCACGTCCCGCTCCTCGCGTTCGCTGGCCAGCATGAGCGCGTCCGCCCTCGTGCGCGCCGCCGCGAGGGCGAGGTCGGCGGTGGGATAGCGGTCCGCCACCACCGAGACGTTGAGCCAGGCGTCGCCACTCTTGCGGACCAGCGCGAGATCGATGCGACCCCTCTCTTCGTCGGCCGGGTTCCGCGCCCAGGCGTCCGTGGGGACGGTCAGCTCGTAGCCACCGCTCGGTCCGGTCAGCCCGGTCCCCGCCGGAAGCGCGTCGAGCGAAGCCAGCCGCAGGCTCGCGCAAGCGCTCGTGCAGGCGCTCGTCCCGACCGCCGCGAAGAGCGCCGCCAGCACGACGAGCCGCACGCCGCGCGGCCGGGATCCCCGGATCACGGGAAGGGCCTCCGCAGGCGGGTGCGGTGCGCCGGGATGCCGTCGGCCGCGGCGGTCGCCGAGACCTCGTCCGCCGGGTGCAGGGGGCCGGCCCCGATGCCGGGGCAGTCGCGCGATTCGGCCTCCCAGGCCTCCCGGGAGTGGACGATCCCGCTCCAGAGCGGGTAGGTGCGGCACTGACGCGGGCGGCGGTCGTACACCGTGCAGCCCCGGGCCGGGTCGAAGAAGACGCAGTCCTGGTTGCTCTTCTCGCGCAGCACGGTTCCCGCGCGGGCCGCGGGCCGGTCGCCGCCGGCAGCGCCCCGGGTGCCGCCGCTGCCTCCGATGCCGCCGGCTGCGCTCCGGATGCCGCCGGCTGCGCTCCGGATGTAGACGGCTCGGAAGGACGGCTCGTCCATCTCCAGGAATGCCGCCAGGACCGCGACCTCGCCGTCGTCCAGCCACACGTTGCCGGCACCCCGACAGCAGTTGCCGCAGCGCGTGCAGCCGAAGCGGAGACCCTCGCGGTACCACGCGTCCGCAGATGCGTCCAAGCCCGGCTCCTCCGGCCCGACGGGTTCCAGCAGCGTGCGGTAGCCTACCGCGTCCCATCCCGAACGGAGCCCCGGTGACGCCCGAGTCCCACATCCGCCTGCTCGCCCTGGACGTCGACGGCACCCTGGCGATGCGGGGCGACGAGGTGAGCCCGGGCACCCGGGACGCACTCCATCGCGCGGTGGGAGCGGGTCTCCACGTGGCCATCGCCACCGGGCGTCGCTACCGCACCACCCTGCGCGTCGTCGAGGCCCTGGGGATTCCCACCGACGCCGTCTGCCTGGGCGGTGCCCTCGTGAAGGGCGGCGACGGCCGCACCCTGCACGCCCGGCGCTTCGAAGCCGGGGAGTTCGACAGCATCCACGAGCTGGCCCGAGCGCATGGCCAAGCCATCGTCTGCCAGCGCGACTCCGCGGAGCATGGCGGAGCCGACTTCGTGATCGACGCCGACGTGGAGTGGAACGCCTCGACCCGCACCTACGTGGATCGGAACCGGGACTTCGCCGGCCGGGGCCAGGGCTTCGGGATCGCCAGCTGCCCCGACGCGTTGGTGATCGGCGCCTTCGGGGACGAGGGCGAGCTGCGCGGCTGGTACGCCGCCATCGAGTCCGTCCATCCCGGCCGCTTCCTGCCGAACCTGGTGCCTGCGGGCCTCGGGGACGCGTGGTACCTGGAACTGACCCCGGGTGACGTCTCGAAGTGGAGCGGGCTGTGCGCGCTCGCTCGGCTCCTCGACCTGCCCGCGGAGTCGATCTGCGCCGTGGGCGACCAGACCAACGACCTGCCCATGCTGCGCGAGGCCGGCATGGCGGTCGCCATGGGCAACGCCGTCGACGCGGTCAAGCAGACCGCGCACTGGGTGACTGCGAGCTGCGAGGAGGACGGCCTGGTGGCCGTCGTGGACCGCCTGCTCGCCAACCGCTGACCCGCCTCCGGATCGCGCGACCGACGCCCTGGCCCGCGCCGCTTTCGCGCGGCTATCCTGCCGGCCTCCCCGATGCGATCCCTGCTCCACCTGCTGCCCTACCTGTCACGGTACCGGCTTCCCTTCTGGCTGGGCAATGGGGGACTGCTCGTCGCCCGCCTCTTCGAGGCGGTGATCCCGCTGCTCCTCAAGCAGGGGATCGACAGCGTCGCCGCGGGCCATGCCGCCCTCTTCTGGCCCTCGCTGGGCATCCTGGCCTGCGTCCTCGGCCGCTTCGTGGCCATCGTCTCGAGCCGACGGGTGATCCGCCGCATCGGCATCGCCGTCGCCTACGACCTGCGGAAGCGCCTCTACGCGCACCTGCAGCGCCAGGGCCCGCGCTTCTTCGCGCGCCACCCGACGGGCGACCTGATGGCGCGCGCCATCAACGACATCGCACTGGTGCGGCAGCTCGTCGGCCTGGGAACGCGAACGATCCTGGTGCTGCTCTTCTCCGCCGCGGTGGGCTTCGCGTTCATGCTCGTGCAGTCCCCGCGGCTCACCCTGCTGCTGCTGCCGCCGCTGCCGGTGATCACGGTGAGCGCCTACCTGCTGGCGCGCCGGGTCTACGCCGACTCGACCGCCGTGCAGGCGGGCTTCTCGACCCTGTCCGACCGCGTCCAGGAGAACATGAACGGCATCCGGACGATCCAGGCGCTGGACCAGGAAGACGCGGAGACCCGGCGGTTCGGCGCCGTAAACCACGACTACGCAGACCGATACTACACGCTGATGCGTACAAACTCGATCATCGCGTCGCTCATGCCGCTGCTCGGCGCCGCCTGCACCCTGGTGATTCTCGGTGTGGGCGGCAACCAGGTGCTCGCGGGCACCATCAGCATCGGCACGTTCACGTCCTTCTTCTGGTACGTCGGCATGGTGCTCTGGCCGGTGCGCGAGGCGGGCAACATGGTGAACCTCGTGCAGCGCGGCGCATCCGCCACCACCCGCCTCTTCGACATCCTCGAGCACGAGCCGGAGATCGCCGACCGTCCGACCCCCGATGCGCCCGAGCGGCTGCGGGGGACGATCTCGCTGCGCGGCGTCTCGTACACCTACGAGGGGGCCGACGCCCCGGCGCTGGACGACATCCGTCTCGAGATCGCCGCCGGCGAGACCGTCGCGCTCGTCGGGCGCATCGGGTCCGGCAAATCGACCCTGCTCCGGCTCATCGTGCGCATCCTCGATCCGCCGCCGGGGTCGGTGATCCTCGACGGACACGACGTGCGTGATCTGCCCCTCGCGACCGTCCGCCGCGACGTCGCCCTGGTACCCCAGGATGCCTTCCTCTTCGCATCGAGCCTGCGGGAGAACGTGGCCTACGACGATCCGACCCGAAGCGACGACGAGGTCTGGAAGGCCGCCGAGGCCGCAGACCTGCGCACCACCGCGGAGGACTTCCCCGAGCGGCTCGCAACCGTGGTGGGCGAGCGGGGCGTCACGCTCTCGGGCGGCCAGAAGCAGCGCACCACCCTGGCCCGGGGCTTCGTGCGAAGCGCCCCGGTGCTGCTGCTCGACGACTGCTTCTCGAGCGTCGATACGGAGACCGAGGAGCGCATCCTGCGCCATCTCCGCGGGGTTCGCGCCGGACTCACGACGGTCCTCGTGTCGCACCGGGTGTCGACGGCCCGGCGCGCGGACCGCATCGCGGTGCTCGACGGCGGCCGCATCGCCGAGCTGGGAACGCATCGCCAGCTGGTGGCCCGGGGCGGGCTCTACGCGTCGCTGGAGCGGGCCCAGCGACGGCGCGAGCACCTGATCGAAGAGCTCGACGCGGACGAGCCGGCGTCGCCGCCGGGGGGGGCGACGTGAGCGCGCAGCGGGACCACTCCGTCTTCGAAGCCGAGCTCTCGGGCCGGGCCTTCGACCTCCACCTGCTCCGCCGCCTGCTCCGGTGGATGCGGCCCCACCTGGGGTTGGCGGCCCTCTCCGGCTTCTTCGTCGTCGCGGCGTCGGTGCTCGCCGTGCTCGGGCCGGTGGTCATCTCGCGGGTGGTGATCGACGGCATCCTGGTCCCCGAGAGCGGCGTCGTCGCACCGACGTTCGGGATGGCCTCCGCGGCGGACTGGGTCGCACGCACGACGGGCTTCTCGCCGCTGGCCGCCGGCTGCGCGCTCTACGGCGCACTCGTGGCCCTGTGGTCGGGATGTCTCTACCTGCACCGCATCTCCCTATCGCGGGCGGTGCTGCGGGCCCTGCGCGACCTGCGCCAGGACCTCTTCTCGCACCTGGAGCACCGCCCCGCCTCGTTCTTCGACCGGGTGGCGGTGGGACGGGTGATGACCCGTGTGACGAACGACGTCGAGGTCCTCTTCCAGCTGCTGGCGGGCATGGGATTGCTGCTGGGCGAGCTGGTTCCCTTCCTGGTGGCGCTGGTGGTGATGTTCGGCATCGCGCCGAGGCTCACCTGGATCCTGCTGCTGGCCGTCCCCATCGTGGCGCTGGCCACCTGGGCGTTCCGCCGGGCCACCCGCACGATCTACCGCGAGATCCGCAACAGCGTGTCGCTGCTGAACCAGAACCTGCAGGAGAACCTCTCCGGGGTGGCGGTCGTGCAGCTCCACGGCCGCGAGGATCGCAACGCGGGCGTGTACGACCGGATCAACCGCAAGAACCGCTTCGAAGAGAGCCGCGCCATCGACATCGAGACGTTCTACAACCCCTTCGTGCAGAGCCTCGCCTCCATGGGGCTCGGGGCGGTGTTGTGGTTCGGGGGGCGCGACGCCCTGGAAGGCGTGATCAGCCTCGGAAGCGTGGTGCTCTTCGCGCAGTTCATCGACATGCTGTTCCGGCCGATCGTCGCCGTGGGCGAGCAGTACAACGTGCTCTACCGCGCGATGGCCAGCTGCGAGCGCATCTTCCAGGCGCTCGACTGGGACGAGTCCCTGCCCGAGCCCGAGCATCCCGTGGCGCTCCCGGGACGTCTCGCCGGCGAGGTCGAGTTCCGCCACCTCTCGTTCGCCTACCGCCCCGGCCGGCCCGTTCTCGAGGACGTCTCGTTCACCATCGCGCGGGGGAGAAGCTCGCGATCGTGGGGCCCACGGGCTCGGGCAAGACCACCCTGATCCGGCTGCTGGGCCGCTTCTACGCGTTTCCGCGGGGCAGCATCTTCCTCGACGGCATCGACCTGCTGGACCTCCGCTCCCAGGACGTGCGCCGTCGCATCGGCGTCGTGCTGCAGGACTTCCACGTCTTCGCCGGCAGCGTGCGGGAGAACATCGGCCTCGGCGACCCCGAGATCCCGCCGGAACGCATCGAGGAGGCGGCGCGCCTCGTGCACGCCGACGCTTTCATCCGGGCGCTTCCCCGCGGCTACGACACGCCGCTGCTCGAGCGCGGCGCGAATCTCTCCCACGGCCAGCGGCAGCTGCTGGCCTTCGCGCGCGTGCTGGCCGCCGACCCCGAGATCCTGGTGCTCGACGAGGCGACGGCCAGCATCGACACCGAGACCGAGCGGCTCATCCAGGACGCACTCGCACGCGTGACCGCGGGCCGCACCTCGATCCTGATCGCGCACCGGCTGCAGACGATCCGGGAGGCGGACCGCATCGTGGTGTTGCAGCACGGCCGGGTGCGCGAAATCGGCACGCACGCGGAGCTGCTCGCCCGCCGCGGCGTCTACCACACGCTCTACGAGCTCCAGTTCCAGGACGCCGCGGCCTGAGAGCGCTCGTCCCTCCACGGCGGGGACAGGCGGCGTATACTGCGCGGCATGGCACGCCCCCCCTCGAAGCCCGAATCGGACGGCGACACCGGCAACCACTCCAAGACGGATCCCGCCCGGCCGGGTCGCAAGCCGCCCCTGGGCGACATGAAGCCCCGGGCGCGCTTCTCCCTCGCCTACTACCTGGCGATCCTCGCGCTCTTCCTGCTGCTGCAGTCGGTCTTCTTCTCCGGCACCGACGCGAAGGAGATCCCCTACAACGAGTTCCGGGCCGCGGTGGACGCCGGGCGCGTGGAGGAGGTGGTGATCTCCAAGGACCGCATCTACGGCCGGATGCGCGCCGAGAACGAGAAGGAGCCGGCGAAGAAGCACCCGTTGGAGGTTCCGGAGGCGAAGGCGCCCTGGCACCTCGGTCGCATCGTGGAATGGTGGCACGACGTCCGCGGCGACCTGGCGCGCGAGCGGAAAACCCAGCAGGACGAGGCGAAGCGCACGTTCACCGTGGTGCCCCTGGACGACCCGACGCTCCTGCCGGCGCTCCAGGAGCACGGCGTCGAGTACAGCGGCCGCATCGATTCGAACTGGCTGAAGGGCCTCCTCTTCAACTGGATCATCCCTTTCGGTGTGATGTTCCTCATCTGGTTCTTCCTGATGCGACAGATGGGACGCGGACCGAGCGTCCTGCAGATGGGGCAGAGCCGGGCGAAGATCTACGAGCTCGATCCGAAGTCCCGGGTGCACTTCACCGACCTCGCCGGCGTGGACGAAGCCATCGAGGAGACGACCGAGATCGTGGGCTTCCTGAAGGACCCCGCGAAGTTCACGAAGCTCGGCGCGAAGCTACCGAAGGGCGTGCTGCTCGTCGGGCCGCCGGGGACGGGCAAGACGCTGCTCGCGCGCGCCATCGCAGGCGAGTCGGAGGTGCCCTTCTTCAGTCTGAGCGGCTCCGACTTCGTCGAGATGTTCGTCGGCGTCGGGGCGGCACGGGTTCGAGACCTGTTCCAGGAGGCGAAGAAGGCGGCGCCCTGCATCATCTTCATCGACGAGCTCGACGCGATCGGCAAGGCACGCGCCCAGGCGGGCTCTCCCGTCACGGGCGGCTACGACGAGCGCGAGAACACCCTGAACCAGCTGCTCGTCGAGATGGACGGCTTCGATACCTCGTCGGGCGTCGTGATGCTGGCCGCCACCAACCGCCCCGAGGTGCTGGACCCGGCGCTGCTCCGTCCCGGCCGTTTCGATCGGCGCGTGGTGGTGGACCGCCCGAGCCGGGAAGGACGCCGGGCCATCTTCAAGATCCACGCACGCAAGCTGCCCCTGGGCGACGACGTCGACTTCGACGCCCTGGCGGCCCAGACCCCGGGCATGGTGGGCGCCGACATCGCCAGCGTCTGCAACGAGGCGGCGCTGCTCGCGTCGCGGGTCGCCCGGGGTCACGTCGCCATGGCCGACTTCCAGGAGGCCGTCGAACGAACCATCGCCGGTCCGCAGAAGAAGAGCACCATCGTCACGGCGGACGAGCGACAGCGCATCGCCTACCACGAGTCCGGGCACGCCCTGGTCACCCACATGACGCCCGGCGGCGACCCGGTGCAGAAGATCTCCATCATCCCGCGCGCGGCCGGCGCGCTGGGCTACACGCTGCGGATGCCCACCGAGGACCGCTACCTGCTCTCGCGTCCCGAGCTGCTGGACCGGGTGCGGGTGCTGCTGGGCGGCCGCGCCGCCGAGGAAGTCGTCTTCGGCGTGATCTCCACGGGCGCCTCCGACGATCTCGAGCAGGCCAGCAACATCGTGCGCCAGATGCTGACCGTCTACGGAATGAGCGAGAAGGTGCCCAATCTGTCCCTGGTTGCGCGTACCGGAACGAGCTACCTGGGCCCCGGCTTCGACCAGGTCCCGCACTCCCAGGAGCTCGCCCGTACCCTCGACGAGGAGGCGTCCGCCATCCTGGAGCGTTGTTATGGCGAGGCCCGCTCGCTGCTGGTGCGCGAGCGCGAGCGCCTCGAGTCGCTGGCCAAGCGACTGCTCGAGGAAGAGGAGCTCGACCGCAATGCGGTGGCCTCGATCCTGGGCGGGCGGCCCGAGCGCGCAGCCTGGACCCCCGGAACCCCGGACACACCGTAGGAACACCGGTTTCGGGGTCCTTCCTGCCAGGCGGCCAGCCGGAACGGCCGCCACCGAATCCCGGAATCGCGTCCCATCGGGAACCCGGACGGGGAGCGGCGTGTCCCAACGGACAGTCCGCCGGCAGGCATCCCGCACGCCCGGCAGGCGACACGGCGAGGAACGGACATGAAGCGCATCGTATCCATGGGAATCGTGTTGGCGGTGGGGTGCGCGCTCGGCCTCTGGCTGGCTCGTTCGGAAGGGTTCGGAGGGGCCGCCCCGACGAAGGGCCTGCCCGGCGCCGCGACACCGATCGCGGCGGTCTCCGGCGGCACCGCACCCGACGACATCGTGACGGGCGACGGAAAGCACTCGCGCTTCGCGGTGCTGGCCCGGCAGGCCGCGCCGGGCATCGTCAACGTCCACACGTCGAAGACCGTCGTGCAGAACGCCCCCTTCGGCGGCTTCCCGTTCGGCGGTCTCTTCGGCCAGCTCTTCGGCCAGCAGGTTCCGGGCGGTCCGCAGCGTGGCGCGCCCGAGCCCAGGAGCTTCACGGTGCCCAGTCTGGGCACGGGCTTCGTGATCTCGGACGACGGCCTCATCGTCACGAACAACCACGTGGTGGACGGCGTGGAGAAGATCGACATCGTCTTCTCGGACGGCACGCACCTGCCCGGCGAGGTGGTGGGCACCGATCCCAAGACCGACGTGGCGCTGATCCGCGCCAAGGGAGAACGCAAGTACGTCCCGCTGCCCCTGGGCGACTCCGACGACATGCTGCCCGGCGACTGGGTGGTCGCCATCGGCAATCCCTTCGGGCTCGACCACACGGTGACGGCGGGAATCGTGAGCGCCACCGGCCGCGACATCGGCCAGGGGCCCTACGACGACTTCATCCAGACGGACGCCGCCATCAACCCGGGCAACTCGGGAGGGCCGCTCCTGAACCTGTCCGGCCAGGTGGTCGGCATCAACACGGCCATCAACCCCCAGGCCAACACCATCGGCTTCGCGGTCCCGATCAACATGGCGAAGGCCATCCTGCCGCAGCTCCAGGAGCACGGGAAGGTGGTGCGCGGGTGGCTCGGCGTGGCCGTGCAGCCGATCACGCCGGATCTCGCCGACGCGCTCCATCTCGAGACCCAGGAAGGCGCGTTGGTCGCTCAGGTGTCGCCCGGCGGTCCCGCCGAGAAGGCCGGGATCGAGCGGGGCGACGTGATCGTGCGTCTCGGTGACACCGAGATCCATCGCATGCGGGAGCTGCCCCGGGCGGTGGCGGCCGCGGAGCCCGGCACCAAGATCGACGTCGAGGTGATGCGCAAGGGCGAGAGCAAGACCCTCCACGTCGAGATCGCCGAGATGGCCGCGGACCAGAACGCACAGGCCTCCACCCCCCAGCCCGGCGACGACCAGGGGTCCACGGCCTTCGGCTTCGACATCGCCGACGTCCCGCCCGCGATCCAGCAGAGACTCGGTCTGACCGAGCACGAGGGAGCGCTCATCACGCGCGTCTACCCCGGCGGCGGCGGCGAGCGGGCCGGCCTGCGCCCGGGAGACGTCATCGTCGAGGTCGATCGCGACGCCGTCACCGGCGGACTCGACGCCGAGCAGAAGCTGCGGAAGGCGGGCGACAACACCCTGCTGGTGCTCCGCCGCGACGACACCACCTTCTTCGCAGCGGTCGAACGCAAGAAGGATTGAGGGCGTCGAGCCCCGTCCACGCCCTCGCTCGGCGCGGGCTCAGCCCGCGCCGAGCAACGAGCGGCCGTTGTTGCCGTACCAGTCGAGGATGCCCTGCCACACGTCTTCGGCGGTCTCGGCGAACCAGAAGAGGTCGCGATCCTCTGGGTCGATGGTGCCCTCCTCGACGAGGAAGTCGACGTCGACGACGCGCCGCCAGTATCGCTCGCCCACCAGGATGACCGGGATCGGCTCGATCTTTCGGGTCTGCACCAGGGTGAGGGTCTCGAAGAGCTCGTCCAGGGTGCCGAATCCTCCGGGGAAGGCGACCAGCGCCTTCGCCCGCAGCAGGAAGTGGAGCTTGCGCAGGGCGAAGTAGTGGAATCGGAAGCACAGCTCCGGCGTCACGTAGGGGTTCGGGTACTGCTCGTGGGGGAGATCGATGTTGAGACCCACGGTCTTGGCGCCCGCGTCGTGGGCTCCCCGGTTGGCGGCTTCCATCACGCCCGGACCGCCGCCCGTCACCACCACGAGCCGGCAATCGAGGGGGCCCTCGCCGGACTCGGCGACGAGGCGGCCGAGGTTCCGAGCGATCTCGTAGAAGGCGCTCTTCTCGCGGATTCGTTCTGCCCGGGCGAGGCGCAGCCGAAGCTCGGCGTCCTCGGGATGCCCGTCCAGCCGGCCACGCAGCTCCTCGACATGGCGGGCCGCCGCGGCCGGCTCCATGATGCGCGTCCCACCGAAGACCACGATCGTGCTCTGGACGCCGTGGCGGTCCAGCAGCAGCTGGGGCTTCTGGTAGTCGATCTGGAGGCGCACGCCCCGGGTCTCGGGTGCGTTCAGGAAGTCGACGTCCTCGTCCGCTCGCCGGTAGCTGGGGCTGCGCAGGATGCGCTCGACCTTCTCCGGCGCCTCGGCGTCCTCGTGCGGGGGCTTCGGGTGCTGCCAGGGCAGCGGCTCCTGGCGGTGGTCGGGACGGGGCGGGTGGGGAACGCGCGGCTTCGCGGACATGGTCGGTCTCCTGGAACACGGGACTCGGGGGGTGATGGCGCCCGCGGGAGCTTCACCCGCTTCGCCGATCCGCGCGAGCGCCGCTCGGCGCCCCGCTGGGGCGGCCTGCCCCGGGGCGCGGCGCGCAGGCGGGGGCCGGAAGCCGGCGCCGTCGAAGACGCCGGCCCGGGCTGGCGAGTGCCCGGCACCCGCTACCCTCCTCGAAGCGCTTCGAAGAGCCACGGCGTACCGCGCCCTGCACGGTGACCCTATCCTGTGTCTGCTGCCGACAACCGGGTGTTGCTTCCGAGCTCGCTGACCGATCCCGACTGCCGGGCGATCGCCCGCTCGTTCCAGCGACGGAAGTCCCGCCAGCCGGTGGTGCTCGACGGATCGGCGCTGGGCCCCCTGGATTCCCTGGGCGTCGCGCGGCTCCTGCGCCTGGTGGCCGCGGGGCGGGACGTCGGCGTCGAGGTCCGGCTCGACCACCTCGAATCGAGCGTCCACCGCGCGCTGGCGGACGCCGACCCGCGAATCCTCGAGGAGGCGGCGAGGCCGATACGCCCCCACCCCCTCGAGTCGCTGGGCGCCCGGACCCTCGACGTGAGCGACGGCATCGCCGACACCGGCGAGCTGCTGTGGGAGACCGGGGCCAGCCTCGCGACCCCCCTGGGCCGGCGGGGGATCAAGTGGGACCGCGCGCTCCAGCAGATGAACCTGGTGGGGGTGAGGGCCGTCCCCATCGTCGCCTTCGTCTCCCTGCTGATCGGCGTGGTGCTGGCGCTGAACGGCGCCTTCCAGCTCCGCCAGTTCGGAGCCACGATCTTCATCGCCAACCTGGTCGGAATCTCGATGACGCGCGAGATGGGTCCGATCATCACGGCCGTGATCGTCTCCGGCAGGACGGGCTCCGCGATCGCGGCCGAGATCGGCGCGATGAAGATCACCGAGGAGCTCGACGCCATGCGCACGATGGCGCTCAACCCGATCCGCTTCGTGGTGGCGCCGAAGATGCTCGCGCTCGTCGTCATGATGCCGCTGCTCACCGTGCTGAGCAACGTGGCCGGGATGCTCGGCGGCTACCTCGTCGGGATCGCGGGGCTCGAGCTCTCCAGCGACGCCTATCTCTCGCAGACCGTGCGGGCCCTCCACGTCTCGGACGTGATGACGGGGCTCTTCAAGAGCCTCGTCTTCGGATTGATCGTGGGCGTGGTCGGCGTCCGCCGGGGCCTCGCCGTCCGGGGCGGACCCGAGGCAGTGGGCCTGGCGACCACGTCGGCGGTCGTCACCGCGATCACGCTCTGCATCATCGCCAACGCGTGCTTCACGGCCTTCTTCTACTACACCCGGTGACGCGATGACCCGAAGCCCCGAGCCCCTGCTCTCGGTCGAAGACCTGTCCGCCGGATACGGCGACCAGATCGTGCTCGACGGCGTCTCGCTCGGCCTCGAACGCGGCGAGATCCTGGTGGTCATCGGGCCGACGGGATCGGGCAAGAGCACGGTGCTGCGCTGTATCGTCGGGCTCGTGACCCCGTCCCGGGGACGGGTGCGGATCCGGGGGCGCGACATCCACGCCGCCGAGGACGAGGAGCGGGAGCAGATCCTGCAGGACGTGGGCATGGCCTTCCAGGAGGCCGCGCTCCTCAACTCGATGACGACCGTGGAGAACGTCGCGTTTCCCATCATGGAGCACTGGGGAGTCGAGGAGGAGACGGCGCTGATGCTGGCGAGGCTGCACCTGTCGCACGTGGGTCTCGCGGGCGCCGGACGAAAGCTGCCCTCCGAGCTGTCGGGGGGAATGCGCAAGCGGGCCGGCATCGCGCGGGCGATGGCCCTCGAGCCCTCTCTCCTGGTCCTCGACGAGCCGACCTCGGGCCTCGACCCCACGACGGCCCGGGAGATCGACGAGCTGGTGCTTCGCCTCAAGGCCCGGGGCGACATGGGCATCCTGGCGGTGAGCCACGAGCTCGGCAGCATCAACACGATCGCCGACCGCGTGGTCATGCTCTACGACGGGCGCATCATCGCCTCCGGCACCCTGCCCGAGGTGCGGGACAGTGACGACCCCCGGGTCCAGGCGTTCTTCGGGCGCGCCCTCGTGGAGGGCGAGGCCGCGCGCAGCCTCGCCGACCTGCTGGAGTGCGACGAGTGAAGCGGACGCACGCCAACCTGATCCGGGTCGGCCTCTTCACCCTGGTGGCGGGGAGCCTGCTGGTGGCGGGGCTGCTCTGGATCGGGGGCTCGCGCATCCTGCGTCCCCGCGACCACTACACGGTGCTCTTCTCCGAATCCGTGAGCGGCCTCAGCGCGGGCTCGATCGTCGCCTACCAGGGCGTGCAGGTCGGCCGGGTGCGCGCGATCCACCTCACCTCGGACATCCCGCCGAAGGTCTCCGTGGACATCGGTCTCGACCCGGGCACGCCCGTGCGCCGGGACACGACGGCGGCCCTGCGCGGCTCCATCGTGACGGGTATCCAGTTCGTGGAGCTCGAGGGGGGAAGCGAAGAGGCGGGGCCGATGGAGCAGGGCGGGGTCATCCCGGGAAGCGTGCAGTCCCTGGTAGACTTCCGGGACCGCCTGGCGCGCATCGCCGACCTGACCATTCGCATTCTCACGCGCTTCGACGAGGACGTCCTCACGAAGGAGAACACCGAGCGCGCGAGCCAGATGTTGGCCGATCTGTCGGACACCGCGAACCGCCTGAGCGAGGCCGTCGACGCCTTTGCGGGCGAGGACGAGCAGGCCGACGTCGCGCACATGGTCGACCGTATGACCCGGGCCGCCGACTCCGTCGACGAGACCTTCAGCGACTGGAACAGCCGGCGGGAGGACCTGTACGCGTCGCTCCGCTCCACCACCCGGGAGCTCGACGCGGCCATCGCCGACGGTCGGGCCGTGCTGAAGCGCACCCGCGAGGAGTTCGGCTCCGGAGGCGAGACCGCCACCCTGCTCGAGGACCTGAGCCGGGCCACGGCCCGGCTGCAGGAGACCCTGGACCTGATCGAGGCGGATCCCTCGGTGCTGCTGCGCGGCCGCGAGATTCCGCAACGGGAGTTCGAACGATGACCCGCCGCCGAGCGCTCAGGATCACCCTCGTCGCCTGCGCCCTCGTCGGCGGAGCCGCCGGCTGTCTGTCCCCGCGCTCGATGCCGGCGATGGTCTACTACACGCTGGCGCCTCCGGGAGAGCCCAGCGCCAGACTGCCCGGTCCCGCCCGGGTCGAACGCTTCGAGGTCGACGCCGCCTATTCGCCCGTGCGGCTCGCGCACCGGGGCTCCCCCTATCGCCTGGAGTACTACACCTTCCACCGCTGGGCGGGGACGCCGCAGGACGCAGTGACGGGGGCGGTGCGGGACTACCTGGGCCGGGCGGCCGCCCCGAACGAGGCGGACGAAGCAGCAATCTGGGCTCTGTCCTCCTTCTTGGTTCAGTTAAGGTATTA
>CAWGJT010000014.1:0-494287 GCA_963822965.1 uncultured delta proteobacterium
TCGCGGCGTGGGTGCTCGCGAACTACGAGGAGTCCCTGGCGATCGACCGATACCGCATCCTGCTCCCGCTCGCGGCCGGACGGCGCGGGCGGAGGGACGCGATGACGGGGGGGCCCGCGGCGGAGAAATCCCGATCGGGCTCGCTGGTGCCGCACCTGCTCGTCTGCTGGCGCTGTCCGCCGGCTACGAGTCGCTCTTCCTGCACCACGGGATCAACGTGATCGACGAGGGCTGGCCGCTCTACGCCGCCATGCGGCTGCACGCGGGGGGCACCCTCTACCAGGACGTCGTTCTTCGTGTTTCCGCCGGGCCACCTGCTGTCGCCTGGCTCGCCTACGCGCTCGATCCGCCGGGCGTGGTGCTCGCGCGGGCCCTGTACGCGAGCTTCTCCGTGTCGCTCTGCGCTGGGCCTCTACCTGCTGGGCCGGCGGCTGATGCCGGCGGGCTACGCGTTCTTCGGCACCCTGCTGCTGGCGGTGGGCGCCACCAGCGCCCACATGCAGCAGCTCGTCTTCGGCTATCGCTACCTGGTCATCAGCCTGCTGGCGCTGCTCGCCTTCGCCCGCTGGCTCGAGGGTCGCGAGGGCGCTGGATCTTCGCTGGCGGGGGCTTCACGGGGCTCTCGCTGGTGTTCCGGCTCACGCCGGCGTTCGCGGTGGGCTGTGCGGTGGCGCTCGGGATCGTCGCCGCCGGCGGCCGCCCGCGCGACTGGCTGCGGTCGTGGTCGCTCTACGGTGCGGGGCTGCTGGTCGTCGCGGCGCCGGTCGTGGCCTGGTTCTTGGTGAGCGTCGGCCCCGAGACCCTGTGGCTCGAAGCGGTCGTACGCCCGGTCGCGATGACCGACCAGCAGAGCCTGCCGATGCCGCCGCTCACCTGGCTGCCGCCCGGGCACGCGCGCAAGCAGATCTCGGACTGGTTCGTCGGGGTGCAGTTCCGCGCCTGGACGCTCCTGTACCTCGTCTACGGCGCCGCGCTCGCGACCGCGGCCTGGCGCGCGATCCGCGCACGCAGAGCGATTCCGGATCCGCTGCTGGCGGCTTCGTGGTGTGGGGCAGGCGTCTACTTCCTGCGCTCGTTCGGACGCTCGGACTCGGCGCACCTCTACTCGGCGATCCCGCCGGTGTGCCTGCTGATCGGTCATGCCGCGAGCCGCGTCGGCGCGGCGATCCGCCGACCGGGTCCGGCCCGCCGCGCTGGGAACCGCGGGTCTCGCCTTCCTCGCGGGCTGGATCTACCTGGGCGGCGCCGATCGCGTCCTCGATCCCGCCTACCGGGGCGAGTCGCCGCTGGCTTCGCTCTCGGGCGAGGTGTCGGTGCGGCGCACGAGCCCGCTCCGCAGCATCGATGCGAAGGTGGCGGCGATCGTCCGGCGGACGCGACCGGGAGATCTGATCCTCGACCTTTCGGCCTCGCCGCTGCTGTACGTGCTCGCGTGCCGCCTGGGGCCCGGCCATGCGGACGTCGTCATGCCGGGCTCCTTCCTCGAGGACGCCGAGGAGATCCGCTTCCTGGCGCGCCTCCAGGCAGGCGCGACCCGCGCTGGTCGTCTGGCCGGGAAAGGCCTTCGACGACGATCCGGAGCCGGGCCGTCACCCGCGCCGCGCCGCGGGTCGCCGCCTGGGTTCGGAAGCGCTACCGGCGAATCGGCCGGGCCGACGATCGCTTCGTGCTGATGGTGCCCCGCCGCCCCGCCGCCGGGGGCTGACACCCCGACTGCTACATTCCGGCGATGCGTTTCCGCGCCCTCCTGGTGCTCGGCCTGGTCGCCTTGCTCTTCTACGCGGGCTTCACGTCGCGCAGCCAGCTCGGCCTCGAACTGTCCCAGGAGTCCGTTGCCAGCCTGGTCGCGGGCCTGGGCTGGCGCGCCTGGCTGGTCTTCCTCCTGCTCGTCGTCTTCCGGAGCTTCCTCGGGCTGCCGTCGTTCGTAGTGCTGTCGGCCGGGGGCGTCGTCTTCGGCGCGCTGCTGGGCTCGGTGATCAACGCGGCGGGCATCGTGATCTCGGCGCTGCTGTGGTACGCGGCGGCGCGCGGCGGGCTGCGGGGCTTCATCGGCGAGTGGCTCGGGACCCGGGCCGCGGACTTCCAGCGGCGCGCCGAAGGCGCCGGACCGTTCCTCGTGGGCATCTCCACCGCGCATCCCGCCGGGCCGCTCACCCCCTTCCACCTGGGATCCGGGCTGGCCGCGATCCCGGTCGTTCCCTTCCTGGTGGCGGTGCTGCTGGGGGCGCCGGTGCGCGCCTTCACGCTGGCGTTCTTCGGCTCGACGCTGCTCGACTTCGGTACCCCGCGCTTCTACGTCGCCACGGCGCTGGTGCTGGTGCTCGGGCTCCTGCCCCTCGCCCATCGCGGCATTCGGGAGCGGATCTTCGGCGCCTTCCGCGCCGGCGCCGGTGCTCGCCCCGGGAGACGATCCCCGCCGGAGCCGGCTGAGCGGCGACTGCGGGATCAGCGCAGCGGTCCGGTCGTACTCCAGCCAGACCTTGGTCGGGCCCCTTGAAGAGCAGGCTGCGCTGGGAGGTCGTGATCGTCGCGACGCCGGAGAAGGCGCGCACCGACTCGATCTCCTCGTGGATGCGGAGCTTCGTCTCGAAGAAGCCGCCCGTCTCGCCGCTGACGCCGAGGGCCCGCCGCTCGGTCACCACGACGCCGGCGGCTCGGTCCGACGCTCACCGCCGATCACGTCCTCGTGGGGGCCGAGGATCTCCTCGGTCCAGTTGCCGGTGCCGAAGAACGCCAGCGCGCGCAGCGGCGGTGACGACCAGGGCCAGGGTCTGGGAGAGGTAGGCCTCGGCGACGGGCGCCTCCACCAGGCGATAGCGTTCCTCCTGCCACGACCCGGAGTAGGGGGTGACGGCGAGCATGCGCGCGGTGGTGAGCGCCACCGCCACCCGGCCGCGAGACCCCATCCAGAGCACCTCCTCCTTGGGCTCGAGGCGGGTTGCCAGCCGGCCGCTACCCACCGAGGTCGAAGGCGACCAGCTCGCGGCCGATCTGATCGACGACGATGGCGTCCTCGAGGACGAACTCGTCGGGGAGGGGGAGCTGGCACCTGGGCAGCGGCCGGCGCCCCCGCGAGGCGCGGCCAGGCAGAGCGCGACGCAGGAGCCACAACGCCGTGGGGGGCTGCGAGCGGTCGCGAGACGGTCGGCGGGCCGGCATCGCCGTTACTCGCGCGCCGGGAGCTCGATGCGGGGGCTGTCCGGGTGCGGCCGGTAGAGGATCACCGTGTGGCCGACGAGTCCGCACAGCTCGGCGCCGGTCTCCTCGGGCAGGATGCGAGCCAGCTCCTTCTTGTTCTCCGGCTCGTGCAGGCGGACCTTCACCAGCTCGTGATCTTCGAGCGCCTGCTCGAGGGCGCGCAGGACGGGCGGACCCACGCCCGCCTCCCCCACGTGCACGACGGGCTTCCGCGAGTGGGCGAGCTTGCGCAGATGGCGGCGCTGGAAGCCCCTGAGGGCGGATTCGGGCGAGGGCGGCATGGATCCCGGAGCGTAGCAGCGAGCCCGGCCCGGCCCGAAGATCGGCTCATCCGGACTCAACGCCAGCGGACGGCCTGCCGATACCCCCGGACGCATGCCTGCCAAGCCCACCGTTCCCGTGATCGGGCGGCTCGCCGTCCAGATGAAGCTCCTCGACCGGCAGCAGCTGGCCCAGGCGTTGCGTACCCAGGCGACCAGCGACGGGAAGCGCCTGGGCGACGTGATGGTCGAGCTGGGGATGATCAACGCCCAGCAGCTCGAGAAGCTGCAGGCGGTCCAGAACGACCTGATCGCGAAGCACCGGGCCAAGCAGGCCGCGGCTCTCGCCAAGGCCCCCCAGGGCGCACCGGCGGCCGCCGCGCCGAAGCGCGCTCCCGCCGCCCCGTCGGGCGCCGGGCCGGCCTCGTCCCAGCCGCGTCCCGCCGCCGCCGCGCCGCCCGCCGCCCCCGCCGCCCAGGCCCCCGGGTCCCAGGCTCCGGCGGTACCGGTACAGGTCGCCGACGCCGCGCGCGCGGCCGCCGTCGTCGATCCCGTCGGCGCCGAGCCTCGGCTTGACGATGCACGAGGCGAGCGACGCCCATCGCCAGCGGCTCGGCCAGCTCCTCTACGACGCCGTCCAGTCGGGTGCCAGCGACGTCCACATCCACGCCGGTGCCACGCCCAAGCAGCGCATCGGCGGCACCCTCGAGGACATGGCGCCCACGCCCGATCGGCGCCGAAGAGGCGGAGCAGCTCGTCGCTGCGGCCCTCGATCCGGTGCAGCGCGCCGAGCTCGAGCGCAACGGCGAGCTCGACTTCTGCCTCGAGCTGCCGGGCCTGGGGCGCTTCCGGGCCAACTGCTACCGCCAGCAGCGCGGCTTCGACGTCGTCTTCCGCTCGATCCCCGCCGAGCCGCCCACCCTGGCGAGCCTGGGGCTGCCGGCGGATCTGAAGCGCTTCACCGAGTATCACCAGGGCATGGTGCTGGTGACGGGGCCCGCCGGCTGCGGCAAGTCCGCGACCCTGGCCGCCCTGGTGAACCTCATCAACGAGAGCCGCGAGGAGCACATCCTCACCATCGAAGATCCCATCGAGGTGGTCCACCGCTCCAAGCGCTGCCTGGTCAACCAGCGGCACGCCGGCCGCGCACACCGGAAGCTTCGCGCGCGCCCTGCGCGGCGCCCTGCGCGAGGACCCGGACATCATCGTGATCGGCGAGCTGCGCGACCTCGAGACCATCTCCCTGGCGATGACCGCCGCCGAGACCGGCCACTTCGTGCTGGCGACCCTGCACACGAACAACGCCGTCCGCACCATCAACCGCATGATCGGCGCGTTTCCCTCCGCCGAGCAGGGGCAGGTGCGCACGATGCTCTCCGAGTCCCTGCGCGCCGTGATCTCCCAGCGTCTCGTTCCGAAGAAGGACGGGTCGGGTCGGGTGCCGGCCCTGGAGCTGCTGGTGATCAACAAGGCCATCTCGAACCTCGTGCGCGAGGAGAAGACGGTCCAGATCCGCTCCGCGATCCAGACCGGCAAGGGTCAGGGCATGTATCTGCTCGAGCAGTCCCTGAACGCGCTGGTGCGCACGGGCGTCGTCGAGAAGGAGGTCGCGCTCCGATTCGCGGAAGACAAGAAGATGGTCACCGGGCAGTAACGGACGAGGAAAGAGATGGCGCAGCTCGACCAGCTCCTCAGCTATCTGAAAGACAACGACTGCTCGGACCTGCACCTGGCGGCCGGCCTCGAGCCGCGGGTGCGCTCCAAGGGCTCCCTGCGCACCGTGGAGGGCCGCGCGTCCCTCTCCGACGACGAGCTGCGCGGCATGCTCGAGGAGATCGCCCTGCCGAAGCACTGGGAGGAGTTCGTCGAGACCAACGACGTGGACTTCGCCTACGGCCTGGAGGGCGTCGGCCGCTTCCGCGCCAACTACTTCGTGCAGCAGAACGGCGCCGGCGCCGTCTTCCGCCTGATTCCCGAGGACATCATCACCTTCGAGCAGCTCCGCCTCACGAAGGCGATCGAGACCCTCGCGCACCTGGACCAGGGCCTGGTTCTCGTGACGGGTCCCACGGGCTCCGGCAAGTCGACCACCCTGGCGGCCATCATCGACAAGGTGAACAAGACCTACCCGAAGCACATCGTGACGATCGAGGACCCGGTGGAGTTCGTCCACCAGCACCAGACCGCCACCTTCTCCCACCGCGAGGTGGGGCTGCACACCCTGAGCTTCCAGAACGCCCTGCGCGCCGCCATCCGGCAGGACGCGGACGTGATCCTGGTGGGCGAGATGCGGGAGCGGGAGACGATCGCGCTCGCCATCACCGCCGCCGAGATGGGCATGCTGGTGTTCGGGACCCTTCACACGAACAACGCCGCCAAGACCATCGACCGCATCATCGACGCGTTTCCGGCCGACGAGCAGAACATGATCCGGCTGAGCCTCTCGGAGTCGCTCGCGGGAATCGTCTCGCAGCTGCTGCTGAGGACCGCGGACGGCAAGGGCCGGGTGGCCTGCAACGAGATCCTGCTGCGCACTCCCGGACTGCCGAACGTCATCCGCGAGGCCAACAACCAGATGCTCTACTCGATCATCCAGTCGGGCAAGAAGGAAGGCATGCAGGCGATGGACGACGTGCTCTTCGCCTACGCGAAGGAAGGCAAGATCACCGGCCGCGACGCCTACATGAAGGCCACCGACAAGGCGCGCTTCGAGTCCATGCTCGACGCCTGAGCCCCGCCCGGCCCGCCCGCCAGGCCGCCGGACTTGAGGGTCGGCCGTCCGCGCGCGAGACTCCGACCGTGCCGCGCCTCCTCCTCGTCGTTCCCGCGCTTCTCCTCTTCGCCAGCGTGCTGGTGGGCGGTCACTGGTATCTGGCCCAGCGCCTGGTGGTGGACGCGGCGCTGCCGCCCGGGGCGCACGCCCTGCTGCTGGGGGCCGTGGTGGCGGGGGGTGTCAGCCTGGTGCTGCAGCCCGTGGGCGAGCGTCTGCTGAGCCCCCCCTGGTCCCGCCTCATCGCCTGGCCGGCCTCCCTGTGGATGGGTCTCTTCTTCTACCTCTTCCTGCTCGTGGCATTCAGCGACCTGCTGCTGGGCCTCGGGGGTCTCGTCTTCCCCAAGCCCCTGTACGCGGCGGCGGGCGTACCGGATGCGCCCGGAGGCGCGGGACGGGTGCGGGCCGCGGCCGTGCTCGTCGCGGCCCTCGCCTTCGTGGCAGTGGGGCTGCGCGGGCGGCTCCGGGGGCCGTGCCTCGTGCGACGGGACGTCGTGCTGCCCCGCTGGCCCAGGGCCCTGGACGGCTTCCGCATCGTCCAGATCTCGGACATCCACATCGGACCGATCCTGGGGCGCGCGTTCGCGCGGGAGCTGGTGGATCGCGTCAACGCCCTCGCCCCGGACCTGGTGGCCGTCACCGGCGACCTGGTGGACGGCAGCGTGCGCCGGCTTCGGGACGAGGTGACGCCCTTCGGCGAGCTGCGCGGACGCTACGGGGTCTTCTTCGTCACGGGCAATCACGACCACTACTCGGGTGCGGACGGCTGGAGCGCGCGCCTGCGGGAGCTGGGCTTCCGCATCCTGCGCAACGAGCGGGTGACGATCGACACCCGCGAAGGCGCGCCCTTCGAGCTGGCCGGCGTGGACGATCACCGTTCGGGCTTCGAGTCCGGGCGCGGTGGCGAGGATCTGGACGCCGCGTTGGCCGGCGTCCCCCCGGCCGTGCCGTGGTGCTCCTCGCCCACGACCCGTCGACCTTCAAGCGCGCCTCCACCATGGGCGTCGACCTTCAGCTCTCCGGGCACACCCACGGCGGCCAGATCTGGCCCTTCGCGTGGTTCGTGCGTCTCGCGATACCCTTCGTGGCCGGTCTCTACCGGCGCGGGGACGCGCAGGTGTACGTGAGCCGCGGCACCGGCTTCTGGGGACCGCCCATGCGCTTCGGCGCGCCGGCCGAGATCACGGAGATCCGGCTGCGTTCCCCCGATACCCCGAACGAGAACCGTGCAGAGCCTGCGCGAGACGGAGACGACGATGATCGAGTGGAGTGAGCAGCACCTGATGATTCGCGACGCGGTCCGCCGCTTCGTCGAGGCGGAGATCGTGCCGAACCTGGAGCAGCTCGAGCACGGGGACATGCCCCCCTACGACGTGCTGCGCAAGCTCTTCTCGACGTTCGGCATGGGCGAGATGGCCCGCGCGCGCTTCAAGAAGGAGATCGCGCGCGAGAAGGCGGGCACACCGAAGGCCGCGCCCTCCGAGAAGAGCGCGCCCGCCGGCGGCGAGGACGAGGATCTCGTGCCCCGAGGCAGCGTGGGCGCCAAGGGCGACGCCGCGGCCATGACGCTCATCCCGATCATCGAGCTGTGCCGCTACTGCCCGGGCATGGTGACCGCCATGGGCGTGAGCGTGGGGCTCACCGGCGGCGCCATCATGTCGAAGGGCACCACGCGGCAGAAGGAGCGCTGGGGGCTCGACCTGCTCACGCTCGACAAGATCGGCTCGTGGGCGATCACCGAGCCGGGCTCCGGGTCGGACGCCTTCGGCGGCATGAAGAGCACCGCACGGCGCCGGCCGGGTGGGGGCTACGTGCTCAACGGCAGCAAGACCTTCATCACGAACGGCCCCTTCGCGGACACGATCGTGTTCATCTGCAAGCTCGACGAGGAGGGCGTCGCTCCGCGCGAGCGCAAGATCCTCACCTTCGTCCTCGACCGCGGCATGAAGGGGCTCGAGCAGACCCGGCCCATGCGCAAGATGGGGCTGCACTCGTCGCCCACGGGCGAGCTCT
Organism: uncultured delta proteobacterium; assembly: GCA_963822965.1. Classification (GTDB taxonomy): domain Bacteria; phylum Myxococcota_A; class UBA9160; order UBA9160; family UBA4427; genus JAJDAN01. Next base: position 8,242 of record CAWGJT010000014.1, read on the forward strand.
TCCTGCAGGACGTGGAGGTCGAGGCGGACCGTCTGCTCGGCGAGACCGAGGAGCAGCCCTCGCGCGAGGGCGCCAAGCAGACCTTCTCGACCGAGCGCACGGGTGTGGCCGCCATGGCCCTCGGGATCGTGGAGCGCTGCCTCGAGCTGTCGGTCCGCTACGCGAAGGAGCGCGTGCAGTTCGAGCGGCCCATCGGCGAGTTCCAGCTGGTGCAGCTCAAGCTCGCCAAGATGGAGGTGGCGCGCATGAACCTCCAGAACCTGGTCTTCCGGCACCTCGAGCTGGTGGACTGCAGCCGCCGGCCGAGCCTGGCGGAATCGTCCGCCATGAAGCTCTACTCCGCCCAGGCGGCCATGGAGGTGGCTCTGGAAGCGGTGCAGGTCTTCGGCGGCAACGGCTACATGGCCGAGTACCAGGTGGAGCAGCTCTGCCGGGACGCGAAGGTGCTGCAGATCTACGCGGGCACCGACGAGATCCAGGTGTCGTCGATCGCCCGGGACCTGCTCGCCCGCTGAAGGGAGATCGGGCCGGATGGCAACGCAGCGCATCACCGTCCGGGTGGACGGCCCCGGCCTGCACGAGATCACGCGCGAGGTGGCGGCCGCCGCCGCCGAAGCGGGCGTGGGCGACGGCTTGTGCACGGTGTTCATCCCGCACACCTCGGCCAGCCTCACCATCCAGGAGAACGCCGACCCCTCGGCGCAGCGCGACCTCGAGCGCTGGCTCGAACGCCTGGTTCCCGAGCACGATCCGCTCTACACCCACACCGCCGAGGGGCCGGACGACATGCCCGCCCACATCAAGGCGGCCCTCACCGCTACGTCCCTGTCCATCCCCATGCAGGACGGTCGCCTGGTGCTCGGCACCTGGCAGGGCATCTTCCTGTGGGAGCACCGGAGCGCCCGGGGACGTCGCGACGTGGTGATCCACGTGGGCGGCTGACGGCCGCTCGCACGATCCGAAAACGATCCGAAGACGGCGTCCGATCAGACGGTCCCGCCGTTCTCCAGCCACTCGCGGCAGTCCGGCGGTGAGCGCCCGCTCGCAGGCGGCGTCGTAGAGGGCCATCTCGTCGGCGGAGAGGACGTCGCGCCAGCGGCCGTTCGTGCCCTTGTGGAGGAAGGTCTCGGCGCCGCCCTTCCAGAACTGCGCCGCCGCCCGGCGCGTAGCGCTCGCCCTGGCGCTTCATCTCTTCGAACGAGACGGCCTTGACGATGCCGGGCCAGCACCGCTCGGGCACGTCGATCTCGAGGAATCCGCCATGCGGCGGATCTCGCCCTCGGTGTCCGCGAGCAGGTCGTTGTAGTGGACGAGCTGGATGTTCGGCAGCGTCGCGGAAGTCCCACCACGACTGCACGTTGTAGAGGTGCGACCAGTAGGGCCAGCCGTCCGTCTCCCACGGGAACCAGCCGCGCGTCGTCCAGTCGCGCCAGAAGGCGTGGATGTCCCGTCGGGCGGGAGGGGCAGCTCGTCGCCCACGCGACCGCCCGAGCCCGTTCATCAGCAGGAAGAACTCGTCGTTCATCCCCGTGTAGTGGTTCCAGAGGGACATGAAGACGTCCCGGGCGTCGCGCGCCACGTAGAGGTACTTGATCCTCGCGTCGTAGCGCAGCCCGTCGAGGGGCAGGTGGGTCTTGATGAAGCGGCGGTGGGCCTGGGCCTTCAGGCCGTTCAGCACGACCTCGAGCGGCATGACCCGCATGTCCAGCCAGGGCGACAGCTCGGCGGGACCCGCCGGCAGGTCGCCGTCCGGGAAGAGCAGGTGGCCGACGATGGCCTGGGTCCACGTGGTGCCCGACTTGTAGGACGTGGCGATGACGATGTCGTCGGCACGCGGCTCGAAGTAGTCCCAGCGGGTGCTGTCGAAGTGGTGCGACTGGTAGACGTGGCGTACGCTCGGGCAGGTTCGGCATGGCGCGGATTCTACAGCGGGCGCAAGGGCTCGGGGCGGCGGCGGCTCGATCGGGCGCGCGCGCCGCGCCGCTTGCCGCCGAGGGGGGACCGGCGCTCGGGGCTCAGTCCCGGGTCTTCCAGTAGTCGCGCATCAGCTCGCGCGACCAGTCGGGCTGGCGCACCGCCTCCCGGGGCAGGAACTCGCGCATCACGGGCTTCACGTCGAGCACCGGGGTGCCGTCGATGGCGTCGAGCTCGGTCACCCAGAGCCTGGATCCGTCGCGCCGTAGCACCCGGCAGATCGTGCTCCCGATGCGGTTCGGCCGGCTCTTGCCTCGCTGGGCGAAGATGCCGACGGCCGGCCAGTCGGGGTTGTTGCGCGGGTGCCGCGCGCCGGAGACGACCTTTGCCGGATCGACCCGATCGAAGAGGAAGAGGACCTCTGCGTGGGAGAAGTCCTCGAGCCCCTGGATCGCGTCGGGTGGGAAGCGGTCGGTGAGCACGATGCACGCCCGCTCGTCGCCCCAGAAGTCGTCTTCGGCCTGCTTGCGCCCCGCTTCCACGAGGCCGATCGGCTCCATCTCGAAGGTGGCCATCTCCGTCCTCCCCGTCTGCTGCGCCGGACGCTATCACGGGCGCCGAGACGGTGGTGGACGGCTACCCGGGAGAGCCGAGCAGGGTGAGGACGTTGCCGTCGGGATCGCGCAGGTGCGCCAGCACCCCGCCCCAGGGCTGGGTCTCGGGCGGCTCGAGGAACTCGACGCCGCGCCCGGTCAGGGTCTCGTAGGCGGACTGGATGTCCGGAACCCGGAGCGAGACGCAGAGCATGCGCCCGACCAGCGCCTGAGCCTCGGGGTCGTCGGGCGCCGCGCGCTCCAGCGCCAGCTGCCCTTCTCCCGTCGCGAGCTGCGCCCAGCCCAGCTCGTCGCTGCGATAGGTGCTCGGAATGCCCAGGGTCTCGGTGTAGAAGCGGATCGCCCGCTCCCAGTCGGTCACGAAGATCCGCACCGCGACGAGTCGGTAGTCCACGTGGGGGAACCTGGGGGGAGGCCGAATGAGTACGGAGGGCGGCCGAAGGGGTCTGGAGGGCGGCCGAAGGGGTCTGGAGGGCGGCCGAAGGGGGCATGTCAGCCGCCGCCCCGTCGCACCCGGCGGGCCGCGATCCCGACCAGGCCCGGCCCCACCAGCAGCGCGCTGGCGGGCTCGGGAACGACCTCGCTGGCGACCACGATGCTGCCGCCGGCCAGGACCGTCAGCTCGCCGATGGGCCCGGAGAGTGCCACCACCAGGTCCTGGTCGAACGTGAAGGGACCGCTGGCACAGGACGGCGCGCAGAGCGAGAGAGTGCCCGCGGTGATCGATTGGGCCACGAAGATGTCGACGGCGGCGGACAGGTCGAGGGTGTTCGCCACGATCGTATCCGGCGCGTAGACGTAGACGTCCTGGGACGTGGAGAGCGTGAGGTCGCCGGAAGGAAGCGAGAAGAGCAGGAAGTCGCTGAAGTCGACGCCCTCGATCACCACGGCATGCGCGGTGTCGCTCCACATCGCCAGCGCGAGGACGAGGCTGACGAAGAGCGCGCCTCCAGGACGGACGCTCGCGGGCGCTGCGTCGGACCGGACCTTCACGGGATTCCTCCTTCTTCGAAGGCCGACAGGCTACCACGTTTCGGTGTCGCTCCCGCGCGGAATCGCGGCTCGATCGGCGCGGCTCCTCACGCCATCCGGGGGCTCGATCGCGTCCGGTCCTCCGGGCCTCGTCGGCGGCCGAGCGCAAGGAGGGGATCTCGCCGCGGACCGCCGCTTGAAGGCCGGAGTAGGGAGGGCTCGCGGGCAGGCCAGGGCTGGTCCACAGTCGATGGGGGCCGAAGGAGGGCCTGCCGCGACATGCGAAGCCGGACGACGACGCCATGACCCTGTCACCCCTGGCGGGCAAGCCCGCCCCGAAAGAGCTGCTGATCGACGTGGCCCGGCTCGAGCGGGAGTACTTCGAGCGGACGCCCGAGCCGGACGATCCCGCCCAGCGGGTGGCTTTCGGCACCAGCGGGCACCGCGGCTCGTCGCTGCGCGGCTCGTTCAACGAGGCCCACATCCTCGCGATCACCCAGGCGATCTGCGAGTACCGGCGCGCGCAGGCGATCGACGGCCCGCTCTACATGGGCAAGGACACCCACGCGCTCTCCGGTCCCGCCCAGCGCACCGCCCTCGAGGTGCTGGCGGCGAACGGACATCGAGGCGGTGATCCAGCGAGACGACGGCTGTCACGCCGACGCCGGTGATCTCGCGCGCCATCCTCGCCTACAACCGCGGCCGCAGCGAGCATCTCGCCGACGGCATCGTCGTCACGCCCTCCCACAACCCGCCCGCGGACGGCGGCTTCAAGTACAACCCGCCCAACGGCGGCCCGGCCGACACCGAGGTGACGGGCCGGGTGCAGGACCGGGCCAACGAGCTGCTGCGGTCGGGCTGCGCCGGCGTGAAGCGCCTGTCGCTCGAGAGGGCGATGCGGGCGACGACCACGCGCGAGGAGGACCTCGTCCTCCCCTACGTGAACGACCTGCGCAACGTGGTGGACATGGACGCCATCCGGGGCGCCGGTCTCGCCCTGGCGGTGGACCCCCTCGGCGGCTCCGCGGTCCACTACTGGGAGCCCATCAACTCGGTCTACGGGCTCGACATCGAGGTGGTGAACCCGAGCGTCGACCCCACCTTCTCGTTCATGACCGTGGACCACGACGGCGCCATCCGCATGGACTGCTCCAGCCCCTACGCGATGGCGCGGCTCGTGGGCCTGAAGGATCGCTACCGGGTGGCCTTCGCGAACGATCCCGACGCCGACCGGCACGGCATCGTGACTCCGTCCGCGGGGCTGATGAACCCGAACCACTACCTGGCCGTCGCCATCCACTACCTGCTCACCCACCGCCCCGACTGGCCGGCGGACGCCGTGGTCGGCAAGACGCTGGTCTCGAGCAGCATGCTCGACCGCGTGGTGGGCGACCTCGGGCGGCGCTTGTGGGAGGTGCCGGTGGGCTTCAAGTGGTTCGTGCCGGGCCTCTTCGACGGCTCGTGCTGCTTCGGCGGGGAGGAGAGCGCCGGCGCGAGCTTCCTGCGCCTCGACGGCAGCGTCTGGACCACCGACAAGGACGGTCCGATCATGGATCTTCTGGCGGCCGAGATCACCGCGCGCACGGGCCGCGACCCCGGTGAGCACTATCAGGCGCTCACGTCCCGCTTCGGCGCGCCCTCCTACGTGCGGATCGACGCGCCCGCCACGCCGGACGCAGAAGGCGAGGCTCGGCAAGCTGTCGCCGGAGGACGTCCGGGCCTCGAGCCTGGCGGGCGAGGCGATCACGGCCCGGCTCACCCGGGCGCCGGGCAACGACGCCCCGATCGGCGGCCTGAAGGTGACGACGGAGAACGGCTGGTTCGCGGCGCGTCCCTCCGGCACCGAGAACATCTACAAGATCTACGCGGAGAGCTTCCGGGGCGACGAGCACGTCGAGGCGATCCTGCGCGACGCGCGGGGGATCGTGGACGAGGTGCTGGGCGAGCCGGCGTCGTAGCCGTCGCGTCCGTTCCGATTCCGCTTCCCGCGCGAGCTCCTCGGATGGGGTCGCGCAGGCGGGGTCCGCCCTCGCGGCGTCACGACCGGAGACGTCCCGGACGGCGACCCAGGTAGACGGGGGTGACCATCCGGCGCTCCACCACGACCGCCGAAGCGGCTCTCGGCGACTCCGCCACGCGGTCGAGCAACGCCTCGCGCTGTCGGCTCGGACAGCCGGGAGATCGACGACCAGGTCGCGTACAGCGACCGGACCCGTCGGGTGTCGAGGACGAGCGTCCAGCGGATCACCTCCGTCAGGACCTCGTCGTCCGCGCCGGCGGCCGACAGGTCGGCGAGACGCCCGGCCCGGTCGAGGGCGTACGGCAGCGCTCCCTCCCCGCACTGCGACGCCGAGGGCGACAGCTCCGCCAGCACCGGCGCCGTGGCCTCGTGGAAGGGATCGGGCTGCTCGGGGTCGCCGAAGACGTTCCAGAAGAGCGCGATCCAGCCGCCCGGGTGTCAGGCACGCGCCCAGCTTGCGGGGGCCGGCTTCGGGGTCGAGCCAGTGGAAGGAGGTCGCGCACACCGCCAGGCGGAACGGCTGCCGGGCTCGAGGTCGGCGGACTCGAAGGGGCTCGCGACGAGACGCATCGCGTCGTTCGAGCCGAGGGCCAGCTCCTCGAGCGCGGCGCGAAGCCGGGGTCGGGCTCGACCGACCACCAGCGGACGCGCACCGAGCGCGAGCAGCCGCCGGCTCGCCTGGCCCGTGCCGGGGCCCACCTCGAGGGTGGGGCAGCCGGCACGGAGACCGCAGCGGTCGACCAGCAGCTCGAACACGCGGTCGGGATAGCCGGGTCGCGCCTCGGCGTAGCCGGTCGCGTCGCGGCCGAAGAGCCTGCGGCCTTCTTCGCGTGAGAACGTCTCGGGCATGGCAGTGTCGGCCGCCGCGTCGGGCCCGCGGCCGAGGCTACCACGCCGAGGCCATGTCCATACCCGAGGATCGCGAGGGCGATGGACGCGGCCACGAGCCAGGCCACCAGGACGTTGGCGCAGAGCAGGGCGATTCGGGTGCGCGCCCGGCGGCCGGCGGAGAGCGGGTACAGTGGCGCGCTCAGCACGCTCCGGCGGCCAGGTACGGCACAGCCTTCAGCGTCAGCATCGAGAAGAAGGCCTCCGCCTCGGTGTCGATGGGCAAGAGGCCGCTCGCGATGCCGAGCAGCGGCAGCACGACGAACCCCAGCACCGCGGCGCCCCCGAATACGCCGGCCGCCCACCCGGCGGCCCCCAGCACCATCGCGGCTCGGAATCTCAGCGAGACCCTCCGGTCTCCGGGTCGGCGGCAAGGCCGCGACCGGTGACCAGGCCCGAATCGATCGTGAGGTGGAAGAAGCCGCGATCGGCGATCTCCGAAGCCACCCGCGCGCGGATCTGCTCGGCCTGTCGTGCGGTCAGGTCGCTGGAAGACGCCACGTAGTCCACCACCGCACCGGGATCGGTCACCTCCAGGTGATTGGGAAAGCGGTGGACGTCCACGGCCGTGAAGCGCTCGCCCATGGCGCGCGCTCCGCTGGTGAGATCGAAGGCCTGCATGCTGACGGGCCTCTCCCGGGTCAGCCCCACCGCGAGCCGGAGCGACTCCAGCTCGCGCAGGTGGTCTGGACCGACGGTGGAGGCGAACAGGGGGGCGCCGGGTCGCAGCACCCGGTGCAGCTCGAGCAGCGCGGCCCCGACGTCCTCGGCGTGGTACAGCATGTGGTTGGCGAGGGCGGCCTCGAAGCAGGCGCTCGGGAACGGCAGACGGGCCACGCTGGCCTGCACCGAGCGGAGGCGAGCCGCCGGACACGTCGCGGGCGGCTCGCAGCATGCCCGACGACAGGTCGCAGAGGGTCAGCGGCACGGGGCCGGCGTGCGGCCGCATCCTTCCAGAACGCGCCGTTTCCGCAGCCGACGTCGAGCACCGCGCCGAAGCGGTCGAGGCCGCAGCGGCGGTGCAGCCAGGCGTACCAGCTCTCGTGCGAGACGGAGTAGGTCTGGTGGAGGCGCATCCTCGCGGCGAGCCGGGCGTCGCTGGCGTACTGGCCCGTCCGCAGGTCCTGCTCGTCTCCGCCGATGCCCGAGGTCGCCATCCGCTGCGTCGGCCGTCGTTCCTCGCGCTCGCCGCCCGAGCGTGGATGTCTTCGCCGACGAAGGGTAACACGCGTCGGTGATTCGAGGACCTCGCCCGCTCCGCCGGAGGCGGGGCGGCACCGTTCAGGGGCGAGAGGCGGGCAGCGCCTTCTCCAGGTAGATCTCGGTCTCCCGGAAGCCTTCGGCGGCGTAGAGCGACGAGGCGCCGGCGTTGCCGGCCTTGACGGAGAGCTGGAGCGAGCGGGCTCCGGCCTCTCGCGCCCGGGCCTCGGCGGCGCGCAGGAGCGCGCGCCCGATGCCGCGGCCGCGGTGCGTCTCCAGCACGACCAGGTCCGACAGGAAGCCGTGGGCGGTGGGATCGTCGTCGGGCTCCGGAGAGCGGTAGCGCGCCAGACCGACGCGAACCCGACCACCGCACCTGCGAGCTCGGCGACCAGCACCCAGCCATCGAACTCCCGGCAGCGCTGGAACATCAGCTCGAGGTAGGCGTCCGCGATGCTCTCGCCGGCGGGGATGCGCGGGTCGAGGCTCCGCTCGAAGTCCTGCAGCTCGACGAAGCAGGCCGCACGTCCCGACGGTCGCGCGACGCGTCGAAGTCCCGGATCGTCGGAATGGGGCGCCGTGCCGGCACGCCGACAGGCTACCGGGTCGGCCGGGAGATGTCCGCGAGGGATCGCGACCGTGATCTGGATCACCGGATCGACCCACGCGGGGCCGACGTGCCGAGGCTGTGCGCCCGACCACGTTCCGTCCGGACGCGCCTGCCGCTGTTCGATGAGAGCCGCACTCGCGGGGGGAGGGCGGCGGCGGCTCGAGACGGATCCGTTCCCGCTGGCGCGGGACTTCGAGGTGTCGCCATGAACGTCGTGTCCACTCCCAGGCGTGTCGCCCCCAGGCGACGGAGACTCCTTGCCCTCTCGCTCGTCCTGCCCGTCGTGGTCGCCGCCGGGGACGCCGCCCTGGCCCGTGGGCGCGACGCACGCGGCGGATCGGACGCTGTCTCGCCTTCGCTCCAGATCCAGCCGCGCTCCTCGCACGACGGCCACCGGAGCCGACCGAAGCCGCCCGCCGGGGTGCGGAGCCTCGACGGCAGCGGCAACCATCTCGCCGACCCGGACCGCAACGCCACCTACACGGTCCTCGTCCGGAGCGTTCCCGCCGACTACGCCGACGGCGTCTCCAGCCTGGCCGGACCGGACCGGCCGGGCGCACGGGAAGTGAGCAACATCGTGAGCGCCCAGGCCCCGGCTCGTGACCAACCCCTTCGGCACCAGCGACTTCCTCTGGCAGTGGGGCCAGTTCGTCGACCACGACATCGATCTCAGCGACGGGACGGATCCCGCCCGAGCCCGCCCCGATCCCGGTGCCCGCCGGCGACCCGGACTTCGACCCCGGCGGAACCGGCAGCGTCGGTCATCCCCTTCAACCGTTCGCTCTACGATCCCGAGACCGGCACCGACCCGGACAACCCGCGCCAGCAGCTGAACCAGATCACGCGGCTGGATCGACGCCTCCAACGTGTACGGCTCGAACGAGGAGCGCGCCCGGGCGCTGCGACGCAACGACGGCACGGGCCGGCTCGCCGTCGGGCCCGGCGACCTGCTGCCCGACGACGACGGCAGCCTGCCCAACGCCACCGGCGGCTCGGACCAGGTGATGTTCCTGGCCGGCGACGTGCGCGCGAACGAGCAGCTGGGCCTCACCGCGCTCCACACGCTCTTCATGCGCGAGCACAACCGGCTGGCCGATCGCATCCGTCGCGACGATCCCCGGCTGGACGGGGACGCCGTCTACGAGCGCGCCCGAAGCCTGGTGGGCGCGCTGATCCAGGCCATCACCTACCAGGAGTTCCTGCCGGCCCTGCTCGGCCCGGACGCCCTCCCGCCCTACCGGGGCTACGACCCGGACGTCGACGCGCGTCTCCGCAACGAGTTCTCCACCGCCGCCTACCGCTTCGGCCACAGCGCGCTGTCGCCCCGAGCTGCTGCGTCTCGACGCGCGCCTGGACGAGTTGCCCGAGGGCTCCATCGCCCTGCGCGACGCCTTCTTCAGCCCGGACCGGATGCGCGACGAAGGCGGCATCGAGCCGATCCTGCGGGGCCTGGCCCACCAGCGCGCACCAGCGCATCGACGTCTTCGTCGTCGACGACGTGCGCAACTTCCTGTTCGGACCGCCGGGCGCGGGCGGCTTCGACCTGCCGGCCCTCAACATCCAGCGCGGCCGCGACCACGGCCTGCCCGGCTACAACGACACCCGCGAGGCCTACGGTCTGCCGCGCGCCGCCGGCTTCGAAGACGATGACCAGCGATCCCGGAGGTCGCAGGCCCGGCTGGCGGCCGCCTACGGGAGCGTCGACGACGTCGACCTGTGGGTGGGCGGGCTCGCCGAGGACCCGTTGCCGGGCTCCGCAGCTCGGCCCCCTCTTCCACACCATCGTGGTCGAGCAGTTCACGGCGCTGCGCGACGGCGACCGCTTCTGGTACGAGCGCGCGCTCGCGCCGGAAGACCTGGACCGGGTCCGGCGGACCCGCCTCGCCGACGTGATCCGGCGGAACACCCGGATCGGAGCCGAGATCCCGGACGACGTGTTCCGGGTGGACGCGGGCGGGCAGGGCGGCTCGGGCGGCCACTCGGGGCACCACAGACACCGCCGATAGCCGAGGGAGCCCTCCGGGCTCCCCTTGCGGCGGCCGGCCATCCGGCCTCGGGCCGAGGCCTATCGCCGCAGCTGCCCGCTCGGTAGGGTCTCGGCGTCTCACCCCGCCCCGCGTGGGGCGGGTTGGGGGCGGAGCCCGCTTGGCATGAGCCTTGCTCTTTACTTCCCCCAACCACAGGGGGAATCCGTCCGTGACGAGCAAGCAGACATCCGGCGCGACTGCGTCGCAGGCGCCCGAGCCCGAGCCCGAGCACTTCGACGTGCTGATCGTCGGGGCGGGCATCTCCGGCGTCGGGGCCGCCTACCACCTCAGCCACCAGTGCCCCGGCAAGACCTTCGTGGTCCTGGAAGGGCTGGAGAGCTTCGGCGGCACCTGGTGGATGCACCGCTATCCGGGCATCCGCTCCGACAGCGATCTCTACACCTTCGGGTATCGCTTCAAGCCGTGGACCGGACCGCCCATCGCCACCGCCGAGGAGATCCTCAGCTACATGGGCGAGGTCATCGAGGAGAACGATCTCGGCCGGCACATCCGCTACCAGCACCGGATCGACTCGGCGAGCTGGTCGAGCGAAGACGCGCTCTGGACGATCGAGGGAACTCGCACCGACACCGGCGAGGCCGTTCGCTTCACCGCGAGCTTCCTGTGGATGTGCCAGGGCTACTACCGGCACGCGGAGGGGTACACGCCCGAGTGGGACGGGATGGAGGACTTCGAGGGACAGATCGTCCACCCGCAGACCTGGCCCGAGGACCTGGACTACAAGGGCAAGAACGTCCTCGTGATCGGCTCGGGGGCGACGGCGGCGACCCTCGTCCCGGCCATCGCCGGCGACTGCGCCCACGTGACGATGCTGCAGCGATCGCCGACCTGGTTCATTCCGGGTCGCAACGAGAACGAGCTGGCCGATCAGCTCCGCGCGCTGGAGATCGACGAGACCTGGATCCACGAGATCACGCGCCGGAAGATCCTGCACGACCAGGCCGCCATCACCGAGCTCTCCTTCGAGCAGCCGGAGCTGTTGAAGGAAGAGCTGCTCAAGCCCATCCGCGAGTACCTGGGCCCCGAGTACGACATCGAGAAGCACTTCACACCCCGGTATCGGCCCTGGCGGCAGCGCATCGCGTTCGTCCCGGACGGCGACATCTTCAAGGGTATCGCCTCCGGGAAGGCGTCGGTGGTCACCGACGAGATCGACCGATTCACGAAGAAGGGCATCCTGCTGAAGTCGGGGGAAGAGCTCGAGGCCGACATCATCGTCACGGCCACGGGCTTCAACATGAGCGTGCTGGGCGACATCGACTTCTTCGTGGACGGCAAGCCGGTGGACTTCTCGAAGACGGTCACCTACCGCGGCATGATGTTCACCGGCGTGCCGAACATGCTGTGGATCTTCGGGTACTTCCGGGCCAGCTGGACGCTGCGGGTCGACCTGCTCGGCGACTTCGTGTGCCGGCTCCTCAACCACATGGACGCCATCGGCGCGAAGCGGGTCGAGGCCGTGCTACGGCCGGAAGACGAGGACATGCCGCTGCTGGACTGGATCGACCCGGAGAACTTCAATCCCGGCTATCTGATGCGGAGCATGGACCTGCTGCCCAAGCGGGGCGACAAGCCCGAGTGGCAGCACACCCAGGACTACTGGACCGAGAAGCACCAGATCCCCGCCATCGACCTCGACGGTGCCGAGTTCCACTACGAGTAGCCGTCGGGACGGATCGGGCTGATCGGGTCAGGAGGCGCGCCACACGCGGTGGACCGGTCGCATGCCGGGCTGCTGGAAGCTCTCCCAGGTGGTCCACAGCGCGCGCTCGAGGTCGAGCTCGTACAGCAGGTGCTGCTCGTCCGCGTCGTCGTACGGCATCGTCTCGAGCGCGGCCTGGCGTGCGCCGGGATCGAGGACGCGGGTGGCCCGGCCGGCGACGTAGAGCTCCTCGTCCTCGGGTCCGGGCAGGGCGTGGATCGCGAAGTGCCCGTTCGCGTCGAGGTCGCGGCGCTTGGGCGAGCCCGCCATCACGAAGGCCCACAGCCGTCCCTGGGCGATGCCCGGGCAGAAGGGGTGTACGCGCGGCCGACCCCGGGAGCTCACGGTGGCGAGGAACGCCACCTCCGGCAGCAGCCGGCGTCCGGCGGCCGCGATCTCCGGCGCCTCCCGCTCGAGGTCGTGCCAGCTCGCCATGCTCCAAGCCTCCCGACTACGAGCCGGCCCCGTCCGCGGGGCAGACGGGGCAGGCTACCACATACGGTGTCGCCTGCCGCTCGGGTCGAGCGGTCCCCGGGCCGTCTCACGAGGCCGGCAGGGCGAGCCGCATGGCCACGCGCTTGCGCGGGTCGAGGCCGTGCTCGGCCTCCTGCTGCAGGGTGGCTCGCAGCTCCGGGCCGACGTCGCGCACGGGTATCTCCCGGAACCCGAGGCGCTGGTAGAAGGGCCCGTTCCACGGAACGTGCCGAAACGTCGTCAAGGTGAGGGCGGAGAAGCCCTGGTCGCGAGCCCAGTCCGCGGCGTGCCCGACCAGGGCGCGACCGACGCCGCGCCTGCCGTGGGCCGGAAGGACGTCCATCTCCAGCAGGTGGGCCGACGCGTCCAGGAGCGTGGCCAGCGCAAAGCCCACGGGCGCGGGAGGCGCCAGGCTGCGGGCGACCCAGACACGCCCCGCCTCGGCGGCCCGCCGGAGCTCCGCCAGCGAGAGGCCTTCCTCTCCGGGGACGAGATCCTCGGGCGAGAAGATCGTGGCCGCCTCCGCCTCGATCCGCGGCAGCAGGGCGAGCTCGTCCGGGCGCGGGGCACCGATGCGGTAGCCGGGGGGTGCGCTCGTCATGAATGGCGGTCTCCGGAGGCGGTTCGCCCGTTCCCAGGCTGAACCTTCGACACGTGACTCGAGCTCGGCCGCGAGCGAGTGCATGCCCCGCGCGATGGCCAGGTCGCGCGCTGTCTGTCCGGCGAAGCCGGGAGCACCGGAGCCCCGTAGCGACCGGTCGGCGCCCGCCTGGACGAGCAGGCGCACGATCTCGTCGTGGCCAGCCACGACGGCGAGCATCAGGGCGCTCAGTCCGAACTTGGCCGTCGCATCCAGATTCGGCTCGTGCTCGAGCAACGCCTCGACGACCCCGCGATGCCCCGCATGGGAGGCCCGCATCAACGCCGTCTGTCCATGGCGGTCGGGGGCGTTCACGTCGCCGCCCCGCCGAAGCAGCTCGCGCACCGCGTCCGCGTCGGCCCGCGAGATCGCGTCGTCGAAGGACGCATCCATGCAGGTTTCAGCGCCGGCGCCATGAGCCGCGGCGGCTCGGATGCGTGAGCTCGCCGTCGGGAAAGCGGGGCAGGTCGTCCGGGGTGTCGAACCAGGACAGGCCGGAGTCGCACCAGATGTGGGCCGTCGGGCGAATGGCCTCAGGGTCGTCGAGGCTCTGGGTCGAGACGCAGACGAGATCCGAGCCGTCCGCGGGGGGCGATGGATGTCGCCCATGGACCGGCGCGCCGCAGGTCGAGCAGAAGTAGCGCGTCCAGCGCTCCGAGGACGCGAATCCGGTGGGACGGCCCCGGGTCAGCCGGAAGGCTCGGCCGGGCGCGTTGGCCCAGACCACGAGCGGAGCCCCGCTGAAGCGCCTGCAGATGGCGCAGCGGCAGGTTCCGGCGTCGAAGATCTCGCCGATCTCGAATCGCACGGCGCCGCAGAAGCAGCCACCGCGAAGCGTCTCTGCCATGCGCGCTCGCCCCCGGCTCGGGATCGGATGCGAGAAGGCTACCACGGCCTCGCAGGGGATGGCTCGGGTTCGGGGTCCCGTGCTCCGGCGCGCGACCTCAGCGGGGAACGCGTCCCTGCCGCCCGAGCCACCACTTCATGCAGCGATGCCCGAAGTCGACCGGCTCGCAGTACATGAGCGGGCACCCTCCGACGATGCATCGGATGCCTCGGATCTCGCACTCCCGGATCGCGTCCGGCGAGACGCTGCCCTGTCCGAACGAGCGGTGGAACCAGATCCGCTCGATCCCGTGCTCGGCGCATTGGCGAACGAGGTCGGCCGAGACGTCCGGGTGCGTGGCGACGACGAGACCGTCGAGTCGCTCGGGAACGGCGCCGACGTTCGGGTAGCAGCGCACGCCCTCGACCTCGGGCGCGTTCGGATTGATGGGGAAGACCTCGTACCCGGAGTCGCGCAGCTTGCGGAAGACGGCGTTGGCGGGCTGACCCTCTTGCCGGGAGACGCCGGCGACGGCGATCCGCTTCCCGCGAAGGAACTCGGAGACGGGCTCGGGCAGCTGGGCCATGGGGTGCCTCCCATTCTGGCGCGTCGGCGCGAAGATACCGCGTGGCCGGGCGTGGGGAGCCGAGGGAGCGGCTGCCCCGCCTTCCAGCATGCCTGCAGGCCTGCCGTCCCGGCGGAAGGACGGGGGATGCGCGCCCGGAGGCAAAGGCCCCCGTCGGCCGGTGACGTCAAGCGACCCTCCGATCGTCCCGATACGGGGCGTCATGGACGAGGAGATCGCGCAACTCGGGCGGCGCCTGCGACGGCGGGAACGACGGCTGCTGCGCCGGCTCGAGATCGCGGTCCCCATCGCATTCGTCGCCCTGGCGCTGCTGCTCTCGGCGGGGGTGGTGGTGGTGATGGAAGATCCGCCTCCGGCCGAAGCCGCGCCGGCACGGACAGCGGGGGAGGCCATCGGGAGCGCGCCGGGATCATCCGGTCCGCGGGTGCAGGCTCCCGTGGCGACCCGTCCGGAGCTCCAGTCGATGCTCTCGACGAGCGTCCTCGGCGACGAGATCGAGGGCGTCCCCGAGCCGGGCACTGCGGGCCCGGCCGACGACGCCCCCGCGCCTCCGGCGCAGCTCGAGGGCCCCACCGGCGACGCCGCCGGCGCGCAGCTGCGCCTCCGGCGGCAACCCACGGTAGTGCCCCAGCCCGGGACGGGCGTGCTCCTGGCGTCGGGCCTGGTGTGGATCGGCGTGATCCGACGTGGCCGCGACGCGAAGAGCGACCCCGCTACCGGGCGAAGCGATTCGACGAAGCCGAGAAGCTGCTCGACGAAGCCGAGAAGCTGCTCGACGAAGCCGAGAAGCTATTGGATGATGTCGAGGAGCTCCACGTCGAACGTGAGCGCGGCTCCCGGCGGAATCGCCGGCGGTGCACCCTTGTCGCCATAGGCGATGTCGGCGGGGCAGACCAGCTTGGCCTTGCCGCCCACCTTCATCATGCCCACGCCCTCGCTCCAGCACGGGATGACGCCCGAGAGGGGGAACTCCGCGGGCTGACCGCGCTGGACCGACGAGTCGAAGACCGTGCCGTCGCGCAGCGTGCCCGTGTAGTGCACGCGCACCTTGCTGTCGGGGGTCGGCTGCTTGCCCGAGCCTTCCTTCAGCTGGGTGATGATGAGCCCCGAGTCGGTCTGCTTGGCGCCCTTCTCCTTGCGCTGGGCGGCGAGGTAGGCGTTCGACTTCTCGGTCTCGATGCCGAGCGCCTGCTTGGCGCGGGTCTCCTGCAGCATCTGGATCTTGGGACCGTAGACCTGCGGGTCGAGGTCCATGGCGCGGTCGTGAGCGGCGTCGACGAGGCCCTTGGCGACGATCTCCATCTCTTCGGGAGTGAGGTACAGGGGCCCGAGCTGGCGCGCGAAGCTGATGCCGATCAGGTAGATCGCCTTGTCCTGGTCGGTCTCCACCGTCACGTCGGCAGAAGCCGATGCGGCCACCAGCACGCTGGCCAGGGTGACGACGCACGTGGTGACGGTAACGAGGCAGGCGGCGGAGCGAGCGAGGCGTCGGCGCGGGGTCGCGCGCAAGGCGATGCGACGAGAAGTCATTGTCTTCCTTTGGTCCGGCCGTTCCGGCCGGTTTCGGTTGCGGAGGGTCGTTGCAGATGTGGCTCCGGGAGGCTTCCCCCGAGCGCCGGATGTGCAGAGGGCGCGGATCATAGCAGCCAGGCTACGCTTGCCCCGCACCGCCGCCCGGGTGCGAGCGGCCCGGCCGCGGAGGGCGTGAGAGCGCCCTGAAGGGGCTCGGGAGGCCGGATTGGTCGACGCCAGCCACGAGCGTTTCTTCCGGCAGCTGGGCGCCCTCGGTCCCGCGCTGCTGCAGGGTCTCGAGGGTCTGGAGTGGGTGCAGCGGCGTCTGCACCCGCCGGAGCTGCCCCGCTTGCGCGGCCTGCTGGCACCCCTCGTCCCGCGACTCGCCGAGGCGCGAGATGGCTTCGAGGCGGTGCCGGTGCCCGAGGGCCTCGCAGGACTCCAGCGAGATCTCGCGCAGGCGAGCGAGCTCGCCGGGCGGGCGCTCTCGCTGTTCTCCGAGGGAGACGACGACTTCGATCCCCAGGCAAGCGGCATCGCGCGGGTGCTCGCGGCCATGCACACCCACTGTCGCGCCCAGGAGGCGCTCTTCCCGCTGCGGGTCGCTCTGCCGCCCGTCAGCCGGTACTTCGTCGAGGAGCCGTTCCGCGAAGACCTCGCGGCCCTCGATCCCGAGCCGCCGCCGGGCGTCGAGGTGGGGCTGCACCGCGGTCGCGACGCGGAGGCCGGCCGCGGTGGCTTCTCGCTCTACGTGCCGGGTGCCTACGACGGCCACTCCGAGTGGCCGCTGGTGGTGGCGTTGCACGGCGGCAGCGGGGACGGTCGCGACTTCCTGTGGACCTGGCTCCGGGAGGCGCGGGGCCGCCGCTTCCTGCTGCTCGCGCCCACCTCGCGCGGTCCCACGTGGTCGTTCAACGGCCCCGACGTGGACGCCGGCGCCCTCTCCGCCATGGTGGGTGCGGTGTGCGAGCGCTGGCGCGTGGACCGCAGCCGCATCCTGCTGACGGGCCTGTCGGACGGAGCGACGTACACGCTGATGTGTGGATTGCGCGAGGACGCGCCCTTCACCGCACTGGCGCCGGTGTCCGGCGTGCTGCATCCCGCCAACTACGCGAACGGAAACCTGGAGCACGCCCGGGGCCGCCGGATCCACCTGGTGCACGGCGCCCTGGACTGGATGTTTCCGGTGGGCCTTGCCCGGGTGGCCGCAGAGGCGCTGGCGAAGGCGGGCGCCGACCTCGTCTACGACGAGATCCCGGACCTCTCCCACACCTGGCCGCGAGAGGCGAACGACCGCATCCTGACCTGGTTCGACCCGTCTCTCGCGCTGCCTCGAGCGAAGGCCCGGACCGAGACGCGGACCGAGACCTAGCAGAGGGAGCGCGTTGCCTCCCCCTGCGGCGGAATCTCGACCCGAGACTTCGTCCCGGGTCGCGCTCCTAAGAGGCGCGGGTACGCCGGGATCTTCCCCGGGTCGCCAGCAGCGGCGCCAGGTAGCGGCCCGGTGTGCGACGCCTTCACGCGGGTGACCTGCTCCGGGGTTCCCTGGGCGATCACCTCGCCGCCCCGGGGACCGCCCTCGGGCCCCAGGTCGATGATCCAGTCGGCGGTCTTGATGACGTCGAGGTTGTGCTCGATCACGACGACGCGTGTTGCCCGCGTCGACGAGCTGCTGCAGCACGCCGAGCAGCTTGCGCACGTCGTCGAAGTGGAGGCCCGTGGTGGGCTCGTCGAGGATGTAGAGGGTGCGGCCGGTGGCGCGCTTCGAGAGCTCGCGCGCCAGCTTGATGCGCTGGGCCTCGCCGCCCGAGAGCGTGGGCGAGGGCTGGCCGAGGTGCAGGTAGTCGAGACCCACCTCTTCGAGGAGCCGCAGCGGCGCCGCCACCTTGGGGTGCGCCTCGAAGAGCTCCAGGGCCTCGCGCACGGTCAGCTCGAGCACGTCGGCGATGGAGCGCCCCTTGTAGCCCACGCGCAGGGTCGCCTCGTTGAAGCGCTTGCCCCGACACTCCTCGCAGGTGCACGTAGACGTCGGCGAGAAAGTGCATCTCGATCTTGCGGACGCCGTCGCCCTCGCAGGCCTCGCAGCGTCCGCCCTTCACGTTGAACGAGAAGCGGCCCGGCTTGTAGCCGTGCACGCGCGCCTCGGGCAGTTCCGCGAAGAAGGTGCGGATCTCGTCGAACACCTTGATGTAGGTGCGCGGGATTGCTGCGCGGCGTGCGGCCGATGGGCCGCTGGTCGATGTCGATCACCTTGTCGAGCTGGTCGAGTCCGTGCGACGGCCCGGTGGCGCCCGACCCGGCGGGTCGAGCTGTGGAGCTTGCGCGAGAGCGCCGGGTAGAGGATGTCGTTCACGAGGGTCGACTTGCCGGCGCCCGAGACGCCGGTCACGGCGGTCAGCACGCCGAGCGGGAACTCGACGTCGACGTCGGCGCAGGTTGTTCTCCCGGGCGCCCGCGATCTTGAGGCTGCCCACGGCCCCGCGGCGCTCGGCGGGGATCGGGAATCTGCTGGCGCCCGGAGAGATAGGCGCCGGTGATCGAGCGGCGGTTGCGCTCCAGGCTCTTCGGCGTGCCCTGGTGGACGATCTCGCCGCCGGCCACGCCGGCGCCGGGACCGAAGTCGATCACGTAGTCGGCCTCGCGCACGGTCTCCTCGTCGTGCTCGACCACGACGATGGTGTTGCCGATGTCGCGCATGCGCAGGAGGGTGTCGAGCAGCCGCCGGTTGTCGCGCTGGTGCAGGCCGATGGACGGCTCGTCGAGGATGTAGATGACGCCCGTCAGGTCCGACCCCACCTGGCTTGCCAGCCGGATGCGCTGGGATTCGCCGCCGGAGAGGGTGGGGCCGGCGCGGTCGAGGGAGAGATAGTCGAGCCCGACGGCGCTCAGGAAGTCGAGGCGGGAGCGCACCTCCTTCAGCACCTCGCTCGCGATCTGCAGGTCGGCTCCGCGGAGCTCGAGCGCCTGGAAGAACTCGCTGGCCGCCGCAACCGTGAGCGACGACACCTCGACGATGCTCCGTTCGCCCACGCGCACCGCGGCGCTCTCGGCGCGCAGGCGCGACCCGCCGCACGCAGCGCACGAGGCGTTGCCGAGGAACTGCCCGTACCAGCGCTTGGCGCGCTCCGAGCTGGTCTCCCGGAAGCGGCGCATCAGCCGGGGCAGGGCGCCCTCCCAGACGATGTTCATGCTGCCCTGGCCGGACTTGCCCTTCCAGGTGACGCGGAACTTCCGATCGCCCGCGCCGTAGAGCAGAACGTCCCGCTGCTTCTTCGGCAGCTTCGCGAACGGCTTGTGGGCGTCGATCCCGAGCTTCGAGATCACCTGCGCGCGGAAGCCGTGGCCCCAGTTGTCCTGCTTCTCGATCTCGCCGCCCCACGGCTTGATGGCGCCCTCGTGCAGGCTCAGGCTCTCGTCGGGCACGACGAGGTCGGGATCGATGGCGAAGTTCTGGCCGAGGCCGTTGCAGTCCGCGCACATGCCCTGGGGGCTGTTGAACGAGAAAGCCTGGGGGGTGAGCTCGGGAAACGAGATGCCGCAGTGGCCGCAGGCGGCCTTCTCGGAGAAGGTCTGCTCGTGCGGCTTGCTCCCCTCGGCCGCGGTCTCGACGACGATCAGGCTGCCGTGCCCGACCTTCAGGGCCGTCTCGACGGAGTCCGTGACCCGGGACGTGAGGCTCGCGCTCTTCGCGCCCACGACGATGCGGTCGATCACCGCCTCGACGGTGTGCTTGCGCCGCTTGTCGAGGGCCTCCAGGTCTTCGGAGAGGACGATCTCGCCGTCGACCCGCAGGCGCGCGTAGCCGCTGCGGCGGGCGTCGGCGAGAAGCTCCCGGTGCTCGCCCTTGCGGTTCACCAGTAGCGAGGCGAGCAGCACGAGGCGGGTGCCCTCGGGCTTCGTCAGCAGCTCCGCGGCGATCTGCTGGGCGGTCTGGCTCTGCACCCGGCGCCCGCACCGGTGGCAGTGCTGCGTGCCGATGCGGGCCCACAGCACGCGCAGGTAGTCGGAGATCTCGGTGATCGTGCCCACCGTGGAGCGGGGATTCGAGCCGGTCGTCTTCTGCTCGATCGAGATGGTGGGCGAGAGGCCGCGGATGGTGTCGTAGCGCGGCTTGTCCATCTGGCCGAGGAACTGCCGCGCGTAGGCCGAGAGCGACTCGACGTAGCGTCGCTGGCCCTCGGCGTACAGGGTGTCGAAGGCGAGCGAAGACTTGCCCGAGCCGGAGACGCCCGTCATCACGACGAGCTTCTTCTTGGGGATCTTGACGTCGACGTTCTTGAGGTTGTGCTCGCGCGCACCCTTGATGAGGATGTGGTCGAGCTCGGCGGAGCTCCTGCTCGAGCCTTGCGACCTTCGCGGCGCTCGCGGCTTTCGCGGCCGTCGGGGCTGCTGCGTCTTCTGCGGCTTGCGGGACGTGGGAGCGGGCATGGGGCCGGCAAGAATAGGGCACGCACCGCGGGTCGTCCGTGCGCGCCGCGCGGCCGCCTGCTGCCAACCTGCTGTCAGGGGGCAGGGCGGGGCGTGTCGGGGCGCGCTGCCCGCGGCTCACTCGTCCCGGCGCACCGCCCCGTCGGGACGGTACGTGAAGACGTCCAGGTAGTAGCCGTCGGGTCGAGGGGCGCCGTCCGGCGGGACGCCCGTCTCGGGGGCGGGGTGCGATGCGCGCGCGGAACGTGAACTCGCGCGCGAAGCGGTAGTCGCGGCGGAAGTCCGGATGCGCGGCGATCTCGCGGTCGAAGGGTTGGGCGGGGGCGAGCCGCAGCGGGCCGTGACCGCGCCGGATCGGCTCCAGGTTCCAGAGAACGATCACGCCCGGGTGGCGGGAGAGCGCGTACGCGGCCGTGCCGGGACGGTCGCCGTACTCGCCGGGCAGACGGGCGATGGCGGCGTCCGAGAGACCCCACAGGTCGATCACCGGAAGCCCGCTGAAGAACGGAATCGCGCCCGCGTCGCCGACCGCCACCAGGGTGTCGGGCGGTTGCGACTCCCGCAGCCAGCGCCCGACGGCGACGTGTGCCGCTTCGAGCCCGCGCTCGTAGCGTCCCCGCACCTCGACGAGCCGCGCGTTGCCCGCGAACGCCGCCGCCATGGCGAGCGCGCCCGCCACCGCCACGCCCCGGCGGGCACGAGCGGGAACGTGCGCGAGGCCCTCGTCGGCCAGCACGAAGAGCGGGCGGCAGGGCGGGGGCCAGGAAGCGGTAGGTGCCCATGAACTCGCTGCCCGACCACACGTCGAACGCCAGCCGGAAGCCGACGAGTGCCCAGAGGCCCGCGAGCCCGGTCCGCACCCCGGCGGCCTCGTCGGCCGTTCCCCGGGCGGGCCCGCGCAGCAGTGCCAGGGTTCCGAAGACCGCGAGGCCCCCGGCCAGCCAGGTGGCCAGCGGCGGGAAGCTGACGCCCACCCCCGCGAAGGCGGCCACGTCCCGCAGGCCCGCCTCGAGTCGGGGCCCGAGGGCGCCGGTGGCCTTGGCGACGAAGGTGTTCGGGAACGGCTGGCCGTAGTAGGCCCAGCGCCAGGCCAGCTGCCCGAGCACCGGGGGCAGCGAGGCGAGCGCGAAGCCCGCGTGCCAGCCCGCCAGGCGCCGGGGACGCCGGCATGCGGCCACGAGCACGGGCCACACGAGCAGGAGCGGCAGCGCCTCGGGCCGCGTCCACACGGCCCCCGCCGTCAGCACGCCGAGCAGCGCACCGCTCCGCGGTGTGGGGGCCCGGACCAGGGCGCGTGCGTTCTCGATCCCCCACGCCATGAAGAGCGGGGTCTCCAGGCCGTCGCCGCAGTTCGCGACGAAGACCGGGTGTGCGGCCAGCAGCAGGACCGCGAGCCGGACGTGCGGCCTCGGGGGCGTCGCTTGGCCCGTCATCGTGGAGAGCGACGGGAACGTGAAGCAGCGCCACAGCACGAAGGCGCCGAGCGCGAGCCCGGCCGCCTTGATGGCGACCAGCGCCGCGCCCTCGGAGAGCGTCGCGAACGCAGCCGCCGAGAGCAGCATCCAGGCGAAGTTCGTGTAGCCCTCGACGTGCTCGCCGGGGTTGAAGACCGGACCGACGCCGTCCGCCAGGTTGCGCGCGTAGCGGAACGTGATGAAGGCGTCGTCGAGCCAGAAGCCGCGATGGGGCAGCCAGAGCGCCGCGAAGAGAAGAAGCCCGCCCAGCGGAACGGCCCAGGGGAGCACGCGCGCGAGGCGGTCCGGCATGCGCGGATCTTACCAGCTCGGCACCTTCGCCCGCGTCGCGCGGGCGATTCGATATGCTGGACCGACCCGGGGGCGTGGGT
Source organism: uncultured delta proteobacterium (assembly GCA_963822965.1). Classification (GTDB taxonomy): domain Bacteria; phylum Myxococcota_A; class UBA9160; order UBA9160; family UBA4427; genus JAJDAN01. The sequence continues at coordinate 30,522 of CAWGJT010000014.1, forward strand.
GGCTCGCACTTCGCGACCTGGCCTCCGAAGAACGTCGCGCGAAGAGCCGCAGAAGGGGCGAGCCATGATGGATCTGAACGGGCGGACGGCGGTGGTGACCGGAGCCAGCCGGGGACTGGGCGCGGCGCTCGCGGAGGACTTCGCGAAGCGCGGCATGCGCCTGGGACTGTGCTCGCGCAGCGCGCCGGTGCTCCCGTCGGGCGAGGACGTGGTGGCGTCGCGCGTGGACGTGCGCGACGAAGCCGCCGTCCTGGCGTTCACACGCGAAGTCGAGGACCGCTTCGGCGCGATCGACCTGTGGATCAACAACGCCGGTGTGCTCGAGCCCATCAAGCCCCTGCGCGACGTCACCCTGTCGGAGTTCCGCGACCACATCGACGTGAACCTGGTGGGGCTCTTCCTGTGCACGCGCGCGTACGTCCACCACGTGCGGCGGCGGGGCGGCGAGGGCGTGCTCGTCAACATCTCGTCGGGGGCCGCCTGGCACGGTTATGCGGGCTGGTCGGCGTACTGCGCCGGCAAGGCGGGTGTCGACCGCCTGACCGAGTGCGTCCAGCTCGAGGAAGAGGGAACCGGGCTGCGCGCCTACGCGGTGGCGCCCGGCGTGATCGACACCGACATGCAGGCGCTGATCCGGCAGTGCTCGCCCGAGGAGTTCCCCGAGGTCGAGCGCTTTCGCGAGATGAAGCGGGACGACAGCTTCAACACGCCGGGCTTCGTGGCGCGCCACCTGCTCGCCATCGCGTTCGATCCCGCGGCGCGCCCCGCGGAGGTGACCGTCCGCCTGCCGGACGAGAAGGACGCGGAGTAGCGAGAAGAGGGCGAGCGCAAAGAGAGCGAGCGCGAACGAGAGAGCGGGGGCGAGGAGAGCGGGAAAAGGGGAGGGCGTCATGCGAATCTTCGTCACGGGGGCGAGCGGGCTCGTGGGCTCGCAGCTGTGCGAAGCGCTCGGGGAGGCGGGCCACGAGCCGGTGGGTCTCTCCCGGCGCGCGCGCGAGTCGCAGCCCGGAAGCAAGGTGCGCTGGGTGCAGGGAGACCCGAAGCGGGAGGGTCCCTGGCTCGAGGAGGCCGTGCGGGCCGACGCCGTCTACCACCTGGCCGGCGAGTCGGTGGCCGCAGGACGCTGGACCCCGGCGCGCAAGCGCGAGCTGGCGGCGAGCCGGATCGACAGCACCCGCCTGCTGGTGGACGCGTTCGCGCGCGCCGACGAGCGGCCCCGGGTGCTCGTGTGCGCGTCGGCGTCGGGCTACTACGGCGCGCGCGGCGAAGAGGAGCTGCGCGAGGACGCGAATCCCGGCCAGGACTTCCTCGCGAAGCTCTGCATCGACTGGGAGGCCGAGGCCGAGCGCGCCGCCGGGCTCGGCGTGCGCGTCGTCTCGATGCGCTTCGGGGTCGTCCTCTCCGAACGGGGCGGCGCACTCGCCACCATGCTGCCGGTGTTCCGGCTGGGGCTCGGCGGTCCGCTGGGGCCGTCGGACCGCTGGTTTCCCTGGGTGAGCCTCGACGACGCCGTAGGCCTCCTGGTCTGGGCGCTCGACCACGACGTCTCGGGCCCGGTGAACGCGGTGGCGCCCGAGCCCGTGCGCATGGGGACCTTCGCCCGCACCCTGGGTCGTGTGCTGCACCGGCCGGCGCTGCTGCCGGTGCCCGAGCTCGCGCTCTCCCTGCTGCTCGGCGAGATGGGCGCCTCGCTCGTCCCCGGGCAGAAGGTGGTGCCCGGGGTCGCGACCGACGCGGGCTACCCGTTCCGCGAGCCCACCCTGGAAGGCGCCCTGCGAAGCTGCCTGTCCTGACGGGCTGTCCTGGGACGATCCGTCCCGGACGCGTGGTACCCTGCACGCGCGAATCGGGCTGGCCCTCGAACGCGCTCGCGAAGGGAGGTCCCGTGGAGCCGCGTACCGAACGCGTCGTCCTGATCCTTGCAGACATCAGCGGCTACACGCGCTTCATGCTCGCCACTCAGCAGGCGCTCGCGCACGGGCAGATGGTGATCACCACCCTGCTCGAGGAGATCATCCGCGAGGTGGAGATCCCCCTCGAGGTTGCAGGAGCTCGAGGGGGACGCGGTCTTCCTCTACGCGATCAAGCCGGCCGACGAGGCGGAATGGGAAGAGACGCGGCGTTTGATCGGCCGCAAGCTCATCGGCTTCTTCGAGGCATTCGCGCGCGGCATCCTCCTGGGCTCGGAGTTCGCGCTGTGCTCCTGCCCCTCCTGCCAGAACGTCGACCAGCTCAAGCTGAAGATCGTCGTCCACAGTGGTGAGGCGCTCTTCCACCAGGTCGGACGTTTCGCGAGCGTGTCCGGAGCGGACGTGATCCTGGCGCATCGGCTGCTCAAGAACTCGATCCAGGGCGACGAGTACGTGCTGATGACCGAGCCCGCCTACCGGGACATCGAGTTCCCGACCGAGGTGCCGGTGACCCGGGGCGAGGAGCACTACGAGGGCTTCGGCACGATCCCCACCTACGCGTACCTGACCGACGGTGCCAGCGCGCCCAGCCCCCAGGCGGTGGAGCGCCTGTACGCGAACCGCGGCCGGGCCTTCGGCGCGGGGCTGCGCGTGTTCGCCAGGGGCTACCTGGGTCAGTTCCCGGTCCTGCTTCGGGGGCGGCGGGCCGGAAGCCTCGGCGACGTCGAGCCGCCGCCGAGTCGCCCGCTGGTGCGCGCGGCGCTGGCGCTGCGGGCCTTCGTGCTGGCGCCGCTCCTGCTCCCGTTCGGCGTGGTCGTGCAAGCCAGCCGCGCGCTGACCCGGAGCGCGCGCTCCACCAGGCGGCGTCGGGCGTAGCCGTCCCCGAGCGCTCGCGACTCCGCGCTGTCGGTTTCCCGGACGCCTCCCCGTAGGAAAGTCGAGGCACGCTCGGGCGTCAGCCGGGGAAGCAGCTCGAGGGTCCCGTCCGCCGTCCCGGCACTCGGGGTCTCCCGAGATCCGAGCCGGAATCGCCTGCGATCCTGCGCATTCCGGGCTCGGACGGCGGGCGATGGCAGGAGACGGCTCGGCGGCGGCCCCGGGATTCATCAGAGAACGATCAAGTCACCATCAAGTAGCGCCCGCAAGTTGCGCGTAGGCTGCTCCCCGGATGGTCGAACGACCGTCGATGACGCAGGGAGGCGCCACCGTGGCCCGTCACCGCTCTCGGTTCCTCGTCTCGCTCGTGTGGCACCCCTCGGCACCTGGCTTTGCCGCCGTGAGAGGGTTGCCCGGTGCGGGCGGCCGAGATGCGCCCGGCACGGTGGGTGTGTTAGGTGGCCCCCTACGGGGCTGCGAGGCGGCCTTCCCCGGTGCGGGCGCGAATGTTCGAGACATCCGAATCGGGTGCTTGGTCTTCCGGTTCGCGTGATATAACACTCTGGGAGGACGGCGCATGCCGTTCGCCATCGAAAGCCGAGGGAGCCTGGAGACGCGGTCGCGTGTCGCGATCCGACGACTCCGCACCGGGCTGGCCCTGGCGGTCGCGCTGGCAGCGGCCTGGCCCGGTCTGGCGAGCGCCCAGCAGCTGGCGCTCCTCAACGCCAACGCGAACGTCTCGGGCGCACCCGACGGCACTTACTTCGTCGACACCGCGGTGCTCGACGTCGAGATCCAGGTCTGGGTTGCGGTGCCCACCGCATCCGATGCGATCGCCTTCGACGCGCAGCTCGACCTGGTGGGTTCGGGCGACGCGCTGTGTCCGGTCGGGGGTCCCTACCTGCCCGCCTGCGTGCAGACCCTGCAGATCATCCCCTTCGCGGTGAATGAGATCGACGCGCTCGACAACATCCAGAACATCGTGAAGGAAGCGCAGATCGCGCTGAGCCCCGCCGGCGCCGACGCGTTCGACGCCTTCGTGGCCCAGCAGGTGGCGGCGGGTCGCACCGTCGCGTTCCGGATCGTGTTCGACATCGACGATGTCTACGCCGTCGATCCGGGCTTCTACTTCTTCAGCGGCACCCCCGACCTCGCGCCCTTGAGCGGCGTGCTGCGGTTCGGCGGCATCACGACCCAGCTCCAGAGCTTCCGGCGCCTGGGGCCCTGCGGCACGGCGGCCGGCTGGGAGGTGCAGAGCGCGCTCGCCGACTGGACCCCCGGAAGCGATCCGTCGTGGCAGACCGCCAGCCTCGTGCTGGCCCCCCCCGACTGCGCTCTACCCGTCCTGGCGGGCAGCGCGCTCGATCTCAGGCTCACCGACGGCAGCGCGTCGGTGCTGCAGGTGGACGGTCAGCTGGGAGGCCTGGACGTGGCGCTGCAGAGCGTCGTGCTCGACTCGTCGGGCGCGCAGCCCTTCACGGTGCGCGTCGACCTGCCCGCGAACACCAGCTTCCACGGCAAGTCGGCGGCCGGAAACCCGCTGCCCCGGGGTCAGGACTCGATCCTGATGAGCGGGGTCGGCGCGCCCGCGAGCAATGACTTCGACGACCTCACGCACACCCAGGTGCTCGCCGGAGGGGGGTTCCTGCGGCCCGAAGGTCCACCGCTGTCGTTCGAGGTCGGCTCGCTCCAGCTCTCGAGCGCGGGCCTCGCCGGCGACTACGTGGGCATCCACTACCACTACGATCTCGCGTACGCGAGCAACGATCCGCGCAGCACCCGGGGACCGCGCAGCAACGACGCCCGCTTCCGCGTTCCCAGCGTCACCCCCGGCGCCTCCACGTTCAGCGTGACCGGCAGCGGGCTCGACGCCGCGCCCCAGTTCCAAGCTTCCCAGGCCGATACCCACTTCCCGCGCACCCAGGTGACCTTTTCGGGCTACTCGGTCGAGCTCGCGGACAGCGCACTCGTGGACGGGCAGTCGCTGCCGCACGGTGGCACCAACGGCTACAGCTTCGTGCAGAGCCCCGCGTGCCCGGGCTGCCCGGTAGCGGACACACTGGCCGCCCCGCTCTTCTCTCTCGCCCTCGCCCGCGACGAAGGCCTGGGCTTCGACGGCGCCGTCACCGCGCTCACAGGGGCCATCGGCGCAAACGCCACCTGGGGTCCCGAGCACACGCCCACCTCGCAGCGCATCTTCGCGCGACGGACGGACGACGTGGTGCCAGGCGTCGTCTTCCTGCCAGGCTTCCAGGCCCAGTACACGAGCACCGGCAGCTACAGCGTGAGCGAGTACCTGCTCGGCATGCGCGAAGCCACCGACACGGGCTCGGCGCTGCTGCCGGGCGGGCATCACCCCCTGTCGACGGACGACGCGCGCGCCGGCAACTACTTCATGGCTGGCCTCAACGTCGGTCCCGAGCTGCTTCGCGACGGCTCCGGACTGCCCCAGCAAGGCGTCGGCACCTTCATCGACGGACGGGTCACGCGGATCGGATTCGGGGGCGTCACCGCACCCGACTTCGAGGACGTGGTCGCGAGCCACGCCACCAAGTACGTGCTGCGAGAGGGGGGCGTCACGGGGGTGTTCAACACCCTGGTGCCGCCGCAGCCCCTCGTCTACGGCCACCAGCTGGCGCTTCGCCGCTTCGCCTTCCGCCAGGTCTCCAACGCGCTCGACCCCGAGACCTGGATCGACGGCATCGTCTCGGTCCCGAACCCCGGCGGCTTCGAGATCAGCCTGTCGTCCATCGATCTCGAGTGCAGCGGCAACCTGGCCGGCGGGAGGGTGGACCGCGATCTGTGTGGCAACATGCTCGACGACAACGGGAACCTCGTCATCGACGAGAACTGCGACGAGAGTCTCTTCGCGTGGAAGACGCCCTTCCTGGTGCGAAGCGCCGAGTTCAAGCCGCCCGACCCGCAACCGCCCCTGTGCGTCCCGTCGACCCGCGACCTGTACGTGCGCGGGCGCATCGAGCCGTGGGCCCTCGACGATCCCATGTTGCTCGGGGCGCGCTGGACCCCCAGCGGTCACCCCTTCGACGCATCGATTGCCGGCAGCACGGAGCGCAAGCTCGACCGCCCCGACACGGGCCCCGACCTCGATCAGGCCTTCGATGTGTCCGTCGATTCGTCCGTCGAGCTCGGCCTCGACGACGACGAGACCCAGGGCTGGTTCCAGATGGCCGGGCTGATGGGCCTGCCCTTCTGGGACGACCTGTCCATCGACCTGCGCGTGCAGAACCGCGACCTCCAGACCGCCACGCCGGCGCAGACGCTGGTCTTCGCGAAGGGCACGCTCGCCGGCATCCCGAACCAGCAGATCCTCCACAACGACGAGGAGCCGCTCACGACCGAGATGACGAACCCGGGCTCGAGCACGCTCCCCGACGCCCACTACACCTGGGGCGCCACCACCTTCGAGTTCAACCTTCCCATCTACTACGACGTGGGACACCACGACCAGGACGAGGCGCCGCAGTTCGTCGGCGTCTCCTCCAACATGCACCTGTCCCTGCTCGACGCCCAGGCCCTCGTTCACTACGTGCGGCCCGATGCGACCGCGCTCAGCTTCGGCGCCAGCGCGAACATCGAACGCCTGACCCAGGCAGCCGCCGACCTGCGCATGCACGTCGATCTCGACGACCCCACCAGCGTTCTCGCGATCGAGAGCTTCCTCGATACCTTCTTCGGCGTTCCCGGCACGCCCGTCCAGGACCTCGTCATGAAGGTCGGCGAGGTCAGGACGCTGCTCGCGTGCTTCAACAACGGCGGCCTCGAGGCCTGCATCACGGAGCAGCTGCAGAGCGCCCTGGGGGCCGCGCTGGGCGACGCCGACGCACTCGCCCAGCAGCTGACCAGCGCGCGCGGGCAGGCGGCGGGCGCCGTCGTAACCGCCAACACCCGGCTCACCCAGGCGATCAATCTCACGAACCCGAGCGGGCAGCTGGTCTCCACTGCCGACGCGGCGATGGTGCTGATCTATCAGACGGTGCCGGACCTGATCAAGCTGCAGCAGACGACCCTGTCACCCGTGCCGCCGGGGATACCCGACGCCCTGGGCGAGGCCAGCGACAAGCTCGATACCGCCAGAGCCGCGCTCACGACCGCGCAGCAGCAGCTCGCCAGTGCAAAGATCGCGGCGGATCAGGCCATCGCGCAGCTCACCACGCAGATCATGCAGGCCGGGGCCAACGTCCAGTCCGTCAAGGCGGATCTGAACGGCATGGGACTCGAGGTCTGCAGTCAGGCCCACCCGATGTTCCTGCGCGCCCGTGACGCGATGGAGGCCGCCGACAGCGTGGTCACCCAGGTGCGCACGTCGAGCTATCTGAGCCTCGCGAACAGCCTCGCAGGGCTCGATCCGGCGAAGGTCGCCGCGGCCCAGAACTCCTTCGTGGACTACGTCGACTCGATCAAGGCGGCGATCGGTCTGTCCAAGACCAGGATGGAGGACTTCCTGGCTTGCAACGACCCGCAGGTGTCGGCGCTCACGGGCTTGATCGCCGGCGCGAACCAGGAGCTCGACGGCGTGGCGCTGTCCCTCAACGGCCTCGTCGGCGCCGTGCAGAACTTTCGCAACCGGTTGTTCGTCGACACCAACCTGATCTTCCCGCAGGACGGGGGCCACGTCGGGATCGCGAACGGGAGGCTTGCGCAGGCCCAGAACGTGATCACGGCCATTCAGTCGGTGATCGCGGCGGTCCAGGCCGCGGCGGCCCAGGTGCCGGCGCTGGGGGGCGTGCCGATGCCGATCTACCAGTCCGCGGCCACTGGCGACGATATTCGCGCGAAGTGGAACCTTGCCGTGAGTCAGGCCACGAACGGCGGGTACCAGTGGTACTACGCGATTCCCAACCGATCGGTCATCGACGCACTGATGACGAACGTCAACAGCGATCTCGTCAACGCCAAGAACCTCGTCAGCCAGGCCGCGGCCGCCGACCTCGATCCGCTGCTCGCGAAGATCCCGGTCGTTCGCGACGGCGCCGAGCTCATCGACTGGATCCTCGGCTACATCATGAACCACGCCGCGGTGAAGGCCTTCCTCGTGCGCGCGCACGAGCTGCTCGACGAGCCGATCGACGCCATTCTGGGGCTGGTCAACAACGTGCTCGACCGTGTCGGCTCCCTGATCCGGCTGGCCCTGGACGCCATCGCGAGCATGCAGCAGAACGTGTGGGTCGGAACCGACGGCAAGCTGCGCTTCAGCCCGCTGGCGGCCTTCGAGCACCTCGACGGCAAGGCGTGGATCAGCGGTGACGACCTCGAGGCGCTCCACCTGACGGCGCGCTTCGACTTCCTGAAGGATTTCATTCCGCGGCTGCTCGAGGCGAGCATCTCCGTCGACATCGCGCCCTGGAGCTGGCAGGGCGAGACGAAGGCCTCCTGCATCGCGGATGTCGCGCTCGATCAGGTCCTCGAGACCTCGATCCGCATCGACGCTCCGGTCGGTGACCTCGCAAACGTATTCGGGATCCCGATCCAGATCGACACGCTCTACTACAAGACCCTCGAGCAGACCGGCACCGACATCGGCTCGTCTGGCGGCTTCGCGGTCAGCGGCGACATTCCGCTCGTCGCGGTCCCGATCGCGCCGCTGCCGATGATCATCCACGACGTGGGGGCCACCTGGGGCAACACGCGCATCCTGCGCTTCTGCAGCGACGACCCCGCTCAGGTCTGTTACAACGACAAGGAGTGCACGAGCAACAGCTGCATCGGCCCGCCCCTCGAGGCCGAGGGCAACTGCCTGCGGAAGGTGGCCGACGCCTTCGTCAGCTGCACGAACGACAACGAGTGCGTGCAAGACCCGGGGGACTACTGCAAGAGGCTGCCCGCCGAGGTCGAGGACTACTTCGGTGGGCGTCTGCGCGCGTCGGTTCCGGGCCTGCCGGCGTTCGACAGCGGCATGTTCGTCGGCAAGACCTGCTCGCGCGAGCCCCTCGAGCTGATCGATCCCCAGGCTGCCGAGTTCGTCACGTTCCCGAACGGACGTTTCAACGGCATCTACGTCCGCGGCGGCACCAACCTGACCATCATCCCGGGCCCCTGCTTCCTGAACATGAAAGCGGGTGTCGACGTGGGCAACTGGATCCAGCCGGCGCCAGCGGCCGTGGTCGGCGGCCTCATCCGGGGGCACGCCACGGGCAAGCTGATGTGCCTCGCCGGACTGCGCGGCCAGATGACCACCGCCCTCGAGTTCTCGGGCGAGGGCGTCCGCTTCGGCGGCGAGGCCTTCGGGGTGGCCGGCATCGGCATCGACTGCGATCCCGATACCTGGACCTCGGTGCAGAACAGTCGCAACGACACCTGGTGCGCGACGGCCGACGGCCGCGTGCTGGTGAAGCTCAAGAACGGTCTGTGGGAGCGTGGATCCGTCGACGTCACGGGGTTGCACTGAGATGCGAAGGCTCGCCCATCTGGGGATCGTGCTGCTGCTCTTCGCGGCTCCGGCCGCGGCGCAGAACGCGGACCAGCTCTACCTGGTCGCCTTCGAGGCGCCCGTGGGCTCGATCTCGAGCCCCGGCCAGGGCCAGACCGCCGTGTACGTGCGCTGGGACACCCTCGAGGGCGAGCTTCCCGGAGACCTCGTGGAGTTCGAGCTGTTCCGCGACGCCACGTCCCTGGGCACGTTCGCCGCCAACGGCAGCCTCAGCGACCCCGAGATCGCGGGCCTCTATGCGGGCCCGGAGAACCAGCGGCGCCTGCTCGAGATGGTGCGCTGGCTCGACGAGGAGGACCCGCAGGTCTCCGTCCAGGCGGGGAACCTCCCGCAGGTGTTGCGACAGCGCGTGCTGCAGGTGCCGCCGCGGGCCGCCCTGGCCTCGCGCGTCGACTTCAACATCGCCCGCGCCCGCCTGCGCGGCTACCTCGACACGGCGCTCGCCAGCGGCACCTATACCTACCAGCTGCGCGGGCACTTCTCGGGGGCCCAGGACGTTCTCCTGGGCCAGGCCAGCGTCACGGTCGTCGGCACCCCCGACGTGGCTCCCGCCGCCGAGAGCCTGGCGCAGGTGTCGATGTACCGCTGCGACGCGCCCGAACGCTCGAAGGGGCACGGGACGGTGGCGCTCGACTGGAAGACCGCCGGCGCGTCGATCGCCGACGAGTTCGCGAACGCCATCGCGATCGCGGGCTACGACCTGTATCGCAGCAGCGAGAACGTGGGGAGCGCCCCGCCGCGGGACCTGCGCGCCGAGGCCGCCGTCGCGATGCACGACGCGGGCGGACAGGTCTCGCTTGCCGGCCTCGAGAAGGTGAACGACCAGCCCATCCTGATCGGCGGCAAGGCCCAGAAGGAGGCCTTGTACCAGGGCTTCAACCCGGACTTCTCGCAGTTCTTCGAGACCCAGGACGAGCTCGCGGCGGCCGGCGTCCAGCCCGGGGACACGCGCGCCTACTACCTGGTGGCTCGCGACGTCTCGGGCAATTACGGCGATACCGCGGAGCTCCTCGTCACCGTGACCGACAGCGAGGCGCCCGCGCAGCCCTGGCACCTGCGCGGCTATCCCCGGCAGTTCGAGGGCCAGTACGCCCTGGAGTGGCCGCAGGTGGAGGCGCGTAGCTACTACCGCCGCAACCTGGCGGGCCGGACCTACTGCAACCTGGACACGGCACGGCTCGACGGCTTCCTGGAGTTCGTGCCCGAGGGCCAGAACTGCGAGGACGCGCTGCATCTCCACGTCGACACGGCCGCGCACGAGTACGCGGTCTACCGCTTCGACAATGCCGAGCAGGCGCGGCGCTTCACCGACAGCGACGGCGACGGATTCGACGACGCCGACGAGCGACCGAGCATCGAGGATCCCGGCACCGCCTGCGATCCCACGCTCCCCGACCCGCAGACCAGCCCGCTCACCAACTACCGGGTCGGCCTGGTTCCCGCAGCGAACGCCACCCCCGCAGCGGACGGCCAGGCCTTCCTGGAGTTCATCGATCCCGTCCCCGCGCAGAACGTCGGCGAAGGCTACTGGTACCGCATCGCGTCGCGCGACCTGGCGGGCAACTCGAGCGGGCTCTCCGAGGTGCTGCCCGCGCTGGTGCCCGACCGCACCCTGCCCGACCGGGACGACGAGCTGGGCGGCCTGACCTTCGGTCGCCGCATCTGCGCCCACGGCGTGAACCCGCGCTCGGTACCGGCCGACGACGTCGCCTTCGACCTCACGTCGCCGGGAGTCGCGCACACCCTGCGCATCAGCTGTCCCAACAGTGGCTCTTCCCAGGCCCCGCCGACGCTCTTCCTGCCCTTCGAAGAGCGAATCAGCGGCGAACGCACGGCCCGGCTCTCGTCCGCCGACTGCCAGGACCTCGTCGACCCCGAGAGCGGCTGCGAGGGTCGCCCCACCGACTTCGACTACCTGGGCCGCACGGGCTCGCTGCTGGCTACCTACTCGCTCTCGAGCTTCCCGGACCAGTGTCCCATCACCGGGAGCGAGCTCTTCGAGGAGTGCGATCGACCCATCATCGTTCCGATCGACGACGGCGAGGTGATTCCCCCCGAAGAGGGTCCGTGGCTCGACCCGGCGCCGGGACCGAACTGCATCGGCGTCTTCCGCCGGGTGGACGGCCGCGCGCTGCGGCTCACCACCATGTGCCCCGGCGATCCGCCGCCGCAGCTCGCCAATCTCCCCGACCTCGGCGGCGACCTGATCTGCTTGAGCCTGGCGTCGTACAACGAGAACGCACGCTCCTCGCCCATGCTGAACCTGCCCTGCTTCCGCCGGCCCGGCACGCCCACCCCGCCCACGCCGGTGGCGATCGACTTCCAGGCCGGCCAGAGCCAGGCCACGGTGTCGCTGCTGCAGGCCGAGCGTCCCACCATCGGGGCGCTGATCGAGTGGGAGAAGACCGGCGATCCGCAGTCGCGACGGGTGGCCTTCGTGCCGCGCGCCGCCGGACCCGACACCGACACCGCCGACCAGATCCCCGTGGAGATCACCCCCGAGCCGCCGGGTCCGAGCTGGCAGGAGGAGTGGTGTTTCCGGGGCATCTCCATCGGAGGTCTGCTGCTGGGCGATCCGAACAGCGGCTTCTCCGAGTGGTCGGAGACGGTCTGCGGGGATCGCCAGCCCGCGAGCGCGCCGGCCGTCGAGTCCCTGGGCTGGCCGCAGGTCCCCATTCCGCCGGAGGACGCCCCCCTGGCCGCGCGCTTCCTGGCGCCCGACGACATTCCGATGGTGCTGCTCTCCGACGATCTGGCGCCGACGGGCTGCGTGCCGACCGGGCTCGCGTCCTGCGATCCGGGCTCCGCGACGCCCGGCGCGACCTGCGTGGGCGAGCCCGGGGATCCTTCCTGGCAGCCCGTCAGCGCCGCCTGCGACATGTGCTCGGCGATCTACTCGAAGCTCACGGTGCCCGTCTCCTTCGTGGCGTACCGCCAGTCGCGCCCCGACGCAGTGAGCCTGCCGTCGGACTACGTGCAGGTCTCGCCGCTCGTCGAGCCCTTCTGCTGGCTGCTGGACGACCCCGACCCGGTTTCCTTCCTGGAGGATCCGTTCGTCTCGCTGCTGAACCTGGGCGGAGGCGATCCGTGGCAGGGCTTCCGGCTGGTCTTCACCGACCGCTCGCCCTACCGGAACGGACAGCAGCTCCGTTACCACTTCGTCTTCTTCGTCGACGGGGAGATCGTGGGCTCTCGCACGTCGAACTGGGTGACGCCATGAGGTGGATGACACTGACCTTGCTGGTGTTGCTGGCGCCCCTGCCCGCCGCGGCGCAGAGCCCGACGGCACAGGGCACCGCGTCGAACGTGTGGGTGCTGGACGCGAACGGCCAGACCGCGGCCAGCTACAACGTGGCGCCAGGCGCCTGGACCGAGCAGGCGACCCCGAGCGGCATGCAGACGCTGGTGGACCACACGCTGGGCAGCTCGTTGGTGGGCTTCGACCCCGCCGACTTCGGCGCCGTGCTGGTGAACCAGACCGAGGCGAGCCTGCCGCCGTTCTCGCCGGGGGTGCCCCGCGTATCGCTGGTGGGCCTCGGGGGTGCCTTGGGCAACCCGGCCCAGCCGGACCTGCCGAGCGTCGACGTCTCGCCCGCCGCCGGCACGTACAGCCAGACGGTCGAGGTCTTGATGAAGGCCCTGCCCGCGGCCGGCATCCCGCACCCCGACACCCTCACCCTGCTCTGGGACGTGGACGGCGGCCCCCAGCAGTCGGCCTCGCTGCCTCCCGAGTCGCGGGTCTATCTGGTGGCGGACGGCGCCCACACGATCCACGCCCAGGCCCACGCGACCGTCGGGGTCACCGACTACTTCTCGCCGATCGTGACCTTGCCGATCATCCTGAGCGGCGCCGGCTCGATCACGCGCGACACCGACGGCGACGGCGTGCCGGACGTCTTCGAGGCGGCGCACGGCCTGAACCCGCTCACCTCGGATTTCGACCTCGACAGCGACGGCGACGGCTGGTCCGACTTCGAGGAGGCGATCCGCGGCACCGACCCCCACGATCCCCTCGACATGCCGGTGGACACGGACGGCGACGGCTGGTCGGACTTCGACGAGAACGTGCGCGGCACCGATCCGAACGACCCGGCGATCCTCGCGAATCCGAACGATCCCCAGCGATTCTTCCCCAGCCGGCCCGTCGCGCGACGCCTGCGCGAGGTGGAGTACCTCTGGACGGGCGCGTTCTACGAGGACGACGCCAAGACCCAGCAGGCCCTGCCGCTCGCCGCCCTGAGCGTTCTCGGACCCGGCTGGGTGGTGCTCTTCGACCAGGACGCGATTCCCACCGCCGCCGAGCTCGCGGACGTGGGTCTGCTGGAGGGCGACCTGCCCCCGTGGCTCCGGGAGAGCGAGATCGCCACACCGCTGTCGGCGGGAGACGTGCCGCCGATCCGCACGCCCGGCGGCGAGCCCAACCTGATCCAGGCCGGGCGTGTCGACGGCCAGGGGAGCCTCGACGGTTGGGTCGCCAAGGCCTGGGTCGATGCGGAGCCCGACCTCGTCCCGGCGGCGGTGATCGACTGGCTGAGCGCCCAATCCATGACCTTCACGACCGCGACCGAGTGGGAGAACGCGTACGTCGGCTACCTGATGGACAAGTCGGTGCAGGCCCGCTCCGTCGATGTCACCCCGTCGACCACGGCCTCCCTGGCGCTGGTCGAGAGCGTGGTGGCCTGGTACGCGCAGGTTCCCCCGGAGTCGCTGCTGCTGCTCGGGGATCCGCTCTCGGGGCCGCAGCCCGGTCACGCGGTCGAGGTGCTCGGGGACGCGCTCGCGACCGAGAACGAGAACGGCGGCCGCAGCCTCGACGACCTCCACGCGGAGCTGGCCGCACAGCTGGGTCTCGCGGGAGTCTTCGAGAGCTTCGGCGCGGCGGTCTCCGGGATCTTCGCGGGCTTCGACCCGTTGCTCGTGCCTGCGGGCACGTCCACCACCGAGCTCGTCGCCTCGCTGTTGCAGGGCGACCCGGTCGACGACGATGCGCTGGCCCGCTACCACGCCCGCCTCTACTCCGAGATGTCGCAGGCCGAGCTCGACGCGCTCGACCCCGCGGCGCGGACGGAGCTGCTCGATCCGAACGGAGACTCGGACGGCGACGGGATTCCGAACGACGTCGAGCTCACCCCCCCGCCCAAGGCGGCCTCGGACCCGAACGCCACGAACAGCGACGGCGATCTCTACAGCGACGACGTCGATCCCTGTCCCGACGAGGCCGACAACAAGTGCCTGATGCTCCCGCCCCAGACGGTGGACAGCGACGGGGACGGCATCGTGGATTCGCTGGACAACTGCCTGGCCGACGCGAACCCGGCCCAGGAGGACGCGCTCGGAACCGGCGTGGGCGACGCCTGCCGCAAGCTCGCCAACATCGAGCAGCCCGTGTACCACCCGACGATCCTGATCGGCACGCCCCTCGCGTTCACCAGCACCGCCCAGGACCCCGGCGCGGTTCCGCCCCTCGTCTTCGATTGGGACTTCGGCGACGGCCAGACGAGCACGGACCCGCAGCCCGGCGCCATCGTCTACACCGCGCCCGGCGTCTACGTCGTGACGCTCACCGTCGAGGACGCCAACCTGTCCCAGTCCGTCGACACGCGCACCGTCACCGTGGTGGGCAACGCGCCCGGAGTGGACGCCGGCGGTCCCTACCTGGGACTGGAAGGGCAGCCGCTGCAGCTCACGGCCACGGGCTCGTCCACCAACGGCGGCATCGTCGGCTTCGACTGGGACTTCGACGACCTGACCCAGGGCTCGGGCAACCCGGTCGTGCACGTCTATGCGCAGGACGGCGTCTTCGCGGCCAGCGTGACCGCCACCGACGGGATCGGCCTCCAGGCGACGGACCCCGCGACCGTGACGGTCCAGGACTCGGTGCCGCAGGTGTCCTTCGACGCGGAGCCGGCCAATGGCCCCGCGTCGCTCGAGATCCTGTTCACCGACACCTCGTCGGCCTACGACGGGATCGCGCTCCGCGAGTGGGACTTCGGCGACGCATCGCCCTTGGCGAGCGGCCCGGCCCCGTCGCACACCTACGCGCAGCCGGGCCTCTACGACGTCTCGCTGACCGTCACGGACGGGGACGGCTCCATCGCCGCCAGCACCGCGCCGGTCCAGGTGGGCAGCCCGGCTTCGGTCCCGGCGTTGTCGCCGCTCCTCCGTCTGGGTCTGGTCCTCGTGCTGGTCGCAGCGACGCGACTCGGGCTGCGCCCGGGTCGCGGCTCGCGGGGCGGCCCGCCGAGCGCGCGCCCCTGACGGCGGCGCCCGGAGCTGGCGGCCGCCAGCGGCGTGCCGGCCTCCGAGATGGCGACGCGGGCCGGTGCGGTTCGCGAGCCGACCGGGGAAGGTGGCCTGCGAAGCTGCCTGTCCGGCTCCGATCCCCGCCGGTGGCTCCACGGGACCGCTAGAATCCCGGGCATGGCTCTCCACGCGAAGCTCACTCGGGAGATCCGCAACGGGCGGGCCGGCCCGAAGATCGCCGCCTTCTTCGACCTCGACCAGACGCTGCTGGCGGGCTTCTCGGCCGTGGCCTTCTTCCGGGAGCGCCTGCTCTCCGGCCGCATGTCGCCGCGCGAGCTGGGCGAGTCGGTGCTGGGGGCGCTCAGCTTCGAGCTGGGGCGCACGGGGTTCTCCGGCTTCGTGGCCGCGGCCACCGAGGCCTACCGCGGCGTCGCCGAGTCGGTCCTCGAGGAGATCGGCAGGGAGGTGTTCGAGCGCGACCTCGTCAAGGAGATCTACCCCGAGGCGCGCGCGCTGGTCAAGGCCCACCGCGACATGGGGCACACCGTCGCGGTGGTGACGTCCGCCACGCGCTACCAGGCCGAGCCCATCGCCCACGAGCTCCACATCGAGCACGTGCTGTGCACGCGCCTCGAGGTGCAGAACGGCGTCTTCACCGGCCGCATCATCCACCCCACCTGCTACGGCGAGGGCAAGGCCGACCTCGCGCTGCGCCTGGCGGCCGAGCACGACCTCGACCTCGCGGCCAGCTACTTCTACACCGACAGCGACGAGGATCTGCCGCTGCTCGAGCTCGTGGGCCGTCCGCGCCCCCTCAACCCGAACCGCCGTCTCTCCCAGATCGCGAGGCAGCGGAAGTGGCCCGTCCGGCGCTTCCACAGCCGGGGCGCACCCGGACGCGGGAGACGTGGTGCGCAGCGCTGCTCGCCTACGGGAGCGTCGTGCCCTCGCTCTGGGCCGGGCTCGCCGCGGGGGTCGTCAACGCGTCGCGGCGCGAGGGCGTGAACGTGCTGGCGTCGATCTGGGGTGACCTCGCCATCTCGCTGGCGGGCGTCCAGCTGCACGTGATCGGCGAGGAGAACCTGTGGTCCAGCCGTCCCGCGGTCTTCCTCTTCAACCACCAGAGCGGCCTCGACGCGCTGCTGATGATCAAGCTGCTGCGCCGCGACATGACGGGGGTCGCCAAGCAGGAGCTCCGTTGGAACCCGCTCTTCGGTCCGGTCTTCCAGCTCGGCGGCATGGTCTTCATCGATCGGTCGGACACGAAGCGCGCCATCGAGGCGCTCGAGCCCGCCGTCGAGGCCTTGAAGCAGGGCCTCTCCCTGGCGATCGCGCCGGAGGGCACGCGTTCGGAGAGCGGCCACCTGGGCGGCTTCAAGAAGGGGGCCTTCCACATCGCCATGCAGGCGGGCGTGCCCATCGTCCCGATCGTCTTCCGCAACACCATCGACGCCCTGCCCAAGGGCGCCGTGATCGTGCGCCCGGCCACGGTCGAGGCCGTGGTCCTCCCGCCGATCGATACCAGCGGCTGGACCCGCGAGGGGCTCGACGCCGAGATCGCCGCGGTGCGGGATCGGTACCTGCGAAGTCCTCGACGAGTAGCCGGCGGGCCGGTGACGGACCCCGCGATCGGCTACTTCGTGGAACCCGCCGCCTGGGCGCGCGCCAGCGAGGGCCGCGACGTGCAGCGGCCGAGCCAGGTCGCCACCTTCGGCCAGCCCGAGACGTCGAAGCCCACCATGCGGGCCATCGACAGGACGGAGGCCACGTTCAGGTCGGCGATCGAGAACGGTCCGTCCAGGAGGTACTCCCGGTCGGCCAGGTGCGACTCGAGCACGTCGAGGGGGCGGGCGATGTCCCGCGCGGCGGCGTCGGCGACGGCGGCCTTGCGCTTCTCTTCGGGCAGCATGATGCGGTGCAGCAGGATCGCCATCAGGTGGGGCTCGAGCTCGGTCATGCCCCAGAAGCTCCACTGGATCGCCCGGGCCTGGTCGGCCTCGCCCTTGGGCCACAGGTCGCCGCCGTACTTCTTCGCGAGGTAGAGGTTGATGGCCATCGACTCGAAGAGCACGAGATCGCCGTCCACCAGGGTGGGGATGCGGCCGTTCGGGTTCAGGACCAGGTAGTCGGGCTTCTTGGAGTCGCCCAGGAAGTGCGTGGGAACGAGCTCGTAGTCGACGCCGACCTCTTCGATCGCCCAGATGGAGCGCAGCGCGCGGGACCCGGGAATTCCATAGAGCTTCATGGCGAATCGTCCTCGAGGTTGGAGCTTCCACTATACCGGGCAGGATCGGATCCGAGCCACCGCCGCTTGCGCGGGCCGCGATCGTCGCCTAGACAGCCTTCGCTCCCCCGCTTCCGCGAGCCCGATTCGAGCGTGCCGATGGCCTCCGATCCAGAGAGCTCCCAAAGCCCCGGCCTCCGAAGCGGCGCCCAGCGGGTGCGCTCGTGCTCGGCTGCGGTCCTGCTCCTCGCTGCACTCCTGCCGCTCGTCTCCTGCAGCGAATCGGACGAGCCTCGGCCCGACATCCTGTTCGTGATCCTCGATACCGTGCGAGCCGATCGCGTGTCGAGCTACGGCTACTCGCGGCCGACGACGCCGCAGCTCGATGCCGTCGCGGACGCCGGCGTGCTCTTCGAAGACGTCACGGCATCCGCTCCGTGGACCTGGCCCAGCCACGCTTCGATCTTCACCGGGGCTCCGCCCTGGCTACACGGAGCGCATCTCGCGGCCGTGAGCTCGGCGGGGGAAGCCGTGGCGCCCCCGGGAGGCGGGACGCTGGGGCGTCAGGCGGCGTGCTCTCCGGGCGGTAGCGGTGAGATGCGCAGGGCATGGGCCGGCGCATGGGGGAGCGCCGGCAGCTCGATGCGCAGGGCGTCGCCCTGCACCCGGGCCTCGAGCGGCCGATCCCCCGCCACGAGCGTCACCCGGGTGTCGGGCCCGGGGGCGAGACGCGGCAGCACGATTCCGCCCGCGGCGGGCGTCGCGAACAGGATGGCGTAGAGGCAGTCGCGGCCCCGGTCGTCACGCCCGCGCGTGTAGCGAACGGCCGTGCCGTCCGAGGCCTCGTCCGCCGGGCGGGTCCACGGCCGGGTGGCCCGGATCGCCTCGGCGTTCGCTTCGAGCCAGGCGCCCAGGGCCTCGAGCCGTCGCACCTGGGGCTCCGGGATGCCGGCGTCCTCGCCCCGGGGCCCGACGTTGAGCAGCAGGTTGCCGTTCTTCGAGACCGTGTCCACGAAGCTTCGCACCAGCTCGTCCGGCTTCTCGTAGTCCTCCTCCCGGTCGTTGCGGTTGTAGCCGAACGAGGCGCTCATGCCCCGGGTCGCCTCCCACTTCTCGGGCGTGATGCGGTCGAAGCTCGTGTACTCGGGGGTACGGAAGTCGTAGTGGGCCGGTTTCGGCGGCACGAGTCCCTTGCTCGCCTCGCCCCGGGCGGCGGCCTTGCGGGTGGCGCGCTTCAGCAGGGCATCGACGACGCGCTGCACGGGACGCAGGCCGATCAGCCGCATGGCGAGGTTGCGGTGCATCCAGCGGTCGTTGACGACGCCCTCGGGTACGGCCCGGTAGTAGTCCGTGAAGAGCCGTACCAGGGTGTCCAGGTCCGTCGGCCAGGAGATGTCGTTCCACAGCACGCTGGGCTGGTAGCGCTCGACCAGCTCACGCACCTGGGCCTCGGCGTAGGCGGGGTAGGCGCCCGTGGGCGTGGAGCCGACGAACTCGCCCAGGGTGCGCACGGGGCGCGGGTTCCACGACCAGTCGATGCCTCCCGAGTAGTAGACGCCGAAGCGCAGGCCCTCGGCGCGCACCGCCGCGGCCAGCTCGCCCACCACGTCGCGCTCGCTCGCCCAGCCCGCGCGCTTCGGATTCGGGACACGGCTCGGCCACAGGCAGTAGCCGTCGTGGTGCTTGGTGACGAGCACCACGTAGCCGGCCCCCGCCCTTCGAAAGAGCCGCGCCCACTCGTCCGGTCGCCACTGCGCGAGCCCGCGCGCGAAGGGCTCGCGGAAGTCCGCGTAGGGCGCGCCCTCCGTAGTGCTCGGCGTGGAACGCCGCCGACGGGCTCTCGGGCACGCGGATCGCGTTGTCGTACCACTCGGTGTACGGCGTCATCACGGCGCCGAGGTCGTAGTGCTGGGAGAACGCGTCGGAGACGTGCCCGAGGCGCGCCGCGAAGCCGGGCACCGAGAAGAGTCCCCAGTGGATGAAGATCCCGAGCTTCGCGTCCTCGAACCAGGCCGGAACGCGATGGGCGCGCAGAGCGGCGAGATCGCTCATCTCAGCCGACCGTCACGTCGTCTTCTCCGCGCAGCAGGGCCTCGCGGACGGCGGGATGAGCGATGTCCGCCAGGGCGTGGGCGCGCTCCTCGACGGTGCGGCCGCGCAGGTCGGCGGCACCGTACTCGGTGACGACGAGATCGAGCTGGTGCCGGGGCGTGGTCACGATGGATCCGCGCGGCAGCCGCGCCTGGATGCGGGAGAGGATCCGGCCGCCCACCTTCACGGTGGCGGGCAGGCACACGAGCGAGCGGTCGTCCGGCTGCAGGGACGCGCCGCCCACGAAGTCCTCGTGACCGCCGATGCCCGAGTGCTGGCGTCCGTCGATGGTGTCGGCCACGACCTGGCCGTGGAGATCGACCTGCAGGGCCCCGTTGATGGCGATCATGTGGTTGTTGCGCGCGATCACCGTCGGGTCGTTGACGACTCCCACGGGCAGGAAGCGCACGTCCTGGTGTGCGTCGAGCCACTCGTGCAGCTCGCGCGTCCCGAGCGCGAAGGTGCAGACCGAGAAGCCCTCGTAGATGCCCTTGCGCCGGTTCGTCACCTTGCCGGCCTGGTGGAGGCGCATGAGCCCGGTCGTGAACATCTCGCTGTGAACGCCGTAGTCGCCCCCGGGACCCTCGGCGAGCAGGCTCGCCACCGCGTTCGGGATGCCGCCGATGCCCGTCTGCAGGGTGGCGCCGTCCGGGATGAAGCGCATGACGTGCTGGGCGATGGCGCGGTCGACGTCGCTGGGCGGCTCGTCTTCCAGGGTGGGAACCGGGTGGTCGGACTCCACCAGCACGTCGATCTCGTCGGGCCCCAGGTCGTGGGTGTGTTCGGGCGGCAGCCCGCGGGTGCGCGGGAGGCCGGGGTTCACCTCGGCGATGAGCACGCGGTCGGGATCGCGACCGCAGCGGCGCAGCGCCTCCACGGTCGAGCCGGCGTGCAGGGACAGGCTGAAGCGGCCGTCCGGGCCGGCGGGTGCGACCGCCGTCGCCATCACCCGGGGTGCGAGCTTTTCGATCACGCTCTCGAAGCGCCGGAAGTCGCCGGGCACGAAGCGCACGTCGTGCCCGGCCGCGACGAGCGCCCGCTCCGCCGGCCCCAGGAAGCCCGAGAGCAGGCGCACGCCCTTCTTCGCGAACAGCGGGTAGAGATCGAGCAGCAGCGCCCCGAAGACGTGAAGGTCCTCGTAGTCGTCGCGATCCGAGAGCGCGTGCAGCAGACCGGGCGGCTGGCCGGGCGCGAGCGGCACCGCCAGGGTGTCCACCGGCCGGATGCGGGCTGCCGCCTCGGCGAGGGAGAGTCGCAGCATTCAGCCTCGGGCTCCGCTCGTCACTCGGGGCACGGCCGGCCGGCCCGGGCGAGCACTTCGCACACGGCGGGAACCACCGGCAGCCGTCGCGGGCTCTTCCCGGGCCGCGCGTTCGCCTGCTGGAAGAGCGCGGTGCGCGCCGCCCCGGGCGGGACCCCCGCGCCCATCACCAGGGCCAGGGTGCCCGTCACGTGAGCCGCCGCAAAGCTCGTCCCGCTGCCGAACGCGAAGGCGGAGCCCGGCACGCTCGAGAGCACCTCCACGCCCGGTGCGAGAAGCTCGGCGGACGCGCCGCGGTTGCTGCGCGCGTACATGACGACCCTCCCGATCCATCGCCCCCACGCCGATCACGGAGGGATAGGCGGCAGGGTAGCGAGGCTCGTCGGGTTGCCTCGTTGCCTGCGGCCGCCACGACGAGCGACGCCGAGCACGTCCAGGCGTTCCATGCCGCGCGCGAGCAGCGGGTTCTCCGGCCCCACGATCGACAGGTTCACGAGCGAGGCCTTCGCCTCCCAGGCGCGGTCGAGGCCGCGCAGCACCGTGAAGAGGGGGCATGCGTCGCTGGCCGACGCGCCTTCGGGCGTGCACACGGGGACGGCCACGATCTGAGCGGCCGGCGCGAGGCCGGCGATGCCGAAGCCGTTGTCCGTGACGGCGTCGACGATGCCCGTGACCAGCGTGCCGTGGGCGCCCGGCGCATCCCCCGGCCCGTCCTCGACGCGCGCGACTCGATCGGGCCGAGATCCCGGTGGTCCGTCTGCGGGGCCGAGTCGAGGATCGCGACGCGCACGCCGGCGCCCCGGGAGACGCTCTGCGCCTGCTCGACCCGCGCCACGTCGAGCCCCACTGCAGGTCGCGATAGGGATCGGGCCGCGGCGCCGCGGCTTCGGCGACGCCCGGCGCGCCTGCGTGCCGGCGGATCGGCAGGAACGGATCTCCGCGTCGGCGGTGCGGTAGATGTGGTTCGGCACCAGGGCCGCCGTGTCGGGCAGCTTGGGGACGAGGTCTTCCGGCCGGTCCTCCTCGCGGCCGGTGATGCGCGCCAGGGTGGCGCACAGCACCGGGCTGAAGAACGACTCTGCGACGCGCGCATGTGGCGACAGCTCGAAGTCCTCGGGCAGCTTGCCGTCGGGACCCTTGGGCAGGGCGAGGATCGCCTCGCCCGCGACCTGGCTCGGAGGCACGTCGCTGCCGCGCCCGGGCAGGCTGACGATCTGTCCGCCGTCCGGGACGTACCGGCGCGTTCGCGGTGCTCGGCGAGGCGGGCGCGATGCCGGGCTCCTGGGACGGACCGAGCTGCGCGAAGCGGCGTCGTGCGTCGAAGGGACCGCAGCCCGGCTCGGCGGCGTCCTGGGGAGGAACCGCCCGGGCGGGCCCGGGCACCCACAGCGCAGAGCCGACCCGGCGAGCACGAGCGTCGCGACGGCGACTCAACGAAGGGCGGAGCTCGCCACCAGCACGGAGGAGACGAACCGGGTCGAGAGCAGGCGATTCGAGCGAGCCAGCGCAGAGAGAAGAGGGAGGAGGGCAAGCGCCGCGCTACGCGCGCGATCCGCACCCTCAGGGGCGGAGCGCCTCTTCCGCCGCGCCCGGCGGGCGGAGCGCTTCCTCTGCGAAGCTCGCAACTCCGGGTACACCGTCGCGATCCCCCGTCAACAGCTTCTTCGCGGCGGCGACGTCGACTCCCGCGCCGAGCTCCAACCGGTATACCCCGAGCTGGCTCGGACCGCTCGTGATGCGCGCCCCGATGACCCGCAGCGCCTGCTGGATCTGGGCGGCCCGGGCGTCCCCGCGGAAGACCACGTCCAGCCGCACGGCGTCCGGGCTCCCGGCGGCGGCCGTCGGCGGGCCGGTGTCGCTCGCCGTTCGGTAGACGGGCGGTGTCGCCCGCTCGCCGCGCAGCACCGGACCCAGCAGCACGCCGGCCACCAGGGCCAGCAGCACGGACGCGGCCAGGGCCGCTGCGCGCACGGGCTCGATCCGGCGCCAGCCCCGGGTGTGCCGGGGCGTCCGGGCCTCGTGCCGCGCGTCCCGCGCTGGCTCGCCGGCCGTCGGCTCGCCCTCGTGGCGCACGCCGCCGTCGGTACGGCTCGATTCCATGCGGGCCAGCACCCGGGCGTAGACCCGTTCGGGATCCGGTGCCGGAGCGCTCGGCTCTTCCTGGCCCTGGAGGAAGCCGATCTCGTGACGACAGGCTTCGCAGCCGGCAGCGTGGGCCTCCACGGCGCCTCGTTGCGCCTCCTCGAGACCGTCGGGGTACCAGGGAATCCAGCCGAGCACGTCCTGCGGGCAGTCGGGCGGGGGCGGCACGGTTCGTTCGGGGCTCATGGGCGTCGTCCCGGAAGCGCGCTGGAGCTGCTCGTGCGCAGGCGGGCCCGCGCGCGGGAGACCCGGGTCTTGACCGTGTTTTCCGACACACCGAGGTGTTCGGCGATCTCCGTGTAGCTCCAGCCCTCGAGGATCGAGAGCTCCATCACCTGTCGCTGGCTCTCGGGCAGCCGCTCGATGGCGCGCAGCGCCTCGCGCACCGCCTCCCGGGACACGAGCTCGTCGGCGGGCGTTCCGTCGCCGGCGAACTGGTGCAGCGTCTCGACGTTGGTCGGGACCACCGAAGCGATCCGCTTGCTGCTGCGATGGCGCACGGCGCTCAGGGTCTTGAAGTGCGCGATTCCGAAGATCCAGGTCGAGACCAGGGACTCGCCGCGGAAGGCGTCGGCGCTGCGCCAGATCTCGAAGAACACGTCCGCCACCACCTCCTCGGCCAGGGAGTCGTCCCCGAGCCTTCGCCGTACCATGCCGAACACGCGACGGTAGTAGCGGTCGAACAGGGCCCGGTGGGCGGCGACGTCCTGGCTCCGCGCGATCCGCGCGACGCGCTCGCGATCGTCGGCGTCGGTGTCACTCACGGCATGTCCCTCGCTCTCGGGTGCCAGTGTGCGGCGGGCGGGGAAGGCCCGCCGCAGGTCCATGGGGTCAGTCGCGCCCGACCGGGCTCCGGTGTCGGGATTCGACGTTCTCTCGTGGCCCCCCTCGGGGTGGCCCAGGCGGGTCGAGTGCCAGGGGGTCGAGTGTCAGGGGGTC
Source organism: uncultured delta proteobacterium (assembly GCA_963822965.1). GTDB lineage: Bacteria > Myxococcota_A > UBA9160 > UBA9160 > UBA4427 > JAJDAN01. The sequence goes on from CAWGJT010000014.1 coordinate 54,656, forward strand.
GGGTGCCAGCGGGTCGGGCGTCAGGGGGTCGGGCGTGAGGGGGCCGAGTGTCAGGGGCGGGCGCCCGGCAGCCCGGGCGGCAGGCTCGGCACCGGCTCGGGCTCGACGAAGGCCGGTCCCCGGGTGGACGAGCAGTCGCCGGGATGGTCGCAGAGCTGGGGTGTGGGCGGCGCCGGCAGCGATGGGATCGGCAGCGGCGCCGCGCCGGCTCCCAGGCCCGCGGCCACCTGGACGGGAACGAAGCGCAGGGCCGGCGGGCCGCTGATGTCGAAGTCCGTGGGATCGCTGCCGCGCTCCAGCGCCCGGGGCCTGGCGCACTCGCCGGGCGGCGCGAGCCGGGCCCGAGCCGCCTCGGTGGCGCGGGCGCTGGCCTCGGCGTCGTCCGCGCGCGCGGCGGCCAGGGGACACGCCGCGACGAGCGCCGCCAGCAAGAGGATCTTCGTCGAAGCGCTCACTCGCCCAGGCTCCCCTGCAGGTGAAGGCCCACGACGTGGCGGTGGTAGTCGAAGACCGCGGCGGTGGACTCGTTGTGATCGTAGCTCCAGTCGAGGGAGAGGCGCAGATGCTCGCCGAGCGCGCGGCCCAGCGAGGCCCCCACCGTCCACTCGTGCTCGCGCCGGTCGGTGCCGGCGAGGGGATACTCCTGGTTGTTGCCGGTGGGCGGATCGGGGAACGTCGAGGGATGGCGGTAGGGGCGATAGGCGAAGCCGGCCTCCGCCTCGAGGGTCACCTCGTAGGGCAGCACCGCCGAGATGCCCCAGCGGAGGGCGTGCTGCTGGAACGAGTACTCGCGCCCGCGCGCGTCGTACCACGCGTACTCGTAGCCCGCCCATGCACCCGGGGGCGGAGAGGCCGGGCAGGGCGGGGAGCGACACGTCGTGGCGGACGCCGGCCGCGACCTCCCAGCCGTCGCGGTTGCGCGCGGTGCCCTCGTCGAGGCCGGGCGGGCCGCACTCCACCGGCAGCCCGAAGCCCGGCACCGGGGGACATGGGTCGCCGGGGGTGCCGTCGCCGCCGGGCACGTCGAAGGTGTCGAAGCGGAAGTCGTCGCGTTGGTAGCGCAGGGAGAGACGCGTGCGTCCGGCACTCCGAAAGGCGCGGAAGAGCTGGCCTTCGAAGACGTGCTCGGCCAGGTAGGGGTCGCCGTCCACCCACGCGTATCCGAACTCGTAGCGGAGGCGGCCGACGGTGTCGTCCGTGAAGGGATGGTCGAGCCACAGGGACACCGTGGGATACTGGGTGTCGTACTGGTCCACCCGATCCTGCTTGGTGCCGTAGTAGCCGGCCATCAGGCCCGCCGTCCAGGCTTCGCTCTGGAACAGCACGGCGCCGGCCGACAGGGTCCACACACCGCGCCAGTCGCCCTCGTCGCTGATGTCGTCGGGCAGCGGGACGCCGGACCCCCGCAGCACCACGTTCGAGTCGTACTCGGCTCCCAGGCTGGCCTTCAGCCACCAGGGGTGCCGGGGCGCGTCGAGACGGGCGAGGGCGCGGCTCGCCTCCTCGGCCCACGCCGTGTCGGGCCACTGCTGGACGACCCGCGTCAGTGCGGTGCGGGCGCGTTCGCGCTCGTCGATGCGTTCCAGCGCGAGCCCCTGATAGAAGGACGAGACGGGCTCGGCGTAGTCGGGGTCGAGACCGCGGGCGCGCTCCAGGGCCGCCACGCCGGCCTCGGTCTCGGCGTCGTCGAGCAGCAGCAGACCGCGATACAGCTGCACCGACGCCCGGTCGGGATCGCGGGCCTCCGCCCGGTCCAACGCCGCCCGGGCGTCGGCCGGATGGCCCAGCGTGGTAGTGCACCATGGCCAGCGAGACGTCGAGGCCCGGGAGCTCCGGTGCTCCCGCGCGCGGCCTGCTCGAGGGCCTCGAGCGCCTGGTCGTAGCGCTGCAGCCGGAGCAGACACTCTCCCGCGACGAGGCTCACCGCGGCGTCGGCAGGATCGGCGGCGCGCGCCTTCGCCAGCTCGGGGAGCGCGGCCTCGCAGCGGCCTTCCCGGGCCAGGCGAATGCCGAGGTCGTGCGCGGCGGCGTCCGGCGGCGGCGCCGCGGCGACTCCGCCCCCGAGCAGCAGTGCGAGCGCGACGATCACCCCGGCAGCACGACGGCGGCGGGGGCTGGCTCGGAATCTCGGCGCTCGGGACAAGCGGCACTCCGTCTCATGCTCGGGCTCCGCGCGCCCGCTCGCGCCTGCGTTCCGCGGCGGCGAGCCCGGCCAGGGCGCCGCCCAGCAGCAGCCCCGTGGACGGCTCCGGCACCGACGTGTAGGACGCGGCCACCGCCAGCCCGAGCGGCGCCAGCAGCTCCGAGGCGTCCTGCACCACCAGCGGTCCGGCCACCACGTAGCGCACCAGGATCTCGGCCGACTCGCCGTCCGCGAGATCGGGCAGGGCGGCTGCGCCGTACACGTAGTCCGTACCGCCGGCCGAGTAGGCGAGCAGGCGCAGCAGGTCGGCGTCGAGCCCGATCGCCGGATCGCCCGGGTAGGTGTCCAGGGGGTCGAGCACCGTGAAGAGCAGCAGCGGGGCCAGCAGGGGGCCACCGCTCGCGTTCCGGAGGGTCCAGGTGGAATCGACGATGGCCGGGTCCTCGGGAGTGGCGACGCTCGGCAGCTGCTGGATCTGCGAGATCACCTGGGAGACGACGACCACCGGTGCGCCCGAGGTGGGTCCCCCGGCGGCCAGGAAGAGGTCGGCCGGCGTGGCCGTCGCGTCGGGCGTGCGACCGATCGCCGCCACCGACGCGGGCGCGAAGCCCTGGCCTCCCGGGCCGTCGAAGAAGAGCGGGGTGACGTCGTCGATGGTCAGCGCGAACGCCGGCGAGGCGGCGAGCAGGCCGACGACGAGCGTCGCCCCCCAGGCGAGCAGCGCCCCCCGGAGGACCCGCCGCGCCCCGAGGATTCCGGTGTGCATGCGAAGCTCCACGGCCGCCGGGCGTCGTGCCCGGCTCCCTCGTGAAGTGGCACCTCGCGGCCGGATGTTGCGGAAAAGGGGGCTCCGGAACGGAGAATGGCCGGGGACGTGCGCCCCGGCCATTCCTGCGAGCGTCTCTCCGCGTTCTCGGCGGCGGTCGACGGCATCGGCGGTCTGCGCCGAGCGCCGATCAGAGATCGGAGACGAGCTTGTCGTAGAAGCCCACGAAGTCGTACTTCTCGTCTTCCTCGAGGACCGAGATCGCCGAGCGCGGGTGCTGGTTGAGCTGGCCGGTGATGTTGTACGGCACCAGGGCTCCCCACTCGTGCTTCTCGCGCAGCCCCACCATGTGGTCCTGCAGCAGCTGGTAGACGGGGCGCACCCGGTAGGCCGGGTTGCGCAGGAAGCCGATCAGCAGCTCCATCGGGCAGTTGCCGGCGCCGCGGCCCATGCCCATGGCGGTGGCGTCCACGCGGTTGGCGCCGTGGATGATCGGCCTCGATGGTGTTGGCGAAGGCGAGCTGCTGGTTGTTGTGGGCGTGGATGCCCACCTCCTTGCCGGTGCCCTCGAGCGCCTTGCGGTAGCGGTCGACGAGGCGCGCCACCTGCTCGCCGTAGAGCGAGCCGAAGCTGTCGACCACGACGACCGTGCTGGCGGGCGTGTCCGCGCAGCACCTCGAGGGCCTGGTCGATCTCGGCGTCCTGGACGATCGAGATCGCCATGATGTTGCAGGCCACCTCGTAGCCCTTCTGGTGGGCGTCGTTGATCATGTCCACGGCCACGGGGAGCTGGTGGACGTAGGTGGCCACCCGGATCAGGTCGAGGACGCTGTCCTTCTTGGGCAGGATGTCGGTGTGGTAGTCGGTCTTCTCGGCGTCGGCCATGGCCGAGAGCTTGAGCGGCGTGTCGTTGTCGCCGACGATGCGGCGCATGGTCGTCCTCGTCGCAGAACTTCCAGTCGCCGAACTTCGTCGGGGCGAAGAGCTTCTTCGAGCCCTTGTAGCCGAGCTCCATGTAGTCGATGCCGGCGTCGAGGCAGGTCTGGTAGACGGCCTTGACGAGGGCGTCGTCGAACAGGTGGTCGTTGATCAGACCGCCGTCGCGGACGGTGCAGTCGAGCACCTTCAGCTCGGGGCGGTAGGTGATCCACGGTGCGGTCATCGAAGGCTCCAGAACGCGGGTTGGGGGTCGAAGCCGGGCATTCTAGACCCACCCGGACGTGGTGGTCCAGCCACCCCGAGGCCCGGTCGGCGTCGGCGGCGGTCGCGATCGCCCTTTCGATGCGCGGGGCCCCGCTACACTGCGAGTGGAGACCGAATTGGCCTTCACTTCTTCCCGGGATTCCGGCAGCTTCGAGCTCGATGCCCGCGGGTCGATCCCCGAGGGCGTGCCGTCGAGGTGGCTCGCGCGCGTGGTCGAGGCCACCGGCGCCGGCCTGTTGCCGGGTCTCGACGAAGGGGCGCCCCCGCCCCGCAGCGTCGACGAGCCGTCCTGCTGGCAGGAGGTGCTCGAGCAGGGCTGCGCCCACCACGCCCTGCGGCTGCGTGCGGTCTTCCTCTCGCCGCGCGAGGCTCTTGGGGCCGCCGGCGTCCGGACGCCGCTGGTGTGTCACGTCGCGCGGTCGGGCGGGCCGGGCTGGCTCGCGCTCCTGGAGCGGGTGCGTGGGCGCGTGCTCGCGGTGGCTCAGGACGGAAGCGAGCGCTGGCTGGACGCGCGCCAGCTCGCGACGCGGATCGGTGGGCCTGGGCCCGACACGGCGATGCCCTGGATGCTCGTGGAACCCCGGCGACCGGTCTGGGAGGCCAGCAAGCCCAGGCCCGGCGGGCGGCGACTCCCGCCGTTGACCCGGCTGGTCGGACTGGTGAAGCCCGATCGTACCGACGTCTCGTCGATCGTCCTGTATGCGATCCTGATCGGGGCGCTCACCCTCGCGACACCGATCGCAGTCCAGCAGCTCGTGAACTCGGTGGCCTTCGGTGGTCTCGTGCAGCCCGTCGTCGTGCTCGCGCTGCTGCTCTTCGGCGGGCTGGCCTTCTCGGCGCTGCTCTCTGTGCTCCAGGCCTACACGGCGGAGAAGATCCAGCGTCGGGTCTTCGTCCGAGTGGCGATGGATCTCGCCGAGCGTATCCCGCGCGTCGATCTCGGCGCCTTCGACACGAAGCACGGGCCCGAGCTCGTGAACCGCATCTTCGACGTCTTCACCGTGCAGAAGACCGGTGCAACGCTCCTGCTCGAGGGCACGACGGTCGTGCTCCAGACGGTCGTCGGTCTCGTGGTGCTGTCCTTCTATCACCCCCTGATGCTGGGCTTCAGCATCCTGTTGGTGGCCGGGATCGCGGTGGTGCTGCTGGTATTCGGTCGGGGCGCGGTGGACACCGCGATCGGCGAGTCCAGCACGAAGTACGCCGTGGTCGGATGGATGGAGGAGCTGGCGCGACACCCGGGGGCCTTCCGTGATCCGGGCGGCAGGCAGTACGCCGCCGAGCGCGTCGACCGCCTCGCCTCGGCTTGGGTGGGCGCCCGCCGCCGCCACTATCGCATCGTGCTGCGTCAGCTCTCCGGCTCGCTCGGTCTCCAGGTGTTGGCGGGCACTGCGCTCCTCGCCCTGGGCGGCGGGCTCGTGGTGGCCGGCCAGCTCACCCTCGGGCAGCTCGTCGCCTCGGAGCTGATCCTCACGGCCATCGTCTCTGCCGTGGCGAAGCTGGGGAAGCAGCTCGAGAGCTTCTACGACCTGCTGGCCGCGGTGGACAAGCTGGGCGTGCTCTTCGACCTGCCGCTCGAGCGCGAGAGCGGGGGCCGACCCGTCGCGCGCCGCGGACCGGCGGGGATGGAGCTGCGGGATCTCGACTTCGGGTACGGATCCCGTCGGGTTCTGTCCGGCCTGTCCCTGAAGGTCGAGCCGGGAGACAGGCTGCTGGTCAGGGGTCCGGCCGGCGCGGGCCGTACCACCCTGTTCGAGCTCGTCCAGGGCCTTCGACAGCCGCAGGCCGGATTCATCGCGATCGACGGTCAGGACACCCGCGATCTGCTTCTCGACGAGCTGCGCGATCTCGTGGTCTATGTGCACGCCCCCGAGATCTTCGCCGGCAGCGTGCTCGACAACATCCGGGTCACCGAGCCGGGACTCTCCACGGCGGTGGTCGATGACGCCCTGGAGCGCCTGGGGGTGCTGGACCGGATCCGGGCGCTGCCCGACGGGCTGCGTACGATGCTCGCGACCGACGGCGCCCCCCTCTCGGACGGTCTGATCGCGGCCATCATGCTCGCGCGGGCCATCGTGGCGCGTCCCCGCCTGCTGCTGCTGGACGACGCGTTCGTCCAGATCGAGGGGCCCGCACGTGCTCGCACGCTCGACACGGTCTTCGCGCCCGACGCGCCGTGGACGATCCTGGTGAGCTCGGAGAGGTCCGACGTGCGCGAACGATGTACGCGCGTCGTCGAGCTTCCACACGGCAACGACGTGAAGGCTCCGTCTCCCGCCGGCGGAATCGCACCGTGCTGAGCGAGCTGGCGACTCCGCGCCACGAGATCACGGCCCTGCAGCTCGTGGAAGGTCCGCGCGGGCTCCGGGTCTTCAGCGCGGTACTGGGCGGACTGATGCTCGCCGCCGTCGCGGTCCTGGTCGGGGCTCCCTGGCAGCAGAACGTGCCTGGAGTCGGACGCGTCGTCGCCTTCGACGCGTTCGACCGGATGCAGACCCTCGCGGCGCCGGTGAGCGGCCGCATCGACAAGGCCTGGGTGATCGAGGGCTCGCACGTGGAGCAGGGGGACCGCATCCTCGAGATCGTCGACAACGACCCCTCGATCCTCCGACGGCTCGAGGAGCAGCGCGCGGCGCTCGAGTCCCAGCTCGCCGCGGCACGCTCGAAGGTCGCGGTCCTGGACGACCAGGTGGAGGCGCTGTCCGGCGCTCGCGACCTCGGCGCGCAGGGTGCCGAGCGCGGTCTCGACGTCGCGCGGGCCGCGGCGGAGTCCGCACGCTTCGGGCTCGCCGCCACCCAGGCCGCCTACCAGCAGGCGAGGCTCAACTTCGAACGGCATCGCGAGCTGGTTCAGGAGGGTCTCGCCTCCGGTCTCGAGTTCGAGGTCGCCGAGCGCAACTTCCGGGAGGCGGAGGCGCGCGTCGAGCAGGCTCGCCAGGCGCTGGCGGCCGCGCAGCACGACCGGGAGGCGAAGAAGGCCGATCTCGGGCGCGTGCGCGCCGAGGCGAACGCGCGCATCGAGTCGGGACGCGCGTCGCGCGAATCGGCCGAGGTCGAGGTGTCGGCACTCCAGGAGCGGCTCACGGCGCTCGACTCACGCATCGCCCAGCAGAACACACAGCTGATCAAGGCGCCTCGAGCCGGCACCGTCTTCCGGCTGTTCGCGAGTCCGGGTGCGGAGCTGGTGCGGGCCGGCGATCCGCTCCTGCAGCTCATTCCCGAGACCGAGAGCCGGGCGGTCGAGCTCTGGGTGGACGGCAACGACGTTCCGTTGATCGACGTCGGTCGCTCGGTTCGCCTTCAGTTCGAGGGCTGGCCGGCGGTCCAGTTCTCGGGCTGGCCCTCGGTGGCGGTCGGCACCTTCGGCGGCCGAGTCGCCCTGGTCGACAAGAGCGACGACGGCACCGGGCGCTTTCGCCTGGTCGTGGTTCCGGACGAGAACGACGTGCCCTGGCCCGAGGCGCGCTACCTGCGCCAGGGCGTGCGCGCGAAGGGCTTCGTGCTGCTCGATCGCGTGACCCTGGGGTACGAGCTCTGGCGCCAGGCGAACGGCTTCCCGCCCGCCGTCGCCATGAAGGCCGGCGACGCGGGGACGAATCCGACGAAGGGGGCCGGTGGATGATGCGTCGATTGCTTGCCCCGGCGGCACTGCTCGTCGCGCTTTCGGCTCCGGCGGCTCTTGCGGAGGAGCCCCCGCTGGCGCTCGGCGACGTGCTGGTGGCCGTCGACCGGCACTATCCGCTGCTCGAGGCCGCCGAGGCCGAGCGCGAAGCGGCGATCGGGGACCTGATGGCCGCCGAGGGACGCTTCGACACCCGCCTCGTCGCTCTCGGAGACCTCCGGCCTGCGGGCTACTACGAGAGCTACGCGGGCGAGGCGCGGGTCGAGCAGCCCACCCGGCTCTGGGGGGCGCGGCTCTACGGTGGCTACCGGATCGGCCGGGGCGACTTCCCGTCCTACGACGGAGGGCGCCAGACGGACCGGTCGGGCGAGGCCCGGATCGGGCTCGAGGTTCCGTTGCTGCGGGGCGGCTCGATCGACGAGCCGCGCGCCGACATCGAGCAGGCCGAGCTCGACCTGGCGCGCTTCGCGCCCGAGATCGAGCTGCGTCGCATCGACTTCCGCCGGCAGGCCAGCCTGGTCTATTGGGAATGGGTTGCCGCTGGACTCGGGGTGGGTGTCGGCGAGCGACTGCTGGCGATTGCCGAGGCCCGCCAGCAGCAGCTCGAGGGGCGGGTCTCGCGCGGGCTCGTGCCTTCGATCGATCTGGCCGACAACGAGCGGCTGATCGTCGATCGTCGGATCCGGCTGCGCGGCGCCCAACGCGACGCGCAGCAGGCCGCGATCCAGCTCTCCCTCTTCCTTCGCGACGCGGCCGGGGCACCCGTCATCGTCGCCGCCGAACGGCTCCCGACGGACTTCCCGCTGGAGGCAGAGCCGAGCGGAGAGCGGCTCGCACGGGATCTCCAGCGGGCGGCGCAATCCCATCCGCTGCTCGAGACGTTCGAGCTGGCCCTCGACCGGGCGCGGGTCGACTTCCAGCTTGCGCAGAACGAGGCGTTGCCCGCGATCGACCTGCGTCTCGAGGGCTCCCAGGACTACGGCTCCCCGGTCGAGGGCCTCTCGAGCGAGGGCTCCCTGTCGCGCGATGCCCGGGGCGACACGGAGGTGAAGGCGCTGCTCCGCTTCGAGCTGCCGGTCCAGCGCCGCGAGGCGCGCGGGCGCATGCAATCGGCGCGAGCGAAGCTCTCCCGGCTCGAGATCCAGCAGCGCTTCGCCCGCGACCGCATCGGGGCGGAGATCCGCCAGGCGATGGCCGAGCTGCAGGCGGCCTACGCCCAGACCCTCGAGGCGCGGCGTAACCTGGAGCTGGCGCGGCAGCTGGAGCATGCCGAAGAGCGCATGCTGCTGCTCGGCAAGAGCAACCTGATCGACATCAACATTCGCGAGCTGCAGGCCGCGGACGCCGACCGGTTCCTGATCGAGACCCAGGCCGCCTACTTCCGCGCGCTCGCCCAGTACACCGCGGCGGCCGCGGCCGACTCCGGCTTCTAGTCCCAATGCATCATTCAGCGCGCTTCCCGCGTGCCGCAGCACGCTGGCCCGGCTCGCGCGATCGCGGAGGAAGGTCCCTCGAGCCGGGTGCGACGGCCCGAATCCCTCGACGCGGAGATTTCTGTATCCTGCCTGCCGACGACGACGTGACGCCCGAGATGGATCGCAAGCGAATCCTCGGGGCGCCATGACATCGCCGAGAACCGTCCACCCTCCTCTTCGCGCTGGCATCCCGACTACCGGGATGCATTCGAGGCATTCGAGCCGTGAACGTCGCCGGGATGTCCGAAGGGGAGCGGGGCGAGACCGGCGAAGCGCCTACCGAGCATCGCGTCCGGGCGAACGGCATCGAGCTTGCTTGGTTCGAGTGGGGAAGCGCGTACCGCGGCACGGGGCCCACGCTTCTGCTCGCGCACGCCACGGGCTTCCACGCGCGCTGCTGGGATCCGGTGGTTCGGCGCCTCGGAAGGCGGCACGTGATCGCGGTGGATCAGCGCAGCCACGGCCGCAGCGAGAAGGTCGCGATCACCCATTGGGACGTCTTCGGGCACGATCTGGCCGCTTTCGTCCGCGCGCTCGACCTGTCCGAGGTCGTGGGCGTCGGCCACTCCATGGGTGGGCACGCCATGGTGGACGCCGCGGCGGCCGAGCCCTCTCGCTTCCGAAGCCTCGTGCTGATCGACCCGGTGATCGCCGCCCCGGGAGACTACGGAGAAGGCGGATGGGTGATCTCGGACGGCGAGCCGCATCCCACCGCGAAGCGCAAGCGCTACTTCGAGTCGCCCGAGGCCATGATCGAGCGGTTTCGCGATCGGGTCCCGTATCGGGTGTTCCACCCCGAGGCGCTTCGCGCCTACTGCGACTTCGGGCTCCTGCCCGTCGAAGGAGGCGAGGGCTTCGAGCTCGCCTGCCCGCCCGAGATCGAAGCCAGCATCTACATGGCCAGCCGGACGAATGCGGGGGTGCACGACAGCATCCAGGCGATCGATCTGCCCGTGCTGATCCTGCGCGCGAAGCTCCCCGCCCCGGACCGGGACGTGATGGACTTCTCGTCGTCGCCGACCTGGCCGGGCCTCGTGACGGAGTTTCGACGGGGTCGCGAGATCTACTTCGCGGATCGCACGCACTTCCTGCCCATGGAGATCCCCGGCAGGGTCGCGGAGCTGATCGTCGAGGAGCTGGCGGGCTCCGAGGCCTGACCCGCGCGGTCGAACCCCGCGCAGCCGATCGCCAGGCGACGCGTTCGACTATCTGTAGACCCCGGCGAGGCCGCTCTGGGGCTCGGGCACGACGCGTTCCGCTTGCAGCCCGAGGATGTCGGACACGTTGCGGGCGATGGTCTCCCCGATGCCGTCCATCGGGAGATCGTTGGTGTCGTAGCCGAAGGGCTCCTCGATCTCGATGCCGATCTCCTCGATTCCGTAGAGCCCGTAGGCGACGATGGCGGCGCCCAGCGGCGTATACCAGCCCATGGTTTCGAGCAGGGCCAGCGGCGCGGTGAGGCAGAAGATCGAGAGGAAGCCCTTGATGTGCTGCGCGTAGGCGAAGGGAATCGGGGTCTTCATGATTCGTTCGGCCCCGCCCCAGAGGTCGATGAGATCGCTCACCTGGCAGTCGATCATGCGAACGCGCTGCTCCGAGAGGCGCCCCGCCCGGGCCTCCGCCGCGTAACAGTCGGAGAGCCACCGCGCCACCAGCAAGGGAGGTGCGCTGGCATGGGTGAGCTGCTCCCGCTCTTCGTCGTTCAGAAGATCGGCGAGCTCGGGCGCCTCGCGCTCGCGACGCAGCGAGCGCCGGATGGTGGCGAAGAGCGCGATGATGTAGTGGCCGATGCGTTCACGCATCTCCGGCGCAGAGTGGTCGAGATAGCTGGCCGTCTGGCGCGCGATGTCGCGCGTGTTGTTGACCATGGCGCCGATCAGGATCCGTCCCTCCCAGAAGCGGTCGTAGGAGGCGTTCGTACGGAATACCAGAAGCAGCCCCAGCGCCACGCCCACGATCGCATGCAGGGTGCGCGACACGGGCGGGTTCCAGCCGAGCCGGAGCTTCGCCCAGGTGAGGAGGGCGGCCACGGCGGTCACGAGCAGGACCCGCACCGCGATCCGCGGCAGCACCGACCCGTGGAACCGAAACAGGATTCGCAGCCATCGCCGCGTGTCGTACTCGATCACCGAGGCTCTCCCGAAGGGCGACTTGCGACCGCGTCACGCTCAGTCTACACGAGGGAAGCCCCCCGAACGTGACGCGAAGCGCCTTCCTTCGGGACTGCTCGCGACCTCCGAGCGGGGAGGTCGCTACCCTGGCCGAAGGTCCGGGACGCCGCAACGGCGGCACCAAAGCGGAGGAACCCATGGATTTTGCGCTCGACGAAGAGCTTCAGGCCATCCGCGACGAGAGCGCCCGCATCGCCTCCCGCTTCGACGACGACTACTGGTCCCGGCGGGACGAGCAGCACGAGTTTCCCTGGGACTTCTACAACGCCTTCGCGGAGCAGGGCTGGTTGGGCATCCTGGTGCCCGAGCAGTACGGGGGCGCCGGCCTCGGGACGCTCCACGCCGGCATGCTCCTGGGCGCCGCCGCCCACAGCGCCGGGGCGCAGAACGCCGCCTCGACGCTGCACATCTCGATCTTCGGCATGGCGCCGGTCATCCACCACGGCTCGGACGAGCTCAAGCAGCGAACGCTCCCGCCCACGGCTTCGGGGGAGCTGCACGTCTCCTTCGGCGTGACGGAGGACGACGCCGGCACGGACACGAGCCGCATCCGCACGTTCGCGCGCCGGGACGGCGATCGCTTCCTCGTGAGCGGCAAGAAGGTGTGGAACACCAAGGCGCAGCAGGCCCAGAAGATCCTGCTGCTCGCCCGCACGACGCTGCGCGAGGAGTGCGCCCGGCCGCTCCAGGGGATGACGCTCTTCCTGGCGGACCTCGACCGCGACTACTGCGAGATCCGCGAGATCCCCAAGCTGGGACGCAACGCGGTCAACTCGAACGAGGTGTACATCGAAGACCTGCCGGTGTCCGTGAACGACGTGGTTGGCGAGGTGGGCCGCGGCTTCTACCACCTGCTCGACGGTCTGAATCCGGAGCGGATCGTGATCGCCGCCGAGGCGGTGGGGATCGGTCGCCGCGCGATCGAGGTGGCCACCCGCTACGCGCGCGACCGCATCGTCTTCGACCGTCCCATCGGCCAGAACCAGGCGATTGCCCACCCGCTGGCCGAGTCGCTGTCCGAGCTCGAGGCCGCGGACCTGCTGTGGCAGAAGGCGGCCTGGGCCTACGACAGCGGGCAGCCCGCGGGCGCCCTCGCCAACATGGCGAAGCTACGGTGTAGCGAGGCGGCCTTCACGGCCTGCGACCGCGCGCTGCAGGTGTTCGGGGGGTTTGGATACGCGCGGGAGTTCCACGTCGAGCGCTACTGGCGCGAGGCACGGCTCGCGCGCATCGCCCCCATCTCGAACGAGATGGTGCGGAACTTTCTCTCGGAGCACGTGCTCGAGCTGCCCCGCAGCTACTGAGCGAAGAGCATCTTCGTGTATGCTGGCGGTGCTGCCGCGGCGCGGTCGCGGCGCCACGATCGAGGGAGGGATGAGCCATGATCCAAGGACTGTTGGGGCTGATCATCCTGCTCGCCGACGTCTGGGCCGTCGTCAACGTGGTCCAGAGCCGGGAGTCGACCGGCACCAAGGCGCTGTGGGTGGTTCTGGTCGTCGTGCTGCCGGTGCTGGGGCTCGCCATCTGGTACTTCGCGGGGCCCCGCTCGGCTTCCGGCTGAGGTCGACGGCCCGACCCTCTTCGCTAGACCATGTACGCGTCGCCCGACGCCCGCACCGTCAGGTCGCTGATCGAGACGCCCCAGGGCTGGTCGATGGCGAACACGACCTGATCGGCGAGGATCTCGGGCGCGAGCGAGTAGTAGGCGATCTGCTCGGGATCCGTGAGCTCGGGGCGCGCCTCTCCCGTCATGGTCTGCGTGAGAGTCTGCACGAAGGACTCCGTCTGGCCCCCGAGGATTCCCCCGATCGCATCCGGATTGAGGACGCCCGCTCCGAGTCCCGTGCCCGGCACACCGGTCGGCCGGATCGTCGTGACCTTGATGCGGCCCTGGGACTCCTGCCGAAGCGCCTCGGACAGGAAGTTGACCGCCGCCTTGGTGGCGCCGTACACGGCGGCGCCGGCGAGCGGGTAGTTGCCGTAGATCGAGGACAGGTTGACGACGTGCCCGCGTCCCTGGGCGATCATCTGGTCGTACACCGCGACGATTCCGTGGAGCACGCCCTTCACGTTGACGTCGATGCAGCGATCCCACGCCTCGGCGGCGACGGCGTGGTCCGCGTAGAAGGCCAGGGGCATCACGCCTGCGTTGTTCACCAGCACGTCGATGGCGCCGAAACGCGCGACGGCGGCGCCGGCTGCCGCCTGCATGTCGGCCAGCCGCGATACGTCGGCGCGAACCGCTTCCACGGCTCCCCCGGCGTTCTCGATGTCCTCGCGCGTGGTGGCCAGGGCCACATCGTCCACGTCCGCGGCCACGACGAGCGCCCCGCGCGCAGCCGTCTTCTGCGCCACCAGGCGCCCGAACCCGCCGCCGGCGCCGGTGACGAGAATGACTTTGTCCTTCAGGTGGTCCGTCACGGCGTTGCTCTCCTCTCTCGGCTCGTAGATGGCTGCGTTCGCGTGCGGGCGCCACCGCCCGGCCTCCGGAGCCGGCCCGCACGGCGAGGCGTCGACGGGGCGGATCGTTCGTGCTCAGGGCGAACCGGGACAGCTCGCGATCTTCGTCTCGATCCGGTCGACGTTCTCGAGCTCGAGGTGCAGCGTGTCGTCGCCGGCTCGGATCTCCAGCACCTTGCCCTTCCAGGCGGGTCGTCGCGCCAGCACCTGGCGGATCGGGACGAGGTGCGCGTCGATGTCGCTGCGGTGCTCGCAGAAGCAGGCGCCCTCTGCGACGTCGGCCTCCTCGCCCGCGTCCATGTGCTCCTGCACGCAGGGCATCAGGATGCCGAGCGAGATCCCGAACAGGCCCTCCTGCACGATCTGGGCGTCGGCCCGGGCGTCCGGGCCGACGGTGATCGTGTCGGCCGCGAACGCGAACCCGCCGACCATCCCGAGCAGCGCGGCGGCGGCGGCCCCCGCGACCCACGAGCTCGCGCGGGTCTTCGAATCCACGTCCCCTCCTCCTCGGGCGACCGGATGGCCGCGAACGGGTGAGGCGGGATCCTATCCCAGGCGCCCTCCCGCGACGCCCGGTCTCGAGACGACCGGCAGGGCCACGGCAGGTCGCCGGCACCTTCGGGTCGGGGAGCCCGCGCGGAGGGCGCTGGCTCGCCCACGGGGCGGGGGTCCTTCAGCGTCGATCGAGCACGGCCGATGAGCTCCGTTGGGCGGGCATATCGCCCCGCCACGGAGCCTCTTGGCCATGAACACGGGCTTGCGATCGATCGGAATCGCGCTGGCGTGCTGCCTCGGCGCGGTCGTCCTGGCTCCCGCGAGCCAGGCGCTTCCCATCGCCTACTGGCGGATGGAGGTCGACGACGACCCCACGCCGAACGGGCTCTCGGTTCCGAACGAGCTGGCCTTCGGCACCCCCCTCGTCTCGGCCGAGGCGGCGCTCGACGGCTCGAACCTGCCGACGACGCTGGTGCCCCTGTCGAGCGATCCGAACGTCTTCAGCGTCGGTGCCACCGCCCAGGGCGGCACGAACGGCATCAACGCCGCGGCGGCCTGGTACCCGGAGCTCGCCGTGACCAGCATCTCGATCGAGTTCTGGGCGCGCACCCAGGAGAGCGTCGCCACGCCCTTCCGCTGGACGACGGGTGGCGCGGACGGCATCGTGTTGACCGATCCGAACAGTCTCGATCTCACCTGGTACGTCGACGTTGCGGGAACCCCGACCGCGCTCCAGATGACCAATCTCGACAACATGGACACGAACTGGAGCCACTACGCGTTCACCTACTCGGAAGTGAACGGCCTGGCACGCTTCTATCTCGACGGCGTGCTGGTGCAGAGCTTCGACGGTCCGGATGGCGCGCCGCTGGTGATCGTGCCGGGGACGCCCGTCGAGCTGGGCGTCCTGATGGACTTCGCGAGCGCCGGCCAGGGCACCCTCGACGAGGTGAAGATCGACGGCTCGGTGCTGTCGCCCGCCGAATTCCTGCTGCCCGAGCCCTCGACGGCCCTGCTGATGGCAGTCGGTCTCTCCCTTGCGCTCGTCGCTCCCGGGCGCGAAGGCTCGACGGCCCGGTTCGGCCGACGAAGTCGCTAGATCTCCAGGCCGGCCAGCCGGAGGCTCTCGATCAGGTAGTCCACCACCTCGTCGGCGGCGAAGACGCGAACGGGATCGAGGGTGGCTTCGGGGAAGCGCGCGTGCAGCTCGGCCGCGGCGGCGCGGGCCTCTTCGTCGCGGCCCAGGCGCGCCAGCGAGGCGGCGATCAACGGCTCGTAGGAGAAGCCCGCGTCGCCCCCGCTCGCCATGCTCTGGCGAGCCATCGCGATGGCCTCCTCGTGACGACCCGCGAGGTGGCACGCCATCGCGATGGTCCCCTCGAAGTCGTGCCGCATCGGGTCGCGCGGCGAGAGCCGCAGCGCCCGGCGGAAGCACGCGAGCGCAGTCTCCGCGTTCTCGAGAGAGAGGACGGAGAGCCCATACGCGAAGCTGGCGAGCGCAGAGCTCGGGTCCAGCTCGAGTGCGCGCTCGAGCGTGAGCAGGCACTCTTCGGGCTGCCGCAGCAGCCCGAGCAGCCCGCCGAGGACTGTCAGCGCCGCCGCATCCACCGGATCGAGTGCCACGGCCTTTCGCGCCGCATCGAGCGCCAGGCGGATCGAGGCCGCCGGATCGCCGCCGTAGCCGAGCATGGCGTCGGTCGTGTGGCTCATGGCGATGGCGGTGAAGGCCGGCGCGAAGGTGGGGTCGAGCTGGAGCGCCCGCTCGAAGAGCGCGCGGCTGTCGCGGATCTCGCTCTCGAGGAAGCGATAGTAGTGATGAAGTCCCCGCTGCAGGCACTCCCAGGCGCCGAGGTCGGGCGCCGGGAGCCGCGCCGCTCGCAGGCGCTCCACGTGCGCCAGCGTCGGCGCCAGCGCCGCCACGATCGTCTCCACGATCTCGTCCTGGATGGCGAAGACGTCGGCCACGGCGCGGTCGTATCGCTCGGCCCAGACGTGGTTGCCGCTCTCGGCGTCGATCAGCTGGGCGGTGACGCGCACCCGATCGCCGGCGCGCCGGGAGCTTCCCTCGATGACGTAGCGCGCCCCGAGCTCGCGACCCAGCTGGACCACGTCCACCGCCCGCTTGTCCTCCCGGTACGCGAACGTCGAATTGCGTGCGATTACGGGAAACCAGCGCCAGGAGGACAGGCGCGTGATCAGGTCCTCCACCAGGCCGTCGGCGAAGTGGCGCTGCTCTTCGCCCCCGCCGAAGTCGTCGAAGGGGAGGACCGCGATCGCCGGACGTCGGCCGAACCCGGGCACGGACGCCTCCTCGCCGACGTCACGGACGTTCAGCTGCTCGATGAGCCCCACGGCCTCGGTCCGGTTCGCGACGTCGAGGGCCTGCAGGACGGCAGAGACGTGGTTCTTCGCCGTCGCGCGGGCGATGCCCAGCACCCGCGCGATGTCCGCGTTGGTGAGCCCTTTCGCGATCAGCTCGAGAACTTCGAGCTGCCGTGGGGTGAGCTGGGGCGCCGCGCCGCTGGCCATCGGGGCGATCCTAGCCAGTCGGCTCGGGGGCCCCAACGGGGACGGTCCGCAACGCCAGCCCCGCGTCTTCGTGCCAGCCCCGCGAGCACGCCGGCTCCGGCGAGCAGCCCCACCACCGTGCCGGGCTCGGGCACCGCCACGGGCTGGTAGCGCACCTCGAGCCGCGGCCCGGCGATGGGGGAATCCGGTGGCACGAGGTTGATCTTGAAGCTGAGCTCCTCGGGCGCGGCGAACGTGACGTCGTCCACGTCGAACGCCGTGCGCAGGCCCAGCCGGGTGACGCCCGCATCGTCGATCCAGGAGAGGCCCGTGGCGTTCAGCACGAGCTCGATATCACCCTGCGGCGCGTACGTATCGCTCACGTCGATGCGCGGGGCGCCTTCGGGTGGGGCGTCGATCGGCGGGAAGGCGCCGTAGTCCGAGCGATCGCGGACGGCCGGCTCCGGGTCGTCGGTCTGGACCAGCACGAGCTGGTCGGCGGAGTCTGGATGCGTGTTCTGGTAGGGGGCGCCGAAGGCGTCGTAGCGCAGGCGAAGGACGGCCGAGTCGATGGCGGTCCCGTCCGGGAGGGCGGACGTGTCGAAGGGCAGGACCATGCGCCACAGGATCGAGCGGTCGGTACCCGAGAAGTTCTGGGCGGCGCCGAGGAAGCCCCGGCTCGCGGTGAGCAGGGTGGCGGTGGTGAGCTCGCGCGCGTAGGCCCAGGTCGAGGCGTTCCGGTAGAGCCCCATGTCGACGGGCGCCACGCTCAGGAACGATGCGGTGCACAGCCCGCTGGCATCGTCGAAGGTATCGCCCGGCGCGCACTGGGCCGGCCCGCAGGCCGAGGTGTCGAAGCCGCAGGCGGACGAGCACGCGAGGGCACCGCTCGTGAAGCCCTGCGACGCGCAGGTGGCACCGCCCAGATCGGCGCCGTCACAGGCCTCGCCGACGGCGGGGTCGCGCACGCCGTTGCCGCAGTACTGGTCGATCGTGACCTGGACCTCGAGCTGGTCTCCCACCATGCCGAGGGTCTGGATGTGGACGCCGTGAAGGGCGTCCGTGAAGGTCTGCCCTGCCTCGAGCAGCACGTCCGCGGAGTCGGCCACCTGGGCGCCGCCGCCGGGCTTCGCGTCGAGCAGCAGGGAGGCGCCCAGCGCCGCGCTGGTGAACTCGGGGAAGTAGTGGGTGCCCAGGTGGAGCATGGCGCCGTCGGTCGCGAGCTCCGGGAAGCCCGCGTCGAAGCCCAGGGGCTTGCGGTAGCTCACGTAGTAGTGGTCGGCCTCGCGGTAGTCGTCGATGGTCCGCTGGACCGGGATCCGCAGCACCTTCGTGCCCGTGCCCACGGTCTCGTAGGGCTCGAGCAGGAAGGTGCCGCCCGCCGGCGGTACGTCGACCGACCCGGTGCCGAGCCACCCGAGGGCCTGCTTGCAGGGCGGCGTGAAATGCCCGCCCGAGCCGCTGGACCCCATGCGGTCGTAGCGGTCCGTGCCCGTCTGCGTACAGCTCGTGCCGATGGTATCGGCGCCGCACTCGTAGTCGGCGGAGTGCTGCAGACCGGCGAAGCTGTGACCCAGCTCGTGGGCGGTGAGTGCGGCGACGTTGGCGGTCGCCGGGCCGTTCAGGATGATGCGCGAGAGCTGCACGCTGCCTTCGGCGGAGGCGAAGGTCGCCTTGCCCAGGGTGCTGTAGCCCGCGAACCCGCAGCTCGGGTTGTTGGGAATGACGATGATCCAGCGGTCGACGGTCGAGAAGTCGATCAGCGGGTCGAGCTCGTCCACCAGCCGCTGGGTCCCCGAATCGGTGCGCACGAGGCAGCTCGCGTCGTCGTAGCTCGCCGACAGCCAGCCCTGCACGCTGCCCGAGAGCCAGGCCAGCCCGTAGGAGACCTCCAGCACGTAGGAGGCGGCCGACGCGGGGTTGGTCTCGTCCAGGATCTCGGCGTCGATCTCGCCGGTCGTGTAGGGCGCCCTTGGGTCGTTCGCGAAGTTCACGAGGGTGACGAGCGTGCGCTGCTCGCCCAGGGTCTGGGCGCTGGCAACCCGGGGAAGCACGAGCAGGCACGAGGCCAGAAGGAGTCGGACGCCGAGGCGGACGGTGTGGTCGATTCGCATGGCCCGCAGGCTACGGGCCGTTCCCGGGCCGGGGTATGAGCCGGATGGCCCATTCGGGGTCCCGCGGGAAGACCCGGCGAGTGGGCGGGGACGGTCCGGACGGCTCTCTCCCGGTCGACGTCGATCGCAGGCCGAGAAGCACGACGATCGGTGGCCCGCCGGCATGGTAGGTTCGCTGCCGGAGGACCTTCCGTGCTCGAGCTCACCCCCGACCAGCTCCTCACCACGACCCGCAGCGTGCGCAAGCGGCTCGACTTCGACCGCCCGGTCGAACGGCGCGTGGTTTCGGCGTGTCTGGAGATCGCCCTGCAGGCGCCCAACGGCGGCAACATGAACGGCTGGCGCTGGATCGCCGTCGACGAGCCGGCGCTCGTCGCGAAGATCGCCGACGTTTACAACGCCGGCCTCGACGACTACATCGACACCTTCGGTGACGCGGGCTACCCGGGAGCCGGCGTGCCCGGCGCCGATCGCATCGCGTCCTCGACCCAGCACCTGCGTGACAACCTCCACCGCTGCCCCGTGGTCGTCGTGCCGCTCCTCGCCGGGCGCACCGACGGCCAGGGGCCGCTGCCCGACATGACGAACAGCTTCTACCAGGCGAGCCAGTGGGGCTCGATCCTGCAGGCCGTGTGGAGCTTCATGCTGGCGTTGCGCGCCCGCGGTCTCGGCAGCGCCTGGACGACAGGTCACCTGTGGCGCGAGCGCGAGATGGCCGAGCTGCTGGGCATCCCCTACGAGATCTACATGCAGGCCGGGCTCTTCCCGGTCGCCTATACGATCGGGACGGACTTCAAGCCCGCCCGCCGCAAGCCGCTCGGCGAAGTGCTCTCCTGGAACGGATTCGAAGGAGCCCCCGCGTGACCGCCGTCCCCGCTCCGCGAAGCGCCCCTACCTGAACGACTCCCTCTTCCTCGTGAAGCTCGAGGACGGCAGGATCGAGCGCTTCCAGGAATGCTGGGACTCCAGGCCGGCCTTCGACCTGCTGTTCGGAGGAGGAAGCCGCTGGCCGAGGGTCTCGCCGGGCTACGCGCTCGCCTCCACGGCGCCTTCGGTGTCGAAGCGGGCGTCCGCCTGCCACGGGATCACGTCTGCGGTCTCGCACATCCAGTCGAGGAGCCGGCTCCGGAGCGTGGTCACCGTCGCGGTGTGGGCCGGATCGCCGGCGAGGTTCACGCGCTCTTCGGGATCGGCCGCGCGGTCGTAGAGCTCGTCGGGCTCGTAGAGCCGATGGCAATAGGTGAACTCCTCGGTGCGGATCGTCAGCACGCGCCCGTTGGTGGTCGGCTCCTCGTTCTGGATGGCGGCCTTCAGGTCGTACGGGAATCCGGCGCGCTCGAACAGATGCTTCTCGTTCAGCCGGAAGCCGCCCTCGCTGAAGGCGGCGTTGCGGTGGGGCCCCGACGGGTCGCGCAGCAGGGGGACGAGACTGCGGCCGAAGTGCGAGTAGCCCGCCTCGACGTCCGCCAGCTCGAGCAGGGTCGGCACGAGATCGACGAGCTCGACGAAGGCGTCGGCCACGGCGCCCGCGCCGCCGTTCGGCATGGCCACGACGAGGGGGTTGTGGAGCAGGCTCTCGTGCTGCCCCGCCGGCCACTTCTCGACGAGGCCGAAGTCGCCCAGGTACTCGCCGTGGTCGGTGAAGAAGAGGGTGGTCGTGGTGTCGGCGGTGCCGGCGGCCTCGACCGCGCGCAGGATCCGTCCCAGCTGATCGTCGACCCGGGAGACCATGCCCGCGTAGGTGGCCCGGATCTCCGCCCAGTCGCCGGGGGAGAGGCGCCCGGTGCCGTAGCGCAGGGCGATGGCCCGCATGTAGGACGGCTTGTCCGAGAGGTCCGCGGCGATCGGCGGCGGCATGGGCTCGCGCGGGTGCAGCGAGAACCACGGCTCCTCGACGCCGAACGGCGGGTGGGGAAAGAGGAGGGGGACGTACAGCACGAAGGGCTCAGGGAGCCCCTCCGCCAGCCACTGCTCGGCGGTGCGGATCACCGCCTCGTCGAAGTCGAGGGAGACACCGTCTGTCTCGCGCCGGCCGTGGTAGAACGCGCGCGCCATCGGATGCTCGGGTCCGTAGGGCGACGGCCCGTGGAGCATCTGCGGGCGGACCGCGAACCCGAAGCGGCTGGTGCTCTCGCGGGTGACGCCGTTCGCGAACGTGTCGCCGCGCAGGCCCGCATGGGCGACGTGGTAGCCGGCCTGCTTCAGGATGCGGAGCACGTTCGGCTCGTCGTGTTGGAGCAGATGTCCGAGGGTGCGGTGACCGCGGACGTGCGGGTACCAGCCCGTCAGGAACGAGACCCGGCTCGGCGAGCAGACGGAATGCTGACCGTAGGCGCGGGTGAAGCGCGTGCCGCGTGCCGCCAGGGCGTCGAGGTTCGGGGTGAGGGCGTGCTCGTTCCCGAAGCAGCCGACCGCGTCGAAGCGAAGCTGGTCCGGAATGAAGAGAACGAAGTTCGGGCGTGCCACGATGTCTCCCGCGTGGATGCTCAGCGAGCGTAGCGGTGGCGCGAGCCATCGCGCCTGCGGCGTCCACGATTCCCGGGAGCCGGTCTCCACGAGCCACCCCGACCCGACTCCGTTCGCCCGAACTCGGTTACCCTCCGGTGATGGCTTTCGAGACGGTCACGGGATACTGCTGGCCGCAGTCCGTCGTGGGGGGAGACCGGGTCGGGTTGCACCTGTCTTCGCCCGGCGGGCGGCCGGTCGCGATCGAGGTCGCCCGGGTGGGGTGGCGTCGGGACGTCGTGCTCCGGGACGGCGCCGTGGCGGCCGACTTCCACGCCACGCCGAAGGGGGCCGATCGAGCGGGCTGCGCGTGGCCGGTGGCGCGCACGCTCGAGGTCGGACCGAGGCTGGAGGAGCGGCTACTACGAGGTGGTGCTGGAGGTCGACGTGGACGGAAAGCGCCGCCGCAGCCACGCGTTCTTCGTCGTCCGCCCCGAGACGGGCGCGCCCACCGCACAGATCCTGCTGGCCCTGTCCACGAACACGTGGCACGCCTACAACGACTTCGGCGGCCACAATCTCTACACGGGCGGCACGGCGGTCTCGCTCCAGCGGCCGATGTCGCCGGGCTACCTCTACAAGCCCCCGGGTGCCGGCCGGCGCGTCACCACCCTGGAGGTGCCCGACCCGCAGATGGCCGCCCACGTGGGCTATCTGCGGCTGAACCACCTGTCGCCGTACGCCGGCTCTGCCGGCTGGCCCGATTGGGAGCTTCCCTTCCTGCAGTGGGCCGAGCGCGAGGGATACGCGATCGACGTGGTGACGAACGCCGATCTCGAGGATCACCCGGGGCTGCTGGCCGGGCCCGGTGCGGGCAGCTACGCGCTCTACCTCTCGGTGGGTCACGACGAGTACTGGTCGGGCCCGATGCGCGACACCGTCGAGGGCTTCATCGGTCGCGGCGGCCACGCGGCCTTCCTCTCCGGCAACACGGCCTTCTGGCAGGTGCGCCTGGAGGACCCGACGCCCGAGGGCCCGGCCGCCACGATGGTGGGCTACAAGGGCCACTTCAAGTCCGATCCGGTGTACGGCACCGACCGGGTCGGCGAGCTGACCAGCATGTGGTCCGACCGCCTGATCGGCCGGCCCGAGAATCGGATGACCGGCGTCAGCTTCGCCCGCGGCGGCTATCACCGCATCGGCAAGCGGGTCACGCGCGGCGCGGGCGGCTACACGATCCACCGTCCCGACCACTGGCTCTTCGAAGGAACCGGCCTGGGCTACGGCGATCTGCTCGGCGCCGCGGGCACGACGGTGGGCTACGAGTGCGACGGCTGCGACTTCACGGTTCGCGACGGCCTGCCGCATCCCACCGGCGTCGACGGGACACCGCCGGACTTCATCATCCTGGGAACGGCCCCGGCCGCGCACTTCACGCGGGAGACCGCCACCCGGCCCCCGCCCCCCGACGAGCCGTCCGAGGTGGAGTTCATCGCCGCCCGCATGGTCGACGGCGGCCGCACTCCCGAGGACGTCCTGCGCTTCTCCCACGGACACGCCGTGTTCGGCACCTACACGTCGCCGGCCGGCGGCATCGTGGTCACCTCGGGCAGCACCGACTGGGCCCACGGCCTGGCCGGGCTCGACCCGCCCGTGGAGCAGATCACCCGCAACCTCCTGGACCGCCTGTCCCGACCCGAGTAGCGCGGCCGAGGCGTGCCGGGTCGCTCTAGGGCCGGAGATGGCGCCGGAGGAAGTCTTCGCTGCGTCGTTCGAACTCGCGCGATACGGGAGCCGCGGGCACGATGCTCTGGAACCCGTGGGGGCCCATCGGAACCAGCTCGAAGTCGCAGGGAACCCCCGCGGCCTTCAACCGCTCTGCGTAGTCACGATCCTCCTCGCAGAACAGGTCGATGTCCCCGACGCCGATCCAGGCCGGCGGCAGGCCGGCGAGCTCCGGTCGGCGTGCCGCCACCGCATATTCCGGGGTCGTCGGCGCCCCCGGCGGCTGGTCGAGGTAGGCGGACCATCCGGTGCGGTTCGCGCGGTTGTTCCAAACACGATGGCCGAGCGGGTCGAGATCGGACCGGGCGGCGGTGCGATCGTCGAGCATCGGGCAGAGCAGCACCTGGGCGGCGGGCTGCACGCCGCCCAGGTCGTGGATGCGCTGCACGACGGTCGCGGCGAGCCCGCCGCCGGCGCTCTCGCCCGCGACGGCCGTACGGGTCGGGTCGACGCCGAGCTCGGACGCGGAAGCCTGCAGCCAGCGCCACGCGGCGAGGCAGTCGTCGAGCGCCGCCGGGAACGGGTGCTCGGGTGCCAGTCGGTAGTCGACCGAAACGACCACCACGCCGAGATCCTTCGCATACCGGAAGCAGCGAGGATCGTCCTGGCGTGCGGATCCGATCACGAAGCCGCCGCCATGAATCCACAGGACGGCGGCACGCGGGGCCGTGCCCTCCGGTCGGTAGACGCGCACGGAGGCAGCGCCCACGCGCCGGTCCTCGACCGTGACGCCGGCTGGTGGCTTCGAGCGCAGGAAGCGCGTGGCGAAGCGGAGCACCGGGAGCACCCCCGGTCGGTGGAGGGGCAGCGACGGGACGTATCGGATCCTGCCGCGCAGCTCGGGGTGGACGCGATCGATGTCCAAGGGATCTCCTTCTGCCAACTCCGGCGATCCGAGCATCGCACCGATGGGGCGCGAATCGCTCGCGCGCGGCGCCGCCCTTCGTCAGGGGAGGTCGGCCGGCTCGAGCTTCGTGAGCCGGACGCTCTGCCGCCAGAGCCCCTCGGCGAGGGCGGGGTCGGGGTGCTTCAGGGGCCTCTCCCGGCGCACGAGCGATCGCCAGTAGCCGCCCGTGGACGTCCCGAGGGCGGGGTCGCTGGCCACCTTGAGGCAGGTGCGCGCCGCCCGGGCGGCGCTCGGAAACAGGTAGCGGATCATCGGCTTCGCCAGCGTGTAGAGGACGCCGGGGTTGTTGGCGGCGATGTTCGAGGCGACGGGGCCGGGGTCGACGGCGTTCACGGTGACGCCGGTGCCCTCGATGCGGCGCGCCAGCTCGAGGGTGAAGAGCAGGATCGCCAGCTTCGATCGCGCGTAGGCCTGGCTGACCGAGTAGTCGCGTTCCAGCTGCAGGTCGTCCAGGTCGAGCTTCGCGATGCGATAGGTGTCCGACGAGATGTTGACGATGCGGGCGGGCGCGCTCTCCTGGAGGCGGGGCAGCAGCCGCAGGGTGAGCTGGAACATCGAGAGGTAGTTGACCGCGAAGGTCTGCTCGAGCCCCTCTTCGTTCACCTGCCGGTGCAGGTTCACGAGCCCGGCGTTGTTGACCAGCACGTGCAGCGGTCGTCCGCTGTCCAGGTACTCGTCGGCCGCGCGGTCCACCTCGGATCGCTTCGAGAGATCGCACAGCAGGATGTCGGGCGCCTTGCCGCCGGTGATCCCCGCGATCTCGCGCTGCACGTCGCGGCACTTCTCGGGGTTGCGGCCCAGCACCACCAGCTCGGCGCCGGCCCGGGCCAGGCCCAGGGCGACGGCGCGCCCGTGTCCGTCCGTGGCGCCGGTCACCAGGCAGGTGCGTCCGCCCATCTCGTGGGCGCCGCTCTTCTTCGGGTCGGTCATCGGTCCTCCCGGGCGATTCCGTAGTGCTCGCGGTAGGGGGCGAAGTCGCGGTCGAGCGCCTCCCCGGAGAGGCCGAAGTCCTCGGCCCGGTAGCGGTGCGAGCCGCGCTTGTCCTTGGGGTTCGCGCCGCGCCAGCGGTTCATCGCCGCCGCGGTTCCGGGCTCGAGGGTCAGCCCCAGGAAGTCGTAGATGCGCCGCATCTCCTTCATGGGGTCGGCCATCAGGTCCTCGTAGCGGACGTCGACGAAGGCGTCCGCGGGCAGGGTCTCGCGCGCCCGCATGGCGCCGTTCACCCCGGCCAGCTGCTTCTGGTGGATCTGTCTTCCGATGGCGACCGGATCGACGTCGTCGCTGAAGAGCCTGCGTCCGTGCGCCATCATGCTGCAGAACGACGGCACCACCTTGACCGGATCGCGGTGGGTCATCACCACCCGCGCGCCCGGGAAGACCTCGAGCAGCGCCGGCAGGTTCTCCAGGTGATGCGGCGTCTTTCCCAGGTAATGATGCGGGACAGGGCCGGCCGCGGGCCCGGGGCGTTGCCACAGCAACAGCTGCACCAGGCGGCGGAAGTAGCGGTACATGGGGCGCTGGTCGCTGGCGTGCAGCCAGGCGCTGTAGCGGGGGACGGGCATGGTGGCGTCCACGGTCGGGCTCATGAAGCTGCCGTCCTGGAGCAGCACGTCCTCCTCGTAGCCCGAGGCCTCCACCGGGTGGATGGCGAAGAACTCCGGCGCCAGGTAGCGCAGCGCACGCTCCGCGATCTCGGCCTGGCGCGCGCGCGGGTCGGGGGCGCCGGGTCGGCGGGGCCCGGGCCGCGGCGCGGGCTCGAGACCCTCCCAGGAGAGCAGGGGGCGCAGCCGCGGCTCGCAGCCCAGCAGCCGGTGCAGCAGGGTCGTCCCCGTGCGCGCGAGCCCCGCGATGAAGACCGGCGCCTCGACGGGCAGGGCGGGAATCTCGGGGTGCTCCAGCGAGAGGTGCTCGAGACGCATGCGGGTCACGATTGCCCGCACCAGCGTGCCGCGGATGACGACGCGGCCGAACGGATGCAGCCGGGCCTCGTTCTCGAGGGCGTCGAGCAGGCGGCGCAGGGCGTCCTGGGTGACGGGCGCGTCGAAGTCGTCTCCCAGGGCCTCGAGCCCCGACTGCCGCCGCGCCGACGCCACCAGGGAGTCGGCGGTCAACGCCGGCCGCGCGATGCCGGCGCGCTGCAGGGCGCCCCAGGCCGCGTTCAGCGCGCGCACCGGTGCCCGGTTCGGCGGAACCCGGAAGACCTGGCCCGCGGTAGCGGTCACGACCCCAGGTCCGAGAGCTTCACCACCCGGGTGCGGGGCTGGGGGTGCACGTCGGCGCGGATCCAGCGGAAGCACATGGTGCCCTGGCGGTGGCCGGCGGTCTCGATCCAGTTCGGATGTTCCGGATCCGCGTGCGCCACGATGATGCGCACCGACCCGTCGTCCTCGTAGCGGGCGGTGTGCTTGTTGATCGTCACCCGGTGGTAGCGGTAGTCGAGGGACTCCATCCAGTGGTTGTCGAGCTGGAAGTTCCAGGAGCGACACTCGGGCGGCGTCACCTCGATGACGAGGGCCTCTTCGGGGCCGAGCGCCCAGTAGCTGTGGTAGTAGCAGATGTTCGGATCGCCCCCGGCGCCCATGGAGACCGAGTCGTCGAACTTCGGAAGCTCGTTGGTGTGCTTCTGGAAGCCGCGGGCCCAGGTGGAGAAGAGGTTCGAGCAGCCCACGACGAGCCCCGACGCCTGGGCGAGTCCCTTGTCGACGAGCTCGGGGGTGAGGGGCGAGGGCTGCTTCTCGCCCCCGATGCGCTCGATGCGCAGGTCCGCGGGTGTCTCCGTCTCGCGGTCGAGATAGGTCTGCCGCACGATGAGCTGGGTCGTCTCGGGCTCCATGCGCAGCCAGTTGCCCGGCTTCTCCTGGCAGGAGAGCACGATCTCGAAGCGGCCGTCGTCGCCGATCTCGAGGTCCTCGGCGTCCACGTGACCGCTCTGGCGCGACTTGCCCGTGCTGGCCACGCCGGAGGTCTGGGTGGCGAAGTCGAGGTAGTGGATGGTGTTGCGCACCCCCACGATCCGGTACTCGTAGGCGCCGCTGATCTGCGCGTTCTGGTAGTAGTTGTCCGGGTTGTCGGCGCCGATCTTGGCGGTCTCGTGGATGGGCCGGTGCAGCTCCGGGGCCAGCGGGTCGGCGTACTCGAGGAAGGCCTCGAGTCCCGCCCGGGTGAGCCGGCTCAGGTAGCGGAAGCCCTCGGCGCGATCGAGCGAGATCCTCGGGCGAGCCTTCGGCGACGATCACCTTGCCCGCGCTCTTCAGGGCGTCGCAGAAGTCCTCCCACGCCTTTCCGGTCCGGATGCGATCGGCCGAGGGGGTGTCGTCGCTCATCTTCTCGTTGCCTCCTGGGCTCGGGTCAGCTCTCGGCGTGCTTCTTGAGATCCCGGGCGCAGCGCTCGAAGCCGCGCTGCATCGCCCCGCCGAAGAGACCGAGCACCAGCGGCCGGAGCCAACCCGTAAAGCAGTCTTCGGTGAGGTAGTGGGTGCGGCCGTCCGCGAGCGGCGTCAGCACCTGGACGCGCTCCGCGTAGAGCAGGAAGCGCGCGCCCATCTTCATCTCCCATCCCAGGGTGTGGGGCTCGTTGCGCGTCACCCACTCCACCCGATGCATGGGACGCTCGCCCACGAGCCGCACGTAGAGGTGGATGGGATCGCCCTTCCGCAGCGTCGACTCGACGCGCGGCGTGAAGCCATTCCAAT
Organism: uncultured delta proteobacterium; assembly: GCA_963822965.1. Lineage (GTDB taxonomy): Bacteria > Myxococcota_A > UBA9160 > UBA9160 > UBA4427 > JAJDAN01. The sequence goes on from CAWGJT010000014.1 coordinate 82,442, forward strand.
CCCCGTAGCGGTCGAGGTCGTTCAGGATCGTCCACACCCGATCGATCGGTGCGTCGATCTCGGTCTCCGCCCTCACGCAGTGGGTCGTCACGACGAGAGCCTATCACCGGCTTCTCGGGCGCCCCATCGCTTTCGTCCGACGGGGACCGGCGGCTGGTCGGACCGGGGAAGCCCGTTCAGCCTTCGGCGCCGCCGACGACGCTGGCCCGGGGCTTCTGCAGCAGGCTCCGCACCAGGGGCTCGAAGTGCTCGAGGGGCAGGGTGTCGTAGCCCGGGTCGAAGGCCGTCTGGTCGTAGAGGGCGCAGAACTCGGCGGTGTGATCGAAGAAGGGGTGCCCGCGGAACTGCTCCCGGGCGTCGCGGTCGTCGCCGATGTGGTGCCAGAAGTAGTAGCCCTGGAAGACGCCGTGATTCTCGACCATCCAGCGGTTCTTCTCCGAGACGAAGGGCGCGAGGACGGCCGCGGCGAGGGCCGAGTGGTTGTCGGGCGCCAGGGCGTCCCCGATGTCGTGCAGCAGGGCGCACAGCACGTACTCGTCGTCCCGGCCGTCCCGTTGGGCGCGCGTGGCCGTCTGCAGGCTGTGGGTGAGCCGGTCCACCGCGAAGCCGCCGTAGTCCTCGCCCAGCAGGCGCAGGTGACCCAGCACCCGCTCGGGCAGGCCGGCGGCGTAGCGCTCGTGGTGGCGCATCAGCAGCTGCCACTCCGCCTGGGTGGACTCGTCCATGCTGCGGAAGCGGGCGCGTTCTTCGAGGGGCTGGGCCTGGGCCATGATTGTCTCCGATCGTTCGTCGAGTTCGGTCTTCGGGGTTCAGGGGGAGGGAATCGGGACGAGCCGGACGGGAATCGAGAGGCTGCCGTCGCGGCTCGCGGCGATGAAGGTCTCGGCGAAGCCGTACTTGTCCGCCATCAGCGCGTGGATGTGGTCGCGCACGGCCGGGTCGTGCACGGGCTCGGCGAGGTAGGGCCCCGTCGTATCGCCGCGGGTGAGCTGCACGTGGGGGTTCGCCTCGAGCCGCAGGAACCAGCTGGAGGTCGGCATGCCTGCGCGCAGCCAGGCGTTGCCGTCGTCGTCCACCACCCACAGGCGCGTCTCGTGGGGCGCGCCCGCGTCGTCGAGGGTCTGCAGCACGACCACCTCTCCGCCCGTCTCGGAGAGCCCGAACATCAGCCCGAAGAAGAGGAGGGCGAGCATCGTCACGGCGCCGAGGGTGATCCACAGCCAACGCATGACCGGGAAGCATAAGAGACGCCCCGGCCGGTCGCCCGCGGCGGCGGGGCCCCGTCCCCCTTGCCGGCGGATCAGCCCGGGCCGTCCTGCGTGGCCTCGCGCAGCGCAGTCGCCTCCAGGAAGGCGTCGCGGGAGGCGCGATACGACTCTCGCGCGGACGAGAGGTCGCCCCGCTCGCGGTCCTGGTCGCCGCGCAGCAGCAGGCGCTTGCCCTCCCGCACGGCCACCCGGTACTCCTGCGCGTCGATGCTCGGCTCGGTGGCGATCTCGCGCGCCTGCACCGCCGCGGCGCGCGTCTCGTCCGCGAGCCGGGGCATCGCCTCCTGCAGCTCGCTCATGGTGGCCGCGGTGGCCACGGATACCCGGGCCACGTTTCGCATGCGGTCGAGCTGGGCGTTCGCGAGCGCACAGCCGGTGAGGTCGGCAGGCGCGGCGAGGCCCGCGAGCAGGGGCTCCAGCTCCTGCCAGGAGGCGAGCCCGGCGTCCGCGGCGCCGCCGCTGCGCAGCTCCGCCACGGCCTCGCGGGCGATCGCCACGCGCTCTTCCGCGGCCGGCTGCAGGAAGCCTTCGGTGAGGGTCTGACAGGCCTCGTCGTAGTGGGGCTGGGCGTCCCGCAGGTAGGTGACCGCGGTCCGGTAGCCCTCGGCGTCGTGGTCCTGCTCCGCCGCGGCGAGGTTCTCCTGGCCGTCCTGGAAGTACACCGACGCCCGCTCGATGCGCCGCTCCACGGCGTCCATCAGCTCGGGGGCCGGCGCCGGGTGCATGCTGGCGGCGGTCTCGAAGATGTCCCGCGCGACGTTCGCCCGCCCGCTCGTCTGCTCGAGCTCGGTGAGCGCGAGCTCGCGGTCCTCGCTCACGCGCATGCGCGGCTGCACGATTCCGAAGTAGAGCCCGGCGAGCAGCGCCAGCAGGGCGAGCCCGCCGCCGCCCGCGGCCAGCCACTTGACCGGCAGCCGATCCTGGCTGGGATCGCGCAGATGGCTCTCCAGGGCGTCGCGGAGGGCGTCGCGCATCTCGCGCGCGTCCTGGTAGCGGTCCTCGGCGCGCAGCCGGCAGGCCTTCTGCAGCACGCGCTTCACGCTGCGGGGAATCGGCGGCTCGGGCGGGAAGAAGAGCTTGAACTCGGCGTTCTTCTGCTGGTCGAGGCTGCCGATGTAGATCAGCACGTCCATGCCGCTGGTCGAGTCCACGCTGTCGACGTGGTCGTAGACGACGTTGCCCGTCAGCGCTTCGTAGAGCGTGAGCCCCACGGAGAAGAGGTCGCTGCGCGTGTCCACCGGGCGTCCACGCGCCTGCTCGGGCGACATGTAGAGGGCGGTGCCGACGGCGGTGCCGGTGCGCGTCTTGCTGCGCTCGGTCTCCACCCGCGCGATGCCGAGATCCGACAGCCGCGAGCGTCCGTCCCGGCCCAGCAGCACGTTGGCGGGCTTGATGTCGCGGTGGACGATGCGCTTGTCGTGCAGGTAGGCGAGGCCGTCGAGGATCTCGATGCCGATGCGGCAGGCCTCCTCGAGCGGGAGCGGGCCCCGCGCCAGCCGGTCGCGCAGGGTCTCGCCGTCGACGAAGGTCATCGTGTAGAAGAAGTTGCCCCCGTGCTCCTCCTTCCCGAAGTCGAAGATCGTGACGATGTTCGGGTGGTCGATGCCCGCCAGCAGGCGGGCCTCGGACTCGAAGCGGCGCACCTCCTCGCCGGCTGCCGCCTCGGGCATCAGCAGCTTGAGCGCCAGGCGGCGGCCTTCGAACTTGGGGTCCACCACCTCGAACACCCAGGCGAAGGCGCCCTCGTCGATGTAGCGCGTCACCCGGTAGGGGCCGATCTGCTGGAGCGACCTGACGTCCATGGGAGTTCGTCGATCTCCGTCCCCGCGACTCATCGCTCGTAGACGAGGTCGATGTCGCCGATGCGGATCCGGTCTCCGGGCTCGAGCGGGCAGCTCCGCACGTTCGTCCCGTTGACGTAGGTTCCGTTGCTGGAGCCTACGTCCTTGATCTCGACGAAGCGACCGCGGCACTGGAGCTGGGCGTGATAGCGCGAGACGGCCGGCGAGGGCACCACGATGTCGTTGTCCGGCAGGGCGCCGATCGAGAGCTGGGGCTTGCCCAGGGCCACGCTCTCGCCCTTGCGGGGGCCCTCGAGAAAGATCAGGCGGCCGGCGGTCCGGGGCTGCCGCATGGTGAACGCCGCGATCGCCACCACCACCGCCAGGAGGCCGGCGACGAGCCAGATCGCCCAGCCCCCGCCCAGGTCGGGATAGCCCACCGTCTGGGTCTCGGACATGCCCCCGATGGAGACCTCGATGCTGTGGTGTCCGCCGTCGAGGTCCGCCGGGTAGCGCACCACGTAGCTGTGCAGCATCTGGCGCCAGATCTCGTCGAAGTACGAGGCCACCAGATCGGCCGACTGGGCGAAGAAGGCCTCGGCCGAGGTGCCGCGCGAGAGCTTCAGCAGCGACTTCAGGCTGCCTCCGCCGAAGCGGTCGAAGCCGATGGTGAACACCGGGACCCGGCTGTGTCCCTTGTCGCCCACCGCCAGGTCCACCACCTCGTCCAGGGTGGCGCGGCTGCCGTCGTCCTTGCCGTCCGAGAAGACGACGACGAAGCTGCGGCTGGGCAGGTCGTTGCCGCGCCGGATCACGTCGACCGCCTTGAAGGCGGCGTCGAAGAGCACCGTGGTGAGCGCGGTGCGGTCGAGCTCGAGCTCGCGCACGAGCTGTCGCGCTTCGGCCTTCGAGTCCTTGAAGGTGACGACCACGTGCACCCGGTCCGAGAAGCCGATCAGCGAGAGGCGGTCGTTCGGGCCCATGCGGTCGATGTACGCCAGGGCCGCCGCCTTGGCGCGCTCGAAGGGCTCGCCCTTCATGGTGCGGCTCACGTCGAGGGCGAGGACGATGGTGGCGCCGCGCTCGGCGGCGTGCAGCTGCGCGAGCTCGATGCCGTCGGACGACACCAGCTCGCCGTTGTCGCGGATGGTGACGTCCTGGGCGCGCAGACCGTCCACGGGCTCGCCGTAGCGGGTCTCGGCTCGCAGGTACAGCTCCACGTCGCTGCCGCCGTCCGGGGAGGGGACCACCTCGTCGAGGAACAAGCGCTCCACCTGCTCGCTCGCCCGGGCGGGCGACGGCAGGCAGGCGACCGCGAGCCCACAGCAGGAGCCCGAGACGGGCGGCCCGCCCGATCGAAGCGGGTACGCCGGACGGTGATCCTGCGGATTCGGCCTCGCTCACAGCCCCTCGATGCACCGGAACCGGAACGTCGTGTGTCCCAACCGGATCGTGTCGCCGTCCGACAGCTCGGCGCCGTCGACCTCGCGGTCGTTCACGTAGGTGCGATTCCTCTCGGTGAGGGGAACGATCGCGAAGACGCCTTCCTGGTGGACGATCATCGCGTGCTCTCGGGAGATCCACTTGCTGGCGAGCACGATGTCGCTGGCCTCGGCCCGGCCGAGCTTGTTCTCTCCGTCGAAGAGCGGGAAGACCTCGCCCTTCAGCTCGCCGTCGATGGCGACGATCACGCCGGCCACGTCGTCCTTGCGGTAGGGGGCCGTCTGGAAGTACTGGGTGGGGGCATCCGACGCGGCCGTGGCGTCGGCCTTCTTGGCGGCGAGGGCTTCGGGAGCGACCGGAGAGCCGAGGGCCGGCGTGGGCTGCGAGTACGGACGCGGGTGCACGCCCAGGCGCTCGGGCTCCGGAGCGGTGACGGCGCGGGCCGGGCCGACCGGGCTCTCGGCTCGTCCCGGGGCGCCGCGGTGCTCCTTGGGAAGCTGGATGGTCGGCTCGGATCGCGAGCGGGTGTGGCCGGGGCCATAGCGCCGGCGGCGCGGCCGTCCGGTGATGCGGTCGATCAAGTCCCTGAAGCTCAACCTGGCTCTCCCTGGGGTCTGGCCCGTGGCCTCACGGCCGCCCGGGACGTGGCACGCAGGTCGTCTGCATCCCCGCAGGATCGCACGCGCACCAGAGCATACCACCGGCCCGCCAATGCTAGAGAATCGGCTTTGAATTCCACGCGTTGGGGGACGGTGGCCGGAGGCATGCCCGGGTAGGTGCCGGCCCCGGGCGATTCCGTTCCTCGGGCACCCGGCGCGGCCGTCGGGGCCGCCTCCTCGGGAGCGCTCCCGGGCTGGGAGGAGTCGGATGGCGAGGAATCGGGCTGCGAGGATTCCGACGGCGAGAGTCCCGGCGGCGGGGCGGCCACCGGCGGAGGCGCCCGGCGGGTCGCCAGGTAGAGGCCCGCGGTCGCCACCAGCAGGACGAGCATCGCGACCCCGGTCACGAGCCACGGCGTGCTGCTCGTGGACGGGCCCTCCTCGTAGAGCAGCAGCACCTCGTCGGACAGCTCGATCACGTCTCCCGGCGCCAGCGCATGGGGCCCGTCGCCGATGGGGGCGCCGTTGACGCGCACCCCCCGGCTGCTGCCGAGGTCGACCAGCAGATTGCGCTCGCCGTCCGGGCGTACCGCGGCGTGATGCCGCGAGACGTTCGCGTAGGCGACCACCCAGTCCGACGAGGGGTCGCGCCCGATCCGGATCTCGCGCGATCCGATCGCGCGCGTCCGTGTGCGGCGACCGTTCTCGAACTGCACGAGGCGCGCCTCGGGTCTGCGGGTCGATCGGCGGGATCCTGCGTCGACCGGCTCCCCGAGACGCACCTAGTGTCCTGTCCCAGAAGTTCGCTTGCATTCGGCCGCCCCCGCTGCCCGCTGCCAGCGTTGCGCTCCCGTCGCCGTAGCGCGGCTATGCCTCGGTCGCGCGCCTCGGCAGCGGCCCGAGGGAGCGTCCTCGGTGCATGCGGAGAAGGGTCGAAGGGGGGTCGACTTCGACAGCGAACTTCTCGGACAGGACACTAGTTTTCCGCTCCGGCGCTCGAGTCCCCGGACGCTTCTGCGGGCGTGATCTCGATGCGCGAGACGGTGTCGAAGCTGATGGGCGCGGAGAGGCTTCCCAGGATGCGCGCGCGGCTTCCGGAGGGGTAGACGTCGACGACCTCGATCCGGCCGATCTCGCGACCCGCGTCGAAGAGCTCGCCGGACATGCCCGGGCGCACCCCGGCCGGATAGCCGGCCTCGAGCATCACCGCAGACGGCTTGCCGTCCGTCTCCTCGACGTCGAGGACCACCGCCTCGATGAAGACGGGCTCGGGCTCGGGGACGGACGCCGCGCCCGGTGCCTCGCGCCCGGCGCCCTCCTCGGCCCCCGGCTCGGGGGAAGCGCTGGGCAGCGTCGCCACGGGGATCGGAGGCTTCGCCATGGGGATCGGGGGCTTCGCGCCGGGCGGCGGGGTGCGAGACGGCGGCGGCTCTCGCCGGGGCGGTGTCGGGGGGTGCCCGGCGGACGAGGTCCCGGCCGTCGGCGGCGTCTCCAGCTGCGCCACCAGCTCGAAGTCGAAGAGGCCCTGGTTCTCCCCCTTCGCGACGACCCGCAGCCGGTAGCTGCCCGGGCCCGTGTCCGCGTGCAGGCGCCGGCGCGTCTGCACGCGCCCCGTGCGTGCGTCGACCGGCTGGCCGTCGTCGGTCTCGAGCATCAGGGTGCAGTCGGGAAGCCCGCTGCCCGCCGGCGCGTAGAGGTCCACCAGCAGCGCGCCGGGCTCTTCCAGGTCGATGCGGTAGATGCGTTGGCAGCGCGCGACGGCGCAGTGAAGGCTGTCGCGCGTCCAGCTCCCGAGGGGGAGGGGCTGCGTCTGGCCCGGCCGGCTCGCAGCGTCCGGCGGGGCGAACATGCCCGACTCACACCCGGTGGTGAAGACGAGGAGGAATCCCGCGATCGCGCCTACGGCCAGCCAGGGATTCGGCGCTTCCTGGCGAGGGTCTCGCATCCAGTCCTCGGTCCGGTTCGTTCCGCTCCTTGGGCCGTACCCCGTCGTCCGGGTCAGCGACGGAGTGGAGGAAGCATGGGCGCCGCCTCGCGACGCCCATCAGAGCTTCCTCGTGCCCATCGGGTGCTACATGAAGTCGCGATCGAGGACCGTCTTGCGGCCGTCGTTCCGGGCGTTCTCGATCGCCTGCTGGCAGAGGCTGCGAATCCGGTCCGACAGCACCGTCAGCACCGACGAGGAGGTCTTCATATCGCCGTTGGCCTTGATGTAGGACTTGACCTTGGAGGCAACCACGAGCACTTCGTTGTCGGACATCGCGACTGAGGCCCCTTTCCTGGTGCGATGAGGTCGCCAGCCCGCATCGGCGCAGCGACGACGACATCTCGTTTACCGGGTCGCGGACACCCGCGGGCGTCCCGACGGAGGGCCCTTCGCGAGACCCTCCAGGGCTCCGCGCCCGGCTGTGACCCGCTTCTAGGCCTCGGAGAATGCAACTCCGCTCGCCGAAGCGCAACGAGCGGACTATCACAGCCCCGGACACGAGCTCATCCCAGGGAGGCCACCGAATGCAGAGGATCAGCGGCGTCTTCCTGTGGGACGGCGAATCGGGAGCCCGTTCGAAGGAGCGCAAGACGATCCGGATCGAGGGGGGCCGCATCCACTCCATCACCGACTGCCCGACCGCGCCCGACGGAAACGGACGATTCGGAGGTATTTCACTACGATTCCGACGTCACCGCGCTTCCCGGCCTGATCGACTGCCACGTCCACATCACCCTCGATCCGACGATCTTCAGCGGCGCCCGGCAGCGGGCGGTTCCCCGGGAGCGCATGTGGGCGGGCATGCAGCAGCGGGCCCACGCCATGGTGCAGGCCGGCATCACCACCGCGCGGGATCTCGGCGGCGGCGAGTGGATGGAGATGGAGCTGCGCGATCGCATCGCGGCGGGCGAGCTTCCCGGCCCGCGGCTGTTGTGCGTGGGCCAGCCCGTGACGTCTCCCGCCGGACACTGCCACTTCTGGGGCGGGGAGGCGCGCGGCCGCGACGCCGTCCGCGAGGTGGTCGCGCGCCAGATCGCAAAGCGTGCCGACTGGATCAAGGTGATGGCGACGGGGGGCGTCTTCACCCAGGGAACCGACGTGACGCAGCCGCAGTACGACCAGGGAGAGCTGCGGGAGATCGTCGACTGCGCGTCCGAGCACGGTCGCTCGGTGGCGGCCCACTGCCACGGCGTCGCCGGCATCCGGAACGCCTTCGGTGCCGGGGTGCGCACCGTCGAGCACTGCTCGTTCGCCGGGAAGGACGGCTTCGGCGTGGACTTCGACGCCTCGTTCGTTCCCGAGATGGTGCGGGACGACGTCTGGGTGTCGCCCACGGTGAACGCCGGCTGGGCCCGGCGCGTCGAGAAGGACGGGGCGCCCACGCCGTTCTGGGAGCGCATGTCCGCCTGCCTGCGGGCCCTGCGCGGCGCGGGGGTGGGGCTCGTCGCCTCGACGGACGCCGGCATCCCCGGCGTCCACCACCACCAGCTGCCGGAGGCGCTGCAGGCGTTCGCGCAGTATGCGGATCTCGGGGCGGTGGAGGCCCTGCGCACCGCCACGTCCGAGGCGGCGCGCGCCCTGCGCATCGGCGACGAGACGGGACGCCTCGCGCCCGGCCTCGCGGCCGACGTGTTGGTGGTGGCCGGCGACCCGACCCAGGACCTGGCCGCGCTGCAGCGCCCGCAGCTCGTCCTGGCCCGGGGCCAGCGGGTCTACGAGGCCGACTTCGCGGGGGCGCCGCTCGCGCCGGCGATCCGCTCGAGGTAGCCGCGCACGTGGGGCACGAGCGGCCGGCCGGGGAGATCCGCCCGCTCCACGAAGCCCGCCCACACCACCTCCCGGTTGTCGATCCGGACCGGCAGCTCGCGGCTGCTGCGCAGCTCGAAGAAGTGCGCGCGGTCGCGCTTGCTCTCGAAGTCGACCTCCAGCTCGCACACGAAGTGGAGCTCTGCCTCCGAAACGGCCATGCCCACCTCTTCGGCGAGCTCGCGGACGGCGGCCTGTCGGGGTGACTCCGATCTTCCCACCGCGCCGCAGGGAACGGTCTCGCTCCGGCGATAGGAGTTGCGGACGAGCAGCAGGCGATCGTCCTGCCACACCGCCACGTAGGCGCCGTGCATCACCGGGCGCCGCAGCCACCACACCACGCGCAGGATGCGATAGGCAGCCCGAAGGCCGATGCGCCACAGTGCGTCCAGAAAGGCTCCCATGGGCGGGGATGGTAGAGCCGATTCGCGAGCGAACCCCGGGAGAGAGGACGCGGATGCAGGAGGTCTGCCGTTACGCGCCGTCGACGACGGGCCGCGCACACCCGGGCACGCTGCTGGCGGGGCTGCTGTGCTGGCTCGACGCGCGCTCCCGGGGCGCCCGCGTGCTGCTGCGCCTGGAGGACCTCGACCCCCAGCGCTGTCGCCCCGAGCTGACCCGAGCCATGCAGGACGATCTCGCCTGGCTGGGCCTCGAGTGGGACGAGGTGGTCCTGCAGAGCGCGTTCGCGGCGCGGCACACGGCGGCACTCGAGGCGCTCGAGCGCCAGGGGAGGCTCTACCCGTGCCGCTGCTCGCGCCGGGACGTGCGTGCGTCGGGCACCCGGGCGCCCGACGGCGGCTACCGCTATCCGGGCACCTGCCGGGGACGCTCGCTCGCCGAGGCCGGCGAGGGCGACGTGCTGCGGGTGCGGATGGACGACGGTCTCGTCTCGCTGGCCGACGAGAGCGGTCTCGACCTCTCCCAGGACGTGGCCCGGGCCTTCGGCGATCCCATCGTCGTGCGCCGGGACGGCGGCATCGCCTATCACCTGGCGAACGTCGTGGACGACGCCGCGGCCGGGGTGACCCGCGTGGTGCGCGGGCGCGATCTCGCCACTACCACCGCCACCCAGGTGGTGCTCCAGCGCCTGCTGGGGCTCGCGACGCCGCGCTATCGCCACCACCTGCTGCTGCTCGAGCCCGCGGAGACCCGGGACGGCGCCAAGCTCGCGAAGCTGCACGGGTCGGTCTCCGCCGAGGCCCTGCGCGAGGCGTACGACGCGCCCGGCCTGTGCGGGGTGCTCGCCCACGCGGCGGGCCTGCTCGAGCGGCCCGAGCCGGTGACGCCTGCCGCGCTGCTCGCGGGATTCGCCTGGAGCCGCGTCCGGGAGAGCGACCGGGTGCTCGTGTGGGACGGCGGGGCGCTGCGCGCGCTCGACTGAGCGCGCGGCCTCGCGAAGTCAGGCCGGAACCACCTCGAGCACCGACGCCTCGCCGGGCACGCCGATGCGCAGCGGGAAGCCGTAGAAGCCGATGCCCCGGTGGACGTAGAGGCGGCCGCGGCCGTGCCCGAACAGCCCGTGATCGGGCCAGCGGCTGCGCGAGAGCACCGTCCAGTCGAGCCCCGCGCTCACCAGCCCCACCTGCCCGCCGTGGGTGTGGCCCGAGAGCGTGAGGTCGACGTCGCCCGGCGGCACGTGGTGGAACGTGCGCGGATCGTGCAGCAGCAGCATCCGCAGATGCTCCGCGCGGCGCGGGAAGCGCTCGAGCAGCGCGCGGATGTGCTCGCGCCGCTCGCGGCCCCGGTAGTCGGCTCCGACGAGCTGCAGCGCGCCCACGGGCGTCTCGACCAGCCGCTCGTCGTCGACCAGCAGGTCGATGCGGTTGCTCTCGAGGGCGCGGCGCACCTCGTCGGGTGCCTCGTGGTCGTGGTTGCCGAGGATCGAGAAGCAGCGTCCCTCGAGTGCGCGCAGGGGCTCGAAGGCCCGCGCCAGGGCGCCGGGCGAGCCGCGCCCCTCCATGGTGAGGAAGTCGCCGGTCAGCAGCACCAGGTCGGGCCGCCTGCGCGAGCAGCCCTTCCAGGGTGCGCTGCAGCTGGCGCACCGACTGCCACGGGCCGAGGTGCGGATCGGCGATCTGCACGATGCGCAGCGCGGGCTCCGCCAGGGGCCGGGGCTCGCGCCGGCGGTGCCGCTCGACGGGCAGTCGCCGCAGCTCGGGCGGTCCCGCCTCGCCGAGGTCGCACGCGCACCACCTCGGGCCTGAGGCCGCAGCGACGTCGCCACCGACGCCAGGCAGAGCGCGAGCGGCGCGAGATCGAGCCAGCGCAGCGCCGCCTGGGCGCCGTCCCAGCCGAGCCCGGCGAGGCCCGCGCGCAGGGGCAGCAGCGACAGCAGCCACAGCCCCGACAGGAAGCCCAGCGCCACGAAGGCCTGCCCCGGGATCGACACCAGCAGCCGGTACGCGCCGCCTCGCAGCCGCGCATGCACCAGATGCGCGAGCTGGATCCCCGTCGCCAGCATCGACGCCGCGAACGCCCCGCTCACCCAGGGTGCGTACGGCGCCGGTACCCAGCCCGCCAGCCGCCACTCCAACGCCACCGCCCCGGGCACGCTCAGCGCCAGCATCACCGCGGTGAAGATCGCGTAGGTCCGCCCGCGCTCGCGCCACGCGTAGAGCGGAATGCCGATCACCGTTGCGAGCGTGACGGCGAGGAACAGATGGCGGGGATCGAGCATCGGGGAGTCACCGGGAATAGGGGCGGCCGCGAGCATAGCGGGGCGAGAGCCGCCCCAAAGCCGCGGGCGCCGAGCGCCGTCAGGCACCTACCGGCGAGCGAAGCGAGCCGGCCTCCGTCCGAAGAAGCCCTCCGGCGCCGTCAGGCGGCAAGCGAAGCGAGCCGCGAGACGCTGTCCCCGATAGGTCCGGTCGGTCCGAGCCGGGCCGAGGCGGCCCGAGCCAGCCCGAGCCCCGTCAGGCGTTCAGCGGCGAGCGCAGAGCGCTCGACCGCTGCAACGCCGAGGCACCCCAACTCCAAACAAGCACCCGCCGCGCAAAACCGAACCGCCGCGCCCTACCCCCTTAATACCGGTAATTCTCCGCTTTGTACGGCCCCTCGACCTCCACCCCGATGTACGCCGCCTGCTCCTCGGAGAGGGCCGACAGGTGCGCGTCCAGGTGGTCGAGGTGCAGCCGCGCCACCTCTTCGTCGAGCTTCTTGGGCAGCACGTACACCTGGTTGCCGTACTGGCCGGCGTTCTGGTGCAGCTCGAGCTGGGCGAGCACCTGGTTGGTGAAGGAGGCGGACATCACGAAGCTCGGGTGGCCCGTCGCGCAGCCCAGGTTCAGCAGCCGACCCTCGGCGAGGATCATCACGCTGTGACCGTCCGGGAAGCGCCACTCGTCGTACTGCGGCTTGATGTTGATCTTCTCGATGCCGCGCACCTTCTTGAGACCGGCCATGTCGATCTCGTTGTCGAAGTGACCGATGTTGCCGACGATGGCCTTGTCCTTCATGCGGGTCATCAGCTCGGCGGTGATGATGTTGAAGTTGCCCGTCGCGGTGACGAAGATGTCCGCCTGGCCGACCACCTCGTCGATGGTCCGCACCTGGTAGCCCTCCATGGCCGCCTGGAGCGCACAGATCGGGTCGATCTCCACGATCACGACGCGCGCACCCTGGCCCCGCATGGCCTGGGCGCAGCCCTTGCCCACGTCTCCGTAGCCGCAGACCACGACCATCTTGCCGCCGATCAGCACGTCGGTGGCCCGCATGATGCCGTCGGGCAGCGAGTGCCGGCAGCCGTAGATGTTGTCGAACTTGCTCTTGGTCACCGAGTCGTTGACGTTGATGGCGGGGAAGAGCAGCTCGCCGCGGGCGGCCAGCTGGTTGAGGCGCAGCACGCCGGTGGTCGTCTCCTCGGAGACGCCGCGCATGCCCTCGGCGACCTTCGTGAAGCGGGTGGCGTCCTGCTTCTGCAGCTTGGCGCACAGCTCGAGGAAGACGGTCCACTCCTCGGAGTCGTTCTCGGTGGGCTCGGGCACCTTGCCGGCCTGCTCGAACTCGCGTCCCTTGTGGATGAGCATGGTGGCGTCGCCGCCGTCGTCCACGATGAGGTCGGGACCCGAGCCGTCGGGCCAGGTCATGGCCTCGTTGGTGCACCACCAGTACTCCTCGAGGGTCTCGCCCTTCCAGGCGAAGACGGCGATGCCCTCGGGCTTCTCGGGCGTGCCGTTCGGGCCCACCGCCACGGCGGACGCGGCGTGATCCTGCGTGGAGAAGATGTTGCACGACACCCAGCGCACGTCGGCGCCGAGCTGGGTGAGGGTCTCGATCAGCACGCCCGTCTGGATGGTCATGTGCAGGCTGCCCATGATCTTGGCGCCGCGCAGGGGCTTCGTGCCCGCGTAGCGCTCGCGCAGGGCCATCAGTCCCGGCATCTCCTGCTCCGCGAGGCGAAGCTCCTTGCGGCCGAAATCGGCGAGGGACAGGTCGGCGACCTTGAAGGCGGGGCGGTCTTGCTTGCTCGTCATGATGGACTCCATCCCTTGTCGGGAGCGCTGGGGGTCGGGGACGCCGCGAGGGCGGCGCGTGCGATGGTGGGAGCAGCAGCTATATCCGCGTATGCGGATGCACAGATACAGACTCTTCGGGTCGCTGTCAACCGATGCCACCCGTCCCACGCGCGACAACCCCGGGGGAAGGCGAGGGTGGCAGGCGAGCAGCGGGGACGAAAGGCGTTCGAATTCAGCCGCTTCGCTTGGCTGCTGCGACCAGGTGGTCGGCCAGGCGGGTGGGCTCGGGCAGGCGGTAGCCCGCCCCGCAGTCGAGGACGAGCCGCTCGGCCCCGGGCAGGTCGATGCGGTGGCCCACGCTCACGAACAGCGGGCGGGTGTCGTCCCGGGTGCGCAGCACGGTTCCGATGCGCTCGCCGCCGTCGTACAGCGGCTGCCGGGCTCCGCGCTTCGCGCCGGGCTCCGCGTGCTCGCCCACCAGGCGACTCTTCGCGCAGCCGACCGTGGGCCGGTCGGCGATCAGGCCCACGTGGGAGGCGATGCCCAGGCGCCGCGGGTGCGCGATCCCCTGGCCGTCCACGAGCAGCGCGTCCGGCTCGCTCCGCAGGGCCCGCAGGACGGCCAGCAGGGCCGGCGCCTCCCGGAACGAGAGCAGCCCGGGTACGTACGGGAACGTGAGCGGACGCGTCGCCAGCCGCTCCTCCACCACCCTCCCGTCTTCCACGTCCCAGACCACCGCACCCGCAATGCACCGCTCGCCGCCGCTCGCCCGTCCCGCGGCGGTGAACGCGCAGTCGAGCCCGGCCACGAGGCGCACGCGCCGGCGCAGCGGCCGCTGCACGACCTGCTGCGCCAGGCGCCGCTGGACGGCGATCGCCCGGCTGGGCGAGAGATTCCACCGGTGGGGGACGCGTGCGAGCTTCATCGCCGACTGGCGGCGACGACGTACCAGCCCCGCGGTATCCCGGAGAACGGGTAGCGACCAGCCATGCAGGCCTCCGCAGGAAGGGTCGATGTCGAAACGTATCCGATGTGCGTCGCACCGGCAGCGGCTCCGAGACGGCGGCGCGCCCGCGCCAGGCGTCCCGACACACCCGATCCGACACCACGGAGAGAGAAGCGATCAGAGCAGGGGCAGGGCGACCGCCACGACCCCGGCGACCGCGGCCACGCCGGCGAGCAGGGTGATGAACGACAGCCGTCGCTCGATGCCGCGCAGCCGGCCGTCGACGCGACCCTGCCGGTCGCGCATCTCCGAGAGCAGCTCCTGCAGCTCGGCCATGCGGGAGAGCTGCTCCTCCACCTCCCACACCTGGCTGAAGCGCTCGTCGAGCGCGCGGATGCGTTCGCCGAGCTCTTCCTGGCTGGTGTCGAGGTGCGACTCGATGGCGTCGAGCCGGGCCAGCATGCGGTCGTCGCCCGTGGCCGCCGCGAGCCGGCTGCTGCGCAGCCCGATGCGCTGCCAGAAGGAAGGGCGCGGCTCCTGCCGGCGGGTGCCCGGCACGGTGACCACCTCGCTCGAGGCGGACTCGCGGGGGGGAGCCGCCGGCGTCTCGGCGCCCGCCTCCGCGGCCTTCGTCTCGCCCGCTTCGGGGGCCCTCGTCTCGCCAGCAACGCCGGCCGTCGCCTCGCTCGCGGTCTCGGCTGCACTCGCGGGGGCGGCCGCCGCGGTGTCTTCGGGCTTCGCCGGGCTCGCTGCTCGCGCCGCGTCGGGCGCGGCTTCGCTGCTGGCCGCAGCGTGCGGCGTCTCGGCCGTCGGGGGCTGCGTCGCGGTCTGGGGGTCCTGCATCACGCGCCTCTCCTTCCATTCCTTTGCTTATTTCACTGCGTCCACTGCGTCCACTGCGTCCACTGCGTCCACTGCGTCGTCGTCGGTCCATCGGCCGTCGGTCGGCCTTCTTCCCTAGGGTCGTCATTCTAGCGCCTCGACGTGCTGCTACATTGCGCGTCCCGATGGAGCGTCTGATCGATCTCGAGGGCTGCCTGAACTTCCGCGATCTCGGCGGCTACCCGACCCGCGACGGCAGGCGGCTCGCCTGGCGTCGCATCTACCGCAGCGACGGCCTGCACCGCCTGACCGCGGCCGACGTGGTGCGGCTGCGGGACGAGCTGGCCCTCAGCGATCTGATCGACCTGCGCTCGAGCGCCGAGGTGGCGCTCGACGGCCGGGGCCCGCTCGAGCACGAGCCGATGGCCTTCCATCATGTCCCGCTCTTCGACGGCGACCGTCCTTCGACGTTCACCGGCGAGGCGAAGCGGCAGATGGAGCAGATGAGCCTGGCCGACCGCTACTACGGCCTGGCGGAGATGGCGAAGGAGAAGATCGCGCGAGTGGTCACGATCGTGGCCGACGCGAAGGGCGGCGCGGTCTACCACTGCGCGGCCGGCAAGGATCGCACGGGGGTCATCTCGGCCCTGCTGCTGGCCGCGCTCGGCGTTCCCGACGAGCTGATCGTCGCCGACTACGCGCTCAGCCAGCAGAACCTCGACGCCATCATCGAGCGCCTGCAGGCGAGCGAGGGCTACAAGGAGATGTTCGAGGCGCTGCCGCCCGACACGCTCCACGCCGAGCCCGAAACCATGGTGTCGCTGCTCGCCAAGGTGGCCGACCGCTACGGGTCGGTGCCGGGCTACCTCGAGTCGGCGGGGGTCGGGTCCGCGGTGATCGAGCGCCTGCGCGCGAACGTGCTGGAGTAGCGCTTCGCTTCACGCCGGCGGGCCGGACGGGGAGGTGTCCGCTTCGAGCAGCGGCTCGATCTCGTCCGGAGCGAGCTGGTAGCGGCGGCCACAGAACTCGCAGCACACCTCCTGGGGATCGCCCGCCTCCACGATCTCGCCGATCTCGTCGGGGCCCAGCAGCAGCAGGGTGCGCAGGGCGCGATCGCGGCTGCACGGGCAGTAGAAGACGGGCGTCGAACGGTGGCGCTCGCTCGACCCGAGGCCGGCGAGCAGCAGGTCCGCCAGGCCGTCGGCGCCGACCCCGTCTTGCAGGAGCGCGGTGGTGCTCGGCAGGCCCAGCACGTTCTGCTCCATGCGGAGCACCGCGTCCTCGTCGGCGCCGGGCAGCCGCTGCACCAGGAAGCCGCCGGCGGCGGACACGCGCCCGTCGGCGCCCTGCGCCACGCCGATTCCCACCGCGGACGGGGTCTGCTCGCTCTCGGTGAGGTACAGGGTCAGGTCCTTGGCGACCTCGCCCGAGACGAGGGGGACCGTGCCCCGGTAGGGCTCGCGCCAGGAGGGCCGGTGGCGAACCACCGAGAGCACTCCGAGCCCGATGGCCCGGGCGACGTCCGGGTGGCCGTCCCGCAGGGGCAGGTCGACGGCGGGATTCGAGACGGTGCCCCGCACGCGACCGGTGCTGTCACAGATGGCCACCATCATGCCCAGGGGGCCGTCGCCCCGGAACTGCAGCTGAACCGTCTCGCCGTCCTTGTTCCCGCTGCCGAGAAGCACGGCTCCGACGAGCACCCGGCCGAGGGCGGACAGGGCGGTGGGAGCCAGGGGACGGCGTTCGGCGGCCTCCGCAACGACGTTGCGCGCCACCACGGCGCGCAGCGAGATGCTGCCGTCGGCGGAGATCGTCCGGACGAGCTCGTCGTCGCGGTACTCGCCGCCGGAGCCGGCGGGGGTACTGGAGAGAGTCGTGGTCACCGTGTCTCCGTCGGGCTCGTTGCGTGGGTCGAGATCCTGGGACAGTCTAACGTCGCTTCCCCAGGCACAAGCAGGCTCCTCCGGCGCCCGCGGCTCCGCTCTCGCTCGAGCGGCGGCTGCGAAGGCGGCGTGTCGCGCGCGCCCTCGCCCGGCGCACCGCGAACGGCGCGCCGGCAGGCGCCGAAGAGAGCGGCAAGAGCGGCAAGAGCGGTAGGAACGGCTGAGAACGGCAGAGAGCGAAGAGAGCACAGCCAGAGCGGCGAGCGCCGCGCGAGCGCGGCAGGAGGTGGGGCAGGGCCATGCAGCGATTCCGCTTCGTGCACGCCGCCGACCTCCATCTCGACACGCCCTTCGAGGGCATTCGCGGCGTGGCCCCCGAGGTGGGGCGCGCGCTGCGGGAGGCGTCTCTCGACGCCTTCGACGCCCTGGTGGAGCTGTGCCTCGAGCAGGAAGCGGCCTTCCTGCTGATCGCCGGTGACGTCTACGACGGTGCCGAGCGGGGCCTGCGCGCCCAGCTGCGCTTCCGGGCGGGGCTCGAGCGGCTGGCCGCCGCGGGCGTCCGGGTGTTCGTCGTCCACGGCAACCACGATCCCAGCGAAGAGGGCTGGTCGGCGATCCGGGAGTGGCCCGAAGGCGTGACGGTCTTCGGGCCGGAGCGGGTGGCCGGCGTGCCGCTGGTGCGCGCAGGCGAGCGACTCGCCACGGTGTACGGCATCAGCTATGGCCGCCGCGACGTCCACGAGAACCTCTCCCTGGCGTTCCCCCGCGACGGGCGGGCCCGACAGGGCGAGGACGGCCTGCGCGTCGGGCTGCTGCACTGCAACGCCGGCGGCAACACCGACCACGCCCCCTACGCGGCCTGTAGCCTGTCCGACCTGGTGGCCGCCGACATCGACTACTGGGCGCTCGGCCACGTGCATGGCCGCAGGATCCTCGCGGGCGACGCGGGGGCCGACGCCGGCGGTCCCTGGGTGGTGTACCCCGGCAACCTCCAGGGACGCAGCCCGCACCCGGCCGAGCAGGGCGCCAAGGGCGCCTACGTGGTGGAGGCCGAGACGCGGGACGGCGCGGCCCGGGTCCGCGAGGTGCGCTTCCACGCCGTGGACCGGGTGCGCTTCCTCTCCGTGGCGCTCGACGTGTCGAGCCACGTGGATCTCGGCCAGGTCGAGCGCGAGCTGCAGCAGCGGGCGGACGCGCTGCGGGCCGAGCACCCGGACCGCGGGCTCGTGCTGTGCGCGAGTCTCAGCGGGCGCAGCGCCGTCGCCGGCGACCTGGCGCGGCTCGGCGCGGGCGACCTGCTCGACTCCCTGCGCGACGGCCGCCGCGGCGAGCAGCCCTTCACCTGGTGGGGCTCGCTGACGAGCCAGGTGGGACGCCCCATCGATCGCGACGCGCTGCGAGAGCGGGACGACTTCGGCGCCCAGCTGCTGGCGCTGGCCGACGAGCTGGCGGAGGCACCCGACGCGCTACAGCGCTTCGCCCGGGAGGCGTTCGCCGAGCTGCCGGACGAGCTGAAGGGGGTGGAGCTGCCCGCCCTCCAGCCGGACGAGCTGCTGCCGCTCCTGCGCCGCGCCGAGGAGAGCGCCCTCGAGCGCGTCGCCGACGACGAGCCGCCGGGGGGCGCACGCCGATGAGGATCCGCGGCTGGCACGTGGAGGGATTCGGGATCCACCGCGACTGGCGGGTCGACGATCTGCGCGACGGGCTCACGGTCTTCTACGGCCCGAACGAGGCGGGCAAGTCCACCCTGCTGGCCTTCCTGCGCGGGGTGCTCTTCGGCTTTCCCGACGGTCGCTCGAACGATCCGAAGTATCCGCCGGTCGGCGGCGGCGCCCACGGCGGTCGCGTGATGCTGGCCGCGCCCAGCGATGCCGGCGATCCGGGTGAGCCTGGGAAGAGCGGCCCCGTCGTGGTGGAGCGCTTCGTGGGTCGCGGCCAGAAGGTGGCGGTCGCGCTGGCGGATGGCCGCGCGGGCAGCGAGGCCGATCTCGCCGAGCTGCTCGGCCACGCCGACGCGCGCCTGTTCCGGAGCGTCTTCGCCTTCGGGCTCGGCGAGCTGCAGGAGCTGGGCTCGCTCGGCGACGCCGGCATCCAGGACCAGCTCTTCGCGGCCGGCGTGACGGGCGGCGGCACCTCGGCCCGCCGGGCGCTGCGCGATCTCCACGAGGCCGCGCGCGAGCGCTTCGCGGGGGTGCGGGCCCGCAAGCAGGACCGGGCCCGCAGCCTCATCGACGAGATCACGGCGGTGAACTCCGATCTGTATCTCCGCCAGGAGGCCGCCGAGCGCTATCCCGGGCTGCGGGAGCGCGAGCAGGCCCTCGCCGCCGAGCTGACCGACCTCGAGCGCGACCGCGATCGGCAGCGCCTCGAGGAGCAACGCGCCAGGCGGCTCGTCGAGCTGTGGACGGAGACGTGGAGCCCGCTGGCGGAGCTGCGCGAGCAGGCCGCGAAGCTCGCGCCGTCGGTTGCGGCGCGGCTCCCCGCGGACGCGTCGGTTCGGCTGGAGCAGGGTCTACAGCAGGTGGAGAGCGACGGGTCTCGGCTCGCGGCGCTGCGGGAAGAGCAGGGCGAGGTGGCCGCCCAGCAGGGCGAGCTGTGCCTGGACGAGTCGGCCCGGGCCGTGCGGCCCCGGGTGGCGGCCCTGCACGAGCGGCTCGCGCTGCATCGGAGCCAGGCCGCGCGCATGGACGAGATCGACCGCCTGCAGCGGGAGTGCGATGCACGCATCGGTGCCGTGCTCGCGCGCCTGGGGCCGGATTTCGACGAGCCGCAGCTCGCGTTGCTGCGGCCCGTCGCGGCGCGCTGCGAGGTGCTTCGCGACGAGCTGCGCGGCTTCCAGGCGCGGCTCGACGGCAGCCGCCAGGCTCTGGGCCAGGAGACCGCCGCCGTCCGCCTGGCGGCCGCCCCGCAGGAGCGCGGTCGCGAGCAGGTGACGGAGCTGTCGCGGCAGGCGGCCCAGCAGACGGGGCCCGACCCCGCGGTCCTGGGCGCCCGCGCCGAGGCCCTGCGCGGCCTGCGTGCGCTGCTGCCCCGGCTGCGCGAAGCCGAGCTGGATCTCGAGCGCAGGACGACGCTGCTCGCCCGGCACGAGTCCGGCAGCGGGTCGCTCGCCGGTGTGGTGCCGGTGGTGTTGCTGCTGCTCGGAATCGCGGGCCTGGGCGCGGTGCTCGTCCGCGCCGGTCGATGGGAGTGGTCCCTGGTGCTGGGCGGGGTGACGGCGGCGGTGGCCGTATCGTGCGGGGTGGTGCTCCAGCGGCGCCGTCGCGCGCAGGCCCGCGCGCGCAGCCTGGAGGAAGAGGCGGTCCTCGAATGCGGCGAGCAGCTGGCCGGCCTGCGGGACGAGGCGCGGCGGCTTCTCGAGAAGCTCGGTCCCGGTGCGGGCGAGCCGGCCGCTGCCAGGGAGATCGAGCAGCGCCTCGTCGCCTGCGAGGACGCTCTCGACCAGGACCGCGAACGCGCGGCCGGCGCGGCGCGCCTGATCGACGAGCTGCGCGGCGCCCGAACGAGGCAGGCCGCGCTCGACGCGGAGCACGAAGCGGCCGTCGAGCGCCGGCGCGCCGCGGAGGCCCGGCTCGAGGAGGAGGCATCGGCGTTCGCCGGCTGGAAGGCGGAGGTGGGCATTCCGGGAGGCTGCGCGCCCGACGAGGCGATGGCGTTCCTGGACGACGTGCGCCAGGGCGCGGACGCCCTGGGCGATCGCGATCGACTGGACGCCGAGCGCCTGCGGCTCGATCGCGAGGTGTCGGGCTGGCGTGCGGAGGTCGACGCCGTGCTGGCCGCCACGGACCCCGACGCTTTCGGAGAGCCTGCCGCGCCGGTGGGCGACGAAGAGCGCATCGCCGCGCTGTCGCGGCTGCGCGAGCGCTGCGAGGCCGACCGCGCCGCGCGCGAGCGGCGCGAGCCCCTGGAGCGCCGGGCCCGCGAGCTGCGCGATCGCATCGTCGCCTGCGAGGCGTCGCTCGCGACGGCGCGCGCCGCCCTCGCCCGGCTTCTCGACGAGGCCGGCACCGACGACGCCGAGCAGCTGCAGCGGCGCATCGCCGCGCAGCAGGCGGCCGGCGAGCTCGCGGAGCGCATCCAGCAGGCCGAGGCCGAGCTCGAGCGCCGCCTGCAGGCCGCCGGTCCCCGGGAAGGCGCGGTCCTCCGGGAAGAGCTGCCCCACGGCCGGGTGACCGCATGGGAGGAGCGCGCGCGCGGAGGCCCGCCGGCACGTGGCCGAGCTCGAGGCGCGGCGGGACGCCGTCCTGCGCGAGCACCAGGACCGCGCCCGGGAGTGCGAGCGGCTCGAGCAGGAGACCGGCGTGATGGATCTCGAGCTGCAGAAGAGCGCCCTCGAGCAGGAGCTGCGCGAGGTGATCGACGACTGGCGCCAGCTGCGCCTGGCCGCACGACTCGTCGAGAGCGCCCTCGACCGCTTCGAGGGCCAGCACCAGCCGGGGGTGCTGCGCGAGGCGTCGCGCCTGTTCGACCGCGTCACCGCGGGCCGCTACCCGCGCATCGTGCAGAGCGACGGCCGCGCGGGCTTCTCGGTGCTGACGGCGTCCGGCACCCATCGGGAGACGAGCGAGCTGTCCCGCGGAACCACCGAGCAGCTCTACCTCTGCATCCGTCTCGGCCTCGTCGCCGAGCTGGCCCGGGGAGGCCGCGCGCTGCCGGTCGTGATGGACGACGTGCTCGTGAACTTCGACGACGAGCGAGCCGCCGCCATGGCCGCCGTGCTGGCGGACTTCGCAAGCGAGCACCAGCTCTTCTTCTTCACCTGCAGCTCCCGAACCCGAGATCTGCTGGCCGCCCTGGGCCCGAGCGTCGAGGTCCGCAACCTGGGCGCCGAGGCTGCCTAGGGCAGCGCAGGCGGGCGCACGCCGAACGGCCGCGCAGCCGCCGCGCGAGCATGGCACAAGCCGCGCCATCGCCGAGACCGGCACACCGCTCCCGCGCGGGAAGCCCCAGGCCGCCACCCCGCACGCGAAATCCCCGGGATCCGCACCCCCGAAGGCCTACCGCCCGCCCGAAAGCCTGTGAAGATCGCACCCCGATGCCCCACCCGGCGCACCCGGTTTATCGAGCAAGAACCGGCCACAATGAAAACCACGCGCCGAACTCAAGAGATCGTCCATTTCACGAGAGATTCCAAAGCCGAACCCCCAATCCGCCACCACCCCCGCCCCCGGGTTATGCAGCCAACACAAGCTCGTTTCGCCAGAATCCGGGGTAGACTGGCTGCAGGTCAATAAGTAGTTAGACAGCACTCGGGACTCCGATGCGAACCGTTTGGCTGCACTTCGCAGAATCGGACCAACAGAAGCTCGCGCGATCCCTCGGCGAGATCGCGGCGGCGCAAGAAGATGCTCCGTGGATCTATCCGAGCCTCGACAACCCGATCATCTACATCGGCTTGTCCTCCGGTCACCTCGAGCTCAGTCCTGAAGCGCGCGCCGAATTCAATGCACGCATCGGACGACTTCCATCAGCAAGTGTCTACCTCGATGTTTCTGGTCGGGTCTCCGGCCGCGAGGAGGTGCGCGCCCTTACCCAGCAGCTTCTGTCGAGGCATCTGGGCCTGGCACACGACGAGCACTCCACGCACCTGTGGTCGCTCGACGAAATCCGAGGCGACGCTGAGGTTGCCGACACGCGGTTCTTCAGCACATGGTTCTAGCCATGTGCTGTCTAACAAGGCGTTGCAGCGGACCAGCAACAGCTCGGTTCAATTGACCTTGGTTGCCGTCTGGCGGCATACTTCTGGGGCAGGGTCGGGTCCGGTCAGCGCTGTTGCTGGCCGCTGAACGCCGATCCGTTAGACGGCGAGGCGCGGTTGGTCGTCCTTGATCATGTAGCGTTTGGCGCTCGCGGGCGGTCTGAAGTCCGCGACGCGATGCATGAGCTCGGGTTTTCCATGAGCCCGCCATGTACATGCGAGTGGGCGGCCCGCGGTGATCTTTACTCCGCCGAGGCGGTGTGCTGCGTGTTTGTTCACCAATACCTGGATTTCATCAGCATCCGTAATCCTGAGTGGCGGACGCATCTCGACAGCTCAAGCGTTTACAAGCGAGGGTTCGCGCCAACCGGGATTGTTCTGTCGGGAATGAGTCCCAAAGCGGCCTCACGGTACGTACGTGCAGAGCCTTACTCGATCGTGCGTTGCGTTGATGTCGATCCTGCGACGAGAATCACGTACGAGTTTCTCCCCCTCGGACACCTTGGCCTTCCGCTGGGGCTCGTATTCGACTCAGCGCCGGACTTCCTGCGACGAGAATCCCCTCTCTCGCATCCCAACACCGTACTCGGAATCGCGCGAGTGCACCTTCGCGTGCCCTCGGTCGACGCGGCGCTCCAGCAGATCGCCAAAGCCCCGTTGAATCTGCCGTCCTCGAATGAAATCCCAATCGGGACATCTCGACTCCATCTCTACGAAGCGAGAGTCGACGGCTACCTCGGGAGTGTCTCAGATCTCCTCCCAAACACTGCGCGGCCGACGCTGCTCGCGTTGGAGTACTCCATCTCATCTATTGAGACGACGTCCGATGTCCTTCGCGCGCAAGGGGTCGCATTTCGTTCCGACGGCAGGTCCCTATCAGTCGATCCAGAACAGGGCTTCGGCACAGGCGTCATCTTTAGCCAGTCCGCCGTCTAACATGCCGTTGCAGCGGACTTGCTCGCGCTTCTATCTATAGGAATCGTGATAGGATCGCGTGAACCCAGGCGTCTCGGATCGGTGCGGCACATCGCCGCAAGCCGCTGAACGCCGATCCGTTAGATACTCCCTTCGACGTCAAGCCTTCATCGCAAAGAACTTCGTTCCGTCGAAGTCTGCGTCGCTTCGGAACATGCCGTAGATGGCGTGTAGGAGCTTGCGCATGACGGCGACGAGCGCCTGCATGGGCTTCTTTCCTCTGGCGACGAGCTTCTGATAGAAGGCTCGGATCTGCGGCTCGTGCTGGCTCGCGACCATGGCCGGGAGGAAGAGCGCACGTCGCAGGTGTCGATTGCCGACCTTGCTGATGCGCACCTGGCCGCGGACCGAGCTGCCCGAGTCGGCATAGCGTGGATCGATGCCGGCGTGTGCGACCCACTGGCGAGCCGACATGTCCTCGGGCAGGACCGCGAGTTCGGCAAGGATCGTGATCGCGCTGGCCTCTGCGATTCCCTTCACCGATGTGAGGTGCTGGAACTTCCGCTGCAGAGACGAGTCGGCAGCGATTCGGTCCTTTGCCGCGTTTGCCAGCAGCTCGATCTCGGTATTGATTCCAGCGATGTGCCGCTCGAGGCTTTCTCGGATCACGGGGCTGGTCTTCGTAACCGCGCAGTCGGCATGGAGTCTGTTCTTCTCTTGGGCGCGGTTCACGAGAAGTGCCTGGATCCGGCGCGAGAGGCCTCGTAGCGCCAGGATCGAGGGTGCCGGAGGCAGCCAGGCCGCGAAGTCCATCCGGCGAACGAACTCGAGCAGTGACTTCGCATCGACGCGATCCGTCTTGGACCGCTTCAGCTGAGCCCGCGCAAAGTCCTTGGCGGCTCTGGGGTTGACCACCATGACCTCGAGTCGAGGTGCTTCATGAAGCGCGAGGCACAGATCGAGGTGGTAGACACCGGTGGCCTCGACACACACGCGCGCCTGCGCACCGCGACGGGTCAGGTACCGGATCAGCTTCCGATGCCCCACCGGATCGTTGGCGAAGACGGCTTCCTGGAGCGCGCCTCCGGCCCGCTCCAGAGCCAGGACGAGCTCCGTGGCACCCACGTCGATCCCCACGAGTCCTCGCGACTTCATCTTCTTCCTCCCTCGTAGTACGATGGGACCCGGGTCCCCCGACCCTGAACCGTTGCCTACCGGCCTTGTAGATGCAGGCTCACTGGGCCTCAGATACTCCGCGGCATGGGCAAAGAGGGCGGGGGATCCATCTAACGGACAGGCTCGGTGGCCTCAGACAGCGGCGATCTCCCCGGGTCAGACATCAACAGCGCACCGCAGAAGCGTGCGGGCGATATACAAGACGGCCTACGAATTGCGATTCTCGATGGAACGAGTCGATGCTCTCGAGTTCATTCGGCACCGCCGACCGTCGTGCACACTCCGACTGTCGCGGTTTCTCAGACATGCCGATGTTCGGTTGTCGCACGCCGACTTGGCGTCCGCCAACCTTGCCGGAACGAATCTTGCCGGCGTTGATCTCCATGCATCCAATCTCGCTGAGTCGATTCTCCGCGGTGCCGATCTCTCGGCGGTGTCCTTCCGCCGCTGCAATCTTCGCGGCGCCGACCTCACGGGTGCCGTCCTGTGTGGGGCTGACCTCCGTGCTGCGAACTTGCGGGAGGCGGTGCTCTGCGGCGCCGATCTCATGGGCGCCCGTCTTGCTCTGGCGAGCCTCCGGGGCGCGCGGGCAGACGCTTGCACTCGCTGGCCGGAGGGATTCGTTTCGGAGGGGCGCGGCGTCATCATCGAAGGGGCCGTCTAACAAGCCGCTGAAGCTGGCGGCCGCGGGCCTTTAGCGCGACGCGGTCTTGAGGGTGTGGAAGAAGCTCTCGACTACGGCATTGTCGGCGCAGCGGCCGGGCTTGCTGACACTGCAGTGCATCTCGAAGGGGTCGAGCCTGCCCCGGTACTCGGTGCTGAGGTAGACGCTGCCGCGATCGGTGTGGTGGACGAGTCCGGGCTGCGGCTGGCGGGCTGCGACGGCGCGATCGAAGGCTTCGAGGGCGAGTTGCTGCCGCGTATGGCTCGCGGTGGCGCAGCCGACGACCTTGCGCGAGAAGAAGTCGAGCAAGACGAGCGTTGGCGGTCAGCGCTGTTGGGCGCAGCTGAGCCGCCAGTCCGTTAGCCGGCAGGCGGTATGTCGAGGTCGTGGAAGATCTTCCGCGCGAGGTGCCGATCGTGCGGCTCTGCATCGACGCCGGGATAGCCCTCGCGATCTCTGCGGCAAGCGCATACGCTGGCTACCAAGTAGGTGGCCGCGTTGGCTTTGTTTTGGGCTTCGGCGCTGGTTCAGTGTCCGCCGAGACGAACAACGCTGCGCCGACGACCTTCGCGCCAAGAGCCATCCGCGATGGAGAGCTGGAGCGTGGTGTATCCCTTCTGGAGCAGTCCGTGGACGGCGCGACTCTGGCCTACCGGGGCTACCTCTACGCCGGAGACTCGGACTTCGACCAGTCGCATGTGGTTACCAAGTCGCACGAGGTCATGCGCCGAGTCGCCGAGTATCGAGAGTCCTACCCGCCCGTATCGTCGGATTCGGGCGTCCTCGACTCTATCCACGAGGCTCTCACTTCCGTTCGCGATCACCCGTAACTGCCGCTCAACAAGCCGCCGCAGCAGACGAGCGCCCTGTCGGGCTGTTTGCGGGGCGCGTCGCCCGTATGGGCTATCGCCCATCGGCCGGCTTGGGGTAGGTTGGCGCTCTGTGGAGTCAACCTACTTCGGGGCTGGCGCTCCCAGCCGAACGCCGGTGCGGTAGGCGACAGCAAGCGGACAGAGGCGTTCAATCATGGATAGTGTCCTGATGCTGGTGTGGTTCGTGTTGACGGGTCTCTCCGTTGTCTTCGTCAGCGTTGATATCCGAGGCACGCCGGCGCATCCGGTCCTCAAGTGGGCCTTCGTGATCCTCGCGCTGTTTGCCGGTCCGGTTGCCGCCCTTTTGTACATCCTTGGGTGCCGCGACCCGCTCACGGGAACTCACGAGGCGTTTGTGGCGGCTCGCTGGCGCCAGGTACTCGGGTCGACCATGCACTGTGCTGCCGGAGATGGCCTTGGAATCATCACGGGGGCCGCGATCGCAGCTCATTGGCGCTTGCCCGCGTGGGCTGACCTGTCCCTTGAATACGCCCTGGGTTTTGGGTTTGGCTGGGTGGTCTTCCAGGCCTTTGCGATGCGCGAGATGGCAGGTGGCTCCTATCTGCGCTCGCTGCGGCAGACCTTCTTGCCCGAGTTTCTTTCCATGAATCTGCTGATGGCGGGCATGGTGGTAACCAAGCGCTTGCTCATGCCGCACATTGACGGCAGTGTCGATCCGCTGGCCGCGGGGTTTTGGTTTGTCATGTCGATGTCCCTCATTGCCGGCTTCATCCTTGCCTATCCGATCAACTGGTGGCTCGTTGCGAACGGCCTCAAGCACGGCATGATCACCGTACGGCCGGCCCGCCAGCCCTCGCGTCGCTCGCCAGCGCCGAGAGCCGAAGAGCCATCGCACACTCAGCCAGGTTCCAGTCACGGCGACCACACCACGGTGGCAGGCACTTCGATCGCCGCGAAAGCAGGCATGACGATTCTCTCGACCGCAAGTCTGGTGGCCGGCATCGCGCTGGCCAACTGGATCAGTCGCTAAGAGGACTCCTTGATGGCCCGCGTAGCCGCAACGCTGTCGCCTGACACGCCGATGAAGCTGACGGTCGCCTGCGGCGCCCGAAGTACCGAGGCGGAATCCACTTCCCCAATCAACCGGACCGGTACTACACCTTCCCGTCGCTCTGGGTGGATCTGCCAGTGTTCGGCATTCCGAAGTATCCGCTACCTGACTCTGTCCCCACCTCCACCTGGGGAAGCCACATCGTCTTCTTGTACGACGGAAAGCCCGTTCAGTAGCGCAGGCTGCCCAACGAGGCTGTCTAGCGAAGCGGAGCGCCCAGTCCGGTGGACGGCGGGAGGTGGCGAGTGAGCCGAATCGTCCAGACGAGTCGTCCGGCAGCACCCGGCTACTTCGAAGCGGCTGACGAAGGCCAGGGTCTCCTCGATTGGAGCACCGCCGAGCGGCGGCTGATCGCTGCACGCAACTACTGGGTTGCGACGGCGTCCGCGGCAGCGGTTCCCCATGCAATGCCGGTCTGGGGCGTGTGGCTCGACGGTCGCTTTCTCTTCAGCACGGGGCCAGGTACCCGAAAGGCGCGGAACATTGCGAGCAATGCGCGTGCAGTGGTCCATCTCGAGAGCGGAGCACAGGTCGTCGTCGTCGAGGGAGTCGCCCGCCAGGTATCCGATGCCAAAGTGATCGAGTCCTTCGTTTCTGCGTACAACCCGAAGTATGGCTGGAGCTTCACCGACGCAGATCTGAGTTCGGGCGAGCTGTTCGAGGTGCGCCCGCTGCAGGCATTTGCGTGGCTCGGAGACGAAGGGGCCGATTTCTCGGCAGCCGGCACGCGATGGGTCTTCGAGAATCCGTCCGCCGTCTGACGAGGCGCTGCAGACGGACGTGGCACGCGATCCAATCTCGATCGTGGTAGGATCGCAGAGCCCGAGGCGTCCGGGAGCAGCCCGACAGATCGCCGCACGCGGCTGAGCGCCGATCCGTTGGGCCGCGGGAGCCACTCGATGAAGGTCCGAGACGCCAGACCAGAAGACGCCGCCGATGTGGCCAGACTGTCCTTGGAGCTTGCCGAGGTGTTGCGTCGTGTCGGCAATCCCGTCGGCGCAGCCCTCCGCGAAGCAGATCTTCTTCGAGATGCGTACGGTCCCGACCCAGTTCTCGGTCTGCTCGTGGCCGAGATCGACGATGCGATCGTTGGGTACCTGCTGCACCATCCGTCCTATGACCCCGATCTTGGGGGTCGTGTCGCTACGGTCGTCGATCTGTGTGTCTCGGAGCGCGCTCGGCGGCGTGGCGTGGGCCGCGCTCTCATGAATGCCGCAATCGAGCGTTGCTCTGGGGCCGGCGGACACGCCCTGGTTTGGTGGGTGCGGCCAAGCAATCGAGACGCCGTCGCCTTCTACGAGCAGCTGGGCGCAAGTGTCGACTCGGGTCCCGTGTGCATGCATCTGCAGGTTGCGCGCGGGCCGGACAGGAGGGGATGAGAAGGCCAGTCTCCTGGTCCTCGCGCGGAGGGATCCGATGCCGAGCCAAGATCCTCATTTCCCCCGAAGACGAGCCCTGCGGCGGTCGTGGATACCCTTGCAGACGCACTCCTCCTTCGCGGGCTCGCAGCCATGGAGGCCGAGAAGGGAACAATGACGGTCGCGGTCAACGGCATCGCCCACATCCATCTGACGGTGAACGACCCGGAGCGTTGTGTTCCGTTCTGGGAAAAGCTGTGCCACTTCCTCGAAATGAAGACGCTGTTGCGAAGCGAGGATTCGCTGTACTGCATCGGGAGTCGCACCGGCATCCTGATTCGAGCCGCGCCTCCAGAGAAGCGAGGCCGGTCGTTCGATCAGGATACCGTCGGGCTGCATCACCTCTGCTTCCGGGCCCGGAGCGTCGAAGACATCGATGCGATCGCGAAGTTCGTGACCGAGGAATTGAAGGCCAGGGTCGTTCACCCGCCGCAGGCGGGAGAGCAGTTCGCGCCCGGCTACTACTCGTTCCTGTTCGAAGACCCGGACGGCATTCGGGTCGAGGTCAACTTCGTGCCGGGCCAGGGCCATCTGGGCCAGGGGGGGCGACTCGGGCCGGGGGGACGAGGCCCGGCCGGCTCCTACGGCAGCGAGGGGTTCGGCGACTAGGAGGGCGAGCCGACCCATTCCGGGTCGGCCTGCTGGAGCCGCCAAGGCGACGAACGAACGAGCCGACACACTGGGTTTCGGGATCGAACGCACTGCAAGCACTGCGGATTCCAGGGTCGGTTCCCCCTGCGACACCCGCTCGTTTCACCAGAATCCCGGGGCCGGCTGGCGTGCGGGTCGAGTTGCCGCCCGGATGAGGAGCGAGGCGTGGTACAGTGGGGCTCGATCGACCTTGGCCATCCACCGGGCATCGAGCCTCTGTGCCTCTGTGCCTCTGCGAGGGGGAGCGGTCTGCGCCAGACCGCCGAGCGCCGGGGCCGTTGCGCGGCTCACGGCACGGAGTCGCTGCAGGAAATTGGACAGGATGTTCTCTAGAAAGACCGCCTTCGTCACGGCTCTCGCGGTCCTGCTGTCGGCCCAGGTCGCCTCGTCCGAGGATGGCTTCATGTACGTGGAAGGCCATGTCTTCGACGCAAGATCGCTCAGGCCAGTTCCAGGCGTGCAGCTGTCCGCCCTCGCGCCGCTCGATTCGGTCTGCACGCCCGAGGGCGGATGCCCTCCGATCGCGCGCTCTGCGACCGACCAGAACGGCTTCTTCCAGCTCCTCATTCGGGACGCCGACTCGCTTCGCTCGGAGGCGATCTTCGTTCAGGCGCTCTGTGTCATTCCGGATGCCGATGGGGAGCCCATCGCCGCTGGCGCGGGCTCGGCCGAGGCGCGTCCGGTGGAGGCCGAGCGGATCCTCAGGCGAGACATCTACATCCGGCTCCCCCGACGCTTCGATCGGCGGACCGGGTGCGATCCCTCGGTCTTGCCACCCCCCGCCGCGGTTCCGGTGATGACACCCCCGCCCGATCTCCTGCCTCGGTAGGCGCCGATCGGGTCTGGTAGCGTTCCGCTGGTGACGCGACGGCCGCTGCGAATCGGAATCTCTCTCTCGAGCGCCCAGCCGCTCGCATCGGATCGCGACGCTCCGCGTTGGGTCATCGAGCGAGCACGGGCGGCGAGCCGCGCGGGCCTGTCGATGCTGTGCCTGGGTGATCATCACAGCACCGGCCGCGTACCGTATGTCCAGAACGTGCCGATGATCGGCCGTCTCCTGGCCGAATGGGACGACCGTCCGATCGGCTGCCTCTTCCTGGCCCCCCTCTGGAATCCGGTGCTGATGGCGGAGCAGATCGGAACCCTGGCCGCCATGGCCGAAGGGCCGTTCGTCGTCCAGACCGGGCTCGGCGGCCGAGGTCTGCTTCGCAAGATGGGGGTGACGGTGCCTCATCGGGGTCGGCGCCTGGAAGCCACGATCCTCGCGGTCCAGGCCCTGCTCGCCGGCGAACGCGTCACGTCGGCGGAGCTGGGGATCGAGAACGCCGCGATTGCGCCTCGTCCCGATCGGCCCGTCGAGTGGTGGATCGGCGCAGTGAGCGAGGTCGCGATGGATCGGGCAGCGCGTCTCGGAACGGGTTGGTATGCGGATGGCAATGTTCCTGCGTCGGTTTGCCGAGCCCAGATCGAGACGTATCTCGCGGTGTGCGACCGGCACGGCAAGGAGCCCGGAACCATGGCTGTGCGGAAGGACGTGTTCATCGCGGACGAAGACGCACACGCCACGAAGCGCGGTCAGGCGCTCATCGACGCCGGCTACCGGGGAATGGATCGGGAGTCCGTCGCCTTCGGGAGCCCCGAGCACGTTGCCGAGCAGCTGGCGCTCTACGCCGAGATCGGCTTCACCGACGTCGTCATCCGAACGATGACCGTTCCGCAGCCCGAGGCCGTCCGGTCCATCGAGCTGGCGGGCAAGGTGGCCGAGCTGCTCTCGTAGCCGCGATCACGGCCGCCGGGGAGGGGATCGGATGTTGAGGGGATCCTGCGCGTGTGGTCGGGTGCGCTACGAGATCCGCGGCCCGCTCATCGGGCCGGTCACCTACTGCCACTGCTGGCGGTGCCGCAAGCACTCCGGGTCGAGCTTCGGCACCACGGCGGGAGTCCGCGAGGCCGATCTCGTCGTGGTTGCCGGGGAGCAGCTGCTCCGGAGCTGGGAGTCGAGCCCCGGGGTGCACCGCTTCTTCGCCGGGTGCTGCGGCTCTCCGATCTACAAGCGCGGCGATGAAATGCCCGGCGTTCTCGGCTTTCGCCTGGGCACGCTCGACTCCGATCCTCTCCGCAGAGCAGACATGCACTTCATGGTCGGCTCGAAGGTCCCATGGCTGGAGATCCACGACGATCTCCCGCAGGAGCCCGGGGGCGTGCCGTTCGGGGAACGCGACTAGAAGCCCCAGGAGCGAGTGCAGGCACCGACTCCGGGTCGTAGGACAATCTCGGTCTGGTAGCCTCTCCGCATCGACCCCGCGTGCCGAGCGACTGCCGGTGACCTGGCCGCGGCCGCCGTGTGCCGGGTCGCCCAGGTGGCTGGCTTGCAGACCTTCGTGGAGAGCATCGAGATCGACGCCCAGCGGGAACGGGTGTGGCGCGCGCTCTGCGTTCCCGCGGAGGTCGTCTGCTGGGACACGGGAATCGTCGAGCCGCTCGACGCGCCGCCCGACTATCCTCGCCCCGGGCAGTACGTCCGGTGGCGCTACCGCCTCGGCCCGCTGCCGCTCATCCTTCACGATCGCCCGACCGAGGTGGAGCCCGCCTCGATCCTGCGTTCCTCCATCCGCCTGGGCCCCTTCGACTTCGACGAGACCTACACGCTCCGTGACCAGGGGACCGGAGCCACGCGCCTGACGGCCGAGCTGTCGGTGACGAGTGCGGTTCCCGGCTTCGGCCGCCTGTTGGAGCGGGTCGTGGGCCGCCCCCTCGCGCGCTCCACGGTGCGCGCCTCGCTGGCGGCCATCAAGCATCACTGCGAGCGAGGTCCTTCGGATCGGGGCAGCTGACCCGGACGAGAGCCTTCCTTGCAGCGGGACGCCGGGCTCGTTCCGATCCAGGTGGGGTAGCCTGCTGGCCGGCCCGGCGCACCGGAGGAGAGGATGCACATGGTCGGCCTGCGGCGGCCTTCCGCCGCCGAGATCGAGGTGCTGCTGGGCTCGGGCGCTTCTCGACTCAGCTATCCGGAGGTGGGGGCCAGCGCGGAGATCGATTCGGTCTCGGCGCGAGCGGCCCTGGCCCCCCGATACGACGTCGACCTGCACGAGCTCGTCCTCGGCAAGGGGCGCGGGCGCTTCCAGCGCGCCCGATCGGCCCTCCTCGCCTGGCGGCAGTTCGAGATCCCCTGGCTCGAGCTCCACGGTGCGGGCCCCGTCGAGCCGGGACGCAACGTGGCCACCCTCGTCTCCCTGGCGGGGCTCTGGTTCCTGAGCCCGTGCCAGGTCGTCTACGCGGAGATCCACGAGAACGAGAATTCGGTCGCGTATGCCTACGGCACCCTGGACGGTCACCCCGAATCCGGAGAAGAACGCTTCGCGGTGTCGATCGACCCGACGACCGACGAGGTCCGCTACCAGGTGTCGGCCTTCTCCCGGCCCGCGAGGTTCTTCTCGCGGCTCGGCTACCCCTTCGTGCGCCGGCTTCAGAAGAGGTTCGCGGTCGCGTCGGCACGGGCTCTCGAGAGGGCCTCCACCTGAGCTCGGTGTCGCGGGGACGGAGCTCCGACGCGCCGGATCGTGGTAGCATGAGGCCCGCCGATCGCACCCGTCGGAGCGCCAGCGTGGCCGAGCCCGGGAAATCCACCAAGATGCGTCGGAGAGCCGGGCTCCAGCGGATCGCCGGCCTTCTGGACGAGCTTCGCGCCCTCGGCGAGCTGCGAGAGGTGCGGCCCGGCACCTTCATGCACGGGTCCTGTCCCCTTCTACACTTCCACTACCCTCCCGACGGCCGGATCGTCGCCGATGTCCGGCTCTCGGATGGCAGCGTCCGCCGCTTCGACGTGTCCGACGAAGGGGGACGGCAGGAGGTCCTCTCGGTGATCGAGGGCTGTCTGGAGCGGTAGTCGGAGGACGCCGTGCGGGCCACGGAGTCGATCTCCCAGATCACCCATGCGCTGAACGATGCGAGCCGGTTCTCCCCCAACCACCCGAACTGTGGAACGACGTGCGTCGTCACGCTGTATCTGGGCGAGAAGGAGCTTCCGGCCATGGCTGATTGGCACTGCCTCCGGCCCGAGAACGAGGCCCTGATTGTTTTCTACTCGAACGTGACCTGGGGTCTCCATCTCGCTACCTACCGTTCCAGGGGTCTGGGCAGGGCCATCGACCGTGCCGTCATGAAGCCGACATCGGCGGCAGAGCGTCGAGCTGTGAGCATGCCGGGATCGTCGGCCGTCGAGGCGGAGGAGAGAAGAAAGAAAGGAGAGCATGGATGACGAAGGTGGACGTCAACGGCACGCGGCTCGAGGTGGTCGAGAGCGGAAGCGGCGAGCCCGTCGTCTTCGTGCACGGCTCGGCCAGTGACTATCGCACCTGGCAGCACCAGCTCGACGAGCTCGGTCGCAAGTACCGCGCCATCGCCTACAGCCGCCGCTACCACTGGCCCAACGACCGGATCCCGGACGGCGCCGACTACTCGATGACGGAGCACGTCGACGACCTGCAGGCGCTGCTGGGCGTGCTCGACGTCGGCCCGGTCCACCTGGTGGGCCATTCGTACGGTGCCTTCGCGTCCCTGCTGCTCGCGATCCGGGAGCCGGGCCGCGTGCGGACGCTCGCGCTGACCGAGCCGCCCGCCGTGACGCTGTTCGTGAGCAACCAGCCGAAGCCGGCGGAGCTGCTGCGCTTGCTCTTTACGCGGCCGCGCACGGCGCTCGCGATCGCGCGCTTCGGCGCGACGGGGATCGGGCCCGCCACCGCGGCGGCGCGGCGCGGCGACCTGGACGAGGCCACGCGCATCTTTGGAACCGCGGTTCTCGGGCGGTCGTTCTTCCGGAGCCTGTCGCTCGCGCGCCGCGAGCAGGTCGCCGCCAACTCGTTCGCCGCGGAGTTCCTCGGGTCGGGCTTCGCGCCCCTGAAGGACGAGGACGTGCGCGGCGTGCAGGTGCCCACCCTGCTGGTGGCAGGACAACGCAGCCCGGCGATCTTCCACCGGGTGCTGGATCGGCTGGAGGAGCTGATGCCCCGGAACGAGCGGATCGAGATCGCCGCCGCGTCGCACATCGTGCACGAGGACCAGGCCGAGGCCTACGACGCGGCGCTCCGGCACTTCCTGTCGGCGCACGCAGCGCGCGTCGAGGAGCGGACGACCTGAGCCGGCCGCAGTGCGCCTTCAGCGCCCGGCCTCGCCGCAGACCATCCAGGAGTTCGGGTCGTCGAGCACCGGTCGGCCCTGCTCGTCGACCATCTTCGCCCGGGGGTCGCAGTAGCGGACGTAGAACGCGGGGCGGGGACGACCGGAGCGGTTGGGCCCGGAAGCGTGCAGGGTGAGGCCCGTGAAGGCGACGCCCTCCCCGGCGGCCAGGTGCAGGGCTACGCCGTGGCCCGCGTGCGCGGCCTCCCGGAGCACGGGGTTCACGCCGGCGGCGTCGTGCTCGAGCAGCCCGGCCTCGTGGGATCCCGGGATCACGTACAGGCAGCCGTTCTCCTCGTTGGTGTCCACCAGGGGCACCCAGACGGTGACGTCGGTCATGGGCTCGAGCCGGCCGTAGCCGTTGTCCTGGTGCCACGGGATGTCGCTGCGCTCGTCGCCCGAGTCCGCGAGCTTGGTGACGAACTGCTGGTGGGTGAGGCACAGGTCGGAGCCCGCGAGCTGCTGCAGCAACGGGATGTGGGGACCCTGAACGCAGAAGCGGCGGATCGGCTCCGAGCGATGGCACAGCTGGATGTTGACCCGCAGGTTCTGGTTGTGGGCGGCGCCGTAGCCGACGGGAAGCCGGAAGCGCTCTTCCTCGGCTCGTAGGCGCTCGATCTCGTCGGGCTCGAGGAGCGGGCCCAGCACCACGTAGCCCTGCTCGCGGTACCGGTCGACCTCGTCGTCGGAGAGCGCGCTGCGAAACGCCATCGCCACCTCACGCGGGAGGGTACGCGGAAGCGTCGGCGATCGCGAAGCCCGGCCACCCGTGGGCCGGCGGACTCCGTCTCGGCGTTCAGCGTCGTCGTGCGACGACGAGCCCGAAGAGCCCCAGGCCGATGAGCAGCCCCGTGGTGGGCTCCGGCACGGGGAACACCGCGAAGTTGCTCGTGAACGAGGCCGAGTCGCCCGGCGTGAGCGTGAAGTCGAGCTGGATCCCGATGCTCGTGGTCACGGCGGGGCCGGGGAAGCTCGGCGGTGCGGGCAGGCCGAAGTCTACGTAGGCCAGGTTGCCGCTGCCGAGGGCGGGAGCCGTGGCGGACGACGGATCGCCGTAGAGGGTCTTGAACGAGGCGCCGTCGATCAGGGCCGTGTAAAAGGCGCCTCCGGCGACCGTCGAGACGGTGGCGCCGTCGAGGTCGTTGGACGTCACGCCGCCCTGGATGGAGCCGCTCGTCAGGCTCGTCGGGCCGATCGGCGCGACCGGCAGGGTGAAGATCAGGGTGTAGTGCTGATCGACGGCGGCGGCATTGGTGACCGCCACGGTCCCGGTGACCACCGGATCGTTGTCGAAGGACAGGCTCCAGGAATCCAGCGTCAGGTCGCCGACGTCCTGGCTGCCGCCGTTGCAGGTCGAGGTGTTTCCGCTGTCGGTGCAGCCCAGCCAGGTGGTCGACTGGCTGTAGTCGCCCATCAGGCTGCCGTTCTCGTAGACCTGGAGCTCGAAGGGAATGTGATTGGCGGCGGCGGGATTCGCGAGGAGCAGGGCGGACAGCGGCAGCAACAGCCGGAGAATCGAGGTGGAGCGCAAGACGGGTAACCTCCCAGAGATAGCGCCGATTATAAATGCAAGATCGGGGCCCTTCTATCGCTTTCTGCAATCCATTGATTCTCATGGACTTTCGAGAAGGTGTCCCGGCGGGGAACGGAACGGTCTTTCCCCTAGGACGGAACGTCGATTCCTCCGGTGGTCCGCCTCTGGCGCTCCCGGGGTGTGGCTGCCCCGCATGCTAGCTTCGCGTGCGACCCCGCCCGCCTGCTCGGGAGAGCCCACGTGAACGGAGACTTCGCGCCCGACCTTCCCGAGTTCTACCTGGGGGACCCGCACGCGGCGTTCCGCCGGCTGCGCCGTGAGGACCCCGTCCACTGGTACGAGGGCTCGGGGGGCGTGTGGTGCCTTCTCAAGCACGCCGACATCGAGACGGTCTCCCGCAATCCCCGGCACTTCACCTCCACCCGGGGAATCCAGATCGGTCTGAAGGTCGAAGCCATGCGACCCGGCGGCGTGCCGCCCACGATCCTGGAGATGGATCCGCCCGAGCACAACCGCCACCGCAAGCTCGTGATCCGCGCCTTTACGCCGGGGGCCACCGCGAAGCTCGAGCCGAGGGTGCGGCAGGTGGCCCGGGACGCCGTCGCGCGCTTCGAGCCCGGCGGCCAGGTGGACCTGGTGGACGCGCTCGCGGTCCCGGTCCCCATGTACGTGATCGCCGACATGCTGGGCGTGCCGCGCGAGGACCGGGACAGCTTCAAACGCTGGTCCGACGCCATGATCGAGGCGGGCGGCGGAAAGCGCAGCCCGGCCACCGACGCCGCCCTCGGCGAAATGCTCGGGTACCTGCAGGGGGTGCTCGACGAGCGCCGCCGCTCGCCGCGGGACGATCTCATCTCCACCCTGGCGACCGCCGAGGTGGACGGCGAGCGGCTCTCCGACCCGGAGATCCTGATGTTCGGGGTGACGCTCCTGTCCGCCGGCAACGAGACCACGCGCAACCTCGTCTCCGGCGGCGCGCTGCTGCTGATGCGACACCCGGACGAGCGCGAGAAGCTGCTGGCCGACCCGGGGCTCCTGCCCGGGGCGGTGGAGGAGATGCTGCGCTGGTGGACGCCGGTGCACAGCTTCATCCGCACGGCCACCGAGGACACCGAGCTGCGGGGACGGCGCATTCTGGCGGGGCAGACGTTGCAGCTGCTGTACGGCTCTGCGAATCGCGACGAAGAGGTGTGGGGCCAGGACTCCGAACGCTTCGATGTGGGGCGCGACCACACGAGCCGCCGGCACCTGGCCTTCGGCTTCGGCGAGCATCTGTGCCTGGGAGCGCCGCTCGCCCGTCTCGAGGCGCGGGTGGTCTTCGAGGAGCTGCTGGCGCGGTATCCGCGCTTCGAGCCCGCCGGCGAGCCTGAAATGCTCCACTCCCGGCTGATGCACGGGGTCGAGCGGCTGCCGGTCGTGCTCTCCGCGTGAGCGAAGCGAGCTACCGGGAGCAGGTCCGCGCGCTCTCGGACCGCATCGTCGCCGCCCAGCGCGGCATCCGCATCCTCGACGCCGTCAAGTGGGGCGACGACGTGCGGGCGGCCTTCTTCGCCGCCGGCTGCCGGGAGCTGCCACGGGTCGGCGCCGGCTACTACGCCCCCCTCGGACTCGACCTCGGCGAGGCGCGCGAGACCTTCCGGGGCATCGAGCGGGACGTCGCGGCCCGGCTCGGCCCCGTGAACCCGGCGGGCAAGCTCATGATCCGCATGTGCGACCAGTACCTCGAGGTGCTCGACCTGCTGGAGGCCCGGGGCACACCGGAGTTCGGTCGCATCTCGCGCCATCTGTACGGCAGCCCCTCGGACGCCTTCCACGCCGGTGGCCCCTCGCTGGCCGATCTCGCGACCTCCCTCGACGAAGCGCTGCGCGGCATCGACGAGAGCTCGTTCCTCGAGCAGGCCCCCCAGGACATCCCCACGCCCCGCGCGGTGGAGCTGCTGCAGGCCCGCCTGGAGCGGGTCTTCAGCGATCCCGCCTCTCCCGTCCACGTGCGCGAGAGCGACGGCATCGTGGCGGACGCCGCCGCCGGCTCGGACTACATCAAGCTGCGCAAGGATGCCCTCTTCAGCGAGCGCGACCTCCGGGTGCTCGAGGTGCACGAAGGTTGGGTGCACGTGGGCACCACCCTGAACGGGCTGCGCCAGCCCTGCTGCACGTTCCTCTCGAAGGGGACGCCCGCGACGACCATCACCCAGGAGGGTCTCGCCCTGCTGGTGGAGATCCTGTCGGGCGCCTCGCACCCGGCGCGCCTGCGTCGCGTGACCGACCGGGTGCATGCCATCGTGCTGGCCGAGTCCGGCGCCGACTTCCTGGAGGTGTTCGAGGCGATCCGCGAGCGCGGCCGCTCGCCCGAGGAGGCCTGGGTGACCTGCGTGCGAGTGTTCCGCGGCAGCACGCCGGAAGGCGCGCCCTTCACCAAGGACCTCGCCTACCACAAGGGCTTCGTACAGGTGTACAGCTTCCTGCAGCTCGCCGTGCGGCGCGGCCGGGTCGACCGCATTCCGCTTCTCTTCTGTGGCAAGCTCACCCTCGAAGACGTGGGCATCGTGGCCGAGCTCGTGGACCAGCAGCTGATCGAGCCGCCCCGCTACCTGCCGCCGCCGCTGGCGGACCTGAACGGGCTGGCGGCCTGGCTCGCCTTCGGCAGCTTCCTGAACCGGCTGGACCTCGACCAGCTCGAGGCGGACTACGCGCGCCTGCTGGCGTGAGGGATGTGCTGCACTCCGGCTTCGGGCCTGGCCCCGTGGCCTGCGGCACGCCCGGAAGGCGTGGGGTAGGTTGGGCGCGTGACCACCGGCGACGCTTCTCTTCTGCCCTTCGCGGGCCTGCGGGTGCTCGAGCTCGCGACGGGCATCGCCGGGCCCTACGCGGGCAAGCTCCTGTGCGACGCCGGCGCCGACGTGATGAAGCTCGAGAGTCTCGGCGGCGATCCCCTGCGCGGATTCACGGCCTGCGGAGCCACCCTCGCGGCGGGCGAGGACGGGGCGC
This sequence comes from uncultured delta proteobacterium, assembly GCA_963822965.1. Taxonomy (GTDB): domain Bacteria; phylum Myxococcota_A; class UBA9160; order UBA9160; family UBA4427; genus JAJDAN01. The sequence goes on from CAWGJT010000014.1 coordinate 121,597, forward strand.
TCTTCCGATTCCTGAACGCGTCGAAGCGGAGCGCGGTGGCCGACCTCGCGAGCGACGAGGGAATCCGCTTCGCCCGGGAGCTGGCCGCTTCCTGCGACCTGGTGGTCGAGAGCTTCGGGCCCGGCGGCCTCGAGGCCCGCGGGCTGGCCCCCGAGGCCCTGACGGCCGCAAATCCCCGGCTCTCCATCGTCTCGATCTCGCCGTGGGGGCGCACCGGTCCGTGGGCCCTGCGCCCGGCCACCGAGTTCACCCACCAGGCGCGCGCGGGCTCCACCACGCGGCGCGGGCTTCCCGGCCGCACCCCCGTCGCCGCCGGCGGGCAGCTCGGTGAGTTCGCGGCGGGCACGTACGCCGCCGCCGGCGCCGTCGCGGCCTGGCTCTCGGCGCGGCGCAGCGGTGCCGGCCAGCTGGTGGACGTGTCGCTCTTCGAGGCGGTGGTGAACGTGCTGACCACCTTCTTCGCCGTGCGCGGGCGCTGGATGCCCGGGCCCATGGCGATGGCCGCCGAGGCGCCCTCCATCGAGCCCGCGAAGGACGGCTGGGTGGGCTTCTGCACCTACACGGGGCAGCAGTGGCAGGACTTCTGCGCGCTGATCGGACGGCCCGACCTGGCTCGGGACGAGCGCTTCTTCCACGCCGCCGAGCGCTTCAAGCACCGGGAGTTCCTCCAGGAGGGCATCCACGCCTGGACCCGAGATCGCACCGTGGCCGAGATCGTCGAGCTGGCGAGCCTGATGCGGATTCCGACGGCGCCGGTGCACGACGCGGACGGGGTGCTGGCCTGCGAGCACTTCGCCGCCCGGGGCGTCTTCGAGAAGAGCCCCCACGGATTCCGGCAGCCGCGGGTGCCGTACCGCCTGGGAGTCGGCGTCACGCGTCCACCCGGCCGCGCGCCGGCCCTGGGCGAGCACGACGAAGAGGTCCGGCGCGAGCTGGACTCGGCGCGACCGGCGCTCGCCGGGTCGTCCGCCGAGGGCGGCCCCGAGCTGCCCCTGGCCGGGCTCCGGGTGGTGGACCTCACCGCCTTCTGGGCCGGACCCATGGTGACCGGGTTCCTCTCCGATCTGGGCGCCGACGTCATCAAGGTGGAGTCGATCCAGCGACCGGACGGCATCCGCTTCGTGGCCGCGAGCGGCAACCAGCCCATGTGGGAGTGGTCCGAGGTCTTCCACGGCGTGAACGCCGGCAAGCGCGGGATCACCCTGAACCTCGACGACGCTGCCGGGCGGGATCTGCTGCTGCGCCTCGTGGCCCGGGCCGACGTGGTGGTGGAGAACGCCTCGGCCCGGGTGCTCGAGAACTTCGACCTCGGGTTCGAGCGCCTGCGGGCCGACAACCCGCGGCTGCTGCTGCTCCGCATGCCCGCCTGGGGGCTGGACGGCCCCTGGCGCGACCGCACCGGCTTCGCAGCCAACGTCGAGCAGGCCAGCGGAATCGCCTGGGGAACGGGATACCCCGACGCGCCACTCGTCCCCCAGGCGTGCGATCCCATCGGCGGCATGCACGCGGCCTTCGCGTTGCTGGCCGCGCTGGAGATCCGCCGGCGCACGGGCGAGGGACAGCAGATCGAGACGGCGCTGGTCGAGCCGGCGCTGAACGTGGCCGCGCTGCAGGTGATCGAGCGCGACGCCTACGGCGCGGGGCTGGCGCGCGACACGAACCGCGGCCCCTTCGCGGCGCCCCAGGCCATGGTCCGCTGCCGGCCGCCCCGGGACGAGCGCGACCCCGAGTGGCTGGCGGTGGCCGTGGCCGACGACGCGCAGTGGCGTGCACTGGTGGACGTGCTGGGCGCGGCAGACTGGGCGGACGATGCGGTGCTGGCCACGCCGTCCGGGCGACGGGCTGCACACGACGCCATCGACGCGCGGCTCGCGGCCTGGTGCGCCGGGCGCCAGGCGCTGGAGGCCGAGGCGGCGCTTCTGGACGCCGGCGTTCCCGCCGCGGCGGGCCTCAACGCGCACTTCGCCCTGCCGAACGCCCAGCTCGAGCACCGCGGCTTCTTCCAGCTGCTGCATCACCCGGTGACCGGCCCGACTCCCTATCCGAGCCTGCCGATGATCTTCTCGAGCTGGGGTCCGGCAAGACACACCTCGCCGCCCCCGACCCTGGGACAGCACAACGACGAGGTGCTGGGCGGCGAGCTGGGGCTGTCCGGCGAAGAGCTCGCGAGCCTGCGCGAGCGGAAGGTGATCGGCGAGCGCCCGGCGTTCCTGTAGCGGCATCGGCGCGCGCGCCGTGCAACGTTGCGCGGCGGTCGTGTGAGCGACGGGCGGAGCCTCCAGGGGTGATACGCGTGCGGGCGGTTATCCTCGCGACATGCCCCTTCGCCACGAGCTTCGCGACGGTGTCCTGTGGTTCGTCACCGAGGGCGACGTCGACTACGAGGCCGGGCTCGGCGTGCTCGAGCAGGGCATCGAAGAGGCGCATCGCGCCGCCGCGGACCGCCGCTGGGACGTGGTCTTCGACATCCGGGAGTCGGCGGAGAATCGCAGCAAGCACGAGCTCGTGGGCGTGGCCGCCTTCGTCGCGGGTCACCGCGACGTGCTGTCGGGTCGCTGCGCGGTGGTCGCCAGCGACCCCTTCCACTTCGCCCTGGCGCGCATGTTCAGCGCGCACGCGGAGAGCCGGGGCGTCGAGGCGCTGGTGACCCGCGACGTCCGGGCCGCCCTCGACTGGCTCGCGACCCGGGCCGCCACGAACGAGCGCGCCGGCGATCCGTGAGCCTCAGCCGCTGCCGGGGAGGGGCACGCGTCCGGGCGCGGGCTCGCCCTCGGTCGAGACCAGGTTGCCCATGAACAGGGTGCTGTTCTTCACGAAGAAGAAGCCGCGCAGCCCGCTGGCCAGCTCGGAGATGCGCTTCGCGTAGGCATCCTCCTCGCCGGACTTCGGGGTCGCCAGGCCCAGCAGCACCAGGTCGGCCTCTCCGCTCTCGGCATGGATGACCTGGGCGACGCTCTCTTCCGGAGGCTTCACGAAGACGTGCACGTCGGCGGCGATGCGAATCTCCGGAATCAGCTGCTCGAGAATTCGCTCGGTCTCGGCCTTCATCAGCTCGTTCGAGGCCATGCTCAGCACGCGGATGCGAGCGTTGCGCCACTCGGGGTTGCGGGTCAGCAGGTAGGCCAGCAGCAGCATCAGGTCGCCGTTGCGCTGCAGGCCGCCCCACCACACGTGCACGCTGCGCTGTCCCCGGCCGGTGGGGATCTCGGGCGCGCGGCCGATCAGCAGCGACTTGTGCAGCTTCTCGAGCCGGCCGATGACCCGCAGCAGCGCGGTCAGCCCGGCCAGGCTCGACGGCCACCCGAGCAGCACCGTGTTCGACTCGATGCCGGCGATGCCGTTCGCCTGGGCGACGCTCACGATCCCCTGCTCCACGGACGGGACGACGTTGACCTCGGCGAAGGCGACCAGGCCCTCCTGGTCGAGCTGGGCCTGGATGTCCGCCTGGCGCTCCAGGGGATCGACCTCGAGCAGGGCCAGGTCGGCCACCAGCAGCTCGCAGACGGTCACCACGCCGCGGTCCTGGCTGAACCAGTCGCCGAAGCGCACCAGGTCGAGGCGCTCCTCGATGGGCTCGGTGAACACCAGCACGTGGGGGCGCCAGCTTCGCGCGGTGCTCGGACGCCGCATCATGTGCAGCAACGCCCAGCGGATCAGCGCCTCGTAGACCCCGCGCCGGACGTCGCCCCAGTCGGCCCGGCGCTCGCGTCGCTGCAGCAGCAGCCACAGCCCCAGCACCGTCGCCATCGCGACGACGCTCGCCGTGGCGCTGATGAGGAGCATGACCGCGAAGCAGGCCAGCGCTCCCGCCAGGCACACCGGCCAGGGCGCGTGGATCGCCGGTCGCCAGGACGGCGCGAGGGAGATGCCCTCCAGGGCGGCGGCGAGATTGACGGTGCCGTAGACCGTCAGGAAGAAGAGGGTCACCACGCTGGCGACGGAGTTGAGGTCGCCGAGGAGCACGGCCCCCAGGGCGATCGCCAGCGTCACCGCCAGGCCGACGACGGGCTCGCCCCCGCCGTTGGCGGAAGCCAGCTGGCGGGGTGCGACGCGATCCATCGCCAGGGCCTGCAGGGTGCGCGGAGCGCCCAGCACCGAGCCGACCGCGGACGAGAAGATGGCGCCCCACAGGCCGGGCAGCACCAGCCAGGCGCCGAGCGGCGCGACGCGGGTCCACACCAGCGGATCGTCCCGCAGCATCTCGGGCGCCACGGCGACCGCCAGCAGGAACGGGACCATCAGGTAGACCGCGAAGCCGCTGAGCTGCGCCGCCAGGGTGCCCAGGGGAATCGAGCGCTTCGGATCCGTCAGGTCTCCGGAAAGCCCCAGACCCGCCATGATGCCCGTGACCGCCGGAAAGAAGACCGCGAACGCCCCCCAGAACCCCACGTCTCCCGACGGCTCCGAGGCGGAGAGGTGCGACGGGTCGGCGCCGCCGATCGTTCCCAGGACGAGCGCCACCAGCGAGACGGCGATCAGGCCGAGGATCGGGATCTGGGCGCGCAGCGCCGCCCCGGCCCCCCGGAAGGCCAGGGCGCCGACGGCGGCCACGATCACGAGCGCCGCCAGCTCCACCGGCACGCCGGGCCAGACGAAGCGCAGGGACTCGGCCAGACCGTAGGCGTACAGGGTGACCGAGAAGGCCTGGGACAGGAACAGCGGGATGCCGATGGCGCCCCCGATCTCGACCCCGAGGCTGCGGGAGATGACGTAGTACGCCCCGCCGACGCCCACCCGCGAGTTGGTGGCGACGGCCGAGATGGCCAACGTCGTCACGAAGGTGATCCCGTTGGCCAGGACCACGATGACGAGGGTCGGCAGCAGGCCGGCGTGACCCACCACCCAGCCGAGGCGGAGGTAGAGGATGACGCCCAGGATCGTCAGGAGGGTCGGCGTGTAGACGCCGACGAAGGTCCCGAGCGACCGTCCGGGCTGAGCGGCGGGGCTCCTCACTCGCGAGGCGCGATCCGCGGCAGGCCGTCCTGCATGGGCAGACGATCCCGGTAGGCCTCGTACAGATACTCGAGCAGCATCCGGTGGGTATTGAAGAAGGAGCCGTTCAACGCGATGGCGTTTCGCATCACCACGCGCCAGTCGTGGGGGGTGTCGTAGAAGCACGGCACGACGACCCGCTCGAGCTTGTCGTACAGCTCGCGGGCGTGCTTGGCGTCGAGATCCTGCGCGGGCTTGCCGTGCAGGTGCCAGTCGTCGCCGCCGATCGCCCAGCCGGTCACACCCTCCACGCAGCCCTCGATCCACCAGCCGTCCAGCACGCTGAGGCTCGGGACGCCGTTCAGCGCCGCCTTCATGCCGCTGGTGCCCGACGCCTCCAGCGGGGGGATCGGATTGTTGAGCCAGACGTCCGCGCCCGCACACAGGGCCGCCCCCAGCCGCATGTCGTAGCCGGGCAGGTAGGCGATCCGCACCCGACCTCGGAGCCGGGCGGTCGCCGCGAAGATGGACTCGATGAGCGCCTTCCCCTCGGCGTCCCGCGGATGGGCCTTGCCGGCGAGGACCAGCTGCAGCCCGCCCCGCTCGGCAATCGCGGCCAGGCGGTCGATGTCCCGGAAGACGAGCGTGGATCGCTTGTAGGCGGTGGCCCTGCGGGCGAAGCCGATGGTGAGGACCTCGGGGTCGAGCTCGACCTCGGTCTCACGGCGCACCGTCTCGACCAGGACTCGCTTGGCTTCAGCGTGGGCTTCGGCGATCTCGTCCGCCGGGATCGCTCCCGCGTAGCGCAGGGCCAGGGGATCCGTGCGCCAGTCGGGCACGTAGCGGTCGAACACCGCCTGCATCGGCTCGCACGTCCAGGTGGCTGGGTGTACGCCGTTGGTGATCGATCGGATCGGATAGTGGGGGAACATGCCGCGAGACACCTCGCCGTGCCGCATCGCCACACCGTTCACGAAGTGCGAGTTGGCCAGGGCCAGCTCCGTGAGGTTCAGCTCGTCCGCCATCCCCAGCTGGCGCAGGCTCGCGCGCCGCTCCTTGCCGAGCGTGAGCTCGACGAGATCCAGCGGGAAGCGATCGTGGCCCGCCGGCACCGGTGTGTGCGTGGTAAAGACGCAGCGCTCGCGAACGGCGTCCATGGCGCGGGCCGGGTAAGGCTCGTCCTGGGCGGCCATCTCCGACTCGTAGAGCGACAGCACCGCCAGGGCCGCGTGGCCCTCGTTCATGTGGTAGCGGTCGGCGGTGCCGTGACCGAGGGCCTTCAGCATGGCCACCCCGCCGAGGCCCAGCACCGCCTCCTGGCGCAGCCGCAGGGGCTCGTCGCCGCCGTAGAGGTAGTCGGTGAGGCTGCGATCCTCGGGCGCGTTCTCGGGCAGGTCCGTGTCGAGCAGGTAGACCGGGATGGTGTCGCCGAGCTGGCCGTGCAGCCGGTATCGCCAGACCGAGACGGCCACCTTGCGTCCGTCTAGCGCAAGCTCGACCCGGGCGTCCAGGGGCTCCATGTGATCCAGCGGGCGCCAGGTCTCCGGCGATTCGGTCTGCCGTCCGTTCGCGTCGAGCTGCTGCTGGAAATAGCCCTTGCGGTGGATGAGGGTGACCGCGACGAGCCACAGCCCGAGGTCGGCCGCCGAGCGCAGGGTGTCACCGGCCAGCACGCCGAGGCCGCCCGAGTAGGTGGGGATGCCCGCTTCGAGGGCAATCTCCATCGAGAAGTAGGCAATCAGCGGCTCGCGCTTCATCTTCGGCCCCCCAACCGAACCTCGCGCAGATGCTTCCACTGCGCCGGTCCCGCGTCAAACGGCCGCACGCCGGGGCGGACTTCCTCGGGTGCGTTGACCGCATCGGTGCACCCCGACCGGAAGCCATGGCTCGTATCTGCCCGATCGAGCCGGCGGTGGGTCGACTCCTCCGGAACGCAACGCGTCCGGCGCATGGTTTGCATGCGAGTGCCGGTCGACAACAGAGAACGATCGGAACAAATCACGTGCCACGGCAGTCCAACGGGCAGCCTCGGTAGGTAGGTCTTTCCATGCAATTCCATATTCTCTCCTTCGAGGGCCCGGATCCCTACTCGCGCGCGGGGGGGCTCGCCACGCGGGTCGAGGGGCTGAGCGAAACCCTGGCCGACCAGGGCTTCGACACCCACCTGTGGTTCATCGGCGATCCCTCCCTCTCGGGACACGAGCGACGCGGACGACTTCACCTGCATCGCTGGTGCCAGTGGGTGAGTCGCCACCACCAGGGCGGGGTGTACGACGGAGACGTCGGAAAGGCCGCCGAGCTCGCCCGGTCCCTGCCCCCCCATCTGCTCGGCACCCTGCGGCCCCATCTGGAGAGCGGTGGCCGGGCGGTGATCCTGGCCGAGGAGTGGCAGACCGCCGACACGGTCCTGCACGTCGACTGGCTCCTGCGGGTAACGGGGCTGCGAGACCGGGTGACCGTCCTGTGGAACGCCAACAACACCTTCGGCTTCGACCGCATCGAGTGGGGCCGTCTGGGCCGGGCGGCGCGGATCACCACGGTGAGCCGCTACATGAAGCACTGCATGCACCGGGTCGGGGCCGACCCGTTGGTGATCCCCAACGGTCTCGGCACCGACGCCTTCGACCGTCCGGTTCCGGGCGCCATCGACGCGCTGCGAAGCCGCATGAAGGACCGCACGGTGCTGACCAAGATGGCGCGCTTCGATCCGGACAAGCGTTGGCTGGCCAGCATCGACATCGTGGCGGAGCTGAAGCGCCTCGGGTTCCAGCCGCTGCTGCTGGCGCGAGGGGGCTCCGAGCCCCACGGCGGGGAGGTGCTGCACGCGGCCCGGCAGCGCGGCCTTCGCATCGTCGAGAGAGCCTGGGGCGATCCCGGCGTCCGGGGCCTGGCGATGGCCCTCGACGACCTCGCCGGGGTGGACGTCGTCCACCTGAAGAGCCACGTCGATCCGGCCGCACGGCGCGCGCTCTTCCAGGCGTCCCACGCCGTGCTCGCCAACAGCGGCCACGAGCCCTTCGGCCTCGTCGGTCTCGAGACGATGGCGGCCGGCGGGCTGGCGTGTACGGGCTGCTCGGGGGAGGACTATGCGGTTCCGGGGCAGAACGCCATCGTGCTCGAGACGGGCGATCCGCAGGAGTTCGTGAGCCTGTACCGCCGGATGCGCGCGGCGCCCGAGATCGAGGCCCGGATGCGCCGGGCCGGACGCGCGACGGCCCGCGGCTACGCTTGGCCCGAGGTCGTCGGGTCGGTGCTGCTGCCGCGGGTGGACCTGGCGTTCGCGCCTGCGGCCTGAGACCGGCGGCTCCGGGGCACGGCGGCCATCGCCGCCCGGGCCACCGGGTGCGCGGGCAGGTCTTCTACGTCCGTCCGCACGGCTCGCGTCCAGCTGGGATGCACCGCGGGTGACACGCCCGGCAGGTTCTGGGGCTCGGCCTCTCCCGCCAGGTCGTCCACCGCGAGACCGACGAGCAGACACGCCGTGTCGCACAGGAAGCGGGTGGTGGCTGCCGCCAGGGCGGCGTCGTCCGCCAGCGGGTCGCCGTCGAAGGGGAGATCGCGGCGCAGCAGCTGCTGCAGCTCGACGCGGCTCCGGCGCTCGCGCTCGAAGTCGGCCGGCTCCAGGAGCTGGCCGGCCCGGCGTCGCAGCTCCAGGTCGGCCTCGCCGCGCCAGGCCGCCAGGGGCGGCAGGTCGTGGGTGGAGGCCGTGGCCAGCGCCCGGCGAGGCCAGGCACGCGGCGGCGTGAGCCCCTGCTCGTCGCGCTCGAAGAGCAGCACGCGCGAAGACAGCAGGCCCCGCTCCCGGATCGACTCCGAGAAGCCTTCCGGCACGGTACCCAGGTCCTCCGCGACGACCAGCGCGCGCTGGCGGTGGCTCTCGAGCGCCAGCACGCCCAGGAGATCCTCCTCGGGATACGCGACGTAGGCACCTTCGCTGGGGGCTCGTCCGGCGGGGATCCAGAAGAGGCGCCGCAGCCACAGCGCGTGGTCGATGCGCACGGCGCCGGCGTGGGCGAAGGTCGCGCGCAGCATCCGCGACCACAGGCGGTAGCCGTCCCGGGCGAGCGCCGCCGGATCCAGGGGTGGAAAGGACCAGTCCTGACCCGTGGGCGCGAAGTCGTCCGGCGGCGCGCCCGTGGAGGCCCCGGCGTAGAGGGAGCCGCCATGCCACTCGTCGGCGCCACCCGCCGCGCTTCCGAGGGCGAGGTCGGTGCAGAGCCCCAGGGCCAGGCCGCGCCTGCGCGCGTCGGCGGCCAGCTCGCCCAGCTGGCGGTCGAGCTCGAACTGGAGCCACGCGTGCAGCGAGATCGCGTCCGCGCGCCCGGTCTGCAACGCCTGCACTGCCGGGCCGTGGCGGTCGCGCAGGGGCTCCGGCCAGCGGCGCCAGTCCCAGGCCGTCTCCGGCGCGGCGCCTTCCCGCTCCAGCATTTCGGCCACCACCATGAAGGTCGCGAAGCCTTCCAGGGCGTCTCCCTGCTCGGCGCGGTAGCGCGCGAACGCTTCACCCCGGGCGCTGGGCCGGCGTCGCTCGCGGGCCTGGAAGGTCTCGAACAGGTGCTGGTGCAGATCGCGCAGCAGGGCGGCCGCCGCAGGCTGGTCGATGCGCGGCGCGCTCTGCAGCCGGCGGCGCGTCTCGAGCACCGCCGCGCTCGAAGCCAGCCGCTGTGCGGCCTCGCAGTCTGCCCATTCGGGCGTCCGCTCGGGCGCCAGGTAGATGGGATTGCGGAAGAGGCGCGAGATCGGCCAATAGGGACAGACGCGTTCCTCCCGGTTCGCCAGGGCGTGCAGGGGGCTCGAAGCGACGAAGGCGCCGCCCAGGCGGGCTGTCCAGTCGACCAGGCTGTGCAGGCTCGCCACATCCCCCACCCCGAAGCCGTCGCGCCGGCGCGTCGCATACAGCTGCACGACCAGCCCGAAGGCACCCTCCGGCGGCAGGGCGGACTCCGGCGCCCAGGCACCGTCGGGCACGATGACGAGGCGCTGTGCGGCGTGCTGCCTTCCCACGGGTCGCGTGAGCGATACCTCGAGGTCGTACTCGCCCAGGGGCAGGTCGGCGGGCAGGGGCAGGTGGGGAAATGCGCCGGGACCGATCCGACCGCCGAGCTCGCGATCGCCGTGTTCCGATCGCAGGGAGGCCTCGAAGGGGGCCGGATGCGATCCGATCGCGTCGGAGGAGATCGGGACGCCCCGGGCCAGCTGCGACCGGGCCAGCACGTACACGGGCTCGAGCCAGCGCACCGTTCGGGCCTGCAGCAGGGCCGCCAGGCTGTAGGCGGCCTCGGCCTCGCTGCCGGCGGCGTGCCCCATGGCCTCGAGGAGGGCGACCCGGGTCTCGTCGGAGGTGGCGTGCCAGTGGCCGTTGCCGGCCCGATGGTAGCCGTCCGCGATGCCGCAGTGGGTCGCGAGCGCGCGCAGCTCGGGTCGCGTGCTCATCCGTCGTCTCCGGGACCCTGGCTCACGAGACCGGCCGGTGGCTGCGCCGGTGCGCCAGCAGGCTGAGCGAGCCCTTGCTCACCCGCAGCGACGAGCCGCGCAGGATCCGCCGCCGGTTCTCCGCATGCTCGGTGCACACGACGAGCTCCCAGCGGCCGGGGGCCGCTGGCGCGGGCAGGCGGAAGAGCACGGGCTTGGCGTCGGCGTTGCACACCAGCAGCAGCGTCTCGCCCTCCACCGGGCGCCCGCGCTCGTCCACCTCGGCGTTGGCGCCGCCCGGCACCAGCATGCCAAGCACGCGCGCGTGCGGGTCGCTCCAGTCGGCCGGCTTCATCTCCTGTCCGTCGGCGCGCAGCCAGGACACGTCCTTCTTGCCGCCGTCGCCGGCCTGGCCCGAGAAGAAGCTGCGGCGCCGCAGGACCGGGTTGCGCTCGCGCAGGGAGAAGACGAGCCGCGTGAAGCTCAGCAGCTCCCGGGCCTCGGAGTCGAGCTCCCAGTCGAGCCACGCGATCTCGTTGTCCTGGCAGTAGGCGTTGTTGTTGCCCCGCTGCGTGCGCCCGATCTCGTCCCCGTGCGACAGCATCGGGACGCCCTGGGAGAAGGCCAGCGTCGCCAGCAGGCTCCGCATCGTCCGCAGGCGTCGCCTGCGGACCGCGACGTGCTCGCTCTCGCCCTCGACGCCGAAGTTCAGGCTCCAGTTCGCGTCGCTTCCGTCGCGGTTGCCCTCGCCGTTGGCCTCGTTGTGCTTGTGCTCGTAGCTCACGAGGTCGCGCAGGGTGAAGCCGTCGTGGGACGTCACGAAGTTCACGCTGGCCAGCGGAGATCGGTCCTCGCGTTGATAGAAGTCCGCGCTCCCCGAGATCCGGGACGCCAGCTCGCCGATCTGGCCCGAATCGCCGCGCCAGTAGCGCCGCAGGCTGTCGCGGTAGGGGCCGTTCCACTCCGCCCAGCCGTTGGGGAAGTTGCCCACCTGGTAGCCGCCGGGCCCCACGTCCCAGGGCTCGGCGATGAGCTTCACCTCGGCGAGGACGGGGTCCTGCTGGATGGTGGCGAAGAAGCGCTCGAGCTGGCCCACGCCGTGCAGCTCGCGGGCCAGGGCGGGCGCCAGGTCGAAGCGGAAGCCGTCCACGTGCATCTCGCTCACCCAGTAGCGGAGGCTGTCCAGCAGCAGCTGCAGCGTGCGCGGATGGCGCGTGTTGAGCGTGTTGCCGGTGCCGGTGTAGTCCACGTAGCGACGCGGGTCGTTCTCGTCGAGATGGTAGTAGGAGGCGTTGTCGATGCCCCGGAAGGAGAGGGTCGGGCCTTCCTGGTCGCCTTCGCAGGTGTGGTTGTAGACGACGTCGAGCAGCACCTCGATGCCCGCCTCGTGCAGGTTCTTGACCATGCTCTTGAACTCGCGCACCACCTCCAGGGCGCCACCCGTGGAGAAGCGCGTGTCCGGGGCGAAGAACCCGAGGGTGTTGTAGCCCCAGTAGTTGCCGAGCCCGCGCTCCACCAGGGCGCGCTCCGATACGGCGTGGTGCACCGGCAGCAGCTCGACGGCCGTGACGCCCAGGGATCGCAGGTGCGAGACCACCGGCTCGCTGGCGAGCCCGAGGTAGGTTCCGCGCAGGCGCGGCGGCACGTCCGGGTGCTGGATCGTCATGCCCTTGACGTGACACTCGTAGATGATGGTGCTCGCCCAGGGCACCCGCGGCGGCCGGTCGTCGCGCCACGGGAACGACGAGTCGACCAGCAGGCTCCGGGGTACGAAGGGAGCGCTGTCGCGCGGGTCGCGTCGGATCTCCCCGCCGGTCGCGCCGGGCACGTGCCCGTAGAGGGCGTCGTTCCAGACCACGTCGCCGGCGAGCGCCCGGGCGTACGGGTCGACGAGCAGCTTCTGCGGGTTGAAGCGATGCCCCCGCTCGGGCTGCCACGGCCCGTCCACCCGGTAGCCGTAGAGCTGCGGCGGCCGGACGTCGGGCAGGTATGCGTGCCACACCCAGTTCGTCCGCTCGCGCAGGGGGATTTCGGCGCACGGGACGTCCTCGCCCTCCCGGTCGAAGAGGCAGAGCGTGATGGCTTCGGCGTGCCGCGAGAAGAGGGCGAAGTTCGTTCCCGCGCCGTCCCAGACCGCTCCCAGGGGATAAGGCTTGCCGGGCCAGATGCGAATGACGGCTCCTCCCGCGCCGCCGCCGGAACGCACCGGGACGCGCCGCAAGGAGCATACGCTGGCCGCCGGGGCCGCGCAGCGCGATCGCCGGGGCCGCGCAGCGCGACGGCCGCCGCCTCAGCGCGAGACGACGCGGACGCCCTCGGCGACGCGATCGCTCGGGTAGAGGACCACGGTCTCCCCGGGCTCGATCCCGGAGACGATCTCGGCCTGGAGTCCGGTGGAGCGACCGCGCTCGACGGATCGCTTCCGGGCCACACCGTCCTCCACCAAGAACACCGCGAAGCCGCCGTCGCTGCGGAACAGCGCGGAGAGCGGGAGCGCCAGCACGTCCTCGCCCTCCCACAGCACGATGCGCGCCTCGACGCGGTAGCCGTGGCCGAGGCGCTTCCAGCGCTCGGGCGGATCGGTGAGGTCGATGATCACGTTGACCCGCTGCTCCTCGATTCCCAGCGCCGAGACCTTGGTGAAGCCGAAGGGCTCGACGCGCCGCACGCGGCCGGCGAGCGTCCCGTCACCGCCCCACTCGTCGAGCATCACCCGCTGTCCGACCTCGACCTTCACCGCGTCGGCGGAGAGCAGGTCCACCACCACCTCGAGGTCGCGCGGGTCGCCGATCTCGACCAGCGGCTCGCCGGCCTGGACCACGCCCTCGCTCTCCCGCACCAGCCGCAGCACCGTTCCCGAGACCGGCGCCCGGATCGGGATGCACTCGCAATGATCGTGGGGATTGTTGGCCTCGAGGGAGGAGACCATGCGGGCGCGCGCCTGGTCGAGCTCGAAGATGCGCGCCTGCAGGGCCGCGCGTGCGGTCTCCAGGGCGGCGCGCCGGGTCCGGTAGGCGAGCAGGGCGTTGTCGATGTCGCGCTTGGCCGCGACGCCCGATGCCAGCAGCCCGAGCTGTCGCTCGAGGTCGGAAGACGCGAAGTCGAGCTCGGCCTTCGCCTGGTCCACCCCGGCGCGCGCCAGGTCGCGGCCGGCCTCGGCGGCCCGGATGGCGGCTTCGCCCTCGATCTCCGTGCGGGCGTCGAGCAGCGCGGGATCGATGGGCTCGATCTCCGTGATCACCGTCTCGCCTTCGACGACGGGGCTGCCGACCTCCACGTCGATGCGCCGTGCCCGACCGGTGACTGGCGCCGAGAGTAGGAACACGTCCCGGACCCGGGTCTCGCCCTCCTCGTCCACGGTGACGGTCATCGGGCCGCGTTCGGCGACCACCCAATCGACGGACACGGGCTGCGGCCGGAACGCCCAGACGAGTCCCCCGACGAGCGCCAGGGCGAGGGCTCCCCACAAGGTGATGCGACGCGCGCGAAGGGTCATGTCGGTTTCACTCGCGGGTCTTCAGCACCCGGATCAGGTCCAGGTGGTCGAGGCGACTTCGTACCAGCAACATGGAGGCCACCGTGGCCGCCACGGTGGTGAGCACCGCCCACCCGTAGGTGGACGACTCGATCACCAGGGGAACGCGGTACAGCTCGGTCTCGAAGCGGTTCGCGATGAGGTGGACGAGGGCGGTGCCCACGAGGATCCCCAGCGGCAGGCCAGCGAGCACCAGGAGGCCCACCTCGCCCAGCAGGATGTAGGAGATCTCCGCCCGGCTGAGACCCATGACGCGCAGGGTCGCCAGCTCGCGACCCCGCTCGGAGAGGGCGATGCGGGTGCTGTTGTAGGTCACGCCGAACGCCAGCATGCAGGCGAAGGCCGCGAAGAAAGAGATGAAGATCATCATGGTCTCCGCCATCGTCTCGTGGAACTTCACCACGGCGGCCTTGCGGATCATGACCGCGCCGACCTCGGGGATGCGTTTGAGCTCGCGATAGAGGGTCTTCTCGAGGGGCGGGTCCACCACCAGGTGCGCGAGACTCGCGCTCGGTCGTTCCCGCATCAGGCGGTTCAGGGCGCCCATCGCCATCCAGGCGGGCGTGCCGAGATAGGTGTCCACGATGGCGGCCACCTCCACGTCGCGCACGGGGCGGCGGCCTTCGAGCACCTCCACCTGCACCGTGTCGCCCGCCCCCACCTCGAGGATCTCCGCGAGCTTCTTGGAGAGCACCAGGCCGTCCGCCGGAACCGCCACGGGGCCCCGCTCCGAGTCGTAGATCGGAGCCAGGGTCGCGTTCTCGGGCACGCCCCGGATCGCCTCCCGGTGCCGGCGCGGTCCGGCGCGAAGCCTGGCGGCCACGATGCGTTCGGGCTCGGCGTGGAGCACGCCCGCCAGGTGCTCGAGCTCGCCGACCACGATGCTGCTCTGGGTCTCGCTGAGCGCCACGGTCACGTCCTGGTGCTGGGCGTCGACGAAGTAGGTCTGCACCATCTGATCGATGGCGTCGCTCCACTGCAGCGACGCGACGAGCAGCCCCACGGCCATGGCGATGCCCGTGGAGGTGACCAGCGAGCGGCCCGGCCAGCGCTGGATCGTGCGCAGGATCATTCTCGTCGGCTGGTCGAAGGGGCGGGCGAGGGTCGCCGCGAGGCCCGTCCGTCGGAACAGGGGCGGCGCGGGGGGGCGCATGGCCTCGGCGGGGGGCAGCCGCACCGCGGCTCGCACGGCGCGGAAGGTGCCGAGCAGCGCGGCCCCGAGGCTCACCGCGGTCGCCAGCACGAAGACGCCGGGGCTCGGCCGGAAGAAGAAGAAGGGAAAGCGGTAGAGCTCGGCGTAGATGCCCGTGGTGATCCACCCGAACCACCAGCCCAGGGCGCAGCCCAGCAGGATTCCCACGGTGCCGATCACCAGCACGAGCTTCACGTAGTGCCAGCCGATCTCGACGTTCGAGTAGCCGAAGGCCTTGAGCAGCCCGATCTCCGAGCGCTCGATGGCGATCAGGCGGTTCAGCACCATGTTCGTCAGGAAGGCCGCCACCGCCAGGAAGATCGTGGGCATGATGGTGGCCATGTTCGCGAGCTGGTCGATCTCGCTCATCAGGAACCAGTTCGAGATCTGGTCCTTGCGCTCGTAGGCGCCGATCCCGCCGTACGGCGCCAGCAGGTCGTCCAGGCGTGCGATCACCTCGCCCGCCTGGGCACCCCGCCAGAGCGAGAGCGCGACGTCGTTGAAGGCGCCATCGAGGTCGAAGGCGGCGGACAGGGCCTCGCGTCCCATCCAGACGATCCCGTAGCGCTGGTCGTCCGGCATCAGGGCGCCCGGGCCGATCGCGTAGACGAACTCGGGGGACAACGCGATTCCCACCACGTCGAGGCTTCGCAGGTGCCCGCCCACCACCGCCTGCAGGTGGTCGCCCGGATGGAGGCGGTGGGCCTCCGCGAACGCCTCGCTGAGCACCGCCTCGTCCGGGTTCCCCGGCAGCACCGAGCGTCCCGCGCGCAGCGTCAGGCGATCGAGCACGGGCTCCCCGCGCTCCGGAATCGACCGGAGGTGGCCGATCACCGGCTCTTCGAAGCCCGGCACGTCCAGCAGCGCGAGCTTGGAGATGCGCGCCTCCACGGCCTGCACGCCGGGAATCTCCGCGATGCGGACGGCCACGCGATCCGGGGCGCGCTTCAGGGTGGCGAAGACGTGGGCGAATCGTTGTCGCTCGTAGTAGGCGGTGGCCGTGTCGCGCAGGGCCTGCAGCGCGCCCAGGGACATCACCAGCACGGCGACGCCCGAGGCGATCACCATTCCGACGGCGAGCACCTGGCCACGCAGACGCCACAGGTCGCGCAACAGCTTGCGGTCGAGGGGATGCAGGAGTCGACCGGGGCTCACCAGGAGAGCTCCCGCGCGGGCCGGCGTTGGGGATTCTCGTGCACGTCCACGATGCGCCCGTCGCCGAAGGAGATGACCCGGTCGGCCATCTCGGCGATGCCCACGTTGTGGGTGATGAGGGCCGTGGCGGTGCCCAGCTCGCGGTTCACCTGCTCGATGGCCTCGAGGACCAGCACGCCCGTGTGGCTGTCGAGGGCGCCGGTGGGCTCGTCGCACAGCAGCAGCTCCGGCTGCTTGGCGATGGCCCGGGCGATCGCCACCCGCTGCTGCTCGCCGCCCGAGAGCTGCGCCGGAAAGTGGTCGAGACGATCGGACAGCCCGACCAGCGCGAGGGCGTCCTCGGGCTTCATGGGCCGATCGGCGATCTCGGTCACCAGCGCGACGTTCTCCAGGGACGTGAGGCTCGGGATGAGATTGTAGAACTGGAAGACGAAGCCGACGTGGCGGCGGCGATAGTCGGTGAGCTCCGCCTCGTCCGCTGCTGTCAGGTCCCGCTCCCGGAAGAAGACCCTTCCCTCGCTGGGGGTGTCGAGGCCCCCCAGGATGTTGAGGAGCGTGGACTTCCCGGATCCGGAGGGTCCCACCAGCACGATCAGCTCGCCGGCGCACAGCTCGAGGTCCACGCCGCGGAGCGCGTGGACGGCGACCTCGCCCGTCAAGTAGACCTTCGTGAGCCCCTGCGCCCGCAGGACGGGCACGCGTCCCGCGGCGTCGGGGGCGTGCGGTGCGCCCATGGTTCTCGAGCCTCGTCGATCGTCGGAGAGGAGCGAGCGACTGTATCGTTCCGCCGGCGGGCCGACGAGGAACTTCGGCCCGATCCCTTTGGCCGACCCCGGCTCGAGCCGGTTCGGCCCCGCCGGCGGCGCCGGCGGCCGATCCACGCGAAACTGGCTCTGCGACAAGCCGGGAGGTGTCCGTTGCATGGATGAGCTCGACGTCGAGGATCGGATCGTCGCCTCGATCCGACGCGTGATCCGCGCCATCGACCTGCATTCGCGGCGCCTGATGGATCGCTACGAGCTGACCGGACCCCAGCTCGCCATCTTGCGGGAAGCCCAGCGGCTCGACGGTGTGTCTCCGAGCGCGCTCGCGCGCGCCGTCCACCTGAGCCAGCCGACGGTCTCGGGCATCCTGAGCCGGCTCGAGCGGCGCGGACTCGTGTGCCGGGAGCAGTCCGCCGGCGATCGCCGCAGCGTGCTGATCCGGGTGACCCCGGAAGGGGAGGCGATGCTCGAGGAGGCGCCGTCCCTGCTGCAGGACCACTTCCGAGCGGAGCTGGCGCGTCTCGAGGACTGGGAGCGCCACTGGCTGCTGGCTGCTCTCGAGCGAATCGCCTCCATGATGGACGCCCAATCGATCGACGCGGCGCCGATCCTCCAGACCGGCCCGGTCGCGACGTCCGAGGACGCGGAGCGACGGCCGAGCTCCGAGGACGCCGAGACGCGCGGCTGAGTCACCCGCGCGCTCGAGGACGCGTCAGACCCGGAAGCGCCTCACGGCGTCGCGCAGGGCTTCGGCCTGTCGTTCGAGGTCTCCCACCGCGCTCGCCATCTCGGCGGCGGAGGCCTCGTGTGAGCGCGTGAGCTCCATCGACCGGCGAACCACCGAGGCCACCTCGCGGCTGGCCGCGCCCTGCTGGGCGAGTCCCTGGGTGATCTCGCGCACCGTTCGCTGCACGTCCTCGACGCTCTGGCCGATGCGCGAGGTGCCGCCCGTCTGGAGGTCGACGGCGTGCCGCATGCGTTCGGCGACGTTGCACAGGGCGTTCGAGCTTCGCTGCACCGTGGCGTTGGCATCGACCTGCGCCCGGGTGACCGCGCGAATGCGTTCGACGCCGGTGCGCAGGGTCTCCAGGTGCTCCACCATCGTCGCGGCCGCCACCATCTGCTGGGCCGTCGAGGAGGCGCTCTCGGTCATGTGATCGCCGCTCTCCCGGGCCGCGCTCGTGATCTCGGCGAGGGAGGCCTCGGCCTGCCGGATGAGGGTGGCGCCCTCCCGCGCCCGGGCGGTACCTCGCGAGATGGAGCTCGCCGCGTTCGCCGTCTCCTGCTGCACGGCACGCACCACCGCCTCGATCTCCCGGGTGCCCGCCTGCACGCGTTCACACACCGCCTTCATCTCGTCGGCCACCACCGCGAAGGCCTTGCCGCGCTCGCCGGCCTGGGCGGCGATGATGGCCGCGTTCAGCGCCAGCAGGTTGGTCTCGTCCGACACGTCGTCGATCACGGTGAGGATGGTGCCGATCTCCGCGGCCCGCTGATTCAGGGCCTGGATCACGCGCTCGGACTCCTCGATCGTCTCCCGCGTGGCCTCCATGCCCTGGACGGCGTCGCGCACGATCTGGCGCCCGCGCTCCGCGGTCTCGACCACGCCGCTCGAGAGGCGCGCGGTCTCCTCGGCGTTCTTGCTGACGGTGCGGGCGGCGCTCGCCACCTCCGTGGCGCTGCTGGTGGCGGTCTCCGTCGCCGGGAGCAGCCCCTCGGCGTCGTCGGCCACGCGGACCGAGCGCTCGATCACCTGCTCGAGCGAGCGGATGATCTCGTCGCTGCGATCGGAGAGCTCGCTGGCGTTCTCGCGCAGGGCCTCTCCGGATTCGGCGAGCTCGCGGAACGAAGCCGTCGAGCCGTCCACCGAGAGATCCAGGCTGTGGGCGGACTCGCCCGCGGACTTCGCGATGCGATCGATGAGCTGCTCGATCTCGGCCAGGGTCGTCGCCGCCTCGTCGTTGCCGCGTTGCTGCTCCTGGGTGACGGCGAGGAAGCGTCCCGTACCCTGGGCGATCGTGCCGGCCGTGGCCTCCACGCGATCGGCCGCCGCCGCCACCTGACGGATGGTGCCGGCCAGCTCGTGGGTCATCTCCTCGAAGGCGCGCACCACGTCGCCGATCTCGTCGGCCCGGTCGGTGGCGTCCAGCCGGCGCGTGAGATCGCCTTCCCCGATGCGGTGCGCGGCGAGCTGCACCTCCTGGATCGGGCGGACGAGCCCGCGCGAGACCACCCAGCTCACCCCGAAGGCCAGCGCCAGCCCGAGCGCGGCGGCGAGACCCAGGTGGAGCCGGGCGTTGTGCATGGCCGCCCGCTCGGCCTGGAGCGACGACGCTACCCGCAGCTCGAGCCCGTCCAGGCGCAGCACCGTGCGCTGGAGCTCGGCCGTGGTCGGCCCGCCCGGCGTGCCGAAGGAGACCTCGGCGCCGCACAGCTCGGACCACACGGCGAGGGTGTCGGCCTCCAGCGGCTCGACCGCCAGCAGGCGCCCCGCGCGCGAGAGCCGCGTGCTCACCACCGCGTAGGGCCGGCCGTCGTGCGCCACGAGCCCATTGCTCTCGACGGGCAGCGCCGCGGCGTCGAGCGCGGACTCGCCGGCCGCGGCGGCGACCCGGCCGTCGGGTCGCACGAAGGCGATGCGGGCCGCGTCGTGCTGTTGGAGCAGGGTCTCGGCGTAGTGGGCGAGGGTGGGCGCGTGGTCGATCTCCAGGGTGGCGCGGAACTGCGGCGTGCCGGAGACGGCGCGGTAGCGCTCGGCCATGGCGGTGAGGTGGCCTTCGAGCAGGCGTTCGGCGGCCACCGCGGCGTTGTCGAGACGCTGCTCGGCGGCGCGCTCGAGATCGGCGGAGAGGTTCCGCTCCTGCAGCACCAGCACGAGGCCGGTGCTCGCGGCAGCCACGCCGCACATGACGGCGAGCAGGCGACCGAAGAGCCCCCGGATCACGCGCCGGCACTCCGTCGGGCCGCGTGCGAGGTGGCGCAGGAGCCAGCATGCTGCAAGGAATCGTCTCCCGCCGGCGGTTGCCGGGCCTGCCGCCCGACCTGCAGGGGAAGTCGCCGACCCGCCTGATTCAAAAGGGCTTTCGGAAGACGCGGAGAATCTCTTGAGCGGCTCCCGCTGCCGCCGGGATGCGTCATCCTCCCGGGCGCCGGGCCCGAGCGGCTCGCCTTTCCGGCGAGCGCGCGTCCCGGGGAGGATCCGCTTGTATCGCCTCTTCTCTTGGGAGCACAGCTACTTCTCCGGCAAGGTCCGGGCCTACCTGCGGTACAAGCAGCGCATGGGGGGGCTCGCCCCCGGCTTCGAGGACGTGCTGGCGACCCCGGAGCTCCTGCAGGGCCTGCTGCTGCCCCGATCCGGCAGCGCGGCGGTCCCCCAGCTCGAGACCCCCGAAGGCACCTGGGTGCAGGACTCGAGCGAGATCATCGACCACTGCGAGGCCGCCCACCCCGATCCGGCCGTCACCCCCGACCCCCGCGAGCGACCGCGACAGGCGCTGGCGGCCCACCTCGTCGAGCTGCTGGCCGACGAGTGGCTGGTGGTTCCCGCCTTCTGGGAGCGCTGGTACTTCAGCGAAGACGGGCGGTCGCCGAGCCACCGGGGCTTCAACGAGCAGCAGTGGGGCGCGGTCTTCGCCGCCGGCGCGCCGGGAAGCGCGCGGAGGGCGGCGGGTGCCTTCGTGTTCGAGAACCTCTTCGGGATCTCCCACTCGCGCTCCGATCCGATGGGGGTCTACGCCGGGCTGGTGCACCTCGGTGTCAGCGCCGAGACCGAAGGCGCCTGGCAGGCGAGCCAGCACCGCATCCTCACCCGGCTGGAGACGCTCTTCGCCGAGCACGACTACGCGCTCGGCGGCCGGCCCAGCCTGGCGGACTTCGGGCTGATGGGACCGCTCTACGCGCATCTGTACCGGGATGCGGTCTCGGGCTTCGCCCTGCGCACGCACTTCCCGCTGACCGCCGAGTGGGTGGAGCGGACGAACGGGGAGGGCGCCCTCAACGCCCGCACCTACGACCAGAAGCTCTACTCGCTGGGCGCCGGGGGCGAGCTCGTCCCGCGTGCCGCCAACGGGGACGGCGCCGACTGGCTCCCGGACGACGCCCTGCCCGAGAGCCTGCTCCCGGTGCTCGCCGTCTTCTTCGAGGAGATGTGGCCGGTCCTGATCGACGCCATGGAGCGTCTGTCGGCCTTCATCGCGAGCGACGACTGCCCGCCGGACGGCGAGCTGCCGGGCAAGACCTTCTTCGCGACGCCGGGCTTCGAGCGGCACCAGACCGGCACCGGAGCGCTCACCCACGCGTACACCCTGGGCGGCGTGACCGGACGGCGGATGGTCGTCCCCTATCAGGTCTGGATGCTGGGGCGGCTCCTGCGGGTCCTCGACGTGGCGACGGCGACGCCGTCGGGCCGCGGGTCGGTGGAAGCGATGCTGGCCGGCATCGGCGGATCGGACCTGCTGAGCCTGCCCGACCGCATCGCGGGCTGCCGGGTGCGCAAGCAGGGAGCACGCCTGTACGCGGACGTGTAGCCCGGGGTCAGGCGCGGTTCGGGGCCGGGGCTCCCGATCGAGACGCCGCCAGATAGGCGAGCAGCCCGCAGGCCGCGCAGCTGAGCCCGACGGGCAGCACCAGTCCGGGGCCGTCGTAGAGCCAGGGCTCTGCGAACCACTCCCAGCCGAGGGACAGGTGCACGAGCCACAGGCCCGTCCCCACCCCCATGGCCGCCAGCGCGGCGGCCTCTCCGCCCCGGCGGAACGCGAGCCCCATGGTCAGCGGCACGAGCAGGGAGACCAGCCCGATCTCGTAGGCGGACTCGAGCAGCGAGTAGGCGGTCTCGCCCAGGAAGGCCACGGTCAGGCTGGCGGCCGCGACGCCCAGCACGGCGGCCTCGTCCCGGCTGAAGCGTCCGCGCGCGCGGATGGCGGAGGTCGCGAGCAGGTTCTCGGCGATGACGCCGGCCGGGGCCAGGATCGCGCTGTCGATGGTCGAGAGCACCGCCGAGACCAGGGCCAGCACGAAGAGCACCGACACGACCGGGTGGACCAGCAGGTCGGCGAGCACCGGCAGGATCGCGCGCTCGTCTCCGGGCACGAGCAGGGCCGCCGCCAGCCCGAGGGCGATGGGGATCGCGCCGAAGAGCAGGTAGGCGATGCCCGCCAGCCAGCAAGCGCGGCGGGCCACGCGCTCCGAACGCGAGGACAGCACCCGCTGCATCAGATCCTGCCCGGGCAGGTTGCCGAGGGCGCCGGCCGCCAGCAGGGAGAGCCAGCCGAGGAGGGACTCGAGGTCGTCCGTGGGCACCACGGCGAGGCGCGGTGCCGGCGTCTCCTGCACCAGCCGGAGCGAGCCGGCAGCGATCTCCCCATGACCGAGCGCCAGCAGGGCCATCACCAGCATCACCACCAGCCCCACGATCAGCAGCACCGCCTGCAGCGCGTCGGTGGCGGCCACCGACCACATGCCGCCGATCAGCGTGTAGCCCGCGCCGACCACCGCCACGAGCACGAGGCCCAGGGTGAAGTCGAGGCCCAGCAGCAGCTCGAGCACCGAGGCGAGCGCGACGAACTGCGCGGCGATCCAGCCGAAGTAGCCCGGCACCATCAGCACCCCGGCCACCTTCTCGGCCCGCGGTCCGAAGCGCACGCGATAGAAGTCGACCACGGTGAGCAGGCGCATGCGCCACAGAGGACCGGCGAAGAAGGCGCCCGCCAGGATCAGGCAGAGGCCCGCTCCGAGGGGGTCGAGGGCGGCCGCGCGGATGCCCTCGACGCGCACCTCCTGGGTGGCGACGAGCAGGGTTCCCGCCCCGAACCAGGTCGCGAAGAGGGTGGCCGTCGCCAGCGGCAGTCCGAGCCGCCGCCCGGCCACCAGGTAGTCCTCGCTCGTCTCCGTTCGGCCGCGCGCCCAGAAGGCGACCCCGAAGAGCACCACGACGTTGACGCCGAGCACGACGCCCATGAGCACGGGGTTGCCGAGCATGAATCGCCTCCGGACGCGCGGGTGGGCGCCCGGCAGGGTGGCACGAGTTCCGCCGCTTGGGCAGGCGGGCAGAGGCGGGCGGGCGGGACGGGTGAGAGAGGCGGGCGGGCGGGACGGGTGAGAGAGGCGGGCGGGCGGGACGGGCGTAGAGAGGCGGGGCGGGCGGGACGGGTGAGAGAGGCGGGCGGGCGGGACGGGCGAGAGAGGCGGGCGGGCGGGGCGAACGGGACGGGGCCCGCTTCAGGCGTGGATGGCGCGTCCGGCCACCGCGAGGGCGGCCTCCTTCAAGGCTTCTCCCATGGCGGGATGGGCGTGGGAGGTGCGCGCGATGTCCTCCGCCGAGGCCGCGAACTCCATCGCGATGACGGCCTCCTGCAGCAGGTCGCCGGCCAGCGGGCCCACGGCGTGCACGCCCAGCACGCGGTCCGTGCGCGCGTCGGCGATCACCTTCACCAGGCCGTCCGTCTCGCCGGTCGCCCGCGCACGGCTATTCGCCGAGAACGGAAACTTGCCCACCTTGTACTCGACGCCGGCCTCCCGCAGCGCCTCTTCGGTGCGCCCGACGCCCGCGACCTCGGGCCAGGTGTAGACGACGGACGGCACCCGGTCGTAGCTCACGTGCACGGGCCGGCCGGCGATTCCCTCGGCGCAGGCGACGCCGTCCTCCTCGGCCTTGTGGGCCAGCATCGGGCCGGGAATGCAGTCGCCGATGGCGTAGAGGCCCGGCACGTTCGTGCGGAAGGCGTCGTCCACCCGGATCGCGCCCCGGTCGTCCCGCTCGACGCCCAGGGCTTCGAGCCCGAGGCCCGCCGTGAAGGGGCGCCTTCCGATGGAGACGAGCACGATCTCGGCCTCGACGGAGTCCCCGTCTCCTCCCTGCGCGGGCTCGACGGTGAGCCGCACGGGGCTCCCGCTGGCGTCCGCCGCCGTGACCCGGCTCGCCAGCCGGAACTCGAGGCCCTGACGTTTCAGGATGCGCTGGGTCTGCTTCGCGATCTCGAGGTCCATCCCCGGCAGGATGCGGTCCAGGAACTCGATCACCGTGACCTTCGAGCCGAGCCGCGACCACACCGACCCCAGCTCGAGCCCGATGGCGCCGGCTCCCACCACGACGAGGCGCTCGGGCACCGATTCCAGGACCAGGGCGCCGGTGGAGCTCACGATGCGCTTCTCGTCCACCTCGACGCCCGGCAGCGGCGTCGATTCCGAGCCGGTGGCGATCACCACATGCTGGGCCTCGAGGCTCTGGGCGCCGCCGTCTTCGCCGGCGACCTCCACCCGGCCCGGCGCGGGAAGGCTCGCCGCGCCGCGCACGTACTCGACGCCGTTCTTCGAGAACAGGAACTCGATGCCCTTCGTGAGCCCTTCCACCACCTTCTGCTTGCGGGCCATCATGCGCGCGAGGTCCAGGGTGACGCCGTCGATGGCGATGCCGTGCTCGGCCAGCCCGTGGCGCGCCTCGGCGAACCGCTCCGAGGAGTGGAGCAGCGCCTTCGAGGGGATGCAGCCGACGTTCAGGCAGGTGCCGCCGAGGACGCCGCGCTTCTCGACGCAGGCCGTCCGGAGGCCCAGCTGGGCGGCGCGGATGGCGGCTACGTAGCCGCCGACACCGCCGCCGATGATCACCACGTCGTAGCGGGATTCGGACACGGGGGAACCTCGACTCTCCGGGGTCACAGATCGAGCATCAGGCGCTCGGGGTCCTCGATGCCCTGCTTCACCTTCACGAGGAAGGTCACCGCCTCGCGACCGTCGATCAGCCGGTGGTCGTAGGAGAGGGCCACGTACATCATCGGGCGGATCACCACCTGGCCGTCCACGGCCACCGGGCGATCCTCGATCTTGTGCAGGCCAAGGATCGCGGACTGCGGGCGGTTCAGGATGGGCGTCGACAGCAGCGAGCCGAAGACGCCGCCGTTCGTGATGCTGAACGTGCCCCCGCTCATCTCCTCGATCGCCAGGGTGCCCTCTCGCGCCTTGCGGGCCAGCCGGGCCAGGTCCGCCTCGATCTCCGCGAACGACCTCGCGTCGCAGTCCCGGATGACGGGCACCACCAGCCCGCTCTCGGAAGATACCGCCATGCCGATGTCGTAGTGGTTCTTGTAGACGATCTGCTCGCCGTCGATCTCGGCGTTCACCTCGCGGATCTCGCGCAGGGCGGCCACGCAGGCCTTGGCGAAGAAGGAGGTGAAGCCGAGGCGGACGCCGTGCTTCTCCTCGAAGGCTTCCCGGTGCTTGGCGCGCAGCGTGATGACCGCGCTCATGTCCACCTCGTTGAAGGTGGTGAGGATGGCGGCCGTCTCCTGGGCCTCCTTGAGCCGCGCGGCGATGGTGCGGCGCATGCGGCTCATCTTGACCCGCTCTTCCCGGGGCGCGGCGGCCTTCGCAGCCGGGGGCCGCGCCGACGCCGGGGACGGAGGAGACGGCTCGCGCCCGGGTGCCGCCTCGGACGCCGGGCGTCCGGCGCCTGCATGCTCGAAGGCGCCCGCGTGCTCGAGGGCGCCTGCGTGCTCGAGATAGCCCAGCACGTCCTCGCGCGTCACCCGCCCGCCCTTTCCGGTGCCCGGGATGCGTGCCGGGTCGAGGTCGTGCTCCTCGAGCAGCAGCCGCACGGCGGGGCCGAGCTGCTCCCGGGCGATGCCGAGGCCGGCCTCTAGATCTGGGCGACCGACGGGACCGCTCTCGGGGAAGCGCGCCGGCTCGAGGTCGGCCGCGGGTGCGCCCGTGGATATGGCTTCCTCCTCGACGGCGGGAGGGGGCTCCTTCGCGTCCGCAGGCGCTCCCGCCGCGGGCTTCTCCCCGGCGGCCGCCGACTTCTTCTTGGCTGATCGCTTCGAGGTGGCGGCCGGACGGGCGACCTCACCTTCCTCGAGGCGCGCGAGCAAAGCGCCGATCTCCACGTCCTCGCCCTCGGCGACGAGGATCTCCCCCATCACGCCGGCCTTGGGAGCGGGCAGCTCGACGGTGGCCTTGTCGGTCTCGAGCTCGACGATGGGCTCGTCGGCGGCGACGGCATCGCCCGGCTGCTTGAGCCAGGCTGCAACCGTGGCCTCGGTGATCGACTCCCCGAGCTCGGGTACCACGATGTCGATGGACACGACGGCTCCTTCCTGACGCGTTGCGCCGGACCTGGACGGCGCTACTTCCGCTCCCGTTCGGTGCTGATCGCGACGCGATGGGCGAGTCGGCCCATCGGCTGGACGTCGAGGCTCAGGGCCTCGTCCACGAGGCGGATCTGCTCGGCCGCATGATCCGACGCGAGCCCCGTCGCCGGCGAGGCCGACGTCTCGCGGCCGGCGTAGCGCGGCTCCGGATGCTCGCACCCGATGCTGCGCGCGACCTCCGGCAGCAGGTCCTGCATGAAGTCCCAAGCGCCCATGTTGCGGGGCTCTTCCTGGCACCACACGAGCTTGCAGTGACGGTAGGACTCCAGCTCGTTCTTGAGCGCGTCGAGCGGGAAGGGGTAGAGCTGCTCGATGCGCAGGAGGTGCACGTCCTGGATGCCGTGCTTCTCGCGCTCCTCGAGCAGGTCGTAGTAGACCTTTCCGCTGCACAGGACGAGCTGTCGCGCCTCCCCGGGCGGGCACGGAAGCTCGTCGCAGTGGAGCACCCGGTGGAACCCGCTGTCGGGACCCAGGTCGGCGAGCGTCGAGACGACGCGCTTGTGGCGCAGCAGCGACTTGGGCGACATGACGATCAACGGCTTGCGGAACGCGCGGTGCATCTGCCGGCGCAGGACGTGGAAGTAGTTGGCCGGCGTCGTGCAGTTCACCACCTGCAGGTTGTCCTCGGCGCACAGCTGCAGGAAGCGCTCGAGGCGCGCCGAGGAGTGCTCCGGGCCCTGCCCCTCGAAGCCGTGGGGCAGCAGCATCACGAGACCGCACATGCGCAGCCACTTCTCTTCGGCCGCC
This sequence comes from uncultured delta proteobacterium, assembly GCA_963822965.1. Taxonomy (GTDB): domain Bacteria; phylum Myxococcota_A; class UBA9160; order UBA9160; family UBA4427; genus JAJDAN01. Next base: position 148,474 of record CAWGJT010000014.1, read on the forward strand.
GCCAGGAACTGGTCGATGATCACCTGGGCGCCGTTGGCGAAGTCCCCGAACTGCGCCTCCCACAGCACCAGCGTCTTGGGCGACGTGATCGCATAGCCGTACTCGAACCCGAGCACGCCGAACTCGCTGAGGGGACTGTCGAACACCTCCACGCGCGCCTGATCGTCGCGGATGTGGTCCAGCGCCACGTAGCGCTCCTCGGTGTCCTGGTCGATCCACGCGGCGTGACGCTGGGAGAACGTGCCGCGGCTGGCGTCCTCGCCGGAGAGCCGCACGGGCGTCCCCTCGATGGCCAGGGTGCCGAAGGCCAGCGCCTCGGCGGTGGACCAGTCGATTCCCTCGCCGCTCTCGAACATCTCGCGCTTGCGCTTCAGGATGCGCTCGAGCTTGCGGTTGAGCGCGAAGCCCCGCGGAACCGTGGTGAGGGTGCGTCCCACCTCGCGCAGGACCTCCGCTGCCACTCCCGTCAGGCCGCGGCGCGCGTCGTAGCCCCGGGCGGGCTCGAGCCCCGACCAGGCGCCCTCGAGCCAGTCCCACTTCACGTTCTTGTAGGTGGAGGCGGTCTCGTACGCCTTCTCGAGACGTTCCTCGACCCGCGCGACGATGGCGTCGGCCTCTTCGGCGCTCAGCACCCCTTCCGAGACGAGCTGGCCCGCGTAGATGGCGCGGGTGGTGGGCTGCTTGGCGATCCGCGCGTACATGAGGGGCTGGGTGAACGCCGGCTCGTCGCTCTCGTTGTGCCCGTGCCGCCGGTAGCAGTAGATGTCGAGGATGACGTCCTTCTTGAAGCGGGCGCGGTAGGCGGCCGCGACCCCGGCGGCCCGGACCACGTCCTCGGGCGAGTCGCCGTTCACGTGCAGCACCGGGGCCTGGATCATCTTGGCGACGTCCGAGCAGTAGGGGCTCGAGCGGCCGCGGGACGGATTCGTGGTGAAGCCGATCTGGTTGTTGATGATGACGTGGACGATGCCGCCCGTGCGGTAGCCCGGCAGATCGCAGAACTGCAGCGTCTCGGGGACGGTTCCCTGGCCGGCGAACGCGGCGTCCCCGTGCAGGAGCAGCCCCATGGAGCGCCGGTGCTCCACGTCGCCCATCTGCGCCTGGCGTGCCCGGACGCGCCCGGCTACCACCGGGTCCACGGCCTCGAGGTGCGACGGGTTCGGGGTGAGCGAGAGGTGGACCTTGCGGCCGTTCACGTCCCGGTCGGTGGAGGTCCCCAGGTGGTACTTGACGTCGCCGCCGCCCTGGAAGTCGTCGGGCATCGCCGAGCCGCCGTGGAACTCCGAGAAGATGGCCTCCAGCGGCTTCTGCATCAGGTTCGTGAGCACGTTCAGGCGCCCGCGATGCGCCATGCCGATGATGATGTCCTCGACGCCCTGCTCGGTGCATAGGCGCACGATGGTCTCGAGCGCGGGCATGACCGACTCGGCGCCCTCGAGGCCGAAGCGCTTGGTGCCCTTGTACTTCTTGTCGAGGAAGCGCTCGAAGACCTCGGCCGACGTGAGGGCCTGGAGGATCTCCAGACGGGCCTGGGGCCGCAGGCGGCTGCGATGGGAGACGCCATCCAGATGCTGCTGGATCCAGGTGCGCTCGACGGGGTTCTGGATGTGCATGTACTCGATGCCGAGCTTCCCGCAGTAGTTGCGGCGCAGGACGCCGTAGATCTCCCGCAGGGTGGCGGTCTCGAGCCCCAGCTGGCCGTCGATGAAGATCGGCCGGTCCCAGTCGTCTTCGTCGAAGCCGTAGCTGGCGGGGTCGAGGTCGGGCTGGGGCGCGCGCTCGCTCCGCTCCAGGGGATCGAGGTCGGCTTCGAGATGGCCGCGGACCCGGTAGGCACGGATCAGCATGATGGCCCGCACGGAATCCCGGGCGGCCGCGAAGGCGTCGGCGGTGTCGAGCGGTCGGCCCCCCGACTCGACGAGGGCGCCCTCCCGCCCGCCAGTGCTCGGGCCCGGATGGGCTTCGGCTCCCGGCTCGGCCAGCGAGGCGAGCCAGCTCCGGGCGTCGTCGTCGAGGCGCTCGAAGAGGTCGCGCCACTGAGCGGGGGTGGATTCCGGATCCTGCTGCCAGCGGGTGTAGAGGCCCGCGAGGGCGAGTGCGTCGGGGGTCCGCTGTGGAGATCTGCGGTCGGTCATGCTCCAGGCTCCGATCGGGGAGGGATGAGGCGATGTGGTGCGGTGGGGAGGGTAACACTCCGCGCGCACGCAGTCGTTTTGCGGCGCCGAGAGTGCCTCTGCCGCCCGCTCGCCGACGTCTCGGCAGCCGCTGCGCAGGCCGCCTGCGCCGGCGATACGCGTGCTTGCAGCGGCGAGATCGTGCGGTGTAAGGCGCACATTTCCCGCGCAGGACGTCCTGGGGAGGGTATGCTCTGCCGCGGCGGGTCTCGACGGCCCGCCCGGTGACGCCCCACTCGGCGAGGCGCATTGTACCAGCGCCGGCCTCCGATGGGTTTCTCGTTGCCGCTGGCTGGCTCCGGCGCGTGGCGCGCGCCTTGCAGTGCTTTCCGGTGGGAGTGTAGAAGTCGTCGAGGTCGCCGAGCAGCGTCGAGCGTCGTCCGGCTTCGTGATCGGACGATCAAACCAGGGAGGGCAGGGACATGGCGGCAAGCAAGAAGAGAGAAAGAGAAGAGCAAGAAGAAGAGCAAGAAGAAGGTCGCTCGCAAGACCACCCGCAAGAAGGCCGGGCAGTCTGCGCTGGCCCGGCTCGAATCGGAGCTCCCGAAATCGCTTCGCGACTACCGCAAGGAGGTGCAGAAGAACCTCAACCAGCTCGAACGGCAGATCGAGAAGGCGGTCCCGCGGGCGCGGCGCAACCTGGCACGGCTCATCCGAGACGCCAGCCACGAGCTCGGCCGGCTCGAGGAACGGGGCGAGGCGGCCTGGCGGAAGCGGGCCACGCGCATGACGAAGGACGCCCAGTCGCTGCTGCGGCGGCTCGAACGAGCGGTGGCACCGCCCAAGAAGAAGGCGAAGAAGAAGACCACGAAGAAGAAGAAGAAGACGGCAAAGAAGAAGACGTCGCGCAGCCCAGCCCGAAAGGCGACCCGGAAGGCGGCCGCGAAGCCCGCGGCGGCACCGCCGGCAAAGCCCGAGGCCAGCCCGGTTGCGAGGCCGCCCCTCGCATCGGTTCCGAGCCCGCAGCCGTCGGAGGTCCCGGCCATCCTAGAGGACGAGCCGGCTCGCCCGATCGTTCCGCCTTTTTCTTAGGGCTCCGGCGTCCTCTAGGGTCCTCCGGCGTCTTCTAGGGCTCCGGCGTCTTCTTAGGGGCTCCGGCGTCTGCCTGAGGTTCCGGCGGCTGGCATCTCGCGGCACCGTCCTGGACACCCCGGGTCCGGCATCCGGCCCCGGGGTGTCCGGGTCGGGCCGGCTCGGGGCCGGCACCCGCCCGGCTTGCGGGCTGCTCGTAGGAGTCACGGGGGGCCCGGCGTGATCGCTCTCCTGCCGATGGCGATCGTGCTCTGCGCCGTGGGGTGGTGGCTGTGGGAGGGGCGCCGCCGCCGCAGGCATCCCGTTCCGGCCGGCCTGCAGCCGGAGATCGAGATCCCGCACCGGGAGCCGTTCGAGCTCTACCACAACGCCCTCTCGTTGTGCTCGATGAAGGTACGGGTGTGCCTCGCGGAGCTCGGCATTCCCCACGCCCCCCACGCCGTCGACCTGATCGAGACCGGTGCCTACGAGAACATCCGCCCGGCCTTCCTCCGGGTGAATCCCGCCGGCACCGTGCCCGTGCTGGTGCACGACGGGCATCCCGTCTACGAGTCGCACGAGCAGATTCGCTATGCGGCAGCCCATGCCCCGGAAGGGAGCCCGCGCCTCGTCCCCGACGACCCGGCCCTGCGGGCCCAGATGGAGCGATGGATCGACCGGTCGTCCCTGACGGACGATCCCCTGCGGCACGGCGACGAGAGCGCAGGCAACGCGGTCCCCGGGCTCACCCTGCCGCTCTTCGCCGCCATGATCGATCGCATCCCCGTCTGGAAGATCGCCGAGGGCGCGCTCTTCCACTTCGACAAGAAGCGCCCGGCGATGTTCCTCGTCTTCAAGCTGTGGGGGCTCGAGCGCTTCGGAAGCCTGGGGCCGGCGGTCGCGGTGCTGTCGCGCAGCCGTCGGCAGATGGCGGTGCACCTCGACGCCCTCGAGGAGCAGCTCGCCAGCAGCGGCGGCCCCTGGATCCTGGGCCAGACCTTCAGCCTGGCCGACGTGAGCTGGCTCGTGATCCTCGAGCGCCTGGTGCAGGCCGACTGTCTGCCCGTCTTCGTGGGCGGCGACCGGCGCCCGGCCTGCGCGGCCTGGTGGGAGCGCGTGCAGGCTCGCCCGGGCTATCGGCAGGCCATCACCGATCACGCCCATCCCACCGTGGTGCGAGGAACCCGGCGCCTGCGAGAGGCCAAGCAGGCGGATGCCGCTCTGCGTGGCGTGCTGGAGGGCTGAACGGCGTTTCGGGTCGGCTGGAGAGTCCGCGGGATTCTCCGGCTAGTGTCCCGGGGAAGGGGAGGGACAAGAGAGGGACAAGAAGAGAAGGACAAGAGAGGAGGCGAGCCATGGGAAGCTGCGAGGGACGCGTGGCCTTCGTGACCGGCGCCAGCCGGGGAATCGGACGGGCGATCGCGAGGCGCCTGTCGGCCGAAGGAGCCGCGGTGGTGCTGTGCGCGTCGCGCATGGGGGCTCACGGCCGCCTGCCGGGAACCCTCGAAGAGGCCGCCTCGGAGATCCAGTCGTCCGGCGGCAAGGGCTTCGCGATCGCCGCCGACCTGTCGGACGAGGCGGTACGCCGGGATCTCGTCGCGCGCGCCAGCGAGCCCTTCGGTCCCGTGGACATCCTGGTCAACAACGCCGCCGGTGCGTGCATGAAGCTGCCGAGCCAGGTGACCGCCCAGGAGCGCACCTGGATGTACGAGATGAACCTGAACGCGCCCATCGATCTCGCCCAGCAGGCCATCCCATCCATGCGCGAGCGCGGCGGCGGCTGGATCCTCAACATCACCAGCAGCTCTGCGAAGCAGCCGGTGGTTCCGTACCGCGACTCGCAGGTGTCCGCACACGTGATCGCCGCCTATGGTGCCACCAAGGCGGCGCTCGACCGCTACACCCAGGGGCTCGCCCACGAGGTGGCGGAGCACGACATCTTCGTGAACGCCATGGCGCCGCGGGACATCGTGCTGACCGCGGGCGCCGAGTACGTGCGCGACATCGCCCGACGCAATCCGGACATGGTGGAGCCCGTCGAGATGATGGCCGAGGCTGCCCTCGAGCTGTGCACGGGGCGTCACGTCGGACGCGTGGTCTCGAGCCGCGAGATCCTCCACTCGGTGGCGCGCAAGGTGCGAAGCCTCGACGGAAGCCGGGTCCTGGGCGACGCGTTCCTGCCCGCGGACGTCGACGCTCCCGGCGTGTGAACGTCCGAGGGGCTCGATGATCTTCTACTTCGACTTCGCCAACTACTGGAAGATGGTGCGTCTCGCCTGGGGCGAGGAAGCGCCCAAGGTTCGCGCCTACTACCTGGCGGTTCTCTGCCTGGCGGTGCCCGTGGTTTCGAGCTTCCACGCCGTCTGCTTCTTCCTCGACGGCATCCTGTTTCCCGGGCTGTGGAAGGTGCGGGTGCGGGAGCCCGTCTTCATGGTGGGGCACGCGCGCAGCGGGACGACGCTCACCCACCGGCTGCTCTCCCAGGACGAGGGGCGCTTCTCCTCCTTCCTGCTCTACGAGCTCTACTTCCCCTCGCTGCTGCAGAAGAAGCTGATCCGCTGGGGGGCGGCGCTCGATCGTCGCTGGCTGGGCGGCTTCCTCGAGGGACGCGTGCGCGCCTTCGAGAGGAAGCGCTACCGCAGCGACGCCCACGAGATGGGCCTCACCAAGCCCGAGGAAGACGACATCATCTTCTACTACTCGATGGCGTCGGGCTTCTGGATCACGAAGATGCCCTACATGGGCGATCTCGACTTCTATCACGTGAACGACTGGCCGGAGGCGAAGCGGCGCCGCCTCTTCGACTTCTACCGGGACTGCGTGCGCCGTCAGCTCTACCTGAACGGTCCGGACAAGATCCATCTCTCGAAGAATCCGATCTTCTCGGGACGCGTGGCCTCGATCCTCGAGTCGTTCCCGGACGCCCGCATCGTCGTCAACGTCCGCAATCCCTACGAGACGATCCCCAGCCTGCTGAAGCTGGTGCGCAGCGGCTGGAAGATGCTGGGCTGGGACGAGGCGCGGCAGCGGCGCTGCCTGCAGGTGCTGGCCGCGCAGTCGTGGCACACCTACCGCCACCCGCTCGAGGTGCTGGCCGCCCACCCGGAGACCCCGGGCGCGGTGGTCGAGTACCGGGACCTGGTGTCGGACCCGGCCGCGACCATCGAGCGGGTCTACGAGGACCTGGGGCTGCCCATGAGCGACGCGTACCGCGAGGTGCTGCTGCGCGAGGGCAAGCGCCATCGAGCCCACCAGACGACCCACCGCTACAGCCTCGAGGAGTTCGGGCTCGAGGCGGACGAGATCCGCAGCCAGCTCGGCGACCTCTTCGAGCGCTTCGGGTGGGACGCAGAAGCTCCGGCACGGGGAGGTGCATGATGGCGAACGAAGCGAAGCGCGATCCGCAGGCCGAGAAGGCGCTGCGCGCCGCCTGGGACGACATGATCGCGAGCCTCGAGCGGGCGCGGGACGCCATCGACCAGCCCGAGCTGATGCCTCCGCCCGGGAGCGCGCGCAACCTCGCCGAGGGCTACCGCTACCTGATGGGCTACCTGCACAGCGCCGTCGAGCGGGCCTTCCACGAAGATCGCGAGCGGCCGGCCTTCCGCAACGCCCTCTCGATCATCAACCGCGGCACCATCGACAACGCCGACGCCATCTACTTCTACGCGCCCATCGACGGGCGCCACAGCTACGTCGTCCGGGGCCGGACCGGCGACACGCGTCACTGGCGGGGAGAGGCTCCGGCCGGCGGTGCGCCGAAGGCTCCCTCCGGCCTCCCCAAGGCGCCTCACTACCTCATCTTCGAGGCCAGCTCGGGGGTGCTCGCGGGCGACTCGGGCGACCTGCGCGAGCTGATCCCCGGCGTGAAGACCCGCACCGGACGGCTCGACTCGAGCGAGATCCAGCTGGAGGCCGATGGCTCCTTCGAGATCCTGCTGGCCCCGGAGCGACCCGCCGGTCACACGGGCAACTTCATCGAGACCCTGAAGGTGGTGGGCCGGCCGCATCCCCTCGACCCCGACATGCCCCCGGAGCGCTACGCGGACTACCTGAGCGGCCGACAGCTCTTCGACGACTGGGAGCACGAGGAGGCCATCTTCCTGTCCATCGAGCAGGTCGGCGCCGAGGGCGGCCATCCCCCGGCCTACGATCCCGCGGCGGCCGCCGCCGAGCTGCGCCGCTGCGGGGAGATCGTGCGCGCGCAGATGCACTTCTGGAACGCCTTCTGGACGATTCCCATGGGCACCTACGGCCCACGCGAAGGCGGCATCCCGGGGGTCGAGTTCCCACGCAACGGCTTCAACAAGATCAACGCGGCGTCCGCGGCCACCGGCGGCGGCATGAGCACCAACCTGTACGCGGGCGGCGTCTTCGAGCTGGAGCCCGACGAGGCGTTGATCGTCGAGAACCGGATCCCGCTGGCGCCCCAGTACGTGGGCTTCCAGGTCGGCAACCTCTGGGGCGAGTCCGTCGACTACGCGAACCACCTGGGCAGCCTGAACGGCAGCCAATCCGAGGTCGATCCGGACGGCGTCATCCGGCTCGTCGTCGCCCACCGGGACCCCGGCGTACCCAACTGGATCGACACCACCGGTCACCGGGAGGGCTTCCTGACCCCGCGCTGGGCGTACAGCGAGACGCCCCCGCCCGACCAGTGGCCGACCATCACGGCGAAGAAGGTGCCCCTGGCCGAGATCCGCCGGCACCTGCCGGAGACGACCCGCACGGTGTCGCCCGAGGAGCGCCGGGAGCAGATCCGCATCCGACAGACCCACGTGCAGCGGCGCTTCCGCTCGTTCTAGATCCGCACGGGACCCGATCGCGTGCCAAGGAGAAGAAGAATGGACGTCCTCCGCACACCGGAAGAGCGCTTCGCCCTGCTGCCCGGGCATCCCTGGCAGCCCCGCTACCTCGAGGACCTTCCTGGCTATGCCGGGCTGCGCATGCATCGCGTCGACGAGGGCCCGGCGGACGCGGAGCACGTCTTCCTGTGCCTCCACGGAGAGCCGACCTGGTCCTTTCTCTACCGCAAGATGATCCCGGTCTTCCTGGAGAGCGGGGCGCGGGTGGTGGCTCCCGATCTCTTCGGCTTCGGTCGCTCGGACAAGCCCGTGGAAGACGGGGCCTACTCGTTCGGCTTCCACCGCGACGCACTGATGCGGATGATCGAGGCCCTCGATCTGCGGCGGATCACCCTGGTGTGTCAGGACTGGGGGGGCATCCTCGGGCTCACCCTGCCGATGGAGATGCCGGAGCGCTTCTCGCGGCTGCTGGTGATGAACACCGCGCTTCCCGTCGGCGAGCCGGTGAGCCCGGGCTTCGCGGCCTGGAAGGCCTACGCGGCCTCCGACCCCGACCTGCCCGTCGCGGGGCTGATCGCGCTCTCGTGTCCGGGCGTTCTGAACCCGTACGTGGTGAGCGCCTACGGGGCGCCGTTTCCCGACCAGCGCTACAAGGCGGGCGTGCGCACCTTCCCGCAGCTCGTGCCCGTGGAGCCCGGCATGGCGGGGGCCGACCTGTGTCGGGCGGCCCGCGCCTTCCTGCGGGACGAGTGGACCGGCCCGGTGCGCATGGCGGTGGGTACGGCCGATCCCGTGCTGGGTCCCGACGTGATGAACGACCTGCGCCGGTATCTCCGCGGCTGTCCCGAGCCGCTCCTCGTGGAGGGTGCGGGTCACTTCGTGCAGGAGTGGGGCGAGGGCATCGCCCGCTGGGCGCTCCCGGAGCTCGCCGCCGACGCCGGGTAGGCTCCCGCGGCCGGAGGGCCAGCTTGGAAATCGTCGTCTCGCTGCTGCACTGGATCGGCACCAACGAATCGGTCCTCTCGGGCATTGCGGCCACCATCGTGATCGTGGGCGTGCTCTTCACGCCCGTGGGCCGGGGGGTGCGAGCCCTGCTGCGGCGGCGGCGCGGCGAGACCGCGTCCGGCGCCGCCGCGGCATCCGACGCCGCCCACCCGCCGCTGGTCCGCGACCGCCCCTCCATCGCGGTGATGCCCTTCGCGAACCTGTCCGGGGATCCCGAGCACGAGTTCCTCGCCGACGGCCTCAGCGAGGAGATCATCCTCGGGCTCTCGCGGGTGAAGCAGTTCTTCGTCATCGCGCGAAACTCGAGCTTCACCTACAAGGGGCGCGCGCCCGACGCACAGCGGGTCTCCCGGGAGCTGGGAGTGCGCTACGTGCTCGAAGGCAGCGTCCGCAAGCTGGGCGATCGGGTGCGCGTGAGCGCGCAGCTCGTCGACGCCAGCAACCGCCGGACCGCCTGGGCCGAGCGCTTCGATCGGCCGCTCGAGCAGATCGTGCACGTGGACGACGAGGTGACCGAGGCGATCGTCGCCGCCCTCCAGCCGGCCCTGCGGCGCGCCGAGGCCGATCTCGCCCGCCGCGCCGCGCCCGAGGATCTGACCGCCTGGGCGCTGGTGAACCGGGCCTGGGTGGCGGTGCAGAGCGACCTGGGAAGCCGCGAAGAGGCCGAGCGCGCGGTCGCCGCGTGCGAGGAGGCCCTGCGTCTCGACCCCGAGTACGCGCTGGGCCACGCGGTGCTCGCTCACGCGCGCTCACTGCTGGCCCGGGAGGGTTCCGGCGGCGCCGAGCAGGCCGAGGCCTCGATCCGCCGGGCCCTGCAGCTCTCCGACGACGACCCGCTCATCCATCACTGCCATGCCGCGCTGCTCGGGAACCTGGGTCGCACCGCCGAAGGCGCACGCGCCTGGGAGCGTTCGCTCGCGCTGGACCCGAACAGCGCCGCCGCGCGGGCCGGCCTGGGCATCTCGCGCATCTACCTGCGGCAGCCGGACCGCGCTCTCGAGAGCATCGACCAGGCCCTGCGGCTCTCGCCTCGTGATCCGCTCACCTACCACTGGCTCGGAAACCGCGCGCTCGCGTGCGCGCTGCTGGGCCGTTGGGGCGAGGCGCTCGAGGCGGCCGAGAGCTCGATCCAACGGACCGGCTCCCAGGCGGGATACGCGGTGCTGGCGGCCGCGTTGGCGGAGGCGGGCCGGCTGGACGAGGCACACGAGGCCTACGAGGAGCTGTGCCGCCGCTCGCCGGGCCTCGACCCGGCGCGCTTCCGGCGGCTCGTCGAGAACATCGCGCCGGACGCCGACCGGGCCCGCGCGCTCACCCTGGCCGTCTACCGTGCGGCTGGCGAGCCGCCCCCCGCCGACCTCTGAAGCGCGGGTCGAGGCGGGCGGCGACCCGGCGCGCCGGTCACGCGTGTCGCGCTCGGCTGCGGCGCCGCCACGCAATGCCCGACAGGACCCCCTGGGCGATCACCATGGGGCCCAGGCTGAAGAGCCCGACCCCCATCCACCCCCGCGCGCCGATGGGGCGCAGCTCGAGGAGACGGGCCAGCAGGGGAACGTGCACCGCGGCCAGCAGGAGCAGGACGCACAGCGCCAGCGCGCCCCACACCCAGGGGTTGCGGGTGACGTCGTTTCGGAACGGCGAGGCGTCGGCCGCACGCATGTCGAACACGTGCCAGAGCTGCGCGGCGGCCAGGGTCAGGAACGAGACCGTCACCGCCTCTTCCCGGGTCATGCCCGTGGCGAGCGCGGTGGCGAGGGCGCCGAGGACGGCGGCGGTGAGGAGGCCGCCGTAGACCGCGATCTCGAGCCAGTGCGCGCGGGTCAGGATCGGCTCGCCGGCCGGGCGCGGCGGCCGCTGCATCAGGCCCTTCTCCCCCTCTCCGAAGCCGAGGGCGAGCGCTGGGAAGACGTCGGTCACCAGGTTCAGGAAGAGGATCTGCAGCGGCAGCAGCGGGAAGGGCGCCTGCACCAGGGATGCGAGGGCCACGGCCAGCACCTCGCTCACGTTGCACGACAGCAGGTACACCGCGAACTTGCGGATGTTTCCGAAGATCACGCGGCCCTGCTCGATGGCCACGACGATGGTCGCGAACTCGTCGTCCTGCAGCACCATGGCGGCGGCTTCCCGCGCCACCTGGGTGCCGCGCTGCCCCATGGCGATTCCGATGTCCGCCTTGCGCAGGGCGGGGGCGTCGTTCACGCCGTCGCCGGTCATGGCCACCACCGACCCCTGCTGCTGGTGGAACGCGATCAGGTCCAGCTTCTGCTTCGGGTTTGCCCGGGCGACGACGTCCGCTTTCGCCAGGCGCGCGCGCGTGGGCTCGTCCTCCAGCCAGCGGTCACCGAGGGCGCGCGCGTCGACGACGGTCGGTCGGCCCTCCGTGCCGGCGAGGCCCACCGCCTGGGCGACCGTGGCCGCCGTGGCCGCGTGGTCGCCGGTCACCATCACCACGCGGATGCCCGCGCGCGCGCAGTCCTCGATCATCTCGCGCACCCGCGCCCGCGGCGGATCCAGCAGCGCCACCCAGCCCAGCAGCTCGAGCTCCTCGTAGAGCGGTGCGTCCGGCGTGTCGGCACGGCGTACGGCGAGCCCCAGCACCCGCAGGCCCTGCGCTGCCATGGTCTCGGCCCGCGCGTGCCAGTCGGCCCGGGTGGGCTCGTCGAGCGCGCGAGCCCCGTCCGCGGTCCGCACGCTCGTGCAGCGCGACAGCACCGCTTCGGGCCCACCCTTCACGACGACCTCGAAGCCCTGCCGGTCCTGGTGGACGGTGGCCATCAGCTGCAGGCCCGGATCGAAGGCCTCCTCACGCCGTTCGGGGTGCAGCTCGAGCAGCTCGTGGCGATAGAGATCCGCCAGGGCCGCCACCTCGAGCAGCGCCGTCTCCGTGGGGTCGCCGACGGCCTGGTCCTGCCGTCGGGAGAGCGAGGCGTTGTTGCAGAGCGCTCCGGCCCGCAGCGCTGCCGCGAGCAGCGGGCACGCGTCCGGCGACACCGGAGCGCCGTCGCGCACGAACGCACCGTCGCGGACCTCGACGGCGCCGTCGGCGAGCTGGAAGGAGACGGTGCTCATGCGGTTCTCGGTGAGGGTTCCCGTCTTGTCCGTCAGGATCACGCTCGTCGAGCCGAGGGTCTCGACGGCGGACAGCCGCTCGATCAGCGCGTTGCGGCGCGCCATCCGCCACATGCCCCGTGCCAGGGCCAGGGTGGCGACGGCCGGCAGGCCCTCGGGCACGGCGGCCACCGCCAGGGCGATGCTGGTCTCGATCATCAGCAGCACGTTGCGCCCGGAGAGGATGCCGACCGCGGCGATGCCCGCGGCGATCGCCAGGGTGAGAGCCACGAGCCGGCGCCCGAGATCCTCGAGCCGTCGCTCGAGGGGGGTGCTCTCGGGCTCGGCCTCCAGGGCGAGGGCCGAGATGCGACCCAGCTCCGTGTCCATCCCGGTTCCGACCACCACCGCGAGGCCGCTGCCTCGCGTCAGGGCCGTTCCCTTGAAGAGGATACAGGCGCGCTCCGGGACGGGCGTCTCCTCGGGCACGGGCTCGCACTGCTTGCGAACCGGGACCGACTCTCCGGTCAGCGCCGACTGGTCGGCTTCGAGCTTCGACGCTTCGACCAGGCGCAGGTCGGCGCTCACCACGTCGCCCCCTTCGAGCACGACCACGTCGCCCGGGACGAGCTGGCTTGCCGGGAGTCGCTCCACGCGTCCGTCCCGACGCACGACGACCCGGGCCTGTCCGAGCCGGCGGAGCGCCTCCAGGGAGCGCGTCGCACGCAGCTCCGTTGCGAAGCCGATCGCCACGTTGAGCACCACGACGAGCCCGATGGCGGCGCCTTCGATCCACTCGCCGAACGTGAAGGCCAGCCCGGACGCCACCACCAGCAGCAACACGAGCAGGCTCCGGAGCTGGTCCACGAGGATGCGCAACGCGGCGCGGGGTCGCCGTTGTCGCAGCCGATTCGGTCCGTAGCGCGCTTGCCGGCGGGCGGCCTCGTGTGGGTCGAGTCCCCGCTCGGCCTGGACGCCGAACGCCTCCAGGACGGTCTCCGGCGCCGCGGCCCACGGCGCGAGCGAGGTGGCGGGCGGGGAGGATCGCGAATCGTTCGTCGAGGGGCCCAGCATGCGGGCCGCCAAGGGTACCCCGGATCGAGGCGCTCCAGGCGTACTATGCTGGCAGCCTGGAAAGGAGCGCGGCATGTCCGAAGACGACGGCTCGACCCGACCCCAGATCCTCGACGAGGGACGCCTGACGGTCCGCATCGACCGGGCGCCCATCGAGCGCGTGAAGGCCCTGCTGGCGAAGGCCTACCTGACCGTCATCCGCGGCTCGAATCACGATCTCGGCCGCTACGCGGTGATCGAGGGCAGTGTCTCCATCGGCCGCGGCGTGGACGTCGACCTGCGCCTGCAGGACAACGGGGTGAGCCGACACCACGTCCGCGTCGATCGCCGGGAGGACGGCAGCTATCTGCTCGTGGACCAGGGCTCCATGAACGGAACCCACGTGGGCAGCGAGCCCGTGACCGAGCCCCGCATCCTGCGGGACGGCGACAAGATCTTCCTCGGCGAGACCGTGCTCCGCTTCGCGCTCGCCGACGATCTCGACCTCGGCTACCAGACCGAGGTCGCCCAGATCGTCGGCCAGGACCCGCTCACGGGACTGGAATCGAAGCGTCGCTTCGACGACGCCCTGGCGTTCGCGGTGGAGAGCTCGCGCGCCACCGGCGCGCCGCTCGCCATGCTGATGATGGACATGGACGGTGTGAAGCGCATCAACGACACCCACGGCCACCTCTTCGGCGCCCACGTGATCGGGGAGACGGGCCGCATTCTCGCCCGGCACCTGGATCGGACGGGGCACGCCTGCCGCTTCGGGGGCGACGAGTTCTGCGCCTTCCTGCCCGGACAGGACGTGGCGGCCGCGCGCGACACCGCGGAGGCCATCCGCCAGGCGATCGAGAAGGCCGGAATGGAGAAGGACGGCATCCCCCTCGCCCCCACCTTGAGCATCGGCGTCGCGACCTGTCCCGTGGACGCGGACGAGCCCACGCGCCTGCTCGCCTGCGCCGACGCGGCGTTGTACCGCGCCAAGGCCCAGGGCAAGAACCGCGTATCGCTCTAGCGGCCGGCCCCGCCGCGGCCAGCTCGAGCGGTCGAGGACCCGAGGAGAAGGCACGGATGGAGCTCGTCGTGAGCTACGACATGCGGGCGCCGGCCTTCGGTGCGCCCGCCGCGGAGCTGTACGCCGCGGCCCTCGACCAGGTGGAGTGGGCGGACGGGCTCGGCTTCGACCTCGTGGGCCTCGGCGAGCACCACGCCTCGCCCGACGGCTACAACCCGTCGCCGTTGGTGCTGGCGGCCGCCATGGGGGGACGCACGAAGCGGATCCGCTTCCGCACCTCGGTGGTGCTGGCGCCGCTCTACGATCCCATCAAGCTGGCCGAGGACGCCGCGGTCACCCAGCTCGCCACCGGCGGGAGGTTGCTGCTGGGAATCGGCGGAGGCTACCGGCCGGCGGAGTTCGAAATGTTCGGCCGCCGCCTGGAGGACCGCTGGCGCGTGATCGGCGAGACCATCGCGCTGCTGCGGCTCGCCTGGACCGGCGAGCCCTTCGAGTGGCAGGGTCGGCGTTGCCACGTGACGCCCCGGCCCGATCCGGCGCCGCCCATCCTGCTGGGGGGCAGCTCGGCGGCCGCGGCGCGGCGTGCGGCGCGCATCGCGGACGACTGGTTCCCGCCCCTCGAGCCGCGGCTGTGGCCGCCGTATCGGGAGGCGTGCCTGGAGCTCGGCCGGCCGGATCCCGGCGACTACCCGGCCCAGGGGCCCATCTTCCTGTGGATCTCCCGGGACCCCGAGCGCGCCTGGCAGCGGCTGCTGCCCCACGTACTCCACCAGCTCCGCTCCTACAGCGAGTGGACCGTCGAGGCCTTCGGCCGTCCGGCGGGACCCTATGCGAAGGACATGACCGAGGAGACCGCCCGACAGAGTCCCGCCTATCGCGTGCTCGCGCCGGAAGAGGCGATCGCGCTGTCAGACGAGCTGGGTCCGAGCGGGGTCCTCTACCTGAACCCGCTGCTCGCCGGGGTCGATCCGCGCCTCTCCTGGGAGATGCTGCAGCTCTACGAGCGCGAGGTGCACCCGTACCTGCCGCGCCGGGCCGCATGAGCCCGGCGCCTCGGCCGACCCGTCGGGGTCAGCCCGGCATGCCGTCGATCAGGATCGCGAAGTGGTTCGACGTCGCCTTCAGGCGATCGCCGATCACCTCCTGGTAGGCGCCGGACTCGTAGAGCTCCCGGGCCTGCTCCTTGGATTCGAACCGCAGCAGGACCGTCTGGTGACCCGCGGACTCGCCTTCGATCCGCTCGGTCTTGGGATCGAGCGCCAGCAGCTGGCAGGCCTTGCCGATCTGCAGGGCCGGGCCCGCGGCGGCGGCGTACTTCCCGTAGAGCTCGGGGTTCTCGACGTCGTAGTTCACGATCATGTAGGCGGGCACGGAGGGCTCCTCGTCGGCGACTGGGGTGGGATGATGGATCTGCTGCGCGCCCGCCAAACATAGGGCAACGCGCCCGGGAAGCGGGAAGCAGCCTCCTGCTTCCCGGGCCCTCGCCCCGGGGCTCAGCGCACCGCCGTGGCCGGATCGAAGACGTCGCAGATCTCCGTGATGCGCGTGGCCGGGAATCCGCTCGCTTCGGCGTGGGCGCGGATCGCGTCCTCGTCCTCGGCCAGGTAGACGCAGAAGGTCTTGTCGGCCGCGCGATAGGACTGCTGCCAGGACACCCGCGGCGCCAGCTTCGCCAGCACCTCGTTGGACTTGCGGGCCGCCTCGGCGAGCGCGCACGAGTCCAGCCCTCCGACCCCCGCGATGTCTCTCTCGACCATGAATTTCCGCATTTCGGTCTCCTTCTCGTTGCTGCCGTTCCGTTCTGTGGGTTGCCTTGCGGGCGGGCGCTTCCGCCCGTGCAGACAGAGGATTCCAGCCCGCCGGGCTTGCGGACAGATGGCGCAAATGACATCGTGCATGGCCGTTTCGGACGGATTTCGTGCCGGCGGCGGCACGTTCGAGCCGGAGGAGAGCCGATCCCCATGGGCCGACCCATCGACGTCAGCGTGCTGCTCCTCGACGGCGGGCACGCCTCCACGGCCCTGGGCCCGCTCGAGATCTTCCAGGACGCGCGCGCGCTCTACGGGACCCTGACCGGGGGCGATGCGACGCCGCGGTTCCGGGTTCGGACGGTCTCCGCCGACGGCGAGGCGATCCGGCCCGGAACGCCGGTGACCCTGCGGCCCGACTGCGCCCTGGCGGACGTCGAGCGGACCGACCTGGTCTTCGTCCCGTCGGCGGGGCTCGGAATCGACGCGATCCTGGAGCGCAACGCGTCGGTGATCGCGTTCCTGCAGCGGGCGGCCGGGGAGGGCGCGCGCGTCGCCGGCGTCTGCTCGGGGGTTTCGCTGCTGGCCGCCGCCGGCCTGCTCGACGGACGCCGGGGCACCACCCACTGGGCGCTCGCCGAGGAATTCGCCGTGCGGTTTCCGCAGGTGCGCTGGGAGCCCGACAGCATCGTGACCGAGAGCGACGGGATCTACTGCGGCGGCGGGGTGTACGCGGCCTTCGATCTCGCGCTCTATCTCGTCGAGCGGCTGTGCGGCCGGGAGGTGGCGGTCGAGACCTCGAAGTCGCTGCTCATCGACATGCCGCGCATCTGCCAGGCGGGCTTCGCGGTGCTCCCGCTCTCCAGCGAGCACACCGACGAAGACGTCCGGCGCGCGGAGGAGTGGATCCACGGCCACTGCCGGGAAGACGTCCGGTTCGACGCGCTGGCCCGCGAGCTCGGCATGAGCCCCCGCAACTTCACGCGACGCTTCAAGGCCGCCACCGGCCTGGCCCCGCTCGAGTATCTCCAGCGGCTGCGGATCACCGCGGCCCGGCGTCTGCTCGAGCAGGGCGAGATCCGCATCCAGGACGTGGGCGGCGCCGTCGGCTACGAGGACCTGGCCTTCTTCCGCCGGCTCTTCAAGCGTCACACGGGGCTCTCGCCCCAGGCGTATCGCGCCCGCTTCGCTCCGTAGTCGTTCGCGGAGGACCCGGTCGCCCGGGGTCGACGGAGAGCCCGCGAATCCCTACCAACCCGGGCATGGCGAACCCCACCGCGACCCTCGAAACCTCCCTCGGCAACATGACCGTGGAGCTCTTCACGGACCAGATGCCCGGCACCGCCGGCAACTTCGTCAAGCTCGCGAAGAGCGGCTTCTACGACGGCCTTCACTTCCATCGCGTCATCGGGAGCTTCATGGTGCAGTTCGGCTGTCCGCACAGCCGAGACCCCGAGAGCTCGCGGGCCGGGACCGGCGACGGGCCGGACGGCACGATTCCCGACGAGTTCCCCGACGACGTGCGCCTCTCCAACGAGCCCGGGACCCTCTCCATGGCGAACACGGGCCGTCCGAACAGCGGCAGCTGCCAGTTCTTCATCAACACCAGCCACAACGAATACCTGGACTGGTTCGCGCCCGGCCCGAGCAAGCACCCCGTCTTCGGTCGCGTGGTCGACGGCCTGGACGTGCTGGCGGCCATCGAGTCCACTCCGACGGATTCCAACGACCGCCCCCTCGAGCCGGTGAAGATGGTGCGCGTGACCGTGAGCGAGTAGCGGCGCCCAGGCCGTCAGGCCGGACGAAAGCCGCGCAGCGCGTCGAGCACCTGGTCGACGTCCGCCGCCGTGTGGTCCGCGGAGAGCTGGAAGCGGATCTCCTCCTCACCCCGCGGCACCACCGGGTAGGCCAGGCCCGTCGCCAGGATGTCGTTCTCCCGCAAGTGCTGGACCAGGGCCGTCGTGCGGCCGGTATCGCGGACGAGCAGCGGCACCACCGGATGCTCTCCCGGCAGGGTCTCGTAGCCGAGGGACTCGATGCCTTCGCGCAGCCTCCGGGTCATGGCGCGCAGGTGGGTCAGCAGCGCACGACCCGTCTCGTCGTCCAGCAGCTCGACGGCGGCCAGGGCGGCGGCCGCCTCGCCCGGCGTGATCGGGTTCGAGTAGACGTAAAAGGGTGAGGTCTCCCGCAGGTAGTCGACGAGGACCCGGTCGGCGACCGCGTAGCCGCCGTTCACCCCGAGCGCCTTGCCGAGGGTGGCCACCAGCACGTCGCAGCGCGCGCCGGTCACCTCCTCGCTGCCGCGGCCCGTTTCGCCGAGGGCGCCGACGCCGTGGGAGTCGTCCACCATCACGACCACGTTCTCGGGGAAGCGGTCGTCGAAGCGCCGGGCGAGAGCGCCGATCTCGTCCAGCGGCGCGTGATCGCCGCGCATGCTGAAGACGCCGTCGGTGACGACGATCGCCCGCCGCACCCGGCCCGCCAGGCTGTCGAGCGAGCGTTCGAGGGCGCCGAGGTCCAGGTGCGGATAGACGAGGCGCTCGGCGGGTCGCGAGAGTCGCGCGGCGTTGATGATGCAGTTGTGGTTCAGCTCGTCGCTGACGACGCCCGTCTCCGGCGTGACCAGCGGCGGCAGCACGCCCATCACGGCCGCATAGGCGGAGCTCCAGAGCATGCCGGCCTCGCGCCCGTGGAAGCGGGCGAGTCGCGCCTCGAGGGCCACGTGCGGGGCGTGGGTTCCGCTGATGAAGCGCACCGCCTGGGGACCGGTGCCGAAGGCACGCACGGCCTCGTCCTCGGCGCGGGCGAGCTCTTCGCGCAGGCCCAGACCGAGGTAGCCATTGGAGTTCATGCGCAGGAAGGCGCGGTCGCCGCAGCCGGCGAGGCGGTAGCGCGGGCCGCGCTCTCCCGCGGCCGGGAGCACCTCCACGGTGACGTTCTCGTCGCCCTTGCGGCGTCCCTCCCGGTCGAGCCGCGCGAGCTCTTCCCGCAGCGCCGCCTGCAGTCGGTCGACGGGCATTCAGGCGCTCCCCGGCTGCTGCGCCCGCAGGGCGCCCAGCATCTCGCGCACCATCGAGGCGAGATCGTGCTCGGGCTTCCAGCCCCACTCGCTGCGTGCGGCCGAGTCATCGACGGCGTCCGGCCACGAGTCCGCGATCGCCTGGCGCGCGGGATCGACCGCATAGTCGATCTCGAAGCCGGGGACGTGCTTGCGGATCTCGGCGGCCAGCTCGTCCGGCGTGATGCTCATCGCCGTCAGGTTGAAGGCGTTGCGGTGGCGCAGCCGGCCAGGGTCCACCTCCATCACCTCGATCATCGCCCGGATCGCGTCTGGCATGTACATCATGTCCAGGCGGGTGTCGGCGCGCAGGAAGCACGTATAGCGACCGTGACGGACCGCGCCGTGGAAGATCTCCACCGCGTAGTCCGTGGTTCCGCCGCCGGGCGGCGCCACGTGGGAGACCAGGCCCGGAAGGCGCAGGCCCCGGGCATCGGTCCCGAAGCGGCGGGCGTAGTAGTCGCCGAGCAGCTCGGCGGCCACCTTCGTGATGCCGTACATGGTGGTCGGTCGCTGGATGGTGACCTGGGGCGTGGCCTGCTCCGGGGTGGTGGGCCCGAAGGCGCCGATGGAGCTCGGCAGGAAGACCGCGCAGCCGAACTGTCGGGCCACCTCCAGCACCCGGTACACGCTTCCCATGTTGACCTCCCAGGCCTTGCGGGGGCGCTCCTCGGCCACCGCCGACAGCAGCGCGGCCAGGTGGTAGATGGCGTCGATGCGATGGGTCCGGACGGCGTGCGCGATCTCCCCCATGTGCAGGCAGTCGACGTCGACGAACGGGCCCTTGTCTGCGGCCGAGACGGGGGCGGCATGGGCGGCCGAAGCCGGGATGCGGATGTCCGACGCCAGCACGTTGTCGCGCCCGTAGCGAGCGCGCAGCGCGGGAACCAGCTCGGATCCGATCTGCCCCGCGGCGCCGGTGACGAGGATTCGCTGCATGCTCCTTGAGACTCCCGCTTGCTCTCGCTGCTGCCGCGCTCGGGCCCGGCCGCGAACGGCTCCGGCCGCACGGGGTGTCACTCGCCGCGGCGCTCCTCCTGCTCCTCTCGGTGATGACGCCGGCGAGCAGACGACCCGAGCCAGCCGCGATGGCGGAAGTACCACACGAGCGCCGCCGCCACGACCGCCATCGCGCCGAGCACGACGAAGTAGCCCCGCGGGCTGTGGAGCTCCGGCATGTACTCGAAGTTCATGCCGTAGATGCCGGCGATGAACGTCAGCGGAATGAAGATGCTCGCGGTGAGCGTCAGCACCTTCATGATCTCGTTCTGCCGATGGCTCAGGGTGGACAGGTACATGTCCATCAGTCCGACGGCGATCTCCCGGCAGAAGTCCACCCGGCCCATGATCTGCGCCATGTGGTCCTCCGTATCGCGCAGGTAGACCCGCACCTTCTCGGCCATGAAGGGCGACGCGCTGCGCACCAGCTCGCCCAGGGTCTCCCGCTGGGGCCAGCCGACCCGACGGAGCGTGGCGATCTCGCGGCGTAGCCGGTGGAGCACGCCGAGATCCTCCGCCTCGGGGTCGATCAGGACGAGGTCCTCGAGATCGTCGAGCTTCTGCGAGAGGTCCTCGACCACGGGGAAGTAGTGGTCGGTGAGCGCGTCCAGCAGCGCGTAGGCGAGGTAGCCGGGACCGCCGCTGCGGATGGGCGCGTTGCCTGCGCGCAGGCGGTTGCGCACGGCGTCGAAGAAGCCGAAGTAGCGGTCCTGGAACGTGATCAGGTAGTGGTGACCGATCACGAAGCACACCTGGGGGGTCGTGAGCGTCTCGTCCTCGTACAGCGGCGCGCGTCCGATCACGACCGCGTGCTGGTCGTAGATCTCGGCCTTCGCGCGCTGGGGGACGTTCACGGCGTCCTCCAGGGCGAGCGGGTGGATCTCGAAGAGCTCGGCGACCCGGCGAAGCACGGCCTCGTCGCCGAGACCCTGGATGTCGATCCAGGTGGTGGTCCGGGTCTTCGTGAACCGCGCGAGCTCCTCCACGTCCTGCACGTCGTGGTCCACGAGGTCGTGCGCATCGAAGTCCATCGCGCGGATGCGCGGCGGCAGGGAGCCGTCGGGGATCATCAGCGTGCCGGGTCGCGCTCCGGCGGGCGGGTTGCGCTTCGTGAGCATGCCGGCTCGGGGCCTCCCGGGTTGGTCCGACGCCGCGAGCCAGACTAGCAGGCCGACCCAGGAGGGGTCGGCCCGCGCGGCGCCGGTCTCAGGGTCGCCGGGCGACCACGTGCACCTGGGTCGCGTCGCCGGCTCACGTGATGCAGGGTCTGGTGGCAGAGGATCATGTCGAAGCCGGCGCCGGGTAGCGCGCACGCCTCGATGTCGTTCTCGCGCACGTCGATCTCTCAGGGGCCCCGGCGCCGCAGCCGGCGTCGAGGACCCGGTCGAATCGCTCGGGTCCTCCCGCCTGGCGGAGCAGCGCCTCCAGGTCGTCCAGCGCGCGCGCGACGACGTAGCGCCTCCACACGTCGGTCTGCTGGAACCCGGTGCCGAAAGGCGTCTCCGGCACCGGGCGGGTCTGCTGGAACACCGGCCGTCGCCTCCCGGCCGAGGAACCCTGCACCCCGGGCGCTACACGACCGACGTCCGCGGCGGTGACGACGGCCGTATGACGGATCCCGGCTAGAATGCGCGCATGGACTCTCTCCGGATGGTGCTGACCGGTGGGGCCGGCTTCCTCGGCCAGGCGCTCGTGCGCGAGCTCTCACGCTCCGGCGAGAGCGCTCCGCGCGAGCTTCGCCTCTTCGATCGACAGGTCGCCGACACCCAGGGACTCGCCCGGCGTCACCGCGCTCCAGGGGGACGTGTGCGACTACGATCGCGTGCTCGACGCATGTCGCGGCGCCGACGTCGTCTTCCATGCGGCCTCGCTCATCGACTGGGGCCAGGCGACCCCGGAGCAGCTGGCGTCGGTGAACGTGGGCGGCACCGAGAACGTGATCCGCGCGTGTCGCGAGGCCGGCGTTCCCGCCCTCGTCTACACCAGCTCGATGGACGTCGTGTGCGGGACCGCGCCCGTGGTGGACGCGGACGAGAGCCTCGCCTATCCGAAGCGCTTCGCGAACGCCTACGCGAGCACCAAGGCCCGGGCCGAGCAGATCGTCCTGGCCGCGAACGGCTCGCCCCGCGCGGCGCGCCCCGGCGAGTCGGCGGCCGAGCCGCGGCTCGCGCACCTGCGCGATCCGCCCGTGCGGCATGTTCGGCGAGGGCGACCCGTACCACGTGGCGAACGTGCTGAAGGTGGTCCGGGAAGGCAGCCTGCCCTTCCGCCCGGGGAACGGGCGAGCCGCGTTCCAGCACGTCTACGTCGGAAACGTGGCCCATGCCCACGTGCTGGCGATGCGCAGGCTGCTCGAGCCCGGCTCGCCGGTGGCGGGCGAAGCCTACTTCGTCACCGACGACACGCCGGCGGTGAACTTCCTGGACTTCATGGAGCCGATCCTCGAAGCGTTGGGACACCGGCTGCCGCCGAAGTCCCGGCGCGTCCCCTATCCGGTGATGTACGCCCTGGGTGCGGCGGCCGAGGGCGCGGCGGCGCTGTGCCGGCCGTTCTACCGCTTTACGCCCACGCTCACCCGATCGAGCATGCGCTTCGTGTGCCACGACCACACGTTCCGCGGCGACAAGGCGCGCAAGCAGCTGGGCTACGCGCCGGTCTACTCCGAGGCGGAGAGCCTCGAGCGCACCATCGCGTGGTTCCGCGGCGCCGAAGCCTGAGCCGCGCGGATTCCGCTCAGCGAAGGGTCCAGCGCATCGGCGCGCGCTTGATGCCGCCGACGAAGCTGGAGCGCACCCGGTCGACGGGCGCCGGTGCGCTCCATCGAGACGAGCCGCTCCCGCAGCTGGTGGTACATGGTGCGGATCTCGAGCCGCGCCAGGTGCGCGCCGAGGCACACGTGCTCGCCCCGCCCGAAGCCCACGTGGTCGTTCGGCTTGCGGTCGATCCGGAACGCGGAAGGGATCCTCGAAGATCTCCTCGTCGCGGTTGCCCGACGCGTAGAAGAGGCACACCGACTCGCCCTCGCGGATCGTCTTGTCGCGCACGCTCCATGTCGCGCGTGGCGGTGCGGCGAGAACTGGATCACCGGCGTCGTCCAGCGCACCGTCTCCTCGATGGCGCCTTCCACCAGGCCCGGATCCTTCGCCAGCTTCTGCCACTCGCCGGGATTGTCGATGAAGCACTGGATGCCGCCGGTCATGGCGTTGCGGGTGGTCTCGTTGCCGGCGACCACGAGCAGGAAGTAGTAGGAGAGGAGCTCGAAGTCGGCGAGCGGCTTGCCGTCGATGCGCCCCTGCACGACCACCGAGAGGATGTCGTCCGTCGGGTTCTTGCGCCGCGCTGCTCGGCGATCTCCTTGAAGTAGGTGAAGAGCTCGATGCGCGCCTGCTCGGAGGTCTCGATCGAGCTGGTCCGGCCGCGCTGGAACTCCGGATCGTCCGGCGCGATGATCTCGTTCGTCCAGCGGAAGAGCAGGTGCCAGTCCTCCTCGGGGATGCCCAGCATCAGCGCGATCACCGCGATCGTGATCGGCGCCGAGACGTCGGCCACGAAGTCGATGCCGCCCTGTGCGTCGCACTTGTCGCGCGCCTGGTCGAGCACGCTCGCGCGTCACCGTCTGCACCTTGGGCTCCCACACCTGGACGGTGCGGGGCGTGAACCACTTCGAGATCAGGTTGCGGTAGCGACCGTGGTCCGGCGGGATCCATGGTCAGCAGGTGCCGCGTCGTGGGCTCGGGCGGCGCGTCCCGGGTGAAGACGGCGATGCGCGGCTCGATGATCCAGTCCTTCGGGTTCTTGCCGATCGCGACGATGTCCGCGTGCTTCGTGACGGCCCAGAAGGGATCGCAGCAGTCGGACTCGATCCAGTGCACCGGGTCGTGCCGGCGCAGCCAGGTCCATTCGGGATGCGGATAGCCGTCGCGCTGGTACTTCTCCGGCGAGATGACGTCGAGGGTCGACGGGTCGAGATCGTCGGGGAGCGGCCGGACGAAGTCGGGGCTCGGACGGAGCTGGCGGTGCTCATGCGGACCTCCTGGCGGGGATGGCAGCGCCGGAAATGCTATCGCACTCGGGCCTCGTCGCGGTCTGCGCGCCCCCTGGGTGGCGCGGCCCGGACCGTTCCCCTTGGGCGGCGTTCCGACCGTCGTGCGGTCGGGCGGTGGCACGCGAGCTGCACCGGCAGGGCTGCATGGAGATCCTGTACGTCCTGCTCGTCCTGCTGATCGCCACACGCTTGCTAGGGGAGATCGCCGTCCGCCTCGGACAGCCGGCTCTGGTGGGCGAGCTTCTCGCGGGGGTGCTGATCGGCCTCGCCGTCGCCGAGGAGAGTCGCCGCCTCCCGGTGCTGGCGGGCCTGCCGGAGAGCGCCGTCTTCAACGCCATCACCGATCTCGGGATCTTCTTCCTGATGCTGATGGCGGGGCTCGAGCTGAAGCCCTCCAAGCTGGCCCAGGCTTCCGGCTCGGCGGTGATGGTGGCGGTGGGCGGGCTGATCCTGCCGCTGGCGATGGGCACCGGCCTGGGCCTGGCGATCCTGCCCGAGAGCGAGATGCGGACGGCCCAGAGCCTCTTCCTGGGCGTCGCCCTCTCCATCACGGCGGTTCCCGTCTCGGTGGGCGTGCTGCTCTCGCTCGGCCGGCTCGATACGGCCATGGGACGCCTGATCGTGTCGGCAGCCATCTTCGACGACGTGCTGAGCCTCGTGCTCCTCGCGTTTCTCACCGCCGTGCTCCGGACCGGGAGCATCCCGGACGTGACCTCGCTGCTGTGGCTCGTGGGCCAGATCGGCCTCTTCTTCGCCGTGGTGGTGCCTGCGGGCCGTTACGCGCTGCCGTGGCTCGGGCGGCGGATCGTCCACTTCCGGGAGCCGGAGTTCGAGCTCTCGTTCCTCGTGCTCGCCGGTCTGGCGTTCGCCGTGTTTGCCGAGGCCCTCTCGATGCACTTCCTGATCGGCGCCTTCCTGGCCGGGCTCTTCTTCGTGCACCGAACCATCGGGCAGCCAACCTACGAAGACGTGTTCAACAAGGTGAGCGGTCTCACGCACGGCTTCTTCGCACCCGTCTTCTTCGCGTCCATCGGCCTCCATCTCGACGGCAGCGCGTTGCGCGAGGCCCCCGGCTTCGTGGTCGCGTTGCTGGCGATCGCGACCCTGGGGAAGGTCGTGGGGGCCGGGCTGCCCGCACGGCTCGCGGGGCTCTCCGGACGAGACGCGTTGGCGGTGGGCATGGGCATGAACGCCCGCGGCGCGGTGGAGCTCATCGTGGCCGATGTGGCCCTCCGCGCGGGCCTCTTCTCGTCCCCCGATCCTCCTCCCGCGCTGGTCACCTCCATGTACTCCGCGGTGGTCGTCACCGCCGTGGTGACGACCCTCGGCACGCCGCTCGCGCTTCGCTGGCTGTACCGTCGGGAGTGAAGTGAAGCCATGCTCCCCGCGCTTTCTACAAAGTGCGCTCGACGGCCGGCCGGAGCCTGGTGCACACTTGCGGGACCCGACCCGGAGGAGACCGCCGTGCCCGCCGCCATCCCGCGCCACGACGCCAGCGAGACGCCCGAGACCATCGCCGGCACCCTCGAGACCGCCGGTGCGGTGATCGTCGAGAACCTCCTCGACCCGGCGCTGCTCGCGCGTCTGAACGCGGAGATCGATCCGCTGCTCGAGGAAGCGCGTCCCGACCGTCCCTTCCTCAACCCGGTGATCGAGTGGTTCTTCGGCAAGCAAACCCGCCACGTGACGGCGGTGGCCGCCCGCTCGCGGACCTTCTCGCACGAGATCCTGCCCCATCCGGTCTACATGGCGATCTGCGACCGCATCCTGGGACCGGCCTGCTCGAGCTACCAGCTCAACATCGCGCACATCATGGACCGCGGTCCCGGTGCCGAGCAACAGCTGCTGCACCGCGACGAGGACGTGTGGCCGCACCTGCCGCGGCCGCATCCCGAGATCCAGCTCGCCTCGGTGATCGCCCTGGTGGACTTCCGTGCGGACATCGGCGCCACCCGGGTGGTGCCGGGGAGCCACCGCTGGCCGCGCGAGCGCGAGCCCCGGCCCGAGGAGATCGCCGTCGCCGAGATGAAGGCCGGCTCGGCGGTGGTCTACCTGGGCTCGGCGATCCACGCGGGCGGTGCCAACGTGAGCCGGGGAGAGTTCCGGCGCGGTATGCACGTCTCGTACACCGTCGGGTGGCTGCGGACCGAGGAGAACCAGTACCTGAGCGTGCCGATCGAGGAGGTGCGGGCCATGCCCCGGCGCTCCCAGGAGCTGCTGGGCTACGCGGCGCACGACGCCATCGCCGCCGGCGGCGGCTACCTGGGCACGGTGGACCTGGTCTCGCCGGTGGACCTGATCGCCGACGGACGGCTCTGACGCGCGCGCCCCCCAGCGGGGACTTGCCGTTCCGGTCCGCGGCCGGCAGCCTTGGGACCCGGCGCCCGAAGGCACGCTCGGAAACCCAACCGCAGGACGGAAACGGGAGAGAGGGGAGAAGCGAGGGATGGCGAACGAGGGCTACCACGAGGAGATCGAAGATCTCTCGGACGAGACGCGCGACATGCACCGCGCCATCACGTCGCTGATGGAGGAGCTCGAAGCGGTGGACTGGTACAACCAGCGCGCGGACGCATGCAAGGACGACGCGCTCCGGGCCATCCTGATCCACAACCGCGACGAGGAGAAGGAGCACGCCTCGATGGTGCTGGAGTGGATCCGCCGCCGGGACGCCACCTTCTCCAAGGAGCTCAAGGACTATCTCTTCACCGAGAAGCCCATCGCGAAGCTCGAGTCCGAGCAGCGCGACTGAGCCCCGGCCGGCGGGCCGCGCGGCTCGCGGGATGGCCGCCCACGCGGCCGACGCGCTTCGGGAGGGCCGGGTGCACGATCTGGTGATCCGGAACGGCACGGTGGTGGATGGCACGGGCCGCGCCGCCTTCCCGGCCGACGTCGCGGTGGACGGCGACCGGATCGTGGCGGTGGGCGTCGTTCCGGGCTCGGCGTGGCGCACCGTCGACGCCGACGGCTGCCTGGTGACGCCGGGCTTCATCGACCCCCACACGCACCTGGACGCCCAGCTCTTCTGGGATCCGTTGGCGAGCCCGTGCTGCTGGCACGGCATCACCACCGTGGTGGTGGGCAACTGCAGCGTCACCTTCGCACCGGTGCGTGCCGGCGACGAGGAGCGGCTGGCACGCACCCTCGAGTCCGTGGAGCAGATTCCGGCCGAGAGCATCCTGGCGGGCGTGCCGTTCGGCTGGCGGGACTACGGGGGCTATCTCGACGCCCTGGCCGCGCGTCCCCTGGGCGTGAACGCCGCCGGGCTGGTGGGCCACGCGGCCCTGCGCCAGCACGCCATGGGGGCCGCATCCGTGGAGGAGGGGCGCGCGCCCGACCCGCGCCAGCTCGCCGAGCTGTGCGGCCAGCTGGGCGCGGCCCTTTCGGCCGGTGCGCTGGGCGTCTCGACGTCGCGGACGGCCAGCCATCCCACGCCCGAGGGCCTTCCGATTCCGGGCTCGTTCGCGCCGGACGACGAGCTCTTCGCGATGGCGGCCGTGCTGCGCGAGCAGGGCCGGGGCGTGGTGCAGTGGGTGGCGGGCTTCGGCGAGCGCGACCAGCGGGCCGGACTATCCGGGGGCCCGGGCCGAGGTGCGCCGCATGGCGGAGACCAGCCGGCGCTCCGGCGGGCGGCTCGTCTTCAGCATGTTCACCCACGAGCTGGTGCCGACCCTGCATCGCATCGTGCTCGCCGAGGCGGATCGCGAACGCGCCGCCGGCGCCGCCATCCATCCCATGTTCAACCCCCGCAGCGTGCTCTCCTTCGTCGGCCTGTCGAACCGCTCGCCGATGCGCGCGGGCCCGTGGAAGGCGCTGTACGAGCGGCCCGCCCGCGAGCGCCTCGCCGCCCTCGAGGACGAGGCGGTGCGGCGCGCGCTCTGCGACGTTCGCGCCGAGGCGCAGGAGCCGCCGGCGGGAAGCTCGCTGCACCTGTTCGGCCCCGAGCGGTGCGAGTACGAGCTGCGGCCCGAGCGGCGCCTCGACGCGGTGGCGCGGAGCCGCGGCGAGCGGCCCGCGGAGACGATCGTCGCTCGCTTCCGCGAGACGCGCGGGCGCCAGATCTTCGTGTCGGCGGGCTCGAACCAGCGGGCGGACGCGATCGAGGAGGTGTTCTTCCATCCCGGCATGCTCGTGGGCCTGGGGGACGCGGGCGCCCACGTGACCGGCATCTGCGACGCGAGCATGACCACCCACGTGCTGGCGCCACTGGGCTCGCGACCGCGGGGCGCTGCCCGTCGAGGAAGCGGTCCGGCGGCTCACCTCGGAGCCGGCGGCGGTTTTCGGCATTCCGGACCGCGGCCGGCTCGCGCCCGGCGCTCGGGCGGACCTCAACGTGATCGATCTGGCGGCCCTCGAGCCGGAGCTTCCCGAGTTCGTCTTCGACCTGCCCGCGGGCGCCGGGCGCTGGACCCAGGGGGCCCGGGGCTACCGCCTCACCGTCGTGAACGGCCTCGTGGCCGTGGAAGACGGGCGACACACGGGGCGTCTCGGGGGGCGGGTGCTGCGGGGCGGATCCGGGAGCGGAGTGTCCGGCTAAGGACCGCCTCCCGGTCTGCCGATCCCGGGTCGATGACGGGCTCCCGCGTGATGCTTCTCCTGCCGCTCCTTCTCGCGGTCGCGTCTCCGGCCATGGCCCAGTGGCGCGAGAACGGCAAGGTCGTCGAAGACGACCTGTGGCGGCGCTCCGACGGTGACTTCGGTGGCATGCTCCTGCTGACCGACCAGCCGGACGGGTTCATCGAGCAATGGAACCGGCCCGCCGCGCCGGACTATCAGCCGAGCATCCAGACGGTCTCGGACGCCTCCCACGGCGACGTCGTCGCGGCGATGATCCTGTTCTCGCGCTGCGGGGCCGACTTCGCCGGGGAGTGCCGCGTCGTGGCCGACTTCCGGGTCGTCCGGCCCGACGGAGGGCTCTACGCGGAGCACGAAGGTGCGCCCGTCTGGAAGGCCGCCGCGCCGGACGGGACCGCGCTCCAGCTCTCCGAGACGCACCTCGCGTTCCGGATCGAGCCCGAGGATCCGGATGGCGTCTACGAGATCCACGCGACGGTGCGGGATCTCGTGTCGAGCCGGGTGGTCCACCTCGTGCAGCGGCTCCGGGTACTGCCGGGCCCCGCGAAGCCGGCCCGCTAGCAGGCCGATCCAGGCGGGGTCGACTGCGCCGCCCGCGCCAGAGCGCCAGCAGGCTCACGACGGCGGTCACCGCCAGCCGGTCGGCCCCGGGCTCGGGAACCCGGAACACCTCCCCGCCGAACAGGTCGAGCACGTAGAGGTTGCCGGCGTCGTCCTCGCCGAACGACGAGATCGATCGCGATGGTGCCCACGTCCGGCGCGAAGGCCGGATCGTCCCCGAGGTCCACGAGGTCGCGTGTAGTTGGTGCCGTCGAACGTGCTCGGGTCCGAGCCGTCCCAGGCGAGCGACCAGAGCCGGCCGGTGCCGTAGTCGCGCGAAGAAGTAGCGGCCGGCGAGCGCCGGGACCGGGCCGCGGTAGACGTAGCCGCCCGGTGACCGCGATGCCGAGGAAGGGGCTGCCGCTGCCGGAGAAGCGGCACGTCTGGCTGCTCGGAGTGGGGGTAGTCGAAGATCGGGTCGATCGCGCCGGCGGGCGCCGCGCCGCCGACCCCGCCCGAGGGCGTCGCGATCGTGCCCTCGCGCAGCCGCCAGCCGTAGTTCTCGCCGCCGGCGCTCGCCGCGGGCTGGACGTCCACCTCCTCGCAGGTGCCCTGGCCCACGTCGCCGATGTAGAGGTCGCCGGTCGCGCGGTCGAAGCTGGCGCGGTACGGGTTGCGCAGCCCGTAGGCCCAGATCTCGTCGTCGCCGGTGACGCCGACGAAGGGGTTGTCGGGGGGAATCGCGTAGTTGCGCTGGGCGTCGGCGGGGAAGTCGTCCGCCGGAGACGTCGATCCGCAGGATCTTGCCCAGCAGGTTGGCGGTGAGTGTCCTGGGCGTTGCCGGTGCCGGTGGTGTGGCCGGGGTCCGCTGTCGTTTGCCGTTGCCGCCGTCGCCGGTGGCCACGTAGAGGAAGCCGTCGTCGGGCCCGAAGGCGATCCAGCCGGCGTTGTGGTTGGCCTGGGGCTGGTCGATTCCCAGCACGGGCGTGGCGCTGGCCGCGTCGGCCAGGTTCGGGTCGGCGGCGGAGACCTGGTAGCGCACGATGCGCGTGTCGCCGTTCGCGTCGGTGTAGTCGACGTAGAAGAAGCCGTTCGTCGGCGTAGTCCGGGTCGAAGGCCAGGCCGAGCAGGCCCTGCTCGTTGCCGGTGGCGACGTCCGGGACCGTGAGGAAGGGGGGCTCGAGAGCAGCGTGCGGTCGGAGAGGCGCAGGATGCGGACGTTGCCCGTGTACTGCTCGATCACGAAGACGCGCGCGCCGTCCCCGGGCGGGGCGGTCAGGAAGACGGGTCGTGCGAGCCCGGTGGCGACCCGCTCCACCGCGAAGCCCTGGGCGAACGCCGGGCTCGCGCAGGAGGGGCACAGGCGGCGAGGGACGTGCCAGCGAGGCGGCGAAGAGGCGTGCCAGCGAGGCGGCGAAGAGGCGTGCCAGCGAGGCGGCGAAGAGGCGTGCCAGCAGGGTGCGTGTCATGGGGGGCCTCCGTCTCGCGCCGCGCCGGCGGGACGCGGAGCCTCGAGGGTAGCCGCCCGCGGCGACGGATCAGGAGTCCTCCGCGTCCACCGCCACCCGCTCGCCCGGCGCGCAGGCCGCTCAGCATCTCGACCCAGCCCGCCTCGGCCGGCTCGCCCACGGTGACGAGCCGGCGCTCGAGGCCACCGGCCTCGCTCACCACCTCGACGAAGCGCAGCTGTCCCACGCTCGAGACGGCGGCGGCCGGCGCCAGGACGCGGCGGCGAGTCTCGGCGGGAATCGCCACCCGCGCGAACATGCCGGCGATCAGGCGCTCGTCGCTGCGCGTCGATGCGCACCTTGACGAGCAGCGCGCGGGCGCCGGGCTCCGCGAAGGGCACGAGCTCGTCGACCTCGCCCTCGAGGGTGCGGCCGAGCGCAGGGATCTCGATGCGCAGCGACTCGCCGACCGTGAGATGGACGGCGAGGGACTCGCGCACCGGCACCTCCACGCGCAGCAGCCCCGGGTCGTAGATGCGCAGCAGCGGCTTGCCGGGCATCGCGGTGTCGCCGGGCTCGGCGAGGCGATCGATCACGCGACCCGAGACCGGCGCCAGGATCTGGGCGTACGAGAGGCCGTGCGCGCCTGGTCCAGGTTGCTCGCGAGCGCCTCCACGGCGGCGCCTGCGCTGCGCAGCCCGGCGCGAGCCTGGTCGATCTGCTGCTGGGTGGCGACGCCGCGGCCGAAGAGCTCGGTGGCCCGGGCCGATTCCTGGCGCGCCAGCTCGAGCCGCGCGCGGGCGCCGCGCAGCGCCTCCTCCGCCTCGCCGACGCGCGCCTTCAGGTCGCGTGCGTCGAGCACGGCCAGCACGTCGCCCCGGGAGACGATCGAGCCGGCCCGCACGCGCATCTCCTCGATGCGCGCGAGCACCCGCGAGGAGACCGCGGTCTCCCGCGCCGAGGCCAACCCCCCGGACGTCCACTCGATGCTCGGCTCGCGGATCTCGCGCACGGTCTCCACCGTGGCGTCCGCCGGCAGCGGCGCCTCGCGGACGGCCACGTCGCCTCCGCCCGGGATGCGGTCCTCGCAGCCCCCGGACAGCCACACCACGGCGAGCGCGAGCACACCGAGCCCGAGCATCGCCTCCAGAATGCGCCGGATCTGCGGCTTCATTCCACCTCCCTCTGCGTCTTCGGGAGCCCGTGTCCCGGGCGGTCGTGGTAGACGCGGTAGTAGGCGACCGGCACCACCACCAGGGTGAAGGCCGTGGACACGAAGAGCCCGAAGATGAGCGACCAGGCCAGCCCCGAGAAGATGGGGTCGAGGGCGATCGGGACTGCGGCGAGCATGGCGGTTCCGGCGGTGAGCAGGATCGGCCGGATGCGCACCGTCCCCGCCTCGATGGTCGCCTCCTCGAGGCTCATCCCCCGCTGCAGCCCGACGTGCAGGAACTCGATCAGCAGGATCGCGTTGCGGACGGCGATGCCCGCCAGCGCGATCATGCCGATCATGGCCGTCGCCGTGAAGAAGACCGGGTTCGCGTAGCCCCCCACGTCGTCCGCGCCGAACAGCGAGAGCAGCCAGAAGCCGGGCATGATGCCGATCATCGTGAGCGGGATCGAGATCATCAGCACCCAGGGCATCGCGTAGCTGCGGGTCTGGTAGACGAGCAGCAGGTAGATGCCGAGGAGCGCGATCCCGAACGCGATGCCGAGGTCGCGGAAGACGTCCACCGTGATGTCGATCTCTCCCTCACCGAGCCAGGACACCCGGGTGCCCTCGGGCAGGGACCAGGGGATGCCGCCCCCGTTCGACAGGAAGGTGCGGCGTCCCAGGGGCCGGGGCTCCCGGGGCGCGGCGATCGGCGGGCGGGGTGTCCGCTTCCACGCGATCCGCCTCGACGTCCGCGGCCACCTCGGCCGGCGAGCGGCCCACCGGCTCGGCGGTCACGTAGGCGACCGGCAGCAGGTCCTTGTGAAGGATCGCCTTCTCGGCGTCGGTCTTCTCGAAAGTGCCGAGCTCGCCGAGCCGAACCGTCGGCACCGGGGCGTCCCGGACGCCGCCGGAGTCGCGCTCCTTCACGATTCCCGGCCGCCCCCGTACCGCCAGCGCGCGCAGCGGCGCGCGTCCCGAGCGCTCGGCGCGCGGCAGCCGCAGCTCGATGGGCAG
The DNA here is from genome assembly GCA_963822965.1 of uncultured delta proteobacterium. Classification (GTDB taxonomy): domain Bacteria; phylum Myxococcota_A; class UBA9160; order UBA9160; family UBA4427; genus JAJDAN01. Next base: position 181,174 of record CAWGJT010000014.1, read on the forward strand.
CGGGTTCGCCTCGCCCGGCACGTGGAGCGTGCCCGCGCGGCTGCCCTCCAGCGCGAGCTGTACGGTGAGGGCCACGTCCTGGACGGCCACGCCGGAGCGCGCCGCCTTCTCCTGGTCGGTCACGAAGACGAGCCTCGTGGAGTCGTCCTCCACCGTGGAGTCCACGTCCTCCACCCCGGGCTCCTGCGCCAGCCGCGCCTCGATTCGCCGCGCCGCGTCGCGAAGCCTCTGGTAGGGAACGTCCGGCGCGCCGCGAACCTCGGCGACCAGGGTGGCCAGCACCGGCGGTCCCGGCGGCACCTCGACGACGGCGATGCGCACCCCCTCGTCGGCCGCGATCGCCTGGAGGCGGCTCCGCAGGCGCAGGGCGAGCTCGTGCGACTGCATCTCGCGCTCGCGTTTCGGGACGAGGTTGATGCGCAGGTCCGCCACGTGCGGTCCCCGCCGCCGCGCGTAGCCCCGCACCAGACCGTTGAAGTCCATGGGCGACGGCAGACCGACGTACATCTCGAGGTCGCGCACCTCGGGCGCCGCGAGCACCGCCTCCGCGAGGCGCCGGCTCACCGCCTCGGTGCGCTCGAGGGTGGTGCCCTCGGGCGCGTCCACCAGCAGCTGCAGCTCGTTCTTGTTGTCGAAGGGCAGCATCTTGAGGGGGACGGCGCGCAGCGCCACCAGGCCGATCGCCGCCAGGAAGAGCGCCGCCGTCACGAGGAAGAGGACGCGCGCGGCGCCGGCCCGGGCGAGGAAGGGCGCGAGCAGCGAGGCGTAGAAGCGGCGCAGCCCCGGCGGCGAGCCGTCCGACTCGGGCGCTTCGCCCGCCGCGGCCGCGTGCCGACGCAGGGCGTGGTACGCGAGCCAGGGCGTGATCGTGAAGGCGACCACCATCGACATGGTCATGGCCACCGGCACGTTGAGCGCCATGGGACGCATGTAGGGCCCCATCATTCCCGTGATGAAGTACATCGGCAGGAAGGAGACGATGACGGCCAGGGTCGCGAGCAGGATCGGCGGGCGCACCTCGTTGACGGCCGTGCGGACCGCTTCCAGGGGCGGCTCCTGCCGCATGCGCAGGTGCCGGTAGACGTTCTCGACGTCGACGATGGGATCGTCCACCACGAGCCCGAGCGCCAGGATCAGCGCGAAGAGCGTGACCCGGTTGATGGTGTAGCCGGCGACGTGGTTCAGCAGCAAGGTGAGCGCGAACGTCACCGGCACCGCCACGGCCACCACCAGGCCCTCGCGCCAGCCCAGGGTGTACGCGATCAGTGCGATCACGATCAGGACGGCGACGGCCAGCGCCTCCAGCAGCTCGTTCACCTTGTCGTTGGCCGTCTCGCCCTGGTTGCGGGTGATGCGCACGTGGACGCCCTCGGGCAGCAGCACCGGGGCCAGGGCTTCGACGCGCTCGATCACCCGCTCGGCAACGTCCACGGCGTTGGTGCCGTGCTGCTTGGCGACGCTCACGTGGACGGCGGGCAGGAAGGACGGCGGCTCGTGGTCGCCGGGCTCGGCGGGGCCGAACGCGATCCAGGTGTAGCTCTGGTTCTCGGCCGGCCCGTCCATCACCCGGGCCACGTCGGTGAGGAAGACCGGAATGCCGTCGACCACGTTCACCACGGATCGCTCGAGCGCGGGCACGTCGGCGAAGAAGTCGCCGGCGTCCACCACGCTGAAGGCGTCGGCGTGGTCGAAGCCGCCGGCGGGTGCGCGCAGGTTGGAGACCTCGAGGGCCCAGGCCACGTCGAGCGCCGACGTCTGCCGCGCCGCCAGGGCGTCCGGCTCGATCTCGACCCGCACCGTCCGCGGTCGACCGCCCACGATCTCGACGCGGTTGGTCTCCGTCACCGCCTGCAGCTCGATCTCGAGCTCCTCCGCGATGCGGCGCAGGCCGTAGTCGTCGACGCGCTCGGGATCGTCGCTCCACAGGGTGACGATGAGGATCGGCACGTCGTCGATCTCGACGGGCTTGACCACCCAGCTGCGAACCGCCGCGGGAATCTGGTCGACGCCCGAGAGCAGCTTGTTGTAGAGCTCGAGGAGGCTGTCCTCCCGGTCCTCGCCCACGTAGAAGCGGACCGTCACCACCGCCTGGTTCGGCAGCGAGGTGGAGTAGACGTGTTCGACCCCCGGGATGCGGGCGAGGAGCTTCTCGACGCGGGAGGCGACGTGACGCTCCACCTCCTCGGCGGGAAGCCCGGGAGCGTGCACGTAGACGTCGGCCATGGGGACGACGATCTGGGGCTCCTCCTCGCGAGGCGTCGCCATCAACGCGAAGGCGCCGAGAGCCAGGGACACGGCGATGAGCAGCGGGGCCAGGGAGCCCTGCAGGAAGACGTCGATGATGCGGGAGAGGACGCCCGGGGAACGGTCTCCGGACGGTTCGCTCGCGCTCATCGTCGGGTCCACCCGCCGCCCGCCGTCGGGCGCGCCGCGGCGGCTTGGATCCCAGGCGAGGCAGAAGAGGACATCGATGCGGAATCCTGTCGCTGGAGGTGGCGTCCGGCGGATGGATCCGGACGAGGGTGCAAGTCGTGTGCCCGGCGGGCCCGTGCGGCTCGCGAGCCGTTCGCGTTAAGGTGCTGGCGTGCAGCGTCCCGTGGCAGGGCACTCCTTCGGCGCCGATCGCCTGGCCTGGGCGGGCGTCCTGACCATCGTCCTCGCGGCGGTGCTCTCGGTCTCCTTCGGCAACGGTACCGCTCGGCCGCTGGACGGCCACGAGATCTTCGTGGCGGAGAGCGCCACCCAGATGCTGGCCCACGGCGAGTACTGGGTCCCGGAGTTCAACGGTCACGTCCGCCTGCAGAAGCCCCCGCTCGCCTACTGGCTGGCGGCCGGGGTGCACGAGGCGGCGGGGCGGGCATCCCCGGTGGTGGACGAGCTCGAGGCGCGGGTCCCGTCGCTCGTGGCGGGCGGGCTGCTCGTCGTCCTCACCTTCGTCCTCGGCCGCAGCCTCTTCGGCGACGTGCGCATCGGGTGGCTGGGCGCGGGGGTCTTCGCGACCTGCTTCGACTTCTTCGACTATGCGCGCAGCGCGCGGCCCGAGATGCTCTACGCGCTCTTCTGCGTCGCCCTCGTGGTGGGCATCGCGACGGCGTGGGCACGCGCGCGGGAGGGGCGGAGCACGCTGGCGGCGGGTTGCCTGGCGTCCTTCGCGCTCTGCGGCTCGTTGCTCGCCAAGGGTCCACAGCTGCCGGCATTCCTGCTGCTGGCGGCCGGGCTCGCGCTGCACACGCGAGGCCGCGAGCACCCGAAGTGGCGGATCTTGCGGCCGGACCTGCTGGCCCTCGGGCTCGTTCCGGCGCTCGTGTACTTCGGCGTGGTGGCGGCGCGGGTCGACGGGGCGGCGGCGGTCTGGGCCCGGGAGATGGTGCAGGACAAGCCGATCCCCCTGCTGCTGCGGCCCCTGCGCTTCTACTTTCCCGCCACCCTGGTGATGGGCCTGCTGCCGTGGGTCGCGGGGGTGGCCCTCGCCGGGCTGCAGTCGTGGCGGAGACGCGAGCATCCCGGGGTCTTCCTGCTGGCGGCCTGCGTCGTGGTCTCGCTCTTCGGTCTGGGCTTCTCGGGCAAGCTGCGCCACCACTACGTGCTGCCCCTGGTGCCGCTCGTCGCGGTGCTGATCGGGTTCGCGTTCGTGTCGCTGTACGACGAGGCCCGCGAGAACGCGCGCGTCCGCAGGTGGCTGCGGGTGGCCGTCACCGCCCAGGCCGGTCTGATGGGCGGGCTGATCGTCGCCGCCGCGGTCCAGGCCTGGATGCTGCAGCCGCCCTTCGTGCACGTCGGGACCGGCCGGCTCCTGCCCTGGCTGGTGACCGCGGTCGTCGTGCTCGTGGCAGGCGTCTGGCGCTGGCGGGTGGGAGACCCCGGGGTCGCGGCTTTGCTGGGCGTGCTCGCCGTCTCGCTCGTGTGGCTGGGCGCGGCCGTCGCCGGCGCGGACGCCAACCCGCGCTGGATCCTCGCCAAGCGCTTCGCGCTCGAGGTCCGGGCGCTCGCGGGCCCGAGCGAGACGATCTACTTCGACTCGGGCGAGCGCTCGCCGCTGGTGTACTACGGTCGCTTCCGGCTCGCGGAGTGGCACCTCGGCCGCTGGAAGCTGGATCGCGATCCGCTGGCGCCGCCGCCCCGCTTCGTCTGCCAGCGCGAGCGCCCGGCAGCGGTCGGCATCCCGGGCGAGATCATCGCCGCGCAGCCGCTCGAGGGACGTTCGGATCGGATGATCCTCTTCCATCCGACTCCACCCGAGTCGGCGCCGGTGGCGCGGGCGGCGCCGGCTGCCGAGCCCCCGTGAGCACGAGGTTCCGGACCTGCACGAAGGGCCCCAGGACGAGCCCCGCCACGAAGACCGCGTCGGCCAGGTGCAGCGCATAGGCGAGCAGCAGGCCGTTGCCCGCCAGCGAGAGGATCCAGAAGGCCGGTGGGAAGTGGCTCGCGCCGCTGCGCTCCGAGAACCACCACTGCACGACGAACCGGCTCGTCCAGATGGACTGGCCGACGATCGCGGCGGCGATCCAGGCGAGCGACTCGTCGGCGTCCAGCCGGACGTCCGCGGCGCCCGCGGCCACCAGCGCCAGCCCGGAGACGATCGCCAGGGGGACGGCCTGGCGCCGCGACAGCGGCCGCGCACCGGCGGCGCCGGCCCCCAGGTGCAGGTTGCGCAGGTAGATGAGCCCGTTCACCGTGAAGCCGACCAGCAGCACCCAGACGCCGCGATGTGCGGCATAGCCGCCGAGCAGGAGCGAGCCGGCCAGGGAGAGCAGCCAGAACGTGCGGGGCGCGGCCCGCTCGCGCAGGCGCTCCACGTGCAGCCACTGCACGAGGAAGCGACCGAAGAAGCAGGCGTTCCCCAGCCATCCCAGCAGCTCGAAGGGCGTCACGCGTCGTTCGGTTCGACGAACTCGGGGCGCACGATCCGCGAGCGCATCCAGCGCACGGCCAGCAGGTCCTGGAAGGCGCGCCAGGCGCGGTTGCGCACGCCGTACTTGCTGGTCCCGGCCAGCCGCGGGTGGTGCGAGACCGGATGCTCGACGACCCGGTAGCCGTGGAAGCGCAGCAGGGTGGGAAGGAAGCGGTGCATGCCGTCGAAGAAGGGCAGGCTGCGGACGGCCCCGGTGCGGAAGAGCTTGAGCGAGCAGCCGGTGTCACGCACGTGGTCGCCGCTCACGGCGTTGCGGACGGCGTTCGCGATGCGGGAGCTCGCCCGGCGCAGCCAGTCGTCGCTCCGCCGGGTGCGGTAGCCCACCACCGCGTCGTGGTCGGCCAGGACCTCGAGCATGGCGGGCAGGTCGCCCGGGTCGTTCTGGAGGTCGGCGTCCAGGGTGGCGACCAGCGGCGCGCGCGCGGCCTCGATGCCCACCCGGATGGCGGTGGTCTGGCCGTAGCGGCGCGCCAGCTGCCGTCCGCGCACCCGGGCGTCCTTGGCCGCGAGCTCGCGGATGACCTGGGCCGTGCGATCCCGGCTGCCGTCGTCCACCAGCACCAGCTCCCAGTCGAGCTGGCTCCCGAACACCTCGAGCACCCGGCCGTAGAGGGCCGGCAGGCAGTCCTCTTCGTCGTGAGCGGGCACCACCAGCGAGAGCGCCGGCTCCCGGTCCGTTGCCTGGGTCGATGCGGATCCGATCAAGCCCGGCCTTCCTCCGTCCCGCGTCGCCTCCGACCGGTCCTTTCCCGGGAGCGCCGCGCCCCGGGCACGATAGCCCGAAGCGTCGGCGAGGGCCGCGCAGCCGGGGGGCGGGGCTCGGGGCCGGGGGCGGGCCGGCGGGAGTGCACGCGGGGCGCGCTTCGGCTACGCACTCGACCTTGCGATGACGCCTGCGCCCCGGAGCGACGGCCCGAGCCGCGGCCGCCTGAAGCCCTACGTCGACTTCTGCGTCGAGCACGTGACGGCGATCGTGCGCGAGATCGGCCCGCGCCCGTCGGCGAGCCCGGCGGAGCACCGCGCTCAGCAGTACGTCGCCGGGCTGCTGGCCCCCGTGGTCGACGACGTCCAGCTCGAGGCGTTCTCGCTCGCCCCCAAGGCCTTCATGGGCTTCGTGCCCATCAGCGGCGCGCTGCTGCTGGCGTGCGTCGGGGTCTACTGGTGGTGGCCCCCGCTGGCGCTCCTGTGCGTGGCGGGCGCCGTGGTCCTGCTGGTCGGAGAGCTCGTCCTCTATCGCCAGCTCGTCGATCCCATCTTCCCGCGCGCCACCTCGCGCAACCTGGTTGCCCGCATCCGCCCCCGCGGCCGGGTCGAGCGGGTCCTGCTGCTGGGCGGACACTGCGACAGCGCGTACGAGTGGCGCTGGCACTACCTCGGGCCGCTGCCGTTCCGCACGATCGTCGGCGGCACCCTGCTGGGTGCCGTGGTGGCGCTCGGGGTGACGGGTGCGAGCTCCCTGTTAGAAGGCGGGTCCGCACCGCGCCCCGGAACCGCGGCCGCCGTCTGGGGCCTCGCGATGGCGGCCTTCTCCCCTTGCTTCCTGCTGGTGATGGCGTTCTCGAACTTCCGCCGCGCCTCCCCCGGCGCGAACGACAACCTGACCGGCGTGCTGCTGAGCGTCGCCCTCGCGAAGTTCCTGCACGACACGGGCGAGCGCCTGGAGCACACCGAGATCCGTCTTCTCAACACCGGCGCCGAGGAGGCGGGTCTTCGCGGCGCGGCCGCCTACGCGGAGCGCCACCGCGAGGAGCTGCAGGCGATCCCCAGCCTGTACGTCGCCCTCGATACCTTCCGCGACCTGGACCACATGGCCGTCTACCACCGGGATCGGAACGGAACCCTGCGTCACCACCCGGACGGCGCCAGCCTGCTGTGTGCCGCCGCGGCGGACGCCGGCTACGCGCTGCCCCTGCGGACGCTTCCGCTGGGCGCCTCCGATGCCGCTGCGTTCACGAGTGCCGGACTGCGGGCGATCGCGCTCGTCGCCATGGATCCGGCGCCGCCGCGCTGGTATCACACGCGGCTGGATACCCCGGAGCTGCTCGATCCGTCCTGCCTCGAGGCGGGTCTCGAGGTGGTGCTCTCGCTGGTTCGCCGCGTGGACGCCTCGGGGCTGACGGTCTCCCCGGGCGTCGCCGCCGGCACCGAGCCCGAGAGGCCTCAGGCGCCCGGCCATGCGGGAGACTGAGGCGTTGGCCCCGGCCGGAGCGCGCCGCGACTCCTCCCGGGCGGGCGCGCAGACCGGTCGGATGACCTTGCGCTACGAGACCCTCGCCGCCGAGTGCCACGCCGGGGAGCCTCATCGGGCGTGGCTCGAAGAGTTTCTCACGCCCTGGTTCGGCGTGGTGGACGGCGGGTCGAAGAGCGACGCCCGGGTCGCCCTGGACCTGGACGACGAGGCCTTCCACCGGTGCCGGCAGGCGGGACCGTGTCCGGACGGCGGCTCGGCGGACGTCTTCTCCCTCGATGCCGGCATGCAGCGCATGCCCCGCTGGAGCGGGACGAGCGAGGCCCGGGTGGTCTTCGACGAGGCGCTCGGGGTGTTCTACGCCGTGGACCGGGAGACCGGGAAGACCCGGGTGCGGATCACGAGCGCGTCGGGAAACCGACGCGCTCGGGTGGCGCTCATGCGCGCCGTGCGCGAGCTCGCCATGAGCGAGGTGCGCGCGAGGGGACATGCGCTGGTGCACGGGGCCGTCGTCGCCACCGGGACCGGCGGCGCCCTGATCGCGGGACCGAAGCGCGCGGGCAAGACGACGCTCCTCGTGCACGCGCTGCGGGCCGGCGGTCACTTCGTGTCGAACGATCGCGCCGTGCTCTTCGCGGGGCCGCAGGGGGTCGTCGCCCGCGGCATGCCGACCATCGTTCGCATCCGTCAAGCCACCCTCGACGGGCTGCCCGGCGACCTGCGGGCGCCGCTCGCGAGCGGTCGCCTCGACCATCTCGCCACCCGGAACGAGATCGCCCGCGGCACGCTGCCGCCGCGCCCGCGTCCGGGGCGGCCGCGCAACTTGTCGCCCGCCCAGCTGTGCGACTGGCTCTCGGCTCCCGCACGCCGGGAGGTGCCCCTGGCTCGCGTGCTGCTGCTGCGCACGGGGCCGCACCCGGGCGTCGCGGTGCGCGAGCTGGCTCCCGGGGCGGCCGCGGAACGGCTCGAGGCGTGCGCGTTCGGCCGGCCGGGGGCGGCGTCCGATCTCTTTCCCGGGCCGCCTCCCGCGTCGTCTCCGGCGGCGGACCCGGCGCGCACCTACCGCGATCTCGCGAAGGGCGTCCGCTGCCTGGAGCTCGAGCTGGGGATCGGAACCGCCGCGCCGCGGATCGCCGAGGCGCTGGCGTCGATTCTCAGCTGACGGCGACGGCCGCCGCGGCCCGCGCTCGCTTCGTGGACTGCCGCTCGTCGAGCCAGCGGCGGGCCCGGTCGGGATAGAAGGCCAGGGTGACCAGGTCGTAGACGAGGCGGCCTTCGTCCGAGAGCGCGACGCGCCGACCGTCGTCGTCGACGAGGGCGGCTCGCCGGAGACGCTCGAGGGCCTCACCGAAGTCGGCGTCGAGGTCGGAGCCCACGGTGTCCCGATACCCGGTGCGATCGAGCACGCCTCCGTCTCCGAGGGTGCGTGCGACCAGCAGGGTCTTGCGGTCCTGGGGCTCGAGGGAGAAGACCTGGGTGACCGGGCTCTCGCCGCGTTCGACGCGCGCGACGTAGGAGCCCGAGCGATCGTCGTTGCGGTAGACGTGGTGCCCCAGGTGCGAGACCGCGCTCACCCCCAGGCCGATCTGGCGCCCGGGTCCGAAGCCCTCGGCACAGGGGGCGCGGTCGAAGCCCGTGGCGGGCCGTCCCGCCCGCACGAAGGTGTGCCAGCGCCGCTGCTCGAATCCCAGCTCCCGGGCGGTGCGCTCGACGAAGGAGCGCCACCCCACCAGTCGCGCGAGATCGAGCCGTTCGACCTCGCGCATCGCCGTCGCCACCGGGGTTCGTTCGTTGAGGCGCAGGTTGTACACGCTCACGGAGTGGACGCCGCGCTCGGCCGCGCGCTCGAGGTCGCGGGCGAAGCTCTCGTGGCTCTGGCCCGGGAGACCGTAGATGAGGTCGACGTTCACGTGGAAGCCCGCTTCCACCAGGAGGTCGCAGGCCGCGAGGGCGGTCGCCGCGTCGTGACGCCGACGAATGGTGTCGAGCACACCGTCCTCGAGGCTCTCGATTCCCATGCTGAGCCGCTCGATCCCGCGCGCGCGAAGCACCGCCACGTGCTCGCGCGAGATGGATTCGGGCGAGCACTCGACGGTGGCGGACGCGCCCGGCTGCCGGGGCATGCGGCTCAGCACCGCCGCGAGCGCGCGGTCGAGCAGGGCCGGGGGCAGGGCGGTCGGCGTTCCGCCGCCGACGTAGAGCTGCGCGAGGGGCGTGCCGGGCTCGACCTCGTCGAGCTCGTGCTCGAGGGCGTCCACGTAGCGCTCCATTTCCTGGAGCGAGCTCCCCACGCGCTTCACGTAGAAGCAGAAGCTGCAGGCGTAGTTGCAGAACGGAACGTGCAGGTAGACCTTGAGAGCGCCCGGGCCCGGGCTCACCCGTTCGGCGGCCGGCCGGGTGGCGAAGGCCGGGGCCGAGAGCGGATACACGTGGGCGGCCTCGTAGGCGATGCGGCGCGCGCCGCCCACCGCCGCCTCGATGCGGTGCAGAAGGTCCTGGTGACTCCGGCCTTCGGCGTCAGCCAAGCGGCGACCCCTCTCCGGACCGCGTGGGCAGCGAATAGAAGCGCCGCGCGTTCTCGGCCAGCACCTTCTGGCTCGACCCCGTCGGCATCGCGCCGAGAAGCTCGGCGATCTCCGCGCGACAGCCGTCGGCGTTCACCTCGTGCGGGAAGTCCGAGGCGAAGAGCAGCACGTCGTCGCCGAGCACCGCCATTGCCTCCGGGATCCCCGCTTCGCCGGGATCGACGCTGAAGTAGACCCGACCCTCCGCGAGGTAGCGGCTGGGGAGCCGGGCCGCGCCGCCCGTGTACTCCGGACGCTTGCGGGCGCGGTACGACCGGTCCATGCGGCCCTGCAGGAAGGGCACCCAGCCGATGCCCGCCTCGAGGAACGCGATGCGCAGGCTCGGAAAGCGGTCGAGCACGCCGCTCATCAGGACGCTCGTGATCTGGATCATCTGCGCGAAGGGGTGGCTCAGGGTGTGCACCTGGGCGAAGTGCTCGAGCGTGTCGAGGCCCAGCTGCTGGGACGGGCCTCCGTGGACCGCCAGGGATACGTCGAGACGTTCGGCCTCGGCGTACAGGGGGTCGTAGACGGTGCTGCCGAGGGGGCGCCGCAGGCCGACTGCGGGAAGCACGCCACCCACCAGGCCCAGCTCACCCACCGCGCGCCGCAGCTCCGCGGCTGCGGCCGACGGGTCCTGCAGGGGGAGCAGGGCCACCGCCCGGATGCGTCCGCTCGCTCGCGTGTAGCGGTCCGCGATCCAGTCGTTGTAGCCGCGCGCCAGGGCCAGGGCCCACTCGGGATCGCGGATCAGGCTGTGGGCGAGGCCGGCCGTGGGGTAGAGCACGGTGCTCTCGATACCCGTCTTGTCCAGGAAATCGAGCCAGATGGTCGCGCTGCTGTCGAAGGAGGCGTGCAGGCCCATGTGGGCGTGGATCGCGCCGCGCTGGAAGCCGTCGATCGAAGGCCAGAACGGGAAGCCGAGCAGGGTGTGCCGGCCGCGGAACGGCGGCTCGAGGTACTCGAAGATCTCGCGATCGTTCTCGTAGACGTGACCGTCTGCGTCGATGATCATCGGGGGGGTCAAGCGGGGCTCCCGAAAGGGCTCGCGCGCGGTTCGAGGTGGCTCGCATTGAACCCGGAACTCACGGGTCGGTCAAGGACCGGAGGAGCACTTCCTCGCCGGGGAGCCCGCTTTCGATCGCCGCCTGCAATCGGTCGAGGCCGCGCAGCGGCACCGCCGCGACCCGCCGCGGTGCGCCGACGCGATGCGCCGCCGAGCCCAGGCGAGCGGACAACGCCCAGTAGCCGAAGTGCTCGAGCAGCGGCTCGATCGAACGTCGTCTCACGTAGGTCTCGAGGAACACGTCGGCGCTTCGCGGGTCCAGGGACCAGCGGTAGAGGGTTCGGGCCAGGTCTGCGTCGCAGGCGTCCACCGCCAGCGCCTCGTTGTCCACGACCCGGACGTGCCCCTCGGCGTCCACGACGAGATTCTCGGCGCACAGGTCGCCGTGCACGAACCCCACCCGCCACCGGGCCGGCAGGTGGCTCTTCAGCACCCCGCGCAGGGCGTCCGCCCGGCCGGCGTCGAGGGCGCCGGCCCGGACGAGCCGTTCCAGGTGCCGGGCGGTCCGTGCGGTCTGTCGCTCCAGCGGATCGTCTGGAGCGAACGGGCAGCGGGCCGGCAGGGGCGTCTCGTGAAGGGTGGCGAGGAAGTCGGCGCCCGCCCGCACGACGCCGGACTCGTTCGGCCCGGCCGGGCTTCCCTCGACCCATTCGAGCAGCATCACGTCCTGCCGTTGCGCGACCAGCCGGGGAAAGGCCGGGTGGGGAGCGTGGCGGAGCACGTATCGGACGCGCGCGGCGGTGGAGGCGTCCCGCAGCTCGCGGCCCTTCAGCACCCGTCCGTCGGCGAAGTCGAGCCGGTAGGCGGCCGCTCGGTGTCGGGGGGCCGCGAGGCTCGAGATCTTCCGGGTGCGGCAGAGCGGTCCGCCGTGCTCCACGGCGAGCGCTCGTAGCCCTGCACCCGGGGACTCGCGCATGGCTTCGTGCCCCAAACGGAACCTCCCGCGAGCTCAGGACCCGTGTCGGCGCTTCGATCCTACATTGTCGCGCGGGACTGTGTTACCCCGATGGACGGCCGCACGGAGGCGCCGCGATGGATCCGCGTCCGCACATCCGCCTCGTTCGCGCGCTCGCCGACGGCGAGGACGCCTTCCTGCGGCAGCTCGACCGCGGCGCGCCCCTCGAGGCCGCGGCCTTCGAGGGCTTCCTGCGCCGGGAGAAGCTGCTCCCCTGGGTCGCGCCCGTCGGCTCCAGCGAGCGGGTGCGGGGGTGGCTGCCGGAAGCCCTCGCCGAGTCGCTTCGAGAGGCGGGTCGGACGAGCGGCGAGCGGGTGTCGGGTCTCGTCGCCCTGTGCCGGGAGGCCACCGCCGCGCTGGCAGAGGCCGGAGTCGACGCCCTGGTCTACAAGGGGCTGGTCCACGGCGCCTGCCTCTACGGGGACCCCCGCCTCCGTCACCAGGGCGACGTCGACCTGATGGTGCGTCGCGGCCAGGTGGAGGTCGCGGTCGAGGCCCTCGGCTCCGTCGGGTACGACGTTCGTGTGGACGGCAGCTCGGGAGAGCCGATGCCGGAACGCGTCTCTCGCATGCTGCGCAAGCCGCTGCTCCGCAAGGGAGTCGACGCGTGCACCCTGCGTCGGGGGCCACGGGAGAAGGTCGACCTGCACTGGTGCCTCCGCATGCGCTATCTGCCCCACGTGGGTGTGCGCCGGCTTTCGGACGGCCGCCGGACCGTGGACGTCGGGGGCCTCGCGGTCGAGACCTTCTCCGAGGAGGACACGCTCCTCGTCCTGGTGCTCATGATCGCCGAGAAGCTGCGGCGCGCGGTGCTCCAGCAGAAGCTCTTCCTCGATCTGCTGCTCGCGGGTCGTGCCCTGGGCCCCGCCTTCGACTGGGAGGCCTTCCTGTGCGATCGACGGGGCGAGGGTCTCGAGCGGCTCACGACCAACGTGCTCGCGATCTTCCTGGAGCTCTGGGAGTGCGGCGAAGAGCTGCCCGGGCTGGCGGCGGCGGTCGGCCGGCGCCGGGCGCTGCTCGAGGTGGCGGACCGCGAAGAGGTGGACGCGCTGGTGGCGCGCGACCGGAAGCACCGCCGCAACCGCGTCTGGTACGACCGGGCCCACGCGCCGCGCGCGCCGGGGGGGCTCTGGTTCCGTCTGGGCCCGGACCTTCCCCACACCCTCGCCCGCCGCGCGGGCCGGCGGCTCTCGACCCTGCGCTTCGGCGCCGGGGAAGCCGCTGCGCCGCGCCCGTGAAGAAGCCGTCCCCATGCTGCCCAACCTGGTGGTGATCGGCGCCATGAAGTGCGCCACCACGAGCCTGCACCACTACCTGGATCTGCACCCCGAGATCTCCATGGCACGGCAGCGCGGGCTCAACGGGTTCCTCGCCGAGAACGCGTCCCGTGGCATGGCGTGGTACGGCTCCCACTTCGAAGGGCCCGGCCGCATCCGGGGCGACACGTCGCCGCGCTACACGAATGCCCCCCTCAACCCCGGGGTCGCGGCGCGCATGCACGCGGTGATCCCCGAAGCCAGGCTCGTATACCTGGTGCGGGACCCGGTCGAGCGCATGCTCTCGCACTACACCCACTACGTGGCGGCGGGCTACGAGGCGCGGGATGCGGACCGGGCGCTGCTCGACCTCGGGGACGGCCCCGAGCGGAATCCCTACCTGTGCCGCAGCCTCTACTGGATGCAGCTCGAGCACTACCTGGCCCTCTACCCGCCGTCTCGGATCCACGTGCTCTACTACGAGGGCCTGCGCGACCGCCGTCGCGAGACCCTGCGCGACCTGTTTCGATTCCTGGAAGTCGACGAGGGCTTCGAGGCGCCGGGCTTCGGGCGCGTCCACCACGAGACCCGGGACAAGCGACGGCTCACCCCGGTGGGCCGCGGCGTGCAGCGCATGCTGGCCCCGGCCCTGGCGCGCCTGTCCCAGGACGACCGCGAGCGGGCCCGCTCTCTGCTCACGCGACCGTTCTCGCGGCGGGTCGAGCGCCCCGTCCTGGAGGCGAACGTGGAGGCCCGGCTGCGTCGCCTGGTGCAGGAAGACAGCCGCAGGCTCCAGGACTTCGTCGGCCGCCCCGCGCCGGGCTGGAAGATCTAGCTGGCGGACGAATCCGCAGGATTCGTTTGCGGCGCAAGCCGACCCATCCGGGGTCAGGCTCCTAGCCCCAATGCGTCATTCAGCGCGCTTCTCGCGTGCCGCAGGCCCTGCCAGCCCTTGCGGATCCTGCGAGAACGGCGCAAGCAGCCTGAGCGCGACAACCTCATTCCCATGAGATCCTGGCGTCGGGCTCGGATCGCGGCACGGACCGAGAAGATCCGGCGATTCGGGTGGCATTGGGAGTCGCGCCCTGATCCGTATGACGGATCAGGGCTAGTCGCCCGCAACGCCCGCGAACGCCGCGCGAAGCGCGGCCGACATCGCGGAGGCCGCGTGGTCCGTGGTCCAGCGAAGGGCTTCGTCGCGCGACCGGCGGCCGATGCGCTCCCGACCCGGCGGGTCGTGCGCCAGGGCGACGAGCTTTGCGGCGAGATCGGCGGGGTCGCCCATGCGGAAGAGGACGCCGGTCTCCCCGTCGACGATCGCCTCGCGGGCCGCCGGGATGTCGCTCGCGACGACCACGCGACCGCAGGCCCGGGCCTCGCCGAACACCAGCGGCAAGCCTTCGTGCTCCGAGGCGAGCACCACCAGGTCGGCGAGCCGCATCACGTCGGGCATTCGGGCATGATCGACCTCGCCGGCGAAGCGAAAGCGCGCCGCCACGCCGTGGCGTCGCGCGCTTTCGGCGACCGCATCCCGCCCCGGGCCGCCTCCCACCACCAGGTGCACCAGGTGCGGAGCCTCCTTCGCCGCCAGCACGGCCGCGCGAACCACGTCCTCGGGTCGCTTGGAGGGCTTGAGGCCCGAGACCTGGGCGGCGACGACGTGACCTTCGCCCAGGCCGAAGCGGCGGAGGGCCTGCGGCTCCTTCGGACCCGGCCGGAAACGCGCCGTGTCGGCGCCGTTCGGGATGGCGATCACCTGCCGGGCGCCGAGCGCCCGCACGCGCGCCGCCAGGTGGTGCGCGACGGCGACCACCCGATCCGCCCCGCGCAGCGCGTCCACGACGGCCTCGCGCGCCTCGGCGGGATGGTCGTGGCGCTCCAGGGCGTCCAGGGCGGGGCCGTGTGCGATCACGACGTACGGCAGCCCCTCGCGCCCGCACAGCTCCCGCAGCACCGGCGCCAGCACCTCGCGGCCGATCACCACTCCGTCCGGGCGGCGCCGGGCGACGGCCCGGGCGAGCAGCGGCGCGAGCTCGCGGCGCGCGGCCTCGCGCCAGCCGCGCTCGGCGGGTCGCCGGCCCGAGTGGTAGCGGAACGCGAAGGCTTCGACCTCGAGCCCCGGTGTGTCGCAGGCCGGGAGCGACCGTGTCTCGCCCGGCTCCGGCTCCGGCGCCTCGGCGATCACGCGCACGCGATGGCCCCGGGCGGCGAGTCGGGGCAGCAGGTCGGCGTAGAAGATCGACACGCCCGTCTGGCGCGCCCAGCGCGCTCCGGACCGGTACGGCAGGGGCGCGAAGACGAGCAGGTCGAGCCCGGGTCCGCCGTCCGGATCCGGTCGGGGACGCACCGGGGCCGCGCTCAGATCTCGATCGGGATGGGCCACGGCTCGATCTTCCCGGCCTCGATCTCCGCGAGGCGCAGGGCGGACAGCGGCCGTCCGAACATCTCGTTGCGCATCCGGAGCCGCTGCCCGCAGATCGCCACCGCGATGCGCCCGCACCGCTCCCAGTCGTCCGGGCTCCGGGCGTGCCGCGCGATGCGGTGGATCTGCATGGGGCCGTGGATCACCTCGTCGCGGTGGATCTCGCGGAAGGCGGCGGCGATGGCGCGATCGAAGTCGCTGCCCGAGAGGCTCGCGAGCACGGTGTACATGGATCCGCCTCCGCCTTCGGTGAACGTGACCGCCGCGCGTTCGAGCTCGTCGCCGGGACGGCGGAAGTCGGCGCGCAGGGCCTGCAGCCTGCGGTCCTCTTCCAGGCCGTGCAGCTCGTCCGGGACCAACTCCCGACCGGTGAGCCGGTGGATGAGGGCGGCCAGCAGCCCGAAGTGCTTCATCTCCTCGGCCAGGATCTCGGCCGCGCGCTCGCCGTCCGGGTGGACGGCGATGCGGCCCGTCTTCCAGTACTCCTGTTGCAGCGGGGCAGGCAGGTCGCGCAGGTGGCGCGTCTCCTTGAAGGCCTGGGCGCGCAGCCAGAAGAGATCGCTCTCCCGGGAGCGGCCGCGGCCCTCGAAGTAGCCGCGCGTGATCTCGGCCTCGCCCGCCCATAGGGGCGCGACGGCGTCGGCCAGGGCCTGCATGCGGCGGCGGGTCTCTCCTTCGGGGGGCTCCACGGCAGCTCCTCGCGGTTCGATGGGTGCGCGTCAGCGGATGGACGCCAGGCCGGCGCGGTAGTCCCGCAGCCGCCGGCGGTGGCGATGATAACGCCGCAGCAGCCGCGCGTTCATCAGCGCCGCGGCGAGGAACGCGCCCGGGTGGGTTGCCACGAAGCGCAGGTCGGCGGGAGGTCGCCGCCGCGGGCCGCGGCCCGCGCGGTCCCGCAGGATCGCCAGGGTGCGGATCTGCTCGCGCTTGTCGCCCCGGGGCTTGTGGCTCTCGGGGTTGTCGCGGTTGTAGACGCACAGCACGCGGTCGACGAACCGCCGCCGGCGGGTCTGCGCGAGGACGGGCCAGGCGATGGCGGCGTCGCATCCCGCGCGGAACCAGCGCCCCTCGTCGTCCTGGAGATCGTCTGCGCGCACGGCGTCGAAGAGCCGGCGGCGGAAGCTGAAGAGGTGCTGGGTCACGAAGGGCTGGCGGTCGGGCGGCAGCAGGGGCGAGAGGTGGTCCGACTTGCCCGGGGTGCCGTCGCTGCCCCGCCAGTTGCTCCACACGACGTCGAAACCACGCCGGTACTCTCGATCGAGGGTCTCCAGCGCCCGCGGATCGGCGAGGCGGTCGTCCGCGTCGAGCAGGACGACGATCTCGGCTTCGGTGTTCTCGCCGCTCTTCAGCACGCGGAAGACGTTGTGCGCCTTGTGGCTCCGCTCCGGGCTCGTCATCACCCGGACGCGTTCGTGAAGGCCCCGCTCGCGGATCTCCCGGTCGAGCGCGGCCCGCGAGCCGTCCTGGGAGGCGTCGTCCACGATCACGGCGCGCCACGCATAGAGGGTCTGGGCCTGCAGCGAGGCCAGCAACGGGGCCACGAACGGCTCGACGTTGCGGCCGGTGACCACGAAGAGGAATCGGGGGGGTGCACCCGGCTGCCGGACCGGGCTCGCTGCAGGGGGCATCGAGGAATCTCCCGCGCGTCACCCGCCCGCGAAGGCGGGAACCACCTCGCGGTCCAGCAGGGCCAGCGACTCGGCGGCGATCGACGGGTCGGCGCCGGCGGTGGGCCCGACGAGGATCGCCTTCTCGATCCCGAGCCCCTCGATCTCGCGCAGGCGCTCGATGCACGCGTCCGGTGGACCGACGATCGCGAAGCGGTCCACGAACCCGGGCTGCATCCGCTCCGCCTGGCGGGAGTCCACCCGGGTGTGCTGCTTCATGTCGTAGTGCTCGTTCAGCCCCTCGAGCACCTGTCGCTGGCCTTCGTCGACGGGTCCCGAGATGGCCCCGTGCATCACGTTGAAGCGGGCGAAGGTGGTGAGGCCGCCGCGCACCAGGCTCCTTGCCTTCTCCAGGTCCGGATGGCAGGCGAGGTTCAGGTAGACGCCGCAGCGCGGCCGAGCCTCCGGGGCGGCGGCCACGGCCTGCTCGATCCCCCAGCGGATCCGCTCCGGCGCGGCGCCCACGGTGAGCAGCACGCGCTCGGCGTGACGGGCCCCGATGGCGATCACCTTCGGCCCGGTCGCCGCCACCTCCACCGGCACCTTGTCGTGGGGTCTTCCGAGCCAGACGAGCCGGCTGGCGGCGGGCGCGTCCGCCAGCTGCAGGGAGGCGATGGGCGGCGCGGCCTGCTCGGAGAAGTCGAGCTCGTCGAAGGGAATCGCCTCGCCCCGCAGATAGCGCTGCAGGGCCACCACGTAGCGCTCGAACTGGTGCACGCCGGCGGGTGCCCGCCCCAGGTGGGCGAGCGCCGAGTCGCCGCGCCCGATGGCCAGCTCGACGCGTCCGTTCGTGCAGCGCTGCAGGGCCGCCGCGGCGGAGGCCGTCACCGCCGGGTGGCGGGTGATCGAGTTCGTGACCCCGGTGCCGAGCTTCAGGCGCTGAGCTGGCCGTCGCCGCCAGGGTGAGCGCCACGTACGAGTCGCCCGGCGAGACACTGGGAGTCGACGACGCACAGCCCGACCCAGCCCGCGCGCTCCGCCCGCTCGGCGCGCTTCTGCATGCCGTCGGGAGACGAGTGGGTGAGGGTCCACAGCTCCATCCGTCAGGGCTAGCCTCGATCCGTCCCTCGCATCTAGACCCCGAAGTCCCAGGACTGTCCGCTCGCGTAGTGCTTCAGCACGTTCTTCGCGATCAGGATGCGGTGCACCTCGTCGGGTCCGTCCGCCAGCCGCAGGGTGCGCGCGCCCCGGTACATGGCCTCGAGCGGCGTGTCCGCGGAGACGCCCAGCGCCCCGTGCACCTGGATGGCGCGGTCCACCACCCGGGTCATGGCGGCCGGCACGAACACCTTGATGGCGGAGATGTCGGTGCGCGCGTCGAGCCCGGCCTCCATCACCTCCGCGCAGCGGATGGTCATGAGCCGCGACGCCTGGATGTCCATGTACGAGTCGGCGATGAAGCCCTGGATGAACTGCTTCTCGGAGAGCAGGCCACCGTGGACCTTCCGCTCCATGGCGCGCCGCACCATCATGTCGAAGGCGCGCCACATCTGGCCCACGCAGTTCATGCAGTGGTAGACGCGCCCGGCGCCGAGACGGTCCTGGGCCGCCGCGTGCCCGGAGCCCGCCTTCCCCAGCGCGTTCTCGAGGGGCACGCGTACGTTCTCGAGGATGATCTCCCCGTGGTGGCCGTCCTGGTGGCCCCAGATCGGGACGCTGCGGATGTAGTTGAAGCCGGGGGTATCCGTGGGCACGATGATCTGCGTCATGCGGCCGTTCACGTCCTGGTCGCTGGCGTCCTCGGTGCGGCACATGACGATGGCGAAGTCGGCGCGCTTGGCGTTGCTGGCCATCCACTTGTGGCCGTTGATCACCCACTCGTTGCCCTCGCGCACGGCGCGCGTCGTCAGGGAGCGCGGATCCGACCCCGCGTTGTCGGGCTCGGTCATCGCGAAGCACGACTGCATCTCGCCGCGGGTCAGCGGCTCGAGCCACTTCTTCTTCTGCTCCTCGGTGCCGTACTTGACGAGGATCTTCTGGTTGCCCGAGTTGGGCGCCATGATGCCGAACACGGCGTTGGAGAACGGGCTCCAGGCGAGGATCTCGTTCATGTAGGCGAGCTTGAGGAAGCCGATCCCCATGCCGCCGTACTCCTCGGGCAGGTGGGGGGCCCACAGGCCGGTCTGCTTCACCTGCTGCTGGAGGTCGCGCCACAGCTCCGCGCTCTCGGCGCCGAGCCGCAGCAGATGCTCGTTCGGGATGACCCGCTCGGCGACGATCTTCGCCGTCATCCCGCGAATCTGGTTGGTCTCGTCGTCCAGGGTCGGGATGGGGGCGATCTGCATGGGGGGCTCCTTTGCGCCGGCCGCCGGCCGGGGACCTTGGTCCTACGACGCTACCCATCCCCGGGCCGCGCCGCGAGCGCCGCGTGAAGGCGGGGCGTGCGGGCGAGGTGGAGCGCCTGCCGGGCGGCCGCTCAGGGCGCGTCCGCAGGCTGCGCGGCCACCGCCTCGCCCTCGTGCTCGGGCGGGTCGCCGAGGATCACCGCCTCGCCCCCGGTGAGCCCCGAGGAGAGCACCACCCGATCGCCCAGGGTCCGCTCGATCTCCACGGGGACCCGAACGGCGCGACCGTCGCGCGCCAGCCACACGAAGGTGCGACCGGCTTCGTCGCGCCGCAGGGCGCCGGGCGGCACCACGGTCCGCCCCGCCGTCGCCTCGGGCCCCTCCGGCAGGCGCTCCAGGAAGACGACGCGCACGCTCATGTCGGGCAGCAGCTTGTCGTCGGGCGAGACCACCAGCACCTCGACCTCCCGCGTTCCCTTCTGGCGATCGATCTGGGGCGCCAGCTCCACGACGCGGCCCTCGTACTCCGCCCCGGGATAGGCGTCCGGAATGATCTCGGCCGGCTGGCCCAGGCTGACCCTCGGCAGGTCCGACTCGTTGACGTCGAGCTCGGCGCGCAGCTCCGACAGGTTGGCGAGCCGCAGCAGGTCGCCGGAGCCCGAGAAGCCGCCGGGCACGGCGATCTCGCCCGGCTGCTTGTAGGTCTCGAGGACCACGCCGTCGGTGGGCGCGCGGATGATCGTGTCGTCGAGATCGGTCTCGGTCCGTTCGAGGGCGGCGGTGAGCTCGCCGACGCGTGCGTGGGCCACGCGCGCCTCGCTCTTCCGGCGGTCGTACTCGTCCTCGGCCACGACGCCCTGCTCGAGCAGGCGCTCCGCGCGGGCCAGCTCGGATTCGGCGAGCTCGAGCTGCGCCCGGGCCGAGCGCAGCGAGGCGCGCACCTGGTCGGCCGCTGCGCGCGCGGGCGTCGGGTCGAGCTCGACCATGGGCTGTCCGGCGACGACGCGATCGCCCTCGTCCACCAGGTAGCGGGCGATGCGCCCGGCCACCCGGGAGCCGACGGCGATGAAGGGCTGGGCGGGGACGAGGTAGCCGGAGCCCGACAGCACGGGCACGGCCTGTCCCGCCACCTCGGCCAGCGGGACCGCGCGCGTCGTCTCCACCGGGGTCGGGACGCTCGCTGGCGAGCCAGCCGCCGAGCAACCCGGCCATCAGCGAGCGCCGCCGCCGCGAGCCAGGGCCAGCGCCGGCGCCTGCTGCTCGCGATGTCGCCCGACCCGTCGCGGGGGAGCCGGAGCCGTTCGAGCTCGTCCCGGCCGGCGCCGTACTCGCCGTCCGCCGGTGCCAGGGGCCGCCGGTCGTCGGCGCTCGTGCGCGCCTCGTCGTCCCGTGCGTTCCGGCTTCCGTCGCTCATGGGCTCCCCGCGGCGCGCATCCGTCTCATTCTCCACCCCGTCGCAGCGCCTCGATCGGACGCAGACGCGCCGCCCGCCAGGCCGGGCCCACGCCTGCCCAGGCCGCCGATCGCGAGGGCGAGGCCCAGGGCCACGACCAGGTCGCCCGGCGCCACCCGCAGCGCCACCACGTTGGTGGTGAAGGTAGTCGCTCCGAAGGCCACGCCCCCGAGCCAGCGCTCGAGCCCGGCGGCGAGGGCGATCGAGACCGCCGCGCCCAGCAGGAAGCCCACCAGGCCCAGGCCCAGGGCCTCGGCCTCGAAGGCCAGCAGGATGGTGCCGCGTGAGAAGCCCATCGCACGCAGGGTGCCCACCTCGCGGGTGCGCGCGGCCACCGCCGCATACAGGGTGTTGGCCGCGCCGAACCCCGCGCCGAGGCCCGCCAGCACGGCGATCCCCACCACCAGGATGTAGAGGGCGTCGCTGCTCTCGGCCTGCTCCGCGTAGTAGGTGGTCTCGCGGGTGGCCTCCAGCGCGTAGCGCGGGTCGTCCTCGATACGCTCCTTCAAGCGCTCGAGGGCGGCCTCGGAGCGCGCCCGCAGGCGCACGCCGCTGTAGGGCATGCCGCGCCGGGCGTCGCGTGCCAGCTCCTCGACGTCCGCCCACACCTCGCTCTCGAACGACGAGCCCTCGGCCTCGAGGATGCCCACCACCCGCCAGTGCGAGCGGCCGAAGCGCAGCTCGCCGCCGAGGCGCGCGCCCTCGTAGCGGCCTACCAGGGCGCGACCGATCACCACCTCTCCCACCGACGGCACGAACATGCGACCCCGGGTGATCTTCACCTGGGGATGCACGCGCAGGGCACGCTCGTCGACCCCGCGCACGAGCACGTTCTCGCGGCCGCCGTCCGGCTTGTAGAGGAAGGGCTGAACGACGAGCTGGGGCGACACCAGGGGCTCGCCCGTCGCGTCGCGGGCGATGCCGTCGAGGAAGCGGATGGCCTGGTAGGCCTGGCGGGAGATCTGGCTCGCCCCGTCGTTGCTCGAGCCCTTGCGCAGCACCACCAGGTTGAGCGGCTCGCCGCTCTGCACCAGGGTGCGCTCGAGGCTCGAGAGCAGCCCCATCAGCAGGGTGCACGCCACCACCACCAGCGCGATCACGCTCGCCGTCAGGAACGTGCGCAGCGGACGCGCCGCGAGGTTGCGCCAGGGGTAGGAGAGGGGGAGGGACACGAGAACCTGTTTCGGGCAACGGCTCCTGTCGTCCGCCGACCGACCCCCGGCGGCGCTCCGCAGGGGACGGGAGCCGACGGGAGCCGAAGCATCGTAGCGAGACCCGGCCGGACGCGCCGAGCGCGAAATCAGCTCGACCTCGCGAGGCCGTTCGCGAATATCGTCCCCTCGGGCGCACCAGAACGCGTATGCTGGCACCCTCGTCCGGGGGGCTGGAGGTCCGCATGCTGGGACGTCGCAGGAGCTGCTGCCGCGCGCTGTGCGCCGGCGTGGCGATTGCCCTCGCAGCGACGGCTGCCGCCGGGCAGGTGCTCGTCAACGAAGGCACCCGGGCGCCGGACGACGAGAGCATCTGCTGCTACGAGACCGCCACGGAGGACGGCCGGGAGTTCGGGGTCCGCAACCGCGGCTGCGACGGCTGGCCCGGCACCCCGTGTGCGTCCCCCGGCGTCGCCTCGGAGCTCTTCCAGAGCGACTTCGCCTATGCGCTCGCGGCCGCCGACACCTCATGGATCACGATCGTCGGGGGCGGGCTCGTGGGCTCGTTCTTCGAGGACGACATCCCGCGCGAGGTCGTCGCGTACGACCGCTCGCGCGTCGTCGTGGTGGACGGCGACCTGTCGACGTCGCTGGGCCAGATCCAGACGCCGCCTCCGCCGGCGGTGGGCCGCCTCGTGGCGCGCGACAAGGCGACGGTCTGGTTCTACTCGGGCGACATCGGGGAGGGGGCCGTCGCGGAAGACCACGGCATCGTGCGGCTGCTGGGCGGGAGCCCGCGTCGCGCCAGCGCCTACGGCAGTGGGCGGATCGAGGTCTCGGGCAGCCAGTTCCTCCTGAGCGGGCAGGGCGGCGACGTGCCTGTGACCACCGGCAGCTTGAGCCCGCTCACCGGCCGCCTGAGCGGCCTGTGGACGGACGGGCAGTTCTTCGTGATCGACTTCGATCGCGACAGCAGCGGCGAGATCGTGCTCCTGGATCCGGGGCTCGGCTGGCGGACCGCGCTGGTGCGGATCCCGGGGCCGCTCGCGCTCGAGGCTTCCACCGCGCCGAGCCCGCCCATCGTGCTCACCTACGTTCGGAACTCCGGCTGCGCCAGCGACTGGCCCAGGGCGATCCCGACGAGCCCTGCGCGGACCCCGGTGCGCCGAGCAATCTGGTCCTCGTGGATACGTCCGGCTCGGGGACCGCGCACCGGATCGTCGAGGTGCTCGATTCGTCCAGCCTCGTGGTGGACCGCTCGGCGCTCCTGGAGCTGCACGGCCACGATGCGGCGCGCCTCGAGATCGACCGGGGGCTCGTGGGCGAGGTCTCGCTCGAGGGCGAGGCCAGCCTGGCGCTCGTCTACGGAGAGGTAGGAAACGGGCTCCGCGCAGCGGATGCGTCCTCCGTCATGGCAGAGGGCGCGACGGTCAACGGCGACACCAGGATCTCCGGGCAGGCTTCGATCGAAATGTCTGGCTCCTCTCTGGATCGGCTGCATCTCTCGGACGAGGCGACGGGTGTCCTCGCGAGCGGTCCGGTGGAGAGCGTCTCCGTCGCAGACGATGCCGGCTTCACTCAACGGGAAGGAGGCATCTTCGGCGTGCTGACGGGATACGAGCGCGCTCGCATCGTCCTGTCCGGCGGCAGCTGCGGGACGCTCCGCTTGCTCCAGCAGTCTCGAGCTGTCCTGACCGGAGGCACCACCACGAAGCTCTACGTCGACTCCGAGGCGCAGCTCGGGATCCACGGCTCGGGCTTCGCGTTGAACGGGGCGCCCGTGCCCTACGGCGTGCTCGACCCGCAAGCGGGCCAGCTGACCGGCGTCATGGCGAACGGCGATCCGCTGGACGCCGAGCTACAGCTTCCGAGTCGCTCCGATCCGGGCACGATCCGACTGTTGCCGGCCCCGGAGCCCTCGCCGTCGCAGCTCACCGCGGCGGCGCTGCTGGCGCTCGACCTGCTACGGCGACGACGTTCCTAGAACACGCCCCGCAGCGTCTCGGCCACGGGGCGGCGGGCGGCGCCCCAGGCCGGGACGGCGCCGGAGACGAGGCCCACGAAGAGAGCGAGCGCCAGGCCCTCGGCGACGACCTGTCCCGAGACCACGAAGCCGCCCAGCACCCCCAGGCTGGGCACCCGGCCGGCCGTCTCGTGCAGCACCCGGGTGAGCGCCACCGCGAGGCCGACGCCCGGCGGCACCCGAGAGGCCCGCCAGCAGCAGGGTCTCGGAGAGCAGCAGCGCGAAGAGCCGTCCGCGGCCGAAGCCCAGCGCCTTCAGCATGGCGATCTCGCCGGCGCGCTCCCGGATCGAGAGCGAGGCGGTGTTCGCCGCGATGAAGACGATGCAGAGCGCCACCAGCCCGGTCACCGCCAGCAGGATCGTGAGGAAGCCGGAGAGCGAGCCGAGGAACGACGCGAAGAAGCTCTTCTCGGTCTGGGTGGTGGTGGGTGTGTCCGTGTAGCGGGTGATCTCGTCGACGGCCTCCATGACCCGGGGAACGTCCGCGGCGGTCTCGGCGCGTGCCCAGATGAGGCCGACGAAGCCGAGCTCGCGGCCCTGGGCCTCGAGGGCCTGGGACAGGTACTCGCGCTGGATCCACACCACCGGCGATCCCGTCTGCGGAATCTCCCCCACCACGCGCAGGTCGAGCGAGACGCCCCAGAGGTCGCTGCGCAGGGTCACCCGGTCGCCCTTCTTCCAGCCGTAGCGCTCGAGGGTGGCGGGGCCCACCAGCATGCCGTCCCGATAGCGCCGGAACTCGGAGAGGATCTCGGGGTCGATGTGGTAGTCCGGATAGGTGCCGCCCACGTGGTCGGCCTCGACGGCGAAGCTCGGAAAGGTGACCTTGCCCGCTTCTTCGAAGGTGCCGCCGAACCACACCAGCCCCATGGCGTCGGCCACGCCGGGCAGGGAGCGTACCCGGCGCGCCAGCGAGACGGGCATCGAGTAGACGAGCCCGGCGCGGTTCACGATGGAGAGCCGCGTGTTGCTGGCGGCCCGGTCCAGGAAGGCGTCGAGACCCTCGGGCATGGTGAGGAGCAGGCAGACCAGCAGCGTCGCCAGGGCGATCGCGGTGGCCGTCAGCACCGAGCGCAGCTTGTTGCGCCCGACGTTCGCGCGCACCAGCGTGGCGCCGGTCACGAGTGGGGGACCTCGCCGGGCCCGCCGGACGCGGGGGCCTCGGGGACGCCGAGGGCCGCGCGCAGCGCCCGGGCCGCCTGCTCGGCCTCGGCGCCCGCGAGCAGCCGCCCCTTGTCGAGGTGGAAGACGCCGTCCACGTAGCGCAGCGCCCGCGGATCGTGGGTCACCATCACGACGCTCTTGCCCATCTCCTCGCGCAGGGTGCGCAGCAGGCCCAGCACCACCTCCGCGCCTCGCGCGTCGAGGTCGCCGGTGGGCTCGTCGGCCACGATCAGGTCCGGGTCGGTGACGATCGCCCGGGCGATCGCGACCCGCTGCTGCTCGCCGCCGGACAGCATCGAGGGCGTGTGGTCCAGGCGGTCGCCGAGGCCGACCACGCGCAGGGCGATCTCCGCGCGCCGCCGCCGCTCGTCGCGGCCCATGCGGTGCAGCAGCAGGGGCAGGGCGACGTTGTCCCGCGCCGAGAGCACCGGCATCAGGTTGAAGAACTGGAAGATGAGACCGACGTGGCCCGCGCGCCAGCGCGCCAGCTCGTCCTCGGAGAGGATGTCGATGCGCCGGCCACCCACCCACACCTCCCCGCGGCTCGGGCGGTCGATGCCGGAGATCAGGTTGAGGAGGGTCGACTTGCCCGAGCCCGAGGGGCCCATGAACGCCACGAAGTGCCCCGCCTCGACCTCGAGGGACGCCCCGGCGAGTGCGTGCACCGCGGTCGCTCCCGCGCCGTAGACGCGGGAGACGTTGCGCAGCTCGATCAGGGGCTGGGCGGACTGGGGTCGGGCCATCGGGGGTACCCGGAGTGTACCGGCCCGGGATGGCCCCACGGCCCCGGGCAACCGGGGTGCCCGCGTCCCCCGTGGCTCCAGGCTGCGCCCCACCCCGGCGGGCACTCGCCCGGGGGTCCGGGAGGTGTCGGCGGCTCGCCGGGCCGATGGTGCGGCCCGGGCGCCGACGCGTGCCGCTCGTCCACCGCGAAGTCGAGGACCAGCCCGTACTGCCCGTCGCTGATCTCGAAGCGCGTGTCGCCGAAGTCGGCTCGCACGAAGGGGTTGTCGAAGCGGGGGTAGTCGGTGAGCGGCTGCTCCTGTCCGCGAACGACGAGCGGGGCGTGCCAGCCGAAGGTCATGAGCCCCTGGCTCGGCGACTCGTAGGAGACGTCGTAGCCGTCGGGAAGCCCGTTGCCGTCCTGGTCGGGCACGGCCGTCGTCACGACCGGGGCCGCCTCGCACGCCGCCACGAACTCCTCGAAGGGCCCCGACTCGGACAGGCTGCCCATCTCGAGGATGAACACGTTCTGCGCGAAGTAGGGCGCCACCAGGTCGAAGGGCTCGTCGCCGTTCTCGAACACCTCGGGCTGACCCAGGCGCCAGCCGAACACGTTGCGCGAGTAGAGGGCGACGTAGGCCTCGTCCTTGCGGCCGAAGATCCAGTTGCGCTCCTTCACCACCTCGTCGAAGTGGGCGACCGGGAAGTAGGCGTGGGTCTCGTCGCGATAGACGAGGCCGAGCTGGGCGACGGGCGCGTACTGGGGGGCGTAGAGCACGATGGCGACGTTCTCGTGCTGGGCGGCCCGGGGCTCGGCGCCGTTGCCCGTCCAGTAGCCCGGCCCCGGCTCGTCCTCCCGCTGCCAGTTCCAGTCCGGCGGCGGCGTCCCGCCCAGCTCCACCGGCCGGTAGGTCGGGTGCTGCGGGAACACGACGGTGCTCTCTCCCAGGGTCGCCTGGACGATGTGGGTCTGGGCGCCGCGCAGCCCCTTCCGGTAGTCCTGGGCGGTCGAGAGCATGTAGTCGCGGGTCCGGTACGTGTAGGTGTTCACCTCGTTCAGCACCGCGGCGTTGATGGCCCGCCACAGCAGCACGAGGAAGGGGCGCGCGTTGGCGACGGTCTGCTCCAGGTCGCCTTCCACCCAGACGAGGTCGCGAAGCAGCTTGAAGTCGGCGAACTGGGAGGCCCACAGGTTCTCCCGCTCGCCGACCTCGAGGGTGAGCGGAACCATCGACCAGACGGACTGCGTGCCCGCCGACCACCAGAAGGGCAGGTTCGCCTCGTCGCTGAAGTCGAGGCCCTCGGGCGCCGGGGGTGGCGCCACGGTCGGGTCCGGGTCGGGCTCCTCGGCCACGTACAGGTTCATGCGCTGGCGGTCCACCATCGGCTCGTCGTAGCGCGCGATCCGTCGGATCACCTCGGGGAGGCGGTACTTCCGCGCCCGGGCCAGCAGCGTCGCGTCTGCGGCCGAGGCGCTCTGGTAGGGAAGGGGCGTGTCGTCGAAGAGCATCTTGCTCGAGTGGAAGTTGTCCTGCCGGAGGGCGGTCGCCTTGTCCTTGATGTAGGAGCGGCCGTGGGTGGCGCCGAAGTTGCCCCGGTGCAGGTGGAGGGCCACGTCGAGGAAGACGAGGTCGAGCACCATCGCCGCCCGCTTCGCGACCACCTCGTCCTCGGCGAGCTCCACCAGCGTGAGCAGGGGCGTGATGTCCTTCTGGTAGTAGACGTCGGAGTGCCACTCGGTGAAGCCGTAGCGCGCGCGCTCGTCGAGCCAGTGGAGGATCGCTTCGCGTGCCCTCGCCTGGTGCCAGGCACCGTTCATGCCCGTCACCGTGAAGGTGCGGTCCTTGAAGCGTTGGCCCGCCAGGTACTCGTTCACCCGGAAGAGCAGCACGTGGTTCTCCGACCAGTACCACATGGCGTCGACCACCGGCTCGCCGTCCACCACCCGGTCCGGCGTGGGGTCCGTGTACCAGTACTTGAAGTCGAGCACCGCCTGGCGGGCCTTCTCCCACAGCTCGGGGCTGGCGGCCGGGTCACCGTCGAACGCGTAGAGCATGTTCATCAGGTACAGCAGGTCGAAGTCGCTGGTGTCGCGCAGCCGGTACAGCTTGTCGAAGACCCCGTCCCAGGCGTCCGCCGGGATCGTGCCGTCGGAGAGCGCGTAGTGGGGATCGCGGCGCGCGCGCTCGAGATGGTTCAGGCAGTTGAGGATGCTCCCGGTCTGGATGGGTTCGCTCGTGGCGAACCCGAGATAGTCCAGCTGCCGCTCGCGGAGCTCCTGGCGCGGGAAGAAACCGTCGCCGCAGGCGAGGGTCGCGACGGCGAGCAGCAGCACGAAGCATCGGAACGGCACGGAGCGCACGGTGGGGAACCTCCAGCGGGAGCAGCGCTCCAGAATAACCCGGGATCGGGGTCCCACGGAAGCGAAAAGGGCAGGCGGCGCGTACGGATACGCGCGCCTGAGGCCGCGGCGGTGGCGCATCCGGCCGCGTGCGGATGGCGCCGATTGTGCCATTCTCGGCGCCCGCGCTGGCGCCCCGAGCCCCGTGCGACGCGCGAATCCGCTCGATCCGGGTGCCGCTGCGGCGATCGTGGCCCGGAACTCCGCCCGGAAGGCGGGACGAGGCGCGCGCGCGGACTACACTCGCGGCCGGTGCTCAAATGCTTGAAATGGGAGATCCATGAGTCGATTCATTCCGATCGCGATCCTGATCGTCCTGTGCGTGCTCCTTCTCGCCACCCAGGGGTGCGTGGTGATCGAGGATGGCGAGGTCGGCGTCGCGAAGAGCTTCGGCTCCATCGCGGACGAGCCGGTGGATCAGGGGGTGCACATCCAGATCCCGGTGGCCCGCATCATCGAGACCTGGAACATCAAGCTCCAGGAGCTGAAGGAGACCGCCCAGGTTCCCTCCTCCGAGGGGTTGATCGTGGGCCTGGACACCTCGCTGCTCTTCCGGGTGATGCCCGAGCAGGCGCCGCAGATCCGCAAGACCGTCGGCGCTGACTACATGCAGGTGCTCGTCATCCCCTACTTCCGGAACGCCGTGCGCGACGTGGTGAGCGGCTACCAGGTCAAGAACATCTACGCGGAGGTGGGCCGCAAGCAGATCGCGGCCAAGATCAAGGAGTTCCTCCAGGAGAATCTCGAGCCCCGCGGCATCAAGGTCGAGGACGTCCTGCTGCGCGACGTGAAGCTCCCAGAGCGGTTCCGCGACAGCATCGAAGCCAAGCTCACCGCCGAGCAGCAGGTGCAGCAGAAGGAATTCATGCTCGAGCAGGCGCGCAAGGACGCCGAGATCGAGGTGGCGCGCGCCGAAGGCGCCGCCAAGGCCCAGGAGATCGTGCGCTCGACCCTCTCGGACTCCTACCTGCAGTACCTGTGGATCAAGACCCTGAACGAGAACCCGAACGTCATCTACGTCGCCACCGAGGCGAACATGCCGATCTTCAAGACGGTGAAGTAGCCCGAATTCCCTCGTCCCCGCCGCCCGGTCAGTGGATCGGCGGGGGCGGACCGGGTAGGGGAGGCGTGCCGGCGACCACGTCGGGTGTGCCGTGCTCGCGCTGGTAGAAGCTGATGATGTCGCGGTACTGCACGTGCCCGAGCAGGTGCTTGGCGCCCTTGCGGATCTCCACGATCGGAATCTTGTCGAACTCGCGATCCGCGAAGAACTCGAGCGCGCGGATCAGGTTGTCGTCGGGCGTCAGGTAGGTCGTCTGACGGTTCACGAGATCGTGCGCCAGCACCAGCGTGCCCAGGTGCTCGAGATCGTCGCGGTCTCCGAGATCGTTCAGGGAGACGAGTCCGGCGAGCTCTCCCTTGTCGTTCTGCAGCACGAGATCGGTCTGGCCGGTGTCCCGGGCCACGGCCTCCATCTGCTGCAGCGGCAGGTCGACGGGGATGATCGCGTTGTGGTCGTAGATGCCCCGGGTGGCGTCGCGGATCGTCACCCGCTTCAGGACGTTCGGGTTCATCTCCCACAGGTGGGCCCGGGAGAAGAACTTGTTGTCGACCTGGGTGGTGTAGATCGACCAGCGTCGCGACGTGACCAGGGCGACGGTGGCGACGACCATCAGGGGCGGGAGCAGCTCGTAGGCGCCCGTCAGCTCGCACACCATCATGAGTGAGGCGATGGGCGCGTTCGCGACACCGGCGAAGAAGGCGCCCATGCCGACCACCACGTAGGGGGTCGCGTCGGGCACCAACGCCGGGAAGAGCTGGTGGCTGACGCTGCCCACGCAGCCCCCGAGCATGGCGCCGATGAAGAGGCTGGGGGCGAACACGCCGCCGGAGCCTCCCGACGAGATCGTGAACGAGGTGGTGGCGATCTTCAGCACCGCCAGCAGCAGCAGGATCCCCGCCGTCGCGTGCAGACCGTCCACGGTGCCGCCGGAGATCACCTGCTGCACGTATCCGAAGCCCTGGCCGAGCACCTGGGGATAGAAGAAGCCGATGGCGCCCACCATCAGCCCGCCGATCGGGGGGACGAGGTACTTGTTCACCGGCAGCCGATCGAAGAAGTACTTCTTCGAGCCGTGCATCAGGCGGACGTAGAGATAGCCCGAGGCCGAGCAGAAGAGCCCCAGCACCGCATAGAAGAGGAGCTGCACGGGGGACTGGAAGGCTTCGCCGCCGAAGCCGAAGACGTGGGTGAAGCCCTTGACGGAGCAGAAGACCGTGTAGGCGGTGACCGAGGAGAGGATCGCGGGAGTCAGGGCGTCGGTCTCGATGTCCTCCTTGTAGAGCACCTCGACGGCCGTGAGCGCGCCGCCGAGCGGCGCGCGGAAGATGGCGCCGAGACCGCCGGCGGCGCCGGCCACCATCATCGTGCGGCGGGCGCGCGCGCCCATCTTCAGGTACTGGCCGAGCGCCGAGCCGATGCCGGCGCCGATCTGGGCGATCGGCCCCTCCTTGCCGGCGCTTCCCCCGGAGGAGAGGGTCGCGATCGTCGCCAGCGACTTGATGAGCGGCACGCGCCTGCGCATGGAGCCGCCCTTGTTGTGGAAGGCGTCGATGTAGCCGTCGGTGCCCGTGCCCTCCGCCTCGGGCGCGAAGGTCCGGACGAGCAGACCCGAGATCAGACCGCCGGCGACGGGCAGCGCGACCAGCAGCCAGCGACGTAGCGGGGGCCGGCGGGAGCGGTCAGGTCCGTCGGCTCGCCCGCCGGCTGCGGGATCGTCGAGATGGACCCACGAGTTCATCGTGACCTGGACGGCCATGTGGAGCAGCTCGTTGAAGAGCCAGGGCGCCGAGCCCGGCCAGCAGCCCGATGATGATCGAGTAGAGGTAGATGGTCCGGGTGTTGATGTCGGTGAAGAGCCCCCTCAGGTCGAACGCTTTTCCCAAGACCCGTCTCCAGCGTGTTCCAGCCATGAAGCGTGCGATGAGGGCGCACCCTCGCCGGAAGGGCCCCATCCGGGGCACGTCGTGCCGGGGTCGCGCCGAAGGCCCGCAACGTTACCCGAGCGCGTGGGGGAGTGACAGCTCCACACCCGACGGCGGAGGCAGCACCGTCCCGATCGCCCGGAACGGCGCCCTCCGACCGGTCTGCGATGGCGAGGAGGTGGCGGCGCGATCGGCGCGGGTTCCAGAAGGCGGTCCCGAAGCGGGCCGAAGCCGGCGAGGTGGCGCCGGCCGGGCTCGCGCGCCGGGCGCGGATCGCGTCCGCGCCGTCCGTGGACAATTGACTCTTTTTGGTGTCAATCGCGCTCGTCGCGAAGCGAGGCCGCGCCCGGTCCCACCGCGTCCCCGTCGATCCGGTCGGGGCCCACCCGATCCCATCCCGTGAGAGTCGTCTCGGCCGAGCGACGGGTGGGACCGCGGGCGCGGCTTCGGCGCGCATGCATGTGGGTGCACTCCACCACTCCCTGCGCGAATAGCAAACAGCGTGTCATGCAACCGGAAGCCAGCAGATCCGGTCGGTGTGTTCCGAAATGACACGACATCGACGCTCGCTGGGGCGCTCCGACACATTCGCCCCAACGTGTCTTCCGAGGTCGTCGCGGGTGCGCCGGTGACTCGTTTGCGCGTTGCCCGAGACCCGGAGCGAGGCGCGCTCTAGAATCTCGACATCGATCACCAGCTTCCAGGGAGGTTGTGATGGTTCCCACCGAACACCCGTGGACTTCCGACGAGACCCTCAGTGAGCACCTGGCGTCGCGGGGCGTGACCCGCCGGGCGTTCCTCGGCTTCTGCGGCCAGATGGCCGCGATGCTCGGTCTCTCTCCCCTGATGGGATCGCGCGTGGCCGAGGCGCTCGAGGCGTTGCGGCGCCCCACGGTCATCTGGCTCCAGCTGCAGGAATGCACGGGCTGCGTCGAGAGCGTGCTGCGCAGCGACTCGCCGACCATCGGCGACCTCATACTCGACCTGGTGTCGCTCGACTACCAGCACACGCTGATGGCGGCGGCCGGCAGCGCGGCGGAGGCGGCGCTGCAGGAGTCGATGAGCGACGAACCACGGCAAGTACGTGCTGCTCGTGACGGGCTCCATTCCGACGGCGGACGGCGGCATCTACACCACCATCGGCGGGCGCACGGCGCGAACGATCCTCGAGGAGGCGGCGGAAGGCGCCGCCGCGGTGATCGCCGTCGGCGCCTGCGCCCACTGGGGCAGCGTGCAGGCCGCGAAGCCGAACCCGACCGGCGCGGTCGGCGTCTCGGAGATCCTGTCGGGCCGCCCGGTGGTGAACATCGCCGGCTGTCCGCCGATCGCGGACGTGGTCACCGCCACGGTGGTCCACTACCTGACCTTCGGCCGGGTGCCCGACCTGGATCGCGACGGCCGGCCGCTCTTCGCGTACGGCGCCCGCATCCACGACCAGTGCCCGCGCCGGGCGAACTACGACGCCGGCCAGTTCGTCGAGGTGTTCGACGACGAGGCGGCCCGCCGGGGCTGGTGCCTCTACAAGGTGGGCTGCAAGGGTCCGGCCACCTTCTCGCCGTGCCCGATCATCCAGTGGAATCGCGGCACGAGCTGGCCGATCGGCGCGGGCCACCCGTGCATCGGCTGCACCGAGCGGAACTTCTGGGACACGATGACGCCGTTCTACCGCCAGATGCCCGACCTGCTCGGGCTTCGGCGTCGAGCGCACGGCGGACACCGTCGGGCTGTCGCTCGCCGTCGGGGCCACGGCGGGCGTCGTCGCCCACGCGATCGGCACGGGGATCCAGCGCACGCGGCAGCGGGCGGCCGACGGCCGCGAAGCCCTCGTCCGAAGCGGGTCCGAAGCCGGGGAGGGAGCGAGCATGGCCAGGACTAAGGTCGTCGTCGATCCGATCACGCGCATCGAGGGACACCTGCGCATCGAGGTGCAGGCCGAGGCGGGCCGCATCGCCGAGGCCTGGGCGACCTCGACGCAGTTCCGCGGGCATCGAGCTCGTGATGGAGGGTCGCGACCCGCGCGACGCCTGGGCGTTCACCCAGCGCATCTGCGGCGTCTGCACGGTGGTGCACGCGGTGGCGTCGTGCCGCGCGGTGGAGGACGCCCTCGGCATCACGATCCCGCCGCAACGCGACGATCATCCGCAACCTCATCCACGGCATGCAGACCGTCCAGGACCACGTCATCCACTTCTATCACCTGCATGCGCTGGACTGGGTGGACGTCGTGAGCGCGCTCTCGGCCGATCCGGCCGAGACGTCGCGCATCGCGCGCTCGATCTCTCCGTGGCCGAAGAACTCGGCGACCTACTTCCAGGAGGTCCAGGACCGCCTCAAGAAGTTCGTCTCCGGCGGGCAGCTCGGCATCTTCACCAACGGCTACTGGGGCCATCCCGCCTACAAGCTGCCGCCCGCGGTGAACCTGCTGGCGGTGGCCCACTACCTCGAGGCCCTCGACTGGCAGCGCGACGTGATCCGGGTGCACACGATCTTCGGCGGCAAGAACCCGCACCCGAACTTCCTGGTGGGCGGCATGGCGTCGGCGATCAACCTGGACGACACCGCCACCATCAACGCCGAGCGCCTCACCGACATCCACGGCATGATCCGCAAGGCGCGGATCTTCGTGGAGCAGGTGTACTGGCCCGACCTGCTCGCGATCGCGGGCTTCTACAAGGACTGGGGCGCGATCGGCGGCGGCACCGGCAACTACCTGGCCGTGGGCGAGTTTCCCGAGGACGACTGGCGCGACGTCGACTCGCTCTACTTCCCGCGCGGCATCGTCCTCGACCGCAACCTCTCCGAGGTGCACCCCTACGACCACATGAAGGTGAAGGAGTACATCACCCACTCGTGGTACGAGTACGAGGAGGGCAACGACGCCGGGCTCCACCCGTGGAGGGCGAGACGCGTGCCCCGCTACACCGGGCCCGACGCCGCCCTGGACGTATCTCCAGGGCGAGGACAAGTACACCTGGATGAAGGCGCCGCGCTACGAGGGGCAGCCCGATGGAGGTGGGCCCCCTGGCGCGCGCTCTCGTCGCGTACGCCTCGGGTCACGAGGACACCCGGGCGCTCGTGGGCGAGGTGCTCGGCCGACTCGAAGTCGGCGCCGACGCGCTCTTCTCGACCCTCGGACGGGTGGCGGCGCGCGGGCCTGGAGACGATGCTGCTCGCGCGACGCGCTCGAGAAGTGGTTCGACGACCTGGTCGCCCGCATCCGCGGCGGCGACGTGGCGACCTTCGACGCGCCAGCACTGGGAGCCCGAAGACCTGGCCGAAGCACCGCCCAGGGCTACGGCTACCTGGACGCGGCGCGGGGCGCCCTCGGGCACTGGGTGCAGATCCGCGACGGCAAGATCACCCGCTACCAGTGCGTGGTGCCGAGCACCTGGAACTGCTCGCCGCGGGACGCCCAGGGGCAGCCCGGGCCGTACGAGGCTGCGCTCGTCGACAACCATCCGCTGGCCGATCCGGAGCGTCCGCTCGAGATCCTGCGGACCATCCACTCCTTCGACCCGTGCATGGCCTGCGGCGTCCACGTGCTCGACGCCGAGGGCCGGCTCGTCACGGAGGTACGCGTCCAATGACGCGAGCCACTCACGACCTCGACGACGGTGCGAGGCCCCGGGCGAGGACGGTCGACGGCTACCGCTGGGTCTACATCTGGCACTGGCCGATCCGCGCCATGCACTGGGCCGCGGCCGTCGTCGCATCGTCGTCCTGATCGCCAGCGGGCTTCTACATCGGACGGCCCTACTTCATGACCAGCGGCGAGGCCGAGCGCTCACTTCCTGATGGGCTGGATGCGCTTCCTGCACTTCGCCGCGGCGGGCGTCCTGGTGGCGACCGGGATCGTCCGGGTCTACTGGCTCTTCCAGGGCAACCGCTACGAGACGCTGGCGGGCCCTCTTCCCCGTGCGCCGGACCGACTGGATCAACTTCGGGCGGGTGATCCAGCGCTACCTGCTGGCTGCACCCGAGGCACGATCCCCACTACCTGGGCCACAACCCGCTGCAGCAGCTCTCCTACACGCTCTCTACGGCGGTCGTGCTGCTGCAGGTGGTGACGGGCTTCGGGCTCTACGGGCTCTCGAACCCCGACGGCTTCTTCTACACGCACCTTCGGGTGGTCGTCCGTTCTGCCTGGGCGGCGTGCCCGGTGGTGCGCTTCATCCACCACACGCTCACCTGGTTCTTCCTGATCTACATCCCGGTGCACGTCTACTTCGCCCTGCGGTCCGACGTGACGGACCGCGAGGGGATCGTGTCGTCGATCTTCAGCGGCGGGCGCTGGGTGCGGGACGACGTCGAGTACGAGGATGCCTGAGCCGCCCCGTCGTCCGGCGGAGGGCTCCCGGACCGTCGTCATCGGCGTGGGCTCGCCGCTGATGGGCGACGACGGCGTGGGCCTCGCGGCCCTCGAGGCGCTGCGCGAGTCGTGGAGCTTCGATCCGCCCGTGGAGCTCGTCGACGGCGGCACCTGGAGCATGAACGTGCTCCACGAGATCGAGGACGCCGATCGGCTGCTGCTGCTCGACGCGATCCGGGCCGGCCGCCCGGCCGGCGAGCTGGTCGTGCTCGAACGCGACGAGCTGCCGCGCTTCTTCTCGACGAAGCTCTCGCCCCACCAGATCGACCTCCGCGAAGCGCTCGCCCTGGCGGAGCTGCGCGGCTCGCTGCCGGAGGACGACCGTGGCGATGGGCCTCGAGCCGGCGCGGGTCGAGCTCCGGGCCGGGCTAGCGAGGAGATCGCGCCGCGTCTCGCCGGCCTGGTCGAGCAGGTGGTGAAGCGGATCGAGTCCTGGGGGCACCGTGCCCGCCGCCGCTAGCCCGGCTGCGTCGCCGGTCGGCCGACGCTGGGTCGTCTTCGGCACCACCCAGGGCGTGGGCTTCCGACCGTGGGTGCACGAGGTGGCGCTGGCCCTCGGGCTCGACGGGCCGCGTCCGCAACGCGGCCCGCGGTGTCGTCGTCGAGGCGTTCGGCGCGCCCGAAGGGCTCGATCGCCTGGGGGAGCGGCTGTGCGCCCCCGACCTGCCGGCGGCGTCCGTCGAGGGCGTCGAGAGCCGCCCGCTCGAAGGACCAGCGCCCGGCGACTTCCGCATCGAGCAGGGCCGGGCGCCGGAGACCGCAGGGCGTCCCTGCCTGTCGCCCGACCTGGCGCTGTGCCCGGACTGTCGCAGCGAGATCGCCGATCCCCGCGACCGCCGCTTCGGCTACGCGTTCACGAGCTGCACCCGTTGCGGTCCGCGCGCGACCATCGTTCGCGCGCTGCCCTACGAGCGCGAGCACACCAGCATGGCTGCTTTCGAGCTGTGCGCCGCGTGCCGCGGCGAGTACGAGAGCCCCGGCCACCGTCGCTTCCACGCCGAGACCAACGCCTGCCCCGCGTGCGGTCCTCGGCTGTCGCTGCGCGACCGCGCCGGCGTCGTACTCGTTTCGCCCGCGCAGGCCCTCGCCGAGACGGCGCGTCGGCTGCGCGCCGGCGACATCGTCGCGGTGCAGGGCGTCGGCGGCTTCCATCTCGCCTGCGACGCCACGCGCGAGGAATCCGTCGCCCGGCTGCGGGCCCGCAAGGGGCGCGATCGCAAGCCCTTCGCGGTGATGGTGAAGGACGAGGCGCAGGCGGCCGAGCTCGCCGTCTTCGAGGAGTCGGAGTGGCAGCTCCTGCGGTCCCCTGCGGCGCCCATCGTGCTGGTCCGGCGCCGCCCGGGAGCCGCAGTGGCGGCGTCCGTCGCGCCCGGCACGCCCCTGCTGGGCCTGCTGCTCGCGTACTCGCCCGCTCCACGCGCTGCTCCTGGAGGCGTCCGGCGTCCCGCTCGTGATGACGTCGGGCAACCGCTCGGGAGAGCCCATCGCCTATCGCGTGTCCGAAGCGGAGACGCGCCTCGCCCCCGTGGCAGACGCCTTCCTGGTGCACGACCGCGAGATCGAGGCGCCCTGCGACGACTCGCTGGCCGCGGTGATCGCCGGGACGCCCGTCGTCCTGCGCCGATCCCGGGGCTACGTGCCGCGGCCCCTGTCCGTCGCGCGACCGCTCTCGCAGGCGGTGCTGGGCTGCGGCGGCCAGTGGAGCAACACCGTCTGCCTGGGCGTCGGCTCCTGGCTTCACACGAGCGCGCACAACGGCGATCTCGACGCACCGGAGTCGCTGGATCGCTTCGCGGAATCGATCGAGCGTCTGCAGCGTCTGGTGGGGCGCGGGCCCGAGGTCGTGGCCCACGACCTGCATCCCCACTACGCGGCGAGTCGCTGGGCGAAGGACCAGCGCGACGCGCCCACCGTCGCCGTGCAGCACCACCACGCACACGTGGCTGCCGTGCTCGCCGAGCACGGCCACGAGGGGCCCGTCCTCGGCGTGGCCTACGACGGGACGGGCCTGGGCAGCGACGGGGCGTCCTGGGGAGGCGAGCTGCTGCGCGCGGATCGCGCGGGCTTCGAGCGGCTGGCCACCCTGCGCCCGCTCCGCCTGGCCGGAGGCGACACCGCGATCCGCCAGGTGTGGCGGATCGCGCTGGCGCTCCTCGACGACGCCTTCGACGGTGCGCCCCCGCTGGACGCCTTCCCGCTCTTCGCGGGGGTTCCCGAGGCGCACCGGAATGCGGTGCTCGACCTGTTGCGCCGCGACGTCCGCTGCGCGCCCGCCCATGGGCTCGGGCGTCTCTTCGACGCCTTCGGTGCGCTCTGGCTCGGGCACCCCGAAGCCCGCTTCAACGGCGAGGTCGCGATGGCCTGGAACTTCGCCGCCGCGCCCGGGGAGCACGCTGGCTATCCCTTCGACGTCGATTCGTCGGGCAAGCCGGCCGTGCTCGACTGGCGTCCGATGGTGCGCGCCGCCGTGGCGGACCACCTGCGCGGGCGGCCTGCGTCCGAGATTGCGGGCCGCTTCCACGCGACGATCGCCCGCGCGACGGCGGCGCTCGTCGCCCGCTTCCAGAGCGCCTCGGACGTGCTTCCCGTGGTGCTCGCCGGGGGCTGCTTCCAGAACGCGCTGCTCACGCGCCTGCTGATCGAGGGCCTGCCCGCCCGCTACCGTGTGCTGCGAGCCGAGCGACTTCCCCCCGGCGACGGCGGGCTGTGCGTCGGGCAGGTGGTGGTCGCCGAGGCGAGTCTGCGCGGGATCCACTCGAGGAGACGAGACGAATGTGCCTGGGCGTTCCCGGACGCGTGATATCGGTCGACGGCTGGGTGGCCGTCGTGGACTTCTGGGGTGTTCGCCGCACCGTCGGGCTTCAGATCGTCGACGAGCCGGTGGCCCCGGGCGACTACGTGCTCAACCACGTGGGCTTCGCGATCCGGCGCATCCCCGAGGAGGAGATCGCGGAGACCCTCGCGCTCTACGAGACCCTGCTCGAGGCGGCAGCGGACGACGACCTCATGGCGGCGGACGTCCGCGACGAGGTGGGGGCGGCCTCCCGCGCGCAGGAGGATCCCGATGCCGGCTGACGCGACGCCTCCCGAGTCGAGGCTGCACTTTCGCGATCCCGCGCAGGGCCGCGAGCTCGCCCTCGCGCTCGAGGCCCTCACCCGCGGTCGCGAGGCCGACCCCATCGCCGTGATGCACGTGTGCGGCAGCCACGAGCAGGCGATCGCCCGATTCGGACTGCGCCACACGCTGCCGAAGGGGCTCGAGGTGATCATGGGGCCGGGCTGTCCGGTCTGCGTCACCGACTGTCCGGAGGTGGACGAAGCCGTCGCGCTCGCCCGGCAGGGCATCCGCGTCGTCACCTACGGCGACATGCTGCGGGTGCGCGGCAGCAGCGATTCCCTCGCCGACGTGCGCGCGGAGGGCGCACCCGTCGACGTCATCTACGGCGCCGCCGAGGCGGTCGCCCTGGCTCGCGCCTCGGAAGAGGACGTGGTCTTCTTCGCGACGGGCTTCGAGACGACGGCGGTGGCGACCGCGGCCATCCTGCTGCACGAGCCGCCGGCGAATCTCTTCGTGCTGTCGGCGCACAAGTACATCCCGCCGGTGATGGAGATCGTGGCCGAGATGCCGGGGAACCGGGTCGCAGGCTTCCTCGCGGCGGGCCACGCCGCCACCATCACGGGCTACGGGGTCTTCGAGGCCTTTGCGGCGCGTCACGGCCTGCCGGTGGTGGTCGCGGGCTTCGAGCCTCTCGACATCCTGGCCGGCCTCGTGCAGCTGCTCTCCCTCGTGCGTCGCGGCGAGCCCCGGGTGGCGAACGCGTTCCCGCGCTGCGTCACGCGCGAGGGGAACAAGCGGGCCCAGGAGCAGCTGTGGCGGGCGTTCGAGGCGGTGGGCGGACGCTGGCGCGGGATCGCCCAGGTGCCGAACGGCAATCTGCGCCTGCGTCCGGAGCTGGCCCGCCACGACGCCCGTCGCCGATTCGCCCGCGAGCTCCAGGCCGCCCGCCGGCCGGCCGCGAGTCGCTCGCTCCACGCCTGCCTGTGCGGTCAGATCATGTCCGGGCGGGCGTCGCCCAGCGACTGTCCGCTGTTCGGAAACGCCTGTACGCCCGAGGATCCCGTGGGTGCGTGCATGGTCAGCT
The DNA here is from genome assembly GCA_963822965.1 of uncultured delta proteobacterium. GTDB lineage: Bacteria > Myxococcota_A > UBA9160 > UBA9160 > UBA4427 > JAJDAN01. Next base: position 220,900 of record CAWGJT010000014.1, read on the forward strand.
CCGAGGGCACCTGTCGCATCTGGCACCAGTACGGCGGCCATCCGCGTCTCGGGGAGGCTTCGTGAGCGGATCCGGCGCGCCTCGCGGCAAGGTGCTGATGCGCCACGGCGCCGGCGGCCCCGCCATGCGCGGCCTCGTCGAGTCGCTCTTCGCGCGCGGCGCCTCGGACGACGACCCGGATCGCATCGGGCTCGGCGCCTTCGACGACGGTGCCGCCCTGCGGATCGGCGACCGCTGGCTGGTCTTCACGACGGATTCGCACGTGGTCACACCCATCTTCTTTCCGGGCGGCGATCTCGGGCGCCTGGCGGTGTGCGGCACGGTGAACGATCTGGCGATGATGGGCGCCACCCAGGTGCTGGGGCTGAGCCTCTCGGTGCTGGTCGAGGAGGGCACCGACCAGGAGGTGCTGGTGCGGCTCCAGGACTCGATCGCCGCGGCCTGTGGTGAGGCCGGCACGGTCATCCTGACGGGCGATACGAAGGTGATGGGACGGGGCGAGCTCGACGGCGTCGTCCTCAATACGGCGGGCATCGGCTGGGCCGACGAGCCCGTACGCGACCGCAATCTCCGGCCCGGTGACCCCATCGTCGTGACGGGCACCATCGGCGACCACGGCATGGCGGTGATGGCGTTGCGCCACCAGCTGGAGCTCTCCGCCCGGCTGGCGTCGGACGTGGCGCCCCTGGGCGACCTGGTCGCACGGGTGCTGGAGGTCGCGGGCGGCGCCATCGGCGGCATGAAGGATCCCGACCCGGGGCGGCGTCGCGAGCGCCCTCCACGAGATGGCTGCGAAGAGCGGTGTCGGCATCGTGCTGCGCGAATCCGAGCTGCCGATCCGCCCCGAGGTGGCCTCGGCCGCCGAGCTGCTGGGAGTCGACCCGCTGCAGGTGGCCAACGAGGGGAAGGCGTTGATCGCGGTGCGGCCGGAGCGAAGCGAGGCGCTGCTCGAGGTGCTGTGCGCCCATCCGCTGGGCAAGGACGCCCGCGTGATCGGCGAGTGCGTCGCCGAGCGCCCGGGCTCGGTCGTTCTCGATACGGGCTTCGGGCGCCGGATCGTCGGAGAGGTCGAGGGAGAGCTCCTCCCTCGCATCTGCTGATGGGCTCGTCTCCCTCCATCCGGCTCGAACGGCAGGGGCGCGTGGGGATCGTCACGATCCACCGGCCCGAGCGACACAACTCGCTCGACGTGCGCACCGCCCAGGACCTGCGTCGGGCGGCGCTCGAGCTGAGCCGCGACGAGGACGTCGGGGTCATGGTGTTGCGGGGGCAGCCCGGCGTCTTCTGCAGCGGCGTGGACCTGGAGTACGTGCGCGGCGGCGGGGAGGACGACGACCTCCGCTACCTGGTGGCCGGCTCCCTGCCCGAGCCCGGGAGCGGCGAAGGGGATCGTCGCTTCGGCGCCGTCTTCAAGCAGGTGCTCGAGTACATCGGCAGCACGATCTCCGAGATCCGGCGCGCGCCGAAGCCCGTGCTGGCGGCCGTGGACGGCGTGGCGGCGGCGGGCGGGCTCGGCCTGGCCCTGTGCTGCGATCTCGTGTTCGCCTCCCAGCGCAGCCGCTTCGAGTGGGCGTACGGCAAGACGGGGCTCTCCGGGGCGGAGAGCGCCACCTTCTTCCTGCCGCGCCTCGTGGGCCTGCGCCGGGCTCTCGACATCGCGCTCCTCGGCCCCCGGATCGACGCCGCGCAGGCCCTGCGTCTGGGCCTGGTGAGCGAGGTATGGCCCGACGAGGACTTCGAGCGCAACCTGCTCGAGCAGGCGCGGCGTCTCGCCGAGGGCCCGACGGCCGCCTACGCGCGCATGAAGGATCTGCTCAACGCGGCCACGGGGGGCGAGTGGCTCGAGGATCATCTCGGGCGCGAGGTCGAGAGCCTGGTGGCGAGCGCGGACGGCGACGAGTTCGCCCGCGGCATCGAGCGCTTCTTCGCCCGGCGCGACGGCCGGCGCGGCGAGTAGCGCCATGCACGAGTACTCGATCGTCGGCTCGCTGCTCGCCCAGGTGGAGGACGTGGCCCGCAAGCACGAGGCCGCCCGGGTGGTGGCGGTCCGGCTGCGCATCGGAGAGCTCGCCGGGGTGGAGACGGACCTGCTGCACACCGCCTGGGACTTCCTCAAGCAGCGGAGCTGCTGCGACGGCGCCCGTCTCGAGGTGGAGAGCGCGCCGGCGCGCTGGTCCTGCCGAGGCTGCCAGGCCGAGATCGCCCGGGGCGGCGCGCTCGTGTGCGAGCGGTGCGGCGCGCCGGCGCGGCTCGCGAGCGGGGACGAGCTGCTGCTGGAGCGGGTCGAGATGGAAGTGGAGACGATGGAAGAGGGCGAAAGGGAGGAAGGGTGATGTGTGACGTCTGTGGCTGTGGCGACCCCGAGAAGGTCTCCGTCGAGGTACACGAGGGCATCCTGTCCCAGAACGATCGGGTGGCTGCGCACAATCGCGACCACTTCCGGGAGCAGGGCGTCTTCGCGGTGAACCTGATGGGCTCCCCCGGCGCGGGCAAGACGGCGCTGCTCGAGGCCACGAGCCGGCGTGCGCGGGGGCTCTCGCTCGCGGCGCTCAGCGGGGACCTCGCCACCGACAACGACGCCACCCGCCTGGCGCGGGCGGGGATCCGATCGCGCAGCATCACCACCGGTTCGGCGTGCCATCTCGACGCGTCGATGGTCCACCACGGGCTTCACCATCTCGATTGGCGGGACGCGGACTGCGTGTTCGTCGAGAACGTGGGCAACCTGGTGTGCCCCGCCGTCTACGACCTCGGGCAGCACGCGAACGTCGTGGCCCTCTCCGTCACCGAGGGGGAGGACAAGCCGCTCAAGTATCCGGTGATGTTCCGCGTGGCCGACCTGGTGGTGCTCACGAAGGCCGACCTGCTGCCCCACCTGCCCGATGTGGACGAGATGCGCATCCGGGAGGCGTTGGCTCGCGTGATGCCCGAGCCGAGGATGATCCGGGTCTCGGCGACGACCGGGGAGGGGATCGACGAGTGGCTGTCGTGGCTGCACGCCCGACTGCCGGCCGCGGAGGCGCTTCCACGGGTGGCGGCGCCCGTCGCCTGAGGGCGGTCCCCGGGGCAGTGAGGAGCGATCCGCGGGCCGGGATGGTGGCGGCCGTATTGCAATAATACCATCTGATATCAAATAGTTAGCTAGATTAGTAAGTATTCACTAATCTCGGCCGCCCATGGATTCGACACCCCCCACCGCGGGTCGCCGCGTCCGCCGGCGGAGCGCCGCCGACCGCCGCCAGCAGATCCTGCGCGAGGCCATGCGCTGCTTCGCCTCCAACGGCTTCCGCGGCACCACCACCCGCGAGATCGCCGCGGCCGTCGGCATCACCGAGGCGGCGCTCTATCGCTACTTCCCGAGCAAGCAGTCGCTCTACGACGCGATCATCGACGCGAAGATCGCCGCGCCGCCGCCCCAGGACCTCGTGCAGGAAGCCGCGTCGCGACGGGACGACGAGCAGGTGTTCACCGTCCTGGCCCGCGTGCTCCTCGACCGCTGCCTCGCCGATCCCGACTTCGTGCGGCTCTTCTTCTTCACCGCCCTCGAGGGCCACGAGCTCTCGAATCCGTTCTTCGTGTCGCGGATCGGCAGCCTGCGGAGCTTCCTCGCGGAGTACATCCGGACCCGGATCCAGGAGGGCGCCTTTCGCGATCGCGACCCCGCGCTGTGCGCGCGGGCCTTCCTCGGGATGGTCTCCGACTACATGAACGTGCGCGTCATCCTCGCGCAGGACGACGCCTATCCCCAGCCGATCGACGAGGTCGTGGCGACCTACGTCGACCTCTTCCTCGCCGGCATGCGCGCGGGGACGGCCGACGAAGGGGGGCGCTCCGCATGAGCGACGAAGAGGGCGCCAGCGGGTCCGGACGCGGCGCGGCGATCGGCCGCGCCTTCAGTCTCCTCGCGTTGGTGGTCCTGGTCGCGTTCGGGGTGCACCGCTGGATCGCGACCCGCGGCCTCGAGACGACCGACGACGCGTTCGTCGAGGGGACCCTGTCGTACCTGGCCGCCGAGGTGCCGGGTCGCGTGCACGCGGTGGAGGTCGAGGAGCACGAGCGGGTGAAGGCGGGCCAGGTGCTGGTGCGGCTCGACGAGGCCGAGGCGCGTGTCCGGGTCGCCCGGGCTCGCGCGGATCTCGCCGCCGCGCGCAACCGGATGGTCTCCGCCGAGGCGGCGGCGGCGGCAGCGGACGCGGAGGGCAAGGCGGCCACGGTCGAGAGCTGGCGGATGGGGCGCGAGCTCGAGCGGATCGAATCCCTGGCCAAGCGCGGGGCGGCCAGCCCGCAGGAGCTCGACGCCGCGCGCGCCGCCCACGACGCGGCGCTGGCACGGGTGCGCGCCGCGACCATGCGCGCCGAGGCCGAGCGCGGCGTGCTGGGGAACGAGGCGCCGGTGCGCCAGGCCGAGGCGGCCCTGCAGGAGGCCGAGCTCGGCCTCGGGCGGATGACGCTGGTGGCGCCCTTCGACGCCGTCGTGGGGCGCAAGAACGTCGAGCCCGGAGACATCGTGCGACCCGGCCAGGCGCTGCTCGCCCTGAGCCGCGTGGAGCGTCGCTGGGTCGAGGCGAACTTCAAGGAGACGCAGATCCGGCGCATGCGCCCCGGCGCTCCCGCCACGGTCGTGGTGGATGCGTTTCCCAGCTACGTGTTCCTCGGACACGTGGAGTCGTTCTCGCCGGCGAGCGGCGCCAAGTACGCGCTGATCCCCCCCGAGCCCGCCGCCGGGAACTTCACGAAGGTGGTGCAGCGGGTTCCGGTGCGCATCGTCCTCGACGAGGTCGAGAACGACGAGGGTCGGCGGCCGATCGATCGCCCCGAGGACATGCCCGACCTCGCGATCGGGCTCTCGGCGCAGGTGACCGTCGATGTCCGCTGAGCCTCCATCGCGATGTCCGCTGGAACGGCGCCGGCCTACTCGCTCACGTCCGAGGAGGACTATCGGCTCGACCTGCCGCGTCTCCTGATCGTCATCTCGACGATGCTGGCCGTCCTGCTCGAGATCATCGACACCAGCATCGTGAACGTCGCCGTGCCCACGATGATGGGCAATCTCGGCGCGACCCTCGACGAGATCGACTGGGTCATCACCGCCTACATCGTCGCCAACGTGATCATCATTCCGATGACCGGCTGGATGGCGGGCCGCTTCGGACGGAAGCGCTACTTCGTCACCTCGATCCTCATCTTCACCACCGCATCGCTCCTGTGCGGTGCGTCGCAGACCGTGAACCAGCTGATCGTCTGGCGCATCGTCCAGGGCCTGGGCGGCGGCGCCCTGATGGCCACCTCCCAGGCCATCCTCATCGAATCCTTCCCGCCTTCCAAGCAGGGGGTCGGCCAGGCGATCTTCGGGGTCGGCGCCATGATCGGCCCGAGCCTGGGCCCGACCCTCGGCGGCTTCCTGACCGACAACTACTCCTGGCACTGGTGCTTCCTCATCAACGTGCCCATCGGCCTGCTGGCGGCGACCCTGTGCGGTGCCTATCTGCACGACCCGCCGCATCTGGCCCGCAGCCGCGCCGGCAAGGTGGACTGGCCGGGGATCGCGTTCCTGGTGATCGGCATCGGCTGCTTCCAGACGATGCTCGAGCGGGGCAACAAGGACGACTGGTTCGCGAGCCCCGCGATCGTCGCGCTGGCCGCGGGAGCGGGCATCGGGATCGCGGCCCTGCTGGTGCGCGAGCTCACCACCGACCACCCGGTGATCGACTTCCACGTGATGCGCAACCGGAACTTCGCGGTGGGCTGCTTCCTGACGGCCACGAACGGGCTCGCCCTCTACGGGTTGATCTTCCTGTTCCCGGTCTACGCCCAGAACCTGCTCGGCTGGACCGCCTGGCAATCGGGCCTGGGGGTGCTGCCGTCGAGCCTGGCCACGGCCGCCATGATGGCGGTGCTCGGTCGCCTCATCTGGTACACGGGGCCTCGGGTGCTCTTCCTGGGCGGGATGGGAATGATGCTCGTGACCCTGATGGTGATGAGCACCTGGACCCTGCAGTCCGGCTGGCACGCCGTTCTCTTCGCCCAGTTCCTGCGCGGCCTGTCGAGCGGCCTGCTCTTCGTGCCACTCTCGACCGCAACCCTGCGTGCGCTGCCGTCGGTCGACGTCGCCAAGGGCGCGGGGCTCTACAACCTCTTCCGGCAGCTCGGGGGCAGCTTCGGGATCGCCATCCTCGCGTCGATCCTCGACCGCCGCACGGACGTGCATCGCAGCGAGCTGGCGCGGCACCTGGGCCCCTTCGACCCGGCGACGCAGCTCGGCCTCGACCACTTGAGCCAGCACCTGATGGGCAAGGGCCTCGACGCCCAGGGCGCGGCGTTCGCGGCCCGGGCGATCCTCGACCGCATGCTCACCGCGCAGGCCACCATGGAGGCGTTCTACGACGCCTTCTACTTCATCGCGATCGTCTTCGTCTTGATGATCCCGCTCGGGTTCCTGGTGGCGAGACACGCGCCCGGGAAGTACGCGCCCATCGAGTGAGCGCGCTCCGGGGTCACGCCTGCTGCAGCTCCTGCTGCTCCAGGGTCGCGAGCTGCTCGAAGGCGAGTCCCCACGGCGGTCGCAGGAAGCCGAGCGCCCGCACGTCCTGCGCCCGGGTGCCGAAGGGGGCGCTGCGCGAGAAGGTGCCGCCGCCCAGCACACGACCGATCCGCGTGGAGATGGACTCGACGAGCTCGGCGACCGCCGTCTTGCCCCGCAGCGCGGCCTCGGTAGGCGACCCGTCCTGCTCCATGGTGCGGAGCATCCCCTCGAAGGCCTGCCGGGCCAGCCAGGTCTCGTTGCGCGTGCGCGTCCACTCGACTCGCTCGTAGGCGCGCAGGGAGTCGGCGCGCTTCGCGAGTCGGCGTCCGGCCTCCGCGACCGCCGCGTCCACGACCCCCAGGACCACGGCGGTGTACGCACACTCGTAGAAGGCCACGGCGGTGGGCATGCCGGTGAGCTCGATCATCGGGCAGGCGACGCGGCGAGCCGGAAACCCGTCGAAGCGGAAGGCGTGGCTCTGGGTGGCCGCCATGCCGTGGCCGTCCCAGGCGGCCAGTAGGGTCATGCCGCCGCTTCCGTCCCAGGCCACGTCGCGCACCTCGAGGGTGAACAGGTCGGGCAGGGGCTCGCCCTCGGCGCGGGCCGTGGTGACCATGTGCGTGGTCATCCCCGACCCGCTGCCGAAGTGCTTCTCGCCCGTGATGCGCCAGCCCGCCGCGTGGGAGCCGCTCGCCACGGTGCGGGTCTGGAGGACGTCGCCTCCGCTTCCCGGCTCGGACGTGATGGTTCCCCACCAGTCGCCGGCGACGACGCCCTGGAAGATCCGCTCGCGTTGCTCGTGCCAGGCCTTCGCGTAGGGCTCGGGCACGACCTCCGTCGTGGCCCAGTACGAGAGCACCGCCGGATGCATGCTGGCCACCAGTGCCAGGGACGGGTCGGCGGCGGCCACGGCTCCGAGCACGTCGCAGAGCGGGCGCGTCGTCTCCCGCGCGTCGGTCCAGGCACCCCCGAAGCGCTCGGGTACGGCCAGCAGCGGGTAGCCGGCCTCGCGCAGGGCCGCGAAGTCGGCCGGGTCGAGGGCGGTGCGCCGGAGGCGGGCGTCCGCCTCGGAGGTCCAGCGCTGGGCCAGCGCCGCGCACGCCTCGACGATCTCGGCCGCGGTCACCCGTTCGGCTCGCGCTTGCGGTACGTCCCGACGAGCTCGGCGCGGGCCAGCACGTGGCCTTCCATGGCCTTCTCGAGCTCGGCCTTGGTGAGGGGGCCGGCGTCCTCGAGCACCACGTCCAGGGCGTAGAGCTTGTGGAAGTAGCGGTGGCGGCCGATGGGCGGGCACGGCCCCCCGTACGCGGCCTTCTTCCAGTCGTTGCGGCCGAAGCGGGCACCGCCGGGCAGGTCCTTCTCCCGCGCCGCCTCGGGCAGCGAGCCGGCGGCGGGTGGCAGGCGGTACACCACCCAGTGCACCCAGGTCACCCGGGGCGCCGCCGGGTCGGGCGCGTCGGGATCGTCCACGACGAGCGCCAGGCTCTTCGTGCCGGGAGGCGGCGCGGTCCACTCGAGCGGAGGGGACACGTCCTCGCCCTCGCAGGTGTAGCGGCGGGGAATCTCGCCGCCCTCGGCGAAGGCGGAGGATCGGATCGTGAACGACATGGCGCCGGCTCCCTCCTCGGGCTGGGCTGCCGGCGCCGCTGCCAGCAGCAGAACGAGCGAGACTCCCCAGAGCGATCCGGATGCTGCCATACCCCGATTCTGCCACAGCGACGCCCCCCGGCGCGCCGTCTCAGTGCCCGGGGGAATCGTCCGTCGGCCCGCGTCGGGCGTCGAGGTGTTGCCGGATTCGGGCGCGGTCGGCTTCGCTGCCGTGGCCCTGGTCGACGAACCAGCGCACCGCGTCCTCGAGCACGGCCCGGGCAGGGCGCGGCGAGAAGCCCAGCTCGAGCGCGGCGCGTGCGTTGGAGAAGGGCCGGCTGTCCCGGGCGTGCAGCGCGGCTTCGAGCGGGAACAGCGGTGGACGCTTCGTGATGCGACTCGAGAGCCAGTCGTTCACGCGGCCCAGCACGAGCAGCAGGGGGTGGGGGATCGCGAAGCGCGGCGCCGGGATGCCGGTGACGTCCGCCAGCAGGTCGACCACCTCGCGCATGCGGAGATCGTCGCCTCCGAGCACGTAGCGCCGGCCGGCGCGCCCGCGCTCGAGCGCCAGCACGTGGCCCCGGGCCGCGTCCTCGACGTGGACCAGGTTCTGCGGCATCTCGACGAACACCTTCATGTGCCGCTGCAGGTAGTGGACGATCATGGAGCCCGTGGGCGTCGGCCGGCGGTCTCCCGCACCCAGGATGATGGTGGGGTACACGATCACGAGGGGGAGACCCTCGGCGGCGAGCCGCAAGGCCGCGATCTCGGCCATGATCTTCGACGACTTGTAGCTGCCGCCGAAGCGACTCAGGTCGACGAGGTTCTCCTCGTCCCCCTGCTTGGCGTCCACCTGGAAGCCCGGCGTGAGCGCGGCGGTGGTGCTCGTGTGCACCACCCGCTCGAAGCCCAGGTCGCGCGCTGCCGTGAGCACGTTGCGCGTGCCCAGGGCGTTCACGCGATAGGCGTGGTCGGGCTCGCGTTGCCAGAACGAGTAGTCGGCCGCCGTGTGGATCAGTCGCTCGCCCCCGCGCAGGGTGCGATGGAGGCTCTCCGGGTCGAGCAGGTCGATCTCGCGCACCTCGACGTCGAGGCCCGCCAGGTTCTCCCGGTCGAGGTCGCTTCCGCAGAGCGCCACCACCTCGTAGCCGGCGGCGAGCAGCTCGCGCACGACGTTCGAGCCGAGGAAGCCGTTGGCTCCGGTCACGTGGCACGAAGGCATGCTACGAGCCGCCGGCCTTCATCTTGAGCGCCTGGGTGGCGAGGGTCTTGCCCAGCTGCCAGATCCCGCCCGACACCTTGTGGGTATCGGCGACGACGTCGTGCACGGCGTCCACGATCCAGCGCCGGTCGTCCTCGTCGATCACGAGGGGCGGCAGGAACTTGACGACGTGCAGCCCGTGCCCCGCCACCTGGGACAGGATGTGGTGCTTCGTGAAGAGAGGCACCGTCACCAGCTGGCAGAAGAGCCCCTCGTTGGCCTTCTCGAGGAGCTTCCAGGCGGCCTTGAGGCCCAGGCTCTCCGGCGGGCCGAACTCGAGCGCGAGCATCAGGCCCTTGCCGCGCACGTCCTTCAGGAACTCGAACCGGGGCACCAGGGGGCGCAGGTCGCCCACGATCTCGTCGCCGAGGCGCGCCGCGTGCTCCACGAGTCCGCATTCCTCGATGACGTCCAGGGTGGCGAGCCCGGCCGCCATGGCCAGGTTGTTCTTGGCGAAGGTGGAGCCGTGCACGACGGCCCGGTCCATGCGGTCGAAGACCGCGTCGAACACGTCCCGGCGGCACGCCACCGCGCCCACCGGCACGAATCCGCCCGAGAGGGCCTTCGCCATGGTCAGCAGGTCGGGCTCGCAGGCCCCAGTGCTCGGCGGCGAAGAAGCGGCCGGTGCGTCCGATGCCCGTCTGTACCTCGTCGAGCACGAACAGGGTTCCGTACTTCCGGCACAGGGCCTGCGCGCCGGGCAGATAGTCGTCGTCGGGAATCGCGACCCCATGGCCCTGGATCGGCTCCACCACGAACGCTGCGGCGTCCCCCGGCGCGAGCGCCGCCTCGAGCGCCGCGAGGTCGTCGAAGGGGATTCGGACGCAGTCGGGCAGCAGCGGCCCGAAGCCGTCGCGGAAGTGGTCGTCACCGTTCAGGGAGAGGGCGCCGTAGGTGAGCCCGTGGAAGGCGTGGTCGCAGTAGACGATCTTGCTGCGGCCCGTCGCCTGCCGGCTGAACTTCATGGCCGCCTCGACGGCCTCCGCCCCGGAGTTGCAGAAGAAGATCTTCGTGAGCGAGGCGGGCGTCTTCTCCACCAGTCGCTCGGCGAGCAGCCCGGAGAGGAGCGAGACGTCCATCTGCACCAGGTGCGGCAGCTCGGCGCCCAGCACGTCCCGCAGGCACGCGATGACCTGCGGATGGTTGCGACCGAGCGCAAAGACTCCGAAGCCGCTCAGCAGGTCGAGCGTGCGAACGCCGTTGCGGTCGTAGAGGTACTGCCCCGAGGCCGACACGTAGGTCTTGTCGAAGCCGATGGTCTTCAGGACCTTGACCATCTGTGCGTTCATGTGCAGGTCGTGCAGCGCGAACTGCTCGCCCTGCCGCTCGCGGATCAGGTCGAGGATCTTCATCGTTCGGGGCCCTCCGGTACCCGGCGTCTACGACCCGACGCGACGCTCAGGCCGCCCGGGTCCGCGCGGAATATACCGGTGGGCGGCGACGGCGCTCAAGCCGGTCGGCGGGTCGGACGCGTGTCGCGGATGCCGTATTGGAACTGCCACGCCCGGCCAATCGGAGCTGCCACGCCTGGTCAGAGTGGAAACTCCTGATGGAGCTCCGGCATCTCGACGCGCGTATCCTTCAGTCGCTTGGCGAAGTGCGCCATGACCTCCGGGTCGCCGTGCACGAGGAAGGTCGTCGCGGGCGACGTGCGATCGTGCCACGCGAGCAGCTCCGCCTGGTCTGCGTGGGCGGAGAATCCGTTGATCGTGTGGATCCTGGCGCGAACCGGAATCTGCTCGCCGTAGATGGACACCGTCTTTGCGCCGTCGATGATGTGACGCGCGAGGGTTCCGTTCGCCGCATACCCCACGAAGATCACGCTGCTCTGGGCGCGGCCGAGGTGGTGGCGCAGGTGATGCCGCACGCGGCCGCCGGTACACATGCCCGAGCCCGCCATGACGACGGCGCCTCCGGCGATGCGATTGATGGCCATCGACTCCGTCGCCTGCCGCGTGAAGCGCAGCCCCGGCAGGTGGAACGGGTCGCGACCCTCTCGAAACAGCTCGCGCGACTCCTCGTCGTAGCACTCCGGATGCCGCTTGAAGATCTCGGTGGCCGAGATCGCCATGGGCGAGTCGAGGAATACGGGCATGGAGGATTCGAGCCGGCCGGCTTCCACGCCCTCGCGCAGGTAGAAGAGGAGCTCTTGCGCCCGCTCGAGCGCGAAGGTGGGGATGATCGCATTGCCACCCCGGCGGAAGGTGTCGGTGATGGCCTCGTAGAGCTCGTCCACGGAGGGGCCGAGGGGCTTGTGGAGTCGGTCGCCGTAGGTCGTCTCCATCACGACCACGTCCACGTCGGCAGGCGGGCTCGCGTCGCGCAGGATGGGCCGACCGGGGCCGCCGATGTCGCCGGAGAAGAGAACGCGACGGCGGCGCCCGTCCTCCTCGAGCTCCAGCAGCACGCTGGCCGATCCCAGGATGTGGCCCGCCTCGAGGAACGTGGCGCGTACGCCCTTCGCGAGGTCGATCGGCTCCGCGTACTTCGCCGTGCGACCGAAGCGGTCGAAGCTGTCGATGGCGTCGAACGTGGTGTAGAGCGGCTCGATCTGCTCGTGGTGCCGTTTTCGCTCGGCCCGATGGGCCCGATGCGCGGCCTCCTCCTCCTGGATGTGGGCCGAGTCCAGCAGCACGAGTCGCGCCAGCTCGCGCGTGGCCGACGTCGTCACGATCTCTCCGCGGAAGCCGCGCTTGACCAGCAGGGGGATGCGTCCGCAGTGGTCCAGGTGCCCGTGGGTCAGCAGGAGCATGTCGATGCTCTCCGCGTCGAAGCCGAAGGGCTCCGCGTTCTCTTCCTCGATCTCGCGACCTCCCTGGTAGAGACCGCAGTCGACGAGGAGTCGGATCCCCGCGCACTCCACGAGATGGCAGGAACCCGTGACGCCGCGGTCGGCACCCTGAAAGACGATCTTCATCGCTTCTCCTTCTCCGTCCAGCGTGGTCCGGCCGAGAGTCTACGCCGAAAGGGCGCCGCCCGGCGCGGCGGATCCCGGTGCTACTCGACGGCGAGGTGGATCCTCTCCGACTCGACGGTGATCTGCGAGTACCTCGAGGACGCGTACCCCGCCCCCGCGCTGGGGGATGAGCGGCGCGCGCCGGAGCCGGATTCGCCAGCTACCCGGGGCCCGCGGTACCCGCGGCCTGGATCAGGGCCAGGGCGGCCCGCTCCATGGTGGCCGCGGCGCGCGCGCGCCCGAGCCGCTGGTCGCCGCGCAGCCGGTCCCAGGCCTCGAAGGAGGTCACCTGGTCGAGGGCCTCGACGATCTCGGGCGGGGCGTCGGCCAGCTCGGGGAGCCATCGCAGCAGATCGGTGCGCAGCTCCGCGACGAGCTTGCGGTGCTGGCTGCGCAGGTAGGGGGATCGCCATCGCTTCACGTTCGAGGCGCGCTTGTAGGGTGCCACGCGCTCGAAGAAGACCGCGCGTCGCTCCACCAGCGCGACGGCCCGCGCGCGTAGGCCGCCCGCGTGCGGGGGCTCGCGCAGGATCGGAAGCACCTCCTCGAGCAGCCGGGCGTCGAGCGTGGCGTAGAGCGCCTCCATGTCCTCGAAGTGGCGGAATACGCTGCGGATGCCCACGCCGGCGCGGAGGGCCACCTGCTGGGCGGTCGGCGCGGGATTGCCTTCTCCCACCAGCTCGTAGAGGGCGTTGCCGATGGCCTCGCGGCTTCGCTGTGCGCGCAGGACCCGCCCGTCGGCCGTTCCGGCCGGCTCCCGATCCTCCTGGATGCGCGCTCTTCCTCGAACCATGTCCGAGCCGTCCCCCTCGGCGCTCAGCTCACCGCCGGATCCCAGAGCGACAGCACGTGACCCTGCTCGGGCCGGGTGCGGCCGGCCAGGGTGTCCTGGTACACGCGCTCCACGGCCTCGCGCCCGCTGCCGCGCTCGATCTCGAGCCAGCCTTCCGTGAACCGCCGGAACCCGGACCACGCGTTCGCGAGGCGCGCCTGCACCTCGGCCGGGCCCCATTCCTGCGAGCGCTTCTGGATCTGCGCCGGCGCGAAGAAGAACTCCGGCTTCGGACCCGGGAGCGTGTCGTCGCCCCGCTCGGCCTGCCAGTGCGTCGCTCCGATGGAGCACGAGTACCGGAGCTGGGGGCCGAAGTGCTCGTGCACCGCGCGCTGGATCTTCCCGCTGCCCGCCATGTCGACGAAGACCGCCGGCGCCCCGGCGTCCAGGCTCCGGATCTCGTCGTAGGACACGACCTGGTCGTAGCACCCGAGCGAGCGCACGAAATCCAGGTTGCCCGCCGAGGTGAGCCCCACCGCGCGCGCCCGACCCGCCTGGGACACCTGATAGGCGAGGGCGATCGAGGTCTTGCTCGACGCGCTCGACACGACCACCGACTCGGCGCCGTAGTGGTCGTGGTCGGCGAGGAAGTCGTCGGCCAGGAACGAGGTCATGAAGAGGCCGCGCAGCAGCATCAACGTGTCCTCGTGGTCGGGGTGGTAGAGCGCGTCGTGCTGCGCCGGACTGTACTGGGCGTAGGCGGGCGCAAGCCCCTCGCGGTGGGCCGCTCCGTCCACGATCTGGGTCTTGCTCACCGTGGCGGGCTCGATCACGAGGTAACGCGACATGGGGTAGAAGCCGAAGCAGCGGGTGCCTTCCGCGACGTCGGGATGCCCGGAACGGACCACGTCGCCGAAGCCCATGACGGGAAGCCGTCCCCAGCCTTCTTCGCAGGGAAAGAACCGCCAGTAGCCGAGCGCGTCCCCGACCACCGCATACGTCACGTTGTTGGCGGTGAACGCGAAGCGGTCGACGCGGAAGAGCACCCGTCCGGGCCCGACCTCGGGCACCGGCGCATCCACGAAGCGCGTGCGCTTCCAGTCCTTCCTGTCGACCTGGAAGTCGACTCCGGTATTTCCTGCCATGTCGGTCTCCTCGCGCCGCCTGTCTTTCCCCCGGACGGTCGGAGCTTGTCAAACTGGCACGGGGCGTGTCAATTCACGCGCTCCGGACCGGCGGAGCGCGCTGGACGGAGCATCGGGGCGACGACCGGCGTCCCCCCGACGATCGACAAGTACCAGTGAGGCTCTTCGGGATGATGCGCATCCATCTGCTCGAGCACCCCGCCCATCCCTTCGTGGCGGGTCTCGTCGACGGTCGCGAAGAGATGGCTCTCGATCGCGTCGCCGTCGACCACTGCAATCGTCATCTGCCCGTCCCCTCGTCTCCACCCGTCGCGCTTCGAAGGCTCTCCGCCTGCCGCCCCTCGACGGTGATGGTGAACGCCGACCCGATCGGTGATCCTTGCGTCTCGCGCAGTCTAGTCGAACGGCCGGGCCTGCGCGTCACGGCGGCCCGCCGGGAGGGCGCCGGCGACGGTCCGGACGTCGCGGGGTGCGTCGAGCCGGGGGTCCGGGCGCGGACGGCGAGCACGGGGAAGACGCGGATGGCGATCACGGGGATGGTCCACTTCAACGTCAACTGCAGCGACTACGATCGTTCGCGAGCCTTCTATGGCGTGCTCGGCTTCGAGGAAGTCTGGCGCGTGCCGGAGCGCAACACGGCGGAGGTCGCCGCCGCGGTGGGCATGCCGCCGTACCGGGTCAAGGGGGGTCTCCTGGCGCTCCGGGGCGCCACGCCGCCGGTGGTGATCGACCTGCTCGAGTGGCTGGAGCCGCGCGACGAGGCTCCGCCCTATTCGCACCTCTACCACTACGGCATCGCGCGGGTGGCGCTGGCGACGTCGGACCTCGACGCGGACATGGCGAAGCTCGCGGCGGCCGGGGCCGAGTTCCTCTCCCCGCCCGCTCGGATGCCCGCGGAATCGGGGTCGCGGGCGCGGTTCGTGTGCTTCCGGGATCCCGACGGCACCGTCCTGGAGCTGGTCGAGGGCGGCGTCCTGGCCAGAGACCCCGGGCGCCCTGGCGGCGCTCGGGGCCGTCTCGAGGAGCGGTGATCATGGGCAGAGTCCAGGACAAGGTGGCCATCGTGACGGGCGCCGCGTCGAATCCGGGGCTCGGCAGGACGACGGCGACGACACTGGCGCGGGAGGGGGCCAGGGTCGTGGTGACCGACGTCGACGAAGCGGGCGTGCAGGACTGCGCGGAGGCCATCCAGCGCGAGGGCGGCGAAGCGCTCGCGATCCACCAGGACGTCACGCGCGAGGCGGAGTGGCAGGCGGTGGTGGCGCGGACCCAGGACGCCTTCGGAAGGCTCGACGTGCTGGTCAACAACGCGGGCATCGCCGTGCTCGACACGCTCGAGAACCTGACGCTCGCCGACTGGAACCGCCAGATCGAGGTGAGCCTGACGAGCGTCTTCCTCGGCTGCAAGTACGCGATGCCTGCGATGCGACGCGCGGGGGGCGGCTCCATCGTCAATCTGTCGTCGGTCGCGGGACTCGTCGGCATTCCCACCTGCGTGGCCTACGGCGCGGCCAAGGGCGGCGTCCGCATCATGTCCAAGTCGATCGCGCTCGAAGGTGCGCCGCACAACGTCCGCTGCAATTCCGTTCATCCCGGAGTGATCTGGACGAACATGCAGGCCCGGGCCACGGGCGCGCGCGATCCTTCCGCCGTGCCGGTGGGCCGGGATCGGGTGCCGTTGGGGCGCGTGGGCGAGCCGCGGGACGTGGCCGACTGCGTGCTCTACCTCGCCTCGGACGAGTCGAGGTACGTGACGGGCGCCGAGTTCACGATCGACGCCGGCATGACCAGCCAATAGCGCCGAGCGTCGTCTGCGGGGCGTTCTTCCGCGGCTTCAGGAGCCCCGCATGCGGTAGATGGCGCGGAGACGCACGCCCGCGACCGCCTCGTCGTCGGTGGCCCGGTAGACGTCCACGTTCACGTCGACGAACTCGTGCCCCTTCTTCTCGAAGAGGTCGGCGATGGCCGCCTCGACGACGAGCGCCGTGTCCGGTGCGACGGCGCGGTAGTGCTGCGACTCGGTCTCGAGGTGCAGCCAGGGGCTCATCCGCACGTTGCCCGCCAGCACCCAGTTCGTGAGCCCCAGCACGAAGGACGGGTTGGCGAATCCCTCGTCGCGGAAGACCGGCGCCATGGCCGAAGGATCTCGCAGGTATCGCGTCATCTGGGCGGCTTCGCTCCAGCGCGCGGGCATGGCGCCCAGGCCCTTCTTCCGCAGCGCCTCCAGGACGGCACGCGACGCGATCGGTCGATGGGCGTCGCGCGCCAGCATCGGGTCGTGGCGCCGGACCGGCGGCGGCGGGGGCGAAGCGGGAAGGGACACCCGCGCCGTCGCGCGGGAGTCGCCGTCCCCGTCCACGAGCGCCGCCGCGTAGGCGTCGCGCGTCGCTTCCTCGACCACGACCTCGAAGCGGCCGCCGTCGTAGACCGGAGAGCGCACCACCACGTGGGCGCGGCCGCGCTCGAGCCAGTCGCGACCCCACGCCACGGCCGCCGGGTGCAGCAGGTACGCGGAGACCGTGACACCCGGCACGAGCCCGCCGCGAAACCCGTAGGCGCGCGCCACCTCGTCGGAGTGGATGCGGTTCTCGGAGTCGGGAACGGGGTTGAAGGCGTCAGCGCGGAACGATACAGGCAGCGGCATCCGCAGATCCTAGCGGCGGAGTCCGCGGGTCCGGCTCCCGTTGGCATCGGTCGTGCTCGCATGAGCTCGGAGACCCCGAGGCCCACCGGTGCGACTTTCTGCCACGTTCTCGCATCGAGCGGGTCTTGGCACCGATGTCGCGTTGGGGCGGGATGCTCTGCCCGTGCGTCCGGGCCGGCGGGGCTCGGCGACGCCTGCGCGGAAGGCGATCCTTCTCGCTTCGAGTCCGCGCGATGGCCCCGGAATCTGTCGCTTCCGAGGACGACCTCGTATATAAGAGAGTCTGGTCGGGGACGTAGCGCGAGCCCCGGTGCCGCCGCGCAAACCGCTCGGGAGAGCTCTACCACGAGAGAGAGGACCCTGATGACCCGGAATTCTATTCGCGTCTTCCTTCTGTGCTCGTCGATGGCTTCGTTCCTCGGAGCCACGCCGGCCTTCGCGACCGACGGCGAAGCCCTCTACATGGACAAGTGTGCGCTGTGCCACGGGGAAGACGGACACGCCGAGACGCCGGTCGGCAAGGCGATGAACGCTCACACGCTCGTCGATCCGAAGCTCAAGACGATCGACGACAAGGCCTTCATTGCCCTCTTCCGGGGAAATCCGAAGCACGAGGCCCTCGCCGCCAGCCTGACCGACGAGGATCTGCTCGCGGTGCTACCCGCCGTCAAGAAGCGGGCCGCCGGTGCCGAGTGAGATCGGGGGTGCGGCAGACCGGGGAGGCATGCCGATCCCTCCGCGCCCGCGGCTGACACGACGCCGCTTCATCGACTGGTTCCTCGGAACCGCGGTGGGAGCCCTGCTGCTCTCGATCGTGTATCCGGTGGTGCGTTTCATCAGCCCGCCGCGCGTTCCGGAGGCGACGACGCGCGAGGTCGAGGCGGGGTCGAGCAACGACCCGGAGCTCATGCAGAAGGGCTACAAGATCGTCCGCTTCGGCGCGGATCCCATCATCGTGATTCGACTGTCGGAGTCCGACATTCGCGCCTTCACGGCCACCTGCACCCACCTCGACTGCATCGTGGAGTTCCAGAAGGCCAAGGATCGGATCTATTGCAACTGCCACGGGGGCGAGTACGACCTGACGGGCCGGAACGTATCGGGACCGCCGCCGCGCCCCCTGGAGCCCCTTCAGGTGAAGCTCGTGGCGGGGAGCTCGGGGGCAGGGCGAACGATCGTCGTTTCTCGAGGCTGAGGGAAGGGAGACGTGGCCGGAAATCTAGCGACCTGGTTGGAGAGTCGACTCCCGATCGGGGCGCTCCGGGACTTCGCGACCCACAAGTCCGTTCCCATTCACCGCTATACCGTCTTCTACTACCTGGGCGGGATGGCGCTCTTCTTCTTCGTGATGCAGGTCGCGACCGGCATCCTGCTGATGCTCTACTACCGCCCTTCGGCCGACGAGGCGTTCCAGTCGGTCGAGTTCATCGTGAGCACCGTTCCATTCGGTTGGTTGATCCGCTCCCTCCATTCCTGGTCGGCCAACCTGATGATCTTCTTCGCGGCCTCGCACCTGACCAGCGTCTACTTTCTGCGCGCCTACCGCGCCCCGCGCGAGCTGACCTGGGTCACCGGGGTACTGCTCTTCTTCCTGCTGCTCGCCTTCGGGTTCTCCGGCTACCTGCTGCCGTGGAACCAGCTCGCCTTCTTCGCCACCAAGGTGGGGACCGACATCGCGGGCTCGATACCGCTCGTCGGGGAGTGGCTGCTGCGATTCCTGCGCGGCGGGGATCGCGTCACCGGCGGCACCCTGTCCCGGTTCTACGGCTGGCACGTCGCCATCCTCCCCGCGCTCTCCACCGCGCTGCTGGGGATCCACCTGCTGCTCGTGCAGATCCAGGGAATGAGCGTGCCGCAGTCGGCGGAGAGCGACCTGACGCCGCGGCGGGAGATGAAGTTCGTACCGGACTTCATGCTTCGCGATCTCTTCGGTTGGGTGCTGGCGCTGGGCGTCCTGGCGGCCCTGGCGGCGATGTTTCCCTGGGAGCTCGGCGAGAAGGCAGATCCCTTCGCGCCCGCCTTCGCGAACATCCGGCCGGAGTGGTACTTCGTCTTCATGTTCGAGACCCTCAAGCTCGTGCCGGGGGGGGAGGTCGCCGGTATCGAGTACGAGGCGATTCCGATCCTGCTCTTCGGGGCGGTCGGAGTGCTCGTGCTGCTGGTTCCGTTCCTGGACCGTCGCGCAGAGCGGAGTGCATTCTCGGGGTTCACCGTCGCGGGCGTCCTGGCCGTGGTCTACGCGGTCGGCATGACGGCGTGGGGATACCGGTCGTGGGTTCCCGTCTACGCGGTGTTCGCGATGGCGGCCGTGTTGGCGGTGCTCCGCATCGTCACTGCAGGCTCGCGTCGGGCAGGGAACGGATGAGGGGAACGCTGTCGGCTGCGCTCCTGGCCTGTGCGGTGTTGACCCTCGCCGCGCGCGCGGGGGCCCAGAGCAGCTCGTGCGTGACGTGCCATGAGGGGCTCGAGGGGCCGAGGGGAGCCAAGCTGGTCGAGGGATTCTCGGCGGGCGTGCATGCGGAGGCGGGCCTCTCCTGCCACGACTGTCACGGCGGAAATCCCGACCCGTCGGTCGCCGGAGACGCACGGGCCGCGAAGTCCGGAGATTTCGCCGCGAATCCATACCACGGCGTACCCACGCGGCAGGAGATCCCCGCCTTCTGCGGCCACTGCCACTCGCACCCCGAGTACATGAAGCGCTACCGGCGGGATCTCCGCACCGACCAGGAGCAGGAGTACCGCACGAGCCGCCACGGGATCGCGCTCGAGCAGGGCGACCCGAACGTGGCGACCTGCGTGGACTGTCACGGTGTGCACGGCATTCAGAAGACCGACGAGCCCGATTCCCCCGTACATCCCACTCGGGTTGCCGACACCTGCGGCCGTTGCCACTCCGATGCGACACGCATGGCGGGCTACAAGACCGATGCAGGAGCTCCGCTCCCGGTGGGGCAGGCGGAGCTGTGGCGGCAGAGCGTGCACGGAGACGCGCTTCTCCGGGGTGGCGACTACGCGGCGCCCACCTGCAACGACTGCCACGGCGATCACGGCGCGACGCCTCCGGGCGTGGGCTCGCTGGTGTTCGTATGCGGTCGCTGTCATGCCCGCGAGGCCTCCCTGTTCCGGGAGAGCGACAAGAAGGTCGGGTTCGAGAATCACGAGAAGATGTTCATGCCGAGCGCGGGCGCGCTCGGCTGTGCACTCTGCCACCCGGCCCCCCAGCCCCAGGCCAAGGTCGAGCTGCGCCATTTTGCCGAGTGTGAGACGTGTCACGGGAACCACCTGATCGTGCGCCCCGGCCTGGCTTCCCTCGCTCCGCTCCCGCCGTACCCTTGCCTCTTCTGTCACCTCGAACGCGACCCGGTCGATGGTGAGCCGCCCGAGCCCCTCGCGATCCGAGAGCACTACCGGAAGGAGCGGGACCGCCTGCTGCAGGAGGCTCCCGGCCTCTCGGGGGAAGAGCTCTTCGACTGGCTCCTGGACCGGGCCGTCGAGCTGCCCGCGCACATGCTGAGCGCCAAAGGCCAGAGCCCCGTCTTGAAGCCCGCCTTCGCAAAGCTCCTGGAACGCTTCCGAATCCGCGGGACCACCTATACGTACGAAGATCCGGCGACGGGCAAGCCCGCGGAAGGCCGCGTCGTCCGCTGCACGGACTGTCACCCGGTGGTCGCCGGGGAGGGCAAGCCGGGTACCGGCGCCCGGGTGGCGAGCGGGCAGATCCAGCGGATCAGCGAGCTGACGTCACTCGTCGGACGGACCGAGCGGGCGCTGCTCTATGCACGGCGTCGGGGTGTGGAGGTACAGGACGCGGCGACCGAGCTGGATGCCGCGATCGATTCGTTGATCGCGCAGCACGCGTTGCTCCACGAATTCCGGATCGACCCCGAGAGCGATTTCGCGAAGGAGCACGCTGAGGGGATCGAGCACGCGCGCCTCGCGAGCGATGGCGCCCGGGTGGCCCTGGAGGAGCTGGAGGGGCGCCGCCGGGGATTGGCCCTGTCGCTGGTCGCGATCGTCCTGGTGCTGATCGGCCTCGCGCTGAAGATCCGTAGTCGTCCCATCGGCGGTCCTCGCAGCGACTAGGAGCGCGACCCAGGACGAAGTCTTGCGTCGCGCTTCCGCCGCAAGCGAATCCTGCGGATTCGTCAGCTAGCGGCCCGGTCGCCGACGAGTCTGCCCCCCGTCCGATGTGCGGCGAAGCGCTCGGCGCGGGTGCAGGGCAAGAGCCACACGCTCGTCCTGGGGCCCCGTTCGAGTGCGCTCGCGCTGCCGGTTGGAGCTTGCGCCCGGGGTGCGCTTGGGGCAGGCTGCGTCCCCTACGAATCACAGGGGCTGCGACTGTCGATGGGAGAGCTGGGTCCGCTTTTCATTCCTCCGCACGAGCCCGACCGCATCGGGCTGCTCATCGCCATCCTCGCCGGAGTGGTGATCGCCGCGGCGCTGGTCGCCGTCGTGCGGGGCCGCCTGCCCGACGCGCTCAGCTACTCGGGTCTGCTGCTGCTGCCGCTCTTCGGCTATGCGTTGGGCAACATGCACCTGCTCCAGGAGTCGAAGCGCGTCGAGTTCTGCGGCTCCTGTCACGAGCCCATGGCTCCCCTCGTCGCGGCCATGCGCGCCGACACGTCCTTCCTTTCGAGCAAGCACTACCGCAGCGGTGCCGTCCCCCACGACTCCGCCTGCTATCGCTGCCACGGTGGCTATGGCTTCTGGGGGGATGCGAAGGCCAAGTTCGCGGGGATCCGGCACATGATCCACACCGTGACGGGCGACTACGAGTACCCCCTCAAGAAGGTGGGCGCGTTCGACATTTCCTCGTGTCTCGACTGCCACGCGCAGGCGGCACCGTTCCAGGCCCAGAAGGCCCACCAGGATCCCAACCTCCAGCAGATGCTGCTGTCCGGGCAGATCGGCTGCGTGGGTCTGTGTCACCCGGCTCCCCATCCGCCCCAGGCGCTCGAGGGCCCGGCGGCCTGGCAGGCCTTCGAGACCTCGGAGACCTCGGAGACCTCGAAATGATGGCCCGGATCGCCGCGATCCTGGTGATCGCGTCCCAGATTCTCCTGATCTGGGTGGCGCTCCATCCAACGGGGCGGAGCGCCATCTACTTCATGTTCGTGGGCCATCCGCTGGCCCTCGTCGGATTCGTCCTCGCGTCCGTCGCCCTCGGCCGTCGCCTGGCGCGCGAGCGCGCTGCGAGGAAGGCCGCGAGCTCGGCCCCATCCCCGTAGGCGTACCGGGGCGGGCACCTCGGGGTTCACCTCACGGGTCGACTTCCGGATCCGTGGATGGCGCGACCCGAGAGGGTGTTCGCTCCGTCGATACCGCGCGCGCGTGGGCGAGCACCCGCTGGACCACCGCTTCCGGAGCCTCGATCGCGAGGGCATGGCCGCAGCCCGGCACGACCTGGCACTCGGAGCCGGGAATCCTCTCGGCGAGGGTGCGCGCATCGGGCGTCAGCAGGTCCGCGCCGGCCGCCAGCACCAACGTCGGTACGTCGATCCGCGGCAGATCGGACTCTCGGGAGCCGGACCAGGCCGCCATTCCCGCCGCCGCACGGGCCAGGGTCTCGGGGTTCGCACGCCGCGCACTTTCCGCCAGGCCGCGCAGGGTGCGCGCGCGACGCGCCTCGTCGGCGAGCAGAGCGTCGCCGAAGAGCCACGGGGCGAGGAAGAGCGCCACGGTCTCCGGCGTGGCCTCCGCGGCGACCCGCTGCCAGGCGCGCGCGAACGCGAGCAGCCGCGGCGTGGCGGACGCGAAGGGCGTGATCAGGCAGAGCGACCGGATCTTCGCCGGGTGCCGCAGGGCGAGCTCGACGGCGGTCGCCGCGCCCAGGCTCGCTCCCACGACGTGGGCCGGCGCCTCGAGCACCGCGGCGACGTCGTCGGCTGCGCGTCCGACCTCGTAGACGTCGAGATCGGGCGCGTCGGAGGCGCCGATGCCGCGGGGGTTCACGCACAGGACGTCGAAGTCCTTCGCGAGGGTGGGAACGACCAGCGCGAACGAAGAGGCGTCGCTGCCGAAGCCGGGGAGGAGCACCACGGGGTCGGCTCGTGCTTCGGCCCCCGCCTCCGAGCTGCGCGCCGCGCGCAGCACTTCGAGCGCGACGCCGTCCTCGACCACGACGAGGCGCTCCCGGGCGGCGAGGAACGACTCGACGTCCTGCAGCGTGACACGGCCGTTCGGTCCGGTGCCGGCCACGCGCTCGAGCGCGACGCCGTGCTTCTTGGCGAGCGCGCGCGCGGCCGGCGCCACGGGTCGGCGCTCGCCGGAGCCGCGCGCGCGGCCAGGCTCTCCTCCCTTCTTCTCCCGCTCCCGCACCTCGGGACGCGGGCCCTCCGCGCGCGGCGGCTCCGGCGGCGCGAAGGTCGCCGCGAACGAATCCGCGTCGAAGGGCTCGTCGGGGGCGTCGGTGATGGCGGCGAGCAGCGTGCCACAGGCCACCGTCTGCCCGGGAAGAACGAAGACGTGACGAAGGACGCCGCTCGCCGTCGCCTCGATCTCCGACTCGGCCTTCTCGCTCTCGATCACGAGCACGGTCGCCCCCTTCGAGACGGGGCCGCCCGTCGCAACCGGCCACTCGACGACCGTTCCCTCCTCCATCGTCATGCCGAGACGCGGCATCACGATCGCGGTGGCCGCCATTCCGGCCCTCAGTCCTGGGAGCGAACCGCCTCGACGACCTTCGCCGCCGAGGGGATGAACGCCTGCTCGAGCACGCGGCTGAAGGGCACCGGGCTATGGGGCGCCGTCACGCGTCGGACGGGGGTCTGCAGCAGGTCGAAGCCCTGGTCGACGCAGAGTGCCGCGACGTCGCTCGCGATCGAGCAACGCGGGGTGCTCTCGTCCACGACGACGACGCGCCCGGTCTTCGCGAGCGTCTCGAGGATGGCCGTCTCGTCGAGCGGCTGCAGCGAGCGCAGGTCGAGCACGTCCGCCTCGATGCCCTCGGCGGCCAGCTGCTGCGCGGCCTCCAGACAGATGCCCACGGTGCCGCCGAAGCCGATCAGCGAGACGTCGCCTCCTTCGCGAACCCGCGACGCCTTGCCGATCGGCACCTCGTAGTCGCCCTCGGGCACGTCGCCGGTGGTGCCGAGCACGAGCTTCGCCTCGCAGAAGATCACCGGGTTGTCGTCTCGGATCGCCGCGAGGAGGAGCCCCTTGGCGTCGGCGGGGTTCGACGGGATCACGGTCTTGAGGCCGGGGATGCCCGTCGTCATCCAGTAGAGCGACTGGCTGTGCTGGGCCGCCGCCTGCATGCCGGCGCCGCACACGGTACGCACCGTGAGCGGAATGCGGGCCTTGCCGCCGAACATGTAGCGGAGCTTGGCGGCCTGGTTGAGGAGCGGGTCGAGGCAGGTTCCGAGGAAGTCGATGAACATCAGCTCGACGACCGGTCGCAGCCCGGTGGCGGCCGCCCCCACCGCCGTGCCGAGGATCCCCATCTCGCTGATGGGGGTGTCGAGCACCCGGTCGGGAAACGACTTCACCAGCCCCTTCGTCGTCCCGAGCACGCCGCCCATCTCCTCGAGGCCCTCGCCGTCGCGACGACCGCCCCCCGCCACGTCCTCACCCATCAGGATGACGTCGGGATCGGTCTCCATCGCGATGTGGATCGCCTCGTTGACCGCCTTGCCGAAGGAGAGCACCCGGGTCATCGGCCACCCCCCGCTCCGGTCGGCGGCGATTCCTCGACGTAGACGTCGCGGAGCAGCTCGCTCGGGTCCGGCAAGGGAGCCGCCTCGGCGGATTCGACCGCGGCCCGAAGCTCCTCCTGCACCAGCAGGTCGATGCGTCGCAGGTCGTCCGCATCCACGAGCTCGGCCTCCACGACATGGCTCTCGAAGAGCTCCAGCGGATCGCGATTCTGGATCCAGTCCTCGGCCTCCTGCTTCGAGCGGTACACCAGCGAATCCCCGACGAAGTGTCCGGCGAAGCGGTAGGTCTTGCACTCGAGCAGCACCGGGCCTCGGCCGCTGCGACAGTGCTCGATCGCCAGGCCCGCCTTCTCGTAGACGTCGAAGAAGTCCATGCCGTCGGCGATCCAGCTCTTCATCGCGTACGACCCGGCGCGCACCGCGATGTCCTTCACCGGCACCACGAAATCCGTCGGCGTGAACTCCCCGAAGCCGTTGTTCTCGACGACGTAGAGGGCCGGGAGCTTCCAGTTCGCCGCCATGTTGAGCGATTCGTGGAAGGCGCCCTGGTTCGACGCGCCGTCGCCGAAGAACGCGACGGCGACCCCGCCCGTCCGCTTCATCCTGGCGGTGAGAGCCGCGCCGGTTGCGAGAGGGATGCCGGCGCCCACGATCCCGTTCGCCCCGAGCATGCCCTTGTCCACGTCGGCGATGTGCATCGAGCCGCCTCGCCCCCGGCAGAGGCCCGTCGCCCGTCCGAAGAGCTCGGCCATCATCCCCGCGACGTCGACGCCCTTGGCGATGCAGTGCCCGTGGCCGCGGTGGGTGGAGGCGACCGTGTCCGCCCGGCCCAGGTGGGCGCACACGCCGACGGCGACCGCCTCTTCGCCGAGATAGAGGTGCATGAAGCCCCCCATCTTCCCGGCTGCCACCAGCTCACCCAGCTTCTCCTCGAATCCCCGGATCGTCCGCATCTTGCGGTAGGCGTCCAACAGGCGCTCGCGGCTCAGGTCCATGACGTCGTCCTCCCGGCCTCGATCTCCAGGGTACCACGCCCGCGGGCCTCGATTCGGAACGACGCGACGTCGTCTTCCACGTCCGTCGAAGGAGGACCGTCGCGACGTGGTGAGGGGGCTTCGCGCGTCGCGGTGCGCGGCCCTTCAGGCGCCCTCGAGCACGCGGCGAAAGGACGCCGGCAGGAGCGAGCGGTCGGGTGTTCGCGGGGCGCGGCTGCCGGGGTCGGTCGCGTCGTAGGTGTTCCAGAAGAGCCGCGGTCCGCTGGGTGCGGTGCCCGCTGCCGCACGGGCGAGAAGAGCGGCCAGGCACTTGCCGCTGTAGGTCGCATCCAGCCGCAGGCCGGCGGCAGCCGCCGTCTCGATCGCCGCGAGTCCGGCCTCGCTGGGTGCGCCGTAGCCCGGTCCCAGCTGGTCCTTCAGCAGCACGAAGTCGGCCTTGCGCATGCGGAGGTCGGGGATCGACGCGTCGGCGCGTCGAAGCAGCGACAGCGTGGATCGCGCGCTGCGCAGCATGCGCGCCGGGCTCGGCGGCAGGATGTCGGTGACGAGGACACCCATCACCCGGCTTCGGAGCCCAGCCAGTCGCGCCCCGAGCTGCAGGCCGACCTGCGTGCCGGCCGTGCCCACCGGCACGTAGATCTCGGCGGGCTCCGGCAGCACACCCGCTTGCACCTGCTCGGCCAGCTCGAAGGCCGCAGACACGAAGCCCACCGTGCCCAGGGGCGACGAGCCTCCCATGGGGATCCAGGTCGGCCGCTCGCCGCGAAGCGTCGAGCGCGCGAGCACGCGCGCGACCTGCAGGGCGGCGCCGGGCACGTTGCGTCCGTATACGAGCTCGGCGCCCCACGCCGCGTCGAGCATCAGCCGCTCGTGCACCGCGTCGCAGAGGGGCTGGTCGATCAGGACGAGCGTGGTGGCGAGCCCCGCTGCGGCGCCGTGGATCGTCGTCGCGAGGGCGTGGTTCGAGCCCAGGCCGCCGACGGTCACGAGCCGGCGGCTTCCGCGTGCGAGCGCCGCGCCGAGCAGGAACTCGAGCTTGCGGGGCTTGTTGCCGCCGTAGGTCTTCGCGCTGGCCTCGTCACGCTTCACGTACAGGTCGGGGGTGGAAATGCCGTCGAGCGCGAGCGTCTCGACGGGCGTCGGGACCTCGATCAGCGGATGACGCGGCAGCGCGTCCCGAAGCCGCGGAAAGGCGCGGAACAGGGCGAGATCCGACGGGGGCATGCAGGCTCCTCTCGTTGGGCGCGCCCGAGACCCGCAGCGAGTGTCTCCGACCAGACCGGCCAGCACCAGGGGCCGGTTCCATCGTTGCGGACCCGGCGGTTGCGGGGGATCCTCTCGGCATGGCAACCGAGACCCACGCCGATCAGCTCGCGAAGCTGGCGAAGCAGGGCCGCGTGGGCAGTGCGCCGGTGGCCGCCTCGACGGTGATCCTGGTGCGCGACGCCCGCGCCGGTCTCGAGACGCTGATGCTCCGTAAGAACTCGAAGATCGCGTTCGGGGGGATGTGGGTGTTCCCGGGTGGACGGGTCGACCCGGCCGACCGCGCCGGTCTCGAACCGGACGACGACCTCGGCGCCGCCCGCCGCGCCGCAGCGCGCGAGGCCCAGGAGGAATCGGCCCTGGTGGTCGAGCCCGAGGCGCTGGTCCCGTTCTCCCACTGGACGCCGCCGCCGATCACACCGCGGCGCTACCTCACCTGGTTCTTCCTGGCGGTCGCGCCCGGCGACGAGGTGGTGATCGACCAGGGCGAGATCCACGAGCACGCCTGGATGTCGCCCGGCAGAGGCCCTTACGCGTCGCGAAGCCGGGAGAGATCGAGATCGCGCCGCCCACCTTCGTGAGCCTCTTCGAGCTGTCGCGCTGGCCCTCCGTCGACGAGGCGCTCGCGGCCGTGCGCGCGCGAGCCCCCGAGCGCTTCGAGACGCGCATCTGCGTCGAGGAGAGCGGGCCCGTCGCGCTCTGGCACGGCGACGCGGGCTACGCGGAGAGCGACGCCGCGAAGCCCGGCCCGCGCCATCGCCTGCGCATGGCGGCCGAGCGGCTGGCGCTACGAGCGCTCCTGAGCGCGCTCGAGGCCGCGCAGGATGATCTCGGCGAGGGCGTCGGCGGTGGCCTTGGGGGGCTGGTCGGCCAGGGCGGCGACCTCGGGATCGCGCGAACTCGCGTCCGAGGCCGCCGAGCACGTGGGCGACGGCGGCCGTGTCGACGGGCTGGATGTCGCCGCTCGCGACGGCGCGGTCGAGCAGGCTCTGGGTGACCGACGACCACGTAGGCCTCGTGGGCGTCGAGCAGGCGCTGGGCGCCGGGGACGTCGGCGAACACCCGGGACAGGGCACCGGTCTCGGGCTGCACGGCCTCGTGGGCGTTGGCGAGATAGGTGCGCAGCGCGTCCAGGGGCGCCATGGCCGGATCGAGGGCGCTCGACGCGGCGCGCCCGATGCGGTGCAGGCGCCGATCCACGAGGGTGAGGATGAGCTCGTCCTTGCTCGGCGCGATGCCGTAGAGCGTGCGCAGCGAGCAGTTCATCTCGGCCGCGATCTGGGCCATGGTGAGCTCGGGGAGCTTCTCGCCGGTGAGCAGCGCCTCGAGGTCGTCGAGCATCTCGCGTTGGCGGACGGTGAGACCGCGCTCGGTCTCGGGCGCGAGCAGCGGCTTGCGGCGCGCGCACGCCCGGAAAGCGCATGCGGCGGGCGCGCTCGGCTTCCGCGACGACGTGGGCACGCTCAAGGCAGCAGCGCCTCGGGCATCTCGACGACCCGCGCCCGCAGCCACTCGCCCAGGCTCTTCGCCTGCGGGTCCTGGCGCGTCGGCGGCCGCGACGCCCTCCTCGAGCAGCCCGTGGATCACGAAGTTGAGGCTGCGGAGCGCGGGCAGGCGGTGGCGATCGATCGCCAGGGTCTGCCACCTCGGGCAGCAGCTCGCGCAGCCGCTCCACGCGTGAGGAACCCGTCGAGCCAGGCCCAGGCCTCGTCGCTGCGGGCGAAGACGCCCAGGTTCGCGTTGCCGCCCTTGTCGCCGGAGCGGGCGCCGAAGACGCGTGCCGAGCGGCGCGCGCCGCGTGGCGCCGGCGGGCGCCTTGGCGCGTCGGGCTCGGCGGCCGGCCGGATCGTGCGCCGGCGCCGTCGGGATCACGCGACTCCACGCGCCGGGTCTCGCCGCCGAGCAGCACCACCTCCTGGGGCACGGTGTCCGCGGGCACGAGCGCCGGCTCGTAGACGCCGAACGGGCGGCCCGCCGAGGGACCGCCGCCCACGCCGAAGAAGCCGGGGATGGTCGCCAGGGCGAGCTCGGTCACCGCGTTCGAGAACGCGCGTCCGACCTTCTTCTCGTCGGGATCCTTCACGCTGATGCGCAGGATGGCGACCGCCTCCTCGTTGGTCGCGGGGTCGGGCTTGTCGGTGCGCATGAGCCGCGTCGTCACCTGCTGCGAAGTCGCCGGGCGCCGTAGGGGCAGCGCCGCCCAGAAGGCGTCCTCGACCAGCTTCGCCTTCTCCTCGATGTCGAGGCCCGGTGAGGCAGACGCTCATGTCGTTGCGGAAGCCGCCCGAGCGGTTCATGCAGACCTTGAGGGTGCGGCGTCGGCGGCTCGCCCTGGATGCCGTGCATGCGCACCCGGTCCGGCGCCACCTGCTCGAGCTGGATGGTGTCGAAGCGCGTGGTGACGTCGGGCCCGAAGTACTCGGGCGCCGCCGATCTCGTAGAGGAGCTGCGACGTGATCGTGCCGATCGAGACCTCGCCGCCGGTGCCGTCGTGCTTGCCGATCACCGAGGAGCCGTCCGCGGCGACCTCGGCCCACGGGAAGCCGACCCGCTCCATGCCCGGCACCTCGCGTGAAGAACGAGTAGTTGCCGCCGGTCGCCTGGGTGCCGCACTCGATCACGTGGCCGGCGGCGACGGCGCCCGCGAGCGCGTCCAAGTCGTCGCGCGACCAGCCGTGGTGCCAGGCCGCCGGGCCGCACACCACCGCGGCGTCGGTCACGCGTCCGGTGATCACGATGTCGGCGCCGCGCTCGAGGGCGTCGACGATGCCCCAGCAGCCGAGGTAGGCGTTGGCGGTGAGGAAGCGCGAGACGTCCTTGATGGGCTCGCCGGTCTCGAAGTGGGTGAGCTGGTTGCGGGCCGATCAGCTCCGGCATGCCGCGGCATCAGGTCGTCGCCGCGCACGTAGGCGATCTTCGGATGACAGGCCGAGCTCGGCTCGCCACCTCGGCGACCGCCTCGGCGCAGCCGTCGGGATCGAGGCCGCCCGCGTTCGAGACCACCTTGATGCCCCGCTCGAGGCAGGTGCCCATCACCTCCTCCATCTGGCTGACGAAGGTGTGGGCGTAGCCGCCGCCCGGCCGCTTGAGCCGCGTGCGGGCCAGGATCAGCATGGTGAGCTCGGCGAGCCAGTCGCCGGTCAGGACGTCGATGGGGCCGCCCTCGACCATCTCCTTCGCCGCCGAGAGGCGATCTCCGAAGAAGCCCGAGCAGTTGGCGATGCGGATCGGGTTCGGCCATCACGCTTCTCCCTTTTCGGCTGCCGGCTTCCGGCGGGCTCCTCGTCGGAGGCTCGAGCGCCAGCAGCAGGGTGCCGTTCTCGACCTGCTCGCCCAGGGCGACGCGCACCTCGGCGACGACGCCGTCCGCGGCCGCCTTCATCGGGTGCTCCATCTTCATGGCCTCGAGCACCACCAGCGTGTCGCCCGCGCGTACCGCGGTCGCCCACGGCGACGCGCACGTCGATCACCTTGCCGGGCATCGGCGCCACCAGACCGCCCGAGCCCAGCTCGCGCCCGGGGCGGCTCGAAGCGCGGCGACACGACGAGCTCGACGTCGCCGCGCGGACCTGGACACGAGGATCGCGTCGCCGCGCCGGGTGACCCGGGCGCGGCGCCGTCGGCCGCCGATCTCGACGTCGATCTCGTCGGGCGTCCAGGCGTGGACGCGCGCGCGGGTCCCGTCCTCGAAGCGGAAGCCGCCGTCGCGCTGCGCTCTGGTAGCGCACGACCAGCTCCGTCTCGCCGTGGCGTAGGACGACCCGCTGCAGGGGCAGGCGAGCGTTGCGCCAGCCGCTGGGGATCTCCCGCAGCGCGCCCGCGGCGGCGCGGTTCGCGGCCTGCAGGAAGAGCGCCGCCGTGCGCGCCTCGCAGCTCGAGCTCCGAGGCGTCGAGGTCGAGCACCGCGCGATGGTGCGACGCGCTCGATGAAGTCGGTCGTCGTGTCGCCGGCGAGGAAGGCCTCCGACCGCAGGGCGGCGGCCAGGAAGTCGCGGTTCGTGGTGACCCCGCCGAGGTGCAGCCCGCTCGAGGGCCAGGGCCAGGCGGCCCGCCGCCTCGGCGCGCGTCGGGCGCGTGGGCGATCACCTTGGCGAGCATCGGGTCGAAGTCGCGTGCCCACCACCGAGCCCGCCTCGACGCCCGCGTCCCAGCGCACCGCCGGCGTCGGCGGCCGGCTCGAAGGCGGCGAGCGTGCCGGTGGCGGGCAGGAAGTCGTCGCCGGGGCTCTCGGCGTAGAGGCGCGCCTCGATCGCCGCGTCCGCGAAAGCCGATGTCGGCCTGCTCGTAGCCCAGGGGCTCGCCCGCGGCGATGCGGAGCTGCTCGCGCACGAGGTCGATGCCGGTGACGGCCTCGGTGACCGGGATGCTCGACCTGCAGGCGGGTGTTCACCTCGAGGAAGAAGAACTCGCCCGTCTCGTCGTCGAGCAGGAACTCGACCGTGCCCGCGGACTCGTAGCCCAGCGCGCGGGCGAGGCGGAGCGGCCGCGTCGCCCATCTCGGCGCGCAGCGTCGGCGTCGACCCGCGGCGAGGGCGACTCCTCGACGATCTTCTGGTGGCGCCGCTGGATCGAGCACTCGCGCTCGCCGAGGTGCACGAGGCCGCCGTGGGCGTCGCCCAGGATCTGGATCTCGACGTGGCGGCAGCGCGGGACGTAGCGCTCGAGGAAGACGCGGTCGTCGCCGAAGCCGCTCTTCGCCTCGCGCCGCGCGGCGGCCACGGCCTCGGCGAGACCTCCGCGGCGACGGCGACGATGCGCATGCCCTTGCCGCCGCCGCCGGCCGCCGCCTTCACCAGCAGCGGGAAGCCCACGGCAGCCGGCGTCGCCGGGGTCCTCGCTGCCCGGCAGGGTCGGGACTCCCGGTCTCCACGCGCCGAGCTTCTTGGCGGCGATCTTGTCGCCCATGCGCTCGATCACCTCGGGCGAGGGCCCGACCCAGACGAGCCCCGCGGCCAGCGACGTCGCGCGGCGAAGCCCGCGTTCTCCGACAGGAAGCCGTAGCCGGGGTGGAGGGCGCCGGCGCCGGTCTGTGCGGGCCGCGTCGAGGATCGCCTTCCCGTCGAGATAGGAGCCGGGCAGGCGCACGGCTTCGTCGGCTTCGCGCCACGAAGGGCGCGCCGGCGTCGGCGTCGACGTAGACCGCCACGCAGCGCAGGCCCATGCTCCGGGCGCTGCGGATGACGCGGCGGGCGATCTCGCCCCGGTTCGCGACGAGCAGGGTCGTGGAAGCTCACAGCCGGAACACTCCGTAGCCGTCGGCGCCCTCGATCGGGCTTGTTGCGCACGACCGAGAGGCAGATCCCGAGCACCGTGCGCGTGTCGCGCGGATCGATGATGCCGTCGTCGCTGATGGCGCCGGTCGCCTCCAGGGCGAGGGAGCCCTTCTCCTGGATCGCCTCGACGGCGGCGACGATCTTCGCGTCCGCCTCCTCGTCGAAGGGCTCGCCCTTCCGCGCGGCCTGGCCCCGGCGCACGATCGACATCACGCCGGCGATCTGCTTGCGGCGCCCATCACGGCGATCTTCGCGCGTGGGCCAGATGAAGGTGAAGCGGTTGTTGAAGGCGCGGCCGGACATCGCGTAGGTGCCGGCGCCGTAGGAGGCGCCGAAGATCACCGTCAGGTGCGGCACCGTCGAGTTCGAGACGGCGTTGATCATCTGCGAGCCCTTCTTGATGATGCCCGCCTGCTCGAAGTCGCGGCCCACCACGAAGCCCGTGAGGTTCTGCAGGAAGAGCAGCGGCACGTCGATCTGGTTGCAGAGCTGGATGAAGTGCGCGGCCTTCTCGGCGGACTCGGGGTAGATCACGCCGTTGTTGCCGAGGATGCCGACCGGGTAGCCGTGGATCGGACGACCAGCCGCAGACCAGCGTCGGCGCCGTAGCGCGGCTTGAACTCCTCGAAGCGCGAGCCGTCGACGACGCGCGCGATCACCTCGCGGACGTCGACCGGGCGGCGCAGGTCCGGGCTCACGAGGCCCAGCAGCTCCTCGGGATCGTGGACGGGCGCGTCGGCGCGCCAGGCTCGGCGGCGGGCCCGGGCTTGCGCCAGTTCAGGTGCGAGACCACCTCGCGGCACAGGCGCAGGGCGTCCGTCTCGTCCTCGGCCAGGTACTCGCCGAGCCCCGAGATCTCGGCGTGCATCTGCGCGCCGCCCAGGGTCTCGTCGTCGGAGTCCTCGCCGGTCGCCATCTTCACCAGCGGCGGACCGGCCAGGAAGATCTTCGACTGCTCCTTGATCACGATGTTGTAGTCGGACATGCCGGGCTGGTAGGCGCCGCCGGCCGTGGAGGAGCCGAAGACCACGCAGACCGTCGGGATCTCGAGCTTCGAGAGCTCGATCATCTCGTAGAAGAAGCGGCCGGTCTCGGCGAAGTGCTCGGTTCGCGCCCGGCGTCTTCCGCCGCCCTCCCCGTCGCCCGTCTGGACGCGCAGGTCGGCGCCCGCCGACTCGACGAACTACACGTAGGGGATGCGGTTGTCGCGGGCGATCTCGAGGGCGCGCATCCACTTCTTGCTCACGTAGGGCGTGAGGGCGCCGCCGAGCACCGTGGGGTCGTTGGCGAAGATCACGCACTCGACGCCCGCGATGACGCCGATGCCCAGCACCGCGCCGCCGCCGATCGTGTAGTCGGAGTCGTAGGCGGCCAGCGGGCTGATCTCGAGGAAGGGGCTGTCGGGGTCGAGGGCCAGGGCGATGCGCTCGCGGACCGGGCAGCTTGCCGCGGCTCGCGCAGGCGCTCGTGGGCCTTCGGGCCGCCGCCGGCCTCGGCCTCGTCGAGCAGCCGGTCGATCTCGGCCAGCTTCTCCAGCATGGCGCCGGCGGTTCTCCTCGAACTCGGGGATCGCGGGCGTCGAGGCTCGAGGGGAGGGGCGGTGCGAGCAGGGTGGGTCGCATGATCCTTCCATTCCGGAGACGGGTTGACGGCTAGGTAACACGTGGGGTAATACAGTGCAACCGAAATTACCCATCCGTCCCGACGTATCCTCCCTCCCTACCTCTTCCTCTAGTTCCCAGCCGACTCTTCCGACCCGACAGGAGCCCCCCATGAGCCAGGTGAAGGTCGAGACGTCCGCCGGTGTGATGACGGCGACCCTCGCCGACGTGGAGAGCCGCAACGCGCTCGGGGCGGGTCTGGTGCAGGGCCTGCGCGACGCCCTCGCCGCGGCCAACGCCGATCCCGACGTCCGCGCCCTGGTGGTGACGAACGAGGGCACGGTCTTCTGCGCCGGCGCCAACCTGAAGGAGCGATCCGCGCCGGCGGCCGGCGGCAGCGCGGGTGCGAGCGCGCCCGGCTCGGGCGGCTTCGAGACGCTGCTCCACGAGATCCAGGTCTCGCCCACCCCGGTGGTGGCGCGGATCGCGGGCCACGTGCTGGGCGGTGGCAACGGCCTCGCCTCGGTGTGCGACGTCTCGATCGCGGCGGCCGAGGTGAAGTTCGGCTTCACCGAGGTGCGTCTCGGGGTGGCTCCCGCGATCATCTCCGTCGTCTGCCTGCCCAAGATGCGACGGGGCGAAGCGCTCGAGGCCTTCCTGCGCGGCAACCGCTTTCCCGCGACGCGCGCCGCCGAGCTCGGCCTGATCAGCCGCGCGGTACCCGCCGACGAGCTCGACGACGCGGTGGAAGAGGTGCTGGCGGACATCCGCGCCGGAGGCCCCAACGCCCTCGCTGCCGCCAAGCGTCTCGTCTACGAGGTGCCGGACATGCCCACCAGCGAGGCGTTCGCGTTCACCGCGAAGCTCTCGGGCGAGCTGTTCCGCGGCCCCGAGGCCGCCGAGGGCATGGCGGCCTTCCTGGGCAAGCGCAAGCCTGCCTGGGCCGCCGAGGAATGACCGTCCGCACCGAGAGCCCACGAGCCAGAGCCAGGGCCAGCGCCAGGGCCAGAGGAAGGAGAGCTGCGAAATGAAGATCGACGCGGGACTGATGGGGGCGCTGGACCAGGTGCCCCAGGCGGCGAAGGCGCTCGAGGCGCAGGGCTTCGACGGCGCCGTCACGGCGGAGATGAGCAGCGACCCGTTCCTGCCGCTGCTGCTGGCCGCCGAGCACACCGAACGCATCGAGCTCATGACCTCCATCGCCGTGGCGTTCTCGCGCAACCCGATGATCGTCGCGAACCTCGCGAACGACCTGCAGGCCTTCTCGAAGGGTCGCTTCATCCTGGGGCTCGGCTCGCAGATCAAGCCCCACATCACCAAGCGCTTCAGCATGCCCTGGTCGCATCCCGCGGCGCGCATGCGAGAGTTCATCCTGGCCATGCG
The DNA here is from genome assembly GCA_963822965.1 of uncultured delta proteobacterium. Lineage (GTDB taxonomy): Bacteria > Myxococcota_A > UBA9160 > UBA9160 > UBA4427 > JAJDAN01. The sequence continues at coordinate 255,958 of CAWGJT010000014.1, forward strand.
CTCGATCTGGGGCTGCTGGTACCAGGGCGAGAAGCTCGACTTCCGCGGCGACTTCTACACCCACACGCTGATGACGCCCATGTTCACGCCGACGAACAATCCCCACGGCGCGCCGCCCGTGGTGCTGGCGGCGGTGGGGCCGAAGATGACCGAGGTGGCGGGCGAGGTGGCCGACGGGATGATCGTGCACGCGTTCACCACGGCGCGCTACCTGAAGGAGGTGACCCTGCCGGCGGTCGAGCGCGGCCTCGCGAAAGGGGGACGCTCGCGCAAGCAGTTCCAGGTCTGCTACCCGCCCTTCGTGGTGACCGGCAAGGACGAGAAGGAGTGGGAGGCGGCGCGCTCGGGCGTCGCGAAGCAGCTCGCCTTCTACGGCTCGACGCCGGCCTATCGAGGCGTGCTCGAGCTGCACGGCTGGGGCGAGCTGCAGACCGAGCTCAACCGGCTCTCGAAGCAGGGCGAGTGGGACGCCATGGGCGAGCGGATCGGCGACGACATGCTCGAGGAGTTCGCCGTCGTGTGTGAGCCCGCGGCCGTGGCTTCCACCCTCAAGGCCCGCTTCGGCGGTCTCGTGGATCGGGTCCTGTGCACCTTCCCGTTCGCCAGCGACGCCGAACGGGCCGAGTATCTCGAAGAGCTGCGCGCGGTCTGAACCGGCGCCGGGAGTCCCCCTTGTCCAATGCTTCCAGCGATCTCTACGGCACGCCCGAGCACGAGCTCTTCCGCGAGAGCGTGCGGAAGTTCGTCGAGCAGGAGCTTCGACCGCGCGCGCGCGAGTTCGACGCCCTGGGCCGCATCGACAAGAGCCTCTACAAGCAGATGGGCGACCTCGGCATGCTCGGGCTCCGCTACGACCCCGCCTACGGCGGCGCCGGCCTCGACTGGTCGTTCACGGCGGTGCTCTTCGAGGAGCTCGGTCGCGCCGACAACGCCGGCGTCACCATGGGCATCAGCGTGCAGACCGACATGGCGACGCCCTCCCTGGCCGAGTTCGGAAGCGAGGAGCTGAAGCAGCGCTACCTCGCGCCGGCGATCGCGGGCGAGATGGTGGCGGCCATCGCGGTCACCGAGCCCGACGCCGGCTCCGACGTCGCGGGCATCAAGACCCGGGCGGTGCGCGACGGCGACGAGTGGGTGATCAACGGCTCGAAGATCTACATCACGAACGCCGCCACGGCCGACTGGCTGTGCCTGCTGGCGGTCACCGACCCCGACGCGGGCTACGGCGGCTTCTCGCAGATCGTCGTGCCCACGGACGTTCCGGGCTTCCGCTACACGCTGCTGGACAAGATCGGCAATTGGGGCTCGGACACCGGCCAGCTCTTCTTCGAGGACGTGCGGGTGCCCGTCGCGAACACCATCGGCGAGATCGGCCGCGGCTTCCACCAGCAGATGATGCAGTTCCAGGACGAGCGTCTGGTCGCCTGCGTGAGCACCCTGGCGGGGTCGCTCCACCTGTGGGAGGAGACGAAGCGCTGGTGCGAGGAGCGCGTCCTCTTCGGCAAGCCGCTCTCGAAGATGCAGAACACCCAGTTCAAGATGGTGGAGCTGCTCACCCAGATCACGGCGGCCCGCGAGCTGACGAACGCCTGCGTGCGTCAGCGCGTCGCGGGCGCCGACGCTACGCAGCTGATCTCGATGGCGAAGCTCTTCTGCTGCCGGGTGGCGCGCCAGGTGGCCGACGAGTGCATCCAGCTGCACGGCGGCTACGGCTACATGAAGGAGAGCATGGCCGGGCGCGCCTTCGTCGACACGCGCCTCGTCAGCATCGGCGGCGGCTCGGACGAGACGATGCTCCACTACCTCGCCAAGCAGCTGGGCTTCTAGCGTCGGCCGGCTGGCACGCGGGATCGAGAAAGAGAGAAGAGAAGGAAGGAGAAGGGATGCTGCAGGAGAGCCTGGATCTCATGGCGGAGGCCGACGCGCTGCGCGCCTTCCTCGAGACCCTCGGCGAGGAGGACTGGAAGCGCCCCACCGGCTTCATGGGCTGGACGCCCTGGGACGTGGTCGCCCACCTCCACTACTTCGACCGCGTGTCCTTGCTGGCCCTCGAAGACGAGGACGCCTTCGTCGAGAAGCGGGCCGAGCTCGTCCGCAAGCTCGGCGCCGGGCAGGGCAATCGCGAGATCGCCCGGGAGGAGTTCGGCGACCTCGACGCGAAGGACCTGCTCGGCCGCTGGCACGAGACCTGCCACGAGATGGCGCGGCTGCTGGGCGAATCGGATCCCAAGCGGCGGCTTCCCTGGTTCGGTCCCGACATGGGCGTGCGGATGTTCACCACCGCCCGCTACATGGAGACCTGGGCGCACGGCCAGGAGATCTACGACCTGCTGGGCGTGCGCCGGCGCTACGACGACCGCATCAAGAACATCGCCGCGATCGGCATGCGGACCTTCGGCTGGACCTTCGTGAACCGCGGGCTCGAGGTTCCCGGTCCGCCGCCCTACGTCCGGCTCGAGGCGCCTTCGGGTGCGGTATGGGAGTGGAACGAGCCGAGCGAAGAGGAGCGCATCACGGGGAGCGCGGTGGACTTCTGCCATGTGGTCACCCAGGGACGCAACGTCGCCGACACGCGCCTCGAGGTGGTGGGCGACATCGCGAATCGCTGGATGTCGATCGCCCAGTGCTTCGCCGGCGGGCCCGCCGATCCGCCGAAGCCCGGCGAGCGCCGGGGCGCCTGAGGCGCCCGCCCGGCCCCTTTCGGGAGAGCAGCGAGGAAGGCTGCGAGGAGAGCAAGCCCGATGGATCTCGAATACGGTGAGAAGTACGAGGCGTTCCGGCGCGAGGTGCGCGCCTTCCTCGACGACCACAAGCACCAGAAGCCCGAGCTCGGGCTGTCCGAGGGCAAGTCGGCGGACCGCAGTCGCTGGCTCTCGCTGCTGATCGAGCACGGCTACTGGGCCCGCACGATCCCGCAGGGCGTACGGCGGCTACGGCGCCGAGCCGGACCTGCTCGAGACCGTGATCATGGACGAGGAGTTCAACCGCGCCGGCGTGCCCCGCGGCATGATGGCCCAGGGGCCGTCGATGCTGGTGCCCACGCTTGCTGCAGCACGGAACCGAGGAGCAGAAGAAGCGCTGGATCGGGCCGACCATGCGCGGCGAGGTCATCTGGTGCCAGGGCTATTCGGAGCCCGGTGCGGGCAGCGATCTCGCCAGCCTGCAGACGGCGGCGCGGGAGGACGGCGACGACTTCGTCATCAACGGCCAGAAGATCTGGACGAGCACCGCCGACAAGGCGCAGATGATGTTCCTGCTCGTGCGCACGGAGCCCGAAGCCAAGAAGCACGAGGGCATCTCCTATCTGCTGGTGCCCATGGACACCCCGGGCCTCGAGGTGCAGCCCCTCCGCACGATGGCCGGCGACATCGGGGAGAATTCGTTCAACCAGGTCTTCTTCACGGACGCTCGCGTGCCCATGGCGAATCTCGTCGGCCGTCGCGGCGAGGGGTGGAAGATCGCCAACACCACCCTCAAGCACGAGCGCAACAGCCTCAACGCCAACGCCGAGGGCCTGCTGCTGCGGCTGATGAGGCTGATGCGCGAAGAGACCGTGAACGGCGTGCCCGCCATGGCGAGCCCCGTCTACCGCGACCGCCTGATGCGGCTCCAGGGCCGCGTGCTCGCCATGAAGCACCACGCGCATGCGGGTGCTCACGGCGAGCCTGAAGAACGAGTCGCCGGGGGTGGCGGGCCTGGTGGTGAAGCTCCAGAACTGCCAGCTCAACTTCGACATGGCGTCCCTCGCCATCGACGTCATGGGCGAGCTCGGCGCGCTCTACGAGCACTCGAAGTACGAGCGGGACCGCGGCTTCTGGCAGGCACACTCGATGTTCTCCCTCGGGCTCATCATCGGGGGCGGCACCGCGCAGATCCAGAAGAACATCATCGCCGAGCGCGGGCTCGGCATGCCGCGCGAGCCGAAGGCCGCGACGGCCTCCTGACCCGGCACGGGCGGCGGCCGCACCCGCGAAGAGAAGGAAGGGCAAGCATGGATTTCGGCCTCTCGGAAGACCAGCAGCTCCTGGAGCAGACCGTCCGCGAGCTTCCTCGCGGAGGAGGTTCCGATCACCCGGGTGCGAGAGCTGCGCGGCGCTGCGTGCCCCAACGACCGGGCCATCTGGAGCGCCCTCGCCGAGCTCGGGGTGACGGGTGTGCTCGTCCCCGAAGCCCAGGGAGGCAGCGATCTCAGCCTGCTCGACGCCGCTCTGGTCGCCTGGTCGCTGGGCCATGCGGTCACGCCGACGGCCTTCCTGGCGTCGGGCGTGATGGCGCCGGTCGCGCTGCGGGCGGTGGGCGGCGCCGAAGCCGAGGCCTGGCTGGGCGGCATCGCGACGGGCGAGCTCGTGGTCGCGGTCGCGGCGACCGAGACCTTCTCGGTCCGGGAGGACGCGGGCGTCGTCCTCGAGAACGGTCGGCTGCGAGGCCGCGCGATGATGGCCCTCGACGCCTGCGGGGCAGACCTCGTGCTGGTCGCCCTTCCCGACGAGCGGCTGGCCGTCGTGCGCGGCGGCGCGGCCGGGGCTCGCCACCACGCGGCTCCGGACCATCGACGCCACGCGCTGCACGGCCGAGCTCGAGCTCGACGGCGTCCTGCCCGAGATCGTCTACGAGAACGCGGGCACGGCCGTCGAGCGCATGCTCGATGCGGGACGCATCGCGCTGGCGGCGGACACGCTGGGCGCCTGCGAGTCGATGATCGAGCAGGCCGTCGTCTACGCGGGCCAGCGCAAGCAGTTCGGCCGCGTCGATCGGCTCGTTCCAGGCGGTCAAGCACATGTGCGCCGAGATGGTGGCGGACTTCGAGCCCGCGCGGTCGCTGCTCTGGTACGCCGCGCACGCCTTCGACGCGCTTCCCGGCGAGGCACCGCTGCTGGCCTGCCACGTGCTGGCCCACGTGTCCGAGATCGGCCGCGAGATCGCCAGCGTCGCCACCCAGGTGCACGGCGGCATCGGCTGGACCGACGAGCAGAACCTGCACTTCTGGTTCAAGCGGATCGGCGCGGCGCGCCATCTGCTGGGCGGGCCCGAGTGGCTTCGCGGTCGCGCGGCCGTGCTGCAGGGATTGACCGCCGCCTGAGCGGCGGCTCCCCGGGCCGGCGTCCCGTACCGCACGCGCGGCCTTCGGGAGCCCTCGGGAGAGAGGAGAATCGAATGAGGACGAAGCTCGCGAAGGAGATGGGGCTCGAGTTCCCCATCTTCGCGTTCACCCATTGTCGCGACGTGGCGGCCGCGGTCTCGAAGGCCGGCGGTCTCGGCGTGCTGGGGGTGGCGGGACACTCGCCCGACAACCTGCGCATGGAGCTCGAGTGGATCGAGAAGGAGGTCGGCGGCAAGCCGTACGGGGTCGACCTGCTGCTGCCGGCCAAGTTCGTCGGCAGCGACCGCGGCGGCTTCGACGAGGCGCAGCTCGACGAGCGCATTCCCGCGGAGCATCGCCGCTTCGTCGACGAGCTGCTCGATCGCCACGGGGTGCCCTCGCTGCCCGAAGGCACGAAGCTGCGACCCGAGTTCAGCGTCGGCTACGAGAAGCAGCGCGACGTGATCGAGCTGGCCTTCGAGCACCGCATCAGCCTGATCGCGAGCGCCCTCGGCCCGCCGCCGGAGTGGATGATCGAGCAGGGCCGCGCGAAGGGCGTGAAGGTGGCCGCGCTGGCCGGCACCGTCGAGCACGCCCGCCGGCACGTGGCGGCCGGCGTCGACATCGTCGTCGCTCAGGGCTACGAGGCGGGCGGACACACGGGCCAGGTCTCGACGATGGTGCTCGTCCCCGAGGTGGTCGACGCCGTCGACCCGGTGCCCGTGCTGGCGGCCGGCGGCATCGGCGACGGCCGCCAGGTCACCGCGGCCCTCGCCCTCGGCGCCCAGGGCGTGTGGATGGGCTCCATCTGGCTCACCACCGAGGAGGCCGAGACGCATCCGGTGGTGAAGCAGAAGTTCCTGCAGGCCACGTCCAGCGACACGGTCCGCAGCCGCTCGCTCACCGGCAAGCCCGCGCGCCAGCTTCGCAGCGCCTGGACCGACGCCTGGGACGATCCGTCGAACCCCCAGCCACTGCCGATGCCGTTGCAGCCTCGGCTCGTGCGCGAGGCCCAGGAGCGCATCCGGCGCTACGCCCACAAGTCGCCCGGGGCGGAGCAGCTGGCGAACTACTTCGTGGGCCAGATCGTGGGCCGCATGAACCACGTGAAGTCCGTGCGCACGGTGATGGAAGAGCTCGCCCATGGCTACGTGGACACCATGGCGCGCCTGGACGAGCTGGCCGAGGAGTAGCCGCGAAGAGAGTCGCCCCGGGCGGGGACCGCTTCAGCCGCCCCGCCGGCGGGTCGATAGACCCGGCGGGGGGACTCTCGTCATGCAGCTCGCCCAGAGCTTCCACCTTCTGGCCACTCTGGTCTTCGTGCTCGGATCGGCGGTGGTCTCGACCCGGCTGATCCTGTTGGCGCGCCGGACCCGCCAGCAGCCGGAGCTCTTCCTCGGCCTCGCCATCCTCGGGAGCGCGGTCCTGGGCTATGGCACGCTGATCGTCGCGCTGATCGTCCGGGGCGGCGTGGGTGTGACCGACCCGGCGAGCGTCCCGGCCCTGGCCGTCGGGCTCTCGGCCGTCGGGAAGACCCTGCACGACGTGGGGGTCACGTTCTTCCTCCTCTTCATCGTACGCGTCTTCCATCCCGGGGAGCGTTGGGCCCACGCGCTGGCGGGGGCCGCCATGGCCCTGGTCTGGGGCGGGCTCGGCTGGCAGGCCGCCCACGGCTCGTTCCGTGTCGAGACCGTGGGGAGCGTCGCCTGGACGTGCGAGTACCTGGTGATCTGGAGCTACCCGGTGTGGATGGCCGTCGAGTCGTTCCACTACTGGACACTGATGCGCCGGCGCCGGGCACTGGGCTTCGCGGACCCGATGGTGGTGAACCGATTCGGGTTGTGGGGCGTCGGCTCGGTCTTCTCGGCCCTCGCGATCTGGACGGCGAGCGTGCCCTACGCGCTGATGGACGCCCCGGAGCTGTCGGCGAGCGTCTCTCCCGCCGTCTTCGTCCTGACGGCCATCGCCGGCGTCGCGAGCGTCTCGTGCTCGTACCTGGCCTTCCTGCCGCCCGCCTGGTACGCGCGGCGGGTCGAGGCGCAGGCCGCGCATTCCGCTGGATAACGGATCGATCCTCGCCTGTCGGGGTCGACGTGTTCGAGCGCACGCCGCGAACCGCGGCCGAGGTCGGCTCACCCGTCCCCTCCCGTAGCGGCTTCGACGGGGGGCTTCGACGCGTGGGACGGCACGCCTCCCAACCCGTGAGAAGTTTGCGTCGACCGCAGGATCCTCTCGGCGATCCGCGCGGTCCCACCGCAGGCGCCGCGGGGCATTCGCCACGATCAAGGTGAGCCTTCCGTGCTCGCCACGACGGTTCGAAATCGACGGGGAGTTGGCGTAGGGTTCTGGCGCGGGCTGCGTCCAACCCCGTGGTATCTCGGAGGACCGTCGATGGCGCGGATTCCGTCTCCTTCCAGGCCCGCACCCATCTGGCTTCGCGTGCTCGCTGGTGCGGTGATCGCGCTGATGGTCGCCGCGCTCGGCTATGCGGTCGCGATCGGAGTGGCCAACTTCTCGCAGATCGGAGTCTGACCGTGGAGGACCGCACGGAGACCGGAATCGTCCTGCTCGTGCTCGCCGCCGCGGCTCTCGTGCTCGCCGCCCCCGTCGCGGGACGCGCCGGGGCACCGATGCTCGCGGACCTCGTCATGGGCCTGGCCGCGATGTGCGGTCTCGCCGCATTCGGCATTGCCGGCGCCCACACGCTGCGTGCCGCCCGCCGCGGCTCTCGCGCGCGTGGCGAAGGGGGCGAGCCGCGATGACCAAGGCGACGACTCGGCGCTTCTTCTGGGGCGGAACCGTGCTGTTCACCGCCGTCTTCGTCGGGTTGACGGTGCAGACCCACACGACGATCGCGAAGCGAACGCATGCCGACGCACTGACGACGGAGGTGAGTCGCGGCCTGGCGGTGTGGGGCCACTACAACTGCGAGAACTGCCACACACTGCTCGGTGAGGGAGCCTACTTCGCGCCGGACCTGACCCAGATCGTGGAGCAGCGCGGGCGCGGCTACCTCGCCCAGTTCCTCCAGGATCCCTCGCGCTTCTACTCCGAAGAGCGCGACGGCCGGCTGATGCCCACGCTCGGCCTCTCCCAGCAGGAGATCTCGGACGTGATCGACTTTCTCGGCTGGGTGGGCAACATCGACACGAACGGCTGGCCTCCCCGGCCGATCCTGGTGGCCGGCGTGGCGGTGCGCGGGCTTCCCGGCGTGTCGGGGACGGAGGACACCGGGGACCCGGTCCAGCGCGGGAAGGCGCTCTTCAACGGTGCCGCGGCGTGCGCCGGCTGCCACTCGACGGCGCCGGGTCTCACGCTGGTGGGCCCCTCGCTCGACGGAGTCGCCGCGCGGGCGGTCGAGCGGATCGCGTCGTCCGGCTATCACGGCTCCGCCCACGACGCAGAGGCCTACCTGCGCGAGTCGATCCTCGAGCCGAGCGCCTACGCGGTCCCCGACAGCCCGATTTTCGCCGGGCCGAACGGACAGTCGCTGATGCCGGCCGATTACGGCCAGCGTCTCACGCCGCAGCAGGTGAATGACCTCGTCGCCTACCTCACGACGCTCCGCTAGCGGAGCCCGGAGAGCTCATGACCTACCGATCCCAGCGCATCGCGTGGTGGTACTTTCTGGCTGCGCTGCTGCTCTTCGTGCTCCAGGTGGCCTTCGGCTTCCTGAGCCTGGCGAAATACCTGGGCCCGGATCCTCTGCGAGACGTGATGAACTTCGCCACCGCCAAGGAGATCCACACGAATCTGCTCCTCGTGTGGATCTTGACCGGGTTCATGGGGGCGGCCTACTGGATCGTGCCCGAGGAGTCGCGCACCGAGATCCACAGCGAGAAGCTCGCGGTCTTCCAGCTGCTGCTCTGGCTCGGCATCGGGGTGACGACCATCGCGGGCTATCTGCTCGGAATCACCACCGGACGGAAGCTCCTGGAGATGCCCTTCCCGCTGAAGGTGGGTGTCGTCGTGGTCATGCTCGTCTTCCTCTACAACCTCGCGATGACGATGCGCCGCGCGGGACGCGTGACGACCACGGAGGGCGTGATGATCGGCGGGCTGGTGGGCGCCGCGCTGCTCTTCCTCCCCGGTCTCATCCACTTCGACAACTACACGCTCGATCGCTTCTACCGTTGGTGGGTCGTGCACCTGTGGGTCGAGGGCGTGTGGGAGCTCATCATGGGTGGGATGCTCGCGTTCCTGCTGATCCGGCTCTCGGGCGCCGACCGCGAGGTGCTCGAGAAGTGGCTCTACGTGATCGTGGGACTGACCTTCCTCTCGGGAATCCTGGGCACGGGACACCACTACTACTGGATCGGCGTTCCCGCCTACTGGCTCTGGGTGGGCGGGATCTTCTCGGCTCTCGAGCCCCTCGCCTTCCTGGCCATGGCCGTCTACGCCTACACGCTCATGAAGCGCTCGGGGCTCTCGCATCCCAACTCGCTGGCGCTCCACTGGACGATCGGCGCGGTGATCTTCTCGGCGATCGGCGCCGGCATCCTCGGGCTCGCGCACACGTGGCCGCAGGTGAACCGCTGGACCCACGGCACGCACATCACGACGATGCACGGCCACATGGCCTTCTTCGGCGCGTACGCGATGATCAACCTCGCGATCATCACCTACGCCGTTCCCGCCCTGACGGGCCGGAGCGAAGAGGAGACCCAGACACAGACCGGCCTCTTGGCCTTCTGGCTCATGGTCGGCGGCATGTTCGGGATGACGATGGCGATCGGCGCCGCCGGCCTGACGCAGACCTATCTCGAACGCATCCTGGGCGTCGGCTACCTGGAGACCCAGCGGAAGATCCAGGTGCACTACCTGATGTGGCTCGCGACCGGCGTGCTCTTCTCGTCGGGCGTGGCCGCCTACGTCTGGGACTTCGTGCGAGCCGGGCTGCCGCGCTCCACGCCCGGTGTCGAGACGGTGCCGGCGTCGGGCGACGCCACGGCGTGAGGCCGCGCCAATCCGGAGCCTCGTGTTGAAGCACGCGCCGAGCTCGCTCGAGGGTCGTGCTGGGGTGTCGCCCTCGGAGGGGCTGCTCGATGCGCCGCCGGAAAGCGAGCCCTACTACCACCCGCTGGGCGACGAGATCAGCATGTTCGAGGCAGCCGCCGCTCATCGGCTTCCGGTGTTGCTCAAGGGGCCGACGGGCTGCGGGAAGACGCGCTTCGTGCGCCACATGGCCTGGCGCATGCGACGTCCACTGGTCACGGTCGCCTGCCACGACGACCTCACGGCGAGCGATCTGACCGGTCGCTTCCTCGTGCGCGGCGGCGAGACGCTCTGGCAGGACGGACCGCTCACCGAGGCCGTGCGTCGTGGTGCGATCGCCTACCTCGACGAGGTCGTGGAGGCGCGCCAGGACACGATCGTGGTCCTGCACCCGTTGGCGGACGACCGCCGGATGCTGCCCCTGGAGCGAGCCGACGAGCTCGTGCAGGCTCATCCCGACTTCCAGCTGGTCGTCTCCTACAATCCCGGCTACCAGAGCCTCGCCAAGGAGCTGAAGGCGTCGACCCGGCAGCGCTTCGTCGCGCTCGAGCTCGGCATCCCGCCGCCGTCCGTCGAGGCGGAGATCGTCGCGAGGGAGTCGGGAATCGAGGTGGGGCCGGCGGCGGCGCTCGTGAGAGTGGCCGAGCGAATCCGACCGCTTCGCGACCGCGGACTCGTCGAGGTCCCGAGCACGCGGCTCCTCGTGCACGCGGCACGACTGATCGCCTCGGGCGTCGACCCGGTGCGGGCCTGCGAGACGGCTCTGGTCGGTCCGCTGACCGACGATCCCGAGCTCGCCGCGACGATCGCCGAGATCGTCCGTGCGGTGCTCGGCTGAGGGAGCGATGCCCGAGGCCGAAGACGTTCTGATCGAGGCGGCCGAGCGGGCAACCCGCGCCGTGCGCGCCGTCTGGGCGCGCGGCGCGGGTTCCGAGGGCGCATTCGAAGAGCGGGAGAGCGAGCGGCGTCTCGCCCTGTGGCTGACGGCCTGCTTCCGGCGGAGCTGGCCGCTGGCGCCGGTCGACGCCCCGCGTGCGCCGAGCTGGGTGGGACGCCTGCTGCGCAGCCCGCCGCCCTGGCAGCGGGTGCCCGAGGCGACAGCCTCGACCGATGGGATGCGAATCCTGCTGCCGCGCTCCGGACTCGCCCACTTCGATCCCGGTGATGGAACCGGCGCCCTGCTCGCCGCCCTCGGGCTCGCCCGTCGCCTCGCGCAGGGACGGCTGGGCGCGCTCCCCAGCACGCGCGGCGTGGCGCGCGATCTCGACTGGGCGCTCGAGGGCGCGCTCGCCGAGGGGGCGATCGTGCGCGACCTCCCGGGGCTGCGGGCGGCCTTCGCCGCTGCCCGTGCCGGCGCCCTCGAGAGGAGGCCCGCCCTCGCGCAGCTGCGCCCGGCCGAGCGAGCCGTTGAAGCGCACGTGCGCGGCCTGCTCGAGGGGGGATGGGGCGAGCTCGGCGCGGCGTTCGCGTCGCTCGGGGAGGATCCAGCGCCCGACGTCGTCGCGTCGGCAGCCGAGGCCTTCGCGGACGCGCTCGAAGCACGCGAGCGCGCGCGCTATCGGGGCATGGCGCCGGTCGCCCACTGGGGTGAGCCGCCGGGTGCCCCGATGCCGCAGCTGCCCCCGTCCCCTGCTCCCGACGCACCCCGTCGGGGGCTGCCCAGTCGGCGCCTGCCGCGCCGTGTCGCGCGTCGACCCGCAGAGACGCGAGACGAACGCGCGGGACCGTTCGTGATCCCCTTCTCCGATCCCCACCTCTCCGTGGACGACCCGGCGGGCCTGGGCCGCCCGCCCGACGGAGGGGAGGAGGACCTCGCCGCGCTCGCCGAAGAGCTGGCCAACCTCGACGAGCTTGGCGTCGTTCGGAGCGCGGCGCCGGTCGCGGAGCTGCTCCTGGGGGACGACGAGACGCGCAGCGGCACGGGGGCTACCTCCGCGGTGGGGGTCGACGGCGCGGGGACCACGGTGTGGCTCTATCCGGAGTGGGACACGCGTACGGGTAGCTACCGCGTGCCGGGCTGTCGGGTTCGCGAGTTGCCGCTCCCGGCGCTCGCCGGGGACTGGGCGGAGCGCGTGCTGCAGGATCGGCGAATGCTCCTGGATCACCTGCGCCGCCACTTCGAGACCCTGCGACCGAGGCGCGCGCGGATCGCACGACAGCTCGACGGCGACGACATCGATCTGACGGGTTGGGTGGACGAGTGGGCGGAGCGCCAAGCGGGACGGACGCCCGCCGGCCGCCTCTACAGCCGCGAGCGGCGGCACCGCCGGGAGGTCGCGGTCGCGCTGCTGGTGGACGCGAGCGGGTCGACCGACGCCTGGGTGTCGGGTCGCCATCGCGTGATCGACGTCGCCCGTGAGGCGGCGCTCTGCTTCTGTGAAGCCCTTGCACCCCTGGGCGACCGTCATGCCGTCTACGCCTTCTCCGGCACCGGGGCCGCGGACGTGCGCGTACGCGTGGTACGGCGCTTCGAGGAGAGGGGCGTGCACGGCGTCCGATCGCGCATCGGAGGGCTCGAGCCCGACGCCTTCACGCGGCTCGGCGCGCCCCTCCGGCACGTGACGGCTCGGCTGGCACGTCAGCCCGCCCGGGTACGGCTCCTGCTGCTGCTCTCCGACGGCAAGCCCGACGACGAGGACGTCTACGAGGGCGACTACGGCGTCGAGGACGTGCGCCAGGCCGTTGCGGAGGCGCGGCTCCAGGGCATACACGTCTTCTGCGTCACCATCGACCGGCAGGGCCCGACCTATCTGCCGAGAATGTTCGGTCCCAGCGGCTACACGGTGCTCTGGAACGTGTCGCAGCTTCCGGCCAGGCTGCCGCAGATCTACCGGCAACTCACCGGCGCGGCCGGGCACTGAGCGCGCGGCGACCGAACGAGCCGAACGTGCCTGGAGGAGGATCGAGCCAGCGAAAATGGATGCCCCGCGCCTTCCCAGAGCCGTCGAGGACGAGCCCCGAGCCGCGCACCTCTCGCGCGCGCTCGCGGGGTGCTCGCAGCCCCTGTGGGCGGGCGCCGAGCTGCGCGTACCGCAGGTCGATCTCACACCGGCCGTCGAAGCCGCCCTGAAGAGCGCCTCGTCCGCGCGACGCATCGTTCGTGGGTTGGAGGCAGCCGAACGGGCTCTCGCCGCCGAAGCCGAGGGGTTGAGCCACGTCGACCGAACGACCGGGGTGCCGCGCGGCGAGCGCGTCTCGAGGCTGCTGGTGCTCGCGGACGACGGAGCGGAGCGCTTCTACCGAAGGGTGGAGTCGCTGCTGCGTCGACACGCTCCGCGCGTGCTCGCCCTGCGCGTGTCCGCCGATCAGCACGTCCTCGGCCGGCTGCTCTTCGGTCCCGATCAGGTGGCGCGGCTGCTCCTGGTCGAGCACAAGGCGGCCGTGTCCGCGGTGCTGCTGGCGCTCGCCACTCCGATGCCCGGGTAGGGCGCGATCCTCGTCCGGGGAGAGGGCTCGCCGGGCCGGTCGAGCTCGAGCGGAGCCCGCGGGCACGGGCCGGAAGAGGTGTCGCGGCTCAGGGCTCCAGGCCGGCGAGCACGGACTGGAAGCGCGAGCGTTGTCCCGGTGCGGCGGTCATGTCCGAGTTGATGGGCGTCACGGTGACATAGCCGGCGGCGAGCACCTCCGTGTCCGAATCGTGCACGTCCGCCTCGTCTCCGGTGCCCGGGCCTACGGCGGGAATGAAGACGTCGCCGCCGATGGGGACGAAGATCAGCGACGCGGAGGACGCCTGCCCCTGGACGGTCAGCTTGACGCCCCGGACGTCCTCGGGCGCGACCGTCGGGTAGTTGACGTTGAGCGCGACGCCGGGAGGCAGCAGCCCGGGCTCGTTGGCGAGACCGCCGGGCTTCGTCTCGAGGTGGGCGATCAGCGCCACCGCGAACGCGGCCACGTTGGCGAAGTGTGCGGTGAAGGCCGGATCGGTCTCGTCCACGTCGGGCGCGTCGCTGCTGAAGGCGATCGAAGGGATACCTGCCGCCAGACCGGCGGTGGTCGCCCCGACGGTGCCCGAGAAGGGAGTCGCCGTGCCCACGTTGGCGCCCACGTTCGTTCCGGAGACGACCAGGTCGGGTGCCACGCCGCCCAGGGTCACGCTCAAGCCGAAGAGCACGCAGGTGGCCGGCGTCGCGGGGACGGGCGCGCGATCGCCGGTGATGAGCTCGTCGAGCGCGTAGAGCGCATAGTCCTGGGCGCCTACCTGCACTGGTGAGACCGGCGCGAGGTTGATGGCGGCGCTGCTTCCGCTGCGCTCGCCGAAGGGCGCCACCAGGGTGACGTTGTGTCCCGCGCCCTCTAGTGCCGCCTTCAAGGTCTGGATACCGACCGCCGAGTAGCCGTCGTCGTTCGTGAGCAGGATGTCGAGCGCTTGCGACGGTGCGGCGTACAGCACCAGTACGAAGGTCGCCAGGAGCCAGCGGTGAGCCGATCGGGTCATGATTCTGCCCTCCCATGCGGCTTGGGCCGGAGTCGAGTCCGGCGAGTCGAGCCCGGGCCCGACCCCCCATGCCTATCATGAGCCGGGTTTCGAGTACAGAAGAAAGCGACCGGAGTGCGGATGTTAGGTGTCGTCCCGAGGGGGCGCGGGTCTCAGGCCTTCTCGAACGCGAGGGGAAGGGCCACGAGCCCGCGCAGCAGGATGTTCGGCCGGTGCTCGAGGGGAAGGGCGTCCGCAGGGATGCGTAGGGTGACGAGTCGTTCGCTCAGGGCCTCGAAGCACTCGACCAGCTCGGCCTTCGCCAGCTGGGCGCCCAGGCAGTAGTGGAGCCCGTGGCCGAAGGCGACGTGCTCGTTCGCGTTGCGGCGCTCGATGTCGAAGCGGTCCGGGTGCGGGAACACCAGCTCGTCGCGGTTGGCCGCCGCATAGCGAAGCATCACCATCGCGCCCTTCGGGATCTCCACTCCGCCGAGGATCGTGTCCCGGGTGCAGACGCGCCACATGTTCGCGGTCGGCGTGGCGAGCCGCAGGATCTCCTCCACGGCGTTCGGGATGAGGCCGGCGTCCCGGCGGATGCGCGACCAGGCGTCGGGGTCCTCGGCGAAGAGCCGCGCGCCCTCGCAGATCGTGCTGGCCGTCGTCTCGTTGCCCGCCACCAGCAGCTGCTGCAGGATCGAGAGCGACTCGGCCATGTCCAGGGGATTGCCCCGTTCGTCCGCCGCGTTGACCATGTCCGAGATGATGTCGTCCCGGGGCTCGCTCCGACGGGCCGCGACGATCTTCGCGAAGTAGTGCTGGAACTCGAAGATCAGCTCCCGGGCCTGCTTCTGCTCCTCGGGGCTCGCCATGCCGCCGAGCTGGGCGACGAAGCCGTCGGACCACCTCTTGAAGCGCGGCAGCTCCCGAGCGGGTACGCCGAGCTGCTCGGAGATGATCGTGAGGGGTACGGGAACCGCGAATGCCTCGCGCAGCTCGACCCGGCCGTCGTCCACGAAGGCGTCGATCAGCTCGTGGCAGAGCTCGCGCATGCGCGGCGCGAGCGAGCGTACGCGCTTGAGCCGGAAAGCCTTGTCGACCAGTGAGCGGTAGCGCTTCTGCTCCGGCGGGTCGGCGGTGAGCATCGTGTCCACGGGAAGGAGGGGGCGATCGAGCACGCCCGCCTCGACCTTCGCCGCGTCGGCCTTCGCGGCGCCGGCCCTCGCGGCGCCGGCAAAGGCGCTCTGTCCGTCCGCGGGTGCCATCGCGGCCGCGAACCGGTTCGAGAAGATCTCCCAGCTCTTGACCGCCTGCATCACGAGCTCGTAGCTCGACACCATGTAGATCCCGGTGTGGGGGTCCCGGTAGACGGGCGCTTCGCGCCGCAGCAGGGCGTAGTACTTCCAGGGGTCCTCCTGGAGGGCTGGATCGAAGGGATGGAAGCTCTCGAGGCTGCTGTCGCCGACGGCGGTCATTCGCTTCTCTCCAAGCCGGGATTCCAGAGACGAGCCCGCAAGATCCCCTTCCGGGGCCGCGGTTCAGGGCGCTACGACCACCTTGCCGACGACCCTTCGCTCCAGCAGGTCGCGCAGTGCCTGGGGTGCCTCCTCGAGCGAGTACGTGCGCGAGACGTGCGGCCTCAGCTGACCCGCCTCGATCATCTCGTCGATGGCGTGCACCACGCTCTCCCGGGTTTCGGGCTCCCTGCCGAGCATGGCGCCGAGGAAGACGCCGATGATCTGGCAGCCCTTGAGGAGGGCGAGGTTCAGGGGAATCCTGGGGATGCCTGCGGTGAAGCCGATCACGAGGAAGCGGCCCTTCCAGGCGATGGCGCGCAGCGCGGCCTCCGCGTAGTCCCCGCCCACGGTGTCGTAGACCACGTCGACCCCGCGGCCCTCGGTGAGTGCCTTGGCGCGGTCCTTGAGGCTCTCCTTCGAGTAGTCGATGGTCTCGTCGGCGCCGTGCTGCTTGCAGAGGTCGAGCTTGGCATGGCTGGAGGCGGCGGCGATCACGCGGGCTCCCAGGGCCTTGCCGAGCTCGACCGCTGCGAGGCCCAGGTTGCCGCCGGCTCCCAGCACGAGAAGGGTCTCTCCCTTCCGCAGCTGCGCGCGATCCACGAGCGCGTAGTAGCCGGTGCCGTAGCTGTAGACCAGGCCGGTGGACTCCGCGAAGCCGACGTTCGCCGGGATCGGACGCGCGGCAGCAGCGGGCACGCAGACCCGCTCGGCGAAGGCGCCCACGAGGCCCAGGCTGGCCACGACCCGGTCGCCGACGGCGGGTGTCTGCACGCCTTCGCCCACGGCCGCCACGACGCCGGCGGCTTCGCCGCCCGGGATGAACGGCGGAGTGGCCTTCATCTGGTACTTGTCCTCGATGACGAGGGCGTCGGGAAACGTGACACCGGCCGCCTTCACGTCGATGAGGACCTGGCCCGGGGCGGGCGCGGGGTCGTCGATGTCTTCGACGACGAGGTTCTCGGGCGGTCCGAACTGCTTGCAGACGACGGCTCTCACGTGGCTCCTCCTCTGCGGGGGAGGGTAACGAAACGACGACGCCCGGAGCCGGCCGTCCGGATCGGGGGCCGTCCCGTCAAGCGCCGCCCGACCGCTTGGCCAATGCGGAGACGAAGCGCTCTGCGTCCACCACGAAGCGCTCGTGGGTGCCCTCGGACACCACCCCGGCGTCGTCCCGGGCGGAGACGCGGAACTCGAGCCGGCGCTTGTCCACGCCGGAGAGCTCCACCGAAACGGTGACGGGACAGCCCG
Source organism: uncultured delta proteobacterium (assembly GCA_963822965.1). Lineage (GTDB taxonomy): Bacteria > Myxococcota_A > UBA9160 > UBA9160 > UBA4427 > JAJDAN01. Next base: position 273,209 of record CAWGJT010000014.1, read on the forward strand.
GGGGCGTGGGCGCGGAGTGGCTGAGATCGAAGCGGGTGCCGACGGTCTGCTCCCGCGGCCAATCGATGTGCGGATTCACCGCCTGGATGCACGTCCACTCGATCAGGCCGATCAGGTAGCCGCTCGCGAACACCCGGGGCATCAACTGGAACTCGGGAGCCTCCGGGTACAACGCCGGCACCGTCTTGTCGTCGGACACCTGGAAGGTGAACTCGTGCTGGATTCCGGGCCGGAGCGTCTCACGCACGTCGCATCTCCCTCGGTGCCCAGGATCGCCCATTCCCCGCGGCGGGGGAAGACCCGCCGCCGGCGAGCCGGCCCCGGTCGAGCTGCGGTGGCAACGCGGGGAAGGGTAGACTGGCGCGGTGAAGGAGCCGGTGGAAGTCGCGCGGAAGACGCGTGCGTGGCGCCTTGCCGCCCTGTTGGCCTGCGCCGTCGCGGTGTGCGCAACGGGCTGCAATCGCCGAGGGTCGGGCGAGGCGCGGCTCGGCGTGTCGCCGCAGATCCCCGCTCCCCGGGCGACCCTCGACGCCCCCGCTGCCGGGTCCACCTCCGAGGACCCGTCGCGCTCCTTCGCGTGCACGCTCGTGATCGGCTACAGCCAGGTCGCCGAGTGGTACCAGGCGGGCGGCGCCTTCGAGTCGACGGTCGAGGACGATCGCTGGGAGCTGCTGTGGAACGGGGGCGCCGGCGTCGATCGCTGGCGCGATTCCGACTACGAAGGCTGGAGCGAGCCCTTGCACTCGCCGTGCTCGTCCGGATCGAATGCGCCCGATCGGGTCCTGCTGTCCATCAGCGGGCCGTATGGCGCCGACGAGACGAAGTGGGCCGATGCCATCGCCGCCACGGTCGCGGCGATTCGGCGGAGGTACCCGTCGGTCGAGCGGATCGTCCTGCAGCCGGTCGTCGGGGGGCCGGGCCATCGGGACTGCGTCGTCGACGGCGATCGGGTGCGCGCCTCCTGGCAGCACGCGCACATCGACCACGCGATCGCCGCCGTGGTGAACCGCGTGGACGTCGTCGCCGGTATGTCGCCGGAGGTGCGCAGCTGCGCCGACTACCGTGACGCCCTGGGGCACCTCACCCCCGACGGAGCGGCTGCCGCCGGCAGCAGCATCGGCGCCCACTACGCTTCTGCCGGGGGGTAGCGGCGGCAGACCCGGGCCTCGGACCCGTCGGGGCGACGAATCCACCCATGATCCTCGGGGGCGTCGCCCCCCGTTGGCCAGGTCTCACGCAACACCAGCGAGAGCCTCGCCCGTGATAGCCTGGGGTGGGCCCGGCTCACGAGCGGCTCTGGGCGGCGGTGCAGCTCGGGCGAGGCGAGGAGGTGGCGCGTGGCGCGCTTCCTGATCTGCGGCGAGCCCGCACGCGGGCACCCGGAAGGCGAGGCGACGTGGGCGCCGTGACGCCGGCGCCGCCTCCACACACGGCCGTGCGGCCGAGCGCGCCCCTCGAGCTGGCACGATGGCCGCTGGCCTGCGCGATCTTCGCGGCGCTCGCGGCCGCGCTCTTCGCGCCCGTGCTGCTCGACGGAAGGACGCTCGCTCCCGGCGACGCGACGCTCTACTACTACCCGCACTACGTCGCGCGTCACTGGCTGTGGACGCCGGCGCTCTACTCCGGTTACCCGGTCTTCGCCGATCCCCAGGCGATGACCTGGTACCCCCCGGCCATGCTGCTCGGCGCGATCCCGGGCTCCTGGAACCTGTTCGTCGTGCTCGCCTACGCGGTGGCCGGTGGCTCGATGTTCTGCTTCGTCCTGCGGCTCACGGGCTCGCGGTCGGCCGGGGCGGCGAGCGGGGTGGTCTATGCGGGGAGCGGCTTCGCGGTGGCCCATCTCGAGCACACCAGCATCCTGCACACATACGCGTGGGCGCCCCTCGTCCTGTGGTCTCTCGAAGAGCTGCGCCGATCCCCCTCTTCCCGGTGGCTGGCCCTCGGTGCCGTCGCGACGGCGCTGGCGGCGCTCGCTGGCCACCCCCAGGTCTTCGCGTATCTCGGCCTCGTGGCGCTGGGGTACGCGCTGCTGCCGGCGCCGCAGCAAGGGGGAGGGTGGCCCGACCGGATGCGTCCGATTGCCGCGCTGGTCCTGGGCGTCGGCATGGCGTCGGTGCTCTTCGTGCCGATGCTCGCGCTCGCCGGCGAGAGCGTCCGGAGCGCTGGGGCACCCGGCCGGGCCTTCGACGTTTCGCTCGCGCCGCACCAGCTCCCGCAGCTCCTCTTCCCCTTCCTCTACGGCGGCCAGGCGCATGTCGTGGGACTCGGGCCGGGCACCTACACCGGGGGCGATTCCTGGATCGAGAGCACCGGCTTCGTCGGGCTCGTCCCGCTCGCGCTCGCCGGCCTCGCGATCTGGCTCCGACCGCGACGGGCGGAGGTGCGCTTCTTCGCCGTCGCGACGCTGCTGGCGCTGGCCGTCTGCGTCGGAGATGCCCTGCCGTTCGCGAAGCTTCTCGCGCTGCTGCCCGGCCTCGATCGCTTCCGCGTTCCGGCGCGGCTCCTCTTCGTGACGACCCTCTCGCTGTCGGTGCTCGCGGGCATCGGTCTGCAGGCGCTGTGGGCGCTGCCGAGACCGCAACGGAGTCGCACGCTCCGGCGCGCCGTTCTGATCCTCGGCGGGGTCGGAGCGATCGCCTGGCTCGGCGCCGCGACGACGAGCGATCGAGCCGGCGGGATCCGCGCGAGCCCCTTGCTGCTGCTGCAGGTGGGCAGCGCTGCGCTTGCGGCGGCTCTCCTCTTCCTGGCGTGTCGCTACGCGCGGCCGGCCGTGCGCATGGCGTTCGTCGCGGGGCTCGCGCTCGAGCTGGCCAGCGTCGCGGCCTTCGCGCCCTGGCGCGATTCGCCCAAGGCGAGCGAGGCCTTCGCGTTTCCCGAGACTCTTCGCGGCGTGCACGACGACCTGGCACGCAGCCGCCAGCGCTCGGTGACACTGTCCGCCTTCGGCCCCCTCGAGACCGCGCCTCCCAACCGCAACCAGATCTGGGAGATCCCGAGCGTCATCGGCTATGGGCCGCTGCCTCTCGCCCGCTACGCCGATCTGCTTCGACTCGCGCCGGCGGGTCATCTCGGCCGTGCGGACGAGCTCGCGCGGGTACTCGGACCGAACGACCGCAGCCTCGACCTGCTGGCCACCCGCTATCTGCTGGTTCCCGGCGTGACGCGGCCCGGAGCCCGTCCCGACCTCTTCCAGCCCACTCGGGCGCTGGTCGAGCGGAGCGGTCGCTGGCGCCTGCACGCCGTCCACCGCGGCGTCAGCGTCTACGAGAACCTGCACGCCCTGCCTCGGGCCTGGATCGCGGGCGAGCTGCGTGCCGTCGGGTCGGACGAGGTGGTGGACGCGATTCGGCGCGGCCGGCTCCGCGACGGCACCCGCTTCGATCCGACGCGGACCGCTCTCGTCGAGGAAGAGGCGCAGCCGCTCTCCTGTCCCGCTCCGTGCGGCAACGCGGAGATCGTGTCCCTGGTCGACACGCAGATGGTCGTGCGGACCCGAGCCCGGAGCGGTGCGATGCTCGTCCTCAGCGACGTCGCCTATCCGGGCTGGCAGGCGCTCGTGGACGGCGAGCCGGCTCCGATCGTTCGCACCGACTTCGTGTTGCGCGGCGTGCGGGTTCCGGCCGGCGAGCACCGCGTCGCGCTCTCGTTCCGGCCGCGGAGCCTGTTGCTCGGCGTGGGGCTCAGCGTCCTGTGCGCGGTGTCGCTGGCGCTCTGGTGCAGTCGCGCCGCGCGTCGTCACGCTGCCGCGTCGGGCGCGGTCAGTCCACCGCCACCATCACGTTCGACGCCTTGACGACCGCCCAGGCTTCGCGCCCCGGCTCGAGCGCCATGCTCTCCGCCGAAGCGCGAGTGATGACGGAAACGATCTCGAGATCTCCCGGAAGCGCGATGACGACGACCGAATTCACCGCCCCGTGCTCGACGGAGCGGACCCTTCCCTTGATCTGGTTCCGTGCGCTGAGCTTCATCGCTCTCCTCCTCGTTGCGCGATCAGTCCGGGGGACGCTGGCTGGGCGGGAAGTGGGCGAGCATGCGGTTCATGGCGTCGCTCAGTCGGGCCCTGCGCTCCGCGGGCGAGAGACCCACGTGGATCTGGGCTCGCCCGAAGCCCAGCCACACGCGCCGCCCGGTGGCGTTCTCCACCAGTAGCAGCGAGACCGATCCGAAGGCCCGCGACGCGTCGGGACCGAGGAAGGTACTGATCGAGTACTGATAGGAGAGCCGATAGTCCGGATTGCCGTCCGCGGTCACCCGGTAGCCGTGGGCCGCGAACGCCTCGTTGGCGACCTCCTTCAACAGCGCGTCGGTGGTCTCACGATCGAGGGTGGGAACGTCCGGTAGCGAGCTTGCGGCGTCGTCCCAGGCGTAGGTGGCTCGTGCGCGGAAACGGTACGAGGGGATCGTAGTTCGTGCTGACGGGGATCGCGTCGCTCGAGCAGGCGAGCAGGCAGAGCAGTGCCCCCGGGACCAGGAGCAACCCGGATCTGGTGGCAGGCCGGGTGGGCTTCCGGATGCGCGAGCGCCGACTCACGGCTTCTCCACGGCGATCGCGACCGCCTCGCTGTAGGTGATCTCGAGCAGATCGCCCACCTTCACCTTGTCGAGGTTCGCCGGATTCTGCACGGGCAGTGTACGCAGGCCGCCGTCGTCGAGCGCGACGGTGATCGTCTGTGCGTCCCGGTCGATGTCCTTCACGGTGGTGGTCACCGTGACCTGCGAGAGCGCCACGCCAGCGGGGGTGGAGCCCGGTGCCGCGGTCGCCATGCCGGTTTCCGCGGTCGCACCCGGCTTGGATTCCCCGGGCTTCCGCACCTGGAACACCAGCGATTCGTAGTAGGTGGCTCGCACCTGATCACCCGGGGCGACCTGGGCCAGGTTCTTCACGGAATCGGCGACCACCAGCTCGACCTCGCGCTTCCCGGGCAGGAGCAAGGTCACCCGGCGCGTGGCGTGATCGATCTTCTCGACGGTTGCAGTCACCTGGACGGCGTTCAGGTGCTCGACGCGATCGGCGCCCTCGATCGTTCCGGAGGCGCTGGCCGCCGTCGGCGTGGCCGGCATCCGCGTGGGAGACGAGCTCGGCATGTCCGAGGAGCAGGCCACGAGCGCAGCCGCGGCGAGCGCCGCAAGGACGGAGGGCGTGAGAGGATTCATCGGAGGTCTCCTGGGGTCCGGTCGGGGCGCGCACGGTAGCGCGCGCCGCGTGCGATGCTAGGCCCGGGCTCGCTACGCCTTCGAGGTACCCGGGCCTTCGCGGCAGGGCTCGCCGGGGCTCAGCGCTCCGCGCGGGCCGCGAGCACGTCGCCGTGCCCGATCTGGGTCACCAGGCTCGCGGAATCGAAGTAGACCCGCTCGTTCACGATGCGGTCGCCCTCGAAGAAGAAGACCGCGATGACCGGCACCCGGAAGGCGCGTCCGCTCGGGGGGCGACCGTAGAACTCGCCGTCGTTGGTTCCCAGCAGGTCGAACTCGGCGATCACGGCATCGTCGGCGAAGTGCAGGCGCACGTTCTCGTGGCGCTGATCGGGAAAAGCGGTCCGGGTGGTGCGGTAGTAGCCCATCACGGCGTCGGCGCCGTCGAAGACCTGCCCGGTGGGCACGATCTCGTAGCGCGGGGAATGGTGCGGATGGTCGAAGGTCGCGAGGGTGCGGTCGAACTCCTGGGCCGCCTCCGACTCGAAGTGCTCGCGCACCACCCGCTCGCGTCGCGCTCGCAGGGCCGGATCCATGAGGGTCTCCCCGGGCTCGTCGCCCGTTCAGCGCAGCGACAGGTCGAGCCGCTTCAGGCCGCGCAGGACGGGATTCTCGCGGTACTCGGGGGCGTCGTCCAGCAGGGCCAGGGCGGGGAAGCGCGAGACCAGGGCGGCCAGGGCCACCTGCGCCTCGAGCCGGGCCAGGGGCGCACCCATGCAGAAGTGGGTGGCGAAGCCGAAGGCGAGGTGCGCGTTCGGATCGCGGCCCACGTCGAGGGTGTCGGGCGCGTCGAACACCTCGGGGTCGCGGTTGGCGGCGCCCAGACTCACGAGCACGACCGAGCCCTGGGGGATCACGTGCTCGCCCACCTCGACGTCCTCGAGCGCCACGCGCACGGTCGCCTGGACGGGGCCGTCGAAGCGCAGCAGCTCCTCGACGGCGGTCGGCACGAGTGCCGGGTCTTCGCGCAGCCGCTCGAGCTGATCGGGCTCGCGCAGCAGCGCCAGGGTGCCGTTGCCGATCAGGTTCGTGGTGGTCTCGTGGCCGGCCAGCAGCAGCAGGTTGGAGGTGGCGAGCAGCTCGGCGTCGCTGAGCGCGTCGCTCTCCTCCTGGGCGTGGATCATGGCGCTGATGAGATCGTCGCGGGGCTGCTTCCGGCGGGCTGCGATGATGTCGCCGAGGTAGGCGAGGATCTGCATCCCGGCGCCGGTGGCCCGGCCGCGTTCTTCGTCGGTTCGTGCGGCGATGGCGGCGATGAGCTGGCTGGACCACTGACGGAACTGGCGGTGGTCCTCGGCCGGGACGCCCAGCAGCTCGGCGATCACGATGGCCGGAAGCGGCTCGGCGAGGTCGTGGATGAGATCGAAGCGATCCGCCTCCGCCACGGCGTCGAGCTCTTCGCGGACGAGCTGCTCGATGCGCGGGCGCAGGGCGGCGATTCGCTTCGGCGTGAAGGCCTTGTTGACGAGCTTGCGCACCCGGGTGTGGTCGGGCGGGTCCATGATGAGCATGGAGCGCATTCCCCGGGCGCTCTGCTGGATGAACGCCGGCAGCCGCTCGAGGTTGTCGCGGATGAGCGGCGCCTTCAGGCGATCCACCGAGAAGCGCGGGATCGCGCAGCACGCCGTGCACGTCCCGGTAGCGGGTGAGCAGCCAGAAGCCGGGGCCGTCGAAGGCCGGCGTCGGGACGCGGAGGACGGGGTGCACGGTGCGCAGCAGCGAGTAGACGGGGTAGGGGTTCTCGAGGGAGCCCGCGCTGCGCAGGGGCAGCAGCAGATCGAACGGGCGGCGGCTCGGGCGTCGGGACGGGAGACGGGAGATGCCATGGCGACCTCGCGGACCGTGGGTGGGCCGATCGCTCGCGTCGTACTCGGGTCGCTAAGATGACTGACCGGTTGGTCATGATAAGGTATGGCCAAGATCCCCGCAAGCGAGCGAGACGCCTTCTACGAGGCCCGCCGGAGCGAGCTCGCCGCGGTGGCGCTGCGGCTCTGGGCCGAGCGGGGCTTCGACCAGACGTCGGTGGCGGCCATCGCCGAGGAGCGCGGGCGTCGCCAAGGGCACCTTCTATCTCTACTTCGAGAGCAAGGACGCCCTCCTCGAGGACGTCCTGCGCCGCAACTCGCTGGTGCCGAACATCCAGGAGCTGATCGAAGACCTGCAGCACCGCTCCCTCGACGACGCGGTGCACGGCTTCGTGCGGGGCGCCTGGCGCCACCTGTGCGACCACCGCGAGCTGGTGCTGGTGGCGGTGCGCGAGCTGCCCACGCATCTCGAGCAGGTCGAGCGGCTGGTCGAGCGCGTGCTGGTCCCCGCCAACCGTCTGCTGGCCGAATACCTCGAGGCGCGCATCGATCCGGAACGGGCAAAGCAGATCTCCCTGGTCATCTCGGCGCGGGGCCTGCTCGGGATGATCCTCTTCGTCTTCCTCACCCAGGAGGTGCTCGGCGTCGGCCGCTTCCTGCCCGTGTCGGAGGGGGAGCTGACCGCGACCCTCGCGGAGCTCTTCCTGCACGGACTGAAGGGGCGATCGAACGGAGCCTCCGACCCGTGCTGAGACACGTTCGTGCCTATCGCATGCTGCGGGTGGCGATCGCGGTGACCCGCGGTGATGCCCCGCTACGTGCTGCTGGTGCTGCGCGAACGCTTCCCGCGTCTCGCGGCCTCGCAGGTCGGCCTGGGACCGCGTCCACGCCGCGGCGCGGAGCAGATCCGGCGGCTGGCGCTCGACCTCGCCGGAGGATTCACGAAGGCCGCGCAGATCGGGGGCGCCCGGGCCGACGTCCTGCCCGCGCCCTTCATCGACGCTCTGAGCCAGTTCCACGACGCCGTGCCCCCGCGTCCCTTCGCGTCCCTGCGCGGCCAGGTCGAGCAGGATCTCGGCCGTCCCCTCGAGTCGGTCTTCGCCTGGGTCGAGCCCCAGGCGCTGGCGGCCGCCTCCCTCGCCCAGGTGCATCGGGCGCGGCTGCTCGATGGCAGCGAGGTCGTGATCAAGATCCAGTATCCGGAGATCCGACGCATCATCCCCCTCGACCTCGGGATGCTGCGGACCGTCGTCGGGCTGATCCGCGTCGTGCAGCGACGGATCGACCTGCGCAGCCTGGTCGGCCGAGGTGACGCGCTTCATCGAGCTGGAGCTCGACTTCCGGCGGGAGGTGGAGGCCACGGAGCGCCTGGGCGCCATCCTCGCCGCGTTTCCGGACGTGCGCGTGCCGCGGGTGCATCGCGAGCTGTGCGGTGATCGGGTGATCGTGCTCGAGTACCTCGACGGCATCCAGGTGACCCGCATCCGCTGCGCTCGTGGAGGCGGGACACAAGCCTGGCGGAGATCGCCCGAAAGATCGGCGCTCTCTACGGCGCCATGATCTTCGAGTGCGGCTTCTTCCACGGCGACCCGCACCCGGGCAACCTGCTGGTGCTGGCCGACGGGCGCATCGGGCTGCTCGACTTCGGTCTCTGCAAGGACCTGCCGAAGGGCTTCGCGCGGCGGGTCGCGCAGATGATGATCTCGGCCATGATCGGCGACGCGCGACGCGGCTCTCGAGGCCGCGGCGGCGCTGGGCTTCGAGACCGGCGCCATCCGGCCCGATCACCTGCGCTCGCTCCTGCTGCTGATGATCGGCGACTCGGATTCGGACGAGAGCCTGCTCGACATCCTCGGGCGCGAGCCGCATCCGCCGGATTCCCGAGGACTTCGCGCTCGTCGTCCGCACCCTCGATGCTGCTGAACGGGCTCTCCCACCGCCTGGTCCCCGGATCGGCGGCTCATCCAGGCGGAGCTGATCCAGCACCTGGCCGCCGGCGCCGCCGCGCGCCTGAGCGCCCTCGGAGAGCCCCGGCCCCCGGGTCCCACGGCGGGGAGGGGCGCGCGGCTCCGGCTGATCTACGTTCCGGTGTCATGCCGACCTCGTGGAACCGTCCTCGTCACGGGCGCTTCGGCCGGGATCGGCCGCGAGCTGGCCCGCGTCTTCGCCGCGCACGGGCACGATCTGGTGCTGGTGGCCCGCAGCCAGGATCGTCTCGAGTCCCTCGCCGCCGAGATCCGTCGTCGCTACGAGCGCGACGTGCGGGTGCTGCCGCGCGACCTGCTGGGGCCCGGCGCGCCCGAGGCGATCTTCTCCACGCTGGAAGCCGCGGGCGTCGAGGTGGACGTACTCGTGAACGACGCGGGTGTGATGGAGCTCGGAGGCTTCGAGGCGACGCCGCTCGCCGCGCTCGAACGCATGGTCGAGCTGAACACCCGCGTCCTGACCAGTCTCACCCGACTCTTCCTGCCTGCCATGCGGGAGCGGGGCCGGGGTCGCATCCTCAACGTCGCGTCGGCCGCCGCCTTCCAGCCGATTCCGGCGCTGGCGGTCTATGCGGCCACCAAGGCGTTCGTGCTCTCGCTCAGCGAGGCCCTCTCCGAGGAGCTCGCGGGAACCGGCGTCACGGTCACGGCCGTGTGTCCCGGCCTCACGACCACCGACATGACCGACAAGGCGAAGGCCGCGAACTCGAACGCCGCCTACTTCCCCGACTTCCTGATGGCCGACGCCGGAGACGTGGCCCGCGCCGCCTACCGGGCTTGCGAAGCCGGCCGGGTGATCGAGGTGCCGGGCCTCACCAATCGGGTGCTGACCGACTGGTCGCGGCTTCAGCCGCGTTGGGTGACCCGCATGCTCGGGGGACTCGTGGGCCGGCGCTTCCTGGGGTCGTGAGCCCGGGGCGTGGCGGTACCCTGCCCGCGCTGTGGGCGTGAGTACGACGTCACGCTCTTCGAATTCGGTCGCACCCTCTGGTGCACCTGCGGCAGCCGCGTCGGCCTGGAGCCGCGCGAGCGCCGTCTGGCGCCCGCGCCGCCGCGATTCTTCGCCGACGCCATGCTGGGCCGACTCGCGCGCTGGCTGCGCCTGCTGGGCTTCGACTGCGCCTGGGAGGCTGACATCGCCGACGAGGCCCTGGTGCGCCGGGCCCTGGCCGAGGGCCGCGTCGTGCTCACCCGCGACCGCCGGCTTCCCGAGGAGTGGCGCGTCTCGGGCCTCCACCTCGTCGAAGGCGAGCGGGTCCGGGACCAGCTCGCCGAGGTGATCCGCGGCTTCGACCTCGCCGGCTCGATCCGCCTGCTCTCGCGCTGCAGCCGTTGCAACGAGCCGCTCGCACCCGCTGCGCCCATGGACGTGGCGGCACGGGTCCCGCCCCGCGTCCTCGAGCGGCACGGCGACTACTCGGCCTGCCCGGCGTGTGGGCGCATCTACTGGCCCGGCACCCACGCCGAGCGCATCCGGCGCATGGTGGACGAGCTCCTCGGCCGGGGCGGCGGCGCCGCCGGGCCGGGCCCCTGAGAGCCCCGGCGGGTGCCGTTAGGTCGGGTCGAGAACGCAGGGTGTATTTCTCCGGCTCCAGGGTACGATCTGCGGCCCGGAGGTTCTTCATGACGAGAGCGTGGATCTGCCTGTTCCTGACGCTGCTGCTCGCGGTCCCGCTGGGCTGCTCCAGCTTCAAGTCGTCGTCGAGTCCCTCGCGCTGGAGCGGGCAGTCCAGCAAGGCCTCGTCGAGCCCCTCCCGCTGGAGCAGCCAGTCCTCGGGCGGCGGCGGGGGCCAGGAGCTCGACGAGTCGGCCTACGAGGAGGACGTCCGCGAGATGGCCGCCTCGGTCGCAGAGAGCGGCGGCCGCGCCGCCGAGCTCATGCGCCGTATGCCGCAGATCGCCACCGAACACGGCATCACCGACTGGGAGGGCGATGCGGCCACCTACCGCGGCATCGGCGCAGGGCTGGCCCAGGGTGGTCTGTCTGTGGACGCCTTCGAGCGGGTGAGCCGGGATCTCTCGGCGGGCAGCGACGTGCGCAGCCGGCTGCTGCTCGAGGGATACTCATCCGGGCGGTGATCCGGTCGCCGCTGGCCGTCGCGACGCTGTGGGGGCTCGTCTCGCTCGCCGCGTCCGGCGCGGGCGTTGCGGCTCCACCCGAAGCCTCCGTTACGGCCGAGACCTTCGACTACTTCTACGTCGAGGCCAACGAGGGGGGCTCGGCCGGCGGCCACGCGGCCGTCCGCTTCGACGAGCACACGTACCACTTCCAGTATGCCCCGACCGGTCTGCTGGAGATGGCGCGTACACCCACCTCGGACTTCCTGCAGGAGTACGCGCTGCTCTCCAACCGGTCCGTCCACGTCACGCGCGTGGCGGTGGACCCGGAGACCCGCGAGGCCATCCGCAGGGCCTTCGATCGTCGCTACTGGAGCCAGCAGCAGGAGCTGCACCACCTGGCGTTGCTCGAGCGGGTCCGGCAGTGGGTCGTCGAAGGATCGGTTCGGGCGCCGGTGGCCGGGGCGGGCTACTTCGACCCGGACGAGCCCTCGCCCGGGACTCGGCGTCTGCGCCAGCGGATCGAAGCGCGCTACGGAGGCGATGCCCTGGCTCGACGCGCGCAGGACGCGCGGGGGCAGGCGGGGCGGGACGCGGAGGCGATGGCCCCCGACCTGCCCGAGAGCCTCGAGGCCGCGACGGCGGCGCTCGCAGCCGTCGAGATCCTGCGAACGGGACGGGGCCTCGAGCAGGGTTGGCTCGTCGCGGACGGCGACGGGCGATCGGCGCTGAGCGAGGGCGAGCGAGACCGGCTGGCGGCGATCCGCGCCTCGTTGGAAGAGCGTCTGGTGGAGCTCTTCGCATCGCGCCGGCCCGACTGGGGAACGCCCTTCCTGGTCGGGGTCGCGCGCCTGCTCGCCCTCGACGCTTCGCTCGAACGGGGGCGGCTCGTCTTCCTGGACACCTTCCCGAGCGACGCGCCGACCGTCACGCCGCGCGGCGAACGCTGGCAGCAGGTCGGCCCGCGACTGCTCGATGAAGCCGGGCAGCGATTCGACTCGGCGAAGCAGGTCGTGCTCGCCCGGGACCGCTACCGCGAGCTCCACTTCGCGGCACTCGAGGCGGCTGCCAACCAGCTGGCCGACATGCGCGGCGGTGTCGAGCGGGGAGAGCCCATCCGAATGACGCGGGGACGGCTCTTGCCGCAACGCGCGGCGCTCGGCCCGGCTCTCGAGAACGTCCGGACGGAGCGCCTGTCGAGCGCGCTCCGTCTCGCCCACGCCACCGCTCGCGAAGCCCTCGAAGAACGCAATCGCTACCACGTCATCGGCCGCAACTGTGTCTCGGCCATCTTCGAGACGATCGACACCGCCCTGGCCGGCCTGGCGGGCAGCGACTCCCCGGCGGCGGTCCGTGCCGAGTCGATCCGCCGTCTGGGTGGCTCCGTGGAGCCTGGCGATTCGCTGGCCTTCATTCCCTTCGTGTCCTCGCGACAGGTCCGCTCGCGCTACCGCGTCGTCGATTCCTTCGTCCTGCTCTCCGATCGCAAGGCCCGATTGCAGGAGATGCGTCGCGACGAGCCCGACGTGTGGGTCGCTCTGCGCGAGTCGAACGTGCTCACGTCCACCATCTACGAGCGGAGCCGGGAGGACTCGCTATTCCTCTTCTTCACCGAGGATCCCGTGGTCGCGCGGCCGATCCAGGGCGCGCTGAACCTGGCGGTGGGTGTGGGTGGGAGCGCCGCCGGCCTCTTGTGGGCGCCCTTCGATCGGGGCGAGCTGCTCCTCGACGGTCTCCGCGGCGTGCTGGCCAGCGTCCCCGAGCTCTTCTTCGTGAACATCCGAAAGGGCTCCAACGACTACGTGCTGACCGGGTCCGAGCGCGAGAGGCTGCCCGGCGACCGCGCCTTCTGAGTCCGCGGCCGAGCCCCGCCTCGTCGATCTCGGGCTCGTCCGGATGGGCGGGGCGCTGCACTTCGCCGTAGAGTTTCCGTCGACCGGAGGGTCAGCCAGATGGACACCAAGGGCGCGCAGCGCGACGAGTCGGGCCGCTCGGAGTCGGGACGGGACGCCGGGGTCCTCGCGCACTGGATGGAGCCCGTCGTCGGCGCCCTCGACCACGCGGCGGCGGCCGAGATCCAGCGGGATCCCTTCCGGCGCGATCCGCGAGCCGTGCGGGAATGGCTCCCGTACTTCCAGGCCCAGGCGCGCTACTTCGGCAGCGAGATCCGCGGCTGGGAGAACCTGCCCGCGCAGGGTCCCTTCCTGGTGGTCGCCAACCACTCGGGCGGGGCCCAGACCAGCGACTCGGCTGCCTTCCTCGCGCGCTGGATCGAAGAGCGCGGCGCCGAGGCGCCGATCTACTCGCTCGCCTATGACCTGCTCTTCGCCTACCCGGTGGTGGGACGGCTGCTGCCCCGGCTCGGCGTCGTGCCCGCCAACCCCGAGAACGCGCGAAAGGCCCTCGCCATGGGTGCGCCGGTCCTCGTCTTCCCGGGCGGGGACGAGGAGGTCTTCCGTCCCTGGACCGAACGCAACAAGATCCAGTTCGGCGCACACCGGGGCTTCCTCGCGCTTGCCCTCGAAGTGGGGGTTCCCGTCGTGCCGTTGACCATCCACGGGGCTCACGAGTCGACCTTCGTGCTGACGCGCGGGCGCCGCATCGCGCGTGCCATGTCCCTGGGACGTCTCCGCGTGAAGGTCTTCCCCTGGATCTGGAACATTCCCTTCGGGCCCGCCCCGGCCTTCGTTCCCTCGCTCCCCCTTCCCGCGAAGGTCACCGTCCAGATCGGCGAGCCCCTCGACTGGTCGGGCCACGGCCCGGAGAAGGCCCACGACCCCGAGGTACTCCGGCGCTGCTACGACGAGGTCACGGGCGTGATGCAGCGGACCCTCGACGCCCTGGCCCGGGAGCACCCCTATCCTGTGCTGACGCGACTCAACGAGCTGCGCCCGATCCACGTCCTGCGGCGCCTCCTGGCGCGAGAGCGGGACTGACCCGCCGGCCCGAGTCTCGGCCGCCCACCCAACACCCACCTGGAGAATCAGCCTTGGCCCGAAGAGTCCTTCGCACTCCCCTCTGTGACCTGCTCGGCATCGAGTACCCCATCCTGAGCGCGGGCATGGGCCCGAGCCTCATCGGCGAGACCACCGGCGCCCCGGTGGACCTCGTCGTCGCCGTCTCGGAGGCGGGCGGTCTCGGTGTGCTGGGCGGCGCCGGCTACACGGTGGACGGGCTGCGCGAGGCGATCCGCGAGATCCGCGGGCGCACCGACAAGCCCTTCGGCGTGGACGTGCTGCTGCCGGCCGCCATCGTGAACGCTGGCGACCAGCCGGATCGGGGCGACGCCAGGATTCCCCTGCGCGAAGCCATCAAGTCCCTGCCGAAGGCCCACTACGAGTGGCTGATGAAGGTGAAGCGGGAGCTGGACCTGCCGGATACCGAGGCGTCCGTGGCCGGTGGCACGACCACCACGCGCCCGCACGCGGCCGTGGCCGTCTGCATCGAGGAGCAGGTGCCGCTCTTCTGCGCCGGCCTCGGCGACCCGGGCTTCATGGTGAAGGCCGCGCACGGGGTCGGCATGAAGGTGCTGGGCATCGCGGGCAACGCGAAGAACGCGGGTCGCATCGCACGCTCGGGCGCCGACCTGGTGGTCGCCCAGGGACACGAGGGCGGCGGCCACACCGGCCGCGTCGGCTCGCTGGCGCTGTGGCCCCAGGCCATCGACGCCGCCGCCCCGACGCCCGTGCTCGCCGCCGGGGGCGTCGGCGACGGCCGGGGCGTGGCGGCCGCCCTGGCGATGGGGTGTCTCGGCGTCTGGGTGGGCACCCGCTTCCTGGCCTCGGACGAGGGCGGCGCGCTGCCCGTCCAGAAGCAGGCCATGGTCGATGCCACCGACGAGGACACCCGGCGCACGTACATCTACACGGGCAAGACGTCCCGGGCGACCTACAACCGCTTCCACGACCTGTGGGAGGAGTCCGGGCTGGAGCCGCTTCCCTTCCCCACCCAGGTGATCCTCGCCTCGGCTCTCGTCGACATGTTCAACACCGCCGGGATCAAGGAGTACGTGGGCCCGTTCGCGGGACAGGTCGTGGGCCTGATCCACGACATCAAGCCGGCCGCGCAGATCGTCGAGGACATGGTCGAGGAGGCCGCGGACATCCTCGGCCGGCGGCTGCGGGAGACGGTGACCGTCGGCTGAGGCTAGAGCCCATCTCACAAACCCGCTCGGTCGCCAGGCGGCGTCTTCGCCCCGATCTCATCGTTGCGAAACCTCGCCGTAGCGACACTACGCCTTCGCTTTCGCGCCTCGATCTCGGGCCGAACTCGCTCGCCTGGCTCGGTCGGGGTTTGTGAGATGGGCTCTAGGCGGGCGGCTTTCGCACGTCGACCAGGATGCCCGACAGGTGCGACATGCCCGAGAGCTTCTCGATGTGGTCGGGACCGTCTCCCGCCAGCAGGTTCGAGTTGACCCCCGGATGCTTGCGCGCGTGGCGGAGACCCCGGGCCTTCGCGTGTCCCCAGCACTGCGGGATCGCGATGGTGCGGGGCATCATCTCGTCGGTCACGCGCGCCGGGATGCGGATGCGCCCGTAGGCGGACGCGACCTCGACCTCGTCCCGGTCGGCGACCCCCAGGCGCTGCGCGTCCTCGGGGCTCAGGTAGGCGTAGTTCGTCACCTCCTTCACGAGATCCTCCGCGTTCGACGACGAGGTGTTCATGCGCCGGATCTCCCGCTTGCCGATGAGCTTGATGCGGTCGGCGCTGGCCAGCTCCTCCCGGTAGCGCTCGTCGGCCGCGGCGAGGAAGGTGGCGACGATCTCCCGCGGCGCGAGAGCCACCTTGCCGTCCTTCGTGAGGACGCGTTCGGTGCCCAGGAAGTCGCCGCCGCGGGGCTCGGGCAGGAGGATGCCGTGGGGGTGCTCGCGCGCGAGGGTCTTGCGGCCGGGCAGGCCTCCCTTCTTCAGCATGCCGTCGATCAGCAGGCCGGGCACGTCGAGGCGTCGGCCGAGGGGAGAGCTCGAGAGCCGCGCCGCGGTCTTGGCGGCGAAGCTCGCCAGCCGGTTGCCGAAGAGCGTGAGTCCCAGCTCGTCGGCGAGGCGGGTGTACATCCACCACTCCGGGCGCACGCCCGGCGGCGGCGCGAGGACGGCGTCCGCGAAGATCATGTACGGCGTCGGCGTGCAGCCCGCGAAGCTCTGCAGCGCGTAGGGGATCTCCGGACGCTCGAGCCAGGTGGTGGCGGGAAGCACGTAGTGCGCCAGGTCGCCGGCCTCGTTGCGGAACAGGTCGATGCTCACCAGCAGCTCGAGCCGTGCCAGGGCCTCGTCCAGGCGCCCGTCCGGGTTGCTGCACGCGAGCAGCGGATTGCTCGCCTCCACGATCAGCGCGCCCACGCGGCCGGCCAGGATGTCGTCGGCGAGCATGCCCGCGGGCTGCTGGCCGGAGACCGTCGGCAGGCCGTCCTCGCGATCGTGGCTCGTCATCATCTGCGGGTCGGCGGTCACCTCCTTCGCCATGTCGAAGAGGCCGGTGCCCATCAGGGTGCCGCCCCGGCGATCCAGGTTGCCCGACACGGCGTTGATGCACTCGAGCAGCCAGAAGCAGAGGGTGCCGCTGCGCCCCTGGTTGACGCCCGTCGCCATGTAGAGGGCGGCGCCCTCGGCGGCGGCGTGCGCCCGGACGAGCTCGCGCAGGGCTTCGGCGGCGACGCCGGTGGCCGCTGCCTGGCGCTCGGGCGTCCAGGGCGCCACGGCGCGCTCCAGCTCGGCGAAGCCCGACATGTGGCGATCGACGCGATCCCGGTCCACGGCGCCGATCCGGATCAGCTCGTTGCAGAATGCGGCGAGGAAGAAGAGGTCGGTGTCGGGGCGGATGAAGAGGTGCTCGCCGGCCTGGGCGGTCTCGATGCGCCGGGGGTTGACGAAGACGGCGCGACCGCCCCGAGCGACGACCGCCTTGAAGCGCTCGCGCGCCCGGGGCAGATGATAGAGCGTGTTCCCCGAGACGGCGGGATTGGCGCCGAGCACCATCACGAACCCGCAGCGATCGATGTCGGGATGGGCCAACCGCATGGGCGAGCCGTACATGTCCTCGTTCACGCGGAACTTGTTCATCGTGTCGCAGGTGCCGGTGCCGTACATGCGCTTGGAGCCGAGCGCGGCGAAGAGGGCGCCCCGGAAGAGCGGAGCGAGCACGTTGGCGCCGCCCGCGCGATCCCACGAAGTGACCGACGGCCTGGGGGCCGCGACGCTCGCGCACGTCCTGGATCTTCGCGGCGATCTCGCGCAGCGCCTGCTTCCAGGAGATCTCCGTCCAGGTGTCTCCCGTGCGCTTGAGCGGCTGGGTGACGCGGTCCGAGCTGTGCTGGGTCGAGGCGTAGCGCGTGCCCTTCACGCACGCATGGCCGCGGCTCACCACGTGCTCGGGGTCGGGCTGGATCTCGACGATGCGGTTGCCCTCGACCTCCACGCGCAGGCCGCAGGTGGCCTCGCAGATGCGGCAGAACGTGTAGTGGGTCTCGGACATGCGGGCTCCTCGCTCACGCTCGCGGGCGATGCGTGCGGGCGGACCAGGAGCGTAGCCGCCCGATCGCGGATCCGGAGCAGGGTGGGCGGGTCGGCGAGAAGGGATACCTCGCCGCTCGCATAGGCGGGATACTTCGCGCGCAGCGCCGCCAGCGCCGCGGCCACCTCGGGATCGTCCTCCCGCGCGGGTCGCACCACCGCCGCTTCCCCATCCACGCGCAGCCACCAGAGCTCGCTCCAGTCCGGCGTGTACTCGTCGAGCAGCAGGGCGACCCGGCGGTCGCCGCGGACGTGGCGGATGCGCGCGAGCTCAGCGCCGCGCTTCGGCTTGCCGTCGACCGGGCTCCACAGCGCGCCGGCGGCCCGGGCGAAGACGACCGGAACGAGGTGCGGTCCTTCGGGGCCGATGGTCGCCAGGCGTGCGACCGGCCAGGTCTCGAGCAGCTCGTCGATGCGGGTTCGGGACAGGGACACGAGCGGGGATGCTACCGAAGCGCCGCCGGTCGGCTCGGTGTAGGATCGCGGTCATGCCCGTGCGGAGCGAGTCCGTCGAAGTCGAGGGGGGCGGGGTACCCGTCCAGGTGGTGGGGCCCGAGGACGCGCGGAACGTTCCCGGGCTCGTGGTGGTACCGTCGATCTTCGGGCCGGCGCCGGATCTCGTCGAGCGCCTCTCGCAGCTCGCCGACGTGCGCGCTCGTCGTCGTCGCGGATCCCTTCTGGCGCGTCGGGGGCGGGGTCGTTCCGTACGACGACCACGCCGGCGCCATCGGCCGCCTGAAAGGCTTCGACCGCGACCTCTGCTTCTCGGACATGCGCGCCGTCATCGACTGGACCCGCGCGCGCTGCAACGGCCGGGTGGCCGGTCTCGGCATCTGCTTCGGGGGGCCCGTGGTGCTCGTGGCGGCCGGGGAAGGTGCGCTCGACGGCGTGGTGACCTGGCACGGCAGCCGGATGGAGAGCTACCTCGAGCGCGCGGCCGAGATCACCTGCCCGCTGCGCTTCCACTTCGGCGAGGCCGACCCGATCAGCCCGCCCGAGGCGATCGAGAAGATCCGCGCCGCGTTCGCGCATCACCCGGACGCATCCTTCGTGGTGCACCCGGGCCTCGATCACGGCTTCAGCCACGACGGGGCGAGCTACGACGCGGACGCCACGCGGGCCGGGCTCGAGGCGGCGCGAGTCGCTGCTGGCGACGCTGTGAGCGCCTCGACGCGTCCGGGCGCGCGCCTCCCTTGCGCGCCTGCCCCGCTACTGCCCCTGCATGGGATCGATTCGTCGGTAGTCGGACGGCACGTCGAAGGTGGCGGCGGGCAGCGGCTCCTCTCGCGCGCTCTGGAGCTTCGTCTCGGTGGCAGGCTTGCCGTTCTCGAAGCTGCGGCTCGCGACGGGGAACCCGCCGATCTTGCCGTACTCGGCGACCTGTCGGCCCGCCGCCTGCTGGAGCCAGGGTGCGTCGAGGGAGGTGAGCATCTGCTCCATGAGGGCGCCCATCTTCGTGGCCGCGTCGTAGATCGTCTGGCCACCGGTGAGGGTGCCCGGGGCCACGACGCACAGCTCGTTCGTGAGGGTCGTGCCGTCCAGCACCTCGACGTACTTGCACGAGCGTCCGCCGATCGTGGCCGTGCGCGACGTCTTCCGCACGACGGGCGGGTCGGCGGGCAGCCCGCCGGGCATCCCGGCCGGCATCATGCTCTCCATCATCTTGCGCTGCTCCGGCGGCAGGGAAGCCATCCGCTCGCGCATCTGGGCGAGCGCCGGGTTGATCCGGTCCGCGATGCGCTTGATGGCTTCCCGGTCGATCGCGGTGTAGGAGCGTTCGGGGCGGGTCGACGAAGTAGACCGTGTCGTTCTTGAAGATCATGTAGCTCGGCGTCGGCTGCGCCGCCCTGGTCGATGCGCAGCTTTCCGGCGTCGGCCTTCAGCGACCGTCTTCTGGTCGGCGCGGCTCGCCTCGCAGGTCCTTGGTGACCGATTCCATGACGGCCCCGGCGAAGGCGTGGGTGGCACACAGAAGCGACGAGACCAGGACCAACGCGCCGGTACGTACCACGAGCTTCCCTCCAGAAGACGCCTGTTCGCGACGGGAGTCAGGTTAGGGGAGCGAGGCAGCCTGCGAAAGCGCGTCGCGCGTGTCTCGGAGTCAGCTTCTCGCGGCGGTGTCCAGCAGCTTCTCGATGGACGCCGCCGGAACGGCGCCCGAGGAGCGCGTCGCTTCGCGCCCGTTGGCCAGAACCACCAGCGTCGGAATCGAGCGGATGCCGAAGCGCTGGGAGAGCCCGGGCAGGGCCTCGGTGTCGACCTTGAGCACCAGCGCCCGCCCGGCGCGGGCGCGCGCCGCCTTCTCGAGCTCGGGGGCCAGCATGCGACACGGGCGGGCACCAGTCCGCCCAGAAGTCCACGAGGACCGGCAGCGCCGACGCGGTGGTCGCGGCTTCGAACACGGCTTCGGACGGAACCGGGAACGGGCTCGGCGGGCGGGGCGATGGGCCCGTGGCAGCGGGCACAGCGCGCGGGGGCTCCGAGCTTCGCGTAGGACAGGCGGACCGTCGCTCCGCACGCGGGGCACGGCACGCGCACGCCCTTCGGGTCGAGCTCGAGCATGCTCATGGGGGCTCCTTCTGCGGGCGCCCAAGCCTCGGCACGCCGGGCGGAATGGCAAGGCGCCGCGGAGGAAGCCGCCCCACCCACGCGGATCTTGGCGGCCGGCCGGGCGGGTGGGATACTCCGCTCCGACCCGCCCGGACCGGGGAGGAAGCACATGCCGCTGCGGATCGAAGCCACCGGAGCGACCCTGGGAGCCGTGGTGACCGGCGTCGACCTGGCCCTGCTCGACGACCCGTCCTGGCGAGCGATCGAGGCCGCCTTCCACGAGCATGCGCTGCTCGTGTTCCCGGGTCAGCACCTGGCCTCTCCCCTGCAGGTCGCCTTCGCCCGTCGCTTCGGCGACATCGAGCACTTGTACGGGGACTCCGGCGTGGTTCCCATCAGCAACCAGCGGCGCGACGGCAGCTTGCTGGAGGATCACGAGCCGGCGATGCAGGTGATGCGGGGCAACGAGGGCTGGCACACGGACAGCTCCTACATGCCGATCTCCGCCAGGGCCTCGGTGCTCTCGGCGCACGTGGTTCCGGCGGCGGGCGGGGAGACCGAGTGGGCGGACATGCGCGCCGCCTACGACGCCCTCGACGCGGGGACCCGCGAGCGCATCGCGGGCCTCGAGGCCTTCCATTCCCTGCGCGTCTCCCAGGCCCGCATCGGCCACACCGATCCCGGATATCGCGGGATACGGCTTCCAGGTCGCCGATCCGCCGCTGCGTCCGCTGGTGAAGATCCATCCGGTGACCGGCCGGGCGGCGCTCTTCATCGGCCGCCACGCCTTCGGAATCCCCGGCCTCGACCCCATCGAGTCGGAGAAGTTGCTCGACGAGCTTCTCGAGCACGCGTGTCGGCCGCCGCGGGTCCACCGCCACGCGTGGCAGCCCGGGGACCTCGCCATCTGGGACAACCGCTGCGTGCTGCACCGGGCGAGGCCGTACGATCACCGCCAGGTGCGCATCATGAGGCACACGCGCATCGCCGGTGACCCGGCCAGCGAGTCGGCATCGGACTGATTCGGGCGCGCGCACTCCGGGCGCACCGCGAAGCCGCACCGCGAGAGGATGGACGCGTGAGCGACGATCGACGGGAGCCGGAGCCGCATCGGTTCGACCGCGACACCCACGTCACGCCGGCCGAGCGGGGGCCGCAGGACGATGCGGCCACCGCCGTCTTCGACGCTCGTATCGACCCCGGCTGGTGGATCGTTGCCGGCCCGAACGGCGGCTATCTGGCCGCGATCCTGCTGCGCAGCATGATCGAGGCGGTGGGCGACGCGTCGCGCGAGCCCCGCAGCCAGACCACGCACTTCACCGCCCGACCGCAGCTCGGCCCGGCTCGCCTCGTGGTGCGCGTCGAACGCAGCGGGCGCTCGCTCTCGACGGTCACCGCCCGGCTCGAGCAGGAGGGACACCTGGTGGCCCTCTCGGTGGGCGCCCTGGGCACGAAGCGCGAAGGGGACGGCCCGTCCTTCCAGGAGGTCCACATGCCGGAGGTGCCGCCCCCCGCATCCGTGCCGCCCCGGCCCGTGGAGGAGGGCCCGAGCTTCGCCTTCCGGGGACGATACGAGCTACGGCCCGTCTTCGGGCTGGGTGACCCGGCCCCGGAAGCTCCGGCGGTTACGGGGGGCTGGATCCGACCGGTGGGGCCGCGGGCCGGGGACGCACCGCTCGTGGCCGCTCTCTGCGACGCCTGGCCGCCCGCGGTCTTCCGGAAGCTCGGCGCCGCAGAGGGCAGTCGTGGGGTTCCGACCGTCGAGCTGACGGTGCACTTCCGCGCGCCCGACGTCGTCCGGCGCCTCGCGCCCGACGCCCACTACCTCGTCCGCTTCGCGACGCGCATGGCTCGCGACGGATTCGTGGAGGAGGACGGCGAGATCTGGTCCGAGACGGGCACGCTGCTCGCCCAGTCCCGGCAGCTCGCCCTGCTCGTCTGACCCTGCTCGTCCCACACAGGCGCCCCGGGCCGGTGAAATCCGCGGGCACCGGCGGAGCGGCTACGCGATTCTCCCGGGATGTCCACGAACGAGCCGAACGAAGCCTCCTCCGCGTCGGGGTCGGGACCGCTCGAAGGTCTCACCGTCCTCGAGCTCGGCGAGAGGGTGGCCGCCCCGTACTGCACCAAGCTCTTCGGAGATCTCGGGGCGGACGTCATCAAGGTCGAGCATCCGACGGGCGGCGATCCGTCCCGTCTGCGCGGCCCCTTTCCCGGGGACGAGCCCGATCCCGAGCGCAGCGCGACCTTCCTCTATCTCAACACCAGCAAGCGTTCGCTTCGCCTCGATCTCGAGACGCAGGACGGACGCCGGGTGTTCGCCGCGTTGGCGGCCCGGGCCGACGTCCTCGTCGAGGACCGGGCTCCCGGCGTGCTGGATGCCTTGGGGCTGGGGCCTGCCACCCTGTGCCGCAGCAACCCGAAGCTCGTGGTCACGTCGATCACGCCCTTCGGGCAGACGGGACCCTGCTGCCAGCACCGGAGCTACCACCTCAACCTCTACCACTCGGCGGGACACGCCTCTCCGTTCGCGTCCCTCGGCGCCGGGCAGTCTCGCGCGCCGTCCCGGGCCGGGGGCTCCCTGGGCGAGTACGACGCCGGCCTGACGGCGGCGCTGGGAGCTTTGGCTGCCGTGCTCGGGTCGCGAGGCCGGCGGGCGCGGCCAGCACATCGACGTCTCGAAGCAGGAAGCCATGATGTGCCTCGAGCGCGTCACCATCGGCCGCTTCGCCAACGAGCCCGACCCCTTCTCGGGCCGTGGGCCCGGAGGCCTGACCCGCGCGCACGACGGCTGGGTGATGCTGACGACCCTCGAGGCGCACCAGTGGGAAGGCCTCGTGCGGGCGATGGGAAGTCCGTCGTGGGCGGAGGCGCCGTGGTGTCGGACTGCGGCGGCCCGCGGCGAGCACGCCGACGAGGTCCAGGCGCACCTCGACGAATGGGCCGCGACGCGAACGCGCGAGGAGATCTATCACGCGGCCCAGGCCGAGGGAACGCCCGCGGCGCCGGTGCGCAACGTGGCCGAGGTGCTCGCGTGGCAGCAGGCCCGCGCGCGCGGCTTCTTCCGCGAGCTCGACTTCTTCGCCGAGCCCGGCCACCCCGAGACCGGCCTGCTCGAGGTTCCCACCGCGGCCTACCGCTTCTCGCGTTCGGCCTGGGTGGGACGCCGGGCGCCTCGCCTGGGCGAGCACGACGAGGAGATCCTGCGCGAGCTCGCCGCGCCGCGGATCGAGGTCGCGAATGCGCCGGTCGAGCCGCACGGGGCGGCCCCGCCCGAGCCCCGCGAAGGGCCGCTCTCGGGCGTCCGGGTCGCCGACTTCACCTGGGCGTGGGCGGGGCCCCAGGGCTCGCTGCTGCTCGGCATGCTCGGCGCCGAGATCATCAAGATCGAGAGCCGCGCGCGGCTCGACCACTCGCGCGTCCACTCGCTCACCGCCGGCAGCTTGCAGGGCGGCATCGACGAGTCGCCGGTCTTCAACGACCTCAATCTCGGCAAGCGTTCGGTGACCTTGAACCTGCGCACGGATCGGGGACGCGAGCTCGTCCGAGAGCTCGTCGCACGCAGCGACGTGGTGTTGCAGAACATGCGGCCCGGCGTGCTCGATCGCATGGGCCTCGGCTACCAGGCGCTCCGCGCCGTGAAGCCCGACGTGATCATGCTCTCCTCTTCCGCCGTGGGTGCCACGGGCCCGGAAGGCTCGTACGCGGGCTACGCGCCGACCTTCGCCTGCCTGTCCGGCATCGCGAGCATCTCCGGTCATCCGGACGAGCCACCCCTGGCTCTCAGCGGATCGGTCGACTTGCGGGTCGGGACCGCCTCGGCGTTCGCCGTGCTGGCGGCCCTGCGGCATCGCCAGCGCACCGGCGAAGGCCAGAGCATCGACCTCTCCTCCACCGAGGTGATGACCTCGATGATGGGGGAGGCGATCCTCGGCTACGAGCTCGACGGCCGGATCCCGGAGCGCATCGGGAACCGGGACGAGCAGATGGCGCCCCACGGCTGCTATCGCTGTCGCGGCGAGGGCGAGTGGGTCACGATCGCGGTCGGCGGCGACGAGGAGTGGCGGGCCTTCCGGTCGCGGGTGCGCGACCCGCAGCTCGACGGGCCCGACTTCGCGACGGCCGCGTCGCGCAAGCAGAACGAGAAGCGCCTCGACGAGTGCGTCGAGCGCTGGACCCGGACGCGATCGGTGGAGGAGGCGGTGGCGACGCTGCAGGAGGTGGGCGTCGCGGCGGCGCGCCTGCAGACAGGAGCGACCCTCTCCCGCGACCCCCACGTGCTGGCGCGCGGCGTCTTCGAGCGCATCCCCCATCCGCTGCTGGGGCAGAGGAGGGTGGTGCGCCCGCCCTGGCGGATGGAGGGCGCGCGGATCGCCGGTCCCGCGCCGCTCCTGGGGGAGCACAACGACTACGTGCTCGGCGAGATCCTCGGCCTCGACGCCCAGGAGATCGCCGGCCTGGTGGCCGCCGAGGTGGTGTACTGAGCGCGGGTACGCCGCGTTCCCACCACGACGCGGCGCGGCTGATACAGTAGAGGGTGGATCTGGATTCTGCGGTTCGGTCCGAGCAGGGGCTTGGACCGCTCGGAAACGGCGAACACGAGGCGACACAAGGGAGGGGGGCGCATGCGAAGGCCGACGGTGAGCGGCGAGACACGTGTCGATACGCTGGAAACGGCGATTGCCGGGGCCGTCCAGGCTCGGGGGAACACGGCCCGGCCCGGGAGTCCCGCTCGGCGAGGCGCGCCCGGTCCATTGGGGCCCTCGTGGAAGAGCTGTGCGCGAGGCGCGCTGACCCTGCTCTTCGTTCTGGCTGTGACGATTCTCCCCGGATGCAGTGGCTCGGAGGAGTCTGCTCCGGCCTCCGGGTCGTCGGCTGCTCCCGCGGCCGCGGCGCCCGCCAAGCCCGCGCCCGACGCAGCGGCGGTGGTGGCGCAAGCGGATCAGATCTTCAACAGCCGGTGCGTGACCTGTCACGGTCCCGAGGGCCGGGGCGATGGTCCGGGATCCACCGCGCTCGACCCCAAGCCCCGGAATTTCCAGGATCCTCAGTGGCAGGACTCCGTCAGCGACGACCACATCGCGAAGATCATCCAGTACGGCGGAGCGGCGGTCGGGAAGGCTCCCATGATGCCCGGCAACCCGGATCTCATGTCCAAGCCCGAGGTCGTGGCGGCACTCGTGAAGCACGTCCGAAGCCTGCGCGGGGGCTCCTAGTCGTCGATCCCGCATGCCCGGCACGCCTGTTGCACCATTTTCAGCACACAACGGGCTCGGGGAGCATGCCATGAAGACGATCCACTACGGAGCTTTTCACACACTAGGGCGCTTCCTCCCGGAGGTTCGGCGGCCCGTGCTGCTCTGCCTGGCCGTGGCGTCGATCCTGCTGCCTGGCTGTGGCCAGGAGGCTTCGCTGCAGCCCGGCGCGGGCGGAGGGGTGGGCAGCGCGGTCACCGCGCTGATGCAGGCGCGCGGTCTCTCCGAGGCGGACGTCAGCGCGGCCCTCAAGACCTACACGCCCACGGGGGGCCGCGACGACTACCTGATCTTCGCCTCGGGCGGGCACTCGGGCCAGGTGCTGGTGATCGGCGTGCCCAGCATGCGCATCCTCAAGGTCATCGCCGTCTTCACCCCGGAGCCGTGGCAGGGGTACGGCTACGGCGACGAGACCGACGGTCTGCTGGCCGAAGGGGAGCGGCGAGGCAAGAACATCCGGTGGGCCGACACCCACCATCCGGCACTCAGCGAGACGGCCGGTGACTACGACGGCAAGTTCCTCTTCATCAACGACAAGGCGAATGCACGGGTGGCGGTGATCGATCTCCACGACTTCGTGACCGCGCAGATCGTGACGAGCCAGCTCATCGAGTCGGACCACGGGGCCACCTTCGTCACGCCGAACACGGAATACGTGGTGGAGAGCGCCCAGTATCCGACGCCTCTCGGGGGCGGCTATGCGCCCATCGAGGACTACGAGAAGAGCTACCGCGGGGCAGCGATCTTCTGGAAGTTCGACCGCGAGAAGGGTCGCATCGTGCCCGAGAAATCGTTCGCCATCGAGCTGCCGCCCTACATGCAAGACCTCACCGACGCGGGCAAGCTCGTGAGCGACGGCTGGGTGTTCATCAACTCGTTCAACACCGAGCGGTCCTGGGGTGGCGACCTCGAGGGCAAGCCGCCCCTGGAGTCGGGCGCCTCCCAGAACGACATGGACTATCTCCACGTCATCAACTGGCGGGCGGCCGAGAAGGTGGCAGAAGCGGGGAAGACCGAGACGATCGCCGGCATGCGCGTGATTCGCCTGCCGACCGCCATCGAGGAGGGCCTCCTCTACTTCGTCGGCGAGCCGAAGAGCCCCCACGGTGTCGACGTGACGCCCGACGGGAAGTACATGGTGGTCTCCGGAAAGCTCGACACCCACACCACGATCTACGACTTCGCGAAGATCCAGGACCTGATCGCCCAGAAGAAGTTCGTCGGTACCGACGACTACGGCGTTCCGATCCTGCCGTTCGAGGAGGCGATCCGGGGTCAGGTCGAGGTGGGTCTGGGGCCGTTGCACACACAGTACGACGCGGACGGGAACGCCTACACCTCGCTCTTCCTGGAGTCGAAGGTGGCCAAGTGGAGCCTCGCGGACATGCAGGTGATCGAGAAGATCCCGGTCCACTACAACGTCGGTCACATCCTGACGCCCGAGGGCGACACCGTGAGCCCGGACGGGAAGTTCCTCGTCTCGATGAACAAGTGGGCGATCGACCGCTTCAACGACGTGGGCCCGCTGCTGCCCGCAGAACTTCCAGCTCATCGATACGAGCGGCGACAAGATGCAGCTGCTCTACGACCTGCCGATTCCGATCGGGGAGCCCCACTACGCGCAGATGATCAAGGCCGACAAGGTTCATCCCATCGAGGTCTACTCGCCCGTCGGAACCAACTCCATCACTCGCCAGGTCGATCCCTACGCGGTGAAGGCCGGCGAGGAGCGGATCGAGCGCAAGGCGGACGGCGTGCACGTCTACATGACCGCCGTGCGAAGCCATTTCACGCCGGATATCGATGCGCGTGAAGAAGGGCGATCGCGTCCACCTGCACATCACGAACGTCGAGCAGGCGAAGGACGCCACGCACGGCTTCGCGATCGGATCGCACAACATCAACCTCTCGCTCGAGCCGGGGGAGCACTCGAACGTGGACTTCGTGGCCGACGAGGTGGGCGTCTTCCCGCTCTACTGCACGGAATTCTGCTCCGCACTCCATCTCGAGATGGCGGGCTACTTCCTCGTCGAGCCGTGAGGCGTCGTCAGCGGAGCGCGCGGGCCTGCACAACCGGGCTGCAGGCCCGCGGGGTGCAGGCTTGCGCCGCCGCACTCGTTCTGGGGCTCGCGCTGACGAGCGGAGCGAGTGATGCGCCCGCATCATCGCCGCCCGAGAGACCGGACACCTGCGTCCGGGTCGCCGCCGGAGACGATCTCCGGCAGCGGCTCGCCGAAGCGCCGGCCGGCGCACGGCTCTGTCTCGAGCCGGGGGAGTACGCCGGCCCGATCCGCATCGAGCGTCCGGTGGTGCTCTGGGGCCCCCGCGAGGCGGTGATCCGTTCTCATGGCAGCGGCAGCACCGTGACCGTCGAGGCCTCGGGTTCGTCGCTTCTCGGCTTCACGGTGGACGGAAGCGGCGGTCGATTCGATCTCCTGGACGCCGCCGTGCGCATTCGCGCGAACGACGTCCGCGTCGAGGAAGTGTGCATCCGGAACGCCCTCTTCGGCGTACTGGCGGAGCAGTCGAACCGCCTGCTGCTGCGAGGCAACGAGGTCCAGGGCACGCCGGGCAAGGTGCTGGGCATGCGCGGTGACGGCATCCGGCTCTGGGAGGTCCGCGAGTCGCGCATCGAGCACAACCGCATCCGTGACAGCCGGGACCTCGTGGTCTGGTACTCGCCCGGCAATCACTTCGACGGCAACGTGATCGAGGGAGGGCGCTACGGGACCCACTTCATGTACAGCCATCGGAACGTGGTCGAGGGCTCTCGCTATCGAGGCAACGTGGTGGGAATCTTCGCGATGTACAGCCGCGATCTCGTAATCCGCGACAATCTGCTGGCAGAGGCGACTGGCGCGGCCGGCGTGGGCCTCGGCGCCAAGGAGTCGGGAAACCTGGTGGTCGAGGGCAACTGGATCGTGGCCAACACGACGGGCATCTACCTCGACACGACGCCGCTCGATCCGGCGGATCACGATCGCTTCGTGGGCAACGTCGTGCGCTTCTCCGACGTCGGGGTGATCTTCCACGGTCCGGCCGCGCGGAACGACTTCGAGGGCAACCTCTTCGCCGACAACGAGGCGCAGGTCCGCGTCGAGGGGCGGGGCGACGCCACCGACGCCGACTGGGCCGGCAATACCTGGGACGACTACGCGGGCTACGACCTCGACGGCGATGGAAGGGGAGACGTTCCGTACGCGGTGCGGAGCCTCTCCAGCGATCTCGTCGCGCGGGTTCCTGCGCTCGCGTGGTTCCGTGGGTCGGCGGCGTTGGCACTCGTCGACCTGGTGGGCCGAGCGGTGCCTCTCTTCCAGTCGACCACGCTGCTGGTCGACCCCGCGCCGCGCATGCGTGCGCAAGCGCCCGAGCCGCCCGATGCAGGTTGAGGCCCGAGCCCTCACGCGTCGTTTCGGATCCGTGCGGGCGCTCGACGGTCTCGACTTCACGATCCCGTGCGGTCGTCGCGTCGCGCTGGTGGGCCCCAACGGATCGGGCAAGTCCACCCTCAACCGCATCCTGATGGGCCTGCTGCGCTTCGAGGGCGAGGTCTCGGTCGGCGGCTTCTCCCCGCTGGCCGACCGACTCGACGTGTCTCGTCGCATCGCCTACGTGCCCCAGAGCGCGCCCAACCTCGGCGCGCCCGTGGGTGAGCTGGTGCGCGCTTTGGGCGGGCTTCGCGGCGTGACGCCGGCCGACGTCGCGAAGCCCGCGCTGCGGCTGGGGCTGGACCTCGAGAGCGTGTCCCGACGACCGCTGCGTGGCCTCTCGGGCGGGATGAAGCAGAAGCTCCTGTTGGCGCTCGCTCTCGCGGCGCCGGCCTCGCTGCTGATCGTCGACGAGCCCACGGGCAGCCTGGACGCCGCGAGTCGCGAGCGCTTCTTCGAGCTCTTCGCGGAGCGTTCGGCCGGGGCGACGGTGATCCTGTGCTCTCACCGACTGGAGGAGGTGCGGCAGCTCGTCGATCACGTGCTTCTCCTCGACGAGGGACGCCTTGCCTACGACGGAGCCGTGGACGAGTTCCTGGCCGCGGCCGCCCGCAGCGTGCTCGAGGTGCGCGTCGAGGGCGCCACGGCCGAGGGCTGGGTCGCGAGCCGCGGCTTCCGCCGCGGCGTCGGTGGCTGGTGGCTGCGCAATGCGACGCCGCCGGAGAAGCTCGCCCTGATCTCGGAGATCACCCGGCACCTCGGCGCCTCGCTGCGCGACCTGAACGCCCGCGACCTCGAAGCGCTGGAGACCGACGAATCGGAGGGAAGGAGTGGCGGCCATGGCTGAGCACCGTCTCCTCGCGGTGTTCGCCGCCGGGGCCGTGCTGGTGGGCGCCGTCATGTGGGCCGTGCTCTCTTCCTCCGGTCCGCCCGCTGGGCCGGTTCCCGTCGCATGGGACGCGACTCGCTGCACGCGTTGTCGCATGCTGATCTCCGAGCCGGGCTTTGCCGGGCAGCTCCACACCGAGGACGGCCGTGTCCTCTTCTTCGACGACCCTGGCTGCCTGCTGGTCTACCTGCACGAAGAGAAGCCCGACGTGCACGCCATCTGGCTCCATCACTACCGAGACGATCGTTGGATCTCGCGCGACCGCGTCGTCTTCGAGGAAGTCTCAGCGAGCCCGATGGGCTACGGGCTCGCGGCCTTCGAGCGCGGCGAGGTCCCGGACGGGCTCGAGTGGGACGTCGCCCTCTCGCGGGCGATCGAGCGCGACGAGGAGCGCGCAGGCCGTGCGGCAGCGGAGCGGGTGCCGAGGGATCGCGCGCCCGGAGTCGCCCCGTGAGCGGACCCGACCGCGGTGCGCGGCGCGCGCGTCGGCTCGATGACTTCGTGGCGGTTGCGCGCCTCGATCTCGCCGAGGTGGTGCGATCCCGCTGGCTGGTCGTCTGCCTCGTGCTCTACGGCGTTCTGGCGGCCCTCTTCGTATTGGTGGGGCTCCGCGAGTCGAGCGTCATGGGCTTCACGGGCATGGGGAGGGTGCTCTTCTCGCTCTGTCACGCACTCCTCCTCCTCCTGCCCCTCGTGGCGCTCGCCGTCACCGGCCAGGTGGTGAACCGGGCCCGCGACGACGGCGCGCTGGAGCTGCTTCTGAGCCACCCGATCCGACGCACCAGCTATCTCGCCGCCGTCACCGTCGTTCGCTTCGTGGCTCTGACCTTGCCCCTGGTGGCGCTGCTCCTGGGGCTCGGCGTGGTGGGGCACTTCGCGTTCGGTCAGCCCGTTCCCTGGCACTTCGTGCTCCGGGCGGCGTCACTCTGTGCCGCGCTCCTCTGGGCCTTCACGGCCCTGGGAATCGCGATCTCGGTCGTGGTACGCAGTCCGGCGCGCGCCATGATGGCGTTGATCGTCGCGTGGGCGCTCGGTGTGGCGTTGCTCGACTTCGGTTTGATCGGTTTGATGCTGACCTGGCGGATCGAGCCCCACGCCGTGTTCGTGCTGGCTGCGGCCAACCCCGTGCAGGCGGTACGCATGGCGCTGCTCTCCTCTGCGCAGCCGGATCTGGCGACGCTCGGGCCCGTGGGCTTCTACCTCGCTCACCGCTTCGGGCCGGACGGGCTGATGGTGCTCGGGCTCGCATGGCCGGCGCTCTTCGGAACGCTCGCCTGGCTCGCGGCCCTGCTGGGCCTGCGCCGTGGAGACCTGGTGTAGACAGCGACGCGCCGGAGTGCCGCAGCCAAGAGAGCGAAGGACGCTACGACAGCACGGAGAGACCCAGAGAGAACCGAGAGGAGGAAGCCGTCTTGCAGAACCGAGTCGATCACTTCTACCGCGTGATGAGCCGTCCCATCGTCTTCCCCAGCCGCTGGCTCCTGGGGCTGCTGGTGATTCCGCTGATGCTCAGCTTCACGGCGCCGCTCTGGAGCATGCACTTCCACGCGCCCCAGTATCCGCAGGGCCTCGGCTTCGAGATCTACTCGTACACCGTCGAAGGGGACATCCAGGAGATCAACACCCTGAACCACTACATCGGCATGGCCCACCTCGATCGTGCCTCGCTGTCGGATCTCAACTGGCTCCCGTTCGCACTGGGTGGGATCATCCTGCTGAGCCTGCGGGTGGCGGCGGTCGGCGATCTGCGATCGCTCGTCGATCTGGTCGTCCTCTTCACGTACTTCTCGGTCTTCTCGATGGCGCGCTTCGCCTATCAGCTGTACGTCTACGGCCACAATCTCGACCCGAAGGCGCCGATCACCGTCGACCCGTTCACGCCCGCGATCTTCGGCACGAAGCAGATCGCCAACTTCACCACCCAGAGCTACCCGGCCGCCGGCACCTTCTGGATCGGCGCCTTCGCCACCGGTCTCATCGCCGTGCTGGTCTGGAATGCGACGGCGTTGTGGCGTCGGGAGCCGCCCCTGCGCGCGTCGTCCTCGTAGCGACGACGCGTTTCCGCGCCAGAGTGACGCGGGATGGATCGGCTGGGTTCGTGCGCGGATGAAATGGAGGGAGACCGAGGACGGCGTTCTTCATTTCGAGCACCGTGCCCGCATCCGGCTGCGCCAGCAGGACGTGGCCGATGTCCTGAGGCTCTCCCGCGAGAGCGTCTCCCGGGTGCTGACGTCGCCGCAGATGCGCAGGCGGCTCGATCTGGGCCGCGGCAGCATCGTCCTGATCGGCGTCTGAACCCCGCTCAGCGCGTGAGCCACTCGAACTTCTGGGGCTTCCGCTTCGCCTGGGGATCGATGGCGACGTTCACGATCGTCGGCATCCGCTGCGCCAGGGCGTCCTTCAGCGCAGAGGAGAATTCGTCGGGCGTCGTGGCGAAGTAGCCCTTGCCGCCGAAGCCCTCGATCATCTTCTCGTACCGCGCCTGGGGGGTGTACACCATCGGCGGCACCCGTTTGCGGTCGTAGTCGGCGAGGCCGCCCCCGATGCCGTTGTTGTTCACGATCACGAAGGTGATGTTCATGCCGTAGCGGCAGGCCGTCTCGACCTCCATGCCGCTGAAGCCGAACGCCGAGTCGCCCTCGACGCAGACGACCTTGCGATCGGGGTGGACGGCGGCGGCGGCGATCGCGAAGCCGAGCCCCACGCCCATGGTGCCGAAGGTGCCGGCGTCCAGGCGCTCGCGCGCCTCGTGGTTCGGCAGCACCGTGCGGCTGATGTCCATGGTGTTCGAGCCCTCGCACACGAGCATCGCGTCCCGCGGCGCCTGGTCGCGGATCTCGGCGAGCACCCGGTAGTAGCCCATGGGCACGCTGCGATCGCTCTCCATCGCCTCGACGGCGGCGCGGTTCGCCGCGCCCGCCTCGGCGAGCATCTGCCGCCAGGCCGTTTCCGCCGGGTGGCTCCAGGGCTCGCGCTCGAGGGCCGCGTTGAGCTGGCCGACGACGGCCTTCGCGTCGCCCACGAGCCCGACCTCCGCCGGGACGTTGGTGCCGATCTCCTCGGCGCTGACGTCCACCTGGATGACCTTCACGTCCTCGCGGAAGCGGGGCGGCAGTCCGAAGTGCAGGATCCAGTTGAGGCGGGCCCCGAGCAGCAGCACCACGTCGGCGTTCTTGAGGGCATCGGACCGGGCCGACGCCACCGACAGGCGATGGTCGTCGGGAACGACCCCCTTGCCCATGGGCGACGGCAGGAAGGGGAGGCGCGTGGCTTCGAGGAAGGCGCGCACCTCGTCCTCGGCCCGTGCGTAGGCCGCCCCCTTGCCGACGATGACGAGAGGGCGCTGTGCACCGCGCAGCAGCTCGAGCGCGCGCAGGACGGCGTCGGGGTCGGCCTGGGACCGGGGCGGATCCGCACAGCGCGGCTTCCAGCCGACGTCGCCTTCCTCCGCGCGACCGACGATGAGGTCGTTCGGCAGGTCGAGGTAGCAGGCGCCGGGCCGGCCGTAGATGCTGGTGCGCACCGCCTGCTCGACGTAGAAGGGCACCCGCTCGATCCGGTCCGGCCTCGCGGCGTACTTCACGAAGGGCCGGGCCGCCTCCACCTGGGGCGCCTCCTGGAAGGCGCCCTGGCCGTTCTGGAACGAGTCGTTCGCGCCGCCCAGCAGCAGCATGGGCCAGGCGTTCGACCAGGCGTTGGCGGCACCCGCGATGCCGTGGATCATGCCGGGCCCCGAGACGCACAGGCACGCCGCGGGTCGTCCCGTCAGGTATCCGACGGCCCCCGCGGCGTAGCTCGCGCTCTGCTCGTTGCGGAAGCCGACGTAGTTGATCCCCTCTCGCTGCGCGGCGAACGCGACGGGCACCACGGGAAATCCCACGATCCCGAACATGTGCTCGACGCCCTGCTGCTTGAGGCTCCGCGCGATCAGCGTCGCGCCGTCGATCTCGGCCATCTCTGGCACCTCGCTCGTTGCGTGACCCGAAGGGGACCGTAGCGCGCCCGGGCCTGGGGTACGCTGGGTCCGGGTTCCGGAGCGAGGGAGAAGGACGATGGCGGCACTCGAGGGGATGCGGATCCTGGACATGACCCAGTACGAGGCGGGGACCTCGTGCACCCAGGCCCTGGCCTGGATGGGCGCCGAGGTGGTGAAGATCGAGTCGCCCACCATCGGCGACCCCGGTCGGGCGGTGGGGACCGGCGACCACTACGCCCCCTACTTCTGCAACTGGAACGCCAACAAGCGGAGCGTGACCCTCGACCTGGCGAAGCCCGAGGGCCACGACCTGCTGCTCCGCATGGTTCCCCGCTTCGACGTCTTCGTGGAGAACTACGGGCCGGGCGTCGTCGAGAAGCTCGACCTCACCTACGAGCGGCTCTCGGGGCGTCCACCCGTCGCTCATCTACGCCCAGGTGAAGGGCTTCGGGAGCAGCGGTCCCTACTCGGGCTACAAGAGCTACGACATGATCGCCCAGGCCGCCGCCGGCGCGTTCTCGGTCACCGGCTTTCCGGACGGCCCGCCCGTGTGCCCGGGACCCACCACGGGCGACTCGGGGACCGGCATGCAGCTCGGCATGGCGATCCTCGCCGCCTACATCCAGCGCACGCGCACCGGCGAGGGCCAGCACATCGAGATCTCGATGCAGGAGGCCATGACCTACTTCATGCGCACCCGCATCGCCTTCGGCGCCGACTGGGGCAACAGCGGTGACGCCGCGCTCGGGCAACGGCCTGGGCCCGCCCACCGAGCTCTATCCCTGCAAGCCCTTCGGGCCGAACGACTGGGCGTACGTGATCGTCGTCACGGCGCGGCACTGGGACTCGCTCTGTATGGCCCTCGACCGCGACCGACCTGATCACCGACGCGCGCTTCCGGGACGGCCTGGACCGGATGCGAAACGGCGCCGCCCTGTACGAGGAGATCGCCCGCTGGACGCGCGAGCGCACGAAGCACGAGGTGATGGCGCACCTGGGCGCGGCCGGGGTGCCGTGCTCGGCGGTCCTCGACACGAAGGACCTCTACGACGACCCGCATCTGAACGAACGGGGCTTCGTGCACACCCTCGAGCACCCGCACCACGGCCGGGTGCGGCTCCTGGGATGGGCGCCGCGCATGTCCCGGAGCGCCGTCGACCTGGAGCGCGCTCCGCTGCTGGGAGAGCACACGGACGAGGTGCTGGCCCGGGAGCTGGGCCTCGGCGCGGACGAGCTGGGCCGCCTGCGCGCCGCGGGAATCGTCCGGTAGGAGCCTGACCCAAGACTCCCGTGGAAAGCCCTGGCGTCGAGGCGCGCCACTGGCAAGGCGCGTGAGGAGGCCGTAGCGCGGGCTACGGCGACGCAGCGCAACGCAGCCAGCGGCGATGCATCGGCGTCAGGGCGGCGCGAGGTGTCTTGGGTCAGGCTCCTGGCCGACGGACCTCGGTGGGTGGGATCGCGCTCCGGGAGCATCCGAAGGATCCGCCGGGTCGCCGGCGTTTTTCGCTCCAGCCGCGCGGCTGTAGAGACCGATCCAGGGTGTGCAGGCGGGGCCCGCAGTGGCGCGGACCCCACGAACCCGCTACACACCGTCCATCGAGCCGGGCCCTCTGCCCGGCAAGCGGCACCCAACAGGACCTCCCCGCTCTCGGGTAGAGAGGTCGAGCCGCCGAATCCTTTCTTGCCCACAGCTGTTGTGAGGGTCGGAATCATCCACCCGTAGCGTGCGCGCCAAGGCGCGCGGCGCGGGGGAGATCACCATCTACATGTCTGCTTCTGCTACCCAACCCGTCTCCGAGCACGGGCTTCGACCGGTTCGAGCTCCACCCGGACCTCGTGCGCGGCATCCGCGCCGCCGGGTTCACCGAGCCCCGACCCATCCAGGTCGACACCATTCCGGCGGCCCTCGAAGGCGCCGACGTGCTGGGCCTCGCCCAGACCGGCACCGGCAAGACGGCGGCGTTCGCGCTGCCCCTGCTCGACCAGCTGCTGGACGAGCGCAAGCCCGGGCCCCGCGCCCTCGTCGTCGCACCCACGCGTGAGCTGGCCACCCAGATCGACGCCGAGATCCGCCTGCTCGCGAAGTTCACGCCCGCTCAAGACGACGCTCGTCTTCGGCGGCGTCTCCATGAGCGGCCAGATCGCGGCGCTGCGGCGCCGGCCCGAGGTGATCGTGGCCTGCCCTGGACGCCTGCTCGACCTGATGCGCCAGGGCGCCGTGCGCCTCGGCGACGTCGAGACCCTCGTGCTCGACGAGGCCGACCACATGTTCGACATGGGCTTCCTGCCCGACATCCGCCGCATCCTCCAGGCGCTGCCCAAGGACCGACAGAACCTGCTCTTCTCGGCGACCATGCCGCCGGAGATCCGGCGCCTGGCCGACGAGGTGCTCTACGAGCCCCACGTCGTCGACCTCGCCGGCAGCGGTCCCGCCGAGACGATCGATCACGCCCTGTACCCGGTGCCGGAGACGCGCAAGCGCGACCTGCTGGAGCACATCCTGGGCGGCGACGAATGCAAGTCGGCGATCGTCTTCACGCGCACCAAGCACCGGGCGCGGCGCCTCGCCCAGCAGCTCGACCAGGCGGGCCACCGCGCCGTCGCGCTCCAGGGCAACATGTCCCAGGGGCAACGCGACCGTGCCATGCGCGGCTTCCGCGACCGCCGCTTCGACATCCTGGTGGCGACGGACATCGCCGCCCGGGGCATCGACGTGAGCGGCGTCTCCCACGTGATCAACTACGACGTGCCGACGACGCCCGAGGCCTACACCCACCGCATCGGCCGCACCGGCCGGTCGGAGCTCGAGGGCCAGGCCTGCACCTTCGTGACCGGTGAGGACTGGACCTGGGTGCGCGCGACCGAGCGCATGATCGGCGAATCGATCGCGCGAAAGCAGGTGGAGCGCCTGACCGAGGTGGAGTCCGCGCGGGAGACGCGGTCTGCGTCCGCGCGCAACCCGCGCGGCGGGAACCGAGGCGGCGATCGCGGCCGAAACCGGGACGGTGATCGTGGCCGTCCCGTAGCCTCGCGCGGCCGTCGCAGCGGAGGGCGCTCGCGCGGCGGCTCCCGTCCGGCGGCCCGCTAGCCAGAGCCCTCGCCGCCGGCGCGGTTGGCTTCAGAGGAAGTCGACCGCGCCGGTCGCGACGTCGTACATCCCGCCCACGATGTCGATGGCGCCGGAGTCGTGCATCTCGCGGAGCACGTCGCTCTGCTTCGCGATGCCTTCCACCGTGCGCACCACGTTCGCCCGGGCGACGGCGTCGACGAACGCGAGATTCTCCGAGGTGCGGGCGGTGGGATCGCGCGGCTCCGTCACTGCGTCCAGGGCGGGGTGGATCTTGCGGAGCATGCCCGTCAGGTGTCCCAGCTCGACTCCGTCGCAGGCGCCGCGGATGGCGCCGCACTGGGAGTGCCCCAGCACGACGACCAGCTTGGCTCCCGCGATCTGGCAGGCGAACTCCATGCTGCCCAGGATGTCGTCGTTGAGGAAGTTTCCGGCGATCCGCACGCTGAAGATGTCGCCGAGCCCCTGATCGAAGATCAGCTCGGCGGACGTGCGCGAGTCGATGCAGCTCAGGATCACCGCGAAGGGCCACTGGCCATCGCGGGTCTCGTTGACCTGCTGGAGCAGATTCCGGTTCGCCTTCAGATTCGCCAGGAAACGGGCGTTTCCCTCCTTCAGGATCTGGAGCGCCTCGCCGGGCGTCATCGAGTCGCGCGTCTCGCGGGTGTGCCGGTACATGGGGAGTCCTCGTCTGCGGGTCGGGGTCCGTCCGAAAGCTTCGCCATCCGGGCCGGGCCGTGCCACTGGGGTTCAGGCCGCGCGGGCCACCTGGGGCGGCCTCTCGGGGCGCGGGAGGGTCTCGATCACGAGGTCGCGGCTCTCGGCCGAGGCCTCGAAGTCCTGCAGGATCTCCAGCACGTCGTGGTCGACGTCCTGGGTGCGGCTCATGTCGATCACCACGTGCGACCCGTCCGGCACCTTGCCGAGCTGCTGGAGGATCGCCCCCCGGCTCAGGAACGAGACGTGCTCGGCGAGCTGCAGCCGGACGAGATGGCGCTCGTCCGGGTCGTCCCGCTCCTCCACCTCGAGGGAATGGGAGTTCAGGTAGTTGCTGCGCAGGATCGCCAGCAGCGCCACGACGAGGCCCAGCCCGACGCCGGTCAGCAGGTCGGCGAGGAGGATGCCCGCGATCGTCACCACGAAGGGTATGGATTGCGCCGGACCGAGCCTCACCATGGTCACCAAGATCGACGGCTTGGCGAGCTTGTAGCCCACCACCAGGAGGATGCTCGCCAGCACCGCCAGGGGCACCAGGTTCAGCAGGCCGGGTAGCGCGAGCACCGCCAGGGCGAGCAGCACGCCGTGGATGATGGCGGCGTTCTTCGAGCGGGCGCCGGACTGCACGTTGGCCGAGCTGCGCACGATCACCTGGGTGACGGGGAGGCCGCCGACCAGCCCCGAGAGCATGTTGCCGACCCCCTGGGCGACCAGCTCGCGGTCGGTGGGCGTGACGCGCTTGGCGGGATCGAGCTTGTCGGTCGCCTCGGCGCACAGCAGGGTCTCCAGGCTCGCGACCACGGCGAGGGTGACCGCGGTGGCGTAGACCGCCGGATTCGCCAGCTGGGAGAAGTCGGGGAGCGTGAAGAGCCCTGCCATCTCCGAGAGTCCGCGGGCGACCGGGATGTCCACGAGGTGCGCGCCGCCGAGCGCCCAGCCCGGTGCGAAGCTCTGCGCTGCGACCTGGAACAGGATGCCGAATGCCACGGCCACCATCGGGCCCTGGACCAGGTGGAAGACCCGGGAGCGCGGGATCAGGACCTTGTCCCAGAAGACGAGGATGCCGAGGGAGACCCCGGCGACCAGCAGCGCACTCGGCTCCACGTGATCGGCCGCGCGCAGGATCTCGCTGAAGGTGGTCTCGCCGTCCGGCTGGAGGAAGGCGAGCTGGCCCTGCGGGTCGGCGTCCCATCCGAATGCGTGCGGGATCTGCTTCAGGATGATCAGCAGGCCGATGCCCGACAACATGCCCTTGATGACCGACGACGGGAAGAAGTAGGCGAGCACACCGGCGCGGGCGGCGCCGAGAACGATCTGGAAGACGCCCCCGAGCACCACGGCCAGCAGGAAGGCCTCGTAGCTCCCCAGGCGCTCGATCGCCGTCACCACGATGACGACCAGGCCGGCGGCCGGGCCCGACACCCCCAGCGGCGACCCGCTCAGGATGCCCACGACGATGCCGCCGACGACGCCTGCGATCAGGCCGGCGAAGAGCGGAGCGCCGCTCGCGAGCGCGATCCCGAGACACAGGGGGACCGCCACGAAGAAGACGACGATTCCCGCCGGCAGGTCGTATCGCAGGTCGCGCAGCTGGCTCATCGGGTCCTCCGGATCCGTCGCGATGCCGCCCGGGGACGGCGGCATTCGGGCGGAGGCGAGGAGACTAGAGGCTGCATCTGATCGAACAAGTGCGATTCTGTATCTTGTTTGATAGCTTCTGTCTATCAGTCCAATCCACTTGCATCGAGAGGCGGGTCGGGCTCCGCCCCGGAAGGCGAAGGTGGGGGAGGAGATCGATGGAGCGCCAGCGACCCACCGTCCGGCAGATCGAGTACTTCGTTGCGGTGGCCGACGCCTCGAGCTTCCGGCGCGCGGCCCAGCGCCTGCGCGTGAGCCAGCCCACCCTGACGAACCAGATCGTGGCCCTCGAGCAGGCATTCGGGCTCCGGCTCTTCGAGCGGTCCCGGGCCGGCACGTTGCTCACCGCGAACGCCCGCGAGCTGCTGCCGAACGCGCGACGGCTGCTGGAGGAGTTCCAGGGCCTGGTCGACCGGGCCGAGTCGGTGTCGCGGGGGCCCGCCGGCACGTACCGGCTCGGGGTCACGCCGACCCTGGGACCCTATCTCCTGCCCCACATCCTGCCCGCCATCCACCGTCGCTATGCGGCGCTCAAGCTCTACGTCCGAGAGGACACGCCGCGCAATCTCGAGTCCGGCCTGGCCGCCGGCGAGCACGACCTGATCCTCACCCCTCTGCCGGTGGACGAGCCGCGCTTGACGGTGGCGCCGCTCTTCCGGGAGCCCCTCCGGCTCGTCATGTCCTCGGAGCATCGCCTCGCCGGCAAGAAGCGGATCGACCGCGGCGATCTGGCGGGCGAGTCGGTGCTCACCATCGGGGAGCATCACCACTTCCACCGGCAGATCCAGCAGCTCTGCGAGCGCCTGGGCGCCCACGTGCGCCAGGACTACGAGGGCACGAGCCTGGACACCCTGCGGCACATGGTGGTGATGGGGATGGGGATCGCGTTTCTGCCCGCGCTCTACATCCGCTCGGAGATCCATCGCCCCCGGGAGCTGCGGGTGGCGACGGTCCACGGAGAGGTGATCGAACGCACCCATGCGCTGGCTTGGCGGGTCGCGTCTCCGGCGCGCCAGCTCTTCCGGGAGATAGCCAACGAGATCCGCGCGCTGACCGCCCGCGACCTCGCGGCCGAGCTGCGGACCGTGCCGCCGGGCGATCCACGCGCGCGAGCGGCGGGCTGAGGCGGGACCCCGGTCCCGGCGGCGCGGCTGGAAGCCGGCTCACCGGAGCATCAGGACGGGGCAGTCCGCCAGCAGGGCGACCTGGTGGCTCGTCGTGCCGATGCCGCCGTGCGGACGGTCGGGGCTCACCCGGTGGGAGGTGACGACGATCAGGTCGCAGCCGCTCTCGTCGGCGAACTGGACGATCTGCGCGCCGCGCGGGCCGTAGCGCACCACGCAGCGGCACTCGATGTTCCGCTTCTCGAGCCCTTCGCGCAGCCGCGCCAGCTCGTGCTCGGCCTTCACCTGCAGGTCCCGGTAGAACTCCGCGAGCTCCTCGAACTCCACCCCGCGAATCGTCTCGATCACGTGCAGGATCGTGACGACCGTGGTGCCGGGCTCGGCCAGCTCGGCCACCTGCTCCAGGGCATGGTCGTTCCGTTCGCTCAGGTCAACGGGCGCCAGGATGTGTTCGAACATGGGTCCCCTTCGAGTCGGGCTGGAGGATACGGGATCGTCCTCGGTCCGGCTGGATCGCGAGGGTCGGCCCTTCGCTCCGGCGCCGGCGGCGAAGCGCCTCGGCGCCCGCGCCCCCCAGCAGGGCGGCGAGGCCGGTGAGCGCTGCGGGGCCGAGCGCGGGGAGCGACGCCGGGGACGGCTCGCCGTCCAGCCGAAGCGCGACCTCGTACCCGCCGCTCGAGAAGCCGGGCAGCGGGCCGGTGCTCGGGAGCCAGGACCCCGCCGCGCCGGCCTCCAGGTGGACGTCGAGCGTGTAGGTTCCGGCGGGAAGGGTTCCCGACATCACCACCGGCGGGGGCTCCACGCGGCAGACGCCGAAGCTCGGACTGACCGCGCACGACGGGTCGAACGAGGCATGCAGCGTCGCGACGGGCCCGGTCGGACCTTCCAGGGCCACGTCGAGGACGGCCGTTCCGCTCACGGGAAAGGCGGGGTCGGGGTGCTCGACCCAGCCGCTGGCTTCGAAGCGGAACCCGGTGGCCGCATCCAGGCTCACCGTCACCAGGAAGTCGTTCGTCGTCGAGGGATCGACGGTGCGGAGCACCAGGACGTACGACGGATCGTCGATCTCGCTGGCCGTGGCGTTCGCGCTGGCGTCGCCGGTGGCGAGCAGGGCGCCGGGGGCGAGAGACGAGGCCTGGGTGCTGGTGCCGCCGGGCGTCGCAGCCGTCTCGTCGAAGGTCGCGAAGTCCGGCGCCGTCCGGACGTCCGATGCCGTTGTGGTGCCGAGGTCGACCGGGCAGCCCGGTAGCGGCGGGCCGACGCCGCCCTCGAGGCACGTATAGCCCGTGGTCGAGTCGGTGGTGTCCGAGTGGAGCGCACGCAGCTGGCTCACGGGGGTGAAGCCGACCGCGCCGGCCGGACCGGCGGCGAGCATCGAGGCGGCGAGCCAGGGGAGCACCCGGGACCGAACGCGCCGGCGACACGCCGCGGAGATCATGATGGGACCATGCTATCACGATCGTGTCGCGGCCGGGTCGATGCGGGCGAGCGGGGCGGCTCGAGCGCCCTCGGCTCTCCTCCGGCTCGGCCTCAGCTCGGCTCGCGCTTCTGCGCGGCGTCGGGCTTCGCGGGGATCTCTCCGCGCCACCCCTCCAGCTCCTTGCCCCGTTCCTCGACGAAGCGCTTGAAGCGCTCGAGATCGCCCTCGACCCGCCGGCCGAGCAGGCCGAGCACGTCGCCGATCTTCTCGCTCACGCGTTCGGGCTCGTACTGCATCTGCAGCATCACTCGCGAGCTGTCGTCCGAGAGCCGGTGGAAGGTGACCACGCCGGCGTTGGTGGTGCCTCCCTCGGAACGCCATGCGATGCGCTTGTCCGGGATCTGCTCGGTGATCTCCGCGTCCCACTCCTCGGTCTCGCCCCACACGTTGGCGCGCCAGTGGAGATGGCGGTCGTCCTTCTGCACCACCTTCTCGACGCCCTGCATGAAGGCGGGAAAGAGCTCGAAGCGGGTCCAGGCGTTGTACGAGGTCGATGCAGGGGCTCCCACCTCGATGGATCGTTCGATGGTCGTCATGTCAGGCTCCTCCTCAGGGCCCGCCGGGGCGAAACGTGCGGCTTCTACAAAGCGCGGCTACGAAGCGCGGCCGGGGAGGGACTCCCCTCCCGCCGCTCCCGCCTGCGGGCCGGATCTTCTCGTTCATCTTT
This sequence comes from uncultured delta proteobacterium, assembly GCA_963822965.1. GTDB lineage: Bacteria > Myxococcota_A > UBA9160 > UBA9160 > UBA4427 > JAJDAN01. The sequence goes on from CAWGJT010000014.1 coordinate 315,550, forward strand.
GCTGCTTCGAGGAGTTGCAAGCGCCATGCCCGGGCCGCTCGCAGCGGCGCTCACCGGGCCACGCGCGACCGGATGTCCCGCTCCACGGACTCGCGCGCGCGCTCGAGCTCCGGGCTGATCTCGACCGGGAAGGGCGGATCGGCCGGCGCCAGGGCGCGGATGTGCTCGGGCAGGCGCTCGATCTCGCGTCTCGCCCGCTCGCGCGCCGCTTCCAGGGCCTCTCGAGCCGCGTCGATGCGGCGGCCCTTCGTCATCACGTGTCGCAGGAGCGGCCGACCCGGTAGGGACTCTCCGTGGCGTGCGATCACGTCGCGCACGGCCAGGCCGTCGTGCTCGAGGCGGAAGACCTGCTTGCGCGCGGGCAGGATGGCCTTTCCGGGGGAAAGCTTCATGCGTCCGCGCCCGGCGTATGCCACCAGCTTGTAGGCGATGTCGAGGCTGGGAGCGTCGGCCGAGACCGCCATCCGGGTTCCGACCCCGAAGCCGTCCACCGGAGCGCCCGCCTCGAGCAGGGCCGAGATCCGCTGCTCGTCCAGCCCTCCGCTCACGAAGATCTGCACGGACGAGAGTCCCGCCTGGTCCAGCCGCTTGCGCGTCCGTCCGGCGAGCTCGGCCAGATCGCCCGAGTCGAGACGGACCCCTCGCACGTGGAAGTCGTCGCGAAGCTCGCCGGCCAGGTCCACCACGCGTTCGACGCCCCGCTCGGTCTCGTAGGTGTCCACGAGCAGCACGCTGTCCGGATGCACCCGGGTGAAGTGGCGGTAGGCCTCGAGCTCGTCGTCGTGGGCCTGCACGTAGCTGTGGGCCATGGTGCCGGCGAGCGGGACTCCGTAGCGCTGGCCGGCTGCGACGTTCGAGGTGGCGCTCCCGCCGGCCACGTAGAAGGCCCGCGCTGCCTTGAGGGCGGCGTCGATCCCGTGGGCGCGGCGCATGCCGAAGTCCACCACCGGTCTGCCCCGCGCAGCGCCGACGACGCGTGCCGCCTTGGAGGCCAGGACGGTCTGCAGGTGGATCTGGTTCATGACCAGGGTCTCCACGAGCTGCGCCTCCGCGATCGGCGCCACCACCTCGACGAGCGGCTCGTCCGCGAAGCACGGCGTTCCCTCCGGCAGGGCGAAGACCTCTCCGGTGAACCGGAATCCCTGGAGGTACTGCAGGAAACGCCCCGGGAATCCCTGGGCTTCCAGCACCGCGAGAGAATCCGAATCGAAGCGCAGCTCCTCCAGCAGGGTGAGCGCGTCGTCGAGCCCGCAGGCGAGCAGGTAGTTGCGCTGCTCGGGAAGACGTCGCACGAAGAGGCTGAACACGGCCTCGTCGTGCATGCCCTCCTCGAAGTAGGCTTGGAGCATGGTGAGCTCGTAGAGGTCCGTGAAGAGAGCCGGCGAGACCGTGCGGTCGCGATCCTTCATCTCAGCCGTCCGCCTCGACGACGGCGCCCGCGTCGCGCAGCTCCGACAGCGTGCCCTCCACGGCCTCCTCGTCGACCGCACGGGTGGCGTTCGCAATCAGGTGAACGCCGAATCCCCGGCGCAGCGCGTCCATCACGCTGGCGCGCACGCAGACGTCGAGCGCGAGGCCGCCCACCCAGAGACGCCGCACGCCGAGGCGTCGCAGCTCGGCGTCGATTCCGGTGTCGTCGAAGACGGAGGTCTGGTCCTTGTCGAATCGCACCCCCTTCGCGACGGACAGGACGCCATCGGGAAGCTCGAGCCCGGGGTGGAGCTCGGCGCCGGGGCTGCCCTGCACGCAGTGCGTGGGCCAGGGGCCTCCGGCGGACTCGAAGCTCGGGTGCCCCTGCGGATGCCAGTCGCGGGAGACGACGATTGGAATGCCGGTGTGGGCCGCGGCGGCGATCCACTCGTTGAGCACCGGGACGACGTCGTCGCCGCCGGCGACGGCGAGCGCGCCCCCGGTGCAGAAGTCACGCTGGACGTCGACGACCACCAGCGCGTCGCCCGGCTCGAGTCGGGCGGCCGGGGCGGGGCGCCGGGCGTCGACCTCGTTCGGGACCGGGACGTCTCGCCGGGTGTCGGGGGTCACGGTCGGCCTCCCTGGGTGCAGAGTGTGCCTGAAAGTGAAAGCAAGGCATGTGCCACCCGCAGATTCTGCAAAGTGCGGCTCCCACGGCGCGATCGCGCGAGCCACCGCGCCGCTCTCGCATGGCACCGGGCTTGCACCCCTTCGGAGCCAATCGCCTTTGGAGGAACGACATGACCGCCAGCACCACCACCCAGACCGCCGCCAGCGACACCGTGACCCTCTTCACGGACGCGCTCAACGTCACCAACGCCGCACTCGCGAAGCACAAGGACTCGCTGCCCTACAAGCCCCTGCTGCAGGCCAGCGAGAAGATCCTCGGCGATCGGCGGATCGGCGTCGAGGTCTACGACCGCGATCCGTCCTCGCCGTTCGAGTACTTCACGATTCGCTTCCGGGAGGGCGCCTTCGAGTTCGTCGCCCACGGCAAGCGCGAGCCCGACGTGGCCTGGAAGGTGTCTCGCTCGTATCTCGAGAAGATCACCGAGAGCCCGGAGGACTATGTCGAGAACCCCGCCAAGCTCGACTGGGACTGGCTCAAGAGCCGGGTGGGCCTGGCGGACTGAGCGTCTCGTTGCAGCTCAGACGGGGCCCGTGCCCTCCCGCTCGCGCAGGCGGTCCAGTCGGCGCCGGGCGGGTGCGATGGCGTGGGCGTGACGGGTCATGCCCTGCCAGGGGTCCTCGCGTTGGCCGAGGCGCCGGAACAGGTTCCGGACGTGGAAGCGGCGGGGCGTGACGTGTCCGAGCTCGTCCCAGTCGATGGGCGTCGCCACCGGGGCGCCAGGGAGCGCGCGAACGGAGAATGGCGCGACCACCGTCTGTGCGTAGGCGTTGCGCGCCACGTCGAGGAAGAGGCGTCCGCGCCGCTTCGACTTGCGGATCTCGGTGGTCAGCTCCCCGGGGAGGCGGGACGCCAGCAGGTCCATCGCGTCGCGGGCGAAGCTTCGCGTCTCGTCGAAGTCCGCGGACCGGTCGAGGGGGACCACCACGTGGAGTCCCCGCGATCCGGTGGTCTTGAGCCAGGCGGGCAGGTCCAGCTCGTCCAGCAGCTCGCGGCAGGCGCGCGCGGCCGCGCGCACCGGGGCGAAGTCGTCCCCGGACGGATCCAGGTCGATCACGAGCTGGTCCGGATGGTCGAGGCGGTCGCTGCGCGAGAGCCACGGATGGAAGGTCACGCATCCCAGGTTGGCGAGCTGCGCCAGGGTGGCCCGCTTGTCGCAGACGACCAGGTCCTGGTGGCCGCCGTCTGCCTTCACGACCGTCGTCGTCGTGACCCACCCCGGGAGGTGTGCGCTCGCCTGCTTCTGGTAGAACCCCGACGCTTCGATTCCGTCGGGGAACCGCTGGAGCATCGAAGGGCGGTCGCGAACCCACGGCAGCATGTGGTCCGCGATGCGTGCGTAGTAGTCGATCAGCTCGCCCTTGGTGATCCCGTTGTCGGGAAAGAGGACCTTGTCCTCGTTGGACGTCTCGACGACCCAGGGACCGTATCGGCGGCGGCTCAACGGCTCGCCTCCATGTGCTCACCTCGCTCGCCTGCTTCCGACCCGGATCTCCCGGGTCGCTGCCCCATTCAAGCGACGGTGTAGAACGCGCCCAGAATCGCGCCGTAGGCGACATGGGCGACGAGCGTGGACAAGGGTGTGGCCCAGCCGTAGTTGAGGGCGAGGAATCCCGGCGGCTCGAGCTGGCGCGTCGGGGTGGGGCCGTCGTGTCGCGTGGCCATGCGGGGGTGGAGCGCCGGAAGCACCTCCATGCCCACGACCAGCACGAAGAGGCCGTGGAAGAGCCCGAGGCCCATTCCGATCAGCACCCCGGAGCGATGCCATCCTTCGAACGCGAGCGCATAGAGCACCGCAAACGCGAGCCCCGAGACGAAGTGCAGGGCGATGCCGATCGCCATCGCCCGGCTCCGGCGGGCGGAGAAGATCGTTCCGAGCATGTAGGGCAGGCTGATTCGCGACCAACCGAGCCCCTGGCTGGTGGACATCAGGAGCGTCAGCACCGCAGTGGCGAGCAGGCCCCACCCCAGTGCGCCGGGTGCCTGGATCATGGCCTTTCCTCCGTTCGTCCCCCGATCTGGAGATCCTCGGCATCGGGCCCTCGGGACACGCGGCCGGGCGGCGGCAGGCCCGGGCCCTCGGCGGCCGGGCGGGCGCCGCGCCCGGCCGCGATCGCCAACGCCGCATTCACGAGACCCACGTGGGTGAAGGCCTGGGGGAAGTTGCCGAGTGCCGCGTGGGAGTCCGGATCGACCTCTTCGGCGAACAGGCCGACGTCGTTCGCCAATCCACAGAGCCGTTCGAGCTCGCGCTCGGCCTCGTCCACCCGGCCGGCTCGTGCCAGGTACTCGACGGCCCAGAAGGAGCAGAGGCCGAAGGCGCCCTCGCCGGCGGGCAGACCGTCCTCCGTCTCGTGGGGATAGCGGCGCAGCATCCCGTCCTGGCCAAGCTCCCGTCGCACGCGCTCGAAGGTCTGCAGCATGCGGGGCTCCTTCGGGTCGAGGTAGCCGTACAGACCCAGGAGCAGCAGGCTCGCATCCACGTCCTCGCCGTCGAAGACGCTGGTGAAGGAGCTGCGTCGGGCGCACCAGCCGTGCTGGTCGATCGCGGAGCGGATCTCGTCGCGCACCTTCCGGAAGCGCTGCTTGCGGCGCTCGGAGAGACGCACCTCGCCGCAGTCGGCCATCTCGAGCAGTCGATCGAGGGCCACCCAGCACATCGCCACGGAGTTCACGTGCCGGCGCGCCTCGGAGCGGACCTCCCAGATGCCCTGGTCGGGCAGCTGCCAGAGTGCGCAGACGCGATCGCCCACCCTGGCGAGAAGGCGGCCCGACCAGCTCCCCAGGGTGCCGCCCCGGCGCACGTACTCCGCGGCGGAGGCCAGGAGCTCGCCATAGAGATCGAGCTGCAGCTGGTCCTTGGCGGCGTTGCCGACCCGGACCGGACGGGAATCGCGGTAGCCGCGGAGATGGTCGAGCTCGCGCTCGGCCGCCGCCGGGCCACCGAACACGTTGTAGAGGACCTGGAGCATCGACCGGCTGTGGTGCGTGGCATACAGGAGCCACGAGAAGAAGGCGCTTCCCTCCTCGACGTAGCCCAGCTCCAGGAGCACGCGCAGGGTGAAGCACGCGTCGCGGAGCCAGCAGTAGCGATAGTCCCAGTTGCGGACGCCCCCGATGCGCTCGGGAAGCGAAGTGGTCGGCGCCGCCACCACGGCGCCGGAAGCCGAGAAGGTCATGAGCTTCAGCGTGATGGCGCTCCGCACCACCTGCTCGCGATGCGGACCCTCGTACTTGCAACGCCCGCTCCACTTCCGCCAGAACGCGAGGGTGGCTTCCAGGTTGCGGGCGGCGTGCTCTCCGAGCGGCGGGATCGTGACGGGCTCGGCCTGGTCGTAGGCCAGCACCACGAAGCGCCGCTCGCCCGCCTCGAGCCGCGCGCCGCCCGAGATGATCCCGTCGCGCACCTCGAGCGGCATCTCGGCGCGCACGACGATGACGTCCCCGCGGTGCTGCAGGAAGATCCCCAACGGCCCGCGGTCGTGGGCGCGGACCGGGCGGCGGCCGTAGTCGAAGCGCACCTCGCAGGTCACCCGGACCTCGACGCTGCCCTCGACGCAGATCAGCTCGCGAAGCAGCTGGTGCTCCGGCCACAACGCCCCCACGTCCCCGACGTTGGAGGTGGCGACCATGCAGTCGCGCAGCCGAAGCAAGCCGGAGTCCGTGTGGAACTCGGTCTCGAGCACCGCGGTGCCCTCGACGTATCGGCGCACGGTGCGGTACGGCCCCTTCGGCGCCACGTGGAAGCGCCCCCCGCGCTCGCGGTCGAGGATCGCGGCGAACAGCGACGGGCTGTCGAAGCGCGGGCAGCAGAGCCACTCCACCGCGCCGTCCCGGGAGACGAGCGCCGCACTGCCGCAGTCGCCGATCAGCGCGTAGTCCGCGATGGGCGGGAATTCGGCGTCGTTGTCGCTGTCGTCGTCGCTCAAGGGCCCTCCCCGGGGCCGGTGCTCCCGGGCCCACGTGCGTCCAGGCTGCGAGCAAAGAGTGTGCCCGCGGGAGACCCCGGCGCCAATCGCCGGCCGTCGCGCGTCTCGATCCACCTCTGGCACGCGTTTTGCTTTGCCTTCGAGCCATGGAAGCCCGAAGCCAGGAGGATGGATCCCCGCGCCCGGTGGTCGTCGTGACCGGCGCGTCCGCCGGCGTGGGTCGCGCGACGGCCCGCGCCTTCGCCGCCCAGGGCGCCGACGTGGGTCTGCTGGCGCGCGGGGCCGATGGGCTCCAGGCGGCAGCCAAGGAGGTGGAGGCGCACGGTGGGCGCGCCCTCGCGATTCCCACCGACGTCTCCGAGCCGGAGGCGGTCGAGCGGGCGGCGGAGCGAATCGAGGACGAGCTCGGGCCCATCCGGGTGTGGGTCAACGATGCGATGGTGACGGTCATGTCCCCGGTGGCGCAGATGAGCGCCGACGAGTTCCGACGCGTGACGGAGGTGACCTACCTGGGAGCCGTCCACGGCACCCTCTGCGCGCTCCGCCGCATGAAGCCGCGGGATCGCGGAACCATCGTGCAGGTGGGCTCGGCCCTTTCCTATCGCGCGATCCCGCTCCAGAGCGCCTACTGCGCCTCCAAGCACGCGCTGCGGGGCTTCACCGACGCGCTGCGCTGCGAGCTCATGCACGAGAAGAGCGGTGTCCACATCACCATGGTGCAGCTCCCTGCGCTCAACACGCCGCAGTTCGAGTGGAGTCGGATCCGCTTCTCGAAGCAGCCCCAGCCGGTGCCCCCGATCTATCAGCCCGAGGTGGCGGCCGAAGCCATCGTGTTCGCGGCCGGGGCGCGCCGGCGCGAGGTCTGGGTCGGCGGCTGGAACGCCTTCCTCATGCTCGCCAACAAGCTCGCGCCGGGCGTGGGAGACCGGTACCTCGCCCGCACCGGCTTCGCATCGCAGTTTCTCGACGAGCCGGTCGATCCCGAACGGCCCGACAACCTGTTTCGCCCGGTTCCAGGCGATTTCGGGGCCCACGGCCGCTTCGACGACCGCGCGCGGGAGCACTCCCTGCAGCTCCGCGCGACGCGGATTCGCGGACCCCTGGTGCTCGCGGCCGGGGTCCTCGCGCTGGGAATCTGGCTCAGCCTTCGAATGCTCGTCTGACCCGGTGCGCGGGGCCGCGCCGCCTTCATGAACCTGTTCGAAACCATCGCTTCCCTCGTCACGCTGGTGGCGGCCTTCAGCTGGGCGAATCGGCGCTGGATCCGTCTCCCCACCGCGATCGGGTCGATGCTGATCGCGTTGCTCTCGTCGCTGGCGCTCGTCGCCCTGGGGCGGCTGGGCGCTCCGGTCGTCCAGCCCCTCCTGGCGCTCGTGGCCTCGATCGACTTCGGCCAGGCGTTCCTGCACGGAATGCTCGGCGCGTTGCTCTTCGCGGGCGCGCTCCACGTGGACGTCGAGGACCTGATCGCCCACCGCAACATGATCGTCCTCCTCGCGAGCGTCGGCGTGCTGGCCTCGACCCTCCTCATCGGCAGCGACGTCTGGTGGGGCCTGCAGGCGCTGGGCCATCCGGTCTCGTACGTGGGCTGCCTGCTCTTCGGCGCCTTGATCTCTCCCACGGATCCCATCGCCGTGCTCGCGGTGCTCCGGGACGCGCGCGTTCCGAAGGCCCTGGAGACGAAGCTCGTCGGCGAGGCGCTCTTCAACGACGGGGTGGGGGTCGTCCTCTTCGTCACCATTGCCGAGCTCGCCAGCTCGGGACGGGCGGTCGGCGTCCCCGACGCGGCGCTCCTCCTCCTGCGGGAGGTGCTGGGCGGGATCGTCTATGGCGGGCTCCTGGGTGCGCTGGCCTACCGCATGTTGAAGAGCGTGGATGACTACGAGGTGGAGATCCTGCTGACCCTGGCGGTGGTGACGGGGGGCTACGCGGTCGCCCAGCGCCTGGGCGTCTCGGGTCCGCTCTCCATGGTCGTGGCGGGCCTGCTCCTGGGCAACCGCGGGCGCATCCACGCCATGTCGGAGCACACACGCGAGCGCCTCGACGCCTTCTGGGAGCTGGTCGACGGCTTCCTCAACGCGATCCTCTTCGTCCTGATCGGGCTCGAGGTGGTCGCCCTGGACTTCGATCCGACCTCGTTCATCGCCGGGCTGCTCGCGATTCCGCTGATCCTGGGTACCCGCTTCCTGACCATCGGGGTCCCGGTGACCGTGCTTCGCCCGTGGCAGACCTTCGAGCCCCACGCGGTGAAGATCCTCACCTGGAGCGGGCTGCGCGGCGGCATATCCGTGGCGCTCGCGCTCTCCCTGCCCCAGGGCGCGGAGCGTGATCTGTTCCTGGCCGTCACCTACGTCGTGGTGAGTTCTACAATTCTCGTCCAGGGTCTTTCCCTCGGACGCGTGGTGCGACGTCTGTACTCCGCCTGATGGTCGCGCTCGTACCAGCGCAGCCGCGTCCCTCGCGGCGGCTCGGTCGCGGTCTTGGCACGCGGATTGCGAATCCGATCGTCGATGAACGAAGACGGAGCCGCACCGATCGGGTCTCGGACCTGGGCCATCCCGGAGGGATACATCCCGGAGCGAAGCACGGGACCCACACCCGAGATGGAGAGCCACGAGACGGCGTGCCTGCTCAACGCAAGCGGGCAGGACGCCCGGGTCCGCATCTGGATCTACTTCGCGGACCGGGATCCGCTGGGCCCCTACCGGGTGGTGGTCCCCGCGCGCCGGACCCTCCATCTGCGCTTCAACGAGCTCGACGATCCCGAGCCGGTGCCGCGCGGCACCGACTACGCGAGCACATTCGAATCGGACGTTCCGATCGTCGTGCAGCATACGCGGCTCGACTCGAGACAGGCGGAGAACGCCCTGTTGAGCACGATCGCCTTCTCGGGCTCGTCGGGCTCGTCGGGCTCGGGCGCACGCGCTGCGTCGGGCGGCATCGGCGATCGGTGAGAGAGAGAGGAGGAACCACCCATGGCGGACACCTGCGCGGACTTCCTGATCGAACGCCTCCGAGACTGGGGGATCGAGCGCATCTACGGCTATCCGGGCGACGGCATCAACGCGATCATGGGCGCCCTCAACCGGGCGGGAAACCGACCGGAATTCATTCAGACGCGCCACGAGGAGATGGCCGCGTTCATGGCCTGCGGGCACGCCAAGTTCACCGGCGAGCTCGGCGTCTGCCTCGCGACGTCCGGCCCCGGTGCGATCCATCTGCTCAACGGGCTCTACGACGCCAAGATGGACCACCAGCCCGTCCTGGCCATCGTCGGCCAGCAGGCGCGCATGTCGCTGGGCGGCAGCTACCAGCAGGAAGTCGATCTGACGTCGCTCTTCAAGGACGTGGCTCACGAGTACGTCCAGCTGGTGACGACGCCCGAGCAGCTGCCGGAGGTGGTGGACCGCGCGGTCCGCATCGCGCTCGCCGAGCGCTGCGTGACCTGCCTGATCCTTCCCAATGATCTGCAGAGCCTGCCTGCCGTTCGAAGCCTGCCCCGCAAGCACGGGGTCGTTCCCGGCGGCGTCGGCTACGCGGGCTCACGACTCCTTCCGGTGGAGAGCGAGCTGGAACGCGCGGCACGGGTCCTGAACGAGGGCCAGAAGGTCGCGATGCTCGTAGGCCAGGGCGCCCGGGGCGCCTGCGACGAGGTGCTGGAGACCGCCGACGTGCTGGGGGCCGGGCGTGGCCAAGGCGCTTCTCGGAAAGGACGTTCTGCCCGACGACCTGCCCTTCGTGACCGGCGTCGATCGGCCTGCTGGGAACGCGTCCCAGCTACACGATGATGATGCAGTGCGACACGCTCCTCATGGTGGGCTCCAGCTTTCCCTACTCGGAGTTCCTGCCGAAGCCGGGCAGCGTGCGCGGCGTCCAGATCGACATCGACGGGCGCATGATCGGAATCCGCTACCCGATGGAAGCGCATCTCGTGGGCGATTCCGCGCAGACCCTGCGCGAGCTGCTGCCACGCCTGGAACGGAAGACCGACCGCTCCTGGCGCCAGCAGATCGAGCAGCGAGGTCGAGGAGTGGTGGAAGGTCGTGGAGGCCCGTGCGATGCAGGACGCGGAGCCCCTCAACCCCCAGCGCGTGTTCTGGGAGCTCTCCAAGCGGCTGCCCGACGAGTGCATCCTCTCGTCGGACTCCGGCTCCGCGGCGAACTGGTTCGCGCGCGACCTGCGGCTGCGCCGCGGCATGCGGGCCTCGCTGTCGGGGAACCTGGCCTCCATGGGGCCGGGCGTGCCCTACGCAATCGCCGCCAAGTTCGCGCACCCCGACCGGCCGGTGATCGCGCTGGTGGGTGACGGCGCCATGCAGATGAACGGTCTGGCGGAGCTCATCACCATCCACAAGTACTGGAAGCAGTGGAGCGATCCGAGACTGGTCGTGCTCGTCCTGCACAACAACGATCTGAATCAGGTCACCTGGGAGATGCGCGTCATGGAGGGCGATCCCCGCTTCGAGGCGTCTCAGGAGATTCCCGAGTTTCCGTACGCGCGCTTCGCCGAGCTCCTGGGGCTGAAGGGGCTGCGCGTGGACTCTCCCGACGACGTGGGCGCCGCGTGGGACGAGGCGCTGACGGCGGACCGTCCGGTCGTCCTCGAGGCCGTGACCGACCCCAACGTGCCGCCGCTTCCGCCCCACATCACCTTCGACCAGGCCAAGGGCATGATGTCGGCTCTGCTGCGGGGCGATCCCGACCGCGCGGAGATCGTCCGCCAGAGCTTCTGGGGCAAGCTCGAGGAATTCAAGCCCCGCCGGAAGACGTGATCGTGGCGTCATCCCGCCCCGAACGCAGCCATCGACAAGGTCGTCGCCTCCGCCTACGTCGTCCCCACGGACTTCCCGGAGTCGGACGGTACGCTGACGTGGGACTCCACGACGCTCGTGCTCGTCGAGGTCTCGGGCGCCGGGCGGACGGGCATCGGCTTCACCTATGCGGATGCCGCGGCGGCGACGCTGGTACGCACCGTGCTGGCCGAGGTCGTGGCGGGCCGCGACGTACTGGACGTTCCCGCGGCCTGGGAGGCGATGGTGCGGTCGATCCGCAACCAGGGGCGGCCCGGAATCGCATCCATGGCGATCGCCGCGGTGGACGTCGCGCTGTGGGACCTGAAGGCTCGCCTGCTCGAGCTTCCGCTGGTCGGTCTGCTGGGCGCGGCCCGGGAGACGCTGCCCGTCTACGGCAGCGGCGGCTTCACCTCGTATCCGCTCTCGCGTCTCGAGGCCCAGCTGGGCGGCTGGACGGCTCGGGGCATTCCGCGCGTGAAGATGAAGGTGGGGAGGCATCCCGAGCAGGACGTGGAGCGGGTGCGCGCGGCCCGCGAAGGCCGATGGGCCCGGCCGCCGAGCTGTACGTGGACGCCAACGGCGCCTGGGATCGCAAGCAGGCGCTGGCCTTCGCCGAGCGCTTCGCCGGGGAAGGCGTCAGCTGGGTCGAGGAGCCCGTGTCCTCCGACGACCTGGCCGGCCTGCGTCTCGTGCGCGACCGGGCGCCGGCGGGGGTCGAAGTCGCCGCGGGCGAGTACGGCTACGACCTGCCGTACTTTCGCCGCATGCTCGAGGCGGGCGCCGTGGACGTGCTCCAGGCCGACCTCTCGCGCTGTGCCGGCGTTTCGGGATTCCTCGCGGTGGCCGACCTGTGCGACGCCTTCGGCATTCCGCTCTCGTCCCACTGCGGTCCGTCGCTGCACCTGCACCCCGGCTGTGCCGTTCCCGGGATGCGGCACGCGGAGTACTTCCACGACCACGTTCGCGTCGAGCAGCTGCTCTTCGACGGTGTGGTGAGCCCGGTCGACGGCGCTCTCGCTCCCGATCTGTCGAGGCCCGGCATCGGGCTCGAGCTCAAGCGGGCCGATGCCGAGGAGGTACGCGCTGTGACGGATCTCGCCGAGCGAGCTGCGAGAGCAGATCGAAGGCGAAGTCCGCTTCGACGCCGGGAGTCGGGCACTCTACGCCACGGATGCCTCGAACTACCGCCAGCTCCCCCTGGGCGTCGTCCTCCCCAGGACGGCGCGCGACGTGGAAGAGACGGTCGCGGCGTGTCGCCGCCACCGGGTGCCGATCTTCTCGCGTGGCGGCGGCACCAGCCTGGCCGGCCAGTGCTGCAACGCCGGCGTGGCAATGGACTTCTCGAAGTACATGAACGCGATCCTGGAGATCGACGCGGAGCGGCGTTCGGCGCTCGTCGAGCCCGGCGTGGTGCTGGACGACCTGCGCCGGCAGGCCGAGGCGCACCATCTCACCTTCGGGCCCGACCCGGCGACCCACGACCACTGCACGATCGGCGGAATGATCGGCAACAATTCCTGCGGCGTACACGCCCTCATGGCCGGGAAGACCGTCGACAACATCGAGGCGCTCGAGGTGCTCACCTACGACGGGCTGCGCACGTGGGTCGGCGCCACACCCGATCCCGAGCTGGACACGATCATCAGCCAGGGAGGTCGGCGCGGCGAGATCTACGCGGGGCTGAAGCGCCTGCGGGACCGCTATGCGCCGACGGGTTCGCGAGCGCTATCCGGACATCCCCCGACGCGTCTCGGGATACAACCTGGACGAGCTGCTTCCGGAGAAGGGCTTCCAGGTGGCCCGCGCTCTGGTGGGCAGCGAGAGCACCTGCGTGACGGTCCTGCGGGCCCGGTGTCGACTGGTGGAGAGCCCTCCCGCCCGCGCGCTGGCGATCCTGGGCTTCCCCGACGTGGCGCGGGCCGCCGACCGTGTGCCCGAGATCCTCGAGTTCGAGCCGATCGGCCTCGAGGGCATCGACGACGTGTTGATCTCCTGCATGAAGAAGAAGCAGCTCCACGTCGGCGATCTCGACCTGTTGCCGGAGGGAGGCGGCTGGCTTCTGGTGGAGTTCGGAGGAGCCGACCGGGAGGAAGCCGCCGGACGGGCGCACGAGCTGGTGCGTCGTCTCGACAAGGGCGACGCGCCGCCGGCGGCCCGCCTCTACGACGACCCGGGCGAGCAGAAGCGCCTCTGGGAGATTCGCGAGTCGGGTCTCGGGGCGACGGCGAACGTTCCCGGGGAGCCGGCCACCTGGCCCGGCTGGGAGGACGCCGCGGTGCCGCCCGCGGCGCTGGGCGACTACCTGCGCGACTTCCGCGGCCTCCTCGATCGGCACGGATACGCCTGCTCCCTCTACGGACACTTCGGCCAGGGATGCGTCCACACCCGCATCGACTTCGAGCTGCGAACGCGAGAGGGCATCGACCGGTTCCGCGCCTTCGTACACGCGGCGGCGGACCTGGTGGTGCGCTACGGCGGGTCCCTCTCGGGCGAGCACGGCGACGGCCAGGCGCGCGCGGAGCTGCTGCCGAAGATGTTCGGCGAGGAGCTGTGTCGGGCCTTCGCCGAGTTCAAGTCCCTGTGGGACCCCGACGGTCGGATGAACCCCGGCAAGGTCGTGGACGCCTACCGCGTCGACGAGAACCTGCGCCTGGGCGTCGACTATCAGCCCGCCCGTCCGAAGACGCACTTCGCATTCCGGGACGATCGGGGCAGCTTCGCGAACGCGACGCGCCGCTGCGTGGGGGTGGGCAAGTGTCGGCGCGACGACGGGGGCACCATGTGCCCGAGCTACCGGGTCACCCGAGAGGAGGCCGACTCCACCCGGGGACGTGCGCGGCTGCTCTTCGAGATGCTCTCGGGGGACGCGATCGGCGACGGCTGGCGCAACGACGCGGTCCGAGACGCGCTCGATCTGTGTCTCGCGTGCAAGGGATGCAAGTCGGACTGTCCGGTGAACGTGGACATGGCCACCTACAAGGCGGAGTTCCTGTCCCACTACTATGCGGGACGCCTCCGCCCGCGGAGCGCCTACGCGTTCGGCCTCATCGGAGTGTGGAGCCGCGTGGCGGGTCGGCTGCCCCGCCTGGCCAATTTCGCGACGCAGACCCCCGGTCTGCGGTCGCTGGCCGGATGGCTGGCCGGCGTCGCGCCGCAGCGCCGCATCCCCTCCTTCGCCCGCCAGAGCTTTCGGGACTGGTTCCGCGAGCGCGAGGTGCGCAATCCCGCCGGGCCCCCGGTTCTCCTCTGGCCGGACACCTTCAACAACCACCTCCGCCCGCACACCGCTCAGGCGGCCACCCAGGTGCTGGAGGCCCTGGGTCATCGCGTGCTGATTCCCGAGCGTCTCCTGTGCTGCGGCCGACCGCTCTACGACTACGGGATGCTCACCACGGCTCGACGCTGGCTGGAGCGGATTCTCGATTCGCTCCGGCCGGAGATCCGCGCGGGAACACCGCTGGTGGGACTCGAGCCCAGCTGCCTCGCCGTCTTTCGCGACGAGCTCTGCGATCTGCTTCCCGACGACGAGGACGCGCGTCGACTGCGCAGCCAGGCCTTCGAGCTCGGCGAGCTCCTACGAGAGCGGGGCGCGGATTGGCCGGCACCACCGCTCCCGTACAAGGCACTCCTCCAGCCCCACTGCCACCAGCGCGCGGTACTGGCGCCCGAGGCGGAGGAGGAGCTGCTCCGATGCGTCGGGCTCGATCTCCAGACGCCGGACGCCGGCTGCTGCGGCATGGCCGGAGCCTTCGGCTTCGAGAAGGAGCACTACTCGCTGTCCGTGCGCGCCGGGGAGCGCGTTCTCCTCCCCGCCGTGCGTGCGCTTCCCGCGGACGCCCTGGTGGTGGCCGACGGATTCAGCTGTCGTGAGCAGATCGCCCAGACGACGGAACGGCGTGCGCTCCACCTCGCGGAGGTCCTGCACCTTTCACTGCGCCAGCGAGCGCCGCGGGAGCGGGGCGGCGCCGGGTTGCCCCGTCGCCACCCCGAGAACGACTACTGGGGCCGCGAGCGGCTCGCGGAGCTCGACGCCGTTTGATCCCAGGCCTCCGGTCTGCGGGAGCGTCGGCCCCGCCGTTCGCTCATACGACCGGAGAGCGTCCCCGCCTCCCCATCACGAGCGAGATCAGGAACGCGATCAGGAATACGAAGAACAGGATCTTGGCGATCCCCGCCGCCGCGCCGGCGATCCCCCCGAAGCCGAGGGCTCCGGCAACGAGGGCGACGATGAGGAACATGAGTGCCCAGTAAAGCATGACGTCTTCTCCTTCCCCACGGCGGTCCGTCGCCGTGGCGGCTCCGTTTGTCTCGTACTGTTCCCGGATCGTATTGCGAGCCTCGTGCCAGGGCGGTCCCCGGAGACGCGCGAGCCAGAGCGCGAACCCTGGCGGCCGAGACCCGGCGCGGCGTGCAGGATCTACAAAAGTGTCGTCCGGAGCTCTCGGCGCCTTCGTCGTGGCGCCTCCGCGGCGGGGCATGTCTCTTGCACATGCTCCCCGCGACGCGAGAGACGGCCACCATCGCTCGCATTCCCGGCTCGCGACGCGCGCAGAGGGCGCGCAGGGGAGATCATTCTCCGAGCCGGGAGCAGCGGCCTTCGCCGTGAAGACGAGAAGTCCGCATGGCAGCGGCCATGCCGGACCGTTGCAGCGGGGAGGTGCAGATGAGTGCGAGAATCGTCGCGACGGGAACCATCGTCATCCTGCTGGGCCTGGCCGTGTTCGCGTGGAAGGTCTGGTGGCTCGAGCTGCCGATACTCCCCTCGGAGCCTGGCGGGTTGTGGCAGGTGGAGATCCAGCTCGCCATTCGAGGTCGCGGCGAGACGGGCAGCGTCCAGATCGACCTGCCCTCGACGCGTCCGGGCCAGCGCGTCTTCGGGGAATGGAACACGAGCGACGATCTCGACCTCGCGGTCCGGGAGGACGGCGAGCGGCGGGTGGCGCTGTGGTCGGGCCGCATGGAAGACGTCCACCGCGTCGAGACCGTCTTCTCCGTCGAACGGTTCCAGACGGCGGATGCGGCCGTTCACCACGATCCGGGTCGCCCGCCCCGTGAGGTCGCCCGGCGGTACACGCTCGCCACGCCCCGGTTGCCGGCCAACGCCGAAGAGGTGCACGAGGCGTTGCAGCAGCTGTCCCTGCCCGGACCGGAGGATCGCGCCGGACGAGTCCGCAGCGTGTACGCCTTCGTTCGCCACGAGATCGAGTCGATGCCCACGGGCGGAGACGACGCGATCCTCTGCCTGGTGCAGCGAGACGGGAGCGAGCGCGGCCGAACGCGACTCTTCGTCACCCTGCTGCGCGGCCTGGGAATTCCCGCCCGTTCGATCACGGGACTCGAGCTGGGTGAGGGACGCGTGACACCACGGGTGTGGGCGGAGGTATGGTGGGGTCCGACCTGGTTGCCGGTGTCTCCGACGGCCGGATTCTTCGGGGAGCTACCCCGCGACTGGATCGCGCTCTCTCCAGGCGACGAATCGCTCGTTCACTCCATAGGCGTTCGCGACGTCTCCTATTCGGTGCGAGCCCTGCGGCAGCGACTCACGGCGGACGAGCTGAACGCCGTGATGATGCCCTCGAATCCGCTGCTCGAGAAGCTCTCGCTCTATCGGCTGTCGGTCTCCACCCAGGAGGCCCTGCGCGTGCTGCTGGTGATGCCGCTGGCGGCCCTCCTCATCTCGGTGCTGCGGAACGTGATCGGGCTGCCCGGCTACGGGACCTTCATGCCGGTGCTCATCGCCGTCGCGCTGCGGGGTACCGGTCTGGTCCTGGGGCTCGCCATGGTGTTGGCGCTGGTCGGCGTCGGGATCTGCGGTCGCGTGTTGGTGGAGCGTCTGCAGCTGCTGGTGGTGCCGCGCGTCTCGATCCTGCTCTGCGTGGTGGTGCTGGGTGTAGCCGGCTTCGCGTTGCTGGGGCGCAGCCTGGGAGAGCATGATCTGTACGTCGGCATCCTCTTTCCCATCGTGATCCTCACGATGCTGGTGGAGCGCTTCTCCATCGCGCTGGTCGAGGAAGGGCTGGGTGAGGCGTTGATCCGAGCGGCGGGCTCGGTGGTGATGGCCGTGCTGGCGTACCCGATCTTCCGGATTCCCGCGCTCGAGAGTGTGATGTTCGGCTTCCCCGAGCTGATCGTGTGCCTGATGGGCCTGTTGGTACTGCTGGGGGGCTACACGGGCTACCGCGCGTCCGACTGGCTGCGCTTCCGCGTCCTGGATCCTCCGCCCGGAGGGGCGACGGCGTGATGGGGCGTCTCCGGCGTCTGGGAATCCTCGGCATGAACGAGCGGAATCTGCGGTATGTCGTCGGGTGCAATCCGCGTGCGCGCTATCCCATGGTGGACGACAAGCTCCAGACCAAGCGCCTGTGCGCGGAGGCCGGCCTTCCGACTCCCCGCCTGCTGGGCGCATTGCGTCATCCCGGCGAGGTGCGGACGCTGCGGGAAATCGCTTCGGAGGAGGACTCCTTCGTACTGAAGCCCGCGCGGGGAGCCATGGGCAACGGCGTCCTCGTCGTGCGGGGGCGCGACGGAGGCCGCTTCGTGCGGGCAGACGACAAGCGCGTTCGATTCGAAGACCTGCGCTTCCACGCCCTGGAGACCCTGGCGGGGCTCTACTCTCTCGGCGGCCAGCCCGACCGGGTGGTGGTGGAGGAGTGTCTGGTGTCGCATCCCGACCTGAAGCGGATCGCCCCGACCGGCGTGCCCGACCTGCGCGTTCTCGTGTATCGCGGCATTCCCGTCATGGCCATGCTCCGCCTGCCAACGGAGCGCTCGCGGGGCCGTGCGAACCTGCACCAGGGGGCCGTGGGCGCGGGGATCGACCTGGGAACGGGCGACATCGTGGCGACGACATCCCGTCGGGGTCCCGTCGAGGAGCATCCCGATACCGGCAAACGCGTGCTGGACGTGCGAGTCCCGCACTTCCGGCAGGCCGTGGACGCCGCCGTCCGCGCCACGCAGCCCACCGGTCTCGGCTACCTCGGCGTCGACGTCGTGCTGGACGCCGAGCGCGGGCCCCTGCTGCTGGAGCTGAACGCGCGTCCGGGCCTCTCGATCCAGCTCGCCAACGCCGCGGGGCTGCGCCCGCTGCTGGCGGCCGTGGACCGGTGGGTCGAGGAAGGACTGCCTGTGGACGAACGGATCGCGTTGGGGGTGCGCATCGCCCGGGAGGCGGGGAAGCGATGACCTTCGGGACGCGCCCGGCTGCGGTGCTGGGGGGGGTGCTGGTCGCGCTTCTCGCGGCTCGCTGGGCGGCCGGGGCTGCCGGGAAGACCGACGCGGACTCGCCGGTGTACGATGTGGTCTACGAGGCGCGTCTACTGCCCTCCAAGGGGCTCGCCCGCGTGGCGATCGAGGTGGACGAGAGTGGGCTGCTCCACCGGCTGAGCTTCAACT
Organism: uncultured delta proteobacterium; assembly: GCA_963822965.1. Lineage (GTDB taxonomy): Bacteria > Myxococcota_A > UBA9160 > UBA9160 > UBA4427 > JAJDAN01. The sequence continues at coordinate 333,762 of CAWGJT010000014.1, forward strand.
TCGATCCCCAGCGCGTCTTTCGCTTCCAGGCCGACGGCGAGGTCCGCGTCGAGGGGTCGCACCTCGTCTGGGAGGTGCCCGAGGCCGGCGGCCGACTGCGCTACTCGGTGAAGGTGGATCACCTGCGCGAGTCGGCCGAGTACGACGCCCGCTCGACGCCCACCTGGGCGCTGTTCCGGGGGAGCGATCTCTTCCCGCCGAGTGCCTCGCGGACCGCGCCCGGCGCGTCGGCCCGGGCGAGCCTGCGCTTGCGGCTCCCGGAGAGCTGGACCGCGGAGACCCCCTTCGTCCGGGACGAGGACGGGCGCTACCGCCTGGAGCAGGAACATCGCCGCCTCGACCGTCCGGCGGGCTGGGTGGTGGCGGGAAAGGACCTCACGGTCCGGCGGTCGTCCATCGCCGGGGTCCGGGTCACGATCGCGGGACCGAGCGATCAGGACCTGCGGTCGCGTGACCTCATGTTGCTGCTGCGACTCACCCTGCCCGAGCTGCGCGAGATCGCGGGGACGCTCCCGGACCGCCTGCTCGTCGTGGGTGCGGGGGATCCCATGTGGCGCGGCGGACTGTCGGGCCCGGGCTCCCTGTACCTGCACGCCGATCGACCCCTGCTCGAGCAGGACGGGTCGAGCCCGCTCCTGCACGAGGTGCTCCACGGGGTCACGCACGCGGTGTCGGCCGAGGGGGGAGACTGGATCGTCGAAGGCATCGCCGAGTACTACTCGCTGGAGCTGCTGCTGCGGTCCGGTGCCGTGGGGGAAGAGGAACATCGAGAGACCCTCGAGGCGCTCGCGCATCGCGCGGCGGACGTGGAGAAGCTGGCGACCGCGCACGCCGACCGCGACGTGACGGCCCGCGCGGTGCTGGTGCTCGATGGGCTCGACGATCGGACCCGCGATGCGACCCAGGGAGAGAGAAGCCTCGACGACGTGGTGCGAGCGCTGGTGGAACGACGGGGGCCGGTGACGCCGGAATCGTTCCGGGAGCTCGTCCGGCAGGTCGCAGGAGCGGAGGTTGCGGACTCCCTTCCGGCGTCTCCCGAACCGTCCCGATGAGGCCGGTCGCCTCGAAGGCGCGATTGTAGATGCTGCACGGCCCCCGCGTCCGGCGAGATCGTCGGGCCCCGAGAGCCCACCCGGGTGGCGTCTCCCGGATGGCACGGCGCTTGCGTACTCGATGACGCACACCACACAGGGAACGAGACCAGGAGGCGCAGACAGCATGGGAGAGAGCGGAACGACCGACGAGATCAAGGGCCGTGCCAAGGAGGCTGCCGGTGCAGCCATGGACGACGAAGAGCTGAAGAAGGAAGGCCGGCTCGACCAGGCGGCGGCCGGAATCAAGCAGAAGGCCGCGGAGCTCGTGGATACGGTTCGCGAGAAGCTCGGCGGACACGAGAGCAAGGAGGACCGATGAGCAGAGCGCTCCGGTTCACGACGCTGACCGCCTTGGCGGTCTTCCTCCTCTTCTTCGCGTTCGGCGCCACGGGGTGTCGGGACGAAGGCCCGGCGGAACGTGCCGGCGAGAAGATCGACCAGGCGGTGGAGAACACGCGCGAGAGCATCTCGGATGCGGTCGACGACGAGGGCCCCCTCGAGAAGGCCGGGCGCAAGCTGGACGAAGCCGGCGAGAACGTGAAGGAGGGGGGTCGACGGGAGCTGACGCGCGGGCTCGGAGGAGCGAGCCAGCGCTGCCGCGATCTGTCAGAATTGCGTCCACCATGCCGCGTGTGCGCATCCGGATCCAGTTCGAAGGCGACCACTCCCTGGGCCCTGGCAAGGCGCAGCTGCTCGAGGCCGTCGCCGAGCATGGCTCGATCTCGGCTGCGGCCCGCTCGATGGGGATGGCCTACCGCCACGCCTGGGAGCTCATCGACGATCTGAACCAGTGCTTCCGGGATCCCGTGGTCACCACCTCGGCCGGCGGGCGCGCGGGGGGCGGCGCCTCCCTCACGGCGTTCGGTGAGGACCTGGTGCAACGCTTCCGGGCCATGGAGCAGGCGGCTTCCCGCGCCATGGCGAGCGATCTGGCGGTGCTCGAAGGGAAGCGGGCTCCGGAGAACCCCCCGGAATCGGCTCGCAATCGCTCTCCCAAGCGGGCTTGACCCCCGGAAGAGCCCCCCACCGCCGCCAACCCCGGCTTCCGCTCTTGACCCCCGCCTCCAGCGGAGGTTATACCCGACGGGGAATAGCGGTGGCGCGCCGAGTCCGATCGGGCCCGGGGCAGCTGCTCGCCCCTTGCGAAGTGGGTTCCACGCTTGTCGGCCTTCCGAAAGCGAAGAGCGCTCTGGAGCTCGATCGGGGTCTCGTTCGGCCTGCACGCGGCGTCCATCGGTGCCTTGGCGGTGGCGATCGGGGCAGGTCCGACGGTCGACACCGTAGGTGGCCACGGCGGAGGCGTGCTCTCGGTCCGGCTGTTGGGAGGGGGCGCCGCTGCGGGGCTTGCCGGTCCGGCGGCGCCGGCCGCCGCGAGCACACCGCCGTCGCCCGCTCGTCCCGTCCGGCCGCCGCGGCCACCGGCCCCGCCTTCGCCGTCCCAGTCCGTGCCCGCTTCGCCGTCCCGGTCCACCGCCGCTTCGTCGTCCCGGTCCACCGCCGCTTCGTCGTCCCGGTCCACCGCCGCTTCGTCGCCGTCCAGCGCCCCTTCACCACAGCCGGCGGTCGCCTCCGCCCGGCCCGCACCGCTGCCCCCGCGGCCCGCGGTACCCGGTGAAGAGGCTCCTCCGGAGCGGCCGGCCGTGGAGGCACCGAGCGCCGTCGACTCGACCCCGTCGTCGCAGCCTCGCGCTTCCCGGCCGCTGGTCGTCGAGGCGAGCCCAGCCGCCGGAGAGCGAGAGGTCGACGTCGCCGCCGCGGCTCGCGTACGCGTCCCCGCGCAGGGCGTCCCCGCGCAGGAGAACCTCGGATCCGGGTCGGGACCGTCGGGCTCCGGCTCCGGAGCGGGGCGCGGGTCGGGCGACGCCACCGGTGCCGGCACGCTCTCGCGCGTGGCCCGGCCGGCCTCCAAGATCCGTCCCCGCTATCCGGAGGCGGCCCGGGAGCGAGGCGACGAGGCCGAGGTCGTCGTGGAGGCCTGGGTGGCCGCCAGCGGTCGGGTCGCGCGGGCGCGGGTTCGCAGCAGCGCCGGAAGCGAGTTCGACGAGGCGGCACTCGAGGCGGTCCACGAGGCGCGCTTCTACCCCGCCTGGCGAGACGGGGAGCCCGTCGCGTCCCGGGTGGCCATGCGCCTGCACTTCGAGCTGGACCGCTGACCGGATGAACATCCCTTCGCCCTGGAGCCGGCGTGTCGCGGGAGTGGCGGTTCTCGTCGCCGCGCTCGCGAGCCTCTCGGGCAGCCGGCCGGCTGCGGCCGAGCCCACCGGCGCGCCGCCTCCGCCCGCGGAATCGGCCTCTCCGCCCGCCGAGGCCATCCCGGTCTACGACGTCTACGTCACGTCCGAGAAGGACGTGGTCTCGGGGGTCGCGACGACGCGGGAGGTCGATCGCGAGGACATGCGCCAGGAAGGGGCACGCACCCTCGACGAGGCGCTGGTGCACGAGCCCTCGCTCATCGTGCGCACGGGCGGCGAGGGCTCTCCGCGCATCGACATCCGCGGTCTGCGAACGCGGCAGATCCTGACCCTGATCGACGGCGTGCCGTTCTACTCCACCGAGGACGGCGCCTTCGATCCGTCGCTCATCCCCACCCAGATCATCGACCGCGTGGACGTCATCTACAGCAACAGCTCGGTCCTCTACGGCGACGGTCCCATCGCCGGCATCCTGCAGATCCGCACGCGCTCGGGCCAGGAGGGCCTCCACGCGGAGGCGAAGGGCGACTTCCGCAGCGGCGAGCAGAACCTGGGCGAAGCCTCGGTCTCCGGTGCGGGGCACGACGTCCAGGGCTTCGCCGCCGCCCGCTACTACGAGAGCGAGGGCTGGGACCTGCCCGATTCCTTCGACAGCACCGCGCTCGAGAACGGCGGCCGTCGCGAGAACTCCGACCGCCGCCAGGCCAACCTGTTCGGAAAGGTGGGATACGCGATCAACGACCGGGCGCGGGTGGACGCGCTGGTGGACTACCGCCACGCGGAGTACGGCGTGCCGTGGCGCGTGGAGCAGCAGACGGACTTCGTCGGCCGAGCCCGCTTCGAGCGCGTCGACCACGTGGACGGGTTCACGACCCAGCTCTCCGGTCAGCTCGACGCCAGCGACCGGGTGTCCCTGCGTTCCTGGGGCTTCGTGACGCAGCAGGAGGAGAAGCGCTCGAGCTACGACGACCCCGATCTCGACAGCATGCTCGCGCGCAACTCGTCCCAGCTGACCGGTACGGCGCTCATCACCGGCGGGGCGATCCACGGCCGCATCGACGGGGACGCCCTCGGAACCCTGCGGCTCGCCTTCAACGGCCGCTACGAGCACTTCGAGACCGACGGGCGCATTCGCGAATCGAACAACGCCGACTTCAGCATCGTCCACGAGCGAAACGGTCTCGGCGCCTGGTCCCTGGCTGCGGAGTACGAGCTGAAGCCCATCGAATCCGTGGGCCTCGTCGTCGGCTACGGCCACGCGTTCCTCGAGGGAGACGCCGGGGTCGACGACGACGGGAGTCTCTTCCTGGCGGGCGCCTACTGGGACCTGCCGACGGACACGCGCCTGCGCGGCTCGGCGGCCCACAAGCTGCGCTTTCCCTCACTGCGGCAGTTCTACGCGGTGGACGGCGGCAACCGGTCGCTCGACTCGGAGCGCTGCTGGTGCTTCGAGGTGGGCATCGCGCAGAAGCTTCCCGCCGACACCACCTTCGAGATCACCGGCTTCTGGCTGGACTTCGAGGACTTCATCGAGCGCGACGAGTCGGGCGTCTTCGACAATCGAGACAAGCTCGAGTCCCGGGGCTTCGAGGTGGAGCTGACGACCCGGCCCTGGGAGCCCCTCCTGCTGCGCGTCGGCTACACGTACCTGGACGTCCACGACCGCAGCTCGGGCTCCACCTTCGATCGACTCGACAATCGCCCCCGCAACAAGGTGGACGCCGAGATCCGCTACCGGCTTCCCACGCGGACCATGTTCCGGCTGGCCATGAGCTACATCTCCGACAATCTCGTCTACCAACGAAATCCACCGTTCCACAGCACCCACCTCGACGACTTCGCGATCTTCGACGTCCGGCTCGAGCAGCCTTTCGCCGACGATCGGTTGAGCTTCTACTTCGGCGTGGACAACTTCACGGACGAGAAGTCCGAGATCAACGTGGCCTTTCCGCAGCCGGGCCGGAGCTACTATGGCGGCGTCGACCTTCGCTTCTGAGCCGGGCGGCACGCCCGAGCCCTCGCTCGCCCTCTCGGGCTACGGCTGGACGCCGCCCGGCGCCAGCTCGCCCGTGCTGGAAGACGTGACCCTGCAGGTCGCGCCCGGCGAGTGCGTGCTGCTCGCGGGTGCCACCGGCTCCGGCAAGAGCACGCTCCTGCGAGCGATCGCGGGTGCGTTGCCGCCGGGCGGTACGGCACGGGGAAGCCTGCACGTGGCGGGTCGCGCGGCACTGCTGTTCCAGGACGTGGACACGCAGCTTCTCTTCAGCACCGTCGCGGAGGAGGTGGCCTCCGGGATCCGCGGCGCGGTCGGCGCCGCGCAGCGAGCCGCTCGGGTGGAGGCGGCCCTCGCCGGGGTGGGCCTGGCGGGCTTTGCCGAACGCCCGGTGGTGGACCTCTCGGCGGGCGAGCGCCAGCGGGTGGTGCTGGCTGCGCTGCTCGCGAGCGAGCCGTCCGTGCTGCTCCTCGACGAGCCGACCAGCGCTCTCGACCCGCCGGGGCGTGCGCGGCTCGTGGCAGCGCTGGCGGGCCTCAAGGCCCTTGGACACAGCCTGCTCATCGCCGAGCACCTGATGGCTCCTTTCCGGGAGCTCGCGGACCGCTGCTTCGTCGTGCAGGGCGGACGCGTCCTTCCGGGCTCGGTGACTCGCGCGGTCGCCGCGCCGGCGCCGCCCGCGCCCGCGGCCGACCCGGGCACGCCGGTGCTGCTTCGCTGGGACGGGGTCGAGGTCTGCGACGCCGACGGGCGCACCCGCCTGTCTGCCACGGACCTCTGCGTGCATCGCGGCGAGAGACTGGTCGTGAGCGGGCCCAACGGCTCGGGGAAGACCACGCTGCTCCACGTGCTGGCGGGGCTCACGGCCCCCTCCCGGGGCCGCGTCGATCGGGATGACGCGCTGCTGGCTTCCGGCGGCGAGCCGCGGCGCGTGGCGCCGGGTCGGGTAGCGCTGGTCCTCCAGAACCCACCCCGCAACCTCTTCGCACGCAGCGTCGCCGAGGAGCTGGCCTTCACGCTCTCCCGCACCGGCTGGCCCGCCGCGGCCGTGGAGCCCCGGGTGCGCGAGCTGCTCGACGCCTGCGGGCTCGCCGGCGTCCGGGAGCGCTCGCCGCTGCGCCTCTCGTTCGGTGAGCAGCATTGCGTGGCGATCGCCGCCGCCCTCGCTTCGCGTCCTGCTCTGCTACTCCTCGACGAGCCCTTCGCCGGTCTCGATGCAGGCATGCGAGGTCGGCTCCTCGCACGGGTCGGCCGCGAGCAGGCGCGCACCGGCATGGCCGTCGTGATCGCGACCCACGATGCCACCGGGCTCGAAGCCTGGTCCCGCCGACGGCTCGTCCTGGGCGCGACGCGCGCAGAGCGACCTTCGCGAGATTCGCGAGACGGCGCCGCCGTGTACGTCCCGTTCCGGCCGGACCGCGCCGATGCGGCCCCGCCCCCCGCCGGGCGACCGGTGTCGGCGCCCGGTCGGGCCTGGCACTACCGGGACACCGGCTCGCCCCTGCATCGTCTCGGTGTCGGTTGGAAGCTCCTCGGCGTGATCCTGGGCGGCGTCGCGGCGGTCGCCGCGCACACACCCCTGGCGCTGGCGGCGCTGCTGGCCGCCTGGCTTGCGGGCTACGCGCTCGCCCGGCTTCGCGTCTCGGAGCTCTGGCAGGACACCCGCTGGCTGCTGGTCCAGGCCGCCGTGATCGTCGCGCTCTCCATGTTGCGCGACGGATCGGAAGGTGCGGCGACGGGCCTGCGCGCGGCCTGTCAGATCGCGCTGTTCTTCCTGCCCGGGGCGCTGCTCCTGCGGACCACTCCCACGGGCCGCATGCTGGAGAGCGTCGAACGGCTGCTGCCGCCGAGACTCGCCTTCGCGCTGGCCACCAGCCTGCGCTTCGTGCCCTTCTTCGCGAGAGAGCTGCACGAGATCATCTCGGTTCAGCACCTGCGGGGGGCCCTGCTGGCGCGTCGCGACCTCTGGCGCCTGCAGGCGTGGCGCGACGCAGTGGAGTGCGCCGGCGTTCCGCTGGCCGTACGTCTGATCCATACTGCGGGTGAGGTCGCCCGCGCCGCGGAGACGCGCGGCATCGCGGAGGGGCCGCCCGAGGTGAGCGAGGCGAGCGAGGAAAGCAAGGCAAGCGAGAAAGGCGAGGAGAGGTCTTCATGAACGTGCGCTGGCTGGTCTGCATCGACGACACCGACAACGAGGACAGCATCGGAACCGGGAAGCTGGCGCGCTGGCTGGGCGCTTCGCTGCAGGAGCGCGGTCTGCTCCACGGTGAGCTCTCCGTCACCCGGCATCAGCTGCTCGTCCATCCCGACATCCCCTACACGTCTCACAACAGCTCGGCGTGCATCGAGGCCTGGGGCGGCGAGGATGCCGGCGCGCTCCTGGACGCGGCGCGCGACTACCTGAAGCAGAACTGGCACGAAGGAGCGAACCCGGGCCTCTGCGTGATCCACGCGGACGCGGTGCCGCCGGCCCTGGTGACGATCGCCCGGTCGGCACAACGCGAGGTGCTCGACCTGGACGCGTTCGACCGCGCGGTCCGTCCGTTGCAGCTGGCGCTGTGGTCCTGGGGCGAGACCGGGCAGGGTCGTATCGGCGCGTGCTCGGGGGCGGCGCTGCGCAGCACCGGCGAGGACGGTCGCTTCATCGGCCTGCGCGGCATTCGCGATCTCACCGGCTGTCTGCCCGTGCGGGAGATCTGTGCGCGCTCCGGGGTGGACGAGGTGCGGCTCGTGGGAGGCGACGCGCTCGCTGGGGACACCGAGATCGACACCCGCGACTGGGTACGGCCGTCGTTGCTGGGCGGACGGGCGGTGTTCTTCGTGCGCGAGGAGGCGGGCCGGCTCGTCCCCGCCGAGAAGCGCTCCAAGGACGACTGATGCCTGGTCGGGGGCTCGGCCTCCGCGATCTCGATACGCGCGAAGCGCTGCTGCTGGCGTTCTTCGCCACGTTCATCGTGCTCGCGCGTGCCGCCATGCGCTGGCATCTGCACGTCCCCGGGCACTCGATGCTCGCCGCCGGGCTGCTTCTGGTACTGGCGCGGGCTTGCGTGGACCGCAGGGCGGCCGCGACCGTCGTGGGAACGCTCGCGGGTCTCGCCTGCGCAGCCATCGGCATGGGCAGCGCCGGTCCGCTTCTGGTGTTGAAGCTGGCCCTTCCGGGCGTGGCGGTGGACCTGGGATGGAAGCTGCTTCCCCTGCGCATGCCCCATCTGTTGCGTGGGGCGTTGCTCGGTGCCTTCGCCGGGGCGACGGACTTCGTCCCCGTGCTCATCGTCGAAGGGCTCGCGGGCGTTGCGGCTCCGGTGGTCGCGGGCCACGCGCTGCTCGCGGCCGGGACCAAGGCCGCCTTCGGGGCCGTGGGGGGCTGCGCGGCGCTGGCCATCGCGGAACGCCTACGGCACCACGGCGTCATCGCGCCCACCTGAGGGCGAGCCGGTCCCCCGCGCCGGCGAGGCGAGGTCCTCTGCTGCGAGCGCCCCGGTTCGGGTGAGCGTCTCGACGATGGCACGCGCGGCCAGCTCGTGGCCGCGGGCGTTCCAGTGTCCGTCGCGGCCGAATCGGATCCGCGCGAGCTCGGCCGGATCCCGCGGAAAGCCGCTCCTCAGATCCGGAACGTCGAACGGGGACACGTCCACCCGGTAGGCGCCGGCCCCACACTCCTCGGGGGTCGGCAGGAAGAGCAGGGCGAATCGCGCGCCGTGGCGCTGCGCGACGCCGCGCGCCAGCTCGACGATGATGTGCGCGTCCTCCGCGGTGTGAGGCGGCCACAGCCAGTGAGCGATCCGCCGGATGCTCGCGCCCGTGTACTTCGCGTGGTAGAGGATCGCCTTCACGCGGTTGGACGGCGTGTCCAGGCGGGCGGTCACCAGCTCGCCGTCCCGCAGATCGGGACAGGCCTCGACCCGGCGCTTCGCCATCCGGCCGAAGAGGAACCGCGAGAGATAGGCGAACTCCGGCAGCGTCCGCTCGATGTCGTTCGAGATGGGGGTGAAGAGGACGAGGTCGCCCGGCTGGACGCGGTCCTGCAGCTCGACGAGCCGCTGCAGCTCCTGGGGAAGGCCGTAGGCGGCGACGCCGGCGTTCATCACGTGTACGTCCGGGGCGAGCCACTCCCGAGCCAGCACGCTCGGCCAGGCTTCGTCGTCCTCCACGCCCACGCCGAACGTGAAGGAGTCGCCGAACGCCCAGACGCGCCGCCTCGCCGCGCCCCGGTTCGGCACCCGGCGAAGCCCGTCGGCGTCGATCCCGTAGACGACGTCGAAGCTCCCCGGGCTCTGGTGCCGGCCCGTGGCGCCCGGCACCGGCGCCCAGCCCAGGCGCGGGTGCGGGGCGTAGACGCTCTGGATCGCCTCGTCCGGGTTCGGGTGCGCCATCCCTCGGTATCCGAGATACGCGTCGACGCCGAACAGGCTGGCCACCAGCGCGACGGTGGCGGCGACCGGTGCGAGGCGGGTCCATCGCGTGCCGGGCTCGCTCGTCACCACGCGACGTCTCCCAGGGCCGAGCGGAAATCCCGCCCGTCGCCCGATCTCTCGGCCCCTACCGCTCGCAGCGGCTGTAGCTCAGGGCGCACTGCGAGGCGCACGTCATCTGCTGCATGTAGGCGGGGTCGCCGATGAGCTTCATCTTCTCGGCGTTCGACAGCTCCCGCAGCGCCTCGAGCTTCTCCTGCAGGGCGACGAACTCCTCGCAGCTGCAGCTGCATCCGTCGCCGGGCGGCGCGGGGGCCTGCGCCGGCTTCGGAGGGGGCGGGGTCGCGGGCGCCGTGGGGCGGCGGTCGGCCTCCGCAGGCGGGGCGGCCGTCGCCGGCGCGAGCGGTTCCCCTGCAGCCGGGTCCACGAGCTCGACCTGCAGCAGCGTCCTCGCGTGCTCGGTGCTCCAGCGGTGACCGACCAGCCAGGGCGTGGACGCGGTGCCCGCCATCGCTTCGAGCTTTCCCGCGCTCACGCCCAGGGGCACCGTCGAGGTCGCCTCACCCGAGGCGTCCACCCTCGTCACGTGGAGGTGCGTGTCCGGCGTGCCCTTCGGATCCCGCTCGCCCACGAGCAGGAAGCCCCCGTCGGCGGTGGGGAGGAAGTCCTCGAAGTCCCGTGCGCCCAGCCGCTCGGCCAGCCCGCCGAGATACACCTCGCGGCGCAGCGATCCATCGGAGCCGATCTCCAGGTAGTACGGGCCGCCGGCGGGAGGCACGCGGTCCCGGCGCACGGTCTTCGATGCCAGCATCGCGTACCCGGCGGGCGTCGTCTTGACGAGTGGGGAGTCGGTGGTGTTCGACGGGTTGGGCCGAAGGGATCGGGTACCGTACTCGAGGCCCAGCTCCTCCTGCAGCTTCCGCTGGGCTTCGACCTGCCGCATCTGCTCTTCGAAGGGCAGGTCGCGGGGAACCTGGAGATCCCCCTTCCACAGGAAGACGCGTTCCAGGGCCGGCGACACCCAGCGCATGCCGCCGTTCGGACCGACGAGCAGCATGCGCGTCTCCGAGTGGACCTCGGCCACCAGGGTGCGGCCCGCGAGAGGGCGCTCGATCGGGTTCTCGATGTCGGTCTCGAGGCGCGTCACCCCGCGCGAGAGCGACGAGGTCACCGTCAGACCGATGCCGCCGCCCCGCACCGGGAAGACGCTGGTGAATCCCACCTTGGCGCCGCCGCGGTCGAAGCGGCCTTCGGCCAGCACCTGTCCCGTGGGAGACAGCTTGCGCCAGGCGATGCCGACCCACTCGCCGCGGTCGTCGTGGGCATCGGCGTCGACGACGAACAGGTTGCCGTCGTCGCTGGGACCGATGTTCGGGAAGCCCAGCTCCACCCGGGGCAGCGTCGGCAGCGCGGTCGACGAGCGCACCGAGCCGTCCCGCGCAGACCAGAGCTCCAGCGACTGCGGGCCCGAGCCCGGCGGACCCGGGGCCGGAACGGCGAGCACCTCGTCGTGGCCGCGCCGCAGAAGCAGCGCGCCGAAGGCCCGTTGGCCGCTGGCCAGGCGCCGCTGCTCGACGCGGCCGTCGGCGTGAAGGTCGGCCTCGTAGACGTTGATCGTCCAGCCCTCCGGATCCCCCGCGCGCTGCGCCAGCGACGGCATCGTCTGGTAGAGGACGCGGACCGTCTCGCCCCGGCGATCGACGTCGGCCAGGAAGTAGACCTCCATCGTGTCGGGGCGCTCCACCAGGCGGGGAGCCGCCAGCGCCCAGGTCGCGACCAGCAGGAGCGGTGCGGATACGGAGAGAGTGCGAGTGGCTCGAGACATGCCTGGCCTGGATTCTACGGCTTCTCTTCGAGCTCCCGCCTGCCCCTGCGCCCTCCTTCTGCACCGGACGACAGGGGCGGACGGCCGCGCCGGTCGACGGGGTCGGATGGTCCCTGGGAGGCCTGTGTGCGAGCATACGCGCCGGAGGAGCCGATGCCCGGTGCGCTCGTGGATGCGATGGTGGCCGGCCGGCTCGCACTGCGCGCCCTGGGCCGCCGGGCGCGCGGGGAGCTCGAGTCTTCCCCGGACCTCTCGGGCTTTCGGCGCGAGCTGGAGAACGCGCTCTCGCAGCTGCCGCACGACGTCGCCCTGGACGTCCAGTGGATCGACCTGCCCGCTCGCGAGCCGCCCTGGCGCGACTCGGGGATCGAGCTGGCCGCGGGCGACGCGGTCTCCTACTTCGCCGTGGGGCGGGTGTACGCGTCCCGGCCGCTGGACATCTGGATCGCTCCGAAGAACCAGATCTGGGCCCGCATCGGGAAGGAGGGCCCCATCGTCTCGAGCTCCCGCGACAGCAACACGCTGGTCGCGGAGCGCCCCGGGCGCCTCTACTTCGGCAACTACTTCCCCAACGACTGGGCCGATCCGTCGGGTGCCACCCTGCAGGACGACGCCGTCTACGGCAGCGTCGAGGGCGGAGACCTGTATCGCGGTGGTCCGCTGGGCCGGGTCGGCACGAGAAGGGCTCGAAGCGCTGCGGAAGGCCGGGGACCCCGCGAGCCTCGTCAGCGGGGAGATCGAGCGCCTCGACCGCGGCACCGGTGCACCCGACGGCTGGCACTACCTGTGGCACCTCGGCGACGCCGAGATCTTCCGTCCCATCGTGGCGCCCGACGGCACGCGGGCAATCGGATGCTCGGTGCGGGGGGACGTCGGCATCCTGCAGAAGGACGTCGATCTCGCTCTCACGCCCGGGACGTCTCTCTCCTGGCGCTGGAAGGTGGACCACGTTCCCGGACTCGTGCGCGAGGACAGCGTGCCCAGCCACGACTACCTCAGCATCGCGGTGGAGTTCGACGACGGCCGGGACATCACCTACTACTGGAGCTGCTCGCTTGCCCCGGGCACCGGCTTCGTGTGCCCGCTCCCGAACTGGAAGCACCGGGAGTTCCACGTGGTCGTGCGCCAGGGCCGTGAGGGGATGGGCGTCTGGCATGCCGAGACGCGCGACCTCCACGCCGACTACGCGCACTACATGGGTACGCCGCCGCGTCGCATCGTGCGGGTCTGGCTCATCGCCAACAGCATCTTCCAGCGCCAGCCGGGAGACTGCGCGTTCGCGGACATCCGATTGCACGGGGACGGGCGGACGCTCGACGTCACGTAGGCGGTAGCGTGCGGGACTACTCGGCCCTGGGAGGCTCGAGCAGGGGTTCGAAGCTGCGCGTGACGGCCTCCTCGAGCAGCTCGCGATCCCGGAACAGGTCGTTTCGGTGCGACCCCTGGATGCTCACACCGCCGACGGTCCCGACGCCGCTCATGCGGTATTGCTCGATCGGTTCGAGCCCCACGTAGCGCTCGAAGACGCGCGTGCCATCCGGAGTCAGGATCGTCATCCGGAGGGACGTGCCGAGGCCCTTGCCCGCAATGCTGTGCACCTCCATCGTCGCGTTCCCATCGGTCTCGATGGGAACCGCGCGGGAGGCGCCGTCCCAGAGGAGCATGCGACCGGTGTAGTTCCCCTGACGGACGCGGAGTGCGGGCATGGCGATCACGTCGGCGGGATGGTCCGCCGCCAGGCGGCGTGCGAGCTCCGAGCGGATGCGCTCCGCACGCGCCGCGTCGTCGCCCTCGCCGCTCGGTGTCGCGATCGCGTGCAGCCGCTGCTCGACTTCGAAGCTCGAGACGCGCTCCGCCTCGCGCCCGGTCGCTTCCACGTAGGCCACCACGTCCCGCTCCAGCTCCTGGGCTCCCGAGACGTAGGGCGGGGCTGGATCGCCGCCCGCGTTCATGGGCACGATCAGAACCGTGTGGATCGACGCGGCCGGCGGTGCGTGCTCCGCGATGAAGGCGGCTCCCGACATGCAGCCCGGCAGGAGCAGCGTCGTGCCGAGCGAGAGCAGAGCCCGCAGGAGGGGACGTCCCGTGTCGCGCTCGGCGTCGCGCATGAGGTCAATCTACCACCGATCGATCCCGCCCCGGCGAGCCGAATCGCCGCCGGGTCCGCCTACTGCTTCACGCAATAGAGTCGGAGCAGCGTGGCACAGCCCTGGCCCGTTCCGAGCTCGGTCCAGGTGGTGTCCGTCGCGGCGCTGTCGCCGCGGCGGCCGGGCTGGCGGCGCAAGTCGACTTGCGCCGCGTCCGTCTCGTACGGCTACTGGTATGCGAGGTCGCGCAGGAAGAGGGCCAGCGGCGGGAAGGCGATCAGCAGGATGGTGATGCCCACGAGGATCAGGATGAACGGGGGCGTGCCGCGGATCACCTCGAGGTAGGGGCGCCGGAAGACCGCCATCGCCGTGAAGATGTCGCAGCCGAAGGGTGGTGTCGCCGACCCGATCGCCGCCTGCAGGGTCACGAGGGTTCCCACCAGGACCGGATCGACGCCCGAGGCCGCGATCGCGGGCGAGAAGATGGGCGTGAGGATCATGATCACGACGATGGGGTCCACGAACATGCAGCCCGACGAAGTAGGCGATGGAGATGGTGGCCAGCAGCTGGTACGGGCTCTGGGCGACGGTGTGCACGAAGTCGCCGAGCAGGGCGTCGGGGATCCGGGCGAAGGAGATCGCCCAGGAGAAGGCGGCGCCGGCCGCGACGAGGATGAACACCACCGCGGTCACCACCCCGGTCGAGACGGCGATCTCCGGGATCTCGCGCAGCCGCACCGCGCGGAAGACCAATACCTCGAGCACCAGCGCGTAGAGCACGGACATGGCGGCGGCTTCGGTGGGGCTGAAGAAGCCGCTGTAGATGCCGCCGATGACGATCACCGGGAAGCCCAGGGGCAGGCCCGCGCGCGCCAGGGCGCGGCGCCAGCTCGGCCCAGGTCGCCCGCTCCAGCGGGCGGACGCCGAAGCGCGGATCGATGGCCCAGCAGTAGGCGGAGAACGCCGCCAGGATCAGCAGCCCCGGGCCGATGCCCGCGATGAAGAGCTCGCCGACCGAGGTTCCCGAGACGACTCCGTAGACGATCATGCCGATGCTGGGCGGGATCAGCAGCGCGATGTCGCTGGCGTTGATGACGAGCGCGATCGCGAAACGGTCCGGGTAGCCGTGTTCGAGGAGCCGGGGCCGAAGGGCGCCTCCCATCGCGACCACCGTCGCCTGGGTCGAGCCGGTGACCGACCCGAAGAGCGTGCACGAGAGCGCCGTCGTGATCGGCAGGCCGGCGCGCCGATGACCCACCGATCCCAGGACCAGGTCGAGCAGCCGTTCCGCGGTGTGCCCCCGGGTCATCAGGTCGGCGGCGAAGATGAACATCGGCACCGCCGTGAGCACCGCGGGCGTGACGCCCCCGATCATCTGCTGGACGAGGAGCGACGGGTCCACCGGCGCCAGGAACACGACCACGAGCACCAGGGCGGCCGCGAGCAGGGGCACCATCATCGGGAAGCCCGCCACCAGCAGCAGCACCAGGACCGCCACGACGACGCCGATCACGGCGAGCCCTCCTCGGGGACCGCATCCTCTTCGAGATCGAAGGACGCGTGGATGCCGGGCGCCGTGAAGTTGCGGGCGAAGGCGAGGGCGTACTCGATCGCTCCGAGCGCCAGGCCGGCGGGCACGACGACGTACACCAGCCAGAGCGGGACGCGCAGGGCCGGCGTCACCCCGCCGATGGCGTGCGCGGTCGCGACGTACTGCACCGCCAGCGCGGCGAGCACGAAGAGCAGCGCAGAGGTGCCCGCGGTGATCGCCATCCACGACACCTTCCGCGCGGTGCCGCGGAGCTGGTCGTAGAACGCGGCCATGCGGATGTGCCGGGCCCTCCGGGCCGCGAGACCCACGCCCGCGAACGTGATCCAGAGCGCCAGCGCCTGGTTCACCTCCTCGGCGAAGGGCAGGCTCGCCGCCGAACACGTTGCGCGCGAAGACGTTGGCGATGCTCACGCCCGCGATGCCGAGGATGCCCGCGGCGAGCAGCGCGTGCTCGATGCGGAGCAGCCCCCGATCGAAGGCGAGCAGGGCCTCGCGCACCTTCACGGGCGTCGTTCCTGGCCTGGACGGCGTTCCTGGAGAGGAGAACGCATTCTGGTAGGGTTGCGCGAGGGAAACCGGATGTGGGAGAAGCAATGCGATTTCGAGATCTCGCCGTCGCGGCCGCGGCGTTGGCCGCCGTGGCCTGCCACTCGTCCTCGGACGGAGAGGTGTGGCGCTTCGCGATCGAGGAGATCGAGGGCAGCGTCCAGTACGACTACGCGACGCGCTTCGAGTCGCTCGTCGAGGAACGGACGAACGGCGCGGTGTCGGTCGAGGTGTATCCCTACGGCAGCCTGGGAACCTCGGCCCAGCTCTCCGAGCAGGTCCAGAGCGGCGCGCTGCAGCTCGCCTTCGCCTCGCCCGGACATCTGGGCTCGGTGATCCCCGAGGTGCAGGTCTTCTCGCTCCACTTCCTGCTCTCGGACGACGAGGCCGTGAACCAACGGGTCCTGACCGAAGACGCCCCGTTTCGAAGGCTGCTGGACGAGGCCTATCGGGAGCGCCAGCTCGAGCTGCTGGCGATCGTGCCGGAAGGCTGGATGGTGTGGACGGCGAATCGGCCGCTGCGAACGCCCGATGACTTCGCCGGCCTGAAGATCCGGACCATGGTCTCGCCCCTTCTCGTCGAGGCGTATGCGGCCTACGGCGCCAATCCCACGCCCATGCCCTATGCGGAGGTCTACGGGGGGCTCCAGCTGGGGATGATCGACGCCCAGGTCAATCCCGTCTTCGCCATCGAGGAGATGAGCTTCTACGAGGTGCAGGACTACATGACCTTCGCCCATCACGCCCCCTTCGTCTCGACGGTGGTCGCGAGCCCGGCCTTCGTGGCGGGCCTCGCTCCGGAGCGGCGCGCGCTCCTCGACGACGTGCTCCACGAGCTCGACGGGTACGTCTTCGAGACCCAGCGGCGCCTCAACCGCGAGCGCCTGGACGTGATCCTGCGGGCCGGAGGTACCGAGGTGGTGACCCTCGACGATTCGGAGCGGGCGACGTTCCGGGCGCTCAGCCTGCCGGTCCGCGAGACGTACGTGGAGATGGCCGGACCGCGCGGCCGCGCGATCCTCGACTCGCTGGAGGCGACGGTGCGAGACGCGCAGTCGGCTTCCGGCTCGTAGACGTCCCATCGCGCGCAGCCGCGCCGCGCTAGGCCACGAGCGGCGTGTAGTCGCGGCTGGCGATGTGCTCCGGTCGGCGCTCCTGCTCCGAGAACGGCTCCTCCAGCGGGTTCTCGACGCTGTTGTAGACGAGGAAGACGTTGCTCCGGGGCCAGGGCGTGATGTTGCCGTTCGAGCCGTGCATGGTGTTGCAGTCGAACAGGACGACGGTACCCGGCGGGCCGACGGGGGCCTCGATGCCGCCCTGCGCGAGGTGCTCGAGGATGGCCGGGTCCGGGACGCCGTGCTCCTGGCGGCGCAGGGAACGCTCGTAGTGGCGTTCCGGTGTCCGACCGGCGCAGGAGACGAAGTGCTGGTGCGATCCGGGAATCAGCATCAGCGGGGCCGTTGTGGACGTTGTTCTCCAGCAGGCTCAGCGAGACGCTCACCGCGCGCATCCGGGGCATGCCGTCCTCGACGTGCCAGGTCTCGAAGTCGGAATGCCAGAAGAACTCGCGGCCGCGGAAGGCCGGCTTGTAGTTGATGCGCGACTGGTGGACGTAGGCCGGGCGTCCCGAGGATCTGCGTGACGGCCCCCAGCAGGCGCGGCTGCGGCTGCCAGGCGCGCGAAGGTGGGGCTCGATCGGTGGATCGCGAAGATCGAGCGGACCTCGCCGCTCCCCGGCTCGGCGACCACCTCGGGGGCGCCGCTCCCGGTCAGTTCCCTGCGCGAAGCCGCGCCGCCTGTTCCCGCAGCGCCCGCGGTCTCGTCCGGGTCGAAGAACGATCCAACGACGAGGAACCCCCTGCGCTCGAAGCCCTCGAGCTGGGCCGGGGAGAGCGGGCCCGTCCGGTGAAGCGCCGTGCACGACCGGGTCCTTGCGCGGGAGGATCGCCGCCTGCCCGCCGACGCGCGACGGATAGAGGTCCTGCCGGGTCACGCGTTCCTCCTCGTCGGTCAGCAGCGGGTAGGCGCCGTCGGGGCCGTGCACCTCGCGGCCGGTACACGGCGGATTGAAGACGCACACCATGCGGAGCTGCGACTTGGCGCGCAGCACGTGGCGCTCGTGCCCGTCGAGCGCGTAGAGGGTGCCCGGACGGATCGCATGGGTCGGACCGTCGGGCAGCAGCTGGATCTCGCCCTCTCCCTCGATGCAGTAGACCGCCTCGACGTGGTGCTTGTACTCCATCTCCGTCTCGGTGCCGGCTGCCAGCACCGTGTCGTGCATCGAGAAGCCCATGCCGTCGCGTGCCAGCAGAAGGCGTCGGCTCACCCAGGTGGGCGCCTCCACCTCGCGATCGCGTCCCGCGCAGGTCTTCGAGGTGTCGGACGATCATCGCGAGCCCTCCGCTGCGCCGGCTGTCCTGACGGCGCGCGACGGCGTGGACCGACGCCTCCAGCATATCGAGCCCGTCCTTGAGGGCGACCTCGTCGATGTTGAGGGGCGGCATCACCTTGGCGACGTTGCCTTCCGGGCCGGCCGTCTCCATGATGAGGCCGCGTTCGAAGGCGTTGCCGGCAGATCCGCTCGGCCAGCTCGGGCTCGCTCGCAGGCGATCCCCTGGATGAGACCCAGGCCGCGGATCTCGGCCTCGAGCCCGGGGCTGGTCTCCACGATGGCCTCGAGGCGCGTGCGGACGACGTCGCCGACGGCCTCCACGCGTCGCGACAGGCCGTCGTTCTGCCAGTACGTCTCGAGCGCGGCATCGTGCCGTGACGAAGGCCGGGTTGTGGCCCCGGAACGTGCCGTTGTGCTCCCCCGGCGCCCAGACGTCGAGGTCCGGTCGGATCAGCAGGATGGCCAGTGGGAGCCCGTATCCCGAGAGCGATTTCGAGAGGCAGACGAGGTCGGGCGCGATGCCCGCCCGCTCGAAGCTGAAGAAGGGGCCCGTGCGGCCGCATCCCACCTGGATGTCGTCCACGATCATCAGGATGCCGTGGGCGCGGCAGATCTGCTCGAGCCGGCGCAGCCAGGGAGCGCTCGCGACGTTGATGCCGCCCTCGGCCTGCACGGTCTCGAGGATCACGGCCGCGGGCACGTCGACCCCCGATCCGTCGTCGGCCACCAGGGCGTCGAAGTAGTCGAGCGTGTCGACGTCGTCGCCCAGGTACCCGTCGAAGGGCATGGTGTCTCCCAGGGTCAGCGGCACGCCCGCGCCGCGGCGCTTGAAGCCGTTGCCGGTGATGGCGAGGGAGCCGAGCGTCATGCCGTGGAAGGCATTGGTGAAGCTCACGATCGTCTCGCGGCCCGTCACCTTGCGCGCCAGCTTGAGCGCGGCTTCGACCGCGTTGGTGCCCGTCGGCCCCGGGAACTGGACGCGGTACTCGAGCCTTCGCGGCACCAGCACGATCTCTTCCAGCGCCTCGAGGAACTCCGCCTTGGCGGAGGTGGCCATGTCGAGGCTGTGCACGATTCCGTCGTCGGTGAGATAGCGAAGCAGCTCGCGCTTCATGCGCGGCTCGTTGTGTCCGTAGTTGAGCGCGCCGGCGCCGCTGAAGAAGTCCACGTAGCTGCGGTCGTCCTCGTCCGTGAGCCGTGCGCCCTGGGCGCGCGTGAAGACGGTCGGAAAGGAGCTGCAGTAGCCACGCACCTCGGATTCGAGCCGCTCGAAGATTTCCATGGCGAAGAGATTTCCTCCTTCTTCCACTGCCTGCTGGTGTTGCTGCGGCCCTCGTGGCCGCAGGAATTCGGGGTCGAGGGGGCGCACGCCGACGCCGCGCCGCGCGTCGGGCTCCGGACGAGCGGATGGATCGCGGCTGTGCCGACTTCCCCGGGGGATTCGGAGACGTGCGGGGGTTCGCGTGGGACGCGTTGGGAAGGTGCCAGATCTATCGGATACGATGGATTTCGATGTCATGGAACCCATTGATTTTGTTGTATTTCATGATTTGTAAAGCGAGATATTGCATTGTATCGGATGAACTGGCGGGGCTCTGTATAGCAGAGATGCAGGCCGGGTTACCCGCTGCGAACGAGGAGACCCAGCGGATTTCCGCCGTCGCGGCCGGGCCAGGAGCCCCACGGGTGCTCCCGCAGCGGTCGGCGCTCACCCCGGCGCGCGCCGGGGGGAGCCCCGGGGCCGAGGGCGACGCGCGGAGCGGGCTCAGCCGGTCCGCGTCACCTCGAGGAAGACCTCTTTGAAGCGGGCCATGTCTTCGGGGCTGCCGAGAGAGATGCGGACGTGGGTGGGCCAGACGGGCCACGGGCGGCCGATGTAGACGCCCCGCGCCGCCATGGCCTCGATCACCTGCCCGGTGGGCATGCGCGCGTCGACCATCAGCTTCGAGCTCACCGAGGGCGTGTAGGCGAAGCCGTGCGCGTCCAGGAATCGCATCAGGTCGGCACGGACGCCGGCCATCATCTTCTTGCGCCGGGGGACGAGCTCGGGCTCCTGCAGCATGGCGTTGGCGGCCGCCATCGCCGTGGCGGGCATGGCCCCCGCCTTGTACGCGGTGACCCGGGCGAGGAGGTCGGGGCGGGCGATGGCGAAGCCCGCGCGCAGCCCGGCCATGCCGTAGATCTTGGAGAAGGTCCGCAGCACGACCACGTCCTTGCCGGCCCGCACGAGATCGATGCCCGGCGGCTCGTCGCACAGGTGGATGTAGGCCTCGTCGAGCAGCATGACGCTGCCGGCGGGCCGGTGCTCGTAGAGCCACTCGATCTCGGCGCGGGGGGTTACCGTGCCCGTCGGATTGTTGGGATTGCAGACGTAGAACAGCCCCGTCGGCGTCTCGCCAGCCGCTGCGAGCATGCCCTTCACGTCGTGGGCGCCGCCCTTCGCCAACGGGACGCGCACCACCCGGGCTCCGATCCACTCCGCCGCTCGGGCGGCCGCCTCGTAGCCCGGGTCGGAGGTGACGAGCGCGCGACCGGGCGACGTGAAGGCGATGACGGCATGATGGAGGGCGAGGCTGGAGCCCGGGTAGGCGGCGAAGTGGTCCGCCGCGAGGCCCTCCATCCGGGCCGCCGTCGCCAGCAGGTCGTCCGTCTCGGGGTACTGGTAGCGATTGCCCCGGCGCGCGACCGCCAGGAGGGCCTCCAGTGCACGCTCCGAGGGGCCCACCGGGAACTCGTTGGCGTTGATCTTGACGGCGCCCTCGGGCAGTCGTCCGCCCAGGCTCGAGAGCTGGGCGAGCGCCGTCTCCGACGAGAAGGGCAGCGTCGCCCCCGCCCCCACCAGGGCGATCACCCGCATCAGGCCGCGCCGGGTGAAGCCCCGGGCCGAGAGGTCGTCCAGGATCTCCGCCGGCAGGCTGCCCGCGGCTCCGGTGCCGGCGCGAGCCCCGGCGGGCTCGCTGAAGACGGTCGTGGTCGGTCGGTCGACGGCATGCATGGCGGCTCCTCCCTGTGCCTCCGCCGAACGCCCACTGGCTGAAAAGCGACGCCCGGGTGGCTACCCGCGCCGGTCGATATTAGCTTCCCCGCCCTCACGGACCCGCATCGGGTGTGGAGAAGGAAGGAGCAGCGAATGGCAGCCAGGAAGAAGCGCGGCGGCAGCAAGAAGGCGAGCCGCGGAAAGAAGAGGAGTGTGAAGAAGAAGGCGGCGAAGAAGCCGGCCGGAAAGAAGAAGGGCGCCTCCAAGAAGGCCACAAAGAAGAAGGCCACAAAGAAGAAGGTCGGAAAGAAGAAGGCCGGCAGGAAGAAGGCCGGCAGGAAGACCGGCCGCTCGAAGCCCTCGACCCGGAAGGCCACGAGCAGGACGGGAACGAGCGACACCCCCGTGACCTACAGCGATATCCGTCGCTCCACGCCGATCCTGTCGCGACTGCTTCGCGGCAGCTGAGCGCCCGCCGGGCTCGCCGACCGCCGGGTCGGCGAGCTCCCGGCCCACGGCCAGGGCAGGCCCACCTACCGCTCGCCGGGCTACACGGAGGCTGGCGGCAACCGGGTCGAGGGCCGCTGAGCGTCTCGCGTTGGCTGGCGCCGGCCCGCTACCAGTGCCAGCCCCAGTCCTGCTCGAAGTCGTTGAGCTGAACCACGACCCGGGACTGGGTCGACGGCAGGTTCGGCACGTTCACCATGCGCGCCGCCCCGAAGTCGCCCCGCGGAACCGTCAGGACCGAGACGGTACCCGGCGGGTCCGTCGGAATGAACAGGTCGGCACCGGTGAGGAAGCCCAGGAACGGGAACGGGTTCGGGACGCTCGTCAGGTGGTCGACGCCGTCGGAGCCCACGTCGAAGAGGAAGAACGCCGACGAGGCCGCGCCGACCGCGCCGGAAGGCGCCGTGGTCGGGTTGATGACGTCCGTCCCGTTGATGGAGAGGACGTCGTTCTGGGCGCCCCGATCCCCCCAGAACTCCTTGAAGCGCACCACCGTCAGGGCCGTGTGGGCGTCGCTCGACTCGATGAACGGAGCGAGCCCGAGCGCCACGTTGAGCCGCACCAGATCGTCGCTGTGGAAGAACGGCTCGTAGTAGTAGTTCAGGTCGGTGTCGCCTTCGCGCGTCACGGCGAGCTCATAGTGCTTGCCGATCCAGGCACGGAAGGGGCCGAACTCGCCGTCGGGACCGATCGCCCAGGTGGCCACCGGATGGTGACCAACGCGCTCGCCGGTGTCGCCGTCCACGCGCCAGACCTCCAGGGTGGCGCCGTCGAGGCCGGTGTTCTGGGGGAAGGCCGTCACCCTGCCGGAGATCCTGGGCCGGATCTCGGGCAGGATCTTCGACGTGAGCGGCGGATGTCCACGGAAGAAGCCGTACATCTCGACGAACGACTCCTCGGACGTCGCCACCTGGATGTGCTCCTGGTCGGGCACCGTTACGTTGACGGCGCCGACGATCTCGGGCGCCGGGTCGCGGTCGATGGCGCCGGCCCACAGGGCGAGTGTGGGTACCCCGCCCGGCGGCGCGGCGGCGGGAGCGCCGTCGATGTTCACGTAGTGGGCCACGTTGGCAGCGCGCTCGGGCGTGGACAGGTAGCTCTGGGACACGAAGGTGCCGAGCGAATGCCCGAGGAGATCCACCTGGTCGCGACCGGTCTCCGCCTGCAGCTCGGCGATGAGGTCGTCGAGTCGGGCGAGGACGTCGGGAAGGATCGTGCCGATGGACGAGGAGTCGTACTCGAGCACGCGGATGTAGCTCTGCGGGTAGCCGTTGCTCGTGAAGCGCATGGCCTGGGACTCGAACTGGGCGCCGGATCCGGAGCCGCCGTGCACGAAGATCATCGGGTTGAGGTCCTTCTTCTCGCAGGACCCGAATCCCAGCAGGATGGGGAGCGCCAGGGCCACCAGCGCCCAGCGCAGCGCTTGCAGTGCCTTCCGGTGCTTCTGCATGACCGATTCCTCCTCGTTCTTCCGGCTTCGTTCGGGGCTCCCTCGGGCGCCGCGCCCGGGACCTCGTCCCGTCGGGGTCTCGACCGGTTCCAGTGTCAGCGTGCACCAGGATTGGCGGCAATCGATATGGATTCTCGTGATACAGTGTATTCACGCCATGAATCTTCGTTCGGTGGACCTGAACCTGCTCGTGGCTCTGGACGCGCTGGTCGCGGAGCGGAGCGTCACCCGCGCCGGTCGGCGCCTGGGGTTGAGCCAGCCTGCCGCGAGCAATGCGCTGCGGCGCCTGCGGCAGACCCTCGACGACCCGGTGCTGGTCCGGACGTCGAGGGGCATGGTGCCGACCCCACGCGCCCTGGAGCTGGTCGGCCCGGTCCGCAAGCTGCTGGCGGAGCTGGACGCGGCCCTCAGCACGGAGAAGGCGTTCGATCCCGCCCGTGCCGAGCACGTCTTCCGGGTGACGGCCGTGGACCACGCCTGGGTGGTGCTGCTGCCCCATCTGGCGAGGCTCCTCGCCGAGCAGGCCCCTTGGGTCCGGCTGGACTTCTGCGCGTTCAGCGATTCCATCGACGACGATCTCGAGTCGGGCAGCGTCGATGCCGCCATCCTGGTGGGGACGGCCAACGGCCGGGGTGCGGGCTTCCGGCGCGCGGAGCTCTACGATGATCACTTCGACTGCCTGGTGCGCCGGGGTCATCCGCGCGTCGGGCGGCGGCTCACCCTGAAGCGCTATCTCGAGCTCGGCCACGTCCTGGCGTCGCCCCGCAGCCGCCGGGGCGGGCTCGTCGACCGCGCCTTGCAGAAGCGGGGGCTCGTTCGTCGCGTCCACGTGATCGTTCCGCACTTCGTGGCGGCGCCGTTCGTGGTGGCCCAGACCGATCTCATCGCCACGCTCCCGCGCGGCGTCGCGCGACCGTTCTCGGAGATGCTCGACCTGCGCGTCTTTCCGCCGCCCGTGGCCTTCGAAGGGGGGCCCTGGTACCTCGTCTGGCACGAGCGGACCCTTCACGATCCCGCCCACGCCTGGCTGCGTGAGCAGATCCTGGCGGTGAGCGTCGGGTTGCGGGGCACCACGTAGCCCGCCGCGCCCACCGTCGCGCGACCGGCTTCGATACCGTCGCGGATCGCGTGCCTACAACGTCTCCACGCGGGCGGGGGTGTGCTTGTGCCACGGCGTGCCGGCGAGCCAGTCGCGGTCCTCGCTGCGGGTGAGCTCGTTGGGCGCGACGCCGGTGGTCACCGGTCGTCCGCCGGCGTCGGGGAAGTCGAGCCCGAGCCCGTTCGGCAGCGAGACGTGGCCGGGCTGCATGCGATCCGAGAGCTCGACCGACACCTCGGCGCTGCCGCGGCGGGTCGAGAGCCGCACGCGGTCCGCCGTCCGAGACCCCCACGTGCTTCGCGTCCTCGGGGTTCATGCGCAGGGCGCCCTCGCGGTCCTTCTGCCGCCACGCGGGGTTGCGGATGATGGTGTTGGCGGTGAACGAGCGGCGCTCGCCCGCCGACAGCACGAACGGGAAGTCGGGGCTCGCGCTCGGCCTCGGGACCTGCCGCCAGGGCGTCGAGCTCCTCGAAGAGCTCGTCCACCGCCAGCTGGATCCGGTGGTTCGGCGTGCCCAGCCGCTCGAAGCTCTCCTGCCAGTCGATCGATGGCGAACACCACAGCGCTCTTGCTCGTGAGCAGGGCGTCGAAGAGCGCGTCGCCCGCTTCGCCGGGCTCGCCCGTGAAGCCCGCACGCGCGAGCGAGCGCGCCGTTGCGCTGGGCGGCGATCTGGCAGAGGGCCCAGACGCCGGCCGCCTCGGCGAGGCCCTCGGGCAGCAGGTCGCCGATCGCGCGATAGAGCACCGCCGGCGCCACGCCGAAGAGCTGCGGGTTCGCGCCGGCCAGCTCGAAGAACTTCGCGCGGAACGCCTCGCGGCCCTCGCCCCAGGCGGCAGCGCAGCGACGCCACCGCTTCCGCGGGCATGGCGCCGAGCGCCTCCAGCAGGCGCGCGTGGAGCTCCGCCTCGGAGAAGAGCCCGGGCGGCGGCGGCAGCAGCGGCCTTGCGCAGGTGGAAGTAGTTGTGCGGGAACTCGAAGTTGAAGAAGGTGGCCTCGGCCTTCTCGAACTGGCTGGCCACCGGCAGCACGTAGTCGGCGAGCCGCGCGGTCTCGGTGAAGGCGACGTCGATCACCACCACGAGGTCGAGGGCGGCGATCGCCTCGCGCATGCGCGCGCTGTCGGCGAGGGAGTGGGCCGGGATTGCCGCTCTCGACGAGGAGGGCGCGGAAGCGCTTCGGGTGGTCGGTCAGGATCTCGTCGGGGATCACGTTGCAGGGGGTGAGGCCGCCGATCACCCGGGCGCCGGTCACGGGCGTGCGCCGGGACGGGCCGTCGCCGCCCTCCTTGCCGACGGCGAGCGGGCACGAACGGCACCGGCACGTAGGCGGCGCCCGGCTTGCCGAAGTTGCCCGGTCAGGAAGACGAGGAGCTTGTGCAGGTAGGAGACGAGCGTCGAGTGCCGGTTCATCTGCACGCCCAGGTCCTCGAAGGTGGCCAGGCTCGAGGCGGCGGCGATGCGCCGCGCCGCGGCGCGCACCGTCTCCTCGGGAACGCCGCAGGCCGCGCAGTAGTCGGCGACCGGGAGCGTCTCGAAGTGGGGCAGCACCTGCTCGAGGCCGTCGGCGTGGTCGTCGAGCCAGGCGCTCGCGATGCGGTCCTCCTGCACCAGCACCGCGATCAGCGCCGCCAGCAGCCAGGCGTCGGTGCCGGGCTTCACCTGGAGGTGGACGTCGGCGATCTCCGCGGTCTCGGTGCGCCGCGGGTCGATCACGATCAGGCAGCGGCTCGGGTCCTTGGCGATCTCGCGCAGGGTCACGCGGGCCCGCGGGATGCCGTGGGAGAACCAGGGGTTCTTGCCCAGGAAGAGCGCGACCTCGCAGTGCTCGAAGTCGGCGCGCGTGTAGCCGCCGATCATGCGGTGGGCCACCCAGAACTCGCCCGTCTTCTCCTGGGCGAGGGCGCTCGAGCGGTGGACCGAGCCCAGCGCGGCGCGGGTGCTGCGCCCGTAGGCGCCGGGCAGGTGGTTGCCCTGGCCGCCGCCTCCGTAGTAGAAGATCGACTCGCCGCCGTGGGCGTCGCGGACCGCGGCGAAGCGGGCGGCCACCTCGCGGATCGCCGTGTCCCAGTCGATCTCCTCGAAGCTGCCGTCCGGGCGGCGGCGCAGGGGCTTCGTGAGGCGGTGGGGTCCGTTCTGGTAGAAGTCCAGACGCGAGGGCTTCTCGCAGGCATAGCCCCGGGACGCGGGATGGGCGTCGTCGCCGCGCACGCGCAGCAGGCGGCGGCCGTCGGCGCCGCCGAGCTGGACCTCGATCCCGCAGTTGCACTCGCACAGGATGCAGGCGGTGGACTTCCATTCGGACGGCGTGGGGCGGCGGAGCTGCTCGGACACGCGGTCTCTCCTCGGGGGCGCGTTGCTCGCTACCAGCTCTCTCCGAACGGCCGGAGATCGAGCTCGAAGGTCCAGGCCGAGCGTTCCTGGTGCACCACGTGGTGCACGGCGTCGGCGATGCCGGCGGGCTGGATGAAGAAGTCGTCGGGACGGTCGGCCCAGGCCTGCCGTGTCCACGGCACGTCGATCACGGCGTCGATCACCACGTAGGCGACGTGAACGCCCTTGGGACCCAGGGAGCGCGCCAGGGACTCGGCCAGGATGCGCTGGGCCGCCTTGGTGGGTGCGAAGCCGGCAAAGGCGGCCTTGCCGCGCCAGGCGGACGTGTTGCCCGTGATCGCGATGGCGCCGCGTCCCGCCTCGATCATCGCCGGCGCCAGCTCCTGGGCGAGCACGAGCAGCGAGGTCACGTTCACCCGGAAGCGCCGCTCGAGGGCTTCCGGGGCCACGCTCTCGAAGCTGCCGAAGCCGCCGGCGACCGCGTTGTGGAGCAGCACCTCGGGAGAACCGAGCCGCTCGCGCACCTGCTGCAGGGTGGCGCGCAGCGCGTCGAGGTCGCCCACGTCCACCGGGAAGGCGGCTGCATCGGGCAGCTCCGCGGCCAGCTGCTCGAGCCGTTCCGCGCTCCGGGCCAGCAGGGCCACGCGGTAGCCGTCCGCCGCGAAGCGGCGGGCGAGGGCGGTCCCGGTACCCGGTCCGACCCCCGTCACGACGCAGACCCGTTCGACCCATGGCGGGATGGATAACCGGTTTGGTTGCTTTACGCAACCAAAATTCCGCGGTAGACTTGCCGGGCCATGGGGCGAAAGCGCTTTTGCCGACATGAACTGCGGGATCGGCCAGGCGCTCGAGGTGCTGGGCGACTGGTGGACTCTGCTGATCGTTCGCGACGCCTTCTTCGGGGTGCGCCGCTTCGGGGACTTCGAGCGCAGCCTCGGGATCGCGAAGAACATCCTGTCGGCGCGCCTGCAGCACCTGGTCGACCACGGAATCCTCGAGCGGGTGGACGTCGCGCAGCGTCGGACACCGCTTCGAGTACCGCCTCAGCGAGAAGGGCGAGGCGCTGCTGCCCGTCCTGACCGCCCTGCGCGAGTGGTCCGACGAGTGGGTCTTCGGGCGCGGCCACGAGCCCGTGATCGTCCAGGACCGCCGGACGGGGCGGCGGCTCCCGAAGCTGCGCGTCACCGACGCCGATGGCCGGCCGCTCTCGCGGCGCGACCTGCGGACCGTGCCCGGACCCGGCGCCGCGAAGGACACGATCCGCCGGTTGCAGCCCCGAGAGCCCGACTGAGCCCGGCCCGTGCGGGTCGGTGGCTATCCCTCGCAGCGACCGGACGTGCCGTAGCCGGCGACGCCGCCCGTGCAGGCGAGCCCGGGGCAGCACTCGACGCTGGAGCGGCAGGCGAGACCGGCGCCGCTGCAGGCGGCGACCGCCGGCGGGTGCGCGGTGCGCGGGGCAGGGCGTGGCGCCGACTCGCCCGGGTCGGACCCCCGGTGCGAGGCCCCGATGGCGTCGTGCGTCCGCCGCAGCTCCGCCTCGAGCCCGTCGTCGACCCCACCGCCTTCGCCGGGCTCGTCCGGCTCGCGGGTGGCGGCCACTTCCGGCCCGCCGATCGCATCGCCCGCGCCGTCCGGGAGGAAGCCGCCCGGTCGCGTCTCGCCGGCGGTCCGGTGCGTCACGTGCCTGCGAGCCGGAGATCGGGGACGGCCTCGGCTCGGAGCTCCAGTCGTGGGTGAGCGCAGCCACGCTGCCCGCCGCGGCGGCGGCGAGGAACGCCGCCAGTAGCCACGGGTCGTCATGGATCCTCTCCTGCTTCCTTCTTCCTGGGCTCGGCGCCACAAGGTCAGCGCCTCCGCCGGCCGTCGCGGGTGTGCTTCGGGGCCTGGGTGGTGACTGCGGGCTGGGGATCCGGCTCGGGGAAGAAGAGCACGAGGTTCTCCAGGAAGCGGACGACGCTCGCCGCGTCGGGCTCGGGAAGCGCCGCGAACGCCGCCCGGGAAGGCTCGGCCTCGCCGCCGTGCTCGAGGATCGCCTCGGTGAGCGTGGTCGCGCGTCCGTCGTGGAGGTACTGGGCCGTCGAGCCCACCCCCCACAGCTCCTTCGTGAGCCAGACCGAGCTTCCGTGCCCCGTCTCGTCGATGTTCTCCGCGAGGCTTCCTCCCATGTCGTGGCGCTTCAGGTCGCCGTAGAGGCGAACGACCGCGCCGCCCGAGCGCGTCCCCTCGAAGTTTCCCAGGTCGAAGGTCCGGCGCCCCACGGAGAAGCGGTTGTCCGGCAGGTCCCGCGCCAGGTCGAAGCGGATGGTCTTCGCGAGGCGCGGCTGGCCGGCCGGGAACGGATCGTCGGCATAGCCGGCGACCGGGCTCGGCTCGGAGAAGACGGGATCGTCGATCACCAGCGCCGGCCGGTGGCAGTCGGCGCAGCCGATCTCGGCGAAGAGCCGCTCGCCCCGGCGAGATGGCGCGACCTCGTCGCGAGCGAGGACGGGCAGCTCGAGCCGAGCGATCAGGTCCTGCGCGCCGAGCTGCGCCAGCTCGAGGCGCAGGCGGTTCAGCTCGAGCTGGGTGACCGGTCGCGGCTGCGCGGCGAGGTAGACCGCCATGGCGGTCATGTCGGGAATCGTGATCTCGTCCACCATGCCGTCGCCGTCGCCGTCCACGCCGTCCCCGGCCAGCTCCACCGGCTGCATGCCCAGCTCGTTGTGCTCCGCGCCGCGCGAGAAGGAGCGCACCGTCGTCTCCACGCCCTTCCACTGGAAGGGCCGGACGATCGAGATCCGCGTCGACGCCCTCGACGCCGCCGGCGTCCACGGCGCCCGTGCAGCCGACGGCGATCGACGCCGAAGTCGACGCCCTTGGCGGACGAGGGCGACGTCGACCGTCGCGTCCGCTCTCGCAGGCCTGCGGCGACGCCCGCCTCGAAGCGGGCGCGCAGCTCCACGCGTCATCTCCTCGGCGAGGCGCTGGAGCGCGCCCGGACCGAAGAGGTGGGGGGTGTTGCGCTGGATGAAGCGGCCTGGGTCGGCGGTGCCCAGGGGATCGCGGATCGCGTTCAGCGGCCGCCGGTCCCGAGCCGTCTCCCGAGCCGCCGATCGCGGCGCCCCGGTGGCACGCGACGCAGCTCGCGGCGTTCGGCCCGGTGGCGCGCGGCCGGGGTGTGGTCGGCCCACTCCCCGGGTCCGTCGAGGTCTGCTCGGGGTACCCGCGTGAAGCGGCCCCCGTCCCCACGTTCGCGCCGACGCCGTCGACCGCGTTGAAGGTCGTCTCGAAGAGCTCGTCGCCGCACTCGAAGATCTCGAGGAAGTCCTGGAGCGCGACGGCCTCGTCGCAGTGCTCGGCGTTGCCGCCGTGGATGCGATCCACCTCGTCGAGCTCGGCGGGGCCCGTGGTGATCGACCAGGCGTCGGGTGCGCTGTCCCAGTCCCAGGAGGAGCGCGCACGCCGGCCCCCCGCGCATCCGCACGCGGCCGCGCCGTTGCTTGCAGGATCCATCGTCGTTCCTCCCGTGGGCCGATGGCTCGGAGGGAGGAGCGATCGGGGCACGCGCCGGAAGCTACGCCGGTGCCTGGAAGGTGGCGGTGACTGGAGTCACGGGAGGCGACCGAGGGGCGGGCGGATCCCATCGCTGCTCGATGCCGTGAAGCGGGACACGGAATCGGTGTGCTGCGAGACTACGATGCCCGCCCGGGTCGTCCAGCGGCGGATCCGCTGTGCGGGATCGGCCCGGGGCGACGCGGACGCTAGCGGCCCTGGTCTACCATCGAGTCGGGCGGTGGCCGGACGCACGGCCCGGAGGAGTGCCGTGAAGGACGAAGTCTACGACCAGAAGCTGGGCGGCGAGGACCGCATCGAGACCCGCAAGCGCGGGGTCTGGCTCCTCAAGAACCCCTCCACGAACAAGGGGCTCGCCTATACGCACGAAGAGCGACGCCAGCTCGGGCTGGAGGGCATGCTGCCCAACCAGGTGCTGCAGATCGGCGAGCAGGTGGAGCTCGAGCTCGAGCACATTCGCGCCAAGTCCACCAACCTCGAGAAGTACATCGGGCTCACGAGCCTGCAGGACCTGAACGAGGTGCTCTTCTATCGCGTGCTGGTGGAGAACCTCCCCGAGCTGCTTGCCCATCGTCTACACGCCCACCGTGGGCCAGGCGTGCCAGCAGTTCAGCCACATCCTGCGGTCGGCGCGAGGCATCTGGCTCACCCCCGACAACATCGACGACGCCCACGCGATCCTCGAGAGCGCTCCCTTCCACGACATCCGCCTGCTGGTGGTGACCGACAACGAGCGCATCCTCGGGCTGGGCGACCTGGGCGCCGGGGGCATGGGCATCCCCATCGGGAAGCTCGCGCTCTACGTGGCGGGTGCCGGCATCCACCCTTCGAAGTGCCTGCCGGTGAGCCTCGACGTGGGGACCAACAACCAGGAGCTGCTGGACGATCCCCTCTACAACGGCTATCCGGGCGCGCCGGCTCAGCGGGCAGGACTACTTCGACTTCGTCGAGAAGTTCGTGCAGGCCGTGCGCGACGTGTTCCCGCGCGCCCTGATCCAGTGGGAGGACTTCGCCAAGACGCACTCCTTCACCCTGCTCGAGCGCTACCGCAAGCGCGTCCCGAGCTTCAACGACGACATCCAGGGCACCGCCGCGGTGACCCTGGGCGGCATCTTCGCCGCCCTTCGCATCACGGGGCAGACGATCACCGAGCAGCGCGTGCTCTTCATCGGCGCCGGCGGCGCCTGCACGGGCATCGCGCGGCTGACCGCCGCGGCGATGCGTCAGGCGGGCGCGGGCGAGGAGGAGATCCACCGTTCCATCGCGGCCTTCGACTCGCACGGTCTGCTGCACGCCGGTCGCCAGATCGACGAGCCATTCAAGCGCGAGTTCGCCCTGAACGAGCAGAGCCCTCGCCTCCTACGGCTTCGGTACGGGATGACGCGCCGACTCCCGTGGAGATGATCCGCGCCATGAAGCCCACCGTGCTGGTGGGAGCGACCGCCCGGGCCGGCGCCTTCAGCCAGGAGATGATCGAGGAGATGGCGAAGCACGTGGAGCAGCCCGATCATCCTGCCGCTCTCGAACCCGACCTCGCGATCGGAGTGCACGCCCAAGGACGCCCTCGACTGGTCCGGCGGCCGCGCGATCGTCGCCACCGGAAGCCCCTTCGAGGACGTGATCCGCGAAGGCCGGCGCCAGGTGATCGGCCAGTCGAACAACGTCTTCATCTTCCCGGGCGTCGGGCTCGGCGCGATCGTCTCGCAGGCCCACCAGGTCACCGACGAGATGTTCTCCGTGGCCGCCCGCACCCTGGCCGAGTGCGTGAGCGAGGAGCGCCTCTCCCTGGGGGCCATCTTCCCCCAGCAGGACGATCTGCGGGAGGTGAGCTTCCGGGTCGCGTGCGCGGTGGCTCGCTGCGCGCGGGACGCCCACCTGGGCCGGATGATCCCGGACCACGAGATCGAGGGCGACCGTGCGCGAAGCCGTCTGGTACCCGAGCTACATCCCGATCGTCGGGCGCTAGCGGGCTCTTAGCGCTGCCGGTGCGTCGCGGGCGGCCTCCACCCGGTGCAGCTCGCTCCGGCGAGAGCACGTGCGGGGCGGTTCGCAGCGCGCCGGTGCGGGGGTCGAAGAAGGGCGAGCGGCGGTGGTCGCCCCGCAGTCGCGCCTGCAGCACCAGCCAGGCGAAGCGCGCCACCAGCGAGAGCGGCGCCCGATCGTGCGCGTCCAGCCCCGCGCGGTCGCCCTTCGCGAAGCGCGCGTGCACCCGCGCGAGGACGGGGCCCAGCGACCTCGTCGCGCGAGAAGCCATCCGGCGTGCGGACGCCGGTGCTTTGGATCAGTCCGACGAAAGGCACCTGGCAGGTCGCCAGGGTGTTTCCGATCGGGGTCCGACAGCAGCCCGCGTACCAGCGAACCAGCCCGCTCGGCGTGAGCCGCATGCAGGCGATCCGGTCGGCGCCGCTCGTGGATCTCGACGCGCGCCGGCGAGGTCTGGAAGATCTCCGTGCCGCCGTGCGCGTCGAGGATCTCGGTCGGGTCGGCCCAGGAAGTAGGCGAAGGACTGACAGTCGTCGCAGTAGCAGACGAGGCGGTTCCCGATCTCGGCGGACACGCCGCGCGCCACGCCGCGGAAGGCACCACAAGAGCAGCCGAGGGGGAGGTCGGTCGACACGTCGGGCCCGCCTGAAGGGTTCTCGAGGCTCGTGGCTCAGAGCCCCGTGCGGAGGTCTTCTTCGAGGCTCTTCTCGATTGCCTCGGCCAGCTCGTCGCCGGCTCCCCGGCGCGCGGCGATCTGCTTGCCGATGTTGGCCTTCACGCCGGCGGGCCAGGTGTCGGGCTTCCAGAGGGACGAGCGGACGAACGCCTTGCCGCAGTGGAAGAAGCTCTCCTCCACGTGGACGCGGGTGGCCAGCAGCGCGCTGCGGTTCCGGGCGCTCAGGCGTTCGAGCAGCTCCGGGTCCCGGGTGATCTCGGCGCGTCCGTTCACGCGCAGGGTCTCCGCGACGTCCGGGCACGACGAAGATGAGCCCGACGGCGGGATCGCCGAGGATGTTGCGGAAACCCGTAGGCGAGCTTGTTGCCCGGCCGATCGGGAATCAGGAGCGTCTTCTCGTCCGCCACGCGGACGAAGCCCGGAGCGTCGCCCTTCGGCGACACGTCGAGCCCGCCGTCGGCGCCCCGCGTGGCGAGCAGCAGCAGGGGCGCCTTCTCGATGAAGGCGGCCGCGTAGGGATCCACGTGGTCGAAGATCTTCTGCTCCACCGCCGGGCTGGGTTCACGGATGACCTCGCGCAGCTCCGCCTCGCTCTGGATCAGATGGGGATCGGACATGGGGGCAGCGTATCGGCGGGGTCGTGCGCGTCAACGGCCCTTCGCACGGCTGGTGTCAGCCCCTGGCAGCATGGCGGCTCCGGCCGCCTGGCGGGGCTCCTATCGCGGCTCATCCGGCGCGCCCGCGGCGCTCGTTCACGGTGCGTAGGGAGAACCTCCTCGGTCTGGCGCTTCGGGTCGCGGTGCGCTCGTAGACCCCGAAGGAACCGTCCCTTCGGGTCCGGGTCAACCTCCGACCGGCCCGGCGACCGACGGCTGCAGGCGGATCTCCTGTCGAGCCGCGCGCTTGCGGTCCCTACGGCCAGGGTGTCACCCTGTCGCATGCGGGATCGTGCAGCGGGCCGCGCCGGGTGCCGGCGCAATCCCTTCGCCGACCCGCCACGCGGCCCGTCCCGGCACCGCACGAAGCGGTGTCGGAGGGCCTGGAGGAGCCATGAGGCAGCTCGCGTTGCTCGTGCTGGGGGTCCTGGTCCTGTCACTCTCCACGGTCGGCTGCGGTCGGGACCGTTCCGACCGCGGTCTCACTCCCCCCGACGAGAACGCCGCCCCCATGGGCGACGAAGCGCTCCGGGAGACCGAGGCCGAGCGGGACAAGCAGACCACCCGTGCCGAGCAGGACCTGGAGGAGCACGATTTCGATCGAGCCGAGGATCGCTAGGAGTCTTGGGTCAGGCTCCTAGCACGCCGACCCCGGGATGGATCGGCGGCACGGAGGGTCGTTCCATGCTGAAGCTCAGCTTTGCCCTGCACCGTCTCCCGACCCTGACCCGGGAGGAGTTCCAGCGCTACTGGCTCGAGAAGCACGGTCCGCTGGTTCGCCGGCTGGCCCCGCAGATCGGGGTGCGGCGGTACGTCCAGCTCCACACCGCCGAATCGGCGCTGAACGAGGGGCTGCGACAGGGGCGGGGCGGACCGGAGCCGTACGACGGAGTGGCGGAGCTCTGGTTCGACAGCGCCGAGGCCCTGCAGAGCGCCATGTCCACCGACGAGGGGCGGGAGGCCGCGCTCGTGCTGCTCGAGGACGAGCGCCGCTTCATCGATCTCCCGCGCTCGCCGCTCTTCGTGGGCGAGGAACACGAGCTGATCCCGCACTGACGAAGGCCGACGCAGGCCGACGAGGAGAGGAGAACATGCCCGGCCCGCTGGACGACCTCGACCGATACCTGCTGATCACCGCCGATTCCCATGCCGGCTCGAGCCCGGAGGGCTACGGGCCGTACCTCGCAAGCCGCTGGCAGGACGACTATCGCGACTGGCTCGCCCAGAGCGAGCAGATGGCGAAGGTCATGCGGCAGGTCATGGGCAACCGCAGCATCGGCGTCGACGGCGATCCAGACGTGGACGGCAACCGCAACTGGGACAGTGCGCGCCGGCTGCGCGAGACCGAGGCGGACGGCGTCGTCGCCGAGGTGATCTTTCCCAACACGTCGCCGCCGTTCGCGCCGTCGATGCTGAGCGAGTTCGGCGAGGCCGAGGTCGGCAGCCGACCACGAGCGGCGCTGGGCCGGCATCCAGGCGCACAACCGCTGGCTGGCCGACTTCTGCCGGGAGGCCCCGGGTCGGCGCGCGGGCATCGCCCAGATCTTCCTGCCGTTCGTGGAGCGAGTCGGTCGACGAGATCCGCTGGGCGAAGGAGAACGGGCTCACCGGCGGCGTGCTGCTGCCCGGCGCTCCGCCGGGCTCGGGGGTCGAGCCGCTCTACGCGCCGCGCTACGAGCCGATCTTCGCCGTGTGCGAGGAGCTCGGCATGCCGCTCAACCATCACAGCGGCGGCGCCACGCCGGACTTCGGCAACTACCTCCCCCAGGCCCTCACGATGTTCATGCTCGAGGTCACCTGGTGGGCGCACCGCGCCCTCTGGCACCTGATGTTCAGCGGTGTCTTCGAGCGACACCCGAATCTGCAGTTCGTGCTCACCGAGACCGGTGTGCAGTGGGTGCCGGGGGTGCTCCAGCAGCTCGAGCACTTCTTCCACGCAGATGAAGCACAACGACCAGTGCTCGGAGCACATCTTCGGGGGCCCCGCCGTCGCGAGCCTGTCGCTCACGCCGTCCGAGTACTTCGCCCGCCAGTGCCACATCGGTGCGAGCTTCCTGCCGCCCCACGAATGCGATCTGCGGCACGAGATCGGGGTCGAGCGCATCCTCTGGGGCAGCGACTATCCCCACGTGGAGGGATCCCATCCCTACACGACGGGAGCACCTGCGGCTCACCTTCGCCGGGGTGGACGAGGACGAGATCCAGCGCATCGTCGGGGGCAACACCGCGGCGCTCTACGGCTTCGACCTCGAGAAGCTCGCGCCTCTCGCCGCGCGGTTCGGCCCGACGAAGGCCGAGATCGCCCGGCCCATCGACGCTGGCGGACCTGCCCGAGGCAGGCCCAGAAGTGCCCGGCCTTCGCCCCCGACCGCCAGCGGAGCGCCGCGTAGGCGCGGCGCAGGTTCCTGGTCCAGACGGGCATCAACTTCTTCGTGCCTTCGGGAAGCGGTCAGGCGGCGCTGACCGTGCCGGGCATGGCGCCGCTCTCGGACCTGGTGGGCGTGACGCTCGGGGCCGTCCTGCTCGGCCCGCCCGCGCTGCTCGGCTGGACGGGTTGACGGGCCGCCGGAGAGCCCCGGGCCGAGCTCGGCGGAGGGAGGGGTTCTGACGCCCCCTGCTGGCTGCGACGAGCGCCGTCACCCCGGTCAGGCGTACCACGACTCCGCCAGGGCGCCGAAGAAGGCGCGCGAGCCGCTCCGCAGGTTGCCGAGCGCGTAGCCGCCCTCCTGCACGACCAGGGTGCGCAGGCCGAGGCGTCCGATGGCCTGGCCCGCCCCGCGCAGACCGCGCGGGGACAGGTCGAAGTTGCCCGTGGGGTCGCCTCGCATGGTGTCGTAGCCGAGCGCGACCACGAGCCAGTCGGGACGGAAGCGTCCGATCTCGCGCAGGCCGGCAGCCAGCACCTCCTGGTAGCCCTCGTCGCCGAGCAGGCTGCGCACCGGGAAGTTGCGGTTGAACCCCAGCCCCTCGCCCTCGCCGCGCTCGTCCGCGTAGCCCGCGAAGTAGGGGTAGTGGTCGCGCGGCTCGCCGTGGATCGAGACGGTGAGCACGTCCGGACGTCCGTAGAAGATGTCCTGCTGGCCGTTGCCGTGGTGATAGTCGAGGTCGAGGATGGCAACCCGCCCGCCCGCGGACAGGATGTGCGCCGCGATGGCGGCGTTGTTGAAGTAGCAGAAGCCCCCGTAGACCCGGCGCTGGGCGTGGTGTCCGGGAGGGCGGCACAGCGCGTAGACGATGTGCTCGCCGTCCCGCAGCAGCCCGGCCGCCGTCACCGCGCAGTCGACGGCGCCGCGCGCGGCGCGATAGGCGGCCTGGGAGAGCGGCGTGAACGTGTCGATGCAGTAGTAGCCCGCGCGGATCGCCATCTCGCGGGGCCGGCGCTCGGGTCGGCGCACGGGGAAGACCTGCGGATACAGGGTCTCCTTCTCCCCCAGGCTCTCGCAGGCCCGCCGCAGGTAGCTCACGTAGTCGCCGTCGTGAACGGCGCGGATCGCGTCCTCGCCCACGTGCCGCGCGGGCGTCTCCAGGACCGGCAGCTCCCGCAGCCCACGCAGGATCGCGCCGACCCGGGCGGGCCGCTCGACGTACCCGCGCTCGCGCACGTGGTGGATCTCGTGATGGACCGCCGGGACCACGATCCGGATCGGGCGGATGCGCCCGTGCAGGGGCGGGACGGGGCGCGACTCGCGCGAGTAGCGCGGTGACCGCAGGCGGACCGGATCGTCGCGAAAGGACTCGACGATGCGCCGCACCTCGGACGCTTCGACCTCGCCGGCGTAGCGGGTCTCGAGCAGGCGTCGGGCCGCCGCCCGCGCCCGGGTGCGGGGCAGGGGCTTGCTCCGGCCCAGGTCGTCGTACAGCAGCATCGGCGAGTCGTAGCCGAGCCGGCGTTCGGGATCGTCCCACCGCGTCCCGAGGATCGGGTACGCGCCGAAGCTCTCGTAGAAGCGGGCGCGGCTCCTGCGTTCGGCCATCTCCGCGGGGTCGCGGGGGGCCGCTGGCTCGTCGGGCGGGACCTCGAGCAGCAGACCGTGGGCCTTCTTGTGGCCGAGATACTCGCGGACCGACTCGTACAGGGCGCGCCCGATGCCCCGCCGGCTACGTTCGGGATCGCTGCCGATGTAATCGAGGAAGCCGATCCGGACGCGCGGGAAGTAGTGGAGCAGGGCGAAGCCGACCACGCCGCGTCCCTCTTCTTCCGCCACCAGCAGGGTCGCCTCGAAGTCGAGGTCGGCGCGGCGGCCGATCAGCTCGCCGAGGCCATCCGCGTAGTCGGCCTCCTTCGGGAACACCCGGCGGAAGAGCGCCTGCACCTCCGCGAGCTTGCGACGGTCGGTCTCGCTCGCGCGGTCGACGAGCCGTCCGAAGCGGATCATCTCGTAGTTTCCTCCCCGGGAAATGGGTGTCCGTGCAGCGCCGCGCGGACCGGCTGGACTCTCTGTCAGCCCCTACCCGCCGTCAACGTCGGGGCGCTCCGGGTCGCGCGCCGCGTGCCGTGCGGCGCCCTGGTCCGATCCCGCGGAACGGGCCGCGGCGCTCCGGGTGGGCTCCGAGTAGAATCGAGGTCGGGCTGGCGATGCCGTAGCCGTCCAACGAGAGGAGGAGCTCGACATGGGAGCCCACGAGGCGCGGATCCGCGACTGGGTGATCGACGCCGACACCCACATCACCGAGCCGGGGGATCTGTGGACGAGCCGGCTGCCGGCGCGCTTTCAGGACCGTGCGCCGCGCGTGGTTCGCAACCCCGAGACCGCGGTCGAGACCTGGCGCATCGGCGAGGGCTCCGCGTTCCTGCCCGTCGGCTTCACCGCCCTGGCCGGCTGGCCGGAGCCGTTCCCGGCGGCGCCGCGGAACATCGACGAGGTGCCGAAGGCCGCCTGGGATGCGGGCGCGCGCCTGGCGTACATGGACCGGGTGGGGATCTGGGCCATGGCCCTGTACCCGAACGTCGGCGGCTTCGGGAGCCAGGCCTTCCTCGGCCTGAAGGATCCCGAGCTGATGCTCGCGTGCGTGCGTGCCTACAACGACTTCCTGATCGACTGGATCGCCCCGGACCCCCGGCGCTTCATTCCGATCCTGGCGACGCCGTTCTGGGACGTCGAGGCCACGGCGCGTGAGATCGAGCGCTGCGCGAAGCTCGGCCACAAGGGCGTCCTCTTCACCGGCGAGCCCCAGAGCCACGGCATGCCGATCCTGGCGAGCGACCACTGGAACCCGATCTGGGAGGCCGCGCGCGCGTGCGATCTGCCCGTCAGCTTCCACATCGGCGCGGGAACCTTCGACGACGGCTTCACGCCCGAGCGCATCAAGACGATGGGGGGCGGCCGCACCAACGGGTTCACGGCCGTGTCGCTCTTCCTCGACAACGGCAAGCAGCTGGCCGACCTGCTCTTCTCGGGCATCCTGCCGCGCTATCCGGATCTCCGCTTCGTGTCCGTGGAGTCGGGGATCGGCTTCATTCCCTTCGTGCTCGAGGCCTGTGACTACACGTTCGAGTACGGCGCCGTGCGCCGCGCCCACCCGGAGTTCACCCTGAAGCCCTCCGAGTACTTCGCCCGGCAGGTCTACGGCTGCTACATCTTCGAGGAGCACGCGCCGCGCGAGCTGATGGATTCGATCGGCGAGGACAACATCCTCTTCGAGACGGACTACCCGCACCCGGTCTGTCTCTACGGCAACGTACGCGAGAAGATCGACGCGGCGCTGGGCGACGCGCGGCCGGAAGCCCGGCATAAGGTGCTGTGGGGCAACGCGGCGAAGCTCTACAAGGTGGCCCCGCCCGACGTCCCGGCGCCGGTTCCGGTGGGGTGATCGTGCCCGCGCCCCGAACCGGGGCAGGCGCCCGCTCAGGGTGAGGCGAGCCCCCGGGCGAAGTCGGCGATGAGTCCCGCGACTTCGGCGGCGTGCGTGTCCTCGTGCATGAGGTGCTCACCGCCTTCGATCAGCACGAAGCGGGCGTCGGGCATCTTGCGCTCGAGGTACTCGGCCGAGCGGCTGTAGGCCGCGTCGTCGGCGCTGCCGGCGAGCGCCAGGGTCGGCACGTCGAGCTTCGCCAGGCGGTCCATCACCAGGCTGTCGTGCTGCAGGTTCAGCCCCGCCACCTGGGGCTCGACGCCGAAGCGATGGGCATTGCGGCGCGAACGGGCGTTCCAGGCCTCGCGCTTCTCGGCGTCCCGAAAGCCCGGTCCGGTGGCCATCACCACGAGCCCCCGGACCCGGCCGGGCCGGGTGGCCGCATAGGCGAGGCACAGGTATCCGCCCAGCGAGTGTCCGACGAGGATCGGCTTCTCGTCCTGGGGGCCCAGGCTCGCGATCACCTCGTCCAGGTCGCGAAGCGCCTCGTCGCGCGAGTAGAGCGCCGGGTCGGAAGGCACGGGCGAGCGGCCGTGCCCGAGCAGGTCGAAGGCCACCACCGTGAAGCGGTCCTGCAGGGCGTCCATCTGCGCCCGCCAGCTCTCGGACGAGACGCCCATTCCGTGGACGAAGACGAGGGCCGGGCCCTGACCGCGGCGTTCGACGTGGACACGCATGGCCCGAGGGTACATCGCCCGGGAGGCCGCCGGCACCGCCATCGGCGCTCTCGCCAGGCGGGGTCCGGCTAGTGGGACGCCGGATCCGCCGGGCCGGCGGCCGCATCGATCGCACGGGCGGCGCCGAGGATGTCGGCTGCCTCGTGGCGCTTCTTGTAGCCGTCATAGAAGAGCTTCGCGCGGATCACCCCCTTCGCGTCGACGATCACGGTGCCGGGGTAGGGGATGCCGTCGAAGCGGCCGTGGGCCTCGTGGTTCCGGATCCCGTAGGCGTCGATCGTCCGGCTTCCGGGGTCCGAGAGGAGGGGGTACGTGATACCGCGCTTCTCCGCGAAGCGTGCGAGGACCCCGGGGTCGTCGTAGCTCACTGCGACCAGCTCGATTCCGGCCTCGTGGATCTTCTCCAGGCTCTGCTGCAGCTCGACCAGCTGCCGTTGGCAGTAGGGTCACCAGTCGGCGGAGCGGAAGAAGACGATCGCGAGCGTCCCGTGCCCGAGAAGCGTCTCCAGGCTGTGGGTGGCACCGCGCTGGTCGACGAGGCTGAGCTTCGGGGCGACCTCTCCGACGGCGAGCCCGACCTCTTTCGCTGCCGCCCGCGGCGGCGAAAGCAATCCCGCGGCAAGGCACGTCACGGCCAGGAGGGCCGACACCGATCGCATTCGCTGCATCTCTCGGTCCCTCTCGAATCCGTCCCGGATCTTCAGGCCAGAGCCTGCGCCGCGCCTGCGCACCCGGGTCGCGGGCCGCACGAGGTTGGCCCTCGCGCGGCGAGCGCGCAACCATCCGGTCGGTGCGCGGTTGGAGAGGGGTGAGCCGGAGGAACGGGGCAGGGGAGACGCGCGAGCATGCTGGCCGATCGATCCGCTTCCCAGGCTGCGCTGGCGATCCAGCGCTTCGGGCTGGGTGCCCGCCCCGGCGAGCAGCGGGAGGTGGCCCGGGATCCCCAGGGGCTGGCTCGCGGCCCAGCTCGTGCCCGAGCGGGAGCTGCCGGTCCCGCTCGACGAGCTTCCGTCCACCGGCGACGACGCCTGGGCGTTCTTCGGCTGGCTGATCGAGACCGGCATGGCGGCCCGGCGCGCCAAGCGCTGGGGCCGGCCCGTGCCCGACGCCATCGCCAGCCTCGAGGCGACCTTCCATCCGCGCTACGAGCGCGCGCTGGCCGCTCGCTTCCAGGTGGCCGCCGCCACCGACACCCCGTTCCGCGAGCGGCTGGTGCACTTCTGGAGCGGCCACTTCGTGATCTCCGCGGTGCGCCCGGTGACCCTTGCGCTGCCGCCGTCCTTCGAGCGCGACGTGGTGCGCCCGCACGTCGTGGGCCGCTTCGAGGACATGCTGCTGGCGTCCACGAAGCACCCGGGCATGCTCCTCTATCTGGACAACGAGCGGAACCTGGGACCGCGCTCGAAGGAGGCCCGCGAGCCGCGCAAGCGGCTGTTCCAGCTCCCCATCGACCCGCCCACCGGCCTCAACGAGAACCTGGCGCGCGAGGTTCTCGAGCTGCACACGCTGGGTGTCCACGGCGGCTACACCCAGGCCGACGTCACCCGCTTCGCGAAGGTGCTGAGCGGCTGGCGGATTCGCGTGAGGCCCTTCTTCCGCGGCTTCTACGACGCCGAGGACCTGATGCGCTTCGACGCCGACTCCCA
This sequence comes from uncultured delta proteobacterium, assembly GCA_963822965.1. Lineage (GTDB taxonomy): Bacteria > Myxococcota_A > UBA9160 > UBA9160 > UBA4427 > JAJDAN01. The sequence continues at coordinate 375,262 of CAWGJT010000014.1, forward strand.
CGAGCCGGGTCCGCCGGGATTCCGGCGGGCCCGCCCGTTCAGCTCAGGGCGAAGTCGCTGCGGTCGCCGGTGCGGATGCGGACCGCCTCGTCCACGGGCTCGACGAAGATCTTGCCGTCCCCGACGCGACCCGTATAGGCCGCGTCCTGGACCACGCTCATGATCTTCTCCACCAGCTTGTCCTTCACGACGAGCTCGATCTTCACCTTCGCCTGGAAGCTCACCTCGTACTCTGCATCGCGATAGAGCTCGGTGTGCCCCTTCTGGCGTCCGAAACCCTTCACCTCGGTCACGGTCATTCCTTGCATGCCGATCTGGAGGAGCGCTTCCTTCACCTTCTCCAGCTGGAAGGGTCGCACGATCGCTTCGATCTTCTTCATGATGGACCCTCTGCGGCCGCCCGTGGGCGGTCGCGCTCAGACATGCTCGCGACCGGGTGACAAGGACGCACCGGCGGGTGCCGCCCCGCCGAAGGCCGAGTTGGCGCTCGTCCCGAAGGCCGGGATGTCGTAGGCGTGCATTCCGTGCTCGCCGATGTCCAGCCCTTCCTCTTCCTCCTCCGGAGACACGCGCACGCCGAGGACCATCTTGATCGCGTACCAGACCACGAGCGAGCCCAGGAAGGTGAAGGCGCCCGCGTAGATGACGCCCTTGAGCTGGACCAGGGTCTGCGAGAAGCGCGAGAGCCCGGTGGCCAGCCCCGCGACGCTGGTGGCGACGCCGTCGTCGTAGAAGACGCCCAGCGCCAGGGTCCCCCAGACGCCGTTCACCAGGTGCACGCTCAGGGCGCCGACGGGGTCGTCGATCTTCAGCCGGTCGAAGGCCAGCACGGACACCAAGAGAGCGACCGTCGCGAACACCACCATTGCGATTCCGAGCGGTCGCAGCCGCCCGGACGAGGACCACGCGTTCATGCGCATTTCTCCAGGGGAGGGTTCGAGCTCGTGCGAGCTCCTTGGGTCGGAGCGACCCCGGGGAGGGGGCGTGGCTGCTCGCCCAGTGCGGGCATCCGCGTCGCGAGCCCCGCCCTTCAAGCAAGCGGTGTGCCAGGAGCCGCTCTCCCCGCCTCGCCGCATCGGACCGCGCCGGAGGTGGAGCGCCGATTCTCAACCGTACGGAAGCGGGCGGGATGGGGCGGGCTGCGGCACAGGCGTCCCCGACGACATGCCTACCGTCCGGGCAGGCTGCACACTCCCTGGGCGGCGCGGCCGCGGCACGGCCCCGAGCGGATGGCCCGGCGGTGGATCCTGCGGCGTTCGGGCCCCGCCAGCGGGACCCGCCCCCGGGTAGCGTATGCTCGGCGCATGGAGCGGGCGGGGGCCCAACGGGTCGGATCGTGAGACAACGCATCCTCACCGCATTGGGGCCGCTGCTCGGGCTCGGCTTGGTGACCGTGTCCGTGGTGGTCCTCCGCCACGAGCTGCTGACCTACCACCTGCGCGACGTCGTCGGGCACCTGCGTGGAACTCCCGGAACCGCGCTCGTCGTCGCACTGGTGCTGACGGTTCTCGGCTATCTGGCCCTCACGGGCTACGACGCGCTGGCCTTCCGCTACGTGCGCAACCCGCTGCCCTACCCGCGCATCGCCCTCTCGTCGTTCGTCGCCTTCGTGTTCAGCCACAACGTCGGGTTGTCCTTTCTCGGGGGCAGCGCGGTCCGCTATCGGATGCTCTCGAGCTGGGGCGTACGGGCCGACGACATCGCGCGGGTCATCGCGTTCGCCCTGCTCACCTTCTGGCTCGGATTCCTCCTGCTCGGCGGGCTCGTCCACACGTTCTGGCCCCTGGCCGTGGACCTTCCGGGCGTTCCCTTCGCCTCGACTCGTCCGCTCGGGGTGGGGCTGCTGGCCGTGCTGGCCGGCTACCTGGGCTGGGTGGTCCTGCGCGGTGAATCGTTCTTCGTGCGCGGCGTCCGCATCGAGCTTCCCGGCCTCTCCATGACGGCCGCCCAGCTCGCGATCTCGACGATCGACTGGCTGCTGGCGTGCGGGGTCCTCTACGCGCTGATGCCCTCGTCGCCCGGCCTCTCGTTCCCGGCCTTGCTGGGCGTCTACCTGCTCGCGGTCTTCGTGGGTCTCGTCAGCCACGTGCCCGGCGGTCTCGGCGTGTTCGAGACGGTGATGGTGGTGCTCCTGCGACCGGCTCTTCCCGGCGACGAGGTCCTGGCTTCCATCCTCGCCTACCGGATCGTCTACTACCTGCTCCCGATGGCCGTCGCAATCGTGCTCTTCGTCGGGTACGAGGTGCGCCAGAGCGCCGCCCGCCTCACCCGGGCGGCGGTCGCCGCCCAGGGATGGGTGGCCGCCGTCGCGCCCCGACTGCTCGCGCTGACGACCTTCTTCGCGGGAGCCGTGCTCCTGCTGTCCGGGGCGACGCCCGAGCTTCCCGAGCGGGTGGCCTGGCTCCGCGAGGCGCTCCCGCTTCCGCTGATCGAGATCTCGAAGCTGCTGGGGAGCGTCTTCGGCGTGCTCCTCCTGCTGCTGGCCAACGCGCTGCGCCAACGCATAGACGCCGCCTACTATGGAACCCTCGCCCTGCTGGTGGGGGGAATCGCCGCTTCGCTGCTGAAGGGGCTCGACTGGGAGGAATCCGCCATCCTCGGCGCCATGGGCCTCGCCCTGCTTCCGTGTCGATCCTTCTTCTATCGACGAAGCTCGCTTCTCGCGCAGCCGCTCTCGCCCGGCTGGTGGGTGGCGGTGGCCGTCGTCGGTCTGGGTGCCGTGTTCGCGCTCGAGCTCGCCTATCGCCACGTCGAGTACTCCCACGAGCTCTGGTGGCGCTTCGGTCCCGACGCGCAGGCCTCGCGTTCGCTCCGCGCCATGCTCGCGGCGGGCATGGCGCTTCTCGCGTTCGGAGGCGCCCGCCTGCTGCGACCTGCACCGCCGCTTCCGGATCTCCCCACCTCCCTCGATCTCGACCGCGCCCAGTCGATCTGCAACCAGAGCCCCCGGGTGAGCGGCTACCTGGCGCTCCTGGGCGACAAGGACCTCGTCTTCCACGAGGACGGGAACGCGTTCCTCATGTTCGGGGTGAGCGGCCGCACCTGGGTCGCGATGGGGGATCCGGTGGGCTCCGGGGCGGAACGCGAAGAGCTCGCCTGGCGCTTCCGCGAGCTGGCCGACCGCCACGGCGCTCGTGCCGTCTTCTACGAGGTCTCCGAAGAGGCGCTCCCGATCTACATCGATCTCGGGCTCGACCTTCGGAAGCTCGGTGAAGAGGCCCTGGTACCGCTCCGGTCCTTCTCGTTGGAGGGGAGCGCGCGAAAGGGTCTGCGCCAGTCCCAGAATCGCATGGCCCGCGAGGGGGTCGGCTTCGAGGTCGTTCCCACCTCGGGGGTGCCGCCCCTGCTCGACGAGCTCGAGGCGATCTCGAATTCCTGGCTCTCCCACAAGAACATGCGGGAGAAGCGCTTCTCGCTGGGCTTCTTCGATCGCGCCTATCTCGCGCGCCTGCCCGTCGCGGTGGTCCGGAAGGCGGGCCGGATCGTCGCCTTCGCCAACGTCTGGCCGAGCGAGGCGCGGGTCGAGCTCTCCATCGACCTGATGCGCTATGACGAGAGCGCCCCGCCGGGCGTGATGGAGTATCTGTTCACCCAGCTCATGCTCTGGGGGCGGGCCGAGGGCTATGGCTACTTCAGCCTGGGGATGGCCCCTCTGTCCGGGTTCGAGCGCCGACCGCTCGCGCCGGTCTGGAATCGGCTGGGCGCGCTCCTCTTTCGTCACGGAGAGCATTTCTACAACTTCCAGGGCCTCCGCACCTTCAAGGACAAGTTCGATCCCGAATGGCAGCCCCGCTACCTGGCGGCGCCCGGAGGTCTCGCCACGCCGCTGGTCCTCACCCGCATCGCGAGGCTGGTGTCGGGCGGCGTCTCAGGAGTCCTGACCCGATGAGTGAGACACCCAGCGAAGTCGCCGCGACCGGCACACCCGAGGCCTGGGAGTTCGCCGGATGGGGGCACGCCGAGCGCATTCCCGACCTGGCGAACCACGGCTTCACGGTCAAGCACCTGGATCAGCCCACCCGGCACACCCTGGGCACCTGGCGCGCGACGGCGATCTGCGCCAACGACATCACCTCGAGCGTCCTCTACGTCTCTGCACTCTGTGCTTCCCAGGCCGGTGTGCTCGCTCCCGTGGTGCTGTGCCTGGTGGCGGGTGTCCTCTACCTCTATCGCAAGGTCTACGCCGAGGTGGGGAGCGCGCTTCCGCTCAACGGCGGCACCTACACCCTGTTGCTCAACACGACGAACAAGCGGGTTGCCGCCGGGGCGGCCTGCCTCACGCTCCTCTCCTACATCGCCACCGCCGTGATCAGCGCCAGCGAGGCGATGCATTACGCCCACAACCTCTGGGGCGGCCTGGACGTCTTCCCGGCGACGGTGACGCTGCTCGCGACCTTCGCCTTCCTGGGCATCCTGGGCATCAGCGAGTCGGCCGTCGTGGCGCTCGGCATCTTCATCCTCCACATGACGACCCTCACCATCCTGACCGTCGTCTGCGGCGTCGCCGTCGTGGGCGATCCGTCGCTCCTCGTCGCCAACTGGCGCCTGCCCTCTCCCGACAGCCTGCCCCATGCGCTCTTCTTCGGCTTCGCAGCGGCGATGCTCGGCATCAGCGGCTTCGAGAGCTCCGCGAACTTCATCGAAGAGCAGAAGGTGGGGGTCTTCCCGAAGACCCTGCGAAACATGTGGATCGCCGTCACCGTGTTCAACCCGTTGATCAGTCTGCTCTCCCTCGGGATGCTCCCGCTGGCGCAGATCCAGGAGGTGCCGCCGGACCTGCTGGCGCGCATGGGCGACGTCGCGCTCGGCCGCCCGCTGGCGGTGCTGGTGAGCACCGACGCGGCGCTGGTGCTCTCGGGTGCGGTGCTGACCAGCTTCGTGGGCGTGACGGGCCTGGTGCGCCGCATGGCTCTCGACCGCTGCCTGCCGCAGGTGCTACTGCACGAAAACCGCTGGCGCAAGACGAATCACTGGATCCTGCTCGGCTTCTTCGGGCTCTGCACGTCGATCCTCGTGATCACGGCGGGTCGCATCGAGGCCCTGGCCGGGGTCTACACCCTCGCCTTCCTCAGCGTGATGGCGCTGTTCGCGGTGGGCAACATGTTGCTCAAGGCGCGTCGCGCCCGTCTGCCGCGCGACGTGCGGGCGAGCTGGCCGACGGTCAGCACCGCCCTGTGCGCGGTCGTCGTGGGTCTCGTCGGCAACGTCGTCCTGGATCCGGTCAACCTCGAGATCTTCCAGGGCTACTTCGCCGCCACCCTGGTGGTCGTGGCCGTGATGTTCCTCCGCCTCGAGATCCTGAAGGTGGGCCTCTACGTCTCACGGGCGCTGGTGGCGCGACTGACCACGGCCAGCAGCTGGATCCACGCCGCGGTCCTGAACCAGATCCAACGGATCAACGAGCGCCCGATGGTCTACTTCAGCAAGGGCGACGACATGGTCACCCTGAACCAGGCGGCTCTCTACGTGCTCGACAACGAGCAGACCTCGCGCCTGAAGGTGGTCTACGTCTACGAGGACGAGCAGCGAGGTCCCGTCGGATCTCGCGGATCACCTGCGGATCATCGATCACCTGTATCCCCGGCTCCGCATCGACTTCGTCGCCGTCAAGGGCGTCTTCGGGCCGGAGCTCGTCGAGTCGCTCTCCCGCAGGCTCGGCATCCCCAAGAACTACATGTTCATCGGAACCCCGGGCGACCGCTTCCCGCACCGCATCGAGGACCTGGGCGGCGTTCGAGTCGTGCTGTGAGCTGCCGGCGCATGTCGTGCCCTTCGTGTCGCCCATGAGCTTCGTGTCGCCGAGGGTCTTCGTGTCGCCCAGCAACGGAGAGGCGTCGGCGCCCGGCAATCGCCGACCGGGAGCCTGCGCTCCCGCTCTCCCGACGGAGGCAGTGCGCTGAGTCGAGCGGCGAAGTGGCGACAGGTACTGCGGCTCCGGAACGCACCGCTCGTGACGGTGACGGTGCTCGTCGTGTTGCTGGTCTGCGCCGCGGCCACGGGCAGCATCGGCTCGCGGCTGTCCCACGAAGAGCTGCAGCGCCTCGGGTGCGCGCCGATGGACCTCTTCTCCCGGCGCGCGTGGTGCGGCGTCACGTCGCTGGCCTTCACGTGGGGTGGGCCTTCCTTCCTCGGCCTGCTGCCGCTGGTCTTGCTCAGCCTCGGGCTCTGCGAGCGCGCCTTCGGCAGCCGCCGCACCGCGGGAATCTTCCTCGCGACGCATCTCTTCGCCTCCCTGGCCGAGGCGGCGCTCCTGACGGCGCTCTCACCGGTCCTGGGAAGCGCGACTTCGACGAGTCTCCTCACTGCGCGCGACGTCGGCCCCTCGGCCGGTTGCTTCGGCTGTCTGGGCGCGGCGATCGCCACCTGGCGCCCGTCGCGGCAGGCGCTGGCGGCAGGAGTCCTGCTGCTCTTCCTGGCGGCGATCTCGCTCTGGCGTCCCGACCCCGGGTTTGCGACGAGCACCCTCTGGATCTCGGACCTCTCCCATCCGACGGCGGCGCTGGCCGGCTGGGGCTGGGTCGGGCTCCGGCGGGCGGTCCGGTCGCAACCCGAGGCTCCTCGATCCGGGTGACGCGGGAAGCCCGTCCCGGGCCGACCGCGGGATCCCGCCTCCGGCTCGAGCCCCCAACGTCGAGCGGCTTCACCCGCCCGGTCGCTCCCGAAGCGAGACCCGGTCCGGTGGGTCAGCGGGCCGACTCCACCTCGTCTTCCGGGTCCTCGCGTGCCACCATGGCTCATGCGAGGGGTCCCCGCATGACCGAAGTCGCCTCCGAGAGCCTGGACTTCGACCGATCGCTGATCGACGAGATCGACCACGTCGTCCGGCCGTTGAAGCGGCTGCTGAGCCCCGTCTCCCTCGGACTCGAGCACGTCCCGCGCGAGGGCGCCGTGCTGCTCACGGGAAACCACACGATCTACGGACTCGTCGACATTCCGATGCTCGGGCTCGAGATCTACGAGAAGACGGGCCGCACGGTGCGCGGGTCTGGGCGACCACAACCACTTCGCGCTGCCGATCTGGCGGGACCTGCTGCGCCGGATCGGCGCCGTTCGCGGGACGCGCGAGAACTGCGCGCGCCTGTTCGAGGCGGGGGAGGCGGTGCTGGTCTTCCCCGGCGGCGGACGCGAGGTGATGAAGCACAAGCACGAGCGGTACAAGCTGATCTGGAAGGAGCGCATCGGCTTCGCCCGTCTGGCCATCCAGTACGGCGTTCCGATCGTTCCCTTCGCCTCGGTGGGCGTCGAGGACATGTTCGAGATCGTGGTCGACGCCGAGGACATCCTGCGCTCGCCGGTCGGCGACCTGCTCGCGCGCCCTCGGGATCACCGAGCAGCCCTGGTTCCGACACGGCGAGATCATTCCGCCCATCGCCCGCGGGCAAGGGGCTCGGGACCGCTGCCGCGGCTCGAGCGCCAGTACTTCCTCTTCGGCGAGCCGATCGACACGAAGCGCTACGCGGGCCGTCACGAGGACCGCGAAGCCTGCTTCGCGTTGCGCAGTTCGAGGTGCAGTCCGCGATCGAGACCCAGATCGCGCAGCTGCTCGAGCTGCGCGAGGCGGACCCGGAGCGCTACCCGATCCAACGCCTGCTGCGCCGGCTGTCGGCGAAGCTCGGAGCGAGGTCGGTCTGACCGCGTCGCGCGCCGTCCCGGGGACGGCGGCGCGAGCGGTCAGGCGGAGTGTCCGGCGCGCGGGGTACCCCGCAGCGAGAGCACCAGCGCCGCCGCGACGAGCGGAACCGCGATCAGCGAGGCGTAGGCCTCGGGGGGCCGGTGGCTGCTGGTCGGCGCCTTCAGCCACCCTATGTTCAGGGCCATGAGGCTGCGCTCGGCGAGCACCAGGCCGAGCAGCAGGGGGACCAGATCCCGGTAGCGGCGTGAGACGACCAGCATCGCCGTGCCCCAGGCGAGCTGCGTCGCGCCGGCCCAGGCGAAGACCCCGACGATGACCGGGCCGCCGTGGGACAGGTCGAGCCCCGCGATGACCCCCGCTCCGCCGTCGGGCAGGGAGGTGTGGATCGCGCCCGGGACCACCGTCAGCACCCCGACGAGGGTCAGGAAGTGCGCCGCGAGGGGCGAGCCGTGGTATCGATCGTTGCGCGAGGGCGGCAGCATGACGCGCGGTCTCCCCTCGTGGCACCATCAGCGCCCGTCAGGGGCGCAAGCACTGTACACCGGCGCCGCGCGTCGTGCGCCGTCGCCCGCGCTCGAGGAGCCATTGGCCCGGGTCCCCGCCGGGTACGGCACTCCGGAGCGGAACGTGGTACCCCCTGCTCCGCCGGCGCCGGCCGCGCCCCGTCGCGCTGGACATCGGGAGCCCCTTGTCCGCCCCTTCGGAACAGCCGCACGCCACCGACGCCAACGGGCCCCGCCCGCCGGGATTCGTCGCCTTCTTCATCGACCGCCCGATCTTCGCCTCGGTGGTGGCGATCCTGATCACGCTGGCGGGCGCCATCTCGATTCCGCTGCTGCCGGTCTCGCAGTTCCCGCCGATCGTGCCCCCCACGGTGCAGGTGTCGGCCACCTACAACGGCGCCAGCGCGGAGGTGGTCGAGCGCACCCTCGCCCTGCCCATCGAGGACCAGGTCAACGGCGCCGAGGGCATGCTCTACATGTCCTCGACGAGCGCCAACGACGGGCAGATGAGCCTCACGGTCACCTTCGAGCTGGGGCGCGACGCCGACATCGCCACGGTGAACGTGAACAACCGCGTGTCCGTGGCGGAGCCGCGCCTGCCCGAGGAGGTGCGCCGCTTCGGCATCACCGTCAACAAGCAGTCTCCCGACCTCACGCTGGTGGCGAACCTGCGCTCGCCCGACGGCTCCCGGGACGCGCTCTTCCTCTCCAATTACGCCTACATCAACGTACTCGACGCGCTCAAGCGCGTCCCGGGCGTCGGAAGGGTCGGCATCTTCGGCGAGCGTCGCTACGCGATGCGTATCTGGCTCGATCCGGAACGCCTGGCGAAGCTCGAGCTGACGGCTTCGGACGTGATCGACGCGGTGCGCGAGCAGAACGTGCAGATCGCCGCCGGTCGGGCGGGAGCGCCTCCCACGGCAGAGGGTCAGCAGCTCGACATCCCGCTTCGAACCAAGGGACGCCTCGCGAGCGTCGAGGAGTTCGAGCAGATCGTGATCCGTGCGAAGCCCGGCGGATCGTTGCTGCAACTCCGGGACGTGGCGCGCGTCGAGCTCGGCGCCCAGAGCTACGACGGGTTCACCCGGCTCTCCGGCCAACCGACCGTGACCATGGGCATCTTCCAGCTGCCCGAGGCCAACGCGCTGGAGGTGGCGGCCGCTGTGAAGGCCGAGCTGACGCGCCTCTCCGAGAGCTTTCCCTCGGGCGTGGAGTGGGTGATCCGGTACGACCCGACCCGCTTCGTCGCCGAGTCGATCTCCGAGGTGCTCCGCACGCTCTTCGAAGCGATGGTGCTGGTGTTCCTGGTCGTCTACGTGTTCCTGCAGGACTGGCGGACGACCCTGATTCCCGCCGTCACGATCCCGGTCTCGCTCATCGGCACCTTCGCCGTGCTGAACGCCATCGGGCTCTCGATCAACACCATCACGCTGTTCGCTCTCGTGCTCGCCATCGGGCTCGTCGTGGACGACGCCATCGTGGTGGTGGAGAACGTGGCGCGCTTGATCGGAGAGGGGCTTCCGCGTCGGGAGGCGGTGCGCCGCTCGATGGGCGAGGTCACCAGCGCCATCGTAGCCTCGACCCTGGTGCTCGGCGCCGTGTTCGTGCCCGTGGCGTTCCTGCCGGGGACCACGGGACTGCTGCTTCGACAGTTCGGTCTGGCCGTCACCTCGTCGGTGCTGATCTCGCTCGGCAACGCCCTCACCCTGTCCCCCGCCCTCTGCGCCCTGGTGATGCGCGGAGAGAGCGAGCGGAAGAGCGCCTTCTTCCGGGGCTTCGACCGTTCCTTCGCGGCCGTGGTGGCCCGCTACGACCGCGGCGTGCGCGTCCTGCTGGCGCGTCGCGGTCTGGTGCTCGCGGTCTTCGGCGCGCTGGGTATCGCGACCGCGCTGCTCTTCTGGACCGTACCGAGCGGCTTCCTGCCCGACGAGGACCAGGGCTACTTCATCACCAGCTTCCAGCTGCCCGACGGGGCGTCGTTGCAGCGGACGGACGAGGTGGCGAGCCAGGTGGAGAAGATCCTGCTCGGGACGCCTGGCATCGTGGGGACGAACCTGTTCGGTGGCTTCGACGTGCTCACCGGCACCTTTCCGCCCAACGTGGGCACGGTGTTCGTGAGCCTCGCGCCGTGGGGCGAGCGCGAGGAGAAGGGCCAGACGCTCGAATCCATCTTCGCGGCCGTGGGGCCGCAGCTCGGCTCGATCCAGGGCGCGCGGGTCTTCGCCCTGAACCCCGCCCCCATCCGCGGTCTGTCGCGCACCGGGGGCTTCGAGTTCGAGCTCCAGGACCGGGCGGGCGGCTCCCTGGATGCGCTGGCCGAGATGGCGCAGCGCATCGTGGACCTGGGCAACGATTCGCCGGAGCTGCAGCGCCTGTTCACCAGCTTTCGGCCCGACGCGCCCCAGGTCTTCCTGGACCTGGACCGCACCAAGGCGAAGACCCTGGGCGTGCGGGTGGACGACGTCTTCGACACCCTCCAGACCTTCATGGGCGGTCTCTACGTCAACGACTTCGACCGCTTCGGCCGCCTGTTCCGGGTCTATGCCCAGGCCGAGGGCGACCTGCGCACGTCGCCCGAGGACGTGCGCCGACTCTGGGTACGCTCGCAGACCGGCGAGATGGTTCCGCTCTCCACCCTGATGTCGCTGCGGCGTGTCACCGGACCACGCGACATCCCCCACTACAACGTCTATCGCGCCGCCAAGATCCAGGGGTCGGCCGCGCCCGGCTACAGCTCGGGCGAGGCGCTCGACCGCATGGAAGAGATCGCCCGCGAGACGCTGCCGCCTACCATGTCCTTCGAATGGACCGGCACCGCATACCAGGAACGCCAAGCCGGCAGCGAGGCCCGGATCATCCTGGCGCTGTCGCTGCTGGTGGTCTTCCTCTTCCTGGCGGCGCAGTACGAGAGCTGGAGCATGCCCCTGGCGATCATGCTCGTGGTTCCCCTGGCCTTCCTGGGGGCGCTCTCCGCGCAGGCGCTGCGGGGGCTCGCGAACGACGTGTACTGCCAGATCGGCCTGGTCACCCTGATCGGTCTCGCCAGCAAGAACTCCATCCTGATCGTCGAGTTCGCCAAGCGTCGGCGGGGCGAGGGAGCGAGCCTGGCCGACGCGGCGCGCGAGGCGGCCGAGACCCGCTTCCGGCCGGTGCTGATGACGGCCTTGTCCTTCATCCTGGGGGTGCTGCCGCTCGTGGTCGCGAGCGGGGCGGGCGCGGCGGCGCGGCGCTCGCTGGGCACCGCGGTGTTCGGCGGCATGCTGGTCGCGACGCTGCTCAGCCTGGTGCTCGTACCGGCGCTCTACGTGGTCGTACAGGGAGGTGCGGAGTGGTTGGGAAGGCGGCTGCGAGGTGTTCGCGCCGAAGGGGGCACCGCGTGACCCGCGTTGGACGAGCGAGCGTGGCCGCGTGGGCGTTGTCGTGCGCGGTGCTCTCGAGCGCCTGCGGGCGCGGTGAGGGGCCGGCCGAGCCCCGGCACCGGAGGTGGGGGTCGCGACCGCACGAGAGGGAACGATCCCGGACCGGCGCGAGTACGTCGGCACGGTCCGCGCCATGCGGAGCGTGGACGTGCGGGCGCGGGTACGGGGCTACCTGCTCGAGCAGAGCTACGTGGACGGGCAGCGGGTCGCCGAGGGCGACCTGCTGTTCCGGATCGACCCCAGCACCTACGAGGTGAAGCTCGCCGAGACGAAGGGAGAGCTGGCCCGGGCTCGAGCCGCCGCCGCCCAGGCCAAGGCCGACTTCGCCCGCGCGTCCGAGCTCTTCGAGGGGCGCGTCATGAGCCAGGCCGAGCTGGACGCCCGGCGCGCCGAGCGCGACGCCACCGTGGCCGAGGTGGAGAGCGCCCGAGCCGCGGTGCGGGCCGCCGAGCTCGACCTCTCCTACTGCGCGGTGCGCGCGCCGCTCTCGGGCCGGATCGGCCGTCGTCTGGTGGATCCCGGCAACCTGGTGGGCGAGTCCGGTCAGGACACGGTGCTGGCCCGCATCGTCCAGGTCCACCCGATCCACGTGGACTTTACCGTTCCGGAGCAGGACCGGAGACAGGCGATCCACGCGGGCCCGACGGAGGGATCGAGCGAATCCGACGGCGCCGCCATCCCGGTGGCCCTCGTCCTGGGCGACGGGACGCCCTATCCGAGCACGGGCGTCGTCGACTACGTGGATCCGGTGGTCGACCCCATGCGGGGCACCGTCGCGGTGCGCGCGAAGTTCGACAATCCGGACGAGATCCTGAAGCCCGGTGAGTTCGTGCGGGTGACGGCGATCCTCCCGCCCCGAACCGGTGCCATCCTCGTGCCCGAACGCGCGGTGCTCGACGAGCAGGGCGGAAGCTACGTGCTGGTGGTGAAGGACGACGACACGGTCGAGTCGCGCCGCGTCGCCCTCGGCGTCGCCCAGGACGGCATGCAGCAGATCGTCGACGGTCTGGCGGCCGGCGAGCGGGTGATCGCCGACGGCGTCCAGAAGGCTCGGCCCGGCCAGACGGTGTCCCCGAAGCCGCTCTGATCTCGTTCCGGTTCCGCCCCGGGGGCGAGCCGCGACCGCCCGGCCCGGCCTGCCCGATTTCGGGCTTCCGCACGTTCGAAGTTGCCGGCGGAAGATCACGGCTTCCTGTCCTCCTTTGCGAGCGATTCGAGCCGGATCGCCGCGCTGTTGCCGCCGGCCTGCGCGGGACCGAAGAGGCGCCGGCGGCGGCGCCTGCACGGTGGGCACGGGTCGGAAGTCGCACCTTCGATGCGTGTGCGAGAAGGCCGCTTCGCGCGCACTCAGGTTCCCGCCCGGGCACACCGACAAAGCACCCGTGGTCGCATGATGGACGCACGTTGCCTGCTCCCGTTGTGACGACCCCCACATCCACGCTTCTGTGGTCGGCCGAACGGGATCGGTGAAGAGAAATGGAAAAAGGCGGGAGCCCCCCACCCGTGAGAGATATTCGCGTCGAAACAGGTCCGTCCCACCGCGCGCCGGCAGCGCAGGCGAATCGCCTCCGCAACCGGCTGCGCCATCGTCGCGTCCTCTCGCTCCGCCGCCGCGCGGTTCCGATCGCGCTGCTCGCCCTGCTCTGCTGTGTCCCCTCGTCGGCGGGGCTCGCGGCGGGAGACGGCTCCAAGGAGCAGATGCAGAGCCTGGACGAGCAGGTCCAGGAGATCAAGTCGGACGTCCTCAGCATCGCTGCGGAGCTGACGCGTCTCGAGGAGAAGCTCCTCTACCCGTCCGACACCCAGGTTGCCGTCTTCGTCTCCCTCGCGGAAGGTGAGACCTTCCAGCTCGACTCGGTACAGATCCAGATCGACGGCGAATTCGTCGCGCGGCACATCTACAGCTTCAAGGAGCTGGAGGCGCTGCAGAAGGGGGGCGTGCAGCGGATCTATACCGGCAACATTCCCACCGGTGAACATCGGCTCGAAGTCTCCGTGGCCGGCAAGGTTCCGGGCGGTCGGGACCTCGACGGAAGCGAGACCTTCACCTTCAGCAAGGACGTCGAGCCGAAGCTCGTCGGGTTGACGCTCGCCGGGCAGGACTTTGGCGGCATCAGCATTCGGCTCGGAAGCTGGTAGCTCATGTGCTCGGTACGGATCGGAATCATCGCGATCGTTCTGGCGGCTCTTCTGCCGGCCGGCTCGGCCTTCGGCGGCCAGCTGAAGGACCCCTATTTCGGAGAGGCGCTCTACTACGCCTACCAGGGGGACTACTTCGGAGCGCTGGAACGCCTGGACGCCGAGATCGCCCAGCACTATGCCGTCGACGAGCCGCAGCTCGATTCGCTGCAGCTCTACATCGGTCAGGCGGAGTTCTCTGTCGGCGACTTCGAGCTTCGCTACCGGATGCACCAGCGCGCGGGGCGTGCCATCAAGGCCGTGCTCGAGGGAGACGTCGACGACGCGGTCCGAAACGACGCGGCCTTTCGGCTGGCGCGCATCCACTTCCAGAAGGACCAGCCCGAGGACGCGCTCCGCGCCCTGGACCGGATCCACGGTCGTGTCCCCGAGAAGATCCGGGACGACGTCGAGTTCCTCCGCGCGAACGTCGACCTGGCGCTGGGCCGACCCTCCGAGGCCGTCGACGTGCTGCGGCGGCTGCAGGGCTCGGACCAGCTGAACGGCTTCGCGGCGTACAACCTCGGCATCGCGCTGCTGCAGGACGGCCGCCAGCCGGAAGCCATCGCGCAGCTGGACCGGGCGGGTCGGGTCTCCGGCAGCGATCAGGCCACGCTCGCGATCCGAGACAAGTCGAACCTGGTCCTGGGCACGCTCTTGTTCGAATCGTCGCAGTTCGAGCCGGCCCAACGATCGTTGGACCGGGTTCGCCTGGCGGGGCCGTTCTCGAACGAGGCGTTGCTCCGCGCCGGGTGGGCGGATCTCTCCGCCGAGAAGTTCGATCGCGCGCTGGTTCCCTGGAAGATCCTCGCGCAGCGGGACACCACCGACGCCGCCGTCCAGGAGGCCCTGCTGGCGCTGCCCTACGCGTACAGCAAGCTCGACGTCAACGGTCGCGCAGCTCTCCTCTACGGACAAGCGGTGGACACCTACGGCCGCGAGCTCGACAAGGTGGACGCCTCCATCCGGAGCATCCGGGAGGGCGAATTCCTCACGGACCTGGTCCGCGAAGAGATCCGGCACGACGAGGACTGGGTCGTTCGCCTGCGGAGCCTGCCCGACGCGCCGGAGACCTTCTACCTGATCTCCTTGATGGCGTCCCACGACTTCCAGACGGCTCTCGAGAACTACCTGGATCTCGAGGACCTGCGGAAGAGACTCGTCTCGTGGGAGACCAGCTTCGACGCCTTCGAAGACATCATCCGCCTTCGCCGAGAGTACTACGAGCCCCTGTTGCCCGCGATCGACCGGCAGTTCAGGAAGCTCGACGCGCAGGTCCGGTTGCGCCTCGAGCAGCGCGAGCACCTGGACCAGCGGCTCCAGCACATGCTGATCGCTCCCCGGCCCGAGTACCTGGCGACCGGGGAGGAGCGGTTCCTGCGTTCACGGATCGACCGGCTGCGCGCCGCACTCCCGGCCGAAGACGACCCCGCGCGCGAGGACCTCCGGCGCCGCATCGATCGACTCGAGGGCGTGCTGACCTGGAACCTGGAGACCGAGTACCACCGGCGCCTCACGGATGCCCACGAGCATCTCCGCGAGCTGAACGAAGACGTCGACACGCTGACCGCGCGCTACGAAGCCTTCGTACGAGCGCGGCAAGCGGCCACGCACAGCTACGTCGGCTACGAGACGTCGATCGTCGGGCTCCGCGCGCGCGTTCACGATGCACTGGAGCGCCTGAACGTCCTCATGGCCCGACAGGGTCACATGCTGGAGACCGTCGCCATCGCGGAGCTCACGTCGCGCCGCGAACGGCTCGAGGCCTACCAGAGCCAGGCCCGCTTTGCATTCGCAGACAGCTATGACCGCGCCGCCAAGGCGCAGGCGCAGTGAGGGCAGGGACCCGATGCGTCGCTTCCGCACAGCCTGGATCCTCGCACCGGCGCTTCTCGTCGCCTGCGCCGGGAACCCCGACAGGCACACCCTCGCCGAGCTTCGCGATGCGGAGCCGGACATGAGGGAGGTTCAGGTCGAAGACGGTCTCGATCAGGCCATGATCGCCTACCGGAAGTTCCTGGAAGAGGCGCCGAAGTCCGCGTTGACTCCGGAAGCCATGCGTCGCCTTGCGGACCTCAAGCTGGAGAAGGACTTCGGCATCCTCGGAGACAGCGGTCCCGCGGCGCTCCCGGCGCCCCAGGCGACCGCTCGGGTGACGGATTCGACGGCCGGATCCGCGAGCCCTCCCGTTCCCGCGAGCATCTCCGACGTGGAGTCCGAGCACGACTTCGAACGGCGCGTGGCGCGGGAAGACGCGATCCGACCTTCGTCGGAGCCCGACTCCGATCTCGAGCTTCCCGGCGGCGACAAGGTGGAGTGGTCGGGCCCGCTCGAGGCCATCGAGCTCTACGACCAGATCCTCGCCAGCTATCCGAACTACGAGCACAACGACCGGGTCCTCTACCAGAAGGCCCGCGCCTATGACGAGCTGGGACGGAGCGACGAGGCGATCGCGGTGATCGACCGCTTGGTCGCGGAGTATCCGTACTCCCGGTACATCGACGAGGTGCAGTTCCGGCGGGCGGAGTACTTCTTCACGAGACGGAAGTACATCGACGCCGAGGAGTCCTACGCGGCCGTGACCGCCATGGGCGTCGGCTCGCAGTACTACGAGCTCGCTCTCTACAAGCTGGGCTGGACCCTCTACAAGCAGGAGCTGCACGAGGAAGCCCTGCAGCAGTACATGGCGTTGCTCGACTACAAGGTGTCCATCGGATACGACTTCGACCAGTCGCAGGACGAGGCCGACGAGCGCCGGATCGCCGACACCTATCGGGTGATCAGTCTCAGCTTCTCCAACCTCGGCGGTCCCGAGGCCGTGGAGGAGTACTTCGCCCGGGACGGGCACCGAACCTACGAAGACCGCATCTACAGCCATCTGGGCGAGTTCTACCTCGAGAAGCTCCGCTACAACGACGCGGCCGCCGTCTACAAGACCTTCGTCGGCCTCTACCCCCTGCATCGGTCCTCGCCGAAGTTCAGCATGCGGGTCGTCGAGATCTACGAGGCCGGCGGGTTTCCGAAGCTCGTGCTGGAGACGAAGAAGGAGTTCGCGGCCAGCTACGGGCTGCAGTCCGAGTACTGGCGCCACTTCGACGTCGACGAGTTCCCGGAGGTGCTCAGCTATCTCAAGAGCAACCTGAAGGATCTGGCGAACCACTACCACGCCCTCTACCAGAACGAGGAGCTCGCGGACGACAAGCCCGCGAACTTCCAAGAGGCCCTGCACTGGTACCGCGCCTATCTCAGCTCCTTCCCCGAGGACGTCACGGCGCCGGGCATCAACCACCAGCTCGCCGACCTGCTCCTCGAGCACGAGGACTTCGGCGCTTCGGCTCGCGAGTACGAGCGAACCGCCTACGAGTATCCCGCGTACGAGAAGGCCGCCGCCGCCGGGTATGCGGCGATCTACGCGCATCGAGAGCAGGAGAAGGTCGCCACCGGAGAAGAGCAGTCGACCGTGAAGCGCGAGGCCGTGGCCAGCACCCTCCGCTTCGTCGACACCTTTCCGCAGCACGAACACGCCGCCGCGGTGCTGGGAGCCGCCGTCGACGACCTCTACGTCATGAAGGAGTTCGACCGTGCGATCGCCACGGGCCGAAGGCTGATCGCCGACTATCCCGAGGCGGATCTGCCCATCCGGCGTTCCGCCTGGACCGTCATCGCCCATTCCTCCTTCGACACCGCCAACTACGAGCAGGCCGAGCCCGCCTACCAGCGCGTCCTCGAGCTGACGCCTGCGGAAGACGACTCGTACCAGGGCGTCGTGGACAACCTGGCCGCCTCGATCTACAAGCAGGGCGAGCAGGCCAACCTCGCCGGGGACTACCGGGCCGCGGCGGACCACTTCCTGCGGATCGCCCAGGCGGCGCCCACCTC
Organism: uncultured delta proteobacterium; assembly: GCA_963822965.1. Taxonomy (GTDB): domain Bacteria; phylum Myxococcota_A; class UBA9160; order UBA9160; family UBA4427; genus JAJDAN01. The sequence continues at coordinate 392,874 of CAWGJT010000014.1, forward strand.
CGCCATCCGGCCCGCCGCCGAGTACGACGCCGGCGCCGCCCTCATCCGCCTGGAGGACTGGACTGCCGCCGCGGCGGTGCTGGAGTCCTTCCGGAACGCGTACCCGGACCACGAGCTCCACCGCGAAGCCACGAAGCAGATGGCCTTCGTCTATCGGCAGGAGGGCAACCAGAGCCGCGCTGCCGAGGAGTACGAGCGCGTCTCCGCCGAAGCGGACGAGCCCGAGGCGCGGCGCGAGGCCCTGCTCCTGGCCGGAGAGCTCTACGAAGAGGCCAAGGCTCCGGATCGCGCGTTGGCCGTGTACCTCCGGTACGTCGGCCAGTTCGCGAAGCCCCTCGAGACGGCCGTGGAGACGCGCTTCAAGGTTGCGCACCTCTACGAGGCCGCGGGGGACGCCGAGCACTACCACGAGCAGCTGCGGAAGATCGTGAAGATCGACGAATCCGCGGGCGGCGAACGCACGGAACGCATCCGGTACCTGGCAGCGAAGTCGGCCCTGGTCCTTTCGGAGCGCCTCTACCAGGACTTCCACGACGTCGCGCTGGTCCAGCCGTTCGACAAGAACCTGCTGAAGAAGCAGCGGCGCATGGACGCCGCACTCAAGGCCTTCGGGAACCTGCTGGACTACGAGGTGGGCGAGGTGACCGCCGCGTCCACCTTCTACATGGCGGAGGTCTACTTCGACTTCTCCAAGGCCCTGCTCGAGTCCGAGCGGCCGGCCGACCTGGACAAGGGCGAGATGCAGGACTACGAGCTGGCCCTCGAGGAGGAGGCGTTCCCCTTCGAGGAGCGGGCGATCAAGGTGCACGAGAAGAACCTGGAGCTGATGTCAGCGGGGGTCTACAACGCGTGGATCGAGAAGAGCCTCGCCAAGCTCGCCGTCCTGATGCCCGGGCGCTACGCGAAGTTCGAAGAGAGCAGCGGCCTGATCGCCTCGGTCGACACCTATGCATACCGGGCACCGAATGCCCACGAAGCCCACGCGGGCGAGGCCGTGCCGGGCGAGGCCGCACCGGACGAGGCCGCACCGGACGAGGCCGCACCGGACGAGGCGACCGGATCCGAGGAGCCGGCGGCCCCGTCCGAGCCGGCCGCCGATCCCGGAGCCGAGCCGACGCAGGACGACGATGCCGCGGAAGCGGCCGTGGCGGCGGGGTGAGCGATGCGACGATTCGATGAAGCCACGACGATGCGCCGAGCGAGGCGGAGCCTTCCGTTCCTGGCGGCCGCACTCCTGGCCTCCGCGTGCGCGACCGGGACGCGGCACGCCCCCGTGGAGGTGCGCGACGAGAGCGGCTTCTCGATCACCGAAGACGTGAACGTCGGCTTCGGGGTGCGAGACGACTTCCAGAGCGCCGTACAGCTGCTCGAGCAGAACGAGTACGAGCGTGGCATCGCCCTGCTCCTCGAGGTGACGGAGGCGGCGCCGGATCTGACCGCGGCCCACATCGATCTGGGAATGGCCTATGCGCGAACCGACGACCTCGTACACGCGGAAGCCAGCCTGCAGCGGGCCCTCGAGCTGAATCCGCGTCACCCCGTGGCGCTGAACGAGCTGGGCATCGTCTACCGCCGAAGCGGGCGCTTCGCGGAAGCTCGCGCGACATACGAAAAGGTGCTCTCGCTGTACCCGGACTTCCACTTCGCGCGTCGCAACCTCGCGATCCTCTGCGACGTGTACCTCGGGGACATTCCCTGCGCGGTCGAGCAGTACGAGATCTACACCCGGGAAATGCCCGACGACGAGCAGGCCGCCATGTGGATCGCCGACCTGCGCAACCGCGCTGGGAGCACGCAATGACCATTCGAACCATCGTCCTGTGTGTGCCGCTCCTCCTCATGGCCGCTTCGGTCGCCGCCGACGAGCCTGCGGAGAAGGGCGCCAAGCTGATCTCCGGTATGTCGATCGTGGGCAACGACGAGGCTCCCAAGTCGCTCGTCATCGTTCCGTGGAAGAGCTCGGAGCTCGGCCAGACGCTCGACTTCTCGAAGAGTCTCGACGCGGGACGTCAGCCCGTAGACAAGGACGTATTCATGAGAGAGCTGCTCTACTACCAGATTCGGGCGGCGTCACAGTGACCGTGCGCCGGGGTCGGTCAGGCGTACGCCGGGACAACAAACGTTAGTTGCAGGAGGCTTCGGCCATGGACTTGATTTATTCGATGGTAGGGTTCTTCGTGACGGGTGGGCCGTTCATGTACCCGATCCTGATCGTGTTCGCAGTGGGAGCTGCGATCGCGGTCGAGCGCTACGTCACGCTGACGCTCATGAGAGCGAAGAATCAGAGTGCGTGGAGCAAGGTGCAGCCCGCGCTGATGAACGGGAACTTCGAAGAAGCGCGGGAAATGACCAGCAAGGACGATTCCACCATCTCGCAGCTGCTGAGCATGGGCCTCGCCCGCCAGGGCGCAGTCCGACGTCGCGAGGACATCGAGATCGCGATGGAGGAGAGCATGATGGAAATCATTCCCCAGCTGGAGAAGCGGACGCCCTACGTGGCGCTGGCCTCCAGCATCGCGACGCTGCTGGGCCTGCTGGGCACGATCATGGGCCTCATCTCGGCCTTCACCGCGGTGGCCAACGCCAACCCGGCCGAGAAGGCGGACCTGCTCTCGGCCAGCATCTCGGTCGCGATGAACACCACGGCCTTCGGGCTGATGGTGGCCATTCCGCTGCTGATCACGCACACGGTCCTCACTGCGAAGACGAGTGAGATCATCGACAGCCTCGAGATGGCCTCCGTGAAGGCCCTCAACGCGATCTCGGGCCGGGCCAAGCGCCAGATGGACGTGGCAGCATGAGCCAGCAACACCACTACAGGCGGCGCGAGAAGGAAGCGCTCGAGCCGGACATGACCACCTTCCTGAACCTGATGGTGGTGTTGGTTCCGTTCCTGCTGATCACGGCCGTGTTCTCGCGCATCACGATCGTCGAGCTCAGCCTTCCGACCTCTGCGGGAGGGTCGGCGGCTCGCGAAGCGAGCTTCCGGGTCGAAGTCATCGTTCGCGATCGCGGGCTCGAGGTTTCGAACGGAAGGGCGGTGATCGCGACGCTTCCGAAGGTGAACGACGAATACGACCTGGCGCGCCTGAGCGAGCTGGTGATCGAGCTCAAGCGCGATCATCCCGATCTGGACGACGCGTCGGTGCTGCTGGAGCCGGACATCGAGTACGACCATCTGATCCAGGTCATGGACGTCGTGCGGAGCGCCGAGCTCGCGGGAGTGGGTGACGCGCCCGCGACGCGGCTCGCCCTCTTCACCGACATCGCCATCGGAGACGCCCCGTGAAGAGCTCTCGCAGAATGAAGCGCATGTCGCGGCACCGGGGGAAGGTCACGAAGATGAACCTGACCTCGCTGATGGACGTGTTCACGATCCTGGTCTTCTTCCTGCTCGTCAACTCCGCCTCGACGGAGGTCCTGGAGACGCCGAAGCAGATCACGCTTCCCGCGTCGGTGGTCGAGCAGAAGCCGCGGGAGACGGTCGTCATCTTCGTCTCGCCCACCGAAGTGACGGTGCAGGGGGAGGTGGTGGCGCTGGTGGAGGACATCCTGTCGGCGAACGGACAGAACATCGGACCGATCGGCGACCGGCTCGCGGAGGTGAACGAGAACGTCATCGGCTTGAAGACGGCGCAGGTGGCCGAGAGCCGAGAGGTGACGATCCTCGTCGACCGGACGGTCCCGTTCCAGGTCGTCAAGAAGGTGATGTCGACATGCACCAGCCAGGGTTTCGGCCGCATCTCTCTGGCGGTGCTGCAGAAGGCGCCGGAGAACCTCGCAGCCCAGGGGTAGTGTGATCACGTGGACGAACTAGCACTGGACGGCCAAGAGACGCTCCACGATCAGCTCTCGCAAGCGCGCGAGAAGCTGGATGCGCTCGTGCGAGATCTGCGCGCCATCGACGGCGAGATGGACGCTCTCTCGACCGAGCGTCAGAAGTACCAGCTCCTGGGCGAGGTCTGCGTCCGGCTCGAGCAGCTGAGCGATCTCGGCGCGGCCGGGTTGTTCTGGGGTGAGCGCGCGGTGAACGGCGAGATCCAGGACCACCTGCGCCTCGCGCGCGGAAGGCTCGACTCCTTCCAGAAGACCCTGGACGAGATCGAGGAGAGGCGCCAGGCCGTCGTCGAGGAGATCGAGCGGGCGCAGGAGAGCACCGAGTTCATCGAGGACGACCTCCTCGAGGCGGAACGCCAGGCCGAGCAGCGCAAGCTGGAATGGATCGTCGAGCGGGAGGACGCTTCCTTCCCCGTGCGCCCCGCGGTGATGCCCTGGGCCCGGGGCGGCGAGGACGACCAACGCTTCCGCAAGGCCCTGGCTGCGGCGCTGCTCCTGAGCCTGCTCCTGGGTCTTCTGCTGCCGATGATCGACCTGCCGTTGCCGGAGCCGTGGGCGACGGTCGAGGTGCCGGAGCGCCTGGCCCGGCTGATCCAGGAGCGTCCGGAGCCGGCCCCCCCGCCGCCGCCCGTGCAGGAGGAGAAGAAGCTCCAGGAGACGAGTGAACCCGAGCTCGCCCAGGAGTCGGCACCGGCCCAGAAGACGCCGAAGGCCACGCCCAAGAAGGTGACCGCCTCGAAGGGCATCCTCGCCTTCCGGGAGAAGTTCTCGAGCCTCGCCGACAACGAGCCCGCCGCGCGCCTGGGCTCACAGGCCCGCATCCGCGACCCGGGTGAAGTTGCAGCCGGGCGCTCGCAGCGCTCGATGGTCACGGCCCAGGGCGCGGGGTCCAGCGGCGGAATCGACGTCGGCACGCTGAGCCGGGACTTCGGCGGGGGCGGGGACTCGGAGATCGAAGGCGTTCAGGTCGCGCGCGCCACCAGCTCGATCGGCGCCGTCGGCGGCTCCGATCGGCCTCTGAGCGGCGACGGGCCGGGGTTGTCGCGCACGGACGAGGAGATCCAGATCGTATTCGATCGCCACAAGGCGGCGCTCTACCGCCTGTACAACCGGGAGCTGCGGCGGGATCCGACCCTGAAGGGACAGATGGTGCTCCGCATCCGGATCGAGCCGGACGGCAGCGTGTCCCTGTGCGAGCTGCACTCCTCGGACATGAAGGCCCCCCAGCTCTCGGCCCAGGTCGTCGAGCGCGTCGGGACCTTCGACTTCGGCGCCAAGGAGGGAATCCCGGCGATCACGATCCTCTATCCCATCGACTTCCTGCCGGCCACGTGACGCGCGATGAGGAGGACGACGACCACCACGAATTTCGTTTGACAGATTGAGCCCCAGGCTCAACGCGATTCAGAAAAAGGCAAAGCCATCGAAAGGTGGCGACGCAAAGTCACCGGTCTACAGGGCCCAGGGCCCCACGACAGCGGGACCGCCGGAATCCTGCCCTTTCCTCGGGCTTCCTCGGTCCCCTTTTCTTTTTGGCGCAGCGTCGACTCGCCTGATGGAGAACGAGGCAGCAAATGGTCCGCCGCGAACGGCGCAGGGTGAGGCGAGCAGGAAGCAGCACGATGGGCATCGTGCTGGCCGGCCTTGCCGCGCTCTCGCTGCTTGCCGGGCGGGCGTCCGCCCAGGTCGTCCCGGCGACGTGCCCGGCCCAGCTCGGCACCGCGAACCTCATCCGCCACGACTTCAGCGTCTCCTTCTGCGAGCTGTGCGACGTCGGCACCGTCCGCATCGTGGTCGAGAACCCCTTCGGGCCCTCGGACGACATCGACTTCTCGGACCTCGTCGTCACCGAGAACCTGATGGCCTCGGGCCTCACCTACGTGCCGGGCACCACGACCTTCACGGGCAACAACATCGCGGTACCGTCGGTCGTGGAGCCCACCGTGAGCGGCCCGAACGGCCGCGTCCTGACCTGGACCCTGGACCCCGGCTTCATCATGCGCGCGCGGCCCGGGGGCGGGAACAACCGCGCGAGGCTGATCATCCAGTTCCAGGTGCGGCGGGACGCGAGCGTCGGCGAGGAGGGCCTCGTCCAGGCGAACCGGACCATCGAAGCCTCGGTGGAGCTGACGCCGAGCTGCGCGCCGGGCGAGCGCTTCACCGACCTCTCCGGCCCGGGGACGCTGCCGCTCCGCGAGCCGATCCCCCGCATCATCAAGCGCGGCCGCAACGTCGACGCCGGCCAGAGCGCGGGCCGCTACTCCGACCCGGTCTACGGGCACGCGGGAGACGACGTGATCTGGCGCATCGAGGTGCGCAACAGCGGCCTCGCCGACCTCCAGGACTTCGAGTTCAGCGACTCGATGGTGCCCGGAAACTTCGAGACCGACTACGTGTGCGACAGCGAGGCCGAGGCGACGGCCGCGGCGAACGGCGCCGCGCCGCCCGGATGTCTCGCGGTGGGCGGCACGACCGACGTCCTCGGCCTGGACGTGCGGGCGGTCTTCGGCGGAGCGGCAAACCCCTACATCGTCGCGCCCGCCGGCGGCAGGGGCTTCTACTACCTCGTGGGTCGCGTGACGAACTCCTGCGTGAACCGCACCAACACGGTCTTCGACGTCGAGTGGGGCTGTCAGAGCCAGCCGCCGACGGGAGGCATCACGGCCACCTCGAACGGCACCGTGCCCGGCGACTCGGCGCTCCTGAGCACCCAGTCCGTCGAGACCGGGCTCGCCGTCGACGTGGCGCTCACGGGCACCAATACCGCACAGCCCATGGGCTCCAAGGGCACGGTGACCATCACGATCCGCAACAACACCGGCGGCACCATCAAGGACGGAGGTACGGGCATCCGTCTGCGGGACCTCCTGCCGCCGGAATACGTGGTCGATCCGACCTTCGCGCCGACGGTGGCGGTGGCGCCGGCCTACAACAACGCCTACCCGGGCATGGTGGATACCCTCACGTGGACCAACCCGGCCGCGAGCACGGCGCCCCTGACCAACACCACTCCCGAGTTCCTGCTCACGAGCAGCACCGTGCATCCCGACTTCCCGGGCCAGCGCAACATGATCCGCCACGGAGACGTCGTGACGGTGACCTTCCGGACGGTGCTCATCGACCCGCAGTACTACGATCGGGTCGCGAACCTCGACGTGCGGACCGAGGCGCCCAACAGCGATCCGCCCGGCACCGATCCCACCGCGAGCTTCCCGATCAGCAACCGCACGGAGATCTGGTTCGAGGAGTTCTGTACCGCCAACGAGCACCACCTCGTGATCGACGACAACTCCGTGGCGCGTCCGGAGGACCTGGACGTGGACGTCGTCGGGCCCGAGCTCGTCTTCATCCTCACCAACACGGGAGACCCGCTGCCGTTGACCGTGGCGCTCACCAACAACGGCGGACACGATGCGGACGACTACATCGCCTACGTGACCTTCGGCGAGGCGATGGTCGTGCAGAGCGCTCCGGCCGGCTGTACGGCCACCACCAACCCACCCGCGTTCCCGGTCTGGCAGACCCCGGTCACCCTTCCGGGCACCGCGTCGGTGTACGTGTGCGACCGCGGCGTGATTTCTCCCGGTGAGACGGAGCTGCTCGACTTCCAGGTCGTGAAGAACACCGCGGCCAGCTTCGACGACGATCTCACCTTCCGCGCCGACGTGATCGGGGAGATCACGTTGAGCGACGGAACGCCGCTGGCGTTCCCGGACCCCATCGCGCGGACCGACGGCATCACGGATCGAGCGAACAACTACACGCTGGACGCCCTGTGGGCTCGCGTGATCGGCTACAACCTCTTCAAGGACCAGCAGGGCACCTGCTCCGAGAACAATCCGCCTCCGGGCGATCCGGACGCCGAGGTGCAGATCGGCGAGGAGTGCACCTTCCACGTCGAATCGGGAGGCTGGTTCGGGTTCCAGACGCCCGGCTTCACGTACATCGCCGTCCAGAACATCCAGGTCGTCGACCAGATTCCCGACGGCCAGGGCTACGTCTCCTCCACGGACCCGCTCGTGACGAGCACCTCGGCGATTCTGGGCGTCTCGCTGAATCCGCCGCCCCAACCCCTCGAGGAAGGTCCCTTCGACTGGACCTTCAACACCGTCGTTCCGGCGGAGCGCATCACCGAGAAGGACCACTGGTTCCGGGTGGACGTCACGACGCGGCTGCTGAACGATCCCCTGGATACGAGCGCCGCCCCGAACGTCCATGCCGCCCCCAGCAGCAACGTGATGACCTCGACCTTCGAGGCGATCTTCTACAACCAGGTGACCGATCAGGAGGAGCTCTACAACCTCGGGCCGAACACCGTGGGATTCCCCCGCGAGGTGCACCGGCGGGTCGATCTCACGGTCACCGAGCCCCACCTGACCGTCACCAAGGAGGTCTGCAACGAGACCATCTACGGCGTCGGTCCGGCCTGCACCAACTTCGTACCCCTCGCGGACGACGGCGACGCCTTCGACACCTACGTGTATCGGGTGACCGTCGCGAACGAAGCGGCGAGCGGCGGCGTGGCCCGGGCGCCCGCGTACGACGTCACGGTGACGACCGTGACGGATCCCAGCGATCAGCTCTTCGTCGACCCGCTGACCGGTGACGCCCTGGACAACGACGGCGACGCGCCGCTCATCGACGCGGGAGACGCCAACGGTGAGGGCGTGATCACCGACAACACGGTGCTCAACGCCGTGCCGGCCCAGATCGTCGAGTCCTATACGAACAGCGACGCGCTGCTGCGCATCGACGCCGGGGAGAGCGTCGTGTTCTACTACCGGGTGGATCCCGACGACATGGTCGCCCCGTTGCAGCAGCTGACCAATTCGGCCACGGCGTCCTACGACAGCCTCGAAGGCGCTTCCGGGGGCCAGACGACGCCCCAGGGCGCCAACGGGGAGGCCGGCGGAGCGCGCCAGTACGTGTCGGCGCCGGGAACGGCGACGATCCAGATCATTCCGGTGCAGGTCCCGCCCAAGCGCATCGTGCAGGTGTCGAACTCGCCCCTGGCGGTGCCGCCCGCTACACAGCCGGTCTCCATCGGAGAGGAGGTGGAGTTCGAGCTGCGTGCGCTGATCCCGGTGGCCCAGCTGCGGAGCTTCGTGATCCGCGACGAGCTGCCCGAGGGCCTCACCTGCGCGGAGGCCCCCGTGGTGGACCTCGGCGCCGCGCCCTACGCGGCGGCGGCCTTCGTGCCGGGCGGCGTCTTCACACCGACCTGTACCGACACCGAGGTGGTCTGGGACTTCGGCAACCAGACCGTCACCCAGTCGAATCGGTCGGACAGACGCTTCGACTTCGGGGTTCGCTTCGTCGCTCGCGTGGGCAACCTCGCCGTCAACCAGGAGGGCGTGGTGATCACCAACGGCGGCAGCGCCACGGTGACCACGGTCTCCTACGTCGACGAGGCCCTGAACCCGGTGGTGATCCCGATCGACGCGGCGGCGGTCGTGGTCCGCGAGCCGGTGATCGCCCTGGAGAAGGCGTTCTCGACCGCCCTGACCGATGCGGCCGACCTGCCTCGCGTGACCGTCACCGCCACGAACACCGGGACGGCCACCGCCTACAACCTGCGCGTCCTGGACGACCTCTCGGCGGGTCGCATCCACTTCTTCGGCGACGTCAGCGGGACCGATCCCCCGACCGCCGATGTCACCACGTTCGGCCCGGACCTCCCGCTCTTCACCTGGGCGCCGGGCTTCGCGATCGCACCCGGCGAGTCGGTCTCCTTCTCGTTCGCCGTGCAGGTGGACGGAGCCGTGGAGCCTCTCGAGGTTCTGGACAACACGATCCAGGCCGACTGGACCTCCCTGCCGAGCAGCACGACGGCCCTGAACTCCAGCGGGCAGATCGGACCCGACGGCACGCCCACGGGCATGCGCAACGGGGCCCTGCCGAACGCCGCCGTCGCGCCCAACGACTACGAAGCCCAGGCGACGGCGGCGATGTCCGTGCCCCCGCTCACCGTGACGAAGACCGATCTCGACCCGGCACTCACGCCCGAGATCGGCGTCCACAAGTCCTTCGAGGTGGTGATCGAGCTGCCCGAGGGCGTGAGCCAGGACGTCGTCGTCAACGACGACCTCGCTTCGGGCACGACCAGCTACGTGCTCACCCGGAACGCGGACTTCGACGTCAGCTATGCGTTCGAAGGGATCGCGAGCGTCAACGGGCAGGCGCCGGCCGAGGCCGCCTTCCTCGCCGTCCCGGTCGACGGGACGAGCGGGACCGCCGTCTGGTCGATCGGAACGGTGGTCACCGATGCGGAGGACGACTTCGCGACCCAGACCGTGAACCCGACCATCCGGATCCGCTACTTCGCGCGCATCAACAACGACCTCACGACGAACGTGGGCAGCGCCCTCCAGAACACCGCGCTGCTGAACTACACGAACGGCGAGACCGGCGCTCAGGAGGCGCTCCTCTCCGCCACCGCACCGGTGGTGGCGACCGAGTCCTCGCTCACCGCCACCAAGGTCCTGACCAACGTGACGGTGGGCAAGGCGCCGGGAGATCCCCCGGCCTTCGGCGACATCCTCCAGTACGTGGTCACCATCGTGAACGGCGGCAACGCGACCGCGTATGACGTGAACGTGGTCGACACCCTGCCGCCCGAGCTGATGCTCTACGCGGGCTTCACGCCGACGGCCGAGATCAGCTCCGTCCCCGTGGCCGGGTTCGTGGCAACGCCCGGCGGCGCGCCCGACGGGCCGCTGGTGTGGGGGCGCCAGAACGGCGACGACAGCCTCGACATTCCGCAGGGCGGCTTCCTGGCGCTCACCTACCAGGTGGTCGTCCGCACGCCGCTGCTCGACCCGACGCTCATCGAGAACAGCGTCTTCACCGACTGGACCTCCCTCGACGCAGACAGCGTCTACGAGCGGACCGGCGACGGCTGCCCGGTGGTCACACCCCCGGACGACTACTGCTTCGGGCCGGCGGTGGCGTCGGGGACGGCAGAGCCCGTTCCGCCTCCGGCCGCCCTGCTGAAGGAGAACACCCAGGCGACCGCCTCGGTGGGAGAGGCCTTCCGGTACCGAATCACGGTTCCCGCGACTCCCTACGCGTTCGCGCTGAACGACGTGCGAATCCACGACGACCTGACCGCGTCCGCGGCCGACCTCCGCTTCCTGAGCGTCTCGAAGATCCAGGGCTCGGGTGCCTGGACCCCGGTCAATACCGGCACTGCGACCAACCTGACGATCGAAGACACGACCAACGGCATCGACATTCCGGCCGGCGAGCAGATCGTCGTGGAGATCACCGTCGTCCTCGAGAATACGGCGACGAACGTGAGCGGGCTCGCGTTCACCAACACCGCTTCGTACATCTACAACTGGGTCGACGGCGATCCCGCGAGCCAGCGTCCGGGCATGCCCGGCACCACGGCGCCCATGACGATCGTGGGCCCGGACGTGCTGACGCTCGTGAAGAGCGGCCCGCCGACGATGACGCTGGGGACCCCCGCGACCTTCACCCTCGACGTCCACAATGCGAGCACCGGGCCGGCCTGGAACCTGACGATCACGGATCAGCTGGCCGACGGCGCCACGGGCGGCACCTGCGACCTGCCGCCGTCCCAGGTCACGGCCCGGGTCTTCCAGGCGGACGGGGTGACGCCGGTCTCCGCCCCGCTCGTCGCGGGCTCGGACTTCGCGACCACGTTCGACGCGGGCACGTGCGTGTTCGGCATCTCCATGCTCTCCGCGGCGACCGTCCTCGACGCCGACCAGCGCCTGCTCGTCAGCTACGACGCCAGCCTCGACGGAGACACCCAGGACGGCGCCGTTCTCACGAACGTGGCCGGCGCGACGGAGTGGTTCAGCACCGACGGCGCGAACCCGGCGACCGTCGCCGACCGGCGCACCTACACGCGCGTCCTGACCGACGGAACGGTCGGCGTGTTGGACCACGAGGACGCGCACACGCTCACGGTCGCGCTACCGACCTACCGGTTCGAGAAGACGGTGATCAACGTGACCACGGGCGCGGACCCCGGCACGGTCGCGACGCCGGGCGACACCCTCCGCTACCGACTGGTCGTGGAGAACCTGAGCGCCGTCCCGCTCGACAACGTCAGGATCCTCGACGAGCTGGGCGCCCTGAACGCGAGTCCGGTGTTCCAGCCCGGCACGCTGACGCTGGTGACCGTGCCCCCGGGCGCCGACGTGACGAACACCAGCAGCACGGGCGGTGCCGACGGCACCGGCGTGCTGGACGTCCGGAACCTGAGCCTGCCGGGCCTGAACGACACGGTGCTGATCGAGTTCGAGATCGTCCTCGCCCCCGTGATCGCGGCCGGAACGCAGGTGACCAACCAGTCGCAGCTGCTCTTGAGCGACATTCCCTTCGCGTTGAGCGACGATCCCAACGTGAACGGTCCGGCCGACCCGATGGTCGCCGGGGACGAGGATCCGACGCGGGTCTTGATCCAGTCCGCACCGCTCTTCCAGGTACAGAAGGTCTCGTCCTACGTGACGGGCGATCCCACCGTCCTGCTGGCCGGGGAGACGCTGCGGTACACGATCACCGTGAAGAACGTGGGAACCGCCAACGCGGTCGACGCGACGCTTCGCGACGCGATTCCGGTGAACACCCAGTACGTGGCCGGCTCGACGACCCTGAACGGTGCGCCGGTCGCCGACGGGCCGGGAGGCGTGGCGCCGCTCAGCACGGGAATCCCGATCCACGCGCCCGAGGATCCCACCCCCGGCGCGATGCGCGCAGACGGGTCCGCCACCCCGGACAACGTGGCCACCCTCGTCTTCGACGTGGTCGTCGATCCGGACGTGGTCGACGGTACCGTCATCTCGAACCAGGCCTTCGTCAGCGCCGTCCAGGGAGGCGTCTCGGACCAGCCCTCGGACGACCCCCGCACGGTCCTCGCGGACGACCCGACGCGCGACGTCGTGGGCAACGCCCCGTTGCTCTTCGCGCCCAAGAGCGTCGTGATCGGCGTGGACGGCGGGACGACGGGAATCGTCGATCCGGGCGACCAGCTGCACTACACGATCACCGTCTACAACAGCGGGGCCGTTGCGGCGACCGGCGTTGCGCTGAGTGACGTCGTCCCGGCCAACACGACCTACGTGCCGAACACGCTGACCCTGAACGGTCTCCCCGTGGGCCAGCCGGACGGGGGCGTTTCGCCGCTGGTGGCCGGGATCGCGATCAGCTCCGCGGATCTCACCCCGCCCGTCCCGGCGCCGGGGGCGGGCGTGCTCAGCCCGGGCCAGGCCGCCGTGGTCGGCTTCGACCTGCTCGTGAACGCCGGCACGCCGACGGGCACGATCATCAGCAACCAGGCCGTGGTGCGCAGCGACCAGGTACCGACCCTGCTGACCGACGGCGACGGCAACCCGGCGACGGGTCCGGAGCCGACGATGGTCGTGGTCGGCGACGGGCAACAGCTCTCGATCACCAAGCAGGTCGCGGTGGTGGGCGGTGGGGCCGCGCTGCCGGGCTCGCAGCTCGAGTACATCGTACGGGTCGTCAACATCGCGGCCGTGCCGGCGAACACGGTGTCGATCACGGACGACCTCGATGCTCCCGTCGCGGGCCAGCTCGCCTACGTCGCCACGTCGGCGACGATGAACGGCGCGGCCACGGGCGTGAGCGTCGTCGGGTCCGTCATCACGGCCGACTACGGCGGCACCTACGGCCCGCTGCAGCCGGGCGAGGCGGTCGTGCTGCGCTTCCTCGCGGTGCTCGACCCCGGAATCGCGATCGGCACGACGGTCACCAACACCGGGGTCGTCACGTGGAACACGCCGCCGCAGACGGCGAACGCGAGCGTCTCGTTCGCCGTGGGCGGGACGCCCGGGGTCGGCGCCCTGAACGGCACGCTGTGGCACGACGCCGACTTCGACCTGTCCCTGGACCCCGGCGAGAGCGTGCTGCAGGGCTGGACGGTGGAGCTGCTTCGTGACGGCGTTTCGCTGCAGTCGGTGCTGAGCGATAGCAACGGCGCGTATCGCATCGCCGGACTCGCGCCGAACGACACCGGCGGCGTGCAGTACGCCCTGCGGTTCCAGGCGCCGGGCGCCGGCGCCAGCACGGCTTCCCTGGGCCGGGCCGATTCGCCGTTCACCAACGGACCGCAGGAGATCACCGACATCGTGGTGGCCTCCGGGAGCAATCTCCAGAACCTCAATCTGCCGATCCAGCCGAACGGCGTGGTCTACGACTCCATCCAACGGACGCCGCTCGCCGGCGCGACCCTGACCCTGCTGAGCGGAGGGGCGGGCATCGCCCTGCCGTCGACCTGCTTCGACGATCCGGCGCAGCAGGGCCAGGTCACCCTGGACAGCGGCGACTACAAGTTCGACCTGAACTTCTCGGATCCCTCGTGCCCGAGCGGCGGCAACTACCTGATCTCGGTGACGCCCCCGGGAACGACCTACGTCGCCGGAACCTCCCAGGTCATCCCGCCGAGCTCCGACGCCGGGACGCCGCCGTTCTCCGTGCCCGCGTGCCCCGGGACCGCCAGTGACGCGGTGCCGGCGACGGCGCAGTACTGCGAGGCGCAGCCCTCGGAGCTCGCCCCGGCGCTGTCGGTGCCTCCCCGCGCGCCGGAGACCGTCTACTACCTGAACCTCTCGCTGGACGGCTCCCAGATTCCGGGCTCGAGCGAGATCTTCAACAACCACATCCCCGTCGACCCGGTCCTCGACGACGCCGTCGCGATCACCAAGACGACGCCGATGGTGAACGTCAGCGTGGGGCAGCTCGTCCCCTACGAGATCGCGCTCGACAACGAGCTCGGCGTGGGGTTCGCCGACCTCAGCATCGTCGACCGCTATCCGGCCGGCTTCCGCTACGTGGACGGGTCTGCGCAGATCGACGGCGTGCACGTCGAGCCGACGGTGAGCGGCCGGCAGCTCACGTGGACCGACGTGGGGATCGCCGCCTCGAGTCGCATCAGCCTGAAGCTGCTCCTCGCAGTGGGCGCCGGCGTCACCGAGGGCGAGTACGTGAACCGCGCGCAGGCGATCAGCTCGCTCACGGGGGCGGCGCTCTCGGGTGAAGCGTCGGCGACGGTGCGCGTGGTCCCCGATCCCACCTTCGACTGCACCGACGTGCTCGGCAAGGTCTTCGACGACGCCAACGGCGACGGCTCGCAGGATCGCGGCGAAAAGGGTCTGCAAGGCGTCAAGCTGGTGACCGCGCGCGGCCTGGTCGCGACGACGGACGAGTACGGGCGCTTCCACATCACGTGCGCGGTGGTTCCGCGCCAGGGACGCGGCTCCAACTTCATCCTGAAGCTCGACGACCGGAGCCTGCCCACCGGCTACCGGATGACGACCCGGCAGGTGCAGGTGAAGCGGGCGACCCGCGGTAAGGCGCTTCGCTTCACCTACGGCGCGTCGATCCACCGCGTGGTCTCCCTGGACATGGCGGACGCCGTCTTCGAGCCCGGCTCGACGGAGATGCGCGCGCAGTGGCGACCCCGCATCGCGATGTTGATCGAGGAGCTGGCGAAGGCGCCTTCGATCCTGCGTCTCTCGTACGTCGGCGACGTGGAGGCGGAGCGGCTCGTCGACCGGCGCCTGGCTGCGGTCAAGAAGCAGATCGAGGCTGCGTGGGAGGCGGCGGGCTCGGAGCGCTACGAGCTCACCATCGAGACCGAGGTGTTCTGGCGCCGCGGCGCGCCCCTGGACCAGCCCGTCCGGGAGCCGGAGGACGAGTCGCCCGGGTTGCCCCCGGTGTCCGCGGGCCCCCCCGTCGTCGAAGCCCCTCTGGGCGAAGCCGTCGAACGGCATCTGCCGGCCGATTCCGCGTACACGCAGTGGTCGCAGGACCCGGCGTTGCTCGCGGCGCAGGGCGGCGACCGCCTGGAGGAGCGGGAGGTCCGTTCCGAAGAGGCGGAGATCGTGAAGCTCACGAACGTCGTGCCCCCGATCCACTTCGACTCGGGCGCGGCGGACGTCTCGCCGGCCACCATCCAGAAGCTGCGGGCCGTTCTCGACGGCATGCGAGACCTCGCGAACGTGCGTCTGCACCTGGTCGGCCACGCCGACGATCGCCCCCTCACGGGGGCTCTCGCCGAGCGGTACGGCGACAACGCCGGGCTCTCTCGCGAGCGGGCGGGAGAGGTCGCCGAGTTCCTCCAGACCGCGCTGGGTCTTCCGCCCGAGGCGATCTCCTTCGAGTGGGCCGGCGACAGCCAGCCGATCGCATCGAACGCCACGGAGGCGGGTAGGGCGCTCAACCGGCGCGTCGAGGTCGAAGTCTGGTACGACGAGTTCAAGGAGAAGCTGGAGGTCGAGGACGTCGTCGTCCCCGCGGAGATCAAGCGGGTCAAGGTCTGTCGCATCGAGACCGTGTGCAAGCTGCGCTACCGCGAGGGCCATGCGCACCGCGCGCGGGTCAAGAACCTGGTGACGCCCCTGCACTTCGGCGAGGACACGGTCGGGGTTCCGGCGGAGTTCGTCGGCCAGATCGATCAGGCCTTCCACAATCTCCGGGACAAGCAGAACGTCACCGTGAAGTTCGTCGCGTTCACGGACGACGTGCCGCTCACCGGTCGCGAAGAGCGCATCTACGGGACGCACCTCGCCCTCTCCAAGGCCCGGGCGCGTCGCGTGGCACTGGCGATCCGCGAAGCGCTCGATCTCCCGACGGCGGCGATCGCGAGCGACGGGCGGGGCGCGGAGCGGCCCATCGCCTCGAACGACACGGCCCGGGGCCGGGCGCTGAATCGGCGGGTGGAGGTGGAGTTCTGGTACGACGATCCGCTGCAGGAGCTGCCCGGCGAGCCGCAGCTCTGTCCCGACGCCGCGGGCGCCGAGCGGGTGACCCGGGTCTACGACCCGCCGTGGGGACGAATCGCGGCGCTCCCCGTCGACGACGGCGAGATCGTGGTTCCGCCGGACTACCCGGAGGCGCTGCGCCGCGCCATGGCGGACGTCGCCGACAAGACCAACGTGCGGTTGCGCTTCGTGGGCTATACGGGCAACGAACGCCTCGACCGGCGCACGGCGCTCGTCTACGGCGACGACATCGGGCTCTCCGCCGCTCGCGCGCGCCGGGCGATGAAGACGCTCCAGGCGGATCTCGGACTCTCTGACTCGCAGGTCGAGCACGAGGGTCGGGGCTACATCCAGTCGAGCGACGTGGTGAATGCCGGCTTCATCCAGGGAGAGGGCTCCTATGTGGCCGTGGAAGTGGTCTACGACGAGCTCGCGCTGCTCGACGACTACGAGGGCGTCGACGTTACGCCGATCACCCGGGAGCTGCGCGCCAAGGACCCGCTCGACCTCAACCTGATGCGCATCAGCGTCGACGGCGTGCCGGTCGACGACCCGGGACGGAGCTCGGCGGACATCCAACGCTGTACGGACGTGGCGCTGGACCGGGCCGACGTGCAGTTCCGCTTCGACGACCTCGCGTCCGTCGCACGCCTCTCCGTCACCGCCGACCCGGCTTCGATTCCGATGCACGAGTCCGAAGACGGGGACGTGGTGGGGGCGCCCGTCCGATTCCAGACGTACACCAACTACGGGCACTTCATCGAGCGATCCGAGGTTCGCATCTTCGATCAGGAGCAGTCGTTGCAGGCCGAGCCGCTGGCCGTGGTCGACGTCGACCCGGACGGCCTCGCGCAGTGGCGCCCGGTCGCGAAGCGCTTCCCGGCGCCGGTGCGGGCGTTGAAGTTCGTGCTGCGCGCATACGGCGCGGAGGATCGCTTCGACGAGACCGCGCCGCAGCAGCTCTGGATGATCTACGGCGACGCGGCGAGCGCGGGCGCGGTGGCTCCCGCCGTCGCGGAGCCTTCCGAAGCAAATGCTCCGGCTGCTGCGCCGAAGCCGGAGAAGCCGGTCGCCGGAGATCCGCTGCTCGCCGGATATGGCGAGAGCGAGCCCATCGCGCGGAACATCCCCCTCGACAGCGTGGGCACGGTCCGGGTCCAGGGACGCGGGATTCCGCCGAACCACGAGGTCTGGCTCGCCGGGGAGTCCGTCCCGGTGGACGAGCACGGCAACTTCGTGGGCGAGGTGGTGCTGCCTTCGGGGATGCACACGGTCGAGGTGGCCGTGCTGGACGAGGAGGGCAACGGCGAGCTCTTCCTGCGCGACCTCGAGCTCCAGAAGAACGACTGGTTCTACGTGGGCATCGCCGACCTGACGCTCTCCGCGAGCAAGACGAGCGGGCCCATGAAGAAGCTGCAGGGCCAGAAGGCTCCCTACGACCAGGACTCCTGGGCCGACGGACGGCTGGCCTTCTTCCTGACCGGGAAGTTCGGCGAGGACTGGAAGCTGACGGCGAGCGCCGATACCCGCGAGGAAGAGGTGACGAAGCTCTTCACCAACTTCCTCGACAAGTCTCCCGACGCACTGTTCCGCCGGATCGACCCCGACTACCACTACCCGACCTTCGGGGACGACAGCACGGTGGAGGAGACCGCGCCGACGAGCGGCAAGCTCTACGTGAAGCTGAGCAAGGACGAGAACCAGGCGCTCTGGGGCAACTTCAAGGTCGGCTATCTGGACAACGAGCTGGCCCAGGTCGATCGCGGACTCTACGGCGCCAACGTCCACTACCAGACGCTCGCGACCACCGGTCAGGGCGAGCAGCGCCTGGCGATCGACGGCTTCGCTGCACAGCCGGGCACCGTGTCGAGCTTCGAGGAGTTCCGCGGCACCGGCGGCTCGCTCTACTTCCTGCGCCGGCAGGACATCATGACGGGGTCCGAGCGCGTCCGCATCGAGGTGCGGGACAAGGACTCCGGGCTCGTGAAGGGCGTGGTCAACCTGCAGCCGACGGTGGACTACGACATCGACTATCTCCAGGGGCGCGTCCTCCTCGCCGAGCCCCTCTCCGCGACGGTGGACGACAACCTGCTGGTCCGCAATCAGGGCCTGAGCGGCGACGAGGCCTGGCTGGTCGTCCAGTACGAGTACAGCCCGAGCTTCAACGAGCTGGACGCCATGACCTATGGCGGACAGGGGCACTACTGGCTCAACGACTTCGTCAAGGTGGGTGCGACCGCGAGTCGCAACGACGAGGGGGCGAACAGTACGCTCTACGGGGGAGACCTGACCTTCCGGAAGAGCGCCCAGTCCTGGCTCAAGCTGCAGGCCGGAAGGAGCGAGGGACTCGTCTCCGCCGCGTACGCCTCCAACGACGGCGGCTTCGGCTTCCTCGGCACCGACGGCGTGGGCTTCGAGGAGGCCAAGGCCAACGCCTACCGGGTGGACGGCAGCGTCGGCTTCGGGGACTTCCTCCCCGGCGGCCGGGGCGTCCTCAGCTTCTACGCGCAGCGGACGGAAGCCGGCTACTCGGCGCCGAACCTGGTCACGCTCTTCGACACCGACCAGTACGGCGGCGCCCTCGAGATGCCCGTGCTGGACGAGCTTCACCTGACCGCCAAGGCGGCGCGGGAGGACCAGAAGGACGGACTCCAGACGACCGCCGCGGAGGCCGACGTCGCCTGGGACCTGAGCGATCGCTGGAACCTGAGCAGCGGCGTCCGGTACGAGCGCCGAGAGGATTCCTCCCCCTTCGTCGTGGAGACCCAGCAGGAGGGGGATCGGGCGGACGGTGTGGTGCAGCTCGCCTACGACTCGCGGGACCGCTGGCGCGCCTACGGCTTCGGGCAGGCGACCCTGGTCAAGACGGGCGATCGGGACGCGAACAACCGCGGCGGCGTGGGCGGCGCCTTCCGCGTGACCGACCAGCTCAGCTTCGACGGCGAGGTCTCACACGGCAACCTGGGGCCGGCCGTCAAGATCGGGACGAGCTTCCAGGAGTCCGAGCGCACGCGCCGCTATCTCAGCTACACGATGGAGGACGAGCGCGCCGAGACTGGTCTGAGCGGTCGCCGGGGCACTCTGATCTCCGGCGTCCGGTCGCGCTTCTCCGACAGCGGAAGCGTCTACGTCGAGGACCGCTACCAGCACTCGGACTTCACGAACGGCCTGACCAAGAGCATGGGCATCAGCCTGGCGCCGGCGGATCGCTGGACGATGGCGGGCAACTGGGAGCTCGGCACCCTGATCGACCGGCGAACCCAGGCCGAGACCAAGCGCCGGGCCGGCGGTGGCACCGTGGCCTACGCCGACGAGAGGTTCAAGCTCTCGACCGGGGTGGAGTACCGCTACGACAGGACGCAGCAGCCGGACGGGGAGTGGTCGCACCGCACGACGTGGTTGTTCCGGAACAGCGCGAAGATCCAGGTGACGCCGTCCGGGCGGGTGATCGGCAAGTTCAACCATTCCTTCAGCGACAGCTCCCTGGGGCAGTTCTACGACGGCGGCTTCACGGAGGCCGTGTTCGGTGTGGCGTACCGGCCGGTGCAGCACGACCGCCTCGACGTGCTGGCCAAGTACACCTACTTCTACAACGTCCCGACCACCGACCAGGTGGTTCTCGAGAACACGCCGGTCGAGTTCATCCAGAAGAGCCACGTCGCCTCGCTCGATCTCACCTACGAGCTGACCCGGAGCCTCACGGTCGGCGGCAAGTACGCCTATCGCCGCGGTGAGGTGAGCCTGGACCGGGACAATCCCAAGTTCTTCCACAACGATGCGCACCTCTTCGTCCTCCGGACCGACTGGCGCTTCCTGAAGGACTGGGAGGGATCGGTCGAGGGGCGGACGCTCTACCTGCCCGACCTCGACGAGCGGCGCAGCGGCGCGGTGCTGACGCTCTACCGCTACCTGGGGGAGAACTTCAAGGTCGGCGTCGGCTACAACTTCACCGACTTCTCGGACGATCTGACGGACCTGAGCTACGACAATCACGGCTTCTTCCTCAACTTCGTCGGCTCGCTGTAGCCGCGGAGCGATCGGACCAGGGATTCCAGTCATGGCAGTAGCGGCGAGGGGCAGAAGATTCGATCGGGCGCGCGTGATGAAGCGCGCCGCGGGAGCGGCCGGGAAGCGGCGGCGCAAGAAGGCGATCTCCCTCTACCGCCAGGTGCTCGAGGTGGATCCGGAGGACGCCGACGCCCACCGGAAGATCGCTCCGCTGCTGGCCCAGACGGGAAAGACGCGCGAGTCGCTCGTCAGCTACCGCAAGGCGGTGGACGCGATGCTCCGACAGGGCTTCGACGATCGGGCCATCGGGCTGATCCGCGCGGCGGCGGGCTATCTGCCGCGCGAGTTCGAGCTGTGGCGAAGCCTCGCGTCGCTGCAGGCGAACCGGGGCCGGACGCCGGACGCCGTCGCGTCCCTGCTGGAGGGCCGGCGCCACTTCCGTTCGAGGCAGGACCGCGGCGTCGCCATCCTGCTCCTCAGCCAGGCCCAGAAGCTCGATCCCTCGAGCTTCTGGGTGAGCTACGACCTGGCCTGCCAGCTCGGCAAGGCGGGCCGGAGGTCCCAGGCGCGTCAGCTGCTGGAGCAGCTCGCGGCGCGACCGGGAAAGCCCCACCTGCGGCGGGTGCGGGCGCGGCAGCTCTGGCTCGCACCCAGCCTGGGCGCGCTGTGGCGGCTGGCGCGCGCCTGCGTGCTTTCCCGCTGACCCCGCTGACCCCCTGAACCCGAGCAAGGCGCCCGCGGGACGGGACTCCTAGCGAAGCAGCGACCAGAGCCCGGTCGCGGCCAGCAGGCCCAGCAGCTGGATCGCGATGCCGGGCGCGAGGCTCAGCGAACGCTCGCGGATCACGGCGAGCGCCAGGCCCACGGCGAAGGCGACCGCCAGCACGCCACCCATCAGCTCCAGCGGGGTCGCCCCGAGCGAGGTGAAGAGCGATCCGCGCAGGCCCGGGCCGGTGAGCGCCGTGACCACCACCGCGTAGGCGGCCGCCGACGCGAGTGCGGCGCGGGAGAGGATCCAGGGGCCGCGGGGTCGCTGCACCGGGAAGTCCTGCACCAGGAGCCCGTGCACCAGCCCGCGGAACCACACCTCGCCTGCCGCCACCGCGATCGCGCCCGCCGCGAGCAGGGCCAGGGGTTGCCCCATCCCCGCGCCGGGCCACGTGCACACCCAGGCCGCGGCGGGCAGTCCCCCCAGCAGAGCGAACGGAGCGAGCCACCAGCCGCCCCCGTTCGCCGGAGCGCGCCAGCCGAATACCCAGGGCCGGCGGTGCGAAGCGAAGCGGGTGGCGAGCATGCCGACCCCCAGCGCGAGCAGCGACGCGAGCGTCACCTCGTAGGCCGCCTCCACGGCGGCGCGCACGGGAACGACGGACATGAGGGACGGGAAGGCGGAAGCGAGCGGGCCGGAAGAGCAGACACGACACGCCCACCAGCAAGGCACCGGCGACCTGACGCGCCCGCGTCCACCAGGTGGAGGGCCGGTACGCGCGCGCGAGGATCTCGAGCACCTCCTCCGCCGCCAGCCGGGTGCCCTGGGGTCGCGGCGAGCCGCCGATGTCCTGGGAGCCCCCCCAGTGCTTGCTGGGCGGGCGACCGTCGACGGCGGCGTCGACGCGGTTGAGCAGCTCGTAGGCCGGCCCGAGCTGGGGGCCCGCGACCGAGCTCACCCGCCGCAGGGTGTACTGCCCGGGCTGGTTCTCGAGCGCGATGATGCAGAGCTGCTCGCCCCAGCGGGTCTTCAGGTGCTGCTCGACGGTGTAGATCCCCTCGCGGTCCCGGCAGGCGACGGCCACCTTTCGCGGCGCGACCTCCACGTGGCCGTAGATCTCGTCGATGCGGGTGTAGTCGCCGAAGTCCTCACCCGCGTAGACCAGCGCGTCGACCGCGCGCAGCATGTCCAGGGTGTAGGGGTAGACGTTCTTGCTCCCCCAGGATCCCGTCTGCTTCAGCGCGCGCTCGCGCGCCAGCAGGTAGTCGATCCGGGGCTGGGTCTGCTCGATGAGCCCGCTCGACAGACCGCACAGGCGGGCCAGCTTGGGGCCGTTGGCGTCGATCGAGCCCTCCAGCCGGAACAGGGGCAGCAGCACGTCGCAGGCGTCCGGGCGCAGCTCGCGCACGCGGCGGTAGTTCAGCAGGCACCAGAGCGCGAGCACCGTGTCCAGGTCGGGGTCGTTGGCGTAGATCGTCCAGTCGCCCTCGGAGAGCTCGAGACCGCTGTGCACCAGCAGCAGGGCCTGCTCGCAGGTGGACAGGGTGAAGAGCCGCTCGCAGCCGGCGTGATGGTCGAGGTTGTAGAGCTTCCGCTCGTTGTCGATCAGCGGTCCGAAGTCGCCGGCGCCGTCCAGCAGGATGACGCGTTCCCCCAGGGAGGCGGCCGCGGATCGGGAGGCCGACATCTTGGGATCGATGATGGCGCGCACCCGGGGCGCCTCGTCGCACTCGAGGAAGCGGACGCCGTCCTTCTCGCGCAGCGCGTATCGCTCCGGGATCGTCGCGCGTCGCGCGGCGGCTCGGGGTATCGCCTTTCCTGAAGCGGCAGCCCCGCCCATGGTCGATGAGCGGAGATCCGCCACCTGGCGCGGGGGATCCGCCAAGGGCAACGTACTCCTGGATGGTCGCGCGACCGCGTCAGCGTGCGCTCACCGCGCAGGCTTCGCAAGGGTCATCCGGGTTGCGCCGGCCCCCGGGGAAGTCCCGTGTGCCGTCGCCGCCCCGGCCTCCGAGCGCGCTTCGACCGTACGCAGGGGGCGGCTTGTGACCCCGGGCACGATCCGGGGCGCCCGACGGGCGCTCCCGCACGAGGGCGCCCAAGCGTCGGCGCGCAGGATGGGCTGCTGCGGCGCCGGACGGGCGAGGCCTCGGTGCCCCCTCCGGATCTATCCCGCCTGGAGACTCGCGCCGTGGGCGGCCATCCATTCGCCCATCGCCTTCTCGGCTGCGGGGTCGAAGTCGTCCCGGAGCAGGGCGATCCGATCGTCCCGGAAGCGGGCGGTCTCCAGGCCCGAGATGACGAGGTCCGGTGCGCCCGACTTCGTGTAGGTCACCGTCCAACGCATGCGGAGGGTGTCGCCTTCCACGTCGGGCGTCTGGAAATCGGGCGTACGGCTGTCCATCCGGCGGTCGAACGAGCCCACGCCGGTCTTGAGCTTGGCGATCACCGCGTCGCGACCGTTCGCGTCCTCCGGTCCCCCCTCGTACACCGCGTCCTCGGTGAAGAAGGGCTCGATGCGGGACCAGTCGTCGTCCTCGAAGGTTCTCTCGAATGCGTCGGCGTAGGCCAGAAAGCGCTCCAGGATGCTCATTCTCGTCTCCTCGATACCCCCCGATCGCGGACGATAGCGTCGGGGCCGGCGGTCCGGGTGGCCTGGCGAGGGGGCCCGTCGGCCGGCCCGGAGCCCAAGTCGGAAGCGGGCGGAGGCGCTACCGTCCTCCCCCGAGAGAGTTCCGGGGGGCGCCATTGGAAGGCCTGATCGCCTGCGAGTTCTGCGACCAGCTGCATCGCGTCCACTCGCTGGCGCGCGGGGAGAAGGCCCTCTGCGTGCGCTGCGGGGGTCGGCTCTACGGGAGCAGCCGCGACTCGCTCGAGCGGACGCTGGCGCTCACCCTGGCCGCCCTGATGCTGTTCGGGGTGGCGAACTGGGCGCTCTTCCTCCACGTGTCGCTCGAGGGGCAGGCCCAGTCGAACCGAATCGTCACCGGCGTCGGCGACCTCGTCCACTTCGACTTCCACGCGCTCGCCCTGCTGATCCTCTTCACGACCTTGCTGGCGCCCCTGCTGAAGCTCCTCGCCACCCTCTACGCGGTCGTCGCGGCGATGTGGCGCAAGCGCTTACCCGGCGTCGCCCTCGCGATGCGCATGGCGGAGAGCCTGACGGTCTGGGCGATGCTCGACGTCTACCTGCTGGCGGTCATCGTGGCGGTCGTGAAGCTCTCCATGATGGCGACCGTGCACCTCGAGATGGGCAGCTATGCGTTCTTCGCGTTGATCCTCGTCTCCGCCGCCGCCAACAGCGCCCTGGAGCCGGAAGCCGTCTGGTCCAGGCTGAGGGGCGCGGCGTGAGCGCGGCTCCTGTCGCTCGCGCCCGGCCGGGCTCCGCCGCGCGTGCGAACCTCGTCCGCTGCCGGGGGTGCGAGATGCTGAGCCCGGCCGCCGCGCTCGGGCGCGACGCGAAGGTCCGCTGCAGCGGCTGCGGCACCCGGCTGCACCTGCGGAAGCCCGACTCCCTGCAGCGCTCGTGGGCCCTGCTGCTCACCGCGTACGGCTTCTACGTGCCCGCGAACCTGCTGCCGGTGATGTACGTCGGGGATCTCGGCCACTCCCAGGGGGACACCATCCTGACCGGCGTGCAGACGATGTTCGCGGCGGGCTGGTGGGTCGTCGGCTCGCTCATCTTCTTCGCCAGCATCACAGTGCCGCTCCTCAAGCTACTGGTGCTCACCATCCTGCTGCTCTCCGTGCATCGCCGCTCCCGCTGGCGGCCGCGGCAGCGGACCGTCCTCTATCGGATCGTCGAGGGCATCGGCCGCTGGTCGATGCTCGACATGTTCGTGGTCTCGCTGACGGTGGCGTTGGTGCAGCTGGGAGCGGTCGCCAACGTCCAGCCCGGTCCCGGAGCGACCTGGTTCGCCGGCGTGGTGGTCATCACCATGCTCGCAGCCATGAGCTTCGACCCGCGGCTCATCTGGGACTCGCTCGAGGAGGAGAACGCGTGACGGAATCACAGGCGCCGCCCACCGGAGAGGAGCACCCCGAGCCCGTCGTCCGACGGGGGCGAGCCGTCTCCATCGTCTGGCTGATTCCCGTCGTGGCGGCCATCGTCGGGGGCTACGTGGGCTACGACGCCTACGAGAACCGGGGCGAGAAGATCACCATCGAGTTTCCCACGGCCGAGTGGATCGACGCCGGCAAGACCAAGATCCGCTACCGGTCGGTCGAGATCGGGAGCGTCGACAAGGTCGTGCTCGACCCGGAGGACAACGCGGTCGAGGTCCACTGCACCGTCGTCAAGGACGCCCGGGCGCAGCTGGTCAAGGGCACCGACTTCTGGGTCGTCCACCCGCGCGTGGGGGCCGCAGGGATCAGCGGTCTCGGGACCATCCTGTCCGGCGCGTACATCACCCTGCGCCCCGGTCCGGCCGACGGCCCACCCGAACGGGACTTCACCGGGCTCGACGCCCCGCCCCTCGAGCCCCCCGACGCGCCCGGCCTCAGGGTCGATCTCCACGCCGACAAGCTCTACTCCCTCGGCATCGGCTCTCCCGTCTACTTCCGTCAGATCCAGGTGGGGTCGGTCGAGCGGCACGAGCTCGACAAGGACGGCACCGGCGTCCGCATCCAGCTGTATTTCCCCAAGGAGCATGCGGACCTCCTGCGCGAGGACAGCCGTTTCTGGAATGCCGGCGGGATCCAGGTTCTCGGTGGGCTCGGGCACCTGGACGTGCAGGTCGAATCGCTGGACTCGATCCTGTCCGGAGGAATCGCGTTCGACTCGCCCGCGGGCGAGGGCTCACCTCCCGCGAAGGCGGGCGCGCACTTCTGGCTCCACCCGTCGAGCGCGGATCTCGACACCTATCCCATGCGCTACGGCGGCTTGCGCGTCTTCGTCGAAGGCGCCCGGCTGGGCTCGCTCGCCGTGGACGACCCGGTCTTCTACCGCGAGCTTCCCGTCGGTGCGGTGATCTCCAAGCAGCTCGACAAGGACTCGCGGCGCGTGCGCATCGGCCTGAACATCGAGCCGCGCTACGAGACGCTGGTTCGCAGCAACTCGGTCTTCTGGAACGCCAGCGGAATCTCCGCCCACCTCGGCTGGCACGGCCTCGAGGTCCATACGGAATCCGTGGGGTCGATCCTGAGGGGCGGTGTGGCCTTCGCGACCCCGGACCCGCCGGGCGATCGGGTGAAGGCGGGCTCGGTCTTCCTGTTGCACGAGGACGTCAAGGACGAGTGGCTCGCCTGGAAGCCGCTCCTCTGGCGGGGGCCGCCCGGCGAGGCCCCGGTGGAGGCGGCCAAGAAGAGCAGTGGGGAATCGCGGCTGGCCCGCTTCTTCCACTACGGCGGCAAGGACGAGAAGGCCGCCAAGCAGGACGAAGAGCCGAGCAAGGACGCGACCCAGGCGTCCGCCGTCGAGGCGAAGCGCCACGATTTCTTCCACCGCCTCTTCCACGGCGGCCACTGAGGCGCCCGGGGCGCGGGCGAGCCGGAGGGAGCGTTCGGGTGCAGAGCGGCCCTTCCGGGCCGCGACGTCACTTCGTCCGCACGGGCAGCTCGGAGAGCACCTTCACGGTCTTCTCGTTGGAGTGGTAGACGAAGAGCGCCGAGATGTTCATCGCCTCGATCTCGGCCACTTTGCCCACGCCCCCGGCGTAGAAGGCGTAGATCGTGTCCTTGACGTTCGCGGGCCCGATGTGGACCTCGAAGTCGTTGCGGATGAGCGAGGCGGGCCAGGTGCCCGCCGGCGTCGTCACCTGGTAGGCCCCCACGTAGGTCAGCCGCGTGGTGATCTTGCCGGTGTACTCGATCTTGTCCGGGTCCTTCATCTTGAAGGCGCGGATCTGGCTCTCGATCGTCTTCGTCTCTCCCGGCTTCATGCCGACCGGCACCAGGACGCCGGGGACGATGTCGGCGCCGTAGCCGACGTCGATGTCGTCCTCCGCATACTTGACGAAGCTTCCGTCCGGGTGCATGCGCACGTACTCGTTGTACTCGTCGCCGATGGCGCGCTTCCAGGCCTTGTCGCCCGTCGAATCGGGGATGGCGGTGTACGACTCGACCCGGACGTTCTTGCCGTCCTTGCCGGAGACGATCTTGTACTTCCATTGCCCCGGTCCGATGTTGAGGTAGTGCTCCAGGTCTTCGAGCGGAGGCGCCGGGACGGCCTTGCCCACGACTCCTTCTCCGAAGACCTCGAGATCCTTGGCGACGTCGGGAGGCAGCGGAATGATCGGGCCCGCCTTCGTGCTCGCGTCGGGCGCCGCCAGCGCCGCTCCGGCGAACGAGACCCAGATGAGCAGAAGGGCGCTCGAGCCCACGCGCCAGGTCGTCGTCTTCGTGTCGCCAGTGAAACCCATCGTCATCCTCCAAGGCCGGCCGCACGGGCCGTTTCGAGCTCTCGTCCACATCCAGCGCCGCAAGGTTCAGCTAGCGCCGACCTCCGCGACCGCCGCCGAAGCCGCCTCCCCCGAAGCCGCCCCGACCTCCGCCGAAGCCTCCGCCGCCTTCCCCGAAGCGATCTCCGAAGCCCCCTCCGCCAAAGCGGCCGCCGAAGCCGCCGCCCCCGAAGCCTCCCGCACCGCCGCCAAGGCCGCCCGCGCCGCCGCCGACGCCCCCGCCCTGGAAGCTGCCCGCCCGGCTCTGACCCTGGCTGCGCGCCTGCTGCTCGGCATCGGCCCAGGACGTGTCCCCGGCCGCGCTCTTCCAGCCGCCACCCGCATTCTGCTGCCAGCTGCCGCCCTCGTTCCTGAAGACCTGACCGTCGGCGCTGGCGTAGTGGTCGTTGCCGCCTGAGCCCGAGTTGAAGCCGCCGGAGCCCGATTTGAAAGTATGGGTCTGGCCCGTGTTCGCGTTGTCGACCGTGGTCGAGCGCTGGACCGAGGCTCCCTGGGCACCCCAGGACGCGTCCACGTCGCGACTCACGGAGCTGCCGCCCGGTCCCTTGGCGGCCGCGCTGGAGGTGTAGCCGCGCTCTCCCGTCTTCGCGTCGTAGGTGCCCTCGCGGGTCACGTTCCCGGTCGTGCCGCCCGCGGTGTCGAAGGAGCGGTGGTAGCCGCGCTGCGCCTGCCCCGTATAGGGGTTGACGCTGCGGTTGGCCGAGTAGGTGCCGGTGGTGCCCGTGCGGTAGTTCGTATACGAGCCGGTCGCCTTCTCTCCCACGGTGCCCGAGGAATTCTCGTACACGGTGCGCGTGCCCGCCGTCACCGTGTTGCCCCAGTGCCCGTAGACGTTGGCGCTTGCCGCTGCGCAGCATCCGTAGCCGTGGTAGTAGGAGGTGTAGTAGGCCGGGTAGGCCCAGGCGTCCATCATGGCCGCGGTCGTCAGGCCGAGGGCGAAGCCGTAGGTCCAGCCCGTCGCCGGGTTGTAGACGGGCTGCGCCTCGATGCTCCAGGTCGAAGGCGGCGCGTAGTAGACGCTGCCGATCCAGGGGTCGTAGGTGTAGCCGGTCCCGTACACCACGACGCCGTCGGCGTCCACGGCGGTTCCCAGGTAGCCCGGCGAGTAGCCCTCGTAGACGACCCCGGGTCCCGACCCGTAGATCTGCACGTAGGTCACGTAGTGCAGGGGCGAGCTGGTGGGGATGGTGTAGATCACGGCCGGTACCGTCGACGCGACCGTCCACGGGCCCTCGGCGGCCGTGGCGACGAACCAGACGCCGGCCCGCAGCGCGTACCAGGTGTTCTCGTCGACGCGGATCGTCGGCGTGGCCGCGTTCACCACGTAGTGGAGCGGTGTGCCCTGGATCGGCGCGAGCTTCGGCGCGCCGTCGTAGACCGGCGTGAAGGTGGGGCCGTTCTCGAGGGAGACGGTCGCCGTCTGCGGAATCGAGTTCTCGATCAGGGCTTCCTTCGCCTGGGGCGTGCCGGCCACGGAGGCCAGCACGAGCCCGGCGGGCGAGCCGGGAGGGATCTTGCGGAAGTCCGGCGGCAGGTCGCGGCTCGCCACGTACTTCCACGGTCCGTCGAGGGTCGCTCCGGTGTACCAACGACCCGCGAGTAGCACGAAGTAGTCGTTGTCCGTCGTGTCGACGAGCACGTCGGCGGTCGTGTTGCTGGCCCACAGCAGGTTCGTGTCGGTGACCGGCTGGAGATCGGGCTGGCCCTTGAAGACGATCAGCTCCGCGGGCTTCGTGCTGGTGTAGATCGTGGGGGCGCCGTTCTCGAGGGACGGCTTCGGCTTCACGTGGTCTCCGTCGAGGGCGTCCACCTGTCCCTGCTTGACCAGGCCGGCCAGCACGTCGTCGAGGCCCGGCGGGACGATGAGGGGCTCCGTCCAGGGTCCGGCGAGGGAGTTCGTCGAGAGCCAGCCGTCGTAGACGTGCAGGTAGAGGGCATTCTCTCCGGTCTTCCGCAGGATGGCGGCCCGCGTGTTGAGCACGCGCTCGAAGTCGCTGTCGGGAATGCGTCGCCAGACGGGATCGCCGCTGATGGGGATGAGGATGGCGGGGCTGTAGCTCACCAGGATGTGGGGCGGCGCGTTCCGTACCTCGACGGAGCTGGCCTTCAGGACGCCCGCCGCGGTGAGCGACGCCTCGAGCCGATCGAGCGAGACCGTCTGCACGTTCTTCGCCACCTGCTTCTGCAGCTCGCCGCGATACGCGGCTCCCTCGTCTCGAAGGGTCGGGAAGGTGCTGCGCGACAGGGTCACGTCTTCGAGGGTCACACTGCGGGTCACGCGGTCCACCTGCGTTCGTGCCTGCCCCCAGATCACGCCGAAGATCTCGTCCTTGGCGCCGGTCGGCAGGACGGCGACCGCGCAGCGGAAGAAGAGCTGGTTTCCCTTCCAGTCCTCCACCTGCGGCTGGTAGACGGTCAGCCGGGCGTCGGCGAGCTGGAAGGCGCGCGGCCAGGGGCTGGGATTCGCGGATGCCGGCGGCGGGGTCGGTGCGGGTGCCGGCGCGGGCTCTGCGGAGACGGGCCCGGGCGATACGGGATCCATCTCGGTGGGCACCGCGTCGGCTTGCGCGCAGCCCCCGAGCACCAACGCGGCGATCAGGCTCGCCGCAGCGAAAATGTTCATCTTGCCCCCCTGGCCACGCTCCGTGGCAGCCTCCCGAGGGCGATGGTGCTCGACCGCGAACCGCCGGCCCCCGAAAGGGGTGCATGGTAGGTCGGCGGCGACCCGTTGGGCAGCGGGCGCTGCCGTGGCGCGGCGCTGCCCGCGCCGTCGGCGACAGGCTGCTGCCCCGGGCCGAGCCTCTGCCGTCATCGCGACGTCCCGTTTTCGGTCCGGCAGCCGCTGGCGCACGGCTCAGGGCCGACCGACGGACAGCTTGCCGCGGCCGTCGATGCGTCCCTTCCTGCCGCAGAACTCCTCGCGCATCATGGCCTCCAGCAGCGCGGGCTCCCGGGTCGTCGCCCAGGTCCGCCTTCCGTCTTGCGTCAGGCACGCCGCATGGGCGAGATGTGGCTCACCCTTCCGGTGGGCCACCGTGTACGCCTCGAGGCCCACGGGGCCCTGCCAGTCGACCAGGGCCTCGCGGCGAGGGAATGCGTCGGCCTGCTGCTGCAGGCTCTCCCAGCGGAATCCTTCCGCCGGCGGCTCCGTCGAGTAGATCCCGAAGGCGTGCTTGGCGAGCCAGCCGCCGTTGCCGTGCACCAGCCCCATCGAGCCCCGCTTCTCCCGCACGACTTCCGTCATGCGCGCCACCGCGTGCAGCGTGTAGCTGTTGAGCGGGCCGCCCCCGAACGTGAGTCCCCCCGTGACGGTGAGCGGCCGGCCTTCGGGAACGCCGAGCTCCGCCGCCGCGACCTGCACCGCGGAGGGAAAGCAGCTGTAGAGATCCAGGTGGTCGATCCGATCCAGGGTCCTTCCCGCGAGCTCGAGGACGCGCGCGCCCGCGATGCGCACCGCGGGCGAGCGGTGCAGCTCGTAGCGGGTGGACAGGAACTCGCTGTCGTTCGCCTCCGTGGCCGCCTGCGGGAAGACGAGCTTCTCTGCCGGCACGCCGGCGCGGCGTGCGGCGCCCTGCGAGCAGACGATGACCGCGGCCGCCATGTCCACCCGGGCGTTGGCGTTCAGGAGCCGCGTGTAGGGGTACGAGATCATCGGGTTGTCGGGCGAAGCCCGGCCGATCTCCTCGGCCGAGCAGGGCCGGCGGATCCACGCGTGGGGATTGTCGCAGGCCACCGCGTTGAAGCCCGCCCACAGCGCCGCGATCCGTCGAGCGTGTGCGTCGAGAGGCTCCCCCCTGGCGAAGCGGATCGCGCTCTCGATCACGGCGAAGACGTCGCTCGCGCTGTTCATCCCGCGCGCGAGCTCGGCTTCGTGGAAGATCGCCTTGTCCTCGGCGATCCGCCGATCCGGGCTGCCGGGCACCTCGCTCTCCCGCAGCTCGATGCCCTGCCGCTGGGCCTGTCCCTGGCTGCGGCCGTTCTCGGCTCCGACGACGAGGGCGACGTCGAGACGGCCTGCCTGGACCTCGCGTGCGGCGTCGATCACACAGGCGTGGGCGAAGTTGCCGCCGTACGGGGTGCCCACGGTCTCTCGGGGCGCCGCACCGAGCCGACGTCCGATCTCGCGGCCGGGATCGCCGTAGCGCCACGCGCCGCGGACCACGTAGATCGAATCCGCCCGCTGCAGCAGCCCCGGCGCGCCGGCGTCCTCCCCCGCCTGTTGCAGCGCGGTGACCATCATCTCGAGGGGCTCGGCCGCCGTCCGGGGATCGTCCTCCCGCTGCAGCCACTGGCCGACGCCGGCGATGACGGGTGCGGACTCCTCGGTTCCCATGGTCTTTCCTCGGTCTTCCCTCACGCGGAGCCCCTGGCGTTCCCCGGTACGGATGGGCACGCGGGCGAGCCCCCGCCGCGATCGACAGGCAACCCCTGGAACGGAACAGTAGTTTCGCTGGACTCGCTGCGCGATGGGCGACTACTCTCGACCCCCACGCCTTCCGGGGAGACGCATGACCACAGAGCTCGCAGCGACCGCCGCAACCTCGAAGGGCCGCGACCTCCGCGTCGTCATCATCGGTGCCGGCATGTCCGGGATCCTCGAGCGCGATCAAGCTCGAGGCGGCCGGCCTCGAGAACTTCGTGATCTACGAGAAGGCCGACCGCCTCGGCGGAACCTGGCGCGAGAACACCTACCCGGGCATCGCCTGCGACGTGCCCTCGCACTTCTACAGCTACTCCTTCGAGCCGAACCCCGAGTGGAGCCATCGCTTCTCGCCGGGGCCCGAGATCCAGGCCTACTTCGAGGACGTCGCCCGCCGCTACGGGGTGGACTCGCGCATCCGCTTCGGCCAGGAGGTGACGCGCTGCGCGTTCGAGGGCGGTCGCTGGCGGATCGAGACTGTCCGACGGATCCACGGACGAGGCCGACTTCGTCATCGCCGCGACGGGGGTCCTGCACCACCCCCGCCATCCCGACATCGAGGGCCTGGACGTCTTCGAGGGGGCCTGCTTCCACAGCGCGCGCTGGGACCACGGGGTGGCGCTCGCCGGCAAGCGCGTCGGCGTGATCGGAACCGGCTCGAGCGCGATCCAGATCGTGTCGGCCCTCGTCGACCAGGTCGCCGAGCTCACGATGTTCCAGCGCACCGCCCAGTGGATCACGCCCGTCGAGAACCCGCCGTACAGCGGGGAGGAGAAGGCCGAGTTCCGCAGGCGGCCCGAGGCGATGCGGGAGATCCGGGAGCAGATCTCCCGGGCGTTCACCGACGGCTTCGCCAACGTTCTCGTCGACGAGAAGTCTCCCCTGCTGAAGGCGATCCACGACCTGTGCGTGTCGAATCTCGAGAAGAGCGTCGCGGACCCGGAGCTGCGGGAGAAGCTCCGCCCCAGCTACCGGGCGGCCTGCAAGCGCTTGATCATGTCCGAGAACTTCTACGAAGCCATCCAGCGGCCCAACGCGAAGCTGGTGACGGAGCCCATCGAGCGGGTCGAGAAATCCGGCGTGCGGACCCGGGACGGGCGGCTCCACGAGCTCGACGTGCTGGTGCTGGCCACGGGCTTCCAGGTCGATCGCTTCGTGCGGCCCATGGAGGTGATCGGGCGGGACGGCGCGGTCCTGGACGCCGTGTGGCAGGACGGGCCGTTCGCCTACATGGCGCTCTCGGTCCCCGACTTCCCCAACTTCTTCATGCTGAACGGCCCGAACTCCCCCGTTGGGAACTTCTCCCTGATCGACGTTGCGGAGCTGCAGCTCGAGTACGTCCTGCAGCTGGTGGAGCGCGTTCGAACCGGTGCCTGCTCCGAGATCTGCGCGTCGCGGGCCGCGATGCAGCGCTTCGACGCCGAACGCAAGCAGGCGGCGCAGACGACCATCTGGAACACCGGCTGCAAGAGCTGGTATCTGGACGGCGACGGCCTGCCGACCGCTTGGCCGTTCACCTTCGACCGCTTTCGTGAGGAGATGAGCGCCCCGCGGCTCGAAGACTACGAGATGCGCTGAAGAGGAGCCCCTGTTGAATCCCGAACACTGCCTGGTCGAACGCGAAGGCCACGTGCTGACCGTCACCCTGAATCGCCCGGAGGCGAAGAACGCCCTCTCCAGCGGGATGCTGGCGGGCATGTACCGGGCCTGGCGCCTGCTCGACGACGATCCCGAGCTGCGCGTCGCCATCCTGACCGGTCGCGGCGACGTCTTCTGCGCCGGCGCCGACCTGAAGGCGATGGGAGGCGGCGAGCGGGACGAGGAGTTCCAGAAGCTGATGGCCGAGGTGCCGGACCTGCACTGGCAGGCGCTGCTTCGCCACAACCGGCCGATGAAGCCCATCATCGCGGCGGTCGAGGGCTTCGCGGTGGCGGGCGGTACCGAGATCCTGCAGGGCACCGACATCCGGGTGGCCGCCGTGGACGCGACCTTCGGCGTCACGGAGGCGAAGCGCGGGCTCTTTCCGCTGGGCGGCAGCAGCGTGCGCCTGCGCCGCCAGATCCCCTACACGCTGGCGGCCGAGATCCTGCTGACGGCACGCCACGTCACCGCGCAGGAGGCCCTCGATTTCGGTCTCATCGGCCGCGTGGTACCGAGGGGCCACGCGCTGGCCGAGGCGAAGGAGATCGCAGCGGTGATCTGCGAGAACGCGCCGCTCTCGATCCGCGCGCTGATGCGCATGCTGCGCGAGATCGACGAGAGCTACAGCGAGGCCGACGCCCTGGCGAAGGAGCTGGAGATCGGCGGCCCCGTCTTCGCGACCCGGGACGCCCGGGAAGGCCCGCGCGCCTTCGCGGAGAAGCGCAAGCCCGTCTACACCGGCGAGTAGTGGGGGCGGTCCGCGGCCGGGAGCGAGTCGCCGCGGCGGGCTCCGCGACGCCCTGCGGAGACGGCGCGAAACCGTGGGCACGAGGGGGCATCACAGGCTTCGTGCGACGAATCCTGCCGGTCCTGGTGCTTGCCTCGAGCCTCGGCTCGCTTGCCGTTCGGGGTGACGAGGTGGCCTCCGCGACCGCTTCCGCCGCCTCCGCGACCGCCGCCTCCGCCTCCGCGACCGCCGCCTCCGCCTCCGCGACCGCCGCCCATGCCACCTTCGCCGGCGGCTGCTTCTGGTGCATGCAGCCCCCCTTCGAGAACCTTCCCGGCGTCGTGGACACGACCGTCGGGTACACGGGAGGCTCGCTGGCCCACCCGACCTACGAGCAGGTCTCCGCCGGCGGAACCGGGCATGCCGAGGCGATCGACGTCGTCTACGACCCGAAGCAGATCCGCTACGAGCAGCTTCTCGACGTCTTCTGGCACGACATCGACCCCCTCACCCGGGACGCGCAGTTCTGCGACCACGGGCGGCAGTATCGCACCGCCATCTTCTATCACGACGAGACCCAGCGCCGCCTGGCCGAGGCGTCGAAGCGGGCGCTCGAGCAGTCGGGTCGGCTGCCGGGGCCGATCGTGACCGAGATCGTGCCAGCCGGGCCGTTCTGGCCGGCGGAGGAGTACCACCAGCGCTATCACGAGAAGAATCCGGTCCGCTACCGATACTACCGCTGGAGCTGCGGCCGGGACCGCCGCCTGCAGGAGATCTGGGGCGCGGACGCTCCCGCCGGGTCGGACCCCCCGGCCGAGCCCTCGCGAGCGCCCTGAAGCCGTGACGCCGCGATGGATGCGCGTCGCGCTGAAGATCCTCGCCGTCGCGCCGATAGAAGGCGCATGCACGCATTCTTCTTCCTGGCGCGGCGCGAGGATGCCCTGGGCGTCACCTCGAGCCACGACCTGTCCTGCGAGCCCGCGACCGAAGCGCTGCGCGTCGAGGAGCCGTCTCCGCTGGCCGGTCTCGGCCACGTGCTCGAGGTGAGGACGGGCCCCCGTCCCCTCTGCGACGCGACCTGCCGGTCGTTTCCCGTCTGGGACCTGGGCCGGGATCTCACCCGGAAGATCGGCGGGCTCGACGACGCCGAGATCGACGACGCGGCGGAGCGGTGGCAGAAGCACGACGAGACGAGCCTGGACGCCGACCTCTACGAGCTCGTCACCTGCCTCGGCGACCTGCGGGATGCCGTTCGGGCCGCCGAGGAAGGCGAGCGCCTCTTCGTCCTCCTCGAGGAGCGGGGCTGGTAGCACGCGCCCGGACGGATCAGGGCCAGCTCCGATGCGCGGCTCGCGCGGCGGCTTCGCCGTGGGCGAGGGCGGTCGCGTTGCGGAGCGCCACCGCCATGATCGTGAGCGTCGGATTGAAGGCGCCCGAGGTGGGGAAGACCGATCCGTCGCAGACCACGACGTTCGGGGCGTCGTGCATGCGGCCGAAGGGGTCCACGACCGATTGGTCCGGGTCGTTGCCCATGCGCAGGGTGCCCGACTGGTGCCGCGTGTTGACGGCCACCTCCGAGCGGACGAGACCGACGCCCGCCGGGTAGAAGAACGCGTGGTCGGCGCCCGTCGCCCGGCAGATCCTGCGCAGGCGCAGCCCCCAGTACATCGACGCCAGCCGCTCGTGGCGGTGCAGCGAATAGGTGACCCGCGCCACGGGCAGGCCGTAGACGTCGCGCACGTCGGGGTCGAGGTCCACGCGGTTGCCGAGCTGGGGCAGGTCCTCCCCCAGCATCTGCATGCCCAGCAGGCGGTCGCGCAGGGGCGAGGATGCGCATCAGATCCTTGTGGTTGGCGCGGCGCAGGAAGGGGATCTCGTCGTAGGTGTTCGCCTCGTCCAGCAGGTTGGGGGATCCGCCCACCTCCACGACGCCGCCCCGCAGCCAGGGCACGCCGGACCAGCCCGCCCAGTCACGCGTGGGGACGCAGGGTTCGAGCATGAAGTGGCTGGCGGCACGGCCGCGGTGGGGATGCAGGCGCTGGGGCATGACCGCGGCCGCGAAGGTGGAGGCGTGGAAGCACAGGGTGCGGCCCACCCGGCCGCTGCGGTTTCCGAGACCGCGCGGGTGGCGAGCACCGGTGGACAGCAGCGCCAGGCGTGCGCTCTCCACGGCCGAGGCGGCCAGGACGACGTGGTCGGCGTCGATGGCCGCGGGCTCCAGCTGGTCTCCCGCCAGGTA
Organism: uncultured delta proteobacterium; assembly: GCA_963822965.1. GTDB lineage: Bacteria > Myxococcota_A > UBA9160 > UBA9160 > UBA4427 > JAJDAN01. The sequence goes on from CAWGJT010000014.1 coordinate 429,608, forward strand.
CTCCACCCGGGCGGCGCGTCCAGACGCATCCGTGACGATCCGTGTCACCATGGCGCGGGTCACCAGCCGCGCGCCCGCCCGCATCGCCCGGTGCAGGAAGGTGACGGCCGCACCCGCCCGCGCGTTGATGGGGCAGCCGTAGCGCGAGCAGTAGCCGCAGTTGTGGCAGACCGGCCGGTCGTCGTAGACGCGCGAGTTGATCGCCTCCGGGGCGGGATGCACCTCGTAGCCGAGGCGCGCCGCGGCCTCCCGGAAGACGAGCGCCGAGTACATGGGCGGGTTGGGGGGCAGCGGATAGGGTCCGCGGGGCGCCTCGGCCCGGGCGAAGGCGGGCGTCGCCTCGAGGTCGCCCGCCACCCCGAGCAGCTGCTCGCAGCGCTCGTACCACGGGGCGAGCTCTTCGTAGCCGAACGGCCAGTCCACGACGTCGGCGTCGTCCACCGGGCCCAGGCGGGAGCGCAGCGCGAAGTCGAGCCGGAAGAACCGGGGCGTCTTGGCGTCCCAGTGGGTGGTGCCGCCGCCCACGGTCGCGGGCAGCAGGTTGACGTCGCCCGTGAAGCTTCGCGCGACGCCCTCGAGCTCCTGTTCCCGGCTGCGCAGGGTGCGTGGCTCGGCGAAGGCGTCCATCCCCGGCCACCCGCGCGCCTCGCGGATCTCGTCGCCGCCGAACTCGGGCAGCCCGAGGCCGCTCGCACTGCCGAGACCGCGGAAGTGGTTGCGCCCCTTCTCGAGCACCGTGACCTCGAAGCCGGCCTCGGCCAGCACCCAGGCCGCCGTGGCGCCGCCGGCTCCCGAGCCGATCACCACGACGTGACCGCTAGCGGAGGGAGCCCGCTCGGCTCCCGTTGCGGCGGAGCCGCGACCCGGGACTTCGTCGTGGGTGGCGCCCCTAGGCATCGCCCGGCTCCTCGACGGGAAGCCCCAGCACCTCGCGGGCGCGCGCGCGGGCCCGGGCCACCGCTTCCGCCTGGTCCGGGTCGGGGCTCGCGATCTCGGCGCGGGCCCAGGCGCGCGGCTGATGGTCACCGGGCCAACGGGTGTACGCCCAGCCCACGCGCTCGCGGTTGCCACCGTACTCCGGCGCTCCGTACATCCCCTGCAGCGTGTGGCGGAAGGCCAGCTCGAGAAATGCGTCGTCGGGCCCGCCCGGGAGCCAACCCAGTGCGAGGCTGCGGCCCGTGTATCCGAGCTCCGCGAAGGGCGCGCGCAGCCAGCGCCGGGCCGAGGCGTCCAGCGCATCGAGCCCCGAGACGTAGATCGCCTGCCAGCCGCGTACCGGTCCGTTCCACTCGCGTTCGGGCAGGCCGCGGCTTCCCTCGATGCGCGTCCGCCACACCCGCTCCTCGAGGGCGTCGAGACGGATCCAGTTCCGGAAGTAGTCGGGACCGCCGCCGTCGCGGTTGCTGAAGGGTCCGCCGGCGAAGATGTGCGGCTGCTCCAGCAGGAAGGCGCCCAGGAGCAGGTCGATGTAGTCCGCCACGCCCGCCTCGGCGGCGCCCGGGTCCGGGTCGTCCGGCGGGCCGGGAATCCAGTGGGCGCACAGCGCCCGCAGGACTCGCAGGCGCGGGGAGGAGAGGAACACCCCGGCGCCCTCGGGCCGGGCGGCGCGGTCGTCGAGGATCTTCGCGAGCGCCGTGCCGGGCATCCCGGCCAGCAGCGCGAAGTCGCCGGTGAGTCGCAGGAACGCTCGGCGGTTGAGCGGCGGCGTCACCCGTCCAGTCTATGCCAGGGCGCGGCAGGAGAGCGACGCAAGGGCGCTTGACGCGGGCGGGGGACTTCCGCCAGCATCCGAACTAGGCTTCGCCCCCCCGCCGGAGCGCAGCCATGGCCTGGATCCGCAACCGCCCCACCGGTCTCGTGTATCGAGACGCCGACCAGGCGTACGACGGCTACGCCCTCGTGCCCCAGGGAGATCGGGTCCTGCTCGTCGACGGGGCGGGGGAGACGGTCCACCGCTGGCCCGCGCCGGCCGGGCTGTCGTACGCGAGGCTCCTCTCCGACGGCTCCCTGCTGGGTCTCGTGGGCGGTGATCCCAAGGCGCCGCCGAAGATCGCCAACGGCGAGATCTTCGGGATCGTGGAGATCGACCCCGACGGCGCGGTCGTCTGGAAGTACGACGGCGACCTGCTCCACCACGACGTATGGCGACTGGACGACGGGAGCTACCACGCGCTGGGCTTCGAGCCCCTCTCCCGCGAGCTGAGCCAGGCCATCCGCGGCGGCTGTCCCCACGAAGACGATCCGGAACGTATCTGGGGCGACACCATCGAGCACATCGGTCGAGACGGCAGCCGGGAGACGGTGTGGCGCGCGGCGGACCACCTGGACCCCGAGACGCAGATCCTGTGTCCGCTCGACCCGCGGAAGGAGTGGACCCACGGCAACTCGATCCGGGTCATGCGCGACGGGAGCTGGCTCGTGAGCTTCCGGATGACGAGCACCGTGGCCAAGCTCGATCGGCAGAGCGGCGCGGTGCTCTGGTCCTGGGGCCCCGGGATGACCTCGCACCAGCACGACGCCCGGGAGCTCGAGAACGGGCACATCCTGCTCTTCGACAACGGCGTCCATCGCGCGCGGGCGCCCGGCTTCGCGCGGGTGGTCGAGGTGGATCCCGGAACCGACGAGATCGTGTGGCAGTACGTGGATCGGACCATCCTCGCCTTCCAGTCCTTCATGGCGGGGGGTGCCCAGCGTCTTCCGAACGGCAACACGTTCATCACCGAGGCGGCGACGGGGCGGCTCTTCCAGGTGACCCCCGGCGGCGAGACCGTCTGGGAGTGGGTGAACCCGCACCTGGCGGACACCGTCTTCGGCCCGACCCCGGTCGTGTTCCGGTCCCACTGGTACGGCCGGGGTGATCCCCGTCTGCCGGCGGCGGTGCGGGGCGCGTAGGCCGCCGTCGCGATCGCCCCGGGTCGAAGCCCGGTGCTCGGGTGGCGCTCAGGACCCGGCGGCTGGGCGCCGCAGCCGCCCGAGCAGCCAGGCGTGCACCGGGACGAGGTCGAAGAAGACCAGGAAGACGATCGGGATCATCAGGAACATCACGCCGAGCAGCACGAAGTTCGCGACGTGGAAGCCCGCCACCACCAGCAGGAAGACGAGCCGCCAGCGCCAGTCGCGAATGAGCAGGATGAGGGGGAAGCCGGCTTCCATTGCGAACGTGAACCATCCGAGCACGTCGAGGAGCAGCGGCGAGCGCGCCAGCCCCAAGGCCAGGGGATCGACGGCGAGATGCCCCAGCTCCACGCCGCGCAGGGTCGCGCGCTCGTACAGGATCTCCTGGATCTTGGCGCCGCCTTCGAACCAGGCGAAGCCCGACATGCGCAGCTTCGCGATCACCGCCCAGAAGTAGAAGCTCGCGACGTAGAGCTGCATGGTCTTGATCGGCCAGCTCGCCTCCCACTCCGCCAGCGGGGCAGGCTTCCGCCTGCGGGCGTCCACGGAGTGGACGTCGCCGCAGCGGGACACGAGCAGCAGGAAGAGCATGTGCACGGGCATCAGGTATCGGTGGTGGACGTCTCCGGCGAAGCTGTCACGCACCCCCTTCAGGTAGAAGATGCAGAGGATCACGGCGAGGATGGCGCTGTAGGTGAAGCGCCCGAAGATCATGGCCAACGTCGCCACCAGCAGGAGCACGAAGACGATGGGGGTCAGCAGCGGGACGTGATCGTGGATGCCGAGGAGCTCGAAGTACCAGATGGGTCTCGTGAAGCGGAACGAGACCCCGAACGGATCGAGCGCGAAGACGAGATCGGCAAACTGCGAGACGTGGAAGGCCAGCAGCCCGCATCCGAAGTAGATGCGCAGCAGGCCCAGGCTCTCGGCCTGGAAGCCCCGGTAGACGAAATCAGCTGCCTTCACGCTTCCAGCGCTCGTCGTATTCGGTGCGCCACTCGTGCTCGGAGCGGCGGAGGACGCGTTTCTCCACCTCCAGGTCCGACTTGCGCGCCCACCAGAACTCGGCCTCCGATTCCACCTTCACGATGAAGTCCGGATCGCCGGGAGAACGCCCGAGGGTGCGATTCAGGCTGCGCAGCACCCGGTAGGGCCACTGGTCCGCGGGATTCTGTCCGAAGAGCCGCTGCCGGTAGAGGCGGCGGAAGTGACGCTTCGCGATGTTCAGGTCGGCCCGGGTCACGTAGGCCACCGTGCCGTCTTGCTGGGTGACGCGGAAGCCGCGCTTCGTGGCCTCCCGGTCTGCGCCCCGTACCTCGATCCGGTCGCTGGGCCGGTACCGGCTGTACATGGGCACCCAGCTGAGCGGGAAGCGGTCGATCTGGAAGACGACGGCGCTCCACGTCACGATCCAGTAGATCGTGAGCCCCCATCCCACCGTCCGGCGGCGGAGCTTCACCGGGTCATCCGGCGGCGCGGGCGAAGGCGGGAAACGCCGGCACCGCCGGGGGGAGGGTGTGGTCCGTCGGTCTCTGGGGCCCGGGAAGCGCGGTCACGGCGGCAGCATACTCCGGGGCGCCTTTCTCGCCACGGCTCGCGGGTGCCGGCGGGAGAGCTTGCGGAGCGAGCACACGGCCACCATGATCCCGAGGTGCAGGCTCCCACCCCTCGAACACCGCGTGCCGTTCTGCTCGGCGTCCAGCTCCCGGACGCGAGCGACGACGACTTCGCCTCGTCGCTGGGAGAGCTGCGCCGCCTCGCCCGGACGCTCGGCATCGAGGTCGTCGGCCGGGTGACCCAGCGGCGTTCGCGCCTCGCACCCGGCTCGGTGGTGGGCGCCGGCAAGCTGCGCGAGCTGGCCCGCTTCACCGGGGGCTCGGGCATCGTGCCCCAGGGCCCGCCCGGCGCCCGGCGCGCTCGCGGGGAGGAGGACACGAGCGATTCCCTCGACGCCGAGGCTTCGGAGGACGCGGAAGAGGACGCCGAGGGGGAGGCCGGGGCGGGGAGCGCGGCCGGGGAGGAGGGGGACGAGGCGGACTCCGCGCTCCGCGCCGACACGGTGCTCGTCGACCACGACCTCTCCCCGTCGCAGCTGCGCAATCTCGAGCGCGCCGCCGGCGCCACGGTGCTCGACCGGACCGCCGTCATCCTCGCCATCTTCCAGCGACACGCGCGCAGCCGCGAGGCGCGGCTGCAGGTGGAGATCGCCCGCCTGAACTACCTCACGCCGCGGCTGCGCGAGACGGGGGGTGGCCGGGACCGGCAGGGCGGGGGGATCGGCGGCCGCGGCGCGGGCGAGAGCCACCTCGAGCTCGATCGTCGCAAGGTTCGCGATCGCATCGCCGAGCTGCGCCTCGAGCTGGCCGGCATCGAGCGTACGTCCGGCACCCGCCGCAAGCGCCGCAGCGACCAGCCCCGGGTGGCTCTCGTCGGCTACACGAACGCGGGCAAGTCGTCGTGGATGCGCGCGCTCACCGGAAGCGGCGTTCTGGTGCGGGACGAGCTCTTCGCGACGCTCGACACGACCGTCCGCACCCTGCATCCCGAGACCGTGCCGCGCATCCTCGTCTCCGACACGGTCGGCTTCATCAAGAAGCTGCCCCACGACCTGGTGGCGAGCTTCCGCTCGACCCTGGACGAGGCGAAGGAGTGCGACCTGCTCGTCCACGTGGTCGACGCCTCGGACCCGGCGTTTCCCGCGCACATGCAGGTCACGAACGCGCTCCTCGACGAGATCGGAGCGGACGACCGGCCCCGACTGCTGGTTCTCAACAAGGCCGACCGGCTCACGGATGCGGAGCGCGAGCGCCTGACCGATGCCTGGCCGGACGCGATGGTGCTCTCCGTCCGCGACGCGGGCGACGTCGCGAGCCTGCACGCGCGCATCCTCGGCTTCTTCGAGCGCGACATGGTGGAGGAGGAGCTCGTCGTCCCCTATGCGCGCCAGAGGTGGGTGGGCGAGGCCTACTCCGCCTGTCACGTCGTCGCCGAAGACCACGATGAGCTCGGCACGCACCTGCGCCTCCGCGCGAAGCCCGAGGTGATCGCCCGCCTCCGAGCCGGCGTGCAGCAAGGCTGACCCGATCCCGCTTCTTCCCCGTTCCGGGCGGCCGATCGATCGGATCGGGATTGCCCGCATCCGCCCCCGAACCTCGCCGGAACCCGAATGATCCACCTGACCCACGTCACCAAGCAGCAGGGCTCGCGCGTGCTCTTTCGCGACGCCAGCTTCCAGATCCTCCCCGGTGCCCGCACCGGGCTCGTGGGCCCCAACGGCGCCGGCAAGACGACGATCTTCCGATTGATCGCGGGCGAGGACGACGCGAACGCCGGCCAGGTCACGTGCGCGAAGAACACGGTGATCGGGTACTTCTCCCAGGACGTGGGAGACATGGCCGGCTGCAGCGCGCTCGCCCAGGTGATGAGCGCTTCCGCCGACGTCGTGCGCCTCGGCGAGGAGATCCGGGCCATGGAGAGCGCCATGGCCGAGCCCCTGGTCGACGACGAGATGGCCGCGTTGCTCGAGCGCTACGGAACCGCCATGGAGGCCTTCGAACATCGAGGCGGCTACGAGCTCGAGAGTCGAGCGCGCACCGTGCTGACGGGCCTCGGAATCGGTCCCGACGACCACGCCCGGCCGGTGGAGAGCTTCAGCGGCGGGTGGAAGATGCGAATCGCCCTCGCCGGCATCCTCACCCAGAACCCCGACGTGCTGCTGCTCGACGAGCCGACGAATCACCTCGACGTCGAGTCCATCGTCTGGCTGGAGGAGTGGCTGCGGAACGAGTTTCGCGGCGCGGTGCTGCTCACGACCCACGACCGGGAGTTCATGAATCGTCTGGTGTCGCGCATCCTCGAGGTCGCGAACCAGGCCGTCACCCTCTACAACGGCGGCTTCGACTTCTACCTGCGCGAGCGCGAGATTCGCGCCGAGCAGCAGCGCGCGGCGCACAAGCGCCAGCAGGACATGCTCGCGAAGGAGGAGGAGTTCATCGCCCGCTTCGCGGCTCGCGCCTCGCATGCCGCGCAGGTGCAGTCGCGCGTGAAGAAGCTCGAGAAGATCGAGCGTGTGGAGGCGCCGCCGGATCCCAAGACGATCCGCTTCGAGTTCGCGGCGCCGCCGCGCAGCGGTGACGACGTCGTCTCCTTCCGGAGTCTCGCGAAGACCTGGCCCGCCGACCCCCAGGTCGGAACCCGCGAGACGCCGGTGTTCCACGGGGTCTCCGGTACGGTCTCACGCGGGGACAAGATCGCGGTGGTCGGGGTGAACGGCGCCGGGAAGTCGACGTTTCTCAAGGTGCTGGCCGGTGAGACGCCGGCCTCGGGCGGCGATCTCCAGCATGGGCGCGAACGTCGGCGTCGGCTACTTCAGCCAGCACGCCATGGAGCGGCTCGTCGCCGGGCGGACGGTGCTCGAGACGCTGCAGGACGCCATGCCCCAGGCGAGCATGGGAGCGATCCGTCAGCTCGCGGCCGCGTTCCTGTTCCAGGGCGACGACGTCGAAAAGCGGACCGAGGTGCTCTCCGGCGGCGAGAAGACCCGCCTCGTTCTCGCCACGCTGCTCGCCCAGCCCCACAACCTGCTGGTGCTCGACGAGCCCACGAACCATCTCGACCTGCTCTCGCGCGAGATCCTGCTCGAGGCGCTGCAGCGCTTCGCGGGCACGGTCGTGCTCGTGAGCCACGACCGGCACTTCCTGCGCTCGCTCGTGGGCCGGGTCTTCGAGGTGGACCACGGCGCCATGCGCGCCTACGAAGGCGACTACGACTACTACCGGGGCAAGGTCGCCGCGGCGTGAGCCGCGCGTGCCGGGGAGACGCTCCCCGGGGTCGCGCCGCTCACACCTCGACGGCCTCGAAGCCCACGCGGCCGTTGGGCTGTAGCCGCGCGAACTACGCCTCCACGCGGTCGAGGCCCGTCACCCGGCGGACGACGGCGGCGGCGCGTACCAGGTCGGCGCACTGGACGAGCTCCATGCGCCGGTCGGCCAGCTCGAGACGCGCGCGGTAGAACGCGCAGTCCTGGTGGGCGACGAGCACGACGCGCTGCAGCTCGTGCGCGTCCACCAGGAAGCGGAGCTCGTCGACGACACCCTGCTCCTCGAGGTGTGCCTGGGGATGCCCGCCAGGCAGGCGGGGCCCTCCGGGCAGCGCGACGCGGTCGTAGCGGGGCAGCCCGAGGCCGTTCTGGAGGAAGTCGTCGAAGTGCTCGCCGACGCGCCCGTCCGAGCAGTAGATGGCTGCGGCGTGGATGCGCGCGACCTCGTACGCGAATCGGCTCTCGTAATCGTGCGTGGTCTTCTTCGACACCGGAGGTCTTCTCCTGGAAGGCGATCGACGCGGATCGCCGTGCTGGGTTGCGGGCCTCGACCGCCGAGGCGCGGTGGACCAACGTTACCGCGCCACGCCGGGTGTGGCCGGCCCGACGGCTCAGTCGACCTGGATCGGGTTGGCCAGCTCGAGGCCGCGGCCCAGCAGCCGGCTCTCCTGCAGCGGCGCAGCTGGTCCAGGTCGTGGCTGCGACGACCACCAGAGTCGGGATCGTCGAGCATGCCGTGAAGGGGCCGGAACTGGGCCAGCACGTCGCCGCGGTTCTCGCCGAGGACGTAGTCGGTGACGAGACGAGGGCGGTAGCGGAGCTCGCGAAGCTGGTCCATGTGCCAGGCGACGTCGCCGATGAAGAGGAACCCGCGGCCCCCCGCCGTCTCGACGTAGACGAGCTGGCTGCCCGGCGTGTGACCCGGGGCGGGGAAGACCACGATGCCGGGTGCGATCGCCCGGGCGCCCCGAGCGGACGGGCGTGATCGCCTCCATCAGCGCGGCGGGCAGCAGCTCCCGGGTCTGCGGGTTCTCGTACTGGGCGGTGGGCAGGAAGACGCGCGTCGCCAGGCCTTCGAACTCCGCCGGGCCACCTCGGCCAGACCCTCGATGTGGTCGGCATGCTCGTGGGTCATCACGACGACCCGCGCGCCGGGCAGCGCGCGTTCAGCCCTTCGAAGGCGCGCAGCGTCGTAGATGCCGCGCCCGCGCGCGGCCATCTGCTCGAATACCTCCGGCCCGAAGCCGGCGTCGATCAGCGCATAGCTGCCGTCCGGGATAGACGACCTGGTAGGCGCCGTGGACCATCGTGTGGGGCGAGAAGTCGAAGCCCGAGAAGAGGGCGGCGCGGGGCAGGCTCGCCTCGGCGATCTTCACGTGGTTGACGCGCACGGGCAGGTCGCCGGGCAGGCGTGGGCCGCGGGCTGGATCGCCGTCCGGTCGATCGCGTAGTCCGAATGCACGGGGACGTCTTCCCCGCCCAGCAGGTAGACGCCGGCGCCGGCCGCGAGGAGGAGCAGCAGCGCGATGGTGAGCCCCAGGATCCGCAGGATCCTCATCGTTTCCCTCCTCCGGGGGAGACGCTCGGCGTCGCGCCCGAAGGCTCGGGTGGGTTGCCCATGCGGGAGACTACCATGCGACGCATCCGCAGGGGCCGAAGGACCGGGAAGGTTCGATGGGCGAACGCGCTCTCAGGCGCGGGCGACGACCAGCTTGACGGCGGGCTCGAGGTAGGCGCGGGGCGCCTCCTCCCAGTCGGCCACCCGGGTGGTGACGTGCTGGGGCTGGAGCCGCCCGGACTCGATCAGCGGCATCACCTCGGGAAGCAGCGCCGCCGCGTGGGCGCGGCCGATGAAGAAGCGGATGCCCAGGGTGTAGAGCCTGCCCAGGGGCAGCGGCGTCTCGGGTGCGGGGTAGAAGCTCACGCTCTGGAGCGTGCCCTCCGCCCGGGTCGACGCGATCGCATAGCGGAGTCCTTCCGGTCGCGAGCCGCAGTCCACCACGATCGGGTAGCGATCCCGACGGCGGCCGAAGTCGGTGCGCACGGCCCGGGCGCCGAGCTTCTCGGCCAGCGCGAGGACCTCGTCCTGGTCGCTCGCGAAGTCGACCCGCCCCGCCCCGAGCGCCCGCGCGGCCTGCACGCCGTAGAGGGCGAGGCTCGGGGTGCCGTGGCAGACGAAGAGCACGTCGGCCCCGGGCTGCGCGGCGAGATGAGGCGCCACGCTGCGATAGCCGTCCAGCACGTTGTCGGAGACGCTGGCCAGGCGCCACCGGGTCCGACGCCCGCCGGCACGCGGCTGCAGCATGGCCTCGGCGTGGGGCACGCGCACGAGATCCGAGAGCATGCCCCCGTACTCCACGCCGGAGAGCGGCTGCATCCCGTAGTCGGAGAGCACCGGGTAGGCGTCGCAGCCCGCCGTGTGGCCGGCGTGGCAGGAGGCGCAGCTGCCGCAGGAGAGCTGGAAGGCGACGACCACGTGCTGCCCGATCTCGAGCCCGCGCACGCCGTCGCCCAGGGCGACGATCTCCGCCACGCACTCGTGGCCCAGCGCGAACGGTCCGCGCGAGGGCAGCAGCCCCGAGATGAGGAAGGGGTCGATCTCGCAGCGGGCCACCGCCAGCGGCCGTACGAGCGCCTCGCCGTCGCCCGCGAGCCGCGGCTCGGGAACCTCGCGCCATTCGACCTTCTGCCGACCGGTACAGGTGAGCTGTCTCATGGGCGCGGAGGCTACGGGCGGCTCGGGCACGCGGGCAAGCGAATCGTTTGCATGCGCGCGTGCAGCCCACGCAATCGCAGTCCGCTCCCGATCAGGCGAGCGCGGCGACCAGCCAGTCCCGCAGGGCGACGATGCGCGGGTCGCCGAGACCCTCTTCTCGGCAGACCAGGTGGTAGGTCGAAGCGGAACGGGTGCGGAGAGGGAAGGGCGCGACCAGGCGGCCGTCGGCCAGCTCGGGTGCGCACAGGATCTCCGTGGAGAGAGCGACCCCTTGTCCCGAGACGGCGGCGCTCAGGGCGATCTCCACGTGGTCGTACACCACCCGGCGTCGCGGCTCGAGCCCCGCCAGCCCGGCGCGCTCGAGCCAGCCCCGCCAGGCCTCGGGCGTCTGGGAGATGCCGATGCAGGTGTGGGCCGCCAGATCGCGAGGCTCGCGGAGACCGGGCTCGCCGGCCGCCAGGGCGGGGCTGCACACCGGAAAGAAGTCGAGGTCGACGAGCGGCTCGGAGTGCAGCCCGTCCCACGGCCCTTCGCCGAAGCGGATCGCCACGTCGACCGGATCGCGGTCGAAGTCGGCGTAGCGCAGGGTCGCCTCGATCTCGAGCTCGACACCCGGATGAACGGCCTCGAAGCCCGGCAGGTTCGGGATCAGCCACTTCGCGCTGAAGGACTCGAGAGCGCTGACCCGCAGGGGGCCCGACGGCTGCGGGGCGACCGAGCGCTGGGCGGCGCGGAGTACCGCCAGTGCCTCCTCGACGCGACCGCGATAGCGCAGCCCCGCGGCGGTCAGCTCGAGGCCCGGGTTCAGCCGGCGGAGGAGCGGCACCCCCAGGTGCTCTTCGAGGCCCTGGATCTGGCGGCTCACCGCCGACGGCGACAGCGCGAGCTCGCGCGCCGCCGCCTTGATGCTGAGCGTCCCGGCGACGGCGCAGAACGCGCGCAGGGCCGCGATCGGCGGAAGCTCATCGCGCATGGGACGGGTCGCGAACCGAGTCCGTCATGCGGGGGGTCGGCTCCTCTCGGGTGGGCGCGAGGGGCATGGTAGCCCGGGGGTCGGCTCGACCCCCGGGCTACCGATCGACGCCTCGATCCGGGCGCACAGCGCGCGCCCGGGCGCTCCCGCGCGGCGACCGGATCAGAGGTCGAGCTGCTTCGGCGGGCGGATCACGATGTCGGCGATGTTGACGTGGGGCGGCTGCGTGACCGCGTAGAGCACGGCCTGGGCCACGTCCGCCGGGTCGCCGAGGAGCTGCGCGAGCTTGTCGGCCAGCTTCGCGAACACCTCGTCGGGCAGTCGCTCCCCGGGCTTCACCTCGACGTCGAGGCCCGCCATCTTGACGAAGCCGGCCACGAAGGCCGGGTCGAAGTTGCGCGCGAAGTTGGTCGCGATCGCGCCGGGCATCACGTTGACGACGCGGATCGAGTCGTCCTCGAGCTCCTTCCGGAGGGTCGCGGAGATCGCGTCGACAGCGTGCTTGGTGGCGCCGTAGACGCCGGAGTCCCGGCGCTGGGCGGCGATGGACGAGATGTTGACGACGTGGCCGTCGGCACCGCAGGCCCGCATCGCGCGCACCCCCGCCTGGCAGCCCACGAGCAGCGCCAGCACGTTGGTCTCGAGCATCGTCCGCCACTCCTCGGGATCGCCCTCGAGGATGGGCGCCGGGTACGAGACGCCGGCATTGTTGACCAGGATGTCGAGGCGTCCGGTCTCGGCGACGGCGGCGTCGACGAGAGCGCGCACCTGGGCGGGATCACGGACGTCGGCGACCACGCTCTGCGCGCGGCCCCCGGACTCCTCGATCTTCTTCACCGAGGCCTCCATGGAGGCTGCCGTGCGCCCGCTCAGGAAGACGTGGGCGCCCGCGGCACCGAGGGTCTCCGCGATGGCGCGGCCGATGCCGCTGGAGGCGCCGGTCACGACGGCGGTGCGGCCTTGCAGGGGGGACGTGGGGCTCGGGGTCTCGCTCATGGGAAGCTCTCCGGGGTGGGGCGCGCGGGGTGAGATGTCGAATTGACAGTTTCAGTATGAAATGTCACTTTGTCAAGCGTGGTCCCCGATCCCGACGGCGCCGGCCGCCGCGAGGCCATCCTCGCCGCCGCCTTCGTGCAGTTCATGCGGTACGGCTATCGCCGCACCGCGATGGAGGACATCGCCCGCGAGACGGGCGTCTCCCGGGCCTCGCTCTACCGGCACTTCGCGAACAAGGAGGAGATCTTCCGCTCCCTCGCGGAGGGGCTTCACGACGAGGCCGTCACCGCCGCCGAATCGGCCCTCAAGGCGCCCGGCCCCGTCGAGGGCCGGGTTCGGGCGGCCCTCGAGGCGAAGAGCGTGCGATTCCTCGAGGTCATGCACGGCTCGCCCCACGGCGGCGAGCTGGTGGACGAGAGCAGCCGGCTCTGCGGCGAGCTGGCGTCGGCCAGCGAGGCCCGGGTCCAGAAGCGGCTCACCGAGGCGCTTCGCGCCGCGGCACGCTCGGGCGAGATCGATCTCGGCGCTGCGGGCCTGAGCGCGGTCGCCGCCGCCGAGCTGCTGGTGCTGGCCGCGGGAGGCCTGAAGCACGGCGCGGGCGACGTCGACGCCTTCCGCGCGCGGCTGGCCGGCCTGGTGCGGGTCTTCTTCGCCGGGCTGACGGCGTCTTCGGCCTTGCTGACGGCGTCTTCGGCTTGCTGACGGCGTCTTCGGCTTGCTGACGGCGTCTTCGGCTTGCTGACGGCGTCTTCGGCTTGCTGACGGCGTCTTCGGCTTGCTGACGCGGTCGGCCTGGTGCGGCGGTGGACGGATCAGTCCGCCTCGGCCTTGCGCTGTGCCTCCGCGACCCGGAAGAGAACGAGCGCCGCCTCCGAGTCGCCGTCCGCCGCGCGCGCGACGATGGCGTCGAAGGCGCTGCGGAGCATGTCGTCCGTGACCGGTGCCACCAGCTCGCTGCTCGCCAGCTGCTCGGCAAGCTCGTCCATCACGGGGCTCGCGTAGAAGCGGTTGCCACTGTTGCCGACGCCGCTCACGAGGTCGTCTCCGATGCCGCAGGCGAGCGCGCCGACGGCCAGGGCCGCAAGCACCCCGTGACTCACCAGACGCGTCTTCTTCATCGTGGTTCCTCCTCGAGGTTCGACCGAGCAGGTAGGCGCCGGCCCGCTCGAACACGAACGGCGACCGGTGGGGCCGGCATGGTGCCGAGAGCGGATCGCGGTACACGACGTGGCGACCCCGCCAGTGCACGAGGTCGGGCGAGTCGCGGCGGCGACGATGAAGTGGCCGCCGGAGGGGGCGGCCGTCGCCGTGTAGTACAGCGCCAGCCGTCGGCCGTTCGCAGGACCATGGGGTCGCGCGCCTCGTAGCCGTCGACGACGAGGGGGTTGCTCGGATGTCGCGTCCACGACCACGCGTCGGCCGAGGTGGCCAGGTGGAGCCGGTACGCGGACTTCGATGCGCCCCCGGCGCAGTAGAACATCCAGTAGACCCGTCGTGAAGAGACGACGTGCGGAGCCCAGAGCTGGGTCTCGCCCACGCGGGGTCGGCCGAGAGCGCGAACGGCTGCTTGCTCCAGGGGCCCTGCAGCGCCGGGGCCGTGGCGTGGGCGAGGTGCCGCTCGTCGAAGGGCGCCGCCGGCTCGGCGTGGGTGATGCCGATCAGGTGCCAGGTCCCCTCGCGGTCTCGAAAGAAGGTGTGGTCGTTCAGGTACCAGGGTTCGGGCTCGCCGACGGACGGGTCGTAGACGAGCCGATACGGACCGGCCGACAGCTTCGTCTCTGCCTCCATCGGTCGCAGCGTAGCCCGGTGGACGCGGGGCGTCGGTGGCGCGCGCCGCGCGCCGCCTCCCGGTAGACTGACGGGCTCCGACGCACGCCGTGCGGTCCGCCGGCACGGCTGCACCGGACCCGCTCGAGGAGCGACGCCGCACGTGGACGTCATCGATCCGACCACCCAGGGGTTCACGCGTGCCCTGATCGTGGGCGCCCACCCCGACGACGCCGAGTTCTACGCCGGCGGTACGGCGATGCGGCTCGCGCGCGCCGGCTGCGAGGTGCACCTGGTGGTGTGCACCGACGGCCAGCGCGGCTCGCTCACGGAGCGCTCCGATCTGGGGACGGTGCGTCGGGCCGAGCAGGAAGCTGCCGTGCGGAAGCTCGGCCTCGCGAGCCTCGTGAACCTGGGCCGACCCGACGGAGAGCTGGTGCCCGACGGCCCCCTCGTCGCCGAGCTCGTGCGAGCGATCCGGCGCACGCGGCCGGACGTGGTGCTCGTCCACGACCCCGACACCCGCTACAAGCGGCTGGGCGGGCGCACCTTCCCGGTCATTCGGACCACCGGGCGGCAGGAGCCGCGACCCTCGACGCCATCTACCCGCGCGCGATCAGCGCGAGCTTCTTTCCGAGCAGCCGCCGAGCCCGACCTCCAGCTCTGGATGCCCCGACACTTCTGGCTCTTCGACACGCGAAGGGACACGCGGGTGTGGAGAGGAGTGAGACACGCCGAGCGGTTCTTCGACCGCTGTGCGGGGGCGGTCCATCGCAAGGTAGCCCGGTGGACGGTGCGGCGTCGGTCGCGCGCGTCGCGACGCGCCTCCCGGTAGACTGGTGGTCTCCGCTCACTCGTCGCGCGGTCCCGGGGGCGCGGCGGCACGAGACCCGTACGAGGAGCCAGGTCCTTCGTGGACGCCATCGATCCGACGGCCCAGGGGTTCACGCGCGCTCTCATCGTGGGGGCCCACCCCGATGACGCCCCCGCCGCCCGCGGATCCGGAACGGCCCGCCCCGGCGGGGCCCGGAGCCGATTCCGAAAGGCGACTCGGAGTCCGCTGCGCCGGCTCCCGAGCGAGCGAACAGCGCTAACGTCCCCGGCCTGGATTCTCCCATGAGGAAGCTGGCATGACGTCGTGGTTCCCTGCTGTTCGATTCGCCCGAGTCGTCGCTCTGTTCTGTCTGCTCGTGTGGCCTGCCGTCGCCTTCGCCCAGAGCGACTTCGTGACCTTCGAGAGCGATCCGGTGCGCCCCATCGCGCTGTCTCCCGACGGCTCGCGCCTCTTCGTCGTGAACATTCCGGACGCGTATCTCGAGGTCTTCGACCTGAGCGATCCGCTGGTCCTCGAGCCGGTGGCGTCCATCCCCGTCGGCCTCGAGCCGGTGGCGCTCGTGGCGCTGTCGAACGACGAGGTGTGGGTCGTCAACCAGCTGTCGGACAGCGTCAGCATCGTGAGCGTCTCGCAGAAGACGGTGACCCGCACCTTGCTCGTGGGCGACGAGCCCCGCGACATCGTGGTGGCGGACCCGCCCGGACCCGTCGGCCCGCGCGTCTTCGTCACCACCGCCCATCGGGGCCAGCAGCGCACGGACGCCTCGATCTCCGGGGTGCCGGGGGCCGGCGATCCCGAGCTCACCACGGCGGGCGTCGGACGCGCCGACGCGTGGGTCTTCGATCCGGCGAACCTCGGGGCGACCCTCGGCGGAACGCCCCTCCGGATCCTGACCTTCTTCACCGACAAGCCGCGCGCCCTGGCGGTGAGCCCCGACGGCAGCGCCGTCTACGTGGCGGGCTTCCATACCGGCAACCAGACCACCGCCGTCAGCGAGGGAGTCGTCTGCGACGGGTTCGGGGGCGCCGGGCCCTGCGCGGGCGACGGCATCACCTCGCCCGGCGGCCTCGGGGGCGGCAACCTGCCGGGCGGCAATCCCGGCCCCATCGACAACCACGAGAACATCGACGCGCCGGAGGTCGGTCTCATCGTGAAGTGGGACCCGGTGGACGGCCGCTTCGAGGACGAGCTGGGCCGCAACTGGAACAACGGCGTTCGCTTCACGCTTCCCGACGAGGACGTCTTCGCGGTGGACGTCGCCACCCTCACCCAGACGGCCGTCCATTCCGGCGTCGGTACGATCCTCTTCAACATGATCGTCAACCCGTCGAACGGAAAGCTCTACGTCTCGAACACCGACGCCAACAATCTCACCCGCTTCGAGGGGGCCGGCACCTACGGCGGCTCCACCGTCCAGGGGCACCTGGCGGAGTCCCACATCACGATCATCGACGATCCCGACCTGACGGCCTCGCCCGTCACGCCGCGGCACCTCAACAAGCACATCGACTACGCGCTGCTGCCCGCGCCGGCGGGGGTCAAGGAGAAGAGCCTCGCCACCCCGGTCGAGATGGCGATCTCGCCGGACGGCCTCACCCTCTACGTCGCCGCGTTCGGCTCGGGGAAGATCGGCACCTTCGACACGAGCCAGCTCGAGAGCGACACCTTCACGCCCGACGAGGCCAGCCACATCCCGGTGACCGGCGGCGGCCCGGCCGGCCTGGCCCTGTCGGCGGACGGCAGCCTGCTCTACGTCCTGACGCGCTTCGACAACGGGGTCTCGGTGGTGTCAGACGTCCGGCGCCACCGAGGTGGCGCACTTCGCGCTGCCGGACCCCGAGCCGGCGGCGGTGGTCATCGGACGGCCCATGCTCTACGACGCCCTGGAGTTCTCGAGCAACGGCGAGGCGTCGTGCTCGAGCTGCCACGTCTTCGGCGACATGGACGACCTGGCCTGGGACCTCGGCGACCCCGACACCGACGTGAAGGCCAATCCGCTGGACATCAACTTCGGAGACGTCATTCCCTTCATCGGCCAGGTGCTCGGGCTCACCGTCGAGCTCAACGGCGGCGCGGGCGACTTCGAGTTCCACCCCATGAAGGGGCCCATGACGACCCAGACCCTGCGCGGCATGCGCAACGGCGGTGCCATGCACTGGCGGGGCGACCGCTCGGTGGGCATCTTCGGCACGAGCCAGACCGACGAGAACCTGAGCTTCAAGAACTTCATCGTGGCCTTCGGCGGCCTGCTGGGAGACGACGCCTTCCCCACCGCCGGGCAGATGCAGGACTTCTCGAACTTCGCCCTCGAGATCACGCTGCCGCCGAACCCCGTCCGGAACCTCGACAACTCCCTCACCACCGCCCAGCAGAACGGCCGCAACTTCTACCTTGGCACCCGCCGTGCGGACGGCCTGGCGTCAGACCAGTTCGGGTTCACCACGGGCTTCACCTGCAACGGCTGCCACGTGCTCGACGCCGCGCAGGGCTACTTCGGAAACGGGGAGCACGGCAGCTTCGAGAACGAGACCCAGCTCGTGAAGATCCCCCACCTGCGCAACATGTATCAGAAGGTGGGCATGTTCGGGCTGCCGCACGTGCCCTTCGACCTGGCCGGCGACAACGGCTTCAAGGGCGACCAGATCCGGGGCTACGGCTTCCTGCACGACGGCTCCACGGACACGCTGTTCCGCTTCTTCCAGGCCGTCGTGTTCGCCGGGCAGACCGATCCCGACACGGGCTTCCAGAGCGACGACGAGCGCCGGGACATGGAGCAGTTCATGCTGGCCTTCGACAGCGACCTGGCCCCCATCGTCGGCCAGCAGATCACCCTCACCGCCTCGAACGGCGGGGTGACGAACCCGCGCGTCGACCTGCTGATCCAGCGCGCCGACGCGAGCTTCACCTCCCAGATCCTGGGCGGGGTCGTGACCGAGTGCGACGTGATCGCGAAGGCGGTGGTGGCCGGACAGCCCCTGGGATGGGTGTACACGGGCGGCGGCCTGGGCGTGGGCAGCTTCGCGGCGTCGGACGGCACGAACACCACCGATGCGGCCCTGCGCGCCCTGGCGACCGACACGCCGGTGACCTTCACCTGCGTCCCGCCGGGCTCGGGAACGCGCATGGGCATCAACCGCGACCGCGACAGCCCTGCTCGACGCGGTGGACAACTGCCCGGGCGTTTCGAACGATCCGCAGACGGACACCGACACGGACGGGCTGGGCGACGCCTGCGATCCGACGCCGGTGCCGGAGCCCGGGCAGCTGGCGATGCTGGCGAGCGGGATCGCGCTTCTGAGCGTCCTCGGGCGGAAGCGCCTCGCGCGGCGGGCCTGATCCCCGGCGCACGCCGGATCCGGCGTGCTCCCGATCAGGCGTGCGCCGGATCCGGACGGCGGGTCGCGCGCAGCAGCAGGTTCTTGCCGAGGAAGGGCCCGAGCGGTCGATCGAGCAGCCGGCTGGCGGGGAACACGAGCCGGTCGTAGGCGCGCACCGCACGCACGTCGAGGTCGCCGTCGGCCGCGCCGAAGGCCCGGTAGGCCAGGCCGGCGAAGAAGCCCAGGCTGTCCACGTGGCGCACCCGTTCCACGGTGAACCCGGCCTCGCGCACCTTGCGGACCAGCTCGCCCTGGCGGTAGCGGCGCACGTGGCCGACCCGCGCGTCGTTGGCCGAGTAGAGCAGCGGGAAGGCGGGGACGTACACGAAGAGGCCGCCCCCCGGACGGACGACCCGGCGGAACTCCCGCAGGCACGCGCGGTCGTCTTGCAGGTGCTCGAGCACGTTGATGGTGTAGATGCCGTCGAAGGTCGCGTCCGGGACGGCGGACAGGCTCTCGTGGCCCCGGATGCCCAGCCCCTCGATGCGGCGGCGAAGCGAGGGGTCCGGCTCGACGACCTCCACGCTCAGCTTCCGTTCGGTCAACGCGCGCGCGAAGCGGCCGTTGCCGGCGCCGAAGTCCAGGATGCTCTGGAGCGGGCGACGCCATTCGAGGATCTGGTCGAGCAGGAAGCGGTTGTACCGGACCGCTTCGTCCATGACCTCGATCAGCTCGGGCGCTTCGAAGGGGCGACCTTCGCTCACTTGCGGCCGTCCACCTCTTGCTTCCAGAACTCGATGGTCTCCTCGTGGAGTCGCACGACCGTGTCGAGGATGAGGCCGGCCGTCAGCGCGATGACCGACAGCACGCCGAGCCCGGACGCGAGGATCGCCCGGGGCACGTGATAGACGTAGCGATGCTCGACGTAGTCCTGGATGGGAGCGCTCCCGACCACCAGGCAGACGAGCAGAAGCAGGGCCGACACGGCGCCGAAGAAGACCATGGGCCGGTAGTCCTTCACCAGCAGGCCGAGGCACTTGAGGATCAGCCATCCGTCGCTCCAGGTGCTGAGCTTCGAGCTGCTGTCCCGCGCCCGGGCGCTGTAGCGCACCGGCATCTCCCCGATGGCGAGGTGCTTGGTGAGGGCCTGCAGGGTCATCTCGGTCTCCGCCTCGAAGCCGTCCCGCCGCAGGCGCACGACCCGGACGAAGGCGCGGGAGAGGATCCGGTAGCCGGAGAGGACGTCCGTGAGGTGCGTGCGGAACAGGGCGCCGATGAGGCGCGAGACGAGCCGGTTGCCGTGGAGGTGGAACACCCGGAAGGCGCCCTTCTCGAAGTCCTCGAGCCGGGTGCCCACCAGCATGTCCAGGTGGTCCCGGCGGAAGCGCTCCAGCATCGCGGGGGCGGCCTCGGCGGGGTAGGTGCCGTCCCCGTCGACGAGGACGTAGGCGTCGGCCTCGACGACCCGCGACATGTGGCGCAGCACGTTCCCCTTGCCCTGGCGCGGCGATCGGATGACCGTGGCGCCGGCTTCGCGCGCCACCTCCGCCGTGTCGTCGGTGGAGTTGTTGTCGAAGACGTAGACCGTCGCCTCGGGCAGGGCCTTGGAGAACTCGCGTACCACGTCGCCGATCGTGGCCGCCTCGTTCAGGCACGGGATCACGACGGCGATCTCTTGCGGCGCGGCTTCGCTGGGCATTCGGTCCTCGGGCTCTCGGCGCTTCGAGTCTAGCAGGGTGTCGAAGAGCCCCGGACCGGGTCGATCGCCGGCGGGTCGGTGGCAGCTCGTGCGCAACGAACGCGCATGCACGGCCGTTGTCAGCGTCACGCGCGGCTGCGAGACTCCCGCGCGACGCGCGGAGGGCGACACGCTTGGGAGCCACGGGGACGAGAGCGAGCGGCGCCGATTCGGTGGTCTGGCTCGGCGTCGCGGTCCTGCTGCTCGCTTCTCTCGTCACCTGGACCTTCCGGCCCGTGCTGGCGGCGGGCGTGACGACGAGCGTGCCGAGCCTGCCGGGCGAGCTGCCGGGCATCGAGGTCCCCGACATCCGCTTCGAGGCCTGGCTCGTCGGCCGAAACGCGGAGACGATCACTCACGATCCGCTTCGCCTCTTCGATACGCCGCACTGCGCGCCCGCCGAGAAGACGCTGACGCTCGGCGTCCACATGATCGCGATGAGTCTCTTCGCCGTGCCGGTCTCGCTGCTGACCTCGAGCTCCGCTGCGGCCTTCGACTGGGCGATCGCCGTGATGCTGCTGGTCTCGGGCGTCGCCATGTACGGGCTCGTCTACGACTGGACCGGCTCGCGCGCGGCCGGGCTGGTGGCGGCCGTGCTCTACGCGCTCGGTCCCATGCGCATCGGCAACAACATCACGCACCCCTCGGTCTGGGACAGCAGCGGGCTGGTGCTCGCGCTCTTCTTCGCGCGTCGCCTCTTCGCCGAGGGCCGCTGGCGGGACGCGGTCGGCCTGGGCGGCGCGTGTGCGCTCCAGATCGCCGCCAGCTTCTACCCCCTGGTGGCGGCGGCGTTCTTCGCGCCGCCCTTCGTGGTCTGGCTGCTGGCGCGGTACGGGCTGCGGAAGGTCCGCGTCTCGCAGCTCGCCGTCGTCGCGGCGGCGGTGGTCGCGACGGCCGCGGTGGTGCTGGGTCCCTACCTGGAGATGAGCCACAGCGCGGACACGCTGCGCCGCACCCAGGCGGAGTTCGCCTTCGCGCGCCCGATCCAGCTGCTTCCCGGCCGTCCGCTCTTCCTCGGCTGGAGCGCACTGCTGCTGGCGGCCCTCGGCCTCGGCCGGCGTCCGGCCGGCACGGCCGCCCGGCTGGGGGGCGACCCGCGGTGGGCTCTCGCGGCCGGGGCCGTGCTGGTCACGACCATCGCCGTGGGCTCGGTGCCCAACGAGTTCCTGCACCAGGCCTGGCCGTCGGTCCCGTTCTCGCTTCCCGACGCGCACGCGCTCCTGGCCCGGGTCGTTCCCGGCCTGGACGCGATTCGCGTGATCTTCCGCTTGTGGGTGGCGACCCAGGTCGTGGTCTGCATCTTCGCGGGCCTGGGCGCAGCGAAGCTCGTCGAGCGGGCCGGTAGCGCCCACCGGACGGCGGCGTCGGCGGGGCTCGTCTCGCTGGCGATCCTCGTCCATCTGGTGACGACCCCGCCCTGGACCCCCCTGGAGGTCCGGGTGTCCAAGCAGGCGCGCGGCTTCTTCGCGACCCTCGAAGCGCTGGGCAACGAGGGGGCCATCCTCGAGCTTCCGATCCTGCAGGGAACGGTCGGAAGGATCAACGTGCCGGGATACATCATGGCGAGCACGCGCAACGGGCGGCGTAGCTCGGCCTGCTTCGGCTCCTATCCACCGCCGGGGCTCGAAGTCATGCGGAGTGAGGCGGAGCGTCTCCCGGCGCCGGACGCCGTCCGGGCGCTCCGCGCGATGGGCTTCACGACGCTCGTCGTCCACCATCCGCCCGCCCGTGCCCATGCGCCGCCGCCGTTCGAGAAGAAGCTGCGCCGCGCGCGCAATCCCCAGGTGAAGCTCCTGCTGGCGGGCGAAACCATGACCGCCTATTCCCTCGGAGACGGAAGTTCCCGCGGAGACTGACGGAAGACGGGATGACGATGGAGCAACACAGCACCCGGGGTGGCGATCTGTGCCCGGTCTGCGAGTCGCGGGTGCGCGTGGGCGCGAGACTGCCGGACTACCAGCTCTTCCACTGCCCGGCGTGCGGCTGCTGGTCGAGCGATGCCCAGCACCGCCAGGCCTCGTTGTCCTTCGAGAATCCCGACTACTTCGCGAACGCCGACCTCGATCGACCGAAGTGGGAAGCGCTGCTCGAACGTCTGGAAGCCGGCGGGCGACGGGTCGAGTCGTTGCTGGACGTGGGGTGCGGCACCGGCGCCTTTCTCGCCTGGGTGTCGAGGACCCGTCCGGGCATGCGCTGCGAGGGAATCGAGATCGACCCGGCACGCGCCGCCGAGGCCCGGGCCCGCAACCCGAACGCTCGCATCCACGGCGGCGATGCGGACACCGCGCTGGCGTCCACCGGCCGTCCCTTCGACCTGATCACCCTGTGGGACGTCTTCGAGCACGTGGCCTCGCCCACGGCGCTGCTCACGGCGCTCGCCGAGAACCTCACTCCGGGCGGCGTGGTCCACATCGTGACCATCCACGAGAACAGCCTGGTTCCGGCGCTCGGCCGGCTGAGCTACCGGCTCAGCGGGGGCCGGCTGCAGTACCCCCTTCGCCGCTCCCACGAGCCGCACCATCTGGTCTTCTTCACGCGCCGAGGCCTCGACACCGCCGCCCGGCGTGCCGGGCTCCGGGTGCGGGACGTGTGGTTCGACCGTCTCCTGCGCGGCCGCATGGATGGCCCCGCCGTGGTGACGGCGGCAACCTCGGCGCTCCTCTATCTGGAGAACCTCGCCGGAAACGGTCTGTTCGTGAACCTGGTCCTGGAACGAGCCGGCGGGTGACGACGGGCCCCGCCCGCGGCGCCGGGGGAAGGGGCGGGGCGCTCGCGCGCGGGGCGGGCTGGCTCGCCCTGGCCGCCGCCGCCTTCGCCTTCTCGGCGTTCTACAGCGACCTCGCACCGTGCGGAAACTGGTCGAACCGCATCTTCGGCCAGCCGGCCTGGAGCGAGGACGACCCGGGCGCCTTCTACGTGGCGTCGGCGCACGAGCTCGAGTGGGGGACGACGCCGCTCTTCGTCGGGCACCCGGGTGCCACGCTGACGCCCCTGCTGTGGGGGGGCCAGCGCCTCCTCTACGTCGAGGGCGCGCCCGACGGCATCTCGTTCGAGCGCTTCACGGCCCAGAACCTGGCGACCGTCTTCCTCGCGTCCAAGCTGCTGATGACGTTGCTGCACGGGATCTCGCTCGTCGCCCTCTACTGGCTGGCGAAGTCGTTGCTGGGCAGTCGGCGCGGCGCCAGCTTCGCGGTGCTCGGCTACGCCACCTCGCTGCCCGTCCTGTACTCGCTCTCCCGCATCTCGGTCGAGCCGCTGATGATCACCTTCCTGGCGTTGGCCTTCGTGGCCGTCTGGCGCTCCCAGGAGCTCGCCGTCCGCGAGCGACGCGGCGAAGCGCTCGCGTGGGCCGGGGGAGCCGGCGTCGCCGCCGTCTCATGAGCAAGCTGAGCTTCCTGGGCCCGCTGCCCTTCTTCCTGGCGCTCTGCCTCGTCGTCGGACCCCGCCCCGAGCCGTCCGGGGGCGGCATCGAGCCACGCAGCCGGCGCCTCGCCCTGGCGGTCTTCGTGGTCGCGAGTCTGCCGGCTCTCGCCGTCTACTCGGGCATCGTCGACTGGTCCCGGTTCTACTCGGTCTGGCGTCCCGCCGTGGCGCAGAGGGGGGAGGGTGGACGCTGTCGGACTGGGTGCCGGGCCTCGGTGCCCACGCGATCTTCCCGGCCAGCGAGCTCGGCTTCTGCATCGCCTCGGCCGCGGGCGCGGTGCTCTTCCTGCGGCGGCAGCGTCCCGAGCGAGGGCGGGCGCTCTGGCTGCTCGGCTACGGGGTCTGGGGGCTCGCGCTCTGGGCCTACCGGGTGGCGCTGCAGGGGGACTTCCTGCCGTTCCACTATTTCTTCGTCGCCCAGGCCGTCCTTGCCGTCTTCTTCGGCCATCTCACGGTCGAGCTCGGGCGCAGGCTGGGTCGCCTCGCCACGGGCTGGCGCGGTGCCGTGCTGGGCCTGGCCTGGCTGTCGGTCCTCCACGGCCTGGCCCTCGTCGCGGTGGTGGACTCCCGGCGGGCCGACGCGTCGGAGTTCGCGGCGATGCGCGACGTCTATCCGCTGCTGGCGCGGCTCGGCCCCCTGGACCGGATCGGCGTCGAGCGCCCGCCCGGCGCGCGGGCGGTGACACCGGCCCAGCTCACGCTGAGGCCCATGGCCAGGGAGTGCGCGGGTCGCCGTCGCGGCGCGGTGTCCGCAGAAGCCGCTGCTCGTCCTCATCCGTCGATGCGTTCGCTCACTCGGTCGACCCCGCCGGCTCCTTCCGGGGGGCCAGGGGCTGCGCCAAGCCGAGGATGCGGCACGGATCCGTGATGCTGCCGAACCAGACCACGTCCGGCGTTTCCCGCTTGTACTGCATGGTGGCACCGCCCTGCTCGATGTAGGTCTGGCAGGCCGGGGCGTTGGGCAGGAAGGCGACCGCGTCGTGGCCGCCGGGGAGGTAGACCAGGGCGGTCAGCGGGAGGTTTCCGCGCACCGCCACCACGTCGGCATCCCGGTAGATCTCCCGGAAGGTCGCGGGTGCGCTGGGCAGGATGGGAAGGTCCAGGGGGACCGGGTTCCGGCGCACCCAGGACTTGATCCGGCCGATGCCCACGGGCACGCACCGGAGGTCGCCCTGCTCGAGGGTTCCCAGCGGTCCTCGCTTCCGGTAGAGCGTCTCGCTGCCCTCGACGAGCATCGTCCGGCAGTCCGGGGTCGGCTCGAAGTAGAAGCCCAGGGTCTCGTCGTCGCGCGTGAGGGCCGCGGACAGGTACCCGGCGCGCTCCGCCACGTCGTGGATCGTCGAGGGTCGCGGAGCGGGCAGCAGGAAGCAGCCCGCCAGCACGAGCGCGACCAGCGGCAAGGCGACCGCGGGGTGCGGTGCGAAGCCGCGGGGACGGGAGCCGTTCATCCGGCCGTCACGCGCGGGCTCAATCGAGCCCGAAGAGGCGCCGGCGGGCGGCCTCGTCGGCGGGGGCCCGGGGCCCGGAGATCGGAGTGTCCGGGAGCCGGGTCGGGTCCTGCAGGATGCGGGGGAGCGCGATGCCCCGGCGTGCGTCCGCCTCGGCGCCCGGCTCGAGGAACAGGTCCGTATACCAGCCGTCGCAGCCGTGACAGGCCGCATAGCCCCGGTCGTGCTCCGCCGCGAACGCGTGCCCCGCCTCGTCCCAGCGGTCGTCCGCCAGCAGGCACTCGCTCAGGACGCGCACGTCGCGCATCGTGAGCGACATCCCCTGACCCCAGGTGGGGTCGCTCGTGGCGGCGGCATCTCCGATCAGGGCGATGCCGTCCCGGTAGGGGTGATCGACCCAGTTGTCCGTGGCGTCGAAGGTCGCCAGCGGACCGGCCGCACGGCACCCGTCGAAGTACTCCTTCGGCACCCCGAGCCCGATGGACGTTTCGGCGAAGCGCGCGAGGTCGCGCTTGCCCGACAGGGGCGCGTAGCCCGATCGGGAATCGAAGCCCACGTACGCGCGCACGCGGCCCCCGCCCTGCGGGAAGAGCCAGCTCATGGAGCCTTGGGAAGGCGCGAAGCGGGAATGCAGGGTGTCCTCCGGCGCCGGCATGTCGTCCAGCAGCACGCCGGCGAACGAGCGCCGGTGGAGGTCTTCGCGCACCGGGAAGCCGCCCCACCGCCGAGCGGAAGAGCCCCGACCGTCGGCGCCCACCACCAGGCGGGCCGTTGCGTGGTGCGTCTCGCCGGCCCGCTCGAAGGTGACCGTGGGCGCCTCTCCGGGTGCGACGTCGACGACGGTGGCGCCGCGAAGAACCTCGGCGCCGGCCCCGATCGCCTCCTCGAGCACCAGCCGTTGCATGTCGGGATGGAAGAACGTGATCACGGGAACCCGCAGGTCCGAGGACTCGACGAGGTCGCGCGTCAGGGCGCGGACGCCGTTGAAGTCGACGGACCAGTAGCGCAGCTCGTGCCCGTGGCGATCGACGAGTGCATCGAGCAGGCCGAGCTTCGCCGCCTCGGCGCATCCCCACGGTACGAGCACCTCGCCCCGCACTCGATCCCTGAACTCGCGGCTGCGTTCGAGCACGAGGACACGCGCGCCCGCCCGGCTCATCACCGCCGCCAGTGCGGCGCCCCCGAGTCCACCGCCAACCGTGATCAGGTCGTATCGATCCGTCGCCAACGGCTCTCCTTGCGCTACCGCGCTCACTCGCGATAGCGCGCCCACGCCCCGCGGAAGACCAGCCACATCGCGACCAGAACCGCGACGATGGCGACCATGAACAGGAGGAAGACGAGGCTGTTCCAGCCGAGCCCGGTGAAGGACAGACCGCGGGAGCCGGAGAGCGGCCCGATGAAGCTGGCGACGACGTTTCCCCACGCGCAGACGAGCAGGCCCCATGCGACCCAGCGGGCCGCGCTCTCGCTCAGGCGGAGCTGGGAGCCGGCCGCGGAGACGCCGATCAGCAGCAGCCCGTTCAGGATTCCCTCGAGGTGCGCCATGCGCCAGCCCCGGTAGTCCCCGGGCATCTGGACGTCGAGGGAGCCCGGAATCGGCCAGAGCTCCACTCGTCCCAGGATGTGGAACGCGAAGGGGAATCCCGCGACCATTCCGGCCAGGAAGACGAGGGCTCCGTGGGCGAGCAGTAGCGCGCGGAGGCGTTGGGGCATCTGCCCATTCTAGGCCCGCCGTGGGGCTGCGTCTCCAAGATTTCCTTCGCACCACCCCCGGTCCGTCGCGGTTCGCCTAGAATGCGAGGACGCGAGCCTCCCCGTAGCCAGAACCCAGGAGAAACCCATGCGACAGCTCCGCTGCCTCCCTTTGCTAGGTGTCCCGATCGCTCTCGTACTCGGGGCTCTCGCTGGGACTCCAGCGTCCGCGCAGGTGGAGGGGCCCGCCGAGATCCAGCTCGCCCCGCTACCCACCCACTGGACGGCCAAGAAGCCCGCGGGTCACGGCGCCGGTCCCGTGACCGATGCCATGCTCGAGGATCCGTTCGCCCAGGGCGCGCAGTGGCTCCACTACGGCGGGACCTACCGCAACTTCCGCCACAGCCCGCTCGAGACGCTGACGCCGGCGAGCGTCCCGAAGCTCCAGGTGGCCTGGGCGTTCAGCACCGGGACGAACGGGCAGTTCGAAGTCTCCCCGGTGCTGTACGACGGGGTCCTCTACGTCACCTCTTCGTACAACCGCCTCTTCGCCCTCGACGCCAAGACGGGAGCCCTGCTCTGGCGCTACGACCACCAGAACGGTCCGAACCTGCCGCTGTGCTGCGGCCCCGCGAATCGCGGCGTCGCGATCACGGGCAACCTCGTGCTGATGGCGACGCTCGACGCCCACCTCATCGCCTTCGACCGCCGGACGGGCGAGATCGCCTGGAACACGGTGATCGTCGACTACACGAAGGGCTTCACCGCCACGTCGGCCCCGCTCGTCGTGGGAGACCTGGCCTACATCGGCATCGCGGGCGGCGAGTACGGGGTCCGCGGCTTCGTGGACGCCTACCAGACGAAGACCGGCAAGCGGGTATTCCGTCACTACACCATCCCCGCCGCGGGCGAGCCCGGCGCCGACACCTGGTCCGGCGATTCGTACGAGCGAGGCGGCGCGCCCGCGTGGACGACGGGGGCCTACGACGAGGAGACGGACACCCTCTTCTGGACCACCGGCAATCCGTCCCCCGATTGGAACGGGGACGAGCGGCTGGGCGACAACCTCTATTCGAACTCGCTCCTGGCCCTCGATCCGAAGACCGGCAAGCAGAAGTGGTTCTTCCAGTTCACGCCCCACGACGTGTGGGACTACGACGGCAACAGCCACATCTTCCTCGTGGACACGAAGATCGACGGTAAGCCGCGCAAGCTGATCGTCCAGGCGAACCGGAACGGCTTCTTCTACGTCATCGACCGCACGAACGGCGCATTCGTGAAGGCGAAGCCCTATCTCGAGCAGGTCACCTGGGCGACGATCGACCCGAACGGCCGCCCGGTCGTCGACCCCAAGGCGATGCCCGCCGAAGAGTCTCCGGCGCGCACCTGTCCCAGCAATCTCGGCGGCACGAACGGCTCCTACACGGGCTCGTTCGATCCGGCGCTCGGGCTCGTCTTCGTCTCGACCATCGAGTCGTGCCAGGCCTTCGCGAAGGGCATCAGCGTCTACGTCGAGGGCACGCCGTACCTGGGCGGACTGCCCGAGCTGGTGGACGCCGAGGCGGGCAAGTCCTACGGGAACTTCGTGGCGATCGACGCCACGACCGGAGACGTGAAGTGGCGCGCCCGGGATCCCCACCCGATGATGGCCGGCGCGCTGAGCACGAAGGGTGGCGTCGTCTTCAGCGGCACCCTCGGCGGGGAGGCCGTCGCCTGGGAGTCGAAGACCGGCAAGGAGCTCTGGCGCTTCCGCATGGGCGGCGGCGTCCGCAGCCAGCCGATCGCCTACCAGCTCGATGGTCGCACCTACGTCGTCTACGGCTCCGGAAGCTTCGCGACGTTGGACGACTTCGCGGGCGGGCCCGATCGGATTCCGGAGGGGGGTCACCTCTTCGTCTTCGTGCTGCCCGAAGGTTGACCGAATGCCCCGGGCCAGCCTTGCCGTCGTCGTGCTCGCCTGGGGGGCGGCGATCGGCTGCGCGCGATCGAGCGGCGCGCCGCCCAGCCCGGCGGAGGTCTTCCAGAGCGATCCCGCGGCGCTGCACCGCGGGCGGCTCCTCTTCACGGGCACGTGTGGCGGCTACTGCCACCCCACGAAGCCCGGGAACCGCGACGCGCCCTACCTGTTCGACTGCAACTGGAAGCACGGCGGGAGCGACCTCGAGATCTTCGCGACGATCTCCCAGGGCGTTCCCGGCACGCGGATGCCCGCCTGGGGCGGCAAGCTGCCCGAAGGCGACGAGGACATCTGGAAGGTGATCGCCTACCTGCGATCCCAACGGAGCTGCGAGCCCGGGGGCTGAGTCGGGCGCCCGGTCAGACCGCCTCGGCCAGGCGCTGCCCGGCGCTCTCGGCCGTGCGCTTCAGATCCCGCAGCGGCACCTGGTCGTAGACCGAGAGGTCCGGCCGGCGTGTCAGCCACCAGTAGCGGATCGTGCTGCCCGACCAGTTGTTCGTGATCCGGCCGGATTCGTTCTTGTACCAGCTGCGGTCGGTCGTCGCCCAGACGGACGTCGCGAGCTCCTTCTGGATCCGCTCGTTGTAGGCCTTCATCACCTCCGGACGCAGGTCGATGGTTCCGATCTGCTCGTCGAAGAGCTGCTGGATGGCCGCCACGATGTAGTTGGCCTGGCACTCGATCATGAAGATGATCGAGTTGTGCCCCAGGTTGGTGTTGGGCCCGTACATCATGAAGAAGTTGGGGAAGCCCGCGACGGTCATGCCCAGGTACGCGACCGGCTCGTCCTTCCACTCGTCGCGCAGGGAACGTCCGTCCAGGCCTTCGATCTTCATGGGCGCCAGGAAGGAGGTCGAGTCGAAGCCCGTGGCCAGGACGAGCGCGTCGACCCGGCGGGTCTTGCCGTCGCGGGTCACGACGCCTTCCGGGGTGACGCGTTCGATGGGGCTCGTGACGAGTTCCACGTTGTCGCGCCGGAGCGCCGGGTAGTAGTCGTCCGCGAAGAGGATCCGCTTGCCCCCGATCGGGTAGTCGGGGGTCAGCGCCTTGCGGAGCTCCGGATCGGGAATCTGGGCGTTCAGGTCGTCGAGGGCGACCTTCCTCATGGCGGCCGCCCGGCTTCGATTCTGCCGGAACACCGGGAACATCATCTCGTACTGCGCCCAGGTCTTCCAGCGGTAGAGCTTCGCCAGCCAGGGGAAGCGCGCGAAGCGGCGCTTCTCGGCTTCCGTGTACTCCCGATCGCCCTTGGGCACCATCCAGTTGGCGCTGCGCTGGAAGACGAAGAGCTGGCCGACCTGCTTCGCGATCTCGGGGACGAACTGCACCGCGCTCGCTGCGTTGCCGACCACGCCGACGGTCTTTCCCGTGAGGTCGTAGTCGTGGTTCCACTGCGCCGAGTGGAAGCTCTCGCCCTCGAAGGAGTCCAGCCCCGGAATGTCCGGCAGGATGGGCCGGTTCAGCTGACCGACGCCGCTCACCAGGATGTCGGCCCGGATCTCTTCGTTCCGCCCGCCCGCCCGGGAGGTGTGGATCAGCCACTGCCCGGCCTCGGCGTCGAAGCGCGCGCTCTCGAGGGCGGTCCCGAACTGGATGTGCGGGGTCACGCCGTACTTGTCCGCACAGTCCTTCATGTAGGCGAGGATCTCGTCGTGGGGGGACCACAGTCGCGACCAGTCGGTCTTCTGCTCGAAGGAGAAGCAGTAGGAGATCGAGGGGACGTCGCAGGCGGCGCCGGGGTAGGTGTTCTCGCGCCAGGTTCCCCCCAGCTCGTCGGCCTTCTCGAGGATCGTGAAGGAGTCGATTCCGGCCAGCTTGAGCTTGATTCCGAGGCAGATCCCCGAGAATCCCGATCCCACGATGATGATCCGGCGCTCGCTCTCATGCGGCATGACGACCTCCTGGTCCCCGTTCCCGTTGGATGGGGTGATAATACCCCATCATCCGACCGCCTTCCGCACCGCGGCGGATGCCTCCGCGAGCATCTTTCGGGCCTCCGCGCTGATGGCGCTCAGCTGGAAGGACATGTGGGGGAGTCCATTGTAGCGGTGCAGGGTGGTCGCGACTCCCGCCTCCTGCAGGGAGGCCG
The DNA here is from genome assembly GCA_963822965.1 of uncultured delta proteobacterium. Taxonomy (GTDB): domain Bacteria; phylum Myxococcota_A; class UBA9160; order UBA9160; family UBA4427; genus JAJDAN01. The sequence continues at coordinate 460,276 of CAWGJT010000014.1, forward strand.
CGTAGGCCTCTCCCTCGTCCCGCAAGGGGTCGAGCTCGGCCGTGATGACCAGCGCGGGCGGCAGCCCGGCCAGGGAGGGCGCGAGCAACGGCGACGCCTTGGGCTCCCGACGTCCCGCGTCGTCCTGCGAGAAGTAGTGCCGCTCGAACCACTCCATCACGTCCAGGGTCAGGAACGGACCTTCGCGGTTCTCGACCCGCGAAGCGAACCCGCTCGGCGAGCGCAGATCGACCACCGGGTAGACGAGCAGCTGGAAACGGACGGCCGGGCCCCCCGCGTCGCGCGCGAGCTGGGAGACCACCGCTGCGAGGTTGCCGCCGGCGCTGTCTCCTCCGACCGCCAGCCGCTGGGGATCGCCGCCGAGCGCGGCGGCGTTCTCGCCGACCCATTGCAGGGCGGCGAAAGCGTCCTCGACCGCCGCCGGATACGGGTGCTCGGGGGCCAGGCGATAGTCGACCGATACGACGAGACAGCCGGCGTCCGCGCACAGCATCCGACACTCGCGATCGTGGGTATCCAGGTCTCCGATCACCCAGCCGCCGCCGTGGTAGAAGACGAGGACGCCGAAGGGCCCGGAGCCTTGCGGCGTGTAGACGCGAACGGGAATCGCGCCCGCCGGTCCGGGCACGCGGCGGTCCACCACGGACGCCACTTCCGGTCCGGGGCCGAACATCGCGCCGACGGCCCGGTAGAAGGCCCGCGCCTCCTCGGGCGTCGAGGCCGCGATGTCGGTGGCGTCGGGGTCCTCGGCCATCTGCTCGACGAGCGAGAGGATCTCGGGATCAAGGGGCATCACGACCTCGCATGTGCGGGCCCCGGAATCGGCGGGTCCCAGCCCGCGAGCATATCAGGCTCGAATTTCCGGGGGTTTCCGCCTGCCCGGACCGGGTGCGGCTCCGCGCGCCACGGGTTCGCGCGGTTCGGGTCTGAATCCCTACGTCGCCAGTCGCCGCTCGTCCGCGGCTGGGGCGGCCCCGCGCGGCGCCCGATTGCGCAACAAGCTCGATAATTGCTTGTTCTTGATCCCTTGTCGTGAAATGATCGGCTCGACAGGTGCGCCGCCCTGTATGACCCGCCAGTGCCCAGTGGAAGGAGAACGCCTACATGCGTTTCGTGTCGCTTGGCAAGTCACGGTCGATTGCGAGCCTCGCCGTATTGCTCGGTCTGCTCCTCGGAGGAGCGGCGGCACACGCCGAATCGGCGGGAGACTGGTTCAGCGAGAACTTCGAGACCCACGGCTTCGTCCGATCGAACGCGTACTTCCGGACGCCCGGGTTCAAGAACCAGGTCCAGACCTCGAGCTGGCGCAACGAGCTGAATCTGGAATCGACCCTGCGCCTCTTCGACAAGGACGACCTGCGGATCGGCTTCTTCAGCGTGCTGCGTCCCACCTACGACCTCATCTACGAGGTGCAGGGCGACCTGTACGGCGCGCACGTCACGGGCGGCGACTTCGGCACCGCGCCCGCGTTCCCGGACGATCCGATTGCCGGCGCCGGTCTCGGCGTCCCCGCGCCCCGGTCCTTCGCCCAGACGTCGGGCCGCGGCAAGGGCGGTGAGCAGACCTGTCTGGCCGCTGGCCTTCCGAAGCACTGCTTCGGCGAGCGTCTCAGCGGCGAGTTCACGCTCATCAACTCGGATACGGCGAGCTTCTTCGACGGCAAGCTCACGCCGGCGGTGGCGATCGACAACGTGGTCTTCTTCGGCCGCGTGACCGCGCCCGTGCAGCCCCGCAGCAGCGGTCAGGCGAACATCGGCGGCAACGCCGACGGCAACACCTACACCGACCTGCGCAACAACTTCCTGATCCCGAACGCCGGCCTCCCGAACGGCGCCGGCCTGGACGCCTCGCTGGCCCTCGCCGAGGCCAACGGCACGAATCTCGATACGCCGCTCAACGCCTACCAGGGCGGGATCGGCAGCGCCGGATCGCTCAAGCGCGGCTCCGCCGACATCAACCGGCGTGAGACGAACCTGGCCTTCGACTGCGTCGACAACGCGCACCCCTGGTGCTTCGTGCGCGAGCTCTACATGGAGGTGGCCTACAAGGACACCTTCATCCGGCTCGGCAAGCAGCAGATCGTGTGGGGCAAGACGGACGCCTTCCGCCTGCAGGACAAGATCAACCCAATGGATCTGGGCTACCACAACGTGTTCCCGGATCTCGAAGAGCGTCGCATCCCGCAGCTGGCGCTCGACGCCATCCAGAGCTTCGGCGAGGTCGGCCCCCTCCAGGACGTGTCGGTCGAGTTCGCCTGGGTGTTCGACGAGTTCATTCCCGACCAGTTCGGTCAGTGCGGTGAGCCCTACGCGTTCACCGCAGCCTGCGAGGCGCGCGCGGACGCCGGCGGCCACCAGCTCTTCAACTTCTCGCTGGCCAACGTGGACAAGCGGGACTGGGAGATCAAGAACACCGAGCCCGGGATGCGCATCGAGTTCCGCATTCCGGAGCCCTCGATCGCGTTCTCGATCTCGGGCTTCTACACGTTCCAGGACTTGCCGGTGGCGGAGTTCCGGAACCACTACTCCACCGCGAACCCGAACCCGGCCGTGCTGCTCTTCCTGCAGGGCATCGTCGACGGCACCGGCACCCCGGTCGCCGGCACCATCGACGCCCTGGCCCAGCTCGGCGCCGGGAACGGCGGGCCGGCTGCCTACAGCGGCGGCGTCTGGCTCACCGGCTTCGACCCGTATGCCCACGACCTCAACCAGTCGATCATCGGCAACGACGTCGACGCCCAGCGGGGCCTGGCGCCCAACGGCACCCTGGCCGCCGCCAACGGCGACCTCCAGAACGCCTGGTTCGCGCTGACGAACGTGCTGGACCCGGGAGGCGGCGGTTGCGCGGGTCTCACCGGTCAGGCCCTCGCGGGCTGCGGCGGCGCCATCGCGATCTTCGGTCTGCCCTGGTCGGCCAGCGAGGCCACCCTCAAGTATCCCCGCATCTTCTCCCTGGGCGGGTCCGCGGACTACCAGATTCCGGGCATCGACACGGTGCTGCGCATGGAGATGGCCTTCGACTTCGATCGCTCCATCCAGGACACCTCGAAGCGCAACGGCGTCTCCAAGAGCACCGTCTTCCAGATGGCGGTGGGCCTCGACCGCTCGACGTTCATTCCGTTCCTGAACTCGAAGCGCACGGCGTTCCTCTCGTTCCAGACCTTCATCGAGCACATCATCGACTACCGCGAGAAGAACTCGGGCGAGATGGTGCCGGACGAGACCCAGATCATCTCGACCGCGTTCATGCAGAACTACTGGCGCAACGACTCGATCACGCTGACGAGCTTCGCTGCCGTCGACTGGCGGTCGCAGGCCGTGATCATCGGCCCGTCGCTCCGCTACACGTACAACGAGCACCTGCTCTTCGACATCGGCTTCAACATGCTGTGGGGCACCTCGCGCAAGCAGAACATTCGCGACGTCTGCTCGAACCAGACCCTCTCCTGCCTGAGCGATCCGACGAGCTGGCAGGACGGCAACTGGCAGATGCTGAACGCCGGCTTGAAGCAGCAGGCGCAGTCCCCGTTCTGGGGCAAGGAGTCGTTCGCGGATCGCTTCATGCGGGACCGCGACGAGTTCTGGATGGGCGTGACCTATCAGTTCTGACGTCGTCCTGGCGCGCTTCGGAGTCTGCTTGATCGATGGGTAGTGGGTGGGGGCGGCTCGGGCTCGGCGCTTGCGTGCTCGCCGGGGCGCTCGCCTGTTGCGCGCTGCTGGCCTGCGCGAGCTCGTCCTCCAACGAGCCCACCGTCATCGCTTCGGCGGACGACGAGCTCACGTTCGACGAGCCCGCCCGGGCGGCGCTCGCTCCGAGCGGGCCGATCCAGCTCTCCTATCGAGACCCCGAGAAGGGTGGGAGCGCGTATCGCATCGTCCTCGAGGTGAGCGGCGACTGGTACGTGTCGGATCCCGGCGACCCCGAGGACAAGCCGCCGCTCTCGGAGTCGCACCTGCTCGAGCTCGAGTACCGGGAGTTTCCCACCGAGGGAACCAGCGACGGGCGCGGCGCCTACCTGCTCGGTCTCGACGCCCTCCACTACAAGCTCCTGCAGCAGAATCCTCCGGCGGAGCGGGAGATCGAGCTGGGAGACGATCGCCTGCGCGTGTTCGTCGACGAGAAGGAGAAGATGGACCTGCGCGGCGCGCAGCCCAAAGAGAACCTCACGCCGCAGAAGCTGCTCGGTCACATCTTCGGGGTCGTCGTGCACGACGAGTTCGGCAACCCCCTGGCGATCGCGCCTCGCGGCTTTCCGGTGGCGAAGACCTTCCTCGAGAACCTGCTGGTGAAGGAGGCGATCGGCTACTCGCGCATGTCGCTTCCTGTCGTGGCGATCACCCCCGGTGCCACGTGGAAGGCGGTCCGGTTCCCGGCGAGTCGCTCCGGCGCCCTGGGGCTCATGATGGAGGTCGAGTACTCGCTCGCCGCCTTCGAGGAGCTCGACGGGGTCCCGTGCGCGCTCATCCTCCTGCGGGCGAATGAAGACGGCAAGAACGTCAAGAGCGCCACGGGGCTCGTCTTCGATCGGGTCCTGACCAAGATGTCGGGCTCCGCCTGGGTGGAGCTCGCGACCTCACGGGTGCGCCGCATGGTGATCGAGGACGAGGTCCGTGTGGCGATGTCGCGCGGGAAGGCGCCGATCATCCAGACGTCGCGCATGCGGCACGCCACCCGCATGCTGCTCGAGGCGCGCGATCCGGACGCCACCCCCGACACGTGGGCGGACAATACGAAGCGCTTCGGACCGCACTGAACGGACGAGACCCGACGGGGTCGGGCGGCCGCGCCCGGGAAACGAGCCCCGGAGGCCTCGTCGATCTAGTGTCCTGTCTCAGAAGTTCGCTTGCATTCGGCCGCCCCCGCGGCGCGCCGCCAGCGTTGCGCTCTCGTCGCCGTAGCGCGGCTATGCCTCGGTCGCGCGCCTTGGCAGCGGGCCGCGGGAGCGTCCTCGGTGCATGCCGAGACGGATCGAAGGGGCGTCGACTTCGACAGCGAACTTCTGGGACAGGTCACTAGCTCTCAGCGCTCGGTTCGGGACCGCGATTGGATCCGCTCGCCGATCCGCCCACCGGCCAGCCCGCAGAGCAGCCCGACCGCCAGCGCGATGGGGAGCGCGACGTAGAACCCGTCTCCGAAGTGCAGGAGGCGCACCGCCAGTCCCACGGTCCCCAGCGCGGCGATCACGCTCGCGAAGCCCGCCTCCCAGGGGGTGTATCCCGGGGACATCCAGCCGATGACGCCGCCTCCCACCAGGAACGCGACCGTGGTCGCGAACAGGAAGACGCCCAGGGACGCCACCTCCTGGCCGAGGGCCGCGAGGGTGGAGCCGATCAAGGTCTCCAGACCGAGCACGATGAGCGCTCCGACGAGCACCCACCGCCACTCGATCCGACCACCCGAGTAGATGTCCTGCCGGGGTTCGGTCACTGCGTCCTGTCGGGAATCGATCTCAGCGTCCCTGTCGCTTCAGCTTCGTCGTGTCGTAGTAGCGCTGGCTCTCGGCCACCGTGAAGTCGCCGGCGTTCGAGTTGTCGAACTGGATCGTGTGCGAGTTGTCGTTCTGCACGTTCACGATGAGGATCTCGGAGTAGTTGTTGACGAACTTGTCCTTGTTCGACGGGCTCTTGCTGTCCTCGCTCCACTTGAAGATGCTGTTGATGATGCGATAGGGCTTGCCCGCCCGATCGTACATCAGCGCGTAGAGCGGCATCAGCGTCTCCTTGTCGTACCAGATCTTCTTGCGGCTGTAGGGGTGTCCCTTCTGCCGCGGAACGTCGTCGAGCTCGACGACGTTCCGCTTCTGGAACGACTCGCCGTCGAAGGCCAGGGCGCCGTAGGGTCCGAAGGTGCAGTGGTACCACTCCTCCTCGGTCCCCAGCCGCGTCATGCCGGTCGTGCGCACCGCCTCCTCTTCCCCGATGATCGACGGGAAGCACACCCGCTTGGAGTTCATGGGGGCCAGCTTCACCGACTCGCCCTGGTACTCCCACTGGTGGTCCCAGACGTAGCCCGCGAAGATGTAGAAGTCCTCGAGGGTGAACTCCGTGCCCAGCAGCGAGTCGGACTTCTGGGTGGCCGCAATGCGCCGAACGCGCCGGAGGGCCGGAATGTACGCCCAGGTGTCGTCTTCCTTGTCGGTGACGTAGCGGTAGAGAAGGAACATCGTGCCCCGCAGATCGAAGGGCGTCTTCACGTCGAAGAACTCGGCCCATTCGACGTCGGTCCCTTCCTGCAGCTCCGTCGTCTTCGGCAGCAGGTCGGCGCGGTGGCTGAAGTAGGTCCTGCGATACTCGCCCTGGGCGAGGCGCCACATCTCCTTGCCGCTGTTGCGCATGTTGCTCGTGCCCCAGTGGGGGAGATTGAGGCCCGAGCCGCCCTGCCAGCGGTAGTTGACGTTCCACGCGAGCTTGAGGGCGAACTGCGGGTCGCTCTCGCTGAGGTCGCAGGCGTGGTTGGTCGCCTCCTTCGCCCACTCGGAGTAGGGGAAGGGCTGTCCGGCAGTGTAGTTCTGGATCAGACCCTTCGAATCGAGCGAGGCCTGGCACGCGTACTTGACCGTCGCCTCGAGGTACTTCGGATGGACGGGGTACTCCTCGGCGGCCACGACGTTCACTTCGAGGTCCGGAAAGCTCTCGGCGACGAAGGGATACAGCTCGTCGGGGATCAGCCCCTTGATCTGCTCCTTGTTCGCACTCGTGATCTTGTCTCCCGGCTTCACGTCGGCCTGGGATACCCCTGCGAAGATCAGTGTGGCGGCTGCGGCCACGAGTACCCGCGGACCGAACGAATGAAGACTCGAGCGCATGGACGACCTCCCATTGGCTTTCGGTGGCTTCTCGGTTCCGACGCGCTGGACCCGGCTCGATCCGTGCGATTGACTCGGTAGGACCTTGCGTGTGAGTATACGATGGATTGGGTCGTGCAGTCTCACCCGATCTCGCGAGATGGCGAGACCTTGGAGACCAGTTGGTGCCGTGGGCTTCGGACGGGCAGCATCCTGCTTGTCCCTGGCTGAGGAGGGGACGTGGCGCAGACGGCCCGGATCCGGGATGGCGTGCGGGTGTGGTGGTTGATCCTCGGCCTGGCCTGCTGGGCGCCCCTGGCGGCAGGATCGGACGGATTCGAGCCTGCCGACAGGAGCTCGTGGGAGCTGCCCAACGCCGATCTCTACGGCGTGGACGCCCGGGGAGACACGGTCCTGGCGGTCGGCTACTGGGGAACCGTCCTGCGCTCCGTGGACGGTGGCCAGGTATGGTCGCATCAACCCACTCCCACGAACGAAACCCTCTACGCGGTCTCCCTGGGCGACGAGAGGCGGGCCTGGGCCGTGGGCGCCGCCGGCACCATCCTCTATTCGCAGGACGGGGGTGTCAGCTGGGTCCCCGTCGACGTCCTGGTGCCGGCGGACGAGTTCCAGGACACCCACGCGCTCGACTCGCCGCTCTTCGACGTCTCGGCGGTATCGGCGACCGAGGCCTGGGCAGTGGGGGATTTTGGACTCGTTCTTCACACCCGGAACGGTACCCAGTGGGAGGTCGTCCGGATCCCGCCCGAGGACTTCGCGGACGAGAACATCCCCGACCGGATCCTCAACGGGGTCGACTTCCTGGATCGTGACCGCGGCTGGATCGTCGGGGAGTTCGGAACCACCCTCCGGACGTCCGACGGAGGCGCGACCTGGACCGGTGAGCGGACCTTCACGGGAGCCGTGGAGGACGTCTACCTGATGGACGTGGCCGCGGGCGGGGAAGGACGCGCCGTCGCCGGCGGAACCGGCGGGGTGGTGCTCCAGACCACGGACGGCGGCGCGGACTGGAAGGCGGCGAAGCTCCCGACGACGGCCGGCCTCTTCGGGGCCGCGTGGCGAAGCCCGGCCGCGCTTCTGGTCGGCGACCGCGGGGTGATGTTCTTCAGCGCCGACGACGGCCAGAGCTGGGACGAAGCCGCCCACCCGCGGCTGTTCAACTGGCTTCGCGACGTGGTGCTCGCGTCGGACGCGCGCGCCTACGCGGTGGGTCAGAACGGCCTTATTCTCCGCTCCTCGGATGGGGGGCTGTCCTGGGAGCAGGCCGCCGGCGCCGAGCCTCCCCCGCTCGACGGGATATCCTCACCCGGAGGGCCGTCCAACCCACCGGCAGTCGAGCCCAAAGGCAATCAGCAGGACTGACCGGGACCGACGTCACCCGCCGGACCGCGTCAGCGCGATGCAACCGGCCAACGGATCCAAGAGGGCATGAATGGATGAGCTGAGTCTCCGGTTCTCGCGCTTCTTCATCCGACATCGCAGGGTCAATCTCATTCTCATCGGTGCTGCCACCGCGTACTTCGGTTGGCAAGCCCTGCATCTCCAGGTCTTCAGCCAGTTCATCGACCTGCTGCCCCGCAACCACCCGTACATCCAGGTCTACGAGAACTACAACCGGCAGTTCGGCAGCGCCAACATCGTCACGGCCGCGATCGTCGCCAACGAGGGCACGATCTACGACGAAGGGGTCCTCGAGAAGATCTACGGCTTCACGGACCAGATCGACAAGATCGACGGCGTCGACCACGGCCAGGTCTCTTCGATCACGAGCATCGGCATCCGCAACCAGGAGGTCGATCGGGAAGGCGTCCTGCGATCCCAGCAGATCGTGGGGGAGGAGGCGCTGGCGCTCCTCGAAGCGCAGTTCTTCACCCGGCGCGCGATTCACCGGATGCCGCCGGACAAAGTCCCCACCACGCTCGAAGACTTCAAGAAGGCGGTCGCCGACCGGAAGGCCGAGCTCGTGCTGCAGCTCGCGGACTCGAGCGCGCTGCGGCTCGAGAAGATGGAGGACCAGGAGAAGGCCGCAAAGATTCAGGCGCTCCGGGAGGAGGCCGCGGAGCTCGAGTTCCTCTCGCTGCGTCTGGGAGAGCTCCCGAAGGGCTACCACCTCGACGGCGAGGAGCTGGACGGTCCCGAGGGAACCCTGATTCCCAAGGCCATGATGCAGGCGCTGCCGGACCGGATCCACCAGAACAAGCAGGTGTACGGCCGACTCGTCTCCCTCGACGACTCGGCGGCGCTGGTGTCGGCCGGCTTCCTCGAAGGTCGGCTGGACTACGAGTCGATCTTCAACCGGATCTACAAGCTCAAGACCGAGCTGGAGGCCGACGGAAAGGTCGTCGTCCACCTCACCGGGCAGCCCATCCTCATCGGCTGGACCTTCTTCTACGCCGTCGAGATCGTCCTGATCCTGCTCCTGAGCCTCGGGATTCTGGTGGTCCTGCTGGGGGTCTACTTCCGCCACTGGTACGGCATCGTGATGCCGCTATCGGGCGCGATCGTGTCGGCCATCTGGGGTCTCGGCTTCATCTCCATCATGGGGTACCAGCTCGAGCCCCTGGTCCTCGTGATCCCGATGCTGATCACCGCGCGGGCCGTGTCGCACTCGGTCCAGTTCGTCGAGCGCTTCTACGAGGAGTACGAACGGCTCGAGAACAAGGAGGAAGCGGTCATCACCTCCATGGCCGAGCTGCTGCTCCCCGGCACCCTGGCCATCGTCACGGACGCGTTCGGCATCCTGGTGATCGGCGTCTCGTCGATCGCCCTGATGAAGAAGGTCGCGATCTTCGGCGCCTTCTGGGCGCTCTCGATCGCCGTCACCGAGATGCTGCTGAACCGGCTGCTGATCGTGTACTTCCCTGCCCCGAAGCACTTCAAGCACTACACGCCGCCCGCGGTCCGGAACTTCCTGCGGCACACCGCCCGGATCGCCACCGGCGAGCGCTCCGCCCGCATCATTCTGGTCGTGTGGCTGATCGTGGTGAGCTCGAGCTTCTTCGCCGCGTACCAGGTGAAGGTCGGGGAGTCGCGCCCGGGCACGCCGATCCTCTGGGACGACAGCGAGTTCAACCAGTCGGCCCGGGTCATCAGCAGCAAGTTCTTCGGCGCGGACGACTTCATGGTCATCGTCGAGACCGAGGAGCCACAGGGAATCCACCGCCCGGAGGTGATGCGGGAGATCGAAGCCTTCCAGCGCTACATGGAGCAGGACCCGAAGGTCGGGGGATCGATCTCGATCGTGGACTTCCTGAAGGCGATCAACCGGACCTTCCACAACGGCGATCCGCGCTGGTTCCGGGTGCCCTCCACCGACCAGGAGATCGGCGGTCTGCTCTATCTCTACGAGGCCGGCTCCCCGGACCCCCGGATCCTGAATCCGTATCGCGATCAGGAGGCGCGCAACGCCGCCATCCGCATCTTCTACGCGGACCATCAGGGCGACACGATCCGGGCCGCCGTCGATCGCTCGAACGAGTACATCGAGAAGAACCCGACGGGGAAGATCTCGATTCGTCTCTCCACCGACCGGAAGGGCTTCGTCGGCGAGCTGCTCAAGCGCCTCGGTCCGTTGATTCCGCCGCCACGAGCGGAGCTCGAGGTTCGGATTCGCGAACCCGACGGCCACTACGAGCGACAGGAGGTGACCCATCCGGACCGGCGGGAGCCGCCCCCGGACGACTCCGCCGCGTGGATCCTGACGCTGCCGCGCATGACCAAGGAGCTGGCGGACGTCCTCGTCGAGTCCGGCTTCGATACGGTCCAGAAGATCGCCGACGCCGACCTCGAGAAGCTCGCGGACGTCGAAGGCTACGACCTGGTGACCGCCTACGCGCTCCAGAAGGCGGCCCAGGACGACCGTCGCCACTACACGGTTCGTGCCGAATGGTCCTACCAGGGCGACGGCGGCGAAATCCAGGCCCAGATCCGGAGCCGCGGCCTCTACGAGGCGGACGAGCTCTGGGTGAAATATCACGGGGGCTCCTGGGAGCGACGGAAGTCGAGCAACTGGGCCGAGGGCCCGAGCTACGCGTTGGCGTCGGGCCTGATGGGCGTTCTCGCCGCGAGCAACGACGAGGTCGAGGGGAGCAACAACGCGACGCTGATCGCCTCGTTCGCGACGGTCTTCGTCGTCATCCTGCTGTCGTATCGGTCGCTGTCGATCGGGCTCCTGCTGATCACGTCCCTGGGCTCGGCCGCGCTGGTCTCCCTGGCATTCATGTACTTCGCCAAGATCGGTTTCGACGTGAACACCCTCCCCGTCCAGGCGCTGGGCGTGGGGGTGGGGGTCGACTATGCGTTATACATCATGGACCGCGTGGTCCATGAGAGGAAACGCGGGCACGACCTCCAGGAGGCCGTCTCGATCGCCATCCAGACGACGGGGATGGCCGTCTTCTTCACCGGCTCGACCCTCGTCGGAGGAATCATCTTCTGGTACTTCATCAGCAGTCTGCGCTTCGCGGCCGACATGAGCCTGCTCCTGTCGATCCTGCTGCTGGCGAACATGATCGGCGCGATCCTCGTCGTGCCGGCCTTCACCACCGTCTTCAAGCCGCGCTTCGCGCAGGCCGTCGGCGACGCCCAGGTGGTGGAGCGGGAAGAGCGGAAGGCAGCCCGCGCCGCGGCGAAGGAGCAGGCGAGGGAGCAGAAGGAGTGATCGTCCGGCGCCTCCGGGTGCTCGGCCTGTCGCTCGGGCTCCTGCTGGGGGTCGCCGGCTGCCAGCCCGAAGCGCCCGCTACACCGCCCGCGCAGAGCCAGGCGATGGCGGAGTACTTCCCCATGGTGGAGAACGGCCGCTGGCTCTACTCGGTGCGAGCGAGCGTGGGGCAGTTCGAGATGGAGGTGACCGGGCGCGGCGAGCTTGCGCTCCCCGGCCGCGACGAGCGGGTCTTCGTGATGGACGAGCGCAACCTGGGCCGAAGCCTGGGCTTCGCGGTCGTCGCCCCCGTCGGCTACGTGAAGCAGGGCGGCTACGTGGCCCGCGTCTCGGGCGTCGACTACGTGGGTTCGGACCCGGGATCCGGCGAGCTCCTGCTGCTCGGGCGCTACGAGCCGACCTGGATGTTCCCGGTGGATCCGAAGCCCGGTCAGACCTGGGCGCAGGAGACCGACATGTTCGGCAACGCCGAGAGCGAAGGCGCGCGGCTGGGCTGGAGCGGGGAGATCCGGCCGCTCACGAAGCTCGAAGTTCCGGCGGGCGTGTTCGAGGACGTTCTCGAGGTCGAGACCCAATATCGAGACGCCGCGGAGCCGACTCCCGAGCCGAAGGTGATCTACCGCGACTACTACGCCCGAGGCGTCGGGCTCATCCGGAGCGTGACGGAGGATCCCTCGGGCGATCCGTCGAACCGGATCGAGCAGGTGCTGCTCGAGTACTCGATCCCCTGACGGGTCGCTCTGCGGATCGGCTCGATCACGGCCTGCCCGTGCCTCCCGAGACGAGGGGAGAACGCGTGACGAGAGCCCGCCTGGTCCTGTTGCTGTGGGTGGGTGTCTCGATGGTGGCGGCCGACTGCGGCCGGGAGCGTCTCCTGCCGCGGCCCGAGCCACTGCCGGCGCTCGAGGGCGCGGATCTCGGCCCGTGGGAGGAGCGGAAGCTCGACGACATCCGCCGCTTCCTGCCGCCCGACGAGCAGCTGGTGCTCGAGCAGACGCTCGTGAATCTCGAGACCGATTCGCGTCTGCCGCAGGACGAGACCCGGGCCGCCCTGAAGCGCGCGCTCTCCGGGCTGCCGGCGTCGGCGGGCTTCTGCGAGCGCCTGCGCGAGGAGCTGCGACCGCTCGAGCTCGTGGGGAGCCCGGTCGCGGAGCCGCCCGCACGGGTCGGAACCGCGGTTCCGATCGCGTTCGCGCACGACAAGTGGCTCAGCCCGGCCGGCCGGAGCCGCTACCCCGAGCCGCTGGACCTGGCGCGCGCGATCCGGGACGGTGAGCTCGTCGCCGGCGCCTTCGCGCCCGACGCGCCCATCATCGACGCGGACTCGCCGCTCTTCCTCACGGATGCGGCCGAGCTGAGCCAGCGGACGCCCACTCCCGCGCAGGGGCTCTGCCTCACCGGACCCCCTTCGCCGAGCTACGTCGTGGTGACACTGGGAAGTGACGAGCTGGGCTCTCCGCTGCGCATTCCGACCGCGGCCGACGCCGTCTGCCGCCCCAACTTCGTGCTCCCGCCCGCGGGGGCGAAGCGCGGTCGCACGTGCGCTGGGCTCTCTCAGTACGTGACGTCTCCGCAGACGTTGGCGAAGGTGCGAGAGTTCCGACTGTCCCGTTGAGTCCCAGCGAGCGGTGCGGGGTAGCGCTGCGCCCGGCGGGCGGGCGATCATCGGCCGCGATGATGAGGGGGGATTTCAGCAGGTCGTCGTGGCCCTTCTGGGTGCTGGTCTCGCTGCTCATCCATGCGGTGCTCCTGCTCTGCTTCCTCATCTGGGGCAGCTCCCTGTTTCCCAAGCCCAAGGTCCGGGAGACCGTGATTCCCATCACCCTCACGCGAGCGGAGCCGGATGCGGGTGCGGAGTACGAGCTGTCGCCCGAGATCCTGCACTTCCGCAAGAAGACCCACCCGCGCGTGCGCGAGGCGCTCGCCGTCGAGAGCGACGTGCGCGCGCTCGCCCCCCCGCCGCAAGACGTGCAGCTCACCCGGGAGGCCAGCGGCGGGGGCTTCTCGTTCAAGCTCGGCAGCTCCGGCACCCGTGGCTTCGTCTTCGGAGGTACCCACGGCGGCCTCGCTGCCACCGGGGCCGGCGGCGGCAACAGCAAGGGCGAGTTCGGCACCTTCGAGGAGTACGTGGGCGGTCTCCGGCAGGTCGGTCTCGAGGTGGTGTTCGTGATCGACGCCACGGGGTCCATGGGCTGGCTCATCCAGAGCGTGAAGGAACGGGTGCGGACCCTGTCCGAATGGATCCGCGAGCTGGTCCCGGTGACCCGCTTCGGCGTGGTGGCCTATCGCGACGACGACGACCCGGAGTTCCTCACCCGCGTCCAGCCATTGACGCTCAGCGTCGGGAAGCTGCGTGGGTTCCTGGACGATCTCGAAGCACGAGGCGGAGGCGACGTGCCCGAGGGTGTGACCGCCGGCCTGCGAGCCGCCATCGAGAAGGCCGGTTGGACCCGCGATACCAAGAAGGTCATCGTGATCATCGGGGACGCGCCCCCGCACCCGGAGGAGATGCCGGAGGCGCTCGCCCTGGCCCGCGACTTCCACGCGCGCGGCGGATCCGTGACCACCGTGGACGTCAGCTTCGACGCCAACCCCGAGATCGCCGCGGCCCAGCTCGGCAAGCGCGTCGACCAGCTCTCCACCGTCGGTGATCGCGGCGTCATGCCGCAGTTCCAGCAGATCGCTGCGGCGGGAGGCGGCGACGCGTCGAGCCTGGAGGGCGACGTCGAGGTCGTGCGGCAGCTGGCCGTACTGATCTTCGGAAAGCGGTGGGCGGAGGCCGTGGAGCCCCTGCTGGGCGACCTTTGAGGGCAGGGCGCCCGAAACGCCGCGGGGGGAGCGGGGCGATGGTCCTGTGCTCGCTGCTCGCGCTCGTGGCGGCGGCGAGGCCGGGACTGGCGGCCCCCGCACCGGACTGGCCGGCGCTCTCCACCGCCGCCACGGGTGCCACCGACGAAGCCGCCGTCGCGAAGGTCGCCCGGGACCTCGAGGCACGCCTTCCGGTCGCCCCGGGCGACAGCACCGCCGCCGACCTCGAGGGGGCCTCCCGCGTCTTCGGGGAGCTCGTCGCCCGCGGCCAGGATCTGGAGCTCGCCCCGGGCGTGCTCGAGGAGCTGGTGGCGCTCGGGGCACGCCTGGGCGAGCGCGTGAAGGCGCGGCAGGCATTCGTCGAAGCGCAGGCCGGGGACGACGAGGCGAAGCTCGCTTCGCTCTACCGCTCGGACGCCTGGCGCGGCTTGAGCGGCAGTGCCGTCGAGGTGAGCTTCTGGCTGGGGTGGGCGCAGCTCGCGCGCGTCGACCGGGGCCTCGACGATCCGGAGCGCGCCGCGGCGTTGGCCGAAGCGGAGAGGGACTTCGCGCGAGCGGCTCGCGCCCTGGCATTCCCCGACCGGGCCGTCCGCAGTCTGCTGGGCCTCGGAATCGCGCGCCGCGAACGGGGCGACCTCGAAGGTGCGCGCCAGAGCTTCGAGCGGCTGCGGGCACAGCGCGCCATGCGCTCCGACCCGGCGCTGGCCAACCGCCTGCGCTACGAGCTGGCGCTCACGGAGATCGACGCGCTGGACATGTCCGCGGGCCAGAAGCTGGCCGACGAGCTCGCGAAGGCGAACGCCATCACCCCGTCGCAGCAGCTCGCCCTCGAGGCACGACAGGTGCGCGCCTGGCTCCGGATCGCGCGGGAGCAGAGCGGCGACCGCTCCGAGCAGGCCGCCGGGGAGGCGGCGAAGCTCCTGCGCTCGCTGCTCTCCCGCGGCGGCCGGGACGCGGACGTGGCGGCTCGGCTGATCGCCCGCTACGCGAGCGACCTCGCCGGACGGGATCTCGGCGCCCTGGGCGCACTGCTCGAGGCCGACCGCGCCTTCCAGGCGGGGGACTGCGAGCGGGCGCTCGCGTCGTATTCGCTGGCGCTCCAGGCGAAGCTCCCCGCCGAGGTGGACGTTCCCCAGGCGCGTCTGCGGGCGGCCTGGTGCAAGAGCCGCACGGGTCGCAGCGAACAGGCGATGCAGGACCTGGAAGCGCTTCTCGCGGGCGGCCTGGCCGGGGAGCAGCGCGCGGATGCCGCCCGGCTGCTGCAGTCCCTGGCGGAGTCGGCCTATCGCTCGAGCCAGCGGGAGAAGGACCTGGCGCGGGTGAACCGCGCCGCCCGCATCCTGCTGGAGACCGCGCCCGAAGGCGCGGGGGCGGACCTCGCGCGCTATCGCGAGGCGAGCGATCTCGCCGCCCGGGGCCGTACCGACGCTGCGCTCGACCGGCTCGGGAAGATCGCGAGCGACAGCGAGAGCTACCCAGCGGCCCTCACCCTGCGGATCCGCCTCGAGGCGAGGAGGCTCGAGAAGAAGCGGCGCGCCGCCGGCCCCCGGAATGCGGCGGTGCGCGCTGCCGCGAAGGAGCTCGCCCGCAGCCTGGACGAGGCGAGCGAGCTGCGGGCCCGCGGCGAGCTGCCGCCCGACTCGGAGCAGGAGGCCACGATGGCGGCCATCCGATGCGAGGCCGCCTGGCTGGCGGGCGAGGACCTGGCGTCCGTGGAGCGCCGGATCGCAGACGCACGTCGCCACGAGGGCCTGACGGAGGCAGCCCGGCTGGAGATCCTCGGGGTCGAGATCTCCGCCCTCGCCGCCGCGCAGGAGATCCCTCGGCTGGTGGCCCTCCTCGAAGCTCGGAACGACGACACCCTGGCCCGGGAGCTTCCCGTGTGGCAGGAGCGTCTTCCGGATCTGGCAGCGAATGCGAAGGCGACCGCCGCTCTCCCCGAGATCTATGCGCGTCTGCTCGAGGTCGCGCCGGCGTCGGCCCGGGGCGAGCTTCGCCTCGGTCGCATCGACGCGCTTCGCCGCGCCGGGCGCGGCCCGGAGGCCGTGACGCTCGCGCGCGAGCTCACGAAGGACGAGCCGGAGTGGGGCGACGCCTGGGTGGCCCTGGCGCGAAGCCTCGACGCCACGGGCGACCGCGACGCGGCAGCGGAGGTCTGGCGACGGGTCGGCGGCGGCGCCAGTCCCGGGAGTCACTCGTGGTGGGAGGCCCGGCTCGGTCTCTACGATGCGGCCCTTGCGGGCCCCGAGCCGGAGAAGGCCTGCGGCTGGCTCGAAGCGGGCAAGGAGCTGCCCCCGGCACCGGGGCTCGAGAGCCGGATCGAGAAGGCGAGGGCGCGCTGCAGCGCGTCTCCGGGATGAAGCGCTGGGCCGGGGCTGCCGCGATCCGGGTGCGATAGCCTCCCGGCCCGCGGGTCTTCGAAGGAGACATGGATGGCCGACCCGGGAGGTCCGGCGGCGCGCTACGACGTGGTCGTGATCGGTGCCGGGCCGGCGGGCACCACCACGGCCGCCCTGCTCGAGGCGGCCGGTCTCGACGTGGCGATCTTCGAGCGCAGCCGCTTTCCGCGCTTCTCCATCGGCGAGAGCCTGCTGCCCATCTGCAACGAGATTCTCCGGGAAGCCAAGCTCTTCGATCTCGTCGAGGCCCAGGGCTACCAGGTGAAGAGCGGCGCGGTCTTCGTGCGCGGGGACGAGCGCTGCGAGTTCGACTTCGCGCGCCAGTTCGGCGACGGTGAGACCTGGACCTGGCAGGTTCCCCGGGCGGACTTCGACGCGGTGCTCGCCGAGGGAGTGTCCGAGCGGGGCGTTTCCATCTTCTTCGAGCATGCGGTCACCGCGGTGCAGGTGGGTGCCGCCCCGAGGCTGAGCGTCCGGCGCGCGGACGGCGTCGGGCACGAGGTCGACGCCCGCTTCGTCGTCGACGCCAGCGGCTTCGGACGGACCCTCCCCCGGCTGCTCGACCTGGAGGAGCCGTCGGACCAGCCCGTCCGCCAGGCGATCTTCAGCCACGTGCGCGGCGACCGGCGCCCGGAAGGGCCCAACGCCGGCCGCATCTTCGTGATGATCCACCGCCGGGACGTCTGGATCTGGATCATCCCGTTCTCCGACGGCCGCACGTCCGTCGGCGTGGTCGCGCCGCCCGACTGGTTCGAGTCGCTGCCGGAGGATCCCACCGAGCGGCTTCGCGCCGCCCTCGCGGCGGAGCCGGCGGCACAGGAGCGCCTCGGCGACGCGGAGCTCCTCTTCGAGCCGCGCAGCCTGGTGGGCTACTCGGCCGCGGCCCGGCAGCTCTTCGGAGACGGCTACTGCCTCGTGGGAAACGCCACCGAGTTCCTCGATCCGGTGCTCTCGTCGGGGGTCGCGCTCGCCCTCTCGTCCGCCCGCCGGGCGTCGCAGACGATCGTCCGCCAGCTCGAGGGCGAGACGGTTGACTGGCAGGCCGACTACAGCGACTACATGGAGCGTGGGATCGACACCTTCCGCACGTTCGTGAACGCGTGGTACGACGGCAGCTTCCACGAGATCTGCTTCGCGCGGCCGGAGAACGAGCAGTTCAAAGCCATGATCTGCGCGGCGCTGGCGGGCTACGTGTGGAACCGGGAGAACCCCTTCGTCCGCGAGCACAAGCGCAAGCTGAAGCAGCTGCTGCGGCTCGTCCGCGCGGGCGGCGCGAGCGCGGGCTGATCGAGCTCCCCGGGACATCGGGCTCCCCCCGGGTCGGCGGCGCTGGCGTGACACAGTCCGTCGACGGGTCCAGCTGCTTTCCGATTGCCTCCCTGCCGTGTCGCGTGATAGATAGAAGGAGGAAGGAAGCGACTGGAGCGTGGATGCGGCTGCCGGATCCCGATCTCGCGAGACCTTCCATCTCGTTCGCGTCGTGCGTCCGCGGGCTGGCGCTCTCCTTCGTCCACGAGCTGCTGCTCGGACCGGGAGCGTATATCTCCTCTATGCCGGTGCGGGAACCGCGGACTCCGGCGGCTCCGCGTCGTACGACATCCAGCTCACCGTGCCGGAGCCCGGCACGGGTTTGCAGCTGGCGCTGGCGCTCATCACCTGGCTGGCGGGGGCCCGGAAGCGGCGTTCCCGGTCGGCTCCGAGCGGTCGGGTCCGTCTGGCCGACGCTCACCAGCGGTGAGCGAACTCCTCCGCCCAGCCGGGCAGGTCGCGCACGGCGAGCTCGCGACCGGCGAATCGCACGACTCCGTTCCACAGCCCCCACACGCAGGTGCCGCCGCTCGAGAGCGGCCCGAGCCGCATGCCCGAGGTGTGCTCGTAGAAGGGCTCGAGGGTGAGGTCGATGGTGGGGGTGACCGTGCTGCGGATGCGCCAGGGCTTCATCCAGTCCGCCGGGTCGTAGTCCCACTCGAGGTCTTCCATGACCTTGTAGAGGCGCCCCGCGTGGCAGATCCCGTTCTCGTTGGCGCCCGTGCCGGTGGTCCAGCGGTCGCCCATGTTGATGCCGAGCAGCTCGCCCTCGACCTCGCCGGTGGCCACCGCCCAGTTCCAGCACGCGCGGTGGGGCCAGACCCCGCGTCCCCAGTCCTGCACGGCGTGGCACTCGTCCGGACGCAGCGCGTAGCGCCGCTCTCCGACCTGCACCTCCCCCTCGCACGGCAGGGTGTTGTGCTTCGAGTTCAGCTGGAAGCGCGTGGCCGTCCAGGGCACCACCACGTTGAGGCTCTCGTGGCCGGCCGGCCGGTGGACCCGGAAGTCGGCGCGCACGGCCTCGCCGCCGGCGCCCGTTCCCCGGAAGCGCACGTCGAGGTCGCCGCCCTCGTTCGCGACGAGCAGGCTCGCCTTCGGGCTCTCCCAGGCCAGGGTGCGCTCCACCTCCTCGGGCAGCGACGCGTGGCCGGGGCGCCGCAGGTCCGTGGCCTCGACCCGCTCCCCCCGCTCGAAGTCCACGTGGAAGAAGGCGCAGAAGGACGCGTAGTCGAGGTCGGCCACGGTCAGCGAGAAGACGAACCGCCGGGACAGGAAGCTCCAGAAGTTCCAGCGCTTCTTGCGCAGCCAGTGCCCGTGCAGGTTCGCGCGCACCAGCGGAAGCCGCGACCAGCCCCGAGCGGCGGGCAACAGGTGTCCCCGCGCGTCGCACAGGTCGGTGGGGCTCGTGAGCTCGCGCTCGTCGTAGACCCGAGGCGGCTCGCGACCCGCGAGCGCGCGGACCAGGATGGGGAGGTGGCGCGGCAGGGGGGTCTTCCTGTGCCGACTCGTCGGACTCGTCACGACGCCCGTCGCAGGGCGCGCGTCCCCCGCCGCAGCCAGCCCACGCCGTCGTCCACGAGCGTGTACGCGACGGGCACGACCAGCAGCGTGAGGAGTGTCGAGGTCAGCAGCCCGCCGATCGCGATCAGGCCCATGGGGTTGCGCCACTCGGACCCGTCCCCGGTTCCGAAGGCCACGGGCAGCATGCCGAAGATGGTGGACACGGCGGTCATCAGGACCGGCCGCATGCGCGTGGGGCCGGCCTGGATCACGGCCTCGGCGAGCGGCAGCCCGCGCTCGCGCAGGGTGTTGGTGTAGTCCACCAGCAGGATGCCGTTCTTCATCACGATGCCCATCAGCATCAGGAACGAGATCTGGCCAAGAACGTCGAGAGAGGAGCCGCTCAGCGAGAGCGCCAGGAACGAGCCGACGAAGGACAACGGCGCGCACAGCATGATGGTGAAGGGGTGGACGAAGGAGTTGAACTGGGCCGCGAGGATCATGTAGATGGCCACCAGCGCGAGCACGAACGCGAAGATCACCGCGGAGACGGTCTCCCGCAGACGTTGGGACGGACCCACGGGCACGAACTCGTACTCGCCCCCGATCCCGAGGTCCCGGGCGAAGCCGGTGATCTCCGCATCGGCCGTTCCCGCGGCCTTGTCGACGAGGTTGCCGTAGATCGTGACCACGCGGCTGCGGTTCTCGCGATCGATCTGCACCGGACCGCTGCCGATGCGGGGAATCACCAGGTTGCGAAGCGGCACCAGGCTGCCCCCGGCGCCGCGCACGCGCACCAGCTCGAGCTCGGCGAGGTCGTCGCGGTCCTCGGGTCGGATCTGCACCCGCACGTCGTAGCGCTCGCCGCCCTCCTCGAAGGTGGTGGCCTTGATGCCGGCGTAGAGGGCGGTGATGGTCTGGCCGATCTCCATCGCGGGCACGCCGAGGTCGGCGGCGCGCTCCCGGGTGATCTCGAGGGCCACCTCCGGCTTCCCGACCTCGTACGACAGGAATACGTCCGCGTAGCCGCTGGTTCGTCGCATGCGCTCGGCGAGGCTGGCCGCGTAGTACTGCAGCTTCGCCATGTCCGGGCCGCGGATCGAG
The DNA here is from genome assembly GCA_963822965.1 of uncultured delta proteobacterium. Lineage (GTDB taxonomy): Bacteria > Myxococcota_A > UBA9160 > UBA9160 > UBA4427 > JAJDAN01. Next base: position 480,861 of record CAWGJT010000014.1, read on the forward strand.
TACATGAGGTCGGCGTGGCGTCCGCCCGCCACCTGGATCATCGAGAGCTCCTCGACGGCGAAGTCGGCGAGGGGCAGCTCCAGCGCCTGGATCCGCTTGCGCACCCGGCCCATGACCTGCTGCTGGCCGATCGGACGCTCGTTCTTGGGCAGCAGCTGTACGAAGATCTGCGCCTCGTTGACGCGCTGCTGGGCGCCGGAGCCGATGGTGGTGAAGACCGCCTTCACGGTGGGCTCGGACCGGATCTCGCCCTCCACCGCCGCCGCCGCGTGCCGCGTCTGGTCGAGGGTGCTGCCCAGGGGCATCTTGAGCCAGACGTTGAACTCGCTGCGGTCCTCGGCGATCACGAAGTCCACTGGAACGCTGCGCAGGAGCCAGACCCCCGCTGCGACCGAGGCCAGCGCCAGGGCCACTACCGCCGGTCGGTGGCGCAGGCCCCACTCGAGCAGGCGGCGGTAGGCGGCCTCGAGCCCCGCGTAGCCGCGCTCCATCGTTTGGTAGAGCGCGCCCGGCGAGGTCTGGACGCGCACGAAGCGGGCGCAGAGCATGGGGGTGAGCGTCACGGCCACGAGCGTCGAGATCGAGACCGCGCACGACGCCACGATGCCGAACTCCCGGAAGAAGCGGCCGACCACCCCGGAGAGGAAGGCGATGGGGACGAAGACGGCGCACACCGCCAGGGTGGTGGCCACCACCGCCAGTCCGATCTCGTCGGTCCCCCGCGACGCGGCCTCCTCGGGCGGCTCGCCCCGCTCCATGTGGCGGTAGACGTTCTCGAGCACCACCACGGCGTCGTCGATGAGCAGACCAATGCAGAGCGACAGCGCCATCAGCGTCATCGTGTTGATGGTGAAGCCGAACGCGTAGAAGAAGACGAAGGAGCCGATCAGCGACGTGGGGATCGCGATGCCCACGATCGCGGTGGCCCGCAGGTTTCGCAGGAAGAGCAGCACCACCGCCGCCGCCAGCACCGCGCCCACGGCCAGCGCGACCGCCACGTCGGTGATGGCGCTGCGAATGAACTTGGATGCGTCCAGGGCCACCGTCATCTCGTAGCCGGGTGGCAGATCGGCGCGCAGGCGATCGAGCGCGGCCCGCACGGAATCGACCACCGCCACCGTGTTCTCGCCCGACTGGCGCCGGATCAGGAGCGCCACGCCTCGCTGGCCGTCCAGCCGTGAGACCGTGCGCTCCTCGGCCAGGCCGTCCTCCACGGTCGCCACGTCGCGCAGGTGCACGACGCGACCGCGCTGCTCGGCGACGACGATCTCCCCGAAATCGGCCGGCGCCAGCAGCTTGCCCTCGGTCTTGAGGGCGTACTCGGTCCGGCGCGTCTCGATGCGGCCCCCGGGCAGCTCCACGTGCTCGCGCTGCACCGCGGCGAGCACGTCGCCTACGGCGAGACCGTAGCCGCTGAGGCGCAGGGGATCGATCCAGACCCGGATCTCCCGCTCGCGGCCGCCGACGATCGAGACGCTGCCCACGCCGGCGATGCGCTCGAGGCGGGTCTTGATGCGCTTGTCCGCCAGCTCGGTGATGTTGCGGATGGAGTCGCTGCCCGAGAGCAGGACGGCGAGGACCGGCTCGGCGTCGGGATCGATGCGGTCGACGACGGGTGGCTCCACGTCCTCGGGCAGCTCGCCGCGCACCGCCGCCACCTTGTCGCGCACCTCCTGGGACTTCTCGCGGATGTCGTACTCGAGCTCGAACTCGACGAAGATCAGCGAGAGCGAGTCGCTCGAGGCGCTGTGCAGCGACCGGACCCCCTCGATGCTGTTGATCGACTCCTCGAGGACCTCCGTCACCTCGCGCTCGACGGCGTCCGGGGTGGCGCCCCGCAGCTCGGTCACCACCGTGACCAGCGGGAACTCGACGCGCGGCCACAGGTCGATCCCCAGGCGGGGAATCGAGACCGCGCCCAGCACCACGAGTCCGCCGATCAGCATCACCGCGAAGACCGGTCGGCGGATGCAGACGTCGGCGATCTTCACGGCCCGGCTTCCGGACCGGGACCGTTGGGCCGAGTCCCCTCGCGCGCCCGGTGAGCGGGCACGGCGACCACGCGCATCCCGGGTGCGATGGTGCGGGCGCTGTCGCCGACCACGATCTCGTCGTCCACCCGCACGCCGCGCAGCACCTCGACGGCGTCCTCGGACACGATCCCGAGCTGCACGGGCTGCGCCACCGCGAGCCCGTCGCGCACCACCAGCACCTGGGTGCGACCGTCCTCCCGTCGCACCGCCTCGCGCGGCACGAGCACCACGTCGCTCTTGGCCCGCGGCAGGATCTCGACCCGGGCGAAGGTGCCGGCCTTCAGGGCGTGATCCTCATTGGGAACCCGCATCCTCACCAGATAGGTGCGCGTGGCGGGGTCGATGGCGTCGCTCACCGACGAGACCTCGGTGGCGATCGGCTGGGCCAGCCCCTCGACCTCGAGGAGCGCCGCGTCGCCCTCCGCGATGGCCGCGAAGTGGACCTCGGGGATGGTCGCCTGGGCCTCCAGCTCGGAAGTCTCCTGCAGCACCAGGACGATGGTCTGGGGCTGGCTCTGTGCGGTCGTGCCCTCGTCCTCCAGGCGCGCCGCCACCGAGGCGTCGTAGGGCGCGCGCACCAGCGTTTTGTCCAGGTCGCGCCGGGCCATCGCCACCATCTCCGAGGCCTCCCGCTCCGCGGCGCGAGCCACCGCCAGCCCGGTCTCGAGCTCGTCCATCTGCTGCTTCGACACCACCTTCTGCTCGTGCAGCGCATGGCCGCGAGCCAGATCGGTCTCGATCTTCTTGCGCTCGGCCTCGGCGCGTTCCAGCCGCGCTTCGGCCTGGCGCAGGGCCAGCTCGTAGGACCTGCGCTCGATCTGGAACAGGGGGTCGCCCGCCTGCACCCGGTCGCCCTCGGAAACGAAGATCTTCTCGATGCGTCCGCGCACCTCGGGGCCGATGCGGCTCTCGCGCAGGGCCATCAGGCTTCCGGGGGCGACGATGCGCTGGAGGATCGAGCCGCGGCGCACGCGCGCGGTGGTCACCTCCAGGACCGGGGCGACCGCGTCGGCGGTCGGTGCCGGCGCGCTGGCGCGCTCGCACGCGAGCGCGGCGCTCCACAGCAGCGCGCCGAGGGCGCAGAACGCGGCGGTGCGCATGGTCGAACCCACTCAGTGCGCCGCCGCAGAGGGTGGCCACGGAAGCGCGGCCAGGTAGGTGGCGACGGCGCGCAGGTCGTCGTCCCGATAGTCGAACACCGCTTCCACCATCTCGGGGTGGGCGTTGCGGCGAAGCGATCCGGCGATGGCGCGCAGCTGCCGCAGCAGATAGGCGTAGTGCTGCCCGGCGATGACGGGAACGAGCGCCGAGGCGTTGCCTGCGCCGGCAGCACCGTGGCAGCGAACGCAGTCGCGCCGGTAGAGCTCCTCGCCCCGCGCTCTCTCCGGGTCCTCGCCCCGGCCGTTGCCCGAGCCCCCGGCAGCAGGCGACAGGCTCGCGACATAGGCCGCCACGTCCGCGATCTGAGCGGGGTCGGTCAGCGTATCGACGTGGCTGGCCATGATCGGATTGCCCCGGCGTCCCTCGCGGATGTCGTCGACCTGCTTCACGATGACCGACGCGTGCTGGCCGGCGATGCGGGGAAAGGTACCGTCGCTCCGCCCGAGGCCATCGGCCCCATGGCAGACCGCGCAGCCGGCGTACGCCACCGCTCCCGCGTCGCGGTCTCCCTCCCGGGCGCGGTCGCTCTCCCCGGACGGCGGGCTCGAGCCCGGGTCGGCGAGCGCGGTCTTCGCCCCGGAGAGCGCAAGAGACGCGACGAGGGAGAGGGCGGCGGCGATCCAGAGCGGGACCGGGCTGCTTCGAGACGGCACCGCCGCGCGTGCTTCCATGGGGCGCCGAACATAACCCGAACGGGCGCCGGCGTCCTCGTGATACTCCACTCCACGGCGCCTCGATCCGCCGGTCGCTCGGCCCCCGGTCGAGCGGTCTCGCCGCGGCGCCGTCGGGGACGCGCCCCCCTCTCGAGCCCCTACGGGGAACCGCGGAGCCTCCTCGCGGCACCCGTCGGCGCTCGGAACGTGGGATCATCCGAGGCCATGGCGCGGGACTGGCATGCCTGGCATCGCGAGTACGACCAGCCCGGGTCGCGGCTGAGCCAACGCCTGGCGGCCGTCCAGGCCTGCATCCGCGACGCGCTCGACCGGATGCCGCCGGGACCGATCCGAGCCATCAGCGCGTGTGCCGGAGAGGGGCGCGACCTGCTCGGGGTGCTGGCCGGACATCCGCGGGCCGCGGACGTGACCGCGCGTCTCGTGGAGATCGACCCGGACCTCGCGGCCCGGGCCGCCGCGCACGCGCCGCCGGGGGTCGACGTGGTGTGCGCCGACGCGTCCACCACGAGCGCCTACCGGGGCGCCGTTCCCGCCGACCTCGTCCTCGTCTGCGGCGTGTTCGGCAACGTCGCGCTGCCCGACATCGAGCATACGGTTCGCTCGCTGCCGTCGCTGTGCGCGCCGGGTGCGACGGTCGTCTGGACGCGACATCGTCGGCCGCCGGACCGCACCATCGACATCCGGCGCTGGCTCGATGAGGCCGGATACGAAGAGGTCGCCTTCGTCGCGTCCGACGAGCTGCTCTTCGGTGTCGGGGCGCACCGGCTGGTGGCGCCCCCGCTTCCGTACGCACCGGACGTCCCCCTCTTCGCGTTCGTGGGCTACGATCGGCTCTCCTGAGAGCGATCGCCGGGAGGGCCCATGCTCCGCTTCCTCCAGCGGTTGATGGCGAGCGAGCGTTCGATGCGCGCGCTGGGCGCGGTGTCTCCCTCTCTGCGCTTCTGGCATCCCGACGTGCGCCGCGACCCGTATCCCACCTATCGCCGCTTCCGCGAGCGACGCATCGTGCGGCTGCGCCTCTTCGGCGGCTGGGCGGTGGCCCGGTACGACGACGTGGAGCGCGTGCTGCGCGATCCTGCCTTCTCGACGGATCGCGACGCGGTGGCGATCATGAAGATGCTGCACCGCGCGACACGCGGTGCGCCGGACTTCGGCGATCTCATCGACAACAACCTGCTGATGATCGACGGTGCGCGTCACCGTCGGCTCCGTGGCCTCGTCTCCAAGGCCTTCACGCCGCGGCGGGTGGAGGCGCTGCGGCCGCGCGTGGAAGCGCTCGTCGACGAGATCCTCGAGCGGATGGCGGAGCAGGAGCGAGCGGACCTGGTCCGCGACCTCGCGCAGCCGCTGCCGACGGTCGTGATCGCCGAGCTGCTGGGCGTCCCCGTCGCCGACCAGCCGCGCTTCCGCGCCTGGTCGGACGTGCTGGTCCAGCTGCTCGATCCCCTCTCCGGCCACGGGGGTCTCGATCCGCCCAAGCACGCCATGCAGGAGCTCGGCGGCTACCTGCGCGCGCTGCTCGCCGAGCGCCGCCGCGCACCGCGCGACGACCTGCTCACCGCCATGAGCGAGGCGGAGGAGGCGGGCGAGTCGCTCGCCGAGGGCGAGCTGGTGGCGTTGGCGGCCCTGCTGCTGGTTGCCGGCAACGAAACGACCACCAGCCTGATCGGGAACGCCGTGCTGCTGCTGCTGCGCAATCCGGACGAGCGCAAGCGCCTGCAGGACGACCTCGGCCTCGTGCCCGCCGCGGTTGAGGAGTGCCTCCGCCTCGAGCCGCCGGTGCAGCTCACCGACCGTGCGGTGGTCGCGCCCGTGGAGCTCGCGGGCCGCCACCTGGCGCCGGGAACGATCGTCGCGGCGCTGATCGGGGGAGCCAACCGGGACCCGGCGCGCTTCCCCGAGCCCGACCGTTTCGACGTGGGGCGGGCCGACGACCGGCACCTCGCCTTCGGGCACGGGAGCCACTACTGCCTGGGTGCCTCGCTCGCCCGCCTCGAGGCGCAGGTGACCCTGCGCGCGCTCCTGTCCCGCTTCCCCGATCTCGACGGGCCGGCGGAGCCACCCGGTTGGAAGCCCTCGATCGTCCTCCGCGGCCCCACGGCGCTCCCCCTCCGCCTGGGCTAGATCCGTCAACCGGATCAGGGCGCAACTCCCGATGCTGTTCGGATCCACGCGGCTGCTCGGTCCGTGGGGAGCGCGGATCGGAACGCCTCCGCGCGCAGCTCGCCGCTCATCCCGAACGTTCCCGCAGCCGCTCCCCCCGCCACGCGCCGACGCCCTTCAGCAGCTCGACGCTGCGGTCCCAGAGCTTCGCGCCCGCGGCCTCGTCGTAGCACTTCTCGTCCATGCGCTTGGGGTTGAACATGTGCAGGTAGCGGCCCGTCTCACGCTCGAACTCGGGGGCGACGCACATGTAGACGGCGGGCAGGGCGGCCTTCTCGGGAGCGCGGAAGAAGACGCGGAAGACCCCCTTGAGGAAGGCGCGGAGGGCGGGAGGCGCGTCGCGAACGATGTCGCTGTCCACGGGGCCGGGGCACATCACGTGGACCGGCACGTCGATGCGGCCGTCCGGTGCCAGGCGTCGCGAGAGCTCGGCGCCGAAGGTGTTGAGCACCAGCTTGAAGTAGCTGTAGTTGTGGATGCCCTTGTTCACGCCGTAGTCGGCGAAGCGGCCGAACTCGTCCCACGCGATGGCCGACGCGCCGCGGTGCGAGTCCGAGGAGACGAAGACGATGCGGGGCACCGGCGCGTCGCCCCGTGGCGCGTCGGCGAACACGGTGTTGCGGAGGGTGCCGTCGCCGAGCAGCCGCAGCGAGAGCAGCATCTTCGCCAGGAAGTTCGTGACGAACATGGCGTCCAGGCCCTGGGCCGTGCGGCGTGCGCGCGGCGTGGCCACGCCGGCGTTGTCCACCAGCACGTCGATCCGCTCGGCGCGCGCCTTCAGGAGGTCGGCCAGGCGATGCACGTCGTCGAGGTCCGAGAGGTCGGCCCGCAGCATCTCCACCTCGTCGGAGCCCGAGAGCCGCTTGATCTCCTCGCCCTTCTCCGGGATGCCGCTGCGCGAGACCGTGAGGATCCGCCCGCCGCGTCTCGCCAGCTCGGTGGCGATGGCGAAGCCCAGGCCCGAGCTGGCCCCGGTCACCAGGCAGGTGCGGCCGTCGATCCGGAGGTCTTCGGTCAGCCGCTCGGCCAGCTCCTGACGACCGAAGAGATCCTTGAGTCCGGTGAGCGCAGCCTGGACCGGGTTCTGGAAGCGTCCGTGCGACACGTGCTCGACCTCCCTCCTTCCCCTCGCTCCACGCTAACACGTCCCCGGGGCTTCGCGGATCCGAGACGGGGCGGCCGCCAGCCGGGGCAGCCGCAGATTGATAGCCTCTGCGGGGATGGCCGGGGCCGAATCCATCGAGCTGCACGTGAACGGCGAGCGCCGGCGCGTGAGCGTCGACCCCGCGACGCCCCTGCTCTACGTGCTGCGCAACGATCTGGGCCTGCGAGCCGCCAAGTTCGGGTGTGGCCTGGAGCAGTGCGGGTCCTGCACGGTCATCGTGGGCGGAGAGGCCGTGCTGTCCTGCGCGCTTCCGGTCGCTCGCGTGGGCGCGCGCGAGGTCCGGACCGTCGAGGGCCTCCGGGACGGCGACGCGCTCCACCCGCTACAGGAGGCGTTCCTGGAAGAGCAGGCGGCCCAGTGCGCGTACTGCGTTCCGGGTGTGCTGATGGCCGCCGCCGCGTTGCTCGCCTGGAACGACGATCCGAGCGACGAGGATCTTCGCCGTGCGCTCGCCGGAAACCTGTGCCGATGCGGCGCGCATCCCCGCATGCTGCGGGCGATCCGGCGCGCGGCCCGGGAGATGCGCGGATGAGCGACCGCCCCCGGCTGTCTCCGAGCCTGGCCCGGAACCCGGACCTGGACACCTGGATCCGGATCGAGCGGGACGGAACGGTGACCGTCTTCACCGGCAAGGTGGAGATCGGTCAGGGCATCAAGACGGCGATCGCGCGCATCGCGGCGGAGGAGCTCGATCTCGAGCTCTCGCAGGTTTGCGTGCACACCGCCGATACGGCCGAGGGCCCCGACGAGCTGCTGACGGCGGGGAGCATGTCGGTGGAGCACAGCGGCAGCGCCGTCCGCCTCGCCGCCGCCGAGGCGCGCCAGATCCTGCTGGGGGCCGCGGCCGAGCGGCTGTCGGCGTCGCTCTCGCAGCTGGAGGTCGAGGCGGGGATCGTGCGCGTCCGCGGGTCCGACACCGGCATCGGGTACGCGGAGCTCTTCGGCGGGCGCCGCTTCGAGCGGAAGATCACGGGCGAGGGCACTCCCAAGCGGCCTGGGTCGTACCGCGTCGTCGGCCGGCCGGGCCCCCGGATCGACCTCGAGGCGAAGCTCACCGGCGGCGCCTTCGTCCACGACCTGCATCGGCCGGGCATGCTCTTCGGCCGGGTGGTGCGGCCCCCCAGCCCGGCGGCGAGGCTTCGGGGCGTCGACCTCGACGCGGTGCGCGCGCTCCCCGGCGTCGTCGCGGTGGTCCGCAACGGTCGCTTCCTGGGCGTCGTGGCCGAGCGCGAGGAGCAGGCGGTTCGCGCCCGCGAGGCGCTGCGCGACGCTGCGACCTGGCACGAGACGGAGACCCTGCCGGCGGGCGACGATCTCGCCGACTGGATGCTCGAGCAGCCCCGGCTGCGCTATGCGGTGGTGGACGGGACGGGCGAGGACCGTGCACCCGAGGCCCACCGGCCGCCGCCGGACGCGGCCACGAGCCTGCAGCGCCGCTACACCCGTCCCTTCCTGATGCACGCCTCGATCGGGCCGTCCGCCGCCCTGGCCGAGATCCGGGACGGTCGCCTGACGATCTGGACCCACTCGCAGTCGGTGACGTTCACGCGGGCGGCCGTCGCCCAGGCCCTCGAGATGCCCGTCGAGACCGTGCGCATGATCCACGCCGACGGACCGGGCTGCTACGGACACAACGGCGCAGACGATGCGGCTCTCGACGCGGCCCTGCTCGCACGCGCCGTGCCCGGACGCCCGGTGCTGCTGCAGTGGATGCGAGACGACGAGCACTGCTGGGAGCCGTACGGCCCCGCCATGGTGGTGGACCTGCACGGGAGCCTGGATGCGTCCGGATGCGTCATCGACTGGAGCCACGAGGTCACCAGCCACACCCACGTCGGCCGTCCGATTCCGGGCCAGACCGGATCGAGCCTGCTCGCCGCCTGGCACCTGGATCCGCCCCGCGAGCGTCCGGTGCCCCAGCCGCGCTTCGGTCCGGAGATGGGCATCCATCGTAACGCCCACCCCGGATACGCGTTCCCGCGCAAGCACGTGGTGGGAAGCCTGGTCCTGACCGAGCTGCTGCGCACCTCGTCCCTGCGCGGGCTCGGCGCCTTCGCCAACGTCTTCGCGATCGAGTCCTTCCTGGACGAGCTCGCCTACGCCGCCGGCGTCGATCCGGTGGAGCTTCGACTGCGTCACCTCGACGACGAGCGCGCCCGCGCGGTGGTACGCGCCGCCGCCGACGCGGCGGGCTGGCCGGGCGAGACCGGAAGCGGACGTGCCCTGGGCCTGGGCTACGCCCGCTACGCGAACAGCAAGGCCTACGCGGCGGTGGTCGTGGATCTCTCCGTCGAGGACGAGGGCCGGATCCGGCTGCATCGCGCCGTGATCGCGGCCGACGCCGGCCAGGTGATCGATCCCCAGGGCCTCGCGAACCAGCTGGAGGGCGGCTTCCTCCAGGCCGCCAGCTGGACGCTCTACGAAGAGGTGCGCTTCGACGCGACCCGGGTCTCGAGCCGCGATTGGGACACCTACCCGATCCTCGGCTTTGCGGACGTGCCCGAGCTGCAGACGGTCCTGCTCGATCGGCCCGAGCACCGACCCCTCGGCGCCGGCGAGGCCACCCAGGGCCCGACGCCGGGCGCCATCGCCAACGCGGTCTTCCGTGCCACGGGCCGCCGGCTGCGGCGCACCCCGTTCACGCCGGAGCGCGTCGCGCGCTGCGAGGTCGCGTCGCCTGCTTGAGCCGCGCTCAGGCAAGCATCCAGGCAAGCCCGGCAGCTCCAAGCCTGCGGGTCGCCCTGTTGCCGCCCCTTCGGGGAAATCAGGCCGCGGCCATGGAATTGGCCGCTTTCGGCATTTCCTTCCACACGCCGATTCTGCTCAAATGGGTTCTCCGGCGCGATCGGGCGCCCAGGAAGACCCCCAGCATGGACCCGGCCCAGGCTCTGACAGGCGCGATCGTGCTCCTCGGAGCCGGCATCGCGGGCGCGGCGTTGGCCCGGCTGCCGCGATCCGCGGTCCGCCCGCCGGTCTACGCCTTCGTCCTGGCGGGCGTGCTCTGGGCGTTCGGCGACTGGGTCGCGGACGGCGCGCAGGACGCCACGGCGAAGCAGATCGGCGTCGCGATCCTGTACACCGGCTCGATCACGATGCCGGCGCTCTGGTGGATCATCGCCCTGCGCTGGGCCGACGAGGTCGGCGCGGCGCTCCGCCTGCGATCTCCGGCGTGGCGTCGGGTGCCCGTGGCCTGGGCGGGAGCCATGTGGCTGGTGATGATCACGAATCCCTGGCACGGCGCCTTCATCACGCCGGTGGTGGGAGGGCGCAACGTCTACCAGCCCTTCTGGTTCGTGATGGCGCTTCCGAACTATGGGCTCGTCCTCGCGGCCCTCGCCGTCGAGATCGCCGTCGCGCGTCGGGTGCGCCGGCCGGCCGTCCGCCGGCAGGCCGCCTTCCTGATCGCCGCCAGCGGCGTCACCCTCCCCGGGAACCTGGCGTACGTGTCCGGCCTCGGCGCCCGTGGACCTCGCCGCGGTGGTGCTCTCGCTGTCGATCTCGCTGCTGCTCGTCGGGATGGCCCGCGACGGGCTCTTCGGGGTGATGCCCGCGGCGATGTCGGCGGTCGCGGCCGATCATCCCGACGGGATCGTCGTCGATCGGGTCCGACGGATACATGGTCTTCGCGAACCGGCGTGCCCACGAGCTGCTCGCGCCCGTCCCCCTGCGCGCGACCGGCCCTTCCTCGAGATCCTGCGGAACTTCGCCCTGCAGCCGCGAGCCGAGTCTGCCGACGGGCCCCGACGGCGATCCGGAATGGTGGCGGGCGCTGGGCACGCCGACCGGCGTCTTCTTCCAGATCCGGGACGGCACGGGCAGCGATGGCTGCAGGCGATCGCCAGCCCGATCGGGGCCGGCTCGGAAGCACGCGGGCCGGCTGCTGCACCTGCACGACGCGACGGCGCGCCGCCAGGCCGAGCTCCATGCCGGACAGCAGCGAAGGCTCGAGAGCGTCGCCGCGCTGGCGCTCGGCGTGGCTCGAGACTTCCAGGGGGCCTTCGCGATCGTCCGCGGCAACGCCGAGCTGCTCGAACGAGAGCTGGAAGCGATCCCGCCGCAGCGCCATCTCGCACGCATCTTCGAAGCGACGCGAGTGGGCTCCGATCTCGCCCAGGAGCTGCAGCTCTACGCGGGCAGCATCCACTCCGTCCACACCACCCTCGACCTGTCCCAGGCGGCCGCCGAGAGCTGCGACTGGATCGAGTCGGAGCTGCCTCCCGGCGTTCGCGTCCTGCGCCGGCTCGCCAACCGGCTGCTGCCCGTCGAGGCGGATCCGATCCAGCTCCGGGACTGCGTCCTCCACCTGCTCCGGAACGCCGTCGAGGCGACCGCCGAGGACGGCGGAAGGGTCGAGGTGTCGACGGGGGTCGAGCACATCGACCCGAGCATCTTCGAGGCGCTCGTCTGGGGGCGAGACGAGCCGCCCGGCGACTTCGCCTACGTGCAGGTCCGCGACGAGGGCGGCGGCATGGACGAGGAGACGGAGGAGCGGGCCTTCGAGCCCTTCTTCAGCACGCGCCACAAGGACCGGGGCAGCGGGCTCTCGACCGTTCTGGGGATCGCGCGCGCCCACGGTGCCCTGCTCGGTCTGAGGAACGATCCCGGCAGGGGCTGCACCTTCGCCCTCTACTTCCGGCTGATACCGGGGGCGCCGCCGCCGCCGGCGCGCTGAGCGCCACGGAATCGGCGATCCGGAAGCGGCGCGTGCTCAGCCGCCCACCGGGTTGCGCTGGCGGTAGAGCCTGGGGTCGACGATTCCCGCCATGGCCTCGGGGATCGGCGCCGGGCCGGCCGCAGGGCCGGTGTTGCGGAGGAACTCGGCGACCCTCGCCGCCGTCGCCCCGGGATCGGCCAGGGCCCGCTCGTGCGCGACGAAGCAGGTTCGCACGTTCTCGCGCTGTCCCAGCCAGATCTTGACCTGACGCAGCTGTCGGGCGAAGGCTTGCTTCAGCGCGGCTTCGCCCGCCCGGTCCGCCTCCGCCGCGGCCGGGCGGGTCGCGAGGCGCGAGAGCATCTTGCGCTGGGACGCCAGGATCTCGTCGAGATCGCGTTCCATGAAGACGACGCGATAGTCGTGGTCGCTCGGCAGGGAAGGGAGCAGGGGCGCGACGATCTTGATCGCGCGTCCCCGGATTCCGGCGAGGAAGGCTCCCTCAGTGCGGAGCCTCTTCACGGCCTCGTACTCGTAGTAGCCGCGGGGGTTGTCGGCGTCCGCGACGCGCTTCGCGTCGCTGGCGATCTCGAGGCCGCCGGCCTCGAGCATCTGCATCATCATCGAGGTGCCCGAACGCGGCAGGCCGGACACCACGGTGATCATGCGATCCGGGTCGAGCGCGCGCCGGCTCGCGACCGGCGCCGGACGCGAACCGGCCAGAGCCGCCCGCTCGGCCTTCGCCCGCCGGGGCTTCGCGACCGCCTCGCCGTGGTCCGTCTGCGTTCCTTTCTGGAGCGCTCTCACCCGCCTGCGGTGGTGCTCGGCGCGTTCGACGTCGCAGCAGGGCCAGAATAGAGGCGCACGAGCCGGGCGTGGCTCTCGAGCGAATTGGGGTTCAGGGAGATGGCCGTCCGGAAGGCAGCCTCGGCGTCGCCGTAGCGGCGCAAACGCGCGAGAGCCACGCCCAGCACGTGGTGCGCGAGGGGATAGTGGAAGAGCAGGCCCACCGCCTCCAGCGCTTCCTCGGCGGCCTCGCGCGGGCGACGCTGGCGGAGCCTCGCGCGGGCCATGCCGAGGTGGGCGTGGGGGTTCAGCGGGTCGATCCCGATCGCGTGCTCGAAGGCGCGAACCGCGTCCGCGGGGCGTCGCAGCTGGAGATACGCCTCGCCGATCTGGATCGGGAGTCCCGGCCTCGTGGGCTCCGCCTGCTCGGCCTTCTGCAGGTGCTCGAGCGCTTCCTGCGCCCGCCCCTCGGCGAGACACACCCAGCCGAGCAGGTACTCGAGATCGAACGGGCGAACCTGCGCGAGGCCGCGGAGGCGCCTCCACTCCGCTCGCCCCGCCTCGTCGAGCAGCTTCGGGTCCAGCGGGGTCGGCTGCGCTTGGTCGCCCGCGCCCGCGTCGCCGGGATCGCTCGGTCCCTCCGCGGCGTCGCTTCCGCTCGCTTCGGCTTGCTTCGTCCGGGCCCGGGAACGCCATTCGTCGGCGAGCCGCCGAAGACCCTTGCGCGCCTCCACCGCATCCTCCTGGCGCTGTCTCGTGATGCGCTCCACCAGGCCCCGCAGCGCCACCGGCTC
>CAWGJT010000015.1:0-258218 GCA_963822965.1 uncultured delta proteobacterium
CCTGCGACTCCAGTGTCGCACAGGCCAGGATGAGCCAGTCGTCGACGAACATCGACCGCTCAGTTCGATCCTCGTCATCAGCGCATTGTTGGTTGTCGAAGAAGAGAACACAGCACGAGCCACCTTCCCGACGAGAACTCTTGAAAAGTATTCCGTCGAGCGGCTGGCCATCATCCTTGTAGACCATTCGAAAGAACTCAGTCACGACCTGTGTAGGGACGTATTCGACGTGTTCCATGCCGCTTTTCGAGATCGGCTTCGCCAGGTCATCCACGAAGCCCTGCAAGAAGCTGCGAACAACATACTCATCCCCCTCGACTTCGAAGAAGCTAGGTAGCGACGGATCACCCGGAGATCGAGCACCCGCAGGGGCCTGGAAGGCTTGAACGCTCCAGAGGTGACGAGTTTCCGCTTCGATGCCCGCCCTGGATCAAGCACCTCCGCTATCGCCCGTTTCTCGTTCCAAGGCTCCATAGAACATGCAGATCCCGGCAGGACTCATTCTGTTCGAGAATCCGCGCTTCGGGGGGAGTCCCAAGCGAAGCGCCCGATGCAACATCTTCACCGGCCTTGTGCACACGTGCGCGGAACCAAGCTTCCTCGGTCTCACGGAAGAGCTCTAGGTCAGAGATCATCCGAGAAAGGCTGTTCAGAAAGGTTGCTGGCTGGATTGTCTCATCGTCGATCGGGTCGACCTCGACTGGAGTCGAGAAGAAGTAGCGGGAACGATGCTTGATGTGAGTGACGAAATCCTTCCAGCTCATGGACAGAACCTCATCATCGGAGAGTCGGTACGGGCTAACGTCGCAGACGATCGACGTGGAGTCCGAAATCGAGTCGACGACCGCCTGTTGGAAGTCGTCTGAAGAAGAAGCCACCGAGCAACCCCTCAACCGCGTCATAAATCTCAAGGGTCGGAACCAAGTAGCCCCCTTCTTGCGACGAGTAGCCAGCGACATGCACTGGGTCGGTGTAAACGGAGTAGAACGCCGTACACACCGCCTCGAGCACGCTGTCCGCAGGGGCGGCAATCGGCTCGCCTTCGGTCCGGCCGCAGAAGTCACACGTATCTGACTCCAGGTGCGACCTGACGATGTCCTGAAGGAACTCGTCGTGTACACATTCATCGCAGACAAACTCGTCATCGCAAGACGACTAACCGCGCTCCTGCTCCTCCATCCACTGTTCTTTCGCTCGTCCCATCCGCGAACTCCTCAAGTCAGGACAGCCATTCGACGGTCGCACCTCACTTCGCGATCAATCTGGGTGGCTGCAGGACGTGATTGTCCCTCGTGTTTTCGTTGAAGCAATCGGCAAGCGTTTCCGTATGGCACTCCGCTTTCGCGCCCTCTCAGGTTCGCCTCGTTCGAATGAGGCCGGCAAGTCGACCACGGGCGACCGGCATAGCTCGCTGCCCCTCTCTCAATGCCGCGCCTCTCGTTGCTCTCGGGAATCGCGTGCCCCAAGAGGCCGCCCAGACTCGACACACTTGCTAGCCTCTAGCCGTCGTTAAATAAACTTCTCGACGGTACGAGGTGCTCCTTGAAGCCCGCCCCGACCGGATCCGAACTGGCCCCCGTCCCCTCTCCCAGTTCCGCCGCTCTGGCGCCCCTCACCCCCCGCGAAGCGGAACGGGTCGGCCACTACGTCTCCGGTGCGCTGTCGGCTTCGACCCGGCGAGCCTATGCGGCCGCGCTGCGCTCCTTCCGGGCCTGGTGCTCGGGAACCGGCCGCACGCCCTGCCCCGCCGATCCGGCTGCGGTGGCTGCGTTCCTTGTGGCCGAGGCGGACGCGGGCAAGAGCGTTTCGGCCCTGTCCCAGCGCCTCGCCGCAATCCGCTGGGAACACTTACGGAAGGGTTACGGAAGCCCTACGACGCACCCCGGGGTGCTAGACACGATGGCCGGGATTCGGCGGGCCCTGGGCGCCCCAAGCCGCAAGTCGCCGGCGACCGTCGAGCGCGTGGCGGCCCTGGTAGCCCACATCGACCGAGGGACCCTCAAGGGCAAGCGCGACGCCGCCCTGCTGCTGTTCGGGTTCGCATCGGCCATGCGTCGCAGTGAGCTCGCGGCCCTTGACCTGGCCCACGTCGAAGAGACGACCCGCGGCCTGCTGGTGACCGTGGCGCGCGGCAAGACCGATCAGGAAGGACACGGACACCAGCGGGCGATCCCGTTCGGTCGCAGCGCCGAGCTGTGTCCAGTGCGGGCCCTTCGGGTCTGGCTGGACGCCGCGGGGCTCGAGGACGGCCGCGTCTTCCGCAGCATCACCCGCCACGGCCGCATCGGTGCCAGCCTGCGGCCCGCGACGGTCGCCGACGTGGTGAAGCACTACGCCAAGGCTGCGGGACTCGAGCCGGCCGAATTCGGCGGCCACAGCCTACGGGCCGGGTTCGTGACCAGCGCCGCCGAACGGGGTGCGCGTACCGACCGCATCATGGACCACACCGGCCACCAGAGCGCGGCATGGTTCGCGTCTACACCCGGCGTGGCCGATGCGTTGCGGATCATGCCGGCGACGGGCTGCTCTAGCAGCAGTCCCATACCCTCCAAGAGCCGGGCGAAGTGCCTGGCAGGGCTTCGAATTCCTGGCGCGCCCGGCACGACTCGAACGTGCGACCCTCAGCTCCGCAAGAGCCGAGGAAGACGAGGAAGAAGTAGGTTGCGGCTCAGCGGTCGGAGACGAGCGGACAGCCACGGCCCGGAGGGGGGAATCGGCGACGGCAGACGGCACCCCGGCGGCACCAACGCTCGCGGTCGGTCGCCGTCAGGCGCTCGCGGCCTCGGGCACCCAGCCTGAGGGTCCGAGCCCGCCCCGGCCTTCCGCCCCACAGCCCCCCTGTGTCTCGAAACCGGGCTCGCTCAGCGACTGTGGGATGCGGAAGCACACCCCTGGACGCGACCTGGATGCTGGGCGTGGACCGTCACTTCGTGACAGCCCGGCCCACCCGCGCCCCGCTGCTCTCAGACCGCTGCACCGAGCTCATCGCACCGAGTCCGCACAGGAGAAGCACCAGCAGTCCCAAGCCATAGCCTAGAAGCGTCGGGACCGGCGCCGGACCGGCTCCGGCACCACCGTGAGCTGGGTCGTGTAGGGCACCCCGGCGAGCCCCCCCGCGGCCTCGCACTCGGCCGCCTTGTCGCCGGACGTCCAGCTCACGACGTCGGCCGAACAGGGCATGGACGTGATCGTGTGCGCGCCGGGGTGGGTCAGGTCGCCCGTCCGCATTGTCGCATTCACAGGCCGCGATTCCCCGGGCACCGCCCAGCCGTAGCCGCCCATCATCGCGAAGGGCTCGTAGCTCTCCCCCTCGTAGGGGGAGGTCACGATCTCCCCGTCTGCCGGCGTGTAGTCGTGACCGACGGAGCCGTCGCCGGAGGCCGCGTTGGCTTCGATCAGGACCCCGACGCCCAGGCAGGCAGGCTGCGCCACCTGAGCGAGGTCCAACGTGTACGACTCCCCGTCGGCCAGCGTCGCGATCTCCTGCTGGGCCGTACAGAGGTGATGTCCGAGAATTGCTGGAAATGAGGAGGGGATGCAACCTCGTTGGTTGAACCAAACCGACCAACAGCATCGCCGGTTGGCGCCGGCGATGGAGGAGGCATCCCGTGCGATCGAGAGTACCTGCGTCGAAGCAGACGAGCCAACGGATCGAGGAGCTGGTGAGCGCGCTGGAGGCGTACGAGGATGGGCCGTCGTTCCCGCAGCTGGGGATGCGGAAGCTGATCGAGGAGCTTCTGGAGGCGGAGGTCTCGGAGCGTCTCGGCCGCGGCTACTACGAGCGCGGCGAGGACGGTGCGGAGGGCCACCGCAACGGTTACCGGACGGGACGGCTGAAGACGGCCGAGGGCGAGGTCGAGTACAGCGTCCCGCAGGTGCGGGGCCTCGAGGAGCCGTTCCGCTCGAAGCTACGCCCTGCGCTCGGCAAGCGGACCGAGAAGCTCGAGGACCTGGCGGTCGAGATGTATGCCCGCGGACTGTCGACGCGGGACATCGAGGCGGCACTGTGCGACGAGAAGGGCCGCTCGTTGCTGTCGCGGACGGCGGTGAGCCAGGTGACCGAGCGGCTCTGGGAGGAGTACGAGGCCTTCTCGAGCCGGGACCTGTCGGAGTACGACGTCGCGTACCTGTTCGCGGACGGGATCGCGGAGCGGCTGCACGGCGGCCAGCGCCGCGAGGCCGTGCTGTGCGCTTGGGGGATCACCGTCGAAGGCCAGAAGGTGCTGCTGCATCTGTCCCCGGGCGGCAAGGAGGACACCGAGAGCTGTCGCGCGTTCTTCCAGGATCTGAAGCGCCGCGGTCTGGGCGATCCGCTCCTGGTGGCGACGGACGGGGCCCCAGGACTCATCCGAGCGGTGGAGGAGTGCTTCCCCCGCTCGGCCCGAGGCCGATGCCTGGCCCACCGGATGCGCAACCTGCAATCGAAGGTGCCGGATGCGGACTGGCCGGAGTTCCGGGAGAAGGCCAAGGCGGCCTACCAGGCCCCTTCCCGGGAGGTGGCGCGGATGCTGCGGGACGTCGTGGTCGAGGAGTACGAGAAGCGGTTCCCGAGCGCCGTGAAGTGCTTCCTCGACGACTTCGAGGCGTGCATCGCGCACCTGCGCTTCCCGATCGCCCACCGACGGGTCATCCGCACGACGAACCTGCTCGAGCGCTTGTTCGGCGAGGAACGCCGGCGCATGAAGATCGTGGCGAACGCCTTCGGGGAACGCGCCGTGCTGAAGCTCATGTACGCGGCGCTGATCCGCGCTTCGGAGACCTGGCGCGGCATCGCAGTCAAGCCGTTCGAGACCAAGCAGCTACGAGCGATCGGCGAGGAGCTCGACGCCGAGTACCGGAGCCATCACGAGCTCAAAGCGAGCAAGCCAGCGAGCCCGTCCCCTTCTCGAAAATCCAGCAAGAATCGGACTTGACCTGCTGCTGCTCTCGACCCCGGCGAGCGCGGGCGAGCTCATCGACGCGAAGTGGAAGATCGTCGGGGAGGCAGGCGACAACCTCGTCCACTTCAGCTGGACCGTGGAGCTGAACCTCGGCGAGATGGAGTTCTGCCTGCTCCCGACGCGGTTGAGCTCCTCGACAAGGATGGGTTCCTGATAGCGTGGGACGAGGTCACACTCGTGAAGGGTCCGGGCAAGAGCACATTGCGGGGACAGCTCACCCTCGACCGCGCGATGGCCGAGAAGGTGAGCCGCGCTGCCGTTCAGGGGCTGTGCTGGTGATGGAAGGAGCCATGGACGAGCGAGAAGCAGCGAGCCTTCTCGACTTTGCCAATGCAAGCGTTCGTACCTCCGGCGAGTGCGCCTTCAGGAGAGTTTCAGCAGGCCCACCGCCTAGCCGGAGGTGCGGCTCGACCTCTGACTCGACACTCCCCAATCACGCGGTGACCCAACCATCGGGCCCTTAGCTCAGTCGGTAGAGCAGTGGACTTTTAATCCATCGGTCCCGGGTTCGAACCCCGGAGGGCCCACCAGCTTGGCTTCGTTACGATTTCCATCCACCCAGCTGCTTCTGATCGAGCGATTGGTCAATTCCAAAGTGGCATGACGAGCCACGGGGACTCTCCTTGTCGCCCGCCTTCTCTGGTCCAAGAAGCCAACAGAAATCAAGACGAGACCCGAGCAAGAGCCGCACACCCCCTACCCCACCACCGGCAACCCCGCCGCCCTCCACCCCAGCAACCCACCCCGCAGATTCGCCACCCGCTCCACCCCCGCCTTCTCCAGGATCCCCGCCGCATTCGCCGAACGCGCGCCCGCCGGGCACACACAGACCACCGGCCGATCCCGGGGCACCTCTTCCACGCGCCCGCGCAGCTGGCTCAGCGGAATCACCACCGACCCCGCCACCCGGCCCATCGGGCTCGCGTCCACCTCTTCCTGCTCGCGCACGTCGAGCACGAAGAGCTCTCCCAGGTGCAGGTACACCCACTCCGGCTCGATCTGCCAGACGCCGGCGAACGTGCGGATCACGGGCCCCCACTCCGGCGCGTGCGGGACGGCGCCCTGCCCTTCCTGGCCTTCCTGCCCTTCCGCCCCGCCCAGCCCGTCCTCCGGCCGGCCGCAGCGCAGGTTCGCCGGCACCGCGATGTCGAGCTTCTTCGGGTGCGGCAGGCCCAGGTTGTCCATGTAGCCCTTGAAGTCCTCCTCGCGGACGCCTTCGCCCAGGCGCGGGTTGTAGGCCTTCTCTTCCGCGATGGTGGTGACGGTTCGGCCGCTGTAGTCGTGGGCGGGGTAGATGAGGCAGGTGTCGGGCAGGGTGTAGAGCTGCTCGTGGACCGATCGGTAGAGCCTGGCGGCGGAGCCCTGCTGGAAGTCGGTTCGGCCGGCGGCGCGGATCAGCAGGGCGTCGCCGGTGAAGGCCATGCTCTGGTCGGCGAGGACGTAGCTGAGGCAGCCGTTCGTGTGGCCCGGGGTGGCGCGGACGCCCAGGCGCTGGGGGCCGAACTCGACGACGTCGCCGTGGTGTAGCAGGCGGTCCGCGCACTCGGCGCCGGCGTCGGCGGAGAGGGCGATGCGGCTTCCCAGGGCCTGCTTCATGAGCCAGGCGCCGGTGACGTGGTCGGCGTGGACGTGGGTCTCGAGGGTGAACGCCAGCTCGAGGCCCAGCTCGCGGACGAGCGCGAGGTCGCGCAGGTGCTGCTCGAACACGGGGTCGATGAGGACGGCCTGGCGCGTGGCCTCGTCGCCCAGCAGGTAGCTGAACGTGGACGTGTCGGAGTCGTAGAGCTGGCGGAGGATCATTCGGGGAACGCCTCACGCGCAGTGTGCGGGATGTGCGGTGCCTCGGCGACGGCTCGATCGGTCGGGGTGCGGCTGCCGGGACCACGGGCCGGGAGACGGATCGGGAATGGCAGCGGCTGGCAGCAGGGTTGGTGGGGGCTGGTGGGGGCTCGTTGACTTTCGCTTTTCGTTCGCCTAGGGTGGACGACGTCACTGCTGGGGCGTGCGAGCGAGTGGGTGAACCCCCTTTCTCCCCAGGGAGGCGAGGACTTGCGGGACCGACAGCGATCGAGCCGACAGCGATCGGAACGAGAGCGAGCGGGTCGAGCCAGTGAGCGGGTCGACTCGCTTCGTGCCGGAAGCTCCCCTCCTCCCTCCCGCTCGCTCGCATCTCCGCCCCGGATCGCGTGAGTCGAGAGATGGCTCGAGCGATGGCTCGAGCGATGGCCCGAGAGAGTTCTTTCGAAGAACGGACCTGCCCCCCGAGCGGATCGTCCCCGAGCTCTACTCCGAGCTCGGTCCCCTTCACGCGGGCGACGACGAGGCCGGGAACGAGGACCAGCACGAGGCCCAGCACGAGGCCCATTACGAGGCCCATCACGAGGAGAGAAGCGCGAACGATGACCATGGCACTCTGGAACGGCCCGGCGCGTGCGACGCGGCGGAAGCGGCCCCTGGCGGTGGCGACGTCGGTGGACTGGGAGGCGATCCGGCGGCGGCGGGAGGCGGACCTGCGAGACGCGACGGCGCTGTCCGCCGGCCCGGGTGCCGCTTCGTCCGGCACGCTCCCGAGGTGATCCTCGAGCGTTCACCCTGCATGGTGGCTCGCTTTGCGGCGGTGGAGCGGCGTCTCGTCGACGTGTGGAGCCGGGACGTGTGGGCGTCGGGATCCCCGAGCCCGAAGCGGGGATTCGAGTGATGTTCGAGCGGGTGAGCGGCCCCAGGGCGGCGCCTCGCGGCCCGTGCGCACCGAACGGGCCGCGGCGGTTGGAGCCGAGGGGCTCGGGTGGGACCGGCGGGCCTTCCTTCGACGAGATCGCAGCCTTCGTCGCACACTCGCGCCAGCTGCAGGAATCGAGGCAGCGCGAGGCGCTCGCCCGGCACCGCGCCCTGCGTGCCGGCAGGCGATTCGGGCACTGGTGGCGCCTCGTCACGGGCTGATGGGATCGGCGATGCGCGCACCTACGTACCAGCGGGGAGAGCGAGGGAGTGGCAGCCCTGTGCGCACGGGCGGCAATCGAGAGAGCGGCAGCGGTGTGCGGGCCGGAGCGAAGCGAGCGGGCGCCAAATGTGTGCGCGCCTATGGGTCCCGGCAGGTGGCAAACGTGTGCGCGTCGCTGGGCCGCTCGGCAACGCCGACACCGATGGGCGACCGGGGTGCACCGATCCCGCCTGGCGTCAGGGCCTGGCGTCACGGGCTGGTGGCGCGGTCGAGCTCGTCGAAGGCGGCGTCGCTGGCGGGGCGGGTGCCGGAACCCGGGGCGGCACCGGACTTCCGGGGCTCGTCGGCCCCATCCATCGCACCTGGCGCACCCGACGCGCCGGGCGCCTCCCGCTCTCCAGGCGCACCGCGGGGCTCGTCCGCCGGCTCGGCGGCCCGCGGCGATGCGGGCTGCGCGGTGGCCGCAGCTTGCGTGTGCTCCGTGATCTTGATCGCGACTCCCTGCACGGTGGTGCAGGTGAAGGCGAGTAAGTTGTAGTACGGGATGAAGCCGTAGAGGCTGGAGGTGACCGAGGCGTTCACGATGGCGTCGCCTCCCGACTCAGCGAGGGCATTCTCCATGGCATTGCCGAGGGACGAGTTGCCCAAGGGGAGGATGGCGAGGATGAAGTAGCGGCAGGCGCGCCCCTTCACCGCGCCCAGGTCCTGGATGTCGTTCTGGTTGCGGATCAGGCCGGCGGGGTCGGCGATGGGTCGGGTGAGCAGCGCGTGAGTGCTGGTGCTGCTGCAGCCCAGGCCGGCGCCGGCCAGGCCGAGGCCGAGGCCGAGGAGGCCACCGAGGACGACCAGGCGGCTGCGGTCGAGCGGTGCGCTCGAGCGGCCCGGGCGGAGCGTTCGTGTTGCCGTCATCGCCGGCTTCGACCTCGCTGGCGCGCTGGTTTCGAACCGCCGGGGGCAGCCTACCACTCCTGGCCTGCTGGCAGGGGCCAAATCGAGCCCCAGCTCGGGCTGCGCGGGGTGTAGGATGGAGCGGTCGTTCCTGGACCCGCTCATCCGGCGCCGAGCTCCGCAGACCTCTGCGCCGGTGCCTGTACGAGGTGCCTCATGCCGCTGCTGCCGCTGTCTTCGTCTCTCCCCAGCTCCACCCGCACCCGCACTCGCACTCACGCGGGCGCCCGCGCCGCCGCGCTCCTGACGTCGGCCTGCCTGGTGCTCATGGGCGCCCTCGCCTCTCCCGCCCCGGCCCTGGCCGGCGGCTTCCATCGCGTCGTGTCGCCACACCCGCCCGCCCATGCTCGCCACTTCGACGTCTGCACGATCCTCACCCACATCCAGAGCCGGCTCGAGTGGGCGGCCTCGCGCCCCGGCTACGGGCATGCGAGCCACCGCAAGGCGTACGGGCTCACCCGGCTCGTCGACTACTTCAACCGCGCGGTGGACGACCGCTGCGTTTCGATGAACGAGATCCAGGTGATCGGGACGCACAACAGCTACCACATCAAGCCCCGGGAGGCGCTGCTGCAGGTGTTCTATGGCATCGATCCGGAGGCACTCGCTTGGGAGTACACGAGGGCGCCGCTGCAGGACCAGTTCGAGGAGAACGGCATCCGGCAGATCGAGCTCGACGTGTTCGCCGACCCGGACGGCGGGCTGTATGCGGATCGGATTGCGCTGAGCCTGATCGGCGAGCCGATCGAGTCCGGCGAGCCTGCCCTCGACGAGCCGGGCTTCAAGGTGCTGCACGTGCAGCATGCGGACTTCGAGACGACCTGCCTCACGTTCGTGGCGTGCCTCGAGGACGTGAAGGCTTGGTCGGACGCGAACCCGGACCACGTGCCGATCCTGATCCTGCTGGAGGCGAAGGACGAGGGCTTCTTCGAGCCGGTGCTGCCGACGCCCGTGTTCATCGGGGCGCCGGAGTTCCGGGCGCTCGAGGACGAGATCCGGTCGGTGTTTCCCGAGGACCGCATCGTGACGCCCGACGACGTGCGCGGCAGCCATGCCAGCCTGGAAGAGGCGATCCAGACGGACGGCTGGCCGCGGCTCGGCGACGTGCGCGGCAAGGTGATGTTCGCGCTCGACAACGAAGGGAAGCACGACCTGTACGTGGACGGCGACCCCTCGCTCGCGGGGCGGCTCATCTTTCCGAACTCGATGCCCGGCGAGCCGGACGCGGCCTTCGTGAAGGTGAACGACCCGGTGAGCGACCCGACCCTCATCCACGACCTGGTGCAGGCGGGCTACGTGGTGCGCACGCGCGCGGACGCCGACCTGGAAGAGGCCCGCGCGGGCGACACGAGCCGGCGCGACACGGCGCTGGCGAGCGGCGCGCAGTGGGTGTCGACGGACTTCCCCGATCCCTCGACGATCGTGACCCTCGACCCGAGCCAGCCCTTCGACCCGAGCTACGAGGTGGAGCTGCCCGACGGCCTGCCGGCACGGTGCAACCCGGTGACGAGCCCGGAGTTCTGCCGGTCGGGCGGGCTCGAATGAGCCGGTCTGGCAGGTTCGAACAGGACGCTCCGGCAGCCTCGAATGGCGCGCCGGCGGCCCGGTCCGCGCCGGATCAGTAGTTCGCGATCGCCTGGACGATGGAAGGGGCGATCGGCAGCCCCGACCACTGGTTGCGATCGGTCTGCTGCATCACGACGACGACCGTGCCCGTGGCGGGGCTCACCCAGAAGTGGGTGCCGAAGAGACCGCTCCACCAGTAGTCGCCGTTTCGGCCCGGCATCTCGAGCTTGCTCTCGTCCGCCACGACCGAGAAGCCGAGCCCCCAGCCGAGCCCCTCGAGCCCCATGTCGGCGAGCACGCCCGAGGGCACGTGGAGCCGCGTCATCTCGTCCACCGTCTCGGGCGCGAGGATGCGGGTGTCGCCGAGGGATCCGCGGTTCCACAGCATGAGCGCGAAGCGCAGGTAGTCGGGCGCGGTCGAGACGAGGCCGCCGCCGCCGGGCGTCCAGCCGACGCCGTAGTAGTCGTCGAAGCGCGGCTGGCGCACGAGGGTGCCGTTCTCGTCGTGGGTGTACATGCGCGCGAACGGCGCGTCCTCGGGGACGTCGCTGGGATAGGCGGTGGCGTGCATGCCGAGCGGGTCGAAGATGCGCCGCTTCAGGAACTCGTCGTAGGGCTCGCCGGCCGCGATCTCGACCACGCGCGCGAGCACGTCGGCCGACCAGCCGTAGCGCCAGCGCGTCCCTGGCTGCTCGTACAGCGGCAGCCCGGCGAGGCGCTCGATGCGCTGGGCCAGCGAGCCGAGGCCGCCGGGCTCGATGGCGCGCGCCTGCCACGCGCGGTCGAGGGGGTCGTCGCCGTCGCCGTATCCGCCGATGCCGGAGGTGAAGGTCAGCAGGTGGCGCACGCGGATGGGCTCCGCGAGGGGCTCGGTCTCGAAGCTGCCGTCCGGGTGGCGCTCGCTCGCGACCCGCAGCTCGCCGAAGAACGGCAGGTACTGCTCCACCGGGTCGTCGAGCGAGAGCCGGCCTTCCTCCACCAGGATCATGGCGGCGACCGCGGTGACGGGCTTCGTCATGGACGCGAGCTGGAAGCGCGTATCGAGGGTCATGGGCACGCCCGCCTCGAGATCGGCGTAGCCCGTGGTGTACGCGTAGACGACGCGGCCTTGCCGGGCGACGAGCGCCACGAAGCCCGCGCGCGAGCCGCTCCACACCCGGTAGTCGAGCACGCGGTCCATCGCCACGCGTTGCAGCCACGGAAGCTCTTCGCTCGCGGTGGCGGGCTCGCCGATGGCAGGCCGCTCGGGGTGCGAGCCGCCGCAGCCCAGGGCGAGCATCGCCACGGCCAGCCTGCAGAGGAAGCCTCGAAGCTCGGCACGTCACGCGCGGAACTCTATCGCTCCATCGAGGTCCTGGGGTGACTCCGGCAGACTCCGGCAGTCGCCGCCCCGAAACACCACGGCCCGCGCCGGGATCGCCTCCCGACGCGGGCCGTCTCGCACTGCCTCGCGCGCGCGACTGCGCGCGGCCTACTCGGTCTTCGGCATCACGCCTTCCACCGCCTCGTTCGCCTTCTTCGCGGCGTCGTCGGTGGTCTTGGCGGCCGCGCCGGTGGCCTGGTCAGTGGCCTGGCCGGCCTTCTTCGTGGCGTCGTCGGTCATGGCGCCGGCCTTGGCCTTCGCGCCCGCGGCCTGGCCCTTCATCTTCTCCTGCTGCTTGGCGGCCTTCTCCTGCTGCTTCCGCGCCTTCTCGTCGGCTCGCTTCTGCTCGCGCTCGGTCTTCTCCTGCTGCTTGCGGGCCTTCTCGGCGGCCTTCTTCTGCTCGCGCTCGGCCTTCTTCTGCTCGCGCTCGGCCTTCTCGGCGGCCTTCTTCTTCTCGCGCTCGGCCTTCTTGGTGGCCTTGTCCTTCGCCTCCTGCGCCTCTTCGGCGGCCTCGTCCTCGGCCGATTCCTTCATCTGCTCGCCCTTGGCGCGGGCCTCGGCGGCCTTCTGCTGGCCCTGGTCGGCAGCACCGGCGGCCTGGGCCGCCCCCTTGCCCTGGGCGACGACGATCCAGCCGCTGCCGGCCTGGGCGGTGCCCGCCGCCAGCAGGCACGCCGCCGCGAGCACCATCGTGGCTCGCAGGGTGCCCGTCGCCCGATGGCAGGACGCCACCAGAGACGTTCGCTCCGTCTTCTTCTCGTTTTCGTTCCGCTCGATCCGCATGGAACCTCCTCAGCGCCCGGCACGGGGTGCCGGGCGGAATGCGACGTTGGACACCGCAGCCTAGCCGGCCTCCCCGGAGCGTCACGGAAATCAAGCCGAGCACCGGGGAGAAGCCCCGAGGGCGACGGGCGTGGCGACAAGCCCCCGGGAGCCAAGCCGGCCCCTCTACGCCGCTCCGTCCGCCCCCCGCTACGCCGCTCCGTCCACCCTCTATTGCCCGGTTACCCGGTCAGCGGATGCGGATCGCCACGCCCTGCACCGTCGTGCACGTGAACGACAGCACGTTGTAGATCGGGATGAACCCGTACAGGCTCGTCGTGACCGAGGCGTTCAGGATGGCGTCTCCGCCGTTGCCTTCCCCGGCGTTCGAACGGGTTTGCCTCCATCCGGCGACCTATACTCACGCCCCATTCACCCCCACCCACACCGCAACGACCTCGCCGGCCGGGCTTCGGCCCAGGAGAACCCATGAAGCGCTTCCTCGCCCTGACGGCGCTGGCCGCCCTGTCCGTCGCGTGCGGCGACGGCGGCTCGAAGGAAGCGCCCGGCATGCTGCCGGGCCCGAGCGACGCGGGCTCCGCCCGGGAAGCCGCGCCGCCGGCGCAGAAGCCCGTCGAGCGGGCCACGCCTCCCCAGACCGAGGCCAAGGCGCCGCTGCTGCGCGTCGATCCGAACACTCCCAGCCAGCAGGCCCAGGAGGCCGCCCGCCAGGCCCTCGAGGCGACGGGCCGGGCCGTGAAGCAATCCATGGACGAAGCCACCCGCAGCATCGACGAGGCGGCGAAGAGCGCGTCGCGCGCCGCGGACGAAGCCGTGAAGAAGACGACGGAAGCAGTGGACGAGGCGGCGGCCGCCGCGAAGGCTTCGTCGGCCGCCGCCGCGGACTCCGCCGAGCAGGCGGGCCGGGAGATGAAGCAGTCCAGCCAGCAGGCGCTCGACCAGGCCGCCGCCAGAACGCGCGCGACGACCGACGCCATCAAGCGTCAGGCCGCGGACGCCGTGAAGCGGGCCGCGGCGGGCGTCGAGGCCACCAGCAAGGCCGCGCAGCGCGAGATCGACGCCGCCACCCGGCCCCTGCCCGCCCCCACGACGGCGCCGATCCCGATGACGGCCACGACCGAGACGGCGCCCGACGCGACGACGCCCGACACGACCGCGCCCGAGACCCAGACCCCCTAGACCCAGACACCCTGGACCCAGGCACCCGAGACGACGACCCCCTCGACCTGCGCAGCCGCGCTCGCCAGGTGAGCGACACAACCACTTCCGCGCACCCGGCTGCCCGGCCACCCCCCGCGCCGCTTCCCGGCGCCCCATGTGGCCGAGCCCTCGCGCTCCGCCTCCGGGTGGCATTTGTAGACTCTTCCGCCGCCAGCGGGCCTCGGCTCACACGGCGCACCGCGAGGTGCCGGCACGGTACTTGCTCTACCCGGGCACAGCAGTGCAACCACACGGCCTCGCCGGGGAGCAACACCGCCATGACGAACGAAATCGCGAAGGAAATGAAGAAGGACAAGAAGGAAGAGGTCCTGCGGGCCCTCAACGACATCGTCGAGCTCGAGCTCGCGGGCGCCGTCCGCTACACGCAGTACTCGCTGATGATCTTCGGGCACGCGCGCATCCCGATCATCGGCTGGATGCAGGAGCAGGCGAGCGAGTCGTTGCAGCACGCCACCCGCGCCGGCGAAGAGGTGACCACCCTGGGCGGGAAGCCGTCCCTCGGCATCGGCAAGCTCGTCGGAACCCACCATGACAAGATCGACGCCATCCTCGAAGAGCTGATCGAGCACGAGAGCATGGGCATCGACCGCTATCGGAAGCTGCTCGGGCAGGTGGAAGGCGAGAGCGTCGGGCTCGAGGAGTACGCGCGGGCCATGATCCGCGCCGAGGAGCTGCATCTCGCCGAGATCGAGAAGATGCTCCGCCACCGGTAGCCGACGAATCCGTCGGGCTGTCCGAGCTCAGAACAGCCGGCGCAGCAGCTGCGCGAGCTCCTGCCGCTTCTCGGGGGGCGTTCGGGCCAGGATGCCGTGCTGTTGCAGGGCGCCGATCAGCTTCTGGGGCTGGCTGCCCGCCTCGCCGACGATCTCCACGTGCCCGGCCTCGATCTGCTCGCTCTCCACGCGGCGATCGTCCAGAACGCGTGGGTTTTCCTGCTCTTCCAGGGTGAAGACGAAGTCGCTCTCGTCGCACTCACCGTCGGGACCGTAGCGGCGGCAGGTGCCGCGCTCGTCGGTCATCACCACGAGATGGTCGGAGACGGCGGGCCACAAGGGCGCCGGGTGACGGACCATGTCCGACCCGGAATGGATCTCGTTCCAGTTCGAGCCGGTGACGATCTGGCAGATGGCCGCCGTGATGCCGAGGGTGGCGACGTGCATCGCGAGGGACCCGCAGTCGGACGCCATCCGGATGCCCGCGAACGGGGACGAGACGGTCACGAGCCGATAGCCCCGCTCGGGA
Source organism: uncultured delta proteobacterium (assembly GCA_963822965.1). Classification (GTDB taxonomy): domain Bacteria; phylum Myxococcota_A; class UBA9160; order UBA9160; family UBA4427; genus JAJDAN01. The sequence continues at coordinate 15,005 of CAWGJT010000015.1, forward strand.
TCGCCGCCGCCGACCGCGTCGACCCCGGCGGTCTGTCCGCTCGCGGCCTGCCCGCTCAAGGCGGCGCGTGCCACCAGTCCGCCCTGGCTGTGACCGATCACCGTCACCCGATCGTCGTGCATGTAGCGGTGGATTCCGCGCAGGGCGGTCTGCAGCTGGTCGCCGCTCTCGCGCAGGCTGTCGCGGTAGTCGTAGTTGAAGCAGACGGTCTGCTGGCCGTGCAGCTCGAACACCTGGGCCAGGGAGCGGAAGCGTCCGCCCGACGAGTTACAGCCGTGCACCAGCACGACGAGCGGCTGGTCCGGGTCGATGCTGCGAGCGGCGGGCTGCTCGGGCGAGCAAGCGGCCAGGCCCGTCACCTGCTCGGTCTCGCCGGCCCCGAAGTCCAGCGGCGTCGTGGTCACCGATGGACCGCAGCCCACGCCCGCCACCAGCGCGAGCGCCAGGGACAGCGCCAGGGTCTGGCCCCTCACGCGCCGCGGCGTCGGGCGGCTAGTGGCGGCGGCCTCCGCCCAGCAGGCCGAGTCGCATTGCCCATGCGCGATGCCCGCCCAGGCCAGGGCGGCGCGGGGGCCATCGCCTGGGCGGCGCCACCCATGAAGAAGGCAGCGATGATGCTGAACATCGAGATGCCGCCGGCCGTGCTGGCGACGAGCACCCAGAACGACACGAGCGAGATGCCGGCCGAGGCTCCGTAGCGGTCGTGTTCCGCGGCTCTGCCGGGGCTGCGCAGGCGTTCATCTCCTCGTCGAGGAGACGATGGAAGCCGCGCGGCGGACACACTCCCTGAAGGCCGACAGGTCGCTCAGGGACTTCTCCGGCGAGCGCCCTCGATCGTCACGCACCACCAGTTCGCCGCTGAGCTCGACGGCGCAAGCCATCATCAGGTTGTCGAGCAGACCGAAGTCCTCGATGGACATTCCGTCAACATCCACCAGCCCGGTGGAACCAGCAAGACCGGCGCGGCGGACACGCTCGAGGTAGCTACTCCCGACGTGCGTGTAACCGAAGACCGGCTTACCCCGCGCCGCCATGAAGCCCATCTCGAAGGCGGTTCCAACGTCCATGCTGGGCCCGCGGAACGGCGTCATGTTCGCAATGATCAGGTCGGCGCGCGTGAGAAGATCGATGTTGGCGAGGTAGATCGCACGTGCGAGCTGCACGCCCTGGTCGCTCGCCTTGATCTCGCCGTCGAGCGGGAAGAGCCCGACCAATCCGAACTCCTGGCAAATCTCCTGCTTCTGGCGGCCGATGACTGCTGGCTGGGGAAGGAAGACCTCCGGTCCGGCGAGGTAGACGCGAGGTTCATTTGTCATGGCATTCATGCGCCGGGGCACGTCGGCTCGGGCATGCAAAGAGCAAAGGCGAGTGCCGACAGCAAGATCAGGACGTGGGGCACTGCACACCGCGCCTGCAAGCAGCCCGTACGACCCATCCAGCCCTCAAGATAGTTCGCCCAGCCATAGCTGATCAAGGGCGAGTACATGTGCCTCCGAAGCTCGATCTCGCGGATCCTCTGGATGAATGCCCACTGGTTCGCCCGCCAATAGCCCTCTGCCAACCAGAACGCCAACTCCCCCGGGCCATTCGAGAACCGTAGCTCCGCGCGATGCGGTTTGAAACCTTCCCGGGGTGCGAGAGTCGGACCGCACGACTGGACGCGCGCAACATCCAACCTCTGGGCGAGGTGCTGCCGGGCCACCCGAGCAGCGACACACCGACGCGCATACCGGCCCGGGTGACGCCGTATGGCTAGTCCCGGCGGCCTCCGCCCAGCAGGCCGAGCCGCATCGCCCAGTAGAGGAGCGTCATCAGCGACGTCGCGAAGGCGGCGACGTAGGTGAGGGCTGCCGCGCCCAGCACCTGCTTGGCGCCCGCGTACTCCTCGTCGGTGACGTAGCGGCCCTTCAGGCAGGCCAGGGCGCGGCGGCTGGCGTCGAACTCCACCGGCAGGGTCACCAGGGTGAAGACCGTGGTGGTGGCGAAGAGCGCGATGCCCACCCAGGCCAGGGTGGCACCCATGGCGGTGGCGGCGCCGCCCATGAAGAAGGCGGCGATGATGATGAACATGGAGATGCCGCTGCCGGTGCTGGCGACGGGCACCCAGGCCGAGCGGAACTTGAGCGGCGCGTAGCCCTGGGCGTCCTGGATGGCGTGGCCGCACTCGTGGGCGGCGATGCCGAAGGCCGCCATGCTGCGACCCGCGTAGATGGGCTCGGAGAGGCGCAGCACCTTGGCCTTCGGGTCGTAGTGGTCGGTGAGGCTGCCGGCCACGGGCTCCACCTTCACGTCGAAGATGCCGTTCTCGCGCAGGATGGCCTGGGCGATCTGGGCGCCGGTCATCTGCGAGCGGGTGCCGAGCTGGCTGTACTTGTGGAAGCGGCCCTTCACGAGCGCCTGGGCGCCCAGGCTGAGAGCCATGCCGAGACCGATGACGAGCCAGTAGAGGGGATCGAAGAACATGGGTGGCCTTGTATGGACGCGCCGGGGGGACCGTCGAGCGACCGACATACCATAGCCGGGGGGCGCGCGCGGCCGGCCCGCCGCGAGCTTCCGTGTGCCCTCTGGCGGCCAGCGGTCCACCTGGCCCCATGGCGCGCAGCCCGTCGCGCAGCCCTATCGCGCAGCCCCGTCCCGCAGCCCCGTCCCGCAGGCCCTATAGCCCGTCCCGCAGGCCCTATAGCCCGTCCCGCAGGCCCTATAGATAGAAGACGATTCCCGCGGGCTCTCGCGGGCCGATTCGACAGCATGCTCGCAGCTTGCTGGGCCGTGCCCCCAGCGCCCAGGCCGCCCCCTTCGGGCCCGCTCCCTGCCGGGCCTTCCTCCTGGGCTTCCGGCCGTCCTTCCGCCGCTTGCGGCGCGAGCTGCATGGGGGCATCCGATTTTTGGGAAGAAATTACCAGATTGTATGGATGTCGGAAGGTTCCAGTCCTGTTAACATGCCGACAGCGCTTCTCTTTTCGCCCGCTCGCTTCGTTGCGAGCCAGAAGCATAAATCACCGAGTTTGGAACACAGATCTGGAGTCGAACATGCACATCACGATCCGAGCCCTCCTCATCGGCCTGCTGGCCCTGGCCCCCTGGACGGCCCTCGCCCAGGAGTTCGTCGTCGACGCCGGCGACGACGTCACCCTCGAGTGCGAATCGGACGGCGGTGCCTCGTACACGCTGAACGGATCCGTGCCCGACGGCGCGGACGTCACCTTCGAATGGACGACGGCGCCGCCCGTCGACCTCGAGGACGCCGACACGCTCACGCCCACGGGCACGTTCCCGGCGGGCGACACCCTCGTCACTCTCGATGCGGTGGACCCCGTGGCCATGCTGTCGGGCAGCGACAGCCTCACCGTCACCGTCGAGGACACCCAGCCGCCGGTGGTGCAGGCGCTGGCCGACCCCATGGTGCTCTGGCCCCCGAACCACAAGCTGCGCACGGTGAACGTGCGCATCCGCGTCCAGGACGCGTGCACCGCGCGAGACGACCTGCAGGTGGAGCTCGTCTCGGTGGAGAGCGACGAGCCCGACAACGGCCAGGGAGACGGCAACACCGTGGACGACATCCAGGACGCCGACCTCGGCACCGACGACCGCCAGGTGAGCCTGCGCGCCGAGCGCTCGGGCGGGGGTGACGGCCGCGTCTACACGCTGACCTATCGCGTGACCGACGGCGGCGGCAACCAGACCGACGCCGAGGCCAAGGTGTACGTGCCCCACGACTACTCGAACGTGAAGGACCGCATCGAGGACGAGATGGACGGCGATCGGGACGGCATGGACAACATCTGCCCGCGCCCGGACGTGGCCGCGGACGAGTTCATCGATGCCCTGCCGAAGCTCGGCTCCTTCCCCGACCTCGACAGCTGCACGAGCGCCTGCCGCACCTGGAACCGCGGCTGCAACGGCATCATCGGGAGCACCGCCCGCTGCGTGTACGCCGAGGAGAAGGCGCTGGCGCGGCTGAACGTGACCGACTGCACTGCGCTCCCGGCCCGCAGCGACCGAAAGACGTGCAGCCACAGCGAACGGGGTGACATGGGCGATTCCATCGCGCAGCTGCGGCAGCAGTACACCGCCGCCAAGGCCACGTGCGACAACGTGGCCCAGCGCTGCGGGAATGCCTGCCAGACGCTCTTCGACCCGAACGGCAGCGCCTTCGACAACGAGGGCATGACGGGTCCGTAACGGTGTGTGCGGGCTGCGCCGGGATCCCGGATCCCGGCCGCCCGCTCGCAGGAAGCGCAAGGAAACAGTGCGAACGAGATGAGCAAGCGTTTCGACACGAGACGCTGCGGCGGCCCGGACAGTCCGGGTCGCCGCCTCGCGCCTCGGGGGGTCCACCGGCCCCGATGTCGACTCGCTCACAGGGGAATCCCGCCGATTCCCCTGCGGTGGAGCGTGACCCGAGTCCAGGCCGCGCTCCTGGCTCGACGTGGCCGGCATGGACGCTTCGGCGTCAGCCGGCCACGTCCATGACCACGGCACTGTGATCCGACCCGGCCAGCGCCACCACGTGGAAGTCCAGCACCTTCACGCCGTGCACGAGGGCGTGGTCGATGCGCAGCAGCCGCCGGGCGCCGGGCCACGGTCCCCAGGTGGGCTGCGCGTCGCGCCCCCGCCGCTGGGCGACGGCCACGGCGGCGTCGGTGAAGTGCGAGGCGAGCCGCCGGTAGACGGGCCACAGGGGCGTGGCGTTGAAGTCGCCCACCACCACCGTGCCCCGGGGCTGGGCCTTCTCCGGAGACGCCAGGAAGCGCGCCTCCAGGGCGCGCACCTGCTGGCGGCGCATCCAGAAGGGATACAGCGGCGGCGTGTAGAGGTGGGGCGCGGCGATGTGCACGCTCCACACGTCGAGCGGTCGCGTGAGCCCGGGCCAGTGGCTGGGGTCGAGGGCGGCGTGGCGCGCGGGACGCCAGGCCATGGGCACGCTCGCGTTCTTCGCCGGGTGGCGCAGGGCGAGCCCCACCGCGTTGTGGCGACGGTCCACCACCGCGGAGCTTCCCTCGAGGCCCCCTTCCGGGTCGTCCGAGTACCCGCCGTGGGGCAGCTCCCGGGCCAGCGCCTCGAAGTGCTGGGGGCCCGCCTCCTGCAGCGCCACCACGTCGGCGTGCAGGGAGCGCACCAGCTCGAGCAGCCAGTCCGGGTCGACGAGCCCCACCCGGAGGTTCGCCGAGACGATTCGCGTCCGCTTCACCGCTGGCTGCCGAGACCGGGTCTGCGCGGCTTCAGCCGAACAGATCGATCCGCGCGATGGTGGCGTCGCGGCCCGGGCCCACGGAGATGAAGGCCGCCGGCACGTCGAGCAGGCGCTCGATGTACTCGATGTAGCGGCGGGCGTTGCCCGGCAGCTCGGCGTACTCGCGCACCCCGCTCACGTCCTCGCGCCAGCCGGGCCGGCTCTCGTAGACGGGCTCGGCCCGCTCCAGCTCGTCGAGGGTCATGGGGAAATCGTTCGTGAGCTTGCCGTCGATGCGGTACTGGACGGCCACCTGGATCTCTTCGAAGCCCGACAGGATGTCGAGCTTGTTGATGGCCAGGTGCGTGATGCCGTTCACCGTGACGGCCTCGCGCAGCATCACGGCGTCGAGCCAGCCGCAGCGCCGCGGCCTTCCGGTGGTGGCGCCGAACTCGGACCCGGCCTGGCGCAGCTTCTCGCCCATGGCGTCTTCGAGCTCGGTCGGGAAGGGACCGCCGCCCACCCGCGTCGTGTAGGCCTTGGTGATGCCCAGCACCCGGTCGATGCGGGTGGGCCCGACGCCGCTGCCCGTGCAGACGGCCCCGGCCACGCAGTTGGACGAGGTGACGAAGGGATAGGTGCCGTGGTCGATGTCGAGGAACGTGCCCTGGGCGCCTTCGAAGAGCACGCTCTTGCCCTCGCGCAGGGCCACGTCGAGGATGCGGCCCGTGTGGTCCACGTAGGGCTGGAGCCGGCGGCCCCACTCCACGCAGTCGCGCTCCAGGGCGTCCACGTCCACGGGCTCGGCGCCGTAGAGCTTCGTGAGCTCGAAGTTCTTGGCGGTCGCGATGCGGTCGAGCTTGTCGCGCAGGGTCTCGGGCTGCAGCAGGTCGGCCACGCGGATGCCGCGGCGGGCCACCTTGTCCTCGTAGGCCGGGCCGATGCCGCGCTTGGTGGTGCCGATGGCGTCCTCGCCGGCGGCGTCCTCCCGGGCGCCGTCCAGCGCCCGGTGCCATTCCAGGATGACGTGGGCGCGGCCCGAGAGGCGCAGGCGCGAGGGGTCGCGCAGGATGCCCCGCTCGGTGAGCGCCTCGATCTCCTTCAGCAGGATGGCGGGATCGATCACCACGCCGGGGCCGATGAGGTTCACCGAGCCCGGGTGCAGGATGCCCGAGGGCACCACGTGCAGGATGGTTTTCTCGCCGTCCACCACCAGGGTGTGGCCGGCGTTGTTGCCGCCCTGGAAGCGCGCCACCAGGTCGGCGCGCGGCGCCAGCCAGTCGACGATCTTGCCCTTGCCTTCGTCGCCCCACTGGGCGCCGACCGCGACGACGGTCGTCACCCTAGAGCTCCACGACCTGGACGGCGATCATGTGCGGGATGTCCCGCAGCCGCTCCAGTACGTCGTTGCCGGGCAGGCTGTCGATGTTCACCAGCATGGCCGCCTCGCGGCGCTCGGGCACCAGGGCGAGCTGCATGCGCGAGATGTTGATGTGCCCCTCGCCGAGGATGGTGCCGACGGTGCCCACCACGCCGGGCTGGTCGTGGTTCGTGAGGAAGAGGGTCGGACCCTCGGGAATGGCCTCCAGCATGAAGTCGTCGATGCGCACGATGCGCGGCTGGCCGCCGTGGAAGACGGCCCCGGCGATGAGGCGCTCGACGGTGCCCTTCACGCGCACGGTGACGCAGCTGGCGAAGTCCTGGGAGCGGCTCGCCTTCGACTCGATGAGCTTGATGCCCCGCTCCTGGGCGATGAGCGGCGCGTTCACCAGGTTCACCCGGTCGCTCACGCGCTCGAGCAGCCCCTTGAGGACGGCGATGGTGATGGGCGCGGTGCGCATGTCGGCCACCTCGCCCGCGTACTCCACCTCCACCTGCTCGACGGCGCCGGACGCGAGCTGGCCGTGGAAGCGGCCGATCTTCTCGGCCAGCTGCAGGTAGGGACGCATCTCGTGCATCAGCTCGGGCGAGAGCGAGGGCACGTTGATGGCGTTGCGCACGACGTCGTGCAGCAGGTAGTCGCGGATCTGCTCGGCCACGGCCACCGACACGTTCACCTGGGCCTGCTCGGTGGAGGCGCCCAGGTGCGGCGTGCAGATCACCTTGTCGTGGGCCACCAGCGGGTGCCCGGCCTGCGGCGGCTCCTCGACGAAGACATCGATGGCGGCGCCGCCCACCTTGCCGGACTCGAGCGCCTCCAGCAGGTCTTTCTCGTCGATGATGCCGCCGCGGGCCGCGTTCACCAGCAGGACACCCGGCCGGCACTTCTCGAAGGCCGCCTTGTCGAGGATGCCCGTGGTCTCCTTGGTCTTGGGCACGTGCACCGTGATGGCGTCGGCGCGCGAGAGCAGCTCGGGCAGCGACACCAGCTCGACGTCGAGCTTGGCGGCGGCCTCGGGCGCGATCTGCGGGTCGTAGGCGATGACCTTCATGGCGAGGCCCTGGGCGCGGTTCGCCACGATGCGGCCGATGTTGCCGAGACCGATGACGCCGAGCGTGCGGTTGTAGAGCTCGAGGCCCTCGAACTTCTTCTTCTCCCACTTGCCGGCCTTCATGGAGGCGGTGGCCTGGGGGATGTGGCGCGCCAGGGAGACGAGCAGCGCGATGGCGTGCTCGGCCGTGGTGACGCTGTTGCCCTCGGGCGTATTGAGCACCGCGATGCCCCGGGCGGTGGCGGCGGGGACGTCCACGTTGTCCACGCCGATGCCGGCGCGGCCCACCACCCGCAGCTTCTGGGCAGCGGCGATCACCTCGGCGGTCACCTTCGTGTTGCTGCGGATCACCAGACCTTCCACGTCCGGGATGATCTCCAGCAGCTCGGCGGGCGAGAGCCCGGGCTTCTCGATGAGCTCGATGCCGCGCGCGTGGCGCAGCACTTCGAGGCCCTGGGGCGCGAGGTTGTCCGAGACGAGCACCTTCGCCACGGCGAACTCCTTCCTTTGGCTCAGTCTGAGAGGGCTCAGTCTGAGAGATCCAAAATGTCCAACAGCGACGGCAGCGGGGGAAACCGCCCCGCTGCACGCGCCCACGATCCGGCGGCCCTCGGCCTTCGACCCTGACCTTCGACCGTCTCCGGTCCGGCCGGGCGCCGGGGCGTCCGAGAACCGATAACTCCCCGAATCGGAACGGGAAATTGGGAAGGCGGCGAAGTCTGCCGGAGGCTCCCCGACGTGTCAACGCTGCGGTCGCGAAAGCCGCGAAGCCCGTGGGGCTGCTAGGCTCGGCGCCCGCCGGGCGCTCGCGCCCGAAAGCCTCGGGAGCATAGCGGCGACGGCCCGCCGAGTCCCCCGCGAAGCGCGATCTGTCCGAAGACCAGGAGCCCGAGCCCCCAGAATTCCGGCGAAACGCCGTCCCGATGCCGGGGAACGACCGCCGCCGGGACCGCATCGAACCCCTCGTGCCACGGACCCCGCCCGCAGCGCCGGGCGCAACCCGAGGAAGCCCAGCCCCCTTGTCCCAGCCCACCGAAAGCCCTGCTGCCCTGCCCATCGAGCCTCGCGGCCCGCTGGACGTGACGGTGCGCGTCCCGGGCTCGAAGAGCATCACCAACCGCGCGCTCATCGCCGCGGCCCTGGCGGACGGCGAGAGCCACCTGACGGGCGCCCTGGACAGCGAGGACACCCGGGTGATGCGCAGCTCGCTGCAGGCCATGGGCGTCCACGTGGACTCGCGCGACGACCCGTGGCTCGTGAGCGGCCGGGGCGGCGTGCTGCTCTCGCCCCCCGAGCCCCTCTTCACGGCCAACTCGGGCACCACGGCGCGCTTCCTCACCGCGGCGGCCACCCTGGCCGAGGGGCCGGTGGTGGTGGACGGCGGCCCGCGCATGCGCGAGCGGCCCATCGACGATCTGGTGGACGCCCTGTGCGCCCTGGGTGCCCGGGCGAAGGTGGAGGGCCGGGGCGGCTGCCCGCCGGTGCGGCTCGAAGGCGGCGGGCTCGCGGGCGGCGCCATCGAGATCGACGCCCGGCGCTCGAGCCAGTACGTGTCGGCGGTGCTGCTGGCGGCCCCGTACGCGCGCCAGGACGTGGTGCTGCGCTTCAAGGACGACGTGCTCGTCTCGCGACCCTACGTGGACCTCACCCTGGACGTCATGAAGGCCTTCGGCGCCCGGGCCGACTGGAGCGACGAGCCGGGACGCGAGGCCGTCTGCGTGCGCGCGGGCGCCCACTACGCGCCCCGGCGCTACGCCGTGGAGCCCGACGCCTCGGCGGCCACCTATCCCTTCTGCGCCGCCGCCATCGCCGGCGGGCGCGTGCGCGTGGACGGCATCCCCGAGCGTTCGCACCAGTCGGACTTCGGCATCCTGGGGCTGCTCGAGCGCATGGGCTGCACGGTCATCCGCGAGGGCCGGAGCGTCATCGTCGAGGGTCCGGCCCGGGGGCTCAAGAGCCTGGGCGAGGTGGACATGAACCACATGAGCGACGCGGCGCTCACCTACGCGGTTCTGTGTCTGTTCGCCGACGGTCCCACCACCATCACCAACGTGGCCCACATCCGCATCAAGGAGACCGACCGCCTGGCCGCCCTCGAGACCGAGCTGCGGCGCCTGGGCGCCCGGGCCGAGGCCACCGAGAGCTCGCTCCGCATCCAGCCGGGCCCGCTGCACGGCGCCGAGATCGAGACCTACGACGACCACCGCATGGCCATGGCCTTCTCGCTGGCCGGGCTGCGCGTGCCCGGGGTGGTCATCAAGGACCCGGGCTGCGTGGTGAAGACCTGGCCGAACTACTTCGAGGTGCTGCGTCATCTCTGAATCCAGCGGCTCGCGGATCGACGCGCGGGGGCTGTGCCGCTCGTTCGGCGGGCACCGCGCCCTCGACGACGTGACCCTCGCCGTCGAGCGCGGCGAGACCTTCGGCCTGCTGGGCGCGAACGGCGCCGGCAAGACTACGTTCATCCGCCTGGCGACGGGCTACCTGCTGCCCACGGCGGGCAGCATCCTGGTGGACGGCCTCTCGCCGGGCACCAGCCCGCGCGCCGTGCACGAGCGCCTGGGCTTCGCGGCCGAGCGGCCGAAGCTGTATCCCGACCTGCGGGTGGAGCAGTTCCTGCGCTTCGCGGGGGGGCTGCGCGGGCTGCGGGGAGCCGCGCTGCGTCGGGCCGTGGAGAGCACCCTCGAACGCTTCCAGATCGCCGATCACCGCCGCCGCCTGGTGGGCAACCTGTCCAAGGGCTACCAGCAGCGCGTCTCCCTGGCCCAGGCCTTCCTCGACGACCCGAAGCTGCTGATCGTCGACGAGCCCACCAGCGGCCTCGACCCCCTGCAGCGCGCCGAGGTGCGCGAGGTGATCGCCTCCCTGCGCGGACACCGCACGGTGCTGCTGTGCACCCACGACCTGGTCGAGGCCCGGGAGCTGTGCTCGCGGGTGGCGGTGCTGCACCAGGGTCGGCTGGTGGCCGTGGGCCCGACCGACGAGGTGATCGGGGGCGACGACCCGCTGGCGCTGTTCCGCGAAGCCGCGGGGGCCTTCCTGGAGGCGGCGGACGCGCTCCGGGAGACGGCGAGCGCTCTCGGGGAGCGCGGGGCGTGACACCGCTTCTCGCGCTCATGCGCAAGGAGGCGACGGTGCTCTTCGCGTCGCCCGTGGCCTACTTCGTGCTGACCCTGGTGGCGCTCATCACGTCGATCACCTTCTTCGAGCACCTGCGGCTCTACAACCACCAGCTCTTCCTCTTCGCCAGCAACAACATGGGCGGCTTCGAGACCGACACCATCCCCGACTACATCAACCTGCGGGACACGGTGTTCCTGCCCGTGATGGAGCAGCTGGGCGTGCTGGTGCTGCTGCCCATCCCGCTGGTCACCATGCGGGTGTTCGCCGAGGAGCGCACCCTCGGCACCGACGAGATGCTGCTCACGAGCCTGCTCACCCCCGGCCGCATCGTGGCGGGCAAGTTCGCCGTCACCTTCGCGTTCATCGTGCTGATGATGACCGTGGCCTTCATCTATCCCACCACGGCGGTGCTCTCGGGCGGCCTCGGCCTGCAGCACCTGTTCGCGGTCTACCTGGGGCTCGTGATGCTGGGCATCGGCATCGCCTCCATCGGCCTCGTGTGCTCGGCCTTCACCAGCAGCCAGGTCGTGGCCGCCGCGGCCACCGTGGGCATCAACTACCTGGTCTACGACTTCAACTGGATGTTCGGCTTCCTGAGCGAGGACGTGGCGAAGGTGCTGGACGAGATCTCCCTCCACCCGCACTTCGGGCGCTTCTCCGAAGGGCTCATCGCCCTGTCGGACATCGGCTACTTCGTGGCGCTGGCGGTGATCGCGGCGGGGCTCGTGCGCTTCTCCCTGGACCTGCGACGGGCGGGGAGCTGATGCGCGGCCTCGGCATCCTCGGGCTCGTGGCGACGGCCTTCGGCGTGGCGTCCCACCAGGTGCTCGCCGAGTGGAACGTCTACAACACGGTGAACGTGGCCGTGGGCGGGGTGCTGCTGGCGATCGCCATCGTGGCCGGCACGATGCGCCTCATGCGCCGCACCACGGCCCCGGACGCCGGCCCCACCCTCGACGCGCTGCTGATGGCGGTGTCCGTCGCCTGGGGTGCGGTGCTGGTGGAGCTCGCCCTCGCCTATTGGGGCGTGCGCTTCGACTGGACCTTCGAGCAGCGCTTCCTCCTGGCCCCCGCCACCCGCACGGTGATCAGCGAGCTGGCCGACGAGGGGCCCGTGGACCTCACCCTCTACGTTGCCCAGGGCGACCCGCGCCAGCGGGGCACGCGGCTGCTGCTCGAGCAGATCGCCCGGGCGGCGGGACGCGGCAAGCCCGTCACTACCGGCGTGCGCGATCTGGACGCTTCGCCGGAAGAAGAGGACCACTACGGCATCGGCTCGTCGAACTCGGTGGTGATCCTGCACGGCGGCAACTGGGAGCTCGTGGAGCGGCCCACGGAGGGCGCCCTCTACGAGGCGCTCGAGAAGCTGCTGCATCCCGCGAACCGGAAGCTGCTGTACGTGGCCGCCGGCGCCGGCGAGGGCGACTTCGAGCGAAGCGACGACGCGGGCTTCTCGGGCCTGCGTGCCGCCCTCGAGACCGAGGGCTACGCGCTGCGCCCGTGGCCCACGGCGGTGGCGCCCGACGTGCCCGCGGACGCGGACGGCGTGCTCGTGATCGCCCCCGAGCGGCGCCTGACCGCGGAGGCCCTGGCCGGCCTGCGCCGCTACCTGGACGCGCGCGGCGGCCGACTGGTGGCGTTCCTCGAGCCGGGCCGCACCACCGGCGTCGAGGAGATCCTGGCGGAGTTCGGTCTCACGTCTCCCGACGCCATCGTGATCGACCCCGACTCGGGCCCCGCCGAGGGCGACGCGCCCGGCCTCAACCCCCTGGCCCACGGCTACGCCCAGCACCCGGTGACGCGCGGCCTCGACCACAACCGCATGACCTTCTTCCGTCACGCGCGCAGCTTCACCCTGCACAAGCCCCGGCCCGACGACCGGCTGACCGCGATCGTCTTCTCGAGCGGCGACGCCTGGCTCGACCGCGACACCTCGCACCTGAACCGCAAGCGCACGCCCGAGCGCCCGCCGGACGCCCAGATCGAGTACTGGCCCCTGGTCGTCGCCGGCCAGTACGAGCGCGACGGCCAGCAGGTGCGCATCGTGGCCTTCGGCGACGCCACCTTCGCGACCAACCGCTACCTGCGCACCCTCTTCAACCTCGACCTCACCCTCAACGCGGTGCACTGGGCGCTCGAGCGCGAGCCCGCCATCACCCTGCGCCCGAAGCTCGGCCACCTGCTGCAGTTCCCGGTGCCCATCCAGCGCTCGCTCGACGCCCTCTACGGCGTGGGGCTGCTGGTGCCGGAGCTGCTGGTGATGGCCGGCGCCTGGGTGTGGATCCGCCGCCGGGGGGCGTGAGGCGACCCGCGCGAGACGCCACCGAAACCCGGGTCGCACGCCCAGCACGGCCGCCGCGAAGGAAGGAAGAAGGGAGAAGGAAGCGCGCGTCAGCCGCGTCCCACCGGCTCGGCGGCGGCCGGCTGGGCGGGAAGTCCGGCGACCCGGCCGGACGCCAACGCCAGCCGCGTGAGCAGCGCCGCCGCCACCAGGTAGAAGAGCGCCGGGAAGCCGCCGAAGAGGAGCACGATGCCCGCCCGGGCGGCGGGCTGCTGCACGGCGTTGGGCTCGAAGGCCACGAGCTGCAGCACGATGCCCGAGAGCACGATGGCCGCACCGGCGGAGCCCTTCGCGGCCAGGTTCCAGGCGGCGAAGTAGGCGCCTTCCTTGCGCTCGCCGGTGCGGCGCTCGTCGTCCTCGATCACGTCCGCCTCGAGCGACGGTCCGAGCATGGCGCCGCAGCCGAACAGCGACCCGATCACCAGCATGTTGACGACCATCGCCCCGGTGGCGTCGGCGGGCAGCACCACCACCGCGGCGAACGCGGCGGCGCGACCGACGAGCGACCCCAGCCAGACCCGGCGCTTCCCGAAGCGACGCGCCAGGGCCAGCCAGACGGGAATCGTGACCAGCATGGCGGTGAGCGCGCCCCCCATGAAGAGGCCGGTGTCGCCCGTGCGCCCGGCCACGTACTGGATGTAGAAGGGCATGGTCGTGGTCATGGCGGCGAAGCCCAGGCCTTCGAGGAAGAAGACGGCGATGAGCAGACGGGCGTGGGGGTTGCGCAGGACGTCGCCGAAGGCGGCACGGGGCGAGGTGCCGCCGCGTCCCTGGTATTCGGGGCGTTCGCGCAGCTGCACGACGAGGAGCACGCAGGCCGCACAGGTGGCCACCCCCGCGACCACGGCCACCACGAGGGCCGTGCTGCGCGGATCGGCGGCGCGCTCGAGCGCCACCATGCCGATGGCGGCTCCGAAGGCACCCAGGAGGCCCACCGCCAGGCGGCCGCCGAAGACGCGCGAGCGGTCGTGCTCGCCGCCCGCGAGCTCGGCGCCCCACGCGAGGTGCGGCACCTGGAAGGCGGCCTGGGCCGTGAAGAAGAGGAGGATCGCCGTCCCCACCCACAGACCCAGCGCGGGCGCCGCCAGCCGCGGCGGGCTCCACAGCACGCCGAACGACAGCGCCAGGGGGACGGCGCTGGCCAGGATCCAGGGGCGCCGGCGTCCCATACCGAGGCGCGTGCGATCGCTCCAGTAGCCGACGATGGGATCGGAGACGGCGTCCCACACCCGGGCCACGCCGAAGAACGACGCCACCAGCGCCGGCGCGAGCAGCAGCACGTCGGCCGCGAACTTCAGCAGGAACATGGCAATCAGGTTCTCCATGAAGTTCACGCCGGCCGCCGGGAGGCTGTAGACCACGATGCGCCGCCAGGGGGTTGCCTCGTTCGCCGTCGCCATCGCCCCTCCCCCGCCCGGAGCCCGGGCCCGATTGGGTTTGACTCGGATCTAGACATGAGTCTAATCCAGTGCTAGGGTCGGTGTCCATGAAGAAGAGAGAATCGAAGGCCCGCAGCGCGCCGAAGCGGACGGGCGGGGGGGCCGGGGCCGCGGACCGCTGCGAGCAGGACGCGCTCGGCGGCAGGCGCGAAGCCGCGCAAGAGCGGCACGCCCAGTCACCGACGCGAGCAGCGCAGCGACCGGCGGGCGCGCATCCTCGCCGCCGCCGGCGAGCTGTTCGCCGAGCACGGCCCCGACGCCGTGTCCGTGGCCGACGTCGCCGAGGCCGCCGGCGTCTCGCGGGCCACGGTCTTCAACCACTTCGGCAGCAAGCGGGCGCTGCTCGAAGGCATCACCGAGGCCGTGCTCGCCGACTACGAGGTGTTGCTCGAGAACGCGCTCGCCGACCGCGAGACGCCCGTTCCCGTGCTGGCGCGCGCCCTCTTCTCGTTCATCGGCGCAGGCATCGAGGCGACGCGTCGCTTCCACCGCGCCGTCTTCCGCGAGATCGCGCGGCTCTCCCTGGGACTCGACGAGGGGGGGCCCGGCCAGGTGGCGCGCCAGGCGGCGCTCGACCGCCTGGAAGAGCTGCTCGAGCGCGGCCAGCAGCAGGGCGAGCTGCGGGCCGAGCACCGGCCGGCCGACCTGGCCATGGCCTTCGACAGCCTGGTCTTCGGCACCATCACCCACTGGCTCTACGACGACGCCAGCGAGTCGCTGCAGCTGCGCATGGAGCGCGCCGCCGACGTCTTCCTGGGCCCGGTAGCGCGCCAGCCCGCGTCCGCGTGGAGCGGTCCCGAGCCGGTCCTCACCGAGCCCCTGCCCCTGGCGGCCCTGCGCGGGGGCATGCCGCTGCCACCCGATCCGCCGCCCCGCCGGCGCGCGTCCCGACCGCGCCGCAGCACGCGCCGCCATCGCATCGAACGAGAGAGCTAGCCCAGGAGAGTCCGCCATGCCCCCGGAAGCGTCGCCCCTCGACCGCATCGCCTCCCGCCCCCGGCGGCACCGCCGCTTCGAGCCGCGCCGCGCCGTGAGCGCTCTGCGACGTCTGCTCGCCGACCCGAGCCAGACCCAGAACGCCATGGAGGTGGCCTACGCGCTCGACGGCGACACGGCCCCGCGCGAGCTCGCCCGGCTGGCCCGGCACCCCGAAGGCCGGCGCCTGCTCGAGTCGAGACCGCGCCTGCTCGAGAGGCTGTCGGACGACGCGGCTCTCGCCGCCCTGCCCGAGGGCAGCCTCGGCCGGGCGTACCGCGACCACCTGGCACGACACGGCCTCGAGGTGGGCAAGCTCGTGCAGCTGCGCGCCGAGACGGACCCGTGGCGCGCCTCGCACGACGCGCTCGAGCGCTGGATCGAGGAGCGGGAGCTGCTGCAGCACGACCTCGAGCACGTGCTCTCGGGCTACGGAGCCGACAGCGCCGGCGAGGCCGCGCTCCTCGCGTTCTCGTGCGGCCAGGATGCGCGCCTCGGGCGGCTGCTGCTGACGGCGGGGGCTTCCTTCGAGATGTGCCGGCAGCTGGGCGTGCGCTGGCTCGCCGTGGCGTGGCGCGCCTGGCGCCGGGGGCGGCGCGCCGTCGACCTCGTCGCCCTGCCCTACGAAGAGCTGCTCGCCCTGCCCCTGGCCGACGTGCGCCGCGGCCGCCGGCATCGAGCCCCCCGAGCCAGGCCCACGCCACGGGCGTCTGCCGCTGGCCCGAAGAGCTCCCGGCCGGCGCTTAATCTGGGGCGGGCTGCTGCGTCGCCAGCGCGATGCCCTTGGCGCCCTTCTGCTGGGCGATGTCGAGGATGTTGACGGCCTTGCCGAGCAGCACCGACTTGTCGCCCTTCAGGACGACGATCTTCTCCTGGGCCTGCTCGAGGGCGTCGCCGATCATCTGCTCGAGCATGCCGGGCTGGACGATGGTGTCGTTCACCTTGATGGTTCCCTCGGCGTCGATGGCCACGGTGACGCTCTTGGGCGGCGGCTCCTCGCTCTCGGTGGCCTCGGGCAGGTCGATGTTCTTGGCCTCGTTCTGGGCCACGGTGGTGGTCACCATGAAGATGATGAGCAGCACCAGGAAGATGTCGGTGAGCGGCGTGATGTTGATCTCGGCGACGATGGCGGCGTCTTCGCTGTTGCTATCGCCGCCGGTCGGAAGTGCAGAGATGGCCACGTCTAGCTTGCCTCCTCCGACGCCGGCCTGGGCGCCGGCGCCGGCCGTCGACTCGACGTAGAGCAGCGCCTGCACCAGGCGCTCCGAGGCCCGGGCATACACCTGGTTGACCGAGGCCACCCGGGTGTTCAGGTAGTTGAAGATCAGCAGGGCGATGATGGCCACCCCCAGGCCGGCGGCGGTGGCGATCAGCGCCTCGGACAGGCTCGACGCCACCACCTGGAAGCCCGTCTCGCCGGTCTCGGACATGTGCGCGAACGCACGGATGATGCCGATCACCGTGCCGAAGAGGCCGACGAAGGGGGCGAGCGACCCGACGGTGCCGATGATCCAGATGCCGCGCTTGAGGCCGACGCCGAGCTCGGCGCGGATCGTCGCGAACACCCGGTCCAGGTCCTCGACGGCCGCGTTGTCCCAGCGCAGGCCCTCGAGCAGCATGTCGGCGATGGCCAGGTCGCTCTCCTCGCACAGGTGCCGGGCCGCGACGGCGTCTCGGCCGGCCAGCTTCTCGATCACCTCGGAGGCCAGCGCGCGCGACTTCTCCTCCAGGCCGCGCAGCTTCCACCAGCGCTCGGCGAAGATGGAAAGGGTCCAGATCGAGCCGATCGCGAGCGGCACGTTCGAGAGCCAGCCCATGATGAGCAGATCGATCAGATGAGCAGCGTCGAACATCCGTGAGCCTCTCTGTGCAAGTCTTGGCGAAGTCGTCGCAAGCGTCCGTCGAAGCGTCCAGGCACGAAGCATGAAAAGAGCAAAGAGCAAAAGAGCAGAAGAAGACGAGCGCCCGACTCGAACGCACGGCCTTCGCGGGGGAGCCCGAGATTACCCGAGCCCCGGATCGCTCGCAGCAACGCGCGCAAGTGCCGGGAACGACGCACGATCGCCGGTTTGACACCGGACGGGCGCCCTGGGTAGGATCGAACGCCGCATGGCGCCCCGCGGGCCCGCATCGACCGGAACCGGCTCCGGGAGATGAGCGTCCCACCGACCGGGGGAGGATCCACGAGTCCAGCGGGCCTCGCGGCTCCGGAGGATCGGATCGCGAGCTCTCGAGCCGGTGCAGCAAGGCCCTGTCGAACCGAATCGAGCCGAACCCGAATCGAGCCGGATGACCAACGCGCCCACCGCCAGCCTGCCGCGCCTCAGCCACCGCCACCCCCGGCGGCGGCGCGTCGGGCTGTTGTCGAGCGGCCCGGTGGGCTCGTCCCTGGGCGACTTCGCCACCGCCGGGCACGCGCCGAACCTGGCGATGCCCGAGCCCGAGGACCGGCGCAGCGCCCTCATCGCGGGCTCGCTCACGACGCTCCTCCACGGCCTGGTGCTCGGCATCCTGGTGCTGCTGGCCTGGCTGGCGCCGCCGGTGGAGCAGCTGATCGAGGTGCGGATCATCCGCGAGCTGCCGGGCTCGGACGCCGAGCCGGCGCCCGCCCGCAAGATCATCCAGCCCCGGGCGAGGCCCACCCCCGTGCAGGCGGCGGCCCGGCGCGTGACGCCCCAGGCCGTCGCCCAGCCGCGCATGGTGAACGTGGCGCCCCAGCAGCTGAACCTGAACGCCCTGAAGCAGGCGGCGGCGCCCCAGGCCGTGCAGCGCCGGCAGGTGGTGAGCCAGCGCACCCAGGCGCGCTCCATCGACCAGCGGCGCGTGGCCAGCGACCTCGACCTGAGCAAGCTGCGCGACGTGGCGGTGGTGCCGACGGACCTCGAGGCGCCGGTGGTGGACACCGACGGCCCGCGGCAGATCGATCCGGGCGCGGCCGTGCAGGCGCCCCAGAACTTCGCCGTCGTGCCGCCGGTGGACGACGTCGACTACGCGAGCGCGGCGCCGGTGGAGGTGGTCTCCGACCAGGACCTCTCGCCAGACACCGGCAGCTGGGACTTCGACACGGACGTGGGCGTCTACGCCGGCGGCGCGGGCACCGGCGGCACCGGCACCGCGGTGGGCGTGGTGCGCTGCTTCGAGAGCGCCTTCGTGAACCGCTACCTCGACGTGGTGAAGCAGCGCACCGAGAAGCGCTGGCAGGTGCCCGCCGGCGTGCCCGACAACGCCCAGGTGAAGCTGCGCTTCGTGCTCGACTCCTCGGGTGCGGCCACCCAGGTGGAGTTCGTGGGCAAGACCGAGGCCACCCTGGGCAACAGCGCGGTGGCCGCCCTGCGCGCCGCTTCGCCCTTCCCGCCGATGGACGACAACGTGCGCTGTCTGGCCGGCAAGAAGCTCTCCGGGACCTTCTCGGTCGAGAACCTGTAGCCCTGCGCACCGTGCGGCCTCGCACCGGGAGAGCTTTCATCGCATCTCGACCTTCGTTCTCCGGCCTACAGGCGGCGCCCTCCGGCTGGCTGGCGGCGCCCTCTCGCCTGCTGGCGGCGCCCTCTCGCCTGCTGGCGGCGCCCTCTCGCCTGCTGGCGGCGCCCTCTCGCCTGCTGGCGGCGCCCTCGGGCCTGCTGGCGGCGCCCACGCTGGGCCTCGTCGCCGCGCTGCTCGTGGGGCTCGCGGGAGCGGCCGCCGCCCAGGTGCCGCGGCCGCCGAAGAAGTGCATGGCGGTGGTGCTCTTCTACGGCGCCGACGAGCGCATCGTCCGCCGCGAGAACGACACCAACGGCGACTGCCAGTACGACGAGAAGATCTTCTTCGAGAGCGGCAAGGCCGTGCGCGCCGAGCGCGACAACGACCACGACGGCCGCACCGACGTGTGGGTCGCTCTGGGCGAGGACGGCAAGCCCGTACGCCAGGAGGTGGACACCACGGGCGACGGCAAGCCCGACCAGACGACGACCCTCGAGGCCGGCGTGCCCACCCTGCGCCAGGAGGACCGCAACGCCGACGGCACCCCCGACGCCACCACCACCTTCGCGGCGGGTGCCCCGGTGAAGAAGGAAGAGGACACGAACCTCGACGGCAAGACCGATACCTGGACGAGCTACCGCGAGGGCCGGGTCGCCACCGTCGAGCAGGACCGCAACCACGACGGACGCGTGGACCTCGCCGCCGAGTTCGACGCCGCCGGCCGCAAGTCGCGCGAGCGCCAGGACGGCAACGAGGACGGCAAGCTCAACGTCACGATCCTCTACGAGAACGGCGCGCGCGTGCGCGTCGAGGACGACACCAGCGGCAACGGCAAGCCCGACGTGGTGAGCCACTACCAGAACGACGTGATCGTCCGGCGCGAGGCCGACACCACGGGCGACGGCCGCTTCGACACCACCATCGCCTTCGAGAACGGCCACGAGAAGACCCGCACCTTCGACGAGGACGGGGACGGCAAGGCCGAGGTCACCGCCTTCCTGGGCGCCGACGGCGCCGTGGAGCGCGAGGTGATCGCCGGCAAGGAAGGCGGCGGTCCCATCACCCGCAGCTACGTGGGGGGCAAGCGCGCCCGCGAGGAAGAGGACCGCAACGGCGACGGCCAGGTGGACCTCATCTCCACGTTCCACGACGGCGTGCTGGTGCGGCAGGAGGCCGACAGCACCGGCGACGGCCGCTACGACACCACCATCGAGTTCCGCGACGGCAAGAAGGCCAAGCAGGAGGAGGACCGCAACGGCGACGGCAAGGTGGACGCCGTCTACGCCTTCGACGCCCAGGAGCGGCCGGCCAGCGAGCGGCTCGACACCCAGAACGACGGCAACTTCGACACCGTCGTCACCTACGAGGAAGGGGTGATGCGCCGCCGCACCGTGGACTCGAAGGGCCGCGGCACGCCGGACCGCACCGAGATCTACGAGAGCCGCGACGGCAAGGCGGTGCTGGCGCGCGTCGAGATCGACGAGGACGGCGACGGCCGGGTGGACCTTTGGAACCGCTACGACGCCGGCGGCAAGCTCGTGCGCCAGGAGAAGGACACCAACGGCAGCGGCCGGGCGGACTCGTTCGTCTCGTTCGGCGCGGAGGGCAGCGTCGTCGCCAAGATCGAGAACGACACCACCGGCGACGGCAAGGTGGACACCTGGCGCAGCAACGACGCAGCCGGGGTGACGACGAAGCTCGAAGAGGACAAGAACGCCGACGGCAAGCCCGACCGCTTCATCGCCTTCGAAGCGGGCAAGCCCGCCACCTTCGAGGAGGACGAGGACTTCGACGGCCGCATCGACCATCGCGGGCGCTTCGGCCCCGGCGGCGAGGTGGTGGAGGCCTCGGTGGACACCACCGGCGACGGTAAGCTCGACCTGCACACCACCTTCGCGCCCGGGCCCCAGGGCCCCCAGAAGGTGCTGGAGGAGAAGGACACCCGAGCCGACGGCAACTTCGACCAGAAGAGCCACTTCGAGGGCGGCCAGCTCGTGCGGCAGGAGCTCGACACCACCGGCGACGGCAGGATCGACGCGGTGCTCACCTTCGAGAACGGCAAGCAGGTGAAGCAGGAGCGCGACAACAACGCGGACGGCACCTTCGACCAGGTGACCTTCTACGACGCCGGCGAGCAGCCCACCCGCGAGGAGTTCGACACGAACGACGACGGCAAGATCGACCAGGTGAAGCGCTACGAGCAGGGCACGCTCGCGCGCGAGGAGGCCGACCAGGACTACGACGGCCGCTTCGAGCTCACCACCTTCTTCACCGGGGGCCAGGTCGTGCGCACCGAGGTGGACCGCACCGGCAACGGCCAGGCGGACGCGGTCGTCGAGTACCAGGAGGGCCGCAAGCGCCGGCAGACCGAGGACCGCAACGGCGACGGCGGCGTCGACGTCGTCACCCTCTTCGGACCCGACGAGCAGGTGGTCGAGGTGGACGAGGACACGGACGGCGACGCCCGCTTCGACCAGAAGAGCTTCTTCGAGAAGGGCCAGCTCGCGCGCATCGAGAAGGACAAGACGGGCGACGGCGTACCGGAGGTGGTGGCCTACTACGAAGGCGGCAAGCTGCGGCGCCAGACCGAGGACACCACCGGCGACGGCCAGATGGACCTGGTGGTGGACGTGGACGCGAAGGGCCTGCGCGTGCAGGAGAGCGACAGCAACGGCGACGGCAAGCCGGACGTCTGGACCACCGCCGACGCCAAGGGCCAGGTGGTGAAGCGCGAGGAGGACCGCAACGGCGACGGCAAGCCGGACTTCACGGTCACCTTCGCGGGGGGCGTCGCCACCCGCGTGGACGAGTCCACCCGGGGCGACGGCTGCACCGACCTGCGCCGCTGGCTCGACAAGGCGGGCAACGTCACCGCCGAGGAGAAGGACGCCAGCGGCAACTGCCAGTACGACACCTGGAACTACTACGAGGACGGCCGCCTCGTGCGCCAGGGCCAGGCGACCACCGGCTCCGGCCGGGCCGACGTGCTGAGCCATTTCGACGCAAAGGGCCGACTCACCGTGCAGGAGCTCGTCACCGTGCCCGGGGCGAAGACCCCCGACAAGAAGCTCTTCCTCGGTCCCGACGGTCAGGTGGTGAAGCACTGCGCGGACGGGGACGGCGACGGCCGCCTCGAGATGATCCTCGACTTCGACGGCGACACGCTGAAGAGCGCCCTCGTGGACACGGACGGCAACGGCCGGGCCAACGAGCGAGAGATCTACCAGAACGGCGAACGGGCCCGCATCGAGACGGACACGAACGGCGACGGGCGGCCCGACGTCATCATGTACATGAAGGGCGACGAGGTAGCCCGGCAGGACGAGGACACGGACTTCGACGGCAAGATCGACCGGCGCTTCGACGGGGACGCGCCCGGCAAGCTCGACGGACGGCCCGCGGCGCCCCCCGAGCTACCGAAGCTCGGCTGCGGCACCTTCCACTCGTTCTGGAAGCGCTGATCCGGCCGGCCCCCGGACGATTGAACGAGTGGACGAGTGGACGAGTGGACGAGTGAACGAGAAAGGAGCCAGACCATGTCGCTGCGAACCGCGCTCGGAGGCTACGAGAAGGACGTCGAGGAGGCCCTCGGCGACTGGCGCCGGGACGACCGGGTCCGCCGGCTGTGGGCCGCGGACGCGAGCGTGTGGACGAACGCCGACGAGGCGCGCTGGCTGGGCTGGCTCGGCATGCCCGCCCGGGGCGGCGCCCTCGACGCCGATCTCGTCGCCCGGCTGCGGGCGCACGTCGAGAAGGAATCCATCGCCCACGTGGCGGTGCTGGGCATGGGGGGCTCGAGCCTGTGCCCCGACGTGCTGTCGCGCACCTTCGGCGGGGCGACGCGCGCACGCGGGCTGCCAGAGCTGCACGTCTTCGACAGCACCGTCCCGGCCTTCATCCGCAGCGCCGTCGCGCGTCTCGACGTGGCGCGCACGCTCTTCGTCGTGTCGTCGAAGTCGGGCAGCACCATCGAGCCCAACACGCTCTTTGCCTGGCTCCACAACGCGGTGGCGAGCGAGCTCGGCGCCGACCGGGCGGCGGGCCGCTTCGTGGCCGTCACCGACCCGGGCAGCTCCCTCGAGCGCGTGGCGAAGGAGAAGGGCTTCGCAGGCGTCGCCCACGGCATCCCCGAGATCGGCGGTCGCTTCTCGGCGCTCTCGCCCTTCGGCCTGCTGCCCGGTGCGCTGATGGGGCTCGACACGGACGACTTCCTGGCCCGGGCGCGCGCCATGGCCGCCGCCTGCGGCCCCGACGTGGTGCCCGCCGACAACCCGGGCGTGCGCCTCGGCATCGCCATGGGAGTGCTGGCCGGGCGCGGGCGCGACAAGCTCACCTGCGTGATCTCGCCGGGCATCGCGAGCCTCGGTGCCTGGCTCGAGCAGCTCATCGCCGAGTCCACGGGCAAGCACGGCCACGGCATCGTGCCGGTGGGCGACGAGCCCGTGGCGGCCCCGGACCGCTACGGCCACGACCGCCTCTTCGCCTACGTACGCCTGGCCAGCGCGCCCTCACCCGAGCAGGACGCCGCCGTCGACGCCCTCGAAGCGGCCGGGCATCCGGTGGTGCGCATGGAGATGGAAGACGCCCGGGACCTGGGCGCCGAGTTCTTCCGCTGGGAGATCGCCGTCGCCGTGGCCGGCGCGGTGCTCGGCATCAACCCCTTCGACCAGCCCGACGTCGAAGCCGCCAAGGTGGCGGCGCGGGATCTGATGAGCGCCTACGAGAAGGAAGGCGCCCTCCCCCGCCAGGAGCCGGTGCTCGAGCAGGACGGCGTCACGCTCTTCAGCGACGCGGAGGTGGCCCCCGCGGCGCGCCGTTCGAAGAGCCTGCGCGAGGCCCTCGCCGCGCACCTGGGGCGCCTCGGTCCGGGCGACTACTTCGCCATCAACGCCTACCTCGACAGCAGCGACGCCAACGAGGTCGACCTGCAGGCCGTGCGCCTGGGCGTGCGCGAGCAGCACCGGGTGGCGACGACCCTCGGCTATGGGCCGCGCTACCTGCACTCGACGGGACAGCTCCACAAGGGCGGGCCGAACAGCGGCGTCTTCCTGCAGCTCACGGCCGCCGACGCCGACCCGCTGCCGATCCCCGGCGAGCAGTACTCCTTCGGTGTGCTGGCCCATGCCCAGGCCCAGGGCGACTTCCAGGTGCTGGTGGCGCGCAGACGGCGGGCGCTCTGGCTGCACCTGTCCGATCCTCGGGTCGGCCTGGCGCGCCTGCGCGAGTGGCTCGCCTGAGGCAGCCGACCCCGAGTCGAGCTCGAGACGAGCAGGAGGCAGGAGAAGGGCGTGGGAGCGGAAGCAGCCATCAGCGCGGGAACCGCCGCCGCCCTCGAGCACGTCCGCGAAGGACACACCCTGGGGCTCGGCACGGGCCGGGCCGCCGAGGCCTTCGTGCGCGGCCTGGCCACCCGGGTGCAAGCGGGCCTCGTGGTGCGCGGCGTCCCCACCTCCCTGCGCACGGCGTCCCTGGCCCACGATCTGGGCATCCCGCTCCTCACCCTCGAGGAGGCCGACACCCTGGACGTCACCTTCGACGGCGCCGACGAGTTCGACCCGAACCTCGACGTCATCAAGGGCTACGGCGGGGCGCTCGTGCGCGAGAAGATCGTGGCCGCCTCGTCGCGCAAGCTGGTGATCCTGGTGGGGCCCGAGAAGCGCGTGCCGGTGCTGGGCTCGCGCGGCAAGCTGCCCGTGGAGGTGGTGCCCTTCGGCGAGCCCCTGTGCCGCCGGCGCCTGCACGCCCTGGGCTGCGAGCCGGCCCGCCGCACCCGGGACGACGGCCAGGCCTACGTGACCGACAACGGCAACCACGTGCTCGATTGCAAGATCGCCCCCATCGACGACCCGGCAGCCCTGGAGCGCGAGATCCTCTCGATCCCGGGCGTCGTGGGCAGCGGGCTCTTCCTCGGCATGGCCGATCTCGTGATCGTGGGAGACGGCGCCAACGCGGAGGTGCTCAGCCGCCGCAGCTGACGCGAGCCGGGCCTCTAGCGGTCCTCGTCGGACATCAGATCGGCGACCTTCTTGTAGCGGCTCAGGTCGTAGATCCCGGCTCGGATCGGATCGACGCGCCTCGCGTGGTCGACGAACCACTGGAAGCTCGTCCAGATCTCGGGGTGGCTGCGCGCGAGACCGAATCGGGCCACCACCCGGGTGAACTCGTCCTTCGTCGTCGCGGCATGCAGATCCCGCGTGAAGGCCTCGACCCGGGCGACGGGCACCTCGAACATGAAGTTCGGGTAGCTCCCGATCAGGCCGCGGTAGATCGTCAGCGTGTCCTTGCCGGGCTCCCGGCGCTTCTCCTCGTCGAACATGAAGGCCACGTTGGTGTGCGCCTTGTTTCGGATCAGGGTGTACGCGAGATCCTCGCCAGCGTTCGCGGTCGCGATTCGCAGAAAGGCCACGTCCGGCATGAAGTCGACGAACTCCATCGCTTCCTGCGACGCGGGCCTCGAGGTCAAGGTCTGGAGCTGCTCGTCCACGCGCCGCTCCAACGGGCTCGCCCCCGGCCGGGAGCAGGGCGGATGGGCGCAACGATTCAGCACGTCGGGCGGCCCGGCCAGCGACTTCAACCGCTCCGAGACGAGCGACACGAACTCGGCCTTCGGGTCCGGCGTCCGATACCGGATCTGCACCGGCAGGTCTTCGTTCGCCACGACATAGCTCTTGGCGACCTCGAGCTGGAGCTTGCTCCCCTGATACCAGGAATCCCGCATCGCCGTCCGCGCCCCGGCCGGCATGAAGTGGAGGAAGTTGTTCTCGCCGCCCGTGCGGATCAGGTCGAAGTAGAGACGCGTCTCCACCTGCGAGGCCACGCTCCCGAAGACGTCGAAGTTCACGACCAGCAGGTAGTAGGAGCGTTCCAGCATCGGGTAGTCCATCACCCACAGCGTCTTCGGGACGGCGCCCACCAGACCCTTCGTGACCATCGCGTTGTCGAAGTTGCGAAAGACCGTGAGCGCCGCGTTGTCGTTCGTGCCGCCGCCGTCCCAGAGGTCGTCGAGCGACGGGCCGTCGGGCTGATGCTCGCGGTACGCCTGCCCCCGGAGCCGGATGTACTCGTTTCGCTCCTTGTTGCGGTCGTCCCAGTTCGATTTCATCAGCAGCAGGCGTTCCGTCTGGGGCACCAGAGTGAGAGCGGGTGCGACCCGCGCCAGGTAGGCCGGGTCGGTGACCGACAGATCGGCGTCGGGATCCTGGAACAGGACGTAGAACCGATCGTCGATGACGTCCGTGGCGACCTGGCCCGCGCAGACCGGACCCCGGATGTACGTCATGACGAAGTGCTCCGCCGTATCGAGCATGAACTCGTAGCGCCCGCGCGCCGGCATCGCGGCGAAGGTGACGAACGGGTTGGCGGCGTTCTCCGGCGAATAGGCGGGCAGCGCTGCGACGTCCCAGTCGGGCTCGAGGAACAGCGCCTCGAAGCGGGCCATCCGGTCCGCGCTGAGCGAGTAGGCCAGGTGGCTCTTGTGGACGATCGTGCTCTGCAGGGTTCGGAAGCGGTAGAAGAAGGGCTGGCCGGGATCGTCGTTCGGGCGCGCCGTGGCGACGTCCCGAACGGGCTGTCCCGGCGGCGTCGTCGAGCGCACCAGCTCGAAGAAGTTCCGGCGGCCGGGGCCCTCGAAGTACAGATGGGCCGTGAACAGGTGCTCGTAGAGGTAGCGGGAGACCAGCCGGTTCTTCGGCGCCGGCCGGTTGAAGAACTCCTCCCAGCGTCGGATCTGCGCCTGCTCGCCTTCCGCCGGGACGAGAGGCTCCTCGTCGATCACGCTGCCTTCCAGGATCCATTGGCGCAGGGTCTCGTACTCGCCGTCGGAGAGCCCGGTGATCGCGAGCGGCATGCCCTGCATGGGCTTGTCCTTCGCATAGCGCTCGAACTCCCCCTGCATGGGACACGAGGTCTCCCGGTCGAGCCCGAAGACGATGTCCTCGGGCACCGGGCTGTTCGGCACGAGGGGGTGGGTCTTGCCCAGCCGAACCATGGCGAACAGCAGGGAGTACTCGAGGTTGTTCGTCAGCGGGCCGCCCCGGTCGTTCAGCACCGAGTAGAACCCCTTTCGTCGCCAGGCGGCGGTGCCCTCTGCATCGACGAACAGACGCGTGGGCGGGACGTCCCGGAGACGGGAGCTGTCGTACACGGCGTTCTTCGTCGCGCCGCGAAGAAGCCCCGGGCCGGAGCTCAGCTTCAGCTGACACGGAGCGTCATAGCACGCGTGACAAGCGACGCACTTCGTATCGAGGAGGGGTCGGATGTCCCGGGAGTAGGAGGTGGTCTGGGTCGTCGCGAGGGTCGGTGCCCCTTCCGGTTGCGGCGTCGGCTGGCAGCCTGCGACAAGCAGTGCGAGGAGCGCTCCGGCGAGTCCGCGTCTCGCCGATCGGTGGTTGCTGTCTTCGTGCAAGGTACGGTCTCCCGGCTTCCTGTTCCTGTTCGGCTCGGCCACGATGCTCGGATTGCCCGCGGCGGCCACGAAGCCCGGGAACCGGTCCATCCCCGGCATGATACCCATCGGGACGGGCTCAGAAGTCCACTACGTAGCGCAGGATCGTCACGAGGGCGTCGCGCCGATTGCTCAGGCCGCCCGGGTTCGCGACGTACTGCAGGTCGGCCTGCAGCGACAGCCAGGGCGTCAGGACCGCCTGGTAGGTCCACTCCACGGCGACCTCGGCCACGGCCGGCGAGTCGCCGGCGGCCCGGCTCGCGCGCTTGAAGGAGTGGCCGTTGTAGGCGGCGGCGACGCCCATGCCGAGCTCGTCCTCGGGTCGGCCCGGGAGGAGCCCCGTGTACGTGAAGCCGGCGCCCGTGTAGCCCTCGAACTGCGCGACGTCGCCGTCGGCCCAGCCCAGCTGCAGGAAGAGCGCGAACCCGCTCGCGTTCAGCGGGTCGAGCTGCGTGGCGTCGTAGTCTGCGATCAGATAGAGGCCCGGATGCCCCCGGGTCTGGACCGGGTCGCCGGCGGCGTTGGTGCGCGCGAGGTGGGGCATGCGGGCCGAATAGAGCCAGGTGCCGAGGGCGATCCTCGCGGAGGTCGGCCGCTGGGACCACTCCCGACCCACCCGCCGGCGCTGGGTCGGCCGCGACGCACCGTCGACTTCGCCCTGCTGCTCGGACCGGGCACGGTCGTAGGCCACCTCGGCGATGAAGAAGACGCCGTCGTCGTCGTCGAGGCGAACCCGCGTGCCCTTGGGATGGCTCGGCTCGCCGGGAATCCCGTCGAGGACCGCCGCCTGAAGCTCGTAGCCCGGGAAGGGCTCGGCCTTGAGGCGGGCGCCGAGCGAGGTGGTGGGGAAGATCGATGGACCGTTGACGCCGCTGTTTCCCAGGGCGGCCCCGATGCCGAACGAGCTGTTCAGGAAGAGCTCGGCCGTCTCCACGGAATAGAACTCGGAGTTGACGTCGTAGAGCCCGAAGAGGATCGACGCGCGGTCCTCGAGCAGGGACTTCTGCCACCAGGCCTCGAAGAGCTTGGCGGTGCTGGGCGCTTCGATGTTGTCCACGCCCTGGGCGTCGCCCACGTCCGCCGACGGACGACCGCCGTGGTCCAGCAGCCCGTAGAGGAAGAAGCTGCCGAGATCGACACCCAGCAGCGCTTCGGTGTGCCAGGTGAAGGTCATGTCGAGGTTCCCGAGAACCTCGGTCTTGCGCCGCAGCCCGCCGGTGGTGTTGGTGACGACGTCGCCCGTGTAGGCGAGGTCGAACAGGATCTCCGACGCCTCGAGGCGCGCGCGCAGGCCCGCCCAGGTCGGGGATCAGGTGCGGCCGCGTCCAGAAGTCGTCCTCGGGAAGGGCTCCGTCGTCCGCCCACGCCGGGCTCCCGAGGCCCGGCGCGAGGCACGAGAGCAGAGCGCCCAGGATCGCGAATCGTGTGAGCGGGTCCACGGCTTCCGTTCGATCCTTCCGCGATCTCCGAGCCGCCCCGGACTCGTGGGAGGAGCTGCGCCAGCAGGGGGACGTCGAGGATAGCCTCGGGCGCGTTATCTTCGCGCCCCGGCGAAGCGACCGGCCGGATGGGGCGGACGCAGAGGCGCGGCGGACGGACGAGCAGGCGGACGAGCAGACCCACGAGCCCACGGACGAGCAGACGGATACGGATAAGGAGAGCAGCCATGCCCATCGATCTCGAGAAGGCCCGCGGCCATGCGTTCCCGGAAGGCGAAGGCGGCTACGGCAAGGACGACGTCATCCTCTACCACCTGGGCGTGGGCGCCGGCGTGCCGCCCACCGATCCGGGCGAGCTCGAGTACACCTACGAGAAGAACCTGAAGGTGCTGCCGAGCTTCCCCACCGTGGTGCGCGCCGGCGCGGCCGCCGCCATCTTCGACGTGCCGGGCATGCAGTTCAACCGCGCCATGATGCTGCACGGCGAGCAGGACGTGGAGATCCACCGGCCGCTGCCGCCCGAGGCGAAGCTGCGCGGCCGCGCCCGGGTGGCCGACATCTTCGACAAGGGCAAGGCGGCGCTGGCGATCGTCGAGGTGAACGCCGACACCGCGGACGGCGAGCCGCTCTTCACGAGCCGCATGTCCCTCTTCCTGCGCGGCGAGGGCGGCTTCGGCGGCGAGCCCGGACCGGCGGTGTCGAACGAGGCGCCCGACCGCGAGCCCGATGGCGTGGTGGAGTCGGCGACCCTGCCCCAGCAGGCGCTGCTCTATCGCCTGAACGGCGACAAGAACCCGCTCCACGCCGACCCCGAGTTCGCCAAGATGGGCGGCTTCGACCGGCCCATCATCCACGGCCTGTGCTCGTACGGCATCGTGTGCAAGGCGGTGGTGGACGGCGCCCTCGGCGGCGACGTCAGCCGGGTGGCGCGCTACCAGGCGCGCTTCCGCGGCGTGGCCTTCCCGGGCGAGACCTACCTCACGTCCTTCTGGCGCGAGGGCGACAAGATCCTGATCGAGGCGAAGTCGAAGGAGCGCGACGCGGTCATCCTCTCGAACGCGGCGTTCACCCTGCGCGGCTGAGCGCGGCGAACGCGGCGGGCTAGTCCGGCCTGGCGAGGAGCGCCAGCGCCAGGCGCGCGGTGGCGCGGATCCCCGTCTCGATGGTGGGCTCCGCGTCCGGCGCGAAGCGGCTCGAATGCAGCGAGGGCAGCGGCTCGCCGCCCGCGTGGCTCGCCTGCCACTCCGCCGGCTCGACGGCGCCCAGCCGGAACATGAACGCCGGGAACCCCTTCTCGCGGTGGTAGCGGCCGAAGTCCTCGCCGCCCATGGCGGCGGGCAGGGGGACCACGTTCTCCTCGCCCAGGAAGCCGCGGAAGAGCGCGGCGGCGGCCGCCGTCAGGGCCGGGTCGTTGTACATGGCCGGGGTGTACTCGTCCTTCACGGTGACGTCGGGCGGCTGCGGGCACTGAAAGGCCTGGCAGATGTCGTTGGCGAGCTGACGGATGCTGCCGAGCAGCAGCTCGCGCACCTCGTCCGAGTACGAGCGCACAGTGAGCTGCAGCTTCACCTCGTCGGGGATCACGTTGTTCTTCGAGCCGCCGTGGATCGATCCGACCGTGACCACGGCGGGGTCGGTCGGGTTCACCCGCCGGCTCACGATGGTCTGCAGGGCGACGACCAGGTGCGCGGCGGTGACGATGGGATCGACGGTGTCGTGGGGACGGGCGCCGTGACCCCCGCGGCCGTGAATCGTGATGTCGACGGAGTCGACGTTGGCCGCCGCCCAGCCCGACACGTAGCCGATCTGCCCGGCGGGCAGGGTGCCGTCCACGTGCAGGGCGATGGCCTCGTCGGGCAGCGGGATCTTCTCGAAGAGCCCGTCGTCGATCATCATCTGGGCGCCGCGCCCGATCTCCTCGGCGGGCTGGGCGAGGATCACCACGGTGCCGCTCCAGCGCTTGCGCAGGTCTGCCATCAAGCGCGCCGTACCGAGCAGGCTCGTCACGTGCACGTCGTGCCCGCAGGCGTGCATGACGCCGACGGTGCTGCCGTCGGGCTGGGTGCGGCTCACCCGACTCGCATACGGCAGCCCCGTCTGCTCGATCACGGGCAGCGCGTCCATGTCGCCGCGGATCAGCACCGTCGGCCCGGGCCCGTTCGCGAGCACGCCCACCACCCCGGTGCCGCCGATGTCGCGCTGCACCTCGTAGCCCGCCTTCGAGAGGGTGCGGGCCACCAGCGCCGCCGTCTGCTTCTCCTCGAGCGAGAGCTCGGGCCGCGCGTGCAGCTGGCGGTAGGTGGTGACCAGCTCCGGGAGACGCTCCTCCACCCAGGCGTCCACCTGCGCGCCGTCGTCGGGCGGCAGCAGAGCTCGGCGGGCGCCGCCGCGAGCCCCCGCGCCGCGACGATCCAGACGCAGGCCACGACCGCACACAGGGTTCGAAGCTTCATGGACGGGCGACCTCCCGGTGGAGCACGAAGCGCCGCGGCGCCGGCGGGCGCTCCAGAGACGGTACCGAAGCGAGGGCCACGGGGGGTGCGCGGACCTGAAAGTGGCATACTCCGCCGCCCATGTCCGCCAGGGCCCCGTTCACCGGCTCGTTCGTGAGCGTCTCAGGACCCGCGACGGCGCTCGCCGGGTGGCGGCTCGTCGCATGCCTGCTCCTTTCGTGCCTGGCCGGGCTGGGCGGGGCGCCGGCCCGGGCCGTCATCATCGCCTCGGGCGACGGCTCGGGAAACACCACGCCGCCCCCGAACGACTTCGGCTTCGCCAACGTGGGCGCCGCGGAGCAGACCGCCGTGTACCTGGGCAACGGCTGGGTGATCACCGCGAACCACGTACGCGAGGGCGAGGTCGTGCTGCCAGGGGCACCCCTACCCCGCGGTCCCCGGCTCGAAGCTGCGGATCTCGAACGCCGGCGGCGGCGTCTCCGCCGACCTCGCCGTCTTCCGCCTGCAGGAGCCCATCCCCGCCCTGCCCTCGCTCACGCTGCGGCGGCGCCCCTCGTGCCCGGGCTGGCGCTGGTGATGGCCGGCAACGGATTCGATCGCGGCGATCCCATGGAGTTCGAGGCGCGGCCCGGCTGGAGCTGGGCGAGCTCGACGCACCTGCGCTGGGGCACCAACGAGGTGGAGCAGACCGGCCTCACCGTGAACGTCGGCGTCGGGACCGCCACCGCCGCGTTCTCGACCGACTTCACGCCCGGGCTTCCCACCCCCCACGAGGCGCAGGTGGCGGTGGGCGATTCCGGAGGAGCCGTCTTCGCGCAGCAGGATGGCCGTTGGGAGCTGGCGGGGGTGCTCTTCGCCGCCGACACCTTCGAGGGACAGCCCCCGCGCACCACGGTCTACGGCAACACCACCTTCGCCGCCGACCTGTCGGTCTACCGCGAGCAGATCCTCGAGCGCACCGGGCAGCCCGCCTGCCGGGACGGCCTCGACGACGACGGCGACGGGCGGGTGGACTTCCCCGAAGACCCGGACTGTCTCGGCGCGGACGACCCCGACGAGCTGTCGCGGTGCCCGGCCGGAACCACCGCCGGCGACGCGAACGGCGACGGCCGCCCGGACGGGCTCGACTACGCGATCTGGACCGAGCACACGGGTCGCGACGACGCAGGGCCCGGCCCGGAGAGCGGAGACTTCGACTGCGACGGGCACGTGGACGCCGCGGACTTCTTCCTCTGGCGCACCGCGTACCGGCGGCAGACCACGCGCTGACCCCCGCGAGGGCCCGGCGGCCGCCGATCCCGATCCGTGTCGCTACCCTCGCGTCATGTCCCCGGAAGCCTGTCGCATCGAGCCCGCCGAGGGGTTCGTCCGCGTCCCCTCCGCCTTCACCCGCGAGCAAGCCGCCGCCATGGCCTCCCGCGTGTGGCAGACCCTCGAGCACGAGTACGGCGTCGTCCGCGACGACCCCGCGAGCTGGCACCTCGAGCAGGCCTGGGGTCTCCAGTCCCTGAAGCGCCACTCGGTCTTCGAGCCCATCGGCGGCGAGAAGCTCACCGCCGCTCTCGACGCCTGGATGGGCCGGGGAGGCTGGCAACGCCCGAAGGACTGGGGACAGATGCTCGTCACGTTCCCCACCCCGGGCCCATGGACGCTTCCCCATCGCGTCTGGCACACGGACTTCCCCTACCACACACGCTACGCCGGGTCGTCGGGGCGGATCGGGGGTGCGCTGGTCCTCACCTTCGTGTCGGACGTGCCGCCGCGCTCGGGCGGCACCCTGGTGGTGGCCGGGTCGCCCGCCGTGGTGCGGCGCTTCCTGGAAGGCCGGCCGCGCGCGAAGCGGGAGAACAGGCAGGAGAAGATGAAGACGGTGCGCCAGGCCCTGATGCAGAGCGACCCGTGGCTGGCGGACCTGGCGAGCGACGCGCCGCAGCCGGACCGCATCGAGCGATTCATGGAGCGGGGCCACGAGATCGGGGGCGTGCCGGTGCGGGTGGTGGAGCTCACCGGCAGGGCGGGCGACGTGGTGATCGGCCACCCGTGGCTGCTGCACGCCGGCGCGCCCAACTGCGGCGACGGGCCGAGGATCATGCGCGTGCAGCGCATCGGCCCCGCCGCGGTCTCTCGCAGAGCCCCGCGCGCGTCGGAGGCGTCTCCCGGAACGAGCTAGCCTCAATGCGTCATTCCTCGAGCTTCTCGCGTGCGCAGAGCCCGCCAGCCCTTGCGGATCCCTCGCCGGAATCAGCCTGAGCGCGAGCACCTCATACCGTGAGAGCCTGGCGGCAGACTCGAATCGCGGCACGGGCCGCGCAGCTGCGTGAATCCGGGCAGCATCGAGAGTTGCGCCCCGATCCGCATGACGGATCCGGGCTACGCGTAGACGGCCTTCTGCGGCCCTCCCCCGCCGCCGCCCGTGCGCACGTGCTCCAGCGCCGCGGCCAGGTCTTCGAGATAGGCGTCCGCCGCCTCGGCGTGGGAGGGCGAGAGCATCAGGTGGATGCCCCGGGGCTCGGTGATGAGTCCGGTGAACCAGCCGCGCTGCTTGAGCTGCGCCCACACGCCAAAGATGGGCAGCGCCTCTTCGTCCTCCGATCCGTAGGTGAAGAGGCCGAGCTTCGGATCGCCGTAGGTGCAGAGGCCGTCCATGGCGTCGATGGCCGCCATCAGGCGCTCGCGCGTGTCGGTCACGATCTTGGCCTTCTCGCGATAGCCCGCGACGCCCAGGTACTGCATCACGGCCCAGGCCGCGGCCACGGCGCCGCCCGGTCGGGTGCCCGCCGCGGTGGGGGTGGTCATGCCGCCGGCGGGCCAGTCGTCGCACGAGAAGATCTGGAAGGCGCGCTGCTCCTCGCTGCGGTGGAAGACCGTGGAGGCGCCCTTGGCCGCGTAGCCGTACTTGTGGAGGTCGGCCGAGATGGAGCGCACCCCCGGCAGCTCGAAGTCGAAGGGCGGCACGTCCACGCCGTTCATGCGCGCGAAGGGCGCGAAGTAGCCGCCCACGCAGGCGTCCACGTGCAGCCACAGGTCGCGCTCGAGAGCCAGGTCGGACAGGGGCTCGATGGGATCGATGAGGCCATAGGGAAAGCACGGCGCCGAGCCCACCAGCATGAGGGTGCGGTCGCTGACGGCCTTCGCGATGGCGGGGACGTCCGCCCGCAGGTCGGCGGCGACGGGCACCCGCACCACCTTCAGGTCGAGATAGGCGGCGGCCTTGTCGAAGGCGAGGTGGGTGGAGCGCGGCACCACGATCTCGGCGCCCCGGGTGTCCATGCCCCGGGCCCGGGCCTGGTCGCGGCAGGTCTTGACCGCCATCAGGATGCTCTCGGTGCCGCCCGAGGTCATGTTGCCGCAGGCGCCCTCGGGCCCGTGCAGCAGGCCGAGCCCCATCGAGACCACCTCGCTCTCCATGCGGCGCAGGCTGGGGAAGGCCGCCGGGCCCAGGGCGTTCTCGCTCTGGTAGAGCGCGTAGGCGTCCTTGGCCACCTGCAGCACGTCGTCGCCCGGATGGAAGACGTAGACCGCCGTGCGCCCGCTGCGCCAGTCGGCGTCGCCCTTCCCCATGTCGAGCATCTCGTCGCGGATCGACGACCAGTCGCGGCCCTTCGCGGGAAGCGTCACGCCGGTGTTCACGTCTGCCTTGGGTTCGGCCATGGGGCGGTGTCCTCCGTCCGCGCAGGCTATCACGAAGCGCGGGCCGGCCGGCTTTTGCCTTTTGTTCACTTTCGTCTATGTTTCGCCGCCGTGCCGGACACCCCGCCCGCGCATCTCGAGGCCCTGAACGCCGCCCAGCGCGCGGCGGCCGAGCACGGCCTGTCGGGCGAGCGGGCCGACGACCCGCGGCCGCTCCTCATCATCGCCGGGGCCGGCAGCGGCAAGACCAACACCCTGGCCCACCGGGTGGCCCACCTGGTCCACACCGGCGCCGACCCGCGCCGCATCCTGCTGCTGACCTTCACGCGCCGCGCCGCGGCCGAGATGACCCGGCGCGCCCACGCCATCCTGGCCCGGGCGGCGCGGCCGCTCGCAGCGGCGCGCGAGCACTTCGACGCGACAGAGCGACACGGAAGCCCAGTGCCGGCGGCGACGACCACCGCATCCGCTGGTCGGGCACCTTCCATGCCGTCGCGAATCGCCTGCTGCGCCTGCACGCCGAGAGCGTGGGGCTCGACCCGAGCTTCACGGTGCTCGACCGCTCGGACTCGGCGGACCTGATGGACGTGCTGCGGGGCGAGCTGCGCGCCGCCGCCACGGGCGACGGCCCCGAGACCACCCGCGCCTCGGACAAGCCCGGCCGCTTCCCCCGCAAGGCCACCTGCCTCGCCATCTACTCCCACACGGTGAACTCCCAGCGGCCCCTGTCCGAGACCCTGGAAGAGGCGTTCCCGTGGTGCGCCGACTGGGAGGACGAGCTGCG
Organism: uncultured delta proteobacterium; assembly: GCA_963822965.1. Lineage (GTDB taxonomy): Bacteria > Myxococcota_A > UBA9160 > UBA9160 > UBA4427 > JAJDAN01. Next base: position 50,699 of record CAWGJT010000015.1, read on the forward strand.
GGCGTTGTTCGCCGCCTACGTGGAGGCGAAGCAGCAGCAGCAGGTGCTCGACTACGACGACCTGCTCCTCTACTGGTTCTACCTGATGCAGGAGCCGTCGCTCGCGGCGCTCGTGGGCGAGCGCTTCGACCACGTGCTGGTGGACGAGTACCAGGACACCAACGCCCTGCAGGCCGCGGTGCTGCTCGCCCTGCGGCCCGACGGCCGGGGGCTCACGGTGGTGGGCGACGACGCCCAGGCCATCTACGGCTTCCGCGCCGCCAGCGTGCGCAACATCCTCGACTTCCCGACCCACTTCGAGCCCGCGGCCCGGGTGGTGACCCTGGAGCAGAACTACCGCTCGACGCAGCCCGTCCTCCAGGCCTGCAACGCCGTGATCGGCCTGGCCCGCGAGCGCTTCACCAAGAACCTCTTCAGCCAGAGGCCCTCGGCGCAGAAGCCCTGGCTCGTCACCGCCGAGGACGAGATGGCCCAGGTCGACTACGTGATCGAGCGGGTGATCGACAACCGCGAGGCGGGCATCGACCTGCAGCGCCAGGCCGTGCTGATGCGCGCGGCCCACCACGGCGACGCCCTGGAGATCGAGCTCTCGCGCCGCAGCATCCCCTACGTGAAGTACGGCGGGCTCAAGTTCCTCGAGGCGGCCCACGTGAAGGACGCCCTGTGCGTGCTGCGCTTCGCCGAGAACCCGCGCGACGGCGTGGCGGGCTTCCGGGTGCTGCAGCTGCTGCCCGGCATCGGCCCGCGCAGCGCCCGCCGGGCCCTGGACGCCCTGGGAAGCGCCGGATTCTCGCTGCGCGCCCTGGCCGACTTCCGGCCGCCGGTGCCCGCCCGCGAGGACTGGCGGCCCCTGTGCGAGCTGCTGCTCCGCATCGCGGATCCGAAGAGCGACTGGCCCGCCCAGCTCGGCTGGGTGCGCGACTGGTACGAGCCGCACCTGGCGCGGCTCTACGACTCCGCGCACGTGCGCACGGGCGACCTCGAGCAGCTCGAGCAGGTCTCCGCGGGCTTCCCGAGCCGCGAGCGCTTCCTCTCGGAGCTCACCCTCGACCCGCCCCAGGCCACCGGCGACGAGGCCGGCCCGCCGCACCTCGACGAAGACTTCCTCATCCTCTCCACCATCCACTCCGCCAAGGGCCAGGAGTGGGACGCAGTCTTCGTGCTGAACGCGGCGGACGGCTGCATCCCGTCGGACATGGCCACGGGCAAGCCCGAGCAGATCGAGGAGGAGCGGCGGCTCCTCTACGTGGCGATGACCCGCGCGAAGGACCAGCTGCACCTGGTGCACCCCCAGCGCATGTTCATCCGCCAGCAGCACCGCCACGGCGACCGCCACGTGTACACGCCGCGGACGCGCTTCGTGCCGAACGAGATCCTGGGCTGCTTCGAGACGCGGTCCTACAGCCCGCTGCGGGACGCGGACGCGAAGGCGGCGGGACGCCCCGCCGCCCGGGTGGACGTGGCGGCGCGCCTGCGGCGCCAGTGGCAGCCGTCGGGAACGGCCTGAGGGGTCGCGCGCGGGGAATCGCACGGGAGACCGCGCGCAGGACCGCGCAGGAGCTCGCGGAGCTCACGTAGTAGAGAGGCTCAGCCCTCGGCAGCGCGCGGCGGCGCCTGGTACGTCCAGCCGTAGCGCTCCATGCAGTCCGCCATGGCGTCCGCATAGGGCACCGCGTCCGCCGGCACCTCCTTCGTACAGCGCTGGATGGCCTCCGCCCGGCTCGGGTGCGAGCGCATGGCGAAGGGCCCCGTCGCGCAGGCGGTGAAGGCGGCGAGCGAGGCCAGCAGGAGCACGAAGAGCCGGGTCGGCCGGAGCACGAAGAGCCGGGTCGGCCGGAGAACGAAGAGCCGGGTGGCGCGCGACATGGAAGAGTTCGTCCCATTGCGAAGGGGAGGCCTGGTGCACGAGCCTAGCACCCGGCCTGCCCGGCTGCGGTCGTCTCGCCGCGACCACGAGGCGGGACCTCCAGACGGGAAGATGCGGGCCGCCCGTCGCGCTAGTGGTGGTAGCCGCCGGCCTCGGCCTCGGTCAGCGGCCGGGAGACCGGGTGCTTCCCGAAGTGCTCGAGGCTCCGCTTCATGTCGTCGATCAGCAGGCTCGCCAGGTCGCGGCTGACCCCGTGGCGTACCAGGATGCGCTGGATCACCAGGTCCTGACGGTTCGCGGGCATGGAGTAGGCGGGCACCTGCCAGCCGCGACTGCGGAGCCGATCGGCCAGGTCGTACAGCGTGTAGCCGCGGGTGTCGTATCCCGGCTTGACGGTCCAGCACAGGGCCGGCATGCCGGTCTTCATGTCGCCTCCGAAGAGGATCTCGAAGGGCCCCAGCTTCGCGATCTCGGCAGCGAGGTACTGCGCGGTCTCGTAGCAGGCGGTCTGGATCTTGCGGTAGCCCTCCTTCCCCAGGCGCAGGAAGTTGTAGTACTGGGCGACGATCTGGCCGCCCGGCCGCGAGAAGTTCAGCGCGAAGGTGGGCATGTTCCCGCCCAGGTAGTTGACGTCGAAGATCAGGTCCTTCGGCAGGTCGCTGGCGTCCCGCCACACCGCCCAGCCGACGCCGAGGGGCGCCAGGCCGTACTTGTGGCCGGAGGTGTTGATCGACTTCACGCGCGGCAGGCGGAAGTCCCACGTCAGCTCCGGCGCGCAGAAGGGGGCCAGGAAGCCCCCGCTGGCCCCGTCGACGTGGATGGGGATGTCGAGGCCCTGGGTCTCCTGCAGCCGGTCGAGCGCGTCGCTGACCTCGTGGACCGGCTCGTACTGGCAGGTGAACGTGACGCCGAGGGTCGGAACCACGCCGATCGTGTTCTCGTCGCAGCGCGCAATCACCTCCTCGGCGTTCATGATCAGCCGGTCGCCCTCCAGGGGGATCTCGCGCAGCTCGATGTCCCAGTAGCGCGCGAACTTGTGCCAGCAGATCTGCACGGGGCCGCAGACCAGGTTCGGCTTGTCGGTCGGCTTGCCGGCCGCGCGCATCTTCTCGCGCCAACGCCACTTCATGGCCATTCCCCCCAGCATCGCCGCCTCGCTGGACCCGGTGGTCGAGCAGCCGATGGTGTCGGCCGCGTCGGGCGCGTTCCACAGATCGGCGAGCATGTGGACGCAGCGCTCCTCGATCGCGGCCGTCTGGGGATACTCGTCCTTGTCGATCATGTTCTTGTCGACGGACTCGTCCATCAGCCAGTGGACCTCGGGCTCGAACCAGGTCTGGCAGAAGGTCGCCAGGTTCTGGCGCGAGTTGCCGTCGAGCATCAGCTCGTCGTGGACGACCCGGTAGGCGGCGCGGGGGTCGTGCTCGGACTCCGGCATCTTGAACTTCGGCATCGACACCGAGAGATCGGCCGAGGAGTAGACGTCGTCGAGGAGGTTCTCCCGAACCTTCTTCCTGTGCAGTGCCATGGGTCTCTGCTCCCTCTCCTTGCCGATTCCTCATCTCGGCTCCATCCGATCGAGACAGTATAGGTGGCGGGGGCGTCCGACGGCCCGCCCCAGGTGGAACGGGGACGCCTGCCGATGGTCGTCTTCGAATCGGAGCAGCCCGGGCTCGTGCACGGGTCCGTGGATTCCGGGACCGGGGGAGCGGCCCCGATCGGCCGCGATCGGCCGGTTGGAGGCCGCCTTCGGCCGATGCGCGCGCGCCTCCGGCCGCTGACACCCGTGCGTGACGGCACGCGCGTTGCACTCCTCGTGGTGGTGATCCGCTCAGCGTCCACTCGTCCCCGTACGTCGTCGCTCGCGCTCGCGGGACCTCGATTCGACGAACGTTCACGAACGTTCACGAGGAGAAGAACGAACATGCACGCCATCCGCTCGGTTCTCTGGATCGGACCGGCCACGGGCCTCAGCGAGAGCGGGGCCCTGGACTGCCCCACCCTCGACGTCACCTGGGTTCCCGCCGTCTCGGACGCCCTCGCGCTCGCGCCCGCGAGCTTCGACGTGGAGATACTCGACGCCGTCGGCGAGTCCGCAGGCCGCCCGATCCGCGACCTGAAGCGCCTGCTCGAGAAGCCCCACAGCGCCCCGGTGCTGGTGCGGGTCCCGGCCGCCGACGCCGCCTGCGAGAAGGAGTGGCGCGAGGCCGGCGCCGGCGAGCTTCTCGTCGTGGACGACGACCGACCGGCCAGCGAGGACCTCGACGCGTTGCTGGACCGGGTCGATCGTCTGGCCGACGAGCGCGTCTGGCCCGATGCCGGGCGGCCCCCCGAGCCCGAGATGCCCGGGGTGATCGGCCGTAGCGCGGCGATCCGCGAGGTGCTGGTGCTGGCCGCCCACGCCCGGGACTCGCTGGCCACGGTGCTCGTCTCGGGGGAGACGGGCACGGGCAAGGAGGTGATCGCCCGAGCGCTGCACGAATCGGGGCCGCGAGCCGCCCGCCCCTTCGTGGCCGTCAACTGCGCGGCGTTTCCCGACAGCCTGCTCGAGAGCGAGCTCTTCGGCCACGTGCGCGGCGCCTTCACCGGGGCCGACCGCGACAAGCCCGGCCTCTTCGCCGAGGCCGACGGCGGCACCCTCTTCCTCGACGAGATCGGCGAGACCTCGGGGCCCTTGCAGGCGACGCTGCTGCGCGTGCTGCAGGAGCGCGAGGTTCGCCCGGTGGGCAGCGCGCGCTCGCGGACGGTGGACGTGCGCGTCATCGCCGCCACCAACCGCGACCTGCGCGACGAGGCCGCGCGCGGCTTCTTCCGCGAAGACCTCTACTACCGGCTCGCCGTCTTCCCCATCACGCTGCCGCCGCTTCGCACCCGACGCGAAGACATCCTGCCCCTGGCCGAGCACTTCCTCGAGCGTCACGGCCAGCGCGACGGCAAGCCCGGCTGCCGTCTCTCCCATGCCGCCGCCCACCTGTTGCTGGCCTACGACTGGCCCGGCAACGTGCGCGAGCTCGACAACGAGATCCAGCGCGCCCTGGCCCTGGTGCCCCCCGGCGGCATCGTCACCCCCAAGCACCTGTCGGCCTGGGTGGCGGGCATCGCCCTGCCCGTTCAGCGCGAGAGCCGGCCCGGCGACACCCTGCGCGCCAACCTCGACCGCATCGAGGCCTGGCTCATCCGCCGCGCCCTCGAGCAGCAGGGAGGCCGCCGCGCCGTCACCGCGAGGAAGCTCGGCATCACCCGGGAGGGGCTCTACAAGAAGATGAAGCGCCTTGGCATCCAATAGTTGACATATTTATGTCTGTCGCTAGCCTGCTCCGCATGCGGACGACGGTGCGCCTCGACGACGATCTCCTGCGGCGGATCAAGGCCCTTGCGGCGCAGCGCGGATCCACACTGACGGCGGTGCTCCAGGAAGCGCTCCGCGAGTGGCTGTCGCGCCAGCGCCGCGGCGCGCGCAGGGAGCCTACCGAGCTCCCCGTCTCCGATCGGAGCGGCGGACTTCGGCCGGGAGTCGATCTCGACGACGCCGCCGGCCTCCTCGAGCGGATGGAGGAAGATGCTCCTGCCTGACGTGAACGTCCTGGTCTACGCGTTCCGTCCCGACACGGCAGAGCACGCACCCTGCCGTGCCCTGCTCGAAGGGATGCTCCGCGGCGACGAGGCGTATGCCATGTCGAGCCTCGTGCTGAGCGGCTTCCTTCGCGTCGTCACGCACCCGCGGGTCTTCGCCGCACCGGATCCGCCCGAGACCGCACTCGCTTTCACCAACGCGCTGCGCGCGCCCGAGCACTGTGTCCCGGTGGACCCGGGCCCCCGCCACTGGCAGATCTTCGAGCGGCTCTGCCGTGCAGCCAACGCGCGGGGAAACCTCGTGCCCGACGCCTACCTCGCGGCGCTCGCGATCGAGTCCGGAAGCGAATGGATCACGACGGACCGCGACTACGCGCGTTTCCCCGGCTTGCGCTGGCGTGGCCCGTCGGCGCTGTAGGCGGCCACGCGACGGCTCGACGCCTCGACCGGTACGGGCTCATCGCGACGCTTCACGAGAGATCCCATTGCTCGTCCGTCATGGCGGAGTTCCGCTGGTCCGAGCCGTCGAGCCGGATCCCTTGGGCGTGAAGGCCTCCAGCAAGAGGAGGCCGCTGGAGATCGAGTAGAATCTCGCTGGACCCATCCGCGTGGCTCCGCCGGCCGCAGAACGCGGCGAGATCGGGCAAGAGAGGGCGAGAGAGGGCGAGAGAGGGCGAGAGAAAAGGGCGAGAGAGGGCGAAGGAAAACCGCTCCGCACCATTGCAAGCGCGCCATTGCAAGCGCGCCATTGCAAGCCCGCCATTGCAAGTGCGCCATCGCAAGCGCAGTACGGCAAGGAGGACGGAACGATGAAGGGCCTCGGCTTCAATCACATCGACCTCGGCACCCGGGACATGGAGGCCACGCGGGCCTTCTATGAGGACGTGCTCGGCTTCCCGCTCGTCCGAGCGGACCTCTTCGAGATCGGCGACCAGGGTGTCATGAAGCACTTCTTCTTCGACTGCGGGGGCGGCCAGCTGATCGGCTTCATGAGCGGTGAGGACGTCGAGAAGTTCCCCAAGGACTTCGACACCAGCATCAACAAGGGACTGGGATTGCCACCCGGGGTCTATCACTTCGCGTTCCAGGCCGACTCGGTCGAGACGCTCGAGGCCACCAAGGAGCAGCTCGAGGCCCACGGCGTCGCGGTGCGCGGTCCCGTCGACCACGAGGGCTGGTCGCAGTCGATCTACTTCCACGACCCCAACGGGCTGCAGCTCGAGTGCTGCCACTTGACCCGCCCCTTCGACGCGGACGACGCGGTTCCGCGCGTGCGTTTCCGGCTCGAGGGCCGCGTGAAGAAGCAGCCCGACGGGAGCGAGGAGCGCAGCCGCGGCTGAACGCCGACGGCGCCCGGGAGCAGAATCGCGCCGGGGTGCCGCCTCAGGCCGACCCGGGACGCGGCGCCTCGCGGTCCATCGCGCCGCGCCGGGGCCGCGGCAGGCCGGGGACCAGGCGCGGAACGCGCTCCTGATAGCGGCGGTAGTCGTCTCCCAGGCTGGCGACGAGGTCGCGCTCCTCGATGCGGATGCCGACCAGGACGTAGAGGCTGAAGCCCGCCGCGATCACGAGATGGCCGGCGCTCATGTCCGGGGTCGCCCACAGGCCGATCAGCATGCCCGTCATCATCGGATGGCGCACGAAGCGATACAGGAGCGGCATGCGGAACGTCTTGTCCTGCGACGAGACGCCCCGGTGGTGGGCCGTCACCTGGCGCAAGCCGAAGAGCCCCCAGTGGTCGATCAGGAAGGTCGATACGACCACCGTGAGCCAGCCGACGCCCTGGAGCGCCCAGAGCAGGCCGCGCAGCACGGACGTTTCGACGTGCCAGACGTGGCCCGCGATGGACGCCCAGCACGTGAAGAGCAGCACCAGGCACACCACCGTCGCGACCACGAAGGTGCTTCGCTCGATGGGCGCGGGGACGAAGCGCGTCCAGACGCGCTTGAAGGCCGGGCGCGCCATCACGGTGTGCTGCAGGGCGAAGAGGGCGATGAGGCCGACGTCGATCGCCAGCGCCCACCCGAGCGGCCGCGGGCTGCCGCTGCCGAGGCTGAACGGCAGCGGGACGTCGTTCAGGAAGAGGATCAGGTAGAGGAAGCTCGCGTGAAAGGACGCGTAGGCGAGCAGCCCGTAGGCGAGCATCGCGTGGCGTGCGAATCGGCTCTTCGAGGTCATGGCGTTCTCCTGCGGGGATCGGCCCGGTCCCTCTCCCCGTGGCCGACCCACCAGGCCGGCAGCACGAGAGGCGGTCCCGAGGCCGCGATCGCGTAGGCGATGCGCTGGCCCCGGGCGCCGCTGAAGAGCGGCGTCATGGCCCCGGAGAGTAGGGCCTCTTGCGAGGGGGCGTCAGCTCGGAGGATGTGGCTGCCTCGGGGCGTCCCACCGCGCCCGTCCTTCGCAGACAGGTCCGCCGTCGTTCGCAGACCCGCCGCGAACGGTCTCGAGCGCTATTGGGGGCCGAAGATGCTCTTCCAGTCGTCCTTCATGCTGATGACGACCCAGCCCTTCTTCTTCGCTTCCTGCATCAACGCCGGCGGGAACGCGCCGAACCTGGTGTCCGGAAGCCCGTTGGCGGGTCCATAGGCGTACTCGCGCTTCGCGTCGTCGTGGAACACCAGCATCCTGAGGCGCCGACCCTCCCCCGCCCCGGTCCACTCCAGCATCTCGCGGTCCCCGGCCGAGTTGCCGAACGCCGCGATCGGACGCCGACCGATGAACTTGTTGATGCCGACGGGCTTGCCGCCCTTGTCGTCGATGAAGTCGACCTCGGGCAGGCGCATCAGCACCGGCTTGCCGTCCTGCATCTCGAACTTCGTCTTGATGGTCGAGCCCACTACCTGCTCGGGCGGGATCCCGTAGGCCTTCTCCGTCATCGGTCGCATGAACTCGACGCCACCGCCGGAGACGATGTAGGTCTTGAAGCCGTTGGCCCGCAGGTACGTCAGCAGCTCGACCATCGGTCGATAGGTCAGCTCGGGATAGGGCCGCTCGAAGCGCGGGTGGCGCGCCTTGGCGAGCCAGTCCTTCACGATCGCCTCGAACTCGGCGGTCGTCATCCCGGCGTGCGACGCCATGACCAGCTCGACGAGCCCCTTCTCGCCCGCCGCCCCCAACGCCTCGAGGTCGTCGTCGAGCACCGCCTTGAAGGGCTGCTGGGTCTTCCACTCCGGGTGCTGCGGCGCCAGCGCCTTGACCCGATCGAGGGCAAAGGCGAGCTGGGTATACATCGGGTGCTCGGTCCACAGCGTTCCGTCGTTGTCGAAGGCGGTGATGCGCTCGTCGAGCGGCACGAAGTCCGGGCTCGACGCGTCGGTGGTGGCCTTCACGAAGGACACGATCGCCTTCTTCGCGGCGCCGTCGTTCCAGGAGGGCAGCGGGTCGGCCTGGGCGAGGGCGCGCGGACCGACGACGAGGCCCACCGCCAGAGCGAGCGCGGAAGCCAGAGCGATGCGGAGGCGGGAGGGCATGGATGGATCACCTCGAGCAAGCGGGAGGGGGCCGCGCATGGCGGGCGCCCCGCTCGGGGACGCCCGCCATGGAAGTTCAGTTCCCGGTCGGCATGGGGATGCTGACCCCTTCCTTCTCGAGCACATCCCGCACGTACTTGAAGCGCTGGTACCGCGTCAGGGTGAGCGGACCCGTGTAGACCTCGCTCTGCAGCTTCCGCGGCGGGTAGTCGATGTAGGTCTTCATCAGCCCCTTGATCGCCTGGTTGAACGTGACCAGGGTCCAGGTGCGCTCCGTGAAGTTGTTCATGAAGAGGTCGTAGCGCTCCTGCGGGTCCTGCCACAGATCGAAGATCTGCGGCACCGTGGCGACGTACTTCTCGGCGCCCTTCCAGCCGAGGTTGGTATCGACCGCGAGACCGCCGGTCGTCGCCCCGTCGTCGCCGCGGAGGTTGAAGACGGCCTTGTAGTTGCCGCACCCGAGCCGCTCCCGGGGTGAGCTCGTCCTCCGTGAAGTAGAACCACGCGGTCCGGGCGCTCTTGCCCTTGCCCAGGAGCACCGGCGACATGTCGTAGCTGTCGAAGATGATCGGCTTCCCGTCCCGATCGTTCTTGGGCAGCTTGATGTCCGCCACGGAGGCGAAGGTGGCCATCAGGTCGAGGCCGCCGAGGATGTCGTGGTTCCGCTCGCCGCCCTTGATCTTGCCCGGCCAGATGGCGATGGCCGGCACGCGGTTGCCGCCCTCGCGCACCGTGCCCTTGGTGCCGCGGAACGGCGTGTACCCGGCGTCGGGATACACGTCCTGCCAGGCGCCATTGTCGGTCGTGTAGAAGACGAGCGTGTTCTTGTCGAGGCCCAGCTCGCGCAGCTTGTCCAGGATGCGGCCGATGCGCGTGTCCAGCTCGACGATCGAGTCGGCGTACTTCGACTTCGAGAGCGACTTGTGCTCGAACTCCGGCGCCGGGAGGTTGGGCTGGTGGACCTTCATGAAGTTGACGTTGATGAAGAAGGGCTGGTCGGGATGCTTCGCGGCGTCCTCCAGGAAGTTCAGGCCCGACTGCTCGACGTACTTGTCGAGGAAGGGGATGCCGACGACGCCCTTCTCCGGCGTGTCCACGTACTCGCCGTTGACCTTCCAGTCCTGCTTGGCCTTCTCGCCCGCGTTGCCGGAGAGCGAGCCCTTGGTCACCTTCGTCGAACATCTCCCGCAGCTTCGGGTCCATGTCGGGGAACCACTTCGGGTCGCCGTAGGTGTACGCGTTCAGGTGGTACAGGAACGCGTGCTCCATCACGTCGTAGCCCTGGGCGTTGGGCAGCGCGTAGTCGGCCTCACCCAGATGCCACTTGCCGGTGAAGTAGGTCTTGTAGCCCGCGGTCTTGAGGACGGAGGCCAGGGTCCACTCCGCCTTCGGCAGCCCGCCGCCCTGGCCCTGGAAGGCCACCGTCGTCATGCCGCTGCGGTTCGGGATGCGTCCGGTCTGCATCGCCGCGCGCCCCGGCGTGCAGCTGGGCTGCGCGTAGAACGAGAAGAAGGTCATCCCCTCGTCCGCCATGCGGTCGAAGGTGGGCGTGGGCATTCCGCGCCCTTCGCCGCCTCCATAGGGACCGAGGTCCCCATAGCCGGTGTCGTCCGACACGATCAACAGGATGTTCGGCTTCGACGCGGCGAAGGCGAGGCTCGGGAGGAAGGCCAGCAGGAGTGCAACGAGCGCTGCGGCCAGCCACGGTTGACTTCGGTTCATCTCGATCTCCAAGTTGGTGTCTCACGTAGAAAGAGGGCTCAGCCCGGAGCGGCCCGCACGCGTGCGAGACGCCCGGTCGTCGGCATTGCCCAGATGTCTCGAGAACGACGCAGCGTAGGGAGAGACCCCCGTTCGCTGTGCATCATGCTGTCGACGTGCGAGCGAGCGAGCACCGCGACTTCGATGGCTCCTGATCCGACCGTCCCTCGAAATTCGATCCGCGGCCTGCCCCTCAGCGTCTTGATACCGTGTCGGTGCCCGGTCCGGCGGTTAGCGGAGGTTAGGAACCTTCCGGGTTATGCTCGCCCGCGCATGAGGCATTCCCCCCAGTGAACTCCGTCGCATCCAGCGGCTTCCCCCGAGAAGCGATCGAGGCGTGCCTCGATCGAATCGCTGCGAGCCGGCACTTCGTGCGCTCGCGCAGACTCAGCCGGTTCCTGCGCTTCACCGTCGAGGCGCTCCTCGAGGGCCGGTCGGGCGAGCTGAAGGAACGGACCATCGGGGTCGAGGTGTACCACCGAGCCCTCGAGTACGATCCGCGCCTCGACCCGATCGTGCGGTCCGAGGCACACCGCCTGCGGACCCGGCTCGCGGCCTACTACGCCGCCGAGGGATCGGCCGATCCGATCGTGGTCGACTACCCCAAGGGAAGCTACGTCCCCGGGCTGGGCCCGAACCCGTCCGATCCGGAGCACGGACTCCCCGGATGCCGCCTCGTCGTGGCGGGCTTCGAGGACCACAGCCCCGGCGGCCGGAGTGCCGCCCAGGCCCGCGCGATGGGAGACGCACTTCGCTCCCGCCTCGCGGTCCAGCCCGGAGTGCGGGTGCTGTACCGGGCCTCGGGGGCGCCAGGCGCCCAGCATGCCGGCTCCCATCTGGACGCGGACTACCGGGTGGACGGCACCTTCGACCGCCGCGACGGTCGCTGCGAAGTGACCGCGCGGCTCGCGCGGCTTGCCGACGGGCAACGAGTCTGGTCCCAGACCGAGCGGTTCGCGCCGAGGCGGGCGGCCGAGGTGCCGGAGATCCTGGCCGAGCAGCTGGCGGCCGCGATCGGCGCCACCGTGATGCGGAGGGCGAGCCCCGCCCAGCCGGCGACGGCCCGCGCGCACGATCTCTACGTGAAGGGCCGTCACAGCGTCATGCAGTACGGGAACACGCTCGATCCGCGCCATCTCGAGCCGGCACGGCGCCGATTGCGAGCCGCGATCGAGCACGAGCCCGACTACGTGGACGCTCTGGCCGAGCTCGCCAACCTCGAGCTGATGCACCTGTATCCGCCCCGCAGCGATGCCTCGCACGTCCTCACCAGCGCACGCGGGGTCCTGGAGCGCGCGCTCGCCGCCGAGCCTCGTCACGCCCGCAGCCTGTACCTGCTCGGGCACATCGCGGGAAGCACGGGTCGACACCTCGAGGCCCTGCGCCTGACCGAGTCGGCGGTGGCGATCGATCCGGACGATCCGGAGGGCCGTACCATGCTGGCCGTCCGCTACACGAGCCTCGGCTTCTGGGAGTCGGCGGTAGCGGCCTGCGACTGGGCCCTGGCGCTGGACCCGGTCTGGGACGCCCCACACCGGATCAAGGCCTACCTGCTCACGCGGATGGGGCGGCCCGAGGACACGCGCATCGCAATCGCCGACCTGGCGAACCACGGCACGTCGCCGCCCGAGGTCGCGATGGCTCGCTTCGACCTGCTCATCGCCGAAGGGCGCTTCGCGAGCGCCCGGGCGGAGCTCGAGAGCGCGGAGTCCACGTTCCCGCTGCGACCCGATCTGGAGGACCGGCGAGAGATCGCCCTGGCGCTGGCCCGGGCGCTGGAGGGGAGCCACCGGGATGCTCGCCGCACCCTGGAGTCCCACCGCAGCGACGGGTTCCGCTTCTGGGACCACACCATCCGGCTTGCCCTCGTGCTCGGGGAAGGGGACCTCGCACGGGAGCTCTTCCTCGGCAACCCGATCAACGGGAGCTACCGCTGGCTCGCGACCGAGGAGCTCGCCCGGTCCCACCTCCGGTGCCCCGGGTGGCAGGCGGTCGTCGAGGAGCGTCACGAGCGCTGGCAGCGGGATCTCGCGACGGTGGGCCCTCGCCTCCCCGCCGCTCCTCCGTCCCTTCCGAAGCCCGCCGATCTGCTCCAGGCCGGCAGCCGGGCGCCCGCCCGGAGCGCCTCGGCCAGCCCCGCCCGACGCCCGCGAGACGCCCACCCGGCTCCGGGACGGCTCGGACGCGCGCATCCTTCGGGCCGCCAGCCCTAGCCCGCTCGTGGGACCCGCCGCCCGGCCGCCGCGTTCCGGCGATGGGCGGTGCGCTCGCGGCCCGGACGCTGGCGCGCCTCCCCCGCGATCATGCTGCCCTGCAGCCAGCTCCGGAACGCGCGCCGCAGCTCGCGCGGGCCTTCCAGCCGGATGCGGCGGGCCGCCAGCTCGGCGTCGAGGGAACGGATGCCCCGCCACGCCTCCACGAAGCGCCGCAGATCGGACGAGACCCGCAGATCGACCTCGTGTCCCGGGTGCTTGATGCAGACGTCGAGCCGGTCGCCGCGCTTCAGGAGCCAGAAGCGCGTGCAGAAGCGGCGCGGTACCCCTGTGAACTCGAACTCGACCAACACCTTGCCCGGCGGCATGCGCGCCACGTCCATGCGGTTGTGCATGCTCCAGGCCAGGAACTCGGGATCGAGGTCGTCGGACTCCATGTCGCGCGCCCAGCGCTGCCCCCACAGCGCGAGGTCCATCAGGATGGGCTCGAGCTCCTTGCCGGCCGGCGTGATGCGATACTCGACGCCCGAGGCGCTCCTCTCGCTGCGCTCGACGAGGCCGGCGTCTTCCAGGGCCCGCAGCCGCGCGGTGAGGGTCGAGGGCGAGATCTTCGGCAGCGCGCGCTGCAGGTCGTTGAAGCGCGTCACGCCCTCGATCACCTGCATCACCACGAGCATGGTCCAGCGCTCGCCGAGCAGCTCGGTGGCGAGCGAGAGCGGGCAGTATTGTCCGTAGCGGCTGGCCACCGCTCCAGTGTCCCCGCCGCCCGGCGAGCACGCAACTACGAAGATCGTAGTGGCCCGCCGAGCCGTCCCGACCTACAACCGGGTGGAGCCCGCACCGGAGGAGCTGACCATGCAATCGACCCTGGCCCGGGCCGCTGCGGCGATGGGGCCTCTCGTCTGGAAGCATCGCGCCGACACCGAGGCGGAACGCCGGCTCGCGCCGGCGATCGTCGACGCGCTCATCGACTCGGAACTGTGTCGCATGGGTCTGCCTCCCGAGCAGGCGGGCCCGGACGCCCACCCGGTGGACTGGCTCGCCGCCCTCGAGACCCTCGCGAGCTTCGAGGCCTCGGTGCCCTGGATCGCCTGGAACAACGCGCTGGCCGGGATGCTGGCCCGCTTCCTCGGCGACGACGCGCGGGCGGAGATCTTCCGCAATCCGCGCTGGCTCTACGCCCAGTCCACGCGTCCGAGCGGCACCGCCGTGCCCGAGGGAGACGGCTTCCGGGTCTCGGGTCGCTGGTCGCTGGTCTCGGGCTGCGAGCTGGCCGACTGGCTGCTGCTCCTGTGCACCGTCCCAGGCGAAGACACGACCCCCGGCGAAGACGCGACCCGCTTCTGCTTCGTGCCCCGGGAGGCGGTGGAGATCCTGGACACCTGGCACGTGGGCGGGCTGCGCGGAACCGGGAGCCACGACGTCGTGGTGCGCGACTGCGTCGTGCCCCGCACGCGGTCCCTCGTCCCGAGCGACGCCTCGACCGCTCCGGGGGCCATCGGCCGGGTCCCCATCTTCTGCCTGGTGGGGGCGGGGTTCGCGGCGCAGACCCTGGGCGTCGCCCGCGCCACCCTCGACGCCGTCATGGAGACGACGGCCGGTCGGATCGTGCCGGTCCCCGGGCCGGAGCTGCGACCTCTTCTGGCGGATCTGGCGCGATGCCGGGTGGCGCTCCAGGCCGGAGGAGCGCGGCTGCACGCGGCCACGGCGCGGATCTGGGAGCTTGCGGGAGCAGGCGAGGACCCGACGCCGGTGGAGATCGCGGACCTCCACGCTGCGGGGCACCACGCCAGCGAGCACGCGCGCCGCACCGTGGACGCCATGTACGCGGCAGCGGGAACCCGCGCGCTCTACACGGATTCGCCCCTCGAACGCGCCCACCGCGACCTCCACGCGATGCTCCGGCACATCGTGGCGCAGCCCGTCTGGCTCGAAGACGCGGGGCGCGTGCTGGTGGGGCTCGCGCCGGAGAGTCCCCTCTTCCTGCTGTAGCGGGGCTCACCGCCTTCGGGGACGTCGACGGCGAGGGCTTCGCGCCGGCGCACCCGGCATCCTGCGACCCGAACGGGCCGCGGGGTGCTCCAACAAACAACGCTTTCCCGTGGATCGGCATCGCCCGGCGTGTGAAAATAACGTTCCGGGAAGACGCCGATCGTGAAGCTCCGACCCTCTTGGTGCGCCGCCCTCGTAGTCGCCTCCGGGCTGCTCTACGCCGCGCTGTTGCCTCCGTTCGCGCAGTCGTGGCTCGCCTGGGTCGCGCTCGCGCCCCTGCTGGTGGTGCTGGCCTCCACGTCTCCGTGGCGCGGGTTCGGCTACGGGCTGCTGTGGGCACTGACGGCGACCGTGGCCGTGGCCTGGTGGTTTCCGGCGATGCTGGAGCGCTACTTCGACCTGCCCGCCGGGCTGGCCTGGGCAGGGCTCCTCGGTCTGGGCCTGCTGGTGGACGGGCTGCCCTACGCGGGCTTCGGCATGTGGATGGGCTGGGCGGCCCGGCGTGGCCGCCTCGGTCCGCTGAGCGTCGCGTGCGCCTGGACCGTCGCGGAGTGGATCCGGGCGAATGGAATCGTCGCCAACCCCTTCGCCCAGCTGGCGTACTCCCAGTACGGGACCCCCATTGCACAGACGGCGGATCTCGCGGGGCCCTATGGCGTGGGCCTGCTGATCGTGGCGGGCAACGCCGCGCTCGCCGGGCTCGTGCTGCCGGCGCTCGGCGGCCCCCGCCCGCTGCGCCGCGCGGCCGGCGTGGCCTGCGCGGTCGCGCTGGCGCTCGCCTACGCAGATGTGCGCCTGCAGCAGGACTTCGGTCACGGCGAGACGCTTCGGGTCGCCCTCGTGCAGGGCGCCGTGGCGCGCGAGCTCGAGTGGGACCGCGCCTCGCGCGACCGGAACCTCGACCGCTATCTCGAGCTCACCCGGGAATCCGCCGCCTACGCACCGGACGTCGTCTTCTGGCCGGAGTTCGCCGTCGACTTCTATCTCAGCGAGCCCACGGTGCAGCGGGCCCGGCTGCTGGACGGCGTGCGGAACGTGGGCGCGGACCTGGTGCTGGGCGGCTCGTCCTATCGCTTCCGCTCCGCGCCCGACGGGAGCCCCGCCGGCACCGACTACCTGAACTCGGTCTTCGTGGTGGACGCCCGGGGACGTCTGCGGACCGATCGCTACGACAAGCGCCGCCTCGTTCCCTTCGCCGAGTACGGCCCGCTCGGCGAAGGCCTGCGCGCGAAGACCGCCGTCTACGTGCCGGGCGGGGAGCCGGCGCTGCTGCGTGCCCACGGCCTGCCGCTGGGCGCGTTCATCTGCGGCGAGGCCCTGTATCCCGAGATCGCGCGCGGGCTCGCGAACGCCGGCGCACAGATCCTCACGAACCCGTCGAACGACTACTGGTTCGGCCACCCTCAGGCGGCGGCCCACCAGCTGCAGGTGGCGTCCTTTCGAGCCATCGAGAACCGACGCTACCTGGTGCGCCCCACCTCCACGGGCATCAGCGCGGTGGTCGATCCGCACGGTCGCGCCCTGACCCGCAGCCGCGGCCAGGGCCCGGAGGTGCTGCACGCCGAGCTGCGTCCCTCCTCGGCGGTCACGCCCTACCAGCGCATCGGCGACCTGCCCGTCGTGGCGGCGGCGGGCGTCGTCGCCGCCAGCCTGTGGCGCGGACGCCGGCGACATCCCTCTGGAACCTCACCAGGAGACAAGTCATGACCCGACCCAATCGAGGCGCCCTCGTGGCGGCCCTGGCCGTGCTCGTCGCGTGGCCGGCCGCGGCCTTCAACCCCGGTACGGACAGCCGCGCCGAAGCGACGGCGACGACGGCCGGGACGACGACCGTCTGCGAGAACGGAAGCAACGACGGCAGCGTCTGCGCCGATTCCGTCGACTGCACCGGCGGCGGCACCTGCACGAACGTCGCCGACGTCAGCGTGGTGGCCCGCGGCTTCCTCACCCTCGTCACCGACACCCAGCCCCCGAACCAGGGCTGGGCCGACACGAGCTACCCCAGCCCGTGCAGCGAACCTTCGGCGAGCACGCCGTCGGACTGCGAGCAGAAGGACAACAGCCTTCTCACCCTGGTGCTCGAGTTCACCTTGAACGGCAAGCAGTATCTCTTTGCCGAGAGCTTCAAGCAGCTGCCGGACGGCGGGAGCTGCTCGTTCCCGCCGTGCGACTTCACGATCCCCAACTGGTCGATCGGCGGCGGGAGCCAGGCGGGCTGGAGCCAGCCCGCGGTGGAGAGCATCCTGGCGGAGACGGCCGCGGATTTCGCCAACGACGTGGTCCGCATCCGCTGGGGAGGCCTGCCGCCGGCGGTGGAGAACGCCGTGGGTGCGGTGGTGGGCAAGTCGTCGAGCCAACGCATCGCGCTGTCACGCACCGACGAGGTGCCGATCTGCACCGACGCCGTGCCCTGCCATCACGGGCCCCGCAACGACCGCTTCTCGGACCACTCGAGCGGAACCGACGTGCTGGCCACCGTGCGGCGCTACAAGGTCGACGTCGCGGTCGTCGGTCCCTGAGGCTCGCGCTCCCGTGAACGGCAGCCGTAAGCTCGACGCGATCCTGCTCGCCACGCTCAGCGGCGTGTGGTGCGTGTGCTTCCTGCTGCATCTGAATCAGCTGGCGCGAGGCGGTCTCGCCTGGGTCCCGATCTACGTGGACGCCGCGCCGGCCCCCGACGCCTACCCGACCGTCCGCGACTTCTGGCCCGGGACGAAGTCCCTGTCGCCCGGTCTGCGAAGGGGAGACCGGCTCGCGTCGGCCGGAGGTCGGGATCTCGCGGGAGCGCAGCGCCTCGACGTGATCGACGCCCTCTACGCCGCGCCGCCCCGCGAGCCCATCGGCCTGGTCGCGATCCGCGACGGCGAGCGCTTCGACACCCCGCTGATGCTCCAGTCGATCCCGTCCGCGTGGCGAAAGACCCTGGTGGCGCTGGGGTTCGCGGCCCTGGGCACCCTGGGGTTCTGGCGGGCGCGCGGAACCGCGACCGGACGCGCCTACTACCTGGCCATGATGGCCTACGCGTTCCACTGGACGGACTTCTGGGGCGGCGCGCCGGCGGTGACGAACGGCGCCATCGCCGTCTTCGGCGTCTCGACCGCGCTGACGGCGCCGCTCGCCCTGCGCGCCTTCCAGCTGTTTCCCGAGGAGTCGTCGCGACGGGGCGGCCCGGCGCGGGGGTGGCCCTGGATCTTCCTCGGGCTCGGCCCGGTCTTCACGAGCTGGGCGTTCGGCCTGCCGGTGCCGCTCCCGCACGCCAGCACCCTGGCCGTCGGGCTCGAAGCCGTCTACCTCGTGACCCTCGTCGCGCTCGTGACCGCCAACTACCGACGCTGCGGCCCGCGCGGCCGGCGCCAGCTCAAGTGGGTGGTGCTGGGCTTCTGGGTCGGGCTCGTCCCGGTCTTCCTCACCTCGCTGCTGACGCTCGTCGCGCCGGAGCTGTGGTGGCTCTACGAGGCTTCGCTGGTGCTGTCGCTGGCGATCCCGATCTGCCTCTTCGTGGCCCTCGTCCGCTTCAACCTGTTCGACGTGGACCGGCTGATGACCGCGGTGGCGACCTACTCGGTGATCGGAACCCTGGCCCTGGCGGGCGTGCTGCTGGTGGCGCCGCGGGCGTCCGCCGCCGCCGCCGACTGGATCGAGCCGCAGGTGAGCCAGCCCGTGCTGGCCGTCGCCCTTGCCGGCCTGGTGCTGCTGGGGCTGCGGCGGACCGACTCCCTGCTGCAGACGCGTCTCTACCCCGAGCGGCGGGCCCTGGAGGAGGAGGCGGGCCGGCTGCGGCGCGATCTCTCGGACTGCGAGAAGCCCGCCGACCTGCTGACGGCGCTGGGCATCCGCCTGCGCGCGCTCCTGCGCCTCGAGACGGTGGCGATCTACGCGCGCAGCGACGCCGTCTTCGCGCCGGTCTTCGCCCGCGGCCCGGGCGTGATCCCCTTCTTCGAGCCGCACGGACCGCTGACCGCGCAGCTCGCAGCCTCCCGTGATCCGCTGGACCCGGTCCGCCTGCGCGGAGACGAGCTCGCGCGCGCCGACCGGGTGGCGCTCGACTCGATGGGCGTCGAGCTCGTGGTCCCCATCTCCGTCCGCGGCGAGCTGGCGGCGTTCGTGTGCCTGGGCGGCAAGGGATCGGGCGACGTCTTCACGGCCTCGGACATCGCCCTCCTGCTGGGCCTGGCGGACAAGGCGGCCGACGAGCTCCGGCGCTTCGAGCAGGCCGAAATCGAGCGGCAGAACCGCCAGCTCGGGCAGGCCCTGCGGCGCTTCGTGCCCGGGGCCGTCGCCCGGGAGCTCGAAGAGGGCTTCCGCCTGGACCCGGGCGAGCGCGAGGTCTCGATCCTGTTCGTGGACATCCGCGGCTACACGCCCTTCTCCGAGGGCCAGCGCCCGGACACGATCTTCGCGGCGGTCAGCCAGTACACGGACCTGGTCTCGCGCGTGGTCGCCGAGCACGGGGGCTCGGTGGTCGAGTTCCACGGCGACGGGCTGATGGCGGTGTTCGGCGCGCCGCGGCCCCTGGACGAGAAGGAGCCCTGCGCGGTGCGGGCGGCGCTCGAGATCTCGCGCGCCATTCCGGAGCTCGACGTGCGCGGCGCCGACGGCAGGCTCCACCGCCTGGACGTGGGTGTGGGGATCGCGACCGGCTCCGCCTACGTGGGCCCGCTCAAGACCGCCGACCGGGCCATCTGGGTCGCCCTCGGAAACACGACGAACCTCGCGGCGCGCCTCGAAGGCACCACCCGGGATCTCGACGTATCCGTGGTCATCGACGTGCCGACCCATCGCGCCGCGGGCGCGGAAGCCCGCGACTTCGTCTCCCACCCGGCTCTACGGGTGAAGGGGCGCAGCGCTCCCATCGACGTCTTCACCTGGTCTCGCAACGCGCAGGAGATCCGATCATGACCCGAAGCCTCCTACGTCTGGCAGCTGCCCTGCTCGCCTCCCTCGCGGCCGTGACGGCGCCGGCGATCTGCCGCGCGGAGTTCACCGAATCCGAGGACAGCCCGTTCCTCGACCCGGACGGCTCGCAGGACGACCCGCTCGGCAACGCGGCACCGGTTCCCTGGGACGGCGCCGGCTTCGCCGCGTCGTTTCCGTCGGGCGCGAAGCTCGTCCGCGGCTCGCTCGATGCGGGCGACGTGGACGCCTATGCGTTCTCCCTCGACGCCGGCCAGCTCGTTCTGGCGGCCCTCTTCGAGGACGCCGCCGGCGAGCGGAACGACACGAGCCTGGGACTCTTCACGGGCGGCGTCGTGCCGCCCCTCGCCAGCGACGACGACGGCGGCAGCGGGTTCCTGTCGCGCTTCGCCTTCCAGACGGGGAGCGCGGGCGTGTACCAGATCGGCGTGACGGGCTTCGGCGACGACGCCTGGAACGGAAGCCACGCCGAGGCGCGGAGCGGGCTGGTGCCGTACCGGCTCGTGGTGGCCGCCACCAGCGACCCGCCGCCGCTCGCCGAGACCGAGGGCAACGACTCGCTCTACAGCGCGAACGCCCTGCCCCCGGGCGGCGGGGTCCTGGGCGCGGTGCTGGCGGCCGGGGACGTCGACTACTTCAAGCTGGCGCTCGAGGCAGGCGACCGCCTGGCGGTCTCGGTCTTCGACCTCGCGAACGGCAGCTTCCAGTCGGCCGGCGGCGAGCGCAACGATGCCATCGTCGGGGTCTTCGATCCGGGGGGAGCCCTCGCCACGGGCGGAACGAACGACGACGGCGGCCCCGGGCTGATGAGCAACCTCCTCTTCACCGCGACCGCCGACGGCACCTGGACGATCGCCGTGAGCGGCTTCGGAGACGAGACCTTCGTGGGCGACCACGCCGAAGCCGGCTTCCCCTACCTGCTCGTGGTGGCGCGGGAGCGCGCCTGCCCCCACGTGGCGTCGCTCATCTCCGGCGTGGTCGCCTCCACGGCGAACGCCTACGAGACGGCGGAGCTGCGGGAAGGCGACCACTACTACACGGACCGCACGGACGCCGGGCGGCACGTGCTCGTGGACGTTCCGCCGCCCTACCGCTGCTCCCAGTGGATCAAGACCGCCAACAACGACAAGAACGTGACCGACCCGAGCCATCTCTCGTTCTCGCTCACCGAGGACGCGTCGGTATTCATCGGCTACGACACCCGAGCCACCGGCGAGCCCGTCTGGCTCTCTTCCACCTTCACGCCCACCGGACGCGTCCTCGACATCACCGACCCGGACCCGAGCCAGGAGTTCGACGTGCTGCGCCGGGACTTCGCGGCAGGCACGGTGGTGCTCGGCGGCAACGACGCCCCGGGTGCGGGATCGAACTACGTGGTCTTCGCGCGGCCCCTGCCCGTGGGCGATCCGAGCCAGGCCTTCACCGTCCCCGGGACCGCGGGGGGCGTGACGCTCATCGTGTCCGGCGTGCAGATCCAGGTGGCGCGGTCCCTCGGCGAGACCCCCGAGCAGCTTGCCCAGGCCCTGGCGGACGCCGTGAACGCCGACCCCACCCTGGCGGCCGCCCGCATCTACGGCCTGGCGTCGGGCGCCACCTTCGTCACGACGGGCATCATCGAGAGCAGCACCATCGCCGCCCCGCTGCCGCTGCTGCCCGTCGGCGGGGTCGTGTTGCTCGTGCTGCTGCTGGCGGCCGTCGGCTACCGCGTCTCGGGAGGAGCCGTCGCGCGCGGCTGAGCGTCGACGTCCGGCACGGTTTCGCCCGAGGCTTCCGGCCTCTCTTCACGAGAGGCTTCCGGCACCCCTTCGCGCGAGGCTTCCGGCACGGTTTCACGAGAGGCTTCCGGCACGGTTTCACGAGAGGCTTCCGGCACCTTCCACCGCTCGCCCACGGCCATCACGCGCACGCGGGTCGGGGTCTCCGCCGCGGCGGGCCACCACTTCGGCCAGCTCCCGCGGCGGCAGGTCGAGGGGCTCGTCGGTCAGGTCGAAGGTGCCCCAGTGCATGGGCACCAGGGTGCGCGCGCCGAGATCGAGGAAGGCCTGGTAGGCCTGCGCCGGGTCCATGTGCTGGTAGGCCATGAACCAGCGGGGCTCGTAGGCGCCGATCGGCAGCATGGCGACGTCGATGGGCCCGAAGCGGCGGCCGAACTCGCGGAAGCCGTGGAAGTAGCCCGTATCGCCTGCGAAGTAGTAGCGGTAGTCGCCCGAGTCGACGAGCCACGAGCACCAGAGCGTCTTCCGAGCCCCCTGTCCCACCCGGCGGCTCCAGTGCTGCGAGGGCAGACAGGTGATCGTGAAGCGCCCGCGCCTGGCGCTCTGCCACCAGTCGAGCTCGGTCACGTCCTCGCGACCGCGCTCGCGGAACCAGTCCGCCAGGCCGAGGGGCACGTACCAGCCGACCGACGCAGGCAGCCCCTCGACGGTGCCTTCATCCAGGTGGTCGTAGTGGTTGTGGGAGATCACCGCGAAGGCATCCGCGGGGATCGAATCCAGCGGAATGCCCGGCGGCACCACGCGCACCGGGATCAACGCCCGCTTCGTAAAGTGGGGATCGGTGAGGAAGACGTCGTCGCGGTCGTGGACGGCGAAGGTTGCATGGCCCACCCACGTGACCGTGGCCGAGTGCTCGGTGCCGGCCAGGTACGCGCCGTCGTTCTCGAGCACCGCAGGCCCGGCGTCGTGCCCCTTGTCGTAGGGGTTCGAGGAGAGCCGCCACTCGAGGAAGCTCCACACGGAGGACTCGAAGCGACCCCACGGATTGAAGAAGGTGCCATCTTCGCGATGGGGCGCGTAGAGGTCGGCGGCCTCCGCGGGCGCGTCGGCCCCCGGCTGCAGGCTCTCCCCTCGTGCCTGCGGGACCCCCTGCAGCGCCATGGAGGCGGTCGCGAGGGCGACGAGCAGCCGCCGTCGCCGACCGATGAACGCCTCCGGGAACGCGATCCTCATGCGCGCAGGGTAGAGGGCACGACCGGAACGACAACACGAGAGCCCGACTGGGGCCTTCCCCTACCGGTCCGACTCGGACCCGCCTGCCGGGGGGAACCCGGTCGCCCCTCGCCCGCCGCCTCCCGGTCGAGCTCGGGAACCCGAGGGTCGCGAGCGCAGTCGGGCTAGGAGCGCGACCCAAGACGAAGTCCTGGGTCGCGCTTCCGCCGCAAACGAATCCTGCGGATTCGTCAGCTAGCATGCCGGCCGGCCATCGACGGACGCAGAAGGAGCCCCCCATGTCCGATTCGCGCACGACACCCGCGAGCATGCGCGCCTGGCGCGTCCACGCGTACGCGGACCAGCCCACCGCGGCGCTCCAGCTCGACACGGTCGACGTGCCGAGTCCGGGCCCGAGCGAGCTGCTGGTCCGCGTGCAGGCGATCCCCCTGAACCTGAACGACCTCGAGCGCATCAACGGCCGCAACATGATGGTCCGCCCCGAGCTGCCCTACGCCCCGGGCATGGAGGTGATGGGGGTGGTCGCGGAGACGGGCGACGGTGTCGAGTCCTGGCAGGGAAGGCGCGTGGTGGCGATGGCCCGTCAGGCCCACGGCGGCTTCGCGGAGTACGCCCTCTGCCCGGTCGTATCGGCCTTCGAGATGCCGGAATCGGTCCCGCTGCCCGGAGCCGCCGCGCTCTACTTCCCCTTCCACCTGGCGTGGCTCGGGCTCTTCGAGCGGGCCCGGCTTCGCGAAGGTGAGTCGGTGCTCGTCCACGCCGCCGCCGGGGGCGCCGGCTCCGCGGCGGTGCAGCTGGCGGTGCACGCCGGTGCGCGGGTGCTCGCGACGGTGGGCTCCGACGCCAAGGCCCAGCTCTGCAAGGACCTGGGGGCGTCGCGCGTGATCAACTACGAGAGCGAGGACTTCCTGCCCATCGTGCTCGACGAGACCGCCGGCCGGGGTGTGGACGTGGTCTTCGACAACGTCGGCGAGGCCGTGCTCGAGAAGTCCATCAAGGCGATCGCCTACGATGGACGCTACGTGATGAACGGCTTCGCGTCGGACAAGAGCCACGCGGACCAGAAGCTCATCGTGCCGCGCAGCCTGGCCACGGGAAACTTCAAGCTCTGCGGCGTGCTGCTCGCCTACGCCGACGATGCCACGGCCCCGGTCTTCAAGCGGGCCATGGGCTGGAACTTCGTCCCGAGAGCCGTCGGCCAGAAGCTCCACGAGCAGATCGTGGAGCTCGTCGTCGCGCAGAAGATCGCGCCGGTGGTCGGCCGGGAGGTCGACTTCGAGGCGCTACCCGCCGCGATGGAGGCGATGGCGAACCGCCAGACGGTGGGACGCACCGTCGTCCGGGTCTGAGCCGGGCCGGGGGCCCGGCCCGGTCTGGGCGCCCGCATCCCCATGGTCTACCCGATCTCACCCGCCGAGCTCCAGGAGGACTTCCTCCGGGCGCACGTCTACCCCGACGCCCGGCGCACGTTCTACTGGACCCCCTCGTGGGACCCGGACTTCTACGTCGCCCTCGCGCGGGCCGGCTTCATCGCCATCGGCTACGACCACCCCACACACGGCCCGCTGCTGCTGCCGGAGCTGCAACGAAGCTACGCGGTGCTCGACTGGGAGAGGCTCCACGTCTCGCGCCAGCTGCGGCGGCTGATGCGCTCCGGACGGCTCGAAGAGCAGGGCGTCGAGCTGCGGGTGGCCCCTTCGTGCGAGCGCGTGATCGAACGGCTGGTGGAGTATCACGCGCCGAAGACCTGGCTGTGCCCGCCCTACCGCGCGCTGCTGGCGAAGCTTCCGACCGGCGGCCAGACGCACTTCGCGCTCCACGCCGTCGAGCTCTGGTCCCGGCGCCACGACCGGCTCGTCGCGGGCGAGCTCGGCTACACGACCGGAAGCGTGTACACGAGCCTCTCGGGGTTCTGCACGCGACCCGATCGCGAGTGGCGCCACTTCGGCAGCCTGCAGCTGGTGCTGCTGGCGCAGCGGCTGCGAGACGACGGCTACGCGTTCTGGAACCTGGGGCATCCCGGCATGGCCTATAAGAAGGCGCTCGGCGCCCGGACCCTCTCGCGCCGGGCGTTCCTCGCACGCTGGCGGGTGGCGGTGGACGACGCGCCCACCCGGCTGCTGGGCGAGCCCGCCGCGGCACCGCCCTAGACGTGCGTCCCGCTCAGACGTGCGTCCCGCCCACCCGGTCGCCCGGCGGCGCGCCCCAGGCGTCCGGATCCGCCGTCCGACTTGCAATTAATCGGCTGTTTGATTAATTTTTGCGCCATGCCGCCTCGACGCCCCCGACGATCTGCCCGCCAGCCCGGCCGGCCCCCCTCCGAAGCACGTCCCGAGACCCGGGAGGCGCTGCTCGAAGCCGCCAATCGGCTCTTCGCCCGCCACGGCGCCGGCGAGGTCTCCCTGCGGCGTCTTGCGGCCGAGGCCGGAGTCACCCCCGCCATGGTCCACTACTACTTCGGCGGCAAGCAGGGCCTCTACGACGCCATGCTCGAGCGCGCGTTCGCGCGGGTGATCGAGGGGGCCAGCGCGCTGGCGGCGCGCGGCGAAGGCGACCGGTCGGGCGACGTGCTGCAGAACCTGCTCGAGCTGCTGACGAGCACGTTCGCCGCGGAGCCGTGGCTCCCGACCCTGGTGGTGCGCGACGTCCTGTCCGAGGGCGGGCGCTTCCGGGAGCGCTTCGTCCGGGACTACGCTTCCCGCATGGCCGAGCTGCTGCCGGGGCTGCTGCGCGCGGAGATCGAGGCCGGCCGCTTCCGCCCCGACCTCGACCCACGGCTGGCCTTCCTCTCGTTCATGGGCATGGCGGTGTTCCCCTTCGTGGCGCGCGCCGTGGTGGAGCCCGCGCTGGGCATCGAGTACGACGCGGACTTCCTGCGCCGCTTCGTGACGCACACCCGCCGTCTCTTCGTCGAAGGAGCGGGCGCATGAAGCGAACGCGTGCGTCGCTGGCGTGCCTCCTGTCCTTCCTGTGCCTGTGGGCCTGCTTCGACGACGGGCCGCCGCCCGCCGTGGGGACCCTCGAGCGCGATCGGATCGACCTCATCGCCGAATCCTCCGAGCCCGTGGTGGCGCGGCCGGTGCAGGAAGGCGCCTACGTGGAGGCGGGCACCCTGCTGGTGAAGCTCGATCCCACCCGGCCCGCCACCCAGGTGGCCCAGGCGATGGGGGCACGCGCTCGGGCCGCGGGCCGCCTGGCCGAGCTGGTGCGCGGGCCGCGGCACGAGCGCATCGAAGAGGCCCGGGCGCTCCTGCACGGCGCCGAGAGCCGGCTCACCACGGCTCGCGACGATCTCACGCGCACCCAGGACCTCTTCACCCAGGGCGTCGTCTCTCCCCAGCAACGGGACCAGCAGCGCACGGCCTTCGACGAGGCGAAGGGGGCGCGCGACGCGGCCCGGGCCACCCTCGACGCCCTGCTCGACGGCACCACCGAGGAAGAGCTCGACCAGGCCGAGGCGGCGCTCGCCGAGGCGGACGGGGCGCTCGCGGACGCGCAGGTGCACCTCGGTCGCATGGAGGTGCGGGCGCCCACCGCCGGCTGGCTGGACGCCCTGCCCTACGAGCTGGGCGAGCGGCCACCGGCCGGAGGCGTGGTCGCCGTGTTGATGGCGGACGAAGCCCCCTACGCCCGGGTGTACGTGCCCGCATCGGTGCGGGTCCACGTGACAGCGGGTACCCCGGCGCAGGTGCGGGTCGAGGGGCTCGACGAGCCCATCCCCGGTCGCGTGCGCATGGTGGCGCGCGACGCGTCCTTCACGCCCTACTTCGCCCTCACCGAGCGCGACCGCGGGCGCCTGGTGTACGTGTCGAAGGTGGACCTGCTCGGGCCCGAAGCGCGCGGTCTGCCCACGGGCGTGCCGGTGCAGGTGGAGTTCCAGCTTCCCGGATCGGGCAGCGCGGCCGAGACCGCGTCGGGCAGCGCGGCCGAAACCGCCCCCGACCCGGCGGCCGCGGCCAGCCCGGGCGAGGCAGTCGATGCCGGCGACTGACACCCCCACGGCGATCGAGACCCACGGGCTCACGCGGCGCTTCGGAGAGCTCGTCGCGGTGGACCACGTGGACCTCTCGATCCCCCGCGCCCAGATCTACGGCTTCCTGGGACCCAACGGATCGGGCAAGACCACCGCCATCCGCGTGCTGTGCGGCCTGCTCAGGCCCAGCGAAGGGAGCGTCGAGGTGCTCGGCTACGAGATTCCCCGGGAGGCCGAGCGACTGCGCCGCTCCATCGGCTACATGACCCAGCGCTTCTCGCTCTACGAGGATCTGACGGTTCTCGAGAACCTGGACTTCATGGGCGAGATCCACTCGCTGCCCCGGGCGCGTCGGCACGAACGAACCCGCGAGCTGATCGCCGAGTATCGGCTCGAGGAGCAGGCCCGGCAGCGCGCCGGCACCCTCTCGGGCGGCCAGCGACAGCGGCTGGCCCTGGCCGCCACGACCATCCACGAGCCCGACCTGCTCTTCCTCGACGAGCCCACCAGCGCCGTCGATCCCCAGAGCCGGCGCGACTTCTGGGAGTCGCTCTTCGCCCTGGCCGACCGCGGCACCACGATCCTGGTCTCCACCCACTACATGGACGAGGCCGAGCGCTGCCACGCGCTGGCCATCCTCGACCGGGGCCGCCTCGTCGCCGAGGGCGCGCCCCGCGACCTGATGGAGGACATCGACGCAAGCGTGATCGAGATCGAGACCGAAGCCCTGCGCGCCGCACACAGCGTGCTGGACGACATGCCGGAGGTGATGAGCGTCGCGCAGCTGGGGACGCGCCTGCACGCGCTGCTCGAGCCGAACCTGGACGATCCCGCCGGACGGGTGCGGAAGGCCCTGGCCCGGGCGGACGTCACCGCCTCGGTGGAGGCCACCCCCGCCAGCCTCGAGGACGTCTTTGTCGCCACCACCCGGAGGGCCGAGCGGTGATCCGGTCGCTCGGCCGCATCCTCGCGGTGGTGCGCAAGGAGGCGCTGCAGCTCTCACGCGACCGGCTCACCTTCGGCATGGTGTTCGGCGTTCCCATCATGCAGCTGCTGCTCTTCGGCTACGCGATCAACCAGGACGTGCGCCACCTCCGCGCCGGCGTCGCCGACCTGGCCGCCACCCAGCGATCGCGGATCTTCGCCGCCGACGCGGCGGCGAGCCAGGTGGTGGACGTCGTCGCCACGGCCCACACCGCGGCCGGGCTGGAGGATCTGCTGCGCCGAGGCGAGATCGTGGTGGGGATCCTCATCCCCTACGACTTCGAGCGCCGGGTGGCCCGGGGCGACCGACCGGTGGCGCAGCTGCTGGTGGACGGGAGCGACCCGGTGGTGCTGTCCGCGGCGCGCGGCCTGGCCGAGCTGCCGGTGCCCCGGGACCGGCCCGTCGCGAGCGACGGCTCGGCCTTCGAGGTCCGCGCCTACTACAACCCCGAGCGACGCTCGCCGGTGCAGATCGTGCCGGGCCTCGTGGGCGTCATTCTCACCATGACGATGACCCTCTTCACCGCCGTGGCCATCGTGCGCGAGCGCGAGCGCGGGAACCTGGAGCTGCTCATCACCACGCCGATCCGCACGCCGGAGCTGATGGTGGGGAAGATCCTGCCCTACATGGTGATCGGCATGCTGCAGGTGACCCTCATCGTGGGCATGGGCGTCCTGCTCTTCGACGTGCCCGTGCGCGGTCCCTTCTACGACGTCTACGCGGCAAGCCTCATCTTCGTGACCGCCACCCTCGGGCTGGGGCTGCTCATCTCCACGCTGGCGCAGACCCAGTTCCAGGCGTTCCAGCTGACGTTCTTCACCTTCCTGCCCCAGATCCTGCTCTCGGGGTTCATGTTCCCGTTCGACGGCATGCCCCGGGCCGCCCAGTGGCTCGCCGAGGCGTTCCCGCTCACCCACTTCGTGCGCATCGTGCGGGGCATCATGCTGCGCGGCGCGACGCTCGCGGACGTGGATCGGGACCTGTGGCCCCTGGGCATCTTCTTCGCGGTGACCATGGCCCTGGCCACCCTGCGCTTCCGCAAGCGCCTCGACTAGGAGCCGCGATCGACCCCCAGCAGGTCCCAGACCTGCACCGAGCAGCCCACCCCGAAGACGGCAGCTACCCCGACGACGCGGCCCTCGTCGGCTGAGATCGCGGCCCGCTCGTCACGACGCCTCCGGGCCTCCGGCTTCCGCCGGCGCCTCCACGAACGCCTCGCCCGGGGCCACGTGCACCGAGCGGCGGCCCAGCAGGTTCAGCTTGAAGCGGCGGATCGTCTCCGGCTCGATGCGCGATCCCGCTCCGTCCTCGAAGTGGAGCGCGTCCTTCGGGCACTGCACCACGCAGGCGCCGCAGCGCACGCAGCGCTCGTCGTGGGCCAGCGCGACCTTGGCCTCCCCGGGGACCTTCTCGAAGCAGGCCTCGGGACACACCTCCCAGCAGCGGTACACGCCCGCGCAGCGGTCCACGTCCAGGGTGATGCGCCAGTCCTGCCCGTCGAAGTGGCCGCTGCCTTCGAGGGGCGTGCTGCCCGCATAGTCGAAGGTGAGGAGCGCCACGAAGCCGGCGGGCGCGAGCACGGCCGCGGCCAGCGCGGGCGTACCGCCGCCCACCGCCGCGACGCACGCGAGCGACGCGAGGGCCCCCGCGCCCGTGAGCCAGAAGCGTCCGGCGCCGGGCAGACGGTCGAGGACCGTGAAGACCGCCACCGCCAGGGCCCCACACAGCGCCACCAGCGGGAGTGTCCACGCGGGCCGCAGGAAGAGCGCGGCGACGGCGACGATGATCGCGGTCGGGCACGCCCAGGCCGCGGCCATCTCCAGCCGCTCGCGCAGGCCGAACGATACCCGCCGCATGGCGTCGGTCTTCTCGCCCCCGGAAGCCAGGTAGGCCGGGATGTCGTCGACGCGTACGGGGCCGAAGCGCACCCGCCAGTGGCTGCGGCGGTAGACGTCGAGGCCCTCGACGCCGGTCGCCGCCAGCTGGGGAACGACGAGGTCGCGGTGATCGACGCGCTCGTCGATACCCGAGGTCTTGAGGGCCGTCACCACCTGGTGGCTGGTGAGGTGTCCGCCGGCCGCCGCACACCACACGTTGATGCCGTGGGCCGGCGCCACCAGCAGCCAGGCGTCCAGCCCGCGCAGGGCGCGGGTGAGCCGGCGAACCGTGAGGTCGTAGTTGGCCGTGAGCAGCACGGGGCTCTGGCGTCCCGGACTGCCGATGGCGCGCAGCCCGGGCTCCGTGGGCCAGGGAACCATGCGGAACGCGGTCTGCAGGACGTCCTTCACGAGTGACGTCACGGCTGGCTGCCTCCGTCTGCCCCGGGCTGTGGGTCGTCCGGTTCCGGCGCGGTCGCCACGAAGAGGGCCAGGCTGCCCGCGAGCCAGCCCCGCTGGCGACGCACGAGGAGGCCCGCCGCCTCGAGCTTGCCGCGCAGGTCGGCGACGGGACGCGACACGGACCCCGCCAGCAGCCACCCCAACAGCCACTGGGGCGCTCGTCCCAGCACCTGGAGCAGGCGCCCGCCGCCGCGGGCGATCACCTCGTCCGCCACCACCACCCGGCCCCGGGGCCGCAGGCGTTCGCGCACCCGGGCGAGCACGTAGCGCTGCTCGTCGCCGGACATCTCCGACAGGCAGAGCGAGAGCACCACCGCGTCGAAGCCGCCCCGCGGCAGGGCGTCGATCTCCGACGCCGTCCGCTCGAGCCACTGGACCCGGGCGAGCGCGTCGGGGCCCAGCGCGGCCAGGCGGCGGCGCGCCTGCTCCAGCATGCCGGCGCTCTGGTCGAGAGCCGTCACCCGCGCGCCGCGCTCGACGAGGCGGCGGGTGACGGCGCCGGTCCCGCAGCCCACCTCGAGCACCTGCGCCCCGGGCTCCGGGGCGGCCTCCCGGGCCACCGCATCGTGCAGCGCGGTGACCCGTCCCAGGGTGATCGCCCGCATGCCGGCGTCGTAACGCTCGGGCGAGCCTTCGAGCCAACGCATGAGGGCGAGAGAGCTCATGGCGCCACCGCCCGGCGGGCGATGCGACCGAGCTCGCGCCGGAGCGCGTCGGCGTCGAACGCCCTGGGGTCGAGGAAGTGCTGGATCAGCAGCCCGTCGATGGCGCCGATCAGGGTGGCGGCGGCCAGCAACGGATCCGCGTCCGCGGCCACCTCGCCGCGTGCCTGCCCTTCGCGCAGCACGCCGGCCAGCTCGTCGCGGATCTCGCGGAAGAAGCTCCGGAAGCGGACGCCGTCCCCCATGCGCAGGTCGATGAAGAGCCGGCCGAGGGAGGCCCAGTCGTCGAAGAGCGCCACGCAGCCGTCCACCAGGCGCTGGACGCGCAGGGCCACGGGATCGTCGCCCGCGAGGCAGGCGTGGAAGAGCGCGCGCTCGCCGGCGAGCGCCTCCGCCACCAGGTCGCGCAGCAGGGCGTCCTTGTCGGGGTAGTAGTGATAGAGGCTCGAGCGCCCCATGCCGGCGGCCCGGGCCACGTGGGCGAGGCCCGTGCCCGGGATGCCCTTGCGGGCGAACACGCGGCGGGCGGCGCGCCGGATCTCCTCGCGCTGGGCGCTGGCGTCGACCTGCTTGGGCATGCGGGCTCCGTCGGCTCTCTTCCTTGGCTTCCCTTGGCTTCCCTTGGCTTCCCGTGGCTTCCCATGACTCCCCGCGACCGCCGCCCGTCGCGGGTTTTCGTCATGTCTGTCGATATCGACAATCATGTCGAAAACGAGCGGGTGCGTCAAGACCGAGCGCGGCCCGCCCCGGAGCGGCCGCTATGGTCCGCTCGGCACATCCGCGGGAGCGCCACCCATGACGTCGATCGAGCGCCTGGCCGGGGACTACACCGAGGCCCGGGCCGCCTTCCTGGCGGCGGCCACCGATGCGGGCGCCGAGCTCCACCACGAGCCTCACCCTGCCCGAGGCCCGGACGGCGAGGCGCTCTTCCTCGACACGGCCTGGCTCGGAAGCCACGACGCGCGCCGGGTGGCCGTGATCGTCTCGGCTACCCACGGCGTCGAGGGCTTTGCGGGCTCGGCCCTGCAGACGACCTGGCTGC
Organism: uncultured delta proteobacterium; assembly: GCA_963822965.1. Classification (GTDB taxonomy): domain Bacteria; phylum Myxococcota_A; class UBA9160; order UBA9160; family UBA4427; genus JAJDAN01. The sequence continues at coordinate 82,438 of CAWGJT010000015.1, forward strand.
GCTCGGGTCCGGAGCCCGGCCTTCCCGCCGGCACGGCGGCACTGCTCGTACACGCCCTGAACCCGTACGGATTCGCCTGGACCCGCCGGGTGAACGAGGACAACGTCGACCTGAACCGCAACTTCGTCGACTTCGGGGCCCCGCTGCCCGAGAACCCGGGCTACGCGGAGGTCGCCGACCTGCTGGTGCCCGAGCATTGGGATGCGGACACCCAGGCCCGCAGCCTGCAGGCGCTGCTCGAGTTCGCGGGACGGGTCGGCATGGAGCGCATGCAGGAGGTCGTGAGCTCGGGGCAGTACACGCATCCCGCCGGGATCTTCTACGGCGGCACGGCGCCGTCGTGGTCTCATCGCGAGCTCCGGAAGCTGTGCAGCCGCGATCTCGCCCGCGCCGAACGGATCGCCGTGATCGACCTCCACACCGGCCTCGGACCCCGCGGCCACGGGGAGCTGCTCTGCTCCGAGGCGCCCGGAAGCCCGGCCTGCGAGCGGGCCCGGGCCTGGTACGGCGACGACCTCAAGGTGCTGGCCACCGGGGAATCCGTCTCGGCGCTGCTCACGGGCGAGTGGGTCGCAAGGCTCCCCGACTGGCTGCCCCACACGGAGGTGACGGCCATCGCGATCGAGTACGGCACCACCGAGCTGATCGCCGTGCTGATGGCCCTGCGCGCCGACGCCTGGCTGCACGGCCACGGCGATCCCAGCGGGCCCGACGCCCCGGCCATCCGCTCCGCCGTGCGCGCCGCCTTCGCGGACGAGGCCCCGGACTGGATGGACGCCCTGTGGCCGCGCTTCCAGCAGGTGCTCGCAACGGCGCTCGCCCGCCTGGCCTCGCCCCGATCGCCGTGACGGATCGGGGCGAGGCGGCGGAGAGCCGGCGTCGACCGGGCGGCCTCGGTGCGATCGAGACCCGCTGCCATCGAGCGGATCCGACGCCGAACTTCTGACTCAGGACACTAGAAGACGATCTGGGCGCGACCCGTGAAGGCGTGCGTCTGCTCGTTGCGGCCGTTCAAGGTGATCGCGCTGTTGGGCGAGACGTCGCCGAAGATGTAGTTGAAGCGGAACAGGATGTTCGGGTTCACCCACCAGTTGACGCCGAAGGTCACGTCGTCTTCGCGACCGCCCTGCACACCGTTGCTCTGGAGATCGATGCTGCTGAAGCGGGCGGCCAGCTCCCAGGCGCCGTACGCGTGCAGCGGCGTGACCCCCTTGTAGCTCCCGCTCTTCACGTCGTAGTTGCGCGACTCCCCGGTCAGGAAGACGCCCGTCTGGACGTACCAGCCGTAGAACTCCGGGTTGCGCGCGTTGCCGAGGGTGACCTCCGCGGCGGTGAACTCCCCCTGTGCGTGGAACGGGCCCAGCACCAGCGAGGTGTCGAAGTCCCACTGCAGCGTTTCGTTGGCGTTCACGAGCTCGCCGGTGTCCACGAGCTTCGCGCCCGCGAGGTGCGCCTCGGGACGATCCGAATACTCGAGCTCACTGGCGCTCTCGAAGTTGCGGTAGTAGAGCGAGCCACCGAAGGTGAGCACCTTCGTCTTCTCCGCCATCGGCGCCCACACCGCGCGGCCCGCAGCGCCCCAGTCGCTGTTCTTCGAGCCCGCGCTGGAGACGCCCTGACCGAAGAAGCCCGTGTAGACGTTCCAGTGCTCCCCGTACGAGCCGAGGACGACGCCCAGGCGCCGGCGACCCTCCTCGTCGTTGTCGATGAAGGCGTCGGGCAGGGCGCGCTCCTGGAAGACCTGGAAGTTCGAGCTCGTCATCGACTGCTGGCCGAACGGCACCTTCTGGTGGCCGATGGTGACGGTGAAGGGCTTGAAGCCCGCGTACCGCAGCCAGCCGTCGGTGATCGAGACCTCCGAGTTGGTGTCGAAGTTCACCTCGAGCTTGTAGTTCCAGTCGCTGTAGACGGTGCCGTAGGACTTGATGCGCGCGCGCCGGATCTCGATGCCGTCGCCGAGCTGCGTGCGGTCGTTGATGAAGACCGCGGCGTCCGTCTGCAGGCGACCGCCGAACGCGAACACGAACGCGCCGTCGGCGGACTCGATCGCCAGCCCCTTGTGGTTCACGCGAACCTTGAAGTCCGGCCCCTCGTCGGCCTTCGGCTCCTCCTCGGCGGCCGCGGCGGACACGGGCGCCGGAGCGTCCTCCTTCAGGCCGTCCCGCTCCTCCGCGGTGATGACCCCCTTCTCGAGCAGTAGGTCCTCGAGAGACTTCTCCTCGGCCGCAGCCACCTGCGACACGGCGACGGTCGAGAGTGACACGAGCAAGGCGATGGTTCGCACGACTCGGTTCTGCAACACGGGTCCCCCCCATTCGTTGCCCGGATGTAGCCGGACGTTCACGGGGGCGCATGCTACTCCTGCGATTGCGACGGTTTGGTGACAGAAACGGGTCGTTTTCGCAGAAGGCGGAGAAATTCAGCCCATTCCGTGACGCGGTTTTGACACGGGCCGGGCTCCGGCGTGGGCTCGGTGACGGATCGCTCACGGAGAACCCGCTGGAGATCCGGTCGGATGCGGGGGGACGGAGCCGCCCTCCCCCGTCGGCGCGGCGGCCGAGCCGGGTCCGGCGCCCGCTTCCGGGACCGGGCCGAAGTAGCCCAGCGCCTCGAGCTGGGCTTCGCGCTCGGGGTCGAGCAGCCCCTCGTCCGGCGGCCCGACCACCACCGGGGCGGCCCGCTGCAGGGCCGCGGCGCGGGCGGCCGTTCGCGCCTCGTAGCCGTCCAGCAGCTCGCGCAGGTCCCGAACGGCCTCGGGATCCGCGGCGTAGAGGTCGTGCTCCTCGCCGGGGTCGCTCGCCAGGTCGTAGTAGGCGTAGCGCGGACCGTCGGGGCCGCGGAAGCGGATGAGCTTGCGGTCGCCCAGGCGCACGCTGAACGTGGGCGGCACGATGCGCGCGGCGGCCCCGCGACCGAAGCCGGCGCCTCCCCAGGCCTCGCTGTAGATCGGACGCGGCGGGATGCCGGCGTCCGGCGCGTCGCCGCGGACGAGCCCCGCGAAGCTGCGGCCTTCGATGCCGGCCGGCGCCGGGGCCCCCATCAGCTCGAGCAGGGTGGGCATCAGGTCGACCAGACCCACCGGGGTGTCGACGCGGCGGCCGCCGGGAACGCCCGGCCCGCGGAACACGAGCGGAACCCGCAGCACCTCGTCGTGGATGTCCGGACCGTGGCCGAGATAGCCGTGCTCGAGGAAGCCCTCGCCGTGGTCGGACGTGAAGACGACCAGCGTGTCGTCGAGCCAGCCGCGCGCCTCCAGCCGCCCGAAGAAGTCGGCCAGGCGATCGTCGCTGTAGCGGATCTCGCGATCGTAGCGATCCGGGTGCCAGTCGCTGGGAAGCCCGGGCGCGAGGGAGACGCCCGGGGCCGGCTCGCGAAACAGATCCGCGTAGGCCGCGGGCGGCGCGTACGGCGTGTGCACCTGATAGCTGTGCACGAAGAGGAAGAACCGCTCGGCGGCGTGCCGCTCGAGCCACGCCTCCGCCCGGGCGAGGGTCGCCTCGATGTGTCCCACCGTCGTCGGGGCGCCCGGCCCGTGGGCGCCGATCTCGCTGTACTCTGCGAAGCCGCGCCCGAAGCCCAGCGGGCGCGACATGGCGCCGACCTCGAGGACGGCGCCCGTCGCCACCCGCTGTGCGCGCAGCACCTCGGCCAGGGTCTCGGCGCTGCCCGGCAACGGCTCGAAGGCCCGGTTGCTGCGCACGCCGTGCACCGACGGAAGCAGCGACGTGAACATCGTCATGTGCGAGGGCGCCGTCGTGGTGGCGGCCGTGACGACCCGATCGAAGACCACCCCGGGCCGGGCCAGCGCGCGGTCGATGAACGGCGCGGTGTCGCGCCCGTAGCCGTAGGTCGGCAGATGGTCCGCGCGCAGGGTATCGAGGGAGACGAGCAGGAGATTCATCCCGGAGGACGGCGCCGGGGCCAGCACCGTCGGGTTGGACCAGACCGGCAGGCTGAAGGCGCCGAGCGCCTGGGAGTCCGGGCGCGCGGCGAAGCGGAACGAGACCGTCCTTCCCGAGAGCGACGCGAGCGACAGCGTCCGGTCCTGCCAGCGTCTGCCACCCGCCTGGCGGGGATCGAGCGATTCCTCGAGCAGCGGCTCGCAATCGCCGTCCCGACACGCCTCCACGCGGAAGCGCACCGGCCCCTGCGGCCAGGCGGGCTCGAGGACGCCGAAGCCGAGCGCCAGGGTCGCCGCCGCCGGAATCTCCAGGGGCTGCGTCTCCTCGACCGGCACCACCCGCGGCACGACGGTGCCGTGCACCCGCAGCCGGATGCTTCGCCCGGCCACGGGACCGCCGTCGAACAGGGCCAGCGCGACGGCCTGCTCCCCCTTGCCTTCGATGCGCCCGATGATCGGCGGCAGGGGATGCCAGCGCGGCGGCGGCCGGTGTCCGCGTCCCCGCTCGAGCGGCATGCGCTGCACGTACGCGCGCAGGGCGATGCGTTCGGCGTCCACCTCCAGACCGGGCAGCGGGATCTCGAGGAAGAGCCTGCCGTTGCGGGGAACGTCCTGCTCGCGTTCCGCGATCAGGGTGAGCGGCGGAAACGCGCGCAGCACGTAGCGCGTCTCGTTCCCGAGGGTCGCCGACTCGGGCTCCACGCCCACGCCCCGGTCGACGAAGCGGGCGACGGCGCGGAGCTGTCGGGCGACGTCCGCGCCGTCCCCCACGGGCGCTCGCACGGAGGTGGCGTCGCCGCAGGCGAGCGCGACGAGGGCGAGGGCGCAGGCGAGGCACGGCGGCGGGCTCGCGGTGCCGGCGAGGACGCGCCCGACCAGGCGGATCATGGGGCGAACGTAGCAGGAGCCCGTCCTGCGCCCTCCGGAGCCGCGCGCGGCGTGCCGCACTTGACACCCCACCGCGCCGATCCGAACCTCGTTCATCGGTTCGAGCCTGTGGACGGGCCGGGCCGAGCGAGCGGGGGGAGCCGGATGACGAACGCCAGGCGCGCAGACGACGACGGCACCCGGCGCGGATCCCTGCCGCAGGTCGAGGCGAGCGCCCGCCTGCCCCTCGAGGCACCGGCCCTGCTGGAGCGCTACGTCCGGGTGCGGGCCGCCACCGAAGAGCTGGCCGAGCCGCTCTCGCCCGAAGACCAGTGCCTGCAATCGTCCCCGTTCGCGAGCCCCACCAAGTGGCATCTCGCGCACACGAGCTGGTACTTCGAGACCTTCGTGCTGGCCTCGCTCGACCCGGACTACACGCCCTTCCACCCGCGCTTCGGCTACCTCTTCAACTCCTACTATCACACCGTCGGCGCCATGCACGCCCGGCCCGAGCGCGGGCTGCTGTCGCGCCCGAGCGTGGCGGAGGTGATGGCCTACCGGCGTCACGTCGACGACGCCGTCCAGCGCGAGCTGGCCGAGGGACGCCTGTCCCGGGAGATCCGGGGACTGCTCGAGCTGGGCATCCACCACGAGCAGCAGCACCAGGAGCTCATCCTCACGGACATCAAGCACGCCTTCTCGGGCAATCCGCTGCGCCCGGCGTATCGCGCGCCGCGTCCGCGTGCGAACCCGCCGCCGCTCTCGCCCCTGCGCTTCTTCGAGCACGAGGCGGGGCTCTTCGAGACCGGTCACGCGGGGGACGGCTTCGCGTTCGACAACGAGCGGCCGCGGCATCCCGTCTACCTCGAAGCCTTCGCGCTGGCGTCCCGGCCGGCCAGCTGCGGCGAGTACCGGGCCTTCATGGACGACGGCGGCTACGAGCGCCCCGAGCTCTGGCTCTCCGACGGCTGGGACACGGTGTGCCGGGAGGGCTGGCGGGCACCCGGCTACTGGGAACGCGAGCCGGAGGGGGGCGACTGGCAGCTCCTCACCCTGCACGGCCCGCGGCGCGTCTACGCGGACGAGCCCGTCACCCACGTGAGCTTCTACGAGGCGGACGCCTTCGCGCGCTGGTCGGACGCCCGCCTGCCCGGCGAGGCGGAGTGGGAGGTCGCGGCGCACGGCCAGCCCCTGCAGGGCAACTTCGTGGAGTCCGGCGTCCTGCATCCGCGGGCGAGCGAGGCGCGACCCGAGGCGGAGAGCCAGCTCTTCGGCGACGTCTGGGAGTGGACGGCCAGCCCCTACGTGGCCTATCCCGGCTATCGCGCCCCGAGCGGACCCGTCGGCGAGTACAACGGGAAGTTCATGTGCAACCAGCTCGTCCTGCGCGGGGGCTCGTGCGTGACGCCTCGCTCCCACGTGCGGGCGAGCTACCGCAACTTCTTCCAGCCGGAAACGCGCTGGCAGTTCTCGGGCATCCGTCTGGCAAGAGATCTCGCCTGATCCGATCGCGGCCGATTTCGTCACCATCCGCCCGCCCGGGCGAACTCCCAGGAGCCACGACCGCGCCCGGCAGCCCTCCGGGACGGGCGTGGTAGACTGCTGCCCCTCTCGGGAGACCGGAAGCCCCGTCGACCGAGCAAGCGACCGCGATGCCCGCCGAAAACGACCCGACGAACTCCGACGAGAGCGAAGCCGACCCGCGTCCCGCAACGCCGGGGCCGCCCCGGCCCGGTCTGCTCGCCCGCGCGCACGCCGCCTTCCGGAACCCCGCGAACCGCTTCGTGGTGCTCTTCCTCGTCTTCCTCGCGGCCCTCGCCTTCTTCTATCCGAAGGTGAGCCTGCGCTACTCGGACGCCGTCGATTGGATGACCCGGGCGACGGCCACTCTCAGCGCCGCCGTCTTCGAGCCCTTCTCCGACAAGGTGCAGCAGAAGGGCAAGATGGTGATCTTCGGCGGCTTCGCGGTGGAGATCATCGAGGAGTGCACGGGCCTCTACGAGATGCTGATCTACGCCGCCGCGGTGCTGGCGTTCCCCACGAGCCTCGTGAAGAAGGCGATCGGCATCGGCATGGGCGCCCCGCTGCTCTACGCGACGAACGTCGCCCGCATCGCCTTCCTGCTGTGGGTCGGTCGCTTCCACCCCGCGATCTTCGACTTCATGCACCTCTACTTCTGGCAGGCCACGTTGATCCTGATGATCACGTCGGTCTGGTTGCTCTGGATCTTCAAGGTGGTGAGAGATGAGGGTCCTGCTCACCCTGCTTAAGATCGTGGCGGTCAGCGCGCCGCTCACCTGGCTCTGGATCACCTGGGGAAAGGAGGCGTACGGGGCGCTCTTCCTGCACCTCTCCATGCCGATCTACGGCCTGCTGGGGCTCACCGAGGTGGTCCCGGAAGGCGCCCGCGACCGCTTCATCAACTATCTGCCCTTCCTGATCCTGATGATCGTGACCCCGCGGCTCTCCCTGCGGCGGAGGGTGGTGGGCACCGCGATCGGCTTCGTCGTGATCTTCGCCGTCCACGTCGTGTTCGTATACGTGGCCAGCACCGCCCACCAGGCCGACGGCGCGGCCATGACCCGCCAGGGCTTCGTCCGGATCGTTCCCGCGAACGCTCTCTGCGACAGCGTCCCGTTCGTGCTCTGGGTGATCTTCGCCAAGGACTTCGTGTGGCAGTCCGTGGCCCGGGTCTTCGGCCCCGACACCCCCGGGCCCGCGGCCCCCGCGTAGAAGAATTCTCGCCGGGCGCGCTTTTTTCTGACACCCCGGCCCCCGCGAAGCCACTCCCCGAACAGAAACATCCCCTTCCCAGGGAAGCCCGGAGCGCCAGTCGGCGCTCCGGGCGTTTTGTTTCTGGGGCTCGGGCCGCTTTCCGGGGCTCGGGCCGCTTTCTGGGGCTCGGGCCGTCTTCTGGGGCTCGGGGTGGGTCTCGGGGCGAGATCCCCGGGGCCCCGGCGCCGACGGACCGGCAGGGCGCTGTCATCGAGTGGGGGCCTGACACATCAGCGTTCGGCGAACCACGTATTCCCGAACTGCGGTTGCTGGCGCCCGGGACGCGGATCCCGGATCGAGCGACTGCCCGGCAAGGACCGAGCCCCCGATGCGAACCCGACTGCGAACGCTGCTGCTCCGGCTCTCCTGCTCGTACGGCGTGCTGGCCGCATCGCTGCTGGCCGCGAGCGCCGCGCAGGCTTCGCCGGCCCTGCCCGTCTCCGACGTGGCCGGCGGCCCCGCGCTCTACGAAGTCTTCAACGCCCTCTCCGGCAACAGCCTGGCCAACAGCGCCGACCTCGCCGCCTGGGCGGGCCCGGACGACAGCGGCGCCTGGGACGGCGAGCTGTGGCACGGCGGCATGGGCTCGGTGGCGATCGCCATCAGCACGAGTGCCGGCAACTCGAACTACTTCGGCCTCTACCGCGACACCGAGACCGGCGACGGCAAGCTGACCCTCTACGGCTCGGTGTCGGGCAACGAGATGCTCGGGCCGGTCTTCGACGCGGAGTACCTGTTCCACGACGAGGCTTCGGTGCAGGACGTCGGCTTCTGGCTCTCCAGCACCGGGCGCCGCGGCCAGAACACCTTCCACGGTCGCTCGGAGCTCGACCACGGCTCGAGCTTCGACCGCGCTGCCTCCCGCTCCCGCCACCACCGTCCATCGTTCCACTTCGGCCACCTCGCCTCCTTCCACTTCGGCCAGACCGTCAGCGTCCACACGGACGAGGGCGACCTGGAGCTCCGGAACGCCCACCTGCTCGCCTGGGAGGACTGGACGGACGCCGACTACGACGATCTGATCTTCCTCGTGGGCGAGGCCGGGGCGGACCCGGTCCCGATTCCGGAGCCCGGCACGGGGCTCCTGCTGGTTGCCGGAGTCGTGGCCTGCCTGGCACCCCGGCGCGGCTCGCGGTCGGCCCAGCGCGCCTGAATTCCATCCGCGGGGCCCCGGGCGCGCTGCTACGATCGAGCGCTCCACCGGAGGTCTCCATGCCCAACGCGTCCCTCACGCTCCTCTTCAAGCTGCTGGTGCTCGTCACCTGGTTCCTCGGCGCGGCGGGCTTCCTGTTCCCGCCGGACACGAGCTTCGGCAGCGCGGGACGCACCCTCTTCTTCGTGCTGGCCACCGTGCATCTCGTCGAGTGCGGATTCTTCTTCCGCACCCTGCAGCGCACCGGGCGCCCCCTGGGCATGGAGCTGCTGAACACGCTCCTCTTCGGCGTGGTGCACTTCGCCGAGGCCCGGGTGCTCGCCGAGGCGAACGACCGCGCCGACACGGCCCGCAACGGCTGATCCGAGGCGACGAGCTGCGCCAGCCCGGATCATTCATGAAGCTCGTCGCGAGGGCAGCACAGCGCTCCTGACGGATCCGGGCTAGGGTAGGAGCTCCCCGGCGGTCCCCCCCATCCCGCGCGGCGTCCTGGCCGAGCGGGCGGACACACGAGGCGAGTCCGGTGGCGCGCTCCCACGCGCTCGCCCGCTCGCACGGGATCGCAGCTGGCATGACCATCGCCGTCCTGGCGGAGAAGCCCTCGGTGGCACGCGACATCGCGCGCGTGCTGGGTGCACGCACCCGCGGCGACGGCGTCCTCACCGGCAACGGCTATGCGGTGACCTGGGCCGTGGGACATCTCGTCGCCCTCGCCGAGCCGCACCAGATCCGTCCGGAGTGGAAGCGCTGGCGGAAGAGCGCGCTGCCGATGATTCCCGAGGTCTGGCCCCTCGAGGTGGTGGCCCGAACGCGCGACCGCTTCCAGACCGTGAAGCGCCTGCTGCGGGACCCGGACGTCCGCGAGATCGTCTGCGCGACGGATGCCGGGCGCGAAGGAGAGCTCATCTTCCGGTACATCTACGAGGCCGCCGGCGTCGACAAGCCCGTGAAGCGCCTGTGGGTGTCGTCGCTCACCGAGGAGGCCATCCGCCGGGGCTTCGCGAGCCTGCGCGACGCCCGGGAGTACGACGGTCTGGCCGACGCGGCCCGCGGCCGCTCCCGCGCGGACTGGCTCGTCGGCATGAATCTCTCCCGGGCCTACACCCTGACCGGCGACGAGACCTTCTCGGTCGGCCGCGTCCAGACGCCCACCCTGGCCATGCTGGTGGAGCGCGAGAAGGCGATCCGCGACTTCGTGCCCGAGGACTACCGGGAGGTGGTGGCGCGCTTCGCCCTCGAGACCGCGCCCGGCGCCGGCGGAGCCGACGGACCGCCGCAGTACGAGGGCGTGTACTTCCGCCGGTCCGGAGCCGGAGGGGCCGCGCGAGCCGGAGCGGGCGACGCCCGGCCGGAGGACGCCGCGGAGGCGGAGGCGCTCGCGCGGCGGCTGCCGGCCGAAGGCGACGAGGCGGAGCGCATCGCGGCGCGGGCGCGCACGGGCCGGGCCCGGGTCGAGTCCGTCGACGCGCGTCAGCGCCGCATGTCGCCGCCCGCGCTCTACGATCTCACGGAGCTGCAGCGCCACGCGAACCGCCTCTTCGGATACTCGGCCCAGCACACCCTGGACGTCGCGCAGTCGCTCTACGAATCGAAGAAGCTGCTGAGCTACCCGCGGACGGACAGCCGTCACCTCTCGGGCACGGTGGCGGCGGACCTCGGCGCCATCGTGCGCGCCATCCAGGAGCCGTACGCGGGGCACCTCGCTCCCGGAACCGGCGAGCGGCCCCTGGGCCCGCGCTTCGTGGACGACGCCCGGGTGACCGACCACCACGCGATCATCCCGACACCGAAGCGTCCGGACGGCGTGTCCCTCACGCGCGACGAGGCCCGCATCTACGATCTCGTCTGCCGCCGGCTGCTGGCCGCCTGGCACCCGGATCACGTCTGGTCGACGACTACGGTCGTCACGGCCGTCGTCAGCGAGGTCGTCACGGCCGTCGTCAGCGAGGTCGTCACGGCCGTCGTCAGCGAGGTCGTCACGGCCGTCGTCAGCGAGGTCGTCGAGTCGGGCGTCGCAGACGCGGCCGCACCGGAGCGAGAGAGCAGCGCGCCCCGCGAGATCGTCGATCGCTACCGGAGCCTGGGAACGACCGTCGACCGCGAAGGCTGGAAGGTGCTCGACCCCAAGCCCGCGTCCGCGCGCCCGGACGCCCGCGGCGAAGCGGGCGACCGCGAGCCCCGGCTTCCGTCGGGGCTCGCTGCGGGTCGGGCCGTCTCGGTGGTGGACGCGCGTGTGGTCGATCGCAAGACGCGTCCGCCGCGACGCTTCACGGACAGCACGCTCCTCACCGGCATGGAGACGGCCGGCCGCACCCTGGACGACAAGCAGCTCTCCGACGCCATGCGCGCCACCGGCCTCGGCACCCCGGCCACCCGGGCCGCCACCATCGAGACCCTCATCGCGCGCGGCTACGCGACCCGCAGCAAGAAGACCCTGGTGGCCACCCACAAGGGCATCGCACTGATCGACCGGGTGCACCCGGACGTGCGCAGCCCACGCATGACCGGCGAGTGGGAGGCGCGCCTCCAGGCGATCCGCAGCGGGCAGGGCCGCCTGGACGACTTCATGCGCGGCATCGAGCGATACGTGAAGGACGTCGTACAACGCGTCGTCGGACAAGAGGAATCACCCATGACCGAGAAGCCCGAACCGGAACGCCCCCGGCGCCCGCAACCGCCGGCCCGAAAGGGCCCTGCGATGCACCTTGCGCCCGAGCCGGGGCCGCCGCCGGGCCCGGACGAAGAGCCCTGCTTCGACCCGGGAGGCCTGGTCGAGGGAGCTCCCGGCGAGGAGCCGTCCTGGGTGACCGAGCCCGGACCGCCCGACGGCGGTTGGGAGCGGATCGAGCCGGCGCGCGGTGAGCGACCCGCCGGCGGACCGCAGCAGCTCTCCCTGACCGGGCCGACGGCGCGCACCGCCGCGGACGAGCCCGCGCGGCAGCGCGTGCGCCCGCCGCCCCGACCCGTGCCGGCGAGCGAGCTCGACACCCTGCTGCACGGCCGCTTCGGCTTCCGGGAGTTTCGCCCGCACCAGCGCGCGGTGTGCACGGCGGTCACCGAGGGGCACGACGCCCTGCTCGTGATGCCCACGGGCGCGGGCAAGTCGCTCTGCTACCAGCTGCCGGGCATCGCCCGGGCGGGCACCACCGTGGTGGTGAGCCCGCTCATCGCGCTGATGGAAGACCAGGTGGTGAAGCTGCAGGAGCTGGGCTTCGCGGCCGAGCGCATCCATTCGGGGCGCAAGCGCACGGAGTCGCGCCGGGTGACGAGCGACTACCTGGCCGGCCAGCTCGACTTCCTGTTCATCGCGCCCGAGCGCCTGGGCGTGCAGGGCTTTCCGGAGCTGCTGGCCCGACGGCGTCCGGGCCTGGTGGCGATCGACGAGGCGCACTGCATCTCCCAATGGGGCCACGACTTCCGCCCGGACTACCGCATGCTGGGCGAGCGGCTGCCGCTGCTGCGGCCGACGCCCATCATCGCCCTCACCGCCACCGCGACGCCTCTCGTGCAGCGCGACATCGTGAAGCAGCTCGGCATTCCCGACGCCGAGCTGCACATCCACGGCTTCCGGCGCGACAACATCTTCATCGAGCTGGTGGAGCTGCGCCCCGGGGCGCGCAACGACGCGACCGTCGAGCTGCTCGCGAAGTCCGAGCACCGCCCGGCCATCGTCTACGCCCCGACGCGCAAGAAGGCCGAGGACCTCGCCCGCGCACTGGCGGTCCACATGCCCGCCGCCGTCTACCATGCGGGCATCGCGGCGGCAAAGCGCGACCGCGTGCAGGCGCGCTTCCTCGCCGGCGAGGTCGACGTGATCGTCGCCACCATCGCCTTCGGCATGGGAATCGACAAGGCGGACGTCCGCACCGTGGTGCACACGGCGTTGCCCGCCAGCGTCGAGGGCTACTACCAGGAGATCGGCCGGGCCGGACGCGACGGCAAGCCCTCGCGCGCGGTGCTGTATCACAGCTACGCGGACCGGCGCACCCACGAGTGGTTCCTCGACCGGGACTACCCCGACCCGGGCGTCCTGCGCACGGTGCAGCGCGCCCTGGGCACGACGCCCGTGCCCCGAGCGGAGCTTCACCAGGGACTGCGCATGGATCCCGAGATCGTCGACAAGGCCCTGGAGAAGCTGTGGATCCACGGCGGGGCGCTGGTGGACGGGGACGACCGGGTGGCCCGCGGCACCGACGCGTGGGAGGCACCCTATCGCGCCCAGCGGGAGCACAAGCGGGCACAGCTGGACGAGGTGTCGCGCTTCGCGGAGAACCGCGGCTGCCACATGCTGCAGCTCGTGCGGCACTTCGGCGACCAGGCGGACTCGGGCAAGCCCTGCGGGCACTGCGCGAGCTGTCGGCCGGGAGACGCCGTGGCCCTGGACGAGCGCCCCGCCGACGCCGACGAGCAGCGCATCATGTGCCAGATCCTCGACGCCCTGCGCGAGCGCGACGGCCAGAGCAAGGGCCGGCTGCACCGGCTGCTCTTCGGAGACGGGCTCGAGCGGAAGCGCTTCGAGGTGCTGCTCGGAAGCCTGGTGCGCGGCCAGCTCGTCCACGAGCAGGCCGACTCCTTCGAGAGCGAGGGCGAGACCATCCACTTCCGGCGCCTCCATCTCACCCAGGACGGCCGGCGGGCGCGGGCGGCGGACGTGGCGACCCTGCACGTCCCGCGCGGCGGCGCACCGGCGAAGAAGCGATCCGGTGCGCGCGGCCGAGGCAGCCGTCCTGCCACCGGACGCAGCCGGGCGATCGCCGCGCTGGAGGCGGCCGAGGCGCCGAAGGCGCTGGTCGAGGAGCTGAAGCGCTGGCGCAGCCGCGAGGCGAAGCGACGCCGGGTGCCCGCCTTCCGCATCCTGACCGACCGCGCGCTGCTGGGCATCGCCCGGGAGGCCCCGCGCGACGAGGAGTCGCTGCTGGCCGTGAACGGCATGGGCCCGACCCTGGTGCGCAAGTACGGGAGCGAGATCCTCGCGATCACCCGCACCCCGTGAGCGGAGCTCACCGCAAGCGGCTGCGCCTCGGTGAGCGGAGCTCACGAAGAGCGGCTGCGCCTCGGTGAGCGGAGCTCACGAAGAGCGGCTGCGCCTCGGTGAGCGGAGCTCACGAAGAGCGGCTGCGCCTCGGCGAGCGGAGCTCACGAAGAGAGCCGCCGATGGCGACAGAAGAGCCAGGGGCCGCTCTCGGGCTCGTCACGGCGGAAGCGGCGGCAAAGCGATTCAGGCTCGGGAAAGACGCGCTCGAGCACGCCGGGCCCGAGGAAGGCGCCGCCCCGGACGCCTCGCGGAAGCGCGCTTCCCAGGTAGACCGAGAGCATCAGCTCGTCCACGCAAGGCGGCTCTGTGTAGAGGGCCGCGGTCGTGGCGGGTCCCGCCTCGACGCAGACGTCCGCGAGCCCGCGCTCTTCGCGCAGGAACGACAGCAGATCGCGCAGCGAGGGAGCGGTCCGTCCCACCACCTCGATGCCATCGCCGCGTCCCGCCTCCCGGACGCGCGCGACGAGACGCGGTGCCGCATCCCGCGACGTGACGACGAGCGCCCGCCGTGCCAGCAACGGATGCGCGAGATCGACGTCGTGCCGCGCGGTCAGGACGACGGTGAGCGGCGGCTCCCGGCGACCGAGACGCTGGCGCCGCCAGGCGGCGAGGTCGTCCGGCAGCCGGTGCAGGACCTCCGGCTCGTCCCGCAGGATGCGCCCGGTGGTGACGACGGCGTCGCAGCGGGCGCGTGCGACGCCCAGCACGAAGGCGTCGGTGGCGCTGCGCGGCGTGCTCGCTCCGATACGCAGGGTGAAGAGCCGACCTCCGGCGTCCTGCCAGACGGCGGTCACGTGCAGCACGCCCGGCGGCGCCTGCAGGTCGTCCTCGAAGATCTCACGGATGCGCGCCGCACAGCGGGCCGCCGCGCGCTCCGAAGCGCCTGCGCCCGCCGGTCGGCCTGCCGAGGTGGACCGGGCGGTCATCGCCCCAGGATGCCCCGCTGGCTAGACTCCCGCACGGGAGGCGAGGCGACGCCATGACGGTCACGATCCACTACTGCGGGCGCTGAAACTATCTTCCCCGGGCCACCAGTCTGGCGGCCAGAATCGAGCGGGAGACCGGTGTGGCGCCGGAGCTGATCCGAGGCGACGGGGGCATCTTCGACGTCTACCAGGACGAGCGGCTCGTCTTCTCGAAGCACCGAGTGGGTCGCTTTCCCGAAGAGGACGAGGTCGTCGCCGCGCTCGATCCCGCCTAGAGGCCCGGCCGAGCCGAACCCGGAGGACCCGTCCCCATGCCGCTTCACCCCCAGGCCCAGACCATCCTCGACGAGCTCTCCGCCGTCGGGGACATCGACGTCTGGAGCCTCCCCCCGGACGCGATGCGCGCGGCCTTCGGGCCGCTGCTGTCGGCGCCCGCAGAGCCGGTGGCGCACGTCGAGGACCGGGTCGTCCCCGGGCCGGCGGGCGAGATCCCCGTCCGCATCTACACGCCGGAGGGCGAGGGGCCCCATCCGGTGCTCGTCTACTTCCACGGCGGCGGCTTCGTCCTCTGCGACCTCGACACCCACGACTCGACGTGCCGGTCGCTCGCCAACGCGGGGGGCTGCGCGGTGGTCTCCGTCGACTACCGGCTCGCGCCCGAGGCGAAGTTCCCGGCGGCCCCCGAGGACTGCTACGCGGCCACGTGCTGGGTCGCCGACCAGCCCCCCTCGCCCGCCTTCGACACGTCGCGCCTCGCGGTCGGCGGAGACAGCGCCGGGGGCAACCTGGCCGCCGTGGTCTCGCTGATGGCGCGCGACCGTGGCGGACCGCGCATCGACCACCAGCTGCTCATCTACCCGGTGACCGACTGCGCGTTCGAGACGGCCTCCTACCGGGACAACGCCGAGGGCTACTTCCTCACCCGGGAGATGATGAAGTGGTTCTGGCACCACTACCTCCCCGACGAGTCCGCCGGCGGGAGCCCCCTGGCCTCGCCGCTGCGGGCGGAGAAGCTGGAGGGCCTGCCGCCCGCCACGGTGATCACCGCCGAGTTCGATCCCCTGCGCGACGAGGGCGAGGCGTACGCGGCGCGCCTCGAGGCGGCGGGCGTTCCCGTCCACGCGCGCCGCTTCGACGGCATGTTCCACGGCTTCTTCGGCATGACCGATCGGCTCGACGACGCGAGGAAGGCCGTCGCCCACGCGGGCGATGCCCTGCGTCAGGCGTTCCTGCGCCCGTAGCCCATGGCCCCGGAAGACGATCTGCCATTCACGGACGTGTGCGCGACGTCCGAGATTCCGCCGGGGCGAGCAGTGGCGGTCCGCGCGGCTGGGCGTGACTTTCTGCTCTGCCACGCGGAGGGCCGCTACTACGCGGTCGCGGAACGCTGCACCCACGCCGCCTGGAGCCTGGCGGGCGGCGAGGTTCGGGGCTGCGAGCTGGCGTGCTCGCTTCACGGTGCCCGCTTCGACCTGCGCACGGGTGATGCGACGAGGCCCCCCGCCAGCAAGCCGCTCCGCACGTTTCCCGTGCGCACGCGCGGCGGTCGCATCCAGGTGCAGGTGACACCGCTGCCCCGTTGATCCACACCCGGGCCGGGCGAAGGATCCGAGGTAAGATCAGGCCCCGAACAATCCGAAGCGACCCCGCTCGAGAGCGGCGGCAGAAGGGAATCCAGCGTTTGACCCGACCGGCCCGAGTCCCGAAGCGAACGCCCGCGACCGCGTGCGTGCGGCTGACCATCCTGCTGCTTGCCGCCGCGCTCCTCTCCGGCTGCGCGGCGGCCGTGCCCGCCGGCGAGGCGCCGCCGTCGCCGTCCGACGAGACCGCTTCGGCCGCCTCGACGAGCAGCTCTTCGGCCGCCTCGACGAGCAGCTCTTCGGCCGCCTCGACGAGCAGCTCGGCGAGCGCGCGGCCGCCGGCGTCGTCGCCCGTGCTCGCATCGGCGCGCCGCGAGCGCGAGCGGTGGAGCGATCTGGTGAAAGACGGCCGCAGCCACCTGCGGCGGGGCGAGCTCTCCGAAGCCGAGGACAGCTTCACCCGCGCCTACGACCAGACCCGCGCCTTCCGACACGGCGACCCGCGGACGCGAACGAGCATCAGCAATCTCGAGCGACTCGCGAAGGCGTACCTGCATGCGGGCGACGCCACGGGCTTCGGCCGCGTGATGGAGCTGCTCGTCTTCGTCAGCAGCGAGACGTCCGAGGCGCGTACCCCGGAGCTGGCGGACCTGCTGCAGGACCTGGCGAGCACACGCAGCATGCAGGGCCGGCCGGAGGACGCCCGGGAGGCCCTCGAGCTCTCGCTGGCGATCGCGTCGGAGCAGAAGGGTGCGAACGACGAATCCCTGGTGGGCGTGTACGCCCAGCTTGCCCAGGCGGACATCGCCCTGGGCGAGCTCGACGCTGCCCAGGAGCACGTCGATCGGGCCGCGGAGATCGCCCGGTCGGCGGCCGGCGAGCAGAGCGTCCTCTACGCCACCGCCCTGCTGGCCCGCGCGAAGCTGGAGGACGCCCGGGGCCAGGACGACGCGACCTGGCAGACGCTCGTGGAGATCGTCGGCATCTACGAGGAAAAGGTCGGCGCGAACCAGCCGGCGACCGCGCGGGTCGTGCGCGAGCTGGCGCTGTTCGAGCAGAAGAGCGGCCGCACCGCCGAGGCGGAGAAGTCCTTCGACCGGGTGGTCGACATCTGGGACACGCTTCCCAAGGAGAAGTTCCAGCAGGCCCAGAGCCGCAACGAGCTGGCCTGGTTCTTCGTGGAGACGGGCCAGCCCCAGCACGCGGAAGCGCCCGCGCGCAGCGCTCTGTCCATGCTCGAGAAGGAGGGAACGCAGGGACAGCCGCTGGCGGCCGTCGCCGACACCCTCGCCACCGCCCTGCGCGATCAGGGTAAGTTCGCCGAGGCCGAATCCCTCTACCAGCAGGCGCTCGACGAAGCCGCGAAGGGGGAGAGCATGCCGGGCTGGAGTGCGGCGCCCATCGCCGAGCGGTACGCGGTCCTGCTCGAGGAGACCGGGCGGTCCGCCCAGGCCCAGCACCTCCGGCGCCGGTGGGCCGAGGCCCCGAAGCCGTCCGCCGGAGCTCCGTCCGCGTCGGACGGCTCGGACTCCGTGTCGAACGCTTTGGGCTCCGCGTCGGATGATTCCGGGTCCGCGGCGGACGATTCGGCCCCCTGATGGCCCGGCGAGGCCCGCCGATCAGCGCTCCTTCACCGCCGTCCACGACTCGTAGAGCGGCGGGCCCCAGGGCAGGGGGCGGAACCGATCCCGCCGCGTGACGCGCAGCCCCAGGCCGTCGAGCGCGGCCGCGGTGTCGTAGAGCGGGTGCAACGCGGCGAGCCCGAACGCCCAGCCCACGAGATCGACGAGCCGGAAGTGGGCCCGCGCCAGCGCTCGGGCGAGGCGCGCCCCCGAGGCCGGCGCGAACTCCGCCACCACCAGCCGGCCGCCGGGGCGCACCTGCCCCGCCAGATGGGCGAGCGCCCCGCGCATGGCGGCCGGCGAGAACACGTTCAGCACGAAGTGGGCCACCACCACGTCGTAGCCGCCGGCGGGCGCGCAATGCGCGAAGAAATCCTGGGGGTACAGCTCGGCGTGGGCTCCGGCCGCCTCGAGCCTTCTCCGCAGCCGGTCGAGCATCGCCGGCGAGCAGTCGACGGCCGCGACCCGGGCTCCTCGCAGCGCCGCCGCCACCGCTTCCTCGCCGGTGCCGGCGCCCGCGTAGAGGACGCGCTCTCCCGCTCGGATCTCGGCGAGGTGGGCGTGCTTGGCGGCGCGGACGCGGCCCAGGGAGTAGGCGCTCGCGACGGCGTCGTAGCACCACGCCACCCTTCCGTACGGGTACACGCGCCGCCCGCCCGCGGCGACCGGCGGGTGCGACCCGCTCAGGCTCCGAGCTCGGCGCGCAGGAACGCGAGGATGTCGCCCCAGGCCTCGCGCGCGGTGGCGGCGTCGTAGACGTCGGGACGCGAGTCGTTGAGGAAGGCGTGGTCCACCCCCAGGTACGTCTGGAAGTGATGCCGGACCCCGGCGGCCTCCAGCTCGTCGTCGAGCCGGCGCACCGCCTCGGGCGGAACGAAGTCGTCGTTCTCGGCGAAGACCCCCAGCACCGCGGCCTGCATCTTCCCGAAGTCGACCCGGACGTTCGGGTGGACGCCGTAGCAGTCGACCACCGCACCGATGCGCCGGTTGCCGGCGCCGGCGTGCAGGGCGAGCTGTCCGCCCATGCAGAAGCCGATGCAGGCCACGCGGGAGCCCTCGACGGCGTCGTGGTCGAGCAGCGTCGCCACCGCCCGGTCGAGATCCGCCGACGCCCGGGGAACGTCGAGGTCCATCATCAGGCGCTGGGCCTCGCTGGGATCGCTGGTCTCCTCGCCGCGATAGAGGTCCGGCGCCAACGCCACGAATCCCTCGCGCGCCAGCCGGTCGCAGACGTCGCGGACGGGGTCGACGAGACCCCACCATTCCTGGATCACCATCACCCCGGGACCGCTGCCCGTGGGCGGGAGCGCGAGGTATCCCCGCAGCGCTCCCGCGCCGTCGGATCCCGCCGCGAGGGCGAGGTCGCTGCCGAGACGCCCCTCGGTGCTCGTCGTCATGCCGTCTCCCGTGTGGTCCGCGTAGCCCGGAGCGTAGAGCCCATCTCATGAACCCGCTCGGTCGCCAGGCGGCGTCTTCGCCCCGATCTCATCGTTGCGAAACCTCGCCGTAGCGACACGACGCCTTCGCTTTCGCGCCTCGATCTCGGGCCGAACTCGCTCGCCTGCCTCGGTCGGGGTTTGTGAGATGGGCTCTAGCCGCACCGCGACTGGATCCGGACCGTCGGGGTGCCCGGGTCGCTCGGAGCGTGACCCGGGGACGGGACGGCTCAGGGAAGCTGGGGCGGCAGGAACGGGAAGTTCGTGGGCAGCCCGGGACCGCCGGGAGTCGGCGCGGGCTTCCCGCAGCCCCCGCTGCAGGGCAGCACCAGCGATTCGCTTCCGAAGGTGGTCGCGATGGGCGGCGGCGCCGCCCCCGCACCGCCCACGAACGCCGGCCCGAGGGCCACGTCGTCCGGGGAGAAGCGGCCGGCCACGGGCGTCATCGCCAGCTCCTCGCAGGCGTCGCGCATCAGCACCGCGAGCTGCGGATGCGTGGCCGGCGCGGTGTAGAGGGGCTCGCGCGGCTTGCCGACCACGCAGCCGCCGGCGGGCGCCGTGAGCCGCAGGGTCGGGTCGGTTCGGCGCTCCACGTCCAGGCCGCTTCCGTACGCGCACACCATGGAGACCACCCCCGCCTTCTCCGCGAACACCAGGGCGTCCTGGTCGGCGCTCGTGCGGGCGACCCGCAGCCCCGGGGTGGCGAGCTCGGCGGACCCGCCGGCGCCCTCGTCGGAGTCGATCAGCCGCAGGTGGCCGCTCACCAGGTCGAGGCGCGGTGCGCCCGAGGCCAGGGAGCCCACCTCCACCGTCGACTTCTCGCCCACCCGCACGTAGTAGCTGCCCGCGTCGATGCCCACGTCGGAGTCTTCCCCGGTGAGCACGCGCTCGCCGTCGTAGAGGGGATCGCGGCACTCGAGGATGCGACGCTCGCCGCCGGGCGTCTCCGCGTAGGCCGCGCCGCGCACGCTGACCACGCGCCCGACGGGCGTGGCGCTCTGGGCGATCGCCGCGGCGCCGGGCATCAGCAGCGCGCACACGAGCACGGCTTGCAGGCTGCGGCGGAGCGCGACGGAGCCGCCGGGCGCTCGACCGGGCGAGGCCGGGGACGGGGGCGAGGCCTGGGGCGGGGGCGAGGCCTGGGAGAGGAAGGGAGTCGTGGAAGAGTCGCTCATGTGTCGTCTCGCTCTCAGCGGAAGCGGACCCGCACGTAGCCGCCGACCACGTGGCGATGGTAGTCGTAGACGTCCGTGTTGGATCCCGTGTCGGTGTATCGATAGCGCGCGAGCACGCTCACGTTCTCGGTGACGAACTTCTCCAGCTCGGCGCCGAAGTCCCAGATGCGGTCCCGGTGCTTGGCGTCGACCGAAGGCGCGTCGCTGTAGACGGACGGCCGGTCGTAGGGCTGGTAGGTGAAGGCGGTCCACGCGTCGAGCCCGACCGTTCCGGGGAGCGTGAGGTCGAAGCCCGCCAGGAAGCGGTGCAGGTCGGAGTCGAACTCCCGGCCCTCGGAGTCGTAGCGGTTGAAGAGATAGCCGCCGCGCAGCTCGAGGTCGCGCCAGCCGGGCCGGTAGCGGTGCAGGACTCCCACGCTGGCGAGGGTGCCGTCCCGCTGGATGGCCCGGGGCTGGAACGGCGACGGCGGGTCCACCGGGTCGTACCTGAAGTCGTACCAGGCACCCGCCACGGTGAGCTCGGTGCGCCCGTACTCGTGCCAGTCCTGGAAGAGGGTTCCCGAGAGGGTGTTGGCCGACAGATAGGGATCGTCGTTCACCCAGGCATAGCCGTAGTCGTAGCGGGCCCGCAGGGTGGTATCGGGAGCGAGGGCGTAGTCCAGGTAGGCGGCGGCCGTGGGGTAGTGGGCGTCGAACTCGCTGATGTCGAAGTGGGCGTTGCCCGTGTAGGCGGCGAGCAGGCCGCCCGACCACTGGTCCGTGCGAAAGAGCTCGGCACCGCCGTCGAACGACCAGTAGCCCAGCCCGTCACGCTTGCCGGAGACCACGTCGCCGTTGATGAATACGTTGCTCACGCCGGCGCCCCGCACCACGACGTTGGAATCGTACTCGAGCCCGGCCTCCGCGTCGGCCCAGAAGCGCGGCGGCTCGAGGGCGGCCGCCTGGGCCAGGATGCGCTCGGCCTCGGCGATCCACGGCCCGTCGGGATCCTCGGCGCGCACGCGCTCCAGGGCTTCCCGGGCGCGCTCCTGCTCGTCGAGGTTGCGCCACGCGAGGAACGCGTAGTACGAGGCGACGGGCTCCACGGCGTGCGGGTCCGCGCGTCGCGCTCGTTCCAGCGAGAGCGCCGCCTCGCGCGTCTGGTCGGACTGCAGCTCGAGCAGTCCGGTGTAGAGATCGAGCAGCGCGCCCTCGGCGCCGCGCGCCCGCGCCCGGTCCAGGGCGCCGCGCGCCGCGTCGAGCTCATCCAGGTGGTAGTGGGCGATGCCGAGCTGCAGATCCACGTCGGCCGGAGCGTCCGGAAGCTCGCTTGCGGTCTCCAGGGTGGCGACGGCTGCCGCGTAGTCCCCGCTGCGCACCTGGCAGCGTCCGGCAATGCCTGCGACCCGCGCGTTCTCCGGTGCCTGATTCCGGTAGAGCGCCACCGCCTCGTCGCAGCGTCCCTGGGCCTCGAGGTCGGCGGCGCGCAGCGCCAGCACGTTGTCCCGGTCGTCGGCCCCGGCGATTCCCGCCGCCATCAGCCAGACGAGCCCGGCGATCGGGAGCGCGAGCAGCCGCCGCCCCGGCCGGCGCGTTCGTCGCCCTGCCCTCTGCGGCCCGTGGCCGGCGGGAGTCATGCAGCTCGCCTGCGACCCGCCCCCGCGGCCAGCAGCATGGCGCCGGCCAGGAGAAGTCCCGTTGCGGGCTCGGGAACGTTGATCGTGGCGGTATAGGCGATCCCCAGGTCGGGCGGACCGCTCGCCGCCTCCGGAACGTCCACCGTGTACCGGAACGTCCGCGTGGCGACCAGGTCTCCGGCGACGAGGGTGAAGTCGTCGCGGGTGAAATGGTAGCCGGCGAAGAAGTAGGGACCGTAGCTGGCGATCACCATGGGATCGGATCCGGCGATGTCGACGTCGATGTTCGCCCCCGAGTAGTCGAAGCCGCTCGGGACGAGACCCGTGAGGATGAGGACGAACTCGCTGACATCCGGCAGGGTGTTGTTGATGATCGTCCAGGTGATCGTGCGGTCGATGCCGGTGGGCGTGTCGTTGATGACGTCCGCCGACTGGAGGCCCACGGCGGCCGCCGTCACACCCGACGCCACGAAGCCGAAGTCCGCGTCGGTGGGGATGTCGTAGTCGGGAGACAGCTGGAGGGTGCTGTTGTCGAAGCCGTAGGGGGCATTGAAGTAGGGAATGGCCTCGGCGCGGCTCGAGGCCAGCAGCAAGGAGACGAAGCCGGCCGTCAGCAAGGCGACGAAAGCCGCCGCCCCGCGCGCGTGCGCCCGGGTCGCCCTGCTCCTCCTACGAAGTCGTCTTCCGCGAAGGTCCTGCATCTGCCCGTCGTCCTCTTGCCTCGGCTCCGGCCGGGGCTCTTCCTCTTCCTGTCGTTGCGGTCGGCCCGTCCCGCGGCTCTTGCCTCGGCCCGCGCTCCAACCGGCGGGCCCGGGCTCCAGAAAGAGAGGTCGCACCTCGAGCCGGTCGGGTTCCCAGGTGAGTGCGTTCTCGCGGGCCGATGTGGCGGGCCGAACCCGGGTTCGGCGTGGATTTCCGGCTGGGATCGTCGATCTGCGTCTCGCCGAGCGCGAGTCGGCGAGGCGTCGCCGGCAGCCGTCGTGCAGCTTGGCTTCGAGCGTGTGCAGGTCCACCCATCGCGCGCTGCACAAGCCGCGCGCCGGCGATGGCCGGTCATTCGAGATCGTCAGGTTGCTAGTCCACGCGCAGGCGCACCGGGCGCTGGAAGGAGCGGTGCACCTCCCCGCCGTTCTCGACCACGGGCGGCCCCAGGGCGTCGTGCTCCAGCAGCCAGGCCACGATGCGGAGCAGGTCGGCGTCGCGCGCCCGCACGCAGCCGCCGGAGACGGGCTTGCCCAGCAGCAGCAGATCGCCGCCTCCGTGGAGCGCGATGGAGCCCGTCTCGGCGAACGGGATCTTCGCCACGCCCATGGGTCCGTCGAGAGACGGCGGCAGCGGCTTCGCGCCGGCGGCGATGGCCTCCGCGCTGGGGTGCCAGGCCGGGTTCAGGATCACCCGGCCGACGGGATGGTCGCCGCTCGGCGTGTCGTGTGCGGGCGACCCCAGCACGATGCGGATGCGAGGACCCTCGTCGCCGCTGCGGACGTCGCGGGTGGTCACCTCGAAGCGCTCCCGATCGAGCTCGATCACGAGGCCGGGATCGTCCGCGGCGCGCGCCGGGACGACGGCCGCCGCCGCGAGCACGAGCAACGCGAGAAGCAGCGAGTGGAGCACGGGTGCGCGCACGCGCGCAGCATATCGGATCGGACGCGCGCTCACGCGCGCCGCACGAGCACGGCCGCGAAGGGATCGCCTTCGGGAAACCCCCGCAGCGCGGGAAAGTCCGACCCGGCGGGAGCCGCCGCGATCGCATCCAGGCGCACGCCGGCTCGCTTCGCCGCCGCGGACACGAGCGCGTCCAGCGGCTGCTTCGGGCGGTCGTTGCGAGACACCAGCAGCCGTCCGCCCGGCGTCAGGTGCGCGAGCGCGCGCGCCACCAGGGGAGGCAGCTCCTTCGCGACGGACCAGAACCGGCGGCCCGCCGCGGCCGCGGTCGGCGGATCGAGCACGATGGCGTCGAAACGCTGGGCCGGAGCCAGGGTCTCGAGATAGCGGCGACCGTCTTGGCGGACGCTCTCGTGCCGGCCGGGATCGATCCCGTTCGCCGACAGGTTGGACTCGAGCCAGCGCAGGTACGGTGCCGACAGGTCGACGCTCACGGCGTGGGCGCCGCCCGCCGCGAGCCACGCCACGCTGAAGGCGCCGGTGTGCGCGAAGAGATTGAGGAGGCGGCCGCCGCCGGCGGCGCGCGCCAGGCGCGCGCGATTCTCGCGCTGGTCGAGGTACAGGCCCACCCCGGGCGACGAGCGCAGGGGCCGGCCGAGGCCCGGGTCCACCCGGAAGCGGACCCCCCGCTCGTGGACGAGAAGCCGTCCCTCGCCCAGGCCGGGCGCTCCGGACGAGATCCCGCGCGCGAGGCGCGTGCACTCGAGCTCGCCCGGTGGCCGCTCGCGCAGGTGCAGCACCTGGACCACCGGCGGGTCGCCCCCCAGAGCCGGCGACAGCGCGTGCACGAGCGCATCGAGGGCCCGCTCGCGATAGGTGCGCGTGGCCGGGCTCGTGACGAGCGCACGCAGCACGGGTCCCAGCCGATCCACGAACAGCCCCGGCAACCCGTCGGCCTCGCCGTGCACCAGGCGGAAGGCGTCCGTGGGCGGCGTCCCGGGCGGGGGCTCCAGCAGCTCGCGACGGCGCGCCAGGGCGGCGGCCACCCGGGCCTCCACGCTTCGCTCCTGCGTCTCCGGACGCTTGCCCGCACCCCGGCCCGGCCCTCGGCCGGACGGGGACCACACGCGGGCGGTGAGCCGGCCCGCTCCCTCGATGCACGCGCTGCCGAGCCGCTCGCCTCCGGGTCCGCGCAGAGCGACCCGGGTGCCGGGCGCGAAGGCCGCCGCATCGTCCGTGTCGTCGTCGCGCAGGATCCAGGGGTGGCCGCGCCGGACGATGCGGCTGGTGGCCGCGGACACGTGGAAGTCGGGTGCCACGGACTCGGACACGCCGTCGGGATCGCTCGCGAACACCGGCTCGTCGGGCCAGGCGGGCCCCGGGCCGGACTCCGGCG
Organism: uncultured delta proteobacterium; assembly: GCA_963822965.1. Taxonomy (GTDB): domain Bacteria; phylum Myxococcota_A; class UBA9160; order UBA9160; family UBA4427; genus JAJDAN01. Next base: position 107,525 of record CAWGJT010000015.1, read on the forward strand.
CCAGGTGCAGCCCCCCGGCCACCAGGATGCCGCCGTGCAGGGCGTCGCCGAGGATCGGGAACCCCGCAGCCGCCAGGCCGAGCCGCGCGTCCGCGGCGAAGCGGACGCCGCATTCCGGCTCGGTGCTGCGCAGCACGAGCTCGGCGACGCCGCCCCGTTCGCGCCGCTGCTCGAAGTCGATCCCGGCGCTCGCACCGCGGCGCCGCGCGAGCCGACCGCGAAGCCAGGGAAGCGACGGCACCAGCGCGCGCAGCATCGGCGACGCCGGCGGATCCGGTGCACCCGCGGCGGCGCCGGCGGCGAGCTCGCGGAGCTGCACCCGTTGCCCCGATGGCACGCGGGCGGCGAGCGCGCGCAGCGGCTGTCCCTGCACGAGCACGCCGCCCGCGCGCGCGACCGGCTCCCAGGCGGCGGGCTCGACCCCCGGCCAGCCCCGAGAGAGCAGGACCCGAAGCGGCAGGCTGCTGCCCGGGGCGCGGAACGACGCGGCAAAGGCGGGGGAATCGGTCACGGCGCCGATGGTACCGAGCGCCGCCGGCTTCCCCGACCGATCGATCGCCCGCCCGATCCACCGGATGGGAGCCGGACTCCCGAGGCGACCTCGAGGAGAGCCCCGGCGAGAAGGCCGCTAGACTGGCGGCACCGTGTCCAGCCGGTCTTCCCAGAAACTCGGCCGCGCGGGGCAGCTGCCCGCGCCGGTGTCGGAGACCGCTTCGCGCCTCGAAGCGGCGGGCTTCGAGGCATGGCTCGTGGGCGAGAGCCTGCTCGAGCTGGTGCGGGACGGCATGCCGCCCGCCTTCGAGATGGCGACCCCCGCGCCCACGGCGCGGGTGCTCGCCCTCTTTCCGAAGAGCGTGCCCACCCAGCCGGCACGCGGGGTCGTCACCCGACCCACCGGTGGCGCGCCGATCGACGTCGTGTGCCTGCCGGCGGGCGACTCCATCACCGACGCCCTCGCCCGGCGCGACTTCACGGTGGCCGCCCTCGCCTTCCGTCCCACGCACGGGCTCCTCTGCGATCCCCACCAGGGCCTGGCCCACCTGGAGGCGGGCCGCCTCTGCTGCGTGGGGCGCGCGGCGGATCGACTGCGGGAAGATCCGGTGCGGGTGCTGCGGGCGGCGCGGATGGTCTCGGAGCTCGGCCTGCGGCCGGATCCCGAGGTCGAGGACGCCATGCGCGAGAACGCGCATCTGCTCGCGACCGCGCCGGCCGCACGCCGGCGCCGGGAGCTGGAACGCCTGCTGCTCGGCCCCCGGGCGGACGCCGCGCTGGCGCTGCTGCGACGGACGGGCGTCGAGCGACAGCTGGTGCGCGGCGTACGCGACGACGCCCCGGCCCTGGTCGCGGAGATGCCCGTCCAGCTGGAGCTGCGCCTCGCCGCCTGGCTGCGCGGCACGCGCACCCGGCGCCTGCTGCGAGAGCTGCGCTTCGGCATCCCGCGCTCCCACCACGTGGAGCGACTGCTCGCCCACCACCCCCTGGACGCGTGCGTGAACCCGTCCCGGGACCGATCGCTGCTGCGGCTGCTGCGCCAGCTCGACGAGGTCGACGTGGCGGCGCTCTTCCAGATGCGCGAGTGGGAGCTGGCCCACGGCCTCGCGGCGGAGGCGGAGGCGGAGGCCGCGTCCCTCGACGTCCAGGCGACGCGCAAGCGACTGTCGGCGTTGCGGGACGGGATCGAGCGCGTTCGCGCGAACCAGAGCCGCGGCGAGCGCCGCACCACGCTGGCGCTGGACGGCAAGGCCGTGATGGAGCTGCTGCAGTGCGGACCCGGCCGGCACGTGGGTGCGGCCCTGCGCTACGCCGCAGAGCTCGTGGCCGCGGACCCCTCCCGCAACGATCCGGCGATCCTGGGGGAGGCGCTTCGCGAGTGGGATCGGCGTCGCCGCCAGGCCGGCGACGAGCCCAAGGCACGCTGACCGGCACATGCAGGACTTCTTCGACGCCGTGCGTGAGGAATGCAGCACCCGGATCTGGTCCCGGGCGGTGGAGCTCGCGCGCGCCGACGCCGTCATCGGCGAGCGGGACGACGACGACGAGGTCGTGCTGCGGGTCTCGACCCGGGGCGGCATGGTCTCGCCGACGGTCACCCTGTACCCGAACGAGACGGACTGGGAATGCGAGTGCAACACCTCGGAGCCCGTCTGCGAGCACGTGGCCGCCGCCGTCATCGCCCTGCGCCAGTCCCGCAAGGAGGGACAGCCGCTGCCCCGCCCGGCGGACGCGGCGGGCCGCCTCCGCTACGCGTTCACGCGCAGCGAAGGCGGCCTCTCGCTGCAGCGCTTCGTCGTGGTCGACGACCACGAGGAGCCGCTCCGCTCCACCCTCGACGCGGTGGCGTCGGGCCGCATCGACGGGCCCACGTTCACCGCCAGCTCCGCCGACGTCGCGGTCGAGCGCGCGCTGGGAGCGAAGCGCCGGGGCCCCATGGACCGGAACGCCATGCGTCGGCTCATCGAGCCCCTGTCCCGCTGCGAAGACGTGCTGCTGGACGGCACGAAGATCCGCGTCTCCAACGATCCGGCGGGACTGCACGGGCTGCTGGTGGACGCCGAGGGCGGTTTCACCCTCTCCGTCCGCGAGGACCCGAGCATCACCGAGCACTTCACGAACGACACCGTGCTATGTGGAGACGTGCTCAAGGCGGTGGGGCCTTCGGGGCTCACCGGGCGCGAGCTCGCGGACCTCCCCGGCGGCCGCTTCTTCCCCCACGACCGGGTGGCCGAGCTGGTCACCGAGGTGCTGCCCTCCCTGCAGGCGCGCATCCCCGTCGAGATCCGTACCCGCAAGCTGCCGAAGACCGGTCGCGAACGGCCGCGCATCGTGGTCGACGTGCGAGAGCGACACGGGCAGCTCTCGGTGCTGGCCACCCTGGTCTACGGCGACCCGCCGGCGGCGCGGGTGGACGCCGGACGCCTCGTGCACCTGCGCGGGCTCATCCCGATTCGAGACGAAGTGATGGAGAAGGCCGAGATGCGTCGGCTTCGCGACGAGCTCGGCCTGGTGCCGGGACGCCGGCTCAACCTGTCCGGGGAGGAGGCGATCGCCTTCGCGCAGCGGCTGGAGGGCTGGCGAGGCCAGGTCGACGGCACGGCCCATCGGCTGTTCCGGCTCACCTCCCCCCTGGAGCCCCATCTCGAGATCGACGGCGAGCGGGTGCAGGTGTCGTTCGAGTCGCCGCTGCCGCCGGGCGAGACGACGGGAGATCGCGACGAGCGCTTCGCGGCACCCGAAGCGGTGATGCGTGCCTGGCGCGAGGGCACGTCCCTCGTGCGCCTGCGCGGGGGCGGCCTCGCGGCCCTGCCCGAGGACTGGCTGGAACGCTACGGGCACCGCATCGCCGACCTCCTCGCGGCGCGCGACCCCGGCGGCCGGGTGGCGACCCACTCCCTGCCCGACCTGGCGCGTCTGTGCGACGAGCTCGACTACCCGCCCCCGCCGAGCCTGGAGCGGCTCCAGCCCCTGCTCGACAGCTTCGAAGGCCTGCCGCGCGCCGAGCTTCCCGCCGACCTCGAAGGCTCGCTGCGCGACTACCAGCGTCACGGGCTGGACTGGCTCTGCTTCCTGCGCGACACCGGTCTGGGCGCACTGCTCGCAGACGACATGGGCCTGGGCAAGACCGTGCAGGCGCTCTGCGCCGTCCGGGGCCGCACGCTGGTGGTGGCGCCCACGAGCCTGCTCCACAACTGGCAGAGCGAGGCCCAGCGCTTCCGCCCGGGCCTGCGGGTGGACCTCTATCACGGCCCGGGCCGCAAGCTCGACCCGAAGGCGGATCTCACCCTCACGAGCTACGCGATCCTGCGGCTCGACGCCGCGGCCCTGGCGGCGGTGGACTGGGACGTGATCGTGATCGACGAGGCGCAGAACATCAAGAACCCCGAGAGCCAGGTCGCCCAGGCCGCCTACGCCCTGCGCGGCGGCTTCCGCATCGCCCTCACCGGAACGCCGGTGGAGAACCGGCTCGACGAGCTGTGGAGCCAGCTGCACTTCCTGAACCGCGGCCTGCTCGGCGGACGCCGGGATTTTCGGGACCGCTATGCGAAGCGCATCGCGGAGGGCGACGTCGAGACGGGGGCGCGTCTGCGCGAACGGATCCGGCCCTTCGTGCTGCGCCGCCTCAAGCGCGACGTCGCTCCCGAGCTGCCGCCGCGCACCGAGGTGGTGCTGCGCTTCGACCTCTCCGACGAGGAGCGTGAGGTGTACCGCGCGGTGGAGGCGGCCACGGTCCGGCCGGTGGTGGAGCGCCTGCAGGCCGGCGGCAGCGTGATCGCCGCCCTGGAGGCGCTGCTGCGGCTGCGGCAGGCGGCCTGCCACAGTGCGCTGGTCCCCGGCCAGCAGGCCGAGGGCTCGTCGAAGGTCGACCTGCTGCTGGCGCGCATCGAGCAGGCCGTCGACGACGGCCACAAGGCCCTGGTGTTCAGCCAGTGGACCTCGCTGCTCGATCGCGTGGAGCCCCACCTGGGCCGCGCCCGGGTGGACTTCGCGCGGCTCGACGGCACCACCCGGGAGCGGGGCGAGGTGGTGGAGCGCTTCCAGGACGACGACGGGCCGCCCGTGATGCTGGTGTCGCTCAAGGCCGGCGGCACCGGCCTGAACCTCACCGCTGCGGATCACATCTTCCTGCTCGATCCCTGGTGGAATCCCGCCGTCGAGGACCAGGCGGCGGACCGGGCGCACCGCATCGGGCAGACGCGCCCGGTGGTGGTGCACCGGCTGATCGCGCGTGACACCGTGGAGGAACGCATCCTCGAGCTGCACGCGCGCAAGCGCGCGCTGAGCGACGTGGCGCTGGGCGGCAGCGGACAGGCCGAGGGACTCACCCGCGACGACCTGCTCGCTCTGCTCTCCTGAGATCCGGAGCCTGACACCGGGACCGGACGCGCCGAGCCCGACACAGCGGGTCGCCCGGCCACGGGACGTGTCGCCCTCCCGTGCGGCGCCCGGTAAGCTCCGAGCCACCCATGCAGCCCCCGTCCTTTCCCGACGCCCGGGGCCCCGCACGCAGCCGAACGGTGGAATCCCTGGGGATCCGCCTGCAGGTCCACGAGTGGGGCGATCCGCAAGACACGCCCATCCTGCTCTGCCACGGGATGTTCGATCACGGCCGCGGCTTCGATCGACTGGCGCCGCTGCTCGCTGACGAGCTGCACGTGTTGGCCCTCGACGCTCGGGGCCACGGAGACTCGGACTGGGCCGAGTCGTACGTCTGGGACAACGACGTGATCGACATCGTGAACGTGTTCCGGTCCCTGGGACGCCCGGGCTTCCTGCTCGGCCACAGCAAGGGCGGCAGCCAGGTGGTCGAGGCCGCCATCCACCTGGCGGACGAGGTGCTGGGCGTCGTGAATCTCGACGGCTTCGGCCCCCCGCCGGAGGGCTTCGAGCATCCCCGGCACCGGGACGATTCCGGTAGGAGCCTGCCCGCACGCTTCGCGCAGTTCCTCGACTATCGCCGCAGCGCGGCCTCGAGCCGCAGCTGGCGCGCCTACGACAGCCTGGAGTCGCTGGTGGAGCGACGCCGGCAGCAGAACCCGCGTCTCACGTCCGAGTGGCTGCGCTACTTCCTCTATCACGGGGCGCGACGGGACGAGGACGGCTGGCGATGGAAGGTCGACCCCCACGCGGGCGGGGGCTTCGGGCCGTGGCGTCCGGACTGGATCGCCGATCAGTACGCGCGGCTGCGGGTGCCCCTGCTGGCCGTGGTGGGATCCGTCGAGGACACCTGGGGACCGCTCCCCGAGGCCCTGCTGTCGGAGCGCCTGGCCGGCGTGCACGAGCTCGAGCGCGCGGTGGTGGAGGGCGCGGGGCACTTCATCCACATGGAAGAGCCCCAGGCGACGGCCCGGCTCGTGCTCGAGTTCACCCGGCGGTACGCCCGATGAAGGGCACCCGAACCCTCTACCACGGCCGCGTGGCGCTGGCGCTCCACCCGCTGGCCCGGCGAAGGCGCGACGCGCCCGGGCTCCTGCTGCTGCATGCGCTCGGGGGCTCGAGCGCCGACTGGACCGGCGCGGCGGACGCCTGGCCCGGCGACGTCTTCGCCCTCGACTTCTCGGGCCACGGCCAGTCGGACTGGCTGCGGGGTCACGGCTACTCGCCGGAGGGGTACGGGGCGGAGGCGGACGCGGCGCTCGCCACGCTGGCGGAGACGGCGCCGATCCATCTCGCCGGCGCCGGAATCGGTGCCTACGTGGCCCTGCTGCTCGCCGCCGCACGACGGAAGCACGTGCGAGGCGTCCTGCTGCTGCCCGGAGCCGGGCTCGCCGGGGGCGGCGCCCTGCCCGGCGAGGTGGACGCCGGGACGGCAGCGGTCTTCCGGTCCTGGCTGGTGGCACCCGAACGAGAGGCGGGCGGCCACGCGTTCGATCCCCAGGTGAGCCGCTGCGACCACGACCTCCGCCCCGTCGACTATGCCGAGGCCTTCGCCCGCGAGGCACCGCCGCTGTGGGTGGGCGAGATCGCCGACCCGCCGCCCTGGCTCGCAGCGACGATCCGCGCCGCGAAGGCGCGCATCGTCCCGGCCGAGCCGGCGGCGGCCATCCGCGCGATGGCGGAAGGCGCCATCGAATGACGGCCCCGCCGCCGGCTCGCCGAGCGCGCGGGTGGTAGGCTCCGGCTCCGCCATGCTCGAGCGAACGATCCTCACCCTGGTCCGCCACGGACAGACCTCCGCGAACCAGGACGGGGTGTGGCACGGCTCTTCGGACACGCCCCTCACCGCGCACGGCGAGTGCCAGGCGGAGCGGGTGGCCGAGTTCCTGTCGGGCGCGCCCCACCGCGAGGCGGTGGTCGTGTACGCGAGCCCGCTCCAGCGCGCACGCCACACGGCCCGTCCCATCGCCGAGCGCCTCGGGCTCGAGGTGCGGGTGGAGCCCGACCTCGCCGAGTACGACATCGGCGCCTGGGAGGGAATGAGCTTCCGCGAGCTGCACGAGGTACACGGCTTGTGGGAGAAGATCGCCCGCGACCCGGACTTCGCACCGCACGGCGGGGAGTCTCCGCGACAGGTCGCCACGCGCATGGCGAGCTGCCTGCGGCGGATCGCCGAGGCGCATCCGCGCCAGCGCGTGATCGCCGTGAGCCACGGTGGCGCCCTCGCCATCGGGCTGGCCGCGCTGCTGGCCGCGGAGCCGGCCGCGGAGCCGGCCGCGGAGCCGGCCGGGGCCGGGGCGCCGGGCTTCACGCGCGTGATGCGCAACTGCGGCGTGAGCGAGCTGGTGATCGAGCCCCGTCCCGAGCTGCTCTGCTTCGACCTGGACGGCCACCTGGAAGGTCTGTAGTGCCCGCACGCGTGACGGGACGGCTGCCGCGGCGAGGGCCGGCCCGCCGGCTCGCTCGCCTGACGCTCGCGGCGCTCATCGCCCTGCCCTCCCTGGCGGCAGCCACCTCGGAGCCCGACCCGGCGGTCGCGCGCAACCACCTGGCAGGCGAGGCCAGCCCCTACCTGCAGCTCCACGCCCGCAACCCGGTGGACTGGTATCCGTGGGGACCCGAGGCGTTCGCGCGCGCGCGCCGGGAGAACAAGCCCATCTTTCTCTCGGTGGGATACAGCACCTGCTACTGGTGCCACGTGATGGAGCGCCGGGTGTTCTCGGATGCGGCCATCGCGCGGCAGATGAACGCATCCTTCGTGAACGTGAAGGTCGACCGCGAAGAGCGCCCCGACGTGGACGAGCTCTACCTGCGCGCCACCGGGCTGCTGACGGGTGCCGGCGGCTGGCCCAACTCGGTCTTCCTGACGCCCGAGGGCCAGCCCTTCTTCGCCGGCAGCTACTTCCCGCCCGTGCCCGACCACGGTCGTCCGGCCTTCCCGGACGTGCTGCGCGAGATCGCCATGCGTTGGAAGGAGCAGGAGGACTCGCTGCGGGCGCGGGCGGCGCAGGTGGCCGCCGCCCTGGCCGGGTCCTACGAGCCGGAGTCCGCCGCCCCCGCATCGCTGGACACCGGGGCGCTGCTCGCCCGGGCCGTGGAGACCCTCGCCGTGCGCTTCGACGCCGACCACGGCGGCTTCGGCGGGCGGGCCCACTTCCCGGAGGCCCCGACCCTCGAGCTGCTGCTGGCGGCCCACTCCTCCGGCCGCGCCGACGCGACGCGCATGCTGCGCAAGACCCTCGACGAGATGGCCTGGGGCGGCATCCGCGACCACCTGGCGGGCGGCTTCCATCGCTATTCGACGGAGCCCACCTGGTCGCAGCCGCACTTCGAGAAGATGCTCTACGACAACGCCCAGCTGCTGGGCCTGTACGCCCGGGCCTCCCAGACGTTCCAGGACCCGCTCTACCGGGCGGTGGCCGAGGACGTGAGCGACTGGCTCGCCCGCGAGATGAGCGACCCGCAAGGCGGCCTCTACGCGGCGCTCGACGCGGAGGTGGACGGCCGCGAGGGCGGCCCGTACCTGTGGACCGAGACGCAGGTGGCCGCCGTGCTGGGACGGGAGGCGGCCGCCGAGTGGCTCGGCGTGTACGAGCTGGTGCCCGTGGACGAGCTCGCGGCGGGCGGCGCGGTGCGGCTGCGACGTCCGGTGGCGGCGAGCCTGGCGCGCACGGGCCTGCCGGACGTCGCCCGGCTCGAGGCGCGCTTCGCGGACGCCCGCTCGCGGCTGCGGGCCGCCCGCGACGCGCGTCCCCAGCCGCGTCGCGACGACAAGGTGCTGGCCGCCTGGAACGGCCTGGCGATCCGCGGGCTCGTGACCGCCGGCGTGGCGCTGGGTCGGCCGGGCGACATCGAGCGGGCCCGCCGTGCGGCGCGCTTCGTCCTCGTCCGGCTGGTGGACGAAGACGGCCGCCTGCACCGCTCCTTCGTGGCGGGGAGCCGGCGCGAGGACGCCGTGCTCGACGACTACGCCTTCGTCACCGACGGCCTGCTCGCGCTGTACCGGGCGACCGGGGAGGCGACGTGGCTGACCAGCGCCCGCGCCCTCGCCGACCGCATGCTGGCCGACTACGAGGGGCCCGACCGCGCGGGGTTCCTGCTGTGCGCGCGTTCCGCACCCGCGGCGGAGGAGCTCTTCGTGCGGCCGCGCGTGCTGGAGGACGGCGTGATGCCGGCGGGAAACGCGGTGGCCCTGGGCGTCCTGCAGGAGCTCGCCGCGCTCACGGGCGACGCGCGCTATCGCGAGGCCGCCGCGCGCACCCGCACCGCCTTCGTCCCCCTGCTGCAGACCGAGCCGGCCGCCGTGGGCACGGCGCTCCGCGTGCTCGCCGCGGCGCCCGGCGCGGGCGGCTCGAAGAAGCCCGGGGCGCGAGACCCGGCCCGAGAAGCGCCACGCGGCCGCTCCCGGCCTCGAGCGCCTACCCACGGGTCGCGACTTCGTGCACGCCGACGTGGAGCGCCGCGGCGACGAAGGCGCGCTCGTGGTGCGCCTGCGCATCGCGCCGGGATGGCACGTGAACGCGAACCCGGCGAGCCTCGAGTTCCTGATCCCGACGCAGGTCGGGTCCGCGGACCCCGAAGCCGAGATCGAGGTGGTCTATCCCCCAGGCTCGCGCTACCACCCGCGCTTCAGCCTCGAGCCGCTCGCGGTCTACGAAGGAGAGGTGGAGATCCACGTGCGGCCGCGAAACGGTCCGACCGCGGGCTCCGGCCTCGGCCTCACCTTCCAGGCGTGCGACGCGAGCACGTGCCTGCCCCCGGAGACGCTGCACCTCGAGGTCCCCGGAGAGCTTCACCCGGACGTGCCCGAGGCGAGGCGCACCCCGGGCACCACGCCCGAAGCGCAGAGACCCGGTACACAGAAGAGAGGAGGTGCTTCGTGAGATCCCTACGAGTGGGCGTCATCGGCGCCGGCGTGATGGGCAGCGGCATCGCCCAGAGCATCGCCACCGCCGGCATGACCACGCGCTGCTACGACCCGGACCGCGAAGCCCTGTCTCGCGCCCGCGAGGCGGTGCGCTCGGGTCGCTACGGCGTGGAGCGCGGCGTCGCACGGGGGAAGATCAGCCAGGAGGAGGCCGCGGAGAGCCTCGCGCGGCTGGAGTTCGTGGACGACTTCGAGGTGGCGGCCGACGCGGACCTGGTGATCGAGTGCGTCCCGGAGAAGCTCGACCTCAAGATCGCCACGTTCCGGAAGCTGGACGAGGCGTCGCCGGCCGACGCCATCCTGGCGTCGAACACGTCGGGGTTTCCGATCTCGGCCCTCGCGGCCGCCACGGATCGCCCCGGCCGCGTGGTGGGCTGGCACTGGGCCTCGCCGCCGGTGGTGATGCGCTTCGCGGAGATCGTGCGCACGCCGGCCAGCGACGAGGCGGTCGTCGAGCGCGTGTGCGAGATCGCGAGGGCGTGCGGCAAGAACCCGATCGTGGTCCGCGACAACCCGATGGCGTGGGGCTTCGTGGCGAACCGGATCTACGCCGCGATGCTGCGGGAGGCCGGCCAGGTGGTCGCCGAGGGCGTCGCCTCCCAGGACGACGTGAACCAGCTGATGGTCGACTGCTTCAACTGGCCCGTCGGCCCCTACGGCATGGTGAAGGGCGCGAGCCAGGGCTGGAAGTAGCCGCCTCGGTCGCGAGGTCAGCGGTCGTCGTCGTTACCCGTCGGGAAGCCGTAGCCCGCCATGTCGTCCACGGTGGCGACACGGTCGGCGGGCCCCTCGTCGTCCTCGGGAGACGATTCGCGGCGCATCTTCATCTGATCCCGCTTGAGGGCGGCCTTCTCGGCCTTCTTCACTTCTCGTTGTCGCTTCAGGACGCCAGTCTTGCCTTTCTTCGCCATGGGATCTTCCTCGTGCGGGTGTTGCGGTTGTCGCTGCGGGCCTCTCCGGATCGCTCCGGCTGGCGCAGATCACACGTGGGCCGTTTCGTGCACGGGCCGGCTCTCGCCGCCGGCTCGAAGCTCCGGTCTCGAGGGGGGATCGGCGCGTTCGTCGATCGGCGCCGATCTCGAGGAGGAGCCGTCCGCTGGGCTCGCGCGCCGCGATCCCCCGGCGATCTGACACCCGTCGCCGGGATTCCGGGGCGCTTCTGCCCGATGCTGCTGGTGCGGCAGCCTACCACACGCCGGCGCCGTCCGGCTTCGAAACTTGAAACCTTTTCGAAATCGGCTAGATACGGGGTTCGCGAGCGTAGGGGGGCAGGTTCCGATGACGATTCCCGAGGGGCCCGCGCTCTCCCACGCGGGCGCCCACGACCACGATCACGACCACGATCACGACCGCGGCTACGAGAACGAGCACGCCGGCGATCCCCAGAGCGGGATCCTGCGGGCCAGCATCTTCGGGGTCTCCGACGGTCTCGTCTCGAACCTGGCCCTGGTGATGGGCGTGGCGGGCGGATCGGCGGACCCGGGGATGGTGGTGCTGGCCGGCGTGGCGGGCCTGCTGGCGGGCGCGTTCTCCATGGGCGCCGGCGAGTACATCTCCATGCAGACCCAGCGCGAGATGCTCGAGCGCGAGCTCGCCGTCGAGCGGGAGCACATCGAGAACTACCCGCAGGAGGAGGAGGCCCACCTGGCCGAGCTGCTGGCGCAGAACGGCCTCGAGCGCGACGACGCGCGGCGCGTGGCCGCGCAGGTGCACCGCCGCGTGGGCCGGGCCGTCGACTTCCACGCCGTCTTCGAGCTGGGAATCCATCCCAATTCCCTGGGCGCGCCGCGGGGAGCGGCCTTCTGGTCGTTCGTCTCCTTCTCGCTCGGCGCGATCGTGCCGCTGCTGCCCTGGCTGGTGACCCCGCACGCTCTCGTCCCGACGATGGTGCTCTCGGGGGTGGCGCTGCTCGCCGTGGGCGCCCTGGCCACCCGCTTGACCCATCAGACCGCCTGGTACGGAGCCACCCGACAGTTCGGGGTCGGCGCCCTGTCCGCCGCCGTCACCTACGGCGTGGGTCTCCTCATCGGGTTCTCGGTCTAGAGCGGGGCTCTAGACCGGATTGCGGGCGCGCCGCCGCAGGGCCAGGACGACCAGCAGGGCCGCGTAGCTCCAGCGCGGCCCGGGCTCGGGGACGAGATGCAGCACCGCCTGGCGGGCGGCGACGGCACGTCGCGCCATGCCGGCCGAGCTCATGTGGAGGCCGTCGCTCAGGTAGTCGCCGGCGACGAAGCCGGTCGTGAAGTCCACCAGCGATTCCGGGGCGAAGCGCAGGGCCAGCTCGGCGTTCAGGTCATCCGCCAGGTCGTTGATGGCGAGGTCCTGGGGCGGCAGCCGATAGGGTGTGGTGGCGACGAGCACCAGCGCTCCGCTCTGCTCCGCCTGCAACGCCAGGGACTCGATCTGGTCGGCGAGTGCGCACCGCTGTGGGATCGTCGGTCAGCAGGTGGCTGGGGTTGTTCAGCGCGAACCAGAGATCGTTGGTGCCGTACGCGAGGATGAGGACGTCCACGAGCGGATCGGCCAGCGCGGCGTCGAGCTGCCCCTGGCCCTGGAAGTACGCCTGGCCGGTGTCGTTCGGGGACGCCGTCGCGCCGGACCAGCCGCAGTTGACCGAGGTCAGCAGTCGTCCGCCAGCCGCTCGCACCAGCCGTCTTCCGTGGGAAAGCCGTCCGGTCGGTTGATCTGCCAGTCCGACTCGGTGTTCGAGTTTCCGAGACACGCGACCCGGACGGCACCCGTCCCCCACGGTGCGCGGCAGACGCCCGGTGGAGCCTGCGCCCAGGTCGCGCGGGAGCCTGCGAGACAGACGACGAGCCCGATCCCGAATCGCAGCCTCCACGCCCCGCTCGCGCCACGCATCCGATCCGCCTCCCAAGCCCGACGAGCCCGCCGCGGCAGGCCCCACGAGCCGACGACGGCCGCTCCGAGGAGCCCACGCGGCAGCCGCGACCGCTCGACGCGGCCGCAGCGCTACCGGGGTGGCGACGAACCCACTAGAAGTTGTATTGGATTCCGAGGGTGAGGTTGCGGGTGTCGGCCTTGCTCCAGTAGCCCGTCCCGGTCAACCACTCGTAGCCGAAGCTCACCGCCATCTGCTCGGTCACGTAGAAGTCGGTCCCCGCGCCGAGCCGGAAGGCGCCGTTCAGCTGGTAGTCGTCACCGCTGGGGTCGCCGCCGATCACACCCGCACCGGCCACCAGGTAGGGCTGCAGGCGCTTGGGGAAGATGCCCCAGACGCTGTCCAGACCGGGGCCCATGCGGTCGAACAGGGTCTCTCCGGTCATTTCGGTGTAGTCGATCTGGCTCGGGTAGATGCGGAGGTTGGCGGTCGTCGTCCAGCGGTCGGACTTGCGCCAGGCCTTCAGGTTCACCCAGTCGCCCTGCAGCTCGATGGCGACGGGTGCCCCGATGCGGAAGCCCGCACGGGCGGTGACGCCGCCGTCCACGTCCGCCGAGCCCCAGTTCCAGAGCCACAGGTCGCCACGGTCGTCGAACGCCGCCAGGCCCGAGACCGCCAGGTAGCCGAACGGGTCTCCGACCCCGAACTCGCTGTCGGCGCTGGCGACGCCGGCTGCCGCCAGCAGGACGGAGCCAGCGACCAGCAGCAGAACCAGGACGCGCAGACCGTGCACTCGCGTGCGCATAGCGGATCAATCCTCCGGGCCGGGTCGCGGTCGTACCTCGCCGGGGTCTCATCCCACGCCCGCCCACTGCCCGGGATGAGGGGATAACAACCCTCTGGAGGCCCTTGCGGCCTGGAGCAGCCTATCACCATTCCGGTCGGGAAGTTGAGAAAATTTGTTGCCGGTCGGCGCGGGCTTTCGACCGCGAAACGGACCCTGCTCAGGAGCCGCTCGCGCCCTTCCTGGCCTGGAACCAGCCCTGGATCATCTTCTGGAAGTGCGCCGGGTTGTACACGTCTTCCTCGTAGGACCAGAGTCCCCGCCCCGCGTACTTGAGGAGGGTGAAGTTGTACGCCTGGTGCAGGCTCCCGTCTCCCGGGTCCTCCATCCGATTCCACACCTGGCAGACCACCCAGCCGCGCTCCTCGTCGATCAGGTACCACTCGATCGGGAAGTACTTCATCTGGTTGTTCGGGTTCTGGGCCATGGTCGTGGTGATCCAGCGCCGGATCGCCTCCCGGCCCCCGAACTCCCCGAAGAGGTGCTCGACGTAGGTGGCGTCCTCGGTGAACAGGTCGGCCCAGGGATTCCAGTCGCCCGAGGTGCCCGCGGCGAGGGCGGTGTCCTGATACTTCTGGAAGGCGTCCTCGATCTCGGCGCGGCTGTATCGGCCCATGAAGTCTCCCGTCGCGTCTCGCGTCCTGGAATCGGCTCGGCGCTCGTCCGGCTCTCGTCCCGCTCTCACTCGGGCTCGTAGAACTCGCCCGAGAGGTCCACGAGCTTCTGCTGCAGGAAGTCGTGAGCGTCGCGGATGGCCTGATTGTAGACCGGCGCGCCCAGCTCGCGAACGAAGAAGTCGAGGAGCAGCCCGGCCCCGAGCTCGCCGATCTCGCGATCGAGGTTCTCGGCGAAGTACGCCTGAATTTCGCTCACCAGGCTGGCGCGACGCTCGTCCGAGAGCCGGATGCGCATGCCCCCACGATACCCCCGCCCGGCAACCCCCGCCGCGACCGCCTACCCTACCCTTCCGACCCGATGGACTACCAGGACATCGCCTTCTCCCTCGACGCGGGCGTCGCGCTCGTCGAGCTGAATCGTCCCGAGCAGCTGAACACGTTCTCCGGTCGCATGGGCGTCGAGCTCGCCCACGCCTACCGCCGCTGCGACGAGGACGACGACGTGCGCGCCGTGATCGTGACCGGCCGCGGCACGGCGTTCTGTGCGGGCGCGGACATGAGCGCCGGCGAGGAGACCTTCGCGAAGCAGGACGCCTCGGGCTTCAGCGCCGCGGCGGTAGCGGTTCCCGCCTGGGCCGTGCGCAAGCCCGTGATCGCAGCCATGAACGGCCACGCCATCGGCCTCGGCCTCACCCTGGCCCTCCAGTGTGATCTGCGCGTCGTCGCCGAGGAGGGGAAGTACGGCATCGTGCAGGTGCGGCGGGGCGTGATGCCCGACGCCTACTCGCACTGGACCCTGCCGCGGCTCGTGGGCATGGAGCGGGCGGCGGACCTGCTCCTCACCGGCCGCAAGCTCGGCGGCGCCGAGGCCGCGGCCATGGGACTCGCGAGCCGCTGCCTGCCCGCAGCCCGGGTGCTGGACGCCGCCCGCGAGATGGCTCGGGACATCGCCACGAATACCGCGCCCCTGTCCGTGGCGGTCACCAAGCGCCTCCTGTGGGAGAGCCCGAACCTGTCGCCCGCCGAGGTGGGCCATCGCGAGACGGAGCTGCATCATCATCTGATGGGACGGCAGGACGCCATCGAAGGAGTGATGGCCTGGCTCGAGCGACGCCCGCCCCGGTGGACGTCGAGCGTCGCAAGGGACTGGCCCGCCTGGCCCGAGGGCGCGGGCGACGAACACGGTCGAGACGGGGAGCCGGAATGAGCGCGGGACGGCGACGAGTGCGCGCGGGGATCGCGGTGGTGGCGCTCGCCTGGGGCCTGGCACCGGCGGCAGCCGCCGGCGCGGAGGGGGCGGCTTCGGCCGCCGGCGCCGAGGCGCCTCCCGGCGGAGCCACGAAGGGCCAATGCGACGAGTACGATCCCCTGCGCAACGCCTGGTTCGGCGATCTCCACGTCCACACGATCTTCTCCCTGGACGCCAGCACCCAGGACACGCGCACGCGGCCGGCCGACGCGTACCGCTTCGCCAAGGGCGAGCGCATCGGCATCCAGCCGTTCCGCGCGGACGGCACCGCCATGCGCCACGTGCAGCTCTCGCGTCCCCTCGACTTCGTGGCGGTGACTGATCACGCGGAGCTGCTGGGCGAGTGGAACACCTGCAACAGCCCGGAGCTGCCCGGCTACGACTCCTGGGTCTGCATCCTCTACCGGAACTGGCCGCGCGGCGCCTTCCTCTACATGAACTACCAGGCCTCGAAGGCCCGGCGTCACGACTTCTGCGGCGAGGGCGGACGTATCTGTCTGAAGGCGGCCCGCGAGCCGTGGCGCGAGATCCAGCAGGCGGCCGAGGAGCACCAGGACCACACCCGTGCCTGCCGCTTCACCACGTTTCCGGCCTACGAGTGGACGGGAGGCATCGGCTCCACGGGCAACAACTTCCACCGCAACGTGATCTTCCGCAACGAGCACGTCCCGGAGCTGCCCATCTCGTTCATCGACGCCCCCGTGCTCGAGGACTTCCGGAAGCGGCTCGGAAGCGAGTGCCGCAACGCGGGCACCGGCTGCGACGTGGTCGTCATTCCGCACAACTCGAACCTGTCCAGCGGTCTCATGTTCCAGACGACCCGCAGCGACGGCTCGCCGCTCACGAAGGCCGACGCCGAGGACCGAGCCAGCTACGAGACCCTGGTCGAGATCATGCAGCACAAGGGCGACTCGGAATGCCATCCCGCCTACAGCAGTGAGGACGAGCTGTGCGGGTTCGAGAAGCTTGCGACGAAGAACTTCGGCGTCCGATTCCTCCCCGCCCTGGGCGGGGACGACGCCGGCCCGGTGGCGCGCCAGTTCGTGCGGCGGGTGCTGCTCGAGGGCATGGAGCTCGATCGCCGCCTGGGCGCCAATCCCTTCCACTACGGCATCATCGCCAGCACCGACACGCATCTGGGCACCCCGGGCCTCGTGGACGAGAGCGCCGACTACCCGGGGCACGGCGGAGCCGGGACGCCCGTGGGCGACGAGCTGCCCAAGGGTCTGCCGGACGCCTACGACTTCAATCCCGGCGGCCTGGCGGTGCTGTGGGCCGAGGAGAACTCCCGCGACTCGCTCTTCGACGCGATGCTGCGCCGCGAGGCGTACGGCACCAGCGGCCCCCGCATCGTGGTGCGCTTCTTCGGCGGCTGGGACCTGCCTGCGGACCTCTGCGAGTCCGGCGAGCTGCGTGCCCACGGGCTATACCCGGGGCGTGCCCATGGGCGGCACGCTCGCATCGGCCGGCGCCGAGGCGGGACGCGGTCCGGCCTTCGTCGTCTCCGCGCTGCGCGACCCGGGCACGCCGGAAGCACCGGGCACGCCCCTGCAGCGGGTGCAGATCGTGAAGGGATGGCTCGACGGCGAGGACCTGCGCGAGCGGGTGATCGAGGTGGCCGGCGACCCGGACAACGGCGCCGGCGTCGATCCCTCACCTGCGAGACCCACGGATCCGGCTTCGACGATCTGTGTGGCGTGTGGCGCGATCCGGACTTCGAAGCCTCGCAGCACGCCTTCTACTACGCCCGGGTGGTCGAGAACCCGACCTGTCGCTGGAGCCAGAAGCTGTGCCGCGCCCGCGGCGTCCGCTGCGACCAGCCGGACACCATCGGCGAGGGCCTCGAGGGCTGCTGCGCCGAGGACCATCGGCCGGTCATCCAGGAACGCGCCTGGACGTCGCCCATCTGGTACCGGCCGGCGGAGGCCCCGCCGGCGGCAGAGCCCGCGGGATCCCGAGCGGTCCCCACCAGCCGTTGAGCCCGGTGCGGCGCGGCCGCCGGCTGCTTCGCAGCCCGCTGCTCCACTTCCTGCTGGTGGGGGCGCTGCTGGCGGCGCTGCGCGCCGCCCTCTGGCCGGTGCCGCCCGCAGCTCCGCCGCCCGTGGTGGTGGACCGGGCCACCGTCGACCGCCTGGCCCAGGACTGGGCCCAGAGCACCGGACGGCCGCCCACCGCGGCAGAGCTCGACGAGCTGGTCCAGGACGAGGTCGACCAGGAGCTGCTGGTGCGGGAGGCCCTGGCCCTGGGGCTGCAGCGAACCGACGCCGTGGTGCAGCGCCGCCTGATCCAGAACCAGCGCTTCCTGGAGCAGGAGACGGGCGCGTCGCCCGCGGCCGGCGGCGACGGCCCTGCGTCCGACGCCACTCTCCTCGAGCGCGCCCTGGCCCTGGGCCTCGAGCGCACGGACGTGGTGGTGCGGCGGCGGCTGGTGGAGCGCATGCGCGAGATCCTCCTCGCGAACGCCCCGGCGGAGCCCGCTCCGCCGGCGGCGACCCGCTCCTCCGAGACGTGGCTGCGGCTGAGCCAGATCCACGTGGCGCGCGCGGGCGACGACGAAGCCGGCGCCCGCGCGCGTGCCCAGGCGCTGGCTTCCCGGCTGCGGGCCGAGGGGCGCTCGCCCGACGACCCGTCCGTGGCGAGCCTGGGCGACCCCTTCCTGATCCCCTTCACGCTCCCGCCCACCTCGAGCGAGCGGCTCGCCGCCCGCTTCGGACCGACCTTCGCGCGCGCTGCCGAAGCGCTGCCGGTGGGGGTGTGGTCGGACCCGATCCCTTCCGCCTACGGCCTGCACATCGTCTTCGTGCACGAGCGCTTCCAGCGACCTGCAGGTCGCCCGCCGGCCTCCGGGCGAACCCAGGAGGGCGACGCCGCATCGATACAGGAAGCACTGCAGATCCTGCGCCGAGGCGTCGATGTCATTCGGTATGATCGAGAGGCCCCCCCTCGCGAGCCAGAGCCCGGCACCGCCGGGTGAAGGCGCCCAGGATCCTCCCCCACCATGGCCACCCGCCTGCACGTGCGCTTCGGCCGTCCCGGTGTCCCGGTGTCCGGCCGTCCCGGTGTCCGCCGGCTCGTGGCCGGCATCGCCGGCGTCCTGCTGCTGGCCCCGGCGAGCCTTGCCGCAGGTCCGCTGGCTCCCGACGAGATCCCGCCGCCCGCGAGCCCCATCGACCCGGCGGCCCTGCAGGCCGCCCGCGCCCTGGCCCAGCTCCAGCGCGACCTCGATCGCGGCGACTACGCTTCGGCGCAGCTCTCCCTCGCTCGCGCCCGGGGCGCCGACCTGCTCAAGGACTACGTCTCGCTCTTCGAGGCGCGCATGCTGCTGGCGACGGGTCACCCCGGGAAGGCCGCCGAGGCCGCACGGCGCGGCCGGGAGGCCCACGCGGGCACCCCGGTGGCGGTGGCGTTCTCCGAGCTTCTCGGGGAGGCCCTGCTCGCCAAGGGCGACGAGGCCGGTGCCCGCGCCGCCTGGCAGGTCGCCTACCAGGCCACCCACAGCCCGGACCGACGCGCCCTGCTCGAGGACCGGATCCTCGCCTCCCACGAGCGGACGGGAACCCTGAGCCTGGCGCTCCAGGAGTCCGGCAGCGACACCGCGGTGGCCGACGGGAGCCGCCTGCCGGCGGAGATGGCCCGCGACCTGCGGACCGACCTGTCTGCCGACGAGTGGCTGAAGCGGGCCGACCAGGCCCTGGCAGACGGACACTCGGAAGACGCCATCGCGGCCTATGACGCCGCCCTCGCCGCCGGCCTCGACGAGAAGGGCACCCGACACGCCCGGCGGGAGCGCGGGCACGCCCTCTTCCGCATCCGCCGCTACGACGAGGCGCTGACCGCGTTCGGCTCGCTGCTGCCCGAGCCGGAGGCGCGCTTCTGGTATGCGCGCTCGCTGGCCCGCGCCGGCCGGGTCAACGAGGCCGTGCGCTCCTTCGAGACCATCGGCGGCGCGCGCGATGCCCGGTACGGCACCTGGTCCCTCTATCTCGCCGGCACCCTGCTCGAAGACCGCGGCCAGACCGAGCGGGCGATGGCGCTCTACGAGCAGGTGGCCCGACAGGACCCGACGGAGCGGGGCCTCGACGCGCTCTGGCGCGTGGGCTGGTCGGCCTATGGCCACAAGAAGTACCAGCACGCGCGGGAAGTGTTCACCGAGCTCGCCAAGCGCTCCGAGCCGCTCGACGCCCTGCGCCCGCGCTACTGGGCGGCGCGCTCCGCCGAAGGGCTCGGCAAGCGCAGCGAGGCCCGGCGCGAGCTCCGCGCCATCGCCCTCGAGTACCCGTTCTCGTACTACGGCTGGCGCGCGGGCGAACGCCTGGGCCAAGAGTCGCTGGCGACCCAGGCGTCCGGCGACGCGGGCGCCCGCCCCCTGCCGAGCGGTCCCTCCCAGCTCGATCCGCGCGAGGTCGAGCGGGTCGAGCTGCTGCTCGAGGCCGACCTGCGCGACTTCGCCGCCGAGGAGCTGGGCACCATCGTCGACCGGGCGCGGGGGCTCGACGATCGCAAGGCGCTCGGGCGCCTCTACGTGCGAACGGGCGACTACCACCGCGCCCAGCGCCTGGTGGTGGACGCCTACCGCGACTCGCTGTCCCGCGGCATCCAGCCGGGCAACGAGAGTCTGTGGTGGCTGTCGTGGCCCCCCGCCTACCGGGAGGTGGTGACGGACGTGTTTCCCCGGGACGCCGTCATCGATCCGGCGCTGGTGTGGGCCATCATGCGCGAGGAGAGCGGCTACCGGCCCTGGGTCACGTCCAGCGCCGGGGCGCGCGGCCTGCTGCAGATCATGCCCTCCACCGGCGCGCAGCTCGCGCAGAAGAAGGGCTATACGGACTTCGAGCCGGACGACCTCTACACGCCGCGGGTGAACATCGACCTCGGTGCCGCCTACCTCGACGAGCTCGGCCGGCGCTTCCCCGGCCGCCTGTCCGCCGCCATCGGCAGCTACAACGCCGGTCCCACCGCCGTGAACGGCTGGCTGCAGGGCAGCGAGAAGGATCGCGACGACGACGCCTGGGTGGAGGACATCCCCTACCACCAGACCCGCGCCTACGTGAAGCGCGTCCTGCGCAGCCTGCACGTCTATCGCACGATGTATCCGCCGGCGGCGCTGCTGCCCACCACGGCGCCCGCGCGGGTGGCCCGGGAGGGCTGAGGCCGGGCGCGGGGGACGCTCTCAGCCCGAGCCGCCGCCCCCGCCGCTCATCGCCTGCAGCACGTTGGCGCGGCTGCCCAGGCTGTGGGCGATCCCCGAGAGCAGCGAGAACACCCGGGCCACGAGCACGAAGTCGCTGGGCACCTCCGCCACCGGGTCCTCGCGGATCGCCTCGAAGAGCTCGTCGGTCATGTCCTCGGTGAACTCGCCCTCGAACGCGCCGGTGTCGCTGCGGCTCACCATGCGGCGCGCGATGTGGACGAACGTGCTCTCGTCTCCGCTCTTCGAGCGGAAGCCCAGCTCGCGAAACGCGCGAACCATGGCCGACTCGTTGAAGGTCATGAGGGAGAACATCAGCTCGAAGAGTCCCAGCCCGAAGCCCTCGGGCAGCTCCTTCGACAGACCGAAGTCGAGCACCACGACCCGTCCCTCCGGCGTCACGAAGAGGTTGCCCGGGTGCGGATCCGCCTGGAAGAAGCCCGCGGCGAGGATCATGCGCACGTAGACGTGCATCAGGTCCTGGAGCACGTCGGCCGGATCGAGACCGGCGGCCTCGAGCGCCTCCTTCTCGGTGATCTTGATGCCGGAGACGAGCTCCATCACGAGCACCCGCTGGCTGCTCCAGGCGCGATGGATCTCCGGGATCTTGACGTGGGGATCGTCGGCGAAGAGCGCTCGCACGCGCTCGGCGCAGTCGGCCTCGCGGACGAAGTCGAGCTCGTAGCCCAGGTGCGTCGTCAGCTCCGTGAGCAGGGGCAGCAGCGCGAGGGGCTGGGGATCGAAGAGCTCGTAGATGCGACACACCCGGCGCATATTGGCGAGGTCCGTCCGGATGATGTCCTCGATGTCCGGGTACTGGACCTTGACGGCCACGGCGCGGCCGTCCAGCAGCTTCGCGCGATGCACCTGGGCGAGGGAGGCCGCCGCGATGGGCCGCTCTTCGAACTCCGCGAAGACTGCATCCAGTGGCTTTCCGAGCTCGCGCTCCACCACCTCCCGCACCACCGGGAAGGGCTTCGGGGGCACGGCGTCGTGGCACTGCTTGAGCCGGTCGATGAACTCCTTCGGGAACATGTCCGAGCGGGTCGCCACCGCCTGGCACAGCTTGATGGTCACGCCGCGCAGGTCGAGGGCGAGGGCCAGGATGCGGTTGGCGGCGCGCGCGTGGGTCGCGCGCAGCTCCGACTCGCTACGGGGCGGTCGGCGCGCCAGGCGCCTTGCCCAGGCCGGAATCTTGTAGAGCGACCAGACGACCGCCCCCGTGAACGCCACCTTCACGCTGCGACGGATCCGCGTGCCGAGGTGCATGGGCTCAGGCCGCGGTTCGGGACGGCTCGAAGCCCGTCGTCTGGGGCGGCGTCCACTCCGTCGCCAGGGCGTCGAACTCCTCGAGTAGCGCCGCCGGGCTGGGAGCGACCTTCATCGCCTCCCGGAGGCCTTCGCGGATGTCCTCCTGCTGGTCGCGCGGGCGGGTCTTCGTCATCTGGGAGAGGATGCGGTGCAGCACGCCGTCCACCACCACGCGTCCCGCCACCTGCCCGCCGTCCACGGTGCGGATCGTGCGTGCCCGAGCCTCGGAGAGCGCCGTGCGCAGATACTCCACGTGCGGCTTCTCGTCGGCCTGGATGTTGCGGACCATGCCGCCCGCCACGGCCGGTGCCGCCGACACCTCCGGGTCCGAGAGCAGGTCGATCCCCCACTGGAACGTGCCCTCGGCGAAGATCTCCACCACCAGCACGTTGGCCATGAAGCCGAGCATGCGCTCGAGGGCCTCGCCGATGGCGGGAAAGGCCGCTTGCGGCCGACCGCCGCGGCCGCGGCGGCCCATCAGCCGCATCAGGACGTCGCCGGGGATCTTCGGATTCTCGAGGGCCGCGTCGCGCGCGGCCTCCCACATCTGCTTGTGACCGCCCTCGTTGCGATAGCCCGACTCGTCCCGGGCGTGGGCCTCGAAGAGCCCGCCCTTCAGGTGGGCGAGCGCGGTGCCGTCGATGGGCTCGACGAAGAGCGCGTCGAGGTCCGGCACGGTCACGTCGCGGATCATCGCCCCGAAGCCCTCCACGATGGAGATGATCGTGAGCGTACGCACCACCGGGTCGCGGACGCCGCTCCGGAGCAGCAGCTTCGCCTGCTCCACGTTCGGGTACTGCGGCGGCATCAGCTCGGGCCGCACCTCGATCAGCTCGTGACCGTCCCGCACGAGGCAGGCCTGCCAGGCGGCGATGGCGGGCGTACGGTGCAGGGTACGCGGCGAGCGGTAGCGCCCGCCGGCGTCGAAGCCCCCGTGGCAGCGCACGCCGTTCGCGACGAGGGGAGCGACGACGTCGCCGCTCGCGAGCAGCTCCTCGGGCGTGTAGACCGTGCGGTCCGCCTCCGGCGCGCCGACCGACTCCCGCCCGCGGTTGGAATCCGTGCTCGAAGCCATGTCCGTCCTCCGCGCTTCCCCCGCCGCGCAGTCTAGCGGGCGCATGCGCCCCGCTTGGCGGGGGTGTGCGTCTCCGGTGGCCGCGACCCCCGGGGGCCGCGCGGAGCCTGCTTCGGTAGAGTCCGGCCGCGGCGGGAGTCCTTCCTTCATGCTCTTCGTGACGGCGCAGTTCGCGCTCTTCCTGGCGGCCCTGCTGCTGCTGCTCCGCGTGCTGCCGCGCCGGGGCTGGAACGGGGTGCTGCTGGCGGCGAGCCTGCTCTTCTACGGCCTGTGGATCCCCGCCTATCTGCCGCTGCTGCTCGTCGACATCGGCGTCAACTACGCGCTGCTCCGGCGCATGCTGGCGGCGGCGCCGGGAACGCGCGCCCGGCGCGGCTGGCTCGCGGCCTCGATCGTCTTCACCCTCGCGCTGCTGCTCTACTTCAAGTACGCGGCCTTCCTGATGGACAACGCGGCACCGCTGGTCGAAGCCGCGGTCGGCGTACGCTTCGCGACGCCCGACATCCTGCTGCCCCTGGGCATCTCCTTCTACTCGTTTCAGATCATCTCGCTGGCCGCGGACGCCTACGCGTCCCAGGGCCCGGCAGGCGACTTCCGGGACGAGCTGCCGATCGACGGCCTGGCGCGCTACGCGCTCTTCGTCGCCTTCTTCCCCCAGCTGATCGCCGGCCCGATCCTGCGCGGCGCCGAGTTCCTGCCGCAGCTGGCCCGGGGCGCCCGGCCCGGGCGGGAGCGCACCCGGCAGGGGCTCCGGCTGATCGCCTCGGGGGTCGCGAAGAAGGTGCTGCTGGCGGACTTCCTGCTCGCCCCGTTCGTCGATCCGGTCTTCGCGTCCGCCGGCGTCGCGAACCGCAGCTTCCACTGGCTGGCGATGTACGGCTTCACGTTCCAGATCTACTTCGACTTCTCGGGCTACACCGACATGGCTCGGGGCATCGCCAAGCTGATCGGCTTCGAGCTGCCCGAGAACTTCGAGGAGCCGCTGCTCTCCCGCAGCCCGCGCGAGTTCTGGACCCGCTGGCACGTCACGCTCTCGCGCTGGCTCCGGCTCTACCTCTTCCTGCCGATCTCCCGGGCGCTGATGCGGCGGGGCGGGCCGCGCTGGGACCGATCCGCAGGGGGGGTGGCCCTGCTCGTCACCATGAGCCTGTGTGGCCTGTGGCACGGCGCCGGCTGGCCCTTCGTCGTCTGGGGCGCGATCCATGGCGTGCTGCTCGTCGTCTGGCGCTTCCCGCTCGGACGCGACGCCGGTCCGATCCGCGCGCGCGACCTGCCGGCGATGGTCGCGTTCTTCCACTGCTTCGCCCTGAGCCTCGTCTTCTTCCGCTGCCCGGACGTGGCGCACGCCCTCACCTACCTGCAACGCCTGGTCGTGGACAACGGGCTGCCCGGCTGGCCGGTCCTCGAGACCGGCGTGGTCGCGATCTGCGGGGCGCTCCACGTGAGTGAGCGCTGGCTGCGCGTCCACGGCGACGCGATCGCGGAGGCCCTCGCGGCGAGCGCCGCCGGCGCCTATGGCGAGGCGCTCCTGTTCGGGTTGGTGGCCGGCGCCGCAGTGCTGGCGTCCGGCGCCGGCGGCGAGTTCATCTACTTCCAGTTCTAGAGGACCGGCCCGGGTCCGGCGGACGGACGAGCGCCAGCAGCGGGCCCGCGACGGCCCGGGCGATGCGCGCCGTCGCGTCCGGCGCGGCGGCCGTGCCCAGGTGCCCGGCCGCGTCGCGAAAGGCCGCGTCCAGCAGCAGCGCGTGCAGATCGAGATAGTCGGCGCCGGCACCGCGCACCACCTTCGCCAGGGTGGCGAGGCTGCCCGCGAAGCGGTCGTCGGCCGGCAGGCCCAGCGACGCCAGGTGCTCGACGTTGACGGGGTTCACGTAGACCAGGACCGGCACGCCCGCCTCGCGCAGCACACGCAGGGCGTCGGCCAGGGCGACGAGCACCGGGTGGTCCGGGGCGAGGCCGTCCAGGACGGCTCCGTAGTGGCGGCGTTCCGCGGCGCGGTCGTAGCGGTCGCGTCTCCCGTCCGGTCCCTCGACGCGCGTCCGCACCCGCTCCGCCGTGAAGTGCGCCAGCTCGAAGCGCCGCGGTCCGTCGTCGCCGAAGCGGGCGCCGAGCGCGTTCGCGAGGTCGGTGCGCGCCGCACCCAAGCGGGCCTGCACCACGAGGAGCTGCCGCCAGATCTCGCCGCCCCAGGCCTGAACGATCGCGACGTTCATCAGCAGGTCGTCGGCGCTGAGACCGATCCAGTGGATGGGGCCGAACAGCGCCGACGGGACGCGCCGGGGCGCGATCCAGCCCGACAGGCGCGGGCGGCTGAGGTGGCGGAAGAAATCGCCCAGCGACTGCAGGCTGAACGCGATGACCACCGCGTCCGGCCGCGCGTCGGCGATGGCGTCCGCCAGGAAGTAGTAGTCGAAGGGACCCGCGCCCAGGGCGGCCAGCGAGTGCACCTCGACGGGCGGGGAGGCGCCCTCCGCGTCGATCGCCTCGCGCAGCGCCCGAGGCACCGTCGGCGCGTCGGCGCCCACCTGGATGCTGATCGAGTCACCGAGGAACGCGACCTGGCGGACCTCCTCACCCGGGGCCCGCGCGCGCACCGCGGCCAGCTCCTCGAAGAGCCCGGGCACGAGGTTCAGCCCGACGGTGGGCGAGCGCACGCCGAAGGCGTCGAGCCCCCGCATCGCGAGGCGCACGGTCTCGCTCGCGGCGACCCCGAAGACGACGACGCACAGCACGGCCGTGAGCGCGCGTCCCGCCCTCCCCGCCCCGCGGCCACCCGTCTCCACCGAGACACCTCCTCGCGCCACACGATACGACCCGGGGCTGGGCGGCGCCGGAGCCGGGCCGCTGGCGCCTTGAAGCCCGCCCGGCCGTCGGATAGCCTGCCGCGCCCTCGCTTCGGGACGCCCGGGAGGTACCCCATGGCGCGCGGGATCGGGCTCGACTTCGGCACGACCAACAGCGCCCTCGCCCTGGCCGACGCCGACCGCAACGCCCGGGTCGTGCGTTTCGCGGCGCCCGACGGCGACACCGAATCGTTCCGGTCGATCCTCTTCTGCGGCCGGGCCGAGGGCCGGCCCGAGGTCGAGTCCGTCGCCGGTCCCTTCGCCATCGAGCGCTACCTCGACGTCGAGGGCGAGCGGCGCCTGCTGCAGTCCCTCAAGGCCTTCCTCGCGAGCCGGCTCTTCACCTCCACCAACCTGCTCGGCCGCGCGACGACGCTCCAGGAGATGATCTCGCGCATCGTGCGCGGCCTGCTCGACGAAGCCGAAGACCAGCACGGCAGCCTGCAGGGCAGCCTGGTGGTGGGGCGGCCGGTGCGCTTCGCCCGCTCGCGGCAGCCGGCCGACGACGACTTCGCCAGCGGCCGCCTGGCGGACGCCCTGCGGCGCGCCGGCGTCTCGGAGTTCCGGTTCGAGTACGAGCCCGTGGCGGCCGCCTACCACTACGAGCAGTCGCTGGCGGCGGACGAGCTCGTACTGATCGCCGACTTCGGGGGCGGCACCAGCGACTTCTGCCTGCTGCGCGTCGGGCCGGGGGTGCGCGACCGGCGCCGGCGGGCCCAGGACATCCTGGGCACCGAAGGCGTCGCCGTGGCCGGAGACGCCTTCGGCGCGAAGCTCGTGCGCCACGTGGTCGCGCCGCGCCTGGGACGCGGCAGCGAGCAGCAGAAGCTCTTCGGCCAGCCGGTGCCGGTCCCCGCCTGGATCTACCGGGACCTGGAGCGCTGGCACCACCTCTCCTTCCTGCGCTCGCCGCGCACCCTGGGCGTGCTGCACGACGTCCTGCGCCATTCCCTCGACCCCGAGAAGATCGCGGCGCTGCTGCACCTGGTGGAGAACGACCTGGGCTACGCGCTCTACCAGGCGGTCGAGGAGACCAAGACCGAGCTGTCGCGGGCGCCCGAGGCCTGGCTCCGCTTCCAGGACCCGCCGGTGACGATCGAAGAGCGCGTGACGCGCGAGGACTTCGAGTCCTGGATCACCGGGGAGCTCGCGGAGATCGCCGCCTGCACCGACCGACTGCTCGCCCGCACGGGGGTGGCCCCCGACGCCGTCGACTGCGTGTTCCTCACCGGGGGCTCGTCCTTCGTGCCGGCGGTGCGCCGCATCTTCGAGACCCGCTTCGGCGCCGACCGCATCCGCGGTGGGGACGAGCTGGTGTCGGTGGCCCGGGGCCTCGCCCTGCGCGCGCTCGACAGCTGACGCGGCGTCCGGCGCTTCGGTTACCCTGGGCGCCGTGCGCGCCGTCGCTCTCGCCGCCGCCTGCCTGCTGGGCGGGCTCTGTCTGACCGTTCCGGCACGCTCGGGCGCCGACGAGGCACGCGAGCCGACCCTGGAACGGCTCGTCGAGCAACGGGAAGCCGTCACGCGCGAGATCGAGGCGCTGCGGCGCCAGCTCGCGCGCCTCGCGGCGGACGCCGAGGCCGCCGAGCCGCTGCGCGCCGACCTGGTCGTCCTCGAACGCATCGACAACCTGATCCTGCGACAGCAGTCGCTGCTGGAGCGGCGCGAGCAGATGGCCCGCACCGAGGCCGCCATCCAGGCGAAGCTCGCGGCCGGCCCGGCGAGCGACGTCTCGGACACGCCCCCCTATCCACTGGCCCTGCTCGATCTGCTGGGCGATGCGCTCGACGGCATGGAGCGACAGGGCGAGGTACTCGAGCAGGCCGAGGCGGCGGCCGCGACCTCCCTGGAGACCGCGCGGCAGCAGCGCGAGGCGGCGGACCAGGCGCGCCGCCGTCGCCTCGAGGCGCAGGACAAGGCACCGGACCTGGTCGCGAAGGCCCAGGCCCGGCGCGCCCTGCGCCAGGCGGAGCTCGAGCTGCGCCTGGCGGACGAGCGCGTCGCCCTCGCCACCCTCGAGCTCGAGAGCGCGCACCGCGACCGCACCCTCCACGACCAGAACCAGGCCATCACCCGGGCGGCCCTGGAATTCGTCGAAGAGCGGCTGCAGCGGGACGCCGCGCTGCGCGAGGAGCTGCTCGGCGGATTCGAGCAGCAGATCTTCGCGGTGCGACAGGCGCGGGAGCGCGCGAGCCTCGACCTCGCACGCGCCCAGGAACGCCGGCTCGCCGCCGAGAAGCGCAAGGACAGCAGCCCGGATCCCAGCCCCGCGCTGCTGGCCGAGAACGCGGCGCTCGAGGCACAGCAGGAGACCCAGCAGATCGAGGTCGCCACCCTGGGCCAGCGCGAGGAGCGCCTCGAGAAGCTGCGCGACGTGCGCGAGCGCCGCTACCGGACCCTGGCCGACGAGGCGAGCCGCCCCGAGATGCGCGAGTGGGCCGCGGATCTCCAGCGCCTGCGCGGCGAGCTGGAACGGCGCCGCCAGGTGGAGGAAGGCGCCCTGGGCCAGGTGCGCGCGGCGCGCGCGAGCCTCGCGAAGCGAGCCGCCGCCGTCCCGGCCGCCGACCCTCAGCGACGCTGGCTCGAGGAGCACGAGCGCGCCCTCGACGAGCGTCTGGCGACCCACGAAGGCGAGATCGCCGACCTGCGGTCGGCGCGCTCGCTCGTCGATCGCACCCTGGAGGAGATCCAGCGCCGCACCGAGGGCATGACCCTGGCCGACCGCGCCGAGATGCTGAGCCGGCGGCTCGAGGGCGTCTGGCAGACCGAGATCACCAGCCTCGAGGATCGCCCCATCACCGTCGGCAAGGTGGTGACCGCGCTCGTGCTGCTCATCGTCGGCCTGCTGCTGGCGCGCTTCGTGAGCGCCCTCTTCGGCCGCATCGCCCGCAGGCGCACCACCCTGCAGGAGGGCGCCATCGCGGCCTTCCAGGCGCTCGGCTACTACGCGCTGGCGCTGCTCTTCGTGCTGCTGGCCCTGCGCTCGGCGAGCATCCCGCTCACCGCCTTCACGATCCTGGGCGGCGCCTTCGCCATCGGCGTCGGCTTCGGCAGCCAGACCCTCATCGCGAACTTCATCAGCGGTCTGATCCTGCTCGTCGAGCGGCCCATCAAGGTGGGCGACCTCATCGATCTCGAGGGCACGCTCGGGCGCGTCGAGAGCATCGGCCTGCGCTCCACGCGCGTCCGCACCTTCGACAACATCCACATCATCGTGCCCAACAGCTCCTTCCTCGAGCAGAACGTCGTCAACTGGAACCTGTCCGACGACATCGTGCGAGCCCAGGTGAACGTGGGCGTGGCCTACGGCTCGCCAACCCGACGGGTGGAGGAGCTGCTGCTCCAGGCGGCCCGGGAGCATCCGCGCACCCTGGACCAGCCGCCCGCCACGGTCCTCTTCATGGACTTCGGCGACAACGCCCTGCACTTCCGGGTCTACGCCTGGCTGCGGGTGCGGGACGTGATCGACCGACGCCTGATCGAGAGCGACCTGCGCCACCGCATCGACGAGCTCTTCCGCCAGAGCGGCGTCGTGATCGCCTTCCCCCAGCGCGACGTCCACCTCGACGTCACGAGACCGCTCCAGGTGGAGTGGACGGGGGAGCGCACGCCGCCCGGCGAGTGACGCGGACGCCGGCGCGCCCGCGACGGGCGTTCAGTCGACGAGCTTGCTCATGTGATCGACCTGGCCGTCGTCGTTGCCGAGCAGCACGTCGTTGTAGTGCCGGCGGCCGCCGTGGGGGCGCACGTTCTCGCGCACGTATCCCGTCACCGCGCTGATGCGGTACTCGTCGGCGGCCGGCCTCCCGGGCGGCGGCGCGGCGTGCATGGTGTCCCCGTAGTGGAGCGACACGTCGCCGGGCGCGGCCTCGAGCAGAACGCCCTCGGGCGCCCGGCGGTGTCCCGCGTCGATGAAGTGACACGCGTAGCGCCAGGAGCCGGGCAGCACGCGCAGCGCACCGCTCTCGGCGGTGGCCTTCGTCAGGAACACCGAGGCGATCATCACAGGGCACATGACCGCATGGCCTCCCATCCCGCAGTCGCGATGCCAGGGGAGGTCTCCCAACCCCTCGGCCATGTCCGGGTTCTTGAAGATGACCGAGACGCCCTCCTCCGAGCCCGCGCCCCGGGGCGAGAGCCCCTGGTCGGACAGGGACGCCAGGCGCAGCATGCGCGCGTCCTGGGGCATCGCGCGCAGGCCGGGCTCGCGGCCCGCCGCCGTCACGCGGCACAGCACCTCGCGCCCTTCCGTGTCGCGGCCCCACCAGGACTGCCGGTCGCCAGGCACCGCCGCCCCGGCGAGCCGCCCCGCCTCCTCGCGATAGGCCTCCACCTCGTCCGCAGAGAAGACGCCGCGCACCAGCAGGAAGCCGGCCACGCGCAGGAAGTGCGCCATCTCCCGGGGATCGTCGTCGGGCGTGAACGACCGTCGCACGTCCAGGGGCGCGCCGCGACGGTCCTCGAGTCGCAGCGATCCGGCGTCGAAGTAGGGACGTCCGCTGTACATGGCGCGCAGCGGCGGGTCCCACTTCATCAGGCTCATGGCGCGGCCCCGGGTGCAGCGGATCTTCCGGCCGTAGATCAGACCCGGCACGCTCTCGTACTCCTGCACGAGTCCGGCCCAGGCCTCGGCGGAGAGCTCGATCACCGTGTCGGCCCGGTCGTCGCCGGGGACGACGTCGATGCCCTCGGCGCGCGGAAGGTACGTGTAGGCGTCCCGGGCGGCGCCGTCCGCCAGACGGAAGGCCAGCGCGCCCGCGCGTCCCACGCTCACCGCGGCCAGCGGTCCGTTGCCCTGGGCGAGGCACCGCGGCAGGGTGCTGGCGTGGAACTCGTGGAAGTCGAGGGGCGGAACCTCGGGCGACGGCGCTCGGTCGATGGCGGCAGACATGGGAAGCTCCTCCGGAAAGCGGCTGGCTCGGCGACCGGGA
Organism: uncultured delta proteobacterium; assembly: GCA_963822965.1. GTDB lineage: Bacteria > Myxococcota_A > UBA9160 > UBA9160 > UBA4427 > JAJDAN01. The sequence continues at coordinate 138,224 of CAWGJT010000015.1, forward strand.
CATTGTACGCTCCCCGGCCCACGACCCGAAGCCTCCCCGAGAGCGGGTGGACCGCGTCCGAGCCCGCCCCCCGCCCCCGGGCCCCAGACGACGCGAGGACGAGAGGACGAGAGGAGACGAAGCGCCTTGGCCGAGCCCGTGCTGATCGTCGAGGAGAGCGACGCCGTCGCCACCCTCACCCTGAACCGTCCGGAGGCCATGAACGCGTTCTCGCGCCGCCTGCGGGAGGCGATCGCCGAGAGCTTCCGACGGCTCCAGGCCGAGGGGCGCGTCCGGGTGGTGGTCCTCACCGGCGCCGGGCGCGCCTTCTGCGCCGGCTGGGACCTGAAGGAGCTTTCGGCGCCGGAGGCCTCGGACACGGGCGAGGCGGCCGCCAGCGACATGGCGGACGCCATCGCCGACTTCGAGGGACCCATCATCGGCGCCGTCAACGGACATGCCATCACCGGCGGCTTCGAGCTGGCCCTGGCCTGCGACCTGCTGATCGCGTCCACGGCGGCCCGCTTCGCGGACACCCACGCGCGCGTCGGCATGCTGCCCGGCTGGGGGCTCAGCCAGAAGCTGCCGCGCCTGATCGGCATCCAGCGGGCGAAGGAGATCTCCTTCACGGGCAACTTCATCGATGCCGAGACGGCGCTCGACTGGGGGCTCGTCAACCGCGTGGTGGAGCCCGACGTGCTGCTGCCCACCTGCCAGGCGCTCGCCCGGGAGATGGCGTCCTGCGTTCCGCACGTGCTGCGAGGCTACAAGCGGCTCATCGACGAAGGCTACGGACTGCCCCTGGCCGAGGCCCTGGCCCTGGAGTCGCGGCGCGCCCTGGAATCGGTCGCCGAGATGAACGCCGCCACCGTGGCCGCACGACGCCAGGGCATCGTGGACCGCGGGCGCGGGCAGGCGAGCTCCTGACCGTGTTCGACGTCTACGCCACGATGGATCAACGCCTGCGACCCGCCGAGGTGGCCGCGCACGCGCGCCGGGCCGAGGCCCTGGGCTACGACGGCCTGAACGTTCCCGAGGCGGTGCACGACGGGCTCCTCACCGCACAGATCGCCCTGCAGGCCACCACCCGGCTGCGCGTCGCGACGAGCGTGCTGGTGGCCTTCCCGCGCAGCCCCATGACCGTCGCCCACGCCGCCTGGGACCTGCAGGCGCTCTCCGGCGGTCGCTTCGAGCTGGGGCTGGGATCCCAGGTGCGCGGCAACATCGAGCACCGCTACAGCACGCTCTGGACGCCTCCCGTCCCGCGCATGCGCGAGTACGTGGGCGCGCTCCGCGCCATCTTCGACACCTTCCAGAACGGCACGCCCCTCGACTTCCAGGGCGAGCACTACCGCTTCACGCGGCTGCAGCCGTTCTTCAATCCGGGTCCGCTCGAGCACCCGGCGATTCCCATCTACCTGGGCGGGGTGGGACCGGCGATGACGGCGCTGGCGGGCGAGGTCTCGGACGGCCTCATGACGCATCCGAGCAACACGCCCCCCCGCTACCTGCGGGAGGTGACCCGGCCCCGGCTCGCCGCCGGCGCCGCCCGGGCCGGCCGCAGCGGCCCGGTGCGTATGATGGTGAGCGCGCTGACGGCGACGGGCGAGACCCGGGAGGAGGCCCGCGCCCAGCGCGAGAAGCAGCGCGAGCTGCTGGCGTTCCTCTACTCCACGCCGGCCTACTGGAAGAGCCTCGAGCTGTTCGGCTGGCGCGACCGGGGCGAACGCCTGCGCGAGCTCACCCGCGAGGGCCGCTGGCAGGAGATGGCGCAGGTGGTGAACGACGAGATGCTGGACACCTTCGTGCCCACGGCGCCCTACGGCGAGATCGCCGATGTCCTGCGCGAGCGCTACGCGAGCGTCTCGGACTGGATCACCTTCCCGATGCCGGACGACCCGACCCGGGACCCGGCCGCCCGCAAGGCCATCGCCGCGCTGCAGGCGGCCTGACCCGGCGGTCTCGGGGGCTCCGGCGGTCTCGGGAGCTCCGGCGGCTCGGGAGCTACAGCGGGAAGGTCTGGGTCCCCAGCCCCGCCAGGTCGTCCACGATCCGGACGACCTGCCGCGCGTAGCCGAACTCGTTGTCGTACCAGACGTAGAGCACGCAGTGGCGTCCGTCGACGATCGTCGCCTTGGCATCGACGATGCACGCGTGGCGGTTGCCGACGAAGTCGCACGAGACCACCTCGTCCGAGTTCGTGTAGTCGATCTGGTTCTGCAGCTTGCCGCCGATCGAGTTGTCGCGCAGATAGTGGTTGAGCTCGTCGACGGTGGTCTCCTCGGAGAGCTCGAGCTGCAGGATCGCCAGGGACACGTCGGGCGTCGGCACCCGGATGGCGTTGCCCGTGATCTTGCCCTTCAGCTCCGGCAGCACCTTGGCGACGGCGCTCGCCGCGCCGGTCGAAGTCACCACCATGTTGAGCGCCGCGCTGCGGCCCCGGCGCTTCTTGGCGTGGTAGTTGTCGATCAGGTTCTGGTCGTTGGTGAAGGAATGCACGCTCTCCACGTGTCCGTGCACGATGCCGAAGCGGTCGTTGACCACCTTGAGCACGGGCACGATCGCGTTCGTGGTGCAGCTGGCGGCCGTCAGGATCGGGCCGCTCGTGTGGATCTCGTCGTGGTTCACGCCGTAGACGATGTTGGGCAGGCTGCCCTTGCCCGGCGCCGTGAGCACCACGTGGGAGATGCCGGGCGACTTGAGGTGCTGGCGCAGCCCCTCCTCTTCCCGCCACTTGCCCGTGTTGTCGACGAGGATGGCGTCCTCGATGCCGTACTTCGTGTAGTCGATCTCGTCGGGCGAGTTGGCGTAGATCACGCGGATCATGTTGCCGTTGGCGACCATCGCGCACTCTTTCTCGTCGAGGACGATCGAGCCGTGGAAGTCGCCGTGCACCGAGTCGTGGCGCAGCAGGCTGGCGCGCTTCTCGAGGTCGTCCTCGCCGCCCGGACGCACGACGATCGCCCGCAGCCGGAAGTTGTCGCCACCGCCGGCCTTGCCGATCATGATGCGCGCGACCAGCCGGCCCACCCGGCCGAAGCCGTAGAGCACGATGTCCTGGGGCCGCGCGCGCAGGGGCTTGCAGCCCGTCGCGACGGGAGCGAGCACCTCGGCCACGTACTCGTCCATGTCGACCTGGTCGCTGCGCTGGTAGAAGTTCGTGACCAGGGTGCCGAGGTCGATCCGCACCGGACCGAGATCGAGCTTCGCGATCGCCTCGAGCATGGGCAGGCACTGCAGCACGGAGATCTCGGACTCGAGGATCTGCCGCGCGAAGCGGATCGCCTGGATGATCTCGATGCGGTCCTTGTTGACGAGCGAGTCCCCGAAGACCTTGACGATGACGCCTCGCTCGCGATAGAGGCGGCCGATGATCGGCACCATCGCCTCCGCCGCCTGTTCCCGCTGCTTCCAACGCCGCAGGTACTCGTCCATCTTCGGGTCGGTCATGTCCGTCTCACTTCCACTTCGCGCCGTCGATGCACGCGGGCATCGCGGTCGTCATCACTCGGTTGCCGCCGGCACTCGTCGGCCGCAGCTCGCCGGCAGCCTGCCGTCGGTCGTGCAGGTTCGCGGAACGGGTCGGGCCAGGCCCGAAACGGTTCGAATGTGCTCGGGCCATCGCATCAAACACCACGCACCCGGGAGCCGCAAGCCTCGCCCCGGGAACGTCCGGGCCGGCTCGGGTGAGTGGCCCCTCGGCGGCTTTCGTTGCGAAATCGGCGGGAAGGCATCGCCACCCGCGGGGCCGGGGGTGGAGCACCGGGGACGCGCGGCCCGGCTGGGGCGGCCCGCCTCGGCGATCAGGGCTTGGGGACGTCCCGGGGCTTCCCGTCCGGGTGCCGCGGCGGACCCGGCGCCGCGTGGGGGCCCACGCCCCAGACGAGCGCGGGGGCCCAGTTGCGCCGGATCAGACGGGGATAGGTCTTCACCAGGCTCGCCCGTTGCTCGCTGGCCAGCAGCGGCAGCACGTCGAGCTTGAGCTCGGCCATGGCACGCCTCGGCGTCTGGTCCGCTTCGACCCACTGCGCCAGCAGCTTGCGCCCGCGCTCGAAGTCGCCCTGCTCGAGGGCCTCGACGAACTCGCGCTGGCTGGCGCGCGCCTCGCGGATGGGAGCGATCTTCTTCTGGTAGACGTCCCAGGCCGCGTCCATCTTCTGGCGCTGGACGTCGGTCAGGCCGACCTGCTCGACGATGATCGGATCGTTCCACCACAGGACGGGCGCCGGGACTTCCTTCGCGACCGCCGGGCCCGCCAACAGCAGCCCGGCCAGCGAGATCCACAGCGCGCCCGAGAGCGCGGACATCTACTCGCCCACGACCTCGGCGGCCAGCGACACGTTGTTGACGCCCGCGAGGCGGGCCGCGTCCATGACCTGGACCAGCAGGCCGTTCTTCGAGCTCTTGTCGGCCTGAATGACCACCGAGCCCTGGGGATTCTCGGCGTGGAGGCGCTCGATGTTGGCGCGCAGCGCGCGCGGATCGACCTGCCGCCGATCGATCCAGATCTGATCGTTCTCGGTGATCGCGACCAGGATGTTGCCGCGCTCCTTGCGCTCGGCCGTGGCGGCCGGCGGACGGCTCACGTCGATACCCGCTTCCTTGACGAAGGACGCGGTCACGATGAAGAAGATGAGCATGATGAAGACGACGTCGAGCATCGGCGTCAGGTTGACCTCGCTCTCTTCTTCCTGCCTGTCTCGCTTTCGCCGCATGACTGCCTCGCTGGTTGGCCTTTCGACCTCTCAGGGCCCGCGCTTTGCCGTTGGCGGCACCCTTCGCCGTTCTTCCTTCGCGCTTCTCGCCTTTCTTCGCCTTTCTCGCCTTTCTTCTTCGCCTTTCTTCTTCGCCTTTCTTCGCCGCCTTTCTTCGCCTTTCTTCGCCTTTCTTCGCAGTCCGCCCGACCGGGCCGCTCCGAGCGCTCTCGGGAGTGCGATCGCGCAGCTTAGTCGCGGAACGGGCCGTGAGTCAAGCAGAACACAGGCCGTCGGCAGGAGCCTGCCGGTCGCGCCGTCCCGCATCCGGCATGCCCTCCCCTCCCGCCGTTGCGCGCCGCTCACTGCCCGCCGGCACCGCCGCCCCGCAGCAGATCCCGGAACGGCACGTCGGCGTCCGCGCGGGGCTCCCGCGGCAGGCCCAGGGCGCGCTCCGCGAGCCCGTTGCGGTGCACCTCCAGGGTCCCGCCGCCGATGGTGCCCAGGAAGCGGTCGAGCACCTGGTCCTGCCAGAATCCGTCGCCCCGGGCGTCCGCGCCGGCCAGCAGCGCGGCCGCGCCCTGCAGCCACAGCCCGGTCTCGGCCTTCCGCGCACGGCTCTCCGCCCAGAAGATCTTGAGCACCGAGCCGTCCACGTCCGGCGGACGGCCCTCGAGCAGCGCCTGCGTGAAGCGGTCCTGGAGCGAGCCCAGCACCCGCTCCTCCACGTACGCGGCGGCGATGCGGTCGCGCACCCGGGCGTCGCGCCAGCGGCCGCCTTCGCGAGCGAGATGCACGAGGTCGGAGGCCCGCGCCGCTCCGGCCTGGCTCGTCCCGATCATCGCCGACTCGTTCCGGAGCGTGGTCCGCGCCACGGCCCAGCCGCCGTCGACCGCGCCGACGACGTTCACCGCGGGCACGCGTACCCCGTCGAGGAAGACCTCGTTGAAGTGGCGGTCGCCCTTCAGGGTGGGAAGCGGACGCACCTCCACACCCGGCGACCGCATGTCGAGGAGCAGGAACGTGATGCCTGCGTGCTTCGGCACGTCGGGGTTCGTGCGCACGAGCAGGATGCCGTGGTCGGCGAACTGCGCGCTCGTCGTCCACACCTTCTGGCCGCTGACGACGAAGTCCTCTCCGTCGCGCACCGCTCGCGTGCGCAGGGCGGCGAGGTCGGAGCCCGCGTCCGGCTCGCTGAAGAGCTGGCACCACACCTCGTCCCCGGCCAGCAACGGGCGCAGGTAGCGCTCCTGCTGGGCGAGCGTGCCGTGCTGCATCAGGGCCGGCCCCACCAGCTGGATCGTCGAAGGCAGGAAGCCGGCCGTCACGTCGAAGGCCGATTCCTCCTGGGCGAACAGGATCGCCTGGTCGGCGCTGCCACCGCGACCCCCGAAGCAGCGGGGCCAGGGGATGCCCGCGTAGCCGCCGTCGTAGAGGCTCCGCTGCCACGAGCGGCAACGCGCGAAGTGGGCGGCCTCGGCTTCGGGGGTGTGGTCGCGGGGACCGAGAGACCAGTCGCCCGGGCCGCGGCGGGGCTCGGCGTGTGCGGCCAGCCAGGCGCGGGCCTCCGCGCGGAAGAGCGCCTGCTCGGGCGTGTCCTGGCGTCGCGCCATCTCCGGGTCTCCTCCTGCGTCGGCCGCGCACCGAACCTGGGATGCGTGCGGGTCAGTCCAGCAGCAGCCGCGCCGCGCGCTCGAGCTGGTCGCCGATCTCGCGCGGGGTCCGCTGGCCGCCCGCGAGGGTGATCATGCACGCGAAGCACAGGTGCTCGAGCACGAAGACGACCCCCTCGCGATCGCGCACCGGCGCGTCGCCGAGCGCCAGCTCGATCCATCCCCGCATCATGGCCGCCAGCTCGTCGCGGTTCGCGAGCGCGCTCGGATCGGGCGAGAGCAGCGCGCGCGTGAGCGCGACCCCGAGCGCGGGCTCGAGCTCGACGCCGCGGGCCATGCGGTGGAAGACCGCAGCCACGCGAGCCGCAGCCGTGGCACCGGCGGGCGGCGAAGCCTGGAGCCGCTCCCCCAGGCGACCTCCCCAGACCGCGAGCGCCTCGGCGAGCAGATGGTCCTTCGACGAGAAGTAGCGGTACAGCGTGCCCAGGGAGACGCGCGCCCGGGCCGCCACGTCCTTCACGACCACCGCTTCGTAGCCGCCCTGGGCGGCCAGCTCCATCGCCGCCTCCACGATGCGCCGACGCCGGTCGCGCTGTGCCGACGTGAGCGCACGGTGGACCGTCAGGGTGCCGACCCGGACCGAGACGTCGCGCGCCATCAGCGGGCGTCTCCCGTCGCCCCTGGCGCGGGCGCAAACGGAGGCGAGGCCAGGATCCCGGCGATGCGCGCCCGGTGCCAGGCCGCGTCCCCGAGCCACACCTCGTCGGCCTTCGCGCGCCGGTAGTAGAGCTGCGCATCGTACTCCCACGTGACGCCCACGCCGCCGTGGATCTGGATGTTCTCCGTCGCCGCCCGAAAGAAGGCGTCCGCGCAGTGGGCCTTGGCGACGCTCGCGAGCAGCGGGAGCTCGGGGTCCGAGGCTTCCGCCGCCTCGAGGGCCATCCGGGTCGCCGAGCGGGCACACTCGAGGTCGATCAGGATGTCGGCACACTTGTGCTTGATGGCCTGGAACGACCCGATGGCGCGCCCGAACTGGTAGCGGGTGCGCGCGTAGTCGACCGCCGCTTCGAGCACGCGCTCCATGCCGCCCACCATCTCGGCGCACAACGCGACCGTGGCCTCGTCGAGAGCGCGCGCGAGGCCCGTGGCGACCGCGCCCGGCGTCCCGATGCGAAGGCCCGGCGCGTCGCGCAGCACGACCGTCGCCAGCTTGCGGGTGCCGTCGAAGGTGCGAACCGCGGCTCGCTCCACCCCGGCCGCGGCGGCGTCGACGGCGAAGAGACCCTGGCCCTCGTCGGACGAGGCCACCACCAGCAGCTGCTCGGCCGCGCAGCCGTCGGGCACGAGCTGCTTGGCGCCCGTAATCCGCCACGCGTCCGTGTGCCGCACCGCGCGCGTATGCGGGGCCGCGGCGCGCCAGTCACCGTCGTCCTCCAGCCAGGCCAGGCTCGCGATCTTCCCCGACGCGATCCGCGACAGCCATTCCCGCTGCTCCTCGGGACCGCCGATCCAGCGCACCGCCTCGGCAGCCAGCACCGCCGACGAGAAGAAGGGGGCGTTGAGCAGCACCCGCCCCATCTCCGCCAGCGCGATACCGCGCTCCACCGGGCCGAAGCCCTGGCCACCGGCGCTCTCGGAGATGGCGAGACCCGGCAGGCCGAGCTCCGCGACCAGCCGCTTCCAGAGCGCGGGGTCGCTCCCCGCGTCGGGTGCGAGGAATCGGCGCGCTTCGGCCGGCGGCACCGCCTCGAAGAAGCGGCGCAGGGTGTCGCGAAACTCGATCTCCTCGGACGTGACGGCCAGGCTCAAGCGTGCTTCCTCGGACGGACACCGGGAACGCGCTTCCGGCAAACTGAAACTTGATCTAGAATGCATTCTACTTCAGCAGATCGGCCCGGCGAGCCCCAGCATTCCCGGGCGGACACAGAAGGCCGGAACAGAAGGCCGGAACAGAAGGCCCGAACAGAAGGCCCGAACAGAAGGCCGGACCCGAGGAAGGAACGGGAGTGAGCGGGCAAGGGACGCGCCGCTGGGAGGACGCCTTCGTTGAGCGAACGCATCGTGGACCGCGTCATGAGCGGCGAGTCCCCGCTGCAGGTTCTGGCGCGCCGGGGCGAGCTTCCCGCCACCCGGCTGCGCTCCCTCGAGCGCTTCCCGTACTACGCGTGCTTCCCCTTCGGCTGGTACCGCGCCGCGTTCAGCGAGGACCTGCCGGCCGGGGCCGTGCTTCCCCTGCACCTCCTGAACCGCGAGCTGGTCGCGTGGCGCGGCGAGGACGGCGCGGCCCACGTGGTGGACGCCCACTGCCCGCACCTCGGCGCGCACCTGGGCTACGGCGGACGGGTCGAGGGCTGCCGCATCGTGTGCCCGTTCCATTGGTGGGAGTTCGACGCCGACGGGGCCAACACGTGGGTGCCCTACGAGGGCAAGCCGAACCCGGCGGCCCGGCTGCACGGCTACCCGACCCGCGACGTGAACGGGCTCGTGCTCTTCTGGTACCACCCGCTGGGCCAACCGCCCGCCTTCGAGGTTCCGGCACTCGAGGCCTGCACCGGCCCGGGCTGGACCGAGTACCGGCGCTTCACCTGGCAGGTGCGCGCCCCCTGGCAGGAGCTGGCGGAGAACGGGCCCGACTTCATCCACCTGCGAACCGTACACGGCGCGGTGGACGTGCCCGAGCTCGAGGCCTACGAGCTCGACGGCCCCCGCCAGCGGCTGCGCGCGCGGGTCAACTTCGACACGCCCCGAGGTCCGCAGCCCGGGCGCATCGATACCGACGGCTGGGGCCCCGGCTTCTCCGTGGCCCGGTTCTCCGGGATCATCGACGCGTGCTTCGTGGCCGCGTCCACACCCGTCGACTTCGAGGTCACCGAGGTGACCCACAGCTACCGGGTGAAGCACCTGGGAGACGACGCGGCCGCCCTCGAGCGGACCCGCCGGGTGGGCGACGCCCTGATCCGCGAGCTCGTCACCCAGGAAGAAGAGGACATCGTCATCTTCGACCACAAGATCTACCAGCCGCGGCCGCGACTCTCGCCGGCAGACGGCCCGATCGTCCGGTTCCGGGAGTGGGCCCGCCAGTTCTACGTCCCGGGCGACCCTCGGGGAACGAACCGATAGGCACGGCGCTCGGCTCCTCTCTCCTACTCGCTCCCCTGGCTCAGCGGTCTCTCGCGAGAGGCCGAAGCCCCGCACCGACGGCCAGCGGTCCACGAACGGTGGTTCATGGACGTCCCGCCGGAAGTTGACGCGAACGTCACAAATGCCACGCTCTTTTGCGCCGATTCCGGAGCTAGACTCGCAATCGCCCCTCCCGGTACCCGCCTGCTCGAGCCCGGTCGAAGCCCCGTTCGAAGGAGTCGAACATCGCCAGGATCCCCCAGAGGACGCGCCGCCGGCGCGTCGAGCCGCCGGCGGCAACCCATTGGTCATGACTCGCGTCTTTGCCGCGCTCATCCGCCACGGGCAGTTCGAACGCCCGGAAGACGTGCCGAGCGCCCACCTGCCCCACCCGCTCACGCCGGACGGGGAGCGGGCCGCGGCGGCCGCGGCGGAGCTGGTGCTCCAGGACGCCCGGGACCTCGGGGCGTGGATCGACCCCACCATCGAGTGCTCGCCCCTGCTGCGGGCCTGGCAGTCGGCGCGCATCCTGGCGGAGAGCCTGGGCGCGCGGACGGGTCGGGACTTCCAGCTGTCCCAGCAGCCCGACCTGCAGGAACGCAGCCTGGGCAGCGCCGCGAACCTCACGCTCCGGCAGATCGAGTCGGCCGTCGCGAGGGATCCGCGCAACGCGCCGCTGCCGCCGGGCTGGCGGCGGAACCCGGGCTTCCGGCTACCGCTGCCCGGCGCCGAGTCCCTGATGGAAGCGGGAGCGCGCGCGGCCGAGCTCATCTCGAGCCGGCTGGCCGACCTCGCTGCCACCGCCACGCGGGACACGCTCAAGCTGGTGGTCGGCCACGCCGGTGCCCTCCGGCACGCAGCCGTCCACCTCGGGGTGCTGCCCCTCGAGCAGGCTCCCCGCCTGTCGATGGAGTACGCCGAGCCCGTGGTGATCGAGCGGCTCGGCGACGGACGCTGGTGTCACGTGGCGGGCCAATGGAAGAAGCGCCTGCAGGGGGCGGGAGGAACCGCCTGATGCCGAGGGCAGCGGCGCTCGAGCGGCGGAGTCGGGAGGCACCGTCTACCTGAAGGCGCTCTCCGGCCTGCCGGTGGGGGTGACCCGGGGTGGCGTCGACTTCGAGCGAGGCGTCGAGCAGGCGCGCGAGCTGCTGGGCTGACGGATCGGCTCACGGGGTGCTGGGCCGGGAGGCCAGCCAGCGCAGCATCCGCTCCACCGCGTCCACGTCGGCGAGCCGGCGCCGCGCCCGGGTGGGGCGCGACGCGTCGCCCACGCGGAAGGTCGCGCCGAGGCCGACCAGGGCCTGGAAGGCGTCCTCGTCCGTGTCGTCGTCCCCCACGTAGATCACGCGCAGCCGCTCGGACCAGTCGGCGCCGTAGCGCTCCCGAAGCACGTGGAGCACGGCCTGTCCCTTGTCCCAGCCGATGGGCGGGCGCGCTTCCACCGCGCAGTGCGCGTCGCGGGGCTGGAAGCCCATGGACGAGATGATCTCCCGGGCCCGGGACGCCGCCTCGGGATGGCACTCGTCCGGCGTCTCGCGGAAGTGGAACGTGAGCGAGACGCCCTTCTCCTCCACCCAGGTGCCGGGCAGGTCGATGGACGCGAGCCGGCGGGCGATCTCGGCCGCCCGATCGGTGTAGTGCTGGGTGTCCGGGTGCACGAAGCGCTCGATGCCCGGCCCCTCGATCTCGAGGCCGTGATTGCCCGCGTAGAGAACCTCGTGGTCGAAGTCGACGCGCTTGCGCACGTCTTCGAGGGCCCGCCCGCTCACGATCCCCACGTCGAGATCCTCGCGCGCCACGCAGCGGGTGAGCGCTTCGCGCATCCCCTTGGACATCACCGCCCGGTCGGGATGAGCGACGATGTTCGAGAGGGTCCCGTCGTAGTCGAGGAAGAGCACGGCCCGCCAGCCGTCGAGGAATTCGCCGAGCCAGCTCTCGAAGTCCGCGGAGGTCACGGGCCGCAGGGCGTGGCGTGGCGCGGTGACCGCGCGCAGGAAGGTGTCGAGCCAGTGATGGACGTCGTTCCGGCGCTCCCGCCGCTGCAGGGCGAGCAGCCGCGCCAGCCGGTCCTCTCGCGGCATGCCCAGGGCGCGGTGGAGCGCGGCGACGACGCTGTCCACGTTGAAGGGGTTCACCAGCAGCGCTTCGTGCATCCGCTCGGCGGCGCCGGCCATGCGGGAGAGCACGAGCACTCCGGGCTCGTCCGCCTGGCTCGCGACGTACTCCTTGGCGACGAGGTTCATGCCGTCCCGCAGCGGTGTGACCAGCGCCACGTCGGAATCGCGATAGAGCGCGACGAGACGCTCCTGGGAGATCGAGCGGTAGAGGTACCGGATGGGCGTCCAGCTCGAGGTCCCGAAGCGGCCGTTCACGTGACCCACGAGCTCGTCGATCTCGCGCTTCAGCTTCTGGTACTCGCTCACCTGGGAGCGGCTGGGCACCGCGATCTGCAGCAGAACGACCTTCTCGCGGTACTCCTTGTGCTCTTCGAGCAGGCGCTCGAAGGCCCGGATCCGCTCGGGGATGCCCTTGGTGTAGTCCAGGCGGTCGACGCCGAGCACCACGCGCTCGGGGCCGTGCAGCGCCCGCGGACTCGTGGTGGCGAGCGCCTCGAAGCGCCCGTAGTCGATTCCGAGCGGGAAGTCGGCCACCTCGACCGTACGCGATCCGTGCTCCACTCGGCCCGTCGACCGGTCCACGCGCTCGCCCAGCAGCCGTTCCACGCAGTCCAGGAAGTTGGTCACGTAGCCGTCGGAGTGGAAGCCGACGAGATCTGCGGCGAGCAAGCCGCGCAGCAGCTCCCGGTACCACGGCAGCACCCGGTACAGATCGAAGGGGGGGAACGGGATGTGCAGGAAGAACGCGATGCGCGCGTCGGGACGCCGCTCGCGCAGGTGGTCCGCACAGCGCATGAGCTGATAGTCGTGGATCCAGATCAGGTCGTCCGGCCCGGCCTTCTCGTCCACGACCTCGGCGAAGCGAGCGTTGACCGCCTCGTAGACCTCCCAGTTGCGCCGGTCGAGCTCGGTGCGCTCGAGCAGCGAGTGGAAGAGCGGCCAGAGGGTCTGGTTCGAGAAGCCGCGGTAGTAGCGGCGGACCTCGGTCTCCGAGAGGTTCACCGGAACGAGCGCATAGCCCGCGGATTCGTCCTGAAGGCAGCGCTCCTCGTCGGGCCGCAGGTGGGCGCCCGGCCACCCCACCCACATGCCGCCCCGGCGCTTCATGGCCGGCCCCATGGCGGTGACGAGGCCTCCGCTCGAGCGCTCGACCTGCAGCGCGCCGTGCGAGCGCCGTACCGTCACCGGCAGGCGGTTGCTCACCACCACCAGCGGCTGGCTCTGCTCCTCCTCGGCCATGCCCCGAGCATATCAGGCCCACCCGCCTGCGCCTCAGCCCGGGTTCGCCGGAGTCGCCTCGTTTCGCTAACGAGAGGGCCATGACACGAGCGAGCCTCGACCTGGCGATGGTCGGAAACTGCACCTGGGGCGGTCTCATCGACCGTCGGGGGCGGCTGGTGTGGGCCTGCCTGCCGCGATTCGACTCCGACCCGATCTTTCCGGCGCTGCTCGACGAGGGCGACGGGGAGGACGGCACCTTCGCCGTGGACCTCGCGGACTTCGATCGCTCGGAGCAGCGCTACGACGGCAACACCGCGATCCTCGTCACCACGCTCTACGACCGGCGCGGCGGTGCCATCGAGGTCCGCGACTTCGCGCCACGCTTCTACCAGCTCGGTCGCACCTACCGGCCCACCATGTTCGTGCGACGCGTGAAGCCCCTGGCGGGCGATCCACGCGTCCGCATCGTGGTGCGCCCGCGCCACGGCTACGGCGAAGGCCGCCCTGCCGTCACCCGCGGCAGCAACCACCTCCGCTTCGTCGATCCCGGTCTCACCCTGCGACTCACCACGGACGCACCGGTCTCCTACGTCGCCCAGGGAACGGCCTTCGTGCTCCGCCGCCCGGTCAACCTGGTGCTCGGCCCCGACGAGACCTTCCCGTCGTCCCTGGAGACGACCCTGAGCGACTTCGAGAGCCGCACCCGGGACTACTGGATCGAGTGGACCCGGGCCCTGTCCATCCCGTTCGAGTGGCAGGAGGAGGTGATCCGGGCGGCGATGGCGCTCAAGCTCTGCTCCTTCGAGGAGACCGGGGCGATCGTGGCCGCCCTCACCACCTCGATCCCCGAGGCTCCCGACTCGGGCCGCAACTGGGACTATCGCTACTGCTGGCTGCGCGACGCGTACTTCGTGGTGCACGCGCTCAATCGTCTGGGGGCCACCCGCACCATGGAGGGCTACCTCTCCTACATCGAGAACCTCGTCGCCGGCGCCGACGGCGGGCTGCATCCGGTCTACGGCATCGGGCTCGAGTCGGAGCTCCACGAGAGCCTCGCGGGATCGCTCGCGGGCTATCGGGGCCACGGACCGGTCCGGGTGGGCAACCAGGCCTGGGAGCACCTGCAGAACGACGTCTACGGCAGCGTCGTGCTGGCGGCGACCCAGTCGTTCTTCGACCGGCGGCTGCTGCACCCGGGCGGGCCGCGCCTGTTCGAGCTGCTCGAGGGCATGGGCAAGCACGCCCTCGCGTCCTGGAACGTGCCCGACGCGGGTCCCTGGGAGTTCCGCAATCGCGCGAGCGTGCACACCTTCTCGTCGGTCATGTGCTGGGCGGCCTGCGACCGCCTGGCGCGCATCGGCAGCCGCCTCGGCATGCGCGAGCACGCCCGTGACTGGCGCGCCGAGGCCGACCGCATCCGCGCGAGCATCCTGGAGAGCGCCTGGAACGCGAAGCGCGGAACCTTCACCCACGAGCTCGGCGGCGACGACGTGGATGCGACGCTCCTCCTCCTGCACGAGCTGGGCTTCGTCGCCGCCGACGATCCGCGCTTCGTCTCGACCGTCGCGATCCTGGAGCGGGAGCTGCGGCACGGCTCGTATCTGTTCCGCTATCGGAAGCCCGACGACTTCGGCACGCCGAGCACCGCCTTCAACATCTGCACGTTCTGGTACGTGGACGCGCTGGCCGCCATGGGCCGCCGCGACGAGGCGCGCGAGCTCTTCGAGAACATGCTCGCCCAGCGCAACGCGGCCGGCTTCCTCTCCGAGGACCTCGACCCCCGGAACGGCGAGCCCTGGGGCAACTTCCCGCAGACCTACTCGATGGTGGGCCTGATCAACTCGGCGATGCGACTCTCCCGGAGCTGGGAAGAGGCCTTCTGAGCGGTCAGCGCCCCGCTGGGGCGCTGACTTGCAGCCCGAGGGCGACGCTGAGCGTCGTCCTCTTGGGAGGCTCGGCCGCGCTCGGCCTCCGGGCCGGGACACCTCGGGGTCGCAGCCGAAAGTCGCGGCAGCCCCGCCTCCGCCAGGGCACCCCGGCGCCGCCCCTCACCATCCAGATGGGCCGCTTTCGGCCCGCTCGGGTGGGGGCCGGCCGGGCACGCCGCTTGCTTGCACGCTTTGCCATGATCTGGAACGACTACCCGGGGTTGCCCGGCGGCTACGACGGCTACCTCGATGCCGCCGCCGGGCGCAGGCCGGCGTGCGCACCGCTGATGTCCGAGCTGGAAGCCCTCGGCATCGAGGGCATCACCCATCTGCAGCGCAGCGCCGAGCTGTCGCTGCTGAATCAGGGCATCACGTTCACGGTCTACTCCGACGATCGCGGCACCGAGCGCATCCTTCCCTTCGACGTGCTGCCGCGCCTGGTGACCGCCGGCGAGTGGGCGCGACTGGAGCGCGGCATCGAGCAGCGCATCCAGGCCGTGAACGTCTTCCTCCGCGACCTCTACGGCGACCAGAAGATCCTCAAGGACGGGGTCGTCCCGTCCGAGCTCGCCCTGGGGTCGATGCACTTCTGCCGCGAGATGATGGGGGCCGAGGTGCCCGGCGGCGTCTTCGTGCACGTCTCGGGTACCGACATCGTGCAGGACGAGACCGGCTGCTACCGGGTGCTCGAGGACAACCTTCGCGTGCCCTCGGGCGTGTCCTACGTGCTCGAGAACCGCCTCGTCATGAGCCGCATCCTCCCCGAAGCCCTGCAGCGCTACCGCGTCCGGCGGGTCGACCACTACCCGCAGCTGCTGCTCGACGGCCTGCGCGCCCTGTCGCCTCGGGACACCCCGACCATCGCCGTGCTGACGCCGGGCATCTACAACTCGGCCTACTTCGAGCACAGCTTCCTGGCGTCCCAGATGGGTGTCGAGCTCGTCGAGGGAAACGACCTGGTCGTGGACCAGGACGTCCTCTACATGAAGACCACCGACGGTCCCAAGCGCGTCGACGTCCTCTACCGGCGCATCGACGACGCCTTCCTCGACCCGCTCTGCTTCCGCCCCGACTCGCTGCTGGGGGTGCCGGGGCTGATGCGCACCTACCGTGCCGGCAACGTGGCGCTCGCGAACGCGCCGGGGACCGGCGTGGTGGACGACAAGGCGATGTACGCCTACCTGCCCCGGGTGATCCGCTACTACCTGGGCGAGGAGCCCGTGCTCGACCAGGTGCCGACGTACCTGTGCCGCGAGCCGGCGGACCGGGCCTTCGTGCTCGAGCACCTCGAAGAGCTCGTCCTGAAGCCCACGGACGGCTCGGGAGGCTACGGCCTGGTGGTGGGACGGGACGCGAGCCGGGAGGTCCTCGCCCGGGCCCGGGACGCGATCCGTGCGGAGCCCCACCGCTTCGTCGCGCAGCCGACCCTCTCGCTCTCGACGCTCCCCACCGGGATCGACTCGAGCCTGCCGCCCTCGAGCGAGACGCGTGGGGGTGCGCGCATCGCGCCGCGCCACGTGGACCTGCGTCCGTTCGCGGTGTGCAGCCCGCACGACCGCGTGCGCGTGCTGCCGGGCGGCCTCACCCGGGTCGCCCTGCGCGAGGGAAGTCTGGTCGTGAACTCCTCCCAGGGGGGCGGGAGCAAGGACACCTGGGTGCTGCACCCGGAGCTGCACCCGGAAGAGCCGGAAGAAAGGGGGAGACCGTGATGCTGAGCCGAATCGCCAGGGGAATGTGCAACATGGGCCGCCAGATCGAGCGCGCCCAGAACGTGATCCGCATCCTCGAGGTGAACCACAAGATCCACCTCGAGCGCGAGTCCCTCGACGCGGGCAACACCTGGCTCGCCATCGGCGAGGCCTTCGGCCTCGAGCTCGACACGGTGGACGAGCCCTCCCTCTATGGCGCGCTGGTGCTCTCCGACGACAACCCGTACTCCGTGCGCTGCTGCATCGCCCAGGCGCGCGAGCACGCGCGCACCGCGCGAGACCACGTGAGCGAGGAGATGTGGGAGCACCTGAACGGCTACTACCTGCAGCTCCACACCCTCGACTTCGACCGGGTCCGCCGCATGGGGCGTTCGGACTTCAACCGGCAGGTCGAGACGTTCTGCGACGCCTTCCACGGTCTCGCGGACAACACCATGATCCACGGCGCGGGCTGGCACTTCCTGCGCATCGGCAAGTTTCTGGAACGGGCGTGCATGATCTGTCGCATCCTCGAGATCAAGCGCAAGAGCCTCGCCTTCGCGCCCGAGGAGGAGGGGCGGCCGCTGGACGTCCTGCAGTGGCAGGCGCTGCTGCGCTCGGTCTCGGGCTTCGAGCCGTACCGCCGCGTCTACGACGCGCGCATCGAGCCCACCCGGGTGCTCGACTTCGTGCTGCTGAACGATTGCTTCCCGCGTTCGCTGCGGCATGCCCTGGGACGGCTCTCGGACTCGATCTGCCGCGTCGCGTCCGGCAACCCCGTCCAGACCGAGCTGGTGGGCGACGTGACCCTGCTGCTCGACGAGCTGTGCGAGCTCGACGCGGAGCAGATCCTGCTCGGCGGCGGGCTCGAGGTGTCGGTCCAGCGCCTGGCCCGGCGCTGCGCGGCGCTCGGGGAGCAGATCGAGGCGGCCTTCTTCGAGTTCACCTTCTCGTCGCCGCCGCTCGCGGACCGCACGCCGGACCTCGAACCGGTCTCCGCGGAGATCCCGGTGACCGGGCCGCCCGTGTCGCGGACGACGGTCCAGGTGGTGGCCCAGTGAGGTCGCGGGCGCCTTCACCGCCACCCCGACCGGGACCGGCCCGCTTGGTGGACGGGGTCGCGCCCGGGTAGCATCCCGGCATGCGGACGTCCGGCGCCCGGCCCGGCCGGGGCACTCCCCCGGAGCTCACGAAGGGTCACTACTCCGTGGCCCGGGTGCTCGACGCCTGGTATGCGGCCTGCCGCAGCGACGACCTCCAGGACGAGCCCATCTCGCGCACGATCCTCGACCTTCCCATCGCGCTCTTCCGCGCTGCCGGCGGTCGCGCCGCCGCGGTCCTCGACCGCTGCGCGCACCGCAACGCGCCGCTCTCCGCGGGTGTGGTGGACGCCGACGGCTGCATCGCCTGCCCCTACCACGGCTGGCGCTTCGACGGCAGCGGACGCTGCCGCGAGGTGCCCGGACTGCTGGAGCCCGGCGACATGGACGGCCGCGCCGTGCCCGCCTTCGCGGTGCGCGAGCAGGACGGCTTCGTGTGGATCTGGGCGAGGCCCGGCGCCGAGCCCGACGGCGAGCCCATGCGCATCCCGTGCCTCTCTTCCGACTACCTGGTGGTGGTGCGCGAGTACGACGTGGAGTGCACGATGCACGCCGCCCTGGAGAACGCCCTGGACGTGCCGCACACGGCCTTCGTGCACCGGGGCGACTTCCGGGGCAAGGGCAGCCGGGAGATCGAGGCGGTGCGTCGCCGCATCCCGAACGGCATCGAGGTGGAGTACCTGGGCGAGCCGCCGCTCTCCGGCCCCACCGAGGACGACGACGGCCGACCGATCGTGTCCCAGCACTGGGATCGCTTCTTCCTGCCCGGCATCGCCCAGGTGGAGTACCGCACGCCGCCGGACCGTCACCTGATGAGCACCCTGCCCCACACGCCGGTCTCGGACTTCCGCACGCGCTTCTGGCTGGTCTCGTGCTGGAAGGTGGCGCCCGAGGACCAGGCCGCGGTGCGCCCCGCCATCGAGAAGCAGCTCGACACGATCCTGGGACAAGACGTGGAGATCCTGCGGAAGCAGACGCAGCGGATCCGCGACCTGGGCGGCGAGTCTTTCCGTTCGACGCCGCTCGACCTGATGGGACCCGAGATCCTCCGCATGCTGCGCCAGAGCGAGCGGGGGCTGCCCGCGGACGATGCGGCGATCGACCGCCGGGTGAAGCTCCGGGTCTACTGAGCGCCGCCGCCGCTACAGATGCGAGCCCAGCTCGGCGCCGATCGCCTCGGGGGTCGTCGGCGGCGCATAGCGAGCGAGCACCTGACCGTCGCGGCCCACCAGGAACTTCGTGAAGTTCCAGGCGATGTCCTCGTTCCCGTCGTCGCCGGGACGACCGGCCTTGAGGAAGCGGTAGAGGTCGCAGGCACCCGGCCCGTTGACCTCGATCTTGGCGAACATCGGGAACTCGACGCCGTACTTCGAGCGGGCGAAGTCCAGGATCTCTTCGTTGGAGCCGGGCTCCTGGGCGCCGAACTGGTTGCAGGGGAAGGCCAGGACATTGAAGCCCCGGCCCTGGTTCTCTTCATGAAGGGTACGCAGACCTGCGTACTGGCCGGTGAGGCCTCACTTGCTGGCGACGTTCACCACCAGGCAGACGGTTCCCTCGTAGTTCGACAGGCTGACCGGATCCCCGGTGATGGAGGTCATCTCGAAATCGTGAAAGCTGGCCATGGGTTCCTCCCGAATGGCATTCAGCCGGGACGCTACCGCGCCAGGACGCCGCGGCAAGGCTCGCGCAGCCCGGGGTGATGCACGAGAATCCATCCCCTCGTGCACCGGAGGCCCCATGAAGATCGATCCCAACCGCACCTGGAAGAAGGTGGAGGAACGGCTCGCCGTGGAGCGCGACCCGACCCTCCGAAGGAACCTGCAGACCATTCTCGACCACATGAAGGCCGAGACGCGCCTCGACATCCACGGCCTGCTCGACACCCTGTCCGACGACGTCCACTACCACGCCTACACGGGGAACGTGCTCGACCCGGCGCTCTGCCCGCAGGGCAAGGTCGAGGTGCTGAGGTTCTACGAGGACTTCGCGGCGTCGGGCGCCCACAAGCTCGAGCTGGACGTAGACCGCCTGGTGGTGGATCACGACTGCATCCTCACCGAGGGCGTGATGCGCATGGCCTACCCCGGCCGGACGTTGCAGTGGATGGGGCGCCAGGTCGACGATCCCGACGCCTACTATCTCTACGAGACCCGCATGGCCACGCTGTGGCCCCTGGACGCCGACGGCAAGATCCTGGGCGAGGACACCTACACGGGAGGCGACGGCTTCGAGGGCATCGAAGGCCGCAAGCTCTCGCCGTCCGACATCGGCGAGGCCCGCCCCGCGGCGTAGCCTGGTGCTCGCACCGACGCAAAGGAGATGCCATGACCGCCTCCGCCTCCAGGACTGCCGTGCCCTCTCGCGAGCGCATGGAGGAGATCTTCGAGGCGACGAAGAACTGGGGCCGCTGGGGAGCGGACGACGAGCGTGGCGCGCTCAACCTCATCACTCCCGCGCGGCGGCTCGCCGCGGCCGCGTGCGTGCGCTCGGGGCTCCTCGTCTCCTGCGCGCGGGAGCTTCCGGTCCATCCGGCCCCCGACAACCCGAGCCCCGCCCTCCACATGATGATCCAGGGCGGCGACGACTGCCTGGTCCCCGGCTTCGACTTCGAGTCGACCTCCGACTTCGTGGGCGTGGCCTTCCACGGCATGGCCACCTCGCACCTCGACGCCCTGTGTCACGTGCTGGTGAAGGGCAGGATGTACAACGGCTTCGAAGCCGCCTTCGTGAAGAGCACGGGCGCGCGGCGCGGCAGCGTGATGGCCTGCGCGGACGGCATCGTGAGCCGGGGCGTCCTGCTCGACATCCCGAGGCTACGGGGCGAAGCCTGGCTCGAGCCCGGCACCGTCGTCACCCGCGAGGACCTCGAAGCCGCCGAGCGCCAGCAGAGCGTCCAGACCGAAGAAGGCGACGTGCTCCTGGTCGCCACGGGGCGCGACGCCCGGCGCGAGGCCCACGGCGCCTGGCACCCGCTGAAGGTCGGTCTCGCCGGGCTCCACCCCGAGTGTCTGCCCTGGCTGCACGAACGGGGCGTCGCCGTGCTCGGCAGCGACGGCATCTCCGACATCCTGCCCCCGCTCGGCATCCCCGGATGGCCGATGCCGATCCACCAGGTGGCCATCGCCGGCATGGGGGTGCACCTGCTCGACAACCTGCGACTCGACCGCCTGTCCCGGGCCTGCGCCGACCAGGAGCAGTGGGCGTTCCAGCTCACCGCGGCGCCGCTGCGCGTGGAGGGCGGAACGGGCTCGCCCCTGAATCCCATCGCGATGCTGTGAGCTCCGACGTCCGCCCCAGGAGGATCGATTGAAGTTCGCACTCTTCTACGAGATTCCGGTTGCCCGTCCCTGGAGCCGCACGAGCGAGCTCGAGGCGTATCAGAACGCGATCGAGCAGGCCGTGTTCGGCGAGGAGATGGGCTTCCACGCCTTCTGGACCGTCGAGCACCACTTCCTCGAGGAGTTCTCCCACTGCTCGAATCCGGAGGTCCTCTACGGCGCGATCGCGGCCCGCACCCAGAAGATGCGGATCGGCTATGGCGTCCGGCTCGCGCCCAAGCCCTACAACCACCCGGTCCGCTCGGCGGAATCGGCCGCGGTGCTCGACCTCGTGTCGAACGGACGCGTCGACTTCGGCACGGGGCGGTCGTCCACGCGCCTCGAGCTGGAGGGGTTCGGAATCCACCCCGACGAGACGCGCGAGATGTGGCGCGAGTGCATCGAGCACGTCGTCGACTGCTGGACGAACGAGTACACCGAGTTCGCCGGCAAGCACTGGTCGCTGCCTCGGCGGCGCGTGCAGCCGAAGCCGATCCAGGACCCGCATCCCCCGATCTTCGGCGCCACGGCGAGCGACGACGGCCACCGGATGATGGGGGAGCTGGGCCTGGGACTCTGCTCGTTCGCGGTGGCCGCTCCGCCCGAGGACGCGGCTCGCCGGATCGCGATCTACAAGGAGGCGATCGCCGGCTGCACGAAGCCGCTCGGCGCCTTCGTGAACGACCAGGCCGCCGCCTTCACGATGGTGAACTGCGCGCCCGACGCGGCCCGCAGCCGGCAGATCGCCGAGGAGTCCTTCCTCTGGTACGTCCAGCACTCGGTCTCGCTGATCGCCACCGTGGCATCCTGGATGGAAGAGATGAAGCAGGAGCTGGGGACCTACGACTACCTCGCACCGGTCAACCAGATGGTCGAGGCCAACGCGCTCAGCGCGCTCGACTGGGGCTACCTGTCCGACTCGCGCGCCGTCCTCGCCGGCAGTCCCGACGACGTGGTCGCAACGGCGAAGGCCTACGAGGCGGCGGGGGTCGACCTGCTGCTCTGCCTCGTCAACCCCTACAAGATCGCGCACGCCGACGTCATGCAGACCATCGAGCTGATGGGACGGCACGTCCTGCCCGAGTTCGCGTAGCGGACCAGTCCGCGGGATTCGCTGCGGGACGGAGACCCTCAGCGTCCGGATCGGGACAGCTCCGGCGCCGCGCGCCCCGCCACCAGCGGCAGGTCGAGATAGGTGCGGATCCCCGGCTCGGCGCGCACCGCGTAGGGAATCGCGCTGACACAATGGTTCGCGGTGGCCACGATGCCCGGGTTGCGCACCAGCCCGGCCTCGATGGACTCGGGGTGCCAGCCGTGGATCGACACGCGGCCCGGCGGATCGCCCTGCACCTCCACCTCGAAGCGCTCGCCCTCGGGCCCGAAGCTCCAGGCCGGGTCCAGGTGCTGCTCGCCCATGAACCAGTTGGTGCGCACGGTGACGACGGGCTCACCCCGCACCAGCCCCTCCCAGGTGAAGCGCTGGGCCGCGACCCGTCCGGGTGCGATGGGGCCGATGGGCGAGTCGATGGGACGGGTGGCCACCGACACCTCGTGGGTGCGCCGCTTCTGCGCGTCGAGCGCGAAGCCCAGAGTGTCGGCCACCATGTCGATGGACTGCTCGAAGCCGGCGCCGAGCATCTGCAACATCGGGCTCTTCGCCGCCTCCTCCGGCGTCTTCCCGAAGAGCATGATCTCGCCCACCACGAAGGGCGCGCCGTAGGTCCGGATGTCCGAGAACTCCTCGGCGCGCACGTGGGTGACGGCGCGCGAGAAGGCCGAGAGCACCAGCGGAATGCGCTCGGTGACGCCGCCGGGATGGATCCCGGTGCCGTGCAGGCTGACGCCGCCCTTCCGGCAGGCCGCTTCGAGGTCGGCGACGTCGCGATTGCCCGGGTAGAACCAGTTCAGCGGCGTGACGACGTTCTTGCCCGCTTCGAGGATCCGCAGCACCACGTCCTTGTCGCCCATCACCGGCGAGTAGAGCACGCAGTCGGCCTCTCGGGCGAGGAGCGCGTCGGCATCCCGGGTGGCGGGCACGCCCAGGCGGCCGACACCGGCGATCTCGCCCGCGTCGCGCCCCTCCTTGTCGGCCCCGTGCACCCACGCCCCCACGAGCTCGAGCTCGGGATGGGACACGATCGCCTGGATGGCCGCCCGCCCGACGCCGCCGGTCGCCCACTGGATCACCTTCATCTTCACGTCTCGTCCCCTTCCCCGCTTCGAGGCCGCCGCAGAACGCCGATCCGCCTTATGCTAGCGGCCATGCAGAAGATCGAAGGACGCGTGGCGGTGGTGACGGGGGCGGGCAGTGGCATCGGTCGCGCCACCGCGAAACGGCTGGGAGAGCGCGGCTGCCAGGTCGCGCTGGTCGACGTGGACGCGGACGCCCTGGCGGCGGCGGCCGACGAGCTCCGGGCTGCCGGACGGACCGTCTCGACCCATCGGGTGGACGTGGCGGACCGCCAGGCCATGTCGCGCCTGCCCGACGCCGTGGTGGCCGAGCACGGCCACGTGCACGTCGTCGTCAACAATGCGGGGGTGGCCCTGGGACAGACCCTCGAGGAGCTCTCCTGGGAGGACGTCGACTGGCTGGTGGGCGTCAACTTCTGGGGTGTCGTCCACGGCTGCAAGCTCTTCCTGCCCTACCTGCTGCGCGAGGAAGAGGGCCACATCGTGAACCTCTCCAGCATGTTCGGCTTCGCCGGGCTGCCCACGCAGGGCCCCTACTGCGCGACGAAGGCCGCCGTTCGCTCGCTCACGGAGACGCTGCACGGCGAGCTCAAGGGAACGCGCGTGGGGGTCACCAGCGTCCACCCGGGCGGCATCCGCACCAACATCGTGAAGAACGCGCGCTTCCACGACGAGAACCGGCGGGACAGCGCGGCGGACCTGTTCGCGCGCCGGGGCACGCCCCCCGAGGTCGTCGCCGATCGCATCCTGCGCGCCATCCTGCGCGACAAGCTACGCGTCGTGGTGTGTCCCGAGGCGCACGTCCTCGACTGGATGAAGCGCGTGCTTCCGGTCGGCACCCAGCGTCTCGTTCGCCGTTTCTGGTCGGGCTACGATTCCACGCCGGGAGAGTGAACGGGATGCCCGACGCTTCGGAGCCCGGCTCGTTCGCGCGCGCATTCGCCCTCGCGCCCGAGGGCGACGGAGTCTTCCGCTGCCAGCTCGACGGCTTCGGCGGCACCACCCTGGGCTGCGCAGCCCTGGCGGCCGGCCAGGACGTGTCGGACCTCTACCTGCACTCCCTGCACGCCTGCTTCGTGCGGCCGGTCGAGAGCGAGGGCGCCAGCCGGCTGCGGGTCGAGACCGTCTCCCAGGGGCGCCGCTTCGCGCGGCGTCGGGTGTCGATCGGAGCGGGGGGCCGCATCCACTTCGAGCTCATGGCGAGCTTCGCGGCGCGCCTCGACGGGCCGGAGCTCGGCGCGGACGAGCCCCTGCCGGCGGTCCCCGAGCCCGAGAGCCTGCCCAGCGAGCGCGAGGTGGCACGGACCGAAGGCTGGGACTGGCACGAAGACCTGGATCATCCCATCGAGCTGCGCTGGTGCGGCAGGCCCTGGGACGTCCCGGGCGGCGGCACCGCCTCGCGCTACTCGGCCTGGGTCCGGCCGTGCGTGCTTCCCGCCGAAGGCGCCGAACGAGCCGCGGGGATCGCCTTCCTGGCCGACTTCCACTCCCACTGGCCGGTGGCCCGCAAGCTCGGCGGTCCCTTCGAGCCCCAGGGCTTCACGAGCCTGGATCAATCCGTGTGGATTCACCGCGACGCGCCCTGGGACGACTGGTGGCTCCTGACGAGCTGGACTGCGGGCGCGCACGGCGGGCGCTCCCTGGGCCACCGCACCGTGCACGATCGCAAGGGTCGGCTCGTCGCGTCGATGGCCCAGGAGGCGCTGATTCCCGGCGCGCGCCCCCGCAGCTGATCGGGCGCGGCGGAATCGCGTTCAGAACCGCCGGACGCCCTCGCGGCGAGGCGCGGCGCGAGCCGATAAGATGGGCCCGTTTCCCTGCCTTCTCGAAGCCGACCCGCGACGCTTCACGCGTCGGGCGCACGGACTTCGAAGGCTCGAGCGAGGGCCGATGACCCGACGCAATCTCCACGCCGGCAGGACGTGCACGACGCCTACGACCAGCGCGTGCAGGCGGCGCTCGCAGGCATGGTCTGGTTCCACCCGTCGATCCAGAGCAGCTGGTACCGCAACCGCGCGGGACGGGTGACCGTCCTCTCCCCATGGCGACTCGTCGACTACTGGCAGTGGACGCAGGCGCCCGACCCGCAGGACTTCCATCTCTCCTGAGCCCGGAGCTCCGATCCGGCTGTCCGAGGAAGCGCTCCATGCCCCCCGTCGAAACCCGGCTCGGCTTCTACACCCTGGCCGGTCAGCCCGAGAGCCCGCGCGACCTGATCGAAGAGGTGCAGCAGGCCGAGGCTCTGGGTCTCGGCACGGCCTTCGTCTCCGAGCGCTACAACTCCAAGGAAGCCGCCACCCTGTGCGGCGCGGCGGGCGCCGTCAGCGAGCGCATCCGCATCGCCACCGCCGCGACGAACCACAACACGCGGCACGTGATGGTGACGGCCGGCTTCGCGCTCACCATGCACGGGCTCACCGGCGGCCGCTTCGTGCTGGGCCTCGGGCGCGGCATCGAGGCCATGCAGCGCGCCTACGGCATCCCCCTCATCACCACCGCCCAGATGGAGGACTTCGTGGGCCTGACGCGGCGCCTCTTGCGGGGCGAGGCGGTGATCGGCCACGACGGCCCCTGCGGCGCATACCCCTACCTGCAGCTCGGCCCGAACGTGGCCGACGAGGTGCCGATGCTGCTCGTGGCCTTCGGCCCGAACTCCCTGGCCCTGGGCGGCCGCTGCTTCGACGAGGTGGTGCTGCACACGTTCTTCACCGAGGAGACCACCGCCCGGGCCGTGCGCACCGTCAAGCAGGCCGCCGAGGCGGCCGGACGCGATCCCGCCGACGTCAAGGTGTGGTCGTGCTTCGCGACGATCGGCGACCACATCCCCCCGGAGCGACGCCTCAAGAAGTCGGTCGGCCGCATGGCCACGTACCTGCAGGGCTACGGCGACCTGCTGGTGCGCACCAACGGCTGGGATCCGGCGGTGCTCGAGCGCTTCCGGGCCGACGAGATGGTGAGCCGCTTCCGCGGTGGCATCGACGTGCACGCCACCACCGCCGAGCTCGAGCACCTGGCGACCCTGATCCCCGACGAGTGGCTCGCCCCCGCGGCGAAGGGCTCCCCCGAGAAGTGCGTCCGCGCCATCCGGGGCCAGCTCGACCTGGGCTGCGACGGCGTGATCCTGCACGGCGCCACGCCGAAGGAGCTCGAGCCCATCCTCGCCGCCTGGCGCGGGCGCAAGGACGCGGCGTGACGGCCGCGGCGATTCCCGGGAGCCCCGAGGACATCTCACCCGCCGTCGTGAGCCGGGCCCTCGCCGCGCGCTTCCCCGGCGCCGAGGCGACCGCGGTCGAGGTGATCGACGCGCACAGCGGTACCACTGGTCGCGCACGGCTGCGTGTGCGCTGGAAGCAGGACGTCGGCGCCCCCGGAGCGATCTTCGCGAAGCTCGCGCCGACCGACCCGATCCAGCGCGAGATGGTGATCTCGACGGGCATGGGCCGGCGCGAGGCCTGCTTCTACGCCCGGCTGGCGTCCGAGATGCCCGTGCGCGTGGCCGCCCCCTACCACGCCGCCTGGAACGACGACGGCACCGCCTACCTGATGCTGATCGAAGACCTGGCCGCGAGCGGGTGTACCTTCCCCACCTGGAAGGACGAGGGAATGCTCGATCACGCACGCGCGACGATGGACACCCTCGCGCGGCTCCACGCCGGCTTCTGGGAGAGCCCGCGCTTCGAGACCGATCTCTCGTGGATCGAGCCGCCCATGCGGCACGCCGTGGGACCGCTGCTCGTGCGCTCGGCGGTGGAGCAGTTCGGCGCCGACATGCCCGCCCCGTTCCACGACCTCGCGACCCTCTACCTCGACCACACCGAGGCGCTGAACGACCGGCTCGACCGCGGGCCGCAGACGCTGATCCACGGTGACTCGCACCTGGGCAACCTCTTCCGCGATGGCCCGCGGATGGGCATGCTCGACTGGGCATGCACCGCGCGGGCGCCGGGCCTGCGGGACGTGGCCTACTTCCTGTGCAACTCGATCCCCAGCGAGCTGCGACGGGCCGAGGAGACGGACCTGCTGCGGCGCTATCTCGAAGGTCTCGCCGCCGGGGGCGCTCCCGCGGCGGACTTCGACCTGGCGTTCCGCCAGTACCGCCGCTTCGCCGTCTGCTCGTGGATCGCGGCCACGGCGACCGCCGCCGCCGGCAGCCGCATGCAGGCGCTCGAGATCGGCATGCGCAGCATGCAGCGCTCCACCGAGGCCATCGTCGACCTCGACACCCCGGCGCTGCTGCGCGAAGAGCTCGGCCTCTCGTGAGCGAAGCGGGAGAGCCTGCGGGAGGAGCCATGGGGGACGCGACGGACGACGCCCGGCGGGCCGGGGAACGGGTGCAGGACGGGAGCGCGTGGCGCGACTTCTGTCGAGCGCTCGAGCGCGCGGGCGACGCGATCCTGCAGCCGGGCACCCCCGACGACGCCTTCCACCGCGCCGAGGGCCTGCGCTACCTGACCCGCCTGCTGCGCGCGGGGCTCGACAGCCACGTGGAGTCCGCCGACCCGCGCTACCCGCGCTTCTACCAGCTGGCGAACGAGACCATCAAGATCGGAAACGACAACCCGGACAACGTCTACCACAACGCCAACGTCGACGGCGCCCTCGCCTACCGCATCCGGGGCCGGCGCGGCACGGTCCCGTACCTGAGCTTCATCACCTACGGCGGCGGCTACGAGGCCGACGGAACCATGATTCCCACCGGTCAGCTCGACGGCGAGGACCTGGCCTGTGACGCCGACGGCCGCTTCGAGATCCGCGTGAGCCGCGAGCGCGCGCCCGGGAACTGGCTGCCCATGCAGCCCCACACCCGCACCATGGTGGTGCGGCAGACCTTTCGCGACCGGGACGCGGAAGAGCCCGCCCGCTACACCATCGAGTGCCTCGACCCGGATGCGTCCGACACCCTCCGCGTCGATGCCATCGAGCCCGCCCTGCGGAAGGCGGTCGCCTTCGTCGAGGGCACGGCAAACCTCTTCGTCGACTGGATGCGGCGCTTCGAGCCCCACACCAACGCGCTCCCGCCCAACGACCAGCAGATGTGCCAGCGGGCCGGCGGCGACGCGAACATCCACTACCACAACAGCCGCTGGCGACTCGCGCCGGACGAGGCGCTGCTCGTGGAGGTGAGGCCGCCCGAGTGCGCCACCTGGAACCTGCAGATCGGAAACTTCTGGATGGAGTCCCTGGACTACCGTCACCACCGCATCCACGTCAACAAGTTCACCGCAAGCTACGAGGAGGACGGCTCCGTGCGCATCGTGCTCGCCCACCGCGATCCGGGCCCGGCCTGGCCCAACTGGCTCGAGACCTGCGATCACGACCAGGGCGCCATGCTCTTCCGCTACGTGGGCGCTCGCGAGCATCCGCCCATCGCCACCCGCGTGGTCCCCTTCGGCGAGCTGGAGTCGCTTTCGAGCGCAGGAGGCGCGCGATGAGCCGGCTTCGCGGGAAGATCGCGGTGGTGACCGGCGCGAGCCGGGGCATCGGCAAGGGCATCGCGCGGGCCCTGGGCGAGCACGGCTGCACGGTCTACGTGACGGGCCGCACCTCGGGCTCCGGAGAACGCACCGTCGAGGAGACGGCACGACTGGTGAACGAGGCGGGCGGCGCGGGACGCCCCGTGCGCTGCGACCACGGCGACGACGACCAGATCGCCGCGCTCTTCGCGCGCGTGACCGCAGAGGCCGGCCACCTCGACCTGCTCGTCAACAACGTCTACAAGATCCCCGATCCGCCCGCCTGGGGCGGCGGCTTCTGGGATCACCCGATCCAGATCTGGGACGACCAGGTGGGCATCGGGCTGCGCGCCCACTACGTGGCGAGCTGGCACGCGGCGCCACTCCTCTTCGCCGCCGCACCGGGCGCGGCCATCCTCAACGTCTCGTCGCCCGGCGGCGAGAGCTACCACTTCTCGAGCTCCTACGGCGCGGGCAAGGCCGGCCTCGATCGTCTCACCGCGGACATGGCCATCGAGCTGCGACCGAAGGGCGTGGCGGCGGTGGTCCTCTGTCCCGGGCTCGTCGCGACCGAGTTCATCACCGACACCGCGGCCCGGACGGGCATGGATCTGTCGACCGCCCAGACGCCCCTCTTCGTGGGCCGCGCGGCCGCCGCGCTGCTCGCGGCCGACGACCTGATGGATCGCTCGGGCACGATCCAGTGGGTGGAGGACCTGGCCGCCGAGTTCGACGTCACCGACGAGAACGGAGCCCGCCCGCCGGGCTACCCGCGCCGCCTGCGGCCACCGGCCTGAGCGCGAGGGACGCGATGACCCCCGAAGACCTGGTCGAGATCGAGCGCATCCGCCAGCTGAAGGCGCGCTACTTCCACCTGATGGACCAGAAGCGCTGGGACGAGTGGAGCCAGGTCTTCTGCGAGGACGTGCGCGTGGACACCACCCAGGAAGGCTCGCCCCTGGTGCAGGGACGCGAGGCGTTCCGCGCCTTCCTCGAGCCCATCCTGGCGGGCGTCAAGACCGTCCATCACGGGCACCTGTCGGAGATCGAGCTCACGGGGCCGCAGCACGCCCGGGGCACCTGGTCGATGGAGGACCACCTGTGGTGGCCCGCCGACCAGGGCGGACGACACCTGTGGGGGACGGGCTTCTACTTCGAGCGCTACCGCAAGGACCCCGACGGCGAGTGGCGCATCCTCGAGCTCGTCCTGCGGCGCATCCGCACCGAGGTGGACGGCGTGCAGCTCTTCCCGCCCGAAGGCGGCTGAGGCGCTACCCTGGGCCGGCACGTTCGCTGCCACCCGGGGGGCCGATCCATGGCCGACATCACGGTGCGTCCCGTCCGCTTCACCTTCGACAGGCCCATCGACTTCGACGTGCCCGATCCCGAGCTGCGGATGATGCTCGGCTCCCTCGCCCTCTCGCTCACCATGCCGCACCTCGAGCCCTACCTCATCCGCACCATGAAGGTGGCCGGCAAGCACATCACCGACCCGGTGCTCGCCGAGGACGCGAGACGCTTCTCCCAGCAGGAGGGGCACCACTTCCGCAACCACGCGGACTTCAACGAACGCATCCGCGGGAGCTTCGACGGCGACACGGCGGCCTGCCTGCTCGGGATCGAGGCGGACCTCGAAGCGGACTACCAGCGCTTCACCCGGGAGAAGAGCCTTCGCTTCAACCTGGCCTACGCCGAGGGCTTCGAGGCGATGACCTGCGCGTTCGCGCTGGCCAGCGCCGAGTACGGAACCTTCGAAGGCACGTCGCTCCCAGGGGGTGAGATCTGGGCCTGGCACATGGCCGAGGAGATCGAGCACCGCACGGTGGCCTTCGGGGTCTTCGAGCATCTCGTGGGGAGCTACCCGTACCGGGTGGTCCTCGGCGCCTGGGCCCAGTGGCACTACCTGTCCTGCATCGGTCGCCTGGCCGGGCGCATGGCGACGGCGCTCGGCCGCAAGCCGCGGGCGGAACGCAACGCCATGCAGCGCGCCACCCTGCGCGGCTGGCTGCGGACGTTCAGCCCGTGGTACCACCCGGCGAAGATCCGGGTGCCCGCCGGGGTGGACGCGCTGCTCGCGCGCTACTCGACGCTGGCCGGATCGGCGGGCGCCTGAAGCCACGAAGGCGAGCCGCGAACGCGAATCCCAGAAGCGAGACGGAGCCCCGGAGATGAGCAACGAGCCCCACGTGATCGAGCGCTGGCACCGGATCGTGCGCGAGCGCGACTTCGGCGCCCTGGACGACCTGCTGGCGGAGGACGCGGTCTTCCACTCCCCCGTCGTCCACACCCCCCAGCGGGGCAAGGCGCTCGTGAAGCTCTACCTGTCGGCTGCCTTCGGCGTCTTCGGCGGCGGGCCGAGCGCGGGCGCGGGCGGTGCCTCGCCCAGCAAGTTCCACTACGTGCGCGAGATCGTCGGCGACCGCGACGCCGCGCTGGAGTTCGTGACCGAGATGGATGGCATCGTCGTGAACGGCATCGACCTGATCCGTTGGAACGACGCCGGCCGCATCGTCGATTTCAAGGTGATGATCCGTCCCCTCAAGGCGATCAACAAGATCCACCAGCTGATGGCTCGCATGCTCGAGCAGATGAAGCCGGCGTGAGGGCCGGCACGACCAGGAGAGTCCTTTCATGAACGCTTCGTCTCCCCCCGCCTCGCAGGCGGCCACGCGTGCCGGCGACTTCCCGATCGCCATCATCGGCGCGGGCTTCGCCGGCATCGGCACCGCCATCCAGCTCAAGAAGGCCGGCATCGATTCGTTCACCATCTTCGAGCGGGCCGACGAGGTGGGCGGCACCTGGCGGGACAACACCTATCCCGGCGCGGCCTGCGACGTGCCCTCGCACGTCTACTCGTTCTCCTTCGAGCCCAACCCCGACTGGAGCCGCACCTTCGCGGAGGCCGCCGAGATCCAGGCCTACCTGCTGCGGGTGGTCGAGAAGTGGGACCTGCGGAAGCACATGCGCCTGGGCACCGAGATCGTGGAGGCGCGCTTCGACGAGGCCACCGGCAGCTGGAAGCTGCTCACCAGCGACGACGACACCGTCACGGCGCGCGTCGTGGTGGCGGGCGTGGGCGGCCTCGTCGACCCCGCGCTGCCGGACATCAAGGGCGTCCAGAGCTTCGGTGGAGAGATCTTCCACACGGCGCGCTGGAACCACGACTTCGACATCACGGGCAAGAACGTGGCCGTCATCGGGACCGGGGCCAGCGCGGTGCAGGTGGTGCCCGGCATCGCCCCCCAGGTGGCGAAGCTCTCGGTCTTCCAGCGCACGGCCGCCTGGGTGATGCCCAAGCGCGACCACCGCTACGGCCCCGAGGCCCGCCGCCGTTTCGCTCGACACCCGCTGCTGCTGCGGCTCTCGCGCTTCGTCAAGTACTGGCTCAGCGAGCTGGTGGGGCCGATGGTCTTCCTCGACGCGCCGCGCCTCTCGCGGATCGCCGAGGCCGGATCCCGGGCCCACCTGCGGGCCTCGGTGAAGGACCCGGTGCTGCGGGAGAAGCTCACGCCCCACTTCCAGTTCGGCTGCAAGCGCATCCTGATCTCGGACGACTACTGGTCGACCTTCGAACGGGACAACGTCGAGCTCGTCACCGAGCCCATCCAGGAGGTCGTGCGCGAGGGCATCGTCACGAAGGACGGCGCCCTGCACCCGGCCGACGCCATCGTCCTGGCCACGGGTTTCGCCCTGGGCCTGGCGAGCGCGCCCTTCCCGATCTACGGCCTGGGCGGCCACAGCCTCGACGACGTCTGGAGCGCCGGCGCCGTCGCCTACAAGGGCATGACCGTCGCCGGCTTCCCCAACTGGTTCATCCTGATGGGGCCGAACACCGGTCCCGGCCACACGTCGGTGCTCGTCTACACCGAGGCCCAGATCCACCACGCCCTGCAGGCGATCCAGCGGATCCGCCGCGACGGGCTGCGCTGGGTGGACGTCAAGCAGTCCGCCCAGGACGACTACAACCGCCGCATCCAGAAGCGCATGAAGCACATGGTGTGGTCGTCGGGCTGCAACAGCTGGTACCTGTCCGACGACGGATCCAACCACTCCCTCTATCCCGGCTTCGCGGCGGAGTACGTGGCCCGCGCGCGCAGCTTCCACCCCAGCGACTACGAGCGGGTGGCCTGAGGAACGCGATCAGCCGAAGTGGCCCGCCACCGTCGGGCATTCGCCCTTGGCGATGTTCTCGGCGCGCTGCACCAGCTGGTCCCGGGCGCCCTCCCGGCCGATCATGACGACGAAGTCGCCCGAACGGATGCCGTCGACGAGGTGCTTCGCGAGCTCGTCCAGGTCCTGGACGGGGAAATCGAAGCCCGCCGCCTTGGCGCCCTCGTAGAACTGCTCGAAGGTGGGCTCGGCGCCCGGAGCCACCGGCTTCTCGCGCGCGAGCTCCGGCGGTCGGTTGCGCTTGGTGGTCCAGATACCGGTCTTCAGCATGCCGCCCGAGGGATAGAAGAGCACGGCCCGCAGCTTCGGACCCTGGGCGACCAGCTGCGCGCCCAGACACTCGGTGATGATCGAGACGGCGGCCTTGCTGGACGCGTAGACCGACTGCTCGGCCAGGGGCGCGATGCCGCCGTCCCCGGACGACGTGTTCACGATGACGCCCTCCTCGCCGCCGGCGATCATGCGCGGCACGAAGGACTGGATGCCGTGGACGACGCCCATCACGTTCACCCCGTGGACCCACTTCCAGTCGTTGACCGTCGTCTCCCACACGTTGAGGCTCGGCACGCCCACGCCCGCGTTGTTGCACAGTACGTGGCAGGCGCCGTGGCGCGAGTAGACGAAGTCCGCCAGGGCCTCCACCGACTCGGGCTTCGACACGTCCGTGCGGTGGCTCGTCACGTCGCCGCCGCCCGCGGACAGCTCCTTCGTCGTCGCCTCGAGGGCCGGCGCCTCGACGTCCGACAGCACGACCTTCATCCCCTCGGCGAGGAACGCGCGCGCCATGGCGCGTCCGATGCCGCTCGCGCCCCCGGTCACCACCGCCACCCGGCCTGCGAAGTCCTTCATGCTCTCCTCCTCCCCGCGCTCGGCGCGTCGGCCTCCTGGGAACGGATCCGGCGCCTGCGCGAAGTGCCTTGATAGCGCGGATCCCGTGCGCACGGCACGGCTGGGATTCCGGTGACTGAATCCGCCTCAGCTCCGCTCCGCGAGGAAGCGATCGAAGCGGTCCCAGAAGGCGGCCTGGATCTCGTCGCGCTCCTGGAGGATCTCGTGCATCGCCTCCGCCAGGGTCGTCAGGGTGAAGGCGGGGTTCATGGCCGCGAGCCGTGCGTGCAGGCGGGAGGAGACCACGAGATCGCGCCCGGCGCTGGCCAACAGGGTGGGCGTCCGAACGCGGGCGACCCGGCGCGGATCCATCACGAGCGACACGCTGCGGGCGGCCTCGCGCACCCAGCGCCAGGTGACGCCGTGGGTGACGAGCCCGGGCTCGTGGCGCCAGAAGGCCCGCGCCCGCAGGTAGCGGTCCGTGTCGGAGGTCACGCGGTTGTCGTTCGTCTCGAGATCCACGTCGCGCGCCCCCCAGGCGTACGCGCCGCCCAGACCCAGCCCGACGTGCAGGCTCGCGATCGCGTTCATGAGCCACGCGGGAAACTGGTCCCAGCCGATCATGGGTGCGGACAGGACGGCGCGATCGAAGCGACCGGGCTCGTCCTCCAGCAGGCGCAGGGCCACGTTGCCCCCCATGGAGTGCGCCATCAGCAGGCGGGGACCGGGCAGGTCCGGGGCGAGCCGGGCCTCGAAGACGTGCATCGCGTCGGCGGCGAGATCCGCGAAGCTCGTCACGTAGCCGCGCTGCGCTTGTGGAAGCAGTCGCCCGGACAGCCCCTGGCCGCGCCAATCGAACGTGACGACCGCGTGGCCGCGTGCCTGCAGGGCGGCCACCACCTCGTAGTACTTCTCGATGAACTCGGTGTAGCCGTGCAGCAGCAGCACCGCGCCCCGCACCGGCACGCCCGACGCCGCCGGCCAGCGGGCCACGCGCAGCGGGATCCCGTCGGGCGCCTCGAGCAGCGACACCTCGCCGTGTGCGGGCACGACCGCCTGGGGCAGGGAGACGAGCTGGCTTCGGTGCGCGGCGGTCACGGGGGCCTCGGGGCAGCTTCTGGAAGGCCGCAGGGTAGCCCCGGCGGGCGAGTCGGGCGTCGCCCGCCCGGGCAGAACGCGACCCCTCACGAGCCGGCAGCTTCAGGCTCGAGAGCGCGCGTACGAAGGCCGGAGTCGACCCGCTATACTCGTCGGTTACCCATGACATTACAGGTCGCGCTCCACCACGAGACCCTCTATCGATACGACCGTCCGGTCCGGATGGGCCCCCAGACCATCCGGCTGCGGCCCGCGCCGCACTGCCGCACCCCCGTGCTCTCCTACTCGCTGCGGGTGACGCCCGAGACGCACTTCATCAACTGGCAGCAGGATCCCCAGGGCAACTTCCTGGCGCGCGTCGTCTTTCCGGAGCCGACCCGCGAGTTCCGGGTGACGGTGGACCTCGTCGCCGAGATGGTGGTCATCAATCCGTTCGACTTCTTCCTGGAGGACAGCGCCCAACACTTTCCGTTCGCCTACGAGCCGTGGCTCGCCGAGGAGCTCGACCCCTTCCTCGACGCGGAGACGCCGGGCCCGTTGCTCTCCGAGTGGCTGGCGGGGGTGTCCCACGAGCCCAAGCCCTCGGTCGACTTCCTGGTCGCGCTCAACCAGCGCCTGAGCGAGGAGGTCGACTACGTCATCCGCCTCGAGCCGGGCGTGCAGACGCCGGAAGAGACGCTGGCGCTCGGGCGCGGCTCGTGCCGGGACAGCGCCTGGCTGCTCGTCCAGATCCTGCGCAACCTGGGCATCGCGGCGCGCTTCGCGTCCGGCTACCTGATCCAGCTCAAGCCCGACGTGGAGAGCCTGGACGGACCCTCGGGCACCTCGGTCGACTTCACCGACCTGCACGCGTGGGCCGAGGCCTACCTGCCGGGTGCGGGCTGGGTGGGGCTCGACGCCACCTCGGGCCTGCTGGCGGGCGAGGGCCACCTGCCCCTGGCCTGCAGCCCCAAGCCCCAGTCGGCGGCGCCCATCGCCGGCGCCGTCGAGAAGTGCGAGGTCGCGTTCGAACACACCATGTCCGTCGAGCGCATCCGCGAATCCCCGCGCGTCACGAAGCCCTACACCGACGAGCAGTGGCAGGCGATCGACGCGGTCGGCGCGGAGGTGGACCGCCGGCTCGCCGAGGACGACGTGCGCCTCACCATGGGCGGCGAGCCGACCTTCGTGTCCATCGACGACATGGAGGGTGCCGAATGGAACACCGCGGCCGTGGGTCCCACCAAGCGGGCCCTCGCCGACCGGCTGATCCACCGGCTGCGGAAGCGCTTCGCGACGGGCGGCCTGCTCCACTACGGACAGGGCAAGTGGTATCCCGGCGAGCCCCTGCCGCGCTGGGCGTTCTCGCTCTACTGGCGGGAGGACGGGGTGCCCCTGTGGTGGGAGCACGAACGCGTCGCCAGCGAGACGGAGGACTACCGGCCCACACCCGAACGAGCCGAGGCCTTCGCGCGCGAGCTGGCGACCCGGCTCGAGGTGGATCCCCGCTGCGTGATCCCCGCCTACGAGGACCCGCTCCCGACCCTGGAGAAGGAAGCGAAGCTGCCCGAGAACCTGGAGCCCGGCGATCCCCGCCTCGACGACCCCGAAGAGCGGGAACGGCTCGTCCGCATCCTGTCCCGGGGTCTGGGCGCGCCGGCGGGCTTCGTGCTGCCGGTGCAGGCGTGGAACGCGCGGGACGGCAAGCGGCGCTGGCACTCGGAGCGCTGGAGCTTCCGACGCGAGCACCTGTTCCTGGCGCCCGGCGACTCACCGGTGGGCTTCCGCCTGCCCCTGGGCTCCCTGCCCTACCTGTCGGACCTCGACTTTCCCCACGTCATCGAGCGCGACCCCACCCTGCCGCGCGCGCCGCTGGGAAGGCCCGCCCCCCAGCGCCAGCCCTACCTGGAGGGCGTGGTCGCCGCACGTCCGCCCCGGGCGAAGAAGCCGAAGGAGGTCGAGACCCGCGCCGTGCGGACGGCGGTGGCCGTCGAGCCGCGGGACGGGCGCCTGTGCGTCTTCGTGCCGCCCGTCGAGACCATGGACGACTACGTGGACCTCATCGCGGCCATCGAGGACACGGCGGCCGCCCTGGACACCCCCATCCACGTGGAGGGCTACACGCCGCCCCGCGACCCGCGAATGCGCGGCATTCAGGTGACGCCCGACCCGGGCGTCATCGAAGTGAACATCCACCCGGCGGCGAGCTGGAAGGAGCTCAGCGTCACCACCAACACGGTCTACGAAGAGGCGCGCCTCTCCCGACTCGGGACCGAGAAGTTCATGCTCGACGGCCGCCACACCGGGACGGGCGGCGGCAACCACTTCGTGCTGGGCGGCGCCACGCCCGCCGACAGCCCGTTCCTGCGCCGTCCCGACCTGCTGCGGAGCCTGGTGGCCTACTGGATCAACCACCCGTCGCTCTCGTACCTCTTCTCGGGGCTCTTCATCGGGCCGACGAGCCAGGCGCCGCGGGTCGACGAAGCGCGCCAGGACGCTCTCTACGAGCTCGAGATCGCGTTCCGGCAGATTCCCGAGCCCGGCGGCGACTGCCCGCCCTGGCTGGTGGACCGCATCCTGCGCAACCTGCTCGTGGACGTCACGGGCAACACCCACCGGGCGGAGTTCTGCATCGACAAGCTCTACTCGCCGGACGCGGCGAGCGGGCGCCAGGGCCTGGTGGAGCTGCGCGCGTTCGAGATGCCGCCGCATGCCCGCATGAGCCTGGCCCAGCAGCTGCTGCTGCGAGCTCTGGTGGCCCGCTTCTGGCGCGAGCCCTACCGCGCGCCGCTGGTGCGTTGGGGCACCGCGCTGCACGACCGATTCCTGCTGCCCCACTACGTGTGGAACGACTTCCGGGACGTGCTGGAGGAGCTGCGGCAGGCCGACTTCCCGTTCGAGGACGCCTGGTTCGGCCCGCACTTCGAGTTCCGATTCCCGCGCTACGGGTGCGTGCAGCACGGCGCCGTGGAGATCGAGCTGCGCCAGGCGCTGGAGCCCTGGCACGTGCTCGGCGAGGAGGGCGCCGTCGGCGGAACCGCGCGCTACGTCGACTCCTCCGTCGAGCGGCTCCAGGTGCGGGTGCAGGGGCTCTCGGCCGAGCGCTACCGGCTGGGGTGCAATGGGGTGCGCGTTCCCCTGCGGCCCACGGGCGCCGAGGGAGAATGGGTGGCGGGGGTCCGCTTCCGCGCCTGGCAGCCCGCGCGCTGCCTGCACCCGACGATCCCGGTGCAGGCGCCCCTCACCTTCGACCTGGTGGACACGTGGAGCGGGCGCGCCGTCGCCGGCTGCCGCTACCACGTCGCCCACCCGGGCGGTCGGAGCTACGAGACCTTCCCGGTCAACGCCTACGAAGCCGAGGGCCGCCGGCTGGCACGCTTCTTCCCCTTCGGACACACGCCGGGGCGGCTCCAGCTGCGGGAGCCGGCTGCGGCCGGGGATTTCCCGACCACGCTGGATCTGCGAGGCTCCGCGTAGGTCCCGTAGACGCTAGGCTCCCCCTGAACGCCAAGGCCCCCTCCTCCCGCCCGCGGGCGGCGAGTGCAGAGCGACCGCAAGGTCCGCGAAAGGTTCCCGAAGCTTGAGTGAGCTGCTCGCGCTCTCGTTCGACGCGAACGCGTCGCCAAGCATCCGCTTCCACCGGTCGCGCCACGGGGGGAGCGAGGAGCACATCCCCACGCAGCCCCGCGTCTACGGCTGGGGTGTGGGCTGGTACCCCGGCAGCGAGCGCGGCGCCTCGGTGCTCAAGGATCCCACCGCCTCGGGCGAGAGCGGGGTGAGCGACGTCATCGGGGACTGGGACCGGTTCCGCTCGACGCTCTTCCTGTGTCATCTCCGGGGCCACCGGCGCAAGCGCTCCCAGCAGGACGCCCAGCCCTTCGTGCGCAGCTACGGCGGGCACCAGTGGATCTTCGCCCACGACGGTGATCTCGAGCGCGGCTACGCCGAGCGCCTGCCCCTGGGCGACGACCCGTCCTTCGAGCCCCTGGGCAAGACCGACAGCGAGCACGCCTTCTGCTGGCTGCTGGCCCAGCTGCACGCCAGGCGCGCCCGCTCCCTGGGCGAGGTCGATCCGGAGGAGCTGCGGCGCTGGCTCGTGCAGATGAACGGCGCCGGACAGGTGAACCTGCTGCTCTCCGACGGCGACATGCTGGCCGT
Source organism: uncultured delta proteobacterium (assembly GCA_963822965.1). GTDB lineage: Bacteria > Myxococcota_A > UBA9160 > UBA9160 > UBA4427 > JAJDAN01. Next base: position 176,877 of record CAWGJT010000015.1, read on the forward strand.
CTATCAGGACGCCGGGCTGCGGGGCTGCATCTACTGGACCCGCCGCATCCCGCCCCACCCCACCACGCACCTGGAGTCCGACGCCGTGCGCATCGACCTCGACGCGCCGGAGGATCCCAACCGCACGGCGCTCGTGTTCTCGAGCGTGCCGCTCTCGCAGGACGTCTGGATGCCGCTCGCGGCGAAGCAGCTCGTGCTCGTACGCCGGGGCTCGGTGGTTTGGGACAGCGACCCGCGCGACGACACCGACCACGCGATCCAGGCGCAGCCCCCCGGCCTCGGCGCGGAGCGAGGCTACCCACCAGGTCTCGGCCGCCGAGCCCCTGCGCTCGGAGCCCGTGGTCGACGTGACGCCGCCGCGCACGCTGCCCGAGGCCGAGCGCGTGCTCACGGTCACCCACCAGACGATCTACCAGTACCAGACGCCGGTAGAGCGCAGCTCCCACCGCATCCTGATGCGTCCGGTCGAGGACGGCCGGCAGCGCCTGGAATCCTACGAGCTGCGTGTCGAGCCCCGGGGCACGCTGACCGAATACGAGGACGTGTTCGGAAACGCCGCCGTGGCCGTCGAGCTGAACGCCCCCTACAGCGAGCTGCGGGTGGAGAGCCGCGCCCGGGTTCGGATCCGCGCACACGAGTCCATCGAGAGCCGCGCCCGGCGCGACACGATCCCCCTGGTGTGGATGCCCTGGCAGCGGCAGATGCTCTCCGCCTACCTGCTGCCCATGGAGCTGCCCGAGACCCAGCTGGAAGAGCTGTCGCAGTTCGCCATGAGCTTCGTCGAGCGCAACGACTTCGACCTCGTGGGCGCCCTCCTCGACATGAACGACACCCTCTACCGCGACTTCACCTACCTGTCGGGCTCGACGACCACGGCCACCACGCCCTGGAACGTCTTCGAGTCGCGGCGCGGGGTGTGCCAGGACTTCGCGAACCTGATGATGTGCCTCGCGCGGCTGCTCAACGTGCCGGCCCGCTACCGCATGGGGTACATCTTCACGGGCGCGGACTACGAGAACAAGGTGCAGTCCGAGGCGTCCCACGCCTGGGTCGAGCTCTACGTGCCGCGCATCGGCTGGCACGGATTCGATCCCACCAACGGACGCCAGGTGAGCAGCGAGCACATCCGGGTGGCCTGCGGGCGCAACTACCGGGACGCCACGCCCACCAGCGGCACGATCTACCGCGGCGGCGGCACGGAGACGCTGACGGTGTCCGTGCGGGTCCAGGAAATCGACTAGGAGCCTCCCTTTGCGGCGGAATCGCGACCCGAGACCTCGTTGGGTCGCGTTCCCAGGAAGTCGAGTCCCGAGCCTCAGTCCGGCAGGACGGACTGGGACTGGGACTGGGACGCGCCGCCGACCGCCGACTGCGTCTGGTCCTGTCCCGCAACAGCGCGCTGCTCCACGGGGCTCTTCGGGTCGAAGAAGTCGTCGTGAATGGCTCCGCCGATGCGCGCTGAGCTCTCGACGGTCCAGGTCGCCACCTCGTGGAGGCCCCGCTCGATCACGCTGTCGATCGTCATCCCCCGCAGCGCTTCCAGGGTCTCCGAGACCAGGGCAAGCGACCGGTCCCCCACGGTCGTCGGCGCCGGCGGACGCACCAGGGTCAGGAAGTTGCGCGTGCGGTCGAGGTTGTGGAGCACCGAGCGCGGGAAGGCCGCGTCGAAGAGCAGGAAGTCCGCCACCGCAGGGCCGGAGAGGGGCTTGTCCTCGCGCTTCAGGAAGGGCTCGACCCCGGAGCAGAAGCGCAGGGTAGCGAGCCATTGGGCCGCGGCCGCGGCGGTCTCCTCGACTTCCTCCTCGACGCGACCCACGCTGTGGTACTTGATGTCGAGCACCCGGGCCGTCTGGTCCACGCGCTCGAGGGCGGTGCCGAGGCGCATGAACTCGAACGGGTCCTCGTGCAGCATGGTGGCCTGGGCCACGCCGTGGAAGAGCAGGCACTGGTCGCGCAGGTGCACGTAGAAGGCGTGGCGGTCGGACTCGTAGCGCCGGCGGGTGGCGCGCTCTCCGATCCACACCCACAGATCGTTCAGGGTCTCCCACATCTCGAGGGAGATGGTCTCCCGGATGGTACGCGCGTTCTCCCGGGCCGAGCGCAGGGAGGAGTAGACCGAGCTGGGGTTGTCCTCGCTCCAGGTGAGATAGCGCTGCACCGTCTCCGGGTCGTCCACGTCGGCGGGCTTCGTCCGCTTCAGGAAGTCCGTTTCCTGGCCGTTCGCCACCACGAGCGGGCGCCAGCGCTCGGCGTCGGGAAGCGCCACGTCGAGCTGGAAGGCCAGGTTCACGTGCAGCATCCGGGCGAGCACCTCGACCCGCTCGACGTATCGGTTCAGCCAGAAGCAGCTCTCGGCCACGCGCGAGATCACGTCTCCGGCCCCTCCAACACCCACGTATCCTTGGACCCGCCGCCCTGGCTCGAGTTGACCACATAGGAGCCCTCGACGAGCGCCACCCGGGTGAGCCCGCCCGGCAACACCCAGATGTCGCGACCGGTCACCACGTAGGGGCGCAGGTCCACCCGCCGCGGGCCGACCCCCTTGCTCGTCCACGTGGGACAGGTGGAGAGCTCGATACGGGGCTGAGCGATGTAGTTGCGCGGGTCCGTGCGCACGCGCTCGCGGAAGTCCGCCCGCTCGCGGCGCGAGGCCTGGGGGCCGATCAACATCCCGTAGCCGCCGGCCTCGTTCACCGCCTTGATGACCAGGTCGCCCACGTGCTCGAGCACGTAGGCCAGGTCGTCCGGTCGGTCGCAGACGTAGGTGGGCACCTGGCCGAGGATGGGCTCCTCCGAGAGGTAGAAGCGGATCATCTCCGGGACGAAGGGATAGATGCCCTTGTCGTCCGCGACGCCGTTCCCCACGGCATTGGCCAGGGCCACGTTGCCCTTGGCGTAGGCTCGCAGCAGGCCGGGCACGCCCAGCTGGCTGTCCTTGCGGAAGGCCTCCGGGTCGAGGAATGGATCGTCGACGCGGCGGTAGATGACGTCGATGCGGCGCGGCCCCAGGGTGGTCTTCGCGTAGACCCGGTCGTCGTCCACGAAGAGGTCGCGCCCCTCGACCAGGGACACGCCCATGCGGCGGGCCAGGAAGCTGTGCTCGAAGTAGGCCGAGTTGAACGGCCCCGGGGTGAGCACGACCGTGCCGTCCTCGTCGTCGGGCGCCGGCCCCACGGAATCCAGCGCCCGCCGCAGGCGGATCGGGTACTCCTCGACGCCCGCCACGTGCGACTCGGCGAAGACGCGAGGGAACACCTTCTTCATCACCATCCGGTTCTCGAGCACGTACGAGACGCCGGAAGGGGTGCGGGCGTTGTCCTCGAGCACCACGAAGGTGCCGTCGGGCCCGCGGATGAGGTCGATGCCCGCGATGTGCACGTAGACGCCGCCGGGCGGAACGATGCCCTTCACCTGCGGCGTGTAGCCCTTGGCGCCGAGCACCAGGTCGCGCGGGACCACCTTCTCGTCGAGGATCCGCTGCTCGCCATAGACGTCGGCCAGGAACGCGTTGAGGGCGCGGATGCGCTGCTCGAGGCCGGTGCGCACGCGCTTCCACTCGGCGGCGGGGATGATGCGCGGGATCAGGTCGAAGGGAAAGATGCGTTCGGCGCCGCGGTCGTCGGAGTACACCGAGAAGGTGATGCCGCTCTTCAGGAAGGTCGAATCCGCCAGGCGCTGGCGGGCCCGGAACTCGCGGCTCCCCAGGGCCTCGAGCCGCTCGATCACCCGCGCGGCCTCGGGCCGCACCTGCCCCTGCTCGTCGAAGCACTCGTCGAAGGTGCCCGGCAAGGGGTGATAGCGCTCGAAGATCCGAGAGTGGGCGGTCGAATCGGTCATTGGGGTCAGCCATGGAGTCTAGCCCGCAATCCGGCGGCCTCACGGGGCTCCCGGCGGGCCCGCCCACCGCCATCATGCGCCGACTTCGGCACGCCTCACGTCGACTGATTGAACAGGCTCGGGAGAGCCGCGGCCGCCTCGTCGTGGCTCCGGATGACGGGCGGCTGCCGGCCGTCCACGTCCGTGAAGCCGTACTCGAGGGCGAGCTCTGCGCACGCGAAGGCGCGTCCGGACTTCTCCAGCCGCTTCTCGTCGCGAGCCAGCGCCGCCACCGCCCGACCCGTGAAGCGCGGGCTCTCCGAGATCGACAGATCGATGGCCTGCTCGGGCCCCGAATCGCCTTCGTGTCGCGGCAACACCATCTCGAGGCCGCCACGCCCGTTGTCCCGGCACTGGGAGAGGATGAGCTCGGTGCGCACGAGGCCGGGCCACAGGGAGACGACCGCGACGCCGAAGGGGCGCAGCTCGTACGCGAGATCCGAGGCGAGCTTGTCGAGCCCGGCCTTGGCGGTGCCGTAGGCCACGGAATGCAGGTACGACACCGCGCCCATGGAGGAGACGTTGGCAATGAGCCCGTCCCGCCGCTCCACCATCAGCGGAGCCGCCAGCACCGAGGCCACGTACGCCGAACGCAGGCCGACACGATGCACCTCGTCCCAGGCCGACAGCGGCTGCTGCCAGGCGAGCTTTCCGATGTGCCGCTCCATGTCCTGGGCCGAGCAGGCGTTGTTGACGAGGATGTCGAGACGGCCGCGCTCGCTGGCGATGCGGTCGAACACGCCGCGCACCTGGTCGTCGTCGGCGTGGTCGCAGCGCACGGCGACGCCCTCGCCGCCCTGGGCCTTCACCTCGAGGGCGGTCTGGCCGACGGTGCCGCCCAGGGGATTCGCCTCCGGCGTCACCGTGCGACCGGTCACGTAGACCGTGGCGCCGAGAGAGCCCAGCTCCAGCGCCACCCCCTTGCCGATCCCCCGGCTCGCGCCGGTCACCAGGGCCACGCGGCCCTCCAACGGTCTCGCTTCGGCCATCTCGCTGCCCTCCCTCTTCTCTCCATCCCGCTTGGCGTCGCGCGCGCGCTCTCGGTGGCACTCTCGTCGGCTGACTCGACGTCCGTCAGACCGGGATCAGCAGGCCCTCGCTGTTCGAGCCCGGGTGGGCCCGCGCCGGCGGCGTGATGCCGAGACGCTCGCGCACCTGGGCGAGCGGCAGCGGCAGCAGGCCCTCCAGGTCCTGCGCGGCCAGCAGCCGCGCGCGTCGCCCGCGCCGGACGGCCTGCCAGGCGTTGCGGGGGCGGATGCGACCGGAGAGGACGGACATCACCACGAAGATCGGCAACGCACGATCGTTGACGCGCTGCGGGAGCGAGAAGCACATCAGCGCCGATTCACCCGCGTGGGTGGCGTCGTAGCCGGCGAGCACGTGCCAGAGATCGTGCATCACGGTGAAGCGATCCGAGAGCCACCGGCGCACCGGGTCCAGATCGAGATAGTCGCGCGACATCTCGTGCTGCGATTCGATCAACGCGCGCGGATCGAGGCCGTGCCGCTCGCTGAAGGCGAGGAACGCGCGACCGAGGCTGCCTTCGGGCAGGGCGCGCAGGGCCTCGCAGTCGGCGAGCGCATCCACCAGGCTGCCCCGATGCGCCATGAGCCGTCGCCCCTCCGCACACGCGAGGATGCGCCGCAGCTGGCGCTCGTCGCTCATGCCGCCGAGCGCGTCCGCCACCGAGAACGCGGCGTCGAGCACCTTGGCGGGATCGGCCTCCCAAAGGATCGCGAGCTGCCGTCCCAGGCGCCGCCACTGCACCGGACGCGGGCGCGCCTCGGGCAGGTCGGCGACGGCGGCCGGGCCGCGCTCGAGCGGAGCGCGGGTCGCGCGTGCGTGGGTCATGAACGGCCCTCCCCGGCCCGACCGGCGCGCAGCCCGGCAACGAGCGCCGCGAGCGCCCGGTGACCGACGTCGATGGCGGCTTCGCGCGTGACCTCTCCCGCGCGGTGACGTGCCAGCAGCTCGGCGAGCAGACCCATCGCCGAGCGCACCACGAGCGCGGCCTCGAGCGGGCCGAGCCCCGCTTCCCGGAGCGGCGCGATCCAGCTCGCCTCGAAGCGCGCCGACTCACCCTCGAGATGCTCCTTCAGCTCGGCGGCCAGGCTCGGCGAGGCCCGCAAGACGAGGCCGCCGGCGCCGATCTCCGTCACCACGTCCCAGATGGCCTCGAGCAGCGGGCGGGCCTCGTCGCCGCGCGCGAGACCGCGCATGCCGGCCCGCTGCGCGGCGGGCCCCTGCCGCTGCTCGAGCCGCTCGTAGAACTCGGAGACCACCGCCAGGCACAGGTCCTCGCGGCGGGGGAAGTAGCGGTAGACGAGCGACCGCGCGCAGCCGGCCAGCTCGGCCACCCGGGGCATGCGCAGGGCGTCGAGCCCCTCGTTCTCGATTACGTGGGCAGCCACCCGAACGAGCTGCCCGCGACGAAGCGCGCCGGGGGACGCCAGCGCGAAGGCGGCGTCCGCGGCATCCCGAGCGTCGGCAGCGCCAGCAGAGCCCATGACTGACATGGTCTCCCACGCGCTGACGATTTGTCAATTGACCCTGCTGCTCCGCCCCGGACCAGTACCCCGAGCTGCGGGCACGATCCGGGGAGCCGGGAGGCAGGGGTCGATCTACGGGGAGCTGCTGGCCCATCCGCTCGAGCTGGACGTTGCGATCCGACTCGTTCAGCGTGGAGACGAGCGTACTCGCCATGCCGGTGATGCGATTGCGCTCGGCTTCCGAGGCGTCCGGGGGGAGGTTCTGCGCGGCGAGGAGGGCGGCGAGCGCCGCATCCTCCATCGCCTTCTGCTGGTAGTCCTGCCGCGCCTGATCGACGAGGGCCGACGGAACCGAGCCCTCGGGCACGGCTTGCTGCGCCTTCTGGGCGAGCAGGCCGGGATCGACGAGCCCCTCCGAGACGGCGTAGCTCGCCACCCGGGACTTCGCCTCGGCCAGGGCCTCCGGATCGATGTCGGACCCCGGCGGGTCCTCGAAGCCCGGCAGGTCGGGGTAGGGATCGACGGCCGGACGCCGCTCGGCGAGCGCGTCGGCTCTCTCGCCGGAGGGGGCCGGCGCCCGGGAGACGGCTGCGACGGGCTCGGGCTCGGACGAGAAGCCAGCCGGCGGAGGCCGCGAGGCGGCGCCGGGCCCCTGGACACCGCTGCCGGAGGTCTGCCGGGGTGCGGCGGCACCGGGCCCGACGGCATCCGAGCCCGCGACGAGCCACCAGGCGACGGCTGCCGCCACCACCCCGACCACGAGCGAGCCCACGATTGCAACCAGCCGCATGTCCGGCTCTCCCGGCCGGCCAGTATACACCCGGGGCAGGCGATTCCCGGAAAGCCCGTCACAGGCGGGGCATCACCTCGCGCGCGAAGAGCGCCACCGAGGCCATGGCCTCCTCCTGGCTCATGCTGCCGTACTTCGGGATCACCAGGACATCGTGGTCGCAGCCGAGAATCTCCTTCTGCGCCCGCAGCTGCTCGACGATCTGCTCCGGCGTGCCGTAGGTGTTCACGCTCGCGTAGATCTCGGCCATCTTCTCGAGACCCATCGCCTCGATCGCCTCGGCGGCGTTGCCGTAGTACTCGTAGCCCCGGGTGTGCTGGAAGTGCGCCCCGCCGATCTCGTAGTGCTCGGCGACGGTGGCGAAGTACTCCTTCACGTAGCGCTCGCCCAGCTCCTGCGCGCGTCCCGGGTCGGCGTCGCAGTAGACGAGCTGACCGCAGAAGGGAACCGGCGGCTCGCTGTCGCGCAGGGAGCGCCACCTCTCCTGGTACGGAACGAGGGCCTGCTCCCGGAACACCTCCCAGGGCGCCTGGGCGAGGCACATGAGCTGGGCGCCGAGCACCGCCGCCTGGACCGCCGAGTCCGGCGAGACGCCGATCGAGTAGACGCGATCCGCGAAGCCGCGGGTGGGCCGCGGGCGCAGGTCGCAGCGCGGTCGCTGGAAGAACTCCGTGTCCGCCTCGAAGAACCCCTTCTCGAGCGCCTCGAGGACCAGTGCGGTCCCCTGATCGAAGCGGCCCCGAGCCTCGTCCATGGGGACGCCCATGCGCTCGTACTCGCGGCGCGAGAGTCCCCGTCCGAAGCCCAGCAGGGCCCGCCCGCCGCTCTGCTGGTCGAGCAGCGCCATCTTCGCCGCCACCCGATAGGGGTCGTTCCAGGGCATGATGACGGCGCCGGTACCGAGGCGGATGCGCTGGGTGCAGGCCGCCACCTGGGCGAGCCACTGCAGATTGTCCGGGCACATGGAGTACCCGAAGAAGTGGTGCTCGGTCGCCCAGTAGCTGTCGTAGCCCAGCTCGTCGGCGGCGCGGGCGAGCGCGAGCTCGCCCTGCATCACCTCGCCGTCGTCGCGCTCGTCGCGGTAGTTCTGGAAGATCGAAAGCAGTCCGAAGTGCATGGGGGCTCCGCCCGTGGGTTCTCGGGCAGTGCAGCAGACCCGGAGCCGCTTGGCCAATCCGGCGGGCGCCGGCGCTGAAGCCCCTTCAGTGCGTTCGCGCCGCGCCGCGACCCCGACGGATCAGGCCGCGCTGGCCGCTTCGAGCTCCCCCGCGCGCACCCGGCGCTCCATCTCCAGGTCGTGGTCCACGTCCGAGGTGGTGTTGCCCTCGAACTCGAGGATGCCGAGGGCCTCGAAGCGCTCCCGCTGCCGCTGCGAGAGCAGCCCCAGGCTCTTCACGTTCGGCACGATCTTCGAGAAGAGACGGCGGCGGAACTCCTTCGCGAGCGGCGACTCCAGGGCCACCGCGATGCAGGCGTCGACGTCCATGCCCATGGACTCCCACACCTCCCGGTTCAGGATGCGGTCGCGCATCAGGACGCACGCCTCGTAGACGAAGTCCTCGCGCTCGACCCGGTCCGCTTCCGGCAGATCGTTCATGTGCTCGCGCAGCGAGAGCATGCCGTAGGCGACGTGGCGCGATTCGTCGCTCATCACCCGCGCCGTGAGGTCACGCAGCAGCGGATCGGTGGTCGTGTCCCGCATGGTTCCGAAGGCCGCGAGCGCCAGGCCCTCCACGATGATCTGCATGCCGAGGAACTTCATGTCCCAGCGGGAGTCCGTCAGGATCTGGTCGAGCAGCTTCTTCAGGTTCTCGTTCACCGGATACTCGTGCTCGAGCTTCTCCTGCACGAAGCGCCGGTAGACCTCGACGTGGCGCGCCTCGTCCATCACCTGGGTGGCGCCGTACTGCTTGGCCTCGTACCACGGCACGGCGTCCACGATCTGGGCCGTGGCGAGCAGCGCGCCCTGCTCGCCGTGCAGGAACTGGCAGAGCTGCCACGTGAGGGCCTCGTGCCGGAGCTTCTCCACCTCCTTCGGGGTGAGCCGGTTCCACATCTCGGTGCCGTAGATGCCGATGCTCGGGTCGGGGACGAGCTCGGAGTGCGGATCCACGTCGTGCGACCAGTCGAGATCGCTGGTGCCGTTCCACTGGTCGCGCTTGGCATGCTCGTAGAGACGCATGAGCTTCTCGCGATCGGCGTCGTAGGACCAGTTGTAGGAGACGGCCTGGGGGACCTGCAGGAACTCGATGGGCTCTTCGGGATGGAGACGGGACAGGCTCATGATCGGGACTCCTCGCTGGGATCGGAAGGGGACGACGGGGGACGAACGCCCAGGTGGGCGAGCAAGGAATGCACGAGCTCGCGGGTCAGCCGCTCGTCGGAGAGGGGCACGACCTCGACCTCCATGCCGTAGGCGCTGTAGCGCTGGTTCAGGACGGCGAAGGTCGTCTGGATCGCGAAGCTCGCAGCCATCTCGGGCTCGGGGTGCGTGATCTCGTCGCGGCGCTCGAGCAGCAGCTGCGACCAGGCGCGCATGACGTACAGCGAGAGCCGCAGGGTGCGCTCCCGGAAGACCGGATCGACCAGGGTGCGCAGATAGGTGGCGCGCTCGAGCCCGGCCCGCTCGCTGAAGATCTGCACCAGGAACGGGACGATGGCCTCCGCGATGTCGGCGATCCCCGCCCCGGCCCAGCGGTCGCGGTCGAGGGCTTCGTCCGCGGTCGCATAGGCTTCCTCGCAGTAGCGCTCGTGGAGCGCGTGGAGAACCGCGTCCTTGTCCTTCAGCCGGCGGTAGAAGGCACCCACCGACGAGCCCGCGTGTCGCGCGATCTCGGCCACCGAGAGATCGTCGAAGCCCTTCTGCTCGAGCAGCTGCTCCGCGGAGTCGAGCAGCCGGGCGAGGGTCTCGTGGGTGCGCGCCTGGCGCGGCGGGCGAATCCAGCGGAGCTGTCGGGACGGAATGGCAGCCATGCGACCCCAGAATGCGATGCCAGCAGGCCGGCCTCCCCGAGAGCTCCTCAAGGATCGGAACCGGAACTACGGTTCCGATTATGACGAAGCCTGGCGGGCTGTCAAGGCACGGTGAGGGCCCCGCGGGTCACGATCGGGCGGCCGGAGACGTGCCCGCTGGTAGCATCGGGACCCTTTTCGGGGAGGACGAGATGCAGCGCTTCGATGGAAGGATCGCCGTCGTGACGGGCGGCGGGACCGGCATGGGGCGCGAGCTCGTGCACCAGCTCGCAGCGGCCGGATGCCACGTCGCCACCTGCGATCTGTCGGCGGAGAACATGGCCCAGACCCGGGAGCGGGCGCTTCGCGACGCGCCCGCGGGCACCCGCGTCACGACCTTCGTGGCCGACGTCTCCCAGGAGCCCGAGGTGCTCGCCTTCCAGCGCGCGGTCGCCGAGGGCCACGAGAGCGACCACATCCACCTGCTCTTCAACAACGCGGGGATCGGCGGCGGCGGCAGCCTGATCGAGTCCGAACGCGACGAGTGGGAGAAGACGTTCGCGGTGTGCTGGGGCGGCGTGTACCTGTGCACGCGAGCCTTCCTGCCGATGCTGCTCGCGAGCCCGGAAGGTCATCTCGTGAACACCAGCAGCGTGAACGGCTTCTGGGCCTCGCTCGGCCCCCAGAGCGCACACACGGCCTACAGCGCCGCGAAGTTCGCCGTCAAGGGATTCAGCGAAGCCCTCGTGAACGACTTCCGCCTGAACGCGCCGCATCTCAAGGTATCCGTGGTGATGCCCGGGCACATCGGCACGTCGATCATCATCAATTCCCAGCGCATCCTCGGCAACGATCCCAAGGAGATGAGCGACGGCGAGCTCGCCGAGGCGCGCGACCGCCTGTTGCGTCTCGGCCTGCCCGTGGAGGGCGTCACGAACGATCAGATCCGCCAGGCCCTGGTGCTCGTGGGCGAGGGCTTCCGCGACAACGCCCCGATGACGGCGGCCGAGGCGGCGACGGTGATCCTCGACGGCGTGCGCGAGGAACGCTGGCGCATCCTGGTGGGCCAGGACGCCGAGGTGCTGGACCGCATGGTGCGGGAGACGCCGGAAGAGGCCTACGAGCCTTCGTTCATGGAACGGCTGCGTGCGGAGACGCCGTGGGGGCTGGGGCAATGAGCCACCGCGCGGTCGCCGCCGGGCCCCCTGCGCACGCGTCGGCCCGGGAGGTCCGATGCGGATCTTCGTGACGGGGGCCTCGGGCTTCATCGGCGGGGCCATCACCCGGGCGCTCGCGCCGAAGCACGACGTCTACGCCATGTCCCGTTCCGAGAAGAGCGATGCGGCGATCGCCGCCCTCGGCGCGCGGCCGGTCCGCTGCGACCTCACGAGCCTCGAGCCGGGAGCCCTCCCGGAGGTCGACGCGGTGATCCACTGTGCGGCGTGGGTCGAAGCGTGGGGAAGCCGTGCGGACTACGAGGCCGCGAACGTCGCCGGCACCGAGCGCGTGCTCGCGGCGGCGCGCAAGGCCTTTGCCAAGCGCTTCGTGCACATCAGCACCGAGGCGGTGCTGTGGCGCGGACAGCACATGCGCGACGTCGACGAGACGGCGCCCTACCCCGCGCGCACGCCCTACCTCTACGCCGAGACCAAGGCGCGGGCCGAGCGGCTCGTGCTGGCCGCCGACGAAGACGGCTTCACGACCCTCGCTCTGAGGCCCCGCCTGGTGTGGGGCCCCGGCGACCGCACCCTGGTGCCCGAGGTGAAGGAGATGGTCGCGTCGGGCGCCTTCGTCTGGCTCGACGGGGGACGCGCCCGCACGTCGACGACCCACATCGACAACCTGGTCCGGGCCGTCATCCTCGCGCTCGAGAACGGACGCGGCGGCCAGGCCTACTTCGTGACCGACGGCCCCGTGACGGACTTCCGCACCTTCGTGACACGGCTGATGGCGGCCCACGGGGTGCCCATGCCGGAGCGGTCGCTCCCGAGCTGGGTCGCGCGCCCGGTCGCGGCCGCCATCGAGGGCGCCTGGCGGCTGCTCGGACTGCGCAGCAAGCCACCGCTCACCCGGCACGCCGTCGACCTGCTGTGCTGCGACTGCACCCTGCGCGACGACAAGGCCCGGGCCGAGCTGGGCTACGCCCCGGTGCGGACGGTGGAGCAAGGCCTGACCGAGCTGACGGCGTCCGCGCCGTAGCGAGCCCGCTCAGAGGCCGCGGCGCGGATCCCGGAGAGCCCCGAGAAGCCCTGCGACCCGGTCGAGCAGCGCGTCCGGCGTGAACGGCTTCTCGAGCAGCTCGATCTCCGACGAGACGCCGCTGTCGGCGAGCACGTTGGACGTGTAGCCCGAGACGAGGATCACCCGGATGCCGGGACGCTCGTGGGACACGAGCTTCGCCAGCTGCAGGCCGTTCATGCCGGGCATGATGACGTCGGAGATCAGCAGCTCTACGGGCTCGTCGCGCCCGCGCAGCCAGGCGAGAGCCTCCTCGGCGGTCCCCGCGTCGAAGACCCGGTAGCCGGCTCCGGCGAGCGCGCGGTGGATCACGCGTCGCACGTGGACGTCGTCCTCGCAGAGCAGAACCCTCGAGGCGGACGGCGGACGCGGCTCGGCCGCTTCCATCGCTCCCACCTCACGAGCCTTCCCCAGGGCGGTCGGCAGGTGGAGTCGGAACGTCGTGCCCAGGTCGAGCTCGCTCTCCACGGTGATGTGTCCGCCCGCCTGGGTGACGATGCCGTGAGCCGAGGCGAGGCCGAGCCCCGTTCCGTGTCCCACCCCCTTGGTGGTGAAGAAGGGGTCGAAGATGCTCTCGAGATCGTTCGGGTGGATCCCGATTCCGGTGTCCGCGACCGAGATCACCAGATGCTCGCCGGGATGCGCGTTGGGGTCGCGCGCAGCCCCGCGATCGTCGAGATGGACGCGCGTGGTCTCGAGGGTGATCTCGCCGCCCCGGGGCATGGCGTCGCGCGCGTTGAGAACCAGGTTCATCAGCACCTGCTCGAGCTGCCCTGCATCGATGCGGATGTGCCCTCCCCCGGCGCCGTAGACGGTCCGAAGCGTGACGTCCTCGCGCATGAGGCGGATCAGCATGGGCTCCAGTCGCTCGATGGTCCGGTCGGGATCGACGATCTCCGGCACGCCCGACTGCCGGCGCGAGAACGCCAGCAGCTGGCGCGTCAATGCGCTCGCGCGCTCGGCCGAGATGCGGATCTCGGTGATCTGCTCCAGCTCTTCGCCGCCCAGGGGCCGACCCGTCGCCGCGAAGTCCTCGAGCATCTCGCTCTCCCCCAGCATCACCGTCAGGATGTTGTTGAAGTCGTGGGCGATACCGCCCGTCAGGCGCCCGAGCGCCTCGAGCTTCTGCGCGCGCTGCAGAGTCACCTCGGTCTCCACGCGCCGCTTCATCTCCTCCTCGAGCCGCAGGGATTTCTGCGCGGCGTCCTTCCGCGCCGCGTGCAGCGTGCGGACGAAGATCTGGAGGAAAGCGGCGGCCAGCGCCAGCACCGCGCTCAAGGCCAGCCAGGTCGTGAAACGCGTGCCCACGATGTGCGGCGCGGGCAGGAAGCCGCCGTCCCGGGCGATCTCGAAGGCCAGCAGCGAGAGCGAGGTCACGACCGCCATGCCAATGGCCGCGGGGCCGCTCCACAGGAAGCCGGTCAGCATGATGCTGAGAACCGCCATGCTGAGCTGCGGGCTCGCGATGCCGCCGATCGCGAAGCTCGCCCACGCGGTCACCCCCCAGGCCAGCAGCGAAAAGAGTACACCCGCGGTCTTGATCCAGCCCAGATGGAGCACCACGAAGATCACCACCGAGCCGAGCATCGTGGTCAGGTACAGGGGCAGCACGTAGGGGATGTTGGTGGCGGTCTCCGTCAGCGGGACCAGGGCCGTCAGCGGCACCACCGTGACCATGCCGGCGATGGCCAGCCAGTGGGCGACCCGCGCCCGCAGTGCCTCCTCCGGGTCGTCCGAGGGCGGCGGCGACAGCCAGCGGCGGTAGCGCTGCGGCGAGGCCTGTCGAGGGAGGTCGCGCATCTCGCTCGCATCATGGCACAGAAGGAGAGCCTGGGGGGGGACACGGATTGCTCCGCCCCTCCGCGCAGCCTGCCGGCTAGCCGGTGGCGTCTGGTCTCCCGCCCCGGTGCCGTCGTCGGCGCCGCCGACCACCTGCCGGCGCCTCGCGCACGCCGCCGCCCCGGCGCTCCCGCGCGAGCGCGCGTTCGAACGCGGGCAGGTGGTTCTCCTGGGATGCCGCGAGAAGACGCCGAAACGTCTCTTCCACGTCGGCGTGGCCGGCGGCCGCTTCCATCAGCCGCTCGTACAGATCCGCGTTCTCGCGTTCCGCCTCCAGCGCGGCTTCGCAAGCGGCTTCGAGCGACGCCGGTGCCGAAACCCGCGACGGCCACGGATCCGCCGGGATCTTCACGCCGTGGCGTTCGCAGAGGCGCCGGAGGGCCTGGATGTGTCGTTCTTCCGACTCCACGATGTTGACGAAGGGCCGCACGTCGCCATAGGCATCGAGCACGGCGCGGTAGGTCGCGCGCGCTCGGTACTCATCGTCGAGGGCCGCGGCCAGCGCGTCTTCGAGCGTCATCGGCATGGGTTCCGTCCTCCTGTGGCTGGCAGGGTGCTGAACAACCCCGCCAGCAGGCCGACCCAGGATGGGTGGCTCGTGCGCCGCAAGCGAATCCCGCAGATTCGTCGGCTGGCTGAGGCAGCCCGCTGGGCTCTCTCAGCGGCGGAACCGCGACCCAGGACTTCGTCCTGGGTCGCGATTCTAGCCGCGAACCTCGTCGGCGCCGGCTTCAATGAAGACCTTTCGAGCGTGTTCGGCGTGCTCGTGCTCCGCCGGGACCGCCACGATGACGCCACCCTTCTTCAGCGCCTCGGCATGGATGTGAGCCTCGTCCTTCCAGAAGCCGAGCCCCGCGAGCGCGCCAACTTCCAGCCCCACGGCCGCTCCCGCCACGGCGCCCCTCAGGGCGGCCAGCAGCGGACCGGCGGCGAAGACCACGAGCTCCGGCTCGAGAACGACGATACCCGTCGCGATCAGCGTGGCGCCGAGTGCACCGAGCACACCCCCCAGCGCTGCCCCACCCGCGGCTCCCTCGGCGACGCCGGTGTCGTATTCGACCTCTTCGTCGTGGGTGCCCTCTCGATCAGCGACGACGATGCTGATCTCATCGGGGCTGAAGTGACTATCGATCAGATCGCGAACGGCGCGCTCTGAGGATTGCGGGGCGCTGAAGACGCCCGTTACCTGATGGCCCACGGATGCTCCTCCTTCTTCCGATTCCGATCGCTCTCCCGGCGCGGCTCGGCACGATGCCTCCCACGCCGCGCCGATCGAGCCCAATGAGTCTGCTGCGGGTTACGCGGACGCCAGCCTCCCACTCCGGCCTCACTGCGCAAAGCTCCGGAGGTAGAGCAGGAGCTGCCAGATCTGGTCGTCGCTGAGCCCCGTGTAGGCCAGCATCCCGGTCCCCGGCGAGCCGTTGCGCACGATCCAGAAGAGCTACCCGTCGGCAAGCGAACGCATGGTCTCCGCGCACGTGAAGTTTCGCGGAGGAGGCGTGAAGCCTCCGGCCATCGGTCCGAGTCCGTTTCCCTGGGTGCCGTGACAGAACTGGCAGGCCATCGGAGCCGCACTCTCGTGGTAGAGGCGTCTTCCCGCCTCGCGGTTCGCCTCCGTCGGCTCCAGAGGGTTCTCCAGAGTCAGCAGCTCGGGGGGGGCCTGTGGCGTCGCCCGCGGCTGTGGGCAGGCGCCGCCCGCGGCCGCCGGCTCCGCGCCCGCCGCCTGGAACGTCGCCTTCATGTAGCCGATCACGTCCGCAATCTGCTGGGCTGTCAGGGTCAAACCCCAGTCGGGCATCAGTGCGGACTTGCCCACCGTCTTGCCGCCGTAGAAGATGACGTTGTAGAGGTAGTCGTCGGGAAGCTGGTCGATCGCCATCCGCGCGTGCACGGCGGGCTTCGGATCGAGTCCGGACGCCGCGGGCCCATCGCCCTCGCCCGAGACGCCGTGGCACTGGGCGCAGTACTCGCGGTAGACCTGCGCACCCCGTTCGGAGTAGATCCGGCGGCGGCGTATCGGGACCGCTCTCCAGAACCGCCGGTCGCGCGATGTACTCCTGATCGATCCGGCCCGTCAGGCTGCCGAGAAAGGTGACGATGGCCTGAATCTGCTCGCTCGAGAGCTCCCTGCCCACCTGGTGCCAGGCCATCAGGCGCACCGCCTCACCCAGGGACTGGATGCTTCCGTCGTGGAAGTAGGGCCCGGTCTCCGCAACGTTGCGAAGGGACGGAACCTTGAACACGAAGCGGTCGGCCGCCTGCTTCGTAACCGCATGGCGACCGGGGTCCTCCGTCTCGTAGGGGTGCACCAGGCCGAGCTTCTGGAACATCCCGCCACCCAGGATCGGTCCCGTGTGGCAGGTGGGACAGCCCGCGTCGATGAAGACGGAGAGGCCGTGGAGCTCTTCGACCCCGAGGGCCTTCGTGTCGCCCCCGAGGAAGTCGTCGAAGCGCGAGGGAGTCGCCAGTCGCCGCTCGAACGCCCCGATCGCGAGCACGGCATTGTCGAAGCCGACCGGATCCGCGTCTTCGGGAAATGCCGCGCGGAACAGGGGCTCGTAGCCCGGAATCGTCCGAAGCACCTCGAGGACGAAGTCCTCGCTCGGCATCGCCATCTCCACCGGGTTCTGGATCGGCCCCCGGGCCTGCTCCTCCACGTCCGCAGCCCGCCCGTCCCAGAACTGGGCGACGTGGAAGGCCGCGTTGTAGACGGTGGGCGAGTTGCGCTCGCCTCGCTTTCCCCTGTGGCCGGGCGATGTCGGCTCGCCATCGGCGCCGAATTCGGCGAGGGGATGGCACGTGTTGCAGGAGATGTCGTGGTTCCTCGACAGACGCTCCTCGTAGTAGAGCATGCGCCCCAGGTCGATCTTGGCTGGCGTCAGGAGATTCGTCTCGCTCGCCGCCTCGGAAGGAAGCACCCCGAACAGCTGCCGCGCCCGCTCCAGGAGCTGCTCGCTCGAAGCAGCATCCGTCTGCGCAGCAGGAGCATCCGGGGTCTGTCCCGGCTCCGTGTCTCTCGAGCAGGCCCCCGTCAAGACCAGCAAGACGTCCAGCAACGCGATGCGGTGAACGATCCATCCACTTCCCACGAAGCTGGCATCTCCCTTGCGTTCGAAGCCGTCCGGTCCCCCTCGTGCAAGCGCCGCGCCAAGGACCCGGAGGCACCGCGCTCCTCGACGCTGCAGGAACGCCCGGCTCATCCCGAGCCGCGCGGCCGACTGTGGCAGCCTCTCTCTGGCAGTGGGACTATCCGCCACGAGCGGTCACACCTTGCGCCAGCCGAAGTCCCGCTCATCCATGACCTCCACCGGTGTCCGCAGCGGCCCTCTCCAGCTCCACCGCCACACCGATCACGTCACCGAGCGGCACGGGAGCAACGACCCGATCGAGTGGACGCGGAAACAGCGAAGAGCGCCAGTGCAGGTCTCTCAGGCGCCCTCCCGCCGCACCTTCGATCGTTCGTCGAAGCGCGCCGAGCGAGAAGTCGCGAGCCCGCCCGAGGAGCGCACCACCCGACTCGGGACCCCAACGCCGGGAAGCCCCTCCGAGGCTCCAACGGTTCAGTACGACGAGCACGAGCCCACGTTCCGCGACGCGCACGCTCTCTCGCAGGGCGAGCGCTGGGGACTCGAGGAATTCGAAGGTCGTGATCAGCACGGCAACGTCCACGGCCTGATCCCGCAGGGGAAGCCCATGGGCGTCTGCGAGCACGAAGGGGGATCCCCTTCGGCAACGACGCGCTTCGCGCAGCATCGAGGGAGACCGGTCCAGGCCGATCGTCAGCGACCCGCGCTCGGCCAGACCGTCCACGAAGTGGCCCGTGCCGCATCCGATCTCGAGCACTCGGCGCCGGTCCGGGAACCACCCGAGGAGCCAGGCGAGAAGGGCGCGCTCCGCCCGGTCGACACGCCGACCGCGGGCCGTTGCGTACCAGTCCTCGTATCGGCCGGCCTCGCTCTCAAAGATCTCCCACGTCACGACTCCCCCGCTCCGGCACCGAGCAGGCGTTCGAGACCGTGAAAACCATCGCTACCTCGCCGGTCTCGGCAGCCTGCTCGAAGGCGTCGCGAAGGGCAGCGAAGACCCGCTCCGGGTCGCCGGTGACGACAGTGCTCATCGGGCCCACCTCGGGCTCGAGGCCCTGACCCTTCAGAGCAAGGCGTACGCCCTCCACGGCCGGCCCGAGGTGCTGCTGGCGAAGGGGAAAGATGCTGATCTGCGCGCTCACGCTCAAGGATCGTCTCCTGTCGCTTGCTCTTGCCATGTTGCAGGGCTCACGTGCCATGGTGCCAGGGCGCAGCGAGGGGCTGCTACCCCGCAACGCGCGCCCGGATCTCCCCATTCGATGCGACGACGAGCTCCCCCTCGTCGAGCGGTGTCCAGTCCTCGTCGGTGAGCGGAACGCTGGCCACGAGTAGCACCTCCTGCTCGTCAGTCCCGCTCGACACCCGCAGGCCGGGTGCCTCGAGAGCGCTTGGCTCGAAGGGACACTTCCGGCGGAGGGTGTAGAGCCCCGGCGGCCGAAGAGTGGCGTCCCCCGCCCGCCGTCGTCTGTGCCCGTGCGCGAAGAGCGCTTCGCCATCCCAGTAGAGGAAGTTCGCCGGGCCGAAGCTGCGGATCGTGTGCGCAAACGAAGAGACGACGTCGAGCCGGTCTTCGAGCCTGGGAATCTCCGGGGAGCTCAACCACAGCTCCTCGAGCAGGTTCAGCAGAGCACAGAACGCGTACTCCGAGTCCGTGACGCCCATCGGGCGCCTCCGGCCGACGGGCAGATCGCTGCTCGCCCGAATGTCGACGAGATCGCCGTTGTGAGCAAAGACGTGGGCACGGCCCGCGAGCTCGCGCTGGAACGGCTGGGTGTTCTCGAAGCAGATGGCGCCGAGCTTCGCCTGCCTGAGGTGCGAGATCACCAGGGTGCTGCGAAGCTCGTGGCTCCCGATGAAGCGCACCAGATCGCTCGAGCCGGCCGCCGCACCTTCCTTGACCACCCAGACGTCGCGTTCCTGAAGGTAGGCGATGCCCCAGCCGTCCTTGAGCGCACTCGAGGGCTCGCCGTGGCGTGCGAACTCCTCGAGCGAGAAGCTCACGGTGGCGCTCTGCCGGCTCGACATCGCGAACAGCTCGCACATGGCATTGGTCTCTGCGAATGAGTCTCGCTCGCGCGTCGCCTGACGCGCGTTCGCGATGCCTCAGCCCCTTCGGTTGGTGATCCGCCCCCTCACTCGCCCGCTCCGAAGCGGCGTACATAGAACCACTGGTCCCGATATCGGACCCGTTTGATGTCCCCTCGCCCGGTCAAGCGCTCGACGACGGCCCAGGGCGTCTTTGACCCTCGAAACAGCTCGCGTACGGCGTCCTCGCGCATCGGATGCACGGCCGTGATGCTGAGCAGGTCCTTCTCGGGATCGCCCGAGGTTCCGAAAGCCGCGCCCTCGTAGCCCGTCAGCAGCTCGACGTTCGGCAGCATGCTCGCGAAGATCTGGTGGGCGCGCGTCACGACCTCTTCGGACGGCGGAGCCGCCCAGCCCTCGGCGGTGGGTCGGGTCGGGATGCCGACATACGCCGTTCCTGGCTTCAGCCTGGCCACGAAGGATGCGATCTCGGACACGAGATCTTCGCCGTCGTTCTGGGCGCTGATCAGCATGGTCTCGGTAGCCAGCTCCCCACGAAATCCGGCGGCGAACTCGAGCATGCCGTCGAGGACGCGCCCGAGGTCGAGATCCTGGTGGGGGCGGTTGATTCGCTTCCACTCGGCCTGGCGAACGGCGTCCACCTTGAGCGAGACCCAGTCTGTGAGTCCGAGGGCCGCTCGAACCTCCGGCCGCCAGAGCAGCGACCCGTTGGAGATGACCGCAATGCGGATTCCCAGCCCCCGGACGCCTTCGATCGCCTCTCCGAGCCGAGCGTCGAGCGTCGGCTCCCCGTCCGGGACGAAGGTGAGGAAGTCCAGCTTCTCTCCGCGATCGCGGATCTCACGCACACGGGCCGATACCTCTGCGACGATCTCTTCCACCGGGTAGTAGTTCCGCAGATCGATCGAATGGGTGATGGTTCGCCCCACCTGGCAGTAGACACAGGAGTAGCTGCACTTCTTCGGCGGGATGTTGTTGATCCCGAGACTCCGACCGAGGCGCCGGGACGGGACGGGGCCGAAGACGATCGTCATGTTCCCGGCTCGAGAACCACCCGGATCCCCCAGAGAAGCGCGATTCCGGCGACGAATGAAGCGAAATGCAGAACGTTCGCCCCGAAGTCCCTGTGCTTGTTGACCTCGGGTACGAGATCGGAGGCTCCAATGTAGATGAAGCTGCCGGCCGCGAAGGGGACGAGGAAACCGACCTCGATCCGAGCGGATGCGGCGTACGCGACCAGCCCCCCCACGAGGAAGGTCAGGCCGGAGAGGAGGTTCAAGAGCAGCGCGTTCCCCTTCGTCCAGCCGCCGTGAATCAGCACACCGAAATCGCCGAGCTCCTGCGGGACCTCGTGCGCAGCGGCCGCGAGCCAGGCGGCAAGCCCGAGCCGGATGTCGATCAGGAAGACGCCGGCGATTCCGACTCCTCCGAGGAAGTTGTGCAGGCCGTCCCCGAGAAGGATGAGATAGGTGAGCGGCTTCCTGCAGTCGGCGGAGGCCCGGTGGCAATGGTGCCAGTGGAGGAACTGCTCGAGCGCGAAGAACAGTGCGAACCCCATCAACGTCCACAAGAAGACGGTCGGGTCGGCTGGCGCTTCCTGCAGGGCCGCCGGAAGCATGTGGAAGAACGCTCCGCCGAGCAGCGACCCCGCGGCGAAGGCGACCAGAGGCATGATGACCCGATTCAGGGCGTCTTCGCTCAGCAGGAGCGTCACACTGCCCACGAGAGCGATCCCACTCATCAGCACGCCGCCCATGAGGATCCACCAGAAGGTGTCCACCGAGTCCCCCCCTCCCCGTGAGCGGGCTTCGATGCGTTCGGGCCCGAGCTCCCAGGCTACCAGGGAATCGCGGCCAGACCGGCGGTCCGACATTCGCGGGATGCCATGCCGCTTCTGCAGGCGCTCCGTGCCCGCTCCGCCGCCGGCGCGAGGCTCGGGCGGTCGCACGCCCCGCCGTGGAGCCTCCTGGACGCGGTCGCGGCGCGGCCGACGTCTGGCACCCGGCTTGCCTCCTCCGGGGACCTCGTGGGACCCGGGAGCGCGGCTGATGCCCGTCGCCGTCAGGGTGACGAAGACGTTCGAGCCGTCCAGCGAGGCGAAGCTGCGCCGCAGCGGGGCCGACCACGTGATCCTGCCGGCGGCCATCGGCGCGCACCGCATCGCGAACCTCATCACGCGGCCCTCGGCCGAGGACTTCCTGGCGAGCCACGGGGCTTGCGGGGCGACATCGGCGACGAGCTGAAGCAGCTCGGGCTGCAGATCGAGGAGCTGCGCCTGCCCGCCGGATCGCCGCTCGTCGGGCGCCCGATCGAGGCGATCGAGGTGGGCGGGAACCACGGCTTCCTGATCGTCGGCGTGCGCCGGGCCGACGGCGACGTCCGGGTGAACCCGGACGACGGCGAGATCCTGCGGGACGGCGACACGGTGATCGTCCTCGGCCACGCGAACGACCTGCCCGCACTGCGCCGGCGCTACGAGCTCGAGCGCCAGATCTACTACCGGGGGGCACGCATGCGCTGAGCCGGGGGGCCGTGCCGGCGCGCTTCGGGGCTCTACGCCGGCCAGCGCTTCTCGAGCTCCCGGGCCAGCCTCTCCCGGCCCGTGCTCCGCAGGCGCTTCAGGTACTCCGGCAGGCGGCCGCGCACGTGATAGGGCCCGCCCTCGGCCATCACGTTCTCGTGCGGGTCGCGGCCCCGAGCCGCGCCGGGGAGCAGCTCCTCGCGCCACGCGCGCAGGATGCCGGCACCGCGCCGGACGACCTCCGGCTCGTCGGTCGCCCGATTCACCTGCTCGTGCGGATCGCTCGGGAGGTGGAAGAGCATGGGGTCGTCCCAGAGGTGGTACGCGTCGTGCCGGGTCTCCAGGTAGAACCAGTCCTCGAACCGCACGCCCCGCTGGCAGGCCCAGGCGGCCTGAGAAACGACGAGCGCCTCGCGACCCGCGTCCGTGCCCGCGACGAGCGCGTCGCGGAAGCTGCGACCGTGCCAGCGCCCGGGCACGCGCACCCCCAGCAGGTCGAGCAGGGTCGCCGCCACGTCGATCTGGTAGTAGAGCCCCCGCCGGACCCCCGGCTCGAGGCCCGGCCAGCGCAGGATCATCGGGATCCGGGTGGTGACCGCGTCCGCGGCCTGGTGGTCCCCGTAGACGTTGAGCTCGCCGAGCGCCTCCCCGTGGTCGGACGAGAGCATCACCGCGGTGTCCCCGTCGACGTCGAGATCGGCCAGCAGCCCGAGCAGGCGACCGACGTAGGCGTCGGCCATCCGCACCCCCGTGTCGTAGCCGTCGAACATCTGGCGCACGCCGGCCGTGTCGGGGATCTGCTGCGGCTGACGCGGGAAGAACTCGAGCGCCTTCGGCATGGGCGCGAAGCCCGAGCACTCCTGGGCCGAGTGCGGGCCACACCCCTCCCAGTGCGCCTGGCGCACCTCTTCGGTGAGCCAGCCGGGCAGCGGGTCGTCCGCGAACGGCTCGCCCCAGGTCGCCGGCGTCCGGTACGGCGTGTGCGGGTCCCACAGGTGGACGTGCAGGAACCAATCGTCCCGCCGCCCCTTGCGGCGCAGCCAGTCCGCGGCGATGGCGAACACCTCGTCCGCCGTCTCGAGCCCCAGCTTCCCCACGTTGTAGGCCTCGTCGAAGCCCGCGTACCAGTGGAAGGCGGAGTGGCGCTGGGCGAAGGAGCTCACGCTCGCCGTCGTCAGGCCGGCGCGCTTGAAGCGCGACGGAAGGCTCTCCCGCTGGAGGCGGGACCAGAACTCCCGCCCCGCTCCGTCGATGACCGGGTCGGCGTCGGTCCCGCCGTGGTTCACCACCCCGTTGTGGATCCCGAAGCGCCCCGTCAGCAGTGCGGTGCGGCTCGGCAGGCAGGGGACGTCGGAGGCGTGCACCCCCTCGAAGCGAACCGCGTCTTCGGCCAGGGCGTCGATGTTCGGGCTCGTGCGCCGGGGATAGCCGTAGCAGCCCAGATGGTCCGGGCGGAGCGTGTCGATGTCGATGTAGAGGAGTCGCACGACGGGAGTCTAGTGTTCCACGGTGGGGACGGCCGAATGCGGCGGACCCGCTTCCCGGCGCTCCCGGTGAGAGCGGCTCGGCGAAGCCCGCAGAGCCGCTACCCTCCGGCGACTCGTCGAACCGGAAGGCGGAGGACCGGCACTGGGGGGCGGAAGGCGCGCGAGGCGCTTCGAATGGGAGACGTGGCCGGACAGCCGGCTTCTCACGCTGCGCCTGTGCGACCTCGGCGTCGAGCTCGAAGACAGCTGGGTCGCCGGCTTGGCCGAACGCGCGACCACGGAGCTCGCCGCCCACGGGCTTCGGGTGCGTCCCCACTTCTGGCTGTCCGTGGAGTGGTTCTCGCCCGAAGGCGTGCCGGGCGTGGCGATCCCGTTCTACCTCGCCCACCCGAGACTGATCCAGCTCGAGCGCCGGCAGATGCTGGAGGCGGAAGGCAGCACCCGGGCGAGCTGTCTGCGGCTGCTGCGTCACGAGCTCGGCCACGTGGTGCACCACGCCTATCGGCTGCAGCGCCGCAAGCGCTGGCAGAAGCACTTCGGGCGCTCCTCCCGCGCCTACCCCGACTGGTACCGCCCCGATCCCACCAGCCATCGCCACGTGCTGCACCTGGACTACTGGTACGCACAGGCCCATCCCGACGAGGACTTCGCGGAGACGTTCGCCGTCTGGCTCACCCCGCGATCGCGCTGGCGATCGCGCTACCGGGGCTGGCCCGCCCTGCGCAAGCTGGAGTACGTCGACGAGCTCATGGGAGAGCTCGCGGGACGGGCACCGCCGGTGCGGAGCCGCGCGCGGCCCGAGGCGCTCTCCCGCATCCGCCGCACCCTGGGCGAGTACTACCAGGAGAAGCAGGAACGCTTCGGAAGCGCGTTGAGTCACGTCTACGACGACGACCTGCGGCGTCTCTTCGCCGGTCCGGGCGCCGGGGCCTCGGGCGAGTCCGCCGCCGCGTTCCTGCGCCGCGACCGGGGGACGATCCGGCGGATGGTGGCGCGCGGGACCGGGCGTCACGAGTACGCGATCGACCTGGTGCTCCGGGAGATGACGGACCGTTGCCGGGTGCTCAGGCTGCGCGTCGCGTCGCCCACCGAGCTGCTCCTGACCGACCTGGCGGTCCTCGTCGCGGCCCGGGGAACGGAGTACCTGTACAGCCGGCGCGAATGGCATCCGATGTGAGCCAGGCCGGGACCGAAGGGCCGGCCGCGGGGCCCGAGCCCGAGGGAGGTGCGACCGGATGAACAGACGCAGGGTGCTGGTGCTCGTCCACGGCGATCTGCTGGCGCCCGACGACCTCGAGGGCCTGAGCGACCAGCAGGTGCACGACGTCAAGAGCGAGTACGACGTCGTGACGACCCTTCGGGCGCAGGGACACGAAGTGCAACAGGTCGGCGTCACCGACGACCTGACCCCCATCCGACGGGCCGTGACCTCCTTCCGCCCGCACGTCGTCTTCAACCTGCTCGAGGAGTTCAACGCCGAGGCCATGTACGACCACAACGTGGTCTCGTATCTCGAGCTCCTCGGGATACCGTACACGGGATGCGGGCCCCGCGGCCTCGTCCTCACCCGCGACAAGTCCCTGGCCAAGAAGCTGGTCGCCTACCATCGCATCCGCGTCCCGCGCTTCTTCATCGTGCGCCGCGGACGCCGGGCGCGACCCGGCCACCGGCTCCGCTATCCGCTGATCGTCAAGTCGCTGATCGAGGAGGCTTCGATCTCCATCGCCAAGGCGTCCATCGTGACCAACGAGGACAAGCTCGCCGAACGGGTCCGCTTCGTCCACGAGAACGTCGAGACGGACGCCATCGTCGAGGAGTTCATCGACGGACGGGAGATCTACGCCGCGGTGATCGGCAACGAGCGCCTGCAGGTGCTGCCCCCCCAGGAGCTCGTCATCGCCAAGCGGTCGGAGAACGAGCGCCTCATCGCGACCGAGAGGGTGAAGCACGACCCCGACTATCAGGAGAAGCGGGGCGTCGACGTCCTCATCGCCGACCTGTCGGAAGACCAACGGCGGCGGCTGGAGCGCATCGCCCGAAGGATCTACCGCGCGCTCGAGCTGCGCGGCTACGCACGGATCGACTTCCGGCTGAGCGAGGCGGGGGAGTTCTACTTCCTCGAGGCGAATCCCAACCCCGAGATCGCGGATGGCGAGGAGGTCGCCGAGGCCGCGCGGGCGGCGGGGATGAGCTACCCGGGGCTGCTCGAGAAGATCCTTCGTCTCGGGATGCGGCGCGCGGTCTGAGGGCGACGCGGAGACGCCGCCGGATTCCGGCGGTCGGGCCGGCGGAGGCCGCGCTGTCCCAGATTGCCACCGCCTCCGGTCGTGAACGCGTTGCTGCGCCGCGCTGCCGTCGCGTACCATGGCACCCGTCCGTAAGAAGGGGGAAGCGTGTGACGCGCGAACGTTCGGGATCGGTCCTCGCTGGAGCGGGAATCGCGCTGCTGGCCGCGGTGGGGCTGCTCGTGGTCCCGAAAGCGGGCTTCGCGCGCGACTTCGAGGAAAGCCTCGCCCGCGTCGACGACGCGCTGCGAAAGAACCCCTCCCACGTGCTGGAGAACGCGCTCCAGTCGTGCCAGGGCCGGCGATCCTTCGCGATCCAGCTCTTCCAGGTCGGCGAGGTCGCCCGCGCCGAACGCAGTCTCCGGTACTGCTTCGATCTTCTCGAGATTCCCGAGAATCCGCCCAAGACGGTGACGGCGGCGGAGAAGCGCAGCATGGAGGAGATGCAGGCGCAGGCCGCACGCGAGGTCGAGCGCGCGCTGGCTCTCACCCCCAATCTCGAGAACGGCCTCGCCATCTACCGCGAATGCTCCGGCTGCCACATGCCCGAGGGATGGGGTCTACAGAACGGATCCGTCCCCCAGATCGCGGGCCAGCACCGCAACGTCGTCATCAAGCAGCTCGCCGACGTCCGGGCCGGCAACCGGGATACCCTCCTGATGCTGCCCTACGCGTCCGTCGAGGCGATCGGCGGCACCCAGGCGGTCGCCGACGTGGCTGGCTACATCGACACCCTGGAGATCAGCGTCGAGACGGGCAAGGGGCCCGGCAAGGACCTCACCCTGGGCGCGCGCATCTACCGGGAGAAGTGCGCTGCCTGTCACGGCGAGACCGGAGAGGGCAACGAGGACAAGTTCGTGCCCCGCATCCAGGCCCAGCACTACAACTACCTGGTGCGGCAGTTCGAACGCATCCGCGACGGCGAGCGCCGCAACGCCAACCCCGACATGGTGGCCCAGATCCAGGGCTTCGAGGATCGGGACATCCATGCGGTCATGGACTACGTGTCGCGCCTCGAGCCGCCCGAGGCCATGCAGGCCCCGCCCGGCTGGCACAACCCCGACTTCGCGCGCTGAGCGGCGGGGTCACGCGCCCATCCGGAGGGCGGTTCGGCGCTATCGCTGCCAGTGCACCCGCAGCAGGTTCTCGGCGTCCGTGTAGTGGTAGTCGAGCTCGCCCTGGTAGGCGTGGTGAAGGGCATCGCCAATGGCGCGCGCCAGCTGGGCGTCGGTCGTGGCGATTTCGAGACCGCCGCCCTCGCCTTCCGGCTCGGCGATCCGCATGATGCGCTTCAGCGGATGCTCCTGCTTCTGCCGCTCCTCGAGGTTGTGGACCAAACCGCGGATCTCCTCGTCATGGGACGCGGCGAACTCGCCCTCCACCACCACCACGCCGGCGGGATAGTCGTCCTCGACCCGGCGGCAGGCGGGGCACACCACGGAATGGGCGCCGACGGGCGGGGCCCCCCACGTCCAGCGCCCGGCCCGGTACATGGCGCCGCAGGACGTGCAGGCCGTCGGGTCGGGCAGCTTCTCCCGCAGACCGTACGCGTCGCCCTCGTGCTCCTGGATGAGACGATCCGTGCGCGGCTGGGACGCCGCCGGGTGGGTCTTCGACCGCTTCCTTCGCATCGTGCCACCTCCTGTTCGACGAACTCACCTCGCAGACCCATGCGGTGCAACGACCGTGCCTGCGCACACGCTGCCGCAGGGCCTCCCAGGGTCCGCGGTGTCCGGAGATGTGGCCGAGTGCCCGCTCGGGGAGCGTGCCTGATGCACGCCGCCCCATCGCGGCGCGGCGCCGCGGCCGGCGGGCTGCCTTCGCCCATCCCGCAGGCAGAACGGGTCGATCAGGCTCCGTCGAGCAGCTCGCGGATCCGCCCGGTGAGGGCGCCGGCGTCGAAGGGCTTCGCGAGGAGGGGAATTCCGGCCGAGAAGTCGGCCAGCAAGCGGTCGCTCAGGTGACCGGAGATCAACAGCACCTTCGTGCTCGGATGCTCGTTCGACATCCGCTCGGCCAGCTCGAAGCCGTTCATCCGCGGCATCACGACGTCGGCAACCAGGAGATCGAACGCCTGCTGCCGCCGTCCGGCGATCGCCAGCGCATCCTCGCCACTGGCCGTCTCCGTCACCCGGTAGCCCGCGACCCGGAGCGCCCGGTGCAGGGCTTCCCGCAGATCCTGCTCGTCTTCGACCAGAAGGATCTCCTCCTGGCTTCCGTAGCTCCGGCGCCAGCCGGGGTCGGAGCCCACCTCGGCCTCGCCTTCGGCCAGGGGCCAGTAGAGCTCGAAGCGTGTGCCCCGGCCCAGCTCGCTCTCGACCCGAACGCGACCGTTCGCCTGGCTCACGATCCCATGGACGATCGACAGGCCCAGCCCTCCACCGCGTCCGGGCTCCTTGGTGGTGAAGAACGGATCGAACGCGCGCTCGCGGGCCTCCGCGCTCATCCCGACGCCGTCGTCCTCGAAGGCCAGCCGCACGTAGCCATTGCGGGACGAGTCCCCGTCGGCCGCGGTCGAAGACGCCTCGGAGAAGTCGCTCCATCCATCCGCCACCGCACACGACGCCAGCTGCCAGCCAGGGCAGCGCGCGGTCTCGATCGTGAGCCGCCCCGGCTCGGTCATGGCGTCCCGCGCATTGATGGCCAGGTTGATCAGCACCTGCTGGAGCTGGTCGATGTTGCCGGAGATGTACTGAGGCTCCGGCGCGAGCTGCAGCACCAGCTCGATGTGACTCGGCATCATGTGCCGCAGCATCGTCTCCGAGTCCACGATCACCACGTTCAGGTCCAGGCACTCGATCTGAACGTGGCTGCGACGCCCCAGCGTGAGGAGCTGCTGAGTGAGCGCCGCCGCCTGACGCGTCGCCTTCTGGATCTGGTCGACCTCCTTGCGCAGGGTGCTCCCGGGAGGGAGACCTGCCAGCACCAGCTCGGCATACACGCCGATGGTCGTCACGAGGTTGTTGAAGTCGTGAGCGACACCACCCGCGAGACGCCCGACCGCCTCCATCTTGTGGGTGACTCGCAGCTCGTCCTCGAGCCGTGTGCGCTCTTCCATCTCGTCGCGCAAGCGTTGGTTCGTGCTCGACAGCTGCAGGGTGCGGTCGTGAACCTGCTGCTGGAGCTCGCGTCGCTGCGCGAGCTGGCCGGACAAGCTCGAGTATGCGAAGAGCAGGACCGGCACCGTCCCGCCCCAGTAGGCCGCCTTGCGACCATCGGGCGCGAGGACGAAGAGGGTCGTGCCGAGCAGCCCGACGAAGACGCCGTAGGCGATCATCACGCGAATGGATCGGATGAAGAGGACGGTGGCGAACACCGCGATCGACGAGCCCACCGCGAAGAAGGGCGCCATCTGGTTGAGCGAGGCGAGCACGAAGAGATGCAGGGTGACGACCGAGGCTAGAACGGACACCGCGTTGCGCATGGCAGGGCGCGGGATCGGGCGGACGAGATGGACGATGGGCACCGCCAGGAAGCCGGAGCCGATGAGGAGCCAGATACCGAGCGGATCGATCGTGTCCCGCGGAGCGGCCAGGTGCCAGAAGGGATAGACGAGGCCCGGGATCACGAACGCCTGCAGCAGGAACGCCCAGTCCGACGGCTCGGCATTTCCCGGGCGCTGCCCCGCGGCGGGCGTCGGCGGCAGGTGCTCCAGCCGTATCGATGCGTTGGGCTCGTAGAACTCGCTGTCCGCCATCCTGCCCGACCCCTGCGACATAGTACTGCGCGCCGGGACCTGGGCAACAAGCTCAACCGGGATCCGGCGCCATCCAATCGATCCCGGGCGGGATCTCGATCCCTCGACGGATGCGCTCGAGCACGCTCTTCCGCGTCCACCCGAGCCGATGCAGCTGGGGAACGTCCCGCATCACCGACCACGCGACGATCGGGAGCAGCAATCGAGCTGCACGCAGACCCCATCTCCCGACCTTCGCTCGCAGATAGGCGACGTGGAAGACCTCGTCGATCCACACCTCGGTCAGGAGCGAGCGGAGACGCTCAGCCACCTCGGGCTGCTCTTCGAACATGTCCGCCCCCTCGCGCAGCAGCTTGAATACTTCGCTACCGAGCACCTCGCCGGCGAGGATCGGCACCCATCGCACCCGCTCGGGCAGGTGCATCATCAAATGGATCATCGCGCGCTGCACGCGAGCGGGCAGGCGCCTCTCGGGCTCGATCCCGCAGGTGCGGCAGAGGGATGAGAGGATGCGTGTGTGATAGTGCTCCTCCAGCATCAGATGGAGATATAGGGGGTCGGCCGAGGCTGCGCGCTCGGGCTCACGGAAGAAGCGCGACAGCTCGACGTCCACGCCGTAGGACTCGCCGAGATTGGCCTTGGCTGTGGCGACGAGCCACACGGTGCGCCTGTCGATGTCGGGATTGCCGGTCTCGCGCAGGTGCTGGTAGAAGCCGTCGAGATCGAGCGGTCCCACCCACTCGACGGGCTTCGCATCGAGCTCCTGGAACCACCGCTCGCGCCGGCCGAGACGGCGTCGCTCGACGTCGAGCGATCCGTCGCGGTCGGACAGAAACTCGAGGTAGCCTGCGAGGTGTCTCTTCCGTGTCTCGAGCTCGAGGGGCCGAAACGGATCGAACGAACGAAGCCTCGTGGACGAAGTCATGCGCATGCCTCCAGTGTCGTGGGCGTGTAGTCCGGGCGCCGATTCTCCGGCGCCGCGATGCGCCCTCGGAGTCGGTCTCCGTAGAAATCGAGTGCGTTGGTGGAGAGCAAGCGCACCGCATGGTCGCGGTCGACACCCGGCTGCCCGGCCGCGAGGCCCACGCAATCGCGCAGCGTCGCATCCCAGTGCCCGTAGTCGACAGCCATGCCACAGAGGCGACGTCCCACCGGACCGAGTGCCTGCGGCAGATATCCCGGTGACGGATCGTCCGGCTCGACGGTGAGGAAGATCTGGCCGCGCTCGAGGTACTCCCGCGGGTCGCGTGGCAGGTTCGGATGCTCGTAACGGAACGCTTCGAGCTCCTCCGCCGAGGCCTTCTCCTCGCGGCCCGGCGCCAGCACCGCCATCAGCTGCCGCGCCTTGCGGAGCAGACCGACGTTCCCCGCGGCGCCGGGCTCCCGGGCGAACTCCACGAGGAAGTCGCGAATCGAGGGCTGCAAGCTGGGATCGAAGTCGCGGATCCGCTTCTGCCAGTGCTCGTGGAGATTGTGGATGAAGTCCGGAAGCCAGCCGGCGCCTGCCTCGAGGAAGCCGACCCGCAGCCGGGGCAAGACCTCGAGAACACCGTCGAAGATGAGCTGGGCCATGGCGGCCTGCTGCATGCCGCGATTGGCGAACGCGTGCACGAGGGTGAAGTTGTCGAGCTGGTCCGCACAGCCTGCCGCGAGCTGGACGCCGGGCGCTCCGTGGAGCCCGATCGCCACGTCGAGCCGCTCCGCTTCCGCGAGGAGCGGACGGAAGTCCGGGTGCGAGAGCGGCTTGGCGATGCGGATCTCGGGAAAGCTCGCCGGTGCGGCGGGATGGGGCACCGGGACGTGCGGCGCAGTGCTCACCGCGGCCATCGAGAGGGCGCCGACGCAACGTCGCAGCTCCGCCACCGCCTCGACCGGGTCTCGAAGTGGGAGCATGCCGACGGGGTGCAGCCGATCGGCGTAGGGCGCGCAATCGTCGTGGATGTAGTCGTTGTAGGCACGGCACAGGACGACTGCGAGCTCGGGGTCGATGACCGAGTTGAAGGCGAGCGCCATCGAGCCGTAGACCACTTGGTGCTCGATTCCCTCACGGTCCATGTGGGCCAGTCGAATACGGTTGAAGAGACCTCCCAGCGTGCTCTCCTCGTGATAAGGCCGATAGGTCCCCTTGCCCAACCCCTCGACCTGGAGGAAGACACGGGGCAGATCGGGGAGTCCCGTCCGGGGATCCACGTCGAGGATTCGAAAGCGCTGTTCGCCGTAGCGGTCACGGACCAGCGTGAACCGGCTCCGGTGCTCGCGCGGAATGAAGTCGAAGAAGACAGCCGGGTTCTCGCACTTGTGGCTGTCGGCATCGATGACGGGATGTCCGTCGATCATGCAAGGCCCTCCACGCTAGACATCGCCGCAAGGGCGCACTGCCTGAAGGACCGAGCACCGGCGCGCCAAGGGCGCTCGCCGCGATGGAGCGTGGGCCGGCCGTACTGCAACCAGGGGGCACCCCAGGTGTTGGTTGGGGCTCATGCACAGCATGCAAGCAGTCTTGCGTCTGTGGTCCTGGGACCCGGGCCGCCGACCCGTGGCGCAGCGGCTGTCCTACCGACCTCGACCGCGGGTGATCTGCTGGACGGCCTGGCGCGAGACGTCCAGTAGACGCGCGGCACCGCTCCGGCTTCCGTGGGCGAGGGCCAGAGCCTGGTTCACCATCACGCTGCGAACTCGCTGCTGGAACTCACGCATGGGGACCCGACCCACGCAGGCCTGGACCAGCGCGTCGACCTGAGGGGCCTCCCGAGCGACGCGATCGATGGCTTCGGACAGATCCTGCAGAGTGAAGGGCTTGGAGAGGTAGGCCCGAACGCCGATCTCGGCGAGCCGGAAGCCTTCCCGGGCGGAAGCCTCGCCGCTGACCGCCATCCGCAGCGGGGCCGGCGAGAGGCTGGCAGCGCGATCGAGAACGTCGAAGCCCGACCCGTCGGGGAGGCACACGTCACAGACGAGGAGATCGGGGGCGGGATCCAACAGTGCCAGGGCACCGAGGGTCGTGCCGGCCTCCAGCACCGTGAACCCCCTCTCGCGCAGGCTGGCGGCGATCGCCCGCCGCAAGGGTGCGTGGTCTTCCACGACGAGGACGCGTTCGATCGACGCTGACACGCCCCCAGTATACGCGGTTCCAGACCGGACGTGCCGTCCTCGGGAGGGGCCGACTCTCAGCGCTCGATCAGGACCAGCTCGATGAGCTTGCGGTTCCGTCGCAGCAGGCTCCTCGTGAGCAGCTGGAGCAGCCGCTGGCCCAACAGGGGCTTGGCGATCCGGAGATACGAGAAGGAAGCCCGCGAGATCTCGAGGAGACTCGTCCGGGAGTCGGCGATCGCGGTCTCCTGGTTCGGAAGGTCGGCGACGAGTGAGACCCCGCCAAAGACCCGTCCCGCCTTCAGGCGCTCCAGGACCATTCGGCGGCGGTCGCCGAGGGTGACCTCGAGGCGGACCTCCCCGCTCACGACCAGGAAGATGGAATCATCCCCAGGACGGCACTCGTCCTGACGATAGATCTCGCGACGCGGCGACACGATCCGGTAGCGGCTGCAGTCCGCCAGGCTGTTGGCGTCGTCCGGGCAGACCCCCCCCAGATCCGACCGGCCGAAGAGGAAGAGCGCGAGATCCTTGCTCGCATCGTGCACGGCCTCCCACAGGCGAGCCTGCTCTGCCTTGCCGACGTCCACGAAACGGATACCCGTGAGACGCGAGTCGTCGCCGCGCGCCTCCGCCTGCCAGCGCCCCTCCGCCTTCAGGTCGAGGGAGCCGCCCGGGAGCCCGAGGCACACGCGTCGGATCGCTTTGAAGGACACCAGCGTCTGCGTCGCCACGCACATCCCTCCCACGCTGAGGTCCCGCGCCGCGGCCAGCAACGAGCCGGGGAAATCGCCGCTGAAGATCTCCACCGGGAACTCGACACCTACCCGGGGATCTGCCCGGGCGTCGAGCAGGATCTCGGCGGCTTCCGTCATGCGCAGCGGCACTTCGGCGTTGAGTGCGTTCGTCATCGAGGAGCTCCAGCGGGGGGCGCGTTCAGACCTCATCGGCAGGCGCGCGTCCGAATCGGCCGCGACAAGCTCGCATTTCCACGGACTATTTCGCCCGGCGGTCTGCCAGGCAGACGCCCGTGGTGTGTCGGTCGAAAGGGGCCGTTCATCCGGCATTCACCGGAGAAGGACCGACCGCCTCAGGGGGCGACCAGCTCCTCGCGGATCGCGATGCGCACCAGGCTGGACGCCTTGTTGACACCCAGCTTGCGCATCAAGTGCGAGCGGTGGCTGTCTACGGTGCGGGGAGAAATGTGAAGAACGCGAGCGATTTCCTTGCTCGCTCGTCCCTCTGCGATGTGCTGGAGCACCTCGCGTTCCCGACCGGTGAGCGAGGCGATGCCGCTTTCCGGCGAACGTGTGGCGCCGCGGCCGACGGCATCGATCATCGATCGGGTGACCACGGGAGACAGATAGGACTTGCCACGAGCCACGGCGTCGATTGCCTCGAAGAGCTCCCGGGAACACGCGCTCTTCGCGACGTACGCCGTCGCACCGGCGCGAAGGCACCGCTCCACCACGGACTGTTGCTCGTGAACCGACAGGATGATGATTCGCGCCGCGGAATCGCGCCGAATGATTTCGACCGTCGCCTCGGTCCCCGACAGATGCGGCAGCCAGACGTCCATGATGATGATGTCCGGATGGAGCCGCGCCGCCAGGTCGACGGCCTCGAGGCCGTCACCCGCCTGTCCGACCACGGTGAGGCCCGAGCGGGCACTGAGCATCGCCGCAAGCCCCTCCCGGAGAACCGCATGGTCATCGACGAGAAGAACCCTCACCACCCACCCCCAGCGCCCCGAACGGGACGTGGTTGAGTGTAGGTGATGATGAAAGCGCTGCTAGCCTACGGCGACGCAGCGCAACGCAGCCAGTGGCGATGCATCGGCGTCAGGGCGGCGCGAGGTGTCTTGGGTCAGGCTCCTAGTCGTCACCGCCTGCCTCACGATCGAGACGAAGAGCCGAACGCAGATTCCGGGCCGTTTCACCACGTTCGCGAGTCACGTCTGAGGTGGTCAACGCAAGGAGCCTTGCCCCCACCCTCAGGCGGAGACGATCCCTTCGCGAATCGCGTAGCGCACCAACGAGGACGCCTTCCGAATCCCCACTCGACCCATCAGCTTCGCGCGGTGCGTCTGCGCGGTCTTCACCGAGATGCCGAGCTCCTCGGCGATCTCCTTGGTACTGAGACCTTCGGCAATGAGCTGCAGCACCTCGCGCTGCCGATTCGTCAGCTCGCCTTCGGGTCCCGCCGTGCCGCGCCCCGTGGCCCGCAGGGCGGACACCACGTGGTCGGCGAGTGCGGGTGCCAGGTACGAGCGTCCCCGCGCCACGGCACGGATCGCGTCCAGGAGCTCCGCCGAGGACGAGCTCTTCGGCACGAAACCGGTGGCCCCGGACAAGAGAGCCTGGCGAACCTGTGAGTCCCCCTCTACGCCCGAGAGGACGATGCAGGCGGTGGTGGGGCTCTCCTCCCGGATCCGACGGACGGTCTCGGCGCTCGAGAGACGCCGAAGCTGCTCCTCCAGGACGACGACGTCCGGGTGGTGCTCACGCGCGAACGCGACCGCCCCGCGCCCGTCGGCGGCCTCGCCAGTCACCTCGAGCCCCGACTGCGCGGCCAGGATCGCTCGTAGCCCCTCCCGCACGAGCTGCAGCGAGTCCACGATCAGAACGGACGTCTTCACGTCTCCCCCTCCATGATTCGCCCCGTTCTCGAGGACGACCTTCGACTCATCGGGACTCGCGCACTTCGCTCCATGCGCAGACCTACCGAAACCCAGATCGATTTCGGCGGACGAGAAGTCGGTTGTAGTACGTACGTCGATGGGGATTTCCACCGTGATCGGCACGTCACGTCGAACGAGTATCGGAACGCACCGACCATGCCGCTCAGGATGCGTGCTTCCACGGATCAAGCGGGCCTGCCCCGGAGTCGATGCAGGCGTGGCAGGAAACTCGAAAACGCCTGCGAGCGAGGACTCATGACAAGTGCAGCCGAACAGGACCGTGTCCCGACAACCGAGCGCGAGGCCCTGCCTCTCGTCGTGGTCACGCGCGACTTCGAGATCGACCGCGGCTCGGTGATCGACGAGGTGGAGCGGGCTGGCTGCCGCGCCCGGATCGAGTCGGTCACCGCGCTGCTCGACGCAGGCGAGCGACTCGACCCCGTCCCCCAGCTCCTCATCGTGTCGCTTCCCTGGAACGACGCCTGCGAGCTCCTCGAGTTCACGCGTCGCGTCCGCCATGCAGCCGCACCGCAGCGGCTGCCCATCCTCGGCGTGGTCGACGATCCCGGCACGATGACCACCGATCTCGCCCCGCTGCGCGCGGCCGGCCTCTCGGGCCTGGTGAACCTGAGCGCGGGCCGCGAGCACTTCTGCAGGCGCATCGCGCTGGTCACCCGGCCGCTGGCCGTGCGCGCCCGGGAAGCCCGGCTGCCGTGCTTCATCCCCGCGCAGGTCCGCGTGGACGGGCATCACCTGGCCGGCGTGGTCGTGAGCCTCTCGCCGGGAGGCGTCCGCCTCGCGTTGCCCCAGGCGTTGGAGTCCAACACGCGGATCGGCCTTCGCTTCCAGCTCCCCAAGACCGACTCGGAGGTCACCCTGGACGGGCGCGTCACCTTCCTGGCACCGGCCAGCGACGCGCTGCACGATTTCGAGGTGGGCGTCGCGTTCCTCGATGTGGCGCCGGAGGTGACCGATCGGCTGATCGCGGCGCTCGCAGCCATCCTGCGCGAGATCGAGTGCTGAGCGGTCGGGCACCTCGGGCAGGCGCCATGCTCGTCGGACCCCGATTCCCCGAGCCAGCATGCGCGTAGGCCTGGTCGTTCTCGGAGCAACTCTCTCCGGCTGCGCGGCCGCGCTCGACGCGCGCCGGCTGGGAGCCGACGTCGTGCTCGTCGCCGACCCCTGCGGAGATCAAGGTGGCACCTTCGGTCCGAGGGCGGCCTGCTCCCAGCTCGTGCTGCGCGCCGCGGCGGCGGCGCTCTCGGAGCGGCGGCACGAGGCGGGCGGGCGGGCCGCCGGCCTCCGCTTCGACCTCCTGTTCGAGCGCGCCGAAGCCGCGGTATCCGCCTATCTGCGGCGGCTCCATCGACGGCTGATCCGAATGGGCGTACGCATCCAGCCCGATCGCGCGCGCTTCCTCTCACCGCGCGAGATCGCGCTCTCGAGCGGCCCGCGGATCGTCGCGGACGCGGTGATCGTCGCTACGGGCACTCGCCCCCGACGGCCCGAACGCTTCGCATTCGATGGAGCCACCGTATGCGACCCCGGCTCGTTGCTCGCGAGAAGAGGCCCGCTTCGCAACGCGCTCGTCATCGGTGCCGAGGGAACGGGCTGCGAGGTAGCGTCGATCCTGGCGGCCGAGGGTGCCTGCGTGACACTGCTCGACCGCAGGCGCCGCTTCCTCCGCTCAGTCGACGGTGACGTCCGGGACTTCCTGCACGCGGGCTTTCGCGAAGCCGGCGTCGAGGTCGTCCTGGGAGAGGCGATCCGATCGCTGGAAGTCGTCGGCCAGCGCGGCGAGTGCCACGCCATGGTCGAGCTGGTCAGCGGCCCGATCGAGCGCTGCGATTGCGTCGTCGTCGACGCCGGAGACCTGCCGGCCACGACGGAGATCGAGCTCGAGCGGACGAACGTCGAGACCGATCCAAGGGGCTTCGTCACTGTCGACGAGTGGGGTCGGACGTCCGAGCCTTCGGTGTACGCGGTGGGGCGGGTGACCGGTCCCGACTTCGCCTCGCACGAGTCGTGGAGCCAGGGGTGCATCGTGGCGCGAACCGCACTGGACCTTCCGTCCCACCCGAACGATGTCGTATCGGGAGCCTGGCAGACGGTGCCTCCGATCGGGAGCGTCGGCCTGACGGACGAGGCCTGCGCCCGGCTCGACGTTCCACATCGCGTCGGAAAGGCCGAGTACTCGGATTCCCTCTGGGCGAGCCTCAACGGTCTGTCCAAAGGACTCGTCAAGCTCGTAGCCGGCCACGACGGCGGACTCCTGGGCATCCATGTCATCGGCCCGCGCGCGCACGAGATCATCGAACTGGGCTGCCGGCTCGCCCGGGACGGGGAGACCCTCGAGAACCTGGGCTCGTCCGCCGCGAGCTGCGGCAGCGGCGAGATGTATCGCCTCGCCGCATTGGACGCCCTCGGATCCGCCGCACGCGGCTCGTGAGCCCGGAGCGACCGGACTCGATCCGACACGGACCGAGGCGACGATGCGGGCAGCCGGCCGCCCGAGACGGGACGGCCTCGTGGCGGCCATCCCCCCGGACCCGGTCGATGCCGCCGTGGATCGACTCCCAGGACCGTCTCCCCAAGGGGACCCCGGAGCTGTCGAATCCCCGGCACCCCGAACGTCACGGACATGGAATCCTACAGACCGGCCCGGGAGGAACGACGATGGGTGGAGTGCGAGTTCTGGTGGGCACCCGCAAGGGCGCCTTCGTGTTGTCCTCGAGCGCGAAGCGCGAGCGGTGGGACGTTCGCGGGCCCCTCTTCGGGGGCTGGGAGATCTACCACCTGAAGGGGTCGCCCGCCGACCCCGACCGGATCTATGCGTCCCAGTCCAGCGGCTGGTTCGGACAGCTCATTCAGCGCTCCGACGACGGCGGCGCGACCTGGCAGCCAGTGGGCAACGAGTTCGCCTACGACGGCGTGCCCGGCACGCACCAGTGGTACGACGGCACCCCGCATCCCTGGGAGTTCGCCCGGGTCTGGCACCTCGAGCCGTCCCTCGACGATCCGGATGCCGTCTACGCCGGGGTGGAGGATGCCGCCCTCTTCCGCTCGGGCGACGGCGGGTACTCGTGGCAGGAGCTGTCCGGCCTGCGCGAGCATGGCTCCGGGCCCTCCTGGCAGCCGGGAGCCGGTGGCATGTGCCTGCATACGATCCTGCTGGACCCGACGAACCCCGCCCGGATCTTCATCGCCATCTCCTCGGCGGGCGCCTTCCGCACCGACGACGCGGGCAAGACGTGGCGGCCCATCAACCGGGGGCTCCACTCCGAGGGCATCCCCGACCCCGAAGCCGAAGTGGGGCACTGCGTCCACCGCATCGCGATGCATCCCTCGCGCCCCGACGTGCTCTTCATGCAGAAGCACTGGGACGTCATGCGCAGCGACGACGGCGGCGAGTCGTGGCGGGAGGTGAGCGGCAACCTGCCCAGCGACTTCGGCTTCCCCATCGCGGTGCACGCCCACGAGCCGGAGACCGTGTACGTGGTTCCCATCCAGAGCGACTCCGAGCACTATCCGCCCGACGGGAAGCTGCGCGTCTACCGCAGCCGGACGGGTGGACACGAGTGGGAAGCGCTCACCCAGGGCCTGCCCCAGGAGCACTGCTACGTGAACGTGCTGCGCGACGCCATGGCGGTGGACTCCCTGGACGCCTGCGGCATCTACTTCGGCACCACGGGCGGCCAGGTCTACGCGTCGACCGACGGCGGGGACCGCTGGTCGCCCATCGCGCGGAACCTGCCGGCGGTGCTGTCGGTGGAGGTGCAGACGCTGCCATGATCCGGGTCGTCCTGCCCGCCCATCTTCGGAAGCTGGCCGGTGTCTCCGGCGAGGTGCGGCTCACCGTCCCCGAGCCCGTCACCCAGCGCGCCCTCCTCGACGCGCTCGAGTCGGGTCATCCCGTGCTGCGCGGGACGATCCGCGATCACGGCACGAAGCAGCGCCGGGCCTTCGTGCGATTCTTCGCGTGCGGGGAGGACTTGAGCCACGAGCCTCCCGACGCGAAGCTGCCCGACGCCGTCGCGACGGGCGCGGAGCCGTTTCGCGTCGTGGGTGCGATGGCGGGCGGATGAAGCGCCCGCGAGGCCTCGGCCGAGGATGACGCGAGCGCCGAGAGAGGATCAGAGAAGAGAGAGGAGAGTCCATGCAATTCATGCTGCTGATCTACGAAGACGATGCGGAGCGGGTCGAGAAGATGGACGAGCGCATGCCCCGCTGCGCCGCCTACGCGCAGGCGATGGAGAAGGCCGGGATCTACCAGGGCGGGGAGCGGCTGCGCGGCGTCAGCACCGCGACCACCGTCAGCGTGGTGGACGGCAAGACCCACGTGTTCGACGGGCCCTACGCCGAAGCGAAGGAGCAGCTCGGCGGCTTCCACCTCATCGACGTCCCCGACCTCGACACGGCCCTCCAGTGGGCCGCCCGCTGCCCGAGCGCCAGCCGGGGTCGGGTCGAGGTGCGTCCGGTCTGGCCGCGGTAGCGCGGCGCACCGGTGCTGCGGGCCGCGAAGGACCGGGCACCGATGACCCCATGTCGAGCGAACCGGACGCGACGGCGCGCGACGCCGCCGAGGCGGTCGCGCGCCGCAGCTACGGCCGGCTCCTCGCCCTGCTGGCGGCGCGGACCCGGGACGTCGCCGGTGCGGAGGACGCGCTCGCCGAGGCCTTCGCGACGGCCCTCGTCGACTGGCCGGCGCACGGGGTGCCGCGCAATCCCGAGGCGTGGCTGACGACCGTGGCCCGGCGCAAGTGGATCGACGCGACGCGACGCCACCGAAGCGCCGCAGGGGCCGCCGACCACCTGCGCCTCGTCGCCGAGGAGATGGCGGCGGCCGCCTCGGGCACGAGCCCAGTGCCGGACGAGCGCCTCACGCTCATGTTCGCGTGCGCCCATCCCGCGATCGATCCCGGCGTCCGGGCGCCGCTCATCCTGCAGACGATCCTCGGCTTCGACGCCGCCGCAATCGGCTCGCACTTCCTCGTCTCGCCCGCCACCATGGGCCAGCGGCTGGTGCGCGCCAAGAGGAAGATCCGAGAGGCCGGCATTCCGTTCGTCGTACCCGAGGGCGGGGACCTCGCCGCGCGCCTCGAGGCCGTGCTCGAGGCCATCTACGCCACCTTCTCCGAAGGGTGGTCGGAGGTCGCCGGCAGCGAGCGCCGCAGCCGCAATCTCGCCGAGGAAGGCATCTGGCTGGGTCGCCTGGCGGTCTCGCTGCTGCCGAGCGAGCCCGAAGCGCTCGGCCTGCTCGCGCTGATGCTCCACGCCCATGCCCGGCGCGAGTCGCGACGGGACGCCCGGGGTCACTACGTGCCCCTCACGGATCAGGATCCCGCGACCTGGGACGGCGACATGATCGACGAAGCCGAGGCCCTGCTGCGCCACGCCAGCGACCTGCCCGGCGGCGGTCGCTACCAGCTGGAAGCGGCGGTGCAGTCTGCCCACGCCGTGCGTCGGATCGCGGGCCGTTCGGACTGGCCAGCGATCGAGCGCATCTACGACGCGCTGCTCGTCATGACCGGCTCGCCGGTCGTGGCGATCAACCGGGCCGTCGCCGTCGCCGAGACGCGCGGAGCGGCCGCCGGCCTCGAGTCGCTCGATGCGTTCGCCGCCGACCCGCGGCTCACCAGTCACCAGCCGTACTGGGCCGCTCGCGCCTGGCTGCTGGCCCGATCGGGCGACGTCGAAGCTGCCGACGACGCCTACGCGCGGGCCATCGGCCTGGAGACCGACCCGGCGGTGCGCCGCTTCCTCGAGGCGAGGCGCAGCGCACTGCCGGGGCGGGGCTAGCGTCACTCGCTGCGGCCGGCCCGCTCTCGCTCGGCCCGGATCGCCATCATCTCCTCGTACGTGTACCAGGTCTCGTCGTCCCGGGGGCCCTCGCGCAGGCGAGGTCCGTCCACGAGCACGAATCCGCCGCCCGCCGTCTCGGCGAAGCGTCGCGTGTCCTGCTGCCGCTGCCACTCCGCCAGCCGGGCCGTCTCCTTCTCCTCGATCTCTTCGGGGGTGGGCGGCGGGGACGGCAAGAAGAGAGGCTCGGGAGCGGGCCCGGTCTGGGACGTCCCGGACGCGACCGCCGAACCCACGTAGGGCGTGCCGAAGAAGGTGAGGAGCCCATCCTCGCGGCGTCGAAGCCAGATGCGCTTCCGCGAATAGTCGATGCGCAGGACGAAGTGGGCCAGGACGTCCGATCCCAGCACCGAGTCCGTCGGGCCGCCCTGGTTGTAGAGGCCCCTGGGCACGATCGCGATGGGCTGCCCGGGAAGCTCGAAGCCCGCGAAGCGAAGCGTCTTCGACTCGTAGACGAGGGCGTCGACGGGACCGAGAACGCCCGTCAGGCCCGAGAGCTCCGGGAGCCCTTCGATTCCGATTCCCGCCTCGCGCGCAAGCGGGCCCGAGAGCAGGGTGCCCGTGGAGCCGGTGTCGAGCATCGCCTGCACCGTCCGGCCGTCGACCTCGAAGGGGACGAGGATGCGGGTACCGTTGCGCCGGAACGCGATCACCCCTTCGCCGGGCACCGACGTCTCCCGGGGCACCTCGAGCTTCCGGCGGTCGTAGAAGCGGACGAAGCGGCCCGGGTAGTCGATCTCCACCACGTAGTCGTCCAGGAAGTCCGCCCCCAGCAGGGCGTACTCGAAGGACCGGGCCCCGGTGTCGCTGCTGCTCGTGTTCACCCAGAACGCGAGGTCCCGGCCCAGCAGCGTCCTGCGACGGTAGGCGCTGGACTTGAGGGCTCGAACGCTGACCCCCATGCGACGCGCCTCGCGAGGTGTCACCACCGTCGCGGACGCCCCGGTGTCCAGCTCGAACACGAACGGGCGGCTGCCCTCGGGCGCCAGATCGATCACGACGCGGCCTGGCGGCGTGTCGGGATGGAACGGCACGCTGGCGAGCAGCGCGTCGGGCGGCGGATCCTCCGAACGGGCGAGCCGCGCGGAAGCCAGCAGGAGAGCGCACGAGACGGCAACCAGGGCTCCGAACCATCGGGCCATGGGTTCGTTGTACACCGAGGGGGGTCGCATGGGAAGCCCCGACCGGGCGCGCCGCCCTCCGCCGGCCCCTCAGCGGACGAGGCGAACCGCGCGCGCCTCGCACGCTCGCAGCAGCGCCTCCGGCGCCAGCTCGACCTCGACGCCCCGCCGCCCGCCACTCACGTAGATCCGCTCGAAGCCGAGGGCGGACGCATCGACGAACGTGGGAAGCCGCCGGCGCTGGCCGAGGGGGCTGATCCCCCCGAGCACGTATCCGGTTGCGCGCTCGGCCTCCCGGGGCGGCGCCATCTGCGCCCGCTTCGCCCCGCTCGCAGCCGCGAGGAGCTTCAGGTCGAGCTGCGCCGACACCGGAACGACGGCCACGACGAGGAGAGAGCCTTCGAGCTTCGCCCCGAAAGAGCCTTCGAGCTTCGCCCCGAAAGAGCCTTCGAGCTTCGCCCCGAAAGAGCCTTCGAGCTTCGTTCGGAGCGGGCCTTCGAGCTTCGCCACGAGCGTCTTGAACACCCGATCGGGAGGCACCCCGAGCGCCTCCGACGCCCGGGCACCGAAGCGGACGTCGCCTGCGGGCTCGAACTCATGAACGGTGAAGTCGAGCCCCAGCGCCTCTGCCTGCAGGATGGCCGGCGTCACGGCACTGCTCCAATGCACGAGGCAGGCCGTCTCGCCTCCTCCGGGGGGCAGGAAGCCAGAGAAATCGGGCGATCGCAAGTCCTCGGGCGTGCCTTCGCCGCCATCCTCGCCCAATCTCTGCCCCGCCCATGGACTTCCACTCCGAGCCGTTCGCCGTCCCGGTGGTGCTGATCGGCGTCGTCGTCGTCGTCGGCCTGCTGCTGCAGGCCGGTCTGCGCCGGACGGCCGTGCCCACGGTGGTCGTCTACCTGGGTCTCGGCTTCGCGTTGGCCGTCGCCGACTGGCGCACGGGCTGGGTGGGCGACTCGGGACGCGACGCGATCGAGTTCCTGGGCAGCGTCGGGCTCATCTTCCTGCTGTTCCGGGTGGGTCTCGAGAGCAACGTCGCGAAGCTGCTCGGGCTCCTGCGGGGCAGCCTGATCGTCTGGATCGCCGACATCGGCGTGAGCGCCAGCCTGGGCTTCGTCGCGAGCCGCTACGTACTGGGGCTCGAGCTGCTGCCCTGCCTCTTCGTCGCGGTGGCGATGAGCGCCACCAGCGTAGGCGTCGGCGTTGCCGTGTGGCGCGAGGAGCGGGCGCTGGACGCCACCCGGGGACAGCTGCTCCTCGACGTGGCGGAGCTCGACGACATCTCCGGCATCGTGCTGATGGCGGTTCTCTTCGCCGTCGCGCCGGTGCTGCAGGACGGCCGCGTCGGCGAGCTGCTTCCGACGGTGGCCTGGACGGCGGGCGAAGTGCTGGCGCGTCTCGCGCTCTTCGGGCTCGCCGTCGCCGCCTTTGCGCACTTCGTGGAGGCGCCGCTCACGCGCCTGGTCACGCGGCTCGAGCTTCCGCCCGATCGCCTGCTCACGGTGATCAGCATCGGGATGATCCTGGCCGCGGCAGCCGGAGCACTCGGCTTCTCGTTCGCGATCGGCGCCTTCTTCGCCGGGCTCGCCTTCAGCCGCGACCCCG
Organism: uncultured delta proteobacterium; assembly: GCA_963822965.1. GTDB lineage: Bacteria > Myxococcota_A > UBA9160 > UBA9160 > UBA4427 > JAJDAN01. The sequence continues at coordinate 220,538 of CAWGJT010000015.1, forward strand.
AAGCGGTGAAGCTCGACACCTACTTCGATCCGCTCTACGACTTCTTCGCGCCCTTCTTCTTCATCGCGATCGGGATGCGCGTCGACCCGGGCAGTCTGTCGACGTCGCTGCCGTTGGGCCTCCTGCTGTTCGGGGTGGCCGCAGCCGGCAAGCTGATGGGCGCGGGAGGCGGGAGCCTGGCGGAGCTGCCGCCCCGCGACGCCGCCCTGGTCGGCCTGGGCATGATCCCCCGCGCCGAGATCGCGCTCGTGATCATGCAGCACGGCATGTTGCTGGGGGCGGGAGCCGTCTCCGGGGAGCTCTTCTCCGCCATGGTGCTGGTGTCGATCCTGACCTGCCTCTTTTCGTCCATCGCCACCCGCGTCGTGCTGCGACGCGAAGCCGCCTCAGTCCCGACCCGGGGCGTCTAGCCTGATCCGTCACGCGGATCCGGAGCACGATGGGAAGCGCCCCCCTGCGTTCCTGCGCCAGCACGTGGCCGAAAGACACAGAGTTGCGTCATTGCTGCCGGTCACGAAAGAGGCCGCTCCTCAAGCGTCGATGCGATTCGGACGATCCCGTCGTCATGCGCGCTCGGTCGCTTCTTCTCGGTGTCACCCTGGCCTGCCTGCTCGTGGGACCCGCGGCGCGGTCCGAGATGTACCGTTACGTCGACTCCGAGGGCAGGCTCCACTTCACCCAGGACATCGGCCAGGTGCCCCCCGAGTACCGCGACCAGGTAGAGACCCAGGTGCTCGAACGCGAGATCAGCATCACGGGAGAGGGTCACGGGCAGAGCGACGATCAGCGGGTCCAGGAGATGAAGAAGCGCGCCAGCCAGCTCCAGCGCAACGCACGGCGCAGAGCGCGCACGGCGGGAGCTCGGACGGCACCCGTGCCCGCAGCGCTGCGGCCCGCGGACCCCCTGCTCGGCGCTCCCGAGCCCAGGAAGTACGACAAGAAGTGCTGGTGGGAGACGAGGAGCGACGGGCAGCAGCGCAGGAAGTGCGTGAAGTCCGTCACCGCCGAATGGCGCGCATGGGACATCGCGAACGGCGGCGGCCATGGCCGGCCGACGACCCGGCGGCGGGTCGGCGAGTAGCCCCCGGGAGGCGCCGGGCCCCCGGTGCTCTCACAATCGCGGGTGGTCGATCCGCTTCATCCCGATCCGCAGCAGGTGCGTCGCGCCCAGCTGCCAACCGCGGACGCACAGGTCGAGATAGCGCTCGTAGCGGTCGACCAGCTCGCCGCCGGCGACCGCCACCGCCTCGTCGCGGTTCGCCCGCAGCCGCTCGAGCCAGACCGCGCAGGTGCGCTCGTAGTCCCTGCGGTCGTTCCGCACGCGGACGATCTCGAAGCGCCGCTCGCTGGCCTCGGCGAGCTCGGCCAGGCGGACGAACTCGGATTCGGGGAAGATGTCCCTGGCGATGAAGCTGTTCGCGAAGTCCTCGCGCTTCAGGTTGCCGTAGGCGATGGCCTGCAGGGACATCCAGCCGCCGGGCTTCAGCCATTCGTGGCAGCGGGCGAAGAAGGCGCGGTAGCTCTGCATCTTCTCCGCGGGCGAGATCTCCGGCTTCGCGAAGTGCTCCATCGCCCCCAGCGAGATGATCGCGTCGTAGGGCTCGTCGGGCTCGTGCTCGGACCAGCCCTGCAGGTGGACGCGGATGCGCGGATCGGAGCGGCCGCCGATCCACTTGGCCTGGGCCTCGCTCAGGGTGAGGCCGACGGCCTCCTGCACTCCGTGTGCGGATACCAGGCGCTCGAGCACCGAGCCCCAGCCGCAGCCGACGTCGAGCACGCGTCTGGCGCCGTGGGCGCGCGCCTGCTCGATGTGGAAGTCGAGCTTCCGCAGCTGCGCCGATTCCAGCGACTCGTCGGATCGTCGGCCTCGTAAAGGGCGCCGGAGTAGGTGAGGCTCTCGTCGAGCCAGAGGCGGTAGAAGTCGTTGCCCGCGTCGTAGTGGTGCCGGATCGCCGGGCCGGAGGCACCGAGATTTTCAGATCCCATGCGGACATCATACTCCCTTCGAGCCGATCCGCGTCCGCGAATTCGCTGGGCTCGAGCCGAAATCGATCGGTGGACACAGCGAATTGTCACGACGACCGGACCGCGCGCGCACTCGGGGAAAACCCTTGCCGGGGGCGAGGCATCGAGCACCCACCGCGGGTTCGTCGAAGAGACCGCCGGCCATCACGGCCATTTCGTCGAACCCGCTCGGTTCCCGAGCACATTCGGCGGTGCGACGAGTCGAAGACGGCTTCGGCCGCGCGGCTCGATCGCGTCTGCAGGTGGGAATCCGCTTGAAGCCGCTCTCCTGTGCGAATAGAATTCGCAGGGTCGGGGTCGTTCCGTCCTCGGAGAGGTCGAGAGTGCTGTCGAGTACGGATGCGATTCCGAACGAGAGCCTGAGCAGGCTCCATTCCGAGGCCATCGACGGGGATTCCGAGATTCGCGATCTCCTGCTTCGCGCCCAGCGCGATGCAGGTGACCGTGGAGAGCCGCTTGAACCGCGGACTGGAGCGGCAGCGAGCGCAGATCGAGGAAATCGACGGCAGAGCCTGCTGCTCCGCACGCAGAACTTCGACGCCGAGCAGCCCCCCCAGATCTTCCTGAACCTGGCGCTGGACGGCCGGCGCTACTTCTTCTCCGTCCGAAGGCTCGAGGAGCAGCCGGCCGCGGGACGTCGCTGCGCGTCGCTCTGCCCGAGCGTGGTCTTCTACGCGGAGCGACGCGACCGGCCGCGCCGCTCGCCGCGCCGCGACGCGAGCGACCCGACCCGCGTCGTCCTGCAGCGCCGGCGAGGGCGCTCCCATCGAGGCCGCGGTCGACGACGTCTCCGACGACGGCCTCCTCCTGCGGGTTCGGGAAGAGCACGCCGAGCACCTGAACGGGGCTTTCCGGGTGTCCTTCCTGGACGGGGCACGCGCGGGCGAGGGACTCTTCGCGGCGGTGCGCCACCACGGCCCGGCCGCCGAGCGACCTGGCTGGCGACGCATCGGCGTCTCCACGTCGGCGGCCCGGAGCGGGCCGCTCGTTCCCGTCGAGCGGCGCGATTCGATCCTTCCCGCAGGCCGCCTGGAGACCGCCCGCCGGCGCTGGCGGGTGGTCGGCGCGGGCGCTCGGATCGCCGCGGGTCGCACCCTGCATCGAGTCACCGGCCGGGCGCCGGCGCTCCCCGAGATCCACACCGTCGAGTTCGAGAACGACCGGGGCGAGCACCTCAAAGGGATCCTCGACGCCTGCGGCGAGGTACGCGGCGCGCCTCTCGTGCTGATGCCGCCGGCCTGGGCCAAGACCAAGGAGACGCTCCTGCCCCTGGCCCGGACGCATCGTCGAGACCTTCCGCGCGGTGAACGAGAGCGTCGCCGTGGTGCGCCTCGACGGCATCCGGCGCCGAGGCGAGTCCTTCAACGATCCCGGAGTGCTCGGCTCCCGGGCGCGAGTGCCACCACATGACGTTCTCCCAGGGCGCCGCGGACATCCGCGCCGCGCTCGACTACTTCCGGGGCGCCGAGGCGTTCCGGCCCTCGACCGTCGTGCTGGTCACCTTCAGCGGGGCGGCGATCGAGGCCCGCCGGGCGCTGGCGGAGGGCGCCGCGGGCGTGGGCGGCTGGGTCAGCATCGTCGGCGCCGCCGACCTGAAGAGCCGGCCTGCGCACGGTCTCGGGCGGGGTCGACTACATCGGCGGGTTCGAGCGCGGCGTGCGCTTCGGCATCCAGCGCATCCTGGGCATCGAGGTCGACATGGACCGGGTGGCCGAGGACGCCGTCGACGCACGACATGGCCTACCTGGAGAACGCGCGCTGCGAGATGGAGAAGCTCGAGCTCCCGATCGCCTGGATCCAGGGCAAGTACGACGCCTGGATCGACGCGGAACGCGTCCGGGAGATCCTCTCCTGCGGCGACCCGTCGCGCCGGCGCCTGATCGAGGTGCCGACGGGTCATCAGCTCCGCAGCAGCCGGGAGGCGCTCGAAACCTTCCAGCTGGTCGCTCAGGAGATCGGCCGCATCGTCCTCGAACGCGAGGTCCCCCCGGCCCTGCCCGACCTGGCGCAGCTCGAGCGCCGTCGGCGGGCGGAGCGCGACCCGCCTGCCGAAGGCCGAGGTCGACCTCCAGCACTTCTGGCGCGACTACCTGCTGGGGCGCGACCGCAGGCTCGGCATGGAGCTGCTGACCGTCACCACGCCCGTACCGCGACCTGATGAGGGCCCAGGTGCAGGCCTGGACCTGCGGGCGGGGCGGTACATCGGCGACCTCGGCTCCGGGACCGGCGCCCTACCCGTCTTCGTCCGCGAGCACTGCCCGGGCGCGCAGGTGCTCCGCATCGACGAGATCGACTACGTGCGCGAAGCGCTGGCGCGAGCGCGCGCGCGGCTGCGCGGCCGCGTCCAGACTGCCGCCGGGCTTCGACGGTGCGCTACCTGGAGTGCGACCTGGACCGGCCGGGACAGCATCCCGCTCGTGCCCGTCGAGGACGGCCGCCTACGACCGGGTCGTCGCGTCGCTGCTGCTGAACTACGTGCAGGATCCGGCCGGGCTCCTGCGGGAGGCCCACCGCCTGCTGCGGCCCGGCGGACGCCTGGTGCTCTCCACCCTGCGCCGCGACGTCGACATCTCGCGCATCTACCTGCGACGTCGTCCTCGGAGCTGCGATTCGGGCGCGGCGCTGCGCGCCCTCGAGCGCGCGGACGAGCGCGCAGATCGAAGACCGATCTGCGCGAATTCCTGAACGAGGCCGCGAGGCTGCTCGACCTGGAGGAGCGGGGGATCTTCCACTTCTGGGACGCGGACGAGCTGGTCGCCCTGCTGCGCGAGGCCGGCTTCACGGACGTCGAGACCCGCGCGAGCTTCGGCGATCCTCCCCAGGCGATCGTCGCGTCGGCCGTGCGAACGTAGAGCCCCATGCCCATGGAACCCCGCCGGGGGCGTGTTCCCGAGCTCCTCGTGCGAACCGCGGTGCTGCACCCCGGGCGGACCCTGCTGGTCTGGGCAGGCATGCTGGCTCGTCGCGAGCTACGGCGTCGCGTCGCTCGCATGTCGACACCACGACGGACAGCGTCCTGGACCGCAGCGGCGAGGACTGGGCGTACTACCAGTCCAGCCAGTCCCGCTTCGGCGGGGACGAGATCGTCGTGGTCTCGCTCGAGGGAGCCCGCCCCTTCGATCCGAAGGTGCTGGCCGAGGCCAAGCGCCTGACGGCGGTGTACGAGCGGCTCCCCGGCGTCCGCCGGGTGGACAGCCTGGCGAGCGTTCCCCTCATCCGGGCTCGTGCCGACGGCAGCCTGAACCTGGACGCGGCGCTCGCCGACGGCGTACCGGAGGACGGGGCGGCCTGGCGACGCTTCGCCGAAGAGGTGCGCGCCGACCGGATCGCGCCGCGCAGTCTCGTCTCCGCCGGACGAGCGGGTCGTCGCGGTCAACGTGATCCTGGACCGGGAATTCGACGGCGACTACGACGCCATCGTCGGCGCGATCCGCGCGCGAGCTGCCCGAACGAAGGCGCCACGCATCTCCGGCGTGCCCGTCTTCCGCAGCGAGGCCAACGCGCGGACGCGGCGCGAGATCCTGCTCTTCGTGCCGCTGACGGTCCTGACCATCGCCGTCCTGCTGGTCGTCGTCTACCGCTCGCTGGGTGCCGTGGTGATGGCGGTGGGCGTGGGCCTCATCGGGACGTGGCTGCTGGCGGGCGCCATGGGTCTCGCCGGCGTCTCGATCAGCCTCATCACGATGATCCTGCCCTCGGTCATCCTGGCGCTCGGGTGCTCGTACGTGATGCACGTCCTGTCGGCAGGCGTCGGCGCCCGGGATCCCGAACGCCTGCTCGAGCAGCTGCTTCCGGTGGCGCAGCCGGTCGCGCTCTCGGGCCTCACCACCGCCATCGGCTTCGCGGCGATCGGAGCCGTGCGCATCGAGGAGGTCCGCGCGGTCGGCGCCTTCGGCGGCGTGGGCGTGCTCGGCATCGTCGCCGCCAGCCTCACGGTCGCTCCCGCCCTGCTGCGCGCTCTGGCCGCTTCCTCCCGGTCGCGCCGCGGGGCGTCGGCCTGGCCGAAGGCCCCCTGCGCCGGCTGCTGGTCGGGATCTCGCTCGCGACATCGCATCTTCGTGATGGTCGCGTCCGGGCTGGTGCTGGTGGCGTTCGCCGCCGGCATCGGCCGGCTGAGGGTCGAGACGGATGCAACGCGTTGGTTCCCGCACGGCAGCGAGGTGCGCGAATCCTACGAGTCGATCCGCGAGCGGCTCTCGGGAATCAGCCCGGTCAACGTGGTGGTCGAATCGGACTCGGGCGTGCGGGTCACGGAGCCGGCCGTGGTCGCCGCGCTCGACGGTCTGTCCGCCACCTGGAGAGCCTGCCGGACGTCGGCAAGGCGGTCTCGCTGGCGGACCCCCTGCGCCAGCTCCACGGCGGATTCCACGACGACCCGACCCTGCCGCTGCCGCAGAGCCGCCCGCTGATCGAGCAGTACCTGCTGCTGCTCGAATCGGTGGACCAGATCGGCGACCTCGTGACCCCCGACCGCAGCGCCGCCAACGTCGTCCTGCGCGCCGACAACAACGGATCGGGCCCGCTGCTCGCGATCGGGCGGGAGGCCGCAGGCCTGGTGGGCGGAGAACGGCCCGCCCGGGAATCCGACACCCGCGAGACGGGCATCATGTACGAGTTCGCCCGCGCCGAGGACGAGATCGCCATGGGACAGATCCGTGGGCTCGTGCTCGCCCTGGGGGTGATCGCGGTGGTCCTGCTGGCGGCGCTGCGTCGCCCCACCCTGGCCGTCGTGGCGCTGATTCCCAACGTGGTTCCGGTAGTTATGGTCTTCGGCTTCATGGGGCTGACGGGCGTCCCGCTCGATGCCGGGACGGTGATCGTGGGCAGCCTCGCCCTGGGCATCGCGGTGGACGACACGATCCACCTGGTGAGCGCCTTCCAGAGCGGCTACGAGCGCGGCGAGGGAACGCTCCGGTCCCTGGACGCCGCCCTGGCGAGGGTCGCACACCCCATGGTGCTCACCACCGTGTCCATCGGGCTCGGATTCGGGCTCCTGGGGTTCTCCGAGTTCACCGTCACCCGGAACCTCGGCCTGCTGATCGCGGGCACCATGCTGGTGTGCCTGCTGGCGGACCTGCTGCTGCTGCCGGCCCTGCTGCGGAGCCTGCCGGAGACCCCTCGCCCGCCTTCAAGTCCGCACGCCAAGTAGCCGATTCTCCATGCGGATGGGGCTTCTTCCGAGCAGCGACGCGGGGCTCTACCACGAGTACCGCCAGGACCTCCGCGTCCACCGGATGCCGGAGGCCGTCCGCACGGCCGCGGTGGTCGTGTTCACGCTGAACATGGCCTTCGTCGCCCTCGACTGGTTCGCGTTCCCGGAGGAGTTCGCGGGCTTCCTCGTCGCGCGGATGACGCTGAACGCGGTCCTCGGCGTGCTCTACTTCGTCACCGCCCGTCGCTTCCCGATCGTCTCCCAGTCGGTGCTCTGCATGGCGACCGGCGCGCTGCTCCTGTGGGTGATCTACGGCTCGGGCGCGCCGATGGGCGACTACTACGTCGGCCTGATCCTGGCGATGGTCGGCCTGCCGGTGCTGCTTCCTCTCGACCCCACCCGAACGGCGGTGATGTGGTCGATCCTGGTCGCCGGCTTCGTGGTCTCGCCGGCACTCGCCGACGGACCCGATCGACGAGAAGACCTACGCGATCCACTCCCTGTTCCTCGCCTCGGGCGCGTTCACCGGCGTCGCGAGCTCGGTCTTCCTGATGCGTTTCCGGCTCAGGGACTTCGCGAAGCGACGCGAGATCGAGGCCGCCCACGACGACCTGAAGGAGACGGACCGCATCAAGTCGCGCTTCACGGCCAACGTCCACCACGAGCTGCGCACCCCGCTCACCCTGACCCTGGCGCCGCTCGAGGCGATCCTCTCCGAGGAGTTCGGCCCGGTGCCCGACGCGCTCCGGGGCTACCTCGAGACGATGCACGCGAACTCGCTGCGCCTGCTCAAGCTGATCAACAACCTGCTCGACCTGGCGAAGGTCGAGGGACAGCAGTTCACGTTGCGTCGACAGCACCTGGATCTCGCGGCGCACGTGCGCGGCATCGTCGACGGAGCGCGTCCGCTGGCGACGCGCAAGCGTGTCGAGCTGATCACCGACTTCGAGGCGGACCTTCCCGCCATGTATCTCGACCCGGAAGCCGTCGAGAAGATCGTGGTGAATCTCCTCGGGAACGCGCTGAAGTTCACCGACGGCGGCGGTCGCATCGAGATCCGCCTGCGGTCCCATCCCGAGGGCGTCCAGCTGGTCGTCTCGGATACCGGTGCGGGCGTGCCCCCCGATCAGCTCGAGCGCATCTTCGACCGCTTCGCCCAGGTGGACACGTCCAGCACGCGGAAGCACGAAGGCACCGGCATCGGCCTCTCGCTCGTGAAGGAGCTGGTGGCCCTGCACGGAGGAAACGTCTGGGCGGAGAGCGCGGGGCTGGGACGCGGAACCCGGATGTACGTGGTCTTTCCGCTCGGCGCGGCCGACCCGGTGCAGGACGAGACCGTTCAGGACGACACCGGTCGCACCGTGGCCGTCGGCGCCTCCTTCGACGCCCTGGCCGCCGAGATCGACCTGCCCGGCGAGGGAACTCGACCAGCACCGCCTGGTCGACCTCGCGCACCACGTGGACCGCACGGCCGCGGCCGGCGAGGACGGTCTTCCGCCGCCGCCCGATCGCGCACCGGCGGGAGCGCCCGAGATCGTCGTGGCCGACGACAACGCGGACATGCGTCGCCTGCTGGGCACGCTGCTGGGACGCGACTACCGGGTGCGCCTGACCCGCACCGGCCGGGAGGCCCTCGAGGCGGTGAGGCGGCGTCCGCCCGACCTCGTCCTCACCGACGTGATGATGCCGGAGATGTCGGGGACCGAGCTCTGCAAGGCCCTGAAGAGCGATCCCCAGACCCGCGGCGTCCCCGTCATGCTGGTCACCTCGAAGGCCGACCGCGAGATGAAGATCGAAGGCCTGGAGCTCGGCGCCGACGACTACGTCACCAAGCCCTTCCATCCGCGCGAGCTGCGGGCGCGGGTAGCCGGGCTGCTCAAGGTGCGGACCCTGCAGAACGAGCTCGCGGGTCGAAACGCCGAGCTGCAGTCGATGCTGATCGAGCTCCGGACGGCGGAGGTCAAGCTGGTGCAGGCGGAGCGGCTGGCGGCCGTCGGCGAGCTCGCCGCCGGCCTGGCGCACGAGGTGAACAACCCCGTCAACTTCGCACTCAATGCCGCGCGGGCGCTCTCCCGCATCGCCCTCGAGCTGCGCGGGGTGCTGGAGCCACTGGCGAAGCTGGACCCGCGGAATCACGAGGCGCTGGCCGATCACGTGGAGAAGCTGCTGCTCCAGCTCCCCGAGCTCGACTTCGGCGAGGTCTCCCACGACCTGGCGGAGCTCGCGGGCATCGTGACCGAAGGCCTGGAGCGCACGGGACGTCTGGTCGGCGACCTGCGCGACTTCACCAAGTCCGCGTCCGCCGAGCCCTCCCCGGTGGACGTGCGCAAGAGCCTCCTGTCTGCGCTCCTCCTGCTCGAGCCGAGCTTCGAGGAGGGCACCATCCAGGTGGTGACGCGCTTCGAGGGCGAGCCGCTGCTCGTGCTCGGTGACCCGAGAGCCCTCAACCAGGTGTTCATCAATCTCATCAAGAACGCGGCCGAAGCGCTCGCCGGGACGGGAGGCCAGATCGTGGTGGCCGCACGAGAGCACGGCTCGTCGGTCGTCGTCGAGGTACGGGACGACGGTCCGGGCATCCCCAAGGCGATCGCGACGCGGCTCTTCGAGCCCTTCGCGACCACCAAGGACCGCGGTCACCGACGCGGGATGGGCCTCTCGATCAGCCTCCGGGTCGTCGAGGCGCACGGCGGCACGATCGAGCTGCTGCCCCGACCGGAGGGCGGAACGATCGCTCGCGTGTCCCTGCCGGCCGCCCTCTGAGCGGCGCGCGCACGGGCACGGCCCCGCCGTGCCCGCGAGACCCCGCTACGGCACCAGCAGGCGGGCGACGAAGTCCGCGTGGGTCTCGACCGCTTCCCGGCTCTCGGGATCGAGGCCCGTCAACCTCCGACACTCCGGTGCGACGGCGAAGATGAGGGAGCCGGCTCCCGCCATCACGTAGTACGCGTGGGGCAGGAGGGACTCGTCGGCGCCCGTGACGGGGATGCCTCCGGGGCGCAGGAACCGCTCGTAGCCCCGCTTCAGATAGGTATCGACGAGCCACCTCATCCGGTCTTCCGAGTTCTTGCCCTCGTCGACCATCAGGCGGAACAGCTCGGGGTGGGCCGCCGCGAAGCGCACGTACTCGCGGATCGCCTCCCGCGCGCGCTCCCGCGGATCGTCGGATTCCAGGGAGCCGAGGCGTTCGGTCAGAGTCGCCTCCAGCATGGCGAAGATGCGGTCCGCCGCCGCCCGCCACAGCTCGTCCTTGCTGCGGAAGTGGTACGTGATGAGGCCCTGGTTGGTGCCGGCCCGCTGGGCGATCTCCCGGGTGCTGGCCCCCCGGAAGCCCTTCTCGGCGAAGGCCGCGAGGGCGGCCTCGACGATGCGCTCGCGGGTGGCGGCGCGCTGCTGGGCACGGGCGGTCATGGGGACATCTTATTCACTTGACAAGCCAAAAGCAACCGTCTAGGCTGGGCCTTCGACGCTTGTCGATTGACAAGCGAAACAACCCAAGCGCCGAATTCCGGAGGACCCCATGGCCAACGCCCATCTCCCCGAGCCCGCCCCGCCGCACCTGCGGCCCTCCCGCTTCTCCCATCTGGTGCTGCAGACGCCCCGCTTCGCGGAGATGACGGCCTGGTACAAGACCGTGCTCTCGGCCCGGCCCATGTTCGAGAACGAGCGTCGTGTGCTTCCTGACCTACGACGAGGAGCACCACCGCATCATGATCGGGCACAACCCGAACGCCACGCCGCGCGATCCCAAGGCGGCCGGCGTCGTGCACTTCGCCTACGCGGTCGAGACCCTCGACGATCTGGTGAACGCCTACCTGCGCCTGAAGGCAGAGGGCATCGTTCCGCACAACTGCATCAACCACGGCTTCACGACGTCGCTCTACTACCACGACCCCGACGAAAACGAGGTCGAGCTCCAGGTCGACAACTTCGAGACCCGCGAGTCGATGGACGCCTGGTTCGCGACCGGCGCCTTCGACCGGAACTTCGTGGGCCACCCGTTCGATCCGGAGCGCATGGTGCGAGCTCCACCGCGCAGGGCGTCCCCGACGACCAGATCCTCCAGCAGGAGCTCTACCGATGAGCGCCGCGAACGCACGGCTCGCTCCGCTCACGCCCCGAAGCGCTCGACGCGGACCAGCGGCGCCTCTACGACGCCGTCCTCGCGAGCCCGCGCGGACAGGGCGGCGCGCGGCGCCTGATCACCGCGCGAGGACGGCATCGCTCACCGGCCCCTTCGACGCCTGGCTGCGCACGCCGGTGCTGGGCGAGCACCTCGAGCGCGTCGGCATGGCGCTGCGCACCGACACCGTGCTGCCGGCCGCCGCCCGGGAGATCGCGGTGCTCGTGGTGGCGCGCGCCTGGTCGGCGGACTTCGAGTGGTGGGTGCACGGCATCGTCGCGACGCGGCGAGGGCGTGCCCGAGTCCGCCATCGAGGCCATCGGGCACGGGCGCCGGCCCGCGCTCGAGGACGCGGCCTGCCAGGCGGCCCACGACGTCGCATCCGAGCTCGTCGCACACCGCCGTCTCGAGCCCGCCACCCTCGCGCGCGCCCGCGACGCCCTGGGCGAGCGCGCGCTGGTCGAGGTGGTCACGCTGGTCGGCTTCTACCAGCTGGTCTCGGGCATCCTCGAGAGCTTCCACCCGCCGGGCCCATCGGCCGATCTTCCGGTCGAGGGCCCGCCGCCGCGGCCCGGCGCGCGCGGGCATGGACCTCTACGAGGCCGCCAGCACGACCCGCGCCGTGCGGCGCCTGCGGCCGGACCCGATCCCGCGACGACGTGCTGCGCCGCGTGCTGCGCGCGGCGACCTGGGCGCCGTCGGGCGGCAATCTGCAGCCGTGGCACGTGATCGCCGTGCGCGATCCGGCCCGCAAGCAGGCGCTCGCCGACGCTCTACCGCGGGCTGTGGTCGGACTACGCGGCCCGCCGCCGGGCCCTCATCGCGCCCCTGCCGGACGCGATGCGCGAGCCCGCGGAGCGGGCGCTGCGTTCCGGCGACTACCTGGCGGAGCACCTGGGCGAGGCGCCGGTGGTGAACGTCTTCTGCTTCCACCCGGAGCGCCTCCACATCACCGACGCCGACCTCGGCCGGCCCTCGGTGGTGGGCGGCGCCTCGCTCTACCCGGCCGTGCAGAACCTGCTGCTGGCGTGCCGCGCCGAGGGTCTCGGCTGCGTGCTGACGACGCTCCTGTGCAGCCGCGAGAAGGAGGTGCGGGAGCTGCTGGAGATTCCGGAGCCCTGGGCGACCTGCGCCTTCGTGCCGATCGGCTGGCCCGTGGGCAGCGGCCACGGACCGCTGGCCCGGCGTTCCGTCGAGCAGGTGGCCTTCGGCGATCGCTTCGGCGCCCCGCTCTTCGACACCGAACCCAAGGAGGAGTCCCGGTGATCGAGCTCTACCACTTCGCTTTCTCCACCTGCTCCCAGAAGGTGCGACTCGTGCTGGCCGAGAAGGGCCAGGATTTCGTCTCGCACGAGGTCGAACATCATCGCCGGCGAGCAGCACGACCCCGACTACGTGAAGCTGAACCCGGGCCACGTGGTGCCGACCCTCGTCCACGACGGCCGCGTCCTGGTCGAGTCGTCGCTCATCATCCGGTATCTGGACGACGCCTTCCCCGAGCCGCCCCTGCGTCCGAGCGATGCGCTGGGTCGCTACGCGGTGGAGCGGTGGATCAAGCGGGTGGACGAGGAGCTGCACCCCGCGGCGCCTATCGGTGACCTTCGCCACCGGCCCGCGGATCGTCCTGCTGCAGCAGCCCCCCGAGGTGCGCGAGGCGAACCTCGCTGGCGATCCCCGACCCGGCGGAGCGTGCCACCCGCCGCAGCGTGCTCGAGCACGGCGTGAAGGCGCCCGAGTTCGCGGGCGCACTCGGCGTGTTCCTCGACACCCTGGACGAGATGGAGGTCGCGCTCGGCGATCAGCCCTGGCTCTCGGGCGAGCGATTCGGTCTCGCCGACGCGTCGCGCGCTGCCCTACGTGCTGCGGCTCGAGCACCTGGCGATGGACCCGCTGATCGACGCGCTCGACGCGACCGCGCGTGGCCGACTGGCTGGCGCGGGTGAAGGCGTTGCCGAGCTACGCCACGGCCGTCGAGGCGTGGTCCGCACCCGCCGTCGTCGAGATGATGCGCACCAACGGCAAGACCGGCTGGCCCGACGTGGAGCCGCTCACGCGCCGTCCCCGCGAAGGAGCCTGAGTCGTGTCGGCGGGCCGGCTTCCCCCGCGGACGCGCGTCCTCGTCATCGGCGGCGGGCCGGTGGGCCTGGTCGTCTCGGGGCTGCTCTCCCGGCATGGCATCGAGAACCTCGTCGTCGAGCGACGCCGGGAGACCCAGCGCGCGCCGGCCGCACACGTGCTCCGGCGACGCCCGATGCAGGTGCTCGAACGGCTCGGCGTCGGCGACGAGATCCGGCGGACGATCCCGCCCCTGCCCCTCGACTTCATCACCTGGTGCACCACGCTCGGTGGGGTCGAGGTCGGCCGGCTCGACCTGCGACCGCCCGACCCCGCCACCGGAGAGCGCGGACCCGAGCCCTGGATCAACTGCCCGCAGAACCTGCTCGAGCCCATCCTGCTGCGCAGCGCCCAGGCGCGGCCGGAGGCGCGCGTGGTGCGGGGTGCGGAGTGCGTCGCAATCGCGCAGACAGGCGACGGCGTCGAGGCACGCATCCGCACGGACGACGCCGGCGAGCACCCGGTCGCGGCCGCCTGGGCGATCGCGGCCGACGGAGCCAGCAGCCCGACGCGCCGCGCTCTCGGCATCCCGATGAAGGGAGCGGGCCCGCTCGGGCGTTTCTCCATGGTCCACTTCGAGGCCGACCTCTCGCCGTGGATCGAGGGACGTCCCGGCCCCATCTTCTGGATCCTCAATCCGGCGTCGCCCGGCACGCTGATCGTCCACGACCCCAAGCGATCCCACGTCTTCATGATGCCGCGGTCCGGGTCTCCGCAGGACGAGGAAGGCCAGGAAGAGACGATCCCCGCGCGGCTGGCCGCGGCCCTCGGCGTCCCCGTCACGCCCACGATCCTGTCGGTGGACGCCTGGTCGCCGCACGTCCAGGTGGCCCGCCGCTATCGCGAGGGCCGCGTCGTCCTGGTGGGTGATGCCGCGCACCGCTTTCCGCCCACGGGCGGGCTCGGCCTCAACACCGGCATCCAGGAGGCCGACGATCTGGTCGCAAGGCTGGCCCAGGTCGAGGCGGGACACGCGGACGACACGTTCCTCGATCGCTACGAAGCCGGATGTCGCCCCGTCGCCCAGGCCAACGCCGCCGAGAGCTTCGAGAACCTCAAGCGTCTGGGAGAGATCTCGCGCGTGATCGGCAGCCCGTCCGACCTGGCCAGCCTCGAGCGGCGCTTGGGATCGTTGTCGAGAGACGAGCGTCAGCAGCTCGCCAAGGCCATCGAGGCGCAGCGCAGCCATTTCCTCTCCGACGGCGCGGCTCCGCCTGGAGATGCGACCGTCGGCACGGCGTCGGCGCACTGAAGGCCCGCGGCGCCTCGGCGCGCGTGACGCGCATCGCTCGAGCTCCCCGACGCATCCGAACGACCGGAAGTGACGCGCCTCGGCACGTTCGCGAGCGCTCGACGCCGGACAGGCGCCTGACGCGCCCCACTCCGCGTCACCTTCGGACGCATCCACGAATCTCGACTAACCTATTTCGGTGTCACCTGCGACACGCTCCCACGTCCGGATCCGACGTCATCGTCGCCGTCCTTCGACGCACGCATCGCGATATCAAAGATCGCGTCCCACGCGTCATCGCGGCTCTGGTATACAGGAACTGACGAACGACACCCCGCACTCCACCCGACATCTCGAACGCGCGACGGTCCGGGTGAGCCCGTCGCGACCCGCTGCCGTCGACAACGCTGATCCGGAACCGAGTCAAGTGCACCGAAGGAGCCCGCCATGATCACCGCCACGCCCAGCCGACGAAGCGCAATCCTGCTCTCGCTACTTCTGCTTCCCATCTTCATCTGCGTCGATCCGGCGCAAGCAGCAACCGCGGTCGTCACCCAGATCGATCCCTTCTCCGCAACGCCGACACCGGGAAGCTGGTACGAGAACGACATTCGGGGAGCCGGCGTCGCATCGATCGAGAGTCTCGTGGGTCTCGGGGGCGCGCTCGAGAACGACGCCCCTCTCCCGACCGGCGCCGTGCGCCTGACGACGGGAGCGGACAACAACGACAAGGCAGAGATCGGCGTGGCGGACGACTTCGGCCTCGCTGGGGACATCATCGACGGCAACCTGCAGCTCTCCTACTCCTACTACAAGGAGAGCTCCGGCAACGCCTTCGCGGCTCCCTCGATCAAGCTCGTGTTCTTCAACTTCGAGCAGCCCTGCCCTTCTCCCGACGCCGATTGCTTCGTGACCCTCGTCTACGAGCCCACCTGGAACCAACCCGGCACCGAGGGCTCGAGCGCCGCGGTTCCGACCGGAGCCTGGACCAACGTATCGATCGCGAACACCAGCGGGCTGTTCTGGGGAACCGGCGGCTTCGGGCTGCCGAACACCGCGGGCGGCCCGCCGCTGCGAACTCTCGATGAATGGCTCACCGCCTCCGACGCCAGCTTCCAGAACGCCACTCTCGTGACAGTGAGCGTGGGCGTGGGGACGTACAACCAGGACCAGATCGGATACTTCGACGACGTGTCGCTCGTGACGACCGGACCGAGCCCCGTCGACGTGACCTACGACTTCGAGACCCCGGCGCCGGCGCCGTTCGGCCTCTTCGTGGACCTCTTCGACTCGAGCCAGGGCGTCTCGCCGGTGCAGGCGGGCTACGTCGCCGTGGACGCCGACGACGCGTCGGACGGCAGCCCGGTGGCCGTGAACGGCATCGACGTGTCGCTCGCCAGCGCGGGCGTCGAGACGAACGGCACCGGCGTCAACGGTCGCGACCGTGGCGCGCTCGACGTGTCGCAGCCCCTCTCGGACCTCGCGCGCGACTTCGCCTTCGCGTTCGGCGAGGACCTCGAGCTCACCCTGGACGGGCTGGCCCCGGGTATCTACGAGTGGACGGGCTACTTCCACGACCGCACCGTCGACCAGGGCGTGTCGACGCTGAGCCTCAGCGTCGACGGGGGGCTCACCTTCCCGTACGGCCCCGACGAGGTCGCCAACAGCACCGGGACGAATCCGGCGAGCATCGCGACGGACCGCATCCGGTTCCTGACCGACGGCACCGCGCCGGTGGTGATCCGGATCTCCAATCCCGACCTGCCGACGCCGAGCGTCCGACCGATCCTCGACGGCTTCGACGTCGAGGCCTCGAGCGCCCTGAAGGGTGTCTTCGTCGACTGGTTCGACTCGGGACAGGGCGCCTCGCCCGTGCAAGCGGGCTACGTCGGCGCGGACGCGGCCGACGCCTCCGACGGAACCCCGATCGTCGTCGACGGCCTGGCGCTCTCCCTGGCGAGCGAGGGGACCGAGGTGGGCGGCACCGGCGTCGACGGACGCGACCGTGGCGCGCTCGATGCGTCCCAGCCGCTCTCCGACCTGGCCCGGGACTTCGCCTTCGCGCTGGGCGAGGACCTGGTGCTCTCGATCGACAACGTGCAGCAGGGCACCTACGTGTGGACGGGCTACTTCCACGACAGCAACGTCGACCAGGGTGAGGCCGAGGTGAGCCTGAGCGTGGACGGGGGATCCACCTTCCCCTTCGGACCGTACCCCTACTTCCACAGCACGGGGACGAACCCGCCGTCCATCGCGACGCAGAGCATCGTCTTCGAGACGGACGGCAAGAGCCCGGTCGTGGTGCGGATCTCGAATCCGGATCTGCCGGCACCGAGCGTCCGGCCGATCCTCGACGGCTTCGACTTCCAGCTGCTCGAGGCGAGCCGCCTGGCGGTCGATCTCTTCGACTCGAGCCAGGGCGTCTCGCCGGTACAGACGGGCTTCGTCGGCGTCGACGCGACGGACGCGTCGGACGGCAGTCCGGTGGATCTCGGCCTCGCCCGGATCTCGCTGGCGAGCGGCGGCGTAGAGACGGACGGAACGGGCCTCAGCGGACGCGACCGGGGCGCGCTCGCGCCGGGCCAGAACTCGAGCGACCTCGCTCGGGACTTCGCCTTCGCGTGGGGCGAGGATCTGCTGCTCACCATCGAGGGCCTGGCGGCCGACGACTACGTCTGGACCGGCATGTTCCACGACAGCAACCTGGACCAGGGCGAGGCCGAGGTCAGCCTCAGCGTCGACGGCGGGGTGACCTTCCCGATCGGACCGATCGCCTTCTTCCACAGCACGGGCACGGATCCCGACCCGCTCTCGATCGTGAGTGTCACCCTGCAGGCCAACGGAGTCGATCCGGTGGTGGTCCGGATCTCGAACTCGGACCTGCCGGTACCCAGCGTGCGGCCGATCCTCAACGGCTTCACCGTGCAAGTGCCCGAGCCGGGATTCTGGATCTCGTTCCTCTCGGGGCTCGGCCTGCTGACCGTCCTCCACCGACGCCGACGGCGGTAGGGAAAGCACGGGCAGGGCTGCGGGGCGCGAGCCGCCCCGCAGCCCGTGTCAGCGCAGGCGTCGAACGCCGAGACCGACCATCGGCAGGGCACACAGCAGGA
The DNA here is from genome assembly GCA_963822965.1 of uncultured delta proteobacterium. Taxonomy (GTDB): domain Bacteria; phylum Myxococcota_A; class UBA9160; order UBA9160; family UBA4427; genus JAJDAN01. Next base: position 238,291 of record CAWGJT010000015.1, read on the forward strand.
GCGACCAGATGAGCCCGGGGCCGGCAGGCACCGGAACGGCGACCTGCGACAGCTCGAGCAGGTCTCCGCTGGCCATGCCCTTGAAGACGCGCCTCACTCCCGCCGGAAACACGTCGATGGGCTCGCCGTTGAGGCGCGCCTCGACGGGGGCACCGGCCGGCGCCATGAACTCGGTCTTGACCACGAGACTCAACGGCACCGACGGGTTGGAGCTGATGATCTCGGTCAGGAACGAGGCGCTCGTCTCGCCCAGCGAATACGTGACGATGGCCGCCGCGTTCTGCCCGTCCCCGGGCCAGACCTCGAAGTGGCGGGTCCGGAGGAATCCAGCGACGCGCAGCGTTCCAGAAGGATCGATGGAGGGCTGGGGAATCTCGCCGAAGAGGAGCCGATCGCGGTACCACTGCTCGGCGGCGTCCTGCTGGCTGGCGGTGGGAAACCCGTGGGGCCAGAGCTGGCGCTCGCCGGGGTCCTCGATGCCGTTTCCGTTGAAGTCCTCGAACGTTGGAGAGGCGGAGTTACCCAGGTGGTAGACGACCTGGCTGCCGCCGTTCATCGCGAAGCTCGCATCGTTCACCGGCGGGCAGATCGTCTCGTTGTCGTTCACGAAGAGGTGGACCTCGACGTGGCGGCTGTTCGCCGCCGCCAGGTTCGAGGCACGCGCGAGGTAGCGGTCCAGGACCGCCGGGCCGCCGGTGTCGGGGTTGCCGATGTCCTGATCGAGGATCGAGGTGCGCGAGCCGGCTCCGTCGTGGTACCAGCCGTCCACGGGGTCGAAGCCGTAGTCGGACATGCCGAAGTACGAGGATCCGAGGCGAAAGTAGTCCGGGAAGCGCACGAGCGCGGACATCACGTTGCCGCCGCCCCCCGAATAGCCCGTGATGTGGACGTTCGTCGCATCGACGAACGCCGCGAAGTCGACCTTGACCGATTCGACGGCGTCGTAGATGTCGTGGATCTCGAGCCCCCCGAGTCGCGCACCCCGGCGGAGCCGTCGCGACCGCGCATGGCGACGGATACGGCGAAGAAGCCCGCGTCGCGCAGCCGTTGGGCCTGGGCCCGCACGGCGTCGAGGTTGCCGTTGGTCGGCGAGTAGCCGTGCATGACGACCGCGATGGGCGCATCCGTGCGGGCGTCGTCGTAGTTGAGCTCGGCGCGCAGGTGCAGCGGCCCGATGAGAGTGCTGGAGACGGTCGAGTAGAACCAGAAGTCGGAGGTGACCGGACCCGCCCACGCCGTCGAGGGCAGAATCGAGGGAAGAAGCGCCAGCCAGAGAGCGGTAGCTCCAACGAGCCTGGAGAGCAACGACGGGTCCTTCCGCGACAGCATGACTTGCAGGCGGCACGTGGACACCGCAGGAGCTCACGCCACCCCGAAGTATCCACGAACGGAGGGTCAGACTAACACGAAAGCGGTCGCATCGCGATCAGAACGATCCGGCGGGAGACGCTGTTGGCAGCGGGAGGCTGTTGGGCTCCCTCTGCGGCGGAGCCGCGAACCAAGACTTCGTCTCGGGTCGCGCTCCTATCGGATGCGGCGACGGAGGCCGAGCGCGAGCCCCAGCACCAGGAGCAGTCCCGTACCCGGCTCGGGAACGACGACGGCGCCGTCGATGCGGGGGTTCGTGCCGGTACCGTAGATCAGCCAGCCACTGTCGTTGCCCAGCCCGGAGAAGTCGGCGGCACTCGTGTAGTCGTAGCCGAAGAGTCGGAAGGTGACGGTGGCCACCTGCGTCCCCAGCGCCGAGACGTCGGCGTTGAGAAAGGGGGTCTGGGTGTCCGCAGCGGCCGCCGTGATATCGAAGGTCTGCAAGAAGAGATCGGAAGACGCGAAGCCGTCCGTGCTCGCCCGCAGGTCCCAGAGCTGTGCGCCGTGGTTGCCCGTCTGGATGCCCCGGAAGAGCGCGAGCGAGATGGAGCCGTACGCGATGCTGAAGCCCGGGTCGGCGGTGACCGTCCACTCGTAGTACTTGGTCGGATCGGGGCTCGATCCCGGCGCCCACCCGCTGGCGGCAACGAAGCCGTCCTGCGTGGTGCTGGCCCAGGCCGTGACCCCTGCCGACGCCGTGATGGCCGTCGCCGTCACGTTCCCCGCCGTCGCCAACGGATCGGCCGATTGCCCGGTCGCGCTCGCGAGGTCCCACTCGACGATCGTCACCGCGCCAGCCGGCGTCGCGGCCAGCAGCGTCAGCGCGAGAACGATCGTGATCCTGCGTACCATCGGGCGAACCTCGTACCCCACGTGCCTGCATCTCCCGTTCGTCGGGTGTGCAAAGGTCGTACCGGGCACGGCGAGGGCCGCCGCAGATGTGCAGGTGGCGCGCAGGAGGGGAACGAAAGCGGCGTCACCGTCGAAAGAAACCGCTCCAGGTCCGGAACCATGCGTGGAGCCCCGAACGCGCCGCGGGGTGACGAGATGTGTCAGTCCGGGTGACGGATCTCGCGGATCGGACCGGTTGACACTTCCAATGCGTCGAGAGCGGGACGCGAGAGGCGCGGTCCGATCCGATCCGTGGGTACGGGCGGCACGGCCAGGGCGCCGAGGAGCCGCGCCGCACCCGAGAGTCCCAGACCGCTCAGGCTCGCGCGGCCGTCGTTCACCTCGAGGAAGTGGTCGAAGACGTCGGGATGCCGCGCCAACGCCGCGATCAAGCGCCGCCTCAGCCCGCGCCGTGGCGCGACCGCGAGAAGCAGGCCCGTCATGCGGTAGTAGTTGGCGGAGAGTCGCCGGTATGCGCGCTCGTAGCGTTCGAGCGGCTGCCCGGCCGCCACGACCTCGACCAGGGCCCGGGCGGTCTGCAGCCCGAGGGTAATGCCCTCGCCGGTCAGGGGGTCGAGGTAGCCGGCCGCGTCGCCGACCAGCGCCACGCCGGGTGCAAAGCGCCGGCACACGCCCTGGCGGAAGGGGCCCGCTCCCCGGTCGGGACCGGTGACGGGAGCGCCGACCAGACGCTCGCACAGGACCGGGAACGACCGCAGCAGATCGTCGTAGCGACGTGCATCGCCGTTCCACATGAGGGCCACTCCCACCTGCCGGGGCCCCACCGGCGTGACGTACGCCTCGAGCCCGCCCGCCAGGTGCACCTCCACGCAGCGCGACCAGGGGGCGACGGCGAAGTGACGGACCGTGCCGAGCCTTCGCGCGCCGCGCCACGGGCGCTCGAGCCCCGCCTGCCGCCGAATGCGACTGCGCAGCCCGTCGGCCCCCACGAGGATCCCGGCCTCCATGCGACCCGCGGACGTCACCGCCGCGATGCCGCCGCCGGGAAGCCGGTGCCACGCGTCGAGGCGGGTGTCGTAGCGAAGCTCGACGCCCAGCTCTTCGGCGCGCTGGCGCAGAGCGGACGAGAGCGCCGTCCGCCGCACGCCCCAGCCCGGTCCCGAGCGGAAGTGTCCCTCGGCGACCAGGTCGCCCTCCACGTAACGGATGCCCTCGAAGGGCGCGAAGCCATCGGCCGGGATGCGCACACCCAGCTCTCGCAGCGCCTCGACGCCCGCAGGCATGACGCCTTCGCCGCAGGCCTTGTCGAACGGGGGCATCCGCGCATCGACCACCACCGCCCGCAGGCCGGCGCGCGCCGCGTACGAGGCCGTCGCCAGTCCGGCGGGACCGGCGCCGCAGACGAGCAGGTCAGCGGATCGCACGGCGGGCCCGCGCGAATCCGATGGACGAGCGCGCCATGGCACCGAGCATGCGCAGCGGCGTCACGGTCGCCGGAGGCTGCAGCTCGCCGGCGAGGAGCCGACGCCCCGCCTCGGAGCGCCGGATCTTGCCGCTGGACGTGCGCGGCAGGGTTCCCGGAGGCAACACCACCACCCGCCCGGGAACCAGGCCGAGGCGCGAGCTCACGGCGCGGCTGACGCGCGCGGCGAGGTCGTCCGACACGTCGCTGCTGGCGCGCTCCACGAGCAGTACCAGCTCCTCTCCGTCGCTCTCCTCCCCGACGATGCCCAGCGCGGCGCAGCACCCGGTACGCACGCCCGGAACCGCGTCGGCCACCTGCTCGATGTCCTGGGGCGCGTGGTTGCGTCCGCGCAGCACGATCAGGTCCTTGGCGCGACCGTAGAGGTAGAGCTCGCCTTCGAGCAGGAACCCCGTGTCTCCGGTATCGAGCCACTCGCCCCGACGAGCCGCTGCGGTCGCGTCGGGCAGGCCGTGGTAGCCCGCCATCAGCGACGGGCCACGCACCCAGACCCGCCCGATGCCGCCCGCGCAGAGCGCCTCGCCGGACTCGCCCACCACGCGCACTTCGAAGCCGGGCAGCGGACGGCCCACGCTGGCGAGGGCGTGGCCCTCGGCGGCGACTCGCGCGGTGCCCTCGCGGATGAGCGCCTCGCGATCGAAGCGGCGCACGGTGAAGGGGCGGTCGACGGCGCTGAAGGTCACCGCCAGGGTCGCCTCGGCCAGGCCGTAGACCGGCGTCAGGGCCTCGGGCCGCAGTCCGTAGGGCCGGAACCGCTCGACGAAGCGCTCGAGCACCGCCGGGGTCACGGGCTCGGCTCCGTTCAGGGCCACACGCCACGACGACAGGTCGAGCCCCTCGATCTCGTCGTCGCGGATGCGGTCGACGCACAGCGCGTAGGCGAAGTTCGGTGCGGGGCTGATCGTGCCCCCGTAGCGGGCGATCGCCCGCAGCCACAACGCGGGTCGGGCCACGAAGAGCTCCGGCGGGATGAGCACCAGAGAGCCGGGATGATCCACGGCCGAGAGCACGCCTCCCACCAGCCCCATGTCGTGGTACAGGGGCAGCCAGCTCACACCGAGGTGGCGCAGCGGGGCGCCGTCGGGCTGCCGCCCCTCCGGATGCGCGGCGGTGATGGCGCCCAGGATGGCGCGCACGTTCGCCAGGATCTGCCGGTGCGTGAGCGCCACCGGCTTCGGATCCCGTGTGGTCCCCGACGAGAACTGGATGAAGGCCACGTCGTCGGGATCGCGCGGCACGGGGTCGATGTCGCGGCCGAACAGCTGTGCCACGACCCGGCAGCCGAGCTCCGGGCGGGTGCGCTCGACGCTCTCTCCGAGCAGCCGGCGGATGCGCCGGTCGGAGAGGACCAGTCGCGCGCCGCAGGCGGCGAGCATCGCCGCCGTGCGCGCGTGGAACTCGTCCAGCCGGCCCAGGCGCACCGGCGGGTAGAGCGGCACGGGCACCGCACCCGCCAGCACCGCGCCGAAGAACGCGTCCATGAAGTCCGGCGAGGTGGGGAGCACGATCGCCACGCGGTCGCCCGGCACCACCCCGGCGTCGACGAGCCCACCGGCGACGCGGCGCGCCCGCTCCAGGATCTCGCGGTAGGTGAGGGTCTCCGCCTGCTCGTCGCGGCCCACGAAGTGGACGCACTCCTCGGAGCGAGCTGCCGCAGAGAGCCGCTCCGCCAGGGTCGATTCAGTCATGATGCTCCTTGCCGGCAGCCGTGTGCCGCTCGATCCGATCGACGAGGTCGCCGATCCGGACGATCCCGCTCTCGTCGTCGCCGTCGAAGCAGATGCGGAACTCGTTCTCGATCTCGACGACCAGGGTCAGCAGACCCAGGGAGTCGAGCTGCAGGTCGGCCGTCAGGTCGGACGCCTCGCTCACCGGCTCTCGCACGCTGAGGTGGACTTCCAGGATCTTGCGGACGCCTTCCAGGATCTCTCCTCGGCTCATCGGTTCTCCAGGGCCCGGGGCTTCGGCAGCAAGGGGGATCTCTCGGCGCGCGCCTCCACACCGGAAGCGAGGGCGGCCAGCGTGCGCTCCTCGCAGCGGATGCGAACGGCGAGGAGCCACGCGTTCCCCAGCGAGAAGATCAACGCCGTGATCCACGCGCCGTGGATCAGGGGCAGCGCGAGGCCCTCGGCAGCCACGGCCAGGTAGTTCGGGTGACGCAAAAAGCGGTAGGGACCGGTCGTGACCACGGGGGCTCCCGGAATCACGTACACCCGCGTCGTCCAGCGCCGTCCCAACGCCTTCATGCACCACATCCGCACCCCCTGGGCGGCGACCAGCACGCCGCAGAGCGGAACGGCGAGAACGGGATCGAAGGGCCGATGCAGCAGCACCACCTCGAGGCCGGAGCCCACCAGCAGGAAGACGTGCAGGGCCACCATCGCCGGATAGTGACCGCCGCCCGCCTCGACGGCGCCGCGCTCCAGGACCCAGGCCGCATTGCGGCGGCTCACCACGAGCTCGCCCAGCCGCTGCAGGGCGACGAGAAGCAGCAGTCCGAGATAGGCGGCCGTCGTGCCTACCACCGCAGCAGTACCAGCTCGGCGCAGAAGCCGGGCCCCATCGAGAGCAGCAGACCGAACGACCCCGGCGGCGGACGCCGCTCCGCCAGCGTGTCCGCGAGCACCATCAGAACCGACGCGCTGGACAGGTTGCCCAGCTCGGCCAGGCTCTTCCACGTGAGCGCGAAGGTCTCCCGCGGTTGGTCCAGGGCCTCCTCGAAGGCGGTCAGCACCTTGGGACCGCCGGGATGGCACACGAAGCTCGTGACGTCTGCGAGCGCCAGGCCGTGCTCCTCGAGGAAGTCGTCGACGTCCGGACGAATGCGCCGGGCGATCGCCGGCACCTCGCCAGAGAGCACGACCCGGAATCCCTCGCTCGTCACGTCCCAGCCCATCACGCCTTCCGTGTCCGGGTAGAAGACGGAGCGCGTCGCCAGCACCTCGGGACCGTCTCCCGGAAGATCGCTTCCCGTCATGATCACCGCCGCTGCCCCGTCGCCGAAGAGGCCGCTGGCGATGATGTTGGGCAGGGAGAAGTCCTGCTGTTGGAGCGTCAGGCTGCACAGCTCGACGCACAAGAGGGCCGCCACCTCGTCGGGATGTCCCTTCAGGTAGTCCGCGACCCGCGCGATCCCCGCGGCACCCGCGACGCATCCCAGACCGAAGATCGGGACGCGCTTCAGGTCGTCGGGCAGGTCCATGCGGTTCATCAGCCGCGCGTCGATGGAGGGGGTGGCGATGCCCGTGACCGACGCCGTGGTGAGGTGCCGCAGCTCGCGGGCGCGCCGCCCCGCCCGCGCCAGGCCGTCCTGCAGGGCACGCGCGCCCAGCGGGACGGCGCAGCGCACGAAGGCGTCGTTCTTGGCCGTGAACGAGTCGAGCTTCTCGTACTCGTCGACGGGCAGCGCCAGATGGCGTCCACCCACCCGGACGTTGCGATGCAGCTGCTCCAGACGATCGCTGTTGTGGAAGCGCGTCCCCCAGAGCCTTCGGAACGCGGCGAGCAGCTCGTCCTGGTCGTAGTAGTGGTCGGGAAACGCCCGTCCGACGGCGGCGATACGCATGGGAATCGGCTTCTCCTGGAGCAGTAGGCGGCAGCGACTTCTATCGAGGAGCGGGCTCGAGCCGGCCCTTGGTTCGGACGTGAACCTGGACGACCTTGTCGACGCTCAGCAGGAAGGTGCTCGGATCCTCGCAACCCCAGTCGAGATACGGCACCGGGAAGTGCGCATCGAGCTCTGCCTCTGGACCCGTCAGACGGACGGTGGCGGTGATGCTGAGCGGCCGGGATTGCCCGTGGAGCTCGAGCGTGCCCTCGACCCGGACCTCGGCTTCGGAGCCACTGCGGCTCACGACGACGAGCTGCTCGGGCCGGAACACGATGCGCGGATGGTGCTCGCTGTCCAGCACGTTCGAATGGAGCTTGTCGTCGCGCCACCCGTTGCCCGTCTCGAGACTGGTGGCGTCCACTTCGATCGCGCCGCTGGCCGCTCCGCCCGCCGGATCGAAGTGGAGCACTCCCGACACGAGGTGCGCGGTACCTTCGACGCGGTGCAGGGTCGAGTCCACCTCGAACTCGACCTGGGTGGCGGCAGGGTCGAGCGTCAGGGTCGTCGGGTTCTGGGTCGGGTCTTCCGCGGAGCTCGCGCCGACCGGCGAAGCGACGCAGAGCGCGAGCACGCCGATGCATCCGATCCAGACCCTGCGAAGCCATCTCGAGCCATCGGTCTCGCTCACCGCATCACCCCCAGGTCCAGTGTTCACGATCGCGTATCCCGGACTCCACGATCCGCACGAACGCGGCGCGCCGCGGGCGGTCGGCCCAGAGCGCGCCGGGGGGCGTCATGCGGGCCCCTGTACGATGAAGCGAGCGAGCGTTTGGTTCCGACACCGCAGACGCTTGCGGTGTCTGGGGCCAGGCGCCCCGACCCATCGAGGCCCAACGGGTCTGGAGGTAGCACCTCGCCCGGGCAGCCGCACCGTTCGGTCTCGCGAACTTCGGATCTGTCGGTCCGCAGAAGACCGTCACGGGCATGTCGGCATCGCGATCACTGCGGAGTTCGGCGCTGTTCCTGCCGGATCCGGCAGGAACAGCCACGGGAATCTCCCTCTACCCCCCCCACGTGCAACCTTCGCGTCCCCTAGCAACGCCACGCGATGGCACGCCGCTTGCTCACGCCCCTTGCTCGAGGCGATCGCCAGGGATCGAAGGCCATCGACGCTTTGCAGGAACCGTTCGGCGCGGGTCGGCGTCAAGCGTTCGAGAGTCCAGGAGGTTCCGTCATGAATCGAATCGTGAAGCAGGTCATCCTTCCGCTGCTGCCGACGGGCGCACACATCTGGCTGCGGGCGCGAAAGCAGGCCGCGAAGCTGCAGGATCACCGCGACGTCGAGTTCGTCAGCGTCACCCCCGAGCTCGTCTTGGAGACGTGCTGGAAGGACGTCGCAGCAGGCAAGGGGCCCTGCCTCATCGTCTGGTTCGAGCACCGCAGAATCTTGAAGTTCGACTGCTTCGGGAAGGAGCACGGGCACTACCACATCTCGTTGCCGGGGCACTCGGCGCGGCGCGCCGAGCTCGATCGCCTCTTCCTTCCCGAGCAGACGATCGAGGCCCAGATCGAGCGCGTCATGTTCGAGCTGCGGACGAACATCCTCTACTACCTGGCGCGGGCCCCCTACCATCGCGCGCGCTGGGCGACGATTCCGGACGACGCGCTGATCCGCGGCATCGAGCAGGCGCGCGGTCTGTTGTACCGACACATGGCATCGGCCCGGGCGCACGGCTCGGGTCCGATCCCGGGAGCGCTCGCGAGCCCGGGGCGTGAAGCTCGTTCCCGACCCGGCTAGCCCCAATGCGTCATTCCTCGAGCTTCTCGCGTGCCGCAGAGCCCGCCAGCCCTTGCGGATCCCGCGAGATCGCTCGAATCAGCCTGAGCGCGACGACCCCATCGTCGTGAGATTCCCCTCGGCCAGCCCCGACCCGAGCGTCGGCGAGGGGCCGCCGGTGGCGTGCCGAGGGGCCGCGTTAGAATCCCGGCATGTCCACTCGACGGCTGAAGTTCTGGGGTTGGGGGTTCGAGGGCGAGGGGCCCGATGCCGAGGCGACGAAGAAGATCGCGGCGGCCCTGGCCCGCCGCTTCGAGCTCTCCGACGTTGCCGTCGTGTCTCCACCCGTCCTTTCCGAGATCGACCTGGCGGCGCCGCGTGTCCCCCGCCCTGCCGCGCTCGCGACGATCGTCACGGACGATCCCCACGAACGTGCGCGCCACAGCTTCGGCCGGTCGTACCGCGATCTGGTGCGGGCCTTCCGGCGCGACTTCGGCCACGCGCCCGACTGGGTGGCCTTTCCCGAGAGCGAGCAGGACGTGACGGCCGTGCTCGACTGGTGTGGCTCGAAGGACATCGCGGTGATCCCGTTCGGCGGCGGCTCCAGCGTGGTGGGCGGCGTCGAGAGCGGGGTCGGGGGCGGCTACTCGGGCGTCGTGTCCCTCGACGTCACGCGCCTCGATCGGGTGCTCGAGATCGATCGCACCTCGCGCGCCGCCCGCATGCAGGCGGGCCTCTACGGTCCGGCCCTCGAGGACGCGTTACGGCCCCACGGCCTCACGCTCCGTCACTTCCCCCAGTCCTTCGAGTTCTCGACCCTCGGCGGCTGGCTCGCCACGCGCGCCGGCGGCCACTTCGCCACGCGCTACACCCACATCGACGACTTCTGCGAATCCCTGCGCGTGATCACGCCGCACGGCGTGAGCGAGTCGCGCCGACTTCCGGGCTCGGGGGCGGGACCCAGCCACGACCGCCTCTTCCTCGGCAGCGAGGGCGCCTTCGGGGTGATCACCGAGGCCTGGATGCGGCTCCAGGACCGGCCGACCTACCGCACCAACGCGAGCGTCGTCTTCCCCGGCTTCGAGCAGGCCGTCGAGGCCGTGCGTGCGCTCTCACAGAGCGGCCTGGAGCCAGCCAACTGCCGGCTGCTCGATCCGGGCGAATCCGCGTCCTCCGCCGGGGGGGACGGCAAGCAGGCGCTGTTGGTGCTGGCCTTCGAGTCCGCGGACCACGCCCTCGACGCGTGGATGCAACGGGCCGTGGAGATCTGCCGCGCGCATGGAGCCGACGTCCCGGACGACGCGGTGCGCACCCGCACCGACGCCGGCGTCACTCGCGAGGGCGCCGCGGGCGCCTGGCGCAACAGCTTCGTGAGTGCCCCCTATGCGCGGGACGCCCTCGTGGCGGCGAGCTTCATCTCCGAAACCTTCGAGACCGCCATCACGTGGGATCGCTTCGCGGACTTCCACGCCAACGTGGTTGCCCGCGTGCGAGCGGCGATCGACCGGGTGTGCGGGAAGGGCACCCTCACCTGCCGCTTCACCCACGTCTACCCGGACGGGCCGGCCCCCTACTACACGATCGTCGCACCCGGCCGCCCCGGCGCCGAGCTCGAGCAGTGGGGCGAGATCAAGCAGGCGGCCTCGGATGCGGTGATCGAGCACGGCGGCACCATCACCCACCACCACGCCGTCGGCCGGGACCACCGCGCGTGGTACGACCGCCAGCGCTCGGGCCCCTTCGCCGACGCCCTGCGCGCCGTGAAGGCCCGGCTCGATCCCGCCGGCATCCTCAACCCCGGCGTCCTGGTCGATCCGCCCCGCTGAGCTGGGACCAGAGCCCCGCCCGACGCCGTCACGATCCCACACAGGCTTCGCTGGATCCGGCCTCGGCTCCAGCCGGCGCAGGCACGTGCAGCGCAAGCGGTGGACCTCGGCGAGGTCGGGGCGAATCCGCGCGGCGACGTCCCGGCGTCCGAGCGCCTCGTCGAAGCGCGCGAGCTGCATCAGGGCCTGACCGGCGGCGGCCTGGGCGTCCACCGACTGCGGCATGCGCCGGGCCGCCCGCTCGAAGTGGACGAGCGCGTCGCGCATCCTGCCGCGACTGCTCAGCTCCACGCCGACGTGCAGATTCGCGGTCGGATTGCCCGGATCGGCCTGCAGGGCTCGCCGGTGCCACGCGAGCGCCGCCTCGCGGTTCCCGGCCTCGCGATCCAGGTCGCCCATGGCGGCCTTTCGGATGCGTCGGGGCGCGAGCGGCGGCACGCCGCGCAATGCGGCGGTAGCGGGCGGCGTCAGGGTGGCGAGAGGTTCGGCGATCGAGGGAAGCGGCGCTCGATGAGCGCATCCGACGGCCGGGGATCCAGCGCGAAGGACTGCGGCTCCCGCGGCGAAGCCGGAGGCTTCTCGTAGACCAGGGCGACGGGCTCGCCGGCGAGGCGCGCCCGGTCCACGCCTTCCACGTAGCCGGGGATGCGATCGACCGGCGAGGTCCAGCGGGCGACGATCCGTTCCCGGGTTGCGAAGGCGATGTTCCACTGGAGCATCGGGTCCAGGCAGTACACGTGGCGGATGCCCAGCGCGTCGAGCTCGTCGACGATCCGCCGGATCTGCGCCGGCCGGAATCCGCGAGACTGGACGCCGGCACCGTAGCTGACGGGAGAGAAGGCCTCGCGGATCTGGAGGCTGGCGCCACCCACCAGCAGGACGCCGAACGCCGCCGCGGCCACCCGCCCGTCGACCACGCGGGACGCACACGCCAGCGCGATACACGACACCGGATAGAGCAGCAGCAGGTGTCGCGCCGCCAGCAGGCTCGCGGAGACGACGGGAAGGATCGCGAGAGGCGCCAGCGCATACAGCCAGAGCCGGCGGCTCCGGGCGAGGACGAGCGCCTGCTGGAACGCGGCCAGCCACAGGATCGAGACCCCCAGCGCCAGCGGGTCGGGCAGGCCGGCGCCGTCCACGTTCGGGGTGAAGAGGTGCGCGACCACGCGCACGAGCGCCTCGGCGAAGGCACGCAGCGAGAAGCCCTGGGCGACCGGATTCCACACCGTCTCGCTCGACGGCCAGGCGAGCCACGCCAACACGGCCGCTGCTGCCAACGCGCTCGCGACTCCCTCGATGCGGTCGCGCCAACTCGGCGCGGTCGCGAACGCATGGGCGCCGACCACGCCGACGAAGGGCGCCGTGCTGGCGTGCGCCAGGACCGCCAGCGGAAGGACCGGCCCGATCCAGCGCCGGCGGACGCCCCGCTCGAGCAGCAGGATCAGGACCAGGCACGCGGCCAGACCCACCAGGTGGCCGCCGGCCACCTTGAGGCTCCAGTAGGTGGAAACGGGACACAGCCCGAACAGGGCCGCGGCGATCCACGCCGCCCGTCGCCCCGCCATGGTGGCCGCGATGGCGGCCACCAGCCCCAGGTTCACGAGCCAGAGGAGGAGACCGACGGCCTGGAGCGCCTCCTCCGAGGTGCCGAACAAGGCGAACACCGCGGCCGCGAGGTGCGCCTCCAGCCCACCGCCGGCGCCGTAGTGCACGCCGTACGGGTAGATCGGATGCTCCCCGCCCTCCAGGATGTGCAGGGCCATCAGCCCGGTCACCGCCTCGTCGCCGTCCGGCATCGACTGGCTGGTCTGCAGCAGCACGACCTTCCAGGCCACCGACAGGACGAGGACCCCGCAGAGGATCCCGCCGACGTACCTCATCGAGCGACGAGCGCGGCGACCTCGGCTCGCTGCTCGGCAGCGAGCTTCCAGCTCGCGGCGCCGGCGTTGGCCGCGACCTGCTCGGGCCGCGTAGCCCCCGCGATGACGGACACCACGACCGGGCTCGAGGCGAGCCAGGAGATCGCCAGCTCGAGCAGCGATCGACCGTGCGACGCCGCGTACTCGCGTAGCCGCTCCACCCGCTCGAGGGTGTCGTCCTCGACGAAGCGGGCGCGCTCGTCGTCCGACATGGCGGCGAGGCGCGTCCCCTCCGGAAGCGGCTGGTTGGGGTGTACCTTGCCGGTCAGCAGCCCCGACTCGAGGGGGAAGTACGGGATCAAGCCGAGGCCCAGCTGCTGGCACGCGGGAACCACCTTCTCCTCCGGCTCCCGATGGAGCAGGCTGTATCGATTCTGGACGGTACGGAACGGCGTGAGCCCGCCCACAGCGGCGGCTTGGTGCGCCTCGTGCAGCCGGCCCGAGCCGAAGTTCGAGCAGCCGATCTCGCGCACCTTTCCTTCCCGCACCAGCTCGTGCAGGGCCCCCAGGGTCTCGGCCACGGGAACCTCCGGATCGGGAAAGTGGAGCTGGTAGTGGTCGATGCGCTCCATGCCCAGCCGCCGCAGGCTCTGCTCCGCCGCCGTCCGCACCCAGCGGGCGCTTCCGCGCGGCACGCCGTCCGGGCTGCTGCCCGGCGCCCCGAACTTGGTGGCGACCACGGCCCGCTCGCGCCGGCCGCGCAGGGCCTGGCCGAGATACTCCTCGGACCGCCCTCCCCCGTAGACGTCCGCCGTGTCGAAGAAGTCGATGCCCGCGTCGAGCGCGGCGCTCACCACCTCGCGCGTGCCCGTGGCATCCAGGCGCCGGCCGAAGTTGTTGCATCCGAGCCCCACAGCCGAGACGGACAGGCTCCCAATCGAACGGTGCTCCATGACTTCTCCTGGCCCCGCCCCACCCTACCACGCGCGCGTGCGCGGATCGAAGGATGCGAAGGCCTGGCGCCGGGGATTCGCGTTAACATCGCGCCGGAGGAAACGTCCACATGAGATCCGGTCTCTCGCGTCGCGCGGCGTGGCTGTCCACCGCCGCACTGCTGGCTGGCACCGCCTGCGCCGGAATGTCCGAGGCGCCCGGCACCACCTGGGTGCCGCCCGAGGTCCCTCGCGTCAAGGACGGCCTCGACCTGGTGACGGTCGACGCGCACTTCGAGCGCGAGTACCTGAAGCCGGGTCTCGACCTCTCGCGCTACCACGCCGTCATGCCGGTGCCGCTCGAGCTCGCCTACACGCCGGAGTGGGCGCGCATCCATCACCTCGACGACTTCGGGTCGCCGGACCTGGAATCCAGGAAGCGCCGCGAGCAGGCCGACCAGGCCGCCCTCGCCCGGCTCCGCGATCTCTTCCGCAAGGCGCTGGAGAAGCACCTGGCGGGCGACGGATCCTACCGGATCGTCGACGAGACCGGCCCGGGGGTCCTGGTCCTCTCGGCGAGCATCGTCGACCTCGACCTGCAGCTCGCCGACGCAGACTTCGACGGCCGGACCAGCATCGACTACTCGGTCACGCCGCTGGGCGCCGTGGAGGCAAAGCTCGAGGACGGCGCAGACGGCAGCCTGCTGGGCGAGCTGCTGGACTCCAACCAGGAGCCCGACAGCCTCGAGCCAGAGGGAGCCTTCTGGAGCGGGATCGACGACGCCTTCGATCTCTGGGCGGAGCGGTTCCGGGCGATGCTCGACGCCGGCGGGGGCGGCGCCCGGTGACGACGATCGAGCCGCGGCGGCTGCGCAGCCACGACGGCACGCGTCTCACCTACTACACGGGCGGCGCCGACGAGGAGATAACGCTCGTCTTCTGTGGCGGCCTGGGCGGCGGCATCCACGTGTGGCAGTCGCTCTTCGAGCGCTTCGCGCCGCGCTTCCGCCTGCTTGCGTGGGACTACCGCGGCCTCTACGCCTCGGGGCCGTCCCACCGCCGCGCCTACGGCATCGAGCATCACGCCCGGGACCTCCTGCACCTCCTCGACCACGAGGGGGTGCAGACGCCCGTGCTGCTGGGATGGAGCATGGGCGTCCAGGTGATGCTCGAGGCGCACCGCACCGAGCCAGAGCTCGCGCGGGGCCTCGTCGCCATCCACGGAACGCCGGGACGCCCGCTGCAGACCGCCTTCGGCTCCGACCTGCTGGAGCGCATCTTCCCGCCGCTCTCGCTGGTGATGCGCGGCGCGGGACGCCGCCTCGCCGGCACCGCACCGAGCCTCGCGCGCTCTCGTCTCGTGGCCGGAAGCTTCGTCTGGGCCAGCCAACGCCTGGGCTGGATGGCGCCCGAGATCGATCTCGCGCGCTTCCAGGACGTGGCGGCCGAGTGGCTGGGCCTCGACCTCGGGATCTACGCCGAGATCTTCCGGCGCATGGGTGAGCACGACGCGAGCGATCTCCTCTCGGCCATCCAGGTCCCCGCCCTCGTCATCGCAGGCGAGCGCGACCGATTCACCCCGAGCGAGACCGCGCGCCAGATGGTCGAGAGCATGCCTGCCGCCCGGCTCGAGATGCTGCCGGACGCCACCCACTTCGGACTGATCGAGTACCCGGACGCGATCGCGGGCGCGGTCGAGCGCTACCTCTCGGAGACGCTCCACATCCCGGCGCCTTCCCCGGCGCCTGCGCCCCACCCGGGCGCTCGGCGTCGTGGCCGCCCCCGAGCCCCGGCCCCGGGCTGACGCGCCGGATCACGGCTCGTCGGGGCCGAAGGCCTGGTTGCCGGCGCCGAACACGTCGGTGGGATCGACGGCGCCCTTGATGCGACGGCTCCACTCGAGCATCGCCGGCGACCAGACCCGCGGCAGGAAGCGCCGCCGGATCTTGCCGACTCCGTGGTGGTGGGAGAGCGAGCCGCCCTGACGCAGGACCTCGTCGCGGGCGGCCTGCTCGATTTCCGCATAGATCTCGCTCGGGTGTGGGATTCCCTTGAAGTAGAAGGCGAAGTAGAAGTAGACGGCCGCGCCGGTCGGGTAGAGCTGGGTGACGCGACAGGTGACGAAGGGCTTGCCCGGGAGGCTCCGCCGGGCGTGCTCCTCGCGGATGCGGCGCTTCACGTTCTCGCACAGCGGAATCACGCGGCTCCACGGCACGGAGGTCTCGAAGGATTCCGCCAACAGGTAGTGGTTCATGATCCAGTCGCGGATGTAGGCGATGCCGAAGGTCAGCTGGTATCCGCGCTCGCCGTTCTCCGACCCTGCGGCCAGACCGCCGTACTTCCGGGCAATGCGGTAGAGCTGCCGCTGCTGCGCGGCGACCTCCTCCTTCGATCCCTCGAAGACCAGGGTGCAGGCGGTCATGCGCTCGGGATCGAAGCCCTTGACCCGGGTCACGAAGGTCTTCTGGAGCCAGCTCTTGGCGACCGCGAGCCCCCGACGGCGTCCCTTGAGCATCTGCCCGAGCTGGAACTGGAGGTTGTCCATCAGCCGCACGCTCGCCGGTGGCGTCCCGTGCTGCTGCAGGTCGTAGAGGAAGCGAACGCCCCGCTCGAAGTCGGGGAACACCACCGAGCCGTAGACCTGGGCCTCGGGCAGCGGGAAGATCTGGACCACCGCCTTCGTGATGATGCCGAAGCTGCCCTCGGAGCCGAAGATCCAGCGGCGAACGTCGCCGACCCCCACCGATTCACGCGGCACCACCTCGTCCGGACGATCGAGCACGCCACACGCCGTCACCACGGTGACGTCGAGCACCAGGTCCTCGATGTTGCCGTAGCGGTTCTTCTTCATGCCCGACGCATAGGTGGCGATCCAGCCGCCCAGGGTCGAGAACTCGATGCTGTCGGGCTCGTGTCCCATGGTGAATCCGTATCGCGACAGCTGCTCCGCGATGTGGCGGCCCACCGCCCCGGCCTGGATGCACGCCAGCCGGTTCTCCGGATCGATCCACAGCACGCGGTTCATGCGGCTCATGTCCACGGAGACGATGGAGCGATGCTCGCCGGACGGACATCGCAACGCATCGGTCACGTTGGTGCCGCCACCGTAGGGAATCAGCACGACCTCGTGGCGGCGCGCGGCCTCGACGAGGCCGACGACCTCGCTCTCGTCCCGGGGTCGCACGACGAGGTCGGGCACGCGCGGGAGCGACCCGTACTTGATGGCGTACATCTCCTCCTGGGTGTGACCGTGGCCGTGGCGGAGGCGCACCTCGGGATCGTCCGTGATCGCGGCCGGGCCGAGGAGCTTGCCGATCTCCTCCCGGAAGGCGGCGAAGCCCGGCCCCTCGACCGGTGGCGGAATGGCGGGCGGATAGCCGGGGGGGTTCAGGTCGTCCGGCGTGACCCCGGGATGGATCGTGCGCTGCACCCAGGGGAGCAGCTCCGCCAGCTCCTCCCCGCACAGCGGGTAGCGGGAGCCGGTGAGCTCGACCACCCCGTCCGGCCGGGCCCGGAACGCGGTATCGCGAAAGCCCCAGACGTCGAGGCTCTCTTCCTCGCCGGGCGCCGGGGCCAGCGGATCCGGCGTGATGCGCGTGCTCTCCGTCGCTTCCCTGGCTTCCCTGGCTTCGCTCACGGGGCACCCCTCCGACGCTCCGAACGACACATCCCTGGGATTCGCCCGCATGCTACTGGCTCGGCGTGCGGGCTCGCGTGAGGGGAGGAAGGCCCACCTCCCGGCCCCGCGGCTCGCTCCGGGGACCCCTCACGCGGTCGACGTGCCGGCAGGCGACGAGAGCGCCCGCGCCGAATGCAGCGCCTCTGCGAGCTGCTCGCTCCCGAAGGGCTTCAACAGCAGGACCGCGCCCGCGCCGCGAATCGCCCCTTCGTCCTCGAGCTCCACGTAGCCGGTGATCACGATCAGCGCGGTTCCGGGGTGGCGCTCCCGCGCGACGCGGACGACGTCCAGACCGCTCACGACCGGCATCTTCAGGTCGGTGACGACGACGTCGTAGCGGGTCTGCTCGAGCAGGCCCAGCGCTGCGCGACCGTCCTCTGCAGACTCGACCGCGGCCCCGATCTCGCGGGCCGCCCGCACGACGACCCGGCGCACCATCGGATCGTCCTCGACGACCAGCATCCGGAGCCCGTCGAGGCGCTCCGTCATCCGGTCTCCTCTTCCACTCCGCGCGATGCGCACGCGCGGAGCTCGACGACGAAGCACGCGCCGCCACCCGGCGCGGGCTCGTATCGCAGCACTCCGCCGTGCTCGGCGACGATGCCGTGCGAGAGCGAGAGCCCGAGCCCCGTCCCTCGCCCCACCGGCTTGGTGGTGAAGAACGGATCGAAGATGCGCTGCGCCGTGGCTTCGGGAATACCGGGGCCGTTGTCCTCGATGCGGTACACGACCCGATCCCCGACGGCCTCGACACCGATCACCAGGCGTGCCCCCGACTGCCCTTCTCCGAACGCGTCCCGGGCGTTGGTGAGCAGGTTGACGAAGACCTGGTAGAGCCGGTCCGCATCGGCCTCCACCGGGGGAAGCCGCTCGGGGAAGCGTCTCTCCACCCCCAGACCGTGGCGCTCCAGCGTCTCCTGGAGGAAGTCGAGGGCACTCTCGATGGGTGCCAGCGCCCGGGTCGGTCGAATCCGGAGCGGAGCGGCCCGACCGAACATCCGCACGCCGTCGACGATGCGGCCCATGCGCCTCACCGCCTCCGCGAGACTCTCGAAGTCGGGGAGGCACTCGGCGACGGTGGCCTCGGGTCGCGACGCGAGCAGGTCGACGAGCATGCTGATCGCGGTCAGCGGCTGATTCAGCTCGTGGGCCACGCCGGCCGCCAGCTCTCCGAGCGAGGCGAGCTTGGCGGCGAGCAGAAGCTGGTCCTGGGTCCTCTTCAGCTCCCTGCGCTCCTCCTGCAGCTGTCGCACCAGGTCGTCTACTTCCTCGGCCGTCGAGTTGACGAGGAACGCCAACACGTCGATGGGGTCGCCCCGGTAGGAGCGATGCGCGCGAACGCTGAAGTCGCCGCGCGCCACGCCGAGCAGCACCTCGGTGAGCGACTGGAGCGCGCCTTCGAAGTCCGCCTCGTTCAGGGATTCGGGGTCAGAGCCGGCCGCCATGATCCTTTACCGTCTGGAACGCCCACGCGCATGCGGAATCGAGGTCGGAGAACATGCGAGTGGGGATTGCGCTCTTGCTGAGCCCGAGGAAGAAGGAGCCGATGGCCCGCGCGAGCAGGGTGTCGCACACGAGCGCCTGCCCGCAGCGGGTTTCTTCGGTCCGCGGCGCGGACCATACCCTTCGGGACGCAGCGTCCTGGGAGGCGACCCGATCGATCAGGACGACCATGCACTGCTTTCGGCCGGCTTCACGGGCGATCCGGTCCAGCGCCGCCAGGGATCTCTGCGCGGCGGCTTCGCTCTGCTTGAATCCAGGCTTCGGAACGGCGAGGACCACGTCGGGACCGACCCGGTAGTATGCCCCCGCTTCCGTCCCGGGACATGCTTGAAATGCAAAGAGCAATTCATTTAGAAGATGTAATAATCAGATCATCCAGATTATTAGGTGAATTAAAAACATTTGTAACTGTTCCCGGTAATCGTGTTGCTGACCATAAACGTAGTTTTCATGATGATAGTATTATGGGATTAGCAATTGGATTATATGTATCTGAATTTTGATATGGCGAGATTTAAACAAAATAAGGGCATTACGGAAAAAATGTTAAATGCTATTCTCACAAATAATGATATTAGTGAAATCGGAAGAAAAAAAGATGTGAAGAATAAACCAATGATTTCACCAAATAGCGTATCACCCCTTAAATCCATATCAAGCAAATGCTTGGTTATTTAATGGAATTAAGGATAAAAACAAAAGATAGAATGTATTTATAATTAACTGACTTTTATAAAATTTTAAAGTATTTATAAAAAAATATAAAAAATTATAAAATGGCTGGCGAAAAATAATAAAGAGAACAATATATCAACAATTAAATAAGATGCTTAAATCTTGATGGTTTTGGTTCTCAAGATTCATACCGATTGCACCTGTAAACCACCAAAAAAATCTAAAATTATTATTAAAGGTAATACTCCTGAAGAAATACATAGAAAAGGTTTAGAATTAGAACAGAAACGTGAACTTCAAAGTAAATTCTTTAGTACTACTGATAGGGGATTTCAAAAAGCACTTCAATATGAAGCAGCTAGATTGCCAGCATATATTGATTATGAGGAGACACGAATCTTAACGAGTAAATGTTACACATAAC
>CAWGJT010000016.1:0-35680 GCA_963822965.1 uncultured delta proteobacterium
GGCTGGTGATGATCACGAACCCCTGGCATGGCGCCTTCATCACGCCGGTGGTGGGAGGCGAGAAACGTCTACCGGCCCGTCTGGTTCGCGATGGCGCTTCCGAACTACTGGGCTCGCTCTTTCTGCCCTCGCCGTCGAGATCGTCGTAGCGCGTCGGGCTCGCCGGCCGGCCGTCCGCCGGCAGGCCGTTCTTCCTGATCGCCGCCAGCGGCGTCACCCTCACCGGGAACCTGGGGTACGTGACCGGCCTGGCGCCCGTGAACCTCACCGCGGTTTTTTATTCGGTCTCTATCTTGCTGCTCCTCGTCGGCATGGTCCGGGAGGGGCTCGTCTTCGGGATGCCCGCGGCGATGTCCGCGGTGGTGGCCGATCATCCCGACGGGATCGTGGTGATCGGCGCCGACGGCTACGTGGCCTTCGCGAATCGGCGGGCCCACGAGCTGCTGGCGCCCGCTCCCCTGCACCCTGGGACCGACCCTTCCTCGAGATCCTCCGGAGTCTCCCCGGCTCCAGCCCGGAGCCCAGTCTGCCGACGGGGCCCCGTCGCCGACGGGGAGTGGTGGCGGGTCCTGGGAACGCCGAGCGGCGTGTTCTTCCAGGTCCGCGACGGCAGCGGTCAGCCGGCGACGGCTGCAGGTGGTCGCCAGTCCGATCGGGGACGGCTCGAGGACGGGTCGCCTGCTGCAACTGCACGACGCGAGCGCCCGCCGCCAGGCCGAGCTCGACCTTGCCGAAAAGCAGCGACGGCTCGAGAGCGTCGCGGCGCTGGCTCTCAGCGTGGCCCGCGAGATTTCCAGGGCGCCTTCGCGCGATCGGCCCGTCGTGGCAACGCCGACCTCCTCGAACGAGAGCTGGAAGGCGATCCCGCCGAGCGCCATCTCGCGCGCATCTTCGAGGCGGCGCGCGTGGGCTCCGATCTCTCCCACGAGCTGCAGCTCTACGCCGGCAGCATCCGCTCGGGCTCGCACCACCCTCGACCTGTCCGGGCCGGCCGCCGAGGCCTGGCACGACGGGATCGAGTCGGAGCTGCTGCCCGGAGTGCGCCTGCTGCGCCGGCTGGCCAACCGGCTGCTGCCCGTCGAGGCGGATCCGATCCAGCTCCGCGACTGCGTCCTCCAGCTGCTCCAGAACGCCTTGTGGAGGCGACCGCCGAGTTCGGCGGGACGCTCGAGTGGTCGCACGGGGTTCGAATGCGTCGACCCGAGCACCTTCGAGACGCTCTGTCCGGGTGGGATACGTAGCCGCCCGGTGACCTCGCCTTCGTCCGGGTCCGCGACGAGGGGGGCGGCATGGACGAGGAGACGGAAGAGCGCGCCTTCGAGCCCTTCTTCAGCACGCGCCGCAAGGACCGGGGCAGGGCGGGGTATCGGCCGTCTGGCAATTGCGCGCGCCCACGGCGGCGCTCGCTCGAGCTCCAGAACGGTTCCCCGGCAAGGGCTGCAGCTTCGCCCTCTACCTCCGGCTGAGCCCGGGTGTGCCGACGCCGCCGGCGCGCTGAGCGCCACGGAATCGGCGACCGGAAGTGAAAGGTGCTCAGCCGCCCAACGGGTTGCGCTGGCGGTAGAGCCCGGGGTCGACGATCCCCGCCATGACCTCGGGGATCGGCGCCGGGCCGCCCGCAGGGCCGGTGCTGCGGAGGAACTCGGTGACCCTCGCCGCCGTCGCCCCGGGATCGGCCAGGGCCCGCTCGGCGCACAAGCAGGTCCGCAGGTTCTCGCGCTGCCCCAGCCAGATCTTGACCTGACGCAGCTGGCGGGCGAAGGCTCGCTTCAGCGCGGCTTCGCCCGCCCGGTCCGCCTCCCCCGCGGCCGGGCGGGTCGCGAGGCGCGAGAGCATCTTGCGCTGGGAGGCCAGGACCTCGTCGAGATCGCGCTCCATGAAGATGACGCGGTAGTCGTGGTCGCTCGGCAGGGAAGGGAGCAGGGGCGCGACGATCTTGATTGCGCGTCCCGGAGGCCGGCGAGGAAACCTCCCTCGGTGCGGAGCCTCTTCACGGCCTCGTACTGGTAGTAGCCACGGGGATTGTCGGCGTCCGCGACGCGCTTCGCGTCGCTGGCGATCTCGAGGCCCCCGGCCTCGAGCATCTGCATCATCATCGAGGTGCCCGAACGCGGCAGGCCCGACACCACGGTGATCGTGCGATCCGGGTCGAGCGCGCGCCCGGCTCGCGACCGGCGCCGGACGCGAACCGGCGAGAGCCGCCCGCTCGGCCTTCGCCCGCCGGGGCTTCGCGACCGCCTCGCCGTGGTCCGTCTGCGTTCCTAAATGGAGTGCTCTCACCCGCCTGCGGTGGTGCTCGGCGCGTTCCACGTCGCAGCAGGGGCCAGTATAGAGGCGCACGAGCCGGGCGTGGCTCTCGAGCGAATTGGGGTTCAGGGAGATGGCCGTCCGGAAGGCAGCCTCGGCGTCACCGTAGCGGCGGCGAACGCGCGAGGAGCCACGCCCAGCACGTCGTGCGCCGAGGGGATAGTGGAAGAGCAGGCCCACCGCCTCCAGCGCTTCCTCGGCGGCACTCGCGCGGGCGACGCTGGCGGAGCCTCGCACGGGCCATGCCGCGTCTGGACGTCGGGTCTCAGCGGGTCGATCCCGATCGCATACTCGAAGGCACGAACCGCGCCGCCGCGGCGTCGCAACTCGGAGATACGCCTCGCCGATCTGGATCGGGAGTCCCGGCCTGCGTGGGCTCCGCCTCCTTCGCCTTCTGCAAGTCCTCGAGCGTTTCCTCCGCCCGCCCCTCGGCGAGACACACCCAGCCGAGCAGGTACTCGAGATCGAACGGGCGAACCTGCGCGAGGCCGCGGAGGCGCCTCCACTCCGCTCGCCCCGCCTCGTCGAGCAGCTTCGGGTCCAGCGGGGTCGGCTGCGCTTGGTCGCCCGCGCCCGCGTCGCCGGGATCGCTCGGTCCCTCCGCGGCGTCGCTTCCGCTCGCTTCGGCTTGCTTCGTCCGGGCCCGGGAACGCCATTCGTCGGCGAGCCGCCGAAGACCCTTGCGCGCCTCCACCGCATCCTCCTGGCGCTGTCTCGTGATGCGCTCCACCAGGCCCCGCAGCGCCACCGGCTCCTCAAGGGCCCGGAGGCACATCGCGAGCTGGATGCCGTAGCGATACTCCGAGGGATCCTCGTCGTACAGGTGCTCGAGCAGCTCGCGCGCCTCCACGTAGCGATCGCGTCCATCCAGGCCCGGGCGAGGTTGTATCGTAGCTCGCGGGCAGTGCGCCGCACGGCGCGCTCGCGATCGGCGCCGAGCTCCTCCACGTAGCCCAGGGCCACGAGCTGGTCGAGCGCTTGGCGCGCCGCGATGGGGTCCGTGGCGATCTCGGCCGGATGCCGTGCGGCGTCGCCGGGGACCTCGTCCCAGCTCGGGATCGTCTCGACCGCGGGCGGCTCCTCGAAGGCGTCCACAAGGGGCTTGCCTTCCATGTCCTCGCCCACGGGCAACCCGTAGACGGCGAGGATCGTCGGGGTGACGTCGAGCAGCGAGGCGCCGTGCAGGAACGCGTCCTTGCGAATGCCCGGTCCCGCGATGAGGAAGACCCCGTGGTCCCGGTGCTCGACCGCCGGACCCGCAGGCTCGTGGGGAATCTGGCGCGGGCGCAGATGGTCCGGGTGGAAGCCGTGGTCGGAGCAGAGCACGATGGTCGCATCGGGTCCGGCCAGCTCCACCAGCGTGCCGAGCATCGCGTCGTGGAAGACGTACGCGGTGTCCACGACGTGCCGGTAGAGCTCGAAATCCCGCTCGGGAACCCAGCTCTGGCGCGGTGCCCGATAGCGCATGAAGCCGTGGCAGAAGTGATCGATGGCGTCGTAGTAGATGGCGTGGAAGTCCGCGGCCCGATTGGCGAGGAGCCACGTCGCACAGTTGTGGACCGTCACGCACTCGGCCAGGGTCTTCATGACCGAAGCCAGTCGACGGTCCGCGTCCTGGTCGACATCCGCCGCCTTCGGCACGAAGGGCAGGATCTCCTCGGGCCCGAGCTCCATCGGGTTGACGCGCAGGGGGGCCAGGGCCGAGGCCAGCTCGGGCGGATGCACGCTGTGCGGCACCACGGGCCACGGCTCTTCCGGCGGTCCGACGGCGGTGTGGAAGTGGTTGGACACCATGGCTCCCCGCAGCGGCTCGACGGGATGGGACGGCCACCAGCCGACGACGTGAGAGGTCATGCCCTGCTGGTTCAGGATGTTCCAGAGCGCCTTCGTCTTGCGCGAGAGCGCGCTCACCGGCTGCACGGTCCCGCCGTCCGGCGTGGGCTCGGTGAAGCCCAGGATGCCGTGGTCGTAGGGGCGCTTGCCGGTGGCGATGGAGGTCCACAGCATCGGCGAGAGGACGGGCTTGAGGGTCGCCAGGTTCGCCATGGCGCCGCGCTCCACCAGCCGTTGCAGATGCGGCATGCGGCCGGCGTCCATCAACGGATGGATCACCTTCCAGTCCGCGGCGTCCCAGCCCACGAGGACGACCCGGGGACGGCCGGGCGAAGGGTTGCCGACGGTGGGGGGCAGGAGGCGCGTCCTAGGCGATGGGCTCGTCGTGGCCCGTCTGGCTCGAGCGCCGCCGTCGCCACGTGAGCGCCCCGGCGGCCCCGGTGGCGAGCAGGGTGAGCGCCCCGGTGGACGGCTCCGGAACCGTCTGACCGGCCTGGATGGGCGCGTCCGCCGTGCTCTGGTAGGCCCAGTCGACCACCGTGATGCGATCGGACACGCCCTCGGGACCGTCCTTCGCCGAAGAGAGATCTTCGAGCTCCAGGCGGATCCAACCGTAGTGGGTCTCGCCGTCGCGCTGGATCTGCACCCCGAGGAAGCCGCTCCCCGATCCGGGCCAGCTTCCGGGGAATACCGGCGTGTGGTACTCCGAGTAGTAGTTCAGGCGCAACGCGGCCCCCGCGAAGAAGGCCCCGCCGGCAGAGATCGTCTGGCCGAACGAGAGGCGCCGGGCCTGGAAGGTGCTGTTCTGGAGGATTCCGGCGCCGTTGGGCAGGGCCTGGGCGCGGGCGTTCGCCAGGTTGGTATAGAAGAAGTAGGTGCCGTACTGCCCGCCGCTGACGCGGGAGTACTGGTACCAGGACACCCCGAGCTCCACGTCGTCGCCGAACGCTCCGTCGAGATCGATGAGCGCGCGATCGTAGGTGGGCGCGCCGCCCGGGTTGTTCTGGATCGTGATGTTCTGGACCCCGCTGTAGATGACCGCCGCCTCGGCGCTGCCGGCGAGTGCGAGCGCGGAGGCCGTGGCCGCCGCATACCGGGTGACCTGACCCCCCGGCCGTGACGACTGGGCTCGGCCGGTGGTGCGTCGGTAGTGGCCGAGGCGCTCGTCCAGACCCCTGGGGTCGTCTTCCAGAACGGCAGGCATCGGATCTCCTCCGCGGGCGCTCGGTCGCCATCCTATCATGAAGTAGAAGGCGCCCGACCATGAAGCAGAAGGCGCCCGACACCCCGGCGAGTCGCCGGCCCCGACGTTGCGAAGTAGCCGCCTTCGTTCGCGAATTCCGTCCCGGGTGCGAGGCCTTCGGCGGGGTCTGCCGAGAGGCCCCAGGGGTGTCCCCACCTCCCGCCGCACCGGCGAGCGGCGGGCTTCCAGGGCCGGGCGTGACCGGCCTCAAGGGCCCCGAGCTGCCAGCCGAAGGGCTGCAGGTGGAGACCCGGACGGGACGCATCAAGGGGACGGCCATCGCCGAGGTCGTGAGCGACGTCGAGCGCCTGCTCGAGCGCGGAGCGATCGCGCGCGACGAGCTGGAGGTGCGCCTCGAGCCGGCGGACCTCGCGCTCCTGGAGGGCAAGATCCAGCCGGCGCTGTGGTACGACAACCGCTGCCACGCTCGTCTCACCGAGCTGTTGCGGGACGTCGAGGGAGGCGGCCGGTCCGACTACGTGGTGGGTCGCGGTGCCGCGACCGCCGACCGGCTGCTCGAGAGCGGTCTCTATCAGCAGCTCCAGCTCGCTCGCGGTGAGGACGCGGTCACCGACGATCCCGCGGCCCTGCGCCGCGCGATCCGGCTGCTGCTCTCGCTCTCCGGGGCGATGTACGACTTCGGCAGCTGGAAGCTGCGCGCCGACGCGGAGGCGTCGAACGAGCTGTGGATCGACGTGTTCGAGGCGGAAGCCCTCACGGAGATGAATCGGCTCACCGCCGAGGGCTTCATCCGCCGCATCGCCGAGCGCCTGCAGCGAGACCCGCCGCGGGTGGAGAGCCGGCGCGTCGCGCCGGATCACGTCGTCTACTGCATCCGGATGGCGGCGGTCTGACCCCGGGGAGCGGTCGCCGCCTCGGGTCGGGCGGTCAGGAGGATCGCGTCGCGCTGCGGCTCGCGCCGCCTCGCCCGCCACGCGACGGCGAGCCCGGCGGCCAGCAGCAGGCCGGATGCCGGGCTCGGGCACCGCCGACACGGCGAAGAGAGCGGAATCCTCGGCGGCGTCTCCGCTTCCGTCCGAGTACCCGATCGACACGCCGTCGAGCAGCTCGGCGAAATCGACCTGCCCCGCCGAGACGGCCAGGAGCTCGCCGGCCGCGCCGGCACCGGTCCGCTGAACCAAGTAGGCCAACCGAGCGGACCACTGCGTGGGGAGGTCGAACACGTCGTTCGGCTGCCCGGGAACCGGCTGCGGGTCTCGAGCGAAGTCGAACTGGAACAGGGTCTCGTCCACCGGCCCCGTCCAGTCCGCCGAGACGGCCTCGACCCCCAGGGCCTGCTCGACGGTCGCGCTCAGGATTCCGGGCAGGCGGAGCAGGAGCTGGAGATAGGGGAGGTGGTGGAATTCCTCCCGCTGGAAGAAGCCGGCGCTCTCGTAGGACTCGGAGTAGCCCCCCCGATAGTTCTGGAACTCCCCTTCGATCACCAGCTCGAAGCGCGCGAGATTCGGATCGGGGTCGTCGAGGTCGACGAGGTCCACGGTCATCGAGCCCGTGACGTTGAAGGGATCCGTGGCGAGGGTGATCTGCGGGGGCGTGAACACGATCGGCACTGCCGACGCCGCGAGCGGGAGCACCGCGACCCCGACGACGGTGGCTACGAGGATCGCAATCCGGTGCATGTCGATCTCCCGTCGTAGCGCCTTACGACTGTAGCACGGACCGGCGACCGGCCGGAGCTTCGGGCGGTCCGGAACCCGATCTCGCGAGCTGCTCGGGGCATCGTGGGACACCCGACCGTGTGGTCCGACGCGGCACGACCGCGGTGGTGAGCCCGTTCGTGTCGCCACAGCCATTCCTCTTCGACGTGACCGCGTTCGTCAACGATCGGCTGGCCGCCGACGAGCGCTACGTGGGGTTCCTCGTGAAGGGGCAGCACGAGACCAGCTTCGGTGCTCCGTTCTACGTCCACAGCGACGCCAAGGAGTTCATCGATTCGACCGACAATCCCGGGAGCGCCGACGCCTATCCCGCGCTGGTCTTCGCGCCGGAGCCGCGCACGGCGGTGCTGCTGGGCATCGGCCTGGCCGTCGCGCTTGGGCTCGGACGGTCGCGACGGGCACGCGAGATCGGGCGTCCTCGGGGCCCGGGGCGGGAGGTCGCCGGCTCGCGGCTGAGGGGCGACGCTGGGCCCCCGCAGCGGCGCAAGCCGACCCGGGCGCTGGCTTCGAGCGCGGGGGGCCGGGGACGCCGCGAGGCGGTCGGGTCTGCTATCCACGTCGGGAGAGGTCGAGTCCGTGAGCCCCGATCCGCTCCCGGAGCGCGGCCGCCCCGACCGGATGGAGGAGCGCGCGATGAGCGACCCGACGATTCCCGACTACCTGCCCGACTGGATCCAGAAGCACCTGCGCCGCTATCTCGAGACCGACGGCGAGGAGGGCCACCTTTGGGACGCCTCGCTCGGCGGCGGCAGCGGCATGGTGCCCACCTTGATCCTCACCACGAAGGGGCGCAAGTCGGGCAAGCCGCTGATGCTGCCGCTGATCTACGGAGAGGCGGACGGCGCCTACGTGGTCATCGCGTCCAAGGGCGGCGCACCCGCGCACCCCGCCTGGTACCTGAATCTCGCCGCGAACCCGGAGGTGCAGGTCCAGGTGAAGGCGGATCGCTTCCGGGCCCGCGCGAGCACGGTGACCGGTGACGAGCGCGCCCGGCTCTGGGACCTGATGGTGGGCATCTACGCGCCCTACACCGACTACCAGAAGGCGACGAAGCGGGAGATCCCGGTCGTGAAGCTCGAGCGCATCTGAGAGCCTGTGAAGGAATCCTCTCGGTCGCCAGGGCTTGCGGCGGCGGGCCGTCTGCGGCGTTGCTCCTCCTCGCCGTAGGCGCGCTACGCCTCGTCGTCGCGCCTTGCATCCGACCCACCGGCGCAGCGCCTGACTCGGTAGAGGATTCCTTCACGGGCTCTGAGCCGCGCTTCCGCTCACGCCTCGCGGCAGAACCGGGCGATGCTGGCCGCGGTCTCGCGGCTGATGTCCGGGCAGGCGATCGCGAAGATCTCGGTGCCGTGGATCGTTCCCATGACCTGGCGGCAGCGGGCGGGAACGCCGGCGTGCAGTAGCAGTCGGTAGAACTCGATGCCCTCGTCGCGCAGGGGGTCGCATTCGTTCACGCTGATGACGGTCGGGACCAGGCCGACGACATCGTCCTCCTTCGCGAAGCTCGGCCAGGCCAGGGGGTTCTGCTTCTCGAAGGCTTCGATTCCGTAGGCGAGGGCGCCGCGGTTGTCGTGGAGGTCGAGCAGGATTCCGTTGTTCTCGATCGAGGACGGAAAACGATCCTGCGGCCAGCTGCCCGCGATGTAGGGGCACAGGGCGTACAGTCCGCGAATCAGGCCGAGGTCGCCGTCCTGGTTCAGCTTGAGCCCGGTGGCCAGGGTCAGGTTGCCGCCGCCGCTCTCGCCGGCGACGACGATGCGCCCGGCGTCGATCCCGAGCCGGGCCGCGTTGGCGTGGACCCACTTCACGCCCGACACGCAGTCGTTCAGGCCGGCCGGGAAGGGCTCGACCTCCGGGGCCGACGAGGCCACCAGGCAGTTGCGGAAGTCCACCATGGCGACGGCGACCCCCTGCAAGGCGATGATCCGGCCCCAGGCTTTGTAGAGGCCGTCGAAGCAGGACATCATCTGCATCCCGCCTCCGTGGATGTAGTAGACGCAGGGCAGCGGCCCGTCCGCCTCCGGTCGGATGAGCTGGATCTTGATCTTGTTGCCGTCCGGGGACGAGGTGAGCTCGTGGACCGAGACGTCGAGGCCCTTCGAGGGAGCGACGTTCTCGTCGTCGCACATCGCCATGAATGCGCTGAGCCCCTCGCGCGCCGCGACGGCCGCCTCGCTGTTGGCTTCCGCGAGCACCTGTTCGCGGCTCGCTGCGTCGCCGAGGCTCTGGGTGGGCATGGCGCCCATCAGCGCCTTGATGCGCGGGTCGATGCGGGGGTCGTCGTTCAGCTTCGAGCTCATGTGGGCTTCTCCTTTCGGCTCGGGCGAGCGCGGAGGCTCGGCGTCGCGGTGAGTCTATCGCTTCCTGCCGACCGGCCGGCGATCGTGACGGATCCGCTCGGCGACTGCGGATGGCGGGCGGACGATCGTCCGGGCCTGGCGAATCCGATTGCGGACCACACCGAGATGATTCGATACGGTGATCACCTCGTCGCCTGGCCCGAGATAGGCCTGCTTGCTCCACAGGGTCAAGGGATGGAACATCACCCCGCCGGGTGTTCCGGTGAGCAGGAGGGTGCCGGGCGGGATGCCGGCGCAGTCGGTGAGCGCGACGGGCCCCTCGCGGCGCTGGTACTCGACGTCGCAGCCCTCGAGCGCCCGCGCGGCGATGTCGGACGGTGACCAGATCATCTGGTCGCCCGACGCGCGTTGTCGCAGCGCGTCGTCGACGTAGAGCTCGAGCGTCAGCTCCCGGTAGAAGGCGTCCGCGTCCCGGGGAATCACCAGCAGGGGACCGACCGGCAGCATGCCTTCGCCGCCCTTGCCGTCCGGAAATCCCGTGGTGCCCATGGGCGCGTCGAAATCGATGTCCCGCACCAGGGTCCATCGATCCGTGAAGTCGTTGCAGAGCAGATAGCCGAGACGGGCCGGCCGCGACGCCGTGTGCGCCGTCAAGGTCACGGCGCAGATCTCGGCCTCGTAGTCGAGGCGCCGGCGATCGGGAACGTCCGCGTTCCAGGCCGTGGCGTGGGACAGCTTCGGAAACAGGAACGGGCCCTCCTCGCGTCCGACCTCCCGTGCGTGGGCCCGGAAGTTCGTCCCGGCCGCGATGTGCGGATAGGCGGCATCCAGGGGCAGCGTCAGCTCCTCGAACGACACCTGGAGCGTCGGGGCGTCGCTCGCTGCGCGGGCCAGCACGTCGAAGCCCAGGACGGTGAACGCCTCGACGGCATCGGCGAACGGCCTTCCGAACGCGGCCTCGAGGTCCACCACCGAGAGGCCGTCGGCCCCGGCGCTCGCGACGAGCACGACGCGGGCTCCGCCACCGGCGTCGAGGCGCGCCAGGGTCAGTGCCTCGCCGGGAGCCGCGATCACCAGAGCGTCCAGCGGATCACCCTCCAAGCGCTCGTCGAGCTTCGGTCGGGAAAGTCGCCAGGTGGCGACCCCCAGCGCCGAGAAGAGCACGACGAGCGCGACGACCGCCGCCACGAGCCATCTTCGCATCAGCCTGGCTCCGCCGCGCGAACGGTGCCGAGCCCCAGCGCCGCGAGGGCCCGCCCCAGCGCCGCCCCTGGATCCGCGGGCAGCTCGTGCGCGCGCCAGGCCACGTGCTGGTCCGGGCGAACGAGCAGCGCGCCTCCCGGCTCGAGGCCGCACACCTCCGCCCAGTGGCCCTCGCCATCGACGAAGTCCTCTCCGGCCCGAACCTGCGAGAGCGGAACGCCTGCGATGCCCTCGATGGCCTTGGCCCAGAGGTCGTGGGCTCCCTGGCTCCACAGGGTGAGGCCCGTCGGCGCGACGCAGTCGAGGCTCGAGACGCGGGCTCCGTCCCGAACGAGCCAGGCGTGGGGAAGACGCGAGCCGGGCCGGCTCGACGGCTGGTACTCGCGAACGGGATTGCCGGGCGCGGGGGGCGGGCTCCCGTCGGGAACGATTGCTCCTTCCTCGTAGCGGTATCCGATCTGCAGGCCCAGCATGTCGAAGTGCTCCGCCTGCTCCGCGATGGCGTCCTGCACCCGGCGTCGGCCCGCCGGGTCGGCGAGGGTCGCGGCCATGCGCGCGGTGGTCGGATCGGCGGCGACACCGAGCGCCTGCGGAATCTGCAGCATCTTCATGGCATTGCGCAGGCTCTGCTCGGCGTTGTGGCGCGCCACCGGGAGCCGCTCGCTCTCGTAGGTATCGAGCAGCGCCTCGGACGCCCAGCCATCCTCCACGGCAATCAGCTTCCACACCAGGCCGTGCACGTCCTGGATGCCGGAGTTGAGGCCCAGGCCGCCGGTAGGCGGAAAGCGGTGCGCGGCGTCTCCGGCCAGGAAGATGCGACCGTCGCGCATGCGCTCCGCCACCTGTGCGCTCATGTTCCAGGTCGAGCGGTGCAGGATGCGAATCGGTGCCTCCTCGCCGATGGCGCGGGTGACCAGCGCGCGGCAGCGCGCGTCGTCGTAGTCGTCCTCGGACTCGCGATCCGGCTCGAAGCCGTGCATGTAGACCCATTCGCGGTCGATGTCGTGGGCCACGAAGGTTCCACCCGCCTCCGGGTCGAGGATCCAGTGGAGCACGCCCGGCCGGTCCTTCACGAAGCGCCGCAGGTCGGCCCCGAAGTGGATCATCAGGAAGCTCTGGATGCGCGGCGGGCCCTCCATCTCGATGCCGAGGCCCTTGCGGATGCGGCTCCCGGCGCCGTCGGCGGCGACGAGGAAGCGGCTGCGTACCTCGTAGGCCTCGCCGCTCTCGAGGTCGCGTACCACCGAGCGGACGCCGTCCTCGTCCTGGTGTGCGCGCTCCCACTGCTGTCCGTAGCGGAGCTCGGCTTGTGGGAGTGCCGCGATCGTGTCGGCCAGGATCGGCTCGAAGCGGTGCTGAGAGAGGTTCCGCAGCGGGGTCGGCGTGTGGTGCAGGCACTCGTCGCCCTGCCGTTCGAAGGGGAGCCGACCCACCTCCTGGCCGTTGAGACGCGTCACGAAGACGGCGGATCCGGCGTCCGCCGGGTCCTTGGCTGCTCGGGCGACGGCGTCCATGTCGACGCCGGCCTGGCGGCAGATCTCGAAGGTGCGGGCGTTCACCACGTGAGCCGCCGGCGCGGGCTGGATGTCGGAACGTCGCTCGACCACCAGCGCCCGCCGGCCGGCCCGTGCCAGCAGGATGGCTCCCATCATGCCCACGGGGCCGGCGCCCACGACCAGGTACGGCACTTCGATGCGCTCCATGGTGGGGGCCTCCTCAGAGCAGTCCGGCGTAGCTGCCGCCGTCGAGCTGCAGGTTCTGTCCCGAGATGAAGCCGGCCTGGGCGCTGCACAGGAACGCGCAGGCGTCGCCCAGCTCTTCGGGTCGGCCGAGTCGTCCGGCGGCGATCCCGGCCTTCATCTCGTCGTAGGCCTGCTCGAGCGAGACGCCGCCCAGCTTCGCGCGCAGCTCGGCCATGCCGCGCTGCCGCGCCGTGTCGAAGCGCTCGGGCAGCAGGTTGTTGAGCGTGACGTTGGCGTGCGCCACCTGGCGCGAGAGCGCCTTGCAGACCGACGTGAGCCCCGTGCGCGCACCCGTGGAGAGGCCCATGGGCGCCAGCGGCGTCTTCACCATGGCCGACGTGATGTTCACGATGCGGCCGAAGCGGCGCTCGACCATCCCGTCGAGGACCGCGCGGATCATCAGCACAGGGGCCAGCATGTTCGCGTCGAGGGCGGCGATCCACGCCTCGCGATCCCAGTCCTGGAAGCGTCCGGGCGCAGGCCCGCCGTTGTTGTTCACCAGGATGTCGGGCTCGGGACAGGCCTCGAGGAGCGCGGTCGCGCGTGGCGTCGTCGCCGATGTCGCCGGCGACGGCGCTCACCTCGACCGGGTGCGCGCCCCGGATCGCCGCCGCCGTCTCGGCCAGTGCGCTGTCGTCGCGCGCGTTCAGCGTGAGGTTCACGCCCTCGCGCGCGAGCGACTCGGCGCAGGCGCGGCCCAGTCCCCGGCTCGAGGCGCACACGATCGCCCGCCGTCCGCGGATGCCCAGCTCCACCGCTAGCCCCGTGCCTCTTCCTGGGCGCGACCGATGGCTTCGAGGTCGGGCGGAAACGCGAAGTGGTGCGGCGGCTCCTTCGGGCCCCAGGACGAGAAGTGGCCGAGCTCCCAGTCGGTGCGTGGCTGCCAGGCGTCGTCGTCCGGGATGTCGTCCATGTCCGAGAAGAACTCGACCATCGTTCCGCACGGGTCGTTCAGGTACCAGAAGACGTTGGAGCCCACGACGTGGCGCCCCAGCCCGACGACGTGACGGTCTTCGTGCCGGTCGAGGTAGCGGCGAGCGGCGACGCCGACCGCGTCGATGTCGTCGTACTCGAAGGCGTAGTGGTTCAGGTAGGGGACGGGCGACGGCTGGACGAGGAGGTTGTGGTGATCGCTCGAGCAGCGCATGAAGGTGAGTAGGCCCGCGACCTGGTCCGAGAGGCGGAAGCCGATGCCCTCCAGGAAGAACTTCGCGGCGCCCAGCGGATCCGGCGAGCCGAGCACCACGTGCCCGAGCCGGCGCGGCGGTCGAGGGCTTGCCTCGGTGACGACCTCGGCCCGGGCCGCGGGCCGCGCGCGCTCCCCGGGACGATTGTGGACGCGTGACGGAGGCCGCGAGAGCCGGGCCGGCGGCGCGACCTCCACGACCACGCGCCAGTGGCCCGACGGATCCAGGCAGGCGACCCGCCCGGGTCCGGCCTCCGCCCGGACGCCGAGCGACTCCAGGCGCGCGCGCAGCGCCGCCAGGTCGCGCTCGTCCGTCGCAGCCGATGCGCATCGACCGAAGCTGCCGGTAGGGGGCCTCGACGATGCGGATCTGATCGGGGCAGTCCGCGGTGCCCCAGCCCTCCGGGCCCCGGACCAGACCGATCTCCGCGTAGCCGGCGGCCAGGTCTTCCGGGGCGGGCACGCCGATCTCCATTCCGAGAAAGCTGTGAAGCGCCAAAGGGTTCTCCTCCTGCTGGGCTGGTGGCGGTTTGGTCCGCCGGGATGGGGCGGGCGGAGCAGGGCCATGAGGAGAGCATTAAATGAGACTATTGTCAATATTGAATACATACTCATTTCAGGGCTACCCTGCTGCTCCATGAGCACCCCGACCCAGCTCGAGCCGGCCACCCGGGGCCACCGGAAGCGGGAGAAGACCCGACGGAGCCTCGTCGCGGCGGGGCTCCGCGTGCTGGCCGAGAAGGGCGAGTCCCTGGCGGTGAGCGACGTGACGGCGGAGGCCGAGGTCGCGAACGGCACCTTCTACAACTACTTCCCCGATCGTGAGGCCCTGCTCGACGCGCTGGCCGAGCACCTCGTTCTCACCCTCGCCGAGGCCGCAGCCCGCGAGCCCCACGAAGATCCCGCCCTCCGCTTCGCCGTCGCCAGCGGTCGTGTCCTGCGGCGCGCTGTCGAGGACCCGACCTGGGGACGGGTCGTGCTCCGGCTCGTGAACCGGCCGAGCGTCCACCGCAACATCGACCGCTATCTCCGCGAGGATCTCGCGGCGGGCTTCGACGCGGGGTGCTTCGACACCGGACCGGACGACGCCACCCTCGACCAGGTCCTCGGCCTGCTCCTGATGACGATCCGCAGGATCGTCGAGGGGCGGGCTCAGCCGGATGCCCCGCGGCTCGCCGTCGAGCGCGGGTTGCGAGCCCTGGGACTGGGTTCGGGCGAGGCACGAGAGATCGCCGCCCGCGCGCTCCGGGAGTGAGCGGTGTGAGCTGCTCGATCCCGGCCCCACCCGCGACGCTCTCGAGAGCGCGTCAGCGGCGTCCGGTGAGACCACGCTCGGGCGTTCACGCGAGGCCGGCAGCACTTCGTGGGGGTCCCGAGTCGCCGCGGTCCCTCGCCCCGTGCCGCGATTCGAGAGGACATCGGTCGTGCGGGCCGCAAGCCCACCGGCGAGATGCTCCCGTGCGAGTCCGCACCGGTCCGCGCGGGGGAGGGGAGGACGTGCGGCCGTCGCGCGCGCGGCAGAGGGCTGTCGTTCGATGCAACCGCCGGCGCGTGCCAGGTGTCCCTAGCGCCGGATGCCCAAGAGGGATCCTGGAGGGCGCGCCGGGACGGCTGCAACGTGCGTCGGCCCAGCAAGCACCCCGTGTGTTCCGAGCCGTCGTTGGAGACGACCGGAATGGAGAACGAGAATGCAGCGGTTCATGAGAGGTCTCGTAATGTCGTTTGCGGTGGCGGGCTTCCTGGGAGTCGCAGGTCAGGCCCTGGCGGCCGACAAGCTCGAGTGCTCGGTCGTGAAGGACGGCAAGAAGACGACGCACATGGTGGAGTCGACCAAGGCGTGCACCAAGCTCGGCGGCAAGATCGTCGAGGGAAAGCCGGTGGCGAAGCCCGGAACGACGAATGCCAAGTAGGGCGCTTTGCGAGGGGGGTGTCCAGGTCATCCCCCTCGCATGCCTGGGAGCCCTCGGACAGGCGGCCGCCTGCGGCTCGGGGGCGCCTGCGGCTGAGGGGCGCCTGCGGCTCAGGGGAGCCCGATCCGGATCTGTCGGGAGAAGTCCGGCGCCCCGTCGGCCGCCTGGGCGGCCGCGTTGACGTGGGAGCGACGCATGAGCTCTTCGAAGGGCATGCTCGTTGCGAGCCTTCCCTCGTCGTAGGCGTACTCCGGCGTGTATCCCGAGAGCAGGATCTTCCACGAGTAGGGGAGGTGGCCGGGGTTCACGGCGGTGTGCGCGAGGATCACGGTCGTGCAGTTGGTGGTGAGGGTGTTGTAGAACGTGGGGTGCTCGTTCAGCTCCTGTACGGACCGCATGTAGTCGAGGAAGAATCGCCGCGCGTTCTCGACCGGACCCGTGATGCGGTAGACGTAGACCTCCTCGGGCGGATCCTTTCGGTAGTTCGTGCGGAGGCGGACCACGTCGCGCTCGTCCGCGACGACGTAGATGAGCTCGTACTGTCGGAAGAATCCCGCGAGCGTCGAGTAGGACTCGCCCTGCTCCTTTCGCGTCTCGATGGAGACCGCCAGGTGATCGTCTCCGAAGCCGAAGGAGACGAAGATGTGTGCGATGGCGGGCCCCATCCAATAGACCGCGACGAGATCGACCCGGTCGAGCTTGCGCACGTCGAAGGTACGGTCGTAGTACGCCGGCGTGTAGTCGGTCTCCGTGCGGTAGTCGAAGTTGCGGATGTTGCGGACCGTCACCAGATCGCCGTCGAAGCTCACGGAGGGGAGCACCGCCACGTCGGTCTGCCAGACGCGGTCGTTCGAGGGACGCGTGCCGAAGAACACGAGGAGCACGAGGAGGAAGGCGACGGCGAACGCGAGGAGGCCTCGCCGGCGTGCGCGCGCGAAGCCGAGTGCGACGACGGCCGCGAGACCCACGACCGCGAAGAGGCACGCGAGTGCGACGCGGACGACCGGAGTGCCGGGCGCGAGGTAGAAGAGCGCGAGCGCTCCCCAGCCCGTCGCGCCGGAGAGCGCGATGCCGAGCAGTACGAGGCCCGCCGCTCTCGCGATGCGGCCCGTCACGGCGCGCTCGCGGTCTGGGTTTCCAGGTGCTCGATCAGGATGCGCCGCACCTCCTGGATCGCCTCGGGCTTCATCTGGACCGAGTGGCCCGAAGGCTGGACGACCAGCTCGGACTCCACGCCGTCGAGGTGGGCGCTCGTGTAGCGGACGACGCCGTCGTTGCCCTCCTTCGGAGGCCCGTCGCCCTGCACCGCGATGATCGAGTTCGCGTGGATGCGCGGGGCGACTGGAATCTCCGCCAGGGCCTCCAGGAACGGGTTCGACGGTCGCATGTTGTCGAGGCTGGTCGGCGGCTGCCGGAGGCGGTTCAGGATCAGGCCCTCCTCCCCCTCGGTGACGACGTCGTAGCTGAGCCGGGTGATGGTCAACGGCATCTTGACGAGCCGCGAGACCCAGCTCGCGGGCGCCCACGTTGCGAGGAAGCTCCCGTGGTGGGGCGTCGACATGAAGACGACCCGCTCCACGAACGGCAGCGGCTCGTAGAAGAGCGAGCGCTCGAGCAGGTCGTGCGCGTCGGGTTGGAAGTCGAGGCTGGCGAAGGGCTTCTTGCTGACGTTGCTCCAGAGAAGGTTTCCGCTGTGGATCGCGGTCAGCTTGGTGAGGAGCCCCCCCTGGCTGTGGCCCACCACGACCATCCGGCGCAGCGCCGGATCGGCGCCCCGGGGATCGAGCTCGCTCACCGTGTTCTTCAGCGCCTCGACGAGGATGCCGCCCGAGTACGAGATCGGATTGCCCGTGTTGTAGATGAAGAGCCAGATCTGGTAGCGGCTCGCAACGATCGGGTCGTTCTCGAGCTCGTTCACCATCTCGGCCCAGGTGGCGGGGCTCGAGAACGTGCCGTGGACGAGCACGAGCGGGATGCGGCCGGGCCGGTACGGGTGCAGGAAGATGAGCCGGTCCGCTGCGGTGTCCGGCAGATAGTCGCCCAGACGAAAGCCTGCGAACGCGAAGTCCCAGATCTGCGAGCCCTCGAGCGTCAGCGCGAGCGACGAGCTCTTCTCGAGCTCGAGCGGGACGCGCCGGCCGTCTACGTCGAGAGCTGCGCGGGTGTCCTCGGAGTAGATCTCGAGCTGTGCCGACACGTAGTCGGTCAGGAGCTGCGCGCGCAGGTCGTCGAAGCGCAGGAACGCGGTCACCGGAATCTTGAGGTTGGGCCCGATGCGCTCGGCGCCCGGTGGCAGCTCGCCGTCCTTCGGCCGGACGAGCGACGCTGCCAGCGGGGCGCCGACGCCGGAGTGCCGGTAGCGATTCGCGAGGCCCCGCACCTCGAGATCTGCGGCGGGGACGAACCGTCCGAGGCGCCAGCCGGCCCAGCTCGTGGCACCGTCGGCGAGCTTCATGTCGAGCACACCGAAGGGCAGCGCCAGCAGCCGCGTGTCGACGTCGATCTCGGAGTCGTCCCGCGAGGAGAGCCCGTAGCGGAGCCCCCGATTGTAGAGGTTGCGGGCCACCTGGATGCGCGGGTCGAGGGCGTCGTCGAAGACGTCGATCTCGCTCTCGAACAGGAAGGCGTAGGCGTAGAGGGAAGCGGCCAGCGCGTAGCGCCGGCTCCCCCGGTCCTCCGAATACAGGAACGACAGCTCGGCCAGGGCGTACAGGCGATCCGCGTCCCCCGCGCGCCCGAGACCCGCGCGCAGGATCTCGAGCGTCTCCCTGGGATCGTCCTCGAACTTCTCGCGCAGTCCGAAGCGGGTGAGCACCTCTCGGCTCGGCGCGCTCGCCCGGTCGCTCGAGAGGGCGCTCTCGGTGAGCTGGTGGTGGACCTCGCGCGGGCTCACGCGCTTCACGCCGACCGGCGACGCGCAGCCTCCCAGGAGGAGAGCGGCCACGAGAATCGGAGCGATCCGGGGGGGTGCCAGCCCGAGCTGAATCATGGAAGAAATTCCTCGGACGCTTGCGGCGGGGACCTGGCCGCCCCAAGTGGCGCTTCTCTCTCCGGCTCGCCTTGCGGATCGTAGCGGCGGCGTGCGCGCCCTCAAGCTGTCGTCGCGGCAGGGCCCGGAAATCCATGATCCCCGGCCCGTCGAGCGCAATCGGGGCTGCATCTGCATCCGGACACCGTCCGAGGTGCCTGCAGGCCCGGGGACGAGCGCCGGGCCATCCCGCCGCCAGGCCGGGGCTCGCCGCCTGGCGCCTCTCGAATCCTCCCTCGTGCGGTTCCGGTGATGGCCGCACCGGCGCCGTCGGCTGGCTGCCGGGCCGGACTGCCAATCGCCGACCGATGTGGTACTCGTTCCCCCCGCGAAGGGTCACCCTGCCGAGCCTTGAGCTCGTCGTCCGCTCTCGACGCAGCGGAGCGGGGTGGGGGGCGCACGATCGCACGGCCCGTGTCGGCCTCGTAGCATCCTCGCGTCGCGAGGGCTTGGGCCGCCTGGCATCTCGGTGGATCCCCGTCACCCCCCAGCGAGACGCCGCTGGCCGTAGCGAAGGCGCAGACCTGGGCGCGACCCGTGTCCGGGCGGAGACGACTGTGAGCGAGCGGAGCAGCAAGGGGAAGGCGCCGCGCCGCAAGGCTGCGCCGAAGAAGGGACCGGCGGCGACCCGCGCCGAGGGTGGCGCCGGCACGTCGGCTGCCCACCGGAGCCCCCGCACGAAGCAGGCCAGGGCCCGCGCGGAGGCGATTCCCGGGAAGAAGGCCGCAGCGAAGCCCGTCCTGAAGAAGACCGCCGTGAAGAAGACCGCCGTGAAGAAGAAGGCCGTGAAGAAGAAGGCCGTGAAGAAGAAGGCCGTGAAGAAGAAGAAGGTCGTGGTGAAGAAGAAGACCGCCGTGAGGAAGAAGGCCGCGGCGAAGAAGACGCCCCTGTCGAAGAAGCTCGCCGCGACGAAGAAGGCCGCCTCCAGCAGGACGGCCGTGAGCTCCGCGAAGGCCGCGGCGACCCGGAAGACCGCCTCCAGGAAGAAGACCGTGTCGAAGCGCGAGACCGGCTCGTCGAACGAGGCGACCGTTTCGTCGGCCGCGGTCGTGTCCGGGGAGCTGGCCGCTCCGCCCGATACGATCGCCGCGCAGTCGAGCACGATCCCCACCCCGCCGCAGCCCGCCGGCCTCGAGGAGGCCGCGAGGGCCTTCGGCTTCGAGCAGCTGCGTCCCGAGCAGGAGGCGGTGCTCGAGCACGTGCTCCAGGGCGGCGACGCATTGGTCGTGCTGCCCACGGGCTTCGGCAAGTCGGCCTGCTACCAGGTGCCATCGCTGCTGCTTCCACGGCCGGTGGTGGTGGTATCTCCCCTGCTGGCCCTGATCGAGGACCAGGTCGAGACCCTCAAGCGTCGGGGCATCCCGGTGGTGCGCTTCGATGGCACGGTTCGAGGTGCCGCGCGACGGCAGGCGATGGAGCGGATCCGTGCGGGCGGCCCGCTCCTCGTGATGACGACGCCCGAAACGTTCGGCGGAGACGAGCTGCTCGTCGCGCTGCACGAGAGCGGCATCTCGCTCCTGGCCATCGACGAGGCGCACTGCGCGTCGGAGTGGGGACACGACTTCCGTCCCGCCTACCTGCGCCTGGGTACCCTCGTCGAACGCTACGGGCGTCCGCCGGTGATGGCGCTCACCGCGACCGCCACCGCCGCCGTGCGCAAGGACCTGAAGCGGATCCTCGATCTTCGCGAGCCGCTCGAGATCGTGGAGTCGCCGAATCGCCCGAACCTCGCCTTCGACGTGATCGAGTGCGCCGGGGATGCGCGCTTGCGTGCGCTCGGGCGGCTCATGCTCCGCCTGCGCCGGCCCGGGATCGTCTATTGCTCGACCACGCGGGATGTGGACACGGTCTACGGCGCGCTCCAGGGGATGCAGATCCCGTCGAACCGCTATCACGGCGGCATGGGCGGAGGGGATCGCCGCGCCCAGCAGGAAGAGTTCATGCGCCGCGGCCGGCGCAACGTCATGGTCGCCACCAGCGCCTTCGGGCTCGGCATCGACAAGCGTGACTTCCGCTACGTCGTCCACTTCCAGACGCCGGCTTCGATCGAGCAGTACGTGCAGGAGGCGGGACGCGCCGGGCGCGACGGCCAGCGCGCGCACTGCATCCTGCTCCACGACCCGGCCGATCGGCGCATCCACGAGTTCCTGCTCGGGCAGAGTCGGACGAGCCCGCCGCAGCTCTTCCAGGTGGCGAGCGCCCTGGCCGCCTACGTCGCGGAAGAGAGAGAGCCGGACACGCTCGACCTGGCTGCGTCGTCGCGGGTGCCCCAGCGTGTCACCGCGGCGGTCGTCGCGATGTTCGAGTCTGCGGGGCTCGTCCGGATCGGGTCGGAGAAGACCATCGAAGCCCTGGTCTCGCACGACGAGCTGGTGCAGCACGCCCGGCGTCTGAGTCAGCAGCTCCGCACGCTGCGCGAGCAGGACTCCGCCCGGCTCGACGCCATGGAGCGATACGCCATCGCGGAGCGATGTCGCGCGGAGCTGCTGGGGGAGTACTTCGGGATCCCGGTCGCTCACGATTGCGGCGTCTGCGATGTGTGTCGTCGCGCACCGAGCCGTCCGGTCTCGTTCTTCGAGCCGATCCGCAAGAAGAGGGCTGGAACCCGAAAGAAGCGGTCCCGCAAGAAGGGAGCCGCCGGCAAGCGAGGTCGTGGCAAGGGGGCTCCCGATCGCGAGAAGGAAGAGAAGGAAGTTCTGGAGGGCGGGGATCGTGAGAAGAGACCCCGCAAGCGGGGAGCTCGCAGGAGGGGGGGCCGCTCGAAGAGAGCGCAAGACGGAGCCCGCCCGAAGAGAGCGAACGACGGAGCCCGCGAGGAGGGGGGGCGCGACGGAGCCCGCGCGAACGGAAGCGCGCGAAGGAGCCCGCGCGAACGAAGGGCGCGAAGGAGCCCGCGACAAGGCTCCCCGCAGGAGGCGAGGTCGCAGAAGGGGATCCCGCAGACCGGGCGCGCGCAGGAGGGGCGGCCGCGGAGGCGGCAAGCGCGAGCAGGAAGGCGGAGAGCGGGGGGCACCGGAGCAGCCGTCCGGACAGTGAAGCGTGCGTAGACGAGGAGCCCGGGTCTTCGCGCTCGAGCCGTGCGCCGACTACGCGAAGGTCGCCGCCGCGGGGCCGGCACGGCGGAGGAGGCCATGAGCGACACCAGCGAGAGCCGATCGATCGACACCGGAACCGAGCACCTGCTGGCGCGGGTCGAGGACGGGGTCGCCACCCTGACCCTGAACCGTCCGGAGCGCCGCAACGCGCTGTCCACACCGATGCTCCGCGCCCTGCGCGAGACGCTCCACGAGCCTCGAGCGAGACCCCGACGTTCGCTGCATCGTGCTGACGGGCGCGGGCGGCGCCTTCTGTGCGGGGGGCGACGTGAAGGGCATGGCCGAGGCTCCGCGCTCCGGCGAGCGGCGACGCAGCCTCGACGAGACGATCCACCTCCAGCGGCTCGATCAGCGCGGCACCGCCGGCAAGCTCTACGAGATGCCCAAGCCCACGATCGCCATGCTTCCCGGGGCCGCCGCCGGTGCCGGACTCTCGCTCGCCCTGGCGTGCGACCTGCGGATCGCCTCGGAGACGGCGATCCTGACCACCGCGTTCGCCAACGTCGGCTTCAGCGGGGACTACGGCGGGACCTTCTTCATGGCACGGCTCGTCGGCGGGGCCCGCACGCGCGAGCTCTACTTCCTGCCCGACAAGATCGACGCGGCCACTGGCCTGGGCCTGGGCCTGCTGAGCCGTGTCGTTCCCGCTGACGCGCTCGAGCGCGAGACGCGGCAGCTCGCCACGCGCCTCGCCCACGGACCCAGCATCGCGTATCGCTACATGAAGGAGAACATCAACCGCGCCCTCTCCGGCGCGAGCCTGGACGAGTGCCTCGACCTCGAAGCGACCCATCACGTCCACACCGCCCTGACCGAAGACCACCGCAACGCGGTCCAGGCCTTCGTCGAGAAGCGCGCGCCCGAGTTCAAGGGACGCTAGTGCCCTGTGCCAGAAGTTCGCTGTCGAAGTCGACGCTCCTTCGATCTGTCTCGGCAGGCACCGAGGACGCTCCCGCGGCCCGCTGCCAAGGCGCGCCCGAGGCATAGCCGCGCTACGGCGACGGGAGCGCAACGCAGGCCGCGGGCCGCGGGGGCGGCCGAATGCAAGCGAACTTCTGGGACAGGACACTAGGATCCGCCCGGCGCTCGTTCGGGTCGCAGCGCGGGCTCGTGACGAGCGCTGCGCCTTTTGGTCCGTGCCGCGATTCGAGCCCGATACCAGGATCTCGTGGCAATGAGGTCGTCGCGCTCGGGCCGACTCCGGCGATCTCGCACGCTCCGCAAGGGCTGGCAGGGTCCAGGGCACGCGGGAAGCGCGCTGGATGTCGCTTTGGGGCTAGACTCGCCGCATGGGCAAGCGCTACGACGAGATCGACGACCGGCTGCGCGGGTTCATCGCCGCCCAGCGCATGTTCTTCGTGGCCAGCGCGCCGAGTGCGGACACGGGCCACGTCAACTGCTCGCCGAAGGGGCTCGACACGTTCCGCGTGCTGAGCGCGCGGGAGGTCGCGTACCTCGATTTCGTGGGGAGCGGCATCGAGACGATCGCGCACCTGCGTGAGAACGGGCGCATCGTGCTGATGTTCTGTGCGTTCGAAGGCCCGCCCAAGATCGTGCGCCTGCACGGAGAGGGCAGGGTGATCGAGCCTGGCGACGCGGAGTTCGCGGCGCTGCGTGCGCGCTTCGCGCCCGCGGAGGGCGTGCGCGCGATCGTGCACGTCGCCCTCACGCGCATCAGCGACTCGTGCGGCTACGGTGTTCCGAGATACCGGTACGAGGGCGAACGCGACCAGCTCCGGGCCTGGGTGCAGCGCAAGGGGGAGGCTGGGCTCGAGGCGTACAAGCGCGAAGAGAACGCCGAGAGTATCGACGGCATCCCCGGGCTGCGCGGCTGAGGGCTCCTGCTCGGCTTCTTCTCCGCCGGTGGCGTCACGGGCACTCGGGCAGGCACTCCGAGCAACGAGAAGAACGTGGTGAAGACGTTGTCCGCGTAGCAGTTGCCGTGGTCTCCGAGCGTGAGCAGCCCCAGGTCGCTCGCCGCGAACGCGAAGGGGTCGCTCGGGTCGGGGTTCGTCCCGTTGTTCGAGAGCTCGTTGCCCACGATCTCGTTGCCCGTGGCCTCGTTGTCCGCCACGAAGCCCGGCGACACGTCGGGATCCACCGAGCAGTCGAAGGGGCCGCCGAGCACCGCGGCGCAGTAGTCGACCACGGCGATGCCGATGAAGTCGTTGTCCTCGACGACGTTGCCGCTGATCAGCGAATCGTCGACGCCCACGTGGAGGATGCCCGTGCCCGAGGGCACGGTGGACAGGATCGCCCCCTCCCGGGCGGAGTTCGGCCGATTGTTGGCCACCACAGGTTGTCCCGGATCGTGATGCGCTGGGCGTCCGGCCGCACGTGGAAGATGTCGGGCAGGAACAGATTCGCGATCCCGATGGTGTTGCCCCGAATCTCGTTGTGGGCGACCAGGATGTCGTCGCTGTTCGAGATCTCGAAGCCGTTCACGTTGTCCTGGACGAGGTTGTGCGTCGACCTTCACGTTCTCGCGAGGTCTCCATCCAGATGCCACTGTCGTCGGCGCCCACCGCGCTGCTGCGGGTGATGATCCCGTTCTTCGACGACACCGGGAAGATCCCGTAGTTCTTGTTGCCCACGGAGTGGACGTCGACGATCGCGAAGCCGTCGACGCCTCTCGCGAAGAAGCCGTTGTTCTCGAAGTCCTTGATGGTGATGCCGGCCACCGTGAGGCCGTAGATCGTCGGCGTATCCGACATGGAGCTCGCGTCCACACCCGGAAGCAGATCGAAGGGCGGAGCCAGGCTCGAGTGGCAGCTCATGCAGTCGCTGTGCTCGGCGGGCACCGCGGCGATCCCGTTGCGCTGGCCGCCGGCGTTCTCGAGCACCACCTTCCGGCGGTGCGTCGAGAGCCCGATGAGGTGGATGCCCTGCGTGATGTTGAGGCCGTTCATCGAGTCCGCGGTCTCGTGATAGACGCCGGGCAGGACGAAGACCCAGCCGCCCGGTCTGGCCTTGTCGACGGCGTCCTGGATCGAACGGCCGGGCCACACCACCTGGAGGAAGCGCCCGCCGTAGCCGGACGCGAGGGCCGGCGGCGCGGCGAGCAGGACGAGGGCGCCGAGGAGGGCGGCCAGGCAGGCGGTGGAGCGGATCCGGGTCGAGAGCGGCATGGGGAATCCTCCGAATCAGCGGATCTCCAGCATACGACGAGGCGCGCTCGCACGGGAAGCTTCTTCTGGCACCGCCCGCTTCACCTTGTGGCGGCGTTCTTCCTGCGGACCGCCGTCGGCGGGACCGGGCGTCGAAAACGGTCGAGTCGGGGCCG
The DNA here is from genome assembly GCA_963822965.1 of uncultured delta proteobacterium. Classification (GTDB taxonomy): domain Bacteria; phylum Myxococcota_A; class UBA9160; order UBA9160; family UBA4427; genus JAJDAN01. The sequence goes on from CAWGJT010000016.1 coordinate 24,810, forward strand.
AGGACCTGCCGCAGGTCCCCCATGGGGCCGCTGCCACGAGCGTTTCGGCGGGCCGCTACGTTGTGCGGCGCCTCGCGCGACCACCGGTCGCCAGGCTGGGGGGTGGGAGCTTCCGTGCCGCGTCGATCCATGCCGCGCCGCAGGCGACGGGGCGTCGGCCTCGCCGGACGCCTGCGCCGTCTGCTCTCCCGAGTCGCACGCGTCTGGCCGAGTGCTCGGCAGCGCCGCCGCGGGTGGCGCGCCTTCCGGCGCGCGCCGAGGTCGGTGCAGGTCGCTGCGGGCGTGGCACTGCTGGCGCTGCTGTGGATCACGGCCAACGGCGTCTATCAGGTGATCCGCAAGCCCACGGAGCTCTTCTTCCCCGTGAGCGGCACGCTCTACAAGACGCCGTCCCAGACCTGGAGCGCCTATGGGCCGCTCTTCCGACGGCACGCGACGGAGGCGATCCCCGCGGAGCTCCTCGCGGCGCTGGCGCAGGTGGAGGGCTCGGGCAACCCGGTGGTGCGCACCTACTGGCGCTGGTCGTGGCGCACCCACCCGTTCGAGGTGTATCGGCCGGCGTCGAGCGCCGTCGGGATGTACCAGATCACCGACGGCACGTTCGAGCGGGCGAAGCGCTACTGCATCCACGATCACGTGGTGGTCGAGGAGGGGCCGTGGTACGCCTGGCGCTCGTGCTGGCTCAACGAGCTCTACTTCCGGGTGGTGCCGAGCCACGCCGTCGAGCTCACGTCCGCATTCCTCGATCGCGCCGTGACGGACACGCTGGCGCGCCATCGCGTCCGCGCAGCCACCCGCGAGCAGAAGGAGGCCCTCGCCGCCGGCATCCACCTGTGCGGGACCGGCTGGGGCGACGGCTACGTCCGGCGCGGCTTCTCGCTCGCGCCCGGCGCGCGCTGCGGGGACCACGACGCCCGTGGCTACATCGCCCGCGTCGACGCCATGAAGCGCGTGTTCACGAGGCTCGCGGGCCGCGATCGGTAGGCGCCGTCCCGGCCCGGAGTATGATGATCCTCGCCCCCGCTCCGGGGACACCCGAAGCGGGGGCGGAGAGCGCCGGGAGCTGGAACGGGCCGGGACCTGGAAGGGGGAAGCGACAGTCCATGACGCTGGCACGCTCCGGCCGTCGGACAGGCGCTCTCGTGGCGCTGGCTCCGTTCGTCGTCGCGGCGCCGGCTGCAGCGGGTCCGACTGCCCGGCCGTCACGACGGTGGACTCGCGCGGACGGCTGGGCGCGGTAGCCTCGGGGGTGCCTCCCGCCCGGTCTTCCAGGAGCAGTCATGAGTGAACCCACCGCAACCCGAACGCCGTCCCTGGGGCAGGCCGGTCGGGATCCCTACACGATTCCCCTCGACCGGATCGACGTGTCCGATCCGGAGCTCTTCGAGACCGACACGCTCTGGGGCTACTTCGAGCGCCTGCGCAGGGAAGCCCCGGTCCACTACTGCGCCGACAGCCCGGACGGGCCCTTCTGGTCGGTGACGAAGTTCGACGACATCGTCTACGTGGAGAAGCACCCCGAGATCTTCTCGTCCGAGCCGACGATCGTGATCCCCGATCCCGACCCCGAGTTCCCGCTGCAGGCGGGCTTCATCAGCATGGACGGTGCCCGCCACCAGGCGCACCGCCAGGTCGTGCAGCCCGTCTCGTCGCCTCGCAATCTCAAGAAGCTCGAGCCGGTGATCCGCGAACGGGTGGTCGACATCCTGGAGGGCCTGCCGAAGGGCTCCACCTTCGACTGGGTCGACCGGGTGTCGATCGAGCTCACGACCGGCATGCTGGCCACGATGTTCGACTTTCCCTGGGAGGAGCGGCGCCGGCTCACCTACTGGTCCGACATGGCGACCTCGAGCGACGATCAGCTGGCCGACATGGGCCTGGCTCCGGAGGAGCGTGAGAAGGCGCTGCGCGAGTGTCTCGACGTGTTCACGCGGCTGTGGAAGGAGCGCGAGAACGACCCGGGCCGCGGCAGCCTGGACTTCGTGACGGCCCTCGCCAACGCCGAGGCGACGAAGGGGCTGAGCCCGCTCGAATACCTCGGAACGCTGGTGCTGCTCATCGTCGGCGGCAACGACACCACCCGAAACTCGATCACCGGCGGCGTCCTCGCGCTGAACGAGAATCCGGCGGAGTACGAGAAGCTGCGCGAGAACCCGGGCCTGATTCCGAACATGGTGAACGAGATCATCCGCTGGCAGACGCCCCTCGCCTACATGCGGCGGACGGCGACCTGCGACACCGAGCTGGGTGGGCAGCCGATCCGGCGAGGCGACCGGGTGGTCATGTGGTACGTCTCGGGCAACCGGGACGAATCGGTGATCGAGCGGGCGAACGAGTTCCGGATCGACCGCAAGGAGTCCAAGCAGCACCTGTCGTTCGGCTGGGGTGTGCACTTCTGCATGGGAAGCCGGCTCGCCGAGATGCAGCTTCGCGTCGTGTGGGAAGAGGCGATGAAGCGCTTCCGGAAGGTCGAAGTGGTAGGCCCGCCGGTCCGCGTCCGCTCGAGCTTCGTGAAGGGCTTCGCGAAGCTGCCGGTGCGCGTCCATCCCTGGTGAGGCCATCTCCCGCGCCGGCGCGCGTGGAGCCGGGCGCCGGCCCCGTGGGATCGGTCGCGAGGGGCATGGCGCAGCTGCAGGGCGAGCATCATCCCAAAAGCATCCAAGAGCCGGCCGCGCACTCGCGTGTACAGTGGATCCATGCGATCGGCAATCTGGCTCGGTTTGGCTTGGGCGTGCGCTGGCTTCGTCGTCGCGGCGGCCTCGGCAGACGAGCTCCAGGGCTCGCCGGACGTGGCGCTCGATCCAGGAGGCGCTCTCGGTCCGGCCCAGGTCACCACCGACCTGACGGCGGGCGTCCCCGCCCCCGTCGACCTCGGGCCGCTGCCGGACGGCGCGAACGTCACGAGCTACACGACCTACGGCGGGTACGTGTTCTTCTCCGTCGATCACACGCTGTCGCTCCCCGGCGGCGTGACCGCGCGGCCCCGCGACATCGTGGGCTGGGACGGCGTCTCCCATACGATCGCGCTCGAGGGCGCCGCTCTCGGAATTCCCGACGGCGCCGCCTTCGACGCCTTCTGGGTCGATCCGGGGACCGGCGCGTTCCTGCTCTCGTTCGACACCACGCTCGAGCTGCTCGGCACGCCGATCCTCGACGCCGACGTGGTCGACGGTGCGTTGGTGCCCGTGTTCGACTCCGCCGCGGCGGGGCTGCCACCGGGGGTCGACGTGGACGCCGTGAGCGGCATCCCGGGCAGCAACGTCCTGCTGCTGTCCTTCGACGTGGGGGGCACGGTCGGCGGGGTCGTCTTCGCCGACGAGGACGTGCTCGCCTACGACCCGGGCACGAACGGCTGGTCGCTCTACCTCGACACCTCGGCGGTCGACGGCGCGTGGGAGCGCGCCGACCTCGATGCGCTCCACCTCGTGCCGGAGCCGGGCCGGCTGCCGGCGCTCGCCGCCGGCATGGCGCTGCTCGCGGGGCTGGCGGGCCGACGGCGGCGGCACGCCGCGGGGCCGTGCGCGGCCGACCGGGACGACGTGCCCGATCCCCGGCGACGGGCCATCGCGCTGCTCGCCACGCTCGTGGGCGTGCTGCTGGCGCTGTGGCCGGTGAGGGCGGTCCGCGCCGGGTCGGGCGCTCTCGAGATCGACCAGAGCTGCGCGACCCTCACGGGCTGCTTCGCCGGGGATGCGGCGGGCTTCCCGGTCACGATCTCGAGCCCCGGCCACTACCAGCTGACGAGCGGGATCGCCGTAGCGAACGCGGCGCTGCACGCCATCGCGGTGACGTCGGACGACGTGACGATCGACCTCCGGGGCTTCGAGGTCGCGGGGCCCGTCACGTGCAGCGGATCGGGCTCGGGCCTGGCCTGCACCTTCGCGGGCACGGCGGGGCGCGGGATCGAGGCCGGCGCGCACCGGCGCGTACGGGTGGACGACGGCGTCGTTCGCGGCTTCGCGGACGGAGGCGTCGTCCTGGGCGACGACGGGTCGGTCGGGGGCGTCACCGCCGAGTCGAACGGCGGGGACGGGATCGCGACGGGTGATCGCGCCCGGGTCGAGGCCGCGATCGCCTTCGCGAACGCGGGAGCCGGCATCGCGACGGGCGCCTACTCGGTCGTCTCCCGCAGCGTCGCCCGGGAGAATCGGGCGGACGGGCTCGCGGTCGGCAATGCCAGCACGCTCTTCCGCAGCACGGCCGCGGTCAACGGCGGCGACGGCATCGTGGCAGCGGCCGGCAGCGTCGTCCGGACCTGCGCGGTGCACGCCAACGAGGGCGACGGCATCTCCGCCGGCTCGGCCGTGCTCGTGAGCGAGAGCGCGGTGTCGCAGAACGGCGGAATGGGCGTCCGGGCGGTCCTCATCGCCGCCATCCAGCACAGCGCCGTCTACGAGAACGGCACGGGGCCCGGTGACTACGGGCTGCACCTCACGCTCGGGGCCAGCAGCTACCGGGAGACCGTGGTGGACCAGAACGGAGTCGGTGCCGGCACCGTGCTGGGAGGGGTCGACCTGGGCGCCAACGTGTGCGACGGCGCGGCGAGCTGTCCATGAGACGCCGAACGCGCCGGCACGCGCCGAGGAAGGATCTCTGCGTGGCTCTGCTTGCGCTGATCGCGAGCCCGACGGGCAGCGCGCACGCCGCGGACGGCGCGCTGGAGATCCACCAGGCCTGCGCGCTCGCAGCGGACGGTTGCTTTGCGGGGGACCTCGGCGGCTTCCCGGTGACGCTGGCGCAGCCGGGGGCCTACGTGCTCACGAGCGACCTGCTGGTGACCGCCACCGACACCCCCGCCATCTATGCCGTCGCCGACGGCGTGACGATCGACCTGAACGGCTTCGAGGTGCGGGGACCGGTCACCTGCACGGGCGCCGGGCCGACGCTCGGCTGCGCGCCCGCCTCCATCGGCAACGGGATCTCGCTCGCGGACCGCGGGGCCGTCGCCGGGGGCAGCGTCCGGGGCTTCGGCAGCGACGGCGTCGTGGCGGGCGACCGCGCGCGCCTGCGCGACCTGCTGCTGGAAAGCAACCGAGGCTTCGGAGCCCAGCTGGGAGCGAGCGCGATCGTCAGCGCGACGAGGATCCGCCGCAACCAGGGCCTCGGCATCCTCGCGGGACCGGGCACGGTGATGGACGGCTGCACGCTGGAGGAAAACGGCGGCGGGGCCAGCAGCATCGGCATCGGATCCGTGGTCGTCGCCACCACGGCGCGCGGCAACGGCGGCAGCGGCATCGGGACCCAGACGGGCAGCGTGTCGCACGGCGGGGTGGCGGCCGACAACGAGCTCGACGGCATCGTCGCGAGCCTCGGCAGCGTGGTCTCGGGGAACGTGAGCGCCGGCAACGGCCGGCTCGGCATCAACGCCTCGAACGGCTCGGCGGTGCAGCGCAACGCGGTGCAAGGGAACGGCGGCTTCGGGATCTCCATGTTCCCCCGGGCCGGCTACCGCGAGAACACGATCAGCGCCAACGGCGGCGGGACGGTGCTGGGCGGCGTGGACGCCGGCTCCAACGCCTGCGATGGCGTGGCGGCGTGTCCATGAGTGGCCGTCGGAGGCGACTCGCAGCCCTCGCGGCGCTCCTCGCACCGTGGGTCGCGGCGGGATCCACCCGGGCCGACGACGGCCGGGTCGAGATCAACCAGACCTGCGCGGTCCATACCGGCTGCGGCCTCGGGGACGCACCGGGCTTTCCGGTCACGGTCGGGAGGGGCAGCTACGTGCTCACCGGTCCCCTGAGCGTCAGCGATCCGGACCTCGACGCGATCGAGGTGGGGGCGAGCTCGGTAGCGATCGACCTGAACGGCTTCGGCGTCACGGGGCCGGTGAGCTGCATCAACTTCGGGACACTGATCAGCTGCTTGCCCGCCGGCAGCGGCCGAGGCATCGATGCCGAGAGCCGAAGCGACGTCCGCGTCTGGAACGGCCGGGTCTCCGGCTTCGCCTCGGAGGGCGTCCGTACGGGCAACCACGCGACGATCCGCCGACTGATCGTGCGCTCCAACGGGGGCTCGGGCGTGCGGGTCGGCACGCACTCGCTGATGCGCGAGATCGTGGCCTGGCAGAACGCCGGCAACGGCATCCAGGCCCTGGGCGGCTCTCTCGTCGAGCGCGTGATCGCCAGTGGCAACGGATTCGACGGCATCCAGCTCGACAGCGGCTCGTCCGTGATGCGGAGCGTGGCGACGAACAATGGGGACGATGGCGTCAACACGGGCAGCGGCTGCGTGGTCCACGAGAGCATGGCGAGCGGGAACGAAGACAACGAAATCGAGGCAGGGGCTGCGAACCGGGTCAGCGCGAGTCTTGCGGGCGGCAACGAAGGCAGTGCCATCTCGGTTGGCGCCGGCTCCGCGGTGCAGGGCGTTCTCGCGACCGCGGACACTTCGGGCTTCGCACTGGAGCTCGCGGCCGACGCGAGCTACCGGGAGAGCGTGCTGCGCGCCACGCCCCCGGCCGGCAGCGTGAGCGGCGGCATCGACCTCGGCGCGAACTCCTGCAACGGCACCGGGGCATGCCCGTGAGGCGGCGTTGTGGGGCGCTCCTGGCGGCCCTGCTGGGCGTCGCGCTGGCGTCGGGCGCGCATGCGGGCGACGGCGTGCTCGAGATCAACCAGGCGTGTGCCACCGCGACCGGCTGCGTGGCGGGTGACGCACCGGGCTTCCCCGTCACGCTGGGCTCCGGCAGCTTCCGCCTGACGGGCAACCTGAGCGTCAGCGACCCCGACAAGAACGGCATCGAGCTCCTGACCGCCGGCGCGACCCTCGACCTGAACGGATTCGAGGTGGTCGGCCCGGTGATCTGCACGGGCACCGGCTCGACCGTGAGCTGCTCTCCCGGAACGGGGATCGGCATCCTCGGCTCCGAGGAGGCACTGGTCGTTCGCAACGGCCGGGTGCGCGGCTTCGGCGACATCGGGGTCTTCGTCGACGTGCGATCCCAGGTGCACGACCTGGTGGCCGAGGCCAACGGCTTCCGAGGCATCCACGTGCGCAGCTACTCGATCGTCACCGGCTCGGTCGCCCGCCGGAACGGTGCCGACGGCATCTTCACCAGCCCCTTTGGGGTCGTCGAGCGATGCCTCGCCTCGGGCAACCACGACAACGGCTTCTTCGTCAACGGCGGCGGAATGCTCTTCTTCGACAGCGTTGCCGAGGGCAACGGCCAGGATGGCTTCCGAGCGGCCAGCGGATCCCTCTTGATCCGAGGCAGCAGCGCCCAGGGCAACGGCGGCAGCGGAATCGTGGTGCCCTCCCAGGGCCTGGTCAGCGACAACGCCGCCACGGGCAACGGCAGCCACGGCGTGAGCGTCTCCTCCCACGACCTCGTGCAGGGCAACGACCTGCGCTCGAACGCGGGCTTCGGCCTCGACGCGGGCAGCAGCACCGCCTGGCGCGAGAACACGATCAGCAACAACGCCGGCGGCACGGTGAGCGCCGGCGTCGACCTCGGCGCCAACTCCTGCAACGCCACCACCAGCTGCCCTTGAGACGTGGACGGCGGGGCGTCCCGCGAGTCGCTGACGTCGTGCCACGAGACCCGCGAGGATGCTTGCATGTCCAAGGCGCTCCGCTTCCCGATCCTGCTGCTGTCGTTCCTCGGCGCGCCTCTTCTCGTCCTGGGCGTCCCGGCGTCGGGGCATGCGGGCGACGGCCGGCTCGAGATCAACCAAGCGTGCGCGACCGGCGGCGGCTGCTTTGCCGGCGATGCATCGGGCTTTCCCGTCCGGATCGGCGCGCCGGGGAGCTACCTGCTCACCTCGAGCCTGGAACCCGGCTCGGCGGATGCCATCGTGATCGGCGCCGGCGTGCGCGTGGTCACCATCGACCTGAACGGCTTCGTGATCCAGGGCCCGGCCACCGGCAGCGGGACGGGCATTCGGGGCGAGTCGGGCGCTTCGGCCATCACGATCCGCAACGGCAGCGTCAGCTCCATGGGAGGCGACGCGATCGACATCGGCGGCTCCGCGGTGATCGAGTCGGTGAACGCCCTCGGAAGCGGTGGCGATGGATTCGACGTGAACCAGACCTCCCTGGTGCGCGACTGCCGCATCGTGGGCAACGCCGGCTACGGCATCCGCTTCAGCGACGAGAGCTCCTTCTACAGCGGCAACGTCTTCACCGCCAACGCCACCGGTTCGGTGCTGCTCGGGCGGGCGGGCGGCAGCAACCTGTGCGACGACGCGCTCTGCAGCTCGGTGGACCGGCGGCGCTACTACGTGACGTCGGGGTCCTACCCGGGGAGCGCCGCGGGCGCCCCGGGCGTGTGCGCGCCGGGCTTTCACTTCGCCAGCTTCTTCGAGCTCGTCGATCCCTCGAGCCGGATCTACGACGAGAGCCTCGGCCTGAGCCTCGGCACGGGGGCGCCGATCGACGTCCCGGGCTGGTTCGAGGTCGGCACGACCCTGAGCGACCCGTCCCTGCGCTGTAGCGGCTGGAGCACGACCACGGGAACGGGCTTCGGAGCCCGGCTGGCGTTCGGCGATCTGACGAGCCCGAGTCCGCCGACGCCGGCGGCTTCGCCGTGGACCGCCGTCCTGGTGCCCTGCAGCTCGAGCCTGCGCGTCTGGTGCGCCGAGGACTGAGCCCGGGCCGAGCTCGACGCACGAGGCGCCGAGCGGGCCACGGCAGGGACCCGGTGCCTCAGCGATCGGCGGCGTGCCGGCGAGCGCGCGGCCGGAGGACCAACGCCAGGGCGAGGCCGAGCAGGAGCCCGGTCGACGGCTCCGGAACCCGGCCGTAGAAGCTCAGGTGTGAGAGCGCCGGGAGCTGGCAGCCGGGGTTCGGGATGTCGAGGGTGTCCCACGTCTCACCCGAGGGATCCATCACCTCGAACAGCGCGAAGTTCGGGCCCGCCTTCACGACGAAGTAGCGCGGCTCGATCTCGGCGCCCCGGTTGCTCCAGGCCCCGCTCGTCTCGTCGTCGAAGCTCACCTGGAAGAGGCTTCCGTCGTCTTCCCCGGGCGCGCGCTCGATCAGCACCAGATCGGGCTCGCCCAGGATCTCGCAGACCGCGCAGCGATCGTTCCCCTCGCTGTAGAAGTCGTTGCCCGAGAACGTGCCGACCAGCGAGCCCGCAGACGCGGCCGCGGGCACGAGCAGAGCCATCGAGATTGCAGACATCAGAAGCCGGGCCACGAGCCGGTGCACGAGCGATCCTCCTCGACCTCCCGCATGTGGTCTGGGACGAGCGCTTGTGTCGGGCGGAATCCACCCCCTGCCGGAAAATCCCTTGCCCCCTGGGGGAATGCGGCGCTCCGGCCCCGGACAGGCTGCACGTCTCGGTTCGCTACGTCTCGTTCCGCTGGGGCCTCGGCCGGCTCGGCAAGCTGGGCGCCCGGGCCGAGCGCGCCCTGGACGCGCTGGAGGTGGAGGACTCACCCGAGAAGCTGATGGACTTCTACCGCCGATACGATCGAGACGAGATCGAGGACGAGACCTATCGGGAGCACCTATCGGCCCTCGAGGAGGGCTATGCGCACCTGGACGCCCTGCTCGCGAGCGACCGCCGGCCCTTCCTGACCGGAGACACCTTCTCGGCCGCCGACATCATCTGGTCGATCAAGGTGCTCCGCATCCACGAGTGCGGCTATCCCTTCCAGCGGAGCTTCCCCACCTTGTTCGCCTGGTACCAGCGGGTCTCCCAGCGCCGCGGATTTCGGGAAGGCGTGATGGCTCGCCACGGCACCATGAGCCGCGCCTTCCGGATCAAGGCGGCGGTCGAGAACCTCCTGGGGCGGGGTCTGCAGGGCATGAGCGCGAGACCGAGAATCCCCGCGCCGCGGTGACCGCCGATGCCGCCGGGTCGTAGGCCGGACGATCGAGGCCGCAGCCCGGCACGCCCGAGATCCTCTACGATTCGTGTCTCGCGCCCGTCCGCCTCCCGGGACGGCATGGGCCGCGCGCCGACAGCCCGAGGAGATCGACGCGTTGAGAGCCTGGCAGGTCGTGCAGCACGGACCGCCCGAGCAGGCGTTGAGGTCGGTGACGCTTCCCGAGCTGGCGCCGCCCGGCGCCGGGCTCGTCGCGGTCCGGGTGTCCGCGGTGTCTCTCAACTTCAACGACGTCGACATGTGCCATGGGCGCTACCCGACGATCGATCCGGCTCTGCCCTTCACCCTGGGCATGGATCTGTGCGGCGTCGTCGAGGCGGTCGGGCCGGGGTTGGAGGAATGGCTCGGACGGCGGGTGGTCTCGACGGGTCTCGGCGGCTTCGGTGCCCTCGCGGAGCGTTCCTACGCACCCGACGCCTCGCTCTTCGACGCGCCCGCGAGCCTCGACGATGCGGAGGCGGCGGCCTTCTTCATCCCGTTCCACACCATGCACCTGGCACTCTTTCGCAGGGCCCGCCTTCGGAGCGGGCAGACCCTGCTCGTCCACGCCGGCGCCGGCGGGCTGGGCTCGGCTGCGATCCAGCTGGGGGCCGCGGCCGGGGCGCGGGTATTCGCGACGGCCGGCTCTCCGGAGAAGATCGCGTTCTGCGAGCGGCTCGGGGCCGAGCGGGCCATCGACTACCGAGCCGGTGACTTCGTCGCCGAGGTGCTCGAGGCGACCGGCGGCCGCGGGGTCGACGTCGTCTGCGATCTGGTCGGCGGGCCGGTGGCCCTGCCTTCCTGGCGTTGCGTGGCCCACGAAGGGCAGTACCTGGTCGCCGGGTTCTCCTCCGGCATCGAGGCGGGCGAGGCCGGCCTTCCGCCTCGGCCCGTCGCCAAGGGCAACTTCTCCCTGGTAGGAGTCATGATGGCCTACCAGTCGCGAGAGGTTCCGGGCCTTCGAGACGCCGGCTTCAGCCCCTTCCCGCGCGAGGTCGGCGAAGAGACACACGCCGCGCTGCTCGAGCTGCTCGAGGCGGGAAGGATCGCGCCGGTCGT